>NZ_NEVQ01000023.1 GCF_002261185.1 Bordetella genomosp. 4
TTTGATCGCGCTTGAGCTGCTTACGCACCAATGGCTTACCGCGTTTGTCGGCACCGTGGATCTGAAAGACACTCTTTGCCAAATCGATCGCAACTGTCGTAATCTCCATAGCGGACGCTCCTTCCGTTCAAGTGGTTGTACGCACTCCCACTTTGGCACATTGATGCCGTTTCAGGTAGGGGCGTCCATCCCATTGACATCCACTCGCTCGGCCACGAGGCGCGCCAACACGGTCACTGCCCCGCCTCGACTCGCAGAATCTCTGATTCCCTCGCCGCTGGCACGACTGGTCTTCGTAGGCTTCGTAGCACGGGCGTTTGCAAGGAGGAAGATCTTGCAGGGCTGCTATTCATGGCCGCCTACGGGCGCGGCCATGAATAGCGTTCGTGATTGGCATGCGAAGGCTTTGGCATCGGGGATGAACAGAAGATCTCTCGAGCTACGATTTCGTTATACCCAGAGATGCGCTACGCATCATCGCCGCATGCATCAACTCTAGCCAAGCAGATCTTCCAAACTGGCACCACGCCACCCCGCCGCATGCCCGGACCGATCGCTATTCGCGCGTGTGCAGGGCACGCGCGAATAGCAGCACCGTAAGATCTTTCTCTTTGCCAACAGGGCTACAAAAAAACGCCAAGCAAGACAGCCGTGCCAGCGATGTGATGAGCTTGAATTACTGCGAGTCGAGCCGAGGCAATCGGGCCGTGCGGGCGCCTCAAAGCCGAGTGGAGCGGACGTCGAAGGTAGGCCCGAACGGGCCGGACGAGACGAGCGAACACGATGTCCGGCGCCCGCGCGCCGGACCGGCTTTGTGAAGCCCGCACGGCCCGATTGCCTCGGCTCGACGTCCAATAAGCACTCCAACCTCACTTACAACCGCTCCTCATGAAAACCTCCAGACGCCTCCGGCTCCCGATAATTCACATACTTGGACAGAAATCCAATACCGGGATTAAAGCAGTTGCAAGGATCCAGCTTCTTATAAAAAGCCTGCAACTGCGGCTTGGCCTGATACAGATGGCCTACATTGTGCTCGGCGGGATATTCGGCGCCTCTGGCATCCAGCAGCTCCAGCATCTGGTGCTCGATCGCCATGCAATCGTGCCCTTTGCGGATGATGTAGTCCTGATGAAAGACATGGCACAGGAAATGACCGTAGTACAGCTTCATCTCGATCGCGTCATCGAACTTGGCCGGTAGACGCTCGAACCAATCGCGGTCGTCCCGTCGCAATGCAATGTCCAACGCGACAATGTCTTCTACCGTCGAACCATGCACGGCCCGATAGCGGACCGCCGCACTGGCGGCAGCAAAGCGATGCAGGAAAGCCTTTCTGCCTTCCTCCTCGGTGCACTCGAAATAGCCGCCTCTACCTTGCGCAAAATACTGGGATAAAAAAGCCTGTGCCTCGGCAACACCTTCGGCCGGGATCTTGAGCATCAAGTGATGCTCATACTCATTGCGATAAGCCAGCAGACGATCCGGTAGATGATTGGGTAGCAATCGGCTGAAAAATTGCATCAGACGGTCGCTGAGATTGGCAGGAAAAATGCCAAGCCGCTCAAAGAACGCATCACACCGATTCTTCAGATTGAAGAATGCCGGCAATCGATCCGTGCCGAAATGCTCGATGATCCAAAAGAGGTCTTTGCCATAACGCGCGGCCACATCAAAAGCATCGCGGTGCACGTATTCGCCAGCAATAGGCAGATGCTCGAATGTACCCAACGCATGACGGCGGATGTCGGTCAATACATTGGTGTCGTTCGTACCGATGTAGAACACCTTGGCGCCACGCGCCGCGGGAAAGGTATCGAGCCTGACGGCGAAGACCATGACCTTGCCCGCAGAGCCCGAGGCCTCGCGCAAACGCAGCGGGTCGGCGTTGTAGCGAGCAGGTGTGGGCGCATCGATGTCGCGGACATGCTTGGCGTAGCCATGATCCGAGGCAGCGCCAGCGTCACGTATCACGTCCTGATCCGAAAACCCGCGATTCTCCAGCTTGGCCAGGATCGCTTCCGGATCGGCCCCAAGCTCGATACCCAGATGATTGACTAGATGCAGTTTTCCGTCTGCGTCGACAGCCCCGTACAGCGCCATCTCAGTATAGGCCGGCCCGCGATTGACGAGGGAACCACCCGAGTTGTTGCACACGCCGCCAATGACCGAAGCGCCGATGCACGAGGAACCGATGACCGAGTGCGGCTCACGCCCCAACGGCTTGAGCAAGCGCTCTAATTGATCGAGCGTCGAGCCCGGCAGACACACCACCTGACGGCCGTCCTCGATCACGTGCACTTTCTTGATGCGGCTGGTGCTGATGATGACGATATCGCGATCGTAGTCCTCGCCATGCGGCGTAGAGCCGCCCGTCAGGCCGGTATTCGAGGCCTGGGCGATGATGGCCACACCTGCCGCGACGCATTGCTGCAGGACTTTCCATTGTTCGACCAGCGAGCCTGGGCGCACGACCGCAAGGGCCTTGCCGCGGCCGAAACGAAATCCGGTGCAATAGCGGCGCATCGCCCGATCATCAGTAAGCACCTGCGAGGCGCCCACAATAGTCGATAGGGACGACAGCAATCGTTGGCGCGCCTCAGGCGTTCGCGCCGCGGTGACCGCCGGCAAGATGACATCAGACATGAATCCTCTCTACATTTGGCATGTCGTTCTTTTTATTGACTGGACCGAGCCAGTTTGGCGTTGAATCGCTCACGCGAGAACGCCATCTATTTGACACCAAATGATAGGGGCGGCGCCAACGTACCGCCTATCCGGGAAATTGAGGGGCTTTGAGGGGCTACGATTAGGACTTATCCGCATAACGCGGACGAGACCAATGTACCGTCGCCTGCAATCCTCCTTCTGCCCGGTTGCTCAACGTTACGGTGGCGCCATCGTTGGCAGCCAGCGTGCGCGCGATGGTCAGCCCTAGACCTACGCCCCCCGTCTCGCGAGAACGCGAGGTCTCCAGCCTGACAAAGGGCTGGAATACGGCCTCGAACATATCCGCAGGCATGCCCGGTCCAGCATCGCACACCTCGACAGCCACCCCATGCTCGTTCGCGTGGGCAGCGACTCGAACCTGATGCCCATACTTCAAGGCATTGTCCACAAGATTCGAAAAAAGCCGCTGCATGGCCAAAGGCCGCAGCATCAACACTGCGCCGCAGCCCTGCTCAAAAACCGCGTCGTGGCCGGTCTCTGCCGCATCCTCAATGATGCTTTCCAGTAATGAGTCCAGATCCAGCGCCACGGGCGCTTCTGACGTGGTGGCGCTGCGAGCAAGATCCAGGCCCTCTCGGACCAGCGCCCGCATCGCCCCCAAATCGGCAATCAGGCGCTCGCGCAGCGCCTCGTCGGTTACGTCCTCGAAACGCAGGCGCAAACGTGTCATGGGCGTTTGCAGATCGTGCGTGATAGCGGCCAACATATGCGTGCGTTCTTCCAGGTGCCGTTGCACACGGCGCTGCATGGCGTTGAACGCATCGGCTGCACGGCGGACTTCCAGCGGACCGCGTAATACCAACGGTGGCCGCTCCAGATTCTGCCCCAGTTCATCGGCCGCATCCGCGAGCTGACGCAGAGGCCGGCTGGCCAGACGCGCCACGGTAAATGCCAGCAATCCGATACATAAGGTGAGCAACGAAATATAAACGGGGTCTGCCGCTAGCGCCTTGACATGCATGATGGGCGGGCCGCCCATGGCCAGAACTAGGGGCGTGCCGTCCTGCAGTTGGATGTGAACAATGCGGCACGTCGGCTCTGGCATGTCAGGATCGAAATTGTCATCGCCCTCGGACTGAGGCAAGAACTCACGCAGCCTGGGCCGGCATGCCGCCTCGTCGGCCGTCTGCACACGGGCCCGGGCAAAACGCGAGTACTGCGACGCCAATACGTGGGCGAACGTCGTGTCCGATTCCTCGGCCCGGACATCGGAAGGCGCCCGATGGATACCGGGTCCGCCCAACTCGATCAACCGCTGCCGCAGTTCCGCCGGACTGTTGTCCAGCATGTTGACGTAACCATGCAAACGATCGGCTGCACGCACCATGTTCTGGTGCGCTTCGTCTTGTTGGCGGCGAGCTTCGGCCAGGACGGTCGCCAGCAATGCTGCGGCCGACATCCCCAACAGCAAGATCAGAAACAGCCGGCCGGCCATCGTGCCGAAGAACCGGCGTAGGCGCTTCATTCCAAGGTGACCGCTGCGGCCAGGACGTAACCTTCGTTGCGCACAGTTTTGATCGGGCCGATACTGCCTCCCGCTGTGCCGAATTTATGGCGCAAGCGGCTGACCTGCAGATCGATGGCGCGCTCTTGACCCTCATATTCGCGGCGCGAGGTCAACGAGGCCAGTTGCTCGCGCGACAGGATCTTGTTGGCATGCCCCACAAATACGCGTAGCAAACGGAATTCCGCCCCGGACAACATGATGACGCGTCCGCCCGGATCCACCAGATGGCGACGCTCCAGATCGAACATCCAGCCCAGAAAATGAGCTCGGCGGATCGCGAGCGGTTCGAGATTGACGGGCAGCGCCTCGGTGCGGCGCAACACATTACGGATGCGCGCCAGCAATTCACGCGGCTCGAAAGGTTTGGCCAGATAATCGTCGGCACCCATCTCCAGGCCCAGCACCCGGTCGATGGCCTCGCCCCGCGCTGTCAGCATGATGACGGGCGTTCTGGATTTGGCCCGCAGGTCCCGGCAGAGCGTCAAGCCGTCCTCGCCGGGCAAGTTCAGGTCCAACACAATCAGATCGATGTGTTCACGGTCCAGGACAGAGCGCATTTCAGTGCCCTGACTGGCGGTAACCACCCGATAGCCTGCGCGGCCTAGTTGTTCGGCCAGCAGGGTCCGGATGTCCACATCGTCATCGACGATGAGTAAGCGGTGCACGCAATATTCCTCGTTCATGGATCGAGAGCATCCATTTTATTCACTTGGTTTGCACGCGATTTTTTTTGTCGAGGTATATCAGGCTCTCTATGCGGCTGATATGTTACGACATAGCCCCGAGCTGCTTTGACAAAGAACGACACACTTCGAGAGTATCGCAGTTGTCGTCTCAAACAAAAAGGCAGCCGTAGCTGCCTTTTTGTTTGCTCGGAGAGATTGCCGCTGGCGTATGGTCGCGCCAGGGCCGTTCCCTCAGTGCGTACTGCGGGTCTGGCGCAATTTGCGTGCTGCCACAGCCTGGGCGGCCAACATGGCCAGCTCGGCTTCGACAACGGCGATATCGGCCTTGTCCTTGGCGTTGCGCAGGGCTTCTTCGGCCTTGGCACGTGCCTCGACGGCACGGGCTTCGTCCAGATCGGCGGCGCGGATGGCCGTATCGGCCAACACGGTCACCGAACCCGGCTGCACTTCCAAGATGCCCCCGGCGACGAAGATGTTTTCCTCGGCGCCATCGGGACGGACAATCTTGACCGTGCCAGGGCGTATGCGCGAAATCAGCGGGGTGTGGCCGGGCAAGATGCCCAGCTCACCCGCCTCGCCAGGCAGGGCCACGAACTTTGCCTCGCCGGCAAAGATCGCTTCTTCTGCGCTGACGACATCCACATGCAGGGTAGCCATATCAGATCCTTATTGCAGTTTCTTGGCCTTCTCGAAGGCTTCGTCGATCGTGCCGACCATGTAGAAGGCCTGCTCGGGCAGCGAATCGCATTCGCCGTTGACGATCATCTTGAAACCACGGATGGTTTCGGCCAGCGGCACGTATTTACCGGGCGAGCCGGTGAAGACTTCGGCCACGTGGAACGGCTGCGACAGGAAACGCTGGATCTTACGCGCACGGGCCACGGCCTGTTTGTCTTCGGGCGACAGTTCGTCCATGCCCAGAATCGCGATGATGTCACGCAGTTCTTTGTAGCGCTGCAGGGTTTGCTGCACGCCACGAGCCACGGCGTAGTGCTCTTCGCCCACGACTTGCGGGTCGAGCTGACGGCTGGAAGAATCCAGCGGGTCCACGGCGGGGTAGATACCCAGTGCGGCGATGTCACGCGACAGCACGACGGTCGAGTCCAAATGCTGGAAGGTCGTAGCAGGCGACGGGTCGGTCAAGTCATCTGCAGGCACGTACACGGCCTGGATCGAGGTGATCGAGCCAGTCTTGGTCGAGGTGATGCGCTCTTGCAGCACGCCCATTTCCTCGGCCAGCGTCGGTTGGTAACCCACGGCGGAAGGCATACGGCCCAGCAGTGCCGAAACCTCGGTACCGGCCAGGGTGTAACGGTAGATGTTGTCCACGAAGAACAGGATGTCACGGCCTTCGTCACGGAACTTCTCGGCCATCGTCAGGCCGGTCAGCGCCACGCGCAGACGGTTGCCCGGAGGTTCGTTCATCTGACCGAACACCATGGCGACCTTGTCCAGCACGTTGGACTCTTCCATTTCGTGGTAGAAGTCGTTGCCTTCGCGGGTACGCTCGCCCACGCCGGCAAACACCGACAAACCGCTGTGCTGCTTGGCGATGTTGTTGATCAGTTCCATCATGTTGACGGTCTTGCCCACACCGGCGCCGCCGAACAGACCGACCTTACCGCCCTTGGCGAACGGGCAGACCAAGTCAATAACCTTGATGCCGGTTTCGAGCAGTTCGACCGAAGGCGACAGTTCGTCGAAACGCGGCGCAGCCTGGTGAATGGCGCGCTTTTCTTCCGAAGCGATGGGGCCGGCTTCGTCGATGGGACGGCCCAGCACATCCATGATGCGGCCCAGCGTGCCGTGACCCACGGGCACCGAGATCGGTGCGCCGGTGCCCACGACGGTCATGCCACGGCGCAGGCCGTCGCTGGAGCCCAGGGCGATGGTGCGTACCACGCCGTCACCCAGCTGTTGCTGGACTTCGAGGGTGAGACCCTTTTCAGCGAACGGCGACGAGTCGTCGGTCAGCGTGAGGGCTTCGTAAATCTTGGGCATGTGATCGCGGGGGAACTGAATATCCACCACGGCGCCGATGCACTGAACGATGGTTCCGTTGCTCATGTCGATTCCTTGCTTGATAGCTTTTTGACGGGATGCAGCCTGCTTACACAGCGGCCGCGCCCCCTACGATTTCCGAAATTTCCTTGGTGATCGCCGCCTGACGGGTCTTGTTGTAGACCAGTTGCAGATCGCCGATAACCTTCTTAGCGTTGTCCGATGCGGCCTTCATGGCAACCATCCGGGCCGACTGCTCCGAAGCCATGTTCTCCGCCACGGCTTGGTACAGCAGGCCTTCGACGTAACGCTGCAACAGATCGTCGATCACGCCCTTGGCATCGGGTTCGTAGATGTAGTCCCAGCTGTAGTTCGATTTGACTTCGGAGATGGCCTCCAAAGTCTCGGCGCCCGTCTGGAATGGGTCTTCCAAGCCACTGGCCAGAGGCAGCAGACGCAGGAACACCGGCTCTTGCTTCATGGTGTTCACGAAGCGGGTAGCCGCCACATACAACGCGTCGATCTCGCCGTTCAGGTAAGCATCGAGCTGGATCTTGATCGCACCCAGCAGACGGTCGAGATCGGGCTTGTCACCCAGTTGGACTTCGTTCGAGACCAGTTTGGCGCCGATACGAGTCAACAGACCCAGGCCCTTGTTGCCGAAAGCCGTCGTCTGCACGGCAATGCCGCGCTGTTCGAATTCTTTCAGCTTGGCCAGCGTGACGCGGCTGATGTTGGTGTTCAAACCGCCGCACAGCCCCTTATCGGTGGTGACCAGCACCACGCCGACCGCTTTGACTTCACGTTCGATCAGGTACGGATGGCTGTATTCGGGGTTGGCCTGCATCAAGTGCGCAGCAATTTCACGCACTTTGTTGGCGTACGGACGGCCCGCGCGCATCCGTTCCTGCGCCTTGCGCATTTTGGATGCAGCGACCATTTCCATGGCCTTGGTGATCTTGCGCGTGTTTTGCACGCTCTTGATCTTGGTTCGGATTTCCTTGATTCCGGGCATTGCGCTTTCCTGTTGTAACGGCTTGGCGGGATGCGGCCGGGGCTCGTCCCCGCCCTACCGTAGGGCGGGGACGAGCCCCGCCGCTACGCCAGACATTGCCTTAAAAAGCACCGTGCTTCTTGAAATCCTGGATGGCGGCAGCCAATTCGGCTTCGTCGTCCTTGGACAGTTCCTTGGTGTCTTCGACACGCTGAATCAGGCCGGCATGCTTGGCCTTGAGTTGATCCTTGAGCGCTTTTTCGAAGGGCAGAACCTGTGCCACGTCGACGTCATCCAGGTAACCGTTGTTGACGGTGTACAGCGTCACGGCCAATTCCCACACTTGCAGCGGCTGGTATTGCGGCTGCTTGAGCAGTTCGACCACGCGCTTGCCGCGTTCGAGCTGACGGCGGGTCGCGTCGTCCAGGTCGGAAGCGAACTGCGCGAAGGCGGCCAGTTCACGATACTGTGCCAAGTCGGTACGGATACCGCCGGACAGTTTCTTGACGACCTTGGTCTGAGCAGCACCACCCACACGCGACACCGAGATACCGGCGTTGATAGCGGGGCGGACACCAGCGTTGAACAGGTCGGTTTCCAGGAAGATCTGACCGTCGGTAATCGAGATCACGTTGGTCGGCACGAAAGCCGACACGTCGCCTGCCTGGGTTTCGATGATCGGCAGCGCGGTGAGCGAGCCGGTCTTGCCCTTGACGGCGCCGTTGGTGAATTTCTCGACGTACTCTTCGTTGACGCGAGCAGCACGCTCGAGCAGACGCGAGTGCAGGTAAAACACGTCACCCGGGTAGGCTTCACGGCCGGGAGGACGACGCAGCAGCAGCGAGACTTGGCGGTAGGCCCAGGCTTGCTTGGTCAGGTCGTCATAAATGATCAGGGCGTCTTCGCCGCGATCACGGAAGTATTCGCCCATCGTGCAGCCGGCGTAGGCAGCCAGGTACTGCATGGCAGCCGAGTCGGAGGCCGAAGCGGCCACGACGATGGTGTATTCCATGGCGCCGTGCTCTTCGAGCTTGCGCACCACGTTGTTGATGGTCGATGCCTTTTGGCCAATGGCGACGTACACGCAGGTGACGCCCTTGCCCTTTTGGCTGATGATGGTATCGACGGCAACAGCGGTCTTGCCGGTTTGACGGTCACCGATGATCAGTTCGCGCTGGCCGCGGCCGATAGGAACCATCGAGTCGATAGCCTTGATACCGGTTTGCAGCGGTTGCGACACCGAGCGGCGGGCGATCACGCCGGGAGCCACTTTTTCGATGATGTCGGTTTCTTTGGTGTTGACCGGGCCTTTGCCGTCGATCGCGACGCCCAGCGTGTTGACCACACGGCCTTTCAGCTCGGGGCCCACGGGGACTTCGAGAATGCGGCCGGTCGTCTTGACCTGGTCGCCTTCGGACACACCGGTGTAGTCGCCCAGAATCACGGCGCCGACGGAGTCGCGCTCGAGGTTGAGCGCCACGCCGAAGACGTTGTTGGGGAACTCGAGCATTTCGCCCTGCATCACGTCGGACAGACCATGAATGCGGGTAATACCGTCGGTCACGGACACGACGGTGCCCTGGGTGCGAATGTCAGCCGAAGCGCCCAGGCCCTCGATGCGGCTCTTGAGCAGTTCGCTGATCTCGGAGGGATTGAGTTGCATATTGACTCCTGGAATCCTGTTTATCTGGCCGTGCGCGCGTCAAGCGGCCAGCGTATCCCGCAAGCGGGCCAATTGGGCTTGTACGGAAGTATCGAGCACCTGGTCGCCGACTGCCACCCGCACGCCGCCGATGAGCGACTTGTCGACGGTGACGCTGGGACTGAGCTTGAGACCGAATTTGGTTTCGAGCGCATCGACCAGTTCTTTGACCTGGGCATCGCTGAGTTCGAACGCGCTGGTGATTTCCGCCTGCGCCGTGCCTTCGTGGCGATTTTTCAACGCGACGAATTGCTTGGCGATGATGGGCAGCAACAGCAGACGATCGTTCGCTACCAGCAGTTCGACAAAATTGCGAACCGCCTGAGGCAGCTGGGTTTTGATCAAGCCGGTAAACAGCTCGACGCGCTGCGCGTCTTCCAATCGAGGATCGGACATTGCTTCGCGCACGTCGGCGTTCTCGGCCACTTGGGCCAGTTCGCCGATCAGATCGGCCCAGGCCGGCAAGCCAGCCTTGTCGTCGCGTGCTGCGCTGAATAGCGCTTCGGCGTACGGCCTGGCGACAGTGGAAAGTTCAGCCATGGCGTTCCCGGATTAAAGCTGCGCCTTGAGCTGGGTCAGCAGCTCGGCGTGAGCGCGGGCATCAACCTCGCGCTTGAGGATCTGTTCAGCACCTTTGACAGCCAGCGCGGCAACATCGTCGCGCAATGCATCACGAGCACGCTGGACTTCCTGCGCGGCATCCTGCGCCGCTTGGGCGATAATGCGGGCGCGCTCAGCCTCGGCTTCGCGGCGAGCCTGTTCGATCAGCGCAGCAGCCTGCTTTTCAGCCTCGATGATGCGGGCATGGTTTTCGGATTTGGCAGAGGCCTCGATCAGACTGACGCGCGCTTGGGCTTGGGCCAGATCGGCCTTGCCCTTCTCGGCGGCGGCCAAGCCGTCGGCGATTTTTTGGCGGCGCTCGTCCATCGCCTTCGTCAGGGGGGGCCACACGAATTTCATCGTGAACCAACCCAGAACGAAGAACACGAGCATCTGGAAAAAGATCGTCGCGTTCAGATTCACGGTCGTTCCCTTTAACACCTTACGGCCCCGGGCGCACTAGTGGCGTCGCGGAGCACTCGATACTTTGCCGACCTGCAGCGGAGGATTCCGCGCACCGCCGGCGTCATGCCCGTCACCGCAGCGACGGGCGTTGCCATGAGCCGTTGGGCTTAGCCTACGAACGGGTTGGCGAAAGCGAACAGCATGGCGATACCCACACCGATCAGGAACGCCGCGTCGATCAGGCCTGCCAACAGGAACATCTTGGTTTGCAGGGCGTTCATCAGTTCAGGCTGACGAGCCGAAGCTTCCAGGTATTTGCCGCCCATCAATGCGATGCCGATGCAAGCGCCGATAGCACCCAAACCGATGATAAGACCGCAAGCGAGAGCAACGAAAGCGACGTTGGTCATGACAACTCCTTGGTTAGAAATCTGAAGTCAAATTGTAAGAAAACGGATACTGCTTGGAATGCAAGAAAACCTTGCGCCCCGGCACGGACAAGGTTGCCCGTGCCGGGAAAAAGGGGTCAATGCCCTTCGTGAGCCTGGCCGAGGTAAACCAGCGTCAGCATCATGAAGATAAAAGCCTGCAACAGCACGATCATGATGTGGAAGATGGCCCACACCGAACCGGCCAGCACATGGCCAATACCGAAACCAACGCTGGCAGCGTTCAGGCCCGTCCAGGCACCGCCCAAGAGAGCGATGAGCATGAACACGAGTTCGCCGGCGAACATGTTGCCGAACAACCGCATCCCCAACGACACCGATTTCGCGGCGTATTCGATCAGGTTGAGCAGGAGGTTGGCAGGCGCCAGCAGCAGCGCACCGATGCCATGAGCATGGAACGGCGCGGTGAAGAGTTCTTTGACGAAACCGCCCGGGTGCTTGATCTTGATGCCGTAGTAGAACATCAGCAGCAGCACGCCCAGCGCCATGCCCATAGGCACGTTCAAGTCGGCGGTCGGGAGAATACGGTGGTAGTAAATGGGATCGCCGTGATGCGCGCCCAGACCCGTCCAGCGCATGATGGAGGGCAGCAGGTCAACCGGGATCAAATCGAGCGCGTTCATCAGGACGATCCAGATGAAGACGGTCAGCGCCAACGGGGCGATGAACAAACGGCTCTTGGCGTTATGGACGATGCCCTTGGCCTGTTCGTCAACCATGTCGACGATCATTTCGACAAAAGCCTGGAAGCGGCCTGGCACGCCAGAGGTCGCACGGCGGGCAGCCATCCAGAGGAATAGAACGGCACACAGCCCCATCAGCACAGACCAGAATATCGAGTCGTAGTTGATGACGTCGAACTGGGCGATAACGGATTGTTTTTCGCCAATATTGTTCAGATGCACCAGATGGTGCTGTATATACGCGGACTGAGGCGATACGTCGCTGGCGGCTGCCATTTGAACCCTACCCTGTTTGCTGTGTGGCCGGCTCTCGCGAACCAACCGTTTGCATGATTTCTAAGCAACTACGACAACTTGCGGAACATCAACAGCAGAAGATAGCCCTTGAGCGTGAAAGCCAGACCCAGCAGCACCGCCGGCCAGACCAGCCAGTCGTGCGCAACTCGAGCCAGCAGCCACAACAGCAATGCCGTCATGAGCAGCTTGAGCATCTCACCGAGGAAAAAGGTAACAGGACTAGCCCGGCCCGATTTGAGCACGTTCACGAGTAACCGCAACGCAAACAATGCGTTGGGTACAAAATACGCCCCTGCTCCCGCCAGCGCTGACCAACCAGCCGCCGTCCCCGCAATGATCCCCGCAATTGCCGCTGCTGCGAGCCCCATGGCTCCCTGCGCCGCCAATACTCTCAAGAGCCCTCGGCAAGCCTGAGCATCAAGTGCCGCGCGATCGGCATCAGTAAGCACCGGATTTTGTTCTACCAGGCTTTGTTGCATCAGGATTCCCCGCTCTTGCGCTTAAAGACGTGCGCGGTGGTTCACCACACGTGTTATCCCGCAAGCGTCAAACCCGTAAAGTATAGCGGGTTTTTCCCTAGTCGGGCAAATCAAAAGATCGCCGGCGGCCAGGGATTTTGTGTCGGACGCAACGATACAACACCGCTGCGTCCAGAACGCTCAATCGCGCTCTACAGGCGGAGGCGCCCAGTGGCCATCCAAGGCCAGAGCTTCAGGCCAATACAGACGCATACTGAGGCTGAAATGCCCCTGCGCCGGCGTCGGCAGCCAGTTCGCCGTCTTGCCCCGCCCCGGGTCATCTGGCGAAATGTAGATATCCAGGGACCCATCCGCGTTGTATTTCAACGGATCCGTACTGCGTACCGTATATCGGCCCGCGCGATTGGGTGCCAGATTATTACTCTCGTTATATAAGGTCAGCGACCACGAAGCATTGACCGGCGGCAATTGTCCCTTGTCAAAGTGGAGAATGTAATCATCGTCGCTGCGCAGCCGCCTGCCGTCGTCGTCGACGGCTGTGACCGGATACAGCGCCTCGTTCGGCGTAGTTGCGCCCAACCCGGCATAGGCAATGGCCGCGCGGCGGACATAGTCGGTGCCATACGTGCCGATACCCGACAACACGGTATTCCAGCCATTCAGGGGCGTGCCCAATCGGGTCACCGTATCGGCGATACGGCGGCCTGCTACGGTGCGGGCCTCCTCCAGCGCCTGCTTCACGGCGGGATCGAGCCGGTCGTAAGAAAAGGGCTGCGGCCCCACCAGGCCGATGCGTTGCATGCGGGTCAGAATGGCGTTGTCGTTATCGTGCGGCGGGTTCGTGCGCAACAACTCGGAAAACAGGGTGAAGAACGTGGCGGGAGACATCGACGCGACTTGCTGCCCGGCAGACCCCTGGGGCTCCCATGTCACATAGGACGTGGATGTCATGGAGGGCGACGCGGAACCCGTCAAGGTGTGGCCCGTACCAGGGATTTGCTGCTGCGGCCAGGTCGCCGGCTTGGCAGCGCCGCGCCTGTACGGCGTCACCAGGTTCGGCGTGGGCGCCGCAGTCGCCACAGGCGTCGCTGTCATGCTCGCCTGAAACTGATTCACTGCCCCGTACTCAGCCGGACCACCGGTCTG
Source organism: Bordetella genomosp. 4 (assembly GCF_002261185.1). Lineage (GTDB taxonomy): Bacteria > Pseudomonadota > Gammaproteobacteria > Burkholderiales > Burkholderiaceae_B > Bordetella_A. The sequence continues at coordinate 13,680 of NZ_NEVQ01000023.1, forward strand.
GATGCGCGCAATCAGCCAGCCAGTGCCGGTAGGGCTGCGCACGACATCGGTGCCAAATGGCACGTGCCCCTGCCAGTTCGGACCCACGATCATGAAGGCCTGCTCGCCATTGCCGGTCACGCGGGTGCCCCGGGACGCATATTCATCCGACCACATGTCCAGCAGGGATAGCGCGTAGTAGCGGCCACCCGAGGCGGGCACTCGAATGAGCAGAGGCTGATAGGTGACGTCGTACCACAGGTTGGAATACAACATATCGGCGCTCGGCCAACCGACATCGGTGGCGCCGGGCTCCGGGAAAGCGGTTCGATGGCCAAACCGGTTCATCGGCGCCCTGCCCGCCAGCGGATTCTGCACTTGCGTCGAGGCACGTCGGGTCGCCTCCATCAACACCATGGGATAGGCGTAGAGATAGGCGTCAACGGCGATTTCATGCAGCTCTTGGGCCGACACGGCGGGACTGACAACCGGTGTTTGAGACACCATCCGCATCGAAGGCTGCGGCGACTGCGCCCATGCGGCGCATGCAAAACCGGCGCTCAGTGCAACGGTGAGTATGGCTTTGGACCGGCGAGTAGACCGGGAGGCACGGCAGTAAGGCATGGAGGGCTCCTTGTTCGTTATTGGAAAACGAGCCGGCCATCCCGTCTCCAGGATGGCCTCTTCGGCATCACGCGTTAACAGAATAGGCCCGGATAGGATCGCCCGGGGTAACACAAAGGTTACAGGCCGCAACTCCCGTGAGGTGCCATCAGCGATGCTTGAAGACGGGCGGACGCTTTTCCACGAAGGCAGCCATGCCTTCTTTTTGGTCTTCGGTGCCGAACAGCGAATGGAACACGCGGCGCTCGAACAAAAGGCCCTCGTTCAGCGAGGATTCGAACGCGCGGTTGACGCATTCCTTGGCCATCATGACCGAGGGCAACGACATCGAGGCGATCACCGTCGCCGCCTCGATCGCCTCGTCCAGCAGTTTGTCCGCCGGCACAATGCGGGACACCAGCCCGGCGCGCTCGGCTTCCTCGGCGCCCATCATGCGGGCCGTCAGCGCCAGATCCATGGCCTTGGCCTTGCCCACGGCGCGCGGCAGGCGCTGCGTCCCGCCGGCCCCGGGAATGACACCCAGCTTGATTTCCGGCTGGCCGAATTTGGCCGTGTCAGCGGCAATGAGGATGTCGCACATCATGGCCAGCTCGCAGCCGCCACCCAGGGCGTAGCCCGAGACTGCGGCGATGACGGGTTTGCGGATACGCTTGAGGGTTTCCCAATTGCGGGTAATGTATTCGCTGCCGTAGACATCCATGTACGACCAGTCTTTCATGGCGCCGATATCCGCGCCGGCGGCAAACGCCTTTTCGCTGCCGGTGATGACGATCGCGCCTATGCCCTCGTCAGCCTCGAACGCCAGCAGGGCGGCGCCCAGCTCATTCATCAATTGGTCGTTGAGTGCGTTGAGCGCCTTGGGGCGGTTCAACGTCAACAAACCCACCCGGCCACGGGTCTCTACCAACACAAACGACTCGCTCATCAACTGTCTCCTGAATAAGTGCAAGTAAGATAATGCAATGGACACACCCGTAATTTACCGCCTCGAGCCCCACGATCCCGCCGGCCATCGCTATCGGATTACCCTGACGATACCGGAGCCCGATCCGGCCGGCCAGCGCCTGGCCCTGCCGGCCTGGATCCCGGGCAGCTATCTGATCCGCGATTTTTCACGCCAGATCGAAACCCTGCGCGCCCGCGCCGGCGGCCGGCCGATCGCTGTGACCAAATCGGACAACCATACTTGGCAAGTCGCTCCGTGTACGGGGCCGCTGCAAGTGGACTACATTGTCTATGCCTGGGACTTATCCGTGCGCGGCGCGCATCTGGATGAAAGCCACGGTTTTTTCAATGGGACCAGTGTTTTCCTGCGCGTAGAGGGCCAGGATCACAAACCGTGCTTGCTGGACCTGGCGCCGCCCCGCGGCATCGACGGCTGGAAGGTCTATACCAGCCTGCCCGAGGCGCGAGGCTATCGCGGCGCGGCACGTCGGCACGGATTCGGCCTGTACCGCGCGCCCGATTACGATGCCCTGATTGACCATCCGGTGGAAATGGGCACACCCCAGGTTGCCCGCTTTACCGCCCACGGCGCCGAGCACGAATTGGTCTTTACGGGCGTGATCCCGAAACTGGACCTGGCCCGCATCACCGAAGACGCCCGCCGCATCTGCGAAACGCAGATCGCGTTTTTCGAACCTCGCACCAAACGTGCGCCATTCCTGGACAGCAGCGATCGCTATGTGTTCATGACCATGGTCGTCGGCGATGGCTACGGCGGCCTGGAGCATCGCGCCAGCACGGCGTTGATGGCCTCGCGCAAGGATCTGCCTGTCATCGGCCAACAGGGCCAAGGCGAAGGCTATCGTACGTTTCTGGGCTTGGTCAGCCACGAGTATTTCCACACCTGGAATGTCAAACGGATCAAACCGGCCGCCTTTGTGCCCTACGGTCTGCAGCAACCGGACCTGACAAGGCTGTTGTGGGTGTTCGAAGGGTTCACCTCGTATTACGACGACCTGATGCTGTTGCGCTCGGGAACGATAGGCTTGCCCGACTATCTGCGTCTGCTGGGCAAGACCATCACCGGCGTGGCGCGCTCGCCAGGACGGCACAAACAATCCGTGGCGGAGAGCTCGTTCGACGCCTGGACCCGCTATTACAAGCAGGACGAGAACTCGCCGAACGCGCTGGTCAGCTATTACACCAAGGGCTCATTGGTTGCTCTGGGCCTGGATCTGCTCATCCGCCGCGACAGCGCCGGGACGCACTCGTTGGACGATGTCATGCGGCTACTGTGGCAACGTTATGGCCGGGCCTTTTATCAAGGTCAGGCTCAAGGTCTGGGCGAGGATGACTTGCCTGCCCTGATCCGCGAAGCCACGGGCGTCGATACCCGCCGCTTTATCACGCGCTATGCCTACGGCACCGCCGACGTGCCGCTGGCCGAACTGCTCGAACCTCACGGCATCGCCATGAACTGGAAAGCCGCGCTCAACATCCCATCGCTGGACGTGCGCACGCGCAAGCAAGGCGACACGTTGACGCTGGCAACGGTGCTGGAGGGCGGGGCTGGCCATAAAGGCGGCTTGTCCGCAGGCGATGTGCTGGTCGCTGTTGACGGCCTGCGTGTCGACGCGCCTGCGGGGCTGGATCAGTTGCTCGCCCAATACCGGCCCGGAGAACGCGTGACGGTTCACGTGTTCCGGCGCGACGAATTGCGCGCATTCCAGGTCAGGCTGGCCGCGCCCGAACCGCTGGATTGTGTATTGACGACGGCGGCGTAAAGCCTCGCCAGAGGGCAATGGAAACAGGCGCCGTGCGAGACTTAACCTGGGCTCGACACGGGGCGCTGCTCTTGCCCGATTTCTACGGCGGCACGTAAAAAGGGCGCCAGCGCCCGCCGCCCGCCTTGCCTATGGGTCACGGCATAGACCATGCCGTTGACCACATTGGCGGGCAAGGCACACGCCGCAATACGATCGCCAAATTGCTGGCAGGCCGAACGCGGCACCAGGGCCACGCCCAGGCCCGCTTCAACCAGTGCCAATTGCGCCGGCACCTCGGCAACGGTCTGGGCCACCCGAAGCGCTACCCCTGCCTGTGCGCAAGCCTGCGCCAGCGCACGCGCGAACCCCGAGGTCTCCTGGCGCAACATCACAAACGTCTCATCGGCCAGATCCGCAAGCTTCAGGCGCCTACGGTTTGACAAGGCGTGCCCGCGTGGCAGTGCCGCCATCACCGGATCTGACCACAAGGGCATGGACTGCAACACATCATCATCGACTTTGGTCCGAGAGATGCTGACGTCGATGCGATGCCCTCGCAAGGCCTCAAGCTGCGCGGCCGGATTCATCTCGTTCAGCAACACCGAAACCTGAGGATGCCTCTGCGTGTAACGCGCAATCAACGCCGGCACCGGCCCCATGAAGTGGGAACCGGACAGGCCGATCTCGATGCGGCCGGCCATCCCCTGCTCCACATCGCGCGCCCGCAGCGTCGCATCGGCAAGACGGCCCAGCGTGAGACGCACATCATTCAGGAAGGCCGCGCCCGCCTCGGTCAAAGCCACCCGCCGGTTGTTCCGATCAAACAGACGCACATCCAGCTCTCGTTCCAGCTGCGCAATCTGCAGGCTCAACGGCGGCTGCGAAATATGCAACCGCGCGGCGGCACGGGTGAAGTTCAGCTCTTCTGCCAATACGGCGAAGTAACGGAGTTGGCGTAGTTCCATGAGATGAACCGTCAAAGAGGTGATATCGAACAAGATCGCCGCGGAACGTCCCACGTGATCACGTCGAATAATTTGCCAAAGATATCAAATAAGACAAAAACGATATTGGAAACTATTGTTCTACAGGTTCAAAATGGACCCGACCCCTCCCTGTAAGACGCAGAAAAACACTACGAGACGCCGATGCAAAAGCTATTTGCAGCCACCCTCCTCGTTGCGATGACCCTCACAGCCCAGGCGGCGGACGATTTCCCTGCCCGCACGGTGACAATGGTCGTTCCCAACCCTCCCGGCGGGCTCGTCGATACCTCGGCACGCATCGTCGCCGAACCTCTGGGCACCGCGTTGGGTAAACCCGTGGTCGTGGAAAACAAGGACGGCGGCAGCGGCAATATCGCCTATCAAGCCGTGGCCAGATCCCAGCCCGATGGCTATACGCTGCTGGTCTCGTATTCCGCCTATCACGTGGGCAACCCCAATCTGAGCAACAATCTGCCTTGGGCGCCGAAAGACTTTGTGCCGGTGGGTCTCATTACGATTTCGAGCAACGTGATCGCGGTCAATCCTGCCAAAATCAAGGCCGCCACGCTGACAGACTTTATCAATGAGGTGAAACAGTCACCAGGCGCAATCAACTATGCCTCGCAGGGCGTAGGCTCGGTGTCTCACCTGGGAACCGAGGTCTTCAAGCAACAGACCGGGGCGAACATGACGCACGTTCCCTATCGCGGCTCTGGCGCCGCGATCAAGGACGTATTGGCGGGCAATGTCCAGGTTTTCATCACGACGCCCCCGTCTGTCATGGGCCATGTGCAAACCGGCAAACTGCGAGCGCTGGCCGTCACCAGCGACAAGCGCCACCCCATGTTGCCCGACGTACCGACAACCGCCGAAGCCGGCTTGCCCGGCTATCAGTTGGAGTCGTGGGTCGCATTGTTCGCGCCGGCCGGCACACCCCAGCCGGTCATCGACAAGCTGGCGGCCAGCGTCGAGGCCGCACTCAAACAAGCATCTACTCAGCAAAACGCGCAAGCGGCCGGTATCGAGGCCCGTTTCGAAGGGCCAGCGACACTGCAAAAACGGGTCGATACCGAACTGGCTTATTGGAAACGTACCGTGGCAGAGGCTGGCATTACCGCTGAATAACACGCTGGCGATCAGCCCCTTTCCACTGTTTTGACATCACGACTTCTATGTCCCGCCCTGCTGGGCGGCAGGGCGCCTTGCGCCTTTTTTCTGGAGATTTCATATGACTTCATCGCCCCGTACCATTCGGATCGGCCAAATCGTTCCGAGCTCCAATACCACCATGGAAACGGAAATCCCGGCAATGCTGCGCCGACGCGAAGCCTTTGCCCCCGAGCGCTATACCTTTCACTCCAGCCGTATGCGGATGAAGCAGGTCACGGCTGCCGAACTGGCCTCGATGGATAAAGAGTCCGACCGCTGCGCACAAGAGCTGTCTGATGCGCGTGTCGATGTGCTGGGCTATGCCTGCCTGGTGGCCATCATGAGCCAAGGCCTGGGATATCACCGAGTCTCCCAGGAACGTTTGCATCAGGCAACCGTAGACAATGGCGGGCCTGCTCCGGTCATCTCCAGCGCAGGCGCGCTGGTCGAAGGCCTGCATGCCATCGGCGCGCGCAAGGTCGCGATTTTGACCCCCTACATGAAGCCCCTGACCAAGTTGGTCGTGGACTACATCGAAAATGAAGGCATCGAAGTGCACGACAGCGTATCGCTGGAAATCCCCGACAATCTGCAGGTCGGCGCACAAAACCCCTTGGCGCCAGCCGAGCACGTCAACCGCCTGAACACGCGTGGCGTGGACGCTGTCGTTCTTTCAGCCTGCGTACAGATGCCCTCGCTGGCCTCGATTCAGCCGGTGCAGGACCGGCTGGGCCTGCCGGTGATCACGGCCGCTGCTGCAACGGTCTATCGCATGTTGCAGGTACTGCAGCTGGAGACGCGCGTTCCGGACGCGGGTGAACTGCTGACCGGCAAATACTGAGGCGCGAGTTGGACAGCCCGGTGGGCAGGCGCATGGCGCCCGCCTACGTCTTCGCGCGATGAACGGGTAGACAGCCTCATCTACCCGCCTCATCACTGTGTGCCGCGTTCCCAGCGGCGTTGAATTGCCTTGGCGGCGACCACGCCGTCGGCCATCGAGGTCACGACGCAGGGATGCATGCGGTTGGCGACTTCTCCGATGGCGTAGGCGTCGGGCACGGTGGTCTCGGCCGTAGCGCTGTGGGTCTGGATATAACCACGCTCGCCATACTGCAGACCCAGCCCTTCGGCGAACGCCGCCTGCGGCTCCCAGCCGTAAAAGACGAGGATAAGGTCATAGGCGCGCCCGTCAACGGTGCGTGCCACGGGGTCGACTTGATAGGGGCCGACGCGCACGCCGTCTTCGCCCGCTCGGGCGACCCACTGCTGCTGCGCGCGCACGCTGCGCGCATACAGATGTACGTCGCGCGCGCCCCGGTTGCGCACATAGACAAAGTTCTCGTAGGCGTTGTCGCCCCCGCCGAGCACAGCGACGGACAGGCCCGTGTAGTCTTGCGCCACGATGGATGAGCCCGGACCGATAAATACGCCGGGCCAGGTAGCGCCGGCCGGATGTCCGGGCAAGCCACGCGCCCGCACGCCAGAGGCTATCACCAAAGACCGGCCGGACACGGTTTCCGTGCCACCGCCTGCCATACCAATGTCCACCTCGAAACCGCTCTCGACGCGGTGAGCTTGCTGCGCGCGAGCCGTCAACCGCACAGGCACCTGGGCTGCCCGCACGCTTTCGGCGATATTGGCCGCCGTCTGCTGGCCGGTCACCCCCGGCAAAACCGCGATCCAATCGTCGGCAAAGGGGTTATCGTTACCCAATCCTCCCAGGCGTGAACTCGCCTCGATCAGCAAAGGGGACAAACCCAGGCGAGCCAGCCAAATCGCGCACGAGGCGCCGGCCGGACCGCCGCCCACGATGATCGCGTCATATTGCTGCATGGTTGTCGTATTCCGTGTGTCGATATCCCGCGCCCACCCGGCCAAACCGAGGGGCATATGGGCGGAATTGTAGCGATAGGCGCCGGTCGCCTTACAATTCCGGTTCTCTCTACCAGGTAGACATCATGCCTACACGCCGCATTTTTCTTTCCGGGCTGGCCCTGGATGCCCGCATTGGCATTCTGGAACACGAACGCCGGGCCACACAGCCGCTGCACATCGATGCGGAATTCGACGTCGATATCACCCGTGACGTCGACGACCACGACATCCACAGCGTGCTGGATTACCGCCGCCTGCGCGAGGCCATCGTCGAAGAATGCACTCAGGCTCATGTGAACCTGATCGAAACCCTGTCCGAACAAGTCGCCCGCCGGCTGCTGCGCGACTTTGCCGAGGTACGTGCCGTGAAACTGCGTATCAGCAAACCGATGGCGTTTTCGGACTGCGCCGCTGTCGGCGTAGAAATTCAGATCAATCGTTAAGCCGCCTGTGACGGCGTAACTCTCATGCAAGCTATCAGCGATACCCCGGCGGCCTTCCGCACACGTGCAGAAGAAAAAATCCGCCACGAAGGCAACAAACTCACCAAGCGCCTGGCGCGCGAAACGACGCGCGCACTCAGCGACTACAACATGATCGAAGCGGGCGACCGCGTCATGGTGTGCCTGTCCGGCGGCAAAGACTCCTACGCACTGCTCGACATCCTGATCAGCCTGCGTAAACGCGCGCCGTTTCCGTTCGATATCGTCGCGGTCAATCTGGATCAGAAACAGCCGGGTTTTCCGCCCGACGTGCTGCCCACCTATTTGACCTCGCTCGGCGTGCCCTTTCATATCGAAACACAGGATACGTATTCGATCGTGACCCGGGTCATTCCCGAGGGCAAGACCATGTGTTCGCTGTGCTCGCGCCTGCGGCGCGGCATTCTGTATCGCGTGGCCGACGAACTGGGCGCAACCAAAATCGCGCTGGGCCACCATCGCGACGATATTCTCGCCACGTTCTTCCTGAATCTGTTCTACGGCGGCAAGACCAAGGCCATGCCGCCGAAACTCGTCTCGGACGACGGCCGCCATACCGTCATCCGGCCGTTGGCCTATGTGCCCGAAAGCGATTTGATCGCGTACGCGAAACTCAAGCAGTTCCCCATCATTCCTTGCAATCTCTGCGGCTCGCAGGAAAACCTGAAACGCCAGGAAGTCTCGCGCATGATCCGCGATTGGGATCGCCAACATCCGGGACGTTCATGGAACGTGTTCAGCGCGCTGTCCAGCGTCGTGCCGTCGCACTTGATGGATCGTGACTTGTTTGATTTCGTGGGACTGAAACCCACAGGCGTGCCGGACGTGAATGGCGACACCGCATTTGACACGGTAGACCCCGCGAATGATGCCGCATCAAACGCGGATCAGGGCTGTCATGACGATGGTGACGATCGCAACACGACGCACAGCCACCGCTCCGCAGACGAGCCGATGGCCGAGCAAAAAATCGTATTTACGCGCAGATAAAAATGCTGGCAGGAAAAGGCGGGGCACGAGCATCACGCTGGCACGTGCCCATGCTCTGCGGTCAATAAGACATCGACGGCATCCGGCGCGGCAGCGCGGGCCTAAGACCGTGGCGTCGCCGGGGCCTCGCCTTGGTCGGTCCCGCCGGATCCCACGACTGACCGATATCGAGCGCCGGCCTCGTCTCACTCAAGCGTTCAACACGCGTACCGGCTTGCCTGCCAACCACGCCTGCACCGACTCGACCGCACTGCGATAGAACGCAGTGAAATTTTCGGGGCTGACATATCCGAGGTGCGGCGTCAGGACGACGTTGTCCAACGCACGCAATGCATCGGTGGGCGGCAGCGGTTCTTCTTCGAAGACGTCCAGCCCGGCTCCTGCAATACGCCCCTTGCGCAAAGCGTCCAGCAAAGCCTCCTGATCCACCAGCCCCGCACGCGAGGTATTGACCAGGAATGCCGAGGGCTTCATTGCCGACAACGCGGCCGCGTCCACCACATGGCGCGTACGATCGCTCAGGATCAGATGCAAACTGATCACGTCGGCTTCGGCAAACAAGGTCTGCTTGGACGCATACTCGACACCTGCCTGCTCCGCCCGTTCGGGCGTGAGATTGGGGCTCCAGGCTTGCACGCTCATGCCGAACGCTTTGCCCACCTGAGCCACTGCGGTACCGAGTTTGCCGAGGCCGACCACGCCGAGCCGCTTGCCCGCGATAGGCCGCGGCATCCCGGTTTGCCACAGGCCGCGGCGCATATTGGCGTCCTCGACGGTCAGGTTCTTGAACAAAGCGAGAATATGCGTCCACGCCAGTTCCGACGTCGCGGTGTTGGCATCCGGACTACCCGGTGCACCGCACACGACGATGCCGCGACGCGTGCAGGCGTCCAGATCGATCGCCAGATTACGCATGCCGGTGGTGACCAAGAGGCGCAGCTTGGGCAAGGATTCGATCAACGCTGCCGGAAACGGCGTGCGCTCGCGCATCGCAACGATCACATCAAACGACTGCAACGCCGCGATTCGATCCCCCTCGGGCAAATAATCGCGAAACGTCTGAACCCGCACATTCGGCCCTAACGTCGTCCAGTCGGCGTAACGCTCGGCCACGCCATGATAGTCATCGAGTAACGCAATGCTGATCGTATCCGCACTCACGGTAAGTCTCCGGTTATTTGCCCAAATGGCTCCGAACCATCTCTAACGGCGCGGCGCCATTAAGCCGGCTGCCGTCCTGGAAAAATATCGCGGGCGTGCCGCGCACCATCAGTTTTTGGCCCAAGGCCAGGACCTGCTGAATCGGGGCATCGCACTCGGCGGTCGGCGGCTTTTTGCCGTCGAGCATCCAATCCTGCCACGTTTTGGCAGGGTCTTTAGCGCACCACACATCACGCGACTTGATGGTCGAATCCGGCGCCAGAATGGGATAGAGGAACGTATAAATCGTGACGTTGTCTTCGTCTTTCAGTGTCTTGTGCAGCTGCTTGCAGTAGCCGCAGTTAGGGTCCTCGAAAATCGCCATTTTGCGGGTCCCATTGCCTCGCACCTGCTTGACGGCCAAGTCCAGCGGCAATTGATCGAACGACACAGAGCCCAGCTTTTCCAGGCTCTCTCGCGTCACGTCACGACGCGTAGCAGCGTCGATGAGCGGGCCTTCCATGACCCACGTGACCTTTTCGTCGGTGTAGATCAGGTCGCTACCGATCTGCACCTCGTAAATCCCGTACGGCGTACGGCGCGCCGCAGTGACCTCCAAGTCGGTAAACAACTCGCCAAAACGTTTGGCGACCGCCTGGGCGGCGGGATCCGACGCGGAGGTGTCGCTCTTGGCCGACTGTTCGGAGGCCGAGCCGGCCGGCGCCGATGATGCAGCCTGTGCCCAGGCGCCCACTGACCATACCAACCCGGCGGCACACAGGACCTTAGCCAGGCAAGACGAAAAACGGAAACTCATTCATGCTCCTTCGGGCGTCTCAATTACGCGAGGCGCCATCGATCAAATAACGTTTCACCAGCGGCGCCGCATCCACCCAACGCATTCCCGCATTGCGCAACCATGCCAGCGGCGCATTGCGCGCACCAAACAAACGATGCAGGCCGTCAGTGGCCACACGCATCGCCAATACCGATTCCGCACGGGCACGCTGATAACGGCGCAACACGCGCTCATCGCCTGCCTGGCGATAAGGCTCGCGCTCGGCCACGACACGAGCCAATGCCTCGACGTCGCCCAAGCCCAGATTCAGGCCTTGCCCGGCCAGCGGATGCACGCGATGCGCCGCGTCGCCCGCCAAGGCAATTCCGGGCGCCGTCATGCGCCCTTGATCCAACGTCAGCGGGAATCCGTGCAGTTTGCTGCGCACCTGCAACCGGCCCAGCCGGCCATGGGTCGCATGCAAGAGCATTTGCTCCAACTGAGCCGCCTGCGCATCCGGGCCCAAGGCCAGCAGGGTTTCTGCCTGCGCGTCATGCATGGACCACACCATCGATACCTGAGGTCCATCGGCCGTATCGGGCAAGGGCAGCAACGCCAACACACCGTCGTCGCGGAACCATTGAAATGCCGTGCCGAGATGCGGCCGCTCGGCATTCAGATGCACCACCAGGCCCGTGTCGTTATACGGCACCGATGTGTGCGGCATGCCTGCGGCGGTACGCAGCGGCGACGAGGCGCCATCGGCGCCCACGAACAACTCGGCTTTGATCCAATCGCCGGCGCTGGTTTGCACAGCACCGTGGCGGTAATCGACGCAACGCTCGGTCAACCAGGGGATTCCGAACATGCGCACAGCCTGCAGCAACACCCGCTCGATTTCACCAGACTCGACGATCCACGCCAACTGCGGCTGTGCCGCCTGCCAGGCGTTCAGTTCTACCCGTCCATCTGCGTCACCATGAATTTCCATCGCCTCTACCGGCGTGATGCGCGAGGCAGGCATGGCGTCCCACACGCCAAGCTCGGCCAAAAAGCGCTGGCTGGCCGGAGAGATCGCATAGACCCGCGGATGATAGACATCGGGGCTGGCGGCCGGCACCGTTGCAGGCGGCGCCAACAACGTCACGCGCTGACCACGCCGTGCCAGCGCCAACGCGCTGGCCAGACCCACAATCCCTGCACCGCAAATCACAATCGGGCTGGTCATCGTGCTGAGGGCTCCCCGGCCTGCTTCGGCCACAATACCCACATCTGGCCGCGCTGTTTCATGCGGCCGGCCTGGGCGCCGGCCTCATCGCCGAATCCCCAGTAGAAGTCGGCACGCGCTGCGCCCTTGATCGCAGCCCCCGTGTCCTGGGCGAAGACCAGCCCCTGCAACGGACGATCGGACGCCGGCCAGGTGGTCGCGAGATACACCGGCGTACCCAGGGGCACGAAACTGGTGTCGACTGCAATGGAACGATGTGCCGCGAGCGCGATGCCATAAGCGCCCTTGGGTCCGAGTTCGGGGTCGACCACTGCCTCTTCGCGGAAAAACACCACGGCAGGATTGGCGTTCAGCATTTCCTGGACACGTGCGGGATTACGCTGCGCCCAGGCGCGGATATTCTGCATCGACGCCTCGTTGGCGCGCAGTTCGCCCTTGTCGATCAGCCAGCGGCCAATCGACGCATACGGTTGACCGTTGTGATCCGCATACGCGACACGTATCGTCGTACCAGCGTCGGGGCCGTCTTTGAGCAAAACACGGCCGGAGCCCTGCACCTGCAAGAAGAAGTTATCGACCGGATCGTCCACCCAGACAATCACTGGCGGACGGGTGCCCGAAGACTCGATCGCCGCACGCGTGTCATAAGGCACAACGCGCTTGCCCACCAGTTTGCCGCGCACCCGTTTGCCGGCCAGATCGGGATACACCGCCCCCAGATCAATCGTCAGCAAATCGTCCGGCACCGCGTACAACGGCCATTGATACGGGCCACCTTGCGTGCGAGAGCCGGTCACGAGGGGCTCGTAGTATCCGGTCACCGTATTGGACGCAGGCCGGTTATCGGCGCCATTCAAGCGCCAAGGCTGCAACTGAGTCTGCAAGAACTGGCGCACCGTCGCCGCATCCGGGGCCGTGTTGCCGAGGTTGACGGCAGCCGCGCACACGGGCTGCCACGCACGCGGCGTCGCACGCGCCGGGGCAGCCAGATTGCCGGTCGTCTGCCGCATCAACCCCTGGCAATTACGCAAAAACAGCGGCCAGAAACGCGACAGATCATCATTGCTCCAGCCTGGCAGTTCGGCCCAGGCGGCGCGTTGAAAACGGCCGGCCAGCTTCCGCGCAGGCGTATCCCGCAAGGCGGTCAACGGCGGCACCACCAAGGGCCCCGTATCAGACACATTAACCGAGCCGGGCTGGCCAGGCTGGCCGCCTCCGGAAGGCGGTGGCGTGGTGCATGCAGCCAATGCCGCCAACAAGGGCGGCAGGCACAACAATTTCAGAAAACGATTCATGGGCAATCTAGTGGGACGGTCAATCCGTCAATGCAAGGTACGCGGCATGGCCAGCAGGAATTCGGCAATCGGCACCTCAAACGGGATGCCGTTTTCGCCCACGCAGTGGTAAGTCCCTCGCATGGTACCGACAGGCGTAGGCAGCGGACAGCCGCTGGTGTATTCAAACGTTTCGCCGGGAGCCAGCAAGGGCTGTTGGCCCACCACCCCCAGCCCGCGGACTTCTTCGACGTGCTGGTTGCCGTCGGTGATGATCCAGTGACGGCTGATGACCTGCGCGGGATGCTCGCCGGTATTGGTGATGCGGATGGTATAGGCGAACACATACTGCTGTTCGGCGGGATCAGATTGCTCGGGCACAAATCGCGGAGCAACGGAGACGGTCAGGTCGTACGGTTTCACGGGCCTTTTCCGAGGAGCACAAAGGCGGTTAGACAACGCGCCGAGCGACAAATTGCCCTGTCAGGCGACCGTCACGCGCGGCAAATTACAATAATGGCACATTATGCCCGTGGAAACCTGATCATCATGCCCGCCTCATCCTCGGCCCTCACCCGTATCGCCCCCAGTATCCTGTCCGCAGACTTCGCCCGCCTGGGCGAGGAAGTCCGCAACGTCGTTGCCGCTGGCGCCGACTGGATCCATTTCGACGTGATGGACAACCATTACGTGCCCAACCTGACCATCGGCCCCATGGTGTGCGCCGCCATCCGGCCGCACGTCCAGGTGCCGATCGACGTGCACCTGATGGTCGAACCCGTGGACGAACTGATCCCTCAGTTCGCCAAGGCCGGCGCCAACATCATCACCTTTCACCCCGAAGCCTCGCGCCACGTGCACCGGACCCTGTCGTTGATCCGCGACCACGGCTGTCAGGCCGGCCTGGTATTCAACCCGGCCAGCTCGCTCGACGCCATGGATCACGTGATGGACTTGCTGGACGTCGTCCTGCTGATGTCGGTCAACCCTGGTTTTGGGGGACAGAGCTTCATCCCCTCCACGCTGGACAAACTGCGCGACGCCCGCCAGCGCATCGACCGCTGGGTCCAGGCCGGCGGCCAGCCCATCCTGCTGGAGGTGGACGGCGGCGTCAAAGTCGACAACATCGCGCAAATCCGCGCCGCTGGCGCGGACACCTTTGTCGCCGGCTCCGCCATTTTCGGCAAACCCGATTACACCAAAGTCATCCAGGACCTGCGCGATGAAATCGCCAAAGCCGGAACACTGACGGTTTAAAACCCGTGCCTTTGCACCTCTCCGGGCGCAACAACAGCCGCCACGCCACGCCTTCGGCGTGCCGCTCTCACCAGGGAACCATTTTTGTTGAGACGATCCGGCAACAAAAAAATGCCACCCCATCAATGTGCCTCTGACGTGAGTTTGTCCCAGCCGGTGAGCGGTGGTGGGTGGGCCTGTCGGAGGCTGCCGAGTCCGTGTTCCATCGGCGGGGGCAGTCCGGGGGCCATGTCTGAGCGAAGCGAGTTTGGCCCCCGGCCCGCCGATGGAACACGGACGAAGGCCGAGTCCCCGTTGAGGGGACGAGTCAGCCGACCAGGCCCGCCCGCCACCGCTCACCGGCTGGGACAAACGCCTAAAGAACCCACCTGTGGCCCCTTCTAAAAGCCCAACCTTATTTACGACGGACCCTTTCATGACCACCTTCCAAGCCGTCCTCCTAGACCTAGATGGCACCCTGCTAGACTCCATCCCCGATCTAGCCCACGCCGCCAACGCCATGCGCATCGAGCTGGGCATGCCCGCCTTGCACGAAGACATCGTGGCGACCTTCGTAGGTAAAGGCGTAGACAACCTGGTACGCCGCGCCCTGGCCGGATCCTTGCACGCAGCCGACCCGGCACCCGCCGAGTTCGAGCGTGCCCGCGAATCGTTCTACCGGCACTATCACCTGGTCAACGGCGACAAGGCCACCATTTTCAACGGCGTCATCGAGGGCCTGAAAGCCATGCGCGAGCAGGGCCTCAAGCTGGCCGTCGTCACCAACAAGCCCACCGAATTCACCATCCCGTTGTTGCAACGCACCGGCCTGGCGGGCTTCTTCCAGGAAATCGTCTGCGGCGACACCTGCGAGCGCCGCAAACCCGACCCCGACCAGATGTTCTACGCCTGCGAACGCCTGGGCGTCACCCCTGACCAAGCGCTCGCCATCGGCGACTCGGTCAACGACGCCCAAGCCGGCCGCGCCGCCGGCATCCAGGTGCTGGCAGTACCGTATGGCTACAACGAAGGCCAGGACGTGCACGGATTGGATGTCGATGGTATAGTTGCCAGCATTGCTGAAGCGGCCGCGTGGATCGCCCGCAAAAACGCCGAGCAGCAACAGACTTGATTTTTACCTCGACCCGATTCATATGAACGCTCGCCTCTCGAACCAAATGCGCAACGCCTCGTGGCGTTGGTGGCGTTTGTCTTCCGGGTGGCGATAGTTCCTTCCCGGCCCTGGACGCGTCAGCATCCCAGCGCCGCAGCTGCATAAAAACAGCGCCAAAGCCCGGACCCACACACTGGACCGGGCTTTTTTGTTGATGCGCCCGGTCACCAACGAGAAATCTGAAATGACCGAAATCGAATTCAAAGCTCTGGCGGCCCAGGGATACAACCGAATCCCTCTCATCTCGGAAACCTACGCCGACCTGGACACCCCGCTGGCGATTTACCTCAAACTCGCCCATAGCGGCCCGCAAAACGGCCACATGAGCTGCCTGATGGAATCCGTCGTAGGCGGCGAGCGTTTTGGGCGTTATTCATTCATCGGCCTGCCTGCTCATACCGTGATCCGCGCCAGCGGCACCACCACCGAAGTCCTGCACAACGGCCAGATCGTCGAAACCCACGAGGGCGACCCGCTGGCGTTCATTGAACAGTACCAGGCCCGCTTCAAAGTTGCCCTGCCCCCCGGCATGCCGCGTTTCTGCGGCGGCCTGGCCGGTTATTTCGGCTACGACACCGTCCGTCACATCGAGCCGCGCCTCGGACCCGCAGTCAAGCCGTTTCCCGACGGCATGGACGGCGGCACCCCCGACATCATGCTGATGCACGTCGACGAGCTAGTCATCGTCGACAACCTGGCGGGCCGCACCTATCTGATGGTGTACGCCGATCCACATCAGCCCGAAGCCTACAGCCGCGCCCAACGCCGCCTGCTCGATTTGCGCACCCGCCTGCGCCGCCCCGTCGACATTCCCTACAGCCACCCCAGCATGCTGACCGACGAGCAGCGTGACTTCAAAAAAGAAGACTATCTCGCCGCTGTCCATCGCGCCAAGGAATACATCGCGGCCGGCGACCTCATGCAAGTCCAGATCGGTCAGGTCATCTCCAAACCATTTCGCGACTCGCCACTCTCGCTCTATCGCGCCTTGCGTTCGCTGAACCCCTCGCCCTACATGTACTACTGGAATTTCGGCGACTTTCAAGTGGTCGGGTCATCTCCGGAAATCCTGGTGCGCCAAGAGCAGATCCAGGACAACGGCGTCGCCAAATCCCAAGTCACCATCCGCCCGTTGGCAGGCACCCGCAAACGCGGCACAACGCCCGAGCAGGATCTGGCCCTCGCCGCTGAACTGCAGGCCGACCCCAAGGAAATCGCAGAACACGTCATGCTGATCGACCTGGCCCGCAATGACGTAGGCCGCGTCGCCGAAGTCGGCTCCGTCAAAGTCACCGACACCATGACCATCGAACGCTACTCGCATGTGATGCATCTCGTGTCTAACGTGACCGGCAATCTGAATCCCGGCATGAGCAGCATGGATGTGCTGCGCGCAGCGTTCCCTGCGGGCACCTTGACCGGCGCCCCCAAAGTCCGCGCCATGGAAATCATCGACGAGCTCGAACCTGTGCGCCGCGGCATTTATGGCGGTGCAGCCGGCTACTTGAGCTACGGTGGTGAAATGGACGTGGCCATCGCCATCCGTACCGGCGTCATCAAAAACGGCATGCTGTACGTCCAGGCTGCCGCCGGCATCGTCGCCGATTCCAACCCCGAGATGGAGTGGGCCGAAACCGAGGCCAAAGCGCGCGCGGTATTGCGTGCAGCTGAACAAGTGCAACACGGATTGGACGAGCCGATCTGAGGCCAGCCACTATCGATATCGAACCAAATACGCCGCGGTCGAAGGTCATCTCTGAACCCTATATCTGAAGCCGCCTCTTAAAGAACAATGCACGGATTCCAAGCGACCGCGCCACTCATCCTCGCAGGTGCCCCATGCTGTTGATGCTAGACAACTACGATTCCTTTACCTACAACCTCGTGCAGTACTTCGGCGAACTCGGCGAAGACGTACAGGTTGTCCGCAATGACCAGATCACGCTCGACGAAATCGCGGCCATGAAGCCCGATCGCATCTGCGTATCGCCGGGCCCTTGCTCACCAGCCGAAGCCGGCGTATCCGTCCCGCTCATCCAGCGCTTTGCCGGCCAAGTCCCGATTCTGGGCGTATGCCTGGGCCATCAGGCTATCGGCGCGGCCTACGGCGGCGATATTGTGCGTGCGCAGCAAATCATGCATGGCAAAACGATACAGGTCTCGCATACCGGCACCGATATATTCGCCGGTCTGCCGAGCCCGTATACCGTGATCCGCTACAACTCGCTGACCATCGACCCCAAGACCCTCCCAGACTGCCTGGAAGTCACGGCGACCGCCCCCGATGGCGACATCATGGGCGTCCGCCACAAAACGCTGCCGCTGTACGGAGTACAGTTCCATCCTGAATCGGTATTGAGCGAGCACGGGCATGACATGCTGCGCAATTTTCTGAACATCTAATAACGAGGGGACAATCATCATGACCATCACCTGCACCGAAGCACTGACCCGATGCATCGAACATCGTGAAATTTTCCACGACGAAATGCTGCACCTGATGCGCATGTTGATGCGTGGCGACATGTCGCCGCAAATCGCCAGCGCACTCATCATGGGCCTGCGCGTCAAAAAAGAAACCGTAGGGGAAATCACCGCAGCGGCGCAGGTCATGCGCGAATTCGCCACGCCGGTCGTCACCCCTAACCCCGAAGACCTGCTGGACATGTGCGGCACGGGCGGTGACGGCAGCCACACGTTCAACATCTCGACCACAGCCATGTTTGTCGCCGCTGCCGCTGGCGTGCCCATCGCCAAGCACGGCGGCCGCAGTGCTTCATCGTCATCGGGCAGCGCCGACGTGCTGGAGGCCTTGGGCGCCAATCTGGTCCTCAGCCCCGAACAGGTCGCCGAATGCCTGCAGGCGACCGGCATCGGTTTCATGTTCGCTCCCGCACACCATAGCGCCATGAAAAACGTCGCCCCCATCCGCAAAGAGCTGGGCGTACGCACGATTTTCAACATCCTGGGACCGCTGACCAACCCCGCCGGCGCCGCCAACCAGCTGATGGGTGTGTTCCACCCCGATCTGGTCGGCATCCAGGTACGCGTCTTGCAGCGTCTGGGCTCACGGCATGTCCTGATCGTGCACGGCAGAGACGGCATGGACGAGGCCTCACTCGGCGGCGCCACCCTGGTCGGCGAACTCAAAGACGGGGAAGTCCGCGAATACGAGATCCATCCAGAAGACTATGGGCTGGCAATGGTGTCTAATCGAGGAATCAAAGTGACCAACCGCGAGGAGTCTCGCGAGCTTGTCATTCAGGCCCTAGACAATGTCGAAGGCGTTGCCCGCGACATCGTCGCCCTGAACGCAGGGTTGGCGATCTACGCCGGCAACAAAGCCGATACCATCGGCCAGGCACTATCGATGGCCTTTGAAACAATTGCGAACGGCTCGGCCCGCGCCAAGCTGGAAGAATTCTGCGCCTATACCCGGAAATTTCAAAAATGAACGACATTCTCGCGAAGATCCTGGCCGTCAAGGCTGAGGAGATCGCCACGGCACGCCAGTTGCGCAGCGAAGCGGAGCTATTGCGCGAAGCGCAGGCTCGCCAGGACGTACGCGGCTTTGCCCAAGCCATCGAAGACAAGATCGCCCAGGGCCATGCCGGCGTCATTGCCGAAGTGAAAAAGGCCTCGCCCTCCAAAGGCGTCTTGCGCGAAAACTTCGACCCCGCCGCGATCGCCGCCACCTATGCGGTGCACGGTGCCGCCTGCCTGTCCGTACTGACAGATGTGCAATTTTTCCAGGGTTCGCACGACAACCTGCGCCGCGCCCGCGCGGCCTGCCCGCTGCCCGTGCTGCGCAAGGATTTCGTCATTGATCCCTATCAGGTCATCTCGGCCCGCGCCATGGGCGCCGACTGCGTCCTGCTGATCGTAGCCGCCCTGGCACCGAACCAGCTACGCGATCTGGAAACGTTGGCGATGGAGCTCGGCATGGACGTCCTGGTCGAGGTGCACGACGCCAAAGAACTCGACATCGCCCTCAGCCTTAAAACTACCTTGCTGGGCATCAACAATCGCAACCTGCGCACCTTCGAAACGAGCCTGCAAAACACCCTGGATCTGCTGCCGCACATCCCGGCCGGCAAGCGCGTCGTCACCGAGAGCGGCATCCTGACGCCCGACGACGTCAAACTCATGCGCAGCCACAAAGTTGACGCCTTCCTCGTAGGCGAAGCCTTCATGCGCGCCGAAGACCCTGGCGCCGAATTGGCGCGCCTGATGCGCTAACCCCCAGATTTGCGGTGGCAGACCCTGCGCACCGCAACTCCCGGAGACCCGCCATGAAATCCTCTCGTGCAACCGTGCCAGCCCTGCGCACCACCTTCGCGCTGATCGCCCTCACCGCACTCCTCGCCGGTTGCGCACCGCTCAACGACCCAGGCCCGCCACACCCCGGCGCAGTCAACCCGTACAGCAACGGCGGCTTCCATGACGCCGGGCCCAATTACCCCAATACCGGCATCTGAACGCCCGAATACGCAGCATTGATCGGCTCTCGCGATGGAACGCCAAAGTATGCCATCCAATGGACATCTGATCACGGCGGCACAACACCTCGGCATCTGATCTTCCAATGCACGCAGCCGCACTCCGCACTGGCCGTGGCCACGAAGCACGCCGCAGCAGCCAAAACAAATCTGAACACTCCTCGGCATGCCACCACTGTGAGTCCCTGCCGGGTGCGTGGGCGCCGTGCTGGCCCGTAGAGTTCGCCGAACCAGCCTTGTCAGGCGGGGGGCAGTCGGCTGGGCATGTTTGAACGGAGCGTAGCGGAGTGAGTTTGCCCAGCCGCCCCGCCTGGCGAGGCTGGTGAAGGGAAGTCTGGCCGCGCAGGCGGCCAGACCGAGCGATAGGGCCAGCACGGCGCCCACGCACCCGGCAGGGACGCCTAATGAGCACATCCCTAATGAGCACATCCCTGTGCCAGCAAACGAACGCCTAACCTAATAACTAACTAAACCGAGCCTATTTCCCCCCGGAAACCTCGATAAACGACCCCGTCGTATACCCCGCCTCATCGGAAAAAAACCACATCACCGCCCCCGCAACCTCCTCAACGGTCCCGCCCCGCTGCAATGGAATCGCACTAGCCAATCGATCCACCCGCCCAGGCTCTCCGCCACTGGCGTGCATCTCGGTATAAATCGTTCCCGGCCGAACCGCATTCACGCGAATCTGATCAGCAGCCACCTCTTTAGACAGCCCGATCGTCAACGTATCGAGCGCCCCTTTTGACGCCGCGTAATCGATATATTCCCCGGGCGAACCCAAGCGAGACGCGACCGAAGACACATTCACGATAGCGCCGCCCCGTCCACCATGACGCGGGCTCATGCGCCGCACCGCCTCGCGGCAGCACACCACCGCGCCGACAACATTCGTCATCAGAATACGCGTCACACGGGCAGCATCCAGGTCCTCGAGCCGGCATTGCGTCTCGAGTATGCCGGCATTGTTGACCAGGGCGTCCACCCTGCCCAACTCCCGGTCCACGGTTTGAAACAGCCGCACGACCTGCGCCTCGTCGGCAACATCCGCACCGACGGCAATGGCTCGCCCGCCTTCGGTCAGGATCTCTCGCACCACCGCATCGGCATCCTCGCGACGATGACGATAATTCACGCAAACGGCATACCCCCGGCGGGCAGCCAGACGCGCCACCGCGGCGCCGATTCCGCGGCCGCCGCCGGTGACCAACATGATTTTTTCAGATTGAGACACGTGTCGCTCCCTCAAATGGGGCGACGGTTTCTCATGAGTCTTGGCGCCCCGCTACGAAACGGTACACCAATGCGGCCAGAATCGCGCCCACAATCGGCGCCACCCAGAACAACCATAGTTGTTCCACCGCCCATCCTCCGACGAACAGCGCCGGGCCGGTAGAGCGCGCCGGGTTCACCGACGTATTCGTCACAGGAATACTGATCAAATGAATCAGCGTCAGAGCCAGGCCAATCGGGATCGGAGCAAAGCCGGCCGGCGCGCGCTTATCAGTCGCCCCCAAAATCACAAACAGAAAACCGAAGGTCAGAACGATTTCGCATGTCAGTGCAGCCCCCAAGGCATATTTGCCCGGAGAATGATCGCCATAACCGTTCGCAGCAAAACCGCTCGCCACCAGATCAAAGCCCGGCTTGCCGCTCGCAATGCAATACAGCACGGCAGCCGCCAGTATTGCTCCAATCACTTGCACCACCACGTAAGGCAGAATTTCGCGCATCGGGAACCGCCCCCCTACCGCGAGCCCCACGGTGACTGCCGGATTGAAATGCCCGCCCGAGATATGGCCTACCGCATAAGCCATGGTCAACACCGTCAATCCGAATGCCAGGGCGACCCCGGCAAAACCAATGCCCAGTTCGGGAAAACCTGCCGCCAGCACCGCGCTACCGCAACCGCCTAACACCAACCAAAAAGTACCGATCAACTCGGCCATGCAACGTTTGGATAATGATGACATGATGGGCTTCTCCCAAGGATGGAGCTTGTGATCGTACCCCTATTTAATGGCAGCGTATCGTCAAGTTTTGCAAAAACAACAAGCCCAGCGATTACCATGGCATTTTTCACTCGCGCGGTCTGCCATGCAAGAAACCAATCACCAACTGTCGATGACTATCCTGATGACGCCAGACATGGCGAATTTTGCAGGCAACGTCCACGGCGGCACGATTTTGAAGTACCTGGATCAGGTCGCGTACGCCTGCGCCAGCCGTTATGCGGGCCACTACGTCGTCACGCTGTCCGTCGATCAGGTCGTGTTCCGGCAACCGATCCACGTCGGAGAACTGGTCACCTTTCTGGCGTCCGTGAACTACACGGGCCGGACCTCGATGGAAATCGGCATCAAGGTGATCACCGAAGACATCCGCAAACAAATCGTGCGCCACGCCAACAGCTGTTATTTCACGATGGTGGCGGTTGACGATAACGGTCAGCCGACGGCCGTCCCGCCGTTGGTCCTGCATACCCTGGAGCAGCGTCAACGCTACGAAGCGGCAAGCGAACGCCGCGCGTTGCGCCAAGAGATGGAAAGACACCACGAAGAAATCAAACAACGCGTGCAGGATCCAGCACCCGGCTCGGCGGATTAAGGGATCGCTCTGCTTCTGGCTTGCACCGCGCCGTAGATTATGTTGCCACGCGAAAAATCTTTTAACAGTACCTGACGCATGGCAAACACACAGCCAAACCGTTGCACGAACGCAACGGATTGAGCCACAAAATCCCTAGGATTTTCCCTAATATGAGAATTTAATCTCGGGGTTCTGCCGGTGCTACAGAGGCCCCTTGAATGCCATGACGTGCGAGCGCGTCAGCGACGAAACCGCTGGCTTTCATGTCCTCGACAAAGGCGCTGAGCAGCGCCGCTGCCCTGGCATCACGTCCTTTGGGCAGGCCCATCGCCTGGCGAATCACCATGAAACGCCCGGGCAGCAAGCGCAGGCCACTCAGACGCTGCGCATCCGACTCCAGTTGCTGGCGTACGCCTGCAGCTACCTCCAGCCCCTGCTCAAGAAAAGTATCGACCACAGCTGGAGAACTCGGGGCTCGAACGATTTCGGCGTGCTTGAGCTCACGCGTCAGGTACAAATCGTAGGCGCTGCCTTTACCGACCGCGACGCGGTGCGCGGGCCGGTCCACCTCGTCGTTGGATTGCAGCGGCGAGTCGTCCTTGACGAGATACGCACCCTCGATCAGCACATAGGGGGCCGTAAACGCAATACCGGCGCCTCGCACCGGATCCACGGCAAAAAAGCCGATATCGGCCTCTTCAGCCGTCACAGCATCAACGGATTTACCGGCCGTATCAAACACCACCAATTCGAGCTCGACCCCTAGACGGCGGGCGAATTCGCGTGCCAGGTCGATCGATACGCCTGCAGGTTCACCGGCAGCATTGCGTCCGGCCAAGATGGGATTGCCCAGGTTGATCGACGCACGCAGGCGCCCAGCAGGGGTGAAAACAGCACGTAATTCAGGGGTAGTGTCCATCTGGTGGTCGTTTTTTCAGCGAGTTGAAGAACCGAATTGGTCCAATAATTTAATCAACAAAGGCCCGATGCGCCTCAGTTGTTCGAGATGCACCGCCGACAGCGCCTGCAATTTTGCTTCGGCCAAGGCAGTCAACGTCACCCGCACACGCCGGCCATCATGGGGGTCGACCGAACGTGACACCATGCCCATGCGCACTAATCGGCTGATGAGTTCGACGGTGCTGTGGTGCTTTATACAGAGCTTGTTTGCGAGCTCGCCAATGGTCAGGGCTTGTGCCTCACTGCCCTTGATGGCCAGCAACGCTTGATGTTGCTGCGGGGACAGCCCCTGCTCATGCGCCTCGGCCTCACTGAAAATCGTGAAGCAACGCAAGGCATAACGAAACTCGGCCAAGGTTGCAAAATCCGCCGGTTGCAATTCCTGCGTGTCGATCTTTGCCCCCTGAAAAGTTAGAGGATTCACCAACAGAATTCTAAACTACATCGTGATACGATCCGTTCGACTTGGACTTTGCGTGCTGGCGGTGCGCTTAGTGTCCGGACGCTTGGCAACCCTGATATGGCTCGCGCCGCCGTGCCATATTTTTTTATACGTTTTTTTGTCCAAGCTTCATGCGTCCTTAGACATTAGGTCTCCGCCACCCATGCTCGAGCAGTATGGCACGACACAATACGGAGACCTTTTATGCAGCTAAGGAATAAGCAAGATTTCTGGTCGGGGGTGATGTTTACCCTAATCGGCCTGGGATTTGCGTATGGCGCCACGCAGTATTCCATGGGGACATCCGCCCGGATGGGCCCCGGTTATTTTCCTTTTTGGCTAGGGATATGCCTGGCCATTCTGGGAGCCGTGGTGGCATTGGGAGCGATGTCCCCCAAAGCCACGGAAACCAAAATCGACAAGTTCGATTTCAAAATCCTGTTCATCATCATCGGCTCCGTCGTTCTATTCGGCGTGCTGCTGCGTCCGCTGGGTCTCTATCTGTCGCTGTTCTTGCTCGTCGTGGGCAGCAGTATCGCCAGCCATGAATTTAGCTGGCGCGTCGCCTTGCTCAACGCCATCTTCCTTGTTGTGTTCTGCTGGCTGGCGTTCATCAAGGGTCTGGGATTGATTTTCCCGCTATGGCCGTCGTTTCTAGGCATGAACTAATAAGGGGAAGACACAATCATGGAATTGATGGAACACTTGGCGATCGGATTTTCGGTTGCGTTCACACCTGAAAACCTACTGTACGCCCTGCTAGGCTGCATCCTCGGCACATTGGTCGGCGTGCTTCCGGGTCTGGGCCCCGTACCCACGATCGCCATGTTGCTGCCGATCACATATGTGCTGCCCCCTGTTGCTGGCTTGATCATGCTGGCGGGCATCTACTACGGCACGCAATATGGTGGGTCAACCACCGCAATTCTGGTTAACTTGCCGGGTGAGACTTCGGCAGTGGTGACCGTGCTGGACGGCCACCAAATGGCACGTAATGGGCGCGCGGGCGCGGCACTGTCGCTGGCAGCTATCGGGTCGTTCTTTGCTGGCTGCGTGGCAACGCTGTTGATCGCCGCTTTCGCGCCCCCATTGTCCGAAATCGCGTTCAAATTCGGTCCGGCCGAATACTTCTCGTTGATGACCCTGGGTCTGATCGGTGCAGTGGTGCTGGCTTCCGGCTCACTGCCTAAAGCCATCTGCATGATCTTGTTGGGCCTGTTGCTGGGCATGGTGGGTACGGACGTCAACTCGGGTGTGGCCCGCTATGACTTCGGCATCCCCGAACTGCAAGACGGCATCGACTTTGCCATCGTGGCCATGGGTGTTTTCGGTTTTGCCGAAATCCTGTCCAACCTCGAGCAAAAAGAAAACCGCGTCGAACTCCAGGACAAGATCGGTTCGCTGTACCCCAACAAACAGGAAATCCGCGAAGCAGCGCCCGCCATCATCCGTGGCACCGCTCTGGGTTCGATTCTGGGTATTTTGCCTGGCGGCGGTTCCGTGTTGTCGGCCTTCGCGTCCTACACCCTGGAGAAAAAACTCTCCAAAGAACCGGAGCGTTTCGGCAAAGGCCACCCTGCAGGCCTGGCTGGCCCCGAATCGGCCAACAACGCAGGTGCGCAAGCCTCGTTCATCCCGCTGCTGACCCTGGGTATCCCGGGTAACGCCGTGATGGCGCTGATGGTTGGCGCAATGACCATCCACAACATTCAACCGGGCCCGCAGGTCATGACCAGCCACCCGGAATTGTTCTGGGGTCTGATCGCCTCGATGTGGATCGGAAACCTGATGCTGGTGGTGCTGAACCTGCCGTTGATCGGCGTCTGGGTCAAGCTGCTGAAAGTGCCCTATCGCATTCTGTTCCCGGCGATCCTCGTGTTCTGCACGATCGGGGTGTATTCGTTGAACTACAACACGTTCGACATTTTCACCACGGCGATCTTCGGGGTCATCGGCTATTTCTGGTCGAAACTGAAGTGCGAAGGTGCCCCGCTGCTGCTGGGTCTGGTGCTGGGCCCCATGATGGAAGAAAACTTCCGTCGCGCCCTGCTGCTGTCGCGCGGTGACTTCTTCACCTTTATCGAGCGCCCCTTGTCGGCGTCCTTGCTGGCGGCGGCGTTGATTCTCGTGGTGTTGGTGGCGCTGCCCTCCATCCGCAAGAAACGCCAGGAAACCTTCGTCGAAGAGGATTGATTTCAGAGACGGTCCGTTAAATCGGATCGTCTGCTGTGCATCAATAAAAAAGGCCTGAGATGATTTTCATCTCAGGCCTTTTTGCCGTTCGGTGAGCCGCTTCGAAAATACAAACGCCCCCGAGGGGGCGGTAAAGCGTCTCGTGAGACGTATGCAAAGGCGGCTGACGCCGCCCTCACTCGAATCGTTTAACGCGGAGCGGCCGGAGCCGGAGCGGCGGGAGCCGGCTTGGCGGGCGCGGCAGGTGCTGCGCCATTAGCCGGAGCGGCTTGCCCTTGATCGCCACGGATCTTGGCCGCAATGTCGGATGCAGCCTGGGCCGATGGCACGCCAAAGGCCAGCACGCCACGGTTCAGCGGCTCGGCAATACGCGGAGCGGCGACCAGCTCACGATCGATGACCAGCGCCAGCATGTTGCCGATGTTCTGGCTGCTCACCTCGTTCAATTTACGGGCACCGGCCTCTGTAAAGCGCAGGCCGACGAAATTCTGTCCTTGACGATCAACCAGGGCGGCGGCTTCGCTCAGATCGGCACGCGTCAGCACAGGCTGACGCTGGATGAACAACGATCCATCGGGAATCTTGACTTCCGTCAGGCCGGGCGCCGTCGTCGCTTGAGCCACATAGAACTCAACTGCGGAAGCCGTCGCGGGCTGAGCCGGCGTCTGGGGCGCGGTGGTACCGCTGGCAGCACCGTCTGTCCCTTGCTTTGGCGGAGTTTGGCAGCCGGCCAGTGCAAGCGTGAGGACAGCCAGCGCGGGAGCCAGTTTGCGCATAGTGAGTTGCATGATGGTTATTCCTTTTTCAATGACTGAGGGAGCTGCATGCCGGGTCATTGACCGCCACCCAGCTTACAAAAAGTGTACAGGGCCGTTGCGTGTCCCGATAGCCCCAACCGTATGCAGATGTAAAGCGACGAAATACGACCATACAACCACGATACCACCTATACTTCGGTTTCACGCAGGGGTACTCGTCGCCTTTTCCGGGGCGGCGTGTTGAGAGAGTCCCTTCGTACCAGTACGGATAATGCCGATGCTGGGAGCGTATTCCGCGCCAGGCCTGTCTCCCAGGGCCGGGTTCGTCCTATCTGGCCCGGAATCCATCCCCAATCGGCTCCAACCTCATTATTGGAGCTTTCCATGAACGCCAATCCCAAGTTCCTCGCCGCTACGGCGCAAGTCGATGCCGCGGCCGTCGCACCGCTGCCCAAATCCCGTAAAGTCTACGAAATCGGCTCCAGGCCGGACATCCGCGTGCCTTTTCGGGAGATTTCGCAGGACACCACGCCCACCATGTTCGGTGGCGAAAGCAATCCTCCCTTGACGGTGTACGACACCAGCGGCCCCTACACCGATCCCGATGTTCGCATCGACATCCGCCGCGGCCTGCCTGCGCTGCGCAAGGCCTGGATCGAAGAGCGCAGCGACACCGAGCTGCTGAGCGGCCCCACCAGCGAATACGGCCAGTCGCGCCTGACGGATCCCAAATTGACGGCCATGCGCTTTGACCTGCAACGCCCTCCGCGCCGAGCCAAATCCGGCGCCAACGTCTCGCAGATGCATTACGCGCGGCGCGGCATCGTCACGCCTGAAATGGAATTTGTCGCGATCCGCGAGAATCTGCGCCGTGAACACTATCTGGAAACGCTGCGCGCCAGCGGCCCGGATGGCGAGAAAATGGCCCGCCGTCTGCTGCGCCAGCATCCTGGCCAATCTTTCGGCGCCGCTATTCCCGCCGTGATCACACCCGAATTCGTCCGCGAGGAACTGGCCCGTGGCCGCGCCATCATCCCGGCCAACATCAATCACCCCGAAGTCGAACCCATGGCGATCGGGCGGAATTTCCTGGTCAAGATCAACGCCAACATCGGCAATTCCGCCGTCAGCTCGGGCATAGGCGAAGAAGTCGAAAAAATGACCTGGGCTATCCGTTGGGGCGGCGATACGGTCATGGATCTCTCTACCGGCAAACATATTCATGAAACCCGTGAATGGATCATCCGGAATTCGCCGGTGCCCATCGGCACCGTGCCGATCTATCAGGCGCTGGAAAAGGTAGACGGCAAGGCCGAGGAACTGACGTGGGAAATTTTCCGCGACACCTTGATCGAGCAAGCCGAACAGGGCGTGGACTATTTCACGATACACGCGGGCGTGCGCCTGCCGTTCATTCCCATGACCGCAGACCGCATGACAGGCATCGTGTCACGCGGCGGCTCCATCATGGCAAAGTGGTGTCTGGCGCATCACAAAGAAAGCTTTCTGTACGAACGCTTCGAGGACATCTGCGAGATCATGAAGGCCTATGACGTCAGCTTTTCGCTGGGCGACGGCCTGCGGCCTGGCTCAGGCTACGACGCCAATGACGAGGCCCAATTCGCCGAGCTCAAGACGTTGGGCGAGCTGACTCAAGTCGCCTGGAAACACGACGTGCAAGTCATGATCGAGGGACCGGGCCATGTGCCGATGCAGATGATCAAGGAAAACATGGAGCTGCAGCTCGAGCATTGCCACGAGGCGCCGTTCTATACCCTGGGGCCGCTGACGACCGACATCGCCCCTGGCTACGATCACATCACCTCAGGCATCGGCGCCGCATTGATCGGCTGGTATGGCACGGCAATGCTCTGCTATGTCACGCCTAAAGAGCACTTGGGCTTGCCGAACAAGAAAGACGTCAAGGACGGCATCATCACCTACAAGATCGCTGCGCATGCAGCAGACCTGGCCAAAGGCCATCCAGGCGCAGCGATTCGTGACAATGCGCTATCGAAGGCGCGGTTCGAGTTCAGGTGGGATGACCAGTTCAACCTGGGTCTGGATCCCGATACGGCCAAGGAGTTTCACGATGAGACCTTGCCCAAGGACTCAATGAAAGTCGCACACTTCTGCTCGATGTGCGG
Source organism: Bordetella genomosp. 4 (assembly GCF_002261185.1). Taxonomy (GTDB): domain Bacteria; phylum Pseudomonadota; class Gammaproteobacteria; order Burkholderiales; family Burkholderiaceae_B; genus Bordetella_A. The sequence continues at coordinate 42,894 of NZ_NEVQ01000023.1, forward strand.
GCCGCATTTCTGCAGCATGAAGATCACGCAGGACGTGCGTGATTACGCGGCGTCACAGGGGGTTAGTGAGAAAGACGCGTTGCAGCAAGGAATGCGCGAGAAGGCGGTCGAGTTTGTACGCAAGGGGGCTGAGATTTATCAGCAGACTTGATCGTTTGTTTGATTGCATCGGGCGTCTCTATTTAGACGTCCGTGCCGCGAGCCAGGAGTGTCATGCGGGGCCTATCGCACGGACTCGCCCCATGAGCAGGGGGCTCGGTCCGCTGCGCGGACTGAATCCGTGCTCTACGGCCCCGCATGACACTCCTGGCTCGCGACACGGACTCACAGTAGAGGCTGGCCGCCGATGCCGGGAATGCGAACGTCAGGGCTTTAAACGATCGATGTCGTTGCGGGACGGGTTAACGTCCACAGTGCCAACACCTGCCGATACTGCTGACAAAAAATGGATAACGATGCAGCAGGCTTGAGATGCTGTGAGTCGTGGCGGGGCGGTAAGCGTGTGGGGGCGCCTCGTGGTCGAGCGAGGGAAACCGAAGGAGCGCAGCGACGAGGTTGACGAAGCGGTGTCGGACGCGAAGGCGTCCGACCGACCACGCGAAGCCCCCACACGCTTACCGCCCCGCCACGACGCCAAAAGAACTCCAGCCTCTCGACAGCCACATCCAGCGCTCAACAAAGACGACCCACGAAACACCGTCAATTCCGCACGACCCGCACCCAAATCGGGTCTACAGCAACTTCCCAGGATTCAAAATCCCCGCCGGATCAAAAATCCGCTTGATATCCCTCATCAACCGCAGCTCCAGCGGATCCTTGCTATGCAGGAAATGATCCCGCTTGAGCTGACCGATACCATGTTCGGCACTGATGCTGCCCCCGTACCGGTTCACTTCGTCCAGCACGATATCCGTCACGGCATCGCCCTGTTGAGCCGCCCATTCGCGCGGCGCACCTGCCGGACGCGAGAGGTTGTAGTGCAGATTGCCGTCTCCGAAATGCCCGAAGATAAACGGCCGAATATCCGGATAAGCCGCACGCACACGCTGCTCGGCAGACTGCATGAATGCCGGAATCTGTTCGATAGGCAATGAAATATCGTGTTTGAGATGCGGCCCGTCGGCACGCTGGGCCTCGGAGATTTCCTCGCGCAATTTCCAGAGCGCCTGCAACTGCGCCAACGACGTCGAGACAGCAGCATCCAGGCACAACTCGCGCTCCAACGCGGCACCCATCACGTTTTCCAACAGTGCATTCAGCGCATCCTCATCGGCCGTGTCAGCCAGCTCCATCAACACATAGCCGGGATAACGCTGCGCAAAAGGCTCTTGCACGCCTTGTGCATGCGTCAACACCAAGTCCACGCAATCGCCCGTGAAAAACTCGTAGGCCTGCAGACGCGGACCACATTGCTCGTTCACCAACTCGGCCAATTGCAAGGCCTGCTCAGGAGACTGCACCGCCGCCAACACCACGGAACGCACACTATTGCGCGGAAACAAACGTAATGCCACAGCGGTGATCACGCCGAGCGTGCCCTCGGCGCCGATCAACAATTGCTTGAGGTCATAACCCGTATTGTCTTTACGCAGCGTACGCAGGCCATGAAAAATCTCCCCTGTCGGCAACACCGCCTCAATGCCCAGCACCAGCTCGCGCGTCATGCCATAGCGCACGACGTTGACGCCACCCGCGTTGGTCGAAACATTGCCGCCGATCTGGCAAGAGTCTTCCGCAGCCAAACTGAGAGGCAGCATGCGATTCGCATCCTCGGCAGCGCGGCGCAGATTACCCAGAATGCATCCCGCCTCGGCCACCATGGTATTGGCAATCGTATCGATCGACCGCACGGCATTCATGCGATCCAGCGAGAGCACCACATTGGCTGGCGCCTGATCCGGCGTGGCGCCTCCGCACAACCCGGTATTACCACCGCGCGGCACAACGGGTACACCGGCTTCTTGGCACAACGCGAGGCACCGCGCGACCTCTTCAGTGGTACGTGGACGTACGACAGCTTGGGCCTGCCCGTTATAAAGGCCACGCCAGTCTGACAACCACGGCGCAATGTCATCGGCTGCAGTCAATACCGTATCGGGGCCCAGGGCTTGGACCAGGCGCTGCGCAAAATCGGAAGTAGTCATAGGTGTTCAGACAGAAGGAGCAAAGATCGAGGAATCGGAGAATGGGCTAGGTAGCCCGTGCAGATTTCGTAGTGCGCGCGACCAGCTCGGCAGGTGCAGTGGCCATCGGCGCTGATGCGTCATCAATGGTCAAAAAATCCAACTGCAAACGCGCAGCCGCGCGTTGCAAATGCCGCACGGCTGCCTGTCGGGCAGCAACAGCATCCCGGGCCGCAATAGCTTCATATACGTCGACGTGTTCTTGATGCACATCGACAATCCGTTCGGATTGATACTGCAGTGTGTTATCGCGTGCCATGCGTACCGCCTCGCGCACTTGCAGATTCAGATACTGCAGCAGTTGCTGGTAATAGGCGTTATGCGTGGCCACGGCAATCGCCGCGTGAAAAGCAATGTCTTGCTCTACAGCCAGCTCGGGATGATGCAGATGGTTTTGCAGGTGCTCCAGACAACGCGACATCTCTGCCAGATCGTCGTCCGTGCGCCGCATCGCGGCCAAGGCCGCAGCGCCGCCTTCGAGCTCCATACGCAGTTCGTAGACACTGGCCAACTCGTCGCGGCTGAGCGATGAGCGGCCGGGCACCTGAAACCCCCGGCTGACTGTGCGCGATATCACCGTACAGCCCGCGCCCTGGCGGCTTTCGACCAACCCCTGCGCCCGCAACCGCTCGGTCGCCTCGCGAATCACTGCAGCACTGACCCCGTACAGCTGTGCGAGCGCCTTTCCCGTCGGCAGCTTGGCCCCTACGGGGTAAACGCCCGCGGCAATATCGGCCGACAATTGGCCGGCGACTTGCTCTGTGAGGGTGGTGGACTTGGTCAGCATGTGATCATTGTAGATGATTTATCAGGTTATATGAAAACTTTTAAGGGATTCACACCTGCACCAGAAGGCTGCCGAGCAGCCTCAGGAAGTCAGGGAATGACGATCAAGCGGCGTGTTTGGCCTGATGATCACGATGGCCGCAGACCGCGCACTCGGGATCACGATGCACATTGACACTGCGCCACTGCATAGTGCGCACATCCAGCCAAAGCAATCGGCCCGAGAGGCTCTCGCCGATGCCGGCCAGGAGCTTCAGGGCTTCGGCCGCCTGCATGGCGCCTATGATGCCAACCAGCGGGGCGAAAACTCCTGTGGTTGCGCAATTCACGGCCTCGACATCATCGGCCTCGGGAAACAGGCAGTGATAGCACGGCGCATCGTCGCGGCGCAGATCGTACACGCTGACCTGACCGTCGAAACGGATCGCCGCCCCAGAGACCAGCGGCTTGCGATGATGCACACAGGCGCGATTGATCGCGTGCCGTGTGCTGAAATTGTCGGTGCAGTCCAGCACCAGATCCACAGCCGCGACGGCCTCGTCCAGGGCCAGTCCATCCAGCCGCTCGACGCGCGCGGTCACGTGCGTCTCGGGATTGAAGGCCGCCAGCGTATCGCGGCCCGATTCGGCTTTGGGCCGGCCGACGCTCGCCTCGCCGTGCAGGATCTGGCGTTGCAGATTGCTCAGCTCGACGATGTCGTCGTCAGCCAGCGTAATGTCGCCCACCCCGGCCGTCGTCAAATACAACGCCGCAGGAGAGCCGAGCCCTCCCGCGCCCACCACCAGCACTCGAGCCGCCAGGAATTTTTCCTGGCCCTCGATGCCCAGCTCATCTAGCAAGATATGCCGGGCGTAACGCAATAACTGCTGGTCGTTCATTTGTTTTTGGCGGGTTGCACTCCAGACGGCGTGATCGTCAGGCGTTCCGTTTCGCCATTGACGGTCGGCTTGGCGTTGGCTTGCGCTTGCGCGCGGGCCGAGCCTTTTTGTACGGGCTTGCCTGCCAATACATTTTGCGCCTGTTGCAGCTGGAAGTCGTCTTTGCCGCCGAACTCGAACACCTTGCCGACCGGCGTAGACTCGTCGGCGCCAGGCAGCGATTTGATTTCGTCGCTCTGGTTGTTCGACAGATGGCGCTGCAGATCGGCCTCGCGCGGCAGGCGGAACAGATCACCGTCGGCCGTATCGGCCACGACGTAATCAGGCTCGATACCGGTTGCCTGGATGGAGCGTCCCTTGGGCGTGAAATAACGCGAGGTCGTGAGTTTGACGCCTGTGTCCTGGCTGAGCGGCAGAATGATCTGCACCGAGCCCTTGCCGAACGTACGATTGCCCAATACCTTCGCACGCTTGTAGTCTTGCAGCGCGCCCGCCACGATTTCCGACGCCGAGGCCGAGCCTACGTTTACCAGCACGACCATAGGAACGGTCTTGACCCAGCCGGGCAGATCGGCCAGATAGTTGCCCTCGCCACGCGCGTACTCTGCCGGCGTCGCCAGATATTTATGCTTGGAATCCGGCGTGCGGCCGTCGGTGGATACCACGAGCACATCGGGCGGCAGGAACGCAGCCGCCACGCCAATCGCGCTGGTCAGCAGTCCGCCCGGATCGTTACGCAGATCCAGCACCAAGCCCTTGGGTGCGCCTTTCGCGCCCAGGTCTTTCAGATGACGCGCGAGATCGGCGCCGGTTTTTTCCTGGAACTGAGCGATACGGACGTAGCCCACACCGCCGTCGAGCATCTTGCTGCGCACGCTGCGCACCTTGATGATGTCGCGAATGATCTTCACCACGATGGGCTGTGGATTGTCAGCCCGCACCAAAGTCAGCGTGATAGGCGTTTTCGGCGCACCGCGCATGAGCTTGACCGCGTCGTTCAAGGTCATGCCTTTGGTAGGCGTATCATCGATCTTGATAATCAGGTCGCCAGCCATCACACCGGCACGCGCGGCGGGAGTGTCTTCGATGGGCGAGATGACTTTGACGAAACCGTCTTCCGCCCCGACCTCGATGCCGAGACCGCCAAACTCGCCTTGCGTGGTGCTCTGCATTTCTTTAAATGCATCCGCATCCAGATAGGCAGAATGAGGGTCCAGATTGGACACCATGCCCGATATGGCGTTATCAATCAGCGTCTTGTCGTCGACCGCCTCGACGTAGTTGTTTTTGATGGCGGCAAACACATTGCTGAGCTGGCGGAGCTCGTCCAGCGGCAGGGGGCTGCCTCGCTGCGCCAGTGCTGTCACACCTACGCTGAGCAAAACGCCCGCCACCACACCGGTAGCCATCAAACCTAAACCGCGAAACTTGCGAGTGCCCATGCACACTTCCTGATTTTGAGCCGGAGGTTATAAGGCCAACCACTGGGCCGGGTCCACCGGGGTGCCTCGATATCGAATCTCAAAGTATAGGCCCGATTCCACCTGCCCGCCGGTGGAACCTACCGTAGCGATGGCCTCGCCCGCCGCCACGGTGTCTCCGACCTGCTTGAGCAGACTCTGGTTGTAGGCATATACCGTCATATATTGCTTGCCGTGATCAACAATGATCAAGTTACCGAAACCCCGTAGCCAGCTGGCGTAAACCACCGTGCCGGGGGCGACGACCTTGACCGGAGTCCCTGCGGCCGTACGCAGCACAATACCCCGCCAGACGCCGCCATCGGGGCGATCCACCCCGAAACGCCCCTGTACCGTACCACGGACAGGCGCAGTCAACCCGTGACGCAAGCCATTGCCCGTGCTGGGCGGCGGTGGTGCGGCGCGACGGGCAGTCTGTTGCGCGGGCGCCTCATCATTGTCGGCCTCATCCTGCCCCTGACGATTCGAAGGCGGTGATGCAGGGGCCGCTGCACGTGCCGGCGATTCCGCTGGCCGTACAGATTGTGGTTGGCTCACCCGCACGTCCCCTTGGTTTAAGGGGCTCAACGCATCCCAATCACCCAATGCGACCGTGCCGCGTTGACGTTCGTTGGCCGCACGTTCGCGTTCGCGAGCGGCCTCGACTTGCTCACGCGCCCGCGCTGCGTCACGCGCTGCTTCATCGCGTTTGGCTTGAGCAGCGGCCCGTGCCTGTTCCGTTTTGGCGGCTTGTTCGGCTTTTGCGGCTTCGGCTGCGCGCGCCATGGCAGCTTGACGTTCGGCCTCGGCCTTGGCGCGTGCGGCTTCGGCTTTGACCCGTGCTTCCTCGGCCAGACGCGCCTCTTGCGCGCGACGAACGGCTTCGGCTCGCAAGCGAGCCTCTTCGGCACGACGCGCGGCCTCGGCCTGCTCGGCGATCGCTTTTTCCAGGTCGACAATCAGCGTTGACAAGCGGCTGTCGTCGCGCCCTAATTTGCGCGCCTCAGCGCGCTGCGCAGCGATCTGCCCTTCCAACTGAGCCAACAACGTCGCTCGCTCAGATTGCTGTTTGACCAATTCGGCCTTTTGCTCGGTCGTTTCGGCGACCGTGCGCTGGATCTCTGCGCGGCGCGCATCGGCCTGGCCTTGCAGTTCTGCCAAACGGTCCAGATCACGCCGCAACGCCTGTACCGCCTCGGCCCGGTCGCGCGACACATAACCCAAATAACCGAGATTACGGCCCAGTTGCTGCGGGTCATCGCCCGATAGCAACGCCGTCCACGGAGATAGGCCGCTGGTGTACTGAGTGCGCAATTGATCGGCCAGCTCGGTGCGTTTTTTCTGCAGCATCTGCTGTTGCGCAGCGATCTGTTTTTCCAGGCTGGCCAGATCGGCTTCGGCCCGGTCATTGTCTGCCGCCAAGTCGCGCAGCCGGCGGTTGATGCGCGAGATCGCCGATTCCGACGCCTTTAGCGCGTCGGCGGCTTCGCTGCGTGCGGCTTCTCGATCCTCGAGCGATTTCTGCAAGGAATCGATACGCTCACGCAGCTCGGCTTGCTGCCGCTCGGCATCGGACTGGCGGTCTGCCAGATCCGACGACGCCGCAACGCCGGGCCATGGCGTCGCCGCCACAGCCACCGTCAACAGCAAACCTGCCACAAACCGCATGAATCAGTCCTTTTTCGCCTTGCCTTGGGCGGCAACCGCGGCCATCGCGGCTTCGATTTCCGCTGCATCGCCCAGATAATAATGGCGGATCGGGCGCAGGTCTGCATCCAACTCGTAAACGAGAGGCTGACCCGTCGGAATATTCAGGCTCACGATGTCGTCATCAGAGATATTATCCAGGTGCTTGATCAAGGCACGCAGGCTGTTGCCGTGGGCCGCCACCAGCACTCGGCGGCCGGCGCGGATCGCCGGTGCGATGGAATCATTCCAGAAAGGCAGCACGCGGGCGACGGTGTCTTGCAGGCATTCGGTCGCGGGCAATTGATCAGCCGGGATTTTGGCATAACGATCGTCGAAACGAGGATGACGCTTGTCGTCCAGCGCCAGGGGCTCGGGAGCGATCGCGTAGGCACGGCGCCAGATCAGGACTTGCTCATCGCCGTATTTGGCGGCGGTTTCGGCCTTGTTCAAGCCTTGCAGGTTGCCGTAGTGGCGTTCGTTCAGGCGCCAGCTGATTCCCACCGGGGTGTACATCGCGTCCATGGCGTCCAGTGCAATCCAGAGCGTGCGGATTGCGCGCTTGAGCACCGAGGTGTACGCCAGATCAAATTCGTAGCCCTCTTTTTTGAGCAGCTCGCCTGCCTTGCGGGCCTGTTCGCGGCCGGTGTCGGTCAGGTCGACATCGGTCCATCCTGTGAAGCGGTTTTCCAGATTCCATTGGCTTTCGCCGTGACGCATCAGAACGAGTTTGTACATGGTTTTTGGCCGCCCGAGGGCTGGCTTGAAGTTGACGAATGCGCTCATTTTATAATTGAGCGATTTTGCTCCTGGTTTTTCCCGGCAACTCTGGGTTTCTTACCGTAAGCGGCGGGCATTTCGACCCGACCGCAGGCTAACCCAGTATGATGCGGGTCCGAATCAGGCCGCCGTGTCCAGACGAGCGATGCGTATTGTGCAGGCTTGTCCCCCTTTCAGGAACCTCTGTGGATCTTCTGCAATTCTTGGTAGCTAAAGAAAACATCTTCATCGTCGCCGTGGTGGTGGTGTCGGGCATCATGCTCGCCGTCCCGGCGCTGCGCAAGGGCCGAGGCGGCAAAGGCCTCAGCACCGCCGAAGCCATCCAACTGATCAACCAGCGCCAAGGCGTCTGGGTGGATGTTCGCCCGACCGAACAGTTCCGTGCGGGCCACATCGCCCAGGCACGCAGCTTGCCGGCCGCCGAAGTCGAGCAAAAAGCCAGCGCGCTGCCCAAAAACAAGCCGCTGTTGCTGGTTTGCGAGACCGGCCGCGACTCCAATCGCATCGCCGCACGCCTGCGCACGCAGGGCTTTGCCGAAGTCTCCGTGCTCGAAGGCGGCATGCGTGCCTGGTCCTCGGCTGGCCTGCCCATCACTCAGAAACCCTGATCTGGAGCCCGGCATGAATAAAGTTGTCATGTACTCAAAGGATTATTGTCCCTATTGCGCGCGCGCAAAGGCGCTGTTGACCGAGCGTGGCGTGACTGATCTGGACATCATCCGCATCGATCAAGATCCGGCCCAGCGCGACGTCATGATTGAACGCACCGGCCGTCGCACCGTGCCGCAGATCTTTATCGGCGACAAACACGTTGGCGGCTGCGACGACCTGATCGCGCTGGATCGTTCAGGCGGCTTGTTGCCGCTGCTCAACGGCTGACGGTGCGCGCGCCGCCCGCTTTTTATTTTTGCCCACCTACAACCCGGAAATTCTCATGGCTGAACAGGATCAAAACAACCAGCAGGCAGGCGGCGAATCGCCTGCGTTCAATCTGCAACGCGTCTACCTGAAAGACCTGTCGCTGGAAATGCCCAATGCGCCTCACGTGTTCCTGGAACAAGAGCAGCCGCAAGTCGAAGTCAGCATCAACGTCGGCGGCCAGCGCCTGGCCGAATCGATTTTCGAATCCACCGTGACGGCCACCGTGACGACCCGCGTCAACGACAAGGTCCTGTATCTGGTCGAAGGCACGCAAGCCGGCATTTTCGAACTGGCCAACATTCCCGCTGAACAAATGGACCCGCTGTTGGGCATCGTCTGCCCCACGATGCTGTATCCGTACCTGCGCGCCAACATCGCCGATGCGATCACGCGCACTTCGCTGCCGGCGCTGCATTTGGCCGAAGTCAACTTCCAGGCGCTGTACGAACAACGCCTGGCCGAGCTGGCCCAGCAGCAGGAAGGCAACGCCAACGGCGCAGACTCGGGCATCATCCTGCCGCCCGGCGCGACTCGCCAGTAATCGACTGCGTTCGCACGTATGACCCGAGCGCCCGCACCTTTGAACATTGCCGTTCTCGGCGCGGGCAGCTGGGGCACGGCGCTGGCCGCCGCGGCCAGCCGCCGCCATCGCACAATGCTGTGGGCACGAGATGCCGCCCAGGCCGCTGCGATGGCAAAATCCCACGAGAACACACGCTATCTGCCAGACATCGCATTGCCCAATACCCTGGGCATCACCAGTGATCTGGCAGAGGCTCTTGCGCCTTTGGCCGCTGCGCCGTCGCAGACCTTGATCATTCTGGGCGTGCCTGTCGCGGGCCTGGATGCGATTTGCCGCGATTTGGCCACCCGCCTGCCCGCATTGGGCTTGGCGCACACCCCCGTCGTCTGGACTTGTAAAGGCTTTGAAGCCGACACGGCTCGCCTGCCGCATGAGATCGTGGCCGAAGCCTTGAACGGTACGACCATCCCCGGTGGCGTCCTGTCCGGCCCGTCGTTCGCGCGCGAAGTCGCGCAAGGTCTGCCGGTTGCCCTCACCATCGCCAGCAAATACGAGAGTGTGCGTACCGCCACGACCACCGCCCTGCATGGCGGCGCCGTACGCGTCTACGCCAGCACCGACGTTGCAGGCGTGGAGGTCGGCGGCGCCTTGAAGAATGTGATCGCGGTCGCCTGCGGTATTTCCGATGGCCTGGCCCTGGGCACCAATGCCCGTGCGGCGCTGATCACGCGCGGCCTGGCGGAAATGAGCCGTTTTGGTGTTGCGCTGGGCGCTCAGGCCGAAACCTTTGCCGGCCTAACCGGACTGGGAGACTTGGTCCTGACCGCCACCGGCGAGCTATCGCGTAACCGCCGTGTCGGCCTGGAAATTGGCGCAGGGCGTAAATTGGCCGATATCCTGGCCAGCGGCGTCACCGCAGAGGGCGTACGCTGTGCGCGCGCAGCGTTGCAACGCGCTCGCACACTGGGTGTGGAATTGCCTATTACCGAGGCGGTCTGCGCCGTACTGTTCGAAGGTGTCGCTCCGGTGACCGCGGTTTCTGCCCTCCTGGCTCGCGAGGCGCGACTGGAAATCTAGCCCCCTCACAATACGCTCCACAAAACCATATCAACATCGAGACAAGCCAACGAGTTCACCATGTCATTTGCCCGCCCATTTCGCGCAGGCGCTCTGCTGCGCTGCCTGCCCCTGCTATTGACTGCCGCCCTGCTGCCCGCAACTGCCATGGCCGATTGGCCTGAGCGGCCCATTCATATGGTGGTGCCCTTTCCGCCGGGCTCGTCGCCGGACCTGCTGGCGCGGACCATTTCCGAACCGCTGTCGCAAGCACTGGGCCAGCCCGTCGTCATCGACAACAAACCCGGCGCAGGCGGCAACATCGGTACCCGCATGGTCGCCAAGGCCACGCCCGATGGCTATACCTTGGTCTACACCATCAACGGCCCGATGGTCACCGCCCCCGAGCTGTACAAGAAAACCCTGGGCTACGACCCGCTCAAAGACCTGCAGCCCATTACATTGGTCGCCACCAGCCCCAATGTGCTGACGGTTCCGGCGGCGTTACCCGTCGAAAACGTCGAGGATTTCGTCAAACTCGCGCGCGAACGCAAGGGCGCGCTGAATTACGGTTCCGTCGGCCCCGGCAGCTCTGCGCATCTGGCCATGGAAATGTTCAAAAGCGAGGCAAACATCGACCTCGTGCAGATTCCGTATTCGGGCTTTCCGCAGGTCATCAGCGCCATCATCGCCGGCGATGTCCAAGCTGGATTCATGGTGCCTGCCATCACGATGCCGCAAGTCCAAAGCGGCAAAGTCAAAGCCCTGGCCATCACCAGCCTGCAGCCCAGCGAGTCCCTGGCGGGTATCCCCACCATGGACAAACAAGGCTATCCGGGCTTTGAAGCCATCTCCTGGAATGCTATCTTCGCTCCGGCGGGCACGCCGGCTCCGATTGTGGATCGCCTGAACAAGGAATTGGCGCAGATCATCAACAGCGACGCCGTGCGCAAACAACTGGCGCAGCAATATTTCACGCCCGCTCCATCCACCCCGGCGGAATTGACCGATCGCATTCAAAAAGACCAGACGCGCTGGAATGCGGTGATCAAACGGCTGGGACTATCGCTGGATTGACAGACAAGCCGCGAAGGCGAGTCGCGACGAAACACGGCACATGGCGGCACCCCCTCATGCCGCCAACCCTGGCAGGCATCGCTCAATGCCGAAAGACTATACGGCATCGCGTGGGCACTATGATCCGCCAGCGTAGCCGTTCTGCCGCCATGCCTCGAACACCGTAATCGCCACCGAGTTGGACAGATTCAAGCTGCGCTGCCCCTCGCGCATGGGCAAGCGGATCTGCTGCGATGGCGCAAACATGGCCATGTGCTCGGCCGACAACCCTGCCGTCTCGCGCCCAAACACAAACACATCGCCCGGCACGAACGCCACCTCTGACACCTTGCGCGTCGCACGCGTGGTCATGGCATAACAATGGTCGGGCGGAGCGCCCGTAGCAGCCAGCGCCTGCGCCAAGGTGTCGTGGACCTGCACGGGCTGCCACTCGTGATAATCCAGCCCCGCGCGCCGCAGACGCGTGTCGTCCAGCTCAAATCCCAGCGGCCGCACCAAGTGCAGTTGCGCCCCGGTATTGGCGCACAACCGAATGACGTTACCGGTATTGGGAGGAATCTCAGGGCAAACGAGTACGACGTGAAACATGAATATCATCCTGGCGCACCCGCACACGCGGCACGCGAAGACGCTATTTTGCCAGGGAGCTCATCCACCCTGCGAAAAATGCGGAAAACCAGCCGCCTCAAAGCACTAGCCGTGGCGATCCCGCACCGGCGTGCGCGCCGCCACCAGCACCGTGACGTCCGCGGCCCCGGCGTGTAGCAGCGCATGTGCTGCAGCGTTGACAGTACTGCCCGTCGTCATCACGTCATCGACCAGACCGATAGACAGGCCATGAACTGGCGCGATGCAGGCGAACAAGCCTTGAGCCCCTCGCTGGCGCGCCAGACGGCCGCTGTATGCCTGGCGCGGCCCCTCGCGCAGCCGGCGCAACACCCCGCGCCGCACCGGTAATTGCAGATAATCGCCCAAGCTGGCAGCCAACTCGGCGGCGGGATTGAAGCCTCGCCGACGCAATGAGGCGCCGCTGGAGGGAATCGGGATCAGGACCGTACTCGCCTTTAGTGCGTACGACCCGCTGCCTTCCCTCTGCTCTGGCTGACAAGGCGCCGATCCCGGCCCAGTCTGCGCTATGCCACCTGCGCGTGCAACAGCCTCGGCCAGCAGTTGCGCCAGGGTCGTACTCAACCCAAAACGATGCTCTGCCTTGTAACGGCCGATCAAGCTGTCGAACGGCGGCTCATAATCGAACGCAGCGATGGCCTGTGTAAAAGCCGGGCGCATATCGGGGCAGCCCCGACATGCCTGCCCGCCGAACGTCATGCGCTGTGCACAGCGCGTGCAACGGGATGCTTTGTTTCGCATCGTATGCGTAATGTCATCGCGACAACCGAGGCATAGGCCGCCTCCGGCCGCCCGGCCCTCGCATAGAGGACAATCCGTCGCCACCAGGGAGAACATCCGCCGGGCAACACCCCGCAGACGGAAGAGAAAACGCGAATCGGCCATAATGGATAGCATTCGGGCTCATGCAAGTCGCAAGAGCCGCTATCACACCATGCTTTTCCTGCGCTGCCACGCAGCAGCGCGACATTCATGTCACACCCCACATCCGCCGCCCCTCCGAGCTTGCCGCTGAACCCCGCGCACGTCGCACGACAGTTTTCACGCCGCGGCGACCTGGCCGACGCACAATTTCTCTATGGCGAAGTCGCCCGCCGCATGCTTGGCCGCTTGCAATACATTCGCCTGCAACCCGAGGCCCTGCTCGATGCCGGCTGCGGTGCCGGGGACAATTTGCCTCTGCTGCGGGAACGCTATCCCGATGCCGCGTACCAGGGCCTCGACATCAGCGAAACACTGCTCACCCATGCGCGTGAGCGCTATGCCGCGGCAGGCGTGGGCCATTGGCTCGGGAAACTGCTCGGCCGTGGTCAGAACGGGCCGCGATTTCTGAGCGCCGATCTTGCCGACACCGCCTTGCCCCCGGAATCATTGGATTTAGTCTGGTCCAATCTGGCCATGCACTGGCACCCGGCGCCGCACGCCGTGCTCGCCGAATGGCGCCGCATACTCAAGGTCGGGGGCTTGGCGATGTTTTCCTGTCTGGGCCCTGCGACCCTGCGCGAACTGCGCCAGGCGCTGGACGATGCCGGCCTGCGCACCGCAACGCCCGCGTTTGTCGACATGCATGACTTCGGCGACCTATTGGTGGAAAACGGTTTTTCCGACCCCGTGATGGATCAGGAAACCCTGACGCTCACTTATCGCACTCCCGAACGCCTGCTGCAAGATGTGCGGGCGTTGGGCGGTAACCCGGCGAACGGCCGTCGCGGAGGGCTGGTGGGCCGCGACTGGCTGGCTCGCCTGCGCGCTGCCCTGGAAACGCAGCGCAACGCGGAAGGCGTCATCCCGCTGACGATTGAAGTGTCCTATGGCCACGCCTGGCGCGCGGCCGCTCGCCGCACTGCGCCGGGCGAAACCCGCCTGTCGATCAGCGCCATCGGCGGTCGCCGCGCGGGCAGCTGAGGGGGCCACGAGACATCCCGGATGGCCCCTCATAACCGGGTTTTCGCCGCATCAGGGCTTGTACAGCCCTGCTGAACGGCTCAGTTCCGGAATGGCTTTGCTGGATCGCTCAATGGAGACGATCCGAGCCCCAGCCTGAGGTCCGACCTGCCTCAGGCGTCGCCAGCGCCTGAACACCGCCGTGCATGGGCTCAGAGGTGGCTCGAATGCGGCGGCGCGGAGCCGGCTCGGCGACCACGGCCGCATCACGCTCGCCGCGCCACACCCGGGTCATCGATTCCACCACGGCCGGCAAATCACGCACGCGATGGAACTGCCCGCGCAGCCAACGCGCGTCATTGCCGTTGCGTACGGCCTCTTCTTGCAGCATGGCCAGCATGTCGCGCGTTCCCAGCTCGTCTGCAATTGGCATCAGCCGCTGGAACAACGCCCGCAAATGATCGATCAAGCGCAGCCGCTGCCCATCCGGCGTGACGTAACTGCCCTGCAGGCCAAAACGGCAGGCTTGGAAATGGTTGCTGCGATAGGCCAGCCAGGCCGTCGAGGGCGGCTGCGGTTCGCGCGAGACCAACACTGCCAGCGCCTGAGCGAAAGCCGCCAATTGGCACGCGCGCTCGACCGTCAGCGGGGTATCGCACACGCGGATTTCGACCGTACCGAACTCCGGCTTGGGCCGGATATCCCAGTACAGATCCTTGATGCTCTCGGCCAGGCCGCTCTGACGCAGCTGCGCCATATGCGCCTCGAATTGATACCAGTCCATGACTTCCGCCGGTAAATGACCGGCCAGCGGAAAGCTGTTGACCGCATTGAGGCGGCAGCATGAAAACAGTGTGTCCACCCCTTCGTAGTAGGGAGAGGACGCCGACAGCGCAATGAAATGCGGAATATAGGGCGACAGACTGTGCACCATCCGCACCGCCGCATCGCCCGACGGCACGCCCAGATGAATATGCTGGCCAAAGACCGTAAATTGGCGGGCCAGGTACCCGTACATCTCAGCCAGATACTGAAAACGAGGCGAATCGGAAATCGCGCGCTCTTGCCAGCGCATGAAGGGGTGGGCGCCGCCACCTGCCACCGACACACCCACGGCATCAGCTGCTTCGCAAAGGGCATCGCGCATTTCGCGCATCTCGGCTAACAAGCCTACGGGATGTTCATGTACCGAAGAATTCAGCTCAATCATCGAGCGCGTAATTTCGGGTTTGACCCGATCCGCAATCGGATGATTGGCCATCTGAACCAACAACTCGTCAGCCGCTGCTGCCAGATCAAAATTGCGTGGATTGATCAGCTGCAACTCCAACTCAATGCCGAGCGTGTTTGGGGCGGACGAGACGAACGGGATCTGTTCCATCTCCGACTCCTTTATGAACGTTGGTAGGGATGCACCATTCGACCTTGAAGCCCGGTGACTTCCCGGGGGGCACTAGACGGTGTCTTATGTCCTCATGATAGCCGCAACTTTGTGCCAAGAAGAATCAAAATCGTGACATTTACGCGCAACTTCAGGAATCAATGCGTTTTTGTCTGTGACAGAGAAGTGAGTAAATGCTCACAGACTAGGAATGGCGCGGGTGTCAGCGTGATGCATCCCGTGAGGTCGCTAAAAATGGGGCTGTCGAACAGGCCCGGGATAACCCTAATCCGGGTTTGTCCTAATATTCTGAGGGTAATAGCTGACCAGATTGTGACAAGCCAGGCGAGACAGACGCAACGATTATTTGCGCCAGAACATTGAGGTGAACAGCACCACCACGGTCAATAACTCCAGACGGCCGATCAACATCGCAAACGTGCAGACCCAGGTCTGAAAATCGGTCAGGACTGCGAAGTTGCCCATGGGCCCCACCGGGCCCAAACCCGGGCCAGTATTGTTGATCGTGGCAAGCACCGCGGAAAAAGCCGTGATGGGCTCCAGGCCCGACACCAGCAGCAGACTGGTAAACACGCCAATCGACAAGCCATAGACCATCATGAAAGCCAGCACCGAGGCCATCACGCGCTGATTCACCAGGCGTCCGCCCATACGAATCGGACTGACTGCATTAGGATGCAGCATGACCACCAATTCATTGCGTGCCTGCTTGGCCAGCAACACAGCACGAATCATCTTGATTCCCCCGCCCGTCGAGCCGGCAGAGGTCACAAACCCCGACAACAACAGCATCGTCAGCGGCGCAACCAGGGGCCACACGGCATAGTCCACCGTGGCATAACCTGTCGTGGTAGCCACCGAAATGGTGTGGAACATGCCATAGCGCAAGGCCTGCAATGGGTCATGGTAGACCCCGCGGAAATACAAATACGCCGAAATCACCAGCCCCGCGCCCAGCATGATGACCAGATACGGCACTGTTTGCGGACAGGCACGATAGGCACGCAAACTGCCCTGCCGCAAGGCATTGAAATGGGTCGCGAAGTTGATCCCTGCCAGGGTCATGAAAATCATCGACACGATCTCCAGCGGCACCGAGTCGAAATAAGCGAAGCCGGCGTCTTTGGTCGAGAATCCCCCCAGCCCCATCGTGGTGGCCGTGTGGCACCACGCCTCGAACCACGACAAGCCGACACCGCGATAGGCTATCAGGCACAACACGGACAGCCCGAAATAGACCGCGTAGAGCGCTTTTGCCGTGCTGGCGATACGAGGCGTCAACCGCTCGTCTTTCATGGGTCCCGGCGTTTCGGCCCGCACCACCTGATGCCCCCCGACGCCGAGCAACGGCAAAATCGCCACGGCCAGCACCAGGATGCCTAATCCGCCAATCCAGACCAAGGTGGCGCGCCAGAGATTGATCGAGGCCGGCAGATGGTCCAGCCCGGTCAGCACCGTCGCTCCCGTGGTGGTCAAGCCCGACATCGCCTCAAAATACGCGTCGGTGAACGACAGCGGTATCCCGGCCCGGTCGAAATAGATCAAAAATGGAATCGCCGCCAGCAGCGGCAGACTGACCCACACCACCGATACCAGCAAAAACCCGTCGCGGGCATTCAGTTCGCTACGCCCGCGCCGCGTGACGAGCCAGACGGCGGCCCCGCCACCGAACGCCAGTAAAAACCCATCCAGAAACGCCGTGAATCCGGCATCGTCGCCCACATATGCCACCACCAACGGCAGCAGCATGGTCAGCGCAAAGACACCCATGGTCAGGCCAGCGACGTAGAAGGTAGCCAGCAAGCGCTTCATAGACAACCGCAATCGCTAATGTGAACGGCCGTATGGCGCATGGGTAACGGTATCCGAGATCAGAAGAAAGACGCCGAAACCTGGAACAGTTTTTCAACGCGCGGCATCATCTGGCGCGACGGCACAAAGACAATGACATGGTCGTCCGTCTCGATGACCGTATCGTCGTCCGGCATCAAGATCTCGTCCCCGCGCGCCAGGGCGCCTATGCTGGCCCCTTTGGGCAAACGGATACTTCCCACGGCGCGCCCCACGACCTTCGAACTGCTGCGGTCGCCATGAGCGATGACCTCGATCGCCTCAGCCACCCCCTGACGCAACCGGTGGGCGACCACAATATCGCCGCGGCGTACGTGCCGCAGCAGCTCGCTCATGGTGGCTTGCGCGGGCGATACCGCGATATCGATATGACTGCCCTGCATCAGCTCGCCATAGGCGGGCCGGTTGATCAGCGCGATCACCTTGCGCGCGCCCAGCCGCTTGGCGAGCAGCGACGACATGATGTTGTCTTCGTCGTCGCTGGTCAGCGCCAGCCAGGTGTCCATATCGCCGATGTTTTCCTGCTCGAGGAGTTCCTCGTCGGTGCCGCTGCCATGCAGCACCAGGACACTGCTTGGCAACTCGGCAACCAGGTATTCACAGCGCTTTTCATCGCGCTCGATGATGCGCACGCTGTAATTCTCCTCGGCCAGCTGACGCGCCAGCCGCAGACCGATATTGCCTCCGCCTGCGATCATCACGCGGCGCACGGACTTTTCCGCCTCGCGCAGTTGGCGCACAGCACGGCGGGCATGCCGCGAATCCACGACCAGCACCACCTCGTCGCCCGGCGCGATGACGGTCCCGCGGTCAGCTTGCAGGGGCCGGCCATCGCGCACCACATCCACCACACGAGCCGACACATCCGGCCATACCTCGCGTAGCTGCGCAATCGGATGATGCGCCATCGGGCTGCCGTGCCCGACACGCACCGTCACAACGCTGATGCGCCCGTCCGCAAACTCGACGACCTGCAGGGCCTCGGGAAACTCGATCAAGCTATGCAAATACGCAGTGACGCTGCGTTCGGGGCTGATCAGCGCGTCGATACAGAAGCCCTCGTCACCCATGAGCTCGGGCTGATCCTCGAAATCCGGCATGCGGATGCGGGCAATGCGGCGCGGTACGTTGAACAGCTGTCGTGTGATCTTGCAGCCCACCATATTGGCTGCGTCGGAAGCGGAACAGGCCACAAACAGATCGGCATCCGCAGCACCCGCGGCCTCCAGCACCGCCACCTGCGTTCCATCACCATGCACCACTCGCAGGTCGAAGCGATCCTGCAGATAGCGCAGCTGATCGACGTTCGTGTCGATCACCGTGATGTCGTTCTGCTCGGACACCAGATTTTCGGCCACGCTGGTCCCGACGCGGCCTGCCCCCATGATGAGGATCTTCATGTGCCGCGTTTACGTGCCGACTCGATGCCCAATTGCTTGAGCTTGCGATATAAGTGGGTGCGCTCGAGCCCGGTACGCTCGGACACGCGCGTCATGCTGTGATTTTCACGAACCAGATGATATTCAAAATAAATGCGCTCGAACTCATCGCGCGCCTCGCGCAACGGCTGATCCAATGCAATGCTGCCCAGTTTGCCGCTGGAGGCGGGGGGCGCCTCGGTCAAGGGCGGCAGACTGGCCACCGACGTCAGCGCCGAGGGCGGATCCAGCTCGTCCTCGAGCGGCACTACCGGCGCCACCGCGCTCAACGGCGTCGTCACGGCGGAGGGGTGCGAGGTACGGCCGCGCGCCAAGCCTGCAGCGATCGTTTTGAGCAAACGCTGCAGCGTGATGGGCTTTTCGAGAAAATCCATCGCGCCGATACGCGTTGCCTCGACGGCGGTATCGATCGTGGCGTGGCCGCTCATCATAATGACGGGCATGTCCAACAGCCCTTGGGAGCCCCACTCCTTGAGCAGGCTCACGCCGTCGGTATCCGGCATCCAGATGTCCAACAGCACCAGATCCGGACGCATGCGCAGCCGTGCGGCACGCGCCTGCGCCGCATTTTCGGCTAATTCGACCGTGTGCCCTTCGTCGTAAAGAATCTCGGACAAAAGTTCACGAATGCCAACTTCGTCGTCAACCACCAGAATTCTGGCCATAAACCTTCCACCTATTGCGTAGCCGCATTATCCTGTTCTTGCGCAGCCGCGTCCATAGCCGCGGCCTTGGAGGCTAGTCGGGTCAATAATATCGAAACCCGCGCGCCACCTTCCTTGCGGTTGCCCAGATCGATCTTCCCACCATGCTCTTCCACGATCTTGCGCACAATTGCCAATCCTAACCCAGTCCCGTGGGCCTTGGTGGTGACATACGGTTCAAAAGCCCGTTGCATGACTTTATGTGAAAACCCCTGACCGGTATCGGCGACCGTAAAACGCACCGCAGCTTGCGTGGCGCCATTGGATTCTCCCATCAGTTGCGTCGTCACCTGCACACGGCCCTCCGCGCCCTGTTCGGCAATCGCATCCCGCGCATTCGACAGCAAATTATGGATGACTTGACGCAATTGGGTCGGATCCCCCTCGATGTGCGGCAAGCCAGGCTCCAGCGAGACGTCCAGATTCAACGCCGGCGCCAGCGCGCGCCCGGGGGTCAAATGCTTCTCGCCCGGCTCCCAACCATACAACGCCAGCACATCCGCCACCAAGGCGTTGAAGTCGATAGTTTGCATCACCGCAGGAGGCGTGCGGGCATATTCGCGGAAATCATCGACCATCTGCTTGAGCGAGCCCACTTGATTCACAATGGTATTCGTAGATCGCTCGAGCATCTGCCGATCCGCCGGCTGCAAGCGGTCGGCGAGTTTCATGGCCAGGCGTTCGGCCGACAATTGAATCGGGGTCAGTGGATTTTTGATTTCGTGTGCCAGACGGCGTGCGACCTCGCCCCACGCCACCGTACGGTTGGCCGAGATCACCTCGGTGATGTCATCAAACACCACCAGATAGCCATTGCCGCGCCCATCCACCCGTAAATGCGTGCCCCGCGCCAGCAAGGTCAATATTTGCGCAGATTCTGTCGACTCTGCCGACGGCGCCAAGGAAATCTCGAACTGCTGTTGCCAGTGCAGCCGCTCGGACCCTACCGCAGCGTGCTGGGCAAAGGCCTGGCGTACGATCTTGATGAACTCCAGCATGCCATCGACCGTTTCCAGCGGCCGCCCGATGACCGAACGCAAATCGGCCTGCAAGATGGATTGCGCGCCCTGATTCACGGTCGTGACACGAAAACTCTCGTCAAATACCAGCACTCCCGACGACAGATTCGACAACACGCTTTCCAGATAGACGTTCGAACGCTCCAATTGTCGGCGATTGCTTTCTACCATATGGCGCGCCTCGTCCAACTGACGGGTCATCGCATTGAAAGAACGCGTCAATTGCCCCACCTCGTCGCGCTCTGGCGGCTCTGGCAGAGGCCGATAGTCGCCCACCCCTACCGCCTGCGTTCCTGCTGCCAAGCGCAGCAGCGGCCGCACCAGCCGCTTGGACAGCGACAACGCGACGGCGATCGCAGCGAACACGGCCAGCAACAATGCCAAGGTCAGCGTGATGCCATAAAGCTTGCGCAATCCCAGCCGCGACAACGCGAGCTCTTGATAGTCGCGGAACCCTTGCTGCACTCGGTTGGCGTTATCCGCGATCTGTTCGGGCACGGGTTGCAACAGTTGCAACCAGCGCGGCTCGGAAGGCGGTGACATCAAGGTGTCGAAACGCTGAGGCGTCGTCAGCGGGATGACCACGCGCAATGTCAGGCTGTCTTTGCCGCCAGCCAGGCTCGCCTCATCTGCCTCTGCGGCGGAATACCCTCGCCCCAGCCGCAGCTGGTTCAACACCGACGCAGGCGGTATTTCCGGCAGCAGCTGGCCGTATTGATCGGTGGAAAACGCCACTAGCCGGCCGCCCCCGGTAAACACCATCACATCCTGCACCCCACTGGACTCGCGCAAGCGTGTCAGCGCCAGGGGAATATCGCGATCCGGCGTATTGTTCAACTCGGACGCCATGGACCGCGCCTTGGCATCCAGATCGGCCAGAGACGAATCCAGCGCGGCGCGCCCCAGATTCAGGCCGGACTCCAGTGCGCTATCGACGCGGACATTGAACCAGGACTCAATAGATCGGGACATGAACTGCACCGACACGATGTAGATCAACGCGCCTGGAACAACCCCGATCAGCGCAAAGGCCAAGGCAAAGCGAGCCGTCAGCCGCGCACCGAACTGGCGCCGGCGAATCTGGCGCACCAGCCGCGTCGTCAGCGCCACCACCCAGACAAACAAGGCCAGGGCGAAGACACCGTTCAGCACCAGCAAAATATCGTAGTAGCGGGCAAACCGCGACGCGTTACCGGTCGACCAAGCGAGCAGACCCAACAATGCCAGCCCGCTGATAGCCCCGATGATCAGCGCGATGCGCAGCAGCATTCTCATGACGGATCCCGAGGCTTGGCCAATTCAAACGAAAAGCCTGTCCAAGGCGTTCCGAGGCTCCAGGAACTGCTATTGAGCGCATTGACCTGGAATGGCCGCGTCAACTGCGACGTGTCCAGCCGCAGTCGCAACTGCCCGTGATACGACACCTCGTAATCGAGTTCCGAGACATCGATCAAGACCCAATGGCGAATATGGCGCACCATATCCATGGCCTCGTCCAACGAAGACACCGGCCAACTCAGCGAATCCGTTCCGACACGCCACTGACGCGTCAGCGCGTTATAGATCACGCGCCAGGTCCTGCTGGTATCGACCACCGTATCGTCAAACCACCACCAGCGATCCCGGCTGATCACAATGTCGGCCGTGAAATACAACGGCAGTCCGCGCTCGGCAGCGTCGCGCAATTGATCATTCAACCGGACATCGATTTCGGCGTCGATTTCCAATTTTCCGTCACGGACGGCAGGCTCAATGCGAACCACCTTGGGCTCACTGGCGTACGCCTGCCCGACACCCAACGGTGCCATCAGAAATAACAGCAAGAACGCACAACATAAGCGAGAAATCATCGACATTCGTTACCTGATCGCATCCTACGGCTATTCTTGGCGATTCAAGACTGCTTGGCAAACAGTGCATAGAAAAAACCGTCGTGTTGGGCCTGAGGTGTTGCGCCGACCGCAACAGGCAGCAATTGCCCGGGCGCATCCCGGCGCTGCGCGTCTGCGTGACGCTGAGCAAAAGCTTGCGCCTGACGTTCGCCTTCCTCAGGAAAAATCGAACAGGTCACATAGAGCAGCCGCCCGCCAGGGGCCACCGTGCGCCACAGAGCATCCACAATACGCGCCTGTAATGCCGCCGTGCGCGCCACGTCCGGCGCGCGACGCAGCCAACGGATATCGGGATGGCGGCGTACGATCCCGGAGGCCGTGCAAGGCACATCGGCCAGCACGGCATCAAACTGCCGGCCGTCCCACCAGGCATCCAGATCCGCGGCGTCGGCTGCAGCCAGGGCCACCCGGTCCGAACGCAGACCCAGGCGGTCCAGGTTTTGTTCCACGCGCGCCAGGCGCGCCGCATCGGAATCCAATGCCAGCAACTCGATGTCGGCGTTTTCCAATAAATGTGCCGTCTTGCCGCCAGGCGCCGCGCAGGCATCCAGCACGCGTTCGCCGGCGCACACGGCCAGCAGGTCAGCCGCTTGCTGCGCGGCGGCGTCCTGCACCGACCACCAGCCCTCGGCGAACCCGGGTAATTGAGTCACAGGCCGGGCTTCGGCCAGCACCAGGCCGGCCTGCCCGACCGGCTCGGCCGTGACGCCTGCCGCCAGGAACGCGTCGCGCACCTGATCGCGGCTCGCTCGCCGCGTATTGACGCGCACCGTCAACGGCGCTGGAACATTCGCCGCAGCCAGAATGGCTTGCCACTGGTCCGGATATGACTTCCGCAGCCGCTCCACCCACCAACGCGGGTGATTCCAGCGCGCCTCGGGTAAATCATCCACTGCCGCCTCGATGGCGTCGCGCTCACGCAGAAAGCGCCGCAAGCAGGCATTGAGCAAGCCCTTATAGGCCGCCAGGCTACGCTGGCCGGCCGCTGCAGTCACGGCCTGATTCACCACGGTATGCGCAGCGTACACAGGCATGCCGGGTAGCGCCGGGACCTCTCCCGCGCTCGACGACGCCGCCTTCAACAAAGACAACGACACATTCAACAACGCATCAAACTGCGTGCCAGGCGACCGTTGCACCAGACCGCTGCTGATCGCGCTGGCCCAACCTAATTGGCGCATGGCATGAAAAGACACCGCCTGCGTTGCGGGCCGCAACGGCGATGGCACGGCAGCCAACGTCTCGGTCAGCGAGCGCCCCTCCATGACGGCACGCACCGCGCCCGCCGCGGCCAACAACACTGCCGACAACGGCGGACGGGCGGGTTGCGATTCGAGAACATCCAGGGAAGCAGGGGAAACCATGTGGACCATCAATGATTGTGCAATCCCGCTATGGTAGCCGCTGACCGGCAAGCGCATCAGGGATAAGGCTATTCGGGGACAGATTAAACCACGCAAATCATCGGATGAGGCAGAAGAAGTACCGACCCTCAGGAGCCAACCGACGTCCTTTAGTCCGAAAGGCCGCGCAATATGGAGCCGGTTAAAAGTTCGCCGTCCTTTCTCACTTTCAATACGGATTCACTGCAGTGACGACACGGCCAACTTTGTTATGGGGGGGACACTCGATGCAATACATGAGCCCGGGTGGCGCGGCGAACGGCGAGATCGTGGCATTTGCCAGCGACTACAGGTACCGGGCCACGGCATGAGGGCCGACCAATGACACGCTTGTCAGCACGGCCCTGGACCTGGATTGTTGCCGACTCGGCGGCCATGCTCACTGTCGTACTGGTGGTGCTCCATCAATCCCTCATCGCCTCGTCTGCGTATTTTCTGACGCAGATCATCATCCACTATCAAGAAGAACAGGCGCTCAGAGAGTATCTCGCGCTGTATTTGCTCTCGATCATCCTGCCCTTCATTCCCGGGTGCCTGTCATTTATCGCGATGCAGCGCTGGATCAACGCCATACACCGGAAACTCACGCTGGCCATGGCCTCAACGGTCTATGGCCGCCTGGACGAATACCGATCGATTGAACACCAGTCGGCATTCGAATCCACGATCTCCAGAGACGCCTTCGACGTAATCTCGTCGTATGCCATGTTGTCACACGATCTTCTCAACCTGATACTCAATAGTGTCCTGAGCATTGCGGTGATCAGCATGATCCTGCCGCCGGAGATCGCACTGGGCTATGGCACAAGTCTGGCACTCAGCACGGCAATGGTTTGCTTCCTTGCCAAAGGAACGCAAAAGCTATCCGTCGACACCGGACGGCGATACGCACGTTACGGCGATACGTTGCGCAAGGCTTGGGACAACGCAGTGCTCGGCAATGCCTACAACTATGAGTTGTGGAAGGCCGAGTTCCACGCTATCGGTGCTTCGTACTATTCCTCATCCCAGCAGCTCACCACCTACAAACAGCTGGGCAACATCGCCATCGCGTCAGCTTCTCTCATTCCAACCGCCTATCTCGTCTATCACCTGCTCGTGATCGAACAGATGGAGGCCGCCATCATTGCGGCGATCATCGTCAACCTGACGCGGATATTCCATATTCTCAATTCCTTGGGCACGTTGATATACGAGCTGCTCGAATGGGCCAGCGCATCTGCCCGGCTGCGCTATCTCCGGGCCTTTCTATTACCGGCCACCACCGCGCCATTGCCGCAGGCCCCTGCGGGCACAATCACACTCAACGGCGAACCGATCAGCGACTATCAGACAGTGCGAGAAATGCTGCGTCGCCATCGTTGCGGTCGGATGACCCTGCGTGGCGAAAATGGCGCCGGAAAATCCACCCTGCTCAAGTGGATCAAACAAGCTTTTGCGCAGCAGGCTCATTTGCTGCCCGCTGGCGACAACCAGCTCTGCTGGCGTTTCAAGCACAGCAATCTATCGGCAGGACAACGGGCTCGCGCCATCATCGACGAGATCCTGCAACAGGGTTCAGACATCCAGTATCTATTGCTCGATGAATGGGATGCGAACCTGGACGACGACAATCGGAAACTCATTGATCAACTATTGGAGACACTTAGCAAAGAACGCGTGGTTATCGAAGTCAGGCATCAGAAATCCGCCGGCCGGGGCCCAGCCGAAAAGCCTTAAGCCGTTGTAAACTATAGGGTTTATATTCAAATCGGAATTCCAACATGGAAACCAAGCGGGCACCCAGCATAGCGATGGTCTCTTTAGGGTGTCCAAAAGCCCTGGTCGACTCTGAGCGCATCCTGACGCAGTTACGCACAGAGGGTTATCAGGTCTCACCCGAATACAACAACGCCGACGTCGTCGTGGTCAACACCTGTGGTTTCATCGACAGCGCCAAGGCCGAGTCGCTGGAGGCCATCGGCGAAGCCATCGCCGAAAACGGCAAAGTCATCGTCACGGGCTGTATGGGCGTCGAGGAATCCGTCATTCGCGACGTACACCCCAGCGTGCTGGCCGTGACCGGTCCGCAACAATACGAAGAAGTCGTGCGCGCCGTGCACGAGGCCGCGCCGCCCAAGACCGATCACGATCCCTACATCGACCTGGTGCCGCCGCAGGGCATCAAACTCACCCCGCGGCATTACGCCTATCTGAAGATCTCCGAGGGCTGTAATCACCGGTGCAGCTTCTGCATCATTCCGTCCATGCGCGGCGACCTGGTCAGCCGGCCCGTAGGCGAGGTATTGAACGAGGCAGAGCGCCTGGTCAAAGCCGGCGTCAAAGAGCTGCTGGTCATCTCGCAGGACACCAGCGCCTACGGCGTCGATATCAAATATCGCAGCGGCTTCTGGAATGGCCGGCCCGTGAAAACACGCATGACCGAGCTCTGTACGGCCTTGTCCGAACTCGGCGTCTGGACGCGCCTGCACTATGTGTATCCCTATCCGCACGTGGACGAGGTCATTCCGCTGATGGCGCAGGGCAAAATCCTGCCCTACCTGGATATCCCTTTCCAACACGCCAGCCCGCGCGTGCTCAAGGCCATGAAACGCCCGGCGTTCGAGGACAAAACCTTGGCGCGTATCAAACGCTGGCGTGAGGAATGCCCCGATCTGACCTTGCGTTCGACCTTCATCGTGGGATTTCCGGGTGAAACCGAAGAAGACTTCCAGTACCTGCTGGACTGGATGAGCGAGGCCCAGTTGGATCGCGTCGGCTGTTTCCAGTATTCGCCCGTCAATGGCGCCCCTGCCAACGACCTGGCCAACCCCGTCCCCGACGAGGTCAAGCAAGAGCGCTGGGATCGTTTCATGGCGCATCAACAGGCGATTTCGGCCGCCCGTCTGCAAACCCGCGTCGGACGCGAGATCGACGTGTTGATTGACGAAATCGCAGCCGATGGCGCGATCGGCCGTTCCAGCGCCGATGCGCCGGAGATCGACGGCAACGTCTACGTCAACGCCGACCGCAAGCTGCGTCCTGGCGATTTGGTGCGCGTACGCGTGACCGAGGCAGATGAATACGATCTGCACGGCGATCTTGTCTGAGCCCACGCGACACGGGACCGGCATTGCGGGTAACACCTTCGTTATGGGCGGGCACCAGGCCCGCCCATCACTACGCCAATCCCGGCCCTCATGCCTCACCTCGGTTACGGCCTTGTCGTGACTGAGGCGCTCTAACAATTCATCGATACCAGTGCGATTGCCCTGATCCAGGTCCGCGTCCCATTCGTCCAGCATGAGTACGACCGCGGTCGCTATCTTTCCCAGCGCCAGCAGCTGATACGTCGGATAGGCCGTCGGAGGATGCACGAGCGGCGCCGTGCTCCCCGTCCCATGCCCGCCGCCATCTCCCTCCCCGAGCCTGATCGCCCAATTTGCGTAAACTAGGGGCATACCGTTGTTATTCAGATCTGTTTCGAATCCATGACCATCAAGAATCTCTGCGTTTACTGTGGTTCCAATGCAGGCAGCCGCCCTGACTATATCGAGGGCGCACGCGCCCTGGCACACGAGCTGGTCAGCCGCGATATCGGGCTGGTCTACGGTGGTGCGAGCGTGGGCATCATGGGCGCCGTGGCCGACGCCGTACTCGCCGAAGGCGGCCGCGTCATCGGCATCATCCCCGAGGGCCTGCTGCGTAAAGAAATCGGCCATAACAACTTGACCGAGCTCCATGTCGTCGCGTCGATGCACGAACGCAAGACCATGATGGCCGAACGCTCGGATGGGTTCATCGCCTTGCCCGGCGGCGCGGGCACCCTGGAAGAAATCTTCGAAACCTGGACGTGGGCCCAACTGGGCATGCATCAAAAGCCCTGCGGCCTGCTGAACATTGCCGGCTACTACGATCAACTGGCCGGCTTTCTGAATCATGCGGTGCAGGAGTCGTTCATGCGAGCCGAACACCGCGCCATGCTGAGCGTCGAAAGCCAGCCCGCTGCCCTGCTGGATCGCTATGCCGCCTACACGCCGCCTACGGTCTCCAAATGGATAGACCCGGGCGAGCACTGATCGGACTGCTTTGCTCACCACGCACTCGCCATGTCTACTGCCCACGCACCAGCACTCAATACCGCATCTGTGATGCGGTATTACCTGCAAGCCAAGGACGAAAACCGCCCCGTCTACATGGCCCGGGCCTTTGCCGCCGATGCCGTACTGAAAATGACGCTGCGTACCCAGGCGATCGCCTTTCCGCCTGAATCGCACGGCCTCGACGCGATCACCGAGACACTCGTACGCACATTTGGCCAGACCTACGAAAACGTATTCACGTTTTACCTGGCGCATCCTGGCGAAAACACCGTCCTGAATACGTATGCGTGCGACTGGTTTGTCGGTATGGCCGAAAAGGCTACCGGCCAGGTCCGCGTGGGCTGTGGCCGTTATGACTGGGAGTTCCAGGCCGAGCCTCACCTGGCCCGCCGCCTGACGATCACGATTGAAACGATGTTGAATCTGCCCG
Source organism: Bordetella genomosp. 4 (assembly GCF_002261185.1). Lineage (GTDB taxonomy): Bacteria > Pseudomonadota > Gammaproteobacteria > Burkholderiales > Burkholderiaceae_B > Bordetella_A. The sequence goes on from NZ_NEVQ01000023.1 coordinate 70,977, forward strand.
CTGACACAGCCCCGGCGATTTTCAACTGGCTCACTGCGCTGCCCTATCCCTGGACAGATCCGCAGCGCGTGGTGCAAGCTGCGCCGCCCATCGAGGCTTTGGCGCCGGTCATGCACTGGGTCCGCCGCGACCATATCGTAGATCCCACCGGCGGCACCGCTTGAAATACGATCTCGCCGCCTTTGATTTCGACGGCACGCTGGCCAACACCTGGCCCTGGTTCGAATCCATCCTGGACGACGTCGCTGACAAATATGGCTTTCGGAAAACCAACGCCGCCGAACGGGCCGAGTTGCGATATCGCAATGCCCACGACATTCTGAAATTCCTCGGTGTACCGCTCTGGAAACTGCCTGCCATCATGGCGCACGTACGCCAGATGATGCGCGACGTGGCACCCACTGTGCAGCTATTTGACGGCATGGCCGACGCCCTGACCCGTCTGCGCGCAAGCGGCTTGCGCATGACGGTGCTGAGCTCCAACTCCAAAGCCAATGTCCAACGTGTGCTGGGCCCGCACGCGGACCAGTGGTTCGACGATTTCGAATGCGGCACGGACATGTTCGGCAAAGCGGCCAAGCTCAAAAGGCTATTAGCGCGCCACAAGGTGGCACCACAACGCTGCGTCCTGGTAGGCGACGAAATGCGTGACATCGATGCCGCCCGTAAAGCGGGCGTGCAAATCGCAAGCGTTGCCTGGGGCTATAACCATGTCGATGCGTTGCGCGACCATCACCCCGACGAGCTCATTCTGACCGTCGCCGATCTACCCGCCAAACTGACCCAAGTGTGATCATGGAACTCAACGACGACTATCGCATCACCGATCTGAACGCTCTGCAGACGCTGTATGGCCAGCCTGCAGGCGCCTCGATCATCAAGGAAGTGGACCACGTGCATCCGCACTACCGCGCCTTTATCGAGGCTGCGCCATTCGCGATCCTGGCGACATCCGGCCCCGACGGGCTGGACGCTTCGCCGCGCGGCGATCCAGCAGGTTTTGTGACGGTGGCCGACGACAAGACGCTGTTGATTCCAGATCGACGCGGCAACAATCGCATCGACAGCCTGCGCAACATCCTGGCCGATCCGCGCGTCGCCTTGCTGTTTCTCATTCCAGGGGTGGGCGAGACCTTGAGAGTCAACGGCCGCGCCAGCATCAGCACAGACCCCGAGCTGTTGGCGCGTTTCTCGATGAATGACAAGCCCCCTCGGTCGGTCTTGGTCATACACGTCGAGACTGTGTTTTTTCAGTGTTCGCGCGCGATTTTGCGGTCCGAACTCTGGGATGCTGCCAAACAAGTGGATCGCAGCAGCCTGCCGAGCGTGGGGCGTATGCTGGCCGATATCAGCGCAGGCACGTTTGATGGCGTGACGTATGACCGGGAATTACCGGAGCGGGTGCGCAGTACGCTGTACTAGGCCGGAAAGAACCTCGCCAGGCCCCGCGGCTCACGCTGTGGGCTGCCATCCCCGCACAAACACATCCACGGGCTGACGTTTACCCCCGGCTTTCTGCAACTCCAGCAAGCGCAGCACACCGTCGCCCGTCGCAATGTCTATCCCTGCCTCCGTGGCTTGCAACAGCGTGCCTGGCGCATGCGTAACGACCGTATCCAACGCCTCTGCCCGCCATACCTTGACCGGCGCCTCCAGGCCCGGCAACCGTACCGTCGCACCGGGTACAGGATTGAACGCGCGAACACGCCGCGCCAGCAGCGTTGCAGCTTGCGTGCAATCCAGGGCAGCCTCGGCTTTGTCGAGCTTCGCAGCGTAGGTCACGCCATCGGCAGGCTGCGCTTGCGGCTGCAAGCCCCCGGCTTGCAGCAATTGCAGGGCTTGCACGATGGCCTCGCCACCAGCGGCAGCCAAGGCGTCATGCAATTGTGCAGCGCTGTCGGTATCGCCGATCGGCACGCGGCGTTCGAGCAGCATGTCGCCCGTATCCAGGCCTTCGTCCATCTGCATGATGGTGACGCCGGTTTCCGCGTCGCCAGCTTCGATAGCACGTTGAATCGGCGCCGCACCGCGCCACCGCGGCAGCAGGCTGGCATGGATGTTCAGGCACCCGCGCGGGGGCAACTGCAACGTCCACGCCGGCAAAATCAAGCCATAGGCCGCCACCACCATCACCTCGGGCGCGGCTTGCTCCAATTGCGCACGGGCTTGCGCCGCCTCGTCAGGATAACGGCCGTCCAGACGCAAACTGCGCGGCTGCGCGACGGGGATTCCGGCCGCCAACGCGGCCTGTTTGACCGGACTGGGTGTGAGCTTCAGCCCGCGGCCGGCGGGCCGGTCCGGCTGCGTCAGCACCAGCGGGATCTCGTGCCCCGCGGCCAACAAAGCGTCGAGTGCGACGCGGGCGAATTCAGGAGTTCCAGCAAAAACCAGGCGCATAAGAGATCAGGAGAACGCGCCACGGCGCGTCGGGCAAGAGTCAGCAAATGCCGATGATCGCATATTCGTCACGCAGCCCCATGACAAGCCCTGCAAGCAGCCGGAATGCCGCCATCGCGCCAGCGTGAGACCGTCTCGATCGAGCTTCAGGCGCGCAGCGCTTCGCGCTCGGCTTTTTTCAGTTTGGTCTTGATGCGGGTCTGTTTCAGGTTGGACAGGTATTCCACAAACACCTTGCCGTCCAGATGGTCCAGCTCGTGCTGGACACACACCGCCAGCAGCCCATCGGCCTCGGCCTCGTAGGCATTGCCGTCGATATCCAACGCCCGATAACGAATACGCGCGGCACGCTCGACCTCGTCATAAATGCCGGGCACGGAGAGGCAGCCTTCTTCGTAGGTCTGGCGTTCGTCGCTTTTCCAGGTGATCTCGGGGTTGATCAACACGCGCAGGTGGTTGCCTTCTTCGGAGACGTCAATCACGACGACTCGCTCGTGGACATCAACCTGCGTCGCCGCCAGTCCTACACCGGGCGCGTCGTACATGGTGTCGGCCATATCGCGCACTAACTTCCGGATGCGGTCGTCCACCACCGCAACCGGCTTGGCCTTTTTGTGCAAGCGCGGGTCGGGGTAATGAAGAATAGGAAGTAAAGCCATGGCAAACAGAGATGTGGGTTGATTAGTCAGCGATTCGTTAATAATAATTCATTAGACATATGATTTCTAATAGTTTTCGACTAATAGCACCATGAAAAAACTCGACGGCCGGCTTTTGGCGGGTCTTTTTCGTCCCTGGTGGCGCGAGATCGTGGCCAAGCCCATGCGACACTAGGGCCCCGCCATCAACTGACGGCCTTTCACGCACTATGCCGCTCGCCCATTCCGCCACCGAACTCTCTGCCTGGCTACGCCTGTCGCTGGAACCCGGCTTGACACCGTCGATGCGCTATCCACTGCTTTCGGCACTGGGATTGCCCGAACAGATCTATGCACTGAGCGCACCGGCCCTGGCCCGTTACGTGCCACAACAACTGGCGATCCAGTTGGCGGCCGACACGCCGACCGAGATTCAAGCCCAGATTGACCGAACGCTGGAATGGGCGGCGCAGCCGAATCATCACATCCTGACGCTGGCGGATCCCGCGTATCCGCAGAGCCTGCTCACCATCGCCGACCCGCCTGTCGTGCTGTATATCAATGGCAATCCGGCACGCCTGACTCAACCGGCGCTGGCAGTGGTAGGCGCGCGCAGTGCCACGCCCGGCGGATGCGAAAACGCCCGGGCCTTTGCCCGGCATCTGGCCAGTCACGGCTGGTGCGTGGTCAGCGGCCTGGCGCAGGGGATCGATGCGGCAGCGCACGAAGGCGCGCTGCTGGCAGGACCTGATGGCGCAGGCACGGTGGCCATCATGGGAACCGGCATCGACCGAGTCTATCCCGCCGGGCACCGCGAGCTCGCGCATCGCATTGCCGAACATGGCGCCCTGGTCTCGGAATTGCCGCTGGGCATGGGCGCCCTGCCTCACCATTTCCCGATGCGCAATCGTCTCGTTGCGGGCCTGGCGCGCGGCGTGCTCGTGGTCGAGGCCGCGCGCCAGAGCGGCTCGCTCATCACGGCGCGCCTGGCGGGGGAAAGCGGCCGCGAAGTGTTCGCCATTCCCGGCTCGATCCATTCCCCGTTGTCACGCGGCTGCCATGCCCTGATCCGGCAAGGGGCGAAGCTCGTGGAAACGGCTCAGGACATCACCGATGAGCTCGGCGGCGAACAGCCAGGCGCATCCCGGGCAACGTCCCGCACGCGGACGCCCACACGTGCCAGCACCAGAGGGAAATCGTCCGATACATCGCCGTCCCCAGCCCGCACGGCAACGTCGTCGGTAACCGTTGCCGACGCGCAGGAGGCCGTGGCCGACGTCGATATACCCGAATCCCCACTGTTACAAGCGCTCGGCTACGATCCCCTGCATCTGGACGCCTTGCAAGCACGCACCGGACTCGACATCCCCACCCTGACCACGCAATTGCTCGAACTGGAATTGGCCGGCCATATCGCGCGGCTGGACGGCGGACAGTTTCAGCGTCTTAAATAGCTGGCACAGCACCCAGCGGGCGCATCCCGCGCCGGGCTACAGTTCGATGGACATAGCAAGGCCTCAAGTAGCTGGCACGGACGTTCAGCCCCGCTCCTTGTGCATCCGGTTCGGCAGCATAGGATTACTATACGTTTAGTCATCAGCCTCAATCGCAGGTATGCGTCCCACGGTACGCAGCCCTTCCCAGGAAAAGAAATGAGCTTGCCTTCACGCGTCAAAATCGTCGAGGTTTCTCCTCGCGATGGTCTGCAAAACGAAAAAGAACTGATCAGCACGGATATCAAGGTAGAGCTGGTTGATCGCTTGACCGCTGCCGGGTTTCCCAATGTCGAGGCCACGTCATTCGTTTCGCCCAAATGGGTACCTCAGATGGCTGACGCTGCCGAGGTCATGTCGCGCATCCAGCGCAAACCGGGTGTCATCTACTCCGTCCTGACGCCGAACATGAAAGGCCTGGAGGGCGCATTGGCCGCCAAGGCCGACGAAGTCGTCATTTTCGGCGCAGCCAGCGAGGCATTTTCGCAAAAGAACATCAACTGCTCCATCGCCGAATCGATCGCGCGCTTTGAGCCCGTTGCCGAAGCCGCACGTGCCGCCGGCCTGCGGCTGCGCGGCAGCATCAGTTGCGCGCTGGGCTGTCCCTATCAAGGCGAAGTCCCCATCGAGTCCGTCGTCGATGTGGCTCGGCGCTATCTGGCGCTGGGCTGCGATGAAATCGACGTGGCCGACACAATAGGCGTAGGCACCCCGCAGCGCGTGCGCGAGGTGATGGCTGCCGTCACCCAGGTTGTCGATCCCGGCCGGATTTCGGGGCATTTCCACGACACGTATGGGCAAGCGCTGGCCAACATTCTGGCCGCGCTGGAGACGGGTATCAGCATTTATCATACGTCGGTCGCGGGCCTGGGCGGCTGCCCGTATGCCAAAGGCGCGACGGGCAATGTCGCCACTGAGGACGTGTTGTACATGTTGCGCGGCCTGGATATTGAGACCGGCGTGGATTTCGATGCGGTCGTCGATATCGGCCAGTGGATGTCGGCCAATCTGAACCGCAAGGGCGGCAGCCGTGCCGGCAATGCCATTGCAGCCAAACGAGCCGCGTGATTACAGCGCCATGAATCTTCTCGATACCGCCCCGTCCGAAAGCGAACACGAAGCGCTGCTACGCGATATCGGTCCCTTACCGCTGTCAGGTCAGGCCTGGCCAGACTGGGTACGCATTCTGGCCTGGGTCATTCTGGCGATCATTGGCGTACAGATCGTCATGTCGGCGATACGCATGCCGCCCGACCAGGTCAATTCGGTGGTCGCAGGAATAGTCATCCTGTGTTTTTTGGGGCTGGTGCTGGTGTCATGGCACATGCAAAAATCCGTCACGACGATCAACGAAGCGGGTCTGCATCAAACCTGGATAACTCGGCGCGAGGTGGCTTGGCAGGACATTCACTTTGCCAAATTCGTCCCGTTGCTGTTCTCCAAGCGCCTGGTCGTTTTTACTCAACGCGGGCGGCCGGTGGTGTTCCAGGGCGGCACGAAGGAACTGCAGATCGCGTTTGCCAAGATCTCGCTGTTATATCGGCGCAAACGGTGAACCGGGTGTGCTGAATTCGGCGCCCCAGGTGACCAGGCGGCGAATGGCGGCCGATACCGAAAAATAATCGCCCGCCGGTGGCGTTACGCCGCCAAGGAAATCGACACCGGCGCATTTGCCTCGCAAGCATCCAGCGCGCGGCCCAGACGTGTCATGCCTTCGGCTATCTGGCTTTCGTTCATGGTGGCAAACGACATGCGCATGGCGTAAAGATCGGCCTGCGCGGGATCGGCGTAGAAGACTTTGCCTGGGACGTAGACGACGCCCTGTTCAATGGCGTAGGGCAACAAACGCGTAGCGTCTATGTCGCCGTTGAGCCTGGCCCAGAAAAACATGCCGCCCTCGGGTTTGTTGAACACGATACGGCCGGCAAGCGACTGGGTCAGAGATTGCGCCATGGCATCGCAACGGGAGCCGTAGGCGGCCTGGATGCGAGGGACATGCTGTGCGTAGCGGCCATCGGCCAAATATTGAGCGACGACTTCCTGAATCCATGCCGATGACGCCATGTCGTCGGCCGCTTTGGCGCCGACGCAGCGACGGCGGACTTCAGCCGGGGCAACGATCCAGCCTATGCGCAAAGCAGGTGCCATGGTCTTGGACATGGTCGAGATATAAACCGCCCAATGACGGGCCTCGCCCTCGGCCAGCGCAGCAATCGGTGGGACCATTTCGCCAGCAAAGCGCAGTTCGCCATAGGGATCGTCTTCGACGATCAGAAACTGATGCTTGACGGCCAGTTCGAGCAAACGCAGACGCCGTTGCCGGCTGATCGTGGCGCCGCAGGGGTTCGAGAACGACGCAACGACACAGACTATTTTGGGCTTGATACGGCCCGCCATCTCGTCCAGCGCATCAACGTCGACCCCATCGGGCCCCGAAGGCACCGTATGGACAGTGGCGCCGGTATAACGCAAAGCCTGTACGGAGTTCGGAAACGCGGGACTCTCGATAATGGCATGATCGCCGGGCTGCAACATGACGCGGCTGATCAGCGCCAATGCCTGCTGCGACCCGCCGGTGACGGCCAGCTCGGTGTCTGGATCACACACCAAACCCCGTTCGGCCGTCAGACGCGCGAGCTCCGTGCGCAAGCTGGCCTGCCCATCGATATTGGAATACTGCAGGCACGTTCCCAAACGCGCCACGACCTGATTCGAGGCCGCCGTCAGACCATCCACGTCGAATAATTCCTGCGCCGGATAGCCGCCCGCAACGGAAATATTGCCCGGCTTCATGGCATACGGCATCAAGGAACGAATGGGCGAAGCGGGAGGCGTTTCGAACGGCGCGGCGAAAGCGTAGCGGGGTGCTGCGAGCGACATGAGGAGGGCGAAGCCGGTAAAAGTATGCGCTGAATCGAGCGTCAGCGTGGCGCCGGGTCGCACCAGACAGCTCAGCGCCCAACGAAATAAGTAAATGACGAAGAATTCTATGCCTGCCCCCGGAGGCGGTCAACGACTGCAGTAAACAGCCAGCACACCGGCGCGATTATCATGATGCTTTTACCCAGCATTCTTCCATTATGAGTATCGATGACTCGATGTCGACCCGCGTGGCCCAACTGCGCGCCCGCATCGACGCCGCTTGCGTCCGCGTAGGCCGGCCAGCCGGCAGTGTGGCCCTCTTGCCAGTGAGCAAGACTTTCGGCCCCGACGCCGTCCGCGAGGCAGCAGCCCTGGGTTTTACGCGTTTCGGCGAAAACAAAACGCAGGAAATCCGCCAGAAAATTAATGCACTGGCAGATCTGCCCGTGCAATGGGTCATGATTGGCCACTTGCAGACCAACAAGGCCAAAGACGCAGCGCGCGACGCCTCGGAAGTCCAATCCCTGGATCGCCTGGAACTCGCTCACGCGCTACAGCGCCGACTACAGACCGAAGGCCGCGACATCGACGTGCTGGTGCAAATCAAAACCTCGACCGAGCCTAGCAAACATGGCCTCCCGCCCGAGGAGGCGGCAGATTTCCTGCGGACCGTCGTGCGGGAATGCCCGGCCTTGCATGTAAAAGGACTGATGACCCTGGCAGTACAGTCTGACGACACGCAAGCCGTACGCAGCTGTTTTCGTGCGCTGCGTGAACTGCGTGACCGCCTGAAAGACGCGTCCATCGAGGGCGTCGAACTGGACAGGCTGTCCATGGGGATGAGCGGCGATTTCGAAATCGCCATCGAAGAAGGCGCCACCGAAGTCCGAATTGGCAGCGCAATTTTTGGCGCCCGGCACTACCCCTGACAGATCAGTGCTTCATGTGGTCCATATGTGCATGATCCGCATCCGGCTGATGCCCGATAGGCTTGATCTCGAACTTCACCGCGACCTCGCCTGCTTTCTCGAACTTCAGCGTAGCCGGGACCTCACCTCCCGCCACGAACGGCTGTTTTAAATTCATGAACATCACGTGATAGCCGCCAGGCGCAAGTTTGACCTCGCCGTCGGCAGGCACGTCGATGCCCTCAGGCAGATGACGCATGCGGGCCACGCCCTTTTCGGCTTGTACGGTATGCAATTCAACTCGCTCGGCCGCATCCGAGCTCACTGACACAAGACGATCTGCCGTCTTGGCGTCGTTATCAATGTCCAGATAGCCCGCGCCATTGGTCTGGCCAGGCGCCGAAGCGCGTACCCATGGATCATCAATCTGAATCTGTCCGACCTTGTAATCGTGCGCCCAGGCCGACGTGACAGAAGACAGCCCCAAGAGGGCGCCCAACGCCCATTGACGGAATTTCATGCAAAACATCTCCGTGACGGTCAGCCTAAGCGCTGACGAGTTAACGCCGCCGGATCAGACCTCCGTCTGCGGCGGCAGCCAAGACCGAATCGGTCAATGCCTCCATAGCTTGTGAGTTTACCCGCCAGTGCTGCCAATACAAGGGGACGTCCTCGGTGGCGCGGGCGCGTAATGGGACTAAAGCACCCGTGTCGAGCTCATCCTGAATCAGCGGCAACGGGTTCATCGTCCAACCGAGACCATCGCGCGTCGCCTGTACGAAAGCGCGGGACGAAGGCAGCCACCACACAGGCGGCTGCCACGGCTCCTCGCCCATGACTTTGCGCGCAAAACGCGCCTGCAATGCGTCTTTGCGGTTAAACACCAGTACCGGTGCAAGCGCCAGAGTGCGCGCGTTCACGCCGGCGGAAAAATACTGCGCATGAAATGCGGGGGTACACGTCGCAACATAGCGCATGCTGCCCAACGCATGAATACGGCACCCCTGCACTGGATCCGCCAAGGCGGTCACCGCGCCCAACACCGAGCCGTTGCGCAATAACGCCGCCGTGTGATCCTGGTCTTCGGATTGCAGATCCAGGGTGGCTCGGCTGCGGGCCGCAAAGCGCCGCGCCGCATCCATAAACCAGGTTTCCAGGCTGTCATGGTTCACGGCCACCGTCAGGCTGGCCTGCGTCACGGCGTCGTCCTCCAGGCCCAGACGGTCCAGCGCATCATGCTCCAGCAAGGCCGTCTGATCGGCCAATTGCACCAGCACCTGTCCGTCTGGCGTAGCCATGACTGGCACCGTACGCTGCACCAGCAAACGCCCCATGCGCGCCTCCAGCGACTTGATGCGCTGTGACACCGCCGAGGGCGTCACATTCAGAGCGGCGGCCGCGCGCTCGAAGCTCCCTTCACGCACCACAGCAGCCAGGGCGCGCAGATTGCCATGATCGATTTTCATCCGTGCTTGCTGCGGCAAATGCTGCCGCTCTTATTGGTTTAGAAAAACTTAATCAACTTAAACAAAATTAGCTTTATTTCATATCCTATGCAAGCCAAAATATGCTCCTGGCCGCGGCAATTGCTGCGGCGCTGTTTTGTAGATGCTTGCAAAGATGTTCACGTTTGCTTCCTCCCCCGCCCTGTTCACCGCCTGGGCCAGTGGCACCGCCACCGGACTGGGACTATTTGCCGTGGTCGGCGCGCAAAGCGCCTTTATTCTGCGGCAGGGATTGATGCGCGCGCATTTGCTCAGCATCCTGGCGATTTGCGCCTTGCTGGACGGCATCTGCATATTTGCCAGCGTCTGGGGATTGCAGACCGCGGTCAATTGGTTTCCCTGGTTGACGCACGCCATCCTGTGGTTTGGCGTTGCCTTTCTGGCCTGGTATGCCTTTCAATCCGCCCGACGCGCCGTTCGGGCCCAAGGCGGCCTGACTGCCGCGCAGCATGCCGTCCCCTCGCGTTCCGCAGCCCTGCTGGCGGCCGCGGGCTTCACCTTGTTGAACCCGCATTTCTGGCTGGACATCATGGTGATCGGCTCATTGGCACACGGATTTAACGATGCGCGGCTGGCCTTTGCGGCAGGCGCCGTCACCGCCAGTGTCCTGTGGTTGATCGTGCTGGGCGTCGGATCGCGCCTGTTTGCGCCCTATTTCGCCAACCCCAAAGCGTGGCGCATATTGGATGGGGTGATCGCCGTCATCATGGCCGGATTGGCAATGCGATTGGCGTGGAATGGCCTGGCCTGAGCAGTCATCCTGACAACTGACCGACGGTTCGGTGATTCACCCTCACGATTACACGACAGTCGTTGCTGACGTGACGCTTACGCAATCGGTCGTCTCACCATCGGCCTGAGCGCTGCCCCGCCGCGCTCACTCGTCGCCCTGTCCGCTCACCGCGTCGGCGCCATAGCGTTTCAATCCGCTCAGGTCCAACACGCGCACGGCGCCATACTCCACGCGCAGCAGGCCCGCTTCCTCGAGTTTGCCCAGAGCCTGGTTGGCGCGCTGACGCGAGACGCGGGCCAGATAGCCGACTTCCTCTTGAGTGATGGTCAACCGCATCCCCATCCCGGGATATAGCAAGGGGTTGAACAATTCCGCCAGGCAGCGTGCCACCCGCGCGTCAGGATCGAGCAAACGGTCATATTCCGCCTTGCCGATGAACTGCGCCACGCGCTCGTTGAGTTGATGCAGCAAATAACGATTGAATGGAATACTGGTATCCAGCAACCATTCAAACGTCGCCGCCGGCATGCGCGCGACCACTGAATCGCGCAGGGCCACCACATCGTACTTGCGCACCTCGCGCTTGAGCAGCGAACCCTCGCCGATCCAGCCACCGGCGGGCACACCGGTCAATGAGGCGACTTTGCCTTCGGCGTTGCCGACCGACACTTTGATCAATCCCGCCAACACCCCGATCCACGCCTGGGCAAGCTCTCCTTTGCGTTCTATGATCGTTCCTGCTTGCACAGGCTGCACCACGATATCCCGCTCGACGCGCGATTTTTGCTCGTCGGTCAAGACTCGGAACCAGGCTGCTGCGAGATGCAGAGAATCAGTTAATTGCATCGGGAATACCCTAAATATTCTTGGAATGTCGTGATCATGACAGTTGGCGACCAACCAAGCTTATACCTTACTGCTGCCGTACATCGAAAATGAACTGGTCAAGCGCCGCCCCGATGTTCATACCGCCAGTGTGAACATCGGACCAGCGGCCCCCAAACCGGAGGAGACAACGTGGTGCATGCACAGCCTGCCGTCGACGGCAACACGTCGGCCGCACCCAGCACCTTTCCTGGCCTGCTCCTGCAGCATGCCAGCGTACGCGGGTCGCGGCCCGCCATACGCGAAAAGGACCTGGGCATCTGGCAGACCCTGACCTGGAGCGACGTCGCGCGCGACGTGCGCCTGACTGCGCATGGCTTGGCGGCATTAGGGATAACACCCGGGATGCACGTCGCCGTCATTGGCGAGAACCGGCCACGCCTGTACATCGCCATGATGGCCACGCAGGCTTTAGGCGCCATTCCCGTGCCGCTTTATCAAGACGCCGTCGCACAGGAAATGGTCTATGTCCTGCAAGATGCCAGCATCACCGTTGCAGTGGTCGAGGATCAAGAGCAAGTCGACAAGATGCTGGAGGTGCGCGATCAGTGTCCCGACCTGGCACATGTCGTCTATGACGATCCGCGAGGACTGCGCCATTACGCCGATCCTATGTTGCGTTCATATGACCAATTGATCGCAACCGGCCAAAAACACGCGGAACAGCATCCCGGATTTTTCGAAGCATCTGTCGCCACCGTGCGGCCGGATGATGCCGCAGCCATGTTTTACACCTCGGGCACGACAGGCAAGCCCAAAGGCGTTGTGTTGACTCACCATGCCTTGATCGATCGCGCCCGTGCCGTTGCCGACATGGAAAAACTCACCGATCAAGAAGACGTGCTGGCTTATCTGCCTCCCGCCTGGATCGGGCAGAACATGTTCTCGTATACGCAGCTGCTCGTCAGCGGCTTTACGGTAAACCACCCCGAGTCTCCAGAAACCGTATCGATCGACATGCGCGATATCGGCCCGACCTATTATTTCGCGCCGCCTCGCGTGCTGGAGGGTTTGCTTACGCACGTGATGATCCGCATGGAAGACGCGGGCCGCATCAAGCGCAGCCTGTTTCAGGCTTGCATGAAACTGGCCCGGCGGGTGGGCGTGCGTATTCTGGATGGCGAACCGGTTGGCCTGTGGGATCGGCTGCGCTATGCCTTGGGCAATGTCTTGATCTACGGTCCGTTGCGCAACGCGCTGGGAATGAGCCGCGTGCGTGTGGCGTATACGGCTGGCGAAGCCATCGGTCCCGATCTGTTTGTGTTCTATCGGTCCATCGGCATCAACCTCAAACAGCTTTACGGCTCGACCGAAACTTCGGTGTTTGTTTGCGTACAACCCGACGGCCAAGTCCGTGACGATACCGTTGGGCCGCCAGTCAGCGGCGTGGAGATCCGTGTTGCCGATAACGGCGAGATTCTCGTCAAGAGCCCGGGCTTGTTCAAAGAGTATTACCGCAACCCGCAAGCCACCGCAGAAGCGCGCGACGCCGAGGGGTGGTTCCATACGGGGGATGCCGGCTATCTGGATACCGATGGTCAATTGAAAATCATCGATCGCGCCAAGGACGTGGGCAAGCTCGCCGATGGCAGCCTGTTTGCGCCCAAATATCTGGAAAACAAGCTCAAGTTCTTTCCTCATATTAAAGAAGCCGTGGCCTTTGGCGCCGACCGGGATCACGTTTGCGCTTTTGTGAATATCGACCTGGAGGCCGTAGGCAACTGGGCCGAGCGCCGCGGTCTGCCTTATGCGGGTTACACCGACCTCGCGGGCAAAGACGAGGTGTATCGTCTGGTGGAGGAATGCATCGAACAAATCAATGCCGATCTCGCGCTGGACCCCAAGCTCGCCGCCTCGCAGATTTCGCGCTTTCTCATTCTGCATAAAGAACTCGATCCCGATGATGATGAACTGACACGCACTCGCAAAGTGCGGCGCGCCTTCATTGCACAGAAATACGGTGTGCTGGTCGATGCCTTGTTCGCAGGGTCGGACACGCAATATATCGAGACCGAAGTCAAATTCGAAGACGGCCGTATCGGCAAGATTGCAGCGGATATCAAGATCCGCCCAGTCAAGACCTTTCCCGCCATTACTGCCCGGGCAGCCTAGATCATGAGCCATACAGACCGCGACCAGCGTATCGGCAAGGTCATGCTCGACCTGCAGAATATTTCCCTGTCATTCGGTGGGGTCAAAGCGCTGACCGATATTTCATTCAATGTGCGCGAGCACGAGATCCGCGCCATCATCGGCCCCAACGGCGCAGGCAAGAGCTCGATGCTCAACGTCATCAACGGCGTCTACACCCCTCAACAGGGCGGCATCGAATTCGAGGGCACGCGCTACACCCGTATGAACCCGCGCCGTGCCGCCGAAATGGGCATCGCGCGCACCTTTCAGAACTTGGCCTTGTTCAAAGGCATGAGTGTGCTGGACAACATCATGACAGGACGCAATCTGCGGATGACCTGCGGACTGCTGGCGCAGGCCTTTCGCTGGGGCCCCGCCGAACGCGAGGAAATCCGGCATCGCGAGTTTGTCGAAAACATCATCGATTTTCTGGAAATCCAGGCCTATCGCAAAACCCCCGTGGGCCGTCTGCCCTACGGTTTGCAAAAGCGCGTGGACCTGGGACGCGCATTGGCAATGGAGCCGCGCCTGCTGCTGCTGGACGAGCCCATGGCGGGCATGAATATCGAAGAAAAGCAGGACATGAGCCGCTTTATCCTGGACGTCAATGACGAGTTTGGCACCACCATCGTGCTGATTGAACACGATATGGGCGTGGTCATGGACATTTCCGATCGCGTCGTGGTTCTGGATTACGGCAAGAAAATCGGCGATGGCAAACCCGATGAGGTTCGCTCCAACGAGGCCGTCATTCAAGCCTACCTGGGCGTATCGCACTAGCACCAAGGCGGAAACAGAACCATGGGATTTTTTCTAGAAACCTTGTTCGGCGGCTTGATGAGCGGCATGTTGTATGCGCTGATCGGCTTGGGATTTGTGCTGATATTCAAGGCATCGGGCGTATTCAACTTTGCGCAGGGCGCGATGGTATTGGTCGCGGCGCTGTCGATGGCGCGTTTCTCGGAATGGATTCCGCAATGGCTGGGATTCGAGAATCTGCTGTTGGCCAATGTCCTGGCATTCATCGTCAGTGCCTTGCTGATGTTTGTGCTGGCGGTAGTGATCGAACGTTATGTGCTGCGCCATCTCGTCAACCAGGAGGCCACCACGCTCCTCATGGCAACGCTGGGCATCAGCTATTTCCTCGATGGCATGGGGCAGATCGCCTTTGGCAGTTCGGTCTACAGCATCGATGTAGGCATGCCTAAAGACCCGGCCTTTATTTTGGAATCGGTCTTTGAAGGCGGTGTCCTGATCAACCTGGAGGACCTGACCGCCGCGGTCGTCGCCGCCTTGCTTGTTGCCGCGCTGGCCGTTTTCTTTCAATACACCAGCACAGGGCGCGCGCTGCGTGCGGTCGCGGATGATCACCAGGCCGCTCAATCCATCGGTATCCCGCTCAACCGCATCTGGGTCATTGTCTGGAGCGTGGCAGGTTTGGTCGCGCTCGTCGCCGGCATTATCTGGGGCTCGAAATTCGGCGTGCAGTTCACCTTATCCACGGCGGCATTGCGGGCCTTGCCTGTGGTGATTCTGGGAGGACTGACTTCGGTGCCCGGCGCCATTCTCGGCGGGCTCATCATCGGTGTAGGAGAAAAACTGTCAGAGGTGTATCTGGGCTCTCTAGTAGGCGGTGGCATCGAAATCTGGTTCGCCTACGTGTTGGCGCTTGTCTTCCTGCTGTTCCGTCCGCAAGGGCTGTTCGGCGAGAAAATCATCGATCGGGTCTGAGGGAAACATCATGTTCTATCGCGAAAACGGCCAATTCAAGACGGGCTATCGCGCCGACCAGCAGATCTTTCCGATCCGCCAGGACCGCATTTTCATGGTGCTGCTGCTGGCAGTGGCCTTTATTGCAGTCCCCATGTTGGCCAGCGATTATTTTCTGCGCGCCATTCTGATCCCGTTTTTGATCTTGTCGCTGGCGGCGGTGGGCCTGAACATCCTGGTGGGCTATTGCGGCCAGATTTCGCTGGGCACGGGCGCCTTTATGGCGGTAGGCGCGTATGCGGCATGGAACTTTGGCGTGCGCTTTCCCGGCATGCCGCTGGTGATACAGATATTGCTGGGCGGCTGCTTTGCTACCCTCGTGGGCGTGTTGTTCGGCATTCCCAGTTTGCGTATCCGCGGACTGTATCTGGCAGTCGCCACATTGGCAGCACAGTTCTTTGTCGACTGGGCATTTTTACGCATCCCGTTTTTTACGAATTACTCATCGTCGGGCAGCGTATCGGTGCCGCCCCTCACCGCGTTTGGCATGCCGGTGCAAACCGCTCTGCAACGCTACCTGCTCGTTCTGTGTTTCGTCGTCGTGTTCGCGCTACTGGCCAAGAATCTGGTGCGCGGGGCCATCGGCCGCCAGTGGATGGCCATCCGTGACATGGACGTGGCCGCTGCGGTGATCGGTATCCGCCCCATGTACGCCAAGCTCACTGCATTCGCCGTCAGCTCGTTCATCGTCGGCGTCGCCGGCGCGTTGTGGGGCTATATCCATCTCGGGTCGTGGGAACCCTTGGCCTTTGACCTGGCGCGCTCGTTCCAACTGTTGTTCATGGTGATCATCGGCGGACTAGGCTCTATCGTCGGCAGCTTCTTTGGCGCGGCCTTTATCGTGTTGGTGCCTGTCGCACTGACCAATGTGCCGCACATGCTGGGGCTCTCGCTGTCGGTGGACACGGCGGCGCACGTCGAACACATGGTTTTTGGTGCATTGATTGTGTTTTTCCTGATTGCCGAGCCGCATGGTCTGGCCCGGCTCTGGGGTATCGCAAAAGAGAAACTGCGAATCTGGCCTTTCCCGCATTGATGTTGCGTACTGTTCCCGGCTGCCGCCCGCCGTCCGCGAAGCAGCAGCCTCTTTGACTACCCGGCTTCAGACCGGGCCAATCCTGGTGTCAACCACACCAAGCAGGAGGTAAATGGAGATGAAGCGTCTTAACTTGAAATGGGCAGCGGCCTGCCTGGCCGCCACAGGCGCCCTCAGCGCCGCCGCGCCGGTGTTGGCGGCTGAAGAGCAGTTTGTTCCGCTCTTGGTGTATCGCACCGGCTCGTTTGCACCGCTGGGCATTCCGTGGGCCGACGGAAAACTGGACTATCTGAAACTCGTCAATGCCCGCGATGGCGGCGTCAACGGCGTCAAGATCACCTACGAAGAGTGCGAAACGGCTTATGCCACGGATCGTGGTGTGGAATGCTACGAGCGCCTGAAGGGCAAGAGCGGCGGCGCATCGGGCTTTGACACCCAATCCACAGGCATCACCTTTGCCGTGACGGACAAAGCCATCGTCGACAAGGTCCCCGTAGAAACGATGGGCTACGGCCTCTCGCAATCGGTTGACGGCAGTGTCTTTGAATGGAACTTCCCTTTGCTCGGCACCTATTGGACGGCGGCCGACGTCATGATCCAGGATATCGCCAAGAAAGAAGGCGGCATGGACAAGCTCAAGGGTAAAAAGATCGCCCTGGTCTACCATGACTCGCCCTACGGCAAAGAGCCCATCGCATTGCTGCAAAAACGCGCGGCCAAGGAAGGCTTCGAACTGCTGCTCTACCCGGTCACTGCGCCAGGGGTAGAGCAAAAGTCCACCTGGCTGCAAATCCGCCAATCGCGTCCCGCCTACGTGCTGTTGTGGAGCGCCGGCATCATGACGCCGACGGCGATACGCGAGGCCCAGGCCACCGGCTATCCGCGCGAAAAAATGTATGCCATCTGGTGGGCAGGCTCTGAAGGCGACGTCAAAGACCTGGGCGCGGTTGCCAAAGGCTATAACGCGATCACCATCCACAACAGCGCAGCCCAGGGCAAGGTCTACGAAGACTTGAAAAAGTTCGTCTACGACAAAGGCCAGGGCAGCGACGCGTCGGGCAGCTCCACGCTCGGGACGATCGCGCACACCCGCGGCATGATGATCTCGATGCTGCAGGTCGAAGCCATCCGCGCTGCGCAGGAGAAATTCGGCAAAGGCAAGCACATGACGCCCGAACAAGTCCGTTGGGGTTTTGAAAACCTGAACCTGACTCAGGAACGCCTGAATGAATTGGGCTTTGGCGACATCATGCGTCCGGTGAAAACCTCTTGCAGCAACCACATGGGTGATGACTGGGCGCGCATCGTGCAATGGGATGGCAAGGACTTCAAAGTCGTTTCCGACTGGTACCAGGCCGACAAGGCGATTACCGGGCCGCTGGTGAAAGAGGCCGCAGAGAAATACGCCAAAGAGAAGAACATCACGCCTCGCAAGTGCGAAGGTTGATGTGAACCAGCCGCCGGCGCTTCGCGCGCTGGCGGCTACCACGCAGGAACTGCTATGACTGCTGCAAACACTGCCCAACCTGCCTCCGTGGCTGGCGCCCCGATTGCAAACCCGGGGACAGCCAAGGCAACGGCACCCGACATCGCTGCGCCGTTGCTGGACGTCAATGGTATCGAGGTCATCTACAACCACGTGATCCTGGTGCTGAAAGGTGTCTCGCTGCAAGTCCCCGAAGGCCGCATCGTCGCCTTGCTGGGCGCTAATGGCGCAGGCAAGACCACCACGCTGCGCGCCGTGTCGAATCTGTTGAAGGGCGAACGCGGCGATGTCACAAAAGGCTCCATTCAATACCGAGGCCAACGCATCGACCAACTCTCGCCTGCCGAGCTGGTAAAACGCGGCGTCGTACAGGTCATGGAGGGCCGCCATTGTTTCGCCCATCTGACCATTGAGGACAACCTGCTGACGGGCGCCTACACCCGAGACCTCAGCCGTGGCGAAACGGCGGCAGCCTTGGACCGCGTCTATCAATATTTTCCGCGCCTGAAGCAGCGGCGTACGAGCCAGGCCGGCTATACCTCGGGCGGAGAACAGCAGATGACTGCAATCGGCCGCGCGCTGATGGCCAATCCCAACATGATTTTGCTCGACGAGCCTTCCATGGGGTTGGCGCCGCAGATCGTCGAAGAGATTTTCGAAATTGTGCGAGACCTGAACCAACGGGAACGGGTGAGTTTCCTGCTTGCCGAGCAGAACACCAACATTGCGTTGCGCTATGCCGACTACGGCTACATCCTGGAAAACGGGCGCGTCATGATGGACGGCGATGCCGGTGAACTCAGCCGCAATGAAGACGTGAAAGAGTTCTACCTGGGAATCTCCAGCGGTGAACGAAAAAGCTTTCGTGATAACAAGTTCTACCGGCGCCGCAAACGCTGGCTGGCTTGACCCTTAATGCCTTTGCATTAGTGCCTTTGTTTACGCCTTTTGGCCTTTCATAGAGTGCGATCACATGCCTGCGTTTTTTGATGCACTGGAAACCCGCGCCCCCGAGCAGCGCGAACGCGATCTGATGGCAGCGCTGCCGGGTGTGGTTGCACACGCCATGGCCCGCGCGCCTGCCATTGCCGAACAATTGCACGGCGTCGATCCACGCAGCGTGGCCTCGCGTCAGGCACTCGCAGCGCTCCCCGTTTTGCGCAAGCACGAGCTGCTGGAGAAACAGCAACATAGTCGTGCCAGCAACCGTCCTGCCAGTGCTACCAAGGCATTTGGCGGCTTTTCAACCATAGGTTGGGGACAAGCACTGCGCGTGTTTGCGTCGCCTGGTCCGATCTACGAACCGGAAAGCAGCCGCGCCGATTATTGGCGTTTTGCGCGCGCGCTCTATGCTGCTGGTTTCCGGTCAGGCGAGTTGGCGCACAACTGCTTTTCGTACCATTTCACCCCTGCCGGCTCGATGATGGAAACTGCGGCTCACGCGGTGGGTTGCACGGTCTTTCCCGGCGGCACAGGCCAGACCGAACAACAAGTCCGAGCCATTGCCGATCTGGCGCCCAGCGGCTATCTGGGCACGCCGAGTTTTCTGAAAATCATTTTGGAAAAAGCTGATGAGTTGGGCGTGACATTACCGTCGTTGCGCCGTGCGCTCGTATCGGGCGAGGCCTTTCCCCCGTCGCTGCGCGATTGGCTCACAGCGCGCGGCATTGACGGCTACCAAGCCTACGGCAGCGCCGACCTCGGCATGATTGCGTTTGAAACGCCAGCCCGCGAAGGGCTGGTCGTCGGCGAAGAAATCATTCTGGAGATCGTGCGTCCCGGCACCGGCATACCGGTGCCCGACGGCGAGGTCGGAGAAGTCGTCGTCACGACGCTGAATCCCGATTATCCCTTGGTGCGTTTCGGCACCGGCGACCTGTCTGCCGTACTGCCCGGCACATCGCCGTGCGGCCGCACGAATCTGCGCATCAAGGGCTGGATGGGCCGCGCCGATCAGACCACCAAAGTCCGAGGCCTGTTTGTACATCCCTCGCAGGTGGCTGAAATCCTGGCGCGCCACCCAGAAATCCACCGAGCGAGGCTGGTCGTCAGCGGACAAATGGGCAGCGACCGCATGGTGCTTCAGGTCGAGGCCGACGAACACTCCGAATCCCTGGCCGAACGTATCGCCACCTCGGCCCGTGACATCACCAAACTGCGTGCCGACGTGCAATGGGCTGACGCGGGCAGCCTGCCCAATGATGGCAAAGTCATCGATGATGTACGGTCTTACGACTGACAGCGCCTAGACTCAGACTGGTGTGCAATCGGCCCATCGCCGCGGGCCTATTGCTCTTTGGCTCAGACTCGTTGGCTCAGATATAGGCAGCGAAGTTGCGGCGCGGCGTATGCGTCATCATCGAAACGATCAGATCGTCTTTCGACAAAACGCCAGGACTCGCCGGGCGCGCCGCCATGGTGGTGGTGATATCGACCTCATCCGACGACAGAACGTCGACTGCGTTGCCGGCCTGCATTTCGCTGCTCGTCACAACAGCCGTGCGGGCTGCCAGAATCGCGACCACATCGACCTGTCCACGGGGCTGCGCCTTGAAGGCAGCGACCATCGCAGGCGTGATGTGCTCGGGGTACAAATCGCTGTCGGCCTTGATGGCATTCCAGGTGTCCAGAATATCGCCGAAACCGTTGCCGGTCAGCCCCAGGTCGCGCCCATTGGTTTTAAACGCCGAGTAGGCGATTTCCTCGGGGTTTTTCTTCTTGCTCAGCCCCTCGTAGGTGGCATTGTCCGAGCCGTACATCAGGAGGTTACGAATCCAGATGCCTGCCTGCCCCAGCCAGGAGGTTTCGGCCTGATGGGCCTTTTTGATCTCGTCCCGCATGTTGAACGCCTTGCGCGCCAATTCGTCGCCAAAGCATTGCTGTTCGTCATGAAAGACCGCAGCTTCCTTGGCGAAGGCCTCATAGGCCTTGCTGACTGCCGCGTTATAGCTTTCACGCACGTCGCTATCGCTGCGCGGCTGGATCCGCGCCGTCTGGGCGTCGGCCTGCGGACTATAGGCGTTGCGCAGCAGGGCCGCGCCGACGGTCATTGAACTGTGGGCGTGCCGCAGCAGGGACGCACCGATGGTCACTGAACTCATCACGTTCATTTGGTTTACTCCTGTTAACTCATGGGAAAATCGCCACAAACAACACCAATATGGCCCCCATGAGTAACCCACCCCATGCTCTTGTTCCATGAAATCCATGGTTGCCGATTTTGGCTTTTCAGCATGACAGAACGCTAGTTCTCGGGCGGCCTCGCGCGCCATGATTTGCTTGTGCCCCTTTTCGATATCCTGCACCATCGGACATCTCCTCATTCACACCGAGATGTCATCTATGTTTGCAGAAGCCCAGTCCGACCCCTCGCTGTCCGAAGACGAGTTTGAGGCGCAAGAGCCGCGGTTGCGAACTGCTTTGCTCAAGGCGCAATATCGACAGCTCGAACGAGCGGATCGCAGTCTGCTGATCGTCGTAGCCGGGATAGACGGGGCAGGCAAAGGCGCCGCCATCAATTTGCTCAACGAGTGGATGGATCCTCGCCATATTCAGACCCTGGCGTTCGGTGCGCCCACGTTCGATGAGCAGGAGCGCCCGCCGTTCTGGCGCTACTGGAATGAACTGCCGGCCAAGGGGAGAATCGGCATTGTGTTCGGCTCCTGGTACGCACCGCTGTTACTCGAAGCATCGCGCAAAAAACCACGGCCGCGTCGAATGACAGCCTACGCCGAAGCGATTGATCGCTTCGAGGCTGGGCTCGCCGCCGAGGGCGTACAGATCATCAAGCTCTGGTATCACCTGTCGGCCCAGGCTCAAGCCGACCGCACCAAAATGCTGCTATCCAGCCCGGAAACTGCCTGGCAGGTCAAGCCAGCCGATCGTAAAGTCCACAAAAAGTATGATCGGATCTACCGTGCGGGCCAGCATGTCATTGAACGCCTGAACCCTGCCCACGCTCCCTGGACCATCATCCCCAGCGCAGACGAGCGCATTCGGGCAGTGCGCACGGCACAGGCTGTGCTGCACGCGCTGCAGCAGCGTTCTCCCACGCCCAAGGCACAGGTCTTCAGTGCACCCGCTCTCGCCGGGCGACGCAGCCCTGATCGCCTGGGACAGCTCGATTACCACACCAAAATCGACAAGGACGATTACGAGTCGGCGCTCGGCTTGCTGCAAGGCCAGCTCGCTCGCGCAGTCCGATCAGACGCGTTCAAAAAACGGGCTTTGATCCTGGTCTTCGAAGGGCAGGATGCCGCTGGCAAAGGCGGCGCCATTCGCCGCGTGACACGGGCACTCGACCTGCGGCAAGTCGATATCCATCCCATCAGCGCGCCCACGCCTGACGAATTGATGCACCCCTATCTGTGGCGATTCTGGCGTCACATGCCGCGGCATGGCCGCATCGCCATTTTCGACCGTTCCTGGTACGGCCGCGTGCTGGTCGAGCGAGTCGAAGGTTTTGCCTCGAGCGCAGAGTGGCGGCGCGCCTACGCAGAGATCAACGACTTTGAACGCCAACAGACCGATCACGGCGCCATTGTGCTGAAGTTCTGGCTGGCCATTACCCCCGAAGAACAGCTGCAGCGTTTTCAAGAGCGCGAACGTTCGCCGTTCAAGAATTTCAAGATCACGCCCGACGATTGGCGCAATCGCGAGAAATGGAACCAATATGCCAGTGCCGCCAACGATATGCTGGCGCGTACCGATACGGACCATGCGCCGTGGCACGTCATCGGGACCAACGACAAACGCTATGCTCGCATACACGTGCTAAAAAACATTGTCGCAGTCCTGGAACAAACCCTGTAACTTCTCTGGTGACCACCCTCATGGCTCAATCTCCCGATATTCGCCCCGTTTCCG
Organism: Bordetella genomosp. 4; assembly: GCF_002261185.1. Taxonomy (GTDB): domain Bacteria; phylum Pseudomonadota; class Gammaproteobacteria; order Burkholderiales; family Burkholderiaceae_B; genus Bordetella_A. The sequence goes on from NZ_NEVQ01000023.1 coordinate 93,689, forward strand.
ATGCCGATTTCGAAGCTTGGCTGCCGTTATGGAAAGGCTATCAAGCGTTTTATCAGGTCGATATCCCCGAGACCGCCACGCGTACGGCCTGGACTCGAATGCTCGATCCCGCCGAGCCTGTCCATGCCGCGCTTTCCTATCACGATGGACGGGCCGTGGGGCTGGTGCATTGGATATTTCATCGGTCGACCTGGACGCCCGGCGATTATTGTTATTTGCAGGATTTGTTTGTCGCCCCGGACGTACGCGGCGGCGGCCATGGCCGTCATCTGATCGAGCATGTCTACGCACAGGCTCGTGCTGCCAAAGCCGCTCGCGTCTATTGGCTGACTCACGAAACCAATACCACCGCGCGGCAGCTCTACGACCACGTGGCCGATCAACCTGGCTTCATTCAATACCGGAAAACCCTGTGAGCGCACGCGATCCGAACTGCCCTCTCTGCCGCGAAGACGGCGGCACCGTACTGTGGCGCGGCACTCACCTGCGTGTCATCGAGGTCGACGATGCCGATTACCCGGGCTTCACGCGCGTCATCTGGCACGGCCATCTGCCGGAAATGACCAGCCTGTCCACCCGCGGGCGCGACTTGATGATGCGGGCTGTCTATACCGTGGAACAAGTCCAGCGCGACATCCTTGCGCCAGACAAAATCAATCTGGCATCGCTAGGCAACATGGTGCCGCATCTGCATTGGCACGTCATACCGCGCTGGCATGGAGACCGGCACTACCCAGACGCGATCTGGGCCGCGCCTCGCGTGGCGCCGGGCACGGAATCTGCGGACTGGCACGCGAAACAGGCACAAACCCGGCAGTTGCTGTCGCGTTATCGCGATCGTCTGGTCGAAGCCATGAACGCCTTGCTCTGGCACTGAGCAGCAGAGGTGGCCGTGCCCGTTTAGACTCGTGCCACCTCGCCACCGCATAGAATCCTTATTCCATCCCGTTATTTGGCAAGCTTGGACAAGCGCGTTACGCTGCCGGATTCGCACAGTCGGGCCACTTTGATCGTCGGCTTGGGTAGAGGGGAAGCAACTATGAAGATCACGAAAGGACTAATCGCTGCCGCGTTGCTGCTCGGCACATTCGCTGGCGCACAAGCCGCCACACTGGACGTCGTCAAGAAACGCGGGGAAGTCCGCTGCGGCACCACCACAGGTTTTGCGGGTTTTTCAGCGCCCGACGCCAAGGGAGTCTGGCGCGGCCTGGACGTGGACCTGTGCCGCGCCGTCGCTGCCGCTGTCTTTGGGGACGCCACCAAGTTCAAAGTTGTGCCGTTGAATTCGCAGCAACGCTTCACCGCGCTGCAATCGGGCGAAATCGATGTGTTGACACGCAACACGACCGTCACGCAACAGCGTGACACGGCACTGGGCCTGATCCATGCGGGCATCAATTTCTATGACGGCCAAGGCTTTCTTGTGCCCAAATCGCTGGGCGTGAAAAGCGCGACCGAGCTCAACGGCGCAACGATCTGCCTGCAAACGGGCACATCCAACGAAAACACCTTGGCCGACTGGGCACGTGCTCACAAGGTGGAATACAAACCCGTCGTCATCGAAACCTTCGACGAAGTCGTCAATGCCTTTGCCTCGGGCCGCTGCGATGTCTTCAGCACAGACGCCTCGGGCTTGGCTTCGATCCGGATTTCCAAATTGCAGAAGCCGGATGATTATCTCGTCTTGCCCGAAATCATCTCGAAAGAGCCGCTCGGCCCCTTTGTGCGCCAAGGCGACGATCGCTGGCTGAATATCGTGCATTGGTCATTGTCGGCCATGATCGAGGCCGAGGAATACGGCATTACCTCGGCGAATGTGGACGAGCAAACCAAAAGCACGAATCCCAATGTCCGACGCATTCTCGGTGTGACGCCGGGGGCCGGCGCCAACATGGGCCTGGATGACAAGTGGGCGTATCACATCATCAAACAGGTCGGTAACTACGGCGAAAGCTTTGATCGCAATGTCGGTGCGGGCAGCCCACTGAAAATTGCGCGCGGGTTGAACGCCCAATGGAATCAGGGCGGATTGATGTACGCGCTGCCTATACGCTGATAGGCATAGGTAAATCGCGACGGCGGCCAGCCTCCAGCAAGGAGCTGGCCGCAGCCGTTTTTGATCTGCGCATGGCAACTTCTTCGCCGATGCGCTGCCTCTTGCTCACCTCAGTCCGGTAATGAGGGCACTTTGTCGAACGCTGCATCAGTTGATGCTGTATCCCTTGCCCTTGAAACACGCTCCCATTGCCCGCGTGTAAGACTCAGCCGAGGCACTCGTGGTGTATTCGGTGATGTAGTCAGGATCCAGCCCACTCTGGTTCATCGCCCAGTTTTCGCAGTCCAGACGGTCCTGTTGCTGCTGGGCTTCGCTTTGGCCCTGGGCTGGATAGGCGACGACGTTGAGGCTGGATGACGCCACGGCCACGCGCGGCCTTGAATAGGTCACCACAGGCGCTGGCGTCACGTAGGTGACAGGCGGCGCCACATACGGTCCGGGTGAGTAATACACAGGAGGCGAGGTATAGGTCACGCCGCTGTATGCGTAACGTGGGCCGCTGGTCAACGCCAATGCCACGCCGGCGCCCAAAAGCGCCCCGCCTATCCACCACCCCGAGCCGCCGTAATAACCGCCGTGATAGCGGTACCCGCCGTGGGCAGAAACCTGCCCGCTGCATGCCGCCAGTGCCACGGCCAACGCCGCCGCACGCCAAAATCGGGACTTCATGTTGTCTTTCCTGAAAAACAGCTCAGCCGCGACATGTAATCATGTCTCCGAGCGCCGAGCCGATACTGCGGTATAGCGTGTTTTACTTTACTCCCGCGCGCGAGGCCTGTCTCGCACGGGAGTGCGAGGAAACGCGGAAATGACTACAAGCTGTTTCCGTTGCGGCGCACACGGCCATGCCAGATGCTGACTCGGACCTCATTTCGGCCTACAGCTCTGATGTCCCGACGGACGTTCGCCTGCAAACCGCGGGCGATGGATTCAGGCATGTGCCAAAATTCCACGATGGCACATGACAATCGCTTGCACAAAAACACGCTGGCTGCGCAGGCCAGCCATCTACCCAAAGCCTGGCAGGCCGCCCTTCAGGCTCCTGGCGTCGCGCAGGCGCTTTCCGGGATCATCGACCACGTCGAAGCACGCCTGGCCGCCGGCGCGGTGGTGTACCCGGCTACTCCTTTTCGCGCTCTGGACCATCTGGCGCCGACCGACGTTCGAGTCGTGATTCTGGGTCAGGACCCCTATCACGGCCCCGGACAAGCGCAAGGCCTGGCGTTTTCTGTGCCGGATGACTGCAAACGCCCTCCCAGCCTGCGCAATATCTTTAACGAGATCGCCAAGGATTTCCCGGGCACCTCCTTGCCCCGAGGCAATGATCTGTCCCCCTGGGTAGACCAAGGGGTCCTGCTGTTGAACACCTCATTGACCGTCGAAGACGGGCAACCCGCATCGCACGCCAAGCGCGGCTGGGAAACCGTGACCGATGCCCTGATCAGCCTGGTCGCCCGAGACCCCGCCCCCAAGGCCTTTCTGCTCTGGGGCGCCCATGCGCAGGCCAAGCAATCGTTGCTGCCAAGCAACAGCAATCACCTGGTATTGACGGCCAATCACCCTTCACCGCTTTCCGCGCGCCGCCCCCCTGTTCCCTTTCTGGGCTGCGGACATTTCGCCAAAGTGAACGCCTGGCTCGTTGACCAGGGAAAACCCCCTATTGACTGGGCAATCGAAAAAAACCAGGGGGCTGTACTCCAAGGGGAATTCAGGTTATAGTCGCGGCACTGCACAAAATTGTTCTGGCATTTCATACGCGTGTAATTGCGCGATTGGTTTTCGCAGTCATAGTTTGTCGGGGAATGTTGCCCGACCTTATGCCGAACACCATCGATTCCTGACCTCCTTTCCTTCCGCCTCGCGTTTCAGAAAACGCGCCGTGCGCACGGTTGATCCGGTCGGCCCGATGCTCCATCAACCGTCGCCCGGATCTCGCCGCTATTTATTTCGGCTATCCCGGCACATGCGCCGCTTTACGCGGCAAGGACAAGTAATGTCTTTTGAAACGCTGGGTCTCGCTCCTACTCTGTTGTCGGCCCTCCAAGAAGCCGGTTTCTCCGCCCCCACCCCTGTTCAAGCCGCCGCGATTCCGCAAGCGCTCGCTGGCCATGACCTGATGGTGTCCTCGCAAACAGGTAGCGGCAAGACCGCTGCCTTTATGCTGCCTGCGTTGAACCGCATCGCTGGCCAGCCCGGCAACAAGGGCGTAGGCGTGCAGGTGCTGGTCCTGACGCCCACCCGTGAACTGGCTCTGCAAGTCACCGAAGCCACCGGCTCCTATGGCCGCAATCTGCCCGGCCTGCGTACCGCCACTGTGGTGGGCGGCATGCCCTATGGCGCCCAATTGAAAGCCCTGTCGCGTCGCGTCGACGTGCTGGTTGCCACGCCAGGCCGTCTGCTCGATCACCTGAAGGCCGGTCGCGTCAAGCTGAACACGGTCCACACGCTGGTGCTGGACGAAGCCGACCGCATGTTGGACATGGGCTTTATCGAGGACATCGAAACCATCGTCGCCCGCTTGCCCCAGGAACGCCAAACCTTGTTGTTCTCGGCAACGCTGGATGGCACCGTGGCCAAGCTGGCCGCGGCCATGATGCGTGAACCTCAACGCATCGAAATCGCCGGCCACAAAGACAAGCACACCAACATTACGCAAAGCCTGCTGTACGCCGACGACGCCAGCCACAAGATGCAATTGCTGGATCACGTCCTGCGCGATGCCAAGCTGGATCAAGCCATCGTCTTTACCGCCACCAAACGCGGCGCCGACGATCTGGCAGACCGCCTGGCCGACCAGGGCTTTGCCGCTGCAGCGCTGCACGGTGACATGAACCAGCGCCAACGCACCCGCACGCTGACCCAGTTGCAACGCGGCCAATTGCGTATTCTGGTTGCGACCGACGTCGCAGCGCGCGGCATTGACGTGCAAGGCATCAGCCACGCCGTCAACTTCGATCTGCCGATGCAAGCCGAAGACTACGTGCACCGTATCGGCCGTACCGGCCGTGCCGGCCGGGATGGTCAAGCATTCACACTGGCCACGCACTCCGAACGCCACAAGGTCCGCCGCATCGAGCACTACATCGGCCAATCCATCACGCCGGAAACCATCGCCGGTCTGGAACCCAAGCGCACGCCGCGTCCCTTTACTGGCGGCGGCGCTGGCCGTGGCGGCAAACCGTTTGGCAAGCGCCCCGGCGGCTTCGGTGGCGGCGATCGCCCGTTCCGCGAAGGCCGTGGCAGCCATGGTGGTGCCCGTGCTGAAGGTCCCCGTGAAGGCGGCTGGCGCGGCGGCGAGCATAAATCCCGCGACGGCGGTGCCCGTGGCGAATTCCAACCGCGTGGCGAGTTCAAGCCGCGTGGCGATTTCCAGCCCCGCGGTGAATTCCAGCCCCGTGGTGAATTCAAACCCCGTGGCGAATTCCAGCCTCGCGGTGAATTCAAGCCCCGTGGCGACTTCCAAGCCCGTTCGGGCGGCCCGCGCGGTGAATTTCAACCGCGCGAAGGCGGCTGGCGTGGCCGTGACGAGCGTCCCGCAGGCGGCCGTCCTGCCCGCTCGTTCGGCGATCGTCCGCAACGTGGCGACTGGCGTGCTGAACGCGATGCCCAACCGACCGCAGGTTTTGGTGACCGTCCGCAACGCGATGGCCAACGCGGTGAATTCAAACCTCGCGGCGAGTTTCAAGCCCGTGGTGAATTCCGCCCCCGTGCCCGCGCCGAAGGCGAATTCCGCGGCGCAGAGCGTCGTCCCAGCGGTTTTCGTCCCTCGTCCAAGCCGTTCGCCCAGCGCGACGGCGGCCCGGGCAAGCGTTTTGGCAAGCCCGCCGGCGCACGTCGCGACTAAGTTCACGACGACGTCTGCGACGGCTTCCCTGACCTCGCTGGCGCCCATCAAAAAACGGCCCCTGAATTGACTGCCGTTTCGCGATAGCCTCCACACTGCCCGCCCTGCCGTTTCTGACGGCGCGGCGGGCAGTGTCACGTTCGGGCCTCGTGCGACGTGCGAATGCGCCCAACATGGGACAATCCAATAATCCCGCAGTTTTGCCACTGCGCCCCTTTCGTCCTCGGCATGGATGCCGGGGGCTCTTGGAGTAACGGATCACGTTCATGCATCGCCCGGCTTCCTCTTCCCTTCCTGCGCTGGACCCAGACAGCGCACAGCACAGCTCACGCACTGCTGCGCATTTGCGACGCACCATCGAGGCGTCCGGCGGCTGGTTGCCGTTCGATCAATGGATGGCGCAAGCACTGTATGCGCCGGGCCTGGGGTATTACACAGCGGGAACGATCAAGCTCGCCTCTACCGCCGCCACAGACGCGCGCGGCATTCCCATCGCCCAAGGCGATTTTGTGACGGCCCCGGAGCTCACGCCGCTGTTTGGCCACACACTGGCCCGGCAAGCCGCTCAAGTACTGAACGACACAGAGACCAGCACGGTGCTGGAATTCGGTGCGGGGACTGGCGCGCTTGCCGATAGTGTCTTGAGCGAACTCGATCGCCTCGGTCTGCCCGCGCAATATCGCATCATCGAGGTATCCGCCGATCTGCGTGCGCGCCAACAGACGCGCTTGGCATCGTACGGTGACCGGATCCAATGGCTGGACGCACTGCCAGAGAGTTTTTCGGGCTGTGTGTTGGCCAACGAAGTGCTCGACGCCATGCCGGTATCGCTCTTTTGCTGGAGCCCGGAGGCCACCGTACTGGAACGTGGCGTAGCCCTGGATGCCAACGGTGACTTTATCTGGCAAGACCGCCCCGCCAGCCTCGAACTTGCCCAAGCGGTCGCGGCTCGCATGCCGAGCCTGCCTGGATATACCTCCGAGATCAATCTGCAAGCCGAAGCATGGATGCGCGCAATGGGCCGCTGGCTGACGCACGGCGCCGCATTGCTGGTGGACTATGGCTTTCCACGCAATGAGTACTATCACCCGCAGCGGGCGGGCGGCACGCTGATGTGCCACCTGCACCATCACGCGCACGCGGATCCGTTGATCGCGCCTGGCGTGCAGGACATCACGGCACACGTCGACTTCACCGCGATGGCGGATGCAGCGCATGAGGCCGGTCTGCAAGTGCTGGGCTATACCTCGCAGGCACGGTTTCTGATGAACGCCGGACTGACGGAACTGCTCGCGCAATACGACCCGGCCGACGCACGCGGTTATGCGCAGGCGATCGCCCCCGTACAGAAACTGCTGAGCGAATCGGAGATGGGGGAATTGTTCAAAGTGCTGGCAGTAGGACGCGGCATCACAACACCCCTGCAAGGATTCAAGCGCGCGGACCGATTGGCTGCGCTTTGATATCGGCGCAACAAACGGCACGGCACCACGTGGCTCGGCGACGCCACGTCAATTTCGATGTCGATAGTCTGATCGATTCCTCATCACACTGAACGTGGCGCCGGACGTTCTGCTAGTGAGGCAAATCGATCAGCGCCTGCAAGCGCGCAGCGCGAACCGCGCTCTTGATACGCTGCGGGTCTGCAGCACATTGCCGCGCAATGGCCCCTGCATCGACGGCACGGGCAGCGTCCAGCCGCAATCGCCATACCGCATCGTCTCCGTCATGCACGATCGCAGCCGTCTGCAGCAATGCGATGAATCGCTCGGGCTTGCGCAACGCATCGGTTTGCTCGATCAAACGCAATTGCGCATCCGCGTCTGCCGCGTCGAAACCGTCGAGCAACATCGGTAGCAATCGCGCCTGATCTGCGCACTCGGAGGGCACACGTAGTCGCCGGCTCAGTGCATCACGTTCTGGGGTGAGACGGCACAACAAGGCATAACGCCCTGCCACCGCCAAGGTGGCTTGCGATGCGCGATCCAGATCGCTGCCCACGATGTCGATCTGCTGCAGTTCCGGCATGACGCGCGCAAGCGCATCCGACTGGGCCAGAACCTGCAACATGCGCGACGGCGTCTTCGCCTGCAGGCCGCGCGAGAGTTCTTTCCAGACACGTTCGGCGACCAGCGCGTCGGCCTCGCCGGCGGCGACCATGCGGCGGCATAAAGCCAAGGTCTCATCTGCCACTGTGAAATCGCCGAAGCGCGCGGCAAAACGCCCCAGGCGCAAGATCCGCACCGGGTCCTCGGCAAACGCGTCGCCGACATGCCGCAGCACACGGGCCTGAATATCGTGCACCCCATTCAAGGGATCATGCAGTTGTCCATCCGGCGTGCAGGCAATCGCATTGACCGTCAGGTCGCGGCGTTGCAGATCTTGTTCCAAGGTCACGTCGGCGCCGGTATAAAAGGTGAAACCCTTATAGCCGCGCCCCGACTTGCGCTCAGTGCGCGCCAACGCGTATTCCTCTTTGGTGCGCGGGTGCAGGAACACGGGAAAATCGCCGCCCACGGGAGTAAATCCGCGGCGCGCCATGTCCTCCGGTGTTGCGCCGACGACCACCCAATCGCGGTCGCCGGCAGGCAGGCCCAGCAATGCATCGCGCACGGCCCCGCCAACGATATACACCTGCAAGCCTGTCACAACAGGATCCGCGGCCAACCCTTGAACGGCGGCGGCCACAGACATGGCCGGCGTGCTCGCCGACACCATCACTGCACCTCTGCGGTACGTACGGCGCTGGTCGGCTCGATGCGCCCTAAACGCGCTTTCAGCGACTGCGGTTGACCAGAAAACAGGGCAGCATAGTAGGTCGCGTTGGACAACACGTGCTTGACGTAGAGACGCGTCTCCGTGAACGGAATCGTCTCTGCAAAAATGGCGCCCTCTACAGGATGCGATAAGGTCGCGCGCCAGGTTTTCGGTCGCCCCGGACCGGCGTTGTAGCCCGCGCTGGCAAGCACCTGTGAGCCATCCAGGCCATTGAGCACGATGCTCAGGTAGTTGGTGCCCAGCTTGGTGTTGGTATCGAAATCATTGACGCTGGACGGCGTGAAATCCGCCATGCCGATCTGGCGGGCCACCCATTTGGCGGTGGCGGGCATCAATTGCATCAAGCCCGATGCACCGACATGCGAGCGCGCATTCATGACAAAGCGCGATTCCTGACGGATCAGGCCATAGACCCAGGCAGGGTCCAAGGCAATCGCATTCGCTTGCGCCGTCACACGGCCCTCAAAAGGCGCGATGTAGCGTTGCGTAAAGTCGACTTCGTTTTGCGTGCGTTCGGAGGTGTTGACCACCCGATCGTAGATGTCTTCGGCGCGTGCCAGCTCTGCAGCGGCCAACAACTGCCGATCCGACATCCCCCGCAGGGCGAAATTCCACTCGCCCACAGCCTCCGAGCGCCACCCCAAGCGGAATAGATGCACCGCGCGGCGCAGGCTGGCATTGGCGCGGGCCTCATTCATTTCCGCGTCGGTCACAGGGGCCGGCCGAGCAGGAACTGTGATGCTGCGCCCCAGCTCCTCGGACGCCAGTTGCCCATAAAAATGGTATTGATCAGCGATGCTGGCGTAACCGCGTTTGGCCTGCTCATGACGGCCGCGCGCGGCATCGGCACGCGCTTTCCAATAGACCCAGACAGGTTCTTCTTGTTGTGTCTTGGGCATATGCTCGATTGACTCTTCTACCCAGCGCCAATCGATTTTCGGCTGACGCAGCGCCGAACGCACCCGCCACGCCCCGTTGTATTCAGTCAGCGCAACGGTATTGCCGGCTTCGCGATACCAGCTATCGGCACGGCTATCGAGATTCAATGCCAGGATCAAGGCATATTGGCTGCGGACCCAGGCCAAATCGGATTTGGACAGGTTGTTGGCCCATTCGCGACGCAAGTAGCTGTCGGCGACGTCGATGTCCTGCCGCGCAAGACGCGCCAGCGCAATGGCGGTCAGTTCTTTTTCATTACGCCCTATTCGCTGATGATCTTGCCGGGTCAGCCACTTCATCGGGCTTTTCATCAGCGCATCGTAGGCTTTCTGATCCTTGGGCTCGAAGATATAGGCGGCGAACTTGCGGGCGTCGCCTGTGCGGTTGCTCTCGATGGCCTCCCGCAATTGCGGTTGGATTTCATCCCATCCCAGGACACCGTCGGCAACCAACTGATCGTATAGATTCCAGCAGTCTTTCCCCGGCTGGAACACGGCCAAGGCCTGCTTTGCCGTCGCGCGCTGCCCCGTCATATGACGGGCCTCAAGTATGGCGCATTGCGTTTGCGAACCCGCATTCGGAATATCGCCCAAATCTCGAGCGGTTTCAAAATCGCCACGGCGCGTCGCGGACAAGATCCAGTTGCCACGCAGGCGTTCGCCTAGATAGGTATTGCTGTTTTCCTGCAAAAACCGCGTCACCTCGGCTTTGGGAAAAGCGCTGCTTGGCGCATTCCACACTTGATAGTTCAACAGCCAGAACTGGGGATAGTCGCCCAATACATCGCCGCGCGCCTGTGGAACGGTCATACCGAGCACCGACCATTGCTTGCGGTCGTTGGCGTCGCGCGCCGCCAGGACCGCCTGAAAGGCCGATGTCTGCGGCGTTGGAGGCAGCCCGGCCAACTTTACTGCAGGGATGTGAATGCTCGCCTGAGCTGGCTGAGTGCGCGCCGCAGGCGTGCCGTGCCCTTGTTGGGCATCCACGGACGAACACGCAACGGTAATCAAAGCCAGCGCCGGCAGCCAGCGGCTGGCGCGCCGATCGACGCGGCCCGGCATCCCTGCCCGGCGGGGCTCGGGAACCGCAGATTTCTGATAACGTCTTGATTCAAGCCACTGCCGCATCGCCGATCCGAATGAACACTCAAAATACCGCACAGAATAACGCAGTCGCGCTACGCGCGCGATTACGGCAAGCCCGTAATGACATTCCCGAGTCGCAACGCAGCCGCGGCGGCCTGCTCATGCGCGGCCGGCTGTTCACCTGGCTCAATGCGGTGCGGGAACAATCGGCCAGGCAAGGAACAAAGGTGCCTGCAACCGTGGCGGCCTTCTGGCCTCTGGCGGGCGAGCCTGATCTACGTCCATTGCTGCAACAATGGGCAGACGCCGGCATCGCCATCGCCCTGCCGGCAATCCGCGACACGGACGCCCCGCTGGAGTTTCGTGCCTGGACACCTGGCGATACGCTGGAGTGCGGCCCTTTTAATGTCCAGGAACCGTCAGCCGATCGGCCGGCGCTGCGCCCCGACGTCATCCTGGTCCCCACGCTCGGCTATACCGATCAGGCCGACCGCCTGGGCTATGGCGGCGGTTATTACGACCGGACGCTGGCCGACTTGCGGCAAGCCGGCCACGAGTTCACCGCTATCGGTATTGCCTGGAACGAGGGCCTGCTGGATGAGGACTACCAGCCGGCCCCACACGACGAACGTCTGGACGCGGTTCTGACGCCCGATGGATGGCTGCCCGAGCCGCCACTGCTGGGACCAGGTGCACCCTCCGGGGGAGTCGTGGGATCGTTTGTGCTGCGTTGAATTGGTGCATGCACCACAACGGTGCATTAATTACCCTAGGGGCAACCCTCTCACTCCTCGCGCGCCTCCTCTGCTACAAGGGAAATGCACAGGCGCGGGCCGTATCAGGCCCGGTCAGATCTGGCACAAGGGTTGCTTATCAGTTTGATATGGCGCACGCACCCAGCGCCCCCTGTCGGGCCGCAGGCTCCATCCGGATCACGCGGCAGGCCCGCGCAGGATACGGAGGAGCCCATGCTGCATGCACAATCCGCCCCGTCGGCGGCCTACGACGAAATGGTCGACGCCCAGGGCCTGGTACGCCCCCACTACGCGGGGTTTTCACAGTGGCTGACTCAGGAATCCACCGACGCCATGGCGGCGCGGCAGATCGAGGCCGATCTCAGTTTCCGCCGCGTCGGCATCACGTTTTCTGTGGCCGGTGACGAGGCCGGTACCGAACGGCTGATCCCTTTCGATCTCATTCCCCGCATCATTCCCGCCGACGAATGGGCCCATCTGTCGGCCGGCCTGACACAACGAGTACGCGCTCTCAACATGTTCATCCGCGATATCTATCACGGTCATGACATTGTGCGCGCCGGGATCGTGCCGGCCGAGCAGGTCTTTCTGAATGCGCAGTACCGCCCGGAAATGCAGGACGTAGATGTCGCCGAAGACATCTATTGCCACATTGCCGGCGTTGATATCGTGCGCGCCGGCGCTGGCGAGTTCTACGTTCTGGAAGACAATCTGCGTGTTCCTTCCGGCGTGTCATACATGCTGGAAAACCGCAAAATGTCGATGCGGCTGATGCCCGAGGCGTTCAGCAGCCTCAAGGTCAAGCCCGTCGCGCATTATCCCGATCTGCTCCTGGACAACCTGCGCGAGGTCGCGCCGCGCAGCAACGACGCACCCACCGTCGTCGTGTTGACGCCGGGGATGTACAACTCGGCTTATTTTGAACACGCCTTCCTCGCACAGCAAATGGGCGTGGAACTGGTCGAGGGTCAGGATCTCTTCGTAGACCAGAACACGGTGTACATGCGTACTACGCGAGGGCCGCGCCGTGTAGATGTCATCTACCGTCGAGTGGACGATGATTTTCTGGACCCCCTGTCATTTCGTGCGGACTCGGCATTGGGCGTGCCGGGACTGCTGTCGGTCTACCGCGCCGGGCGCGTCACGTTGGCCAATGCCATCGGCACAGGCATTGCCGATGACAAATCCACGTACCAGTACGTGCCCGACATGATCCGTTTTTATCTCCAGGAAGAACCCATTCTGTCCAACGTCCCGACGTGGCGCTGTTCGCGGCCCGATGAGCTGTCGCATGTCCTGGCCCACATGCACGAGCTGGTCGTAAAGGAAGTGCACGGCGCAGGCGGCTACGGCATGCTGGTCGGCCCCACCTCGACACGCGCTCAAGTAGAGGCCTTTAAAGAACGTGTCCGCAGCCATCCCAGCAACTACATCGCTCAGCCCACCTTGGCGCTGTCGACGATTCCGACTTATGTGCAGTCTGGGGTCGCTCCCCGCCATGTCGATCTGCGTCCCTATGTACTGTGCGGCAAAGATATCCGCACCGTGCCGGGAGGCCTGTGCCGCGTCGCGTTGACTGAAGGCTCGCTGGTCGTCAACAGCAGCCAAGGCGGCGGCACCAAAGACACCTGGGTACTGGGAGAATGACAATGCTGAGCCGTACTGCCGACAATTTGTTCTGGATGTGCCGCTATATCGAACGGGCCGAGAACACGGCCCGCATGCTGGACGTCAATCTGCAGATGTCGCTCATGCCACAGGACGCTCAGGCCCGCGACAGTCTATGGCGTGCCGTCTTGCGGATTTCCGAACTGCAACGTGACTACGATGCCCGCTATCCCGCGGTCACGCCGCTGGACGTGCTGCATTACCTCGTGCGCGAGCCGACGAATCAATCTTCTATCTATTCCTGCCTGCGTGCAGCCCGCGAAAATGCGCGCGCCGTGCGTGGCAGCCTGACAACCGAGGTCTGGGAAACGTACAACACGACGTGGCTGGAACTGCAGAAACACTTGCAGACCCATTTGCCTGAACGCAATCCCGGTGAATTTTTTGAATGGGTGAAATTCCGCGCTCATCTGGTGCGTGGTGTCACCATCGGCACGATGCTGGATGACGAAGCGCTGCATTTCCTGCGATTGGGGATGCATCTGGAGAGAGCCGACAACACCGCGCGGCTGTTGGATGTGAAGTTTCACGAAGAGCAAGATGATCTCGCTGCACGCAGCAGCGAGTTCTATCGTTGGGCATCGCTGCTGAGTTCGGTATCGGGCCTGGAGATCTATCGCAAGGTCTACCGCGATGTCATCACGCCTGATCGCGTTGCGGAGTTGTTGATCCTGCGTCCCGATATGCCGCGCTCGCTATTGGCCTCGGTACAAGCGTTGACGGAAGATCTGGCGCGCGTCGCCAACCAACGCTCCGCCGAAACCGAGCGTCGTGCGGGCCTGTTGTATGCGGAACTGCGCTACGGGCGTATCGAAGACATTTTGCATAGCAGCCTGCACCGCTATCTGGAACGTTTTTTAGAGCGCATCAACGACTTGGGCAACCGTATCAGCCAAGACTTCCTCGTGCCGCTGGCGGCATAGCATCACCCGGAGCCCTCATGAAACATCTCATTCGACATGTCACTCAATATCGCTACACGGCACCGGTCAGCTATAGCATCCAGACATTGCGCCTGACGCCACGCATGGACGACCATCAGCGCGCATTGCGCTGGCGCATCGACGCCCCCGGCTCTCTGGAACAACAGGTCGACGCCTACGGCAATATCACGCACATGCTGACCTTGCCCAGCGCTCATGACAGTATTGATCTGTGCGTCACCGGCCAAGTGGAAATCGACCCATTGCGTGATGGACGGCTGCATCCCGAGGACAACCGCCTGCCTGTGCATGCCTTCTGCGTACCCACTTCGTTGACGCAAAGCGATGACACCATCCGGGATTTTGTCCACACGACGCTGCCTCATGGGCTGCGTACGCCTGATGACGCTCTGGCACTGGCCAGCGCCATATGCGACCGTGTGGCGTACGAACCGGGAACGACGGACGTCACCACGGCGGCCAATCAGGTGCTGGCCCTGGGCCACGGCGTCTGCCAAGACCACGCCCATCTGTTTCTCGCCTGCGTACGCGGCATAGGCGTGCCAGCGCGTTATGTCAGCGGGTACCTTTACACCGAAGCGGAGCATGCTGCCAGCCATGCATGGGCCGATGTCTGGCTGGACGATATAGGCTGGACCAGTGTGGACATCACTAATCGCCAGTTCGCCTCGGATTGCCATTGCCGGCTGGCCATTGCGCGGGACTACGATTCAGCCTCGCCGGTGCGAGGTGTCCGGCATGGTGGTGGAGAGGAATCAATGACCGTGTCGGTACAGGTCCAGGCGGCTCGCCAACAGGCCCAGTAGGAGTGGCTACGCAGTACAATACGCTAGCTGTTATTCACCGACTCACCATGACCTACTGTGTTGCCGCCCGCCTGGATTCAGGCTTGGTTTTCCTCTCCGATTCACGCACTAATGCGGGCGTGGACCAAATCAGCGTTGCGCGTAAGCTCAACGTTTTCGAACAGCCGGGCGACCGTGTCATGGTGCTGCTCACGTCGGGCAATCTGGCCATCAGCCAAGCCGTTGTGAATCTGTTGGCTCAGCTCGATAGCGATAGCACGGATTCGCTATGGTCTGCACCCGATATGTACGAGGCAGCCCGTCGCGTTGGCGAAGCCGTTCGCCGGGTTCACGAACGTGATGCCGAGGCCTTGAGCGAGCATGGGGTCGATTTCAATATCAATTTGATTTTTGGCGGCCAGATTGGCGCCGAGCGCGGCCGGCTGTTTCAGGTGTATTCCGCCGGCAATTTCATCGAGGCCAGCGCGGACTGTCCGTACGTGCAGATCGGTGAGGCCAAATACGGCAAGCCGATCCTGGACCGCGTCTTGCGTCCTGATACGCCGCTGGACGAGGCGGCGAAATGCGCGCTGATCTCTATGGATTCGACCTTGAGATCAAACATCTCTGTCGGCTTGCCGCTGGATCTGCTGGTCTATGAGGCGGATACGCTTCGTGTGACGCATTTCACGCATATCGACGAAGACAACGAATACTTTCGGATGATACGCAAGACCTGGGGGGAACGGCTGCGGCAGGTGTTCACCGAGATCGACGATCCGACTTGGACGGACGCGGGGGCCTCGGGGTCATTGGCAGCGGCTGGTCGGCTGCATCAGCCGCATCGGTTGACGCCGAACGGGGTGACGCCGAATAGCCCGGCGCCGTTGCAGGTGGTCGCGCAGGATCCGGGGAAGTCGCAAGCTTCTTGAATGCGGGATTGGTTGACGTGATGTTGAGTGTCGTCGTTGCATCGCCTGTGTTGATGCAGTATCTCTATTAAGCCGTCCCGGCTGGCGGCCCAGTCTGTGCTGGCCCTATCGCCCGGTCCGGCCGCCTGCGCGGCCAGACTCCCCTTCACCTGCCTTGCCAGGCGGGGCGGCTGGGCAAACTCGCTCCGCTGCGCTCCACTCAAACATGCCCAGCCGACTGCCCCCCGCCTGGCAAGGCAGGTTCGGCGGGCTCTACGGGCCAGCACAGACTGGGCCGCCAGCCGGGACTCACAACAGTGGCATGCATGAACGGTGTAGGCCACAAGCTGCGTGGGACATGGCCTGCAAGATAATGCGAGCAAACACGCAATCTATCGCGCCCCGGTCAGATCCAGCTCCCGCCAAATCCCCAACGCCGCTTCAGCTTGATTCAACGTATAGAAATGCAAGCCAGGCGCGCCGTTATCCAACAAGGTCTGGCACAACGCACCCACTACGTCTACGCCAAACGCCCGGATTGAAGCCTTGTCGTCCCCAAACTCGGCCAACCGTAACCGTATCCAGCGCGGAATTTCGGCACCGCACATTTCCGAAAAACGCACCAGTTGCGTATGGTTGGTAATCGGCATGATCCCGGGCACGATAGGAATCGTGACGCCTTTGGCCTGGGCACGATCGACAAAGTCAAAATACGCGTCGGAATTGAAGAAATACTGCGTGATCGCCGCATCCGCGCCGGCGTTCACCTTGGCCACGAAATGATTCAAGTCTGCCTGCGGACTCGCCGCCTGCGGATGCATTTCCGGATATGCAGCGACTTCGATGTGAAACGCATCGCCTGTTTCTGCACGGATAAAGGCGACCAGATCAGCTGCATAACGCAATTCGCCGGCATCGCCGCCCATGCCCGAAGGCAAATCCCCCCGCAATGCCACCAGCCGCCGCACGCCTTGCTCGCGATAGGCCGACAGGATCCCTCTCAGGTCATCACGCGTCGCACCAATGCAGGACAAATGCGGCGCGGCATCGCACCCCAGGTTCTGCAACATGCGTACGGTATCGGCCGTGCCGGCGCGCGTGGATCCGCCCGCCCCAAACGTCACGCTGACGTAGCGAGGCTGAATCGCCAACAATTGCTTGGCCGCGCGTACCAGCCGCTCTTGGGCGGCGATATCGCGCGGGGGGAAAAACTCCAGGCTCAGGGCCGCAGTGGAAGGTCCGGTCATTAGAGAATCAAAGAGGGGAAATCGGAATCAGGGAATCAGCCGCGAAAGCAGGCCGGAAATGATGCTGTACAAAATCGCGCCCCCAACGGCCCACCAGAACCCATTGACCTGAAAGCCTCGCAAAATCGAGCCAGCCAGCCAGAACAACAGGGCATTGAGCACCAGCAGAAACAAGCCCAACGTGACGATCGTGATCGGCAACGTCAATAGCACCAACACGGGTTTGACCAGCATGTTCAGCAAACCCAACACCAGCGCGGCAACGAGCGCCGAGCCGAAACTGGCCACTGTGATGCCTGGCAACAGATAGGCCACAATCAACAGAGCCACCGCGTTCAATAGCCAAACTAAGATCAAAGTCATCGTGCTCTCTCCGGTAAAGCGCCCACAGTCAGGCGAAATGCGCTGCGCCCGGGGCGCAGCGATACAGCAAGCCTGGCATAACCCATTGCAGCGGCGCCGCCCTGTGGGGCAGCGCCCTGCGGTCTATGCACAGGCCTTAAGCATCCACCTATTGTGCTACAGGATCAATAGCGATAGTGGTCGGGCTTGAAGGGGCCCTCGACCGGCACATTAATGTAATCGGCTTGATCCTGACGCAACGTCGTCAGCTTCACGCCCAGTTTCTTCAGGTGCAGGCGAGCGACTTTCTCGTCCAGTTGTTTGGGCAACACGTACACTTGGCCGCGCTCGTAGGCCTCGTTACGCGTGAACAATTCGATCTGTGCGATGGTCTGGTTCGCAAACGAGGAAGACATCACGAATGAGGGATGGCCCGTGGCGCAGCCCAGGTTCACCAGACGCCCCTTGGCCAGCAGGATGATGCGCTTGCCGTCCGGGAACACGATGTGATCGACCTGCGGCTTGATTTCTTCCCATTGCAGGTTTTCCACCGAGGCGACATCGATTTCGTTGTCGAAGTGACCGATGTTGCACAGGATGGCCTGGTCTTTCATGGCATCCATGTGCGCGCGCGTGATGACGTGATAGTTGCCCGTGGCGGTCACGAAGATGTCTGCCAGCGGAGCGGCTTCTTCCATGGTGACGACCTTGAAACCTTCCATCGCGGCCTGCAGAGCGCAGATAGGATCAACCTCGGTCACCCAGACTTGGGCGCGCAAGGCGGCCAAGGCCTGCGCGCAGCCTTTGCCCACATCGCCATAACCCGCCACCACGGCGATCTTGCCAGCGACCATCACATCGGTTGCGCGCTTGATCCCGTCGACCAGCGATTCACGGCAGCCATACAGGTTGTCGAATTTGGACTTGGTGACCGAGTCGTTGACGTTGATGGCGGCAAATGCCAACTCGCCTTTTTGCGACATCTGGTACAGACGATGCACACCGGTGGTGGTTTCTTCGGTCACGCCCTTGATCTCGGCCAGGCGGGTGGAATACCACTTGGGATCGCGTTCCAGCGTTGCCTTGATGGAGGCGAACAACACACGCTCTTCTTCGCTGCCCGGCTTGGCCAGCACCGAGATGTCTTTTTCAGCACGTGCTCCCAGGTGCAACAGCAGCGTGGCATCGCCGCCGTCGTCCAGGATCATGTTGGCATGACGGCCTTCGGGCCATTCGAAAATGCGGTGCGTGTATTGCCAGTATTCTTCGAGCGTCTCGCCCTTGACGGCGAACACCGGCGTACCGGTCGCGGCGATCGCGGCGGCTGCGTGATCCTGGGTCGAGAAAATGTTGCACGATGCCCAGCGGACTTCGGCGCCCAGCGCCACCAGCGTTTCGATCAGCACACCGGTCTGAATGGTCATGTGCAGGCTGCCGGCGATACGCGCGCCCTTGAGCGGCTGGCTGGCGGCGAATTCTTCGCGAATGGCCATCAGGCCGGGCATTTCAGTTTCGGCGATCGCCAGTTCGCGGCGGCCCCAGCCGGCCAGCGAAATATCGGCAACGAGGTAATCGGGGGTGGTAGTCATGTGGTGAGTGCTCCTAGATATCAACGGCAGTGCTTGTCGCAGGCAACCGTACGGAACACCCAATCATGAAAAAGGCGCCCGCCTTTGCCTGCTGCGACAAAGGTGAGCGCCGTTGCTGGACGCCGCCTGGGCGACGTCTGGTGAGATTCCTGAGCCTGGCAACCCGCCTGGCCGCCCCGACAGGGACAAACCGGGGATCGTCGCAGCGCTCCTCAGGACTGAGGTGAATTGTACCGGGTGCAACGAGGGATGCAACCAAACGGCGCCAAAACGGGAAAGCGCCTTATACCTGCGGGGTCAGTGAGTTCGTTGCCGCCGAATTTGCCGAGATGGGCCAGGCAGCCTCGCCCGCCGGCGTCAAAGGCACCAATGCCTGCAGCAGATCCTGCGCAATCTTTTCCCAAGTACGCTTCAATGCGCCCTCGCGTACACCCGTACGGTCGAGTTCCAGCGCCTGACGGCACGCCATTGCCAGATCGTCATTCACGAACCCCGTGGCCCCGGCATCGATCACCGCGAGCGGCGCTTCGGTATGAAACGCGGCCACGGGGGTACCGCAGGCCATGGATTCCAGCATTACCAGGCCGAACGTGTCTGTCAGGCTGGGGAATACGAAAACATCGGCCGACGAATAATAAGCCGGCAGTTTTGCATCCGGCTGCATGCCCAGGAAGCGGACGTTGGGATAGGCTTTGCGCAGCCGAGCCTCATCGGGTCCCGTGCCGACCACCACCTTGCTGCCTGGCAGATCCAGCGACAGGAACGCATCCAGATTCTTTTCACGAGCAACACGGCCCACGTTCAGGAAAATCGGCCGCGGCAGATCCTCGAACGCATCTCGCTTGCCTGGACGAAAGTGCGCAGCATCCACTCCGCGGGACCACACGCGCAGGTTTGCCAACCCACGAGCCGCCACGATGTCGCGTACGGTCGGCGTCGGCACCAGTACACAAGCCGACGGTCGGTGAAACCAGCGCATGAATCGCCAGGGCAGCGATGCGGGAATGCCCATCCGTGCCTGCAGATAATCTGGAAACAGCGTGTGAAACGACGTAGTGAACCGCCACCCTTTGCGCAAGGCCATGCGCCTTGCCGCCAGGCCCAGCGGCCCCTCGGTAGCGATGTGCAAGGCATCAGGCACGGTATCGCCCAGGATGCGCCGCAATTGGCGGCCCGGCGTCAGACATAGGCGCAGCTCCGGCTCGGACGGCGCGGGCACCGACGGGGCGCCATTGGGATTGACCACGATCAATTCGTGTCCCCATTGCGTCAGCAGGCGCTGCATGGTGGTCCAGGTACGGACCACACCATTGACCTGGGGAGGCCAGGCATCAGTAACCAAAACGATACGCATAGGTATCCCCGGCGCGAAAGTCATCGATCTCGCGATTTAGCCTGCCTAATGTGACACGTCAAAGACAGAAATATGACGGCTGCAAGACGAGGATTTACCACACGTCCCGGTCGCTGCCCGGCGGCCGTACATGGCCGGCGAACCGCTGGACCAGAAAATCCACGAACGCGACGGTCTTGGCGGGCAGATTCAGCTGTTCCGGATACAAGGCATGGATGTCGGCCGGCGGCGTATGCCAGTCAGACAACACCTGCCGCAATCGCCCCGAACGCAGATACGCCGCGGTTTCCCATTCGGATCGCATGACGATGCCGTGGCCGTCCAACGCCCATTGCAGCGCGCTCTCGCCGTCGTTCGAGCTCAGCGGACCGCGCACTTTGACGGTCTCCACACGCTGTCCGCTGCGCAGGTGCCACGTACCATAGGCCACATCATTTTCACGTACCACGATGCAACGGTGACGCGACAGATCGCCTGGCGCACGCGGTTCGCCCGCTGTCTGCAGATAGCGGGGCGACGCACAGAGCAGCCTCCGGTTGGACGCAATCTTGCGCGCCGTGAGCCGGGCATCGGGAATGTCGCCAAAACGCACGGCCACATCAAAGCCTTCGTCCAACAGGTTGACGGGGCGATCCGTCAAACGCATCTGGACCTCGACCTCGGGAAACGCGCGCGAGAAATCAGACACCGCCGGCACGATGTGGGCGCGCCCGAACCCAAAGGTGGCATTCAATCTGAGCAGCCCGCGGGGCTGGGCCTGGCCGCTGGCGATGCTGCGTTCCAGTGCTTCCAGGTCAGCCAGGATGCGGTTGCCTTCGGCCAGATAGCGCTCGCCCTCATGCGTGACGGTAATCCGTCTGGTGGTACGGTTGAGCAACCGTACGCCCAGGCGGCGTTCCAGATTGGCCAGCCGAGTGCTTACGGCTGGCGGTGTCAAGCCGAGCTCGCGTGCCGCTGCCGACAAATTGCCGTGTTTCACCAGCAGTGAAAAAAACGCCAAATCAGAGATGGCATTCATAGGCGTCTCGGCCTGTCGATTATTAAATTATTTTAAATAACGGTTTATTTATTAATTAATTATAAGAACAAACTTGGCCTATACACTGGCTGTACAACATCAAACCACAGCCGTGCCAGATTCGCGGCCCCAAAGGAGACCTCCATGACGTCATTGCTTTCCCGACAGCTCCTCTGCGCAGTCGTATCAGCCGCAGGCTGTATCGTCGCGACATCCGCCTCGGGGCAGACATTCCCTCAGCGCGCCATTACGTTGGTCGCGCCATTCGCACCGGGGGGCAGCGTGGACATCACGGCCCGCTTGATCGCGGATGCCTGGGCCAAGCAGTTGGGGCAAAGCGTGGTGGTGGAAAACCGTGCAGGAGCCTCCGGCAATATCGGCATGGCGGCCGTGGCACGTGCCCAGCCTGATGGCTACACGCTCGCCATCAACACGATGTCCTTGGCGATCAATCCGTCGCTATTCAAGGACATGCCCTTCGATACGCTGAAAGACCTGCGATCGGTGGGCACGATCGCGACGTCGCAGCATGTGCTGACGGTGACCAACAGCCTGCCGGTCAACAATGTCGCCGAGCTGCTGGCCTACGTTCGCGCGCGGCCCGACAATGCGTTGAGCTTTGGATCGGCCGGGACCGGCAGCACCTTTCACATGGCGGCAGAGCTATTCAAGTCCGTCTCCAAAACACAAATCCTGCACGTGCCCTATAAAGGCGGCGGCCCCGCCATGCTGGACACGATCAGCGGGCAAGTGCAGATGAGCTTTCCGGTGCTGTCTGCTGCAAAACCGCAGGTCGACGGCGGCAAGCTCAAGCCACTGGGGGTGACCGGAAAAACCCGATCTCCGCTCTTGCCCAATGTGCCGACCATCGCCGAATCGGGTCTGCCTGATTACGAATTCAACACGTGGTTTGTGATCAGTGCGCCGGCAGGCACACCCCAGGCGGTGGTGGACACACTTAATGCCAAGTTGGGCGATGCATTGCGTTCGCCGGAGGTGGTCGAACGCATGAAAAAAGAAGGTTTTGAACCGCTGATCTCCACCCCCAGCCAAACCGACGATATGGTTGCTGCCGAGATGAAGCGTTGGGCCGGTGTCATCCAGGCCGCCGGCATCGAACCTAACTAAGGAGTTTTTGGTGATCCGACACGCGATTGGCCGTGTATTGTTGTATGCCTTGAATGGGAACGCACGTGACTGACTCACTATTCGATCTGCCTTTGCAAACCTTTGTGGCCAATGGCGTACGCATAGCCGCCCGCATCCAGGGCGACGGACCACCACTGCTGCTATTGCACGGCCACCCGCAGACGCACGTCATCTGGCATCGCGTCTGGCCCGAGCTGATTCGCAATCACACCTGCATCGCCGCAGATTTGCGCGGCTACGGCGACAGCGAAAAACCCGAGGCCACGTCCGATCACGCCTCGCATTCAAAACGCGAGATGGCGCGTGACATGGCCGAGCTGATGACCGCGTTGGGCCACGATCAATTCGATGTGTTGGCTCACGACCGCGGCGCGCGTGTCGCACATCGTCTGGCGCTGGATCATGCCGCGCGCGTGCGGCGCATGATGTTGCTGGATATCGCACCCACTCTGGATATGTACGAAGGCACCACGCGTGCCTTTGCACAAGCGTATTTCCATTGGTTCTGGCTCATTCAACGCGCGCCGATTCCCGAGACCATGATCGAACATGACCCGGTGTTTTATATCCGCTCCGTCATGGGCAGCCGGCCGGGGGGCCTGGCGCTATTCACCCCCGAAGCGTTAGCCGAATACGAACGCTGCGCCCAGCTGCCGAACTGGGCCACCGGCATCTGCGAGGACTACCGCGCCTCAGCCACCATCGACCTGCAACACGACCGTGACGGCCGAGCACAAGGCGAGCGCCTGCGCATGCCCGTGCGCGTATTCTGGGGCGAGCGCGGCGCCGTCGGACAGAATTTCGATGTGCTGGGACTATGGCGCGCCGTAGCCGACGACATCGCGGGCCGTGCCTTGCCCGGTGCGCATTATCTGGCCGAGGAAATCCCTGAGTTGATTGTGGACGAAGCACGGCGGTTATTTAACTGATCGGCTCCAGCGTAGCCGGGCCGGATAATCCGACCATCACGTGCGTGCTTATCCGACCCTGCATCAGGGCCTTGCAAAAAGGGACGCACCGCGGATGCTAAGCTGCGCCTGATGAGTCACACCCTATCCACCTCTGGCAGCGACACAGCTGCCCCTGGCGACGCAGAGCCGTCGCAAAACGCTTTTGTTGCGACCGATTCCCCCTGCGTAGCAGTCTGCTCCACGCTGTTCGACGAGATCTGCCGCGGCTGCGGCCGCACGGCCATGGAAGTCTCCAACTGGGTTTTCATGACCGAAGAAGAAAAACAGATTGTGTGGCACCGGATCCGTGCCCAGGGATACCCGCGTCGCAAGGGATAGTGAGGCGTGTGCTCAATATTGCGATGGCCATAAACGAAACGGCCACCCCTCTGGGTGGCCGTCAGATCAGCATCAGAAGGACTTAAGCGCTTTTCTTCAGATCCTGAGCCTTGTCGATGGCTTCCCAAGAGAATTCGGGCTCGGCACGGCCAAAGTGGCCGTATGCCGCCGTCTTGGTGTAGATCGGGCGCAGCAGGTCGAGCATGTTGACGATGCCCTTGGGACGCAGATCGAAGTGCTCACGCACCAGCTTGGCGATCTGGTCATCGGGAATCACGCCGGTGCCCTCGGTGTAGACGGTGATGTTGATCGGCTCGGCCACACCGATGGCGTAGCTGACCTGCACCTGGCATTGACGGGCCAGGCCAGCGGCCACGATGTTCTTGGCTACGTAGCGCGCAGCATACGCCGCCGAACGGTCAACCTTGGACGGATCCTTGCCGGAGAAAGCACCACCGCCGTGCGGGCAAGCGCCGCCGTACGTGTCGACAATGATCTTGCGCCCCGTCAAACCGCAATCGCCTTGCGGGCCGCCAATCACGAAACGGCCGGTCGGGTTGACCAGGAATTTTGTCTTCGGCGTGATCAGGCCATCAGGAAAGCTGGGCTTGATGATGTCTTCGATGACGGCTTCGTGAATCGACGATTGCGAGATCTCGGGCGCATGCTGCGTGGACAGCACCACGGTATCGACCTCGACCGGGCGGCCGTCGACATAGCGGAACGTGACTTGTGACTTGGCATCCGGGCGCAGCCACGGCAGGCGGCCGTCTTTGCGCAACTCGCTCTGGCGCTGCACCAGACGGTGCGCGTACCAGATCGGGGCCGGCATCAGGTCCGGGGTTTCGTCGCAGGCGTAACCGAACATCAGGCCTTGGTCACCCGCGCCCTGGTTCAGGTAGTCTTCGGAAGTGCGATCCACTCCCTGAGCGATGTCAGGCGACTGCTTGTCATAGGCCACGAGCACCGCGCAGCCTTTGTAATCAATACCGTAATCGGTATTGTCGTAACCGATGCGGCGGATGGTGTCGCGCGCGACCTGGATATAGTCGACGTTGGCGGTCGTGGTGATTTCACCGGCCAACACGACCAGTCCGGTGTTGCACAGCGTCTCGGCGGCAACGCGCGCGTTCGGGTCTTGGGTAAAAATGGCGTCGAGAATGGAATCGGAGATCTGGTCGGCGACCTTGTCCGGATGCCCTTCGGAGACGGATTCAGAGGTAAAGAGAAAATCGTTACTGGCCACGGATACGTCCTTACGAGACCGGCAAAAACCGGCACACAGGTTTAACGAGGCGCGTTGCGCGCGGATCTGAACCTGAATGGATAAGGATCTGGGCGCGACGCTTTAGCGGATTTTGCCCGAAACGCTCGCGCGTAACAGGCGTCGCCCCGCAAGTTGTCGGTTAACTCGGCGACAGAACGCATTTTAGGCGAAAATGCCGGGTCCATGCTTATGGCATAAATTCATACGCTTATCTGTAGAAACTTCGCACCGTGGGCTTCACGATGCGACATATGATCCAACCCGCATGCTGCTTGCCTTGTTTCGCGCCGTTGCCTTGCTTCCCCTGCCTGTCTTGCACATGGTAGGGCGAGTGCTGGGCCGCCTGGTCTATGCGTTTCCGGGGCGCTACCGGCAACGCCTGCAGGCCAACGCCGCCCAGGCGGGCTATCCGGATCCCGCATTTGCCCGCCGGGCGGCCGCCGAAACCGGCGCCATGATGATGGAAATGCCCAAGGTCTGGTTCCGCGGCGCAGAGAGCCTCGCCAAGACGGTTTCCGACGACTTTCACGTGGTCGAGGCTGCCTTGGCCGAAAATCGGGGCATCCTGTTCCTGACACCGCATCTCGGATGTTTCGAGATCACGGCGCGCTACGTCGCCGTGGCGCGCCACGTCCCGGTGACCGTCATGTTCCGGCCGCCTCGCATGGCAGCTTTTGCGCCATTGCTCGATACCGCGCGTAACACCTCCGGCCTGAAGGCAGTACCCGCAAATATGCAGGGCGTACGCGAGTTCGTGCGCGCCTTGCGCCGGGGCACAGCTGTCGGTCTCCTGCCCGACCAGGCCCCCGGCGAAGGCGACGGCGTCTGGGCGCCATTTTTCGGGCGCATGGCGTACACCATGACATTGCCTGGCAAACTCGCTACACAAACCCAGGTCGCCGTGATTGTCGTGGCGGGCGAACGCCTGCCAAAAGGCCGCGGTTGGCGCGTCCATTTCTCGCGCGTGCCCGATCCATTGCCACAGGATCCACAGGCCCAGGCCGCCTTGTTCAACGCCGCCATGGAAAAGGTGATTCGCCACGTGCCGCATCAATACCTGTGGAGCTACAACCGCTATAAGACCCCACGCGGCGCGCCGCCCATTCCGCCCATGCCTGGGCCTCAGGCGTCCGACAAGCCGTCCTCGTCCGCATCCCCCGGGGCTGCCTCTCATGAATGATTTCAAACTGCGAGCCCTGAACGCGTTATTCGCCTGGTTCGGCCGCATCCGGCCATCCACCCGCCAACGCATAGGTGCCGGACTCGGCTGGCTGACCCGCAAACTGGCCCGCTCGCGGGTGCGCATTGTGCGCCTGAACCTGAAACTGTGCTTTCCTGAACTCTCCGAGACAGAACGGGAAAGCTTGATGCGAGCGCATTTCCGCGCGCTGGCACAGACTATCGTTGACCGGGGCGTCCTGTGGTACGGCACGCCCGAGGCCATACGCGAAATGGTGACCACCGAGGGTGCCGAGCGCATCAACGCCTTGATCGCCGAGGGCCGGCGGGTCCTGCTGCTGGCGCCGCATTTTGTGGCGCTGGACGCGGCCGCGACGCGCTTGACGATGGATGTGCCCAGCAGCGCCACCATGTACACGCCTCAGAGCGATCCGGCAGTGGACACCCTGGTGCGTAACGGCCGCGGCCGATTCAACGAGGTATTTCTCGTGAGCCGCAAAGACGGCGTGCGCGATCTGATCCGCCATCTGCGCGCGCCACGGCCGGTGTATTACCTGCCCGATATGGACTTTGGCCGCCAGGGCGCGGTGTTTGTGCCTTTTTTTGGCGTACCGGCAGCCACGCTCGAGGCTACCGCTCAACTGGCCCGCAAATGGGATGCGGCGGTGGTGCCCGTGATCGATTTCTGGAATCCCGATACAGGCCGATATCGCGTCGAAGTCATGCCGCCGCTGGCGGATTTCCCTGGCGAAGGCACACTGGAAGAAGCCACCGCACGCTTGAACCAGCACATCGAAAGCTGGGTCCGGCGTTGCCCCAGCCAGTACTACTGGGTTCACCGGCGCTTTAAGACACGCCCCCTGGGTCAAGCCAAATATTATTGAATGCTTTGCGGGGCAGGCGTTGGCTTGCTCGCCACCAGCATCACACAAAAAATACGGGGTGACCGACTGTCTCCAGCCATTTCATCCCCCTGCCACGCCCTCACGTAATGCGCGATAATCCTCCCATGATCTGGAACTTCACCAAAATGCATGGCGCGGGCAACGACTTTGTCGTGCTCGACGGCGTACGCCAAGCCATCCACATGACGCCCGAGCGCGCGCGCGCCCTGGCCGATCGTCATTTCGGCATCGGCGCGGACCAAATTCTGCTGGTCGAGCCGGCCACGCGTTCGGATGCGGATTTTCGCTATCGCATTTTCAATGCCGATGGGTCGGAGGTCGAGCACTGCGGCAACGGCGCACGCTGCTTTGTGCGATTCGTACACGAGCAGCATCTCTCCGACCGCAACCCGCTGCGCGCTGAAATCGCAACAGGCATTTTGGTGCTGGACGAAGGTGACGACGAACAGGTCACCGTGGATATGGGCCTGACCCGCTTCGATCCGGCGGCTCTGCCGTTCGATACCGATGGCCTGGCCTCGCACACGCAGGGCGAGGACACGTTGTGGCAATTGGACTTGCCCGACGCGCCTGCGGATGCGCCACGCAGCGTACAAGTCTCGGCCGTCGCGATTTCCAATCCCCATGCCGTCCAACAAGTCGACGACGTGGACACTGCGCCCGTCGGCATCATTGGCCCGCTGGTCGAACGCCATCCCCGCTTTGCCCGTCGCGTCAACGCGGGTTTTATGCAAGTCGTCGACCGCCACACCATCCGACTGCGCGTGTACGAGCGCGGAGCGGGCGAGACCCTGGCTTGCGGGACAGGCGCCTGCGCCGCCGTCGCTGCCGGCATTCGCCGCGGCCTGCTGGATTCGCCTGTGCGGGTCCATACCCGGGGCGGCACCCTCACCGTGGACTGGAACGGCGAACGCCTGCGCATGACAGGCCCCGCCACTTCTGTCTATAACGGCCAGGTCGATATCGACAAGCTGGTTTTCTCCATGGCCCTAGGCCGATAAACGCTACGCATTCAATGACCGATACCGCTCTCACAGCCCAGGACATCGCGAATTTCCTGCAAAACAACCCGGAATTCTTCGATCAGCACGCCGAGGTCTTTGCCACACTGCAAGTCCCGCACCCACACGGTACGCGCGCCATTTCGCTGGGCGAGCGGCAGATTCTGGCCCTGCGTGAGCGCAATCGCGAACTCGAATGGCGCCTGAATGAGCTGATCAACAACGCCGATTCGAATGAGGCCATTGGCGATCATGTCTCGCAATGGTGTGCGCGCCTGCTGGGCGAAAGCGAGCCGCAACATCTGCCGGGCGAAATCGCACTGGGTCTGGCCGAGCAGTTCGACCTGAATCATGTCGGCCTGCGGTTGTGGAACCTGGCCGGACTGGCTCCCACAGGTTATGGCGCTCCTGTCTCGCAGGATGTACGCGACTTTACCGATAGCCTGAAAACGCCGTACTGCGGCCCGGACACCGAATTCGAGGCGGTGAACTGGCTGGACGCCAAGCCCCAATCGCTGGCCTTGATTCCGCTGCGTTTCGACGTGGATCAACCCAGCATCGGCCTGCTCGTACTGGGGTCAGATGATCCTGCCCGCTTCAACCCGGAAATGGGCACGGTATTTCTCGAAGCCATCGGCCGCCTGGCTTCGGCAACACTGCGCCGGCTGAATACGCCTGCGCCGCAGAATCCAGCCTGACATATCGAGAGGACAGGGATCAGGAGCACACCACGTCAATCCCGTGCTTACCTTTAACCCATACGGATCGCAGGCCGGTCGCCCGTGCCTGCCCCTCGTCGTAAAAGCGGCGATGCCTGGACCTGAGGCTTATCCATCATGACCGAGCCAGTGCCCGATCCCGTTTCAGAATCCCTGCCGCAGCCCCTGGATGCGTGGCTGCAACACTTGCAGGCCCATCGGCGCTATTCCTCTCACACGCTGGACGCCTATCGACGCGACATGCGCCAGTTGGCCACCTTGGCCCATGCAGTCAAGCTGCCGCTCGAGCAGCTCACCAACAGCCACATCAGGCAGTTTGCCGCCCGCCTGCATGCGCAGGGCCTGGGACCGCGCAGCCTGGCCCGCACGCTGGCCGCCTGGCGAGGTTTTTATCAATGGTGGGCGCCCACGATAGATCTGGCCGGCAACCCCGTGGTCGGCGTGCGCGCCCCCAAAGCCCCGCGCGGCCTGCCCAAGGCACTCTCTGTGGAACAGGCACAGGCACTGCTGGATCATGCCTCGGCGCAACTGGCCACCGAGCCCGCAGGCTTGCGCGATCGCGCGATGTTCGAGCTCCTGTATTCCAGCGGTCTGCGGCTCTCTGAGCTCGTGGGGCTCGATTTGCACTACACCCGTACCGCCGACTACGAATCGTCGAGTTGGCTCAACCTCGCCGAGGCCGAGGTCGTCGTATTGGGCAAAGGCGGCAAACGCCGCAGCGTCCCTGTCGGGCAAGCCGCGTTGACGGCCATACAACGCTGGATCGAAGTCAGATCCCAGTTGGTGGCGGCGAGCGCTACTGATACCGACGCCAATGCCCTGTTCGTCGGAACGCGAGGCCGGCGCATCTCGCCTCGTGTTGTACAGACACAGCTTGCGAAATTCGCGCAGGCAGCCGGCCTGCCTGCGCACGTACACCCTCATGTGTTGCGCCATAGCTTCGCCAGCCACGTTCTGCAATCCGCGCAAGACCTGCGGGCGGTGCAAGAGATGCTGGGTCATGCCAACATCTCTACGACGCAGATCTACACCCGACTGGACTTCCAGCATCTGGCCAAAGCCTATGACCAGGCTCATCCACGAGCGGGACGTAAATCCTAGATTTACCGGCGACAACAACCACCACCCTGGTGGCTCGCATAATCACCGAGCTGATTGCCGATGTGCTGGCGACATACTGCCGCCAGCGTTGACGCTCAGATCACTATCAGTAAGTCACCCGTACTCCCAATAGCACGCTTCGACCGGCCAACGGCGCCGCGGTCGAGATGAAAGAGGCGTGGTTATACGCCAACTTGTCCAGCAGATTCGTCCCGCGCAGATAGATCTCATAGGCAGTGTCGGAGCCAAATGTGTTGCGATAACTCACCACGGCATTCACCATGTCATAGCCTCCGGTGCTTGATTCATACGACGCGATATCGTTCTGGCGAAATACATGCGCATATTCCACCCCGCCTGACCATTGCTTCCACTTGACGTTGGCCCGCACCCCCGCTCGCGCGGCGGGAATACGCGGCAGATTGCCATCGCCACCGGTCAATTTGCCACGCACGTAGTCACCGAACACCCCGGCCGAAAACACCTTGTTGAACTGGTGGCGCACCTCGCCCTCGATGCCTGTGAATTCCGCGTCATGCTGCGCGTATTCGATCAAACGGAAATCCTCGTACTGATCGAGCGTGTTCGCATAAATGTAGTTCTTGACCCGATTATGGAAAGCGCTCACGCTGAACGTCGTATCGCCTTGGTGCTTGCGCAAGGTCAAATCGATATTGTGCGAAGTTTCCTTGCTCAAATCTGCATTGCCGATTTCGTAGGTATTCGTCGCCAAATGCACGCCGTCGGCATACAGCTCCTGTGCGGTGGGCAGGCGCTGAGAGCGCGACAGCGACAAGGCCACCGAATACTGCGGCGCAAAATCCCAGATCGCGGCGGCCGACAGCGACGTGCCGGATTGGCTGGAACGCGGGTTATCGCCCTCGGGAGAAATACGCTGCCAGTCCTGGCGCGCACCAACCTCAAAGCGCCAATCGTTAAGACGATACTCCTCTAGCAGAAAGATGCCCGTCGATTGCGTATCGCTGCGTGGCAAGAACGCCTCTTCGCCTTCGGCGCTGAAATCGCTGAACGAGTTCTGCAGACCGATCACACCGCGCCAGCCGTACAGCGGCTTGTGCTCCAGCTCCAGCCGCGCGTCATAGCCGCGGTTTTTAAAGGTAGTGCCGACTTCTCCGCCTTCGATTTCCTGATGCTGATAATCCGTCAGGCCGCCACGAAAGCGGATTTTTTCGAAGCCGGCGAAAGGCTCGGTGTATTCCGCACGGACGTCCACGCGTTTGCTGCGCAGTTTGACGTAGGGAGGATCCTCATCCTCACCATGTTCGTGGTCATGATCGTGACCGTCTTCACCCTCATGATCGTGATCGTCGTGGCCGCCGCAATGCAGATGCGTGCCATGGGGATGGCAACCCTCGTATTCGTGATTGTGACCGGGCAAACCGTACTTGCTGTCCAGATAGGTGAATGCCACCCCGACATAACCGCGCGGCGTGACCCACGACAGGCCCAGGCTGCCTTGCGAGGACTCGCTATACGAGCCTGCCAGCTCTTTGCTGGTCCAATCCGGCACGTCGTAATCGTCGGTGCGTCGTTTCATACCTTCCACGTGGACGGCAAACTGGCCTGTGCCGGCAGTGATGCTCACTGCGCCTGCACGTTCGTTAGTGCCGGTCGCACCGCGGACCTCTGCTTCGGCTTCAACGCCTCTCTCCGGGATTGCCGTGGGGATACGGTTATCGAGCACGTTGACGACGCCGCCGATGGCGCCGCCCCCGTACAACAACGTGGCCGGACCGCGCAGGACTTCAATGCGTTGCGCCAAGAGGGGCTCTGTCGTCACGGCGTGGTCGGGGGAAATGCTGGAAGCATCCATCAACTCCGAGCCGTCTGACAGCACCTTGACCCGTGGCGCGGTCTGGCCGCGGATCACAGGCCGGCTAGCGCCACCGCCGAACGTATCCGAGTTGATGCCCGGCAGGCCGTTCAACGTATCGCCCAGCGTGCCTTGACGACGTTCGATCAGCGCATTGCCGTCCAGCACCAGTGCGGGCAAGGCCATGCTGTCGGGGTCCAGGCCTAGAGGATTGGCCGAAACGGTGATGGGAGCCAAGGTAGCAGCAGTGTCTGCATTGGTGTCGGCCGTTGGAGCTTGTTGTGCCTGCACGGCAGGGGCTAGCGCCAGGGAGAGTGTCAGCGCTAGCGGATGAGGGTTCAGAGTCATTTCCCGTCCCGATTATGTTATATCATTCTAAAAACTACGAGATGATATAACATATCAATTGCGAGTGCAGAATTACGGCGATTGCTCGGTCAGCTGGCGGAATGTGTCTCTGGGAAGACGTCCCTGCCGGGTGCCTGGAAGCCGCACCGGCCCTATCGCACGGACTCGGCCCATGACCAGGGGCCTCGGCCCGCTTCGCGGGCTAAATCCGCGCTCTACGGGCCGGCGCGGCTTCCAGGCACCCGGCAGGGACTCGCAGTAGCGGCATGCCGCGGTTGCTGGTTGGCGCGACTCGCGACTAAATCGAGTCGTAAGTTGTAGCGTGTACGGTCGGCCGATCGAGGACGATGTTGCCAGTGCCCGTACCAACAACCGTGGGGACATCCGTCATATGCAGACAACGTGAGCCGACGTCCGCCGTGTAAAAGCGGTGCCGGCCCGTAGAGCCCGCCGAACCAGCCTTGTCAGGCGGGGGGGAGGTCGGCTGGGCATGTTTGAGTGGAGCGCAGCGGAGCGAGTTTGCCCAGCCGCCCCGCCTGGCGAGGCTGGTGAAGGGAAGTCTGGCCGCGCAGGCGGCCGGACCGGGCGATAGGGCCGGCACCGCTTTTACACGGCGGACGTCGGCGTCAATAGAACGCAACCCGCAACTCAAAAACGCCCCCCGCGAATCACCCTCCTCCACTAATCTGCCCCCCCAACAACAACACTCCCAGCAGCAACACAAACACCGCCGCCGCCACCTCAATCCCCACACGTACCCGAGTCATCCAGACAGCAGAAGCATAGGCCCCCACCCGCGTAGCCGCCCCCGCCGCCACAACGGCAAAAACCGCCAAGGCAGCAACAGTAAGCCCCGTCCCCACCCCCATGGCCAACGCCGCGGCTATCCCCGCCGCGAAGAAGTCTTGCGACAATGCAAAGACCAGGACAATGAGCGCGCCGCTGCAGGGCCGCAAACCCATTGCGAAGATGGCCGACATGGCTTTGCGCCAGTCCAGCGCACCTGCGACTTGATCGGGCGACGGGACATGCACATGCCCGCAACCACAATCGTCATGATGGTGATGAGCGTTGTGGATCGGAATGACATGAGACGCACGTTCAGCGTCTATGCTCAACTGGGCATGGCTGGGTTGATGCCCCTCTGCCTCTCGATGATCGTGCGCTTCGTGATGACCATGATCATCATGTACAGATCTGTGTGCATGCCCCTGCTCCGCATCGTGGACATGATGATGGCCCTGTCGGCGCAGCCAGGGCCGCAACGCTTTGCTCCAAACCAGCCATGCTCCCAACAGCGTGATCAATGCGTATGACGCGGTTTCCAGCCAGCGTGTGGCACGATTCATTTCCGGCGCCGTCGCGTGCAACAACCAGGCCATGACAGCGACCAACGTAATGGCGACCAGGGCTTGCAATAGCGCAGCCAAAAGCGCCAACAACGCGCCGTTGCGAGCGGTCTGGCGGTTAGCCAGGACATACGAAGCAATCACGGCTTTGCCATGACCTGGACCCAGCGCATGGAATATGCCATACGCAAACGAGAGGCCTAACAACCCCCACGCGGCCGTTCCATCGGCCTGCCAGGCGCGTACCGCACCGGTGAGCTGTCTGTAGAAATGCGATTGCCACGCAGAGATCTGCGCAAACAGGCCATTCAGCCAGCTTGGCCCCGCCACGCCGCCCCCGCTTTCCGGCACGCCAAATGGATGCGCACTCTGAGCCCATCCAGCCAAAGGCGGCAGCCAGAGCAACAATGCCCATGCCAACACCGCCGCATTTACCTTTCTCATCAGCAACTCACATCGATACGATGCGTCAGTCCTTTCGTGATGGCCAACAGCTCATCGGGTACGGTCTCCGCCTCGGCAGGGATCGCCGCCAATTTCTGCATGGTCTGCCAATCGAGTTCGCCGGGCGGCCGATAGGATTGCTGACACGATTTCGGCGCATCGATCAACGACACCGCACCGGGCGCACCAAAGTCATACGCGACAAAATACGTCGGATCGTAAATATCGAACTGCACACCTTGTTTGTCCGGCGCCATGGGCTGCGCAAGAGGCAGCGTGAACGACAGCGTCAATCGCTGCGATTTGGTGTCCCAACTCACCACGGCATCACGTGGGTCGGCGAATTTCACCGG
This sequence comes from Bordetella genomosp. 4, assembly GCF_002261185.1. Classification (GTDB taxonomy): domain Bacteria; phylum Pseudomonadota; class Gammaproteobacteria; order Burkholderiales; family Burkholderiaceae_B; genus Bordetella_A. The sequence goes on from NZ_NEVQ01000023.1 coordinate 127,942, forward strand.
CTTTCCATTTACGGTTGCCTGCGTGAAATAGTGGGAAATCGGCTCACCCAACGCCTGCATCCAATCTTTCGCCATACCCTGCAAGGTTTTGGCAGGCAGGCTGCCATCGGGGCCTTTTTCAAGGCCTTGGGTCGTGTAGGCGCCGAACATTTCGTCGAACAGCCAATCCTGCTGAATCGCCGTCATTCGGCCCTGCCCATCAAAGGCGATACGTGCGCGAGCGTCTATCCACATATGCGGATGAGCCTGCGCCACCGGTGCGGCACAGGCCATCATTACTACGGCTGCAAGGCCTCGGAAAGCTGACGCGCATTCCATTCAAACATCCCCAGATAAGTCGCCGCCGGCTGTCCGGATGGAGCCAGCGCATCGGAGTAGAGCGTACCACCGGTACGTGCCCCCGTTTCGCGCGCGATCTGTTGCACTAAAGCCGGGCTGCTGACATTTTCGACAAACACGGCGGGCACGTGTTCGCGCTTGACCAGTTCGATGATGCGCGCCATATCGGCTGCCGAGGGCTCGGCGTCGGTGGACAAGCCGGCCACGGGAATGAATCGCACGCCATAGGCGTCACCGAAATAACCAAAGGCATCGTGCGAGCTGACCACTTGGCGGCGTTCGGTAGGGATGGCGGCAAAAGTCTTGCGAATCTGTGCATCCAATGCCTCGATGCGCGCGATATAGGCTTGCGCGCGTTGACGATAGGCCGCGGCGTGCGCCGGGTCGGCGGCGGCCAGGCCCTCTGCGATGTTGCGGGCGTAGACGACGCCGTTGGTCAGGCTTTGCCAGGCGTGTGGGTCCTGATCACCGTGGTGATGATGGTGGCCGCCGTCCGCGTGAGCGTGAGAGTCATCATGATCGTGGTCATGGCCGTGCTCGTGTTCATCGTGATGTTGACCTTCATCATGATCATGGTCGTGGCCATGCGTATCGTCGTTTCCTTGAGCCGGCTTCTTGCCGACGCTGTGATCATGCGCCCCGCCGCCGGCGTGGCCATGACCGCCTTCTTGTTGCTCAGCCATTTTTCGCGGCGTGATGCCTGCCGTCGCAACAATAGTGGCCCCGGAAAAATCCGCGGCTTTCGCAAGGCGAGGCAACCACGTTTCGAAATCCAATCCGTTCTCTACCAGGACGCTGGCCGCTTTCAATTGGCGTGCAGCCGCCGGCGTGGGCTCGTACGAATGGGCATCGCCATCGGGGCCGACCAAGGTCGTCACCGACACATCGTCGCCACCGATTTCGCGCACCATATCGCCCAACACTGAAAAGCTGGCGACTACTCGCAGCGGCTCGGCGCTATGCGCCACAACAGGCGCGCACACACTGGCCGCCCCCAACGTCAGCATCATCAATATACGGCGCCGTGCTTGCGCGGCAGAATAGTTGTGCATCGTTCTTCCTTTAGCGAAAACGGGTGCGGCCATGAGCCATCAGGCCGTGCAGTAACCCACCCTGCGGCCCGCAAGCCACAGAAACCAGATACGCCAGCCCCGCCGCCAGAATGATGGCGGGCGATGCCGGCAAGTTGTAGTGATAGGAAAACAAGAGGCCAGAAAGGCCGGACACGATTCCAAAGATCGCTGACAAGACGATTTGCCCGGCCACGGTTGGCTGCCAGAAACGCGCGGCAGCGGCAGGCAACATCATCATGCCCACCACCATCAAGGTCCCCATCACCTGAAACCCTGCTACCAGATTCACAACAACCAAAACGAGAAAGGCCATATGCGCCAACGTGCCGCGTCCGCCGCAGGCTCGCAGAAAGCCCGCGTCCAGACATTCGGCCACGAGCAGCCGATACAGCAGCGCCATCGCCATCAACGTCACGCTCGCAACGCTGGTCACCAGCAACAGGGACGCGTCATCCAGGCCGAGCACGGTGCCGAACAACACATGCAGCAAATCCATATTCGAGCCGCGCATCGATACCAGCAATACACCCAACCCCAATGAAATCAGATAGAACGCCGCAAAACTCGCGTCTTCGCGCAAAGGCGTCAGCCGGGCCACGACGCCCGCCAGTACAGCGACCAGCAAACCCGTGACCAAGCCGCCCAGCAGCATGGCCCACAACGACAAACCCGATAGCAGGAAGCCCGCCGCCACACCCGGCAAGATCGCGTGCGACATGGCGTCACCCATCAGGCTCATCCGCCGCAACACCAAAAAGACGCCAAGCGGCGCCGCGCCTAACGCCGCCGCCGACGTACCCGCCAGTGCGCGCCGCATAAAGGCATAGTCGGCGAACGGCGCCACGGTCCAGTCCAGCAACGTCATCGCAATCCCCCTTCCACGCCGCGCCTCACAACCATTCCCGAAGCACGCCGCGCGCTGCTGCCAGATTGCGGGCCGTCAGTACCTCGGCCGTCGGCCCCCAAGCGATCTGCCGCCCGGCGAGCAACAAGGTCTGCGAAAAATGCGCACGCACCATGGCCAGATCGTGCAATACGGCCACCACGGTGCGCCCTTGGCGATTCCACTCGCATAGCAATTGCATCAGCACCTCGGCGGTGTGGCTGTCTACGGCGGCAAAGGGCTCGTCCAATAACAGCACCTGAGCGTCCTGCAACATCAACCGGGCGAACAAAGCCCGTTGCATCTGCCCCCCTGACAACGCGCCCACCATGCGGCCCGCCTCATCAGCCAATCCGACAGTCTCCAGCGCCTGCCAAGCCCGCTGTGTTTCCGTATGACCAAAGCCGCGCCAGGCGCCGACACGACGCCATGCACCCATGGCCACCATGTCCAGCACCGTGATGGGAAAGGAGCGGTCTATTTCCGCGGCCTGTGGCAGCCACGCCAAACGGTGACGATCCTGGGCATCGATATCCAGGCTGCCGGCCAACGGACGCATCAACCCCACCATGCCCTTGACCAAAGTGGACTTCCCCGCGCCATTGGGCCCTGCAATGGCCGTCATGGAGCCGCGGTCAAAATGCCCGGATACGGCTCGCACCGCTGCCTGGCCGCGCCAACCGAAGGCCGCCTCACGCAACCCGATCACCGGATAGCTGGACACGTTCGTATCCGCCCCCGTGTCGGCGTTAAGCATTGCAACCCCGCTCACACGCCGGCCCACCAGCCCATGGCCCATCCCGTCAACGCCCACAGACCCGCCGCCACGACGGCCGCGACACCCAAGCGGAAAAAAACAGAGGCTCGCAGCGCTGAGCCTTGAGGACGAACGGGCCCAATAGAAACAATATGAGACATATCCACACATACAGCCCATTTCCGGGAAAGCAGGCTGTTTATTCATTCAATTAGTTATGTTATATCATAACAAATACGAGCAAGACCGGCTTGGCGCTCCCCGTACGGCCCGTTTTCTGATACCTTCGCGGGATTGCCTGTCCGGCGCTATCCGGCTGCCACGATCAATGCCCACCCCGCCTCGCTCCACTCGCCCCGACTCCATTGGCGAACAACTCAATATCGCCGAATCGCTCTGCGCCGAGCGCGGCCGCCGGCTGACGCCGATTCGCCGCAAGGTGCTGGAATTGCTCCTGCGTCACGGCCGCAGCCTCAAGGCCTACGAACTCCTGGACGCCATGCGCGCCGAGCATCCGGGCGCAGCGCCTCCCACGGTCTACCGGGCGCTGGACTTTCTGATGGACGAGGGGCTGATTCACCGCCTGGACGCGGTCAATGCCTGGACCGCCTGCCACGACGCGGCAGGCGCGCCGCATGATTTGCTGGTGGTCTGTACGGGCTGCGGAGCCGTGGCCGAGGTCAGCGACCCCGCCATGAGCCAACAATTGGCCGATCGCGTGGCCTTGACAGGCTTTGCCCTGGCCACGCACGAAACCGAGATCCGGGCGCTCTGCCCTCAATGCCAGAAAAAACAGCCGGCAGATGCCGGCCATCGCCATCATCACGGCCATACACATTGAAATGGCTAACCCGGCGGCGAGTCCCGGGGGCATTTTCCGGCAATACTCCCCGTCTCGCATGTCCTGAAAAGCCAGCGTCACGCGGTCGCGATGACATGCATCCGTCAGTCTGCCTGTCTGCCGCTGCAACGCAGCATATAGAGAAGTTCGACGGACAATCCGTCCTCTATGCACGGCAGATAGCCCCGCCCTCTTGAAATGCAGCCATACATCCCCATATAACTGCATCGAATAGATTACAGCGCCGCTTTATGCCTCTGTAACTGCAGTGCGATGCCGGGGTTGTCCCGGGGTTTGCCCACCTGCCCTTACTGTGCTGTAATCCTGCGTCCGGTCGCAACCGCGGCCGCCTGTTTTTTTATGCCTTGGACGCACGCGTGCGCCTGGGGCTCTCAGCTTACCGCCTTGCCATGAATACCCAGCGCAGTTTGGACAAAATGGTTCCCGTCACCATCCTCACCGGTTTTCTCGGTGCAGGCAAGACCACCCTGCTCAAGCGCATCCTGACCGAATTCCACGGCCGACGCGTTGCCGTCATCGAAAACGAATTCGGGCCGGAGAGCATCGACAACGACTTGCTCGTGCAGGATAGCGAGGAAGAAATCATCGAGCTCAGCAACGGCTGCGTCTGCTGCACGGTACGTGGCGACCTGATGCGCACGCTGGCTGACCTGCGTGCCAAGCGCGTGGCGGGCGAGCTCAATTTCGAACGCGTCATCCTCGAGACCACTGGCATGGCCAACCCTGGCCCCGTGTGCCAGACGTTCTTCATGGACGACGAGATTGCCGAATACTACCGTCTGGACGCCGTCGTCACGGTGGTCGACGCCAAGCATGGCATGGCAACGCTGGACGCCCAGTCCGAGGCTCAGAAACAAGTCGGTTTTGCCGACCGTATCCTGGTCTCCAAAAAGGACCTGGTCAACGAGGCCGACTACGAAGCGCTGCGTGCCCGTCTGGTGCGTATCAATCCGCGCGCGCCCATTACGCCGGTCAATTTTGGCGAAGTCGACCTGAAGTCCATCATCGACATCAGCGGCTTTAATCTGAATTCCATTCTCGACATCGACCCGGATTTCCTGGCCGATGAGCACCCCGACGCGGCGCACAGCCACGGCCATGACCACGACCATGATCACGATCATGATCATGACCACGAGGGCGAATGCGGGGCGCATTGCCATCACGAACATCACCATCATCACCACCACGACGACGAGATCGGTGCATTCGTCTTCCGTTCAAACAAGCCGTTCGATCCCGCGCGGCTGGAAGAATTCCTCGGCGGTGTGGTGCAGGTCTACGGTCCCGACCTCATGCGCTATAAAGGCATCCTGTACATGAAAGGCATCAACCGCCGCATGTTGTTCCAGGGTGTGCATATGATGATGGGTGCCGAACCCGGCAAGCCGTGGACCGCAGCCGAAAAGCCGTCTACCAAGATGGTCTTTATCGGCCGCAAGCTGCCCCAGGAAATTTTCACCCGGGGCTTGGAGCAGTGCCTGGCGGGCTAACGCCGCAATCCCGACGCGCGCAATCGCGCCAGGATCGATTCATAGTGGAGTGTTTTCATGGCTACCAAGGCAGCAACCAAAAAATCAAACAAGTCGACTAGCGATACGGCGATTGATCTGCCCAGCGAAGAAGAATTGCTGGCCATGCCCGAGTCGGAATATATGAACGACCGCCAGCTGGCGTTCTTCAAAGAGCGACTCAAGCAACTCGAACAGGACATCCTGGCCAACGCCGGCGAGACCACCGAGCACCTGCGTGAAACGCAATTCGTGCCCGACCCCGCCGACCGCGCCACCATCGAAGAAGAACACGCTCTCGAGTTGCGTACTCGCGATCGCGAGCGCAAACTGCTGAAGAAAGTGCAGCAGTCCATTGCCCGCATCGATAGCGGGGAATATGGCTGGTGCGAAGAGACCGGCGAACCCATCGGCATCCCGCGCCTGCTGGCCCGCCCGACCGCCACGCTCTCTCTCGAGGCGCAAGAACGGCGCGAAATGCGTCAAAAGCTCTACGGAGATTAATCCCTCCTTTTGCGTTTTCGTTTTCGTCTTTCCGGGCCGCATTAGTCAACTAATGCGGCCTTTTTCATTGCCCGGATATTGCCGTGGACATCAGATCGGAAACGGTTCAATCATCTGTCTGCGTGTGTTTACCTACTTGATCTTGCGCACTTCTGTTGCATCGGGCGGCAATGCGCTCCCGTCTTTATCAGTCGGAACCATCCGCGCAACCGGCTTGCCCGTGCGCTTATTGATCAGCACCGAATGGCGCTCGCCCCGCTCGAACAAGTGCTGCTCGCCCCACTGCCGTAACGCCACCACAATGGGAAACAAGCTTTTCCCCTTGCTGGTCAGCACGTATTCCTGATAGGCCGTGCCGTCCGACGCCGCCTGCATTTGCAAGATACCGGCATCGACGAGCTTGCGCAGCCGATCAGACAGAATATTGCGCGCCACCCCCAGGCTGCGTTGCAGATCGCCGAAACGACGTACGCCATCGAAGGCGTCGCGCACGATGAGCAATGACCAGCGGTCTCCAACAACATCGACGCAGCGTGCAACCGGGCACGGTTCATCGTCTATGGTCTTGCGGCTAGCCATGAGGTCTCCAGGCAATCTGATGCAAGCGCACCACCAAGTTGCATTTTAAAACTGCATCGCCTAGCATTCAAACTAGTTTTATTTTAAAACTAGTTTGAACATATTCAGATCATGAAACCCTGTCTCGCCTGCCCCTCACTGAACGTTCGTAGCCATGCACCGAGCAGGCGCGTCGATATGCCCCGTGGTTTGGTGTGGCTGTTTGCCACCGCCAGTGGCTTGAGCGTGGCCAACGTCTATTACGCCCAGCCATTGCTTGACGCCTTGGCGCAGACATTCGGCATCAGCCAGGCGGCGATCGGCGGCGTGGTTACCGCCACTCAGCTGGGTTGCGCGTTGGCGCTGCTGTTGCTGGTGCCGCTGGGAGACCGGATGGATCGCCGGCGTCTGATGGCAATCCAACTGCTGGCGCTGGTAGCAGCGTTGATCGTCGTGGGCACAGCGCAGTCCGCCGCCGTGCTGCTGGCTGGGATGCTCGGCGTCGGCTTGCTGGGTACGGCCATGACGCAGGGACTGATCGCCTATGCCGCCAGTGTGTCTGGCCCTCATGAGCGAGGCAGCGTCGTCGGGACAGCTCAAAGCGGCGTATTCATCGGCCTGCTGCTCGCGCGTGTCTTTGCGGGAGGCGTCAGCGATCTGACCGGCTGGCGTGGCGTCTATCTCAGTGCGGCTGTCCTGATGCTGATGCTGGCATTACCGCTGTGGAGACGTCTGCCGGTCTTGAAAACCGTATCGGACGGGATGAGCTATCCACGCCTGATTGCGTCCATGCTGACGCTGCTGCGCCAGGAAAAGGTGCTCCAGATACGAGGCGTGCTGGCACTCCTGATGTTCGCAGCGTTCAACATTTTCTGGAGCGCGCTGGTACTGCCGCTGAGCGCGCCCCCCTATGGTTTTTCCCATACCGTTATTGGCGCCTTTGGCCTGGTAGGCGCAGTGGGTGCGCTGGCGGCCGCCCGCGCCGGTCGATGGGCCGACCGAGGGCACGGCGAACGCACCAGTGCCCTGGCGCTGGCCGCGCTGCTAGTGGCATGGTGGCCCCTGTCCCTGATGGACCTGTCACTCTGGGCGCTGATAGTAGGCATCGTACTGCTCGACCTCGGAGGACAGGCATTGCACGTCACCAACCAAAGCATGATCTTTCGCACGCGACCCGAGGCGCACAGTCGGCTGGTGGGCCTGTACATGCTGTTTTACGCAGCCGGCAGCGGACTGGGAGCGATCAGCACGACGGCGGCCTACGCCTATGCCGGCTGGCAGGGCGTGTGCGTCCTGGGGGCTGCAGTCAGCCTGTCGGCCCTGCTGTTCTGGATAGCCATCCGACGCGTCCACGATTAGTACAGAAACATACTGAAATACTGACGCCTGCGTCCCGGCAGGCGGCATACACTTAAAGCTCGGGCGGCGCCTTGAAATCGGCCGCATCGCCCCCAGATCAGACCTTCATAGGAAGGAAAGCATGGAACAATTTCACGCCACCACCATCGTCTGCGTGCGCCGCGGCAACCGTGTCGCGCTGGGCGGCGATGGCCAAGTCACCCTGGGCAATATCGTCATTAAAGGTACAGCCCGCAAAATCCGCCGCCTGTACCATGACAAAATTCTGGCGGGCTTCGCCGGCGCCACAGCAGACGCCTTTACCCTGCAAGAGCGCTTTGAAGCCAAACTCGAAAAACACCAAGGGCACCTGATGCGCGCCGCGGTCGAGCTGACGCGCGACTGGCGCACCGACCGCGTGCTGCGCCGCCTGGAAGCCATGCTCATCGTGGCCGACGCCGAGCACACCCTGGTGCTGACGGGTAACGGCGACGTGCTCGAACCCGAACATGGCCTGGCCGCCATCGGTTCCGGCGGCGCCTACGCCCAATCGGCGGCGCTCGCACTGCTGCGCAACACCGAGTTGCCGCCCCAAGACATCGTCAAACAGTCGCTGGAAATCGCCGGCGACCTGTGCATTTACACCAACCAGAATCACGTCATCGAAACGCTGGGCGAATAAGCGCCCGCTTCGGCCGGCTGTAGCAAGGATTCCGTTTATGTCCGCATCCACCATGACCCCCGGGGAAATCGTCTCCGAGCTCGACAAATTCATCATTGGCCAGAACCGCGCCAAGCGCGCAGTGGCCGTAGCGTTGCGCAATCGCTGGCGCCGTCAGCAAGTCGACGAGCCCCTGCGCCATGAGATCCACCCCAAGAACATCCTGATGATCGGCCCCACCGGCGTGGGCAAGACCGAAATCGCCCGCCGCCTGGCCAAGCTGGCCAACGCGCCTTTCATCAAAATCGAAGCCACCAAGTTCACCGAAGTCGGCTATGTCGGCCGTGATGTCGACACCATCATCCGCGACCTGACCGAATACTCGATCAAGCAAACGCGCGAACTGGAAATGCGCCGTGTGCGCACGCAGGCAGAAGACGCAGCCGAAGACCGCATTCTGGACGCCCTGGTACCGCCTGCCCGCAACGCCTCCGGCGAGCCCGAGCGTAACGACGATAGCAATGCCCGTCAGACCTTTCGTAAACGCCTGCGCGAGGGCAAGATCGACGACCTAGAAATCGAAATCGAAGTCGCCCAGGCCGTCCCTCAAATGGACGTCATGACCCCGCCGGGCATGGAAGAAATGGCCGAGCAGTTGCGCGGCATGTTTGCAGGCCTGGCCCGCGACAAGAAAAAGCCCAAGAAAATGAAGGTCAAAGAGGCCTTCAAGCTCATCGTCGAAGAAGAAGCCGCCAAGCGCATCAACGAGGATGATCTGCGTACGGTCGCAATCGCCAATGTCGAGCAGAACGGCATTGTCTTTCTGGACGAAATCGACAAAATCGCCGCCCGCCAGGAAAGCGGTGGCGCCGACGTCTCGCGTCAGGGCGTACAACGTGACTTGCTGCCGCTGGTGGAAGGCACCACCGTCAACACCCGCTACGGCATGGTGCGCACCGACCACATCCTGTTCATTGCCTCGGGTGCGTTCCACCTGTCGCGACCGTCCGACCTGATTCCCGAGTTGCAAGGGCGGTTCCCGATCCGGGTCGAACTGGAATCGCTGTCGGCCCAGGACTTCGTACGCATCCTTTCCGATACCGACGCCTCGCTGACCAAGCAATACTCGGCACTGCTGGCTACCGAAGACGTGCATCTGGACTTTACCCCCGACGGCATCGAGCGCCTGGCCGAGCTGGCGTTTTCAGTCAACGAGCGCACCGAAAACATCGGTGCGCGCCGTCTGTACACCGTCATGGAAAAACTGCTCGAGGAGCTCTCTTTCGACGCGACGGCCAGCAGCGGCAAGACCGTCAAGATCGACGCAGCCTACGTGGAGGCCCAGCTCTCGGAAGCTGCTGCCAGCCAGGATCTGGCACGCTACGTGCTGTAACGCAAAAGCCGCCGCGTGCCGGCCAATGCCGGCACGCGGCACCTGGACCTCGTCATACCCGCTGAGCGCTGCAACGCGCTCCGACGGATGCAGGCGAAGGCCGGCGTGTTTGCACTGTTACACCCCAAATCGAGCATCGGTACGAGCGCTCGCTGACAACAAGCTGAACTATCGCAGCGAGAGGATGTCGCATGAATTCGTTCATCTTCAATGAAGGCTCGCATGTTCAAACCCACCCTTGCCGCTACAGCGCTTTTCGTGGCCGCCGGTGTTCACGCTCAGCCAGCCGTGCCCGACTATGGGCCCCGCCTCGAACGTTTCAATTATCCCCACCAGGTCAGTGAATTCAAGCTGACCTCGCAAGGTCAGTCGTTGTCCATGGCCTACATGGACATCCGGCCCGAACGCCCCAATGGCCGCACCGCCGTGCTGTTGCACGGCAAGAATTTCTGCGGCGCCACCTGGGAAGGCACCATCGACGCCCTGACGAACGCCGGTTACCGGGTAGTGGCGCCCGACCAGATCGGTTTCTGCAAATCGAGCAAACCAGCCGCCTATCAATACAGCTTCCATCAACTGGCCGCCAATACCCATGCCTTGCTGCAGAGCCTGGATATCGAGCGCGCGGTGGTCATGGGCCATTCCATGGGCGGCATGGTGGCTACGCGCTATGCCCTGATGTACCCGGACCACGTCGATGCACTGGTGATGGTGAACCCCATCGGCCTGGAAGACTGGAAGGCCAAGGGGGTGCCCTATCGCACCGTGGACGAATGGTATGAACGCGAATTGAAAACGAGCTTTGCGGGTATCAAGAAGTACTAGCAGAACACGTATTACGCCGGCACCTGGAAGCCCGAATACGACCGCTGGGTCGCGATGGCAGCCGGCATGTATCAGGGCGAAGGGCGCGAGCAGGTCGCCTGGAGCCAGGCCGTGACCTATGACATGGTGTATACCCAGCCGGTGGTACATGAGTTCGGCCAAGTGCGCGTACCGACTCTCTTGCTGATTGGCGAGAAGGACAACACGGCACCGGGCAAGGATGCAGCTGCCCCGGATGTTGCTGCCAAGCTGGGTAATTATGCAGCTTTGGGGCCCGCCACTGCGCAGGCGATCCCGGGCGCCCGGCTGGTGGCTTTCCCTGAATTAGGACACTCGCCGCAAATCCAGGATCCTCAGCGATTCCATGAGCGTCTGGTAAAGGAATTGGATCAGATGCTGTAGCGCACCGTGCCCGCTGCCGGCGATCTAATTACTGATCGCCGTCACGACATATTTGCCATTTTGACGGGCAGCCGTGAACCTCACGCGGTCGCCAGGCTTGATATTGGCCAACAGAGCCGGGCTGGCCTGATACACGAGCGTCATTGCGGGCAATTCCAAGTCTGATATCGCGTCATGCTTGATCGCGACTTTGCCTGCCGCGGCGTCGACCCGCCGCACTTCGCCACTCGCCGTCGCGGTGGCGTCCTTGGCTGATGGCTGCTGGTCGGCAGCCAGGACTGGCACGGGCTGCCAGAGGGCCACACCGGTCAGGGCTATCGCCAAAACCATTGACACTCGTCCCACTACGCGATGCATCTTGTTCATCACCTCTCCTTCGGCCGAACTTGCGGCCCAGAACGCTGGCTATTGCCGACGCTGCACAGGAATACAGGATAACGCGTCCGCAGGCATTACCCTCGGCACTACACTACCAATCTGTTTCCACACATAACCACCACGCAAAGAGACCTTCTACATGGGCAACCGACTTTCCGCCATCGCTACACGAACCGGAGACGATGGCACGACCGGCCTGGGCGATGGCAGCCGCCTGCGCAAAGATGAGCCGCGTGTGGCGGCGCTAGGGGATGTGGACGAGCTCAACAGTGTCATCGGCCTGCTGCGCACGGAATCCCTGCCCGATCCCGTGCAGGCGGATCTGAGCACGATTCAGCACGATTTGTTCGACCTGGGCGCAGAGCTCTGCATCCCGGGCCACACCACGCTGACCGATGCTCAGGTAGCGTTTTTAGATGAGCGCCTGGCCCACTATAACGGCGCCCTGCCGCCGCTGCGCGAATTCATCTTGCCCGGCGGCTCCCGAGTAGCTGCCCTGGCTCATGTAGCTCGCACCGTAGCGCGCCGGGCAGAGCGCTCGGTGATCACCCTCGAACGGCACGACGTCCTCAATGCTTCGGTGCGCCAATATCTGAACCGGTTGTCAGACCTGATGTTTGTACTCGCCCGCCACCTGAATGGGGTCCACGGAACGAGCGATGTGTTCTGGACCAGCGCCCATTCGCGGGCCCAGCCGCAATAAATATCTCAGTTCACGCCGGCGGCATGCGCCTGCTCGTCGGCATGATACGACGAGCGCACCATCGCGCCCACGGCGGCGTGCGTAAAGCCCATCTCGTAAGCCTCGCGCTCGAACATGGCGAACGTGTCGGGATGCACGTAGCGCAACACCGGCAGGTGGTGTTCCGAGGGCTGCAGATACTGGCCTATGGTCAGCATATCGACGCCATGGGCGCGCATGTCGCGCATGACCTGCAGGATTTCCTCGTCAGTCTCGCCCAGTCCCAGCATCAGCCCGGACTTGGTCGGAACCTCGGGATGCAGCTGCTTGAACTCGGCCAGCAGTTTCAGTGAGTGTGCATAGTCCGAGCCCGGACGCGCCTGCTTGTACAAACGGGGCACGGTTTCCAGGTTGTGGTTCATCACATCGGGGGGGCCAGCATTCAGAATCGCCAGCGCGCGTTCCAGACGGCCACGGAAATCGGGCACCAGAATCTCGATGCGCGTCGTAGGCGACAAGGCACGGATGCGCGAGATGCAATCCACAAAGTGGGCAGCGCCCCCATCCCGCAAGTCGTCGCGATCAACCGAAGTGATCACCACGTACGAGAGTTTCATGGCGGCGATCGTACGCGCCAGATTCTCGGGCTCGTTGGCATCCAGCGGATCGGGGCGGCCGTGCCCCACATCACAGAACGGGCAACGCCGCGTGCATTTGTCACCCATGATCATGAAGGTGGCCGTGCCTTTGCCGAAACATTCGCCGATGTTCGGGCAGGAGGCTTCCTCGCACACGGTGTGCAGATTGTGCTCGCGCAGAATGCGCTTGATGTCGTAAAAACGCGACCCCGGCGCAGCGGCCTTGACGCGGATCCACTCGGGCTTTTTCAGGCGCTCGGCCGGCACGATCTTGATCGGAATCCGTGCGGTCTTGGCCTGCGACTTTTGCTTTTGCGTGGCGTCGTAGGCGGCCGGCGTTGTGGCGGTCGCTTGCACTTCGGTCGCAGCAGCAGTGGGCTCAAGAGTAGACATACATCACCTTCGTCATGACCGGCGCACGTCGATAACACGGCGCTGGACGGGGGGAAGAAAAGGGCATTTTAGCGCGTCAACCTGCAGCATCCTTGCGCACAGGCGGCGGCAAGGCGGTCAACAAGCGTTCCGCGAGGCGTTCTCCGACGGTCTTCAGATCCTGCCGCGCCCCGCAAGTCGCCATATCGACGGTCACCAATCCCTCGTAACCACAGGGGTTGATGCCCAAAAACGGCGACAAATCCATGTTTACGTTCAATGCAACACCATGATAGGCGTAGCCGTTACGTATTTTGATACCTAATGCAGCAATTTTGGCCACATGGCCGCCGGCGCCATACGGCACATACACGCCCGGCGCACCGGGCTGCCGACAGGCATCGGTAATGCCAAAATCGCTCAATGTGCCAATGGCCGCGTCCTCCAGCAGACGGACATAGTCGCGCACAAACAGTCCGGCGCGGCGCAAATCGAACAGAGAATAGGCCACTACCTGACCGGGCCCGTGATAGGTCACCTGGCCCCCGCGGTCCGACATCACGATGGGAATCGCCCCCGGGTTCAACAGGTGCTCGGGCTTGCCGGCCTGCCCCAGGGTGTACACCGGGGCGTGCTCACACAGCCAAACCTCGTCGGGCGTGCCCGCGTTGCGCGCCGCGGTAAAAGCCCGCATGTCCTGCCATACCGGCTCGTACTCGGCCGGCCGGGTCAACCATTTGATCATGACAATGCCAAATGGCCAGCCTTACAGGACGATGGACACCATGGGATGTCCATGCAGGGCGCGATACAGATTGTCGAGCTGCTCACGCGAGGTCGCGCGCACAGTGAACGTCAGGCCCATGTAGTTGCCGCCCTTGCTGGGCCGCATTTCGACCTTGGCCGGGTCAAATCCCGGGTCGAACTGCAGCACCACCTCGGTCAGCGTCTGGGCAAACTCGGGATGCTGTTTGCCCATGACCTTGATGGGAAAGTCCGAGGGATACTCGATCAGCGATTCTTCGGGGGGGATGGTAGTCATAACAATTACCGCAATGCGCGTAGGGGCAATGTCGGTTTACAAAGCAGCAATACGGGCATCATACGCTGCCCGCAGCTTCGCATAAACCGGGCCGGGTCGGCCGTTGCCGACGGCCTTGCCATTAAGTTGCAACACCGGCAGCACTTCCTTGGTCGCCGAGGTCACCAGGATTTCGTCTGCCGAGGCGACTTCGTCCTGGGTAATACGACGGGCTTCGAACGGGACACCGGTTTCCTCTGCCAACTCGGCCATGAAACCATAGCGTATCCCTTCGAGGATCAAGTTGTCCTTCGGCGGCGCCAATAGCTTGCCCGCGGACACCACCCAGAAATTGCTGGACGAGCCTTCGGTCATGAAGCCATCACGGAACTGGATCACCTCGTCCACCCCCGCCTCGGCTGCCTGCTGACGCGCCAGTACGTTGCCCAGTAATGACACGGACTTGATTTCGCAATGCAGCCAGCGCTCGTCAGGGATACTGATCACGCGGATGCCTCGTTCGCGCTGCTCGGCCGTGGGCGGCGTGAATTCCGTCGTCATACCGAACACCGTGGGCGTGATTTCCGTTGTGGGAAAGGCATGCTCGCGCTTGTAGACGCCGCGGGTGACTTGCAGATAGACCACGCAACTCGGTGTCGCCGAGCGGCGGATCAGCTCATTTACCAGCTCCAGCCATTGCTCGCGCGATTTCGGTGATGGAATGCGCAAGGCCTGCAAGCTGCGGTCCAGGCGATTCATATGCTCGGTCATGCGAAACGGCTTGCCGTGATAGACCGGCACGACCTCGTAAATACCATCACCGAAAATGAACCCCCGGTCCAGCACCGAGATTTTGGCCTCGTCGACGCGCGTGAACTCACCGTTGAGATACACCTGGCTATCGCCTGGCATGCCCGGAATCATGAATGGCCCCTAAATTCTAAGATAGCTAAAAAATGAACAGGCACAGCTTCGGATCGCCGTTATACGCCGAACCTTCGCTGTGCCTGTTCATGGATATGAATCGTAAAAAAGAAAATGTACTGCACTGCCCCGGCGATTGCTCGCCCCGATGATTTTTTCACCCGGGGGCCAGCGGATAGGCCTGCTTGCCCCAGCTCGACAGTGCGTATTAGTTCGCTAAAAAAGCCTATTCGAACTGACGTTTGACCAAGTCGACCATACGGCCAAAAAAGCCGGCGCGTTCGACTGCATCCTGGACCACCAACGGCTCAGTACGCAAGACCTTGCCGTCCAGCGTCAATTGCAGCGTACCGACTTGCTGGCCCTTGGTCAGCGGTGCGACCAGCGGATCGGTGCGTTGCGCCACGGGTTTGATCTCGCCGGACTTGCCGCGCGGGACGGTCACCCAGATCGGAGGCGTGGGCGGGCCGAGCTTGACGGTCTCGACCGTACCTTCCCAGACGCGAGCGTCCAGGCCAGGTTGATTCTGGTCGTACAGTTTGACCGAGTCAAAATTCTGGAAGCCCCAATTCAGAAGCTTCAGGCTTTCTTCGGCGCGCGTGGCTTCGCTGTCTGCGCCAGCCAGCACGGTCAACACGCGGCGGTCGCCACGCAACGCAGTCGACACCAGGCAATAACCGGCCGCATCGGTGTGACCGGTTTTCATGCCGTCGACCGAGGGGTCCGCCCATAACAGGCGATTACGGTTGGGCTGCGTAATCTTGTTATAGGTGAACTCTTTTTGCTTGTAGTAGTGGAATTCTTCGGGGTGATCTTTGATAAGGGCCACAGCCAGTTTGGCCAGGTCCGACACCGTGGTGATGTGCTGCGGATCAGGCAAGCCCGTGGCATTCATGAAATGCGTATGAGCCATGCCCAGGCGCTCGGCCTCCTGGTTCATCAGCGTCGCAAACGACGCCTCGGTGCCGCCCACCGCCTCGGCCAAGGCCACAGACGCATCATTACCGGACTGCACGATCACGCCTTGAATGAGTTCGTTGACCGTGACGGGCTTGCGCGGTTCGACAAACATGCGCGACCCACCAGTGCGCCAGGCGTGCTCGGAAATCGGTACCTGTTGCTCCAGCGTGATCCGTTTTTCGTCCAACGCATTGAACACCACGTAAGCCGTCATGATCTTGGTCAGCGAGGCTGGCTCGATTTGCATGTCCGGATTCGACGAAGCCAATACCTGGCCGCTGGTGACGTCAATGGTGATCCACGCACGCGCTGCGATGGTGGGCGCGGGCACAGCCGATAGCTCCGCCAACTGCGCGACGCCGGCCGGGGCCGCAGCCGCTACGGCTGGCGTAGGCGCCGCCGGCTGCTGTTGTTGCGCCCAGGCGGCAGATGTTGACGCCATCAGCGCCGACAACACCGCGCCAGCCAGGACACGGCGGGAAAACGCAACAGAAGACGGAAAGGAACGAGTGAGTTTCATCGGCAAAAAGGGTCCACGATCAAAAGCAACTCAGGCGGGTGACACACATTGGGTTAACAAGCCTGCAGGCGGTCAAAGGCCGCATCATCAACAACCGGCCTCATGAAAAGCAGCATCATTATAGGCAGGCCAGTCTGACCGCGCGGCAGCGATAACGTTCAACAACGGTAAAGGCGCAATGGCACAAGGTCCGGCAGGCCCGATGCGTGACATCATGCAGCCTGCGAATGGGCGAGAATCAGTCCAAGGCGACCTTCAGGCGTGCTTGCACCAAGGCTCGCAACACGAGCAGCTTGCCGTGGAAAAAATGCGAAGCGCCTGGTACGACCACAATCGGCACATCCCGTGGACGCGCCCAGTTCAGCGTTTCAGACAAAGGCACCACGTCGTCCTGTTCGCCATGCACCATCAGCGTGTCGGCCGGTACGGCGACCTCTGTCTCTTGAAAACGCTGGACCGCCGCTCCCATCAGCATCAATGCCACAGGCAGCGCTGTATCGCCCGCGTCGGCCAGGCCCGCGTATGTCTGTGCCGCGACTGCCGTTCCAAAGGAAAACCCCGCCAACACCCAGGGCGCCGACGCCCATTCAGGGTAGCGTTCCCGGACTTGCGCGACCAGCGCCAGCATGTCCTGTGTCTCACCGCGGGCCTTGTCGAACTGTCCTTCGGATTGACCTACTCCGCGAAAATCCGGACGCACGGCAACCAGGCCGTGCTGTACGCATGCGCGGGAGATCGTGGTCACCACCTTGTTATCCCGCGCCCCGCCTTGCAGAGAATGCGGATGCAGAACCAACGCCCAGCCCCGTGGCGTACCAGCGGGCCAATCAATGGCGCAATCTATACGGCCGGCCTCGCCGGTAAAAGCCTGGATTTCGGTACGAGCAGACATGAGGTGGGCGCAAATTAAAAAAGCAGCCTGCATGTTACCAACCTCGCCATCGCTCTGTCTGGCTTGATGGGCTGAGGCCGCGTCGCCTGTGCAACGACGGCCTCATCGTTAATTCTGCTGTGGCCCGCCCTGCGGGCCTACGTTGGCGCAGTCCGCGCGCTTGCGCAGGGCGCTACGCTTGATCAAGCGCCTACCGACATGCCAGTTGTGAACCGTTTTGTCACAGGCGCCGTGACCCCTCCCGGCCTCGTGCCCTACAATCGCCGCCATGCTTACTGATGCCCGCCCCATTGATCTGCCGACGCCCGAGGCGTTGGTACGCGAGCTGTCTGCGCGATTGGACGGCTTTCAGGACATTGCCTGGCCTGCCAGCACCGGGTCGACCAATGCCGACTTGCTCGCGCGGGCGCGCCACTGTTCGGGCCCCTGGCTGCTAGGCACCCACCAGCAGGCGGCTGGCCGCGGACGCGCCGGACGCCCTTGGCAGAATCGTATCGGGGCCACGCTGATGTTTTCGTGCGCCTTTCCCGTACGCATGCCGCCCCATCGGCTGCCTGCCCTGTCGCCTCTGGCCGGGCTGGCCGCCTGCGAGGCGCTGCGCAGCCTGGCACCCGACGCTGGCGCGCTGCGCGTCAAATGGCCCAACGACGTGCAATGGCACGATGCCAAATTAGCGGGCGTCCTGGTCGAATCGACCCGTAATCTGGCTCTGCCGGACACCTACACCATTGTGATCGGCATGGGGGTGAACCTGACTGACGCTGATCAGCTCTCGCAGAGGCTTGGCCGGTCCGTCGCTGACTGGGCGACCGTCGTTGAGCAAACAGGCAGCCCCGCCGTCAGCGTGGCCGATATCGTATGCGCCTCGGCAAATGCCTGGCGGCAGGCTGTTCGGGACCTGGAAACCGCCGGGTTCGACGCCTTTCGCCAACGATTCAGCGCTATTGACGCCCTGGCAGGCCGCGACATCAATGTGATAGACCAAGGCGCCGTGCTATTCAGCGGCACGGCGCAGGGCCTGGACGAACATGGTCGGCTCCTGGTGCAGACACCTCAGGGGCTCGTCCCCGTATCCGTCGGCGAAATCTCGATTCGCCCACGCACCGCGGAGCGAGCGCCATGATTCTGCTGATCGACTCAGGCAACAGTCGTCTGAAGGTCGGCTGGCTGCGTCCGTCCGCGGGGACTGGCGCATCGGACGATGTTCAATGCGCATCCACGGCTGGCAGCACAGCACCGTCGGGCGATGAATCCAACCTCACCGGCTCGACGGGTGCCGCGGGCTCTCGCGAGCCCGCCGCGATCGCCTTTGATAATCTTGATCCGCACGCGCTGGGAGACTGGCTCGGCACGCTGACACACAAACCCGTCTCGGCCTTGGGCGTCAATGTTGCCGGTGACGAACGAGGGGCCGGCATTCGCGATGCGCTTGCACGCCACAACTGCCCCGTACATTGGGTCACCTCGGGCGCCCATCTACTCCATTTGAAAAACGGCTACACCCAGCCCACGCAACTCGGCGCCGACCGCCTGGTATCGCTACTCGGTGTGCGCAGCCGTTTGGCGGCCGGACACGCTCCATTCGTGCTGGCTTCGTTTGGCACGGCTACGACTATCGACACAGTAGGGCCCGACGACACCTTTATCGGTGGCCTGATTCTTCCTGGCCCGGCTTTGATGCGCAGTTCGCTCGCTCGCGGCACCGCCAATTTGCCCTTGGCCGAGGGGTCCGTCACTGATTTTCCGACTGACACGCACCAAGCCATTGCCTCCGGCATCGCTGCCGCACAGGCCGGCGCGGTCGTGCGGCAGTGGCTGGCTGCCTGCCAGCGCTATGGCGAGCCTGCCGCGCTCTATGTCGCAGGCGGCGGGTGGCCCGAGATGGAACACGAAACGCAGCGCCTGCTGGCGCAGGCGGGCAGTACGATGGGCCCGGTCCCTGTCCCATGCTATCTGGACCGCCCTGTCCTCGACGGCCTGGCCCTCATCGCATCCCAAACCGACCCTCAATCCCTGTGAGCGAACCCTCATGCGCGTGCTTTTTCTGCTGATCGTCGTCGCCAACGTCTGGGCCTATGCGCTGGGACAGGGTTGGGTCGGCGCGCGGCCCGACGATGCTGGCCGAGACCGATCCAGATTCGGCCAGGAATTGAATGTGGAACGCATCCGCGTCGGCCCGTAACCCGCGCGCAGCCCTGTTCGGTTGCGCCGAGCCAACTCGGACCGCCTCGAGCCGGCAACCTCGGCCCCCTCGCTTAAAACGGCCACGCAACGAACACTTGTTTCAAAACGTCCATCAACCGGACACCCGTGCTGGTGCCCGGCAGGCCCTGCCCCTCTCTCACGCTACGATGGCGGCCACACGAAACGAGCCCTTCTTCTTTTTGCGTTAAGAATTCCCAACGCAACAAGGCCTCGTTCAGAAACAGGAGTGTAGACACCATGAAAAGCGCCCATACGCAGCGCTGGCTGGCCTTGGCAGCCATTGCCAGCACCTTGACCGTAGCCGCCACCGCGTCCCAAGCCGCCGGCTACCCCGATCAGCCCATCACTCTGGTCGTGCCGTATTCGGCTGGCGGTGGCGCCGATAACGCCGCACGCATCATCGCCGAAGGCATGGGCGCGGTTTCCGGACAGAGCATCGTCATCGAAAACAAAGGCGGCGCCAGCGGTTCGATCGGCGCCTCTTACGTCGCACGCGCCAAACCCGATGGCTACACCGTGCTGTACGACTCCTCGGCATTCACCATCAACCCGGGGTTGCGCAAGCTGCCCTACGATGCCAAGAAAGACTTCATCCCGGTATCGCAGGCAGTCTCCGTCCCGAATATCCTGGTTGCCGCGGAAAAATCGAGCTTTAACAATCTGTCCGACTTCATCGCCGCTGCCAAAGCAAAACCCGGGCACTACACCTATGCATCCTATGGGCCTGGCAGCCTCGCACAGATGGCCGCTGAGCTACTGAAAAAAGACACAGGCATCGACGCCGTACACATTCCCTACAAGGGTGGCGCGCCAGCCATCGTTGACGTCATGGGCGGCCAGGTCGACGTGTACTTCGCCAACGCCGCATCCAGCCTGAACTATGTCACCAGCGGCAAACTCAAAGCGCTGGCTGTCTCCTCCGACAAGCGCATGCCTGAATTGCCCAATGTCGCCACCGTGGCAGAGTCCGATCCCAGTCTCAAAGATTTCAATGTGTATGAGTGGAACGGCTTTTTCCTGCCCGCAGGCGCGGCGCCCGAGGTCGTGGCCAAGCTGCAGGATCTCGTGCAAAAAGCCCTCGCACGTCCGGAAACACGCGACAAACTAGCCAAACTGGGCCTGACCCCGGTCGGCTCCAATGCCGAAGAGTTCGCGCGTTTCATCGATACAGAACAAGCGCGTTGGGCCGAGGTGATCAAGGCCAATAACATCACGGTCAATTAAATCTGCGATAAGTAAAAGGAGGAACCCATGAGCCGCCAAGACGATTTTGAACACGGTCTGACAAACCGCCGCGCCGTCCTGGGCGACGCATGGGTCGAGCGCTCGCTGTCCCGCGCCACCTCCTTTACCGCCGACTACCAGAACCTCATCACCCGCTACGCATGGCACGACATCTGGAGCCGCCCCGGCCTGCCTCACAAATCGCGCCGCATGATGGTCCTGGCTGTCACGCTGGCGCTGGGGCGTTGGGAAGAATTCGAGCTCCATGTGCGCGCAGCGCTGACTGCCGCAGATGACTCGCGCCTTACCCCGGACGAGCTCAAGGAAGTGCTGCTGCAGAATGCGATCTATGCGGGGGTGCCGGCTGCGAATACGGCGTTTAATTTGGCGCAAAACATCTTGCGTGATGTTGCGGCAGACATCGGTTATGAGTTGCGGCCGGCGGATCCACGGCAGGCGGATTTGTTTGCGGAGTAATGGCTGCGTCTTCCGCACATTCAGGCGCGGGCATTACGGCACCTGCTCACAGACCCTTGCGATTAGACAACACTCCTTCCTGTTACATTTACGAAATTCGTTTATGATGCCTCATCTCAAGACTATGCCCAAAACCGCTATCTAGTAATAAGTAGCGGAATTACCGTTATGAAACTTGTCCCCGTTATTTTGTCCGGAGGAGCCGGCACGCGCCTTTGGCCCGTTTCCCGGCAACTGCATCCCAAGCCGTTCATTCGCTTGGCCGATGGCCAAAGCCTGCTGCAAAAGGCATTCTTGCGGGCAAGCAGCTTATCCGATGTCGCGGAGATCGTTTCAGTCACGAATCGCGACCTGCTATTCAAAACGGTGGACGAATACCGCGAAACTGGCATCACGGTACCGCGTGGTTTCATTCTAGAGCCCGAGGGCCGCAATACCGCCCCAGCGTTGGCCGCGGCAGCACTGACCGTGCAAGCCCGCCATGGAGACGATGCCGTCCTGCTGGTGCTCAGCGCCGACCACCTGATTTCCGATGCGGCGGCCTTCAGCGAGGCCGTCACCAAAGCGATCACACTGGCCCAGCAAGGCAAGGTCGTCACCTTCGGCATCAAGCCCTCGTCGCCCGAGACCGGTTATGGCTATATCGAGGCCAAAGGCACCGACGTATTGCGTTTTGTCGAAAAGCCGAACCTGGAAACGGCTACCGAATATGTCAACAGCGGCCGTTATGCCTGGAATGCCGGCATCTTCTGTCTGACGGCCGGAACCGCCCTGCGCGAACTGCGCAAGCATGCGCCGCAGATCAGCGAGGACGTCGCAGCAGCGCTTGAAACCGGCCGGAAAACGAGCAACGACACAGAGTTCCAAATCGAACTGGACGCCGACGCCTTCCATCAGGCCGAAGACATCTCGATCGACTACGCCATCATGGAAAAAACCACTGATGCCGCGGTAGTGACGTGCGACATCGGCTGGAGCGACATCGGCTCATGGAGCGCGTTGGGCGATCTTGCACAAACCGATGGGCAAGGCAACAGCGTCGAAGGCGAAGTCGTCCTGCACGACGTCAGTAACTGCTACATCCGCAGCGAGGAGCGCTTGGTAGGCGCGGTCGGCGTGGACAATCTGATCATCGTCGACACGCCCGATGCGTTGCTGGTGTCCGACAAGACACGCGCCCAAGACGTCAAGGCCCTCGTCAGCCAATTGAAAGGCTCCGGCCACGAAAGCGTCAAGCTGCACCGCACCGTGCACCGTCCTTGGGGCACCTATACTGTGCTCGAAGACGGTCCGAGCTTTAAAATCAAACGCATCGTCGTCAAGCCAGGCGCCTCACTGTCGCTGCAAATGCACTACCACCGCAGCGAGCATTGGATCGTCGTGGAAGGCATGGCGCGCGTCGTCAACGGCGATCGCGAAATGCTGGTGGCCAGCAACGAGTCCACGTTCATTCCCGCCGGCCATAGACATCGGCTTGAAAACCCCGGCAAGATCGACCTCGTGCTGATCGAAGTCCAAAGCGGCTCCTACCTGGCCGAAGACGATATCGTACGGTTCGAAGACGTCTACGGCCGGTGCTGAACTATACGCACGGAACGGCTTGTTTACCCCCCAAGGCTCCAAACGGAGCCGCTATTCTTTGTAGTATCCCGGTAGTCATCGCGCTCGAGCATCGCGAAAGACCCGTGCCGCTCCCGTGCGCTCATCTGTAATGCTTATCGCACCAAGAACACTATGCTAAGAGCCCTGTACGCCTACCGCGGCTTCATACTCGGCAATATCAAACGCGAATTCCAGTCGAGATACCAGAACTCGCTGCTGGGCGCGGCCTGGAATGTCATCAATCCGCTGGCGATGATTCTGATCTACACCGTGATCTTTTCCGGTGTGATGCGGGCAAAACTGCCCGGCGCCAATACGACGTTCGCCTACAGCGTATATTTGTGCGCCGGTGTGTTGACCTGGGGCTTGTTCACCGAAATCGTCGGCCGCTCGCAAAACGTATTTCTCGACAATGCCAACCTGCTGAAGAAGATCAACTTCCCCAGATTGTGCCTGCCTGTCACCATTCTGGGCAGCGCCATTCTGAACTTCTGCATTATTTTCGGCCTGTTCGTCGCATTTCTGATCATCAGCGGCAACTTTCCCGGCCTGGTATTCCTGGCGCTGATTCCCATACTGGCCATCCTGATCGTGTTCGCAATTGGCCTGGGCATGACGCTGGGAGTCATGAATGTGTTCTTTCGCGACGTGGGCCAGTTTTTTGGGATCTTCCTGCAATTCTGGTTCTGGCTCACCCCCATCGTCTATCCTCGCAACGTCATTCCGGAACGCTTCCAGCATTTGCTCGAGTTCAACCCCATGGCAGGCGTCGTCGGTGCCTGCCAGACCATCCTGGTCGAACATCGCTACCCGTCCTGGTCCAGTCTTTTGCCCTGCGCAATCCTGGGCATCGTGCTCTGCTTTATTGGCATGAACCTGTTCCGTAAACACGTCGGCGAAATGGTGGATGAACTGTAATGGGTGCTATCGTCGTCAAGAACGTAGGCAAGGCCTACAAGGATTATCCAACCCGCTGGCACCGGCTCGCAGAATGGATCTTGCCTGGGTCGCGTAAGCGTCACAGCCTGAAATGGGTGCTCCAGGATATTGATTTCACCGTCGCGCCCGGCGAGGCGGTAGGCATCATTGGGTTCAACGGGGCGGGCAAGAGCACACTGCTCAAGATGATCACGGGCACTACACAACCGACCACGGGTTCCATTTCCTTGTCGGGCCGGGTTGCCGCCATGCTGGAGCTAGGCATGGGCTTTCACCCGGACTTCACCGGACGCCAAAATGTTTATATGGCGGGGCAGCTTCTGGGTTATTCAGGCGAACAGATCAACGGCCTGATGAACGACATTGAGGCCTTTGCGGAAATCGGCGAATACATCGACATGCCGGTACGCGTCTATTCCAGCGGCATGCAGGTCCGGCTCGCATTCAGCGTGGCCACGGCTGTCCGCCCCGACATCCTGATCATCGACGAAGCCCTATCGGTGGGCGATGCTTATTTCCAGCACAAAAGCTTCGACCGGATTCGTGAATTCCGTGCGCAAGGCACCACCTTGCTGCTGGTATCTCACGACAAGCAAGCCATCCAGAGCATCTGCGACCGCGCCATTCTGTTAAATCAGGGCAATATCGCTCACGAGGGCAAGCCCGAAGCCGTCATGGACTACTACAACGCCCTGCTCGCGCAGCGGGAAGGGCACTTGATAGAAATCAAGCAGACCGAACTCGAGGACGGTACGCTGCAAACCGTGTCCGGAACTGGCGAGGCGACAGTCAGCGAGATAGCCTTGATCAACGAAAAGGGCGTCGCTGCCCAGACGCTGAATGTGGGCGAGAAAGTTCGCCTGCGTATTCAAGTCGACGTACGCAAAGATCTCAAAACCTTGATTCTGGGCTACGGTATCAAAGACCGATTGGGACAAGTCATGTACGGCACAAATACGGCGCATACGCGTCAACCCGTCAACGACGTCCGTGCCGGACAACGCCTTACCTATGATTGTGATTTTCCGCTCAACCTTGGCCCAGGTACGTATTCCATTCAGACCGCCCTGGTGAACAGCGAAACCCACCTCGATGAAAATTACGAGTGGCGCGATCTGGCCCTGGTATTCCAGATCGTCAACATGGACAAAACCGATTTCATCGGCAGTTCATGGCTGGAGCCCAAGATAGGAATCTCATTGAAATGAATCTCGTGTCTTACGCGCAGAACCTCGAAGACATCATGCTCTGGCGAGCGTTGAAATCTGTCTCCGAAGGCTTCTACATCGACGTTGGTGCCAACGACCCGGAAACGGACTCCGTTACCAAGCTGTTCTACGATAGAGGCTGGCATGGCATCAATATCGAGCCACTGCAGCAGCACTTGAAAAAACTGCGGGCTGACCGGCCGCGTGACATCAATCTGGGTTGCGGCGCTGGCGCTGAACCCGGCCAGCTAAAGATCTGGGAAAGCAATGTGCGCGGTTGGGCAACCATGGATGCCGAGGTAGCGGCGCGCCATGAAGCAGAGGGCAACAAGGGTCAATGGCATACCGTCGATGTCCGCACGCTCGCGGATATCTGTGCCGAACATGGGCCTGCCGACATTCATTTCCTGAAGATAGACGTCGAAGGATTCGAGTACGAAGTCCTGCGCGGCATGGATTTTACGCGCTTTCGTCCATGGATCGTGGTGGCCGAGGCCACTCTGCCAAATTCCAGAATCGAGAGCTACGCGCAATGGGAAACCCTGCTCCTGCAAGCAGGCTATCTGCATGCCTATTCCGACGGGCTGAACCGCTTTTACGTGGCCAACGAACATCAGGATCTACTCGAGGCCCTGAAATACCCGCCTAATGTCTTTGATGCCTTCAATACGGCTAAAACACAGGCGTTGCACGACTGGGCGCTGGACAACGAGGCCCGTATCAAGGTGCTGCAGCAACAGGTCGAACAAATGAGTTCGGAGGCTGCTGCATTGAATGAGCGGCTGACTACGCAAACTGCGACGCTGAGCGAGCAGCTAGCTCAACGCGATGCAAAGCTCGATGCGCTGTCGGCCGATCTGGCTGAACGCGAGGCACGGCTGGCCGACATGTTCTACAGCACCTCATGGAGAGTGACCGCACCGTTACGCTGGCTGGGTATCCAGCGTACCCGACTGCAAGAACAAGGTCTGAAAAGCCGGTTACGCCGGGGAGCGGTCCAAGCCGCGCGCCTGGGCATCCGATTCGTACGTGCGCGCCCCGGACTGCGCAGCGCCCTGGCCCGCCTCGCCCATAAAACCGGCCTGTATGGTCCGTTGTTTCGCCTGTATAGCCGCATGAGCCAGGCCACGGCAGCCGATTTTTCACCGCACTTCGTGACACCGCCTGCCGACGCGCTGCTGACGCCGCGCGGCCGACGCGTCTACAACGACCTGCTGCAAACCCTGCGCAAGGAGAATCACTGATGCGCCTGCTGATCGACATGCAGGGTGCGCAGACTGAAAGCCGATTCCGCGGAATCGGCCGTTATACCGTCTTGATCGCCCAAGCCATTGCCAAGTTGCGCGGTGAACATGAACTGATCTTGCTCGTCAATGACTTGTTCCCGGAAACCATCGAACCTATCAAGGCCGCCTTTAAGGATCTGGTGCCGGCCAGCCACGTACTGACTTGGCAAACAGCCGGCCCGGTACATGAACGCGACCCTGGCAACACACCGCGGCGCCTGGCCGCCGAAAAGCTCCGCACGATTTTTCTGCAGGCGTTGGATCCCGACGTCATATTCATTCCGAGCCTGTTTGAAGGCTACGTCGATGACGCCGTCACGGGCCTCGAGGCCGACTTGGGTATACCCGTGGTTGTCACTATCCACGACCTGATTCCGCTGAGCAATGCAGCGTACTATCTGGATCCCAATCCGACGTACAAACAGTTCTATCAACGCAAAATCGACACCCTGCAGGCGGCGACAGGGTGGGTAGCCGTATCGGAATACTCGCGTCAGGAAGCTTGCGCGGCGCTGCGCTTGGATCCGCAACGGGTGATTTGCTCGCTTGAGGGATGCGCACCTGTCTTCCATCAACCCGCTACTTCCAGTGCGGCACAAGACCAGGCATTCCTGCGCGGTTACGACATTCATCGCGACTTCTTGCTCTACTCGGGTGGAGCGGATGAACGCAAGAACCTACCCCGGCTTGTACGCGCCTACGCGTTGCTGGACGCCTCTACGCGCCAAAGTCACCAATTAGTCTTGGCCGGCAAGATGCCGCAAGGTGATATCGACAACTTGCGCCGCATCGCCGCGCAATCCGGCCTGCAAGATCAAGAAGTCGTATTTACCGGCTATGTGAATGACGACGAATTGGCTCAGCTGTATCGCTGTTGCAAGCTGTACGTGTTTCCCTCGTGGCAAGAAGGTTTTGGCCTGCCCGCGCTGGAGGCAATGGCTTGCGGTGCAGCAGTCATCGGCTCCAATACCAGCAGCTTGCCTGAGGTCATCGGCAATCCCGATGCACTGTTCAATCCCTTGGACGAACAGTCGATAGCCGAATGCATACGCATCACGCTCGGAGATCCCGGGCGCCTGCAAGCGTTGCGCGAGTGGGGACGACAGCGCGCACAGAAATTCTCATGGGAAGCTGCGGGCCAACTCACGTTGGAGTTCTTGCAACGCATGGCTCGTCGCGACGGCCCGGCCGCCTCCTGGGCAGCTCGCCAACAAGCGGCTGAGACTCGCTACCGTGCCCTGCTGGAGGCGATCAGCGCCATTCACCGCGCAACCCCCTTCGAGGACCGCGATCTCAAGCTGCTGGCCAATGCCATTGCGCACAATATGGCCGTCGCCGAAGACTTCTTTCGAGCAGGCGCACTGCCACAACGCATCGACTGGCGCATCGAAGGGCCTTTCGACAGCTCGTACAGCCTGGCGATCATGAATCGTGAGCTGGCTCGCGCCCTGTCTGCGTTGGGACACGACGTCAGTCTGCACTCCACCGAAGGACCGGGCGATTTCGAGCCCGATGCCAACTTCCTCGAACACAATCCCGATCTGGCAACGATGCACGAGCGGGCCGTCGCTCAGCCGCACAGCAGTGCCTGGGTCGCCAGCCGTAATCTCTACCCTCCCCGAGTCGACGACATGCAGGCGAGGCTGAATCTGATGCATCTCTATGCATGGGAAGAATCCGGTTATCCGCTGGACTGGATCGACGCATTCAACGTCAGTCTGCAAGGCATGTCAGTCGTCTCGAAGCATGTGCACAAAGTCATGGTCGACAATGGCCTGAACGTACCTTGTGTCGTGTCCGGTAACGGTGTGGACCACTGGAACCGCATCGAGGCCGAAACCGGTGCGGCGACACTAGCCGACGCCGGATTCCGCTTCCTGCACGTCTCGTCGTGCTTTCCACGCAAAGGCGTCCAGGCCATGCTAGCAGCATATGGCCAGGCCTTTACAGCGCAAGATGATGTCGTGCTGGTCATCAAGACCTTCGCCAATCCGCACAACGAAGTCCACGATTGGTTGGCCCAGGCCCGCGCAGCGCAACCGTCGTATCCCAAGGTGCAGATTATCGAGGCCGACCTGAGCGATGCGCAGCTCAAGGGGTTGTACCAACAATGTCATGCGCTGCTTGCCCCGAGCAAAGCCGAGGGCTTTGGCCTGCCTCTGGCCGAGGCCATGCTATCCGGCTTGCCAGTCGTTACGACGGCATGGAGCGGACAGCTGGAGTTCTGCACGCCGGAAACTGCATGGTTGGTCGATTACGACTTTGAATATGCGCAAAGCCACCTGGGCATCTTTGACTCTGTATGGGCAAACCCCAAGATAGACGCCTTGCGCGACGCCATACGAGACGTTTACGAAGCATCTGCCGAAACACGCCAAGCGCGCGTGAATCGCGGCCGCGAATTGCTGCTGTCGCGTTTTTCCTGGCAGGACGTTGCCGGCCGCATTGTGCGCAATGCCCGTGACAGCGCGGTGGCGCAAGCTTCGCCCGCGCCTCGTATCGGCTGGATCACGACCTGGAACACGCGCTGCGGAATTGCCACCTACTCGGAACACCTGCTGCATTGCTTGCCCGCACACGTCCAAGTGTTGGCTGCTCGCAACCCTGAACTCATCGCCCGCGACGGCGAGAACGTATCGCGCTGCTGGGACGCCGCCGAACATGAAACACTGGCGGAACTCTCGGCCCAAATCGAAGCACGCAACCTGGATACGTTGGTCGTGCAGTTCAACTATGGCTTTTTCAATCTGGAGAACTTGGCACGCTTCCTTCAGGCGCAATGCGATGCTGGGCGTGTTGTCACCGTCGTCATGCATGCCACGGTGGATCCCGCGCACGTGCCACACAAAAAGCTGGCCATTTTGCGCGATGCGCTGAGCCGCTGTGCGCGCGTCATCGTGCATGCGCTGGGCGATCTGAATCGCCTGAAACAATTAGACCTGGTAGACAACGTCATGCTGTTTCCGCACGGCATCGCAGTGGACGACGACGCTTTGCAGGCCACTGCCAGCCGCCCCGACAGCAAGAGCGAAATCGTGCTGGGAAGCTATGGTTTTTTCCTGCCCCACAAGGGCTTGATCGAGTTGATCGAGGCGGTGGACATCATGCGCCGCGCTGGCCTGGCAGTCCGGCTGCGCATGGTCAACGCCGAATATCCGGCACCGGAATCGACCGAGCTGATACGCCAAGCCCGTGCCCGCATCGCCGAGTTGAATCTGGGAGATCACGTCGAACTGCACACTGACTTCCTCCCCGATGCGCAAAGCCTGGCGCTGCTGCGTGGCACGGACATCATGCTGTACCCGTATCAAAAGACAGGCGAATCGGCCAGCGGCGCGGTGCGCTATGGTCTGGCAGTGGGCAAACCCGTCGTCGTGACCCCTCTATCCATCTTTGACGATCTGGGCGATTCGGTTTTCCGACTCTCGGGCATCGCCCCGGCGGATATCGCCCGCGGGTTGGAAACGCTGTTGCGCGATATCGCCCAAAACCGGAATCACGTGCAACGCACTCTGGACATGGCCACACGCTGGCGCGCCGATCACCGCTATGAGCGCCTGGCTCGGCGACTGTATGGCACGCTCTGCGCCTTGTCGTGTACGAGGGCCGGTCAATGAAGGTGGTGCTGTCGATCGATTCGATCCGTTACCCCTTGACTGGCATCGGTCGCTACACCTATGAGTTGGCGCATCAACTCGCCTTGCTGCCTGCGATTTCCGAACTGCTGTTGATGCGCAACTTCGGATTCACCACCGACCTGCCCGGCGAGCAAGACACGCCCCCGCGCGTCGCAATGGACTGGCGCGGCATGCTGCTGAAGAATCCGTTGAGCCGCGGCCTCATCCGCGCCATGCTTCCCACGCTGCGAGGCCGTGCGCTGCGCCGTCACCAAGGCGCCGTCTATCACGGCCCGAACTTTTATCTGCCGCGCCATAAGGGCCCATCGGTCGCTACGTTTCACGACGTCTCGGTATATAGCTGCGCCCAGTTCCATCCCGCTGAACGGGTGCGCTATATGCGCGGCGAGATCGAAGACGCGTTGAAACGCGCCACTTTCCTGATTACCCCGTCGGAGTTCGTGCGCAGCGAAGTCATGCAGCTGTTTGGCGTGTCCGCTGACCGGATCAGAGCCACACCGCTGGCAGGCTCTCCCGATTTCCGTCCTCGCGATGCGAGCGAGACCCGCTCGGTCCTGACGCCCTTGGGATTGACTCACAACGAATACACCCTATTCGTGGGAACGGTGGAGCCCCGCAAGAACATTAGCGCCCTGCTCGATGCCTACGAAGGACTGCCCGAGTCAATGCGCCTACGTTGGCCATTGATTCTGGCGGGCCACAAGGGCTGGTCCAGCGAAACGCTGCATGCCCGACTACGCCAGGCCGAAGCGGCTGGCTGGCTGCGTTATCTGGACTATCTACCCAACCAGCAACTCGCGACCTTATTTGCCGGGGCGCGGCTTTTCGTGTTTCCCTCGCTATACGAAGGCTTTGGATTACCAGTACTCGAAGCCATGAAATCCGGTGTGCCGATCGTGTGCTCAGACCGCGCATCATTGCCAGAAGTCGCCGGCCCGGGTGCGCTGATGTTCGAGGCGGAAGATATCGCCGCACAACGCGAATGCATCGTACGCGGTCTGGAAGACGAAGACTGGCGCCGCAGAGAAGTCAGTCGCAGCCTGGCGCACGCCTCGCAATTCAGTTGGGAGCGTTGCGCTCGTCAGACCGTTGAAATCTATGCCGAAGCACGGCGGTTGGCTTGATCGGCCAATACACGTTCATAACATTCCCGATAACTGCCTGCCATGCGCGTGGCAGTGAATAGCGTCTCATAACGTCGATACGCTTGTTCGCCCCACCGCTGCACCTGCTCAGGCTCGTTCCAGAATCGATCCAGCGCCGCTCCCAATGCCTCGGGGTTTTCAGGCGGCACGACCAGTCCGCTTTCGTTGTGCAGATTGACGAAGCTGGTGCCCGTCCCGATCTCACATGAAATCATCGGTGTACCCTGTTGAGCCGATTCGGCCAAGGCTAATCCGAATGCTTCAGAACGCAGGTGAGAAGGGAATACAAAGCCGTAAGCCGCTTTCAGCAATATTCGCTTGTCGTCATCAGACACGGCTCCCGCAAAATGCAGATTGTTCAAACCAAGCTGTTGCGCCTGCCGACGCAGCGCCGGCAGCTCTGGCCCGTCCCCCGCCAACACGACGGGATAATCGCGCCCCTTGAGTGCATCCACCAGCGTATGCAACCCCTTGTAGTAGCGCAGCACGCCCAGAAACAGGAAAAAACGCGTGCCAAAACGTTCATGGAATCCAAGCGCCCGCACATCGTCGCCAGGAGCCGGCACAGATGGCTCAATACCCAACGGGATCACGTCGATCTTGTCGCGCCAATGACGTAACACCGGACTGCTGTCGACCAAGCTGGGAGACGTTGCCACGATACGCGACACGCGTGCCAGCATGCGATCGCGCAATGGCGCGTAAAAAGTATTCAGCCGGGCCTGGTTCACCACATCTGAGTGATAGGTCAGCACCGTAGGAATACCCGCGCCTCGCGCCAGATAGCAAATATCTGCGAACGGCCAGGGGAAATGCAAGTGCAGCAGATCCGTATCTGCCAACTCTTCTTTGAAATGCCGGAACAAGCTGAAAGAAAAGCCCGTGGAAGCCAAGTTCAGGTGCCGCTTGTAACGCACCAGTTCGTAATGTGGCGAACGTTCACGTCGAGGCTGGCCAGGCGTAAGTACGACCACCTTGTTCTGCACCCCCAGCGGCGCAGTGTGCGATGCCAGGGTATGAATAGCATGCTCGATGCCCCCGTACGTATCCGGCGCAAAGGTTTTGAAGACATGGGTCACTCGCATCAATGGCGGCGCCTCTTCTTCTTAACAATCATCCATTTTGGAATACGGAAAAGCACCAACTTTCGGTACAGCACAACGTACCCTGTGGCAAATGCCAGCACGCACACCATCAACACGACGGGCATTTGCCAGAACAGCACAGCGGGGATGACGCCTAACGACGACAGCAGCCACAAATACGGCGACGTCAGGGAATTGCGCCAGGTCAGATGGTGCGCTTCGCGCGATCCCACAACCCATCGTACGACACGCTTGTAGATCAGCATGTGCAGATGCACGCCGTCAGGCGCCCCCGGCGAATTTCCGCGCACCCACCGTTTGCGATAAATAGAAAATAGCGTCTCGAATACGGGGTAGATACACAGCAGCAGTGGGAACCAGGCCGACACCTCGGGATGGCGCGCCAGCAACAGCACCGACAATTCACCGATCATGAAGCCCAGGAAATAGGCGCCGCCATCACCCAGAAAGATATGGCCGCGCGGATAGTTCCAGATCAGAAAGCCAATCACGCCGCCCAGCATCCCCAGGGCCACGATCAGCAGCATGCGGTCGCCGAGATAAAAACAGACATAGGCGAAACCAGCGAAAATCATCGCCGACACCACTGCCGCCAAGCCGTTATACCCATCAATGATATTCAAGGCATTGGCTGCGCCGCCGATTGCCACAATCGTAAAAACGAACGATATGGCGCTGAACTGCAGCAGCCAGTCCAGGCCAATGATGTCCACCCGCGTCACCGCGGCATCGAGCAGAAAATACGCCAGGGCCCCGGACGCCATCGCCAACGCCAAACGGGTCAAGACCCGTACGCGCTTGGTCAGGTCCTCCGCGAATCCCCCCAAAAAGGCAGGTGCAGCCGACAGGCCCAGCAACAGCATGCCCGACAAAACGTCAGGCTCGCGAAAGCCGGCCACCGTACAAGTGGCAGCCATAGCGATCACCAACGACAGGCCCCCCACTCGCGGCACAGGCTTGGCGTGGAACTTTTGTACGCTGCCCAGTTCCGAATCCAGGGTCCAGCCGTTACGCCAGGATCGGCACCTAACAAGTAGCGCAGTGAATACCAACGAGGTAAGAAATGCCGTCAACAAATATTGCATAGCAAAGCAGTGTTAGAACCCCCCAAGCTGCCGGGGTCCGTGCGGATTCTATAGGTAGGTACCCATACATAGTGTTTCTGGATTGATCCGCTGGTATTTGCGCATCTCCCTGCCAGACACCGATGCATGCGTATCTATCGCTTCATTTCAGTAGTCGCAGCTATACTCGCTGGATCAAATGCCTCCTCCTAGCCACTAAGCCTGGATTCTGCGCTCTTCGTAGTCTGAGCCGCGAAATAGAACCCAACGCCCTTCAACCTCTGTGGCAAAAACCACAAAAAGATTCCATTAGGCTAGGTAGATTTAGAATATTTTACACAACTTATGTAACAATTTTGTCGCGCTTTCGTAGCAGCTTGACAGCGCCGATAGGCTGCCCAAGCCGTCTCAGCCTGCCGCTTTCTTTTTCATGACGCCATCATCTTTACCCCGTACCTCGCTGCTCATTACCTTACTAGTAGCACTTCTGCCTGTACTGACACTCACTGTGGGTTTAGGCAGCGGTCTGGTCTACATACTGGCTTTCGCCTGTCTCTGCATTATCTTGACCGCGCCTGCTGCACGCGCGCTGCAGCTGCTGCATCCCTACCGCTGGCTGGCGCTCGTGTTGTGCCTGCCGCTGGCTGCCGTCCTGCTCAGCCAGTTGCTCAACGGCCATTTGGAAGGCCCCGGCATTGAGCGCGGCCTGCGGATCGCCTTGGGCTTTCCTTTCCTGCTGGCGGGCTTTCTATTGATCGACCGTGACCGGCTACGCCATTTCGTCTGGGGCGTGTACGCCGCGGGCATTGGCGCCACGGCTATCGTGTGCTATTTGGCAGGCCCAGCGTTAGAGCGTCCACTGACACCCCAATTCAATGCCGTCGGCTACGGCAACCTCATGCTGCTGATGGCCGTGCTGACTCTCTATAGCCTGAGTTGGCAGCTCACCCGCCATCGACGAGCCGAACAGGCGTTCAAACTCGCCGTCGCGGTCATCACCTGTCTGGGTTTCGTCCTGACACAAACTCGCACCGGCTGGATGGCCATCCCGGTCTTTGCAGCGATCGGCATCGTACTGGCCGGCTGGCTCCACCGCCCAATGCGGGCATTGGCTGCGCTGCTGGGCATTGGGCTGGCCGCACTGGCTATCGGTGCGTCCAGCCCGGCATTGCGTGAACGCGTCGCTCAAGGCGTTCACGAAATTCACGAATGCGTCACCGTGACCCCCACTGCCGACACGTCCATGTGCATACGTCTGCAGCTGTGGGGCGCAGCATGGCATACGATCAAACACTCTCCCTGGTCGGGAATCGACGGTCAATCCACATTCTCGGACGAACTGCAGCAGCTGGCTGCCGCGGGTCGAGTCTCGTCTTTTGTGGCCCGGGATTTCGGCGAACCGCATAACGATCTGCTGCTGGCGCTGGCCACTAATGGCCTGCTTGGCGGCCTCGCCCTGCTCATTCTGTATTTCGCCCCGGCGGCACTGTTCGCGGGCCGCATGCGCCATAACGTCCCGCAGGCGCAGCGCGTGGCGGCGGCCATGGGACTGGCGGTGTGTCTGGGTTTCGCCGTCTTTGGCCTTACCGAACTCATGTTCCGGGGCATGCGCACGGTCAGCCTGTACGTGACGTTCATTGCGCTGTTTACCGCGCTTTCGGCGCCTGGCCTGGGACAGGGGCCGACAACGGCGCTACCGGCTAAATAAACTCGCGCGGCGCTCGCCAGCTAAGACGACAACCACGTCTGCAACGTCTGCAGGGTCCGCTCGGTAGCGCCGGCATGGGCGGCTGCCCAATCACGTGCCGCGCGGCTCATGGCCAGGCGACGGTTTTCGTCGTCCAAGAGGGCCAATGCTGCGTCTAATGCTTCCGGCACATCGGAGGCCCGCAGTGCGGCGCCTGCGGCGATCGCATCGGTTGCCGCCTGTTTGAAATTGAACGTGTGTGGCCCGACGATAACCGGCACGCCGGCGGCGCAGGCCTCGATCAGATTGTGCCCACCCAACGGCACGAAACTGCCTGCAACGATGGCCACATCCGCCGCGGCGAAATAAAACGGCATCTCGCCCAGCGTGTCTCCCAGCATCACATCGACATCGAGATCAGCGAGCGGCAAACTTTCTGTCTGCGTCAGCGCCAATTGCCCCTGCTGCGGCATTGCCCGAGGCGCAAGGTCTTGCGGTGCGTATTTGCGGGCTTGGGTGCGCCGCATGTATGTCAGCCCCGCGGCATTCAGTTGCTGGGCAACCTCCTCAAAGCGTTGCGGATGCCTGGGAATTACCAGATACAACACTGACCGCTGGCTCCTGGCACGTGCCGCTGCCCCCATATCGAGCAACGTATCCCCGGATTCCGCTTTCGAGACGATCCCGTTCGTCTGGGCGTTGCGTAGCGCCTTTATCGCTCGCACGAATAACGCGTCTTCGCCTTCGCGCGTGCTCGCCACGGCCACCACTGGGCGCCCCACCGCTTGATGCCAAGCCCGGCCCTCTTCGACCTGCGCTGCGGGCAAGCTGAGATCGAATTTCAAATTGCCTGTCACGCTGACCCGGCGCGCACCCGCCTGTTCCAGCCGCTGGGCGTCTTCGGGGGTTTGTGCCAGCACGGCATCCAGCCCCGCCAGCGCATCGCGCAAAGCCCGCCCCATCCATCCCGCCTGGCGTAGCGAAGAGGCAGAAAATCGCGCACTGATCAGCGCCATGCGTATCCCTTGGCGCTGCGCCTGCGCCAACAGGTTCGGCCATACCTCGCGCTCGATCAGCAGCCCGCAACGGGGCCCATAACGCCGCAAAAATCCGCGCACGGCGCCAGGAAAATCATAGGGCAGCCATGTCTGACGCAATTGACCGGCGGCGATGGCCTCGGCAAACAAGCGAGCGCCTTCATCCCGGCCTGTCGCTGTCGTATGCGTCAACAATACTGGTAATCCACGTTCCAGCAAGGCTTGTATCAAAGGCTGTGCCGCGCGTGTTTCTCCGAGGCTGACGGCATGCACCCAGATGGGCGGCCGGGCAAAGGGAGCCGGACTGCGGTCATCCGCGCGGCCGAACCTTGCCCCTGAAAAAATACCCCAGTCGCCGCCGGCCCGGCGAGCACGCCGCCCCATCCAAAGCCAGACCAGGGGAGCCAGGGCATACAACGCCAGAGTGTAGGTGCCGCGTCGCATGTCAGCCCGATGCCATCACGATCAGCTTGCCGCCAATGCCTGGTCGACAGAGGCCAAGACGGCCTCTCGTGACGGCGGAGCGCCACGGTCCCCGAGGCTTGCAGTGAAATTCGAACCGATCAACGGCGTGCGTACCGGGGTGGAGGCCCGATAGATTCCCACCGTGGGGCGTCCCAAGGCGGCCGACAAGTGCGTCAAGCCGCTATCGAGCCCAACCATGATGCGCGCACCCGCCAATTGCCGGGCAATCGCCGTCAAGTCCATGCGGGGCAGCACCTCGACCCCGTCGAAACCGGCCACCAGGGCCTGGGCGCGTTCGGCCTCTTGCGGATTGCCTGCCAGCAACCGCAATGTGCACCCGGCTTCGCGCACCCGCGTAAATACGGCGCGCCAGTCCTCCTCGGGCCACAGTTTGTCGTCACGGCTGGCCGACGGCATGATCACGGCGTAGCCACGATCCGTATTCAGATGATGGTGCGGCCGGGCACAATCACCCACGCCTTTGCAAGCCTGGGCCTGCGCCCGCGCCTGCTGCGCGAACGCCTGCAATCCGAAATCCGGCGGGCCGCTGTAGGTATAGCCGAACGCCAGAGACGCCAACAATCGTTGCCGCGTCACGGCCGGCTGCCAGAACTCGACGCGGTGACGTACCTGGTAAAACAACGATGCCAGAGGCTCTCGAGCCGAACGCCAGTCCAGCCCGTGGCGCACGCCGCGCGTCTGGCGCACGAGCCAGGCCGATTTCATCAGCGCTTGCATATCCAGCACGACGTCGTACTTCACCGAGCGCAACCGCTCTGCCAACGCCCGGCGCTCGGCTTTCACGGGCTCGGACCACCACGCCTTGCGCCAACGCCGATGCGCCACTTTGATCACGTCATGCACGGCAGGGTGCCAGCTCGGTATTTCCGCAAATGCCTCCTCTGCGACCCAGTCGATGACAGCATCGGGGACATGGCGCGCAATATCGGAGATCGCGGGCAGCATGTGCACGAGATCGCCAAGCGACGAAGTACGGACAATAAGAATACGGGTTGCCATCAATGGACTAGCGGGGACCCACAAAACACGGGTCAGGCCGCAAAACAGAATCCTGGCAATTTACAACAAACGTAAACTTTATGGTGCCCGTCCTGGTGGGCAGCCTCATCGCGGTGCGGACACAGATCGCAATAGCGGTAAAAAGACCGCGCGCAATTCTCGAGCGGCGTCGTCGGTCACCTGGTGCGCGTTGCGGTACCAGGTGCGCCCGTCGCGCGCCACCAGGCATTGCCCCGTGGCGCACAGCTCAACGGCAGGATCCACAATGCCAAAAGGCTTCACCGTCGGCCAGACTTCCTCGATGCTCCTCACGATAGTCGCCTGGCGGGCCATATGATCGGCCAGACTGGGCCCGAACACATCGGTCCCTTTCTGGTTGACACTAAGCAAAGCTGAATCGCGAGGAACATCGTCATTGGCCAGCCGCGGCACATCCAGAATCAAGGTTACGGCTTTGCCGGCCTGCTGCAGATATCGAATGGTGTCGCGTAACGAGGTACTGAACGTCAATGCCGGCATCGGCGAACCATTCGCCGCGACTGCCGGCCCCGCAAAAGCCGTGGCCTCTGCCTCGGTCCAAAAACCAGCCAAAATTACCTGCTGAACGGGAGAGCGCGCGACATATTCCAGCGCGGCATCGGTGATCTGAGCACAATCGGTGCGGACCGGCGAAGCCGCGCCGCGCAACGGTGCGCAGTTGGCATACGCCATGGCAAGACCATGCAACTGCAATTCACGTGCCAACGCATCGAATGCACCGACCCACATCCGCGCATGCGAGTCTCCCAGCAAGATGAAGTCCGGTTGAGACGCCCCCACCGCAGGATCCCCCAACCCACATCCGGACTGCCCCAGACGGATCGCGTCGAGCTCCGGCTTGCCCTCGCACTCGATACCTGGCGCGACGCTCGTGTCATGATCCAATTGCGTCAGTACCGGCGGCAAGCTCTGCTGGTCGGTGCGGCTGGCATGTATGGTCCACCATCCCGCGCCAACACATGCGATACACACGCCCAGGGCCCCAGCAAGTATCGTCCTGGACCCCGCCTTCGAAAACCATCCCGTCCGGAAAGGCCGCTCTATCCCACGCCAAGAAAGCCAGGAAATCAGGAGGGTGAGCGCAAGATACCCCGTCACCGGGATTTGCGGCCACCCGTGGACCGACCACACTGTCGAGCGCGACAGGACCCACAAGGGCCAATGCCACAAGTACAGCGAATAGGACATCAGCCCAACATGCACGAACGCCCGTAAAGACAGCAGCCGCGTCATCCAGGCCGGCGTGCGCGAATAGCCCGCGTAGAGAATCAGGCCAGTACCGGCTACCGGCACCAAGGCGTGCGTGGCAGGAAACGGCGTCGCCTGGGTATAGGTCAACACCCCCCACAGCAGGCAGATCAACCCGACAATCGAGCAAATTTCCGCGAACCACAGTGGCGGCCGGCTCAGGCGCGACCCTGCCAGCGATGCAATGACGCCGCCAAACAACAACTCCCACGCCCGGGATGGCAGCAGATAAAACGCGGCCGACGGATCGGCTTGCAATAGCGCGCCGCTCACGGCGAACGACACTAGTGCCAGCCCGATCAATACGCTGCGCACCACCCATATGGGCGGTGGCGCGAAAAGACGCGGCCCCGCCGGATCGGTGCGTCGGCCCACCCGAAAAAGCAGCACCAGCAAGCCCGGCAGCACGATCATGAATTGCACGCCCACAGCCAGCGACCAAAGATGCCACAGCGGTTGCGTGCCCTGGGCGATGTAGTCCCAGTGACCGTTGCCCAAGCCCCAGAAATAGTGATTCGAGAAAAAATAGGCCGTCTGCCAAGCAGCCCTGCCTGTCTCGGCCAACTCGTCCGGCATCAACAGATAAAAGCTCGCGGCCAAGGTGAACGCAACCACCGCCAACAAGGCCGGCACGATGCGTTTGGCGCGCCGTGCGTAAAAATCGCAGAAGGAAAATTCGCGTTGATACAGACCGGACAATATTTGCCCAGTGATCAAATAGCCAGAAATCACAAAGAAGATATCGACGCCAACGTAGCCACCGCCAAAGCCGGCCACACCTGCGTGACACAGCACCACTGACAGCACGGCCAGTGCGCGCAAACCATCTATATCGGGACGATATTCAGGGGAATACAAAGAAGACGACATACGGCGTGGCACAACTCATGCGTAAAAACACCCAGGAAACTCCATGCATGCAGGCCATGCCTAATGCTAGCCGCTGTTTATATTGGGTTTTGTCCTAGTTTACTCGTGTCTAAATGTACTATTTCGCTACATATTTTTAATTTCCCCTACGGCGAGGTGTCAGTGTTGCGACGGGAACCGGACGCGAGACAGATGACAACGGCGGCAGTCAGGTCCACAATGAATTCAAAAGCAGACCAAGGAGACCGCCATGCGCATAGCCGATGCTCAATGGATTCCGTCCACCCAGCACCAAACCTGGGACGCGCTCATGGACCCTGCTGTGCTGCAGAAATGCCTGCCGGGTTGCGTCAAAATCGAAAAACGATCCCCGACAGAGTATGCCTTGTCCTTGCATGCCAATGTGGGCGGCGTAGAAGCCAGTTACGAAGGAGAAGTTTTGCTTTCCGAACTGAAGCCGCCTCACAGTTGCGCGCTGGCCTTCGAGGGTAAAAGCCCGACTGCTTGTCTGGCGATCGGGACTGCGCAGATCAATTTATCCGAGAAGGACGACGGCACGCGGCTGGCCTATACGGTCGCCGCCATGGCTGGAGGATCGCTGGGCAAGGTCGGCGAACCCATCCTCATGAAGGCCGGCGGCAAGCTGGTGGAAAAATTCTTTGCGGCCTTCATCGATCACATGTCGAAGGTTCCACGTACCGCTCCTCCACCACCGGTGCAAGAGCCCGAACGTGGCCTGGCCTCGTCACGCTGGTCGTGGCTGGCCGTGGCAGCCGTGGTAGTCATGATTGTGGGATATCACGCATTGTTCAAATAGGATGGCGCCTGCGATACGGACTGTCATGCTCCGGTTCGACTGCTGGCATAACATGATCAATCCCTTGAACGCAGGCGCGAATGATGTGAATCGTCGAATTTTCTTTGAATCGCCCTTCGTTCACGATTAGATCGCTGACCTGTCAATGATATCCTTGGCGGCATGACCACACCTGCGACGCCCTCTGCCGATACCGCCCCGGAGCCCCCCCGCTCCAAGCGCGATTTGCTGATGGCGATGATGGGCGTGTCGGCTACCGTCGTGTTGGCCGCCTTTGATTCCACCATTGTCAGCACGACGCTGCCCCGCGTCGCACAAGCCCTCAATGGCATGGCGCTGTACGCCTGGGTTGGAACCGGCTATCTGCTTGCCACCGCGGCGTCCATTTTGATTTTTGGACGCCTGGGCGATTTATTCGGGCGCAAGCCCTTGATGCTGCTGTCTGTGGCGATCATTGCGCTGGGCTCGATCTCCTGTGGCCTGGCCCAATCCATGCCGCAACTGATTGCGTTCCGTACGTTGCAAGGCATAGGCGGCGGCATGATGATCGCCACGGCTTTTGCCGCGCCAGCGGACTTGTTCCCCGACGCCAAGGAGCGCGTGCGTTGGCTGGCTTTGGTGTCGGCGGCCTTTGCCATGGCCAGCGGCATCGGCCCGCTGCTAGGCGGCGCTGCCACACAGGCGTTGGGCTGGCGTGCTGCGTTCTTCATATCCCCGATCGCTGCAGTCGTCGCCCTGTTCCTGCTGGCGCGCTATTTTCCGCGTATCCGGCCGCTTGCGACGCAGGCAAGCAGCCGGCGCATCGATTGGGTGGGCAGTCTCCTGCTTGTCATCGCCGTCAGTGCGCCCTTGGCCGCCATGGAACTGGCCTTCGCGCCCGGCGAGCATGCCCATCCCATGCTCGCACTGGCTTTGGCCTTGGCAGGTGTGGCCGCAATCGCCCTGTTGATTCCCTACGAACGGCGCGTGTCCTCGCCGATTTTTCCGTTGCGCGTCATTGCCCAGCCCGAGCCGCAATTGCTGAACGTCGCCGGCCTCGCTGTCGGTGCCGTGATGTTCATTCTGATCTTTTACAGCCCCCTGCTGCTGCAAACGGAAATGGGCTACACACCGAGCGAGGCCGGCCTGTTATTGACGCCGCTGGTGGCAGCCATTCCGATAGGCAGCATCATCAATGGACAGCTCTTTCCCAAACAGAGCGAGCCACAGCGCCTGATGGTATTTGGGGGCTGTCTGTTGGCGGTAGGCTCGCTCATGGTGCTGGCATTCGGCAAAGACACCTCGACGATCTGGATCCTGGCGGCGTTTTTCGTCAATGGCTGCGCCTTGGGCTTTTTGCTGCCCAACCTGACGCTGTTCATGCAGATGCTCAGCGAGCGCCGCGACGTCGGTATTGCCTCGGCACTGGTACAGACCACTCGCGCCATCGGCAGCGCCGCAGGGACTGCCCTGGTCGGTATTGCCATTGCCCGCAGCTCGGTCCTGCAAGGTGTGCGTATCGGCCTCGTCATC
The DNA here is from genome assembly GCF_002261185.1 of Bordetella genomosp. 4. Taxonomy (GTDB): domain Bacteria; phylum Pseudomonadota; class Gammaproteobacteria; order Burkholderiales; family Burkholderiaceae_B; genus Bordetella_A. The sequence continues at coordinate 170,024 of NZ_NEVQ01000023.1, forward strand.
TGCGTCGTCCTGGCCTTGGTCTGCGCCTATCTGACGCATCGCGTCAAAATGAAAAACGTCCTCACCCGCGCCGCTCAACGGCGCAAAGCCTAACGGGAAATTTGCGTCATGCGCCGTCGCGACTTGCTGGACCTGCTGCTGCTGGCGGCAGTGTGGGGCGGATCATTCCTGTTCATGCGTATCGCCGTACCGGAGTTCGGCCCCGGCCCTCTCATGGAACTGCGCGTCGGTCTGGCGGCGCTGACACTGCTGCCGCTGGCCGCATTGCGCGGCAAACTCCCGCTGATTGCGCAACGCTGGAAAGCCATTCTGGTCGTGGGTGCGTTGAATTCCGCCATACCGTTCCTCTTGTATGCCTATGCCGCTCAATCGCTTGGTGCCGGATTCATGTCGGTTGCCAATGCGGTCACACCAGTCTGGGGCGCGGTCATCGGCTGGCTATGGCTCAAAGACCGGCTAGCCTGGAGTCGGGCGTTCGGCTTGGCCGTGGCGGTCTTGGGAATTGTTGTACTGGTCTGGGACAAGCTGAATTTCGGCGCTGGCGGCGACGGGCCCGCGGTACTGGCCGCCGTTTCCGCCCCGCTGTTCTATGGCATCGCCGCCAACTGGACCAAACGATTTCTCAGTGACGTCGACGCGTTGTCCAGCGCAACCGGCAGCATGATCGGGGCGTCGCTCATCCTGGCCCCGCTGGCCATCGCCACCTGGCCGGCCGCGCCCATCTCTTGGCAAGCATGGTCTGCCACCGTTGCACTCGCGATTCTCTGCACCGGATTCGCCTACATCATGTTCTTTCGCCTGATCGCCAGCGTCGGTCCGACGGGTGCGGTCAGTGTCACCTTTCTGGTGCCGGTCTTCGGCGTCCTGTGGGGCGTCTGGTTTTTGGACGAGATGCTGACCGCGCGTATCTTGATTGGCGCAGCCATCATTCTGATCGGAACAGCGCTCTCGCTGGGATTGATGCGCTGGCCAGTACGACGCGACTGATCCGAAGGGATCGCGCGATTTGCCTAAGGCAGCGCATCACGCGGTCAGCGCCGGACCTGAAACGAAGCACGCCCATACCTCGCGCGCCTATGTCAATGTGAAACAAACGCGAAAAATATTGTCGATTCCCGGCGTATTACACAAAGATTGCTAGCATTTGACGGCTCTGTCGCAGACGGTGTGTACTGCGCGCGTTGTTCCGTCTCGCCAGAGTCCAATCGTGGCCATCACAGAACAACGACAGCCCTATGGACGTCAAATCACTAGAACGATCAGGCGAAGTTGCCGCTCTGCGTAATAACGGCGAACTTTTGCTCATTGGGCCCTGGTACGTATTCGAGGGAATATCCAGGTCGCTGGTCATCAACGAGCCCACGCGCCTGCGTGCGGTGCTGTATCCCCACCTGCGCAATGACGCGTCGCTGGCCAAACTGTCGGCACTGTATCGGCGGTTGATCTGCTCCGGCTCGGTACCTGGACATTATTCTGCCCAGCAGACCACCGAGCAAATGATGGCGCTGATGCAGGCCGGCCAGATCTCCGCAGTCGCCTTGCCAGACTCTGCCAGCTACGACGTCAACGGCAGCGTGCAGCCTGCGCAACTGTCGGCCACGCTTTCCGGTCCGGTTTCTCAATGGCCCCTCGCCGATCGGTTCGGCTACGTCCTCAATCAAAGTCTGGAGTACATGCCTGCTGCACTCCAAACAGAACTGGCTGGCCAACTCAGCGGCACGAATCTGGCCATCATTGTCGGCGGTCTCGTGATCTGGGCGGGCTCACATGCCGTCGGCGTAGGATTTGTCGCAGATGCGGCGCTGATTGCCATCGGCTTTGCTTTCGCAGGCTGGTCGATTTTCAGCGGCATCAAGAATCTGGCGCGATTTTTCAATTTGACCATCGACGCATCCAGCCAAAACGATCTGAACGAAGCGGCCAAGCAATTCGCGCAAGGCGTCATGGCGATGGGTGTGGGCGCAGTCATCGCCATGCTGACTCGAGGAGCCGGCCGTCTCGCGCCACGGCGAGCCAGCCGCGCTATGCCTAGACCCGGCACTGAAACCCCGCAAACCGCGCGCCAAGCCGGAGCGCGGCCGGCAGAACCGGTCCCTGCAACCCGAGACTCCCTACCCTGGGGTTCATGGAACGGCTATCCCAAAGTCACGCAAGGAGGGCGAACCTACGCACAAATCGGCGACCGTCTTTATTCCCAGCACGCGGTGGACCGCATGCTGCCTTCCGGATTGGGCGCTCCGGCAGGCACGGTGGGCGCAGGCCGCAACATCCCTCCCAATATCGTCGAGCACGTCATCCGCACGGGAGACCCCACCACATCGATCGTCAACGGCGTTACCCGCACCACATACTGGAGTGGTAATGTTGGGGCCGTCACCGAAAATGGCGGCAATATCGTCGTCACCATTCTTCGCCGAGGAGGATAATGAATACTTGGCTATACCCAGAGGCAGTCCAGCGCGTAGAACAAGCTTGCGCTTCGTTCTTATCGCAAGATGCCACTATTGAACAAGTGCAGGCGGCGCTACGCCAGTCCGAACAGGAAATCGTGGCGCTCGATGAAAAGTGGCTGCGATCGCTGCTGTTTGACGCTGAAAACAAGCTCGAGGAGATCTTGTACACCGTCTCTGACGACCAGCAGGCTCAGGCTGCAAACGAAGTCGTTCGGCACATATTGCGCAGCATTCAGGCGCCGCGTTCCGTCTGAGGCGATCAGTATTCCCCGGAACGCCCTGTCAGGGCCACGCCGATACGCAGCATCGTATAGGACAAGGCATCGACACACCGCTTCCACCAGCCGCGCCGGTGATAGTCCAGGGGGCGAACCAATCGCCCGCCTTGTGCGATCGCCGTTTCCAGACGTTGTTGCAGGTCGCGGGCCAATGCCAGATCGTCGACCACGACATTCGCCTCGCGTGCCAGCAATAAGCTGAACGGATCGAGATTCGACGAGCCGACTATCGCCATGTCGTCAATGACCGCGACCTTGGCATGCAGATAACTGGGCATATACTCGTAGATTTCTATGCCCCCTCGCAATAGCTGATCGTACAGCGATCGCGTCGCGTAATACTGCATGTGGTATTCGATCTTGCCTTGCAGCAGCAAACGCACCTTGACGCCACGTGCGGCCGCACGCAACAACGCTTTGCGGAACTGGCGGCCGGGAAAAAAATACGCATTGCCGATCAGAATATCTCGCTGGGCATGTTGAATACCGTACAAATACGCCCGTTCAAACGTCTGCCGATAACGCAGGTTGTCACGCAACACGAGTGCGGCACGCTGATGGCCCGCCAATGCCGCAGAGGGCCACGAGGGCAAGCCGAGCTTGATACGGGGCCACTCACGCGGATAGCGGCGCAGCCTGGCCCAGTTCATCCGTACCCATAGCAAGTCCTGCGCATGCACGGCATACGCCACCAGGGGGCCTCGTACTTGTACCGCAAAATCAAACCGCGGAGCATTGATACCGTCGTCAGGATCGAGATCGTCGTAGTCATCCACGACGTTGATGCCGCCAATGAAAGCAACTTCTCCATCCACCACTGTCAGTTTGCGATGCAAGCGGCGCAGCCGGCTGCGTGACGGTACCAGTCGTCCATACCAGGGCGGTTCAGGTCGATAAATGCGGCATTGCCCGCCTGCCTCCACAACGCGATCACGTATGGCCTGCGCAGTATTGGCGCTGCCAAACCCGTCCAGCACCACTCGCACTTTCACCCCGCGACGCGCCGCTTGCTCCAGGCTATGCAGGACCTGCTTGCCAGTGCGGTCAGGCAGAAAGATGTACGTTTCCAGATGCACACTGACGCGCGCCGCATCAATCGCCCGGCACAGCGCCGGGAAAAAATCGGCGCCATTTTGCAGCAGGTCGACGGCGTTGTGATTGGTCCAGTCCAGCCTGACGATATCGGCCTTCACGGCAGCTCGAGCTCCGCCAGCAACGGAGCATGATCCGACAAACGCGCCCACCCGCGGCCACGCAGAACACGCGCGCTGCGCACTGCGAATCCACGTTGATAAATGCGATCCAGCCTGAACCAGGGAAATACGGCCGGAAAGGTACGCGGCGGCGGCAGCGGACAATATGCGCCGTCCATCCCCAACTGATTGCCGCGTTCTTGAACGGCCAGCGCGTTAGGTACTCCTCGCAGCGCATTGCTGAGCCGTCGCACTGAATCCCTCAGCCGAGGCAGTTCTCCGCCATGACTGCGGGGGGCGTTGGCAAAGACTTCGATCACGCCCAACTGCTGTACGAACAAGGGTGCCAGACGATCACCCCAATCGTTGAAATCCCCGGCGATCAGGATAGGGTCGCCTTCAGGCACCGATTGGGCAATACGCTCTGAGAGCGCCAGAATCTGCCGGCTGCGGCTGCCCGCAAACAATCCGAGGTGCACGACAAAACAGTGCACGTTGCGATCCTCGATCTGCACCCGCGCATGCAGCAAGCCTCGCTGCTCCAGACGATGATCGGAGATATCCAGATTCTCGTGGTCCAGAATTTCATAGCGCGATAACAGTGCATTGCCATGATCCGTGCGGTCACGAATGGCATTGCACCCATAGGCAACATTCAGGCGCAATGCCGCGGCCAGCGACTCGTGCTGCGCATGCGACATGGAACGCTGTTCGTTGCGGCCCTGCACTTCCTGCAGGAACACCAAATCAGGACGCAGCCCATACAAGCCGAGACGCAAGTCATTGAGCGACTCGTGACGCCCCAGGGACGAGCGTCCCTTGTGAATGTTGTAGCTGATAACGCGGATAAGCGACATAAACCGAATGGCGCCTTTTATGCAACGGACAAGGGCAGCCTAAGCTGCCCTTACCCTGGCTAGCGGGTGGGTAACACGGAACCCGCATCACCCTCTGCCCGCAGATTACTTCATTTCACTTCAACATTGCGCAGGCGAATGTGCAACTCGCGCAATTGCTTCTCGTCAACCTCCGACGGCGCCTGCGTCAGCAGGCACTGCGCGCGCTGGGTCTTGGGGAAAGCGATAACATCGCGAATCGACTCGGCGCCGGTCATCATCGTCACGATACGGTCCAGGCCGAACGCGATCCCGCCGTGCGGAGGCGCACCATATTGCAGCGCATCCAACAAGAAGCCGAATTTTTCGCGGGCCTCTTCGGCACCGATCTTCAGCGCACGGAAGACCTTGCTCTGGACTTCTTCGCGGTGGATACGGACCGAACCGCCGCCGATTTCCCAACCGTTGAGCACCATGTCATAGGCCTTGGCGAATGCCTTGCTGGGATCCGATTCCAGGAAGTCTTCGTGGCCGTCCTTGGGGCTGGTGAACGGATGGTGTGCCGCAGTGTAGCGGCCGTCTTCCTCGTCGTATTCGAACATCGGGAAGTCGACCACCCACAGGGGTTTCCAGCCGCTGGACGCGAGGTTGTGCTTTTTGCCGAAATCGCTGTGGCCGATCTTGACGCGCAAGGCGCCGATCGCATCGTTGACCACCTTGGCACGATCAGCGCCAAAGAAAATGATATCGCCGTCTTGTGCGCCGGTGCGCTTGATCAGCTCGGCCAATGCGGCATCGTGCAGATTCTTGACGATGGGCGACTGCAGGCCGTCACGGCCCTTGGCGGTTTCGTTGACCTTGATATAGGCCAGACCCTTGGCGCCGTAAATCGCGACAAACTGCGTGTACGCGTCGATCTCGCTACGCGACAACTCGCCGCCATTGGGCACGCGCAGGGCCACCACACGGCTGCCCGGCGTCGTCGCGGCGCTGGCGAACACCTTGAAGTCCACGTCGGCCATGATGTCGGCCACATCGGTGAACTCGAGATTCACGCGCAGATCGGGCTTGTCCGAACCATAGCGCTGCATGGCTTCGGTCCAGCTCATGATGGGGAACGGCGCAGGCAGATCGACGTCTTGCACGACCTTGAAGACATGGCGGATCATGTTTTCAAAGATCTCGCGAATTTCGACTTCGCTCAGGAACGAGGTTTCGCAATCGATCTGGGTGAATTCCGGCTGACGGTCTGCACGCAGGTCCTCGTCACGGAAGCATTTGGTGATCTGATAGTAGCGATCAAAGCCCGACACCATCAGCATCTGCTTGAACAGCTGCGGCGACTGCGGCAAGGCAAAGAAGTGGCCGGCGTTCACGCGCGAAGGCACCAGATAGTCGCGCGCGCCTTCGGGCGTACTCTTGGTCAGCATCGGGGTTTCGATGTCGATGAAACCCAGCTGATCCAGGAACTTGCGCACCTCGATGGACACGCGGTAACGCAGCATCAGATTGCGCTGCATCTGCGGACGGCGCAGATCGAGCACGCGGTGCGTCAGGCGCGTGGTTTCAGAGAGGTTATCGTCTTCGAGCTGGAACGGCGGCGTGATCGACGCGTTCAAGATCTCGACCTCTTTACACAGCACTTCGACTTCGCCCGAGGCCAGATCGGGGTTCGCCGTGCCTTCGGGGCGCAGACGCACCAGACCGGTGACGCGGATGCAGAATTCGTTGCGCAGGCGTTCGGCGGTGGCAAAGGCGGCATTGTCCGGATCGAACACGATCTGGGCCAGCCCCACGCGGTCGCGCAGGTCGATGAAGATGACCCCACCGTGGTCACGGCGGCGGTTCACCCAGCCGTACAGGGTGACAGTCTGGCCGAGATGGTCACGGCAAACCTCGCCGGTGTAGCAGGTACGCATTGCGGAATGACTCCTAGGTGCTGTGTGTCAGCGTAAAAAATTACAAATCAACGGCCGGAGCCGCCGGAATGGGGGCGGCTGCCGCGACCGGCTGGGCCGGCGGCGCCACCACGCCCATGGATACGATGTATTTCAGGGCCGCGTCCACGCTCATTTGCAGGTCAATGACATGGTCGCGGGGCATCATTAGAAAGAACCCCGACGTGGGATTCGGCGTCGTCGGAACATAGACACTGACGTGCTCGCCTGGCAGATGATTCGCCACCTCGCCACCAGGCACGCCCGTCAGGAACGCGATTGTCCAGGACCCCGCTCGCGGATACTGCACCAACACGGCCTGGCGAAACGCCTGGCCATTGGGCGCCAGCACCGTGTCGCTGACCTGCTTGACTGAATTGTAGATGGAACGCACGAGCGGGATGCGGCCCAACAGCGCTTCCCACTGTTCGAGCAGCGTGCGCCCCAGCAGATTGGCGGCGAATATCCCGGTCAGCAGCACCACCACAATGACCAGCGCAAACCGAAAACCGGGAATGTCAATACCGAACAGGGACTCCGACGACAAGAAGCTGGGCACGAAACCCTCGAGAGTCGCCACCAACAAACCCAGCACCCAGACGGTAATCGCCAGAGGCACCCAGATCAGCAACCCAGTGATGAAATACTTCTTGATGACGCGCATGCCCATCTGCCCCAGAGCGATCAGGAAGCTGCCGCAGATGCAGGGGGGGATGCGGCAGCGGCGGGCGCGGGGCTCGCGTCGCTCTTGGCAGGCGCAGCCGCCGTGGCCGTGCTGCCGGCGCCGGATGTACCGCTATCGGACTTGGCGGTGCCGCCGCTGGTGCCATTGTTACGGAAATCGGTTACGTACCAGCCCGAACCTTTGAGCTGAAAACCGGCCGCAGTCACCTGCTTGGCGTACGTAGACTGACCGCATTCGGGGCAAACCGACAGCGGCGCATCAGACATTTTCTGCAGGACGTCCTGGGCATGGCCGCAGGCGCTGCATTTGTAGGCATAGATAGGCATTGTTGGGATGTTCCAGGCACGCCGGCGCATCAAAAGCCGCCGTGTCGCCACCCGGGCAAGCAGGCGGCGGCCTGGCGGCGCCGGATCCAATACGGGAAAGTATTGAATTTTAGCGGTTTTTGCCGACGAAGCAGTGCCCTGCGGCCAACAGGCACTCCCGGGGCGTACTTGCCAGCCACAAGAGCCATCTCATAGAATGAAAATAATTCTCATCCACTGAATTGAGTTTCCATTCTCGTACCGCCCGCTTGCCGTGCCTGATGAGCGCATGTGGTGCCGGGAGTCGTGACGGCAACTAACAGAACCCTGCTGGAACCAACGTCTTGCGCGCCAACGAATCCTCGCTCCAACAGCGGGTTGCGACCCTGTACACCGACCATCACGGCTGGCTGCAGGCGTGGCTGCGCCGCAAGCTGGGCGACGCGCACCATGCCGCCGACATGGCCCACGATACCTTTGTGCGCATCATGGCGTCGCGCGATGTGCTGCTGGGCATCCAGGAACCCCGTGCCTATCTCGTCACGACGGCCCGGCGCCTGTTGGTGGACCGCTCCCGGCGGCAGCTCATCGAGCAGGCTTATGTGGCCGAACTGACGTCGCTGGCCCAGACGCTGCCCGGTTATCCATCGCCGGACGAGATCCTGATGGCCGTCCAGGCACTGGAACAAATCAGCACGGCGCTCGACACACTGCCGGCCAAGGTGCGCGAAGCCTTTTTGCGGCATTATCTGCAAGAACAGTCTCAGGCAGACATCGCCATCGCCCAGGGCGTTTCCAAACGCATGGTGCAAAAATATCTGGTGCAGGCGTTGCTGCACTGCCGGAGACATTGCCCTGCCATGGCCGCACAAGGCGCCTGACGGCATGGCCAAGCTCGAGACTGCCAGCCCTGCTCTGGGCCCATTGGCCGAACAAGCCGCTCATTGGATCGTACGGCTCACCGACGATGACCAGGCTGAGCGCGAACGTGCCCGACTCGAATTCGAGGCCTGGAAACGAGCGGATCCACGCCACGCGGCCGAAGCCGCCGCGATGGAATCGTTGATCGGCCGGCTGCAGGACCTACGCGCGCCTGCGGCGGGCGATAGCCGGCCGGCACGTGCAGCGCTCGACGCCGTACAGGCCTGCAACGACCGCCGGCGGCGCGCCAAGCGTCTGAGCGTCGCGGCGCTGCTCTTGCTCGCCCTATGTGCCCCCCTCGCACTGGTGCTGCACATCGCGCCGCCCACTTACTTGTTGGCCGATCTGAACACGTCTGCGGGCCAATGGAAAACCCATACTCTGTCCGACGGCACACGCATTACGCTCGACAGCGCCAGCGCCGTGAATTTCCACTATGACTCTCGCCGCCGCGCCATTGAACTCGTACAGGGCAACGTCCTGGTCAGCGTCGCCAAGGACGCGTCCCGGCCGTTCGTGGTCAGTACCGCGCACGGCTGCGTGCGTGCGCTGGGTACGCGTTTTGTGGTCGAACGTGACGATGACGTTACCGTACTCAGCATGATCGAATCCCGCACATCGGTCCAGACCGCCGCCCAATGCGAGAGCCAAGCCGGCGCCTCGGCCCAGATCCAGGCCGGACAACGCGTACGTATTACAGAGCACGCCGTGAGCGCCCCCGAAACCATCATCCCCGCGCAAGTCGAAGACGCCTGGCAACGTCATCAGCTCGTCGCGGCCGACCGGCCCCTCGCGGAGATACTGGACGAACTGGCGCGCCATCGGCGCGGCTTCATCTATTACGACCGTCCCCAGATCGAGGGCATTCGTGTCAGCGCAGTGCTGCCACTGGACGCGCCCGACCAAGCCATAAAACTGTTGCAAGCCAGCTTCCCGATCCTGCGCGTACGGACATTGACCGACTACCTGGTGCTGATCGATGCCCCTGCGCCGAGCCCGTGACACTCCATTGGAGGCGGCCCGGCAAAAAAAGCGCCCCCACGCTGCGCCTTCGGCTTGCTGCCCCCCAAGGGGGCGTTTTTGTCTTGGGGCGGCCCGGCAACAAAAAAAAGCGCCCCCACGCTGCGCCTTCGGCTTGCTGCCCCCCAAGGGGGCGTTTTTGTTTTGGGGCGGCCCGACAACAAAAATCTCTCCCTTTTGAGGTTCCACTTTCTGCGTTTCGTTCGTCATGTCTTGGACACCGAAAAATCTGCAACGCAAACAAGGAACTCGAACCATGTCCCGACCCGCCCAGCGCCGCAGCGCAGCGCGCCGTCACGCCTCATTGGCTCCCGCACATTTCGGCCTGATCGTACGCTTGGTCTTTTCCGGCCCTGTGGCGTTTGGGCTGGGCTTTGCCTTGCCCGCCTCTGCCCAGACCGCGGCAAGAACCGTGACGTACAACATCCCCGCAGGGCCGTTGGCTGACGCGTTGAACCAGTACGCGCAGCAAGCGGGCGTGTCGCTTGCGATGGACGCGCGCCAATTGCGAGGCCTGACATCGCCCGGCCTGCGTGGCAGCCATGGCATCGAAGCAGGCTTCAATCTGCTGCTGCGGGGCAGCGGCTACCTCGCCTACAAAACCGAATCCGGCTACGTGCTGCGCCCGGCGCCCGTCTCGTCGCAAAACGAGGTGGCCACACTGCCCGCCGTCACTGCCGTGGCCAGTGCGCCATCAACGCAAGGCTATGTCGCGGCACGTAGCGTCGCCGCCACCAAAACCGACACCTCGCTACTGGAAACACCGCAATCGGCCTCCGTCATCACCCGCGAAGAGTTGGATGACCGCAACGTGCAGACGTTGCTGGAGGCCGTCTCCTACACGCCCGGTGTACGTACCGAGCAAAGTGGCTTCGACCCGCGATTTGATGTCTTCACCTTGCGCGGCTTCGACGTCACCTACAACGGCATTTACCGAGACGGACTGCGCCTACCCGGCGCCAACATGTCGGTATTCAAAGTCGAACCCTATAGCGTGGAAAACGTCACCGTGCTGCGCGGTCCCAGCTCGGCGCTCTATGGACTAGGCTCCCCCGGCGGTTTGGTCGACATCACCTCAAAACGCCCGATCGACGAGCCATTCGGCGAAGTCCAGCTCATGACGGGCAACTACCAGCGCAAACAGGGCCAATTCGACATTGGCGGCCGCGCCGACGAAGACGGCCAGTGGCTATATCGACTGACCGGCGTCGTACGCGATGCCGGTTCGCCGAACACCGATGGTGGCGGCAACAACGACATCACCTCCATCGCCCCGGCATTCACATGGCAACCGAATGGCGACACCAAAGTCACCCTGTTGGGCGAATACCTGAAATCCAGAACGCCTGCTGCCTTGCCTTATTATGCGTGGGGCGGCGCCCGCTCGGACCTGCCTGGCGCCACCGGCGACTACAACCGCCAGGATCAGGAGCAATTCCGTGTCGGCTACCTGGCCGAACACCGCTTCAATGACACCTTTACCGTGCGGCAAAATCTGCGCTATGGCCAGGTCAATACCCACGTCCGCTACAACAGTCTCGGCGAAATCGATACCGAGGCCAATACCATCAGCCGCTCCACGGGCTATGTACACGACAAACTTAAATCGTTCGTGGTCGACAACCAATTGCAGGCCGACTTCAAAACAGGGGATGTCGAGCACAAGCTGCTCGTGGGACTGGATTATTCCTATCTCGGCCTGGACGGCGGCATCGGCTACGGCGCGGCCTCCGATCTCGATGCCTCGACGCTCGAGCCGCTGGGCCCCACGGAAGACCCACCGACCGACGCCTCGCGCTATCGCCAACGTCAACGTCAGACCGGCCTCTACCTGCAAGAACAGGCCAAATTCGACGGCTGGATCGTGACCCTCACCGGGCGTCATGACTGGAGCACCAGCATCGCGGACGATCTGATCGCCGATAGCCGGGAAAAAACCGTCGACCGCAAATTCACGGGCCGTGCCGGATTGACGCATGTTTTTGATAACGGCATCGCTCCCTATGTCAGCTACTCGACGTCGTTCGCGCCCACTAGCAGCGTCGACGCCAACGGCCAGACCTTTGACCCCACCACCGCGCGGCAGGTCGAAGCAGGCGTGAAGTACGCGCCGAGCAACATGAACAGCTATGTCGCCGCTTCGGTCTTCGAACTCAAACAGTCCAACGCGCTGGTCACGGATCCCAATAACCCTCTATTTCAAGTGCAGACAGGGAAGGTACGCAGCCGCGGCATCGAACTGGAGGGCATGCTCGACCTGGCCCAGGGACTGAAGGTCCACGGCGCCTATACGTACCTGATGGCCGTCAATATGTCCGGCTCACCGGACACCGACGGGCGCACGCTTTCCGGCACACCACGGCACACGTTCTCGCTCTGGACCGATTACACATTTCAGTCAGACACAGCACTGGCGGGCCTGGATGTCGGTTTCGGCCTGCGCTATGTCGGCACCAGTTGGGGCAACGCGACCAATACATTCCAGAACTCAGCGCATTTGCTGGCCGACGCCAAAATCGGCTATGACCTGGGACGCCTATCGCCATCGTTCAAGGGTTGGAGCGCGCAGGTCAATGCCTTGAATCTCTTTGACAGGGACTACACGACCTGCGACGCAGGCTATTGCTATGAAGGCGCTCCGCGCATGGTCACGGCCAGCCTGAAATATCGTTGGTAACGGGACGGGTAATCGCGGACCGGGACACTATCGCCCCAGCGGCAACAAGAACATCCCGGCCGCCACCAGTGTAGGCACCAGCGCAGACAAGAACAGCTTGCCCGCGGAGATTGCTTCGTCGGGAAAGAAGGGGCGCAAAATCGCATAACCTGCCGGGTTGGGCGCATTGGCAATCACCGTCAATCCGCCTCCGGTCACCGCGCCAGCCACCAGCATGTAGTGCCATGTCGGACTCGATCCTTCCACCAGCGAGCCCAGATAGGTCAACGCGGCGTTATCCGTGATCGCCGTCAACGCGGTTGCTCCCCAGAACAACACAGTGGGCTCCAAGCCGCCCAGCAAATCCTGCAGCCACCATTTTTGCAGGCCGCCCAACACCACCAGCCCCGCAAGGAAAAAGCCGACCATCAGCCCCTCGCGGATCAGCAAACGATCCTGATGGCGCCGATACGCATGGGAAAAACCGATGAACAGCATCATCAAACCCAAAAAGACGGCCGGATGGTGCGCTGTCATCACAATCCCCACCAGACATGCCAGGTGAATCAGAATGATCAACAGAGGCACAGGAGCGCGCCTGGGGGGTTCGTCTTCCGCAGCATTGACCCCATTGCCCGTTCCGATACTGTGATCGATCAAGGCGCTACGGCAGATCCAGGTCAGAATCCCGGCATTGATGAACACGGCAATCGCAGCACGCCAGCCGAAATGCGTCGCCATAAAGGCCGTATCCCATCCAAACGTGGAAGCCACCATCAAGACCGGTGGCGCAGCATAGGCCGTCAACACCCCGCCAATAGATACGTTGACGAACAGCACGCCGAGCGTCAGATATTTGAAACGCGTATGTCCCGATCGGCAGAAATAAGCATCACGCAACAGAATTGCCGCCAGTGTCATCGCCGCCGGCTCAGTGATGAACGAACCTCCCAGCGGCACCACCGACATCACAACGAAAAACGTCGCGACCTCGCGTTGCACCGGCAAACAACGCGCCAAGCCCCTCACAACCAAACCCACCAGTTCGAGGATCGGCCGACTCGCTGCCACCACCATGATCACAAATACAAAAAGCGGTTCAGTGAAGTTACGCGTATCTACATAACGGATGGCCGCCTCGCTGCCGCTGAGCAGCGCCATGCACACGATCAGCACAAAAGCCCAGACGCCGAATACGGCCTCCACCTCGGACAGCAAATGCCATACCCCCGCATGCGGGCCATTGCGATGCGCCAGGCGCGCAAAGATCGGTACGGAAAAGGTGTGGATAACCGCCACCGCAAACAAGATAGTGGCGACAAGCTCAATAGTATCTGGCATAGGAGAAACCCTGAAACATAGCAGTGCACCCCCACATCGATCGCGGCGTGCAGGAAAACTCAGGGACTATAACTCAGCGATTTGTGCGGCATGCGCCCATGGACTAAGCATTTGCCCTAGCCACGCGCATCGCGTCCAGACGATAGGCCTATGCCCCTCTGAACAGAGGGGTTGTCTCACACCGGATCAGTCGTGCAGGCAGATCACGCGCCAGCTTTCGCACTGGCATGAAGAAAATGCGCGCCTCTCTCGGCGATCATGACCGTGGGCGAATTGGTATTGCCCGACGTGATTGTCGGCATCACCGACGCATCGATGACACGCAAGCCTTGCAAGCCATGTACACGCAACTCAGGGTCCACCACCGCCAAGGGATCCACACCCATTTTGCATGTCCCTACCGGATGAAAAATCGTGGTGCCGATGTCGCCGGCTGCGCGCGCCAGATCCTCATCGGTCTGCAAGGCGTTTCCTGGTTTGTATTCCTCTGGGGCGTAACATGCCAGCGCCTGCTGCGACACAATACGGCGGGTGAGTCGAATACTATCGGCCGCCACTCGCCGGTCGGCCTCGGTCGATAAATAATTGCACAGGATCTCAGGCGCATCATCTGCTTGCGGGCTCGTGACCCGCACATGGCCACGGCTGGTGGGCCGCAGATTGCAGACCGAAGCCGTAAATGCCGGAAAAGCATGCAAAGGCTCGCCGAATTTTTCGAGCGACAAGGGCTGCACGTGGTACTGCACATTCGCGCGCTCTTGTTCAGGACCGGATCGCGCGAATGCGCCCAACTGCGATGGCGCCATGCTGAGCGGCCCGCGCCGTCCAAAGGCATACTGCGCCCCCATCAGCGCCTTGCCCCATAACGAGCCCACCATGGCATTCAAGGTCTTGGCGCCAGTGACGCGGTAGATCATGCGCAATTGCAAATGGTCTTGCAGGTTTTCGCCTACCCCCGGCAGATCGTGCAGCACCGGTATGCCACGTGCCTGCAACCATGCCGCCGGCCCGACACCGGACACCTGCAGCAATTGCGGCGATCCGATCGCACCTGCGGCCAGGATGACCTCGGCCCGCGCGCGAGCGATTTGTTCGCTGCCGTCGCCCAGACGAAACGTCACACCCTCGGCGCGTCGATTCTGGAACACGATGCGCGACACGCGCGCGCCCGTCATGACATGCAAATTGGATCGGCTCGCCGCCGGTTTGAGAAAAGCCCTCGCTGCACTCCAGCGCATACCGCGGCGCTGATTGACCTCGAAATAGTCGCATCCCTCGTTATCGCCCCGGTTGAAATCGGACACGGACGCGATCCCGGCCTGAGCCGCCGCGGCACGAAACGCATCGAGCAGATCCCACGACAAGCGCTGACGCTCGACACGCCATTCACCCCCCGCACCGTGAAAGTCTGACGCCCCGGCATGATGGTCTTCGGTGCGCATGAAAAACGGCAGCACCTCATCCCATCCCCATCCTGTATTGCCCAACGCCGCCCAACCGTCATAGTCTGCGCGCTGGCCGCGCATATAAATCATGCCGTTGATTGACGAACTGCCGCCCAACACGCGGCCACGCGGATAGCCCAGGCTGCGCCCGTTCAGGCCCGGATCGGGATGCGTGCGATAGCACCAATCGGTGCGCGGATTTCCGATGCAATACAGATAACCGACCGGAATATGAATCCAATGCCAGTTATCGCGGCCACCGGCTTCCAGCAACAACACGCGCTTGCCTGGATCCGACGACAAACGATTGGCCAGCAGACATCCTGCCGACCCTGCGCCCACCACGATGTAATCAAACACCAGATCGGTACTGCCCGTCTCGGCCACCATGGGTTTTGTCTCCGTTATCTTGTTCGGGTTTCCTTCAGTATGCCAGCACAGCGGATCTTATGCTGCCTGCGATGCCGGAAAATCGGCGGCCTCGGCCTCGCTTTTCGCGCGCATCAACAGACTGTGCAACATCTCGGTCGACAAGCCGTGCAGCACCAACCGATAGCCAGCACGCAAGGTCGACAACGGCACCAAGGGATGTTTGTTGTTCACCAGAATCAAATGCTGCGGCGCGCCCAGGATCTGCGCAGCATAGATCCCGACCGTTTCGTCCAATTGCAACGAATTCGCCGCTCGCCAGAAATCATTGTCGGTCAACATCAATTGATATAGCGGCGTGAACAACTCGATCGCGCTTTGCAGATCCAGAAAATTCCGTTTGCGTTGCGGCATGTCTTGCAGCCGCAAACCGGGATCGCGGATCATCGAAAAATCCACTTTCTCGGGCGCATGCATTTCCACACCCGCCTCGCGCAGTGCGCCATTCAAGCGGATCACAAAGTTGAACAGGTTCAGATCGTGTTTGACGAAAAGTTCGTCCTTCAGATCCGCAATACACATGGGCTCCAGCGGCGTGGTCGACACCTGCACCGGCGCATTGCGTGAGATGAACGACAAGACCTGCGCCCCCAGATGAAAATGCCGCAGGATCAGCCAATTGGCCTCGGGCGACACAAAGTGTTCCAGCCCCCACGCCAAGATCCGGTGCAGCAGTTTCGAATGTGACCACTTGCGCGGCAGGAACGTCTTGACGACTTGGATCAAGATGATGAACGCACGCGCCAAGGGCCGCAAAAAAGGCAACAAATACTGGCGCGATCCACAACTGGAATCCGCCAGCCATGCCTCTTTCACAGCATCGGGCAAAGGCGTGCTGCGATCCAGATAGAGCGCCAACCACGGACTTGGATCCGCCGGATCGTGTTCGCGCGTCAAAAACTCAGGGGTGCGGGAACTCATGATTATTCGGCCTCCATCACGTGATGGAATTGCATCAGATAGAGCGCCGCTGTGCGGCGCGCCGTATCCACGATATGGCGCTCGGCCCGGCCGCGATCATCAGCGTCCAGCGCCAACTCCACCGCCATCAGCCAACGCGCCAGATGGTTCTCGTCATTGTGCCCGTGATATTCCAGGAAGCGGAATCGATCCGGGGGCAAATCCAGGCTCGCCTTCAAGAGCGGCAATAACGCCGGCACAATGCGTTGGCCTGTGCCTTCAATGATGTAGATCGCGCCCAGCAGTCCAATTGGATCCTTCGTCGCTGCCAAGGCATGCAGATAGGCGTTCAAGGCCTCGCCGCCGGGATTGCGGCGCAACGCATCGATGTCGGCGATTGTGCCGCCCGCGTTTCGATAATCCTGGAACAGAATCTGGAAATCGTTCTGTTCCTCGCCTGCATGTACGCCAATCAACTCCGCCAGGGTCTGATACGTATCAGTGAGCGATGCCGCCCCCTCGCGCATCCACTTGCTGCCTTCGCGCACCTGAGGGATCCACTGCTCCATCCAGTTCAAATAATCTGCCGTGACGAAACGGCGCTCGCGCAAACGCCGCACGACAGGCGTACGCCAGACGCGGGAACGGTAGTCGTGCCAGATCGAAGCCAACTCCGTCAATAGCGGCCCCAGCCCCTGTGGGGCTTGCTCGGGATCGTGCGGCGGCGCAATCGTATCGGCATCATCGCTATGCACCGATGCACTCACGGGCGCCCCCGGCCGTACCGTCGCGGCAGCCTGACCCGTGGTGGACGACGAGACCGACAACGGCGCATCGACAGCCTCGGCCTCGAACAACATATATGCCGTCATGAACCGCCCAGACTCCGGGATGTAGCAAAAGACTTGCTGTCCGGGCGTGAGGGTATGCGTTTCAAGGAACTCCGCCAGCATGATCAGAATCGATGCCGCACCGGTGTTCCCACGCCAGGCCAGGTTGCTGAACCATCGCTCGCGAGGAATCTCCAGCCCCGCTTTTTCCATGAGATCGGCCACGACCGGAATGAATTTCTCTGACGAGTAGTGACACAGGAAATGGTCCACCCGTTCAGGATTCACCCAGCCGTCACGCACCAGGCTCACATATTCATGAATGCCTATATCGAACAGATGCGGCAACAGGCGAATATCCTGACGCAGCGACAATGCGCCAGCTGCCTCGGCGTCGGTCCACGACGCGTAGTCCAAATGCCCCTGGCCGCCCTCGGCAGGCAAGCCCAGCTGCATGCATACCGGATAGTCGCCGGAAAACGCGCGTTGATGGATCCACTTCAGTCGCAATCGCACCCCCGACGACGCTCCCGGCAATGCGGCGCCGCTATTGCCCAGCAGCAATGCGCCCGCCCCATCCGACAACATCCAGCGCAGAAAATGCGAATCAAAGTCTGCGTCATAACCTCGCGCAGCAAAGCGCGAGCGCTTGAACAACCTCGAGGGCATCTCGCTGGCGACCGCTAACGCGCGATGATGCGCGCCCAGCTCAATCCCCTGTGCTGCCGCCTGGATCGCCGACACCCCCGCCGCGCAAATGCCATGCACGGACAAGGTCTCCATCGGCGGTGCAGCCAACTCGCCTTGGATCATATTGGCAAAGCCCGGCATCAAGGCATCGCCGCCCGAGGAACCGCAGGTCAGCAACGACACCTCGTTCAGCGTACGATCCTGCCGGCGCAGACAATCACCGATAGCCTGCGCAGCTTGCGCAGCATTCGTCCAGCGCGTATTGCCCGTCTCGTCGATCGAGTAATACCGCTGCTTGATGCCATTTTCAGCCAGAATGCGCTGCTTGATACGGCCCGATATGCGGTTCAGCGGCGCAATGTAGCGATCCATATCCTCATTGTTCACGGGCTCGCCCGGCATGAAATAGCCGGCGCTTTCCAGATACACGCGGTCAAAGGCAACAGGCATGAGAAGGAACGCTCCTACTTAAGTAATATGTTCCGGCCGCATCAATGAGCGACTACGGCAGCGCGGCCAGATCAGCGCCAACACAAATACCCGCAACATGTACGGGACCAGGCCGCGTTCGATCAGCATGGGATCGACGCGATGGCGATAATGTTGAACATGCAGACGCGTCAGGTCGGACCAATGCGCGCGGCCATGTTCGTGATGCGCGGTATGCAATCCGATGTTGAACAGCAAGGGATTGACCCAGCCTTCAAAATTGCGCGCATAGCTCAACCGCACACGACGCTCAGGCCCACCATCAGTGTGGGCATGCTGCAAGTAATTCGTCGCCAGCAACCAATGCAAGCCATGCAGCTGCGGCACAATCACGAACACCAAAGCCTTGGACGGATTTACTGCCAACAGCCCGCCCCATAAACTCAGCCACGCGGCATACTGCCAAAGACAATAGCGCAGCGCCCCTGGCCAGTATCGGCGCAACCGCGCCAACCAGCGCCAGAACAGGGGATACAAGCTCCACACCGCCTGAAACGGGTGCAGTAAATACCCCGCGAGGTGATTCGTATCGCCCCCATAGCGATAGGTCCGCGCCACATCACGCGGCCCATGTTGATAGCGATGATGATTGCCCGCATGAGCAGGAAAAAACACAAACGTGGGATGGCCCTGCAATAAGGTCAGCGCCATATCCGTCGCCCGGTTCGCGCCACGATGACGCCACATGCGCAAGTGCGTGTGGTTGTGATGCACGACGCCGATGCCCAATGTCAAAAACAACATCAACCCATACAGCAGCCAATTCAGTCCGTAGATCCACTGCCACGCCATCAATGCCGGCAAAGCGGCCATATAAGCCAGGCTTTGCACGTCACGCCAATGACGCAGCATGGGCAGCCGGCGCGACCCTCTCATGCGTGCCATGGCGCTAGCCCCGAGGCTCAATCGCGCCTCGCCGGCTGGCCGCGGCCAACTGTGCCGACGCCGCATCTGCCGTTAACCGCGTACGGAATAAACGGTCCATGAACGTGAACTGGAAACCATAGTTGCCGTTGTAGCAAGCGTGGTGCAGATGATGCCGGCGGCTGGCGGCAAACCAGTGCGCGTACGACACGCGCGGAAAAAAATCGTAGTTGGCATGCCCCACGCAGTTGAAAAACAGGCTGAACAGCGGCACCGAAAACAGCGACCAGAAGCTGAAATCATGCAGCACCATGGGCAACAGGATCACATTACCCAACATCAGCGCCTCGATGGGATGAAAGCTGTAGGTCGAAAACGGCGTCGTCACCACCGAACGATGGTGCGGCAGATGAAAGCGGCGCAACCACCGCGTGTGCAGCAGGCGATGGTTGATCCAGAAATGCACGTCGTTCCACGCCACCAATACCAGGATCTCTACAACGATCTGCATGGCGCTCGCATTGGGATTGAGATGCGCCCACCCGAGCTGCAAAAAGCCCCAGGGAAAGATCATGCCCAGCCCAAAGATCAGGATGGACACCCCTGACTGCGTCAACTCACGACGCAGTTGGCCGGGGGCCAAAGGACGCGGGTCCAACGGCCCGCCAATCCCCAACGCCGGCAAGACATAGCGGGTCAGCAGCCAGGTCGCCGTGCCGAACAACAGATAGATACCGCCGAAAAACAGCAGGCCCGCCATCATGACCTGCCACGCCGACAGTGACTCAAAAATATGCGCCATGGAACTCCATAGCTCACTGCGGAGCTATTCAGGATGGCCGCATCATAGCAATATGGCAGGAATATGTACGCGTTGGCGTCGCCCGCCGTTCGGAGGATGCTGCCAAGCAGTATGCGGCATCCTCTGAACGGCGGCGCCGGCTGCCCACGCATCAAGCCGCGATGCCCAGCCGGCCCGCAATCGGAAACGCCTGATTCAACCCGATAACCACCGCTTCCAACTCTGCTGCCAGGGCAGCACTGGCGTTGGGCATCGGGGCGCGCAGCGCGTCGGAAAGCAGCCCCTGCCGGGCTAAGAGCGCCTTGAGCGGACCCGGATTCGGCTCGGCAAACACCAGGCGAATCGCGGGAGCCAAGGCATGGAACAGCCCGCGCGCCACTTCCAATTGTTGCGTCTGTACCGCGCGATGCATTGCCACGAACAGATCCGGCCGTATATGTGCGGCAGCCGCAATCATGCCGCTGCCGCCCAGACACATGGTGGACAATGCCTGCAGATCCTCGCCCGCCATCACCTGCATGCCGCCATCGGCGATCAAGGCCACCGTCTTATCCAGCGAACCGCCACAATCCTTGATCGCGGCGATGTTGTCGTGCCTGGCCAGTTCCAGCAACGTCTCGGTCTCCAGGATCGCCCCCGTGCGGTAAGGAATGTCGTAAAGCACCAGCGGCACACGCGAGGCGTCGGCCAGCGCGCGAAAGTACGCCAGCGCACCCCGTTGCCCCGGGCGCACGTAGTAGGGCGCAGGCGTCAACACCCCCGCCAGCGGCCGCGTTCCGAATGCCGCCAGGCGCTGCATCACATGCCCTTGATGGTTCCCCGCCAGCCCCATGACCACTGGCAGGCCCTGCGCTTCGTCGAGCACGGTATCGAGCACGGCCAATTGTTCCGCATCATCTAGCGCCGCGGCCTCGCCTGTACTGCCGCAAACCACCAGCCCATCCACACCTGCGGACACGTAGTGACGGACCAGGCGCCGCAACGCGCCGCCGTCCACGGTGTCAGTGAAAACATGCCCGCCCCGCCGAGTCTTTGACTGGCGGCCCACCTCGCCGCTGAACGGCGTCACCAAAGGAATCCAGACACCCTGGAAAATCGAAGTAGAAGCAGAACTCGACATAAAGCACTCCTGATGCAATGCGGACCGTCAAAGGAACCGTGCAGAAGTGCTAAGGATGCTGGGGGAAAATCGCCGCGGGTCATGCCGCCGGGTTTGCCGCTGTTCCGTCGCCCATCTGACGGAACAGCATGCTCCGGTCAGATGAGCGGCTGTTTTTTGGATTTCAGGCCGACGCACGTCAGCCCCACGCAGCTAGCGCGGAGAGCAACAACGGAGCGGATGGCCGGAAACATTGGAAAAATAACGCGTACGCGAAGTGGGCGTAGAAGAAACCGAAATCTACCGGGCCGCGGCAAAGCTGTCAATTCGCGGCGACGTTTCAAGGAGCCGCCGATTTTCTGAGCCACAGATACGAAAGCGTCCTGACACGCCGCCTAGGAAGACCTCAGCGCTGCCCGAGACTTTCCAGGAATACGGCACACAACGCCTCCATCCCTTGACGATCCTCGTCGTCGAAACGGCCGGGTTCGGGGCTGTCCACATCCCAGACGCCCAACAATTCGCCGTTGAGCACCAGCGGTACCACGACTTCGGAACGCGATGCCGCGTCGCAAGCAATATGCCCCGGAAACGCATGCACATCCGCCACGACCTGCGTCTGCCGCTGGCTTGCCGCTGCGCCGCACACGCCGCGATTCAGCGCAATGCGCACGCAGGCCGGTTTGCCCTGAAAAGGCCCCAGCACGAGCTCTTGGCCGTTATAGAAATAGAAACCCGCCCAATTAATCGTAGGCAGCGCCTGATACGCCAACGCCGCAAAATTGGCGGCATTCGCAATACGGTCCGTTTCGCTGGTCAACAACGCGCGGGCCTGGGCGGCCAGTTCAGCGTAAAAACGCGGTTTGTTATCGGTAGGCAGGTCAGTGGCGGTAAACATGGAAATGTAACTGTACAGGCAACTTTCGAACCAAGTGATTTTAGGCCCAGCCGCCCCGTGTGACGGCGGCCCCACGTCGTTGTGGGACAATATTTGTTCATTTTTCCGTTCTTTCTCCAAAGTTTCCCATGGATCAGCCTCTCGAACCCGTGTGCGTGTTTTCCCAACGCGCCCAACAGCTCACCAGCTCCGCCATCCGCGAAATCCTCAAAGTCACCGAACGTCCCGAGGTGATTTCCTTTGCCGGTGGCCTGCCGGCCCCCAGCGGATTCCCGGTAGAAGTGGTACGAGCGGCGTTCGACAAGGTATTGGCCGACAACGGCCGCGCAGCCCTGCAATATGGTCCCACCGAGGGCTATGCCCCGCTGCGCAAATGGGTAGCCGAGGATCTGAACCGCGCCGGCGCAAAGGTCACGCCCGATCAGATCCTGATCGTCTCCGGCTCGCAACAAGCCCTGGATCTGCTGGGCAAAGTCCTGATCGACGAGGGCAGCAAAGTCCTGGTCGAAGACCCCAGCTACTTGGGCGCCCTGCAATCGTTCAGCCTGTACCAGCCCAAGTTCGTCCCCGTCGCCACCGACGAGGGCGGCCTGATCCCCGAGGCCATCACGCCCGAGCTGGCCGCCGGCGCCCGTTTTCTGTACGCCCTGCCTAATTTCCAGAATCCCACTGGCCGCACACTGACGCTGGAACGCCGCAAGGCCCTGGTCCAGCGCGCTGCCCAACTGGGCCTGCCCATCGTCGAAGACGATCCCTACGGCGAATTGCGCTACGCCGGCGAACCGCAGCCGGGGCTGCTGGCCCTGGCCAGCGAATACGGCGCCAACGTCATCCGCCTGGGCACATTCTCGAAAGTCCTGGCGCCGGGTCTGCGCTTGGGTTACATCGCTGCCCATCGCAGCATCATCGACAAGCTGGTTCAGGCCAAACAAGCTACCGACCTGCACACGCCGACGCTGACCCAGATGGCTGTCTACGAGGCGGTAAAAGATGGCTTCCTCGAAGAACACCTGCCGACCGTACGCGAAATCTATCGGGTACAAGGCCGCTGTATGCTCGATGCCCTGGCGCAGGAACTCCCCGACACCGTCAAGTGGACAGTCCCCGAAGGCGGCATGTTCCTGTGGGTCACGTTGCCGGAACACATCGACAGCACCAAGCTGCTGGCCCAGGCCATCGAGCACAACGTGGCCTTTGTGCCTGGCAAGCCGTTCTATGCGGGCAAGCCCCAGACCAACACCTTGCGCCTGAGCTTTGTCACCGTCCCCGAGGACAAGATTCGCTCCGGCATTGCCATTCTGGGCAAGTTGATCAAACAATACGTCTGATTCCTTACGTTGGGCGGCGCATTCCACGGCGCCGCCTGGTCCCAGCACACGCCTATCCATCGAGTTGTCATTATGGTGAGCGCGCAGCAAACCCCCTCTCCCGATCTGAACGACATTGTCTTTACTGACTGGGTCGAACGTTGGCTACCGAAATCGTGGCGTCCCTACGCCCGTCTATGCCGCCTGGATCGTCCTATTGGCACGTGGCTGACGCTCTTGCCATGTATCGCGGCGCTGATCCAGGCCGCCGGCGGCCTGCCGGACCTGGTGCGTCTGATCGTGTTTTCGCTCGGCGCATTGCTGATGCGCGGCATCGGCTGCACGGTCAATGACATGTGCGACCGCGATATCGACAAGCATGTCGAACGCACCCGGTTTCGCCCGCTGACCAGCGGCCAACTCAGCATGCGCCAGGCCGTATGGTTCCTGTTGGGCCAATTGCTGGTCTGCGCATCATTGCTGTTTTTCATTAACGAGATGAGCCGTTGGCTGGCTATCGCCGTCCTGCCGTTCGTGTTCATCTACCCATTGTGCAAGCGCGTCACGTACTGGCCGCAGGTGGTATTGGGTATCTGCTTTAACTGGGGCATGCTGATGGCGTGGTCCGATACGCAAAACACCGTACCGTTGGGCGCCATTGCCATGTGGCTGGGTGCGGTGTTGTGGCAAGTCGGCTATGACAGTATTTATGCCTACATCGACGTGCGCGACGATCAGCAGCTCGGCCTGCGTTCGACGGCCCTGCGATTCGGTGCCCGCGGCAAACAATGGATCGGCGGGTTTTATATCGCGACGATCGCCCTATGGGCATGGGGCGGCTACGATATCGGCATGAGCTGGGCTTATCAAGCCGGCATCTTTGCCGTCGCGGTGCACTTGGCCTGGCAACTGTATATTTTTGACCTGCAACGGCCTGCACGCAGCTTGATGCTGTTCCGTGCGAACCTCTGGACTGGCGTGCTGCTGATCGCGGCAGCGTTGGCCGGTACACTCATCTGACGCCCGGGCAACGGGCATGCAACCAGGAGCCACCATGTCCGTTCTACCCCGTCTTTCCTACTGGGTTGCCAGTACTGTCCTGATCGCCCCCGCGCTCTGCGCCCAGGCCGCCCCCGCGGCCGCCATCCAGGACTGCAGCGCCCTGCGCAGTTGCGCGGCCAAGTTCTGCCACATCGAAAACGACATCGCTGCCGCACAAGCCAACGGCAATACCCATCGCGAGGCGGGCCTGCGCCGCGCGCTATCCGAGGCGCGCGGATCCTGCACGGACGAGTCGCTACGCAAAGATCGCCTGCAGGCCATCGACGAACGCAAAGAGGAAGTCCAGGAACGCGAAGAAGAGCTGGCCGAGGCCCGCGCCAAAGGCAAGCAAGACAAGATCAACAAGGCTCAACGCAAACTCGAAGAAGCCCAGGCCGATCTGAAAGACGCGGAAGACGAGCTGCAGCGCTAGCCGCTCAGGCGGGATCCCTGCCCGCACACATCGGCGATAGATATCCGATAGACGAGCCTGGCTCGTCTATTCCATTTATCATCTAAATCGCACGGTTTTCACAAAACCGTCACCAATTATCCGTATTTTTGGAAAAATATTTTCAGGAAACTAGGGTTTATCCCAGGTCTCAACAGGCACACAATGTCTTCAACGGGCAACAATCACACCCCTAAAAATTCAACTGCCGGGTGGGATGGTCCCAAGACAATGAACTGGAGATCGTCATGAAAACCCTTGCTACTGCCATCCTGTTATCCCTGGGTGTCGCCACCGGCGCCCAAGCCGCTGATACCAACACACAACCCCTGACCCGCGCCCAAGTCCAGGCCGAACTGGCCGAGGCCAAGGCCACCGGCCAATACAGCTTTGGTGATCTGGACTATCCGCCCACCGTCGCCGCCCAAGGCCCCAGCCTCAGCCGCGCTGAAGTCCAAGCTCAATTGGCCCAAGCCAAGGCTGCCGGCCTCGTGACCTACGGCGAAGAAGATTACCCCGCCACCGTGGCCGACCATGGCAGCCACCTGACCCGCGCTCAAGTACAAGCCGAACTGGCCGAAGCCAAAGCTTCGGGCAACTACTCGTTCGGCGACCTGGACTATCCGCCGTCCAATAGCTGATTGTCCCGATCGGGGGTCCCCCCTCCTCCCCCGGCACACTGGCCTCCTTCGGGAGGCCTTTGTGCGTCTGGGACTACGCCCAGCCCTCCAAGCGTAGCGTCGCCCGTACCAGGCGCTGTTCTTCCTGCTCAATCTCGCCCAAGCTTTGCCGCACGCTGTTGACATGATCCGTGGCAGCTTGATGGGCCTGATCCGGCAGACGCGCCGTCACCGCCTCGAACACGGCCGTGTGCTGGCGATCGATCTGCTGCTTGTGCGGCTGGCGATGGTACAGATTATTCACGCAGGCAAACACCGATCCCAGCATCAGATCCGTCAGCGACTGCAATGTGTGCGTCAGCACTGGGTTATGCGAGGCCTCGCACACGGCCAAATGAAAAGTGTGGTCCAGATGGGCGTGCGTCGCAATATCGGTGTCCTGCTCATGCGCGTCCATCATGGCCTGATACCGCCGGCGGATCATGATGAAGTCCGCCTCGGTTCCTCGAATCGCCGCCAGGCGTGCAGATTCGCCCTCGAGCAGGGCGCGCACCTCCAGCAAGTCATACAGCGTGCGCGGCTGGGAATGGAACAAATGCACCAGCGGCCCCGCATCCACCTGTGAAATCGGAGCGACGAATGAGCCCTTGCCTTGTTCGGTGTGAATGATGCCGCGTGCGCGCAAGAGTTTCAGCCCCTCGCGCAGGGCGGTGCGAGAGGCGCCGAGCTTTTCCGTCAGGCGGCGCTCGGACGGCAAGGCCTGCCCGGCTTTGAGCACGCCATCCATGATCAGGCGTTCAATACGTTCGGCCACCACGTCGGCGACCTGGCGTCCTGCTGTCGCAGTTTCTGTTTCCATACGGAGCTCACTGGTATGACCGGGTAATCCTCTCGCATGCCGCATGCATGCGAGATCCGGTCAAGTAATTGAAATAGAAACATAAAAAAGCCCTCCCCCGCAAATTCACGCCAAATAAACTGGTATGACCAGCGGGTTCAAAGGTAGACATCGTGCCCGCATGCCCCGATCATGTAGGTTCACCGCGCTGGTTGCGCCCGCCCCTGATTTTTTGCGAGCAAAAGCATGACTGAACGTATTGAGCAAGATGGCCTGCAAGTGGCGGCCGTGCTTCACCAATTCATCCAAAACGAGGCCCTGCCCGCCAGCGGCATCGCCCCTCAAGATTTCTGGCGCGGTTTTGCCGCCATCGTGCGTGACCTCGCGCCGCGCAATCGCGCGCTGCTGGCCGACCGTGACCGCCTGCAAAGTGAGCTGGACACCTGGCATCGCGCCAACCCGGGCCCGGTACGCGACCTCGCCGCTTACCGCGCGTTTCTCACAAAAATCGGCTATCTGCTCCCCATCCCCGACGCCGTGCAGGTCACCACACCCGATGTCGATGCCGAAATCGCCGAGCAAGCCGGCCCGCAGTTGGTCGTGCCCATGTCCAATGCACGCTACGCCCTGAACGCCGCGAATGCGCGCTGGGGCAGCCTGTACGACGCTCTGTATGGCACGGACGCCATTCCCCCAACGCCCGGCGACACTGGCCGCGGCTATTTCCCGCAACGCGGCGAGGCCGTCATTGCCCGCGCGCGCGCCGTACTGGATCAAGCCGCGCCCCTGGCGCAAGGCTCGCACACGGACGCCACATCCTATACCGTCGACAACGGCCAGTTGGTCGTCACAACCAAACAAGGCAGCACCGGCCTGAAAGACGCCGCGCAGTTCGTAGGCTATGTCGGCGAGCCCCAGGCTCCGCAGTCCATCCTGCTCAAACATCACGGCCTGCACATCGAAATCCAGATCGATCGCTCGCATACCATTGGTGCCACGGACGCCGCCGGCGTCAAAGACGTCGTAGTCGAAGCCGCGTTGACCACCATCATGGACTGCGAAGATTCCGTCGCCGCCGTCGACGCGGACGACAAAGTGCAGATCTACCGCAACTGGCTCGGCCTCATGAAGGGCGACCTGACCGAGGAAGTCACCAAAAACGGCCAGACCTTCACGCGCCGCATGAATCCCGACCGCGAATACCGCACGCCCGACGGCAAGAGCACACTGACCTTGCACGGCCGTTCCCTGCTGTTCGTGCGTAACGTCGGCCACTTGATGACCAACCCGGCGATTCTGGATGCCAGCGGCAACGAAATCCCCGAAGGCATTCTGGACGCCGTGCTTACGACCTTGACGGCCCTGCCCGACCGAGCCAACAAGCGCAATTCGCGCAAGGGCTCGATCTACATCGTCAAACCCAAGATGCATGGTCCCATCGAGGCGGCCTTTGCCAATGAATTGTTCGATCGTGTCGAAAACCTGCTCGGCCTGCCGCGCCACACGATCAAGATGGGCATCATGGACGAAGAGCGTCGCACCAGCGTCAACCTCAAGGCCTGCATCCTGGCTGCAGCCGGCCGCGTTGCCTTCATCAACACGGGCTTCCTGGATCGCACGGGCGACGAAATGCACTCCACGATGGAGGCAGGTCCCATGATGCGCAAAGGCGACATGAAATCCAGCGCCTGGATCGCCGCCTATGAGCGCAGCAACGTCCTGGTCGGCCTGGATTGCGGCTTGCGTGGCCGCGCCCAGATCGGCAAAGGCATGTGGGCCATGCCTGACCTGATGGCCGCCATGCTGGAGCAAAAAATTGCACATCCCAAGGCCGGCGCCAACACCGCGTGGGTGCCCTCACCCACCGCAGCCACCTTGCATGCCTTGCATTATCACCAAGTCGACGTGTCTGCCGTGCAACAGCAACTGGAAAGCACCAAACTCGCCGACGTACAAGACGAGTTGCTCAATGGCTTGTTGACCGTTCCCGTCGGCAACCCGGCCGACTGGAGTCCTGATGACATCCGCCGTGAGCTGGAAAACAACGCCCAGGGCATCCTGGGCTACGTGGTGCGCTGGATCGACCAGGGCGTCGGGTGCTCGAAAGTCCCGGACATCAACAACGTCGGCCTGATGGAAGACCGCGCCACGCTGCGCATCTCCAGCCAGCACATCGCCAACTGGTTGCGTCATGGCATCACGACGCGCGAACAGGTGCAGGAAACCCTGGAACGCATGGCCAAAGTCGTCGATCAACAAAACGCCAACGACCCGTTATATCAACCGATGGCAGGCCACTTCGACACATCCGTTGCATTCCAGGCGGCCAGCGCCCTGGTGTTCGAGGGCCTGACGCAGCCCAACGGCTACACCGAACCGCTACTGCACCGTTATCGCCAGACGTATAAAGCGGCGCACTGATTCCGCGCATTTCGCGATGATCCTTCGACGGGCCCCGACAGGGCCCGTTTTTTTTTCGTCTATTCCGATTTTTATCGGCCGCCACGCTCAATCATTTCAATAATTAAAAGTAATTGCGAATTACTCGCATTTTCAATAAAAAGACAGGTTTTCCTTCTCATCTTTCCTGTCTGGAGCCCCTTCCGTGGCTTACTCAATGTACTTTCGGCAACGTCCTGTGTCGTCAGGCGTTCAACGTCCCGGCCTGCCTACGGCTCTCGTCCTGGCCTTGGCGGGCATCTATGCGACTTGCGCCCAGGCGCAGCCCACTGAAGCCTCGACGTCAACCAGTGCACCCAGCGCGACGGAACTGCCGACTGTCACCATCCAGGCCGATACTTTCGATGACTCGCTGGAGCATCTGCAAACGCCCGTGAACGCGGGCGCGTTGGGCAGCCGCACGCAACTGGAAACGCCGTTTTCCAGTACCGTCGTCACCGCTGCGGATATCGAAAATCGCCAGGTTTCCAAATTGGGCGACGTATTTGCGCTGGACGCCTCCGTAGGCGACAACAGCTCATCCAACGGCGCCTGGGCCAGCTATCTGACGGTGCGTGGCCTGCCGCTGGATTGGCAAAACTCCTATCGCATCGACGGCAAGCCCTTTGTCAGCTATGTCACCACCTTGCCCTACGAGCAGTTCGAGCGCATCGACTTGCTCAAAGGCGCCTCCGGTTTCATGTACGGTTTTGGCGCACCGGGCGGCATGCTGAACTACGTCACCAAAAAGCCCACCGACGAACCGGTACGCAGCATCACGCTGGGCTATACCTCGCAAAGCGTATTGCGTGAATCCGTTGACTTCGGAGACCGAGTCGGCGATGACGGGCGATTCGGCTATCGCCTTAACGCGACTCACGAAGAAGGCACCACGTACAACGATGGCTCGCTTTATCGCGACTCGGTTTCCTTGGCGCTGGACGCGCGTCTGACCGACAAGCTGACCTGGGATTTTCAATCCATCTACCAGGACCGCAAAGCCATCAGGCAGGACGCCACCATCACTGCAGCAGGCATGTCCGGCACCTCGCTGCCCTCGCCGCTGCGAGCCGATAACGACAACCTTCAGGGTGAAGGCCCCTATGCCGACAACGCTTTCCGCTTTTACTCCACAGGCCTGAAGTATGCGGTAAACGACAACTGGAACGTCAGCACCCACTACACCTATAACTCCACCCGCACACGCCGCAACGAAGCCGTACTGTCGCTGACCAATAGCGATGGCGACTACGACGATTACCGTTCCGACTATGGAGAGGCCTATTCCTATAACCAATGGGAAGCCATGGCCGAAGGCAAATTCAATACCGGCCCGCTCAAACACCAGGTCGTGCTGGGCGTGTCGTGGCAAAAGCAAAAGAACGATTACAGCTCCAATGGCGTGTATCAGCTCCAGGGTACCGGCAATCTGTATGAGCAGAATCCCAACACCTATTACAGCGAAGGCCAGCTTGATCTGTATCGCGCGGCAGAGATCACACAGAAAGCGGCATTCGCCAGCGACACGATCGACTTGACCGGCGGCTGGTCGATCCTGGGCGGGCTGCGCTACACCGATTACGAACAACAGGGCTTTGATGCCGCAGGCGTTCGGTCGGAACCCTATGAGAAAAACGGCGTCCTGACACCGACCGTGGCGCTGATGTACAACTTCACGCCGCAGACCATGGCGTATGCCAGCTACATCGAATCCCTGGAACCTGGCTCGGTCGTCGGCAATACCTACGAAAACCGCGGCGCCCTGCTCAGTCCGCTCAAGAGCAAGCAATACGAGCTGGGCATCAAGACCGAAAACGAGGATTGGTCAGCGACCGCCGCGCTGTTTCGCATCGAGAAAAAATCGGAGTACGCCCGACAGCTCGCAGACGGAGGACAAGAGCTGGTCCAAGGCGGCAAGTCGATTTACCAGGGCCTGGAGCTCGGTGCCTCGGCGCGCGTCGCGCGGGACTGGAATGTCGGCGGCAGCATCATGATGCTCGATAGCGAGTACAAGAAAGGCGCCGATCACAACGGCAACCGCGTCGCAGGCGCCCCCAAATTCATCGCCGCGGCACAAGTTGTCTATGACGTGCCGCAGCTGCCGGGCCTGAAACTACGGGCCGATGCCAAATACACAGGCGGGATCATGCTGGACGCGTCTAGCAACATCGAGGTCGACGACTACACCGTCTTTAATATCGGCGCCACCTACGACACGCGCATCTATGACTACAACACGACCTTCCGTGCCGGCATCAACAACCTCACCAACAAACGGTACTGGCTGTATCAGTCGGAGAACTACATCAAGGCGGGCGATCCGCGTACTTATAGCTTGAGCGCCAGTATCGCGTTCTGAGCAACCCGGGGACTGATACTCGCCAGCCGTGCTGGCATCAAGCGCAGCACGCACCACGAGGCGGACGATGAATCATCATCGTCCGCCTCGCCGCTTGTGACATGTCCGGCCGACAAATTGATCTATCAACGGTATCATCGATGGTTGTATCCGGGTGCATGCACCCGATTCCACTATCCATTGCTACGTATCATGAGCCGTTTCGAAGACAATCCTTTTCTGCACTCGCTGGGCGCCACGATCGAAAGTTGGGGCGACGGCCGCGTCGTCATCCGCATGGCGCTGCAACCGAGCCATCTCAACCGCCAAGGCGCCTTACAAGGCGGTGTGGTCTCCGCTCTACTGGATGCTGCCTGCGGTTATGCGGGTATCAATCCCGATCATGCCGAACGCAGCAACTCCGTGACCATCTCATTGGCCATCAACTTTATCGGCTCGGTCAAAAGCGGCTATGTGCTGGCGACCGGCACGGTCACCGGCAGCGGGCGCAAGATCTATTTCTCTCAAGCGACCGTGACCGACCCGGACGGGCGTGTCCTCGCGTCCGCCCAGGGATCATTCAAATATGGCAGCCCTCGCGTCAATACGGAAACGCCATCGGACTGATCCGTGACTTGAACTCGTTATCCTCGAATCGACGACGCATCGGTCAGGATGCCGCAACCGCAGGAACCACTGAAATGAACGATGCACCCCACGCTGTTGAACAAGCCATCGTCTCGCGCCAAAGCATTCGAGGCTTCTTGCCCAGGCCCGTGCCCACGGCGCTGATTCGCCGGATCCTGGATGCCGCTGCTCGTGCACCCAGCGGCAGTAATATTCAGCCCTGGAAAGTACACGTTGTCACCGGCGCTCGCCGCGACGCCCTGTCCCAGGCATTGCTCCAGGCCCATGCCCGCCACGAGCCGGAACGCCGCGAGTATCAGTACTATCCCGTCAATTGGCGCAGCCCCTATCTGGATCGCCGGCGCGAAACAGGCTGGGGCCTGTACAGCCTGCTGGGCATTCAGAAAGGCGATCGCGAGGCCTCGTCGCAGCAGCATGCCCGTAACTACGTGTTCTTCGACGCTCCTTGCGTGCTGCTGTTCACCATTGACAACGACATGGACAAAGGCAGCTGGCTGGATTACGGCATGTTTTTGCAGAACATCATGATCATGGCTCGTGGCTGCGGCCTGGACACCTGCCCGCAGGCCGCTTTAGCCAATTACCCCGACATCATCAAACAACAACTGGGCATCCCGGACGATCAGATCGTCGTATGCGGCATATCGCTGGGCTATCAAGATCCCGACGAGCCAGTCAATCAATACCGCACCACGCGCGTTCCAGTGGACGAGTTCACGGTTTTCCACGACGGCTGACCGCACGTCACGCAACATCGATATCGACTTTTCAACTATACGGAGCTATTCCATGTCGACCAGCACGCCATCCTCGTCCAGCCCGATCAAACGCCTGCCCAACTTTTCGCTGTATCGCCGTGCAGGCGATCTGGTTTTCGTATCCGGCCAAATGGCATTCGGCGAAGGCTTTCGCCTGATCGGCGATGACGTCGCCACGCAGACGCGCGTCTGCCTCGAAAACATCGAACGCCAGCTCAAAGCCGCGGGACTCACCGCTCGCGACATCGTCAAAGCCACAGTCTGGTTGACCCGCACCGAAGACTTCGCCGCGTTCGATGCGGCCTACGGTGCGTTTTTTGGCGATGCTACCTTGCCTGCGCGCTCGACAGTGCGTGCCGATCTGATGGTGCCGGGCGCGTTGATCGAGATCGAAGCCATTGCTCAAGCCGGCGCAGGCCAGGCCTGAGTTTGGCGCTATCCTTGCACTCG
This sequence comes from Bordetella genomosp. 4, assembly GCF_002261185.1. Taxonomy (GTDB): domain Bacteria; phylum Pseudomonadota; class Gammaproteobacteria; order Burkholderiales; family Burkholderiaceae_B; genus Bordetella_A. Next base: position 202,985 of record NZ_NEVQ01000023.1, read on the forward strand.
AGGCCGCGCTAGGGCGGCCTTTGCACATCAGCCGGACGACATTCTGTTTTCCGGCTTTGTATTTAACGCTGCCTGACAGCATCCCATTAAACGCTCTGTCTCACTTTCGGACACTTCATCCATGGACACCGCATCAACGGTATCGCCAGCAACGGGCAAGGCCTCTCCTTCAGCAGGCCGTCTGATCGCCGCCGCCTCCATCGGCAATGCACTGGAATGGTTTGACCTGGTGGTTTACGGTTTTTTCGCCGCGACCATTTCGCGCTTGTTTTTCCCGAACGAAAACGAAACGATTTCGCTGCTGATCACGCTGGGTACCTTTGGCGTATCGTTTTTCATGCGTCCGCTGGGTGCATTGGTGCTCGGCGTGTACGCCGATCGTGTCGGCCGCCGTGCCACCTTGACGCTGGCCATCACGCTCATGATGCTGGGCACATTGATGATCGCCGTCATGCCCACCTATGCCGCGATCGGCATCTGGGCGCCCATCGGCATTGTGATCGCTCGCATGATTCAGGGCTTTTCCGCAGGTGGAGAGTTCGGCAGCGCCACCGCCTTTCTGGCCGAGCACAGCCCGAACCGCCGCGGCTTCTTTGCCAGTTGGCAAGTCGCCAGCCAAGGCCTGACCACCATCCTGGCCGCCGGCTTCGGCACTGGCCTCAATGCCTGGTTGACGACCGAACAACTCGAGAGCTGGGGTTGGCGTGTGCCGTTTTTCTTTGGCCTCTTGATCGGTCCCGTCGCGTACTACATCCGCACCCGCATCGACGAAACGCCGGAGTTTCTCGCGGCAGAGCGTACTGAATCGCCGTTGGCCGACACCTTCACGCAACACCGCACGCGCTTGATCCTCGCCATCGGCTCGGTCGTACTGGGCACGGTTGCGACTTATCTGATTCTCTACATGCCCACGTATGCGGTCAAACAACTGGGTATCCCCGCATCCGCCGCATTTGCTGCAACGCTGATCACCGGCGTCGTTCAATTCATCTTTGCGCCCATCGTGGGCCATTGGTCAGATCGACACGGACGCACAGGCATCATGCTGACCTCGGCCGTGCTCTTTCTCGTCTTGATGTACCCGCTGTTCTTGCTACTGAGATCGTCGCCCACCTTTGCCACCATGATGGTGGTGCAGTTCGTGATCGGCGTCTTGTTGGCAGGTTACTTCGGCGCGCTGCCTGCGTTGTTGACCGATCTGTTCCCAACCCAGTCGCGCACGACCGGCATGTCACTGGGCTACAACATCGCTGTCACGATCTTTGGCGGATTCGCGCCGTTCATCATCGCCTGGCTGATATCGATCAGCGGCAACAAACTCGCGCCGAGCTTCTATGTCATTTTCGCGGCCGTGATCAGCTTGATCTCGCTCATTGCCGTACGCAAAAATTTAGGCCTGCGCTGAACCATAGGAAATCATCATGACCACCTCTGCGGAAACATTACCCGTCCCGGATCTAGCCGCCATCACCGATCTGCATGGAGAACTGCAACGCTGGGTACGCACAACGCCTGTCGTTGCGAAATCCGATTTTGATCCCGTTGCAGGCACGGATGTTTGCTTCAAATTCGAATTACTGCAAGCCAGCGGAACGTTCAAGGCGCGTGGCGCCTTTTCCAATCTGCTTGCGCTTGATCAAGCCCAGCGCAACGCCGGCGTCACCTGCGTCTCTGCCGGCAACCACGCGGTCGCCGTCGCCTACGCCGCCATGCGTTTGGAAATCCCCGCCAAGGTCGTCATGATCAAGACGGCAAGCCCTGCCCGCGTGTCCCTATGCCGGCAGTATGGCGCCGAGGTCGTCCTCGCTGAAGACGGCCCGTCCGCATTTGAAACGGTGCGCCGTATCGAGAGCGAAGAGGGCCGATTCTTCGTACATCCCTTCAACGGCTATCGCACCGTTCTAGGCACCGCGACGCTGGGCTACGAGTGGCTGCAACAAGCAGGCAAGCTTGACGCCGTCATCGTTCCCATCGGCGGTGGCGGTTTGATGGCAGGCGTCAGCACCGCCATCAAACTGCTCGATCCCCAGTGCCAAGTCATCGGCGTAGAGCCCGAAGGCGCCGATGCCATGCATCGCAGCTTTGCCGCGAATGGCCCCATCAAAATGGGTCCCATGCAAAGCATCGCCGACAGCCTCATGGCGCCTCATACCGAGCAATACAGCTATAACCTGTGCCGCCAGAACGTGGACCGTCTCGTCACGGTCTCGGATGACGATCTGCGCAGCGCGATGCGGCTGCTGTTCGATCAACTCAAACTGGCGACCGAACCCGCTTGCGCCGCGGCGACCGCAGCGTTGGTCGGAAAACTCAAAGACGAGTTGGCAGGCAAACGAGTCGGCGTATTGCTCTGCGGCACCAACACCGATCCTGCGACGTTCGCGAAACATCTGGGCGTCATGTAGTTGGCCATGAATAGCTGGGTTGAGGTTGGTGTGCTTATTGGACGTCGAGCCGAGGCAATCGGGCCGTAGGGGCTTCACAAAGCCGGTCCGGCCCGCGGGGGCCGGACACCGTGTTCGCTCGTCTCGTCCGGCCCGTTCGGGCCTACCTTCGACGTCCGCTCCACTCGGCTTTGAGGCGCCCCCACGGCCCGATTGCCTCGGCTCGACTCGCAGTAATTCAGGCTCATCACATCGCTGGCACGGCTGTCTTGCTTGGCGTTTTTTTGTAGCCCTGTTGGCAAAGAGAAAGATCTTGCAGGGCTGCTATTCGCGCGTGCCCTGCACACGCGCGAATAGCGATCGGTCCGGGCATGCGGCGGGGTGGCGTGTTGCCAGTTTGGAAGATCTGCTTGGCCAGAGTTGATGCATGCGACGATGATGCGCAGCTCATCTCTAGGTATAACGAGATCGTAGCTCGAGAGATCTTCTGTTCATCTCCGATGCCAAACCCTTCGCATGCAGATCACGAACGCTGTTCATGGCCGCGCCCGTAGGCGGCCATGAATAGCAGCCCTGCAAGATCTTCCTCCTTGCAAACGCCAGTGCTACGAAGCCTACGTAGACCAGTCGTGCCAGCGACAAGGGAATCAGAGATTCTGCGAGTCGAGGCGGGGCAGTGACCGTGTTGGCGCGCCTCGGAGTCGAGCGAGGGAAACCGAAGGAGCGTAGCGACGAGGTTGACGAAGC
>NZ_NEVQ01000019.1 GCF_002261185.1 Bordetella genomosp. 4
AGTGGAGCGGACACCGTAGGTAGGCCCGAACGGGCCGGACGAGGTGAGCGAACACGGTGTCCGGCGCCCGCGCGCCGGACCGACTTTGCGAAGCCCGGCCGGGCCGATTGCCTCGGCTCGACGACCATCAGAACCCTACTCACCGATCAGCAAAAAAAAATGCCAAGCACTCCCGCACCTGGCATTTCTCCAACTAACAACAACAGCGACAACCCATCAAAGATCAGCCCGCACGTTCCTCAAGGATAGCCACGGCCGGCAAGGATTTGCCTTCCAGGAATTCCAGGAACGCGCCACCACCTGTGGAGATATAGCCGACCTTGTCAGCGATCGCGTATTTGGCGATGGCAGCCAGCGTGTCGCCACCGCCTGCGATCGAAAACGCAGGTGATTCGGCGATCGCTTTCGCGAGGACTTCGGTGCCATTGGCAAACGCATCGAACTCGAACACGCCCACGGGGCCGTTCCAGACAATGGTGCCTGCCTGCTGCAAAATGCCAGCCAAACGTTGCGCAGTCTGCGGGCCGATGTCCAAGATCAGATCATCATCCGCAACCGCATCGGCCGCCTTGACGGTGGCTTCGGCATCCGCTGCAAACGACTTGGCGCACACCACATCCGTCGGGATGGGGACTTCTGCGCCGCGTTTTTTCATGATGTCGATCACGGCACGGGCCTGCTCGACCTGGTCGGGTTCGGCCAAAGATTTACCGATGGACAAACCAGCAGCCAGCATGAAGGTATTGGCGATACCGCCGCCCACCACCAACTGGTCGACCTTGTCGGCCAGCGATTGCAGGATGGAGAGCTTGGTCGAGACCTTGGAGCCGCCGACGATGGCCACCAACGGGCGCTTTGGTTCGTGCAGAGCACGGCCCAATGCGTCCAGCTCGGCCTCGAGCAACGGACCCGCGCAAGCGATCGGCGCAAAACGCGCGATGCCATGCGTCGTCGCCTCGGCACGGTGTGCCGTCCCGAAAGCATCGTTGACGTAGACGTCGCACAATGCCGCCATCTTGCGCGACAAGGTTTCGTCGTTTTTCTTTTCGCCGGGATTGACGCGGCAGTTTTCCAGCAACACAACCTGGCCCGGGTTGACGGTCACGCCGTCGACCCAGTCTTTGACCAACTGCACGGGCATGCCCAGCAGCTGCGACAAACGCTGACCCACACGGGCCAGCGAGTCGGCGTCGGTCAGTACGCCCTCAGTGGGGCGCCCCAGGTGCGAGGTCACCATGACAGCGGCACCGCTATCGAGCGCCAGGCGAATGCCCGGCACCGAAGCGCGGATACGTGTGTCTTCGCTGATCTGGCCCGCGTCGTCAAACGGCACGTTCAGATCGGCACGGATGAACACCCGCTTGCCATGCAGCGCGCCAGCCTTGGCCAGCGCGGACAGGGTATTGACCTTGGCCATGGCGGGTTACTTGGCCGACATCAGCGCGACAGTGGTGTCGAGCATGCGGTTCGAGAAGCCCCACTCGTTGTCGTACCACGACGAGACCTTGACCAGCTTGCCCGAGACCTTGGTCAACGTGGAGTCGTAGGTGCTGGAGGCAGGGTTGTGGTTGAAGTCGACCGAAACCAGGGGTTCGGTGTTGTAGTTCAGGATGCCTTTGAGCTCGCCTTCGGAGGCAGCCTTGAGGATGCTGTTGACTTCGTCGACGGAGGTTTCGCGCTTGGCGATGAACGACAGGTCAACGATGGACACGTTGATGGTCGGCACGCGGATGGCGAAGCCGTCGAGCTTGCCATTCAACTCGGGCAGCACCAGACCCACGGCAGCAGCTGCGCCGGTCTTGGTGGGGATCATGCTCATGGTGGCTGAGCGGGCGCGGCGCAGGTCTTCGTGGTAGACGTCGGTCAGAACCTGGTCGTTGGTGTAGGCATGCACCGTGGTCATCAGGCCGCTTTCCAGGCCCAGTGCATCGTGCAGCGGCTTGACCAGCGGGGCCAGGCAGTTGGTGGTGCACGAAGCGTTCGAGATGACGGTGTCGGTGGCTTTCAGCACGCCGTGGTTTACGCCGTACACAACGGTCGCGTCCACGTCTTTGCCGCCGGGGGCAGAGATGATGACTTTCTTGGCGCCGCCTTTCAGGTGGGCGCTGGCTTTTTCTTTCGAGGTGAAAAAGCCCGTGCATTCCATCACGACGTCGACTTTCAGCTCGCCCCACGGCAATTCGGCCGGGTTGCGATTAGCCAGGACGCGGATCTTGTCGCCATTGACGATCATGTAATCGCCTTCGACCTCGACCGTGCCGGGGAACTTGCCGTGGGCGGTGTCGTAGCGCGTGAGGTGCGCGTTGGTCTTGGGGTCACCCAGGTCGTTGATGGCAACGATCTCGATGTCGTGTTTTTTACCGCCCTCGTAGTGGGCACGCAGGACGTTGCGGCCGATGCGGCCGTATCCGTTAATGGCGACGCGAATGGTCATGACTAAGAGCTCCTTTTACAAAACTTGCTTGACAGTCTCGGCTACCTTGTCGGCAGTCAGACCGAAGAACTTGAACAAGGCTCCCGCAGGTGCGGATTCGCCGTAACGGTCGATACCGACCACGGCGCCCTCCAGACCCACGTATTTGTGCCACAGCGCCGTGGTGCCCGCCTCGACGGCGACGCGCGGCAATCCCGGCGGCAATACGCTGCGTTTCCACTCGGCATCCTGACGGTCGAACACGTCAGTGCTGGGCATGGACACCACACGTACCGCGATCCCCTCTGCGGCCAACTGCTCTTGTGCAGCCAGCGCGATAGCGACCTCGGAGCCCGTGGCGATGATAACGGCACGCGCGCCGTCTGCGTCTCGCAGAACGTAACCACCGCGGACAATCGCTTTCAGCGTGTCAGCGTCGCGCGGGACGAAAGGCAGGTTCTGGCGCGACAGCAGCAGCGCGGTCGGACCGCCATCGTGCACGTCCATGCCGATGCTGGCCGGACGCGACACGGCGCTAGCCCAGGCCACGGCTGTCTCGGTGGTATCGCAAGGACGCCATACCGACAGATTCGGAATCAAACGCAGGCTGGACGCGTGCTCAATCGATTGATGCGTGGGGCCGTCTTCGCCCAGGCCGATGGAGTCGTGCGTGAACACGTGCACCACACGTTGTTTCATCAACGCAGCCATCCGGATGGCATTGCGCGAGTAATCGGAGAACGTCAGGAACGTGCCGCCAAACGGCAGATAACCGCCATGCAGCGCAATGCCGTTCATGATGGCCGACATACCGAACTCGCGGACGCCGTAGTTGATGTGACGGCCAAACTGGATGCCCTGCTCGCCGGCGCGCACCGGTGCAACGCCCTTCCAGTCGGTGTAGTTCGAACCGGTCAGGTCGGCCGAGCCGCCCAGGAGCTCGGGCAACGCAGCAGCCAGGGCCGCGATCGCGAATTGAGAGGCCTTGCGGGTGGCGACCGTCTCGGCTTTTTCGTCAGTCGCCTGGATGAAGGCTTGAAGTTTTTCGGTGATGTCTGCCGGAAGCTCACCCTTCATGCGGCGAGTGAACTCAGCCGCTTCGGCGGGATATTTGGCCGCGTAGGCATCAAAGCTGGCTTGCCATGCAGTTTGCGCCTCGGCACCGGCCTGGCGGGCATCCCAGCCCTCGCGCACGGCTTGCGGCAGCTCGAACGGCGCTGCTGTCCAGCCCAACGCGGCACGCGTCGCCGCGATTTCTTCGGCGCCCAACGGTGCACCGTGCACGTTGTGCGTGCCCGCCATCGTGGGTGCGCCCTTGCCGATGATGGTGCGGCAAATAATCAGCGTGGGCTTGTCGGACTGCGCGCGCGCCTGGGCAATCGCGGCATCGACGGCGGCCACATCGTGGCCATCGACGCCACGGATGACGTTCCAGCCATAGCCCTCGAAACGCTTGCCGGTATCGTCGCCAAACCAGTGTTCGACATGGCCGTCGATGGAAATGCCGTTGTCGTCGTACAGGACGACGAGCTTGGAGAGCTTCAGCGTGCCGGCCAAGGAACAAGCCTCGTGGGAAATGCCTTCCATCAGGCAACCGTCGCCCACAAATGCATAGGTGTAGTGATCAACGATCGGCAGGCCGGGCTTGTTGAACTCGGCGGCCAGCAGGGCCTCGGCCAGCGCCATCCCCACGGCGTTGGCCACGCCCTGGCCCAGGGGACCGGTGGTGGTTTCGACGCCCGGGGTAATTCCCACCTCGGGGTGGCCCGGGGTACGGGAATGCAGTTGGCGGAATTGTTTCAACTCCTCGATCGGCAGATCGTAGCCAGTCAGATGCAGCAGCGCGTAGATCAACATCGAGCCGTGCCCGTTGGACAGCACGAAACGGTCGCGGTTGGCCCAGGCCGGATCGGCCGGATTGTGGCGCAGATGCCCCAGCCACAATGCCTGGGCTATTTCTGCCATCCCCATCGGTGCGCCGGGGTGTCCCGAATTTGCTTGTTGGACAGCATCCATGGCTAGAACGCGGATGGCGTCGGCCAGGGCCAAGGGTTGGGCAGTGGATGGGCTCATGCGGAAAAGGCTCGTAGACTCCGGCCGGCCAAAAATGGGGCCAGGTGACAGGAATTGTGAAGCTTACGATTTTAGCATCCGGGGATACCCCGACGCGACGCCGGGCCGAACCCGGGCGATATCTCGACGGCATGCCATGCCGGTACGCCTGAATTTGGCCGATCAGAGTGGTAGGCTACGCATATTCTTGCCCGCCCGCGCTCTAGAGCGTCCTGTTATTTCATCGCCATGCCGTTGCCGCGTTTTTTCTGCGATACCCCGCTTTCTCCGGGCGCCCGCCTGTCTCTACCGGATGCGTTGGCGCATCATGCCGTACGCGTGCTGCGTCTGCGCGACGGGGCGCCCATTGTGCTGTTTAACGGCCTGGGCGGCGAATACCCCGCAACGCTGGGCATTGACGGCAAATCGGCCTGGGCGCAATTGGGCGATCACGACCCTCGCGAGGCTGAGCTCGCAGGCAGTATCACGCTGGTGCAGGGCTTGCCCTCGGGCGACAAAATGGACTGGGTGATAGAAAAGGCCGTCGAACTTGGCGCGAGCTGTGTCACACCCATTGCCGCGCAACGCAGCGTGTTGCAACTCAGCGGTGCCAGGCTGGAAAAGCGTGTGGCGCATTGGACTCGCATCGCTCAATCCGCCGCGGAACAGTGTGGGCGCAATCGGCTGATGGCCGTCGATGCTCCGATGGGATTACGCGAATGGCTGGAACAGCCAGCCACGGGCCTGCGTGTGCTCTGCCATCCGGATGCTATTGCGACATTGGCCGATGTCCTTGCTACATCGGCTGAGCGCGAACCGCTGCAATCGCTCAGCCTGCTCGTTGGGCCGGAAGGCGGGTGGTCAGAGGCCGAGCTGGCTCTGGCTGCTCAATGTGGCGTCCAGCCTGTGCGTTTCGGGCCACGTGTGTTGCGTACCGAAACGGCAGGGCTTGCCTTGATTTCGGCGGTGACGACGATACTGGGTTGGTGATGAGGCGGGGATTGTCGGGGGCTTCTGCTATCCCACGCATGCCACTACTGTGAGTCCCAGCCGGGTGCCTGAACAGAGACACCCCAGGCAATCGGGAACCTCACCCTTCTCCGTAGCGCGCCGCAGCCACTCCCGGCTCAGGATCCGGATGCTTGCCCGCATGCTCGACGATGTAACTGAACGCCCGCCCATTCTCCTGTGCAAACGTCACCACATCCGCACACACGGATTCGATCTGCGCTGCGTCATCGGCCAACGCGGGATCCCCAGAATGCAGTTTCACCAACCACAACACGACACCAGTTTTTTGATCCAGTACGGTGTCACACAAACAGTCGTACAGCGCATCGAAATTCCCGCCAAAATATTCAGGAAAATCGACCGCTTTGGCAATCGCCCGCAATACCGCCGACCGGCTGCGCGCCCGATCGCATTCGGCCACCATGAACGCCAATCCGAGCTCACGCGCAGCCTCATCCACGGCCTCTTTTTGCAAATCGCCATGATCGATCGCGCCACCGCTGCTCAATTGGCGCTGCAACGTAGACTGGCCATTGTGCGTCATGCCTGGCCCTCCTTGAAAAAACCCACGACATCCTCGCTACGCCGCATCGTATCGGCATACCCCAGTTCAATCAATCGTTGTGTGTAAGCGCCCTCGAACAATAAATAAGACAACAACGCGCCACCACCCGAACGATCAGGGTCGGACGATACACCGAGTACGCGAAAAAGGGTACGGGCTTCGAGGGGCATTTCAGATAAATAATCGAGCGCCAACAGGTCCAACGATTGACTAGGAGTCAATGTCAAGACGTTCACACGCCGGGCACCTCCGCCTACAGCCGGATCATGGCCAATGTAAGTGACCAGTGCGTTAATCCGTTCCAGACGCTCGAGATCCATCGATAAGCCGTCTAAAAAGATGCTGGACAACACATGACCGCCCACCTGCGCCAGACTGGGATAAGGCGGCGAGGCCTCGCGTTTTTCGGGATGCGTCTCATCACGAAAACTGGTGCCTATTACCAACACCCGGGCAGCTCCCAAATGGATCGCGGGGCTGATGGGTGCCAACTGTCGCATGGAACCATCACCGCACCACTCGCGCTGGCCCTGCACGTCAACGGGTTGTGCCGGAAAAACAAACGGAATGGACGAGGACGCCATCAAATGCTCGACACCGATGCGCACGGACAGCGCCCGCCGCAATGAACGGTGCCAGGGATCAATCGCGTGGTTGGCCTGATAAAAGGTCAGATGCTCGCCGCTGGTAAACCCCGAGGCAGTAATCGCCAAGGCGCTCAAGGCGTTGTGCTGCAGGTTGGCGTGCAAATGCTCGAAATCAAGTACGCGCGTCAACAACTCGGCCAACGGCTTGTTGTCCAGCAATGACCGGGGCCGCTCACGGCCCAGACCGGAAAACATCCAGCCCAGGGCCAGCAAGCCCAGCCAACGCACGCCGGTCTTGATCAAGCCCGGCGCATCGGCCCGGTACACCATACTGGTGTGCAACGATTCCCAGAGGCGCTGAATGCGCCGCACGGCGAGATGCGGACGATCGGCACGGCAGGCCAAAGCGGTGGCATTGATGGAGCCCGCTGAGGTGCCGCAAATGATGGGAAAGGGATTGTGAAATCCCGGACGGGATTCCGGATCGAGAATGTCCAGCACGGCGCGCAGCGCACCGACTTGATAGGCCGCGCGCGCGCCACCGCCAGTCAGCACCAGCCCCGTCGGAGAACGGGACTGGCCGGTGGCCTGGGCGATGCTAGTTGGGGATGTTGGCATCAACCACGACCAGGGCGGTCATGTTGACGATACGGCGCACCGTGGAACTGGACGTCAAGATATGCACGGGCGCATTGGCCCCCAGCAAGAACGGTCCCACGGCGACATTGCCGCCCGCAGCTGTCTTGAGCAGGTTGTACGCGATGTTGCCGGAATCCACGTTGGGGCAAACCAACAGGTTGGCGGCGCCTTTGAGCGTCGACGACGGCAGGATGCGGGTGCGCAGCGCCTCGTCCAACGCGCAATCACCGTGCATTTCGCCGTCGATTTCCAGGTCCGGGGCGGCTTCGCGCACCAGAGCCAGGGCTTCGCGCATTTTCGCACCCGAAGACGAACTGCCCGTGCCGAAATTCGAACGCGACAGCAGCGCGATCTTGGGCGCCAGATTCAGGCGCTTCATCTGCTCGGCCGCGGCGATCGTGATCTCTGCGATCTGTTCGGCCGTGGGATTGTCGTTGACGTGGGTGTCCACCAACGCCACCACGCGCTCGTCGAGCAACAGGACGTTCATGGCGGCGTAAACGTTGGCGCCGGGACGTTTGCCGATCACTTCGTCGATGAAACGGAGGTGCTCTGCGTAGGAACTCACCACACCGCAGATCATGCCGTCGGCCTCGCCGCGATGCAGCATCATGGCGCCGATCAGCGTCAGGCGGCGGCGCATTTCTACGCGGGCCATTTCCTTGGTGATGCCGCGGCGGCACATCATTTCCCAGTACGTGGTCCAGTATTGGTGGAATCGCTCGTCGTACTCGGGGTTGGTGACCTCGACGTCCTCGCCCAGGCGCAGACGCAGGCCATATTTCTCGATACGTGCCGCCAGCACCGCGGGGCGCCCGACCAGAATGGGTTTGGCCAGCCCCTCGTCGACCACCACTTGCACGGCGCGCAGCACGCGTTCGTCTTCGCCCTCGGTGAAGACGATGCGCGCCTTGCCGCCCTCACGCACCAGCGTCTTGGCGGCCGAGTACAGGGGCTTCATGAATGCGCCGGAGTGATACACGAATTGCTGCAGTTGCTCGACGTAGGCTTCCAGGTCCGCCAACGGGCGCGTCGCGACCCCGCCTTCCATGGCCGCCTTGGCCACGGCCGGCGCAATGCGGGTAATCAAACGCGGGTCGAACGGCTTGGGAATCAGGTATTCAGGGCCAAAGCTGATGTCGTACGTGCCATAGGCGGCCGCCACGACTTCGTTTTGCTCTTCCTGGGCAAGTTTGGCGATGGCGTGCACCGCCGCCATTTCCATTTCACGCGTAATCGTGGTGGCGCCGACATCCAGCGCACCGCGGAAAATATAGGGAAAGCACAGAACGTTGTTGACCTGGTTCGGATAGTCGGAGCGGCCCGTCGCCATCACGACGTCGTCGCGCACCGCGTGGGCGTCCTCGGGCAGGATCTCGGGATTGGGATTGGCCAAGGCCAGGATCACGGGGCGAGCCGCCATCGAGGCGACCATCTCGGGCTTGAGCACTCCGCCCGCCGACAGGCCGAGGAACACGTCTGCGCCCTGGATGACCTCGGCCAGCTTGCGCTGTTCGGTCTTTTGGGCAAAACGGGCCTTGTCCGGGTCCATCAACGCGACGCGCCCTTCGTAGACCACGCCCTCGATGTCGGTCACCCAGATGTTTTCAATGGGCACGCCCAGATCCACCATCAGGTCCAGGCAGGCCAGTGCGGCCGCGCCGGCGCCCGAGGTCACGACCTTGACCTGATCGATCGCTTTGCCCACGACTTTCAGGCCGTTGATAAAGGCCGCCGAGACGCAGATGGCCGTGCCATGCTGGTCGTCGTGGAACACCGGGATTTTCATGCGCTCGCGCAGCTTGCGCTCGACCGTAAAGCACTCGGGGGCCTTGATATCCTCGAGGTTGATGCCACCGAAAGTCGGCTCCAGGCCCGCGATGATTTCGACCAGTTTGTCCGGGTCGGTCTCGTTGATCTCGATATCGAACACGTCCAGGCCGGCGAACTTCTTGAACAAGACGGCCTTGCCTTCCATGACGGGCTTGGAAGCCAGCGCACCGATGTTGCCCAGGCCCAGCACAGCGGTCCCGTTGGTAATCACGCCGACCAAGTTGCCGCGTGCCGTGAACCGCACCGCATTGACAGGGTCGCTGACGATTTCTTCACAGGCTGCCGCCACACCGGGGGAGTAAGCCAGCGCCAAATCACGCTGGTTCGACAACTGTTTGGTCGGCGTGACAGCGATTTTGCCGGGGCGGCCGGACTCATGATAATCAAGTGCGGCTTTGCGAAAATTGGCATCCATATTGCGGGCTTACTCGGTTGATCGACGAAAGTGGGGAATTCTAGCTTAGAGAGGCGATTATCTTACTGCCAGATGACAGGTGCAGCCGGTAAAAACGGCGTCGCCAGCGTGACAGGAATGGCACGGGCGGAAAGGCATTGCGGCTCAGCCATAAATATCCAAAGGATCAAACGCGTTTTTGATGCGAATTTGCAGCCGGCGGGCTGCATTGACTACTTTATCGTCCGAGGATGCCGATCCGCGCAAGGCCGCGGGACCAGGCAGTGTTTCGGCCAGAGGTGACGAGGCAACGGTGCGCGCGCTCGCATCGGTTCCCTCTAGCACTGCCTGCTGAACCGTCGCCGGCTCGACGGGAATCAATGTGACAGACTCAACCCAGGCCAACGCGCCGCCGTGCCCCAGTAACAATTGCGCGAGGTTGACCTCTGCAGGCGCCGCTGGCTGTAACGCATCCAGTCTATAACAACACGGCCACCGAGGAGCCTCGCGGCAGGTCACCGCGTCTGGAGACGACGACAACTGAAACAGCGCGGGCACCAGGCGCTGCACCATCGCAGATCGCAAGGGCCTCACATCGGAGGCGCCAAATGCCCCCAGTGTCTCGGTCGTGCCGTCGGAAAACAGCAATTCGGCCTCCATTACGCCGCTCATGGCAGTGGCGCCCGGGGGCCAAGCATGAGATTTCGCCAACCAGACGGCCAAGGTCCATTCAGGGGGGGCGTCGCGAAACTGCGGCAGCCCGGATGCCGCCAGCTCGCCGACCCGGCACCCTGGCTGCGCGACCCACCGACCGGTCTTGGGATCGTGGATGAAGGTGTCCAGGCCCGACGGATCTACCTCCAGTACATCGCCCAGAGTCAGCGTCTCTGCATATTCCCAATCAGGCCCATCGACCGGACGATGATCAAGGGGATTGGGCGCTTTAGGCGCATTCGCCGCCACGGACCCTGCGCCGGCCAGGCCGCCGAGTTGCAACACCACGCCGTATTCGGCACAGAGCGCCCGCGCTTGCCGCACGTCGTCGCGATGCACAGGAATCAGGCGAGCGCGATTCGGCGTCTCTGTCGTGAGAGCGGGTCCCGGCCCGTGCGTCCCGGGACTGTGTGCCCGCCCTTGCCTGAGCGCCTCAGCCGGCAGGTTGAGCAGCCGCCCTTGCACCAGCCGCCCCAGGCGCTGCAAAAACGCATCCCAGGGCGTACGTGGTGTTTGCCGGCCAAAGAGAAATGCGCGCCGCGATGGCTGCATCTACAATTCCTTTTTCGTTACGAGAACTGCCATGTTGCGCCTTGCCTCACGCGCCCAAGAATTCCTGACCTTTCACGCCGTCGAAGTCTTTAAAGAGGCTCAGGCATTGCAAGCCGCCGGCCGTGACATCGTCAGCCTCGGAATAGGCGAGCCGGACTTTACCGCGCCCGCCCAAGTCGTGGAAGCCCTGGATCGCGCCGCGCGAGCAGGTCTGAGCGGATATAGCGCCCCCGCCGGCGTGGCCGGATTGCGCGAGGCCATTGCCCAATTCTACGCAACTGAGTTCGGCGCCAAGATCGACCCCGCGCGCGTCATCGTCACCGCTGGCGCTTCCGGCGCCCTGTCATTGGCTTGCGCCGCCATGGTGGACACTGGCGCGGAAGTCCTGATGCCCGACCCCTCGTACCCGGCAAATAGCAATTTCATTCTGGCTGCCGGCGGACGCCCCCGCTTGATCCCCAGTACGGCGGAAAAGCGATTCCAGCTCTCGGCGCAGGACGTGCGGGACCACTGGACGCCGGCAACGCGAGGAGTGCTGGTCGCCTCGCCCAGCAATCCGACGGGCACCAGCATCGCGCGCGACGAGTTGGCCGCCTTGCTGCATGCCGTGCGCGAGCGCCAGGGTTTCGCCATCGTCGATGAGATCTATCTGGGACTCAGTTACGAAAACGAAGCGCGCTCGGCTCTGACGCTGGATGATGACATCATCGTCATCAACAGTTTCTCAAAATACTTCCACATGACGGGATGGCGGCTCGGCTGGATGATCGTGCCCGAACGCCTGGCCGGCCCCGTCGAAAAAATGGCCGCCAGCCTGGCAATCTGCGCGCCCACACTGGCGCAGCATGCCGCCCTGGCCTGCTTTGCGCCCGACACGCTCAAAATCTACGAACACCGCCGCGAGGCCTTTAAGCAGCGCCGCGACTATTTACTGCCGGAGTTCGAACGGCTGGGCCTGCATGTGCCGGTCAAGCCGGATGGTGCGTTTTATATCTATGCGGACATTGCCGCGATGGGCGTTGACAGCTCCGCGTTCGCGCATCGGCTGCTGCACGAAGCAGGCGTTGCGGCAGTGCCCGGGCTCGATTTCGGCCCGGCGCATGGTCACCACACGATGCGATTCTCGTACGCCACGGGATTGGACCGTTTGCAAGAAGCTGTGCGACGCATTGGCACAGTGCTGTAGACGGCGACTGAGTACACGAGCCGACGAGGCGCGTTGCTGCCCGGGAAAACCGGGGCGCCTCTGAAGGCCTTGCCCCTTTCGCGACAGGGCTGTTCAAAGCGTGCGCCCTCGGTACAGTACAAACGGCCGTAATACCGGCCTCGTTGTTTCTAAGCCGTCAGCAATGGTTTGGCAAGATTAGATCAATCCCGCGCCAACGCGATCCCGGCCGCCAAGGCCAGCCGGCGACGTTCGGCCTGGACCTTGGCGCCATAGCCGCCATCGCTGGGACCTGTTGCCCCAACATAGCAAGCCAAACCGCCCTCCACCGATCCACGGCGCGAGATGCAGTCCTTCAGGATGGTGCTGCCGACGCGGATATTCGAAATCGGATCGAGCGCGCTGGCGCCCTCGCCCAATTTGTCGAATTTGTCCTGGTGCACGCGCGTCATGACCTGCATCAGGCCCTGCGCGCCCACGGAACTTTCCGCAAAGGGGTTATAGCGGGATTCGATCGCGATGACCGCCAACAGCAATAGCGGATCCAGATCTTTTTCGCGTGCGACGCGATACGTCGCATTGACCAAGACACCTGTCGCGTCATACGCCACGCGGTACTTGCGCGAGATATAGTTGCGCAGCGCCTCGGCCTGAGGGCCGGACACAGCAGTACGTAACACCTTTTTGGGAGGAGCCGGGGGCAGATCGCTGCGCAACGGGCCCAGAAAGCCGGTGGCATTGCTGGACGGCGCAGCGGGGATCGCCATGGCTACCGCTGAAGGGGTGTCATAGAGAGGATCGTCGTTGGCATCGGCGAGCGAGCCGGACGGCACGGATGTAGGCGCTAAAGCGGTCAACAAGGCTTTGTGCACCTGCAGGGCCTGGTCGCGCAAACCGGGCAAAGCGAGGCTCATACTTATGGTGACAATGACGGCAATACCCAGATAGGTACAGCAGATACGCAACCATTCAGCAAGACGGTGGTGCACTCCTTGGGCGGACTGACGGAACAGGCCTGCCACTGACGCATCGGGCATGGTGACCTCCTGCGTGATAAAGAAGAGGCCTGGATGTTAACCTCTCTTCTGACTTTAAAATGTAACGAATTGACCTGGATCTGTAGTGAAATACCGTGACCTGAGAGACTTTTTACAGCAACTGGAGCAGCGCGGTGAGCTCAAACGCATTGCCACGCCAGTATCGACACATCTTGAAATAACTGAGATCGCCGATCGCGTTTTGCGCGCCGAAGGGCCCGCTTTGCTGTTCGAAAATGCCGTCCACAATGGCACGCGGGCCGAAATTCCGGTGCTGGCCAACCTGTTTGGCACGCCCAAGCGCGTCGCGTGGGGCATGGGCGCCGAGGACGTCAGCGCCCTGCGAGAGACCGGCGAATTACTGGCCTCGCTACGCGAACCCGAGGCCCCGCGCAGCCTGCGCGACGCCTTCGGTAAAGTCGCCATGTTGAAATCCGCCCTCTGGGACATGGCTCCCAAGCGAGTGCGCAGCCCGGCCTGCCAGGAGATCGTATGGGAGGGCGCGGACGTGGACCTGAGCCGGCTGCCGCTGCAAACCTGCTGGCCCGGCGATGTAGCGCCGTTGCTGACGTGGGGCCTGGTCATCACCCGAGGGCCCAATGCACGCCGGCAGAATCTCGGGATTTATCGCCAGCAGCCTATCGCGCCAAACAAATTGATCATGCGCTGGCTGTCGCATCGCGGCGGCGCACTGGATTTTCGTGAGCACGCGCGCGCCCACCCGGGCACGCCCTTCCCCGTCGCGGTTGCCTTGGGGGCAGACCCGGCCACGATCCTGGGGGCCGTCACCCCCGTCCCGGACAGCCTGTCCGAATATCAATTCGCCGGCCTGCTGCGCGGCTCGCGCACAGAAGTCGCCCAAGCCATTGGCAGCGAGCTCTCGGTGCCGGCCTGGGCCGAAATTGTCCTGGAAGGCCATTTACTGCCGGCCACGGACCCACGCGCCATCGCACCCACCATTCCCGACGGGGTGCCTCCCCCTCCGGACACAGGCTACGAAATGGCGCTGGAAGGGCCCTATGGCGACCATACGGGCTATTACAACGAGCAAGACTGGTTCCCCGTCTTTACGGTGGACCGCATCACCATGCGCCGCAATCCGGTCTATCACTCGACTTACACGGGCAAACCGCCGGATGAACCGGCGGTTCTGGGGGTGGCGCTGAATGAAGTTTTTGTGCCGTTGTTGCGCCGTCAATTCCCGGAAATCGTCGACTTTTACCTGCCCCCGGAAGGTTGCAGCTATCGGTTGGCCGTGGTCTCGATGCGCAAACAGTACGCCGGACACGCCAAACGCATCATGTTCGGCATCTGGAGCGTGCTGCGCCAATTCATGTACACGAAATTCATTGTCGTCGTGGACGAAGACATCGACGTGCGTGACTGGAAAGAGGTTATCTGGGCCATCACCACACGCATGGACCCGGTGCGCGATACCGTCATGGTCGAGCGCACACCGATCGACTACCTGGACTTTGCCTCGCCGGTCTCGGGCCTGGGCGGCAAGATGGGACTGGACGCCACCAATAAATGGCCGGGTGAAACGGACCGCGAATGGGGCCGGCCTATCACCATGGACCAAGACGTCAAACAACGCGTGGATGCAATATGGGGGGATTTGGGGCTATAACACCCGCGTGAATAGCATGTGCCAGTGCTCTCGAACACTGGCCTGGACTGCATCGCCCAAAACCGGGCGCGCAAGCGCTCCGGTATCGGGCATCAGTGTGGATTGTCGTGCCTCACCGTTCACGTGACGGGCTGACATCATCCTCGACATCGGACGATGACCTGCCACGCGAATCGCGCCAAGCCTTAAAGGCTTGCCAGCCCAATAACGCGCCACCGGCCAGCTTGATCAAACCCGAGCGCTTGCCGCGCCCCATGACCAGCGCAGACAGCGTAGAGCTGACAAAAGGATAGCGCCGGGCCAACGTAAAGCCCTGCCATAATAGTTTGGACAGATTGGCCTGCCCTAAACTGGGCAACCAACGCTTGACGAGATTGCCGGGCCTGAGCGAGCGCGTCGTCGACACAATATCGTGCGCCAGCGATTCTCGTTCGAGCGCCGCTCGAGCACGCAGCAGCTCAATGCGAACGGCACGGTCAACAGCAGTCGTGGGTTTCGCCATAGGTCAGCTCCGTGCCCGTCGAGCAGCGGCCTGCCGGGCACGCGTGGCGCGCGCCTCTTGCTCGGCTCTTTCGTCGCGTTCGTCTTGCTCGGCTTGTTCGGCCTCATCCTGCGCAGCACGAACACGATCCAGCAACTCGGCATCGCGGCCGAGTTCTTCGACCGTCGCAGCAAAAGGCATGGGGCCGAACAGCAACTGACGGCGTATCGACAGCAGCAATACGAGACCGATCAAGGCATATATCGCGGCCAGGAGTCCCAGCGCTACATAACGATTTTCTGTAGGCCAGAACGCCACCGCGATGGTGACCGTGAACACCAGCACCGCCAACGTCAAAAACAGCAACGCCGCGAATGCCGAGCCCAACAGCTTGATCAACCGCGTTTTTTCTTCGGCTGCCTCGAGGGAGAATAATTCCAGGCGCGTACGCAGCATCCCTACCAGGCTGCTGGCCACGCTGGATACAGATGTGCGCAAGCCCATAATAAGACCGGGCCGGCACCAAAGGCCGGCCCGTGCCTTTATCGGCGAGCGATCAGCAAACCAAGCAGCAGGCCGGTCACGCCTGCAACGCCGATGGCTTGCCAGGGATTGTCGTGCACATAATCATCGGTCGCGCGCGCGGCCTTGCGACCGCGTTCCAATACGGCGTCTTGCGCGTCGTACAGCGCCTCGCGCGTGCGTTTCAGCGACGCCAATGCGCGATCGCGCAATTCGGAGGCCTTTTCGCCAGAGCTGGACGCGGCCTCGCGCAACAGGTCTTCGGCATCGCTCAGGCTGCTTTTCACGCTATCGATGAGTTTTTCTTTAGCGGCTTCCTCGGAACGTCGTGTAGGCATAAAAGCTCCCTATGAGTAAGGTCGATGACAGGTTCATCATACCAGCCTGTTGCGACTCTCGCAGCCAGGCAACGATGACATTGCAATATATATGTATAGGCAGGTGGTGGATTCCACAAGCCCTACTCTTATCTGACCTGCGTGATTTCAACCGCGGACTTCACGCCACCCTGATCAATGTCCTGACGCATGACTAAGTTTACGCTCGGGCAAAACCAATCGGTGACCGTGGTATTCATACCTGGAATAGGCAAGGTCAGCCCCTTGAACGTCGCCATCGTGGGATCGGTATCCCGCGTATAACGGATCGGCCAGCATGATTGACGCCCCAATGCGGTATCCAGCGTGGATTTGGCGCCGACGGTTTTCTCGCCAATGCGCACGACCGTGCTGGGCTGTCCGCCAACGGGGGCCTCTTTGCCGATATTCAATCGATAGGTCGCGCCCGGCATGCGCTGGCCCTGCCCGGTGATGGCGCCATCGTAGGCAAACAGTCCCAGCATGCGCAGATCGAATTGGCCTTGCGACGAAGGCTGCTCACCCGCCTGGGCATAACGCACAAAACTCGCCTGGCCTTGTTTGATGGTCATCAGATAGTCCAGTTTGGACTGGCTCGCCGGCAAACCGGCATAGCTGAACATCGCCGTGCCTTGCACCCGCGCGCGGCAATTGGCCGAGTCTGTCTTGGACACCTCGGCAAACGTCAAATCGGCGCCCAGCTGTAAATTGCCGGACCCCTTCAATTGCACCGCCCCGCCGTCGTGCATGAAACGCGCATCGCACACGCCAGCCACCGCGGGAGCCGTCACACTGGCGCAGCCCGCCAGAATCAGGAAAGAAAGATATCGTGCCGCCACCGGGACTCCAGACTGAAATATGACATCTGGATGCTACACCGTTTGTCTGATTTACACGTTTCAAGCCGTGTTTAATTCGCGCTGTGTGCAAAGACAAGAGAAAGGCTTCTACCGGCCCCGGAACCGCTCCGAGTACCGCGCGGCTATCCTGCGCCCTCAGTATCTCGCTGGCGGCAAACCAATACCAGATGGCGTCGGCCCTGGCACCACAGCAGTGCTTATTGCCCCAAGAAGGGGCATTTCCCTGGAAAGCCATGCCCCACAACAGCGCAAGCGCCAATCCGGCACACTCCCGCCTCAATGGCATGAATCTTGCGTCGGTTGGCTAAGAGGCGTTGATACTGTCGACTAATCACTTATAGCTATATCAATCCAATAAATCAAAAGTTGTAGGGATGTATTGCGGTCCCTATGATTCTCCATGTACACGGGCCCGTCTCGCCAGGCTGATCATTTCTTGACTGCTCCCTTCCTTAAAGGAACGGGATTCCCACTTCACCGAACCGAGCCGTTGCACACTATCCCTCATGCACTCAGGTCTTACCGTTTCTCCATGGGCTAACACCGCCAGCCCGGCGGCTAATACATCATGCGCCGCGTTGACGTCGCGGTTGTGGGCTACATTGCATTGCGGACACGAATGCCCCCCGCTCGACGGCAGCTTTGGTAATGCCTATCCGCAAACGTGGCAGTGCTTGCTCGAACGTCGAATAGAACCGGAATCGATAGGTACGTTTGGTTTGCATCCCCGAGACACTACACGCGTCAGACCGGAAAACTGGATTCTTATCCAGCCACCAATTCAAATCAGACCAATCTTGCAGCCCCTCGGCTGCGCCCCTTTCCTCCCCGACAGGAATACCGAGGTTTCTCGGAGCAACGGATGAAGCTTTTCCCCTTATTTGCAGATCTACAGGGTCGCCGCGTGCTGGTAGTCGGCGGCGGCGAAGTCGCTGCGCGCAAGGTCCAACTGCTGTTAGAGGCATCGGCCGATGTGCAGGTTGGGGCGCCTGAACTCGTGCCGGAACTGGCCGAGCTGGCCGACCAAGGCCGCATTCGCGTATTCAAAGGCGAGTTTCAACCCGAATGGCTGGACGAGGCTTGGCTAGTCGTCGCCGCCACCGACGACCGGTCGGTCAATGCGGCAGTGTCCGAGGCTGCCGAAGCCCGGCGCATTTTCAGCAATGTCGTAGATGATGCGGAGCTATCGTCGTTTCAAGTCCCGTCCATCGTCGACCGTTCCCCCTTGATCGTGGCGATTTCGTCGTCCGGCGTAGCGCCCGTGCTGGCGCGCCGCCTGCGCGAACGGATAGAGTCGCTGTTCGATCATTCGTTGGGATCTCTGGCTGCATTGGCCGCTCTCCATCGTCCGCGTATCCGCGAACGCCGCCCTGACCTGAAACAACGCCGGCGGTTCTATGACTGGCTGCTGGACGGCCCTGTCGCGAGCCTGCTGCGCCAACAACAACCCGCCGAAGCCGAACGCGTGCTCAACGCCGAGCTCGACAGTCCGCAACCTGCCAGTCAAGGCAGCGTCGTGCTCGTCGGCGCGGGCCCGGGCGACCCTAGCCTGCTGACCCTCAAGGCCTTACGCGCCCTCAACGAGGCCGATGTCATCCTGTACGACCGTCTGGTCAGCCCCGCAGTGCTGGCGTTGGCGCGTCGCGATGCCGACCGTATCTCCGTGGGCAAGCTGCTCGGCGAAGACCACAACGCTACGCAATCCCGTATTCATGCGCTGCTGGTCGAACATGCGCAGGCCGGCCGGCGCGTCGTACGCCTCAAAGGCGGCGATGCCTTCATTTTTGGACGTGGCGGCGAGGAACTGGAATATCTGCGCGCACACGATATCCGCTACGAAGTCGTACCCGGCATCACGGCGGCACTGGCCTGTGCCGCCTATGCCGGCATCCCTCTCACCCATCGCGACCATGCGCAATCCGTACGCCTGGTCACGGCACATTGCCGCGAAGACGAAGACACGCTGGATTGGGCCGGATTGGCCCGCGAACACCAGACGCTGGCGTTCTATATGGGCGTCGGGCAGTTGGGAACGCTGTCTGCCCGGCTCATCAGCCACGGCCGTTCTGCCGCGACGCCGTTCGCCCTGATCGAAAACGGCAGCCGCCCCGAACAGCGGGTCATCACAGGACGCCTGGATGAACTCGCCGCCGTAGCACGCAGCCACAACGTGCGCGCGCCCGCGTTATTGGTGATAGGCGAAGTCGCAGGGCTCGCTCGCCAATTGCATTGGTTTGGCCGATACGAAGAAGGCCAGCGAGAGGCGTTGGCGGCCTGATATGACGCCGGCGGGTGCGAGGACGGCGCGGCCAATTTCTTATTCTGCTTTTTGCTTCGTACCAAAGATCCGGTCGCCCGCATCGCCCAGGCCCGGCATGATGTAGCCGTTTTCGTTCAATCCCTGGTCGATCGACGCAGTGTAAATATGCACATCGGGATGGCGATCCAAGACCGCTTTAATACCGGTCGGTGCGGCGACCAGAACCAAGGCGCGAATCTCGCGACAGCCGGCGCGTTTGAGCATATCGATCGTCGCCACCA
Source organism: Bordetella genomosp. 4 (assembly GCF_002261185.1). Classification (GTDB taxonomy): domain Bacteria; phylum Pseudomonadota; class Gammaproteobacteria; order Burkholderiales; family Burkholderiaceae_B; genus Bordetella_A. The sequence goes on from NZ_NEVQ01000019.1 coordinate 19,353, forward strand.
TTGAACCGCCCGTGGCCAACATGGGATCCACGATCAGCGCCAGGCGCTGATCCAATTCCCCGACAAGACGCTCCAGATAAGTATGCGCCTGCAGCGTTTCCTCGTTGCGGGCGACTCCGACCACACTGACCTTGGCGCCGGGGATCAGGCTCAACACCCCGTCCAGCATGCCGATGCCGGCACGCAGAATCGGCACGACCGTCACTTTTTTGCCGGCAATTTTCTCGACCTCTACCGTGCCGCACCAGCCTTCTACCGTGGTGGTGGCCAAAGGCAGGTCTTTGGATGCCTCGTAGGTCAGCAAAGCGCCGACTTCTTGAGACAACTCACGAAAGCTCTTGGTGCTGAGGTCAGCACGACGCATGATGCCGAGCTTGTGGCGAATCAGCGGATGACGGATTTCGTGCACGGGCATGTGCGGAAGTCTCCAAAAACAATGAGGCAGCGAGGCGGCCAGGTCAAAACAGAATGAATTTTAGCGCTACAAGGTCGCACTGCCGACGATGGGTGCGCTATTTGTCGATGACGGCGCCGCTGCCAACGGGCTGCCGTTCGTTTCTATCCCACCTTCACGCCACTGCCGATCATGCGGTCAACGGGACGACTCGATGGGCATAACCTGGTCAAGAGATACAACCGGACGCCACCGCTGGCTCCATCGATTTATTTAGCTGCCAGCCACTCAATCAACGCATCATCGAACTTGCGCACCGCCGCCGCGTTTGGATCGTTGACGATGCTGACCACGACATAGCGCTTGCCGCTGGCGCCCAGCACATAGCCCGCCACGGCCCGCACATCCCGCAAGGAGCCGGTCTTCAGGTGGGCCATACCGACGGTTTCTTCTCCCTTCAACCGCCGGCGCATCGTGCCATCCACGCCGGCAATAGACAGCGAAGACAGATATTCGGGCATCAACGGCGATTGCCAGGCCAGGGTCAACATAGATGCCAGGCTTTCGGCCGACACACGCGCGTCGCGCGACAGACCCGAGCCGTTGTCCATGACCAGCTCGGGCATATTCAGCCCCTGGGAAGCCAACACCGATTTGGCCACTGCCTCGCTGGTCTGCGTGGTCGCCGGCCGCGTGCCGCGCTCTGCTCCCAGGGTCAACAAGACCGTGCGAGCCATCACGTTATTGCTCCGTTTATTGATCTGGCGAATGGCCTCGCCTAACGGGGGAGACTCGTGCGAGGCCAGCACCACCGCATCGGCTGGCACCCGGCCGGCACGGATTTTCCCCTTGAACGTCCCGCCCAACTCACGCCACAACTGGCGGAATAGGGACTCGGTGAACTCCGGTTGCGACAGCGCCAAGCGGTACAAACTGAATTCCCCGCAAGACCCCGCGACCGAGCCGCCGAGCCGGATAGAAACACCCTGTTGTGTCAGCACGGGATCTGTCGTCACCACAGGAGGACCGGGGCAGCGCGCCGTACTCCAACCCACCTGCCCCTCCAGCCGTATGCCGGGTAGTGGCGGATCGATGATCGGCACCCATTTCTGGGCTGCCTGGTCTGGCGTAAACAGCAGGCGCAGGGCGCCAAATCCCACCATCAAGGCATCGGGACTGGCGTTATAAGCACGATCCGGCGCACCGTCAAAAGCCCCCGGATCCGTCGCAACATTGCCGAAAATACTGCGGTCGATCACCAGATCACCGATCTGCTTGACGCCGCGCAAGCGCAACTCCCGCAACAGAGTCCACATATCCTGTATCAGCAAATACGGGTCTCCCCCCGCCCGCAAATACAAGGGGCCGCGTAATGCGCCATGCGTATCAGGGCCGGCGCCCGGCTCCAACAGAAAATCCGTACGCCAGACATAATTGGGTCCCAGCTCCGACAAGGCGGACCAGGTAGTCACCAGTTTCATGACTGATGCAGGATTGCGTGGCTCGTTGGCGTTGATCGCCACCATGCGCTGACCGCCGAGCTCTTGCACAACCAGCGACAGCGATGTGCCGGGCAATCCGGATGCCTTCCAGGCCTGCGTCAGTTCATCGGGCATGACGTCCTGAGCCTGCGCCATGACGGCAGCCCCCAACAGCGCGCACGCCACGAACCATCGTTTGAGTCGCCCGTGTCGCTTGTCCGCCTGTGCCGTCATGCTGTGCCCGCCGCCATACCAATGATGTCCAAAGACGCAAGCATACCGAACCTGATTGACAAGTGGCTGTTGCGTCAACGCGTCCTCGCGATCTGGTGGGATGGCAGCAACGAAATCGGCAGTCAATCACCCGGTCGCCGACGAGAAATAACGGATGGAACGTCTAGCGCGGACGCACGGTCGGCATGACGGGCGATGCACTCGACGACACAAAGCGCTGCGCGGCGACGCAAAAGGAGCGCGCAATGGGCGCGCGATCAGTGTGCAACGGGCAGCGCACAGGTCACGAAAGGGCCGACGAGAGGGGCCCATTAGAGGATGGCCGGCCAGGCACTTACAATATGGCCCAATCCACGCCCTCCGCCTAGCTCAATGGGGCGGCGATCCCTGGCGTTTTTACTTGAATTGTTCCGCGTGTCCTCGACCCTCACTGTTTCCGACTTCGACTACGAATTACCGCCCGAGCTGATTGCGCAGACACCTGCGGCACAGCGCGGCGGCAGCCGCCTGCTGCATCTGGATGCGTCAGGCGCACTGCATGACCGGCGGTTCCCTGATTTGGCCGACCTGCTGCGCCCCAATGATTTGCTGGTGTTCAACGACACACGCGTCATCAAGGCCCGCCTGACCGGCCAGAAAGCCACCGGCGGCAAAGTCGAGGTCCTGGTCGAGCGCATCGTCGAACCACAGCGTGCGCTGGCCCACGTGCGTGCCAGCAAATCGCCTGGGCCGGGCATGACGCTACGTCTGGCCGATGCCTTTGATGTGACGGTGCTGGGCCGGGACGGCGAGCTCTTTGACCTGCAATTTCCGGCCCCCGTGCTGGACTTGCTGGATACCCACGGCGCGACGCCCCTGCCACCTTACATCACCCACGCGGCCGACGCCACTGACGAAGACCGCTATCAAACGGTCTACGCCCGCGAACCGGGTGCCGTCGCCGCGCCGACGGCTGGTCTGCACTTTGACCAGGCCATGCTGGACCGCGTCGCGGAACTGGGCGTCGAACGCGCCTTTGTCACCTTGCACGTCGGCGCCGGCACCTTTCAACCGGTGCGAGTCGACAACATCGCCGATCACATCATGCATGCCGAGTGGTACACCGTCGGCCAACCCGTGATCGATGCCATCGCGCGTACGCGGGCCCAGGGCGGGCGTGTGATCGCCGTGGGCACCACCAGCGTGCGCGCCCTGGAATCGGCCGCAGCGCAGAATCCCGCGGGCCCGGACGCGCCATTGACTTCCATTCAGGGCGACACCCGCCTGTTCATCACCCCGGGCTATCGCTATCGGGTCGTGGACGCGCTCGTCACCAATTTCCATTTGCCGCAATCGACACTGCTCATGCTGGTGTCCGCGCTGGCCGGCGTCGAGCCCATCCGCCGCGCCTATACCCATGCCGTCGCCCAACGCTACCGCTTTTTCAGCTATGGCGACGCAATGTTCATCGAATCTCCCTCTGCCTGACCATGACTGGACTGAATTTCGAACTCCTGGCGACCGACGGCCAAGCCCGCCGCGGCCGCGTCACCCTGAACCACGGCGTGGTCGAAACCCCGATTTTTATGCCGGTGGGCACCTACGGCAGCGTCAAAGCCATGCTGCCGCACGAGCTCAAGGAAATCGGCGCACAGATCGTGCTGGGCAACACCTTTCACCTGTGGCTGCGCCCCGGAACAGACATCCTGGATCGCCACGGCGGCCTGCACGGATTCATGCAATGGGACAAACCGATCCTGACCGATTCGGGCGGTTTTCAGGTGTTCAGCCTGCAGGGCATGCGCAAGATCACCGAAGAAGGCGTGAAATTCGCATCGCCCATCGATGGCGCCAAGCTGTTCCTGACACCGGAAGAATCCATGCGGATCCAGCGCTCGCTGAACTCCGACATCGTCATGGTGTTCGACGAGTGCACGCCCTACCAGATCGATGGCCGTCCGGCCACCTCTGAGGAGGCCGCCCGCTCGATGCGCATGTCGCTGCGCTGGGCGCGTCGTTCGCGCGAGGAATTCGACCGTCTGGAAAATCCCAATGCCCTGTTCGGCATTGTGCAGGGCGGCATGTACGAATCGCTGCGTGAGGAGTCCCTGGCCGGCCTGACGGATATCGGTTTTCATGGCTACGCTATCGGCGGCCTGTCGGTGGGCGAGCCCAAGGAAGACATGATGCGCATCCTGGCGCACGTCACTCCCCGCCTGCCCACACAGGCTCCGCGCTACCTGATGGGCGTGGGCACCCCCGAGGACCTGGTCGAGGGCGTGTCGCGCGGCGTCGACATGTTCGACTGCGTCATGCCCACGCGCAACGCCCGTAACGGCTGGCTCTTCACCCGTTACGGCGATATCAAGATCCGCAACGCCAAGTACCGCGACGACACTCGCCCACTGGACCCGAGCTGCGCGTGCCACACCTGCGCCCATTTCTCGCGCGCCTACCTGCATCATTTGCAACGGGCCAACGAAATCACCGGCGCGCGCCTGAACACGCTGCACAACCTGCATTTCTACCTGACCATCATGGGCGAAATGCGCGAAGCCATCGCCGCAGGCACGTTCCAGGCGTGGCGCGCCAAGTTCGCGGCCGACCGGGCACGCGGGATTGAGTAGCGATTCGTGGCGTCTCCAATATTGTCCCAAAGCCGCCTCGGGGACGTTTCGGACCTGCTCAGATCGGGCCTTGTACGGCCCCGTAACACCCTGGATTTTCCGCCTGACCCTGCCGACCACATAACCTCGCTACAATAGTCGGCTTGCCCTGTCCAAGGCTCGCGCGGGGACGGGCGCTACAAAAACCTTTCATAATTCGACCCGAACACCCTCATTCAGGAGATTTACTATGTCCGTTATCGATACCGCCGGCATCGTTCTGGCCCAGGCCGCCCCCGAAGGCAGCGCGCTGATGGGCATGCTGCCCATCGTGCTGATGTTCGTGATCCTCTATTTCCTGATGATCCGTCCGCAGATGAAGCGCCAGAAAGAACACCGCAACCTGGTGGCCAACCTCGCCAAGGGCGACGAAGTCCTGACCGCCGGCGGCATGCTGGGCAAGGTCTCCAAGGTCACCGACACCTACATCACCCTCGAAGTCGCCGACCTGGCCGACAAGCCCGTGGAAGTCCTGATGCAGAAGACCTCGGTCTCGACCGTGCTGCCCAAGGGAACCATCAAGGCCCTGTAAGCGTCATATCCGGCCCCCTTATATCAGGGGGCCTTTTTGCCACCGGGCCGCCCCAAGGCAAGCGCTCCCTCGTGGGGGTCGCAAGCCGACGACGCAGCGTGGGGCCTTTTCCGTTATCTCGCATGAACTAGCCGCCAATGAACCGCTATCCCCTCTGGAAGTACATCACGGTGCTGGTCGCGGTCATTATTGGCCTGTTGTATACCCTGCCCAATTTCTACGGCGAGTCTCCCGCCGTGCAGGTCTCCAGCGCCAAAGCCACGATCAAAGTCGACGAAGCCATGCTTGGCCGCGTCGAACAAATACTGACTGCCGGCAATATTCCCGTCTCCAGCGTGTACTACGAGCAAAACGGTACGCTGGGTACGATCCGTGCCCGACTGCCGTCCACCGACGTGCAACTGCAAGCACGCGACCTGCTCGACAGGTCCCTGAACACCACTCCCGGCGACCCGCAATACACCGTGGCGCTGAACCTGTTGCCCGCCTCGCCGCCCTGGATGCGCGCGTTGGGCTGGTTCGAGCCCAAACCCATGTATCTGGGCCTGGACCTGCGTGGCGGCGTGCACTTTCTGCTGCAAGTCGACATGCAAGGAGCACTGCAAGCCCGCTATGACTCACTGGCCGCCGACGTACGCACCTCGCTGCGCGACGAAAAAATCCCCACCCAGGGTGTCGAACGCTCTGGCTCGTCCGTGGTTGCGACATTCAGCAACGCCAACGAGCGTGACCGCGCCCAGAGCGTACTGCGCAGCCGCCTGCCGGACCTCGAATTCACGACCGGCGAAGACGGCAATCGCGCCACGCTGATCGGCATGCTGAGCCCGGCCGCCGTCACCCGCGTCCAGGATTCCGCGCTCAAGCAGAACATCAACACGCTGCACAACCGTATCAACGAGTTGGGCGTGGCCGAACCTGTCATTCAACAGCAGGGCTCGGATCGCATCATTGTCCAGTTGCCCGGCGTACAAGACGTCGCCAAGGCCAAGGAACTGCTGGGCCGTACCGCCACGCTGGAAATCCGCATGGTAGACGACTCTCCGGCCGCGCAGACCGCGCTGATGGGCGGCACGGTGCCCTTTGGCCTGGAACGCTACACTGATCGCGATGGCCGTCCCCTGCTGGTACGCCGCCAAGTCGTCCTGACCGGTGAAAACCTGCAGGACGCCCAACCCGGCCGCGACTCGCAGACCCAGCAGGCCGCCGTGCACCTGACCCTCGATGGCAAGGGCGCACGCATTTTCCGCGACGTCACGCGTGACAACGTCGGCAAGCGCATGGCTATCCTGTTGTTCGAAAACGGCAAAGGCGAAGTCGTCACCGCACCGGTCATCCGCAGCGAAATCGCGGGCGGCCAAGTACAGATCTCCGGCAGCATGACCGCCGAAGAAGCCGCCGATACCGCCCTGCTGCTGCGCGCCGGCGCCCTGGCCGCACCGATGTCCATCATCGAAGAGCGCACCATCGGCCCGAGCCTCGGGGCGGACAACATCTCCAAGGGTTTCCACTCCACGCTGTACGGCTTCCTGGCCATCGCCGTGTTCATCATTCTGTACTACCACTTGTTCGGGGTCTTCTCGACGATTGGTCTGACGATGAACGTGCTGCTGTTGCTGGCGCTGCTGTCGATGCTGCAAGCCACGCTGACCCTGCCCGGTATTGCCGCTATTGCGCTGACACTCGGCATGGCCATCGACTCGAACGTGCTCATCAACGAACGGATCCGCGAAGAACTGCGTAACGGCGCCTCGCCGCAGCAGGCCATTCACCACGGTTTCGAACGCGCCTGGGGCACGATTCTGGACTCGAACCTGACGACATTGATCGTGGGTCTGGCATTGCTGGCTTTCGGTTCCGGCCCGATCCGTGGCTTCGCCGTCGTGCACTGCCTGGGTATCGTGACCTCGATGTTCACCTCGGTCGTAGGCGTACGCGCGCTGGCCAACCTGTGGTACGGCCGCAAGAAAAAGCTCGCGAGCCTGTCCATCGGCACCGTCTGGAAACCCAAGGCAAATTGACCTGGTTGGGCGGCCCAGCCGCCCAACATCGATAAGACTCAAGGCGAAACATGGAATTTTTCCGTATCCATCGCACCATCCCGTTCATGCGCCACGCGCTGGTGCTGAACATCATCAGCCTGGTGACGTTCCTGGCGGCGGTGTTCTTTATCATCACCCGCGGCTTTCACCTGTCGATCGAGTTCACCGGCGGCACGGTCATGGAAGTCAACTACGCGCAGACTGCACAACTAGACAGCGTGCGTACAGCCGTATCCAAACTCGGCTACTCCGATTTCCAGGTACAGAACTTCGGCACCTCGCACGACGTCATGATCCGCTTGCCGTTGACCGAAGGTCAAACCTCGGCAACACAAAGCGAAACCGTCATGGGCGCCCTCAAGGCAGCCGACCCCTCGGCAGACCTGCGCCGTGTCGAATTCGTCGGCCCGCAGGTCGGCCAGGAGCTCTTGCACAACGGCCTGATGGCATTGCTGTTCGTCGTGCTGGGCATCATGATTTACCTGGGCATACGCTTCGAATGGAAATTCGCAGTTGCCGGCGTGATCGCCAACCTGCATGACGTGGTGATCATCCTCGGCTTTTTCGCGTTCTTCCAATGGGAATTTTCCCTATCGGTGCTCGCAGGCGTGTTGGCGGTGCTCGGCTACTCCGTGAACGAATCCGTGGTGATCATGGATCGGATCCGCGAAAACTTCCGCAAATACCGTAAAGCGGATGTGCACGAGGTGATCAACAGCGCCATTACCCAAACCATCTCCCGGACCATCATTACGCACGGCTCTACACAAATGATGGTGCTGGCCATGCTGTTCTTCGGCGGCCCGTCGCTGCACTACTTCGCCATGGCGCTGACAATCGGCATCTGGTTCGGTATCTACTCGTCAGTCTTCGTGGCCGCCGCACTGGCCATGTGGATGGGCGTCAAGCGTGAAGACCTGGTCAAACCGGTCAAAAAAGAAGGCGACGCAGAGATCGCCTGATCGCTGATTGATCTCTCATCCCGCAAAAAAATCGGGCACCTGAACTCAGGTGCCCGATTTTTTTTGGTAATCACAGCGACATTTACAGCCAAGCGTCGATGCCTTGATGCCTTAATGCCTTAATGCCTTAATGCCTTAATGCCTCAACGCCCTTAAAAGTAAAACGCACCCTTCCAAACCTGTTGGCATTGGCATCTCATTCACCGTGAGTTTGCCGCAGCCGGGTAGGCGTGGCGGGCGGGCCTGTTGGAGGCTGCCGAGCCCGTGCATCATCGGCGGGGGAAGTCCGGGGGCCATGTTTGAGCGAAGCGAGTTTGGCCCCCGGCCCGCCGATGGTGCACGGGCGAAGGCCGAGTCCCCGTTGAGGGGACGAGTCAGCTGACCAGGCCCGTCCGCCACGCCTACCCGGCTGCGGCAAACGGCTAAAGAACCCAACTCACACAAACATGCAGTCCGACCTCACCGACACAGCAAAGCCGGACCCTTTCACGCTCAATGCTGCACAGCCACCGAGCGAACCTTAGCCACCTGATCCGCGGACACCTCGCCCCCCTTGTTGCCCCATCCGGAACGCACAAAGCTAGCCAGTGCCGCGACTTCCTCGTCATTCAAACGATCCGAATACCCCTGCATCACCAGATGCATAGGGCGGCGATCCGTCGACGGCACAGAAGTCCCGTTCAGGATGACCGACAGGAGCGGGCTGGGATCCTTGCCCTGAACCATCGCATTGCCCTGAAGCTCAGGGAAAATCTCCGGAGCCCCCTTGCCGGTAACAAAGTGGCAAGCAGCGCAGTTATCCAGGTACAGCCGCGCCCCCAGAGGCATATCAGGCGAAGCAGCCGTCAGCATCTTGGCAGTTGCCTGCCCCGCCTCGTCGGCTGGCGCCGCCGGCATCGGGCGAGGACCAGGCGCGGCCACCTGCTTGGGCGCCTCTTGTACCGCCTGGCCATCCGCCGACTTGAGGAATACCGCCATCGCATTCAAGTCTTGATCATTCAGATACTGCAACGAATGCTCGACCGCCAATGCCATTTCCCCGTTCGCGATAGCGTGCACATTACGCCCCGTGCCCAGATACGCCGCCAACTCCGCGGTGGACCATTTCTCGATGCCCGAGTTGGGACCACGCAGCGCAGGAACACTCCAGCCGTCGAGCTCACCGCCGGTCAGGAAATTGGCATCGCCCAAGCGCGTGCCATCCTGTGCCATGAACGCCGTACGCGGACTGTGGCAGGCTGCGCAGTGACCGGCGCCTTCGACCAGATACTGGCCTCGGAGCTGCTGCTCATTACCACCCTCCATCGGCTTGAAGGACGAATCCCCGCTCAAAGCCAACCAGTTCCAGGCCCGGATACCAAAGCGCAGGTTGAACGGGAACGCCAGTTCCGTGGCTTGCACCTCGTTTTTCACCGGCTTCACATCGTTCATCAAGTACGTGTACAAGGCCTGGATATCGCTCTCGCTCATGAAGCGATAGTTCTCGTAGGGCATGGCCGGGTACAGGTGCTTACCGTTGACCACGCCATCGACCATCGCAGAGCGGAACTGATCCAGCGTCCAGTTACCGATGCCGGTTTCCTTGTCGGGAGTGATGTTGGACGACCAGATGGTGCCCATGGGGCTCTCGATACCCCGGCCACCAGCCAGCGGCGAGCCGCCAGTCGCAGTATGGCACGCCATACAGTCCCCAGCACGCATGACATATTCGCCACGGCCGGGTTCGATTTTCCCATCGGCAGCCAAGATCTCCTTGGGCGGAGTGGTTTGGACAGGAACGTAGATAAAGGCCAGCAGACCGACGATCGCCAGTACCACCAAGACACCCAGAATGCGGAGCACTTTTTTCATCTTGTTCTCCTCAAACCAGGGGACGCGGGTTGCGCAGGTACAGCGTACGGATGGCATTCACCGTCCAGTAGGCCAAGGCACCCACCATGCCGGTGGGGTTGTACTGCGTGTTCTGCACGAAATTGCCTGCACCCATGACGAACACGTTGTGCTTGTCCCAGGCCTGGCAATAGCGGTTCACCACACCTTCGAGCGGACTGCTGGACATGATGTGGCCGCCCGTGTTGTGCGTCGTCTGATAGGGCCGCACGTCGTACTGCGCGCCGATATCCTTGAATCCCAGCTGCATCAGGTCCGGCTTCATCGCGCGTCCCACCTCTGCAGCCTTGATCTTCATGTACTGGTTCATCTTGAGGTCGTTTTCCTGCCAGTTGAACGTCATGCGCATCAACGGCCGGCCATGCGGGTCCTTGTAAGTCGGGTCCAAATCCAAGTGGTTGGCGCGGTAAGACATATGCGAGCCGTGCGAACCGATCGACATGGAGCGGCCGTAATATTCCTTGATGGCCTCCTTCCATTTGCCGCCCCAGGTCGGCGTGCCGCTGGGCAGACTCATGGAGCGAATGGGCTGTCCATTGAACGTACCCGAGCGCCAGTAGGCGCCGCCGATAAAGCCCAGCTTGCCAAAATCGTTCTGATTGACGCTGAAGTCGTCGATGCAGATGCCGTTCGAACCGTGCCCGATAAAGGGGTTGAAATTGGCATCCTTGAAGAACATGGTCACGCCGCCATTCATCTGATAGGCGTAGTTCTTGCCCGTCACACCTTCATTGGTAGCCGGGTCATAGGGTTTGCCAATGCCCGACACCAGCAACAGGTGCACGTTATTCAGTTGGTACGCCGACAGGATCACGAGGTCGGCAGGCTGAAAGACTTCTTCCTGATTGATGGCATCGAAATAAGTCACGCCAGTGGCAGTCTTGCCATCGGCCGCGATCTCCACGCGCAACACCTCGGCATGCGTGCGATAGGTGAAATTCGGCTTGCGCTTGAGCGCGTCCAGGATAGCGGTCTGCGGCGACGACTTCGAATACTGATAACACCCATAGCGTTCGCAGAAACCGCAGAAATTACAGGGCGCCATCTGCATGCCATACGGATTCACGTAGGCCGTGGACGCGACCCCTGCCGGCGCCGGGAACGGGTGATAGCCCATCGCCTTACAGGCGGCCTCGAACTTGGTCGAGTCATAGGTGCGCGGCAGGGGCGGCATGGGATATTCCTCCGAGCGCCAGCCCTCAAACGGATTTCCGCCTTCCTGGATCTTGCCTTTGAGGTTACCTGCCTTGCCGGAGATGCCGGCGACCCGGTCAAACTGCGTGAAAAACGGCTCCAGCTCATCGTAGGTCACCGGGTAGTCCATCAAGTTCATCCCCTCAGGAATGATGGACTCTCCCCAATTCGCCTTCACGTAGCTGCGCAACTGGATTTCCTCAGGCTGCGGCCGCCACAGCAGACCATTCCAGTGCGTGCCAGCCCCGCCTACGCCATTAGCGGGCAAAAACGAGCCCATGGAGCGGTACGGCAAAGCGATTTCCGAATCGCGACGGCGAACAGTCACCGTCTGCTGGCTGGGATGCTGCATGTTCTTGAGCCGCACACCATACTTCAGCTCATCGATCTGGTTGGGATACTTGAATTCGGGCACGGTGTTCTGGTCGCGGCCACGCTCCAGTGCCACGATTTCCAGGCCTTCAGCGGCCAATTCAATGCCTGCGATGGAACCAGTCCAACCCAAACCGACGATTACTACGTCCTTCTTTTTTTCAATGCGTGCCATGCTTCAAGCCCTTTCGCCTTTGATGGAAACCGGACCCAGCGGATACTTCACGTTGTGCTGGTCCACCCACTCTGTAAAGCCGGCGCGTGCTCCCGGAAAACCGATATAGCTCCAGGCTTGCATGCCATAGTTGCCGCCATACATGGGATCGGCGAAATAGCCTTCTTTGGTATTGCTCAGCAAAGTGGCAAAGAAGAAGCTGAGCTCGGGCGCCAGCTTTGCTTCGCCTTTTTGCAACGCGGTGAGCGCCTCGTCCTGCTGTTCGGGCGTCAGGCTCTTGAAATCTTTGCTCCAGCGCGACTCACACCACGCGTTAAACGCGGGGATCGCCTTACGGTAGAGTTCGGCCGGATTCAGTGGGCTTTGCCAGCCTCGGTCCGGGCTCGCCGTCGGATCGTGCGGCCCTTGCATATACCAATCCTTGGCGCTGCCATATTCGCCCGCCAATTCGCGATCGATAAACACCGGAACGTGGGCTTCCAGCGCCCCAGGACCGTCGCCTTCCGAGGGGATCAGCCGCGCCGTGGCCGCGAGCACGAAACTCCACTCTTCGGGTGTGAAATACACAGGCTTGTATTTATCAAGCTGAACAGCGGCTTCTTTGGCATTGGCACGCAATGGCATGGCCAAGCCTGTGAGCGCCATGCTTGCGCTGGACGCAAGCAGAAAGGTCCTACGACTATGAGGACGCGAGTCAGGCATATCGAATTCCTTCTTCCAGAGACCATCGTGAAATGGTCCCCCCGTTTAAATCTTTGCTTTTTTGTGTCAGATTACCCACACTGCTCCACAGAGAACGCTTTTGGGCAGACTGCAAAGGAGCGGCCGTATTTTAGCGTTACAGGCAGCAGCACCCCGTCCGTGCTCTGAGCAGACGGGGTAATGGGGCTTAAAAACGGTGTGGACAGGTGAAGGGTTCGGCCGAGCTTGAATACCTTTCGGCCCTTCAGCCAACTCGCAGAAAAACTACTTCCGCCAGGGCTTGCGCAGCATCCAGCGATGGCGCTCATCCAGCACATAGGGCGCCAGATAATGCGCCACCATGATGCCAATCGCCGCAGCGGCCGTGACATCCGACAGAAAGTGATCCCGATTGATCACGCGGCTGATCGCCACCAAGGCCGCCAACAACAGTGCAGGCGCCCGCCAGCGCGGCGCGATTTCACCGATGGCGGCAGCGACCGCAAACGCCGTCAGCGTATGACTCGACGGAAAAGAACTGTAGTCGTTGCCCCGCGTAAACGGCTCGACCAAGCCGTGCCACCCGTCTTCGAGCAATACCTCGGGCCGGGTGCGCGCGACCAGTTTTTTTAGAATCAAAGTGATCAAACCGCCCACCGCCATCGAGCTGATCACCAGCATGCCATAGCGAGCGAGCCGCTCAAAACCCGTCCGGACCGGGCAAACCCAGCCGCGGCGAATACCGACCAGCGACACCACGTAGACGAACAGCGCCGCGAACAAATACATCTCGCTATCGCCCAGATACCCGATGTAGTCAAAGATCTCGTTGACCACCGGCGACATATGCTTTTCGATAGCCAAGGTCAACGGCTGGTCGACCCAGCGGCTCATCAACAACAGCAGCAGAGCAAAACACGCGGTCAACAACACGCCACGAAAAGGTCTGCGCGGGAAATGTGCCATAGCATGAGAAGTCACATGAGGGGCCGCGACGACCTCGGCCTCGGTCGTCGGAATCGCCTCCACAGGGGAGACAGGAGGCAAACCTTGAGTAGATGTCATGGAAATAAGCGTAGATAGCAATACATTCACGCCCCCTCAAGGCGGCGCCGCGCGGCCCACATCGTATACGCCAATTGTCTCCAGACCAAGACTGAAATACCCGCACGCGGTAAAATGATTGTTTCTTTTCCTTTCGCCCCCGGGATCTACACCCGTCACGGCGCACATCATGCAAGAAACCACTCTCAAGCGCGCTGGCGCCCCCGCGCCCGCGGCATCCGGCCCCGCCACCCTGAACTCCCCAGTGTCCGACAGCGGCATCACGGCAACCCCGTCCGGCGTCCGCAAGCTCTACATCCGCACCTTTGGCTGCCAGATGAACGAGTACGATTCGGACAAAATGGCCGACGTATTGCGTGACGACCAGGGGTTGGAGCTCACCAACAACCCCGAAGAAGCCGACGTCATCCTGTTCAACACCTGTTCGGTACGTGAAAAGGCGCAGGAAAAGGTGTTCTCCGATCTGGGCCGCGTGCAGCACCTGAAAAGAACCAACCCCAATCTGGTGATTGGCGTGGGCGGCTGCGTGGCCAGCCAGGAAGGCGAGGCCATCGTCAAGCGTGCGCCCTATGTCGACGTCGTGTTCGGCCCGCAGACCTTGCACCGCCTGCCGGAGCTCATCAAGCGCCGCCGCGATTCCGGTGCCTCGCAGGTCGACATCAGCTTTCCCGAGATCGAAAAGTTCGACGCACTGCCTCCCCCTCGGGTGGACGGCGCCTCGGCCTTCGTTTCCATCATGGAAGGCTGCAGCAAATATTGCAGCTTCTGTGTGGTGCCCTATACGCGCGGCGTCGAGGTGTCCCGCCCCTTTGACGACGTGCTGATCGAGGTTGCCGACCTGGCCGACCAGGGTGTGAAAGAAGTCACCCTGCTGGGCCAAAACGTCAACGCCTACCGCGGCCCCATGGGCGATTCGGGCGAAATCGCCGACTTCGCGATGCTGCTGGAATACGTGCACGAAATCCCCGGCATCGAGCGCATCCGCTACACCACCTCGCACCCCAAGGAAATGACGCAGCGCATGGTCGATGCCTACGCTCGCCTGCCCAAGCTCGTCTCCTTCCTGCACCTGCCCGTGCAAGCCGGCAGCGACCGCGTGCTGGCTGCCATGAAACGCGGCTATACCGCACTGGAATTCAAATCCGTGGTGCGGCGCCTGCGCGCGGCGCGCCCCGGCTTGACCCTGTCGTCGGATTTCATCGTGGGTTTTCCCGGCGAAACCGAAGAAGACTTCCAGAAAACGATGAAACTGATCGAGGACGTAGGCTTTGATACCTCGTTCTCATTCGTCTATTCGCGCCGCCCTGGCACGCCGGCGGCCGACCTGACCGACGATACACCGCAGGACGTCAAACTGCGCCGTCTGCAACAGCTGCAAGCCCTGATCAACAAACAGGCCGCCGCCATCGCTCAATCCATGGTCGGCACCCGCCAGCGCATCCTGGTAGAAAGCCCGTCTCGGCGCGACCCTAACGAGATGATGGGCCGCACGGAAAACAACCGGATCGTCAATTTCCCCGCACCGGCCCGGCTGATCGGCCAGATGGTGGACGTCATCATCACCGAAGCCTATCCCAACTCCCTGCGCGCCCGCGTCGCGGATGTCGACGGCCAGGATCACGACGTATCAACGCCTGCCGCGCAACACTCCGCACACAGCCCCGCATAAGGCCACGAATGACAGCACCACGCAGCCGCTCCCGACGCACCATGCCGACCATCGTCAACCTGGACGGCGACAACACCCATCTGGCCAATCTCTGCGGCCCGCTCGACGAAAATCTCCGTCAGCTCGCCGATGGCATGGGTGTCACCCTGGCACGCCGCGGCAGCCGCGTCACGCTCGAGGGTGAACGTGCCGAACTAGCCGGCCGCGCCCTGCGACGCTTTCACGAACAAGCCGTGCATCGCGCCCTGTCCGTCGACGATATCCAGCTCGGCTTAGTTGAAATGGGCGTAGGCCGCAATGAATCGCAGCCGACAGACCCGCGCGGCATCGAGCCGTCCTCGCTGCCTACCGCCAGCGAAGACGGCGGCATTGCCTTGCGGACGCGGCGCAGCGATCTGCGCCCGCGTACCCCTCGGCAACGTGAATACCTCGAAAACATTCTCAAACACGACATCACGTTCGGAATCGGCCCTGCCGGCACGGGCAAAACGTGGCTGGCCGTTGCCTGCGCCATCGACGCCATGGAGCGCGATTCGGTGCAACGGCTGGTGCTGACCCGTCCCGCGGTCGAGGCAGGCGAACGCCTGGGCTTTCTGCCCGGCGACCTGGCACAAAAAGTCGACCCGTACCTGCGTCCGCTCTACGATGCCTTGTACGACCTGATGGGCTTTGACAAAGTCCAGCGCCTGTTCGAAAAACAGACCATCGAAATCGCTCCGCTGGCCTATATGCGCGGCCGCACCTTGAATCACGCCTTTGTGATTCTGGACGAGGCACAGAACACCACGCCCGAGCAGATGAAAATGTTTCTGACCCGCATCGGGTTCGGCAGCAAAGCCGTGATTACCGGCGACCCGTCGCAGGTCGACCTGCCGCGTGGCCAGCAAAGCGGCCTCGCGCATGCCGTGCGGGTACTGGAAGACGTTCAGGGTATCGCGACCACGCGCTTTACGAGCCGCGACGTGGTTCGCCACCCGCTGGTCGCCCGTATTGTGGACGCCTACGACAAAGCGGCCGAAGAGGAATCCTGAGCGTCCAGCCAGCCTGGCAACGCGTCGGCAAGAACCGGCGCATTAACAGGCCGGCCAACGTATCCGGCCCTTGTGGCCACCCGCAATAGAACATGAACGCCAACCGGTCCGCGCCTGCCGCTCACCCCACCACCATGAACGCCGAGCTGACTCTGCCCGAACTCTCCCTCTCCGTGCAATACGGCATCACCGAGCCGCGCCTGCCGCGCTGGCGCCTGCGCCGTTGGGCGCGCCGGGCGCTGGACGGGGCGGCGCGTGACGGCCTGATCGACTGCACCCGGGCAGAATTCAGCCTGCGCCTGGTAGGCCAGGCAGAGGGCCGCAAGCTCAACCACGCCTATCGCGAACGAGATTACGCCACCAACGTGCTGACCTTCGAATACGGCACGGACCCGCTCGGCACGGCCCGCGGCGATATCGTCATCTGTGTCCCCGTGCTCGTACGCGAGGCTCGCGAACAGGGCAAAACCCTGCTGGATCATGCGGCTCACCTGACCATACATGGCGTCCTGCACGCCCTGGGCTACGACCACATCAAGGCTCGCGACGCCCGCCGCATGGAAACCCTCGAAACCGAGATTCTGGCCGGTATGCGCATTGCCGATCCGTACGCCTGAAGCACGATCCCGGAACCAGGACGAGGCCTCAGGAGGGCTCCCTGCACGCCGCAGACCGTCCTCGTTTCCCCTAGCCTCCCTGCCTTCGTAACAAATTTGCAGCCGATATTCGGTTATGCTGATCTTTCTATAACTTGTCCGCTAGGACGATGTCCGACCCTTACCCTACTACCGAGGCGAACGCCACCCGCGCGCCCAAAACCGCAACGAAATCCCTGCTAGACCGCATCCTGGCCCTCGTCCGGCGCGAGCCCGAGGACCGCGAGGGCATCAAAGCCGTCCTGGAAGCCGCCCACGATCGAGACCTGCTGGACGTCGAATCGTACGGCATGATCAAAGGCGCTCTGGCCGTATCCGAACGTACCGTCGCCGACATCATGGTGCCGCGTTCGCGCATGGATTTGCTCGATGTGTCGTTGCCCCTGCCGCAACAGCTGGCATTCATCATCGATGCTGCGCACTCGCGCTTTCCGGTCTACGAAGACGATCGCGACAATATCATCGGGATTTTGCTGGCCAAAGACCTGCTGCGCGGCATGCTGGACCCGAACATGGAATTGCGTTCGCTCATCCGTCCGGCCGTCTTTATCCCTGAAGCCAAGCGCCTGAACGTGCTGCTGCGCGAGTTCCGCGCCAGCCACAACCACCTGGCCATCGTCATCGACGAACACGGCGGGATCTCGGGCCTGGTCACCATGGAAGACGTCCTCGAACAAATCGTCGGCGACATCGAAGACGAATTCGACGAAGAAGACGAGCAGAGCATTTTCCCCGAAGGCGAAAATCAGTGGCGCCTGATGGCCACGACGGAAATCAGCCACTTCAACGAAGCCTTTGCCACGGATTTGCCCGACGACGAATACGACAGCG
The DNA here is from genome assembly GCF_002261185.1 of Bordetella genomosp. 4. GTDB lineage: Bacteria > Pseudomonadota > Gammaproteobacteria > Burkholderiales > Burkholderiaceae_B > Bordetella_A. The sequence goes on from NZ_NEVQ01000019.1 coordinate 37,204, forward strand.
TAGGCGGATGGCTGGGCGGCCAACTGGGACGCATCCCGCGCCGAGGCGACAGCGCCTCGCACGGCGACATGATGATCGAGGTCATACGGGCCGACGCGCGCCGTGCGCTATGGCTGCGCGCCAAACGCGTTCCCGGCCCCGATGCGAACAGCACCGCTGACGCGGCCTCACCGGCCCTTTGATTGCCCCTGGGCATGATTGGCGCGGGTTGTCACAGGTCTTGATCAGCCCCCGTGCAGCCTTGCTGCGGTATCACTTTCCTCCCCGGCGTCAACGCCGGGTTTTTTCGGAGCAACAACCGATGACGTTCGGCCGCGCCCCTCTCTGGGCAACACTGGGCCTGGTGGCCGCAGGCGCTGTACACGCCTTGACCTTTGCGCCAGGCCCCTTGCCCGCATGGTCTCTGGCACTGGTACAGATCCTCGCGCTGGCCTGCGCAGCGCACGCCACCTTGCGGGCGGTCACCCTGCGGCAGAGCCTGCTGAGGGGTTGGCTATTCAACTTTGCCAGCTACTCGCTGGGGTTGTACTGGATTTTCGTCAGCCTGCATTACTACGGTGGCCTGGCCGCGCCCCTGGCCGTGGCTGGCGTACTGGCCTTGTCGGCCTTTCTCGCCCTCTTTCCCGCCGCGGCTTGCATGCTGGCGCGATGGCTGTGCCCGCCAGTGGCGCTCGGCGAACCCAATCCCTCCCCCGCTCGCCGGCTGCTGGTCACGGCTGCGGCCTGGGCCGCGGCGTGGGCCTTGCTGGAATGGATCCGGGCCACTGTCCTGACCGGGTTTCCGTGGCTGAATATCGGCTACGCGCACGTCGATAGTCCGCTGGCCGGCTGGGCGCCCGTGCTGGGCATCCATGGCATGGCCCTGCTGTCAGCGTTTGCTGCCGCGGCCCTCGCGGGGCTGTGGCAAGGCCTGCGCTCGGCTCGCGGGAATATCAAAGCCGGCGATGCACGCCGCAATCTGGCCTGCGCGCTGGCGCTCTTGTTAGTCATTGCCGGCTGGCCGATGAGCGGCGTCAACTGGTCGCAACCCAGCGGAGCGCCACTGCAAGTGCGGCTCATACAAGGCAACGTCGAGCAGTCCCAGAAATTCGACCCTCAATTGCTGGAACTCGGCATCCGCCGTCACCTCGAACTGGCTGCGCTGCCTGCCCCGCCCGCAGAACTGATCATCCTGCCTGAAACCGTGCTGCCCATTTTCCAGGACCGCCTGGACCCTGCCGTCTGGGAAGCGTGGCGTACCCTGGCCGCACGCAACTCGGCCACCATCGCCATGGGCGTGCCGCTGCGCACCAAGGGCACCGACGGCAACGACAGCTACACCAACAGCGTCATCGGCTTTAACGCCGACACCCCATTGGAACAGCTGCGCCTGGGCACCACAGCACAACGCTATGACAAGCACCATCTCGTGCCGTGGGGAGAGTACGTCCCCCCCGGGTTCCATTGGTTTGTCGACATGCTCAGCATTCCCCTGGGGGATTTCGATCGCGGCGAACGTCGGCAAGCGCCATTTCACGTACGCGACCAGCATGTTGCCTTCAACATCTGCTACGAAGACCTGTTCGGCGTCGAACTCCTGCCCGCGCTGCATCCCGGCGCCAATGGCGAGCCCGGTGCCACCATTCTGGTCAACGTCAGCAATCTGGGCTGGTTCGGTGATACCTGGGCATTGCGTCAACATCTGCAGATCGGCCGCTTGCGTACCCTGGAAACCGCCCGTCCGATGCTGGCGGCGACCAATACGGGCATCACCGCAGCCATCGACGCGCATGGCGCCGTTGCCGCCCAACTGCCGGCACACCAAGCCGGCATCTTGCCCGTCTCCGTTCAAGGTATGACGGGCCTGACGCCCTACGCACGTTTCGGTGACAAGCCCATACTCGTCATCATCGCTCTGATCCTCATCGCCGCTGCGGCATTGGGGCGCAGAAAATAAATGCGGTGCAGAGGGCGGCAAGGCTTGACTGCTAGCCGCCCAGATAGGCTTTCCGTATATCGGGATTGTCCAGCATCTGTTGTGCAGAGCCGTGAAAAACCACGCGGCCGGTCTCCAGCAAATACGACCGGTCGCACAGTTCCAACGCTGCATAGGCATTCTGCTCCACCATCAACACCGTGGTGCCGCTTTTGCGGATATCCGCAACGAGCTCGAATACCTGTTCGACGAAATTCGGCGCCAGTCCCAGCGACGGCTCGTCGAACATCACCAATCGTGGCCGCGACATCAACGCACGCGCGATAGCCAGCATTTGCTGCTCACCCCCCGACAAGGTCCCGGCAGGCTGTGCAATCCGCTCGCGCAATCGCGGAAACTTGTCGAACATCCGTTCGATATCATCACGGATCCGTTGCCGGTCGTTACGCCGATACGCGCCCATTTCCAGGTTCTCGCGTACTGTCAGCTGTGCAAACACGCGCCGGCCTTCCGGACAATGCGCGATGCCGCGCTCGATAATGCTCTGCGCGCTCGCCTGCGCAATCGGATAGCCATCGAACGTGATGGATCCCGACACCACGGGCTCCAACCCGCTGATCGCCCGCAAGGTGCTGGACTTTCCCGCGCCATTCGAGCCGATCAAGGTCACGAACTCGCCTTCCTCCACGCTCAGCGATACGTGGTCCACGGCGCGTGTAGCGCCATAATGCACAACGATGTCATCAACCTTTAGCACGTTTCAGCCCCGATCCTAGATAAGCGCGTATGACTTCGGGATGCTCCTGGATCGCGCGCGGTCCGCCATCGGCGATACGCACTCCCTGGTTCAACACCACGATGTAATCCGAGATCGACATGACCATATGCATATCATGCTCGACCAGGAGAATCGTGACGCCGCTGTCGCCGATGCGGCGGATCATGGTCTTGAAGTCTTCCGTTTCCGAGGGATTCAATCCCGCTGCCGGCTCATCCAGCAGCAGCAGCCGGGGACTCGCCGCCAGGGCAATCCCCACACCCAACAGGCGCTGCTCTCCGTACGACAGAGCCGCGGCGACGTCTGCCGCACGATGTGTCAGGCCCACGAACGTCAGGATTTCATGCACCCGATCCCGCAACGCGAGTTCCTCGCGCTTGAAAGCCGGCAAGCGCAACAATGACGACAACAATCCTGCACGGCCCTGCATGTGCAGCGCCATCAAAATATTGTCCGCCACAGAACATTGTCCGAACACACTGGTGCGTTGAAAACTACGCACCAGTCCTCGGGCTGCGATCTGATTCGGGCCCATGCCCACAATATCGTCACCAAACAACACGACGCGGCCCGATGTCGGTTTCATGTAACCCGATATCACGTTGAACGCCGTCGTCTTGCCAGCGCCGTTGGGCCCAATCAGGCTGACGATCTGTCCCGGCATCACATCGAAACTGACGTTGTTCAGTGCCACCAGGCCTGAAATGCGCACAGTAATGTCATGCAATGACAAGACCGGACGATCCAGAAGCGACTCCGGCATGCCGGACGCGATGTTATCCATCCGCCTGGCTGGCGCTGCGCTATGCGACATCACCACACTCATGCTCGTCCTCCTTCTGAAACAGCGGTTCGCACGGCGATCGCAGGCTTTACATCGACCACCGCCTCTGCCCTGCCACGGCTTTTGAACCATTGCACAACGCGAGCACCGGCAGGCACAATGCCTTTAGGCAAGAACAACAGAATCAGAATCATCAACGCGCCGTACAACATCCATTGGACTTCTGGCGGCACCACACCGCGCAGGACCTCGGGCATCAGACCGAAGATCACTCCTCCTACGACCGGGCCGGCCAGAGTTCCTTTACCGCCAGCCACCACCATGATGACCATGGTGATCGTATAGACGAACAAGAACACATCGGGATCGATAATGCGCACCGTATGCGCGTACAGTCCGCCCGCTGCGCCGGCAATAGCCGCTGACAACACCGACGCGATCACGAGGTATCGCGTCACGGGAATGCCGATGGATTTAGCCAGCGTTTCGTTCTCGCGCAATGCCATCACTGCCCGCCCCGCGCGGCTGTGCACCAGCCGTGCCACCAGCACGTACGCCACCACACCGGCGCCAAGCACCAGCCAATACGTCGCCGCCTTGCTGACCAGCTCAATCACGCCCTGCCCCGGTAGCCAGAATGTCAGCGCGGGAATGGCGGTCAACGCCATGGGCCCCTCGGTCAAGTCCACCCAGTTCAACGCCACCATGCGCATCACCTGGGCAAAACTGATCGTGACAATCACGAAATATGCGCCACGTACGCGAAAAGCCAGCTTGCCCACGAGCCATCCAGCCAGGCCGGCAACCACAATGCCCATCGCAAAGGCAAGCCATACGGGTTTAGGATCAACCACCACGGGGCCCCACCCCAGGTCCACATCGAAACCCAAAGACAGCAACGCGCTGGTATAGGCGCCTATGCCGAAAAACGCGGCATGTCCCAGGCTGAGCTGGCCCGTGAAACCCAGCAGCAGATTCAGGCTGATGGCCGCCACAATCATGATGCCCGCCGCCGAGACGACCGACAACATATACGGGTCGGACCACACCAGAGGCAGCAGCGCGAGCGCCGCTACACAAATCAGAAACACGATACGCTTCACGTCAACCCACCCTTTCCTTGACCGCAAACAGGCCTTGCGGACGCATGACCATCACGATCAGAATCACGATGAACCCCAGCGCATCGCGATACGAGGTCGAGACATAACTGGCGCCGAACTCCTCTATCATTGCGAGCGCGAATCCCCCTAACGCAGCGCCGCCGATATTGCCCAAGCCGCCCAGAATCACAATCGCAAATGCCTTCAGGCTGGCCAGATCGCCCATCGTAGGACTGACCACAAAGATAGGAGCCAACAACGCCCCCGTCACCGCCGCCAGGCACGAGCCCAACGCGAATGTCAGCGTATAAATGCTCGAGACATTTACGCCCACGATCTTTGCCGCGTCCTTGTCCTGGAACGTGGCCCGCATGGCCATCCCCAATCGGGACCGTTCGATCACCAGATAAAACACCAGCAGCAACACAGCGGCAGCACACAATACGAACAGGCGTGTCGGTGACAATGCCACATTGCCCACTATCAACGGCTCTTGCGAGAACGGCGTGGGCACGACCTTTGCCACACCGCCCCATAACATCAGCTCTGCGTTCTGCATGATGATCATCACGCCGATCATGATCAACATGACTTCATCGATATTTTCCAGTTTGCAGCGGCGCAGCAGGACGAACTCGATCACACTGCCAATCAGGAACCCCGCGACGGCCGAAAACAGCAAGGCACTGAAAAAATCCAATCCCAGCAACGACACCAGCGCATAAGCGACGTAGGCGCCTAAGGCATACAATTCGCCATGCGCGAAATTGACCACACGCATGATGCCGAACACCAATGTCAACCCTATACCCAGCAGCGCGTAGGTCGCGCCCAGCACCAGGCCGTTGACGGCGTGTTGCATGATTTGATCCAAGACAGAACTCCTGTGTGCTTGCTCTCGGCGCCGCGGCCCTGCAACGGCCGCGGCAACGGCGCCAATCCTTACTGCGCCGACACGACGCCATCCTTTAACTGCACGATGTAGATATTGGGTTCGTTCTGGCCGCTTTCCTTGCCTGCCGGGCCATCCTTGATAAACGAGACATCGCCGTTAACCCCCGCGACCTTGGTTTCCCACAGCGCTTGGCGGATCGCTTCAGGCTCGGCCTTGCCTGCACGCTTGATCGCATCGGCGACCGTCAGCACTGCGTCATAACCGCGAAACCCCTCCGTCAGGCCCGGAAACGGATAGCCTTTTTGCTTCCAGCCATCCATATAGGCCTTCGCGATTTCCGGGTGCAAGGCCTTGTCGGCCGTCCATGGCGAGAAAAACAGCAGATGCGTGCTGACGTAGCCCTTCGGCCCCGGATTCTCGATCAGAGGTTCAGGAAACGAACCGCCGGTGGTGATGATGCGCTGCTTCAACCGTTGCTCAGACGCTTGCCGGATCGCCAGCGTCAACTGCTCGACACCGGAAGTCACGATCAAGGTATCGCTGCCCGTTTCACGCAACGCCGCCAGCTGCGCTGACAAGTCGGTTGCATCAGGCGACATCGTTTCCACGCGACCAACCTCGATACCGTGTTGTGCAAACACATTTTTGAATTCCGTCGTGGCGCCTAATCCCCAATCGTTGTTCACCGCCAGAAAATCGACTTTCTTGATCGCAGGCGAAAAGGACTGCAGTTGTTTCGCAAACGCCAGCGCTTCCATGCGCGAGGTGGGACTGATGCGAAACACCCAGGGATTGCCCGCCGTCGTGATCTTGGACGACGACGCAGTCTCGACGACCATGGGGACGCCGTATTCCTGCAGTTTGGGCATGGTGGCCAGTGTGAACGTCGATCCCCACGCGCCTATCATCACGGGCACCTTGTCACGCAGTATCAATTTCTCTGCCGTATTCACTGCCTCACGCGGATTGGACTTGTTGTCTTCGACAATCAATTCGATTTTCTTGCCGAGCACGCCGCCTTGCGCGTTCAGCTGCTCCGCAGCCAGTCTCGCGCCATTGGCGACATAGGTGCCAGCCGCCGCCACTGGGCCAGTCAACGGCTGCGACACGCCAATCTTGATGGTTTCCTGCGCCAATGCAGGCGCTGCCAACAACGTGCTTGCTGCGATCAGGGCATAAAGCCGGTATTTCGTAAACATGGAACACTCCAAAATGAGCAATTGCGAAACGATGACCACCTACGTGTGCGTTCGTGGCCCTAACCCTGCAACAACGATGAAAACAAAGACACTGACGGCGCATAGAATCCCCGCCCCGCCAACCCCTGCACTCCGTGCGCATCGACCATTGCCAGATGCACAATGGGCGACACTCCGCTCTGCGCGATAGACGCCGCGCACACCAACCCCGTCCGTTCGTTCAACACGTATCGGGCACGATCGGCCGCATCCGCGGGCAACAGGCCTTGCCACAAACTCAACAGCGCTGGTGCCAGGCTTAATGCCTGACCACCCAATCCACAAAAATCGATCACCGCGCTATCGCCGATTGCCCCTAAAACCACCGTGTTTTCATGGCCGGGAATAAAGCAACCAGTCGGTGCAGTGGCTGGCACCTTGCGCCAGTGGTTCTCGCCCGCCAACCGGACGCCGAATTCCATCCCATTGCCACCGGCTGCCTTGATATCGCCGTCCTGCGTTTCCAGTACGCAAGCGCAGGCTGCCATGATCAACGTCAGCACAAAATTGGGATTGCTCGACAAGGTGGAAAGCAGCTCGTCGCCCAACGCAGGAAACGTGGTGACCAATGCCTCAATCATCGATTGGTTGGCAACGCCAGTGCGTGAATGGCACTCATCACCCTGCTGCAAGGCATCGCGCAGCCATGGCGCAACGGCCAACGAAGCGGAGCGCAAACAGGGCGCCAGTATCCCCAGTCCCAAACGGCTGATGGCATGTAATGCCACGACGCACGAGGGATCCTGTGAACCAAAGCGCAAAGAAGGCACGCCTGCCTCCAATAGCGGCGCATACCGGATCGTATGCCCCAGCCGAACCACCGCCATAGGCATCCGCGACGATACGACCTGGGCCAGCGGCGTCACCACGCCGTGATTTTGCGCAGGCTCAAAACGATAGGTCCCCGACGCCAACAGCTGTAGAGCGGCAGGGACATCAGGCGCCGCCCCCTCAAACACCAACGCCTGTGCCGCTGCCTGCATCACCGGCACAGGAACAACGGCATCCGCGGCATACGCGGGCCCCGCATGCAACAGTACGTGGGGATCCAGATCAGGCAACGCATCGCGCAGGCGCACGACGTCTACCCAATACGCCTGCTGCAATGGCGCGAGCATGTGTTCAATATCACGCGTTGGTGCAACGGCGGCCCGCATCATGTGGTACCCCGTTTGGCGTGCTTGCCTCGGCCCATCCATTTTTTCCAGGCATCACGCATCATGGCCAACACGAGAGCAAACAAATTCAATGCAGGCGCCTCGGACGGTTGCTGCACGGCTGCCTGGCTCACTGATTGCGATGCGGCGTTCTTTGGCATCCTTTCGAAGGACGCACCGGGCTTATCCGCCGGGATCGCCACAGCACCTGACTCGGATGCGATCACATGGACCGGGCTCGTACTGCGCACGTCCTCCGCAGGCGCCGTATGACTCTGAGCGCTCAACATCGCCTGCAAATTCTGCGCAAACTGCTTCGTCAACTGATCGCCCAATGCACGAACAATCCCCTCGCGGCTGAACTGGGCCAGCGATCCGGTGATGCTGAAGTCCACGGTGACATTGACGGTGGTGACGGCGCTATCCTTGGGTACGACGGCGAATCGGGCGGCTCCCTTCACACGGCTATTACTTTTCCCGTCCGTGGCCTGACCGGTCATCTCACCCGAATGCCCCGCCTCATCCAGCGACAGCGACCCGAGGCCCGCAAATGCGGCAGCGATCGGCCCCAGCTTCACCTTGAAGAGCAAGGGCAATTCATCTCCAATTGGCTCGCCGCGCAACGAAGCTCCTGGCAAACATTGCACCAGCAGCGCAGGCTCATGAAACGCGGCCCATACCGTTGCCAAAGGCATGGCCACGTCAAAAGACTGTTCAATCTGCATGTCTCTGTTCCCCCGTGTGATAGGCTGACAACACGTGCATCACAGCATCGACGATGCCTTGATACCCGGTGCATCGGCATAGATTCCCAGCCAGCTCATCGCGCACACGAGCCTCGTCTGCCTGCGGCAGGCGACGGACAATATCGCGTGCCGTAATCAGCATGCCGGGCGTGCAGTAGCCGCACTGCAGCGCGTGATGCGCTGAAAAAGCCGCGCGCAGTTCGGCCGTCAATGGATCGTCATCCAAGGCCTCGACCGTCGTAACTTGTTTGCCTTCGAAACGTACAGCAGCCTGCAGGCAGGACCGCTGCGGTGCGCCGTCGACTTCCACGGTACAGGCACCGCACACACCATGCTCACATCCGATATGTGTGCCCGTCAGCCCGCAATGCTCGCGCAGCGCATCAGCCAGATGCGTGCGCGGTTCGCAATGAATGCGATAACACGCCCCATTGACCGTCAACGCGACATCGACCTCGTTCACCTCGGGAAAATCGAGAGGCATCGTCATTGCTTTGCTCCCAAATCAGCTACCACGCTAGCCAGCAGATCGCCATGCCAGGCCCGACGCTCATACGACAAACCGGACTCCGGTGCGTCCAACAAAGCCGCTCGTGCCGCAGGATCCGCCAGGCGTGCATACAGACCCGTACCACTGTGGATCTTTACCGGCCCGTCCAAGGCGCCCAACACCAAACGTTCGATGCCACGATCAGGGTCCACCACACCAGTCACGATCGCCAATGCGAACTCACCCGTTTTGCGGCAATGTTTGCGATAGGACCAGCGCGCCTTCGCACTGAATCGCGGCACTCGAATCCGCGCCAGAACTTCGCCGGGATTGAGATCAGGTTCAAAGGCCGAACGCACAAACTGCCCCGCAGGCACCATGCGCGCACCTTGCGGCCCTACAACCTCACATGTCGCGCCCATGACCGCCATGGCGCTGATCCAGTCTGCAGCGGGGTCCGCATGACACAAACTGCCGCCAATCGTGCCCCGATTGCGCACAGCGCGATAGGCAATACCATGAGCAACATGGGCCAACATGCCATGTGTCACGTCCGGCACGCGGCCATCTTCGATCGCAGCGTGGGTCGTCATCGATCCCAAAACGAGCTCATCCCCCTGCACTGTGGCAGCGCGCAGTTCGGCAATCCCATGCAGATCGATCAAGCGCTCAGGCTGAGCCAATCGCAGATTCAACATGGCGCCCAAAGACTGCCCGCCCGCGATGGCTTTGTAGAACTCGTCGCGCGCCAGTGCAGACAGGGCTTCATTCACGCTGCTCACGCGTTCCAACTCGTAGGCAGCTGCTTTCATCGCGCAGCCTCCGCCCGTTCAATGGCAGCCAACACACGAGGCGGGCTGGCGGGCACGCACAGTACCTCCGCCCCCAGATCGGCCAACGCGTCATTGATCGCATTCACAATCGCGGCCGGCGGTGCGATCGCGCCGCCCTCGCCTATCCCTTTTTGCCCGAACTTGGAAAACGGGCTCGGCGTCTGCATATGATCGATACGCACCCGCGGCATTTCACCTGCACCGGGCACGATGTAATCCGCCAGCGTCGATGCCAGCGGCTGGCCTTGTTCATCAAACGGCATTTCCTCATACAACGCCGTGCCGATACCTTGAGCCAGCCCTCCCAGCAGTTGTCCTTCGACCACCATGGGGTTGAGCAATACGCCGCCGTCTTCGCACACTACGTAATCCAGCAATTTGACAAAGCCCGTCGCCGTATCGACCTCGACCGCACAAGCATGACAGGCATAGCTGAACGTGCCGCCATCCGGTTGCATGCGATAGCCCGCCGTGAGCGCCAGGCCGCCGGGATTCACATCTGCCGGCAATTTCTGTGGCGCGCGATACCAGGTGTGGCCAATCTGGGCGTAGCTCACGCGCTGCGAACCATCCTTGAGCGCGATGCCTCCCTGCACATACACGACGTCGTTTTCAGAACATTCCAGCAGGCTGGCGGCGATGCGCTTCATCCGCATCCCGAGCTCTTCGCATGCCGTTCCCACGGCGCCACCGGCCATGACCGCACAGCGAGATCCCCAGGTGCCAGTGGAATACGGCGACGTAGCCGTATCCCCATGCAGTACACGCACGTGTTCCGCGTCCATGCCCAGCACCGTGTTCGCAATCTGCGCCATGGTGGTTTCCAGGCTCTGCCCATGCGAATGCACGCCGATCTGGACCTCCAGGATGCCGTCCGGCGTCAGGCGCACATGACATTGCTCATATCCCGGCACCATGGGAATGCCCCAGCCGTGATACACCGACGTCCCGTGCGCGCCTTGCTCGCAGAATATCGACAGGCCGATGCCAATGCGGCGCTGCGGACGCGCGCCTGCGGGCTGCAACTGCGCTTGACGCGCGCGCCACTGGGTCCAGTTCAACCCCTCCACCGCACGATTCAAGCAAGACAGATAATCACCGGAATCGAACGTCTTGCCCGTGATATTGGTGTACGGCATGTCCTGCGGGCGCACCAGGCTTTGCTGACGCAATACATAAGGCTCCACGCCCAGCGCACGCGCCGCCACATCCATCATGACTTCTAATGCAAAACACACACCGGTGCGCGCCACACCGCGATACGGCAGGATAGGAGGCTTGTTCGTCGCGGCCGAGCGAGTGCGGCACAGAAAATCGTCCATGCGGTATGGCCCTGGCAAAATTGAACCGATCTGCGCGGCCTCCAGACAGGCCGAAAACGGGTACGAGGAATAGGCCCCCGAATCCACAATCGCATCGCACTCGATCCCCGCCAGACGCCCGTCGGCATTCACGGTGACACTGATGTCATAAGCATGCTCGCGGCAATTCGCGTTGGCGCTCAAATGCTCGCGGCGATCCTCCAGCCAACGCACCGGACGCTTCAGGTGCATGGCCAGCCATGCACAGCAGATTTCTTCGGGCAGCAGAATGCCCTTGTATCCGAATCCACCGCCCACGTCGGGCGATACGACACGAATGCGGCCTTCGTCCAGGCCCAGGCATTCCGCGAGCCCGGTGCGATTGATATGCGGCAGTTGTGCGGCGCTCACCATCACGAGCTGATCCATCCGCGTATCCCACCAGCACAAGACGCCGCGCCCTTCCATGGGCATCATGCATTGGCGAGAGGTAGATAGTTTGCGCGATACCGTCACCGCCCCTGGATTCCTGATTTGCCTGTCACCGCGTTCGACGCGGGTTTCCAGAAATACATTGCCATCCCATTCATCATGGATGCGCTGCGGCGCCACACCGTTGGCAGCGTCATGCATATCGGCAATGACTGGCAGCTCTTCATAATCGACCCAGACCTGCGCGGCCAGATCCTCGGCGCGCGCACGCGACGGCGCCATGCACATGGCGACCATTTCGCCGACATGACGCACCTTTTCCATCGCCAAGGGATATTGGACCGAGGTACGAAAACCCGGCAAACGCGACGCCGCCAGGATCGGCTTTACGCCCGCCAAGTCCTGCATCGTATAGACCAGATGCTCATACCCCTGCGGCTTTTCAATGTGCCCTACGCGCGCATGCGCCAGCGGCGATCGCACAAACGCGACGTCCAACGCACCCGGCATACGCAGATCGCCCACGTATTGCCCCTGGCCGCGCAGAAAGCGCTCGTCTTCTTTGCGAGTCAAGCGCGCGCCGATGCCCTGACCCAGGATTGGAGGATGTTGCTGCGTCATGGCGGGTCTCAGGCGGCGGCTTGCAGGACGGGCAGGATAGGCGCGTCGGCGTCGTAGCGCACGCCTTCGCGCAAGCAGAAGCGCGGGTTGAGCATGCGCGAAGTCACCGCCTGATTGCCTTCGTTATCGCGCAACGTCCACTTGCCACGCTCATCGGACAGGACCGACACATCGGCCAGCGCCCCAACGCCGAGATGGCCGATCTCGCCCTCCATGCCCGCCAGTTTTGCAGCCTCGCTCGTCACCATCGGCACAACCCTCTCCAGCGGCACGCCGAGCGCCAGCATGCTAGTCATCGTCGACACCAGCGAAAACCGGATCGCGCTGGTGAATAGATGGTCGCCCTCGTCCGGATGGATATCGGGCGTGGCAGGAGGATGCGGCACCTTGGTGTTATAGCCATGCATGTCCGCACCCAGCGTGTCCGGCAGAAAACCCGCCTCCAACACACGCCGAGCCATGTCGAAACTGAAGTGCGAGCCATGACCCACGTCAATTTTCATCCCGCGCGCCACCGCTTCGCCCAGCAAGGGATGCACTTTGCCATCCCTACCGACAAATCCGCCCGGGTGTCTGCTGAATGGATGCGCCAGCACATCACCGGGCTTGGTCAGCTCCAGCACATCACGAAAGATCGAATCGGGATCAATATCCAAGCCAGATTCAGGCGACGGCCACAACTGTCCGAAATGGATATACACCGGCAAGTCCGCCTCGCGGCCGATCTGCGCAGCGATGCGCATGACATCCATGCCCCAGCGCTGAAACCCGCCTAGTTCGGCATGAGCCTTGACGCCGCGCACCAGGTCTTTGTTGGCCAGCGCCGCCTTGACTGTCGCATCCACATCCAGACAGGACGGGCGATACAGCTCGGGGTAATAATGCCCTTCCAGCCCGCCCACCAGATACGCCGAGATAAAGGACAGCACACGCGACGTGGCCTGCTCGGCGACGTAGTGCCTGAATCCCGGGATCGTGATGCAGCTGGCGCCGCCCTGATCGATCAAGGTGGTCACCCCGCTTTTGATCCCGCACGTGTCTGCGTCCAACCCGAAGCGGCCCGTGACATACCGATAGACATGCGCGTGCGTATCGATGAGCCCTGGCAAAACCAGGTCTCCCCGGCAATCCACCGTCGTCGCATCGGCGCCATAGGCCACGTCTATCCCAGCGACCCGTCCATCCCGTATCACCAGATCGCCGACGCGATCCACACCGTTGGCGGGATCCATGATGTGCCCGCCCAACAATACCGTTGTAACCATGACTGTTTCTCCCATCTGACCTGTCCGGCCCTGAGAGACAACAAAGCAATATACATGCCAAATCAGCTTGACAGCCCAGCCGAATTCCCCTTAAGCCATTGATACATAAAGACTATATTTTTATAAAAATACGTGGTGCACCATCTAATTAAGTATTTTCCCCAACAGTTTCGGAGCATCCGGACCGGACACGCCTACCGGAGCAGCATCATTACTGCGCCATGTTTCGCACCAGCATGAGGCATTTTATGTGGTACACCACCTATATTGGTGCACGATATAGACAGAAATTCCCTTGGAATTTTGCATGGTCGATGACAAATTCGTGGTGTACCACTTAAACTAATAATTCGCTCGTTGACGCATAGCGCATCCGCGCTCAGTCCCTTAATGAATGAACTCAATCAGAATGCCGCGCTGCGCGCCGAACTTCAGTCTTACCAAAAACGCACACTGCTCTATACCCGGCCGGGTTTTTTGATACGGCGGCTGCATCAAATCCATAGCTGGCTATTTTCCGAAGAAACCAGCGCATTCAACATCACTCCGGTGCAATACAGCCTGCTGACCGCATTACGCGAGCGGGGTGAGCTGGACCAGAATTCCCTGGCCTTGGATATCGGACTGGAACGCAGCAGCGTGGCCGAAGTGCTGCCCAGACTGGAGACACGCGGATTGATCGAACGGCGTCAATCCCCGGAAGACGGCCGGGTAAAGCTGGTCCGTCTGACTCGTGAAGGCCGCACGCTCGTCAAACGCATGCAGCCTGCCGTGCAGAGGGCGCACGATCGCACCATCGAGCAATTGCCCGAGGAAGCCCGCGATCTGTTCATGCTGCAGATGATCCGGTTGGTAGAAGCCAATAATTCGCATGCCGTGGCACCGCTGCGGGTACGCTAGATGCCTGCCTCTGCCCCGTCATGCCGGGAAGCCTTTACAAACCGGCGACCGGTGAACCGCGAGTCCAAATGCTCACCCACAGCGGGGATAGGGGCCGAATAGAGCGGGACTATCGGGCCGGCACAGTGACTTGCACACAAAAAAAAACTCGTGCATAATCTCGTTTCTTCGCCAACGGCACTAAACAAAACCGGCAACGACAGGGTTAAACCCCCGAAAATTGCAGAGTTTGTTTTAGAGAAACGGGGGTATAGCTCAGCTGGGAGAGCGCTTGCATGGCATGCAAGAGGTCAGCGGTTCGATCCCGCTTACCTCCACCAGTCGAAAGCGAAGTTGCAGTACAGTTAGTCCAAGTCCCCTTCGTCTAGAGGCCTAGGACATCACCCTTTCACGGTGAGTACAGGGGTTCGAATCCCCTAGGGGACGCCAGCTTTTTTAGTTGGTTGCAGTATCAGTAGGTCACCGCTGCGGAGCGGTAGTTCAGTTGGTTAGAATACCGGCCTGTCACGCCGGGGGTCGCGGGTTCGAGCCCCGTCCGCTCCGCCAAAAATTCCAAGGGCCAGCGTGCTTACGCCGCTGGCCCTTCGCAGTAAAGTAGGATGTTTGGGGGTATAGCTCAGCTGGGAGAGCGCTTGCATGGCATGCAAGAGGTCAGCGGTTCGATCCCGCTTACCTCCACCAGTTTGCAGTACAGCAGTCCGAGTCCCCTTCGTCTAGAGGCCTAGGACATCACCCTTTCACGGTGAGTACAGGGGTTCGAATCCCCTAGGGGACGCCAGCTTTTTTAGTTGGTTGCAGTATTAGCAGTACACCGCTGCGGAGCGGTAGTTCAGTTGGTTAGAATACCGGCCTGTCACGCCGGGGGTCGCGGGTTCGAGTCCCGTCCGCTCCGCCAAAGAATTCAGGAAATGCCCCCACGCTGCGCCTTCGGCTTGCTGCCCCCCAAGGGGGCGTTTTTAGCCTTGGGGCGGCCCGGCGGCAAAAAAAGCCCTTATTCAAGGGCTTTTTTTATTTTCAGGCAATACAGCTCAACGCAGAATCAGCGTCGCCTCGATAAGCTTGAAAGTCGGCTGCAACTGCCGCCACGCGTCCTTGCTCATGCCATCGGGCTTTCGCAATGCCGTGCGCAGATCCATATCGTCAAAGCGCTCGCCCTTGCATGCGAACACAATGCTGTTGGTCATATCGTCGTCGACGACTTCGAACAGCGACGTACCAAAGGCCTCGCGCAGAAATGCGAGGCAAACCGGATACGATTCGCTCTCTAGATGCAGATTCACGACCAGAATGCCGTCAGGCAGCAACGCGGCATGACAGTCGTCGAAGAATGCCTGCTCGCACAATGCCGCCGGCATGCCCTGCCCGTCGTAGGCGTCGACCAGCAGCACATCCACCGGCGTGGGCCCGTCATGCAGATAGTCTTTTCCGTCCGCGGCAATTACACGAAACCGCGCATCGTCGGGAGGCACGTGAAAAGCGTCTCTCAACGCGATGACATCAGGATCGATCTCGACCACATCGATCGACGTCTGCGGCAGATAGCGATGGCAAAACTTCGGCAATGATCCTCCGCCCAAGCCGATCATCAACATGTGCGCAGGATCAGGATCAAACAGCAGAAAACCCATCATCAACCGCGTGTACTCGAACTCGAGCGCGTACGGGTTAAGCAGGGACATACTGCTTTGCACGGCGGCGGAGCCGCTGAACTGCAATGTCAGCGCATCACGTGTCCGACGCAACTGGGGCTGGCCCGAAGCATCATCTACGGGTGTAGGTTCAGGCAAAGACATCGTGCATTGAAAAAAGCGAACGGCAACCACGGCATCTTACCGGTTTTCCATTACGCAATATGCCTGCACAGGCCGGGCTGACTGGGGCGCCCTGAATCTACCCACTCGCCCCCAACACCGCCTCGACCACGCGATGCACGGCACGAACCGCGGCATCATTCGCGCGCGGACGATACGTGACGAGATTGATCGTGCGGCTCACCGACGGATTCGCGATCGGCGTGATCGCGAGCTCACCGTGTTTGATCTCGTCGCCCACCGAATGCGCAGACAAAATGCTCTGGCCCTTTCCTGCCGAGACGAGTTTCTTGATGGCATAGGTGGAATCCACATCCAGCATGACGTTGGGTGCCCGTCCCACGTGTTCGGCGAACGTACGCTCGATCATCAATCGCAGCGTTTGTGGAAAGGCCGGCAAAATCAGCCCCAAATCGGCAATGTCCGCCAACGAGACCGTTTCCGGCAACCGCTGTTTGAATGCAGGATCCGTGACCAGGTATAGATCCTCTTTCCCCAGGCTATGCACCGCCAACGGCGTATTACCCGGCACGTCGTACACCACCGCCAGATCGACTCGGCCGCTTTCCGCCCATTCGAGCAAGGTGCCGCTCATATGCTCGGTCAGCGTGAGCTTGATGTTGGGATAACTGCGAGCCGCCTGCTCCAGCACCTCGACACAGAATTTCGTGTTGACCGCCGTAGACATGGCCAGCGTAACGCGACCGATGGGATTGACATCGGAGGATTTGAAATCGTCCTGCACAGAATCAACCCGGCGCAGGATCTCCAACGCATGGGCTTTCAGATGATGACCCGCGGGTGTCAACTCGATCCCGCGTGGCAGCCGATTGAACAATACTTGGCCGAGCTCTTGCTCCAGTTGCCGCAATCGCTGGGAAATCGCGGGCTGCGCCACATGGATTTGCGTCGCCGCGCCAGAGATGCTGCCACAACGGATGACAGCCAGGAAATAGCGCAATTGGGTCAGCGTCATAGGTGCTCGCGTCTACGGCTGGCGCAATAGATCACGCCGTCTCGCCTATACATAAACATATATGCAATCCATATTTTTATACTATTTTACCTATATCAGATTTGCATGAAGAATAGAGGAAAACATTCCGGAGACATTGATCATGTTCCTAAAACAACTCGCCGCCGCCTTGGCCATCACCGTTGGCATGGGCGTCGCCAGCACGAGCGCCCACGCCGCCTACCCTAGCCAACCCGTCAACGTCATCGTCCCGCAATCACCGGGCGGCACCAACGACATCGTGGCGCGCCTGATTTCCGACAAACTGGCGCAGAAACTCGGCCAGCCCTTTGTCGTACAAAACAAGCCCGGCGCAGGCGGCAATATCGGCACCGCTCAAGCCGCCCGTGAAAAACCCGACGGCTATACCGTCCTGTTCACGATCAGCAGCGCCCAAGCGATCAATCCCGCCATCTACAAAGACCCAGGCTTTGATCCGATCAAAGACTTTGCGCCCGTGGCCGCCGTAGGCAGCGTACCCAACGTGCTGTGCGTTCACCCCTCGTTTCCAGCCAATACCATGGCTGAATTCATCACACTGGTAAAAGCCAACCCCGGCAAATACCAATACGCCTCCGCGGGCAACGGCACACTCAATCACCTGCTCGGCGCCATGCTCGATGAAAAAGGCGGGCTGAAACTGGAACACATCCCCTATCGCGGCGTCGCCCCCGGCATGACCGATGTCCTCGGCGGACAAGTGCCCATCATCTTTGCCAGCCTGCCCTCGTCGATCGCCACGATCAAAGCCGGCAAACTGCGCGCGCTGGGCGTCAGCACCAAAGAACGCAACCCCGCACTGCCGGACGTACCAGCCATCGGCGAACAGATCCCCGGCTACAACGGCGAACTGTGGATCGCCATGTACGTGCCCAAGAACACTCCCAAAGACGTCATCGATACGCTCTACAAGGCCACCGAGAGCGTATTGGCTGATCCCGACGTCAAGAAAAAATATGCCGACCTGGGCGTTGAACCGCTGAACGACAACCCCGAACAACTCACGAAACGCCTGAACGACGACCTGAAACTCTGGAGCACCATCGTCAAATCAACCGGCGCAGAAGTGAACTGACATCCATGACACAAACCGCTCAAACTCACGCATTCACCCCCGACCAGGAAGGCCCGCTCGCAGACATCAGAGTCGTCGACATGTCTCGCCTGGTAGCCGGCAATATGCTGTCCGTATTCCTGGCTGATTTCGGCGCGGACGTCATCAAAGTCGAACGCCCCGAAAAAGGCGACGACCTGCGTCATTGGCGCGAAGGCGGGCAGGCGGTGTACTGGAAAGTCTACGGCCGCAACAAGCGTTCGCTGGCACTGGATATCAAATCCGAAGAGGGCCTGACACAGCTCAAAAAGCTGATCAAATGCTCGCACGTGCTCATCGAAAACTTCGTGCCGGGCGGTCTAGAAAAAATGGGCCTATCGCCCGACGTGCTGCACGCATTGAACCCAGCATTGGTCATCGCGCGCGTATCAGGCTGGGGCCAGACCGGTCCCTACAGCCACAAACCGGGCTTTGGCACATTGGTCGAAGCCATGTCCGGCTACGCCTACCTGAACGGATTCCCCGACAAACCTCCTGCCCTGCCGCCGTTGGCCATGGCGGACATGATCGCCGGCATGTACGGCGCAGCAGGCGTCCTGACCGCCTTGCGCAGTGCAGAAAAAACCGGCGTCGGCCAAATCGTAGACCTGTCGCTGTTCGAGCCGATTTTTTCCCTGATCTCGTCCGAAGCCGCAAAATTCCAGGCCACCGGCACGCCCACCCTACGCTCGGGCAATCAGTCCGCGCACACCGCGCCGCGCAACGTCTACGTGTGCAAAGACGGCAAACATATTGCCATGTCGGGCTCCATGCAATCCATGGCCATGCGCATCTTCGACACCATCGGCATGCCCGAACTCAAGACCGATCCACGTTTTGAGAACAACGACGTGCGCGTACAAAACAAAGACCTGTTGGACGAAATCATCCAAAGCTTCGTCGCGCAGCGCGATCAAGACGACAACCTGGCCCTGTTCGAAAAAGCCGGCGTCACCGCAGGCCCCGTCTATTCCGTCGCAGACCTGATCGACCATCCCTACGTCACAGGCCGCGAAGCCATCGTCCACGTCCCCGACGCCGACATGGGCAGCGTCCCCATGCACAACATCATCCCGCGCCTATCCGCGAGCCCCGGCGTATTCCGCCGCCCCGCCCCCACCCTAGGCGAACACACAGCAGACATCCTGGCCGAACTGGAACATGTCCAGCTAGACTCAACTAAATCAAACTAACGCAAACCAAAAACCAGAGCGAGCCAAAGCGAGGCGGCTCTAACAATGCCAGCAGGGGGCCGTCATATCAAGGCCGCGCCGGCCCGTAGAGTCCGCCGAACCAAGCATGCCAGGCGGGGGGAAGTCGGCTGGGCATGTTTGAGTGGAGCGCAGCGGAGCGAGTTTGCCCAGCCGCCCCGCCTGGCATGCTTGGTGAAGGGAAGTCTGGCCGCGCAGGCGGCCAGACCGGACGATAGGGCCGGCGCGGCCTTGATATGACGGCCCCCTGCGACTTAAGAAACCCACCCTCAGACATAAAAAGCCCCCCATCCCTAACCAAAAGCGAGGCCTAACCATGAGCAAAGTCTTCACCTGGCGCTCCATGCTTTTCGTCCCCATCGTCAACGACCGCTTCATCCAAAGCGCCCTGAAGCAACCCGCCGACGCCATCCAGCTAGACCTGGAAGACAGCATCGCCCTCGACCAAAAAGACCAAGCCCGCGAACGCGTCACCAGCGTCGCCAAGCTATGCCACGACCAAGGCAAAGACGTCATCGTGCGCGTCAACCGCCCCTGGCGGCAGCTGCTACGCGACATCGAAGCCAGCATAGGCCCGCATGTACAAGCCTTGACCCTGCCCAAAGTCCCCAACCCCGCCTTCGTACAATCCGTCGCAGAAATCATCGATGAATTGGAGACCGAACGCGGCATACCGCTGGGCACCACCCGCCTGATCGTCATGGTCGAAGACGCCGAAGGCCTGCACAACATGCACGACATCGCCGCCGCGCACCCACGCATCTGCGGCCTGATCGTCGGTGCCGAAGACCTCGCCGTCTCCTTGCAAATGGCCGTTACCCCCGACACCCTCTACGTGCCGAACGTCATGGCCGTCGCCGCATGCCGTCGAGCAGGCATCGCCCCCATAGGCTTCGTCGGCTCAGTCGCCGACTTTGCAGACCGCGATGCCTTTCAGAAAACCGTCGAGCGCGGCGCAGCGTTGGGATTCGAAGGCGCCTTCTGCATCCACCCCGCGCAAGTCGCCATTGCCAACGCTGCCTTCGCCCCCTCGCCCGAGGCCGTCGCACGCGCACGCCGCCTCATCGCCGCATTCAAGGAAGAAGAAGCCAAAGGCCGCTCGGCCTGCACCTTCGAAGGCCGCATGGTCGATGCGCCCGTCGTCAAACAGGCCCAACGCATCGTAGAAAAAGGCGAAGCGTTCGGAATCGCGGCCCTATAACAACAACGGCTCGCCCTTCATGCGGACCTCAGCCACGATCTTGTCCGCACGCTGTTCCAGAGAAAAACTGTGCCGATCCGGGTAACGCAACGCCAACCGGCGGCACAGATTCCCCAGCCCGCCACCACTGCGCGCCAAATCATACGGTGCATGCAATTGCCCCGGATTGTCCACCTCGACAATCAATTCATCGCCCTGCACCCGCGTCCTGACATTGATCAGAAAGTGATCGTGTTCAGATCGCATGCCATGCTTGATCGCATTCTCCACCAGCCCCTGCATCGTCATATGCGGCACCAGTAATTCCAGCGAGGCAGGATCCACCTGGCATCGATACTCCAGCCGCTTATCAAAACGCAGCGCTTGAATGCGGATATACGTTTCCGCTGCTTCGATTTCCTCTTCCAGCCGACACATCCCGCGCCCGCGCCGATCCAGCGAATAACGCAGATAGGCCGCCAACCGGCGCGTCATTTCCTCGGCGATCGCAGGACGATCCGCGATTTCCGCCACAATCGTATTCAGCGCATTGAACAGAAAATGCGGTTCGATCTGCAGCTTCAGATATTCCAGCTCGAGCCGCAAGGCACGCGTCTCGGCCTTCATCTTCGAAATACGCTCAGTGCGTACAGCCAGCTCTGCCGACACGCCAAAGTAGATCAGCGTCCAGATCGACAAGATACCCATGTAGTAGATGAAGCCCAACCGGTACTGATCGACCGGCATCACATACCGGATCTCCGGGCCGAACATCTGATGTATCCCATAAGCGATCCCCGCCAACACCGCCGACGTCGCCAGGCACAGCAACACCGCACTGGCCAGCACCTGGATCGATGCATTCGGCCTGGGATGGCGCCCGTGAAAGACGGCCACGGCGCTCGTGATCGCAAACGCCAATGGCTCTACCCCCACGGTCAGCCAAAACGCGACCGTCGCATTCGCAAACACCACCAGCCGTATACAAAAGCCGATGATCGCCAGCACGCACCACCCAACCACCTGGGCGCGCCAGAATGCCACCGACGATTCCCCCAGGCTCAACGCCTGACCGATGGGCACAAAAATCATGAGAACATCTCCCTACACCTTATTGGACGTACCGACTACGACTACGGGCCGCTACGGATTTCCGACAAGCTCAACATGGCCTATATTTAGCCCCTGCTGTGCAGGCGCTGCCCATTTGCGCCCCATCGTCTGGTCGCTCGCTGCCCACGCTCAGCTAGCTCGCCATCATCAGGCTCCCAAGGAGAACCAATGTTACGCGTGCTGATCATCGATGACGAAGCGCCCGCACGCCGCTATCTGCGCCGACTGCTCGAACAATTCCCCATGGTCCATATCGAGGGCGAAGCCTCCACCCCCGATCAAGCCCAGGCCATGATCCGCGAATTCCGCCCGGATGTTCTCTTCCTGGATATCGAACTGTCCAGCGGCACCGGATTCGACCTGCTGCCCGGACTGGATCCCGCGCCAGCCGTCGTTTTCGTCACGGCACACGACGACTACGGTGCGCAGGCCTTCGATATCGCTGCGGTGGACTATCTGCTCAAACCCGTCAGCCCCGAACGCCTGACCCAGACCCTGACCCGTCTGCAATCGCGCAGCAGTGGCAGCACCTACCTGACCACCAAAACCAAAAACGGCACACGCATCATCAAAATCCAGGACCTGACCATCGCCCAGGCACAAGGAGACTATGTCCTGCTGTGCAGTGCTGCGCATGCCAATGAACTGATGCACATCACACTCAAGCGTCTGGTGCCGCAATTGCCCACGCCCCCGTTCTGCGCGGTCTCCCGGTCGATGATCATCAATCTGGACCATATTGCCCACGTCTCCCAACGGCCCGGCGAACAGGCCGAAATCACCTTCACTCACAACAACATTGCCCCCATCATCCTGGGCCGTACCGCATCCCTGCGCCTGCGCCGCGCGATGGTTTGACATGAAGGCCATCGTCCCCGCGTCCACATTGCGCCATGACTCGACATCGCCTCCACCGCTCTCGCATCTACGCCGCACTGTGATCTGAGACCGCGGCCAGACTGACAGTATGCTCAGCCGCAAAGGCCAGCTACTGTTTTTCGACGAATGCGCATAAACCGTCGACGAATTCATGGCCTGGCCTGTCTATGTGCTGTCATGCAGCGCAGAGGGAATTTACAAAATGACACACAATATCCGGCAGAACTTATCTCGGGAGATCGCGGCACGTTAATGAGCTCTCTGGCGCAACACGCAGCGAATCCCTACCTACTACCGTCTACGCCCCCTCAATTCCGGCCAAAATCCAGCCATTGCCATTCCGGAATACCGTTCTTACGATCCGCCGCTATTGCTCAAGCCGCAACCATTGCCGCGGCATCGTTCTCGCTGGAGGATCGTCTTGCAAGTCGCCACTGTTCCCGTTTCCGATATCGCCAAACCGCTGCCTGCTCCCACCGGTGTAGCATGGCCCCACGAAGACATCCTGGCGCTGTTCGAATTGCCGTTCATGGACCTGCTCTACCAAGCCCAGCAGGTCCATCGCCAGCATTTCGATGCCAACGCGATCCAGCTGTCCAGCCTGCTCTCGATCAAGACCGGCGGTTGTCCGGAGGACTGCGCCTACTGTCCCCAATCGGCGCACTACGACACCGGCCTCGCCGCCGACAAACTGATCCCCTTGGACGACGTCCTGCAGGCCGCTCGTGCCGCCCAGGCGGGCGGCGCACAGCGGTTCTGCATGGGCGCCGCCTGGCGCAGTCCCAAGCCGCACCACCTGGACCAGGTCGCCGAAATGATCCGCGCAGTCAAAGCCCTGGGGCTGGAGACCTGCGTCACGCTGGGCATGCTGCGTGAAGGCCAGGCAGAACAACTCAAAGCTGCCGGACTGGACTACTACAACCACAATCTCGATACCTCGCCCGAGTTCTACGGCCAGATCATCTCGACCCGCACCTATCAGGATCGTCTCGACACGCTGGACCGTGTGCGCCATGCCGGATTGAACATTTGCTGTGGCGGCATCGTCGGCCTGGGTGAATCACGCAACGAACGTGCAGGCCTCATCGCTCAATTAGCCAACCTGGCGCCGTACCCCGAATCCGTGCCCATCAACAACCTCGTACAAGTCGAAGGCACCCCACTGGCCGGCACCGACGCCTTGGACCCATTCGAATTCGTGCGCACCATCGCCGTCGCCCGCATCACCATGCCGCGCGCACACGTGCGTCTGTCCGCCGGCCGCGAAACCATGAGCGACACCTTGCAAGCTCTGTGCTTTCTGGCCGGCGCCAACTCGCTTTTCTGCGGCGACATGCTGCTGACCACCAGCAATCCGCAGGTACAAGCCGACCAGCGCCTGATGGAACGCCTGGGCCTGCACGCCGAGGCCGCTTAATGGCTTGGTCCCGGTCCTCTGATCAGGACGCCTGGCTCGTATTTGTCTCATCTCTGATCGAGCCTCGCTCATCTCTCCGGACAACCCTCTGACTCTCGCATCACAGCCTATGCCTTCACTCACATCCGGATTGCTGTACCTGATCGCCAGCGTGGCCTGCAGCGTCAGCGTTGCCGTTCTGCTTAAAGTCGCTCGTCGATACGACATCGCCATACGCCAAGCCATCGCGGCGAACTACGCCGTCACAGCAATACTCAGCGCAATAGTGCTAGGCCCCACAACAGCCCAAGTCGAATCCGCCATCCAGTCCTGGCCTCTGCTACTGACCCTGGGCATCATCCTGCCCACCGGTTTCATCGCCATGGCGCAATCGGTGCGCCATGCCGGTATCGTCCGCAGCGACGCCGCGCAGCGTTTATCGTTGTTCCTGCCTTTGCTGGCGGCCTTCCTGCTGTTCGGCGAAAACATCACCTGGCACAAAGCCGCCGCCATCGCATTAGCCTTTACCGCCCTGTTTTGCATCCTACGACGCCGCGACCATACAACCAACATCGCTGCCGGCTCACACACCTGGATATGGCCCTTGGGCGTCTGGATCACCTACGGCCTTGTAGACATCCTGTTCAAACAAGTCGCCAAAACCGGCACCGCCTTTGCGGGCGCGCTCCTCATCGCGTTGGTCCTGGCCGGCATCGCCATGACCGCTTACCTGCTCATCCGCCGCATCGCCTGGCATCCTCGCCACCTGCTCGCCGGCGTCATTCTGGGCCTGCTGAACTTCGGCAACATCGTCACCTACATCCGCGCCCATCAATCCCTGCCCGACAACCCCGCCCTGGTCTTCGCCTCCATGAACATGGGCGTGATCGCAGCAGGCACAGTAGTAGGAGCGCTAGCCTTTCGCGAGCCGCTCAGCCGCATCAACCTATTGGGCCTCTTGATCGCGGCAGCGGCGATCTTCCTGATGATGCCCGCTTGAACCACGCCCGATGTCTGGCACCGGGCGCGCCGCCGGTCAATCAACGCATGGGAGAATAATCGGTCGGGACGAGAATATGGTTTTCGACGCGCTCCACGATGGGCTTCTCGGCTTCGCTGGCGGCCCGTTTGGCGATCCACTCGGGATCCGCTTGAAAGGCATTCCACTTGCGCTCTCGCTCCTCGAGGCTTTCCCATTCCAACAAATAGGTCAGCGCGTGGTTGCTGGGACCGATCAGCGTTGTCCAGAACCCTATGGGCTTGATACCGTATTTCTTGAAAAAATCCAGCGTCGTCCTGGTAAAGCGCTCGTGCAGCGCCGGCAGGCGGCCCGGCAAACAATGGTAAATACGCGTTTCGATAATCATGACGTCTCCTCTGCAATATCAAACGTGGTTCAGCGTTGCGCTTTGGGGTATTCGGACTGGGGCAATTCCTCCTGCCAATCGGCCTCGCCCAGCGAGATGGCCAAGTGCGTCATAAACGTATCGGCGGCCGCACCATGCCAATGACGTTCGTTGGGTCGAATCCACACCACGTCGCCCTGGCGGATTTCCTGAGGCTCGTCACCATCGGAGCATATCCAGCCGCGGCCCGATGTCACATGCAACACTTGGCCATACTCATGTGTATGCCAGAACGTGCGTGCGCCCGGCGAAAAAAATACGTGATTGATGCCAACGTTGTCCTCCGGGGGCATGACCGGATCAGCCCACACAACCCCTGTGAACGTCGCACCGCGTTGCTCCGAGGGCTTGCCCTGATCTCTGCCGTGAAATACTTGCATGACCTTTTACTCCGCTGTTGAAGCGCTTTTCAAACGAACGCCGCCCGATACGTCGCCGATGGCGTCCACCACACGATTGCTGATCTGGTCGCCATAACCCAGCGCAGTGGCCAGGCCAAAGCAGGCCGCGGGACCTGCGGCGTTCAGCGAGGCACCACCCGATATGCCAGCGTCGACGAGACCGATAAAGCCTACTCGCGTCCGGTTCATTGCTTATTCCCAGTGGCCTGTGCCGCGCTCTCCACCTCGTATGCCCGTATGGCCTCGGAGGCGACCCGGAATGCCGCCAATCCGAGGGGCGCGCCACAATAAACCGCCGCCTGCGTCAACACAGCGCGAATCTCCTCCGTGGTGACGCCGTTGCGCAGCGCCCCTCGCACATGCACGGCCAGTTCGTGGTGCTGGCTCATGGCGGTGAGCATGGCCAGATTGACCATACTGCGCACCTTGAACGACAACGTATCGTCCCCCCACACTTCACCCCAACAGTACTCTGTCACCAGCCGCTGCATGGGCCGATTGAACTCGTCGGCGGCCGACCACGATTTTTCGACATGATCTGCGCCGAGGACCGTTTTGCGATTCTCGAAGCCCTCGGAAAACCGATCAGATTGCTGCATGAAATTACCTCCATCATCATCGATGCGCCGTTATGTGCCGCCATGGCGCGAGAGTGTGCTATTTGCCGGGCCAAATGGGCTGGGCGACAGCCTGTTCCTGCGGGAATACGGTCACCGGCACACCGTCCTGCCACTGGATCACGGTAAGCGTCGCGCCAATGCGGTGCCCCGCCTCATCAAACTTGATCTCACCCCCAGGAAAGTACCGGCTGGGACCTTCGTCCAGGGTGTGCATCGCCTGCCCGACCGCCTCGCGATCGGCTTTGCCAGCGCGTTCCAAAGCCGCCTTCATGATCCACATATCGCCATAGGTCGAGATGGCGTTCTGCGTCATCCACGGTTCTTTGTATTCGGTCTTCATCCGCTGGATCAGGGCTTCCTGGCCCTTGGCTCCCCAATTGCCCACGGCCGACATGACGCCATTGAGCAACGCCGGACTGACGGTGTTCAGCACTTCAGGCTCGGCGATGGCGATGCCAAAAGAAATCACCGGCACCTTTACATTGGTCTCGTTCATCTTTTCAAGGATGAGCTTGGCATCGGAGATCACCGTGGGCAGGAAAAACAGCAGATCGGGACGCCGCGAACGCACGCGCTGGATCAAGGACGACGCGTCCGCCAGCGGCGGCGTGAAGGTCTCGTCGACAACGAGCTCCAAGCCATTTTTCTTCAAAAGGCCGTCTTTCAGGGCCTTGACCGTCGACAGCGAGGCGGCGGTATTGTCGGTCACGATGGCCACCGTCTTGGGCCGCTTGCCTGAGGCTTGCTGCGCCAGGTCCAGGATGCTCGGCAGCGCGATCTCAGCCTGCTTGCCGGCTGGCGCCGAGGTCTGAAACACGTACTTGAATCCGCGCGAAGTAATCAGGTCAGAGTACGACAACGTCAGCATTGGCAACTCGGCACGCTCAGTCACCTCGGTTGCGGCCAAGGTGAATGAGCTCAGGTAGGCACCGGTCGCTGCGACCAGGCCTGGATAATCGGCGACCATTCGTTCCGCTGCGCTTTTGGCCTTTTCGGTGGAGTCGCCGGAATCCACCACTATCAGCTTCAGTTTGGCACCGCCCAGCGCCTTGATTCCACCTTGGTCGTTAATGTCTTTGACGCCCATTTCAGCGCCCATACGCATGACTTGGCCATAACGCGCGTAAATGCCCGACATGGGCGCGATCAGGCCAACGCTCACGGGAGCCGGTTCGGCCAGAGCACCGCCGCCCAGCAACAAACTGGCGCCCAAGGCCATGCTCACGACACTGGCCACCATGGATTGCTTTTTCATGTTGATCTCCTCGCTTTTCTTCCGCCTTGGTTCGGGGCGGCATGTGTGCTACATCCCAAGATAGGCGCGACGCACCCGGTCATCAGCCTGCAGTGTTTGATGCGTGCCTTCCAGCACCACGCATCCGGTTTCCAGCACATAGCCCCGGTCGGCATATTGCAGCGCCTCCGCTACCCGCTGCTCCACTAACAGGAGGGTCAGATTCGCCTCTCGGCGAATGTCGATCAGGCGTTCAAAAATAAAATCGGCGATGGCGGGCGACAGCCCCATTGACGGCTCGTCAAGCATCAACAAGCGTGGCGACGAGGCCAGCCCGCGGCCGATGGCCACCATTTGCTGCTCGCCTCCCGACAGCGTGCCCGCCAATTGCCGGCTGCGCTGTTTGAGCACGGGAAACCATGCATAGATGCGTTCCAGATTGCTTTCCCAATCGCGCCGGCCGGCCTCGGTATAAGCGCCCATTTCCAGGTTTTCCAACACGCTCATCGAGGCGAATACTTGCCTCCCCTCGGGCACATGAGCGATGCCCAAGTGAGGCCGCCGATCACTGGGCACGGTCAACAGGTCCCGCCCATCGAAGCGTATGCTCCCCGAACGGGCCGACACGCTGCCGGAAATGGTCTTGAACAAGGTGCTTTTGCCCGCTCCGTTTGGGCCGACAACAGAGACGAACTGCCCCTCGCCAACTGCCACCGACACCCCCTTGAGCACCGGCACTGCGGAATAGCCAGCCGTCAGTTCATTGATTTCAAGCAGCATGTTGCGCGCTCCACTTCTTACCCAGATAGGCCTGGACCACCTGTGGATCTTGCGTGATCGACAGCGGATCGCCACGAGTCAGCACCTGTCCATGATCCAGCACCAGGAACTCATCGACCAGGTGCACCATGGTCTGCATGGTGTGCTCGATGATGACAATCGTGACGCCCTCAGCCGCGAGCGCGTGGATCGCATCGACAATGTCATCGACCTCGCCGTGCCCGAGGCCCGCCAGGGTTTCATCCAACAGCAACAACTCGGGTTGCCCAGCCACCGCGCGAGCCAGCTCCATCAATCGCAATTCACGGGTGGTCAGCAGTGCGGCGATTTTCTCTGCGCAATCGGACAGACCGACCCGCGCGATGGCCTGCGCCGCAAACGCCTCAGCCTGCGCCTCATTTTTGGCGCGCACGTAGGCGCCCACCTTGACGTTCTGCGCCACCGTCAACCGCATAAAAGGCCGCATTATCTGGAAAGTTCGTCCCACCCCCGCCGCGCACAATGCATGCGGTTTGCGGCCCGCCATATCTACACCATTGACGATCACCTTGCCCGTATCCGGCTGCAAAAAGCCGTTGAGCAGATTGAACAGCGTGGTCTTGCCCGCGCCATTAGGGCCGATAATCCCCAGGATCATGCCTCGGCGCACCGAAAAGCTGACATCTTGCACGGCCTTGAGTCCTCCAAAGCTGCGCGAGACAGACTGTACGTCGAGGATGATGTCGTCGGCCGACATCGCAGGCCGCACCGGCCGCGACAGCTTGGCGGGCCGCTGCGTTGACGTGGTCTGCTCTGACGGCGCAGCCGGCGTTGGCGCGCGATGGCGCCGTTGCAACGTGTCGCGCAGTTTCCAGAACACGCCTTCCGGCGCTGCCAGAATCACGGCGATGATGGCAACGCCCAGGATCACGCCCTGGATACCCGGATAGGTCGAGCCCAGCTCGGCATGCAGGATCTCGCCCAAGGGCACCAGAATGGCCGCACCGATGATTGGCCCCCACACCGTCCCCACGCCACCGAACATCGATACCGTGAGCGCCTGCGCCGACACCAGCATGCCGAACACCGACACCGGCGTGACCACCAGCAGCACCACGGCATAAAACGCCCCCGTGACACCAGCAATGGCGCCGCTCAACGTGATGGCGCGCAATTTCCATCGCAGCGTGTCGATACCGGCGGCTTCAGCCGCGGCTTCGTTTTGCTTGATGGCGATGAGCGCCATACCAAATCGCGTTCGCTCCACATACAGAGTGATTTGCACAAACACCAGCAGCATGATCAGGCCAACCACCGTGTAGTAACGCCGGTCGGCAAACTGCATATACAGCGCCGGATGCTCACGCTGCATCGGAAAGGTCACTTCCTGCAGCCCCAGCCACTCGAACACATATAACAATGCCAGTGGATACGCCAGCATCGCCAGCGCGAAATAATGTCCGCGCAACCGAAACGTCGGCAGCCCGACCAGAATTCCAGCCACCGCGCCGATCACACCGGCCAGCGGCAACATTATCCAAGGCGACAGACCTAGATAGACTTGTCCCAATACCGCCGCGTAGGCCCCCAGGCCAAAAAATGCAGCATGGCCAAACGAGACCAGGCCCGTATAACCGCTCAGCATGTTCCACGACAAGCCAAAGCACGCCCACACCAGCACCAGCGTAAAGATCAGTTGATGGTACGCATTGCTCGCCAGCAACGCGGCGGCCAAGTAGATCGCGGCGACCAGCAGCAAGGTCAAAGAAGTCGGCAATCGTTTCATCAGGTTCGCTCCGACACGCGGCCGAATAGTCCTTGCGGCCGCAACATCACGATCAACAGAAAGAACACGAAAATCGCCGCGTTCTGCAATTGCGTGGGCAGCACCAGCGACGACAACTGCTGCACCAGTCCGATCACCATGCCTCCCCAGAAGGCGCCAAAGATGCTGCCTATGCCACCCAGCACCACGCCGGCGTACATGATGATCACGTACTCCAGGCCGACAAAGGGATGAAACGGAAAGTTGGTCGCCAAGAGGCCGCCGGCCAGCGCAGTCACGCAGGTGCCCAACGCAAAGGCGATGCGGTACGAACGGTTGACGTCGATGCCCATGTACGAGGCGGCGACCGGATTGTCAGCCGAGGCGCGCAAGGCCTTGCCAAGCCGACTGCGCGTAATCAATGCGCCGAGCACCACAATGGCGGCCACAGAGATCAACGCCGCCACTGCCCGGCCCTTGTTGGCGAACACGCTGACGTAGTCTCCCCATAGCGGTCCGATTTCCCAGGCACTGCTCGACAGCGGCGTGCGCAACGACACCAGTTGCGGACCAAACACCATCATGCCGCCGTTTTGCAGAATCAGGGCAATGCCCAGCGTCAGCACTAGTTGAGCGTAGTGACCATCGCCATCGAGCGCCGCACCACGCCGGCCCGTAACGCGCGAAATCAAGAGCCGGTGCGCCAGATAGCCCACCCCGAACATCACGGGCACCGCCAGCAACACCGAGATATAGGGGCCCAGCACAGAGCCCGCCAGCCAGTGCGCACCCAACAGGATGAAAAAGTAGTACGTCACATACATCCCGAGCATCATGAAATCGCCCTGGGCGAAATTGATGACGCGCATGATGCCGAAGATCATTGCCAATCCGACGCACATCAATCCATATAGCCCACCCACCAGCACACCAGCGGTGAGTGCCTGCAAGAATGCTTCGAGATGAATTTGCAGTTCTGTCATGTCCATCGTGTCAGGCCTCGTCCCAGGTCTGTGTCGTATCCGGCTGCAAGGCGCACAATCGCGCCAGCAGTCCCGCGTCGGGCTCGCGTTCGTAGCCGTCGACCATGGCCTCGATACGCTCAGCCCTCTCGTCTCCGAGCACCGCTTGCGCGGCGCGGCGGAATCGCGCACGGATGAGCGCCTCGTCGGCTGCCACCACGTCGTCCAGTTCAGCCCGTACGTGCGCCCCGTCATCCAGGAGCAGCACGACGCGAGCCCCCTGCCGAGCCGGAAAAGCCGCCGTATAAGCGTCGTCCGGCACGAGTTCGGTATGTGCGATCAAGCGTGCGATCTCGACGTCATCAAGACGGTGGTAGTTGTCCTCTTCGATCGCGCCTCGGG
Source organism: Bordetella genomosp. 4 (assembly GCF_002261185.1). Classification (GTDB taxonomy): domain Bacteria; phylum Pseudomonadota; class Gammaproteobacteria; order Burkholderiales; family Burkholderiaceae_B; genus Bordetella_A. The sequence continues at coordinate 68,909 of NZ_NEVQ01000019.1, forward strand.
CCAGCACCGCCGCCACACCGAAAGCGATACTCATCTTGGCCTGCAGTGCATAGTCAAATGGCCCCTTGGCGCTACACCCGGGATATGCCAGCGCGGCTTGCGTGGTCTCGACTCGCACCGCGACGATGCGCCGGTCGCGGTGCACCCTCCGCCAGGCGAGCAAGGCTGCCTGGCAAGGTGATTGGGCAAAATTGCAGGCTGGTGCCGGCTTGTTGAAAACTTCCAGGATGTCAGCCTCGCCATGCGGGAACAACGTAATCCGTCCCGGCATGGGCGCACGCGCATAGGCCTGGAACAAGCCTGCCTCTCCTTCCAGAATGGACGGCGAGGCCTGCGCGCCCAGACGCGCCAGTTCGAGGCAGGTCATCGCGTTGCGGACCACAAAACCCGGATGGAAATACATCTCGCTGCCACCGGTGTGCGCCCATTCGTTCAATCCCACGCAACTATTGCCAGCCAGCGCAAATGCGTTCAACGCCTGATCCTCGTCCAGGCCCAATAGATGGGCGCCGGCCATTGCGCTGGCGAACGGCCCCACCAACCCAGTGGGCCGAAACAAACGCGCCAAAGACGGCGTAATCAACGCGCGGCCAATACGTGCGCCTACCTCATAACCGATGACGGCCGCACTCAACACCCGCGCGCCCGGCACAGCATGACGCTCCGCTAGCGCCAGCACGGTCGGCCATACCACGACCCCGAGGTGTGTCACGCTCGCCGCATGCATGTCTTCCCGTACGAGACCATGGCCCGCGACGGCATTGGCAAAGGCCGCGTCCGCCAACACATAGGTGCCGGCTCGCCCGATCTGATGCGCGCCGTGTGCGTCGGGCGCCGCCAACTGTGCAGCCTGTTCGCTCCATGGCAACGACTGTGCCTCGAACGCACATGAAAGGTAATCAAGCAGACATCGTTTGGCCGACGCCAACACCGCATCCGCTGGTGGTAACTCATTCAACGCGGCGCGCACAATTGCCCGCGCTGCGCCCGCGCCTTGTCTGTCAGGATGCGTCATCCTGCTCCCCTTGGGAACGTGCGAATCCGCGTTAATAGCCGAGAACGGTCATCGCTCCGTCCACTTTGAGCGTGACCCCCGCCACCGTCGCGCTGGCGGGCGAAGCCAGAAACACGGCGACTTCGCCTATATCCTCGCTGGTTGACAACCGATTCAGCGGCGTGCGGCGTCGACGCGTGGCCCAGCCTTCCTCGGAAATCACCGAGCTTGCTCCCGGCGTGATCACGGGCCCGGGCGCCAGCGCATTGACGCGGATACCGTGCCCGCCCAATTCGACGGCCTGCTGCCGGGTCAGGGTGTCCAGAGCGCCCTTGATAGCGCTATAGACTGCTGCGTTCTTGATCGATACCGACACGGCCACCGACGAAAGATTGATGACAGAACCGCCGCCCCGTGCAATCAGGTGCGGCGTGGCAGCCTGCAGCGACCACAGCGCGCCTTTCAGTCCCACGTCGATCATCTTGCAGACCTGCTCCTCGGGCATTTCCGCCAGCGGCGCATAGTAGAAATAGGCCGCGTTGTTCACCAAAATATCGAGGCCACCCGATTGGTCCGCATAGGCATTGATCACGCGCTGCACTTGTTCGCGATCAGATACATCGCAAGGCAGCGCCCGGACGCCCGCGAGCTCCTGCTCGGCCTCGGCCAACAAGTCCGCGTTGATATCCAGTAATCCCACTTTGGCGCCCTCGCGGACATAGGCCCGCGCAATAGCTCGGCCGATGCCGCCCGCGCCACCGGTGATGATCGCGACTTTTCCTTCCAGCACTCCCATACCATCGCCTCCTTTTCCCGCGCGCCGGCCAGGATGTGCCGACGTAGCGTGGGCCTCACATATTTTTGTATTCTTGTACTATAGACTGATTGTATTATTGGATGGCGACTAAATTGGAATTTTGCCTAAGGATTTACCCTGATCTAGGATTTCGCACGCACCTTCACGCCGGCCCAATCCTCGACGACGCGGGCCACATCGGTATAGTCCGCGTCGTGGCCGCAGATAGCGGTGGTCATCACCAGCATCTCGCGCACCGATGAGCCCACCACCATCGGCACGCCGTGGCGCTCGGCCTCTTCCAGGCACAAGCGCACATCCTTGTGTGCCAGGCGGACCGCAAAACCCACATTGAATGTGCCCGTCAGCACCGCCTTGGGGAATTTCTCCATGGTGGCAGAGTTGCGGCCCGAGCCTGCATTGATTACGTCGATCATGACGCTCGGGTCCAAGCCTGCCTTGACTCCCAGCGCCATGGCCTCCGAGGTAATGGCAACGGCAGTCGCCGACAGCAGATTGTTCGCCAACTTCATCACCTGAGCCTGGCCTGCCTCGGCGCCGAGATAAAACGGCTTGCCGAAATGGCCCAACACCCGCGTCAACGCTTGGTAGCGCGCCGGCGCGCAAGCGACCATGACCGCCAGCGTGCCGCGTTCGGCCCCGGTCGGGCCGCCGCTGATAGGCGCATCGACATACTCGATACCCTGCTCGGCCAGAATGTCGAACGCGCGCCGCGCCGCGGCAGGACCGATGGTCGACAAATCCACCACGCACTTGGCGCGATTCGCCCACGCCAGGCCCTGCTCGCCACTCAGCACACTCTCGACCACCTTGCCATCGGGCAGGCTCAGGAATACCACATCGGCCGCGTCACCCACGTCCTGAGCGCTGTCGTGAGCCACGGCGCCGCACTCCACCAAGCGGCGCATCATCGCCGGGTCGCTATCGGTCACGTGAAGCACGTTGCCCGCATCGAGTAAACGCTTCGCCATGGGGCCGCCCATATTTCCCAATCCAATGAATCCGTAAATCGTCTCACTCATGTCTGTCCTCCAATTGTGGGACGCGGAGAACCGCGTCCACGCTACACCATCGAATTGCAGCTCTGTCTCGCGGACGGGCTCAGCGAGGCTCCAGTCCAATCTGCTTGGCCAGCTCTGCGAATTGTTTTTGGTCACGTTGCAGCGTGCGCGCAAAACCCGCGGAGCTGCGTTCGTCATCCGCGGGAATCTGCGCGGCGAGCGTATCGATACGCTCGCGGAACGCCGGCGTCTGCACTGCCTTGGTCACTGCCTCGGAAAGTTTGTCGACCACATCCTTGGGCATATCCTTGGGCCCGACCAAGCCGTTCCATATCTGCAGATCGAACTGTGGCAGGCCGCCCTCGGCAAAAGTCGGCACGTCAGGCATCTGCGGCAAACGCTCCTTGGACGCCACCGCGATGGCCTTGATCTGTTTGCCCTTGTGCAGCGGCAGCATGGTGACTGTCTGATCCAGCACTGACTGAATGGTGCCGCCCATCAAATCGGTAATCGCCGGACCCGAACCGCGATACTGCAGCAGTTCGGCCTGCACATTGGCCATGCGCAAGAACAACGCCTCGGCCAGATGCGCGGTCGTGCCCGGGCCGCCCGAGCCAAAATACAGTTTGAGCGCACCGCTACGCATACCCGCCAACATCGAGGGCAGATCCTGGATGCCGCTCTGATTGCTCACACTGAGCACCATGGGAACATTGGCGACTGTGCCGATCGCTGTCGTGTCCTTGACGATGTTCAAACCGGCCTTGGGATAGAGCAGAGGAATCAGCACCATGGACTGATTACTGAACATCAGCGTGTACCCATCAGGCGCCGATCGAGCCAGCCGCTGAAACCCCAGCAGTCCACCCGCCCCGGTGACGTTTTCTACTACAAAGGTGTTGTTCGTGACTTTTCCGAGTTCGGTGGCCAACAACCGGGCCAGTGCGTCCAGACTGCCGCCGGGAGCCACGCCGACGATGATAGTGACCGGTTTGGAAGGAAAACCGTCGTCGGCCCGGGCTGCGTGATTCACGCCCAGACACAAAGCAATGCTGGCAAGCGCGGATGCGATGCGTCGTTTCATGTTGCCTCCTTCTTCAAAAAACCCTCAACACCTGCTTAGCAAGCGCGTCAGCGGACGGATGGAGTCGGCGCGTTCCAGATGCATGATCGCTTCCAGGCAGCTCTCGGCCGCACCTGTAGGCAATCCTGCACGCGGGAACAGCTGAAAAAACTTGTCTTCCACGTCGCGCCAATCGATGCCACGCACACCTGCTCCGCGAGGCGCTGTGCAGGCGGCGTGATGCATGGCGCCGTCTTTCATATGTATCGTGACGCTGCCGCCATGCCGATGAGGAAAGCGATCCGGTAGTGGCGGCGGGTCGGGGTCAAACTCGACTTTGTCTTGCAACGCAGCGATCACGGGATCGGCCATCTTGGCCGGGTCCATGTGTTGCCAAGCGAAGCCGTCGTCGGCAATGGCCGCGGCGACGAAATAATGCAGACTATGAGCGGCGTCGACCAGATTACGAGGATGGGGTTCACCCTTGAAATCGGTCCATTGCACTGCCGCCGACACAACGATGCGCGTAATGTCGTCAGGGCTGATGCGGCCGCCAGCCCGTGCGGCCTCGGCCGCGGCCTCGGCGGTTGCATGAAAAGGATGCGCACCCGGCATCAGCTTGATGGCCATGTCGGTCACAATGTCCCAAGACCCCCCCCAGTCTCGCACGATGTCCTCGCGCGCCAGCCCGCCCAGCGCATCGAGAAACCCGCGCGGCTGCTCGAACACACCCAGCTCGCCCTCGAAACCGGACTGCGCCGCCAACGCGGCTCGGACGCCCGTGCTGGCGGCCAGCCCGGCGTGATACTCCCGCGCGCAACTGGTGTCGGCCGCGATCGCCATACCGCCGATCGAGGTTGCCGAAAGTGCAATAGCGTGGGCGAGCCGATGCGCATCCAGCCGCAACAACAGGCCAGCAGCCACACAGGCGCCAAACACCGTGGAAAACGAACCATGAAAACCGCGCTGCATGCGTCCGGGTGTCAGCGACTCGTCAATGCGTCCCGCTATCTCATAGCCCAGCACCATGGCGGTCAGCACATCGTGGCCAGTCGATCCCTCACGTTCGCCCACTGCCAACGCCGCACTTGAGACAATGGTGCCGATGTGCGCGATGCTACGCATATCGCTATCATCTGACGCAGCCGCATCACTGGCCACTGCGTTCACACGCGCCGCGCTCGCCAGTGGCAACCGGGCATTGTCAAACCACACGGTCGCCACCGGCGCACCGCCATCTGCCAGATCCAGCTCACGGATAATGCGGGCCGATTCGATACCGTATCCGGCGGCGGCACTGGCAAGCGTGCTGGCCAGACTCATCTTGGCATGCTCGAGCGCCAAAGCCGGGAGGTCGCCGACACGGGTCGACAGGACGAACTCAGCCAGTTGACGCGCCAACGGCGGCGTCAATAAAAGGGATCGCACAGTAGAAGTTTCCTTTGTAAGTTACCGCGGTGTCACTGTGCCGCCGTGCCCAATTTCTGAAGGACCGGAATCCACGTGGCAAGATCCTGGCGCACCAGCGCTTCGAAAGCCGCGGGCTGGGGGATGGGCGTATCGGGCAAGGTGAATCCCAGGCCGATCAGCTTGTCGCGCAACGCCGAATCGCTCATGACCTTGTCCAGCGCGGCATACAGACGCGACGAAATGTCAGGGGGAAGTTGAGCCGGACCCACCAGTCCCCACCAGAGCGTGACCGAATAGCCTTGCAAACCGCTCTCGTCCAGCGTAGGAACGTCGGGCAACAAGCTCGAACGCTTCGGGCCGGTGACTGCGAGCGGCCGCAGCTTGCCCGACTTCACCAGGCCCAAGGCCGCGGGCATGTTGTAGAGACCCATGTCCACATCGCCACTCAGGATCGCGCTCAAGCCTTGCGGCGCGCCGGTATAGGGCACATGCATGAGCGGCTTTTCTAGATATTGCGCGACAGTAGCGCCGGCGATATGGTGACTGGTGCCCACGCCGCTGGAGGAATAGCGGAAAGTCTCCGGCGGCTTGGCCTTGATTGCTTCCAGCAGCGCCGGCGCACTGTGATAAGGCGATTTCTCGGACACGACCAACAGGTTCTGCACATCGGCGATCTCGCTGATGAAACTGAAATCCTTGATGGAGTCGTACCCTGGCGAGCTGTAGAGCACTTGGTTGTTGACAAAAGTCCCCTGCGCGGCGATACCTAACGTGTAGCCATCGGGTTTGGAACGCGCGATGTCCACCGTGCCAATCGTGCCGCCCGCGCCCCCCTTGTTGTCCACCACCAGAGGCTGGCCGAGTTGCTCGCTCAATGCCGTGGCCACCACGCGAGACAACGTATCGGCCGCACTGCCCGCGGCAAACGGCACAATGAGTTTGATGGGACGCTCAGGGTAAGCCGCTTCGGTGCGCAAGCACCACAGCGCGACGCAGGCAAACGGAATCAGTGCGCGGGCGATCGCCCGGCGTCGATGAGGCTTGGTCATTCTGTCTCCTCGTGGCAGGATCGCTTGCGGCGATACCGCAGCGCAAACACCGATCCGACACTTGATTTGGTTTTGTTGGATAGGACAGACTGTAGGCCGCTTCCTCCCTGATGTCTGTGGAAACTTATTTCTCAATCATTGAATCCATCTCAACAATGCACAAACTGAGAAACCGCCTCGGCCCGCTGCGTGTACTAGATGCCGTGCATCGCGGCGGCGGCGTTGGGCGGGCCGCCGAACTCCTGCACATCACACCGAGCGCGGTCAGCCATCAGTTGCGCCGACTGGAATCCGACCTGGGCGTGCGATTGGTGCAAAAAAACGGTCGCGACATTGGGTTCACGACAGCAGGCACCGAACTGGCCATACAGGCCGCCCAGTTGTTCGATCAACTTGAGTCGGTGCTGGCCAAGGCCGGCGAGGCCGGAGCCAACCCTCGCATTCGAGTCAAAGTCATTCCCAGCCTCGCCATCAAATGGCTCATGCCCCGGCTGGGCTCGCTATATGCACAGCATGACAACATCGACATCGAGGTTGCCACCGTCGCTCGCGCCGATGACACCGATCTGCACAACGCCGATTTCGTCGTGCGCCGGGGCAATGGCAACTGGCCGGGGCTGCGCGCCGATCTGCTGTTTCCTGACGAGTTGGTACTGGCCTGCGCACCGTCGCTGGCCGAGCGCCTGCGCACGCCCCAGGACGTGTTGGGCGAAACCTTGTTGAATTCGATGATTGCGCCGGACTGCTGGGATCGCTGGCTGCTATCGACCGGCCTGGCCGCAAACAGCGGCACGCGCTTTCTCTCGCTGGCCAACGCGGTACTGTGCCTGCAGGCAGCGGCCGACGGCCTGGGCATCGCCGTGACGCAGCGCGCCTATATCACCCAGGACTTCGCCACCGGCCAACTGGTGCAACCCCTGGCGCACAGCGCGCGCAGCGGCGACGGCTATTACCTGGTCAGCGATCCGGCGCGGGCGGCCACACTGCCGTTCAGCACCTTTGCCAACTGGATGATCGGCCAAAAGTAGGCACAAAGGCTTGGCCTCGCCCCTCAAGGCCGCCCGCCAGCCTGTGCTGAACGTTCGCCGTCAGCTTCGGCGGTGGCCGTCACCTCATCGAGCGCCGCGTCATCCGCTGCGGTGTCCGTGGCCTCAGCAGAAGCCGGCACCTGCACCACATCCGGCTCCGGCGACACCATCTCCATCCCCGCATCCGCCTCAATATCCACCCGCGGATCCAAGGTCACAGAGGCTGGAGAACTCTGCAAACTATCCGGCATCGGCACAAAATGCACCGGTGCCTCATCCACCTGATGCACCCCGGTCACCCGCGCCGGCCGCACCTGCCATACCAAAATCAATGCACACGCTGACACAAATACATAGAACATATTCGGTCCGCCCGCCGACATCAGCGCCCCCGCCACGAGTGGGCCCAGGCACGCTCCCACCCCATAAGTCATCAATAAGATCGCGCTCAGACTGACGCGCCGATCCGACTCCACGTGGTCATTCGCAAACGCCGCCCCCAGCGGATACAACGTGAACTGCAACACCCCGAACACACAGGACAGCAACACCAGCGCCCAGAACGGCAAGGTCACCCAGCCCCACAGCACCGCAGGCAACAACACCAGCAAACACGCGTTGAAACGAATCAACCCCGCACGGTTGATCCGATCCGACAACCACCCCATCGGCCATTGCGACAACAACCCCGCCGTCACTCCCGCCGCCACAAACAGCGCCGACTGCGACGTCGTCATCCCGTACTTCGACGCAAACACAGGGGCCAGCCCATAAAACGCCCCCGACAGATTCCCTGCGACAAACAGCACCGTCAGCGACAACGGCACCCGTTGGCGGAAAAACGGCAGATCCAGGGGGGCCGGCACGGGCGTCGGCGGGTGTGAACGGGCCGTCACGGCAATAGGCACCAGGCACAACACCATGCAGGCCGCCACCAACACCAACGGCTGCTCATCCAGCGGACCATATGCGGTCAACACCAATTGACCCAGGACTGTACCCAGCCCGGATACCACCATATAGACCGAAAACACTCGGCCACGCTGATGATTTTCCGTTTGCTCGTTGAGCCAGCTTTCGATGACCATCAACTCGGTCACCATCACAATGCCGGCCACGAGGCGAAATACCAGCCACACCGGCATATAGTCGACCATGATCTGCGCCAGAATCATGCAAGTCGAAATCGCCGCACAGGCCACAAAAGCGCGGATATGTCCTACCCGGATGATCAGCTTGTGCCCCAGCCGCGCGCCGCACACCAACCCCAGGTAATACCCGGCAATCAGTGTACCGATCCAGATCTCGCTGACTGACTGCGCAGTCAGCCGCAACCCCATGTAAGTATTGAACAGACCGCCGCCGATCAGCATCAGCAGCGTCGCCAGATAGAGCGACGAAAAAGAGGAAATCGTGGTCAGCATGGGATGCAGAAACGTGCCATCGCACCACGCGGTGCGCAAGCCGCGCGAATTTGCCAGGCGCAAAGTCACCGCAAGGACTGTGCCTGTGCCCGGGGTCATCACCAGGGAAATGTTATTGCCCTGGGACGGCCCGGCAGCTGGGATAGTCCCCGGCGGAAAAAATTAAAGCTGCGACAACATCGTGCCCGCGTCGCTGACCTCGAATTTGCCAGGCGCCTCGACGTTCAATTGCGTCACAACGCCGTCTTTCAACAACGCCGAATAACGCTGCGAACGAATGCCCATGCCACGTGCATCCAGGTCCAGCTCCAGACCCAACGCCCGCGTCCAGTGAGCCGCGCCGTCGGCCAGCATGCGGATCTTGCCCGCCGTCTGCTGTTCGCGGCCCCATGCGCCCATCACAAACGCATCATTGACCGACACGCACCAGATTTCGTCCACGCCCTTGGCCTTCAGCGCCGCGGCTTGCTCGACGTAGCCCGGCAGATGTTTGGCCGAGCACGTCGGCGTAAAAGCGCCCGGCACGGCGAACAGGGCAATCGTCTTGCCCTTGACCAGATCTGCGACCTGAAACGCATTGGGTCCCAGGGAGCAACCATTGGCTTCGGTCTCGAAAAACTCAGTCAGAGTGCCATCAGGCACGCGATCGCCGACTTTGATTGTCATTTACATCTCCAAGTGAACGCAGAAACGCGGACGCGAGCCGTCCGCCAAACCCTCATCATAGTGCCAAGTCGAGGGCTTGCGTTTGATGACAACGAAAGAATCACATTGACTGCCTCGCCTCATTGCAACGAAAACTCCACACGCGACGGCAGAGCGTCACCCTCGCCGGCCCCCCCCTCGAGATTGGGCGTCACAATGAAGATCCGATCGGCAGGCCCGATCTCCTGCAATTTTTCATACACGGCCTGCGCACGGGCCTGCGCCAATCGTTCCAGCGACTGCTCATTGATCGGCGCGGCCTTGCGCAACAAGGACTCCATCTGGTCGGCCGGAATCGACTTGGCCATGCCGATGAAATTGCGCGGCTTTTCCTCGATATCGGTATCGTCGTAGACGTCTTCCAGATATTTTTCGCGCTCAGCGCTCGACACCGTCACCGTAGAGAGATCAGGCTTTTTACCCTTGCCCGACGTGTCCTCGGCCTTGGCTTTGCGAATCTGGCGATCGACCCAGGCTTGGCGCAAGCCCTCCTCATCGGTGGCGGGGTCTGCTCGCCCGATGATATCCAGCTTCAGGGCAGGCCGATCATTCAACGCCTTGGCCAAAGTCGAAATACGCTCGTCCGCGTCCGCCGCCAACACCGCGCTGCCGGGTTCGAAATTGATATACGACAGCTCTTCGCCGCTGCCAAACGCGGATGCGAGCAATGAGAACGGCGAGGTCACCGCCTTGACCAGCAAATTGCCCAACACCCGCAAAATAATCCCGCCGACGGAAAACTCAGGATCATCGAGCGACCCGGAAATCGGCAGGTTGATATCGATATTGCCCTTGCTGTCCTTTAACAATGACACGGCCAACATCACAGGCAAGGTCGTGGCATCCGGACTGTTCGTCTTGTCGCCGAACGTCAATTGATTCAGCACCACATGGTTCGTCGCCTGCAACGCACGGTCTTCGAGCTTGTATTGCAGATCCACCGACAACTTGCCGCGCTTGATCGGATATCCCACATACTTTGCGGAATACGTCGTGAAGCGGGGCAAATCCACGCCTTTGGCCGAGACCTTCAGATCCAGCGACAGAAACTCGGCAAAAGGCTGCACCGTCCCACCGATCGACAAGGGCGCTGTGTCGTAAACACGGCCCGTCACATTGACCTTTGCGGGTTTGGGTGCACGCGACGACACCGCCGACAAACCGCCTTCGATACGGGAAAGTTGGGCCGTATAGTTCGGTTTGACGAAATGGTCGGTAAACGTCATGCGGCCGTTTTTCAGCGTGACGCTGTTTAACGCGATATCCGGCAGTTTTCCGGTCTTGGCGGCCTGGGCCTCGCGTGCCGAGCGGCCGCGCGTCTGGGTATCCTGGGTAATCGACCCGCCGGCCTGCCCCGGCTCGGCCACCAGGTCCATCACATTCAAACGGCCTTCGGCACTGAGCAGAATGCGGCCATAAAAATCATCCAGCGTGACGTCGCCCAGATTGGCGGCAAACTGATCGCCATTGACCGACACCTGCATGCCGCTCAAATCCAGCGTTTTCCACCGCAGAAAGTCATCGCGATTCACTCGGTCGGCCAGATGCAGATCAGTGATGTCCACGCCGCCTTTCCAATTGGCCTTCAGCGGCGCGTTCGCCGTCGCCGCGGTGAATGCCGCCTCGCCATTGGCACCCACAACCAGCGAACGCACGGTCGCATTCAAGCTCGACGCGCCATAGGCCGCCAACGACGCCGCGTTGAAGTTCTGCAAATCCACTTTGGTTTGCAGCGCCAGAGGCTGCGTAGTCAAGGTCCCCTGCAGCGCCAGGCTGCCATCGCCCTGCACCCCCGTGGCCTGCAGAGTGAACGGCGACGGCGTGGCATCGAGCGCCACCCGATCGGCCGCCAGGCTGAGTTGTTTCACGCTCAGGTCCACCGCCGGCTTCTGCGATTCGTCACGCGCGGCCAATTGAGACAGATCGACTTTGACGCCCGTCGCGGCGACTTGCGTCGCATTGCCCTGCTGAGCCACGGTGATCAGTCCTTGCACATCGAGCAAACCATCCAGTACCTGGATCGGCGACAGACTGCGCACCGCGGGCGCATATTGAGCCAGCCCCAGATGACCCGCGCGGAAATCGAGCTTCAGCCCCAAGGGGCTGAGCATCAGCGGGCCTTTTGCACGTATCCAGCCCCCGTCGCCGGGATTGTCCATCGTCAGCCACAGATTGATGGGCTGCTTTGCGGGCTGGGGAAACTGCACGCTTTCTACCGTGACCGCAACGCCAGCAAACGTCGTATTGAGTTTGGTCACCGCATCCTGCACACGCAGTTCAGCATCGTGAATATTGATCGCATCGACCGCGATCTGCCATTCGTCCGGCTCCTTGGCGGGCGGTATGGCGGCCTCGGCCTGCGCGGCAGGTGCATTTCCCGACGCCGCAGAGGCATTTCCGCCAGCCGCGTTCGCGCTCGGCACGCCCGATGCAGGCGCAACAGCAGCCGTTGTCGTTGCCGCCACGGCTTGCAGCGGGGCGCCATCATTGTGTCCCGATGTCTTGGCCGCAGCAGTCGCCTTATCACTGGCCGGCTTGCCATCCGTCTGCGCCACAGCAGGCTTGCCCCCGGCCGACTTGCCATCCGCAGTCTGGGCCGCGGCAGCGGCCTTAGCACTGCCTGATTTACCGTCCGCCGCTCGAACCGCATCCGGCTTGCCCGCTTTCGCAGCAGTCGCCGACCCTCCCAATGCCTTGAGCTTGTCGACCACCCGCAGCCAATTCAGCTGCTGATTCGCATCCCGGCTGGTCTGCAATACCGGGGACCACATTTCGATCTGACCAATCGAAAACTGCTTTGCCAGCATATCGAGCCTGACCCGCTGCACCTCCAGCGTGCTCCATTGGACCAATGCCGCGCCCGAGGCCTCGCGCAGATCCAATTGCCGCAGTCCCACATCCCCCGTCACCAGGATCTTTGCCGCCGCATCACGCGGCTGCTCGAACACGACCTTCAGATTCGAATCCAGTAAGGCACGTTCGACCTTGATCGGCAGAGCCATGGGCCATACATCTGCCCATTTTTCCAGCTCCAGTCCCCGAAAATCCACATTCAAGGTCGACGAGGGCACGGCCTCGAACGGTCGGGCCACGCCCCTCATATCGAACGGGCTGCCGTTAATACGCAAATGCACCAGCGGCTCGACGTCGATATCCGTGGCATAGCCGAACGAGGAAATAAAAGGCACCCCGAGCTTGATCTCGTCGATCTGTTGTTTACGGCCAGTCACCTTGTCATCGAGGGTGATCGCGCCGTCCTCCAACACCAGGTTATTCAAAGAAAACCGGGGCAGCCCGGCGTCCTCTTCTTTCTTTTCGGGCTCGGGCTGAGCCGCCGCCATATCGGCCAGTTTTTTCTGGATATCCGAGAAATTGAATGTGGTCTTGTCCTCACGCACCAACGCGATCTGCGGCCGCTGAACTCGCACGGAGTCCACCACCGGTGCAAACCAGAACAATGACGCCCACGAGGCGCTGGCCTCCAGCTGCCCGACCTGCAGCAACGGCGACGCGCCCCCCGGCTGTTCGATCGCCAGGTCCTGCGCTCGCACAGTCAGCGTAAAAGGATTAAAACTGATATCACCGACCTGCACCGGCCGGCCCAACAACTGGGCGACATCGCCAGTCAGCGCTGAACGCAGCACCTTGGGCACTTGCCAGGCAGCCACGCCGAACACAATAAGAATTATGGCCACTATCCACAGAAGGATTTTTCCGAGACGCCGAGTGAATCTCAACCTGGGCATCGAAAGGGCCATGCGTCATCTCCTGATGTGAACAGCGGGGCATAGGCAACGGCAATTATCCACCCGGAACCATAGCTCGTCTATCATAGGGTGTAGCCAAGCCTGGCTCAGGCGAAAACCCGCTTTCGTTTTCAATCGTTAACATTTTTTCTACCCATGTCCTCTTCTTCTCCTACGCTTAGCCATCTGGACGAATCCGGCCAGATCCGCATGGTTGACGTTGGCGCCAAGACCGAAACCGACCGCATTGCCATTGCGGCGGGCCGCGTACGCATGAACGCCGTGGCCTATGGCCTGTTGACCCAACCGGGCCAGGGAAAGGGCGAAGTGCTCAACACGGCCCGCGTCGCCGCCGTCCTGGCGGCCAAGCGCTGCGCAGAGCTGATCCCGCTCTGTCACAGCCTGCCGCTGGCCTTTGTCGGGGTGGAGTTTGGCCTGAACGACGACACCCATACTGTGGAGATCCGGGCCACCTGCCGCACGCGCTACAAAACCGGCGTCGAAATGGAGGCCATGACAGCCTGCAGCGTCGCAGCGCTCACCATTTACGATATGTGCAAGGCGGCCGACAAAGGCATTCTGATCGAACAAATACACCTTGAATACAAGGCAGGAGGAAAAAGCGGTGAGTGGCGCAACCATTAATCTGCTGTATTTCGCGCGGGTCGCCGAACTGGTAGGCAAGCGCAGCGAAGCCTGGCCGCTGGCCGAGCCGACGACGGGTGCCGAATTGCTCCAGGCCCTGCAGACACAGTATCCGGACCTGGCGCCGGCGGCGCGTCTGAAACTGGCGATCAACCAGAATCACTCCAAAGCCACCGCCTCGATCCAGCCAGGCGACGAGGTCGCGATTTTCGAACCCGTCACGGGAGGCTGACACCATGATCATCGTTCAGGAAGCCGACTTCGACAGCACGGCATTGCTGGGGGGCCTGCGCGAGCAGGTTGGCGCCCAGGCCGGTGCGATCGTCACGTTCACCGGCTATGTGCGCGACTTTTCTTCGGATCAGGCGACCGAGACACTGTTCCTGGAGCACTATCCAGGCATGTGCGAACGCGAATTGGCTGAAATCGCAGACACGGCACGCGAGCGTTGGAGTCTGGCCGGTACTGTCATTGCCCATCGTGTCGGCGCCATGCCCCGCAGCGCCCAGATCGTCTTCGTCGCGGCCGCCAGCGCCCATCGCGGCGACGCGTTCCGGGGCTGCGAATACATGATCGACGCGTTGAAAACCCGCGCACCGTTCTGGAAACGCGAAACCCTGTCCGACGGCAGCAGTTTCTGGGTCGAGGCCCGCCAAGCCGATGAGGAACGCACCGAGGCCTGGAACGACTCGCATGACCTCAATTCCCTCCGCCGCTAGCCCATACCGTCCTGTCTGACGTACACCGCATGAATAACGATCTGCTAGATTTCGAGAGTGCCCAATCCCTGCTGGCCCAGGCGGCCGCGCCGATCACTCGCCACGAAACCGTATCCTTGGCCCACGCCGTGGGCCGTGTCCTGGCGGTCAATCTGGCAGCCACGCTGGATCTGCCGCCTGCCGATAACAGTGCCATGGATGGCTATGCCATTCGCTACGCGGATTACCAGCCTGATATCGTCCTGCCTATACAGCAGCGTACCTATGCAGGCGAAATGCCCGCCGCGCTGATTCCGGGTCAAGCCACGCGGCTGTTCACGGGCAGCTTGATCCCCGACGGCGCAGACACCATCGTCATCCAGGAAAACACCCGCGAATCCGACGGGCAGGTCCACATCCTGCAGGCGCCAAAGGCCGGAGAGTTCGTACGCAAACGCGGTATGGATACCACCGCCGGCCAGCCCCTGCTGACCGCAGGCACCGTGCTCGAGGCTGCACATATCGCACTCTTGGCCTCTCAAGGGCTGACACAGGTTCAAGTGTTTGCCCCATTACGCGTAGGCATTCTGACGACCGGCGACGAGCTCGTTCGTCCCGGCGAAGCACGCGCTGCACAACAGATCTACAACTGCAACGGCCCCATGCTGGCCGCCCTGGTACAGAAAACCGGCGCCCAGGCGATACACGTGCTGCATGCCCGCGACAACGAACCCGACCTGCGCGCTGCCATCACCACCATCCTGGCCGATTGCGATCTGCTATTGAGCATCGGCGGCGTGTCCGTCGGTGAAAAGGATCTCGTCAAACCCGTACTGGAATCCCTGGGCGGCAAACTGGCGCTCTGGAAAGTCCGTATGAAACCAGGCAAGCCGGTCGCCTTGGCCCATATCGACGGCAAACCCGTTGTCTGCCTGCCGGGCAATCCCGTCTCGGTCTATGCGGTATACGCCATGCTGGTGTCGCCGCTGGTGCGGCGCATGCAAGGACGGACCAATCTATTCCCGCAAGTCAGCACCGCAGCGCTGCGCCTGTCGCGTCCGCACAAAGACAGCCGCGAGGAGTTTCTGCGTGTGCAATGGCGCCACACTGCCGAAGGCGCGCCTGAACTCGTGCCATACGCGAATCAGGACTCATCAGTGATCAGTTCCATGCCCTGGGCAAGCGGACTGGCACGTACCCCAGCGGGAGAAACCGTCAACGATGGCGATATCGTGAAGTACTACGATGTAGCGCATTGGCTGGCGTAATCCGTCAAATCGAATCGGCATGCAAAAAGGCGGCTATTTCACAGCCGCCTTTTTTGTACCGGTGCCACTGGACTCATCCGCCGATATAGCTCATCTCTACTTTGCGCTCACCCTGCGGCAGGATCGGCACGCCGCGCCCCCGCAGTTCAGAGTATCGATCATCGCGCTGCGCCCAGATCCCGGCCATCGCACGCGCGACCTGCTCATCGTCGGCGCCGCTGCGTAACAACGTGCGCAGATCGTGTCCCTGCGACGCAAACAAACACAGAAAGATTTTGCCTTCCGGCGACAAGCGCGCGCGTGTGCACCCGCTGCAAAATGCATGCGTGACGCTGGAGATCACGCCGATTTCGCCGCCGCCATCGGTATAGGCCCAACGTTCTGCCACACGGCCCATCACCTCGGCATCCAGGGCACGCAACGGGTACTGCTCCGAAATCCTGCGCAGTACCTCATCGCTGGCCACGACTTCCTGCAAATTCCATCCGTTGGTGTTGCCCACGTCCATATATTCGATGAACCGCAGTACATGGCCGGTATGCCGGAAATGCTTTGCCATCGGCACGATCTGGTTATCGTTCAATCCGCGGCGCACCACCATGTTGACCTTGACAGGCGCTAGACCCGCCTCGGCTGCCGCATCGATGCCGCGCAATACGTCATCCGGCGTGAACGTACTGTCGCTCAACCGCGCAAACATCTCGGCGTCCAGCGCGTCCAGGCTCACCGTCACACGCGTCAACCCCGCTTGTTTCAATACAGCCGCCTTACGGCTCAACAAGGTACCGTTGGTGGTCAGCGTCAATTCGAGCGGCCTGCCCTCTGGCGTGCGCAATTCGGCCAGCATGCCGATCAGGATTTCGATATTTTTGCGCAGCAGTGGTTCGCCGCCCGTCAGGCGAATTTTCTGGACGCCCAGCTGTGCGCCCAGTCGCGCCACGCGGGTGATTTCCTCGAACGACAGCATCGCCGAATGCGGCATGAATGCATAGTTGCCGTCGAAAACCTCGCGCGGCATACAGTACGTACACCGGAAATTACAGCGATCCGTGACCGAAATCCGCAAATCACGCATCGGCCGCGCGAGCTTATCCTGCGCCGGCTGCCCTGATGGCGGCAAGGCTGACTGCGGCAGCCGGGCGGCTCGCGACGCAGTGTGATCGGTCAGGAAAATAACTTTGCTCATTGAAATATCATATCGCGCAATGGCGCGGAACTCTTTCTATCGACCGAATGCCTCGTGCAAAGTCTGTAACTGACCCGTATTCGTCGTGTCGTAGCCCACTAATTGACGTACGTACGACAGGTACTCACGGCCTCGCATGATGCCCAGCAGGTCTTGCATCGCGGGCGTGTCCAGCGACTCGCGGCGTATGGCAAAAAAATATCTCTCCAGCACCAGCGGGATGAAATCCAAGCCGAACCGCCACGCGGCCGTCTCGACGCCAACACCCGTGTCGGCCATCCCGCTGGCAATATGCGCCGCAATCGCCATATGGGTGAACTCATTGGTCTCGTACCCCTGCACCTCGCTGATCGACACGCCAGCTTCCTCCAGCATCAACCCCACCAGATAACGGGTGCTGGAGCCGATCTGCCGATTCACAAAACGGACATCCGGCCGCGCCAGGTCCGCCATCCCGCGGATATGCTTCGGATTGCCAGGCATCACAAACAAGCCCGTGTTGCGCACCGCCAGATGGATCAACAGATAATCATCCGGCGACAGCCATTGCGCGTAACGCGCCAGGATGGGCCCCTCGAACGCACCGCTCGGCACCTGAAAACCCGCCAGATCGCATTCGTTGCGCTCCAGCGCAGCCAGCGCCTCGATCGCCGTGCGATAGCGCAGTTCCAGGCCGGACTGCCGTCCGCTCATGTGCTGCATCAATGCCTCAACCGCGAAACCATGGCTCGCGTGCAGGCGCAGGTGCGGCATCGTCTCGGGTAGCAGCTTTTCCAGTTCCTCCTGCAGCTCGGATGCCTGGCTCTCTAGCGTGGGCATCAACCGGGCCTCAATACGGCGGTTGGCCCACAACAAGCGCTGTGCAAACGGCGACAGCTTCGTGCCCTGACGACGATTGGTGATCAACAACGGCGTGCCGAACAGGGCCTCGAATCGCCGCAACACGCCCCAGGCGTGCCGGTACGACAGACTGCAGGCGCGGCAGGCGCCGGCGATATTGCCTGTCGCGTCGATCGCGGACAGCAAGGCCAACATGTCATGCAGCGCCTGAGGCGGGTGCTCGGCGTCGCCCTCCAGCACCCATTGCGGGCGCAACCCGATCCGGAATTTATATGTCATTAATTTCCTATTGAACGCGGTAAATTTGGCGTTTACAGTACGACCAACGAGCAACTGCGTTCATTTTATATGCTTTACAAAGCATATTATCAATGCAAGCAGCTAGCAATAAAAACCGACGCGGCACGATCACGAAGCCGCCTCCAGGAGATCTGCATGTCCCCCCCTCAGGCAACGCCGAATCCCCCCGGCAGCGCTGGTGCACGCGGCGGTGAGTCGGCCCTATCGGCCGCTCGCCTGTCATCGATGCCGGCTGTCAAAGCCGCCGCACAGGCCGCCACGCAATGGCGCGGCCAGCCCGGCGCACTGTTGCCGATATTGCACGACGTACAAGACCAGCTTGGCTGTATTCCAGCCGAGGCGATCCCCACCATCGCCGAGGCCCTGAATCTGTCCCGCGCCGAAGTCCATGGCGTCGTGAGTTTTTATCCCCATTTCCGTACCGAGCCCGCTGGGCGGCACGTGCTGGAAGTCTGCCGGGCAGAATCCTGCCAAGCCATGGGCGCCGAGCACTTGGCAGACCATGTGCGGCAGACCCTGGGCTGTGACTTTCATCACACGACGAGCGATGGCGCAGTCACTCTCGAGCCCGTGTATTGCCTCGGGCTATGTGGGCAATCCCCCGCAGTCATGCTGGACGGCAAACCGCACGCGCGCGTCACACCCGACAAGCTTGACCGCATTCTGGACCGCGCTATGCAACACGCTCAGGAGGCCAAAGCATGAACGCCTCCCCCCCTCGGCCCACTGTCACATCCGTTGACGCCACGACGGCAGCCGATAACGTCATCGCCGCATCATCGACAGGCATTCCAACCGACGCTGACATCGTCACCATCTACCTGCCCCGCGATGCAGCGGCACTGGCCATGGACGCCGACGCCGTCGCACTGGCCATCGAACAAGAAGCGCACCGCCGCAATCTCACGATCCAGCTCGTGCGCAATGGATCACGCGGCATGCTCTGGTTGGAGCCACTGGCCGAAATCATCACGCCGTCAGGCCGCATCGCTTATGGCCCCGTCCAGGTCGACGACGTCGCCAGCCTGTTCGAAGCCGATTGGCTGCATGGCGGCGCGCATCCCCTGAATCTGGGCCTGACCGCAGAAATCCCCTATTTAAAGAACCAGCAACGCCTGACGTTTTCCCGAGTCGGTATCACCGATCCGCTGTCTACCGACGACTACCTCGCTCACGAGGGGCTGCAAGGCTTACGACGCGCATTGACCATGACGCCCGAGCAGATCGTCGACGAAATCACGATTTCCGGATTGCGCGGACGTGGCGGCGCCGCCTTTCCCACGGGCATCAAGTGGAAAACCGTCCTGACCACACCCGCCCCGCAGAAATACATCGTCTGCAATGCAGACGAAGGCGACTCCGGTACGTTCTCCGACAGGCTCATCATGGAGGGCGATCCCTTTGTGTTGATCGAAGGCATGACCATCGCCGGCCTGGCCGTAGGCGCGACTTATGGCTATATCTACGTCCGTTCGGAATACCCTCAATCCATCGACACGCTCAACGCAGCCATTGCCCGTGCTCGCGACGCAGGTTGGCTGGGCGACGATATACAAGGCAGCGGCAAACGCTTTGACCTTGAGGTCCGCAAAGGCGCGGGCGCGTATATCTGCGGCGAGGAAACATCGCTGCTCGAAAGCCTCGAGGGCAAACGTGGCGTTGTACGCGCCAAGCCTCCGTTGCCGGCAATATCCGGATTGTTCGGTCAACCCACTGTTATCAACAACCTGATTTCGCTCGCTACGGTGCCCGTGATTCTGGCGCGCGGGGCTGCGTATTACCGCGACTATGGCATGGGCCGTTCACAAGGCACGCTGCCTTTCCAGTTGGCAGGCAATCTGAAACACGGCGGTCTGGTCGAAGTCGCATTCGGCGTCACACTGCGCGAGTTGCTGTACGACTACGGCGGCGGCAGTGCCTCGGGCAGGCCCCTGCGCGCAGTACAGGTCGGCGGTCCGCTAGGCGCCTACCTCCCTGAATCCCAATGGGATGTGCCGCTGGACTACGAGGCCTACGTCAAGATCTCGGCCATGGTAGGCCACGGCGGCATTGTCGCCTTTGACGATACCGTCGACATGAGCCGCATGGCACGTTATGCCATGGAGTTCTGCGCCGTCGAGTCCTGTGGCAAATGCACGCCCTGCCGCATCGGTGCGGTACGTGGACAGGAAACGCTGGACAAGATCCGTGCCGGCGGCCCGCAACACGAACAGCACATTCATCTGCTGCGCGACCTCTGCGACACCATGCTGGGCGGCTCGCTCTGCGCTTTGGGCGGGATGACGCCCTACCCCGTGCTGTCCGCGCTGAACCATTTCCCAGAAGACTTCGGCATCGCAGCGCCTGCCACGTCCGGCAACCCAACCGCCTCTCATCAGGCCTGATTCGAACGAGACCCGCCATGCTCGAAACCGTTATCAAACGCGACCGCGATCTGGGCACGCCCGCACGCGGCACACAAGCGGATGCCCGCCTCGTTACGCTCACCATAGACGGCCAGGAAATCTCCGTTCCCGAAGGCACCTCCGTCATGCGTGCCGCGGCCGAGGCCGGTATCAACATCCCGAAACTCTGCGCTACCGACAGCCTGGAGCCCTTTGGCTCGTGCCGTCTGTGCCTGGTGCAGATCGACGGCCGCCGCGGCTATCCCGCCTCATGCACCACACCCGTCGAAGACGGCATGGTGGTCACCACCGAAACACCCAAACTGCGTGATCTGCGGCGCGGCGTCATGGAGCTTTATATCTCCGACCACCCGCTCGACTGCCTGACCTGCCCGGCCAATGGCGACTGCGAGCTGCAGGACATGGCGGGCGTCGTGGGATTGCGCGCGGTTCGTTACGGCTACGAGGGCGCCAATCACCTGAAGGACAAAACCGACGCGTCCAATCCCTACTTTTCCTACGATCCGTCCAAGTGCATTGTCTGCAACCGGTGCGTACGCGCCTGTGAGGAAACCCAGGGCACATTTGCCTTGACGATCTCCGGCAAAGGCTTTGCCTCGCGCGTGACCGCCGGCCAGAACCAATCGTTCCTGGAAAGTGATTGCGTGTCCTGCGGCGCCTGTGTCCAGGCATGCCCTACGTCTACGCTGCAAGAAAAATCCGTCATCATGATGGGCCAGGCCGAACACTCGGTCATCACGACCTGCGCCTATTGCGGCGTAGGCTGCGGCTTCAAGGCCGAAATGAAAGGCCAGGAAGTCGTGCGCATGGTGCCCTGGAAAGACGGCCAGGCCAATCGCGGTCATGCCTGCGTCAAAGGCCGATTCGCCTGGGGTTACACCACGCACAAGGAACGCGTGCTAAAGCCCATGATCCGAAAAAACATCACGGATCCCTGGCGCGAAGTCTCGTGGGAAGAAGCCATCGCCTACACCGCGTCGGAATTCCGCCGCCTGCAGGCCACGTACGGCCGCGATTCCATCGGCGGCATCACATCCTCGCGCTGCACTAACGAAGAAACCTGGCTCGTACAGAAACTCGTTCGCGCGGCCTTTGGCACCAACAACGTCGACACCTGCGCGCGCGTCTGCCATTCGCCGACCGGCTATGGCCTGAAGCAAACCCTGGGCGAATCCGCGGGCACGCAGACATTCGATTCGGTCATGCATACCGATGTGGTCGTCCTGATGGGCTCGAATCCCAGCAGCGCGCATCCTGTCTTTGCCTCGCGGCTGAAACGCCGGCTGCGCCAGGGCGCACGTCTGATCGTCATCGATCCGCGCCGCATCGAACTGGTGAACTCGCCGCATATCAAGGCAGACTATCACCTGCCCGTGCGTCCCGGCACCAACGTCGCATTGCTGACCGCGTTGGCTCATGTCATCGTCACGGAAAACCTGGTCGCCGAGGACTTCGTGGCGCAACGCTGCGAAGCCAAAGCCTTTAACGAATGGCGCGACTTTGTAGCGCGCCCCGAAAACTCGCCAGAAGCCACTGCAGACATCACAGGCGTGCCCGCGGCGGATGTCCGCGGCGCGGCCCGGCTCTACGCCACCGGCGGCAATGGCTCGATCTACTACGGCCTGGGCGTCACGGAACACAGCCAAGGCTCGACCGCCGTCATGGCCATCGCCAACCTGGCCATGGCCACGGGCAACATCGGGCGCGAAGGCGTGGGCGTGAACCCCATGCGCGGCCAGAACAACGTACAAGGCTCCTGCGACATGGGCTCGTTCCCCCATGAGTTGCCGGGTTACCGTCACGTCTCCGATAACGCGGCACGCGCGCAATTCGAGGCCGACTGGGGCGTCACCCTGCAACCCGAGCCGGGCCTGCGCATCCCTAATATGTTCGAGGCCGCGTTGGGCGGCAGTTTCAAGGGTCTGTATTGCCAGGGCGAAGACATCGTGCAATCCGACCCCAACACACAGCACGTGGCTGCCTCGCTGGCGGCCATGGAATGCATCGTGGTCCAGGACCTGTTCCTGAACGAGACGGCCAAGTACGCGCACGTCTTCCTGCCCGGTTCATCGTTCCTGGAAAAAGACGGCACCTTCACCAATGCCGAACGCCGCATTTCGCGCGTGCGCAAAGTCATGGAACCTCGCAATGGGATGGCCGATTGGGAAATCACCGTCGCGCTCTCGAATGCGCTGGGCTATCCCATGAACTACGCGCATCCCAGCGAGATCATGGACGAAATCGCCCGGCTCACGCCTACGTTCACCGGTGTGACCTACGCCAAACTCGATCAAATGGGCAGTCTGCAATGGCCCTGCAACGCGGATGCGCCCGATGGCACCCCCATCATGCATATCGATGAGTTTGTCCGGGGCAAAGGCAAATTCATGATCACCAAATACATCCCGTCGGATGAGCGCAGCACACGCAAATTCCCGCTGCTACTGACGACGGGCCGCATCCTGTCTCAGTACAACGTGGGCGCCCAGACCCGCCGCACGCACAATGTGGCCTGGCACAGCGAAGACGTGCTGGAAATGCATCCCCAGGACGCCGAAGACCGCGGTGTATCCGAAGGCGATTGGGTCGGCGTGCAAAGCCGCTCGGGCGAAACGGTGCTGCGCGCCACCCTGACTGACCGCGTGCAACCGGGCGTGGTGTATACCACCTTCCATTTTCCCGAGTCGGGCGCCAATGTAGTGACCACAGACAATTCCGATTGGGCAACCAACTGCCCGGAATACAAGGTCACCGCCGTGCAAGTGATGCGGGTCTCGCAACCGTCTGAATGGCAGCGCCAATGGTCACGCTTTACGGACGTTCAGCACAAATTGCTGAGTGAGCGCGCCCGTGACAACGAAGCCGCCGTCGTCAGTAAATAGATCGTCTCCTTCGATACCTATTGATTTCATGGATCGTCAGCCTTCTTTCATCCAGCATCGCGCAGACTGCGCGCAGGCCTCTGTCGTGCGCGTGCGAGGCGGCACGGCAGAGCCTGTGACGCAGATCGATCGCGTCGCCGAGGAAACGCCCATCGCATTGGAATACAACGGCATCAGCCATGCGACGATGCTCGCCTCGCCTGCCGATCTGGACGACTTCGCCCTGGGCTTTTCCTTGACGGAGGGGATCATCAACCGGCCCATTGACGTGCGGGGCATCGATGTCGTCGCGCAACACAACGGCATCGTCGTACAGATAGAGATTTCGAGTGCCTGCGAGGTCCGCTTGAAAGAACGCCGCCGCGCGATGGCAGGCCGCACCGGTTGCGGGCTGTGCGGCGTTGAAACCCTGCCGGAGGTGTTGCGGGAGGTCGCACCTGTTCCCGATGCGTCGCCTATCGCGATATCGGCGATTCTGCGGGCGATGCGGGCAATGCGGGCGAACCAGGCTTTGCACGACATCACCGGGGCGACTCATGCCGCGGCATGGGCCGATAGCGATGGCCAGGTTCAGATGGTGCGCGAGGACGTTGGACGTCATAACGCCTTGGACAAACTGATTGGTGCGCTCGCCCGTCGCGATGAACCGTTCCAACAGGGCTTAGCCCTGGTGTCGAGCCGCGCCAGTTTCGAAATGGTGCAGAAATGCGCGGCCGCCGGGATCGGCATTCTGGCTGCAGTCTCCGCGCCGACTGCGCTGGCTATTCGGCTGGCGCAAAACTCTAACGTGGCATTGCTTGGTTTCGTGCGCAATGCCGACGCTACCATTTACTCACATGCTGAACGCATCCAGAGCTGAACCGTCATGGATATTGCCAACTTGATCCGCATGGCCAATCGCATCGGCGATTACTTTGATGCCCTACCCGACCGCGAAGAAGCCCTCGAAGGCGCCGCCACACATATTCAAAAATCCTGGGAACCGCGCATGCGCATTGCGTTGCTGGATTTCCTGGCTCAGCACACGGATGGCCAGGGTGATGATGTCCGTCTGCATGCGTTGATGGTCGAGGCGGTTACGCGATACCGGACGCGGTTGGTTCCGGTTCGAGCTGCTTGATACCTGCAGGGGTTTAAGCTGATACCTCGGGGCTCTGATCCTGGGCTGCTTTTTTACGAGTGGAGACCATGGCTGTCTTGCGGATCAGCGCGGCGAAGGCTCTTGCCAACTTGGATTGAGGTTGGTCGTTCCTGAACAAAAGACCGGGGGTTCTCATGGGGGTGGGGCCCTCTAGCGGCAGGGCGCATAGCCCTTTACTTTCGTCTACGGCGCTGGCTGCGACGATGGCGCCGACGTGCATGCGAGAGATCAATCCGAACATAGCGTTTACCGTGTTCATTTCTGCGATGATGTTTGGTACCGCGCCGGCTGCGCTAAAAAATTCGTCCAGCATGCGACGAGTAGAAAAGCTGCGCGGCAACATGACCAAGGGCTCTCGATGCAGCTCTATCATCCGAATTCGCTTCCGACGTGCCCAGGGATGGGTCTTGGCCACGACGAGGACGAGCTCTTCGTTGAATAAGGGCTCAAAGCGTAGACCGGAACGTAATTCGGGACGATAGGCCACACCCATGTCCAACTGGCCCGCGTCCAGGCTGGCGACAATGGCGTCGGCCGGCAGTTCCTCGATCACGACTTTCACCGTGGCATACCGTGACAGAAATTGAGCGACGCACTCAGGGATGAATCCCAGATTGAACGTATGCGTGGTGCCGACTCGCAGGACGCCCGACATGGAGACGTCACGCGCCTTTAATTCACCGAGGCCTTGGTCTATTTCTGATAAAGCGCGAGAGGCGTACTCCAAAAATGCCTCGCCAGCCTCAGTCAGAAAGACGCGTTTTCCTATCCTGTCAAAGAGCGATTGTCCTATTTCGTCTTCGAGTTGGCGGATCTGATGGGACAACGTCGATTGCGTGACGTGCACGCTTTCAGCAGCACGTGTGAAGTTCAATGTCCCCGCCAACGCAATGAAGTACCTCAGATGACGTAATTCCATACCTGCCTCATCAATCGATGCCATCAATGATAACTGCAGAAAATAATCATTTCTATCTTTTGTTTGGCTCGATTAGCCTTGCTCCAGCTCTCATTCCTTCTTACGCTCAAGGACGACACGTATGGCCAAAGTATTGGATGGAATCATCGTCGTAGAACAAGGCACGTTCATTACTGGCCCCGCGGCAGGAATGCTGCTTGCCGATCTGGGGGCCGATGTCATCAAAGTCGAACAGCCTGACACGGGTGATCCGTTCCGCGCATTCAAGGGGGGGCTCTACAGCCCGCATTTCCAGACTTATAACCGCAACAAGCGCAGCATTACGCTCAATACCAAACAGGCGGATGACGCCGAGGTTTTCGATGCGCTGATACGTGAGGCCGATGTCTACATCCAGAATTTTCGACCGGGTGCTGCGGCCCGCCTTGGCGCAAGCGAAGCGCGGCTGCGTCAGATCAATCCACGATTGATTTACTGTGCGATCAGCGGATTCGGACAAACCGGCCCCGCCGCGGGGCGGCCTGCCTATGACACGGTAGCGCAGGCAGCGAGCGGCTTTCTCAATCTGCTGATCAATCCCGAAAACCCTCGTGTTGTCGGCCCCGCCATCGCAGATGCCTTGACCGGCTTTTATGCGGCCTACGGCATTCTGGGTGCGCTGGTCGAAAGAGGCCGAACGGGCACGGGCCGATCTGTCGAGGTCTCGATGTTGGAGGCGATGAGCCACTTTAACCTGGACGCGTTCACGCATTTCTTTGCCGAAGACGAGGTGATGGGCCCATATAGCCGGCCCAGCGTTTCGCAGTCTTATACGTTGAAATGCGCAGACGGGAAATGGATAGCATTGCACATGTCGTCGCCTGAAAAGTTCTGGCAGGGCCTGGCCCGCGCGATTGAGCGTCCGAATATTTTTCAGGACGAGCGTTTCGCCACGCGTGAGGCGCGCATTGACAATCAAGCCATGCTGATCAATGTATTAGGCTCGATTTTCGTGACACGCACTCGTGAACAATGGTGCAGGCGGCTTGAGGCCGAGGATGTTCCGCATGCGCCCATGTACGACACCAGCGAGGCGTTGCAGGATCCTCAGGCGAAACATCTGCAGCTTGAGATCCAGGGGCAGCACCCAACGCTCGGCACCTGGCGGACCGTTCGATCGCCGGTGAGTTTCGATGGCGAAAGACCTTTGGACGTCGTTCCTCCGCCACTGCTTGGCGAGCACAACACTGAAATCAGGACCGCACTGCAGGCAAAACAGCAATGAACTGATATTGAGTGGATGGTCCCAAAAATAATGAATGGAGACAACCGTGACGCTCTCACCAACACCCGCACTCGCTGCCTCAGGGCCGGCCGATCAAAGCCGCAGCGCCCAACCGTGGATTCAACTGATACTCGGCATGATTGCCATGATGGCGATCTCCAGCCCGCAGTATGTCTGGGCGCTTTTTGTTCAACCGTTTAAAAGCTCACTTGACGTTTCGCTGTCGGCCCTGCAAGTCACCTTTGCGTTGTTCAGCATTTTTCAATGCGGGATAGGCCCTCTACATGGCGAATTGGCCAGCCGATTTTCATCTCGGGCCTTTGCAGCGGCAGGCGGCTTGCTGGTAGGGCTCAGTTGGATAAGCTCGGCCTACGTCACCTCACTGCCGCTGCTGTATATCACCTACGGCGTGCTCTCGGGTATCGGCACAGGATGGGTGTATGTCGCTGTCATCGAGCTCATGGTGCAGTGGTTCCCGCGCCGCAGAGGATTTGCGGTCGGTATGGCGGCAGGCTGTTATGGGCTCGGTGCGATTGTCACCACATTCCCTATCGCGTCCAGTATTCGCGAGCACGGCCTGCAAACGACGTTGGTGGTTTTCGGTATGGCGCTATCTGCTGTCATCGTGCTCGCGTCATTAGGCATGAAACGCGCGACCGCATTGCCGCGCGCCGAGCCCTCATCCCAGCCGGGTATGGCGTCCAGGCGTGATTTCAACTCGCGTGAGATGCTGCGCACCCCGTTATTCTGGCTGATGTTTTTCATCATGGCCCTGGTCGCCACAGGCGGGCTCATGGCCATCTCTCAACTCGGCGCACTCGCGGTGCATTTCGGCATATCGGATCAGACACTCGTTCTGGGAATGGCAGCGCTGCCGCTCGCGCTCACGCTGGATCGTGCTGCGAACGGACTGACGCGTCCGTTCTTTGGATGGATATCGGACAGAATCGGCCGCGAGCCGACCATGCTGATCGCCTTTCTGATGGAAGCCGCCTCCATCCTGCTACTGCTCAAGTTCGGATCGAACCCCATCGCATTCGTCTTGCTGTCTGCGGTCGTGTTCTTTGGCTGGGGAGAAATCTATTCCTTGTTTCCTTCTCTGCAGGCCGACGCATTCGGGACAACACATGCCGCCAGGAATTTCGGCTACCTGCTGATCGCAACAGCGGTCGGCTCTATCCTGGGAGGCCCTCTCGCCGCGCTGTTATACGAGAAAACGCAATCCTGGGATCTGATCTTCTATTCCATCGCCGCGCTCGACATTCTCGCAGCGCTGCTTGCGTTCTTTGTGCTGCAACCCATGCGCATTCGCTGGGTGAATCATGCCCATCTACAGCAACAAGCGTAACGCGCTGGAACACGATCAAAGGAGAACACAGTTGAACGATCAGCAAAGTCTGAACCTGACTCAAGCGGTGATTGCGCGATTGGCACACACTCAGGATGCGCGATTCAAAACGCTAATGACCGGTCTCGTCACCAAGCTGCACGAATTCATCCGCGAAGTCGATTTAACCCCCGAAGAATGGATGGCCGCGATTGAATTCCTGACGCAAACCGGTCAAACCTGTACCGATAAGCGGCAGGAGTTCATCTTGCTGTCCGACACCCTGGGCGCGTCCATGCAAGTCGTCATGTCGGCTCAAGCCCGCGCATCGGCCATTGCCCCCGGTTCAACCACCGCGACGGCCGCCACCGAGGCGACGGTGCAGGGCCCGTACTACTGGGCCGGCGCTCCACACAAGGAAATGGGCAGCGACATCGCAGCAGGCGTTGCGGGCGAACCCGCCTACTACCATGGCCGCGTCACGGATCTGCAAGGCACCCCCCTTTCCGGTGTCGTGCTGGATGTCTGGTCAGGCGACGGCGAAGGCGTCTATGACATGCAAATCGAGGGCCAAACCGACATGCTGGCCCGTGCGCGTTTCGTGACAGGCGAAGACGGCCGCTACGCATTCTGGTCGATCCGGCCCAACTACTACCCTATTCCCATGGACGGTCCCGTGGGTCTCATGATCAACAAGATAGGTCAACACCCGAATCGCCCCGGCCATATCCATTTCAAACTCTCGGCCCCCGGCTATGTCGATATCACCACCCACTTATTCGTCGCCAACAGTCCGTACATCGACTCCGACGTGGTCTTCGGTGTCCGGGACAGTCTGATCGTCGACTTCCAACATCATCCTCCCGGCACCGCTCATGATGGCCGAACGCTCGCGACGCCTTTTTGGAGCGCATCGTTCGATTTCTGCCTTGCGCCCGTTCGCGTGTGAATCAACACCCTCATCTCTTGACGATATTCCATCTACTTTTCAGAAAGAACCATGAAAATCGGTAAAGCGACTATCCCTCATAGTGCAATCTGCACCTCTGACGAACACACCATCGTCGTGCGCGGCAAGGATCTCTGCAAAGACCTCATCGGCCACATTTCCTTCACGGATTATTTTCATCTATTGGTCACCGGCCAACGCCCCAGCGTCACTGCGACGGCTGTGCTCGACGCCACCCTGGTTGCGATCGCGGAACATGGTCTGGTACCCAGCGTGCAAGCCAGCCGAATGACGCTCGCCGCAGCGCCCGATGCGTTGCAGGGCGCCGTCGCAGCCGGCATCCTGGGATGCGGCTCCGTCATTCTCGGAGCATCAGAATACGCCGGACGGTTATTCGTTGCGATTCAAGAACGCCAGGCCGCAGGCGCCACGTTGGAAGCAGCGGTTCAGGCAGAACTGCAAGAGTACCGCGCTGCACGTAAAGCGATTCCGGGTTACGGCCATCCGCTGCACAAGGAACGCGACCCTCGTGTCGCACGGTTGCTCGAAGTCGCCCGGATCAACGGCGCAGAGCTGAACTACATTGCCATTGCCGAAGAAATCGAAAAACAGATTCCAGCCATCATCGGCAAAGATCTCCGGCTCAACGTCTCGGCGGCGATCCCCGCTGTGCTGCTGGGCGTAGGCTTTCCCTTGGCCGCACTGAAAGGCGTACCCATCCTGGCCAGAACGGCCGGCTTGATTGCACACCTCACCGAAGAACTCCAGGCGTCCATTGGATTTGCGCTGTCCTATCAAGCCACGCGCGAATTGCAATACGACGGAGAAGTTCCGCCAGGATTTGGTTCAGGCCAATAACCGACACGGCTGCAGCACACAGCCCCGGCGGTTTGCTGTCCGCCAAGGCGCACTTGTGCCGTGGCCTGCGGCGGCAACCCATGCCCGCACACAGAACAAGAACTCAGGAGGAGATTTCATGATGGCACGCTATACCCCTCTCAGCATACTGCTGCACAAAACCCTGGCGATCGCAGCAAGCACCTGCCTTTTGGCGCTGTCCGCCACATCGGCTCACGCTCAGGACTACCCGTCGCAATCGATCAGAATGATTGTCCCCTTCGGCCCGGGAACATCCACCGACACCGTGGCACGCATCATGGCCAACGCCATGGCGGAATCACTTGGGAAAACCATCGTTGTTGAAAACAAAGCGGGCGCGGGCGGCACGATCGGCACGGAACAAGTCGCCCGCACTCCTGCGGATGGATACACCATCGTAATGGGCACCGTTGGCACACACGCGATCAACAAAACCCTATACAAGAAGCTGGGCTACGACCCTGTCAAAGACTTCGTCCCCATCGGGCTCGTCGGCCAAACGCCCACCCTGCTGGTCGTCAAAGCTGACTCGCCGTTGCGCTCGCTCAGCGATCTGGCCACCGCCGCCGCCAAGCCGGGAGGCATCAGTTTTGGATCGGCCGGCAACGGCACCTCGGGACATCTCGCCGGCGAGCTGCTGAAATTGCGCCTGGGTGGCGAAATGACACACGTGCCCTATAAAGAAGGAGGCATGGCCGTCACCGACGTCATTTCAGGACAAACCCAGTTCATGTTTTACCACCCCGCCGCGACGTTGCCCCACATCAAATCCGGCAAACTGAGAGCATTGGGTAGCTCCGGTGCGACGCGCAGCGCGTCTGCACCCGACGTCCCGACCATAGCCGAACAGACCGGCAAGGATTTCGACCTGGTCGCCTGGTTCATGATTTACACTCCTGCCGCCACGCCTACGCCCGTCATCGAGACCCTGCAAAAAGCCGCCCGGGCCGCGCTTTCCAATCAGGACGTGGCTGCCAAACTCGGCAATCAGGGAATCGAACAACGCCCTCTCACCGCAGAGGAACTCCGCACATTCACCCCAGACGAAATCAGCAAATGGGCCGAACTCGTCACACAGTCGGGTGCCCAGATCGACTAGACCGCCTCCCCGAGCCGCCTGATCCGGGCGGCCCCCCCCTTTCCTCCACTCGAGAACCTGCTACATTGCCAGGCATTCACTCCTTGCCTTTGCCATGTCCGCATTACCTCTCGTCCATTGGACCGAATCCGGCCAATCCCAGACAGCCTTTTGGCGCTCCGAATCGGCCGCCCCAGTGCCAACACGCATTCAAATCGCGGGCGATCAATTATCGGCAGACGCGGCCTATCGCCTGATCTGCGAAGGCACGCAACTCCTGTGGCGCGGCGATTTTCATAATGCGCGTCAGTTATTGCAGGCACTGGCACGCCGTATCGACAAGAAAAAACGCAAACCTGCGGCAACGCCGCTGGAGGCGTTCAACCAGCATCGCCAAGCGCAATCCCAACGCGCCCGGCTGCTAGGCAGCGTACTGGTGCCTTTCGATGCAGACCACACCATCCCGCTGCGCCGGGCACCAGATGTGCAACAGGCCTGCCTGGAGGCCTATGGCCCAGCCCCCGGTCCCTATCTGGCGTCCCTGCGCGAACTGCAAGGCATTGTCGGCGCCCATGAGTGGCGCAAAAAAGGCGTTCCTATCCGCGCCCTCAATGCTCGCATTCATCCTCACTACGGCGTGTTTTCGCCGGTACGCGGCGAATACATCGATCTCGTCGCCCGCGCACCTCTTCCGGCGGATACATCGCTGGCGTATGACATCGGCACCGGCACAGGTGTGTTAGCCGCCGTTCTGGCACAACGCGGTATCAAACAAGTCATTGCCACCGACCAGGACCCACGCGCCCTGGCTTGCGCACAGGAAAACCTGACCCGACTGGACTTGCAGTCACACGTGACCCTGACGCAAACCGACATGTTCCCCGACGGCCAAGCCCCCTTGATCGTCTGCAATCCACCGTGGCTGCCCGCACGTCCCAGTGCGCCTGTCGAATACGCGGTCTATGATCCCGACAGCCGCATGCTGCGCGCATTTCTGCAAGGACTCTCAAAACACCTCGCCCCCAAAGGCGAAGCCTGGCTGATTCTCTCAGACCTGGCCGAACACCTGGGGCTACGCGCCCCTGACGAACTGTCCACACTGATCACCAACGCCGGCCTGCGCATCGTAGACCGCCTCACGGCCCGCCCCGCCCACGGCCGCGCATCAGACCCCACCGATCCGCTGCACGCAGCCCGCGCAGCCGAAATCACATCGCTGTGGCGCCTGTCGCACATTGATTAACGCGCGTCGCCTAGTACTTCCACACACCGCCACATTCATCGGGTCAGCGCTCCCAAGCGCCTTCCCTCGAGCCCCCTTTTCACATCCCCGTCATGCAACCTTAATCCCCCCGTAACCTCCCTCCCCAATCATTCCTCTTCCACCAAGACACATTCCGACACAGCGCGATGAAAAACTGGAAGAGGACCACCCAAGTCTTGCTACTCAGCAGCCTGACCCTGCTAGCCGCGTGCAGCAACAGCGACGACGATGACGATGACGACGCCTCGCCCCCGACGCCGCCCGTCAGCCAGGCAATGGACCTGACGATCCTGCACATCAACGACCATCACTCCAACCTGGACAGCAAGAGCAGAACCCTGCTGCTGAAAAACGCCGCTGGCACCCAGACCGAAGCCACTGTCGACGCTGGCGGATTTCCGCGCGTGACCGCAGCCATCAACGAACTCGCGACAGCATCCCCCAACGTGCTCAAACTGCACGCGGGCGACGCCATGACCGGCACCTTGTATTTCAACCGCGCAGGCGAGGCCGGCGAGGCCGATGCCGCCCTGATGAACACGGTGTGCTTCGATGCGATGACGCTCGGCAACCACGAGTTCGACAAAGGCGACAGCGGCCTGCATCGCTTTATCGAACTCCTGCACGCAGGTACGTGTCAGACTCCGCTGCTCAGCGCCAACGTCAGCTTCGGCCCCAACTCGCCGTTGAATGCAGCCAACGCGCCCAACTGGGTCCAGCCCTCGATCACCCTCGAACGCGGCGGCCAATCCATCGGCCTCATTGGTTTGACCATCGCCGGTAAAACACAGCAGTCCTCCAGCCCAGACCCCGGCACCACCTTTTCCGACGAAACCGAAGCGGCCCAAACCCAGATCGATGCGCTGCGCGCTAAAGGCGTTAACAAGATCATCGTGATGAGCCATATCGGCTACAGCTACGACAAAGAAATCATCCCCAATCTGAGCGGCGTAGACGTCGTCGTAGGCGGCGACTCGCATTCCCTGCTGGGCCCCGGCGCGATGGAAACCTACGACGCAGGTACTCCCGCCGGCGCCTATCCTACCGAACTGACCGACAAAGACGGCAAGCGCGTCTGCCTGGTCCAAGCCTGGGAATACGCGCAAGTCGTAGGCGAACTGAAAGTCAGCTTTGACGCCAATGGCGATGTCACCTCATGCAGCGGCACGCCCCACGTCCTGATCGGCGACACACTGACCGTCGGCGGCACGGCGCCCAACCCCGCAGACGCAGCCGCCATGCAGGCCGACATCGAAGCCAGCGGCTTCCTGCGTGTACAAGCGCCCGACGCCAACGCCACGCAAACCCTGCAACCGTTCAAAGAACAAGTCGACACCTACAGCCAGAGCGTCGTCGCCAACGTGCCGCAAGAACTCTGCTCACGCCGTGTTCCCGGCGGCCCCGGCTCGGTCGATTACAGCCGATCCAGCGCAGCCTGCAACGCCGAAGGCAGCGTGAGCCTTCGCGGCGGAGACATTCAGCAGCTCGTCGCCCAGGCCTATCTCGAAGTCGCCAATGCCGAATACGGCGGTGCCGACATCTCGCTTCAGAGCGGCGGCGGCGTACGCGTCCCGCTGCATGGCAACGTGACCGCGGCCAACGTCATCGAGGTTTTGCCGTTCGGCAACATGCTGTGGCGCCTGGACATCACCGGCACCGAAGTCATCGGCATGCTGGAGGACGGCCTCGAGGCGGTCTACGGCGACGGCGGTACCACCGGCCCCTACCCCTACACGGGCGGCTTGCGTTATGACGTCAACAGCCTGGCCGCCAAGGGCAGCCGTGTGTCCAACGTGGAAGTATTCGATTCCGCCGCGAACACCTGGCAATCCCTGAACGCGACCCGCACCTACAAGCTGTTTGTCTTGAGCTTCAACGCGACAGGCGGCGACGGCTACACCACGCTGGCCAACGTCCCCGATGAGCGGCGTCAAGACATCGGCGTGCTGGATGCCGACGTGCTGCAAACCTACATCGATATGCAGGCTAAGGACGCCAACACGAACCTGCCGATTCTCAATCGACTGCCCGTCGAGTTGTACAGCACCAAGAGCTACGTCGAGTAACGTTTCCTGCGCAACGGGCAGCGCCCCTCAAGGCTGCCCGATCCCGCTCAACCCGATCAACGCCCCCGCCAACAACATCCACAAAGGATGCACGCGGCTGAAAATCGTCACGGCAGCGACGAGAGCTGTGATCCCCCCTAATACCCACGTATGCACAGAGGCCTCCGTGATCAACGACGCGCTGGCAGCCATCAGCCCTACCGTCATGGGGAAAATACCTGCCTGCACCACACGCCGCCACGGTTTGTCCTTGAACCGTTCCCACAATCCCAACGCAACAGCCGTCAAAATCGACGAGGGGCCGAACTTCGCAATCGTCGTGACCAAGGCGCCCTGCCACCCCGCCACATTCCAGCCAACCAGCGTCACGATCATCAGATTGGGGCCGGGTGCAGCCTGGCTCAATGCGAACAAGGCGCTGAAATCGGCATTCGACATCCACTGATGGATCTCCACGACCTGCCGCTGCATCTCGGGCAAAATCGTATTGCCCCCGCCAAAGGCCAGCACCGACAACTGCGTAAAAATAACGAAGAGCGAAATCAATACGGAAGTCATCGCGCCAGCCTCCAAGTCACCAGGATGCTGATCGGTGTCAACACCAGCATTGTCGGCAGCAAGGGCGTACGCAGCACGGCGATGCAAATAAAACATGCCACGGCCACGGCGATACCCGCCCATTTGCCGCGCAACGGCTTGGCGATTTTCACGGCCATCGAAATCAGCAGGCCCGCAGCCGCGGCCGCCAAGCCCGCGAACAGATGTTGAATATGCGGATCATCCGCATACCTGTCGTACACCATGCCCAGCGCAATGACGATGAAAGACGGCGCGGCGATCAATCCCATCAGGGCAGCAAACGCGCCCTTGACCCCGCGGAATTTCATCCCCAGTGCCACGGACATGTTGATGATGTTGCCGCCCGGCAAAAACTGGCACAGCCCGAGCAGCTCGGTGAAATCCTCGGACGATAGCCATCGGTGTTTCTCCACCACCATGTGGCGGGCCAATGGCAAGGCGCCACCAAAGGCGCTCAAGCCCAACCAGAAAAATCCCTTGAACAGAGCCCAGCACGAGGGAGGCTCAGACACGGGAGATACGGCAGTCGAAGACGAGGCGTTCATCAAAATTCCAGCAGAGATCGGGACGCGATGATTCCTGAGCAGCGAGCGGGCGGCTCTGAACAGCGGGAGATCAATCGGGACGAAAGCCTACTCCTGCTCGCACCGGCGCGCAATTGCATCCGTCAATCACCATGACGATGGAGGGGGCAAATCGGCGCCGGGGATGACGGAACGACGCCACTCGATCAAGATTCGCCCGATCACTCGCGCAAAACCAAAATCGCCCTCAACGTTAGACCGCTCCTGTTGCGCGTAGAATGTGCGACGTACCGGCCCTCTTGTGCCGGGCTTATGCAACATGTCCGCATCCACTGCTACCTCGCCCACCCCTTCGCTTTATCCCATCTTGTTGATGATGATTGCCATGGTGTCCATGCCCAGTGGCGCAGCATTGGCAAAAAGCCTGTTTCCTATGGTGGGCGCACAAGGCACGGCGGCGCTGCGGTTGTTGTTCTCGGCGCTCATGCTGCTGGCCTATTTCCGGCCATGGCGTGTCCGCCTGACTCCCTCGGGATGGCGCGTGGTGCTGGCCTACGGCTTGTCTCTGGGGATGATGAACCTGCTGTTCTACATGTCGCTGCGCACCATCCCGCTGGGCATTGCGGTCGCTCTGGAATTCACAGGACCGCTGACGGTAGCGCTCTTGAGTTCACGCCGCTTTGCGGATTTCTGCTGGATTATTTTGGCGGCCGTGGGCATTCTGTTGCTAATTCCCCGAGGCGCCGAGGTCCACACGCTGGATCCCACGGGGATGCTGCTGGCGCTGGGCGCAGGCTTATGCTGGGCGCTGTATATCGTGTTCGGACGCCGTGCCGGTCTGCACCATGGCACCCAGACCGTGGCACTAGCCTCGACAGTCGCCACCGTGGTGGTTCTGCCCTTCGGATTCGCACAAGCAGGCACGGGCCTGTTCGCGCTGGAGGTATTGCCCTGGGCACTGGGCGTTGCCGTGCTGTCCAGCGCATTGCCCTACGCGTTGGAAATCACCGTCCTGTCACGTATCCCTGTCCGGGTGTTTGGCACGCTGCTCAGCCTGGAGCCTGTCTTTGCTGCCTTTTCCGGCATGCTGTTCTTGCGCGAGACGCTATCCCTGACCCAATGGGCAGCCATCGTCGCCATTGTTGCCGCATCCATCGGGATCACCGTCGGCAATCGGCAGCCCGCAAAGGCACGCCCCAAATCAAAACGATAAGCGCGCTGCCCGCGGACGGCCCCGTAGAAATATGAGGCCGCCACGCCTGGCCGGGATGAAACGAACACCCTCATTCGCAGATGGGGATCAAACTCAATCGCGGAAATTCTGATACTGCAGCGGCAGATCCACGTCGGTCTTGCGCAGCAACGCGATCGCCTCTTGCAAATCATCGCGCTTTTTACCGCTGACGCGCAGCTTGTCGCCATTGATCTGGCTTTCCACCTTGAGCTTGGCCGCCTTGATGGCAGCGATCAATTTTTTTGCGACAGGTTGCTCGATCCCTTGGCGAACCGTGATTTTCTGGCGCGCGCCGCCCAGGTTTTCCAACGGATCGGCGACCTCCAGGCAGCGCACGTCGATACCCCGCGCCGACAGCCGGCCGCGCAAGATATCGAGCATTTGCTTCAGTTGAAAAGCGCTGGGCGCGATCTGCGTGACGACAAAGCCTTCGAGTTCGAATTTGGCGTCGGTGCCTTTGAAATCAAAACGGGTGGCCAACTCGCGATTGGCCTGGTCCACCGCGTTGCTGAGCTCGTGTTTGTCTACTTCGGAAACCACGTCGAAACTGGGCATGGCTGCAACCTACAAAAGAAAAGAGTCAATCAAGGATAGCGCTATCCATTACGATGCGCATACCCGCACAGGTATCCAGTGTAAGACGATTTGCGGCGATCTGACTGCCCCCTTTTCCCGCCGAATCAACGCCGCGGGCCCCGGAGCAATGGATAATACCGGCTATGCGGCGCCTATCCCGGGCACTGCGACTCACGGAACCACTCTGCCATGTTTTACAGCGTCCTCAAGCTCGTACACATCCTGGCCATTCTGCTGTGGGTAGGCGGAATGATCTTCGCTCACTGTTTCCTGCGGCCCGCCGTGGCCGCGCTGGAGCCGCCTCAACGGCTGCGCCTGATGCGCGATGTGCTGGCACGGTTCTTGAACGCTGTGCTGGGAGCCGTATTGCTCGTGCTGCTGAGCGGCGCATGGATGATAGGCCGAACGGCCCGCCAGGTTGCGGACACCGGCGGCAGCTTTCAGATGCCGCATGCCTGGATAAGCATGGCGGTGTTGGGCGTCATCATGGCGGCGATTTTCGGACATATCCGCTTTGCGCTCTACCCGCGCCTGGATCGTGCCGTACAAGCCAGTGACTGGCCCGCGGGCGGCCGCGCGATGCAATCGATCAAAACCTTGGTGACGGTCAATCTGGTACTTGGCCTGCTGACTATCGCGGTTATTGTCCTCGCCTAAAGCCTTTTTCGGGGCATCAGAGGGGGGCGGGTGGTTGGCGTGCTTATGGACGTCGAGCCGAGGCAATCGGGCCGTGCGGGCTTCACAAAGCCGGTCCGGCGCGCGGGCGCCGGACACCGTGTTCGCTCACCTCGTCCGCGCCTTCGCGCTTCCTTCGGTGTCCGCTCCACTCGGCTTTGAGGCGCCCGCACGGCCCGATTGCCTCGGCTCGACTCGCAGTCATTCAAGCTCATCACATCGCTGGCACGATTTTCTTGCTTGGCGTTTTTTTGTAGCCCTGTTGGCAAAGAGGAAGATCTTGCAGGGCTGCTATTCGCGCGTGCCCTGCACACGCGCGAATAGCGATCGGTCCGGGCATGCGGCGGGGTGGCATGGTGCCAGTTTGGAAGATCTGCTTGGCTGGAGTTGACGCCTGCGACGATGATGCATTGTCCCTGTCTGGACATCACGAAGCTGCAGTTCGAAATATTCCTGCTTGTCCACGAGAAATCGTAGCTCGAGAGATCTTCTGTTCATCTCCGATGCCAAAACCTTCGCATGCAGATCCCGAACGCTATTCATGGCCGCGCCCGTAGGCGGCCATGAATAGCGGCCCTGCAAGATCTTCCTCCTTGCAAACGCCAGTGCTACGAAGCCTACGAAGACCAGCCGTGCCAGCGATGAGGGAATCAGAGATGCTGCGAGTCGAGGCGGGGCAGTGACCGTGTTGGCGCGCCTCGTGGCTGAGCGAGTGGAGGTCGTAGGGAGGCCCGAAGGGGCCGGACGAGACGAACGAAGCGGTGTCGGACGCGCAGGCGGCCGACCAGCCACGTGAAGCGCCAACACGGTCACTGCCCCGCCTCGACGTCCAATAGAACTCGATCCCCCGTGCTTGCCGCCCCTGCAGAGCCCACAAAAACAATCAGCCCATCCGAACATACCGGACAGGCTGATAGCAAACCCTGCAGCGACGAACGCGAGCGTTTAATCCACCTTCGCGCCCGACATCTTGACGACCTCCGCCCATCGCGCGATATCCGCCTTGTGCACGCGCTCGAACGCGGCGGGGCTGGGATCGGCCGGCGGCGTGATGCCTTGCGTATCGATCAGCCAACGCTTGAACTCAGGCTTGGAAATCTCCTTGATCACCGCATCGCTCATGCGTTTCTGGATGTCGGCAGGCAGCTTCGCCGGCCCGAACAGGCCATACCACGTGCTGCTCTCATAGCCCGGCAAGCCGCAGCCTTCAGCCACGGTTGGCACCCCGGGCAGCGCTTCGATCGGTTTAGATACCGTCACGCCCAGCGCGCGCACTTGCCCCGAATTCACAGCGGCGATCGATGCCGCACTCTGGTTGAAAAAGAAATCCACCTCACCCGACAAGAGTGCCGTCATGGCAGGCCCCTGTCCACGATAGGGCACATGCACGATGTTGACTTTAGCCATCTGCGTAAACAACGCACCAGCCAAATGGCCCGAAGCCCCATTCCCGGTCGAGGAGTAATTCATCTTGCCGGGATTCTTGCGAGCCAGCTCGAGCAGATCTTTGCAGGTCTTGATATCGGGATGCTTTTTCGGATTGATCAATAGCACGTTAGGCACATCGCCCAGCAACGCAATGTGCGTGAAATCGTTCCAGACGTCAAAGCTCAGGCTCTTCTTGTACAACTCCGCATTGATCGCGTGAGTGCCCGCCGTGCCGAACAAAAAGGTATAGCCATCAGGCGCCGCCCGCGCCACCAGATCCGACGCCACGTTGCCGCCGGCGCCCGTACGGTTCTCCGCCACGATGGGCACACCCAGCGTTTCCGTCAGACCCTGCCCTAGTTTACGGGTATACAGATCGGTGCCTGCCCCCGTCGGAAAGCCCCCGACAATGGTAATGGCGTGTGTAGGCCATTTGCTGTCCTGCGCAACCGCCGGCATGGCAGCAGCCAATGTCATAGCCGTCAACGCGGCAATATTGAAACGACGCAACATGATTATTCCCCTTGAAAAAGCATGGCTGCCGAGTCCGGATATCCGAAGATCTTTAGCCTGCGATATTGAATGTGCGTAATGAATCACTATGCGGCAATGACTGTCCGTCGTGACGGGCAGCCCTCGCTGCATCAGCTCAACTGCTCAACTGCCTTTGCAATACGTTCCAACGCCGTCTGCAACTGGGCCTGCGACGTGGCATAGCTGATCCGGAAATACGGCGCCAGACCAAAAATCGTGCCTGGCACGACAGCTACGTCATGATCCTGCAGCAAGTACTCGCAGAAATCCGCATCCGTTTCCAGACGCTTGCCCTTCGGCGTCGTACGGCCCAATACCCCAGCGCAGCTGGCATAGGTATAAAACGCGCCTTCGGGCAGACGGCAGCTCAAACCCGGAATCGCATTCAAGCCATTCACTACCAAATCCCGCCGCACCTGGAAGGAGGCACGGCGCTCTGCCAACACATCCTGCGGTCCGTCCAGAGCCTCAATTGCGGCAGCCTGACTGATTGAGCAGGGGTTCGACGTGCTCTGACTTTGCACCACCGCCATCGCCCCGATCAATTCCTTCGGCCCGCCCGCAAAGCCCAAACGCCAGCCTGTCATCGCATAGGCCTTCGACAAGCCATTGACAGTCAACGTGCGCGACTTCAGGCGCGGCTCGACTTGCGCCATGGTCTTGAACGTGAAATCACCATAAATCAGATGCTCGTAGATGTCATCAGCGAGCACCCACACATGCGGATGCCGCAGCAACACCTCGGCCAACGCCCGCAGATCCGCTTCACCATAGGCGGCCCCCGTCGGGTTGGACGGCGAATTCAACATGACCCAGCGCGTACGCGGCGTGATGGCGCGCTCCAGATCGGCTGGATCCATGCGGAAACCGTTTTCCTCGCGGCATGCGACCTCGACCGTTTTGCCTCCGGCGATGGTGATCATGTCGGCATACGACGTCCAATACGGCACGCCGACGATGACCTCATCGCCGTCATCCAGTGTCGCCATCAAGGCATTGTGAATCACTTGCTTGGCGCCAGCGCCCACATTGATTTCATCCAAGCCGTACGTCACGCCATTCTCGCGTTCGAACTTACGCGCGATCGCGGCTTTCAACGCCAGGGTGCCATCGAGCAAGGTGTACTTCGTCTCGCCGGCATGTATCGCGCGGATCGCTGCTTCTTTTACATTGTCCGGCGTATCAAAGTCGGGCTCGCCCGCCCCCAACACGATGACATCGCGTCCTTCGCGCTTTAGCTGCGCAGCGCGCGCGCCGATGCGCAGGATCTCCGACACCGCAATACGGGAGATACGA
The DNA here is from genome assembly GCF_002261185.1 of Bordetella genomosp. 4. Lineage (GTDB taxonomy): Bacteria > Pseudomonadota > Gammaproteobacteria > Burkholderiales > Burkholderiaceae_B > Bordetella_A. Next base: position 110,103 of record NZ_NEVQ01000019.1, read on the forward strand.
CTGGCGCGGCGAAACGCCGGCGCCTGAGAGTTATCGGTAGACATATCAATCCTGAAAAAACATTCCCGCCTACAACGCGGCGGTCACCATGATCTCGACGAGAATTTCCGGCAACGCCAGCTCGACGGCGCCGCAGCAACGCGCCGGCGCCTGGCCCGGCACGATCCATGCATCGTAAACCTCATTCATCGCCTGAAAATCAGACATGTGCTGCAACCAGATCGTGACATTCAAGAGCTTGGACTTGTCCGTGCCCGAGGCCGCCAGCATCTCGTCGATCTTGGCCAGCACCTGGTGCGTCTGCCCTGCTGCATCGGCGCTGCGATCGTCTGCCGTATGGCCGGCGAGATACACCGTGCCGTTGTGAATCACCGCTCGCGAACGGCGTGTGTTCTGGTCCAACCGGGTGATAGGCGAGCTCATTGCTGCACTCCCTTGCCCGAAATACGACGGCAATGATTCAGTGCGGATTGAATCAGGTTGTCGCTGGCCTCGGGGGTACGGAATGCCGAGTGCGCCGACAGCGTCACGTTATCGAGCTTGGTCAGCGGATGGTCCTTCGGCATGGGTTCGGTGACAAACACGTCCAGACCGGCGTGGCCCAGCTTGCCCGACTTCAATGCGTCAATCATGGCTTCCTCGTCCACCAACGCGCCGCGCGCCGTATTGACCAGGATCGCACCATCGCGCATCGCGTTGATGCGCTCACGCGAAATGATGCCTCGGGTCTCGTCCGTCAACAGCAAATGCATCGAGACCACGTGGCTCGTGGCCAGCACCTCATCCAATTCCACGAAGCGCACGCCTGGGTGCGATTTCGCGCTGCGGTTCCAGGCGATGACTTCCATACCAGCGCCCTGCGCCAGACGCGCAACCTCTGCTGCGATGCCTCCGAAACCGACCAGACCCAGCGTCTTGCCCGTCAACTGCACGGCATCGCTGCGCAGCCAATTACCCGCTCGCATTTCACGGTCCATGCGCGCAAAGCCCTTTGCCGACGCCCACATCAAGGCAAACGCACACTCGGCCACAGCCGTATCGCCGTACCCTTTGATAATGTGCACCTCGATGCCGATCTCTGCCAATTCCTCAGGATTCATATACGAGCGCGCACCGGTTCCCAGGAACACGACATGCTTCAGACCCTTGCATTGACGAGCAATATCAGTCGGCAGATGCGTATGGTCGATGATGGCGATTTCCGCATCGCCCAGCACGCCCGGCAATTGATCCGAGGTGATATCCGGTTGACGGTTGATGACCAGCTCCAGATCATCTGCACGATGCAGGCGCTCTGCCACCGCGGACAAAGTGGGATTGGCGTCAACGAAAATAGCTTTCATTCATTGCTCCGAGAAACTTCGGCATTCATGCCGGGGAGGTAAGGGGCGCAGCCGCAAGGCTGCAAGGTTGGTCTGATTTGAGTTGATGACTGGATAAACATCCAGGTTTCTGGTCTGGCGTGGATAGTATCTCGGGCATGCAAACCAAACGTGCCTACCGATTCCGGTTCTATCCGACGCCCGAGCAAGCGATCACGCTGGCTCGCACGTTTGGTTGCGTACGTGTGGTTTACAACCACATGCTTAACCTTCGTTCGACAGCCTGGGCTGAGCGGCAAGAGCGCCTGGGGTATCACGCGACCTCTGCTGCGCTGACGGCGTTGAAAAAGGTTCCAGACTACGCGTGGTTGAACGAAGTCAGCAGTGTTCCGTTGCAGCAGACACTGCGTCATCTGCAAACGGCGTTTGTTGGGTTCTTTGCCAAGCGAACGGGATATCCTCGCTTCAAAAGCAAAGATGGCCCGCAATCGGCGGAATACACCGCCAGTGCTTTTAGATGGGATGGCCGTTCGCTCAAGCTGGCGAAGATGACTGAGGCGTTGCCCATCCGCTGGTCCCGTCAGATTCCCAAAGCCGCCAAGGTTACTACCGTCACGGTCAGCAAAGATCCGGCAGGAAGATACTTTGTCAGTCTGCTGTGCGACGACGTTGTGGCACAAAAAGCGCGTACGCCGAGCTGTGTCGGGATTGATCTGGGCCTGTCTCATTTTGCGATTCTCTCAACAGGAGAAAAAGTCGATGCACCACAGATCTTTCGCAAGCATGAAGTTAAGTTAGCTAAGCTACAGCGCCGCCTGGCCAGGAAACAAAAAGGATCGGTCCGCCGCACCAAGGCGAAGCTGAAAGTCGCCAAGCTGCATGCCAAGATCGCAGACACTCGCAGGGATTTCCTGCACCAGCTCTCTACTCGGTTGATCAACGAGAACCAAGTGATCGCCGTAGAAAGCTTGTCTGTGTCCAACATGCAGAAAAACCGCTGTCTTGCCAAGTCCATCAGCGATGCCGGATGGGCAGAGTTTGTGAGGCAGCTCAAATACAAGGCCCGTTGGCATGGACGTGAGTTCGTGCGGGTAGATCGCTGGTATCCGTCGAGCAAGCGCTGCCACGTCTGCGGATATGTCTTACCGAAGCTGCCGTTGCGCGTGCGGCATTGGTTCTGTCCGCAATGCAATGCAGACCACGACCGCGACGTCAACGCGGCACATAACGTATTAGCCGCCGGACTGGCGGTGTTAGCCCATGGAGAAACGGTAAGACCTGAGTGCATGAATGATGATGTACGACGGCTCGGTTTCGGTGAAGTGGGAATCCCTTTCCTTTAGGGCAGGGAGCAGTCAAGAATCTTCCTGAAAAAAGTGAGATGTAAATCAAAACCTGCAATGACGCCGACTCGCGGCTGGCGTCGCGGAAACGCCCCTTAATCCCTCGTTTCCTTGCCACCCTCAGAGGACGAGGCCCAGTCCTCCTGGTGTTCCATAAAACGCGACTCGGCATAATCGGCCAGCGCATTACCCGTATAAATCTCGGCATACCCCGCGCGGGTCAGTTCAATGATGTGATCCAGATGCTTTTCGATATGCTGGCTCATCAATGCCTGCACCGCCGCCTGATCACGCGCCTGCAGCGCGCGCACAATATCCGGATGGTCATTGCGCGTCTGCCCGCGACGGGCCTTCAAATCGATCCAACGAGGGAAACGCAGACGCTCGTTAATCGAACGCACCGAACGCAAGAACTCGGGGTTGCCCGCCAACCCCGCCAGATGCTCATGAAAAGCCTCATCCCGGGACAATAGGCGCAATGCCTGAGCATCCGTATCGACTTCGTCCCGGCTGCCTTCAACCATCTTTGCCAGATCGGCCAGCTCTTGATCAGAGGCCCGCATACAGACCAGACGCACGACGCCCAACTCCACCGTCGCCCGATACTCGTACAGCGCCATCAACTGCTTGGCATCGAGCCCCCTCACGGTGTAGCCGCGATTCGGGGTCGCCACCAGAAATCCCTCGGCAGCGATGCGGCTGAGCGCCTCACGTACAGGCGTGCGGCTCACGCCCAGTTGGCGCGACAACTCGAGCTCATTCACTTTTTCGCCCGGGCGCAGGCGAAAAGTGGTCGCCATGGCTTTGATGCGATCGTAGACATGGCTATGCGAGGCGGCGCGAGAGGCGGAAGATTCAGAAGTCATGCGTCAAATATCAAAAAAACTCACGCTGCCATAGCCGCCGGCAAAGACGAGCCGTGATGGAAGCGTTGCAAAAAGGATTTCAGGCGTTCATTACGCGGATGGCCGAAAATTTCAGCGGGGGTATCGATTTCGGCCATGACGCCATCCAGCATGAACCCCACGCGATCCGACACATCAGCGGCAAAGGCCATTTCATGCGTCACCAATACCATGGTCATCCCCTCCGCCGCCAGCGCCTTGATCACCCCCAATACCTCGGATACTAACTCGGGATCGAGCGCAGACGTCACCTCGTCGAACAACATGACATCCGGCCGCATTGCCAGCGCCCGTGCAATGGCGACACGCTGCTTTTGCCCGCCTGAAAGACGGCTGGGAAAAGCGTCGACCTTGTCGGCCAAGCCGACTTTAGCCAGCAATTCGCGAGCCAGCTCCGCTGCCTCGGGGCGCGCCATGCCCTTGACCTGCATGGGCGCCTCGATCACATTCTGCAGGACCGTCATGTGCGGGAACAGGTTGAAGTGCTGAAAGACCATGCCGATATCCCGCCGCAATGCGGCCAGGCAAGCGTCTTTGGGCAGCTTCTGCTTGCCGTCGAACTCGAACTGATGCTGCCCAACGGACAAACGTCCCGACTCAGGCATCTCCAGCAGATTCATGCAGCGCAAAAAGGTGGATTTCCCTGACCCGCTGGCGCCGATCAGCGTCACCACCTCGCCCTTGGCCACATCCAGCGATACGCCCTTGAGGACGTGATGATCACCGAACGACTTGTGGATGGCAGATGCCTGCAAAGCAGGCGCAACCGCGCAATGCTGTGTATTCATCGGTGAGCTCCCATGCGTGCTTCCAAGCGTTGTGCCGCCAGCGTCAAGGGGAACAGCACGACAAAATATACAACTGCTACCACCGTATAGGTTTCCAGGGGACGATAGATGGCGGCCGTAATCACGGACCCTTGATACAACAAATCGCCCACAGCAACGGTGGACACCAGCGAGGTGTTCTTCAGCTGCAGAACCGTTTGATTGATGAAAGAGGGAATCATCACTCGCACCGCCTGCGGCAGAATCAAGCGCCGGAAAATGCGGCCGCGCCGCATGCCTAGCGCCTTGCCGGCCTCCCATTGCCCTCGATCCACGGCCTCGATGCCGCCCCGGAAAATCTCGGCATAGAATGCGCCTCCGTACAGAGACAGCGTCAGAAAGCACGCCATCCCCGGAGACATTTCCACCTGGATCAGCACCGGCAACGCGTAGTACATCCACACCAGTTGCACCAGCAGCGGCGTGCACCGAAAGATTTCGATGTAGGCAATCACCGGTACATTGATCCAGCGCGGCGCGTTAGTACGCAACACCCCCGCCACCAGGCCTATCGCCAGGCCAGCGAGCGCCGTGGTCACCGTAAATACGATGGTGATCCACAGGCCCTTCCATAACAGGCCCGTATAAGGAGCGAGCGCGCCAAAATCCCATGCGTAGTTCATGGTCGCGGCCCGATCAGAATTGCACTTCGGGCGGGATATCGCTTTCCTTGACGTCCAATTCCGCCAGGCCTTGCAGGAACCATTCCCGCGTTTGCGCCATGGACCGGTTGTAATCCGCCCAGACGCTCAAGAAATCCCGCCAGCGCTTGTCGTTGTCCAACCGAACAGCGATGTTGGTCGGCAGCGTCAAAACGGGGCGGGGAATCGCGATCTCTGCCAAGGCCGGATTCTTCTTCAACATGGGCAGCGCCAGAATCGCCAACACCACATTGCAGTCCGCGCGGCCCGTCGCCACCGCCAGCACCGCCTCGTCCCGCGTCTTGAACGACAAAATCGTGGCGTTCGGCGCATAGCGGCGCGCAATCAACTCATGCGCCGAACCCATGTCGACCGAAATGCGGACTTCGGGCTTATTCAAGTCATTCCAGGTCTCGGGCTTGGCGAAGCCCTTGCGTGTGACCGCAGTAAAGGAATGCACCAGGATCGGCGTCGCAAAATCCACCATCAGCGCCCTTTCGGGCGTGGGGTTCACAGCAAACGCCAGATCGATCTTGTTCGACTGCAGATCCAGAATCTGATTGCCCCAGGTGGTTTCGACGGTTTCCACCTTGGCATTGAGCTTTTTAGCGATGTCGTTGGCCATGCTCAAGCACGCGCCCGACCACGTGCCGTCGGCCAGGTTCTTGGTGAAATAAGGCGCCTGCCCCACGATCACGCCCATGCGCAATATCCCCGTCTTGCGGACGCGATCCAACGTAGATTCATTACCTGGCGCCGCCTGCGCCGAAGCACGCGCGGGTACCCCGACGCTGGCAATGGCGGCAGCGCCAATGAGGGCGGAATGACTCAACAACTCTCTGCGCTTCATCTGTTACCCCTTGTATATGCGTTGAAATGCGCCGAATCGGCACGGCAAGCGTGATGTTCTGTACACCAAACTGTGCACATATATTGAATATTGTTTTGTATACAGTCAAGTGTTATGCTTTTCCCCACTCTAGGGCCGGGGCTTTGAGCCGCCCTTTATCAACCGGTATCTCAATGAGCACAGATCAACACATCGTCATCATTGGCGCCGGCGCGGTCGGCGCAGCAACCGCCGTTCAAGCGCTGAACGCGGGAATGCGGGTCACCTTGGTCGAGTCCGGCACGCCCGGCGGCCCGCAGGCATCCAGTTATGGCAATGCGGGCTGGCTATCGTCGCACTCCATTCTTCCCCCTGCCGCCCCTGGCGTCTGGAAACAGGTTCCCACGTGGCTGAAAGACCCGTTGGGCCCATTGGCGATACGCTGGAACTATCTGCCGCGCGCCATCCCATGGCTGACTCGTTATCTGGCCTCGGCCTGGACATGGCCGCGCGTCGAACGCACCGCTCATGCTCTGCGCTCGCTCTTGGCAGGCGCGCCTGCCCTGCATCAAGCATTAGCCGAGCAGGCCGGTGTGTCTCATCTCATCGAGCAGCGAGGCCTGTTGCATGCGTATTTGTCGGAACAGCAGTTCCGCGCCGATCGCCGGGCATGGGACATACGCCGCAACGAAGGTATCCAATGGCAGGAACTGAATACCGAGGCCTTGCGCGCGCTGGAGCCCGATCTGCACCCGCGCTACACCTTTGGCGTACTGGTTCCTGAAACTGGCCATTGCCGCAATCCTGGCGCCTATGTCGCGGCTCTGGTGCAGCTCGCCCAACATCTCGGCGCCGATCTGCGTCAGACACGCGCTACCGGCTTTGACATTCGAGCTGGAAAATTGCGGGCCGTGCACACCGACAACGGCGACATCCCCTGCGACAAAGCTGTCATCGCGACCGGCATACGCTCACGCGAACTCGCGCGCCTGGCAGGGGACCGCGTGCCGCTTGCGGCCGAACGCGGCTACCACGCCGTCATCAAACAACCAGAGGGTGCGCCGCGCGTATCCACTATGTTTGCCGACTGCAAAGTCGTCATCAACAACATGGAAAGCGGCCTGCGAGTCGCGGGGCAAGTCGAAATCGCCGATGTCGACGCACCACCCGACTGGCGGCGCGCTCACATCCTGCGCGATCTGCTGGTATCTATTTACCCCGCACTGCCAACCAAGCCCGCCGAAGAACGCATCGACTACTGGCAAGGATGCCGCCCCAGTATGCCCGATGGCCTGCCTTGCATCGGTGCGGCCTCGGCGAGCCCTGATATCGTGCATGCGTACGGGCACGGCCACATCGGCCTGGTCGGTTCCGCCCGCACAGGAGAACTCGTCGTGCAACTGCTGCAGGGCCAAGCCACAACGATTCCGCTAGAGCCATTCAGTCCGCGTCGTTTCGCGTGATCACACCCCTCCCTCAAGGAACCCGTCATGTCCACGCTTTCCTCACCCGGCCGCATTGCCCGCGGCGGCAAATCGCTATACGGCGCCCCGCTGGGCATCCTGATGCTGGATGCGCGTTTTCCCCGCATTCTCGGCGACATGGGCAATGGCCAGACGTGGCCATTCCCCGTCCTGTACCGAGTCGTACGCGGCGCCAGTCCGGAAAAAGTCGTTTTGCAAGGCGCGCGCGGAACATTGGACGCCTTCATCGAGGCTGGTCGGGAACTGGTCGATCTGGGCGCGGAAGCCATCACCACGAATTGCGGCTTCCTGGCCCTCTTTCAACAAGAATTTTCACAGGCGCTGGGCGTCCCTGTTGCCACGTCATCAATGATGCAAGTGCCATGGGTACAAGCCACCTTGCCTCCCGGCAAGCGCGTAGGGTTGGTCACTGTCAGCGGATCCACGCTCTCCCCCGCGCACTTGGCAGCAGTCAACGTCCCGGCTGACATCCCCGTCGCCGGCACCGAGAACGGCAAAGAATTCTTCCGTGTCCTCATCAAAGCCGAGAAAGAAGACATGGATATCGATCTTGCACAACAAGACATCCTGGAGGCTGGAAGGGACCTGGTGCGCCGACACCCTGAGGTCGGCGCGATCGTATTGGAATGCACCAACATGCCGCCGTATGCGGCTGCGCTGCAAGCCGAGCTCGGATTGCCCGTCTACGATATCTACTCAATGATTACGTGGTTCCATGCGGGGCTACGCCCCCGAGCGTTTGCCTGAGACCGCATAGAACATGCCGCCGCGCGCGGGCGGCTGACCCGTGCAGGCTTGCTCCCACATCAACGCAAGCCTGCTCGCCCGCATTTAGATCCTTCCCACTGCCCTGCCTGTGGCCGGATGGGCATATCCCACCAGCAAAGAAACAGAAAGACACAAATTTCCGCTTGCCTCACCTACCTACTAGTAGATAACATACGTCTCATGGTTGGGCAGTAAACAAATCACCCCAACCACCGCGCGATAGAGCAGTCACTAAGCGCGTTTTTATTTCCCTCATCATCTACCTATAAGTAGATAGTTTTAAAGACACTTACCTTTAAAGAGAACCATCATGAAAACCATCGCTTCCGTACTGCTGATTTCTGCTTCCCTGGCTGGCACCGCTGCCTACGCTGCCGAACCCTCTGGCGAACTGGACTATCCGCCCACCATCACCCAGACCAGCCAATTGACCCGCGCTCAAGTCATCGCTGAACTGCAACAAGCCCGTGCCGCTGGCCAAGTCACCTTTGGCGATATCGACGAACCCGTTACGCAAGTAGCCGCCAGCACCGTCACCCGCGCCCAAGTCCACGCCGAAGCCGTTCAAGCCAACGCCCACGGCCCGGTCGCATTCGACGGCGAAGGCTACCCCAACACCGGCGCCTGATCGACTTTTTATTTGACCACAAACCTACCTATAAGTAGATAGCTTTTTTAAAGAGAACCATCATGAAAACCATCGCTTCCGTACTGCTGATTTCTGCTTCCCTGGTTGGCACCGCTGCCTATGCTGCCGAGCCCTCTGGCGAACTGGACTACCCGCCCACCATCACCCAGACCAGCCAACTGACCCGCGCCCAAGTCGTCGCTGAACTGCAACAGGCTCGCGCTGCCGGCCAGATCACCTACGGCGAAAACGAGGAGCCCGTGACGCAAGTTGCCGACAGCAACCTGACGCGTGCCGAAGTCCACGCCGAAGCGGTTGAAGCCAACGCCCACGGCCCTGTCGCATTTGGCGGCGAAGGCTACCCCAACACGGGCGCTTGATTAGCTGTCGATCCAACCAAATCTCTAGCGATAGAAACTTTTTAAAAAGAGAATGATCATGAAAACCCTCGTATCCGCAGTGATGTTGTCGATGACCATGATGGGCGCTGCCTATGCTGGCGAACCCTCGGGAGAGTTGGACTATCCGCCCGTGCAAAGCAGCATCGGAACGGTCAGCCGCGCCCAGATCCAGGCTGAATTGCAGGCCGCGACTGCAGCCGGTCAAGTGACGTTCGGCGAATTGGAGCAACCTGCCGCCTACAACGCCGGCCCGGTTCCCACTCGCGCCGAAGTACAGGCCGAAGCTCAAGCCGCGCGCGATAACGGTAGCGATGCGTTTGGCGAACTCGACTATCAGGCCAGCACTGGCGTGAATGCTTCGTCCCGCGGTTAAGGACAGCACATGTTGTGTCCCGCGGCGCCGCCCTGCCTGCATACGGCGGCCCGCCTTTATTCCGTTACTTGAGGAGCCTATCCGCCCCTTTTTCTATCAACCCTACACCTACCCGGTAGCGTCATGACTATGAAACCCGAAAACACCCGCGAACAAATCGTGCAACATGCCCAGCGTCTGATTCAGGAACGCGGCTACAACGGTTTCAGCTACCGCGACTTGGCCGACCTGATCGGCATCAAGACATCCAGCATCCACTATTATTTTCCGCAGAAAGAAGACCTGCTGCTGGCCGTCGTACAGCAATACCAATCGCGCTGGAATGAGGCCATACAAGAGATCGATCCGGCGTTGAGGGCCGACGCGAAATTGCGAGCCTATGTCGATGCGCACCGTCGCGCGTTCTGCGGCACCGAGCGCATCTGCCTGGGTGCGGCGTTGGCAGCGGAGCTCGGCGCCCTGCCCGGCTGTGCACGGCAAGCATTGCAGAATTTCTACGCGGCGAACGAAACCTGGCTCACCAAACTGTTGGAACAAGGCGCCCGCGAAGGCAGCCTGCGCGTGCCAGGTGATCTGCGCGCATCGGCCCGCGCGTTATATGCCGCCTTGCAGGGCAGTCTGGTCAGCGCTCGCCTGTTTGAAAACGCAGAGCGAGTAGACGATCTCTTGCCCGCAGTGATGGCGTGACACAGAGTATGAAATCAAGGCCTGTGCACAAGCACAGGCCTTTTGCTGCGTGATGCAGACTAAGGCCCCATCGCGATTACGGGATCTCGAATGTGCGCAGGCCCAAGTCTTTCACCGCGCGATGCAGGGTCGTGGCCGACCCAACAAAATCATCTACGCAGCGACGCCGTGTTTGCAGCACACAGCGGTGATCACATCATCCAGGCGTTGCTGGTCCTGAAACAGACGCGAGCCCATCAGCGCGCCCTGGAACGCCGCAAACAACCAACGTCCATCAGCCGCCGTATCGCCGCAGGATTTCAGCGAGCCGTCCTCTATTCCGGCAGCGACGACCTCGGCCAGCCAGGTCTCGTGCATGCGGAAAAACGCCTGCACCGATTGCCGTGCCCGATCCGACAGCGAGGCAAAATCCGCCGCCAGCATGCCGCATAGACAAATCTGGTCGGTGGGCCCGCCCCGGAATAGCGCGGCATAACCCGCCAACCGCTCATTGGCGGGCAGGGACTTGTCGATGCCGTGCAACATCGCATAGACCTGCGCCGCATACTTGTCGATAACGGCGATCAACAGGTCGTCTTTGGCAGGGAAATAATAGTGAATACTGGCGGTTTTCACCCCCACGTGATCGGCCAGGTCCCGGTAGCTAAAACCGTTATAGCCCCGCCGCCTGATCAGGCACTGGGCATGTTCCAGAAGTTGGTCTCGGGTGGTAGCAGTATTCATAGTAGGGATATTGTTACCTACTAGTAGATCGGGGGTCAAGGCAAGCGAGTATCCTAGACTTTATTGTCGTCTTATCCGCTACAAGGCGGCCGATTATTTACATTCATCTCCTCTGATGTCAGACACCCTAGCCGCCTGGATTCCCCGTTTAACCGCCATTGCCGTCTCAGACAACCAAGACGACGGCGCGCATGACCTGAATCATCTGCAACGCGTCTGGCGTGTCGCCCGGACCTTGCTGGAAAGCCATCCCGAGGCCGACGCGCTGGTGGTGCTGACCGCCTGCTATCTGCACGATCTGGTCAACCTGCCCAAGAATCATCCCGAACGCGCTCAGGCTTCGCGCCAGGCGGCGCTTGAGGCCCGCCACCGCCTGGCTCAGACCGATTTCCCGGCGGACAAGCTCGATGCGGTGGCCCACGCCATCGAGGCACACAGCTTCTCGGCCGGCATTACGCCCACGACGCTGGAGGCAAAGATCGTGCAAGACGCAGACCGCCTCGATGCCTTGGGCGCCGTCGGTCTGGCTCGCCTGTTTTATACCGCTGGCCGCATGGGCTCGGCGTTTGCTCACCCCGACGATCCTCTGGCTCGCACGCGTCCTCTGGACGATCGCGCCTACGCCTTGGATCACATCGAAGCCAAACTCGCGACACTGCCCCCGACCATGCATACCGCGGCTGCACGCGCGATGGCCGAGGCCCGCCTGGCGTGGCTGAGGGGTTTTCGCGATACGTTCGTGCACGAGTGGAGTCCGGCGGAGTAACTCGCCTTTGAGCGCCGTTGCTCAGCGAGCAACGGCCGCGTGCTCATCCTGAACATCCAATATTTTTAACTCGGCATCCTTTCGATTGCTGCCGCTATTTGGGCTCGGTCACCACATCCCCGGACAGCTGTACTTTCTTGACCTCCGAGATATACATCACGATCAACGACACCCACACGATGCCGTAGAGCAGCATGAAACAACTGGAGCGGATCGGCACGAGTTCGGCCAACACGCCAAACATCAGCGGCAATAGAAAGCCGCCCAAGCCGCCGGCCAGCCCCACGATCCCCGTGACGACACCCATGTTCTCAGGAAAATCATCGGCCACGTATTTAAAGGTCGAGGCCATGCCAAAGGCAAACATCGCGCCCAGCACAAAGAGCAGTAACGTGAACAACCACACGGGTAAATAAAGATGAAATGACGCCGGACCGTTCAAGGTCTTGATCGTCAATGTCGTATCCGGGTAAGACAGGACAAACAAGGCCATCCAAGCCACCCATAGGCACCACCACGTCATTTTGTGCGCACCGAAACGATCGGCCAGGCCGCCGCCCACCGCGCGCAACACCGCGCCAGGCAGGGAAAAGCCCGCGGCCAGCGCGGACGCCGCCACCAATGTCAGTCCGTACTCGCCCTGAAAATATTGCGGGATCCACAACGACAGCGCGGTAAAGCCGCCAAAAGTGATCGAATAGTATTGGCAATAACGCCACACGCGGGGATTCTTCAGTATTTTGAATTGCTCGAGCAGTTTGCCGCCGGTTTTCCCGGCGCCGGGATCGGGTGCCGCCACAAACCAGAACATCACCGCAGTCGCCAGCAAAGCAACCGCATAAATCTTCGGCACCATGCGCCAGCCGTATGCCTCCAGCAACACCGGCGTCACGAATAAATTAACCGCAGCCCCAACGGTACCCGCGCCAAAGAACCCCATGGCAAAGCCCTTGCGATCGGCCGAGAAAAAGCGCGAAACGTATGGTGTCCCCACAGCGAAAGATGCCCCGACCAGCCCTAAAAACAAGCCAATCACCAAAAACTGCCACAGGGCCTGCGCATAGCTGACCAGATAGACCGGAATCGCACAGCCCAACAGCAATACCGTCATCACGATGCGGCCGCCGAATCGATCTGTCCACATGCCTAGCGGCAAACGGAAGATGGCGCCGGTCAATACAGGTGTAGAAGTAAGCAGCCCGAACTCGAACGCATTCAGCCCCAATTCCTCGCGAATGCGGATGCCCAGTACTCCGAACATCATCCACACCACAAAGCACACCATGAACGCAAACGTACTGCTGTACAACACCGGATAGGCACGTGGATGGTTGCTCATCGCGTTATTCCTGTTCGATAGGTTTCACATCACGATCGATTGAGTGGTGCCTACTGCAACAGCGGAGAATCAGCACCGGCGATATCTACGCCCTCGATGCGGGCCTGCCCTACCAGCCACTGCAGATACTGGTGCGTCGCGCGGCGCTCGGAGGCCTGTGCCAACCAGGCGGCAATACGCTCGTGGACCGCTTCAAAAGTCATGAGCGAACCGTCGACCTTGCGCCCGGTACGCACGATATGAAAACCATGGCGCGTCTGCACCAGACGATTCAACAAGGTATGCGCCGGCATGGCGAACACCGTTTCTTCGAACTCGGGCAAGGTCTCGCCGCGTCCGATATCCCCCAGCCGCCCTCCTTCTTGAGCGGACAGGCAATTCGAATACTGCCGCGCGTAATCTGCGAAGGCGTCTGGCGGCGCTCGATGCAACTCCTGCAACACCTCGCCCGCGCGGGCGCGCAGGCGCTGTGGATCCACGCGCGGCGTGAGTTGGAACAGGATGTGCCACACCTCGACCAGCGCACCGCTGACGAAGCGATCCGCATTCTGCTCATAGTAGCGGCGGCAACTGGCCTCGTCCGCGACGGGCGTTTTTACCTCGGCGGCCAATACTGCCTGTATCGCGGCATCGTCACCGTCCTGCGCCAATCCCAATTCCCGAGCGCGCTGCAACAGCAACTCGCGGAAGACCAGCTCATGGCCTGCGCGCTGCACCGGATCAGCGTCGTTCTGATGCCGCGCCACTTCTGCCTGTATCTGGGCATCGCTGATAGAAACGCCGTTCACGACGATCATGTTTTCTTCCTCTTAACGCGAACGCACGAGCTGCCATGCGCGGGTCAGATATCCCACTGATGCAAAACCGCTCCAGACGTGCACCAAACGTGTGAACGGAAAGATCAGGAACAAGGTCATGCCCAGCACCATATGCACCTGATACACCCATGGCACGCCCACCATCACCTCGGCAGCCCCGGCACGAAAGGTCACGATCCGCTGTGCCCAATCGCCCAGCAACAACATCAAGGATCCATCCTTGTGCTCGGCCGAGGTCAAAATGGACAACAGTCCCAGCGACAGTACGATCAAGATCCAGATGAGCGTCACCCAATCTGAAACGCGCGAGGTCGCTCTCAAGCGCGGCTCGGACATCCTTCTATAGATCAAAATCAACAAGCCGGCCAGGCAGATCAGCCCCAGAATGGCCCCGACGACGACGGCCATCAGTTGTTTCAGTTCGGTGGAAAGACCCAATGCGTGATATACCGCGGGCGGCGTCAACAATCCGAACAGATGCGTAAAGAACAGGGACAGGATGCCGATGTGAAACAGGTTGCTGCCCCAACGCAACGCGCCTCGTTTCAACAATTGGCTGGAATCGCTCTTCCACGTGTACTGGTCACGCTCGAACCGAGCCAGGCTGCCAAACAAAAAGATGGCCAGCGCAATATAGGGGTACACCGCAAAAAAGAAATGATGCAGATAGGCAGACATGCGGGTCTCCTTATGACGAAGCAGAACCGGACACAGCCCGTGCGCGCCGAGGGTCCGTTTCGTAAAAATGCACGGGCTGTGCCGTTTGCGTACGCGCCCGCAGCGCGGGCTCGGAACCGTCAGCGTCCGGCCCGAACGTGATCATGGACTCATCCAGTTCCTCTGGCGCGGGGTCTGGCAAGGGCTGCGGCACAGCAGAGGTCAGCGCGCGCAATACGGTGAACACCGCTGCATAGGGGCTGCCGTACTGCGTCAGCTTGTCGCCGATGCGCACCAGCACATGAATCGCATCCCCCAGCAATGCGGAGGCTTTCTCGGCAGGGATCTGCCCGAGAAACTCCAGGAACAGCGGCACATAATCCGGCAATTCCGAGGTCTCCAATATCAATCCATGGCGCAAATACTCATCACGCAAATCGACCATCGCCTGCCCGCGATCGCGCGATTGACCGTGAATGTGTTCAAACAAATGCAGGGAGTGAGCAGGCCTCCGGTCAAACGTCGACACATATTGTTCCTGCAGATCGATCAAATCGTCCGCGCTGCTCAACATATCAAACAAAGGCGTCAACTGCTGGCGCTGCCACGCTGTCACACTGGTCTGCAGTTCAGGCACGGCAGCCAACAACGCCTGATCGGGGTACGCCAACAACGCCGACAGTACGCGATACACCGATACTGGCGGCGCCGATGATTCGCGCCCCTGGATATGCTCGATGGTCATGACGGCTCCTATCCCGATACCTTGTCGCGCTGCACTTCCATGAACACCATTTTCTGTGCATCACCGCGCGGCTTGCTGCCAAACAGACTGCCCTCGGACACGCCATCCGAACAGCCATTGCCGAACGAAAATCCACAGCCGCCCCGCATGTCAAAGGCGTTTTCTGCATACTCGCGATGCGAGGTGGGAATCACGAACCGGTCTTCATAATTGGCAATGGCCAGATAGCGATACATCTCTTCGATCTCGTGCGTACTGAGACCTACCTGCTGCAAGATATCGATACGCTCCTGACCGTCGACCGTACGCGCTCGCATGAAAGCCCGCATCGCCAGCAGACGTTCCAGCGCGAGAGCCACCGGCACCTCGTCACCCGCGGTCAACATATTGGCCAGATAACGCAAGGGAATACGCAGCGATTTCACATCGGGGATATCACCGAACGCCCCGATGTGGCCGCTATTGGCCGCCGCCTGAATTGGCGACAAGGGCGGCACGTACCACACCATCGGCAGCGTGCGGTATTCCGGGTGCAGAGGGAATGCGATGCGCCATTGCACCGCCATTTTGTAGGTAGGCGAATGCCGTGCCGCATCCAGCCACCCCTGAGGCACGCCATCGGCCAGGGCTTGCGCAATCACTGCGGGATCTTCGGGATCCAAAAACACGCTGAGTTGAGCCTCGTAGAGGTCTTTCTCGTCTTCGGTGGCAGCGGCTTGCTCGATACGGTCGGCGTCATACAGCAGCACGCCCAGATAGCGTATGCGCCCCACACAGGTCTCCGAACAGACTGTAGGCTGGCCTGCCTCGATGCGCGGATAGCAGAAGATGCACTTCTCGGCCTTGCCGCTTTGCCAGTTGTAGTAGATCTTTTTGTAAGGACAGCCCGACACGCACATGCGCCAGCCGCGGCATTTGTCCTGATCGACCAGCACGATACCGTCCTCTTCGCGCTTGTAGATCGAGCCCGACGGGCAGCTGGCCACGCAGCTCGGGTTCAGGCAGTGCTCGCACAAGCGAGGCAAATACATCATGAAGGTATTTTCAAACTGGCCGTAAATATCCTTCTGCACGTCTTCAAAATTGACGTCCTGCGACCGTTTGGCAAACTCGCCGCCCAGGATCTCCTCCCAGTTCGGCCCCCACTCGATCTTTTCCATGCGCTGCCCGGTGATCAACGACCGAGGGCGCGCGGTGGGTGCCGCCCGCAGCTCGGGGGCACTCTGTAGATGATCATAGTCAAAAGTAAAAGGCTCGTAATAGTCGTCGATCTCGGGCAGATTGGGGTTCGCAAAAATATGCGACAGCAAACGCAGCTTGCCTCCCTGGCGCGGCTCGATTTTTCCTGACGCCGTCCGTTTCCATCCGCCATTCCAGCGCTTCTGGTTTTCCCAATCCTTGGGGTAGCCTATGCCCGGCTTGGTCTCGACGTTGTTGAACCAGGCGTATTCCATGCCTTCGCGTGAGGTCCACACGTTCTTGCATGTCACCGAACAGGTATGGCAGCCAATGCACTTGTCCAGATTCAGCACCATGGCGATTTGCGCGCGTACTTTCATCAGCCTGCTCCAGTGCTCAGGCTTGAGAAGTTTCGGCACGGTCGGCATGCTCGCCTTCCAGCCAGTCGATCTTGCGCATCTTGCGCACAATCACAAACTCATCGCGGTTCGATCCCACCGTGCCGTAGTAATTCAAACCGTACGACTGCTGTGCATACCCGCCGATCATGTGGGTGGGCTTGAGCACAATGCGCGTCACCGAGTTGTGAATACCGCCGCGTGCACCGGTGATTTCCGAGCCCGGCATGTTCACGATTTTTTCCTGGGCGTGGTACATCATGGTCATGCCCTCGGGCACCCGTTGGCTCACCACCACCCGGGCTACTAGCGCCCCGTTTTCGTTGTAGGCCTCGATCCAGTCGTTATCGACCAGGCCGGCCGTGGCGGCGTCTTTCTCTGACATCCACAGGATCGGGCCGCCACGCGACAGCGTCAACATGATCAAGTTGTCGGTGTAGGTCGAGTGGATGCCCCATTTCTGGTGCGGGGTGATGAAGTTCAGCACCACCTGTGGATGGCCATTGTCGTGACGGCCGTCCAGCATGGACGATAGGGATTTTGTATCCACCGGCGGCCGATATACGCACAAGGCCTCGCCAAAGGCGCGCATCCAGAGATGATCCTGATACAGCTGCTGGCGGCCTGTGAGCGTACGCCACGGAATCAACTCGTGCACATTGGTATAGCCCGCGGTGTAGCTGACGTGATCCGACTCTACGCCTGACCAAGTCGGCGACGAGATGATCTTGCGAGGCTGCGCTTGCAGATCGCGATAGCGTATTTTTTCATGCTCGCGAGGCAAAGCCAGATGCGTATGATCGCGGCCGGTCATCACCGACAGGGCCTTCCATGCCTTGACCGCGACCTCACCGTTGGTTTCGGGCGCCAAGGCCAGGATCGTCTCGACCGCGTCGATATCGGTATCCAGACGAGGCAGGCCTTGACTGACGCCTGCTTCTTCCACCGCATAGTTCAGCTTTGCCAGCAGATCGCATTCGTCGCCGGCAGGCCAATTGATGCCCTTGCCCCCGACACCCAGCTTGCGCGTCAGCGGTCCCAGCGACGTAAATTGCTTATAGAGATCGGGATAGTTACGCTCGACGATCGAGATCGACGGCATCGTCTTGCCAGGAATCATATCGGCCTGGCCTTGTTTCCAGTCTTTGACGCCAAAGGGATCGCCCAACTCCGCCGGGCTATCGTGCTGCATGGGCGTCAAGACCACGTCCTGCGACGCCGGCAATTCCGTCTGCGCAATCTGGGAAAAGGCACGAGCAATGCCTTTGTAGATTTCCCAATCGCTACGGGATTCCCAGACAGGATCCACGGCTGCGGAGAACGGATGGATGAACGGGTGCATATCCGAGGTGTTGAGATCGTTCTTCTCGTACCACGTCGCCGTAGGCAGCACCACGTCGGAATACACACAGGTCGTGGACATGCGAAAATCCAGCGTGACCAGCAAATCCAGTTTGCCGCGCGGCGCCTCGTCATGCCAAGCGACCTCTTGCGGCTTGTCGCCGCCGGTCTCGCCCAGATCCTTGCCCTGCACGCCATGCTCTGTCCCGAGCAAGTGCTTGAGAAAATACTCGTGGCCCTTGCCTGACGAGCCTAGCAAATTGGATCGCCACAAGAACATATTGCGCGGATAGTTATCGGGATGATCGGGATCCTCGCAAGACAGCTTTAGACGTCCATCGCGCAATGCCTGCACGACATAATCGGCAGGCGATTGCCCCGCCTCTCGCGCATCGCGTGCCACCTGCAGCGGATTGGTCTGCAACTGCGGCGCCGATGGCAGCCATCCCATGCGTTCGGCGCGCACATTGAAATCGATCAACTCGCCCTGAAAAGCCTCAGCCTCGGCCAATGGCGACAGAATTTCAGAAACCTTCAGTTTTTCATAACGCCATTGATCCGTGTGCGCATAGAAAAACGACGTGCCATTCATATGACGCGGCGGACGGCACCAGTCCAGGCCGAAGGCCAAGGTCGTCCAGCCCGTCTGCGGCCGCAACTTTTCTTGGCCTACATAATGACACCACCCGCCGCCCGATTTGCCCACACAGCCGCACATCACGACTAAATTGATGATGCCGCGATACGCCATGTCCATGTGATACCAGTGATTCAGGCCGGCTCCCAGGATCACCATCGACTTGCCCTGCGTCTTGTCCGCCGTCTCGGCAAACTGGCGCGCCACCGTAATGACGTCTTCACGTTTGACGCCGGTGATACGTTCTTGCCACGCAGGGGTATACGGCACGTCATCGTCGTACGAGCTCGCAACGTTCGCGCCCCCCAGACCTCGATCCAGTCCGTAATTGGCCATCAATAGGTCGTACACCGTCACGGCCAACACCTCGCCCTCGACGGTCTGGACTCGCCGCACGGCCATGTTGCGTTCCAACACTTCGGGATGATCCGTGCCCTGGAAATAATCGTGCTGACGCCCGCCAAAATACGGAAACGCCACCGGCACCACCTCGTCATGGCTGCCCACCAGCGACAGACGCAGCGTCAGCGGATTACCGTCCGCATCCTTGGCGTCCAGATTCCATTTGCCCAGGTCGCCGCCTTCTTTCTGTCCCCAACGAAAACCTATCGACCCATTCGGCGCGACCAGGTCGCCCGTAGCGTCATTGCAGGCTACGGTTTTCCATTCGGGATTATTGGTCTGCCCCAGACCATCTGCAAAATCCGAGGCGCGCAACATACGCTCGGGCACATAGCGCGTACCTTGGCGCACCAGTCGCACCAGGAACGGCATATCGGAATACTGCCTGCAGTACTCGCGGAAATACTCGCTCTTTCCCTCGAGGTGAAACTCTTTGAGAATCACATGCCCCATGGCCAGCGCCAGTGCGGCGTCGGTCCCCTGCTTGGGATGCAGCCACACATCGCCGAATTTCGCGCCCTCGGCATAGTCGGGGAAAATCGACACGATCTTTGCGCCGCGGTATCGCGCCTCGACCATGAAATGCGCATCCGGCGTGCGCGTCTGGGGCACATTCGAACCCCACATCATGATGAAGCTGGAGTTATACCAATCCGCGGATTCGGCCACGTCTGTTTGCTCGCCCCAGGTCTGGGGGCTGGCGGGAGGCAGATCGCAATACCAATCGTAGAAACTCAGAATCGTGCCGCCCAGCATCGATAGATATCGACTGCCCGCAGAAAACGACACCATCGACATGGCGGGGATAGGCGAAAACCCGATGATGCGATCCGGCCCATAACGCTTGATCGTGTAGACGTTGGCTGCCGCAACCAACTCGTTGACCTCGTCCCAGGTGGCCCGGACAAAGCCTCCCAACCCGCGCACGCGCTTGTAATCATCCGCGAGGCCTGGTGTCGTACAGATATGCTCCCACGCCGCCAAGGGCGCCATCGTCTTGCGGGCCTCGCGCCACAGCCGGGCCAGGCGCCCGCGCAACATGGGATATTTGATGCGGTTCGCGCTATACAGATACCAGGAATAGGATGCACCGCGAGAACAACCGCGCGGTTCATGGTTCGGCATGTCGGCACGGGTACGGGGATAGTCCGTCTGCTGGGTTTCCCACGTCACGATGCCGCCCTTGACGTAGATCTTCCACGAACAGGAGCCCGTGCAATTCACGCCATGCGTCGAGCGTACGATCTTGTCATGCTGCCAGCGATCCCGATAGGCTTTTTCCCAGCCGCGGTCTTCGTGGACCACAGCGCCGTGGCCGTCCGAAAAGGACTCTTTGGCGCGCGTAAAGTATTTGAGGCGATCGACGAAATAGCTCACTGGCAGGCTCCTGGCGTTATTGGGATAGCAACAACATGCTCAGAAGCTAGGGTGGCGGCCGAACGCGTCTGCACGAGAGAAATGCCATCGAAACTTCCTTATCGACGATCAAGCTGCATGCAAAACGTTACTACCGTACTGTTTACGATAAATGACGTCAAGATTCGAAATATTTAATAAGAATCATCATTATTTGCCGAATTATCGCTTTCTGGGCAACGAGCTACGATAAAGCCCGGCCCGGCTTGATTCCGGTATTGGCCATTGAAAAGATTGATAAAGATCAAGCGCGCGGCATTTAATGCGCGGCGGCCCTAACATTCCGATCAAAAAAGATACAGCCTGGCGCAGTGAGGGCTTGCTAAGCTTCCGGCTCCGCAGAGCGAGGAACCGGCATGCAAGGGATCACCGCACCGTTTGCACTGACCTTTCGCCTATGGCGGCGCTTTTGGCCGCAATTGGTCGCCCTGGTACTGATCGGCAGCCTGGCTCACGCGCTCCTGCTGCGCTTGGCGGTCCATACCGGATTCGCAAACCATATGGCCGGCCTGGCGGTGTTGACGCTCGTGGCCCTGGCCCAATTGGTAGTCACCGTGACGATGTTCCAGGTGTTGCTGCCCGGCCTGCCTGCGATACGAGCCGCCCAGGACGCAGCGCGTGGCGATGCCGAGCCAGACCCGAACTCACGCCGATTTCTGTCCGCCGTGTCCGTGGCCTTGCTGCCCTTTTTTGCCTACTACGCCGCCTGGGGATTCCTGGGCGATACCGTGAGGCAATACTCTCGTCTCGCGCTCAGCCTGGACCCGATGGGACAACACGGCATGATTCTGGATGCCCTGGATTCGCGCTGGCTATTGATTTCGGTCGCCATCTCGTGGCTGGTGCGCAAGCTGGCACTGCGATGTCAGAAAGCGACGGGACGCCCCTTCTGGCAGATCGTCGTGGTGATCTGTGAGACGAACTGGATCCTGGTCGGCCTGTATGTCATCAGCCGCTGGAAAGACCAGCTCTGGGCCTGGATTGCGACCCATTCCGTGTGGGAAAACCTGCTGTCCTTCCTGAACGTATTGCTCACGCCGATTGCCACCGCCTGGGCGGCAGCCGCAGATAACGGCCCGCCCATTCCTGTCGAAGAACTGGGCAATACCCCAGGGAAAATGCTGGTGAGCTTGTTTTTCTATGCCTTGCTACCGGCGGTCTGGTTAGTGATGACCGCCTTGGTTTACGGCTATGACGTGCGCAATGATCAAGAGCTGCTGCGATCCCATCGCCGCATCGAACGTTTCGGCGAACGCTATCAGGCCATTCCGAAATTCTTGCGGGATTTCCTCGCGCACTTCATCGGCGGATACCGGTCGCGTTATCTGCCGGTCGCCAATAGCGTGCGGCTGACATTGAATGCCGGCGTGCTGCTGCTGATCACCTTGATTGTGGGCTATCGCCTGATTGACTGGTGCAGCGCTCAGTTATGGATCATCGGCGGCCGCCTGATCGGGCCGCTGGATATCGACTCGGCGCAGGTCGCTGCCCAGGGCTTATCCTTGTTGCTTGGCAGCCCGTTTCGGGATTCGTCCACAGGCATTTTGATCGAACCGTTGCGGATATGTTTTCTGGTGGCGATTCTGGAAACAGCGTTTGCCCAACCTCTGCGACGCAACGCATCCCCCGCATCGCCTTCGTCTCCTGCCGGACAAGCTGCCTGATTGCTTTTGGCAATCCCCCGAGGGTCTGTCGCCAGGGGTCTCCTCTTGTCTTGAAAACAACAACTCGAAAAAACATGAATGGAAATGAGAATCATAATTAGATAATATCCAAGCCGGTCGTCTATCTAAGAAGAATTCTCATGTGCCACGCCGGTCCTCGAAAGCTGCTCCCCGTTGTCCTCGGCGCCAGTATGCTGATTCCCCTGCCGCTCGTTGCGCAAGACGCTGACACCACGACATTGGCGCCCGTCATCGTCCACGGCGCCGATGACGGCGAGAACGGTCTAGCCACCGCGCCCGTATCCAACGGCGCATTGGGGACGCGCAATGCGTTGAACACGCCGTTTTCCATCACGTCGGTCGGCGAAGAGGCGCTGGCCGACCGCCAGGTGTCATCATTAGGCGAAGTCTTCGCGCGCGACGCCAGTGTGATTGCGGTGGGCAATAGCTACAACAGCCGTCCCTCGACGTTGGTGGTGCGTGGCCTGCAGCTGGATGCGTTCAACAGCTACAAAATCGACGGCATGTCCATCGTCAACTATGGCGTGGAGCTCCCGCTGGAACAGTTCGAACGCGTGGACCTATTGAAAGGTCCCGGCGGCTTTATGTACGGATTCGGATCACCGGGAGGCATCGTCAACTACGTCACGAAAAAGCCGACCGAAGACTTTCTGGCCAGCGTCGATGTGGGCTATCGGTCAGACAGCATTTTTCAAGAACATGTGGATATGGGCGGACGAGTGGGGCCGGACAAGCGTCTGGGCTACCGCCTGAACTACACGCACGAACAAGGCGATACCTATAACGATGGCAGTATCAACCGCGACTCGTTCTCGCTGGCGCTGGACTTGCGGCTGACGCCGGATCTGCTGTGGACGTTCGAAGGCCTGTATCAAGACCGCGAGACCGACGGCACTGTGCAGGCGGTCGCGCTACCGGCTGCGCGATATACCGGCAACGGCCTGCCGGACACCATCAGCGGCCGTACGCAATTGTCGACCGATGGCAGCGGCTATCACGCAGTCAGCAAGTTCGCCAAAACGGGACTGCAATGGAAGTTTGCTCCAACGTGGACAGCGTCGGTGGACTACAGTTTCAGTCAGGCGATTCGTACCTACAAAGAAGAAACGCTGAATCTGCTGAACGAGGCAGGCGACTATGACGACTATATGTACGATCAGAAAAATGCGTACCGATTTAATCAGTTGCAAGCCATGGTCCAAGGCCAATTCGCTACCGGTTTTCTGACGCATGAGGTAGTGCTGGGCGCAGCGACGCAGACGCAGGCCAATGATTTCAATTCAAATAGCTTTTACGGGTCGATCGGCTACGGCAACCTCTATGACGGTGCACGTCCTTCCCCCTACACCGGATCGCGGACGCCCCAAATGTACCGGGGCGCAGAATACGAGCAGGATGCCTTGTTTGCCAGCGATACGATCAGCATAGGCGAGCATTGGTCGCTATTGGCCGGTGCGCGTTATATCTCGTACCGGCAGCACAGTATCAATGCCGCAGGCGTTGCAGGCGAAGCCTACAAAAAACATCCTCTCACACCGACTTTCGCGTTGATGTACAAGCCGGCTGCAGGAACCACGGTGTACGCCAGCTATGTAGAGTCCTTGGAACAGGGCAGCACAGTGGGCAGTCAGTATGCAAATGCGGGCGCCACCCTGGCACCGCTCAAGAGCAAGCAGTACGAATTCGGCATCAAAACGGCGCAAAGCGATTGGGGCGCCTCCGCGGCGCTGTTCCGCATCGAACGCGGAACCGGCTACGTGAACAACGCCAATGAATATGTGCAGGATGGCGAGGGACGCATTCAAGGGCTGGAACTGGCCGGCAATGTCCGCGTGGCGCGCGATTGGGATCTGCAGGCCAACGCCATGTGGCTGAGCGCGAAATACCAGACGGGCAATGCCGCCTTGGAGGGCAATCGTTTGCCGGGCTCCGCGCGCTTTATCGCATCGGGTCAAGTCACCTATGCCCTGCCCGCCCTGCCGGGGCTCAGCGTCGCTGCCGGCGTGAAATACGTGGGATCGTCCAATCTCGATTCGGCCAATAATCTGACCGTGCCCAGCTATTACACCGTGGATCTGGGCGCCGTATACCGTACGCGAATCGCCACCAAAAACGTGGTGCTGCGCGCTGCCATCGATAACCTGACCAATCGCCGCTACTGGTATTACGTGGGAGAAAACAGCATCCTGCCCTCGCCGTCGCGCACGGTCAGCCTGAATGCCCAGGTCTATTTCTGATTATCCGGCGGTTTGACCTGCATCAACTGTGGCGGTTGCGCGAAGCGTAGGTAGCGCGGTTGCTGCGGCTGCAGCGTCACCACGACTCGGAGCGAGTCGGCCACATCGCGCGGCGCGAGAAACGCCTCGCGCACACGCACGATAGAGCCGGTCTTTGCGCCCGACATATAGATCGTCGTCGTGCAAGGCCGCGCTTCCGAGCGAGGCAAGCGCATGGCTTCAGTCGGCGCCCAACGCCGGCCATCGGGACTTTCGAGGGAAATCGTGCATCCGCGCCAGTTCTTGGCCAGATCCGCGTCTTGCACTTGTACCTCGAATTCGGCCAACATCCCCATGGCCCCCTCGGGAATGTCTTTACCGGCGGGGACCGGCACCATACGGAATTTGCTCAGTTTCCATTGCGAGCCACCGAAATCACCGCTGCCGTTGACAGCGACATCTTGTGCCAGACGATCCCGACTCACCCACCATGCACTGATCGACTCATAGGCGGACACACCGATAAGCAGGGGCAACAGCACGATCAACGCATAAAGACTGCGGCGGCGCCAGCGCTTTTCGTCGGCATCCAGCGGACTGTCGCTGCGCCCGTTCATGGTTGGGCTCCGTCCAGCCGATTGAGAGAAACGAGATCTGCGACTTCCAACGCACCATCGGCCGCCCGAGGCAAGTCGTCCAATGCGATATGGGCCTCGGCATCCAGGCGCGGCGGCAGCCCTGACGGCCACACGACCAAGGTCGCATCGCCCACCTGGTCTGGCCGGATCTCGAACAGAAACCGCCCGAATGTGGACAGGCCCGGATCCAACCTGATGGGAGTCATGTGCGGCGGGTTCACGGCGCGATCGGATTGCTCGTAGCGCAGCCCCTGTGGTCCGTCCCAAAAACCTCTCGTGATGGACATCGATTCCGAACGCGCCGTGAGGGAGGCAGTCACAATCGCCCACAAACCCGACGTCGTGAGCACCACGTCTTTGCCGATATACCGATACGCGATTTTCCGGGCAAATTGCACGCGCTGCACCTCGATATCGAATAGCCGGGTCGATGCCGTCTCGTGCATGCCGGCACGCACCGGGATCGCCCCCGTCAATTCATCATAGCGCGGCGTGGTGCGCTGCATCGCGAACAATACGGCAGCGGCGATCAGGATCAGCGCCAATGTCGCCAAGCGCCGCTTCACGAGGCTCGCTCCGTAGCGCCGGCAGCCGACGGCGCGGCAGCGGGTGTACTCGTGGCAGGTGCTGGGGCGGGGTCCAACGGCAACGTGAATTGCCCGATCACTTTAGGGTTCGTCCACAACGGGGTGCCATAGAGGTTATCGACAGGTTTATAGGTCTTGGCGATAACCTCTATCGGCATTTTTTCCGGCAACGACACCGAGCCGGACAATACCCAGACATAGGCCACGCGTTCAGGCATACCGGGATGCAGCAAAGGAATCATCTTCGAGTCGCGCAATAGCGCCACATCAGGATTTTCGGGTTTGGCGCCCGCGGGCCATTTGGGTTTGAGCGTGTCGTTATACGCACGGCTCGAAGATGCCGAGCGATTATTCAAATCGACTTCCACGACCAGGGCCTGTTGCCCCGGCTGCAGCCGTACCCCATAGACTCGTTCTGCTTTGCTGACCCAGGCGCGATGCGGCACCACTTGCCATCGGCCCGCATCGATTTGCGCGCCTGCTTCATACTGCGTCACGGGCGCAACGGTCCCCGCACCCATGATGGTGTAGACCGTTGCCGTGCAGACCGCCACGGTAGAACCCACCCCAGTGGCAATCCGGGTTTTGAGCTTTCCGAGTGCTGGACGCATCCGCGCTCCCGTATCAACGTGCGTAGATTGGGTGTTGCCGAAAGTCCGAAATCGTAGCCGCCCGCGGCGCAGGAGAATCTTGCAGTTTTGTTTCTATACGTACAGCATTATTTCCGCCGCATCACGAGCGTGCAGTAGTGTCCTCGGCGAACACCGCACCTCGATCAGCGAGCAGCTGGCGCAACACACTGCGATGGCAGCGATTTTCGTGCTCGCAATAGCACCCGACGGAGAAATCCGTCGTCGCCGACAGCGCCGCCAACACATCGAGTACCTTGGCCGCATCGCCATGATTCAGCTCGGCGTGCATCTTGCGGGCGACCGTGCGCCATTGCGCGTCCGTTGTGACGGCTAGGGCTTGCGTGACCAGCTCTGGACTGGGCGACAGCGTAGGCAACCAGACATCGTAATAATTACGGCTGGCGAACTCGGCCTTGGGCACGCCGCGCGGCGGACGTCGCACCGTTCCGATACGCAGCCCCTCACCCTCCAGGCGTGGGGAACCCAATCGCACGATGCGAACGCTCACGAATCACCTCCGCCGCTGCAACCGATATACCAGCGTATCCAATTTCGCCAGGCCACGCTCTTTGAATTTCGGTTCTTTGTCCAGAATATCGCGCCGATCGATCAAGGCCGCATCCGAGTGACCGGCATAGATCGCCTGGACCTCGTCGTCGCCGACCGAGAATGGCGGGCCTTCCATCTGGCTTTGATCGTAGTCCAGGGTAATCAACAAACCACGATACGCGTCGGATAACTGCCCATAGACATGCTTCGCATAGCGTCCGCGCATATCCTCAGGCAGCGCCACCAGTGCCGCGCGATCATAGGCGCCCACGCATTCACCGAGCACATCCGCCCCCAACGAAAAAATATCGCCGCAATAAATCTCGATCTTGCCAGCAGCGTAATACCGCCCCTGGTCCGCGTCGCGTACCGTGGGCGTCAGATTGTTTTCCGCAAAGAACTGCTCTACGGCCAGCGATGACAATTCAACGCCCAATACCTGGTGCCCCTGCTCGGCCAGCCACACCATATCCAGCGATTTCCCGCTCAACGGCACCAGCACTTTGCACCCTGCCGGCAATTCCAGCGCAGGCCAATACTTCGCCAACAACGGCGTCACGCGTGTCTGATGAAAATGCGTACGCCCGTCACGCCAGCGTTCCAGCCAAAATTCTGCGTCCATCCGATGCCTCTGCTCCAGGTATTATCGATATGGATATTATTGTAGAAACAAACGCGGTGCGACTCCTCCCGCCTCGGGCTTTCGCAAACGACAATCGTCCGGTATGCTCTTATCCATGGACAACACATACGCCTGCTTCTGCGATCTGCATTCGCGACGAACGACTCGACGATTTCGTTGAGTGGCTTTGTCTTGTCCCAGCACCGTGATTGGTGTTTCCCCCAAAGGCCACGATACCGCGTGGCCTTTTTGTTGTGTATTGCCTTCCTCGCCTCGGGGTATTCGAATTGGCCTTTGTTTTTTCAACCTTGAAGGAACAAAGTGTGAATCCCGTCGAATTTTCAATCCGGACGTTTCAACCCATTGATGCAGACGCCGTCGTGCAATTATGGACCGCCTGCGGCCTGACGCGGCCGTGGAATGACCCGTATAGAGACATCGCTCGCAAGCTCACTGTGCAACCCGAAATGTTTCTGGTGGGCACTGTGGACGATACCATCGTGGCTGCTGTCATGGGCGGTTATGACGGCCATCGTGGCTGGGTGAATTATCTGGCTGTCGCGCCTGATTATCAGCGGCGCGGCTACGCCGCAGCATTGATGCAGGAAATCGAGCAGCGGCTGCTTGCCCTGGGCTGCCCCAAGATCAATCTGCTCGTACGTGGTGGCAATACGGCAGTGGTGACGTTCTATGAAAAGCTGGCTTTCAAACAGGATGATGTCATCAGCTTGGGGAAACGACTCATACCAGATATGGCCCCCATGCCGACGACTGCGACGGCCCCTGGCGCCTAGCGGCTACGCGTTCGTCTGTATCGCAAGTTGAGTTCTTGCTGCATTTTTCGGCTTGCCGCCGCTCGCACTAAATGTGTACGCTAGTCACTTGCCCTATTGGTTTTACAGAATTCGGGCGCACAGCTTTCCACGCCCGAATACGTCATCCGGAGGAGTTATGAAGCGTCATCTGAAGGTCACGTTACTGGCAGGATTACTCGGTCTGGCGGCAAACGCCTATGCCGATGTCACGGTACCGCTCCACCAGGCCACGGATAAAGGCCCGGGCCAGGAAATTGGCTCCGTCAGCCTGGCCGATAGCAAGTACGGCCTGGTGCTGACGCCCAACCTCAAAGACCTGCCGCCGGGCGTGCATGGATTTCATGTGCACGACAAAGGCAGTTGCGATGCCACGCAGCAAGACGGCAAGACCGTGCCTGCAGGCGGCGCCGGTGGGCATTACGACCCCGATGGCACTAAAAAACATAGCACGCCCTGGGACGATGGCGGCCACCGCGGCGATCTGCCTGCGCTCTATGTCGGTGCAGATGGCACAGCGACCACACCAGTGCTGGCTCCGCGCCTGAAACTGTCAGAAGTCCAGGGCCGTGCGTTGATGGTGCATGCAGGCGGCGACAATCACAGCGATCATCCCAAACCGCTGGGCGGCGGTGCGGGCCGTATCGCCTGCGGCGTTATCCCGAAATAATCGCCGGTAACGCGTAACGCAATCGTTCGCCGCGGAAAACTCCAGCAGGAGTCTGCCGCGGCGATCATTCCCACTAGCCCGCTGCCGCCTGGGGCTCCGCCACCGGCGCCTGAGTTTCCTGCCCATCGATTGCATACCGGATCGCATCCTCTATCCGATCGAGCAACAGGAACTTCAGTTTCTGGCGTGCTTCGGCGGGCACATCGTCCAGATCCTTTTCATTGCGTCTCGGGATCATCACCGTCGTGATCCCCGCACGCAATGCGGCCAGGGTCTTTTCCTTTATGCCGCCAATAGGCAATACCAGGCCTCGCAGGCTGACTTCACCGGTCATCGCGATATCCGAACGCACTGGCCTGCCCGATAGCAGCGAGGCCAAGGCCAGGAACATGGCAACGCCCGCGCTAGGACCGTCTTTGGGCGTGGCACCTGCCGGGACGTGGATATGCACGTCGATTTTCTCCAGCGAATCACCGCTCCAGATTTTGGCCAGCGTCAACGCAGTCTGCGCGGACTCCTTCATCACGTCACCCAACTGCCCTGTCAAGATCAGGCGGCCCGAGCCCGGCGTCTTGCTTGCCTCGATGAACAGGATATCCCCGCCCACCGGCGTCCAGGCCAAGCCTGTGGCCACGCCTGGCACGCTGGTGCGCAAGGCGACTTCATTCTCGAAACGATGGGCGCCCAGGATTGCAGGCAGATCGGGAGCGTCGATCACGATATGCTCGGTCTTGCCCTCTGCAATCTGCATGGCAGCGTGGCGCAGCGCGGCACCCACCTCGCGCTCGAGCTGACGCACGCCCGCCTCGCGGGTGTAATCGCCCACGATGGAGGACAAGGCGGCATCCGTCAGTTCGGCTTGCTCGGGCTTGAGCCCATTGGCCTCCAACTGGCGCGCGACCAGATACCGGCGTGCGATCTGGATTTTTTCTTCTTCCGTATAGCCAGGAAGTTGAATGATTTCCATACGATCACGCAGCGGACCCGGAATGGTGTCCAGCATGTTTGCCGTGCAAATGAACATCACGTGCGACAGATCGAAATCCACGCCCAGGTAGTTGTCGCGGAATTTGTGATTCTGCTCGGGATCCAGCACCTCTAGCAGCGCACTGCCCGGATCGCCATGAAATCCACCGGCGCCGAGCTTGTCGATCTCGTCCAGCATCACGACCGCATTATTCGTGCCCGCACGCCGCATCGCCTGGATGATGTTGCCCGGCAAGGCGCCCAGATAGGTGCGACGATGGCCGCGGATTTCCGCCTCGTCATGCACACCACCCAAGGCTACCCGCTGAAAGGCGCGCCCTGTGGCCCGCGCGATGGACTGCCCCAGCGAGGTCTTGCCCACACCCGGAGGGCCGGCAAAACACAGAATCGGGCTGCGGCCCTGCGGATTGAGTTTGCGCACCGCCAGGTATTCCAGAATACGACGCTTGATCTTGTCCAGGCCGAAATGGTCTTCGTCCAGGATTTTGCGCGCTTCGGCCAGGTCGATGGGCGGCTGCGGCGACTGTTTCCACGGCAGCTCGGTCAACCACTCCAGATAAGTGCGCAGCATGGCCGACTCGCCACTGGCCTCGCCCATGCGTTGCAGACGGCCCAGTTCCTTGCGAGCGTGGCTCAGCACCTCGTCGGGCATGCCGGCAGCCTCAATGCTTTCTTTCAGGCGTGCGACTTCCGCCGCGCTGTCATCAACCTCGCCCAGCTCTTTCTGAATCTGGCGCAGCTGCTCGCGCAGCACCGTCTCGCGCTGACGCTCATCGAATTGTGCGCGGGTACGGTCGCCGATCTCTTTGGACAGCCGCAATACCTCGACGCGCCCGGACAGCAGTTCGATGGATTTGTCCAGACGGCGCGACAAGTCGAACGTTTCCAGGATGTCCTGTTTCTGTTCGGGCTTGATATCGATCATGTGCGTGACCATATCGGCCAGCAACCCGGGCGACTCGATGCTGCGCACGACGCCTGCCAACTCATCGGGCACATTGGGCAACAGCGCAATGGCCTCGATCGCCTGCTCTTTCAATTGCAGGAAACGGGCCTCGACCTGGCTGTCCTGCGCCTCGGCCTCGGCGACCTCGGCGACACGGGCCACCATGTACGGCCATCCTTCCAGGAACTCCAGCACGCGAAAACGCGACTGTCCCTGCACCAGCAGATGATGCGCACCTTCCTGGCCCGTGATGTACCGGGCGATAGGCCCTTCGGTGCCCACCCAGCAAAGGTCATTCGGCCCGACATCGTTCTTGGACGGATCGCGCTGCAAGAGGAACCCGACGGGGCGCTCGGTTTTCACGGCCTCTTGGGCCGCAGCGATAGAAGACTCGCGCCGCACTGTCACTGGCGACAGTACGCCGGGAAATAGCACCGCGTCGCGCAACGGAATGATGATGCGTGCGTCGTCGGGCAGAATGCGGGTGTCGCTCATGGAGCCTCCCTTACTTTGTTCAGCGTCAAAACCAGGCAGCCATCTGCCAAGGTAGAGGATTCGGGTTCCAGCGCATGCAGCGGCAACGCGATGCGCCGGCGGAAACGGCCATAGGGAATTTCGAATCGGTGAATACGGGCATTGGCCGCACACGGCATCGGACGCACGCCCGACACCGTGATGCCGCCAGGATCGAACGCCACCACGAGCGTGTCAGACGGCACACCCGGCAACGCCACATAGACCATGACGGCAGTAGCAGTTTCGATAATGTCCACCGGAGGTTCCCAGTGGGGCGCATCCGCGGGGCCTGCGCGCAGCAATTGTCGATGCAGGCGTTCCGCGTGTTCTAGCAGCGATAGTGCATCGCCCCAGATCCAGGATGAAAAATCTCGCGATCTCATGAGCTTGCCCTCTTAACCATACTAGGTAGGTAGCGGCGAGTTGGCGTATTTCAAGCCGGTCGGGGCGAATCGCGATCAAGCCGCGCGGCTCAACATTTTTGATGTGGTGCGTGAGCGACACCACGGAGACATCAAGCAAAACCTATCGGGACCGGACCCATGCCGGCCCCTTCAGGTTACCTCTAACATGATGTGCCGTGCACACCTCGTTCAGTAACGCCTATGCCGCCTTGTCCGCGACGGCAACCGGACGGCCGTAGAACGGGTAGCTGGGATCGTTATAACCTGGTGTCGAGGCATGACCTGGTGTCACCCATGCATTGACCATGGCTTCCTCCTCAGGCGTGATCTGCAGATCCACGGCGGCATAGTAATCCTGCATCTGAGCCAGCGTGCGCGGGCCGGCGATAACCGCGGAAATCAAAGGATTGGCCAGCACCCATGCCGTGGCCAGTTGGCCCGGCTTGACGCCTCGCCCTTCGGCATAGACGGTCAATTCAGCGGCGATTTTCAGGGACTCCTCGCGAAACTCGGTGTCCATGATGCGTTTGTCGCCACGACCGGCGCGGGTATCCGCGGCGGGTTGTTGACCCGGCGCATATTTGCCCGTCAACACGCCACGGGCGATGGGACTGTATGGCACGACCCCCAACCCATAATGACCGCAGGCCGGCAAAATCTCGACCTCGGGGCCCCGGTTCAGCATGTTGTAGTAGGGCTGGCACACCACCGGCTGTGGCACGCCGAGCTCGCGGCATAAATGAACGACTTCGGCGATCCGCCAGCCGCGGAAATTCGACAGGCCGAAACTGCGCAGTTTCCCCGAGCGGATCAAATCGCCCAGCGCGCGAATCGCCTCTTCGAGATTTTCTTCGTGAAAATCCCGGTGCATGTACAGAATATCGATGTAGTCAGTAGCCAGACGAGCCAGGCTGGACTCCACGCTTTGAACGATCCATTGACGGGAGTAATGCGATCGGTTCGGGGCTTTGGCGACGGCGTTGCCCATTTTGGTGGCCAGGATCCAGTCATGGCGCTGTCCGGCCAGCAACTTGCCCACGACCTCTTCGGACCGTCCGCCGTTATAGACGTCGGCAGTGTCGATGAAATTGATCCCGGCCTCGCGGGCCGACGCGACGATGCGCTCGGCCTCGTCGAACGGCGTCTGTTCGCCAAACATCATGGTTCCCAGGCACAATGGGGAAACGCGCAAATTGCTGGTACCGAGACGGCGGTATTTCATCGACATTCCTTGCTGAAGAAATTGAAAAACACACAGACGATCTATAAGCGACAGGGTACTGCGGCAACCTTTCAATGCCTAGAGCCCCGGCGGGCTTCCTTCTTTTAAGGCGGACAGATGCTGGTGGTCGCCCCCAGCCATATCCCCTGCTCTGCGAACTTTCTCGCCATGCGGGTCAACATCACGCGCGCTGCGAGTCCGGCAGGTGACAGCTCGTCATCAGACAGGCTGACCAAAAAACATTTACGTGCCATGCGGCTGCCTGCGACGGGAATGACAGCCAGGTCATCGTCCTTGCCATAGCCAAAAGAAGGAAAGCCGGCCTGGCTAGACAACAACGAACCCGGCTGGACGCTAGCGCCCACCCCGGCCCGCACCGCTCTCATCAAGGTATGGGCGCCGTCGATTTCGAGAATCACATTAGGCGTCGCGCCGTCAGTCCGAAAACCCTCATCGACCAGCGAACGCAAAGCATGCCCGGGCCCCGGCAAAATGAGGGGCAGCTGCTCGATGGCGCTGAGCCTGATTCCGTCAGTGTTGCTACAGGCAGGCCATCCTGCCAGATTGGGCCTTCCGATAATGAACAGGCGCTCCTCGGCCAATGGGATGACGCTCCAGCGTTTTGCTTCGATCCCTCCAAAAACGACAGCGAGATCGAGCTGCCTCGAATTAAGCATCACCTGCAGATTGCTGGTCAGGCCTTCGATCAGGCGCACATTGACTGTGGGATAACTCTCGCGCATCGCCTGCACAAAAGGCAAGGCCAACATGGTCGCAGTGGATCCGGTCATCCCGACAGTCACTTGCCCGGACAGCCTGCCTTTCTGTGCCACAGACGCCGCGATATCGACCTGTTTAAGAATGACTTGCGCCTGGTGCCAGAAATCCAGTCCGGCATCGGTCGGATAAACCCCGGTCGGCCTGCGCTGCAATAACCGCGTACACAACTCGCTTTCCAGCATGCTGATCTGCTGACTCAGCGTAGAAGTCGCCAATCCCAGTTCCACTGCGGCGCGTCCCATGCTGTTGAGCTCCACCACACGAACGAAAGAACGCAATTGTCTGAGTTCCATGAGAAACCTGGAAATGAGGGACCGATCAACCGATGCAACCAGTATAGCGTGTTCGAAAAAACCGAAGCCCTCTTTGCACCAACCTAATGCGTGGGTGCGCAGAACCCGTCAGACTCTCCGGATACTCAGCATCAACCTATGTCCGGCCTGATTATTAGCCGCCAAGGGCTGAATGCACGACAACCGTCAACCACGAGAAGCGCAATGTCTCATACAGGTCGAATCCATATCCCGTCGATGAAACCCCACTGCAGCGAAGCGGAATGGAAGGCCCGCGTCGATCTGGCCGCCTGTTACCGTCTGGTCGAGCTCTATGGCATGGCCGATATGATGGCGAACCATATTTCTGCCCGCGTACCAGACGAAGACGGCGCTTTCCTCATCAATCCGTACGGCATGATGTACGAGGAAATCACTGCATCCAGTCTCATCAAGGTCGACCTGGCCGGCAATATTCTGTCCAAACCCGATTTTGGTGATTTGAACTACGGCATCAACAAAGCCGGCTATGTCATCCACAGCGCCATCCATGGGGCGCGTCACGAGGTGGACTGCGTCATTCACACACATAGCTGGGCTTCGATGGCCGTCTCGTCTCTCGCGTGCGGGCTGCTGCCGCTCACGCAGACGGCCATGCGATTCCTGAAAATCGGCTATCACGATTATCAGGGTGTGGTGCTGGATACCAAAGAACAAGCCTCGCTGATCGAGGACTTGGGCAACGGAGAGGCCTTGATTCTGCGTAATCACGGCGCCCTCACGGTGGGGCGCACGGTCGGCGAAGCCTTTAACTGGATGCATCGACTGGAACTCGCATGCCGCGCGCAGCTGGCTGCACAGGCTACGCAACAACCCTTGCAGGCGGTTTCGCCTGAAGTGTTAGAAGAAACCTGGAATAACTACCAACCAGGCACACGGCGCCCCTACGGCGTCATGGAATGGCCCGCATTGCTGCGCAAGCTGGATCGTCTGGACAACAGCTACCGCGACTGACGCACCGGCGCACTTGCCGGGCTAAATAATGATAAAGACGAGGAGACCCCTATGAAAACAAGTTGCACTTCGATATTGGCCGCAGGCATTTTGACGCTGGCTGCGGCCCTACCCGCCCAGGCGGCCAACTACCCTGAGCGGCCCGTCAAGGTCGTGGTGGCATTCACCGCAGGCGGCACCACCGATATCCTCACGCGCACCACGAGCGAACAACTGTCCCAAAAACTGAAGCAGTCCTTTATCGTGGAAAACCGTCCGGGCGCGGGGGGCAACATCGGCACCGAATACGTCGTGCGCGCCGATCCCGACGGCTACACCCTGATCGTTGACTCGGTCGGGCCGATCGCGGTGAACCCGTCGCTGAGCAAGCTCAGCTACGACCCGCTGACCGATCTCGTCCCCATCATTCAGATCGCGACCGTGCCGAATGTGCTGGTCGTTCCGCCTGAGCTGCCGGTCAAGAATTTTGACGATTTCATCAAATACGCCAAATCCAAAAGCAGCCTGAACTATGGGTCTACCGGCGTGGGAACATCGTCGCATTTGTCCAGCTACATGCTGATGCAACGCCTGGGGGCTAAAGACGCCATCCATGTCCCGTATAAAGGTGCCGACGCCATCAACGACCTGATCGCAGGCCGGCTGGACTTCATGTTCGCCACGGCTCCCTCTGTCATGCCGCAGATCCGCGCAGGGAAATTGCGTGCGTTGGCCGTCAGCACCAATAAGCGACTGGCCTCGCTGCCGGACATTCCTGCCGTCGAAGAAAAAGGCTTCGAAGATTTTGACGCAGGTTCATGGTTTGGTTTCTTTGCCCCCAAAAACACCCCGGCCAACGTCATCGACACCATTAACAAAGGCGTCAACGAGGCACTGCCCGGGCTGAAAGACAAAATGCTCAGCGAAGGCGCAATTGCAGTAGGCGGCTCTCCGGAGGACTTCGACAAGTTCACCCATGTCGAATACGAAAAATGGAAGAAAATCGTCGAACAGGCCAACATACAAGCACAATGACCCAGAACTCGCCTCTACATATCCTCTGCTCGGAAAAAGAGGCTCCGCTGCTGGCGCCTCAACTTGGATCGTTGGGGCGCGCCATCGCGCTGTGCCATCCCGGCGACAGTCAGGCGGCCCAGGCAGAGGTTGCCTTTATCTCACGCGATATCACGGGCCGCTCGACCAAATTCGAGATCATGCCCGAGACGGAGCGATTCTATGACGCGATGCGCGCGGCTCCGAACATGCAATGGCTGCACGTGCACTCGGCCGGGATTGATCGCGATTTTTATCAAGAGCAACAGCAACGTGGCGTTCGTGTCACGGCATCCCATGGTGCATCGGATGCCGTTGTCGCCCAAGCCGCGTTGACGGGCCTGCTCGCGCTGGCGCGTAAACTCCCGCAATTGATGCGTGCGCAGCAGCGGCACAAGTGGGAGCCATTATTCGGCGAACACACCCCACGCGATCTCCAGGGACAATGCGCAGTCATCGTCGGCTGGGGCGGCATCGGCCAACGTATCGGGCAATTGCTGCAAGCCCTCGGCCTGAAGGTATGCGTCGCCAGGCATGGGGGAGAACCGGCGGGCCCTGATCTGCGCACCGTACGCTATGACGGCCTGCGAGACATTCTGCCCGAAGCCTCCTGGCTGATTCTGGCCTGTCCGTTAACGGACACCACGCGTGGCCTCATCAGCGCGGAGCTGCTTGCGATGTTGCCCGCGCATGCTTGCCTCATTAACGTGGCACGCGGTCATGTGGTTGACGAGCCCGCGCTCATTCAGGCACTACAGAGCAACCGGCTCGCTGGCGCCTTTCTGGATGTGTTCTACCACGAGCCGCTGCCTGTCGAATCGCCCATATGGGACTTGCAGAATGTCATTGCCTCCCCGCACAGCGCTGGCTTTTCTGATGGAAATCCTGCCAGGGTGCGGCAGATATTCATTGACAAGCTGCAACGGTGGATACAAGGCACCCTATGACGTGACGCGATGCCGATTCGCGTCATACTGTTGAAAGCGGTGCGCCGTACGGATAACGTTGACGGCGCACTGCCATGATTACTCTACGGTAATACCGCCGCGCTTTATCAACTCGCGCCACTTGGCGATCTCCGTGTTGATACGCTGAGCAAATTCCGCAGGCGAGCTGCCGACTGGATTAAAGCCCATATCGGTCAATTGCTTATGCATACTGCCGGACTGTATTGAGGTCGCGACCGTCGAAGATAATTTGTCGATCACGGCAACAGGGACTCCGGCAGGCGCCACCAGACCGAACAAGGGTGAGAGATTCACGCCAGGCAGTCCGGCTTCAGTAAAGGTGGGCACATCAGGCAATTGGGTTGAGCGTTGATCACTGGTCACCGCCAATGCCCGCAAGCGCCCCGCCAAAATATGGTCACGCAAGCTCGGCACGGTCGCAAACGCAAATTGAATCTGCCCGCCCAACAAGTCTGTAAAGACCGTACCGCCACCGCGATACGGCACATGCAAAATATCAATATTGGCCTCTTGCCGCAATTGCTCCCCAGCTAAGTGCGGGCCACTACCTACACCTGCCGATCCGTACGACAAACTGCCTGGCTTGGATTTCGCCAAACGGATAAATCCAGCTAAATCCTTAACAGGCACAGAGGGATGCACCACCAGAACAAACGGGGCCGTTGCCATCAACGAAATCGGTGCAAAATCTTTCTGCGTGTCATACGGCAATCGGTCTCCCAGCAACCCCGGGTTGATCGTGAAAGACGAATCCACCATCCCTATCGTGTACCCATCCGGCTTGGATGTCGCCAGCGTGCGCGTACCGATCGTCGTACCGCCGCCGCCGCGATTTTCCACGATGAACGATTGCCCCAGCGTCTGGGTATAGGTCTGGCCCGCCATCCGTCCCAAGGTATCCGTTGCCGCCCCGGGGGGATAGGGAACGATCAGGCGCACGGGTTCCGCGGGATAGTCTGCGGCAAAAGCGGGCCGCCCCCATGCCGCTGCCATTGAACCGAAGGCAAACGCGGCGCTGCCGGCTATGAATGTTCTGCGTGATGTGTTCATAGTGTCTCCTGTCTTTTCATTGATCTATGGGGCTGCGCCGATACTGAGCATCCACGTTTTGCGCAATACACCGCTGAGTTCCGATGCAGCTGCCTATTGCCGATACTGTCCTTGCGCCAGCGCTTGCTCCGGATCTGCTCCCAACCCCGGCGCATCGGGCACAGCGACCCATCCGTCCTTGATCGGCACCGTGTCTCCGTAAGGCACGTGCGCGAGTTCTACATACAAGCGCTCCAACGACACCTCGTCCTGTTGCGCGGCGATCAGATGCAAGCTCGCCAAATATCCCGGCCCAAAGAACGCCACCTGCGGTGTGCACCGTACCGACGTTCCCTGGCATTGCTGCGCCAGTCCCCACGCTGCGGTAAAGCCCAGTTTGATTACGCTGGGTTGCACGTACTGCACCGCGTCTTGCTCAATCAAACGCGTTAATGCGTACGCGCTGCTGGCGTTTTCCCCCACGGCCAAAGGCACTTCACATTGACGCCCTAACTGCATCAACGCCTGGTCGTCCTCCGGCGGCCACAAGGGCTCCTCAATCCAGAACGGGGCATGCGGCATCATCGCAGCGATGGCGGCTGGGGCTTCGGCTGGCAGCCATGCACAGTTGGTATCGACCATGATGGGAACCTGCGGACCGGCTGCGCCTCGTGCCGCCCCTAAGGCATCAGCCGTGCGCTCATGCAATTTGATTTCGGTATAGCCCTCATCCAGAGCGCGCGTCACGACTTCGTGCAAACGTTGCGCATCGCCGTAGTACTGCAATAAAGATGCGTAGGCGCGAACACGATCGCGGCGCTTGCCACCCAGCAGTGCATAGAGCGGGACGCCTTCGCGCTTGGCGCGTA
This sequence comes from Bordetella genomosp. 4, assembly GCF_002261185.1. GTDB lineage: Bacteria > Pseudomonadota > Gammaproteobacteria > Burkholderiales > Burkholderiaceae_B > Bordetella_A. The sequence goes on from NZ_NEVQ01000019.1 coordinate 149,182, forward strand.
AATCCCACAGCGCAATGTCCAGCCCTGCCAGGGCATGAACGACCGGGCCTGATCGTCCCAGGTTATGCAGGGTGCGCTGCATGAGCGGCAACAGAGTCTGGTCCGCGGCATCTTTGCCGCATGCCAGCGGTGCAATCAACGTCTCGAATACTGCCTGCAGGGCACGTGGTTCGACACAATACGACTCGCCCCAAGCGACGGCACCGTCCTGAGTCTGGACACGAACCAGTGCGCTGTCCAACTTGTCGCGCGGACGCCCCGCAAACAAAGGGGGAGGACTCCAGTGAAAAAAAGGCAGCCGCATCGGGATGCAGTCGACGGACACGATCGTATTGGCGCTCATTGATTCGGCTCGGGCTGAGTGCCGCGGATTTGCGGGCAAGCTCATCTCATGAAACGGGATGACCAGAATTGTGTTGGCTCGCATCCCATATGGTCAAATAGATAAATTGGCTGATTTCATACAAATTTCATATGTTCAACCGTCGCGAACTGACCTTGTTGCGCGCCATGTACCAACACGGCACGGTGACCGCCGCTGCCGCAGCTGCGCACATGACGCAGCCGGCGGCCAGCGCCTTACTACGCGATCTGGAAATCCGCCTCGGCTTTGCGCTCTTTAGCCGCGAAAACCGCCGGTTGCAGCTGACCAGCCAGGGCCGCACGTTGATACCTGAAGTCTTGAATGCGCTGGCCGGCATCGAAGCCGTCGACCGATTGGCGGGCGACATCCGCCAAGGCGCGCTGGCGCGCTTGGCGGTGGGTGCCGTGGCTATCGCAGCCTCCAGCCTGCTGCCCGCAGCGCTGGCCGGCATGCGCGAGCGTCATCCTTCGGTCGCCGTCACGGTGCGGGCAGGCACGGCACTCGAAATCATCGAAATGGCGATAGATCACCGCATCGATCTAGGCATCATTATCGGTTCTCCAGCCGACCAGACACGCGTCGCCAGCCTGCAACTCAGTCCCTTGAGTCTGTATGCCGTCATGCGCCCCGATCATGCTTGGGCTGAATTGTCCGATCTGACGCTGGAGCGGGTCGCAGCAGCTTTTCCCATCGTCCTGGCCGCAGCCTTGCCTGCCGGCCGGGCCACCCGGCAGGCCACCGAAGGGCGTGGCCTGGCTTTTCGACCAATGATCGAAGTCGCTCAATCTTCTGCCGCCTGCGCCCTGGCTGCGCAAGGATTGGGGATCGCCATCGTGGAAAGCCTGGGTGCGCGCTACGCCGAGCGCCAGGGCCTGCTGGCGCGCCACCTACTGACGCTTGCCGATCCAGTGTTGGCATTGGTATGGGCCCGTGACCGTGCGCTCAGCGATCCAGCGCGATGCCTGCAACAATGCCTGCAGTCGCAGGCCACGGGCCAGCCTGAATCATTGCTGCCGTCCGGCCGACACGATTGCGCATAATTTGTTCACTTTTACCGATTTCAGGGGGTAAAAACGCGCAAAAGGGCGGCAACACGTGCCCATCTGCCTCACTCCCTGTAAACTGCCGGATTTTGACTCCGGCCGTATGGTGCAAGTACCCCGGCGAGGTGTCAGCGGCCCCACGCTTATCCGTCTGCTTGCCAGGCTGACGGACGCTGACGTTTCCGAATCCCGCCAACCGCTCTCAGATCGACTCAGCCTCTGGTTAGGCTGGACGGACGCGATCGCCCTGTCTACAGTGTTAGAGGGCGGTCCGCTGGCGGTGACCGCCAATCCAAAGTCGCTCGATAGCGCCGAAATGCGGGAATACGATCGCATGCGCGCGGCGCTGACCTACGCCATCGCCGACGAAAAGGCGTATACGGCAGACGTGTTTGTGCCCACTCAACGCGGTGCGCCGCGAGCCGCCCCTGTCTCGCCCGACGAAGCGCTGCTCGAATACACGATCTACCGGAAACGCTACCAGACCATCCAGCAGGCGATGGAGACCAACATTGCCAAACTGCGCGGCAGCCTGCGAGCCGTTCTGGCTGCGCAAACGCCCGACCGGGCCCGGCTGGCCATGGTGGACGCTATTCTGGAACGCTCATTGAGCCTGCAGGAGCGCCGGCTCCTGGCTACCGTGCCCACGCTGCTGGAAAAACATTTCAAACGCCTGCGCCAAGCCGCTCAGAAAGCCGAACAAGAAGCCCAAGAGCGCGCAGCGAAAGCCGCCGAGGCGTCGACGGCCGCGCCTGCCGGTCTGGCCGCCGATGCCGTAAATAATGACGCCCGGGCAGACTCCGTCGCCTCCAGCGCAGGGACCCAGTCCGCCGGCGCATCCGTGCCGCAGGCATCGCCCTCGCAGGCCTCCGCAGCAAAAAATATTGCATCATCTCGCGTTGCAGCGGCAACGGCCCCGACTGCCGAAGCCGCCGCAACGGCCTCTCCCGCTGTCCAGCCCACGACGCGCGCCGTTCCTTTGGCCAATACCCGCTACACAGCAAACCGCGCCAATAAACCCGCCGCGCCCGTCGTGCCCCTGTGGCTCTCTACGTTTCGCAAAGACATGCGCAGCGTGCTGCTGGCCGAACTGGACATCCGTTTACAACCGATCGAAGGCTTGCTAGCCGCTCTGCGCGCCAGTTGACCGAACCCCTATGACCCGAACAATCATCTCTCTCGTCGTTTTCCTGGCCGGTCTGGCCGTTGTAGGCTGGATCGGTGCCGGTTACATAGGCACCAACCTCCTCGCATTAGCCATCATTGTCCTGATCGGCCTCGTCTATCTGACCGGGGTCGTAGAACTGCAACGTTATCAGCGCAGTACCGACACGCTATCTCGGGCCGTCGGCGGTCTGACTGTGGCGCCATCGAGCCTGGACAGCTGGCTCAGCCAATTGCACCCCAGCCTGCGCGGTGCGACCCGCCTGCGCATCGAGGGTCAGCGCGTCGCCCTGCCCGGCCCCACGCTGACGCCGTATCTGGTGGGAATGCTGGTGCTGCTCGGGATGCTGGGGACTTTCCTGGGGATGGTCGCCACCTTGCGCGGCACGGGCGTCGCCCTGGAGAGCGCCGTCGATCTGCAAGCGATCCGCGCCTCTCTCGCCGCGCCCGTCCAGGGCCTGGGTTTCGCGTTCGGCACCTCGGTCGCCGGCGTAGCGACCTCCGCGGCATTAGGTTTGCTGGCCACGCTCTGCCGGCGCTCGCGCATTCAGGCGGCGCAACAGCTGGACGTCATGATCGCGACCACGTTGCGGCCCTATTCCCAGAACCATCATGGCGAACAGACCTACAAACTGATGCAGCAGCAAGCCGAGGCCATGCCCCTGCTGGTCGAGCGCCTGCAAGCCATGATGACGTCCATGGAAAAGCAGAGCCAAGCCTTGCATGACCGCCTGGCCGCCAGCCAGGACGCCTTTTACGGCAAGACCGAGAGCGCGTACACCGGCTTGGCCTCGTCCATCGAACAATCGCTCAAGCAAAGCGTCATCGACAGCGCCCGCATGGCCGGCGAGGCCATCCAACCTGCCGTGCAAACCACGCTGGCAGGTCTGGCGCGCGAAACCAGCGCCTGGCAAGACACCCTGGCCATTGCCATTCGCCAACAGTTGGAAACTCTGTCCGGCCGTTTCGAAGCAACCACCTCGTCTGTTGCCGACATCTGGAATCAAGCCCTGTCGCAACAGCAACAAGCCAACACCAAGCTGGCCGAGGACAACCAGCGCGCGCTGACGGCCGCCACCGCCAGTTTGGAACAGCACGCCGCGGCATTGCTGCGCAGTGTGGACCAGTCCCACGCGGAGCTGCAAAACAAACTGGCCGCGCACGATCAGCAACGCCTGGATACCTGGAAAGCCTCGTTCGAACAGGTCGCCTCCGGCTTGAACACATCGCTGGAAAATACCGCGTCCTCCCTGCGAACATCGATCGCAGGTATTGCATCGTCGCTGGATACCTCACTGCAAGACACCGCCTCGGTGATGCGCCAAGAATGGCAACAAGCCAGCGCTCACGCCGTTGAACGCCAACAGGCCATTTGCGACACTCTGGCCCAGACAGCTCAGGAACTGACCGCGCAGACGCAGGCTCACGCTCGCGACACCATCACCGAAGTGTCCCAACTGCTGCATACCGTTTCCGAAGCCCCCAAGGCTGCGGCCGACGTCATCGCCGAGCTGCGTCAATCGCACGCCGACCTGCAGGCCCAACTGATCGCCCAGGACCAACAACGCCTGGACAACTGGAAGGCCTCGCTCGATCACATCGGAGCCGCGCTGGGCACGTCGATGAGGGACGCGACCGCGACCCTGCGCCAAGAATGGGAACACGCGAGTGCGTATGCCACCGAACGCCAGCAACTCATCTGCGATACCCTGGCTCAAACCGCCCAGGAACTGACCGCGCAGACTCAGGCTCACGCTCGCGACACCATCACCGAAGTGTCCCAACTGCTGCATACCGTCTCCGAAGCCCCCAAGGCTGCGGCCAGCGTCATCGCCGAGCTACGCCAATCCCATGCAGACCTGCAGGCGCAACTGATCGCTCAGGACCAACAACGCCTGGACAACTGGAAGGCCTCGCTCGATCACATCGCCTCGAACTGGAATACCTCGCTGGAAACTACGGCAGGCGCATTGCATACGTCGATGGCGGACACGGCATCCACATTGCATACGTCCTTCGAGCGCCTGTCGTCCTCATTGGACACCTCGCTGAAAGACACCGTCTCGACGTTGCGCCAGGAATGGGAGCAGGCAAGCTCGCATACGACAGACCGTCAGCAACTGATCTGCAACACCCTCGAAAGTACGGCCTCCACGCTGAACGCCGCGCTGGCCGACACCGCCAAGTCGCTGCACGCCTCTATCGCGGGCATCACATCCTCACTGGACACATCGCTCAAAGACACCGCGGCAGCATTGCGCCAGGAATGGGCGCAGACCAGCTCGCAGGCGGCAGAACATCAGCAAGCCATTCGCGAGACGCTGGCCCAGACCGCCCAGGAGCTGACCTCGCAAACGCAAGCTCACGCGCGCGACACCATCACCGAGGTATCCCAGCTGCTGCACATCGTCTCCGAGGCGCCTAAGGCCGCTGCCGAGGTCATTGCGGAACTGCGCCAATCGCACGCCGACCTGCAGGCTCAACTGATTGCACAGGACCAACGACGTCTGGACAACTGGAAAGCCACGCTCGATGACATCGCATCGACGTGGAATACCTCGCTGGAAAGCACGGCAAGCACTCTGAACACCTCGCTGCAGACCACCGCGACCGCACTCAATGACTCGCTGGAAAAGACCACCACTGCGTTGAACGCCTCAATGGAAGACACAGCGGCGTCCTTGAACGCCTCGCTGACGGGCACGACCTCCACCCTGACCGTCACGCTGGAAAACACCGCGTCCACCCTGCACAACTCGTTCGACGACATTGCATCGTCGTTGAATGTATCGCTGGAAAATACTGCCTACGCGCTGCGCCAGGAGTGGGAACAAGTCAGCGCCCAGACGACCGCCCGTCAGCAAGAAATCTGTGACACGCTGGTCCAAACCGCACAGGAACTGTCGTCCCAAACGCAAGCCCAGGCGCGCGACACAATTGCCGAAGTCGCTCAGCTGGTACAGACGGCCGCCGAGGCTCCTCGCGCCGCCGCCTCGGTGATCTCCGAACTGCGTCAAAAGCTGTCCGATGGCATGGCCCGCGACAACGAGTTGCTCGAGGAGCGCAATCGGCTGATGGAAACGCTCAGCACGCTGCTCGATGCAGTGAATCACGCCTCGACTCAGCAACGCGATGCCGTGGATTCACTCATTTCCAACTCGTCCGAGCTGCTGGAACGCGTCGGCTCGCAATTCACTGACACCGCCCAGACAGAAACAGTCAAGCTGACCGATGCTGCCGCGACTATCACAGGCAGCGCCGTGGAAGTCGCCAGCCTGGGCGAGGCGTTCGGCACCGCGGTGCAGCTCTTTAGCCAGTCCAATGACAAACTGGTCGAACACCTGGAACGCATCGAAACCGCCCTGGAGAAATCCATGGCGCGCAGCGATGAGCAGTTGGCCTATTACGTCGCACAGGCTCGCGAAGTCGTGGACCTGAGCGTCATGTCGCAGAAACAGATCATCGAAGACCTGCAGCTGCTTGCGGCCCAACAAACTGCAGCCAATAGCGAAGCCTCCGCATGAAAGACGACATCGATGCGGGCGTAGAGCCCTCCGCCCCGGCGTGGGCGGTATTCGGCGACTTGATGTCGGTGCTGCTGGGCGCCTTTGTGTTGATCCTGGTCGGCGTCATCGGCATGCAGTTGGAGCTTTCCACCAAACTCGAGACCGAAGTCAAAAAGCGCCTGGACTTGTCCAGCAAACTGGAGACCGAAGTCCAGCAGCGCGAGGTGGAAACGCAGCGCCGCGAAGCGTTGGAGCACGCATTGGCCGTGCCCTTGGCCGCAGGCCAGGTCACGCTGATAGATGGCCGCATCGGCATCAGTGGCAGCGTGCTGTTTGCGCTGAATTCCGATCAACTGCAACCCGAAGGCCGCAAGGTCCTGCAAAGCCTGATCGCTCCCCTGTCTGCCTATCTGAAAGAGCACGACGAAGTCTTGATGGTGAGCGGCTTTACCGATGACCAGCCTATCCACGAGAACAATCGACGCTTTGCCGATAACTGGGAGCTGTCTGCACAACGTGCCCTGACCGTGACGCGCGCCCTGATCAACGACGGTATCTCGCCCGAGATTGTGTTTGCTGCCGCCTTCGGCGAACAACGCCCCGTCGCTGCCAACACGGACGAGGCAGGCCGCGCCAGCAACCGCCGCGTAGAGATCGCACCGATTCCGAAATCCTCCAACGCGGGGGCCGCAACCAGTGAGTAACGCACAGCCCGCCGACATTCAACAAACCCTGGACGCCTGGCGCGAACAGGGAGCTGATCGTCTGGATCCGGTGCGTTTTCAACTCATCCAGACCATGGCGAACCGAGCGGCAGCCCTGACCGACGAGAATACCCAGCGCGTACTGCACGAGAGGCTGGCGCAATTACTCCAGCAATATGGTGCGCGCATAGAAGCTGCGGCAAATACCCACGCCACGACAGCCGCCGGCGCCCCGACCGCCAGCGCGGCAAGCTCTCGCGACGGCACCCTCACCGGCCTGCTCGCTCACTTCGCGGCGCTGACACCGGCCGACAACACGCGCACATTTGCCACCAGCGTCGGTAGTCTGCGAGAACGCTACCCGGAGCTTCCGGTACTCGACGAGTTTCGCTCGACGTGGTCTCGCGTCAGCGCGAATCGGCAAGTACGCCAGTCCGAAGAGCAAGTCCACGAAAATGCCGGGCCGCTGAACTCCAACCATCTGGTGCACCGCGCCCTGGCATACATGCGCGATGTCTCGCCGGGTTACTTGCATCAATTCTTGAGTTATCTGGATACCCTGGCCTGGGTGGAGCAACTGCAAATGAGCAGCGAGCCGCCAGCGAAAGAAACCAAACGAGCGGGCAAAGCGGCGAAAAGCACCAAAAGCCCTGCAAAATCCGCCAAGAAGAAAGCGCCTAAAGCAGACAGTTAAGCGCTCAGCACCCGCGCCACCTCTCGCAAGCATTCCAACAACTGCCGGCTGCTGGCCGAGAGTTTCGCCTCACGCAATGTCATCACTCCTACCGGAGGAACCGACACCTCCAGCGGAATATTCAAGACCCGGCACAGGCCTTGCTGCTCAAAATACTGCGCTGCAGACTGTGCCAGAAAGCCTACGGCGCCTCGCTGTCCGACACACGCCAGTGCCGTCAAATACGAGGACGTCTCCATCAAATCGGCCGACGGAGTCACATGGTGCCGATGAAACTGCTGCTCCAGTTTGACGCGCAGTGATGCCCACGGCGGCGGCATGACACAGGGCAAGGCCGCGATATCCGCCCAGGTCGGAGCCCGCTTTCTCGCGATGGCGCTCTTTCTCGCACTCACCGCCACCATCGGTTCCTCGTACAACACTTCCGTAGACAAATCCGGGGCGGCATAGCCGGGCTCTAAACGGCCCACAAAAAAATCCAATTCTCCCAAACGCAATTTGGGCAGCAAATGGGTCAGGTCGCCTTCTTCAACCAACACTGTCGCGCGCGGAGACGCGAGCTTTAGACGCTCAATGGCCTGGGTCAACAACACAGGCACTGTCACCGGCATCGCCCCGACTCGAGTCTTGCCCACCGCGCCGCTGGCAGCTGCATCGATCTCGTCCCGTGTACGCTCATATTGCGCCAACACGCCGCGCGCAAAACGCACCACAGACTCGCCCGCCAGCGTAGGTTCGGTCCCACGCGATGAACGTTCGAACAGCGTCAGACCCAGCATGGACTCAACCTCGGACAACATACGAGACACGGCAGGCTGGCTGACGGCCAGGAACTCTGCTGTTCGCCCTAGATGGCGAAACTCGTCCAACGCCACGACCAACTGCAGATGTCGCAGCTTCAGATTTGAACGAAACACGCGGTCCAAATGTGCCATGACGATAAACGGCCTTTTTAATCGAGCAGGTGAGAGGGAACGGCGCTTACATAACAATTATGTTATCTAAAGATGCGCTCATTTTATTGGATCGTTATAAAAACTTCCCACAAAATGGCCATCGATCGCAGCCAGCCATACAGACCGCGATAACCCGCCGACGATCGTATAAAAACGAGGAGACACCCATTATGAAGCCCGCATTCCCCCTGGATCATCAACGCCGCCGGTTGCTGGCAGGCGCAGCCTGTGCTGGCGTGGCCGGCCTGCTGGCTCCACTGTCAGCTCGCGCCGCCAGCTATCCTTCCCGGCCCATCACGTTCATCTGTCCGTGGCCCGTCGGCGGCACAGCGGATCAATCGATGCGCGCGCTCTGTCAGGTGGCCTCCAGCAAACTGGGCCTCTCCATCGTCGTCGAGAACCGTGCAGGCGCCTCAGGCATGATCGGCACCGCAGCCCTGGCGCAGGCCCAACCCGACGGCTACACCATCGGCCAAATCCCGATCTCGGTCACCCGGTTTTCGCAATTGGGCATGCTGCAATTGGATCCGCGCAACGACTTGACCTATCTGGCACGCACGTCCGGCCAGACGTTTGGCATCGCGGTACTGGCCAGCTCGCCCTTTAAATCCCTGCAAGACGTCGTCGCTTACGCCAAAGCCAACCCCGGCCGCGTCACCTACGGACATGCAGGCGTCGGCGGCGCGACCCACGTCGGTATGGAACAGTTCGCCATGGCTGCCGGTGTGCAATTCAATCCCATCGCCTACAAAGGCGGCTCGGCAGCGCTGCAAGATCTACTCGGCGGCCAGGTCGACCTGCTCGCGGACTCCAGTTCCTGGGCTCCCCATGTCGAGTCGGGAAAACTACGCCTGCTGGCGACATGGGGCGCCGAGCGCACACCGCGCTTTAACCAGACACCCACGTTGAAAGAGCTCGGTTACGATGTCGTCGTAGAAGCACCCAACGGTGTCGGCGCCCCCAGAGGACTACCGGCCGACGTCGAAAGCAAGCTCCGTGACGCCTTTCGCGCTGCTGTCGAGAGCGACACGTTCAAGCAGGTTGCCAGCCGCATCGATGCCCCCGTCATGTATCTGGACGGCCCCGACTACAAAGCCTACGTGGCAGAGGTCTATCAACAGGAAACCGCATTGATAGACAGCCTGAAACTCAAAGCCTTGCTGCAAAAGGGTTGATGCCGCAGTGAATAACCTTCCTCTGATACGGTTGCACGCCAACGACAATGTCTTGATCGCCAAGCAGACGCTGGCATTAGGCTTGACCATTGGCGAGTTGGGACTGCGCCTGCGCGCGCAGGTCCCCGGCGGGCACAAAATCGCAGCGAGCCGCATCCCGGCAGGCGCGCCGGTACGCAAATACGACACCATCATCGGCGTCGCCGCGCGCGATATCGAAGCCGGCGAACATGTGCACACCCATAATCTGGCACTGGTCGATTTCGACCGCGACCCCGCCTTCTGCCAAGACGTGCGTCCCGTCACGCTTTTTCCCGATCACGAGCGCGCGACATTTCAGGGTTACCTGCGCCCGGACGGCCGGGTGGGCACGCGCAATTTCATCGGCATTATTGCCTCGGTCAATTGTTCCGCTACCGTCATCAACCATATCGCCAATCACTTCACTGCCGAACGCCTGGCCGCCTTTCCGAACGTCGACGGCGTGGCGGCGTTTGCGCAAACCAGCGGCTGCGGCATGTCGTCGCCCAGCGAACACTTTGACGTACTGAGACGCACACTGGCCGGCTATGCCCGCCATCCGAACCTCGCTGGCGTGCTCATCGTCGGACTCGGCTGCGAGCGCAACCAGGTCGCCTCTCTCGTGGAATCGCAGAACCTCGCATCGGACTCACGGCTGCGCACACTCGTCATGCAGGACAGCGGCGGCACGCGCGCCACGATCGCCGCCGGCATTCGCGCCATCGAGGAAATGCTGCCCGCCGCCAATGCCGCACAACGCCAGACAGTGCCGGCGAGCCACCTCAAAATCGGGCTCGAATGCGGCGGCTCCGATGGATTCTCTGCCATTACGGCCAACCCCGCGTTAGGTGCCGCCATGGATATCCTGGTACGCCACGGCGGCACCGCGATTCTGTCGGAAACGCCCGAAATCCATGGCGTCGAATACATGTTGACCCGCCGTGCCGTCACGCCCGAAGTCGGCCAGAAACTCCTCGACCGCCTCGCCTGGTGGGAAAAATACACCGCCGGCCATAACGCCCAATTCAATGGCGTGGTCGGCCACGGCAACCAACAAGGCGGCTTGGCCAATATCTTTGAAAAATCGCTGGGCTCTGCCATGAAGGGCGGGACAACGCCGCTGCAAGCGGTCTACGAATATGCGGAACCCATCGACAAACCAGGATTCGTATTTATGGATTCACCGGGCTACGATCCTGTAGCAGTCACCGGCCAAATCGCCAGCGGCGCGAATATGATCTGCTTCACCACGGGCCGCGGTTCCATGTTCGGCTCCAAACCTGCTCCCACGCTGAAACTCGCCAGCAACACCGCCATGTATTCGCGGCTGCAAGACGACATGGACATCAACTGCGGAGTCGTACTCGACGGTGAACTGGACATTGACGCCATGGGACAGAGGATCTTCGAGCGCATTCTGAGCGCAGCCTCTGGCGAACGCACCAAGAGCGAAATGCTCGGCCTGGGCAGCTACGAATTCGTTCCGTGGCACTTAGGTATTGTGAGTTGAGCCGATACTCTGAGACCATAACGGCCCCGTTTCCTTTTTTCGCAACATAGGCGCTTTCACATGTCGGCTGACAACTCCTTTAAATCCGCCTTGACAGCAGGTCAGGCACAAATCGGACTATGGCTTTCCATGGCGGATCCCTATCTGGCCGAGGTCTCAGCCACAGCAGGGTTTGACTGGTTGTTGATCGATGGAGAACACGCCCCCAACGATTTGCGCAGCATCCTGGCGGCACTGCAATCCATCGCCCCTTATCGCTCGCAACCCGTCGTACGCGTCGTGGCGGGAGAAACCGCGCTCATCAAACAAGTGCTGGACATAGGCGCCAAGAGCATTCTGGTGCCTATGGTAGACACCGCCGAACAAGCGAAAGCCGTCGTCTCGGCAACCCGCTATCCCCCCGAGGGCGTACGCGGTGTCGGCAGCGCCGTTGCGCGCGCGTCGCGCTGGGCGCAGCGCAGCGACTATCTGGATGTCGCCGACGATGAGATCTGCCTGCTCGTCCAGGCTGAAACCGTCACGGCGCTCAACAACCTGGAAAGCATCTGCGCAGTACCTGGCGTAGACGGCGTATTTATCGGTCCGGCGGATCTGGCAGCGTCCATGGGCTTTCGCGGGCACCCTGAAAACCCCACCGTACAGGCGGCCATCGAGAACGCCATGAAAACCATCATCGCCAGCGGCAAGGCAGCAGGCACATTGACATCGGACCCGGCATTGGCGCGACGCTACCTGGAACTGGGATGCACCTTTGTCGCCACAGGTGTCGACGTCCTGGTCTATGCGGGCGCCGCCCGTCGATTAGCCGCGCAGTTCCAGGGGTCAACCGGCGCTTCTGCTGCAGCGCCGGTCTCGTCATCCGCGGCCTATTGAGCTTGACGTTTCGGGCAGTCGCCCCGAAACGTTTTAGCTGCCCGCTCAGGCAATCGCACCGCGCATCCTTGCACCAATCGCGGCACAAGGATGCAAATATATCTATCCGCCTACGCCACACATCCCGTCCGGCGCCTGTCACGGCGCAGATACATCGCTTACGCAAACTTGCAAGTACTTCGGCGGCTCCAGGGGTGTTCAACGCCGATTGTCACGGCCGGCATACACTCCGTCACGAATATGCGCATTCGTCACGATTAAGTGATTTCCAAACGATTACAGAATCGAACGCAGCCCCTTGCTCTATGCCTAAATAGGCGCGTCTGTGCATTACCAGCACGACGTTAAAGGAGCTACCATCATGAGAACCCTCGCCATATTGTTCATCGCCGCCACCACGTTGGCAGGATGCATTGTGGTCCCGCATCACCACAGAGGCGGGCACGATCACTATCGTGGCGGTCGGGGCTATTATTCTCAACCGGGGCCCCCACCGCATTACTACTACTCCGGCCCTCGCTACTATAGATACTGATTTTCCCCACGGGAGATCATCATGAATACATTAAAACGACTCTCCGCTGGCGCCTTGATTTCGGGCTCACTGCTCGCCGCGCTGGCTGCACCACTACCGGCCGCGGCGGCCGATGTCTCGATCAGCATCGGCGTCAACGCTTGGGACGCGCCGCCACCGCCGTTGCCCGTCTACGATCAGCCGATGATTCCCGGTCCCGGGTATATCTGGACGCCGGGCTATTGGGCGATTAATCATGGCGGGTATTACTGGGTGCCCGGCGCCTGGATCATGCCGCCTTTCATCGGCGCACTCTGGACGCCGGGGTATTGGGCTTTTGTCGGCAACGTCTATCGCTGGCACCCGGGCTATTGGGGCCGCCAGGTAGGCTATTACGGCGGGATCAATTATGGCTTTGGCTATATCGGCTCGGGATACCACGGCGGCTATTGGAAGAGCAATCGCTTCTACTACAACCGCGAGGTCAATCATATCGACGTGCATCGCGTCACGAATGTCTACAACCGCAAGGTCGTGGTCAACAACGTAGACAACCGCCGTATCAGTTACCACGGCGGCAAGGACGGTATTCAACGTGGCCCCACCGACAGGGAACGGCAAATCGACCGTGAACATCGTCGCACCGTCGAGGCGCGCGAACGCCAGAATCAGCGACGCGATGACGATCGCGATCATTCACAACGCGGTGATCAACGTCCGGGACAACCAGGACGAGGCGACAACGATCACCGTCCGAACGGACAACCTGACCGTCGCGATTTCCAGCAGAAGCAGAATGCCAATCGTGGCGACGATGGACGGCATGCTCAAGAGCAACGTCAGCAGCAAGATCGCCAACAACGGCAGGATGAACAGCGCCAGCAACAAGCTCGTCAACAGCAACAGCGAGAGCAACGCGAGCAACAAGATCGCCAGCAGCGGCAGGAAGAACAACGCCAGCAGCAGGATCGTCAACAACGGCAAAACGAACAGCGCCAGCAGCAAGCTCGTCAGCAGCAACAGCGAGAGCAACGCGAGCAACAAGACCGTCAACAGCGGCAAAACGAACAACGCCAACAGCAAGCTCGTCAGCAGCAACAAGAGCAACGTCAGCAGCAGGCGCGTCAACAGCAACAAGAGCAACGTCAGCAGCAGGCGCGTCAACAGCAACAAGAGCAACGCCAGGAGCAAGCCCGTCGGCAGCAACAAGAGCAACGCCAGCAACAGGCGCGTCAACAGCAACAAGCTCAACGCCAGGAGCAAGCCCGTCAGCAACAACAAGCGCAACGTCAGCACCAATCTCGCCAACAACAGGAGCGCCGAGGTGGCGGCGGCGGCGGTGGCGACCACGGAGGCGGTCGAGGCAACCGGGATTAGGACACCCGACTGACCTCAATTCCGAGGTAGCCTCATGGCACATGCTTTCAACGGACGACAGGCCCCGACACCATACCGCCGGGCCTGTCGTCAATCAATCTGAATATCCGCGTCCTGGATCAGCTTGGTCCATTTCTCTGTATCTCTACGCACGATATCGGTCAGTTCTTGCGGACTGCTTGACACAAACTCAACACCTTGCGGATCGAATTTCTCGTTGAGCTCCGGGTTTTTCAAGGTTTCCACCACGGCTTGATTGAGCTTTTCCACGATCTCGGGCGGGGTGCCCACCTTGGCAAACAAACCATACCAAGTGGTGTATTCCATCCCGGGCAAGGTCGCTGAAATCACCGGCAGTTTGGCCGTATCGGTGCCGGAACTTGGCGCACTCATCGCCAATGCCCGCACAGAGCCCTGGTCAATCATGGGTTTCAACGACGGCATGCTGCTGAACAGCGCCTGGACCTGCCCTGACGCCAGATCCGTCACCACCTGCGATGTTCCGCGATACGGCACGTGTACCACATCCACCTTGGCGAGGCTCTTGAACAGCTCCATGCCCAGATGCGCAACACCGCCTACCCCAGCGGAACCAAAGTTGACTTGACCGGGGTGCGCTTTGGCGTAGTCAATCAACTCTTGCGTGGTGCGCACGGGCAATTTTGACGTCACAACCAACACGTGCGGGCTTTGCGTCAACAAGCTGATCGGCGCCAACAACTCCAGGACTTTTTTATCCTGCATCACCTTCGAAGGCACCGTCATGTTGCCCGATGCAGGCATCAATAAGGTGTAGCCGTCAGCGGGCTGACCCAGCACTTGGTTCAATGCCGGCACACCATGACCCCCGCCCAGATTGACCACCACGACGGGCTGTCCCAGTTCCTTGCCCAGCAGCATGGCGAACTCGCGGCCCACCATATCTGCCGGGCCGCCCGCGGCGAACGGTATCACCATGCGTATCGGACGTTCGGGATACTCGGCCATCGCTTGGCCTAACGGCAACAGACCCAACATCAGCGCTGCCGCGCCGAGGATTTTTCTTGTCAGCATCATGCTCCTCCTGAGTTTTCTTGCTGTAGATTTTTACGACTAAAAAAGCTATCTGCTGCAGCTTTGCGCAGCTGTCTCTCGTACTGCACGTGCTCGGCAGCGATGCTCTGCTGCTCATTCCACGAAAGCGGGCACCACAGCAGGGAAAATGCTCTGATAGGCTTCGCCATACAGCGTGCCGACGCTCTTGGCCCGCCGCCCCGCCTGAGCCCCGCGCTGCAGCGCCACTCGCTCGTAGTAGGTCCACAGATTGCGCTGCGTCGGCATCGCTTGCATGGCCTGCCATTTCTGTTCCCAGACCGCGGTAATTTCCAACAGCAGATTGGGCTTGAACCCGCACAATTCGGATTGATGCGGTTCAAAACACAGAACCTGAGGCGGCACGACATGGTCGGCCCCATGGCCAGGCGCCATTGCTTGCATGCGGGCACGCAGCACCATTTCATAAGTACGGCAGTGATCCAGATTCGAGGGATCGTGCTCCGGGTGAGTCAGCACCACCGCGGGCCTGGTCGCGCGCATGGTTTGCGAAATCCTCTGCACCGACTCCGGCGACTCCGGCAAGGGATAATCGCCCAGATCATAAAAATCCAATGACGCAACACCCAGTATCTCGGCTGCCGCCTCTGCTTCGGCCCGCCGCAATTGCTTGACAGCATCGCGCTCCACTGGCGCCGCCCCTTGCCAAGCGGCGTTGGATTCGCCGTTTTCGCCATAACTCAGACAGATCAAATGCACAGGCACACCTCGCTGCGCATGCAGAGCCATGGCACCGCCGCAACGCCACACGAAATCCCCGACATGGGCAGTCACGACCAACATTGAGTTCGACATTTCTGTCTCCGCGATTTGTATGAATAATGCCGCTATTGTATTTTTGTACAACTCCGTTGTACTCTATACAACGACATAGGTCACACATAGGAAAAAAGCTGATGAGCAATGATGGCGTTACCGCCGTCGAGCGGGCATTAAGCGTGCTGGACTGCTTCAAACCCGGTGCAGAGCACCTTTCCCTGGCGGATTTTTCCGCACGGATGAGCCTGCACAAAACCACGATTTTTCGCCTGTTGAATTCGCTGGTGCGGTGTGGCTATGTCGTGCGCGAGATCGACGGCCGCTACAGCCTGGGACCGCGTGTTTTGTACCTGGCGCGGGTGTATGAACGCGGTTTCGACCTGGATGCCGTCGTCATGCCCGTACTGGAACTGCTATCTGCAGAAACGGGCGAAAGCGCAGCCTATTACGTAGAGTCCGGAGAGCCCGGGCACCGCCTGTGCCTGTTTCGCCATCAACCCCACGAAGGCCTGCACAGCCAAGTCCTGGCTGGTACAGTCATGCCTCCTGACCTATCGTCTACCGGCCGGGTCTTTGCCATATGGGCACAAGGCAAATACCCGAATAACGAACGGCTGCCGCTCTATTCGCGGGGCGCGCGAGATCCCTATACCTCGTCGTGGTCGACACCCATCGTTGGAGACGATGATAGATTCGTCGGCGCGCTCACCATTGCAGGCCCTACTGCTCGCTTGGACCACGTCGACAAAGCCCATTTCGAAAGCCTGATTCTGGGTCATGCACAAGAGCTGTCAAAACGTTTGGGTGCTTCCGCAGAAATACTAGACGCGCTCTATAAGTGACGCTAAATCCGACGAACCCGGCACCACCTCACACGCAGTCAGCATCGTCCGTTATAGCGTTTTTGTCATCTTCATCGCCAATACGCGCATTACTTTCTGATGTACATTCGCGAAGCACAATTCCCGGGGCATGAGTATTCGCGCTTGCCCTTGCAATAAGCGTGCGGAAACAAAGTAATTATGTAATTGGAGATGTTGGTATGGCTGTTTCAGTACAGGAAAGCCGGTCTGCCCGGTTCGCCATGCGTTGTGCCAGTTGGGCAGAACGCTGGTTCCCCGATTCCTGGGTATTCGCCACGGTTGCCGTGTTGATCGTCGTCGTAGCCGCGTTGGCGATGGGTGCGCCCGCTGCCGCTGCGGCCAAGGCATTCGGGGATGGATTCTGGAGCCTGATTCCGTTCACCATGCAGATGGCGTTTGTGGTGATCGGGGGCTACGTGGTGGCCAGTTCCAAACCCGCCTCGCGTTTGATCGACGTTCTGGCGAGAGTGCCCCATAACGGCCGCTCTGCCGTTGCATGGGTCGCTTTTATCTCCATGCTGGCCTCGCTGCTGAACTGGGGATTGAGTCTGGTATTCGGCGGGCTGCTGGTCAAAGCGCTGGCTCGCCGCACGGACATCAAAATGGACTACCGCGCCGCCGGCGCCGCCGCCTATCTGGGCTTGGGTGCGGTGTGGGCGCTGGGCCTGTCGTCATCGGCAGCACAATTGCAGGCCAACCCGGCCAGCCTGCCGCCGTCGATACTGGCCATCACCGGCGTGATCCCTTTTACCGAAACTATTTTCCTGTGGCAGTCGGGCGTCATGCTCCTGGCGCTGGTGATCGTTTCCATCATTGTGTCGTACATGACAGCACCCGGCGACCACAGCGCCAAAGACGCCGAAGCCTGCGGTATCGACCCGGTCGTGGTGGTGCCCGAGTTGCCCAAGCGCACGCGTCCGGGCGAATGGCTCGAATACAGCCCATTCCTGATCCTCGTTCTAGTGGCCCTCGCGGGCGGTTGGCTTTGGCACGAATTCGCGACCAAGCCCGCCATCCTGGCCATCTCGGGGCTGAACACCTACAACCTGCTATTCCTGATGGCAGGCGCCCTGCTGCATTGGCGGCCGCGTAGTTTTCTGGATGCCGTGGCCCGCGCCGTGCCCACCACCACCGGCGTGCTGATCCAGTTCCCGTTGTACGGTTCGATCGCTGCGATCATGACGACCGTTCAGGGCGCCGACGGATCCACCTTGGCCCATCACATCTCGGATTTCTTTGTACGGATTGCCTCGCACGATACCTATGCGCTACTCATGGGTGTGTATTCGGCAGTACTGGGCTTTTTCATTCCGTCAGGCGGCGGAAAGTGGATTATCGAAGCCCCGTATGTGATGCAAGTCGCCAATGATTTGCAGTATCACCTGGGCTGGGCAGTACAGATCTATAACGCGGCGGAGGCCCTGCCTAATCTGATCAACCCGTTCTACATGCTGCCGCTGCTGGGCGTGCTGGGGCTGAAGGCACGGGACCTGATCGGCTTCACGTTCGTGCAGTTGCTGGTACACATCCCGCTGGTGCTTGGCCTGCTATGGTTACTCGGCGCCACGCTGAGTTATTTCCCTCCGATACAGCCCTGAGCAATTCACAGCGAACAAACAGCCTGCACAAAAACGGCCACTGCATTGCAGGGGCCGACTCGGGCTTGTTGGATACGTTCGGGATTACCTCGGCACACGCTCGCGCCTATGCACGGCGCAGCGCTGCCGACACTACCACACTGGACTCTAGGCCCTGCGCTGTGCTCGAGAGCCTTCGTCTAGCGCCAGGGCGCCGCACATAGCCGTAAACGCGCCAACAGCACCGGACACACAAACGCGAGTGCCTACGCCCTCGTCCGGGTTGACGAGATGCACATCGGTAATGATCGGAAAGACCCAACCGAAAGCCGCTCCCGCTACCATCATTTTGGGCTGGAACGACTCCAATACTTCCGACGCCGCGCTATAGGCCACAGCGGTCGCCGCCGAGCCTACGACCATCACTCCCAAAAGCTTTCTATCCACACCGCTGCGTCCGTCTGATGTCCAGGGGCCAGAACCGCTCACACCTGAAATCTCACGTAAAGAGAGTTCACGCATAATTTCTCCAAATTTGCGAGTCAAGGAAAGTTGAACCTCAGAACATCTGAACGATACCCAGACGCCAAGCGTCTGGCGCAAACCGAGGCACAATCCGGAGACGCCAGCGTAGCGGACTGGTTTATCGAAAGCAGGAATGCGCGCCTTTCTTAAAAAAATAGGACATAGCGTCGCGTACCCCTCGCGTTTTTCCGCCGTGGCTTGTCGTGAGGCTACAGGCGATCCCCACACGCGGGTACGCCAAAACCCCCGAGCGCCAGACATCAGGCTGGCGCTCGGGGGTTGCCTTCATCGATATGGTGGGCTTGTCAGCGCATGGGTTGCGACCGGCCCATCACGCTGGCTTATTTGCCGGCGCGTTCGATCAGCGCCTTCAGTTGCGCTTTTTCGTCGGCTGTCAGGTTGGTCAACGGCGCACGAACCGGGCCCGGCTTGTGGCCGATCAATTCAACACCGGCCTTGATGATCGACACGGCATAACCCTTTTGGCGATCGCGCAGTTGGGCGAACGGGAAGAAGAAATCATCCAGGATCTTGGCCATGGTCGCAGTGTCGTTGGCATTCAAGGCGTTGTAGAAACGCAGAGCCAACTCGGGCACAAAGTTGAACACGGCCGACGAGTAGGTGCTCAGGCCCAGGCCGTTGAAGCCCTGGGCGAACAATTCGTGCGTCGGCATGCCGCCGATGTAAGACAGGCGATCGCCCAGCTTGGCTGTGATGTGGCGAACCAGATCGGTCTTGCCGGTGCCGTCTTTGAAACCCACCAGGTTGGGGCAAGCGTCGGCCAGACGAGCCACCGTATCAGCTGTTGCCACCGAGTTGGCACGGTTGTAAATGATGACGCCTAGGCTGGTCGAATCGCACACGGCCTTGACGTGCTGGTAGATCCCTTCTTGGGGTGCTTCCATCAGGTAGTGAGGCAGCAGCAGCAGGCCGTCGGCGCCGGCGTCTTCGGCACGGCGGGCGATGTCCTTGGCGATGGCCGTGCCATAGCCGCAACCGGAAATAATGGGGACATTGCCTGCAACCGACTTGGCGGCGCGGGTGACCTCGCCGATTTCCTCGGGAGTCAGCGAGAACATTTCACCGGTGCCGCCCGCAGCAAACAGCGCAGCAGCGTCATAGCCCGAAAGCCAGCCCACGTGTTCCTGGTAGCTGTCCAGGTTCAAGCTGAAATCGTCTTTGAAGTGGGTAACGGGAAACGACAACAGTCCGGAGGCGATGCGGGTCTTGAGTTCTTGCGGTGTCATGTGATCCTCACTAGGTCATAATATGAATCTGGAGCAAATCATATTATGAATCTTGAAAACAAGTCAATCCACTTCGATGGGTGTGGGGTTGGCACTACGCCGGGTCAACAAGCGGTAGCGCTGGATCCCGATCAGCAGGTGCCTGCGCATGGCGTCCCGCGCCCGGTCGACGTCGCTGGCAAAAATCGCATCTGCGATTTCTTCGTGTTCGGCCAATATCGTATGGTCCCGGCTGGGCAGCGGGTCGACGCCGCCCATTACCGTACGCAGCTTGACACGCGGGATCATGCGGCGCCCGATGTGCTCCAGAAAGGTCTTGAATCGGCTGTTATTCGTGGCCGCTGCAATCGCCATATGAAAGCGAAAATCCGATTCATCGGTCGATTTTCCCTCGGCGATCAACTGCGCAAACTGATCCAATTCAGCCTGTATGGCCGCCTCTTGTGCTGGCGAACTACGGGCAGCTGCCAGACCGGCCGCCTCCACCTCGATGCCGATACGCAGTTCCAGTTCCTCGATGATGTCCGAGATCTTGTCGCTGGCGTGCGAAAACAGGGTCAGCGTTTCATCCGACTGCTGCGGTCCCAGCACAAACACGCCTGCGCCCTGGCGGGACTCCAGCAAACCGTCGGCGCGCAGGGTCGCCACGGCCTCGCGGATCACTGTCCGGCTAAAGCCGAATTTTTCCACCAGGACCTGCTCAGTCGGCAGTTTGTCACCCGGCGCGTAAACACCGCCTTCGATCTGGGCACGCAGCTGGTCCGCGACCTGAGACGAAAGCGTCTTTTTTTTCGTCGGAGCGGGGGGGCTGGCTTTCAAGGTTTTCTCCTGCAATACGGCGTCGTAAGCTCTCATATTACTGGGAAAACGATGTCATATGACAAATTCCTCATCACCCCGATGTACGAATTTTAGTCAACTAAAAACGTCATCAGACGGACGAAGTGGCTCCCGCACTACCCTCCTCCCCCGCTATCCCCTTCCATAACCAGCGCCGGCCACCCGCCTGAACGGCGGGTGGCCATACACCGAAGTCACTGCTGCGCCCGCGCACTCCCTGCCAACTGATCGAATTGCCGATCCAGATCCGCCAGGGAATTCTTGATGTGATCGCGACGCGCCTGTATCCACGCTGCCTGCGCAGTCAGGCGCTCATTCGCCTCTTTCAGCATCCGCTGCATTTCCGCAGGCTGCGGGCCGCCCGAGGTCTGACGGTTTTTCACAATCGCCACCGGGTCCAGCGTCGAGCGAAACTCGGCTTCGCTCATCTGCAACTCGGCGGGATATTCTGTGCCCTTCACCGCCTCAGCGTAAATCCGGCGCGCCTGTTCATAGGGGAAATCCAGAGGCTTGATGTTATTGGTCTTGGCATAGTCCACCACCTCTGAGGCGAAGTGATGCCCGACCCGGAATGGCAGCTTGTACTTACGCATCAGCACATCAGCCAGTTCCTGGGACGCAGTCCAATCGCTGTTGAGTTCTTCCAACGCCCGCTCCGGACTCACCACCAGGGCTTTCAAGACACGATCCCAGCGCTTTAACACGACGATGGCACTATCGACCATGGCGGCATTCTGCTTGTCGTCTTTCGGGTCGCTCATCCCCGGTGTGATGTTATGCGTCTGCCAGACCGGCCCCATCGCCAACGTCACCGCGGTCGAGGCGTCACTACGCGTGCTGTTCAACAAACCGGGATTGCGTTTCTGCGGCATCGCACTGGATACATAGGTATTGCCGCCGCCCTCCTGCAACAGAATCCAGGGCCGAGGTTGCGCATACTGCGTCATCACGTCCTCGATAAAGTTGCCTGTATGCAAGGCAATACTGGTCACAATAGCGCCCACCTCGACCGGCTGATCCATCGCTGATATCTGCGCCGCATCGTAGGCGTTGTCCACCACCGCTTCAAAGCCCAGGTACTGGGCCATGCGTTTGCGATCCAACGGCCAGCTCGTGCCATTGAGCACTGTCGTGCCCATAGGCGACCGGTCAATCCGCGCATAGGCCTCGCGAATACGCTGCGCATCACGATCCAGGCCCGCGGCATGGCCCAGCAAATAATGGCCGTAGCTATTGGGCTGGGCCGCCACGCCGTTCGTATAGTTGGGCACGACAGTATCGGCGTGTTTAGCCGCCAGATTGACCAGCGTCGTCGAGGTGGCATTCAACTGATCGGCCAGCTCCAGCAGTTTGTCGCGCAGAATCGCACTGCGGTAGGTTGCGTGCATATCCTGGCTGGATCGCCCGGCATGTAATAGCGTGATGTCCTGCCCTGCCGCCTTGATCAAGAGCGGCTCAAACGTAATTACGGTGGAGGGCCGTTTTGCGCCGGGTTGATTCCCGTCGTTGATGACCTTGGCGACACCTGCGGCCAGGCGAGCGCCCATGGCTTTGTCCAACAGCCCCTCGTCGGTATTGATCACCGCTGTCGCTTTGTTGATTTCTCCCAGCCAGAAAAAGGGATCGCGCGCAGGCACAGCAGCGGCCGCTTTGTTGGCGGCGCTAGCATCGGCTTTGGCGGGCGCAGGCTGCTGTGCCCAGGCATCGGCACTGGTCAACGAAATGATAAACGCAACACTCAGGATGGCGGGTGTATGTCTCATGGCATTCTCGTTATGGGTGGGATATCCGGCCGAATGGGGCGGGCCACCAGTGTACCGACTGTGAAGCAAATGTGGATTTCTCGCCTGAAACGTGGCTTTTCCGATTTCATGGTGCAAAATTTCGCTTTATGCCTCTGTTCCCGCGCCCGACTATGAAACTCGGCATCACGTCCAAGTTGTTTCTGGCAGTCCTCGCCTCGTGCGCGATCGTGCTGCTGATCAACAACTTCGCCTCACGCATCAGTTTCCAGCGCGGCTTTCTGGGCTATCTGAACGAACAAGGCGAAAGCCGCATGTTGTCGGTCATACCGCGCATCGCACAAGCCTATCAAGCCCATGGCAGCTGGGACTTTCTGCGCACCGACGATCTGCAGCCCTGGTTTGAATTCATGCGCCCAGATCCCCTTCCGGATCAGCCCCGGCTCGCGCCTCCAGTGTCCGATCAAACGGGCGCCATCCTGCGTTTTGCGCTATTGGATCGCGATTATTCATTCATCGTTGGCCACCCCGACGCCAATCGCAACTCCATTCTGCGTCCGATCAACGTGAACGGAAATACCGTGGGATGGATGGCGCTCGTGCCCTTTCAACAAGCCGTTTCCGCAGGCGATGTACGCTTCTACGAGTCACAGCTGCAGATGTGGTGGCTGATCGGGCTATTCTCCGTATTGACGGCTGCGTTACTCGCCTGGTTGCTGTCCAGAGCATTGCTGCAACGCGTGCACGGTCTGGCCGCAGCCACGCACCGTCTGGCCGCAGGCGATTACACCACCCGCGTACGGCGTATGGCCAAAGATGAGCTGGGTGGCCTGGCACGCAACTTCAATCAATTGGCCAATACCCTGGAACATACCGAACAGGCACGGCGTCATTTCATGGCGGATATCTCACATGAATTACGTACGCCGCTGGCCGTCATGCGTGCCGAAGTCGAGGCGATACAGGACGGCATCCGGCCCATGACGCCGGCCTCGCTGCTACCATTGGAACAGCAGATCCAGCAACTGGGCAAACTCGTCAATGATCTGCATGACCTGTCGCTCACGGATATCGGCGCATTGACGTATCGCCGTGTTCCCCTGTCGCTGGCCACTTTGCTGGAGGCCACGTTGCTATCCATGCAAAGCAGGTTCGAAGGAGCAGGCCTGACATTACGGTGGCACATTGCGCCTGATCTGGAGCGGATCGAGGGCGATGAGCGCCGGCTGCAACAACTGTTTGGCAATCTGCTCGAGAACGCCCTGCGCTACACGGATGCCGGCGGCGTCGTCGAAGTGCAGTGCACGTCACAGGATGGCCAGATCGAAGTCGTCTTTCAAGACAGCGCGCCCGGCGTCGATGCCGACAAACTCCCACGCCTGTTCGAGCGCTTTTATCGGGTAGACGCCTCGCGCAACCGTGCCAGCGGCGGCAGCGGCCTGGGCCTGGCCATTTGCCGCAATATCGTCCAGGCACACGAGGGCAGCATCGAGGCATCCGCCTCGCCGCTGGGCGGGCTGCGCATCACCATTCACATCCCGACATTGGCTTGATCGCTACCATGTCCCAAAACCTGATTCTGATTGTCGAAGACGAACCGCAACTCTCTGCCGTCTTGCGCGACTATCTGTTGGCTGCCGGTTATCAATGCCATCAGGTCTATGACGGCGCCGATGTCGTCAAAGCCTATCAACAGCATCATCCCGACCTGGTGTTGTTGGACTTGATGCTGCCCAACCGCGACGGTATCGACATCTGCCGTGATCTGCGCGCCATCTCTGACACCCCCGTCATCATGGTCACCGCACGGGTCGAGGAAATCGATCGCCTCCTGGGCCTGGAGGTCGGTGCAGACGACTACATCTGCAAGCCATTCAGCCCTCGTGAAGTCGTCGCTCGCGTCAATACGGTGCTGCGACGCTATCAGCGCAACCCGTCGACGAGCGCGACACCGGGATTGGCGATAGACGACGCGGCGCTGCGGGCCAGCGCAAACGGCCAGGACCTGGGCCTGACGCAAGTGGAATTCCGTTTGCTGCGCACCCTGGCCGCTGAGCCCGGGCGGGTGTACTCACGCGATCAACTGATGAACCACCTGTACATGGATCACCGCGTGGTGACTGACCGCACCGTCGACAGCCACGTCAAAAATCTGCGGCGCAAGCTTGCTCAGGCTGGCGCAGAGGACTGGGTCCAGTCCATCTACGGCGTAGGCTATCGTTTTGAATCTTGATCGGCCTGATCATCGTCATCATCGATGTCGATGATCTCTACCGCATTCGGCATCTCGCCCCAGCGCGGCATATTAGGCATGTCGAGGCCAAAACAATCCAGCGCGCGTCCCAACGACTGATCGACAATGTCCTCGATGGACTTGGGATTCGTATAAAACGCCGGGACAGGGGGATGAATGATCGCCCCCATCTCCGTTGCCGTCAGCATATTACGCAGATGGCCTGCATGCAGCGGTGCTTCGCGCACCATCATCACCAGCGTGCGGCGTTCCTTCAGCACCACGTCGGCTGCGCGCGTCAGCAAAGATGTCGTCACACCGGTGGCGACCTCAGCCAAACTGCGTACCGAACAAGGTGCAATCAGCATGCCCATGGTGCGAAATGACCCGCTGGCTATCGCCGCCCCGACATCGTTAATGGGGTACACAACATCCGCCAGCGCGTGCAGATCACGCCGGCTCAACTGAGTTTCGTATTCGCGGGTCATTTCCCCGGCCCGCGACACCACCAGGTGCGTCTCGATGCCCAGCTCGCGCAACACCTGCAACGCGCGAATGCCATAAATCACCCCGGTCGCACCGGTAATGCCCACGATCAGGCGGCGGGGGGAATCAGACTGCTTCATTATTCGGGGGGCCTTGAGGAAAACGAGATTGTGGGCGGGCGAATCCAGATACTTTAACGTATTTGAGTCCGCCGCCTCAGCCTAGTCTTTCGTCACCCCGGCACTCTGGACCACGGCACGCCAGCGATCTGACTCCTTCGCGATAAATTGCCCGAATGCCTCGGGACTGCCCTTTACAGGCACCGATCCCAGCTGCGACAAGCGTTGCCGGGTTTCCGGTTCTTCCAAGATCAGATTCACCTGTTCATTCAAATATGACACGACGGGCTTGGCCACCCCTGCCGGCGCCAACAACCCATACCAGACCGGCGCATTGAACTGCGGATACCCCGCCTGCGCAAACGTGGGCACGCCGGGCAATGCCTCCAGCGGCTGGTCGCCCGTCACCGCCAGCACTCTGACCTTGCCGCCTGCAGCTTGCGGCACCGCCGAGGGTGCAGTATCAAACATGGCCTGTATCTGTCCGCCGATCAGATCCACCATCGCGGGCCCGCTGCCTTTGTAGGGCACATGCTGCATATCGAGCGCGTTCTGCGATGCAAACAGATAGCCGGCCAAATGCACAGAGGTCCCCGCGCCGCCAGAGCCGTAGTTGACCTCGCCGGGATGTTGTTTGGCGTACGTGGCAAACGTCTTGACGTCTTTGAAACTGCTGGCCGCGCTGACCAAAAGCACCGTCGGAGAGTTCGCGATATGGGCAATGGGAGTAAAGTCCTTTGCCACGTCATAACGTAGTTTGGGATACAGGGACGGGTTGATGCACAAGGTCACTTGACCGAATAACAACGTGTAGCCATCGGCCGCCGCGCGCGCAACGAACTCATTGCCGATATTGGTGCCCGCGCCGGGACGATTTTCCACAATCACGCTGGCGCCTATCCTGTCGTTCAAACGCGAGGCGATATAACGCGCGATATTGTCGCTGCCGCCGCCCGGAGAAAACGGCACGACCACCGTCACCGGACGCGCCGGATACCCATCCGGCCCGTTACCCGCCATCGCCACAACAGGCGCGACCATCCCCAGTGCGGCACATAGTGCCGCACGCAAACGTGCAATATTCATTGATGTCTCCTCGCTGGGCCGGCAGGTGGCTCGAACGGCCACCTTGACGGCGATATGCTTAGTTCAGAATCACAACTGTTTAGCCACGGCGGCCCCAAACGCTTGAGTTCCGCTGTTTCCGCCGATATCCGGCGTGCGCGCAGCCGGGTCGTCCAACACCCGATCAACAGCGGTATGAATCGCCTGTCCGGCCTTTGCGTAGTTTTCCAATCGGCGATGCTCGCCCACCCAATCCAACAACATCGCCACCGACAGAATCATGGATGTAGGATTGGCCTTGTCCTGCCCCTGAATGTCCGGCGCCGAACCATGTTGAGCCTGGGCGCAGCACAGGTCATCGCCTGCCATTATCGAACCCGCCAACCCGAGACTGCCCGATAGCTCACTGGCCAGATCGGAAAGAATGTCGCCATAGAAATTCTCGGCTACCAGCACATCAAAGCGCTCCGGCGATTTCACTAAATGTGCGGTCGAAGCATCCACTAGCAGATCGTCCAATGCGACCTCAGGAAACTCCGTCGCGACCTTGCGCACGCACTCCAGGAACAACCCGTCCGTCATATGAAAGCTGTTCGCCTTGTGGATGGCAGTCACTTTTTTGCGGCGTTTCATCGCCAGCTCAAACGCACGGCGGGCGATACGCTCGCTGCAATGACGCGTGATCTTGCGCACGGACAACGCCATATCGGGCGACGGCATCATTTCGCCCCACCCGCGCGCCATATTCCTGTCCGGATAAAAACCCTCGGTCGCCTCGCGCATGATCACCAGATCCATCTTGCGGCCCGCGCGCATATTGCTGGGGATGCTGTCACGCGTACGTGCCGGGCGAACGTTGGCGTACAGATCCAGGCCTACGCGAAAGGCCCCTGAAATATTGCGTCCGCCCTTTTCCGGCGCAGGATAATCCGCATGCGATTGCGTGCCCAGAATAATGCCATCGTAGCCACGCGCGCCCTGCAACACCTCTTCACGCAGCGTCGTGCCGTGTTTTTCCAGACTGACAAATCCCACATCCTCGTACACGAAAGACAGATCGAGGCCATAGCGCTGATCCGCGGCCTTGAGCACATTGACCGAGGCTTCGACAATTTCGGGCCCGATACCATCGCCGGGCAGCACCAAGAATTTCATTCTTCATATCCTAAAAAAATAACCACTGATCGCCGTTCACAGTGCATGCGCTGAATGCCATGACGCTTCGGCTTAGCATTTCACTGCCTAGCCTTGCTTGCCGTGCTCCGCCGCAATAGGTCGTGTTTCGCCACTGTCCACCAATGTCCGCGTGGCATTCTGCGAACCATAAATCCACAGAATCTTCATAGGCTCGGTGTCCGAGGCGTTGCGAAATCGATGCGGCACCCCTGGCGGAATAAATGTGACGTCCTGGGGCTTGACCGCGAATTCCTCGCCGTCAATGTCAAAGATCGCATTGCCCTCGACCAGCATCACACTTTCCTCGCAGTTGTGGTGATGGAAAGGGATCTGGGCGCCACCCTGAAATTCGGTGTAGCCGGTAATGAACGCTGTAGCACCGACTCCGCGGGTGACTAGCGGCGTCGTGCTCGCACCACCTCCGCGATCATGTTTTTGAATGGTTTCCGGCTGAATCAGCACCGCGTTGGAACCCGTCTTGATCATGAGTACATTCCTTTAAAAATAGCCTGTGCACGACGCTCCGCTGCACAGACACATAGCCAAATCAAATTTCAAAACCATAGAGACGCCCAGGGTTGTCGACCATCAGCGCGTTGAATTGCTGCGTGTCCGAGACCCATTCGCGTAACAACGTCAACGTGGCCATCACATCCACCTCTCGGAACGGCTCGATCTTCGTCACTGTGCCCTTGCGCTGGCCGTTGCCGCCGGTATGTGGCCAATCGGAGGCCCACACCAGGCGATCCGGCGCAATCTCCAGGCACTGGCGCACCATGGGCGCCAAGTCAGCGTACTCGGCCACCTGCGACACGCGATACGGCGCGGAGAGCTTCATCCACACATGACGGCATGGCAATAGCGAGGCCAGCGTTTTCATCGATGCGGCGCCGCCGCCAAAATGATCCAGTACGACAGTCATGTCCGCATTGCGTAGTACAGGCGCCAACAAAGCCAACGCCTGGCTATCGACGTGCAATTGCACATGCCAGCCACGCCCGCCGATCCGATCTGCTACCGCCCGGAAACGCTGAATCAACACCGACGGATCCGTGGCCGCGTGCACATGAAAATTCAAACGCACGCCCCTCACCCCGTGGTCCTGCAGCGAATCCAGCTCCGAATCGGACACGGTGGCAGGGTCCACGACTGCCACGCCACGAGCCCGCGTCACGCCCAAGGTACGCAATGCCTCGCACATGGCGCGGTTATCCAGTCCGTAGCAACTGGGCTGCACCAGCACCGCCCGTTCAACACCCAACGAGGACTGCCACTGCCGTAACGCTTGGACCGGCGCCACTGCGGGGGTATAGGCCCTGTCGGCGTCATAGGGATAGCGCTCGGGGCAGAAGACATGCACGTGGCAATCACAGGCACGGGCTGGCAAAACGGTCACTGCAGAGGACATGTGGACTGCCTGATCAAAGGGGATATCGCGGCTGAGCGCCTCCGCGGTGGTAGCCGCGGACACACCAAAATGGTCTTTTGTTAATATAAAGTACCACTCATTCAAACCGCGGCGCAAGCAGAATTTGAAAATCAACCACGGTTCCGGACGTACCTGCCTCATCAAACGTGCGCCGCTCCCGGCCGCTGAGATACGATAGGCAGGCATCCCCTTTTCATTGAACGCATGCCCCAATCCCTTCAGTCTCAACTCGCCACCGATATCCTCCAGCGGATCAATGCCCAGTCGATGCCGGCAGGGACACGTTTGTCCGAGCGCAGTCTGGCCGAGGCATTGCGGGTGTCACGATCCCCGGTGCGCACGGCGCTGCGGCAATTGGCCGATCAAGCCCTGATCGACCCTCATCCCGACGGCGGATTCGTAGTCGGCGCAGGCGCGCTCCAGGTCAAGCCCGCAGCCCTGGCCAACACGTCAGAACAGGAAGACCTCTATCTGCGCATTGCTCAGGAACGGCTCGATGGCAAGCTGCCCGCGCGAGTGTCTGAAAATGAGTTGATGCGCCGCTACGACGTCACGCGAAGCCAGCTCACCGACATACTGCGCCGCATTTCAAACGAGGGCTGGATGGAACGGCTGCCTGGCCACGGCTGGGCCTTTACCGAGGTGATGACCTCGTCGGTCGCTTATGCAGACAGCTACAGATACCGCATCCTGGTTGAGCCAGCCGCGATTCTGGAACCCACATTCCATATCGACGAAGCTGGGCTGAAACAATGCCGTCAGGAACAACAGGCTCTAGTGGGTGGCGAAGTGCATCATGTTTCGCCAGCGCAGATTTTCGATGCCAACACGCGGCTGCACGAAACCATTGCAGCATGCTGCGGCAACGCTTTTATTCTGGATTCACTACGACGCATCAATCGCGTTCGCCGGCTGATGGAATACCGTAAAGCCGTGGACCGGCAACAGGCATTGCGCCGTTGCGAGGAACACCTGGTATTGATTGATCTGCTGCTGGCGGGCCAACTGGAAAAAGCCTCCACCATGATGCGCACCCATCTGCTGGATGCTGCCCGCGAAAAGCGGGCAGTGGCATCAGCGTAGCGGAAACGCTTCAAACGTGGATGCCCGCGACCTGGACCAGTTTCTTCCAGCGCTGGCTTTCCTGCGCCATGAACGCAGCCGTCTCTGACTGAGACATCTTTGGCATGAGCGGCGTGCCTTGGCGTTCGAAATTCTCCACCAGTTGCTTGTTATCCCGCGCGGCCTCGAAAGCCTGTCCCAGACGGTCCACGATACTTTGCGGTGTCCCTGTCGGCGCCCACAAGCCGTTCCACGTCACAATCGTGAAGTCTTTCTTCA
The DNA here is from genome assembly GCF_002261185.1 of Bordetella genomosp. 4. GTDB lineage: Bacteria > Pseudomonadota > Gammaproteobacteria > Burkholderiales > Burkholderiaceae_B > Bordetella_A. Next base: position 179,577 of record NZ_NEVQ01000019.1, read on the forward strand.
ACAGCTCGCTCAGCGTCGGAATATCGGGCGCGACAGAGAGCCGCTCGCCATTGGTCGTGGCAATCGCCCGCAGGCGCCCGGACTGCACCATCGGTCCCACTACGGACCACGGGTCCACCGCATACGTGAGCCGCCCGCCGATGACATCGGCCATCACTCCTTGAGAGCCCTGCTTGTACGGCACATGCAACAGATCGGGATATCCCAGCTCCGTCGCCAGGCTCTTGCAGATAATATGGCTGGAAGTCCCCACGCCATTAGAAGCATAACTGTCGGTTTGCGGATTCGCCTTGATATGCGCCGCCAGATCATCCAAGCTATGGATCTTGCTCTCGGCCGAGACAACCACAAACACGGGCACACTGATCGTGACCGCGATAGGGGCAAAATCCCGCGCCGGATCATAAGGCAGATCGGCATACACGAAAGGCGCGATGACATAAGGCGTCGCCGCGCTATACAACAGGGAATAACCATCCGGCTCGGCGCGTGCAATGACGTTGGCGCCCAGATTGCCGCCTGCTCCCGCGCGGTTTTCGACCACCACGGAAGCGCCTTTTATGGCTTTCGCAACCACTTCGGCGTATACACGCGCGGCAATATCGGTACTGCTGCCTGCTGAAAATGGCACCACGAACTTGATCGGGCGGTCTGGATAGTTCGCTGCATTGGCAGAAGCGGCCAAGGCCAGTTTTCCGCCGCCTAACAACGCAGGTGCTGCGGCAAGTGTGCCCAAAAATGATCTTCGGCTATAACGCATCGTTGTATTCCCCTTGTTGACGTGATCACTGCTAAAAACCAAGCTGCCGCCCCATGGCGGCAGCGGCCATTCAATACAGAATGCTGGGTTGCAAGCGCCGTCCGTCTATCAAGCGCTCATACGAAAAATCATCCAGGGCAATCTCGGCACGCCCATGCACCATCAATTGCGCCAGACTTCGCCCCGCTCCCAATGACGAGCTGAAACCATGACCGCTAAATCCCGTGCATAGAAACAACCCAGGCAGACGCGCGACATCCGAGATGATGGGAATGCCATCCGGCGTGTTGTCGATGACGCCGCCCCATGCCCGGTCGATCAGATTCGGCCCCATACCCGAAAACAAAGCCGCCGCGTCCTCATAAGCGCTTCTGACCAGATTCATATCGGGCTTTGGATCGAGAACCCGATGGCGGATATAGGGAGACTGGTTCAAATAGAAGTAGCGAAACTCATCCCATAGCTGGGCGAAAAATTTTCGTCCCAGAGAAACATTGACGTTCGCTTTTCTGGCTTGGTACAGATCCCGGAACTTCATGCCATAACGCAGCAGGTCGGGCACTACGTGCATGGTGCCGCGCCCGCTCTTGGCCAGAGTCAGGCCGCCATCTTCCCTGTCTCGGAATGAGAACTGCGTCGCTCGAGCCGGCGAACGGCCGCCGGTATCGAACTGCAGACTCTTCGACGCCGACGAATGCACCTGCAGGATCGGCAGCCGCAGCCGATGTTTTCTGCAAAACATGGAGGACCATGCACCGCCGGCCAAGACCACCTGCTTCGCACGCACAATGCCCTTTTCTGTCTGGACGCCCGCAATACGGCCGCCCTCGATCAGCAACTCATTTACCGCGCACTGCTGAACGATTTTTGCGCCCTGCTCCTGCGTATGCTTGGCTAACAACGGGATCGCCCGCGATGGCTCGGCATAGCCATCCCGCTCGGTACGTATCCCTCCTATCCAGGCGGATTTTCCCCAGGCATGCGTGGCGTTGGCTTCGCGCGCGCTCAACATCTTCGACGGGACACCGCGCGCAGAAGCCGTGCCGTGCCATCGCTCCCAGGTTTGCAACTCCTTGGGGTTATCCGTGACGAACACCACGCCGGTCTCGCGAAATCCCACATCTGCGCCCGTCTCCGATTTCAGATGACGCCACAGATCCACACTCAGCTTGGCCATTTCCAACTCGCGGATGTCCCGCCCGAGCGTGCGGCACCAGCCCCAATTTCTACTGCTCTGTTCCGCTGCGACCCACCCCTTTTCGATCACTGCGACACTGGCTCCCAATCGCGTCAGTTCATAGGCCGTAGCAATCCCCGCCGCCCCCGCTCCGATCACCACCACATCTGCCGAGGGCGGTGGTGACTGAGCCGTATCTACCCGCAAAAGCGTTTGCTTCAGTTGTTGCATGACAATGGCTGCCTGATAGAGTTCTTGGTCGCTCAGACATCACGCGTCTGCGGCTTGCAATTGGGGATAGGCCTTCTGCATCTGCTCGAAGATCTCGTCGATCAGTTCGGGCCGTGTATCGCCGGCGTCTTGCCGCACTCGCTGATCCACCGCGTCAAAGATCTTTATCTTGAGAAAGTGCCGCCAGATCGGCGCCACACCTGCCAGATGCTGAGTCAGCTTCGCATAGCGGGCAGGCGTCCATACCGATTCGAACGCCGTTCTGCCGTCGCCGTAGTCATAGTGCGCGCCGTTCTGAACCTGAGCCGCAGATAGTTGAGCCCGCAGCGCTTTGGTTTCGTCCCGACGCACCTCGTCGCCATCGATGACCACGCCATACTGGTTGCGGGCGTTATCGACCGACACATAACCGCAACGCACATCGTGCAGCACTTGTTGAGGATCGCGCTCAAAGGGCGAGCCATAACCACCGCCTCCGCAGCCGTCCAGACGAATCACATCGCCCGGTTGGCATTGAATGAAATCGTTGACGCCCAGATCCTCTTCATGCGGCGTGCCAGGATTGCGTGTGAATTTGGACACCGTACCCGCCTTGCCCCCCAATACGCCCCAAGACGCAAAGCGCGAACGATCACGATTGCGTGCTGTGACAGCGGAATTCGGCGTAAAGACCTGAAACTCCATAGAGGTTCCTAGCCCTCCGCGATATTTTCCAGGCCCGCCGCTATCGGGGACCATGCCGTATCGCGTAATCCGAATCGGCACCTCGGTCTCGTTGATCTCTACCGGCGTATTACGCAAGAACGCCACAATCGCGCCAGACGCATCGACCCCATCGCTCCAGGGATCGCCGCCCGCGCCGCCGCCTACAGGCCCGATAGCTGCAATGATGTTCTTGCCCAAGCGATCCGTGGTCTTGACGTTCACGATGCTCATGCCGCCGGCCGGAGAGGCTGGCAAACGATCCGGCACAACCTGGGAAAACACACCCATCGTGGCGTATTGCACGACTTTGCACGTCAAACTGCGCATTCCCACAGCGGCGGGCGGTAGCGGATTGACCACCGACCCTTCCGGCAAAATGCATCGGGCGACGCGCAACATCCCTGCGTTCAGCAAGATGTCCGGATTCAAGGAATACAGCACGTAATTCAGGCCGACCAGGGCCAACACATGACGCTCTCTGCCACCGGTAGGCATGTTCAACGATGAATTCAACTGCGGGTCGCTGCCCGAAAAATCGAATTCCAGACTGCCATCCTGGATACGCAGCGTAATCGCAACACGCAAGGGCTTGCCGTTCAAGGAATCTTCGTCGGCATACTCGGCAAAGAAATATTCACCGTCCGGCATGGACCGCACGATTGCGCGTGCCTGTTCCTCGGAATAATCCAGCATGGCCTCTACGCCATCCTGGAATGTCTCCAGTCCGAATCTCTCGATGATCTCGAGAATGCGCCGCTCGCCGGTCATCAGCATGGCGATCTGCGCCTGCAAATCACCGCGATTCTGTTCGGGCGAACGCACGTTGATTTCCATCAAGCGCATCAACTCATTATTGAGTTCACCACGGCGCACGATCTTGGTCGGCGGAAAACGGATGCCTTCTTGCTGCACCTCGGTCAGAGTACGCGACAACGAGGCAGGAACGGCGCCCCCCATATCGGTATTGTGAATATGGCCCCCGACAAAGCAAACAATCTTGCCTTGGTAATACACGGGTTTCCACATCATGATGTCGGGCGTGTGCGTCGCGACAAAGCCGCTGTATGCATCATTCGTCATGCAGATATCGCCCGGCTCGTAGCTGTCGATCATCTGGATCACGCTGCCAAAATCCAGGCCTGGGTACCACGTGGCTCCCAATGTCTTGGGTGACGCAAACGTCTGACCTGCCAGATTCATGATGGTGCAGGAGAAGTCCTCCGTTTCCTTCACAAATGCCGAATGAGCCGTACGCATCAGAGTATGCGCCATGCTTTCAGCAGCCGCTACGCAGTAGTTGGCAAAAATCTGCAGTACCGTTTTATCGAAATTCATGTGATCCTCGCCCGATTCAGTTCAGTTCAAGCGCTATAAGCTCGAGATTCCCGTAGACGTCCACGTGTGCGTCAAAACCGGGCAGCACGCAGGTCGTGCAATCGTCCTGCGCCACGATCGCCGGTCCGCTGAACGTCTGACCGGCGAGCAGCTTGTCCCGGCGATAAAGCGGCACATCCCGATACTCGCCTTCCATCCAGACTTGCAAGGTGGATTCGGTTTGCGGCGTTCCTGAGCCTTTGGCGATATGGCGCAATTCCGGTTTAGGCGTTCTATACGTGATCACCAGGCGTATCGCGACAACCTGAACGCCGGCGCTCGCATCACCGTGCCCGTATAGACGCTCATGCTCTTGGTGAAAGGCACGGCTCAATTTATCGATCTGACCTTGCTCGAGCCATTCACGCTGAATAGGCGTATCGATCTCAAACGACTGGCCGCGATACCGCATATCCGCAGAGACATCGATCTCGGCTCCACTATCGCTGCCGACCTCGGCGACGAGCCATTCGCGGGCTCTCGTCTCCAACTCCTGGACCGCCGTCGCCAGGCCAGGCAGTGTGCCCACATTCAGATCGCAATAAGTGGTCTGAACAAAGTCGTTCTTCACATCGGCAATCAAACCGCCTAGCGCGCTCAGCACCCCTGGCGTGGTGGGCACCAGCAGTTTCTGCACCTTCAGCGCCTTTGCCAGATAGCAGGCCAGCATCGGACCCGCACCGCCGAAAGGCATCAGGTTGAACACCCGCGGATCGATACCGAACCGCGAGATCACCCGGCTGACGCCTGCATACATGCTCGATACAGACACGTTGACGATGGCCTCGGCAGTCCGCAGCACATCCGTTCCCAAACGCTCGGCCAATGGCGCAATCGCCCGACGCGCGGCATCGACATCCACTTTGACGGCGTTGTAGCCCAGTTGCTGCGCGCCGATCACGCCCATCACGGCAAACGCGTCCGTGATGGTGGGCTGTGTCCCGCCTTTGCCATAGCAAACGGGTCCCGGCGTCGAGCCTGCGCTTTGAGGCCCTACTTTCAACACGCCCAGATCATCGACCCAGGCAATGGAGCCGCCGCCATCACCCACCGACGAGACGGAAACCGAAGGAATATGAATCTGAAAATCGCCGATGTATTCACCGGTCGCGAACTGCGGTTTCCCGTCCACGATCAACGCGATATCCGCGGTGGTACCGCCTATATCCAGGCTCATGCAGTTCGGGATATTGCACAGTTTGGCGATATACGCAGCGCCAATCACACCAGACGCCGTGCCGGACAGAATCATCTGAACGCAGTTCGCCTTGCCGTGTTCTGCGCTCATGACGCCGCCATTGGACTTCGTCACTTTCAAGTCGACAGGAACACCGCTCTCGCGCAAGGCCCCCTGCAGGCTTTCCAGATAATGCGACACGCGCGGCTGCACATAACCGCCGATCACCGCCGTCAGCGTACGCTCGTATTCCCGGATGATCGGCCAGACTTCGTGCGAGCACGACACAAACATTCCCGGCAGCGCACGCTGCAAAATCGCCTTGACCTCGAGTTCGTGGGCGGGATTACGATAGGCATGCAACAGAGAGATCACGATGCCTTCGCAGCCCGCCTCGCGCAAGGACTCCGCCACGGCCAGCACGCTGGCCTCATCGACGGGCGACACCACGCGTCCATCAGCGGCCATCCGCTCATCGACCCCGAACACCCGATCACGGGAAATCAACGGCACGGGGCGTTTGGACATCAGGTGGTACATGTCCGGGATCTTCAGGCGGCCAATATCCAGCACGTCCTCGAAATTGCGCGTCGTGATCAGCGCCAGCTTCAGCCCACGGCGCTGCACCACGGCATTCACGCCCACGGTCGTGCCGTGCGTGAAATACGATACCTGCGCCGGATCGAGGGCATACCGTGCCTTCAATTGCTCGATACCGGCCAACACCTCGCTGCCTGGCGCGTCGGGGCGGGAAAACACTTTCAGGGTCTGGATGGTCCGCGTCGACTCATCCAACACGGCGAAATCCGCAAAGGATCCACCGATATCCACGCCTATCCGAAGGCTCATTGGGGCACTCCTCAAAATTGGGGGTCAGGTCCGTGCAGGCCCCCGATCTGCTGCATCAATGTGCCCATGGTAGGGATTCGCCACCCATATGACTAATTGAATTATCATCAGATGTCATGCAAAAATGATATGACCCATGCTGAACTTCCGCCAGATCGAAACTTTCCGCGCTGTCATGCTGACCCGGTCCATGACCCAAGCGGCCAAGGATCTGAACACGACCCAGCCCAACGTCAGCCGGGTCATCGCCCAACTGGAAAGCCGTATCGGTTTGCGCCTGTTTGAACGCATCGCAGGCAAGCTCATCCCCACACGGGAAGGCGAGGTTTTCTTTCGCGATGTCGAATTGACATTCGCGGGCCTGCGCAGCCTCGAGCGGTCTGCAGCGACATTACGCACGCGCGGGACCGGGCATTTGCGTATTTCGGCCGTCCCGTCTCCCGCTTTGGTGACCGTACCCGAGGCCATCCGCCTGTTCGCAGAGAAATTTCCCGACGTCACGGTGTCATTACACGTGGCGGACTCCATCACGGTCTGCCAATGGACCGCCGCAGGTTATAGCGACATCGGTGTCGCGTCCGACATTTTCAGCAACCCTGGCATTGGCCACCATGTGGCCAGCAAATCGCTGGGCGTCTGCATCGTCTCGACCAAACACCCCCTAGCCACGAAACGCCGTCCCTTGACGCCCAAAGATCTGGCGGGCGAACGATTCCTTTCGCTGTCACCGAATGACGCCATGCGCAAGGTGATCGACGCCGTATTCGCCGCGGCAGGCGATCAGCGGCGTCTATCCTACGAATCGCATTTTGCCGCCGCAATCTGCCACATGGTGGACTTGAATCTGGGCGTCAGCATCGCCAATCCCGATGTCGCCGATAGTTTCCGATCCCTGAACATCGCGATCAAACCGTTCGCACCGGATATCGTGTTTTCAACGTATCTCGTGTATCCCTCGGGGAATCCGCTCAGCCTGCTGGCCAAGACATTCTGCGAGTGCTACCAGACCGTAGCGACGCGCCGGCGATTGCTGAGGGATTCGGCGTGAGCAGCCACAGCGGGGGTTTAGCGGGCAGGGCGAGGGGGGTATGAGTTCTATTGGACGTCGAGGCGGGGCAGTGACCGTGTTGGCGCTTCACGGAGTCGGTCGGCCGCCTGCGCGTCCGACACCGCTTTGTCAACCTCGTCGCTGCGCTCCTTCGGTTTCCCTCGCTCGCCTCCGAGGCGCGCCAACACGGTCACTGCCCCGCCTCGACTCGCAGAATCTCTGATTCCCTGCATCGCTGGCACGACTGGTCTTCGTAGGCTTTGTAGGAACTGGCGTTTGCAAGGATGAAGATCTTGCAGGGCTGCTATTCATGGCCGCCTACGGGCGCGGCCATGAATAGCGTTCGGGATCTGCATGCGAAGGGTTTGGCATCGGAGACGAACAGAAGATCTCTCGAGCTACGATTTCGTTATA
>NZ_NEVQ01000020.1 GCF_002261185.1 Bordetella genomosp. 4
GCAGAGTCTCTGATTCCCTCATCGCTGGCACGGCTGGTCTTCGTAGGCTTCGTAGGAACTGGCGTTTGCAAGGAGGAAGATCTTGCAGGGCTGCTCTTCATGGCCGCCTACGGGCGCGTCCATGAAGAGCGTTCGTGATCTGCATGCGAAGGGTTTGGCATTGGAGATGAACAGAAGATCTCTCGAGCTACGATTTCGTTATACCCAGAGATGAGCTACGCATCATCGTCACATGCTCCAACTCTAGCCAAGCAGATCTTCCAAACTGGCACCACGCCACCCCGCCGCATGCCCGGACTGATCGCTATTCGCGCGTGTGCAGGGCACGCGCGAATAGCAGCCCTGCAAGATCTTCCTCTTTGCCAACAGGGCAGCAGAAAAACGCCAAGCAAGACAACCGTGCCAGCGATGTGATGAGCTTGAATTACTGCGAGTCGAGCCGAGGCAATCGGGCCGTGAGGGCGCCTCAAAGCCGAGTGGAGCGGATACCGTAGGTAGGCCCGAACGGGCCGGACGAGGTGAGCGAACACGGTGTCCGGCGCCCGCGCGCCGGACCGGCTTTGTGAAGCCCTCACGGCCCGATTGCCTCGGCTCGACGTCCATAAGCACACAGACCTAGGCCACACCCAAGCCTCTGACGAAACCCACAATAATCTCGCAACGACTAGCCCTAAGGCCGCTTACCAAACTCCTCCGAATCCGCACGCCACCGCAAAGCCTGCTCACTCAACGAGAATCCCAACCCCAGCCGATCCGACACATACATGCGGCCATCTTTCAGCTGCATCTGCTCATTGAACATCGGCCCCAGCCATTCGAAATGCTCCAGCCACGGCTCAATCGGATACGCTGCAGCCAAATGCAGATGGATTTCCATCGCAAAATGCGGCGCGAGCTTGCGCCCCTTGAACGCACCCAGGGCCATGATTTCCAGGAACGGAGTAATCCCCCCCACACGCGGCGCATCGGGTTGAATGAAGTCGCTGCCCTCTGCCATGATCAATTGAGCATGCTCGCCAGCGCTGGTCAACATCTCTCCCGTCGCAATTGCCGTATCAAAACGATCCGCAAGTAACGCGTGCCCCTCAAAGTCGTACGCATCCAGAGGCTCTTCGATCCAGGTCAAATCGAATTGCTCCAACGCACGGCATGCCCGCGTCGCCTTTTGGCGATCCCATTGCTGATTGGCATCCACCATCAGCGGGAAATCATCACCCAACAGTTTGCGGACCTCGCGCACGCGATGAATGTCGATGGACAAATCAGGCTGACCGACTTTCAGCTTGATCCCGCCGATGCCGCTCTCGCGGGAAATCTGCACATTTTTCAACACCTGATCCAACGGCGTGTGCAGATAGCCGCCCGACGTGTTGTAGCACTGCACCGAGTCACGATGAGCGCCCAGCAACTTCGCCAAAGGCAGTCCCGCGCGTTTGGCCTTGAGATCCCACAACGCGATATCGAACGGCGCAATCGCCTGCGTCGTCAAACCGCTGCGTCCCATAGAAGCGCCAGCCCAGAGCAGCTTGGTAAACAGGCGCGATATATCGCTGGGGTCCTCTCCGAGCAAATTCGGCGCGATCTCCTTGGCATGCGCGTACATCCCAGGGCCACCCGCACGTTTCGAATAACCGAACCCGATGCCTTCGTGCCCATCACGCGTGCGAATCTCGGCAAAGATAAAGGCAATTTCCGTCAAAGGCTTTTGACGGCCAGTCAGGACCTTTGCGTCACTGACAGGAGTATCCAATGGCAGATAGATCAACGACACCTTGATCCAGTCAATGCGATCACCACTTTCGGCAGCAGTGCGCGCATTAGCATCCGCCTTGGCATAAGAAACAATATTCGATTCAACGGCTTTCATGATGGGTGTTCCAATATCGGAATTAACGAGCGTCCGCTCAATTCAATTTGATGCCTGCTTTCTGTACCACCTGCCCCCAACGGGCAATCTCACTGTCGACAAAGCGAGTGAAATCCTCGGATTTCGAGGTGACCACGACAAACCCGGCCACCTCCAGTTTTTGACGTACCGCCGGATCCGCGAATCCCTTGATCATGGCGGTTTCCAGTTTCTTCACGATAGCAGGCGGCGTCCCTTTAGGGGCAGACAGACCCGTCCATGACACCGCACTGAAGCCGGGATACCCGGATTCAGCAACCGTCGGCACATCGGGATAGAGCGGGTTACGCTGCTCGCTGGTCACCGCCAGCGCGCGCAGCTTGCCTGCCTGGACATGAGGCAGCACCACATCCTGATTGGTGAACATCCCGTTGATCTGATTCGCCAGCACATCATTCAACGCGGGCGCGCCGCCTTTATACGGAATCCCTACCATGTCCAGACCGGCAACCTGTTTCAGATACTCGGTCGTCACATGCCCCGATGAGGCATTGACCTGGCCAAAATTGAATTTGCCGGGATTCGCCTTGACCCATGCGACAAACTCGCCAAACGTCTTGGCCGGAAACGACGGGTTGACCACCAGCACATTGGGGCCGGCCGCCAACTGAGAGATATGAACAAAGTCCGTTGCAGAGTCGTAAGGAGGCTTGGGGCTGAAGCCATGAATAATGGCATTGCTGCCGATGCCGGATAGCAGCAAGGTATAGCCATCAGGCTTGGCGCGCGCCGCCTGATCAGTGCCTATGGCCCCACCCGCACCGCCCTTGTTCTCTACCACGAATGGCTTTCCCAGCTGCCGTCCCAACACATCTGCCATCAAGCGCCCCATCAAATCGCTCGTACCGCCTGCAGGAAACGGCACAATGATCGTCACTGGACGAGACGGATAATCGTCATTCTGCCCAAACGCCGTGGCAGGAATGCTCGCCGCACTGGCTAGCAGACTGAGCGTAATCAACAGAGTTCTGCGATTCATCGTGGTCTCCTTTTTCGGCTGATCGCCGTAGTTTTATGTAGAATTTGAAAGCGCTTTCATTTTGACGGCTGGTGGAAATTTCGCAATCCCGATTTCCGCGCCCTGCCCTCGACAGTCCCATAATTTGGAAATTTCACCAACCATGCCGCGCCAACCCTCAGCCAAAGCCCGGATGAGCGACGTTGCCCATGCTGCTGGCGTCTCGCTGGTAACCGTATCCAGAGCCATCAACACGCCGGACCTCGTGGCCCCCGATACTTTGGCAGCAGTCAAGGCGGCGGTCGATAAATTGGGGTATGTCCCTAATCTGACGGCCGGCAGCCTCGCGTCCAATCGTTCTCGTATCGTCGCGGCTATCGTGCCGACCATCTCTAACCTGGTCTTCTCCGAGACCGTCGAAGCGCTGGCACAAAGACTGACGCAAGACGGTTATCAACTTTTGCTGGGTCAAAGCGGCTACTGCCTGGATAGAGAAGCCGCCTTGATCGACGCCTTTCTGGGGCGTCGCGTCGATGGCCTCGTCCTCACAGGCACAAACCAACCCGCCTCACTACGCACCAAGCTACGCCACGCCGGTATCCCCGTCGTACAGACCTGGGACTTGCCTGGCGATAATGGAAACAAAGCGATCGACATGCTCGTCGGTTTTTCAAACAGAGCCGCAGGGGCTGCAGCAGCAGGCCATTTGCTGCAACGAGGACACCGTACGCTCGCCTTTATCGGTGCTGACGAGCCCCGGGCTCGTGAACGCCTGGCCGGGTTCACAGCGGCGGCACGCCGTGAGGTCGCGGCCGAATTGATTGTTCCCCCCGTGCAGGTGGACGCTGCCGCCGACAGCCTGCATCGGCTGATGGCACGCCGTCCCGACATCACCGCGGTCTTCTGCAACAACGATCTGCTCGCAGCCGGTGTGCTGTTTGCCTGTCAGCAACGCGGCTTGGCTGTGCCTGGGAGTCTGGCCGTCATGGGTTTTGGCGATCTGCCTATTGCACGAGCAGCCCATCCCGCCCTGAGCACACTGCGTATTGACCGGGCCGCAATAGGGGCGCAAGCCGGCCGCCTACTGTTGGAACGCATGGCTCAAGGAGGCCGCAAGAGCAGCAAACCCTGCGACATCGGCTTCGAAGTCATTCAGCGAGCCAGCACATGACTGGCTAGCGCGTGCCGCGAATGCTGCCAACGTCATGATTTCACGCGCGGTCAGTTCGCCGATGCCTTGACCACACAGAACAATCAGAAAATATCTGGCTCGCCCACGGCCGGCCCCGCCTGCGTCAACAGGAAATCCATGTCGCACCCCTGATCCGCCTGCAAAATGTGATCCAGCAACATGCGGCCATAACCTCGCGCATAGCGTGGAGGCGGTGATATCCATTCAGCCCGGCGGCGCATCAAGGTGTTCTCATCGACATCCAGGTGAATACTGCGCGCGGCCACATCCACTGAAATCAGATCGCCGGTGCGCACCAGCCCCAGCGGCCCGCCCACATAGGCTTCTGGCGCCACGTGCAATACACAAGCCCCATAGCTCGTACCGCTCATCCGTGCGTCACTGATACGCAGCATATCTTTAACGCCTTCGCGTACAAGCTTCAGTGGCAAAGGAATCATGCCCCACTCGGGCATCCCGGGCCCGCCTTTGGGGCCGGCATTGCGCAACACGATGACGTGATCGGCAGTAATGTCTGCTTGTGGGTCATCCAGCATCTGCTTGAGGCTGGGATAGTCGTCAAATACCACGGCAGGCCCGCAGTGCTTCAGAAACCGCTCGCTCATCGCACTAGGCTTGATCACGCAACCATCAGGCGCGAGATTGCCGCGCAACACCGCCAACGCACCCTCCGCATAGATCGGGCGATCCCAGGGACGAATCACCTCGTCGTTATAGATCTGGGCCTCACGGATATTTTCCCCCAGGGACTGGCCAGTCACCGTCAACGCTTCCAACCTCAAATGCCGCGACAAGCGTGTCATCAACGCTGGCAGTCCCCCGGCATAATGAAAATCTTCCATCAAGTAACGACTATCCCCGTTCGGCCGGATATTGGCCAGAACGGGCACCTCGCGGCTGATTCGATCGAAATCATCCAACCCGACGTCGGCATGTCCAGCACGGCGCGCCATGGCAATCAAGTGGATGATGGCATTGGTGGAACAGCCCATCGCCATGGCCACCACAATGGCATTCAAGAAAGCATCCCGGCTCAGGATGCGCCCCGGATGCAAGTCCTCGCCTACCATCTCCACAATACGGCGGCCGCAGCGCGCGGCCATACGCCGATGACCCGCATCAACAGCCGGCATGCTGCTGGACCCGTTCAACGCCATGCCCAGTGCCTCTGCGATGGCGGTCATTGTGCTGGCGGTCCCCATCGTCATGCATGTCCCAGGGCTGCGTGCAATCCCACCCACGATGCCTTCCCACGTCGATTCGGATATCCGCCCGGCACGCCGCTCATCCCAGAACATGAACGCATCGGAGCCCGAACCCAGTGTCTGGCCGCGCGAATGGCCTCGCAGCATTGGACCGGCAGGCAAGAAAATCGCGGGGACTTGCGCGCTGATCGCCCCCAGTAACATGGCTGGCGTCGTTTTGTCGCAGCCTCCCATCAACACCACGCCATCCACCGGATGGCATCGGATCATTTCCTCGACCTCCATCGCCATCAGGTTGCGATACAACAATGCCGAGGGTTTGACGATCGCATCGTTCAGCGACATCGTCGGCATTTCCAGAGGGAAACCGCCCGCTTGCAAAATGCCGCGCTTGACGTCCTCGACGCGATCGCGAAAATGTTGATGACAGGGATTGAATTCCGACCAGCTGTTCAATATCGCAATGATCGGTTTGCCGGCCCAATCCTGCTCTTCATAGCCCATTTGCATAAATCTGCTGCGATGATTGAAACTGCGAAAATCCTCTCGCGCCAACCAGCGCTGGCTGCGCCAATTCAAGGGCTTTTCCATGTATGCCTCTGTTTGCTATCGCACCGACCACACGCCTGCGGCCTGCAAGAGTCCTCGTGTGTACCCCAAGGCGAAAGCCATAAAGCGCTCACGCCCCTCGTCAATGTCCGACACAGGCACATGATCCGGACAGAGCGGCCCGGCATAGCCGCCGCGTTGATACGCTTTGATGGCCTGCAGCATATCCACGTCTCCTTCGTCCGGAAACACCTCTTGAAAATCGAGGTAGCCGCCGCGGATATTGCGGAAATGCACCATGAAAATCCGCCCCGTCGCCGCGAACTCCTCAATGACCGCATTCATATGCTTCGCAGGCTCTTTAAACATTTCCGCCACGGTCCCCTGGCAAAAATTGAGCCCATGATTAGGGCTGGACGACAGCGACAGAAAACGGCGCAACCCATCCGCCGATCCCACTACGTGCTCGATACCATTCAAGCCTCCTATTGGATAGGCCGGATCATGCGGATGGCAAGCGAGCCGTACGCCCGCGGCATCTGCGGCGGGCACCAAACCTTCGACGAGAAACTCGATCGCGTCCCACCCTGCCTGCGCACTGACGGGCGGCACCTCGCGCGCCATTTTCTGGCCGCATAACATGGCGGAAGCCGAACCGCCCTCCTCTTGATTACTGGGATAGCCTACCCCCCAATAAGAGTGTTTGCTGTCATCTTCTGGCGAATACTCCGTCAGCACAAAGCCGGAATTGCGCGCCCCGCCTCGTCCGGGCTTCAAGCCGGTGCGTGTGATTCCCACCATCTGGACGTTATATTTCAGGCAGGTAATGCCCGCATCCGCAGCCTTCTGAACATTCTGTGCCAGCACATCGCGCTGCCGGCGAGCGCTATCCAGGTCTACCAACGAGTCCAGCAAGATACTGCCGACATCGAGCGCAAAGACATCCAACTTCAGACCAAAGGCTTCGATCCATTCACGATAGCGACGCAACCTCCCCGCATCCCAAGCATTCACCCCTCCTGCAGCGGAGACCAGTTCGGTGCCGCGATTGTCGAGCACCACATTCTGCACACCCAACTGAGTGGATAAGCGCAGACGGCGCTCATCAGGGTTTAACAACTGTTCGCTGATGTACATGGAGATTTCACACGGAATTAGCACGCGTCCATTTTGTAGAGAGACGTCGCACAGCTCAAGGCCATCGTGCCAACACTGTGCTGGCCGTCCCACAGTGTGAGACAAACGCCAAGTGTGTGGCGTTCAAGCCGTCGCCATCTCGAAAAGATCGACCGCTTTTGCGAATGGATTCCCGATACCTCGATCCGCGCACGTATTCTGGTCACTAATCCCGCCCAGTTATATGGTTTTGATCGTTGACAATTAAGCAGTGACCGGGCTTGGCAGCAGCCCTGGTCTCTGCGCAATGGATACTCACGTTAATACGCCGCGTCCACTACACTTGGCATATTGACGATCCCCGGCTCGACGGCTACTTTCATGTAGCTGTCAATCCAATAGTTCCTTGCCCTCACGATCCACTATGCCATCCCCAAAGCCTGCCCTGATCATCTTCAATCCCGTCTCGGAAGCTCATCGCGAACAGATTGCCGAACACTTCGAGGTCCTGTACGCCCCGACACCGGAGCTGGCTGCTGAAACCATCGCGGCAGCGGCAGATCGCATCGAAGTCGCACTGAGCATAGGCTCAATCGGGATCACCGCCGCACAAATCGACGCCTTGCCCAAACTGAAGCTGGCGCACGCCTTGGGCGTAGGCTACGAAAAAATCGACGTGGCTCATGCCAAAAAGCGCGGTATCGCCACCTCGAACGGCGCTGGCACCAATGACACCTGTGTAGCCGACCACACCATGGCCCTGATACTGGCCATGATCCGCAACGTGCCTCAATTGGATCAACTCACCCGCAAGGGTTTCTGGCGTACGGAAATCCCATGGCCGCTTCATGTATCGGGCAAAAAACTGGGCATTCTGGGGCTGGGTGCTATCGGCGAAAAAATCGCCAAGCGGGCCCAAGCCTTCGACATGGCAATCGGATACCACAATCGCCGCCAGCGCGTAGATGGCGCACACACGTATTTCCCATCGCTTAAGGCGCTGGCCGAATGGGCGGATATTCTCGTCGTCGCCACGCCCGGCGGGCCCGACACTCAGCATCTCGTTAACGCGGATATCCTCAACCAACTCGGCAGCGAGGGTTATCTAGTCAACATTGCCCGCGGCAGCGTGGTCGATACTGCTGCGCTGGAACATGCGCTGCGCCATGGCCTCATCAAGGGCGCGGCCTTGGACGTCTACGAAGACGAACCCCATGTTCCGCCCTCGCTATTCGACCTGACCAATTTGGTGTTGACGCCCCACGTCGCCGGCTGGTCGCCCGAAGCCATCCAGCTCACGGTCGATAAGTTCCTGGAAAATGCGCACCGCCTGTATGCTGGAGAGCCATTGCTGACCCCCATCTAACATCACGCCGGTAGGCATCAATAAGCAACGGCTCCTCGATAATGAGTGATATAGGGCGGCAGATCCGGATACTTTCGCAGAACTGTTTTGCGTAACGACGGGGTAATCGGCCGCCCTGATAAAACTTATCATCGTCTCCTGAGACAACCCAATAATCGGCCCCCAGCGCCGATGCGTCTCGCCCACCCAGCTCTTGTGCCGCCAGGCACAGTCGATGAGTCACGGCGGAACCGAGGAGAGAGACAATGTTCAAGCCTATGCGCCGCAGCCTGATCACGGCCGGCACACTGATGATGTTTACCCGCCCGTTGCGTGCGGCGCCAAAGCCAGTAACGCTGATCGTTCCCTATGCGGCCGGCGGCCCCAATGATAATTTCGCACGATTGCTGGCCGAGAGCATGGGCGGCCAGCTGGGACGCTCATTCATCGTTGAAAACAGGCCTGGTGCTAACGGCATCATAGGCGCGACTTTCGCCGCGCGTGCCCCCGCGGACGGCAGCACACTGTTTATGGGCGGGTCGGGACCCATCTCGTTGAATATTCTGCTACGCCCGCAGTTGGCGTATGGATTCGACAGCTTTGAATCCGTCGCCATGCTGTTTGATGGCCCTCTGACCATCACAGTCTCTTCGAAGATCGGCGTCAATTCTCTCAAGGACCTGGTCGCCTATGCCCAAAGCACCAACCGTCCATTGACCTACGGTTCTCTGGGTCCCGGCAGTGTGACAGACTTGTATGGCCTGATACTGTCCAAAACGCTGGGGATACCCCTGACATCGGTGGCCTATAAAAGCACGCCTACCAGCCTGCTTGACCTCATCGCTGGACGCAATGACCTTTCTTATATGACGCCTATCGCGCTGGTCGATCATCAAAAATCGGGAGCGATAAAGATCCTGGCGCTGACCACCAATCAGCGCGATCCCGCTTTGCCCGAGGTGCCCTGCGTCACGGAGTTGGGCTATCCTAAATTGCAGGCCAGTTATTGGACCGCCCTGCACGCGCCTAAAGGCACGCCAGCCAATATCATCCAGGAGTATTCAGCAGCCGCCATCAAGGCGGTCCAGTCCGACAGTTTTCGGCAGATGCTCGCGAGCAACGGGCAAACAGAAAAGGCCGGCGGTCCTGAAAAGCTGGACGCGCAACTCCAAGCAGACCGTGCTTATTGGGGCGAAGTCATTACCGAGAATCACATCGTACTGGATTAATAGCGATGCAAGAGGGATGGCGCCCGAGCGTCGTCCCATCCGTCAAAAAGAAGCCCGCCAGATATTGAACTGGCGGGCTTTCCCCTACTCGGCAATTATTCTTTTACTGTAAGTACGCGGGCGCGATACGATGTGTGGCCGCATTGAAATTGATGACCGGCTGCGCCTGACGGCACGATGTCTTGCGAATCTTGCCGACGATGAAATCGTGCGTGCCCAGCACCTCGGTGCACACAATCTCACACTCGATGCTGGCCACGGCATCGGTGAGCACCATCCCCCCTTGCTCACCCGCGACCCAGCTGCCTTGCGAGAATCGCGGCATCCCTTGCGGCTGCCTCAGAAAGGTCTCGATGACATCACCGTGGTCTTCGCCCAGGATGTTCGCCACAAAGCGTCCGCTATTGAGCAGGCTGCTCCGGGCCGACGAGGTCTGCTGCAAAAAGAATCCCACCATGGGAGGCTCAGCGGAGATCGACGTCAAGCTTGAAACGATCAATCCGGCCGGCGCGTCGCCATCACCGGTCGTCACCGCACTGATGCCCGCCGGCAAGGCCCGCATGGCGGCCTTGAAATCGTCCAATGACACGACCTCGTCGCGCTCGTTCAGCACCATATGCGCACGGATGTCGCCACGGTCGTCTACCCAGCCGTGAGTCGATGCGTACTGCACCATGGCGGAAAATCCAGCCTCCCACTCGGGATCGCCAGCGTGCTGCGACAGGAATCGCAATACGGACGGCGACAGACGTATGTGTTGATCGTCCTCTCGACGCCCTACCCGCGCAATCGCCTGCTCCAAACGTTCTTGCGGCTGTGGATCTACGAGCACATCCAGGCGTTTGAAATCGGCCGGATCGCGCAAGCTGATGGATCCTGCGTTACTCAGGTATATCCGCATGGTTCGCCTCCTCAGGCTGCCGTCGCCGGCTGCTCAATCTCTTTACGAATTGCCGGGATGATCTTGTCGCCCCAGAGCTCGATCTGTTTGAGCATGGTTTTCTGATCAAAATCGCCCAGCTGTGTTTGCAGCGCAATATGCTTGGGCCGCAAGATGCTGATTTCTTCCAGCATCTTGTCGATGACCTCATTGACCGATCCGACCGGCAGGTTTTGGCGGAGTTGTTCAAAGGTCGGGTCGGTCTCGGACGGAACCTCTTTCACCATATAGCCATCGTCGCTCTGCGCACGGCGATACTTCAAGCTTTCCGAGATGCGTCGTTGGAAGCGGGCGCAATCCAGATAGGCATCGATCTCGGCCTTACTGTCCGAAGCGTAGCCGCAACGCAAGAAACCGAATTTCACGTCACGATCCAGGTCCTTGCCATTGGCTTGAGCGACGCCTTCCAGGCGTGCGCGCAATTCCGCAATCCCTTCATTGCCCTTGAGCAACGCGGTTACGAACAGATTATGTCCTTCGCGCACGCCTCGCCCCAAAGTGACAGGATTGCCCGAGGTGATCCACAACGGGGGCATCGGATCCTGCAGGCAACGTACCGCGATGGAGCTGGGCGGAATCTTCAGATGCTCACCCTCGTGCTCGAAGATCTTTTGAGTCAGGCCCTTGGGAATCAGATCCAGGAACTCGTTGAAAATCGCGCCCGATTCAGCGATCTTTACGCCGAAACGCTCGAACTCGAACTCTTGGTAGCCTGAGCCGACTCCCAGATCCAGCCGGCCGTTTGACACCGTGTCTACAAAACCCACCTCGGCCAGGAAACGCGCCGGGTGATACAACGGTAAAATGCACACCGCCGTTCCCAAGCGAATACGCTGCGTCTTGGCCGCCGCGTGGGCAATGGTCATCAAGGGCGAAGGCGACAAAGAGTAGTTATTGAAATGGTGCTCCGCGTACCAAGCATTATTGAACCCAGCCTGCTCGGCCACCACGGTCTGTTCGATAGAGTTGTTAATGACCTGCTTGGACGACTGGTGGTAACCTCGCTGCTGCGCCAGGATGAATACGCCGAATTCCATAATGCCTCCTCAAAAATCGCATGATGCTTTGAGGAAATTCTAGATGCCGGGCATCCCTTACTGGAATACAAGAAAAGCGGCGTTCTGTGATGCATAAAATGGAGGAATGATGGACAGATTACGCGCAATGGAGCTTTTTTTATCCATTTCAAAAACAGAGAGCTTCTCAGAAACCGCGCGTCAGTTTGGGGTTTCGGCCACCTCCGTTTCCCGCATGATCACGGACTTTGAAAGTGAACTGAACGTCAAACTGTTGCTGCGCTCTACGCGGCAGGTCGTACTGACCGAGGCCGGCCAGGAATACGCGCGCGAACTGGAAGGGATTCTCTGGAACATAGACCAGGCCCATCGGAACATTACCGAGATCCGCGCCGCCCCCAAGGGCACGCTGCGCGTGCACTCCAGAATGATGTTCGGCCTGGGCGTGCTGCCGCCCTTGGTCGCGGCATTCCGGCAGAAGTATCCCGATATTCATATCGAGCTGGTGCTCTCCGAAGCCAAAACGGACCTCAGACGCAACAATTTCGATATCGATTTTCGGATCTCGCCCCCGGTAGAGGCGAGCCTAAAACGGCGCATTTTGTTCAAAAGCGAGCGTTATCTCGTGGCGTCCCCGGCCTATCTGGCCAAGCGCGCGCGGCCCGAACGGCCCGCAGACATCGCCCAGCATGACTGTCTGGCCTATCTCTTGCCTGGTGATCAATATCGCTGGCGGTTCAAGCAGGCTGACGCCATTGAAGAGGTCCTCATCACCCCCCGGCACGTCACAAATAACGGCGTAGCTCTGTTGGAATTGGCCCGTCTTGGCGAGGGCGTCGCCTTGCTCGACGATTACACCGTGCACCATGATATTGCCCGCGGCACACTGATCCGCCTGTGCCCGGAATACCGCGTCACGAACACGACCTTCGAAGAAGGTATGTACGCGACCATACTGGACACGGCCATGATCCCGGCCAAAATACGGCTATTCCTGGACTTCGTGGCCTCTCATGTCTCTGGAGACGAGCTCCGCTTTACCGCCTACGGTAAATCCACGGCGACAGATAGCGACTAGACCCCAATAGAACAACGCGGCCGCGGCGCGCCGCGGTAACCGCTGCCCTCTATGCGCAGCAAGGCGCCATCGAGCCTCCCTTCTGCCTTCAAACGGCCGCTGTCGCTGATTGTGGTGACAAATACATCTGCCAAGTCGGGCCCTCCAAAACACAGCGAAGCAGGATGCTTGACTGGCAGATCAATGCGATCGGTCAGCACGCCTGCCGCATCAAATCGTGCAATAGCTCCTATGTGAACCAACGCGGTCCATAATCCGCCGCTGCTGTCGAAACAACAGCCGTCTGGAGCCGTTCCCAAGCTTTCAGTATCGACAAAAACACGACGGTCGCTCAGAACGGCGTCATGCCCGATCGTGTAGCGGTAGATCTTTCGTTGACTGCTATCTGCCACGAAGAACAATGGCAGTTCTGGATGAACTACCGGCCCATTGACCACACCGAATCCTCGGGCGAGTCGCGTCAACTGTCCCTGCCGGCTCACATGAAACAACCCACCCAAGGGCTCCTCGCCTGGCTGCCGGAATATATGCATGGTGCCAGCAACAAAGCTGCCGTCGGGCAGCGGCGCCCCATCATTCAGCCGCAAATTGGGATGACTATCTCCGATATGACCGAGTATCCGCAAACTCCGGTCAGCCAATCCATACAGGCCGAACTCTGATTTCAGTGCCACCACCAGCTCGTCCGTCGCATTCAGCGCAAAGGACCCTATTGGTGCGGGCAGCTCGTAAGTCTCCGATACCCCCGTCTGCACGTCAATGCTGTGGATCTCCCCTTTGCGGCAATCCGCCATCCACAGTCGGCCATTTTCCGCGTCCCAGACCGGGCACTCCCCAAGAGCAGCCCGTAATTGTCCTATGCGCGTGATTTTCATCTGCTTTTCCGGCTCCATTTCGGATGGTTTCAAGGGGGATCAGAGCCCATATCGTATCGGTTGCCATTGCACGGGAATATGCCGCTTTTGCGCAGAACACAACCAACTTTTCCGATGTAAATCTGTACAAATCGCGTCCATATAATCAAAAAAAGCGCTGCGGGCCCGATATGAAACCAAGCAGCTTATGTATTTCGAATCAGGAGACTCTCATGCCGCGTGTGCGCCATCAAAGGTATTCGCCGTGTGTCCTCCTCAAATCAGGAGCGAAAAATTGAGCGACACATCTGTCATACTGGAAGTCAACGAAGGGGTGGCACTCGTCACCCTGAATCGGGCCCCTGTCAATGCCCTGAACCGCGACATGCGACGCCGTATTGTCGCGATTTTCGATGAGATCTCAGAACGCGAAGACATCCGCTGCGCCGTATTGACCGGCGCAGGCAAAGTATTCTGCGCCGGCGCCGACCTGAAAGACCGCCCCAGCGCCGATATCGCGGGCGACTTTCTGGAGCACAATCGCATCACCCGTGAGACCGGCAATGCGATCCGGGAATGCGCCAAGCCCGTCATTGCGGCAGTGAATGGCACAGCACTGGGCGCAGGACTGGGTTTGATGGCGGCGTGCGACATCATGTACGCATCAGACGATGCCACTTTTGGCATGCCCGAGATTAACGTGGGGTTGGCAGGCGGCGCGTCCATGTTGCGCACCCTCGTCGGCCGCTCCACCCTGCGCAGAATGTTCTTTACCGGCCAGCGCCTGAGCGCTCACGACTTATTGCGCCGCAATGTCCTGGAGGACGTCCTGCCCGCCGAGGAATTGCTGCCCACAGCGTTGGCCTTGGCACACGAAATTGCCTCGAAAGCCCCCCTGGCAGTCGTCTATGCAAAACGCGCAGCCAATATGGTCGATCTCATGCCGCAGCGCGACGCATATCGTTTCGAACAAGATTTCACCATGGCGCTGGCCAAGACCGAGGACGCGAAGGAAGCCCGCATGGCCTTCCTGGAAAAGCGTAAGCCGCAGTTCAAAGGACGCTAAGCATGCTGCAACCATCCCAACGGCCCGGACAGGGTCTGGCGCCGTTCTTCGAAGCCCAAGGCATCGCCATTGTCGGCGCATCGGATGATCCTACCAAGATCGGCGGACGCCCCGTCAGCATGCTCATCAAATACGGATATGCCGGCCCCGTCTATCCCATCAACCCTAAGGGGGGAACGATTCAGGGACTGTCCGCATATCCGTCCGTCTTGGCAACGCCCACGGCGCCTGACCTGGCCATCCTCGCTGTGCCCGCAGGGGCAACGATTGCCGCAGTGCGCGAGTGTGGTGAACGCGGCGTCAAAGCAGCCATCGTATTGTCTTCAGGGTTTACCGAAGCAGGCACCGAAGGCGCGGCCCTGCAGACAGAACTGGTGGCCATCGCACGGGAATACGGCATGCGCGTTCTCGGACCAAATTGCCTGGGCGCGGTCAATGTCGCCGACAAGCTGATCGGCTCTTTTTCGATCGCCCTGGAGGAAAACATGCCTCCCGTCGGGCAGGTAGGCATTGTCTCGCAATCCGGGAACGTCGGCAGCTACACCATGCAGAGCGTGGCGCGCCGCGGCCTGGGCGTCAGCCGCTTTATCGCGACCGGCAACGAAGCCGATGTCGATGTTGCAGACGGCATTGCAGCGCTGGCCGAGGATGATGGCACTCGCATCATCCTATGCTGCATGGAAACATGCCGCCACGCCGATCGCTTGATCGAAGCGTTGCGCATCGCCCGTGAACGCGGCAAGCTCGTGATCGTATTGAAAATCGGCTCGACCGCAGAGGGCCAGGCAGCCGCCGCCTCGCACACCGGCGCATTGACCAGCTCAGACGCCGTGTTCGACGCGGTGTTCCGCCGTCAAGGCGTACTACGCGTCCGCTCGGTCGAAGCCTTGATCGACATCGGCCATGCCGCGTCGCTCCTGATGCCCAACCGGCTGCCTCAGACAAACGGCGTGACACTCGTGGCCGCCTCGGGAGGCTTTGGCATCATGATGGCTGATGCCATGAGCGAAGCCGGCCTGCAACTGCCGGCACTGGCAGACTCGACAAAGTCACGTATCCGTGAAGCCGTACCGACGGCCAGCACAGGGAACCCTGTCGATGCGTCGGC
This sequence comes from Bordetella genomosp. 4, assembly GCF_002261185.1. Classification (GTDB taxonomy): domain Bacteria; phylum Pseudomonadota; class Gammaproteobacteria; order Burkholderiales; family Burkholderiaceae_B; genus Bordetella_A. The sequence continues at coordinate 15,563 of NZ_NEVQ01000020.1, forward strand.
GCAGATGTCGGCCCGTCCCGACATCCTGCTGAAGATGTTGACCGCCCTGTTAGAGGATCCCGCCGAGAGCACATTGGTGCTGCTGCTGTCGCTCTCGCTCTACAACAAGCGGCTGCGAGGCATCTACCTGGAAGCCCTCACGCAAGTACGCGCCAGTCATCCCGATAGGCTGCTGATGGTCATCAGTCAAGGCCCGGCCGAAGCCGTCGAACAGATCAACGCGTTAGGCATCCCCGTATTCCCTTCGATCGACGCGGCTGCCAGCGGGCTGGCGGGATTGGTGCGACTGGGACAACTCGCGCATGCGCCGATACATATCCCGACTCGATCGGCTGCCGAACCGGTCGATCCCGCCGTGTTTCGCAGCGAGTTTCACGCCAAACGAGCACTCGCAGCAGTCGGCATCGACGTTCCCAGCGAAGCCATCGTCACCTCTGCCGACGACGCGGTACGCGCTGCGGAATCAACCGGTTATCCCGTTGTGCTCAAGATTGTCTCTGAGGACATTGCGCATAAAACCGAAGTCGGCGGCGTCGCACTGCATCTGCATGATGCGGAGGCAGTCCGGACAGCGTACGCCAATATTCTCGATAGCGTCGGCCGGCATGCGCCCGACGCCCGTATCGAAGGCATACTCGTCGCGCCGATGGTTCAAGGTGGCACGGAGTTGATTGCCGGCGTCTCGCAGGACGCCGTCTTTGGCCCTGTGGTCATGGTCGGCATGGGCGGTATTTACGCCGAGATACTGAAAGACGTCGCCTTGCAAGCCGCACCGGTCAGCGAAGACGAAGCCGCCGACATGATTCGGTCGCTGAAGATGTTTCCCCTGCTGGATGGAGCACGCGGTCAAGCCAAAGCCGATATTGCAGCAGCGGCACGCACGGTGGCACGCTTATCCGAGTATGCCTATCGGCATCGCGACGACATCGCGGAAATCGACATGAATCCGATTCTGGTTCGCCCGCAGGGCCAGGGCACGATCGTGCTCGACGCGTTGATGATCCCTGTTTCTGCATCTGCTCGCTGAGGAATAGCATGCATTTTGACCAACACGTGGCTGTGCCGGATCCCTCCGCAGGGCCAGATATCTACCGACGCCACGCGCGCGAGTGGCTGGGAAAGAATCTTCCCGACTTCATGCGCAGCGACAGCCTGAACTGGCGAGCCGCCACGCTCGCTGAAAGCAGCGAGTGGGAAGCCGCCATGTACCATGCCGGCCTAGCCGGCATGACGTGGCCCAAAGCCTATGGCGGCCATGGCCTGACATTGCGCGAACACCTCGCTGTCAATAAAGAGATCGGCGCCTTGCCCATGCCCGAGAGCGTCAGCTCTATCGGCAAAGAACTGGCCGGCCCCATCATCATGACAGTGGGAACCGAAGCGCAGAAGCAAAGTTTCCTGCCTGCCATTCTGGCTATGCGCGAATACTGGTGCCAAGGATTCTCCGAACCGGATGCCGGATCGGATCTGGCGCGCCTGCGCACGAAAGCCGTACAGGAAGGCGACCATTGGCGCATCAACGGTCAGAAGATATGGACCAGCGGCGCGGCCAAGGCCCACTACTGCCTGCTGCTGACCCGCACTGGCACAGTAGCGGACAAGCATCGCGGCCTCTTGATGTTTGCCGTTCCCATGAACACACCGGGTATTCGTGTCGTCCCCATCAAATCCATCGATGGCAAAGAATCGTTCGCCGAGGTCTTCTTTGATGATGTCGTGGTTCCTGACAGTGCTCGCCTCGGCTCGCCCGATGAAGGCTGGAGCGCCGCCATTCGCGTGCTGTCGATCGAGCGTGCGACCAATCGCATGTATCGCCCATGGCGATTCGAATGCGAACTGCGCCAACTGATTGCGGCATGCAAATCCGACTCTCGCTTATCCCAGGTATTGAACGATGGCTACGTTCAACGCCGCGTGGGCGATCTCGTCGCCGAAATCGATGGGTTGAAAGGACTGGTTGAGTTGACCGTAGAACGCCTGTCAAAAGGCGAGTCCATCGGCGCACGCGGCTCGTTGACCAAACTGTATTGGTCGGAATGCCATCAGGCCTTTGCCAGTTTCGCCCTGTCGCTGGTTTCTCAGGTTGGTCCGCAATCCAGCCCATTGGCTCGCCGGGCGCAAAAAGCCTTTACGCAAGCTTATCTCTTCTCTCGCGCTGAAACGATCTATGCCGGCACGACAGAGGTGCAATTGGACGTGATTGCACAACGCGTCATGAATTTTCCCAAGGACTTGGCATGACTATGGAAGACCTGCAACCCGAAGAATTCGCACAAGCGGCCGATGCGGCGATCACCGATGCCCTCAGCCACCAGGACCCGCGCAAAACCGCTGAAATTCTGGCCCAAGCTGGCCTGTGTGGCGTCATGGCAGCTGAGGCCGACGGGGGCCTGGGATTAGATATCAGTTTTGCATTACCCATCGTGCATGCTGCGGGCCGACTGCGCCTGCCATTTCCCCTGGCCGAGCAGATCCTGCTGGCCCATACGCTCGTCGACACCGCTGAAGGACAGGCGCTGGCCTCTGGCGAACGCATCGCAACGATTGCCTGGCAAGGCAGCCTGAACGACGCATGGATTCGTGTCGATCACGGCAATGCGGACTGGGTGCTCGTGGCGGATGACAACGGCGCGGTGCTGATCGACATCGAAGGCCTATCGCGCGAGGAACAGCCCACACTGGATCCCGATCATCCGCAGACGTGGATTGCAACGCAAGACGCACGAGTACTGGCGCGGCTTGATTCGGAATCCTGGCCGGTACTACAGCGTCAGGCGCATATCTTGTTGGCCGAATTCGCCAATGGCGCGGCAGAAGGCGCACTGCAAGAGACGGCCAACTACATGGCTACTCGCGTTCAATTCGGACGCCCCTTGTCAGCGAAACAAGCCGTGCGACATTTGTTGGCGCGCATGCGGCTCTTGCAGGAAGTATCGAGCGCTGCCATTCGTCGTACCATCCATACCGACGAATTCGGCCAAACACGCGATACGCGCCCTGCCCTCGCCGGCGCCATTGCCAATGCGGCTTTCGTCATCGAAAAAGCAATTCATCTGCATGGTGGAATGGGCTTTACCTGGGAACTGCCATTGCACCGCGCCTTGCGAGCGGTACGCAAACTCAGCGCAGCATTCGACAGCCAGGCACAAGAGAACGGCCGGGCATACATACAATCGGTATAGGGAGACATCATGCAACAAGATCTGGCTGGGCGCGTGGCGCTCGTCACCGGCGCAGGCGCCGGCATAGGGCGCGCGACGGCGCGTTTGCTCGCAGCACGCGGGGCCCTCGTGGGGATCAATGACCTGAAAGAGGAATTGGTCGCGGCTGCGGTAGCGGACATTTCCGCAGAGGGAGGAAAAGTTTTTCCTGTCGTGCAAAACGTGGCTTCGCGCGAAGGCATCACCCAGGCCGTACGCATGGCTGCGGAACACGGGTCTCGCTTTGATATCCTGGTCAACAATGCCGCATGGGTCCGCTACCAGGGCGTGCCGGACATCATGCCGGAAACAGTGGACCGGATGCTGGATATCGGCTTCAAGGCGGTGATCTGGGGCATCCAGGCGGCTACCGAAGTCATGGATCCAGAACGCGGCGGCGCCATCGTCAACGTGGCCTCCACAGCGGCCCTGAAATCGGCGCCTCTCTCCGTGGTGTACTCCGGTATCAAATCCGGCATCTTGGGTATTACCCGCGCTGCCGCCGCCGAGCTGGGCGGCCGAGGCATTCGCGTCAACGCCGTTTGCCCGTCGGCTGTTCCCACCGAAGGCACACAGCGTAATCGCAACGCGGAGCGCGATGCAAAACGCGTTGCCAGCACCCCGCTCGGGCGTCTGGGCACCGTCGAAGATATCGCCAGCGGTATCGTATTTCTGGCCAGTGATGAGGCCCGTTTCATCACGGCCCAGGCCCTGGTAGTAGACGGCGGCATTACGTTCACGACGCTCTGATATGGGCGTCTACTTGCTGACGGGCGCAGGCAGCGGTATCGGCCGCGTCACGGCGCATGAACTGGCCCGCAACGGGATACGGTGTGTGCTCGTGGATCGCAATACCGCAGCGATCGAGGCGCTACGTGATGCGCTGCCGGCCGCCGCCAGCGGCCCTCATCTCGCATTGACGGTCGATCTGACTCAGGCAGACCAAATCCAGGCGTTGGCTCATCTGGTGCCAACGCTGGATGCCATCATCAATAACGCGGGGATGACTGATCGCAGCAATCTCCCGATCGTTGATCAGGATCCTGCCAATTGGCAGCAATTGTTGGCGCTGAACCTTCACGCCCCCGCTCGCCTGGTCCATGCGCTGCAAGGGCAGCTCGCCAAAGGGGCACGCATCGTCAACGTCGCTTCAGGCGCCGGCCTGCATGCGATTCCTTGGCGTGGCGCCTATAGCCCGAGCAAGGCAGGCCTGATCGCACAGACCCAGGCTTTGGCTAAAGCGCACCCGGAGTACTGCGTCAGTGTGTTGTGTCCCGGGTTCGTGCGCACGGAATTAGTCGATGCACTGATCGCCTCAGGACGCCTCGATCCCGCCAAAGCCATGTCGAAAATCCCGTTGGGACGCATGGCGGAACCCGAAGAGATGGCCTACGCCTTGGCGTTTCTTGCCAGCCCTCAGGCTGCCCCGATTTCGGGAGGCGTACTTTCCGTGGATGGCGGATCGTCGGTTTTTGGAGGCAGTCAGGCCTATACGCCGACTGACCATGTCAGGGTCCCGGCAGACTTCCCTTTGGCGTTGACCATGCGGGGAGAATGGGCCAACCTGCAAAGCAGTCCGGTCGGTCGCGGCTACCCTGCCACCATTGACGCAACCATTCTGGCCAGCCCAGTGGGACAGCGCCTGAACGCAGCATTCGATGCCGTCCGCCGCTTCGATCTGGCTCAGCCAGGCAGCTTGACGCTGTTATTGCCCAACGAAGAAAGTGGCGATTGGGAAGACGCCGGCGATCTCGCATCGACGCGAATGCTGGTGTCCACTCTGGCCAGCGAATGGGGCCCAAGCGGGCGACGCGTTAATGCCGTGACAATCACCCGGCGCTGTATACCCGAAACACTGACACCCCTGCTGCACTTTATCGCCGGCCCCAAAGCGCAATATCTGACAGGACAAACACTGTGCGCACGATGAACGACCTCGAAGCCATCAAGTCGCGGTTTATCGCGCTGCGGGGTTATTGGCGTCCCTGGACAGCGAGCCTGTTGCAGGCCAATCCGGCGTTTCTGATTCACTACGCTGAATACGCGGGTTATCCGGCACAAACCGGTCCTCTCAGCGCACGTATGGTCGAATTGATCTACGTAGCGCTCGATGCATCGGCAACCCATCTATACGAGGCAGGCGTTGCCACTCACATGCGTCTCGCGCAGCAAGCAGGTGCAAGCGAAGCGGACATCTTCGACGTACTGCATCAAGTGACGCTACAAGGCGTCAGCGCCGTTCTGCATGCAGCCGACCTGCTGCATGAGGCGGCCCCTCTGCCTGCATTGCCCGACGACGACCCCTTATGCGTTCGCATCGAAAAGCGATGGCCCGCAGAAGCAAAGCGCTTGCGACGCCTGGCCAGCCAAGACCCGGGGTACGTATCGGTATTGCTGGATTTTGTAGAAGGCGGACTGCCCGAGGGCGGGTTGAACGATTCCGAGCGCCTCTTGGTACGCCTTGCTCTACATGCGTGTTTTACTCACGGCGATATGGAATCCACGCGCGCATTGATAAACCAGGGATTGACGCTTGGACTGACCCGCGCCGAGCTGTTGCAAAGCATGCAACTAGGAGGACATCTCGCGGTACATGGCGCAGCGTTGGGAGCGACCGTACATGCAAAAATATCGCCGCCTGCAGAATGACTACATCGGCAGCGCCTGATCGCAAATAGGCAGGTACTCGCTCACTCAGCCGAATACCTGCCTTTTTTGTCGGCTTAGTAGTGAACCACGCTACGAATCGACTTGCCTTCGTGCATCAGATCAAACGCACTGTTGATCTCGTCCAGCTCCATGGTGTGCGTCACAAACGGCGCCAGCTCGATCTTGCCCGACATCGCGTCTTCGACCATACCCGGCAATTGCGTGCGGCCCTTCACGCCACCAAATGCAGTCCCCAGCCACCGGCGCCCCGTCACCAACTGGAACGGACGCGTCGAGATTTCCTGGCCGGCGCCAGCCACCCCAATCACAACAGATTGTCCCCAGCCACGATGCGCACACTCGAGCGCAGCGCGCATGACATTGACGTTGCCGATGCATTCGAACGAATGATCCACACCCCAGCCAGTCATGCCCACGATGACTTCCTGGATAGGCTTGTCAAAGTCCTTCGGGTTCAAGCAATCAGTCGCACCAAAAACCTTCGCCAGACCGAATTTGTCAGGGTTCGTGTCGACAGCAATGATACGGCCTGCCTTGGCCTGACGCGCCCCCTGAATCACAGCCAAGCCTATGCCACCTAGGCCGAACACCGCAACGGAATCGCCCTCCTGGACCTTGGCAGTGTTATGCACAGCACCGATACCCGTGGTCACGCCGCAACCCAGCAGACAAACATGCTCCGGGTTCGCATTCGGATTGATCTTGGCCAGCGACACCTCCGCCACCACCGTGTATTCGCTGAAGGTCGAGCAACCCATGTAGTGATAGACAGGTTGGCCGTTGTAGGAAAAACGCGTCGTCCCATCAGGCATCACACCTTTACCCTGCGTGGCGCGTACGGCCACACACAAATTGGTCTTGCCCGATTTGCAGAACAGGCACTCCCCGCATTCGGCCGTATAGAGCGGAATGACATGGTCACCCGGCTTGACGCTGGTGACGCCCTCGCCTACTTCGACCACGATACCCGCACCTTCGTGGCCCAGGACGACTGGGAACAAACCTTCGGGGTCCTCGCCGGACAGCGTGAATGCGTCGGTGTGGCAAACACCGGTATGCGTAATCTTGATGAGCACTTCTCCTTTACGGGGAGGTTCGACATCGAGCTCGACGATCTGCAGGGGTTGGCCTGCGGCAAAAGCGACGGCGGCACGTGATTTCATGGGTAGCTCCGTAAAGGGAAAAGGCAAACTGCGTCAGCCTGGCTGATGCATTGATTATTTCAGGTAAGTGCGAACCAGAGTCAAGAGCTCTTGTACGCGTTGATCGTATTGGGCCTCGGATTCGGACGGCTGGCTAAAGCCCTCGCGAATATGCGACTCCAGGACTTCCGACATGAGTCCGTTGATCGCCCCGCGAATGGCGGCGATCTGCTGCAGCACCGGGCCGCAATCCGCCCCTGCCTCGAGAGCCCGCTCCAGGGCGTCGCACTGTCCACGGACACGGCGCACGCGCGCGAGCACACGCTTTTTTTCGTCAGGAGAATGGGGCATGGCGAAAAATGGGCATAAAAATATACTAGAGGGGAGTATATTGAACATGTGGCGGATGAAGCAAGTCCCCCTACAGAGCCCCGTATAACGTGAGGCGAAAACCTCCAACGTTGTAACGCCCCATCATCCTCGGGGACGGCTGGCTCAATCGGTTTACCACCGCAGTACAATTCCCGTCGTTTTTACAGGCCGTGTGAGCCAGCAGACTACGCACGCCGGGCCGATCACCTGGCGTCAGGCCCCCTCGCGAAGCACACCTCCCTTGTTTTCCCCACTACGCCCGGTCGCCCCCGACAGGGTGAGGTGTTTTACTCAGTCGCTTCTTACGAGGACATCATGTCGCGGCAGTTGCTGGCCCTGGTGCTGGCTCCCATTTTGGGTTTGTTTGTTGTCTGTATCGGCAACGCTTTTATTTCCTCATTGAGCACGTTACAGCTGGACGCCGCCGGCGCTTCAGCCACTGTCATCGGGATCATTTCCTCCTCTTATTTTGTGGGCCTCACGATCGGGGCGATTTTTCACGACCGCCTGATCGTGCGCATCGGCCACATCCGGGCCTATAGCGGATTCGTATCGCTGATTGCCGTGACGGTCCTGTTACAAGGCCTGATCTTTAACCATACGGCCTGGTTCGTCCTGCGATTGATCAACGGCTGGGCCAGTGTCGGCGTCTATCTGGTAGTCGAAAGCTGGTTGCTGCTGGCCAGCGACCCGAAAATACGCGGCCGGCTGCTGGCGATATACATGATCGCCCTGTACGGGTCCGGCATGTTGGGACAGCTGGAGCTCGGCACCATCACGCAGTGGGGAGAGATGGCCCCCTACATGGTGGCTGGCATGCTGGCCTCGCTCTCTGTGCTGCCCATGGTGATGATTCCTCGGGTATCCCCTTTAGTCGAACGCGTGGAACCGCTATCTCCGCGCCAGTTGCTGCGCATGACGCCCACCGGTGTAATGGGCTGCTTTGGCTCAGGCCTGGCCATCGCCGCGATTTACACGCTGCTGCCCCTCTATCTGCAACGCATCGACCTGAATGTCGACGAGGTCGGCAAGATGATGAGTATCGTGATCCTGGGCGCGATGCTGCTGCAATACCCGGTAGGCCGCTGGTCTGACCTCAAAGACCGCCAGGTCACGCTCATCGTACTGAGCGCAGCTTGCGCGATACTGTCGCTCGCGATCCTGTTGCTACCTAACTCGCCATCGCTGTTGATGATCCTGCTGTTCTTGCTGGGCGGCGGCGTATTCGCCATTTATCCAGTAGCGGTAAGCCATGCGGCTGACCGGGCTCCGGCGGATGCACTGGTACGCATGATTCAGGGCCTGTTGCTGATCAACTCTCTGGGTTCCGCCATCAGCCCCCTGCTGATCTCGCCTGTCATGACAAAAATGGGCGCCCCCGGCCTGTTTTGGGCATTTCTCGTGCTTAATATCGGGCTGACGATTTATTTTGTCATGCGCCGTAAAACGCGCCCTGCGCCGGCACCTATCGCGCCGTTTACTGCGGCAGCGCAGATGTCGCCGGTCGGTGTGGAATTGCGTGTCACAGAAGACTTGGTCCAGGGCGCGCTGGATCACGAAATGGTGGAACCGCTGGAAAAAGTGGAACAACCGGTTGGTTGACGCGACCTAAGCAGCCCACGTCGCCGGAATTCCAGGATCGGCGCCCGATGCTTGTGCGGCTTCGCATTTGGAGCCCGACCTCGTGAACGCCACCACGTGCGCCCCCCGGCTGCCTGCTATCTCAGATAGATTTGTAACGGAACAACCACCAGGCGACCAGCCGTTTTCGGGCTGTTCTCCCTATACAATTTCCACGTGGGTTTTTGACATAGAACGCTAGCAGTAGTTAACTCGTATATTCACATGGCCGCGAGACGGCCGTCGTTTTCTCCGGCAGTCATTTCCCGATAGGGCCTCATGGTTTTGTTCGGGATCCGGCTACCGGTCAAGCCGATCACAACATTCCCTTTGGAGCATTCATGAGCAGTTATCCCGACACTCTCCTGTTGATAGACAACGAATGGCGCGAAGCCAAAGGAAATAAGCGCATTGACGTGGTCAACCCGGCGACCGGCGCCAAGATCGGCCAGGTCGCCAACGCGTCGCGCGAGGACTTGGACGACGCTCTGGCCGCCACGCAACGCGGATTCGAGACCTGGCGCGAAATGTCTGCCCATGAGCGTTGCAGCATCATGCGCAAGGCTGCCGTTCTGGTGCGTGAGCGCGCCGACGACATCGCCCGTCTGCTGACCCAGGAACAGGGCAAGCCGCTGGGCGAAGCCCGTATCGAGGTCCTGGCAGGGTCGGAAATCATCGACTGGTTCGCCAACGAAGCCTTGCGCGTCTACGGCCGTATCATCCCGGCCCGTAACACCGCCGCCCAGCAGATGGTGCTCAAAGAGCCCGTCGGCCCGGTCGCCGCCTTCACGCCGTGGAACTTCCCCGTCAACCAGATCGTGCGCAAACTCGGCGCAGCGCTGGCATCGGGTTGCTCGTTCCTGGTCAAAGCCCCCGAGGAAACCCCTGCCTCGCCAGCCGCGCTGTTGAACTGCTTCGTCGACGCCGGCATCCCGAAGGGCGTGATCGGCCTGGTATTCGGCTCGCCGGCCGAGATTTCCAGCTACCTGATTCCGCACCCGATCATCCGTAAAGTGACCTTCACCGGCTCCACCCCGGTCGGCAAGCAATTGGCCGCGCTGGCTGGCCAGCACATGAAGCGCGTCACCATGGAATTAGGTGGCCACGCCCCGGTGATCGTGGCCGAAGACGCCGATGTCGAATTGGCAGTCAAGGCCTCTGGTGGCGCCAAGTTCCGCAACGCCGGCCAGGTCTGCATCTCGCCGACCCGCTTCCTGGTGCACTCTGCCGTCAAGGCCGACTTTGAAAAGGCCTTTGTGGCTCACGCCGAAAAGCTCAAATTGGGTGATGGCTTGACCGAAGGCACCACCCTGGGCCCGCTGGCCAATGACCGCCGTCTGGCCGCCATGGACAAAATCGTCAAAAACGCACGCGAAAAAGGCGCGCGCATCGCCACAGGTGGCGAGCGAGTCGGCACTGCCGGCAACTTCTTCGCCCCGACGATTCTGTCCGACGTGCCGCTGGATGCCGACGTCTTTAACGAAGAACCGTTCGGCCCCATCGCCGCGATCCGCAGCTTTGAGACCCTGGACGAAGCCATCCGCGAAGCCAACCGCCTGCCCTATGGCTTGGCCGCTTACGCCTACACGCGTTCGTTCAAATCGGTCACCGAGTTGTCGCGCCGCCTCGAAGTCGGCATGGTCTGGATCAACCAAGCCGCATCGCCGTCGGCCGAGCTGCCCTTCGGCGGCGTCAAGGACTCTGGCTATGGTTCCGAGGGCGGCCCCGAAGCCCTGGAAGCCTATCTGGTGACCAAGGCGGTTTCCGTGGTCGGCGTCTGACGTCCATCGCTGACTGACGTTTAAAATCACACCGCCCGCCGATCAGTGATGATCGGCGGGCGGTGTGCTTTGGGCAGTGCAGATATCTGCTATTGCACCACTCGAATCACGTCCACATCGAACTCAATCCCTTTGCGATCAAGATCGAGTTCCCCGTGGAGCTCGACCGTCGTTTTATCGTCGATCTTCACGCCAGCCGGAAAATCATGATCGTCGATATCGACACGAATACGCCCGGTACCATCGTCGAAGGTGTAGTGATCACCACCATCGTGCGACACAATGCGGCCGCGCAATATAGCCTTTTGGTCGTCTCGTCCGGTCTCGATCAGTGTCTTGACCGACGTCACTGCGACTGAAGACGGCCCCGTATAGCCCCGTTGCGCGCCAGCGGGCACGGAGCTCGGTCCGGTGTACCCCTGAGCGGATGCGCCACCGGCCGCCAACGCCCCGGTGAGAGCGGCGCTGGCCAGCAAAGTACGGGTCACAGTCATGAAACGAAAAGAGTGGGTCATAGCATGGCTCCTAGTGCGCATTGCGCGATCATTGTTGAACACAGCGCTATTAAATACAACGAAGATTAAGTGAATCTGAGCCGCCCACCCAACACTTCAAAGTCCATTTGCCAGCGGTCAATACGCGGAGATCTGCCCCCTCAGCGTGGGGACTTTAGCGGAAACGCCAACACTACCCCTAATCCGCGGCCGTCCAATCCAGGACCGAATTGCAAATCAGCATGATGCAGCTCCGCCACTCTGGCCACAATCGACAATCCCAAGCCACTGCCCTGCACCCCGCTGCCCAGCACGCGAAAAAAGCGTTGCGTCAGCCGTTGACAATCAGCATCCGAAACGCCATCGCCATCATCGCGCACAGCCAGCGTAACTGTGTCGCCGGCACGCTTGGCAGTGATCTCGACCCTGCCGCCCACTCGCCCGTAGCTAATACTGTTGTGCACGAGATTGCGCAATGCCGTTAACAACGCATCGCGATTCCCGGCAAGCGTCGCAACGTCGCAGTGGACCGATATCGCGATATTTCTGGCAGCGGCCTCTGGTGCACAGGCCCTGACCACCTCCTCCAGCAACGCCCGGGTATCGAGCGTGTTCGAGACCAGGGCGTCGGCCGATTCTGGGTCCAGACGTGCCAGTTGCAGCAAGTTCTCGACCAAGGCGGTGCTGCGGGCGACATCGTCTCGCAGCCGTTGCAGATCTGTCGCAACAGATTGCGCACCTTCGGTAGATAGGCGACGTTGCATCACCTGAATCCTCGAGGCCAGTGCGGCCAAAGGCGTACGCAATTCATGCGCGGCATCGGCGGTAAACCGGCGCTCGCCCTCGAGCGCCTGAGCGAGACGCGACAACAGGCGGTTCAGGGCAACGACTACCGTGCGCACCTCTCGTGCGTTGCCGTCATACATCAAGGCTGACAGATCCGCGGGGGATTTGGTTTCCATTTCGCGGGCCATCCGTTCTAACGGGGCAACCAGGCGCCGGATCAACCACCAATTGACCAGACCCAACAAGAGCCACAATCCGATCAAGGGCCAGGCCAAAGATTCCAGCATATCGACGATGAGATCGGTTCGATCCTCCCATTCCTGGCCGATCTGCACGGAAAACCCCAAGGAATCATGCTTGCGTATATAAACACGCCAACGCTTTCCAGACGCCTTGACATCATAAAAGCGATCATCGCGCTTGCCGGGATCTACAAAAGGACGTTTCGGCGCATCCTCGCCTCGACGGATCACGACACCCTCGCGCGAAATGATCTGATAATCAAGCCGCAACGCGGGTTGCGCATCGTCATCGCGACTGCGCGCAGGCAATCCCCCTGCCGATATTCCCTCGCCCAGCGCCAACACGAGCCGGGCGCCTTCTTCGAGCGTATCGTCAAACGTATCGCTGACCTCTTTCCAGGCCAGAGCCAGCACGATGACCGTACTGATCACACCCACGGCGATACTCGAACCCAGCGTGGTCGAGATCAGCCTCCGACGCAGCGAATAACCGCGAGGCGAATCAGCCGGTGAGCCTTTACTAGTACGGCGCCAACGCATATCAATCCGCCAGCCGATAACCCTGGCGCCGGATCGTCTTGATCGACTCAGCCGAGAGCTTGCGGCGCAGGTTATAGATATGCACCTCGATCGTGTTGCTTTCTACTTCGTCGCCCCAGCCATACAGGGACTCCTCGAGTTGAGCCCGCGAGACGACGTGCCCCGGACGGCGCAGCAGCGCATGCAACACGGCAAACTCGTGAGCAGTCAGTTCGACAGGCCGGCCCTGGAACGTAACCTGTTTGGCAGCCAGGTCCATCGTCAACGCCCCATGAGACAGGGCCGCATCCGGACGTCCGTCATGCCGGCGTATCGCCGCGCGGATCCTGGCCGACAGTTCCTCCAGATCAAAGGGTTTGACCAGATAATCGTCTGCCCCGAGGTCCAGCCCCTCGATGCGATCTCGCACGGCATCGCGCGCAGTAATCATGATGACGGGAATGGTCTCTCTACGTATCCGCAGCGCGCGCAACAGCGCATCTCCGGTCAAGCCCGGCAGACCACGGTCAAGCAGCAGGCATTGATAATCGTGCGTGCTCAAGGCGGTTTGCGCCAAATCACCGCGCGTGACACGGTCGACCGCATAGCCATCGAGAGTCAGCCATGACTCGATGGACTCGCCCAATGAAATATCGTCTTCGGCCAGGAGAATACGCATTCGTCGACTATACGCCCGGAGATGAAGTGAATCTTAAAATGGAACGGCTGCCCAGACATCATGTGCCTCAAGCGGCCACTAACCTCAGCAGAGTGATCTCGGAGGGTGCCCCCAATCGCTTGGGCGGCCCCCAATAGCCCGTACCACGGCTGATATAAACCCACATATCCTCGACACGATGCAAACCTGCAACGAAAGGCTGCTGAAAACGCACGAATAGATTCCATGGAAAAAACTGACCTCCATGCGTGTGGCCCGACAACTGCAAGGCGTAGCCCGCCTGAACAGCCGCCGACGCGCTGCGGGGCTGATGCGCCAGTAACACGCTGACGGCGCCGGCGGGCGCCCCCGCCACCGCTTTGACCGGATCGCTGGCCTGCGCCGGATCGAAAGCGCCGGCGCTATAGTCCGTCACACCAGCAACAATGAGCTGTGCATCCGCATGCCGCAATACAACATGCTCATTCATCAACACTTGCAACCCTAAACGGCGAAACTCAGCCACCCACGAATTCACGCCCGAGTAATACTCGTGATTGCCTGTCACCAGATACGCACCATGACGCGCCGTCAATCGGCCCAGCGGCTGAGTGTGTACGGACAATTGCGCCACCGGCCCGTCGACGACATCCCCCGTCACCGCGATCAAATCAGGTTGCAACGCATTGACGGCCTGCACAATATGCTCGACATAACCGTGCTTGATCGTGGGGCCGACATGAATGTCGCTGATCTGCGCGATAGCAAACCCTTGTAGTGCTGAAGGCAGACCGGCGATAGGCACATCGACTCGCCGCACACGTGCCAATCGCCTGGCATTGAACGCTCCCACCAGCGTGGCAGTCGACGCCAAAACCACGACAACCACGGCGCTGATGAACTTGAGCTGAGTCAGCGGCAAGGTCGCGGATGTCAGGTCTCCCACGACAAAGACGATCGTCAATACGGCGTCCCGCAGCAAGGTGCACACGAATGTCGACGAGAACAGGCCCATCATCACCAGCCCGACGCCAGCCACCCAATCGGCCCAAGGGCGCGCCGCAAACGGCCGAATGACCAAGGAAACAGGCATCAGGATGCAAGACGTGACGAGGACTGCCCACGCAGCCCACTGCTGGTCCCTCGTCAGATGCAAATCGGGAATCAGCCGCAGCCCGACGTAGACATGGGCGACAGCCACTATGGCAACAAGACGCAGCAGAAAAAATACTCTAGGCATGATCAGCGAGGCGCGCCGCGCCGCCATGACCATCACGGCAACGCAGCAATTGGAAGAGAACCGGTTGCCATCTTACGCGCTTGCCCGCAACAATGCCGCCCTTGACGATGACAACGCGATGTCTGCGTTGCCGGCGCCCGCCGGCATTGCCACGGTGTCTCAGTTGATCGTGATCTTGCGTTCTTTGATGAGCTGGCTCCAGCGTTGACGCTCTGTTTGCTCGAATGCGGCGAGCTGCTGCCCGCTGACAGTACCCGCCGTCGCGCCCAAGGCTTCGAACTGCGCTTTCACCGCGGGCGTTGCGAGTGCCTGAGTCGCAGCATCGATCAGCTTTGCCTGGACTGCATCAGGGGTACCGGCTGGCGCGTACAACGCAAACCACGCCGTCACATCAAAGTCCTTGAAGCCAGATTCTGCAACTGTCGGCACATCGGGCAAAGACGGCAAGCGCTCTGCCGAGGTAACGGCCAGCGCGCGAATCCGCGAGCCGTCTTTCAATTGGGTGATCGTGCTAGGCAGGTTGTCCATCAACACGTCAACCTGCCCGCCGATCAGCGCAGGCATCGACCCCGACACGCCCTTAAACGGTACATGCAGCATGTCAATACCCGCGGCTTGTTCAAGATAGGCTCCGGTCAAGTGCACCGACGACCCGACCCCCGGCGATGCATACGAAACGGGCTTGTCCTTGCTTTGCTTGGCCTGGGCAACCAGATCCTGCAACGTCTTGAACTTCGAGTCTTTACGCACCGCGATGACGTTCGGAGTCGTGAACACCATCGCCAGAGGGACAAAGTCCTTGCCCGGATCATAGGGCATGTCGTTGAACAAAAACTGATTGATGGATTGCGTACTCACGGTCCCCATGGCGATGGTGTAGCCATCAGGATCCGCACGTTTGAGCATTCCCATCCCGATGTTTCCCGTCGCGCCAGGACGATTGTCAATGACAATGGATTGCTTCAGGAAAGGCCCCATGGCCTGGCCTATCGTACGTGCCGCCAAATCAGTCGTGCCACCGGCGGGATAAGGAACAATCAACGTAATCGGCCTCGATGGATACGTTTCCGCGTGTGCGGCAAAGACCATACTGCCAATGACCATCGCGCCCAGGGCTTTATATAGCTGACGTCGTTTCATCGTTTGTTGTCTCCATCCATCTGAGGCTTGTTGGAAATGCCCGGGCCTCGAACCGGGCTATTGACCGCTACACCATTAGTTCAATCAGAAAAGGAGTTTGCTTGCCGAAGCTGCTCTTCATCAGATCGCCGCACTGTTCCAATGTGCTCGCCCGCGCTGCCTCGACCCCCATTGCGTTCGCAAGACCAACCCAATTCAGCGAGGGATTGCCCAGTTCCAGCATGCTCATTGCAGTCTCACCGGGCGTCGCGCCCACGTTCTTATATTCTCCAATCAGGATGTTGTATTTGCTGTTGTTCAAAATGATCGTGGTGCACGGCAGTTGCTCGCGCGCCTGTGTCCACAGCGACTGCAGGGAATACATCGCCGAGCCGTCTGCCTGCAAACTGATGACGCGCCGCTGTTTCTGCGCGCCAATAGCCGCCCCGGTCGCGACCGGCAAGCCATCGCCGATGGCACCGCCCGCCAGATGCAGCCAATCGTTCGCAGGCGCTGCGTGGGTGAACTTATAAAATCCGCGGCCGAACGAAACACTCTCGTCCGACACAATCGCGTTATCGGGCATCAATGCCGCCACCGTCTGCGCCAGCCCTTCGGGCGTGGGCGACCCCGTTGCCACCTCCGGACGCGGACCCGGATCGGGAATTTCGGCCTCGGGAGCATTCAGCGCCAACACCAGCGACCGCAAGGCTTTCACCGGGTCCTGATCCGGCCGCGACAACACTTGAATTTGTGTGTCCGGCGCATACTGCGTCGAGGGCATTCCAGGATAGCCAAAAAAGCCGACCGGCGCCTTGGCGTTCACCAGAATGATGTGCTTGAATCGCTCTAGCGCTTTGAGTGCGGCCTCCATGACATAAGGCGTGCGCTCAAGCGGCAAACGCCCCCGGCCGCGCGCCACCTGTGCCGTGACAAAGTCCGCCATCAACGTAGCCCCCGTGGCCTGCGCCACACGCCAGAGCAGCCCCTGGGCCTCGCTCAACGCCGCAGGCCCGCCGACCAGGATCAGCGTATCCGGACCGTATGAACGCAGTGTTCTCGCAGCGTTCTCGATCGCATTGCCGTCCACTTCAGGTGCAGCGGGCACGGCCAACGGAGCGCCGACCACGCCCCCGTCATTCCACGACACATCCGCCGGGAGAATCAATGTGGCGATCTGCCCCGGGAACACTTGAGCCGCCGCGATAGCCTCTGCCGCATCGCGGCCGAGATGCTCGCTTTGCACACTCGTGCGCACCCATTGAGAAACCGTCTGCGCCATCCCGGCTGTGTCGGCCGTCAGCGGCGCATCAAAGGGACGATGGAAAGTCGCCTGGTCACCGACGATATTCACAATGCCGCTGCGAGCGCGGCGTGCGTTATGCAGATTACCCATGCCATTGGCCAGGCCGGGGCCGCAATGCAACAGCGTGCATGCTGGCTTGCGAGCGATGCGGAAATAGCCGTCTGCCATCCCCGTCACGACGTTTTCCTGCAGACCCAACACGCATTTCATGCCTGGGACTTGGTCCAGGGCCGCGACAAAGTGCATTTCGCTTGTCCCTGGATTGGCAAAACAAGTGTCTATACCCGAAGCCAACAACGTCCTGACCAGACTTTCAGCACCATTCATGCAAGCTCTCCATCATGTTTTATCGCTAAACGCGTCGATTCTTACGAGATAAGCGGCGACGTAGAGCCATTAAACCATGCTGATCTGGCTGTCAGGTAAAGCGATGAGCGTACGTCTGGCTCAGCCCCTGGTATATCGGGTCACTGCCCGATAATCCTTATTCGGCCCAGAGACACAAACATCGGTCTCGTACGCATCCGGCAGACTCAAGCGATACACCACCGAATAGATATCTTTACCGCAATAATGCTTGTCCGCGGCCGTCAACACCCCCGTGATCTCGCCGCTGAAAGCCAGTTCGACAAAGGTCTTTCCCTCGTCCGGCCCATCATTGAACAGAATCACCAGAGACTCGCCCTGCGCGAGAAACTTGTAGCGGCGCGTACATCGGACAGTGTGGCCGTTATGCAGTCTCAACACCCCTTCTTCGTGATAGAGCAGGACGTCATTCTCTATCCGGGAAAACGTCGCGTTGCCTCGCATCGTTGCGTGCTCTTGCTCGATGCTGCGACTGAGCTGCCAGTGCCCTTCGAATTGGTCCAATAACTGGGAAACACCCATAACGCCCGTCTGCCGACTATCAAAACCCGTATAGATTAGCCGGATTATCGACAAGAATCAGGTCTCTCACGGTTTGCGACGGGCACCAGCTGTCCAGTAACGCCAGCAAAGACCGATCATCCGGACGTTGCAGCTGGCCGGGGTGGGGCCAGTTGCTTGCCCATAGACAACGCTCTGGATAATGACGGACCAGCGTTTCCGCCAACAAGCCCACGTCACGATATTCCGGTGCGCCCGTACGCGATGTCTCGTACATGGCCGAGAGTTTGACCCAGGTATTGCCGGTGTCCAACAGCCGTCTCAATGCGGCAAAGGCGGGGTCCTGGGGAGTCACCGGTTCCAGGAATTTTCCGACATGATCGATCACGATCCGGCAAGGCTGCCGTGCAATCAAGGCCTCGTAATCCGCAAGCGTGCGGCCATCCAGTTGCAGATTGATATTCCAGCCCAGTGGAGCAATACGTTGAGCGACCGGAGACAAATCATCCCATGTCATGATGTTGCCGCTGTTGGGCACCATCTGAAAACGCACACCCATCACGCCGACTTGTCCCAGCAATGCCAACGCCTCGTCGGTCGCTTCTAGCGGCATGGAAATGATGGCGCGAGCCGATCCTGCAGCGGCCTTCAGCGCGTCGAGCGTACAGCGGTTGTCGAACCCGTAGCCCATCGCCTGCACAATCACGCAGCGACCGATACCGAGTTTTTCCCGCAAAACCAGATAATCGGCCCAGCTGGCCCTGGGAGGAGAAACCGGAGACTGCTGTGGCAATGGATAGGCATCCAAGTCATAGACATGCTGATGACAATCGCAACCATCGACGGGAATCGGCCAGCGTGCCTGGATCATGGCATTCTCCTGTGTGATCAAACCTGCGGTAACGCCAATCCAAAACGGTCACGAGCTCGGCTGGCATGAGCGGCATTGACGCTCGGCTCAGGGATCTGGCCAGCAAGCAAAGCCTGCACTTGCCGCACCGAATCCATCGCCTGGTGCTCCGATGCTTCCGGCGTCAGGCCTCCTATATGTGGCGTGGCGAGGACCTTGGGATGCGACGCCAGCCTCAGAGAGGGCATTTGATCTTTGGCCGACCCCACGTCCAGGGCGCATCCTGCGATCAGGCCCTCATCCAAAGCCTGCAGCAAGTCCTGCTCATTGACTAATTCCGCTCGCGATGCGTTGATAAAGTAGGCAGAGCGCTGCATCTGATGAAAGCGGGATAGATTAATCAGATTGGCCGTTTCCGCCGTTGCAGGCGCAAGGCACGCGACAAAGTCCGCCTGCGCCAGCAGATCCTCAAGCGAACGCACCTGCACACCTGACCGGGAATCAACAACAGCGTACGGATCATTAACGAGAACATTCATGCCGAAACCGTTGGCCAGCTTGGCCAAGTACTGGCCGATCGTTCCGTAGCCGATGATACCCAGCGTCGCGCCACGCAGCTCGCGTCCCATCAACGGCACAGGTTCACGGCCGGCGCGGTACGCCGCCGAGGCGGCGTCAATATGGCGCGCCATGCTGATCATGACGCCGATGATCCATTCCGCCACCGACGGACCAAAACCCGGCGTGGCACGAGTCACCAGAATACCGAGACGATTCGCGCAGTCGAGATCGATATTCCGGATATCCACGGCGACCCGGCACACTGCGGCCAGGTTGGGCAAAGCCTGCATCAACTTGGCATCTATCGCCGGCACGCGAAAGCTCACCAAAATATCGCAATCATGGGCCTGCCGAATAACATCGTCTCTAGTCGTCTCGGCGTCGCTGTCGTGAAACCTCACATCGCCCAAGGCCGTCAGCAATTGAAAGGCGCGATCGCCGTAGTAATGGCGTAGCGCGGCGCGGTTATGCGTCAGAAAAATCCGAGTCATGATCAATCGGATGAAATATTGGGTTGAAAAGGTTTTCCTGGCGCAGACACCGATTGCCGCTCGACCAGATGCGGAGGAAAACTGAATTCCCGCGGAGGCGTCCCAGGTTCGTTTATGCGCGCGATGGCTTGCTCGACCATCGTCTCCGCGACTTCCTGCACGGGCGTTGCAACGGTGGTGAGTGGCGGCCACACGTATTCCGAGACTGTCACATTGTCCATCCCCACTACCGACACATCCTCGGGAACGGACAAGCCGCAATGACGCAACCCCGCCATCACACCAATCGCGGTCATATCATTGACTGCCACGATACCGGTCGGTCTCGGCCTCATTGCAGCGATTTGCTGGGCAGCCTCAAAGCCCAGCTGCCCCAGCTCGTTGTCACCGAATCTCGAACCGCCATCGATATCGATAACCTGGGCAGAATATTCTGGGCCGGCTTCGCCCACAGCCCCCAAGAAGCCTTCGATTTTCTCTCTGCGGCTGATGGTGGCGCCTTTCGGTTTAACGAAAGCGATACGCTTGTGGCCGTGCGTGATCAGATGATTCGCAGCCAGCCGGCCTGCCAGGCGATTGTCGGGCAATACGTGGTCATGCTTGGCCGGTTTTGACGGATCAATGCCCAAGTCGTAGCTGACGACAGCCAGCCCCTTGTCGATAGCAGCCTCGATATGCCGTTCGTCATTCAGCGAGGAAATGACAATGACGGCACGGATTCCCAAACCGATCAGGTCGTCCAACATCTTGGACTCGAGCTGCTTGTCGCGATAGGTGTTGCACACCAACACGCGGTAGTTGTGCTTGGCCTGCGCCACTTGTTCGATGGCGACCGCCAATTGACCGAAGGACGGATTGGACGTCGTAGGAACGAGCAAACCCAGAATAGGGATATGCCCGGTCTTCAGATGCCGGGCGATTTGATTCGGACGATATCCCAGCTTTTCGATGGCCTGCTCAATACGGGCATATGTGTCCTGCCGCATCCGTTCGGCACGGCCGTTGAGCACATTGGACACCGAGCTGACCGAGACATTGGCCAACCGGGCGACATCCTGAATCGTTGCCATCAGGCTCCTCGCTTTTGCTGATCAAGTAAATCGTTATAGTAAATCGTTTTATTCACTATATCACGCACGCCGCGCATAGTTCTATTCAGGTATTCATTAGAGGTACTACAGGGAATTTTGGATATAAGGGTAAAGCCTAGTATGCGACGGCTGTCGATAAAAATCTGGCCGTGATATGTTATTAGTAAAACGATCTACTAAATCGATACACCTGAATTTTTAACAGAATCGAATCAACCACAGGAGGAGGCAAAAATGAAGAGCCCCACGTCGCTGCGTTTCCGAGCAAAACCTCTGTTCGCCGCCCTGCTTTCCACAATGGTCGTTGCCGTTGCGCCGACCGCACACGCCCAAGCCAAGAAAGAGTGGAAAATTTCCCACTCCGCCCACGGCGACGTCACGTCCGAGCATCACTTGGTCGCGTGGGTATTCCAGAGCTACCTGGCAGACCATTCCGATACCTTGTCCGCCCGCATCTACCCTACCAGCGCCCTGGGCGATGAGCGAGCGGTTTTCGAGGCGATGCAGCTGGGTGCTGGCGCATCCTGCGCCGTTGCAGGTACCGCCATCCTCAACAACTTCTCCAAACGCGTAGGCGTGATCGACCTGCCCTTTCTCTGGAAAGACTACGATCACATGAATCGCGCTCTCGACGGCAAAGTCGGCGACGAAATCGCAGCCGATCTCGAAAAGTCCGGCTTCAAGGTGCTGGCCTGGACCACAAACTGGGGATCCCGCAATGTGGTCACCGCGAAAAAGACCATCAACAAGCCCGAAGACCTCAAGGGCCTGAAAATACGCACGATCCAGAGCCCGGTATATGTCGAAACGATCAATGCCATGGGCGCCAATGCCACCCCCATGTCATTTGGCGAGGTCTACACCGCCATGCAAACCGGCGTACTCGACGGTTTCGAACACGGCTCGGCAGTCGTAGTCACCAACAAACTCTACGAAGTCGCCAAAAACATCGCCATCACTAATCATTTCCTGGGCCCGGCGGTGTTTGCCTGCTCGATGAATGAATGGAATCAGCTGACCGATGCCCAAAAGAAAGTCGTGATGGACGGTGCCAAACTGGCCAGCGATATCAACAGGTCGCTCGCGCCCATCCGTGAGAAAGAAGCGTTGGACTTCCTGCGCAGCAAAGGTGTCACCATCACCACCGTGGACACTACGGTATTCCGTGAAAAAGCCACTGCGCTGCAAGACAAGATCGCTGCAGACATAGGCGGCACCGAGCTGCTCGCCGAGATTCGCGCCGTCCAGTAACGCCTGCTACGGTCCGCGCGGGTGTAGCCAGTGCGCTACCCCGCGTGTATTCACAGGCACCCGTCCGATTCCGTATCCCGCCCCTCCGGAAAGCCGATGCGCTACATCAACAAGTTTGTCGAGGCCCTGATCACCCTGCTATTCACGGCCATCGTCATCGTTGGCACACTGCAGGTCTTTAACCGCTTTGTTCTGAATATCTCGCTCAGCTGGAGCGAGGAATTTCAGAAATTCGCGTTCGTATGGCTGGTCTTTTTAGCCATTCCGGTCGCCTACAACCGCGCAGCCCATTTGCGGGTCGATACCTTCTTTGAGCGATTCCCGGCATCCATGCAGCGCGTCATGCAATCGATCATCGATCTATTATGGATCGGTTTGGGGGTGTCACTGGTCACATACACCTGGCGATTGATGCAAGTCACGAAATATCAGCTAAGCCCTGGCCTGGGCATCAGCATGTCGCTCGTCTACGCGGGCATGGTCATCGGCGGCGCGTATCTTGTGCTGTGTGTGCTGACAAACATGGCAGTTCGGATCAAAGCTGAGGGACGCCCATCATGACATTGATCATCATCTTTGCAGCGATGCTGGTGCTGGTTTTCTTCGGCATTCCCATTCTGCTCTCCATTGCATCAGTCAGTCTCGTTGGAGCCATGGTGATACCAGGACTGGTACCAGCCCTGGTGCCGCAAAAGGCCTTCGCCATGCTGGACTCGTTCAGCCTGCTGGCCCTGCCCTACTTCATTCTGGCGGGCGCCATCATGACGCGGGGCGGCCTGAGCGGTGGACTCATTGAATTCTCGCAAGCGTTGGTCGGGCACATCCGCGGCAGCTTGGGGCATACAGCAGTACTTTCCTGCACGGCGATGGCCAACATTTCCGGCTCATCCACGGCAGAGGCAGCGGCCGTAGGCTCGGTGACGATTCCCGCCATGAAAGAGCGGGGCTATAAACCTGGCCTGGCCGCCGCCATCGTGGCCGCAGCCGCGACCATCGGCCCCATTATCCCCCCCAGCATGACCATGATTGTCTATGGTTCGATAACGGGGGTATCTATCGGCGGGCTGTTCATGGCGGGAGTGATTCCAGGCCTGATGATCGCCGCGCTGCTGATGGCGGTGATTTATGCACTGTCGTATCTGCCCTCTAATGCCGCACTGCGCGCTACGCAACCGCGGTCATCGCTGAAGCAGATTTACAAGGAAACCTTGCGCGTCTGGCCGGCCCTGATGGCACCCGTCGTGATCATGGGCGGCATCCTCAGTGGCATATTCACGGCTACTGAGGCAGGCGTGGTGGCATGCGTATATAGCCTGATCGTGAGCAAAGTCTGGTATCGACAGCTGCAATGGAAGGATCTGCCCAGTGTTCTCGTTGATGCCGCTGTCACCACGGCCATGGTGGCCGGCGTACTCGGCATGGCAGGCGTGCTCGGTTGGCTGTTGAACTATCTGGATTTCAACGACACCGTCCTGGGTGCATTAAAGGGAGTGACCGACAGCTCACTGCTGATGCTGACTCTGCTGGTCGTCATCATGCTGGTCTTGACGATGATCCTCGATGGACTGGCGGTCGTCGTTGTCATGGTGCCCACGATCGTCTATGTCGGCAGCGCCTTTCACATCGATCCGCTGCAGTTGGGCATCATCATGGTGATGATCACGCAAATCGGCGGCCTGACGCCTCCCGTTGCCATTTTGCTGTTCATCACCACCAGTATTGCCAAAATCCCATTCGCGCAAGGCGTTCACGCCGTCTGGCCGTTCCTCGGCGTCGTTGTTCTGGTGATGATATCGATCATGCTATTCCCAGAAATCGTGACGTGGCTGCCCAACAAGGTCATCGGCGGGGGTTAAGGCGCCCCGCCAACACAGGGCTGACTCAATCTCGAGTCAGCCCCATCATGCTGAACATGCCTTTTGCCAACGGGCTATCAGATATGCCGCATTCGAGCACAAGATCAAAATGGTTCAACCCTGGGACACGCAGGTATTCCCCTGGGTATCCCAATGCATGCCATTGGGCCAGATAGTCCATACTCTGACGCTTGAACTCATC
Organism: Bordetella genomosp. 4; assembly: GCF_002261185.1. Classification (GTDB taxonomy): domain Bacteria; phylum Pseudomonadota; class Gammaproteobacteria; order Burkholderiales; family Burkholderiaceae_B; genus Bordetella_A. Next base: position 39,881 of record NZ_NEVQ01000020.1, read on the forward strand.
CGTCTCGTTGTCGCCATAGGAAACGATGATAGGGCAACCATAGGCAGGCTCATACTGAGCCGGACTGTTGCGTGCCGCCTCAGCAGCGGATAGATGCATCCACTCATTGATGTGCGTATGCGGAATCGGCGTCAGATCGTACAGTCCGGACAACAATAGCGCCCCTTTGATCAGATTATCTGGCACACCCGCATCAGCGTGCCAGCCACTGGCCAGCATCATCCCGCACAGATGCCCGCCAGCCGAACTGCCGCCGATATAGATGCGCTCCGGGTCACCGCCGAATTTTTCGATGTTGCGATATACCCAAGCCATAGCACGCCGGCATTGGTCCACGATCTGGTCCAGGCTTGCACCAGGGGCCAATGAATAATTCAGCGCCACATAGACCGCCCCCGCTTTGGTATAGGCGGGCGCCATGCTGCTGGACTCATTCTTGGACAAGGCTCGCCAGTAGCCGCCGTGTATGTATACAAACACCGGCGCGAGGCCCGGCGCCAATCCAACTGCCGGAAATATGTCCATGGTTTCGTCCGGATGGTCTCCGAATGCGACATCCAAGGTGCAAGGCAACGCAGTCCGTGCCGCCCGGCTTTGATCGGCGTACTGCTGCATGAGCGACTGGAACAACGCCAGCGGCACCGTATTGCGGGCGTTGTACTGAACATCCAGTTCAGCATGATCAAAATCGCGATAAAGCTTGCTGCTCATCGATGCTCCGTTCCGGTAGGGATATGGTTCGCCGCGCTGAATACAGTCGATGCCACCCACGGGTCGCTCATCGCGGAACGAATCACGCGAGTGCGCACCTCATCAGGCAGGAAAGCGACTTCACCGTACATGCACGACCAATACTGACAATTCTCGACAATGGGACGCTCCTTGGCCTCCCAATCTTGCAGCGCTGCAGGAATATCCCGCGCATCCTTCACATCCTGAAGTGCATGGGCCAGCGCCAGACCGTTCTGCATCGCCATGCCGCCGCCTTGCCCCAAATTGGGCGGCTGCGCGTGTGCGGCATCACCCAGAATAGCGGTGCGTCCGGCAGACCATGACGAACACTTGGTCACACTATACAGTCCCCAAGATACGTCAGTGCCGATTCGCTCGATGAGATGCTTCCAATGCGGAAATGCCTCGCACCAGTATTCCTTGTCCACCACGGTCTGGCGGCCGCGCTCATCGGTCCCGGGGCAAGTCAATGCCAAATAAATCTGTTTATCGTCTATAGGGGTCACGAGAAAGCGGCGGTTGCCGTTCCAGCACTCGATGTATTTCCCACGCCCCGATTCAGGAATGTCCTCGGGCCCGCCCCGAATCACGGTCCGCAATGCTCCTTCTCGCAACTGCTCGTGCATCAGCTCTAATCCGAGCGATTGACGCACCCGAGACCATACTCCGTCGACGCCAACAGCCAAATCGCCCTGTACCGTCAGGCCATTGCCGAGATGCAACTGCGCGTGGGCGCTCGCCCCCAGAATCTCCGTACTCGTCACGACCTTCACACCTGCCCGCAACGCCGCGTCGCGCAACGCGCCCAGCAACTGGCGGCGGGGCACTGTCAGCAACCGGCGGCCCTCGGCAATAGGAGCCGACTCGATGATCTGATTATGATTATCGCGCTGCTCAAAATGGCTGCCATGGAAAGCGCCGCGCGTTGCGTCCTCATACGCCCCTATCGCCTCTAGTACGCGCAAACCGTTTTCCCAGACATAAATCCCGGATCCGGCCGCCCGCAGCTCTGTCTGCCGTTCGTAAACCGTGACGTCCCATCCTCGCTGAGCCAAAGCGGCGGCGGTCGCCAGTCCTCCCAGGCCACCACCGGCGATCAGTGCATGCATTTTTTTCATTTCAATTCGCCTTTCTGAACGAACAAATAAGCAATAGCGATTTACACCGCGAATGGCATGGGGGTATCGGCAATCGTATGCAGGTCTCTGACTCCCTGTCGAGGGACATACCATTCGCTTTGCAATCCGTCAGGGTCTTTTAGAAAGAACGAGCGTTTCCAGGGCAGATCGACGACACGGACAGGTTGCATGCCTCGCGCCTGCAAATCCTCAAGCGCATGGTCCAATGCTTCATCGTTCTGCAGCTCAAAGCTGACATGATGATAGGCAGCCGCAGCCCCCGCGACGAGCACCAGCGCATGCGAATATGACTGCAATCCGGGAGCCAGATAGACAACGCTGTCGGTCCGCTCGATCTCTCTCAGCCCGCCGACGCGCGTGTAAAACTGCCTCATCGCCTCCAACTGGGGCGTCACCAGCACGGCGTGTGTGACTCGCCGTGGATGAATGGGTGCGGACGCGACGACACGCAATTCAGGATCCGTATCGTACCGGCCCTCGGTAAAACCCTCGGCCTGCAAGGGGTCCCAGGCGCTGGTCAGCAACTCCATTTCCCCCTGCAGCACGGACCGCCAGTCCTTTACCGTGTCGCAGTAGAACTCGTTGTAATTTCGATCCGGATCAAAAATGTAGACGCTATGCGCCACCTGATGATCGACCGTCATGTCGGTATGGATACCTGCAGCCTTCAACCGGCGAAACGCCTGCACCAGCTCCGCCTCGTTTTCGAGTTCCCAGGCCAGATGATTCAAACCGGGTTTCAAACCGATAGTGCCGGGCAATTGCAGCAATCCATTGCGGCCATATCGATTGACGCCTTTGGTCGTCTCCATCATGCCCAGATCATGCGGCGTATGCCCCGTGCCTAGAAAATGAGCCTTCAGGTCGGGCTCGCTGAACTCCAATGTCAGCCCGCAAATATCGCGATAGAACTGCGCCGAAACGTCAATATTCTCCGCCCACAAGTTGGCGTGGCCGAGCCGCCGTGGTGAAAAGAAGGTCTCGCTAGAGGTCGGATTTTGCATCGAGGTTGCTCCGTTGAATCATCGGCCCATTTTCCGGGCCTGGCACACTTAGAAAATATGGGTCACGCCCACCTGCAAGCCACGCTGGTTGTGACCACGAGGCGATTCGAAATCAAAGGTATTGAGGACGAAGTCATTCGCTCCGCGATTGTCGTAATAACCTGCGTAGGTATAGAGCGAAGTACGCTTGGACAAGCGATAAGTTGCTCCCAGGATGTACCAATTAGGCGAGCCCTTGTCATCGCTGGTGGCGTAGTGCATCACCTGACCTACGAACGAGAGAGGACTGTCGGTCTGATACCCCATACCCAGCCAGTAAAAATTCCCGCGAGGGGACAATTCCAGGTCGCCACGAATGCCCGCCCAGCCCGCGTAATAGCTGAACTGATCGAATTGATAGCTCGCGGCGACGCTGTAGCGTTGATCTTTACGGCCCGACTGACTGCCTGCGCCGGTCACCGCACTGCTTGATCCTTGTGCTTGCTCGTAGACCCCTCGAATCGCAAATGGACCAGATTTGTAATTCAGGGCGAATCCCATGTACTGGCCAGCCTTTTTGTCGTCCCAGCTTTGCTCGCCAAAACCATACTGGGCGTACGCAGTCAGTCCGCCCATATTCGGAGATGTCCAGCGGATCGAGTTGTCCGGGTTGGACGTTTGCACAGGAATCAGATTGGCGGACATCACGGAGTACTGCGCCAGCAAAGTCGCATCAAAGAACAAGGTATTGGCATACATCAGGTTGTACTGCTTGCCAAAATCGAAGCTGCCGACGGGCGTTTGTAAACCTACCGTGGCATAGCGGTTGAACAGCGTCCCGGGCACGACTTGCTGGCCGTTGGCTACGTTCATGCCAGCTTCCAGGCGGAATGTCGCCGCATAACCGTCTCCCAGGTCCTCTCTGCCTCGCAGACCAAAATGCGACGGTATCGCGTTGCCGGACTGAGTTCCGATTTTGCTTCCTCCGCCACCACTGCTCAATGCCTGCACCCCCATGTCCACTACACCGTACAACGTGACCTCTGCTCCCTGCGCAAACGCCATTGCGGGACAGACTGTCAGCAATGCCATGACCATCTTGCGTTTCATGACTTCCCCTTGTGCTCTGCCTGCAGGCAGATGCGAATCGGTAATGAACGGCGCCGGTACTACATACCCAGATAGCTGCGCCGGACTTCCGGGCTTTCCAGTAATTCGGTACTCGGACCGGACATCGTCACTGCTCCGTTTTCCAGCACATAGGCATAGTCCGCCAGAGACAGTGCCGCGTACGCGTTCTGTTCGACGAGACCGATGGTGACGCCTTGCGCACAGATATGCCTCATCGCCTCAAATACTTCTTGCGCCATGGCGGGCGATAGGCCCAGGCTGGGCTCGTCCAGCAGGAGCATCTTTGGCTCGGACATCAGCGCCCGGGCCAATGCCAACATTTGCTGCTCACCGCCAGACAATGAGCCTGCCCGCACCGCCCTGCGTTGCTGCAATCGCGGGAACATTTCAAACATCGACCGTACCCGTTGCTGCCAGCCACGACGTGCACGGCAGGTATAAGCCCCGACCCGCAACGTATCCTCGACCGTAAAATCAGGAAACACCAGACGCCCTTCAGGAACCATCGCCAACCCGCCGGCCAGACGTTGATGGGTAGGGATATGCGAAATATCCTGTCCGTCAAACAAGACCAGCCCCTTGGCCACCGGCAGCAAGCCCGCCAACGTGCGCATCAGCGAGGTTTTTCCTGCGCCGTTACTGCCGACAATGACGGTGATGCGATTTTGCGCAAAGGTGATGGCGACCTCATGCAGCACCTGCATCTCGCCATAGCCGGCATTCAAACTACGGGTTTCAAGCAGCGGCGCCATGCGGATGCTCTCCCAGATAGGCTTTGATGACGCGTGGGTCCTGACTGACGGCGTGAGGCTCGCCTTCGGTGAGCTTGCTGCCCTCGTGCAGCACGACAATGCGGTGACTCAAACGCATCAAAGCCTTCATCACATGCTCAATAATGATGATGCTCAGCTTCCTGCTACGGTGCAGCGCTGCGATCATGGCCAGCGCTTCAGAGACCTCTGTGGCATTCAGCCCGGCCAATACTTCATCCAGCAGCAGGACACGCGGATCCGTAGACAAGGCGCGGGCGATCTCCAGGCGCTTTCGACCGGCGAGGTTAAGTTCCGCGGCAGGGGTACCAGCGCGATCGTCAAGGCCGACTTGTTCCAGCAACTCGTGGCACGCGGCTTCGGCGGCGCGGCGCGAACGCAGATGCCCACGTCCGAACAACGCCCCTACCATCACATTTTCCAGAACCGTCATTGAGGGAAACGGGCGCACGATCTGGAACGTACGGGCAACCCCCAAGCGGCAGATCTGGTCTGGACGCAACCCCTGAATCGGTTTTCCGTCAAGCAGGATACGCCCCGACGAAGGCGCCTGGTTGCCCGCCAGCATGGAAAACAACGTCGTCTTGCCCGCCCCGTTGGCGCCCATCAATCCCAGTATCTCGCCGTCCTCCAACGAGAAACTCACCTCATTGACAGCGACGATGCCGCCAAAACGTCGAGTCACATTCTCCGTCTGCAGTAACGTCATGATGTGCGAAGCTCCGTGCGTGCCTTGGATCTACTGACCGCCGGCTTCCGGACCGAACGGCCGAGACGCCCCACCAGCCCTTCGGGCATGACAAATACAAAAAACAGCAGCAGCCCGCCCAATGCGATCATGTAAACCTCAGGGGCGCGAGCCCACAACAGTTCGGACAGGAGCGTGAGTAATAGCGCGCCCAAAATCGGGCCAGCGGGTTTATCACTGCCGCCGATCATCGCCATCGTGACGATCGTGAATGATGTCATGGGGTTGAACATCTGCATCGGTTCAAAGAATGTCGAACGCAATGCCGCAATCGCGCCGGCCAATGCAGGAATCATCGCCGAAAGGACAAAGGCGATCAGCTTGACTCGCGTCGTGGCTACCCCTAGCGTTGCAGCCGCGACCTCATCCTCTCGAACGGCCCGCAAGGCAACGCCCAGCTTGGACCGGTTCAGCCAGATCAGTAATGCAACGCCCAAGACGGCCAGAACCAGCATCGCCAGACAAAGCGTGAGCGTCGATGGCGCATCCATCAGCAGGCGCCCGCTCGAGCCAAGCGCGGACTCAATCGCCACGATGACGTACTTGGCAAACTCGGCCAAACCAAATGTCAGGATAACGAAATAGGGCCCTCGCACTCGCAATGAGGGCAAGCCCAGGATCAACGCCAACAAGGCTGCGGCGGCGGCCGACACAACCAGGATCACTCCCATTGGCGCACCGCCCCACGTCAGGGCCAGCAGATAGCCTCCCAGGCCATAGAAGACGGCGTGCCCCAAGGAGATATAGCCAGTCATCCCTGAGAATGCGGACCAGCTGGCCGTCAGCGCAATCCAGCAATAGAGTTGCAACAGCACACCCTGACCATAGACACCAGTCAGAAATGGCGCGGCTGCTGCCGCCGCGAATAGCGCCCCATAGCCCACGGCAGACAAACGATCATGCATCATGCCAACCTCCGGCCCAGCAGGCCTTGAGGCCGTATAAACAGGATGGAAATAAAGACCCCATACAGCAGAATAGAGCGATAGGCGGGCGAGGTCAGCGCAGAGCCATACACTTCGACTACCGCCAACAACACGGCGCCAATCAGGCCGCCGCCAATAGACCCCAGTCCGCCCAATATCACGACGATGAACGCGGCCATGGTGTACGGAAATCCAGAAAACGGCGTGATGCTGTCCGTCATGCTGATGAGTGATCCGGCCAAGCCCGCCAAGGCAAACCCGATACAGAACACTGTCATTTTGGTCCGCTCAATATTGATGCCGATCAGCGAAGCCGCATCACGCTGCTGGATCATGGCGCGGATCGCCAGTCCCTGGAGCGAATACCGAAAAAACAGCAGAACCAGACTGGTAACGACGACGCTGACAGCAACGATCACCAGCCTATTCCCGGTAATCGTGACACCGCCGAGATTGACGAGATTCTCGAGATAGCTGTAGCTGCGTGGGCTAGGCGTAAAAACCAAGGAACCCAGGTTCTGCAGGATCACCGACAATGCAAAAAAGACTAATAGCGAATTCCCTTCCAGACGGCTCGACAGTCTGCGAGACTGCTCGGTTTTGTTAAACAGCAGCCGATAACACAGCGCGCCGAGCAGGCCAGCCACGACCATGGCGAGCAACATCGACGTCAGCGTGCCAATCTGCCAATTGGCGAACATCCAATATGAAAGATACGCGCCGATCATCATGATCTCGCCATGCGCCACATTCAGCAGGCGCAGGGTGCCGTAGATCAGGTTGAGCCCCAGTGCCACCAACGCATAGATCGATGCCACCGTACAAGCAGCCGTCAACAGCTCGGGGCTGAGCAGTTCGTGCATAGGTTCGCGCTCCGAAAAAAGTAAGCAGCCCTATTGAGCCCAACCCTTCTTGGGCACGAACGCGGCAGTAGCTACCTCGGGGGGATAGACGATCTGCGCTTTCCCCTCCTGGAACTGCAGGAACATGCTGGGCGTAGCCACATTCTGTACGCCATCAAAACGTATGGGCCCGTCGATGGTGGAAAACGTCATGCTCGCCACCGCCTGGCGAAATGCGTCCTTGTCCAGACCGGATTTCGCCACTGCCTCTTCGATGATCTGGCACGATACGTAAGCCAGCACCGTATCGAGGTAATCCGGGTCTTCGCCTGTGCGCTCTTTATATGTGTCAAAAAACTCGCGGGCACCAGGCCAATCGGCCTTCTCCGGGGACCAATGGCCCATCGTCACAATGTTGTTGAGATTGTCCTCACCGACGAGAGGCTTGAAGAATGCCGCCGTCGGTCCAACCAACAGGAACTGGAACGGCACCGTCAATCCTTGCTCCCGAGCAGTCTTCATATAAAGCACAGCATCTGGCGGATACGACATGTTGACCACCGCGTCTGGATTGGCGCGTTTAACGGCAGATATTGTTGCGGTCATGTCCTTGACGCCGGCAGCGTATTCGCTATCGAGCACGACATCGATGCCTTCGGCTTTCAAGGCCTTCAGCAGCTCCCGGCGGTTCTCCTGCGGGTAGCCGACCTGGACGGTATTGATGGCGACGGTCTTCACGCCTTGCGTCTTCAGGAATTTGGCCAGCGCAGCTTGTTGCTGGTCAGGAATTGCCGAGGTAGGAAACCAGATGTTCTTGGCCTTCAAACTGCGAATCTGCATCGATGCCGCAGTACTGCCCACCATGGGAAATTGATAGCGCTCCAACACACCTACCAGAGCAAAATGCGAGTGCGAACCCCAAGGAGACAGCAGTATGTCTACCTTGTCGTCAGTAATCAGTTTCTCGTAGATCGACACAGTCTTGGCGGTGTCGGACTGATCGTCGTACATGACCAGTTCCACCGGCCGCTTGACCCCTTTTACATCCAACCCGCCTTTGGCGTTGATCTGGTCTATCCACATCTGATAGGCCGCCAGCGGCCCGGCGGCGGGCCCAGCGAACTGTCCTGTCTTGGCGATGCCCAAGCCGATGCGGACAGGCTCTACCGCATGGGCGGTCAGTGCGCTGAAACCCAGCGCCACGGTACAGGCCAACGTGCTAATCAGTCGCTTCATTGCCGGGACTCCAAAGGAGCGGCGCACGTGCCAGCACACGTCCGCCAGAAATTGAATCAACTACACTGACGAGATACATGCTATTTCATATGTATATACATATCATATGCGCGCTTTCCCTCTTCGAGTAAACCCTAAGACCTCACCCTCTGCTATTGTTCGCCTCATGGGCGTTATCCGAAGACCAACCAGATAAGTGCCTTGAGACGGAATGCCAACTATGAATAAATCAGTTGTAAAAAAGCCCGGGCGGCGAGTGAAGGTTCAAGAACAACTTCCCATGGACGATTCCGACTGGAGTCTGCAAAAGAACATCGCCTACCGTATGGCATGTGTCAGCTCCAGAATGGACCAGGACCTGCGCGACACCGTATTGCGCAACCTGGACCTGACTTATGTTCATTTCCGTGTCTTGCAGGTGCTGTACGAGTCGGACGGTCAAATGATCGGCGATATCGCGCGCACCATCGTGGTCCGGCAACCGGCCCTGAGCCGTGTCATTGATCAAATGGAAGAGCGCGAGCTCGTGCGGCGCGAAGCCAACCCCGAGGACAGCCGGTATATACAGGTCTGGTTGACCTGGCTGGGCCGCAGTCGCTATGAGGAAGCCTGGCCCTCGGCACACAGTATTGTTGAACGCGCGCTGACCGTGGTCACGACTGAAGAGCGTCAATTATTGTTGGATATTCTGATTCGTATGGACAGCCATTTGCAGTGTTGAACAGGCCGATGCGCCGGCCTGCCCGACACTGCGTCCGCGGAGGCCCGCCCTATCCTTTCCGAAAGCGCTCCCATCAAAAAATGCGTCAGGCAGTCCAGACCACCTGCGTCGCCAATGCACATTCACGCATCACCGTCAATGCACGTTGCGTCGTATCCACCCCCATCACAAACGGATTCGGACCACCCGATTTCATCTGCGCCAATTTGACGTCAGCCAAATCAAAACCTGCATGGTTCGAGATGAAAACGTCGATATTCTGCTTGCCGGCCAGCTCGTGCACACGAGCCGTCGCATCGAGATAGGCCTGCAAACGCTCCATGCGATTGGGCTGCTTGCCAAAATTGAACGACGTGCCGCCCCACAATAAAGCACGGTGCGTCTTGCCGTTATCCTTGACGTCGAATGCCAGCGAAATGGTGCCCATCGTATGTCCAGGCGTCAGCACCACGTCCACAGTGGTATCACCCAGCGTCAGTTTCGCACTATCGTCCACCGCGACATCACGTTTCGGAGGCTTGCCCCAGCTGGGTATATCGAACTCCAGCTTGGTTTCCATCATGTCCCAATCGGCCTTGCTGGCAACGATCTTGGATTGATATTTCTGCGCAAAATAATCTGCGCCGCCGTAATGATCGCCGTGACCGTGCGTGATCACGACCATTTTGATTTGTGCGGGGTCCAAGCCCAGCTTGCGCATGCCTGCATCGATCACGTGTTCGGCATCATCGGCATTGTTCATGGCGTCGATGAGGATAATGCCCTCCGACGTCGGAATGGCCCAGGCGCTGACCCATTTTCCGCCCACGAAATAGAGATTGTCGAACGCTTTGCCAGGCGGCGGCGCAGGCAGCGCCATCAGTTCCTCTATCGAGGGAGACTTCTTTCCAGGGATAGGCTGCGCGACCTCCGCGAGTCTCAGATACTGTTTCAGATCGTCGCCGGCGGCGGCGCGCGCTGCGGCCAGATGGCGTTGCACCTCGGCGGACTCAGCCTGTGCGGGAGTGATCTTCAATGCATACGCTGCGCAGCAGACGCACCCCGCCGCGAGAAAGTAGCGCCGGCTGGGCGACACCTCCTGGCTATCGTTATTGCCGTTCATCCATCTTCTGAAAAGCTGCATCCTCGCCTCCGTTGTGGGTGTCACACAATCCTATCGATCTACAACTCCGTTGCCACCGTTCTATGCATCCAGAACGTGAATTTAAACTTATCCGCGGGATATGTACTGACCGTGATCAGGAACTTCTGCTTGGCCTGGTCCAGATACTGGCGCGTAATTTCCAGCCCCGGAGTATGCGCCTCTGCCTGCAAATGCGGCGCCATTTCTTCTGAAATCGAAGTCGCGCCGATTTGCTGCTTCAGATCCTGGACCGCGCGGCCGGAATGTTTTTCGATCAGGTTGCAAATCAAACCTGTCCCGTCCTGGATCAAGTGCACGATATCGTGACCCTCTTTGGGATCCAGATACGCATCGGTCCAGCAGATTGGCACCTTTGGCTCGTTTTTTTCTGAACGCAACATCTGCACTTTGAGCCAATGCTGACCCGGTTTGCACTCCAAAGCGGCCGCCAAATGTTCATCGGCAACAATGTCGGCAATACCGAGGATATGCCGCTCCGTATAGCTGGCATAGTTCACCAGATCCTCGATGCTGTGCAGGGATTTGGTATAGCTGTTGCTGGTCTCTGTGGACTGCACGACCGTACCCGCGCGCCGTTTTCGCGAGATCAGCCCCAGCCCCTCGACGATGTTCAACGCCGACCGCACGGTCGTGCGGCTGACCTGAAATTGCTCACCCAACTCGACTTCGCTGGGCAGGCGGTCACCCACGACGTATTTACCGTCGGTAATCTGCTTGACCAACAGGTTCGCAAGCTCGGTGTAGCGGACTTCCATAGTGTTCTGAGAATAGGTGCGGCGTGTTGCAACAGGGTCGGACATAGGCCGGCGCAAAGGACCGATCCAGGGGCAGCCCATTGTACAGATCCAGTCCTATGCCCCTCCCCCTGGCGGCGAGGCCTTCCGGCATGCATTGACCATTCCAAAAAATTTTGCCTACAATTAGTACGTACTATTAATTAGTACCTACTAATAATCCTAAATCGAGGAGACGTCGTGTTCAAGAAAATCCTGTCGGTCGCGCTGAGCGCCTGTGCCCTGCATGCGAGCCCCGCCCTGGCGGCCTACCCGGACAAACCCGTCACCATCGTCGTCCCCTTCCCCGGCGGGCAGACTGGCGACATCATCGCCAGGACGATCGGCGAGCAATTGGCCAAGAAACTGGGTCAACCCTTTATCGTCGAGAACCGCCCAGGCGCCGGGGGAACGTTAGGTACCGGCTATGCCGCCCGCGCCAACCCGGACGGCTACACCCTGCTCTTGACCAGTACCGGTCCATTTGCCATTGCGCCGTCGCTGTACTCCAAGCTGGCCTATCAGCCCCTGCAGGATTTCGAGGCGGTCGCGGACATTGCTGCCACGCCGCAGATCCTGGCCACCTATGAAGCCTCGGGCATCAAGTCGATCAAAGACTTGATCGCCCGGGCCAAGAAAGAAGACCTGTCGTTCGCCTCTGCCGGCAACGGCTCCACTCAACATCTGACGATGGAAGTCTTCAACAAGGAGACTGGCCTCAAGATGACGCACATCCCGTTCAAGGGCAGTGCAGAGGCGCAGACCCAAGTCATCAGCGGCCTGATCCCGGTGACGTCCGACTCTCTGCCTGCCATCCTGCCCCAGATCAAGGCAAACAAACTGAGGGCTCTGGCAGTCGTGGATACGGAGCGCAGCGCCTTTTTACCCGACGTTCCGACCTTGAATGAACAGGGATATCCGACGGTCAGCACCCTGGCATTTTTTGGCTTGATGGCGCCCAAGGGTACGCCCCAGCCGATCGTGGATCAGTTGAACACCACGGTCAATCAGATTCTGCAGACCCCCGAGGTCCAAGCCAGATTCCAGACCTTGGCACTCACACCGGCCAAGTTGAAAACGGCGCCCGAATTTGCCGCATATCTGACGTCCGAAGTTGGCAAATACAAAAAAATCGTGGACGACGCGGACGCCAAGATTGACTGACGCCGGCTCGACCATACCGGCCCAAAATCACGCGCGGCGGCAGCCGCGCTCTTGATTCCCTCTGGAGTCTGCATTGAAAATCACGCGCATCATCGAAGCTCCCATCGCGCTACGCAGCAATATTTCCAACGCGTACGTGAACTTCTCGCAACATACCGTCTCTTTGCTCGCCGTCGTCACAGACAAGATGCTCCATGGCAAGCCGCTAGTCGGACTGTCGTTCAACTCTATCGGCCGCTACGCGCAAAGCGACATCATCAACAAACGCATGGCCCCTCGGCTGTTGCAGGCCTCTGCGGATGATCTGCTGACTGAATGCGGGTCGCGAATCAGCCCGGAAAAAGTGCTGGCCTGCGCTTTGAAAAACGAGAAACCCGGTGGACACGGAGATCGGGCCATGGCCGCCAGCGCCCTGGAAATGGCTATCTGGGATCTGAACGCCAAACTGAACGACGAACCCGTCAGCGCCACTATCGCCCGCCATTTCGACAGGCCCGGGCGTGACGAGCAGGTAGCGGTCTACGCAGCAGGCGGCTACTACTATGACGGCGAAGCCAGTACCAAGCTCATCGATGAGCTGAAACACTATCAACAAATGGGCTTCACTCGCTACAAGATAAAAATCGGCGGAGCAGACCTGGCATCCGATCTGAAGCGCATTGACGCCGCGCTCACTGTGGCAGGTGCCGCGTCCAATCTGGCCGTCGACGCCAACGGCCGATTCGACCTGCAAACAGCGCTCGAATATGGACGTGCCCTCGAACCCTATGGACTGATGTGGTTCGAAGAAGCAGGAGACCCCTTGGACCTGGAACTCAATGCTGCACTGTCCCATATCTACAGCGGTGCGCTGGCGACAGGCGAGAACCTGTTCTCCCATCAGGACGTCAAAAATCTGGCATTGTTTGGCGGATGCCGGCGCGGCAAAGATGTTTTCCAGATGGATCCAGGCTTGAGCTACGGCATGACCGAATACAACCGCATGCTCGGCGTATTGGAAGGCCGTGGATTTAACCGGCGCCAATGCTATCCGCACAGTGGCCAATTGCTGGGCCTGCATGCCGTATCCGGATTTGGCTTGGGCGGCTCGGAAGCCTACCCGGGCATCTTTCAACCCTTGGGCGGATTCTGCGACGACAGCCGTTTTGCCGACGGATTCGTTCGTGTTCCAGATCATCCAGGATTTGGATTTGAGTACAAAAACGCGCTGCTGCAAGAGTTCCAGCAGCTGCTGGCCTGACCATTCATAGAGAGTTCGCTCATGCGACAACTAGACACCGATCTGATCACGCAATGCATAGCCGACCTGTGTGTTGATGCCACGCACAACTTGCCTGAGGACGTAGTACAAGGCTTTCACCGTGCAGCGCAGAATGAAATCTCGCCACTAGGGAAATCGGTACTGCTCAAGCTCATTGAAAACGACAAAATCGCGCGCGATAACCAGGTTCCCTATTGCCATGATACGGGCTTGACGATTGTGTACGTCGAAATTGGCCAAGAGGTGTATCTGACTGGCGCCCCTTATCAAGAGGCTGTACATGAAGGCGTTCGCCAGGGTTACGCCAAGGGCTACATGCGCAAGTCGGTTGTGGGAGACCCCTTGCTGCGCGTGAACACCAATGACAATACGCCTGCCGTGATACACACGGAAATCGTGCCGGGATCTCAAGTCCGCATCACCGTCCTGCCCAAAGGCGGCGGAAGCGAGAACTGGAGCACGATGAAATTTCTGCTACCCGGAGAAGGCGCCGCCGGGGTAAAGCGCTTTGTCCTGGATGCGATCAATGCCGCCGGCGGCAGCGCCTGTCCGCCGCTGACGGTGGGGGTCGGCCTGGGAGGCAGCTTCGACAAAGTCACCGAAATCGCGAAAAAAGCCATTCTGCGCGACATCGGTGTACATCACCACGACGCCCATATCGCTCAACTGGAACGCGAGCTCCTGGAAGACATCAACAAAACCGGCATAGGGCCACAAGGCTACGGCGGATCCAGCACGGCTTTATGGGTAGCGGTAGAAACCTACGCCTGCCATATCACCGCCCTGCCCGTCGCAGTCAATATTCAATGCCATGCATCGCGCCGAAAAACCGCCGTCATCTAGGGGAAAAGCATGACCACATATCGATTGACCACGCCGTTGACGGATGATGCCATCAAACAGTTGAACGTCGGCGACGAAGTACTGCTCAGCGGCATCATCTACATGGCACGCGATGCGGCACACAAACGCCTGATCGATCTGCTGCGCGAGAATAAGCCCTTGCCCGTGGATCTGCGCGGACAAACGGTGTTCTATGGCGGCCCAGGGCCGACAAAGCCGGGCCATGTCATTGGTGTGGTGGCCCCTACGTCCGCTTATCGTATGGACCCCTATGCCACGGTGCTCTTTGATTATGGCGTCAAGGCTGCAATCGGAAAAGGCAATCGGGGGACCGACATAAGGCAGTCCTGCCAGGAGAATTGCGCCGTAGGTTTCTCGGCCATAGGGGGAATATCGGCCACACTGTTTGCGTGCATCAAAAGCGCAACCATCGTCGCCTATGAAGACCTGAAAACAGAAGCTATCCAACGGCTGGAAATCGAGAACTTTCCGCTTCTGGTCACGAATGACGCACATGGCCGGGACCTTTACGAAGAGGAAGTCCAAAAATACCGGTCCCAGTTGAACGCAAGCTAAGAGACATCCTGCGACGCATATTCCACGGGTCGGGGCAAAGGGGGAGTCGTCACAGTTCGGCCTATACTTGCCCACATCAAGCCACAAGGAAACCGAATGAGTGCTGTATCCCCTACCCTGCGTGTTGGCATCGCCGGCTTCGGATCGATAGGCAAGTCGATCGCGAAAAAGATCGATGCCGGCATCCCCGGCCTGCAACTGAGCGCCCTCGGCGTTCGTGATGTCGACAAGGCGCGCAGCGCCCACAACTTTGCCACACCGCCTGTTTACACCGACATAGATCATCTGGTGGAGCATTGCGACGTGGTGGTCGAGTGCGCGCCAGCTGCGCTGTTGCCTCGCATCGCCGAACCGGTACTCAAGGCAGGAAAAAAGCTGCTGGTACTGAGTTCCGGAGCACTGCTGTTGACCGAGCAGCTTATCGAGGTCGCGCGCGAACACGGCGGGCAGATTATCGTAGCTACCGGGGCGCTGCTCGGACTGGACGCCGTGACCGCTGCGGCGGAAGGCAAGATCAACGAGGTACGAATGGTCAGCCGCAAACCTCCGATAGGATTTTCCGGGGCGCCGTACGTCGTTCAAAACAATATCGATCTGGACGCGATCAAAGAGCCCACCCGCATTTACACCGGCACGGCGCGCGAGGCCGCGACGGGTTTCCCCGCCAACTTGAACGTCGCCGTGTCCTTATCGCTGGCTGGCGTAGGGCCGGATCGCACGATCCTCGAGATCTGGGCCGATCCGACGATATCCCGCAATATCCACCGTATCGAAGTGGATTCGGATGACGCCAAGCTGAGCATGGAAATTCAGAACGTGCCCAGCGAGAATCCAAAGACCGGCCGGATTACGGCGCTGTCTGCCATAGCCGCGCTGCGCAAGCTCGTGGCGCCATTACGTATCGGCACCTGACGTACCCACTGCTCGCACAGCGACGCTGTGCGAGCAGTGGAAATCATGATGCGATGTCACCATCATTGCATGATGGCTTCCGGGGTCCGCTCCACACCTTCTACAGCCAAAGGATAGAAGCAGGCAACCGATCTATCCTTGCTTGTTTCACAGGTCAGCAGCGGAATCTGCCGATGACAGTCATCCTGCGCCCGCGAGCATCGAGGATGAAACGTGCATCCCGGTGGCAGATTGGTCGGTGCGGGGATTTCCCCTACGATCCTAGACAACGCAATGCGTGCGCCGGGATCGGGTACCGGGGATGAGTCCCGCAAGATACGGCTATAGGGATGCAGCGGCGCATCCAACACCTGCTGTGTCGGCCCCTGTTCGATAATACGGCCCAAATACATCACGCAGACCGTATCGCAAAAATGCCGTATTACGCCCAGATCATGGGACACAAAGACGAAAGACAATCCACGCTCGCGCTTTAACCGATCCAGCAATTGCAGAATCTGCGCCTGCACCGAGACATCCAAAGCCGATACAGGCTCATCCGCCACTATCAGTTCCGGGTCCAGCACCAGTGCTCGTGCGATACCGATACGTTGACGCTGACCTCCTGAAAATTCGTGCGGATAGCGTTCCAACGCGCTCGAGGGCAAACCCACTTCCTGAATCGTGCTTTGAACCTTTGCCTCGATCTCGCGTGCAGAACCCAAACCATGCACGATCAAGGGCTCTGACAAGGTCTGACGCACTGTACGCCGCGGATTCAATGAGGCGTAGGGATCCTGGAACACGATTTGAATACGTTGACGCAGCGCCCGCATCTGCGATGCGCTGGCCTGCCTCAGATCTTGCCCGTCGAATACGATGTTGCCTTCGTCGGGCTCGACCAGACGCAGCAGGGCACGGGCCACCGTCGATTTTCCGCAGCCGGACTCTCCGACCAGGCCCAGCGACTGCCCCCGCGCCACACTGAACGACACATCGTTCACCGCACGGACGATGGTTTTCCTCCCGCCGAGAAAGCCGCCGCCGCTCTCAAAACGCTTGACCAGGTTATGGACTTGCAGGATGTCAGTCATATGGGCCTCTTTTTCGATTCAACGCGCACGACGCAACGGACCTGATGATCCGGACTGATAGGTTCCAGCGCGGGCGCCTGCTCCTCACAGCGAGCCTCTCGCAGCGGACAGCGAGACGCATAGGCACAGCCCCGTGGCATGGCAGTGATTGCCGGCACGCTGCCTGGGATGGGCTCCAGTACTGCGGTATCCAGGTCCACACGAGGCATCGCCCGCAACAAGGCCTCGGTATATGGATGCGTAGGCCGCGCAAACAAGGTCTTCACATCCGCGGTTTCCACTACCTCGCCGGCATACATCACGGCGACGCGGTCCGCGATCTGGGCCACCACGCCCAGGTTGTGCGTGATAAAGACAACGGCCATGCCGTGCGCCTCTTTCAACTCTGACAACAGACTCAAAATCTGAGCCTGTATGGTGACGTCCAATGCTGTTGTTGGCTCGTCAGCCAACAGAACCTTGGGCTTGCAGGCCAGCGCCATGGCAATCATCACACGTTGACGCATGCCACCCGAGAACTGGTGGGGATAGTCGCCAAACCGGCTTGCTGCGGCAGGTATTTTTACCTCCTCCAAGGCCTCCAGCGCCAGCGCGCGCGCCTCGCGCCATGACAAATGGCGATGCTGGCGAATCGCCTCGGCAATCTGGTCGCCCACCGTCATCGTCGGATTCAGCGAGGTCATCGGCTCCTGGAAGATCATGGCGATCGCATCGCCACGCAGCGCCGCCATCTGTTTTTCCGTTATCGACGCGAGGTCACGGCCCTCTAGCAGTATCTGGCCGCCGCCATGACGTGACCCTGCCTCGGGCAGCAGACGCAACACCGATAAGGCGGTCACGCTCTTGCCGCTGCCCGATTCGCCCACAACGGCCAGCGTTTCATTTTTCCGCACCGTCAGCGACACATCCCGTACAGCGGCATGCCAGGCGCCCCCAACACGGAATTCAGTGCGCAGGTTGCGCAGCTCCAGGACAGCATCTTGTGTGCTCATGAGCGCTCCGATCGGAGTTTGGGATCAATGGCGTCGCGCAAGGCATCGCCCAACAGATTCAATGCCAATACCGTCAACAGAATCGCAATACTGGGAAATACGGTCAGCCACCAGGCGTCCAGGATGTTTTCAAAACCCTCGCGAATCATGCTGCCCCAGGTCGCTGCGGGTGGCGGCACGCCCAAGCCGATAAAGCTCAGCGACGCCTCCGTGCGTATAGCAGAAGCCATCCACAATGACCCCAACACCACCACATCCGAAATCATGTTGGGCAGAATATGCACACCCATCAAGCGGAATGGGCCATAACCCAGTGCGCGGCCAGCCTCCACAAAATCCCGTTGCTTTAAAGCAATCGTGGGCGCGCGAGCCACGCGCACAAATGGCGCAATCTCGGTAATCGCAATCGCGATGATCAGGTTTTCCAGGCTCGCGCCCAGCATGGCCGCCACCATCAGGCCCAACAGCAACGTCGGAAAGGACAGCAGGACATCCACCAGCCCCATGATGAGTTGGTCGACCACACCACCGACATAGCCTGCCAGAATCCCCAGCGCCGACCCGATACACATGGCGATCAGAATCGCCACGAACCCTACTAATAATGAAACTCTAGCTCCATAAATCAAGCGCGATAACACGTCACGCCCATAGCTATCGGTGCCCAGCCAGAACTCGGCAGACGGCGGCTCCAGACGATAAGCGATGTTTTGCGACAACGGATCGTGCGGCGCCAGCCATGGCGCAAACACTGCGGCCAGCACGATCAATAGCAACAATCCTATTCCCAGCCAGGAGAGCCGGTTTTTGCGTAGAGCCTGCCACAAGGCATTCGGCCTCGCGGCTACAGGTGCGGCGATAGCGCTCATTTGTATTTCACCCTCGGGTCCACTAACCCATACACCAGGTCAGTCAATAGATTCACCACAATCACACATGATGCAAAGACCACCATCAGACCCTGCAGCAGCGTGTAATCACGCGCGTTCAACGCGCCCAGGATCAGCTTGCCCAGACCCGGGCGGTTGAACACAATCTCGGTCAACACGGAGTTGCCGATCAATGTGCCGAAATACAGCCCTACCACGGTCACGATGGGAATCAATGCGTTGCGCAAGCCGTGCCGCAAAATCAAGCGCATAGGCCTGACACCCTTCGCCTTGGCGGTGCGCACATAGTCTTCCCCCAGCACTCCCAGCATTGACGAACGTGTCACGCGCATGACGTAGGCCGTCATGATCAGACCGAGGTTGAATGCGGGCAATACCAAATTGTGCAGCTGTGTTTTCCAGTCGCCTGATACCGAGCTGCCGATGACCGGGAACCAACGCAACTGGATCGCAAACACTAACAGCATCAGTATCGCGGATACAAAGGCGGGAAAGGACAGACCCGTCAACGACAGCAGCCGTCCCAGGTAATCCGGCCAGGCATTGCGCCGCAGCGCCGCCCAGATACCTAGCGGCAATCCGAACACCACCCCAATCAGAATCGACGCCAGCGTGAGCTGAATCGTCCAGGGCAACACCAGCGACACCTCGTGCAGCACCGTCCTGCCGCTGGCCATCGACACGCCAAAATTGCCCGACAACATGTCTTTCAGGAAATCCAAATATTGAATATGCGTCGGTAAATCCAGCCCCAAACGCGCACGCAGCGCCTGCAGGGCCTCGGCACTGGCCTGATCGCCCAGCATCACTGCGGCGGGATCGCCAGGCACGAGACGTACCAGAATGAACACCGCCGTCAACATCGCCAGCAGCGTGGGAATAGCCAGCAACAATCGCTTGGCTGCATAGCGCATCATGAGCTTTTCTCCTTGGCAAAGGCTGGCATCAACCGGCGTGCATCCAGGGCCTGAATGGGCCGAGACGTCTTCCCCGTCAGTATCAGATCGGCCAGCGTCGCGCCGACGACGGGCACCAGTTCGAACCCGTGGCCAGAGAATCCGAAAGCATGGAACACCCCGGGAGCATTGGGCGAGGGTCCCACTACGGGCAGCATGTCATCCGTCTTGGCCTCCAACCCTGCCCACACTCGCACGATCCGGATATCCCGCACAGAGGGAAAGAGATCGGTGGCCGAACGTGCTCCTTTAGCGAGCACCTGCATACGCGCCGTGGACGTTTCGCGGTCCAGATCGGGGATGCCTTGCAAGCCGCCGCCTATGACCAATGTCCCTTGATCGGATTGTTTGAACGATAACGAACGCCCCATGATGGCCACCACCGGTTTGATGAATGGGCGCAATCGTTCGCTGACCATCATCATCGATGACTTGGTAGCCAGCGGGATATCGTCACCCGCCATCGCTGCGACCCGCCCGGACCATGCTCCTGCGGCGTTCACAATCGCGCCCGCACTCCATTCGCGGCCGCCATCGGCCGACACGAGCCAACCTTGGCTGGTTTTTTTCAGGGCATTTACACCACAGTGCTCGACCAATGTCACACCCGCATCGACTGCGCTGCTTCGAAATGCCCGCAATGCGCGATGGGGATCTGCCGCGCCATCACGCCGCGTGTAGGATGCGCCGAGGCAATGATGCGACAACTCCGGCAACAAACGGCGCAACTCCGCTGGGCCTATCATCTCCTCGTGCGTATAGCCATCTGCGCGCAAACCATTTACGCGCGCTTCCAGCTTGCTCAAAGCACCGGCATTCTCGGCCACGCAGATTTGTCCATTGGCATGGAATCCGCAGTCGTCCCCCACCAGGGACTCCAGCGCATGCCACATATCGAGTGCCTCCAGTGACAGATCCAACTCGCCCCGATCCCGGTTCAGCGTGCGCACACCGGCCGCCGTAGCACCGGAGGCATGGCGGCCTACCCAATGTTTTTCCACCACCAATACGCGCGCGCTACGCCGTGCCAGATGCAGCGCTGCAGACAACCCGTGCAGGCCGCCCCCAATCACAATAACGTCATAGGCCTGAGTCATTCTTTTTCACCATCCAGATCCAAGCTGGCGAGTTCACCCAGTGTCAGAGGTTTCAGTGGCGGACGAATACGATAGAAACCCACCTGCGCCACTGGCCGCTGCTGCTCGGCAGCCAGGATATGCGCGATGGTGTAGCCACATTGCCTGCCCTGACATGGCCCCATCCCGGCTCGTGTGAATGACTTGATCTGATTAGGGCCCGGTTGCCCTAATGCTGCTACGCGACGGATATCACCCGCGGTCAGTTCCTCGCAACGGCAGACAATCGTATCGTCACTCGGCACAAAGATGCTTGCTCGCGGCGGATACATAGCGTCCAACATAGGACGCAATCGTTGCTGGTCGGCCAATTGTTTTCGCAACGGTAGCGCCTGTTCGGCAGCCTGCTGTGCAGTCAACTTGCCCGCCTGCAACGCTATCCCGATTGCCGCAAGTTCGCCGCGGGTGCAAGCGGCGTTGGCCCCAGCAATACCGGCGCCATCACCTGCGAGATATACGCCGCGCTGCGAAGTTTGCCCCCACTCGTCGACATCGGGCACCAGGCATGCCTGCTGATCACTCCAATGATGTGTACAGTCGAGCGCGCGCGTCATATGGATGGACGGCACCACACCCTCATGAACCAAGACGACCTTCGCAGGGACTCGTTGCGTAGCTCCGCCATTCACGGTGTACTCGAGCGTTTCCAGCTTGCCGTCACCCAGTGCACGAAACGACTGCACGTTTCGGATCCGTTTGACACCCGCCTGTCTCAACTCACGCAGCCAGCTTAAACCCTTGCGGATTTCGCCAAAGCGTTGCAACACGTCACCCAGATAAGGCATGGCACGCCGCCAACCACCGGCAGGCGAAGTATCCAGCCACCCTGCAACACGGCCGCCTGCGCGCACCAACTGCGCCATGTACAACAATGGCAAGGGGCCGCTGCCAACCACCCAAATGGGATCGGCAGGAACTTGCTGCGAGGTTTTCAACAGGATCTGTGCAGCCCCCACCGTCAACACACCGGGCAAGGTCCAGCCCGGAAATGGTGCGGGCCGTTCCTGTGCTCCTGTGGCCAGCAACACCTGATCGGCACGTATGACTTCGGCCTGGCCTGCGCGGCTCTTATACACATGCCAGCCCGGCTCAATCTGCCAGACCTGCGTCTGAGATTCATAATCCGCCCCCGACGCACGAAATGCGGCCGCCAAATGCTGCCCAGCGCGATACTCGTCGCCCAGTAGCTTTCCTGTCGTGGTAGCAGCCACGGTTTCTACTGCGCGCCAGATCTGGCCTCCCGGCGCAGGCTGCTCGTCCACCACCAGCACCGACAATCCCGCCGCCCGCAAACGTATCGCCGCGCTCATGCCGGCAGGCCCCGCCCCCACAATCAACACATTTACTTCGCGCGTCATGGCAGGACACTCCGTTTTCCGAATTGACGTTCGACGCGCATGCCTTCACGCACTGTCACGAGACAGGTCTGTGTAGACGCCACGCCATCCACAATAGCCAGGCAATCGAAGCACACCCCCATCATGCAATACGGCGCGCGCGGGCTTTCGTTTACCGGCGTCGTACGCGATGCTGCCGTTTGCTGGCGCAGCAATACGGCCGCTACCGTTTCGCCGGGCTCGGCACGGACCGGCACCCCGTCTATCGTCAAAGTCAGCGCCTGGGCGCCAGGTTCATGCAGCTTGCGAAACATCGAAGCGCTCATGGTGAAAAATTTCCAAAGAATCCGGCAGCTTGCGTTCGGCCAAAGCACGGGCAAAGGGCCCGGCGTGGAACGACGCCAGCGTGACGCCAGAGTGACAAAGCGCGGTCCACGCGCCGGGATACTGGGTGGACTCGGCATAGACCGGTACACCATCGGGAGTCATCACACGCAGGCACGACCAATGACGCACCCATCTCGCATCAGCCAGATCCGGCAAAACGCGCAGTGCCTTGCGGCTCATGCGCACGGCAGCATCGGTGGTCGTGCTCAGGTCATAGCCGACCTCTTCCTGGGTCACGCCTATCATTACCGTGCCTTCGCCGGTTTGCCGCAGTCCGCTGGCAGGCACGGGCAACAGCGGTGCAACACGCTCGGTCACGAGCAACTGACCACGCTGAGGGCGCAGCGGCACGTCCAGCGCCACCATCGGCCCCAATGCCACGGACCCTAAACCAGCAGCTAATACGACGTTCGAAGCGCCATACACGGCGGGGCGATCTTCTGTACCCGCATGCACCAGAAACCCACCGCCTTGCTGGGCTTGAATATTCAGAACAGGATGCTGACTGCGCAATGCCCCACCGCGCGACAGGAATGCTGCCTGTAAAGCAGCCAGCAGACGCAGGGGATTCACATGCCCGTCCATCTGGCCAAAACTCGCACCGGAGACCTCGGCCCCCCACCGCACAGCAGGGAACATGCGCTCGAGTCCGCCACGATCCAGCATGTCGATACAGGACTCTGTCTCGGCGGCTTGTGCCTGCCATTGCCCCATGCGCAATGCACGCGCCTCCCATTGCGCCTGCCCTAGACAAAAATGCAAGCCGCCTCGCTGCTCGTAATCCAGCTTTATCCCCGTTTCGCGTTCCAGTTCGTCAGCGAACGCGGGCCATAACTGAGCAGCCAAGCGGGATAAACGCTGGTAGTGCGGATTACCGTAGCCTTTTCCCTGCACCCAGACCAGACCGAAATTCGCCTTGGCGGCGCGCAAGTCGGTGTCTGCACCGTCCAGCATCAGCACCCGTTTCCCTTGCCCGGCCAAACCTGCGGCAATCGCGGCACCCACCATCCCTGCGCCAGCAACGATGTAGTCGTAGTCCTTAGCCATGGCAGTTCAGCCCTCTATTGACAGTACGACGCGCATCGGCGCGACGATAGAACACTGATTTGCCATACATCCCTCGCTGGTGCCCTCGCCTATGCTGCGTGGGACGGTTTGCGCTATAAATCACCCTATAACCAAAACAGGAATTACCACTCACCAATCGATTGAAAGTTATAGGACCGCGGTCATGCAGCAACCCTTGAATCTGAGACAAGTAGAGGCCTTCAAAGCCATCATCGAACACGGCACTGTCAGTCAGGCAGCGCTGGTGTTGAACGTGTCCCAACCCGCTGTCAGCAAACTGCTGGCGCATCTGGAAGCAGATACCGGACTGACCTTGTTCGACCGCGTGCGCGGCAAGCTCGCCCCGACACCGCAAGGCATGCAGCTCTATCACGAGGTCGATCGAGTCTTTGCCGGTCTGCGCCAGGTCGAGCAAGCCGTCGACTCGATCCGTCGCAACGAAGCGCGCAATCTGGTGGTGGGCGTGATGCCGGCGTTGTCTGGCTCTTTCATACGCCGTGTCATCGAAAATTTTCTGAAGATTCATCCCGATGTGCATGTATCCGTCCAGAACCGCGCCTCGCTGTTTCTGGCAAATTGGCTGGCCACTCGCCAGATCGATGTGGCGCTGGTCGGCAGCCGCGTAGACAATCCGTATATCGAGCGAGAGACGTTGTTCCAACACCCCTTGGTCTGTGCCATGCATGTCAATCACGCATTGACACGCAAACGTGTGATTCGCCCGCGGGACTTGAGCGGCGAGCCTTTCGTGGCCTTTGCGTCGGACAGCCAGACACATGAACTGGTAGAGGCCGCATTCGAACGCAGCAACGCCACCTTGAATGTGGTGTTGGATGCGAACACGGCACCCACCGCATGCGAATTGGTCGCCGCTGGCTTGGGTGTGTCCTTGATTCATCCGTTGTTTGCCGATGGATTGCAAAATCGCCTGGTATTGCGACGGTTTGATCCCGAAATGCAGTTCCATTTCCAGCTCTGCCGCGCACATGCATCGCGCAACGCGAGCTTGACGGATACCTTTATCCAGGAAGCCCGGAACGTCGCGTCGCAAGTATCCCGCGAGGTGCTAAAGGGTTAACAAAGAGGGCCGGCCAAGGCCCCTCGCCACTCAAGGAGCCGACAACGTGGCTGCCTCTGTGATGGACGGCTGCAGATTCAGCGCCCCCTTCAGGTCATAGCCGTAGTTCACACCGTCGCCCCGCGCCCATACTTGCTTCAACCCAAAAAGCGGCACGGAGCAGACGTCGTCATGAATCTTGGCTTGCGCGTCTTTCCAGAGGGCGAGCTGCTTTTGTGGATCCGGCTCGATGCGTGCGGCGCGTATGTCCGCATCCCCTACCGCGCAATGTCCAAAATTCGACATCGCAGCAGGGGCACCGATAGCGGCTGCCGAATCATAGAATTCGCTCAGGTACACATCCGCATTAGGGAACCGCGCCGCACCGTAAAACACCAGCGCACTCTGGTCCTTTCGGCTCTTGGCTTGATAGGTCGCATGGTCTACGACCTCCATTTCCAGCTTGATTCCCGCCTTGGCCAACTGCGCCTGGATAATCTCCATGATGGGCTGTTGCGCCGAAATATTCGAGACGATCGATTTGATCGCAATACCATTCGGAAAGCCGGCTTCGGTCAATAGCGCCTTGGCGCGGTCCAGATCATAGGCATATGCGCCCGCGCTGCAGTCTTGGCCCAGATACCCGTTCGGCACAACCGAACAGCCCTTTTCAGCCACGTCCTTGCCTGCATAACGCACAATCTCATCGACGTTGATGGCGGCGGCAATCGCCTGACGTACCTTCAGATTGTCCAAAGGCTTGATACTGCGATTGATGAACAGCGTGCGGAATTCGGCGGGCTCGAAAATATCGACCTTCATCCCGCGCTTGATGGATCGTTCTACCCAACGCTGTTCCCGCTTGCCCTGCATCACGTCGATTTCGTTCGACGTAAAAGCCAGTTCGCGAGCACTATCCGAAGGAATCATGCGATACGTGATGCCGGCCAGTTTGGGTTTGCCACGGAAATAGGCATCATTGGCGACGAGCTTTACATACTGCTGCGTCACATGCTCGCCAAAGGCGAATGGACCCGTACCTATCGGCGACTGTCCAAACTTATCGCCGAGTTTTTCTGCCGCGGCCTTGCTGACGATGTTGCCACCATGATAATCAGACACGCGCCCCAGGAATGCTGCGTCTGGGTACTTCAATGTGAATTTCACGGTGTAGTCGTCGATGGCTTCGACCTTATCCAGGATGGCGAAATTCGCCGCGAAACTGGAACGCTTGGGGTCTGCCGCTCTCTCAATCGAGTACACCACGTCAGCGGCCTTCAGCTCTCCGTACCCGTCATGAAACTGCACACCTTTACGCAAATGAAAGGTCCAGACCTTGCTGTCCGGCGAGGACTCCCATTTTTCTGCCAAGTCCGGCTCAAGGGCCTTTGGATCGGCGCTCCCCGGCGGAAAACGAACCAGGCCATCGAACATCTCCGACGCGACGCCCTTGTCCGCTGTCGACGTGGCACGATGGGGATCGAGTGTCGCGTTGTCGGCAGCACCCGAGCTGATACGCAGCGTCGGACGATCTTGAGCGTAAGCCGTAGATTGCAATCCCGCGCCCAAAGCAAAAAGAGCAGCGGCCAGAACAGTAAGTGCAGGACGTTTCATGGTTTCCCTTGGGGCCACGTGACGCACGCGGCGATGGTTGGTTGACACATCAGCCGCGAATGGAGCGGCACGGTCGCCACCTTAGGCGCGTGCCACTCACCCCGTCAAAGTCCTTCAACTACACCAACTATTCTCAAAGGTTATAAGGTCGGCCTGGTGCGTACTCGCCCTCCAGGAAGCGATGCACGGGGCTTATGGTTATTACTGATGCCCCGAAATTTTCGAACCTAGGGAAAACACTAGGCGAATTACACCGCCTGCGGGTCCCTCTTTACATCTTGATGTTCGCCTTCTTGGCGACGTCGGCCCATTTCGCCACTTCGGCCTTCTGGAACTTACCGAGTTCCTCTGGGCCTGCACCGGAAACATCCAATCCGAGTCCTTGGAGTTGTTTCAGCACTTCCGGCTGCTTTAGCGTCTGGCTCATCGCGGCATACAGTTTTTGAATTACGTCATCCGGCGTGCCAGCGGGCGCGAAAACGGCTTGCCAAGATAGGACTTCGAAACCGGGCAGGCCCAGCTTGTCCATCGGAGCGACGTCCGGCAGGACGGGCGACGGCGTCGTCGACGTCACACCCAACGCGCGCAATCTACCTGCCTGGATTAGCGGCACCGACGACGTGATGTTGTCGAAAACCAGGTCGATCTCGCCGCTCACCAGTGCCTGCAAGGACGGGGCGCTACCCTTGTACGGGACGTGCAGCATGTTCACGCCGGTGACATCCATGAACAACTCCCCGGTCAAATGCTGCGAGCTGCCCACACCAGACGAACCAAAATTCAATTGACTGTCGGGTTTTTTCCCCGCATCGATCAGATCCTGGACCGTCTTGTACGGGCTGTCGGCTCGCACTACCAATACATTGGGCAAGCTCCCTGTCAGGATGACGGGCTTGAACGACGTGACGGGGTCATAACCGATATCGGGATAAATGCTGACATTGATCGCGTGGGAGCTGATCGTACCGCCGACAATGTTGTAGCCGTCAGGCTTGGCGCGCGCGACCTTGGCAGAACCGAGGCTGCCGCCGGTACCACCCATGTTTTCCACAACAATAGGTTGACCCAGGATTTTCGCTGCCGAGACACTATAAATGCGGCCAATAATGTCGGTCGCGCCTCCTGGCGCAAATGGCACTGTATAAGTGATGGGCCGATCAGGCCACTCTGCCGCCAGTGCAGTAAAGGGCAATCCGACAGCGCCGGCAGCAACGGCAGCAGCGCTGGCTTTCAACAGCGAACGACGGTGGTGGTCAATGACACGTGACATGGTTATACGCTCCTCAATATTGGATTTTCTAATTCAATGATCCAAGGCCAGTCCAGTCAGCCTGAACCTTGGCGATGATCTGTGGGGATCAGCCTGCCTGCCGGCGATATCCGGCCCCTAGAGAGGTGCCCTGCGCAATAACGTGTGGTCGATCTCATAGGGATGATTGATCCCCAGCAAAGCCATATCACGATCGACTTCGGTGCGCAGAATGTGGATAGCATGTGCCACGCCCGCTTCGCCCGCCACGGTTGCAGCATAGTTGAACGAGCGGCCATTGAAAACACAGCGGGCCCCTAAAGCCAGCGCTTTCAGGACATCTGTGCCGCGCCGAATACCGCTATCCATCATCACGACGAGGCCCTCGGCCGTCTCGGCGATCTCTGGCAACACGTCCAGCGGCGAGAGCGCGCTGTCCAACTGACGTCCGCCATGATTGGATACGATGATGCCGTCCGCTCCTGCCGAACGCGCGAGCTGGGCATCCTCTTTGCGCATGATCCCCTTGATGACCAGGGGACCTTTCCAGAGCTTGCGGGCAACTTTGACATGTTCCCAGCATAGATGGTCGCGCGCGACGAAATCGCGCTTCACCGATGCTGACAGAATCGGCGCACCGCGCTCGGCACGCCAGTTTTCAAAATGAGGCATGCCATGGCGGGTAAGAGTTCTCAAAAACGTCCCCGCCAGCCAACGTGGATGGCTGATGCCGTCCCAGGCCAAACGCGCACTGGGCCGCAGCGGCGTAGAAAAGCCATTTTTCACATAGCGCTCGGGATTCACCTGGACCGGCAAGTCCACTGTCAGGACCAAGGTGCCAAAGCCCGCCGCCTCAATACGCGCCAGCAGCTCTGCGATACGCTTTTCATCTCCCGGCAGATAGGCCTGAAACCACGTCCCGGGGGCCGCCTCGGCGACGTCTTCCATCCGGATGAGCGATGCGCCGCTCATGACCGCCGGGACGCGATGCTCACGAGCCGTCTTGGCCAGGACGATATCCCCGCGATAGCTCCACATTGCCGCCAATCCCACGGGGCTGATCCCAAATGGGCTCGCGTACTGCTGATCGAACAACGTGATGCCTTGCGTGCGTTTTTCGACGCCCTCCAGCACACGCGGAGAAAACGCCCAACGGTTGAACGCCTGGCGGTTCCGGCCCATCGAGACCTCATCGTCCGCGCCATTGGCAATGTAGCTATAGAGCTGTCGAGGAAGCTTGTTGCGAGCAAGCGGCTGAAAATCGTCCAGGCAGTGCACCTGCTTTAGCACCGCAGGTAGGGGCTTGGCAGCGACGGGCTTCGTATCGGCCGCCTCGCTCGTATCTTGAGGAATCGAGGTTGTGTAGTTCGTAGGAGCGGTCATGTCTCGTTTTTCTGGGAACAATCCCCTTTATGTGCCGCGATCAGGAACATCTTTCGGACCAGCAGCATCGACGATGCTATACGCGCGCGTAGGGAACCGCTATGCGGATTCGGCACATCAGGTATGCACGAAATGCAGCGCATAACGCCCCTAAAGCGGGATAACCTGCCGCCATCCATTGCCGCAAGCCCCGGCATCGCGCCGATCCGCCCAAGGCGACTGACTTTTTTACTGACACTCGCCCATGAACACTCCAGTCCAACAGGCCGGGCGCACCGCTGGCCGTGCCCTCGTTTCCTCGCTCGTCGCTCACGGTGTAGAGCGGGTATTCTGCGTTCCAGGTGAAAGCTACCTGGAAGTCCTGGACGCCCTGAAGGACGTCGAAGACCAGATCGATCTGATCGTCACCAAACACGAGGGTGCAGCGGCCAACATGGCCGAGGCCGATGGCAAGCTGACGGGCAAACCCGGCATCTGCATGGTGACGCGCGGCCCCGGCGCCACACATGCCAGCATTGGTCTGCATATCGCTCAGCAGGACTCCACGCCGATGATCCTGTTCGTGGGCCAGATCGCCCGCAGCCATCGTGGCCGCGAGGCTTTTCAAGAAGTGGACTACCAACAGTTTTTCGGCAGCATCGCCAAGCTTGTCATCGAAATCGACGACCCGCATCGTGTTCCCGAACTGCTGGCCAAAGCATTCAACGTTGCCGTTTCAGGCCGTCCCGGGCCAGTGGTCGTGTCGCTGCCGGAGGATATGCTGACCGAACTCACGACCGCCCCCGATTGCCAGCCGATTCAACTGCAAACATCTGAGGTCAGTGCAGCCACGCGGGAACAGATCGCCTCCGCTTTGCAGACTGCACAGCGTCCTCTCGTCATCATTGGCGGCAGCAACTGGCCGGCTCAAGCCTGCGAGGATCTCCGTACCTTTGCCGAGGCGTGGAATCTGCCCGTGGCCTGTTCGTTCCGCCGCCAAGACCTGCTGGACAACGAGAACAAGCAATACGTTGGCCATATGAGCCTGGGTATGAGCCCGGCACTAAAAGCCCTAGTGCAGGATTCGGATTTGATTATCGCTGTCGGCACGCGCCTGGGTGATGTGCCCACCGACGGCTATACGCTGCTGGACCTGCCCACGCCGAAACAGAAACTGATTCACTTCCACCCGTCGCCCGATGAGATCGGGCGCGTTTTCCGGCCAGACCTGGCGATTCAGGCTACCTCGGACGCCGCCCTGCGTGCGCTGGTGCAACTGCAAGCCCCGAACCAAGCTCCGTGGAGTCAGCGCACAGCCCAGGCACGTGAAGCCTTTGTCGCATTCACGTCGCGCCGTGAACCAAACCCATCGCTCAATGGCGTAGATCTCACCGAAGTCATGCTGCATCTGAATGAGGTGCTGCCAGAGGACGCCATTTTGACGAATGGAGCAGGCAACTTCTCTGTCTGGCTGCACCGTTATTACCGCTATCGCACGGCCCGAACTGAGTTGGCCTCGACCTGCGGTGCAATGGGATATGGATTGCCCGCCGCAGTCGCCGCCGGGTTGCGCTTCAAGGGTCAACGCCCGGTTGTCTGCGTCGCAGGCGACGGATGCTTCATGATGTACCCGCAGGAAATCGCAACCGCCGTCGAATTCGGTGCCCCATTGATCGTGTTGCTCGTCAATAACGGCATGTATGGCACCATCCGCATGCACCAGGAACGCGAATATCCGGGCCGTGTGTCAGGCACCCGTATTCACGGCTCGGATTATGTGGGCTTGGCGACCTCGCTGGGTGCCTACGCAGAGCGTGTGCAGGACGCGGCCGATTTTCCCCAGGCATTCGAGCGCGCGCAAAAAGCCGGTGGCGTTGCCGTCCTCGAACTGGTCACCGATCCGTTGCAGATCACGCCTG
Organism: Bordetella genomosp. 4; assembly: GCF_002261185.1. Lineage (GTDB taxonomy): Bacteria > Pseudomonadota > Gammaproteobacteria > Burkholderiales > Burkholderiaceae_B > Bordetella_A. The sequence continues at coordinate 70,822 of NZ_NEVQ01000020.1, forward strand.
ACAAGCGGATCCAGGCGTAGCCTGAACGTTCGGCCATTGACCGGAGCGCACCAGATCCGCGACAGTCTGTTTGATGATTTGTACAACGGTCCAGTAACTATCCACCTGAGCCCGCCCGCGCGGTGTCGCCAACGCGACCGTACGGGTGGCTCTGGGATGGTCGATACGTACGGCCTTCAGCGTTCCCGCGGCCAGCTCTGCCGTGACCGCCGCCAGGGGCAAAATGGTGTAGCCATGGTTTTGCTGCACCAGCCTACGCATCAAATGCGTGGAGCCATCGCACTCAATGGCGATATTCGGCGGTTGGCCGATATCCTGAGCCAGAGCCTCCAGCCAGGTTTTCAGACCATGCGCAGTGCTGGGCAGCACCATAGGCAGTTTGAGCAACTCCGCACCGCTGAACTTGGTGCGCGGACTGGTCATCGATGATGAGCAAATGCAGTACAAATCTTCGCGTAGCAGTTCCTCATAGTCGATGAGTTTGGACTGCGTAGGCTGATATAAGAGAGCCACATCGACCTCGCCGTCCTGCAGCATACTGATGATGTGAGATCCCAGCCCTTCGACAAATCGGATCGTCGAACGTGGGAACTGCGCTTTCAATGCATGGCCAATTGCCCCAAAAGTCGTGTTCGCGATAGTCGGCTGTGACGCGATGGTAATTTTTCCTGGACCGGACGAAGCCAGCTCTGCCGCTGTGCGGCGCGCGCGTGACACAGCGCCCACAACCTCTTCCGCTGCCCGGAACATTGCCTGTCCCTTCTCTGTCAGGACCATCCCCCGTCCCGAACGGTGAAAGAGCCTCATGCCCACGCTATTCTCCAGGCGCGTGATGTGCCGGGTCAACGTGGACTGCTCAATACCTAAATCGGAGGCGGCACGAGACACGCTGCCAGCCTGTGCGACGACATAAAAATACTCAAGCGCGACGAGGTCCATCGGAATGATTTCAAAATCAGAGGGTTACGGGCAATGTTTGACATTAGGCGAAATGACTTCAGTCAGTTTTCTGATCGCCATCTGCCTCAAATTTCCTTTTCGTCCTATTTTTAGCACGCGCTGGAACATTCCATCACACAGGTGTTTCTGATCCCTGGCAATTGGGGTAGCTACCAGCGGCAGCGATTACCACTTAACACATAACCGCCTCTTTGCTCCTAGAGGCCAACCAGATGCACAGCAAATTCCAGCCCTCTCCGAATCTCTCTCCAATAAACGGCTCACAGGACTTGGCGCTGAGGCTGAATGCTCAAACTCCGGCCCCGGAATCCGATGCACTGCGGGCCTTGAAAACCAACGATGCAGTCGCGCTTAAAGCATTGATAGACCGGGGTTCGCTCAATGTAGCCGATGGCTTGTTCGATAACGGTCAAAATTGTTTGCATGCCGCCATAAAGCTGGGGAGTATTTCAATTGCTCTGTACCTGGCACAAACCTCTCATGCGCTGCCGGGCGACCTGATCAATAGCAGGGATAGCACAGGACACACCCCGCTCATGTATGCGATCGACACACCGACCGATAACGTCGAATTGGCCGATGCGCTGATCAATGCGGGCGCCAGTGACGACCGAACACATATGCTGATGTATGCGGCTGCGAAAGGTCACACGAAAACAGCTGAGCGCCTAATCTCGGCTGGTGCGGCCGCATCGGACGCTCTGAGAATGGTGATTCAAGACAACTGTATGTCCGACGTGACAAAAGCCGGCGCAGTGAAGTTGCTACGATCGTTGGGAGCGGACGCTTCGGATGCGCTGGTGATGGCTATTACGAAAAGCCGTATGCCCGAAACGAGGGCAATGCGCGCCCCGGAATGGGCCGGTCCGTTGAGCTGGACAGACCCTCCGAGCGCGATGGATTATACGGCTGCGGACGACGATTTGCGCGCTCTAAGAACATTGTCTTTACTCGGAGCCAAAGGCTCAGACGCGCTGACATCAGCGGTGATTGGAGACAAAACAGGGTTATCGAAGCGGTTGATCCTGGGCGGGGCGGATGTCACGACAGCGCTGATCAACCTAGTGAAAGACGCCAGAGATAATGCGGACCAGCTAGCCAGAAAATTACTATTCATCGAAAAAGGTACGCAGAGAAAACATGCGGTGCCTTCCGGTCGCATGATGACCGTTTTGATGTTGTCTCTAGCGAAAAGCAAGAACACATCCGCCATGACCGCTTTGAGCAAAGCGGTGAATGTGAGAACACTCGTGTGGGATGAGTTGCTAAATCATGAGACCATCTACGCGGTAAGAGCAGTAATTGCGTCTTTGAAGAAGCCAGAGAAAATTGTGAATGACTACGCTCTCGAACGAGACCTTTCCACGACCACGAAATTTCTCAATGCAGGCGTCAAGATGTTCACCAGTCCGGGGGCCTGTCATTACTGGGGCCATCGGACGCACAAAGATCGGCTTCCGGAAGCAAAGCTATTAATTGCTGCAGGAGTACCTTGGTCAGCACTGCCCAAAGAACACACATCACTGTCAACGGGCGACGCACAGCGACAACTCATTCTGAACAAACAGACAAACAATAGAATACAGTCCTCGCCACCAGACAAGAGGATGGAGCTGCTATTATCCGCAGCCGAACGCGAAGACGTGGTGGATGTGGCGCTAGTGCTAGATAAGGGGGTCGACCGAATTGCCGCCCTGCAGAAACTGAGTCAAGATCGCAACCTCCGCGGAATACGAACGTTAATCAAGGGCGGCATGAGCGCGACCGAGGCGTTCATTGATCGCGTGAAAGCCACAGACATGAACACCGCCCAAGATTTAGCGAAGGCAATCAGTTCGCTCAGAAAACCCGTGGCCACCCTCGCGCTCATTGAGCTCCTTGCACGAGGCGACGAGGACACTGCCCGCACGATCATTCCGGCCTTCACAGACGGCGTTCAGGCACTTATCGAGGCGACCCTGAGTCATGATAGGAATCTGGCAAAAAGACTGATTGCGCTCGGTGCAGATGGGCCAACCGCATTATTGAACCTAATACAAACTAACAATTACGAGACAGCAGGCAGATTGGTTGCTTGGGGAGTAGATATTCATACAACACTGATGCTGACGTATCGTGAGATCGACTCCATCGGGACCTCTGTCCAAAAAAAAGCCATCGCTGCTGTACGAAGCGCGCTGATAATAAGTGGAGCTGATTCATCCATCGCGCTGCTGCGAGCGGCCGATTCCAACAACCTCTTCGCTGCAAGACGCGTGATGCGCGCGGACGTATCAACGGGAGAAAAAGCCCTATTGCAACTAATCGCGATGCCTGTCGGCACGAAGACGCGTGCAACGCTGACGTTCTTGCAACTTTCCGGAGTACAGATTGATGAGGTAATGATGATGTGGGCCGAGGAGGGTAAGACTTCTCAACTAAAGGGGCTAATCGCATCGGGAGTACCCACTGTAGGCCCATTGATGGATCTATGCAAGAAACGCGATCGGCTTAGTGCCCAGACTCTCATTAGTGCCGGAGCAGATTACATCACTGCCATGCGTACCCTGCAGATCAGCAACGAGACAGAAGCGATAACCGTGCTGGGACTTGCTTTAACCTATGCGCGAGATCGCGCAAAGACCGCGCACTAGCCATGACATGGACGAGGGCGAGCAAATCGCCAAAGAGCCTCCAAGAAAACCGTATAACTCGTGGATTCTGCCCCCAAGTGCGCCGCCAGTGCCTATTTGCGTTTGAGCTCTTTGGAAATATCCCAAAGGTTGGGCAGGCTTGTATTGTGATAGCCAGAGATGAACGGCTTGCGCTCACCCTCCGGCGTATAAACGGAACGGCTCACGGCGCCGATATTCGCACCGTATACATGAATGCTGATAGAAACCTGATCGTCGTAGGCGTTAGAGACTTGGTGTACATCACCGACGGTAGGGGAAACAGCCTCTACCTGTCCGGGCTCCAACCTGACAGCATCCCCTGATTTTGTGACACCGGCTGAAGGGTTCAGCACATACGGTTGCGAGTACTCCGCACCCCTCAGCATGCCGATCAAACCCCATACCGTATGATCATGGATGGGAGTGACTTGCCCCGGCCCCCAGACAAAACTCACCACCGAGAACCGCTGAGCGGAATCGGCGTGCAGTAAATACTGACGGTAGTAAACAGGGTCAGGCTGCGCATACTCGTCAGGCAACCAATCGTCTCGTGACACCAGTTCGCTTAATAATGCACCGCCCTCGCGCAGGATCGTCGGCTCGTCAGAATGGCGGGATAACAGATCCGCAAAGCTGACCACGAACGTGCGTAAAGCGGCGATGTTGGGCGTAGCGGGGAGATGGTTCATAGCGGCGTCTAAATTATCCAGATCGGATAACTATTCTATTTGGCTGAGTTTCAGTAAAGCCATCATATCGCTCTACGGGCAATGGAGACACAGTTAATGCGTTACCGTCACCACGACACCAGCGGCGGCGACCATTAACGTCACCGGTATCAGGCCCAGAGGCCATGCTCGCCGATAAATACCGCCCATCGCCCCTGCCCCGAGCGCCGCGATGGCGCAGCCCATGACAATCCGCACAGGCGACAACATGGACAACGCGCTACCTGTAACGTTCTGAATAGCCGCGATCCATTCCACACTCCAATTCCCCGCGTGCGCCAACCCCACAACATTGGGCATGAGCAAACTGTTCGATGCTGCGTTGCTCGCTGTCAAAAACCCCGTGATCGCAGCCAAAACCGGGGAAAGCACAACCGCGGCAGAAGTACCGATCGTTGCCTGCAGCTCGTGCGCCAAGATTCCCGGAATGCCTCCGGCCATCATGAACCGTGCACAAATAACAAACAACAGCGTCACACCAACGGTGATCTTGCCACGCTGCCACGTCGTCATCAGCACACGGCCGACGTCTCGCAACGGGGCTTTCAGTAAGGCAAAGCCCAGTCCGATCAGCATCAACCAGAACACCGGCGACAACAGCACGGGCCAAGCCATTTCATCGGCAAAAGGCTTGATCTGCACGCTCAGTAAAGACTCGTGGAGCACAGGCCAAAAACGGCACGCCACGAGGCAGACGCACAGCGCCACATAAGGAGCCGCCTCGGTGAGTTTCGTTCGCAGCGACTGTCCGCCGTTAAAAAAACCGTAAAGTGCTGCGGCGCTTCCCAACACCATCAACCCGACCATGTCCGGATCGGCGTAGCGGCTGAGCGTTACCAACCCTGCCAAGATCGCGGCGATCCAAAGCGCTTCTCGAATCAGGTCTCGAGGCCGATTGGAAAGCCCGAGAGTACGGCACATCGACCAATAGACACCCAGCCAGGCAATGAGAATAGGTGTCACCAATACGGCTGATCGCCATCCCAGTTCCCGAGGATCGCTGATACCGGCCAGCGAGAACCCGAGCATCGTCCCGACTGCAAACGCCCCCCAAGCGACCAGTATCTGGCTGAACAGCGAGAAGACGATAGCTTCGTGTTTGGGAAGACCTGCGCGCAACAGGATACCCAGCGAAACCACCAGCCCAACTCCAAAACCTGTTGCCGTCTCTGTAAACGGGCCTATGAGAAAACAGGCGCCAAATACCGTCAATCGAAGATCTGCCGCAGATGTATCCGCCTGCTGCCCGCGGACCCGAGGCGACCAGCACGTACTGATCAGAGAGTGAAACAACAGCCCCGCCAAGATCACGCTGACAATCGGCATGGCCAGCCAAGCGCCCTTTAGCAGCTCAACGCCGGCAGAGGACAATGTTGGGGCGACTGTCGCCTCGCCTGAAAACCCATACAAGGCTGCCGACACCATGGCGGCTGCCAGAGCCGCCATGGAGATAGGTACACGGCGCGTCAACATCAACGCGATGGGTACCCAGAACGGAGAAAAGTACAACCAGAATTTGAGCGTCACAGATACAGTGGTGCGTTTATCCAGAAGTCGGGGACAAAAACCCGAAGCGTAAGATCAGCAGATTAGCGCATCACCAAGCCACCATCTACAAACAGAACCTGCCCCGTCATGAAGCCGCTCCAATCCGAGGCCAGAAATAGCACCGGCCCCGCAATATCTTCCGGTCTGGCGATACGCCGTAACGGCGTGGCAGCGATCAACGAATCGCGGAATGATTCCTGGGTTCCGCCGCTGGAGTCGGTCGGATAGACCAGACCCGCTGCGACACAGTTCACCCGGATGCCAAACGGGCCCAATTCAACCGCCAGATTACGGCTGAATGCCTGCAATGAGGCCTTGGCGGTAGTGTAGTCGTGATACGGAATCACCGGGTTCTCGACCAGGTTCGTCGAGATATTGACGATGCACCCCTGAGCCCGCTGTTTGAAATGCGGTAACGCGGCACGGCAAACATGAAAGGCCGCACCCACCGCTCCATCAAATTGCGACTGATAATCCTGCCACGTCAGATCGTCGAATACCGTACGGCGTCGCGGATCGAACGCATAGTGGCGCAGCGCGTTGTTGACCACCACATCAAGCCGGCCGGCCTCCTGCACTATCGCGTCGACCATGTCCTGCACTGCTTCGACTGAGCCTACATCGGCCTGTATCGCCCAGGCATCGCCGCCCATTGCCTGGCATTGCGCGACCACCGCCTCGGCCGCGGTTGCGTTACTCAAATAGTTGACGACGACGGTTGCACCTTCTCGAGCGAAGCTGCGGGCGATCTCAGCGCCGATGCCTCGACTGGCGCCTGTCACCAACACGACTTTTCCTGCGAATTTCGGGGTGGCGCTCATATCAAGACTCCGGTAACAAGCTGGTGTCTACAACGCTCGAGACGTCAATCGAATGCTGGATCAAGCCCAGATGACGATAAGCGTCGGCAGCCTTTTGCAGCAGCACCAGATCAAAAGCGCCCAGTGCGCGCTTGGCTCCATCTGAGCCCGCAGGTGCCATCGCTGAATCGTTACGTAATCGGATGACTTCCAGGTTGATGTCCCGGTCTGTGCCGTCGATCGCCCTTTTGCCCGCCAACGTAGCGGCCTCCTCGGGCTGAGCAATCATCCAGGCAGCACTGTCCCGATAGGCTTTGAGAAACGCACGCAGTAAGGCTTGCTTCTGTTGATAGGTTTCTTCGCGCACAACGAACAAATCGCTGGACACGTTGATGTGATCACGCACCTGCATTACGTTGACATCGCCCAAACCGCGCCGTCTGCCAACCAGCAGACCCGTGTCCGTAGCAGCAGTAGCATCGACCTGCCCCTGCAGTAACGGCGCAAAGTTCAACACGCCTGTAACGACGATCTCCACGTCGGATTCGTTCAAACCTGCCTGGTGCAGCATCACCAGTAGATTTTGCCGTGTACCGCTGGACAGACTGTAGACACCTATACGTTTGCCTTTCAGATCCTCTGGGCGTGTGATGTTGGCGGACTTGAGCGAGACTACGTTGAAAACGTTCTGCGGATAGATGTCATAGATCGCGCGTAATTTCTCGCCCTTGTCCAATGCCATGAAAAAGGACCCGGGATCGGTAAAGGCCACATCGGCTTGCCCGCTCAGCATATTGCGAATGGCATCACCGCCGCCGGTACCGGGCAGATAGACTAGCTCTATACCCTGGGCCTTGAAAAATCCCTTGTCCGGTTCCACCAACAGATTGGTGATTTCCGAGATGGGTTTGCTCCAACCTGCCAACGTGACTTTGCCGGACACTGCGTCTTCCGCCCGCGCAATCGATGCAAAAAACGATGTGATAGTCAGACTCACAGCAGCAGTCAAGAAGACACGACGAGAGGGCGAAGAAAGCATGAAAAAGTCCTGATAGATTTCAAAGATGATCGCCATACGGACGCAACAAACGCCGCTCTATCATCAGCATTGCCTGGTAGCACAACAATCCGATGGCAGCGATAGCGGTCAGCGCGGCGAACATCAACGGGGTATCCATCATGCCCTGCGCCGCGATAATGACTGCGCCCAGCCCACGGCTGGCGCCAATGAATTCACCGACGACGGCGCCAACCAGGGCTAGCACCAGCGCGACGCGCCATCCCGCCAAAATTCCCGGCAATCCCGCCGGAAGTTTCAGCCGCAACAACGTCTGCGTACGCGACGCGCCCAACATGCGGAACAACTGCAGGCGATTCGGATCGACCTGCCGCAAACTGGTCAACGTGTTTTCCATCAGCGGAAAAAAGCAGATCAGCGCCGTCATCACCACGGTAGGTGCGATGCCAAAACCGAACCACAGCACAAACAGCGGTGCCAGCGCCAGCTTCGGCACCACCTGGCTGACGATGACATAAGGCTTGAAGACGCGATCGAGCAATACTGATTCCGCTAACGCGATGCCCATTGCCAGCCCCGCCGCACCGCCAAGGGCCAATCCCAATAGCATCTCTGCCAGCGTGGCCCCGATGTGCGGCCATAAATATCCCGAGGAGAGCGTCGTCCACAACGTGCGCACCACCGCCGACGGCGCAGGCAACACGAGCGCGGAAATGCCCGCTTGCCGCACGACGAGCTCCCATGTGCCTAACAGCACAATCAGCAACACGACGGGCAGCACACGGCGGCTCAGCACCTGCCTCATTTCGTCACACCCGTCATCGTGTCGAATATCTGCGCGCAATACGCATTGAACGCCGCACCATGACGCATGGACTGCGTACGAGGGGCAGGCAATTCCACTGGAATATCAGCCAGCAATCGCCCTGCGTGCATGACGCCGATACGATCACCCAAATAAACCGCCTCGCCTATGTCATGCGTGACGAACAACACCGTCGTCTCGCGCGAGCGGCACATCCGCACCAGATCATCCTGCAGTTCGCCGCGCGTGATAGCGTCTAACGCCGCAAACGGTTCATCCAACAATAACAGTGCAGGTTCCAGTATCAGCGCCCGCGCCAAGGCTACCCTGCTCTGCTGCCCGCCAGACAATTGCCGGGGATAGTGTTGCGCATGCTGCGCTAGTCCCAACATGGCCAACAGCTCCTGCGCTCGCGTGACATCATCGTCGAGCAGCCGGCGCTGCAACGATACCGGCAACAGCACATTGTCTATGACGCGTTGCCACTCCAATAGTGTCGGAGCCTGAAACATGTAGCCCAATTGCGGCCCGGGCACGACACGCTTTCCATCCCATTGTTCGACACGCCCCGATTGCGGCACCAACAGGCCGGCAGCGAGCTTGAGCAATGTCGTCTTGCCGCAACCACTGCGGCCGACCAGACAATGAAAACCGCCGGCCTTCAATTGCCAGTCAACACCGTCCACAATAGGCCGCCCACCCGCATAGGTGTACACCACCTGCCGCATATCGAGAAAGGGCTTATCCAAATCCACGCTCATGGCTCGTACGGAGCGAAGGGCTCAGCCGCCGCCTCAGCCGATTGCTCGATTTCGGCCATGCGAACCAGGTCAAGCAGATTAAAGCGGCCATCATGATGCCAGCCGGCCTCGGGCATACTCATCGATCCAATGGCGCTGATGCGCGTCACGCCTACTGCCCCGAGCTGCTCGGCCACACGGTAGAGCTCCTCCGGTGTAGCGGCGACGCCCGCAGTCTGCAGGAACGCGCTGCGATTCTGCACCGTCGGCCCCACATCATCTAAAGCATCGATAGCCGCAACAACGATGCTGCGCTGTAACGCAGACGGCGCCAGCGGTTGAGCATCGTCCGTATAGGCAACACTCCATTGCGCCTCATGGTCGCCGATCAGCCCGTCAACGCCGGATGGAGCTGAGGTATTCCACTCGATGGCCTGCCGCCATTTCGCCAGCGATACCGATTCCGCCAGATCCAATGCACGCCGCGGATAGCGGCGCTGCAGATTTGCCAATTCGCCGGCAAGGTAGCCGGCAAATTCGCGTGGAGCAACCTGTCCGCCACGCTGCACATAAAACACCTGCGGCGAATAACACCCCTGCTGGTCGTAACGCATCACGTCCCAGGCGGCACGTCGTGCAAGGGCAGGCGCCTTTAACGTGTCAAGCGCAGAGGCGCTGATCACGCCGAAACCCAGCTTATGTCCATGCGGCAGGAATCGTGTCGTAACAGGCAGACGTCGCTGAATCGCCTGCAGTGCATCATTGCCCCCGTAGGCCACCACCGTGTCGGCCTGAGCATAGAGTGCGTCTGCGTCTTCGCCGCCGGCCCCGCGCCACCACACTACCGCAAAGCAATCCGCTAACGGCGGATGCACCTCGGCCAGCAGCCGCGCAAACCATCCCGCAAATAAGGGCTCAGCGCTAGGAAGTTTGCCGATATTGCCCGCCTTGACCAGCAAGCCGCAAACGAAGCTCCACAACGACAAGGCAGGTACATTCCCCGCCCAGCTATGCACCAACAACTCGGGCCCATAGGCTCGCACCGCGCCACCCTTTGGGGCTGGTTGAAAAGCATCCAGGACCTTGGGATTGGCGAAATCTTCAACGATGAACCGATGCAGCTGTGGCGCCCTGAAGGTCTTGAAAAAACCAGTCAGCCCCAGGCGCACCATCTCTGTGTCATAACCGCTGACCAGCGGCAACAAGGCATCTGCTCGCTGGCGATACGGATCATTGGAATCCAGCAAACGGGCAACCGCACGATCGATGACCGAAATAATCTCCGATACCGGCAAAGTCTTGAGATGCTGCGCACTCGCTCGCTTGACGCGTTCGGCCAGCGTCCTCATCTGATCCGGCGACAACACCGGCACCGATACCTCGACGTGTTGAGCTCCTTGAGCAAATGGCAATATCTGCCACTGCGCCTCATTGGCTGACAGCCCCGGTAAATAGCCGGCCTCGACCCGCAGTGTGTTCATGATGCCGCCGACCGAATGAACTCTTCGACAGCTAAGGAGCAGCCTTTGGCCTGCGCCCCCTCGGCGCGTCCCAACAACAGGAAACCATTCTCGGCCGGTTCACCCACGTCTTCAGTGAGAATCGTACTGACCGAATTGAAGTTACCCAGATCGCAGTGCGCGAGGATGCCGCGCTCACCATCCGGTACCGTGTTCCCCGTTGCGGGATCGACCAAACGCGAGCGAATCCAATGAGGCCCGGATTTAACAGAAGGCACCACCGCATTGCCGTCGTCATAAAACTGCGTACTCAACTCCGTCATGCCATACATATTGATGCACAGTTCACGTGGCACGCCTAACAGCTCGGTCAGCGCCGCGTAGAAGGCCTCCAATGGGAGTTCACGGGATTGGCCCTTGTACCCTCCCGTATCGAGAATACGGCTGCCCGGTGGCAGATGAAAAGACCGGCCCGACTGGCGCAACGCGTCAATCACGTGCACAAAGCTATAGCTCGCCCCCAGCAGGGCATACGGCTCACCAAGGCGCTCGGCCTGCTCGAGCCGCAACCACAGCCCCTCTAGATCGATCCCTTCCGGCGACATGAAGTAACGGCTGCCTGCGCTGCCGAATGTGGATTTCGCCAAGGCCAGATAATGCGCCAACGACGAGTTAGGCATGGCGATCTCGTCCGGAAACAGAATCCCCATCGGCATACGTTCGACGCCCTGCATAAAGCGCTGGGCGAAATTGCGCGTCATCGACAGATCGTAAACATCCAGCCGAGGATGAAAATGCCGCCCGCGCATATCGGCGCGAGTCGTCCCACTGGTCATGAAAACGCGCTCGGCCGGCAACGGCGGCTCGCAACGCAGCTCCATTGCCTTGAAAGCGTCAATGGGCACAGCCGGAATATCGCGCCATGACTTCACGTTGCGTACGGTCGCGCCACGCCGCTGGCAAAAGCTGCGAAACGGCGCATTGGCATTGTATTGGTAGGCAAACAGACGCAAGGCGAGCTGATCGAACTGCTCGTCAGTGCAGCCATCCTGGGCGATGAATTCGAGAATATCAGCGTCAGGCGGTTCGGCGTAGTTCATGGCTTTCGTGAGTCCTATACATGGAAGCTCCGAAGCCCGCCTGCACAGGCCGGCCATACGCGCGGCCCTGTCAAGGTCAATGCTCTTCTTACGCCGGTATGAACCGGGTCAAGTTCGCGGGTCTGAATCTCAGCACTGGCGTGCACCCCGGAGCAACGGGTATGTTAACCCGCAATGACAGCCATGCAGAACCGCTACAGCCGAAAACACAGCAACGCCCCCACGAGCAAGGCCGCCGCTGCCGCCAAAAGCGAGCTGGAAAAGCTCTGGCTGGACGCATACAAGCGTTCAGCCAGCGCCGGCCCGAGTATCTGGCCTACACCGTAGACCAGCGTCATTGCCGCGAGCAGGTTCCTGCCCGTTGCCCGGGCGACACGTTGTGCGGCCGGCATGGCTATGGTTACGGTTCCCATAAAGGTGCCACCCACCAGCAGCGCGCTCAGCAGATAACTGGCGGCAGATTGCGACACAGCCGGAAGGGCGACGCCAATAGCCTGCAGCACCAGATTGGCGAGCAATGCGTTTCTCGTACCGATGCGCTGGTGGAGTTTGTGCCAAAGGAAACAGGAAGGCGCCGCGCCCAGGCCGAATACGGCCCACACATGCGCAGCGTCCAGAGTGGGCAACGCCGTTTTGACCAGCAAAGGCAGATACGTCGCCGTCACGATGTACCCCAACCCTGCCAAGCCGTACATGCAGATCAGAGGCCATGCCGCAACAGTCACAGCATCGTCGGTCGCTAGAGCGGTATTGGAGGTCGAAATAGGAGCGGCCGAACGTATTCCTGGCACGGCCACCAAACCAAGCACCAATGTCACAACCCCCAGCAATAGCCACATGCCCTGGCTCTGGAGTCCCGTATGCGCTCCCAATACCAATATTTCCGAGGACAAGGCGATGCCAACGCCTACCCCCGCATACAACAGCGGCGCGCCCCTGCCATGGCCCCTGTGCTCCAACAGCCACAATGACGCAGCGACCATGGAAAGCGCGCTGAATATGCCTGCAATTCCTCTCGCGACAACGATGGCGCTGGTAGTATCGAGAAAGGCTAATAACGCCAGGCAAATCGCAGTGCCGACGGCGGACCAGATACACAGACGATGCGCATCATGGGCCCGCATCCGCACGGCAAGCACCGCGCCAAGCAGATATCCCGCGTAGTTGGCCGAAGCCGCCCAACTGCCGCCTTGCATGCTGATCACGCCCTCCTCGACCATATGCGGATAGATGGCAGTAAATGCGAAACGTCCAAATCCCATTCCAACAGCCAGAATCAAGGCGGCTTCGATCGCAGAACGGAATTGGGAATGGCGAGAAGGTGTCACCGCGAGTTCCATGTCTGGCTCTCTTTATTCTCAAATCAAGAACAGGTTTTTATTTTATTCCTTATTTAAGAATAAATCATCCGAGTTGTTCCTTATTTGAGAACATGCGATGCCGACGACCGTGCTCAAGCACTGGCGCGCTTGATCACCTCGAAGCCAATGTCTTGAATCCGTTCCAAGACCCGTTCACCTCGCGCACGCTCCAAGATGAATTGCGCGGCGAGTTGCCCTATTTTTCGGCCGTCAATACGCACTGTCGTGAGCGCCGGACTGGTGTAGGGCGAGGTGACTTGATCGCCGAACCCTACTACCGCCAATTGATCGGGTACAGCAATGTTTCTCTCTTTGGCCTCGATCAACGCACCTAATGCCAGGGCGTCTGTACTGCACCACAATCCGTCAACATGCCCATCTCGCGCCAGTAGATCAACGAACGCTCGCCGGCCATCGCCAAAATGCGCAGGGGCGCTGATTTCGACCACAGGCAAATCAGCTTCCGCACGAATAGCCCCGCGTGCGACCAAGCGATTCACGAATCCGGCTCGGCGCCGGCGCGCTCTAGGGTCATTACCCGAGACCAACGCGGGCGCCTTGCTGCCTCGATCGATCAGCAAATCGGCAACGGCCGCACCAACATGTTCGTGTGAAAACCCAATCAGCATATCGACCGGCGTATCTGTCAGATCCCAGGTCTCGACCACTGGTATTCCCGACAACGCGAGCCGTTGTCGGGCCAATTCAGATTGCACGACACGCGTCAGCACAATGCCGTCAGGGCCGCGGCTGATCAAGTTTTCCAGCAGTTCGATTTCATCGGCATCATCAAAGCCGCTCTCGCCCAGCATCAACTGATAGCCCTTGGCGGCCAGCGCTCGCGTCAAAGCATGTATCGTTTCCTGGAACACGGGTGACGCGATAGTGGGCACCAGAGCAGCGACCAATTTACTGCGTCCGGAGGCCAGGCTGCCTGCGAGCCGATTCGGCACATATCGCACCTGGGCAATGGCAGCGCGTACATGCTCTAGTGTTGCAGGCGGCACCGTTTCGGGACTGTTAAGCACACGCGAAACGGTCTGTGCAGACACTCCCGCAACGCGAGCCACGTCAGCCAAAGTCGCACGCCCGGCGCCACGTCGGGAGCGTCGCGGCGGCGGCAGAATATCCGGAGCGGAGAATGTCGGTGGCTGACTCATGGCGAGCAAGATAGCACGGTTGCAGAATGAGCTACGGTGAACTATCAAGGGATAACCCTAGCATCACGCTCACAAATGTTAGCGCTAATATTAGCGCTAACACAAACACCGACCAAGCAGAAATACAGGAACGAACGATGTCCCAGACCTTCAGCGGCCTATTTGTGGTCGCGCAGACTCCATTCACCGATGACGGCGCCTTGGATCTCGAAAGCGTCGATACGCTTTGCGATTTCTATATCAAGCATGGTGCTGCCGGACTCACCGTACTGGGGGTTGCTGGGGAGGCGGCCAAACTCTCGATGGAAGAATCGCTCGCGACCGTCCGCCGTTACGTGGCGCGCGCACAGGGCAAGCCCGTGATCGCAGGCGTCAGCAATCCCAGCGTTGCACAATTGGCAGCACTGACTAAAGACGTCGTAGAGGCTGGCGCCTATGGCGTGATGATCGCGCCCGCGACCGGGCTGAAGACCGAAGAGGACATCTTCAGTTATTTCAACGCGGTGTTCTCGCGTATCGGCGATGTGCCAACGGTGTTGCAGGACTTTCCTTTTTCCACGGGGGTCTGGCTGTCTGTGCCGACCATTGCCCGCCTCGTTGAACGCCATCCGCAAATCCAGGCGATCAAAGAAGAAGACATCCCGAGCGCAGCCAAGATCACTCGCATGCGGGCCGCCCTGCCCCGCCCTGTACCGATCCTGACGGGCAACAACGGCGTATTCCTGCTGCAAGAACTCGCTCACGGCATTGAAGGGCCGATGGCCGGGTTCTCTTATCCAGAAATGCTCTCTGGCGTGTACAAGCTGTACAGCGCAGGAAAGGTGCAAGAAGCGCACGATCTCTTTGACACCTACCTGCCCTTGCTGAACTTTGAAAACCAATCGCAATGGGGCGTGGCTGTGCGCAAGGAAGTGCTCAAGCGCCGCGGTGCAATACGCTCTGCCACGATGCGTTCACCGGGCCCCGTGTTGACTGCGGCTGATCTGAAAGACATTGACCTGCTGGTCAGCCGCGTCGAAAAAGCTGTTGCTGAAAGGAAATAAGGTGGTGTTGCCTCGGCATCAATCTGTCGGGGCAGCACCACCTCTTAGGCGCGCTATCGGCTATTCACTCAATCCAGGCCCAGCATTCCACGCATCTGCGAAAGATCCTCGGCCAGCGTATTGACGCGGCCGGCCAGGATCTTTCGGTCGCGATCGCTCAGTTTCTCATATGACTGAAACCCACCCTCGGCCGTTTTGTACTTGGCAAGCGTGTCGAACACAGTCTTGAAATTGCCATCCGTCTTTTCGACAAAAGCCTTGTCTTCGCGCTCTACCAACGGGCGCAGCAATTCAAAGATGTGATACGAGCCTTCGAAGTTGGCCTGAAAGTCCCACAGGTCGGTGTGACTATAACGGTCCTCTTCGCCCGAGATCTTGGTCGCCGCGACTTCTTCCATCAGCACGGCGGCGCCGCCTACGACCTTCTCCGGCGGAAAGGTCAACTGCGACAAGCGCTTTTGCAGCTCCAGGACATCGGCCATCAGCTTGTCCGCCACGTCGCGGACCTTGTCGGTGCTTTTTTCTTCCCACAGTGCATATTCAATGCGGTGAAAACCGATGAAGCCTGGGTCTTTCTCGGCTTTCTCATGATCATCGGCACGCGAGTCGATTGATGCATCCAGATCGCTGAACAGCTCGGCCACCGGCTCGATACGCTCGTAGCTCATCCGCGTAGGTGCAAACAGCGCACGGGCCTCATCGATCTTGCCGGCTTTGACGGCATCGGTGAACTTGCGAACGTCCTCGACAAACTTGTCGATGTTCTCATTCACGTAAAGCTTGTACTCGGCTACCGGCCCGACCAATTCCAGCGGCGCCACAGCAGCATGGGCTTGCATCGTCATCGCGCCAGCAAAAATCGCTGCGACGATCAGACGGTTGCGGGAAAACGGCATGAGATCTCCTTGTGTAATGTAAACAATGACCAGCGACTTGCTAGGCAGCGCTCAGAAGCGTACGCCCGAGCCAATCCTGCTTGTCGCGCATCCCTGGAAGCGTGTAGAAGAATCCACCGCCGATAGGCTTGATGTACTCCTCTAGCGGCTCTCCGTCCAATCGTTTCTGAACGGTGATAAAGCCTTTTTCCAGATTGGACTGATAACAGATGAAAAGCAGCCCCATCTCGAGCTGGCCCGACTTGGTCACGCCATTCGAGTAATTAAAAGGCCTGCGCAGAATCAGATTCTTTTCAGACCCTTTAGTACGTGGATTGGCCAAGCGAATATGTGAATCCAGCGGCGTTTTCTTGCCTTCCGGGTCTTTAGTGAAGTCGGGCACGTCGTGCTCGGTCTTGCCACCGTCCAATGGCGCACCGCTGTCGCGCTGCCGGCCGAAGATGGCCTCTTGTTCCTGTAGCGGTGTGCGGTCCCAACGCTCGACGAAGTTCCGAATGATTCGTACTGCCTGATAACTGCCACCATGAGCCCAAGCCGGTTCGCCCTCGTCATCCGGCCCTACCCACACGATCTGGCTCATTGCCGTACTGTCGTTGGCATTAGGGTTGGCTGAGCCATCACGAAAACCCAGGAAATTTCTGGCGCTTTCGGGCGGAACACCGGGTTTTTCTGGCACCGGTGGCACGGTACCTTCTTGCTTCCAGAGCAGAATCAACAAATCCGGAAACTGCTTGATGATGTCTCGCAGTGCATGAATGTTGGTATCGGGCGTATTCGAGCAGAACTGAATCGACAGATCGCCATGGCACAGTGCGGCATCCAGTGCATCGTTAGGATGCGCGCTCATGCGCTGCAGATGCCTCGGCTTGCGATCCTGCAAACCAAAGCGATCATCGAATAACGAATTACCTACAGATACGGTAATCGTCAAACCGTCCGGCTGCACGCGGGGACCCATGATGCCGGAGTCCGCGGGCGGCAGGCGAGGATCCAGTTTGGGCACCTCACCGCCTTGCGTCAAAAACACAATGCGCTCAGACAACCCACGCAACAGGCGTTCGAGTTCTTTGCGATCTGTGGCAATGACGTCAAAGGACGCCACCATCCCGGCAGAGGGTCTCGGCGTCACGATGCCCGCCTGATGTTCGCCCCAGCAGCTGACGCGCTCATCGGTGCGCAAGCTGTGCGGTGCATCGGTCACCTGGCTGTCGGCGGGCGGCTTTTGCGCGTGGACGGGCAACGCGCCCAGGCCTGCCAGGGACGCTGCGCCCTTTAGCCAATGACGGCGCGACAGCGAGCCCGACGGCTCGCGGGAATCTGAATGACTGCCTGACATGATGAAAACCTGTACAAATAAAATTAATCCAGTCCGAGCTTGGCATTGATCTGCTCCAGCGTCGCTGCGGCGTGCTTCAGCGCTTGAGTCAGTGCCTCTCTAGTACTGTCGTTCTGCTTTTGCTGATAAGCGCTCAGCTGCGAATCGACTGCCGTGAATGCGCTATCGACCTGTTCCTGCAGCGCCGCATCCGCTTTGGTCACCAGCGGTGAAAGCAACTGTGCGATCCCTTTGGCGCCCGCGATACTGCCTTGCAGGTAGTTAGTGGCGACCTCTACAGGCAAGGATTGCGCATCATTGGCGAACCGGTCGGCCGAACGCTGCATCAAACGCGATGCGCCGGTCGCCAGACGCGGCGGCTCGATGTTCAGCGCGCGCACACGCTCACGCAACGTGTCTGCATCTGCGATCAAGCGATCCACGATAGGCTGTGCTTGGTCGAGTTTGTTTGCGCGATACAGTTCCCGCTCCAAACGGAACAATCCGACAAAAGCGTTATCGTCTTCGCGCTTTTCGAGATATTCCGGACGCACGTTCAAACGCGCATCCAGATCGGAGAACAGATCCGACATAGGCTCCAGCCTCGCGTAGGCTTGATGAGCCTGCAAGTACGCTTGGCGAGCTTGGTCCAGATCGCCTGCCTTGACCGCTGCGTCCAGTGCTTTCAGCGCCTTTTGCAAGGCGGCGGCCTGGGTCAACAAGGTCACACGGTATTCAGCCAGCGGGCCGATATAGGCAACCATAGATGGCTTCGCAGCCTCGGCGTCAGAGGCGGCGGACGGCGTCACCGTCAACGTGCCGCGCGGATTGCTCAGCAGGCCGCAGGTAATCTCGAATTTGCCCGGCTGCAGCTTGACCTTCATCGTTTGCGAGAAACCGGGCGCGATGTTCTCGCGCTCCTCGACCACCATGACGCCGTCGAGGATTTCCCATTCCAGGATCCGCTTCGAAGCGTTCGTGATCACGAACGTGGTCCGGCCGGCCGGTACCGTAATATCGTTGGGCTCACAAACATCATCATGGATAGTGACCTTGATGGCGTTTGCATCAACCTGCGTCGCGGGGCGTTTTGCCGTCGAGGCCCACCAGAACGTGGCCAGCCCGGCCACCGCCAGCACAGCAGACGCCAGAACGGCGACCCATATCAGAGGGGAGCGTTTTTTTTGTGGTGAAGATGACATCGTGAATAAGGTGCTAGCCCAGAATCAAGAAGAAGTTTTCGGCTGAGAAAAGACTTGAGGTCTAGGCCGCAGAAAGAAATAAAGACTCACCGCCAGGAAAACGAGATACACAACGATCTCGCCTGTCACCGGCGCGGATTGATAGCCGAACATGCCCGAGAGCACTGCGCCGACAGGACTGTCCATCGGCAGGACATGGTCGATGTCAAACACGACATTCTGGAAATGATTCCACACGCCTGCCTCGTGGAGCTTGCGCAGCACGCCGGCCAATAGGCCCGCGGAGACCAGCAGAATGAACACACCCGTGATGCGGAAAAACCGGCGCAAGTTCAAACGCAAGCCGCCGCTGTAAATGCCATAGCCGATCACAACTGCGCAGAGCAATCCCAACACCGCTCCTAATGGTGCATGCCAACCAGCGCTCTGCTGAAAAATCGCCAACAGGAAAAATACTGACTCCAGCCCCTCGCGAGCCACGGCAAGAAACACCACGCCGATCAGCGCCCACTCACGACGCTTGCCGCCTGCAAGTGCCGAACGCACAGACTCTTGCAAATCACCCTGCACCGAAGGTCCCGCTTTGCGCATCCAGAACACCATGGACGTCAGCATCACGACGGCGATCAAACCGACCACACCCTCGAAGAACTCTTGCTCTTTTTGAGGGAACTCGGCCATCGCGACTTGCAGTCCTGCGCCGACAAAAAAAGAAAGGGCAACTGCCAACAGCACGCCGATCACGACGCCGGGCATCATCGACGAAGAACCGCTGCGTTTAAGGTAGCTGGCGACAATGCCAACAATCAGCGCGGCCTCGATCCCTTCCCGAAGCATGATCAGAAATGGCACTAACATTAACAACCGTCCAAGAGCAGAATGAGAATAAGAAGCTATTGATTTTACAAACCAAAGCGCGAAGCATATACGAAGTCCACAGCCCTGTTAGGGCTGCTTAAATGATTCAGGACCACGTAAGTAAAAAGCCCTTCTAATGAAGGGTTAAGAGAGAAAATTTCGCCGTATTTTTTCGAGTTTTTCGGTGGCGATTTTGGTGCTGGATGCAGCCTCGATATCTGCGCTCATACAGAGTGTATAGGGCCGCCGACTCCACGAAATCGGCAGCCGATGAGCTCAAAGCAAACTGCGTAAATCTTTTTAGATTACGGTTTGGTAATGGGACATGAAACGTCGCCTTCCGGACACACTAAATAGCCCCTCAGTTGTTTTGTACGATCTCGTGTCAATGTAGTTAAGCAAGCCGACAAAGCCATTGAATAAGCAGAGCCTCCGCCGGCATCAGCTGTGACGAAATCGCACTCGGCGTCGCGAAACTTGATCCACTCTCGTTGAGCAGCGACCAGCTTTTTGTGCTGGCCATCATCGCCCTTCACGCGCGCAGCCGCCTCCTTGTAGGCGGCGTTCAGATCAGCATCGGCCTTTTTGTAAGCTTTTCCTACACATTCGTTGATATCCGCTTGAGTGGCTGCATCGGCGCAGGGATCGGATTGCGCACATGCCATGCCGTGAAAGGCCAGCAGGGGAAAGGCCAAGAGCATTAATTGTCGACGCATGAGAGGACGGCTCCGTTGGGGGTCGGGATTTACAGATTCTATTACTGACGAACGACACTGCCTGCTTTTTCGCCGAGAAAGCGACTGAAACAGCTTATACACACCGTAGCCCGGCCTGTGCGACTGATACAAGCCTGAGATGCTAACTTCACCCTAGACGAGTGACTTATCGTCCTACTCGATACGACATGCTGGCTGCATCGCAGGGACAGCCGACATAGGAGAACAAGATATGACCATGACTAAACGACTGATTCAAACCATGCTCGCCGGTGTGCTGGCATTGGGCGTCAGCACGACAGCACTGGCTGACAAACAAACCCGTAACGCAATCATCGGTGCGGGTCTGGGCGGCGTAGCGGGCGCATTGCTGTCAGAGGGTGATCCCCTGTATACGCTTGGCGGCGCAGCTGCCGGCGGTGTGTTGGGACATGTGATCACCGACGATGACCGTGGCGGCCGTCGCCATCACTGGGACCGGGATCGAGGCCACCGTGACTCTTATCGGCGCGCCAATTACCGCGATCATGACAGGCATCGTGGCGACAAGCACTGGAAGCGCCATCGCGATTGAGTACATCGCGATGACGGCGACACGGGCCCGTTGATTTAAACGAACCGCCAGCAGCCCCCAGCACGTTGGACATCCCTCCAACCGCTGGGGGTTCGTTTTTTGGCTGAAAAAATATCGTTACACCAGGGGTATGGTGGAACTGTAAGCAAGACAGCGTTACCAACGTGGGATGTCCATGTGGGTACACCTCCCGCGCCACCAACCGGCATCGCCGTTGTTCCGACACGCAAACCATCATGACCCCCACCAGTTTCCACCGTCACACCATTCCCCTAGACAGCTTCCGCGCCCTCGCCGACGCGGGTCACCAAATCGAAATTTGTGACATTGACGGCGATCCTGCATTGCGAGCAGCGCAGTTCACGCTGAATGACAGAATTCTTTACGCATTTAGCTACGTTCCCGTCCTGAAATACTGGGAACCGGTAGTGACGTTCACCCGGGACCTCGAGATGAAAAATGCTCAGGTCCTAGGCTTATTTATTCATTCATTATCGACACACTACGGTTCGGCGAAAGCAGAGGTTGCAATTCGCGATCTGGATCTGACGGGTGCCACCCCGCTGCAAAGCAGCACTATCGAACGTCTCATTGAGATAGCCAGGCCCGGCCTTTGCGGTTTTCACAATCTGGGGCATACCTGCTATGCCAATACAGCGTTGAAATTTTTGATCGGTTCCATTGGCAAAAAGCGACTCATTGCGCATCTGGAACATATCGCGCAAAACGCGTCCGACCAGAGCAAACAGGAATGTGCAAATGCATTCATTGATTTGATCAAAGCCGCCTGCAATAGCGAAAAGCCCTTGGATCGAGAACTGCGGGATTTCTTTAGCAGCTTGCAGAAGCAAGAAAATTTTTGCGCCAATTCGAATCACTCAAGCTTCACAATCGTAGGCCGTCAGCATGATGCGCAGGAGTTTCTGCTGCTACTTTCCGATTGCTTTGATCTCGACGATCTCAATACCAACGTCTTGCAGATACAGTCGACTCTTGTCAATGACGAAGAAAAACGCGAACCTAAAATCGCTGGCGCGGCTTATTGCCAGAATGTCAACCTAACGAGACCTGAGCATGCGGACTTCGATCTGCAGAAAATCGTAGAAACGCTCACTGCGACGGAGGCTGATATCAGCGTCAGATGGAATGACAACGACAGCCAGGACACAAAGGTTAAACGCATTTACCAGTGGATTACGCCAGACGTCCACAAGGTTGACCGATTCAACCTGCATATCAATGCCATGGACTATAGCGCCGGCCTGGCGCGTTTCGTCCTGAATACAGACCTGACAAAAGGGGTAAGCATCCCCGTCATTGACCAAAAAACAGGCGCCGAGTGGTTGCTCGCCCTGGAGCCGAGGGACATCATCATCCACAGGGGCGGTGCCGTCGGCACCTCTGACAGCGCGGGCCACTATTACATGTACAGTCGGCATGGAGGTGGCTCGTGGACACTGCACGATGATGCCACCGTGGAAGGCGGAAAAAAAATTAGGTCAGATGAACAAGCCAAAATGATCAGTTTCGCGGTCACTGGCAGAGAGCGTGTTTGTCCCCCGCTCCAGGCCGCCAGCGACGTCAACTTTGGTATGCCGGAGAAATTCCTGCCGCGCGCCTGAAATCGCAGATAGGAAAAACGGCGAGATCCTCTGTGCTCGTGCCGGTCAATCGCTTCGCCATTACGACTCGGCATCAGGGGGGGTGTAAATCGGCGCATCAAACGATGCGCCGATTTACATGTAGCGATCAAGACGTGAACCCATATAGTCGACAGGGATTGTCAACCAGAACCCGCCGCACGACGGCTTCCGTTCCACACCATTGATATAGCACCTCAATCAAACTCGCATCATTGACGCTATTCAAGGGCTGGGTCGTATGCGGCCAATCACTGCCCCAGACCAGTCGTTCTGGCGCAGCGCTGACCAGCGCGCGCCCCAGCGGCAACGTGTCCGCGTAATCAGGCTCGCCCACCACTGACCGCATATATGCGCCCGATAACTTGACCCAGGTATTGCCCCGGTCCAGCAAGCGGCGCAGGACGGCGTACGCCTCGGCCTGCTCGCCCTCGCCGGGCGGGATTCGCGCCATATGGTCTATCACCAACGGCACAGGCAATTCGAACAAAACCGGCGCCAACGCAATAAGCTGCTCAGGATGCACAAAGATCTGTATGTGCCATCCGAGCCTAGCGATTTTGCGTGCCAGTGTGGTCACCATATCAACCGTTGTCTCTCCCCATGACTGAGGTGTCACAAAGTTGACCCGCAGACCACAAACACCGCTCGCAGCCAGTTGATCGAGTGCCTCAGGCGGCACGCTGGCATCGACCACAGCAACACCACGGGCACTGTCACCCAACTGCGACAAAGCATCTAGGGTGCAGGCATTATCGGTGCCGTACGTCGACGGCGTGACGACAACCGTGCGCGATGTGCCTAGCCTCTGCTGCAATTTCCGATACGCGCTCACTTGCGCCACAGGAGGCGTACGCGTCCAATGCGGCGACGGTGAAAACCGTGGATCGAAGATATGCATGTGGCTGTCACACGCTCCCGCCGGCAACACGTGCGCAGGCGGATTCACGCCGAGGGAGTGAGGAACTGCTATGTCAGGACGGGACATGTTCATCGCAAACCGATATTGATGTCATTGCTTTGTGAGATTGGATTTGCTCACAACACCGGCCCATTTGGCAAACTCCTTGTCGAGGAATTGCTTGAAATCCGCTGGGCCCGCAGCCACGATATCCGCGCCCAGAGAGTCGAATTTCTCTTTGACGCTAGGCTCCTTCAACACTTCGCGAATCGTTGTCTGCAGTTTGTCGACGATGTCCGCGGGCGTGCCCTTCGGCACAAACATACCGTTCCACTCGTAGACCTGATAGTCCGTCAATCCCGACTCGGCAACGGTCGGAACGTCCGGCAGCAGCGCACTGCGTTTAGGAGAGGTAATTGCCAAGACTTTGACCTGTCCGCTCTGGAACAACGGCAGCGAGGACGAAATGTTCGTAAACATCATATCCACCTGTCCACCAACCGTGGCCATGATGGCTGGGCCGCCGCTCTTATAAGGCACGTGCAACATGTTCAACTCACGGCCCTGCCGGAACAACTCGCCCGCCATGAACTGCACCGTTCCCGTGCCGCCCGAGGCGAACGTCAATTGTCCAGGTTTCGCTTTTGCCGTTTCCACCACATCGTTCAAGTTGTTCAATGCGGACGACTTGGGCACTACCAGGATATTGGGCGTGACCGATACCATCGTCAGCGGCATCAGATCGGCTGCGGGGTCGAAATTCATTTTGTGCAACGCCGGATTGATCGACAACGGTGTCGCGTCGTAGAGCACGGTGTAGCCGTCCGCCTTTGCCCGGGCGACATAGGCCTCGCCTATCATGCCGCTCGCACCGGACTTGTTCTCGACGATGACGCTCTGATTCAGCTTTTTCCCCAGATTCAGCGCGATAACGCGAGCCAATGCGTCAGCCGTTCCGCCGGGCGCATACGGCACCACCAGGGTAATAGGCTGGTCGGGATAGGCAGTTGCGGCCCAGGTGGGGATGGCCAAGACGGCCAGGGCAAAGGCGCCAATGGATCTTTTCATTCATGTCTCCCAGGATCGTTATGTGCGCTGCCGACTGACGTCTGCAGGCTGGCGTATTGTGGGATGGCGTTTCATTTAATACAACGTTGTCGCACCATACGCAACATGTTCTATATGATGAAATGGGGCATGAAGGGACTGCCAGGCCCGCCCCCAGGCGGGCGCGCCATGAGCCGAGGTCCGGCACCGTTGTTCTGCTCAGCGAAAAGTGTCTTTCAAGAAAGTCACAAGCTGCGCCGTCACAGTGCGCGGCTGCTCCAGACTGGGCAGATGCGCAGCGCCAGCTATCTCGCAGGCCTTGCCGTTTGGAATCGTCTGCGCGATCCAACGCGATCGTTCTTGGATATGCGGAAAGTCCAGATCGCCCCACATGACAAGCGTTGGTGCGTGAATTTCCGCGAGCCGATCAAATGCCGAAGCGACATCGAGGTTTTCGCCTACCGCCGCAGCCTGCTCTGCCGCACGATTCATTTCCAAAAAAAGCTCGCGAGCCTGCCCTTGAACGCGCCCCTCAGTAGCGAGAGGTCCGTCCAACCAGAGGCGCGCTTTGATGGCATGCGCCAGGTCGAAGTCTCCGGCCTTTTCGGCGTTCCTCTGTAGGCTCATCAGGTGGTGAATCTCCGGCGTATATACGGGCTCTTTTGACCCGCTTATGCTGGGAGCGATCAGTACGAGGCCGGCGATACGCGAGGGATGCTGTAAGGCAGCATCGATTGCAATTTTTCCGCCTTGTGAGCAGCCAACCAGGATCGCGGGCTGATCGCCGGACACGTGTTCAAGGACTGCCATCAAGTCGGCGACGAGAGAATAGCTTTCTGTCTCGGATCTCGTTTCGCCGTAGCCGCGCCGATCATAAGCGACAGCCATGCCGTTTTCGCCCACGCTATCCAATTGATCCGACCACATCCGATGGTCGCTGACGCTGGCATGCAAAAAGACAACCGGGCGCCCTTGGCCAACGATGTATGTGGAGAGCTCTGCTTGTCCCGAGGTGACGAATTCGTGGGAATGCATAACGTGTTTCCCGGCTACCTGCGCAGCCACCGGCTGTGAAAGAAAATATGCCCTTCAGAAAGGGACATGGGACGTCCTACTCGGGCTGATGGCACACCACGCAAAGCTTGTTGCCATCAGGATCGCGGAAATAGGCGCCGAAATAGTCGGGGTGATACTGAGGTCTCAAACCGGGCTCGCCTTCGTCCGTACCGCCCTCGGCTAGCGCGATGGTATATGCCTGACGAACCTGTTCACGAGAAGATGCCAGAAAGGCCGTCATCTGGCCATTGCCGACGTCGTGCGGGCCGTTGAATGGTTTGCTGATCACGAAATATGGGCGCCCGCCTGATGCGGGGTTCCAGCCCACCCGAGGCACTTCCGGATGATAAAACCGCCGCTTGATATCCAAGACGGAAAACAAGCGATCATAAAAACGCATTGCCCGCTCGAAATCGGTAACGCCGATGAATATGTGTGAAAACATGGTGAGTTCCTCTTTGGCTTTATGCCTCTATAGAACGATACTCAACAACCAACCACCCAGCGCACTACCCAGGACTACGAACCATGGAGGCAGCTTCCAGAACATTAAGGCAATCAATGCCACCAATGCTAGTGCAAAGTCCTGCGGCGCGTGAATGGCACTCGTCCATACGGGCTGATAAAGCGCCGCCAACAGCAAGCCCACCACGCCCGCATTGATGCCGGACAAGGCGGCCTGCATACGCGTGCTGCGGCGCAGGCTTTCCCAGAATGGCAATGCACCTGCCACCAGTAAAAAGGCGGGCGCAAAGATAGCGAGCAAGCAAACCCAAGCCCCCAGCCAACCCGAAGGCGCCACATTCATCGAGGCGCCCAGAAACGCGGCAAAGGTGAACAACGGACCGGGAACCGCCTGCGCAGCACCATAGCCGGCCAAAAAAGACTCATTGCTGACCCACCCAGTGGGCACCACCTCGGCTTGCAACAGCGGCAGGACAACATGCCCGCCACCAAAAACGAGCGCCCCCGCACGATAAAACGCGTCAACCATTGCCAGAGACTGGTTCGGGAATACCGTCGCCGCCATCGGCAACGCAATCAGCAAGGCAAAGAATGCAGTCAGCCACAGCACGCCGGCCCGGCGTGTGATCGGCACAGGGAACCGGTCATCGGAAGACGCCTGTTGCGGCTTGAAGCACAACAGACCGACGACGGCTGCCAGGGCAATCACTGCTACCTGGCCCCAAATAGATGGAACCAGCAACACAAAACAACTGGCTGCAGCCATGAGGGTGGCGCGTGGCGCATCAGGGCATAAATTACGAGCCATGCCCCATACGGCCTGCGCCACGACGGCCACGGCAACCACCTTCAGACCGTGCAGCACGCCAGATGGCACCACGTCTCCGTAGCTGGATATACCCAGCGCAAACAGAATCAAGACGATCGCCGAAGGCAGCGTAAAACCGGCCCAGGCAGCCAGGGCTCCCGTATATCCCGCGCGAGACAATCCGATCGCCAGCCCTACCTGGCTACTGGCAGGCCCAGGCAAAAACTGGCATAGGGCAACCAAGTCCGCATAGCTACGCTCGCTCAACCATTGCCGGCGTGTCACGAATTCGTCACGAAAGTAGCCCAAGTGTGCGATGGGCCCGCCGAATGAGGTCAAGCCCAATCGCAGAAAAATCAGAAAGACATCCCAAGGGCTGTGGCGGTTCGCGGGGGTTTCGGTCATGATTGGCGCGGCATGGTGTGGACTCGCCAACGTTAATCGAAAACGGACCAATGCGCTCCATTACATTGCTTATCGTAAGATCAACGCAACACTACGCGCGCGCGCGCCGCCACTATATCGAACAGCCCTGCACAAGCGGTCCTCAATGCAGTATCCGCTCAAGAAACGCGCGGGTTCGCTCGTGTTGGGGGTGGTCGAAAAACGAGCCCGGATCGGCTGACTCCAGAATGCGTCCGCCGTCCATGAACACGACACGGTCCGCAACACTGCGTGCAAAGCCCATTTCGTGGGTGACGCATAGCATGGTCATGCCGTCCTCGGCCAGAGAAGTCATCGTGTCCAGCACTTCCTTGACCATCTCAGGGTCGAGTGCGGAGGTAGGCTCGTCGAACAGCATGATGCGCGGCTGCATGCACAACGACCGGGCGATGGCGACGCGTTGTTGTTGCCCGCCCGACAATTGCGCCGGAAATTTGCTGGCTTGATCGGGGATGCGTACTCGCTCCAAGTACTGCATCGCCAGATCCGTCGCCTGTTCCCGCGGCATACGCTTGACGTGCATAGGCGCAAGAATGCAGTTTTCCAGCACGGTGAGATGCGGAAACAGGTTGAAGTGTTGAAACACCATCCCCGCATCGGCACGTACTTCGTCAATGGCCCGCAGATCGTCAGCTAGCTCCACCCCGTTGACGATGATGCTGCCCTCCTGATGGCGTTCCAGCCGATTGATGCAACGGATCATGGTGGATTTTCCGGAGCCTGACGGTCCGCAGATCACCAGACGTTCTCCGGACGCGACCTGCAGATCAATATCACGCAAGACCTGGAATTCGCCATACCACTTGCTCATTCCCGCGATGTTTACGGCCAAAGGCACGGACGGGCCGCTATTTTTCCTATTCAACGAAGGTCCCCTTTTTTGAAGCGCCGCTCCAGCCACATTGAATAACGCGAAAGACCGAAGCAGATGCAAAAATAGATCGCGGCGATAAAGAAATAAGTCTCTACATACGGCGTCGGCCAGGCAGGATCTGTCAACGCCGCACGCCCGGAACTCAGCAAATCAAACAGCCCCACGATCAACACGAGGCTGGTGTTCTTGATCATCACAATGGCGGTGTTGGTCAACGGCGCAATCACTTTTCGCATGGCCTGCGGCAACACCACCAATCGTGTCATCTGCCACCATGACAGGCCAAGTGCTCGCGAAGCCTCCAACTGGCCAACGGGTAACGACTGCAGCCCGCCACGAATCACCTCGGCCAAGTAGGCGGCAGAAAAGATCGTCAGAGCAATTCCCGCCCGCAACAGGCTGTCTATGGTCATTCCTGCCGGCAACATGATGGGCAACACAATCGAGGCCATGAACAGCAGACTGATCAGCGGCAAGCCACGGATCAACTCAATCACGCACGTCGCAATGAAACGCGCCACGGGCAACGAGCCCCGCCGTGCCAGCGCCAGCAAGATGCCGAGAGGCATGCCGATTCCCAACGCACATACCGCCAACAGCAACGTGACTGGCAGTCCGCCCCAAGAGGCAGTGGGTACACGCTCCAACCCAAACCAACCACCCTGCATCAGCGCGAGTGAGCCGGCCATACCAACCAGCCAAAGCACCGCCGTGCGCAGCCGCCACTGCCGAGGATTCAGCGACATGACGACCATGAACAGAATGAAAGCGCACACGAGAGCAGGCCGCCATTGCTGGGCCGGAGGATAGATTCCAAACAGAATCTGATTCAGTTTCTCGCCCAGAAAGGCCCAACACGCTCCGGTCGCTTCGCGGCACATGGCACCGGATTCCCCTGGCCATACCGCGTTGATAAGCGACCAATCAGCGAATCGGCTCAGCACGTATAAACCCAGCCCCAGTGCGACTACGGTCGCGACGCTGCTGACCGCCGTACCGAACAAACGATGCATGGCGCTATCCCGGCGATCAATCGGGGCAGATCGTGCTGGGGCGTCCGGGGATATCGAGATCGTAGTCATTTTCGCTCAGTCCGCAGGATACGGCGGTTGTAGAGATTCATGAACAGCGAAACGCTCAAGCTGATGCATAGATATACGCCCATCAGGATCGCCAAGCCTTCGATGGCCTGTCCGGTCTGATTGATTGTGGTGGTAATCACGAACGAAAGGTCCGGATACCCTACCGCCAGGGCCAGCGTGGTGTTCTTCACAATGGACAAGTATTGGCTGGTCATGGGAGGCACGATCACGCGCAAGGACTGAGGGACAACGACGCATCGCAATGTCGTCCAAGGCCGTAATCCCAGGGATTGGGCAGCCTCCCATTGCCCTGGAGCGACAGCATCGATACCACCGCGAATGATCTCGCCGGAAAAGACGGACGAATACAAGGTCAAGCCTAGCAATAGCGCGGTGAATTCGGGTGTCAGCGCCGTGCCGCCGACGAAGTTGAGCCCACGCAACTGCGGCGAATGGCTCGTAAGCGTCACGTCACCCCACTGCCACGCCAGGACGCAGGCAAGCAGCGCTCCGACAAAAAATACGCGACCCAATGGCAACGTCGGTCGACGCCGACGCAAGGGGCGCAGCCCCACCCAGACCAACAACGCCGCCAGTATTACCCAGCCCATAGCAAGCCAATAACCCTCGATCTGCACGCTGGGAAAGAACAGCCCCCGAATCGATAGAAATACTCCCGGCAGCGGGTTAAGCGCCTGCCGTGGGGAAGGCAGATTGATGGTGACCAGGCTGTACCAGAACAACAACTGCACCACCAGCGGCGTATTGCGTGTTATCTCCAGATAGAAGGTAGCAATACCATTTACCAGCGGATGCCGGCTGCGACGCGCCAGCGCGAGCATAAATCCCAACACGGTCGATGCCACGATCACGAGAACCGAGATGTACAAGGTATTCACGAGACCAACCACAAATGCTCTCGCATAGCTGTCCGTCGGCCGATAAGCCAACAGGCTTTCCGAGATGGGGAATCGCGCTGCGTCGGAAAGGTAGCCGAAGCCGGTCGCGATTCCGCGTTGGGTCAGGTTGTAATGGGCATTCCACACCAACCACGCCAGCGTCCCGAAAAAGAGGCAGGCGATGAGCACCTGCATCATGACGGACCGCGCCCGCGAGTTGTACCAGAGTCGCTTGAACATACGTCGTCTCGCTCGGCGTGATGCTCAATTGAAAACGTACGGGTACATCAGCCCGCCATCGCGATACAACCGGTTCATCCCGCGATCGAGCTTCATGGGGCTGTTCTTTCCGACGTTACGCTCGAACATCTCGCCATAGTTGCCCAGTTGCTTCACGATGTTGTACGCCCAGCGTTCGTCCAGGCCCAAAGCCTTGCCGTTTCCAGGCTCTGTACCCAGGAAACGGGCGATACGCGGGTCATCGGATTTCAGCATGGTGTCCACGTTGGCCTGAGTAATACCCATGTCTTCCGCTGCGATGGGTGCCTGGACGACGAACTTGACGATATCGAACCAACGGTCATCACCATGGCGCACCGATGGCGTCAGCGCTTCGCTGTTGCCGCTGGCGGGAAAAATAATGTAGTCATCTGGATTCTGAGCCTGCGTGGCACGCACGGCGGCCAGAGCTGACGCATCGGTGATCAGACCATCGCAACGTCCGGTAAAAAACGCCTGGCGTGATGCAGCGACGTTGTCAAACAGCACTGTCTTCAAGCCCAAATTGAATTTCCGCGACAGGTCGGCGACCGTGACCTCGTTGGTCGAGCCTGTCTGTACGCAGATCGTAGCGCCCTGCATGTCCTTGGTCTGTGTAATGCCCAGGTCTTTGCGAACCATGAAGGCGTCATATTCGTAGTAGTTGGGATAGGTGAAATTGATGCCGTTGGCATCGCGCCGCAGCGTCCACGAGGTGGTGCGCGGCAGCACATCTATCTGGCCAGTCTGCAGTGCAGTCAGGCGCTGCTGGCCAGTCAGCGGCACGAACCGTACCTTGCTGCCATCGCCCAGGACTGCAATCGCGATGGCACGGCAGGTTTCGGCGTCCAGGCCTTTCCAAATGCCGTCCTTATCGGGCGCCGAAAATCCCGTGGTGCCGTGACCCGAACCGCAGATGACATAGCCGCGTGCACGGATCTGATCCACTGTCGGGCTGTTGCTCATGGCCGGGGTAACCGGTGACGCCGGCTCGGCGGGATCCGCCTTCTGCGAGTGAGACACGTTGGGTAATACGGCTGCGGCAAACAGGACAAACGCGCCCTGAAGCGTACGAATGCGATGCATAGCAATTCCCCTTGCAATGTATAGGTAGACGGGCCATGAAACTCGTAGCGGCTATTGGCCCTGAAAACGGGAGTCAGCGCGCCTGGCTCTCATAGGCAGTCAGAGCATTGCGCAAGTCGTCTTTCAACCCCTGCACGTCTTCCAGGCCTATGGATAACCGCACCACTGGTTGATCTGTTGCAGGATGGTCCCGGCTGGCTTGTAACGCCGCAGGATAATAGGCAGCCAAACTATGCACTCCCCCCCAACTGGCGCCGATGGAGAAGTGCTGCAGCGTATCGAAGAAGCCGTTGAAGGCTGATTCCGGCCCCGGTTTCAGAATCACAGAGAACAAGCAGCCATTAGTACGAAAATCGCGCTTCCAGAGGGTGTGTCCCGCATCGCTTTCCAGCGGCGGATACAGCAAGCGCTCCACTTGCGGTTGTGCCTGTAACCACTGCGCGATGTCCAGGGTGGCAGCGCTCTGCGCCTGTACCCGCAAGGCCAACGTTTCCAATCCCCTGAGCACCAGGAAGCAATCATCCGGACTTACCTGCTGACCCAGGATGCTCTGCGTTTCACGCAGCACGGCATAGTGCTCAGCGTCATTCATACTGATGCTGCCCATCAGTACATCGGAATGACCGCTGAAAAACTTGGTGGCGGCCTCCACACTGAAATCGACGCCATGGGCGAGCGGCTGAAACCCCAGTGGACTGGCCCACGTGTTGTCCATCATCGTCAACACCTTATGACGCCGCGCCACCTCGGCGATGGCGGGGATGTCGGCCATCTCCATCGTGACAGTTCCCGGCGCCTCCATGCAGATCATCCGGGTTGTGGGTCGAATCAGCGCCTCGATCTCCGCCCCCATCGCGGGTGGATAGATCTCGACGTCCACCCCCATATATGCCAGCCACTTTTCAGCGAAAGTCTTGAGCGCGCCATAGCAAGCGGCCGAGACCAGCAAATGATCACCGCCGCGCACAAATCCCATCACCACGGTCATCAATGCGGAAGCGCCAGAGGGCGTGATCACGCAGTGCCGGGCGCCTTCGAGCGCCGCGATGCGCTGTTCCAGCAATCGCGCGGTAGGCGTTCCCGTGATCCCGTAGCTGTAGCCATCGGGCTGGCGTTGCTTGCGGTTGACAAAATCGGCCAACGAGTCGAATACCACCGTGGAGGCACGCTGGATGGCCGGTGACAAGCTGGCGAAATCAGTATTAGAAGGGCTGATGGAGTTCATTTAGTCTATTCGCTGCGCTCAAGAGGTGTTTCGATGAGGCGCAGTTTGATTTGTCGAGCCGATTCGTTCAACAATTGAAATAACTTAGTCAATAAGCAGGACTTATATATGGACATGCGCGAAATCCAGGTCTTCCGAGCCGTCATGCAGGCCGGCACGACCAGCAAAGCCGCCAATTTGCTCGGGATATCGCAGCCGGCCATCAGCCAATCCATTCGCAAGCTGGAGGAATCATCCGGCCTGCGCCTATTCGAACGGGTACGTGGAAGACTGGTCGCCACACCCGAGGCGGGCGCGCTGATGGAGGAAGTCGACCGATGCTTCGCTGGCTTTGAGCTGATCGAACACCGGATCCGCAGCCTCAAGTCCTTTGGCGTAGGCCGCCTGGCCATCGGTTCACTGCCCGCGCTGGGCACGGGGTTCATGCCGCGCGCGATTGCTGCGTTCGGCTTGGTCGATCGCGGACTGCAGATGTCGTTTCAGATCATGAGCTCGCGAGAAGTACTGCGTCAGGTGGCCGCGGGTCAGCTCGATTTTGGTTTGATGGCTGATGAGCTTTCCGTTGCGGGTCTGGAGCATTCGGTATTCCTGCGCACGCCAGGAGTGATCGCCATGCACAGCCGCCATCCCCTGGCGGACAAGAAAATCATCGACGCACGCGACCTTGTGGAACACCCATTCATCGCACTCAATCCAGAGGACGCCAGCCGACGCCGGCTCGAGGCCGCACTTCAGGCGGTTGATCTCAACCTTCGCCCGATGCTGGAGACACCGTATTCGAATTCAGTATGCGAACTCGCCCTCAACGGCGTCGGCATTGGCATGGTGCATCCGATCATGGCGCTCGATTACTTATCTCGCGGCCTGACGATTAAACGTCTATCGTTAGAAATCAGCTTTACCAGTTT
This sequence comes from Bordetella genomosp. 4, assembly GCF_002261185.1. GTDB lineage: Bacteria > Pseudomonadota > Gammaproteobacteria > Burkholderiales > Burkholderiaceae_B > Bordetella_A. The sequence goes on from NZ_NEVQ01000020.1 coordinate 104,453, forward strand.
GCTCGTATTCCGCTCCGGTACGCCGCTGTCCGGCAATGCCAAAGCGATGCTGAAAGTCATGCGTATCCAGTTGGAAAATGATTTGAAAAAGATGCAGGCTGCCTTGGATTAAGCCAGTCAACCGGGCGACAATGCTCGTCACAGCGCTGAAAGACTTTTCTGCATACCAAACAATGTATCTTCGGTCAGAACCGCACCTTTTGATTTAACGACATCATGCTCCGAGAACTACAGACTTTCATGGCGGTGGTGCGTTACGGCACGTTTGCCAATGCGGCCGCTCACATCGGCCTCACACAGTCCGCGGTCAGTGCTCAAATCCAGCGCTTGGAAGAGGAACTCGGTTATCCCCTTTTTGACCGCACTGGCAGGTCTGCCAATCTCAATAGCAATGGACGTGAGGCTCTCGCTGTTGCAGAAGAGTTGATGTCGGTTTACTCAAAATTTGGACGCAATACGGATGTCCCGAAAACGGGATTGATCCGCATCGGTTCGATTGCGTCTGCGCAGGAAACGTTTCTGGCTGAGGCCCTGGCGGAATTCTGGAAAATCAATCCGGGATACCGGATTCGCATGGTGCCAGGCATATCGCTCAATCTGCTGGGCCAGGTTGATTCTGGTGAGATCGACATAGCAGTGATGCTCAAGCCGCCCTTTGCATTGCCGGCGGACCTGCAATGGCGCGAACTGTACGCCGAGCCGTTTGTCTTGCTGGCCCCGCAAAAGATGCAAGATCGCAGCTGGCAGGATCTACTGCAAACCGAACCATTTATCCGGTACGACCGAGGCTCGTTTGGCGGGCGGCTGGTTGATCAATTTCTGCGGCACGCTCGTTTCACAGTCAGAGAAACCATCGAGCTCGACGAATTGCAGGCCATCGCTCAACTCGTACGTCTGGGAGTAGGAGTCGCCCTGCTGCCTATGAGCGACGCGCTCCGGATACCCAAAGGGGTCACCGCCATCGATCTAGGCGATGCCACTTTTTTCAGGGAAATCGGCTTGGTCGAACGCCCATCTGATCGGAGGCAACCTGTCGCGACCTTGCTGGCGCAACGTATTGCGGAGGCTGCCGTTCGATTTCAGGGCTCGAGCAAGAAAATCAGAACTCTTCCAAAAACCGCATCCGGAATCGACGGCCCTTGATATTGCTGTTGGAAAGACGTGAAAAAGCTTGTTTAGCGATCTGGCGATCCAGCGCTACATACGAACTGAACTCAGTGATGTTGATCTTGCCGACCTGTTCGAACGTCAGGCCGCCGTCACCCGTCAGTGCGCCCAGCAGATCGCCGGGACGCAGTTTGTCTTTCTTGCCGCCCTGTATGCACAGCGTAATCATGGGCGCGCGCAAAGGGCGATCAGCCTTGGCGCGTAGCGACTTGATATCAGCCCACTTCAACGGGGAACCCTGATATTCCTCAATCAGGTTGGCCCAGCGCATTTCGTTGGGGGAACACAGGCTTAACGCCAGCCCCTTCTGATCGCCACGACCGCTGCGGCCGATGCGGTGTACATGGACCTCGGTATCCTTGGTCACATCCACATTGATCACGGCGCCCAGATTCTGGATATCCAGGCCACGAGCGGCGACATCCGTCGCGACCAGTACGGCGCAACTCTGGTTCGCGAACTGGATCAGAATTTCGTCACGCTCTCGTTGTTCCAGATCGCCGTTGAGCGCCTGTGCGTTGATACCCTCGGCCTGCAGGCGTTCGACCAGGTCATGGCTGCGGATCTTGGTATTGCAGAACGCCAGCGTGGATACCGGCCGGAAATGTGCCAGTAGCGTCACGACGGCGTCCAGTCTATTGCCCTCTTCGATCTCGTAGAAAATCTGCTCGATGCGGCTGGCATCATGCTGGGCCTCGACCTTGACCTCGGCCGGATTGCGCAGAAAACGCGCGCTGAGCTTGCGGATGTTCTCGGGATAAGTCGCTGAAAACAGCAAGGTCTGGCGCTTGGTCGGGCAATGCGAGGCAATCGCGACGATATCATCGTAGAACCCCATGTCCACCATGCGATCGGCCTCGTCCAGCACCAGGGTATTCAGACCTGACAGATCCAGGCTGCCGCGTTGCAAGTGATCCTGGATGCGACCCGGTGTGCCCACCACCAGATGTGCCCCGCGGGCAAGCGACTCCGCCTGGGGGCGCGCAGCAGCACCGCCGCATAGGGTCAGAACTTTGACATTGGGGATCTGACGGGCCAATCGGCGCAGCTCCTGCGCCACTTGATCGGCCAGCTCACGTGTGGGGCATAGCACCAGCGATTGCGGGGTCAGCCGATTCACATCCAGCTTTTGTAACACGCCCAGGCCGAACGCCGCGGTCTTGCCGCTGCCGGTTTTAGCTTGCGCGATCAGGTCGCGGCCTTCGAGGATGAGCGGCAGGCTCTGTGCCTGAATGGGCGTCATCTGTTCGAAACCCAGGCCTTGCAGGTTGTCCAGCAAGGCGGGCAAGAGGGGCAGAGAGGAGAAAGAAGCGTTGGTCACAATAAGGGGCGAAAAAGCTGAATTGACCGACAGTGTATGCGCTCGTGGGCTTTTCTGTATTCAGCAGGCCAACGCTCCAGCGCCTGGGCAAGGCGAATCCCCAAGGCGTCACTGCTGCGGCACGTGTGCCTTCTGGACGATGCGCTGCCACAACGCGATTTCCTTTTTCTGAAATTCGTGCATTTGCGCCGGGCCGCCTGTCATGGGAATCGCCCCCAGGCGTTCGTAAAACTCCTGTATCTCCTTGGTCTTTGAGATCGTTGTGAACAGCTCGGCCAGTTTGGCCGTTTCCGCGGCTGGGGTCTTGGCGCTGACCATGGCGCCGACCCAGGTATAGGCCTCAAACCCGGGCAAACCCGCCTCGGCCGCGGTCGGCACGTCGGCAGAGGTACCCACCCTCCGGTTGGCGGCTACGGCTAATGCCCTTACCTTGCCACTCTTGGCCAGTTCTTGCACCGCCGTCACTTCGGCAAAGGTATAGCCTACCGTATCGGACGCGACAGCCGTAATAGCATCGCCCGCGCCCTTGAACGGAACGTAGACCGTCTTTATACCGGCAACGTCGTTGAACAATTCGCCCATCAACTGATAACCCGCCGACCCAGCGCCGAAATTCACCTTGCCAGGATTCTCGCGCGCGTAGCGGATCAGTTCCTGTAGCGTGGAATAAGGGGCCTTGGGGCTGGCAGCGAGCATTGCCGGCGAACGCATCATCATCGTCAACGGCGCGAAATCCTTAAGGGGATCGTAGGGCAGCGCTTTAAACAAGGCGGCGTTCACGGCCAGGGTTGAATTACTGCCGATGAATACGGTGTAGCCGTCAGGGGCTGCAGAAAGCACGCTCTTGACGGCAATGAAACCATTGGCACCGGGTTTGTTCTCGACTACCACCGGCTGGCCGGTGAGTTCCTGCAATTGACGGGCGAAATATCGAGCCGACGTATCAGTGCCGCTGCCTGGTCCGAATGGCACAACGAATTTGATGGGCCGATCTGGAAACGTCTGCGCGAAGGCGCGAGGCGTGTGGCCGGCCAGACCGGCCAGCGTCAGGCCCAGCATGGCCGATAGAAGCAGTCGTCGTTGCATGGCGTGTCTCCGTGGTATGGCGAGGACTGCGTGGAATGCGCCCTCAACCTTTATTGCCGTGCGTATTGCCACGGAGACTCTATGCCGCCCAATTATCGGTGTCTAATATTTAAAAACTCAGCCTCGATAATGTTTTTATATTGCTTCGTGTCAGTCACGGTAGCTCGTCCTCACAATCTCCGCAGCTTTAACTAGCAGTGAAGCGGTTCAGACACAGGCCGGACACCAACTCTGGCTGAAAAGCGCAGCAAATAACCGTCTGGATCTTGCACCAGGAACTGACGGACTCCCAATTCAATGTTATCGCTGCGGTACCACCACTCCTGCGGCTCGCGATACAAGGGCCATTTGGCAGCGGCCAGCTTGTCCAACAAAGAGTCGATCGACGCCACATTGATCTCGAAATTGATACCTCGACCCAGCGGCGGTTCAAGAGGGCCGGTGATCCAGTAATCGTCACCTCGGACTTCGACCAGCATGAACTGTGCGCCATCCCGATTCAGATAAATAAAACCGTCTTCTTCGCGGCGATACGCCGTTTCAAAGCCGCACACGTCTATCCAGAATGCCAGACTACGCGGCAAATCGCTTACCAACAACTCCGGCACCATTTGGGCACGCTGCAGTTCTTCCATTATGTGTTCCATTTACGCTTGCCTACACTACTGTAAACCAACCGCCAGTCGCGAGCCCGGCATGCACAGGCCAGGATGCCACTTATCGACAAATGCTGGAAACAGGTGGAAAATCGCCTTCCTCCTGATTGGAAACACGAGCGGCAGAGAAATATTGATGCGCAAACAGATGCTGGCTGTTTTTCTCGGGCTGAGTGCTACCTCGGCTTGTCATGCTGACATGACCCGCACCTGGGCGATGTCAGGCTCTGACCTGGCGCTTGCATTGGAAGGCAAAATGCCCACTCAATTTCACGAGGGTGAGGCACAGCGTCAATTTTCGAGCGCGTATGGGCAAGCCTATATCCTCGGTGTGGCTGACGACACACGCGGCAAGCGTTGGTGTTCCAGCACCGGCATCCTGCCACACGAGATGGCAGATCGCGTCCATACCTATCTGTCGGGCCTGTCGACCGAACAGCTACGTGGCAATGCGGCCTCGCTTGTGGGCGAGGCCTTGCAGAAAGAGCTGCCCTGCTCGCAGCGCTGAGATCGTCCGGACAAATAATCGCTACCGGCCTCGCGTCATCGATTCCAGAACACCGTCACGCCGTATCCAGCCATGGAACAAAGCAGCAGCCAGATGCAGCAGTACTGTGGCAAACAACAAAAACGCGAGATACCGATGCGCGCCCCGCAACCAGGCAAATAACGAAGCATCGGTCGGCGCAATAGGAGGCAGCTGCCAACTGCCCACCATCACCGGATAACCGCCGGCGGACACCATTGCCCAGCCGATCAACGGCATTGCGAACATCAAGACGTACAACAGGATATGCGATCCCAACGCTGCCACGCGCTGCCAGGCCGGAATATCCGCCGGCAAGGCCGGGACGCCATAAACAAGACGTCTACCCAGGCGCAGGCACACCAACGCCAACAGAGCCAGTCCCAAAGGTTTATGAATCTGCATCAGCCATTGATGCCGTTCCGAAACGGAGGCCACCATGCCTACGCCGATAAACAACATCGCCACAATCCCGATGGCCATCAACCAATGCAACAGGCGAGCAAAAAAGCTGAATTTAGCGGGTGCTCGGTGAGTGGGATAAACAGAAAAGTTCATTGCGCGCGCTCCGGTTGACTGGAATGAGATGGGGCCAGCGCGCTCTGAGGCGGCCCCTCACTGGTACGACGCTCGTAAGACGAAGCATAGGCTGCAGAACGCGCCGGCAACAGCGGGTCATCGGAAATCGCAATGCCGCGTGGCAATACGGTCGGATCGTAGTTCACGTCACGGCACGGGCCGTCGTCTTGCTGCGCGCTGCGAGTTATCACCACAGTGCCAGCATCGACAGTGGGCCGATCTGCCGGCCACTGTTTGGTCGCATCGTCAGTAGGATCCCCGGCAGCCCCCAGTGTCACGACCAAACGCCAGCGCAAAGGCCCCTGTTCCAAGCGCCTCTGCAGGTCGCCCTGCAAATAGTTGGCGTCATGTTGCGGCTGGGCGGCTGGCGCGGCCTCAGCGCCCAAAGGCTCCAGATGCCAGCGCACGGCTTGCCGCTTGCCCTGCGCATCGACAAAGTAAAAGGCATTCAGGCCGTAATAGCTTTCCGTCGCATAGCTGGCCGATGGTTTTGCGGTCTTGACCCACGCCAGAAAGGCCCCTGCCTCGGGATGCGCGGCGAAAAACGCCCCCATGCGCTTTGGATCCGGCTTGTGCGTATTCGGGTCGGGCCGAGCAGCAAGCTGCTGGTCATAGAACGCTTGCGGAGTGGCCAGCGGAAATACCGGCATGCTGTTCATTCCGGTGCGCCACTGCTCGCCATTCGGCGAGGTGAACTGCAGAGCAAAGCTGCGGATAGGAACACTGGAGTCCGGGGCATAGGGATTGCCGCCGGGTAGCGCCAACCGCCCTATTACCGGGGTATTGCCGCGCTCGAACAGGGCTGCCGTGGACAGGGCATGCGCCGCGCCATTGCTTTCAAAATGACCAACGACACAGACGCCTTTTGCGTGATTACGCCGAAAGCCTGCGTGAACGCCGCTATTGGCCTCCAGCGCATCTACCACCCGGTCCGGAGTCAAACGATCCGGGTCCAGCCAGCCGCCTACATAGGCAAAAGCCGTGCCGGAAACCACTACGATAGCGCCGATTGCGGCAAGGCGAAGACAGGTTTGCCGGGCATTGAGCGGCCGGGCGTCGCGTTCAGATCCTTGGTGCATGAGAGTCCTTGCCCTGGGGCGTCGAATACCCCTGTAGGACGGCAAGCTAAAAAATTTATTCCGTGAGGGAATAAACTCACGGGAGCGGCGTCTCACGACATTAGCCTGTCAATCTTTGACGCCACGGGTGCAGCGCCTGGACGGGAACAGCGTGGCCGTTCCTTCTCTCTCCGCGCCCTCTTCCCCGGTTTGATACGGGGTTTATTGAGGCATTTGATGAATCAGCCGGTACGCATGCCGATACACGAAGCGTTACCCTCCGATGATGACGCGATAGAGGCGGACGAATTGTCCGATGCCGTCGTACGCCAGCTATTGCCTCGGCTGCGGCGATTTGCGCTGCATTTGACGCGTGATCCCGTCTCTTCTGACGATCTGGTGCAATCCGCGCTGGAAAGAGCCCTGACGCGCTGGCCCAGCCGCCGCCCACAAGGCAACGTACGTGCTTGGTTGTTCACCATTCTGTACCGCCAGTTTCTGGATTCCCAACGGCGGTCGCGCCGTTATGCGCGGCTACTCGACTGGTTCACCGGATCCGAGGCAGCAGTGCCATCGGCAGAACGGACGGCGATTGCACGCGCTTCGCTGGATGCCTTCGAACGCTTGCCCGAAGCGCAACGTACCTTGTTGTGGCTGATTTGTGTGGAGGGCCTGAGCTACAAGGTCGTCGCTGACATGTTCGACGTCCCGCTAGGTACTGTGATGTCTCGACTGTCCCGCGCACGCAGGGCGTTGCGCGATTTGCATGAAGGCCGGGACGGTGAGTCCCACCTGAGGATCTTGAAATGAACGAACGCTCTATCGACGATCTGGCGCGTAACGCGTTTGTGGATGGCCAACTTGATCCCGCACAACGGCAAGCCGTGCAAGCCTATCTGCGGGAACATCCTGAAGAATCGCAAGAACTCGACGCCTGGCAGCGCGATACGCAGCGGCTGCGCGCAATGGGTAGCCACGATAGCCTGCCGCCGAATCCCGCCTTGGACCCCACGGCAGTACGCGCTCGGCTGCGCACCCGCTCACGGCGCCGCCTGGCGATGGCGGCCAGCCTCGTCATGGCGCTGGCGATCGGCGGCGTCACTGGCTGGAGCGCGCGCGACACGGCGGTAGTTGCCAACCGCCCACTGCCCATGCAGGATGCCATGCAAGCCTATCGTTTGTTTGCTTCAGCGGATGCTCCGCAACCCGATGTGCGCGCCGATACCGCAGATCTGCAAGGCTGGCTGGACGAATATTTTGCTAACGCCGAACGCCTGCCTAATCTGAGCGCCAGCGGCTTTCAGCCCGTTGCGGCTCGCCTACTGGCAACCGATCAAGGGCCCGCCGCAATCGTGATTTACGACAATGCAGGACAGCGTGCGACGTTCTACATCCGCCCACCAGGGCCCGGCAAACAGTTTCTGCCACGAGGCAGTCGGCGCGATGGGGATCTGCTGGCTCGGTATTGGTCGGGACAGGGATACAACTATGCATTGGTGACTGCGGGTGATGGCGCAGCGGACGAAGTCCTGCCACCGTCGAACGCGGTGCGCAGCTAGGCGACGAAAATCCACGTGTAATGGCCAACACCTCGGCGTACGCTTCAGCGGCCCGGACGGCGTGATTTTGCGCGCGTAGACGTGGCCAATGGTGCGAGATGCGAGGCAATGAAATCTATGAATATCTTTGCCCTGATCGGCAGATGACGTCCGAATCCATGCACCACCTGCAGGGGAACGGGCATGAGCGGCAAGTGCGTCAATACAAGACATAGTCTTCCACTGTCGAGGTCATCCTGTACTGTCGTTTTCAGGATTTGCGCAATGCCTTGTCCATTGACCGCCGCGATGCGCATCGCCTGCCCGCTATCGGCGTCGAACATCCCGTCGATTGGGACGCGCTCTCCCTTGGCCAACATGATGGGCAACACCTGGCCATCTAGTCGATAACGCACATGGCGATGTGCGGCGAGATCGGCAACCGTTTGCGGCTCACCATGCCGAGCGAGATATTGCGGGGATGCGACGAGCACCAGCGGCAAGTCGATCAGCTTGCGGGCGTGCAATCCACTATCCATCATCGTGCCAACTCTCAATGCCAGATCAAACCCCTCCCGGATCAGATCGACATATCGATCGCTCAGGCTGACATCGAGCGCCAAGGCCGGATGATGAGGCATGAGCCGCGAGGTGATAGGCTCTAGCAATAAACGCCCGAGATCGACCGGCATGCTCACTCGCAATGTCCCGACCGCAGTATTTGGCGTTTTTAGCTCCGCGCCGGCCTCTTCCAAGCCCCGCACCAACGGAGCGACGCGCTCGTAATAGGCCTGCCCATCGCCAGTCAAAACAAAAGCGCGGGTCGAGCGCTGAAACAATCGGACGCCCAAGCGCTGTTCCAGCCTGGCGATGCTTTTCGATACAGCAGACGGCGTAGTACCCAGCAGCCTGGCTGCACCTGTAAATGAACCGGCCTCGACTGACCGGACAAATGCCGAGAGGCCGTGAAAGTGTTCGACCGCCATTGATGACTATCCGGCACAAATGAAAACACCATTGTAGGACTATTACGTCCAATTTTTCCAAACTACATTGGCTTCACTCATCTCGTGCCTAAAGGAAAATTTGACGTGAACAAACTGACAGATAAAGTCGCCATCATCACTGGCGGCAACAGCGGTATCGGCCTTGCCACCGCGCGGCTCTTCATCGACGAAGGCGCACACGTAGTGATCGTCGGACGCCGGCGCGATGCGGTCGATGAGACTGTCGCAGAACTCGGGCCGAGAGCCCTGGGCGTCACTGGCGATCTAGCCGACCTCGCCACACATGACAGCGTTGCAGAGTTCGTGGCCGAACGCTTTGGCGGCGCTGACATCTATATGGCAAACGCGGGCGTCAACACGATTACGCCTTCGAGCGCAGTCGGAATCCAAGAGTACGACGCTCAGTTCGATACCAACACTCGAGCCGTATTTTTCGGCGTCCAGAAGATCGCGCCGCTGATGCGTAACGGTGGCGTGATCCTGCTGACAAGTTCGATAGCGAGCGGCAAGGTCCTGGAGGGACACGCCGTCTATGCCGGGACAAAGGCTGCGATTGAAGCCTTTGCACGCAGTTGGGCGCTGGAATTCAAGGACCGCGGCATCAGAGTGAACGTCATTAGTCCTGGACCGGTCGATACGCCAATTCTCGCGAAGCTGGGCATTGCCTCAGCCGATCGGCCAGCGTTTGAGGCGGGGGTTGCGCAGGCGATTCCGCTGGGGCGTTTGGGGCGTCCGGAGGAGCTGGCGCGGGCTGCGTTATTCCTGGCTAGTAATGATGGGAGCTTCATTACAGGAGTTGCGCTGAATGTTGACGGAGGGATTGCGTTAACTTAAAAGTCGAGTAAAGCGGGCGCAGTATCGCCCCCCTCGCCTATCGTGATAGACGTCACGCCCTCAATCCCCCGACTGCGTCAGCATGGAACGAGGCAGATTGATCAAAAAATCCGCCAATCCTTTGGAGCTCTGTGACAGACTGATGTGATGCGACATTTTCTCCTGAGCGAGCATCGCGTCGCCCGCCAGAATCGCTTGTAATAACTCCTCGTGCTGGTCGTACGACTCACGCAACCGACCCACCGCGGTGAAGGCATGCTTTAAATAGGCGCCAGTGCGCGCGCGCAACCGTAGCAGTTCTTGGCGCAAATACGGGTTGCGGCATCCTTTGTACAGCACCTCGTGAAAGTCGTGATTCGCCTGACGCCAGCCGTCTGCGTCTTCCGCTTCGATCACCGCTGCCGCCTCGGCATGGACTCGTGCCAACTCGGCACGCTCTTGCGGCGTCATCCGCTGACAAGCCATGCGGGCGGCCACGGCCTCCATTTCCCCCAGCAGTTCCCACACGGCCAGCAGCTCTTGCACGTCCATTTTGGCGACAGTCATGCCGTTGCGCGGCAAGCTGTTCAGCATACCTTGGACTTTCAACTGCAATAGCGCCTCGCGCACCGGTGTGCGCGACACGTTGAACTGCGCTGCCAATTCATTTTCATCTATGGCGTCGCCAGGCAAAAGAACGCCGTTCCGGATGTCGTCCTCGATAGCCAGGCGGATTTGTTCGCTGATTTTCACGTTTATGAATACATACAAACACTGATATAGAAAAATTATAAAGTGATTTATAAATATATTTATGATATCGGAAAATACATGAACAGATCACCCAATCGCCCCCTCGCTGGTGTGAAGTCGGCTCAGACTCCGTACCTGGAGGACGGCATAATTGCTGCGTTGCAGCATACCCTCTCTCTCCAGCACATCGTTGCCAGCGAGGCCGAGTGCGCGAATATCGCCAGATCTTTGCGGCGGATCTCTCCGCGCGACGGTGATGTACCGCCGAGGAAATCGGCGTGACACAGACCGCTTTTCGAACCCCAGCAGGACTGCCCTCCAGCATTGGCGCCTTGCGGGCCTTGTTGCGCGACGGCGAACTGACCGTATCCGAAGCACTGGCCGTCCAGCAGCAAGCGTTGCGCGAAGATCGCTGGCATTGTGTCGCGCACATACCGGATTTGCCCAAAGTACGGCAGGATGCGTCATTGCCTCTCGCCGGCGTGGGCGTAGCGCATAAAGATATCTTTGTCCTGCCGGATCGGCTCCCCGGCTGCGGCGCGGATGGTCCGCCATCAGGATGGTCGGCAAGGCGGCACGCAACCGTCGTGCAACGCCTGACGAATGCAGGAGCCCCTCCGTTGGCAATGTTGGGCATGGCGCCATTCGCCAGCGGAGCAACCGCCGAGAACAGCGCGTATCCGCCTATGCGCAATCCGATCGATCCCGTTGCGGCCGTGGGCGGCTCGTCCAGCGGGTCAGGCGTCGCCGTGGCGGCCGGATTGTGTTACGCCTCTCTAGGTACCGATACGGCAGGCTCGGTACGCATGCCGGCCGCGACCTGCGGCATAGTAGGGCTGAAAACCACCCATGGCCTGATTCCCACGCAAGGCGTGGCGCCACTGGCCTCTTCACTGGACACAGTAGGACTGCTGGCGCGCAGCGGTCCGGATCTGATGGTAACCCTGAGCTGTGCATTGACCGCCGTTCAAGCGCGCAAACTGCATGCCACCTATGACGCGGCACAACGCGACGGTTTGCGCATCGCGGTGAGCTGGACACATGCGAATCCGACCGGTGACCTTGCGCCCGGTGTCGCGCAAGCGCTGGACTCATTGGCCTGCGCACTAAACGTTCCAGCAGAGCGTTCGATAAAAGATTTGCGCGAATTGCAGCGTTTGGCAGAAATATCACTGTATGCCGAAGCAGCCAGCGTTCATGCACCAGCCCTGCGTGCCAACACACAGCTGCCCGGCCTGGTTCGCAACCTGGCGCTGACAGGCTCAACCATACCGGTCATTTGGTACCTGAATGCCCGGCGCGAGCAGCCAAGCCGATGCCGGGAATTCCTGGGCACTGCGTTGGCCGATGCCGACATCCTGCTCACCCCTGCCCTGCCGCGCGGCGTACCAGACAGCGGACTTGTCACGACGACATCTGCCGACTTTCAACCACGCGAGCTCGTGGCGATGTTCAGTTGGATGTCCTTTGTGAATTACCTGGGTTTACCCGCCATCGTTCTGCCCATTGCTTGCGATATAGGCGGACGGCCGATTTCGGTCCAGGCGATCGCCCGTCCGGGCAAGGAGGGGCTGCTGATCGCATGGGCACAGCAGGTAGAACAACGTTGGCCAGACGCCTTTTCATCTCTGTCCACTTCAAATAAAGAAAGAAACCAGACATGCCTCAAATAACTGCATCAAAAGCCTTGCAGCGTTTCCGTGTGCTGGACTTATCGCGTGTGCGCGCAGGCCCGACTTGTGTACGTATGCTGGCCGACTTCGGGGCCGATGTGATCCGAGTCGAACCGCCGGCGGGCATAGACCCCAATGAGGCCATGTTCGCAGCTGACCGGTGGAGCGGCGACTTTCAAAATTTAAACCGCAACAAACGATCGTTGACCTTGAATCTCAAGACTGCCGAAGGTCGGGAGGTGCTCAAGCGTCTGGTCGCTGGTGCCGACGTACTGGTGGAGAACTGGCGTCCCGATGTCAAAGCACGCCTGGGTGTGGATTATGAGTCATTGCGATCGATCAATCCTCGCATCATTCTGGCCAGCATCTCCGGATTCGGCCAAGATGGTCCGTATGCCAAGCGGCCAGGGTTCGATCAGATCATCCAAGGTATGGGCGGTCTGATGTCGGTTACGGGTCTTCCCGGACAAGGCCCAGTGCGCGCGGGTTTGGCCGTGGCTGACTCCAGCGCCGGTCTATACGCGGCGCTCGGCATATTGACGGCATTGCTCGAACGCGAACAGTCCGGGCAAGGGCAATGGCTGCATACCTCCTTGCTCCATGCACAGATTGCGATGATGGATTTCCAAGGAGCGCGGTATCTCAATGACGGGGACGTCCCTCGCCAGGAAGGCAACGACCATCCGACCAGCAGTCCGATGGGCCTGTTTCACGCGAAAGACGGTCAATTCAACTTGGGGGCATCGGGCGAAGGCAATTGGAAGCGTTTTTGCGAGGCAATCGGACACACCGAATGGATGGACGATCCCGAATTCGAAAATGAAAAGCTGCGCGTGAAGCATCGTCAACGCTTGAATCAAATGATCCAGGCCGTTTTCATGACGGCGACGGTGGCCGACTGGGTCCAACGGTTGAACGCCGCAGGCGTCCCTGCGGGCCCCGTGTATTCAGTGCCGCAAATGTTCGAGGACGAACAGGTCCGGCATCTAGGGGTAGCCAAGACCGTAGCCGCCTGGCAGGGAGGGCAGCGCACCATGATTACGCAGCCGGTCACGCTCGCACGCACGCCGGCCGACATCGCCCGCACGGCGCCTGGGTGGGGTGAGCACACCGATGAAGTATTGCGCGAGATTGGCTACGACGAGCAGGACATTGAGGCACTGCGCGGCGCAGGCGCCGTCTGAGCGGGAGGTGACCAAGATGAGTTCAATGCATACCCAGGCCGGGCATTTGAAAGTCGACGAGGTACACGGCATTGTCACGATCCGTATCTGCAACACGACGCGATTTAATGCAATGTCGCTCTCGATGTGGGAACAGATGGCTAGGATCGTCGCACAAGCGGAACGCTCAACAACTACCCGAGCGCTGGTGTTGACCGGCGAAGGTGACCGTGCATTTATGTCGGGGGCAGACATTTCCGAGTTCGGCACGTTACGCAATGATCCCGAGCAGATCGCGCGTTATGGTTTGGCGGTGAACAATGCCCAGAATGCGCTCAGTGAGACACGGCATCCGACTATTGCCGTGATTCGCGGCATCTGCATGGGCGGAGGCATGGGTCTGTCGTTGGCATGCGATCTGCGGTATTGCACGGATGATTCACGTTTTCGCATGCCGGCAGCCAAGTTGGGATTAGGTTATGCCCGCGCTGGTGTGCAACGGATGCGCGAAGTCCTGGGCAGTGCCCGCACCACAGAGCTCTTTATGACCGCCCGCACCTTTGACGGTATCGAAGCCGCCCGTATTGGAATGGTGCATGAAGTATTTGCTCGCACGGATTTCGATCAAATCGTAGCCGAGCGTATTGCCGCAGTGTCTGGCAATGCGCCGTTGACGATAAGAGCAGCCAAGCTGGCATTACGTCATCTGGCGGGAGGCGAGCACGCGCCGTCGAGCAGCGAGGTCGACGCCGCCACCGACGCCTGTTTTTTGAGTCAGGATTACCAAGAAGGGCAACAAGCCTTTCGCGACAAGCGCCCTCCAGAGTTCAAAGGGCGATAGCGTTCAATATCGAGTCATCATCCGAAGCTTCGTTGGTACACCTTGCGGTCCTTAATAAATGATCAGGGGAAGTGAAATGAGAAAGTGCAATGCGTTGATGTTGGCCGCCGCTCTCGGCATGTACTGCGGTCTGGCCCAGGCGGTAGGCCCACAGCCTGCCCCAGCAAAGGAAAAACAAGTACTGACCGTGGGCTTCGTAAAAGTGGGACATCTCTCGCCCATTATTGACGTTCCTGAGGCCGTAAAAGCGTGCAACGTCGAAATCAAACCCATTGAGTTCGTGCGCTATGCCGATGCGCGTACCGCATTGTTGTCGGGATCTGTCGATATCTCGGGCATAGGCCCTGCCGATCTCGCCATTGCGCTAGCGCAGGGCAGCGACAAACTGGTCGGTCTGACAGGCGTCGCGGCGTCGCCCAAATATCTCGTCACGCGTAAAGGGGTCAAGATCGAGGACTGGAAGGATATCGCGGGCAAGCGTATCGGCATAGCACCGGGTTCCGCGGTGTGGTTCCAGTGGGCAGCCACACTGGCTGAAAAAGGCGTTCCATACAATAGTTTCACGGCGGTAAATATACAGGGCGGCGGTACGGCATTCGTACAAGCGCTCAAGCGTGGGGACATCGATGCCGTGGCGCTATGGGAACCCTTCGAATCCCAGCTGGTGGCCGACGGCACCGCGACATTCTCCAAAAATCTCGAATACAGCCAATCGAAAGCCGTGGGCGCGGAACTCGGCCTGCTCGCCGCGACTCGCGATGCAGTGACCAACAAACGGGAAGCCGTAAAGTGCTTTCTGTGGGCCTACAAGTCAGCGGAAGAAAAACTGGCCAAGGACCCAGAGCTCTTTGCACAGACCTACTCGAAATACACCGGCCTGCCCGTCGAGGTCACTCGTGAATCCGTCAAGCTCATCAACCTGGGCGGCGTGCTGGATCTCGAACAATTGCAACGCCAGGCCAAGACCTTCAATGAACTAGGCGTCATCCCGAAAGATGTCAGCGGCGAGATAAGCAAAGTCTGGGATCCCAGCCTCCTGAAAGAAGTCATGTAATTACTGCGCCCTGCTCGTTGCCAAAAGGGAGCGAGCATGGGCAGAGGAGTCGCGTGTGAGCGAATCAAGTGTAAAAATTCCCGTCCCGGCCGTGACCGGGCGGGCCGATCGGCGCCATAACGCCGCGGTGAAGCGAACCGCCCTGGCGCTATTGGTGCCCGTACTTGTCTTGATCGGATGGCAGGTGATTGGCCAATCCGACCAGTTCGCCGGTGCGGTGCCCACACCCGCGCGTGTCGCCTCGGCTTGGTATGACTGGATCTTCGCCGAAGCGGGAATGGGACTGAATCCCTATCTGGGAACCTGGCTCAGCAACGTTCAGTACTCCACCATGCGCGTGATCCAGGGCTTTGCCTTGGCGATGCTGCTGGGTATACCGCTAGGGTTGGCGATCGGCTGGAGCCGTATCGCATCCCTGACACTGGACCCGATGGTACAAGGCCTGCGGCCCATCCCGATCACGGCATGGCTGCCGTTTTCGATTGCCGTATTCGGTATTCGCGATATGGGCTCAATCTTTCTCATTTTCCTCGGGGGTTTTTACGCCATCGTCGTAAACACCACGCAAGGCGCGCGCGACATTGATCGAAATCTGGTTCGTGCGGCCTCGATGATGGGAGCCTCATCGAGCCAGTTGCTGCGCCGAGTCGTGCTGCCCGCGGCCATGCCCTCGATCTTCACGGGCCTGCGTATCGGGTTGGGCATTTCGTGGACCGCGGTCATCGTCTCGGAGATGGTGGCCGTGAAATCGGGGCTGGGCTACGTATTGTGGGACGCGTATTACGTCGGCCGCATGGACATCGTGCTGGCGGATATGGCGTCCATTGGATTGATGGGCTTCATCAGCGACCGATTGATCGTCGCGGTGGAACGCAAGGTCCTGGTATGGCGCATGCTGCAAAATCATTGAGAAACCCATGTCTGATATTTTTGTAAATGACCTCAGCAAGACCTACGGCGGCGCCTCCCCAGTCCAGGCGCTGGACAACATTGATTTGACGGTCGAGGCAGGTGAGTTTGTCGCGCTGCTGGGCCCATCCGGCTGTGGAAAATCCACGCTATTGAACCTCATCGCCGGTTTCGAAACACCGTCGTCCGGCACTTTGAAAGTCGGCGGCGAACCCGTCGCATCCCCAGGGCCTGCCCGCGGCGTAGTCTTTCAGGAAGCGGCGCTATTCCCTTGGTTGAATGTCTGGGAAAACGTCGTATTCGGTCCAAAGATTGCAGGAAAGCCCAAGAAGGAATATGTCGAACGGGCCGAAGACATGTTGAACATCACGGGGCTGTCCGCATTTAAAAAACACCTGCCAGTGCAATTGTCCGGAGGCATGCGCCAACGCGTAGGCATCGCCCGTGTGCTGACGCTGGGATCGAAGGTGCTATTGATGGACGAACCATTCGGCGCCCTCGATGCGCAGACTCGCTTGACCATGCAGGAACTGCTGCTGTCGGTTTGGCAAAAGCTGCGAACAACCGTGGTCTTTGTGACCCACGACATCGATGAAGCCATCCTGCTGGCCGATACGATTTATGTCATGTCCGCCCGTCCAGGGCGCATCGCCACTCGAATCACCGTTCCGATCGAACGTCCGCGCAGCCTCGATCTCATCACCAGCGAGGTATTCAACGGCCTAAAGCGCGACATCATGCAACAGATGCGTCACTGACCTGGACCACCATCATGGCAAATCCTAGAGTTCCCTATGCGTTTTCAAATGATCGCCCCCCGTTGACACCTCCGGCGGCAGGCAAGATTCTCGTGCACCTGGTGGTCAATGTCGAAAACTGGAGCCTCGATCAGCCCATGCCGCGAACCATCATCACTCCGCCGCATGGGAAGGAAACAGTACCGGACGTGCCGAACTTCAGCTGGGCAGACTATGGCATGCGAGCTGGCTTGCCGCGCATACTGGAGGCCATCACGTCCCGCGGCCTGCCTGCGTCAACGAGTTGCAACGCCAGTGTGATCGACGCCTATCCACGCGCCGCACAAGCCATGCTGCACGCCGGCTGGGAATTCATCGGTCACGGCATGCACCAGAAATCGATCAACCATGGCGGCTCCGAACTCGAAACAATCCAGTCATGCCTGGAGAAAATCAAATCGTTCACCGGCCAACGCACGCGCGGTTGGCTCAGCCCGGGATTGCGCGAAACATACGATACTGCCGACATTCTGGCCGCCAATGGAGTCGATTATGTTTGCGACTGGGTCATCGACGACCTGCCCCATTGGATGAAGGTCAAAGAAGGCCGTCTCATTCAGATGCCCTACAACCTCGAACTGAACGACTCGGTCATTTACGCGGTTGAAAAACATTCATCGCCCGAGTTCCTGCTGCGCCTGCAGCGCGCGCTCGCGCTTTTCGAGCGCGAGATCGAAAGGCAGCCCAGAGTGTTGGCGCTCGGCCTTCACCCCCATTTGATGGGAGTACCGCACCGCTTTGGCTATTTCGAAGAAATGCTGGATCTATTAATGCAGCATCCGCAGGTGGTCTTCATGACTGGCAGCGCCATAGCTGATTGGTTCATTGGCCAAGAGAGGTAAAACATGCCTGTGACTCATAACCGCGATATACACCTCGCGATCTACGCTCGTACAGACGCAGCGCGGCAAACAACATGACGCTCGCCGACCGGCTGGCCCAACACTGCGCTCGCCCGATTTGCGCAGGCGATCGCGAACGTGCCAGTTTGCACCTGGTGGCGTGGACCGGCGCCGCCGCATTGGCGGCGTCAGCGCCGTCTGCCCTGCCGTTCTGGCAGGGCTTGAAGGCCTTGTCATCGGCTGACGACCCGTGGCATACGCTATTGTTCGAGGCCAGCCTGGGCAGTCTTTTCGAAATGGATGACACGCATCGTCAGGCGCTGGTGCATCCAGCCCCCGTCATTGCCCCTACCGCGCTGGCCGTTGCCCGCCAGAACAGGGCCAGTGGACAGGCGACTCTCGACGCAATGGTGCGTGGTTACGAAGCGATGATTCGCTTGGGCATGAGTGTCGGGCCCACACACTACCGTTACTGGCACAACACGTCCACATGCGGAGCGGTGGGCGCCGCCGTTACCGCGGCGTACCTGCTATGCCTGAGTGCCGAGCAAACGGCACACGCTATCCGTCTTGCGCTGGTACAGACATCCGGACTATGGCAAACGCGGCTCGACCCATGCGATGCAAAACCCTGGCACCTGTCACGTACTGCACAAACGGGAGTACAAGCCGCCTATTTGGCCCAGGCAGGCTTGCGCGGCCCCGCTCTTGCCTTTGAGGGAGAAAAGGGATTCTTCGCTGCGGCCTGTCCCGACGCGCGGCCGGAGATGTTGACCGCAGCGCTGGGCGGCGACTGGCAGATCCACGCAACCAGCTTCAAGCCCTGGTCAGCCTGCCGCCATGCTCATCCGGCCATCCATGCCGCACTCGGCCTGCGCGATGCATGGTCCTCCCAGGCCGACCCGCTGCCTTGGACGCAAGTGCGGCACATAGAGATCCGTACCTACAACGATGCGATTGCGTTTTGTGATCGCCCCGATCCGATCGATGCCGCTCAGGCACGGTTCAGTTTGCAGCACGGCGTGGCCGTCGCGCTCTGTGAAGGTGCCCCCTCACCGGCATCGTTCGATGCACCCGCCATCGCGAACCCGCAGATTTCCACGTTGCGCAAGACGACCTGCCTGGCCGCCGATGCCGAATTCTGCCAACGCTACCCGCTCCATTTCGGTGCCCGGGTGACGGTGTACTGGCACAACGGACAATGCTTGAGTCATGCAGTGCACGACACGCTAGGCGATCCGGAATGCCCTTTAAGCGAGACTGCGTTGTTTGCCATTGCGGATAGCGCATTGGCAAGCGCGGGATGGCAGGAATCCGAGCGCCATGCGCGGCTGGCGCAGACCTGCGCGCTGACGCAGGACACAACAGGAGCGGGAGTGGCCAGGCTATCCCCCTTACGGCCCAGGGGTATACCGCCGAGCTCATAGCCAGCGTGAGGCTGATTATGCTGGGAATTGCGGGGACCCGAATAAAATACTTGCCTGAGTGGCGCATTCCAGGTAAATGGACGGGAATGCTTCGCGGCAAGACTGCGGCACGATTCTTGCTGCCAGGCCGGGCTATTCAGGGTGAGGGGGAAAATGGATTCTTCTGCAGAACTTCCGACGGAAGACCTATATCGACTATTGGTCGACGCGGTCATGGACTATGCGATCTATCTCTTGGACATCAACGGACAGATCATCAGTTGGAACACAGGCGCCGAGCGCTTTAAGGGTTACTCCGCGGACGAGATTATCGGCCAGCATTTTTCGGTTTTCTATACTGAAGAGGAGCGAGCCGCCGGTATGCCGCAATCAGCCTTGGCCACCGCGAAAAAAGACGGCCGGTTCGAGGCCGAAGGGTGGAGAGTTCGCAAGAACGGAACCAGATTTTGGTGCAGCGTCGTAATTGATCCTGTCTACGATGATAAGAAGCAACTTATCGGGTTTGCAAAAATTACCAGGGACATTACGGAGCAGAAATCTCATCGGGAGCAGCTGCAGGCAGCCCGCGATTCCATGCACCATGCACAAAGAATGGAAGCTATAGGCCGCTTGACTGGCGGGGTGGCCCACGATTTCAATAATTTCCTGACCGCGATCAGATTCTCGGCCGAATTCCTGAAAAGGTCGAAGGACCTGCCGGAATCGATGAGGCACTATGTCGACGTCATTTCGGATACCACCGAACGCGCCGCGCAATTGACCCGGCAGCTGCTGGCTTATGCCAGAAAGCAACCGCTTCAGCCGCACGTCTTCGATGTACGGGAGAATCTGTCTTCTCTCAGGCAACTCTTTGAGGCTTCGGTCGGATCGTCAATCGCGCTGACCTATGAACTGGGTCCGGGTAATTGCACAATATTCGCCGACCCCGGCCAACTCGAATCGGCCTTGCTCAACCTGGTGATCAACGCACGGGATGCCATGCCCACGGGAGGTACGCTGACGATTGCCGTTCACCATATCGAAAATATTCCCGCCTCTACTGCGGCCTCCAATCGACCAGAAGGCCATGTCGCCCTGTCAGTGCGAGACACGGGAGTAGGCATCGAGCCTGATATTCTGGCCCATGTCTTTGACCCATTTTTCTCGACAAAAGACGCTCACGAGAACTCCGGACTCGGACTGAGCCAAGTCCAAGGTTTTGTACGGCAGTCCGGCGGCGACGTGCGGGTGCAGAGTACCCCAGGACAAGGGACGGAGTTCACGCTGTATCTGCCCGCCGCAAAGGCTCCACAGCCCATAGCCAGCACCTCCCTCGATTCAGACCTGATCCGTAACATCGGCGTGCGAAACGACATTCTGCTGGTCGAGGACAATCTCATGGTCGGCGAGGTCGTTTTCGCCATGCTGAAAGATCTCGGCCAGCGGCCGATTTGGCTGAAAGACGCCCCCTCTGCCTTGCGCGCACTCGAGGACAATAACGGACGATTCGACATCGCTCTCTTGGACGTCGTATTGCCAGGCATGAACGGCGTTGACCTGGCCAAAAGGATCCGCGTGCTGTGGCCCGGCATACACATTGTGCTGGCCAGCGGATACAGCGACGTCATAACAGGCCCGGAAGCCGTCGAGTTCCCCGTCATGCAAAAACCCTACTCCCTGGACATGCTTACCCAGGTGTTGGTAAAGGGCAGCCGCCAAGCTCGATCCGGCTCCATAAACGCTTGAGCCCCACGCTCGAAAACAGATACCGGCCCGATCTGGTCTGCTGTTCCTTTCATCGGGCCGGCGGCGCGCCTTGGCAAAGGCGGGGCGAATCGTCAGGGTTTATCTCGCAACGTCTCAGGGCCGCCGCCCAGTTCCGTCCCCGTGGTCGGGTTCGAGTTCGGATCTGACGCCGTCCTCGAAACCAGGGCTTGCATCGCGGTGAGTTCATCTTCCTTCAAATTGACGGATGCCTGCCCATCGCCATCAATGGCACATTGCTTATCGCGATCAGATTCGTAGGTGAAGTTTTCGTCGCTATTCCAGGGGCCCCGTGTATCACCTTCCCCTTGGGACATATTGAAATAGACACTGGTAAACCGCGGATCGCCAGGCAGCTTTCCTGGCGGAAAGTTGGGCTCCATGGAATAAAGCGCCTTTTCGAACGAACGTTGATGCGAGACCTCGCGCGTCATGAGAAAGCCCAATGCCTCTCTCACCCCCGGATCCTCGGTCGCGTTGATCAAACGCTCGTAGATGATCTTCGCACGAGCCTCTGCAGCGATGTTGGAACGCAGATCGGCCGCTGGGTCACCGATGGTGTCAATGTAACCCGCGCTCCACAACTGGCCGCCTGAGTTCACCAGCGCTGGCCCGCCCCCATAGAGCACCTGGGTCACATGCGAATCATTGCCCGGCCCATTTAGGCGGCGATACATATCGGCCTCGGATTCGGTCGCCTCGGCCAAAGCTCCCTTGGCGCCCTTGTTCAGCATCGCCACGAGCGTGCCGATGATTTCGAGATGGCTGAGCTCTTCGGTGGCGATATCGTAGAGCATGTCTTTGCGGCCCGGATCGTCTTCGGCGAGCGCCTGTGTAAAGTAACGACAGGCCGCTGCCAACTCACCCTGCGGACCGCCAAACTGTTCCAACAGCAGATTCGCAAGGCCAGGGTTCGTTTCTGCCACCCGGACGGTGTATTGCAAGCGTTTATTGTGAGCGAACATAAGGATCTCCGTGAGGCAGGGGCGCGCGGCTCGGCAAAATGCCGTGAGCATGGACCCTGCGGTGTAAATGTGCGGCTTACGGCTAAGCCGTTGAGACTAGTCGAGGTCTGCCATGCGCCGTCTCCCTGGCGGCAATGACCTGCCGTCATTGAGCATCTCTCGTTCCCGAGTCCGGCCGTAGATACACCGCCAAGAACATCAGCAAAAATTTCCGATTCATTCGGGAATTCCGCCATGCGCGGAAACATAGCCGCCGCCGACGCCTGCGGCGTGGCCGCCACGCTCTCAGTTAGTATAAGAACCCTGTCCATTTCGACCTGGCCTCGGCCCTCATGTCATGCTAAACACCGCTTTGCAGTATTTCTTGGGAGTCGTAGATACGGGGTCGTTGACTGGCGCCGCACAAAAACTGCATGTCGCCCCGTCAGCAGTGAGCCGAATGATCCGCAAACTGGAAGAAGAACACCAGACACTATTGTTCGACCGTCATGCCCGAGGCATGGTGTTGACCGAGGCGGGACAACTGCTCAAAGCCTATGCACGCCGCGCCGCGCTGGAATCCGAACGTGCCCGGGCAGAAATCCGTGAATTGAGCCAAATTGGTCAGAAACTCATTCGAATTTCCGCCAACCAGGCGTTTGGCCGCGAATTATTGCCCCGCGTCATTGGCAAGGCCCTGGCCATAGAACCCACCCTGCGTTTTGAATTGACTACCCTGCAGTCGTTGGAGATCAATCGCCGCGTGCGCGAGGGCGAAGACGATATCGGCGTGAGCTATAACCTGTCTCCGCCACAAGGGGTAGACGTTCAATACGCCAGGAAAATGCCCGTATTTGCGATCATGTCGCCTGCTCATCCGCTGGCGAAACACAAAGTACTGTCGCTACGCGACTTGAAAGACCACCCCGTGGCACTCATGGGAGCAGGCAGCACGATACGCTTCATGGTCGATCTCTGCTGCATGCACGAAAATATCAAGCTCAACGTGGCCCTCACCTGCAACAACCAAGAGGGCATTCACACCAGCTGCATGGACTGGGGCGCCATCGGCTTTTCCAGCGACCTGACGGTCAGAGGGTTGACCGAACGCGGCGAGCTGGTCGCCGTCCCGCTATCGAACAGCAGTTTGCACCAGCGCAACTGTCACATTCAGACCATGGCTGACCGCCACCTGCCCAGCAGCGTACTGCGCTTTGTGGACATGTTGCGCGAACATATCGAGGCGGCCTATGACCATCCAGCATGGATGATGGCCGCCATCGAGACCGATGCACCACGCTAGTCTGTCACTTCTGATGCCCAGGCCGGTTCATGCCAGACAGCGTCATTGTCCAACGGCCATACCGGCCTCGGCAAACGCTTGAAATCGACTTGTTTCAGGTTCGGCGTGGTCAGCCCGGGACTATCAACGTCGTGTATACGTTCGTCAGGGAAGAACTCGTCAAAGCCCGCCCGATAGTGGCCTCGGCTTTTGACAATGACATGACCCGCATGCGCGATGTCGATGTCATGCATTTCCAGGATCGCCGGCTCGGCCAGCTGACGACGCAGACTGCCCACCACCACCAGCATTCCCGACTCCAACAACTCCAATAGACAAGTCGGCCCTAACGAGAACTTGCGTCCCCGCATGATGCCGCGCCGCCCCATACCCTCGCCATCGGTCAGTTTCAGCACTCGAGCGCGCGAGGTATAGCGCCGCGAATACAGGCTTTCCTCGCGATTGAATACGGCATCGAACTCCGCACCGACACCGAGCTGCCCGGCCTCGGCTACCAACGCCGGGTCCACGAACATACCGAGCACGACGTTCGGGATATGCGCCTCGTCGAAAGCCTTCAACAGCCATGACGTATTGCCTCGACCGCCGCCTCCGGGGTTATCCGCAACATCGGCAAATAGCAGAGGTTTGTTGGCGTCTCGCGCCAACTCGACTGCGCGCTCGACAGAGATGGTGTTAGCCACGTAGCGCGCCCGATCTGCCCACCCCGCACGGGCCACTTGCAACGCCGTACGACGCGCGGCTTGCAGATCGCCACGTGACGTCACGGTGATGGTGACACCGCATTTAGGCAGATCGGAAAACACAAAACCAGCGCAAACGGAAACGTGGGCGATGGGACCTTCGCCACGTTTTTGCGTCAAACGCGTGCCCATCGCCACCATATCCGCGTAAGGCCCGCTGGACGTCAATAGCGTGACGGACGGTGGTGTCAATGGTAAACGGATGTATGCCGTTTCCATGCGCGTTCCGTCCAGCATCTCATGAATCATATCGGCCGCATCAGCCGCACGCTCTCGCTGGTCGACGTGTGGATTGGTACGGTATGCGATTAATGCGTCCAGCGCGTCCACGGTTTCCTCAGACACATTGCAGTGCAGATCGTGCGTGGCGATGATGGGTACGTCCGGCCCCACGATGTTGCGTAGACGCAGCGCTAGCACGCCCTCTGTGTCATCCTCGCCCTCTGCCGACGAAGCGCCATGGTTCGCCACGTACACCGCGTCCACCGGCATGGCGGCCACCAGGCGACGCTCCACCTCGGCCACAAAAGTCGCCCATACCGACGCGCTGGCAGGACCGCCCGGAGGCGCCCCGACCACAATCAATGGCGCCGGCGTCCAAGGTCCTAGCTCGTCCATCCGCGCATAGAATCCCGTCACTTCGCTAGGCAGGCGGCTAACGCTACGAGCCAGCTCGGTGATAGTTTCGCCCTCTTCCCAGCATTGGGCTCGGAAATCTTGTTCGACCGACAGCGGAGAAAAGGCATTGGCCTCCAGATGAAAGCCCAGAACAGCGACTTTCGGTGTTTTGCTACTCATATGGATCTCCCTTTAGCCTTAGTCCTTACGTACGGTGTAGAACAAGGACATTTGCGGCTGGAAGTCCTTCCATTCCTTGCGCAAGGCGCTGACGGGATAGGTCGCGCCCAGCGGAATGTACGGGACATCCTCAAATACCTGCAGTTGGATTTCGCGGCATATTTTCTTTTGTGTTTCCAAGTCTGGCGCGTTGAACCAATCCAGACGCAGCTTTTCGATGCGCTCGCTGGTCGGCCATCCGAACCAGGCTTGTTTACCATTGCCGCGCAATGCCAAGTGACCAGCAGGATCCAGGTTGTTCGGGCCCGTGTTGCCCGTGAAAGCAACGCTCCAGCCCCCTGCGGCCGGTGCGTCCTGATTGTTGCGGCGCTGCACGGCTGTACCCCAATCCATGGTCTGCACGTCCACATTGAACCCCAGGCGTTTGAACAGATCGGCGGTAACCAGCGCCGCAGCATGCCAAGTGGGAAAATCCACCGGATCCAACAGCACGACCTTTTCGCCGTTGTATCCAGCCGCCTTGATAGCCTCGCGGGCGGCATCGATGTCACGCTTACCCGTCAGCTTTTCCATGCCGGCGTCGCTGTCCATCGGCGAACCGGGCACGAACACGCCGCACTTATCACTCCAGTACTCCGGGAAATCCGCGCCATTCATGGCGGTCATGTATTCCGTCTGATTCACCGCGCTGAGTACGGCACGACGAATGGCAGGATTATTGAACGGCGCATGCAGATGATTGAAGCGCATCACGCCGATGGTCGGCAG
Organism: Bordetella genomosp. 4; assembly: GCF_002261185.1. Taxonomy (GTDB): domain Bacteria; phylum Pseudomonadota; class Gammaproteobacteria; order Burkholderiales; family Burkholderiaceae_B; genus Bordetella_A. Next base: position 129,962 of record NZ_NEVQ01000020.1, read on the forward strand.
GCTACGCTTGACCAGGTGAATGCTGGGATCCGAAGTCAAAACGGGCAAGAAATCGTTGTCCACCATCTCCACACCGTCGACCTCACCCGCTTGCAGCGCAGCAATAGCGGTAGCGCGGTCGGGGATGATGTGCCAACGCACCTCGTCTACGTGTGCGAGCTTCGGCCCCGCTGTGAACTCGGGCTTGTGGTCATCCGCGCGCGGCACATAGCCGGCGAATTTCTCATACACCACGCGTGAGCCGGACATCCATTTTTCAGCGACAAATTTGAACGGACCGCTGCCCACCATTTCTTTGACGACTTCGGTTTCTGGCGTCTGAGCCAGGCGCTCCGGCATGATGCATGCCATATTGCCCGATTGCCGCCCCAACGCATTCAGAATCAGTGGAAACGGTTTTTTCAGCTTGAATTGAATGGTTTTGTCGTCCAAGGCGGTCAGCGATTCCGTCGACTGCATCAGCGATTTACCCATCAGGTCTTTCTTGGACCAACGCAAGATGCTCGCTACCGCATCCTGCGCGCGTACCGGCGATCCATCATGAAACACCAGGCCGTCACGCAGCGTGATCTTCCACAATAGGCCGTCGTTTTCGCTGACGTGGTTGGCCACCATTTGCGGGCTGGGTTGATAGTCGTTATCCAGACCATACAACGTGTCGAATACCAATTGTCCGTGCACCTGCGTTACGGCAGCAGTCGTGAACACCGGATCCAACAACGTCAGGTCGGCTTGCGGCACCCAGCGAAACGCCAGTTTTCCGGATTGTGCAAAAGACATACCCGGCAACGCCCAGGCGGCGGCCGATGCGGATGAGGCCAACAGAAAACTTCTACGATCCATTTTGATCTCCAGGATAAAAAAGGAAAAACGTTCAGTACGCACCGCCAATACGGTGCCGCGCAACAAAGTGGCCGTCGCCGACTTGAACCAGCGGCTTCACATCGGGTTCATCGCCCACGGCCCTTACAGGACTGGGCAACTCGCTCAGTTCCAACATGCCGCCGCGACGAGCGGTCGGATCCGCGATAGGCACCGCCTGCATCAACTTGCGGGTATAAGCATGCTGGGGATTCTCGAAAATCGCCTGGCGCGGGCCGATCTCGACGATCTGGCCCAGATACATCACCGCAACGCGATGACTGATCCGTTCCACTACGGCCATATCGTGGGAAATGAACAATAGGCTCACGCCCAAGTCGCGCTGCAGATCAATCAGCAAATTCACGATTTGCGCCTGTATGGATACGTCCAGCGCAGACACGGACTCGTCGGCGATCAATACCTTGGGGTCGACCGATAACGCGCGAGCGATGCAGATACGTTGCCGTTGGCCACCTGAAAACTCGTGTGGCCATCGTCTCAACATCGATGCATCCAGCCCCACGCGTTCAAATAGTTCCGCCGCGCGGTGGTCTGCCTGAGCGCCGTCGTAGAGACCATGGATCAGCATCGGCTCTTTGACGCAATCGCCCACGCGCATGCGGGGATTTAAGGAGGCAAATGGGTCCTGGAATACGAACTGCATATTGCGACGGAGCAGACGCAGCCCTGCAGCGTCGTCCTGGTCGATCGTCCGCCCCTCAAAGGTAATCGTGCCGCGTGTGGTTTTGGCCAGACGCAGCAATGATCGGCCAGTCGACGTTTTTCCGCACCCGGATTCCCCCACCAATGCCAGCGTCTCGCCCGCATGCAAGTCGAAATTGACCTGCTCCACGGCATGAACACGTTTCTTGACGCGAGCAAACATGCCACCGCGCACGTCGAACCGTGTCACCAGATCGCGCACGCCCAGCACCACGTCCGGCTTGGCCGCCACGGCGGGCGGCGGCTCCGCCTGATCGGCTTCCGACAGCAGAGGGAATCGCGCCGGCAAGCTCGTGCCTCGCATCGCCCCCAGACGCGGCACCGCCGCCATCAGGGCTTTCGTATAGGGATGGCTGGGCGCCTCGAACAGCCCATAAACATCGTTGTTCTCAACCACATCACCTTTACGCATCACCATCACGCGATCGGCCACCTCGGCCACCACGCCCATGTCGTGCGTAATGAAGATGACTCCCATGTCCATCTCGCGCTGCAGTTCGCGGATGAGCTGCAGGATCTGTGCCTGGATGGTGACATCCAGTGCGGTGGTGGGTTCATCAGCGATCAGCAGCGTCGGTTTGCATGACAATGCCATGGCGATCATCACGCGCTGGCGCATGCCACCGGACAGTTCATGCGGATAGCGCCCCATGATAGCGCTAGCACCGGGTATACGAACCTGATCCAGAATACGAATGGCCGCAGCACGTGCCGTCGCAGTATCGCCGGGCTGATGCAGGCGAATGGCCTCGACGATCTGAGCTCCTACCGTGAACACCGGGTTCAACGACGTCATGGGTTCTTGGAAAATCATGCCCAGGTCGTTGCCTCGCATCGCCCGCATACTGTCTTCGGACGCAGCGACCAGATCCACGGCTTGGCCCGTAGCACGATGAAGCGTCATGCGCCCGCTTTCGATACGGCCGCCGCCAAACTCCACCAGACGCATCACCGCTAACGACGTTACCGATTTACCCGAGCCGGATTCGCCCACGATAGCCAGCGTTTCGCCACGATCAACGTGCAGGCTCAGCGAGTTGACCGCGCGGAAAGTTTTGTCGCCCCGGCCAAAGGCGATCGACAGTTCCTCGACCTCGAGCACGCGACGGTTCTTTGAGGTATGTGTATTCATCTTCAAATCCTCTTGGCCATGCGCGGGTCAACCGCGTCACGCAGCCCATCGCCCAGCATGTTGATGGCCAGGATCGTGATAGACAGGAACAGTGCCGGGAAAGCGATCAGGTGAGGCTTGATCTGCCACAGTGCACGGCCTTCGGCCATGATGTTGCCCCACGACGGCACCGAAGGCGGAACGCCTGCGCCGATAAAGGACAGGCTGGCTTCAGCCAGGATGGCTACACCGCATATATAGGTGGCCTGTACCATCAACGCTGCCAAGGTATTCGGAAAGATATGGCGCAACACGATGCGAAGCCGGCTTGCCCCAGCGGCTACAGCGGCCTCTACATAAGGTTGCTCACGCAACGACAGCACCAATCCACGCACCAAACGCACTACCCGCGGCACCTCGGCGATCGTGATGGCAATGATCACATTCTGCAACGACGCGCGCGTCAGTGCGATCAATGCAATCGCCAGCAGAATCGTAGGAATGGACATGAAGCCATCCATAATGCGCATCACCACCGCATCGACCCACCGGACGAAACCCGCAGCCAAGCCGATCGCGACCCCGATCACGGTAGACAACGCCGCTACCGAAAACCCGACAATCAACGAGATGCGCGCGCCATAGATCACGCGAGAGTACACATCACGGCCAAGCAGATCCGTGCCGAACCAGAACTGCGCACTGGGTGCACGCGTACGATGAATAGGAGATAGCGCGGTCGGGTCCACCGTCCCTAAAAATGGCGCAAAAATCGCGATCAGGAACAGCAACAACAGCAGCAGGCCACCGACGGCTGTCGTCGGATGCCGCTTAAGAAAGCCGATAAAAGTATTCATCAGTACTTGATCCTCGGATCGAAGGCGCGATACAGCAGATCGACCAACAGGTTGACCAGCACGTACATAAAGCTGAAGAGCAGAATGACGCCCTGAATGATCGGGTAGTCGCGCCGCAGAATGGCATCGACCACCAGGCGGCCCAGCCCGGGAATAGAGAAGACGGTCTCAGTTACGACCGTGCCGCTGATCAGCAACGCGACGCCACTGCCGATCACAGTGATGATGGGTACGGCGGCATTCTTTAATGCATGGCGAAACAGCAGGCCACGATTGTTTACGCCCTTGGCACGCGCAGTACGCACATAATCCTGACTCAAGGTTTCCAGCAGTGTTGCGCGTGTGATGCGAGTGATCAGCGCTACGTAGACACTGCCCAATGCCAACGCCGGTAATACCAAGGTATGTACCGAGGCCCAGAACCCGGTCGACAGGGGAACGTACCCCTGCACCGGAAACCACCGTAGTTGCAGGCCAAAGAACCAGGCCAGCAAATAGCCTACGGCAAACGAAGGCACAGAGAAACTGAATACCGCCAGGACCATGATGGTGCGATCCTGCAGACGGTTATGCTTCCATGCGGCCAATGCTCCGATCGGAATGGCGATGATGACCGAGACGATCAAAGTCATCAGCATCAGCGAGAACGTCGGGGCAAGCCGCTGGCTGATCATATGGCTCACCGGCTGACCGGTGAATAGCGACATGCCCAGATCACCGTGCAACACATTCCAGCTCCAAACACCGAAGCGTTGCAGAAACGGTTGGTCCAGCCCCAACGCCGCCCGAATGCGCAGAATGTCATCGGGCGTCGCGTCTTCCCCCGCCAACAAGGCGGCGGGGTCACCCGGCGCCAGGTCAAGCAAGCCGAACACGAATAGCGCAACGAACAGCATGACGGGTAAGGTCATGAACAGCCGTCGCAATGTGTACGAAAGCATTGTTTCCCTTTATCTAGTCAAGCCGCGGCTAAAGAATCGTCCAACGGCTACCCCCGGATTGCCCTGCGAAACTACGCAGAACGACTTGCGCCGGATTCTAGATAGAGGGGAACATTCAATCCATATCAATATTTCTAAAACAACGTTGCTTTTATTGGAAGGCTTCGGCAAAGCCTTAAGGTTGTTGGTTTTGCGGCCAAAAGAAGTTCGGAGAGCCTAGGGAATTCCCTCACCCCTGGATAACCGCGTCGCCCAAGCCTGCCATCACTTTATCCAACGTAACCGGGAACTCCCGCACGCGAACGCCCGTTGCGTTGTAGACAGCATTGGCCACTGCCGCGCCCGCGCCGCACACGCCCAACTCACCCAGACCCTTGACGCCCAGCGCATTGGCGTGTTCGTCGGGCTCCTCGAGAAACACGACCTCCATCTGCGCGATGTCGCCATTGACCGGCACCAGGTATTCGGCCAGATCGTGATTAACGAAATGCCCATGGCGCGTATCCAACAGAGTCTGTTCCATCAATGCTGCGCCGATGCCCCACGTCATTCCTCCCAGGATCTGCGAGCGCGCCGTCTTGGCATTGAGAATGCGCCCGGCACTGATGACCGACAGCATGCGGCGCATGCGGATTTCACCAGTATCGATATCAATCTCGACTTCGACAAAGTGCGCGCCGTACGAATGCTGCGAGTACGCTTTGTACGATTCGCCCATAGGTCCCACGCTGCCCTCGGCTTGCAAGCCACGTGGCGCTGCGCGCTGCATCAGCGCAGCCAGGGATTCTGAATGGCTGCCTGCGATGATCTTGCCGCCGGCAAAGCGTAGCGCGTCTGCGTCGGCCTCGCGGTACGGTGATCCGGCGGCGTCAGCAATCTGGCGCTTGATAGCCTGGCAGGCCGCTAACACCGCATTGCTCGTGCTCGCGGCTCCCCACGAACCGCCCGAGCCGGCGGTGCGAGGATGACGACTATCACCCAGCTGCACTCGTACCGCCGACATGGGCACCCCCAGGCTCTCAGCGGCAACCTGAGTGATGATCGTGTAAGTGCCTGTACCGATGTCGGTCATATCCATGCTGACAGTAATCCGGCCCATCGCATCGATAGCCACACGTGCGGTGGAGGCGCCGATGTAATTGGGCCGGATGGCAGCCGCCATACCCATGCCGATCAGTTTGCGCCCCTCGCGCACGCTGGCGGGCTTGGGATTGCGATGTTTCCACCCGAAACGCTCGGCGCCGGTGCGCATGCATTCCACCAGATTGCGGGCGGAAAACGGCACGCCACGCTCGGGGTCTTGAGCGGGCTCATTACGCACACGCAGCTCGATCGGATCCAGCGCCAGGCGCTCGGCTAGTTCATCCATACCGCATTCATAGGCCAACATTCCAGGTGCCTCCCCCGGTGAACGCATCCATTCGCCACGATTCAGATCCACGGGCACCAGGCGATGACGGGTCAGACGATTGGGGGCTGCATACAAGTGGCGGGCGAATACTGCGGTCTGTTCGCAAAACTCCTCGAAGCGAGAGGTAGCCGAATAAACGTCGTAGCCCATCGCCGTCAACTTGCCATCCGGCTGCGCGCCCAGGCGCAACTGATGCACCATAGCTGCACGATAGCCAGCGTTGGCATACATCTGTTGACGCGTCAAGGCGATCTTGACGGGACGCTGCAATACTCTGGCGGCCAGCGCCGCCAGGATGGCATCGGCATGAGGAATCAGCTTGGCGCCAAAGCCTCCACCCACGTAGGGGCTGATGATGCGGATACGCTCAGGCGCAATGCGCAGCGTGTTGGCCAGCGTGGCGCGAAAATTATTCAGAGTCTGCGCTGACGCGTATACCGTCAGATCATCGCCCCGCCATACCGCGATGGTAGCCTGCGGCTCCATGGGATTATGGCTTTGATACGGTGTCGCGTAGGTCAGATCCAAGGCGACCGCTGCCTGCTTGAACGCGCCCTCGAAGTCACCTACCGCGCTGTCGGGGGCCATACCCGCATTGACACGCGGCGGCGTATAGGCCTGCCCCAAGCGCGACGTCAGTTCGAAATCGGCCTTTTCCTCGTCGTAGCGCACACGTATCAGACGGGCTGCCGCGCGCGCAGCCTCGAAAGTTTCGGCCACAACGAGCGCCACCGGTTCGTCGTAATAGCGCACGCGGTCGTTGACCAGAGCGGGGCGGGCACGCGTGAAGACATCCGGCACCTTGGGCGGCACAGCGGGGCCGAATTCCGGCTGCGCGGGCGCGTTGCGATGGGTCATCACATACAAGACGCCTGGCGCGCGGCGCGCGGCGCTGTCATCGATGTCCCTGATGCGCCCCTTGGCGATGGACGCGCCCAGGATGTATCCATGGGCAGCTTGCCCGGCTTCGGTGTGTTCGTAAGCATAGGTAGCCCGGCCCGTTACTTTCAATCGGCCATCAATGCGGTCGACAGGCTGGCCGATGAGGCTCTCAGTTTGCGTGGATGTGGTCATGGTCAGGCTCGCGAGATGTGGGCGGCTGTCGCCAACGCCTGTTGCAGGGTCCGCTTGGCCAGCGGAATCTTGAAATCGTTACCGCCATGTCCCTGTGCCGTGGCCAGGGCAGCCTCGGCGGCCGCCACATAGGTCCCGACGGCGGCCTGCTGTCCCGTCACGCTCTGTTCTGCAGCCACGGCACGCCACGGTTTGGGCGCAATACCTCCTAATGCGATGCGGGCAGTGCGCACCTGGCCGCCTGAGGCATCGAGCACCACCGCTACCGAGACCAGAGCGAACGCATACGATGCACGATCGCGCACTTTGCGATAGAGCTGATGGCCGCGCGGCGCGGGAGGCAGCGTGACGGCAACAATCAGTTCGCCGTGCGCCAGCTGGGTTTCAATATGCGGCGTCGTGCCGGGCAAGCGGTACAGCTCGGTGACGGGCAGACTACGCGTTTGGCCGTCCGGCATGATGGTCTGCACTGTAGCGTCCAACGCCGTCAGCGCCACGGCCATATCCGAGGGGTGTACCGAAATGCATTGGTCGCTGGCGCCGATTACCGCATTCATGCGGTTATGACCACGCATGGCTGAACACCCTGTACCCGGTTCGCGCTTGTTGCAGGGCGTATTGGGGTCGTAGAAATAGGGGCAGCGTGTGCGCTGCAGCAGGTTGCCGCCGGTCGTCGCCTTGTTGCGAATTTGGCCCGACGCCCCCGCCAGCAGCGCCTGCGACAGCACGGGATACCGGCTGCGCACGCGGCTATCGGCGGCCAGGTCGCTATTGATTACCTGAGCGCCGATGCGCAGACCTCCCTCGGCAGTGTCTTCTATGATGGCCATGGGCAGGCGGCTGATATCGACGAGATGATCGGGTTTTTCAATTTCCAGTTTCATCAGGTCCAGCAGGTTTGTACCGCCGCCGATAAAGCGCGCCCGTGGATTTGCCGCGACCGCTTCCGAGGCCTGAAGGGGGCTCGCAGCTCGCTCATACGTAAAAGGCATCATGAAATCAGGCCTCCTTGGCCGCGTAGTGAATAGCGGCAACGATGTTGGGATACGCGGCGCAGCGGCAAATATTGCCGCTCATGCGTTCGCGTATCTCGGCATCGGTCAGAGTCGTCATGGGCGCAGCCACATCCTGGCTGGCATGGCTGGGCCAACCGGCGCGTACCTCTTGCAGCATGCCCACTGCCGAACAGATCTGACCGGGCGTGCAATAGCCGCATTGAAAGCCGTCACGCGCGACAAAAGCAGCCTGCATGGGATGCAGTTTTTCATCATTGGCAAGGCCCTCGATGGTGGTGATGTCATCGTCCTCATGCATGACCGCCAAGGCCAGGCACGAATTGATGCGGCGGCCGTTGATCAGTACGGTGCACGCGCCGCACTGGCCGTGATCACACCCTTTCTTGGAGCCCGTCAGGCCTATCTCGTGGCGCAAGGCATCCAGCACCGTGGTGCGCGGGTCCAGCGACAGCGTGTAGACCTCGGCATTGACGCGCAAGGTCACGGGACGAGTCGCCAGCGGCGTGGCAGCGCCTGGCACAGCCTGTGCCGCGCGCGACTCGCGCACCGCGGCCGGCGCCACACTTGCGAACAACAAGCCAGTAGCGGCGCCAGCCTGCAGAATGGCGCGTCGAGAAGGACGCGTCGGCGCATTGTCATCCATGAGTTTCTCCTGAAAGAAGGGGCAGGCACTCAGTATGGATAAGATCGCCGAGCCGCTCTTTCAGGAATCAGGACGCGATATCAGAATCCTGGAAACCCGCGCGCTGCCGGTAGGCATAGGGCGTGATGCCGATCACGCGCCGGAAAGTCGACGTGAAATGGCTTTGGCTGGAAAAACCCAGTCCGAAAGCAATCTCGCTGATCGGAAGATTGAGGGTACGCAGCAGCGTTTTGGCTCGCCTCACTCTGCGCTCGATTACATACGCATAGGGCGCCATGCCAGTCTCGGCCTTGAAGCGCCGCGCAAACGTATCGATGGGCATTCCAGCCAGCCGCGCCAGTTCGCTTAGCGATATCCCGGCTTCGATGTGCGACTCGATGTAGTCGTCCAGGCGCTTGAGTACGCCACGGCCCAGGCGAGGCAATTTAGCGGCTGCGTCGGCAGATTGCCTGCCAACGTTGCCACCTAGCCGCAGCGATATCACCGCCAGCACGTGTTCCAGGTACGCCGCCTCTGGCAGTTGGCCTGCAGCCATTTCGGCAGCGAGCGACGCCATGAGCGCGCGGATAACGGAGTCGCTGGTATTGACGCGCAGCGGAACAGTGGACAATTTTGAACAGCCCGGCAGATCCAGATGCGGATCGACCCACAACGCGGTGTAGACAAGATCAGCATCGCGGAAATAGCCATTACGCTCTACTCCGGCAGGCACGAAACTGATCACTCCTGAACGGTCGCGGCCATCATAGATATGTTTGGCGCCGTCACGAATATGAGTGCGCGCAGTAGCGCCACGCTCGGTCAGGATGATGACGTGCTGTGGCGCCGTCCAACGAAACTCCGCCTCACGGCAAGTCCAGCGGCGGCGGTCGATAGTGATCTGGCCGCCGTACAACGAATGCTTTTGCAACGCCTGTCCGTCAGGCTGGCTCGCGAGGATCTGTCCATTGCCCACTAACGGTTGCAGCAATTGTGCCGATGCTCGATGTGTCGTGTCCATTCGGTCATCCTCCCCGTCGATACGGGCTATGGGTCGCTGAATCACCTCGTCCTCTGAAAGTACACAAAAAAGACGGTCATTTTGCAGTCGTTCAGCTGACAGTTAGGACAGCTTCATGAAGGTGTCACCCCTTTTCCCTAGCATGCCCCTCTCACGCGAGCGCCAGGGACGACGGATGTAACGACGGCTATGTCACCAGCTCTGTGTCCTCAATGCCCGCATATCCCAAACCGGAATTAACCAACATGCCTGACTCACTGAAAAACCTCCACCGCCGTCAATTGCTGAAATTCATTGCCGGTACCCCGGCATTTCTGCCGCTGGGCGCAGCCACGACCGCGATGCTCGCGGCCTGCGGCAGTGGCAGTGACGATGATGACGACGATGAGTCGACCCCGGTCCCAACTCCGCAAGTCAAATCCGCGAGGTTCGTCGGCATGCCGGCCCCTGCTGCCAGCAGCCCAGCCGAATTAGCCACCACCTCCGTGAAATCGGAACTGGTGTTAGAGCTGACTGACGGCAGCACCGTCAATTACAAGCTGGCCTATCAGCCGTTCTTCATGACCGGCGACATGGTGCCGGACGGCAATGGCGGCGAGATCCTTGCTGGCGGTTACTACGACATCAATAACCAGCCATTGATGGACACCTCGGTGCCCGGAGATATCAGCCAGTTCTACTCGGACTGTCCCGATGGCACCTCGTTCCTGACGGTCGAGGGCGCAAAAGTCGACGGCGTCAAGGGCAATACCGTATTTGCGGTAGTGCAGTTCGAATACAAGAGCAAAGCCAAAGACGGCTCCAGCACCTACGGTGCACTGCCGTCCCCAATTGCGGTGCTGACACTGGATCAGGACCCCGCAACCGGCAAGCTCACACTGGTCAAGTATCACAACGTCGACACGTCGAAAGTCCACGGACTGTGGATCACCTGCGGCGCGAGCCTGTCGCCCTGGGGTACGCACCTGTCCAGCGAGGAATACGAACCGGACGCGTTCGATATGAACCAGGGGGGCCAGTCGCTGTCCACGCTCAAGGCCTACAGCAAATTCACCTACGGCAACGAGACCAGCGCCAACCCGTACAACTATTGCCATTTGCCCGAGATCGTCGTCAACCCCGACGGCACCGGTACGGCCAAGAAACATTATTGCCTCGGCCGTATCTCGCACGAGCTGGTCCAAGTCATGCCCGACCAGCGCACCGTGCTGATGGGTGACGACTACACCAACGGCGGCCTGTTCATGTTTGTGGCCGACAAGGAAGCCGATCTGTCCGCCGGCACCTTGTACGTGGCGAAATACACCTCGGTCCTGAGCGACCGGTCGGTCGACCAGGCAACCGCCGGCAGAATCCAATGGATCAAGCTCGGCCATGCAACGAGTGACGAAATCTCGGCACTGGTTAATACCGACAATATCCAGCCCACAGACATCATGGATGTGGTCAACGCGACCACCGCGCCGGACAACACCTATACTTCCGTAACGCTCAACAAAACGCAGCGTTGGGTCAAGCTGGCCGACGACAGCGACAGGACGCACAAAGCCGCTGCGTTCCTGGAAACCCACCGCTATGCTGCGCTCAGAGGCGGCAGCATGGCCTTCACCAAAATGGAAGGCACAACGGTGAACGCGAAAGACAAGATCGCCTATTCGGCCATCGCCAACATCACCGACTCCATGGTCGTCGGCCTGTCCGGTTACGTGGCCGAGCACAATGTGCACTTTCCCAAGAAAGTCAACGCCGGTTGCGTACTGCAGCATTTCCTGGGCGGCGGCATGGTGGACTCGGACGGCAATGCAATCAACAGCGAATGGGCTCCGCAAAGCACTGCCGTGCTTATCACCGGCGAAGACCTGCCCTCCGGCACAGCCGACGGTTTGGGCAACACAAGCAATCCGGATCTGATCGCCAGCCCCGACAACCTGAAGTTCTCGGAACAACTGCGTACTTTGTTCATTGGCGAAGACAGCGGCAACCACTTGAACAACTTCCTGTGGGCGTACAACGTCGATACCAAGTCGCTCGAACGTCTATTGTCATGCCCCGCTGGCGCCGAATCCACCGGCCTGCACGCCGTAGATGAGATCAACGGTTGGACCTACATCGCCAGCAACTTCCAGCACGCGGGCGACGAGTGGGCGCGCTATATGAACAAGGCCGACGAGGCAGGATCATCGATCACCACCGGTGGCTTGCCGGCCGCGCTCATGGCCCAGATCGATGAAGCTATCGACAAGAACTTCAAGGACAAGAACGGTGCCTATGTGGGGTATCTGACTGGGGATGTGAGTGCGATCAAGCTGAAGTGAAACGTAGAGGTGAGTTCGAACGAATCGGCCAATCCCTTGTGATTGGCCGATTTTTTTCAACTGCTGACAGCATTCCTCATGCCGCGGTGCAACACCGGCCGAGAGCGCTTGAGGATCTGCGTCCATAGCGATAAATTCGGTGTAACGACGTCATTGACGCAGTCTGCGCAGGAAGGCTGCAAAATCGTTGGAGCACGCGAATGGATATCATCGAAACCATCACTTCGCACACCGCTGCGCTGCAATTGCCGCTTTACGCCGTAACGGCGACCGCCATACAAAAGGCGGATACCCCAATCATTCTTACCTTGCATTGGCACGGGTTCCACCGCGACCGTGCATCAATTGGCTCGCTGCAGTCTGTTGCGGGTTCCGCAGTCCAAATCAACCAGCGCTGGCACGACTATGCCGTGATTGATCGCGCCGTGTTGAATGCGGGCTGGGAACTCGGGGCCTGGGATGTCGAACGCGTGGTCAGACCCGCCTGGTATCGCCTGAATGCGCCAGTGTCAGAAGCGCTGGCATGCCGCAGGGCCTTCGCGGATTATTCGGATCTGCCGGGCTCGGACGATGCGGTAATCGTCGAGGCACCGGATCAGCAAGCACTGCTCGAGCTCGCCTCGCGCCGAGGCTACGTCCGTTGGCTGTTCAGACCTCGCAAAGGAGGCTTGTGGAGTCAACTGGATGGGGATGACTGCACCCTGGACGGCGATGGGGGCCGCTCGGCCCCATGCCCGGTCTCATTGCAAAAAGAGGGCCGCGAACTGCGCCGGAAGGTGATTTATCGACTCGGAAAAGGCAGTGATTTTTTGATTCATTAAGTTTCATTTTGAATCGAAATTTCCTCTTGAAGCGCCTTTCTGGCGCCCATAAATTTTTTGCGCATCCGCCTGGATGTACGGCCACGCGGGTCCATCCGCAGCGCCGGCTTTCACTTTTTGATGATCAAGACTTCAGGAGATAGAGTCATGAAGATCCGTCCCCTTTACGACCGGATTATCGTTAAGCGAATCGAACAGGAACGCAAAACGGCTTCCGGCATAGTCATCCCAGACTCGGCAGCTGAGAAGCCAGAGCAAGGCGAAGTCGTCGCTGTGGGGCAAGGCAAGCGTAACGCCGATGGCTCGATACGGGCGCTCGAACTCAAAGCTGGCGATCACGTACTTTTTGGGAAGTATGCCGGCCAAACCGTGAAAGTCGATGGTGAAGAGCTGCTCGTCATGCGCGAAGAAGATGTCTTCGCCGTGCTCACCCCCCAGGATACTCAATTGAAAAAAGCGGCCTGATGCGACGACCGTAAAAATTGAGGAGCAAAAAATGAGTGCGAAAGACGTTAAATTTCACGATAGCGCCCGCAGCCGTGTCGTCAAGGGCGTCAACATCCTGGCCGATGCCGTAAAAGTCACGCTCGGGCCCAAGGGCCGTAATGTTCTGCTTGAACGCAGCTTCGGCGCCCCGGTCATTACCAAGGACGGCGTCTCAGTAGCCAAGGAAATCGAACTTAAAGACAAGTTCGAAAATATGGGCGCCCAGATCGTAAAGCAGGTCGCATCGAAAACCGCCGACGTGGCTGGCGACGGTACGACTACGGCCACCGTGCTGGCACAGTCCATTGTCCAGGAAGGCATGAAGTACGTCGCCTCCGGCATGAACCCCATGGATCTCAAGCGTGGTATCGACCTGGCCGTATCCGGCGTCGTAGACGCCCTGCGCAACATGTCAAAACCGATCTCTACCAGCAAGGAGACGGCACAGGTGGCTGCCCTGTCGGCAAATGCCGACGAAGCCATCGGCAAGATCATTGCCGATGCCATGGACAAGGTCGGACGCGAGGGCGTGATTACAGTAGAGGACGGCAAGTCGCTGGACAATGAACTGGATATCGTAGAGGGTATGCAGTTCGATCGCGGCTACCTCAGCCCCTACTTCATCACTGACCCGGAGAAACAAGTCGCTCAGCTCGACGATCCCCTGATTCTGCTGTACGACAAGAAAATCTCCAACGTGCGCGAGCTGTTGCCCGTACTGGAAAGTGCCGCCAAGGCAGGCAAGCCTCTGCTGATCGTCGCTGAAGATGTAGACGGAGAAGCATTGGCCACCTTGGTCGTCAACTCCATGCGCGGCGTACTCAAAGTCACTGCGGTGAAAGCACCGGGCTTCGGCGATCGCCGCAAGGCCATGTTGGAAGACATTGCCATCCTGACCGGCGCCACCGTGATTTCCGAAGAAACGGGCAAGCAGCTTGATAAAGCCACGCTGCAAGATCTCGGAAGCGCCAAGCGGGTCGAAGTGCGCAAGGAAGACACCATCATCATCGACGGTGCGGGCAAACAAGAGGCGATCGACGCGCGCGTCAAATCGATTCGCAAACAGATCGAGGATGCGACCAGCGACTATGACCGCGAAAAACTGCAGGAGCGCGTAGCCAAACTGGCTGGCGGGGTGGCAGTGATCAAGGTGGGCGCCGCAACCGAAGTCGAAATGAAGGAGAAGAAGGACCGCGTCGACGACGCGCTGCACGCCACGCGCGCGGCCGTCGAGGAAGGCATCGTACCCGGAGGCGGTGTCGCATTGCTGCGCGCCCGAGCGGCGATTCAGGATCTGAAAGGCAACAACGCCGATCAGGATGCCGGCATCCGCATCGTCCTGCGGGCCCTGGAAGCGCCGCTGCGTGCCATCGTGGCCAATGCTGGCGAAGAACCGTCGGTAGTCGTCGCGAAGGTCATTGACGGCAAAGGTAACTATGGCTACAACGCAGCCACCGGCGAGTACGGTGACTTGGTCGAGATCGGTGTCGTTGATCCGACGAAGGTGACGCGGACCGCATTGCAAAACGCGGCGTCAATTGCAGGGCTCATCCTCACGACCGACGCTACCGTTGCACAGGCGCCTGAAGACACCAAACCGCAAGCAGCTCCTGCCGAGGCCATGGACTTCTAAGCTTGGCGTCAGCTTCTTAATGCAGTTCTTGGGCATCGCGCTTCGGCGCGATGCCTTTTTATTATGGCCATTGCGAACGTGATGTTTTGGAAACGAGCGCGGATCGGTGGAGATGGTCGGCACACGGTCCAGCCAAATCCGCGCACTCGACGGCACCCTCGTCAGTCACGCAAGAAGTTGAGCAAATCCTGGTTCAAACGATCCTTGTGCGTATCTGTCAGGCCGTGAGGCGCGCCAGGATAGACGATCAACTTGGCACCCTTGACCTGCGCGGCGGAGGCCTTGCCCGCGGCATCAATCGGGACGATCTGGTCGTCGTCGCCATGGATCACCAGCGTAGGTACGTCAAACTTCTGCAGATCCGAACGGAAGTCAGTCGCCGAGAACGCAGCGATAGAGTCATACGTGTTCTTGTGGCCGCCCTGCATACCTTGCACCCAGAAGGCTTGAATCAGGCCTTGGTTAGGCTTGACGCCCGGACGATTGAAGCCGAAGAACGGGCCCGAAGCGATATCCAGATATAGCTGCGAGCGGTTCTCCAGCGATGCCTTGCGCAGGCCGTCGAAAACCTCGATAGGCAGACCGCCGGGATTGTCGGCAGTCTTGAGCATCAGCGGGGGCACCGCGCTGACGAGGACAGCTTTCTTGACGCGATTGGTTCCGTGGCGGCCGATATAGCGGGCCACTTCACCGCCCCCTGTGGAAAAGCCCACTAACGTGACGTCTTTCAGATCCAGGGCTTGAATCACCGCAGCCAGATCGTCGGCATAGTGATCCATATCGTTGCCGTCCCAGGGTTGGCTGGAGCGGCCATGACCGCGGCGATCATGCGCCACCACGCGATAACCTTGAGATGCCAGGAAAATCATTTGCGATTCCCAGCTGTCCGAACTCAGTGGCCAACCGTGGCTGAAGGTCACTACAGGGCCGTCTTTGGGGCCCCAGTCCTTGAAGTAAATCTGTACGCCATCGCGCGTCGTGATGTAGTTGCCGTTCTTGGTGACATTGGTCACGCGTGCCGCCTCTTCCGTCGGAGCAGCTTGAGCCGGGGCGCCGGCCTGCACAGCAGCGGCCAGTATAGTCGTTGCAACAGATTTGGATAGAGTGTTCATGATTAACCTCGTCGTAGTCATTCGGTTAGGAGCCGGAGTGGCTTAACGACATTCTGCGCGACCAATCAAGACGATTGATGATATAAAATCCAAGAAAATTAACTTAAAGTACAAAATGACAGATCGACTCGCGGAACTGTTGCAGCGCTTCGCCATTAACGCGCAGGTGTTTCACGCCGGTACCCTATGCGGCCACAACCTGTTGGAAGCACAAGATGGCTTGGGCCAATTGCACCTCATACGGCGTGGCCCGGTCGAGGTGATCCACGACGATATCTCGCTGACCGTCGAAACACCCAGCCTTCTACTGTATCCACGGCCGATGGCGCATCGATTCATAACGGACGCTGTAGATGGCGCGGACATGGTGTGCGCCAACCTGCGCTTCGAGGGGGGTTTGCACAATCCCATCAGTGCGGCCCTTCCGCCTTTCATCTGTCTGCCACTGGATTCGATTGCCGGCGCGACCGACGTGCTGCGAGTATTGTTCGACGAAGCATTCGAACAACGATGCGGCAGGCATGCCGTGGTGAACCGGCTATTCGAGGTAGTGATTATCCAAATCCTGCGGCAACTGATGGAGAGCCATCAGATGCAAAGCGGCATGTTGGCTGGACTGGCACATGCCCGCCTGCGCATCCCGATCGTAGCCATGCATGAGCATCCGTCCAGGGAATGGTCGCTAGAGGATCTGGCCAGCACCGCCGGCATGTCACGCAGTGCGTTCGCCACGGCGTTTCGTGAGGTGGTGGGCATCACGGCGGGTCAGTATCTACAGAGCTGGCGCATCGGCCTGGCTCAACGCGCATTACGCCAAGGCCAGCCGCTCAAGCTCATCGCCGCCGACGTCGGCTACGGCAGCGAGGTCGCCTTATCACGCGCCTTTAAAGCACACACGGGGCAATCACCCGGACAATGGCGCAAGTCGGTTGGGTAGACATTCGCGATACCTACACCCACCCACCACAGGAAAACCCCTAGAAAACATCGCGTCTTCATAGAGAAAACGCGGGTCCGAACACGGCTGTGCGTCACTCAACGCCGCATCCCAGTGCTCGACATGCCCGCGACATATGCCTATACTTTTTCAATAATAGACATTATGTCTAAAAATGGAGACAACGATGAATGCCCTTCCCCGCCTGGCCGGTGCGCTGGTGACCAGCGCACTCTGTCTGCTCTCGGCGCCGTCACGCGCCGAAGCCCCCCTACCCGATCTGATCAAGCTGATCGTGCCGTTTTCGCCCGGCGCCAGCAACGATGTGTTCGGCCGCGCCCTGGGCGCCAAGCTATCGAAGGAGCTAGGCACGAACGTTATCGTCGAGAACAAACCTGGGGCCGGCGGCGTGATTGGCGCGTCCGAAGTCGCGCGGGCAAAACCGGACGGCAGCACCCTGTTGTTCAGTTCAGTGTCATTCGTGACAAATGCGGCCACGCAGGAAAAGCTGCCGTACGACGCGATAAAGTCATTCACGCCTATAGCCGTAGTGGCACGCGGCGCCATGGTGCTCGTGGTGAGCAAGTCCACGTCGTATACCAGCGTGGCGCAATTGATCGATGATGCCAAATCCCATCAAGGCAAACTGAACTATGGCTCGGCCGGCATCGGATCCATCGGGCAAATGAGCTCGGAATTGCTGAGCCAACAAACAGGCACAGACATGGTCCACGTACCCTATAAAGGCATATCGAACGCCGTCACGGACATGATAGGTGGCCGGCTGGAATCCATGATCACCACGCCGGCGTCGGTCAGCGGTCCCTTGCAGGCCAAAGACATACGCGTGTTGGCAACAACGTCGACCACACGTTCGAAATTCTTTCCTGACGTACCGACTATCGCGGAAACCGTGCCGGGCTATTCCGTCGATGTATGGTGGGGGGTATATGCGCCCGTCGGCACACCGGCTGATTATGTGAACCGTGTGAATGCTGCCATACGCAAAGTCAGCGCCGAACCGGATATGCGTGAGCTGTTTGCTCGCGAGGCCACCGAACCGTCAGACATGAACAGCGCCGACGCGGCAAAATATGTGCAGGCTGAATTGTCGAAATGGCAAACGCTGGCATCTGAACGGCACATCGTTGCGAGCAAATAGTGGAATGGTGTAGGCCGCCGTTGTGCCGAGGCCGACCAACGTATGCCGACTGACCGGACCTGCTCTTACGTCGGTAGTTTTACGCCTTCCAGCTTGGCATAGGGCGGCGCGTATAACGCCGTATTGCCTCCTAAATCACGCGTCAGTTTCGCGCCGGCTTCCATGACGATAGGCAGATAGTTCTCGAACACGGATTTGTTGAAGCGGTACAGAGGCATACCCAAGGACAGAGCACAAACCAACCGTTGCCCCGGCCCAAAAATGGGACATGAAATCGCCGCGCTTTCCGTTTCGCGTTCTGCCAGCGAAATCGCATACCCGGCTTTACGGATGCTGTCATAGACAGCGCCTTTTTTACCGTCAAATGCCAATAGCACTTTACCCGCGGCGCCTTTATCCAGGTCGACACGATCGCCCTCGCGGACGTGCATGCGCACTGAGCGCGGCTGAACCATGCGATGCAAGCAGATGCGCTCGTCGCCTTCGCGGATATAGATGGCTGCGGTTTCCTTGGTTTGGCGGATCAGTTCGCGCAATACCGGCGCGGCGTAATCCCACAAACGGAAGGACTCCTGATACAGCATGCCCAGATAGAACGGTGTGGGTCCGAGCATGTAGCGGCCGTCCTCCAGGCGTTTGATAAAGCCGAATTGCTCCAGCGATTCGCACAGCCGCAGGATGGTGCTGTGGTACATGCCCGTGGCATTCATCAAATCAGTCAGAGTCATGCCTTCGACGCTCTCCTGAAAGGCCATCAGGATGGACAAGGCTCGATTGACTGACGCCACGCCCGAGTCGGCGGCTTTCGGCATAAAGGACTCCTGAATTTCTAAGGTTCGCTGATCAGCAAAAACGCCTCAAATTATATATTTTCGAAAATAGACATAATGTCTATTTTGTTGATAAACTGAAAATCATGGACAAGAAAACATCTGCTGCCAATCGCTTGAAACGCACGTCGTACTCCGCGAATTCTCACGGTCCATTGCGCGGTCTACGCGTCATCGACCTGTCGCGGCTAGTGGCGGGCAATATGTTGACATTGCAACTGGCCGATTTCGGCGCCGATGTCATCAAGGTGGAACCACGCAATGGCGATACCTTGCGCGCATTCAAGACGCGTGACGTCGAAACGTTCTGGAAGGTCTACTGCCGCAACAAGCGCAGTGTGTGCCTGGATTTCCGGCACGAGCGTGCCATCGGACTGCTGCGAAAAATGATCGACCGCGCCGATGTACTGGTAGAAAGCTTTCGCCCCGGCGTGTTGGAGCAAATGGGTTTGGCGCCGGATATGCTGCGCCGAACCAATCCGAAACTGGTGGTCGTGCGCATTTCTGGCTGGGGCCAATCGGGTCCATACAATCGCCGTCCGGGTTTTGGTACGTTGGTGGAGGGGTATTCGGGTTTTGCCGCGATGAACGGATTCCAGGATCGCGAGCCCGTACTGCCGCCCATGTTTTTGGGTGACATGACTGCGGGACTGTATGGCGCCAGCGCCACCATGACCGCATTATGGGAGGTCCGTATCAACGGCGGACAGGGACAGGACATCGATTTGTCGTTGTTCGAACCCATGATTTCCATACTGGGGCCGCAGGCCGCAAGCTACCGCATTACCGGCAAGGTAAAGGCTCGCACCGGCAGCCGGTCCAGCACCACGGCGCCGCGCAACACCTACAAGACGGCAGACGGCCAATGGGTATGCGTATCCACGTCGACGCAGACCATGGCGGCCCGCCTGTTCTGCGCCATTGGGCGTGCCGACATGAATGCAGATCCGCGCTACAGCACGAACGTGGCACGGCTGGAACACGTGCAGGAGGTAGATGCTGTCGTGTCCGAGTTCGTAGGCCAACGCACACTGGCAGAGAACCTGCAGATCTTCGAAGCCGCCGAAGTCACCGTCGGCCCCATCTATGACGCGTCGCATTTGCTACACGACGACTACGTGATCGCACGTGAAAGCCTGATCGATGTAGAAGACGCCGACCTGGATTACATGCCCATGCACAACGTCGTGCCGCGGCTGTCCACCACCCCAGGCACGTTGCGCAGACCCGCACCTCGCAAGGGCCAGCACACCGCAGAATGTTTGACAGAGTTGCTGGACGACACAGACTTGCAGCCGCTGTTCGACCAGGGCGTGATCTTTGGTGAAACATCAACCGCCAATAAAACCGAAGCATCCGTACCATCCGTATCGGCCCTGCCCCAGACAGCCTGACCGCACCTACCTGCACCGCATACTGACATCGAAGGAGACCCAATCATGAGCAAAATCGGAACACAGATCGACACGCTGGGCGCCTGGAAAGGCCCGGATATTGACTGGATGAAAGAAGGCCTGCATATCCTGAGCGATAACGAACAACGCGAGATCGACCTGGCGCTTAAACACCTGCTGGCTCAGGGAAACCTCGATTTTCCGGACATCACGCCAGAAACGTTCCCGTTGGACAAGGTGGGCGACCTGATGCGTGCTTTGCCCGAACGTCTGCGCCATGGCCGTGGGTTCCTGATGCTGCGCGGGCTGAATCGTCAAACCTATTCCGATGACGACATGACGCGCATCTATTTTGGCCTTGGGTCGTATCTGGGCAAACCGATGACGCAATCGTATCTGGGTGACATACTGGGCCACGTCATGGACGTCAGTGACTATGAGCCCAAATCGCGTGGGTACCGCAAAGGTGGTGGCCAACTCATGCACACTGACTCTTGCGACATTATCGGCCTGATGTGCCTGAAGTCAGCCATATCGGGCGGCGAAAGCCGCATCAGCAGCGCCCTGGCGGTGCACAACACCATGGCTCGGGAATATCCACAACTGCTGGAAATCCTGGCGCGCGGCTTGTACCTGAAACGCACCGATGAAGACGGCCGCCGTGCCACCCGCACGTACAGTCCGGATCGCGTGCCATTTTTCTACGAAGAAAATGGCGAAGTCACCTGCTACCTGCCCACAGGATATGCCCGTCTGGCCGAAAAGAGCGGACAATGCAACTATACGCCCGAGGAATCCGAGGCCTTGTACCGCGTACGCAAAGTATCGGCGTCACCCGAGCTGTATCTGGACATGGGATTTAAAGAAGGCGACATCCAATTCCTGAACAATCGCATGATGGTTCACGGCCGCACCGACTACCAGGACGCCAAAGACCTGGCCGATCGTCGGCACTTGCTGCGGCTGTGGTTCGAGGTCCCCTCGTGGCCCGCCATGCCGGAAAAACAGATTTTCCACACCGCCGAAGACCGACGGTTATGGAGTCAGTATCGCAAACCGTTGATTGAACTGCCGTCGGTGCATTATCAACAGCTGCTGGACGGCCAGTTGGGCCAGATGGTCGAGTGAGTGATAGGCACCGGCCCGCTATTAGCTTGGGGACAGCCACCTCCTGCCTCGCCGTCGCGGCCTCCACCAGCCCAGGGTTGATGGCCCCGGCCCCGGGCGGCATCTTGCAGATTTTTCTCAAGTACGGGTAAGCGATGATAAATATTAGTTCAGACTTAAACTAAGATTCGCAAACATCTCATCGCCCAGGCCACATCGGCATATCCGGGAGGACGCTATGCGTCGTAGACATCTGCTCGTAAAGCTCGTCGCTATTGCAATATTGGCCTGCCAACCTTTGCTAGCACACGCTCAGAAGACGGAAACCCAAGAGCCAGCGGTCATACATCTAAAGATGTCGCACTTTCTAGGCCCGAAAAGCTTTTTTCAAGTCGATTTAGTCGAACCTTGGGCGCGCGAACTCGAACGGCAGACGGGTGGCAAAGTAGTAGTCGAAGTGCTCAATTCAAGTTCGCCATTAGGAAATGTGCGAAATCAGGCGAGCCAGGTCAAAGCGGGCACAGTCGATATCGCGCTTGGGCTGCGCGGCGCTGAAGGCGAGCGTTTTATGCGAAGCTCGATTATCGAGTTGCCGTTCGTGGTTTCTGACGCAAAGCGCGGCTCTGAGGCGTTATGGGCGCTTTATAAAAACAACGTAATCGCTGATGAATACAAAGAGTTCAAGGTGTTGGCGTTGTTCGTGCAAAACCCCGGCCTGGTACACACAAAACAGACGCGAGTCGTCGAACTAAGCGACTTAAAGGACTTGCGTTTGCGGGTGCCAAACGCCACAGTTGCGACCACGCTCGAGTATGTCGGTGCACAGCCGAAACTACTGCAGCCCGACGAGATCATCCCTGCATTGAGAGCGAACCAGCTCGACGGCATTATCACCAATTGGGGCACGCCCATTCCCGGCTTCAATGATGAAATGAAGCAACACACCGCTGTGCCATTTTATGCATCGGCATTTTTTATCGTGATGAACAAAGCAAGGTACGAATCTTTGCCTGCGGATGTTCGCACAGCCATAGATCGCTTATCTGGCGATACACTCGTCGCCCAGTTCGGCCCGCTATGGGATAAATGGGATAAACCCTACTACGACGGCGCGCACGGACCTGGACAGGAGATAGTGCGGCCGGATGCTGCGACGTTGCAGCGTTGGAAGTCGGGCCTGCAGCCCGTGTCCGACACCTATATCAAAAAGCTCCAACAGCAGGGGTTTACGGACGCCCCTGCAGTGTACGATGGCTTGATTGCTAAATCCTCCATGCAATAAGCCATCTAGCGCGAGATCACGAACTCAGTAAGTCAGTCGAGAGTAATGTTCTCTCGTTTGACGACTTCAGCCAGTTGCTTGGTCTCGTTCGCAATACGTTTGGCAAAATCGCTCGGGCCGACCATGGCAATGGTTCCCTGTGCGCTCAACGCCTTGTTCGCTGCCGGCACCGACATCGCGTGCTTGGCCTGCTCGTACAATTTTTCAATAATTTCCGGAGAGGTTTTTGCGGGTGCCAACAATCCCAACCAGAACGTCACAGCGATATTCGGAAATCCCGCTTCGGCGATGGTAGGAACGTCAGGCAACTGAGCGAGCGGTTGCGGTGACGTCACTGCCAGCGCCTTGAGCTTTCCTGCTTTAACCTGCGGGATACTCGTCAGCGTGTCAAATAAGGTGTTGACTTCGCCGGACATCGCTGCTGTGCTGGCCTGTGATCCGGCCTTGTAGGGGACGTGCGTAGCCTTGAACCCCACTTCATTACTCAACATCGCATACGCCAAATGCGCCAGATTGCCCATTCCTCCCGAGCCGTAAGTTAGCTCAGAAGGATGACTCTTGGCAAAGGCTGTCAAATCTTTGAGTGAGTTGATCGAGTGCTTCTTTGCCCAATCGGCATTGACGTTCACGATGAATGGAGCGTCCAGTACCAGCGCGATGGGGGAAAAATCCGTGGACTTATAGGGCGAATTTTTGTAGACCAATGGATTGACGGTAATACTGCTGCTGTTGGTAGCCAACAAGGTGTATCCATCCGGTGCTGAACGCGCGACCTCGGCGGCTCCGATTGAACCATTGGCACCACCTTTGTTCTCTACTATCACGGGCTGTCCCAATGTCTTCGAAAGGTCGTCCGCCAACAGGCGAGCCATCGCATCGGTAATGGATCCCGCCGGAAACGGTACGACGATTCGAATAGGCTTGGCAGGCCACTTGGAGTCCTGCGCAAACACCGCGCTCGGGCCCAGCCCAAGCCCGGCAGCACCTGCGATACTGCCGCATGCTATGAGAAAGTCTCTACGCGATTTGAATATAGTCATTTTTTTGTCTCCGAATAGTTTGACAACTTCCAAGCCGAAAATACCGGTCTTGCTTTCTAAGCTGCTTTCTTCGTTGCGGCGGTTCCTGTTATGCCGCACGCCTCAAGTGCCTGCTGCTGCGCTTGAGTCAGTCCGAGCACTCGCGCGAAAACCTCTCGGCTGTGCTCCCCCAGGGTGGGTGCCGCACGGACGACTGCCGTTGGCGCTACTGTTTCTCTGAACCAGGGAGTGGTGGTCAGGTATTGCCCCAGATACGCGCGCGGAATCTTTGTGAAGAACCCCCGCTCACTGAGATGAGGATCATCCAGAATTTTCCAGACAGGCTTTACGATGCCGGCACTGATACCGGCCGCTTGCAGTATGTACATGGCCTTTTCTGCGGATCGTTGTTTAGTCCATTTGCCGATCTGATCGTCTATCATTTGCCGCTGGGTGCGACGGCCGGACACATGATTCAAAGAGGGTTCCTGCGCCAATTGCGGCGCCTCCAAGACGCCGGTCAGGGTCCGCCATTGCGTATCGTTGGCCACACTCACAACCAACCAATCGTCCTCGCCGGCGCATTGATAAATGCCATGCGGCGCGAAAACAGGATGCGCGTTCCCGCTGCGAGCGGAGGTACGGCCGCATACAGACTGCTCTATGAGGAACGGTGCGACCATCGAGAGCATGCATTCGACTTGCGAAAGATTGACGTGCCGCCCTCTCCCCGTGCGCGCCTGTACAAGCAGCGATAACAGCGCAGCGGCGCCGCCATTCCATCCCCCGACGGGGTCGCCATACGCATAGGATGTCAGTGACGGCGGATTTTGAGGGAATCCGGTGTGATGAGGCAAGCCGCTGGCCTGCTCGAGCGTGCCGCCATAAGCTCTGGTGGTGCTCCACTCATTGCCGCCGCCGAATGCCGGCATGGAAATCATCACCAGCCGGTTGTTCACCCGGGACAAGGCTGCGTAGTCCAAGCCCAATTTAGGAAGCACTTCGGTCGAATAGTTCTCGATGACCATGTCAGCGGTTTTCACCAGCTCGAGTAACACCGAGCGCCCCTCTGGCCGCGTCAAATCAAGCGTAATACCGATCTTGTTGCGGTTCATCAACGCGAAGTTTGAGTTCTTTTCGTACAGCCGATCGCGATAAAACTCCTCGGTATAGTGGGTTCCTCTCCACCAATCTGGATACTGCGTTGCCTCGACCTTGATGACTTCGGCACCAAAGTCGGCAAGCGTGCGCGCTGCCAACGGACCTGCCCAACCCATCGTCAGGTCAATCACGCGAATCTGCCGCAGCGGTGGCACGGCCACCGCCGAGCGTGGGCGGCGTGATCTGGGGCGCAATGCCTGCTCAGTGCGGTAAAAGGCATTATCTGCTCCCAATGCCGGCGCAGTTCCGCCTGGTAATGGCCCCGCATCACCAAGCGGCAGCGGAACGACCACACCCTCGAATTGGTTCGATCCGAATTCAACTGGGACAAACGCGCCACGTTCTCGATGGACCCGCTGCTCAAGTAATTCGTCCATGGTAGGCACCAGTACAGCCGGAAATTTATCGCGTGCCAATTGTTCAAACCATTCCTGTGCGGTCTTGGTCAGCAGCGCCGGAATCAGAAACGCGTCGATCTCGTCGGCATGTTGAATACGCGTCGGGCCATTGACGAAACGCGCGTCATTGGCGTGTTCCGGATGGCCGATCGCCGAGCATAGTGCCGCCCATTGAGGAGCCGTATGCGCGAAAATGCCGATCCAGCCCTGCTTGGTCTGGTAGATTCCCCCCGGGTGCGTCGTGCAGAATCGGTTCACGCCCAGACGGGCTTTGGGGTGGCGGCCGTCTTGCACCATGCCCGCCTCCATTTCCACCACCGAGAACGCCAGCTCATGAATACTGAGCACATACCGGCGAGTCCCGTCGGACGCTCCGATCAGTGCTGATATCGCACTCGAAAACGCGGCCAGGCCGGCGACAATGCCGGTTTGAATGTCGTGTGGCAGATGCGGCGGACCTTCCACCGCCCCGCTGGTGTAGACGGCGCCGCTCAAGGCACGGCAGACAGCCGTCGTTCCCACGAAATTGCGATAGGGCCCGTTTTCCCCAAACCAGGTCAAACACACCTCAATGGGAGCGTTCGACTCATCGGCAGCCTCCCCGGTGCCGCAGACCGGCCGGCTCAGCACGTCCACGCCTGCGCTCAACGCTCTGGCATCCAGAATCACGTCACAGGTTCTCGCCAGACGCGATAGCCATGCGTGTTCTTCAAAGCGGCTATTGTTCAAGGTAACGCTGCGTTTATTTGTGTTGAGCCAGGCGTTCAGCGCGCTTTGCGGCGCTGAGTCAGGAGTACTCAACAAAGGCGGAACAAGTCGCAGCTCTTCCGCAGCGGGTTCCTCAAGTTTGATGACTTCAGCGCCAAAGTCTGCGAAGAGCTTGCCCGCATAAGCCAGAGCCGCTCCGGTACCTATTTCGAGGACGCGAAGTCCAGCAAGGGCAAGCTGCTCCGTAGAGTCGTGCTTCATCACGGTCGGTTCCTCAGTAATTTTCTACTCACCACGTATCGACAAAGGAGCGACGTGCTCGGCCAGCACGCAACGCTGCGGATGCGATTCCCTGACGAATCCAGGTGCGGGTTTCGGCCGGATCGATGACTGCGTCGATTTCGGTCGTAGAAGCCACGTTGATGGCATGGCCACGCTCGTATGCGCGCGCTACCAATTGGTCGTAAAGCGCTTGGCGCTCCGGCCCTGGCGGAACGTTCTCGAGTTCCTTTTTGAAGCCCAACCTGATCGAGCCCTCCAGCCCCATCGGGCCGAACTCTCCTGTGGGCCACGACACCGCACAACTTGCAGAGCGAAAGCTCCCGCCCGCCATTGCCATGGCGCCCAGGCCATAGCCTTTGCGCAGCGCAATCGCCAACAGCGCGACGCGCAATTTGGCAGCCACCACAAACATCCGGGACACGTGGCGAACCTGCGCCTTGGCCTCCTCATCGGGGCCGACCATGAATCCCGGGGTATCGATGAGGGAAATGATCGGCAACCCATGGACGTCACACAGTGTCATGAAGCGGGCCGCTTTGTCCGCCGCATCCGCATCGATCGCGCCGCCCAAATGGTGGGGGTTATTGGCGATGATGCCCACGGGTTGACCCTCGACCCGCGCCAGCGCGGTGTGCAGCCCATGCCCGAATCCCGACCGCAACATCAATACGCTGCCGACGTCGGCGATGCCTTCGATGACCTTGCGGCTATCGTAGACGCGCAGGCGATTCTCTGGAACCATATGCCGCAGTTCGAGCGGATTGGGCGCCGACCAGGTTTTCGTACGCCCCTGAAACATCGAGAGATAGTGCTTTGCCGCCGCGACAGCTTCGGCTTCATTTTCCACGAGGATGTCGATCACGCCGTTGGCAAACTGCACAGGCGCAGGTCCAACCTCCTCGGGCTTGAAAATGCCCAGTCCCCCACCCTCGATCATGGCCGGCCCCGCCATGCCGATATTCGAACGCTTGTCCGCAATGATGACGTCACATACACCTAGAAAAGCAGCGTTTCCAGCAAAGCACCGACCCGACACAATGCCCAGCAGTGGCACCTCGCCGCTCAGTTCCGCCAAGGAAGCAAAGGTCGGTTGATACAGCCCGGACACGAATGGAAAGTCCACGTCTCCCGGACGACCGCCGCCGCCTTCTGCGAACAACACTAATGGCATCTCATCCCGATGTGCGCGTTCGACCAGCCTGTCTGTTTTGATGTGATTGCGTTTGCCCTGAGTGCCCGCCAGGACCGTTGCGTCGTATGCCAGCACGGCGCTGAGCGAGGCCTCATAGCCGAATTCAGCGCCATTGATGTTGGCAACACCCGTGACGATGCCATCGGCGGGCGTATTGGCGATCAGGTCTTCCTTTGTGCGTCGGCTGGCCTGCGCGGCAATGACTAATGCGCCATACTCGACAAAGGAGCCTTCGTCGCACAGATCGGCGATATTTTCACGGGCGGTCCGCTGGCCTCGAGAGTGCCGCTTTGCTACCGCGTCAGGACGGGCGTCATCATACAGAATCGCATGACGATCGAATACGGCCTGCAGATCCGGGCGAACCGAGTTCAAGTCGACGGTCTGTACGTCGGCATCAAAGTCGACACCGCCCTGCTCCTGCTCGATCACCACCAGGATTTCGTCTTCGGCTGCTTGATTTCCCTGAATGGCACGAACGTCCACGACTCGGCCATTGCCTTCGGCGACGACGGAATACTCCATTTTCATCGCTTCGATGACCGCGATGAGTTGGCCTTTCTGTACCACGTCATCGACGCGGACCGACAGTTCGACAATACGACCGCTCAACGGCGCGCGACAGGCGGCCAAATGGTCGTCGAGCTGCTCAATGTCAATTGCTTTCGAGACAGATGACGCAGCAGGCGTATGCGCGGCGTCGTCGATAAGCTGATCCTTCGCGTGCTGCTCCCGTTCTAGCTTGGTAGCGATAGTCAGCAGTTCCGGCAGAATCGCCTCTATATGGCGCGTATGGTTCTGCTGCCGCAGAAAATCATCACGCTCGACTAGCGCCCTGAGCAGCTCAATATTCGTTGCCACCCCAACGACACGGAATTCGGCCAGGCTGCGGCGCAGACGCCTGACGACGCTGGAGAAATCCTCGCTGGCACTCGATACGATCAACTTGGCCAACAGCGTATCAAAAGCCGGCGCAGGCGAGTAGCCGCTATAGGCGTGCGTATCGACTCGCACGTCAGGACCGGTGGGCGGATCAAACCGCTCAAGCCGCCCGTGTGCAGGGCGAGCCATGCCGGTAACATCGGTCGTTTCCGTCGTGATCCGTGCCTGAATGGCATACCCTCTCGGCTGCGGAGGACGCTCGGGGTCCAAACCCAGGATTTCGAGGCTTTTCCCCTGCGCGATGCCAATTTGCACTGCCACCAGATCTACACCGGTGACCTGCTCTGTGATGGTGTGTTCGACTTGCAGTCGAGGATTGGCTTCGATAAAAACGAAGTTCTTCTGCATGCCACGATCGTCTTCTTCGACGAGGAATTCAAATGTGCCCAGGCCGCGATAATTCACTTTCGAGGCGAGCTTTTTTGCTGCCGCGAGAATACCTGTGCGCAACGAGGCGTCGAGAACCGGACTGGGCGCTATTTCGACGACCTTCTGAAAACGCCGCTGCAGCGTGCAATCGCGCTCACCCAGAGCAATGACGTTGGCGCCATCGCCGACGATTTGCACTTCGATGTGGCGCGCACGATTGACCAGGCGTTCGGCATAGAGCGCATCCACACCAAACGCAGACATCGCCTCGGATCGACAGCGTGCATAGCGTTCGGGAATGTCGGATTTATCCTGTACGACACGCATGCCGCGCCCCCCACCACCGCCTACCGCTTTGATGACGATGCCGACGCCGCCCTGTTGGTCGAAGAACTGCATGATCTCTTCGAGCGTAGCGCCACCGGGCGTCGCCGGCATTACCGGAACATCGCATTCTCGGGCGAGTTTCAGCGCACTCCCCTTGTCGCCAAACAAAGCTAACTGCTCGATCTCTGGGCCAATGAACGTGATCCCCGCATCGGCACAAGCTTGTCCGAAATCTGATCGCTCGCTCAGAAACCCATAACCTGGATGAATGGCATCGCAGTCCCCACTTTTTGCTGCGGCAATAATGGCGTCGATATCGATATAGGCTGCCGGACCAGATCCATTCAGCGCAACCGCCGTATCCGCCAAAATTCGATGCCGTGAGTTCGAATCATCTCGGGAATACACAGCCACGCTTTGCATACCGAGGTCACGGATGGCGCGAAAAACCCGAACGGCAATTTCGCCACGGTTGGCAACCAGAATTCTTTTCATGGTTCTCGATCTCTTGTCTCATGGTTCTATTGCCGGCAAGGCAATCCAACCCATGGTATTTGCCGGGCAACTACGAGACAATTCACATCTTTCTCTGGCGGCTATAGCGGTTCGGCATAGATCAATCAGTGGAGTGAGCCAACGATGGACTTAAGACAACTGCGAACCATTCTGGCCATTGCGGAGACGGGCAGTCTCACCAGAGCGTCGGAATTGCTGCATATCGTTCAACCCGCGCTATCCCGGCAGCTGAAACAGTTGGAAGACGAGCTGGGCGCGCCCTTGTTCCACCGAAACCACCTGGGGATGGTGCTGACTGTGCCGGGCCGCCGCTTTGTCGATCAGGTACGTGTGTCTCTGAAAGGACTGAATCAGGCCAAGGCAGACATTGGCGCAGCGACCAAAAACCTGATGGGTTCAGTGGCCATCGGGATGTTGCCCGGCCTGGCCGCCGTAGTGGCGGGGCCATTGGTGACGTCGCTGCGTCGCCAATACCCGGACCTGAAAGTACGGATCGCCGCGGGATTCTCTGATTTTTTGCAGGATGGTCTCGAGGACGGCAAGCTGGATATCTGTCTCATGGGTGACTACCTGCAATCGGAGATGCTGCAGACCTCACCCGTATATCGCGAGCCGATTTACGTGGTCGGCCTGCCGGGTTCCGGGCTCTCGCGATCACAGCCAGTCAACCTCGCCGAGGTCGTAAAACTGCCTATGGTGGTGCCTGAGGCAAAGAGTCTGCGCAACGCCATCGACCGTGCGTGCACCATCATTGGCGTCAACCTGAATCCAGTCGCAGAATCGGACAGTACTGCCGTCATCCTGGACTTGGTTGAACGGGGTGTGGGCTACACCATTCTGCCGGTCATGCCCATTACGCCGATGCTGGAGGCCCGGCGACTCGTAGGCGCGCCAATAGTCAGTCCGTCGTTAGGCAGAACGATCGTTTCCTGCAGCCCCATGCTCACGCGTAATCCACATACGGTAAAGGCGCTACACAGTGAATTGATCGCCTTGCTGCGGCCATACGTGCGGAAATTCAAAAATGCAGGCGTGACGTGGCTCGCAGAGAAGGAAGCCGATTGGGAATCCCGTCAACCTCGGTTGACATGAAGGCCTAGCCGTCCGGATTCAGCGCGAGTGTGCTGTAACGAAATCCCCACCCAGAGTCTCAACGGTCATCCGCAAAGTGCAATGGCGCTCCGGTACACGCTCGCAGTTCCTCATCACTGATATCGACAAGCTTCTCTCTCAGAAGAAACCCTTTCGGCGTGATATCGACAATCGCCAGGTCGGTGTAAACGCGATGCACCACACCGAGGCCTGTCAACGGCAGAGCGCAGCTCTCGACCAGCTTGGGCGTGCCGTCCTTGGCGTTGTGTTCCATCAGGATGAATACTTTGCGCGCGCCGACGGACAGATCCATCGCACCGCCTACGGCAGGCGGCTCGCCTTTGCGGCCCAGGGACCAGTTGGCCAGGTCACCTCTCTGCGACACCTGCATGCCGCCCATGATGCACAAGTCCAGGTGGCCGCCGCGCATCATGGCAAACGAATCCACATGTCCAAAAAAGGCGCCTCCGGTGAGCAACGTCACGGGGCGCTTGCCGGCGTTGATGAGCTCGTGGTTCTCTTCGCCGGGCTCGGCTGCCGGTCCCATGCCCAGCATGCCATTCTCGCTATGCAGCAGGATTTCATCGGCGGGATCGAGGTGGTTGGCCACCAGCTCGGGCAGACCGATGCCGATATTGACGTAGCTGCCGGCAGGAATATCCTTTGCGAGCCGGGCGGCCATCTGAATGCGGGTGAGTTTTTGCATCGCGTTTTCAACTTGAGAATTGGGGATTGCTGACGACCACCACTCGCTGCACGAATATGCCGGGAGTCACGATAACCTCGGGATCGAGTTCGCCCAGCGCCACCTTCTGTTTGACCTGTACGATGGTTGTTTTGGCGGCTTGGCACATCACCGGACCGAAATTGCGCGCCGTCTTGTTGTAGGTGAGATTGCCCCACCTGTCGCCTTTTTCGGCAAGCACCAATGCGTAGTCCGCGTGCAATGGGCGTTCAAACACGTAGCCATGACCGTCGATCTCCCGGACCTCCTTGCCCGCTGCCAGCTCGGTGCCGTAGCCCGTACGCGTATAAAAGCCGCCGAGTCCAGCGCCCGCCGCATGCAAGCGTTCGGCAATCGTGCCCTGTGGAACACATTCCAATTCGATGCGCCCTTCGGCGTAGAACCGGTTGAACACGTAAGAATGACTGGCCCTCGGAAAAGAACAGATCATCTTGCGAACTCGCTCGGCCTTTATCAGCGCCGCCAAACCGACTTCGTGATTGCCTGCATTGTTGCTGACCATCGTCAGGTCGCGTGCGCCCTGCTCTAACAATGCGTGCAGGAGTTCCGTCGGATGCCCTGCGCCGCCAAACCCGCCGACCAGAACGGTCGCCCCGTCGGGGATATCGGCTACTGCCTCGTGTACGTTGTCCTTGAACTTGTCGATCATCTCAGTTCCGCATTAGTAAGTTTCGTCGCGCTCGCCTGTATCAGGCGCTGACACTGGCGCCGCCGTCCACCAGAATCGCCTGCCCGGTGATATGACGAGAGGCCTCACTGGCCAGCAAGACTGCAATGCCTTTCAGGTCTTCTTCACCGCCGACGCGCTCCAGTGGTATGCGGTCCAACAGCGACTGTCCCATGCGCTGAATCTGCACGTCCGCCATACGCGACGAGAAATAACCGGGGCATATGGCATTGACGTTGATGTTGTAGCGCCCCCACTCGCAGGCCAGCGTGCGTGTGAAGTTGACGGCCGCTGCCTTCGACGTGTTGTACGCGATCGTCGATACACCCTTTGCCGTACCACGCATTCCCGCGGCGGAGGCAACGGTGATGATCTTGCCGGCGCGGCGTGGAATCATCGTTCGGCGCCCGACTTCCCTGGAAAGATAAAACACGGCGTTGATGTTCAGATCCATGACCTTATGCCACGCTTCATCGGGGTAGTCTTCGGCAGGAGCCCCCCAGGTCGCGCCCGCGTTGTTGACCAGCACATCGATCACGCCAAAGCGATCCAGCACCCGGTCCACCAGACCAGGTATGGTGTCGAACTGCGAGAGGTTACCCGGCACAGTGAGCACTTCAATCCCTTGAGATTGCAGGTGCTGCGCGGCAGCCTCCAGCTCCGCTTCCTTGCGGGCGGTGATGGCCAACTTGCAGCCCATCTCGCCCAAGGCCTCTGCTATTTGCAGTCCCAGGCCGCGAGAGCCGCCCGTAATGAGAGCGACTTTTCCTTCCAACTGAAACAGCGACTTTACGCTCATCGATTTCTCCTTCCGGGCCGCGCCGATCAAGCCACTTCGAAAAGACCAGCGGCGCCCTGCCCACCGCCCACGCACATCGTCACGACGACGTACCGCGCGCCACGGCGCTTGCCCTCGATCAAGGCGTGGGCAGTCAGCCGGGATCCCGACACACCATACGGATGTCCTACGGCAATGGCGCCGCCATTCACATTGAGGCGATCGTCGGGTATGCCGAGCTGGTCGCGGCAGTAGATCACCTGGCAGGCAAAGGCCTCGTTCAGTTCCCATAGGTCAATGTCAGATACCTTGAGCCCGGCCCGTTTGAGCAGACGGGGTACGGCAAAGATAGGGCCAATGCCCATCTCGTCGGGTTCGCAGCCCGCGACGGCGAAACCGCGGAATATGCCCAGTGGTTGAATACCTCGGCGCTCGGCCAGCTTTGCATCCATGACCAGGCAAGCCGATGCGCCGTCAGAGAACTGGCTCGCGTTGGCCGCCGTTATCACGCCGCCGGGCAGTGCAGAACGGACGCCCGCGATGCTCTCAAGCGTAGTATCTGCACGTATCCCCTCATCCGATGAGATGGTCACCTCGCGGCGCGAAACTCTACCGGTGGCTTTGTCCTGCACCGCCATGATGGTCGTCATGGGCACGATCTCGGCGTCGAACAGGCCGGCGTCACGCGCAGCGGCGGCGCGTTGCTGGCTGCGCACGCCATAAGCATCCTGCGCCTCTTTGCTGATGTTATATCGGCGGGCAACGTTTTCTGCGGTCTGCAGCATGCTCAGATAGAGGGCCGGCTTGTGCTCGAGCAGCCAAGGGTCGCGACGCATGTGCATGTTGGCTTCGTTCTGCGTGCACGAAATGCTTTCCACCCCCCCGGCAACAATCATCGGCGCACCCTCGACCATCACACGTTGCGCGGCCAATGCGATGCTTTGCAGACCTGTGGAGCAAAACCGATTGATACTCATACCAGCCGTCGTTACCGGCAGACCTGCGCGCAAGGCGATGGCACGAGCGATGTTTCCTCCGGTTGTGCCTTCCAGATAAGTGCCGCCCATGATGCAGTCC
The DNA here is from genome assembly GCF_002261185.1 of Bordetella genomosp. 4. GTDB lineage: Bacteria > Pseudomonadota > Gammaproteobacteria > Burkholderiales > Burkholderiaceae_B > Bordetella_A. Next base: position 163,954 of record NZ_NEVQ01000020.1, read on the forward strand.
TCGACTTCGGCGGGATCAACACCGGCTCGGGCAACGGCATGATGAACCGCGTGGGCGCCCAGCGTCGCGCCATACGTCATGTTGAACGCGCCGCGCCATGATTTGGCCAGGGCGGTGCGAGCCGTAGAAACAATGACAGCCTCGTTCATCCGTTGCTCCGAGAACCCTCGGCATTCACGCCGAGGAGGTAAGGGGCGCAGCCGTAAAGCTGCAAGATTGGTCTGATTTGAGTTAATGACTGGATAAATACCCAGTTTTTCGGTCTGGCGTGGATAGTATCTGGGGCATGCAAACCAAACGTGCCTACCGATTCCGGTTCTATCCAGCGCCCGAGCAAGCGATCACGCTTGCTCGCACGTTTGGTTGTGTTCGTGTGGTCTACAACCACATGCTTAGTCTTCGTTCGACAGCCTGGGCTGAGCGGCAAGAGCGCCTGGGGTATCACGCCACCTCTGTAGCCCTGACGGCGTTGAAAAAGCTGCCGGACTACGCGTGGTTGAACGAGGTCAGCAGTGTTCCGTTGCAGCAGACACTGCGCCATCTGCAAACGGCGTTTGCCGGGTTCTTTGCCAAACGCACGGGATATCCTCGCTTCAAACGCAAGGATGGCCCGCAATCGGCGGAGTACACCGCCAGTGCCTTTAGATGGGATGGCCGTTCGCTCAAGCTGGCGAAGATGACGGAGGCTTTGCCTATCCGCTGGT
>NZ_NEVQ01000009.1 GCF_002261185.1 Bordetella genomosp. 4
TTCTTGCTTGGCGTTTTTCTGCCGCCGCAATGGTAGAGAGAAAGATCTTGCGGTGCTGCTTTCAGCGGCCGCCCTGCGCGGCCACCTCAAGCGATCGGTCCGGGCATGCGACGGGGTGGCGTGGTGCCTAGTTGGAAGATCTGCTTGGCCGCGAGTGAGACTTGCGGCGATGATGCGTAGCGCAGGTTTTCTGGCTGCGTATCCGTAGCATGCCCGTGCTCTGGGTCAGAGTTCATCGCCGCGGACGTGATTTGCGCTCATCCTGATGGCGCTACAACGAGTGCCATGCGTGGCATTACGTCAATGTGACTCGAGAGATCTTTTGCCCGGCAACGGTGCCACAGCCGTTGCATGCAGATCCCGAACGCGATTCACGGGTGTGCAGGGCACCCGTGAATCGCAGCCCTGCAAGATCTTTCTCTTCACCCAGGCTGATGCAGAAAAATGCCAAGCAAAAAAACCGTGCCAGCGATGTGACGAGCTTGAGTTACTGCGAGTCGATGCGGGGCAGTGGCTGCGTGGGGGCGCCTCGTGGCCGAGTGGAGCGGACACCGTAGGGAGCGCGCAGGCGCGGACGAGGTGAGCGAACACGGTGTCCGGCGCGCAGGGCGCCGGACCGGCCACGTGAAGCCCCCACGCAGCCACTGCCCCGCATCGACGTCCATAAGTACCAAACCTTCCCCCTCAATCTGCCCCCCCTGATCACCCCGATCAGCAACCGCCAAGGCCAGCCCGAATCACAGCGTCTCGGGCCCTACAAATAAGATTCCCTATTTGCCGCTACGTCTACTCGCTGTAGACCGACGCCGTGGTGTTGCGGTGCGCGTGGAGGCGCGGTTGGCTGTGGAGGTGTCCGCCGATACCGTGTCAACGTTTTCCGCAGCCGCCTGAGCCGCCGCAACTGCAACGGATTTCGCGGCCTTTCTTGTGGCCGGGGCCGTGGCTGACTTGACCGACTTAGCCGCGGGTTTTGTTGCTCGCTTGGCGACAGCCTTGCTATCCGATTTCGCCTTGACCGCCTTTTCCTCATGCGCCAACGCCCGCTGTGCGGCTTCGCGGAAAATGGCTTCGACTTCTTCGAGGCAGGCGCGAGCCCGCTCGCTCAGCGGACCTGTGGCTTCCAGTACGTTGCGCATGGTGCCAAATGCATTGCGGATCTCGTCTGCCGACGCGCCTTCGAGCAGCTTCGGCATGGCTTGCAAGGCGCCTTGGCGGTCCAAACGCATCATCAGAGCTTGGTCGCGAGCGAGATCTTTGAATTCCTGCAAAGCCAGATCGGAATCGGTGTCTGCTCGCAACTTGCGCAGCATGGCAAAACTGCGCTCGTCAAAGCTGCCTTCGGCGCTGGAGACATACAGCATCATGCGGATGGCGGCTTCGGATACGCCGCCCTGATCCAACTGGCTGCGTAATTCGTTTGCCCGTTGTTCCATGAACGCCCGATGTTCGGGAGAAACACCCGGATGATTGCGCGGGGCAACGCCTTTCTTGGCGCCCAGGCCCGCCCAGTCCTGCACTACGGGCGATCCATAGATGTTCATGAACATCTGTTCCCCGGCCGCATCACGCAACTCTTGCCACATATTCAGGCCGGTCACGATGTTCCTGGACACCATGCGCTCCATCATGACAAAGGGATTCGTGGAATCGGCCGGACGGCGATGTTCGCGCGCTCGTTCCGCTATCTGCGCTATCGGCGCGATCCAGGGGTTGGCGTCGGAAATCAGCTCGTAGGGCAGGCGTAGCGGATGCATGCGTTGCATCCATTCGGCGGATTGGGGTGTCACAGCCGCCCGGACCCAGGGCTGGACAAAGCTGCGATACAGGCCCAGATTGATATCCGAAATCCGCGCTACGGCGGCAAAGCGGCGGTCGTCTTCTTCGTTGCGCTGCACGATGGCACGCACGTCGTCGAGCTTGCGGCGCGCGAACGATACGACATAATCGCCCTCGGCGAGGTCCGCATTGAGCGTCTCGGGCGTCTTGTCTGCGATCTCGGCCTGGTAAATGCCAGCAGGCAAGACATCGATCAAGTCGATGTTGGCTGTGAACTCCTGGTGTTCTTTGCGGGCGACGGCGCCCGACACAAAAATGCCCAAGTGCCCGATGCTCTCGTGTACGGCGTACACAATGGTTTGGCCATGCGCCAGCACTTCGGCATCATCCTGGTACAAGTCGGGAATCCAGCCCAGCGCCTGAGGCGGAGGCGTGATGTTGTCGCCCTTGGAGCAGAACACAATGATGGGCGACCGAATATTGCGCAGGTCGATGCGGATGCCATCCGAGGTCACTAGACCCGCCGTCGCCAAGCGATTGCCGATGAACAGGTTATCGACGATGTATTGGATTTCCGGCGCGTTCAGAAAAACGTGGCCGCCCCACCAGCGTTCAAAATCCAGATAGCGCGAGGCCTCGGTATCGACCTTGGCATACAGGTTGTACTGCTTGCTCCACAGCGTATTGGCGGGATTGAGATTCTCGAAATTCTGCACCAGCCAGGCGCCGTCAAAGCGTCCTTGGCCCAGATCGCTGGCCATTTCAGTCAGCCAGCTGCCGCCCAGCAGTCCGCCGCTGTAGCGCATGGGGTTCATGCCACGCCAGCCTGCCCAGTACGATAACGGAGCACCGGCGACGATGATAGGGCCGAACAGTTCGGGCCGCATGGCGGCCGTCATCATGATTTGCCACCCGGCCTGGCAATTGCCGATCACTACCGGTTTGCCTTCGGACTCGGGATGACGCGCGATGATTTCCTCTAGGAACCGTGCCTCGGCGCGCATGACGTCTTCGACGGTTTGCGTGTTGGTGGGCTGCGGCAGAAACGAGGCGAAATAGCACGGGTGGCCGGCACGCAAAGCCACGCCGATCTCACTTTCGGGTTTGAACCCTCCGATACCGGGCCCGTGGCCAGCACGTGGATCCACGACTAGAAAAGGCCGTTTTTGCGGGTCAACTGGCACATCTGCGGGTGGCAGGATGCGCAGCAGGCCATAGTTGACCGGCCGGTCGAGCTCGCGGCCATCGAGTATCAGCTCGGATTTCATGCTGAGTACGTTCGGATGGCGCTTGGCCATGTGACGGTGATACTGGTTGCCCCGCTGACGCATGACGTCGGCGTACAGCACGCTGCGTTGCAGGGTATCAACGGCGTAGTCGTAAGCAGCCGTCCAAGGGGTGGATGGCACAGAAGCGGGGGCGTTGCGATCGTTGGCAGGTTTGGCCACGGCGATCTCCGGTAAAGCAGCTAGCCGGGCGCGGCTGCGCTGACGAGATTGGGTTATCAATGATCCAATTACAGCGCATTAAATGTTGCAACGCAACATCGGTTTGCATTCGTTTGCAGGTATCCCCCGAGGCACGTCGGTGAATATCAATCGCACACAAAAAAGGGACAGGTCAATCTGTCCCGAATGCGTGAAATTCCGGTCGCTGCGGGCGCAATTCACTGATCCTGCCCCGACAGGCGGAAGCTCAATTCGTCATCAATCCCGCGCGTCTTGATTGAATTGCAGCCAAGTTTGAACCGCGGGTCGCTGCCATTGTGCGTCCGCATAGGCTTGCAGGGCGGTAGGCAGCTCATCGGCGCCTGCCAGCCGACGCAGCATCAGGGCGAGTTCGGTGTCTGCTATGGTCCACGAGCCGAATAACAGTGTCTGCCCTTCTGGCAACAGGGTCTGCGCGACACGCAGCAGCTTTGCGGCTGCCGCCTGAGCGGCATCGCTGAGAGGGGCAGGGTGTGCGCCATGAAACACGACATCCGTCGGCCGTGCATCGCGCAGGGCCGCCAGATCGCTGCGCAACCACGCTTGAACCTGCCGCGCGCGCGCCCGCAACTGGGGCGTGTCGGGGTAGAGCGCCGGATACTCGGGTGCGGGAAAAACGTCTTCCAGATATTCGATGATGGCGCTGGATTCGGTCAGGTGAAACGCATCGTGTGTCAGGGCGGGGACGCGACAGGTTGGGGCGCGGCTCGTATAAGGCGCCATGCGCTGTTCGCCCGCCTGCAAATCCACCAGCCGTAGTTCGACAGGCAGGCCTTTTTCCCTCAGCGCGACATAGGCCGACATGGCATAGGGGCTCAGGAACTGGGCGTCGACGTAGAGCGTCAAGGGCGAGGCAAGCGTATCCGACAAGATAAAGTTTCCGTGGCGGCAAACCAGTCAAACTGCAGTGCTGTAGCGGGCCGCTTCCACTATCGAGCACAGTTCACAGCGTAACGCAATCACGCCGTTACGGCATCCGGGTGCCGCTGAGGGCGGGGCGAGCGTTGTGTTCCGCCCACGCCGTGCGGCTGCCGTTCGTCAATCGACGATAAACAGCCGCGCCCCGATGGGCGTGGACGAGCGATGCGCCTCGGCCTGATCGGCGACCTGATAGCTCATGCCCGGGGTCAAGACAAAGCGCCGGCCGTCTTCCAATTCCGTGTGCAGCTCGCCTTCCAGGCAGAGCAGGATATGCCCCTTGCTACACCAATGATCGGCCAGATAACCCGCCGAATAGTCAACCATGCGCACTCGGATATCGCCAAATTGGCAAGTGCGCCAATAAGCCATGCCAGTATCGCCGGGATGTTCGGTAGGTTCGATCGTTTGCCAATCGGTGGTGCCGAACGGGATATCGTGCATTTTCATGTTGCGATCGCTCTCGTTATCGGTGCTATGCCGCTATTTTCTTTTGCCAGAACATGGCTTGGCCGGTGTCGCTGGCCAATTCGTAGCCTTGGTAACCGGTCTTGCGATAAAGCGCTTTGGCAGCCTCATTGCCTTGCAATACCTCGAGCGTGATCTTGCAGCAGCCGCGCGCAAGCGCGGTCTGATCCAGGGCCGCCAACAGCTGTTGCGCAATTCCCTGTCCGCGAAATCGCTCGGACACCATGAAATCATGCAGATTCAATAGCGGTTTACAGGCAAAGGTGGAAAAACCTTCCAGGTAGATTGCCAGGCCGGCTGGCTGGTCGTCTTTCAGAGCAATTAACGCGCCTGCTGTAGGGCGCTTTGCCAGCTCGGAAATCAGGTTGGCGCGCGTGTAGTCGGATAGCGGCTCATTGCCCCCCATGGGACCTTCGGCGTATTCGTTCAGCAGCGAGACGACCATGTCGCCATGAGCGGGGTTGTTGAAATCAGCATTGATGATGGTTAGCACGGTGACATCCAATATCGGCGGCTGCAGGCTAATGATGCAGCTCAGAACAGGTACAGAAGCACATTATGCCGTGTGCCGCTGCAGCGGTCTTTTTGTCCGAAATTGCCGGCAGCCACGCTCCCCCGCCTCGCGAGGGGCTGTGAACTGGATGATGCACCGTGTTCGGCCGTCGAGTAGGTAAACTGCCGGCATACGTTGACTTGCTGCGATTGGAGTTTTCCCATGCCCCATTCATCCGTCCCAGAGCCGCATCTGGCTTTGCCGGGTGGGAATGGCTGGGCGGGCTTAAAGGCCTGCCTGCCCATCATGATCGGTTATTTTCCCGTAGCCGTGACGTTTGGCGTGGCCGGGTTGTCTACCGGGCTGTCTCCTGTACAAGTCGTGTTGATTTCGGTCTTGGTCTATGCAGGGGCCAGCCAGTTTCTGCTGCTGGCCTCGATCAAGGCCGGTACGCCGTGGCTATGGGTTGTCGCCCTTTGCTCGCTGCTGAATGCGCGCCATCTGCTGTATGGTCCGTTGCTCTCGCGCTTTCTGCCCGAGCGGCTCGGAACGCGCTTGAGGCTCGCGTTTTTGCTGACTGACGAAGTATTTGCCACGGCCTTGAATCGTATTGGACCTGTCTCTCCCGAGCACCGAAACCGATGGATGACGTTGCTCGGTTTGGGCGCCTGGTTGACCTGGATTGCGGGCACTGCCGTGGGCGTCTATGCCGGTGATGGTCTGGAGCATCACTTTCCCATGTTGTCCCAGGTCATGCGTTTTGCCCTGCCGGCGCTGTTCCTGGCCCTGGTCTGTCAAAGCGTTACGCGTCCTCTGAGAGGCGCCATCATTGCTGCGCTGCTTGTCGGCGCGGCATGTTCCGCCCTGGGCCATACGACTCTCGCGATCTTGGCCGCCGCTGTGGTGGGGTGCGTGACTCATCGATTGCAGAGCGCATGATGATAGGCAGCCAACTTGACTTCTGGGTGGCCGTTATTGCGATGGCTGTCATTACCTACCTGACGCGCGCGTTGCCGTTTTTGCTCTCGAGCCGTAGTCGATGGCTGCGGCGGCTGACAGAGGGGTCGTCTTTGGCCGCTTTAGGGCCTGCTTTGCTGGCGGGCATTGCGACGGCTGTCATCATGCCTGATGTGATGGCGTTGTCGGGGGTGTCCGAGATTTTGCCTTATGCGGGAGGATTACTGGCGACGGCCCTATCTGCGCGTCGGTTGGGGAATGCTGGGGTGGCGGTGATCGTGGGGGTGGTTGTGTATGGGGGGTTGTTGTTGGTGGTGGGGCGGTAGGCGTTTGATTGTTGGGAGGGTGGGGTTCTTGAGACGCCGGACATCGCTGGACAAAGGCCATGCCGGCCCTATCGCCCGGTCTGGCCGCCTGCGCGGCCAGACTTCCCTTCACCTGCCTAGTCAGGCGGGGCGGCTGGGCAAACTCGCTCCGCTACGCTCCACTCAAACATGCCCAGCCGACTACCCCCCGCCTGACTAGGCAGGTTCGGCGGGCTCTACGGGCCGGCATGGCCTTTGTCCAGCGATGCCCGGCTCGCGTAATCTTCAAGCCACGTTCAAAGCAGTCGGCATCCGAGGCCAGCCGTTGCTGTGAGTTCCTGTCGCGTACCGGAGTGCCGTGCCGGGCCGTTGAGCGCGGATTTAGCCTCGCGTAGCGAGGCCGAGCCCCCTGCTCATGGGGCGAGTCCGTGCGATAGGCCCGGCACGGCACTCCGGTACGCGGCAGGAACGCCTTAAAAGAGATGCTCTGTACTGAACGTACTGAACGAAACCCTGAACATTTCCCTAGCGTACTTCTCGGTTACCCCGAAATCTGCACGCCAATCCAGAATAACGCCGCCGCCAACAGCATCGAAGCCGGCAAGGTCAGCACCCAGGCCAGCAGGATATTGCGCACGGTGCTGCCCTGCAGGCCGCTTCTGTTGGCAATCATCGTCCCCGCCACGCCGGACGACAGCACGTGTGTCGTGGAAACAGGCAAACTGAAAACGTTAGCCATGCCGATGGCCGCCACGGCCGTGAGCTGTGCCGACATGCCCTGCGCGTAGGTCATGCCTTGTTTGCCGATCTTTTCGCCGACGGTCAGCACTACGCGACGCCAGCCCACCATGGTGCCGATGCCCAGGGCCAGGGCGACTGCCACGATGACCCAGAACGGTGCATATTCGGTGGTGGCGGTGAGGTCCGCACGTAGCCGATGCAAGTCTGCGCGATCACGGCTTTCCAGGCCATCGAGGGCCGCGACTTTCTTGGCCGTGTCGTCCAGGCACAGCAGATAGCGGCGCACCGTGATGCGTTTTTCGGGCGAGAGCTCGTCGTAGTGTGTGACACCCTGCAGGTCGTTTTGCAAAGCGTCAATCGTGGCCAGCGTCAGCTGCGGATGGCAGTGAAATTGTTCGGGCAGATCCGTGCTCTCGTTCCTGTTCTTGGAGATGGCCAGGAAGTCGTCCAGGGTGGGCTGGTGCCGCATATAGAACGCGCTCAGGTGTGTCGCGGCATCGCGTGTGCGGTCGATCTGATAGGAGGTGCTGTTTTCGTTCAGCACAAACTGCGCGGGCACGATGCCGATCAGCACCAGCATGATCAGGCCTATCCCTTTCTGGCCGTCATTCGATCCGTGGACAAAGCTCACTCCCATGGCCGACAGTACCAAAATCAGACGATTCCAGAAGGGAGGGTGCTTTTTTGAGTCGAGTTCGCGGCGCTGTTCCGGGGTCTTGTGCATTTTGGAGGCAGGCCACCAGCGCTTGAATAGCAGCAACAAGCATCCCGCTGCCAGAAAGCCGGCAATCGGCGAGGCGACGAGCGACAGGCCTATGTCGATGGCCTTGCCCCAATTGACGCCCGCGGCGAGCGGCAGATCGGTCATCAGGGCATTGGCCAGACCCACACCCAGGATCGAGCCGATCAAGGTATGCGAACTGGAGGCAGGGATGCCGAAATACCATGTGCCCAGATTCCAGGCGATGGCGGCTGCCAGCATGGCAAACACCATGGCGAGCCCGCGGCCGGTGTCGACATTGATCAGCAATTCGACCGGCAGCAAGTGGACGATGGCATAGGCAACGCCGACCCCGCCCAGTAATACGCCTAGAAAATTGAAAATTCCCGACAGCATCACAGCCAGATGCGGCGGCATGGCCTTGGTGTAGATGACGGTGGCGACGGCATTGGCGGTGTCGTGAAAGCCATTGATGAATTCGAAGGCCAACACGAATGTCAGGGCCAGAACCAGGCTGACGCCAATCCAGAAATCCAGACCAGAGAAGAGATGAAACATGGGAGGGGAGGGGGTAAGAGGCGGTGAGCGTAGGCGCAATTATTGCAGATTTGTGACCTGTCACTGGCCGCGCCCTGGGGTGTCCATAATGCGATAGCATCACTTTTTCCATCCATCCTTCATGCTTGCCGCCATGTCTACCTCTGCCCAGCCTCTCGCCCGCCGCCATCCCGATGACCTCCTTGTGGGTCTGGTCTCGATTTCCGATCGCGCCTCGTCCGGGGTGTACCAGGACGAGGGCCTGCCGGCCTTGCGAGATTGGCTGGGGACTGCGCTGTCCTCATCCTGGCAGGCGTCTGAGCGCCTGGTGCCCGACGATGCCGCAGCCATTTCCGCCGCGCTGATTGAGTTGGTGGATGTGGTGGGCTGCGATCTGGTCCTTACGACAGGCGGCACTGGTCCGGCGCGCCGTGATGTGACCCCTGAGGCCACGCTGGCGGTGGCCACCAAGGAAATGCCGGGTTTTGGCGAGCAAATGCGTCAAGTCAGCCTGAAATTCGTTCCCACTGCGATTCTGTCACGGCAGGTCGCTGTCATCCGGGAGACGGCGGATCATGCCGCATTGATCATCAATCTGCCCGGCCAGCCCAAAGCCATTCGAGAGACCCTCGAGGGGCTGCGCGATGCCTCCGGCGGCGTGGTCGTGCAGGGCGTTTTCGCCGCTGTGCCGTATTGCATCGATCTGATCGGCGGGCCGTATTCAGAAACGCACGAATCTGTGGTGAAAGTCTTTCGGCCCAAGTCAGCATTGCGCAAGCCTGCTGCCTGAACCCTGCAAAGCGAACCGGGGCGCGGTCGTCGGCGGTGTGGGCTCGGCCAGGCAGCCTGCTTTGCGGCTCGACGATTGGCCAGTCGATGCGGCACACCATGATCTTGCGGACATACTCGACGCGTCATCTACCGACAGCACGCAGACCATGCGTCATGTGGTGCGCTATAGTTGCCCGGGTCCTGCTTTTTTCTTGGAATACAGTGTCATGAATTTGAAAGTCCCTGCGCTCTTGGTTTGTGTCGGCGCCCTGGCGGGTTGTGCTTCCGTAAAAGACATCACCGCACGCGAGCCCGTGTTTTATGGATCGACGTCGCGTCCCGCAGAGGAATACGTGCAATGCGTGGCGTCTGCCTGGAAGGGGCAGGGCACGGACGCCGTGCGGCAGCCGGTGCGTAATGGCTACGAGTTGGTCGTGCACGGCAGCATGGGCGTCGAGGCCGTGCTGACGGCAACGACATGGAAAGGCAAGACCGACGCGAGTCTCTCGACACGTATTCAACGCTCGAGCACCGCGTTGGCCGAGGCTGCAAACCTGTGCCTGTAAACATGGTGAATTACCGCACGATGATGCAAGCGATGGTTGGACATAAGATGAGCCGCGTAACGCCGACGCGGGCGACTCGTCCGCTGACAGGCCGCCGCACTATCCTGCAAAGGTGTGCTCGTTTGGCGAGCCAGGTGGCGTTGTTGGCTGCGGCTTGCTGCGCGGCGGTTGCTCAGGCGCAGGGCTACATCAGCCGTACGCTCGACGTGCCTGTGCCGGGCGGCGTGGCTGTGGTGCCCTTGGGGGCTGCAGATAAAGCGCCCCAGGCTAGCTTCAACGGCCATCGCGTCATGGTCATTCGAGACAGCGATCAACAATGGATTGCCGTGGTCGGAATTCCTCTGGGCACCAAAACCGGGACACAAACGTTGCAAGTGCAGGGCCGTCCCGCGGCTCAGTTCAATGTCGGCACCAAGGAATATGCTGCGCAGCACATCACGCTGAAAAACAAGCGACAGGTGTCTCCCAATCCCGACGATCTGAAACGCATTGAGCGCGAGCTCGAAGAGCAAGTTTCCGCCTATCGCATCTATCGCGATGGTGTGACACCGAGCAATGTGATTCTGGATCGCCCGGTGGACGGAGGACGTTTGTCCAGCCCCTTTGGGTTGCGGCGATTTTTCAATGGCGAAGAGCGCAATCCCCATTCGGGCCTGGATTTTGCCGTGCCTACCGGAACGCCGGTGAAAGCACCCGCAGCCGGGCGTGTCGTTCTTGTCGGGAATTTTTTCTTTAACGGCAACACGGTTTTTGTCGATCATGGACAGGGCTTTATCAGCATGTTCTGCCATTTGTCGGCGATCGACGTCAAGGTGGGCGATGAGGTCGCACGCGGCGCCGTGGTCGGTAAAGTCGGTTCTACAGGGCGCGCGACAGGGCCTCACCTGCATTGGAACGTCAGTTTGAACGATGCGCGGGTCGATCCTGCTATCTTCATCGGCGCGGCGAACAAGCGCTGAGCACGGCGTACAACTGGTACGTTCCCGACCGCGCCGTGCGCCGCTCAGGGCAATGGCACAGTGAGCCGCGGCGCTCCGGCTCGCATGGTGGTCATCAGGGGCTGTGGCGATACGCCGGTGTTTCAGTGCGTACTCTCTTGCAATGCGGTATCCAGAAAGCGCCTGAGCAACGGCGCCTGATCGTCCGCACGATAGGCCAGCAATACCCGGCTGGCGGCATCGGGCGTGGCGAGCTCGCAATAGGCGACGCCGGGAATGCCGGTTTTCATATAGGTCTCTGGCAATACAGAGACTCCCATTCCGGCAGCGACCAGACCCACAATGGTGGCGCCTTCGCGCGCCTCTTGCCGGACGTGCGGCGCAAAGCCGGCCCGGCTGGCCAGGACCGTCACGTGTTCAAACAGCCCGCATCCCAGGCCGCGGGGGAACAAGATAAATGACTCATCAGCCAACGCGGACATAGGCAGCGGTCGGCACGGCCGGGCCAACGGATGATCGCTCGGCAGCACGGCCACCAGCCGGTCTTGCCAGAGTTGCGACACCGCAATATTGGCGGGCGGTTCGAACAATGGCGACGGGCGCAAAAAGCCAATATCCACCGTTTTCTCTGCCAGCGCCCGCAATTGTTGGCCGGTAGACATATGCGTCAGGTCGGCGCGCGCACCAGGGTGACGTCCGCGAAATGTCTGCACGATGTGCGGAAAGGCCTCGAACATCGGGACCGAGGCTGTGAACGAGATCCGCAACTCGCCCGCCTCGCCACGAGCGGCTTGACGCACCACATCGCCGGCGCGGTCCAGATAGCTCAGCGCATGTCGGGCTTGTTCCAGAAACAGTGATCCGGCCTCAGTCAGCTCGACTTTGCGATTGGTGCGGTTCAGCAGCGCCGAACCCAATTCCTCTTCCAGCGCTTTGACCTGCAGGCTGAGGGGCGGTTGGCTGACGTGCAGGCGGCGTGCCGCGCCGCTGAAGCTGAGTTCTTCGGCGACGGCGACGAAATAGCGAAGCTGGCGAAAATCCATGGCTATTTGATTTCCAAATAAATAGATGGAAAAAACGGTATTGGACGATATTAATGGGCCAGGCGATCATGTTTCAACCCGGTGCCAGTCGGCAATAGACCGCGACAGCAACCTCCATCGCCACATTGACGTGCGGCGCCATGAAATCACGTCATAAAATCAGGAGACTCACATGATTGAGCCATATTCAGACCAGATCGCCGTGCGCATTGCCATGCCTGCGGGGCGTGTTGCCCGAGGGCTTGGCAGGATGTGGAGCGGATCCTTTGCCAAAATCGCGCTTACCTCTGCCTGCCGCAGCGTCGCGGCAGTGCTTGGGCTTGCTGCGGTGTTATCTAGCGGCCCCGTTTACGCCGCCGATTTTCCGGATAAACCGATTCGTATCGTCGTGCCCTATGCCGCTGGCGGCGGCGTGGATATCGTGACGCGGCTGGTCAGTGAAAAAATGGGCGCAGCCCTGGGCCAGCCCATCATCGTGGACAACCGTCCCGGCGCAGCCACCAATATCGGCATGGCCGCCGTCGCGCAGGCTGATGCCGATGGCTATACCTTGCTCACCGCTTCGAACACCTTGGCGAGCAACGCAGCGCTGTTCTCGAATCTGACCTTCGATCCGGCGCACGATTTTGCGCCGGTCGGCAGCATCGGCTACGCGCCGCTGGTGGTGGTAGTGCCCGAGGCGTCGCCCAACAAAACCCTCAAGGATCTGATCGCCTATGGGAAATCCCATCCGGGCAAGCTGACGTACGCCTCGGCGGGCAGCGGCAGTTCCGGCCATCTGGCCAGCGAGCTGGTCAAAGCCGAAGGCGGATTTGACGCGCTGCATGTGCCGTACAAGGGCGGTGCACCGGCGATTACGGATCTGCTGGGACAGCGCATTGATTTCATGTCGATCAACCCGCTGGAGGTGGTTTCGCATATTCAATCCGGCAAGTTGCGTCCCTTGGCGGTATTGAATGCACAGCCGACGGCCTTGTTGCCTCAGGTACCGACAACGGCGTCTTTGGGCCTGCCCGAGGCTGTTGCCACAGTATGGTGGGGCCTGGTAGGTCCGAAAGACATGCCGGAGCCCGTTGTGAAACAGTTAAACGCGGCCCTGCAGCAAGCCTTGCAGGATCCCGGCGTGCAAAAACGTCTGGCGGACCTGGGTGCGACGGCAACGCCAGGCAGCGCGTCGGCCTTTGGAACATTCGTGGCCGACGAAACTGCGAAATGGACCAAGGTCATCAAGCAGGCCGGCATCAAGGCAGATTAATGAGAAACGCGGCCACTGTCTTTACGCACGGTCAATGCTGTGAGCCTCGGGCACGGTCTTTTATGAATGATCGGCGCAGCCAGCGCCGATCACAGTCTTTACACATGAGCAATAGCGAGAGTCTGTCATGGAAACATCGAAACAAGGATTAGTCGTCAGCGCGCACTCCGCGGATTTTGTCTGGCGGGCGGGAGGAGCGATTGCGCTATATGCCAAGCGCGGCTGGACGATGACGGTCGTATGTCTGTCGTTCGGCGAACGGGGCGAATCGGCCAAGCTGTGGAAACAGCCTGGAATGACCATGGCGCGCGTCAAAGAAGACCGCCGCCGCGAGGCAGAGCGCGCCGCGGAAATCCTGGGTGCGAACATTCGCTTTATGGATCTGGGAGACTATCCCTTGCGCGTATCCGACGAGGCCTTGTTTCAGCTGGCAGATATCTATCGCGAGCTGCGTCCGGAATTCGTGCTGACACACTCGCAGCGCGATCCGTACAACTTCGACCATCCGCTGGCCACGCATGTGGCCCAGGAGGCTCGCGTCATCGCGCAGGCGCATGGCCATGAGCCGGACACGCCCGTATTGGGCGCGCCACCCGTATTTCTATTCGAGCCTCATCAGCCCGAGCAATGCGAGTGGAAACCGCAAGTACTGCTGGATATCTCTGAAGTCTGGGAAAAAAAGCGCCAGGCTTTTGAATTGATGGCGGCGCAGGAGCACCTGTGGGAATACTACACACGCGTGGCATTGCAGCGTGGTGCGCAGGCCTCGCGGAACTCCGATCGGAAGATCCGCTATGCCGAGGCGTATCAGCGCGTGTTCCCGCAAGTGACTGAGGAACTGGCCTGAGCGTAGGGCTCAGGGTCGGGAATTAACGATGGTTGCGTTGCGGGGGACGGGGCGTGCTGGGCGCGCGCTCGTCCTTATGACGGAAATTGATGCGGCCCTTGGTCAGGTCGTAGGGCGACATTTCCAGGGTGACGCGATCGCCAGCCAGAATGCGGATGCGGTGTTTGCGAATACGGCCGGAGGCGTAAGCGCCAACTTCGATACCGTTGTCCAGGGTGACGCGATAGCGGCTGTCAGGCAGCACTTCGTCAACAATGCCGTCGAGTTCGATCAGTTCTTCTTTTGCCATATATGACTCTCCTAGGTCGATGCGCGCGCAGGCCGGTGAGGGCATACGCGCCGCCCGCAGGCGGCAAACGCGGGGGCCCAAGTCTGCTTGGGCCGCGATGGAACATAAACATGTCCCGGCGGGTTCGGGTACAGGCCGGATTTCCTGGCGGAACCCGGGATGGGTACTCATGCCACTGGGGCAACATGCGCGCGAGGCGCGGCTTGGTCGCGATGCCGCGCAAGGTGCGCGCCACCGGAAGAAGCGGGGTAGTACGGGCCGTGCTCAATAATACCGATGCCTGATCGGGGCCTTACCCGGGCAGGGACTTTATGCACAGAACAACTAGACATAATACGCCAATCCTGGCTATTTGACCAGGGTTTTCCCGTATTTCGTTTCCGGCTACGCAGGGCCAGCTTCCGGGTATTGCGGCAAATCGTCCTTGATGTCGTGCCACGGCGCCTTGCTAGCGACGTACACATGGCTCGTGGCCTTGATGCCGGGATCATCGTCCAGCGCGCCCAGCGGCAATCCATAAGTCTCCGGCGTCAGGTCAAGGCGCGACAAGAGCGGCGTGCCGCAGGCGCTGCAAAAACCTCGGTAGCTGCCTGGTGACGAGCTATACCACGTGACATGGTTCTCTCCACGAGTCCAGGCAAAGTCTTTGGCTTGTACGGTGGCGCGGGTGAGAAAGGCCGAACCATGGGCCTTGCGGCACATGACGCAGTGGCAATTCACGGCTTGAGTCAGCGGGCCGGTAATTTCGTAGGCAACACGGCTGCACAAGCAGGAACCTTTCAACATGGAACGCTCCGGGATGAGTAGGAACCCTAATATATACCGGGGCCTGGATCGGGATGCCAGAGGCGCGGCCGTTGCTACATGACGATTTGGTTGCATAGGCCCTCTACGTCACTGTTTTAGGGGCCTCGGCAGTCTTTCTCCAGTCATCACCCTGTCACCGCCGCTGCACAGAATGCCGCCAATGGTTCGACAAGGGGATTTCCTATGACCTACGCGATCGAGGTGCGCGGCCTCAGCAAGTCTTTCCGCGAGGGCGTCAAGGCGCTGGACGACGTCAATCTGACCGTTGCGCCTGGCGAGATGGTGGCATTACTAGGGGCCTCGGGCTCGGGCAAATCGACATTGCTGCGCCATGTGGCCGGTTTCGTGGCGGCTGATCGCGGCCACAACCATGTCATTGTCAACGGGCAGGCCGTGCAGCGCGATGGCCGGATCAATACGCGGGTGCGCGGCGTGCGTGCCGGTATCGGGTTTGTGTTCCAACAATTCAATCTGGTGGGCCGTTTGCCGGTGATCACCAATGTGTTGACCGGCATGCTGCCGCGTGTGCCCATGTGGCGCAGCCTGTTGCGCTATTTCCGCCGCGATGAAGTACAGGCCGGACTCGATGCGCTGGCTCAAGTTGGTATAGACGACTATGCGTTTCAGCGCGCATCGACGCTGTCCGGCGGACAGCAGCAGCGCGCCGCGATTGCCCGCACCTTGGTGCAGAACGCCCGCATCATTCTGGCCGACGAGCCGATTGCTTCGCTCGATCCAGAATCCTCGCGCCGCGTGATGGACACGCTCGCTCATATCAACCGCACGCGCAAGGTGGCCGTGGTGGTGTCGTTGCACCAGGTCGATGTGGCTTTGCGTTATTGCCCGCGCGTCGTGGCACTGCGTCATGGCCGCGTGGTGTATGACGGCCCTGCCGCGGCGCTGACGGAAACCATGCTGCATCAGTTGTATGGCGCCGACGCAGCGGAATTGCTGCCGCAAGAAAACGAGCGTCCCGTTGCGCAGCCCGCTTTGATTACGCCACGGCCCCTGGCGGCCGCGGCCTGAGTTGCCCCTATTCCCTCACGGAGTTTTTACTCATGCTACGCAGAACTTTCCTTGCTCTCGCCGCGACGGCGGCACTGTCGTCGGGCGCGTGGGCGCAAGACGTCAAGACGCTGAACTTCGGGTTCATTTCCACCGAATCGTCCACCAATCTGAAAGCCGCCTGGCAGCCGTTGATCGACGATCTGAGCAAGGCTATCGGTGTGCCCGTCAAACCGTTTTTCGCCTCGGATTACGCAGGCATCATCGAAGGCATGCGCTTTAACAAAGTGCAGCTGGGCTGGTTCGGCAACAAGTCGGCCATGGAGGCAGTAGACCGCGCGCAGGGCGAGGTATTCGCCTCGGTCGTCGACAAAGACGGCAACCCGGGTTATTGGTCCTTGCTGCTGGTCAACAAAGACAGCAACCTGCAGACGCTGGACGACGTGCTGAAAAATGGCAAACAACTGAGCTACGGCGCAGGGGATCCCAACTCGACTTCGGGTACGCTGGTGCCGGGTTATTTCTTGTGGGGCGCCAATCACATCGAGCCCAAGACATTCTTCAAGTCAGTGCGTGCCGCCAACCACGAAGCCAACCTGCTGTCGGTGATCAACAAGCAGGTCGATGTGGCCATCAACAACACCGAGATGCTTGAGCGTTATCGCCGCAATACCGGCAAAGATGCCACCGAGTCGGTGCGTATCCTGTGGAAGTCGCCGTTGATTCCCGCCGATCCCATGGTCGTGCGTAGCGACGTCCCCGCGGACATCAAACAGCGTATTCAGACGTTCTTCGTGAACTACGGCACGGGCCCCGATGCCGAGCGCCAGCAGAAGATTCTGGCCAACCTGACCTACAAGGGTTTCCGTGCATCCAGCAATGCGCAACTGGTGCCGATCCGTCAGATGGAGTTGGCCAAAACCAAGCTCGGCATCGAACGCGACACCACGTTGAGCGAGGCCGACAAGAAAGCCAAGGTAGCCGAGTTGGATCGTCAATTGGCTGAACTGGACAAGCTGGTCGCTAAGCAACAGTAACAGGTATCACGTGCACCGGCCTGTAAATGCGGGCTCGGTGCATGCCAGGGAGTACGGCGATGCGGTCTGACGGTATCGCGCAGGCCGATGCGCCCGATTCGCGGATTTCGCGAATAGCTGTTGCGGCGTGCCCGCCTATAAGAGTCGATTGACTCAATTTTCTCGTGTACGGATTTATTACCGGATATTCTTCTTATGAGCGCTGTCTTGTCCTCTGCCCGTCATCGCGCTGCCGCGCGGTCTTCTTTGCCCAGTCTGTTGGTGTGGGCGGTGGTGTTGGCGCTATTGATGCTGTCATGGCGCGGCGCGGACATGCGCCCGATGGACCTGGTGACGCAATCCAGCAATATGGCGGCCTATGCTGCCGATTTCTTTCCGCCGAATTTCCGCGATTGGCGCATGTATTTGAGCGAGATGCTGATCACGGTGCAGATTGCCTTGTGGGGAACCTTTCTCGCCATCGTGGTCGCGGTGCCGCTTGGCCTGCTGTGTTCGGCCAATATTGTGCCGGCCTGGGTTTACCAGCCTATGCGGCGCCTGATGGATGCTTGCCGCGCGATCAACGAAATGGTGTTCGCCATGCTGTTCATCGTGGCGGTGGGACTGGGGCCTTTTGCCGGGGTGCTGGCGTTGTGGGTGCATACGACGGGCGTGTTGGCAAAACTGTTTGCATAGGCCGTCGAAGCCATTGATCCACGCCCTGTAGAAGGCGTGCGCGCGACGGGCGCCAACGCGGTCGAGGAAGTCGTCTACGGCGTGATCCCTCAGGTCTTGCCGCTGTGGATTTCGTTTGCGTTGTACCGATTCGAATCGAATGTACGTTCGGCTTCGGTGGTGGGCATTGTCGGTGCAGGAGGCATCGGCACGGTATTGTGGGAAATCATCCGCAGTTTTCAATATGCGGAGACCTGCGCAGTGATGATCATCATTGTGGTCTTTGTTGTGGTGATCGACCTGCTGTCGGCGCGGATTCGAAAGGCGCTGATTTAGTTGGGGTGCGAGCCTTACAGGCAAAAGCCGATACTTGTCAATAAAGAAAATCTCAAAATACCCGTCGTTCGCTGGCGTCCGCGCTGTGCGTATCCCGGCGGGTACACGTTTTTGTAAATAGGACGGAACTACACAAAACCCATTGTTACCTATGCTGACGGAACGGGGAACGGATCTCTCGTGCCGTACTGTGCAACTGGAGATGACAAATGGGTTCTAAGTTCCCCGCAGGCGTGCGTATGCGGCCACTGGCTGTACTGATCGGTGTGGCGTTGGCAAGCGGAATGTTTAGCCGGCAGGCAAGCGCGAATTGTGACGCGAATGGAAACGACATAAATTGCACTGGCACGACCACGACGACGGTCCAGGTCGGGTCCGGCGGCAACTTGAACGTCGCCACTGGTGCGAGCATCTCGGTCACGGGCCAGCAAGCAAAAGCGATCAACATAATCGGTGGCGGTAATACCATCGCCAATAGCGGTACGATCTCCAGTGACGAGATGCCGGCGATTTGGTTTGATACCGGGTCAGGCTCGACAAAGAACGTAATCAACAACAGCGGCACAATACAGACGAACGTTATCAACGGCGATGGCTCCCTTGGAAGCGTTATCGGCAGCTCGCATGACCTTGCATTGGAGTTCACGAATAACTCCACTGGGATCGTCACCGGCAGCTTGGTCTTCGCAGGAGGTGACGACGCTCTCATTTTCAATTCAGGCTCAAAAATCACCGGAAATATAGACGGGGGCGCGGGCAATAATGGGTTGCATCTAGACTCGAGCGTCGGCTCTCAAGACACCTTGACGAGCAACGTAAAGAATTTTCAAACGCTCTTCGCCAAGGGGCCGGGGACGTGGACGATGTCGGGGGATATCGTCCAGAATGACGATGGCTCTCTGATATCGATTGAGGTGGGGCCGGGGACTCTGGTACTGACCGGGGCCAGCAAAGCCGTCGGTTCGGTGCAAATCGACGCAAGCGCCACGTTCGAAACAAGCGCGCAGGGCTTGCTGGGTGATATTACTATGGTCGAGGACCTGGGAGTCACCGGCGGAAAAATGATCTTTGCGCAGCCGGACGACGCTACGTACCAGGGCAAGGTGAGCGGCGCCGGATCGGTGACAAAAACCGGCGCCGGCACTCTCACGCTGGAGGGCGACAACACCCATACCGGCGGTACGACGATCTCGGGCGGTACGATTGCGATTAACAAAGATAACGCGCTAGGCGCGAACACCGGTGCGCTCACGCTAGATGGCGGCACGCTGCAGTTAACGAGCAGTGTCGATTTGTCGGCGAACCGTGCAATCAATGTGACCGCGAACAACGGCACGATTGAAACCGCGGCCGGCGTAACCAGCACGGTGAGCCAGGGAATCGGCGGCGACGGTGCGTTCATTAAAAGCGGCGCAGGCACGCTGACGCTTACCGCCGATAGCACCTATATCGGTGGCACAACGGTCGCAGGCGGCACGTTGCAACTCGGCAACGGCGGTAACACGGGCAGCGTCCAGGGCGATGTCTCCATCAACGCTGGCGCGGAGCTCGCTTTCAATCGATCCGACACGGTCACTTTTAATCGCTTGATCACCGGTGATGGGTCGTTGACTCAACAGGGCAGCGGCACAACTATTTTGACCAATGCCAATTCCTATATCGGCGGAACCACTATCTCGGGCGGTACGCTGCAATTGGGCGACGGCACCGAGGCGGCTGGCGGCATTGTCGGTAACGTGACCAATAACAGCAAGCTGGTTTTCAACCGATCCAATGCGGTGACATTTGACGGTGTCATCAGTGGCAGCGGCTCGGTGACCCAGCTGGGTGCTGGCACCACGACGCTGACTGGCAGCAATAGCTATCGCGGCGGCACGACCATCTCGAACGGCGCGATCGCAATCAATGCAGACAGCGCGCTGGGCGACGTGGCAGGAGCGCTCACACTGGACGGCGGCGCGTTGGAATTAAACAGCAGTATCGGCCTATCGCCGACCCGCGCCATCAGCATTACTGCGCGCAACGGAACGATCGCAACGGTGGCGGGCACGAGCAGTATCGTGAACCATGCGATCAATGGCGATGGCGCGCTTACCAAAAGCGGTGCAGGCACGCTGACGCTTGCTGGCCAGAACCAATATAGAGGCACTACGATTACCGGTGGCACATTGCAGCTGGGCAATGGCGGTGCGACAGGTCATATCAAGGGGCACGTGGATATCAAGGCCGGCAGTATGCTGGCCTTCAACCGATCGGATGATGCGTTCGAGCTTGATGGCGTGATCAGCGGCAGCGGTATGGTGGTCCAGCGAGGCACTGGTACCTCTACTCTGACAGGCGTCAATACCTATACCGGCGGAACGGCGATCAATGCTGGCACACTGAGCGTCGCGGCCGATGACAATCTCGGCGCGGCGGCGGGCAGCCTGACATTCGACGGCGGGACGTTATTAAATACAGCGGGCTTCACCACCGCGCGTGATGTCATCCTGTCTGCGGGAGGTGGTACGTTCAATACCACCGCGGCGTTGGTCCATACCGGCTCGCTTTCGGGCAGCGGTCCTTTGACGAAGGTTGGCGATAGCACGCTCACGCTGGCCGGTAATAACAACTACAGCGGCGATGCGCGTGTGCAGGCCGGGACGTTGATGGTCAATAGCACCCTGGGTGGAACGGCGGCCGTCGCTTCCGGCGGTGCGCTGGGCGGCGTGGGGACTGTGGCGGGAGCGGCCACGATCAATGGCACGCTGCTCGGACGCCAGGGGCAAGTGTTGACGTTCGGCAGCGATCTTACGCTGGGCAGTGACGCATTGATAAATGCCGGGCTGGGGGCGCCCGAGGCTACCGGTTTGTTCGAGGTAAAGGGCGACCTCGTTCTGGATGGCCAGTTGAACATCTCTGATCTTGGCGGCTTCAGCGCGGGCGTTTATCGGCTGATCAACTACGACGGTGAATTGACCAACAATGTGCTGAATGTCGGTACTGCCCCGACAGGCCAGGAGGCCGCACAGCTCCAAGTGCAGACAGCAGTGGCCAACCAGGTCAATTTGATCAACGAGACGGGGGTGACGCTGAACTTCTGGGATGGCTCGGCCGTGTCCAACGAGGACAACGGCGTGGTCAATGGCGGTGACGGGACGTGGACCACATCGGATAAGAATTGGACCGCCGCGGATGGCCTCGTCAACGGGTATTGGGAAAACGGCCATTTCGCGATATTCCAAGGCCAGCCCGGCACAGTCACGGTCAACGAAAGTAACGGTATTGCCGTGACCGGTATGCAGTTTGCGGCTGACGGCTATCGCATCCAGGGCAACCCCATTAACCTTTCCGCTGCACCGGCCACGATCCGTGTCGGCGACGGCAGTACTCAGGCAGCCAACTTCACGGCCACCATAGATTCCTTGCTGTCAGGGTCCGGAGGCCTGAGCAAAACCGATTTGGGCACCTTGGTGCTGACCGGCAACAATGCCTATAGCGGCGGTACGACCATTTCGAGCGGCACGCTGCAATTGGGCAATGGCGGTGCAACCGGCATCATCGCCGGCGATGTGGTCAATAACGGCGTGCTGGCTTTCAACCGTTCCGACAATGTCACGTTCGACGGCGCCATCAGCGGCAGCGGTTCGGTGGTGCAACTGGGCAGCGGCACAACAACGCTGACAAGCGGCAATAGTTATCTCGGCGGTACGACCATTTCGAACGGCGCGATCGCGATTAGCGCAGATACCGCGAACACAGACAGCGCGCTAGGCGACGCCGCCGGAGCGCTTACGCTGGACGGCGGTACGCTTCAGTTCAATAGCGGCGTCACGCTATCGCCGAATCGTGCGGTCAGCATTACCGCACGCAACGGTACGATTTCGACCGACGAAGGCACTATCAGCACGGTGGCGCAGGCCATTAAAGGCGATGGCGCGCTGACAAAAAGCGGCGCCGGCACGCTTACGCTGAGCGGCGCAAACACTTATAGCGGCGGCACGATTATTTCAGGCGGCACGCTGCAACTCGGGACAGGGGGAACGACGGGCAGTATTGCGGGCAATGTCGCCAATAACGGTGCACTCGCCTTTAACCGATCCGATAACGTTTCCTTTGATAATGAAATCAGCGGCACCGGTTCGGTAGTTCTGCGGGGTGCAGGTACCGTCACTCTGACTGGAGCCAACACATACAGTGGGGGTACGACCGTCAACGCGGGAACACTGGCCGTTGGGTCCGACGCCAATCTTGGCGCATCTGCCGGCACGCTGACATTGAACGGCGGTACGTTTGTGAACACCGAAAGCTTCATGACGGGACGCGGCGTGACGCTGTCTGCCGGGGGCGGCACATTCAATACCGGCACTGCATTCACCCTCGGTGGTTCGCTTTCCGGCAGCGGTGCGTTGACCAAAATCGGCGGCAGCGTCCTGACGCTGGCTGGCAATAACGACTATAACGGAGACGTACACGTTCAGGCGGGTACACTGATGGTCAACAGCACGCTTGGTGGAACGATGAATGTCGCCACCGGCGCCTCGCTGGGAGGCACGGGCACGGTGGGAGGCGCTACCACGATAGCGGCGAATGCCACCTTGCTCGGGCGGCAAGGACAAATGCTGACATTCCGCGACGACCTTGCGCTTGCCGACGGCTCGTTAATTAACGTTGAGCTCGGTGCCCCCGAGAGCGCCGGGTTGTTCGATGTGACCGGCAATCTGGTCCTCGATGGCCAACTGAACATTTCTGATCTCGGCGGCTTTGGCCCCGGCATTTATCGATTGTTCAACTACGGCGGCAATCTCACCGACAACGGTTTGGATATCAGCACCATTCCGACGGGGATCGACCCCGCGGGTATCACCGTGCAGACGGCACAGGCCAATGAGGTGAATCTGGTCAACACTACGGGAGTGACGCTGCATTTCTGGGACGGTGGAGCGCAGGCGAACCAGGATAACGACGTCGTGGACGGCGGCGATGGGACGTGGAGTACAGGGAATTCGGCTTGGACTGACGCGGATGGCGGCGAGAACGGCGAGTGGATCAACGGCAATTTCGCGGTATTTCAGGGCCGGGCCGGTACGGTGTCTGTCGACAACGATGGCGTTTCTGTTTCCGGGATGCAGTTTTCCACTGACGGTTATCGCGTACAGGGCGGCCCCATCACGCTGGCGCGGCAGGAAACCATTATTCGCACGGGGGCAGGCGCTGCGCATGGTGTTGGTGTGACGACGACGATCGCGTCGGCGTTGACGGGGACTGGCGGTTTGACCAAAACCGATCTCGGCACGCTGGTGCTGACTGGCAGCAACACTTACACGGGCAACACCGCCATACGGGGAGGCACGCTGCAATTAGGCGATGGTGGCGAGGCCGGCAGTATCACGGGTGACGTAGCGATCGCCCGCAATGCCGGACTCGTTTTCAATCGTTCTGATGACGCCTTTGTGCTCGACGGCGCGATCAGTGGCGAGGGATCAGTGACGCAGCAAGGCAGCGGCACGACGACGCTCACCGGCGACAACACCTATAGCGGCGGCACCCACATTTCTAAAGGCGTCCTGCAACTCGGCGACGGTGGGGAGCGCGGCAGCATCACCGGCAAGGTGACAACGGCTAATGACGCGGCGCTTGCTTTTAATCGTTCTAATGATGTGAAGTTCAATGGCGCGATTAGCGGCACCGGGTCGGTCATCCAGCGGGGGAATGGCACGACCATTCTCACGGGCCTCAATACCTACACAGGAGGTACGAACGTCACGCACGGCACATTGCAACTGGGTGATGGCGGCACCGCCGGCAGCATCCAGGGGAATGTCAGCATTGCCGATGGCGCTGCGCTGGCGTTTAAGCGTTCAGATACCCAACGCTTTGACGGCGTGATTTCCGGGGCGGGGCAGATCCGGCATCTCGGCTCAGGCCAAACTACGCTGACTGCAAACAGCGCTGCGTTCGCCGGCACGACGATGATCGAGCGCGGCACGCTGGCGGTCAACGGCAGCCTTTGCGGCGGTATGAACGTCGGTGCGGGCGGACGGCTGCAAGGCACCGGCACGGTGTGCAACACGACCAACAGCGGTACGGTGGCGCCGGGCAATTCGATCGGCACGTTGACGGTCGCTGGCAACTACGTGGGTGCCGGTGGCACGCTGGAGATGGAAACGGCGCTGGGCGGTGACAACTCGCCAACGGACAAGCTCGTGATCACGGGCGACACGTCGGGCGCCACCAACGTGCGGGTGATCAACGACGGCGGCGTGGGTGCGCAGACCGTCGAGGGCATCAAGCTGATCGATGTGGGGGGAAACTCCGCTGGCGATTTCTCACTGGTGGGCGACTACGTCATACAGGGACAACAGGCCGTCGTTGCGGGCGCGTACGCCTATACCTTGCAGAAAGACGGCGTAAGCACGCCTGGTGATGGCGATTGGTACCTGCGCTCGTCGTTGTTGCCCTCTGGGGGCGGCAATGAGCCGCAACCGCCGTCCTCGGGCCCGCTGTATCAGCCCGGTGTGCCGGTTTACGAGGCGTATCCATCCGTGCTGCTCGGCTTGAACGGCTTGTCGACCCTGCAGGAGCGCTTGGGTAACCAGTATGGATATTCGGACAAGGGTACGACGCCGTCCGAGACCGCAGGCCAGTACACGCGGTCTGGTCCGGTAGACGGTGCGTGGGCGCGCGTGGAGGGCGTGAACAGCCGCTTCGAGCCCAAACATTCCGCGACTGGAATAACCACCCATACGGATCAGTACAAAATTCAGGTGGGCGTGGATCAGTCATTGGCCGAGAACACGAGTGGGCGTCTGGTGGGTGGCGTCAATGCGCAGTATGGCAATGCGTCATCCAGTGTCGATTCGTTCTATGGCCGGGGCCGAATCAACGCCGACGCCTACAGTTTAGGCACGTCGCTGACATGGTACGGCGATAATGGTGCTTACGTGGATGGTCAGGCGAAACTGAGCTGGTTCAGCAGCACCTTGTCATCCCGCACCTTGGGCCGCGGCCTGGCCAAGGATAACGACGGCTTTGGCTATGCGTTGGGTGTGGAGACCGGAAAACGTATTGGGTTCGGCAACGGATGGGGCGTGACGCCGCAAGCGCAATTGCAGTATTCGTCGGTGGACTTCGACAGCTTTACCGATCCCTACGGTGCGCGGGTTTCGTTAGAGAGCGGCGACAGCCTGCTGGGACGTGTAGGCGTGGCAGCAGATCATCAGGATGTGGTGCGAGACACGATGGGCAAGGTCGTCCATCGACGCAGTGTCTACGGCATTGCCAACCTCTACTACGAAATGCTGGACGGTACGGCTGTCCGGGTGGCCGGTGACCGGATTGCCAGTTCCGATGATCGAGCGGCCGCAGGATTGGGAGCAGGCGGGACGTATAGCTGGGCCGACGACAAGTATGCCGTGTATGGCGAAGTGATGGCCAAGACCAGCTTGGCGAATTTCGGCGAAAGCTACAGCTATAGCGGTACCGTCGGTCTGCGGATGCGATATTGATGCGAGAGGATTAGCCGTGGTGGCCCGCATGTCATTCGACATGCGGGTTTTTTTCGCCAGTGCGCCTCGCATTGGCGTACTGACGCAGTCTCAGGCCGGCAGCAGACCGCGCGCTATTTTCAGTAATTCACCGGCAGCATCTTCAGGCGCGGTATTGTTGGGCAGCGAGTTGACGCAGCAGGTGGCCGGGATGCGATAGGGTTGCATCGCTTTTTCCAGGCGCGCCTGGATCTGTGCCGACGTTTCGCGGCCGCGTTGACGCAGACGCGCGGCCAATACGTCGGGATGGGTCGTGACCTCGATGGCTGTCAGACGGGGATAGCGCGCGTGAGCCAAGGCCAGATGCGCGCGCGAACCGTTGATGATGACGACGGCGTTACCCGCCATCCACGTATCGATCTCGACGCCGATCCCGTAATGCAAGCCATGGCTATGCCAGTGCAGGGCGAAACAACCCAGGTCGATGCGGCGTTGGAATTCGGCGTTGCTCAATGCGACCGAGGATTCGTCGGCACTGCTGGGCCGGGTGATATAACGGTGCGCGACCAGTACAGGCTCGTCAGGTTGCAAGGTGGTGCGCAGATGGCGCAGCAGCGTGTCTTTTCCGCTGCCGGAAGCACCCATGAGGTAAATCAGCCGTCGTCCGCGCTGTGCCTCTGTTGTGGCCGGGGCCGTAGCCGCTGGTGTGATGAGGATAGGGTCCATGGTCGTTCATGTCTGCTGGGGGCGGAGTTCGCATTACGTGCCGGTTGCTGAGCAGGTGCGGATGCGCTGCGGCAGAGTTGGCGCACTCACGCGTACTGCGCATCAACCTGCGTCGTGAGGAACCGTGCACCCGCCCCGTCACGCGTTGTGCCATCAAATCCGTAGTGGCGCGCCACCACAAAGTCCGCGCCCGGCTCCGGCTCTACGTAGAGGCTGACGGCATTGACGGGCATGGGGCATTGCAAGGCTGCATTTTCCAATGCGTCGAGTTGGGCCTGCGCTTCGCGCATTGCCGCGTCGTCCAATTGCCCCGTCAGCGTGATGTGAAAGGTAAAGGTATCGAATGCATACGGATAGCCCCAGCGAGCGAGCATCTCGCGTTGTGCGGGGCTGAGGCGTTGCGGTTGGCGGCGCGCCAGCTCGGCAGGCTCGGGCGGTGCACGAAACGCATCGAGATCGGCAACGGCGGCGCTGGCCAGCGCGTTCATGCGGGACAGGGCATGTTTATCGTCGATGCACCAGGCCAGAAAACCGCGCAGGGATTCGCGTCGCAGCGGGATGCCGAATGGCGCTTGTTTTGCGGCGAATGCGCGCACCGCCTGATCCAACGCGGCAGCGCTGTGCCCATCGCGCAATCGAAACGGAGCCTTTAGGGTGGCGTGCAGTCCATAGCGGCGTGGCGCACGGGTCCATTCATCCACGCGCGAATCGACGCTGTTCGCGCGTGGCAAGAGCGCGCCGGTGTCTTCGCAACGACCGAGCCAAGTACGGCCTAAGTCGCGCCACGCGCCCACTGGGGCCAGATACAAGGCATAACGATAAGCTGGGATCATGACTAAGTTCGTGCTCGGATGATGAAACGCTGGTGGTTCATGTGCATCGAACGCGCCTGATTTACAGGTATCGCCGCTCGGTGCATGGCTGATCGTGTTTACGCTGCGAGGCGCTCAGCCTCGATAGAGCCAAAGCTACGTGCCGCATAGCGCAACACCCCCCCGACAATCGCCGCGCAGACACGGGGCAGCCCCGGTACGCTGTCATCCACAATGATGGCGTCGGCCGCTTGTCCCGTTGCCAGCGATCCCCGATCAGTCAATCCCGCCGCACGCGCTGGATTGGCCGAGACGAGGTTCCAGGCTTTTTCCAGAGGAAGAATGTTTTGTTCAACCAGGCGCAGCGCGGCGGTCAAGGGGGCGGGATAGTAGTAGTCAGAGGTGAGGATGTCGCACAGGTCAGCGCGTATCATCTCGGTGGCATTGGGCGCGTTGGTATGGCTGCGGCCACGGACGACGTTGGGCGCGCCAAATACCGTGGCATCACCCAGGTCACGCGCCAGGCGCGCGACATCGGCTGTCAGCGGAAACTCAGCAACGCGGCAACCCAGCTGATGGTAATAGCGGCGCGTGGTCGGGTCGGGATCATCATGAGAGGCCACACTCAAACCCGCCGCACGCGCGCACTGCGTCAGATCGCGCATCGCGTCGGCTACCTCGTTGGCGCACGACAGCGCCTGGCGAATGCGCGCCTGAAACGTATCCAGATCGCACTCCGCGCGGTCGGCATATTGCAGAAGCTTACGATCATCTCCCAGGCGGCGCGCCATGCCGGGCAGGTGATCGTTGAGCGCCAGAAACTGAACGCGGCCGGCACGTATCCATTGCTGCGCGATGTCGACACCGCCAATATGATGCGTCTCAAAACGCAAGTGCACGTGATGCCTGGCTCCCATTGCGCGCTGCATGCGTTCCAACGACTCAAACATCCGCTCTGCATAAGGCTCGCCGCGCAAACCGCCTTCCCACGACAGGGTGACACCGTGAAACTCGGTCGTGATGCCGTTGGCCAGCAATTGCCGATCTACGTCGTGAAGCGCGGCATCATAGGGAAAGGTGACGCCAGGCCGGGGCATGATGGCGCGCTCAAAAGCATCGCCATGCAGGTCAATGATGCCGGGCAAGACCAATAGATTGCCGGCATCCAGCCACGACGCGCCCGTGGCGGGCGAATCGCTCGCGTCGGCGATGCGGCCGTCGTGAAAAGTGAGCCGGCCGCGGGCCAAGCCAGCGGGTGTCAGTAGGCGCTGTCCGGAAATGCCCGTCAGCGCTGTGCAAGAGGTGGGTATCGAGTTCATGCCCATACCTTATCGACCGACTATGACAACTGGATGTCTAGATGAATTTTTTGCGGGCGAGGATCATGGCGTTTGCCGGACGAGGCTCAAGCCGTGTCGTTGGCTATCACCAGTTGCACCGAGTCGCCGCCGAAACGCGTGAGGCTGTACTGCAACGGCGTGCCGTCGCTATCCACATTCAACGACTCGACTTGCAGGATCGGGCGGGTTTTGGGCTGGCTCAGCAACCGTGCGACTTCGACGGAGGGCAATATCGCCGTAATGCGCGACCATTTGCGCGTGTAGTCGGTTACTCCGTAATGCGCGTACGCGCGCGAGATGGAACGCAGCGTGCGCAGCCGATCGGCAAAATCGGGAAAACGATTTTCGTCGATGTAGTGGTCCGAGACGTCAATACAACGATTTTCGGCTTTGCCCAGGGACTGCACGCGCAGCAGCGGGGCAGTGCGCGGCAGTTCGAGGTGGCGGGCGATGTCCGCGGCGCGCAGGCTTTGGCAGCCTATGACCTCGATATGGCCGAGCACGCCTTGATTCAACAGGTTTTCGGAAAAACGCGTGCGGCGGCCGATGGCATAGTCGATCGCATGTTCTTGCACAAAGGTCCCGCGGCCCTGTTCAATGCGCACCAATCCGCCTTGCTCCAATTCGCTCATGGCGCGGCGGATGGTATGGCGGTTGACCGAAAATTTGGCGGCCAGCTCCGGCTCGGTCGGCAGGCGTTCACCCGGAGCATAGAGTTTCTTGCGGATGTCCTCCGCCAGCAGTTCGCCGATTTGTCGCCACACAGCGACGCCTGAGCCTCGTTCGACCATATTAAAAATCCGTTCCGGTAATGGCAGCTTCATGTTGCACGGCCATGATTGTGCATCAGCCGCGAGCCGATGTAATGCCAGCGTCGTATCGGGGCAGCGTGTCATAAAAAATTCACGCGCCGGTGTTTAACTGAGCGCTGTTCCAGATTATATTTCATCCAGTCATCTAGACGTATAGATAACAAGTGCATGCCATTTCGCCTTTTCTATTCGTTATCCCCAACACGTCTGCTCTCACTGGAAACCCCTACCTATGTCTGCATCGACTCAATCTTCTACGACCACTCCGCCGCCCGACGCGGCTGCCAGCCGCGCCGCCTGGATGCGGGTTCTGGCGCTGGCTGAGCCTGCCGCGTTGGACCAGGCTGTCAAAACACTGGGGCCCTTGCCCCCGCATCGCCCATTACGGGCGCCGGAGCGCGGCATGGCGATGGTTCGTGCGCGCAGCGGCGGTACCGGCGCGCAGTTCAATCTGGGTGAAATGAGCGTCACGCGCTGTGCGGTCACGCTCGAGGGCGGCATCATGGGCGTGGCGTATGTCCAGGGGCGGGAACGTCAACATGCCGAGCAGGCAGCGGTGCTGGATGCCCTGCTGCAGCGGGATGATTGGCACGATCGCATTCAGTCGCAGGTGATTGCGCCGTTGGCGCAGGCGCATCATGAACGCGCGCAGCATCGCGCGCGTGTTGCCGCTCAAACGCAAGTGGAGTTCTTCACGATGGTGCGGGGGGAAGACTGACATGTTGACGATACCGAATCCTGTACCGAGCGCGCCGCCCGCCGCCGGCTTTGCCGATGCGGTGATGCAGTCGCAGCAGACGTTCCGCGCGGCCCTGCAGGCTCTGGCTCATCCTGGCAGCATTCACGAGATTGCCGTCGAATGCGGTGTGCCGCCTGGGCTATCGCTGGGGATGACGGCCATGTTGCTGGCGTTGACCGACGTGGACACTCCGGTATGGCTGCCTGCCGACACAGACGAATCCGTACGCCACTATTTACGGTTTCATTGCGGATGCCCGCTGGTGAACGAGCCGATGCAGGCGCGTTTTGTCGTGGTGCCTGAGGGTCACAGGGCCCCAAGCCTGGCGCAATGTGATCCCGGCGATCCCGCCTATCCCGATACGTCTACGACATTGCTGCTCGAGGTCGAATCGCTGACCCAAGACGCGGGTACGGCCTCGGTCGTATTGAGCGGGCCCGGGATTGCGACTCAGCAAACGCTGTCGGTGACTGGCCTGCCGGCGGATTTCTGGACGCAGTGGCGGGCCAATCATCAGTTGTTCCCCTTGGGGGTGGACGCATTCTTGATTCAGGGCAGCCTGCTGTGTGGCCTGCCTCGTACTGTAATGGCGGAGGGCTGACATGTACGTCGCTGTCAAGGGAGGCGAACGCGCCATCCTGAATTCCTATCGCATGCTCGATGCCTATCGGCGAGGCGACACCAGCATTCCCGAATTGAGCCTGGCGCAGATTCGCGAGCAGATGCCGTTGGCCGTGTCGCGCGTGATGGCCGAGGGCGCACTTTACGATCCGCACTTGGCCGCACTGGCGATCAAGCAGGCCGCCGGCGATGTGCTCGAGGCCGTCTTCCTGCTCAGAGCCTATCGCACTACGTTGCCGCGCTTTGGCTATACGCAACCGGCAGATACCGCACGGATGCGTTTATCGCGGCGCATATCGTCCACGTTCAAGGATGTGCCGGGCGGGCAGATTCTCGGGCCTACTTACGACTACACCCAACGTTTGCTGGATTTTTCGTTGGAGGCCGACGGCGACGAGGCGCGTGATGAACCCTTGCTTCCCGCCGAACAGCCTGTCGCGGCCTCCATGCCGCGCGTGACGGATCTGCTGCAGCACGACGATCTGATTGATCAAGAGCCTATTCCGCCCGGCGACCCGGCACCGTTCGATTTGACACGCCAGCCGTTGAGCTTTCCCGCCGGCCGCGATGCGCGTTTGCAGAATCTGGCTCGCGCGGATGAGGGGTTCCTGTTGTCGATGGGGTATTCGACGCAACGTGGCTACGGCAATACGCATCCCTTTGCTGCCGAGATCCGCTACGGGTCGCTGGAAGTCGACATGTTCATCGAAGAGCTGGGATTCGCGGTAGCGATAGGCGAGATCGAATTGACCGAATGCCAGATGGTCAGCCAGTTCAGCGGCAATGCTCATGAGGCGCCCAAGTTCACCCGCGGCTATGGATTGACCTTTGGTTACGGCGAACGCAAAGCGATGTCGATGGCCCTGGTCGATCGCGCGCTCAAAGCCGAGGAACTCGGCGAGGCCGCTACGGCGCCTGCCAACGATCACGAGTTTGTGCTGTATCACAGCGATAACGTCGAGGCGTCGGGTTTCGTTCAACACTTGAAATTGCCGCATTACGTGGATTTTCAAGCCAATCTCGAATTGCTGCGCCACATGCGCGACGAGCAAGCCGTGGCGCAGGCTGCCGAGATGTCCCATGTCCTGGCCGATGAGGCGGTTTCATCATGAACGCAGTCAACACCACGGTCGCCCGCGACGACCATTACAACTTCGCGTATCTGGACGAATCCACCAAGCGCATGCTGCGCCGGGCCTTGCTCAAGGCAGTCGCCATTCCGGGTTATCAGGTGCCGTTCGGCAGCCGCGAGATGCCGTTGCCGTATGGCTGGGGCACGGGCGGTATCCAAGTGACGGCGGCGATCATCGGTACGGATGATGTGTTGAAAGTCATTGACCAGGGCTCTGACGACACGACCAACGCGATCAACATCCGCCGATTCTTTGGCCGCGTGACAGGCGTGCGTACAACTGAGTCCACGCGCGAGGCCACCATCGTGCAGACGCGCCACCGTATTCCCGAGACACCGTTGAGCGAGGGGCAGATCATGGTGTATCAAGTGCCGATCCCCGAGCCTTTGCGTTGGCTGGAGCCCAGCGAAACCGAGACACGCACCATGCACGCGTTGGCGGAGTATGGCGGTATGCATGTGAAGCTATACGAAGACATCGCGCAGCATGGGCATATCGCGACGACGTACGACTATCCCGTGATCGTCAACGGCCGCTACATGATGCGTCCTTCGCCGATTCCGAAATTCGATAATCCCAAACTCGACAACAATCCGGCCTTGATGCTGTTCGGTGCGGGCCGCGAGAAACGCGTTTATGCGGTGCCGCCTTATACCCGCGTGAAAAGCCTGGATTTTGAGGATCATCCCTTTCGTGTCGAGCAATGGGATCAATGTTGTGATCTCTGCGGTTCGACGCACACCTATCTGGATGAAATCATTCTGGATGATCAGGGCACGCGGCGCTTCGTTTGCTCGGACACTGAATATTGTGCCGACCGTCAGGCCAACGGCCACACGGGACCGGCTTTTACGGCAGACGCGGAGACCTCGGTATGAATCCCCAACCTTTGCTTTCCGTACGCGACATGACATGTACCTGGGATGGCGTGCACGGTTGCCGCGATATCAGTTTTGACCTGCACCCCGGTGAGGTGCTGTGCGTGGTGGGAGAGTCGGGCTCGGGCAAGAGCACCTTGCTGCAAGCCGTGTCGTGGCAGATGCAGCCCGAATCCGGCAGTGTCTGGTACGACATGCGCAATCGCGGTTTCGTAGACCTGGCGTCTCTGTCTGCCGCGCATTTGCGATTGCTCGCGCGCACGGACTGGGGGTTTGTACGTCAAAACGCCCGTGATGGTTTACGCATGCAGGTCAGTGCAGGCGCCAATATTGCCGAACGCCTGATGGCAGTGGGCGAACGTCACTACGGCGACCTGCGCAGCACGGCAGGCGCCTGGCTTGAAAAAATGGAAATCGATGCGAGCCGGTTGGACGATGCGCCTGCCGCTTTCTCGGGCGGGATGCAGCAGCGCCTGCAGATTGCCCGCAACCTGGTTACGTATCCGCGCATGGTCTTTATGGACGAGCCGACGGCGTCGCTGGATGTTTCGGTGCAGGCGCGATTGCTGGATTTGCTGCGTCAACTCGTTGCCGACCTGAAGCTCGCGGCGATTGTCGTGACGCATGATCTGGCCGTGGCGCGTCTGCTCGCGCATCGCACGCTGGTCATGCGGGGCGGCCGTGTCGTCGAAAGCGGCCTGACCGACCAGATTCTGGATGATCCCCAGCACCCGTATACGCAGTTGCTGGTGTCCTCCATTTTGCAGAGCTGATTCACTATGAACACATCACATGTACCGTCGTCTGCATCAGCGGCAGCGCAATTGGAGTCGAATGCCTCAGCTGCAACCTTGGCGGGCAATGCCGAGGCCATTGAACAGGGCGGGCAGACACAATCAAATTCGCCAGACACGGCCTTGGTCCAGGTGCGCGGGCTGGGAAAAATGTTCACCCTGCATAACCAGGGAGGCGTGCGCCTGCCGGTCCTGCAAAACGTCGATTTCGATGCCGGCCCCGGCGACTGCCTGGTGTTGTCCGGCCCATCCGGCACGGGAAAAAGCACGTTGCTGCGTTGCCTCTATGGCAATTATTTGGCCACCGAGGGCAGCATTCGTATGCGCGATGGCGAACGCTGGGTCGAATTGACTCGTGCACCCGAGCAGCAGATCCTGCGGCTGCGACGCGACGTCATTGGTTATGTCAGCCAGTTCTTGCGCGTGATTCCGCGGGTGTCCACATTGGATGTCGTGGCTGAGCCCTTGCGCGAGCGAGGTCAGGATGCCGAGGCGGCGCGTGAGCAGGCGGCAGCGTTGCTGCACCGTTTGAACGTGCCGCAGCGGTTATGGGGCCTGCCTCCCGCAACCTTTTCCGGCGGAGAGCAGCAACGCGTGAATATCGCAC
Organism: Bordetella genomosp. 4; assembly: GCF_002261185.1. Taxonomy (GTDB): domain Bacteria; phylum Pseudomonadota; class Gammaproteobacteria; order Burkholderiales; family Burkholderiaceae_B; genus Bordetella_A. The sequence goes on from NZ_NEVQ01000009.1 coordinate 33,880, forward strand.
GCGGTTTTATCGGCGGCCATCCGGTATTGCTGCTCGACGAGCCTACGGCATCGCTGGATGCGGATAACCGTGCCGTCGTTGTCGCGCTGATCCGCGAAGCGGTTGCCGCGGGCCGGTGTCTCATTGGCATCTTTCACGACGAAGCGGTACGCGACGAAGTCGCCACGCGTATTTTGCCCATTCAGCCGGCCGTGCCTGCCGGCGCCTCGGAGTAATCCATGTCAGCCCAGTATCTCACCCATGCCCGCATCGTGTTGCCGGACACCGTACTGACCGACAGCGCCATTTTGATCCAAGACGGTGTCATCGCCGCCATCGAGCCCCAGGGGGTGCGCGATGCCGAGATGGTCGATTTGCAAGGCCAGACCTTGCTGCCGGGTCTGATCGACGTGCATTGCGATGCCATCGAGAAAGAAGCCGAGCCGCGCTCGCGTGTGTTGTTTCCGCTGGACTTTGCGGTGGCGCAGGTGGACCGGCGTAACGCGGCGGCGGGCATCACCACTCCTTACCATGCGCTGTCGTTTTCCAATAGCGAATGGGGTGTGCGCAATAACGAGACGGCGTCCAGGCTGGCTCGCGCCGTGCAGGCATTCCGTTCGCACAGCCTGGTGGATAACCGGGTGCACTGCCGCTACGAGATCACCGACGCAGCAGCGATGCCCGTATTGCAGGCGCTGCTGGAGGAGGGCGCTGTCGATCTGCTGTCCGTGATGGACCATTCGCCGGGCCAGGGCCAGTTCAAAACCCTGGAAGCCTATCTGCAATACATGATGGGCAACCACGCAATGAGCCGCGACGAGGCCGAAGAGGTGGCGCGCGCCAAATTGCAGGCGCGCGACGGCGCTGCGCAGCGTGTGGAGACCCTGCTGGCACACGCGCATCGTCTCGGTGTCCCCACAGCCAGCCATGACGATGATTCGGTGCAGCGTATTGCGACCATGCGCAATCTGGGCGTGTCGATGAGCGAGTTCCCGATTAATCTGGATACTGCCACGGCGGCTGTTTCTTGCGGCCTGCCCACGATTTTGGGGGCGCCCAACATCTTGCGCGGCCAAAGCCAGAGCGGATCCATGCGCGCTATTGACGCGGTGCGGGCGGGCGTAGCCGGGTGTTTGTGCTCCGATTACCAGCCGTCGACCTTGATCGCCGCCGCCTTTGCCGTGGCTGCGCAGACTGATCTGACCTTGCCCCAGGCCATTGCCCTGGTGACTGCCAATCCGGCAGACGCTTGCAAACTGAGCGACCGCGGCCGCTTGGTCGAGGGCCTGCGCGCGGATATGGTGGCGGTGACGCTGCTGGGCGACTTACCGATGGTGACACATGCCTGGTCTGCCGGGCGGCTGGTGTTCTCGTCGCATTATCGAGTCACCTCGCCCCGGCACGAGCGGGAAGCGGTCGCCGCCTGAGGAAATCACGCCTAATCGGCAACAAATTGAAAGGTTTGGGGCGGTCTGACACCTCCCGTGACACGCGTCACACAGTGCTTGCCATAATCCCAGCTAAAATCCCGGTATTCAGCAAGGCTCCAACCTATCATTCATCACTCAGGAGGACCACCTCATGGCCCTAGTCTCCATGCGCCAGCTGCTCGACCACGCTGCTGAGCACGGTTACGGCATTCCCGCTTTTAACGTCAATAACCTGGAACAAGTCCAGGCCATCATGGAAGCCGCTGCCGAAACCGACAGCCCGGTGATCATGCAGGCCTCGGCTGGCGCGCGGAAATACGCGGGCGAGGGCTTCCTGAAATACCTGATCCAGGCTGCGGTCGAGTCGTACCCCCATATCCCTGTGGTCATGCACCAGGATCACGGCCAATCCCCCAAGATCTGCCAAGGCGCCATCGACCTGGGATTTTCCAGCGTCATGATGGACGGCTCCCTGAAAGAAGACGGCAAGACCATCGCTGACTACGACTACAACGTCAACGTCACCAAAACCGTCGTCGACGCCGCGCACAAGCTGGGCGTGACCGTCGAAGGCGAACTGGGCTGCCTGGGCTCGCTCGAAACCATGATGGGCGACAAGGAAGACGGTCACGGCGCCGAGGGCACCATGACCCGCGACCAATTGTTGACCGATCCCGAGCAAGCCGCCGACTTCGTGCGCAAGACCCAGCTGGACGCCCTGGCGATCGCCATCGGTACCAGCCACGGCGCGTACAAGTTCACCCGCAAGCCCACCGGCGACATCCTGTCGATCTCCCGCATCAAGGAAATCCACGCCCGCCTGCCGAACACCCACCTGGTGATGCACGGCAGCTCCAGCGTGCCGCAAGACCTGTTGGCCGAAATCCGCGAATTCGGCGGCGACATGAAGGAAACCTACGGCGTGCCCGTCGAGGAAATCCAGGAAGCCATCAAGTACGGCGTGCGCAAGATCAACATCGACACCGACATCCGTCTGGCCATGACCGGCGCGATCCGTCGCTTCTTTGCTGAAAACCCCAGCAAATTCGACCCGCGCGAATACCTGAAGCCGGCCCGTGCCGCTGCCAAGTCGATCTGCGTCCAGCGCTACACCGAATTCGGCACCGCCGGTAACGCGAGCAAGATCAAGCCCATCCCCTTGACCGAGATCGCCCAGCAGTACGCCTCGGGCAAGCTGACGCAAGTCGTACAATAAGGCCTGTTTCTTATTGTCTGTTGCAGACGCCGCCCACCGGGGCGGCGTCTGCATTTGCAGTAATCTATGCTTCTTTTGCGATAGGCCGATCCGTGACTTCCGCTCTGCACCAATCCAGCATCAAATCTCTGCCGCTACTGGGTCGCGGCAAGGTCCGCGACATGTACGCCGTGGGTGACGACAAACTGTTGATCGTCGCGTCCGACCGCATTTCCGCGTTCGATGTCATTCTCGACGACCCCATTCCCGGCAAAGGCCAGGTCCTGACCGAGCTGACGGAGTTTTGGCTGAGCAAGCTCGCGCACATTCTGCCGAACCATTCCACGGGCGTGAAACCCGAGGACGTGGTTGCCCCTGACGAACTGGACCAGGTGCGTGGCCGCGCCGTCGTCGTCAAGCGCCTGAAACCCATCCTGGTCGAGGCCGTAGCGCGCGGCTATTTGATCGGATCGGGCTGGAAAGACTACCAAGCTACCGGCTCTGTGTGCGGGATCAAGCTGCCAGCAGGCCTGAACCAGGCCAGCAAGCTGCCCGAGCCGATTTTCACGCCCGCGGCCAAAGCCGAGTTCGGCACGCACGACGAAAACGTCGATTTCTCCCATGTGGTGAACGAAGTCGGCCAGGAAATGGCCGAGCGTATTCGTGACGTGACCCTGCGTTTGTACGCCGAGGCGTCCGCTTTTGCCGCGACCAAGGGCATCATCATTGCCGACACCAAATTCGAATTCGGCTTGGACGACGACGGCCAGCTGTACCTGATGGACGAGGTCTTGACGCCCGATTCGTCGCGTTTCTGGCCCGCCGACGGCTATCGCGAGGGCATCAGCCCCCCGTCGTTCGACAAGCAATTCGTGCGCGACTGGCTGGAAACCCAGACCTGGGACAAAACCCCGCCGGCCCCGCGCCTGCCCCAAGAAGTCCTGGAAAAAACCGCCGCGAAATACTGCGAGGCGCTGGATCGCCTGATGGTGTAATGTCGGCCGCCTGTGGCGCTGCTATAGCGCCACAGGGCAGGGTTATCGCTGAATACGAGGCTCTGTTTTTGGCGGTTTGATACCCCTCTGTAGCGTTGAACAGTGAGGCTTGGCATGGTACCCCGCCTTGACGAGAGCTTAGGCTCTCGTGCGCTCAGTTCGTGCTGCGGCCCGTAGTACGCGCTGCTGCGGGCTTGCCTGCGGCCAAGTGATCGATGACCACGGGGGGACGGTTCGGAAACTTTGCGACGAGTTCGAGCTTGCCGCCCATGCCTTCTATATAACGCCGCAGCGTTGAGAGCAGCATGTCGCTGCGCTGTTCAAGCCGAGAAATCGTGTCTTGTCCGACATTCAGGGCTTTAGCCAGGTCAATCTGAGTCTTTTCAACGGCCTGGCGCAGGTCTTTGAGGGAGGCAAGTTCCTGGGCACGTTGCTCGATCTTGGCGCGCCGTTGGGCAGGCAGAGACGCCATCACATCATCAAGTTTTTTGGTCATGTTTGCGCTCCTTTTCCTTTTGCGCCGCGAGCGTTGCCAAGTGTTCATCTAAACGCTCGTCGGCAACTGCTATTAGCCGTTTGTAAAACCGTTTCTGGTCCACACCGCCTTTGTCACCGCTCACTAGCAAGATGGCCCGCCGCTTGGGGTCAAAGGCGAAGGCAACGCGCCAGACACCACTCTCCCACCCAAACCGTAGTTCCTTCAGATTCGCATGCTTGGAGCCTTTCAGGCTATCGACAGTAGGTCTGCCTAGATTTGGTCCAAATTCGCTCAATAATTTGGCATGGGCTAACAATTCGTCCTGCAAACTTTCGGGCAGCTCTTGAAGCTCGGCATCGAAAGCATCATGAAAAAGTACAGTCCAGTTCATTTTTCATATGAGTTATTATGGTTTAAAATCCATATGTATTCAAGGCCATATTTTTGCTATCAATTACGGTGTGCATATCGACTGCCTTGGATTTCGTGAGGCTGAATCCTACTTCGACTGATTATCGGAGTTGAGCTTGTGTCAGTATTTGGACAAATGTCAGACCAAGCGCTGTTCGATCTTGCGAAGACAGTGAGAGGCGGAAACTGGCGACTCCAGCGTTGCCTGTTCAAACCGATGCATGACGGCATGCGTGTTGGCGTCGATTTGACGTTACCGCCTAGGGCTCCAGGCTGCCCTGGGCAGTCCGCAGGCAAAGGCCGGGTAAAATACCCGGTTTCCCGCTCGTCGCGCCCTGGCGCGGCGCCTTCTTGCCTTGCGATCTAGCTATGACGACGACTTCTTCTGCCTCTGCGCCGGCTACCCCTGTGGTGGGCGTGATCATGGGTTCTTCCAGTGATTGGGACATCATGAAAAACGCCGTAGACATGCTGGAGGCATTTTGCGTGCCGTATGAGGCGCGCGTCATCTCGGCGCATCGCATGCCGCAGGACATGGCGGAATATGGCGCGGCGGCGCGTTCCCGCGGCCTGCGCGGCATTATTGCCGGGGCAGGGGGCGCTGCCCATCTGCCTGGCATGATGGCTGCGCTGACCGAGGTTCCCGTGTTCGGCGTCCCTGTCCCATCGCGCTACTTGCGCGGCGAGGATTCCCTCTTGTCCATCGTGCAAATGCCCAAGGGCGTGCCGGTCGCGACCTTTGCCATTGGCGAGGCCGGCGCCGCGAACGCCGCCTTGCACGTGATCGCCACCTTGGCCACGACCGACGACGCCTTGCACCGCCAACTGACGGCATTCCGTGCCCGCCAGACCGAGGCGGCACGCAACATGATCGTTCCCCCGCAGCCCTGAACTTGCCAAGAGCCCGCGTGGCGGGCCGCTCATGCGTATGACTTCCTCTACTGATTCTTTCACGATTGCACCTGGCGGCTGGCTGGGTATGCTGGGCGGCGGCCAATTGGGCCGGATGTTCTGCCACGCTGCACAAAGCCTGGGTTACCGGGTCGTCGTACTGGACCCAGACGCCGAGGGTCCTGCTGCCGTGGTGGCAGATCGTCATATTCGAGCGGCCTATGACGACGCGGACGGTTTGGCCGAACTGGCTCGCAGCTGCCGTGCAGTGACGACCGAGTTCGAAAACGTGCCTGCAGACAGCCTGCGCGCATTGGCTGCAGCGCAATGCCGCGTCAGTCCCACAGGCGATGCCGTGGCCATTGTGCAGGATCGCATTGCCGAAAAAACCTTCATCGCCTCGCAGGGCATTCCTGTCGCGCCGCATGCTGCGATCCGCACACAACAGGATTTGCTTGATGCGCCCGATATGCTGTTTCCGGGCATCCTGAAAGTCGCCCGCTTGGGTTACGACGGCAAAGGCCAGGCACGCGTGGCCTCGCGTGCCGAGGCTCAGGCCGCTTTTGCCGAGTTCGACGGTGTGCCGTGTGTACTTGAAGCATTGATGCCGCTGGACTACGAAATTTCCGTCGTTCTGGCGCGCGGTTTTGACGGCGCGGATGTCGTATTCCCGGTCGCGCGTAATCTGCATCGCGATGGGATTCTGGCCGTATCGACAGTGGCGGCTACGGATAGCGATCCCGCACATGCTCAACGGCAAGCCAAGGCTACCGAGGCTGCGCGTGCCATCGCGCAGGGGCTCGGTTATCACGGCGTGTTGTGCGTCGAGTTTTTCGTATTGACCGACGGCAGTCTGATCGTCAACGAAATCGCACCGCGTCCGCACAACAGCGGCCACTACACCATCGATGCGTGTGTCAGCAGCCAATTCGAACAGCAAGCTCGCGTCATGGCGGGTTTGCCCCTGGGCAGCACTGCCTTGCTGGCGCCCGCTGTCATGTTGAATATCCTGGGCGATATCTGGTTCGAGCCTGGCGCGACGACGCCCCGTGAGCCCAACTGGTCGGCTGCGCTGGCCGTGCCATCCGCCAAACTGCATCTGTACGGCAAACACGAAGCCCGCCGGGGCCGCAAAATGGGTCACGTGACCGTAGTCGCCGCGACCCTGGATCAAGCGCGTGCCGATGCCGCGCGCGTTGCCGCTGCGCTGGGCATGGCTGCGCCCGAATAACATCATGTCGACGCGATCGTCTTTTTCGTCCGAGGTGCCTGCTGGTGCCAATGTCGGCCGCGGTGCGGGCAGCGGTAGTTCTGTCGACGAGGTATCGATTTCGCGCGCAGCAGATCGGCTGTTGGCGGGCGAACTGGTCGCGTTCCCCACGGAAACGGTTTATGGCTTGGGCGCCGACGCGGAAAATCCCCATGCCGTCGCACGCATTTATGCCGCGAAGGGACGTCCCTCCAATCATCCCGTGATCGTGCACGTCGCGCCTGGCGCGGATCTGCACTATTGGGCTCGCGAGATTCCCCCGCAGGCCCAACGTTTGATCGAGGCCTTTTGGCCCGGTCCGTTGACGCTGATCCTGCCGCGTGTGGCCGAGCGCGGCGAGGTCGTCAGTGGCGGGCAGGACAGCATCGGGCTGCGTTGCCCCTCGCATCCGGTCGCACAGGCCTTGCTGAGCGCTTTTGCCGCCGGCAAGCCCAATGGACAGGGTGGGGTGGCGGCGCCATCGGCCAATAAATTCGGTCAGGTGTCGCCCACGCATGCGAATCATGTGCGCAGCGAATTTCCGGCAGAGGTGGCCCAGGGCATGCCGGTCCTGGATGGTGGACCATCCGAGGTGGGTATCGAGTCTACGATTCTGGATCTGTCCCGATTGGCGCAGGGCGCAGGGCCGGTCTTGCTGCGTCCCGGGCACATTACGCCCGCGCAGATCGAGGCCGTGCTTGGCGAGCCGGTCGGCATGCCCGATGCCGCTGCGCCACGTGCGTCCGGCACGTTAAAAGCGCATTACGCCCCGCATACTCCGCTGGAACTGGTCACGCTGCAACGTCTGGCCGAGGTGGCGAATGGCCAGGCGCTACCCGCTGGCCAGGTCGCCGTTGTCGCGTTCGATACTGCCCCCCAGGCGTTGGACGATCGCATCATCTGGCATACCGTGGCCAACGATCCCGCCAGCTACGCGCAATCCCTCTACGCCATGTTGCGCGAACTCGATAGCGGCCGTTATGCCCGTATTTTGGTGCAGACGCCGCCGCAGGATGCCTCATGGCGCGCCGTCAATGATCGCATCGGCCGTGCTGCGGCAGCATTTTCGCTGGATACGACAGATCTGTCTGAAACGTGATGCTGCAGGCAGGCGGGGCGCAATCATTCGCTGATGTTTGCAACCCCTTGCCACCCCGATGACCGGCCTTCTCCGTCATCAGCTCTCCGATAGCAGCAACTGCTGCTACGCTTGCCGGCAACGCTGCACAACGACCTTCACTTTGCTCCGCGCCGACTTCAGTTCACGGTGATATGGGCTTCTTTAATGATTTTCGCGTAGCGCTCCGAATCGGTCCGCATCAGTTCCGCAAAAGCCGCTGGCGTGCTGCCAGTCGGTAAAAAGCCCGCATCCAGGAATTTCTGCGTCACGTCAGGCTCGTGGACAATCTCGCTGATCTCCTTGGCCATGCGAGCAATAATGGGTTGCGGCGTGCCGGTCGGCGCCAATAGTCCCGCCCAAGATCCCGTCACGAAACCGGGGATGCCTGCTTCTTCCATGGTGGGCACATCGGGCTCGGTGGGCCAGCGTTTTTTCCCGGTGAACGCCAGCACCTTGAGCTTGTCCTGTTTCACGTACTGCATGGGGACGAGAATCGGGTCGAACACCATGGACACGCGGCCGGCCAGCAGATCGGTCAAGATCGGCGCGCTGCCCTTGTAGGCGACATGTGTCATTTTGACCTTGGATTGCAGGGCAAAATCCGCCCCTGTCAGATGCGCGCTGGATCCCGTGCCGCTGGACGCATAGGTCAACGTGTCGGGATGGGCGCGTCCGTATTCAATCAGCTCGGCCAGTGTTTTGACCGGCAAATCCTTGCTGACAAACAGGAATAGCGGCAGGTCGGCCATGTGGACGACGGGTTCGAGCTGCTTGGGGGAAAACGTGAGCTCGTACAGATGGGTGTTGATGACGTAAGCCGGCAGAATGCTCAAAAAGGTATAGCCATCGGGCTCGGCTTTCGCGGCGATGGCAGAGCCTAGCGTACTGTTGGCGCCCGGCCGGTTCTCGATGATGATGGCCTGGCCCAGTCGCGACGAGAGTTTTTCCATCACGATGCGCGTGACGGTATCGGTAGCGCCGCCCGGGGTATACGGCACGATGACTTTGATCTGCTTGTTGGGCCAGGCATCCGCGGCCTGGACCGGATGGCTCTGCCAGGCGGTGCCGGCGAAGATCACCGAGAGCAGCGTCGTCAGGAGGGCGCGGCGCACCGGCCGTTTACTGCCGCTGCGGGAAAAATGAAATGCCATAAGCTTGTCTCCGCCAGTGAGGTTGGTCTAAGTGTTATGGATCGTGGACCCTGCACAGAGTGCCTGGAAAGTCGCGCGCGCACGACCGGGGTTTCCCCTGAGTGGCTCACACGCCCAGATAGCGCGCCAACTGTTCGGGCTGCGACGCCAGGGCGGGGCTGGCGCCCTGATACACGATACGGCCTTTTTCCATGACCAGACATCGATCGGTGTGCGCCAGTACGGCCCGGTAGTTGCGATCGACGATCAATGTCGACATGCCCGTGGCGCGAATCGCGGCAACGATCTTCCAGATTTCGGCCACAATCAGCGGCGCCAGTCCTTCTGTGGCTTCGTCCAAGATCAGCAGATCGGGGTTCGTGGTCAAGGCGCGGCCGATGGCCAGCATCTGCTGTTCTCCGCCAGACAATTGCTGGCCGCCGTGATGCAGGCGTTCGGCCAGGCGCGGAAACGTGGCGAGTACGCGGTCATAGGTCCAGTCCGTTTGTCCCCGCGTGCCGGGGCGCGCCGCGACAAGCAGGTTTTCGCGCACGCTGAGATTCGCGAACACACCGCGGCCCTCCGGCACATAAGCCAGACCTAGCCGCGCAATCGCGTGCGGCTGCGCACGGGTGCAGTCGCGGCCGGCCACCGCGAATTGCCCCTGCCGGCTGCGTACGTGCCCCATCAGGGTGCGAATGAGGGTGGTCTTGCCCATGCCGTTACGTCCAACCAGGCCGACGGATTCGCCCGCATTGATATGCAGATCGACACCGCGCAGCACGTGGCTGGCACCGTAGTAACTATGCAGGCCGCTCGCGTCGATCAGTGCGTGCATGAGCCGTCTCCCAGATAGGCGTCCTGGACTTGCGCATTGGCCCGAATCTCTGTGGGGCTACCGCTGGCGATGACGCAGCCGTTGACCATCACGGTGATACGGTCGGCGTTGCCGAATACCGCATCCATGTCGTGTTCCACGAGCAAAATCGCGTGGTCGGTCTTCAGGCTTTGCAGTAATGCGAGGATGCGTTCGGTTTCCTCTGGACCCATGCCTGCCAGCGGCTCGTCCAGCAACAGGACTTGAGGTTCGCCGGCCAGGCACATGGCGATTTCCAATTGGCGTTTGTGGCCATGCGGCAGCAGGCCTGCAGCGGTCCCGGCATGGTCGGCCAGACCTGTGCGTTGCAGCGCATGGTGGGCGAGTTCGCGGCTGCGCGCGCAGCCATCGGCTCGCCGCCACCAGTGCCAGAACCGCGGATTGCCAGCTTGCGCCGCGAGCCTGCAGTTCTCGAATGCGCTGAGCGCGGGAAAAATCGTTGAGCGCTGATAGCTGCGGCCCAGGCCTTGGCGCGCCCGCTGAGGTTGTGGCCAGGCGGTAATGTCCTCGCCATTCATCAAGACCTGGCCCGCGCTGGCTGGCAATTCGCCGGACAGAATATTGATGAGCGTGGACTTGCCTGCGCCATTGGTTCCGATCACGGCGTGTACGGTGCCACGGTGCAAATCCAACGACACCTCATTGACGGCGACCAATCCGCCAAAACGGCGCGTGATGCCGCGTGCGGCCAGCATGGTCTCAGGCATGAGGGCCTCCAGGAATGGATAGGGACTGAGCTGCAGCCGCGTTGTTCGACGTGCCTGTTGGCGAGGCGATAGCAAACGAAGAGCTTGCTGTGCGAGAGCGTGAGGCGTCAGCGCGAGGACCTGTGCCGGCACTCACCGACGAGGGGACTGTAGACGCACTGGAATGGGGGGCGGCTGAGGTGCCGGGGCGTGTTTCACGGCGCTCGCGCCACTGAGCAGGCAGCCCTGCCAGGCCATTGGGCAACAGTGCGACCAGCGCGATGATGGTCAGTCCCAAGGGCAGATGCCAATGCTTGGCATAATCGCCAAACAGCGCTTGAGATTGAAAGAGCTCTTGCAACAGGATCAGCGTCACAGTGCCTAACACTGCGCCGCCGAGGCGATGCATGCCACCCAGAATGACCATCAGCAAAACCAATCCAGACTGTTCCCAAGTCAGGAGTTCCGGGGTTACGAAGCCGTCTTTCAACGCATAGAGAAACCCCGCCAGTCCCGCCAACGTGGCGCCAATGACATAAGCCGTCAGCTTGTACGGAAAGGTGGAATAACCGGCGGCGCGCATGCGTTGTTCGTTCAAGCGGATGCCCGTGAGCGCCGCACCGAAAGGCGAGCGTCCGAGCATGGCCAGAAAGCCCCACGTCAATGCCAGACAGACGAGGACAAACAGGTAATAGACACCTGGGTTTTCGAGATCAAAAGGCATCCAGCCTGCCAATGACATCTGTGGGCGGAAATACAGATAAATCCCGTCGCTGCCGCCGCCGATATCCGTGTCGTGAAACACGTAATAGGCCATCTGCGAAAAGGCCAAGGTCACCATGATGAAATAGATCCCGCGCGTGCGCAACGCGAGAGCCCCCGTGATCAATGCATAGATCGCCGCACTGCCCAGCGCTGCCGCCAGCAGCCACAACAGTCCGCCGGCCTCCGATTCCGGCGACAACAATGCTGCGGCATATGCGCCGATGCCAAAGAATGCCGCATGGCCCAGACTGATCAATCCCGCACCGCCTACGAGCAATTGCAGGCTGAGCGCAAAGATCGCATAGATCATGATCTTGATCGCCAGTCCGATGTAGTAGTCATTACCCGACAGCGGAAAAGCAGCCAGTGCGAGCAATACCGCAATGGGGATCAGTTTGCGTGCATAGTTCATCCGTTGCCCCATGTTCAACCTTGTTTGAACAGCCCTTCGGGCTTGCACAAGAGAATGACGGCCATCAGCACGTACACCAGAATGCCGGCCGCCGATGGAAATAACACTTGGCCAAAGGTCTCGACTGTCCCGACCAGCATGGCCGCCAGAAACGCCCCGCGTATCGAGCCGATGCCGCCGATCACCACCACGACAAAGCACATGATCAACACGCTATTGCCCATGCCGGGGTAGACCGACGACACCGGGGCTGCAATCGTGCCCGCCAACGCCGCCAGCGCGACACCTGCCGCGAATACGATGCGGTACAGACGATTGATGTCGATGCCGAGCGAACCGATCATTTCCCGGTTGCTGGCGCCTGCCCGCACCATCATGCCCAGGCGCGTGCGCGTCAGGACCCAGTAAAGCAATATCGCTACGCCGATGCCGATCGCCGAGATGAACAATCGATAAACGGGATACGTGAGAATGTCGCCCAGGGGAACGCTGCCGGCGAGCCAGACGGGTACGGACACGCCATGCACATCATTGCCTACCAGCAGACTGCGGATCTCCTCGAATACCAGGATCAACCCATAGGTCATCAAGACTTGCTGCAGGTGGTCGCGCCGATATAAATAGCTGAAAAAAGCCGCCTCCAACACATAGCCCAGCACGATAGCTACTACGATGCACAGCACGAGCGTGGTGACAAAGCCGCCGCCCAGCCACCGCTCGACCAGCGGATTCAGCGCGAATGCCATATAGGCGCCGATCATGTAAAAACTGCCATGCGCCAGATTGATGATACCCATGATGCCAAAGATCAATGTCAGGCCGCTGGCAACCAGAAACAGCAGCAGACCGTGCTGCAGGGCATTGAGACACTGGATGAGAAAGGTGCTGGTATCCATGATGGCATTCGCGCCCGGTCGTCAGAGCTTGCAACCCTTCGCGGGATCGGCCAGCTGCTTGACTGCGACGTCAACGACTTTGTTTTCTTTGCCGGAGACTTCACGCAGATAGAAATCCTGCACCGGATTGCCGGCTGCTGACAGCGTGAATTTGCCGCGCGGGCTGTCTATCGTGGCGCTGCGTATGGCATCGCGGAACTTGGCCTTATCCGAGATATCGCCCTGTACGGCGGTCAAGCCGCTTTGCATGAGTTGCGCGGCATCGTAGCCCTGCACCGCGTAGACATCGGGTTGCAGGTTGTTATAGGCTTTGGCGTAGGCCGCGCGGAAAGCATTGTCGCGCGGCGTGTTCAGGCCATCGGCATAATGCAGCGTGGTGAGCAGGCCTTGTGCGGCATCGCCCTGGGCGGGCAGCGTGCCATCGGTGAGAAAGCCTGTGCCATAGAGCGGGATGGATTTCTGCAGGCCGGACGCATGGTAGTCCTGGACGAACTTTACCGCGCCGCCGCCGGCAAAAAAGGCAAACACCATGTCGGGCTTGATCGATGCGATTTCCGTCAAGAGCGATTGGAACTCCACATTGGGAAAAGGCAGCGTCAGGTCCTTGACGATCGTGCCGCCGGCTTTTTCAAAGCTCTCGCGAAATCCCGCCATTTGTTCTTCGCCGGAGGCGTATTTCCAGGTGATCGTCACCGCCTTCTTGTGGCCTTTGGCAGCTGCCACCGGACCCATGGCATACCCAGGTTGCCAGTTCGAAAACGAGGTGCGGAAAATGCCAGGGCCGCACATCGCGCCGGTGATTGCATCAGCACCGGCGTTCGTGACGATCAGGGTGGTATCGCTGCTCTTGGCCGCTTTGGCCAACGCCATGGCGACACCCGAATGCACTGTGCCGATCACCACATCGACCTGGTCTCGCTTGATCAGGCGGTTGGCGTTTTCAGATGCCTTGGCCGGATTGGACTCGTCATCGACCTTGAAATACTCCAACTCTCGCCCGCCAAGCTTGCCGCCCTGTTCGGCGACATAGAGCTTGAATCCATTTTCAATGGCGGTGCCCAGCGCGGCATAGGTGCCGCTATAGGGCAGCATGAATCCCACTTTGATCTTGTCCGCGGCCAGTACATGGCTGGTGGTCAACGCGAGTGCACTGGCAATCAGGGCACGATTGAGGGCGCGATGCATCATGGTTTGTCTCCTGGTTATTGTTGGCAGGCTCGCGAGCTCAGCCGTGCTTGTTCAGGCCGCCGATGAAATCAGCGACAGCCCTGATGACCACATCGGGTTGGTCTATATGCGGGGAATGACGGCAATCAGGGATTTTCAGTAATTGTGTCTGTGCTGCCGCTTCGCGAATACTGTGAATCTGCGCCATCGTGCCGTACTCATCGTCCTGGCCCTGTATCGCTAATAGGGGGCATTCGATCCGCGGCAAATATTCCTGAATATTCCAGGCGCGAAAGGCAGGATTCAGCCAGATATCGTTCCATCCCCAGAATGCTGAGTCTGCATCGGCGTGATAGCGCGCCAGTTTGGTAGGCAAGTCTGTGTGTAAATATGCCTGGCGCGCTTGCTCGATATGGGCGATGGTGACGTCTTCGACGAACACGTGAGGGGCTGCCACGACCAGGCCGGCGATGGCATGCGGATGCATGGCGGCATAGAGCAATGCAATCGAGCCGCCATCGCTGTGGCCAAACAAGATAGGACGATCGCGGTCGGCATCGATATGCAGCGCCTTCAATAGTGCCGGCAGGACTTCGCGTGCCTGATCGTGCATGAATGTCACGGGCCATTTTTCTGCCGGGGGGCGCGGCGTGGATTGCCCGTAGCCATAGCGTGAAAACACCAGGCCACGGCACGCGGCCGCATCGCATACGCGTTGCGGCCAGTCTTTCCACATAGCGACCGAGCCCAAGCCTTCGTGCAGAAATATCAACAACGGCGCATCCTGCCGTTTGGGTGACAGCCAGCGATATTCCAGGCGTATTGTGCGTCCTTGCACATTCAGATTCGCCCAGGCAGTCTGCGTTTCTGGTGTGTCGAGGACCTTGAGGGTGGCGGCCGTATTCATGCAATGCCCCGGGAAATCTCGCTGCTTTCCAATTGGCGCAACCGGAATCGTTGTATTTTCCCTGTCGCCGTTTTGGGCAGGTCCTCGGTGAAGTTGATTTGCCTTGGGTATTTGAACGGCGCCAGATGCTGCTTCACATATTGCTGCAGCGCCTCACCGGTATCGGCGTTGGGTTGAAAGCCCGGGCGCAGTACCACATAGGCCTTGGTTTTGATCAGGCCGTCGTGATCCGGAACGCCGATCACTGCGGCCTCCAGCACAGCTTCGTGTTGAACCAGCACGTTCTCGACTTCTACCGGCGAGACGTACTGGCCGCTGACCTTGATCATGTCGTCGCTGCGGCCCGCATAGGTGTAATAGCCATCCGCATCGCACAGATACTTGTCGCCGCTTTTCAGCCATTCTCCCTGAAAGCACTGCCGCGTTTTATCGCGGTTGTTCCAGTACATCAGCGCCGTGCTGGGCCCTTTGATATACAGATCGCCGATCGTATTGGCGGCGACGATCCGGCCGTCCTCATCGCGTAATTGCACCTCATATCCCGGTACCGGTTTGCCCGTGGTGCCATAGCGCAAACTGCCCGGCTGATTGGACAAGAAAATATGCAGCATTTCGGTCGAGCCGATACCATCCAAAATCTCGCAACCGAAATGGCGCGTAAAACGTTCGCCGATATCGCGCGGCAAGGCTTCGCCGGCAGAGGTACAGATGCGTAAGGCGACTTGTTCACGCGCCGGCAGGTCAGGGCTGGCGAGCATACTGGCGTAGAGCGTGGGCACACCGTAAAACACGGTGGGACGATGTTCGGTCAGCCGCTTGAATACTGCCTGGGGCGTGGGGCGTTCACTCATGACGACCACTGTCGCGCCGACAGCCAACGGAAAGCTCAGCCCATTGCCCAGCCCATAGGCGAAAAACAGCTTCGCTGCTGAAAACACGATATCGTCTTCACGTATGCCCAATACTGGTTTGGCATAGAGCTCTACCGTGTGCCAGAGATTGCCATGAGTATGGACCACGCCTTTTGGCTTGCCGGTCGATCCCGATGAGTACAGCCAGAAGGCAATTTCGTCGGATAGGGTGCGTACGGCAGGCGCAAGCGGCGCATCAGCCAGCCATTGCTCGAAATCCAGGCTGCCCGCCGGCAACACGCCTGTGGGACGGGATACGATGATGTGTTCGATCTCGTGCGGGCCTTTGCCTAAAGCGGTCTGCAATGTGCCCAGCAGCTCGCCCGACACCAATGCCGCGCGCGCACGGCAGTGGCTGGCAATGTAGGCATAATCCTCAGGCGTCAGCAGCGTGTTGACCGCGACCGGCACGATGCCTGCGTGTAGTGCTCCAAGAAACGCGACAGGCCAGTCCACGCTGTCATGCATCAGGAGCAGCACGCGCTCTTCGCGGCGCAATCCCAGTTGCCGCAATGCGCCCGCACATCGAGCGACACGCTCGGCCAATTCGCCATAGGTAATGCGCCGCGAGTCGTCGATATAGGCCAGTTTGGCAGCGCGGGGGGCATTCAATGCGGCCAGATGACTGGCGAAATTCAATTCGGTGGGGCAGGGGTTCATGGGGCGTCTCCGTATTTTTTATGGGCAGTTCTGACGTTGTCGCTTCGCCTGCACGGCATGTATCCAGGCCGCGCGCCGCAGATCGATCAAGCCGCCGTGAATTCAATCTCGCCATTGGGCAACAGATACAGGACGAGCGCCTGCCCATCGCTGACCGTAGGCCGATGCGCGCTACCCGGGCCATAGACCAGCCAGCCGGCACCATGTCCATCGAATTTCGCGCTGTCATCGAGCGGCATGATCAGATCGATCTCGCCTCGCGGATGGACGTGGTGCGGGCCAGCCAGGCGGTTCATGTCCACCACATCCACCGAGAACCCGTCCAGCTCCGTATCGGGCTTGATCACGCGGCCATAGCGGATGCCACCGCCTTCCCGGCTGCACATCCAGCCGTCGGCGACGCCCTGCTTACAGGCGGCAAAGACGGCCTGATAAAGCTCGCTGTCCGGGCCCATCTCCTGATTCAAGCGGGCCTGCAGCGCGTCGTCCAGCGGCAGCCCTGCAATGGGAGAGGTAATACGGCGCATCAAATCGTGGAAGGAAGCTGGCGTACTCATGCTTTGTCTCGTCCTTTACACTGTGGCGCTTCGGCTGCAGCGTATGCAATGAATTGCTTTTTTTGGCGGGCATGCGTGCCGGTTGCGAGCCGGATTAATGGAAAAATAGTGCTTCACACTAATCAAGTCAAGCACTATAGTGCATAAAACTGCAGGTATCAGGGTTTCCTCGGAGCTCAATCAATATGGTTCACCCGCTAGACAAGGAATCCTCGGAATTGCGCCGAGAGCCGTTTTTGATCGCACTGGGCGAGAGAGTGCGGCGCCTGCGCGCCATCCGAGGTATGACGCGCAAAAGCTTGTCGCAAGTCACCGGCGTATCCGAGCGCCATCTGGCAAATCTAGAGCACGGTGTCGGTAACGCGTCGATCCTGGTGTTGCTGCAAATCGCCAAGGCGTTTAATTGCGCCTTGGCAGAGTTAGTGGGCGACGTCACTACCGAGTCGCCGGATTGGTTGTTGATCCGCGAGTTGCTCAGCGGTCGTACCGAATCCGATTTGCAGCGGGCCCGCGAGGCGCTCACGCAGCTGTTCGGCGTGGGCGCCGGGGCGCAACGCCCCAATCGTTTTCAGCGTGTGGCGCTGATCGGCTTGCGTGGCGCGGGCAAATCGACGCTCGGGCCGATGCTGGCAGACGACCTGGGTTATCCGTTTGTGGAACTCAACCGCGAAATCGAGCGCGTTGCAGGTTGCGGCATTCTTGAGATTCACAATCTCTATGGCCCTAACGCGTATCGCCGCTATGAGCGGCGAGCGCTGGAGGAAGCCGTACAGCTTTATCCGGAAATGGTGCTTGCCACGCCTGGCGGTCTGGTGTCCGAGCCGGCGACTCTGAACCTATTGCTGACGCATTGCTACACCATCTGGCTGCGCGCCACCCCGGACGAACATATGTCGCGCGTCATGGCGCAGGGCGACTTCCGCCCCATGTCTGGCAACAGCGAGGCCATGGCGGATTTGAAACGCATTCTGGCGGGGCGCGAGGCCTTTTATGCCAAGGCGGACATGACCTGGATGACGAGCGGCCTGAGTTTGCAAGAAAGCTTTGGAGGGCTGCGCGCGCAGGTTCGCAAGGCTTGCGGGTTGCCCCTTTAAGGCGCGCGATGCTCGCTTCGGTGGGCGCGCCCATTACGCCGTTTTTACTGCTTGTTAGCCCCGAGACGATAAGAAAGACCGCTCGGGGTGTGCGCACCGTCTTCTGTCGAGACGACCCCGGCTAGCGTCTATCTGGATCCTCTGGTGGACCCCCAAGCTGCATTTTTGTGCATCTTTCTCTTGACGCGATTTTTTTTG
The DNA here is from genome assembly GCF_002261185.1 of Bordetella genomosp. 4. Classification (GTDB taxonomy): domain Bacteria; phylum Pseudomonadota; class Gammaproteobacteria; order Burkholderiales; family Burkholderiaceae_B; genus Bordetella_A. Next base: position 51,888 of record NZ_NEVQ01000009.1, read on the forward strand.
TGCACTAATCTGCATTTTAATGCATCTGATGCAGTATTATTCCTATCAGGCCCCTCAGGAGACAGAACCATGAGCAGCCCCGAATCCCGCGTGGATTTTCAGACAGACCCCACCCAATACCGCCACTGGAAACTCAGTTTCGAGGGTGCGGTGGCCACTCTGGCCATGGATGTGGCCGAGGACGGCGGGCTGCGGCCAGGCTACAAGCTCAAGCTCAATTCCTATGATCTCGGGGTCGATATCGAACTGCACGACGCCTTGCAGCGCATCCGTTTCGAGCACCCCGAGGTGCGCACCGTCGTGGTCACCAGCATGAAAGACCGGATTTTCTGTTCCGGCGCCAACATCTTCATGCTGGGCTTGTCGTCTCATGCGTGGAAAGTGAATTTCTGCAAATTCACCAACGAAACTCGCAACGGTATCGAAGACTCCAGCCGGCATAGCGGCTTGAAATTCATCGCGGCGCTCAATGGCGCCTGCGCCGGGGGCGGGTATGAGTTGGCCTTGGCGTGCGACGAGATTTTCCTGGTGGATGACCGTTCCTCGGCCGTGGCCCTGCCCGAGGTCCCTTTGCTAGGCGTGCTGCCCGGCACAGGGGGGCTGACGCGCGTGACGGATAAACGCAAGGTGCGGCACGATCATGCCGACATTTTTTGCACCCTGGTCGAGGGCGTGCGCGGTCAGCGTGCAAAGGACTGGCGCCTGGTCGATCAGGTCGTCAAACCCGCGCAATTCCAGGACGCGGTACAGGCGCGTGCCCTCGAATTGGCCGCCGCTAGCGACCGTCCTGCGCAAGCGCAAGGCATCGCCCTGACACCGCTGTCGCGTAGCGAAACGGCGAGCCGATTGTCCTATCAATACGTGGACGTCGCCTACGATCGTGAAAAGCGCCTGGCCACTTGGACGATCCGCGGCCCGCAGGCGTCTGTCGAGCAGGAAATCGAGGCCATCGTAGCCGCGGGTGCTGCCTGGTGGCCGCTACAGATGGCTCGCGAGCTGGATGATGCGATTCTCAATCTGCGCACCAATGAACCCGACCTGGGTACGTGGGTGCTGAAAACCGAGGGCGATATTGCTTCGGTGCTCGCTGCCGATGCCGCCTTGCAGCAGCATGCCGACCACTGGTTCGTGCGCGAAACCGCGGGCATGCTGCGCCGTACTCTGGCGCGTCTGGACGTGACGTCGCGCTCGCTCTTTGCATTGATCGAACCGGGCTCGTGCTTTGCCGGCACCTTGTTTGAATTGGCCTTGGCCGCCGACCGCATCTACATGCTGGATGACGAGGATGCCGATGTGCCTGCCCAGATCGTTGTGGGCGAACGTAATTTCGGTGCGTATCCGCTGGTCAACGGCCAAAGCCGCTTGCAGCGCCGCTTTTACGAAGAAACCCTGCCGCTCGAGGCCGTGCGCGCAGTAGGGGGGCAGTTGTTGCCTGCCACACGTGCCTTGGAACTGGGGCTGGTGACGTTTGCGCCCGATAGCATTGATTGGGATGACGAGGTCCGTCTCGCGCTCGAGGAACGCCGCGCCTTGTCTCCCGATGCATTGACGGGGCTGGAAGCGAACCTGCGCTTTGGCGGACGTGAAACGATGGAGACCCGCATATTCGGTCGTCTCACTGCCTGGCAGAACTGGATTTTCAATCGCCCCAATGCGGCGGGAGAAAAGGGCGCGCTGAAGCTTTACGGCAAAGGCGAACAAGCCACGTTCGATTGGAACCGCGTGTAGCAGCAGCGGGCATTGGCCCGTTCATGGGATCGCGCCGATCGGCCGAATGATTGCGTGTTCACGCCAATGACAGGCGTGAGCACACAGTCAGCGTAACGGTCCGGTACGTTTTCCGGCTATGCGAAAACACCCTTATAACGACTCGGCAGCATCACTACGCCGACCTGGAGAGCAGACATGTCAGGCATCAACTACGGTGAAAAAATCCCCAACAACGTCAACCTGTCCAGCGACCGTGCGCTGCAACGCGCACTCGAACACTGGCAGCCCAACTACCTGCAATGGTGGCAGGACATGGGCCCGGACGGGTCGCATGGTTTTGACGTATACCTGCGCACAGCAGTCAGCGTCGAGCCCGATGGCTGGGCGCATTTCGATCATGTGAAGATGCCTGACTATCGTTGGGGCATTTTCCTCGCACCGCAGGATGGCCAGCGCAAAATTCATTTTGGTGAAAACCTCGGCCGCGATGTCTGGCAAGACGTGCCGGGCGAACACCGCGCCAACCTGCGCCGCATCATCGTGACGCAGGGCGATACCGAGCCGGCGTCGATCGAGCAGCAACGCCATCTGGGCATGACCGCGCCGTCGCAATACGACCTGCGCAACCTATTTCAGATCAACGTCGAAGAGGGCCGCCATCTGTGGGCGATGGTGTATCTGCTGCATCGCTATTTCGGCCGCGATGGCCGCGAAGAAGCCGACGCCTTGCTGCAGCGCAGTTCCGGTGATGCAGACAATCCGCGCATCCTGGGAGCGTTCAACGAAAAGACGCCCGATTGGCTGGCCTTTTATATGTTCACCTATTTCACCGACCGCGATGGGAAATTCCAGTTGTGCGCGTTGGCGGAATCGGGCTTTGATCCCTTGGCCCGCACGACCAAATTCATGCTGACCGAAGAAGCCCATCACATGTTTGTCGGCGAGTCGGGCGTCTCGCGCATCATTCAACGCACCTGCGAAGTCATGCGCGAACTGAAAACTGATGACCCCGCCACGATACGCGCCGCCGGTGTGATCGACCTGCCTACCATTCAGCGCTATCTGAATTTCCACTACAGCGTCACCATCGATTTGTTCGGCGCGGATCAGTCCTCGAACGCCGCCATCTTTTACAGCGCGGGTCTGAAGGGCCGCTACGAAGAAGGCAAGCGCACGGACGATCATCAACTGAAGAACGATACCTATCGCGTGTTGACGGTCGATGGAGGCAAACTGCGCGAAACCGAAGTGCCGATGTTGAACGCTCTGAATGAAGTCCTGCGTGATGATTTCATCAAGGACTCCATGGCGGGTGTGGGACGCTGGAACAAGGTCATCGAGAAAAGCGGATTGCCATATCGTCTATCTGTGCCTCACAAAGCATTCAACCGTCAGATCGGCACGCTGGCCGGCATCCGCGTAGCGCCCGATGGCGAGGTGCTCTCTGAGGCGCAATGGCAGGCCAATCAACACAAATGGCTGCCCACGCCAGAAGACCGCGCATTCGTGGCCTCGCTGATGGGCCGTGTCGTCGAGACCGGCAAGTTCGCCAACTGGATTGCGCCGCCTGTCATGGGCGTGAATCGACAGGCCGTGAACTTCGAGTATGTCCGTTTTAACTGAATCCCGACGCCCGGCATTCATGCCGGGATCTCTCGGAGCAAAAGATGAACGCACCTTTGCCGCCCGAGGTGTTGAAGCAGCACTTGATCGATCCCGAGATCTGCATACGCTGCAACACCTGTGAGGAAACCTGCCCCATCGACGCTATCACGCATGACGGCACCAACTACGTGGTGGATCCCGCCATTTGCAATGGCTGCATGGCTTGCGTGCCGCCTTGTCCGACGGGGTCAATTGACAATTGGCGGCTGGTGCTGAAAACCGAGGCCTATAGTGTCGAGGAGCAATTCGGCTGGGACGAATTGCCAGGCGAAAAAGCGCTGCCCGATACGGTGTCGGCGAATTCCGCATCCGATGCTGAAGAGATCGTTTCCGTGGTGTCCAACGGCGGCGAAGATGCCGATTCCGCAAGCGCGCCCACTCCCGTTTTTTCTCCCTCGGGCGCAACGATTCCTCCCTGGTCCGCGGCGCATCCCTATGTCAATCTCTACGGTCACAAGACGCCTGCTGTCGCAACGGTCGTCGGCAATTATCGCGTGACCGATGAGGATACCGACAGTGATATCCATCACATCGTGCTGGATTTCGGCAATGTGCCGTTTCCCGTGTTGGAAGGCCAGTCCATTGGGATATTGCCGCCCGGCACCGACGCGCAGGGCCGTCCGCATCACGCGCGTCAATATTCGCTGGCCAGCCCACGCGATGGCGAGCGCGCAGGCTACAACAATCTGTCGCTGACGGTGAAGCGTGTCACCGAGGACCATCAAGGGCAGCCGGCACGCGGCGTATGTTCCAACTATCTCTGCGACCTGGCCAGGAACGATACGGTGCAAGTCATCGGGCCGTTTGGGAATACCTTTTTAATGCCTAATCATGCACACGCCAATCTGATGATGATCTGCACGGGAACGGGATCGGCGCCCATGCGTGCGATGACAGAGCGTTATCGGCGCCGGATCGCACGTGGCACGAATGGCCGCCTGATGTTGTTCTTTGGTGCTCGTACGCAACGAGAGCTGCCGTACTTTGGGCCTTTGATGAAGCTTCCGCGCGATTTCATCGATATCAACCTGGCCCTGTCGCGCGATGCAGCACAGCCGCGCCGTTACGTCCAGGACTTGATCCGCGAGCGCGCCGCCGACGTGTTGACGTTGTTGCAGGACCCAAATACCTGTATTTACGTTTGCGGGCTAAAGGGGATGGAAACCGGCGTTTTGGACGCTTTGCGCGATGTGGTCGTGCAATCTGGCGAGGATTGGACTATCCTGCATGATGTGTTGCGCCGCGAGGGGCGGCTGCATTTCGAGACGTACTAGCTGGCAGGGGCTCGGAGCACATCATAGGTAGGGTGCTCTGCATCGCGTCATTTGGCGTAGGCGCTCTGCCTGTCTTGTACTCAAACTACCGGCGTACTCAGGTGCGCCGGTTTTTGCTGAAGACGCCAAAAAAATGAAATTCGCAGAATTCAAGGAAGGCATGTTGATCCATGGTGGTCCGGTCACGGTCACCGAGGCCGAGATCCTGACATTTGCCCGCCAATATGATCCGCAATGGTTTCACACGGATGTGGAACGGGCCGCTCAAGGGCGCTGGGGTGGTTTGATCGCCAGTGGCTGGCATACCTGTGCGCTCGCGATGCGTATGGCGGTTGAGGCAGCGTTGCATGATTCCGAATCGTTTGGTTCGCCCGGGCTGGGAGAAGTCCGTTGGCGAGTGCCGGTGCGGCCGGGGGATACGTTGCGGTTGGATGCGCGTGTGCAAGCTGTGAGGCGGTCTACTTCTCGCGATGATCTAGGGATCATTACGTGGAATTGGACGATTTTGAATCAGCACGATGAGGCGGTGCTGGAGTTGGACGCGACTAGCTTGTTTGACTTGGGGCAGGTTGGTTAGCGCTTGGTTTTCTCGCCGATGCTGGATGGTGTTGGCTTGGGTTGGGCGCCAGGTTTTGTGGGACGTCGGGGGCTTTCGTTTGCTGGCCTTGGGCGTCTCTATTTAGGCGTCCCGGCCGCGTGCCCGAGGGGCGCGCCGGGCCTATCGCACGGACTCGCCCCACGAGCAGGGGGCTCGGCCTCGCTACGCGAGGCTGAATCCGCGCTCTACGGCCCGGCACACCCCTCGGGCACGCGGCCGGGACTCGCAGAGGGGACTCGCCTCCATCTTGATGCAAGTGGGGCCGTGGTCGCTAATTGCGATGTGAGGCACTACGCCGCCTTGTCGGCGCGGTTCCGCTGTCGTCGAGATAGTGGCCCAGACCGACGACGAAACCTGCGGTGGCAGCGTACCTCAGATGGGCCTGTGCGGGTTTATCTGGACGGAAGGTAGTCGTGACGGCTGCTGTGGCGAGGGGTATGGCCCACCCGTATGTGTCTACGGATTTTGCCAAAGACATCGGTGTGCCTGTCATCAGCTCGCCAGTGATACGGCCCAGGGTGTTCGCCGCAGCGCCTACAGCGATGGCTGCCAGATGGACACCGGAGGCGCCGCTGACACTCGAGATCTCATGAAAACAGAGTTCACGCATTATTTCTCCAAACCTTGATATGAGAAAAATCGAATCTCAAAGCATCTGCAGATGCTATGACGCCGCACCGCTTAAACAATGTGCAGCGAATTCGGAGCCAGGAGCGTAGCGGCAATAACCTTTCGAATATAGGTTGCCGAAAAAAATAAGACGTTGTTCCGTAATCGTGCCTGCGCCAAAGGAACCAACGATGTCGGCCCAAAGAAAACGCCTCAATATCCAAAGATACTGAGGCGAAATCTAAAGAGAACGACAGGGCGAAAAGAACAGATCAGCTGAACGCCTGGATCCCCGTCTGGGCGCGGCCCAGAATCAAAGCGTGCACGTCGTGCGTACCTTCGTAGGTGTTAACCACCTCGAGGTTGACCAAATGACGCGCCACGCCGAACTCGTCAGAGATCCCGTTGCCGCCCAACATATCGCGAGCCAGGCGCGCGATATCCAGCGCCTTGCCGCACGAGTTGCGCTTCATGATCGAGGTGATTTCGACAGCAGCAGTGCCCTCGTCTTTCATGCGGCCCAAACGCAGGCAGCCTTGCAGGCCCAGGGTGATCTCGGTTTGCATGTCGGCCAGTTTTTTCTGGATCAACTGGTTGGCAGCCAAGGGGCGGCCAAACTGTTTGCGGTCCAGCGTGTATTGGCGAGCGGTGTGCCAGCAGGCCTCGGCTGCACCCAGCGCACCCCAGGCAATGCCAAAGCGAGCCGAGTTCAGGCAGGTGAAGGGGCCGCGCAGGCCAGACACGCCAGGCATCATCTGGTCGGCCGGAACATCGACCTCGTCCATCACGATTTCACCGGTGATCGAGGCACGCAGGCCGACCTTGCCGTGAATGGCCGGAGCGGACAGGCCTTTCATGCCTTTTTCCAGGATGAAACCGCGGATCTTGCCGTCGAATTCACCGCCCACGCATTTGGCCCACACCACGAACACATCAGCGATAGGCGAGTTGGTGATCCACATCTTGCCGCCGGTCAGTTTGTAGCGGTCGCCGGTCAGCACGGCGCGGGTTTCCATGCCGTTGGGGTCGGAACCGTGGTTGGGTTCCGTCAGGCCAAAGCAGCCGATCCATTCGCCGCTGGCGAGTTTGGGCAAGTATTTTTTCTTTTGCGCTTCGCTGCCGAACTCGTTGATCGGCACCATCACCAGCGACGATTGCACGCTCATCATCGAACGATAGCCCGAGTCGACGCGCTCGACTTCGCGAGCGATCAGGCCATAGCTGACGTAGTTCAGGCCGGCGCCACCGTATTCAACGGGGATCGTCGCGCCCAGCAGGCCCAGCTCGCCCATCTCGGAAAAGATCTTCGGATCAGTCTGTTCGTTGCGGAATGCGTTGAGCACGCGCGGGGCCAGCTTGTCTTGCGCATAAGCCGCAGCAGCATCGCGCACCATGCGCTCTTCGTCAGTCAGTTGCTGGTCGAGCAACAGCGGGTCTTGCCAGTGAAAAGAAGGATTCGAGGACATGCGGGTCTCCGGTATAGAGCGAAATACGGGGAATGCGTATATCGGGTTAATACGTTGATTCGGTTTGCGCAGCGATAGGTCGCTGCGAGAGTCCGGATCGATATTAATACTTTAAGTCTAAATGATCTTGGGGTGCCGGCGTGTCAACCCGGTTGACGGGTTGACACATGGTTTATCGCTGCGCCTTCAGCGCGGCGTCGCGGATCTTGTCCAGCGTGGTCGACGGGGTGATGGTCTGTGGGTCGATCAGGCAGTGCAGGATGGCGGGTTTGCCGCTGGCCAGGGCGCGTTCAAATGCTGGCGCAAACTGTTCTGTCGTTTCGACACGCTCGCCATAGCCGCCAAAGGCTTGCGCGTATGCGGCGAAGTCGGGGTTTTGCAATTGGGTGGCGGAAATGCGGCCAGGATAGTGTTTCTCCTGGTGCATGCGGATCGTGCCGTACATGCCGTTATCGATCAGCAAGACGAGGATGGGCAGGTTGTATTGCACGGCGGTCGCGAATTCCTGGCCATGCATCATGAAGCACCCATCCCCCGCAAAACACACGACGGTCTTTTCGGGTTGGACGCGTTTGGCGCCGACGGCCGCCGGCAGGCCGTAGCCCATGGATCCGGACGTCGGAGCCAGCTGCGTACCGTAGCGGGTAAAGCGGTGGAAACGATGCAGCCAGGTGGCGTAGTTGCCGGCGCCGTTGGTCATGATGGCATCGGCAGGCAGCGTTTTTTCCAGATAGGCCATGACTTCGCCCAACTGCAGCTGACCTGGCGTGTGCACTGTGGTGGGATCGCTCCAGGCCAGGTAAGACTGGCGTGCAGTCGCCGTATCGGCAGCCCAGGCGGGTTGCGCAGGGCCTTTGACGCCAGCCAGTGCCTGGGCAAAGGCGGCGGGCGAGGTATTGATGGACAGGGTGGGGCGGTACACGCGGCCCAGTTCGGCGCTGTCAGGATGCACATGCACCAGTTTCTGGGCCGGCACCGGGATGTTGAGCAGGGTATAGGCCTGACTGGGGTTTTCGGACATCCGGCCGCCGACCAGCAAAATCAGGTCCGCGTCGGCCACGCGTTTGAGCAGCGCCGGGTTGATGCCCAACCCCACGTCACCGATAAAGCAGGGGTGATCTGCGGGGAACAGCATCTGGCGGCGGAACGACACCGCGGTGGGCAGCGACAGGCGTTCGGCAAAGGCGGTGAACTGCTCGACAGCGTCCGCGCTCCAGCGGGTGCCTCCCAGGATGGCAACGGGGGACCGCGCCTGAGACAGCAGTTGTTCCAGATCGCTCAGCTGACCGGCGGTCGGAGCGCTTTCGATGACCTCGTAATGCGGCGCGTCGTCCACCGTGGCGGTTTCTGTCAGCATGTCCTCGGGCAGCGCGATCACGACCGGACCCGGACGACCCGAGGTGGCGATATGAAATGCGCGTGAGATCAGTTCAGGAATGCGTTCGACCTGATCGATTTCGGTGACCCATTTGGCTTGCGTGCCGAACACGGCACGATAGTCCATTTCCTGAAAGGCTTCGCGCTCGCGCATGCCACGCTCGATCTGGCCGACAAACAAGATCATCGGCGTGGAATCTTGTTTGGCAATGTGCACGCCGGCCATGGCGTTGGTGGCGCCGGGGCCGCGGGTGACCATGCAGATGCCGGGCTCGCCGGTGAGCTTGCCGTGCGCGTCGGCCATCATGGCTGCGCCGCCCTCTTGGCGGCATACCGTGACGTCGATCTGGGCATCATGCAAGCCGTCCAGCACGGCCAGGTAGCTTTCCCCGGGAACACAGAAAACGTGTTTGACGCCGTGGGCGGCCAATTGATCGACCAGGATATGTCCGCCCAGGCGGGCACGGGAGGGAGTCGTCGCGATAGTCATAGGTAAGCCGGTAATTAAATAAGCGGGCAGGCAAAATCAGCCGGATAGCAAGCTATTGAGCATAATGTTCCTCGCTTGCACAGTGCAATTGATAAAATTGCACAATATAGTGACTTGTCAGCACGTAGTGTTCAACCTTGCGATGCAGCAGCACGCGATGCCGCCCGCGAGATGGCAGTGCCCCACAGGGTGGCGTTGGAGATTTTTTCTTTTATGCGTAATGGCATTCCGAACCTGAGCGCCTTGCAGGCTTTCGAGGCATCGGCCCGGCTGGGGAGCTTTTCCCGAGCGGCGGAGGAGCTCGCGCTGACGCATAGCGCGGTCTATCGTCAGGTGGCCAGCCTGGAGGCTCGCCTGGGTGTGCAGCTATTTACGCGCGTGCGCCGGCGTATTGTGCTGACAGAGCATGGCGCTGAATATGCCGGCCGCATTCGCCATCATCTGGATCAGATCGAAAAGGACACGTTCGGCCTGGTCAGCCGCACCGGCATGGGGCGCAGCATTCACATTGCGGTGGTGCCGACGTTGGCCACGACATGGCTGATTCCGCGTTTGCCTGGCTTTCAACAGCAGTATCCCGACATTAGCGTGAGCTTGTCGGTGCGCACGCTACCATTTCAGTTCAAGGACCAGCCGTTCGATGGGGCGCTGTATCACGCCAGCAGTCTCTGGCCAGGGACTCAAGGCGTGCTGCTATTTCCGGAAAAGAAACTGGTGCCGGTCTGCGCCCCGCATCTGCCGCGTCGCGAAGAGGACGGGCTGGCTGGGTTGACTCATCTGCACTTGAGCTCCCGGCCGGATGCCTGGCGGCTCTGGTATGGGGCTAATGGTCAATCTTATGGGCCTCAAGCGGCGGGCGGGCCGCGTTACGAGCTTTTCACCATGATGCTGGCGGCTGCGGAGGCCGGCTTAGGCGTGGGGCTGGTGCCGCATTTTCTGGCTTCTCCGGCGTTGGAGGAGGGAAGGCTTGTGCAGCCGGTGCCGCAGGTGTTGACGGTGGGGCAGGGGTATTACTTTGGGTATTCGCAGCGGGATGAGAGGTCTGAGGCGTTGAGGGCGTTTGAGCGGTGGTTGCGGTCGGTGGCTTAAGGGGAGCTTGCAATGCGGTGTTCGGGGTTCTTTAGACGCCGGGGCTCGTCGTGTAAAGGGCGCGCTGGCCCTATCGCCTGGTCTGGCCGCCTGCGCGGCCAGACTGCCCTTCACCTGTCTCGCCAGGCGGGGCGGCTGGGCAAACTCGCTCCGCTGCGCTCCACTCAAACATGCCCAGCCGACTTCCCCCCGCCTGACAAGACAGGTTCGGCAGGCTCTACGGGCCAGCGCGCCCTTTACACGACGAGCCCCGGCTCAGAACGTCTCGTATTCGTCGATGTGGGAAAGCTCGTGGATCTATGCTGCACACATCGGTGGCATGCCACCATTGTGAGTCCCTGTCGCGTGCCGGAGTGCGGCGCCGGGCCGTTGAGCACGGGGCAGTCCCCGCAGGGGACTTCGGCCCCTGCTAATGGGCCGAACCCGTGCGATAGGCCCGGCGCCGCACTCCGGCACGCGACAGGGACGGCTTAATAGAGATATTCGCTCCAGATACTGATGACTTCCACACCATTAACCTCGCAACCAGATATTGATGCCTTCATCGACGCTGTATGGCTGGAGGACGGCTTGGCCGCAAATACGCTGGCGGCATATCGGCGTGATCTGACTGCGTTTGCGCAGTGGCTGGAAAACCCGGCTGAGCACGGCGGGGCTGCGATGGCTACCCAATTACGAGAGGTTGCGGCCGGCGATATCGAGGCGTGGTTTGCAGCGCGTCACGAGGAGAGCCGCGCGACGACAGCAAATCGCCGGTTGGCGGCATTGCGGCGGTTTTATGCCTGGGCGTTGCGAGAGCATCGTGCGGAAAAAGATCCCTGTTTGACGCTCAGCGCCGCAAAGCAGCCGCCTCGTATGCCCAAGACGCTGTCCGAGGCGCAGGTCGAGGCATTGTTGGCAGCGCCCGATTTGAACACTGCGCGCGGATTGCGGGATCGCGCCATGTTGGAAACGTTGTATGCCACGGGGCTGCGCGTGTCTGAGCTGGTCAACGTCAAGGTGCTTGAAGTCAGTTTGAACGAAGGCGTGGTGCGCGTTGTGATGGGCAAGGGCGGCAAAGATCGCCTGGTGCCGCTAGGGGCCGAGGCTGCGCATTGGATCGAGCGTTATATGCAGTCTGCGCGTCCCGAGCTTGCTGGCACTCGTGTGAGCGACGCCTTGTTTTTGACGGGGCGCGCGCAACCGATGTCGAGGCAGGCATTCTGGCAACTGATCAAGAAGTACGCCATCATCGCGGGCGTGCAGGCGCCCTTGTCGCCGCATGTGCTGCGCCATGCGTTTGCAACCCATTTGCTGAATCACGGGGCTGACTTGCGCGTGGTGCAGATGCTGTTGGGACATGCGGATATTTCTACGACGCAGATTTACACGCATGTGGCACGCGAGCGGCTCAAAGCGCTGCATGCAGCGCATCATCCCCGTGCTTGAATGCAACGCGCGGCAGGTGAATGTTTTTCCCTTGCATGATGGGCGTAGAGCAGGTGCGAGAAGGCGTGTAAGGCTTCTGCGTCCCGTGGTATTTTGACGCGCTCTGATTGCCGTCCAAGTCTACACTAACGAGTTTCTGGATTACGCCTAATTCCTGCTTGCGCCATGAGTAAAGCCCGTCACGTTTCCGAAACGCCCGCTACCCAGTTGTTGAAGAAAAACAAGGTGGACTACACCGAACATACTTATGACTATGTCGATCATGGGGGCGCAGGCGAGGCGGCCCGGCAGTTGGGGCTGGACCCTCATGCGGTGGTCAAGACCTTGATCATGGAAGACGAGGCGGCGCGGCCTTTGATTGTGGTCATGCACGGTGATCGCGAAGTCTCGACCAAAAATCTGGCTCGTCAGGCAGGCGTGAAGAAGGTCGCTCCTTGCCATCCCGAAGTCGCGCAGCGGCATTCGGGGTACCAGGTGGGCGGGACATCGCCATTCGGTACGCGCAAGCGTATGCCCGTGTGGGTCGAGGCGCAGGTGCTGGAGTATCCCGTGGTCTATATCAATGGCGGGCGCCGAGGGTACTTGATCGGCATTGACCCCAAGGTACTGGTCAGCCTGCTGGGAGCCAAGCCTGTGTCGGTTGCGCTGGAATAGCGCATATTGCGCGTTGCTGCGACGGCGTGCCGGGTGGCGGCACTGCGGTAGTTTTCGGTCCGGCCGTATTTCTGTCCAAGTGGTATTCGGTTACCACCTCTTGTTCCGCCTCATGCCGCACAATGTCCTTTCTCAACCAGGCAGGATACGAGGCGTTGAGCGCGCCGTCTGCCTGATTGTCGCCTCGCAACCAGGAACAGGGAGACAACGATGGCCAAGAAACTATTGATGTTGGTCGGCGATTACGCCGAAGACTACGAAACCATGGTGCCGTTTCAGACGCTGCTGGCGGTGGGACATACCGTGCATGCGGTCTGCCCAGGCAAGAAAGCCGGTGACAATGTCGCGACGGCGATTCACGATTTTGAGGGCGCGCAGACCTATAGTGAAAAGCGCGGGCACAATTTCGCGCTGAATCACGATTTTGAGCAGGTCGATGTGGCGTCTTATGACGGCCTGGTGATTCCGGGCGGCCGTGCGCCGGAATATCTGCGTTTGAACGAACGCGTGCTGGAAATCGTGCGGCAGTTCGATCAGGCGCGCAAGCCTATCGCGGCCGTCTGCCATGGCGCTCAGTTGCTGGCCGCGGCAGGTATTTTGAAAGGGCGCACGTGCTCGGCCTATCCCGCCTGCGCGCCAGAGGTTCGCCTGGCAGGCGGCACTTATGCCGAGATTGCCATCGATCAGGCGCACACCGATGGCAATTTGGTGACGGCTCCTGCCTGGCCGGCTCACCCCGCCTGGTTGGCGCAATTCTTGCAGGTCCTGGGCACCAAGATCACGCATTGATTTGTCTCTAGGCCATCTGCTGCCTGCTCGATGAGCAGGCAGCAGGTCAGCCATCGCGGCTTGTATGATCATGGTCAGTGCCTGCCTGCCGCGAGAGCAGCAGAGCTTTGCGGGCAATCGTCAGATTTCCCTTAAGGCGCGTGGCGTTGCGCAGCCTGGCTTGCCGTGGGAGCGTCACAATCGTACAGTGACGTTCAGCTACCAGGAATTTGCGCCATGTGTGAAATCTTTATTCGTGCCCATCCCGATTCCTATGCGCCCGAAAGCCGCTCGCTGCGGCTGCATGGCGTGGCCACCAGTGTGCGGCTCGAACGCCTGTTCTGGTCGGTGCTGGAGGAAATCGCCGCTCGTGATGGCATGCGGGTGACGCAGCTCATCGAGCGGCTTTATGACGAGCTGATCGAGTATCGAGGCGAGGCGGCGAATTTCACGTCGTTTCTGCGCGTGTGTTGTCTGCGATATGAGGTGCTGCAGGTGGATGGCCGTATTCCGGCCGATATGGACGTCCCGATTCGCTCGCTGGACGCCCGGGCCGTGCTGGCGGGGTTGCCCGGAACGCTGCACGATGGCGCAGTGCTGCAGCGCGCTGCGGCGTAATCGTTTGCTGGCTTTTGGTCCGGCGCGATCGCGCAAGCCCGCGTGTTTAGAGCACGGTATCAGTGCTGCGGGCAAAAATTATTCGCAGCACTCTCGCTACAGGCCAACGGCATGCGCCCTAGGCCTAGCGCATCGACATGACTTTCGAGCCAGTTGCCGGGGCCAATGAGGCGACGTCGCTTTGCAGAATACGGCGCATGCGCACGGCATCGCCGATGCGCGAATATTTGCCCTGGGAATCCAGCAGCACAATGGCGATATCGCGGCCATTGATGCGGGTCATCATGACGAGACATTCGCCGGCCTCGTTGATATAGCCCGTTTTCGAAACCTTGATATCCCAATCCGGCTTGCGCACCAGCAGATTGGTGTTGCGGAATGTCTGGGTGCGGTTGGCGACGTCGACCTCGTATTCGTCGTCGGTGGAGTAACGATGGATGAGGGGACGCTGGGCTGCCGCACGCAGCAGGCGCGCCAAATCGTGAGGCGATGACACGTTTTGGCTGGACAGACCGGTGGGTTCGATGAAGTAGGTGCTGGACATGCCCAGCGCGCGAGCCTTGTCGTTCATGGCTCGGACAAAGGCAGGGATACCGCCCGGATAATTGCGTCCCAGTGCGTGCGCCGCCCGGTTTTCGGAAGACATCAATGCCAGGTGCAGCATGTCGCCGCGGCTCAAGCGCGTTCCGACCTGCAGGCGCGATGTCGTGTGCTTGAGGACATCCACGTCTTCGGCGGTGATTTCCAGGATTTGGTCCATGGGCTGGTTGGCATCCACGACGACCAGCGCAGTCATCAGTTTGGAAATCGAGGCGATCGGCCGAACGACGTTTTCGTTTTTGGCGAACAGGACGGTCGAGGTTTCGAGGTCCTGGGCGTAGGCCGTGGTCGAACGCAGTGCCCGGATTTCCTCGCGGATGGAGGCTTCGGCAGCGGGCAGGGCGGCAGCGCTGGCGTGTACGGCCGGGGTGCGCTGGCGCGCGATGATCGTGCTCTTGCGCGATTGGGTGCGCGAGGCGGTTTTCTTGCTCGTGGTGCGGCTTGCGGATTTCTTGGCGCTAGTCTTGGCCGAGGTCTTTTTGGCCTGGGATGTGGACTTTGCCGTTGTCTTGGCGGATTTTTTGGCGGTGCTCGTCGCGGTCGTCTTGGATTTCGCCGCCTTGCAGGCAGAGGATTTCGCGTTGGTTTTGCACGGATCGGCCTTGGCCGCATAGGCCGCGCCAGGCAGCAGACCGACCAGTGCCACGGCCAAAGGCACCAGGGTGGTTACAACGGCGCGTTTCCAGAAAAACACCATAAGACTACCGAGACAAAAGGGGTACGCGACCGGACTGGTCAGGGGCGGCTTGAGCGGAGCCGGGAAAAAGTCAGATGAATTATAGACTTACGTGCAGAATTTAAACAGTTTTTTTAACTGTGGCGCAAGCGCGCGATTGCAACAGAGCCTAATCGTGGCGTTTTTGCCCTGAGATGGGGACACCGAAAGGGATGGCCTCGCCGGGTGGAATCGAACCACCAACTGACCCTTAGGAGGGGTCTGTTATATCCATTTAACTACGGCGAGGCGGGCTCGGAACGCGCAAGTTCCTGATAACAAAGCATATCGTTGGCATCGCCATTCGCTTTGCGAGAGCCGAATTCTAGCATCTGGCCGAGTGTGTTTTGGTGCGTCGCAAGAATGCGTTCGCGCGTCTGTATGGAGCGCACTCATCTGGGCCAGTCGCGCACGGGGCGGCGATACCCCACTCCTGGGCAGGGGCTAAACCGCTTTATTACCGCAGCTTGTATATGATGGGCGAAATTTCGTCATGTGCACAATGTTGGTGCTCAGGCCTGCGCTGTGCATCATGTCGGCGCCCGCGCTAATCCTCTAGGCAAATCAGATGTCTTCATCGCAATCCGTTTCACTGCGTACCCTGTGGTTGGGCACGTTGATCGTGCTGCTCGCCATGGGCGTGCGTGCCACGTTTGGCCTGTTTATGCAGCCGATGGGCTTGGCGCATGGGTGGGGGCGCGATGTGTTTTCGATGGCGTTTGCGCTGCAAAACCTGGTGTGGGGCGTGTCCTGTATTTTCATGGGGATGCTGGCTGACCGATATGGCTCGGGGCGCACGATTGCGCTGGGCGCTTTGCTCTACGTCGCGGGCATGATCGGGACGCGCTTGGCGACCGACGAATTCAGCCTGTACATGACAGCGGGTGTGTTGGTGGGCTTGGGACAGGCGGGTACGACTTTCCCTGTGATTTTGCCCGTGGTGGCGCGCTCGGTGCCGCCCGAGTTTCGCAGTACGGCCATGGGCATCGCCAGCGCGGGCGGCTCGATGGGGCAGTTTTTGGTGGTGCCTGCCGGGCAAATGCTGATCAGCGGATTGGATTGGACAGGGGCGCTATGGGCGCTTTCCTTACTGGCGGCGACGGGTATTCCATTGGCCTATTACTTGCGGGGCAAGCCCGCCGCCCACGCCAGTGGGCAATCGCTGTCCGCCGCTATCCGCCAGGCTTTGCAGCACCCGTCGTTTCATTTCTTGGCGAGTAGTTATTTCGTTTGCGGATTTCACACCGCATTCATCACCTTGCACCTTCCGGCCTATGTCGCCGACGGCGGATTGAACGCCAGTCAAGGCGCGACGGCAATTGCGCTGATTGGCTTGTTCAATGTCATAGGGTCGTTTTACGCTGGGAAACTCGGCGGGCGCTATAGCAAGAAGAAACTATTGGCAGGTGTCTACGGGTTGCGAGCTTTTGGCATGTTGTTGTTGCTGACAATGCCGCTTTCACCTTGGGTACTGTATGCCTTCGCTGCCTGGATGGGCTTGTTCTGGCTTGGTACGGTGCCATTGACACAGGGGCTGATCGGCCAGATCTATGGTTTGCGATATGCCGCTACCTTGTCCGGCATTGCGTTCCTAGGGCATCAAGTGGGCAGCTTCATTGGCGTGTGGCTGGGGGGCTATGTCTATTCCACAACCGGTAACTACGATCTGATGTGGTGGATCGGTATTGCGCTCGCCATCATCGCGGCGCTGTTGTGCCTGCCGGTACGGGAACAGTCGGTAGAGCCGCAGCCGGTGCCGCAAGCGGTGGCCTGACATGAGACGCGGCGTTCTCTGGCGTGCTCTGGGCGGAATCGCCTTAGTGGCAGTGCTCGCGCTGGGATTTCTCGGGTATATGCGGCCAGATCTGCAATTGAACTGGGAAACCCTGGCAGCGATGTGCGGGTTTTGAACCTCTATCATTGGTTTTAAGAATTAAATTTTACGTTCAATAGCTAAAAACTATTTATTGTTTTATTTAGTTCAATTTCATCTCCTAACAAAGCCTGAGTAAGATGGGGACACCAGTAACCCACGGAGTCCTCATCGTGTCGTCTGAAGCAAAGTGTCCTTTCCATCTCGTCGCCGGCAGCGGTACTACCAGTCATGACTGGTGGCCCAATCAATTGCGTGTCGATCTCCTTAATCAACACTCCAACCGCTCCAACCCATTGGGCGAGACGTTCAACTACGCCGAGGAATTCAAGAAACTCGATTACCACGCCCTGAAGAAAGACCTGCGTGCCTTGTTGACCGACTCGCAGGACTGGTGGCCTGCAGACTGGGGTAGTTACGCCGGTTTGTTTATCCGTATGGCGTGGCACAGCGCCGGTACGTACCGCATGGTCGATGGCCGCGGCGGCGGTGGCCGGGGGCAGCAACGTTTTGCGCCCTTGAACTCGTGGCCCGACAATGTCAGCCTGGACAAGGCTCGCCGCCTGCTGTGGCCCATCAAACGCAAATACGGACAGGCGATTTCGTGGGCCGATTTGATGCAATTGGCTGGCAACGTGGCACTGGAAAACAGCGGTTTCCGTACGTTTGGTTTCGGCGCCGGCCGCGAGGACGTGTGGGAGCCTGACCTGGATGTGAACTGGGGCAATGAAAAGGCCTGGTTGGCGCATCGCAAATCCGAGGCATTGGCGGGCAGCCCGCTCTCGGCGACAGAGATGGGCTTGATCTATGTCAACCCGGAAGGCCCGGAGGCCAGTGGCGATCCCTTGTCTGCGGCGCCGTTTATCCGTGCGACGTTTGGCAACATGGCAATGAACGACGAGGAAATCGTCGCGTTGATCGCGGGCGGTCACACGCTGGGCAAGACCCATGGCGCTTTCCCGGCCGACAAGATCGGCGAGGCTCCGGAGGTCTCGCCGATTGAATCGCAGGGCTTGGGCTGGGCTTCCGGCTATGGCACCGGCGTGGGTGCCGATACCGTGACTTCGGGCCTGGAAGTCGTGTGGACACAAACGCCCACTCAATGGAGCAACCACTTTTTCGAGAACCTGTTCAAGTATGAGTGGGTGCAGACACGCAGTCCGGCCGGCGCCATCCAGTGGGAAGCCAGCGACGCCGAGGCCATCATCCCCGATCCGTTCGACCCGTCGAAAAAACGCAAGCCGACGATGTTGACGACGGACCTGACGCTGCGCTTTGATCCGGAATTCGAAAAAATCTCCCGTCGATTTCTTGAGGATCCGCAGGCGTTCAACGAAGCCTTTGCTCGTGCCTGGTTCAAGCTGACCCATCGCGACATGGGGCCGAAGGCGCGCTACCTCGGACCGGAAATCCCGAAAGAAGATTTGATTTGGCAGGATCCGTTGCCCGCGCCCGTACATGCGCCGACTCTTGCCGATATCGCCGACCTGAAGGCCCGCATTGCTGAATCCGGACTGACCGTCGGGCAGTTGGTGTCAGTAGCCTGGGCTTCGGCGGCCACGTTCCGAGGCGGCGACAAGCGAGGCGGCGCTAATGGCGCACGTCTGGCCTTGGCTCCCCAAAAGGACTGGGCAGTCAATCAGACGGCGATTGGCGCATTGGATACCCTCAAGGCGATCCAGCAGGCCAGCGGCAAGGCCTCATTGGCTGATGTGATTGTGCTGGCTGGTGTTGTCGGCGTCGAGCAGGCTGCCAAGGCGGCTGGCGTGGCGATCGAGGTTCCGTTCGTGCCGGGCCGTGTCGACGCGACCCAGGAGCAGACCGATGTGCCGACGTTCGAGTTGATGGAGCCGGTCGCCGACGGTTTCCGCAACTACGGCAAAGGCGGTCATGGTGTGCGCACGGAGGAATGGTTGATTGACCGGGCGCAGTTGTTGACGCTCACGGCGCCTGAGTTGACCGCGCTGATCGGCGGCCTGCGGGTGTTGGGCGCCAATTACGATGGCGGCACCCATGGCGTGTTCACCGATCGTGTCGGTGTCCTGAGCAATGATTTCTTTGTCAATCTGCTCGACATGAACACGGCATGGACGGCCACCGATGATAGCGCCGAGGTCTTCGCAGGGCGTGATCGCAAGACCGGCGAGGTGAAGTACACCGCCACGCGTAATGACCTGGTGTTCGGCTCGAACTCGATCCTGCGCGCTTATGCAGAGGTTTACGCTGCCGAGGATGCGCGCGAACGGTTCGTACGCGACTTTGTCGCCGCCTGGACTCGGGTGATGAACCTGGATCGTTTCGACGTGCAGTGATTCCCGCGTCATAACGGGATGCATGATTAACCGGCCGCCTTTGGGCGGCCGGTTTCGCATGAGGCGGCGCGATCAGTCCAGCTTCAAGTTGGCTTCGCCGACCACTTTTTGCCATTTCGCGATTTCTGCCTGCCGGAATGTGTCCAACTCGGCAGGCGTCGACCCGATGATTTCCGCACCGATTCCTGACAGCGTCTGAGCGACGCCGGGGTCTTTCAGAACCTCGGCCAAGGCTTTAGATAATCGGTCCAAAACGGCTGGCGGCGTGCCGGCAGGGGCGAAGACCGCATTCCACTCATAGGACTCGTATCCGGGAACCCCCGATTCCGCAATCGTGGGCAGGTCAGGAGCTGAGGGCGAACGTGTGTCGCCGCCTACTGCCAATGCACGCAGCTTGCCATTCTTGACGTGTTGCCAGCCAGAGCCCATCGAGGCGAACATCACCGGTACCTGGCCTGCCATGACATCCAGCATGGCGGGGCCACCACCCTTGTACGCGACGTGTTCCAGATGCGTGCCGGCCATCAGATTAAAGAGTTCGCCTGCCAAGTGTTGCGCCGACCCTGGACCTGCCGAGGCGAAGTACACCGGATGGGCGGGATCTTTTCCTTTTGCAATGACCTCGGCCACCGTTTGAAAGGGGGCGTTGGGGGTGACCACCAGCATATTCGGGACGCGCAACAGCAACGACACCGGGGCGAAGTCTTTCAGTGTGTCGAACTGCATTTTGCTGTGCACTGCCGGGTTTTGGGCGTGATTGGACGCGTCCAGCATCAACGTGTAGCCGTCCGGCTTCGCTTTGGCGACCACCGCTCCGCCGATCATGCCACCCGCCCCGCCTCGATTTTCGATGACGACTGGCTGGCCCAGTTTTTCAGCGAGTTTGGGGCCAATGAGACGTGCGACCACGTCCACCGTTCCGCCAGGTGGATAGGTGACCACCATGGTGATGGGGCGTTCGGGATAGGCTGCCAGCGCGGCGGAGCAGGTCATCAATGCCGCAGCTATCGTGGCAACAGTACGGCAAGTCAAAGAAAATAATGGATTCATAGAGTGTCTCCCTCGATATCAAACAAGGCCGATGGGGTAGTGGCCAATAGGGTGCGCAGGGTGCTGGGGTCTGTGACCCAGTCGCGCAGCCAGGCAACGGTGCGCGGATAGTTCGCGTGGTGCTGGTTTTCGGTGTGAGGCCAGTCGCTTCCCCACACCAAGCGGGTGGCCGTAAAAGCCTGCAAGAGTTGTTCGGTCGCCTGGTGTCCGAGCGTCGCGCTTTGTTCGGTGGGCCACAGACGATAGGCTGCCGACAGCTTTACCCAAACCCGGCCGCTGGCGGCTTGGTCGAGCAGATAGCGAAACCCGGAATCGCTAATCCCCGCCGCAGGATCTGGCCTGCCGAAGTGGTCCACGACGATGCGGCAGTCTGCAGTGAGCAAGGGCGGCAGCACTTCCGGCAGACGAACAGCGGGAACATGCACCTCGACGTGCCAGCCCAATGGATTGATGTGTTCGCACAATGTCCGCCATGTCGCGGAATGCAGGTCCGGCGTAGGCAGTCCAAACAGATTCAGCCGTATGCCACGTACGCCGGCGTGATGCATCGCGGTGAGTTCTTGCATGGTGATCTGTACAGGATCAACGACGCTGACGCCACGCAATCGATGCCTGGCCTGTGCCAAGGCGCTCAATAGAAAGCGATTGTCGGTGCCGAGGAAACTGGGCTGCACCAATACGCCGTGAGACAGGCCGTGGGCATCCAGGTGCCTCAAATAGTCTGCAAGCGTGGCATCGTAATCCGGCGTATAACGGCGGCGGGAGGCCATGGACAGGTCACGCGTAAAAACGTGGGCATGTGTGTCGATGGCTATCGGGGTTGATAGCGGGAATGGGGCTGAAGTCAAACCAGCGTCTCCAGTGGCACGCCGTGTCGCTTCGAATGCTATGCGGCCACTTATCTATGGGTGTGGAATGGCTCGCATTCTAGGATTCCCAGATATATTGATCTATGCTGAATAGGTTAATTATTTATATCCTTTTAATATGGAAACGAGGCATCTTCGCCATTTTTTGGCCGTCATCGACCATGGGAGCGTCAGCGCCGCCGCGAATTGGTTAGGCATTGCACAGCCTGCACTGTCTCAGTCTCTAGCCCGCATGGAAAAAGAATTAGGAGTGCAGTTGTTTGTACGAAGCCGACGGGGCGCCGCACCGACCGCGGCCGCCCAGGCGATCCTGGAGGATGTCCGGATTAGCGTGGCGCGTATTGATGCCGCGGCCAGACGGGCTCAAGACATTGCCAAGGGTAGCGCAGGCCAATTGACCATCGGATTAGTCAGCTCGGCGTTGTTCGACATGTTGCCGCGAGCGTTACGGGCCTTGCGTCGCGCCGCTCCTGGCGTGCGTGTCGTTCTGCGGGAAATGAGCAACGCCGAGCAGGCCGATGCGTTGGTGAGCGGCGAAATCGATCTTGGTCTGATGCACACGCCCGTGGCCGTTGCAGGCAAAATGCGTGAACGCCTGTTGCTACGTGATCGTCTGGTCGCGGCTGTGCCTGACGAATTTGTCGTCTCTGAGCACGGCACGGTATCGTTGGCGCAGATCGCAGAAGCGGGGCTGGTGTTGTACCCGCAGAACCAATTGCCGGTTTTTTATGCAGGTATTCTGGATGCCTTGCGCAAGGCCGGCCTGACGCCGCATGTGGCCCAAGAAGCCAATCGTACGTTGACGGTGCTGGCTTGCGTGGCGGGCGGCTGCGGCGTGGCGCTACTACCCAGCTGGATTCAGTCTATGGACTTTCGTGGCGTACGCTTTTGCCAGGTGCACGATGGCGATGAGTTGCCGAGTTTCGATCTCAGCGCCATCTGGCCCGCCAAGTCAGTACCGACCTTGGCGGATGTGTTTGCGAATCTGGATGTGGCCACGTAGCGAGCGTTTTTTTCTAATCAAATACATCAAACAGCACATCCGCGATGATCGCGGTACCGATGGCCACCAGGATCAGATCCGTGCCGGCGACTTGCCATTCGTAGCCTGGGTGAACGGGTAAGTGAGCCAGCATAGGGCCGGGCACCATTTTTTTGGCTATGCCCGGAGGCAGGGGCTTGCCGCGCGCCAGATTCTTGCGGATACCGGGAGGCAATGCGCTATAGCGTGTGGCGCCGTATTCGACGGCATAACCGCGGGCCGTTGATACCGTGATGCCCGCGTAGCTGAGGGAAACGTTGACGTCGCTATCCCGCCCGCCGCCATGGCCGCCTTTGCCGTTGTTGCCACCTTTTGAGCCGGATGACTTGTTAGAGTGGCTGTCGTTGCTTTGGCCTTTGTTTTTGCCGTTGCCATTCCCCTGATTTTTGCTGTTTCCGTTTCCACCGCCTTGGCTGGACTGAGCCGGCTTGCCCTTGCCCTCGGGGGGCGCGGCCAGGGGCTGGCTGACCAGTGCGACCTGGCAGATCGCGGCCACAATGAGGGTAGCTAATGAGGATGTGCGCATGGTAAAGGACTCCCGTTTGTTTTGAGTATTCGATAGGCGAACCCAGTGTATGCCGCCGTTTATCTTCCGGGGCCTCAAAATAAGCAGCCGAGGGTTGCTGGTATGACGAAATGCAACAAAAAACGCCCCGCTCAGGGTAAGCGGGGCGTTTGGCGGAAGGCGGCAGGTTGGTCGATTACTCGTCGGTCAAATGTTCCGGGTCCAGATGGCGGTGTTCTTTGCGATGCACCAGCACGGTGATGCCCCACATGACGACACCCAAGGCCAGCAACCATCCGGCCACTTGATACTGAATGGGATCGCGGCCCGTCAGCGGGGTGACCAGAAACACGCAAGCCGCGGCGCCCAGGCATGACAGTACCGTATTGGCGCGGAAATGCTCATGTTGAACCCGGTCTTTACGCAGCACCAGTACGGCCACGTTGACAAAGGCGAACACCGCCAGCAACAGCAGCGCCGTGGTCCCGCCCAGAGCGCTGATAGCCTTGGAGTTGCTGGAAGACACCAGCACGATCAGCCCCAGACCCAGTGCGGTGGTAAAGAGAATCGCCGACCAGGGGGTGTGATTGCGCGCATGCACATATGACAAAAACTTCGGCAGCACGCCTTGGCGCGACATCCCATACAGTAGCCGGCTCGCCATCATCATGTTGATCAACGCCGAGTTCGCCACGGCAAACATCGAAATGATCGGCATGATGGTTTCCATCGGCAGACCGGGGGCGGCACGTTGGACCACCAGCACGAGCGGGGTGGAGCTCGCGGCCAGTTCACCGACTGGAATCAAGGCGACGGCACAAATGGATACCAATACGTAAATGACGGCGGTAATTCCCAGGCCGGTCAACATGACTTTGGGAAAGATGCGGTGCGGGGCATGGACCTCTTCGGCCATGTTGACTGAATCTTCAAACCCCACCATGGCAAAAAATGCCAGCGCCGTCGCAGATGTCACAGCCAGGAAGACGCTCTTGTTTTCCGGGGTTTCGAATGCCACGACGCGCGAGAAATCAGCTTGGCCGTTACTGATGGCATAAAAGCCCAGCAGGATCACCAGCAGCAAACCGCTCAGTTCGACCAGAGTCAGGATGACGTTGGCTTTTACGCTTTCTGACGCTCCACGGAAATTGATCACCATGATCAACAGCATGAATCCTATCGCCCCCATCGTCACCGTTGTGGGGTCGTTTTCGAGTCCCAGTGCCACAAATAAATTGGCAGCAAACGCTCGCGAAGCCGTCGCCGCGGAAGTCAGTCCTGAGCACATCACCGTAAAGCAGACGATGAATGTCAGAAAATGAATACCGAACGCTTTATGCACATAGAGTGCGGCGCCAGCAGCCCGCGGATACTTGGTGACCAGCTCCAGGTAGGAAAACGCGGTCAGCAACGCCACGAAAAAGGCGACTAAGAAGGGGGCCCATGCCGCCCCGCCGACTTCTGCGGCGACCTGCCCTGTCAGGGCATAGATGCCGGTGCCCAGAATGTCGCCAATAATGAACAACAGCAGCAGCTTTGGCCCCATGACCCGTTTCAATTGGGGGTGTTCTGCGCTATCTTGCGTAGACATGCTTCTCTCCTCTAGTTTTTTCCGCCGGGTGCAAGTATGTAGCTGGCGGCTACAGTCTCGTGATTGACTGTGTCACCGTTAATTACGAGAGGTTTCCATCGTGCGCCGATTTAATGAAATCCAAGGGGTGCAGGATGTGCGTCAATCGGTCGCATTGCCATTTATTGTGTTTTCTGTGCAAATTATGATTGCAGTCCGCGCCCGATAGGAGTATTTCTATACCTAACAGCAGTTCGTGACTAACACGCTGGTGTTTTGGTGGACCGGGGCAGCAGAAGTCCGGCCACGCTGAAGTGCCAGGCCAGTAGCTGTGCAGGCAACGTGTCTGCATAGGCGTAGAGCGAGGAGGCGCATATGGCAGTGGTATACGCGGATTTTGTACGTGAACGAGGCAAGGGTGGGCGTACTGTCAAGACTTACCGTGCCAAATCACAGCGCGCAAAGGCGTATCAACGCGCGACCGCGGCAGCAGCACAACGGGCAGCAGCACCGGTTCATGTTCGCCAAGGCGGGGCAATTTTCTGGATGATCATGCTACTGGCGCCTTTGGCAGGCTTGGCGGCGCCGTTGCTGGCAGTGCCTCTTATCGGTGAACCGCAAGGATGGATTCTGGCCGGTGCCGGATTGTTGGCCTGTGTCTTGATGCTATTGCGTTTGGCAGTGCACGAGGCAGACCACGCTCAGCATAGCAAGTAGTCTTAACCGAGTAGCTTCAGATGCCGGTGCGGGCCCTGTGGACCGCACCGGCATCATTGTTTTGATCGGCGGCCCTTTCTGGTTATCCTTTTTTTGCCGACGGATTGCCCCGAGGCAGCCAGCGCCAGAATACCGCCGCTGCGCCCAGGCCGAACATCCCCATGGTGCCGACGGCCAGGGCCAGCGACGCTACACCTGTCATGACCGACAGCACAACGGGCCCCAGGCTGCTGCCCATGTCCGCGACCAGCCGCCAGATTCCCAGAAATTCGGTGCGCCCCTTGGAGGGGGCCGCGTCTGCGCCCAGCGTCATGACAATACCGGAACTGATGCCATTGCCCAGGCCCAGCATCATCGACACCACGATAAAGCCGATGACGCCCGTGCTGAGCGAAGTGCCGATCAAGGCGACGCCCATCAACAAGGTAGACGGAACCGCGACCCACAGGCGTCCGCGCCGGTCCATCAGCGTGCCGGCAGGGTAGAACACCGACATATCGATCGCTGCGACCAGGCCATAAATCAGGGAGGTCGTGCTGGCACTCATGCCGAGATGGTCGGCCCAGAGCGGGATGACGACTTGCCGCGAAGCACGTACTGCGCTGACCAGCAGGATGCCTAAACCGAGCGTCAAGAGCACCCGGCTGTGCGACCGTGCGATATCGAGCATGCGCGGCTTGGCCTGGACAGTGTTTCCACGTTGACGTTCGGGCGGTGCCATATCGGGCGCATGATAGGCAATCAACCCTGCGCCCATCATGGCGGCGATAGCGATCCAATAAGCGCCGTCCAATCCTATGAAATGGATCAATGCCGCTCCGGCGAAGGGGCCGGCAAAGGCCCCGATTCGCATTGTGCCGGCCAGCGTCGACAGCGCCCGCGCCCGCATATAGGCCGGCACCGCGTCGATCATGTAAGTTTGCCGCGCCAGCATGAAGACCGACGACGCCATGCCGATAAAGAACACGCCGATCGCGAGCATCCAGGTATGACTGGCGAAAATGCACAGGAGCAAGGCCAGGATACTGAGCATCGCCGCGCCGACCATGGAGTGCCGCTCGCCATAGCGCGAGGTCACGAGCGCCGCTGGGATATTGCTGACGAGCGAACCGATGCCGATCAGCGCCACGATGAGTCCTGACGTGGCGACGGATGCGTCCAGCTCGCGAGCGCTCAGCGCCACCACAGGCAGAATAGCACCGTTACTTACACCGTAGAGGATCGATGGGCCGAACGCCGGAACGGCTATTTTTTTTAAACTGAAAGGCGCGTCGGGGCTCTGCACGATGAAGCCAAAAAGTAAGATCAGGCGCTATTCTAGACCTTTGCGGCTTGCTTGCCGGGGGCGTGGCGCGCTATCTTTGCCGCATGAAGCCTCTTCATTTGACTGGCGACGAGCCATTTTTCATTGTGCTGAACACAGGCTCGGGCCGAGATGACGCCAGTGATGTCCAAGCGACCATCCAGAGGGTGCTGGACGAGGCGGGACGCCGCTATACCTTGATGCCGGTTGACGATGGCCGGCAGTTGCCCGCCATGGCGCAAGAGGCTGTCGCGCGCGCACGCGAGCAGGGCGGTATCGTCGTGGCGGCGGGCGGCGATGGCACGTTGAGCGCGGTGGCCCAGGCCGTGCTCGCCAGCGGCTTGCCGTTCGGCATTTTGCCTCAGGGCACCTTCAATTATTTCGGGCGTACCTATGGCATTGCCCAGGATACCGAGCTGGCTACCCGGTGTCTGCTGGCGGCACAACCGCAGCCGGCGCAGGTCGGGCTGGTCAACGGCCGGCTGTTCTTGATCAATGCCAGCCTCGGTTTGTATCCCCAATTGCTCGAAGACCGCGAGGCTTACAAGCGGCGATATGGGCGCAGCAGGTTGGTCGCGGTCTGGTCGGCGCTGGTGACCCTGGCACGGGCGCACCGCCAACTGACCGTGCATCTTGAACATGAAGGGCACGTACGGACGCTGCGTACGCCAACGATCGTCGTGGGTAACAACGAGTTGCAGTTGGAACAGATCGGGATTGCCGAGGCTGCGGCGTTGCAGCAGGGGCAGCTTGTCGCGATGGGAGTTCGGCCGGTAGGCACATGGGCTCTGTATGGCCTGGTATTGCGCGGCTGGCTCAGCCGTCTGGGCGACGCGGATCATGTGTTCAGTTTTGGGTTTGAACACCTGACCGTGCGCCTGTCGCGAAGCAAGCGGCGCATCAAGGTTGCCCTCGACGGAGAAATCCATTGGCTCGATGCGCCGCTGGAATTTCGCGTCTCGGAGCAGCCGCTGCAGTTATTGGTGCCTCCACCGTCACTGCGCGCGGCGCGCGCCTGAGGGGTGACGGAATATCAATGACACGGATTCTGCACCTTTCAGACACGCATTTCGGTACCGAGCGCGAACCCGTCGTGCAGGCGCTGTTGAGGCTGGCCAATGACTGGCAGCCCGATCTGGTTCTGCTGAGTGGGGATATCACCCAGCGCGCGCGGCGTGCCCAGTTTGCGGCGGCCCGTCGCTTCGTGCAGGCGTTACAGCGGCCGGTATTGGCCGTACCGGGCAATCACGATATTCCGTTGTTCAATGTTCTGGCGCGCTGGCTGAATCCGTACGGAGGATATCGCCGGGCAATGGGCCCTGTGCTGGAGCCGACCGTTGAAATGCCGGGGCTTTTGGCGATTGGAGTCAATTCGACCCGGCCGGGCCGGCACAAAAACGGCCAGGTAGATCGCAGGCAGGTGGATCGCGTCGTACAGCGGCTCAAGAAGTCGAGTGCTGATTGCCTGAGAATGGTCGTGTTGCATCATCCCGTGCGGGCTGCAGTGGAAAGCGATCAGAGCAACCTGCTGATCGGGCGCGAGTGGGCGGTGCCGGCCTGGATCGACGCGGGTGTGGACCTCATATTGGGTGGGCACATTCATTTGCCATATGTATTACCCGCCTCCGAACCCTCCGTCGCAGCGCCTGGTCTGGCGGCTGAGCCGGCATCGGCGCACGCCCTGGCGGCAGTGAACGGTCCGGCGGGCTCGGATACAGTGCAGGCTGCCAGTGCCGCGGGTGCGTCGAGTGGCGTGGCGGCCACCAAGGTTTCGGATGCAAATGCGTCGAATATCGCAGACGCTCCGGGCGCTGCCGATGCCAGGCGTCGCGCCTGGGTAGTGCAGGCCGGGACGGCGGTGTCACAACGCGTACGGGGCGGTATTTCAAACTCGATCAATCTGATCGAACACGGGGTCAGGCAGGGGCAGCATCAGTGCATCATCCAGCGCTGGGACTATGCCGCCGATCTCCGGGCGTTTGCGCGTGCCAATAGCCAGACCTTGGATTGGTCTCGTGGCGCGGGATAAGATCTGGCCGCAGACCGGCCGCAGTCTTTGTGTGCCGTCATTCATGTTTCGGATTTTTCGTTGACGTTGTATGGAAACAGCTGCGCAGTGGGCCGCTGCCTATCCCTTGTTGATTCTATTGGCCGTCTCGCTGACGGCTGGTGGCGTGGTCTGCTGGTTGAGCCGACGCTATGACGCCCAGCAGCCGCTGTCCGGCGAAGGACCGTATTGGTTAGTGGCAATGGGCGCGGGGGCCGTCTTTCTCGTAATTGCAGTTGCCATGAGCCTGGGTAGTCCGTTGGTCCGGTTCGACAGCCTGCTGGCTGCGGCACTCGGGCAATCCATGTCATCGTCGTTGTTGTGGACGCTGTCCTGGTTCACCTATCTGGGAAATCGCAATCTCCTCGCCTTGATAGCTGTCGCCCTGACAGTATGGCTGTTGTGGCGGCGAGAGTACGCGCAGGCGCTGCTCTGCGCTGTGGTCACGGGCGGCGGCGGGCTGCTGAATATGGCGATGAAGCATTCATTTCAGCGCATTCGCCCGGAGCACGTGCATGGCTATGTCCACGAGGTGGGTTGGAGCTTTCCCAGCGGGCATGCCTCAGCGTCGATGGCAGTATATGGATTCGCCTGCTATCTGGCCGTGCGCATGGTGCCGTCGCGCTGGCATCGTATCTGTCTGGTGGGCGGCGCGACGCTGATCGCTGCAATCGGCGTCAGCCGCGTCCTGCTGCAGGTGCACTATCTGAGCGATGTGATCGCCGGCTTTGCCTTGAGTCTGGCTTGGCTGTCACTATGCCTGGGCATGATGAGACGCTGGTACCGACCACGTGCTGACGATGTGGGCCACAGGCTCCGATGAGCGTTCTCCGTGCAGGAACACTTCGCCTGCCGTCATTCTGCCGATTTTGAGCAGGCGTGCGTCGGCAATGATGGCGCCCGCCGGGCTCTTGCGTAAAAAGTTGATGGTGAGGCTGGCAGTCACTGCGTTGGCCTGACCTGTGGCGCCGACCACGGCCGCATACAGCACCAGATCGGCCAGTCCCATCAACATGGGGCCCGCGACAATGCCGCCCAGCCGTTGATGGCTGTCCCGGGCGGGCAGGACGGCGCGCGCCGTGCCGTAGCCAATGTCGGTAATTTCTATGCCCAGCACTTCCGCAAATGGGTGCTGTTCCGCCAGCAGGCGTTGAAAATCAGCCACGCTGATGCGTGGCGGCTGGGCGGCGGCCGTTGGGTCCGTGCAAGCGCTCATGGTGTTTCCTGCGAGTTGTTTCCAGTCTGTGCAGACCTGTATCCACTATTGTTTCGCGTTACCAAAGAAGGAGCGTAGCAGACCGGCGGACAAATCATCAGCTTGACGTCAGGTCGCGCCAATGCTGGTTCTCACAGGAATTTAGGGTAAACACTTAGATGAATTGAGCCGAGTTCAGGGAGTGTTGCAGTATCCCAACATCTCGGGCATTGATCTCCCTCTTTTATGGGGAGAACCGTAGCCAGTACGAGGGTTTTTTGATGCAATAGCGTCAACTTCCCTTCGCGGAGTTAGGGGGGCGCAGGTTCTTCGCAAAACCAGGCGCCCTTGTCACTCAAATCAACGGAGATTTCTTAAATGAAAAAGACTCTGCTCGCTGCCGCCCTGCTCGCTGGCTTTGCCGGCGTGGCCCAGGCAGAAACCTCGGTGACGCTGTACGGCATCATCGATACCGGTATCGGCTACAACAAGGTGAAGGGCGACGGCTGGGACAGCGGTAGCCGTGTCGGCATGATCAATGGCGTGCAGAACGGTTCGCGTTGGGGCCTGCGTGGCACCGAAGATCTGGGTGATGGCCTGCAAGCCGTCTTCCAACTGGAAAGCGGTTTCAACTCCTCCAACGGTAACTCCGCTCAAGGCGGCCGTCTGTTCGGTCGTCAAGCCACCATCGGTCTGCAAAGCGACAGCTGGGGCCGTCTGGACCTGGGCCGTCAAACCAACATCTCGTCCAAGTACTTCGGTTCGATCGACCCGTTCGGCGCTGGTTTCAACCAAGCCAACATCGGTGTCGGCCTGAGCGCTGCCAACACGGTTCGCTACGACAACCTGGTTCTGTACCAAACCCCGTCGTTCAGCGGCTTCCAATTGGGCGT
This sequence comes from Bordetella genomosp. 4, assembly GCF_002261185.1. GTDB lineage: Bacteria > Pseudomonadota > Gammaproteobacteria > Burkholderiales > Burkholderiaceae_B > Bordetella_A. Next base: position 82,325 of record NZ_NEVQ01000009.1, read on the forward strand.
CGGCTACTCGTTCAACGCTGACGACAACAGCGACAGCTCGTTCCGGACCAACGACAACACCCGTGCTATCACGGCTGGTCTGCGTTACCAAAATGGTCCTTTGAATGTTGCGTTCTCGTTTGACCAACTGAGCGCTCCGCACGACGAGGACGAAGACGCCAAGCCTCGCATGTACGCCATCGGCGGTTCGTACGACTTCGAAGTCGTGAAACTGGCGTTGGCCTACGGCCGTACCACCGACGGCTGGTTCGCTGGTCAAGGCATCAACGGCACGTCGTTCCTGCCGGGCCAAAACGGTCTGGGCAGCAACATGTTTGCTGATGGCTTCAAGTCGAACACCTACATGGTCGGTTTGACCGCCCCCATCGGTGGTGCTTCGAAGCTGTTCGGTTCGTGGCAAATGGTTGACCCCAGCAACGACAAGCTGACTGGCGGCGACGAAACCATGAACGTCTTCTCGCTGGGTTACACCTACGACCTGTCCAAGCGTACCAACCTGTACGCCTACGGTTCGTACATCAAGAACTACGCGTTCTTGGATGACGTGAAGAGCACCGCTGTCGGTGTTGGTATCCGTCACCGCTTCTAATCGACTGCGAGGCGCAAGCCTCGTTTCGATGGATTGCGTATAAACAGGCCTTTGGTCTGTTTATGAAAAGCCGCCTCTCGGGGCGGCTTTTTTCATGGTGTTTTCTTGCTGTTGCGGTGCCTTAAAATAAAACAATGATCACTCGGCGAGGGTGGCGCACCGCAGACGTGACGCGACAGCATTATTGTTCGCGCTTGGCTTGTTTTTGGGCGGCCGGGTTCAGCGCATCGTCACTTTGCAAATGCTACAATCTGAAGGTTTGCGCATTTGACGGACGCCAAAATGAACTTGCAACAGTATTTTCCCGTCCTGCTGTTTATCGCAGTGGCTACCCTGATCGGGTTTGCGCTGTTGACGGCGGGTTCGCTCTTGGGGCCTCGCCGCCCCTATGCTGAAAAGCTTTCAGCCTATGAGTGCGGTTTTGAGGCCTTCGAAGACGCTCGTATGAAGTTCGATGTGCGCTACTACCTGGTAGCCATCCTCTTCATTCTGTTCGATCTCGAAATCGCCTTTTTGTTCCCGTGGGCGATTGCTCATGGCACGGTTGGTCTCGTCGGTTTCTGGACTGTCATGGTCTTTCTGGCGATTCTGACGGTCGGCTTCATCTACGAATGGAAAAAGGGCGCGCTGGATTGGGAATGACCCAAGGCTCTCCTGCACGCTATCAGAGACAACTATGGCTATAGACGGCATCCTTAAGCAAGGCTTTATCACCACCAGTGCCGACAAGTTCCTCAACTGGGCAAAAACCGGCTCCATGTGGCCCATGACCTTTGGTCTGGCCTGTTGTGCGGTGGAAATGATGCACGCCGGTGCGGCGCGCTACGACCTGGATCAATTCGGCATCATTTTCCGCCCCAGTCCCCGCCAGTCCGATCTGATGATCGTGGCCGGCACGCTGTGCAACAAGATGGCGCCCGCGCTGCGCAAGGTCTACGACCAGATGCCCGAGCCGCGCTGGGTGGTTTCCATGGGGTCGTGTGCGAACGGTGGTGGTTACTACCACTATTCGTACTCGGTGGTGCGTGGTTGTGATCGTATTGTGCCGGTCGATGTTTACGTGCCGGGCTGTCCGCCTACGGCCGAAGCATTGGTCTATGGTCTGCTGCAAATGCAGAACAAGATCCGACTGACCAACACTATTGCCCGCTGACTGCATTCCGCCGCGCGATGTAGTGCGCGGGCGGTGCCGTCAGCATATCGGTTTACCTAAGCGACATGACGATGACCAGGCTCGAAACCCTGAAACATAACCTGCAGGCTGCGTTGGGGGCGGATATCGCCCTGACCGAGGCATATGGCGAGCTCACGCTCGAGGTGCCGGCCGATCAATGGATCACGGTCTGCAACAAGCTGCGTACGGATGCCAGCCTGCGCTTCGAAACCTGTATCGATCTGTGCGGCGTTGATTACCTGACCTGGGGTAACGGCAGCCGTCAACTCGAATCGGAAAATGCGGCCGGCGGCGCGCCGAGCCTGCGCTATGCAGTGGTGGTGCACTTGCTGTCCATCACGCACAACTGGCGCCTGCGGGTGCGTACGTATGCCCCCGATGACGAGTTCCCCATTGTGGCTTCGTTGATCCCTTGCTGGCCGGGCGTGAACTGGTTCGAACGAGAGGCCTTCGACTTGTATGGCATCGTTTTCGAAGGCCATCCCGATCTGCGCCGCATCCTGACCGACTACGGTTTCATCGGTCACCCTTTCCGCAAAGACTTCCCCCTGTCGGGCAACGTCGAAATGCGCTACGACCCGGAACAGCGCCGCGTGGTGTACCAGCCGGTCACCATCGATCCTCGTGAAATCACCCCGCGTGTCGTACGCGAAGACTCCTACGGCATGGGGCGTTAAATCATGGCAGAAATCAAGAACTACACTCTGAACTTCGGTCCTCAACACCCGGCCGCGCACGGTGTGCTGCGTCTGGTGTTGGAGCTCGATGGCGAAGTGATTCAGCGCGCCGATCCTCACATTGGCTTGCTGCATCGCGCCACGGAAAAACTCGCTGAGCACAAGACTTTCATTCAGGCGCTGCCCTATATGGATCGCCTGGACTACGTGTCCATGATGTGCAACGAGCACGCCTATGTCATGGCCATCGAAAAGCTCCTGGGTGTCGAGCCGCCTCTGCGCGCGCAATACATCCGTGTCATGTTCGACGAGATCACGCGTCTGCTCAACCACCTGATGTCCCTGGGCTCGCACGCTCTGGACGTGGGCGCCATGGCGGTGTTCCTGTATGCCTTCCGCGAACGCGAAGACCTGATGGACTGCTATGAGGCGGTCTCGGGGGCACGTATGCACGCGGCCTATTACCGGCCGGGCGGTGTGTATCGCGATTTGCCGGACACCATGCCGCAATACGGCGAGAGCAGCAAATATCGCGGTGAAAAAGACCTGCGCATCATGAACGATGCGCGCTCGGGTTCGCTGCTGGATTTCATCGAGGACTTCACCAACCGGTTCCCGGCGTGCGTCGATGAATACGAAACGCTGTTGACCGACAACCGTATCTGGAAACAGCGTCTGGTCGGTATTGGCGTGGTCGATCCCGACCGCGCCAAGGCTCTGGGCTTTACCGGTCCGATGTTGCGCGGTTCGGGCGTGGCCTGGGACTTGCGCAAGATGCAGCCGTACGAGGTTTACGATCTGCTCGAGTTCGACATCCCGGTGGGGGTGAACGGCGATTGCTATGACCGTTATCTGGTGCGCGTGGCGGAAATGCGCGAAAGCAACCGCATCATTCGCCAGTGCGTGGAGTGGCTGCGTAACAATCCTGGTCCGGTCATGATCGAGAACCACAAGGTCGCTCCGCCCAGCCGTACCAACATGAAAACCAACATGGAAGAGCTGATTCACCACTTCAAGCTCTTCACCGAAGGTTTTCACGTTCCTCCTGGCGAAGCTTTCGCCTCGGTGGAGCACCCCAAAGGCGAATTCGGCATTTATCTCGTGTCCGACGGCGCCAACAAGCCTTACCGCCTGAAGATTCGGGCGCCAGGATTTGCCCATTTGCAATCGCTCGATGAGATGGCCCGCGGTCACATGATCGCCGACGCCGTCACCATCATCGGCACGCAGGATATCGTTTTCGGCGAAATCGACCGCTGATCCCTCAGCCCGACCGCCCCGCATAACCCGGATTCAAACTATGCTGCTTTCCGCACAGGCCTATCAGAAAATCGATCGGGAACTTGCCAAGTTCCCGGGCGACCAGCGCCAGTCGGCCATCATGGCTTCGCTTGCCATCGCGCAAGAAGAAAAAGGCTGGCTCCCTCCCGAGGTGCTCGAAGATGTGGCCAATTACATTGGCGTGCCTCCTATCGCAGTGCAGGAAGTCGCCACGTTCTACAACATGTTCGACACCCGGCCCGTAGGCAAGCACAAGATCTCCGTGTGCACGAACTTGCCCTGTGCCTTGCGCGATGGCGAAAAGGCGGGCGATTTCCTCAAGCGCAAGCTGGGTATCGAGTTCCGTGAAACTACCCCCGACGGCCTGTTCACGCTGGTCGAAGGCGAGTGCATGGGAGCTTGCGGTGATTCGCCCGTGCTGCTGGTCAACAACAAACATATGTGTGTGCGTATGACCGAAGAAAAACTCGACGCGCTGGTCCAAGGCCTGAAAGCGCAAGGAGAATCGGCATGAACGCGCCCGATCTGTACACAAAGCTGGCTCAGGGGCTGGATCCCAACCCGCTGAACGATCTGTCGAATTCCATGTGCCTGCACGGCCGTCACATTTCGCCGCAAATCATGGCGGATGTCGATGGCAGCAACTGGCGCCTGCAGGACTACGTCAAACGCGGCGGCTACGAGGCGCTGCGCAAGATCCTGACCACGGGCATGAAACCCGAGGACGTGATCGCCGAGGTCAAGGCCTCGGGTCTGCGTGGCCGTGGCGGCGCAGGTTTCCCGACGGGTCTGAAATGGAGCTTCATGCCGCGCGCATTCCCAGGCCAAAAATACCTGGTGTGCAATTCCGACGAAGGCGAACCCGGCACGTTCAAGGATCGCGACATCCTGCGCTTTAACCCGCATATCGTGATCGAAGGCATGGCGATTGCCGCCTATGCCATGGGTATCAGCGTGGGCTACAACTATATCCATGGCGAGATCTTCGAGGTGTATCAGCGCTTCGAAGAGGCTCTGGAAGAAGCCCGCGCCGGCGGTTTCCTCGGCGACAAGATTTTCGGCTCCGATTTCAGCTTCCAGCTGCATGCCTTCCATGGCTATGGTGCCTACATCTGCGGCGAAGAAACCGCGTTGCTCGAGTCCCTCGAAGGCAAAAAGGGCCAGCCGCGTTTCAAGCCGCCGTTCCCGGCCAGCTTTGGTCTGTACGGTAAGCCCACCACCATCAACAACACCGAGACTTTCGCGGCGGTGCCCTGGATCATCCGCAATGGCGGCCAGGCCTATCTCGAAGTCGGCAAGCCCAATAACGGTGGTACCAAACTGTTCTCGATCTCGGGCGACGTCGAGCGTCCGGGCAACTACGAGATCCCGATGGGCACGCCGTTCCCCAAGCTGCTGGAATTGGCTGGCGGCATGCGTGGCGGCAAAAAACTCAAGGCCGTGATTCCCGGTGGTTCGAGCGCGCCCGTGCTGCCTGCCGACATCATGATGGACACCACGATGGACTACGACTCGATCTCCAAGGCCGGGTCCATGCTGGGTTCGGGTGCGGTGATCGTCATGGACGAAACCCGCTGCATGGTGAAATCGCTGCTGCGGCTGTCGTATTTCTACTATGAAGAAAGCTGCGGTCAATGCACCCCCTGCCGCGAAGGCACGGGCTGGCTCTACCGCATGGTGCATCGCATCGAGCACGGCCAAGGTCGCAAGGAAGATCTCGATCTGCTCGATAACGTGGCCGGCAACATCATGGGTCGCACCATCTGCGCACTGGGTGACGCTGCCGCTATGCCGGTACGCGGCTTTCTCAAGCACTATCGCGACGAATTCGCGCACCACATCGAGCACAAGTCGTGTGTGGTTCCGCACTATCTGTAGGTCTCAGGAACAGCAATGGTTGAATTAACCGTCGACGGCAATCAGGTCGAAGTCCCCGAGGGCAGCATGGTGATGCATGCGGCCCAGAAGATCGGCTTGTATGTGCCCCATTTCTGCTACCACAAGAAACTGTCCATCGCGGCCAACTGCCGCATGTGCCTGGTTGAAGTGGAAAAAGCGCCCAAGGCGCTGCCCGCCTGCGCTACGCCGGCCACGAACGGCATGGTGGTGCACACCTGCTCAGAAAAAGCCAAGGCCGCGCAGAAATCGGTCATGGAATTTCTGCTGATCAATCACCCGCTCGATTGCCCGATCTGCGATCAGGGCGGCGAGTGCCAGTTGCAGGATCTGGCCGTGGGCTACGGCGGTTCTTCCTCGCGTTACCGCGAAGAAAAGCGCGTAGTCTTTCACAAGGATCTCGGCCCGCTGGTGTCGGCCGAGGAAATGTCGCGTTGTATCCACTGCACCCGTTGCGTGCGCTTTGGCCAGGAAATCGCCGGCGTGATGGAACTGGGCATGCTGGGCCGTGGCGAGCATTCCGAGATCACGACGTTTGTGGGCCGCTCGGTCGAGTCGGAACTCTCCGGCAACATGATCGACCTCTGTCCCGTCGGTGCGTTGACCTCGAAGCCGTTCCGCTACACCGCCCGCACCTGGGAATTGGCGCGCCGCCGTACGGTCAGCCCGCACGACAGCCTGGGCGCCAATCTGGTGGTGCAGGTCAAGGGCGAGCGCGCCATGCGCGTCGTGCCTTTCGAGGACGAGGCCATCAACGAATGCTGGATCAGCGACCGTGATCGCTTTTCCTACGAGGGTCTGAACAGCGGCGATCGTCTGACTGCTCCCATGATCAAGGGCGCGGACGGCAAGTGGCAGGAGGCCTCCTGGGCCGATGCGCTGCAAGCTGTCGCCCAAGGCCTGTCGCGCGTACGTGATAGCCACGGTGCGGGCCAGATCGGCGCCTTGGCTGCCGAGTACGCCACGACCGAAGAATTCGCCTTGCTGGGCCGCCTCGTGCGCGCCCTGGGTTCGGAAAACATCGATTTCCGCCTGCGTCAGACCGACGCGAGCTTCGACGCTGCCTTGTCGGGCGCGCCGTGGCTAGGCATGCCGATTGCCGATCTGGATTCGCTGGATCGTGTGCTGGTGGTCGGTTCGTTCCTGCGCAAAGATCATCCGCTGATGGCGCAGCGCCTGCGTCAGGCTGCCAAACGCGGCACGCAAGTATTGCTGGTCGACAGCGCTGCAGACGATCCGCTGCTGCCGGTGGCCGGCCGCATCACGGTTGCGCCGTCCGGTCTGCCGTTGGCGCTGGCCCAGGTCGCAGTGGCGCTGGCTCAAGCTAAAGGGCAATCCGTGCCTGCCGAGTTCGCCTCGGTGACGCCGGACGAGAACGCCAAGCTTATCGCTGCGAGCCTGGCCTCGGGCAGCAATGTCGCTGTATTGATGGGCAATATGGCCGTCGCATCGCCGCAGGCCTCGCTGTTGGCCGCCAACGCGCGCAGCATCGCCGATATCGCCGGCGCGCGTTTTGGTTTCCTGACTGCCGGCGGCAATACGGTGGGTGGCTATCTGGCCGGCGCTGTACCGGGGCAGGGCGGCAAGACTGCCGCTGCCATGCTGGCCGAGCCGCTCAAGGCCTACATCGTGCTGCATGCAGAGCCCTCTCTGGATGCCGACAACGGTCCGCAGGCCGTGGCTGCATTGCGTGCCGCCGAGTTCGCTGTTGCGCTCACGCCGTACGCGTCGTCCGCCGAGGATTGGGCCGACGTCATGCTGCCCGTGTCGCCGTTTACCGAAACCTCGGGCACCTTTGTCAACGCCCAGGGCCTGCCGCAGAGTTTCAAGGGCACGGTCACCCCGTTGGGTCAGACGCGTCCGGGCTGGAAAGTCCTGCGCGTGCTGGGCAATGTGCTGCAACTGCCGGGCTTTGACGACGAGACCTCCGAGTCGGTGCGAGACACGGCGCTGGCCGGTGGCATCGAGGGCCGTCTGTCCAACGAGATCAAGGCCCCGCGCGGCCTGGGCCAGGTCGCTACGTCGCTCGAGCGTGTGACTGATGTGCCGATCTATCGTACCGACGCCATCGTGCGCCGTTCGGGGCCCCTGCAAGACGCACCCGCGTCGCAGGCGCCCACGGCGCGCATGAACGGCGCCACGCTGGCCGGGCTGGGTCTGGCCGCCGGCGTCAAGGTTCGCGTGACCGGTGCGGCCGGTTCGGTCGAGCTTGAAACCGTCCAGGATGATGCTGTGGCCGATCGCTCGGTCCGCATTGCCGCGGCCTTCGAACAAACCGCCGCCCTGGGTGGCGCATTCGGTGAAATCAGCGTGGAGCGTGCCTGACATGGAATGGCTCAATACTCTTGAAAGCCACGGTCAGGCCTTGCTGGGCCCGACGGCCTGGCTGGTGATCTGGACGATCATCAAGATCGTCGTCATCGCGGTTCCCATCATTTTGTGCGTGGCTTACCTCACGTACTGGGAACGCAAGATGATCGGCTGGATGCACGTCCGTCTGGGCCCGACCCGTGTCGGTTTCCGGGGCTTGCTGCAGCCGTTTGCCGACGTGTTCAAGCTGCTCACCAAAGAAGTCGTCGTTCCCACGCAGGCCAACAAGATCTTGTTCGTCGTGGCGCCGGTCGTGACGCTGATGCCGGCCTTGGCTGCCTGGGCGGTCGTGCCGTTCGGACCCGAAGTCGTGCTGGCCAACGTCAACGCTGGTCTGCTCTACGTGATGGCAATCACCTCCATCGGGGTGTATGGCGTGATCGTGGCAGGCTGGGCGTCGAACTCGAAGTACGCCTTCCTGGGCGCGCTGCGGGCTTCGGCGCAAATGGTGTCCTATGAACTGGCCATCGGTTTTGTGCTGGTGACGGTGTTGCTGGTTTCCGGCAGCCTGAACATGTCCGAGATCGTGATGGGGCAGAGCCGCGGCTGGTTTGCCGAGCGCGGCCTGACGTTCCTGTCGTGGAACTGGCTGCCGCTGTTGCCGCTGTTCGTGATCTATGTGATTTCGGCCGTGGCCGAAACCAACCGCCACCCGTTCGACGTGGTCGAAGGCGAATCGGAAATCGTGGCCGGCCACATGGTCGAATACTCCGGTATGGCATTTGCGCTGTTCTTCCTGGGCGAATACGCCAACATGATCCTGTTGTCCGCGATGGCATCGATCATGTTCCTGGGGGGCTGGATGCCGCCTATCGACATTGCTCCGCTGACCTGGATTCCGGGTTGGTTGTGGCTGGGCCTGAAGACATTCTGCGTGGTGTCGTTGTTCGTGTGGTTCCGCGCGTCGTTCCCGCGTTACCGCTATGACCAGATCATGCGGTTGGGTTGGAAAATTTTCATCCCGCTGACCGGCGTGTGGCTGGTCGTGGTGGCGATCTGGATGCAGACGCCCTGGAACATTTGGCGTTAACGCGTCAAGCTGAGGCAGGATATGGAAGCGATCAAAGATTTCTTCGGCAGCCTGATGCTGGCCGAGTTGCTCAAGGGCATGCGCCTGACGGGCAAGTACTTTTTCAAACGCAAGGTCACCTTGCGTTATCCGATGGAAAAAACGCCGACGTCGGCGCGTTTCCGTGGCTTGCACGCGTTGCGCCGCTATCCCAATGGGGAAGAGCGCTGCATTGCTTGCAAGCTATGCGAAGCCGTATGTCCGGCCTTGGCCATCACGATCGAATCGGACGTGCGTGACGACGGCACCCGCCGCACCACGCGCTACGACATCGATCTGACCAAGTGCATTTTCTGCGGTTTCTGTGAGGAAAGCTGCCCCGTGGATTCGATTGTGGAAACCCACATTCACGAATACCACGGTGAAAAGCGCGGCGACCTTTATTTCACCAAAGACATGCTGCTCGCCGTCGGCGACCGCTACGAAGCCGAAATCGCCCGCCGCCGGGCCGAAGACGCGCCATACCGTTGACGCCCAAGGTCTGACTCATGACTTTTACCACTGTCCTGTTCTACATACTGTCTGCGGTCCTGGTGATCGCCGCGTTCCGCGTCATCACGGCGCGCAGCCCGGTGACTGCCGTACTGCATTTGATCCTGGCGTTCGCCAACGCCGCCATGCTGTGGATGCTGCTCGGAGCCGAGTTCCTGGCGCTGCTGCTGGTGCTCGTGTACGTCGGCGCCGTGATGGTCCTGTTCCTGTTCGTGGTCATGATGCTCGATATCCGTATCGATGCCTTGCGCGGCGGGCTCAAGACCTATCTGCCGCTGGGGCTGATCATCGGTGTTGTGCTGGTGCTTGAAATGTCCTTTGTGCTGGCCAGCACCTGGTATGGCGCGGGCCCGCAGGCCGTGACTGCCGGCGACTACAACAACAGCCGTGCCCTGGGCGAGGCGATGTACACGCAGTACGTGTACGCCGTCGAAGTCGGCGCCGCGTTGTTGCTGGTCGGTATGGTCGCCGCCATCTCGCTGACGCTGCGCCGCCGTCGCGACGCCAAGTACAACGACCCCGCCGCCGCCGTGCGCGTGCGCGCCAAAGACCGTTTCCGTCTGGTCAGCATGCCCGCACAGAGCGACCGTGCCCAGGGCCGCGCTGCCCCGCCGGCCGACGGCGCCCAAGGAGAAAAACAATGACGTTGACGCTGGCTCACTATCTGGTGCTGGGGGCGATCATGTTCGCCATCGGCATCTTCGGCATCTTCCTGAACCGCCGCAACCTGATCATCCTGCTGATGTCCATCGAGCTGGTGCTCCTGGCCGTCAACATGAACTTCGTGGCGTTTTCCAGCTGGTTCGGCGATACCGCCGGCCAGGTGTTCGTGTTCTTCATCCTGACGGTGGCTGCTGCTGAGGCCGCCATCGGTCTGGCGATTTTGGTGCTGCTGTTCCGTAACCTGAACACGATCAACGTTGACGAACTCGATCGCCTGAAGGGCTGACGGGGTATTGGAAGAAAATGTCTAGTTCACCCAATCTGTACTTGCTGATCGCGCTGGCCCCCTTGGCCGGTGCGATCCTCGCCGGGCTGTTCGGCACCGGGTTCCTGGGCCGGCCGATCGGCCGCCGCGGTTCGCACGTCATCACCATCCTGGGGGTGTTGATCTCCGCGATCGGGTCGGTGATCGTGCTGCGCGATGTGCTCAACGGCCATACCTTTGACGGCGCCGTCTATACCTGGAGCCTGATCGGCCAGACCAAGCTCGAGATCGGTTTCCTGATCGATCCGCTGTCGGCCATGATGATGGTGGTGGTCACCTCTGTGTCCTTGATGGTGCACATCTACACCATCGGCTACATGGCAGATGATCCTGGCTATCAACGCTTTTTCGCGTACATCTCGCTGTTCACGTTCTCGATGTTGATGCTGGTCATGTCCAACAACATGGTTCAGCTGTTCTTCGGTTGGGAAGCCGTGGGCCTGGTGTCGTACCTGCTGATCGGTTTCTGGTACACCCGTCCGACGGCGATTTTCGCCAACATGAAGGCCTTTCTCATCAACCGTGTCGGTGACTTCGGTTTCGTGCTGGGGATCGGCCTGCTGTTTGCCTACGCCGGCACCATGCACTATGGCGAGGTGTTTGCACAGGCTGACACGCTGGCTGCTCAAACGCTGCCCGGCACCGACTGGATGCTGTTGACGGTGGCATGTATCTGCCTGTTCATCGGCGCAATGGGTAAATCGGCTCAGGTGCCGCTGCATGCCTGGCTGCCCGACTCGATGGAAGGCCCGACGCCGATCTCGGCGCTGATCCACGCGGCCACCATGGTGACCGCCGGCATCTTTATGGTGGCGCGTTTCTCGCCGTTGTTCGAGCTGTCGGATACGGCACTGTCGTTCATCATTGTGATCGGCGCGATCGGCGCATTGTTCCTGGGTATCCTGGGCATCATCCAAAACGACATCAAGCGCGTGGTGGCGTATTCGACGCTGTCGCAGCTCGGCTACATGACGGTGGCGCTGGGCGCCTCGGCCTACTCGGTCGCGATCTTCCACTTGATGACGCACGCGTTCTTCAAGGCGCTGCTGTTCCTGGGGGCAGGTTCGGTGATTATCGGCATGCACCACGATCAGGACATCCGCAACATGGGTGGCTTGCGCAAGTACATGCCGATTACCTGGATCACATTCCTCTTGGGGACGCTGGCCTTGGTCGGTACGCCGTTCTTCTCGGGTTTCTACTCCAAGGAACACATCATCGAGGCAGCGGGTGCCGCTCATGTATGGGGCGCCACCTTCGCTTATTACGCAACCTTGATTGGCGTGTTCGTGACTTCGTTGTACTCGTTCCGCGTGTATTTCCTGGTTTTCCACGGCAAAGAACGCTTCGATACGAGCGGCCACGGTCACGCGCATGGTCACGACGCCCATGGCCACGACGATCACAGCCATGGTCATGACGATCATGGCCATCACGGCGGCACGCCGCACGAATCCCCATGGGTCGTAACGCTGCCTCTGGTGTTGCTGGCTATTCCTTCGGTGCTGATCGGCGCCTGGGTGGTCGATCCGATGCTGTTCGGCAGTTTCTTCGACGGCGTGATCAAGGTGCTGCCGCAGCATCCTGCCATGCACGAACTGCACGAAGAATGGCATGGCTGGGTGGCCTTCGGTATGCACGCGTTCCAGACCCTGCCGTTCTGGCTGGTGGTCGCCGGTGCGGTGATCTCCTGGTACTGCTACCTGATCAATCCCAAGGTGCCGGCTGCGATCAAATCCAGCTTGTCGGGTGTTAACAAAGTGCTTGAGAACAAGTACTTCGTCGACTGGATCAACGAACAGATCATTGCGCGCGGCGCACGCTGCCTGGGCTATGGCCTGTGGCAACGTGGTGACCGCGGCTTGATCGATGGCTTGCTGGTCAACGGTAGCGCTCGTGTGGTCGGCTGGGTGGCTGCGATCAGCCGTCATCTGCAGTCCGGTTATATCTATCACTACGCGTTCGCGATGATCATCGGCATCATGGCTCTGATTACTTTCTTTGTGCTGATTCCCCAATGACGGCAAGCGACATGGCATCCAACACTTTTCCCTCGCTAACGCTTGCGATCTTCGTTCCGATCGTATTCGGCCTGCTGGTGCTGGCCCTGGGCCGCGATGACCGGCCTGGGCTGACACGTGGCTTGTCTTTGATTGGCGCGATTGCGGGCTTTCTGGTCACGATTCCGCTGTACACCGGTTTTGATTCTTCGACGGCCGCCATGCAGTTCGTCGAAAAGGCCTCCTGGATCGAAGCCTTCAACGTCAATTACCACCTGGGTATCGACGGTATCTCGATGTGGTTCGTGCTGCTGACCGCCTTCATCACCATCATCGTGGTGCTGGCAGGCTGGGAGGTCATCACCAGCCGCGTGTCGCAGTACATGGCCGCCTTCCTGATCCTCTCGGGCCTGATGGTCGGTGTGTTCGTGGCGCTGGACGGCATGCTGTTCTACGTGTTCTTCGAAGCCACGCTGATCCCGATGTACATCATCGTCGGGGTATGGGGCGGCCCGAACCGCGTCTACGCTGCGTTCAAGTTCTTCTTGTACACCTTGATGGGCTCGTTGCTGACTCTGGTGGCGTTCATCTATCTGTGGAACGTTTCCGGCGGCTCGTTCGATATCCTGACTTGGCACCAAGTCAAACTGGGCTACACGCCGCAGATTCTGATCTTTGTGGCCTTGCTTGCGGCTTTCGCGGTCAAGGTGCCGATGTGGCCGGTGCACACCTGGTTGCCGGACGCCCACGTCGAGGCGCCCACCGGCGGCTCGATCGTGCTGGCAGCGATCATGCTCAAGCTCGGCGCCTACGGTTTCCTGCGTTTTTCGTTGCCGATCGCACCGGACGCCTCGCATAGCCTGGCTGGCCTGATGATCACGCTGTCGCTGATTGCGGTGATCTATATCGGTCTCGTCGCCATCGTGCAAGACGACATGAAAAAGCTGGTCGCGTATTCGTCCGTGGCGCACATGGGCTTTGTGACGCTGGGCTTTTTCATCTTCAACACCGCCGGTGTCGAGGGCGCGATCGTGCAGATGATTTCGCACGGCTTCGTGTCGGGCGCGATGTTTATGTGTATCGGGGTGCTGTATGACCGCATGCACTCGCGGCGCATTGCGGACTATGGCGGGGTAATCAACGTCATGCCGCGTTTTGTGACGTTCTTTGTGCTGTTCTCCATGGCCAATAGCGGCTTGCCTGCCACGAGCGGTTTCGTAGGCGAGTTCATGGTCATCATGGGTGCGGTCGAGCACAACTTCTGGATCGGTCTGCTGGCTGCGACGGCGCTGATTCTGGGTGCCTCGTACTCGCTGTGGATGGTCAAGCGCGTGGCCTTTGGCGATATCGCCAACGACCATGTGCGTGAACTCACCGATATCAACGGCCGCGAATTCCTGATTCTCGGCGTGATGGCTATCGCTGTGTTGTACATGGGTATCTATCCCAAGCCCTTTACCGACGTCATGCATGCTTCGGTCGAGGCCCTGCTGCAACACGTTGCCATCTCGAAACTGTAAGACTGACTCATGATGCAATCTCACATTGATTTCGCCCTGGCTACGCCCGAGATTCTGTTGCTGATTTTCGGTCTGGCGATTTTGCTGATCGATGCGGTCAGCAGCCATCCCGAGCGCAAACCCACTTTTGTGCTGACGCTGCTGGCGTTGGGCGTGGTGACCGTCGTCTCGTTGCTGCAATGGAAAAACGGCACGGTCGGTCGTACGTTTAACGGCCTGTATGTGGCCGACAATCTGTCGCACCTGCTCAAGGTCGCGTCGTACATTGCCGTTGCCGTTACGCTGATTTACGGCCGCGTTTACGCGCAAGTCCGCGACATGCTGCGCGGTGGCGAGCTGTATGTGTTGTCGCTGATGGCCCTGTTGGGCCAGATGGTGATGATCTCGGCGGGTAACCTGATCAGCGTGTATCTGGGCCTGGAACTGATGTCTCTGGCCCTGTATGCCCTGATCGCGCTGCGTCGCGACGATGTGGTTGCCACCGAAGCCGCCATGAAATATTTCGTGCTGGGCGCGTTGGCCTCGGGTTTCCTGCTGTACGGCATGTCCATGGTGTACGGGGCGACCGGCCATCTGGACATCGTCGAGATTTCCAATGTCATCGCAGCAGGCAAACAGGAAAATATGGCGCTGGTGTTCGGCGTGGTGTTCCTGGTTGCGGGTCTGGCGTTCAAGCTGGGCGCAGTACCGTTCCATATGTGGGTGCCTGACGTTTACCAAGGTTCTCCGACTGCTGTGACGCTGATACTGGGCGCTGCACCGAAGCTGGCCGCATTTGCGATTACGCTGCGCTTGCTGGTCGAAGGCCTGCATGGTCTGGCTGCCGATTGGCAACCGATGCTGATGATTCTGGCGATTCTGTCGCTGGCCATTGGCAACCTGACTGCTATCGCTCAGACGAACTTCAAGCGTATGCTGGCGTACTCCACGATTTCGCATGTCGGCTTCGTGCTGCTGGGGCTGATGTCGGGTGTCGTGGCAGGCAAGCCGGATGCATCGGCCAATGCCTACGGTGCGTCGCTGTTTTACATGCTGATCTATGTGCTGACCACGCTGGGCACTTTCGGCATGATTCTGCTGTTGTCGCGTCAGGGTTTTGAGTGCGAGCAGATCGATGACCTCAAGGGCCTGAACCGCCGCAGCCCGTGGCATGCAGCATTGCTGCTGCTGTTGATGTTCTCGCTGACGGGCATTCCTCCGATGGTGGGCTTCTACGCCAAGCTGGCTGTGCTGCAAGTGCTGGTCGATGCCGGCTACGTGTGGCTGGCTGTGGTGGCGGTGGTGTTCTCGCTGATCGGCGCGTTCTACTATCTGCGTGTCGTTAAGGTGGTGTATTTCGACGAGCCGGCCGCTGATGCTGGCAAGATCGCAGCACCTTGCGGCCATTGCGGTGTGTTGTCGGTCAATAGCGCATTGATCCTGGTCCTGGGCATTTTGCCTGGTGGCTTGATGGCGTTGTGCGTGCACGCGATTCAGACCTCGCTGGGTCTGTGAGGTAGGCGATACCTGTGCGTAATAGGGCGGTGACGCAGTCGAACACGATGGAGGGATGGTCATGAACCAGACCTTGGCTGTTTGGCTGCTCATCGCTCTTGCTTTAGTCAGCGCGAATTTACCGTTTTTGACTGAGCGAGTGTTGACGGTGCTGCCGTGGAAACGGGGCGCCGTAGTCAAGCCGTTCTGGCTGCGTATGGTTGAGCTCTTGCTGTATTACGCAATTGTGATGGGCCTGGGGTTTGCTTTTGAAGCGGCGTTGGGCAATCCGTTTGCGCAGGGGTGGGAGTTTTACGCGATCACTTTTAGTCTGTATCTGGTGCTGGGGTATCCGGGGTTTGTGTTTCGGTATCTGTTTAAGCGGCATCCGGTTTTGCGGGGCTGAAAGAGCGTCTTCGTTGCGGGGATGGTGGGGTTCTAATGGTCGTCGAGCCGAGGCAATCGGCCCGGCCGGGCTTCACAAAGTCGGTCCGGCGCGCGGGCGCCGGACACCGTGTTCGCTCACCTCGTCCGCGCCTGCGCGCTCCCTACGGTGTCCGCTCCACTCGACTTTGAGGCGCCCGGCCGGGCCGATTGCCTCGGCTCGACTGGCAGCAATTAGAGTTCTCTGCATCGCTGGCACGACTTTCTTGCTTGGCGTTTTTCTGCGGCCGCGTTGGTAGAGAGAAAGATCTTGCAGTGCTGCTTTCGGCAGGCGCCCTGCGCGCCTACCTCAAGCGATCGGTCCGGGCATGCGACGGGGTGGCGTCATGCCTGATCGGAAGATCTGCTTGGCTGCGTTTGATGCTTGCGGCGATGATGCGTAGGGCAGTTTTTCCGGCGGTGTATCCGTAGCATGTCCGTGCTCTGAATCAGAGTTCATCGCCGCGGACGTGATTTGCGCTCATCCTGATGGCATTACAACGAGTGCCATGCGTGGCATTACGTCAATGTGACTCGAGAGATCTTTTGCCCGGCAACGGTGCCACAGCCTGTGCATGCAGATCCCGAACGCGATGACCGGGTGTGCAGGGCACCCGGTCATCGCAGCCCTGCAAGATCTTTCTCTTCACCCAGGCTGACACAGAAAAATGCCAAGCAAGAAAGTCGTGCCAGCGATGTGATGAGCTTGAGTTACTGCGAGTCGATGCGGAGCAGTGGCTGCGTGGGGGCGCCTCGTGGCCGAGTGGAGCGGACACCGTAGGGAGCGCGCAGGCGCGGACGAGGTGAGCGAACACGGTGTCCGGCGCGCAGGGCGCCGGACCGGCCACGTGAAGCCCCCACGCAGCCGCTGCCCCGCATCGACGTCCAATAGCACCAAACCCATCACACCCGAACCCCCATCAACCTTCAAACCAATTCAGCACCCCATCCAGCCCCGCCACATTCAACGCATAAGGCGTCTGCTGCCGCACAATAGGCTTGGCCCGGTAAGCAACGGCATAGCGCGCAAACCCTAGCATCTTGAGATCATTCGCCCCATCTCCCAGAGCAATGATCTGATCCGACGTCGCCCCGTATGTCTGCGCGAAGGTCCGCAGGTGCATCAGTTTGGCATCGGCATCCAGAATATCGCCGAGCACTTTGCCAGTCAGCACGCCGTCTTTGATTTCCAGGGTGTTGGCATATGCGCTATCGAGGTTCAGGCGTTGGCGCAGGCGTTCCGTAAAGAACGTGAATCCCCCAGACACTAATAGCACCTTGATCCCAGCCGCCTGTGCTGTGGATATCAATTGCTCCGCACCGGGATTCAGACGCAGTTTGTCTGCATAAACCTGTTCCAGCGCCGATGCCGGCGTCCCCTCCAGCAAGGCTACCCGGCGACGCAGGCTTTCGGAGAAGTCCTTGATTTCGCCCCGCATTGCAGCCTCGGTGATCTCGGCGACTTTGGGTTTGACTCCCGCGACGCCGGCGATTTCGTCGATGCACTCGATGTTGATCAGCGTGGAATCCATGTCCATCGCCAATACTTTGCATTGCGACAGACGGACGCCGGCAGGTACGAACGCCGTGTCGACGCCATGTTGTTCTCCCCAGGCCGTGACCTGCGCGCGTACGTCGGCGTCTTGCGATACGTCCAATAGACGAGAGGCTGTGGCGCTGAGATGGACGACGCCTTGAGCGTGTGCCAGGGCCGCTAATTGTTCGACCTGGGCAGCGCCGAGCGCCGGGGATTGAATGACGAGATGAGTGGTGGACATGGCGGAAAGTGTGTCGGTGAGGGGCCGGTGCGTGGCGATGCTGCTCAAAGCATAACGCGGACATGAAAGAGGCTATTTTGCAGGCGCATTTTCAGCGCCATGCAAAGGGTGTTTGATCGAGTTCGGTGGCACGCATGGGCTATTTTAATGAGCGCAGCACCGCACGTACGGCATCGGCACGCGTGGAAACTTTGACGACGGTGAACTCGATACGCAGTTTGTCCGGGCCGGCCAGTTTGATGTGACGCTGCTTTTGTATGAGTTCGATGATCCGTGCGGGGTCGACCGTGGTTTTGGGGCCGAACTGGATCAGTGCCTGGTTTTCGCTGGCATCGATCTTGATGATGCCCAGCGGTTGCGCCGCCAATCTCAATCGATGGGTGGTCAGCAGTACCTGTGCGGCCTCGGGCAGTTTGCCAAAGCGGTCGATGAGCTCTTCCTGAATGCGGATCAGGTCGTCTTCGTCCTCGGCGTGCGATAGACGTTTGTAGATCGCCAGACGTGCGTGCACGTCCGCACAATAGTCGGATGGCAGCAGTGCCGGGGCATGCAGATTAACCTCGCACGCCAGGTTGAACGGCGCATCCAAGTCGGGCTCTTCGCCCGCCTTGAGCGCGCGTACGGCTTCGTTCAACATTTCGTTGTACATCGAGAAGCCGATTTCGTGGATGTTGCCCGATTGCGATTCGCCCAGGACTTCACCGGTGCCGCGGATCTCCAGGTCGTGCATGGCGAGATAAAAACCAGAGCCCAGTTCTTCCATCGCCTGAATCGCTTCCAAGCGTTTTTTGGCGTTGGAGGTAATCGCGTCTTCGCCAGGCGTCAGCAGATAAGCATAAGCCTGATGGTGAGAGCGCCCGACTCGGCCACGCAACTGGTGCAATTGAGCCAGGCCGAAACGATCGGCGCGATGGATGACAATGGTGTTGGCGCTGGGCACGTCAATGCCGGTTTCGATGATGGTAGTACACAGCAGGACGTTAAAGCGCTGCTGGTAAAAGCCCTTCATCACCTGTTCCAGCTCGCGTTCAGGCATCTGGCCGTGCGCGACGGCGATGCGGGCTTCGGGCACGAGTTCTTCGAGGCGCGCCCGGCGGTTGTGGATGGTCTCGACTTCGTTGTGCAGGAAATAGGCTTGACCGCCACGCTTGAGTTCGCGCAGCAGGGCTTCCCGTATGGTGCTGCCGTCTTCGCGCCGGACAAAGGTCTTGATCGCCAGACGCTTTTGCGGCGCGGTGGCGATGACTGAGAAATCGCGTATGCCTTCGAGCGACATGCCCAGCGTGCGGGGGATGGGCGTGGCGGTCAGCGTCAGGACGTCGACCTCGGCGCGCAGGGCCTTCAGCGCCTCTTTCTGGCGCACGCCAAAGCGGTGTTCTTCGTCGATGATGACCAGGCCCAGGCGCTTGAAACGTACGTCTTTAGACAGGATCTTGTGCGTGCCGATCACGATGTCGACGCGTCCATCGTTGATGCCTGTGATGGCATCGGCGACTTCTTTTGATGACCGGAAACGCGAGAGCTCGACCACGCGCACAGGCCAATCGGCAAAGCGGTCGGCAAAGGTCTGGGCATGCTGTTCGGCCAACAGTGTCGTCGGGCAGAGCAGAGCCACTTGTTTGCCATTCGCCACGGCCAGAAAGGCTGCACGCAGCGCGACTTCGGTTTTGCCGAAGCCGACGTCGCCGCAGACCAGGCGATCCATCGGGCGGCCCGAGGTCATGTCGCTGATGACGGCCTGGATGGCGGCAGCTTGATCGGGCGTTTCGTCAAAGCCAAAGCCTTCGGCAAAGGCTTCGTAGTCGTTGATGGGCAGGTTGAAGGTATAGCCTTCGCGTGCCGCGCGTTGCGCGTAGAGCGCCAATAGTTCGGCGGCAGTGTCGCGCACCTGGCGGGCGGCTTTGCGTCGAGCCCTGTCCCATTGGCCCGATCCCAGCTGGTGCAGCGGTGCGGCCTCGGGGTCGGCGCCGCTATAGCGCGCGATGACATGCAGCTGAGATACGGGCACGTATAGCGTGCTGCCGTTGGCGTATTCGAGATGCAGGAATTCCATCTCGCCGTCGCCCATGTCCATGTTGATCAGGCCGTGGTATCGCCCGATGCCGTGCTGCGCGTGTACGACCGGGTCGCCAGCACGCAGCTCGGACAAATCCCGCACCATGGCTTCGACGTTGCTGGTGCGTTCCTGGTCACGGCGGCCCCGCCGCGTCGCACCAGCATTGCCCGGGTACAGATCGTTCTCGGTGAGAAACAGCAGTTCGGCCGAAGGAATGCCAAAGCCCGCGGACAGTGGCGCCGCGATCAGGGCAAAAGAGGACTGAGAGACGAGAAATTCCTGCAGGGATTCTGGCTGCGCATCGGGCGGCAGGTCGAACTCGGTCAGCATTTGCGCCAGCGTTTCGCGCCGGCCTGCCGAGTCTGCGCACAGCAAGACGCGCGATTCGCCCCGCGCCAACAAGGCACGCAGACGAGCGATGGGGTCTTCGGCGCGGCGGCTGATGCTGACGTTGGGCGCGGTGGAGAAATCCGGATGCGGCGCGCCCTCGGTCAATGCCAGGCGCGGAAACGCCTTGAATCGGCCATGCAATCCCTCGCTGTCCAGAAACAGCGCCGAGGGCGGCAGTACGGGACGTTCGCGGTCGCTTTTCAGAAAGGTATAACGGGTGCTGGTGTCCTGACTGAATCGTTGGATCGCCTCTTCGATATCGCCCAATGTGACGGTAATTGCATCGGTCGGCAGATAGTCAAATAGCGTTGCAGTCTCGTCAAAGAACAGCGGGAGGTAATACTCGACACCGGCAAAAGCGATGCCGTTGCCGATGTCTTTATAGGGCAGGGCGCGCGACGGGTCGCCCTCGAATTCCTCGCGAAAACGTGCCCGGAACCGGTTGCGCGATTCCTCGTCCATCGGAAACTCGCGCCCCGGCAGCAACTGCACCTCGCGCACAGGGTACAGACTGCGCTGCGTATCGACGTCAAAGCTGCGTATGGACTCGATTTCGTCGTCAAACAGGTCGAGCCGGTAGGGTACTGCCGACCCCATGGGGAACAGATCGATCAGCCCGCCGCGTAGACAGAACTCCCCGGGCGCCGTGACCTGGGTCACGTGGGCGTAGTTTGCCAATGTCAGTTGGGCGCGAAGCGCGGCCTCGTCCAGTTTGTCTTTCTGCTTGAACGAAAACGTATAGGCAGCCAGAAATGAGGGCGGGGCCAGGCGATACAGGGCGGTCGTGACGGGCACGAGCAGCACATCGACCGTATGCTGCATAAGGGCATGCAGGGTGTGCAGGCGTTCCGACACCAAATCCTGATGGGGCGAGAACGCGTCGTACGGCAGCGTTTCCCAGTCGGGCAATTGCCGGACCCGCAGATCGGGCGCGAACTGGGGAATCTCGTCGGCGAGCCGCTGTGCCTCCAGGGGCGCCGCCGTCAACACGACAAGCGGCCGGCCGCTTTGCCGGGCGAGGTCGGCCAATAGCCATGCGTCGGCCGAGCCTGGCGGACGCGGCTGCGCGTAGCGGGTGCCGGCTTTCAGGGCGGACAATGTGGCGGCAGTGGCGGGGATCCGCGAGGCCGCATCGAGGAGTGAGGAATCAGACATCAGGCGGAAGATTATAAAATCTCTCGGCCATGACTGACTCTCTAATTGCAATTGTTCCTGCCGCCGGCGTCGGCCAGCGTGCTGCACGGGCCGGTGAATCGGGTCCGCCCAAGCAATATCGCCTGATTGCGGGGCAGCCTATGCTGCGCCACGCGGTGCAGGCGTTGCTGGCGGACGCCCGTATTGCCCAAGTGCGAGTGGCGGTGTCTGCCGAGGATAGCTGGGCCGCTGAAGCCCTGGCCGGCTTGCCTCGCACCGTCTGCCGGCCGTGTGGCGGCCCTACGCGGGCTGAGACGGTGGCGGCGGCGTTGGCTGACAGCGGCGTGGCAGGTGATGATTGGGTGCTGGTCCACGATGCGGCGCGTCCTGGCTTGCCTGCGCAGGCTTTGGCCCGTCTGATTGATACGTGTCTGTCTGACGCGGTGGGAGGGCTGCTGGCGTTGCCCGTGGCCGATACCGTGAAATCGCAACGCAGGTTCGATAGCGGGGCTCTGGGAGGCCAATCTACCGTCAATGCATCGTCGAGACCCACGGGAGGCAGTAATGCCTCTGGTGTCGATTCCACGCCTGCAGAGCCCCGTGTGCGTGCGACGCTCGATCGCGACGGGTTGTGGCTGGCGCAGACTCCCCAAATGTTCCGCGCAGGCCTGCTGCACGCCGCGTTGGCGAGTGCGCAATCCGCGGGTGTGATCGTCACTGACGAGGCCTCGGCCATTGAGGCGGCGGGCCATGCTCCTTTGCTGGTGCCTGGCTCGTTGCGCAATTTCAAGGTGACCTGGCCGGATGATTTCGAATTGATGGGAAAATGGCTTTGAGACGCTCCCTTTGGGCAGCAAGCTTTTTGGAGTATTGAATGAGTTTTCCTTTCCGAGTCGGTCAGGGCTTTGACGTGCATGCTTTGGTGACGGGCCGGCCTTTGATTATCGGCGGCGTCACGATCCCGCACACGCACGGCTTGCAGGGGCATTCGGATGCGGATGTGTTGCTGCATGCGGTGACGGATGCGTTGCTCGGGGCGGCTGGATTGGGCGACATCGGGCGGCATTTCCCAGATACGGATCCTGCTTATAAGGGCGCCGACAGTCGTGTGCTATTGCGGGATGCTGTTGCCAAAATTCGCGCGGCTGGCTGGGTGCCGGTGAATATCGACGCTACCGTTCATGCCCAGGCGCCGAAAATCGGCCCTCATGCGGCCGCGATGGTGGCGAATATCGCTGCGGATGTGGGGGTTGAGGCGGATGTGATCAACATCAAAGCCAAAACCAACGAAGGGCTGGGGTATCTGGGGCGTAAAGAAGGGATTGCCGCTACGGTGGTGGTGTTGCTGGCTCGAGAGGGGTGAGAGCGGGTTTGCGGGGTTAAAAGGGGTGTTCTTGGGGGGATGGTGGGGTTCTAATGGTCGTCGAGCCGAGGCAATCGGCCCGGCCGGGCTTCACAAAGTCGGTCCGGCGCGCGGGCGCCGGACACCGCGTCGCTCACCTCGTCCGGCCCCTACGGGCCTCCCTTCGGTGGCTGCTCGCTCGACTTTGAGGCGCCCGGCCGGGCCGATTGCCTCGGCTCGACTGGCAGCAATTAGAGCTCTCTGCATCGCTGGCACGACTTTCTTGCTTGGCGTTTTTTCGCAGCCGCATTGGTAAAGAGAAAGATCTTGCAGTGCTGCTTTCGGCGAGCGCCCTGCGCGCTCACCTCAAGCTATCGGTCCGGGCATGCGGCGGGGTGGCGCGGTGCCAGTTGGAAGATCTGCTTGGCTGAGTTTGAGGCTTGCGGCGACGATGCGTGGAGCACTTTTCCCGGCGGCATATTCATAGCATGCTCGTGCTCTGGATCAGAGTTCATCGCCGCAAACATGATTTGCGCTCACTATGATGGCTCCACAACGAGTGCCATGCGCGGCATTTACGTCAATCTGACTCGAGAGATCTTTTGTCATGCAACGGTGCCACAGCCGTTGCATGCAGATCCCGAACGCGATGAGCGGGTGTGCAGGGCACCCGCTCATCGCAGCCCTGCAAGATCTTTCTCTTCACCCCGGCTGATGCAGAAAAACGCCAAGCAAAAAGCTCGTGCCAGCGATGTGATGAGCTTGAGTTACTGCGAGTCGATGCGGGGCAGTGGCTGCGTGGGGGCGCCTCGTGGCCGAGTGGAGCGGACACCGTAGGGAGCGCGCAGGCGCGGACGAGGTGAGCGAACACGGTGTCCGGCGCGCAGGGCGCCGGACCGGCCACGTGAAGCCCCCACGCAGCCACTGCCCCGCATCGACGTCCATAAAGCACTACTAACTAACTAACCACCCAGCAGCAAAATCACTTCCCTTGGGCCGCCAACGACAACGCCGCAGCATTCACCACAGCCGCAATCCGCCCCACATCCCGCAGCTGCTCCACACTGAACCCATCTTTCTTCAGGTTCTCATAGTGCGACTGCACGCAGAAATGGCATTTGCCGATGATGGAAGCCGCCAAGGCAAACAGCTCAAAGCGTTTCTTATCCACCCCGCCATGCGTCGCATACGCATTCATGCGTAACTGCGCAGGCAGGCTTTTGAGTTGATCGTCGCCGGTCATCTCAACGTATGGATACCAGATATTGTTCATGCCCATCAACGCCGACGCCGTCAGTGCAGCATTGGCGTCGGTTTCCGACAAGCCGCTTTTGAACGCCTCGATCAGCACGGGGCTGCGCGCTGCAAAGGCGGCCGACAGGGCGGCGCCGACGGCGTCTTCAGGGGCCAGCGTCGAGCGGGCAATCACACCGTCCAGATTCAGGCGAATGTCTTTGGCCCAATCCGGCAGTTGTTCCTTGATGGCTGAGATGAATTCCATAGTTTTTACCTATAATCTGGATCAGGAAAAGCCCGGCAGGGCCGGGCTGAGAAATTACAGCGTTGCGCCGCCAACCGAACGGTTGCAGGGGCACAGCTCATCGGTCTGCAGACCGTCGAGCAAGCGCAGGATTTCTTCGGGGTTGCGACCCACGTTCAGGTTGTTGACCGACACGTGCTGGATGGTGTTGTCCGGATCGACGATGAAGGTGGCGCGCAGAGCAACGCCAGCTTCTTTGTCACGGACGCCCAGTTGGTCGATCAGCGAGCCGGTGACGTCGCCGAATTGGTAGTGGCCCAGCTTGTTCAGGTCCGGGTGCTCACGGCGCCATGCCAGTTTCACGAATTCGTTGTCCACGGAACCGCCCAGCAGGACAGCGTCGCGGTCTGCGAAGTCGTTGGCCAGCTTGTTGAAGCCGACGATTTCGGTCGGGCACACGAAAGTGAAGTCTTTCGGGTAGAAGTAGATGATCTTCCACTTGCCGGGAAAGGAGCTT
Source organism: Bordetella genomosp. 4 (assembly GCF_002261185.1). Lineage (GTDB taxonomy): Bacteria > Pseudomonadota > Gammaproteobacteria > Burkholderiales > Burkholderiaceae_B > Bordetella_A. The sequence goes on from NZ_NEVQ01000009.1 coordinate 106,974, forward strand.
TCGGTGATGTCTTCGAACGCCGAAACACCGTTTTCTTCGTGCTGATTGAAGCCAGGCTTGACACCGGCAACCTTGAAGGGCTCGAGTTTATCGCCAACAGTTTTCATGAATGCTCCCGTAAGTTGTTGGGTGGAATGAGGCACACAGTATCGCGTGCTAAGACCCAAATTTTACGCTATTGGCTATCGCTGTCTAATTGATAATTTCTAAATCTGGCTTTGGGAATCTCTATCCTTGCCGTTAATCCGCCGCCTGCCCGTTCCAGCATTTTCAGTGAACCGCCCACGTGCTTGAGCAAGCGTTCGACAATGGCCAGGCCCAAGCCTGCTCCACTGACGCCCGTGCGCGCCGCCTCGCCGCGGGAGAAGGGGCGCAGCAGGCGGTCGACGTCATCGGGGGCGATGCCCGGCCCCCGGTCGGACACTTCGATAATCAGCGCACCGCCTTCGCTGTGCAGACTCATGATGAGATGAGCCTGGCCGTCGGCAGAACGGCCGTAGCGGCGGGCATTTTCGATGAGGTTGCTGACGACGCGTTTCAAATCCAGGGCCGTTACGCGCGCGTGCAGATCGGGTTCGATGAATGCGTCCAGATTGCCGCCCAAGGAGGCGGTATGGCTGCGTTCGCGTTCGTATAGCTCTGCGAGGACTTCGGAGATATTCGTGGCGACTTGGGGCAGGGTGCCCGCCGGGCGGGCGTATTCCATCAACTGGCCGATGCTGTGATCGATTTGTCCCAGGTCGTCGTCGATCGCCTGGCGTGCATCCTCGGACACGCCGCTCATTTCGATTTCGAGCCGCATGCGGGCGAGCGGGGTGCGCAAATCGTGCGAGATCCCAGCCAGCATCAGTTCGCGATCCGCTTCGGCTTGTCGGAGGTCTTTTGCCATCCGGTTAAACGAAGCATTGAGGTCGCGGATCTCCAGCGGCCCGTTTTCGGGTAGAGAGGCGGGCGTTTCTCCGCGGGACAGTACCTGTGCTGCCCTGGCTAACCGGGAGAGGGGCCGGTTGACAAAGCCCACGCTGACGGCAGCTCCCACGAGAGAGAGCAGCAGGGCGGTTGCACCCCAGCCCAGCCATTCAATACCGCCAGTCAGCCCGATCTGCTCGCGCTCGAAGACCAGCCAATACAGGTCTTGGTTGATCTGGAAACTGACCCAGAAGCCGGGGACCTGATTGACGCCCCACATGATCTGGGTCTCGGGCCCAAAGCGGGTGCGTATATGTTGAGCGACACGCTGCCAGTAGTCGTCGTCGGGCAACGCCTCGGTGAAATCCGTGACCTCGCGGGGATAGACCTGAATCCCCTCGTTGGTGGCCAGGTCGAGCAGCAGCTTGCTGCGCTCAGTGTCGTCGGAATAGATCAGCGCCGTGCGAGTGATGTTGACGGCCGTGATGACCCGTTGCGCCATTTGATTGGCGCGCGGGCCGAGTTCCATGCTGAAGAAGACCTGCAGCCATGCCCCGAGGCTCACGAGCATCAGGGCTGCCAGCAGCAGAAACGTGCGGCCAAACAGCCCTAACCTGAGTCGTGAGGTCAGGTTGCGGAGGATCCTGCGTACACCGGGCACAAGACGTCGTGCTTGTCGAGATCCTTTGGGACGATCAGCTGCCACCATCCGGAACGAAGACGTAGCCCAGACCCCAGACCGTCTGGATGAAGACCGGCTTGGACGGGTTGGGTTCGATCAGTTTGCGCAAACGCGAGATTTGCACGTCCAGACTGCGATCGAAGGCTTCGTATTCGCGGCCGCGAGCCAATTCCATCAGCTTGTCACGCGACAGCGGGATCTTGGGGTGACGCGCAAAGACCTTGAGTACGGAGAATTCGCCCGTGGTGATAGGGACTTGTTCGTTGTTGCGCGTGAGGGTACGGGTCGACAGATTGAGGGTATAGGGTCCGAATGCGATGGACTCGTTTTCCTGGCTGGGAGCGCCGGGATGTTCTTCGGTGCCCCGGCGGCGCAGGATGGCGTTGATACGGGCCAGCAGTTCGCGGGGGTTGAAGGGCTTGGACAGATAGTCGTCGGCGCCCATTTCGAGGCCGACGATGCGGTCGATTTCCTCGGCCTTGGCTGTCAGCATGATGATCGGGGTGTTGTCGTGGCCACCACGCAGGCGGCGGCAGATCGACAGACCGTCCTCACCGGGCAGCATCAAATCCAGAACGAGCAGGTCAAAATGCTCGCGCTGCCAGAGCTTGCCCATTTCTTTGGCGTCTTCGGCGACAAAGACGTTGAATCCTTGTTCCGACAAGTACCTGCGCAGCAGATCGCGCAGGCGAGGGTCGTCATCGACGACGAGGATTTTGCGGACGGGATTGGTGTTTTGCGTATTCATGGCCGGAAATGTAACAGTGACAAGAATCAACGGCTAGTGGGTATTCACAAGATATTACACATTGCGCATTAAGGTTGAAATCCCCCCGTCGGTCCTAGAGGGGGACTCTTTGGATTTCGTACAATCTCCTCCTATGAATTTGAACCTGCTGGCCCTCGAAACCTCCTCCTCGCGTTGCGGGGTGGCCCTTTTGCGCGAAACCGATGCGGGTTGCACGGTTTCCGTGCTGGAGCACGAAGGTGCCCAGGAACACGCCGAGCGATTGCTGCCGATGGCGGGGCAGCTCCTGGAGCAGGCGAGGCTGACGCCGGGGGACCTGGACGCCATCGCGTTTGGTCAGGGGCCGGGGGGCTTTACAGGCTTGCGAGTCGCCTGCGGCGTTGCTCAGGGGATGGGCTTGGCGCTGGGGATACCTGTGGTGCCCATTGTGTCTCACCTGGCGGTGGCGCACGAAACCGGCGCGCAGCCGGGGGATATAGTATTGGTGGCGCTGGATGCCCGCATGAACGAGGTTTATCTGGCCGCCTACGCCTGTGGGCCGGACAGCGAGCGTCCATGGCTGACCTTGCAGGCGCCTATGCTGATTGCCGTGGACGAGGCGGTGCCCTGGACTGCGCATCATCTGCCGCTATGGGCAGCCAATAACCAGGCCGAATGGTTGGGCCATGGTTTGGCCGGTGGGCTGGTGGACGGCCTGGCAGGCGGCTTGGTCGGCGGCGTGGTTGCCTCGTTCGCGGGGACATCCCTGCGTTTGGCAGGGGATGCCTGGGATGTTTACGCGGACGAGATGGCGCAGCCTGCAACTTGGCGGCGCCATGCTGCCGCACGGCCTCAGGCCAGCGCTGTGGCGCATTTGGCGCGCCAGGCGTGGTTGCGAGGCGAGGCGGTAGCTCCCGAGCTGGCCGCGCCCTTGTATGTCCGAGACAAAATTGCCTTTACGACGACGGAGCGCGAGCGCGGTCTGGGGGGCAACCCCAAGGCCGCACCTGCCTGGCCCGCGCCAGTGCTGGAGCCCATGGCCGAGCCGGATGTGGATGCCGTAGCCGAATTGGAGGCCAGCTTGCAGGCGTTTCCCTGGACGCGAGGCAATTTTGCGGATGCATTGGCCTCAGGATACGAGGCGTGCGTACTGCGTCAGGGCGGTAAAGTCGTCGGGTTCTGCCTGGTGATGCTGGCGCCCGACGTGGCGCATTTGCTGGTGATAGGCGTGTCTCGCGCGCATCATCGCCAAGGTCTGGGCAGTGTGCTGTTGAGGTGGTGCGAGCAAATCGCGCGGCAACATGATTTGCCGGCCGTGATGCTGGAGGTGCGGCCGTCCAATACGTCCGCGCTGGCATTCTATGAAAAAAGCGGCTTTCAGCGTATCGGACTGCGTCGCGGCTATTATCCTACGGGTAAGGGACAGCGCGAGGACGCCTTGGTGATGCAGAAAATGCTGGTGAGCGAGGGATCGTCGCAATGACGTCTGTGCTTGACGACATGGCGCAGACGGCCGACGGTGTTGCCCAGGAGGCAGCGTTGGCGCCTCCTCGCATCAATGCGCTGCAAAAACTCTGGCTGCGCGAAATCGGTATCGAGAAGACTTGGCTAAAGGCCGCGGATCCGCAGCCGGAGCCGGCTGCATCGGTGGCCTCGGCGCAGGCGTCTGCTTCAGACGCTGATGCCGGTACGCTGCAGGATCCGGCGGCACAGGCAAGAGCAGCGCTGCGGGCAGGGGGGCATCCCAGTGCCGGCGCTGGCGCAACGATGCGTTCGGATGCCGCGGCCGCTGCCGGATATCTCAATGCAGGCGGTGGCGCGGATTCGCTCGGCGCAGCAGGCCGTCGCGCGGACGCTGTGCCTGCCGCAGGCGCTACGCCTGTTGCCGCGGCGCCCGTACAGGGCGAACGTGCTGACGCGGCGTCCGCGCAGGGTGAACGTGCCGACGCACCCGGGCGGCCAGGTGGGGCGCCGACCCGTCCCGCAGCAGGTGCCGCCGCACCTGTGGCGCGTGCACCGACCCCTACGCCAGAACCTGTTGTCCCCGCGACCGATTTCGACGCCCTGCGCGAACAGGTCCTGCAGTGCACGGCCTGTGGCCTGTGCCAGGGGCGCCGCCATGCCGTTTTCGGCATGGGCGCTCGTCCTGCGCGCTGGATGGTCGTGGGGGAGGCGCCGGGCGAGCAAGAGGACCGTCAGGGCCTGCCGTTCGTGGGGCGCTCCGGTCAGTTGCTGGACGCGATGCTGAGCGCCGTAGGGATGAGCCGCGAAAAAGACGTCTTTATCGCCAACGTGATCAAGTGCAGGCCGCCAGGCAATCGCAACCCCAAGCCCGAGGAAATCGCTGCGTGCAGTCCATACCTGAAGCGGCAGATCGAGCTGATTCGGCCCGAGCGGATTCTGGTGCTGGGCCGTTTTGCCGCCCAGACCCTGCTGGGAACGGATGCCACCATCGGCAGTCTGCGCGGACGCCAGCATGTGTGGACCATGGACGATGGGCACCGAATTCCGGTGGTCGTCAGTTATCACCCGGCATACTTGCTACGCAGCCCGGTCGAAAAGGCGCGTGCCTGGCAGGATCTGCAGCTCGCAATGGCCCTGGCCTGAGCCTGGGCAGGTCTGCTGGTCTGGAGTAATCAGGCAAGGCTGCAGAGAGCGGCGTCAGCCCAAATGTCAGGTCACGCAGGCGCAGCCATCAGGCTAATCGCCGAGACGCCTGGATGAGCGCCCAGCAGCGGGCGTTCATCGCGCAGGCGCTCAATGTTGCTTGATCGCGTGGCCGTGCCCTTCCTGGCCGATTTGCTCGTGCAGCGCGGGATCCGCGTTGAGGTTGCGGCGGCTCCAGCGCATGAACAGCACCATCAGGATCGCGACCAGCACGCCAAACAGCACTATCACGACATTGATCGGCATTTCCAGCCACAGCATCAGCGTATAAACCGCGACCATCAACAAGATGTTGAGCTGTTCGTTGAAGTTTTGCACGGCGATGGAGTGCCCGGCCGATAGCAGGACATGTCCGCGGTGCTGCAGCAGCGCATTCATCGGTACGACAAAGAACCCGGCGAGCCCGCCCGTCAGGAGCAGGACGCCATAAACCGCCCACGTGCTGTGCACCAGCGGCATGAGCAGCACCACGAGACCCATCAGAGCCCCGACGGGCAAGACGCATAAGGCTTTGCGCAGGGGAATGCGTCCCGCCAGAATGGAGCCCACGACGGTCCCGACGGCTGCGACGCCCATCAGCATCGAGGCCTCGTCGAGCCTATAGCCCAAATGCTGGCGTCCCCATTCGATTACGATCAACTGCAGTACCGCACCGGCTCCCCAGAACAGGGTGGTGACGGCGAGGGAAATCTGGCCCAGCTTGTCTTGCCACAGGACGCGGACATAGCTGGCAAAGACTCGCGTCAGCTTGATGGGGTTTTTCTGCTGCGGCGGATAGCGCACATGAGTATTCGGGATCAGCAGATTGCACAGCGCCGCCAGCAGATAGACGCAGGCGATGACCAGAATGGCAGCTTCGGCAGGGGTGTGCACCCACTGGCCGATGATGTGGTGATCGAGCAGCGCCGTCGAGGCAGCGGGGGAGATCAGCACTCCGCCCAGCACCGTGCCCAGAATGATGGAGAACACCGTCAGGCCTTCGATCCAGCTATTGCCCTTGACCAGCATTTCCGGCGGCAGCATTTCGGTCACGATGCCGTATTTCGCGGGCGAGTAGGCGGCTGCGCCGACCCCCACCAGGCCATAGGCCACACAGACCAGATAGGTCTGGTATTCATCGGGAATGCCCAGATTGGCATAGAGGAACATCAGCAGGCAGCCGGAGACCTTGAGGGCGTTGGTGGCGAACATCACCCGCCCTTTGGGGAACGAGTCAGCGACTGCGCCGACAAAGGCCGCCAGCACCACATACGACAGTGCGAACGACCATTTCATCAGCGGCGCCATCCAGTCCGGACCATGCAATTCCAGAATCAAGGCGATCGCCGCAATGAACAATGCATTGTCCGCCAGAGACGAGAAGGCCTGAGCGGCCATGACCAGATAAAACCCGCGTTTCAAAAGAGAGTCCCCGGTGGCTGCCGGCAACCCGGCAGCGGTAAAAAGTCTGTTTCGGATGAAAAAAAAGTGTCAGCGAGTATAGCGTCTGACGTGTAGATGATGGGATTAGCGTCGTTTTCAGCGTGGGGCGGCAACAGCCTGGGGTATCATACGAGCCACACTAGATTCGCCATTCTACGGTCCCCGAGGGGCCGGTTCGCTATTCGTAGGGCAGGTCTGTTCAACGCGTTTCGTTTAACCCCACCCGTCCATCCATCGTACTGTGCGCCTGACTCAACTAAAACTCGCCGGATTCAAATCGTTCGTCGACCCTACCGTGATTCCCGTACCCAGCCAGCTGGTGGGGGTCGTGGGCCCTAATGGCTGCGGCAAATCTAATATTATCGATGCGGTCCGCTGGGTGCTGGGCGAGGCCAAGGCCTCCGAGTTGCGTGGCGAATCCATGCAGGACGTGATTTTCAACGGCTCGGGCCATCGTAAACCTGCCGCGCGTGCGTCTGTCGAAATGGTATTCGACAACAGCGAAGGCCGCGCTGCGGGCCAATGGAGCGCCTATTCCGAGATCGCGGTGCGCCGCGTGCTCACGCGCGACGGCACCAGCAGTTACTACGTCAACAACCAGCAGGTACGCCGCCGCGATATTCACGATATTTTCCTGGGCACCGGCCTGGGCGCGCGTGGCTACGCCATCATCGGTCAGGGCATGATCAACCGCCTGATCGAGGCGCGTCCCGAGGAATTGCGCGTCTTCCTCGAAGAAGCCGCCGGCGTCTCGCGCTACAAAGAACGCCGCCGCGAAACGGAAAATCGCCTTTCGGATACTAGGGAAAACCTGACCCGCGTCGAAGACATTCTGCGCGAATTGGGGGCGCAGCTGGAAAAGCTCGAGGCGCAGGCCGAAGTGGCCCGCCAATACCGCGAGTTGCAGGCCGACGGCGAGAAAAAACAATTTGCCCTCTGGCTCCTGAAAGAAACCGGCGCGCGCGATGAGCGCCAGCGCAAGAGCCAGGACATGGCTCAGGCCCAGACCAACCTCGAGGCGGCCATCGCGGGGCTGCGTGCTGGCGAGCTTGAGCTCGAGTCGCGCCGCCAGGCCCACTACGCAGCCAGCGACGCCGTGCACACCGCCCAGGGGCAGCTTTACGAGGCCAATGCGCAGGTCAGCCGCCTGGAGGCGGAAATCCGCCACGTGGTCGATTCGCGTAACCGCCTGCAGGCACGGCGGGATCAGCTGCAGCAGCAGATCGCCGAATGGGAAACCCAGCAGGCCCACTGTGTCGAGCAGATCGCCCAGGCCGAGGAAGACCTGGCCGCCAGCGCCGCTCGCACCGAAGAAGCCCGTGCGCTGGCCGAGGAGGCCCAGGCCAGTTTGCCTGCGACGGAGTCCCGGGTGCGCGATGCCGCGGCTGCGCGCGACGAGATGCGCGGGGCGTTGGCGCGTGTCGAACAGAATCTGGCGCTGGTCGCACAGACCCAGCGCGACGCCGATCGCCAACTGCAAAACCTGGAGCAACGCCGCGAGCGCCTGCAGCAGGAATTACGCGAATTGCACACCCCGGATCTCGCCAGGCTGGAGCAATTGGCGGGCGATCGTGCAGTGGGCGAGGACCAACTCGAAGAAGCCCAGCAACAGCTCGCTGACCTGGAAGCCCGTGTTCCCGAGGCGGACGCCGAACGCAGCCGCGCACAGGCAGCCGCCCAGCAGGACGCGCAGGCACTGGCCCGCCTGGAGGCTCGCTTGGCCGCATTGGTCAAGCTGCAGGAAGACGTCCAGAAGCAAGGCGCGCTAGAGCCTTGGCTGGCCAAGCATGAACTGACCGGCTTGGCCCGGTTGTGGCAAAAGCTGCACATCGAGCCGGGCTGGGAAAACGCTTTGGAAGCCGTCCTGCGCGAGCGCATGGCCGCCATGGAGGTGCGCAACCTGGATTGGTCGCGGGCCTTTGCCGAGGACGCCCCGCCCGCGCGTCTGGCGTTTTATCAGGTTCCGGCCGCGGCGCCGGCACCGGCTGCGCCCGCGGGGTTGACCCCCCTGGCGAGCTTGTTGCGCATTACCGATCCAGACCTGCGCACCTTGCTGAACGACTGGCTGCGCAACGTCTATACCGCTGCCGACATGAGCCAGGCGCTGGCGACTCGTGCGACGCTGCCGCCTGGCGCCGCATGCGTGGTGCAGGCCGGGCATCTGATCGATGCGCACAGCGTGCGGTTCTATGCCCCCGATTCCGAGCAGGCAGGCATGCTCGCTCGCCAGCAGGAAATCGAAAACCTGCAGCGCGAGATCAAGGCGCATCAGCTGATCGCGGACCAGGCGCGAGCCGCCGTGGCACGCGCAGAGAGCGCATGGCAGCAGGTGTCGCAGGCCATTACGCCAGCGCGCCAGCGCGTCGCTGAAGTAACGCGCCGGGTGCACGACATTCAGCTCGAGCACTCGCGTTTGCAGCAGCAGGCCGAACAGTCGGGCGAACGGGCGACCCGCCTGCGCCAGGATCTAGAGGAAATCGCAGCCCACGAGGAAGACCTGCGTGCCACACGCGAGGAGGCCGAGGCGCGTTTCGAAACGCTGGACCAGGAATTGGGCGAGCATCAGTCGCGTTTTGCCGATGCCGAGATGGCGGGCGAGGACCTCGCCGCGCAAGCCGAGGCTGCCCGTGCCAAATTGCGCGAACTCGAGCGCGCGGCCCAGGAGGCCGAATTTGCCGAACGCGGCGTGCAATCTCGTATCGCGGATCTGCAGCGCAATCGCCAGTTGGCCATCGATCAAAGCCAACGTGGGGCTGTCGAGCTCGAACAATTGCAGGCCGAGCTGGCAGAGTTCGATGCGTCTGCGTCGCAAGCCGGCTTGCAAGACGCGTTGGAGGCTCGAGCCGAGCGCGAAGAAGCCCTGACCCGGGCTCGCCAGGAGCTCGACAACCTGTCGGCCCTGCTGCGCGGCGCCGACGAAGAGCGCATGCAACAAGAACGTGCGCTGGAACCGCTGCGTGCGCGCATCACCGAACTGCAATTGCAGGAGCAGGCCGCTCGTCTGGCCGAGGAACAATTCACCGAGCAGCTGAATGCCCGTGAGGTAGACCGCGAGGCACTGGCTCGGGAACTGGCCGATCGTCCCGATGAATGGCGTCGGGCGAACTGGCTGCAATCCGAAGTCGGCCGTATTTCCCGCCAGATCGATTCGCTGGGCTCCGTGAACCTGGCCGCGTTGGATGAGCTGAACGCCTCGCGCGAACGCAAGGAGTTCCTCGATTCCCAGCAGCAGGATTTGCTGACGGCGATCGACACCCTCGAAGACGCCATCCGCAAAATCGATCGCGAAACGCGCGAGCTGCTGCAGGCGACCTTCGATACCGTCAACGGCCACTTTGGCGAACTATTCCCCAGGCTGTTCGGCGGCGGTGAAGCCAAACTCACGATGACCGGCGACGAAATCCTGGACGCGGGTGTGCAGGTGATGGCGCAGCCGCCGGGCAAACGAAACAGCACGATTCATTTGTTATCCGGTGGTGAGAAAGCGCTGACCGCTACCGCGCTCGTGTTTGCGTTGTTCAAACTGAACCCGGCGCCGTTCTGCTTGCTGGACGAGGTGGATGCGCCGTTGGATGACGCCAATACCGAGCGTTATGCCAATCTGGTGAGCAGCATGAGCGAGCAGACGCAGTTCCTGTTCATCTCGCATAACAAGATCGCGATGCAAATGGCCAAACAATTGGTTGGCGTGACCATGCAAGAACAAGGCGTTTCGCGTATCGTTGCTGTTGATATTGATTCGGCCGTGCAAATGGCCTCCGAAGCCGCATAACCACTACAACGGAAGGGCGCTGCCTGGCAGCGCAGGATTGACACATGAGCGACTTGCAGATTGGGCTGATTGCCCTGGGTGTACTGCTGATACTGCTGGTATTGGGATTCAACTGGTGGCAGGACCGCCGTGCTCGCAGTCGTATGCAGGCGCGCTTTCCTGCTTCCGAGCAAGATCCTCTATTCGGCGCGAACGAGGCGGCCGGGCGCACCGCTGCTCCCGAGGCCCAGCGCCGTGAGCCTGGCATGGGGGGCGGACAGGCGCCCGCTCATGCTGCAGCGGTAGCGGCATCGGCGCCAAGCAATGACCTGGATGACACCGAAGAGCCCGATCCCGCTTGTGAAATCGTGATCGAGGTCCAATTCGGCGAGCCGGTGCGCGGAGCCGACTTATTGGCCGCGGTGCAGGGTCTGGACCAAGTCGGGCGTAAACCCGTGCGCCTATTTGCGTCCACCGATCGTGGCCGTCATCGTGCCCGCATTCATCCCGAAGAGTCCTATGCATCGTTGCAGTTGGCGGTGTTGCTCGCCAATCGCAGCGGCCCCTTGACCGCCATCGAATGGTCGCAGGCCTGGGCACGCGCGCAAGACCTCGCCGATCGTTTCGAAGCGACAATCGAAGGCCCCGACCAGCAAGTGGTGCTGGATCGTGCCGGCAAGCTCGACACGCTATGCGCCTCGCTCGATGCGCAAGTTGGCTTGACGCTGCTGATGGGCGCGCCGCGCGCCACCGCCGAAGTCATCGGCGTGGCACGCGAATTGGGCTTTGCAGTGGACGGCGCACGCCTGGCGTGGCTGGCCGATAACGGCGTGGCACGCTTTACCTTGTCTCGCAGTGATGGCGCAGGTTTTGATGACGGTATGGCGGTGGTCGATCGTCTGGTGCTGTTGCTGGATGTGCCGTGCAGCCCCGAAGATCCGCGCGCATTTGGTCGCATGGTCGATGTGGGTCGCGACCTGGCCCGGCGTTTACAGGCAGAACTGGTCGACGATCAAGGCAAGTCCGTGGTCGATGGCATGGAAACCGGCATCGACGAGCAGTTGCAAAAGCTGTTTCAGCAATTGGACCAAGCCGGCTTGCCCGCAGGCAGTGAGCGCGCACAAAGGGTGTTTGCCTGATGGCTGAGCACGCCAGCGCCACCGAAGAGGCGCAGCGGGCCGCCGAGCTGCGTCACGAGATCGAGCAGCACAATGTGCACTACTACGTGCAGGATGCGCCCACGATTTCAGATGCCGACTACGACGCGCTCATGCGTGAACTGGTCAAACTGGAAACCGAGCATCCCGAGCTGATCACACCCGAGTCGCCTACCCAACGGGTGGGGGCGGCACCCTTGGCCGCATTTGGCAGCGTGCAACATGCCGTGCCGATGTTGTCCTTGGGCAATGCCTTCGAGGCCGAGGATGTCCAGGCGTTTGACCGTCGCGTCTCCGACACCCTGCGCGGTGCGGGTCTGTTGCGCCTGGATCAATCTCCAGAGTACTTCTGTGAGTTGAAATTCGACGGCTTGGCCATCAGTTTGCGCTACGAGGACGGCGTGCTCGTCCAGGCGGCGACACGCGGAGACGGTCAGACCGGCGAGGATGTGACGGCCAACGTGCGTACGATTCGCGTCGTTCCTCTGCGTTTGAAAGGCGCGGCACCTCGCGTGCTGGAGGTACGCGGCGAGGTCCTGATGAATCGCGCCGACTTCGAGCGTTTGAATCGTACCCAAGCCGCGCGCGGCGAAAAGGTGTTCGTCAATCCGCGTAATGCGGCGGCAGGAAGCTTGCGTCAATTAGACCCGCGCATTACGGCTCAGCGTCCACTGCGGTTCTTTGCCTATAGTTGGGGCGAAGTTCACGGCTTGCCGGGCACGCAACCCGGTTTGTTCGAGGAGCCCACCGGCAATGCACGCCAGCAATCGACACTGCCGCACGACTCGCATGGCGCGATGTTGAACTGGCTGGCCGAATTGGGCCTGCCCGTCAACACGCAGTACAACAAACGCGTCACGGGCGCCGAAGGCCTGTTGGCGTTTTACGAACAAGTCGGTCGTGAACGGCCGGGCTTGCCGTACGACATCGATGGCGTGGTCTACAAAGTCGATTCCCTGGCGGCGCAAAAAGTGCTGGGTTTCGTCGCACGCGCGCCGCGCTTTGCTGTCGCGCACAAATTCCCCGCCGAAGAAGCCACCACACGATTACTGGATATCGAAGTGCAGGTGGGACGCACCGGCGCCATCACGCCGGTGGCCCGATTGCAGCCTATCTTTGTGGGCGGCGTCACGGTCACCAACGCCACATTGCATAACGAGGACGAAATCCGCCGCAAAGACGTCCGTATCGGCGACACCGTCATCGTGCGTCGCGCTGGCGACGTGATTCCCGAGGTCGTGGGTCCCGTCTTGAGCCAACGGCCGCAGGACGCACGCGAGTTCATCATGCCGACTCGCTGCCCCATCTGCGACTCGGCGATCGAGCGCACAGAGGACGAGGCGATTGCCCGCTGTACGGGCGGACTTTTCTGTGCGGCTCAGCGCAAACAAACTCTCTGGCATGCCGCGGGACGTAAAGCGCTGGACATTGATGGCCTGGGCGAAAAGCTGGTCGATCAATTGGTCGAAAGCGGGCGCGTCAAGTCGTTGGCCGACTTGTACAGCCTGACGGCATTTGAATTGGCCGCTCTCGATCGCATGGGCAAGAAGTCCGCCGAAAACCTGGTGGCGGCGATCGACAAGGCGCGTACGCCGACTTTAGGGCGTCTGTTGTTTGCGTTGGGCATTCGCCATGTAGGCGAGACCACGGCTCGCGATGTGGCCCGTCATTTCGGCAGCATCGAGGCCATCATGGACGCTGACGAGGACGCCTTGTGCGGTGCGCCTGATGTTGGTCCTGTCGTTGCCGGTTCGATTCGACGCTTTTTTGCCGAGCCGCATAACCGTGAAATCATCGAGCTGCTCAAGGCTCAAGGTGTACATGCGGTTGCCGAAGCAGGGCCCGAGGGCAATGCGCTGGCAGGCAAGACGTTTGTCTTGACCGGCACCATGCCTACCTGGACGCGTGACGAGGCCACTCGGTACATCCTGGCGGCGGGGGGGAAGGTCAGTGGCTCGGTTTCCAAGAAAACCGCTTATGTGGTGGCGGGGGAAGAGGCTGGCAGCAAGCTCACCAAGGCGCAGGAATTAGGCGTGACGGTGTTGGATGAGGATGGGTTGAAGGCTCTGTTGGGCGTTTGATCTTGCGCTGATCCTGTTTTGAGGAAAAAAATGCTTCCTGGGGCAGTAGGCTGAAGGCGTAGCGTGTGGGTCTTTGGGGATGCTGGGGGGCTGTCTGTGGCATGCTTCGGGTGGAGTTCTTTTGGCGCAGGAGGTCGGCGTGTAAAAGCCCCGCCGGGCCTATCGCCGCGACTCGGCCCGTCAGCAGGGGCCTCGGCCCGCTTCGCGGGCTAAATCGCGGCTCAACGGCCCGGCGGGGCTTTTACACGCCGACCTCCTGCTCGCAATGTCTTCCGGTGACGGATGTCATGCGCTTTGCTGCATCAACTCTGTTGTGTTGAGTTCACGATGGCCGAATGGCACTAGCTCAACCCACCGCATTGCCAAAGTCGGTTTCGAAAAACACGGATGGCAATCAGCCCTCGTTGCATTCCCTCATCATGAGTCCCTGTCGCGTGCCTGGGCGTGGCGGCGGGCCGTTGAGCACGGATTCAGTCCGCGCAGCGGACCGAGGCCCCTGGTCATGGGCCGAGTCCGTGCGATAGGCCCGGCGCCACGCCCAGGCACGCGACAGGGACGCTTTCAGAGAGACAATCACGAGCAGCAAACGCCCATAAACCAACAGCGATAAAAAAGCCCCAGTTAAAAAACCAGGGCCTTTTTCACGTACACAATCATCATGCAACGCCAGCAAGAGCCGTTAACCAACGCCGCCGGCCAAACCTGACCACAGTACTAAACTGCAGCCAGGCACATCGTCAGCATTACTTGATCGTCGCTTTGTCGCGCAATTGCTTCTGGTATTCACCCAGAGCCTGCTGACGCAGCATTTCTTCGAGTTGCGGACGGACTTGATCGAGCGGGGGGAATTCCACCGGACGGGTGTCCTCGACCTCGATGATGTGCCAACCGAACTGCGTTTGTACCGGCTTGTCGGCCAGTTGGCCTTTCTTCAGGCTGCCGACGGTGTCAGCAAACGGCTTGACGTAGTTGGTGGGAGCTGCCCAGCCCAGGTCCCCGCCATTGGCGCCACTGCCAGGGTCCTTGGAGTTTTTCTTGGCCAGATCGGCAAACTTGCTTTTGTCTTTCTTGATCTGCGCCAGCAAGTCGTTGGCGGTTTTCTCGTCTTCGACGAGGATGTGGCGGACTTTGTATTCCTGTTGGCCGGCTTGTTGCTGCTTGGCCTTGTTGTACTCGTCCTGAATCTGCTTGTCGGTGATGGGGTGCTTTTTCAGGTAGTCGGCCATCAGCGCGCGAACGAGGATGCCTTCGCGGGCCAGCGAGATTTCGGTCTGGACGTCGGCTTGTTTGGCGATGCCGTCTTTTTCGGCCGCCTGGACGAAGATCTGGCGGTTGATCATTTCCTGCTTGACCTGTTCGCGCAGTTGCGGCGAATCGGTTGCGCCCTGGCTGACCAGCAGTTTGACGAATTGATCCAGGCTTTGCTGAGAGATCGCCTTGCCATTGACGGTGGCGACGTTCTGCGCAAATGCGGGTACCGCGACCGCGCAAGCAGCGGCCAGCATCACGATGCGTTTCATGGATTTCCTTTAGGAATTTGTCAGAGGGGCTTGGGCGTCAAGCGCAAGCGCATGGATAGGATGAGGGATCAGGTCTTGCAAAAGATCATACACCAGACGATGCCGGGCAACAGGCGTCAAACCGGCAAAGCGCGAGGCCACGATACGTACATGGTAATGGCCTGCGCCACCCTGTGCACCCGCATGCCCGGCGTGCAGGTGCGAGTCGTCGCGGATGTCCAGTGCGGTCGGCTCCAGGGCAGCCAGGCGGGTGCGTATCAGCGCGATGCGGTCAGTGGTGTTGTCGGGCATGAGTAAAACAATGAACGATGGGTAAAACGATCAAACCTTAAATACAGAATACAAGCAGACGACTCAAACTGACGAAAATCGGACGATGAGTCCTCGCTTGAGCATCAGTCTTTGCCTATTTCGCGTTGGGGATCGTTGGCCTCTGGTTGGCTGGGATGCTGCATGTGCTTGCTGAGCCACAGCGACTGGCCAATCACAAATACCAGCAGCAACCCCATCAGCCCGAAGACCTTGAAATTCACCCATTGCGATTCCGTGAAATGGCCGGAAAACGCCACGTACAGATTAATGGCGCCGGCGGCCAGGAAAAACAAGGCCCAGCTCAGGTTGAGTTTGTCCCAGGCTGTATCGGAAAGTTCAATTTGAGTACCGAGCAGCCGGCGCATCAGATTGCGGCCGAACAGGAAACGAGAACCGAGCAGGGCGCCGCCAAACAACCAATACAGGACGGTGGGCTTCCATTTGATGAACACATCGCTGTGCAGCCACAAGGTCGCGCCGCCAAAAATCACGATGACCGACAGATTGATCCAATGTGTCATTTCGATACGTTTGCCTGTTGCCCGTAACCAGACAAACTGGGCAACCGAGGCGGCGATCGCTACCGCTGTCGCGGTATAGATATCGGCAAATCGGTACGCGATGAAGAAAAGAATCAGCGGAAACAGGTCAAACAGGAATTTCTTCATTCGTTCTCGAGGGGTTCGAATTTGAGCGATACCGAGTTGATGCAATAACGCAGCCCGGTGGGCTCCGGTCCGTCGGGGAAGACATGGCCCAGATGGGAGTCGCAGATGTTGCACAGGACTTCGGTGCGCACCATGCCATGAGAGGTATCGCGTTCCTCGCGCACTCGCGCTGGGTCGATAGGCTCGAAATAGCTGGGCCAGCCGCAGCCGGCGTCGAATTTGGTGTCCGAGGCAAATAGCGGGGTGCCACAGCCGATGCAACGGTAAATGCCCAGCTGTGTGGTGTCCCAATAACGGCCCGTAAAGGCACGCTCGGTGCCCTTTTGGCGCGCGACCGCGTATTCTTGCGGCGTCAGTTGGGCGCGCCATTCCTCGTCGGTTTTACGTACTTTTTCCATGTCACCTCTTGGAGCCCGGATGATTGAAATGGTTCAAGCATGGGGTTCGGGCATAATTCCGCCCCATGTTAATCGAGTTTGAACACGCCGTTGTTGCCACGCCGCATTCCCAGGCATTGCGGGGGGTGAGTTTGACCCTCGATCAGCGCCGGGTGGGCGTGGTCGGCCCGAATGGCGCCGGCAAGAGCACCTTTGCCAAGCTGCTCAATGGCCTGGTGTTGCCGACGGCCGGCCGGGTGACCCTTGATGGCCTGGATACCCGGCACGATATCAAGGCGATTCGCCGTCAGGTGGGGTTCGTGTTTCAGAACCCCGAAAATCAAATCGTATACCCCATTGTGCGCGAGGACATGGCGTTTGGCCTGAAAGCGCAACGCCTGTCCGCAGACGAGTCGGCGCAGCGTATTCAAGCCAGCCTGGACGGCTTGGGAGTAGGGCACCTGGCGGATCGGGCGAGCCACACCTTATCCGGCGGCGAATGCCAATTGGTGGCGTTGGCATCGGTCCTGGTGATGCGGCCGGCCCTGGTGGTGTTTGACGAGCCTACGACGCAACTGGATCTGCGCAATCGTAATCGGGTCGCCCGCGCGATTGCCGGGCTGGAGCAGCAAGCCGTCGTCGTCAGCCATGATCTGGAATTGCTGCAGGACTTCGATCGTGTCCTGGTGGTCGTTGACGGCCAGATCGCCGCGGACGACAGTCCCGGCCCTGCATTGCGCTGGTATCGGGAGCACTGCGCGTGATGATCGAGCCCCTGTATATAAAGGGTGATCGCTGGCTGCATCGGCTGCCTGCCGGCTATAAATTGGCGGCGCTGGTGATCGCAGGCATCGGCCTGTTTTTGGTGCAGAATGTCTGGGGGCTGGCAGTTGCGTTCGCGGTGTCTTGCGTGCTGGTGTGGTCTACCGGCGTAGGCGCGGCGGCTTGCTGGCGTCAGGTACGTGGGCTGGTTTGGGTGCTGGTTGCCATTGGTGTGTTCGCCGTGGTGTTCCAGGGCTGGCTGTCTGCGGCTATCGTATTGCTGCGCATCGCAGCCTTGGTCGGGCTGGCTTTGGCGGTGACGCTGTCGACCAGGAGTTCGGACCTGATCGCCGTCTGCGAACGCGCTTTGTCCCCGCTGGACCGGCTAGGATGGGTGGACGCAGGAAAAGTAGCGCTTGCCTTGGCGTTGACCTTGCGTTTCGTGCCGGAAATCTGGCGGCATTATCAGGAAATCCGCGAGGCCCAGGCGGCACGCGGTTTGGCCCGACATCCTCTGGCATTGATGGTGCCGTTGGTGGTGCGGACATTGAAACGGGCCCAGCAAGTCGCTCAGGCCATTGATGCGCGTGGTGAATAGTGAAAACCCAAGATACCGTATTGATTGCGCTGTTCGCGGCATTGATTGTGGTGCTGAGTCTGGTGCCGCCTATCCCCCTGCCGGCTATTCCGGTGCCGGTGACCTTGCAGAGCCTGGGCGTGATGCTGACGGGAGCCATGTTGGGGCCGGTGCGCGGCGGGCTGGCTTGCTCGCTGTATTTGCTGCTGGCTGCGATCGGACTGCCCGTGCTGCCCGGCGGACGTGGCGGGCTGGGCGTGTTTTTCGGGCCGACTGGCGGCTTTCTGTTCGGCATGGCGCTGGGCGCCTTTGTGACAGGCTGGCTTGCGCGTAGCTGGGTCCGTGCCCCAGGCCAGAGCGTCAGGACCGTGCTGGCATATGGCCTGGCGTGCATCGCCGGCGGTATTGGCGCGGTGTATCTGATCGGCGTGCCGTGGCTCGCCTCAGTGACGCAGATGGGCTTGGGCAAAGCGATGATGGCGATGTTGGTCTTCATCCCCGGCGATCTGGTCAAAGTCGCCGTTGCCTCATGGGTGGCATGGCGCGTCGAACGCGTGTGGCCGATTCTGCGGGAATCCCCTTAATGACGCCGTTCTCGGTCAGAGGCAACATTCGCTATTGTTGAATGCATTTGATTTTTGGCTTGCCCGGCTGGCCGTGTGAACGGACAGGAACAGTCTTCGCCAAGCGCGGCTGACCCGTCGGTCCCACGAGCGGCGGCAGGCTTCATGCGGAATCACTTTTTCGCCGTCATGTTTGCACGCATCCGAAGGCGGACTAGGGAAGTCACGGGGTTTTATTTGAAGGCTATTTGATACACTTCTGGCTCAAATATTTGAATTTCTGTATAACATCAACCGGGCTCGTTTTCCCGCTTTCGGGGCCATAACAAGAGCCCACACAGGAGACAACAACATGACGCGCAAGTATTTCGGCTTGTCCGCGGCCGCCGCGGCTGTGGCGCTGAGCCTGCCGCTACTGGCCAGTGCCCAAGTCAAAGTGGGGGTCACCATCGCCAGCACAGGCCCCGCTGCATCGCTGGGGATCCCTGAGCGCAACACGGTAGCGTTGCTGCCCACCGAAGTCGCCGGTCAAAAAATCGAATGGATCGTGCTGGACGATGCGACCGACACGACTCAGGCCGTGAAAAACTCGCGCAAACTCGTGTCCGACGACAAGGTCGACGTGTTGGTGGGGACTTCCGTCACGCCCGGCTCCTTGGCCATGGTGGACGTTGCCGCCGAAGCCAAAGTCCCGATGATCAGTGTCGCTGCGAGCGCCAAGATCGTCGAGCCGGTGGATGACAAACGCCGCTGGGTGTTCAAGACGCCGCAAAACGATGCATTGATGGCCAGCGCCTTGGCCGATGCCTTGGCCAAGTCCAAGGTGAAAACCTTGGGCTTCATCGGTTTTGCCGATGCCTACGGTGATGGTTGGCTGGCAGTGATGCGCGAGGCCGTCAAGGGCAAGGGCATCGAGATCACGGCGATCGAAAAATACGGCCGCACGGACACGAGCGTTACGGGCCAGGTGCTGAAATTGGTCAGCGCCAAGCCCGATGCGATTCTCATCGCAGGCGCCGGCACGCCTTCGGCGCTGCCGCAAAAAGAACTGCGCGCGCGCAATTACCAAGGCACGATTTATCAAACGCACGGTGCGGCCAACAATGACGTGTTGCGCGTTTGCGGTGCAGATTGCGACGGCATGCTGCTGCCTGCAGGTCCATTGCTCGTCGCGGCGCAATTGCCTGACAGCAATCCGGTGAAAAAATCGGCCCTGGCCTACACCACGGCCTACGAAGGCAAATATGGCGCCGGTACCACCAATACCTTTGGCGGCCATATGTGGGACGCCGGTCAGTTGATTGTGGCGGCCTTGCCCCAGGCACTAAAGAGCGGCGCGAAACCCGGCACCCCGGAATTTCGTGCGGCGTTGCGCGATGCGCTGGAAGGCATCAAGAATCTGCCCGCCTCGCAAGGTGTGTTCAACATGAGCCCCACCGATCATGCCGGTTTTGACGAGCGCTCGCGCGTCATGGTCAAAGTCGAAAAAGGCAAGTGGGTGTACCAGCCCGACCTGTGAGGCAGCCATCGCCGACGTGGCGCTGACGTCTGCTGGTTTTTCAATACACCGGCCTGAGGGCCGGTGTGTCATATCCGCGATAATCCACGTCAATCCTGATGACGTATCAGTGTCATCAGGCAGTCTTGTCAGAATCCCATAAGGCAGTTTCATGGATTTTTCAATTGCCCTCATCCTGTTGCAGGACGGTATCGTCAACGGTGCCATCTATGCATTGCTGGGTATGGCGCTGGTCCTGGTATTCACTGTGACGCGCGTCATCTTTATTCCTCAGGGCGAGTTCGTCGCGTTTGGCGCGTTGACCTTGGCCATGCTGGTCAATGGCCGCGTGCCGGGCACCGCCTATCTGTTGCCGTTGTTAGGCGCTGTGGTGCTTGTGCTGGAACTGGTGCGCGCTGTACGTACTGGCAGTTGGGCCGCGTTGCCCAAAGTCGTATTGACGTGTGTGATCCTGCCGCTGGCGTTGTTATGGTTGGCCTCGGCCTATGCCGCGCCGGATAACTCGCTGTGGCTGAATATGTTGCTCGCCTTGGTGCTGATCATTCCGATGGGTTCGATGATCTACCGCATTGTGTATCAGCCGTTGGCCGAGGCGTCGGTGTTGGTTCTATTGATTGTCTCCGTGGCGGTGCACTTTGCGCTGACGGGACTGGCCTTGGTGTTCTTTGGCGCAGAGGGATGGCGTACGCCGGCCTTTGTCAGCGGGCAGGTGAATCTTGGGCCTGCCACGTGGTCGGCACAAAGCCTCTTTGTCGTCGGGACTTGCGCGCTGTTGATTCTGGCGCTGTGGCTGTTCTTTGGCAAAACCCTGTATGGCCGTGCGTTGCGCGCGACGGCGGTGAATCGCCGCGGCGCGCGACTGGTCGGCATCAGCACAACGATGTCGGGCAGCTTGACCTTTACATTGGCGGTAGCGATCGGCGCCATGTCCGGCATGCTGATCGCACCGATCACGACGGTGTACTACGACACGGGCTTTCTGATCGGCCTGAAAGGCTTTGTGGGCGCCATCATAGGCGGGTTGGCCAGCTATCCTCTGGCGGCCGCAGGCGCGGTGCTGGTGGGTGTGCTCGAGGCGTTTTCTTCATTTTGGGCCAGTGCCTACAAGGAAGTCATTGTGTTCACGCTGATCATTCCGGTGCTCGTGTGGCGATCGTTCAGCAGCCACCATACGGATGACGAGGAGTGATCGCCATGAGCAACCGTATTCTGTTAATCGCATTCATCGCCTTGGTGGCAATATTGCCCATGGTGCCTGCGACGCCCGAGTTCTGGATCACGCAGCTCAATTACATCGGGCTGGCCGCGATGGTGGCGCTGGGGCTGGTGTTGTTGACGGGCGTGGGCGGCTTGACCTCGTTTGGCCAGGCAGCCTTTGTCGGGCTGGGGGCATACACCACGGCCGTGTTGACCAGTCATTACGACACTTCGCCGTGGCTGGCCTTGGTAGCTGGGCTCTTGTTCACCGCGGTCATCGCCTATTTGCTGGGCCTGATCACCTTGCGTCTGTCCGGCCACTATTTGCCATTGGGCACCATTGCCTGGGGCCTGTCGCTCTATTTCTTGTTCGGCAATCTGGACTGGCTAGGCAAGCATGACGGGATCGCGGGCCTGGAACCGATCAGCCTGTTCGGTTTTTCATTGGCCAATGGCCGTCATATTTACTACCTGATCTGGGTGTTCCTGCTGTTGTCGTTGTGGGCCACCAGCAACTTGCTCAGCTCCCGTCCGGGCCGCGCTATCCGTGCGCTGAAAAGCGGTGCGGGCATGGCCGAGTCGATGGGGGTAAACACCGGCGCATACAAGATCATTATCTTTGTATGGGCTGCCTTGCTGGCCTGCTTGTCGGGCTGGATCTATGCGCACATGCAGCGCGCCGTCAGTCCCAGCCCGTTCGGCTTGAACTACGGTATCGAATACCTGTTCATGGCTGTCGTGGGCGGCGCGGGGCACGTCTGGGGCGCATTGGTGGGCTCCGCCGTGATTCTGGGTTTGAAAGACCAATTGCAGAATCTGCTGCCCAAGTTGCTGGACACCGATGCCAATTTCGAGCTCATCGTTTTTGGCGTGTTGCTCATTTTGGTGCTGCAGTATGCCGCGAATGGCTTGTGGCCGATCTTGTCTGCGGGTTGGGCTCGTTTGACGGGCAGCGAGGGATCGCGTCGCCATCGGGCGCCGCCTCCCGACGCAGAGGCCTTGCCACATCGCGATCGTCCAGAACGCGGTGAGCTGGTGCTTGACGTAGAAGGCATACGCAAAGAGTTCGGCGGCCTGGTTGCGGTCAACGATATTTCGTTCAAAGTCCGTGCTGGCGAGATCGTGGGCCTGATCGGTCCGAACGGCGCGGGTAAAAGCACGACCTTCAACTTGATCAGCGGCGTGTTGCCGGCGACGCGCGGCCAGGTTCGTTTTCTGGGCGAATCCATCAATGGCCGCAGCGCACGCGATATTGCGCGCCGTGGCGTTGGACGTACCTTTCAGCACGTGCAGCTTTTGCCGGGGATGTCCGTGCTCGAAAACGTCGCGCTGGGTGCGCACATGCGTGCGGATGTCGGTGTTGTGGCGGGGGCGTTGCATGCAGACCGGGCCAAGGAAGCCCGCTTGTTGCACGAGGCTGCCACGCAACTCAAGCGCGTAGGCTTGGGCGATTATCTGTACGAGCAGGCGGGCAACCTGGCTTTGGGTCAACAACGCATTCTGGAAATCGCGCGCGCGTTGGCGAGCGATCCGATCTTGCTGTTGTTGGACGAGCCTGCGGCCGGCTTGCGCTACAAGGAAAAGCAGGAATTGGCACAAGTCCTTGAGCAATTGCGTGCCGAGGGCATGAGTATTTTGCTGGTCGAGCACGATATGGATTTTGTGATGCGGTTGACCAATCATCTGGTTGTCATGGACTTTGGCACCAAGTTGGCCGAGGGCGTCCCGGCGGAGGTTCAGCAGAATCCTGCGGTGCTGGAAGCCTATCTGGGCGGAATCGACGATGATCTGCCCGAAGCCGATCAAGGCGCACCGGTAACGGGGAGTGTGCAATGACGCAAGCTCAAAATGTGATCCTCGATGTGCGGGGGCTCAGCGCTCGCTATGGCAAAGTCGGTGCGTTGAACGAGGCCTCATTGACGGTGGCTCCTGGCAGCATCGTGACGGTGATTGGCGCGAACGGTGCGGGCAAATCCACGTTGTTGAATGCGATGATGGGGGCTTTGCCGACGACGGGGCACGCTTCAGGTGCAGTGCATTATGCCGGGGCGGATGTGTCCGGGTGGGGTGTGGAGCGCCGTGTTGGGGCGGGCATGTCGCTGGTGCCCGAACGTCGCGAATTGTTTGGGAGCATGTCGGTCGAGGACAATCTCTTGCTGGGAGGCTTTCGCCGTTATCGTGCGCGCGAAAGCGGTTGGCGAGATGCGCTGGAAGAAGTGTTTACCTTATTCCCCCGGTTGAAAGAGCGCCGTCGTCAGGAGGCGGGTACGCTTTCGGGCGGTGAGCGGCAGATGCTGGCTGTAGGGCGGGCGTTGATGGCTAAACCCCGTTTGCTGATGCTGGATGAGCCTAGCCTGGGATTGGCGCCTCGCATTGTTCGCGAGATTTTTCACATCATTGCGCGTTTGCGTGAGACAGGTGTGGCGATTTTGCTGGTCGAGCAGAATGCGCGGGCGGCGTTGCAGGTGGCTGATTATGGGTATGTGCTGGAGACAGGTGAAGTGATCTTGCACGGGCCGGCGCGGGAGTTGGCGGGGAATCCGCGGGTGATTGAGAGTTATCTTGGACTGGGGAAGGGGGCGGCTGACGGGGGGGAGTGAGTTCTGATGGTCGTCGAGCCGAGGCAATCGGCCCGGCCGGGCTTCACAAAGTCGGTCCGGCGCGCGGGCGCCGGACACCGTGTTCGCTCACCTCGTCCGCGCCTGCGCGCTCCCTACGGTGTCCGCTCCACTCGACTTTGAGGCGCCCGGCCGGGCCGATTGCCTCGGCTCGACTGGCAGCAATTAGAGCTCTCTGCATCGCAGGCACGACTTTCTTGCTTGGCGTTTTTTTGCAGCCGCATTGGTAAAGAGAAAGATCTTACGGTGCTGCTTTCGGCGGCCGCCCTGCGCGCCCACCTCAAGCGTTCGGTCCGGGCATGCGACGGGGTGGCGTGGTGCCTGATTGGAAGATCTGCTTGGCCGCGAGTGAGGCTTGCGGCGATGATGCGTAGCGCGGGTTTTCTGCCGGCGTATGCGTAGCATACCCGTGCTCTGGATCAGAGTTCATGCGCGGACGTGATTTGCGCTCACTATGATGGCATTACAACGAGTGCCATGCGTGGCATTACGTCAATGTGACTCGAGAGATCTTTTGTCGAGTAACGGTGCCACAGCCTCTGCATGCAGATTCCGAACGCGATGACCGGGTGTGCAGGGCACCCGGTCATCGCAGCCCTGCAAGATCTTTCTCTTCACCCAGGCTGACGCAGAAAAATGCCAAGCAAGAAAGCCGTGCCAGCGATGTGATGAGCTTGAGTTACTGCGAGTCGATGCGGGGCAGTGGCTGCGTGGGGGCGCCTCGTGGTCGAGTGGAGCGGACACCGTAGGGAGCGCGAAGGCGCGGACGAGGTGAGCGAACACGGTGTCCGGCGCGCAGGGCGCCGGACCGACCACGTGAAGCCCCCACGCAGCCACTGCCCCGCATCGACGTCCATAAGCACTCCACACACTCCAGCCCACTTCACCCTTTACCAGCCGGCCATCTCCCTCCGAGTGCCTGCGTCGCCGCCGCAGCAGCCTGATTGGCCAGCCGCGACATTTTTTTGATGGCTGCCGGCGTAAAGCGCTCTTTCGGCCCGGATAACGAGATCGCCCCGCACATTTCTCCGTCTGGCCCGAACACCGGGCAGGCCACGGCCGCGCAATTCGGATCCCGTTCGCCCATGGAGATGAGCGTCAGCTCGGACGGTGGCAGCGTCTGGCGCTTGACCAGATAGGTCGTCAACAATCGGCCTGCTGCCCCTTTGTCCAGCGGCAGCAGGTCTCCCACGCGAATACGATCCAGTGTGGAGTGATGCGAGTCTACGCGTAACAGGCACACGCGCGACTGCGTATCGTGGTAGGCATGGAACGATGCGCTTTCCGTGCCTTGGTCGACCAACTGCTGCAATAGCGGCTGGACGGCCTCGGCGAGACGATAGGTGGCCTCATAGGCGCGTCCCAGGCGATGGGCATAGGTGCCCAACGCGTAGCGGCCGTCCGCACGGCGTACGACCAATGCTGATTTTTCGAGCGAGGCGATCAGCCGCAGCAATGTGCTCTTGTAGAACCCTGTGGCCCGCGAGAGGTCGGCCAGGCTGATGGCCTCCGTCCGCTGCGCGATGGCGTCGACGATGGACAGGGCACGTTCGACGGCGGCGACGCCGTCGGAGGAGGGTTCAGGTTGCGAGCTGCGGTTCATTGGTCGGGCAAGAAGTTAATCGGGGCCGGCCGAGTCCGCATCGATGTATCGACTGATGACCGGGAAATAGCAGGTGCCCTGACCCTGTTCGATGGCGGCAGCGAACCAATCATCGACATTGCGGGCGCCTGACGCATTTACGCCGGTCTGTGCCGCCAGGGCCAGCGCATAGCGCAGGTCCTTGCGGGCGTACTCGACCGAGAAAGCTTTCTCGGGAAAATTTCCGGGCAGCATAGCCTTTAAGCCATGGTTGCGCAACGCGAAGCTGTCCGCCGAGCCACGCGTAAACGTCTCGAGCAAGATCTGCGGGTCCACGCCGGCACGGCGCGCAATCGCCCGTGCTTCGGACAGCGCCGTCACCGTTTCGAATAACACCATATTGTTCAGGATCTTTACGACCTGGCCGCTGCCGACCGGGCCGCAATGGGTGATCTCGGAGGCAAAGGTTGCAATGAGCGGGCGCACTTGTTCAAAGACGCCCGCGTCACCGCCCACCATGACCGACAATGTGCCTGATTCTGCTGCTGCGCGGGTACGCGCGACGGGGGCATCAATAAAGACCGCGTCACGTGCAGCAAATTCATCGGCCAGCGCTCGCGTCACGTCGATGGGCGAGGTGCTGGTATCGACGATGATTTGTCCAGGTCGGGTGTGAGCCAATAGGCCTTGAGGGCCGCGTGCGACCTCCGCGACGACTTCGCCCGACGGCAGTGACAAAAATACGATGTCGCTATTCTGCGCAACTTCGGCCACCGAAGCCGCCGTGATCACGCCGTGCGCCGCCAGGCGCTGCAGGGGTTCAGGATTGCTGTCGAAACCTCGCACGGGCAGTCCGCCTTTTTGCGCCAGGTTGCGGCAGATGGGCTCGCCCATTACGCCCATGCCGATGAATCCGGCATGCTGGAAATTCGTCATGTGAATAGTCTCCTAGAGATGGAAAAAGGCTTACATGCCCCAATAAATGCCCTTGGTTTGCTGGTACAGACGCAGCCCCGACAAGCCTTTCTCGCGCCCGATACCGCTTTGCTTAAAGCCTCCAAAGGGCGTCGCAATCGACAGCTGTTTGTAGGTGTTGATCCAGACGCTGCCCGCCTCCAGACGGCGAGCCACGCGCCACGCGCGTTGATAGTCTGCGGTCCAGATACCCGAGGCCAAGCCATAGGCACTATCGTTCGCCTGGTCGATCAGATCGTCTTCGTCGTCGAAGGGCAGCGCGCATAGAACGGGGCCAAAAATTTCTTCACGTACGACATGGGCGTTGCGCGTGAGGCTGCCCAGAATCGTGGGCAGATAGAATGCGCCCGATTGCAGTGCATCGACAGTGGGGCGTTGGCCGCCCAGCAGGACCTCGCCGCCGTCAGCCAATGCGGTGCCAACCATGCGCTCGATTTTTTCGCGATGGGCGAACGAGGCAATCGGGCCCATTTGCGCACCTGCTGCATCGGGCAAATCCACTTTCAGTTGCGACGCCCGCTTCACCAGCATGTCGATGAATTGCGGGGCGATACTTCGTTGCACATAGAGTCGCGACCCTGCCACACAAGATTGGCCGCTGCCCTCGAAGATGCCGCCGATCACGCCCTCCACTGCTTTGGGCAAGTCGGCGTCCGCGAACACAATATGAGGCGATTTTCCGCCTAGTTCTAGCGCCACGGGCATGAGTTTCTCTGCCGCGGCGAGCGCAATCGCGCGACCGCTGGCGGTGCCGCCGGTAAAAGACACCATGCGTACGCCGGGATGCTCTACCAGTCGTTTCCCAACGGTAGCCCCCAGACCCGTGACCACATTCAGAATGCCCGGCGGCAAGCCGGCCTCCAAGGCAATGCGCCCTAATTCGAGAGCCGGTGAGGAGGTGACCTCGGAGGGTTTCAAGATGACGGCATTACCCGCTGCGAGCGCTGGTGCAACCTTTTGCGCTTCCATGGTCATGGGCGAATTCCATGGTGTGATCGCTACGACTACGCCATAGGGCTCGTACTGCGTCATCGACAAATAGTTGCCGCGAGATGGCGTGACCTCTGCATTCAAGGTCTCGCAGACGCTGGCGTAATAACGGAACGTGGCCGCGGCGCTGGCGACTTGTGCTTGGCATTCGGCCCACACTTTGCCGTTCTCGATCATCTGCAGGCGCGCCAATGTGTCGGCATGACGCTCCATGCCGTCGGCAATCGCACGCAGTATGGATGCCCGTTTGTGCGGCAGCATATCGCGCCAGGCAGGCTGGCGCACCGCTTGCCATGCGGATTCGACAGCTTGATCAACCAGTGACTCCGACGCCGCGCTGATCAGAAAGTTGGCTGATCCGCTTGCGGGATTGATCGATTCAAAAGTGCTGTCGGCAGTGGTGATCCATTCGCCAGAAATCAGCAGGGGCTTGACGGTATTAGGGGATGCGGATGCGGCTGGCATGCACGTAGTTCCTCGTTTTGGCATGGCTGCCTGCAGGTTGGGGAAAACCTGGATGACAGCATTTTCTTGTTGACACCTAAAGTGGCTAAAACTATAAAATAGAATATACGTTCTGCTAAACAGAACACCAAGAATAAAGCAAACCGCTCGCAAATGACAAGAGGAGATTCGTAAAAATGCTCAAACAATGGATGCGCGCAGGTCTCTGTGCCGCTGCGTTAATCGGCGCTGCTGCTTATGCGGATTCGTATCCGGCCAAGCCTGTCAGCATGACTGTTCCTTATCCCGCGGGTGGCGCCACAGATGTGGTTGCGCGTGCTGTTGCCGAACAATTGACGCAACTCTGGAAACAGCCCGTCGTTGTTGAAAACAAGAGCGGTGCAGGGACCACGATTGCAGCCGCCGCTGTCGCACGTGCGCCGGGTGACGGCTATACCTTGTATATGACGACTTCGGCGCACACCATCAGCGGGTATCTATATCCGGATCTCGCCTATGACCCCGTCAAAGATTTTGCGCCCATTACCTTGGTCACGAAAGTTCCTCTGGTGCTGGTCGTCAATCCCGGTGTCCCGGCGACCACACTGCCTGACTTTCTGACCTACCTGAAGACACATGGCAACGAGGTCAATTTTGCATCCCCGGGTAATGGGACTGCCCAGCACTTGAGCGGTGAACTATTCAAGCTGGCGACTCAGTCGAAGATCACCCATGTCCCATACCGTGGCGATGCGCCCGCCTTTACCGATCTCGCCGGAGGCCAGGTGCAGATGATGTTGGCGACCATCACGTCGGCATTGCCGTTGATCGAATCAGGAAAGCTGCGCGCTCTGGCTGTCGCAAATGCCACGCGTGTCCCTGCATTGGCTAATGTGCCGACCTTCGATGAGGCAGGTATGCCGGGGTTTGAGGCGGCAACCTGGTTTGGTGTTCTGGCTCCCGCATCGCTATCGCCGGAGCGCGCGCAACGCATTTATCAGGATATATCGCGCATCGTCGCCACGCCGAAAATGCGCGAACGGATCGAGGCGTTGGGCGGAGAGGTGGTCAACAGCACGCCGCAGGCCTTTGCCGATTTCATTGCCGCCGAACAACAAAAATGGGGCAAAGCGGTGCAGGTTGCCGGGGCGGCCAAACCATAGCAGTGCAAGACGCTCTGAGCGCGTCGCAATCGAGCTAACGACAGCGTCGGTCTATCGCTACCGTCCGACGCGACATATATCCATAATCAGGAGACTTCGATGAAGCGTCTTTGCAATTGGCTGGCTGCGGCTGGCGCGGCAATGAGTGTGATCACCGTTGCGGCACATGCGGCTTATCCCAGCGAGCCGGTGAAATTCGTGGTGGGATTCAGCCCTGGCAGTACGATCGATACCGTTGCGCGCATTGTGGGGGACGCTCTGTCGGCGCGCACGGGGCAATCCGTCGTCGTCGAAAACAAGACGGGCGCCAACGGCATGATTGCAGCTCGGGCGGTTGCCCAGGCGGCTGCGGATGGCTACACCATCCTGGTCAGCAACTCCAGTTCCATTACGGTCAATCCGTTGCTCTACAAAGACCTCGGCTATCACCCGTTAAAGGATTTCGCGCCGGTCACAACGGTGGTGGAGGTGCCGTTTGTATTGACGATCAATCCGAACAACAGCCGTATGCGCGATGTGGGTAGTGTGAAGGACCTGATCGCCCAGGCGCGCGCGAAACCTGCGTCGGTGAGCTATGGCTCTGCCGGCAATGGCAATCTGATGCATCTGGCCGGTGCACAACTGGCCACGATGGCCGACGTGCAAATGCTGCACGTGCCCTACCGGGGCGCGGCGCCCATGGAAGCAGGTTTGCTAGCCAACGAGGTCGACTTTGGTTTTGACACCTTGTCGGGCGTGCCGTTGATCAAGGCAGGCAAGCTAAAGGCATTGGCGGTGTCGACGGCGAATCGTTGGCACGATTTGCCAGACGTTCCTGCTGTCGCCGAACTCGGCTATCCCGATTTCGATATTTCGTTCTGGGTCGGCATATTTGCGCCCGCCGGTACGCCACCGGCGATTGTGAAGCAGTTGAATGAAGCGATTGCCGATGTGGTGTCCGATCCCGCGGTACGTCAGCGCCTGGCGTTACAGGGCCGCCCGTTGACGCAATCCCCCGAGGCGTTCCGCACCAAAATCGGCGATGAGCTCAAACAGAATCAAGCGCTCATTCAGCGCGCCAATATCAAGATCGATTGATCGATCCGACCAAGACAAGGAGCAGAGCGTGGCGTGGCACAAAGAACTGGACGAACTGGCACAACGCAGGAAACTGGCCGCTCAGATGGGCGGAGCAGAAAAGGTTCAGCGTCATCGAGACGGCGGGAAACTGCCGGTGCGGGAACGTATTGAGCGTTTGGTGGATGCGGGGTCCTTTCACGAGGTCGGCGGATTGGCCGGCAGCGCGCAATACGACGAGCAAGGACGATTGCTCGACCTGATGCCGTCCAATCTGCTGATCGGCAGGGCTCGTGTGCAAGGCCGTCCTATCGTGCTGGCTGCTGACGATTTCACTGTGCGCGGCGGCGCCAACGATGGTGCGGTGGGCGACAAGCTGGTTGAATCAGAACAGATGGCACACGATCTGCGCCTGCCGTTGGTCCGGCTGGTCGATGGTACGGGCGGCGGAGGTTCGGTGCGAAACATCGAGCTCAAAGGGCATACTCTGTTGCCCAAGCTGCGCATGTGGCCGCTGATGACGCAGAATCTGGCTTGCGTGCCGGTAGTGTCGCTGGCATTGGGTTCCGTCGCAGGACTCGGGGCCGCAAGGGTGGCGGCGAGTCATTACTCGGTCATGGTGCGCGATACGTCGCAGCTGTTTATTGCCGGTCCGCCTGTTGTCGCTCGTATCGGCCAGGTATTGAGCAAGAACGAATTGGGCGGCAGCGATATCCATACGCGTAATGGCGTCGTCGACGACGAGGCGGAATCCGAAGAGCAGGCATTCGTCATGGCGCGCCGCTTTCTTTCATACCTGCCTCGTTCGGTGCACGAATTGCCTGCGCGTGGGCCGTTGCCCGAGGGTGAGCTCCCTGATTTGGCTTGGTTACGCGACGCCATACCGCGTGACGGTCGCAGCGTGTACAAGATGCGGCCCATCGTGAAGGCGTTGATGGACCCGGGTTCGTTCATGGAGATCGGGCGGCGATGGGGGCGGGCCATCATCACCGGTTTGGCGCGCATTGAGGGCTGGCCCGTGGCCGTGTTTGCCAGTGACCCTTATGTGTACGGCGGCGGTTGGGATGGCCCTGCGGCCGAGAAGTTCACGCGACTGCTTGATCTGGCTGAGACGTTTCATTTGCCGGTAGTCAACTTTGTCGATATCCCTGGCTTTCAAATCGGGCTGGCCGCCGAAAAATCAGGCGCGATGCGCTACGGCGTGCGCGCATTGACGGCAGTCGCGCAGTCCACGGTGCCGTGGTGTTCCATTCTGGTACGCAAGGCCTTCGGCGTGGCCGCGGGCGGACATCAAAGCGCAGGCAGGTTCAATTTTCGCTATGCGTGGCCCTCGGCGCAATGGGGATCCCTACCTATCGAAGGGGGGCTGGAGGTTGCTTACAAGGCCGAGATCGAAGCAGCAACCGACCCTGAAGCAAAAGCCCGCGAGATCGAGGAACGTGTGCGCAGCTTGACTTCGCCCATGCGCAGCGCCGAGGCATTCGTCGTCGAAGACATTATCGATCCCGCGCAGACCCGTGACGTGTTGCGGGAATTCATTGATGTAGTGATCCCATTACGCCAACCCGGCGAGCGCGCCGTAGGCTATCGGCCATAAGGAGCGGCAGATGAAACGGGTGCTAGTCGCAAATCGTGGCGCCGTGGCCAGGCGGGTTATCCGCGCGTTGCGCGTGCTGGGTATGGAATCTGTCGCCGTGTATTCGGAGGCGGATGCAGCGATGCCTTATTTGCAGGAGGCCGATCATCAATGCTTGATCGGCCCGGCAGCGGCGATCGACAGTTATCTGAATGTCGAAACCCTATTGCGCGTCGCACGTGAACAGGCGGTGGATGCTGTGCATCCTGGCTATGGTTTTCTGTCAGAGAATGCGGACTTTGCGCAAGCGGTGGGGGACGCAGGGTTGATTTTCATCGGCCCCTCGCCACGCTGGATCCGTCTGCTCGGCCACAAAACGCAGGCGCGGGAAACGATGCGCGCGCTCGGCATGCCGATGGTGGCGAGCAGTGCGGTGTTGGAGGGCGATGCCCAGGAATTGCAGCGCGTTGCGGCAGCGCTGGGCTATCCGGTGCTGATCAAACCCGCAGCAGGCGGTGGTGGTATCGGCATGCTGCCTGCGACTGGGCCGCATGATATCGAAACGCAATGGGCACGCGCCCGCGATATGGCGCACCGCAGTTTTGGCCGTGCGGATTTGTATCTCGAAAAGCTGTTGCAAGAACCTCGCCACGTGGAGTTTCAATTCCTGGCTGACAGGTATGGCAATGTCCGTTGCTTGTACGAGCGTGATTGCTCAACACAGCGGCGCCATCAAAAAGTCATTGAAGAAGCGCCAGCGCCCGGCATCGATCGCGCTGCGCTCGATGCGATGTCTACGCAATTGCAGAACATTCTCGGCGGCCTGGGTTACGACGTGATTGGCACCGTCGAAATGCTGTACACCCCGGATACAGGTTTTTCATTTCTGGAAGTCAACACGCGTCTGCAGGTGGAGCATGCGGTGACCGAACAGATCACCGGTGTGGATATCGTGGCGGCGCAGTTGCGATTGGCTGCCGGCGAACGCCTGGACACCGTACTTGATTCCGTACCTGCCCCTATTGGCCACGCCGTGCAGGCGCGGGTCTATGCCGAAGACCCTGTACGTTTTTTTCCGTCGCCAGGAATGCTGAAGAGATTCGAGCTGCCTGCCATGTCCGGTGTTCGTGTCGAAACGGGATACGCGGCAGGCTGCCGAGTCTCGAGTCACTACGACCCTTTGGTGGCCAAAGTCATCGCGCATGCGGCGACCCGCGCCGGAGCGATCGATCTGCTCGAGCGGGCGTTGTCCGAATTCCGGATCGAGGGCATCAAAACCAATATTCCGTTTGTCATGCAGGTGTTGGCAGACGCAGATTTTCGTGCAGGGCGAGTCTCGACTGGCATGGCCAGCCGTGTATTGACTGCCACGCGCGAACCCGCGCAGATATCGTAAGGAGACCACAATGAGCAAATTGGAAACACCGGTAGCAGGCCGCGTGCTGTCAGTCAACGTAGCCGTCGGTGCGCGCGTTGCAGAGGGGGACACGATAGCCACCATCGAGTCGATGAAAATGGAATTGCCGGTGGAGGCAGAGCGTGCCGGCACGGTTGCGCAGGTCCTGATCGCTGTGGGTGACGAGGTCGATGAAGGCCAGGTCCTGTTGGAACTGGCATGAGTACGGCATCCATTCATACCGAACGTCGCGCAGGCGGCCGTGTTGCGCTATTGACGCTGGATAATGCACCGGTCAATAGTTTGAGTGCGGCGGTACGCCAGGGCCTGCATGATGCGCTGACCTCAGCCCTGGCGGATCCCGGTGTGCAGGCTATTGTGTTGACCGGCGCGGGTGCCTTGTTTTGCGGTGGTGCGGAAATCCGCGAGTTCAATACCCCTGCTTCGGTACGAGAGCCGACATTGCGAGACATCGTGCGGCAGTGTGAGCAGGCCAGCAAACCCATCGTGGCGGCGATGCATGGCACGGTGTTGGGCGGCGGGCTGGAGTTGGCGCTGGGCTGCCATTATCGCGTGGCGCATACCGATACCTCGTTGGGCTTGCCGGAGGTCAAGCTGGGCATTCTGCCCGGTGGCGGAGGAACGCAGCGCTTGCCGCGCGCTATCGGTGTTGAGCGCGCATTGAGCATGATCGTCACTGGCGATCCCATCGGTGCCGGCACCGCGATGCAATGGGGCCTGATCGATGCGGTATTCGACGGCCAGCTTGTGGGGCAAGCGGTTGCCTATGCCCTCGAGCAGGTTGGACATCCATTGCAAACGCGCGTGCTGGGCGCACGCCGTGCGCAAGCGCCTGCCGACCCTGCGGTGTATGCCCGGGCGCGGTCTGAGGGCGCACGTCTTTATCGTGGATGCGTGGCTCCTGATGCTTGCGTAGATTGCATCGAACAAGCCGTCAGCAGTGATATTGATGCGGGCCTGGTCTACGAGCGGCAGCGTTTCGTCGAGTTGGTCAATGGCGAACAATCGAAGGCCCAGCGTCACCTGTTCTTTGCCGAACGCAAAGCGCAGAGACCTCCCGCGCAATCGCGCGCAAATGCCTCGTATCAGATCGTGGGGGTGGTGGGCGCCGGAACGATGGGCGGAGGCATCGCCATGAGCCTCGCTAACGCGGGCATCACGGTGATTCTGGTCGAGCGCGAGCAGGCTGCGCTCGACCGCGGCTGGGCTCTCATTCAGCGCAACTATGCCGCAACCGTTGCAAAGGGACGATTGACCGAGCAGGAGCGTGATGCGCGATTGGCCCGCATTCGTTGCAGTTTGAGCCTGGCCGACCTGGCGGAAACTGAGTTGGTGATCGAGGCCGCCTTCGAAGACATGGCTGTCAAGCTTGAATTGTTCCGCGCGTTGGATCAGGTATGCAAGCCGGAAACCGTGCTGGCATCGAACACCTCACGTCTGGATATCAATCTATTGGCGCAAGCAACGGGTCGGCCCGGCTTGGTCTTGGGTACGCATTTTTTCAGCCCCGCAAACGTGATGCGCCTGGTTGAAGTCGTGCGGGGAGCAGCTACGACAGACGAAGTCATCGCCTCGGTATTTGAACTGGCGCGCCGCATGAAAAAGCTGCCCGTACTGGTGGGGGTGTGCGATGGGTTCGTCGGTAATCGAATGGTGAGTCCCTATACGCGTGAAGCCCATTTCCTGCTGGAGGAGGGCGCATCACCCGCGCAGGTGGATGGGGCTCTGCAACGTTTCGGCTTCGCGATGGGACCGCTGCGCATGGCGGATATGGCGGGACTGGACATCAGCTGGGCGGCGCGCAAGCGGCTCGCGCCCACGCGGCCTGCCCATCAACGTTATTCGAGAGTCGCCGACACCTTGTGCGAGCGCGGACGGTTCGGTCAGAAAACCGGCGCAGGGTTTTATCGCTATGAAAAGGACAGCAGAAGCCCGTTGCCCGATCCCGAGGTGGATCTGCTGATCGAGCAATGTGCCCGCGAGGATGGCATCACGCGTCGCGACATCAGTGATGCCGAGATCATCGAGCGTACGGTGTATGCCCTGGTGAACGAAGGCGCGCGCATCCTGGAAGAAGGTATTGCCGCCAGAGCATCGGATATCGATGTGATCTATGTCCATGGATATGGCTTTCCCATACATCGTGGCGGCCCCATGTTCTATGCCGACCAGATAGGCCTGGCGAATGTATTGAACACGATTGAACGGTTTCATCGTCAGCATGGCGAGCTGTGGACGCCCGCGCCGCTGCTTCAACGGCTGGTGCGTGAAGGTCGCAGTTTCGGCGACGTCTGAGATGCATAGGAGAACGAGTTTGGATACCCATAAGGGAGCGGATATGACCATTGAGGCGGCAGGGGTGGGGCCGCAGGCGTATTACTTTGCCGCGCTGTCGGAGGGGCGGTTTGAGATACAGCATTGTGACGTTTGCCAGGCCTGCCAGTTTTTCCCTCGTACTGTGTGTGTGCATTGCGGTGCAGAGGATCTGACTTGGATCCGTCCGTCTGGACGAGGCACGGTGTATTCCACGAGTGTCGTGCGGCGCAAGCCTGAGGCAGGAGGGGATTACAACGTCGCTCTGATCGATCTGGAAGAAGGTGTACGGCTGATGAGTCAGGTCGAAGGGATCGCTGCTACAGACGTGCGTATCGGCATGGCGGTGCAGGCGCGGATACGCCAGATGGATGCCGCACCGCGGCTGGTTTTTGTGACGGAGGCTGCAGAATGAATCTGGAGAGTTTGCGCGGCCAGGTGGCGATCGTCGGGGTCGGGCACGCAGGTCTGGGGGCGGCCCACGGATATACCGAAATGGAAATCCTGGCGCAGGCGGCTGCGAGAGCGGTCGCGGATGCCGGGATGTCGATGAGCGACATCGATGGCTTGGCCACGTGCAGTTCGTCGGCCACCATGTGGAGCATGCCTGTGGCCGAGTATCTGGGATTGCGGCCACGTTATATCGAGGCGACGATGTTGGGCGGTTCCAGTTTTGTCGCGCATCTGCTGCCATCGGTGATGGCGCTGGTGGCGGGCCAATGCGATGCGGTACTGGTGTGCTACGGCAGTACACAAAAAACAGCCACCTTCGGGCGTCAGGCCGGCGTAAAAGCCCGCGCCTTGCTCGACCCTCAGCCATTCGAGCAACCCTACGAACCGATTTCGCCCATCACTTCCTATGCACTGGCCGCCGCGCGGCACATGCATGAGTACGGAACGACGCGACGGCATCTGGCCGAAGTCGCCGTCGCCGCGCGTCAATGGGCGCAGCTCAATCCCGAGGCGGCCATGCGCGACCCACTGACGATCGACGATGTGCTGGGCGCGCGTATGGTGTCGGACCCTTTGAGTGTGCGTGATTGCTGCCTGGTCACGGACGGCGCTGGCGCCTATGTGATGGTGCGTGCCGACCGGGCGCGCGATTTGCCGCAACCGCCGGTGTACGTATTGGGCAGTGCCACGGCGGTGTGGAATCGTCAGATCTCCAGCATGGCCGATCTGACGGTGACTGCCGCAGCCGAATCCGGCCAGCGTGCCTTTGACATGGCGGGTCTGAGCGTTGCCGATGTGGACGTGGTGGAGCTGTATGACGCCTTCACGATCAACACATTGTTGTTCCTGGAGGACCTTGGTTTCTGTGGCAAGGGCGAGGGTGGGTCTTTCGTACAGGATGGCGGTATCGCGCCGGGAGGCCGGCTGCCGGTGAACACGAATGGCGGGGGGCTGTCGTGCGTTCATCCTGGCATGTACGGCATCTTCCTCATTATCGAGGCGGTCAGGCAATTGAGAGCGCAAGCCGGCAATCGTCAGGTTCCCGGCGCCGAAATTGCCCTGGTGCATGGTAACGGGGGGACATTGTCCAGCCAGTCCACCGCATTGTTGGGTGGCCCGTCGACACGTTAAGCGCAGGTCTTGCGACAAATCTCAAGGAAAACCATGTTGGACAAGATCGTGGAATCGTTGCATGAGGCGGTAGCCGATGTGCAGGATGGGGCGGTGGTGCTGATAGGAGGGTTCGGGGCTTCCGGTGTGCCGACCGCATTGATTTGCGCTTTGCTCGAACAGGGCGCTCGTGATCTGACGATCGTGAACAATAACGCGGGCAATGGTCCGCGCGGTCTGAGTCAACTGGTCGAGGCAGGGCGCGTACGCAAGATGATTTGTTCATTCGCCCGGTCATCGGATCGCAAGAATCCCAATGCCGCTGCCTTTGCGGATGCCTATCGTGCCGGACGCATAGAGCTGGAATGCGTGCCGCAAGGCACGATGGCCGAACGGATGCGGGCCGCCGGTGCGGGAATGGGCCCTTTCTTTACGCCGACCTCCTACGGTACCCCACTCGCGCGGGGCAAGGAAACCCGGGTCATCGATGGCGTGGGTTATGTGCTCGAAACGCCGTTGAAAGGTGACCTCGCGTTAGTAAAGGCCCAACAAGGCGACCGCTGGGGCAATCTCGTTTATCGCTACGCGGGGCGCAATTTTGCGCCGGTGATGTGTACCGCTGCGACGCTGACGGTTGCTCAGGTAGATGAGATTGTGCCCTTGGGGGCGATTGAGCCGCAGCACGTGATGACCCCCGGGATTTTCGTGCAGAGAGTGGTGCAGGCGGGAGATCAACATGTCCATTGAAAAGTTGTCGCGACGGGAAATCGCCCGTCTGGTCGCACAGGATATCCCCGATGGCGCGTATGTGAACCTGGGCATAGGCATTCCTACGCTGGTGGCGGCTTTCCTGCCCAACGATCGCGATGTGATTCTGCATACCGAGAACGGTATCGTGGGCATGGGGCCTGGGGACCCTGGAATGCCCCTTGATCTGGATCTGATCAATGCCAGTAAAGAGGCCGTCACGTTGTTGCCGGGTGCCTCGATTACCGATCATGTGATGTCGTTTGCCATGATGCGCGGTGGCCACCTGGATCTGACTGTGCTTGGCGCTTTTCAGGTGTCAGGCGGAGGCGATCTGGCGAATTGGGATACAGGCGAGCCAGGGACGATTCCGGCCGTGGGCGGCGCCATGGATCTGGTGGCCGGCGCACGTCAGGTCTATATCACGATGGAGCACGTGACCAAGCGCGGCGAGCCAAAGATCGTTCAGCAATGCAGTTACCCGCTGACGGGCTCAGGGGTGGTCGATCGCATCTATACGGACCTCGCCATCATCGATATCACGCCGGGTGAACTGATGGTGCGAGGGATGGTGGCTGGCCTGACGCTGGAGGCATTGCAGGCCGTGACGGATTGTCCGTTGAGTTTGGCGCCCGATTGGCGCGAGCTGACCGTCGAAGCAAACTGATTTTTGTGCGGCAAGTTGGTTGACAGCGAGAAACCAGCTTGCCTAGAATGTTCTTATAGAAAGAATAAATGTTCTGTTGAAAAGAACGATCCATGGGAATGGAGACATGAATATCCAGATAGACCAGCCTGCCGGGGCGCAGTTGGCTGCGCGTTTTGTGCAGGCTGCAAGCGCATTTGCGCGAAACCGTCTGTTCACTGCAGAGATGTTGGTGCAGTTTGGCGCCAGTCCTGTGCGCGTATGCATACGCGATGGCGCGGTCGTGCAGATGCAAACGCAGTTGCCGCCCATGTGCACATGGGATTTTGCTGTGCGTGCGTCGGAACACGCCTGGCAGGAGTTCTGGCGCGCAACGCCGGCCCCAGGCTGGCACGATATTTTTGCGCTCAGCAAGCGCGGAGAGCTGGAAATCCTGGGCAATCTGCAGCCCTTGATGGCCAACCTGCAGTACGTCAAGGATCTGTTGGCCATGGGCCGCGAGGAGACCCCATGAGCGCCGGACTGGAGCCCATCACGGGGCGCTATGTGCACCTTGATATCGCTGGCCGATCTTGCCGCGTGTATTTCGAAGAGGCCGGCAGCGGTATCCCGTTGGTGTGTCTGCATACCGCGGGTGCCGACAGCCGTCAGTATCGGCATCTGATGTGCGATGAGGCCGTGACCTCGCGCTTTCGCGTGATCGCGTTTGATATGCCATGGCATGGCAAATCCTATCCGCCGCAAGGGTGGCAGGACACCGAATATCAATTGACGACACAACTGTATGTGCAGACGATCCTGGCGTTTTGCGATGCGCTGGCATTAGATCGTCCCGCGCTGATCGGTTGTTCTATTGGCGGCCGGATTGTGCTGGAGCTGGCCCGGTTGCATGCGGAACGTTTCCGCGCCCTGATCGGCGTCGAGGCTGCGGACTTTCAGCAGCCTTGGTACGACACCTCGTGGCTGCATCGCGGCGATGTGCATGGCGGCGAGGTGTGTGCCGCCTTGGTGTCGGGTCTCGTGGCGCCGCAGTCGCCTGCCGTATATCGCCACGAGACGCTATGGCAGTACATGCAAGGCGGTCCGGGCGTGTTCCGCGGCGATCTGTATTTCTATCGCGTCGATGGCGATCTGCGTGGCAGGCTGGATGGCATCCGTACGGATGTGTGCCCCTTGTACCTGTTGACAGGTGAATACGATTTTTCTTGTACGCCCGAGGACACCTTGCGTACTGCCGCGTCCATTCCGGGGGCACAAGTCACGATCATGCGCGAACTGGGGCATTTCCCCATGAGCGAGAACCCGCAGCAGTTTCGCGGCTATTTGCTGCCCGTGCTGGATGCGGTCGCGTCCCGCTCGGCGGCCCGATAACAGGAGACAACATGATATCCACTCGTATGGCGGCAGTTGCAGCTTGCCTGGTTTTGCCCGCGGCAGTCTGCGCTCAAGAGACACTGAAAATCGGTGCCCTGGTAACGTTGTCCGGGGCAGGCGCTGCCTGGGGCCAGGGCATGAAAAACGCCGCGGAGATCGCCGCCGATCAAGTCAACAAGGCAGGCGGACTCGAGGTGGGCGGCAAGAAGTATCAGGTCAGTGTCGTGGCCTACGATGACAAGTACCAGGCCAACGAGGCTGTGACAGTGGCCAACCGTCTCGTGTTCGAAGACAAAGTGCAGTACATCATCGGTCCGGTGGGCTCGGCGCCTGTGTTGGCAATACAGCCTACCACCGAGAAAAACAAGGTCATTGTCATGACGCTGGGCTTTACGGCAAAAGCTCTGAGTCCCGACAAACCGTATACGTTCCGCCCCAATGTAACCACCGCCGAGGTCTCGCAACCGCAGATCAATTGGCTGGTGAAGACACAGGGTTTGAAAAAAGTGGGCGCCCTGTTTCCCAACGACGAAACGGGTCAGCAGATCGCTTCAGACTTGGAAGGCGCCTACAAGAAGGCTGGCGCAGACCTCGCGGTGAAGGAATTCTTCGAGCGTGATCGCGTCGATTTCGTACCGTTGTTGACCCGCATGATGGCGCGGGGAATCGACGCCATCGAGTTGGACGGCAATTCGCCCACGACGGCGGGCCTGATCGTGAAGCAGGCGCGTGAATTGGGCTTCTCCGGAAAGGTCGTGCGCACGGGTGGTCCCGCGACTCAGGAAATCATCAATGTGGCGGGGGCGGAGGCGGCAGAAGGGATGTTTGTGCACACGCCTGTCGACCCCGCGCTGCCCTCGACCAAGGCCTATGCCGAGCTGTACGCAGCCAAATACAAGCATGCGATGAACGGATTCAGTCCCGCTTTCTATGACGGCACCAATCTGTTGTTCGAAGCGATGCGCCGTGCCGGCACGGTGTCGGATACTGAAAAGGTCCGCGATGAATTGCAGAAGATCAGTAATTTTGACGGGGCGCTGGGCACACTGAATTGGACCGGGCAGGCCATGTATGGCATCAACCATCAGTTGAATGCGCCATTCTATGTGGCGCAAGTGCACGAGGCCAAGGAAGTCATTCGCGCTCGCTGCACCGTCGACGGCTGCCAATAACCCGGGAGGCGTGCGTGGACTGGAGCATTCTGGTGGCGCAAGCCACCATCAACGGACTGGTCGTGGGCCTGCTGTATCTATTGATGGCCGTGGGTTTCACGCTGGTATTCGGCGTCATGCGCATGGTGAACTTTGCGCATGGCGAGTTCTACATGCTGGGCGCCTTTGGCGCGTATTTCCTGACGAGCAATCTACATCTGCCTTTTCTGGCAGCCGTGGCCGTCACGTTCGCTGGCGCAGTGGTCATAGGGGCGCTGC
Source organism: Bordetella genomosp. 4 (assembly GCF_002261185.1). Classification (GTDB taxonomy): domain Bacteria; phylum Pseudomonadota; class Gammaproteobacteria; order Burkholderiales; family Burkholderiaceae_B; genus Bordetella_A. The sequence goes on from NZ_NEVQ01000009.1 coordinate 147,759, forward strand.
TGGAATGGGTGATATTGCAGCCATTCCGGCACGATGAACTCAACGGCATGATTGCCACCATTGGATTGGCCATGATCTTGCAGAACCTGGCCCTGATGTTCTTTGGTCCCGATCCGCTGTCTATGCCCGCCGTGGTAAAGGGCGTGACCAGGCTGGGATCCGTGGTGATTCCCTCGGCGCGCGTTTACGTCGTGATTTTTGCCCTCGGGGTGCTGGCGTTGCTGTATGGTTTTTTGCGCTATTCGCGCCCGGGTCGCGCATTGCGCGCTGTGGTCGAGGATTTCGAAATCGCTTCGATACAGGGCATACGTGCCCGTATCTATTATCCCTTGGGGTTCGGCATTGGCGTGGGCTTGGCTGCCGTGGCGGGTGCCTTGATGGCGCCGTTGTTTTCGGTGTCGCCATTCGTGGGTGCTACGCCATTGCTCAAGGCCTTTATCGTGGTGATCCTGGGTGGGCTGGGCAGTATTCCTGGCGCCGCGGTCGCCGGGTTGGTGTTGGGATTGGTGGAAAGCTATGCCAGCCTGTATCTGACGAGCAGCACGGCCGATATGTTGATTTTCGCCTTGGTGATTCTGATGCTCGTGGTACGCCCCAAGGGCTTACTCGGTCGAGGAGAGGTCTGATATGACGGCATTGGCTCTGACGTCTCGACAAACGATGCGTCCCGGTTGGCGGATAGCAGTGCTGGCCGGCATCGTGCTGGCGGGGATGCTGCCATGGTTCGGCAGTCCTTTCGTGCTGCATCTGGCAGTATTGGCGGCGTTGAACATCCTGATCGTCAACGGTTTGGCGCTCATTAATCTCGGAGGACAATTGTCCCTGGGCCATGCCGCATTCGTTGCCGTAGGCGCCTATGCCTCCGTGCTGGCGGGCCAGCATCTGGGATGGTCTTTTCTCCCGGCCGCCGCGACAGGGGTGATCGCGGCGGCGTTGATTGCCGCACTCTTGGGATGGGTCATCCTGCGCCTGCGTGGCGTGTATTTTGTGCTGGTCACGTTCGCCTTTGGGGAACTGGTCAGGTTGGCGTTGCTGGACGGGGCGAGCTGGAGTGGCGGCGCGAACGGCATAGCGGGTATCCCGGCAGCGTCGCTGCTAGGATTCGAATTCGATACGCGCGGTCAGTTCTATGGTTTGGCATTGGTGACGGCACTGTTGTCCACGGCAGGCTTGTGGTGGCTGTTTCGACGTCCGCTGGGGCATGCGATCGAGTCCGTGCGTGATAACGCTGCCTTGGCGGAATCCACAGGCCTGAATGTGCACAGGTTGCAGCTGCTGTGCTTTGTCTTGGGTTGCATGTTGGCTGCACTGGGGGGCGCATTGCAGGCGCGCTATATCGGCTTTGTGTCGCCCGAGTCTTTCAATACCGGGATGTCCGTTGCGTTTGTCATCATGCTGGTGATAGGCGGGCGTCAATCGGTATGGGGCCCGTTGATCGGCGCCTTGGTGCTGACGCCGTTACCGGAACTGTTTCGCGGTGCGGTGCAGACACAGCACGTGTTCTACGGCGCCGCGTTGATCTTGATCCTGCGCTTTTTGCCCGATGGGTTGGTCGGTATTGCGCGCCATGTCTATCGTCGACGCAAGGAGCATGCATGAGTTCCTCACCGCTATTGCAGGTCAACAATCTGTCGCGCCGATTTGGCGGATTGACTGCGTTGCGCGAGTTGACGTTCTCGGTGGCAGAGGGCGAGATCTTCGGTCTCATCGGCCCCAATGGTGCGGGCAAGACAACGGCTTTCAATGTGCTCAGCGGCAGCATGCCGCCGTCGTCGGGAACGGTGAGGTTCGCGGATCATGATGTCACGGGAGGCCCGCCGAGCCGTGTTGTCGCGGTGGGGCTGGCTCGTACATTCCAGGCGACCTGCACCTATCCTGCTGTGTCGGTTGCAGAGAATATTTATCGCGGGCTGTTGTCGCGAATCTCTGGATCGATGGTCGCGCGCCTGGTCGGGCGGCGTGATGCTGCGTTATCCAGAGGGCAAGTGGGCGAGGAAATCGATCGCATCCTGGCCATGACGGATCTCGAGTCGTGGCGTGAGACACCCGCTAGCGCTTTAGCCTATGGCCTGCAGAAAAAACTGGGTATTGCCGTGGCATTGGCTGCTCGGCCCCGCATGTTGCTGCTCGATGAGCCAGCCGCCGGCTTGAATCACGAAGAGTGCCGGGAACTGGGCAATTTATTGCGCCGCCTGCGCGATGAACACGGTTTGACCTTGCTGCTGGTTGAGCACCATATGGCCTTGGTAATGGAGCTGTGCCAACGTATCGTGGTGCTGGTGCAAGGAGAAAAAATCGCCGAAGGCACGCCGCAGCAGATCCGTGAACATCCCGCCGTCATTGAAGCCTACTTAGGAGCACCCGACTATGCCCATGCTTGAAGTGAGCGGCCTGACGGTGCGCTATGGCGCGTTGCGTGCCGTGCATAACATCGATTTCTCGGTCGATGCGGGCCAGATCGTTGCGTTGATCGGCTCAAACGGCGCCGGCAAGAGCACGGCGTTGAAGGCTGTCATTGGTTTGGTTCGCGCTGCCGAAGGCACTATACGTTTTGATGGTCACGACATCGCTGCGCAGGGAGCTGCTGCCAGGGTCTCTGCCGGAATCGCACTGTCGCCGGAAGGCCGGCGCCTGTTTGGCCGCATGTCTGTGCGCGACAATCTGTTGGCGGGGGCACACGGTGTGCGGTCGCGTTCGGCCGTGGCGCATAGCCTGGATGAGGTATATGCGCTGTTTCCCAGGGTGAAAGAGCGCAGCGCGCAGTTGGCGGGTTCATTGTCCGGGGGAGAGCAGCAGATGGTGGCGATAGGCCGAGCCCTCATGGCCAATCCCCGGCTGCTGATGCTGGATGAACCATCCCTCGGTATTGCTCCTAAAATTGTCGGTGAAATTGCTGCCGCGATCGAGCGGATCAATCGCGACAAAGGGATGTCGATCGTGCTGGTCGAGCAGAATGCGCGCTTGGCGCTGCGTTTATCGCATCGTGCCTATGCACTCGAGCATGGCGAGATCGTGAGGACCGGTAAGGGCATCGAATTACTCGCCGATCCCTTTGTACAAAAGGCTTATCTTGGAATCTGACCTATGACCGGCGTTGCTTCACAGGCGTTACCGGAATACGAAGTCTATGCAGTCCGCTATGCGACGATGTCGCGGCGGCGCGCCGAGAATTTCTTGGGAGGCGATCCGCACGACGGACCGATGCCCATGGATTTTTTTGTCTGGTTGATACGGGATCAGCATCGCAGCGTGCTGGTGGACACCGGTTTCAGTGCGGAAATGGCAGCCCGACGCCGTCGGGACTTTATTGCCTGTCCGGTGGAGCGCCTTGAACGATTGGGGGTGATGCCAGGGCAGATCCGCGATGTGGTGTTGACGCATTTGCACTATGACCATGCAGGTAATCTGGCCAAGGTGCCGGGCGCACGCCTGCATGTGCAAGACGACGAGCTCGACTATGCGACAGGACGTTGTATGTGCCACGCATCGTTGCGCCACGCCTACGAGGTGGAGGACGTGGTATCGATGGTGCGCCGCGTGTACGAGGAACTCGTCGTGTTTCATGACGGCGACGCCCCGCTGTACCCGGGCATTGAGTTATTGAAAATCGGCGGCCATACAAAGGGGCTGCAGGCAGTCCGCGTACATACTCGCCGCGGCTGGGTCGTGCTGGCCTCGGACGCCAGCCACTTTTACGAGAACATGGATGAGGGGCGCCCGTTCCCCATTGTTTTTAACGTGGCCGACATGCTGGCAGGCCATCAGCGGCTACGCGAGGCGGTCGCTGGTCCGGACTATGTCGTGCCTGGGCACGACCCGCAAGTATTGCGGCGGTATCCCGCGTATCCCGGCGAGCCGGACATCGTCATGCTGCACGAGATGCCCGAGCCTTTCGGGTCGTGAAGGAGTGCGGGCGTCTATAGCTTCGCTTGCACGCGCTCGGCAACATCCGTGGGAACCCACTTTTGCCACACGTCCGGATACTTGCGCAGGAAGTACAGCGCAGCGTCGTCGGGCTCGGCCTTTTCATTTTCCAGCCATCCCAATGTGTCATCGATGGCCGCATCAGGCACATTGAGTTTCGTGAAAAATGCTTTGAGCTGCGGAGCCTGGCGTGCGAAATCGGCGTTCAAACCAGTGACCACCTGATTGGATTTGAACTCGGTAGCAACCGGCTTTTCGCATTTAGGATCGGTCATGCAGGTGTAGGCCGCTTGATCGAACGGCGGCAGTTCCAGCTTGACCAGGTCCAGCGAGCCTACCAGTGCCGTGGGTGTCCAGTAATAAAACACAATGTCGCGTTTGCGTTTATAGGCCGAGATGATGGCGGCCTTTTGCGCGGCGCCGGAGCCGGGCGCAAAGAGCGTATATTGATCTTCGAGTTGCAGCGCCTTGAGCAGGTTTGCATTCAGGGTGCCGCATGCCCAGCCGGCGGGGCAGCCATAGATGCGCCCTTTGGATGGGTCCTCGGGGTCGGCAAAGACCTTGGTGAATGTCTTCAGATCGGCGGCTTGCTTGAGCTCAGGATGGCGTTCTTGCGTGTAGCGTGGAATGTACCAACCTTCACCCGCGTCAAAGACATGGCCTGCGGCAAGGACCTTGCCGGACTTTTGAGCTTTCTCCCAGGCGACTTCAATCTGGCCGGGCCAGACCTCAGGCGTCACATCTACATCGCCACGTTGCAACGCGGCCAGCATGGCCAAGGTCTCGCCGATCTCTACCGACGTTTTGCAACCGTAGCCGTGTTCCACGATAAAACGTTCGATACCAGCGAGGACGAGATTGGATTCCCAGTTCAGCCCGCTAAAGCGTACGGGTCGATCGATTTCACAAGAGGCTGCGGAGGAGGTCGAGGCAGCGGAGGCGGATGGGGCCCAAGACAACGCCGTGGCGCTGGTCAGGACGGCGAGAAAGCTCAGAGCGGAACGCATCAGGCGCATGGGAACTCCTGGGCGGATGGCGGATGGAAATTTCATTGTACGTGGTCGGCTCTGATTAACCTTGCTATCTCTTATTTATGCGGTATTCAGTGATCGAAGGGTGGTTTGCTTATTGGACGTCGAGCCGAGGCAATCGGGCCGTGCGGGCTTCACAAAGCCGGTCCGGCGCGCGGGCGCCGGACACCGTGTTCGCTCACCTCGTCCGGCCCGTTCGGGCCTACCTA
>NZ_NEVQ01000016.1 GCF_002261185.1 Bordetella genomosp. 4
GCGGATTACCCATCAGGGACCGTGCAGCGGGTGTTGCACAGCAAGTCCGAATGTACGGGTGCAATCCCTACCGTGGCGTCATCAAGAAGTGAAGGCTTGGCAAACCAGGGGCGTCCATGTACGAAGGAAGGCCCGAAGGGGCCGTACGAGACGAACGAAGCGGTGTCGGACGCGCAGGCGGCCGACCGGCCACGTGAAGCGCCAACACGGTCACTGCCCCGCCTCGACGTCCAATAGCATTCATCCCCCGCCACGCACGAAGCTCACCGCGAAATCGTCAACGCACGCTCCCACACCGCCAACTTTTCTTCCCGCCTCATCGCAGCATGAGCCGGGCTGGTAGACGGCAACTCAACGTATTGCAACTCACACGCGATCGTCAATGCGGGCAACACATAGCGTCGATATAACGCTGCAGCCTTTCCACCGTTGAAACAGACACGCACGATGCCCTGATTCTTCCGGAAAAACGACTCAAAATCGTTCGGCACAATGCTATTGAGATTGATGTTCGCATCCAGGCTGCCAGGGCGCTCGCACGCCTGCAGCACATCCCATAACGCGATCCCCGACGACATCAATGCCTCGCTGCGTGCAGCGTAGCTGGCCTGCGGATCAAAGCCGAAAACCGACGCAGCAATGGGCCAGAACGCATTGCGCGGATGTGCGTAATATTGCTGTTGACGCAGCGACGCGACGCCAGGCATCGAGCCGAGCACGATGATACGTGCGCCCGATGCCATCAATGGAGCGAACCCTTGCACACGAGGGGCAGTCGGCTCAATCCGATCAGAGAAGACTGACACCGTTAAAACCTTCATTCAATACGTAGAAACGCGGCCATCCGACTCCGATAGAGCCCGATGACCGCGTCCTCAGCCTAAGCTTTTAGCGCTGCGTCAGCAGCAAAACACCAAGTCCGGCTAATACCGAAACATGCCCTGCTTCAAGCAGCCAGACGCGTCTCGATCGACGACTTCACACCCGGCAACTCACCAGGCAGTCGCTGCGCCAATTGCTGGAACAAGGTATCGTGCAGCGCCAACTCATCACGCCACGATTTCACATCGACCGAGATGACTTGCTGGAATTGATCCGGGCTGAATTCCAGGCCGGTCCAATCGATGTCCTGATACGTGGGCGATACGCCGAACACTTGCTCGACGCCGTTGGCCGTGCCGTCAATGCGGCCCAACATCCATTTCAATACACGCATGTTGTCGCCAAAGCCCGGCCAGACGAATTTGCCGTCCGGCCCTTTGCGGAACCAGTTGACGCAATAAATGCGAGGCAGCGTGGCGCCCGCATCCTGCAGGCGTTTGCCCAGTTTCAGCCAATGGCCGAAGTAGTCGCTCATGTTGTAGCCGCAGAACGGCAGCATGGCGAACGGATCGCGGCGCACGACACCCTGCTGGCCTGCGGCCGCAGCCGTGGTCTCAGAGCCCATGGTGGCTGCCATGTAGACGCCCTCGACCCAATTACGGGCCTCGGTGACCAGCGGCACGGTGGTGGAGCGACGGCCGCCAAAGATGAACGCGTCGATGACGACCCCTTTGGGGTTTTCCCATTCGGGATCGATGGACGGACATTGCGAAGCCGGCGCAGTAAAGCGCGCATTCGGATGAGCGGCTTTGCGGCCAGTTTCCTTCGCGCTCGCAGGCGTCCAATCCTGACCCTGCCAGTCGATCAAATGCGCGGGCGGCGTATCGGTCATGCCTTCCCACCAGACATCGCCGTCATCGGTCAACGCCACGTTGGTGAAAATGACATTGGCTTTCAACGTGGCCATGGCATTGAAGTTGGTCTTTTCGCTGGTGCCAGGCGCCACGCCAAAATAGCCTGCCTCGGGGTTGATGGCACGCAGGCGGCCTTCGGCGTCCGGTTTGATCCAGGCGATGTCGTCGCCGATAGTGGAGACCTTCCAGCCGTCCATGCCCTCAGGCGGGATCAACATGGCAAAGTTGGTCTTGCCGCACGCCGACGGGAATGCCGCAGCGACGTGATACTTGCGGCCTTTGGGCGAGGTCACGCCCAGGATCAGCATGTGTTCGGCCAGCCAGCCTTGGTCGCGGCCCATGGTCGATGCGATACGCAAGGCAAAGCATTTCTTGCCCAGCAAGGCATTGCCGCCGTAACCCGAGCCAAAGCTCCAGATCTCGCGCGTTTCGGGATAGTGAACGATGTATTTGGTCGGATTGCACGGCCACACCACATCGGCCTGGCCTGCTGCCAGCGGGGCGCCCACGCTGTGCACGCAAGGCACGAATTCGCCGTCGCTGCCCAGCACGTCAAACACGGCGCGGCCCATGCGGGTCATGATGCGCATGTTGACCACAACATAGGGGCTATCAGACAGCTCGACACCGATGTGGGCGATATCCGAGCCCAAAGGACCCATCGAGAACGGCACCACATACATCGTGCGTCCACGCATCGAGCCGTCAAACAAGCCATTCAGCGTGGCGCGCATTTCAGCGGGATCAGCCCAATTATTCGTAGGGCCGGCGTCCTCTGCACGCTGCGAGCAGATAAAGGTGCGGTCTTCGACGCGCGCCACATCGGAGGGATCGGACCAGGCCAGATACGAATTGGGCCGCTTTTCCGGATTCAATCGCCGCAGGGTGCCTGCTTGCACCATCAGCTCGCACAGTCGGTCGTATTCTTCTTGGGAACCATCGCACCAGACCACATTGTCCGGCTTTGTCAGCGCAGCCACACGCGCTACCCACTCGACCAACCCCTTGTGCTTGACGTACTCGGGTACGTTAAGCGAGGCGACTTCTCCGTCGAACGGCTTATTCATCGGGACCATCTCCTTTAATAAAAAAACGATGCGGGCCCCCATGAGGACCCGCATTTCATCTATTTATCTGATTTCGCAATATTACTTGCCCACACGCCCGCCGAACCAATTCGGGGCATCAGGAATGCAACATCGTATGTCTGTTGTATCGTCGACGAGAATAGGATGAACAGATGCACGAATGTCTTGGCGCGGATTCAGAAGTCGTCGAGCGTACTGCATTCCGCGGTATTCGTTTCGCAAAAACAGGGTAAACCCCGATAACATATCGATTTTCAGCCGCCCGTATCCCATGCAACAAATCGAACTCAACGATAGTACTGCCGACCGCTATCTGCTGGATGCCCCCGGCCTGTCACTGCTGGCCTTTCATAGCCGTACCTGCGGCACGTGCCGCGTCGCGCGGGAACAGCTGCCCGAGCTGAATCTGCCGGTCGAGCGCCTGTGCTGGATCGATGCGGGCGATAATGGGGGACTGGTCGAACGCTACGAGGTTTTTCATTTGCCCGCCCTGTTTCTGGTGCGCGACGGCGCCTATTACGGCGCCGTCAATGCCTCGCTGGCGGAATGGGACCTCCGCCAGCAGATCAGCCTGGCGCTGGATAGTTATCCCGCAGAGTTACCGTGACGCTCGGGCTGGCAGTTACGCCGTAGCCTGCGCGGTCACGCCGTCCGCGCCGATTCAATCAAATCCGACAGCCGGCGGCGTTGATGCCCGTCTGTATCGAAATTGTCCGGCGCGAGCCATTGCTCAAAGCCGCTACGCACGGCGGGCCATTCCGAATCGATGATGGAAAACCAGGCCGTATCTCGATTGCGCCCTTTGTAAACCACGGCCTGACGGAAAATCCCCTCGAATTGAAATCCCATACGCAACGCAGCGGCGCGTGACGGCGCGTTCAGGCTGTCGCACTTCCATTCATAGCGGCGATAGCCGAGTTCGTCAAACGCCCGGCGCATCAGCAGATACTGGGCCTCGGTGGCGGCAGGCGTGCGTTTGAGCAAATTCGAGTACGCCACATTGCCCACCTCGATCACGCCATTTGCCGGATCAATGCGCATGGCGGCCAAGGTGCCGACCGCTTGTCCCGTAGCCAAGTCGATAACGGCAAAAAACTGGGGATCCTCAGAGGTTTGCACCGTACGCGCATAGGCCAGATAGCTGGCCTCGTCGGCAAATGGCCCGGCCAGCGTATACGTCCAATCTGCATCGTCAGGCGTCTGACGAAACGCGGCATACAGTTGGGCTCCATGGCGCGCCGCGTCCAGCGGCTCGAGCCGGCAGTAATGTCCCACGATCACCTCATGCGGCGGCCGCGGACGCGCCTTCCAGTTCGGGAGAGGATCGCCCACGGGCTGTTGAGTCAAGGCAGTGGTCGACGGCATACGTAGTTCCTTCTGATGATCGGTGGACAACGGTGTCATGCACAAGCCCACAAGGCTAGCCGAATCGTGGCATGGTAAAAAGATCCAATATCAGCCTATTTGATGGTGCCATGGATATGCCAGCCCCATTACTGGACAGCCCGCTGTCGCCGCCTCGGGATGGCCACACGCTGCAGCGGCAATTGTTGCAACGACTGAAGGCCTCCATTCTGGACGGCCGGTTGCCCGCGGGCAGCCGGCTGCCTGCGTCGCGTGCCTTGGCAGAACAACTCGGCATTTCGCGCAATACTGTGATGCTGGTCTATGGCCAATTGACCGCAGAGGGCTATGTCCAGGCGGATCGTCAGGGAACGCGGGTCGCCTCGCTGCCGGCGGCCCCTGCTGCACGCGTCGTCCTAGCCCCGACGCACGCCCGCGCCGCGCAACGCGTCAGCCGTCTGGCCCCATCGCCCCGCCACATCGAAGCCAGTATGGCGTTGCGCCCGGGAACCCCGGCGCTGAACCATTTTCCACTCAGTGCGTGGCGCCGCACGCTGGACCGTACGCTGCGTGATGTGCCCATCAGCACGCTAGGCTACGGTGAACCCGCAGGCGAGCCAGCACTGCGCGAAGCCATCGCCCGGCATCTGGGCTTATCCCGCGGCGTGCGTTGCAAGGCGGAACAGATCCTGATTACCGAAGGCGCTCAGGAGGCGTTGAGCCTGTGCGTACGGCTGCTGAGCAATCCAGGCGATATCGCCTGGATGGAGGACCCAGGGTATCGAGGGGTCAAAGCAGCGCTCCAGGCAGGAGACCTGCAAGTGATACCGGTGCGTGTCGACGCCGAGGGCCTCGCCGCGCCTGCCACACTTTGGCAAACCCATACGCCACGCATGATCTACACCTCGCCCTCGCATCAATATCCGACGGGCGCGGTGCTAAGCGCCGGTCGCCGCCTGGACCTGCTGGAACGGGCGCGCCGGACCAACGCCTGGATCATCGAGGACGATTACGACAGCGAATTCCGGCACCAGGGTGATCCTATCCCCGCCATGCAAGGGCTAGCCGATAACGCGCCCGTGGTCTACATCGGCACATTCAGCAAGACCATGTTTCCCGCCTTGCGCATCGGATTTCTAGTATTGCCGGAGGCGCTGACGGGCTCGCTACACACTGCCGTGCACGAATTGCTGCGCGGCGGCCATCGACATGAACAGCTCGCCTTGGCGGACTTCATGGAAAGCGGTCAGTTTGCTCGCCACCTGGGTCGCATGCGGCGTCTCTATCGCGAGCGGCAATCCGCCCTGCGATCGGCCCTGGCGCGCCACCTGCCCGTCTCGCACGAGGTGTTAGGCGGACAAGGCGGCCTGCATTTGACCGTGAAGCTGCCGCCTGAAATTCAGGACCGGCCACTGGCCGCCGCAGCGCGGCAGGCAGGCATGGCGCCCACTGCCCTGTCGGCCTTTGCCCTGCAGCCGACCACCGAGGACAACGGCCTGGTGCTGGGCTATGGCAACACCTCAGCGGATCTGTTTGAGCCGCTCATCAAGCGGCTCGCCAAGCTGATCGCGCAAACCACTGCGCGGCGCCCGGCATAGAGAGGAAAGCCCACCCTACCGATAGAACCGAGGCTGCCGGAAGCAGCCACCCTGCCCTGTTAACTGATCAGGCCGGACAACAACAGCATGGCCAATAGCAGCCAGAACAATCCCGACACAATGGAGCGCCCCATAAAGGCCTTGACCGCGGACCACAGCAAGACCAGGCCCAGGAGCAGGAGCGCGAAATGAAATATCGACGAGCTCATGCCCAACGCGCCGGCCAAGCCTGTGAAAAAATCCCCAATCGCCGAGCCCAAGCCGCTAAAGACATAGCGGATGCCCGACACAATGGCGCGGATCACTTCGCCCAATACGGCGCCCACCGAGCCAAAAAAACTAGTTTCAGTCTGCATGCATTCCCATCACGGAATCACCCCAAACACCGCCCGATACGGCGGCACCACCGTCAGAATGTATCCCATCTGCAAGGCCTGTGCTGAAGGCGCCACCGGCCAGGCCGCAGCATACCCGCCGCATGGCGGTTTAAGATTAGCGGTTTAATACTGTTCTTTTCAGAAATTATGTGGGCGGCTGCGTCCCACCATGCAGACTCGTAACAAGGATTCGTGATGGCTTTCGATTTCGACTTATACGTCATAGGCGCAGGTTCAGGCGGCGTGCGGGCCGCGCGCTTTGCCGCGGGATTCGGCGCTCGTGTAGCCATTGCGGAAAGCCGCTATCTGGGCGGCACCTGCGTAAACGTGGGATGCGTGCCCAAGAAACTGCTGGTGTACGGCGCGCATTTTCACGAGGATTTCGAGCAAGCCTCGGGATTTGGCTGGACCCTGGGGACCCCGGGTTTTGACTGGGCGACCCTGATCGCCAACAAAAACCGCGAAATCGAACGTCTCAATGGCATTTATCGCAACCTGCTGGTCAATAGCGGCGTAACGCTGCACGAGGGCCATGCCCGGCTGGTCGATCCTCACACAGTGGAAATCAACGGCCAGCGCCACACGGCCGAGCATATCCTGGTGGCCACAGGCGGCTGGCCACAAGTCCCTGATATTCCGGGTAAAGAACACGCCATTACCTCGAACGAGGCCTTTTTCCTGCCTGAACTGCCGCGCCGCGTCGTGGTCGTGGGCGGGGGCTATATCGCGGTGGAATTCGCCTCGATTTTCAACGGCCTGGGTGCACAAACCACGCAGCTGTATCGGCGCGACCTGTTTCTGCGCGGCTTTGACGGCAGCGTACGCGAGCACCTGCGCGACGAGTTGATCAAAAAAGGCCTGGATTTACGCTTTAACGCGGATATCGCCCGCATCGACAAACGCGATGACGGCACACTGAACGTCACCCTGAAAAGCGGCGAAATCATCGAGACCGATTGCGTGTTCTACGCCACCGGCCGCCGCCCCATGCTGGACAATCTGGGGTTGGAAAACACCGGCGTGACACTCAACGAAGACGGCTTTATCGCGGTTGACGACGAATATCGCAGCAGCGAACCTTCGATCCTGGCCATCGGCGACGTGATCGGCCGCGTACCGCTGACCCCGGTGGCCCTGGCCGAGGGAATGGCAGTAGCCCGCCGTTTATTCAAACCCGAGGAATATCGCAAAGTCGATTACGACCTGATTCCGACGGCCGTATTCAGCCTGCCCAATATCGGTACCGTGGGCCTGACGACCGAGGTAGCGATCGAGGCCGGCCACCGCATCAAGCGTTTCGAAAGCCGGTTCCGCCCGATGAAGCTCACACTGACCGGCATCCAGGAAAAAACCTTGATGAAACTGGTGGTCGACGCCGATACCGACCGTGTTTTGGGCTGCCACATGGTCGGCCCCGACGCGGGCGAAATCGTGCAAGGCCTGGCCGTCGCGCTGAAAGCGGGCGCGACCAAACAGGTCTTTGACGAGACCATCGGCATTCATCCGACGGCCGCCGAGGAATTCGTCACGCTGCGCACGCCCGTCCAAGATTGAGCGCAATGCGATAATTGCTCAGCCCCACCATCAAAGCATGCTCTGGCTGTTCCCTTCCCTACCATGACCCGTATCGACGATTCCTTACATGACCGTGAAGTCGGCCAAGCCGACTCCACCCAAGACACGACTCGCATTGATGACGTTCGCATCGGTGCAGTACGTCCCCTGATTTCCCCGGCGCTGCTGCAGGACGAGCTGCCGATTCCCGCCGCGACCCTGGCCCTGGTCGAAAACGCCCGCAGGCAGATTGCCGACGTGCTGCATGGCCGCGACGACCGTCTGGTCGTGGTGGTAGGCCCCTGTTCCATCCACGACCATGATCAGGCAATCGAATACGCGCGCCAGCTAAAAAGCGCCGCGCAATCACTGAGCAAAGATCTGCTGATCGTCATGCGCGTGTACTTTGAAAAGCCGCGCACCACCGTCGGCTGGAAGGGCTACATCAACGACCCGCGCCTCGATGGCAGTTTCCGTATCAACGAGGGTCTTCGCCGCGCGCGCGAGCTGCTGCTGGAAATCAGCGAACTGGGCTTGCCCATCGCCACCGAATTCCTGGACCTGCTCAGCCCGCAATACATTGCCGATCTGGTGGCCTGGGGCGCAATCGGCGCACGCACCACGGAAAGCCCCAGCCATCGTCAGTTGGCGTCCGGCCTGAGCTGCCCGTTGGGCTTTAAGAACGGCACCGACGGTGGTATGCAGGTCGCCGCCGATGCGATCGTTGCTGCACGCGCCAAACATGCCTTTATGGGCATGACCAAAATGGGTATGGCCGCGATTTTCGAGACACGGGGCAATGACGATACCCACGTGATCCTGCGTGGCGGCAAACAAGGTCCCAACTACGACGCAGCCAGCGTCGATGCCAGCTGCGCCGCCCTGAAAGCCGCAGGCCAACGCGAACAAGTCATGATCGACTGTTCACATGCCAACTCCAACAAATCGCACGAGCGTCAGGTCGACGTGGCGCGCGATATCGGTACGCAGCTCGCCAACGGCGATTCGCGCATCATTGGCGTCATGATCGAAAGCCATCTGGAGGCTGGCCGCCAGGACCTGAAACCCGGCGTGCCGTTGCGTCATGGCGTGTCGATCACCGACGCCTGCCTGGGCTGGACACAAACCGAGCCGGTGCTGGCCGATCTGGCTGACGCTGTACGCAAACGGCGTGCGCGCAAGGCAGCTTGATCAACGTCATTGCGCCCGGTTTGTGCTTGTGGTCCACACCGCAATAGCGCAGCGGCGTTGACACAGTAGCAGTTGCCATTGCAGCCGCCGCCGCACTGCTCACCCGTCGGCAGTGAGCAATGCGGCTGTCGCCTTCTCGCGGAGTTCCAGCAACGGGCCACCCAGCTGCTTCTGCGTCTCTGACATACTGGCCGTGGTCCTGACGCTGACATTCAATACATAAACGGGGCGGTCCGGCAGCACGAGCGGCGTTGCCATTGCCACGACCTCCGGCTGCCATGAAGCGGCGCAATAGCCTTTGGTATCGACGCTGAGCTTGGCGGCGTCGATTTCCTCAAGCAGGCGGCGCGAGTCAGTACTGCGCCGTTGGCGAAACTGCTCCAGCAACGCCTGCCGCTGCGCATCATCCACGACTGCCAGATAGGCTCTGCCCAGCGAGGTGAGCTCCATCGGCACACGCTGCCCCGCGACGACACTGCGCAATGCCACCTTGCGGTTAAACCGAAAGGATTCCAGATAGACCATCTCGTCGCGATCCGCGGTTGCCAACCCCACATTGATCCGCATTTTCTCGGCCATGGCACGCATTAACGGCGCGACCGCATTCAACACCGGCGAGCCTGCACGCATCGCGTGGGCCAGACTCAACACCGGCGTGGCCAAACGGTAAGTCCGCCTCACGCGATCATGCTCCAGCAGCCCGCATTCAACCAGCGTCTGCGTCAGACGGCTGACCGTGGCGCGCGAAAGTTGAGTCCTTTCTGCAATCTCCCCATTGCCGAGTTGATCCGCGCCTGGGCGAAACGCGCGCAGGATCTCAACCCCACGCACCAACGAACGGTTCAACACAGGGTCTTCGTGATGCTGGCGGCGCACGGCCTGGGGAGAAGAATCGGACATGATGTAGCGAAATGAGAGCGACGCAGCAGCTTAGCACCATTTCCACCCAATGGAATTTCGGGGATACATATTCCGGCTTGGACACCTAAACTACCCAGCACAAGGCAACCAGTGTTTTGACGCAAAACGCATCAAGAAAAGCCACATTGCCAACGACTGAGCCGACTCAAGGAAAACTCGCGACATGACCACGGATTTGATCGAACTGACCGTTACCGACGGCATTGCCACACTGCTGCTCAACCGCCCTGAGAAACGCAATGCCATGAGCGACGATATGCGCAGCGCATTCATCGCGGCGCTGGAACGCATCAGTGCCGACAAAGCGATCCGCGCATTGGTGCTCAGCGGCAACGGAAAGGGATTCTGCGCCGGCGGCGATGTAGCGGGGATGGAACGGCGTATGAACGCCCCCGCAGGGGAAATCGCCTTCAACGGCTGGCATCGCCAGCAGCGCGTGCACTATACGCAATCATTGCTGCACACCATGCCCAAGCCGACCATTGCTGCCGTCAATGGCGCTGCGTCGGGCCTGGGCGCAGACACCGCACTGGCCTGCGATTTCATCATCGCCAGCGATGCCGCGAGCTTTACCTGGTCGTATATCAATCGCGGCATCGTCCCTGACGGTGGCGGCATGTATTTCCTGCCGCGCCGAGTGGGCTTGTCCAAGGCAAAAGAGCTGATTTTCACCGGCCGAAAAGTCGAATGCGACGAAGCCCTGCAGTTAGGTATCGTGGATCGCACCACCAGCGCAGCACAGTTGTTGGCCGATGCGCAGGCCTGGGCTGCCGAGCTGAGCCGAGGCTCCGCGACCGCATTGGCTCTGGGCAAGACTATTCTCAACCAAAGCTTCGAAATGTCGGCTGAGCAAGTGTTCGCACAAGGCAGCCAGGCCCAAGGCATCTGCTACACGAGCACTGAGCACCGTGAATCGGTCATGGCCTTCCTGGCCAAGGCCGCCGAAAAGCGCACCAGCAAAGAGTAACGCATGAGCCCCATTTCCCGCCTCCTCAATCCACGCAGCGTAGCCGTCATCGGCGCCTCCGCCGATAGCAGAAAGACCGCTGGCCGCCCTGTCGCCTATCTGCGCAAACACGGCTTTACCGGCCATATTTATCCTGTCAATCCTCGAGTCGACAATATCGACGGCCTGCCCTGCTATCCCGACATCGCATCGCTGCCGTCGGTCCCCGATGTCGGCATCGTACTGTTGGGCGCCGAACGCGCGCACTTGGCCGTACGAGAGCTCGCACAGCTCGGTACAGCGGCAGCGATCGTCCTGGCCAGCGGCTACACCGAAGTCGGTGCAGAAGGCGCGCGCCGGCAAGCCGAGCTCATCGAGGCCGCAGGCAGCATGCGCATCCTCGGACCTAACACAATTGGGCTGGTCAATCTGACCGACAACATCGTGCTGTCGGCCAGCGGTGCGCTGGAGATGGACCATTTTCCCGCTGGCTCCATCGGCGTGGTCTCGCAAAGCGGCGGCATCCTGGGTGCACTGCTATCCCGCGCGGCCTCTCGCGGAATCGGCTTGTCCAAGCTCATCTCGACCAGCAATGAGGTGGATCTGGATTTGGCCGATTTTATTGACTACCTGACTGGCGACGAGGCCACCAAAGTCATCGCGCTGTATGTCGAAAGTGTGCGCAATCCGGAAAAATTCCGCGCTGCAGCCCTGAAGGCTGCACGCGCCGGCAAGCCGGTCGTCGCCTTCAAGATCGGCCGCTCGGAAGCCGGCGCAAAAGCGGCGGTGTCCCACACGGGCGCGCTGGCTGGCGCCGATCGCATGTACGACGCGTTGTTCAAACAGGTCGGCGTTATTCGTGCACAGACTTTTAGCGACTTGCTGGATATTCCTGCTGCGCTGGCCACAAACCGCGTGCTGCGCGGCAATCGCGTCGCGATACTGACCTCGACCGGTGGCGCCGGCACACTGGTATCCGACAGCCTGGGCGTATCGGGTTTTGAGACGCCCGCCCCGGATGCCGATACCGCTGCGCAATTGCGCGCGCTACAGACGGGCGATCACGCCGCGCTGGATCGCAATCCCATCGATGTCACCCTGGCCGGCCTGCAACCAGATCTGTTACGTGGCGCTATCCGAACGCTGCTGGCAAGTCCCAGCTATGACGCGCTCGCCATCATTGTGGGGTCTTCGGGCCTCGCCATGCCGGAGCTGATGGCTGGCGCCATCCAGGACTGCCTACCCGAAAGCGACAAGCCCGTGATCGCCTTCGTCAGCCCTCACGCCCCAAATGTCGGCGCCCTTCTCACGCAACGGGGCGTCCCAGCCTTCGCCATCCCAGAGGCGTGTTCCGTCGCGCTGTCCGGCATGCTGCAGCACGCGCAGTGGAGGGAGCCGACACATTCGGCTCCTGCCGCGCCGATTGACGTAGCAGATCTGCCTGCAGGCTCGCTGGACGAATCGCAAGCCAAGCAATTGTTCGCGCGCTTTGGCGTGCCCTGCGCGCAAGAAACCGTGGTGACAACGCCCACCGACGCAGAACAAGCTGCGCGTGCCTTTAATTCGCGTGTCGCGCTAAAAATCCTCTCTAGTGAAATTACGCACAAGAGCGACGTCGGCGGCGTCGCCGTCAACCTCACTGCCGAGCAGATCGGTGATCGACTGAAGGCAATGAAGGACGAAGTACAAAGCAAGACCGGCATCGAGCCTCAGCGCTTTCTTGTACAAGAAATGGTCGCCGGCGGCACGGAGCTGATTCTCGGCACGCATCGTGATCCGCTCGGCACGGCCATACTGCTCGGCATGGGCGGCGTCACCGCCGAACTGTTCAAGGACACCACGATGCGCCTGCTGCCATCGAGCAATGAAGGCCTCAGCCGCGAAGATGCCCTCGACATGGTGCGCGAATTAAAGACCTGGCCCCTGCTCGATGGTTTTCGCGGCCGGCCCAAGGCCGATCTCGACGCGCTGGCGAACGCCATCGTTGCGTTCTCGCAAATGGCCGCACAATTGGGCGACCGCTTGATCGAGGCCGAAATCAATCCCCTGTTCGTTCTGCCTGCAGCTCAAGGCGTACGTGCCGCGGACGGTATTGCCGTGCTTGCCTGAGCACCGAGAGACGGAGAAACGAGACCAGCTTGCGTTCCGCCACCTGAAATTCCATACAATGGAAATTTCAGGTGCAATGACAGCCTTCTGATCCTGACACACCCGGCGAATAACAGAACTGCCGGCCCGGCGTGGAATCATATGCAAACAAATCGATGATCAAGCTGGTCTATCATTGACGACTAATTTGCAAGAAGGAGTTTCTCTCATGATGCGCAAGCTGTTTCCCGTTATCCTCGTCGCCGGCCTCACCGCCTGCGCCTCCTCTGGAACGCAGCACACTTCATCGGATACCAGTACGTATGGCGGCAGTGGCGCGTCGTCCGGCACGGCCACCACCTGCGATGCGCAATCGGTACAAGATCAGGTGGGCAAGAAATACTCGGAGTCGCTCAACCGCACGCTGAGTTCGGGCGCCAATGCGACGCAACTGCGTGTGCTGAAGCCCGGCGAGGTCATGACTATGGAATACAACCCCACGCGCTTGAACGTAATCGTCGAAAGCGACGGCTCGATCAGCGCATTGCGCTGCGGCTGAGCACCAAACGAGTTCAAGCGCAAAAGCCGGAGTGTTGAGCATCGCAAGGATGCCTACATTGGAGTCATACCCGACTCTGACGCACACTCCGGCCCCGCCGCCCATGGCCGCGTGACTGCCATGGCCAGCCGCCGGCCAGCACGACAAAACACGAATCCCACGCCGACGCAGCCGTGCCATGAACCTGGACCTGTTCGCCCCCGAAGACTTCGCCCCAGCCAACGTGCAACTGGGTGCGCAAGCCGTTGTATTGCGAGGCTTGGCGCTGCCTTATGTTGATGCCATATTGGCCGAGCTGAAGGCCATATTCGCGGCGGCGCCTTTACGCCATATGGTGACCCCCGGGGGATTTCGGATGTCTGTCGCGCTGACGAACTGCGGCTCGCTCGGGTGGACAACAGATCTGAGTGGCTATCGTTATACCCAACTGGATCCGCAAACCGGCCTGCCCTGGCCCGCCTTACCCGCGTCGTTTGTGCGGCTGGCGCAGCAGGCGGCAGAAACTGCCGGTTTTCCGGATTTTCTGCCCGATGCGTGCCTGATCAATCGCTATTTGCCGGGGGCCCGCATGAGCTTGCATCAAGACAAGAACGAACGGGATTTCAGCGCACCCATCGTATCGGTGTCGCTGGGAATCCCCGCGACCTTCCTGTTCGGCGGGGACCAACGCGGTGACCGCGCGCAACGCGTGCCGCTGCAGCACGGAGATGTTGCTGTATGGGGAGGCCAGGATCGACTGCGATATCACGGCGTGTCCGAGTTGAAAGACGCCACGCACCCCTTGTTGGGCGCCATGCGTATCAATCTGACGTTTCGCCGGGCAGGCTGAAACAGCTAACGCGCTCGTCGGGATAGCTGCAGGCTCGTCTGCCAAGCCAGGTTGCGCCCCATGGATCGGCCGCGACCTGACGTCTTTCGTTTTGCCTTCGTTCGAGGCGCCGCGCCGTTCCTCTTATTTGTCCTGACGCGCCTCAGACAATGCCACGGTCAAGTGCATGACTTTCTTTTTCAGACTGTCACGCTCCTCAGTCAATGCCGCCACCAATCGACGCAGGCGTGCCACCTCGGCGGGATAGTCCTCGATGGCCTCAACGGGGGGCTCTGTTTCCGACTCGCCTTCCCCGACATCTGTGTCGCTTGACGGTGCTTTTGCCTTGGCTTTCGCCTCGCGAGCTTGGCGCGCGAGCTCTTTCAATGCCTTGCGCCCTTCGGCTGCGGCGGCGATCTGCTTGTCGACCGGCATTTCGGCAACGGCTGCAGCGGCATTGATGGAAATCTCGCCGGACTTGACCGCACGCACCAGTTCTGGCGCGGCTTCTTTTTGAATTTTTTCGATCTGGCCCAGCGTATTGCTGCTGACTCGTGCCGCGCGTGCCAGTGCCTGGCGATTGGGAATCACCACCGGCTCGGCCGGTGATGGTGCGGAAGTTGCCGCCTCGTCGGTTGAGCCAGCGTCCGCCTGCTGCTGTGCCTCCAGCTCCTGCTGCCGCTGTTGCAAGATCTCTTTCTTGCGCAACGCCAACACCCCTCGCTGGAAATCCGAGACACTGCGTCGGCCCAGGTGATTTTCAATCATCCATAACCGCACATCGTCCATCGATTTAAAGCGGGTATTTTGCGTGGTCTTGAACTCGATGCCGTGTTTGGTGCACAGCGCATAGCGGTTATGTCCGTCGACCAGGACATCGCCCCACAACACGAGCGCATCGCGGCACCCTTCGGCCAGGAGGCTGCGCTCGAGCGCCTCGTATTCATCCGCGCTCAGCGGGTCGATATAAGTTCGTAACTCTTCGTTAATCTGGATCGTCATCGTAGCGATTTTGGCGTGTATTTCGTCTGCGCGACCGCTATTAGAACATTGGCCTCGCGATACGGCTGCCGCCTGGCGAGATGCGTCCGACAAAGGATGGTGCTCCCCTGCGCCCGGACCAATCATCAACAACTGTCAAGAACACACCTGCGACGCTATCCGGTGGTACGCTTAGTCCACCTTTAACCAGGAAGAACACACCATGAACTCCCCCACTACGCTTTCCGACGAATTGCTCGCGCAGTTACAAGGCGGGCCGATGCAACAAATCTCTCAACAACTGGGGACCGATACGGCTCAAACGCAAGACGCGGTCAGCGCCGCGCTGCCTATGCTGCTGGGCACGCTGGGCCAGAACGCCTCGCAACCCGGAGGCGCCGAAGCCCTGTTTGGCGCACTGCAGCGTGACCATGCCGGCGGTGGCGCCGATCTGGGTGGACTGTTGGGTTCGTTGCTAGGCGGCGGTGCTGCCGGCACAGGCCAGTCCGACGGCGCCAGCATTCTAGGTAACATCTTTGGCGGCAACCAGCAACGCGCCGAAGAAAACCTCGGCCAAGCCACCGGCCTGGGCGGCGGCAATGCGTCGAACCTGCTCCAGATCCTGGCCCCGATCGTCATGGCCTTTCTGGCCAATCGCATGCAGGGCAACAACCTGGACGCCGGCGGACTCGGCGCCCAACTCGGCCAGGAACGCGACGCCGCCCAACAACAAGGCGGTGTGGGTGGTGGCCTGCTGGGCTCGCTACTGGACCAAGACGGCGATGGCCAAGTCGGCTTGGGTGACCTGCTGAAAATGGGCGGCGGACTCTTCGGTAAAAACTAGATTCCGTAAGCGCGCATGCAGCCCGGCCTCTACTGCACCTGCCGGATTGCCCCTTGCGGCCTTCGTCAGGCGCTGGACGCGCCGTCCAGCGCCTGACGCTTCTGCCCAGCTTTATTACGCTCTCGCGACAGCGTCCCGCATCTGCGGTGCGCCCCCAGCCGACAAGGCCTGTGGCAGCGTATCGAACATCCCCTGCGGCCCTACCAAATCGGCAATCATGGCTTTACGCAGTTTGCCTTGCACGCGGGTATTTGCCTCAGCCAGCAACACACGCACCCCCCGCGAACGTAACCGGACAATCACGTCCTCCAGCACCTGCAATCCTGTCACATCGACAAACGGCACGCGGCGCAGGCAAAGTACGAGGACGCGGGGATCCGTATTCGTGTTGTCGAGAGCTCGTTCGAAATTCTCTACCGCTGCGAAAAACAATGGCCCTTCGATGGTATAGACCAGCACCCCATCCGGGACATCGATGCCTGCATTGACTGCCAGCTCCCGGCTCAATTCATCGCGGCCCATTTGCTGAACCCCCACACTGGACGCCATGCGACGCAGAAAATGCAATGTCGCCAGGATCACGCCAATGTTGACGGCTACGACCAAATCGGCGAACACCGTCAAGACAAAGGTCACCAGCAAGATCACCACATCTGCCCGAGGCGCGCGACGCAGCATTTTGCCGAAATGCCGCAAATCGCTCATATTCCAGGCGACGATAAACAAGATCGCCGCCAAGGCTGCCAACGGCACATACTCTGCCAACGGCGCCAGCAGCACGACGATGGCGACCAAGGTCACGGCGTGCACGATGCCCGCCAAGGGACTGGTGCCACCATTACGGATGTTGGTCGCCGTGCGCGCGATCGCGCCTGTCGCCGCAATTCCGCCAAATAGCGGTGCGGCAATGTTCGCAATACCTTGACCGATCAGTTCCTGGTTGGAATTGTGGCGCGTGCCCGCCATCCCGTCGGCCACCACCGCCGACAGCAGCGACTCGATCGCCCCCAGCATGGCAATGGCAAACGCCGGACCGATCAACTCGACCACACGCGACAAGGTGAGCTCCGGCCAATGCCACGAGGGCAACCCCTGAGGTACGCCGCCAAAGGCTGACCCTATCGTTGCAACGCCGTCGAAACCAAACAAGGCCTGCAGCACCGTGGCAGCCACTAACGCAATCAAGGGGCCTGGCACGCGCCTCAGATATGGCACCCGAGGCGACACAATCAAGATCGCCAGACTGATCAAGGCTAGCGCCGTCGTCGCCACATGCAACTGGGGCAAAGCCTGCAATAGCTGCCAGAATTTCTCGTGGAAATGCGTACCCGTGATACTGGGCAGACCGAAAAACTCCTTCCACTGCCCGACCCAGATGATGACGCCGATACCGGCCGTAAAGCCCACAATCACAGGCGCCGGAATGAATTTGATCACGGCTCCCATACGAGCCACGCCCAGCAACAGCAGAATGATGCCCGCCATCAGGGTGGCAATCTGCAACCCTGCCACCCCGTGCTCGGCCACGATGGCAGCCAGGATCACGATGAACGCGCCGGTGGGACCCGCAATCTGCAGCCTGCTCCCCCCAAATATCGATACGCATAACCCGGCAATGATCGCGGTGTACAAACCCTGTTCGGGCTTCACGCCGGACGCGATTGCAAATGCCATCGCCAATGGCAACGCCACTACCCCGACAATCACTCCAGACACGATATTCGGCAACCACTGCCGCCGCTGAAACAGCCCCGCCCGATAAGCTTCCCGCAACGCGATCACGACGTCGATCCTTTGGAATAAACAGCACGCCCCACCCAGGGGGCAAATACAGAATGACACAGTCTACTGCTATGGCCGTGCGATGCTCTACTGCCACGACAGGACGGGCACTGACAAAGCGCAAACAACGCGCATTCAGCGTTCCGCGGGCAGCGCTTTCCAGCACGGCACAGATGACACTTCCATTCGCCCCACTGCCCGGCTAGACTGCGATTCTTCGCCTATTCAGGAGACTGTCATGTCTTTTATGATGCTCATCGTCGAGCCGATCGGCCAACGGGCGCAACGCTCGCCTGAGGAAGGTCATGCCGCCTACGACAGCATGATGCAATTCGCAGCGGATCTGAAATCACGCGGCTTGCTGCAAGACGCACAATCCCTCAAGTCAGAAAGAGAAGGCGTGAGACTGCAAGTGCGAGATGGCCGGCAACGCCTGCTGGACGGCCCGTATGCCGAGGCGAAGGAAATGATCGGCGGCTTCTTTCTGCTGAACTGCGACACGCGCGAGCAGGCGATCGCTATCGCTGCCGAATGCCCCGCCGCCCAGTGGTGCACGGTAGAAATACGCGAACTAGGCCCCTGCTTTGCTTAGCTTGCGGCAACGGGCCTGCGGGAAGTTTGAGTTGCCACTTGGCGTTGCGATGCCGATTGCATACAGATTGATTAGGGTTTTCCCTTAAATTCAATTTTCTTGTCGATTGCAGGAAATCTGATTCGTCGTAGCCATAACAGCCGCAATCAACCTGGCTGCCACGTACCTCCCAACTCGACCTCCCACTTTGAGAGTCCACCATGCACAAGCAAATTTTCGTCAATCTCGCCGTTGTTGATCTGCCCGCAGCCATGGCCTTTTTCCGCAAACTCGGGTTGGACTTCAATCCCCAGTTCACCGATCAGAACGCAGCCTGCCTGGTTTTGGGTGAAAACCTATACGCCATGCTGCTCACGCGCGACTACTTCAAGACGTTTGTCAATAAACCCCTGTGCGACCCGAAGCAAAGCACAGAGGTTCTGATCTGCCTGTCGTGCGAGAGCCGCGCCGAGGTTGACGATCTGGTCGCTCGCGCCGTCGCCGCGGGCGGCTCGGTACCTCGCGAACCCCAAGACTATGGCTTCATGTACGGGCATGCGTTCGAAGATCTGGACGGCCATATCTGGGAACTGATGTATATGGATCCCAACGCGGAAATGCCGCAGCAATGAGTTCACGCGACGCCGTCCACCGGGCCATCGAGACCGTCTGGCGCAGCGAGTCCGCCAAAGTCATCGCCAGCGTCGCGCGCGTCGTGCGCGACGTGGGCCTGGCCGAAGAACTCGCTCAAGATGCGCTGGTCACGGCCTTGGAGCACTGGCCCCGCGACGGCATTCCTGACAAACCAGGAGCCTGGCTGATGACCACGGCCAAGAACCGCGCCCTCGACCGATTGCGGCAGCACGCATTGCATGAACGCAAGCACGAGCAATTGGGTTATGAAATGGACGCGTTGCAAACCCATGTCGAACCCGATTTCGTCGACGCACTGGACCAGGCCCGCCAAGACGAGATCGGCGACGACTTGCTGCGACTGATCTTTACGGCCTGCCATCCTGTGTTGTCAGCCGAGGCACGTGTCGCGATGACGCTACGTCTGCTGGGTGGTTTGCGTACCGATGAAATTGCCCGCGCCTTCCTCGTTTCCGAAGCCACCATCGCCCAGCGCATTGTCCGCGCCAAGCGGACCCTGCGCGAGGCACAAGTCCCATTCGAAGTTCCTCGTGGAAAGGACTTGGCGGCGCGCCTGATTTCAGTGCTGGAAGTGATTTACCTGATTTTCAACGAAGGCTACGCCGCCACGGCAGGCGAGGACTGGACGCGTCCCACCCTTTGCGATGAAGCCCTGCGATTGGGCCGCATTTTGTCTCACTTGCTCCACAAGAAAGCGAGGTTCACGGTCTGGTAGCGTTGATGGAACTGCAGGCTTCGCGACTGGCGGCTCGGACCGATGAACAAGGCCACCCGATCTTGCTCATGGACCAAGACCGCAGCCGCTGGGATGCGCTGCAAATTCGACGCGGCCTGGCCGCATTGCATCGCGCACAGAGCCAGCAGGACACATTGGGCCCGTACGCCCTGCAAGCAGCGCTCGCTGCCTGCCACGCACGCGCCGCTCGTGCCGAGGACACCGACTGGCCGCAGATCGTTGCGCTGTATGACGCATTGGTGCAAACCGCCCCCTCGCCTATCGTCGAACTCAACCGGGCGGTCGCGGTAGGTATGGCGTACGGCCCGCAGGCCGGGCTCGCGCTGACCGATGCCTTGCTGACTGAATCGTCTCTGGCCGACTATCACCTGCTGCCCAGCGTACGCGCCGATTTCCTGGAGAAGCTGGGCCGCCGCGACGAAGCTGACGCGGAATTCCACCGCGCCGCCGCCCTCACTCGCAACGCGCGTGAACGTGAGTTTCTACTGTCCCGAGCGCGTGCGCTCAAGTCCTGAACCGCCTTGAAACGCCCCGTAACGCGAGGTCCCTGCGGACAGTCACATGCGCAAACATCCGAAAGCTTGAACCATACTCGGTGGGCTTGTCATCATGGAGGGGTACGACGTTCAAACTATGAAGGAGGTCTCCATGCCGCGTTCTACATACGCATTCTTTGCCGCAGCCGTACTCGCCGCGAGCCTGTCGCCCGCAGCGGTTCTGGCCCAAACGGCACAGGCACCGGCTGCGCAACCCCCTGCTCAAATGCAGCCTGCCATCAAGCCGACTGAAGCACAGCTGCAGAAATTCGCCAGCGCCTCGCAAAAGGTCGCCATGGTTGCCGACGAGTATCGCCCGAAGCTGCAAGCCGCAAAGGACGAACCCGCTCGCCAACAGGTCTATCGCGAAGCCGATGACAAAATGGTAAAGATGGTGCAAGCCGATGGTCTGACGGTGGATGAATTCAACGGCATCGGTCAAGCCGTCGAACAAGATCCGCAACTACGCCAGCGCGTGATCGACATGGCTCAGAAAAACGCGCCCGCAGGCGGTACGGCGCCTCGGTGAGCCCTCGCGCTCAATAGTGCGGCGGAATCTCGTCAAGCAGACTCCGAAAAGACCCGCCCGCATTATCTGGCGCTTGTTGGCGTAAATCCGCCAGCTCACGCGCCATCCGCTCGATCAGTTGTTGCTGGCGAAACAGCGACTGGTTCAACTGATCGAGCATATCCTCGGCCAAGCCCAGTTTGATTTCCAGATCCGCCAGACGACGGTCGGTATCAGTAGCAGCATTCATCTTGATTCACTTTAAACAGTCTGCGGCATGTGCTCTGTGCGCATCGATAATCCGATGACCTGCTATCGATGCATCAGTCATCGACATCAACGCCCATAGGCTCACTTCGAGCGTCCGCGTCCACTAGCGCGCCGCTGAAGGACATTATCGCAGGTCTGGCTCGGCCCATACCTCATCTGCTCGCCCGCGGCAGCAACAATCCCGGCCGCCCGACATGCGCGGCATGGGCCTTGTCCATAATGAACTCGATCAATAGCGTCAATGCGCGAGGTTGATGCCGGCTCGGCATTGCCAGCAAATACATTCCCCGTCCAAAAATGCTCAAGCGCCAGTCATCCAGCGCCGTCAGCAGGCGCTCCTGGACAATATCTTCATACACGACATAGTCCGGGACAATCGCTACGCCCAAGCCAGCCAGCGCGGCATCCCGCAAAAACGCGTAGTTGCGTGACACAATCGTCGGGTCCAGAGTGACCTGCTGGCGTTGATTGCCCTGATAAGCCGACAGCCTCAATGGCCGGCCGATCACCGCCGCGCTGATTACTGGCGCCCCCGACAGATCATCGAGGTTACGCGGCAGAGCATGACGTGCCCGATAAGCCGGCGACGCGCAGACCACGTAACGCACTTGTCCCAGCTCGCGCGCCACCAGGTGACTGGGAGGCTCTGACATGATACGCACTGCGATATCCACCTCGTCACGCAGCAGGTCCTCGACACTGTTCTCGAACAGAACGTCCAACACAATATCGGGGTAGCTGCGTTTGAACTCGAGCAACCACGGCGTCATGACGAACTGGCCATAGCCGCTGGGCACACTCAAGCGGACGCGCCCCTGCGGCGTTCTACCCAATGATTCTACGGACTCCTGAGCAGCGGCGAGCTCATCGCGGATGCTGCAACCATGCTGATAGAGCTTGAGCCCGATCTCGGTGGGCTCGACGCGGCGCGTCGTACGCCGCACCAGTTGCATCCCTACTGCCCGCTCCAATTGACTCAGGTGATAGCTCACATTGGCTCGCGTCATTTTCAGGCGACGCGCGGCCTCGCTCAGGTTACCCGCGTCGAGTATTTCCACCAGCAGCGTCAGTGATTTCGTGTCCATAAGGACTAATTGTCAAATTTTTTTGAACGCAATGTCAACTGTAGATGTAATTGTCAAGCCTTGCTTACTGATGAAGAATAGAACGCTGCCGCGGCCTATATCCCTCTTCCCGTCAGGAGGTTTGTACGCGTGTAGCCGCGCCGGCTTGTTTGCAATTTACTGATCGCGAGAATCCCTGATGGATCTGACTTTCACTCCCGAAGAAGAGGCCTTTCGCACCGAGGTGCGTGCATTCCTGGCCGCCGAACTGCCCGAGTCCCTGGCTCGCAAGGTGCGTGAACACCGCCATCTGCACAAAGCCGATATGGAGGCCTGGCATGCGATCTTGAACGCCAGAGGTTGGCTCGCCAGCCACTGGCCGCAGGAATACGGCGGCACGGGCTGGACGGCTGTGCAGAAATTCATTTTCGAAAACGAATGCGCACTCGCCCACGCCCCGCGGATCGTGCCGTTCGGCCTGAGCATGCTGGGGCCAGTGCTGATCAAATACGGCAACGAAGCACAGAAGCGTTATTGGCTGCCGCGCATCCTGAATGGTGAGGACTGGTGGTGCCAGGGCTATTCCGAGCCCGGTGCGGGCTCGGATCTCGCGTCGCTGAAGACCAGCGCCGTACGCGATGGCGATCACTACATCGTCAACGGCCAAAAAACCTGGACCACCTTGGGCCAGTACGCCAACATGATTTTCTGCCTGGTGCGCACGCGCACCGACGGCAAGCCTCAAGAAGGCATCAGCTTTCTGCTGATCGACATGAACACCCCTGGCATCGAAGTCCGCCCCATCGTCACCCTGGATGGCGGTCACGAGGTTAACGAAGTCTTCTTTTCCGATGTCCGCGTCCCCGTCGAAAATCTGGTGGGCGAAGAAAATCGTGGCTGGTCCTGCGCCAAGTACCTGCTGACCTACGAGCGCACCAATATTGCAGGGATCGGTTTCTCGACAGCGGCCTTGCTACAGCTGAAGGAAGTCGCCGCTCGACAACAGAAAAACGGCCGTCCCCTGCTGCAAGATCCCGCCTTCGCAACCCGTCTGACGCGTATCGAAATCGACCTGGACAACATGCGCATCACGAATCTGCGCGTCCTGGCTGCCGCAGCCAACGGCGGCGCACCCGGCGCAGAAAGCTCGATGCTGAAGATCCGCGGCACGCAGATCCGCCAGGAAATTTCATCGCTGAACCGCCGCGCCATGGGCCCCTATGCACGCCCCTATGTGGCTGAGGCGCTCGAGGATGGCAACCAGCATCTGAGCATCGGCCCGGCAGGCGCGGACAGCGCCGCTGCGCAGTACTTCAACAACCGCAAGCTGTCGATCTTTGGCGGCTCAAACGAAATCCAGAAGAACATCATCTCGAAGATGATTCTGGGCCTGTAAGGAGCCGCCATGAATTTCAACCATACCGAAGACCGGCGCATGCTGTCGGATATGCTCACGCGCTTTGTGGCCGAGCAATACGGTTTTGCCGTGCGCGACCGTATTGCGAATTCCGCCGAAGGCTACAGCATGGAGTTCTGGCAACGCTATGCTGAACTAGGTGCGATCGGCGCCTTGTTCGACGAGGCCAATGGTGGATTTGGCGGCCATGGTTTTGACATCGCTGTGGTGTTTGAAGCATTGGGGCGAGGCCTCGTTGTCGAGCCATTTCTCGATACTCTGATGGCCGGCGACGCTATCGCTGCCGTAGGAACCTCGGCCCAAAAAGACATCCTGGAAAGCGTGCAAACCGGCGCAACGCGAATCGCACTGGCGCACACGGAACCGCAAGCCTATTACGAGCTGGCCCACGTTGACACCTATGCGGTACGTAACGAGAACGGTTGGACGCTGAACGGCCACAAAGCCGTCGTCGCCCAAGCCGAACATGCCGATGTATTCGTCGTATCGGCACGCACGTCCGGCGACGCAGAAAGCGAACAAGGCATCACCCTGTTTCTGATACCGGCAACCACGCCCGGCCTGCATATCAACGGCTACCCATTGATCGATGGCGGACGTGCGGCCGATATCACGTTACGCGACCTCGCACTACGGGACGATGCAGTCTTGGGCACGATCGATCAGGGATACGCCACCCTGGAACGCAGCGTCGGCAAAGGCGTCCTCGCGTTGTGCGCAGAGGCCCTCGGCGCCATGGACGCAGCCCGGGACGCAACCTTGGACTATCTGCAAACGCGCAAACAATTCGGCGTCCCTATCGGTCGGTTCCAGGCGCTGCAACACCGTATGGCCGACGTCCTGCTGGAAATCGAGCAGGTCCGCTCCGCAGTCATCAACGCGGCCGCGCAACTCGATCACGCCGACCGGATCACACGCGAACGCGCCCTGTCCGCTGCGAAATACACCATCGGCCGCGTTGGCACGCTGGTCGCCGAAGAATGCATCCAGTTGCATGGAGGCATCGGCATGACATGGGAACTGCCCCTCGCGCACTACGCCAAACGGCTGATCATGATCGATCATCAGTTGGGTGACGAAGATCATCACCTGAATCGCTATATCGCCTTGGCTAACCAGTCCGGTTGACGACATGCCATGCACAGACTGTGCTGACACAAACCATCACCTGGGCCAATGCATCGCAGCGGCCCGCCAACCGAGTTGATGCCATGCCAGACACACATACCGCCCACACCTACGATCAAGACCTGCCGCTGGAAGGCATACGCGTGCTGGACCTCTCGCGCGTCTTTGCCGGCCCGCTGTGCGGCCAGGCCCTGGCCGACTTTGGTGCCGAGGTGATCAAGGTCGAGCATCCCGTCCGCGGCGACGACACGCGCGATTGGGGTATGCGCATCGGCAAAACCGAGACGACCTACTACAACAGCATGAATCGCAACAAGCGATCCATCACGCTGGACCTGCAAAGTCCCGAAGGCCTGGCCCTCATCTACGATCTCCTGCCCCAGTTCGACGTGGTCCTGCACAACTTCAAATGCGGCGGCGCCGACAAATTAGGCCTGGGCTACGAGCAACTCAAAGCCCACAAACCGGACCTCATCTATTGCGCGATCAGCGGCTATAACAGCGCCGGCCCAGAAGCCACTCGACCGGGTTACGACCTCGTCATCCAAGGCGAAAGCGGATTGATGGCCCTCAATGGCGAAGCCAGCCAGCCGCCTTTGAAATTCGGCGTCGCGACGGTCGACATGATGACCGGCATGTATGCCGCACAAGCCGTATTGGCAGCGCTGTTCCGGCGTGAACGCAGCGGTAAAGGGCGCCTGATCGAAATGGCGCTTTACGACTGCGGCATCATGGTGACGAGCTACTACGGGCTCGACGCCTTGCTGCTAGGACGGGATCCGCAACGCTACGGCAACGCGCATCCGTCCATCGTGCCTTACGGCATGTTCGAGGCCGCCGATGGTCCTTTTATCATCGCCGTCGGCACCAATACGCAGTTCGACAAATTCTGCCGCCAAGTCGTCATACGCCCCGACATCGTCGAGGATCCACGCTATGCCACGAATATCGAACGCGCCAAGAATCGCTTGACCCTGCTGCCCATGGTGACGGCTTTGCTCCGCGAATTTCCCCGCGATCTCTTGCTGCAACGCCTGAACGAATGCGGTATTCCCTGCGGCAAGGTGCTGGGCTTGCACGAAGCACTCACCAGCGAACGTACACGCCAGGGCGGCCTGCTGCAAAACCTGCCGCACCCCGTCGCGGGATCCACCCACGTCTATGCCCCACCCTATCGGCTCGACGGCCAGCGCCTGCCCATCCGTCATGCGCCGCCGACCTTGGGCGAAGGCACCAAAGACGTATTACAGCGGCTGCTGCAGCTATCCGAATCCGAATTACGCGCCTTGCAAGCCAAAGGCGTGTTGACCCTGCCGGGAGAAACCCCGGCTGAATGACAAAGCAAACCGCGAACTCGGGATCATGACAAAGATCAGACCCGGTCCAACGCGGCATTCCATCAGTACCGCTAACGGAGACAACCCATCATGCCATCGACTACCCGCCGTGCCTGCTTTCGGCTGACACTGGCTGCCCTATTGAACCTGGCCATCGCATGGCCCGCCATGGCGCAGACCGATTTTCCCACCAAGCCCATCACATTGATTGTGCCCTTTCCCGCTGGGGGCTCCACAGATCGCCATCTGCGCGCTGTCGCGGCGGAGGCGAGCAAATCGCTGGGTCAGAACGTCGTCGTCGAAAACCGTCCGGGCGCGGGCGGCACCATGGCGCCCGGCAACATGGCCAGATCGGCCAAGCCCGACGGCTATACGATCAGCCTCTATCCATTAGGCATGCTGCGCATGCCCTACATGCACAAAACCGACTGGGACCCGATCAAAGACTTCACCTTCATCGTGGGCCTGTCCGGCTATACCTTTGGCTTCACAGTCCGTGCAGATTCGCCATTCAAGACCTTTAACGACTACATTGCCGCGGCTCGCGCCAAACCGGGCGAAATCGATTATGGATCCACAGGCGTAGGGTCGTCCCCCCACCTCCTGATGGAAGAACTCGCCATCAATGCCAAAGTGAAATTGACGCACGTACCCTTCAAGGGCAACGCCGACATGCAACAGGCGCTGCTGGGCGGACACGTCATGGCGCAAAGCGATGCCAGCGGATGGGATCAATTTGTCGATAGCGGCAAAATGCGTTTGCTGGTGACCTTTGGCGAAAAACGCACCACGCGTTGGCCCGATGTCCCGACAGCAGCGGAACTGGGCTATGGCGTCACATCGACGTCGCCTTATGGCCTGGCTGGCCCCAAAGGCATGGATCCCGCCGTGGTCAAGAAACTGCACGATGCCTTTAAAACCGCCCTGTTTTCCGCACAAAGCATGGAGATCATGAAGCAGCTCAACCAAGAGCCCGTCTATCGCAATAGCGACGACTACCGCGAATGGGCCATCGCCACCTACGCAAAAGACAAGACCCTGATTGAGCATCTGGGCCTGATGGCGAAATAGATCGCTCATCGTCCCGCAACGCGGCGCGACGTACTGACGCCACCTCCTATTCGGACTCTACGCCCGACAACGGAAAAGGATCCGAATAGGCCATCCACTCGCGAGGCCCCTGCGCCATCTCTCCGGGGAGATCTCTCAATTCAACGAAATCCCCAGCTCCTTGACAGCCTCCATCCATCGGGAAATCTCGGAGCGCACATATGGCCCGGTGTCCTCGAATGACATATCGGGGACTTCCGCCCCTTGCTGCTTCCATGCTTCGGCTACGGCCGGATCATTCAGCGCCACGCCAATGGCCTTGGCCATGCGCTCCACAATTGCGGACGGTGTTCCTGCCCGAGCCCACCAACCGTACCAGATCGTAGCGTCCATATCCGGACCGCCGGCCTCGTTGATCGTCGGAATATCGGGAAACAGCGAGCTGCGGCGAGCGGTCAGGACCGCCAGGGGACGAATTTTCCCCCCTTGTATTTGAGGGGCAGACGTACCGAGCCCATCAAACATGAGCAGGCACTGACCGGCGATAAGATCAGTCATGGCCGGCGCAGTACCGCGATAGGGGATATGCGTCATATTGAGCCCCGTCAACCGCTTGAACGACTCTGCCACGATGTGTTGTGCCGTACCCGCGCCCGATGAGCAATAGTTCATTTTTTCGGGATTTTTCTTCGCGTAGGAAATTAGCGTTTCGACCGAATTGAAGGGTGCCTGCATGTTGACCACCAAAACGGTTGGGACCTGCGCGGTAAGCGCTATTGGCGTGAAGTCTTTGCCGAGATCGTAGTTGCGATCTGGGTACAACCCTTCAGCCATCGGCTGATGTACGCCGCCGGACAGAAATGTATAACCGTCTGCTTCGGCTGAGGCGGCATACCGAACGCCGATGATGCCGCCTGCGCCAGGGCGATTCTCGACGACCACGGACTGACCCAATTCTTTCGACAGCGCGGCTGCGAGGGGACGCGTGAATACGTCGACGCCTCCTCCGGGCGAATAAGGCACTACGGCCCTAATTGGTCTGTCGGGCCAATCTGCACTGATTGCCATGCCTGGCAACGCAGCTAACAATGCACCCGCAACAGCAGCATTTACTATCCATTTCATTTTTGTCTCCTTCACTGATATCAATAGATGAGGAAGCCGCCGTCAGCGATGGACCATGCCGTGATCGTCGCTCTGGCAGCAAATTCATCAGTTTTTTAGGACGCGCTGAGCTTCTATTTCAGACGCTTCCAAGTAGCGGTCGCGAACGCCACTACCTCTGCCTCAGCGTCAGTCATCGTCGAGCGCAAGAAAGAAATTCCCTGCCCCAATTTGATCAACTCGCCGCAACAACGTATTGCTCCGGTCCGCACCGCCTTCACATACTGCGTCTTCATCTCTAGAGTGGTGCCGGGGCCTTGCAATCGATTTAGCAGGTGGCCCATTGATATATCCATGACGGTCGCGATGATTCCTCCATGCAATGAGCCTTGAGGGTTGAACATGAAATCCTCGAGCTCGAACGTGATCACGCAGTGCTGATCCGGATACTCGAAGCGAAGGTTCAGCAATCGCGCCAGGAAAAACGCTTCAAAATCGGGCCGATGATTGTTCAGCGCTTGTTCAAACGCTTGCCTCGCTGCGACTTTATTCATGCTTTACCTCCTCACAGCGAATAACTCGTCTGTTGGCTAGATCATCCAATTGGGCTTGATTCAGCCCGAGTAAATCGATCAGGATTTCCGCTGTGTGTTGCCCCAACAGGGGAGGAGCCGAATGGACGTCGTCGTTCTTGTCATCGAAGCGGAGGGGACTATCGATGTTCTTGACCATCCCCGCAGTAGGATGCTGCATCTCGATAATCATGTTCCGCGTAACGAGCTGCTCGGCTTCGCATACCTCCTGCACCGACCGAATGTCGCCATAGGGCACACCAGCCCGGGACAACGCTTCAATCCAATGGCG
This sequence comes from Bordetella genomosp. 4, assembly GCF_002261185.1. Classification (GTDB taxonomy): domain Bacteria; phylum Pseudomonadota; class Gammaproteobacteria; order Burkholderiales; family Burkholderiaceae_B; genus Bordetella_A. The sequence goes on from NZ_NEVQ01000016.1 coordinate 29,057, forward strand.
ACGGGGCTTGGTTGAGATGATTTGGGCCACAATGGGAACCAGCTCACCTCGCAGTTTGACGCGATCCGCCGCCCTGGCGAACCGTGATTCGGCAGAGAGATCAGGCCGCTCAATCACCTTGCAGAACAATTGCCAGAACTTGTCATTGGCCACGCCGATATTGACCCAGCCGTCTGATGCCTGGAACGTCTCGTAGGGTGCGATGGTGGCATGCGTATTGCCGCGGCGTTTCGGGCTCTGGCCCGTGGTGAAGTAAATGCCGGCATTGAACGTCAGGAGCGACGCCATGCTGTCTAGCATGGATACGTCCACATGACGGCCTACGCCGGTGCGCACTCGCTCCAGCAATGCGGCCATGATCCCTTGCGTGGCGAACTGGCCAGTGAGCAGGTCGCCGATCGACGTCCCGACTTTAGTCGGCGGCCCGTCCGGATCTCCTGTTATGTCCATGACCCCTGATTCGCCCTGAATGATCAGGTCGTAGCCCGGGCGCTGGGCGTCCGGGCCGGTACTTCCAAATCCCGTGATGGAACAACTGACCAGCTTGGGGTTGATCGCCCGCAACTCGCGGTGATCCAGACCCAGGCGCTTCATTGTCCCGGGGCGGAAATTGTCGAGCAGTACGTCGCATTGCTCAGCAAGTTGCCTGGTTAGCCAAACGCCAGCCGGATCCCGCAGGTTGATAGCGCAACTGCGCTTGTTGCGGTTGATGGAAAGAAAGTATGCGCTTTCGCCCCCGACGAACGGAGGTCCGAATGCTCGACTATCATCTCCATGCTCGGGCTCTTCGATCTTGATGATCTCGGCGCCCAGATCCCCTAGCAGCATGCTGCAGAAGGGACCGGACACCACCCGGCTCAGGTCAAGGACACGAATACCGGTAAGCGCTCCCATGTCACACCATGACGTCGGCGAGCGACTTCATGTCGTCAACCCATATGTCTGGTTGATGGGGGCTACGGCCGAACGGACGCTTACGGCGATCGATAAAGGCGCTGTGCATACCCGCCGCCTTGGCGCCTAGGCAGTCGAACGCGTGGTTCGCCACGAACAGCACTTCATCCATTTGCACGCCCATGATCTCGGCGGCCTTGGTATAGGTGGCGACATGAGGCTTGAACGAGCCGGCCTCGGCCACGGAAATCACCTTGTCGAAGGGTATGCCGTGATGTTCCCTGGCGGCTTCGAGCATGTCCACATCGCCATTGGACAAGACGACGATCTTATATTTGGTCTGCAGCTTGGCCAGCGCAGCCGGCACGTCCGGAAAGCACTTGAGACGCTCAATGTTGCTAATCAGATCCTTAACTTCGGCGTCAGTGTGTTCGATGCCGGCCCGTTCGAGGGTGTAGTCCAAGGCACGTTCGCCGATTTCGCGGTACGGGGTGTGCTCCTTATGCAGCAAACCGTCGATCATCGAGTTCTCGAAGTGCGTGCGGCGGTACCACGTCACGAGGGAACCAGGTTTCCCCTGCCAGCCTTTGGCCGTAAGGAAAGGCGTGAATGCCTCGGTCAAGCCCTTTTGCATGTCGACCACCGTACCGTATTGGTCGAACATGACGACTTTGATTTTGTTCTTCAGAACGTCCACAGATGCCATTGAAGTACTCCGATTCATAGAGAAAACAAGCGTTGTTCGCTTGAAATCAAATTTAAGATCGGGAGATCAATCGGTCCAATGGATGATTGGAATAGAATTATTGACTAAATCAATAATACAGACACCGGCTGGCCTCACGGCTCAATATTGGATATCCGCTCGAAAGTAGCGGCCGGTGTCGGCATTGACGAAAGCGGCTGGTGGAATGAATATGGAAGGATCATTTTATTGATCTCATGAATGGCGGTATCTCTTGCGAATCAATCTCCGTTCTGTGGACCTGAATCTTCTCGTCATATTCGACGCGCTGATGTTGGAGCGTCATGTCACACGCGCGGCCGCCCGTGCCGCGATGAGCCAACCGGCGATGAGTAATGCCTTGACCCGGCTGCGAGCGCTCTTCAAAGACGAGTTGTTCGTACGTACGGCTCAGGGCATGGAACCCACTCCAAGGGCGCTGGAACTCGGTGAATCCGTTCACCAGATCTTGCTGCAAGCTGAGCGATTGATGCATAGTGCTGCGCTCTTCGAGCCGGCAACGTCGGAACGTGCATTCACCATCCGTATGTCGGATCTGGTGGGAACGCTATTGCTTCCTGGCTGCATGCATCGGCTTGCATCGCTCGCTCCTGGAATTTCGCTCGATGTGCTGCATATAGCCCCCGAGCGCTCCATTCGTGCGCTGGAGGAAGGGCAGCTTGATTTCGCAGTGAGCTTTGAGCTTGCTCATGGACGATCAATTCGCTCGGAGTCCCTGTTACCCGACAAAATGGTTTGCGCGATGAGGGAAGGACATCCATTGAGCAAAGGACGCCTGACGCTAAGGCGCTTTCTTGATGCGCGCCACCTGCGCGTTGCAATGAGCCCAACAGATTTGCGATTTGTCGATAGCAAGCTGGCTATGCGAGGCCTTAGCAGGAAGATTGCTGTCAATGTTCCCCAGTGGCTATTGGTACCCGAGATGCTAAGACAGACAGACTTTCTAGGAGTGGTCTCAGAACGCTTCGGAAATCGGTTTACGTCACAAGGCATTGTCTGCAAGCCATTGCCGTTTGAATCTCCGGAGTTCGAATGGCGAATTTATTATCATCACAGGAATGCGCACAGCAAAGCGCACTTCTGGATGATGCAACTCATTATTGATGCGGCCGCCGCATCGCTGCGATGAGTACCGGTCTCGGAAAGATTGCAAAACGGTAATCTCCCGGTTAATCTTCCACTACGATAAGTTGTACGACAACATACGACCATAACGAGATGGGCACTTAGGCTGTTCGGCCTATGCCCCAAGGAGATTTACACAATGCAACGCCGTGATTTTCTGCGCACCGCCGCAGCGCTACCCCTGACGGGCCTTGTTGCCCACGCCCATGCGGCCGAGGAAAAATGGCCGACGCGTCCCGTGCGTATTGTGGTGCCCTACACCCCCGGTGGGTCATCAGACATCATCGCGCGCCTGATCTCGCCTGAGCTGAGCAAAGCCTTAGGCGAAAGCGTCGTCGTAGAAAACCGTCCGGGCGCCAACGGCAACCTGGGCACCGGCATCGTGGCCAAGGCTGACGACGGTCATACCCTCCTGCTGTGCGACATCGGCGCGTTGGCGATTACGCCGTCGGTCTACACCAAACTCACCTTTGATCCGTCGAAAGATCTGCGCCCCGTCAGCATGCTGGCGTATTCACCTCACGTATTGGCCGTTCACCCCAGCTTCCCCGCCAAGACGCTGCCCGAGATTGTCGAGCTCTCGAAAAAGCAGCGCGTCAATTTCGCTGTCACTGCCATCGGCAGCGCCCCTCACCTGGCCGCGGTCGCCGTGCAGCAAGCCACCGGCGCCAAATGGGAATACGTCCCCTATAAGGGCGGCGCACAGGCGATCTCCGATACGGTGGGCGGCCAGACCGAAGTCATCATGAATGGTTTGCTGGCGACCCTGCCGCACATCCGCAGCGGCAACCTGCGCGCTATCGCCATTTCCAAGCGCGAACGCATGCAATTGATTCCGGACATCCCCACGATCGCCGAGCAAGGCGTTGCCGGATTCGAATCAGGCACCTGGCAAGGCATCATGGCCCCGGCCACCCTGCCCGCTGCGACCGCGGAGCGTCTGGCCAAAATCCTGGCCGACATTGCGAAGCAACCCGAGATCGTCGAAAAGCTCAACCAACAGGGCGCAGAAGTCGTCACCTACGATCCGACGCAGCTAGGTAAGTTCTACACGACTGAGCGCGATCGTTGGGCCAAAGTGGTCAAGAGCGTAGGAATCACACTGGATTAAACGCCCCAATGCCGCCACTGCGGCTGGTAATACGCATGAAGCGGGCGATGTAAGCCTGTCGCATTTTTCCCGAATGCGGCAGGCTCACATCGCCCTCCGCCGTTTTTGCCGACTGACCATCTCTTTGTAACAAAGCCGAAACAAACCGCCCCTAGTCTGTCCGCTCTTACGAACTCCTGAAGTGGACGACAAGAAAATGAAAACATGGAAACTGGCCGCGGCAGCTGCCCTGTTGCCTCTAGCCCTGCTGGGTTGCGGCAGCAGCAGCGACGACGGCGACGACAATAATGGTGATAACACCGAGGTCCCGCCTCCCACACCGCCCGCCGCCGAAGTCGCTCAACACATCACCTCGGTAGATTTCCTCGGTCGCTATGAGGCCGGCAGCTATGGCGTCAGTGCTGCCGAGATTCCCGCCTATGATCCGGCAACCAAGCGCGTCTTTGTCGTCAACGCCCTCTCCGGCAAAATCGACATCCTCGATCTGCAGATACCTGCAACGCCCAGCCATATCGGCACGCTCGATGCCGAAGCCGTGCTGGCAGGCGCCGAAATCAACAGCGTCGCCGTCAAAAACGGCATGGTAGCCGTCGCTGTCCAAGCGCCGGTCAAGACCGATCCGGGCTATGTCGCCTTGTACGATGCCGCCTCGCTGGCTCTGCTGGGCTCAGTTAGAGTCGGTGCCCTGCCTGACATGGTGACCTTTACCCCCGACGGCAAGACCGTGCTCGTTGCGAACGAAGGCGAACCCTCCGATGACTACACGATCGACCCCGAAGGCTCGGTCAGCGTCATCGATGTAACTAACCCTGCAGCACTGACGGCACGCACTGCTGGATTCACGGAATGGAATGGCAAAGAGGCCGCACTGCGCACGCAGGGTGTGCGTCTGGTGGGTCCGCGCGCGACAGCTGCACAGGATATTGAGCCCGAATACATCACGGTATCGGACGACGGCGCCACCGCCTGGGTCGCTCTGCAGGAAAACAACGCACTGGCCAAACTGGACGTGGCCAGCGCCCGCATCACAGACATCCTGCCATTGGGCGCCAAGGACCATGGGGTGGAAGGCAATGGCCTGGACGTCAGCGACACCGATGGAGCCATCAACATCCGTCCGTGGGCCGGCGTCAAGGGCCTATACATGCCTGACGGCATCGCGTCCTATACCGTAGGCGGCGCCACGTACATCGTCACCGCCAACGAGGGCGATGGCCGCGCCTGGGGCGAAGACAACGACGCCTACTGGAACTGGGGCCGCGATGCCGACGGCAACTGGCTGGGCCTCGATGCCTCCGAAGCGCCCGGTTTTGTCGATGAGTTCCGCGTCAAACACCTGGTGCATAAAAGCGGTTTCGATCGCCGTGCTGGCGACGATTTGCCACCCCAACTGCGTCAACTCGCACCGGGCGGCCTGCTTGACCCCACTGTCTTTGCCTATTGTGGCGCCGCCGACACCGATCCGGGCGATTGCCGCGAAGACGAAAACCTGGGCCGTCTGACCGTGACCTGGACCATGGGCTACAAACAGAACGCCGACGGCACACCGCAACTGAGCGCCGATGGCCGCCTCGTCTATGACACGCTATACGCCTACGGCGCGCGGTCCTTTTCGATCCGCGATGCCAACGGCAAACTGGTCTGGGACTCGGGCGATCAATTCGAAAAAATCACGGCCGAACGATACCCGGAATGGTTCAACTCGGGCCATGACGAAACGATCTTCGACGATCGCAGCGACAACAAGGGCCCGGAACCCGAAGGCGTCACGCTGGGCAAGATCGGTGAAAAAACCTATGCCTTCGTCGGTCTGGAGCGTATGGGCGGCATCATGGTCTACAACATCAGCGATCCCGCGAATCCTGTATTCACCACCTATGTGAACTCGCGCGACTTCAGCGTGGATTCGGCCGAAAATCCGGCAAGCGCAGGTGACCTGGGACCCGAGGGCTTGGCCTTCGTATCCGCCGAGGATTCGCCTGACGGCCAGCCCCTGTTGATCGTGGGTAACGAAGTCAGCGGCACTACTTCGATCTATCGCATTGTCCTGGCCGACGACGCAAACTGATCGTAGAGCGCATCGCGGGGTTGAGCATCGCTCAACTCCGCGACGTACGCCCTCGCGACGCCATCCAGAACATGCACTGCCCCGTCAGGCCGGCGCCAGCCAGCACCAACGCGGTCGACAGTGCAGGAGACGAGCCCAAGCCTGCCAACGCGGTACACAGCGCGCCTACCGCCATCTGCAATGCGCCATACAAACCCGACGCCGAGCCGATCACCAACGGATTCACGCCGACCGCCAGCGTCAGAGAAATCGGGCCTGCCATACCGCAGCCGAACGTATAGAAAAACATCAACGCCACGATCGGTGCGACAGAGGCATAGCCCGACAACACCAACGCCAAGAACGCCACCGCCGATAGGGCGCTCAATGCATTGCCGGCGACCATCACACGATCCATAGGCACCTTGCCGATCAATCGCGACGTCACCATAGACCCCAGCCACACGCCCGACACCAGCACAGCCAGATAAAGACCGACTTCGCTCGCGGGCCGATGCAGCTCGTTGACAAAAATAAACGGCGCCGAGGCGACAAAGGCGAACATGGAGGTAGTGGCGCAGCCGCCCCCGATCGAATAGCCGATAAACACGCGAGAGGCGAGCAATTGCCGGTAATGACGCATCAGTGTTGCTGCTGTCACCTGCGCCAGCCGTGCTCCCGTTTCCGGCAGCATGCGCCAAGCCAGCAGGAAATTCACCACGCCTAGTACGCACAGGCTCAACAGCACCGCGCGCCAACCGAGCCATGTGGCCAAAGCTCCGCCCACAATGGGCGCAACACCGGGCGCGACCGTCACCATCAAACTCATCAATGCCAAGCGTTTTGCTGCCTCGGCAGGCGCCGCGGTATCACGCACGATGGCACGACCCAACACCAGACCTGCGCAACCTCCCAAAGCCTGAAACAGACGCGCGGCGATCAAGGCATAGACATCGGGCGCCAACGCTGCGGCCAGTCCCGCCGAGGTATAGATCACCAGCCCCGCCATCAACACGCGGCGGCGCCCATACCGATCGGACAGCGGGCCATAGATCAGTTGTCCCACCGCCAACCCGATGATGTAGAGACTGACCGTCATCTGCATCGCGCCGCTACCCGCCTGCAGATCTTGACCCGCCATCGCCAGCGCCGGCACAAAAATATGCATCGCCAGCGTACCGCTAAAGGTGAACAGGGCTAATAACCAGAGCGGCACATGCGCCACAGCGGGTACATCAGAGAGATCGGAGGCTGGCGACGGCGAGCGTTCGTCGTGCGTCACACCGCGTGGCAACGTAGTAGAGTCCATCGGCAAATACATGACATATCAATTAATTGTATATCAAAGAATCTGTCGCCGTCTTGGGCCCTATCAGGAAGGCCGTCTCGCAAATCATATATCTGACAAAAAGGCCTCCGTGCCAATACAGAAAATCGCCCGCCATCGGGTACGATTCCAACGCCCCTTATCACTACGGAAATCGATCCATGGCTGACCTGTCCGCTTTCCCCATTACCCGCAAATGGCCTGCCCGCCACCCGGACCATATTCAGTTGTATTCCCTGCCCACGCCCAATGGCGTCAAGGTATCGATCATGCTCGAGGAAACGGGCCTGCCCTACGAAGCGCATCGCGTCGCGTTCGACACGCAGGATCAGTTTTCTCCAGAGTTTTTGTCACTGAACCCCAATAACAAGATTCCCGCGATCCTGGACCCCAACGGTCCGGATGGCCAGCCTCTGGCGCTGTTCGAGTCGGGCGCGATCCTGGTTTATCTGGCCAGCAAGACCGGGCAATTCATTCCGCAGGACACCGCGGGCCGCTTTCAGGCACTGCAATGGCTGATGTTCCAGATGGGCGGCATCGGCCCGATGTTTGGCCAACTGGGTTTCTTTAACAAATTTGCCGGCAAGGAATACGAGGACAAGCGTCCACGCGATCGCTACGTCGCGGAATCGCGGCGCCTGCTGCAGGTTCTGGATGGGCACTTGGCCGATCGCGCCTGGATCCTGGGCGACGAATACAGCATTGCCGATATCGCCACGTTCCCATGGATACGCAATCTGGTGGGTTTCTATGAGGCTGGCGATCTGGTGGGCTTTGGCGATTTTGCCAACGTACAACGTGTGCTGGATGCTTTCGTCGCGCGTCCCGCCGTTCAGCGGGGGCTGACCATTCCCGCCGCGCCGAACTGAGCCATTGCATTCGGACACAGCACGTCGGGAGGGCGCTTATCATCGCGCAGCTCTCGGCGTGAAGTGAGGAGCGCGAAACGCCGCTACGCTTTCGGCGCGGGACGGGTCAGCAGCCACACCGCGCAGCCCACCATAAACAGGCTGACCACTGCGCCCAACCACCAGACGGGATCAACGGTCAGCCAAAACACGGCCACCCCCACGGCGATCCCTGTCACAGCAAACGCCTTGCCGCGCGCAGAAATAGCACCCTGCTCTCGCCACGCGACCAAGGACGGTCCGAACTGGGGATGCTGTAATAAATAGGCTTCCCAGCGCGGCGAGGCACGGCCAAAGCATGCCGCCGCCAGAATCACGAAAATTGTCGTGGGCATCACCGGCAATACGGCTCCGATGACAGCCAGCACGAGCATCAGCATGCCCAACGCCCAGTACAAGCGGCGTACCCAGCGATGCCTAGCGACCATAAAAACGCGGCCACGTTTGCACGCCGCCCTCGACTGCCACCACCTGGTACTCAGGCTGCTGTATCGCAGGCGGGCTCAGGAAGTGCAAGGGCGTCATGGGTTCTTGATCGGGAGAAGTAACGTGACCTCAATAACGTTCGAAACGTCATCCACGACATCATACCAATGACGGGCCCTGCCCCGGCTTCAAGCCGATTTCTTGCCTGCGCCGCGATAACGGGACAACCAATGGGCATAAGGGGCTGGCAACACCCAGTCCGGATCCTGTACGCCAAGCACCTGAGCCAGATGATACGTGTAATGCGGATTTGCCAAATGCGCACGCCCCATCATCACCAAGTCCATTTGGTTTTTCTCAACCAAGCCTTGTGCAATGAGAGGATCGTCCATGCCCCAAGCCGAAGCCACGGGGATTTCGGCCTCACGGCGCACGCGTTCTGCGATCGGGCCCAGAAATGCGGGCGTTTTCCAGGGGATATCGACCTCGGCAATCGTAAAGCCGACACTGACGTTCAACAGATCCAGCCCACCCCTGCGCATTGCGCGCGTCAACGAGATCGATTCGGCTAACGTTTCCTCATCGCGCCCATCGTATTCCAGCACGCCAAAACGCGCCGTCAACGGCAAGTGCTCCGGCCATACTGCACGCACGGCATCCAGCGTTTCCAACAAGAAGCGGCTGCGCCCGTCGAAACTGCCTCCATACTGATCCGTACGCCGATTGGAATGGGTCGAAAAGAACGACTGCGCCAGATAGCCGTGTGCAAAATGCAGCTCCAGCCATTCGAATCCGGCATCGCGGGCACGGCGAGCGGCGGCCGCGAAGTCTGTTTTGACCCGCTCAATATCGGCCAGACTCATTTCTGTCGGCACCTTGGGCAACTCGCCGCCGTACGCCACTGCCGAGGGTGCGATGGTCTGCCAGCCGCCCGGAGCATCATTGGGGATGTGATCGTCGCCTTCCCAGGGACGATTGGCGCTCGCCTTGCGGCCGGCATGAGCGATCTGGATACCAGGTACGGCCCCAGCGGCCTTGATACTGGCCGCGATACGTGCCATCCCCTCCGCCTGCTCGTCATTCCACAGGCCTGTGCAGGCGGGCGTAATCCGCCCTTCGGGCGACACAGCAGTCGCTTCGACAATCACCAGCCCGGCACCGCCACGCGCAATGCTGGGGTAATGCACCTGATGCCAGTCGTTCGTGAATCCGTCCTCGGCGCTGTATTGGCACATGGGCGGTATCGCAATCCGGTTGCGCAGTGTGACGTCCTTGAGTGTGAAAGGCGTGAATAATGCAGACGACATCAGATTCTCTTTTAAAAAGACGGTAACTAGATAGATAGGAAACGCTGCTAGATTACCCTCCGCACACCGAAATTTGATCTAATGGATCATTATCCCTTCGATAAAATATCGTTATGCTAAATCCGCAATGGCTCCGGACCTTTTCGGCTGTAAGCGAGGCGGGGGGCTTTACCCGCGCTGCCATTAAGCTGGGTCTGACCCAGGCCGCCATCAGTCAACACATTCGTCATCTGGAAACTGAACTCGGCCCGTTGTTGATCCGGCGTCCTCGTCAGATCGAGTTGACCCCGGCAGGGATGGCACTGCTGGAATATTGCAACGACATTGAGCAAGCAGACCGCCGCCTGCAGGCACGATTGAGCGATGGCGACACAGAGCATGGTGAAATCAGCCTGATCACGCCCGGCAGTATCGGCCTGTCCCTCTATCCCGTATTGCTGGACTTGCAACGTGCGCGGCCAGGCCTGAGTATTCGCCATCGTTTCGCGCCTGACTGGGAAACGCTCGATGCGATATTGCGCAAACAATTCGAATTGGGACTGGTCACGCTGCGCCCGGACGACCCTCGCCTGGCATCGGAAAAATTTTCAGAAGAACCGTTGGAACTCATCGTGCCGGCCTCTGCACGCGTAGACAGTTGGGCAGATTTGGCAGGCTTGGGATTTATTGACCACCCTGAGGGCCAAGCCATGGCCACCCGCCTGCTGGCGCGTCGGTTTCCCGGCAATCCAGGAATGCACAGCCTATCCATACACGGTTTCAGCAATCAGATTGGCTTGATGTTGGAACCGGTGGCACGCGGCCTCGGATTCACCGTATTGCATCGTCATGCTCGCCAGGCATTCCCCCGCCCTGAGGCTATCCGAGTCGTTGAATGCGGCGCACCTGTCGTCGATACGTTGTGGTTGATCCACCGCGCAGAATGGCCACTGTCGGCTCGCGCGGCCTATATAGTCGATTACTTGAAAAGACACATCGCGTCAGAGCGCCCCCGAAATCGCCACCCCGCACCATCTGGCTCTCGGGCCAAGACTGAACTCGCCAAACGCAGCGCGAAACGCTAAAAAAACTAACGGGCGATCAAGGTACGCAGCCCCGTCGCGAGCCGGCGCGACACGCGCTGCTGTTGTCTAACGATATTGACCTGCAAGGTCATTTTCGCCACCTCGATCATGGGCTGCGACAAGGTATATCCCCCCCTTGATTGCAGCCACGTCAGCAGATCGGCCAAATGCCACAGCACCGAGCTGCCCTCATGAACGGGAGCCGGAAAAGTCCCCGAATGCGTCAGCATCAATTTGCGCATGTTCTGTCGAGACACACCCACCAGTTCGGCTGCGTCGGTCAACCCGACCAGATCCGGCGTGGCCTCGATCAGTCGTGCCGAAGGGATCGCCCGCTGAACATCAGCCAACGCGCTGCGGACGGCAGCCTCAGCGCTCTCTGCCTCACGGGTGAATTCCAAGGCCAATCGTCCAGGCAAACCGATACCGACCAACGCGTCATCGCAGCCCGCCTCTCCGAGGCGTTCGACGATGTCGTCCATATCTCGATCGTCTCTCGCGAGCTGATATTTCAAGGTAAAAACATATTCCATCAAGATTCCTTAGCTCAAGACAAAAGCATTCTGCGATGCGTTGAACAGTTTTCTACGACACGGCATAAAGCGTGTGCGTGATTGGCCGGACTTTTGGGTGTGCTCCATATGCAGGTAATACAGAACTCGCCGCAACGACACTCGTCGTCGTTATAGGGGCAATACATCTTGCCCCAAGCATGACCGCCCCCGACGACGATTCGCCAGCCTTGTTGCTCTGCGTATCTGAGTACTTGTTCGATTTCCTTTTTGGGGTGAATCCGACGAACCATCAATGCTCCCACTGTACAAGCACATCAATAAGTTGTCAATTGACAACCTAACAAACAAACAACGGCTGGCTATCGAGAAGCACGCACCGCTTTCGCCGGTGCGGTCTCGCCGCGCGAGCTCTTAAATCCGTTGGAATAGTGTATGTGTCGTCCGGCGTGTTCACAACGCCATACGTGATAAATCCGTCATCTCACTGTGCCTAGCAATGCCTCCACCGCCCGCTGAAATCGAGGGTCCAGCATGGCGGCAACGTTGCAGCGGGACCAGCGCGAGATAGCGGCCGAGTCCAGATGAAACACGCGCCCGGGCGCCATCTTGACGTTACGCGCCAGCAGGTCCTCCGCCCACTGCAACGAATCATGAACTCCCGGGAAAGCTACCCACAAATAAAGCGACTGGCCGCTACGGGCAAAGACTTCGCAATCATGTTCGTCCAGCCACTGCTGCGCCGATGCGCATGCCGTGCTCAACTTTTGCCGCAGCTTGACGAGATGACGCTCGTAATGCCCTTCGCGCAGCATGATGTCAACCATCCGCTCACAATATTCAGAGCCGCTGACGTGAATGAGGGCATTGAGATCCGCGAGATCACTGGCCAATGCCGTATTGCAGGCAATGAACCCGACCCGTAGCGCCGCGGAAAATGATTTGGAAAAGCTGCCGATATAAATCGTACGCTCGAGCTGATCCAACGTAGACAGACGCACGGTGGACGGAGGCTTGAAATCGGCAAAAGGATCGTCCTCGACGATCAACAGATTATGGCGCTCGGCCAACTGCAACACGCGATAAGCCTTGGCCGCACTGATATCGGATCCTGTGGGATTGTGAGCGACAGATTGCGTAAAGAACAACCTGGGCCGCTCCGTCGTCAAGATGTTTTCCAACGCGGCCAGATCCGGCCCATCGGCCAACCTCGGCACACCGATGACACGCGCGCCGGCGAGCTTCAGCTTGCCAAACAACAGGTAATACCCAGGTTCATCCACCAGCACCGTGGCGCCCGGCGGAACGAAATAACGAATCACCAGATCCAGCGCTTGATTCGCCCCCTGCGTCAGCACCAATTGATTGGTACTGACCTCCAGTCCCAGCACGCCCAGCTTGCGAACCAGGCTGTCGCGCAACGGAGCGTACCCATAACGATGTCCATAACGAAACAAGGAACTCAACCCCGTACGCACGACTTTTTGGTGATAGCGGTCCATACGCATATCCGCCAACCATTCGATAGGCGGAAATCCATCTCCGACCGCCGTCGTATCGGGATGGGTTTTGAGCTGTTCACGCATCAGCCATACCGTGTCCATGGCGCGATGCAGCTGCCCGGGTTCGTCCTCGGCCTCCTCCGCTCGACGAAATTGGGCCGACACGTAAAAACCTGCACCTCGGCGAGGCTCGATCATGCCGCGCGAGACCAGGATGTCGAACGCAGAGACCACCGTATTGATCGCGTAGCGATGCAATCGTGCCAACTCGCGCAGCGACGGCAGTTTGTCCCCGGGTTGATATACCCCGTCCGAAATCTGTTGGCCGATGACGTCGGCGAGTTTCTGGGCAATCGTGGCGGAACGTTGCACGCGCATGTCTCGTTGATCCTCTATTTTTCCTGGCGCCGCAACGCCTTGAATGTTGCATTGCAATGATACTGTTTGTGCAAACTGTACCTTTTATAAATGCAGCACCTTTAATACAGTGCGCTCCATTGTTTCGCATTGTCTACTTTTTGGGTCGCCGGGCTGCGTCAGCCAAAGACGCGGACGGGGCCTCAATCCTCTGGAGTGCTGTCGTGGTTGCCGATTCCCGCTTGCCTAATTTCCGTGCCCTCAATCCTGCCCAGCGCTGGGATTTCCTCGCCAACGCCTGCGGCCTGACAGACGACGATCGGGCGCTGCTCAAGCAACCAGGCGCCCTGCCCGTCAACATTGCCGACGGCATGATTGAAAATGTGTTCGGCACCTTTGAATTGCCCATGGGAATCGCCAGCAATTTCCAGATCAATGGCCGGGATGTCCTGATCCCCATGGCTGTTGAAGAACCCTCGATCGTCGCGGCCGCGTCGTACATGGCCAAACTGGCACGCGAAGATGGCGGGTTTCAGACGTCCAGTACGCTGCCTCTCATGCGCGCGCAGGTACAAGTCCTGGGTATCTCCGATCCCTACGGCTCGCGCATCGCGCTGCTGCAAGCACGCGATCAAATCATCGAGCGTGCAAACAGCCGCGACAAAGTGCTCATCGGTCTAGGCGGCGGCTGCAAGGACATCGAAGTCCATGTATTCCCCGAATCGCCGCGTGGGCCCATGATCGTCATGCATTTGATCGTCGATGTGCGCGACGCCATGGGGGCCAACACGGTCAACACCATGGCAGAATCGGTCGCACCGCTAGTCGAGGAACTGACCGGCGGCTCAGTGCGCCTGCGCATTCTGTCGAACCTGGCTGACTTGCGCCTGGCCCGCGCGCGTGTCCGCCTGACTCCGCAAACGTTGGCCACCAAAGAACGCAGCGGCGAAGCCATCATCGAAGGCGTGTTGGACGCCTATACTTTCGCCGCCATCGATCCCTATCGTGCTGCGACGCACAACAAGGGCATCATGAACGGCATTGATCCCATCATCGTCGCCACCGGCAACGATTGGCGCGCCGTCGAAGCCGGCGCACACGTCTACGCCAGCCGCCAAGGCGGCTACACCTCGCTGACGCGCTGGGAAAAGGACAACAGCGGCGCGTTGGTCGGCACGATCGAGTTGCCCATGCCTGTCGGCTTGGTCGGCGGCGCCACCAAAACGCATCCCCTCGCCCGCCTGGCGCTCAAGATCATGCAAGTCAAATCGGCGCAAGATCTCGGCGAAATCTGCGCAGCGGTCGGATTGGCGCAAAACCTGGGTGCGCTGCGAGCGTTGGCGACCGAAGGTATCCAGCGCGGCCACATGGCGCTGCACGCGCGCAATATCGCGCTGGTGGCGGGCGCGGTCGGCGACGAGGTCGACGCAGTTGCAAAACGCCTGGCTGCCGAACACGACGTACGCACTGACCGTGCGCTTGAGGTTCTGCAAGAACTGCGCGCCAAAGGCTAGACACCCTGATGCGGGCTCGGGTTCATAGCCCTGCGAGCCCGCATTCGAGTGGCGGTTATTACCCACTCGCATCGAAAACGAAAAAGAGCCGCCAGCGTAACGGCTCAACTGACACTCACGGAGACTTATCCATGACATCCGAGCATCAAGGCTCTCAGCCCGCCCCGCAAGGCCGGTTCGCCGAAGTTTGGGGCGACACCGTAGACCTGAAACACTTAGCCTGGGCAATCGGCATCGGCATTGGCATCAGCATCTTTGGTTTTTACGTCGCCAGCCACTGGCTGACATCGGTCGTCGAGTCCAAACAACTGGCCCATGCCTACGCCATGTTGGCGGGCCTGGCAGGTTGCATCATCGCCGGCGTGATTTGCGCAAAAGCATTTCCCCCAAAACGGGAAGTCACTGAGACGGAAATTTCCATTGACCCGCAATGGCGTCAAGAAGTCCTGGACGAGCTAGCCATGACCTCTGGCGGCATGGGCTCGATCGCCGACCTGCCGCCTACGGTCACCAAAGAGTTGAAAGAACTCAAACTCTACGACCTGTTTGCCGACGCCGAGTCTTCGGTGCGCAACGTCCCCGCCAGCCGCTGAACAAGGAATCACTTCATGGATCCTCATCTGATCGAACAGATTGCAGTAGCCGCGGGCATGGGCCTGATCGGCGCCGTGGTCTTTGCAGCCATCGGCCTGGTGTCTGGCACCGATGAAACAACGACGCTCGCGCCGCTGACATTGCTGACGGTGTTGTTGGGCGTACCGCCCGCCGGCGTATTCACTTTTTTCTTGGCTGGCGCCGTCGCCAAACACATGACGCACGCGGTACCCACGGCCTTGCTGGGCATTCCCGGCGACACCATGGCGATGCCGCTGCTGCAGGACGCGAACCTGCTACGCAAACTGGGCGTGCCGCATATCGCCCTGCGCAAAATGGTTTCTGGCGCCATCATCGCGGCATTTGTCGCGGTGCCCCTGGCTGTCCTGTTTGCCGTCATGCTGGCGCCTTTTGGTGCGTTCATCACGAAAACGGCTCCCTGGATTTTCCTGGCCGCCGCGATATTGATCGCCTATTTTTCCGCAGGCCGCTGGGCATCTGTCGCGCTGTTGGTGCCATTTGTCGTAGTGATTCTGGCATTGCAGAGTCTGACCGCGAAATATGACGTCAAACTCAGCATCAGCTATTTCCTTGGCATTGCCATCGGGCCGTTGATCGCCGACCTGTTCACGGTACTGTCGCCTGCGGGCCGTCAACGGATGTCACGCGACAATGTGCGCAAATTCAATTTGGCGCCAGATGTCAAAGGCTGGTCGGGATATTTCCCGAACCCCTTCAAAGTGCTCGATCGCAGCCAGACACGATGGACGTTGAGCACGGCACTCGTATCGAGCGCGACCTTTGTATTCAGCCCTGTGGCCATGACGGTCGTACTGGGCGAAATCGTCGGATCGCGGATCAAACACGCTTACCACCGGCTCACCACCGTATTGAGCGCGCGTAATGGCGTCACCGAGGCCACCTACATTGCCGAGGCTTTGATCCCCCTGATCGCATTTGGTCTGCCGCTAAGCCCCGTCGCCGCGGGCCCTGCCGCACCGCTGTTCAATGCTCCGCCCCGATTTACCGTGGATTCCGCAACGGGTCAGACACACAATCTGCACAACTTGATGAACCACTGGGAATTCCTGGGCTATGGCATGCTGGCCGTGATTCTGGCAGCGGTCGTGTCATACCCGTTCGCGATGAATTATGCGCGCCGCGCAGCCTTGTTCGTCTCGCGCAAAGTGAGCCACGAGGCCATCATTGCTACCTTTGTCGGCCTGATCATCGTCATCAGTGTGTGGGAAGGGCAACTGCTAGGCTTGTTGGTCATCTTGACCATGGGCCTGATGGGCGGTTTGCTGTCGCGTATTTTCGGCTTTAACACCGGCGTGCAGTTCATGGGGTATTACACCGCTGTGCTGAGTGTGCCCGCGTTGGTCAAGCTGCTGTAGACCAACCGGGGCCCATCCAGCGCGTGCCCCAAAACATCATCCCGCACATGGCAAAAGCCCCAGCTCATTGAGCTGGGGCTTTGTCCTTTCATCTGCCATTAGCGATTCAAGGCACTACTGTTCGGCAATCGGTTGCTTGCTGCGTCCGGTAAACAGACGCCCTACCAAACCCCACACCAACAACAGCAGCGCTGCCGTCATGATGGTGCCGACCAGACCATTTTCAAAGAACACACCCAGCGAGCCATCTGCCAGCAGCATACTCTGACGGAAAGCGTCCTCGGTCTTGTCGCCCAGCACCATGGCCAGAATCAAGGGTGCAATCGGATAGTCCAGCTTTTTAAAGACATAGCCGACCACACCGAACACCAACGCGATGTACACATCCGACATCTTGCCGCTGATCGTGTAGGCGCCGATCAGGCAGATGACAATAATCAACGGCCCTATCACGGCAAATGGCGCGCGCAGGATCGACGAAAACAGCGGAATCGTCGCCAACACCAACACCACAGCCACAATATTGGCCACATACATCGACGAAATCAGGCCCCAGACAAAATCAGGCTGCTCGATAAACAACATGGGTCCGGGCTGCAGGCCCCAGATCATCAGGCCGCCCATCATCACTGCAGCGGTTGCCGAGCCGGGCACACCCAGTGCCAACATGGGCAGCAACGCCGACACACCCGCCGAGTGATCTGCGGCCTCGGGAGCCACGACCCCATCCGGTTCGCCCTTGCCAAAGTTGTTGCGATACTTGGAAAAACGCTTGGCCAAGCCATACGACATGAACGATGCCGCCGTCGGACCGCCGGGCGTGATCCCCATCCAGCATCCCACGATCGTCGAACGAATGAGCGTTACGCCATGCTTGGGCATTTTCTTGATGGCTTGCCACACCACGCCCCAACTCATACGCGCCCGCAGACCATTGAATTTCAGGCCTTCCTCAATCGTGACCAGCAATTCGCCAATGCCGAACAAGCCCACCACAGCAGCCAGGAACGAGATGCCGCTGACCAGCGTGTTGGAACCATAGGTCAGGCGCATTTCGCCCGACACAGTGTCCATACCCACGGTTGCCAGAATCAAGCCGATCAACAACGAGGCCAGGGTTTTCAGCGGAGAACCGCCACTCACCAGGTAGCTGCAGAACGTCAACAGATACACGGCAAAGAATTCGGGCGGACCGAACTTCAGCGCAAAATCCGCGATGGCGTTGGCAATCAGGGTGACGACAACCACCCCTGTCATGGCACCGAAGCCCGCCGCAATGAACGCGGTAGCCAGGGCCTCTGGCGCGAAACCCTTGCGCGCCATCGGATGGCCGTCGAAGGTCGTCGCCACCGACGATGGCTCGCCCGGAATGTTAAAGAGAATAGACGTTGTCGACCCGCCAAACAGCGCGCCCCAGTACATGGAGGACAACAGAATGATGGCCGCCACCGGCTCCATCGTGAACGTCAACGGCAATAGCAGCGTCACGCCGTTCGGCGCACCCAGGCCGGGCAGCACGCCGACCAGAATGCCCAGCAGCACGCCCGCCGCCATTAACCCAATGTGGTACAGACTCAGCGCAGTGTCAAAGCCCGACGCGAGATAGCTCAGTTGATCTAGCATGGCAAATCTCTAGGCGGCAATGCGCCAGGTATCAATCCAGTCTTCCAGTGGCCCGCGTGCCAGCGGCACGTTGAACCACAGTTCGAATACGGCGTACAGCACGAGCACGGCGCCTACACCGACCAACAGCGAACGCCCCCAGCCAAAACCGCCATGCGCCCGGCACATGTAGACCAGAAAGATGGCCGAAGCCACGTAGAAACCCAGAAACGGTGCGGCAACCGCCAGCACCACCGTAGGAATCAACAGCGACATGACGCGGCGCAACTGCTCGCCCGTGACGAACACTTCCTGCACGGGTTTGCGCACAGCCTGGATCAGCAGCAGTACGCTGACGATCAATAGCAACACGCTCAACCGCAGCGGGAAATAACCCGCCTCAGGCCCCGTGCTACTCCAGCCGGAGTTCAGTTGCAGACTGCCGTAGATGACCACTGCGGAAAACGCAGCCAGCAGGCCAGCCATGGTGACCTCCATGGCTTGGCGTTGAATCGATATAGACTTGCCATTCATGCTGAGTCACCCGCGGGGCTTAGTCTTTGACCAACCAGCCGTCTTTTTCGAACTGGGCTTTGTTTTTGTTGCCGTCGGCGACGATGTAGTCCTTCAATGCCTGTCCGGTCAGGAACATCTCAGTCTGCAAGCCGCGCTCGATCCATGCCTTGAATTCGGGCTGCTCACGCACTTTGGCCATGACGTCCTCGTAGTACTTGACCTGCTCCGGGGTCAATCCGCCTGCTGCCCAGACCGTGCGCGGCATATTGAACGTCTCGATCGCAATACCCGACTCATGGCAGGTCGGCACATCGCTAAAGCCCTTGTCGCCATGCACCTTGCCAGCAATGGTCATGCGCTCTTTGGTGAACACGCACAGCGGTTGCACTTTGCCAGCGCGCCAGTGCGACACGTTCTCCGACGGATTGTTGAGGTTGGCATCGACGTGGCCACCCGAGAGTTGCGCAGCCACTTCACCACCGGACTTGAACGGCACGTAGGTGACCTTGACGTCGGTCGCCATTTCGATCTGGCGGGTCAGGATGTGATCCGTGTCCTTGGATTGTGCACCGCCCACCTTGATCGAACCCGGCTTGGCGCGCGCAGCGTCCAACAGGCTCTTGACGTCCTGATAGGGGCCGTCGGCATTC
This sequence comes from Bordetella genomosp. 4, assembly GCF_002261185.1. Lineage (GTDB taxonomy): Bacteria > Pseudomonadota > Gammaproteobacteria > Burkholderiales > Burkholderiaceae_B > Bordetella_A. The sequence continues at coordinate 48,655 of NZ_NEVQ01000016.1, forward strand.
GACCACAGCAGGAACTCGTCGGCCGCCATGATGGCGATCGGCGTCATGTTTTCAATTTGATAACCCACCTTGGTGATCATCGGCATCAGGTAAGCCAGATTGGTCGAGAACACCAGGCGAGTGGGATCACCTTCAGACGACTGCAAATAGACCAAAGCCTCGGAACCGGCGCCGCCGCCTTTATTCGTGACGATGATGGGCACAGGCATCAGCTTGTGCTTTTGCACCACCGCCTGCACCACGCGAGCAAACTGGTCCGTACCGCCACCAGGCCCCGCCGTCACGACGAACTCTACGGGACGCGTGGGTTTCCAATCCGCGGCCATGGCCGGCATGGTGACAGCAAAGGCGCCGATCGAGGCGGCAGCCAAAGAAGCAAAACGAAATGCGCTACGCATGTTGTCTCCTGTATAGCGATTTATTAATGAAAACAAAGTCTTGTCGTACTGCTTGCAAACGTGCAGCGGCTCAGGCCGCCGGGAAAAAAGCAGCATCCTGCTGCTGTCTCAACAGCAGCAACTCCGACGCCGGGTCGATCTCAATATCGTCAAAGCAGATCAATTGCCCGGCAGCCACATCGCGCACGAGCTTACGATTGCCAACGAGATAGAACGGTGCGGGCACGCCCGCGGCCAAGGGAGCCGCGGATACCAACTCGGCCGTAGTGCCGTCGATCGTGTGATGATGGCCACCCATGGTCAAGACAGTGCCGGCAGCCAGCGCACGTGTACTGCGAGCTACCAGATCCAGGCGCGGTTCAGGTGCCTGGGCGCCGCTCGACAACCCATAAACGGCTGCATCCAACACGCTGCTGAAGGCCTCCAGGCCCAGCAAATGTCGGGGAATGTACATCATGGCGCGCTGCTGATCGCGGCTCATGACGTGTCCCTTGCCCAACAGCAGATCCCAGGTCGGCTTGTCGTCGCAGCGAATCACGACGAACACGCCGCCAGCAAAACTCAACTCGTCAGGTTTGCGCAGGCAGTGAAATACGTCAACTACGCCGTTGGCTTGGAACAGTCCACCCTCGGCCTCTGTGGCAAACAAATCGGGGACTTCGCTCGGGCGCGCAATAGGCGCATGGAAGGCTGCAGTATCCACGCCCAGGCCGGTGCTGTTTGCCACGACCTGCAGTTCGCACAAATCAGGCACAGCCCGCTGCGGCAATGCCGAGCAAATAGCGGCGCGCGCCTGAACGCACTCAGCCGCCTTGCCCTCGGGCATCACCCAGTGATCGCCAAAGCCGGGCACATCGATGGACACGCCATTGCTGTCCATGCGGTTCGCCTCGGCGTTGAAAACGAAGTCGTATTCGCTGGATTTACCCGCAGAGAGGACTTCAAAGCCCATCGCCTGCGCCCAGGTCACCAAGCCGATCAGCAAGGACGGCTGGTCACCATCGACCGGAGTCACGACACGGCCTTTGGCGCGCGCCAAGCGCGACAGCTCCGGGCCGACCACGCTATCAACCTCTTTCGAGGCCAGCGCCACATGCAGGCCCGCCTCGATAGCCAGACGCGCATGGCGGGCACCCGCCTCCGGGTGACCCGTCGCTTCCACCATGACCTGCAAGGGCAAACCCACGACGGCAGCGGCATCGCTCGCTGCGATGAACAACCCCTGCTCCCAGGCTTTCACGGCCTGCTCTGCCGTGTCACACTGCGCGATCTGGGCAGCGTCGACGCCGATCGAAATCCAGGCATCTGCCGCGATGGCCGAGGTCAGATCGACGGCGACGCGAGCACTGATCGTCGGCACGCGCCGGGATTGCGCGAGGAAACTCCGTCCGAAGCCGCCGCTTCCGATGACGCAAACTTCGATAGGCTGAGTGACGCCGTGATAACGATGCAGATAGTCCATGGAGTGAAATAAGCACGCTTAAGCGACAATGCGCTTCTAAGGAAACGCAAATTACATGCACTTTTGCATGTAATCTTGGCATTTCAGTTGAATGACAGGCCGAATATTAGGCCAAAAATTGATTGATTGCATGCACTTTGCAGAAAAACGCTGATTACGAGATGAAACCAGATACTGAAACCCTGGCGCCGGCGAAACCTTCCAGCCGGGATGGCATGCGCACCGACCAGGTCGCCGCACAGCTGCGCAAACTGATCGTGTCAGGCGCCCTGCCGCCAGGACAACGCCTGTCCGAACGCGTCATGTCAGAGCAATTCGAGGGGATTTCCCGCACCCCCCTACGCGAGGCATTCAAGATCCTGGCGGCCGAAGGACTGTTGACCCTGGAGCCCAATCGCGGCGCAGTAGTCACCGCCCTGTCGCTGCTCGAAGTCGAAGCCGCGATCGAGGTATTGAGCGGGCTCGAAGCTCTGGCCGCCGAGCCCGCCTGTGAATTGATCACAGATAGGGAGGTCGCAGAAATAGAGGCGCTGCACGCGCAAATGGTGGCGGCCCACGACGCAGGCGACCTGATGTCGTACTTTCAGATCAATCAGACCATTCACCAGCACATGGTGGATGCTGCACGTAACCCCGTTCTCTCTCGTATCTACGCCGCGGAATGCGCGCGCATACGCCGCTATCGCTACGCCGGCAATCAACAGCCCGCACGCTGGCATCAAGCCGTGCGCGAACATGGCGAGATGCTCAACGCCCTGCGCGACCGTGCGGGACCGGTCTTGCGCGAAATGCTGCGCAGGCACCACAAAGCAGGTTGGGTCGTGTCGCGCGGCGTGCTGGAAGAAACACTGTCGGCCACTGACGTCTCAACGACCGGCACCCGACAGCAACGCCGTAACGCAACAGCGTCAAAGCGAAGCAAATAGCAACGTTGGATGTGCCAGCGTTATCTAACGCACACTCAATAACCAGATGGGTTGCATGGTTTTCCCATGAATGAGTTCGGTGCAAAGGCACAATTTGACGCTTGGCAAGTCTCATGTATCGCCTGACTCGCTGTAGAGTTGCTGTTCGGCTCTACCCTTCACGATTTCCGTTCATCCAGAAAAATACCGGGCACGTCTCTTGCGGATGCTCGTCTTTTTTGGACATACGGCCGTCTCATATCTAGGCTGCAGTGCCTGGTGTCATCACGCATCCACACATGCCTCATTCACCGTCAGCCCAACGATTCTCATGGTTTGGATTAGCCTGCCACAGCACACTGTGGTTCAGCGCTTCGGCCGCGTTGGCACAGACGCCTACACTGGAGCCGGTCATCACGACCAGCACCCGCTATGACACCAATGTGCTGGACACGCCCGCCTCGGTCAATATTGTCGACGGCGTTCAATTACGTGCAGACAATTTACAGATCAATCTATCCGACAGCATGGGCAGCGTCCCCGGATTGCAGATCCAGAACCGGCAGAATTACGCCCAGGACCTGCAGCTCTCGATACGCGGTTTTGGTGCGCGCTCGACCTTTGGAGTACGAGGAATAAAGATCTTTGTCGACGGGATTCCGGCCACCATGCCAGATGGCCAAGGTCAGACATCCAACATTGATATTGCATCGGCGGATCACGTCGAAGTCCTGAGAGGGCCATTTTCCGCGCTCTATGGCAATGCCTCCGGCGGTGTGCTGCTGGTAGAAACCGAAACGGGTAAAGCGCCTCCCACTCTCCAAGCCAACTTCGGCGCTGGCAGCTACGGCACATATCACTATGGCGTCAAGGCCAGCGGCGCAACGGACCAGTTCGACTACGTGGTCAGCGCCAACCGCTTTACTACCGACGGCTATCGCGATCACAGCAGCTCACGCAAGAACCTGGGTAATGCCAAGCTGGGTATCCAACTCGATGACGACAGCCGTCTGACGGTCGTGGCCAACAGTGTCGACCTGACGGCTCAGGATCCCCTGGGCTTGACTCGCGAGCAATACGAATCCGATCCGCGGCAGGCCACGCCGCAAGCCGACCTGTACAACACTCGCAAAACCGTTCAGCAAACCCAAGGGGGCCTGGTGTACGAACGGCAAATGGACGCGGACAACGAATTGCGCGCGATGGTGTATTACGGCCAACGCCACACCGTGCAATATCAATCCATTCCAGCCATCGTCCAAGCCAATCCTCAACAAGCCGGCGGCGTCATCGATCTGCGGCGCGAATACGCTGGCGCTGATCTGCGCTGGACGTCGCATCTGAGCTTGGCAGGCCAACCCTTTACCCTGATCGGCGGTGTGTCGTATGACACGCTGAGCGAACGGCGCAAAGGCTATGAAAATTTCCTGGGCAGCGCCAGCAACCCGACTGAGCTCGGCGTCAAAGGCGCACTGCGTCGCAACGAGACCAACGACGTCGACAGCCTGGATCCGTATCTACAGGCCTCGTGGCAATTCGCACCAGACTGGACGCTGGACGCCGGACTTCGATACAGCACCGTCGGCTTTGACTCCGACGACCATTACGTAAACGCGGCCAACGGTGACGACAGCGGCTCGGCGCGTTACCGCAAGGCGCTGCCCATGGCGGCGCTGCGTTATCAGTTCACGCCGAAAACCATGGCCTATGTTTCCTATGGCCGCGGCTTCGAAACGCCGACCACCAACGAACTATCCTATCGCCCTGATGGCGAATCGGGCCTGAATCTGGGCTTGCGCCCCGCATTAAGTAATAACTACGAAGCAGGGATAAAGACCGAGCTCGGCAATGGCATTCTGTCTCTCGCCGCCTTTCATATCGACACCCGCGACGAAATCGTTTCAGCAGGCAGTTTGAATGGACGGACCTCGTATCGCAATGCTGGACGGACTCGCCGCGATGGTGCAGAACTGGGCTGGAGCGGCACTGTCGCCTCGAACTGGCGTGCCGATCTGGCCTATACCTGGATCAATGCGCGTTACCGCGATAGCGTCGACAACTCGGACATTCGCGCCGGCAACAAAATCCCCGGCATCGCCAGCCAAATGCTATACGGTGCCCTCGCCTGGGCTCCCGACGAAGGCTGGCGCGCCGGCATCGAGGGCCGATACCTCAGCAAGATCTACGTAAACGACGCCAATAGCGACACAGCTCCTGGCTATTTCGTCGCCTCCGTGTCTACTGGCTATCTCTGGCGCCAAGGCCCGTGGGAATGGAACGCCTATGCGCGCGTGGACAACCTGTTCGACCGCGATTACGTAGGCTCAGTCATCGTCAATGATGGCAATGACCGTTATTTTGAACCCGCCCCGGGCCGCAACTGGAGCGCAGGCTTGAGCGTCAGCTATCAGTTCTGACGCCGGGCCCGGCCGCAACGCGCCGTTCAATTTCTTGTGGCCTGCCGGCGCACCAATACGGTGCATATTCGACGATTTCCTCTCGCTTCACTGGTTACCCCGCAACATGGCGCAGCCAGGGCTGCTGCATGGTTGGGCACAGAGTCAGCACCTGCGCAATGAACCTCTATATAATCACTAATAAGACACGTTCTCATTACAAAACTTAACCGCGCATGCCCGATGTCCTTGCCTGCCGTCCCTGCACGATCGTCGCCTCCCTCAGCCACTGAATGCGTCGGCACGCTATATCAAAGCCATCATCCATGGTTGAACAGTTGGCTGCGTCGCAAACTGGGCGATCAACATGATGCGGCCGACGTCGCGCACGACACGTTCGTGCGCGTAATGCAATCGCGCCTGGCTGACCGCATACAAGAGCCACGAAGCTACTTGACTACGATCGCTCGCGGCTTGGTCGTGGACCTGTGGCGGCGACGTGCGTTGGAACAAGCCTATCTGCAAGTTCTGCAGACATTACCGGTCGAGCACCAACCGTCGCTCGAAGCCCAAGCCTTGATCCAGGAACAACTCACCCAGCTCGACCGCATGCTCAACGGCCTGGGAGCCAAAGTAAAGCAAGCCTTTTTGCTATCGGTCATCGAGGGCGCCACCTATCCCGCCATCGCACAGCGCCTGGGCATCTCGGAGCGGACCGTCAGTCACTATATGACGCGGGCCATGGAACGCTGCTGCCTGCTGATGGATTGAGCGCAATCATGACCGTCTCGTTCTCCTCCACTGCCGAACAACGCGCCGCCATCAAGGAAGCGGCTCGCTGGTTCGCCCGCTTGCAAGCCTCACAGTCAGATGAGGCCGCACATGCAGCCTGGTCGGCCTGGTTGGCGCGCCACCCCGAGAATCGCAACGCGTGGTCCAAAGTGCAGGCAGTGCAGCAACAGTTCGCAGCAGTGCCTGGCCATGTCGCGCTGCCGACATTACAGAACGTCGGTCACGGTCGACGCCGGCTACTCGGTTGGGCTGCTGCAAGCGGGGCGCTACTGCCGCTGGGGATATGGATGAGTGAAGACGCTCACCGTGCCAGATGGACGGCTGATTTTCGTACTGCTGTCGGCGAGGTCGCTCCCCTGCCCCTCACTGATGGCACCGTGGCCGTCCTGGATACCAACAGTGCGGCAGATGTAGATTTCACTGCCGATGTCCGTCGTATTGTCTTGCGCGCCGGCCGTCTCTACACCAAAACCCATGCCGACAACGCCGCACGATCGCGGCCCTTTGTTGTGCAGACCCGCCATGGCGAGGTCGAAGCATTGGGTACCGAGTTCATGGTCCGCGTCACTGACACGCACAGCAAGGTCTGGGTCAACGAGCATGCAGTGCGCGTTACGCCGAAGGGTGCGCCCGACAACCCGATGATCATTCAGGCGGGTCATCGCGCGACATTCGAGGATCGCGGCCTGGAAAGCGGGCCTGTAGAGAAGCATGATGCGCTGAGTGCGAACAATTTTGCACCTTGGCGCAATGGCTCGCTGGTCGCTACCAATATGCGCCTGTCGCAATTCGTCGAGCGGTTCCAGGCTTATCAGCGCGGTTATCTGTTCCTGGACGACAGTCTGGCGAACGTAGAGGTCTCCGGCATATTTCCGCTATTCAAACCGGAGTTGGCGCTGGCTGCCCTGGAAAACAGCTATCCCGTGCAGGTACGGCGGCTGACGCGCTATCTCACCTGGATCGAGCCCCGGGTCTGAATAGGCTCTCGCACCCACCGCATTTCGAGCTTCGTGACGCCATTCTGGTGAAAAAAGCCGTGGCGCAGTTTCAACCGGAAACAAATTAGCTTGCAAGAAATCGCGGCGTCATTCGGCCTCCTTGATATCCGTGAACATTGACGATCAACGTCCAATATGCCGCTCCGACACCTGCCCACGAAGCCAACTTTCTCGTCTTCATCCACACGCGTATTCCCCAAAGCCCGGCTCTTGCTCATGCTGAGCACGGCCATGGCATTCAACGTCGCACCGCTCGCCGTCCACGCTGCCACAGCAACCGAATCGGTCGCCGTGCGGACTTATCACGTCGCGGCGGGCCCATTGCTGCCCGCCATCAATCAGTTTGCGTCCGAGGCTGGCATTGCGCTGACATTCGACGCCAATGCGCTGCAGAACGAGACTTCGCCAGGCGTTCAAGGACGCTACACGGTGGACGAAGGCCTGCGGCAGGTACTCGCTGCCTCGAACTGGCAAGCACGGCGCAGCGCCAATGGCGCCTACGTGCTTGAACGAAAGCCTGCGCCTCGCAGCAGCGGTGATGTCACGCTGGCCCCCGTCACAGTAACTGCCTCGTCCCTCGCCTCGACCGAAAATTCCGGCAACTACGGCGGCCACACGACCTCGGTATTCAAAGGCGAAACATCGATCCGCCAAACGCCGCAGCCTGTCACCATCATCTCGCGTCAGTTCATCGACGATCGCGATATGCCGGACCTGCACGACGTCATGCAGAATACGCCGGGCGTCACGGTGGACTACACCGACAGCGAGCGCGTGACCTATTATTCGCGCGGATTTCAGATCGACTCTCTGCAGATCGATGGTTTGAACGTCTACCAATCGGGCTCGACCTTTATCCAACCCGATACAGCCGTCCTCGATCGCGTCGAGGTACTGCGCGGCGCCGCCGGCATTCTGCGCGGATCGGGTAACCCGTCGGCCACCGTTAATCTCGTCCGTAAGCGTCCCACCCCAGAATTCCAGGCGGGCGTCAAACTCATGACGGGTTCATGGGATCGCAACCGCGTCGAGGCCGACATCTCAAGCCCGCTGAACGAATCGGGCACCCTGCGCGGCCGTGTCGTCGCTGTCTTAGACAACAAAGATTTTTTCCAGGACGCGCGCGAAGAAAAACGCCGCGTGTTCTATGGCGTGCTGGAAGCCGATCTGACGGACAACACCACCCTCACCGCGAGTTTCCAACACACCGAACTCAAAGCGACCGGCGCGTGGGGGGGACTGCCTAGGGATTTCGATGGCAGCTCACTGCATTTCTCGCGCGACACCTACCTGGGCGCGGCGTGGAATCATTGGAACCGCTACAACCAGCAAGCCTCGCTAGAACTGGAACACCGCTTTGACAACGACTGGAAAGTCAAAGCCAGTGCCGCGAATACACGATTCCGCTATTTCGATGGCGGCTTCAAGCAGAGTTACATCACGCGCGCCAGCACGACAAACCCGTATCTATACAACGTGACGACATCGGTCTATCCCGACTCGGCAAGCGATCAAAATGCCCTAGCGCTCGTGGCCGATGGTCCGTTGACAGTGCTCGGCCGCAAACATCACCTGACGGTCGGACTGGAAAGCAACTACACCCGTACCACCGGTTCAAGCGGTTACTTCAATCTCGGTCCCCTGAACAACGTCGACATCCGCGACTGGGATCCCTATAGCAGCTACCCCGAGCCCACCGATGAAACCGCGGGCACCTATTACGAAGCCACCAACAACATCGTCAAACAACAAGCCGCCTATGCCGTAGGCCGTATCTCAGTCACGGATCCCTTGACTGTTCTGCTGGGCGCGCGCGCCACATGGTGGGATTACAAAGTCCCCGGTGATTCCGACAGCAACTACAGCATCGATCGCGAGATCACTCCCTACGTCGGCTTGATCTATGATCTGAACGACAACTTCAGTCTCTACGGCAGCTACAGCGAAATCTTTGTGCCGCAAGATGCCTACGATTCGACCGGCAATCTGCTGGACCCCATCACCGGCGAAGACTACGAGGCCGGCTTAAAAGGCGAATTCCTCGATGGCCGCTTGAATTTCAGCGCGTCGGTATTCCGCATCAACAACACGGGCCGCGCGATGGACGATGCCAACAGCGCCAATCCTTGCCTGCCAAACTACCCCAACGGCTACTGCAAAGTCGCGGGCGGCAAAACGCGCAGCCAGGGCTGGGAACTGGAGCTGACCGGCGAGATCACGCCAAACTGGCACATCATGGCCGGCTACACCAACACCCAGACCAAATATGTGCGTGATGCGTCCGACACCAACATCGGGCAACCCATTCGCACGCTCGATCCCCGCCACCTGCTGCGCCTGTTCACCACCTATCGCTTCCCCGGCGCCTTGCACGGCCTGACCATCGGCGGCGGCGTGCAGGCGCAAAGCAGCACCTACGCGACCAGCCGAGGTATCGAAGCCCGCCAAGGCGGCTATGCCGTCTACAACCTGATGGCCGCGTATGATTTCAACGAGAATGTGCGCCTGCAGTTAAACGTCAACAATGTCTTCGACAAGGTGTACTACCGCAAGGTCGATGCGACAGGCATCAGCAACTACTATGGGGATCCGCGTAATTTCATGTTGTCGCTGGGCCTGCGGATGTAAGAGGGACGCCTGCTACCCAACGCTGCCCGCTACGGCAGGCAGCGTTGCAGACAGTTCGCCATATGCGCGTGGGCGGCATCGCGAGCAGCCTGCCCATCACGCCGGCAAATCGCTTCCATAATGGCGTGATGTTCCTGCATGACCGCATCCTGATGCTCTGCCCATGCCTGGTCCTGCCGGGATCCTTTGATGCTTTCCCGGATATAGCCGCCCAGGAAATCGAGGAACGATCCAAACAAGGCGTTGCCTGCAGCCTCCGCGATCGCGCGGTGAAACAGGATGTCCGCACTCACCCCATCCCCGCCGGCTTCGATATCGGCCTGCATCGCAGCATAAGCATCGCGAATCGCCGCGAGTTGTGCATCGCTGCCCCGTTCGGCGGCCAAGGCCGCCGCCTGCATTTCCACGCCAGTGCGCAACTCGAAAATCTGCTCTGGCCCGATAGCCGGCTGGTCCTCCGAAGCGCCCGAGGGCGTAATCCGAAACGGCCTCAAGTGCGCTGACTTGCTGACGAATGCGCCGGCACCCTGGCGCGTTTCCACGATGCCATCGGCCTTTAGCGTGGAGATCGATTCACGCACCACTGTCAAGCTGACACCGAATCGGCGCGCCAGTTCTTGCCCCGTGGGCAGCTTTTCGCCGGGCTGAAATTCGCCCGCGTTGATCACGTCCAGCAGCGCCTTGCTGAGCTTGTCGGTCAGCGTGCTGCCTTTGCTCAGTTCAGTGCCGATGCCGGGCTCGCGTAGGGTCATGGATTGCCTAGGTTTCAGGGTTTTAAGCAGATTTATTGCCGTTCATTTTATTCAGACTTTGAATCAGGTGCGGCACATAGCGTTCACCTAGGCCCACATTATTGGCCACGGCATAGCTGTTATGCACGACACCCGCCACGGCGGATACCACCTGCGCATCGCTCGCCATGCGCGTGTAGTACTGCATATCCTTTAACGCGTTTGCCAGGGAAAAGCGGAATAACTGATCGTTGCCTTCGGCCACGAATGCGCTCAAGCGCTGAAACGCCGTACTATTCGCGCCGCCTGATCCAATCACATCACATAGCGTCTGCAGATTCACGCCCGTCTTTTGCGCGCAAGAAAACGCCTCGGCCAGCACTGCCGCGTTGCTCAACACCACAAACTGATGCAACAGCTTCACACTGTGGCCCGCACCCACACCGCCACACTCGTATATGTGGCGCGAAAACGAAGACAACACATCGCGTACCTGATTCAACACGACGGGACTCCCACCCACCAACAGATTCACTTGCCCTTCTTCGGCTTCCTTCGGCGTCCCCGTCAGCGCGGCATCCAGAAAAAAAGCCCCGGCGGTTTCCAGAGCCGCAGCGATACGCCGAGAGGACTCCGGCAAGGAGGTCGAGCAGTCCACCACTACCGTGCCTGCACGCACCTGTGACAGCAGGCCAGACGGACCGAATACGACTTCTTCCACCTGGGGCGACCCCGTGACGCAAATGATCACGACATCACATTGCGCGGCCAAACTGCCCGCGGTATCCAGCACGGCCGCCCCCGCCTCCAACAGGTCGCTATTGCGCTCGCGCGCCGCCGGACTGCGCAACAACACCGACACGGGATAGCCGCGCGCCAGCGCGTGCTTTGCCAGACCGTGGCCCATCAGGCCCACACCAATAAAACCTACTCGGCGTGAATCCTTGCGGAATTGGGGTAAACCCATACTCGTATCCTTTATGTCTTATGGTTTAATTCTTTACTTGTTTAATTGTTATCATAAGACTTTCCTCCCAACGAGACAATCACATGCGCACCAATCCCCTGATCGCCCGATTGAAAACGGGCGTACCGGCCCTCAATGGCTGGCTGACATTAGGCAGCGTCGCTGTCGCCGAGGCCATGGCCCATCAGCCTTGGGACAGCCTGACCATCGACATGCAGCATGGATTGTCGGATTACGAAACCACAGTGCAGATGTTGCGCGCCATCTCTACGACCAAAGTCACCCCTATCGTGCGTGTACCGTGGCTGGAGCCCGGCATCATCATGAAGATCCTCGACGCGGGCGCCTACGGCATCATCTGCCCCATGGTGAACACGCCCGAGCAATGCCGGGAGTTCGTCAGCTATTGCCGGTACGCCCCGGCGGGCGCACGCAGTTTCGGGCCCACGCGCGCGCCCTTATATGCGGGAGCGGACTACTGGAAAGGCGCCAACGACAACGTGCTGACCATCGCCATGATCGAAACCAAACAGGCACTCGAAAACCTGGATGGCATCCTGGCCGTACCTGACTTGAATGGCGTCTACATCGGGCCCGCTGATCTAAGCCTGTCGCTGGGTTTTGATCCCGTCGATGACCAAAGCACGCCAGAGGTATTAGCGGTCATCGAGGATATCCGCACGCGCGCACAACAGGCCGGCAAATTCGCTGTCATGCATTGCTCGCCCATCGAATACGCCGTGTACATGGCGGACAAAAAATTCGAGATGCTGACCGTCTCCAATGACGGCCGCCTGCTCGCTATCGCGCAACAACAATTGTTCGCCCAATTGGACCAAGCCCGGGCCAAGCACTCACCTGCCGCAGCCTATTAATCACAACGCCGGCCTGCACTGCTCAAAGCGCCATCCATAGGCGCATGCACCGGCTTTACGAGGAGACACCATGACGTCATCGACCCCACCATCGGCGACTCGCCGACGACTATTGCTCGGCACCGGCGCGCTTGCCCTGACCTCTGTGCTGGACATCCGGAAAACCGCGCTGGCACAAACCGCTAGCGACGCCTATCCCGTCCGCCCCATCACTTTCATCGTGCCGTGGCCGGCAGGCAGTGTCTCTGACAACACCATGCGGGTCCTCGCCAAAGCCGCCGGCGATGCGCTGGGCCAGCCGCTCGTCGTGGAGAACCGCCCCGGCGCGTCCGGCATGCTGGGCCTGAAGCAAATGATCTCCGCGCCGCCCGATGGCTACACGATTGGACAGGTCCCGCTCTCAGTCACCCGTTTTTCGCAATTGGGCACCATCAAAATCGACGCCTTAAAGGACATCGACTACATCGCACGTGCTGCAGGGCTGGCCTTTGGCATCGTCGTGCGCAGCGATTCGCCTTATAGGGATTTGAAATCGCTCATGGAGTATGCCCGGGCGAATCCCGGCAAACTGACCTATGGATCCCCGGGCGTGGGCAACCAGACCCACATCGGCATGGAAGTCTTGCTGCAAGACGAAAAAATCGACATGGTCCATGTGCCCTACAAAGGGGGTAACGAAGCCATACAGGCGCTTATGGGCGGGCATGTCGATCTGGTGGCGGACTCCAGCACCTGGGCGCCTCTCGTGCTCGACGGCCGTCTGCGGCTGCTGTCCACCTGGGGAGAAACGCGGCTCAAGCGATTCCCCGATACACCTACTCTACAGGAACTGGGATACAAGCTCGTCATGAGCGCGCCCGGCGGTGTCGGCGCACCTGCAGGCCTGCCGTCCGTCATCCAGGAACGCCTGCGCACGGCGTTCCGCACCGCGACACTGAGCCCTCAGTTTCAGGCAGCCCTGGATCAATATGACATGACGGTCATGTATCAAGACGCGCCCGAATACCGTGCGTACATTGAAGACTCCTATCGCAACGAAACCAACGTGATTGCACAGCTGAATCTGCGGGAAATCCTGAAGTGATGCCAGACACCGCCATGCTGCTCAATGAACTGCGCGGAATCGTCGGCACGGATCATGTCCTCACAGACGCTGCCGACATCCACCCCTATACCGAGGATTGGCGCGGGCGTTATCGTGGACAGGTCCATGGTGTCGCTTTTCCCGCCAACACCGAACAGACCAGCGCGCTGGTCAGCGCTTGCGTGCGCGCCAGCGTTCCCGTCTTGCCTCAGGGAGGACACACAGGCCTCGTCGGAGGCGGCACTCCGGTCGGAACATCGTTCGCTGACGGCACCGCGCCTGTCATTATCAATCTGCGGCGCATGAATCGCATACGCGATGTCGATAGCGTCGGCAACACCCTCATCGCCGAAGCCGGCTGCATTTTGCAAACAATACAAGAGGCCGCCGCACAGCACGATCGCCTCTATGGCGTGACCTTTGGTGCGCAGGGATCATGCCAGATCGGCGGCAACGTCTCGACCAATGCGGGCGGTACCGGCGTGTTGAAATACGGTTCCACCAGGGATCAGGTGCTCGGCCTGGAGGTAGTGTTGCCAGACGGCCGTGTCTGGAACGGCTTGCGCACTTTGCGCAAAGACAACACAGGCTATGCCTTACGCCATCTGTTCGTGGGCGCCGAGGGAACGTTGGGTATCGTGACGGCCGTCGCCCTGCGCCTGCATCCCAAGCCCGCGGTCATGGCTGCGGCGTGGCTGACCATGGACAGCGTCGACCACGCACAACAATGCCTGGCTGCGTTGCAATCCATCGCAGGCGACCGTATAGCGGCGTTTGAATTGCTTAATCAGGAACAGCTGCGCACCGTACTCGCGCATTTTCCCGAGGCTCGCCTGCCCACGGATCCGGAGGCGCCCTATGCCGTGTTGCTGGAACTGAGCGACACCTATGCCCAGGCGAATCTGGACGGCATGCTGGAAGACGTTCTGCCGCAACTAAGCGAAAAGGGCTGGCTGAGAGATGCCGCCATTGCCGGTTCGCTCGCGCAACGCCACGCGTTCTGGCACCTGCGCCACGGCATTTCAGAGGCCAATCGAAAAGCCGGCATGGGGCTATCCACCGATGTTGCAGTCCCTGTCAGAGACCTGGCCGCATTCATCGAAACCGCTTCGCGTGCCGTCACAGCGCGCTACCCGCAGGCCACCATCGTATTGGTATCTCATATGGGCGATGGGAATGTACATTTCATTCCTCGCTTCAGTTTCGACGACTGGAACGCGCTGCCCCATCAAGCAGAAACCGCCGATGCCGTACGCGCCCTGGTGCACGATGCCGCCAGTCAGTTCAACGGGACATTCAGCGCCGAACATGGTGTGGGGTCCGTTCTGATCGACGAGCTTGAACGACTGCGCCCGCCACTGGAACTCGAACTCATGCAACGCCTGCGCAATGCCTGGGATCCGGCACGCTTATTCAATCCAGGCAAAGTCCTGCGCTAACGATTATCTGATATTCAGGAGACACCATGACCATTTCATTCGCGGGCTGCACCCGCGGCGTACGCCGCCTGGTACAAGTTTCCGGGTTGGCGGCCCTACTGCTGAGCCCCTTTTCCATACCGGCCACCCAGGCAGCGTACCCAGACAAGCCCATCCGCATGATCGTTCCGCAACCACCGGGCGGATTCAACGATACCGTGGGCCGTTTGCTCGCCAAGAGAATGTCGGACGCCATGGGACAGCCTGTCTTGGTTGAAAACCAACCCGGCGCAGGATCGCAACTGGGCACCACCAATGCCGCACGATCGCCTGCGGACGGCTACACCATTCTGGTTGTCTCCTTTGCCTATGGCACCAACCCGGCACTGCGCAGCAATCTGCCTTACGATACCGCCCGTGATTTCACACCGTTGATTTTCCTGGGCCAGACGCCGAACCTGCTCGTGGTCAGCAGCGCATCGCCGTACAAATCGCTGGCAGAGGTGCTGGACTATGTGCGCAAACATCCAGGCAAACTCAGCTACGCCTCGTCCGGCGTCGGCTCGTCACCTCACCTATCGATGGAAATGCTGAAATCCATGGCGAAAGTAGACCTCGTGCATATCCCCTATAAAGGCGGTGCTCCGATGGCCACCGACCTGTTGGGCGGCCAAGTCGACATCATGTTCGATAACACGCCCAACCTCATGCCGTACGTCACGTCGGGCAAGATGCGTGCATTGGCGGTCACCAGCGCCGAACCCTCGCCGTATGCGCCTGGTGTTCCCACCGTTGCACAGGCAGGCGTCCCGGGCTATGCCATGACGGCCTGGTATGGGCTGGTCGTGCGCTCTGGCACACCGGCTGAGATTGTCGAGAAACTCAACACAACATTGAATGCCATCCTGAAAGAAGAAGACGTACGCAAAGTCTTTGCAGCACAAAGCGTCGAGCCGGTTGGCGGCACGTCCAAGCAGTTCGGTCAATTCCTGGATGGGGAATTCACGAAATGGGCCAAGGTCATTAAAGATGCAAATATCACGGCGGATTGAGACTTGCCTGATTTAACCTTGGTTTACACAGGCAATTCCTGCGGCTTCGCATCCTCGTAAGCCGTACGAATGTAAGGTTAGCGTTGACAACGCCTCACGCCATCAGGGCTCCAATCACACGACTTGGAGCCCTGATTATTTAACCTACAGATCAAGCCAACCTATTCTTTTGTATACGCCAGATATTCCATACGCACCGAAATGTGATCAGCGATGAACTTGGCGTCATGCCAAACCCCCCAGATAAATGATGAAGACCGGTTGGTGAGATTCGGCAACCCCAAGAAGTAAACCCCCGTTTCTGCCGAGATGCCACGCTTATGCAAAGGCTCGCCCTTGTCATTAAAAGCATCGACCTCCAGCCAACTGAAATCAAACTTGAACCCCGTCGCCCAAAGCACGGTCTTGATGCCCGCCTCAGCCAGGTTCAATTCAAGCAACGGGTTCTTCAGGCACTCCGGATCTTCCAGCAGTTTCCAGGCCTCGGGCTCCGGCGGCAGATCCAGGCCATTGCGTTCGATAAACGCATCGGCCTCTCGCAGCACTTCAAAATAATCCTCGTCGCCTTGTGCAATGTTGCGTCCCAGGCCTTCTTCAAAGCTCACGATGCCATTCTCATAGCCTTTGGTAATGCCGACCAGAGTGATACCCATCTGCGCCAGCCGACGGAAATCAACGGTTTTCCCTCCCTCGTAGCCACTGACCGCAAAAGCCACATGGGCTCGTTTCGGCTTGGTTTTCACCTCGTCCCACATCCCCAGCGCAGCCAGCCACCATACGTAGTCACGCTGCCGATAGGACCGCGGCGGACGATAGTGTTCGCCGACCGACAGATAAACC
The DNA here is from genome assembly GCF_002261185.1 of Bordetella genomosp. 4. Lineage (GTDB taxonomy): Bacteria > Pseudomonadota > Gammaproteobacteria > Burkholderiales > Burkholderiaceae_B > Bordetella_A. Next base: position 65,201 of record NZ_NEVQ01000016.1, read on the forward strand.
CTTTTACCTGCCTGACGCAGCTCTTCCGCGATCTGAGAGCCCGACGCGCCTGCACCAACCACCAAGACCGCGCCGTCCTCCAATTGCCCCGGGTTCTTGTACGCCGAAGAATGAAGTTGCTGGATACCGGTATCGTCAGGAATAATTTTGGGGTAGCTCGGCACCTGAAACGGCCCCGTCGCAACGACCACATGCATCGCATCGATCACGCCATCCGTCGTAGTGACCGTAAACCCCGGACGACCATCATTACGCTTGACGTGTTTCACCTCCACGCCGGTGCGAATCGGCGCCTTGATCATTTTTGCGTAGTCTTCAAAATACTGTGCCATACGCTCTTTGGGCGGAAACACCTCGGGGCCAACATCGTCGAACTGCAAACTCGGGAAACGATCGTGCCAGGCCGGCCCGTTGGCCACCAACGAATCCCAGCGTTCAGAGCGCCAGCGCTCGGCAATACGCTTGCGCTCCAGCACGAGATGAGGGATACCCAATAAACCGAGATGCTCGCTCATCGCGACGCCAGCCTGACCGGCTCCAATCACCAGCGTATTGATTTTTTCAACTGACATTTGTTTATTTCCTAAATAGAACCGAGAGCTCTCTCTCGAACCCAACACGAAAAACGCGGGCAATGACTCAAGTCGCACAAAAAGACTCGATCACGGGTGGAATGCAGTGTGATCAAACTTCCGCTTTTTGATAACTTCGTTTTTCGGACGCTGGGCTTAGGAAAAAGCAAATACCCCTCGCGCCAATGCGCATGCACCATTCGCTGCACAGCCGTGTCATAGCCGAATGGCGTCAGACAGATATCGCAAGGCCTGGGAGACGTTTCGTTTTTCCGATGATCCGCATCAGTATCCCCAAAGCATTACCGCCGGGCTTTTCCCGTATTCTGCAACACAGCCACTGATCATTGAGCGTCCCGGCGGCAGATCTCATCCGCGAGAGGAAGGAGACCCGGCTGGGCCGCAGCAACGTTTCCTTGAGAGCCAGATTGCACATGCAGAACAGTCCCTTATCCCAGGAGTCGCCCATTGCTGTCAGCCTAGAGGGCGTGGTGAAAAAGTATCGCGAACAGACCGTTCTGCATGACATCTCGCTCAAGATCCGACATGGCGAATTTTTGACGTTGCTGGGACCCTCTGGCTGCGGCAAAACCACCTTGCTTAACATCATTGCCGGCTTTGCCCCCGTCGATAACGGCGAGATCCTCATTGATGGCAAAGTCATTACCGACCAACCACCCCACAACCGGGAAATCGGCATCGTCTTTCAGAACTACGCACTCTTTCCGCATATGACCGTAGAGCGCAACATCGGCTATGGCCTGCGCATGCGCCGCGTTCCATCGGCGGAAATCACCCAACGCGTACAAGAGGTCATGGCCCTGGTCAAACTGGATGGCCTGGGCCAACGCAAGCCGCGCGAGCTATCAGGAGGCCAACAACAGCGTGTCGCGCTTGCGCGCGCGCTGGTGATTCATCCAAGGGTGTTGCTGCTCGACGAGCCTTTCTCCGCCTTGGACAAAAGCCTGCGCGGCGCCATGCAAGTCGAGATCCGCGAAATCCAACGCAAACTAGGCGTCACGACCGTCTTTGTGACGCACGATCAAGGCGAGGCATTGAGCATGTCGGATCGCATCGCCGTCATGTCCGGCGGCGCCATACGACAAATCGCCGCGCCTGATACGCTCTATCGCCATCCCCAGGATCCGTTCGTCGCTTCGTTCCTGGGTGATGTCAACATCCTGCCGGCTTACTACCATGGCTCCGACGCTGACGGCCTGCAACTGCGCCTGGGCGCGAAGCTGCTGCGCGTGTGCCGGGAACGCTTGGTCGGCGGGTCGCACGAAGGGGGACGTCTGGATATTTATGTCAGACCAGAACAGATCCGCCTGGAGAACCTGCACTCGGACTCCGTCCTCAGCGGCACCGTGGTCAACCACGTTTTCCAAGGGGATCACATCGACTCTTATTTCGACGTGGATCTACCTGTCGCGGGTCGTCAACGCGTCATGGTGCGTAGCGCCGGCCTGGACGCAATGCATCAATGGCCCATCGGCGCAGTTGCCGGGCTCGCTCTGCCGAGCGACGGCATCAGTGTCTTTCAAGCAGAGCGATAAGCCATGAAAAATCCTCCCACCACCATGCATGCCGTTGTCGCCCGCGAGCCGGGAGACGCCAGCGTTCTCACCCTGGCAGAACGGCCCGTGCCAACGCCGGCTGCTGGCGAAGTCCTGCTGCGCGTGCTCGCAGCAGGAGTCAATCGACCCGACGTTATGCAGCGCCAGGGATTGTCCAAGCCCGCATCGGGCATCACCGACGTCTTGGGCCTGGAAGCCTGCGGGGAAGTCATTGCCTGCGGGCCAGGCGTGCCGCAACATCTGCTCGGTAAACGGCTGATGAGCTTGTTGCCAGGTGGTGGATATGCGCCGTGGTGCGTCGCGCGCGTAGAACACTCGCTGCCCGTTCCCGACAACCTGGACGATATTTCTGCCGGCGCACTACCAGAGGGCCTATTCACCGTCTGGCACAACCTGTTCGAACTCGGTCAATTGACCATGGGTCAAACCGTACTGATCCATGGCGCTGCCGGCGGCATCGGCACCCTGGCCATCAGCATGGCCCGCGCCGCTGGCGCCAAAGTCATTGCGACCGTAGGCCGTAGCGATCGCGCCGCTACCTTGCACAAGATCGGCGCAGATCACACCATCTGCTATCGCGACACAGACTTTGTCGCAGCCTGCCTGGATCATACGCAAGGACGCGGCGTCGATGTGGTACTCGACGTCGTTGGCGGGGATTATGTGCGCCGCAATCTGCAAGCCTTGGCTTTTGGCGGACATCATGTGAGCCTGTCGTTTCTGCAAGGCTCCTCGGTGCAAATCGAATTGCTCACATTGATGCAAAAGCAATTAAGCCTGCATTCGTCAACCATGCGCCCCCAGAGCGCAGACGAGAAAGCCCGCTTGGCCAGAATCATTGCCCAACGGGTCTTGCCTTTGATCGATGACCATCGAATCCGCCCACGCGTGCACGCCAGCCTGCCACTGGCCGAAGCTGCCCGCTCGCATGAGCTGCTCGAAAACGGCGACGTGTTTGGCAAAGTCGTATTAGTCCCATAGTCTGGTCTCTGTCCTGCAACCACCACCTCGACAAAACCATCGCCAGATTGGAGCACTCCTCCTATGATGCAACTCCTATATGCCCCCACGTCCCCCTTTGTACGCAAGGTCACGGTCTGCGCACACCTCACGGGTCTGATTGATCAGATCCAATTGCTCGACAGCGCGGCCAACCCCATCAAACGCGATGCGCGCATTGCCACGCACAACCCCTTGGCCAAGGTTCCCACATTGATCTTGGACCATGGCCAGGCGCTATATGACAGCCGCCTCATCTGCGAATACTTGGCTAACCTGGCCGGCGATACCCGACTCTTTCCCCACGAGAGTTCCCAACGATGGCCAGCGCTCATGCGCCAGGAACTGGGCAATGGTTTGTTGGATGCAGCCCTGCTGGCCCGTTACGAGTTGACCGCCCGCCCCGTTGAAAAGCAATGGACGGCCTGGCGCGAGGCCCAACTGGTCAAGGTTACCGCTTGCCTGAACGATATCGAAGCACAGGCATCGACACTCTCGGTAGATGCCCCCACCATCGGCGAAGTCACATTGGGATGCGCTCTGGGCTATCTGGATTTTCGCTTTCCCGACATCGACTGGCGTGCCGACCATCCACAGGCTGCCCGTTGGAATGAGGCCTTTCAGAACCTGCCTGCCATGCTCGCCACTATCCCCCGCGACAGCTAGTCTCGGGCTACCGCCCGCCTTTGACGACAATGATCGCATCGGCCTCCCAATGCCGAAACCCCAGGAATAGCCCATGAATACACCTGCACAGACTCCCGCTTCCTCAACCGACACCACCGAGACCACAGTCTGGTTTCTCAACGGCCCAAACGCCAATCTGTATGGCCTGGACACGAATCAAGTTTATGGCTCTGAGAGTTTTCCCGTCCTGCAACAGCGATGCGAGCGTAAAGCCGCGGCGCTGCAGATGGCGCTGCACTTTGTGCAGTCCAACCATGAAGGGCAATTGGTCGACTGGATCCAGCAGGCGCGCGGCACGGCGCAAGGCATCATCATCAATGCGGCGGGCCTGACCTATTCCTCGATACCCATTCTCGACGCGCTGTTATCCTTTCCCGGCCGCATCATTGAAGTCCACATGAGCAACATCTGGCGGCGCGAGAGTTTTCGCCATCACTCCTATATTTCCAAAGCTGCCGATGGCGTCATTGCTGGCCTCGGCGGCGAAGGCTACGAACTCGCTCTCGAAGCCATGGCGCGCCTGATCCGGCGTCCAACCTGAAGGACAAAATCATGCCCCAGAGCTCCACCCTCGCCCCCGCGACCGTGCCATCGGGGGACCTCGTCTTCTACAGTGAATTCGATGACTTCACCGTTTGGAAAAACGCCCTTCAGGCACAACTTCCCACGTTGCGCATTCTGCAGGCTAGCGAAATCGCCGACCCGGCCCGTGTACATTTCTCGTTAGCGTGGAAGCCGCCGGAGGGCTTTTTCGACGAGATGAGCAGCCTGCGCCTGATCATCAATCTGGGCGCAGGCGTAGACTCGCTCGTCGGCCGCCGAGATTTGCCTGCCGGCGTACCCATTACGCGGCTCACCGATCCTCACATGGCTCGCATGATGGCGGGCTACGTACTCTTTGCCACGCTACGCTATGCCAGGGATATCCCTCACTTTGAGCAAGCGCAGCGGCGCGGCGAATGGGCCTATCGCCATCCTCGGTCTCCCGAAGACATCCGCGTCGCCGTCCTGGGCCTGGGGGAGTTGGGCTCCTATGCAGCCAATGAGCTGCAACGTCAAGGGCTGACGGTACTAGGCTGGTCGAGACAGCCTCGGCAGCTTGCCGGCATACAGTGCTTTGCGGGCCTGGACACACTCGACATGGTGCTGTCCCAGGCCGATATCCTGGTTGTCATGCTGCCGCTGACGCCGCAGACGCAGGGCCTGCTCAGCCGTGAAAAACTCACAAGGCTTCCCAGAGGCGCCGCCCTGATCAACGTCGCTCGGGGCGCCTTGATCGATCAGGATGCAATGACAGACCTGCTGAACAATGGTCATCTTGGCGCGGCGACGCTGGATGTTTTTACACGTGAACCGCTGCCTGCGGATCACCCATTATGGCGCATGGACAATGTGCTGATCACGCCGCATCTTGCATCTGTCGCCATTCCCTCATCCGCTGCCGCGCAGATCGCTGAAAATATCCTCAGAGCCTCCAGAGGCGAACAACCCAACAATCAGATCGACCCGTTACGCGGTTACTGAACTGCGGAATGAACTGCGGCCAAAAGGAGGCGACACTTCCGCCTCCTTTTTTCTCGAATGTTGCCCTAATGATTGTCCTCGATATTCAACACCCGGCCCAGACCCAGAAAATAATTGGCAAACGCCAGCAAACTGGCAGTCACCGCAATGTAGACCACCGATAACGCGGCCAATGTCGGGTCTGCGAACTCGCGCACATAGTTGTACATCGCCACAGGGAGCGTCTGTGTGTTTTGTGTCGTCACAAACAGCGATGCCGTGAACTCACTGAAAGACATGATGGCGGCAAACAGCCAGCCGCCAAACAATCCAGGCGCCAGCAAGGGAATCGTCACCGTCAACAGCACCTTGAGCGGCGACGCCCCCAAACTCGCCGCCGCCTGCTCCAGGCGTTCATCCAAATTCTCCATCGAGACGTAAACGCTACGCAATACAAAAGGCAGCACCAGCATCACATGGCATAAGATCACCAATGCATAGCCACGATCTATCCTGAATTGCGCCACCAGAATAAGCAGGCCCAGCCCGAGAGTGAAATGGGGGATGACCAAAGGCGAAAGCAAGATCGATTGCAGGGTATCTTTCCCCGGAAACGCCATCCTTTTCACTGCAATCGCCAATCCGGTTCCAATCACCAAAGCAATCAGTGACGACCAGAACATGACTATCAGGCTGGCGCGGAATCCGTGTTGAAAGTCCGCGTACGTAAACACCCGGATGAACCATCGCCACGACCACGTCTGCGGAGGAAACGTCAATAGCGCCTTGTCGTTGAACGACGCCATCGTCACCACCACCACGGGCAATAAAACAAAAGCCAGTATCAGACATACGAGCGCCGGGGCCGCTACGCGCAACGGCAGCGGCAAAGAACTTCTAATCTTCATCAGTGACCTCCCACTGCCTTGAGCCGCCGTGTCATTCGGCCAAGCAACCATAGCGCCACCGCCGTCAACGCCAGCCCAGCGACACTCAGACTGGCTGCCAGCGGAAAATTCATCGAAGAAAAACCAAGTTGGTACACCAGCGTCGACACCGTCGGTACGCGCCCGCCGCCTATCATTTGCGGCGTGGCGAATGCGCTGAACGTCCATGCAAACGCCGTCGTCACACTTGCCAGGATGCCCGGCATCGACAAGGGCAAAGTCACCGTCAGGAAAGTCCGAATCGGCCCCGCCCCTAGACTCTGAGCAGCCTTTTCGTAATCGCGATCAATATGCGAAATCGCGGTGGCCAGCATCAACACCACAATGGGAATCGTGACATGCACCAGCGCGACCAGCACGCCCAAGTGCGTAAACATCAGCTCAAGCGGCCATTCACTCAACCCCAACTTTCGCAGCATCGTATTAATAAAACCATTGTTTCCCAACACAATGATCCATGAATACGTGCGCACGATCTCGCCCAGAAACAAAGGTGTGACTGAGACAATGAGAATGAAAGACTTCAGCGCACGATTGCGCACTCTCACCATCGCATAGGCCAAGGGATACGCCACCAGCAACGATAAAACTGTCGTCTCGGCACTTAACAGCAGCGTATTCCAGAAGGCGCCCAAATAAATCGGTTTGTTCAACCCAGTGAAATTGGCCAGCGTCAGCCCACCGACATCCAGCGAGCCCGGCACGTACGCACGCAGGCTGTACTGAAATACCGTCATCAACGCCACGCAGATGCAAAACGCCACCAAAACCGCCGGAGACACTAACCATGCTCTTAGTCCGGAACGTGTGTCCATAACTCGAATGATTTCCCGTCTACGTTGTCCTATGTCGGAACGCAGATGCCCCGGCGACTGGACGGCCAGGGCATCATCTCAAGTGCTGGGGCCATCAGTTCATGATATTTTCGGTAAACCACTTGCGCCATTCAGCCGTTTTCTCGGCGCGCAATTTGTCGTCAATCACGATGGCCTGAGTCGCCCACTGCTCTTTAGTCGTGAATACGCCAGGCAACGCCGCGTCTTCCGATGAAACCTTGGCGTTATCCACCACAGGGCTGGCTTTTTTATAGGCCACGATCTTGGACTGCACCTCGGGCGACAACGCGATGTCCATGAATTTATAAGCCAAGTCGACCTTTTTCGACCCCTTCATGATGCCCATGGAATCCACGCCCAGAACCGCCCCCTCTTTGGGCATGACCACCTTGATAGGTACGCCTTGGCCTACCATGTGATAGGCATTCATCGACAACAGGATCTGCACAGGCGTTTCACCGGTGGAGATCAACTGCTGGCTATTGGCATCGTTAGTGTAAAAAGCCTTGAAATTAGGCTTTAGTGCCTTGAGTTTCTCCTGACCCTTTTCCCAGGTACTGGCATCGCCGCCGGACAGAATCGCAGCGATATCGATGATGTGGCTGGGATCGAAATCAGGCGAAGCAATTTTCCCTTTTAGCTCGGGATTCCACAGGTCATTCCAACTATTGAACGTGATGCTCGATGGCACCAGATCGGGGCGATACCCAATCGTGTATACGTATGCCCAACTGCCGATGTGATACGGACTGATTTTGGCGCGGTCAACCAAATGCGAATAATTCGTCAGCTTGCTTGTGTCCAGCTGTTCAAACAATCCTCCATTGACGTACAGCCATCCGATATGGGATGTCGTAAAGGTCAGATCGCTTTCGGGAGTGGTGGCCAATTTCGCCTTATTCAGCCGGTCTATCGTACCGCCGGTGATGTATTTGACCGGCACGCCCGTCTGGCGAGTAAATTCCTTGCCGATGTTCTCGTCTATCAGGTCCCGAAAGCTGCCGCCCCAGGTGCTGATCACCAATGCATCCTCGGCCTGTACGGCGCCCGCAAACAATACGCTGGATAAAACCCCAGCCGTCAAGATTTTTTGAATCATTGCATACCCCTTGTAGTGTGTATAGATGCGCCAAAATTTCCGAGTGGAGCAGCACCAATAATGCGAGAGAGACGCTAGTGGGCCAATTCGCCTTTTCCTTAGGAATGGCTCACCTTTCCTGACGATCCCGGGCTCTGGCCAGGTTCACAACACCTGGTCGAGAAAGTGTTTCAATCGCTCGCTTCGGGGCGTCCGGAAAAAGCATTTCGACTCGGCCTGCTCAATGATTTCTCCCCGCTCCATGAATACACAGCGATCCGCCACGCGTCGAGCAAAACCCATCTCGTGCGTCACACATACCATGGTGATCCCCGTCGCGGCCAGATCTTCCATAATGCGCAAGACCGATCCAACAGACTCCGGATCCAGCGCGGAGGTCGGCTCATCGAAAAGCATGATGCGGGGCTTCAGGCAAAGCGCCCTCGCGATTGCCACGCGTTGCTGCTGTCCCCCTGACAATTGAATCGGATATTTGTCCACTTGCTCGAGTACGTTGACCTGCTCCAGGTAGCCGCAGGCGACTGACTCCGCCTCCTTCACCGGCATCTTCAATGCCAATCTCAGCGCAAACGTACAATTTTCCAGCACTGTCATGTGCGGAAAGAGATTAAAACTCTGGAAGACCATCCCCAGTTGACGACGAACATGCTCGATATCCGCCGTGCGCGACGTCAGTCTCGTCCCGTTGACGAGAATCTGGCCAGAGTCATGCGGCTCCAGATAATTGATGCAGCGAACGAGCGTAGATTTCCCAGAGCCCGACGGCCCGCACAGCACAACAATTTCACCATTGGCAATCTCTAAATTAATCTGACACAGCGCTTGGAACGACCCATAGAACTTATTCAGATCTTTGATGGATATCGCGGCCTGCACATCAGCAGGTGCGCTCGGTACCTTCGGATCGATAGCCTCGATCCGCACAGAAGTATTCATTCCAGCTTGCATATCAATGTGCCTAGACAGAAGTAGTGAAGAAAAATCCCGTTCCTCGACGCATCGTGTCGTCAAGACGACGGACGTGTCCGTTCGACGCTCCCGTTCGAGCTCAGGATTTGACTAGATGACGGTTAAACTTCCTATCCGCCGTGGCAAAACCGAAACGCAGCATGTTGATGAGACACCAATAAATCGCTGCCGCCGTCATCAATGGCGTAAACGGATCGTAGGTGTAATCGAACACCGTATTGGCTGCGGAGGTCAGATCCACCAGCGTAATCGCGCTCACCGCCGCCGTGCTCTTGACCATGATGAGCAGTTCGTTTTGATAGGCCTTGAGCACGTAGCGCGCAGCCATTGGCAGACGCAGTCGAAACAAAATCTGCCGGGGAGTCAGCCCGAGCGTGGCCGCCGCCTCGACGGTCCCTGCCGGGATCGCAGCCAGCCCTCCCCGGATGATCTCCGCCATGAATCCCGAATGCGTCAACGCCAGACCTAGCCAGGCACAGACATAGGCATTCGAGAAAAACTGCCATAAAAACGTGTCGCGCACGATTGTCAGTTGAGGCAGACCGCTATAGATCAGGTATAGCAAGACCAAACTGGGCACACCACGAAAAAAACCGATATACATGGCGGCAACAGTCGATCTGGGTCCGGGCTGCAGACGCGCCAGCGCGACAGGCAATGCAAACAACAAACCCAGAATCAGCACCGGGATCAACACGGTCAATGTCGTTCCCAGGCCGTTCAACAGAGCGGGCAGGCTCTCCCACGCGATTTCGACATCAAAGTGCATGAGCGCGTCCTTTGGTCACCATGGGCCGAAAGCCGCATTCCGTCCATTTTTCGACCCGCCTGGCCACAACGTAGGTCAACCAGGTCATGCCCAGAAAAAAGACCGACGCCAACAGATAATAGACAAACGGCTCTTTCGTCACCCCCGACGCCAGTTTCGCATAGGCCATGATTTCTTTAAGCCCGATCAACGAGACCAATGCAGTGTCCTTCAACACCACGATCCACATGTTGGTCATTCCTGGCAGCGCCAGGCGCAATACCTGCGGCAAAATGACTTTGATCCAGGTTACCGGCCGCGGCACCAGCAACACATCCGAGGCCTCGAACTGCCCTCGCGGCACATTCTGGATGGCGCTGCGAATCAGGTCGGTCAAATAGGCGCCGTACACCATGCCCAATGCCGTGACCGCCGCCATAAAGGGCGTGATTTCGATCTGTATGTCCATCCCGATCAACGCACCGAGTTGGTTCAGCATGCCGGACCCGGCGTAAAAGAAAAGAAAGGCAATCAGCAACGACGGAACGCCCGTGAAAACCGAGGAATACGGCACCCAGACGATTCTCATCAAACTCTTGGGTTTCAGCGTCGCCAGCGCAAACAGTATTCCGATGGCGAGCGCAAACAAATAGGCGCACACCGCGACCTGAATGGTCATCAGCGCACCAATACCCATTTGTTGCACAAATCCCAACAAAGGCATGGGAGTATCCTTGTGAACATAGAGACCTTGAGCCCGTGCGGGCCCGAGAACGTGCCGGGATCATCGCACGCGGGCGCACGCGATGGTCCGCATCGATGGCGTCTACCGGCAGGCAGCCTCTTCCGGCAACAGCTCCACTTCCATGTACTGCTTGCGCAGTTTCGTGAACGTGCAATCGCGAATAATGCTGTCGATAGATTGGTTCATCCTGTCAAGCAAAGCCTGGCTATCCTTTCGTGCGATCCAACTGGAGCCGGCCTCGCCGCCCCCTGTCCATAAATCGCCGCCAGCGAATTTCCAGTTTTTCCCGGCGGGCTTGGACAAGAATTCATTCGTCCAGCTGATCTTTGGCCCCAAGCTCATATCCAGACGGCCGCTGGCGAGATCCAGGCGGATCTGATCTGGATTGTCGTAGAACACGACCTGTACCGCATCCCCGAAGGTTTCCGTCACATACTTGGCCTGTGCAGACCCACGCTGCAACCCGATACGCACGCCTTTCAATCCCTCTTTTGTAAACGCATAGTCCTTATCCGCGGGGACCACATAAGAGTCAGGATTGAACAGCACGGGCCTGCCGAACAGCACTTTGGCTTTGCGCTCGGGCAGTGGCTTGGTCTGTGTCGCCACCGCATCCAGCTTTTTCTGCAACAACGCGGGAATCAGCCCCTTGAAATCCATCACGACGATTTCACACTGCACATTCATGCGTTTACACATTTCCCGTGCAAGATCGGGCTCGAACCCGGTGAGCTGGCCGGAAGCAGCGACCATGCTGAACGGCGGATAACTGCCTTCATTGCCCAGCACCAATTTTTCCGCTGACGCCGGCGACATTGCCCCTGCCGACCATGCCGCAACGATTGCTGCCATTGAAAAGAAAACTTGACCTCTACGCATCTTGACTTCCCCTTGCGTTATTGACGTTGGATGACCAATCGGCCCTCAAACAGAATGAGGGACAAGCCTCGCTCAGTTCTTGCTTTCTTGGGTAAGGCTGTCAGTAAACAGCTCGCCGTAGCCGGGCTTCGCGCCAGCAGCATTCATCAATGCCAGGCAATGCCAGAACGATGCCTGGATTGCGGAAATCACCGGTTTTCCCAAGCGTTGCTCCAGCGCCTCGATGGCGCCTACCGTTCTGAAATTGGTGCACGAGACAAAAATCGCGGAAGCATCGGGATGATCGACCGACAACACATGTTCATACACTTTTTCCAGCGGCACTTCGGCCAGCGCGTGATCATCGGAAATGCCTAGATAGGCGCTCTTCACCACCTCGTGGCCATTTTCCGAGAGAAAACGGATAGCGCGCTCGTGAATCTCCGGCAGATACGGAGTCGCCAGCGCCACTTTGCCGGCCCTGACCTTTTTCAGCGCCGCCAGTGTGGCCGTAGAGGCAGTCGTGACCTGAATCCCCGGTACCCATTGACGCAGTTTTTCGATCAGCGCATGGTCATAAGCTGTGCCATGCAGGAAAGACGCACTGGTTCCGCCGAATAGCAGTACATCAATCGGTGCAGAGCCCACCAGGCGAGCGGCCTGCTCCAATTCCGGCGCGCCCATCATTTCCTCAATGCCCTGCACCGTGACCTTCGGCAATTTGATTCTGGCGGTATGGGTAGAAACCCCAGGTGCAGACATGGCCCACATTTCTTCTTCCATGACCACGCTAGAGGCGATGTAAATCAATCCAATACGGGCCATGTTGCCTGCACCGTCATAGCGAAATCTCGGCATTGTGTGTTCTTGAGTCATTAAATTCCTCTAGTGATCAGGTGGATTCCCCTCAGACGCAAACAAGTATGAGAGCCGCCGCCCACCCGGCCAATTCGCGATTTCCTTAGGAATGACTCGCCTTTCCTGACGCCGCCTCCCCCGGCTGCCCCGCCACGTTCACGGTCGGAAATTCCGAGACCACCCCACCGGAAAAAACAAATTGGCGTGATCCACGCTTGAGCTGACTATGAAAGGCCTCGCCTCAACGGCACACCGGCTTCACAACGCGCATCGCACGCATTCACTCACCGTGGACGACCATGAAACACACCCGCATACGCACTTTTAATACCAAGACCACCTATCCCGAACAGAATCTGGACAACGACCTCTGCCAGGCCGTAGTCGCACGTGGCAGCACGGTCTTCCTGCGCGGCCAGATAGGGCAGAACCTGGAAACCTCGGAAAGCGTATGCATTGGCGATGTTGCAGGCCAAGCCGAGCAAGCAATGGCGAACATCGCCATGCTGCTCAAAGAAGCCGGCGGCGAACTCGAACACGTGTGCAAGATCACCATCTACCTCATTGACCCTCGCTATCGGGAAGCGGTATATCGTGTCGTCGGACGCTGGCTCAAAGGCGTTTTCCCGGTATCCACAGGGATAGTGGTCTCCGCCCTGGCCCGCCCGGAATGGCTGGTGGAAATCGACGCTACTGCCGTCATTCCGGATTAACCCCTACCAGGCGCTGACCATGACTTTCTCGATCATTGCGCGCTGCCCCGCTACGGGCCAATTCGGCGCGGCCGTCGCTTCCTCTTCCCCTGCCGTCGCGTCACGCTGCATTCGCGCCCGGCCAGGTGTGGGTGCCGCAGTCAGTCAAAACATCACCGATCCGAGCCTGGGGCCTCTGGCCCTGGACTTACTGGCTGCCGGAAATACGCCGGCGCAAGCGCTCACAGCACTGCAGCAGCGCCCTTTCATCGCCTACCGCCAATTGATGGCCATCGACGCCACTCATCCGCCGATGATTTTTACCGGTGAAAGCGCCCTGGGGACGCTGGCCAGCGCAGCAGGTCAACACGCCGCTTGCGCAGGCAACATGCTGGCGTCGCTGGACGTACCCGCCGTCATGCTGTCGGCGTTCGAGAGCGCACAGGGTTCATTGGCCGAGCGGCTGATGCAGGCGATGCTGGCCGGACAGGAGGCCGGCGGAGAAGAAGGCCCCGTGCATTCCGCCGGCCTATTAGTCTATGGAGAACTGGATTGGCCCATGATCGACTTGCGCATGGACTGGCTCGATGCAGATCCCGTCCAGGCGCTGTATGCGGCCTGGAAAATCTATGAGCCGCAGGTACAGGACTACATCACGCGAGCACGGGACCCGCGCGCAGCGCCAAGCTTTGGCGTTCCCGGCGACCTCTGATTGTGCGCAGAGCCGACAGGGCATGGGCATCTGTGAAATACACCATCGCCCCGGACCAAGCAGAGTGGATACACTGCGGTATCACAGCCGCCGGCGCCCGGCGTCAACGCTGACGACATCTCAGCCACGGCGCACGTACCGCCCCCATCCACTGCATTCGCTTCCATTCCGTTGCCATCATGCTTAATCGCATTTCTCTGCGTCAGATGGAGTACTTTGTCGCCACTGCCAAACACGGCAGCATCGCCTCGGCCTCCGCCCAGATCCATATTTCACCGCCCTCTATTTCGGCCGCTATTGCGCACATAGAAACCGAATTGGGCACGCAACTATTTGTACGGCATCCGTCCAAGGGCCTGGCGCTGACGACAGTCGGCACTCAAGTGATGCAGGAATGCGAAGACCTGCTCGAGCGCGCTTCTCGCCTGTACGAAATCGCCTCGGATTCCAGCGATAGCCTGCGCGGCGTACTTCGCGTGGGGTGCTTTCAGTCGCTGGCGGCCATGATTGCGCCTGAAGTCATTTTTGGCTTTTCGCGTGCCTTTGACACGGTCGAATTGCATATGGCCGAAGGCAATCAGCAAGACCTGATTCAAAAGCTGCACACGCTGGAAATCGACGTCGCCCTGACCTATGACCTGCAATTGGGCGAAGAGATCGGTTTTGAAACCCTGGCACGTCTGCCGCCGCACGTGCTGGTTAGCGAATTGCATCCGCTGGCACAGCAATTGGCCGTCACGCTCGAGGAATTGGCCCCGCAACCCATGGTGCTGCTGGACCTGCCCATGAGCAAGGAATACTTCACGTCGCTCTACTCCAAGGCCGGCGTGGAACCTAATATCGTCGCACGCTCCCGCTCGGAAGACGTCGTCCGATCCATGGTCGCCAACGGTATCGGCTATGCCTTGTTCAACGTACGCCCCAAATCCACGCAATCTCTGGATGGAAAACGGCTCGTACGCCTGCGCCTGGTGGGCGAACAACGACCGATGTTGCTCGGCCTGGCCACCTACAAACCGATGAAGCCATCCCGCCTGACACAAGCCTTCATGCAACGCTGCCGCGCCTATATCTCCGATCAATACATTCCTGGGATGAGTGCAGCGAGTTTCTTCGACCCTCATCTATCCAACAGAGCCGAAAGCAAAAAAACTTGATCTATCATCACGGCACTTTCCACGCCCCATCATCCTTTACGCGCCCCCTCTATGAACAACACTTCGTCCTTGAGCAGTCTTGACTTGCTGCGCGAACTGATTGCCTTTCCTTCAGTATCCTTGACCCCGAATGCTGATCTGATGGCACGCGTACAGGCGTTATTGAGCGAGGCCGGCATCGCGTCAACCTTGGTATCGGATCCGCAAGACGCCTCGCGCTGCAATTTGTTCGCCAGTGTCGGTCCACAGGATACCGCTGGGGTCCTGCTGTCAGGCCATACCGACGTCGTCCCCGCAAAGGGCCAGCCCTGGACCTTTCCGCCCTTCGAGGCCACCGAACGCGATGGCCGCATTTATGGACGAGGCAGTTCGGACATGAAAGGCTTTGTCGCCTGTGCCGTCGTCGCCATGATCAATGCGGCGCGTCAACCCTTGAAACGCCCGCTATTGCTGGCGCTGTCCTTTGACGAGGAAATCGGCTGCGTAGGCGTACGCCATCTCTTGCGCGCACTGGAAGGCAAACTGCCCGCGCCCTCGCTGTGCATCGTCGGCGAACCGACACTCATGAAAATCGGCACAGGCCATAAGGGCAAAGCCGCCTACCGTGCAATGTGTTGCGGCCAAGCCGGCCACTCCGGCTTGGCGCCGCGATTTGTCAACGCCATCCATACCGCCACTGATCTCATCGCCGCCTTGCGCGAAGTCCAGCAGGAACTTGCCGAGTCAGGGCCTCAGGAAGACGGCTATGCCATTCCCTACTCGACTGTGCACGTTGGCACGATACGCGGAGGACGTGCGCTGAATATTGTTCCTGAAGAATGCGAACTCGATTTCGAAATCCGCAACGTTTCAGAGGACGACCCCGCGCAAATCCTGGCCCACATTCTGGAGGTCACGCGAGCACGGATGACGGCCAATAACGCCCATCCCGATGCCGCCCCGCCCAATGTTCGACTGATCAACGCCTATCCAGGCCTCGCCACCGACGAAGACTCATCGGCAGTCCGCTTGCTTACCTCTCTGCTGCCGCCAGACACCGTGCGCACCAAGGTTGCCTTTGGCACCGAAGGCGGCCTGTTTCGACAACAATGGGATCGGACACCCGTCTTGATCTGCGGCCCCGGCAGCATCGAAGTCGCACATAAAGCCGACGAATATGTGGAAATTTCGCAAATCGAGGCCTGCGATTTGATGCTGTCTCGACTGACGACATACCTCTGCTCGCCGGACTGATTGGACGCGTTGCAAACAATCGCCTAAAATCCGGCCCACTTGAAAACGCTGGCGCGCACTGCGCCGCGTGCGATTCAACCCGCCAGCCCCTATACCCATGTAACTACGCCACGAACTCTTTTCTGTCATTTCCCTGACCGGACAGGACGTTCGTGGTTTGCGTGCGCCTTTATTGGCGCCGCTGTGATTCTCCCTCAGCATCTGATGTGTTTCAGAGACGTTTGCCGCCTTCTGTGACGACATCACTTCGTTTGCGATCGTCACGCCCCATCACGCCTTCCTGCCGGCCTGCTTCATGTTTTCTCTTCAGGCCCTTTCATGCACACGCATTCTCTACGCGACGAATGGTTCTCCAACATTCGAGGCGACATCCTGGCCGGCATTGTGGTCGCGCTGGCGCTTATCCCCGAGGCCCTCGCCTTTTCCATCATTGCAGGCGTTGAGCCTAAAGTCGGTCTTTATGCCGCGTTCAGCATTGCCGTCGTCTCCGCAATCGCAGGCGGCCGCCCAGGGATGATCTCTGCTGCAACCGGCGCCGTAGCGCTATTGATTGGGTCTCTGGTCAAGACTCATGGTGTGGAATACGTCCTCGCCGCCGGCATCTTGGCCGGACTGCTGCAAATCGGCGCGGGCTTTCTGGGGCTGGGATCGCTGATGCGTTTCGTGTCCCGTTCCGTCATCACCGGCTTTGTCAATGCGCTGGCGATTTTGATCTTTCTGGCTCAGTTGCCCCAGCTGCACAACGTGCCGCCCTACGTTTATGCCATGGTCGCGGGCGGCTTGGCCATCATTTATCTCTTGCCGCGCTTGACCAAGGCCGTGCCCTCGCCGCTCATCTGCATCATCGTCCTGACAGCCATCTCCATGACGCTGCATCTGGATCTGCCCACCGTCGGCGACATGGGTGCATTCCCCGACGAGCTGCCGATCTTTGCCTTTCCCGAGGTCCCGTTCTCGCTGGACACCTTGCGCATCATCTTTCCTTATTCGGTCAGTATTGCCTTGGTCGGCCTGCTCGAATCGCTGATGACGGCCAGCATTGTCGATGACTACACCGACACCCCCAGCAGCAAAAACCGCGAATGCCGCGGCCAGGGCTGCGCCAACATCGTCGCGGGATTTTTAGGCGGGATGCCTGGCTGCGCCATGATCGGCCAGACCGTCATCAACCTGAAATCCGGTGGTCGCGGCCGCCTGTCCACCTTCGTCGCGGGTGCTTTCCTGCTGGTGCTCGTTGTATTCCTGGGCCCCTGGGTCCAACAGATCCCCATGGCCGCACTGGTTGCCGTGATGATCATGGTGTCGATCAGTACGTTTGACTGGCGCTCCATTACCCGCTTGAAAACCAATCCCAAGACTTCGTCGGTCGTCATGTTGGCCACGGTCGCTGCGGTAGTGTCAACCGATAACCTCGCCATTGGCGTCGGCCTGGGCGTGCTGCTGAGCGCTATCTTCTTCACCGAAAAAGCCCGCCGCATTTTGACGGTGGACTCCACGTTAGATCCGCAAACGGGCGAGCGCCATTACCGGGTACGCGGTCAAGTTTTCTTTGCCTCGTCCGAGGCCTTGGTATCGGAATTTGATTTCAAAGAAACGATTTCATCCGTACGCCTGGACCTGTCGCACGCCCATTTCTGGGACATCACCGCAATCGAGGCACTGGATCGCATCGTTCATAAATTCCGTCGTAATGGCATCGAAGTGACCGTCACAGGCCTGAACCGAGCCAGCGCGACGATGATCGAGAAATACGCGACGCATGACAAGCAGGGAGCAACGGCCACGCAACCCCTCTCGCATTAGGAATTATCGCGTCCGGACATCCTCCAGGATAAGATCCGCCGCTTTTTCTGCCACCATCATCACCGCGGCCTGCGTATTCCCCGACACCATGCGCGGCATGACTGACGCATCCACTACGCGCAGGCCCGTTATTCCCCGTACCCGCAAGCGGGGATCCGTCACGGCGGTGGCGTCTGCCCCCATGCGGCATGTGCCTATCGGGTGATAAATGGTTTGCCCGTTTCGGCGTGCGAAATCCAGCCATTCATCGTCTGTTTGCACAGACGCACCGGGGCTGGTCTCCTGTTCGATATACGGCTGCATACTAGGCTGGCCGACAATACGCCGCGCCACCTGCATCCCGCGCACCAAGCTCGTGCGATCCTCTTCGGCACTCAAAAAGTTGGGCCGTATCGCAGGCGCCGCGAATGGATCGGCGCTCTTGATATGGATGCTGCCTACCGACCGAGGCCTCAGTTGTGCCACACCTATGGTCATGCCCGGGTGACGATCCAGAATGCGCTCCGCGGCGTTCGCATAACTGGCATGCACAAAAAAGTACTGCACGTCGGGGGCCGGCAGGTCCGGCGTAGACTTTACAAAGCCATGCACCAGGCCCGTGCCCAGCGTCAGTATGCCTTTATGCGACGCGTAGTACCGCAAGACCTGATTGGCCAGGCGCCATCCTCTGGACATCTCGTTCAGAGTCACCGTGCCGCGCACACGCCAGTTCATCCGCGTGGCGAAATGATCGATGTAGTTCTCTCCGACACGGGGCTGCGCATGCACCACGTCGATGCCCAGCGTTCGCAATCTCTCGGGGTCACCTACGCCAGACAGCTCCAGCACCTGCGGTGTCTGAATCGCCCCCATGCACAGCAGCGTCTCGCGGTTCGAACGCACGGTGTGTTGCTGGCCATCTTTCTGGTAAACCACGCCCGCACAGCGCTGCCCCTCAAACAACAAGCGCAACACATGTGCACCGCTGATCACTGTCAGATTCTTGCGACCCGATGCGGGCTTCAGATAGCCATCGACCACGCTCCAGCGACGCCCGCGATGCTGTACGACCTGATAGTAGCCAAAGCCCTCCTGATCGGCACCGTTGTAGTCGGTGTTGATAGACTGGCCATCCTCTTGCGCGGCCGCCAGGAAGGCCTCGGCAATCGGATAACGCTCAGAAACCTGCTCAATATGCATGGGCCCCGACGTGCCGCGATTCGGGCCACCCAGCGCGTAGTTCTCGATTTTCCGAAAATACGGAGCGACATCCTCCGCGCCCCATCCCACGGCGCCATCATCACGCCAAGCGTCATAATCGCCTGGTTGGCCACGCACATAGATCATGCCGTTGATCAGGGTCGAGCCACCAACGCCCTTGCCGCGCGGCACAGAGATGGTTCGACCCAGCACGTTATCTTCGGGTTCGGTCTGAAACCGCCAATTGAACACCGGATTCACGAGCAGTTTGCTAAAACCGGCAGGAATCGAAATCCACATACTGCGTGCATCCGTGCCTGCTTCCAGCATCAGCACGCGATACTTGCCGTCTGCCGTCAATCGGTTGGCCAGAATGCAGCCCGCCGTCCCCCCGCCTGCGATGATGAAGTCGTACTGCTGCATCACTGCCCTGCCCCCGGCACGCCCAGCGCCTGAGCCATCAGCGGAATCTGACACGCCAACATGGGGGCTCCATAATGAATACGGCATCCCCGCGCCTGTGCGGCCTGCAGCAAAGCCGTGTCCTTGGGCTGCATGATGATCTCGCACACGAGTTGGTCCGGCGTCAGGCGGCTGACATCCAGCGGCAACGCGTCACCATCTGCCAAGCCCAGCGACGTGGCGTTGATCACGATCTGATGGCCTGAAGGGTCCGGTGTGCCCACCTGAATCTGCGCATCGGGATACAGGGTCAAAATACGCTGCTTCAGGTCGAGCGCCTTGGCACTCGTGCGGTTCGCGATCGTCAGGCTGGCCACGCCTGCCTTGACCAATGCAAAGGCAATCGCGTTTGCCGCACCGCCTGCCCCGGCCATATAGGCGGTCTTGCCCTGCAGCTCATGACCTGCTGTCAGCACGCCGCGCACAAAGCCCTCGCCATCGAGCATGTCCGCGACCAATCGTCCGTCAGGTTCGCGGCGCACCACATTCGCCGCGCCAATCAACGTCGTCGCGTCGGACGCCTCGTCCGCCAGCTGCAAAATAGCAGTTTTATGTGGCACGGTGACAATGAACCCGCCCAGATTGCGCAATTGCCGCAAGCCCGCAACCACAGTCGCCAAGTTGTCTGGCGTCACATGAAACGGCACACACACGCCATCGTGACCAAGCTGCGCAAAGTATTCATTCAACCGTTGAGGTGTTTTCACGTGATGAATGGGGTCGGCCAGAATGCCGTACAGACGGGTCGTACCGGTGATTTCTTTCACGTTGTCATTCCTTTGTGCACTTATCAATGCCGGCGCACGCCATGCAGCGATACGACGCATGGCCTCACCAAGATCGAAACATCAAGACCGCAGTTGCTCCAGGGCAACAGCCGCTATCCCCTCGGCGTCGAGTTTGTAATGCGCATACAAGGTAGTCGGCGGCGCAATCAAGCTGTATTCATCATAGATACCATGCCGGCGCAGCCGCGTGCCGCTTCCGATATCCGCCAGGACTTCGGCTACGGCCGATCCGAGCCCGCCCAATACATTGTGTTCCTCTACCGTCAGCAAACGCGATGACGCGCGCGCGGCTTTGAGTACAGCATCACGATCCAGAGGCTTGACCGTGGGCATATCTATCACCCCCACGGAGTAGCCCTGGCCCTGCAAGGCCTGCGCAGCCTGCAATGCCGCGCTGACGGTAATGCCGCACGCGATGATATTCAAATCACTGCCCACGCTATGCTCGATAGCGCGGCCGAACTCAAACGGAACGCCGTCCGGGTACACCTCCGGATCTCGGCCGCGGCCGATCCTGAAGTAAATCGGCTCGGGCCAATGAACCGAGGCCTTGATGGCCGACGCTAATTGCGCGCCATCCGCCGGCGACACCACCGTCAGTCCGGCGATGGCGCGCATGGTCGAAATGTCCTCTGTAGCGTGATGCGACGTTCCGTAGAACCCCAGGCTGATCCCCGTATGATGGCCGATCAGCCGCACCGGCAGTTTCGTATACGCGACATCCATGCGTATCTGTTCGCAGCAAAGCAATCCCAGAAACGATGCGAATGTTGCTACGAATGGCATCACCCCGGTTGTCGCCAGCCCAGCCGCAGCGGACACCATGTTTTGTTCGGAAATACCGAACTGCACGTAGCGATCCGGATATGCGGCGGCAAAACGATTCAGGCCGTTTGAATATTGCAGGTCGGCGGACCCCGCTACCACTGGATGCCCCTCGTGGGCCAAGTCAATGAGAGCGTTGGACAGATAGCTCAACCCGGGATTCATCGCATTCAGGGCGCGGTACTGCCAAGACTCTGCGCTCAGGGTATGTGTCATGTTCAGATCTCCTGGGATTTGATTTCGTCAATGGCGATCTGTGCATCGGCGGGCGCCAGATAACCCAAGTGCCAACCCGGCTCGGTTTCCATGAACGACACGCCTCGCCCCTTTACCGTACGGGCAATCAGGCACGCAGGCCTTTGGCGAGCGCTATCCGCCTTGAGCTTGCGCAACGTGTACGTCAAGGCATTCAGATCATGGCCATCGACCTCGTGCACCTCCCATCCGAACGCGGTCCATTTATCGCGCAGCGACTCGACTCCTACGACATCATCGACCTTGCCGTCCAGTTGATAGCCGTTGCGGTCAATGATGGCGATCAATCGCGAGAGCTTGTTGTGGCCAGCGAACAATGCTGCCTCCCATACTTGCCCTTCTTGCATCTCGCCATCACCGAGCATGACAAATACGTGATAAGGGCGCTGGTTCATGCGGCCACCCAAGGCCATCCCGACACCGTTGGACAGGGCATGCCCGATCGAGCCCGAGCTGAAATCAATGCCGGGCACCTTCGTCATGTCCGGATGGTCTCCCAACGGGCTGCCTAGCCGCGTATAGCCATCCAGTAATTCGCGCGAGATGAATCCGTGATCCGCCAGCACGGGGAACAGGCCCACGGCCGCATGGCCCTTGCCCATCAGGAATCGATCGCGATCCGGCCAATCGGGTTCACCCTCGCGCAGGCGCATTACGTCGTAGTACAGCGCAGCAAATATCTCAGCGCAAGAAAACACTGAACTGTAATGACCGACTTTTGCGATCTCGATCAAGCGGATCGTTTCCAGGCGTATATAGCGCGCCTTTTCACGCAACAGCGCAATTTGTTGCGCCGTGGGGGGCTGGGCCGCCGGCCCCTGCTCGTCCAATGCCATGTCAGTCTCCTCTTTTCTGTCAAGATATATGATATATAATATACTTAAATTCGGACAATGCGCTATGGCAAGCTAGAATTCACCCGTCCCGTCACTTGCAAGTGCTTTCACGTCATGTCGAGCCTGAAACCGGTCAAAAAAGAAAACCTCTCCGTCAAGGTCTATAACGAGATCCGTAACGCCCTGATCAACGGGCAATACGAGCCTGGCGAGCGCCTGATCATCGGCGAACTGGCCGCGGAAATGGGGGTCTCTATTACGCCGGTACGTGAGGCCATCTTTCGTCTGATCAGCGAACAAGGCCTGGAAATGCAGGCCGCGACGGCGGTCTACGTGCCCTATGTGAATTCGGAAAAACTGCGGGAAATCCAGCAGATCCGTTTTCACCTCGAGGGCATGGGTGCGGCCGAGGCAGCGAAAAACATCACCCGCAAACAACTGGACAACCTGATCGCGCTGCAAAAGGAATTCATTTCCTGCACATCGACGGATCCCAAGCGCGCCAGCGCCCTGAATCGCAAATTCCATTTCTCGATTCTCGAGGCCAGCAACAAACCGATCCTGCGCGCTACCGTGGAATCGTTCTGGGTGATCACGGGCCCCATTCTGAAGGTCTTTCATATCAAGACCGCCGGCTTGGACTATTCGACCGACGAACACCGCCACGAGGCCGTGCTGACCGCCTTGATCGCCCGCGATCCCGAAGCTGCCCGCACAGCGATCCAGGCCGACCTGGTATGGGGCGGACAGATCATGATCGACTGGTTGGTCGAGAAAGAGAAAGAACAACAATTTCTCAGTGCGACACCACGCAAATAGGGAGACACCATGCTGAAGGTTTTCGGAGGTCCGGGCCGCTATTTCCAGGGGCCCGGAGCATTGCGCACGCTCGGCGAATCGGCTGGGCTGTTTGGGCGGCGCGCCGCACTGGTCATCGACAGCTATGTCTATGGCGTACTGCATGAGCGATTGGTCGATCTCTGCAAACCGGCAAACGTGGCATTGGTCCCCTTGATCGTCGAGGGCGAAATGACGCCGGATACGATTGCCTCGCTGCGAGCCCAAGCGCAGACGCAATCCGTGGACATGGTGATCGCGGTGGGCGGAGGCAAGGCCCTGGACGCAGGCAAGGCGGTGGCCAAAGCCCAACACCAGCATTTGATCACCGTGCCGACAGTGGCCTCCAACGACGCTCCCACCAGCAAGAACTACGTTCTGTACGACGCGCACCACAATCTGTTGGCGGTCGAGCACATGCTGTTCAATCCCACTATTGTGCTGGTGGACACCGAGGTCATCAGCACCGCGCCGGCCCTGTTTTTCCGCGCGGGCATGGGTGATGCCATCTCGAAAAAATTCGAGGCCGAACAGTGTTTCCGCAATCAAGGACAAAACATGTTCAACGCGGCGTCGACACTGACGGCGCAACTGATTGCCGAGGGCTGCATGCGCACGTTGCTGGCCGACGGCGCTGCGGCGCTCGACGCAGCAGGCACGGGCCGACCTACTGCCGAATTTGAGCGAGTCGTTGAAGCCATGATTCTGATGAGCGGCCTCGGATTCGAGAGTGGCGGCTTGTCGATCGCTCATGCGCTGACTCGCGGCCTGCCACGCATCCCGGGCATAGGCCAGGCGCTGCATGGCCTGCAAGTCGCCGTGGGGCTGTTGGTACAACTGGATCTGGAACATCGTTCCGACACCATGCTGGACGAGTTGCTGGCTTGGTATGCGCAGGTGGGATTGCCGACACGGTTGAGCGAACTAGGTGCGGCGTCCGCCATCGACGATGCGGTGTTGCACGAGGCCGCTGCGCTGACATTGGCCGCGCGCCACGCCGCCAATTTCGACCGCGGACTAACCGAGCAAGAGCTGGTTGACGCGCTACGCCGACGTTGATCGGCGACATCCCGCGCGAGACTCATGTCCAGCCACTCACATGATCGCTCGCACCAGGCCTCGCGTGGCAACATCCCGGCCAATCATCTTGCCGGGGATGTTGTCACGGCCTACCCTTTTCCCTGCTCCTCGCTAGAACGCCACGTTATCTGCGCCCTTCAATCCTAGTTTTTCGCGCGCTTCATCAGGCGTGGCGATATCGAGATTCAGGGCCTCCGCAATCGTGCGGATCCGCTCGACCTGCAAACGGTTCGACTCAGCGAGTTGGCCAGGCCCGATCCACAACGAATCCTCCAGCCCAACACGCACGTTCGACCCCATGGCGGCGCCTATCGTCGCCAGCGGAATCTGATTGCGCCCCGCCCCCAGGATGGACCACTCGTATTCGTTGCCGAACAACCGATCCGCCGTGCGTTTCATGTGCATCAGGTCTTCGGGATGAGGGCCGATGCCGCCCAGAATGCCGAATACCGACTGAATAAACGGCGGCGACTTGACCAGACCCCGGTCGACGAAATGCGCCAGGTTATACAAATGGCTGATGTCATAGCACTCGAACTCAAAACGCGTGCCGTTCTGATTGCCCAAGGTCAGGATGGATTCGATATCCTGGTACGTATTGCGGAAAATCAGCGAACGGCTGTTCTCCAGATGTTCGCGCTCCCAGTCGTGTTTGAACTCCTTGAACCGATCCAGCATGGGAAACAGCCCGAAGTTCATCGATCCCATATTCAGCGACGCCAGCTCCGGCTTGAACGTTGTCGCCGGACGCATGCGTTCCTCGACCGTCATATGCGGGCTGCCACCCGTCGTGATGTTGATGATAGCGTTGGTGCGTTCCTTGATTTTCTGCAGAAACGGCCGAAACAGATCCGGGTCCTGGGACGGCTTGCCAGTCTGGGGATCGCGCGCATGCAAATGCAATACTGCAGCTCCCGCCTCGGCCGCGCCTATCGCCGCCTCGGCAATCTCGTCAGCGGTCACCGGCAGGTGCGGCGACATGCTGGGCGTATGAATCGCGCCGGTCACTGCGCACGTGATAACGATCTTCGGTTTAGCTCTGGCCATGCTTGTCTCCAGTTTGGTTCTTGTGACGCATCAGTTTCATCAACTGATCATCGCGCCAAAATCGGCGTTCCTGTAATTGGCTCGCCGGCAATTGCTCTCGTCGCTGCTGCTCCAGCGAGCCCACCAATGCCTCGTCCCACGGCACGAGTTGAGACTGCGTCGCACCGATCGACTGATACAGCCCGCCATAACGGGCGCAGTAATCTGCCAGACCGCCAGGCGCATTCAGATCTATGGTCTCGAATGGTCCCATGAACGACCAACGCAGGCCCAGGCCGTCTTTGATTGTGGTATCGATGTCCTCGGCGCTGGCCACCCCTGCTGCTGCCAGCCGAAACGCCTCGTGCAATAGCGCGCCTTGCAGACGATTCAGCACAAAACCTTCGATCTCGTGCCGGACCGTGATGGGTTTCTGGCCCAACTCCTGCATGATCTGCCGCGCGGTTTCTATCGTTTGCGGTGAGGTCCACGGTGCCCCGCACAGCTCGACCAATGGAATCAAATACGGCGGGTTGACGGGATGCACTACCAGGCAGCGATGTCTGCCGGGTAACGACTCCGTATATTCACTGGCCGGCAGGCTGGACGTCGAGCTGCCGATTACGGCGTGGGGTTCGGCGTACTGGTCCAGCTCGGCGAAGACGGCGCGCTTGATTTCCAATCGTTCGGGCGAATTTTCCTGCACATAGTCTGCACCCGCCAATGCAGCCTGCAACGATTCGGCAATACTGACGCGATCGGCGGCCGCCTGTACGTCCTCCAGCAAGCCATAGCGCTGCAGTTCAGCCAGTTGCTGCACGATCAGTTCGCGAGCCCCGCCCAGCCCTTGGGTCTGCACGTCATACAGCCTGACATTCCAGCCGCGGCGCGCGAAAACAATGGCCCAGCCCTGTCCTATCAGGCCGGCTCCAATAATGGCAACGGTGCGCATAAGAGATCTCCGGTCAATAGAGCTTTTGCGTAAAGCCATCGATCACGATCGCCTGACCGCTGACACTGCGGGCAGCCTCGCTGGCATTGAACAGCACCATATTGGCGATATCGCGCGCGCTCACCATACGGCCCAGTGCAGCCTGGCTTTCGTATTGCTCGGCGATTTCTGCGACCGGGCGCCCCAGCGTTTTGGCTTTGGCCTCGATCACGGCCCTGATTCTCGGTCCCTCGACCGCACCAGGCAGTATGGCGTTCACGCGTATGCCATAAGCCCCCAGTTCTATCGCCAGTGTCTTGGTGAAACCGATCACCGCCCACTTCGATGCGGAATAAGCAGAGCGGCCGGCAAAGCCCAGATGCCCGGCCGCCGACGACAGATTGATCATGACGCCGGCTTGCGACTGCTTCAGCAGCGGCACCGCCTGACGGGCGCAGAGGAACTGTCCCGTGATATTCACTGCCAACGTGCGATCCCAATCGGCCTTGCTGAGCGTCTCTACAAAGCCTGTCGGCCCAGCCACACCCGCGTTGTTGACCAGGATATCCAGTCCGCCCAACTCATTGCGGACCTGGGCAAACAGCCGCTCGACACTGACTTCATTGGACACGTCCGCATGCGCCGCATGCAGTCCAGGTAATTGGCTCGCCGCTTCCGCCAGCCGAGTGTCGTTCACATCGCAGATAAACACGGTCGCGCCCGCATGGTGAAAGACCTTGGCCATCTCCAGGCCCAGCCCATCCGCACCCGCGGTGATCAGCACCTTTTTACCTACGTAATTAACCTCTTCGAACATACCTGAGTCTCCGAATTGTTATACGAGCATCGCCTCGATCGTGATATACGATATATGATTATTTCACTTCGTGCGCAGAAATTTTTTGCAACGCCGACTTCGTCTACCGTCCATCGCGAGGAGAAGAAGAAAGGTCCGGAAAACGCAAAAAATTCTTTCAAAATCCAGCGTTTATGCGGCTTTAGGGAAATCCCCGATTCTTCGCATTCCCTTGGCAACTAGAATCGAACAGGGCGTTTTTAGCCCAAAATTTCATATATCATATATTATAAAAACCAAGACAGACTCCCTAAAAAGTCCCACGTACTCCCACATCAACGCATGGAGCGAGACAATGTTCAAAATCAAAAAATTCACACTGGCACTGGGGTTATGCAGCGCGCTTTCGGTCACTACCGCATGGGCCGATATCAAGGTGGGCGCTCTGTTTCCGTTCAGCGGCGCCCTGGCGCTGTTAGGCCAGGAGAGCTATCGAGGTCTGGAACTCGCGGTCAATGAAATCAATGCCGCCGGCGGCATCAACGGCGAGAAGATCGAAATCCTCAAAGCTGACGCAGTCGACCCGACCCAGGCAGTATCCGAAACCAAACGCTTGGTCTCCTCGGGTGTGGCGGCAGTATTCGGCAGCTACGCGTCTGGTATTTCCTACGCCGCGTCACCCGTGACCGAACTCGCCGGCATCCCTTATTTTGAACTGGGCGCGACCGCGCACAAAATCACGACTCGCGGCTACAAATATCTGTTCCGCAGCAATCCGAACACGGCGTTGTATGGGGTTGCAGTGATCGACGCCCTGCATGACATCGTCGCACCGGGCATGGGCCTGAACCCCAAAGATATCCGAATAGGCATCATCCACGAAGACGGTCCATACGGCACCGACGTCGCAGCCACAGAGAAAAAGCGGGCGCAGGAACTCGGCTATACCGTAGCGGAAGTCCTGCCCTACTCCGCCAAGACCGTCGATCTGTCCTCGTTGATCTTGCGCCTGAAAGGCGCCAAAGTTGATGTGGTACTGCAGACGGCCTATCAGAATGACGCGATCCTGTATTTCAGTCAGGCACGCGCTGGCGGATTCAAACCCAAAGTCGTCATCGGTGCGGGCGGCGGCTATTCGTTGGCGGATACCGCAAAGGCCGTGGGCGCCGATATGAACGGCGTTTTCGATCTGGATTTTCCACAATCCTCCATCAATCCGGCAGGCGCTCCAGGGCTGGATAAATTCCTGCAAGCCTATAAAACCACCTATAAAAGCGACCCGCAATCCGGCCACAGCCTGACCAACTACGTGGGCGCCAAGGCGTTCTTCGAAGCCATCGGCAACGCCAAATCCACGGATCCCGAAAAAATCCGCGAGGCTGTGCTGGCCTATAAGAAGCCGGCGGGACAAACCGCCAACGGCTGGGGCTTCGAGTTTGGCGAAGATGGCCAGAACAAGGCCTCCACGTTCTACGTCATGCAGTGGCAAGACGGCAAACTCGTCACGATCGCGCCGTCCAATCTCGCTCAAGGCAAGCCCATCTTTAACAAGTAAATGATTTGCCGCCGCGGCGCCGTTCACGAGAAACGGCCCGCGGCTCTCAAGGAAATGCGGGACCGCCTCACGTTTCCTTGCCCCTCAAAAGTCTCCTGGTCCGCGCGGGACACCGGGAGGCTTCCCATCACAGAGGTTGCACAATGGACATTTTTGTTCAACTGGTCATCAATGGCCTGTTGCTAGGCGGCGCCTACACCATCATCAGTCTGGGGCTGACGTTGATATTCGGTGTGGTGCGAGTGGTGAATTTCGCGCACGGCGAATTCCTCATGATAGGCATGTACATGGTCTATCTGATCGCCACGCATTTCGGCGTACACCCTTATGCCGGCCTGATTCCGGTTGCGGTGATTCTGTTTGCACTCGGCGCAATGACGCAAAAGGCAATTATTCAACCGTTGCTCAATGCCGATGAACATATACAGATCTTTGCCACGGTAGGCGTATCGACGATACTGCTGAACCTGGCCCTGGTGATCTTTGGCGCCAATGTCTATCGTGCCCCTGTAGAGCTCGGCACCTCGACGATCAACGTCGGGACGTACACCGTGGTGACCGGGCAGTTGATCACATTCATTATCGGTCTGACGCTGGCCGTGCTGCTGCATTTATTCATGCATCGCACCTATCTGGGCCGCGCGCTGCGCGCCGTTGCTCAACACCGCTACGCCGCGATGCTGATGGGTGTCAACGTCCACACCGTCTATGCCATCGCATTCGGGCTGGGCACCGCATTTGTCGGCGTCGCCGCCGGATTGCTGGCACCGCAGTACCCGGTCTTTCCCACGGTGGGAACCTATTTCGTGCTCACGGCATTTGTGATTGTGGTGCTGGGCGGCCTGGGCAGCCTTTATGGCGCGGTTGCCGGCTCAATGATTCTGGGCGTCGTCGATACGCTGGCAGGTTATTACATCGCCCCCGACCTGAAAGAGGTGGTGTATTTCGGGATCTTTTTGCTGATCCTTGTCCTGCGTCCCACCGGCCTGTTTGGCATCGGCACAGAATAACAAGGAGCCCGCCGTGTTTCCCGATATCCGTCATCCCAAGGTTTACACCAGCCTCATCCTGTTCCTGGTGATGTTCCTCGTGCCCGTCATCATGGGCACGCCCTTCTGGACCAATTTGTTTGTCCTGCTGTTTGTGTACGCGTCGTTGTCCGTGGCCTGGAACATCGTGGGCGGCTACGCGGGCCAATTGTCATTGGGCCACGCGGTGTTCTACGGCATAGGCGGCTATACCGCCACATTGTTGACGCAGAATTTCGGCATTTCACCGTGGATCGGCATGTTGACCGGTGCGGTGATTTCCGGCGTGGTGGCCATCGTGATCGCCTACCCTACCCTGCGTCTGCGCGGGCCGTTCTTTGCCCTGGCGACGATCGCGATCCTGGAGGTCGTGCGGTTGCTGGTCATCCATGAGGAAAGCTGGACCGGCGGATCGAGCGGTATCAGTCTGCCGTTGAACATCGGTTGGACCTGGATCGTCTTCCGCGAAAAAATCAACTACGTCATCATTGCGTTTGCTCTGTTCCTCTTTGTCGTCTGGGTATCGTGGTTCATCCGGAAATCGCGCGTAGGCCATTACCTCATCGCGATTCGCGAGCGCGAGGACGCTGCGCTGGCCGTCGGCATCCATACCGTACGCGTCAAGATCCTGGCCGCCGTGGTCTCTGCCATGCTGACCAGCTTGATCGGCACGTTTCATATCACCTATCTGACCTTTGTGGATCCTAGCTCGGCGTTCTCTCTGGATCTGTCCATACAGATCGCCATGTTCGCCCTGATCGGCGGCCTAGGCACTGTGGGCGGCCCCATTGCCGGCACGTTCCTCGTATTGCCGATCGCAGAGCTGGCTCGCGGCTGGCTCAGCAGTGTCGGCAGCGGCATGCATGGATTGATCTATGGCCTGATCCTGGTCGCGGTGGTGTTGACGATTCCGCGCGGTTTGGCTGGCGCATTTGGCCCGGCGCTGGGGCGCCTGATGGCACGGCTGCCTTATCTCGGCACGCCAAAATCGAAACCACCGATGCAGCACGGCCTGGCACACACCGACACGCCCCATCGTGGCGAGCCCGTCCTGCGCGCAGAAAAGCTGTTCAAAAGTTTTGGCGGCCTATGCGCGACAAACAATGTGTCGCTGCAGCTGAATGAACGCGAGATTCTGGGCATGATAGGCCCGAACGGCGCGGGAAAAACCACGGTGTTCAACTTGCTGTCGGGCTTCCTGTCGCCGGACAAAGGCTCGGTCACGCTGCGCGACAAGAACGGCAACTGGATATCGTGCAACACGCCGGATGCCTTTGCGCACCAAGGCCTGGGGCGCACCTTTCAGATTGCCAAGCCGTTCACCGGCCTGACCGTGCTGGAAAACATCATGCTAGGCGCGTTCATCAACACCCGTGACCGCGAGCAAGCCGAACAAATCGCCTTGTCCGTCGCCGAACAGACGGATTTGTTGAAGTACCTGAACGCGGAAGCCCGCAGCCTGACCGTGGGGGGCATGAAACGCCTGGAAATCGCCCGCGCATTGGCCACACGGCCACGCATCCTGTTGCTGGACGAAGTCATGGCTGGGCTCAATCCCACCGACATCGAAAAAGCCATTCAAATGATCAAGCGCATTCGCGATTCCGGCGTATCGGTGCTGTTGATCGAGCACATGATGCAGGCCACGATGGCGCTGTCCGATCGCATCATTGTTCTCAACGAAGGCGCCGTACTCGTGACGGGCTCCCCTAAAGAAGTGGTCGAGAATCCCGCGGTGATCGAAGCCTATCTCGGCAAGGAGTACCAAGATGCTTAAGGTATCGAACCTGACCTCGGGTTATGGCAAGACTCAGGTCCTGAACGGATTGGATTTTGAAGTCCGTGCCGGGGAAATCGTCACGCTGATCGGCGCGAACGGCGCGGGAAAGACGACGACCCTGAAAACGCTGTGCGGCGTCATTGCCAGCACGGCGGGCAAAGTGGAGTTCGAAGGCCGGGATCTCACCAATCTGACGCCCTACGACATTGTTGACGCGGGCATTACCATGATCCCCGAGGGCCGCCAGCTATTCCCCCACTTCACCGTGCGCGACAACCTGCTGATGGGGTCGTACAAACGCGCAGCCAGGCCGATTGTGAATCGCAAGCTGGAAGAAGTCCTCACCATTTTTCCCCGCGTCAAGGAACGGCTGAATCAATATGCCGGCTCGCTGTCTGGCGGCGAACAGCAGATGGTCGCGATTGCACGAGGCATGATGGCTGATCCGAAACTGCTGGTATTTGACGAGCCGTCGCTCGGCCTGTCGCCGCTGCTGGTGCAACAGATGTTCGACACCATCCGCAACGTCACCTCACATGGCATGACCGTGTTGCTGGTCGAGCAAAATGTGTTTCGCACCCTGCGCCTGGCAGATCGCGGCTATGTGCTGGAGAACGGCGCCATCGTCCTCTCTGGCACTGGCGAAGAACTGCTGGTCAATCCACACGTGAAGAAGGCCTATCTGGGCCACTGACCGTCAATCTGTTTCCTATGAGGACCGGTGTCATGTCGCTGAACTGCACCTATATCGACCACGGCAAGGGCGGAACGCCCGACTGCATGAAAATAGCCACCCGCCCCATGGAGGAACCCCAGGGACGGCAGGTCTTGATCGAAGTCGCTTACGCCGGCGTCAATCGCCCCGATATCCTGCAACGCGCGGGGTCGTATCCTCCGCCGCCCGGCGCATCGCCTCACCTGGGCCTGGAGGTCTCTGGCCGCATCATTGCCGTAGGCCCGGATGTACACGACCGACGCGTCGGTGACGTCGTATGTGCGTTGACGCCTGGCGGCGGCTACGCGCAATACTGCCTGACCGACGAACGGCAATGTCTACCCATCCCAAAGGGCCTGGACTTGCTGCACGCAGCGGCGATTCCGGAAAACTACTTCACAGTGTGGGCCAATGTATTCGAACGCGCGGCGTTAAAGCCCGGAGAGACATTGTTGGTGCACGGCGGATCCAGTGGCATAGGTCTGACGGCAATCCAATTGGCGCACGCTTTGGGATCCACCGTATGGACCACGGTAGGCAATGCCGACAAGGCAGCTGCCTGCACAAAGGCCGGCGCCGATCACACGATCCAATATCGCGACCAGGACTTTGAAAAAGTACTGAGCGAGGCCACACAAGGCAAGGGAGTCGATGTCATTCTGGACATGGTGGGCGGCGACTATATCAACAAAAACCTGCGCAGCCTGGCGCTGAACGGCCGTCTGGTGCAGATCGCCTTTCTGGAAGGCAGCAAGGCGCAGATCGACGCCATGCCTATCATGCTGAAGCGACTGTCGTTCACCGGCTCTACGCTGCGTCCCAGAACAGACGAAGATAAAGCCGCTATCGGCCAGGCACTGGTGGAACGGGTCTTCCCTCTGATGGAATCGGGCCGTTGCCTGCCATTGATCCATCAGGTGTTCACGCTGGACCAAGTGGTACAGGCGCATCAACTGATGGAAAGCAGCAAGCATATTGGCAAGATCATGTTAAAGATCAAGGACTGACCACCATGCGTTTTAACGATCAAATCGCGATCGTGACCGGCGCCGCAGGCGGCATCGGCAGCGCCATTGTCGAGGGCCTGCTGGCCGAGGGCGCGCAGGTGGGCCTGATCGACGCCAACGCGTCGACCGGACATGAATATGCCGATAACCTGCGCAAACGGGGACATCGAGTGCATTTCGTGCAGGCAGATGTCTCGCAGTTTGACTCATGCCAAAAGGCCTATGAGGCCATTACCGCGACCCTCGGCCCGGCCACGATTCTGGTCAACAATGTCGGGATCTCCCCGAAAACGAATGGCCGTGCGCTGAATGTCTGGGAAATGTCCCCGCAGGAATGGGACAAAGTCGTGGATGTGAACCTCAACAGCGTGTTCTACATGACGCGCCTGGTCACCCCGCACATGGTGCAGCAAAACACCGGTCGTATCATCAATATGTCGTCAGTCGCAGGCCGGGCGTATTGCGATATCGTGGCGGCACATTATGCCGCGACCAAAGCAGCACTGATCGGTCTGACCCGACATTGGGCGGCCGAACTGGGCCCGCATCAGGTCACCGTCAATGCGTTGGCGCCTGGCCGTATCGCCACTCCGCTGCTGAAAACTGTCCCCGAGGAAATCAACGATGCAGTGGTAAAAGTCACGGCCCTGGGGCGCCTGGGAACTCCGCAAGAGGTAGCCGATGCATGCCTGTATTTCGCATCCGACCAGGCCCGATTCGTCACCGGCCAAGTGTTGGATGTGGCAGGAGGATGGCTGATGACGTAGCGCTGCGCGTTACTGCGGCAAGTCGCGTTGAGCCGGTCCAAAAACCATATCGCACCCAACCGCCACGGCGAGACCAAAACCCCTACGATCGATAGGACGCCAGTCGGGCCGATGCGTTTTGCAGATGATCACTGGCGGCTTGCGCGGCCTGCTCAGCATCGCCTGCTTCGATCGCCTTCAGGATCGCCTCGTGCTCGGCCTGTACCTGCCACATCAAATCCGGCGAACGATTACGGGTATTCTTGCGCGCCGTGCGTATGAGTCGGCGAACCTGCCCGTCCAGAAATCCCGCAAAAGCAATGAAATGCTGATTGTGGCTGGCCAACACGATGGACTTGTGAAACTGCCCGTCCTCCTCCGAACCGTCGGCCAACTCTCGCGTGGCATCGTACAGCCGCTGATAGCATGCACGAATACGTTCCAGATCGTCAGCAGTACGGCGTTGCGCCGCCAGACGCGTCGCCGAGACCTCCACTGACAATAAAAACTCGAACAACGCGTCGATCTCGCCGCCGTTGCCCATATTCGTATCCAGGCGGAACACATTGCTGCCATGTGGATTGACGAACTGCCCCCTGCCTTGCTGCGAGATGATCAGGCCATCCG
Source organism: Bordetella genomosp. 4 (assembly GCF_002261185.1). Lineage (GTDB taxonomy): Bacteria > Pseudomonadota > Gammaproteobacteria > Burkholderiales > Burkholderiaceae_B > Bordetella_A. The sequence continues at coordinate 99,669 of NZ_NEVQ01000016.1, forward strand.
ATTTCAACATGAAGATAGCCTCGCGGATCACCGGCCGGCTCACACCATAGGTAGCAGCCAACGCCGCCTCAGATGGCAATTTGTGATTTTCATCGACGATATCGCCCTGCAAAATCGCCTGGCGCAAACGGTCGGCGACCTCGCTCGGCAAGGTTGCCGGACGAGGAATCAGGCTCTCTCGCAAAGGATCAGGCAACACCACAGGATCATCCTGAGACATACAGTCCACCATTGACGTGCAAGACCTCGGCGGTAATAAAGCTGGCGTCATCGCTGCACAAGAACGCCACCACCGATGCGACCTCGTGAGCCTGTCCCAGGCGCTTTACGATGGATTGGTCGATCGACTCGGCGGCGCGAGTCTGTAGCAATGCCGAGGTCATCGGGGTTTCGATGATACCAGGCGAGACCGCATTGACACGTGTACGCGGCCCCAGCTCGCGTGCGATGCTGCGCGTAAAGCTCAACAGCGCCCCTTTCGAGGCGCTGTAGTGTGCGTTGTAGAACGCACCTCGATGCGCCGCCATAGAGCTCAGATTCACAATCGCACTGTTCTCGCGCAGTAACGGCACCAGCCTGCGGGTCAGGTAAAACACCCCATCCAGATTCACCGCCAGTGTGCGGCGCCATTGCTCGTCCGTCATCTGCGCTAACGGCTCGGCCAGATAGATTCCCGCACATGACACCAGAAAATCAACACCGCCAAACGTTTGCTCAATCTCAACCGCCGCCCGGGCGGCCGACTGCGCATCGGATAAATCGGCGGCAAAGGTGGCAATGACGGGTAAATGGGCGGAATCAGTGCCGTCCTGCAAGGTCGCGGCAAAGGCCTCTAGCGCGCTCTGATCCAGATCCAACAGAAACACATTGGCGCCAGAACGAAAAAAGCGTTCCGCCACGGCACGCCCAATACCGCCTGCCGCCCCGGTCACCACCAATGTGCGCCCAGAAAAATCGTAGATAGCCATGATGCAATCGCTTATTGATATTCAGACCAGCATGGCCCAGGGTTGCTCGATGTATCGTGTATAGCGGCTCAACCATTGGGCCGCCAGTGCACCGTCAATCGCGCGATGATCGACAGATAGCGTGCACTTCAGCACGGGCTCGATGCCGAGCTGATCATTCACCACCACCGGCGCACGTTGCACTGCGCCGACTGCGAGAATGGCGGATTGAGGGGGGTTGATGATGGCGCTGAAACGCGACACCCCATACATGCCTAGATTGCTGATACTGAACGCGCCGCCCTGATACTCGTGGGGCAACAACTCATCGTCACGTGCCCGCTGCGCCAATGTACGCACGCTCTGGCTGATTTCGGTCAGAGACATTTTTTCTACCCGCCGCAGCACCGGCGTATACAGTCCTTTGTCGGTTGACACCGCGACACTGATATCGACATCGCGATAACGCAGCATGTCCTCCTCTGTCCAGGTGACATTCATCTCTGGCAGGTCCCTCAACGCACAAGCCGCGGCCTTGATGATCAGATCATTGATCGAGATTTTTCCCTCGATCGAGCCATTGATTTGATCCCGCATCGTCAGCAATGCTCCGGCGCGGCATTCTGCATCGAGATAAAAATGCGGTACCGTGGCTTTACTTTCCGACAAGCGCCGCGCGATGGTCTTGCGCATCTTGGAGTGCGGCACACGAACGACGGCATTCAGAATCGCGGCAAGCTGCTCGCTTGGTCCGCTTCGTACACTAGTCCCTACGGTCGTGTCGTGCTCTGCCTGCGTAGAGGGCTGCGATGCGGCCTGTGGCAGATCACGCTTCACCACACGCCCATTGGGGCCCGAACCTCGCACACTGCGCAGGTCAATACCGCGCTCGGCCGCCAAGCGGCGCGCCAATGGGCTGGCGAATTGCCGATGTTGAGAGCTCTCTGTTGTCTGCACGGACGCCATCTGCTGTGTTGAATCTGCAGCGGACGCAGTCTCCGGTCCAGGCAGGTCCTGGCCACCGGCGCGGCAGGATGCATCCGCACCATGTGAGGGGGTTTCAGCCAACGCGGCGTCCGCGGCAAGCGAAGCACTCTCGGCCGAAAAAGAAGCCAGCAGCGCCTGAGCTTGCGCCTCCGACTCGCCATTTGCCAACAACACGGCAACGGCAGCCCCCACGGCGACATCTCGCCCCGCCGGTGCGAGGATATGCGACAGCGTTCCATCATGTTCGGCTACGAGGTCCACTGTCGCCTTGTCCGTCTCTATCAACGCCAGGGTGTCTCCTGCGCGTACGGAGGCACCGCTGTCGACCTCCCACGACAAGAGCGTCGCGGACTCGGCATTCGCTGCGATTTCAGGCATACGGACAACACTGGCCATTATGCGGCTCCTTTTTGCTGCATGACACAACGCAACCCTTCGATGACCTCTTCTGTTCGCGCGGCGGCGGCGCGCTCCAGCACTTTGGAAATACTGGGCGCAGCCTCGCCTCCGGTCACACGCTGTACAGGCTGATCCAGCCAGTCAAAAAAGCGGCGTTGGATCTCATCGGACAGCCACCCGCCATAGGAGGTCCCGCGCGCGCCTTGCTCGACGATGAGCACATTGTTCGTCTTTCGAATACTCTCCCCCACCGTGTCCCAATCCAGACTGGCACGATCCAACCAGCGCAGATCGATCAGATCAGCCGATATGCCGGTCTGGTCCAGCGCCTCTGCGGCATGGTGGACCATAGACAAATACGTGATGACTGTCAGTTCGGTCCCGCGTCGACGCACGCAGGCTCGGCCTACAGGCAAACAATAGTCGTAATCGTCGATCGGCCCCAGGGCCGTGGCGTTGTATAGATCGACATGCTCGATGACCAATACCGGATCCTTGCAGCGCAGGGCCGTATTCATCAACCCGACGTAATCAAACGGCGTGGAAGGCGCAACAATGCGCCACCCCGGGCTGGTAGCAAAGATGCCCGCAGGGTCCATCGAATGCTGCGAGCCATATCCCGTTCCCATTGCGACCTTGGTCCGCAACACGAGCGGCACATCGCTATCGCCGCCAAACATATGACGTACCTTGCCGATCTGGTTGAAAACCTGATCGGCAGCTACCCACATGAAATCGGGGTACATGAACTCGACCACCGGCTTATAGCGGCCGTCCAGCGCCATCCCGCCGGCCAATCCGACAAAGGCGTTTTCACTGATAGGCGTTCCCAGGCATCGATCTGGATACAACTGGCTCAAGCCACGGGTGGCACCATTGGTGCCTCCTTTCAGGCGATGAACGTCTTCGCCCATCACAATCACCGACGCGTCCTGCTGCATACGACGTGCCATCACATCGGCCACGACATCGATAAATTTGCGATCAGACACCGCGACATGATTCGAACCATCAGCGCTGCCCGGAGAGCCGCTCGCCCCCTCTGCCATGTCCGGCTCGGCAGCGTAGCGCGCGCCCTGCATTTCAGAGAGATCGCCCAGAATACCCACATCTCGAAAATCCGGACTGGGCCACAACGCGGCGCGTATCTGGCGCTTACCGGCATGACGCGCGGCAGTGCTGCTGGTACCGGAGGCATTTGGCGCCTCATCGCCCCCTGCGGCCGGCCCCTCTATAACTGTCAAGGCTTGCACCGCGTCGTCCATGGCCGCTTTTACGCGATCATGCAAGGCTTGCACATCCGATTCCGTCAACAGTCCGCGCGCCGTCATACGGCGGGCCAGCAGCAGCAGCGGGTCACGCTGGCGCCACGCGGCTTCTTCTTCCTTTGTGCGATAGCCAAAAGCGCTGCCTGCATAGGGGCCGTTTTGATGAAAGAATCGATACACGTCGGCCTCGATGATCGTCGGGCCCTGACCCGAGCGCATATGGGCCAATGCCTGCTGCATGGCCACGTGCACCGCCAGCGGGTCCATGCCGTCGACCTTCCAACTCGGGATATTGAACGCCGATCCGCGTGACGACAATCGCGTCTCCGCCGTGCTGTCCTCGATCGCCGTCGAGACCGCATAGCGATTGTTCTCGATAAAAAAGCACAGTGGCAGTTTCCACGCCGCTGCCAGGTTCATCGTCTCCAGCACCGAACCGATATTGACCGCGCCGTCACCAAAGTAGGTGATCATGACATCGTCCGTACCCGCGTGACGATACGCCCAGGCTTGGCCCGCAGCCATCGGCACACCGCCTCCCACAATGGCATTCGTGCCCAGCGCGCCGGCCTCGGCCCAACGCAAATGCATAGACCCGCCACGCCCGCGGCAGTATCCCTGTGACAGGCCCAGAATCTCGGCCAACGCCTTCTGCAGCAGACCTTGCACGGCCGCATCGATTTTCGCTTTCGGATCGATTCCGCGCGGGTGTAGGTACGCCAACGCTTTAGACAAAAATTGATGATGTCCACGATGCGAGCCGTTGACGCCATCACTCGCTTTCAGGCCTACGATGGATCCTGCGGCGCCGCCTTCTTGGCCGATACTTGAGTGGGCCGGGCCATGCACGAGGCCCTGTGCCGCCAGATCCAGTACGGTTTCCTCGAACCCTCTTATCAGCGCACAATGCGCCAGCAAGGTGCCCAGCAATTGCGGGTCAGCCTCGTCCCAATCCTGATCAGTCGTTGTCAGTTCCCACCAGGGAGACTGCGGGGTCAAGCGGCAAAGTTCGGGCATAAGCGTGATCGTCGTGTTGAGTCAAAGATAACCGTTGGCAGTCCACCCGCCATCGGCAACATAGGCATGGCCTGTCACAAAGGCGGCGCCATCCGACGCCAGAAACAAGGCTGCCTCGGCAATTTCCTCAGGGGTACCCAATCGCCGCATCGGCGTATGAGCGGCCAGCACATCCGCATCGAGCGCACCGCGCGCCACCAGATCGTTGACCAAGTCGGTGCGGATATAGCCTGGACAAATCGCATTGACGCGCACCCCGTGGGGCGCCCACTCCAACGCCAGTGATTTACTCAGCGCCACGACGGCGGCCTTGGATGCGCAATACGCCGCACGTTCGGGCGCGGCCACGATGCCGTACATCGATGCCGTATTCAGGATCACCCCGCTACCGTCGCGAGTCATACGCTGAGCCGCCTGTTGGCAGCAATAGAACAACCCATTCAGATTGATATCGACCGCTCGCCGCCAATCGTCCGGCGCTAGCGTCAGCGTGGGCCGGTTCATTGAAATGCCAGCGTTATTCAACAGCACATCGACTCGACCATAGCGAGCGTCTATAGCCTGGAATGCGCGTTCGACCGCCTCGCTATCCATGACGGACACACAGATCGCATCGACATCGATGTTCCGATATTGCTGCCTGAGCGAAGCCTGTGCGGCGGACAAGGTGTCCGGATTCACATCCAACAACACCAGATGCGCCTCGTGCCGCGCGAAAGCGCGCGCCATGGCCAGCCCTATGCCCGCCGCAGCGCCCGTGCATACGACGACTTTCCCGGCCAGGCCTGGGTAGTAGCTTGGGCGCTGCGCGTGCGACTGGCCGTCCACCTCGCGATCCGGTGGCAATGACCGGGATCGATGGTCACTCGACTCTGACAGGAACATGCTTGTCTCTCGTTGTTATCGCAGCGTGCGAACGTTGATCGTCGATCAGTGCTCGCCGCCGTCTTAAGAGGACAGCATACGTTGCTATCAGCTTATCTTACAATTAGGTATAAACCCTCATATCAAAAGATCGCCGGCGCTTAATCCAGCAATTGCAGCAGGTGCTGAAACGCGGGAGCTTCAAACCCCTCGTGCCACACCAACACCGTATCGGCCTTCCCCGCGGATAGCGTCTTTAAGGTGTCAGGCGCGCTGGTGAGCGCCAGCACACTTTGCGGCAACAACGTCACACACGCCCCGGCCGCCACGCAGGCAATCATGGCGTGATACGAGGCCATTTCCAGCACCGTCCAATCGGCCGCGCCGTTCATTCCCAGCAGTTCTTCGGCCATGCCGCGATAAGTGCATCCTTGCGGAAAAGCCGCCAAGGCCCGGACTTGCACATCGCTGGGCTTGCGCGCGCGGGATTCGCTCGCGGGCAGCAGTAACACGAGATCCTCGCGCCATACCTGCTGGGCTCTCAGGCCTGCCTCCTGTAATGCGGCCGCGTCTTGCAACGACGGCGGCAACGCCAGAAATGCGCAGTCCAATCGGCCTGTTCTCACCTGTTCCAATAATGTGCGCGATGGCCCCGTACTCAACGTCAGGCGCGTGGTGGGATAGGACGCGTGATAGCGTGCCAACAACGCAGGCAAACGGCTCGCGGCGGTGCTTTCCATACTGCCTATGCGCAACGCACCGCCCTCTCGCCCGCCAGTCACGACATGACGCGCCTCATCCTCGAGCGCCAGCAGCCGTTTCGCATAATCCAGAAAGCGCTCGCCCGCCGCCGACAACGCCATGCGTTTTCCCGTGCGCACGAACAGATTCGTGCCCACGTCGGCCTCTAGTTGCTGGATGCGCGTGGTGACGTTCGATGGCGCACGGCCCAGGCGAACGGCAGCCTGGGTGATGCTCAGCTCACTGGCCACCGAACAAAAAATCTTGAGCGATTCCGAATCCATTTAATTCCCAATTAGAGAACAATTTATGTATTATATTCCCAATACTGAAATTATAGAACTTCAGGGCCGGCGTCCTTAAACAGACCGCTAGACCGCCATTCTGCCTAAACCATCGAGGATTTCTGCATGAACACGTCCGCATCATTTCTGAGCCGGCTCGGCATCAAGCATCCCATCATTCAAGCCCCGATGGCAGGCACGTCCACCCCGCAATTGGCCGCGGCCGTGTCGAACGCGGGCGGCTTGGGGTCGCTCGGTATTGGCGCCAATACCGCCGACCAGGCGCAACTAGCGATCGAAGACACCCGCCGATTGACGGACGGCCCCTTTAACGTCAACGTGTTCTGCCACGCGCCATCGGCCTATGACGCCGCGCGCGACAATGCATGGCTGCGCCATCTGAGCCCGCTGTTTGCAGAGACCGGTATTGCGCCACCCACGGCGCTCAAGGAAATTTACAAGAGCTTCCTGCAAGACGACGCGGTGTTTGAGATGCTGCTGCAACAGCGCCCCGCGGTCGTGAGTTTTCATTTTGGCCTGCCCACGGCCAAACATATCTACGCGCTGCGCGAAGCCGGGATCTATACCATCGCCAGCGCGACCAATCTGCACGAAGCCACACTGATCGAACAAGCCGGCATTGACGCGATCGTGGCCCAAGGCATCGAGGCAGGCGGTCATCGCGGCATGTTCGACCCCGAAGCGATCGACGAACGGCTCAGCACATCCGTGCTCGTCCGCTTGCTAGTGCAACGGACCCGATTGCCAGTCATTGCCGCCGGCGGCATCATGGACGGCCAAGGCATCAAAGCGGTATTGAACCTGGGCGCTGCCGCTGCACAACTCGGCACGGCATTCATACTATGCCCAGAGTCCGCGGCAAACGCCAGCTATCGCGAGAACCTGAAAAGCGACCGTGCCGCCACCACGAGGTTGACGCCTGTGTTGTCGGGCAGGCCAGCGCGCGGCATGGTTAATCGATTCATCGAATTCGGCGAAGCAGCCGGCAGCCCCCAGCCTGCCGGATATCCCTATGCGTACGACGCGGCAAAGCAATTGAGTGCCGCTGCAACGAAGCAAGGCAACAACGAATTCGCCGCTCAGTGGGCGGGCCAAGGCGCGCCGCTCGCGCGCGAGATGCCGGCGGCAGAGTTGGTATCCACTTTGGTCACAGAACTGGCCGCCTAAAGCATCGACCGACGTCTGCCCGCGGTACCCCGAGATCAGGCTGCCCGGTTCAGTACCCGCCTGACCGGGTGCGCCGCGAAATAATCCATCGCGGCATGAATGCCGCTTTGCTGTAATTTGACGCCGGAGAGCTTCAGCCCCATTTCCACACCGGCCACCATGGCCAGCAATGTCAGGTCGTTGCTGTCGCCGAGATGCCCCATGCGGAACATACGGCCTTTGGCTTTACCCAAGCCCGTTCCCAGCGACAGATCAAAGCGTTCATGAATCAATCGGCGCACATCGTCGGCGTTGATGCCTTGGGGCGTGATAACGCCAGTCAACACCGGGGAATACACCTCCGGGTCTGCACACTGGATCGGCAAACCCCACGCATTGACAGCGGCGCGTACGCCCTCGCCCCAGCGCTGGTGACGCGCAAACACATTGTCCAATCCTTCGTCCTGCAACATATCCAGGGCCTCGGACAAACCATACAGCAGGTTCGTATTGGGCGTATAAGGCCAATAGCCGGTAGCGTTCATGTCGATGATCTCGTCCCACGCAAAGAACGAGCGCGGCAGCTTCGCTTGTTGCGAGGCCTGCAAGGCGCGCGGAGAGATGGCGTTAAAGCTGATGCCCGGCGGCAGCATCAGACCCTTTTGCGAACCGCTGACGGTGACATCCACGCCCCATTCATCATGACGAAAATCTGCGCAGCCCAGCCCCGAGATCGAGTCCACCATCAACAGCGCAGGATGTTGGGCCGCATCGATGGCGCGGCGCACGGCGGGGATATCTGAGGTCACGCCGGTGGAGGTCTCGTTGTGCACGACGCAGACGGCTTTGATCCGATGCTGCGTGTCCTGGCGCAAGCGTTCCTCGATCAGAGCGGCCTGCACGCCATGCCGCCATCCGGCCGCGTTCGGCAGTTCGGCGTCATCGCCCGGCCAGGTCAAAAACTCGACAGACAGACCCAAGCGCGTCGCCACGCGGTTCCACAACGTCGCGAAATGGCCGGTCTCATACATCAAGACGTGATCGCCGGGACTGAGCGTATTGGACAAGGCCGCCTCCCAGGCCCCCGTGCCCGAGGCGGGATAGATGATGACGGGATGCTTGGTTTGGAAGACATCCTTGATGCCCTTGAGCACCTTCAGGCCCAACGCGCCGAATTCCGGCCCACGATGGTCAATCGTCGGCAGGCTCATCGCGCGCAGGATACGATCCGGCACGGGGCTGGGACCGGGTATCTGCAAAAAATGACGGCCTGTAGGATGGAAATCGAGCGGGATCATGGGCGCCCCTCCGAATGATGAAAGTGGTAAATAGCGAGAACGTTTTAGAGACTATCCTCCGGGGCCTATTTTTGCATTCAAAATACATTTTTACCTCATGGTTTACCCTATGAACCCTTAAAGTGACGCGGATTTTTGTATTTATAATTCGGCTATTCAAGCAATCCAGCTGGACAGCAGTCCGGCCCACCTTATGGCTGAAGTTCTCGAAATTTCTCGACAGGCGCTACACGATCAAGTCGTCACGCGATTGCGCACGCTGCTGATAGAGGGTCGCATTGCACCCGGTGCCAAGCTGAATGAACGCGAGCTCTGCGAGCAATTGCGCGTATCGCGCACGCCATTACGCGAAGCGATCAAACTGCTGGCTGCCGAGGGATTGGTGGACCTGATTCCTAATCGGGGGGCCGTGGCTGTACGGCTGACCGAGGCCGATGTCCTGCACACCTTCGAAATGCTGGGTGTGCTCGAAGCCACCTCCGGCGAACTGGCCGCGCGACGCATTTCCAAAGAAGAACTCGCCGAACTGCGCGCCCTGCACTACGAAATGCTGGCTTGTTATGAGCGGAACGACCTGCCCGGCTATTACGAGTTCAACGCAAAGATCCACAACGCCATCAATGCAGCCGCGCACAACCCTGTGCTGGCCAGCACCTATCACTCGATCAACGCGCGCGTGCAGTCGCTGCGCTATCGCACCAACCAGGATGCTGCCAAATGGAAGCATGCCATCCAAGAGCACGAGCAAATGATGCAGGCATTATCCGAGCGCGACTCGGCTGGAATGCGCGCGATATTGCTCGAACACTTGCAGCGTAAACGGGATCTGGTGCTGGAATTGCTGCATGCGGGCAAGCTCTATCCCGGCGCGCCAGCGCCGCACGGCGAAACGCGGCGCAGCGCGTAGCGAATCGATCCTCAGAAATCAGAAATCCCAAATGACCGGCACCCAACGAAAACCGTCGCCCTCGATGGCCACGTGACCAACGGAGGGAAACGGCAGGTGCGTCGCCACCAATAGTTCTCCGGTGGCGGCGATTTTCTTCAGCAGGTCGACCCGGACGCGGGCGGACTCGTCGGGGTAATGCTCAAAGCCGTTATGCCAATCGGGATGATCGAATCCGACAGGGAATATGGCGTCGCCTGCGAACGTCAGCCGATCGCCTCTGGACTCCAGACATACCACGCTGTGGCCGGCGGTGTGGCCGCCGGTGCGATGGACGGTGACGCCCGGCGCGACTTCACATTCCTCGTCGAATGTCTGCAGATAGCTGCCATACTCGTTCAAGAATCGCGTTGCGGCCGAGCACAGCACGCTCGGTATGGGCTCCGGCATGCAAGCCTGAGAGAAGTCCGGCGATTTCCAGAATTCGACTTCTGATGCCGCTACGTGGATCCGCAGATCAGAACGCAGTTGCTCTTTGATCCCCTCGACCAGCAAGCCGCCCACATGGTCCATGTGCATATGAGTGATGATGATGTCGGTCAGATCGCCGAGATCGATACCAGCGGCCGCGAGTCGCTGCGGCAGCAACCCGGCGCGCGGGAAGTCCGGGTATTCTGCGCCCAGGCCGCTATCAATCAGAATGTTCCGATCGCCGCGGCGCACCATCATCACGTTCAGCGGCCAATCGAATGCATCCGGCGGCAAGAACATGTCGTCCAGCCAGACCGCCCTGTCAACTGGGTCGACATTTGTAGACATGGTTTCAGCGGGCAACAAGAGCACTCCATCGCTGATCACCAGCGCTTCTATCTCGCCAATACGCAATGCATAACGTGAAGGGACTTGTTCGTCGAACTGCTGCTTAGCTGACTGCACGGTGTTGTCTACGCTGAACATGATGAACTCTCCTAGAGGTGGCGGCCCAATCGCCTGGGCCCACGCGGCAAAACGCCGCACGTCGTCATGGTAGGTAGCAAGGGAAATGGCCGGTAGGCATGCGAAGGTGCTCACTGTGTTGCCCAATACGCACCAGGCCAGCCTTATAATTTCCTAACATTTCAAGTTTTTTAGAATTGCTACATTAACGAAATGACGCTGCCAACCCCATGATGTTTACATCCGAAGATCACAAATAATGAACGAAGCCGTCTTGAATCACGATCTTGCCGGTAGTAGCGGCATGAACAATGACACGCCTGCGCAGCGCCTTCGGGGACGGCAGATACGGCCGATCGTGCGCCGAGTGACGCTGGGCCTGAGTGTGGCCTGGCTGGGGCTTGTGGCCGGCGCGGGCTGGTGGATGTCGCAACGGGCGACGAACACGTGGCTGAGCAGCCTGGGGGCCAGCGCCGAATACGAAACCACAACCACGGCACGCGTCATACAGCGGCTATTTACGGAAATGGTTAGCGTGACCAATATGGTGGCACGCCAAAGCCAGGTCGTGGAGCTCGCCACCCGGTATCGCACGGATCCGCCCGGCTTTGCCGAGCTGACGCATAAGCAACGTGCCGCGGAGTTTACACGTGACCCGTTGGTACGCAAGGTTGGTGACTATATGAATGCGCTTGCCGGCGATCTGCGCTATGGCCGCATCTATATGAACAATATGTCGGACGACACCGTGACGGCCAGCAACTGGGCCTCGCCCGACAGTATCGTGGGAATGATTTACACGGGCCGCATTTACCTCATGGACGCCTTGCGCACAGGTAACGGCAGCTCATTCGGTATCGCCCGTCTGCTCAAAATGCCATCCTATTTCGTGTCCAGCCGGATTGACGACGCAAACGACAGGCCGCTAGGCTCTGTGACGGTGAAATTCGACGCGTCAGACATGGCGCTGTATCTGACAGGCCGGCATATTTCACTGATCATAAACCGCCAAGGGCGTGTCATCACCAGCTCGTCAGAGCCGTTCATGCTACGCAACGTAGCGGCTCTGCTGCCACCGGGATCGACAGTACCATCGCCCGACGGCGAGGAGTCGGGAGACCCCCTGAACGTACAGGCAATGGACCTCCAGAGCCATACCGGCGGATGGTTCATCGACGGCAGGCCCTATCTGCTGCGCAGCCAGCCGCTGCCCAATACGCAGTACCAGTTGCTCACACTGGCGTCGCTGGATGACTTGGCGCCCATGGGAAAACGGCACGCATGGACGGCGGGGCTGGTGGCGGTGGTCGGACTGGCTCTGCTCCTACTGTCCAGCCATGTGGTGGGCCAGATGTTGATACGCCGCCAGGACGAACGGTATGCGGCCAACTATGACGTCTTGACCGGTCTGCCGAATCGGCGCGCGGTAGTAGCTCAGTTGGACCGTTTGTTTGCCGTAGCGAAGCAAACGCAATCGTGGGTAATGGTGGCGTTTATCGATCTGGACGGTTTCAAGACAATCAATGACACCTACGGCCACGAGGTCGGCGACAAATTCCTGATCGAAGTCGGCCGGCGCATGTCTGCCGCCCTGCGCGCGAGCGACATGCTGGGCCGGTTTGGTGGAGACGAATTCGTCGTGATCGGTCTGGCCGCTCCGGCCGAGGTCGATGATCCCGATGCAACAGCCAATGCGCTACGCAGCCGTCTGGCTCCGCTGTTGATCGGCACTTACACTTTCGACGAGTGCAGTTTCGACTATGCCGGCGCGAGCTTTGGTATCGCCAGCGCCGATCCGTCGGTCAGCTCGGTGGAAGACTTGCTCAAAAAAGCGGACAGGCTGATGTATGCCGACAAACAGGCAAGGCGGGCGCTGCAAACGGCATAAAAATCAATTACCACGGCGGCAGTACTGGGCGAGGTGCTGGGGATTCAAAACCGGGATCCCTCCGCATCGCGCTCCGGCTTGGGGCCAGGCTGCAAAATTTTCGGAACGATGTCGATTTCCGGCGGATTCATTCGTCGTGCTCTTGACATCGTTTACTGAGGAATTGCCATGCTGCAGAACCAAGTCTATAGGTGGGTGATCGTCGCGACTGGCGGCGTGCTGGGCTGTATCGCCATCGGCGCCATGTTTTGCCTGCCGGTGTTTCTATTTTCGATTGCCCAAGATACCGGCTGGTCGACGACGGGGATCTCCACCGCCATGACCATCGGTTTTCTCGCCTTGGCCGTTGCCAGCCCCCTCTGGGGCACCTTGTCAGACCGGCTGGGCCCCAGGCTGGTAGTACTGACCGGTTCGGTGCTGCTGGCCGCTGGCCTGGCGCTGGCCAGTAAAGCCCCATCGCTGCTGGTCTTTCAACTGGCTTTTGGCCTGTTGGTCGGCGCCTCCGGCGCGGCCATCATGGTGCCGATCATGGCGAGCGTCACCGGCTGGTTCGATACCCATCGCAGTCTCGCCGTGTCGCTGGTTTCCGCAGGGATGGGCGTCGCGCCCATGACCATGTCGCCATTGGCTGCCTGGCTGGTGGACGGCCATGACTGGCGCACCGCCATGCTGATCATCGCCAGTATCGTCGCTGTGTCAATGATCCCGCTCTCGTTCCTGATCCGCCGCCCGCCGGCACTGGCCGAGCCCGCGGCGCAATCCCCGGAAACGGCTGATCAGCCGTCCCTGTCGCTGGCAGAAGCACTCAAGTCGCGGCAGTTCATCATCCTGGCCCTGACCAACTTTTTCTGCTGTGCCACCCATTCCGGCCCGATTTTTCACACGGTCAGCTACGCCGTGACATGCGGTATTCCGGTGATTACGGCGGCAACCATCTACAGCCTGGAAGGCCTCACGGGGCTCGGTGGCCGCGTCGCTTTCGGTCTATTGGGCGACAGACTCGGGGCCAAGCGCGTCCTGGTCTGGGGACTGCTAGCACAGGCTTTTGGTGCGCTGATCTATGCTTTTGCCAGCAATCTTGGGACCTTCTACGCAGCAGCCGCAGTGTTCGGCTTCATCTATGGCGGGATCATGCCGCTCTACGCCGTCATCGTCCGCGAGAATTTTCCGTTGCATATGATGGGTACGGTGATCGGCGGCACAACCATGGCGGGCAGTCTAGGGATGGCAACCGGGCCAGTAGCGGGAGGCTTGCTTCATGACCTCACGGGCAGTTATGTCTGGCTGTATGTCGGGTCTTTCGCGCTGGGAACAGGTGCTTTCCTGATTGCCCTGACTTTCAAGCCATTTCCGAAAACCGCGATCGGGTTACCCGCTCTTTCCAGACAAGCAGAGTGAACGAACCATGGAGCTCCGCTCGTTGACCGGGAACAGGAACGCGTCGATCAGGTAGAACTCCCCACGAATACGTATCCATATCCCCTGATCGACCGAATCGGCAATCTTTCTCCCGTTGCTTCCAGCTTCTGCTTTATCCGGCTAATTTGAACGTCTACGTAACGTCCTGTCTCCCCGGGCCGCGGCTTGATAACCAGTTCTTTGCGTTCAACGGGATGGGGACAATTTGCCATCAACACTTGCAAGAGATGTCTTTCAGTCGGCGTCAATCCGATTTCTCGACCCGAGGGTGTCAACAGCAACCAGCCGTCGTCCTTCAGTCCCCACCGTTTGTCGTCGGAGTCGCACACCGAAATTTGGTTGTCAACCTCAAGCATGGGTTCATCCTGAGATGCTCGAGTAAATGCATATCCACGACGCCAAAGTGCCTGGAGCGAAGCAACCACCTCCAACGCCAAGACACTCGAATCGAAGCAGGCGTCAGCCCCAGCAAAAAGGAGGGATGCTCGCTCGGGGCCAAACACCGTCTCCTCAGTCAGAACGACTATGCCCGCGGTGGGATACTCGGACCTTAGCTCATTGAGCTGAAGTGACCTGTGCTCTGACCGACAGCGCACAGCGTTAACAATGCGGTTCGTCTCTTCGGAACTGTCGAGAGTCGAAACATTGTTCATGGCCCAGTCATCTCTAATGGAAATGCGCCATGGTGCTGCCTCTATCATCATTCTCTGTAATGACGCGTCGCTGTCATACACAAGAAAAACTGGACTGACGGTCATTGCTTCGGTCACTTCTTTTCTTCTTATCGACCCGCCGGCTGACGAATCAGGCGCGAGATAGCTTGAGCCTCGTCGACGCTAGCGACCGGCAGAGGAAAGCTGCCGCCATCATAAGTAGCCGAGATCTTGGGTACGGAAATCAGCTTGCCTTGCGCGCTGATGATCAGATAGTTGCCCTGCGCCTCGCGAGTCACCTTGGCCAGCTTTGCCGCGCCCTGCTGATTGAAGTCAAAGCGCAGAAACACCTGTCCATTCTTATTTTGCATCGGCACAATCTGGCGCAGATCCGCTTGAGTCAACACCGGTTGCGGCACGGCGTAGAGGCGCGTGTTCTGATTCAGTTGCACCTGAGCCAAGCCATTGCCGGGACGGACCTGGGCCAAGTGGAAAGTAATGTTCGGCGTAGTGTTATTGGCAGCCTGCTGCCTCGGTTGCTGGGCCGATTGCTGTGCCGACTGCTGTGCTGGTTGCTGAGCCGTGCTGGCCTGCTGGGCAGCAGGCTGAGCACTGCCTGTGCGGGCGCTGCTGGTTCCCTTGCTCGGCATCTGCTGACATGCGGCCAATCCGAGCAAACTGGCGAGTGCCAGACCACGCAACGCTTCGCGCTTAACCATTGCCGTCATCGATGTGCTAATACTCATTGGAACTCCAATACAAAAAAGATCACAAAGCCCGGCCGCTAGGAGGCCATGTTGGCTTTGTGCCCATTATCAGGATGTGGGATAACTCGCGGACCTCGTTATGCTCATGTCTTCTTCTCGGTCCGCGCAGCCAGTTCAGCGCACGCCGCTTGCGTTGATGTCGACGCGACGATTGGGGGCCAGGCAGGCTACCAACTCACTGCGGTTCTGTTGGTCGCATTGCACAATCGGCTGGCTTTCGCCGTAGCCCACGGCACGCATGCTGCCGCTGGGAATGCCATTGGCAATCAGTGCTTGACGAACGGCATCCGCTCGCCGCTGCGACAAATCGAGATTACTGGCGTCGCTGCCGATGCGGTCCGTGTGGCCGGCGATTTCCAATTGATCAACGGTCTGCTGCTTACGCAGCTCACCCGCGATCTCGGCAATACGGCTATTGCCGGCAGCAGTGATCACTGCACTGCCAAACGCGAACGAGACATCGCCGTTCAAGGTGTATTTCTGGGGGGCTGCTGATTTGCCAGGCCGGCAATCCTCGGGCGCCCAATGGAAGCTGCGAGCGACTTTATCCGAGTCGAACAATATCTTGAACTGGCAAGTACGGATGCCCTGGGGGGTACGGAAATGGAATAGATAATCCCATTCGCGCACCTGGAACCCTTCCGAGAAATGCGGGCGGCCAAGCAACTCATATACCTGGTCTCGAGTGACTCCATCTTGGACCAGCGCCAGACTATCCACATTCGGGAAAGTCCCGGTAGAGAGGGAAACTTTCTGTGGATCGGGGAACACTGGACTATCTGTCTTGCCGTCACTGCTTACATTACTCAGGGTGCCGCACCCTGCCAGCAACAGAGCTGCCGTCAGTGGCGCCGACCGCTGCAGGCAGCGGGTAATAACGGTTTTCATCAATCTTTCCTTTGAATTCGACAAGCAGTTTGATCGCCGCCGGCATGACAGAGCGATACCGGCGGCCCCCTCTTCGGCCCCGCGAGGCCGAAGAGTGCAAGCTCAATATCGTGGGATTACCACTGATAACCCACACCCACTGCGCCGCCGTAATCGCCGCGCGAATTGGAGTTACCAGAGAGTTTCACAACCCAGCTTCCGTTATCCGACACGGTTGAAACGCCGATCGCAAAACCTGATTCACCGTTGTAGGTGCCGCCTGCAATTGCCATCATGCTCTTGCCTGGCAAGTAGGCCTGCGGCAAGCCCGCCGTGGCCATCGCAGAGGCTACACCCGCGCTGAGCTTGTTATTGAGCCTGTTCATATCGCCTCGAACTTGATTGACCTGGCTCTGCAAACTACTGGTGGCAGATTCCAACTGGCCAAGGTTGACAGCGTCCGTAGGCGATGTGCCTGCTCCCACATTTATGATCTTCTTGCCGCCCATATCGATACCGCCTTGATTGATAACCGGGCCGTTTTCGATCTTGACTTCCTGAGCGTTCACCGTCTTGGCCGTCACAGAGTTGACGTTGATGTCCTGAGCCATGGAGACCTTGACATCGGCGCCTTCGCCGTTGGGCCGCTCGGTCTTCGAGATGACGATATTGTCGCCAGCGACGAAGCCCACAGTGTTGCCGTTATGGATCGGTGTAGGCGAACCTCCACCGGTACCACCATTAGAGCCACCCGAGCCGCCGTTCCCGTTGCCCGAATCCGTACCACCCGAGTTTCCGCCCGAGTTGTCCGTTCCCGGCACCTCAACGTTCCAATGCATGCTATTGAGCGCATCCTGCAACGAGGCGTACTTGTCGCCACCGTAGCTGAACGAACCGTCATCATTGAGGCCGATGAAGTCGGTGACAGGCTTGAGTTGCTCTTCAGTCGCAGCACGTCCAGAGCCATCACCAAAGCCCGCATAGTTGACGGTCTGGTTAGTCAGGCCGGTAATGGTGCCCGTATTGCCGCTGATGACGATTGGGCTGAGGCCCCCGATTGCGATTTGGTCGCCACCGATCGCAGTCGTGCCGGCAGCATCGGTTATCGAGATTGCGCCCGCGCCTACTGTCGATATGTTGGCACCATCCGTCACCGTCAGACCACCATTGTTCAGCACGCTGCCATCTGTGCCGTCTCCGATCGTCAAGCTGCCGTCTGCGGTCAAGTGGAGATCGTCCGCCAGATTGAACGCCAGATCAGTGCCCGTGCGAGTGATGTCGATATTGCCATCGGTATTAGACAAGTCCACCGAACCGCCAGGTGCTACGTTGGCGCCCGCATCACCATTGGCGCTCACGTTCCAGCCTGCGCTTGCGACGTCGTTGACCTGTTTCAGCTGATCTTCCGTTGCCGCTTGGCCGCTGGTGTAGTTGTTCGGATCGAACGTCGTGTTGGTCAAACCACGGATCGTGCCGGTATTGCCGCTGATCACAATCGGATTAGCGCCGCCTACGGAGATTTGATTGCCGCCGATAGCCGTGCTGTTGCCAGCCGCGTCCACCACCGACACCGTGCCGGCACCCACCGTCGTCGTAGCACCAGCGGCATTGCTTACCGTCGTGCCAGCAGCGGTGATGGTTGCCGTATTCCCGGCACCGTCAGCCACCGTTGTGCCCGTAGCCGTGGTCGTCGTCACGTTGCCTGCACCGTCATTGACCGCCAGACCGTCATTGTTCATCACGGTATTACCCGTGGTGACGCTGCCGGTGTTGCCCAGGTCGATATTCTGATTCAGGCTGACGGCCACCACACCGTTCTGATCCACACCGGTTTGAGCAACACTGATGTTGCTGTCGCCTTCGAATCGCACTACACCGTTCGGGCCGATGTTGGCGCTGTTGCCACCGGCATCGGTCACGTTCCAACCGGCGCTCGCAACGTCGTTGACCTGCTTCAGTTGGTCTTCCGTTGCAGCCTGGCCGCTGGTGTAGTTGTTCGGATCAAACGTCGTGTTGGTCAAACCACCGATCGTGCCGGCATTGCCGCTGATCACGATCGGGTTGCTGCCGCCGACCGAAATCTGGTTGCCACCGACCGTGGTCGTATTGCCTGCACCATCATTGACCGTCAGACCGTCATTGTTCATCACAGTGTTGCCCGTGGTGACGCTGCCGGTGTTGCCCAGGTCGATGTTCTCGTTCAGGCTGACCGCCACCACGCCGTTCTGATCCACACCGGTTTGAGCAACACTGATGTTGCTGTCGCCTTCGAATCGCACTACACCGTTCGGGCCGATGTTGGCGCTGTTGCCTGCCGCATCGGTCGCGTTCCAGCCTGCGCTTGCAACATCGTTGACCTGCTTGAGCTGGTCTTCCGTTGCCGCCTGGCCGCTGGTGTAGTTGTTCGGATCGAATGTCGTGTTAGTCAAACCACCAATCGTGCCGGTATTGCCGCTGATCACAATCGGGTTGCTGCCACCGATCGAGATCTGATTGCCGCCGATGGCCGTGCTGTTGCCAGCCGCGTCCACCACCGAAACCGTGCCGGCACCCACCGTGGTCGTAGCACCGGCGGCATTGCTCACCGTCGTGCCCGCTGCCGTCGTAGCTGTCGTGTTTCCGGCACTGTCAGCGACGGTCGTGCCGGTAGCCGTGGTCGTCGTCACGTTGCCTGCACCGTCATTGACCGCCAGACCGTCATTGTTCATCACGGTATTACCCGTGGTGACGCTGCCGGTATTGCCCAGGTCGATGTTCTCGTTCAGGCTGACCGCCACCACACCGTTTTGATCCACACCGGTTTGAGCAACGCTGATGTTGCTGTCACCCTCGAATCGCACTTCACCGTTCGGGCCGATGTTGGCGCTGTTGCCACCCGCATCGGTCACGTTCCAACCCGCGCTTGCAACATCGTTGACCTGTTTCAGCTGGTCTTCCGTTGCCGCTTGGCCGCTGGTGTAGTTGTTCGGATCGAACGTCGTGTTGGTCAAACCACCGATCGTACCGGTATTGCCGCTGATCACGA
>NZ_NEVQ01000012.1 GCF_002261185.1 Bordetella genomosp. 4
TAGTGCGGAGTTCTTTTGGCGCAGGAGGTCGGCGTGTAAAAGCCCCGCCGGGCCTATCGCCGCGACTCGGCCCAAGACCAGGGGCCTCGGCCCGCTTCGCGGGCTAAATCGCGGCTCAACGGCCCGGCGGGGCTTTTACACGCCGACCTCCTGCTCGCAATGTCTTCCGGTGACGGATGTCATGCGCTTTGCTGCATCAACGCTGTTGAGTTGCGTTTACGATGGCCGAATGGCGCTAGCTCAACCCATCGCATTGCCAAAGTCGGTTTCGAAAAACGAGGATGGCAATCAGCCGTCGTTGCATTCCCTCATCGTGAGTCCCTGTCGCGTGCCTGGGCGTGGCGCCGGGCCGTTGAGCACGGATTTAGTCCGCGTAGCGGACCGAGGCCCCTGGTCATGGGCCGAGTCCGTGCGATAGGCCCGGCGCCACGCCCAGGCACGCGACAGGGACGCCTTCATAGAGACAATCAAGAGCAGCAAATACCCGGCAGCAACAGCCAAGAAAAGCCCAGTCTGGGGGCTTTTTTCTATCGCCGCTTGTTCCGCGGCGGCGCATTGCGCAAGCGCGTTCCCAGCAGCCGATCGTGCAGGAACTGCCCATCCGGGTCGAACCACGACCAGATGAAAATCGCGAATGGCGCTACGACGATGAACATGTCCACCGATTTCCAACCCGTAGCTGACGAGGCAACAGCCACCAGGCCCGCAGCGGCCAATACGAGCGGCCAGACAAGGATATAGCGCAAGATCAGCCTGGGGACCGAGGGCGGCAGGCCATCGCGATCCACCAGCCGGATATTCCAGGTCTTCATCGGCAGCGTTTGCCCATTGCGGCGCCAGCACAACACAAAATAAATGCCGATGACGACAAATAGCCACGCCTGACGTGCATGCCTGAGCATCAACGCATGTTTACTCTGCGTCAGTGTGTCAAACAAATAGCCCGCCAGAAATACGACGCCGAACAAGAGGACGGCTTCATACATCATGCAGGCAAACCGGCGTAGCCGGCTGGGCGTCAGCGAGAGCGCATCGGTCATCAGAGCTCCGGAAACCTACGGGTACGCAACGCCATAGGCTGCACAAAGAGGGAAGCCACTTACTTCGGAATGTGGCATGGCCAAGGGGCGCTATTATCCCGGGCATCCGGGTCCTTGGCTATAGAAATGTCCCCCAATTCGGATTCAAGCCGAACCGCCAACATGGCGTCTTTGATGCCGATGACGAGCCGCCCGGTCAGAAACAGCAGATTCTTCGGCCACATTGATGGCGGTACCGCCTGGCCTGCAATCAGGCAAAAAAAAACCCACCGGGTTAACGGTGGGTCTTAAAAGGGGCTGTAGCAGCCCCCAAGGGGAAAATCGTTACTTGCCTGTTGTTGACTTCAGGCGGCCGAGTGAGCGGTCTTCGTCTCAGCTTGGCGGGTAATCAGTGTCTTGACGCCTTTGCCCAATTTGCCCAGGCCACGGGCCAGAGCGCGAAACGGACGGGGGCGGAACTGCTCTTCAATCGCTTGCAACATCAGCTGGCGTTCGAGTTCGTCGGTCAGCCGGATATGGGGGTTAATGTGAGGCACGATAAATCCAGAACTTGCGTGTATTCGTATGCAGTCATGCATCCCGGCTACCCGGTGTCAGCATCACGGTGAGGTGAGTGTCTACCTAGCAACCTGGGGATAACCCCTATTTTAGGGTTAACCCTGAATTTACGCAAGCGTCTAGTGCATCATGCGTGCTCCTGGTGCTGATGATGCGCCAGTTTTGGGCCTTGTGATCCTATTGCCACAATAATGGCGCATTGTTGCGGTGTTTTTACAACAATTATCACTTGGGGTTCCGATACCCCGCTGCTACCAGTTCGAACCCGAACAGGCGGCAATCCAGCGAGCCGTTGTGCAAAGGAATCCGGCGCAGAGGTTTGAGCCGCATACGTTGAGGCAGCTCGAGGTCGCTAGAGATCACATGCAACTGCCAGCCCGAATAGGCGCGTTTCAGGTTTGCCGACCAGGCTCGCCAGAGTTCGCTATCGTCCATCGGCAGGCGTTCACCGTAGGGAGGGTTCGTGACAATCCAACCCTGTTCGGCGGGAGGGGGCACCTCGCGGGCATCACCCACCTCGAATCGAATCGTGTCGGCCGTCAGCCAGGCGCGTTCCGCGTTGTTGCGGGCATATTCCACCACCTGGGGATCCAGGTCGTAGCCGACTAGAGGCGCATCCAGCTTGGGCAAAATCCGGGCGCGCGCGTCGTCTTTCAGATCGCGCCAGCGTCGCGGATCGTGTCCGCGCATGCGTTCAAATCCCAGCGGCCGCGAAATACCTGCGGGCACGCCCAGCGCAATCCAGGCTGCCTCGATCAAAATCGTGCCGCTCCCGCAGAACGGATCCAGCAGTGGTGCGGCAGGGTCCCAGCCAGCCAGGGCCAACATCCCGGCAGCGAGGTTTTCGCGCAGCGGCGCATCCCCTTTATCCAGACGCCAACCTCGCTTGAACAGCGATTCGCCGGAGGTGTCCAGATACAGCGTCGCGGTATGTCCTGTCAGGAACAAATGTACGCGAGCGTCCGGCCGCACTGTGTCGATGCTGGGACGCGCGCCTTCGCGATCGCGCAGGCGGTCACAGATGCCGTCCTTTGCACGCAGATTGCAGTATTGCAGGCTTTGTACCGGGCTTTTGATCGCCGAGGTGTCTACGCGCAACGTATGCTCCGCGCCAAACCAGCGTTCCCAGGGCACGCTGTAGGCCAGATCGAGGATATCGTCCTCGTGCGAGATTTCCTCGTGTGCCACCTGCACCAGGATGCGCGTGGCCAGACGGGAATACAAATTGGCGCGCTGTATGCCCGGCCAATCGGCGCTGAAATGGCAGCCGGCACGTCCCACACGAGCGTCTTCGAAGCCCAGCGCCTGCATTTCTGCGGTCAGGGCTTCTTCCAGTCCTTGGGGGCAAGGCGCAAAAATCTCGAACGTCTCTGCGTCGCGCAGTGCACGCGGTGCGTAGTGACGCACTTCGGGTTCTGCCGCCCATTCGATATCCGAGGGAAAGGCATCATGATCGCCAGCTGCAGCCGGCGTTGAATCGGTCCAATTATCCTCATCGCGAGCGCGTGGCGTCCTCGGCCGCCGTGGTGCGTCGAATTCGCCAGACGCACGTGAGCGTGACACCGGTTTGCCGCGCTCGGCCGACACGTTGCCTCGTGGCGCGGCGGGCGTGTCTTCGGTGTTTCGCCGTAGGCGTTGTGCTTGATCTTTCGATCGTTCAATCAGGGCAGCTGTGCGTGCACGCGCGCCGCTGCGCTTGCGTTTGGTATCGCCAGCGGCGGCATGCGCGTCACGCGCCGTTTTTTTGACCGTCAGTGTTTTACGGCGGTCTTGATCATCAGAAGACATTCGAATCCTGGCCTAAGGCCGGGCAGTGTGGTCAGAAGGGTTTGAGCACCACCAGCAGTACCACCGCCACGAGCAGTAAGACGGGAACTTCGTTGAACCAGCGGTAGAACTTGTGCGAGCGGGTGTTGCGGCCTTGTTCGAACTTGCGCAACATGACGCTACAGGCGTGATGGTAGCCGATGATGAGCAGGACAAAGAACAATTTGGCGTGCATCCAGCCGTTGCCGGGGCCCATGCCGACACCAAATCCGATGTACAGCCATAGGCCTAGTGCGATGGCGATGATGGCCAGGATGGTGGTGAATCTGAATAGTCGGCGCGCCATGCCGAGCAGACAGGCTTGTACCGAGGGGTCGGAGGTCTGGGCCAGATTCACGTAGATCCTGGGCAGGTAAAAGAGACCTGCAAACCAGGAGGCGATGAATACGATGTGGAAGGCTTTGACCCAGAGGTACAGCATGGTGGGGCTTTGGGGGAATGTGGGTGGATATGGGGATTGTAGTCGGCCTGTCGTTTGAACGGGAGAGTTGCGCTTTTTTGGCGGTATGGTGGGTTTTGTCGTTTTGGCTGTTCTCTTGGTATTGTTTCGGCTGTCTCTCGTGAGGCGTCCCGGGCGGGTGTCGCGCCGTGTTGCGCCGGCCCTGTCGGCTGGCCTGGACGCCTGCGCGCCCAGACTTCCCTTCACCAGGAGTGTCAGGCGGGGCGGCTGGGCAAACTCGCTCCGCTACGCTGCGCTCAAACATGCCCAGCCGAAATCCCCCCGCCTGACACTCCTGGCTCGGCAGCCTCAACGGGCCAGCGCAACACGGCGCGACACCCGCCCGGGACTCACAGTGGTGGCATGCGATGAGGGGAATCCCTAAATTACGTATAAATCCATGTATTCATGCACGGGCATTTCCTCCAACGTCTGCTGATCTAACGAGACCTCCAGAATTCGCGTCTGCTGTTTGGCAGGGAAGATCCGCGCCAGATTCGTCCTGAATTTGGCTTCGAGCAACGGAATTCCATCGCTGCGACGCCGTTTGTGCCCGATCGGGTATTCGCAGACCACCTCGTCCAGTTGCGTACCGTCGTTGAAAATCACCGTCAATGCGTTGGCGATCGATCGTTTGTCTGGGTCGTGATAGTCGCGGGTATAGGCCGGGTCCTCCACGCAGATGATCTTGTCGCGCAGGAGGTCGATGCGCGGATCGTGCGCGATGTCGTCCTCGTAGTCCGCGGCGGTGAGGCGGCCGAACAGGATGGGGATGGCCACCATGTATTGGATGCAGTGGTCGCGGTCGGCCGGGTTATTGAGCGGGCCTTTCTTGTCGATGATGCGAATGCATGCTTCGTGGGTGCGGATGATGATCTGCTTGATGTCGCCCACTGATCTGCCGGCAGCTACGAGCTGATCATGAATCGTCATGGCGCATTCCACTGCGGTTTGCGCATGAAACTCGGCCGGAAACGAGATTTTGAACAGCACGTTTTCCATGACATAGCTGCCATACGGGCGCTGAAACTTGAAGGGCTGGCCTTTGAAGAGGACGTCGTAGAACCCCCAGGTTTTTGCGCTCAGCACCGAGGGGTAGCCCATTTCGCCTGTTTTTGCGATCAACGCCAGGCGCACCGCGCGGCTGGTGGCGTCGCCCGCGGCCCAGCTTTTGCGGCTGCCCGTGTTCGGCGCATGACGATAGGTGCGCAGGCTCTGGCCGTCGACCCAGGCCAGCGAAACCGCGTTGATGGTTTCCTCGCGGCTCAGGCCCAGCATTTGCGCGACGACGGCGGTGGAGGCGACTTTGACGAGGACGACATGATCGAGGCCGACTTTGTTGAATGAGTTCTCCAGGGCGATGCACCCCTGGATTTCATGCGCCTTGATCATGGCTGTCAGCACATCGCGCATGGTGAGTGGGGCTTTACCCAATGCAACGGCATTGCGCGACAGCCAGTCTGCGGTGGCCAGGATGCCGCCCAGATTGTCCGAAGGATGCCCCCATTCGGCCGCGAGCCAGGTGTCGTTGAAGTCCAGCCAGCGGATCATGGCGCCGATGTTGAAGGCGGCCTGGACGGGGTCGAGCTGGAATTGGGTGCCCGGGACCTTGGCTCCGTGAGGGACGATCGTGCCCGGCACGATCGGGCCGAGCAGCTTGCGGCACGCCGGGTATTCCAGTGCCTCCAGGCCGCAGCCTAGCGTGTCGATCAGACAATTGCGCGCCGTTTCATAAGCCAGGCTGCTCTGGATTTGATAGTCGAGAACGTAATCGACAATGTCTATGAGGACCTGATCGGGCTCGGGGCGGACATTGGAGATATGAGCGGACATGCGGGCTCCTTCTGTGCAATCCGCGCCTATGTGCGCGGGTGGGGCAAGGGCGTACGCCAAAGCCCCGTTATCGGGGACAGGAGACGATGGGTCGAATCAAGGGCATGATTGTTGACAATCTAGCCAATAAATCGCCTCATGGCTATAATTTAATCCGAAATAATCTACGAATTGTCGACATGGTGGAAAAAGTCCTCACGCTGCCTGTACCGGCCGCGAGCGAATCGGAGACGCTCTCCGAGCACGTGTTCCGCAAGATTCAGTCCGCCATCGTCAAAGGCGACATCTCGCCCGGGAGCAAGATTTCCGAGCCGGAATTGGCGCGCACCTATGGCATCAGCCGCGGGCCGCTGCGCGAGGCCATCCACCGTCTCGAGGGACAGCGCCTGCTGGTGCGCGTGCCGCATGTGGGCGCTCGCGTCGTGTCGCTGAGCCAGCAAGAGCTCTGCGAGCTCTACCAGATTCGAGAATCGCTTGAGGGCATGGCCTGTCGCCTGGCCGCAGAACGGATGACGCCGGCAGCCGCAGATGAGCTGCGTCGCGTGCTCGAGGCCCACGAGCGCGATGAGGCATTCCAGGCGGGACGTGGTTACTATCAGCAGGAAGGCGATTACGATTTTCACTACCGTATCGTTCAGGCCAGCGGCAACCAGATGCTGATTCGCATGCTGTGCGACGAGCTCTATCAACTGGCCCGTATGTATCGCATTCAATATTCGACGACGCCCAATCGGCCTCGTCAGGCGTTTACCGAGCATCACCGCATTCTCGACGCTATCGCCGACGGCGATGGCGAGTTGGCTGAACTGCTGATGCGCAGACACATACGCGCATCCCGTCTCAATATCGAACATCAGATCGCGCAGAGCAACTTGCCGCAAACGGAGGCATCTTGAACACTCAATTCCGCAAGCCCTTGCCGGGCACTAATCTCGACTATTTCGACGTGCGCGCTGCGGTCGAGGCTATCGCACCGGGCGCCTATGACCAATTGCCGTATACCTCGCGTGTGCTCGGCGAAAACCTGGTGCGGCGTTGTGATCCCGCTCTGTTGAACGATGCCTTGCGCCAATTGATCGAGCGCCGCCGGGATCTGGATTTCCCGTGGTTTCCGGCTCGTGTGGTCTGTCACGACATTCTGGGGCAGACCGCGTTGGTCGATCTGGCAGGCCTGCGTGACGCGATCGCCGATATGGGCGGCGACCCCGCCAATGTCAATCCCGTGGTGCCGGTGCAGTTGATCGTGGATCACTCGTTGGCGGTCGAACACGGTGGTTTCGAACCCGATGCGTTTGCAAAGAATCGCGCTGTCGAAGACCGCCGCAACGAAGACCGTTTCCATTTCATCGACTGGACGCGCGAGGCCTTTCACAACGTAGACGTAGTGCCGCCGGGCAACGGGATCATGCATCAGATCAATCTGGAACGCATGTCGCCGGTGATTCATGCCCAGGATGGCGTTGCGTATCCGGATACTCTGGTGGGCACGGATAGTCATACGCCGCATGTGGATGCCTTGGGCGTGATCGCGGTCGGCGTCGGCGGCCTGGAGGCCGAGAACGTCATGCTGGGACGCGCGTCCTGGATGCGTCTGCCTGATATCGTCGGGGTCGAGTTGACGGGACGCCGTCAGCCTGGCATTACGGCTACCGACATCGTGCTGACCTTGACCGAATTCCTGCGCAAAGAAAAAGTCGTGGGCGCGTACCTGGAGTTCTATGGCGAGGGCGCTGCGAGCCTGACCCTGGGCGACCGCGCGACGATTTCCAATATGGCGCCGGAATACGGTGCGACGGCGGCCATGTTCGCTATTGATCAGCAGACGATCGACTATCTGAAACTCACGGGCCGAGAAGACGCGCAGGTACGCTTGGTCGAAACGTACGCCAAGGTAGCAGGCCTGTGGTCAGACAGCTTGAAACAGGTTCAATACGAGCGTGTGCTGAGCTTCGATCTGTCCAGTGTGGTGCGCACTTTGGCGGGGCCTTCGAATCCGCATCGCCGCCTGCCCGTATCCGATCTGGCCGAACGCGGTATCGCCGGTGTTGTGGAAAACGAGCCCGGCCTGATGCCAGATGGCGCAGTCATTATTGCGGCTATCACCAGCTGTACCAACACCAGTAATCCGCGCAACGTCATAGCGGCAGGTTTGCTGGCGCGCAACGCCAACCGTGCCGGCCTGACGCGCAAGCCCTGGGTCAAAACCTCGCTGGCTCCCGGATCGAAGGCGGTCGAGTTGTATTTGGACGAAGCCGGCTTGACGCCTGAATTGGAAAAACTGGGTTTTGGTGTTGTCGCTTTTGCCTGTACCACGTGCAATGGTATGTCGGGCGCATTGGACCCCAAGATTCAGCAAGAGATCATCGACCGCGATCTATACGCCACCGCCGTGCTGTCGGGCAATCGCAATTTTGACGGGCGTATCCATCCCTATGCCAAGCAGGCGTTCCTGGCCTCGCCGCCGTTGGTCGTCGCCTATGCCATCGCGGGGACCATCCGCTTTGATATCGAACAAGACGTGTTGGGTCAGGATGCCAATGGAAAAGACATTCGCTTGAAGGACCTCTGGCCCACCGATGAGGAGATCGACGCGGTGGTCCAGGCGGCAGTCAAACCCGAGCAGTTCCGCAAGGTCTATGCGCCGATGTTCGGCATTCGCGATCAGCGCCGCGAGGCCGTGAGCCCGCTGTACGCGTGGCGTCCGCAGAGCACCTACATCCGCCGTCCGCCGTACTGGGAGGGCGCACTGGCCGGCGAGCGCACCTTGCGCGGTATGCGCCCGTTGGCCGTGCTGGGCGACAACATCACGACGGATCACCTATCGCCCTCGAATGCTATTTTGCCCGACAGTGCAGCGGGCGAGTATCTGGCGAAAATGGGATTGCCCGAAGAGGATTTCAATTCCTATGCGACTCACCGTGGCGATCACCTGACGGCGCAACGCGCGACGTTTGCCAATCCCAAGTTGTTCAACGAGATGGTGCGCAACGAGGATGGCAGCGTAAAACAAGGCTCCTTGGCGCGTGTTGAGCCCGAAGGCCAGACGATGCGCATGTGGGAGGCCATCGAAACCTATATGCAGCGCAAACAGCCGCTCATCATTGTTGCGGGTGCTGACTATGGCCAAGGTTCGTCGCGCGATTGGGCCGCGAAAGGCGTGCGTCTGGCGGGCGTGGAGGCTATCGTGGCCGAGGGCTTTGAGCGTATCCACCGTACGAACCTGATCGGCATGGGCGTGTTGCCGCTGGAGTTCAAGCCGGGCACGGATCGCAAGACACTCGCCTTGGATGGCACGGAAACCTATGACGTCGTGGGCGAACGCAAGCCGCGCGCTGATTTGACCTTGATCGTGCATCGTCGCGATGGCGAGACCATTGAGGTTCCAGTGACGTGCCGGCTGGATACGGCAGAGGAAGTCTCGATTTACGAGGCAGGGGGCGTGCTGCAGCGTTTTGCACAAGATTTTCTTGAGGCATCGTCTACGGACGCTGCCAGCAAGGCGGGTTAACGTGCCTGCCGCAGGTATCGAGCAGAGCATTTGAGACACAACACCGGCTTGGTTTGCCCATTCATGTGGCGGCCAAGCCTGAATCCTATTGCGCAGATGGCGCTATCTATTTTCAGGACTGGTCGATGACTCACGCACCACAAATCAAGATACCCGCGACATACATGCGCGGCGGCACCAGCAAAGGCGTGTTTTTCAAACTGACGGATTTGCCCGAGGCGGCTCAGGTTCCCGGGCCCGACCGTGACGCACTGTTGTTGCGCGTGATCGGCAGCCCCGATCCGTATGGCAAGCAGATCGACGGCATGGGGGGAGCGACCTCCAGCACGAGCAAGGCCGTCATCTTGTCCAAGAGCAGCAGGCCGGATCACGATGTGGATTACCTGTTCGGCCAAGTTTCCATTGACCAGCCTTTCGTGGATTGGAGCGGCAATTGCGGCAATCTGTCTGCCGCGGTCGGCCCCTTCGCCATTGCCAACGGCTTGGTGGACGCACAGCGTGTGCCCGAGAACGGCGTGGTAGTGGTGCGGATCTGGCAAGCCAATATCGGAAAGACCATCGTCGCCCATGTGCCGATCGCGCACGGCCAGGTGCAGGAAGTTGGCGACTTCGAACTGGATGGCGTCACGTTCCCTGCAGCTGAAGTCCGAATCGAGTTTCTGGATCCTGCCGACGAAGGCGAGGGTGATGGCGGCTCGATGTTTCCGACGGGTAACGTGGTCGACGAGCTGGATGTGCCGGGCGTAGGAACGTTTCAAGCGACGTTCATCAATTCCGGTATCCCTACGATCTTTCTGAATGCGGATGCGCTGGGCTATACCGGCACCGAATTACAGGACGACATCAATAGCGACCCTGCGGCTTTGGCGCGTTTTGAAGCGATCCGTGCGCATGGCGCAGTACGCATGGGCCTGATCGACTCGCCGGATCAGGCTGCAGGCCGTCAGCACACGCCTAAAGTGGCGTTTGTGGCCCCGCCGAAGGCCTATACCGCATCGAGCGGTAAAGCCATCGCCGCGGAGGATATCGATGTGCTGGTACGCGCCTTGTCGATGGGTAAATTGCACCATGCCATGATGGGAACGGCATCGGTGGCTATCGCCACGGCGGCAGCCGTGCCTGGCACGTTGGTCAACTTGGCGGCAGGCGGCGGCGAACGCGATGGTGTACGTTTCGGACATCCCTCTGGCACGTTGCGAGTCGGGGCCGAGGCTCGCCTGGTCAATGACGAATGGACGGTCACCAAAGCCATCATGTCGCGTAGCGCACGCGTGTTGATGGAAGGCTGGGTGCGTGTGCCTTGGGCTCCGGGAGTGTGATCAGCATAAGCCGGTTGGCACGCTGTACGCCAACCGGATGCACGTAATTGGGGCTATATCCCTGCTTGTTGCCAAATCGGTGTACTTCGCTTCATAATTTGCGGCTTATTTGTTATTAATAAGCATTTTCATTTGTGTTCCTCTGGTTTACCGGCACGTGAGTGCCTGGTACTACGCTGGGCTGCATCATGATTGTCTCGAATCCCGCAAATTGTGTCGCCCGGCTGTATGGGGATCATCACGGCTGGCTGGTCGGCTGGTTGCGTCGGCGCCTGGGTAACACCGCCGACGCCGCAGAATTGGCGCACGACGTCTTCGTGCGCCTGCTGGTCAAACCTCGCCAATTCGACGGTGCCCCTCAGGCGCGCGGGTATTTGCGCGCAATGGCCGACGGCATGTGCGTGGACTTGTGGCGCCGGCGCAGCCTCGAGCAGGCGTGGCTGGAAGTCTTGGCCCAGGAGCCTGAGCCAACGGCACCGTCGGCTGAACGCCAGGCCATCGTGCTCGAGGCCCTGCAGGAGATCGATGCCATGCTGCAAGATCTGTCTCCCAAGGCGGCGAATGCCTTTGTCATGGCCATGGCTTGCGGGATGACCGATCGGGAAATTGCCACTGCGCTCGGGGTTTCGTCCCGCATGGTTCGCAAGTACGTCGCCAAGGCCATGCTGAATTGCATGCTTTTGGAGGCCCGCGACGTCGCGGTCGATAGCCCCGCGCCTGCCTCGCAATCGTGAGTTCTCACGTCGCTACCCCCTCTCATGCGGTCCTGGAGCAGGCAGCCCAATGGTACGCATTGCTGCGCTCTGGAGAAGCCTCGTCGATAGACCGCTTGAGCTGGCAACGATGGCTGGACGCGGCCGCTGAGCACCGCCAGGCGTGGGCAGTCGTCGAGAGAGTGGGGCAGCGTTTCGAACCTCTCCAAGCCCGTCAGGACCGGCATATTGCCGCAGCCACCTTTCGGCGCGCACGCGGCGCCAGGCCTCGCCGCCGGCAGGTACTGCTGGCGCTGGTCGGGGTCGCCGGCGCGGGATGGTTGGGATGGCGCCATGGGTCCTGGCTCCATCCCGTCATGGCGTGGACGGCCGACCAGCGGGCCGATACGGGTGAAATTCGCCATCTTGCGCTGGATGATGGCAGTGAAGTCTGGCTGAATGCAGAAAGCGCGTTTAACGTAATGTATAGCCAGCAGGCG
Source organism: Bordetella genomosp. 4 (assembly GCF_002261185.1). GTDB lineage: Bacteria > Pseudomonadota > Gammaproteobacteria > Burkholderiales > Burkholderiaceae_B > Bordetella_A. The sequence goes on from NZ_NEVQ01000012.1 coordinate 11,717, forward strand.
CGGCGTTTGCACTTGCTCTACGGGGAAATGCTGGTGCAAACGGGGAAGGACGCGCGTCCTTTCTTTGTCGATACTGAACAAGGCAGTCTGCGTGCCCTTGGTACGCGTTTCACCGTGCGGCAGGAAACGGGTGACACGCTGGTCGCGGTGTACGACGGCGCTGTCGAGGTGGCCCTCGCGCGCAATAGGCTGACCAGCATCGTCGCGGCCGGAGCGCAACTGCGTTTCACGGGCGAGGAGCTTGGCTTGCCTGTCGCGGCGGATCCGGCCAGGGCCGCGTGGATCCGCGGGCTTATTGTTGCTGATGGCATGCGTTTGGCTGACGTGGTCGCGGAACTGCGTCGCCATCAACATGGCTATATCAACCTGGCCGATGAGGTGGCGGACTTGCGAGTGTTCGGCAGCTATCCCGCTGATGATCCGGTCCGCGCGTTGACGATGTTGGCATCTGTCATGCCCATCCAGGTGCATCGAACCCTGCCGTGGTGGATTCGGATCGACGCACGCTCGTAAATTTTCCGCGGGCGGTTCCGCTTTTTGCTGGCTTATTCGATTAGGTATATCGAGAGCCCGATGCCCGGTCATCGGATTTGTGCTCCTTTTTCGATAATTTCGCCAGGAAAGCCGCCATCGCCATGACGCATTGTTCCCCGGATAGTCTATTGCCCGCTCGCAGCATGGGTGTACGTTCGAGTTTGCTTGCACGCCGGTTCGCATTTGCACTGGCCGTCGCCGGTCTCGCGGGATGGGTGTCGCCAGCCTATGCTCAGACACTACCTGTCACTACGGCGGCGCGCAGTTACGATATTCCGGCGGGACCTCTGAACCAAGTGCTGGCGCGCCTGACGGCCGAGTCAGGCCTATTGCTCGCCGCCACGCCGCAACTCGTTGCCGGCCGTCACAGCCCGGGCGTGAAAGGCAGCTATGGTGATGATGAAGCGCTGAATCGGGCATTGGCGGGCACGGGGCTCGTAGCGTTGCGTGAGGCGCCGCGTCAATTCCGATTGGCACCTGTTTCTGAGGCAGACACCGCCGTGCTCGAGCCTGTGACAGTCACTGCCGGGGCCGGAGGCGGTACTCTGCCTGAACCCTACGCAGGAGGGCAGGTCGCGCGAGGCGCACGGCTTGGTCTGCTGGGCAGTGTCGACATGATGAGTGCACCATTCAATGTCACAGCCTATACGGCTGAGCTCATGCGTGACCAGCAAATGCGCAGTCTTTCCGATGTGATGGCCAACGACCCTTCGGTGGAAGCGGGCGGCCCCTGGTATTTCGACAACTTTTATATCCGCGGCCTCAGTGTGAATCGCGCCGAGATCGGCTTTGACGGCATGTATGGTATTGCCAGCTCGGAAGGGGTGCAGTTAGAGGGGATCGAGCGCGTCGAAGTGCTCAAGGGACCGAGCACACTCATCAATGGAACCTCGCCACGGGGTACGGCTGGCGGGGCCATTAATCTCGTACCCAAGCGTGCCGCCGACGAGCCATTGACCCGATTCGAGGCCTTGTACTTGAGCGACAGCAACGTGGGTGCCAATGTCGATATTGGGCGCCGCTTTGGCGAGAGCAATGCCTTTGGGGTGAGGTTGAACGCGGCTTATCGCGATGGGGATGCCTCGGTAGATCACGAGCAGCAGCGTGCGTCAAATGTCACTGTGGGCCTGGATTATCAGGGCGAACGTTTGCGCGCCAGCGCCGACATGGGCGTAAGCAGCCAAAAGATCACTGGCGCCAAGAGCAATTTCTACGTATCCGCCTCCGAACTGCCTGAAGCGCCGAGAGGTGACACGAATGTGTGGCCATCTTGGTCGTACCAGGACAAGGAATATGTCTTCGGCATGGCTCGTATCGAATATGACGTGACGGATTTCATGAGCGTTGGCGGGGCGTATGGTGCCTCTGACACTCGCCGAAAAATGAATACCCCTTTTGGGGTGCTGACCAACACCGAAGGCGACATTGACTTTTTCCCCAGTGCGTTGGAGGAAAAGAATAAGGCGCACAGCGGGGAACTCAATACGCGGCTGCGCTTTGACACGGGGCCGGTACGTCACGAAGCGGTCTTGGCGATGACGGATTATCGTTCCAAGGTTTCCAACTACCAGCCCCAATCGACGTATAGCGCGGCCAGCAACCTCTACGATCCAGTCGATATTCCGGAGCCGTCAGGGTTGGACTTCGATCGCTCGTTGACACCACTGTCTTCGACTCGGTTGCGCAGCTATGCGATCACAGACACGCTCTCCATGTTGGATGACAGGGTACTTTTGATTCTCGGGCTACGGCATCAGAAAATCGATGTGAACGCCTATAACTGGCAGACAGGCGCCTTCGAGTCCAATTACAAGCAGAGTGCCAATACGCCCGCCACGGGGCTGGTAGTCAAGCCATGGCAAGATGTCTCGTTGTACGCCAACTATGTAGAAGCGCTGTCTCAGGGGGATACCGCCCCGTCGACGGCGGTCAATGCCAACGAAGTCTTTGAGCCCTTTGTTTCAAGACAGATGGAGATTGGCGCGAAGGTCGACTGGGGAAGTTTCAGCACCACACTGAGTGCGTTCCAGATCAAGCGGCCTAGCGGCATTCTGGGCTCGGACAATGTCTACCGTATCGCGGGAAAACAGCGAAACCGCGGCATAGAACTGCAGGTGTTGGGAGAGCCCGTGCGAGGCTTTCGTCTGCTGGGAGGCCTCGCTTGGACGCGTGCCATCCTGACGGAAACTCCGGACGGAGCCTTCGATGGCAACAAGGCCGCGGGTATTCCCACCTGGTCCGTAAAGCTGGGATCCGAGCTCGATATTCCTCAGATACCGGGACTGACTGCCACGGCGCGCCTGATCTACTCGTCATCGATTCCCTTCAACGCCGATAATACGGAGACCATTCCTGCCTGGACACGGGTTGATGTGGGCGCGCGTTATGCGACGCGTATCGTGGATAGAAATGTCGTGTTTCGGGCGACCGTGGAAAACGTATTCAATCGCCGCTATTGGGATACTTCGCCAGCGTATCAGACCGTGACGTATGCAGCACCGCGTACGTATATGCTATCGGCGAGCATCGAGTTTTGATGCTCGCATGAGCAGCCTATCCCCGCGCGGCGGCCTTGAATGCTGCGGACAGCGCAATCAGCGTATCAGTCGCGCGCTGCGATTTGACTCGGGTATGCAACACGATCGGCAGGCTCGGCAGTGCAGGCAGGCCCAGCTTCGAACCTATGTCAACGGCGCCAAAAGGCAACATCCGCGGGGCCAATGCCGCCACGCCCAACCCTGCCATGACCGCTGCGGCGACGGCTGCCACGCCACCGCCAACAAAGACTTCGGTCCATGGCACAGCGGCCTCATCCAGCAGCTTGCCGGCTAGCGCTCTCACTCCACATGGCTCGGCGAGGGTGGCTAGCGGCAATGGCTCATTGGCTCGCGGCTGCCAACTCGGTGCCGCGAACCAGCCTAGCGTTTCTTCAGCAAGTATCTGCCCGTCGGTGCCTCCCAGATGCTGCCGGACGATCACGGTATCGAACTCTCTCCGTTCATACCGCTGAATCAAATCACCGGATGAGCCGATACGGATTTCGATCACCAGATCGGGATCTTGCGCATTCATGCGCGAGATCAAGGCAGGCAGCTCCGGCCCGGCGACATGGTCACTGATGCCGATAGTCAGACGTTGCCGGGTTCCGGAAAAAACCGATAGTGCGCGATCGTGGGCGTCCAGCAATGCGCGTGCATGCTCCAGGAACGCATTGCCTTGCGCAGAGAGCTCCACATACCGGGGCGTGCGCTCGACCAGCCGGAATCCCACTCTGTCCTCGAGCCGCTTGAGTTTCAGACTGACTGCCGCCTGCGTCATCTGCAGCGCTTCGGCGGCACGCGTGAAACTGCCCAGTTCGACGATCTGCACGAACGCCCGTACCGCATCCAGGTCCAGAGAGGTCGCTATCATTTCAAATTTTTATTAATGAAATAAGTATAAATAGCTTATCAGAATAGATACGATGAGTGCGTCCATCACCGGGAGCATTGCTATGCCATTTGTTCATGTTTCACTGCGCGCGGGAACGCCGGAAGCCTATCGGCAGGCGATTTTCGACAATGTGTACCGTGCATTACGAGAGACGTTCAACGTCCCTGAAGACGATCAATTCATGATCTTGACCGAGCACGAGGCGGCGAACTTTCGCTACAGTCCTTCGTATATGAATGTCGCCCGCAGCGACGACCTGGTCTACATCCAGATGACTGTCAGCAATACACGAGACCTGGACCAGAAAAAAGCGCTGTTCAAGCGGCTCGTGCAATTACTCGGCGAGGACCCTGGCATCCGTCCCGAGGACGTATTCATCAACCTGGTCGAAGTCGTCAAAGAAAACTGGTCCTTCGGCCACGGCCAAGCGCAGTACGCCTCAAGCCAAAATTAACGCGCATCGCTCTCATCAATAAGAGCAACTGTAAGCCGAAAGCGTTGCGCAACAGCCCTCGTCAATCAGTGCAATCGCAAGCCGGGGGCAGTCGCCTATAAGCCCCACCGGCCCGTTGAACCGCGGGCAGTCCCCGAAGGGGACCTCGGCCCCTGCTAATGGGCCGAGCCGCGGTGATAGGGCCGGTGGGGCTTATAGGCGACTGCCCCCGGCGTCTAAAGAACTCATCGATCCGCGAGCAACTACTACCCCAACGCTCGCATGATCAACACCTACCCGTTATTTACGCTTTTCCAAGGGCACATACTTCAGATCATCCGGCCCGATATAGTTAGCCGTAGGACGAATAATCTTGTTATCGACCCGCTGTTCAATGATGTGAGCCGACCATCCCGCCGTACGTGCAATCACGAACAACGGCGTGAACATAGCCGTAGGCACACCCATCATGTGATAGCTGACAGCCGAGAACCAATCCAGGTTCGGGAACATCTTCTTGACTTCCCACATCACCGTTTCCAGACGCTCGGCGATGTCGAACATCTTGGTGCTGCCGGCCTTCTTCGAAAGCTTGTGCGCGACTTCCTTGATGACCTTGTTGCGCGGATCCGAAACCGTGTAGACGGGGTGACCAAAACCGATGACGACTTCCTTGGCTTCGACGCGGCGGCGGATATCGGCCTCGGCTTCGTCCGGGGTGTCATAGCGTTTCTGGATTTCGAAAGCCACTTCGTTGGCGCCGCCGTGTTTCGGGCCGCGCAGCGCGCCGATCCCGCCGGTGATCGCCGAATAAATGTCCGAGCCCGTGCCGGCAATGACGCGGCTGGTGAACGTCGAGGCATTGAACTCATGCTCGGCGTACAAAATCAGCGACGTATGCATGGCGCGAACCCATTCGTCGGACGGTTTCTTGCCATGCAGCAGATGCAGGAAATGGCCGCCGATGCTGTCATCATCCGTTTGCACATCGATGACGCGGCCGTTGTGGCTGTAGTGATACCAGTACAGCAACGAGGAACCCAGGTTGGCCATCAAACGATCGGCGATGTCGCGCGCATCGGGGATGTTGTGATCGTCCTTTTCGGGCAACACGCAGCCCAGCACCGATACGGCCGTACGCATCACGTCCATGGGGTGGCTGGCGGCGGGCAGGCTTTCCAGCACGTTTTGCAGTTGCACCGGCAGACCACGCAGCGCGCGGAGTTTTTCCTTGTAGGCTTTCAGCTCAGCCTTGTTCGGCAGCTTGCCATGCACCAGCAAATGCGCGATTTCTTCGAATTCGGCCTCGCCGGCAAAATCCAGGATGTCGTAACCACGATAGTGCAAATCGTTGCCCGTGCGGCCGACGGTACACAGCGCCGTGTTACCGGCCACGACGCCCGACAATGCGACGGATTTTTTAGGTTTGAAGCCCGCTTTTTCTTCTGTCGGGGCAGCCGTTTTGGTGGCCTCGGCCGTAGCGGCTTGTTTCTTCGAAGTGCTCATGTCTCTGACTCCTTTCCTTTGTTGGCGTCAAATGGGGCGAAAGTAGGACTTGCAGCACTGGCCGGTGGAAAATCCAGGCCGGCCAGCACGGGGATTACTTGTTCTTGCCTTGCTGGAACAGCGCGTCCAGTTGCGATTCGAATGCGTGGTAGCCGATGCGATCGTACAGCTCGTCGCGCGTCTGCATCGTATCCAGCACGTTCTTCTGGTGACCGTCACGGCGAATGGCCTGGTACACGTTTTCAGCGGCCTTGTTCATGGCGCGGAAGGCGGACAAGGGATACAGCACCATGGCCACATTGACACTGGCGAGCTCCTCGACGGTGAACAACGGCGTCTTGCCGAATTCGGTGATGTTGGCCAACACCGGTACGTTGACGGCTTTGACGAATCGGTCATACGTCGGTAGATCGTAGGCGGCTTCGGCAAAGATGGCGTCAGCGCCTGCTTCGACACATGCCAATGCACGTTCGATCGCCGCGTCTACGCCGTGCGAGGCAATCGCATCGGTGCGAGCAATCAGATAAAAATCCGAATCCGTGCGAGCGTCGGCCGCGGCCTTGACGCGATCAGCCATTTCTTCAGTGCTGACGATTTCCTTGCCGGGACGATGGCCGCAGCGTTTGGCGCCGACCTGATCTTCGATGTGGCAGGCCGCGGCGCCGAATTTGATCAGGCTCTTGACGGTACGGGCAATGTTGAATGCGGACGGACCGAAACCTGTGTCGATGTCGACCAGCAATGGCACGTCACACACATCGGTGATACGTCGTACGTCCGTCAGCACGTCATCCAGCGTGTTGATGCCCAGGTCGGGCAGGCCGAGCGACCCTGCTGCGACGCCGCCGCCGGACAGATAAATGGCGCGGTATCCGGCACGCTTGGCCAGTAATGCATGATTGGCGTTGATGGCGCCGATGATTTGCAGCGGATTTTCTTCTGCCAGTGCCTGGCGAAAGAGGGCGCCAGGAGAGGTAGGACGGGTCATGAGCGAGTCTCCGTGAATGGCTGGGCGCTCAGTCTGGCGCCAAGGCCTGATTGATGGTGCAGAAACGCCGTCCGTGGTCTGATGCCCATGACAGGCCGGCGGCGCGTACCGCGTACGGATGAAATGAGCAGCAAGGGGCTGCGCAATAAATCTGTTTCCTCATGACGACGGCCGCATTGCGGCGCGGCTCGGCGTCGTGGCAGGTCTGTTTGTCCGGCAGCCAGGATGTCTTCCGATAAAGGCAGGCGCTTTTTTCGGACGAGTGACCACTGCGTGGACGGCGAAGCAACAGATTTATTACGGCGCGGCAGTGTCGCCGCCGCGCCGCCCGCCAGGCCTGAGGCCTGGCAGCTTGCGGGAATTACTTCAGCAAGTCTTTCACGCCGTCGCGCTCTTCGAGCAGCTCTTTCAGCGTGAAGTCCATGCGTTCGCGCGAGAAGGCGTCGATTTCCAGGCCTTCGACACGCTTGTATTCGCCGTTTTCGGTCGTGACCGGCACGCCGTAGATGATGCCTTCGGGGATGCCGTAGGAACCATCGGACGGAACGCCCATGGTGACCCATTTACCGTTGCTGCCCAGCACCCAGTCACGCACGTGATCGATGGCGGCGTTGGCAGCCGATGCTGCCGACGACAGGCCGCGAGCATCGATGATGGCAGCGCCGCGCTTGCCCACGGTGGGGATGAAGGTGTCACGGTTCCAAGCGTCGTCGTTGATCAGCTTGGCCAGGCTCTCGCCGCCGACGGTGGCAAAGCGGTAGTCCGGGTACATGGTGGGCGAGTGGTTGCCCCACACGACCAGTTTTTCGATGTCGGCGACGGCTTTGCCCGACTTGGCGGCCAGTTGCGACAGGGCGCGGTTGTGGTCCAGGCGCAGCATGGCGGTGAAGTTCTTTGCGGGCAGGTCCGGCGCGGACTTCATGGCGATGTAGGCGTTGGTGTTGGCCGGGTTGCCCACGACCAGGACCTTGACGTTGCGGCTGGCGACGTCGTTCAGGGCCTTGCCCTGAGCCGTGAAGATCTGCGCGTTGACGCTCAGCAGGTCTTTGCGCTCCATGCCGGGGCCGCGGGGGCGGGCGCCGACCAGCAGGGCCACATCGGCGTCTTTGAACGCGGTGCGGGGATCGCTGTGAGCGGTGACTTCCTGCAGCAACGGGAAGGCGCAGTCATCCAATTCCATGATGACGCCCTTCAGGGCCTTTTGCGCTTTTTCGTCAGGGATTTCCAGCAGTTGCAGAATGACCGGTTGGTCTTTTCCCAGCATTTCGCCCGAGGCGATGCGAAATAGCAGGGCGTAGCCGATTTGGCCGGCGGCGCCGGTAACGGCGACACGCAAGGCGGGCTTGGACATGAACGTTCTCCGTGATGAGTTCGACGAGAAAAAATCTCGCAATCAGTGTAATCGCTGGGCGCCGCGGCGTGCGTCGCCATCTATGTCTCAGGTAACTGCAAATCCTAGATCGAATTTACGTTTGCGTCAATTGCTCTTATATCTTATATAAGACATAAGACGTTGGACAGTGCTGCGCCTGTTATGCCACAATACTGCGTTTGCCCGGCACGTTGATTCTGCCTTTGCAGAGGTCAGCAGACCGTCAAACAAAGCTGATAACACCACTATGGCAGACCCTAGGCCCGAACCTCCGCTACGACATCGCACCGCTCGTCCGGCGAGCGAGGGGGCCGCTTTCAGTCCGCTATACCGCCAGATCAAAGAACTATTGGTGCAGAGCCTCGAGCGCGGCGAATGGAAGCCCGGCGAGTTGATCCCCAGCGAAATCGATCTGGCTTCGCGCTTTCAGGTCAGTCAGGGCACGGTACGCAAGGCCGTTGACGAACTGGCGGCCGAACATCTCCTATTACGTCGCCAAGGCAAAGGCACCTTTGTCGCGACCCATCACGAGGCGCGCGTGCGCTATCGCTTCCTGCGGCTCGCTGCCGACGAGGAGGGCGAGGGCGGCCGCGCCGAGAGCTGTATCCTCGAATGCCGCCGCCTGCGCGCGCCTGCTGAGGTTGCCCGCGCGCTCGAGTTGCGCGCTGGCGAGACCGTCGTGATGATTCGCCGCCAATTGTCCATGAACCACCGCCCGACTGTCATCGACGACATCTGGCTGCCAGGCTCGGTATTCCGCGGCCTGACACTGGAATTGCTGACGGCAAACAAGGCACCGCTATACGGTCTGTTTGAAACCGAGTTCGGCGTCAGCATGGTGCGTGCGGACGAAAAAATTCGCGCCGTTGCTGCGCCTGCCGAAATTGCAGGCTTGCTGGACGTTGAACCCGGCACGCCGTTGTTACAAGTCGACCGCCTGTCATATACCTACGGAGACCGGCCGGTGGAAATCCGCCGCGGTCTTTACCTGACTGATCACTACCATTACCGCAATAGTTTGAATTGATGAGCTTTTTTCCCACCATTTGATACCAACCGTTCTCTAGGCGAAAATAGAGTGTTTGCCCGCAAGGGCAACTCCAAATTTCGTTGTCACGAATCCCTAGCACCGTAACACCGAGGCCGTCATGTCCGACACCGCTGCCAAGCCACGTCCGCAGTTTCGCAATATTGGCATTGCACAAATCGCCAAATACCGCCTGCCCCTGGCAGGAAAACTGTCCATCTTGCACCGCGTCAGCGGCGCGCTGCTGTTTGTCTGTCTTCCCTTGGTCATTCTGCCGCTGTTCGCGGCCAGCGTGGCCTCGCCTGAAAGCTACGCTCAGATCGCCGAATACGCGGGTAATCCGCTGGTGAAACTGGTGTTCCTGGTGTTGGTGTGGGGCTATCTGCACCATTTCTGTGCCGGTATCCGCTACCTGATCCTGGACTTGCACATCGGTCTGGATAAAGTGTCGGCCCAGAAAAGCGCTGGTGTCGTTTTTGGTGTCAGCCTGGCGCTGACGCTGGTCTTCGCCCTCAAATTGTTCGGAGTTCTGTAATGGCTGATACCAAAAACTATGGCCCCAAGCGCCTGGTTGTGGGGGCCCACTACGGCGTCATCGATTTCATCGCGCAACGCATCACGGCCGTCATCATGGCCGTGTATACCCTGGTATTGATCGTCGGCTTCCTGGTGATGCCGTCGTTCTCCTACGAAAACTGGAAGGCCCTGTTTACCTTCCACGCAGGCCCGATTCCCGCTGGCCAGATGCTGGCCAGCTTGTTTTTCTTTGCGTTGGCCTGGCACGCCTGGATCGGCGTGCGCGACATCTGGATGGACTACGTCAAGCCCACGGGCGTGCGCCTGTTGCTGCAAGTGCTGACGATCCTCTGGCTGGTTGCCTCGGTCGTCTATTTCGCGAAAATCCTCTGGAGTATCTAAGCCGTGGTCTCTGTCATGAATTCCCTGCCACGCCGCCAATTTGATGTGGTGGTCGTCGGCGCCGGCGGAGCCGGCATGCGTTGTTCGCTGCAACTGGCCCAGGCCGGCCTGTCCGTAGCCGTTCTGTCCAAAGTATTCCCGACCCGTTCGCACACCGTGGCGGCCCAAGGCGGCGTGAGCGCGTCGCTGGGCAACATGAGCGAAGACAACTGGTACTGGCACATGTACGACACCGTCAAGGGTTCGGACTGGCTGGGCGACCAGGACGCCATCGAATTCATGTGCCGCGAAGCCCCCAATGCGGTCTACGAACTCGAGCATTTCGGCATGCCGTTTGACCGTAATGCCGATGGCACGATCTACCAACGTCCATTCGGTGGACACACCGCGAATTTTGGTGAAAAACCTGTGCAGCGCGCCTGTGCCGCTGCCGACCGTACCGGCCACGCCCTGTTGCACACGCTGTACCAGCGCAACGTGGCGGCCCGCACGCAGTTCTTCGTCGAATGGATGGCGCTGGACCTGCTGCGTAACGAGGCGGGTGATGTGGTCGGCGTGACCGCGCTCGAAATGGAAACGGGTGACGTCTACATCCTCGAAGCCAAGACCACCGTGCTGGCCACCGGCGGTGCAGGCCGTATCTGGGCGGCTTCCACCAACGCCTTCATCAACACCGGCGACGGCCTGGGCATGGCGGCGCGTGCCGGCATCCCGCTGCAGGACATGGAATTCTGGCAATTCCACCCGACCGGCGTCGCTGGCGCAGGCGTGCTGATTACCGAAGGCGTGCGCGGCGAAGGCGGCATCCTGTTGAACAAGGATGGCGAGCGCTTCATGGAACGCTACGCGCCCACGCTGAAAGACTTGGCTCCGCGTGACTTCGTGTCGCGTTCGATGGACCAGGAAATCAAAGAAGGCCGTGGTTGCGGTCCCGATGGCAGCTACGTGGTGCTCAAGCTCGATCACCTCGGTGCTGACGTCATCAACAAGCGCTTGCCCTCGATCCGCGAGATCGCGATCAAATTCGGCAACGTCGATCCCATCAAAGAACCGATCCCCGTCGTGCCGACCATCCACTATCAGATGGGCGGTATTCCGGCGAACTACCACGGCCAGGTGCTGACCCGCGTCAATGGCGAAAACAAGATCGTCAACGGCCTGTACGCCATCGGCGAATGCGCTGCCGTATCGGTGCACGGCGCCAACCGCCTGGGTACGAACTCGCTGCTCGACCTGATCGTGTTCGGCCGCGCCACGGGTAATCACATCGTGAATTCGCACCCCGAGCGCCAGCATGCGCACCAGCCGGTGCCCAAGGAAGCCGTCGATTTCTCGATGGACCGCCTGGCCAAGCTCGAGGCCCGTACGTCCGGCGAAAAAACGCAAGACGTCGCCAACGCCATCCGTATGTCGATGCAGCGTCACTGCGGCGTGTTCCGTACGCTGGAATTGCTCAACGAAGGCGTGGGTCAGATCGAAGACCTGGCCAAGCAAGCCGAGCACATCTACTACAAGGACAAGTCCAAGGTCTTCAACATGGCTCGCGTCGAGGCACTCGAAGTCGCCAACATGACCGAAGTGGCACGCGCCACCATCAAGTCGGCTGCCAACCGTACCGAGAGCCGTGGCGCTCATGCGCTGGACGACCACCCGAACCGCGACGACGAAAACTGGCTGAAGCACACCCTTTGGTATTCCGAAGGCAGCCGTCTGGAATACAAACCCGTCCAGATGAAGCCCATGACCGTCGAGTCCTTCCCGCCCAAAGCGCGTACTTTCTAAGCAGGATGCTGTGATGAGCACCAAGAGAATCGTCAAATTCGAGATTTACCGCTACGATCCGGACAAGGACGAGCGCCCGTACATGCAAAAGCTGGAAGTCGAACTCCAGCCCACCGACAAGATGCTGCTCGACGCGCTCGTGCGCATCAAGAACGACGTGGACGACAGCCTGTCGCTGCGCCGCTCGTGCCGCGAAGGCGTGTGCGGTTCCGACGCCATGAACATCAATGGCAAGAACGGCCTGTCCTGCACGACCAACCTGCGCGAGCTCAAGGAACCCATCGTTCTGAAGCCGCTGCCAGGCCTGCCCGTGATCCGCGATCTGATCGTGGACATGACGCACTTCTTCAATCAGTACCACTCGGTGCGTCCGTATCTGATCAACGATACGCCGCCGCCCGAGCGCGAGCGCCTGCAGTCGCCCGAGGCGCGCGAAGAGCTCGACGGCCTGTACGAGTGCATTCTGTGCGCCTGCTGCTCGACGTCCTGCCCGTCGTTCTGGTGGAACCCCGACAAGTTCGTCGGTCCCGCCGGCCTGCTGCAAGCCTACCGCTTCATCGCCGATAGCCGCGACGAAGCCACGGGTTCCCGTCTGGACAACCTCGAGGACCCGTACCGCCTGTTCCGTTGCCACACCATCATGAACTGTGTCGATGTCTGTCCCAAGGGTCTGAACCCGACCAAGGCGATCGGCAAGATCAAGGAACTGATGGTTCGCCGCACGGTCTAGTTAACACGGTATAGAGATCAATATGAGCACCCTGACTGAACTTGAACGGGCACGCCTGCGGTGGCGGGCACGCCGTGGGCTGCTCGAAAATGACTTGATCATTACCCGTTATCTGGATGCGTACGAAACGCAGCTTACGGACGAGGACGTCGGTGCGTTGACGCAGCTGTTCGAGATGGGAGACAACGACCTGCTCGATCTGCTGCTGGCACGCAAAGAGCTCGAAGGAGCCCTGGACACGCCTAGATTACGCACCATCGTCGCAAAGATGCGTGAGCTTTGATTAATTGTGAGGAAATTAGCGATGAATCTGTCTGACAAAAAAGCCACTCTATCGTTCTCGGACGGCGCCGCGCCGATCGAGTTCCCTGTCTACAAGGGCACGGTTGGCCCGGACGTCATCGACATCCGCAAGCTGTACGGCCAAACGGGCATGTTCACGTTCGACCCCGGCTTTATGTCGACGGCGGCGTGCGAGTCCGGTATCACCTACATCGACGGTGACAAGGGCGAATTGCTGTATCGCGGCTATCCCATCGAACAGTTGGCGGTGAATTGCGATTTCCTCGACATCTGCTATCTGATCCTGAACGGCGAGCTGCCCAACAAAGATCAAAAAACCGACTTCGATTCGCAGGTCACGAACCACACCCTGGTAAACGAACAGCTGCATTTCTTCCTGCGCGGCTTCCGTCGCGATGCTCACCCGATGGCTGTGTTGACCGGCCTGGTGGGCGCGCTGTCGGCGTTCTACCATGACTCGACCGACATCACGAATCCTCAGCACCGTCACATCTCGGCCATCCGTTTGATCGCCAAGATGCCGACGCTGGTCGCGATGGCGTACAAATACTCGGTCGGCCAACCGTTCATCTACCCGCAGAACAATCTGTCGTACACCGGCAATTTCCTGCGCATGATGTTTGCCACGCCGTGCGAAGAGTACAAGGTCAACGAAGTCGTCGAACGCGCTCTGGATCGTATCTTTATCCTGCACGCTGACCACGAACAGAACGCATCGACCTCGACCGTGCGTCTGTGCGGTTCGTCGGGCACCAACCCGTTCGCTGCGATCTCCGCTGGCGTAGCTTGCTTGTGGGGCCCGGCTCACGGCGGCGCCAACGAAGCTTGCCTGCAAATGCTCGAGGAACTGCAAGCCAACGGCGGCGTGGCCAAGGTCGGCGAGTTCATGGAAAAGGTCAAGGACAAGAACTCGGGCGTGCGCCTGATGGGCTTTGGCCACCGTGTCTACAAGAACTACGATCCGCGCGCCAAGCTGATGCAAGAAACTTGCAAAGAGGTGCTGCAATCGCTGGGTCTGGAAAACGATCCGCTGTTCAAGCTGGCCATGGAACTCGAGCGTATCGCTCTGGAAGACGACTACTTCGTGCAGCGCAAGCTCTACCCGAACGTGGACTTCTACTCGGGTATCGTGCAACGCGCCATTGGCATCCCGACCTCGCTGTTCACGGCCATCTTCGCATTGGCTCGTACGGTGGGCTGGATCGCTCAGTGGAACGAAATGTTGTCGGATCCCGATTACAAGATCGGCCGTCCGCGTCAGCTGTTCACCGGTTCGGTCACGCGCGACGTGCCGTCGATGGACAAGCGTTAATTCGTCATATGGCGCCGCCTCTTTGCGGGGCGGTTTGCTGGTGATGAGAGAAAGCCACGTGTCTTTGGATGCGTGGCTTTTTTGTTATGCGGCTTTGGCCGCTATGATTTTTGCTGATCGATGAATCTCAGGCCTACGCCCGGCTCGGTGACGATGTAGCGCGGAGCCAGGGCGTTGTCGCCGAGTTTGTGCCGGAGTTTGCCGACGAGGATGCGCAGGTAGTGGGTGTCTTCGGTGTGCGTCGGGCCCCATATTTCCCGCAGGATTTGCGTCTGGGTGATCAGCCGGCCGGGCTGCCGGGCGAGCATGGTCAGGAGTGCAAATTCCTTGCGCGTGAGGGTGATGTTCTGCTCGTCGAGACGGACTTCGCGTCGAACCCAATCGATGCGCAGATGGCCATCGTCGTATGCTGTGCTGTCATCCGTGTTTGCTCCCGCCATGCGCAGAAAAGCGCGGATGCGGGCCATCAGTTCTTCGATGCCAAAGGGTTTGGTGACGTAGTCGTTGGCGCCTGCGTCCAGCAGGGATACTTTCTGGTCCTCGCTGGATCGCACTGTCAGCACGATGACCGGGACGTTGGACCACTGCCGCAGTTCTCTGAGTACCTCGCTGCCGTCCATATCGGGCAGGCCCAGGTCTAGAACAATGAGGTCTGCGCCTTTGCTGGCCAGTAATGTCAATCCTTCATGGCCGGCCTCTGCCAATAATGTCTGGTAACCCTGCGCCCGCAGGCTGATATCGACAAACTTGCGAATCTGCGGCTCATCGTCGATGACGAGAATGCGGGCGGGTGATGTTCCTGCGTTCTCTTCATGAGGTTGTTTCATCTTCTTTGGCTTCCTGGCCCGGGGACTCGCCCCAAGGCAAGATCAATCGGATCGTTGTGCCGCGATGTTGCGGGCCTGGCAGAGCCTGAACGCTGCCCATGTGAGCGCCTACGATACCCTGAACGATCGTCAATCCCAAGCCCGTGCCCTGTTTGCCTCGATCACCGCGTTCGACGCTATAAAACATATCGAAAATGGATTTTCGCTCTGTTTCCGGAATGCCAGGACCTCGATCGGAGATGTCGATCTGCGCGTGATCCGTATCCAGGCGTTGGACTTGAATTCGTATAGGTTCGCCGGGAGGGGAAAATTTGGCCGCGTTCTCCATGACATTGAACAGGGCTTGCTCAATGAGTGCCGGGTGTACGTGGATAGGTGGCAAATCGGACGGGATGTCGTGGTCGATGCGTACCGTAGGGCTATATCGTTGTAACCGCTGACAGGCCGAGCCGACCAGTTCGTCAATACCGATCCAGTCCCTTTTCAGGCTCAGGCCCTGATGTCCCAACCGGGTCATATCGAGCAGGTTCTGGATATAGCGATCCAGGCGTTCGCCTTCCACCTGTATGGTTTCGAGCAAGGCCTTTTGATCGTCCTGATCCATATTGCTGCCATAGCGCATCAGGCTGTCCGCGGCGCCTATCATGGATGACAAGGGTGATCTCAGATCGTGTGACACCGACGATAACAGAGCTGATCGCAACCGTTCGGTTTCTCCCGTAACGCGTGCCGATTCCAGTGCGGATACCAGATTCGTACGCAGCGCTGCCTGGCCGATGTCTTCCACCATGCTTTCGGCCAGTCGCCTTTGCTCGAAAGAAAGGCGTTTTTCATTCGAGGGAAATTTCAGGCCCACAACGCCGAAAGTTTCCTGGTCGGAGCGTATCGGCAGGAACCACCATGGGCAGTGGCTCAGCGTATCGGTATAGCGGCCGCTAGGCTGGCCGTGCTCCCGTGTCCAATCGGCGGCGGTCATGTCCTTTTCCGTCAGTTGACCGGCAGGGGACACTGGACCCGTTTCCCCGTTGATTTGCATCCATGTCTCGGCTCGTAATGTCGATTGCAGCGCCGTCGTGCCTGCGGTGATCACTTCTCCAAGATCGGCTGCTTTGGTGAGCCGGCGTCCCAGCATTTGCATGGCTGTGGCGTGGATGTTGGCGGCTCGCAATGCGATCACCTGAGCCCGTAATCGCGATGCCAGACGGCCTGCAATCAGCGCGGCGGCGAGGAACAGCATGACGGTCGCCACACCGCGATGTGCGCCGATCAGCAACGTGAATCGAGGTTCGATAAAGAAAAAATCGTAAGCCAGAAAGCAGAGCAAGGCGGTGATGACGGCGGGCACCATGCGCGTGCGCGATGCGACCCAGATCACGGCCACGAGAAACACCAATGACAAATCCTGCAAGCCCAGGAAACGCTCTGCCAGTGTCGCGACGCCTACTGCTCCTACGCTGGTCAGTACGGCAAGCAGAGATTCCCGCCACAGCAGGCCTTTGCTGTTGATGCGGGACCTCCAGAACGATTTTTGTTTGGCGTGTGGCGTACTGATGATGGTCAGTTCGTAACGGACGCCGCGCTGCAGGAGCTGTTGCGTCAGTGTTCGATTGAAAATCCGTGCAATAGGACGTTCGCGGGTACGTCCGATCACGATCGATCGGGCGCCACGTGCGGCAGCCGCGTCCAGCAGTGCCTGGATGATGTCGCTGTTGTGGAGGATCTCGGCTTCTCCTCCCAGCGTCCGTGCCAGCGCAAAGGCTTTGTCTATCTCCAGCAGACGTTGTTGCTCTGCACGGGCGGCCGTTCTCGCTGTCGTTTCCAGTGATTCATCGCGGCGTTTGGCGGGCACTGTCGCTTCAGCTGCCGTGCCGGTCTCTACCGTGACGACCGACCATGGCGCCCCGCGCCGTTCGGCAATGCGTGCACCTGCGCGCACCAGATATTCCGATTGCCCTTTGCCATCGATGGCAATCAGCACATGATGCTGGATGGCCAGTGCCCCCAGGCCGCGCGCCGCACGCGTCTCGCGCAGGTCAGCATCAACGTGCGCAGCCACGGTCTGCATTGCCAGCTCGCGCAGCGCCGTGAGGTTGGACGGAGAGAAGAAGGCTTGCAAGGCGCGGGCGGCTTGCTCGGGTAAATACACCTTGCCTTGATTCAGCCGTTCGATCAGCTCGCGCGCAGGCAGATCGACCAGACGAATGTCGCGCAGATGTTCGAAAACCGCATCGGGAACGGTCTCGCTGACGCGAATGCCGGTAATCTGGTGCACCACATCGTTCAAGCTTTCCAGGTGCTGGATGTTGACGGTGGTGTACACGTCGATGCCGGCGTTCAACAGCTCCACGACGTCTTGCCAGCGCCGTTCGTGGCGGCTGCCGGGGACGTTGCGATGGGCCAGTTCATCCACGAGGGCAATGGCGGGCTGGCGGGCCAGGAGCCCGTCCAGATCCATCTCCTCCAGTTGTCGGCCTTGATAGTCCAGCAGTTTTCGCGGCTGTATCGGCAGTCCTGCGACGAGGGCCTGGGTTTCGCTGCGGCCATGCGTTTCGACAATCCCGATCACGATGTCCGCGCCCTGGCGGTGCAGTTCGTGTGCACGCGTCAGCATGGCGTAGGTTTTGCCGACACCGGGTGCTGCACCCAAAAAAACGGTCAACCGGCCAGCTGCCTGGCGGTTGAGTTCGCCCAGCAGGGCGTTGGCTTGTTCAGTCTGTTTGGCGCTCATGGATCACGGGGCACTCACAGTCTCGTCTTGGGCCTATTCTCGCACTTAGTGGGGGGTTATAACCACACGGCAGCATCGTCGACGCGACGTCAGCGTGGCCCATGGCTGCCGCGCTATATCGTTAACGCAACGTTTTTGTCCCGACTGCATCCAATGCCAGATTCAATTGCAGGACATTAACTCGCGGCTGCCCGAACACGCCCCATTGTTTTGCCTCGGTGTGTTGCGCCAGCAGATTGGCGATCTCGTCGCGCGGCACCCCTCGGGCGCGGGCGATGCGATCCACCTGAATAGCGGCGCTCGCCGCAGTGATATGCGGATCAATGCCTGCGCCAGATTGCGTGAATAGATCACCCGGCACCGAGAGCCGGTCCACGCCTTCGCGTTGCGCGATAGCGGCGCGAGTGTCTTCCAGACGTTTGCGCAAGTCCGGGTTGGTGCGGGCCTGATTGCTGCCCGCCAGAGCTGTCGGATCGTAATTGCTGGCCGACGGGCGAGGATGGAAATACATGTCGCTGATGAACGGTTGTGCCACCAGTGCGGATCCAATGACTTTGCCGTCACGTTCGATCAGGCTGCCATTGGCAGTGTGCGGGAACAGGGCTTGGCCAATGCCTACGCCAGCCAGCGAGTAGAGGAATCCGAATCCCGACAACGTGATGAACGTCAGGGCAATGGCGCCGCGCACAATACTCGTGCGGCATTGAGCGGTGAATGTGCCGTGCGTAGTAGCAGTTGTAATAGCTGTCATGGCTGTTGTCTCAGATACTGAATAGCGTCGATAACATCAAGTCGATGAGTTTTATCCCGGCGAACGGGAGCAGCACGCCACCCACGCCGTATACCAGCATGTTGTTGCGCAAGAGCGCCGTTGCGCTCGCAGGCTTGAAACGCACGCCGCGCAAGGCCAGCGGGATCAGCAGCGGGATGATGATGGCGTTGAAAATCAACGCCGACAGCACCGCGCTCGTCGGGCTGGACAGTTGCATGATGTTCAATGCCGCCATTTGTGGAATCGATGCAGCGAATAGCGCGGGCAGGATGGCAAAGTATTTGGAGACGTCATTCGCCAAGGAAAACGTCGTCAATGCGCCGCGCGTAATGAGCTGCTGCTTGCCGATTTCGACCACGGCAAGCAGCTTGGCTGGATCGGAATCCAGATCCACCATGTTGCCTGCCTCTTTTGCCGCCTGCGTTCCGGAATTCATCGCCAATCCGACGTCGGCCTGGGCCAAGGCGGGCGCATCGTTGGTGCCGTCACCGACCATCGCCACTAACCTGCCATCCATTTGTTCAGCGCGAATGCGGGCTAGTTTGTCCTCCGGTTTGGCCTGTGCAATATAGTCATCGACACCGGCTTCGGCCGCGATGCTCGCCGCAGTCAGCGGGTTGTCTCCCGTGATCATGACGGTCTTGATACCCATTGCACGCAGGCGGGCAAAGCGTTCCTTGATGCCGTGCTTGATCACATCGGATAGCTCGATGACACCCAGTATGGTGTTGTCGTCGCATACGACCAGCGGCGTTGCGCCTTTGCGTGCGACATCGGCGACTCGTGTCTGCAAGGCCGCCGGGACGTTGCCGCCGTGCATTTGCACATACCCGGCGATCGCATCAATAGCGCCTTTACGGATGATGCGTCCGTTTGGCAGATCGACACCCGACATTCTGGTCTGGGCGGAAAACGGCACGAACTGCGCGCCTTTGGGAGCATCGCCGAGGCCGCCTTGGCTGAGGGCCAGTTTGACGATGGATTTGCCTTCTGGCGTAGGATCGGCGAGCGAGGCCAGCCACGCTGTCTGGCGCAGTTGCAGTTCGTCGATGCCCGCCAATGCATGAAAGGCGGTCGCTTGCCGGTCGCCGAGCGTGATGGTGCCGGTCTTGTCCAAGAGCAGGACATCGACGTCACCTGCGATCTCCACGGCCTTGCCGGATTTGGCCAGTACATTGGCTTTGAGTGCGCGATTCATGCCTGCGATGCCAATGGCGGGAAGGAGGCCGCCGATCGTAGTGGGAATCAGGCACACCAGCAATGCAACCAGCAGAACGACGTCTGTCTGGATGCCTACGAAGTTGCCAATAAAGGGCAGCGTGATGACCACGATCAGAAACGTCAGAGTCATGACTGCCAGCAGCAGACCCAGCGCGATCTCATTGGGCGTTTTTTGCCGGCTGGAACCTTCGACCAAGGCGATCATGCGATCGAGAAAACTATTGCCTGGCTCGGCGGTAATGCGCACGATGATGCGGTCCGACAACACCTTGGTGCCGCCGATCACACCGGAGCGGTCCGTACCGGCTTCGCGCAGGACCGGTGCGGACTCACCCGTGATGGCGGATTCGTTGATGGATGCCAGTCCTTCGATGATCTCGCCATCTGCAGGGATCAATTGACCTTCCTGTACGACGACTTGGTCATCGGGACGCAGATCTGCTGCGGGAACAATGCTCGTGTTGCCCGTCTGATCCAGGCGATGCGCCACCAGGTCTTTGCGGGCGCGGCGCAATGCAGCGGCTTGGCCACGGCCACGTGCCTCAGCCACGGCTTCGGCGAAATTCGCGAATAGCACAGTGATGAATAGCACCGCCGTGACGGCCCATCCAAATCCGGCGTGGGTCCAGCCTGATAGCGCCGCAATCGCTGTCAGGAGTGTTCCGGCCCAGACAACCGCCATGACGGGATTTTTCAAGACATGGTGCGGCGCCAGTTTGATAAACGAATCGATGAGTGCGGCTTTCAGCGGAGACTCCACGTTGACGCTATCGGTGTGGTGCTCTATTTGCGCAGTATGCATGGCGTTCATTTCGGTTTCCTTTATCGGGCGAGCAGCGACATCAACGACAGGTGATCCGCAACAGGCCCCAGCACCAGCACGGGCATGAACTGCAGCAGCGTGAGAATGATGACAATGCCGATCAAAGTGAGCGCGAAGGTCGGCGTTTCTATTTGCAGGGTGCCGGGGCCTTCGGCTGCCCGCCGCTTGCGCGCGAGCATGGCGGCGATGGCCAGGGGAATAATCAGAGCAGGGTATCGTCCGGCGGCCAGCACGATGGCGCAGGTGACGTTCCACCAGGGTGTGGCGTCTGCCAGCCCTTCGAATCCTGAGCCGTTGTTGGCGAACGCGGATACGTACTCATAGAACACCTGACTGATGCCATGGAATCCTGGGTTGGAGTTTCCGGTCAACGCAGGTATTGCGAGCGTCACTGCGGTAAAGGCCAGGATGACTAACGGCTGCCATACCACCAGGATGCCCAGAAGCTTGACTTCGGGACCTTCGATCTTGCGCCCGAACAGCTCTGGCGTGCGGCCCGTCATCAGGCCTGCGAGAAAGACGCTCAGCAGCAGATACACGATGAATTGCTGCAGGCCGCAGCCTATGCCGCCCCAAATGGCATTGATCAGCATGTTCACCATGGCGACCATGCCTGTCAGCGGCGCGGCAGAGTCCAGCATCATGTTGACAGAACCGTTGTTGACCTGTGTCGTCGCAGCCGCCCATAGCGCCGAGGCATCGGTGCCCAAGCGGACTTCCTTGCCCTCCATCACTGCGATATCGGCCGTGGTGTGGGATCCGTTCTCGGACCATAATGCCAGACCGCTGGAGATTACGGACAAGGTCAGCATCGTGCCAAAAACCATTGCGCCAAATTTGCGGCGGCCGGTGAAAGGCGAAATCATGAAAATGACGGCAACCGGAATCAAAGTGATGCCCAGCATTTCCAGGAAATTCGATAACGGTGTGGGATTTTCCAGCGGCGTTGCGCTGTTGGGGCCGTACCAGCCCCCGCCGTTGCTGCCCAACTGTTTGATTGCGACCATGGGCGCGACCGGACCCACTGGGATTTTTTGTTCTGTCATCGTCGCTGGTGCGTCTATCGGCGCGGCGGTGGCCGCACCGTCCAGCGTTGCGGGCACGCCTTGCCAAGTCAGCAGCATTGACCAGATCAGGCATAACGGCAGCACGAATCGCAGGGCGGCTCGAATCACGTCGGCCCAATAGTTGCCGACATCTATCGTCGCTGCCGTGGTCTCTGTTGTATCGTCCGGCGTAGTTTTGGCCTGGCGGCCGCCGAACAGCCCACGCAGTGTGGCGGCGGCCAATGCCAGACCCATGATGGGTGTGGCCACTTGCAGGCCGACAATGCCCGTCATCTGTGAGAAATAGGAAAGCTGCGCCTGCCCGGAATAATGCTGCTGGTTCGTGTTGGTGAGAAACGAGACCATCGTGTGCAGCGCCAGATCCCAGTTCATGTTTGGGACATGATCAGGGTTGAACGGCAGCCACGCCTGGGTCATGAAAATAACCCATACGACCAAGGCCAGAAACAGGTTGCTCACGAGAAAGGCAGCGGCGTAGCTGCGCCAGCTCATGCCCTGATCTGCGCGCGTACCGATCAAGGCATAAAGTGGCCGTTCGATCCAGTTGAACAGGATGTCGCTGCGCATGGGCGCACCACGCATGACGGCAGCGAGATAGCGGCCTAAAGGCCAGCCGAGCGCGATAAGCAGCGCCAGGAATAAGAGATACTCGGACATGTTTTGATTTCGCAAATAAATGGCGAAACAGCCATGCCTAAGTATTCAGCTCAGGTGCGTAAACTCTCTATTACGGAAATGCACAGGCGTATAAATTCTGCGTAAATTTTTTGCACGCATGCCTGCGACAGGCGTGCGCATGTCGGGCGATTACATGCCGATACCACGCGCCATCAACACAGCAAATAGCGGCAGCAACACTAGCAGATGGGCCTCCAGCATTACCCAGCGCCGCGCGCGTTTGACTTGCTGGGCATCGGGGACATAGCCGGGTTCGGTGCGTGCTTGTTTGTTCCACCGCAGAAAAGCCAGAGTCGGTGGGATAGAACACAGCCCGATCAAGACAAACAAGCCGATCTTGGCATGAAACCATGGATTCGGCATATAAAAGGCCGCCCCTTTGGCACCAAAGCTCAAGCGTAATAGCCCGGTAATCAGCACCGCGATTGCACAGGCCAGGTACAAGCGGTCATACAAGGCCAATCGGCGTACAACAGAGGGAGAGATATCCGGCCGCAGCAGTACGGTCTGCGCGCTCATGGCGACGATCAAGAGAAAGATCGCGAGGTAGTGAATCCAGGCGAGCAGGGCGTCTTGCAACATGAATGGGCTCCGGTAATCGATGCACGTCGTGTTGGCAAGGCCTGCTAGCCAACTGGCGGATCAGTGTATCTGATCCGCCAGCGGTCATACAGAGCACGCGCGAGGCGTGCTTGCGGCAAGCAATCAGGCCGAGCGCTTTTCAGCGGCCTCTTGCTGTGCATCGACCACGGCCAGTGCGGTCATGTTGACGATGCGGCGCACGGTAGCGCTGGTCGTCAGGATATGCACCGGACGTGCCGCACCCAGCAGGATGGGGCCCATGGCGATACCGTTGCTGCCGGTCATTTTCAGCATGTTGTAGGTGATGTTGCCCGTATCCAGATTAGGCATCACCAACAGATTGGCCGGGCCTTTGAGCTTGCTGTCGGGATAGGCCTTTTGACGGATTTTTTCCGACAGGGCCGAGTCCGCATGCATTTCACCTTCGACTTCCAGCTCGGGCGCGCGTTCTTCGACCAGACGGCGTGCTTCGGACATTTTGCGCGACGAGTCGGTGATGCGGCTGCCGAAGTTCGAGTGCGACAGCAGTGCGATTTTGGGCATGACGCCAAAGCGGCGCATTTCGTCGGCCGCCTGGATCGTGATGCTCGCGACTTCTTCGGCGGTCGGGTTTTCGTTGACGTGCGTGTCGGTGACAAACAGCGTTTGATCCGGCAGCATCAACACGTTGAGCGCGGCAAAGGTCTGGCCCGGCTTGCGGCCGATGATTTCCTCGACGTACTTCAACTGGTTGTCGTATTTGCTGGCCACACCGCACAGCAAGGCATCCGCATCACCGCGACGCAGCAGCATGGCGCCGATCAGTGTGTTGTGTTTGCGGATCATGGCCTTGGCGATATCGGGCGTGACGCCTTCACGGCCCTTGAGCTGGTAATACGCGTTCCAGGTTTCGTTGAAACGGCTGTCGTCTTCTGGATCCACGATCTCGATGTTCTGGCCGTTCACCAGACGCAGTCCCGCCTTTTTGACGCGCATTTCGATCACAGAAGGACGGCCCACCAGAATCGGTTGTGCCAGTTTTTCGTCCACGACGGTCTGTACGGCGCGCAGTACGCGTTCGTCTTCGCCGTCGGCATAGATCACGCGCTTGGGCGCTTTCTTGGCCTGCGCGAACAGCGGGCGCATCAGTTGGCCCGAGTGGTAGACAAAGCCCATCAGTTTTTGGCGATAGGCTTCGATGTCTTCGATGGGGCGCGCGGCGACGCCGGAGTCGGCGGCGGCCTGGGCCACGGCAGGCGCGATCTGCACGATCAGACGGGGATCGAAGGGCTTGGGAATGATGTATTCCGGGCCGAACGACAGCTCCTGGCCAGCATAGGCCAGTGCGACTTCGTCATTCTGTTCGGCTTCGGCCAGCTCGGCGATGGCCTTGACGCAGGCGAGCTTCATTTCCTCGGTAATGCGCGAGGCGCCGGCGTCCATGGCGCCACGGAAAATGAAGGGGAAGCACAGAACGTTGTTGACTTGGTTCGGGTAGTCCGAACGGCCGGTTGCAATGATGCAGTCCGGGCGCGCAGCGCGGGCGACTTCGGGGCGGATCTCGGGCTCAGGATTGGCCAACGCCAGGATCAGCGGCTTGTCGGCCATGGTCTTGACGATGTCGGCCGTCAGCACGCCAGCGGTCGAGCAACCGAGGAATACGTCAGCGTCGCGCACCACGTCGGCCAAGGTGCGTGCCTCGGTGTTTTGCGCGTAGCGCTTTTTGTTGGGCTCCATGTTTTCTTCACGGCCTTCCCAGATCACGCCGCGCGAATCGACGACGTAGATATTCTCGCGTTTGATGCCCAGGTTCACCAGCAGATCCAGGCAGGCAATGGCGGCAGCACCAGCGCCGGAGACGGCCAGTTTGACTTGCCCGATGTCTTTTCCGACTACTTTCAGGCCATTCAGGATGGCGGCCGACGAGATGATGGCCGTGCCATGCTGGTCGTCGTGAAAGACGGGGATCTTCATGCGCTCGCGCAGCTTCTTTTCGATATAGAAGCACTCGGGCGCCTTGATGTCTTCGAGGTTGACGCCGCCCAGGGTCGGTTCGAGGGCTGCAATGATGTCGACCAGTTTGTCCGGATCGGTTTCGGCGAGTTCGATGTCGAACACGTCGATGCCGGCGAATTTCTTGAACAGGCAGCCTTTGCCTTCCATCACGGGCTTCGCAGCCAGAGGGCCGATGTTGCCCAGACCTAGAACGGCGGTGCCGTTGGTGATCACACCAACCAGGTTGGCGCGCGAAGTGTACATGGAGGCGGCGTCATCGCCTTGATCGAAAATCGCCATGCACGCTGCGGCAACGCCGGGCGAATAGGCCAGGGACAGATCGTCCTGGTTGGCCAGGGTCTTGGTAGGCGTGACCGAGATTTTGCCGGGGGTGGGGTAGGCGTGATAATCAAGCGCCAGTTTGGTTAGGGTTTCGTCCATGGTGAGGAAGACCTATGCTGCACTGCTGACAAAGTAGAAAACGGGCCCGCAAGGGGCCCGTTTGGGAATCGCGAAGGCGTATATTTCAACAGAAACCGCGCATCAATGTTTGCTGCAGTGCAGCGAATTCGTCATGAGCGCCCGTTGACGATACCGCCGATTCAGCTCAGCCATGGCACGACAGTACGTCGTGTCGTGTTCAACTGGTCCCGCAATTGCTGCCGGGCGGCATCATGGCGCGAGTCCTGCTCGGCGAGCAAATCGAGCGCGTGCAGCGCGATCCAGTCGGCACTGACCTCAAAGAAATCACGCAACCGGGCCCGCGTATCGCTGCGGCCAAAGCCGTCAGTACCCAATGTGCGATACGGGGCCTTGATCCATGCACGGATCTGGTCCGGCACTGCGCGCACATAATCGCTGGCGGCGACCACGGGAACAGTGCCCGGCAGGCATTGTTCCAGCCAGCTTTGCGCGGATGGGCGGTTCAGGCCCAGTACGCGGTCTCGTTCGCAGGCTCGGCCATCGCGGGCCAACTCGGAAAAGCTGGTCACGCTCCAGACTTCGGCGGCGATGCCAAAATCCTGATGCAGCCGCTCGGCAGCGCGCAGAGCTTCGTTGAGCATGGGGCCGGCCGCGAGCAGGCGCACGTGAGGCGGCTCGTCGTTGTCTACGTTGCTTTGCGCCGTCGCAGAGTCCGCCGCAGCAGAGCGGTCCGGCTCGGACCCCGTTGCCAGCTCGTCCCGAGGCATGGCAGTTCGGACTCGATGCATCCCGCGCAGGATGCCCTCGCGGGCGCTATCACCGGGCAGATTAGGCTGAGCGAGGTTCTCGTTGGTGACTGTGACGTAGTAAAACTCGTCGCATTGCTCATCCAGCATGCGCTTCATGCCGTGTTCCAGAATGACGGCGACCTCATAGGCATAGGCCGGATCATAGGCACGGCAGTTCGGGACAGTGGATGCAATCAGATGGCTGGAGCCGTCCTGATGCTGCAGGCCTTCGCCGCCCAATGTGGTGCGGCCCGAGGTAGCGCCGATCAGGAATCCGCGCGCACGTTGATCGGCTGCGGCCCAGATCAGGTCACCGATGCGTTGGAAGCCGAACATCGAGTAGTAAATATAGAAGGGCAGCATCGGCAGGCCATTGACCGAATAGCTGGTGCCGGCCGCCGTCCACGAGGAAATCGCGCCGGCTTCGGTAATGCCTTCTTCGAGGATCTGTCCATCCAGCGCCTCACGGTAATACAGCACCGAGCCGATGTCCTCGGGTTCGTACAACTGGCCCTGCGCGGAGTAAATCCCGATTTGCCGGAACAGATTGGCCATGCCAAAGGTGCGCGCCTCGTCGGCCACGATGGGCACGATGCGCGAACCCAATTGGTCGTCTTTCAATAATCCGCCCAGCATGCGCACGATGGCCATCGTGGACGACATTTCCTTGCCATCGGCCTGCAGCGCAAAACGCGCCCATTGCTCGGTGGCGGGCACGGGCAGGCGCGGCGATTCGGTACGCCGGCGAGGCAGGTGACCGCCCAGGACTGCGCGGCGCGACTGTAAATAGCGCAGCTCGGCGCTGTCTTGAGCGGGTTTATAGAATTTCAACGCCAGACAGTCGGCGTCCGAGATCGGCAGCGCAAACCGGTCGCGAAATGCCAGCAGTGCTTCGTCATCCAGTTTTTTCTGCTGGTGGGTAGTCATTTTGCCCTGGCCGGCCGTGCCCATGCCAAAGCCTTTTTTGGTCTGGGCCAGGATGACCGTGGGCTGGCCGCGATGACGTACCGCGCGATGATAGGCGGCATGGATCTTGACGATATCGTGGCCGCCGCGGCGCAGCCGGTCGATGGCTTCGTCCGACCAATCCGCGACCAGCGCGGCTAACTCGGGGTTTTGATTGAAGAAGTGCGCACGGTTATAGGCGCCGTCATTGGCGGCGAAGGTCTGGAACTGTCCGTCTACGGTGTGGGCAAAGGCGCGTGCCAGCGCGCCATCGGTGTCGCGCGCCAGCAGGGCATCCCAGTCGCCGCCCCACACCAGTTTGATGACGTTCCATCCGGCGCCGGCGTAGAGCGTTTCGAGCTCGTCGATGATGCGGCCGTTGCCGCGCACCGGACCGTCCAGGCGTTGCAGATTGCAGTTCACGACGAACACGAGGTTGTCGAGTTTTTCACGGGCGGCCAGTGTCAATGCGGCGATCGATTCGGGTTCGTCCATTTCGCCGTCGCCGAACAGACCCCAGACCTTGCGGCCGGAGGGCTGCGCGAGTGATCGGTGTTCCAGGTAGCGCATGAAACGGGCCTGGTAGATCGCATTGATCGGCCCGATCCCCATCGACCCGGTGGGGAATTGCCAGAAATCGGGCATGAGCCACGGATGGGGATATGACGACAGCCCACGCAGGCCACGTTCGCGAGCGGTGATCTCCTGGCGGAAATGGGCCAGATCGTCTTCGCTGAGAAAGCCTTCCAGAAACGCCCGGGCATAGACGCCGGGCGCCGAATGCGGTTGCAGGTAGACGAGATCCCCGGCAAACCCCTCGCAGGGCGCGCGAAAGAAATGGTTGAATCCCACCTCGAACAGATCTGCCGCCGAGGCGTAGCTGGCAATGTGTCCGCCCAATTCACCGTGCGCCTGGTTGGCGCGCACCACCATGGCCAGGGCATTCCAGCGGTTGATCGAGGCAATGCGCTCCTCGACCGCCAGATCGCCGGGAAACGGCGGCTCATTGCGCGCCGCGATCGTATTCAAATACGCGCTGCGCGTCTGGCCGCCTGCGCGCACGCCCAGCGCGGCCGCTTGGGCAAGCAGCGCTTCCAGAACATAGGCCGCTCGCTCGATGCCGGCGGTCTGCACCAGCGATAGCAGCGCGTCGCGCCATTCGCTGGTTTCAATGGGGTCGATGTCGCTGGTCTGACGCGTGGCCACTATGTCGAGCATGATGATGAAGTCTCCGTGTAGACGTTCATCCTAGCGCTTTCATCGTGGCATAAGTGATCGAATGTGCGCCTCTAAGCGCACGTTGGCGGCATAATAATCCGCAATTACCAAGTCTTTAGGATAAACATGCCGAACGCATCGCTCGATAGCATCGATCGCCGCATTCTGGGGATCTTGCAAACGGATTCCAGCCTGACCAATGTCGAGTTGGCGCGCCGCGTCCACCTGTCGCCATCGCCCTGCCTGGCGCGGGTCAAGGCCCTCGAGGCGGCTGGCGTGATACGCGGGTATGTGGCGCTGGCCGACCCGCTGCAACTGGGCTTGAGCCTGAATGTGTTCATCCAGGTGAGCCTGGAAAAACAGATCGAGACCGAGCTGGATCGTTTCCAGAACGCCATGGCCGAATGTCCCGAAGTCATGGAATGCTATTTGATGAGTGGCGACGCAGACTATCTATTGCGCGTGGTCGTACCCGATATTCAAGGGCTGGAACGTTTTGTGGTGAGCCGATTGTCGCGGATTCCCGGGGTGCGCAATATCCGATCGGGGTTCGCGTTAAAGCAAGTCAAGTATCAGACCGCGTTACCCTTGGAATAGATTTATTTTCCAAGCAGGGCGGTAGAATCCGCGACACTCTGAAAATCGTTATCTTTTTCGCAAGGACATGTTGACCCATGGCAGAACCTGCGCGCGTTCCTGATTCGATCACGCTGCCCGAACTCACAGTCCGGGGCGTCCTGATCGGCGCATTGATTACCGTAGTGTTCACCGCATCCAACGTGTTTCTGGGCCTGAAGGTCGGATTGACGTTTTCGTCGGCGATTCCGGCGGCTGTCATTTCCATGTCGGTGCTCAGGCTGTTTCGGACTTCTAATATTCTCGAAAACAATATGGTGCAGACGCAGGCGTCGGCCGCGGGCACCTTGTCATCGATCATTTTCATCCTGCCCGCGTTGGTCATGATGGGGCACTGGCACGGGTTTCCTTTCTGGGAAACGCTGGGCATATGCGCCGCGGGCGGCATGCTCGGCGTGATGTTCACCATTCCGTTGCGGCACATCATGGTAGTGCAGAGTTCTCTGCCGTACCCCGAGGGCGTCGCGGCGGCAGAGATCCTGCGCGTGGGTAGCGGGACGGGCGAGGGCGCAGCCCTGGGCGACGATGGTGGCCAGACATCGCCAGGTTCGTCGCCGTCAGGACGTGTCGTGGACGCTCATTCGGCCGCGACGGACGGCGCTGCGCCGGGGGCGAGCCAGACCAAGCCGGCGGCCACGGGCATGGCCGATATTCTCAGCGGGGCTGGCATCGCCGCCGTAGTGAGTTTCGCTTCCAGCGGCCTGCGCGTCCTGGGCGATGCTGTCAGCGTGTGGCCGACGATCGGCGCTGCGGTGTTTCGCCTGCCGATGGGTTTCTCCATGGCACTGTTAGGGGCAGGGTATCTGATCGGTATCGTGGCAGGTCTGGCCATGCTGACTGGCTTGGTGATCGCCTGGGGAATTTCCGTTCCCGTGCTGACTGCCCTGGGCGACCGCCCGGCAGACCTGTCCGTGATGGACTATGCCACCGGACTGTGGAGTTCACAGGTACGTTTTATCGGGGCAGGGGTGATCGGCGTTGGTGCAATCTGGACGCTGGCCACACTTTTTATGCCGATGATGCGCGGTATCAAAACCTCTTTCTCGGCATTCAGCGCGACGCGCAGATCCGAACAAAGTGCTGCATTGCGTACTGAGCAAGATCTGTCCGGGCGTTGGATTGCGATCGTCACCTTGGTGCTGGTGGTGATTCTGGTGGTGACGTTTGCGTCGTTTTTGCGGGCAGAGCCTGTGACCGCCGGCAGTGTAGGGCTGTTGGTGACGCACGCCGTGGCATTTGCCTTTATTTTTGGCTTTCTGGTGGCTGCCGCCTGCGGCTATATGGCCGGCTTGGTGGGATCGTCGACCAGCCCGATTTCCGGGGTGGGCATTGTCGCCATCGTGTTGGTGTCCTTGTTGATGCTGGGTCTGGAGCGCTCGACCGGCTTGCTCGGCAGCCAAGAGGGTGTGCAGATGGCCATCGCGCTGGCGATTTTCACGACCTCTGCCGTGGTCGCTGTGGCGTCGATTGCCAACGACAACCTGCAGGACCTGAAAACCGGCTGGCTGGTCGGGGCTACCCCCTGGCGTCAGCAGGTGGCGCTGTTGATCGGCTGCGTGGTGGGCGCAGCAGTGATTTCCCCGATCCTGGAGTTGCTCTATAACGCCTACGGTTTTGCCGATGCCTTGCCGCATGCCGGCATGGACCCCGACCAGGCATTGTCGGCGCCGCAGGCGACCTTGATGTTGGCCATCGCGCGCGGGATTTTTACCCATCAGCTGAACTGGGCCATGATCCTGATCGGTATGGCAGTGGGCGTGGGGTTGATCGTAGTGGACGGCATTCTGAAGCGTACCTGCCGGGTCGCCCGGATGCCGGTGCTGGCGGTAGGGATCGGGATTTACCTGCCTCCGACGGTCAGTGCCCCGCTGGTCGTGGGGGCGTTGCTCGCCTGGTTGATCGAGCGGGCGCTGCGCCGCCGGGCAGAGCAGGCCGGGCAGCCTTATGACCGCTATGCTGCACTGCCGAATCGGCGCGGTACCTTGCTGGCGTCGGGCCTGATCGTCGGCGAAAGCCTGGTTGGGGTGTTGATGGCGGCCATCATCGGGGCCTCGGGCAGCGAGGCGCCCCTGGCCCTGGCAGGAACGGATTTCGCGCCGATCGCAAACTGGCTGGGACTGGCGGTGTTCGCCGGTGTGGCGGTACTCTTCTACCGACGTATCGTGTCGGCAGGACGAGTGTCATAAAAGGGCGGAAAAATAGCGTAACAGGATGCCATCAGTGCGGCCAGATCGTGCAAATGGCGTTTCCCGTGATGGCTCCGTGGTTTTCACGTCACAGCTTGGCCAGGACTTTTCCCAAAACCGGATGAAGGAGACTTCGAGCGTATAGCCGGCATCATGACGGATGTTGGCGGGAACTTCTCAACTATCCCAGTCTGTGGCCTCGCCCGGGCGCAGATGGGTCGTGCCGCAATGCGGCAAGACAGGTGCAATCCCGGGGAGTATACTTTTGCGCCATAGGCTTTCAGGGCTTGTACGTGCCTTCTGCCCCTGCTATCCGCTAACGGGAAGCCCGTGTCGCGGAAGGTTTTCCTGCATCGTATCGAGTGAAGCACTCGCAAGGTGAAGCAATATATGTCTTCCGAATCAGAATCTCTGTCCACCTCATATCTATTTGGTGGCAATGCCCCTTACGTCGAAGAGCTGTACGAGGCGTATCTGGACAACCCGGGCTCTGTGCCCGATAACTGGCGCGAGTATTTCGATCAGTTGCAGCATTCCCCTGCAACCGATGGCCAGGAAACGACGCGCGACCGCGCACATGCCCCCATCGTCGAGTCCTTTGCTCAGCGCGCCCGCAACAATGGGTTCGTGCAGCAAGTCTCCGCCCAACCCGATCTGTCGATCGCCAGCAAACAGGTTTCGGTGCAGTCGCTGATCGGCGCCTATCGTTCGCTGGGCTCGCGCTGGGCCGATCTGGACCCGCTCAAGCGCCAAGAGCGTCCGCCGATCCCCGAGCTGGATCCCTCGTTCTACGGCCTGACCGAGGCCGATCTGGACCAGACCTATTCGGCCACCAATACCTACTTCACGACCGCCAGCACCATGACGCTGCGCGACATCCTGAAGGCGCTGCGCGACACTTACTGCCGCAGCATCGGTGCCGAATACACCCATATATCTGATCCCGCCGCCAAGCGCTGGATCCAGGAACGCCTGGAAAAGACCTTCGGCGCGGCCTCGTATAGCAACGAAGAAAAGCGTCACATCCTGCAGCAGCTGACCGAATCCGAAGGTCTCGAGCGTTTCCTGCACACCAAGTACGTGGGCCAGAAGCGCTTTTCCCTCGAAGGCGGCGAAAGCTTCATCGCCTCGATGGACGAGGTGGTCAACCACGCTGGCGAATCCGGTGTTCAGGAAATCGTGGTCGGCATGGCTCACCGTGGCCGTCTGAACCTGCTGGTCAACATCATGGGCAAAATGCCCGGCGACCTGTTTGCCGAGTTCGAAGGCAAGCATGCCGAAGGCCTGACCGATGGCGACGTGAAATACCACAACGGTTTCTCCAGCGATCTGTCCACGCGCGGCGGCCCAGTTCACCTGTCGCTCGCGTTCAACCCGTCTCACCTGGAAATCGTCAACCCCGTGGTCGAGGGTAGCGCCCGTGCCCGCCAAGAGCGCCGCGGTGACCCTGAAGGCAAGCAAGTCTTGCCGGTGCTGGTGCACGGCGACGCGGCCTTTGCCGGCCAGGGCGTTGTGATGGAAACCCTGAACCTGGCGCAAACGCGCGGCTACGGTACGGGCGGCACGCTGCACATTGTCATCAACAACCAGATCGGTTTCACCACCTCCGACCCCCGCGATACGCGTTCGACGCTGTATTGCACCGACGTGGTCAAAATGATCGAAGCCCCGGTATTCCACGTCAACGGCGATGATCCCGAGGCAGTCGTGTTCGCAACCAAGCTGGCGCTGGACTACCGTATGCAGTTCCACCACGATGTGGTGCTGGATATTGTTTGCTTCCGCAAGCTCGGCCACAACGAGCAAGACACGCCGGCATTGACCCAGCCCCTGATGTACAAGCGCATCGGCCATCACCCCGGCACGCGCAAGCTGTACGCCGACAAGCTCACCTCGCAAGGTGTGCTGGCCGAGGGCGAAGCCGACCAGATGGTCAAGGACTACCGTCAGCTCATGGAAGACGGCCAGCGCACGATCGAGCCTGTGCTGACCGACTACAAGAGCAAGTACGCGATCGACTGGTCGCCGTTCCTGGGTGCAAAATGGACCGATCAGGCCGACACCGCAGTGCCGCTGGCTGAGTTGAAGCGCATCGGTGAGCGCATCACCACGGTTCCGGACAGCTTCACGCCCCACCCGCTGGTCAAGAAACTGCTGACCGAGCGCCGCAAGATGGCCGAGGGCGAGCAGAACCTCGACTGGGGCATGGGCGAGCATCTGGCCTTCGCCACCTTGGTCGCCTCGGGCTATGCCGTCCGTATCACCGGCCAGGATTCGGGCCGCGGTACGTTCACGCACCGTCATGCCGTGCTGCACGATCAAAACCGCGAGCGTTGGAATGATGGCACCTATGTGCCGCTGCAAAATGTCTCCGATGGCCAGGCGCCGTTCACGGTGATCGACTCGGTGCTGTCCGAAGAAGCCGTGCTCGGTTTCGAATACGGTTATTCGTGCGCAGAGCCGAACACGCTGACCATCTGGGAAGCCCAGTTCGGTGACTTCGTCAACGGCGCTCAGGTCGTGATCGACCAGTTCATCAGCTCGGGCGAAGCCAAATGGGGCCGCCAATCGGGTCTGACGCTGATGCTGCCGCACGGCTACGAGGGCCAGGGCCCCGAGCACTCGTCGGGCCGTATCGAACGTTTCCTGCAGTTGTGCGCGGACAACAACATCCAGGTGGTTCAGCCCACGACCGCCTCGCAGATTTTCCATCTGCTGCGCCGTCAGATGATCCGCCCGTTCCGCAAGCCTCTGGTGATCTTTACGCCGAAGTCGCTGCTGCGTAACAAGGATGCAGGCTCGCCTCTGACCGAGTTGGCCGGCGGCAGCTTCCGTCCGGTGATCGGCGAGCTGGACGACACGATCGACGCGAGCAAGGTCAAACGCGTGCTGGTGTGCTCGGGCAAGGTCTATTACGACTTGGTCAACGCTCGCACGGAGCGCGATGCCAAGCACGTCGCAATTGTTCGCATTGAGCAGCTGTATCCCTTTGCCCACAAGGCTTTCGAAGCCGAACTGCGCAAGTACGCTAATGCAACTGAAGTGGTCTGGGTGCAAGACGAGCCTCAGAACCAAGGTCCGTGGTTCTATGTTCAGCATCATCTCTACGAGAATATGGCCGACGGTCAGAAACTCGGCTATGCCGGTCGCCCGGCTTCGGCGTCGCCTGCGGTAGGCTACCTGGCCAAGCACCAGGAGCAACAGAAAGCATTGGTCGAACAGGCTTTTGCCGCGAAATACAAAGGCTTCATGCTGACTAAGTAACTCAGCCGCCGATAACGAATCTCTCTATATTTAGGAACCTATTACCATGGCTATTACTGACGTTGTTGTCCCCCAGTTGTCCGAATCCGTGTCGGAAGCAACGCTGCTCACCTGGAAAAAACAGGCTGGCGCTGCTGTCGAGGCAGACGAGATCCTGATCGAGATCGAAACCGACAAGGTGGTGCTGGAAGTGCCGGCTCCGGCATCGGGCGTGCTGGCTGAAATCGTGGAAGCCGATGGCGCCACGGTGGCGTCGGGCCAACTGATTGCCAAGATCGACACGGCTGCTCAGGCTGCCGCTGCCCCGGCTGCTGCTCCCAAGGCTGAAGCCGCTGCGCCCGCCGCCGCTCCGGCAGCTCCCGCTGCTGCTGCGCCGGCTTCGTCGGGTTCGGCAGGCATTGCTTCGCCGGCCGCTTCCAAGATTCTGGCCGAGAAAGGCGTGGACGCTGCCAGCGTGGCTGGCACGGGCCGTGACGGTCGTGTGACCAAGGCTGATGCTCAAGCCGCCAGCGCTGCGCCGGCCAAGGCCGCTGCCGCTGCACCGGCACCGACGACGTTGTCGCTGGACGGCCGTCCGGAACAGCGCGTGCCGATGAGCCGCCTGCGCGCTCGCATTGCAGAGCGTCTGCTGCAGTCGCAACAAGAAAACGCCATTTTGACCACGTTCAACGAGGTCAACATGCAGGCTGTGATCGATCTGCGCAACAAGTACAAGGAAAAGTTCGAGAAAGAGCACGGCGTCAAGCTGGGCTTCATGTCGTTCTTCGTCAAGGCTGCTGTTGCCGCCCTGAAAAAGTACCCGCTGATCAACGCGTCGATCGACGGCAAGGACATCATCTATCACGGCTACTTTGACATCGGTATCGCGGTGGGCAGCCCCCGTGGTCTGGTGGTGCCGATCCTGCGCAACGCGGATCAGCTCTCGCTCGCCGAGATCGAAAAGACGATCGCCGATTTCGGTAAGCGCGCTGCCGAAGGTAAGCTGGGCATCGAAGAAATGACCGGTGGCACGTTCTCGATTTCGAACGGTGGTGTGTTTGGTTCGATGTTGTCGACGCCGATCATCAACCCGCCGCAATCGGCCATTCTGGGCGTGCACGCTACCAAGGAGCGTCCGGTCGTTGAAAAGGGCCAGATCGTGATTCGTCCGATCAATTACCTGGCGCTGTCGTATGACCATCGGATTATTGATGGCCGCGAAGCGGTGTTGGGCTTGGTTGCGATGAAGGACGCGTTGGAAGATCCGCAGCGTTTGTTGTTGGATCTGTAATTTCTAGCGTTGAATAGTTTGACGGGCGTGAGGATGGGTTCTTCTGTCGCGATGTGCCGGGGCCAAGAGGCTTCGGTGCGGCGGACCCGTTCGGCCGGTCTGGCCGCCTGCGCGGCCAGACTCCCCGTCGCCTACCTCGTCAGGCGGGGCGGCTGGGCAAACTCGCTCCGCTTCGCTACGCTCAAACATGCCCAGCCGACTTCCCCCCGCCTTCCTTCGGTAGCGCTCGGCGGCCTCAACGGGCCCGCCGCACCGAAGCCTCCTGGCCCCAGCACATCGCTGGCGTTCATGACTCATCTGCATCTGCTCGCCTTTGAAGAGGCAGGCTGTACTTCTGATGCAATGTGCTCTGTGGTGTTTACATCGGCTGGCGCTTCTTTAATTCCCCAATTTCGAGATCATTATGTCCAAACAATTTGACGTTGTTGTCATCGGTGCTGGCCCCGGCGGTTATATCGCGGCGATTCGTGCTGCGCAGTTGGGCAAGTCCGTTGCTTGCATTGACGCATGGCAAAACGGCCAAGGCGGCCCGGCGCCCGGCGGTACTTGCACGAACGTGGGCTGCATTCCGTCGAAGGCGTTGTTGCAGTCGTCGGAGCATTTTGAACAGGCCAACCATCACTTTGCCGAGCACGGTATCGAAGTCAAAGGCGTCAGCCTGAAGCTCGATACGCTGATTGGCCGCAAGAACACGGTGGTCAAGCAGAACAACGACGGCATCCTGTATTTGTTCAAGAAGAACAAGGTCACGTTCTTCCATGGCAAGGGTGCGTTTGCTGGTCAAGTCGATGGCGGTTACGCGATCAAGGTCACCGGCACGGCCGAAGAAGACCTGGTTGCCAAGCACGTGATCGTGGCAACAGGTTCGTCGCCTCGCGAGTTGCCGGGCCTGCCGTTCGATGAAAAGGTCGTGTTGTCCAATGACGGCGCGCTGAATATCGATGCTGTGCCGAAGAAACTCGGCGTGATTGGCGCCGGCGTGATCGGCCTGGAGCTGGGCAGCGTGTGGCGCCGCCTGGGTGCGGAAGTCACCGTCCTCGAAGCGATGCCTGATTTCCTGGCGGTTGCCGATCAGCAAGTCGCCAAGGAAGCCCTGAAGGTGCTGACCAAGCAAGGTCTGAACATTCAGACCGGCGTGAAAATCGGCGAGGTTAAGGCGACGGCGAAATCGGTGAACGTATCGTATGTGGATGCCAAGGGCGCCGAGCAAAAGCTGGCGGTGGACAAACTGATCGTGTCGATCGGGCGTGTGCCGTACACCGGTGGTTTGAACGCCGAGTCCGTGGGCCTGAAACTGGACGAGCGCGGCTTCATCGCTGTTGATGACGACTGCAAGACCAACTTGCCCAACGTGTGGGCAGTGGGTGATGTGGTGCGTGGTCCGATGTTGGCGCACAAGGCCGAAGAAGAAGGCGTGGCGGTGGCCGAGCGTATCGCCGGTCAGCATGGCCATGTGAATTTCGCGACGGTGCCGTCGGTGATCTACACCTCGCCGGAAATCGCCTGGGTGGGCAAGAACGAACAGCAACTCAAGGCCGAAGGCCGCGAGTACAAGGCGGGCAGCTTCCCCTTTATGGCGAACGGCCGTGCGCGCGCGTTGGGTGATACGACGGGTTTTGCCAAAGTGATTGCGGACGCCAAGACCGATGAGGTGTTGGGTGTGCATATCATTGGCCCGATGGCATCGGAACTGATTTCCGAAGCCGTGACCATCATGGAATTCCGTGGTGCGGCCGAGGATATCGCGCGTATCTGCCACGCTCACCCGACGCTGTCGGAAGCCGTGAAAGAAGCGGCTCTGGCGGTGGACAAGCGCACACTGAATTTCTGATTCTGAGCGATGCATCGATGAGCGCCGGGCTATGACGGCTCGGCGCGATGGTGTCCCATTACCGGTAGTGCATGCGATAGATTGCCGGATGAACAGTACGAGGCGGTTGAACCGCCTTTTTTCTTTTTAGGTTTGCAGCTGCGATATGAACGTCCGCGAATACTATGAACAATCCCTGGCGGAGCGGGGGTATCAACCTGATGTGGCGCAAAAGCAAGCCATTGACCGATTACAGGCTTATTACGACGACTGGGTGCGTTTCAAGGCCCTGCGCTCGAATGCGTTAAAGAAGTTATTGAACCGGCCCGATGTCCCGCGCGGCGTGTACCTGTGGGGCGGAGTGGGGCGCGGTAAAAGTTTTTTGATGGACGCGTTTTACGCCACGGTACCAGTGGTTCGTAAAACACGGCTGCACTTTCACGAGTTCATCCGTGGCGTGCATCGCGAACTGGAAAACGTCAAAGGGATGCAAGATCCCCTGGACGAGGTAGCGCGCCGTGTGGCCAAGCGCTATCGCTTGATCTGTTTTGACGAGTTTCATGTGTCGGATGTGGCCGATGCCATGATCCTCTATCGCCTGTTGCTCAAACTATTCGAGTACGGCACCTCGTTTGTGATGACGTCCAACTATGAGCCGTCGACCTTGTATCCGGACGGGCTGCATCGAGATCGGATTTTGCCGGCAATCGAGTTGATCCAGAAACGCATGGACGTCTTGAACGTGGATGCGGGGATTGATTACCGGCGCCGTTCGCTGGAGCAGGTGCAGTGCTATCACTCGCCGCTGAATGAACAGTCCAAAGCCGCTTTGCAGGATGCTTTTGATCGACTGGCCGATACGCCGCCGCAAGAGCCCGTGTTGCATATCGAGCACCGCGAGCTGCGCGCGCAGGCGCTGGCCGGGTCTGTGGTGTGGTTCGATTTTGCAACGCTATGCGGCGGTCCGCGCTCGCA
Source organism: Bordetella genomosp. 4 (assembly GCF_002261185.1). GTDB lineage: Bacteria > Pseudomonadota > Gammaproteobacteria > Burkholderiales > Burkholderiaceae_B > Bordetella_A. The sequence continues at coordinate 50,241 of NZ_NEVQ01000012.1, forward strand.
GAACGATTACCTGGAATTGGCCAGCCGTTTTCACGCGGTGATTTTGTCGGATGTGCCGCGCATGGGGCCGCGCCAGGCGTCCGAGGCTCGCCGGTTTACCTGGCTGATCGACGTGTTCTATGACCACAAGATCAAGCTGATCATGTCGGCGGAATGCGAGCCCGAGGATCTCTACACCGAAGGCGCATTGGCCAACGAGTTTCACCGCACCGTGTCGCGCATCCTGGAAATGCAGTCGCGCGAGTATCTGGAATCCGAGCGCCGTTTGACGGTAGGGCTGTAAAAAGCACGACCGATCGCATCAGAGGGGATGGCTGGGTGACGTGTTGTTGTGCTAACACGTCACGGCCCGGGCGCACCGGCACTCGCTTGTAATCCTGATTGATAATAATAGTAGTTATCAATTACCATCGCGGTTTGCGCTTTTTTTCCGCCCGCCGTGAAAACCTCCATACCGAGCGTGGCCGTCGCGCCCGCGGCGGCGCCCATTGACGATCTGTACCGCGATCACCAGCCTTGGTTGTTCCGATGGCTGCGGGGCAAACTGGGCAATCCTTTCCGGGCAGAGGACCTGACTCAGGACGTATTTGTGCGGGTCATCGCCGCCCGCAAGCAAGTCCGCGCCGAGCAGGCACGCCCATTTTTGCGCACGATTGCGCAGGGCTTGTTGATCGATCATTACCGTCGCGCCGGCTTGGAGCAGGCGTATCTCGATTATCTGGCCGCCCAGCCGGAATCCCACCAACCCTCCGCAGAAACGCGCGCGGCCGTTTTGCAGCAGATCGAAATGCTGGATAGGATGCTGGCGGATCTGCCCGACAATGTGCGCCGGGCATTTGTGATGGCTCAGATTGACGGCTTGAGCTACACCGAGATTGCCGAGCGGCTCGAGGTGTCCGTGAGTTCGGTACAGCAATATATGACCCGTGCGTTGATGGCCTGCTATGTCTGCATCCAGGATTGACACGGAGAAAGACCCCATTGCCCAGGCCGCCATAGCGTGGTGGATCGAGCTGCAGTCGGGCGAGGGCGGCGCGGCCGCATTGGATGCCTGTCGGCAGTGGCGGGCAGCAGATCCGCGTCACGAGCATGCCTGGGCGCGCTTAGAGAGCTTCGCGCATGCGGTGCGGGATGTTCCATCGGACTTCGCGCATACGCATTTGGTCGGCGCAGCGACGGCGCGACGACGCAGTCGTTCACACGGACAGCAGCGGCGCGCCTTGCTCAAGGGGATGGCCGCTGTGGCTGTTTTAGGCGGCACGGGCGCCGCCGCGTACGAGTGGACACCTTGGCAGCGCTTGGTCGCGGATTACAGTACACGGGTTGGCGAACGCCGCCGTGTTCTGTTGCCGGACGATATTCGGATGGATTTGGCCAGCGATACGGCGGTGTCATCGGCGTTTCACGACGGGCGGCGTGAGCTCACGTTGTGGCGAGGTGAAATGGGTGTTGCCGTCCGTTGTGATCGCGGCGTCTCTCCTTTGGTGGTCAACGTCGACGGTAGTCGAGTGGAAGTGGACAACGCGCATTTTTCGTTGTGGCGCCAGGCGTCGGAGATGCGCGTCGATGTTTACGAGGGCTCGTTGCGCGTCAGTGCGCAGGATAGCGAGCCTCGCGTGCTGGCTGCGGGTGCAGCCTTGTATCGCAAGGCCGGCTCGTGGCATGAGGCGGCGGCGCAGAACAACCGTGCAGCCTGGATGGACGGACTACTCGTCGCGAATGGCGACCGATTGGCCGAGGTGGTCGCCCAGTTGGCGCGCTATCGTCACGGGATGCTATCGGTCAGTCCGGAGGTGGCTGATTTATCGGTATCTGGCGTATTTCCGTTGGACGATACTGATGGCGCCTTGAACATGTTGCAGCACGTACTGCCAATCACGATCAAGCGCTGGGGGCGGTGGTGGGTGAGGATCGATGGGGCTGAGGGACCCGCTCGGCAACGCAGTGCGTAGATCGCTGCCCGTGCTTCCAAAATTACTTTTTGTTGCTATTCAGTCGTCTTATCGCCTGCAGGTGTCGCGTGCTCGTGCGGAATGGCTTTTGTGACCCATTCATTTCCGCAGGAGTGTTGCCTTGTCTTTTCTAGCATCCTTGTTCTCATCCCGGGCGGTTCGTTGCATGAGCGCTTGCCATGGCATACGAGACGGCCGGCAGCCCGCCGCATTGCCCGCGCTGGTATTGGCGTTGGCGAGCGCTGGGTTGGTGTCGGTGCCTGCGGCCGTATGGGCACAGGCGGCTGCACAGCCACGCCAGTCGGCGGCTGGCGTACGCAGCGTCTCCGTACCTGCGGGTCCGCTGGGCCAGGTGTTGACCGCCTTTGCGCGGCAGGCCGGCGTGTTGATTTCATTCGATACCGGCCTGGTATCGGGATTGAGTGCATCGGGGTTGCAGGGCAGCTATTCTGCCGGCGACGGCTTTCGCGCCATCTTGCGGGGGACGGGCCTGGAGGCCTATCCCGGAACGGGCGGCTGGCATTTGCGGCGCGCGCCGTCGACCGCTGGCGATACGGTGAGCCTGGCTCCCGTGGTGGTGCAAGGACAGAGTGAGACCGGCACGGGCCAGACGTATGGCGTGGTTTCGACCGTCGCGTCTACTGGCACCAAGACGGACACGCCGTTGTTGGAAACGCCACAGTCTATTTCGGTGATTACGCAGGCACAGATCGCTCAACAAGGCGCAAACACGTTGAACCAGGTGCTTCGTTATACGCCTGGCGTAGCGGTGGAAACGCGGGGAGCCACCGCAACTCGATTGGATCAGTTCACGATCCGGGGCTTTTCTGCCACGACCTATCTGGATGGTCTGCGCGTGTTCGGCGGCCGGGACGCCTTGCCGCAGGTAGACGCCTATCGCCTGGAACGCGTCGATGTCCTGAAAGGTCCTTCTTCCGTCATGTACGGCCAAGGCGGCCCCGGCGGTGTAGTGAACCAGGTCAGCAAACGGCCGGTGGCGGGGCAAGTCAACGAGGTCGGCTCCGAGTTTGGTACCAACGCGCTATTGCGCGGCATGGCTGACGTGGGCGGCAGCCTGAACGACGACGGCACCTTGCTATATCGCGTGGTCGGTGCTGGCTACAAGGCCAATGGACAATTGCACGATACCAAAGAGCGCCGCTATTACGTGTCGCCTATGTTCTTGTGGCAGCCTACAGCAGACACGCGCCTGACCGTGTTGACGCATTTCCAGCGTGATCCGGATATGGGGGCGTACGGTGCGTTGCCCGCGATGGGGACCGTCCATGCGTTACCGGATGGCAGCCGTTTCTCACGCAGTTTTTATGACGGGGATAAGGGCTTCGAGCGCAGCGACCGCAAGCATTATTCCGTGGGCTACGAATTCGAACATCGCTTTAACGACACCTTTAAAGCGACGCAGAAATTGCGCTACGTGCATGCCGATGCCGAATATCGCAGTATCTACAACAGCGGCTGGGCAGATCCCGGCACCTATCGTTACCTCAAGCGCGGCCTGACCGGGACCGACGTGAAGTTCGATGCGCTGACGCTGGACAACAACGTGCTGGCGAACTTCTCGACAGGGCCTTTCGACCACACGGCCTTGCTGGGCTTTGATTATCAACGTGTCAAGACGGATACCTTGTCAGCATCCGCCACCGGCGACTTCCTGAATCTGGATACCTGGAACCCTAATTACGACATGGGCTTCACCATGCCGGCTTTCACCAACGATCAGACCCAGACTCAATATCAAGCCGGTCTGTATTTCCAGGACCAAATCAAGCTGGACCGCTTGTCGTTATTGCTCGGCGGCCGTTATGACTGGGCGCGCACCAACACCAATGCGACCAATCTGAACACGGGCGTGCGCACGCATACGCCTCAGCGCGCCCAGGCTTTTACCGGCCGTGCGGGGCTGCTGTATTTGTTCGACAATGGCGTGGCACCGTACTTCAGCTATTCGCAGTCGTTCGAGCCGCAAAACGGGACGGGCTGGGATGGCGCGCCCTTTGATCCCGTCGAGGGCGAGCAATATGAACTCGGCGTGAAATATGAACCGCCCGGCTCACGGACTTTGTTGACGGCCGCGATTTACGATTTACGCCGCAAGAATCTGACCACCACGGACCCTGACCCTACTCATATCTGCAGCGGCGGGCGCTGCAGTATTCAGGCGGGGGAGGTCCGCACACGAGGTCTGGAACTTGAAGCCAAGACCGAGCCCGTCGAGGGCTTGAGCGTGATTGCCTCGTACAGCTGGATGCATAACGCCTATACCAAAGATAATCCCAATGCCGCAGGTGTCAGCCTGAAGGGCACACAACCAGCCGGCGTGCCCAAGCACCAAGCCTCGGCATGGGTGCACTATGAAATGCAAAGCGGGCCGCTGGCCGGTTTGGGGGTAGGCGCTGGCGTACGCTATCTGGGCGAAACCTGGGGCGATGCCAACAATACGTTCAAGGTATCCAGCGCCACACTGTTCGACTTGGGACTGGACTACGACCTGGGCCGCTATCAACCGGCGCTGAAAGGCTGGCAAGTCAGCCTGAACGTCGCGAACGTCTTTGATAAACGTTATGTGGCCTCGTGCCTGAGCGAGGCTTGGTGCTGGTACGGCTACGACCGCACAGTGAAGGCCGCGGTGCGCTATCGCTGGTAATCCCGAGGCGGGGCCTGCGCTCCACGATGGTTTTCATCCTGGAGCGCAGGCCCCCGTTTTTTCTCGTAATGATTATAATTCTCAAATTATCGAGTTCGCAGGATTCGCAGTGAAACCTATTCCCGGCGCCGGCCTGGCGCGTTATCGATGGGCAGTCGCCTCACGCATTATCGCTGCGGTGTTTGGCGGCTATGCGTTGGCCTCGGCTACGGCCGCCAGTCTGGCCGTGTGGTTGCCCATGGCGCGCATCGATGCCGTTGTGACGGCGGGCATGCTTGCATTCGTCGCCTATACGGTTGCCGTCATGTGGGTGTTTGCTGCTCGTAATACGTGGCGCGCATGGGCCGGGATTATCGTGCCGACGGTGTTGCTGGCAGGGCTGTTCTGGCTCAACGGGTTGACGGGGGCCGCATGACAAACGCCTCAAAATCCAGCGTCGCTCATGCCGCGTCCCAGGCGACGCCAGACAGCTCGGTCTCGTCCAAGGCTTTCGCGAAGTCGAAATCAATGCATTCTCCTTCGGAACAGGGTGAAGGCTTTCGGCAGGCGATGGCGTGGCTGCACACCTGGGCCGGCTTGGTGTTCGGGTGGATCTTGTTTGCGATGTTCCTGACCGGCACGTTGGCATTTTTCCGGCCCGAAATCACCACGTGGATGCAGCCGGAGGTGCCAGCACAGCATCGGGTATTACCCGCAGATCAGGCCGCCGATATGGCGCAGCGCTATCTGACCCAACACGCGCCGGACGCCTCGCGCTGGTTTATCGATCTGCCCTCGACACGCGAACCTTACCTGAGTTTGTTGTACCAAATCCCCAAGCCAGCGCCGGGCGAACGGGGGTTCAAACGCGTGACGCTCGATCCCGCGACCGGCCAGGAAATCAAAGCCCGTGAAACGCGCGGCGGCGATTTTTTATATCGCTTTCATTTCGAATTGGAAATGGCTCGTCCGTGGGGGCGTTGGCTGGCCAGTATCGCGGGGATGTTCATGCTGGTGGCCATCATCAGCGGCATCGTGACGCACAAGAAAATCTTCAAAGACTTCTTTACGTTCCGGCCTGCCAAGGGCGGGCAGCGCGCGTGGATGGACGGACACAACGCCTTGTCGGTGTTGGGGCTGCCATTTCATCTGATGATTACGTTCAGTGGGCTGCTGCTCTTTGTGGTCATGCTGTTACCTGCGGGGATTTCGGCCGCCTATGACACGCCACGCGCGTATTTTGACGAGCGGTTCCCTGGCTCGCCTCAGCAGCGTCCGGTCGACGGCCAGGCCGATCTGTTGCCGCTGGGTTCGCTGGTGGCACAGGCAACCTCGCTCTGGCAGGGCGGCAGGGCGGGACGCGTGGTGGTGACGAATCCCGGCAAACAGAACGCGATGGTGTCGGTGTCTCGAGACTCGGGCGAACGCGTGTCGTATGGCCGCAATGCTCCCAGCATGCAATTCAATGGAGTCGATGGTGCGCTGCTATCGCGGCACGATAACGACAGTGCTGCGATGACGACCGCCGACACGATCCTCGGCTTGCATCTGGGCTTCTTTGCTGCGCCGTTGCTGCGGTGGCTGTATTTTCTGGTCAGCCTGGCCGGGACGGCGATGGTCGGCAGCGGTCTGGTGTTATGGGTTGCGAAACGTCGTCAGAAAGCCGGCGCCGCGGCACAGCAGAAGTTTTCGCTGCGTCTGGTCGATGCCTTGAACGCCGCCAGCATCGCCGGTTTTTGTCTGGCGGTGGTGGTGTATTTCTGGGCGAACCGCTTGGTGCCTGCTGATGTGGCCGGACGTGGCAGCTGGGAAACTCGCGCATTCTTCATCGCCTGGGGCTTGAGTTTTGCCTATGCCTTCGCATTTCGTGCACGTAAGTGGATGGATTTGTTGTCATTGACGGCAGTGTTGGCTCTCACACTGCCTGTGTTGAATGCTTTGACGACGGACCGGCATTTAGGCGTGTCCTTGCCTGCAGGCGACTGGGTCATGGCTGGCTTTGACCTGACCTCGCTGGCTGCGGCGGCTTTGCTCGGCTGGATGGCGCACAAGTCGCGCAAGGCGTATCAGAAAAGCAAGACGGCATTGGCGCGTCCGCTTCCGCCGACTAGAGAGGCCGTTCGGTCCAGCACGGCACATCCGACCACCTCATCTTCAAACGTTGGCATCGCGCACATGACTGCTGCCACCTCAGTCACCGCCGGCTGTACCGTTAATGAGGTGACGTCATGATGAGCATTGCCGCTTTCTGCCTGGCTTATGCCGGATTCTCCGCGTTGTGTCTGGCTATGGATCGCCACTACGAGGACGTGTTCGACCGCGAATTGCCGCGCCGTCATCGAACGCCGTTGCGTATTGTCGGTTGGACCGCACTCGCGTTGTCGCTATGGGCGTCGGCCGCGGTATGGGGTTGGTCCTATGGCACCGTGGAATGGATCGGTATCTTGAGCTTCGCAGGCTTGCTTCTGATCTGGTTCGTCAGCTATCGGCCTGTCGCTGCACTCTCGGCCGGGGGACTATGCGCGGCGGCGGCACCCGTGTTGGCTTTTTTCTGATCCTTAAGTCCCGTTCGATTTCCGTTTCCGGCATTTCGATATCAGGGGAAAGAGCACCACTGACGCGGCCAACAGGAAGAATGCCAGCGAGATGGGGCGCTCGAAGAACACGCCCAGTCCGCCTTCGGACAGGATCAATGTTCGCCGGACATTGTTCTCCAGCATGGGACCGAGCACTACTCCCAATACCAGCGGGACTGCAGAATACTCCAGCTTTAGCATCAGATAGCCCAGCACGCCTGCGCCCAAGGCCAGCAGGACATCGGACATCGAATAATTGATCGAAAAAACACCGAACAAAATCATGCCGATCACAACGGGGTAGAGCAGGGCCGTAGATACGAACACCACACTAGCCAGCAGAGGAATCATCAGCAGCGTCAGGAACAACAGCATGACGTTGCCCACCCAGAAACTGCCGAACACCGTCCACACAAAATCCGGATTGTTCGTGAACAGCAATGGCCCCGGCTGCAGGCCCAACATCAGGAGTCCTCCCAGCATGATGGCTGTCGTCGCCGAGCCAGGAATGCCCAGTGTGAACATAGGCACCATGGACACATAGGCCGCGCTGTTGTTTGCAGCCTCAGGGGCCGCAACGCCTTGCATGGCGCCTTTGCCAAACTCTTCTGGTGTGCGCGATACCTTTTTCGCAGCGGCGTAGGCCAGCATCGTGGCCGCCGTCGCACCCACACCAGGCAGCACGCCCACGAGAAAACCCATGATGGATCCTAGTACCACCGCACCTTTGCAGCGGATCATGTGGCTCACACGGGGCAGTAACGAGCGCAATGAATAACTGGCTGCAGCCCGGGTGCTTTCTGTCTTTTCCGAAAGGTTGAAAAATATCTCCGCGAGCCCGAATATGCCGACAGCAATGATGGTGAAGTCCACTCCATCAAGCAGGTCCATAGATCCCAGGGTATAGCGTGGCGGTCCCGAGATGGGGTCCATGCCTATCATACCGATCCAGATACCTAGAAACAGCGCAGTGAACCCTTTGATGATGTTCCGTCCGCCCAGCACGCTCACCAGCGAAAAGGCTAGCACCATGACGGCCGTCATTTCGGTTGGTCCAAATTCAATGGCTACGCGCGCGATTGCCAATGCCAGCAGCGCCATGACCAGCAGACCGAATATGCCGCCGACGAACGAGGAAAACACACTGATGCCTAACGCCTCGCCCGCCTTGCCTTGTTTGGCCATCGCGTAGCCATCCAAGACGGTCATGACCGATGCGGATTCACCGGGGATCCCTAGCAGGATGGAGGTAACAGCGCCACCAAACATGGCGCCGTAATAAATCCCGCCCAAACCGGCAATGGCTTCGACACCGCCAAAGCCGACTGCCACGGGCAGCATGATCGCTACACCGGCCGCGGGGCCTAAACCCGGCAACACACCGACGAGCAATCCGATCAAGACACCGATCAGCGTGGCAGTCAGCACCGACCATGACAGCGCGTTGACTATCCCTTCGAGTAGCAGGACGATGGAGTCCATGTTGTTCCCTCATCTAATGTGCGTACAGTCAGATTCCCAACAATCCTTTGGGCAAGGGCACGCCAAGATACACGCCGAATGCCAGTTCGCCGGCGACCGGAAACAGCACTGCCGTTGCGACGATTTTTGCCGTGAAAACCCGGTCCCAACGCGGGCGGATTATCCAGCCTATGGCAAACACCAATGCCGCGCATGCCAGCATCATGCCCAACGGTTCAGCCAGAAATACAAAGGCCACTAGGGCACCCGTGAGGGCCACCGGTTTGATCAGGCTGGGCAATGCGATTTCCTGAGTCAGTTTTTCCTTGCACACAACACTGCGCACGAAATTCACCATGCTCAGCCCTGATATGGCTAATCCCACCCATAACGGAAAAAAACCTGCGCCAGGATTGCCATCGCTCATATAGCCATAGGAGGGCGCGAAATATGCAATGCTCAACCCCAACAGAAACAAGAACATTGCAAAAACACGATCGAGTGTTTCGATTTTCATGATCGGCGTTCCGGTAGTTATTTGATGATGTCCAGTTCCTTCATGATGGCGACATAGCGCTGATTGGTTTGCTGGATCAGCGCCGCAGTCTGTTTCGCGTCTTCGTAGCGCGGTTCGTCCTTGTAGCGGTCCAGATAGCGCTCTTTCCACTCTTTGCTCTCTGCGACTTTACGCAGCACGTTTTCCCAGTACGCGACGACCTCCGGTTTGACGCCCTTGGGCATCACGACGCTGCGCAGCATGGTGTGTTCGATGTCGTAGCCTTGTTCCTTGAACGTCGGGACATCAGGCATCGAGGACAGCCGTTGCCCTGCGCTCACTGCCAGGGCGCGCATAGTGCCAGCCTCGATCTGAGGCATGATTTCGCTGGGATTGCCAAACATGAAATCGATATGCTTGCCCAATACTCCCGTTGTGATTTCCCCTTCGCCATCGAAGGGCACTACGTCTACTTTGACCTTCATCTGCTTGCTTACCATGTCCGCCAGCAGCCGAGCGTCCGAGACCACGCCTACCGTGCCCGTAGTCAGCCGTTTGGATTGGGCCATGTCTTTCAGCGATTGATAAGGCGAGTCGCTCTTTACCGCCAGCACATACGGCGACATGGAAATCGCCGCAATAGGCGTGAAATCATCTTGTTTGAACGGCGCCCTGCCCAGCAGCGGCGTCGTGAAAAAACTCACGCTGACCGTTGCCATCGTGTATGGGTCGCCCTTGCGGCGCGACGCTTCCTTGTAACCGCGCGCACCGCTGCTGCCCGGCAGATTTTCATACATGAAATCCACCGGTACGAGTTTAAGGTCCTTGATGACCGAGCCGATCGTGCGAGCCAGCACATCGCTGCCCCCTCCCGCACCAAACGGAATGATCATGCGGATGTTCTTTTCTGGATACTCCGCATTGGCCGAGGCCGGTGCAGACAGTAGTGCAAGCGCTGCGCAGGCCGTCGCCAGGCGGGCGGCGATAGAGATATTCATTTGTCTTCCTCCAGGATGTATCCGGTGCCATGGACCGGATTTTGTTTTGCTGCCGGAACTGCCTTGCGGTAAAGGTGCTCGTGGGCGAGCAGTCAACTGCAGGCCCGATGTGAGTCTTTGTAGAACTGCGGAAACTGGGGGCTATATCGCCGGGATGGCCTCGCGCAGCAGATATCCGTGGCTATCGCGCCCTTCGAATCGGCTTTGAGACGGGTCCGTGATACGGGCCGCGTCCAACGCATCGTAGTTAGGTGTAAATCCCAATCCAGGCTTGCCCGATAAGGTCATGCGGCCGTTCACGGGGTCTGGGGTGCCGTAAAAGAAATGCTTGCCCGTTTGCCACATCCCGTAATGGAATTCGACCGGTCCGCCATTCATCAGACCGCACAGTAGATGCATATTGAAAATTGGCCAGCCACCACCGTTGGCCATGGGCAGGTTGTAGGCCTGCGCCAGATGCGCCACCTTCAGCGATTCGGTATAGCCGCCGTTATAGAGCACGTTAGGTTGCAAGACATCTACCGCATGATGCGAGACCAGTTCGCGATAGCGCCAACGATGGCCTTCCATTTGTCCGGCGGCAATGGGTATTGAAGTATTGGCCCGCAGGTCTGCCAGTGCACGAGCATCATTTTGCTGGATAGGCTCTTCGAACCACATCAGTTCGCAGTCCTCGATCGCGCGGCACAGCAAGCGCGCCTCATAGGGATTGAACCAGCAATTGGCGTCTATCATCAGTGCCGCGTCCGACCCTATGGCCTCGCGTGCGGCGTGCACGCGCCGAACGTCGTCGCGCCACGTGCGCGAGGGTTCTCCACCGACCACCATCTTCAGCATCGTGTGGCCATCGTCGATGAATTTGCGCGCGTAGTCAGCGAGCTGCCTTTCATCAAAAAACGGATAGCCAAAGGTCGCATAAGTCGGCGCCCAATTCCGAAATCCGCCCAGCAGCTCATGCACAGAGCGCGACTCTTGCTTGCCGCGCAAATCCCATAGCGCAACGTCAATGGCCGACAGCGCATTGGAAATCACGCCGGTATAGGCGCGGCTGTTCAGCTGTTTCCACACGTGCGCGTGAATCGCTTCGGTGTGCAATGCGTCACGTCCCTTCAGCGCTGGTGCGAGATGATTTTCTATGCAGGCGATGACGGCCCACGGCAGGATCGAACCTGTGATACCAAACCCGCTCTGGCATTCGTCGGTCGTGACTTCGACAAAGACGAACATGCGGCTCTCGATCGATTTGCCGATATCGGGCAGGTCGATCTCATGCCGATGCAGCGTGGCGGTGATTTTTTCTATCTTCACCTTCTGTCTCCTCTTTCCGGTTGCCGGCCGTCGCCGGACGAAGATCAGCGGCCAGCGAATACGGGCGGCCGTTTGTCCCGGAATGCCGCCTGGCCTTCTTTGTAGTCCTGGCTGGCAAAGCACATGCGCAGTGCTTGTTGGCAGGCTTCGTCGCCGTACTTGCCTGGCTCGACGGCTTCGTCGATGGCCATCTTGCTGGCGCGCAGACTCAGCGGCGCCAGGCTCGCCATCCTGGTGACGAGTTCCAGTGTTTCGGCCTCGTCACGCACATCGTTGACCAGGCCTATCTTCAACGCTTGGGCTGCATCGTATCGGCGGGCCGTGAACATGATCTCCTTTGCCACGGCAGGTCCCACGAGCGATGACAACCGTTTAAGCCAAGCAGGGTAATAGCCCACCCCCAGCTTTGCTGCGGGAATGCTGAAGCTCGCATCAGGCGTCGCGAAACGCAGATCGCAATGCAATGACAGTCCGACACCCCCCCCAAAACATAATCCGCGGATCAGCGCCACGGTGGGCTTGCCCAATCGGACCAGGCGGTCTGCCGCGGCTACCACTGTGTCGTTCCACAGTTTCACGCCGGCTTCGGTGCTGCGACGTTCGCCGAATTGCGAGATATCCGATCCCGACGAAAAGGCTTTTTCGCCTGCGCCGCGCAGTACTACTACACGTACATCGGTATCAGCGTCTGCCTGTTCAATTAGCCCGGGCAATGCCGCCCACATGTCGAACGTCATCGCGTTATGCCGCGTGGGATGATCAATGGACAGTGTGGCCACACCACCTTCCTTTTGATAACGCAGCGCGGGAGTGTGCTCAGATGACATGCTGGTTCCTTAGCGTCTGGAGTTCGGACGGCTCTATGCCCAGTCCTTGCAGAATCTCGGTATTGTGTTCGCCCGGCATGGGCGCAACCGTGCGCAACGTCGGTTGGTAACGGCTGCTCTTGATGGGCTGGCCAACCAGCTGGATATCGCCGAGTTGGGGGTGCCGTACCGGCCACGCGATACCCAGATGCTGCACTTGCGGATCGGCAAAAGCCTGATCCACCGTGTTGACCGCGCCACAAGCCAGGCCGGCTGCGTTGAGTTTTTCGATCCAGTATTCACGAGGCTGCTGGACAAAGATCGCGTTGATTTCCTGATTGAGTGCTTCGCGATTGATGGATCGGTCCCGGTTGGTACGGTATTTCGGGTTGTCCAGCCACTGCGGCTTGTCCAGCGCCTTGCACAGGCGTTCCCACATCAGCTGACCGGGCACCTGCAATGTCATCGGACCGTTCTGAGCGGTGAACAAGCCTGTCGGAATGATGGTGGGATGATTGTTGCCCGCCTGCGCCGGGACTTCGCCTGCCACGAGCCAACGGGCGGCCTGCAGGTCCAGGATTGCCAACTGGGCCTCCAACAATGAGGTCTGCACCCATTGGCCGACACCCGTGCGTTCGCGATCCAGCAGTGCGATCAAAATACCGATCGAGCAATACAGGCCGGCCGTCGTGTCGGCGATGGCAATGCCTGCGCGCACAGGTCCGGATTCGGGCAGTCCGGTGACTGACATCAATCCGCCCATGCCTTGCACAATTTGGTCATAGCCAGGACGTTTGGCATAGGGACCATCCTGGCCAAAACCCGAAATGCTCGCGTAGACCAGACGAGGGTTGATCTGCCGCAGTGTGTCGTAATCGATGCCGAGTCTATGTTTGACGTCGGGCCGGTAGTTTTCCACGATGACGTCGGCGTTTTGCACCAGTTTTTCGAGCACAGCCCGTCCTTCGGCACTCTTCAGATTGAGCGTGAGGCTCTTCTTATTGCGCTGCAGATTCTGGTAGTCGGGGCCCAGTCTCATCCCTCCCATCTCTGTTTCGGTGGCAGGGTTGACGGGCTCTTCGATTTTGATGACTTCCGCTCCCCAGTCTGCCAATTGGCGTACGGCCGTCGGGCCGGCGCGTACCCGGGTCAGATCGATGACCCGGTAGGGCGACAAGGGCAGCGAGTGTTGCGTGTCAGACATGGGCGAGTGCTCCTCTCATGACGTGGCGGGCCCATCCTTACCGCGAGGCGATGGGCCAGGCGAGAGCCGGGCCCTACGGGCACGGCCAGTTTTTGCTCTTGTTTTGTGAATCCATCGTATGAAGCCATCGAAAAAGTGTCAACACTTTTATTTAAATCGAATACGATAATTTGAAATTTGTCTTCGATTTGGGTCGATCAGACCGCGCACAGGTACAATTTGCCGTCATAATCGCCTTGTCGCAGCGACACGTCCTGCTCACTTTTTCGTGCCTATGACTGAACCATCCGAACAAAAGCTACCGTTGCTCGCGGCGACCGCGGCCGAGGAAATCAAGCGTCTGATCTATTCGGGCGACATCGCGCCGGGTTCACGGCTGAACGAGGCCGCGTTGGCGCAGCAGATGGGGTTCAGCAGGGGACCGATCCGCGAGGCCATACGCATCCTCGCTGGCAGCGGCCTGGTCACTGCCGTACCGCACCGGGGCATGTTCGTGCGCCAGATGTCGATGCGGGACATGCTCGAGAGCTATGATCTGCGTGCGTTGATCTTTGGCTATGCGGCACGGCGCACGACCGAATACTTGTCGCCCGAGCGCACCGCTGCACTGGAGGATCTATTGGCCCAGATGGAGGCCGCAGCCGAAATCTCCGACGGCGGCAGCTATTACGAGCTGAACCTGAAGTTCCACGACTTGATCCTGGAATACAGCAACAACCGCCATGCGGCGCGTGCATACACCGAGTATGTCAACGAGCTGCATCTGTTTCGCCGTAAATTTTTCAATTACACCGCCAAAATGAATCGTTCCAATGCAGAGCACCGAGGCATTGTCGAGGCCATCAAGGCAGGTGACGTGGTTCGCGCTGGCGAGCTGGCCGAACAACACGTACTGGCAGGCAAGCAACGTCTATTGGCCGATCTGGCCGATTGATTTTCCCGTTTGTTCTCTTATTCGCTTCAGGAGCCTCATATGTCCGTAGATGCATTGCCCATTGAACCGAAGATCAAACAAGCCCTGGAGGGTGTCACGACCGCGACGCTGACCACCGTTCTGCTCAAGAAGGGCTTGCGCAATGTCTGGCTGCGCGGTGCGTTTCCGCTGGCTCCTTTTACCAAGCGCATCGTTGGCCGCGCCTTTACTTTACGCTTTGTTCCCGCTCGCGAGGATTTGGCGACACCGGCTTCCTGGTCCTCTCCCATTTCCACGCGTGCGGCGATCGAGGCCATGCCCGAAGGCGCTATCGCTGTCGTAGACGCGATGGGTGTCAGTGATGCGGGGATTTTCGGCGACATTCTGTGCGCGCGTATGAAAAAGCGTGGCGTCAGTGCGCTGGTATCAGACGGCGTGGTGCGTGACCTCGAGGGCGTATTGGGCACGGGACTGCCCGTATGGGCAAACGGCGGCGCAGCGCCTCCATCCGTTGCCGGCTTGACCTTTGTCGGGTGGCAGGAGCCAGTAGGTTGCGGCGGCGTTGCAGTTTTCCCGAACGATTACATCGTGCTCGATCGAGATGGCGCAGTATTGATTCCCGCAGACCTGATCAATGATGTGGTCGAAGCCTCTGTCGAGCAAGAGCGCATGGAGGGATGGATCATGTCCGAGGTCGAGGCAGGCACGCCGTTGCCAGGTTTGTATCCGCCTAACGAGCAGAATCTGGCGCGTTATAAGGCGTGGCGAGCGGAGCAGGGCTAAAGTCGCCGTCATCCCGCATGTACCCGGCGGCGCGATGCCGCCGTCCAGCGCAGTATGCTTGGCGCGAATGAATCAGGCCCTGCGCTGCTTCCCAACACGGCTTTACCAGCGCAGCTCCAAAGTATGCGAGTGGGCATTGTCCCAACCGTCCGCCAATCCATACAGCCCAGCCACGGCGATGACGGCGGCTTGGCGCAGTCTTGCCATGTCCGTCCCCGCATCAACGCAACGCAAGGCGGAACTGCCGACGAACGGTACGATCAAGCCGTCTTTCGTTGACTTTGCTGCATCTCCAAAATCCAACTGGCCGCCCAGTACTTGACCGACGGCGTAGCCGGTGGCGTGAGCTGCCATACTCAAGAACAGCGTCTTCTGAAGCTCTATATCCGGGCTAGGGATCGCGCTGACGCCGCCATACACACTAGAAAGATCACATAAAGATAGTTTACGCATCACTGCCTCCAAACTTCACAACGTGAGAAAAATGGAAATCAAAGTATCCGGTGGATGCCAAGAGGCCACACCCGCTATCTGAAAGGTGTTTCCCCAGCATAGCTCCTGACAGGCAGGCGGGAGAGTGCAGGCGTTCAGAGCTCTGTCAAAAATAAGACCGGCGTCGCTGCTCTATTTGCGTCTCGATTTTTTGTATGCAAAAATATATTTACGAATATATAGAGACAACCATGCCCATCCCGCAAACCAGTTCACAGGCGTTTGCCGCCTATAACGAGATCAAGCAACGCATTTTCATGGGCGAATTCACGCCGGGAATGCGGTTGCGCGAGATCGAGGTCGCGGCGTTGCTGGACATGGGGCGTACGCCCGTGCGCGAGGCGCTCAAACGGATCCAGGATGAGGGCCTGCTGCGTCACGAGCCCGGACGAGGCATGGTCGTGGCTACGATGGATCAGCAAGAGGTGGGCGAGCTCTATGCCATGCGCGAGGTGCTGGAATCCGCCGCTGCCGCGATGGCAGCTCAGCATGCGACAGACGCCGAAATCGCCAACATGCAGGCCATCCTGGACGAAGGCGATACGGATCCCGTAGCGTTGAATCTGCGTTTTCATGACGCTATTTACAGCGCGGCCCATAACCGGCATTTGATCCGTTCGTTGCGCTCTTTGACCGATACCACTTATCTGCTGGGACGCAGCACGTTGAGCTCCAAGGCGCGCGCGAAGGTCGCGATGAAAGAGCACAGCGATATTGTGGACGCCATCCGCAGCCGCGATCCCGATCGTGCTGCAGCTGCCGCCCGGCACCACATTCATCAGGCATTGCTCGAGCGCCTCAAGATGCTGCGGCAGCGCGGTTGACGTATTCGCGTATCGAACGTTCTTGGCGCGTTCAGAGCAACAGAGTCTGTCCCAATTCATCAAAAGAACTCAGTCAGTCCAGACAATCAGGAGACATCGCCTTATGCATTACTTCAAGCACATCCGTCGATATGCCGCTTTAACCGTTGCATGCGTTATGCCGGTCTTGGCGTGCGCACAGGGTTTTCCGACAAAGCCGATCAAGTTGGTGGTGCCGTTTGCAGCAGGCGGCGGCACGGATAGTATTGCACGCGATATGGCGCGCACTTTGAGCGAACGTCTGGGGCAGCCTGTGGTGGTGGAAAATCATGGCGGCGGCGGGGGCTCTATTGGCGCGAATAACGTGGCGCATGCGAGCCCCGACGGATATACCTTGTTGTTCGCGACATCGACGTTTGTCACCAACGCGGCGGCGGAGGTCTCCAGCAATTATGACGTGGAGAAATCGTTCGCACCTGTCGCGCTGATCGGCCGCGGCCCGTTGTTGGTCGTGGCCAATAAAGACCTGGGTGCGAAATCGATCGCGGATTTGCGCAAGCTGGCCACTGAGCGACCCGATGAAATCAATTTCTGCTCTGCAGGCTCAGGCAGCATCAACCATTTGTCGGGTGAGCTGTTCAAGCAAAAGGCCAAGGTGCAGATGATGCATGTGCCATATAAAGGCAGCGGTCCGGCGACAGTGGATCTGCTGGCAGGCCGCGTGCAAGTGTTCTTCGCGACGGTACCGACCATTTTGGGGCAAGTGAAAGAAGGGCGGGTGCAGTTGCTGGCGGTGACCGGAGCGCAGCGTTCGCCCTTGTTTCCCGATGCGCCGACCATGGCAGAGGCTGGCGTGCCTGACTTCAATATTTCCACGTGGTGGGGCATTCTGGCGCCTGCCGGTACGCCTGCGCCGATCGTGCAGCAGTTGAATGCCGCCGTGAACGAAGCCGCATCCGCGGATCTGGTTCGTCAACGATTGACAAACGAGGGCGCAGACTTGTTTGCAGGTACGCCTGAGGATTTTGGCAAGGCTTTGTCTGCGGAGCTGGCGCTATGGCGCGGCGTGGTGAAGCAATCCGGCATGCGCCTGGATTGATGTGTCAGTGCAGGAGACTCTCTATGTTTAAAGATTCGTTGCCTCAGCAGCCGGCTCGCCGGCGTCTGCTCGCCGGCGCAGGCGCTGCTGTTGCTGCTTGGATGACTGTTGGCGGCCGCGCGGCCTATGCCCAGTCAGGTTATCCGTCGCAGCCCGTGACGGTGATCGTTCCGTATGCGCCTGGCGGCCAAGGTGATGTGTTTGCGCGTCTGATCGGCGAAAAGCTCAGCCAATCATTAAAGCAAACCGTTGTGGTGGAAAACCGGCCCGGCGCATCGGGCGCGATCGGTGCCCGGATGGTGGCGCGCGACGACCCGGATGGGTATCGCCTGTTGCTGGGGCAGACCGGCGAAATGGCGGTAAACCCTTTTGCGATGCGCGATCTGGGTTATGACCCGCAAAAAGATTTTGTACCCGTTGCGTTGGTTGGCGACTCGCCGCTGGTACTCGTCGTGCCGGCAGGCTCGCCGTACAGGACGCTGCCGGCGTTAATCGAGGCTGCATTGGCTAAACCGGATAATGTGACGTATGCCTCATCCGGCACAGCCACGCCAGGTCATCTGGCAGCAGCGGCATTGGCGTTGGGCACCAAGAGTTCGATGGTGCATGTGCCCTATAAAGGCGCGGGCCAGGCAATGACAGATTTGCTGGGTCAGCACGTTGATTTTTTCTTTTCCAGCGCGGCCGCCGCAATGCCACATGTTTCCGCGGGCAAGCTGAAGGCTCTGGCGGTTTCTACGCCCGAGCGCATCGCTGCGCTGCCGGATGTGCCCGCAGTGGCCGAAGGTACGGTGGCAGGATTCGAGTTCAGCTTATGGGGCGGTTATTTTGCGCCAGCCGCAACGCCGTCACCTATCGTGCAACGCTTGAACCAAGACATCAATGCTGCGCTGTCTGATGACTCTATACGCAAGCGTTTCGAGGCAGACGGCGTCGTCATCCGGCCGAATACTGCCGAAGAATTCGCCGCGTTTGTCCGTCGCGAAATGGAAAAGTATCAGCGCCTGGTTGCGCAAACCGGCGTGTCTGTCGAGTCTTAACGTCATTTATTTTCGAGGTGTTCTCATGAAGATCGTTGTATTGCCGGGCGACGGCATCGGGCCTGAAACGATGGCGGTAGCGGTGGATGCGCTGCAGGCTGTGTCGCAGCGTTTCGATCTGGGTTTGCAGTTGGACCACGACGTGGCCGGGCACGACAGCCTCAAGCGTCATGGCGCTACGGTGACGCCGGCATTGCTGGAGAAAGTTCTGGCTGCCGACGGCCTGATGCTGGGGCCGATGGCGACCTACGACTTCAAGGACGAGTCCAAGGGCGAAATCAATCCTTCGAAGTTTTTCCGCAAGAATCTGGACCTCTATGCCAACATCCGTCCAGCCCGTACATACCCGGGCATGCCTGCACGGTTAGGCGAATTCGATCTGGTGGTTGTGCGGGAGAACACCGAAGGCTTTTACGCCGACCGCAATATCGAATCCGGCGGCAGTGAAATGCTGATTACCCCAGACGTCGTCGTATCATTGCGCCGTATCACTCGCCAGTGCTGCGAGCGCATTGCACGCTCTGCTTTTGAACTGGCAATGACGCGCAAGAAGCACGTCACGATCGTACATAAGGCGAACGTGCTGAAAATCGGTGATGGCATGTTCATCGATATGTGTCACGAGGTGGGCAAGGAATTTCCCGAGGTGCGGGTCGACGACGTCATCGTCGATGCGATGATGGCTCATGTGGTGCGCGCGCCTGATCGTTATGACGTGATTGTGACGACGAATATGTTTGGCGACATTTTGTCTGACCTGACTGCTGAGTTGTCGGGAAGTTTGGGCTTGGGCGGCTCATTGAACGCGGGGCGCGATCACGCGATGGGACAGGCTGCGCACGGCTCGGCTCCCGATATCGCCGGCAAGGATCTGGCCAATCCTGCATCGCAATTGCTATCGGCTGCGATGCTGTTGACCTGGTATGGCCAACGTAAGGGCGGTGCGAAATTCCTGCATGCTGGCGCTGCAATCGAAGCTGCCGTGGCTGCCACGATCGCGTCGGGCCAGTGTACGGCCGATGTTGGCGGCAAGCTGGGTACGCGTGCCGCTGGCCAGGCTGTGCTGGCCCACCTGCGGGCGGCATGATGATGGCCACGCCCCCTCTGCCTGCCGGCGCTTGCGACTGCCACGTTCATGTCGTGGGTGACCCGGTCCGTTATCCTATGGCGGCCGATCGTCATTACACGCCTGGGCGCGCTTCGGTGTCCGATCTGAAGCAGCACATGAGTTCACTGGGCATCAGCCGTGCGGTGATCGTGCAGCCCAGTGTGTATGGCACCGACAATGCCTGCATGCTCGATGGCTTACGCGACCTGGACGGGGCAGGGCGTGGCGTCGCCGTATTGGATGACAGTGCTGACGATGCGCAGCTCCGGGATTTTCATTCATTGGGTGTGCGCGGGTTGCGGCTGAATCTGGAAAGCGTAGGCAGCCGCGATACGCAACGTATGCGTGATGACTTGCAAGCGTGGGCGCGGCGTGTGGCGCCGCTGGATTGGCACTTGCAGGTGTACGCCTCGCTGGACGTTATTGCAGAGGTCGTTCCCATATTGCAAACCTTACCTGTGCCGGTAGTGTTGGATCATTTTGCCGGCGTGCCGGCGGGCGCCGCATTGACAGACTCGCGGGTGCAGGCCGTGTTGCGTTTGGTCGCGTCGGGGGCGGCCTACGTGAAACTGTCCGCACCATATCGTATCGATCCATCCGGCACGGCCGGCGAGGCAGTAGCGGGATTGGCCGCAGCATTCATCGGCGCCAATCCTGATCGCATGCTATGGGCCAGTGACTGGCCGCATACCAATCGCGAACCGGGCAAATCGCCGCTCGAGGTCAGTGCCTATCGGCACATAGGCAGTCCACGATTGGCGCAGGAGATCAATGCCTGGCTATCTGACGAGGCGGTGCGCGCGCGCGTGCTGGTTGAAAATCCCGCGCGCTTGTACGGTTTCTAGAAAGTCTTTGTGCCGGAACATCATCGGCTGTCCTGATTCCCGCACATCTACGTGGGAATCAGCACAGCTCTGGCTTGGCGCAGACTTCGTGCGCGGCCCCGTCAGCCCTGCGCAGCCAGGGCTTGGCGCACTTGCGCCAACAGCGCATCGCGTTGGGTTTCGTCGGCGGCGGCAGGACCTTGAGCGATAGCCGCACCATCCAGCACTGCCGTATAGGCTAGCCCGTCCACATGCAGAATGTCTTGGTCGCCAATCGCCTGCAGCCGTTGCATCACGGCGCCTGCCTCTTTTGGATTCTCAAAGCTGCGTGACAGCAAGAGCTCTTGGCCGTCCGCACCCAGCAACCGAAAACGGAACGTTCCGTCGTCGTCGCGGAAACTGACAAAGCGCGCCGCTTTGCTGGATTTCTTGGCAGTGGCTTTGTTGGCCACCGCAATCGCCGTGTGACGGCGCAGGCCGATGGCCTCGCGCAATTGCGCCATGAACGGCGTCGCCAGCTTGCGGGCCTTTTCTGCGCCGGCTTGCAGAATGTCTTCGATACGCTCGGGATGGGCCATCAGAGCCTGATAGCGTTCGCGCATAGGTGCGATATCGCGGTCCAGGCGCTCGTAGAGGGCTTGTTTGGCGTCGCCCCAGCCCATGCCGCCTTCGAGCTCTTTGCGAAAAGCAGACGATTCGGCTTCGGTGGCAAAGGCCCGATATAGCGTATACAGGTGCGAGCCTTCGGCGTCCTTGGGTTCGCCCGGCTGACGCGAGTCAGTCACGATGCGCATGACGGCTGCGCGCAACGATTTCGCATCGCCCTCGAACAACGGAATTGTGTTGTTGTAGCTCTTGGACATCTTGCGTCCGTCCAGGCCCGGCAGGGTGGCGACGGACTCTTCGATGACGACTTCCGGCAGGACGAAATATTCGCCGCCGTAGAGATGGTTAAAGCGCTGGGCGATATCGCGCGCCATTTCCAGGTGCTGGGTTTGATCGCGCCCGACCGGGACCTTGTTCGCGTTGAACATCAGGATGTCCGCTGCCATCAGCACGGGGTAGGAAAACAGCCCCATGGTGATGCCGTCATCCGGGTCGACCCCCTTGGCAGTGTTTTGGTCCACCGAGGCTTTGTAGGCATGGGCGCGATTCATCAGCCCCTTGGCCGTGACGCAGGTCAGGATCCAGCACAGTTCGGGAATCTCGGGAATGTCCGATTGACGGTAAAACGTCACGCGTTCGGGGTCGAGGCCTCCGGCTAGCCAGGTGGCGGCGATTTCCAGGCGGGAGCGCGCCACGCGGGCCGGATCATCGCATTTGATCAATGCGTGGTAGTCCGCCATGAAGTAAAACGCGTCGGTACCAGGCAGGGTGCTCGCGTTGATGGCTGGACGGATGGCGCCAGCCCAGTTACCGAGGTGAGGGGTGCCAGTAGTGGTGATGCCGGTTAGAACGCGGGTACTCATGAGTATGGCGGATAAAGCGTGATTGGACAGAGCGTCCAGTTTAACGCGTTGGCGGGGCCTATGATTCCTGGGGGTAATCTGGCCCCGATGTCGGATCCGCCATCAACAACGAACAGAGAATAAACCCGTCTGCCAAATCGTTTCCTGTTTGACAGGCGGGTCCTGGTGACGGTTTAGCAGCCGCTTTTAACGCTTGAGTTTGGCGAAGGCATCCGCCATGGCGCTGTTGCGCGGCTCGTTGCGGCCAGCGTCTGCCTGAGGACGTCGGCCACCGCCACCGCCGCCATTGCGCGGCGCGCCGTTGCTGCGAGGCGCATCATTGCCGCTACGGCGTGCAGGCTGGGCCGTATCATTCAAGCGCATGGTCAAGGCGACGCGCTTGCGGGCGACATCGACTTCCAGCACTTTGACGCTGACGGTTTGCCCCACGCGCACGACATCGCGCGGATCCTTGACGAATTTCTCAGCCAGGGCCGAGATGTGCACCAGACCGTCCTGATGCACGCCGATGTCCACGAACGCGCCAAAGTTGGCCACGTTGGTGACGACGCCTTCGAGAATCATGCCGGGGTACAAGTCGTTCAGCGTTTCCACGCCTTCCTTGAACTGCGCGGTCTTGAACTCAGGGCGCGGATCGCGGCCCGGTTTTTCCAGCTCGGCGAAAATGTCGCGCACAGTCGGCAGGCCGAAACGCTCGTCCGTAAAATCGGACGGAGATACGCCTTTCAGGGCTTCGCGTTGACCGATGATCTGCTGAACATCGGTCTTGATCTTGGCCACGATGCGTTCGACCACGGGGTAGGCCTCGGGGTGTACCGCCGAGGCGTCCAGCGGGTTTTCGCCGTTCGGGATGCGCAGGAAGCCGGCGGCCTGTTCAAAAGCCTTTTCTCCGAAGCGGGGGACTTTGCGCAGTTGTTCCCGCGTTGGGAATGCGCCATTTTCATCGCGCCAGGTGACGATGTTCTTGGCCAGCAGGGAATTCAGCCCCGACACGCGTGCCAACAGGGCCGCCGAGGCGGTATTCACATCGACGCCGACAGCGTTCACGCAGTCTTCGACCACCGCGTCTAGCGAGCGCGCCAGTTCGCGTTGATTGACATCGTGCTGGTACTGGCCGACGCCAATGGCTTTGGGATCGATCTTGACCAGTTCGGCCAGGGGGTCTTGCAGGCGGCGAGCAATGGACACGGCGCCGCGCAGCGTGACATCGAGATCGGGGAATTCCTGCGCGGCAGTTTCCGAGGCGGAGTACACCGATGCGCCGGCCTCCGAGACGACCACCCGAGTCAGTTTCAGATCGGGATACTGGCTCATCATGTCGGCCACCAGTTTTTCGCTTTCGCGAGATGCGGTGCCGTTGCCGATGGCGATCAGCTCGACTTTATGACGAGCTGCCAGGGCGGCCAGCGTGGCGATTGTGCCTTCGCGATCACGGCGCGGCTCGAACGGGTACACGGTGGCGGTATCGACGACCTTGCCGGTGCGGTCGATGACGGCGACCTTGCAGCCGGTGCGGATCCCGGGGTCCAGGCCCAGCACAGCTTTGGGGCCGGCCGGTGCGGCCAACAGCAAATCTTTCAGGTTGGCAGCGAATACGCGGATAGCCTCGGCTTCGCCTTCTTCGCGCAGACGGCCAAATAGCTCACTTTCAAAGGCGGTCAACAGCTTGACGCGCCAAGTCCAGCGGCAGACTTCTCCCAGCCAGCGTGAACGCGGCGAGGCGTCCAGGGCGAACAGGTCATTGCCGAGCTTCAGGAAGCTTGCCACGCGCGCGACGCAGGGATGCGGCGTCTGGGCCTCTAATTCGGCCTCCAGGCCCAGGCGCAGCTCGAGTACGCCTTGTTGGCGGCCTCGCATGAGCGCAAGGATACGGTGCGAGGGCAGGGTGCGCACCGGCTCGTTGAAGTCGAACCAGTCGCGGAAATTCGCGCCTTCGGTTTCTTTGCCTTCGGCGACTTTGGCATACAACAGGCCGGTGGACCACAAGTGGTCGCGCATGTCGGCCAGCAGATCGGCGTTTTCGGCGTAGCGCTCGGCCAGGATGTCGCGGGCCCCGTCCAGGGCTGCCTTGGCGTCGTTGATCGAGGCTTCGGGATTCAGGTATTGGGCCGCCAACTCGGCGGGGTCACATGCCGGGTCAGCCAGGATGCCGTCGGCCAGAGGCTCCAGTCCGGCTTCGCGAGCGATCTGGGCACGGGTGCGGCGCTTGGGTTTGTACGGGGCGTACAGGTCTTCCAGGCGTTGCTTTGTATCTGCGGTGGCAATTTCCTGTTGCAATTCGGGCGTAAGTTTGCCCTGTTGCGTGATGGACTCCAGGATGGCGCCGCGCCGCTCTTCGAGCTCGCGCAGGTAGCCCAATCGGACTTC
Organism: Bordetella genomosp. 4; assembly: GCF_002261185.1. GTDB lineage: Bacteria > Pseudomonadota > Gammaproteobacteria > Burkholderiales > Burkholderiaceae_B > Bordetella_A. Next base: position 74,584 of record NZ_NEVQ01000012.1, read on the forward strand.
TAGGTTACGCAGCACCGTGTCGTCCAGACCGCCGGTCGCTTCTTTGCGGTAGCGTGCGATGAAAGGCACGGTGGCGCCGTCGTCCAGCAACTCGACGGCAGCGGCGATTTGGGAGGGGCGGCTGCCCAGCTCGGTGGCAAGCTGGGCAAGGATACGGGCTTGGTCGACGCTGGGCGCAGTGCTCGTGGTGGCGGAAGTGTCAGGCATCTCGATACGGCTGCAAAGGGAAATCAAGGGCCGGATTTTGCCACAAGGCGGCGACAGGGCGCATGTTGAGGGCTATTTTGAGCACGGTGCCCTGGGGGCTCGGAGTATCATTGAGCGCCCCTAATCGTTGATGTGTTTGATGCTAGATCTGGATATTTCCGAGTTTTTTGCCGCTGACGGCCCGTTGAGCAAGGCGCTGCCTGGCTATAGCCCCCGTCCGGCCCAGGTCGAGCTGGCGCAGGCGATCGGCCAGGCCATCACCGATCGCGCGACCCTGGTGGCCGAGGCCGGGACCGGTATTGGCAAGACCTGGGCTTATCTTGTGCCCGCCATGGTGGCTGGGGGCAAAGTCGTCATCTCAACAGGCACCCGCACGCTGCAGGACCAGCTGTTTGCCCGCGATTTGCCGCGTGTGCGCGCTGCCTTGGCCGCGCCCGTGACAGCGGCGCTGCTCAAGGGGCGGGGCAATTATGTCTGTCACTATCATCTGGATCGTCTGCAAGGCGACGAGCGCGCTCTGAAGTCCCGGACCGAGATTTCGCAACTGCGGCAGATCCAGGTCTTTGCTGGCATCTCCAAAACCGGCGATCGCGCCGATCTGGGAAAAATCCCCGAAGACGCCGATATCTGGAATCGGGTGACGTCTACGCGCGAAAACTGCCTTGGCCAGGAGTGTCCGCGCATCCGCGATTGTTTTGTGGTGAAGGCCCGGCGCCAGGCCCAAGACGCCGACATCGTGGTGGTCAATCACGCCTTGTTCATGGCCGATCTGGTATTACGCGAAGAAGGCGTGACGGATCTGCTGCCCGAGGCGGACACGGTGATTTTTGACGAGGCGCATCAGTTGCCGGACACCGCGACGCGATTTTTGGGCAGCAGTGTCTCGACCCATCAATTGCTGGATTTCGGCCGCGCCCTGGAGGTCGCAGGGCTGGCATACGCCCGCGAAGCGGCGAAATGGGCTGATGTCAGCCGGCACGTGGAAACCGCTGCCCGTGAGTTGCGCCTGGTCTGCGCACCCCTGGATCAACTGCCGGGGCGCAAAGCGACCTTTGAGGCGATGCCGGACCCAGAGCAATTTGATGCGGCACTGGCTGCCCTACGCCAGGCGGTCGAGGCGGCTACGCGGGCATTGGCCGGCGTCGCGGAAAAGCATCCCGATCTGGCTGCAGCCGCCCGCAGTGGCGCAGACATTGCGTTGCGCCTGGCAAAGTGGGCGACGCCTGCCAGAGACGGCTCAGACGGACGGATCGGCGTTCAGGATGACGATGCCGTCTCCGACAGTGGATCGAGTCTCACACGTGACTCAACGCTGGCCGACGAGGGTTGGGGTCTGGACCTGCAAGCTCTTGTGTCGGCTCAGCCACCAGCTGGCGAAGAGCCCGCTCATGCTGCCGAAAATGCGTCGGGTCAATCCTCGGATGACGGGGTTTCCACCGCTCGCGCTTTACTGCAAGGTGCTGCGGCTGCAAGGTTGTTTACCGGTCCGGCGGTGCGCTGGGTCGAGCACGGGCAGCATCATGTCCGGCTGCATTCTGCCCCCTTGTCGGTGGCTCAGGCGTTCTCCAAGTTTCGTAAACCTGGCCAGGCTTGGATCCTCACTTCGGCGACGCTGTCGGTGCAGGCGGATTTTGGCCACTACACTCGTCAATTAGGACTGAATGACGCCCGGACAGGGCGCTGGGAGTCCCCTTTTGACTATACCAACCAAGGTTTGCTGTTCGTGCCGCGCGATATGCCCGAACCGCAATCGCCGCGTTTTGCCGAGCGTTTTGTACAGACGCTGATGCCGCTGCTCGAGGCCAGCCCGGGCGGCACCTTGGTGCTGTGTACGACTTTGCGCGCTGTGGATCGTGTGGCCGCGTTGTTGGCCGAGACGTTCGAGGATCAGGGATACGATTGGCCCTTGCTGAAACAGGGCGATGCGACGCGGCGCGATCTGTTGGAGCGCTTTTGCAAGCTCGAACATCCGGTGCTGGTCGGCAGCGCGACATTCTGGGAAGGTATCGACTTACCGGGCGATGTGCTTACGCTGGTCGCCATCGACAAGCTGCCCTTTGCTCCGCCGGATGATCCCGTGATCGAAGCCCGGCTGCGCGCCTGTCGGGAGCGAGGCGGCAACCCCTTTGCCGAATATCAATTGCCCGAGGCGGCAATTTCCCTGAAGCAAGGGGCTGGCCGATTAATTCGGACGGAAAGCGATTGGGGGGTGCTGATGGTCGGGGATGCCCGCCTCGTCGAAAAACCCTATGGCAAGCGTTTGTGGCGTGGGTTGCCGCCATTTTCTCGGACGCGGGACATGAGCGAGGTCCTGGCGTTTTACGCCCGCCGCGAGCAGGGCGATTACTGAGCGCTCCCCGGGCTCGGCTGCAGAGCCAGATGGCGAGTCCCTCCCCCGGGTCGGTCGGGGATAAATGCAATGTGCCGCCCATCGGGCGGCACATTGTCATATCGACTACGCGGAGATCATTTCCACGAGAACGGGTTCCACCAGCTCTTGTCGGTCAGCAGCGTTTTTTCGTCCATGGTGCTGTCCGGATAGTTGGTCTTGAGCACGCGCTGGGCGTCGTTCTGAAGGTCAGTCATTCCCAGCTTGCCATACGAGGCCGACATGATGACCAGGGCTTCTTCGGAGGCGGGGGCGCCTTCGAAATCGGTGATCACGGTCTGGGCACGGTTGGCCGCTGCGATATAGGCGCCGCGCTCGTAGTAGTAGCGCGCGACATAGACCTCGTTCATGGCAATGGCGTTTACCAGCCATGTGAGGCGCTGTTGGGCATCGGGCGTGTACTTGCTCTGGGGAAAGCGTTTGATCAATTCGTTGAAGGCGTCGTACGAGGCCCGCAACCCTTTGGGATCGCGCTCTGCAGGGTCCTGGCCCGTCAGGTTGCTCATGAACGCACTGGCAGGGGTGAAATTGATCAGCCCTTTCAGGTAGAGCATGTAATCGGTGCCAGGATGATTGGGGTACATCTGCTGGAACCGGTCAATGGCGGCCAGCGCTTGTTCGTTTTCGCCGTCTTTCCAGTTGACGTAGGCCAGGTCGATCAGGGCTTGCTGGGCGTAGACGCCAAACGGATATCGGCTTTCAATGGCGGTGAGCCGGTCGCGCGCTTCGTTCCAGCCGCCGGAGTCCATTTCAGCTTTGGCGTCGGTGTACAACTGTTCCGCGCTCCAGCCGGCGGTCTTGTCATACTTGGTGTCGGTGCCGCTGCAGCCTGCGACAGTCAGAGCGACGGACAGCGCGATGGCCGCGCGCAGGAGCGAGCCGCGTAGAGCAGGGCGGTTCGAGAGGGCAGCAGAGCGGAAAATCACGAGATACGTTTCCTTGGTGTTAGGATGGCACGGCTGAATTATATGATCTTGCTTCATGTCCCATACAGACGCCCTTGCCGTTGACAGTGCCAGCTTCGCGGCAGATGACGAACCTCAGTGTATTACTGTGCCGCCCGGCACGCGAGCCGACCGCCTGGACAAGGTCTTGGCCGCCTTGCTGGACGGGCATTCCCGCAGCCGTCTGCAGGGATGGATCGAGGCCGGCTGGGTCCAGGTCAATGGGGCGGCCGCCAAGGTGCGCCAAGTGGTCGGCCCCGGCGATGTCATCGCCGTCTGGGAACAGCCCGCCCCGGAAAGCCTGGCGTTTACGCCCGAGCCCGTCGAATTCGGGGTTGTGGACGAAAGCCCCGACTGGATCGTCGTGAACAAGCCCGCGGGGCTGGTGACGCACCCAGGCGCCGGCAATTGGCACGGCACGCTGCTCAACGGCCTGCTGCACCGATACCCAGAGCTGGGCCGGGTGGCGCGCGCAGGGATCGTGCATCGCCTGGATAAGGATACCTCCGGTTTGATGGTGGTCGCGCGTAACGACTTGGCACAAACTCATCTGGTTCGACAACTTCAGGCGCGCAGCATGGGCCGCGAATACATTGCCCTCGCACACGGCTGGTTAAAGACGGCGGGTGTAGTGGATCGTGCGATCGGCCGCGATCCGCGCGTGCCCATCCGCATGAGCGTCGAGCGCCCGATTGCTCCGAAACCCGCTGTTACGCACTATTCCCCTTTGAGACATGGGCGCGCGCCTGCGGGCGAGCCGGTGACCGAGGTGGTCTGCCGCCTGGAAACGGGCCGTACGCATCAGATTCGCGTGCACTTGGCCAGCCTGGGGCATCCATTGTTGGCCGATACGATTTATGGCGGACGCGAGGCCGCCGGCGCGACGCGGCAGATGTTACATGCCCGCGCCTTGCATTTTGATGACCCCGGCGGCCGTGGCGAAGCCGTTTTTCGCGCCGATCCGCCTGAAGACATGAGACAAGCCCAGGAAGCCACACAATGGAACGCGTGATTCACGGATTGCCCGTTGTTACCGGCCCGCAATGGCCAGGCGTGCACTATTTCTGCACCACGCGAGCCGGGGGCGTAGGGGTGTCGCCGCACGATACCCTGAACCTGGGACTGCGTGCCGACGATTTGCCGGAGACCGTACAGGAGAATCGCCGCCGTGTGCGCGCAGCCGTTCCTGCCGATCCCTTGTGGCTGCGCCAAGTCCATGGCACTGAGGTGGTCGATGCCGACAATCCTCCGTCGGCAGTGGATGCGGGGTTGACGGAGTTTGCTGCCGACGCCAGCGTGACCTCAGTCCCCGGACGGGTGTTGGCCGTCATGGTGGCGGACTGCCTGCCCGTGTTCATGGCGGATCTGGATGGCACGGTTGTCGGGGCGGCTCATGCCGGCTGGCGAGGGCTGGCTGGCGGAGTCCTGGAAAACACCCTGCGGCAACTCCGCGCCAAAGCGCCGGCCGCCCGTGGCTGGCGTGCCTGGGTCGGGCCCGGCATCGGCCCCGACCATTTCGAGGTCGGAGAGGACGTGCGCGAGGCCTTTGCCGTTGGCGGTCCGCAGGCCTTGGCGTGCTTTACGCCGCGTGCCGGGCGCCCTGGTAAATGGCTGGCAGATCTTCCTGCGCTTGCGCTATTGCGGCTGCGGAGGGCGGGGGTTGAGGACGTGCATGCTTCTGGACTGTGTACGGTGTCGGATCCGGCGCGCTTTTTCTCGTACCGGCGCGACGGCACGACAGGCCGCATGGCGCTGCTCGCGTGGCGGGACAGTTCGTTTTCGGTATAAACCCGAGTTCTTGTATACCCGCATTGACAGCCTCTGGGGCGCCATGCACCATCGGGCTGTCACGCAGGTGATTTAATCTCGCGGGGAGGCAGGTCGCTGCTGCATTCCTGCTCCAGACCATAACAAGGTGTCGAAGTGAACGCCCCTATTTCCGCTGCTTGGCCCGTCCCGGTTAGCGTGGCGCCGGACGCGCTGGCAGATATCCAAGCCGACTTCTCGCGAGAGTGGCTGCGTATTTGCGACGAGGCGCAGCGTGGCGTCCTGGCGCCGCCTGCCGACCGGCGTTTTCGTGGCGCAGCGTGGGCCGCCAGCCGCCAGCATCTGTTGATGGCGCATGCGTATTTGCTATCGGCGCGGGTGCTCTCGCGTATGGTCGATGCCGCACAGGTGGGCGAGCCGCTGCGCAACCGGCTGCGGTTTTCCATCATGCAATGGGTCGATGCGCTGTCGCCGTCGAATTTCCTGGCTTTCAACCCTGACGCACAACAGTCGATCATTGACACGGCGGGTCAGGCATTGCGTGACGGCCTGGCCAATCTGGCCAATGACCTGCGTAAAGGCCGCATCAGCCAGACTGACGACAGCCAATTCGAAATCGGCCGCAATGTGGCGACGACGCCGGGCCAGGTCGTATTCCAGAATCCGTTGTTCCAGTTGATCCAATACACACCGCAAACGGATACGGTCTACGAGCGTCCGTTGGTGATCGTGCCGCCCAATATCAACAAGTTCTATATCCTGGACTTGCAGCCGGCCAACTCCTTTGTGCGCTATGCAGTTGCGCAGGGGCACACGGTGTTCATGGTGTCGTGGCGCAATCCGCTGTCGAGCGATACGGATGGCGTCGATCAGGCCACGTGGGCCGAGTATCTGGATAATGCGGTGCTCAAAGCCTTGCAGGTTGCCAGCGACATTTCTGGACAAGACCAAGTCAACGCATTGGGGTTTTGCGTCGGGGGCACGATGCTGGCATCGGCGTTGGCCCTGGCTCAGGCCCGCGGTGAGCATCCGGCCGCCTCGCTGACGCTATTGACCACGCTGCTCGACTTTCATGACACCGGCGTGCTGCAAGTGTTCGTCGACGAAGCGCATGCCATGCTAAGGGATCAGCAGATCGGCCAGGGCGGTCTGATGGCGGGCCGCGATCTGGCGACGACATTTTCGTTCCTGCGGCCCAACGAGCTCGTGTGGAATTATGTGGTGGGCAATTACCTGAAAGGGCAGACGCCGCCAGCATTCGATTTGTTGTTCTGGAACGGCGACAGCACCAACCTGCCCGGGCCTTTTTTCACGTGGTATTTCCGTAATACCTATCTGGAAAATAATCTCAAGGTGCCTGGGCGCGCCCGTGCCGGTGACGTCGCATTGGATCTGACGCGCTTGAAAATGCCGGCCTACTTGTACGGTTCGCGCGAAGATCACATTGTGCCGTGGACCTCTGCCTATGCATCAACGCAGTTGCTGCGCGGGCCGCTGCGTTTTGTGCTGGGGGCATCCGGCCATATCGCCGGTGTCATCAATCCGCCCGAGGCCGGCAAGCGCAATTACTGGGTCAGTGAGGATGCGGCCTTGCCAGGCGACCCCGGCGTATGGTTTTCGCAAGCTACCGAGCGTGCCGGCAGTTGGTGGCCTGACTGGTCGCAGTGGTTGGCAGAGCATTCCGGCGCCAAGCGCCGCGCGCGTACCAAAGCCGGGAATGCCCGTTATGCGCCGATCGAACCGGCGCCAGGCAGTTACGTTAAAGTTCGAGCAACCTGAGGCCGCTTGACAGGTCCTTTTTGTTGGATGGGAGTGTTTTAGATCAACAGTGAGTATGCGCAGCAAGCAGTCGTTATTGAATAAGCAATCCGGCAGTATCAGTAGCAGGTAGTACGTTATTGAGGCGCTCAGTGCGCAGGAGGAAGGATATGAGCGGGAAACTGGCATACGTTACGGGCGGTATGGGCGGCATAGGCACGGCGATCTGCCGCCGATTGGCCAAGGACGGGTTTCGCGTAGTCGCCGGCTGCGGTCCAAGCCGCAACTATCAACAGTGGCTCGATGAGCAGGCTGCCCAGGGATTTACCTTCCATGCATCGGTCGGCAATGTATCCGACTGGGATTCCACCGTGGCCGCGTTCGAGCGCGTGGCCAATGAATTGGGGCCTGTCGATGTGTTGGTCAACAACGCGGGGATTACCCGCGATGGCTTGTTCCGCAAAATGTCCGCCGATGATTGGCGTGCGGTGATCGACACCAATCTGAACAGCTTGTTCAATGTGACCAAGCAGGTCATCGAAGGCATGGTCGAGCGTCAGTGGGGCCGTATCATCAACATCAGTTCGGTCAATGGGCAGAAAGGGCAGTTTGGGCAAACCAATTACTCCACGGCCAAAGCCGGTATTCACGGCTTTACGATGGCTCTGGCCCAAGAAGTCGCCAGCAAAGGCGTGACGGTCAATACGATCTCGCCCGGATATATCGGTACGGATATGGTGCGTGCCATCCGCCCGGATGTGCTGGAGAAAATCGTCGCGACGATCCCGGTACGCCGTCTCGGAACCCCCGAAGAAATCGCTTCGATGACGTCATGGCTGGCTTCAGATGAATCTGGTTTTTCGACGGGCGCTGATTTTTCGCTCAATGGCGGCCTGCACATGGGCTGATGAGAGACGAGCCGGAAAGCATGTGCAGGCGTTCCGGCTTACACTAGGAATACTTCAAAGCTAAAGAGATCGCCCGATCTCGGGGACAACCATGACGCAAGCTCAAACTGGCGCCGGTCAGCGCCTGATTAAAAAGTACCCCAATCGTCGTTTGTACGACACCCAGACGAGTACCTACATTACGCTGGCGGACGTCAAACAACTGGTGTTGGCGAACGAGGAATTTCAGGTGGTCGACGCCAAGAGCGGCGACGACTTGACGCGCAGCATCCTGCTGCAGATCATCCTCGAAGAAGAAAGCGGCGGCATGCCGATGTTTTCCTCGAACATGCTGTCGCAGATCATTCGTTTCTACGGCCACGCCATGCAAGGCATCATGGGCTCGTACCTGGAAAAGAACATCCAGGCGTTCATGGAGATTCAGCAGCGCATGGCAGAGCAGTCCAAAGGTCTGTATGGCAGCCAATTCGGCCCGGAAGCCTGGGCGCAATTCATGAACGTGCAGACGCCGATGCTGCAGAACATGATGAACAACTATATTGATCAAAGCAAAAATCTGTTCGTGCAGATGCAGGATCAAATGCAAGACCAGACGCGTGCGATGTTCTCTTCGTTTCCGTTTACGCCGGGCGGCGGCCAGAGCGGCCGCAAGTAAGGCGCGCGGCGTCAGACCCGATGCGCGGATTCATCGCCGTAGTCTGACGCCTCTATCTGCTATTTCTTTTCAGCTTTACTGGGATCGACCTTGATGTCGTTCTGCACTTGCTTGACGCCTTCGACATCACGCGCGACCCGGGCGGCCTGCTCGACCTCTGCCTCGGTGCCTACGGTACCGCTGAGCACCACCGTGCCATCAGTAGTCTCGACGGCAATGTCCAGCGCGCTGAGCGTCGAGTCGGCGACCAGTGCGCCTTTGACCTTGGTCGTGATGACCGTATCCGACGCGTATTCGCTAACAGACTGTTTGTTGGTATCGGCCTCGGCGGCATGAACGGTCGTACCCACGGCGCCGAACATGGCACCGGCACCGACGGCCGTGGCAATGATCAGTTTACGCATGTTCATAGAAATACTCCTTCTACATAGCGATGAGTGGCATCGGGGGGAGAGCGCGGCCTACTGTGGCCGCGCAGGGTCTATTTCTTTCTGAGCACGCCGCTCAGTATGGATAGCACCGCCAGAATCAAAAACACGAAGAACAGAATCTTGGCAATGCCGGCAGCGCCAGCGGCAATACCGCCAAAGCCCAAGACAGCGGCGATGATAGCAATCACGAAGAACACGGCAGCGTAATACAGCATTTTGGATTCTCCTCGAAGTGCAATTAGCCCATTAGCGGTTGGCGTCGAAAAACGTGCGGACTTCCTTTTCGGCTTCTTCCTTGGTCTTGCCGTAACGTTCCTGGATCAAACCGCTCAGCCGTTCAGCATTGCCTTCGACGCGCGTCAATTCGTCGTCGGTCAGTTCGCCCCAGGCCGCTTTGGCTTTACCGGTCAGTTGTTTCCACTTGCCTGCAACGATATCGTTGTTCATAGTGATCCTCCGGGTTGATGAGCGTGTTACCACCCTACGAGCGACCTGGGGGGCCTGTCAAACGATGCTGTTGGTAAATGTAAATGCGGCCGCAGCGATTCCCATGGTGAAACACGGGAGCGCTGCGGCCGCGGGTGCAGTTACTGGTCAGTAAAGTTTTATGCGGTTTTGACGGATGAATGTAACGAAATTCTGCGCTGAAGATGCGCCAGTGCCTCATCGACCTGATCCACCAGCACCAGGCACAAATCCCCCTGTGACAAGCGATCCAGCGCAGTGTCGATCGCCAGAAATTCGCCATGGATTTCTTGCACATGGCGGGTGCGGCGTGCAGCGCTCAAACCCTCGCGCAATAGCGCCAGGACTTCGCCATCGGCCCGGCCGCGCTGACATTGATCCTCATACAGCACGACATCGTCGAAGGCATCGCCCAGGATGGTGGTCTGCAACCGCAGATCTTCATCCCGCCGGTCCCCGGCGCCGCTGATCACCACGCTGCGCCGTCGAGCCGGCATGGCCTCGATCGCTCGTACCAGCGCCTGGATCGCATCAGGATTATGGCCATAGTCGGCGATGACAGTTGCGCCTTTGTAGTCGAACACATTAAAGCGGCCGGGGACGGTCATCGCATCACTGACAAAGGTCGCGAGTCCCGAACGTATGACGGCCCAATCGATGCCGAGAGACCACGCGGCGGCTATTGCAGCCATGGCGTTATCCACCTGAAATCCGATGCTGCCTTTACGCGTCAGAGGAATATCGCTGAGCGAAATCTTGATTTCGCTATCGTTCTGCGCCGCGACGATGACCGGACCGTCACGGTACACCACGCGGTGCCCTTGAGCGCGATGCGTGCCGATCAAGGGATGCGTCGGGTCATCGGAAAAATACACGACCGTCCCGGGACATGCGATCGCCATGTTGGCGACAGCAGGATCAGTGGCATTCAGTACGGCAGCACCACCCGCATGCACGTATTGCACAATCACGCGTTTGACGACCGCCAGATCTTCTACAGTACTGATGTAGCCCAGCCCCAAATGGTCGCCCATGCCCAGATTGGTCACGATGGCGACGTCACAGCGGTCAAAAGCCAGACCCTCGCGCAAAATGCCGCCACGCGCGGTTTCGAATACGGCCGCATCGACATCGGGATGAGCCAGGATACGGCGCGCGCTGCGAGGGCCGCTGCAGTCTCCCGTATCGATGCAGCGCGAGCCCACATAGACTCCATCCGAATTGGTCATGCCGACGCGATGGCCCGCTTTGGCGAGCAGGTGTGCCGTCAATCGCACCGTCGTCGTCTTGCCGTTGGTGCCAGCCACTGCCACGACGGGAATGCGGCCGTTATCGCCATCGGCAAACATGCTGGAAATAATCGCTTCACCGACTGCGCGGCCTTTGCCGAACGAGGGATTCAAGTGCATGCGCAGACCCGGCGCCGCATTGACCTCGACGACACCCCCGTGCTGTTCCTCAAGCGGCAGGTGCACGGTCTCTGCAACCACGTCTACGCCGCAAATATCCAGCCCTATCATGCGCGCTGCCGTCACGGCGCGGGCCGCCAATTCCGGATGGACTTCGTCGGTCACATCCGTTGCCGATCCCCCTGTGCTGAGATTGGCGTTATGGCGCAAGGTGATCAAGGTGCCGGCGGGAGGAATCGAATCGGCGTCATAACCCTGGTTTTGCAGCGTGGCCAACGCGATGTCGTCAAAACGGATTTTCGTCAATGAGGTGGCATGACCATCGCCGCGTAACGGATCGGCGTTCACTTGCTCGACCAGTTGACGGATGGTGTGGCGTCCGTCGCCTGTCACTTGAGGCGGATCGCGGCGGGCCGCAGCGACCAGACTATCTCCCACCACGAGTAATCGAAAATCGTGGCCGGGTATGTAGCGTTCGACAATGACTTCGTCGCTGATAGCGGCGGCGACTTCATACGCTGCAATGACCTGTTCGCGGCTCTCGATATTGACAGCAACGCCGCGCCCTTGGCTGCCGTCCCGAGGCTTGACCACGACCGGGCCGCCGAGCTCCTGTGCTGCTTGCCACGCGGATTCCGCGTCGGAGACAGAATGCCCTCGGGGTACGGGGACGCCCGCCGCATGCAGCAGCATTTTGGTCAGGTCTTTGTCTTGCGCGATAGATTCTGCGATGGCGCTGGTCGCGTCGGTCTCGGCAGCCTGAATGCGGCGTTGCCGGCTGCCCCAGCCGAATTGCACCATACTGCCTTGAGTCAGCCGGCGAAAGGGAATACTGCGCGCCAGCGCGGCATTGACAATAGAGCCCGTGCTGGGCCCCAGCCGTACGTCTTCGTCCAGTTCATGCAGCTCGGCCAGCACCGCCTGCACATCAAACGGCGAGCCGGACAGTACCGCCTGCAGCAGTTGCGTGGCTGCCTCCATGGCGCGCCGCCCCACGTCTTCTTCACTGTACTCGACGACAACCTGGAATACGCCTGGTTCGATCGTGGCAGCTGTGCGCCCGAACGTCACCGGGCACCCGGCATGGGCTTGCAGAGCCAATGCGGTATCTTGCAAAACGTGAGCGATAGAGAGTGCACCCTGATGGCCATCGGGACGCAGCCGGCCTATCTGCGGAAATCGGGCACGCAGATCAGCTTCGAAATTTGGCAAATGCTCATCGATGGCGCACTCAGCATCGTCGCAGGTAACGATGGCTTCGATAGCAGTATTGCGGCTCCACAAATTAGGGCCGCGCAGGGCGCGAATACGGGAAACTTCCATGACCTAGAGTCCTGTGCGAGGCGTTGTTATCTATTGTTGGATCCAGTGGCGCACGCGATCGACGGTGGGACCGGAGTAGCTTTCGTCGGATTGCAGCAGAACAAAGTCGCCAGACTGAATTGCATTCAGCACCTGATCAATGGCGCGAGCGTGATCTGGTTCTTCTTCGATCCTGATGGTTTTAGAGAGCTCCAGCGCGGCTTGCGCCAGCCCCTGGCGCAACAGCGCACGCCCCTCTCCGGCTGGCCGGCGGCTATTCACCGTAGCGTCGTCATACAGCACCACGTGATCAAACGCCTGGGCGAGCAGACGCCCCTGTTCGATGAGATCGGCATCGCGGCGGTCTGCGCCGGCGGCATAGACCGCGCAACGCCGCTCAGCAGGAAAATTCGCCACGGCGTCGAGCAATGCTTGCAATCCCGACACGTTGTGGACATCATCCACCACCACTGTGGCGCCTGCGCGTTTGAACATCGTGAATTGCCACAGCGCATCCGCTTGGCCGACGTCAAATGCCTCGATACCCGCGCGGATGATGGATTCAGGAATACCCAACGCCCACGCTGTTCCCACCGCTGCCAGCACGTTTTCGATCTGAAAGCCAACGCGGCCGCCATGCGTGAGCGGAATGTCTGCCACGCGTGCCAGCAGAGTTTCATTCTGCCCCGCAGCGAGCACAATATTGCCGTCCTTCACGAAGACAGCGCGATTTCCTTGCTCTAAGTGTGCCCGCAACACCGTCAGAGCGGCATCAGGGCTGAAAAACAGCACCTCGCCGTCGCACAGCGGTGCCATCTCTGCGACCAGCGGATCTTGTGCGTTCAGGACGGCGACGCCCGTGGGAAGCACCACGTCGACTTGCGTGCGAAACACATTGGCCAGACGCTCAGTGTCCTGAATATCGAAATCGCCCAAATGATCGCCCTGGGCGATGTTGGTCACGACGCCCACCTGGCAGCGGTCATAAGCAAGCCCCTGCCCAAGTATTACCGCGCTGTCGTTCTCTATCACTGCGGCTTCGGTGCGGCGGTTCATCAGCAGCCGCCGGGCGCTTTCCCAATTCGCGCAGTCGCCGGTCTGCACTTGCTGAGGGCCCATATAAAGCCCCTCGCTGCACGCTAAACCTGTTTGCCGGCCGGATAGGGACAGCAGGCGAGCCACTAATCGCGCCACCACGGTTTTTCCGTTGGTGCCCGTGATGCCGACAACAGGAATACGGCCATCGTCGTTCTCCGGGAACAGGTGATCGACAATGGCTCGGCCGACAGGACGCGGCGTCCCGTCGGCAGGCCTCAGGTGCATGAGCAGGCCGGGGCCGGCGTTGACTTCGACGATGGCGCCGCGCTGTTCCTCCAAGGGTTTTGATATGTCCTCGGCGACTAGATCCACGCCTGCAATATCCAGCCCGACAATTTTGCTGGCCAGCACCACGGTGTGCGCCGTGTCGGGATGCACCCGGTCGGTGACATCAAAGGCCACATTGCCGCTGCGCTGGATCAGGACGCGCCTGCCGTGTTCGGCAATGCTGTCGGCCGACAGCGATTGTCGCTTCAATTCCAGGCGGGCGGCAGAGTCCAGACGCACCTTGTTCAGCGGATGGTTTTCGGTGCGGCCGCGTCTAGGGTCTGTATTGAGCTGCAGCTCAACCAGTTCGGCGATGGTGTGCTGTCCGTCGCCGGTAACCCAGGCCGGTTCTCCCGCTGCGGCCGCAACCAGGCGGTCTCCCACGACCAGCAGGCGGTGCTCGTTGCCCTGTACAAAACGTTCCACGATGACGCCGCTGCCTTCGTCTACGGCGACAGAGTAGGCGGACAAGACCTCGGCTTCGGTGGTCAAGTTGGTGAAAACCCCACGGCCATGGTTGCCGTCGCAGGGTTTGACCACTACGGGCAGGCCGATGTCCTGGGCGGCTTCCCAGGCGGCTTCCGGAGAGTCGACTTCACGGCCTTCAGGCACGGGCACGCCGCATTCGGACAGCAGGGATTTGGTCAGGTTCTTGTCTCGCGAGATGCCTTCGGCGATCGCGCTGGTGCGGTCCGTCTCGGCTGTCCAGATGCGCCGCTGGCGGTTGCCATAGCCGAACTGGACCAGATTGCCTTCGAATAACCTGATGCAAGGAATATCGCGATCGTCGGCGGCGTCTACGATACAGGCGGTGCTGGGACCCAGGCAGTGCGTATCGACCAGGTCATGCAACCTCGTTACCGCGCGCTCAACGTCAAAATCATGGTCTTTGATGGCGGCCAATACCAGGGCTCGCGCCTCGTCCAGGGCCGCCCGCGTGACTTGTTCTTGCCAGGCTCGCACCACGACTTTATAGACTCCGCGCCGCGAGGTCTCCCGCGCTTTGCCGAAGCCCCCCGGCAGACCAGCCAGCGTTTGCAGTTCGAGCGTCACGTGTTCCAGGATATGGCCGGTCCAGGTGCCTTCGCGCAGACGTTGCAAAAAACCGCCCCGTACGCCGGGGCTGCAGCGATGCTCGATCAAACCCGGCAGCCAGGCAGAGAGCCGCTCGTAAAACCCGGGAATCAGATTCGACGGATAGTCCTCGAGGGCGCCAATATCCACCCAGGCTTCAAGAACCGGGCGGTAAGTCCAAATGTTCGGGCCGCGCAAAGCCACGACATCGAGAAATTCAATGTCTTTATCGTTCATGGTCGAGGAGGGGGGATGAGCGTCGGCGGACAGGAAACCCCACAATGTGGCGGGGATGTCGTGCAGAATGCGAAGCCGAAGCCTGGGCTGGGATGATTCCTAGTAGTGGAAATTGATAAATCCGGCTGCTACTATACGCCGCCTTTTTCCGCCGATAAACTCGTGCTGTTGTAAGGAAGGGACAGGCCGCCCTCCCGGCCTCGCCGGACCGCCATTCATGAAAAACAAGCCGCCCTTTTTGGGCATCTCCGGGCAGCCTCACGCTGCCCTGTACGACGCAATGCAGTCCCGCCTTGCGCCCGGCGAAGCCATTCTGGCCTGCTTGGAAACCGACCTGGATACCCGGCTGCGTTTCCGCCCTGGCCTGGTTGTATTGACCAATCAACGATTGCTGGCGAAATCCCCCGACCATGAGCAGTGGCGCGAATGGGGACTGACGTCGGCGTTGCGGTTGAGCTTGCATGATCATGCGGGTGCTGCGGTCTTGTCGCTGAATGAGGGCGATGTGGGGCTAGCGGTTTGGTGCTTTACGCTGGCAAATAATTCCGCAGCGTTGCGTTTACTTGCAAAGTTCGAGGCACGGCAACACAGCGCCGCGCTTGACGACAAGCCACGCTGTTCAGGGTGTGGTCAGCCTTTGCCTGCAGAGGATGCCGAGTGCCAGACTTGCGCACCGGCCGTCGAGCCGCCCACGTCGACCTGGGCGCTATTGCGTCTATGGCGTTTTGCAAAGCCCTATCGCGCGGCGCTGATCGCCGGATTCATATTGACCTTGCTCGCGACGGCAGCCACGCTTGTTCCGCCATATCTGACGATGCCCTTAATGGATGACGTGCTGATTCCGTTTCAGAACGGCACGCCGATCGATCATGGCCTGGTGCGTTGGTATCTCGGAGGCTTGCTGCTGTCGGCAGTATTGGCGTGGGGCTTGGGGTGGGCGCGCACATATATTCTGGCGTGGGTGAGCGAGCGTATCGGCGCCGATCTGCGCACCACGACCTACGAGCATTTGCAGCAACTCTCGTTGCAGTATTTCGGCGGCAAACGTACCGGAGATCTGATGTCCCGCATCGGCAGCGAGACGGATCGCATCTGTGTTTTCCTGTCCTTGCATCTGTTGGATTTCGCGACCGATGTGTTGATGATCGCCATGACGGCGGCCATCCTGGTGTCGATCAATCCCTGGTTGGCGCTCGTTACGCTAGCGCCGTTGCCCTTCATTATCTGGATGATCCATGCGGTGCGCGACCGGCTGCGTCATGGCTTCGAGAAAGTCGATCGCATCTGGGCGGAGATCACCAACGTGCTCGCCGATACGATTCCCGGTATACGCGTGGTCAAGGCCTTTGCCCAGGAAAAGCGCGAGGTACAGCGTTTCCGGCAGGCGAATAATCGCAACCTCGAGGTCAACGATCGCGTCAATAGTTTGTGGTCCTTGTTCTCGCCTACCGTCACGCTGTTGACGGAAATCGGCTTGCTCATCGTGTGGGTGTTCGGCATTTGGCAAGTCGCCAACAAACAGATCACGGTGGGGGTGCTGGCGGCATTCCTGGCCTATATCGGTCGTTTCTATACGCGGCTCGATTCGATGAGCCGCATCGTATCCGTCACACAGAAAGCCGCCGCTGGCGCCAAACGGATTTTCGATATTCTCGATCACGTGTCCAGCGTTCCTGAGCCTGCCGTTCCTGCGCGGCTGGAGCGGCTGGACGGCCGTATCGAGCTGCGCAATGTGGCGTTCCGCTATGGCAATCGCTCGGTGATCCGAGGCCTCAATCTCAGTATCGAGCCTGGGGAAATGATCGGGTTGGTAGGCCACAGCGGGTCGGGAAAAAGCACCCTGATCAACTTGATCTGCCGTTTTTACGATGTGTCCGAGGGCGCCATTCTGGTAGGTGACACCGATATCCGTTTGCTGCGCATTGCGGATTATCGGCGCAACATCGGTCTCGTATTGCAAGAGCCGTTTCTGTTCTTTGGCTCCATTGCTGAAAACATTGCCTACGGTAAACCGGAAGCGACACGCGACGAGATTGTTGCCGCGGCGCGCGCGGCGCATGCGCATGATTTCATCTTGCGCCTGCCGCATGGTTATGACTCTCTGGTGGGCGAGCGTGGCCAGGCGCTTTCAGGTGGCGAGCGTCAACGGATTTCCATCGCGCGGGCATTGTTGATTGATCCTCGTGTGTTGATTCTGGACGAGGCAACATCTTCGGTCGATACGACGACAGAAAAGGAAATCCAGAAGGCTCTGGATAACCTGGTTCGCGGACGGACGACGATTGCGATCGCACACCGTCTCAGTACCCTGCGCCGTGCGGATCGTCTGGTGGTGTTGGATCACGGCAGCATCATCGAACAGGGCGGGCATGAGGAGCTGATGGCCCGCAAGGGGGCGTACTATCGGCTGTATCAGGCCCAGGCGCGCACCAACGAAAACGACCTGCTTTCAGAGGACGACGATGAACAATACTAAGCCGGCGTTTTCCTTGCGTCTCAATGTCTCAGGCCGCTGGGTATACGTATCGTCGGAGGGTCAAACACACGAGGATGTTCAGGTGGTGAGGGCGTTTCCGATCAGCGATCCTCTGCATGGCATCTCCATTGTGAGTGCGGACGGATATGAACTGCTGTGGCTGGACACGTTGGATGACCTGCCTCGCGAGACGCAGCAGCAGGTAAATGATGCCTTGGCGAGTCGCGAGTTCATGCCGGAGATTCTGCGTATTAACGCGGTGTCCACCTACGCCACGCCCTCCGTCTGGGACGTTCAGACAGATAGAGGCGATACCTCGTTCACACTGAAGGGCGAAGAGGACATCCGCCGCCTGGTTGGTCAGACCCTCTTGATTGACGATAGCCACGGCATTCATTATCTGATTCGCGATGTGGCGGCGTTGGATAAACACAGCCGGCGCTTGCTGGATCACTTTCTGTAATCAGGGCACGCGCCGAAATGGTGTGTGGGCTTCCAGTTCGCCCAGGTATCCATCCACCGCCTGTGTCTCGCGTTCCAGAAAATCCTCGATCGCTGCGGCGAATCTGGCATCGGCAATCCAATGCGCCGACCAGGTAGACGTGGGCAGCAGACCGCGCGCCATCTTGTGCTCGCCTTGCGCGCCCCCTTCGAAACTGGCCAGCCCATGTTGAATACAGTAGTCGATGGACTGTAAATAGCAGGTCTCGAAATGCAGGCCCGAGACGAATTCCAGCGATCCCCAATAACGCCCATAGAGCGTATCGCCGCCACGCATGTTCAAGGCTGCGGCGATAGGTTGCCCGTCTCGTAACGCCACAATCAACACCATGGCATTCGGCATCTCGCGATGCAGGCGTTCAAAAAACTCTGCGCTCAGATAGGGCGCATTGCCGTGCGCGAAATAGGTCTGCTCATAGCAACGATAGAAAAAGGCCAAGGACTGCGGATCGATTTGCGTGCCATGCAGCCAGCGATATTCGATGCCTGCCTCAAGGACCTTTTTGCGATCCTGGCGGATTTTTTTTCGTTTGTCGTGATTCAAGGCCGCCAGAAAATCATCGAGATGCGCGTATCCCGCATTGCGCCAATGAAACTGCACGCCTTCGCGCACCATATAGCCGCCCTCACGCAACGCGAGTAAATCGTCTTTTTCGGGGAACAGCAGGTGCAGCGAAGAGACCTTCAATCCTTGCGCCAATTCGATCAAGCCCTGCGCCAGGATAAGGCGGTCTTCTGCGTTGCCGGCCAGTAGCCGCGGTCCGCTGACCGGTGTAAACGGGATCGAACTCAACAGCTTCGGGTAATAGCGCAAACCATGCCGCTCAAACGCATCGGCCCAGGCGTAATCAAAAACGTACTCGCCACGTGAATGGGATTTCAAATAGAGCGGTACGCCACCGACCACGCGCTCGTCGCGGCGCAACACCAGGTAGTATGGTGCCCAACCTGTATCGGGGGAGGCGCAGCCCGTCTCGTGCAGGGCCGACAGAAACTCGTGGCGCACAAAGGGTTGGTCGCCCGCCAACGCGTTCCATTCGGACGGGTCTATGTCGGATAACGAGGCGGCGATGCCGAGGCGGGCGGGAGAGGTCATGACGTAATGATAAAGTCTGGCCGGCGACTTGCCGCAGTCCGGGATGCCGGCATTGTGGTTACTATGGAGCACACCGATTGCAAAGTGACGATTTTCTCGTTTTTGTATGACCGATACTGTGATTTCCGCCTCGATCAACACCGATTTGCGTAGCCAGGCGCTGTCAGCCTTGGCCGCGCGGACCTGGCCAGATAAATTGGCTGCCGTCCGGGCTATCTGCGACGATGCTGAGCTGATCCCCGATGTGGTGTTGGAAGAGCCTGCCAATTTGCCCGGACGCCCCGACGCACCTGAGCTCGTACCGCCTCAACAGGTCAAGCAGCGTTCTGTGCAGTCTCCAGAGGGGCGCGCCGTGTTGTTGCATGCGCTCGCGCATATTGAATTCAATGCGGTGAATCTGGCGCTGGATGCGGTGTGGCGTTACCCGGGCATGCCCGAGGATTTCTATCGCGACTGGCTGCGAGTCGCGCGTGAGGAGGCCTATCATTTCGACCTGCTCAATACGCATCTAGGCACGCTGGGCCACGTCTACGGCGATTTTCCCGCGCACAACGGGCTATGGGAAATGGCAGAGAAAACCCGTGACGATCTGCTGGCCCGTCTGGCGCTGGTGCCGCGTACTCTCGAGGCCCGCGGCCTGGATGCCTCACCGCTCATTCGCGACAAGCTGATCAGTGCAGGGGACAAGGACGGCGGCGCGATTCTGGACATCATCCTGCGCGACGAGATCGGGCACGTGGCAATTGGGAATCACTGGTTTCGCTATCTGTGCGATCAGCAGGGGCTGGACCCTGTGGCCTGCTATGCGGAGCTGGCGCAACGTTATAGCGCCCCAAAGCTGCGCGGGCCATTCAATCTCGAGGCGCGCCGGTTAGCGGGGTTTGACGAAGCCGAGCTGGCGGCGTTGCAAGGGACTGTTCGCTAACGCAGCGGAATTGTGGGATTCAGATCATTATCCGCGCTGGGGTATTCCGGCCTGCACGAAAAATCGCATAGCTCGATAGCCTTGCTGATGACCAGATCGATGGCGGGGCTGCGGTTGTCTTCGTGGCACACGGCGCTGTAAATGGTCTCCGGCGGCATGGGATTGCTGCGTACGATTTTCAGCACTCCGCTATCGATATCCTGACGCACGTAATCAAGCGGCATCTGGCTGATGCCCAGGCCGCAGGCCACCATTTCACGCCGCACCACCAGACTGTTGGTCGTAAATACGGGACCGAATACAAAACCGTTTTCTGCTCTCCACGCTGCGTAGAAACGATTCTTTGCAGAGTCTTCGACTTGTTCCAGCACGGGATAGTTGGCGAATTCTGCAGGCTGTAGTGGACGATTGGGGATGCAGACATGCGCCCCTGCCATCCAATAGTCCTGAGTCTGGCCCACGCGCACGGTGGTATAGCCGTTTTTCCAATAGGTCCCGGCCATGATGGCCAGATCCAGCCGCCCCGACTCCACCTTGCGAAACAGCGTGACCCCGGACTCCACCAGAGGTTCCAGCCGCAGTTCAGGGTGGCTGATATGCAATTGTTGAATCAATCGGCTGAACCATGTCAGCGCGATCAGCTCTGTGACACCTATCCGTAGTACGCCCTTGATGGTCTGCTCGGTGCCCGCCAAATCCTCGATTTGCGTACGCAGCTGTATGGATTGGGTGGCGAGCGGCAATAAACGGTGGCCCAGACTGGTCAGCGCCAATCCTGCCGGTCTGCGATGCAGGACCAGACCGTCCAGCATGGTTTCAAGCTCGCTCACGCGCTTGGAGATCGCGGACTGAGTCGTATGCAATCGTGCCGCCGCAGCATTGAAGCTGCCCAGCTTGATGCTGAAATAAAACGCTTCGAGCTGCTTGAATGTGGGATTCATGGTTTGAGAGGGTGGCCCGGCTGCAAAACAATCAAAGCGAATTTCACGCAAGTGATTGTCAGTCAAGGCAGGAAAAAAAGGAATAGGGCCGACTGCCGATTATTCGTTATGCCGTTCGCACAGACCTGCCACATACTTTTGTCATTTCCATGACAACGGTCTGTAAGCATGATTGCCATCTCCACCCGTCTGCAACGCATCAAGCCTTCCCCGAGTTCGATGGCTGGCGCACGTGCCCGCGAATTGCGAGCCCAGGGGCGCGACATTGTCGGCCTGACGGCGGGAGAGCCGGATTTCGATACGCCCGAGCACATCAAGGAAGCCGCCTGGCAAGCCATGCAACAAGGCAAAACGCGCTATACCGATGTAGGCGGCACGCCGGAATTGCGCGAGGCCATTCGGCAAAAGTTGTTGCGTGAGAACGGCCTGGATTACGCCGTCAATGAAATCGTGGCGGGCACGGGCGCCAAGCAAATCGTGTTCAACGCGCTGATGAGCACGCTGGAGCCGGGCGACGAGGTGATCATCCCGGCGCCGTACTGGGTATCGTATCCCGACATCACGCTGCTGGCCGATGGCAAACCTGTTTTCGTTACGGGCAGGCCCGAGCAGGGATTCAAGCTGCAACCCGAGGATCTCGAGCGGGCGATCACGGCACGCACCCGTTGGCTGCTTTTGAATTCGCCCAATAACCCCAGCGGTGCGACGTATACCCGCGACGAGTTGTCGGCATTGGGCGAGGTGTTGAAGCGTCATCCCCAGGTATGGGTGATGACTGATGATATCTATGAACATCTGCTTTACGACGGCCGCGAATTTTGCACGATGGCTCAAGTCGTGCCGGAACTGAAGGACCGCACACTGACCATCAATGGCGTCTCCAAATCCTATGCGATGACGGGCTGGCGTATCGGCTATGGGGCCGCGCCTGTCGAGTTGTGCAAAGCCATGGTCAAGCTGCAATCGCAAAGCACGTCCAATCCCAACGCCATTGCGCAGGCCGCCACCGTCGCGGCGTTGAATGGGCCGCAGGACTTCATAGCGACGAGCCGTCGCAGTTTTGAGGCGCGGCGCGACCTGGTGGTCGAGGCACTGAACGAGATTGATGGCATTCAGGCTTACAGGCCCGAGGGCGCTTTTTATATTTTCGCCGCTTGCGATCCCCTGTTTGGGTTGAAAACACCGGATGGGCGCGTGATCAACAACAGTGACGATTGGGTGATGCATTTGCTCGATGCCCAGAATCTGGCCGTCCTGCAGGGCAGTGCTTACGGAATTCCCAGTCACTTCCGTCTATCTTTCGCAGCCAGCGACGCGCAGCTGCTGGAAGGGTGTCGACGTATTGCGCGTGCTCGCGCAGTGCTTTCTTGACGGTGGACGTCTGACGTCCACATCAACATGTTTGGCTACAAGGGGAATCAATGAAAACCAAACGCAGCATGTCGCTGATCAAGACAATCGGTGCAGCGCTATCGATGATGGCCGCTAGCGCTTTCGCGGCCGAGTTTCCAACTCAGCCTGTTCATATCCTGGTGGGGTTTTCACCCGGGGGATCGAACGATCTGATTGCGCGCTTGATTGCGCCGGAGTTGAGTAAAGAGCTGGGTCAGCAGGTCGTGATTGAAAACAAACCAGGAGCCAACGGCAATATCGCGGCCGATGCATTGCTCAAGGCCGAGCCGGATGGGCACACCCTGCTGGTGTGCACCACCGGTTTCATGTCCGTGCAGCCGACGCTATATCCCAGCCTGCGTATCAAACCCGCAACCGATATCCTGCCCGTGACCCTGGTCGGGATGACGCCCTATTTGGCGTTGGTGAACGCCAAGGTGCCGGTTAAAACCATGCAAGAGTTCATCGACTATGCGAAGCAGAATCCGGGCAAACTGAGTTTTGCGTCCTCGGGCGTTGGCGCCGCTGGCCATTTAGTGGGTGAAGCCATGCAGCATTTGGCAGGCGTGAAGATGCTGCACATCCCGTACAAGGGCACCGGTCAGGCGTTGAGCGATCTGGTGTCGGGCGAAGTCCAGGTCATTTTCGATCAGCCCATCAGTTCATACCAGTATGTGCAAAGCGGCCAGTTGCGTGCATTGGCGGCCGTTAACCCGAAACGGTTGACGGCGTTTCCGGACATCCCTTCTGTGTCAGAGGTCGGCCTGCCCAAATTGGATCTGGTGCCTTGGACAGGACTTTGCGCTGGAAAAGGTACGCCTGCCGAGGTGCTGGACAAGGTGCAGCGGGCGGTCAGCAAGGTGCTGGCAAAGCCAGAAATCGCGAAGCGTCTGAGCGGTGATGGGGTTGAGGTAGTGGGCAATACACCGGCAGAGTTTGCTGCCTTTTTGCAACAGGATCGCGAGCGTTGGCATCGGGCAGTGGAGAGCGCGGGTATTCCTCCGACTTGATGGATATGGATCGGCGGTCGGCCCGATATGGTCTGTCGAATGTTGGGCCACCGTCGCGGTGAAAAAGGAAGAGGAGGGCCGATCTAGCGTGTCAGGCCGGTTACAGCGCGATACTATGGCGTCACCTCGCCAGTCGGCTATTTTTTGCGCCAGCTTATAAAATCCCGCCCATGACACTACGAAACTCCTTGCCCGTTATGACTCTCGCGCTGTGGGCGGGCGCTGCACCGCTGGCGTTAGCCGCTACGGCTGGCAATGCCGCCGTCGAAGCTGCTTCGGCCACCGCCTATAGTTCCGCCGATTTCGCGCAATGCCTGTCGCAATTGCGTGGCCAGGCGATCAAGCAAGGCGTATCGGCCAGCACCTACGATACCTACACCAAAGATCTCGAGCCGGACCTGAGTGTCCTGCCGCTGCTGGACGCGCAGCCCGAGTTCAAAACGCCGATCTGGGACTATATGGCCTCGCTGGTTGACGACGAGCGCGTTGCCGACGGCAAGCTCGCCCTGCAGCAGTGGCAGGCCGAGTTGTCTCGTGCGCAGTCTCAGTTTGGCGTAGATCCTGCGTCTGTGGTCGCCGTGTGGGGCGTTGAGAGCAATTTCGGCAGAATCCTGGGCGGGCGTCCGTTGCTGACATCGTTATCGACCTTGTCATGTGTCGGCCGCCGGCAAAGCTATTTCCGTGGCGAGTTCTTTTCCACGCTCAAGATCATCCAGCAAGAACACCTGGGCGTCGAACGACTGAATGGTTCGTGGGCAGGCGCATTTGGCCAGACGCAGTTCATGCCCTCGACGTATCTGCGATTGGCCGTAGACTTTGATGGCGACGGCCGTCGCGATCTGGTCGATAGCGTGCCGGATGCACTGGGCTCGACTGCCAACTTCCTCAAACGCGCCGGATGGAAACCCGATATGCCTTGGGGCTTTGAGGTGAGTCTGCCCGACGGCATGGATACTTCGGGCGCCGGACGTCGCAACAAACAGCCCATATCCGCCTGGGCGGCAAAGGGCGTCAAAAGGGCTGATGGCAGCGCGTTGCCTGCCGGCGATATGCAGGTCGCGTTGTTATTGCCTGCTGGCCCTTCTGGTCCTGCGTTTTTAGTGACACGAAATTTTGACGCGATATATTCATACAACGCGGCAGAAAGCTACGCACTGGCGATCTCGCATCTGTCGGATCGCTTGCGCGGCGCTGGGCCGTTTGTACATGCGTGGCCGACCGATGATCCAGGCCTCTCGCGCGCCCAACGGCGTGAGCTGCAGACCTTGTTGATCGCGCGCGGTTTCGATATCGGCCAGCCCGACGGCATGATAGGTGCGCGTACCCGCGAGGCCCTGAAATCCATCCAGCGCGACGCAGGCCTGACGCCCGATGGCCGGGCGGGGATGAAGTCGTTGCAATGGCTGCAGCAGAATGCGCCGGCGGAGCAGCCCACGACGAGCGGAGCTGCATCGCAGTAGTCCAGTGCTTGGCAGTGGGCTTTGCGCTCGTGCTTGCCAGGATGCGGGAGTGACGTTGCGCGCGTCAACGTCACTGCCGTTCTCGGCGAGGTCGCCGATGCACGGCAAGACCTCGGCATGAGATGTATCGACTACTCAGTGCACAGCGGGTGCATTGAACACATAGCTGTCCATGGACAACACACCATGCGTGATGCCCCCATCCAGCACATCGACCCGGGCATCGGGGGCCGCCGCGCCTGCGGCGATCAACAGCGGCAGATAGTGTTCGGCAGTAGGATGTGCGCGCCGTGCTTGCGGTGCGTGTTCCAAATAGCCCACCAGCGCATCCTGATCATGCGTTTGCACGGCTTGCCGAGCCCAGTCCGCGAACGCTTTCACATACGGTTCATCCGCGCCATACTGGCGAAATTCGTACAGGTTGTGCGTCAAACTGCCCGAGCCGACAATCAACACGCCTTGTTGCGATAGTGGCGCCAAAGCCTGTCCCAGCGCCCAGGTCTGTTCCGGGCTGATATGCATCGGCAATGAGAGCTGCAGCACGGGAATTTGATGTTCCGGGAACATGTGCATCATCGGCACCCAGGCGCCATGATCCAGCCCGCGTTCGGTATCCAGGTCCGCGTGATACCCCGCGTTTCTCAGCAATGCGGCAATGCGTTCGGCCAACACTGGATCGCCGGCGACGGGGTATTGCAACGCGTACAATTCAGCGGGAAAACCGCCAAAATCGTGAATGGTCTGAGGACGCGCAGAGGCGGTAATAGTCAGACCCCGCGTCATCCAGTGCGGCGAGACGATCAGCACGGCACGCGGGGAGGGTAGGCGCTCGCCCAACGCTTTCAGTTGCGGGCCGGCCAAGCCTGGCTCGACCGCAAAGGTCGGGGCACCATGAGAGACGAAAAGCGTAGGTTGGGCTTGCATAGCAGATATCTCCGATAAAACAGGGGCGCCTCAAACGCATTGAGGACGCCGTTTTCACTACTGTAATTCTGTTGTTATTTGAGATAAATCTGCTTTTGGTGGACAGATTGTTTCGAATTCCGGATTAATGGGTGTCTTTAGTTCGTCGTCGCCCAATTGATCGACAATGACACGCTTTCGGTTGCCCCCGGAGCCACTGTCAATGCGTCGTCTAGCACCCGGGCAGTTTCGATGCATGCCATGTGCGACCACGAGTCGTTCGCCATATCTGCCAATCGCGCGGCCTTGGCCGCACCGGGGTTCCACACCACGGAGGATCGTGAGCCGTTCGCTTGCAGACGGATGTCGCGTTTCCAACCAGGGTCATGCAGCGTGATGGGCGTAGTGGTATCCAGGTAGATACGGTCGGTTTCGCCATTGAATCTGACAGGGCCTTGCTGTTGGCGAGGTTCCCAATTTTCCAAGGTGTCCAAATAGCGATGACCCTCGAGTCCCTGGATGGTGACATGCTGGCTGTCCGAGACGGCCAAGTAAGTATGCAGCGCCAGCGTGGTGGTCAGATCTTGCACTCCTCTGTTGCGCACGGATAGTGTGATTTCGATGTTCTTGCCGAACCGCATCCGCAGCGTGAGCTGCGCATGATGTATCCATCCCGGCGCATGGCCTCGCGGGGCCTCGAAGGTGAACTCCAGGCTCGCGGTATCAGCCTCTGTATGTTGCGCCGCCAACTGCCAGTCTACCTGTCGCACCCAGCCGTGCGACGAGACGCCGGGCGCGGCGGCCACACTGTCTCGCACGGATTGCGGGTTGCGGTCGTAGACGCCGAACCATGGCCAGCAAATCGGGATTCCACCACGCACAGCAGTGCCGGGTTTGAAAACGGCCTGCTCGGACAACCAGATTAAGGGCCGGCCTCCCGCCGGGGTATAGCTCAACAATTGAGCGCCTTGCTGAGACACCAGCGCGCTTCCATACGGGGTGTTGATGCGCCAACCTGCTAAAGCGCCGATCGATGTCGGCTCGATACGTGGATGTGAGGTCATAGGGCGTGGCCAGGGGGAAAAATGGAAATGGTACCCGGGATACGCAGTATTGCATGTGTTGCCTCATGATGACATCTATGACCTCTGGCACGTGACTTGCTGGGCCATCGGTTTACTGTATCGATCAAGGAATATCATGCCTGCACATTCCCTACCCGAGACTTCCATTCCCGCTCGAGATGCCGGCTCGATGTTGAGAGAGTTGAAATCCTTTGACGACGAAAGGCCCGGTTTTCCCGGCGAACATCTGATCGTGTTCAGCCTGGGCGCCTTGCTGATGGTTGCGGGTATGCGTAGTCGTACCGTGCTGCGGCGAGGTATTCTGACTGCGGTCGGTACCGCGTTGATCGGGCGCGCCGCCAGTGGTAAAGACGGCATTGCGCGCGTGGCGCGAGTGGTGAAGCGGTTGAGCTGATGAGCAGTCCCGGCCCATGCGGAGCGCCGAATGCATATCAAACGTTTCTACGGCTTAGCCAAACAGGCCGTCAATAGCTGGCTGGATGATTATGCGCCGAGTATGGGCGCGGCTATCGCGTTCTATACCGTGTTCTCTTTGGCGCCTTTAGTCATCATTGTCATCGCGATCGCCGGCTTTTTCTGGGGCGAAGAAGCCGTTCGCGGCCAACTGTTTCAGCAGGTCCACGCCATGATCGGCGCAGAAGGCGCCAAGACGATTGAAGGCGTCGTCCGAGGTGCCCAGGAGCCGTCGCAAGGTATCGTGGCCACCGTTATCAGTGTTGCGGTATTGGTGGTTGGCGCGACGACAGTGTTCTCTGAGCTGCAAAGCGCGCTGGATCGCATTTGGAAAGTCAGTGCAAAGAAACAGTCCGGGATATGGAGCATGATCCGGGCCCGTTTGCTGTCCTTTGGGTTGGTGCTGACACTGGCCTTTTTGTTGATGGTCTCACTGATCATCAGCTCGATACTCGCAGCATTGGGCAGTTGGGCGGGCGTCATTATGCCCGGCTGGGAAGTTCTGCTGCAGGGGCTGAATATCGCCGTGACATTGGGGACGTTGACGCTGCTGTTTGCGTTGATCTATCGATTCATGCCGCAGGCGCCTGTCGCCTGGCGGGACGTCTGGACCGGCGCTTTCGTGACGGCGGTGCTATTTGAGACCGGCAAATCCTTGATCGGACTGTACCTGGGGAAAGCGTCGGTCGCGTCCTCCTACGCGGCGGCAGGCTCGCTCGTGATCGTACTGATCTGGGTGTATTACGCCGCGCAGGTTTTCTTGCTGGGGGCGGAGTTCACCCGGATATACGCCGAGGCGCATGGTTCGCGCCGCGAGCGTGTTCGCGAACCAACGCCCGACACGGGATCAGCGGGGAAATCCTGACACTGTCAAATACGCCGCCAGTCGCGCAAAGCTGACATGCGCATCGTGAACACGTGCTTCGCGCATCAGAAAATTGACCGTGCCGAGGCATACGTCGCCCACGACCACCGGTACATTGATCACCGACTGCAGGCCTAGCCCCAAGATCGCCGAATGGTCGTCAAACGAGGCCCGTATCGCGTCCGGGCCTTCGCCGACATAGATACGCCGCTGCAACAACACGTGTTCCCCCCAGGGCATGCCGCGTTTCTGCTTCGACCCGCCAGGCGGATAGGACACGGGATCTGAACTGTACAGCCGCACCACAGCCATGTTGACCGAGTCGAAACGATTGACCGTGCATAACGCCTGTTGCAACACGGGTTGAGACCATTTATCCATGGCCGCAAATACCGCCGCAGGATCGGTGCTGGTCAGTGCATCAGTCACGACGGCACCATCGCGCACTGCCTGGGCGATTCGAACGTCCAATTCCGTCATTGCGCCTTGATCCCCATTTCGCGCACGATGGCGGAGTATTTTTGTGCATCGGCCGCCAGCGTCTTGGCAAAGCCATCCGGCGTCGATTGCATGACCAGCACTCCCATATCGCCCATTTTCTTTTTCACTTCCGGCAGGTCCAGGATGCGGTTGATTTCTTTATTCAAGCTGGCAACCAACTCGGGGTCCATTCCAGCCGGCCCGAACGCGCCGTACCAAACAGCCATCGAATAACCCGGCACGGTTTCCGCAACGGTAGGGACATCGGACAACAGTGGCGAACGCGATTCCTCGGTCACTGCCAACAGCTTCAGTTTCTTTGCCTGCACGTGCGGCAAAGTCTGCGTGCCCGCGCTGAACAGCACCTGCGTACGATCCGCGACCGTGTCCAAGACCGCTGGCGCGCCGCCGCGATAGGGGATGTGAACCATCTTGATGCCGGTCGCTTTCTCGAACATGGCCGCGCTCAAGTGGTTGGTCGAACCGGGGCCTGCCGAGGCATACGCGATTTTTTCGGGGTTCGCCTTGGCATAGTCGATGAACTCTTTGACGTTATTGACTGGCAGCGAAGGGTTCACCACCATCGTGTTCGTCACCAGCGCGAGTTCCGCGATCGGCGTAAAGCTTTTCACGCCATCAAATGGCATGTTGTCGTAGAGTGCCTCGTTCATCGTATGCGTGCTCATGGACCCGACCAGCAGGGTGTAGCCATCCGGTTCCGAGCGCGCCACAAATGCCGATCCAATATTGCCTGAGGCTCCCGAGCGGTTTTCCACGATCACCGGCTGGCCATATGTCTTGGTCATCTGTTCGGACAGCATGCGCGCCAGAATATCTGTCGAGCCACCTGCTGCCCACGGCACGATCAGCGTAATCGGTTTCTCTGGCCATGCCGCCATTGCTGCAGCAGGCACGATGCCTGCCGCTAAAACGAAGGCGCGTAATGCGCTGCGAAATGAAAAAGTCATGGATCAATCCCCTTGTTATGTGCGGCCTGCGCCGCGATACAAAATGCGAGTCCCCAGTGCGGGCCCGCTTGTTAAATAGCCATCAACGTCCGGCGGCATAGCTCTGCATGCCGCGCGGATTTGCACCTGCGCGCAGCAGTCTCGCACCATTGCCGGCCGGCTCCCGTGTACACACGCTGATGCGACCCTCGGACCAGGGCGCTCCGACCTTGACCTCATGACCGGCCGCGCGTAACGCGTCCAACGTGCTCTCGGGCATGCGCGATTCCACCGTGATACGGTTGAGCGTTGTCGTGCGTGGCCAGAATGAGCCCGGAAAGTGATCGATATGCCAGGCCGGTGCGTCGATGGCCTCTTGCAGATTCATGCCGCACAGCGCATGGCGCAGGAAAAACGCCACGGTCCATTGATCCTGTTGATCTCCGCCGGGTGTACCGAACGCCATATAAGGCTGTCCATCACGCAACGCCATGCCGGGCGATAGCGTGGTGCAAGGGCGTGCACCTGCGCGCAATTGTCCTGGCAGACCTTCGTCGAGCCACGTCATCTGCAATCGCGTTGTGATCGAGAACCCCAACCCGGGTACGACTGGACTGGACGACAGCCACCCCCCTGATGGCGTCGCGGCGACCATGTTGCCGTCCTTGTCGATCACATCGATGTGGCAGGTGTCGCCGACGAACAGCTCGCGCTCCAGCCACTGGTCCACGGGTGGCAATTGAGCAAAGGTCGGTTCTCCCACACCAAAACGCGTATCGGCTTGTGCCAGTGCACGGCGTGCGGCGTCCAAGTCAGGTAAACGTGGCGTACGTCCGCCAGGCGATCCCGGGACGAGCTCACGCGACGCCTGATCACGAATCAGCGCCGCTCGCGTGCGCGCATAGTCGTCCGACAGCAGATCTGCCAACGGCACATCATTGCAACGTGGATCGCCGTACCAAGCCAGGCGATCCGCAAACGCCAGCTTTGCCGCCTCTGCGATATGGTGCACGAACGTGGGCGAGTCGGCAGCGACTCCCTCTAACGGCAGATGCCGCGCCATCGCCAACTGTTGCAAAAACACCGGTCCTTGCGACCACACGCCGCATTTGGCGACGGTATAGCGGCCAAAATCCACCATGGCAGGTTCTTCGTAGGTCGCCTTCCAATCCGCCATATCCTCGCGGCGCAGCAGGCCGGCATTCCTTTCACCGGTGCAGTCGCGCATCGGGGTACGGTATGCAGCGTCGATCGCCTTGGCGACAAAACCGCGATACCAGATCTCCAGTGCGGCATCGATACGGGCACGCCGATCGCTGCCTTTGTTATTGGCCTCGCTAACGATCCGCGTGTAGGTATCGGCGATGGCAGGCGTGCGCATCAAGTGCTCGGGATGCGGTACTTTGCCGCCGGGCAACCAGACCTCGGCAGAGCTGTGCCATTCCTGGTGAAACAGATCCTGTACCGAATAAATCGCTTGCACAATGCGCGGCACCAGCGGAAAACCATTGCGTGCGTAATCAATCGCCGGACGCAATACGTCTGCCAGTTCCCAGGTGCCGTGATCGCGCAGCATCGTCAGCCACGCGCCAAATGCGCCGGGGACCGTGGCAGGCAACAGCCCCACGCCGGGGACCAGATCTACTCCCATATTCCGGAAATAGGCGGGCGTTGCCAATTGAGGCGCATTACCCTGACCGCATATCGACTGGATACGCGGATCATTTTCGTTCCAGAACAGGATCGGCACCTCGCCGCCGGGGCCGTTCAAATGCGGCTCGACAATCTGCAGCGTAAAGCCGCCGGCGACCGCGGCGTCAAACGCATTGCCGCCGCGCTCCAGCACGCTCATGGCGACCTGCGTGGCCAGCCAATGCGTAGACGATGCCACGCCAAACGTGCCACGGATTTCCGGGCGGGTCGTGAAACTGGGGGAGGACATAGGCGAATACCGGAGGAAAGCGCGGGGAAGAGGAGGTCAGTATAAAGAGTGTAAATAACGGTAATATGCGTATTTCCAATCAATGCATAACCATTTGGTTATGCATTTGTGGGCGTTCAGCGGCGCTATAGGCCGTTTTTCCCCGGCTCCGCCACGGTTTTTTCGTTCGGTTCTTTTTCACCCAGACCTGTTTTTCTTCTTCGTCATTGCCATGACAACTGCGCGTTCGTCCCATTCCGATACTGCCAGCCGTCGACCTGGCGCACGATTGTTTTCACGATTGAAATTGCGGCACCTGACGTTGCTGACTCGATTGGGGCGTCTGCGTTCATTGACGCGAGCAGCGGACGCGATGGGCATCAGCCAGCCCGCCGCGACCAAGGCTCTGGCCGAAATCGAAGATATCTTCGAGGCCCCCTTATTCGTGCGTTCGCGCCAGGGGCTGGAGCCTACGCCGCTGGGCAAGCTGGCCCTGGTGCGAGCGGAACGGATGATGCTGGACCTGGATCATTGGGGCCAGGAAATGGAGGCCGTACGATCAGGACGAGCCGCCCAATTGCGGGTAGGGGCGATTCCCTTTGTTTCCGGCCGCATTCTGACGCCCACGTTGGAGCGCCTGTGCGCCGAAGGCATCAACGTCGTGCTGCACCGAGCGACCACCGATCAGCTCTTAAAGGAACTACGCGCCCACGAAATCGATTGCGTCATCGGCCGCGCCGCAGCGGCCGTCGGCATGAACGACATGTGGCATCAGGTGCTGTACACGCAGCGGCCTGCACTGATCGCCCATCCCGCACTTGCCCGGCGCATCGCGCGCACCAAGCCCGACTGGCGCATGTTGGCCGAAGTAGACTGGATCCTGCCGTCGTCGGCGACGCCCATCGGCAACATGGTGACCGAGCTATTCACCCGCGAGCAAGTTCGCCCACCTGTCGCACGCGTCGAGACCTACTCCATCGACGTGATCTCTGGGATGTTGCGCAACAATCAAAACCTGCTTTCCATTGTTCCAGAGGATATCGCGCATGACATGGAGCAGGGCGGCGGCGTGGCGCGCGTGGCCTGGGAATGGAACTGGGAGTTGCCGCCGGTCAGTTTGATACGCCAGGTGCGCGACCTGCCGCTGGATGCGGAAGAGCGGTTTGCGCAGATTGTGCGAGAGGTGTGTACGACCATGCCCGTTTAAAAGCGGCAGGCAATTTGCCTGGGAACGTACTATAAATGCACGGGCCAGCGCCCCGTTGACCTGCTGGTGAGGCGGGGCGACGGGTGTCACTCCGCCTGTTCCACAGGAGGGGGCGCGGGTGCTTTATTTGGCCCAATTGGAGTACAATACAGAATCTTGGGGCCGATCCGGATTCGACGTGGGTCGCGAAACAACTCAGGGCATGCCGAGCACCAGTAAGCTCGTAAAACCACTGGAACACTTTAAACGCAAACGAAGAGCGTTTCGCTCTCGCCGCTTAAGCGGTGAGCCGCTGCACTGATCTGTCCTTGGGTCAGGCGAGGGAAGGCAACTTCCTAGGGGGCAACCTCGAATCGCAGCAGCGTCCTTTACAAGGAATCGGGCTGCACTGGGGTCACACGGTTCAGTCTTAAATTACGTGAATCGCCATGGTCCGGCCTGTCGATCGGCTAAGTCCATGGTTAAAACTAAATAGGTCGACTACGCATGTAGAACTGGTTGCGGAGGGCTTGCGGACGGGGGTTCAATTCCCCCCGGCTCCACCAAATTAGCAAGCATTAGACAGTGACAGACAGGGGCGGACGGGTTAACCGATCCGCCCTTTTTTGTCGGCTCTACCCCGTAAACGGGGGATGGGCATTCATCAGACTCGGTTAATCACACCGTTCCAACCGCACTGAGCCAAGACTCTCATGCGGTAATTCTCAAAATTTCTGAACCCAAACGCCCGGCGTGAGAGCATCTCCATCTTCGTATGGAATCCCTCGGTGATCCCGTTGGACTTGGTGAAACGCCACATTCGTACGATCGGCTCCAGCCACGATAGTAACGTCGCGGCCAGCGCCTTGGCCGGACTTTGCTCGAACTGCCGGATCAACGCCAGGAATTTGGGTAGCATTTTCTGGGAGCGTTCGGCCTTCAGGCTCTTCAGGACTAAAAAGCCGTTGAGCTGCTGCTTGGCAAAATACAGCGCCTGCAGCACCGGCATCTGTGCCAGGTACTGGTGCAGGTTTTCCTTCTGCAGGGCGGTCAGTTTCCAGTGATGGCGGCGCATCAGGCTTAATAGTCCACGGTTTCTGCGACCGTCGGGATCGTGCTGTTGCCACAGCTTGAGGAAATGGTGATTCACCAGCCGAATGACGTGGAAACGGTCAGCCACAATCATGGCATTGGGGAAGTACCGTTGGGCAATTCGGCGATAGGTCTCGGACAAATCCATGACGATGACCCGCACGTGTTCCTTGCCCGGCAAACGCTGCAAATAGCGATGCAGACTGTCTTCTGAGCGCCCCAGCACGACATCAAAGACCTTATGGTTCTTTAAATCCACCAGCGTCGTGGCGTAGCCCTTTTTACGACTGAAAAAGTGTTCATCGATCCCCAGCACCTGTGGGCAAGCCCGGCTCGAGAGCTCTGAGACGCGCTGCCTCACAAACGATTGATACCAGCGCTCGACCGTCGCACTGCCGATCCGGTGCGTGACCGTCAGCTTGCGTTGACTAACGCCACCCTCGTGGGCCTCAAATACCTCCAGCCGATAAGCCTCGGTGGCCCGAAGCCGAGGGCGAATCCCAGAAAATCGATGCCGGAAATAGCGATGGCAGTCAGTACAGTGGTACTTGGGCACGCTCAGGTGCAACACCATCAACTGATTACCCTGACGAGTGTGTTTAACGGTGCGCCGATGCGTGGCCTTAATGCGCAATCCGTCGTGCGAACAATACTCGCACACCGGCCGCTTCGCCGGCCTGGCCCAGACGTGAATGTCTCGGCGCCTCTCGACCCGCTGAACTACTAAATCCCGCAACCCTAAGATAGAATCGACTGGGGACATCGGCATTGCCTCCATTAAACCTGTTTCTTCGCAAAAACAAGTCTAATGAATGTCGGTGTCCCCCGTTAATGATGTAGAGCCGATTTTCTGACCTGTTGGTCTCCCTCCCATCGACGCCCGGTTGTGTAATGAGCGAAGACCGGGCCGCCAGCTAGGAACGCAGTTGGCTTCTGTTGTGACAGCGCCTGCAGTGCCGGTCCGAGTAGCTTGATCTCGCCCCATTTCAGGGCGACCATCTCGCTCGTTCTCAGTCGGGTCCAAAACATGAACTGCCATTGATTGAGAAGAGTGGGCGGGCAACATGAGAGAATTCGTGCCCGCTCGTCCGGTCTAAACGGGTCTATCCTGTCTCGTGATTTTGGTGCCTCTTTGCGCCTATACGTCCAGCTGCGCATTGGATTCGCGTCGATCAAATCGTCATCAATGGCGGATGTCAGAACCGCTCGCAAATTGAAGGGTGCCTTATCGTAGCCCCAGCAGGACGCCAAGCGCCACCACTGCGGCGGCGCATATAGCTATCATTTTCCATGGATTATCGCGCACGAATTCGGCTGAGGCGTCCGCTGCGCTTTCCAGATTATGCTTCGTCGCGGCGTGCACAGAATCAAACCAACGATTACTGTCGTCACTTGGCGATTCGCCACCTCCTTGAGGAAGGTTCTTGACTTCATTATCCGAAGTTACCGGAGATGTATTGCCCCGAGTCTGTGATTGGGAACCGGTGTTATTTGGGCTGTTCATTGAGTGCTCCTAGAAAGAGCAGAAGTACTTTTCGTACGACCTCGATGTCGTCTATTGCAGTCGTCTCACATTACGTGCTTTTGACACTTTGAGTCACCATAATGTGCTGCTGCTGCCGACCCTCGTGTTCAGACGATGAGTCAGCACACAACGGTGCCCCGCCCCTTGCCACTCGGCGCTCCCCCAAAGAAACATTAGATCTAGTACCTACGGTCTATCTTCGATTGGGGGCAATATGGACATAGGATCGGGTTACCTAACCTAGATCTAGGCTATTGGGGGGTGCTTTGTTTGTTCGGATCGCTTTGAGCCTGCTTGCGCGCAGCATCCTCTTTTTGCTGCTGCGTTTGCTGGTCTTGCGATTGGTTGGGTGCTTGCTTCTTGTCCGGCTCGTCTGGGGTGACGGAAGCAGCGAAGCGGGTGGGAAATGTCATGATGGTACCTCTTAGGTTGCTGTGGCTGGATGCCACCTCTTCACGGTGCGCTCTTGCTGCCTTTTTCCCTAATGTTTAATTGAAACAATTAATCATTTGGTGAGCTGTACACTAATCTTGGTTTTCGGGAGATCAACATGACCAAGTCAACGCAGCAGTCTGACAATGAGCGATGGGATAGTGAGGGCGGGTCGCAAATTGCTGAGCTAGCTAAATCATTAGCAATAGATGAGTTGGAGGAGACGGATCGGCGCATTCTTGCGTTTCTGGGCGCGTCGGTTCTTTGCCTGTGGGACGAGCTCCCAGACGACGCGCGCCAGAAGGTTCTTAACGGAGAGTTGGTTCAAAGAACGTTTGATGAGTCTGTCGTGAAAGCTCGACTTGCTCTCTTATTCAAGTAGCAGAGGGCGCCGCTGGTCAATGTCCAGGAGGGGAGATGTGGATTTGCAGACATTGTGGAGTAGAGGCGAAGGCCGGAGAAACTGACGCTGAGCATGACGAAGACGGATTCTATTTTCGGTGTCGTAGATGCCAGTGTCGCAATAGCTTGATTGACGCCGCGCGTAGAGACGTCGGCAGCGCTGTTGGGTTGATTCAACCTGACCCGTAAGTTGGCTTTCTTTGACCGATCTCTCCCTTAGGCGCAATTGCCATACTCTTTACAAGAGTCATGGGCGCCGTATGGCTGCCCGCTTGCGCCCCTTGCTGCCAAGGCAATCGCGATAAGAGTCGCTCGATAGGATGTGTGTGTGGGATACTAGGCGTTTGATCCATGTCTGGATCAATGCCTTAGTCACGGGTTCCAGTGATACTACTAGAGGTTGCTATGGACCTGGACATCAAATCTATCATGGGGCGCCTGCCGCATCGTTACCCCATGCTCCTAATAGATTATGTCGTCGAAATTGTTCCCCGGAGCAAGATTGCGGCCATTAAAAATGTGTCAGCTAATGATCCATTTATCGCCCATGGTCAATGCATGCCGGCCGTACTCATTGTCGAGGCAATGGCACAGTCGGCAGCTTTGTTTTCCTTTGCGGATGAGGGAGATGAGCGACGTCCGGAGCAGGGGAAGGCCGTCTACTATTTTCTTGGGATCGATGATGCAAGGTTTTTGAAGCCGGTCGTCCCTGGAGATCAGTTGTGCATCGAGGTAAAGGCATTGAGGTTAAGCCGCGCGATTTGCAAGTATCATGGGCAAGCATTTGTTGATGGACAGCTCGTGGCTGAAGCCTCGATACTGTGCGCCATACGCAACTCTCCCGAGTTGCTTGCGTCTCGATAAGAGGGGGTCTGCTAGATCCAAATGCCAATGCAGACGTAAGGTCACAGCGGTTGCTTAGCCGTTCTGCTGGTCGGACCCACGCGATACTGTAAAGGCTCAACATACTAGTCTGAGGCGTCGTATCATGAGCAAATCAAAGGGCGACGCGCAAAGCGTCGTCAGTATTCGGGTAGGTGCACTTGCGGGCCCCAGCGATGTCCTGATGTTGCGTATAGACTATGTCACAAATGGTGTCCACGGAGAGAATAGTGCCACCACCACTTCGCGGGTGAAGGTCTTCACGCTGACCAATGGTCAAGCAGAAGATTTGGCAATGCAACTTAACAACGCGCTTCGTTGGATCGAAGGTAAGCCGCGTGATCGTTTCCATTGACAGACGCTGATTCATGGCGGCTTTTCAGTCGAAGGCCGCCTTTATGGAGTTAGCCAGCACGTTGCGCAGCGCCAGCCATCTGAAGGTCGACCGAAAAGCGCGCGAGCTGCTGGTGCAAAAATGGACATGGATCGCACCGCGCAGCAAGGCGTTGACGGCGGCGGTGGAGGACACGCTCGGCAGATTCGAGCGTTTTCAACTGGCATCACCGAGGAACCACGCAAAGATCGTTATTTACACGCTAGAGGTGTATGCTGGATGCAAGCGTGCATGTGGCGGTGCACTTCATCATTGCTGGACTACATTCAAGGAGCGAATGGTCATGAAGATCCTGGAACGCTTCTTGGCACGCGTGCTGCACGTTTTTGTGAAATTGCTGCCACGCGCCGATGACCCCACCCGGAGTGAAACTCCGATGTCGTCGCCCACGCGACGTCATGGAGACGCTATGCGGTCGCCGTGGCGGATTTATCGCTTATATGCGATCAATTCAAGGCTGCTGTTGCGGGGAGAAACTGGTCGGATCATCAGCATAGGGACTTATGCCGGTGATGCGCCAATAATGAAGTACAACCTGGGGGCTGGCGCCACGCGTGGGCCATGCTCATCGTTGCCCTTGCTGTTGGCCGATGTCTCCGAACATTTGACTGCGTCCAAACTTGAACTGTCCCTGGCGCAAGCTTCAGAACATGTGATTGCGTCTGTCGAGTTGGATCGCAGTCCTCACCTTGATGTATCGCTGCCCCTGCAACCGTGAGAATCGGCGCCGCATTGGCCGGCGGGCAAGAGACCACTCATTTAGGAGGTGGCTATGAAAATTCCGTCCACTCAACAGGCCCGAGCCCTGGCAATGGCCGATCATCCATTGACGCTGGCTGCCCTATTGAAAGCGCCCAAACGCGATTACATGTCGGAACGGCAATTGCAGTTTTTTCGCCTGCTTTTGATCAAGTCTCGCGCGCAGCTGTTGGCGTCCGCGTATGACATGCAGATTCGGCTCAAAGAGGACGAGGTCCACGCTGACCCCTCTGACAAAGCGTCCATCGAAGAAGAGCATACGCTTGAACTGCGGCTGCGCGATCGAGAATTCAAGCAATTGCGCAAGGTCGATCAGGCCTTGGAGCGTATCGAGGACGGGACTTACGGATGGTGCCGAGACAGTGGAGAGCCCATCGGACTAGGCCGGCTATTAGCGCGGCCCACTGCGGAGCTGTGCATCGAAGCACAGGAACGCCACGAGCGGATCGAAGCAGGCAGAGCAAATCCGCGCTGATTCAGACTTGCGGAGCCTGGCTGAGTCGTTATAGGAACCCGGGCGCGTTGCTCCTCGCCGGCACGGCCCTGCGCAAAGTCGTAGATCACCGCCTTCAGCGAGTCAAAGACACCAGGTGCATATGCCCAGAGATACGCGCGATGAGTCTTCTTGTTGCCAGGCTGGAGCATCTGCACCGGCGTTTCGTCGGCATGCATCACGCGATGTGCGAAGATCGCCTCTTGCCGGTATAGCGGTAGATGGTCGGCGTACTTGGCCACCAATACGTGAGCCACCAAGCCAGTGGTGGCCATCCACTTGTCGATGATATGCTCTTAAATATGTCCTACCGTTTCAAGATGGGTTGCCCGGACGTTAACACCAAATTGGCAAGTCTTACATGGTGACAGACAGGGGCGGACGGGTTAACCAGTCCGTCCTTTTTGTCTGCAACTCCAGGTAATATAGCCCTCATCTACATTAGAGCTTTGGGACCCATCACAATGACGGATACATCACCGCAGCGTTGCCGCTGCTCATGTGCGCGGTGACCTTTGGCATCATTGGGCTCTCCATGAGCAATCTCACATTCATGCTGTTGGGTGCCGGTATGCTCATTGGGGGAGTGCCTCTGCTAGTGATGGGGATGAGTCGGCCTCGAATGGCGAGCAAATAGCTATTCTGTTCACTCCGTTACGCTCACAAGATTCATTAGGAGCCCGCCATGAAGCTTTTGATTGCTGTGCCGCTGCTTGCAGTATTTGTCGGCTGTGCGACGCAAACGCACAACTTGCCTACGCAGGCCGACGTCAATCTGGAGAAGTACGCGGGCACGTGGTACGAGCAAGCGCGGTTGCCGAATCGCTTCCAGGAGGATTGTGCAGGCGATGTCCGGGCCGATTACACCCTTCTCGCCAACGGATCGATCGAAGTCGTGAATCAGTGTCGTACCAGCGACGGAAAGACGAAAGTCGCTCAGGGCGAAGGGCGATTGGCGACAGCGTTTGACCCGCCAGATCCAGCCCGCCTGGAAGTACGCTTCGCACCGAAATGGACATCATGGCTGCCCATGGTCTGGGGCGATTACTGGATCATGCGATTGGAAGGAAACTACCAGTATTCGCTGGTCGGCACGCCGAATCGAAAGTACCTATGGGTGCTATCCCGGGAACGCAGCGCGGACGATGCGACTGTTCGTCGATTGCTTGACCACGCCAGGACGCTCGGGTTTGATGTGGACCAAGTAGTTCGCACCAAGAACAAATCGAATTAGCAGGATTATCGTGGCAACGCAGCGATTGCCAGATCGAATCGCAATGCATGCCAAAGAGCGACTACGCCCGTGTAAACCAGAAGCTTGAAGGGTGGCCGGCCAAAAGAAAGCCACCCGCAGGCGGCCAAAAGAAAACCGCCCGCAGGCGGTTAGTGAGCAAGCGCGCAGCGCTGTTCTTTTAGTTCTTATTTCAACCTCTCCTGTGGTCTCTGCTCGCGAGCCGCAATCCCAATTCCTGCATGTATTCCCGTAGCTCGTGTTCGGCGGACGTCGCCTGACTCGGCGCCGGAGTAGGAGTGGGATTGATCAATTGCCGTCCGGCAGCAACAGCGCGCCGAGCGCGTAATTCAGATTCTGATAAAGGTTTAAGTGTTTGATGGTAGAAAGACTCCATCGCCATCTCCTGATTTGTGCAGCATGAGCGTGAAGTGATCGCTCAGGGTTCAACCTTACATGCGGCTCTGGAATGTGACCAATTCAAGAATTGCAAAGTGTGCAGTTATACGCAATGGCTGCCTCGGATTTGATCTTGCATGCGCCGCTCATTTACATCAGCCTAGAATGATCGCAACTTGGTCGCCGTCCGTGCCCGACGCTTGCGCACCCAGATCACCAGGCCGGTCACGCTCAGTGTTGCAACAAAAATTCCCATGAACGAGATCAACACGCGCCCCGGCGTGCCCACAATCCGGCCTGAGTGCAGTGGCAACTGCGCCTGCATGAACACGTCGCCCCATGAGCCTTGACCCGGTACGTGTTCGCCGAGGACCGCACCTGTGTTTCCGTCCAGATAGAGAACCTCGTTACCCATGCCGTCGTCATCTCGGTCGTTCTCCGGTGTGAAGAACGTCACACCATAGATACCGAAGCGCTGGGCATAGAAGACAGACCCCGCAGGAGCCTCCCAGCCGCGGCGGCGGCCCTCGGCCTCGGCCGCCGCGATGGCTTGTTCACGGTCCACCAGCGGATCGGCCAATTCCCGCTCTCGACTACCCTGGCGAATCTGGAAGGGGGTAGGCGTCAGGGGCGAGAACACCGACACCAGCGGCCGCATCACTTGCGTTCCCAGGTTTAGCGACACCGAAGTGACGGCCAGCATCAGCAGCAGACCCCACACCCACACGCCGCCGGAGCGATGGACGTCGAAATTGAGCTTGGCGCCGCCCTGCCGCAGCCGGAAGCTCAGTGATTTACGCCAGCTGCGTGCACTGGGAAACGAGATACAGAGCGCCAGAAAACAGTCGATAATCCATACCGCCGACACCACGCCCATCAGCCACACGCCGAAGTCAATACCCCAACCCTTGGGGATATGCATGGTGTAGTGCAGCTTGTAGAGAAAGGGCAGCAGGTTCTCGCGCGACAGCGATATCTGGCCCCACTGTCGCTTCCCTTGGATCTGGCCGGTAGCCGGGTCCACGGCCAGTTGATTAAAGCCGAGGCGGTACGGCGCGCCTGTGACGGGATCGATGCGTGCAGCGACGCCCAGCATCGCCGTATGGCCAGACTCGAGCGTCAGTGGCACAAAGCTGACCCGCAAGCGCGGATCAGCCGCCTCGACCCGGCGTGCCAACTCCAAAGGAGAAAGCGGATTATCCGTCTCACCGGAGGCGGCCACATACAGGTCGGGATTGGCCCACTCGTCGAGTTCGTGATTCCAGGCGATCACCGCGCCGGTCAAGCCAGCGACGAACAGGAAAACGGCGATGAACAGGCCGCACCATCGGTGCAGCACCACCAACGCGCCACGCATGCCGGCGCGCATCAGAACTGGTACCGCGCCGACAGCGTCACACTGCGCGGCTCGCCATAGCCGTTACTCGGAAAACTCACATTGCCGGACAGCGCGTTGTAGTACTTCTTGTCGAAGACGTTGTTGATGTTGAGCTGCAGGTCCAGCTTCGGTGTGGCCTGCCAGCCTACTACCAAGTCGGCCAAGGTGTAGGCGCTTTGGCTGATGCGAAAGGGCACACCGCTCGTGGTGCCCTTGTTGTAAATGGCGCCCTGGCGGTAGACCGAGCCGCCGATGCGCCAGCCTTGCAGAGCGCCAGACAGTCTATACATCGTCGACAGCTTGAACAGGTGTCGCGGCGTGTCGGTATCGAACAGCTCGCCCACATTGTCGGGATTCGCATCCCTGCGATAGCGTGCGATGGCCACCGTGTAGCCGAGACTCACCTGCCAATTTGGGGTGATGGCGCCTTGCACCTCAAATTCCACACCCTGGCTGCGCACCTTGCCAGCGGCCGAATAGCAGGTGACGGTCGGGTAGCCAGCGCACTGGGTCTGATCGGTGCTGCGGAAGGCACGGTTTTTCTGGTCCATGCGGAACAATGCTGCCGAAGCATTCAGCGCGCCATCGAAGTATTCGCCCTTGATGCCGATTTCGTAGTTTTCACCGATCACTGGATCCAGCAGATTGTTGCTGGCATCCATGTAGTTTTGAGGTTTGAAGATGTCGGTATAGCTGGCGTAGACCGAGTGCTGGTCGTTCAGGTCGTAGACAATGCCGGCATACTTTGTCAGTTGGTTATTGATGCTGTAGCGGTTATGCGCACTGACGGACGGCGTATTGGCGGTAAAGCTGGGATACGTGTTGACGGTGTCGTTGTAGTCGAACCAGTCCAACCGCCCGCCCAATATCAGCTTTAGCCGATCCGTCACATTGAGACGCGTCGTGGCGTATAAGCTTTGCTGGGTGATATTGGCGTCCATCCAGTCCCGCAGCGGGATGTTGGGATTGGCAACGGCGCTCGAGTCGAAGTCGTAGAGATCGAGATCGTCGTACAGCACCACGCCTTGGCGGCTGTTGCCGTCGAAATCGACATCACGGTAGCTGGCGCCCAGGACCAGCTCATGAGTACGGCCCAGCAGTTCAAATGGGCCGTTGGCATAGAGGTCCACGCTGCTCTGCTTTTCCTTATGGGCGTTACGCGCACCTAATTGGCGGTATTTATCGGTGGTGACGTTGTAATTGAGGTAATGGCCCAGCATGTCGACCTCGGCCTGCGCGTAATAGGCCGAGAGATGCGTACGCCAGCCGTTGTCGAATCGGTGGTCGAGCCCCACGAATGCCGAGGTGGTGTTCTTGTTCCAATGTTCCCAGTCATTGGCATACGACGTGGATCGAGGCAGATCCAGATCACTGCCGTCGCGGGCCACGGGCAAACCGGTGAAGCCATTCCCATGCAGCCGGCTCTCCTGATGCAGCGCGCTGAGCGTGAGCGTGGTGGAGGCGCTCAGATCCTTTTCCAGAATCCCGTAGAACGTCTGGCCGCTGCTGTCTTCGCCGCGCTTGTAGCTTCCGTAGTCCTGAGTGGCAATCACCGCGCGGCCGCGCAGACTGCTGTCCTTCGATAGAGGACCAGAGGCGTCCAACTCGGCTCGATAGTGGTCCCAGCTGCCAGCGCTCACGTCGGCGGATACCTGTGGCACATCGGTCGGCCGCTTGCGCACCAGGTTGATGGCGGCCGATGGATTCCCTGCGCCCTGCACCAGTCCAGTGGCACCACGCACGATCTCCACGCGGTCATAGACCGCCATATCGGTGGACAACAGGTCCTGTGACAGATTGGAGCTGTCCAGGCTCACGGGCAGGCCGTCGAACATGAGGTTGTCGACGTACATGCCCCGCGCATAAAAGGAAGCGCGCTCCGGCCCGAAACGACGGTACGTCAGGCCGGGTGCAGCTTGCACCACGTCGTTGATCGTCTGCAGGTTCTGATCCTTGATGAGTTCGCTCGTAATGACGGTGACCGACTGCGGCGTTTCGCGCATGGACAGGTTGAGCCGGGTGGCTGTGCTCATACTGCCGGTGGTGTACGAGTCCGTGCCCTCGGTCGTGCCGTCGGCGGCAGTCGCGCCGGTCACCATGACCACGGGTAGCGTGGCAGCGTGGGACGCCTCCGGTGTCTGCGTAGGGTCGACACGCAGCACGAACGCGCCATTATCCAGTTGCTCGGCCCGAAGGCCGCTGCCGGCGAGCAATAGGGCCAGCGCGCCGGCGGCTGGATGCCGCCCATTCACGCCGGCCGTCCGTTTGCCCTCGGTTTGCTCGGCGGTGAAGGTCAACATGATGTTGGCCGTGCTGGCTAACTGACGCAATGCGGGAGCTAGCGGCCCGGGCGCAATCCTGAAGTCTGCCACGGCGGTCCCGGCAGCAGCGGTGGCGGTTTGAGCATGCACCAGGGCTGGTGCGCCGGCCGCGAGGGCGACGGACAGCGCTAGCGAGGCAAGCGCAACAGCAGATAAATGTGGACGCTCCGAATCGTGGGCGCGGTGCGGGTTCGGCATGTTCTTCCTCTTGACTGGACCTCCGAAAATTCCGGTCCCTCATAAGGTAGG
This sequence comes from Bordetella genomosp. 4, assembly GCF_002261185.1. Classification (GTDB taxonomy): domain Bacteria; phylum Pseudomonadota; class Gammaproteobacteria; order Burkholderiales; family Burkholderiaceae_B; genus Bordetella_A. The sequence continues at coordinate 118,693 of NZ_NEVQ01000012.1, forward strand.
TGCCGCGAAAACGCCAAACGGGCAGTCGATGCGAAAAATTTTTTTTCGTGGCCTTAATCAGCCGGTACGACAGTCGCCCAGAAACGAGTACGCCACTGTACGCGTACCGGCAGCACGCTGGGCAGCGTGGCCAGGATGCGGTCGGTGTCGGCCAAGGGGAAGACCCCCGAAAGACGCAGACCCGCGATTTGGGGATCGACGCGCAACATGCCCGGCCGGTAGCGATCCAGTTCAGCCAGAAAGTCGTCCAGCCGCTGCTCGTCAGCCACCAATTGACCCCGGGTCCACGCATCCGCGCGCTCGTCGATCGAGCGCGGCGCGTCGACTGCGTTGCGGCTGAATTGGGTCTGTTGGCCAGCGTGCAGCAGACGCGCACTGCCGGACTCGGCCCAGGGGGAGATTTCCACTGCGCTTTCCAGAACCGCAACACTGGTCCGCCCGGTGCGCTGTCGTACGGTGAAACGGGTGCCCAGCGAACGGATGCTGCCTTCGGCAGTCGTCACCAGCAGCGGCCGCGGATCGGCCAGGCCCGGCCCATGGCGGGTGGTGATCATGATCTCGCCCGCCACCAATAGGATGCGGCGCTGGTTCGCATCGAAGCGCAGATTCACCGCGCTATCCGTGTTGAGCGTCAGCCGGGTGCCGTCATCCAGTGTGAAATCGCGTTGCTCACCGGTGCTGCTGCGGTAATCGGCCACGCTCGCCTGCCAGGTGCCAGAGCGAGAAGCGAGGAGCCCGACGCCGGTGGCTAATCCACCCCACAGCAGCATTCGGGTGGCCCTTCGGCGGGCGGTGCAGGACGGCCGGTCGCTCGCGCCGTAGGATGACAGGGCAGCGTAAGCCGAGGCGCGCTCCAACGATTTCATCCGGCCCGTGACGGACTCGACGTGCTGCCAGGCGGCTTCATGGTCGACATGCGCCTGGCGCCATTGACGCCATTGGCGTTGCTGCTCATCGCCAGCCTCTCCGGACATCAGCAGGGTGAGCCAGTCCGCAGCAGCATCCGCAGTAGCCCGACTGATGATCCTGCCGCTGGGCAGAGTCAACGTGTCGTGATGGGAGGCCATGAGGTCAGACCGCCAACGCGAACATGCATTCGCGGTTGGCCCTGGTCAGATATTGCTTTACCGAACTGGTCGAGGTCCCCAACCGCTCGGCGATCTCGGCGTAGCTCAGTTCGACCAGGTGTGCCAACAGAAAGGCTTCCCGCACCTTGGGAGGTAGACCATCGAGCACGCGGTCGATCTGCTGCAGGCTCTCGACGGCCATCAGCCGCGCTTCCGGCGAGGGGGCGACTTCTTCCGGCAGGCAGGCGAGGGCCTCGAGGTAAGCGGTTTCGAGCAGCTGCCGGCGGTGGCGGTGCGCGAGGAGCCGACGGGCGATGGTCGCCAGGAATGGGCGAGGCTCCCGGATCTCGACAGCCGCAGTCTTGCGGTCCAACAGGCTCAGAAAAGTGTCCTGCGCCAGGTCGGCTGCTGCGAACGTGTCGCCTACGCGCCTGCGCAGCCAGCCCTGAAGCCACGTGCTGTGCTCGACATACAGCCCGGCCAAATCACCGGTAATAGGTTGGTCCTGGGCGGGCATGGGGAAAAAATGGGGAAACCCCAAATCAAATGAGAATGGATCGCATTATACATAATCGAACTCATCGATTCGGCTGGCCGCCGTTTGGCGAGTATGGAGGCTCGTTCCAAACCTGCTGCGGTCGTCACACGGCAGTCAGCGCTCTGCACTCACCACGAGCCACCGCCCATACATCGACTGCAGACTTCCCACCTGTTTCCAATAACTCGCCTCGTCCTCATCCACTGCGTTCGCAACCTTGCGCCGGCAATACGTTTCCCCAGGCCAGCCCAACAGCCGTTCGATCTGGCGCTTTGGCTTCGGCTCATCCACCTCGTGCAATTCAATTCGCTGAAATCCCAAAGTGCTGAGCATCAGGTGTAGTTGAGGAAATGAAAATGGAAAATGCGTGATGTAGTCACCTCGATTTTTCCCATACATTGGGCTGAACCCAGAGTGAAATCCTCTCAGTAAGAACTGGCCCCGCGATCTGACATGCCATGTGTTGGGCGTGGTGACGATCAGCTTACCGCCAGGGCGCAGCACATCGCGAAAGCCTTTCAGGGCAGAGCCTGGGCTGGTGAGCAAATGAATCGCTTCGCAGCAAACTACCGCATCGTATTCGCGGGGCATCTTGGGCAAGGGCTCGTCCAGATCGTGTTCACGGACCATCCCATAGGCAGGTACCTCCACTGGGTATTCCCACAACGCCAAACCGTCGATCTGCAAATCCGGCTGAAGTCGGGAGAATTCATGTCCCAGCCACCCATGGCCGCATGGAGCATCCAGGACCGCGCGAGCCGGCTGCCTTTGCAAGATATCGAGGACCACCGGGTGATAGGGCTTTTTGATCAGGTGTGGCTGCACTGTGGTTTCCGTCCGTACGGCGTGTCGTACAAGCGTAAGCCAAGAATGCCTGAAACTCTCGTGCATAGATGGGCTTGTCTCGGCCAGAAATGAGCGAATAGGACAGGGGGAGGGGAGCCGCGCCGTTCGTGATCGGCGTCGATTATCACGAAGGGAATTGACTACGTGGATTGGTATTGATATTTCGCAATAATCTTGTGCAAAAGTGGGGAGTGTTTCTCGTTTCACTGTTACATTGTTATAGAATGTTCCCGTGTTGCCTGCGACCTGTTGTTATTCGCGGCGCCTATCCGCGAACAGCTCTGGTTGCATTCGACACCCTATTTTGGTTACCGGAGAAAGGCATGTCTGAGCCTGTAGCTGTTCCCGTTAAACCCGCCTCACCTGCGGCGCCGCCCGCGAGTCCCCCCAGCAAAGCAAAGATCCCCATTGGCTTGATCGCCGGGGTCATTGCCATGCTCGTTGTTCTGTTCATGCCGATGTCTGATGCGCTTCCGGTTGCGGGGCATCGCATGTTAGCCATACTGGTATTTGCGGTGGTGGTATGGATCACCGAAGCCGTGTCGTACGAAGCCAGCGCCATCATGATCACAACCTTGATGGCATTTTTATTGGGTACCGCCCCGACGGTGCAGGACCCGAATGTCGTGTACGGTACGTCTCGGGCCATCACGATGGCGTTGACGGGGTTTTCAAATTCTGCACTCGCCCTGGTGGCTGGCGCGCTGTTCATTGCCGCCGCCATGACGTTTACCGGCTTGGATAAACGGATCGCACTGGTCACCCTATCTAAAGTCGGCACCAGCACGCGCCGCATCATGATGGGCGCGATCGCTGTCACGATTGTGCTCAGCCTGGTGGTGCCGTCTGCGACGGCGCGCAGTGCTTGCGTGGTGCCGATCATGATGGGTGTCATCGCTGCGTTCGGCGTGGAAAAGCGCTCGCATATCGCTGCCGGCATCATGATCATCGTGGCGCAGGCCACCAGTATCTGGAACGTCGGTATTCAAACAGCCGCCGCGCAGAACCTGCTGACGGTGGGCTTTATGGACAAGATGTTGGGCCAGCGTGTGGCCTGGTCTGACTGGCTGGTGGCCGGTGCGCCGTGGGCCATCATCATGTCGGCATTCCTCGTGGTCCTCGTGTTGAAGCTGTTGCCGCCCGAGACGGATGCAGTCCAAGGCGGCAAAGAAGCCGTCGAGCAATCGCTGCGTGACCTGGGCCCCATGACCGGCCCGCAAAAACGGCTAATGATCGTATCGGTTCTGTTGCTGCTCTGCTGGTCAACGGAAGGGAAGCTGCATCATTTCGATACGACCTCGACGACGTATTTTGGTTTGGTGTTGCTGATGCTGCCTCGCATCGGCGTCATGACATGGAAAGACGTGCAGTCGCGTATTCCGTGGGGTACGGTGATTGTGTTCGGGGTGGGCATTAGCCTGGGTACAGCACTATTGACCACGCAGGCTGGCCAATGGCTGGGAGCTCAAGTGGTGGCCAATACGGGACTAGATAAACTCGGATCTGTAGGCATCTTTGCGATCCTGGGCGCTTTCCTGATTTTGATCCATCTCGGTTTTGCCAGCGCGACTGCGTTGACGTCCGCCATGCTGCCGATTCTGATCTCGGTGCTGCAAACCTTGCCGGGCGATTTCAACCGACTGGGCATGACGATGCTGCTGGGTTTCGTGGTGAGCTACGGCTTCATGCTGCCCATCAACGCACCGCAGAATATGGTCTGCCTGGGTACGGAAACCTTTACCGCCAAGCAATTTGCCAAGGTCGGTATCGGCATCACGATCGTGGGTTTCGGGCTGATGTTGGTGATGGCTGCAACGTACTGGCGCTGGCTGGGCTGGATGTAGGGGTGCTGCGATGAAGATACGTATCGAAGACGCGATCGCTTATGGCACCGCGCTGTTGGTCGCGCAAGGCGTACCGGATGATATTGCCGCCAACGTTGCGGAGCACTTAGTGGAGTCGGATCGGGTTGGCTATACCAGCCACGGCCTTTCCATTCTGCCAAGCTACCGCAAGGTGTTGGAAAAAGGCCTGGCCAACGGCTCGGCGCGTCCCACGGTCATGTACGACCATGGGCCCATGCTGGCCTTCGAAGGCAATCAAGGCCTGGGCCAGCATGTGGGCAAGGTGATCATGCAGCAGGCCTTGGAACGCACACGCGAACACGGTCAGTGCATTGTGACGCTGCGCAATAGCCATCACCTGGGTCGCATGGGCTTTTACGGTGAAATGGCCGCCCACGACGGCTTTATCCTGCTGGCTTTCACCAACGTGATCAACCGCGAGCCCACCGTCGCGCCGTTCGGCGGTGCGCAGGCCTGCATGACGACGAACCCCTTGTGCTTTGCGGGCCCGCTGCCAGATGGCCGCCCGCCTTTTCTGGTGGACATGGCGACGAGTTCGATTGCGGTGAACAAGGCGCGTGTGTTGGCCGCAAATGGACAACAGGCACCGGAGGGATCGCTGATCGATGCGCAAGGGAATCCGACGACGGATCCTAATGCGTTGTTTACCGATCCTCCGGGGGCGTTGTTGCCCTTTGGCGGGCACAAGGGCTATGCGATGGGTCTGGTGGCTGAGTTGTTGGCTGGTGTACTGTCAGGCGGCGGTACCATACAACCAGCTCGTCCGCGCGAAGGCGCAGCGATGAACAATATGTTCGCGCTGCTGCTCGATGCGCGTGTGGGTTTCCAAGCGGATTGGCGCATTCAGGAGGTCGGTGCTTTTATCGACTATCTACATGCGTGCAAGCCGCAACCGGGCGTGGATGCGGTCCAGTATCCGGGTGAATACGAGGCCGCGAACCGCGCGCTGAATAAGCATCAGATCGAGTTTGCCCCCGCGATTTGGGACAGTCTGGCGAAGCTGGGCGGAGAGCTCAATGTGTCACTGCCGGCATCGGCGGACTGAGTTGCCTCAGTTCTGATCCCAGGCGTTTTTGCTGCGATCGACGTGACGCTATCTGGTGCACGACGATCGCGGCAACGTAGCTGCATAGCGGCCGGCTGGCGGGCAGCTGTGTCGACTATTCACGCAGCCAATCATCCAGGACTTCCTCGGTATGTTGTCCAGGAGCAGGCGGCGCACTGCGTACGCTGGCAGGCGTGCGGCTGAACCGCGGTGCCGGCGCGGGTTGCACGACACTATCCACCTGAACAAAGCTGCCACGCGCCACCATCTGCGGATGGTGCGGGGCCTCGGCCATGGATAGCACTGGCGCGTAACAGGCATCACTGTCCGCCAAGCGCTGTTCGATCTCGGTCAACGTCATGGCCGATACCGTGTCGGCGATTATCTGACGCAACCGAGGCCACGCGGCGTGATCGTTGCGGGGCGGCAATGTTTCTGGATCCAAACCCAGGCCCCAAATCAGTTCTTCATAGAAACGAGGCTCGACGGCAGCGAAAGACACATAGTGTTGATCGCAGGTGCGATAAACGCCATACCATGGCGCTGCGCCGTCTAACAGATTGGACCCGCGCGCGTCACGCCAGACGCCCGAGGCGCGTAAACCATACGTACTGGCCATCAGCAGATTGGCGCCGTCGACCATGGCGGCGTCGACCACTTGGCCCTCGCCGGAATGCCGGGACTCGATATGAGCTGCCAACATGCCTGCTAATAGCAACATGCCGCCGCCACCAAAATCACCGATCAAGTTCAGTGGCACGACAGGGTCGCCATCTGCATGACCAATGGCGTGCAACGCTCCAGTCAAGGCAATGTAGTTCAGGTCATGTCCCGCGACCTTTGCCATCGGTCCGGTTTGGCCGAAGCCCGTGACGCGGCCATAGACCAGTGCCGGATTGCGGGCTAGGCAGTCCTGTGGCCCGATGGACAGCCGTTCCATCACGCCGGGGCGGAAACCTTCAATCAGCATATCCGCTTTGTCCACCAGGCGCAGCAGTGTTGCGACGCCCGTCTCTGTCTTGAGATCCAATGCCACCGACCGTCGGCTGCGATTCAGGACTTCGAATGTGGGCGGGATGGGAATTCCCCGCGCTGGAGCATTGGCGCGTTCGATGCGCACCACGTCGGCGCCCATGTCGGCAAGCATCATGGCGCAAAATGGCGCGGGACCGAAGCCCGCCATCTCGATGACACGAATGCCATTAAGCGGGCCATTGTTGCTATTCGGCATGTTGTCTCAACCTAATCGCAGTTCACGTCTGGCCACCTGCATAGCGTCCTCGCCATCGCGCCGTCCCAGTATCCAGCCTTCATGTGGCTGCAGGGCCTGTGTTTTGACGTCGACCAGCTGTTTCCAATCCTGGATCAGGGTGCGATGCGCGATTTTCCACTGCCCGTCTCGCCGTTCCATCCGATCCAGATAGCGTGACGACGTGAACATATCCACCGCGGCATCGGGATCGCCGCTGGCGCCGCCGGTCAACTGAGACAACTGAGATTTGGCGCCCTGCGGATACTGCTGAATTGTCCGAACATAGGATTCGACCAGTGCAACGTCCTCGGTCGCAAACTCGATGAGCAGGTTGCCGATGAAATGGCTGGAAAAGGGGATGGGCTTGTGCCGCACTATGATCCAGTCGACCAGGCCTTCGATGGGACCGATATAGGGGCCGTGGCTGTCTATCGCCCCTGGATAGAAGAGGTCCAGGATACCCTGGCGGTCCAGGCGGTCTACCGCTCGGCACCAGCGATAGACGACATCCTGGATCATGAAGCGGTCAGCAATGCGTTCGGGGCTGTATTGTTCGATCACTGTCGGATTCCTTATGGTGGAAAGAGCAACGCTGTGTGTTGCCACGGGGAGGGGATTTACGACGATGTGAAATTGACCTGCGCGGACAACGCTCGGATTGTTTCGCTTTCTGTCGTTATCAGGGTTCGAATTTGCGACGGTGAGCCGCCGACGGGCGTGGCGCCATAGGACTGCAGTAGTTGGCGAACTGTGTCGTCCTTCAGCATGTCGTTCAACACTGCGTTCAGTTTCTGTATGACCTCGGTAGAGGTGCCCGATGGCGCTGCGACACAGAACCAAGGCGCCATGACGTAGTCCGGCAAACCTGCTTCGATCATGGTCGGCAGTTGCGGCAGCAGAGGAGAGCGGTCTCTTGATGTGACCGCCAATGCTTTCAGCTTGCCAGCCTTGATCAGCTCCAGCGAGGACGAAATATTGTCGATCGTGAAATCGATCGAGCCGCCCATGAGGTCTGCGAGCATGGGGGCGCTGCCCTTATACGGCACATGTTGTGCTTGAACACCTGCCCGCAGCTTGAATAATTCGGCGGATACGTGAGAGCTCGACGCCAGGCCAGGACTGCCATGATTCAATTGTCCCGGATTAGCCTTCATGTAGGCGATCAGTTCCTGGACCGAACCCACCGGCAGGCCGGGCCGTATCATCATCACATTCGGGGTCTCGGCAATATTGATGACGGGGTCGAAGGAATCGATCTTGAATGCCAGATTGTCGTAGACAAAATGATTGGTCACGATCGTCCCGACCGATCCCATCAACAGGGTGTAGCCGTCCGGTGCAGCACGTGCCACCGCGGCTGTACCGATTGTCCCGGTGGCGCCTGGCAAGTTTTCGACGATCACGGGCACGCCGAATGCTTTTTGCAGGTAATCGGCCGTGCGCCGGCCCAGGATATCGGTTGACCCGCCCGGGGGAAAGGGCACCACGATACGGATATTCCTGGTTGGCCACATATCTGCATACGACCATCCCGGAATCATCAATGTGCTTGCCATCGCACATGCAATGAAGCGTCTGCGCTCCATACTCATTGTCTGCTCCTTTAGTGTGATCTGCTTGTTGTCGTTGTGAGGCGCTGGGCACTGATACTGCTTATTCCCTCCAGACAGAGGCCAATGCATCGGCCAGGCGCATGCCTTGCGCCAGCCCAGCCTCGGCACTGGGTTGGCGGCCGGCAGGGTCGAGGACATTGTCTCCAATCGCCTTGCGTGAATAGTCGTCTGGCAGCACTGCTTCCACGTGTGTGCCGGCGCGTTGCAGCACCAGGACTTCTGCGCGCAAATGGCCACTGACGGGGTTGGTGTCGCTATAGCCTAGCGGGGCAAGTACCAGCACGTGCTCACAACCCAGTGCAAGGTCAGCATTGGTCATGGATCGGATGCCGCCGTCCATGAGTTGCCTGTCATCAAATGGCACGGTGGGCCATACACCAGGAACGGCGCAACTCGCCATCACCGCATCGGTCAGCGCCAAACCGGATTGCGCGTCCAGTACGACCAGTTCCGCCGTCGTTGCATCGACGGCTGTCAGACGCAGTGCGGAGGCGGGCCAGGTTGTGAGGCTCAGTCGCGCGCTGATAACAGCGCGGCGAGTGTCCAGCGATGGCGTCTCACTGCGTATGGCAAAGGCGCCGATCCGTTGACGAGCCTTTGTGAGGTCGCCCTGGACTTTATCCACCAGGACGCGATTTTTCTGGTCGGCAGCTTCTTGGGAATAGTGTCTGAACAACTCTCCGGACGCTTCGGCTGGCTGGTGCTGGCGCGCGAGTAATTCCTCGGCGAGCACGCCTTGGGCAAGCTCGGTGCCAACGACCGATCCGGCAGATGTTCCGATCAACAAGCAATCGGACGACACCATGATGCCTGCACGCGCCAAGCCCGCCATGACGCCGATTTCCCAGGCAATGCCGGTGACGCCGCCTCCGCCGAAAACGACGCACTTCTCGAAGCCCTTCTCCGTAGGGCGTTCCATCAGATCACCTTATCAGCGCGTAACTGATCCAGCTCGTCGCGCGACAGCCCCAACAGGCCCGCATACACTTCTTCATTGCTGTCGCCGAGTTCCGGCGCCGGCGTAATGGTTTTTTCGGGAGCGTTCGAGAATTTGGGCACGACACCTGTCATGCGGATAGGCCCGATCTTGGGGTCATGAACGGTAGTGATCGTGCCTCTGGCCTGATAGTGCGGATCGTTCACCATGTCCGCCACGCTATAAATGAACGAGTACGCGAGTTTGCCTTCGTCCAGAATGCGGCAGATCTCGTCGGTGGGCTTGCTCAGTATCCATTCAGCCACCCCGCGATTGAGCTCGTCCACATTTTCCCAGCGTGATTCGTGCGATACGAAGCGCGGATCCGTTGCCCAGTCCTGCCGTCCCATGACGGCGCACAGACGCTCAAACCCAGCATTAGCGGAGATCGTCAGGATGATGTAGCGGCCGTCACTCGTCAGGAAATGCTCGCCCGGCGCCGAGGCAAAATGGGTATTGCCGCGCCTCTGCCGCGCCGTGCCTAGGCGGTCGTAGGCGGGAATCAGCACATCGGTGAATCTGGCGATGGACTCGTACATGGCCAGGTCGATTTCCTGTCCGCCGCCGTTATGCATGTCGCGATGGTAAATCGCCATCAGCAACGCAAAAGCGCCTAGTATCGCGGTCTGGTAGTCCGCAATCGATGTACCGATCTTGACGGGCGGGCGATCGGGAAAGCCGGTGATGCCCATGACGCCGCCGAACGCCAGTGCGATACGGTCGTAACCCGCGCGTGCATGGTAGGGCCCGGTCTGGCCAAAGCCCGAGATGCGCAAGAGGATGAGGTTCGCGTTGTGCGCTTTCATGACCTCGTACGACAAACCCCATTTTTCCAGAGTGCCGGGGCGAAAGTTTTCGACAACGGCATCGGCGTGCGCGACCAGCTTCAATAGCAGCTCGCGCCCTTGCTGCGTACGCAGATCGAGCGTGACCGATTTCTTATTGCGGTTCTCGACGCTCCAGTAAAGGCACACATCATCCACATAGGGACCGATGTCTCGAACCGTGTCGCCGCGTTCGGGGACCTCCACCTTGATCACCTCGGCCCCGAAGTCGCCAAATAGCGTGCATGCAACCGGGCCCGCGACCATCGTTCCTAAATCCAGAATCCGCAGCCCGCTCAACAGGTGGCCGGTCTTGCTCTCTGTGTTGATCGTGTTCATGATTTACTCCACTGCCTGCGGCTCGTCCTGATTGTCGCAGGGGTGCTGCGCCTTCACGACGAAATCATCGAGCCGGGTATCGCGCAACATGTGCCAGTAGTCGTCATTGCGAAACGGTGTCGGGGCGACTACCTTGCCCTTGGCGTTGCAATACCAGTTGGACATGCCTTTATGCGTCCAGATCATCTTGCGGTGCGCATCCTGGACACGGCGGTTGAACGCATCGTGCACGTCCTGCCGGACTTCGATTTCGAAACGCGCGTCGCCAGCCTGGTCCATGGCTTGACGCAGCAAACCCAGCACGTAGCGCGCTTGAATTTCCAGCGACGCGACGACGCTGCCCCCGTGGCCCAGCGCGGTATTCGGTCCAGCCAGCACAAACAGGTTGGGGAATCCTGGTGTCGTCACGCCCAGGTAGGCCTCGGCCCCTTCGTTATCCCAACGTTCGCGTATGGATTCGCCTGCTCGTCCGTAAACCTCCACCGACGAGAGAAAGTTCACGGCATCAAAGCCTGTCGCGACAATCAGGACATCCAATTCGTGTTGCTTTCCATCCTCGGTCCACACAGTGTTGCCGTCGACCCGGGCGATGTGGCTGTTTTCGAGCGTGACGTTGTCGCGCGTCATCGTTCGGTACCAGCCGTTATCCATCAGCATGCGTTTGCCGAATGGCGGGTAGTCCGGCAATACGTCGTCAAGCAACTCCTGTCTGTCGCCCAACTCGGCCTTGATGTAGTTGGTGAAATACTCGCGATGTTTGTCATTGCGGCGATTGATCGCACGCTCGGGATGCGGCCAGGACGCATCGACCTGCAGCGATGCATGTATGCGGTCATTGAATACCCAGGCCAGTCGCTGCCGATACCATTCTTGATAAAAGGGGACTTCGCGCAACAGGAACCGCACACTATGCGGTACGTCCTTCTTGAATCGCTCAAAGGGCGCTGCCCATTGTTTGGAGCGTTGGAATACCGTCATGTGCTTTACCTGGCCAGCGGTGGCCGGCACGATCTGCATCGAGCTGGCGCCGTTGCCGATGATGCCCACACGCTTGCCGGTGACGTCCATGTCCGCCGGCCATCGGGCGGTATGAAAACAAGGCCCGGCGAACGTGTCCAGCCCTTTGATGGACGGGTACTTCGGCACGTTCAGAATGCCGACGGCGCTGATCACCACATCGGCGACCAATGTCTCTGTCTGGCCGTTCGGGCCTGTCACTGTCACCGACCAGGTGCACGTCGACTCGTCATAGGCCAGGCGCTCGCATTGCGTGTTCACGCGAATGTGTTGACGCAGTTTGAAGTCGTCCACTACCTTCAGAAAATACCCTTGGATTTCGTCGCGCAGCGCGAAATATTTCGTCCAGTCCCGCTTGGCAAAGGAGAATGAATAAATATGATTCGGCGTATCGACGCCAGCGCCGGGATAATGGTTTTCATACCACGTGCCGCCGATATCCGGGTTCTTTTCGATGACCGTATAGTCGATCCCCGCGCCTTGCAGCCGGATGGCGGCGCAGATGCCGGCGACGCCCGCACCGATGACCACGACCTTGAAGCCCTCTCTAGGGCGGAATCGCTCGCGCTGATCCAGCCGAAACTCCGGATCCAATCCCAACCAGGAAGCAATCATCGGCCCGTATGAATCGGGGACCTCCTCGCCGATGCTGGTCGAGAGCATCCGGACCAGATCTTGTGGCGTCGGATCGGGCAGGGCAGGGGCCTGCCCCGCTTTCCAGTCCAGGATGGCCTGGTACGCCGTGTTTCTGATCTCGTCTTGAATGGTGTCGGGCAACCCACCGGAGTCGTTGTCATCGAGCCCGGCGATACGGCTGCACTGATAGGGTTCGGCAAGCCATTTCCGGTCTCCGGTCAAATGCACCAGGACCATCAACAAAGTAGGTAAATTGGCCGATTGGAGCGCCTGGCGAAGATCTGATGACCAGTCTTGATTCTGGTTGGATTGCGTGATAGACATGCGATTTTCCTGCAAAGAGAAACAGCTCTCCCCGCCGTGCCGCAGTAGCGGCACGGTAATAGGGTCAAGCGAAAGGAATGCCGCTCCGACGGACCGGCTTGAAAAAAGTTAGTTGGCTGCCATGCCTGAATTACGAACGACCTCGCCCCATTTGTCGTAATCCACGTTGATCGTTCTCTGCAGGCCCTCGGGCGTGCTGCCCTCGGGCTGAAAACCCAGCGACATCAGTTTGTCTTTGAACTCGGGCCGCTCGACGATTTGATTGATTTGTTTATTCAGTTTGGCGACCACGTCTGATGGCGTGCCTTTGGGCGCCAGCAATGCAATCCATCCCACGGCATCGTAATCGGTCACGCCGGCCTCCTGCATCGTGGGCACCTCTGGCAGCACCGGCGAACGTTCGCTATCCAGGACCGCCAACGGCCGCAATTTGCCGTCCTTGATGTTGCTCAGTTGCGCGCCGATACTGTCGATCATGATCGGCACCCGCCCGGCAATCACATCGATGGACGCAGCCGCACCGCCTTTGTACGACGCCGAGGTAATCTGCACATCGGCGCTGTGATTCAACAATTGCAGGGCCAGTTCGAACGCTTGGGCTCCCGAGGCGAACGTCATGTCCCCAGGCTTGGCCTTGGCCTGGGCGATCAGGTCCTTGACGGAGTTTTGCGTCAAGCCTGGCCCGGCCAGCAGCACCATGGGGACCTTGGCGATCATGCTGACCGGCGCAAAATCTGTCTTGGGCGCGTATAACTGATTTTTCTGCAGATGCGGTCCGGTCACCAGCGTGCCGCTCACGCCGAGACCCAATACATAGCCGTCAGCGGGGCTTCGGGTCACGGTGCTCAGGCTCAGCATCCCGCCGACGCCAGGCTTGTTCTCTACGACGAACGCCTGCTTGTTCATTTCCTCCAGGTCCTTCGCCACAAGCCGGGCCACGATGTCCGAGGCTCCGCCAGGGGGATATCCCACGATGATGCGAACTTGTTTGTCGGGATAGGCCTCCGCCATGGCTGGCGTTGCGGCCACGCTCAAACTGGCCAGTGCCATCAGCAGCATGTGCTTCATTCGTTACTCCTCCTTTGTGGATGTAGTGATTGTTATGACGGGCAGAGTATTTGCGTGGCGCTGACCAGGGTCAAAGCTGATATGCCAAATAGATCACAATATGAACATTTGAGCGAAAATCGTCGCCGATATGGGTCGGCTTATTCATAATATGCACATCTACGAGACGTTCCAGCATTGGTGTTCCATGTCCGTACCGACTAAAGTCTCCGGCGGCCAGTCCGTCTTTCGTGCGCTGAGTTTGCTAAAGCTCGTGAGCCTGCATCACGAGAGCGGTATAGCGCTGCGCACTTTGGTGGAGACGACCGGCCTGGACCGCACCACGACCTATAGACTGGTCAGTATTCTGGCTGAGGCAGGCTTGGTAGAGCGTGATGATAAAAAACGCTACCGTCTAGGTCTGGAGGCGATGCAGCTCGGTTTGAAATCAATGAGCCGCGTGCCGATCCTGGAGCGGTGCCGGCCTTTGATGATCCGGCTTGCGCGTCGAACCGAAGACACCGTTTATGTCGTGGTTCGTAATGGCGACTATGCCCACTGCATCCACTACGAAGAAGGAACGTTTCCGATTAAGGCGCTGGTTCTGCAGATAGATGGTTTGCGCTTGCTTGGCGTCGGTTCAGCGGGCACGGCCTTGCTCTCGACATTGAGCGACGCCGAAATCAGGGAATTTCACCGGCGTCAGCAAAAAGAGCTGCCGCCATCGCGTTCCAAATTGGCCACGGTGCTCAATGAAATGCGAACCATCCGCAAGCTCGGCTACGCGTCGACCGAGAATCTGGTCGCCGACGGCGTGGGGGGCGTAGGCGTGGCGTTCGAGGTTACGCCGGGTTCTTATGCTGCCATCAGTGTCGGGGCGATACGTAGCAGGATGACGCCGGAACGCACGCGCCGAATCGCTAAAATCATGATTGAAGAGCTGAGTGCGACGGGCTGGAAATCCAAGTCCTCGCCAGGATGATTGGATACGGCAGCGTCTGATTCTCGGGCGGTGACGAGCGCCGGCTCGGTCTCGGATTTGCGGCGAGCCGGACAATCTACGGATGCCGTATTTTTCTCACAGGAGCGGACGTGCCCATTGTTCTAGCATTCATCGTGCTCGCGGCCATTATCTATGGCGCGGTTGCCTTGTACATGAGCGTTGCTGCGAAGTTCGGTTGGCTGGCGGGTGTGGGCGCCGATGTGTTGGCTGTCGCGTTGGTCGTTGCCGTGATTGCTGGTTTTGTGCATCGGTACCGCACGATTCACGGCAAAACCGTCAATGGCAAACGTGTGCTGTCATTAACAGAATCCTGGGGTGGAATTCGCATCGACGCCAACGAAAAACGGGGCTCGTTGGTAGTGGATGGCAACACCGCTCAATTCATTTTCACGGATATCTGCAACGTCCGGGCGCTGACACGCGAAGGGCGCTGGATGCTTGCACTACATCTAGCGCACAACGCTCAAGGCGACTGGGAACTCCCCATGCCAGATCGCAAACAAGCGCACCGTTGGGCCAAGATTCTGACTCTGGCAGGTGAGCAGAATCTCTGACGAAAAAGCGGCACCCTCAGGTGCCGCTTTTTGCATGCGAGCTTATCGGGTGCCGCACATATCAGAAGTTCTCACTTCGTTGATGGCGGTCTCTTGGCGATTGGGGACATAGTTGTGGTCTAGCTGCAGGCCGGTTTTGCTGCCCGGGACGCACGAGTCGCCGCCTGCGCCGGTGGGCATGGCATAGCGGTCGCCGGCATATCCCTGGCCACGTTGCGCCGGATTGGTTTGGCCGGCCGGCGGGATTTGGCCGGGAGGCACGGGGGTATTAGGCGGCACCGCCGTTCCATCATTCGGCGTCGTGGACGGCGAACTGCTGTACGGCACACCCGTATTGGGCGTGCTTTGGGCATATGCGCCGCCAGCCATGGCGCCTATGACGGTTATCGCTGCAACCCGGGCAAGTAATTCACGCTTCATGTGAGTTCTCCAAACGGTGTGTGGGCTCGGTGCACCGCAACTATCGTGCCCGCGGTGGCCACCGTAATTGGAATTCTGACGCCGTCTGCATACGTGGCGAGTCTCGAAGGGCAACGAACCGTCGGCAAATCTTTCCGTGCAGATACGTAAACAGACGCTTCGAAAGTGTGATGGCAGAACTCGCGTCTCTCTCCAAAAGTCCTTTTTTTATGCAGAATTGTTACGTTGATTGAAAGTATTCACGAAATACAACAATATTTCTCTGCCATCTGTTTACATTATTGACAATGCGCCGGGACAGGTGCGACGGCGCGAGCAAGCCAACAGGGAGGAGGAAAGATATGCGTACGTTCAATCGCAAGGTCGCTGCATGGCTGACATGTGGCGCCGTGGCATTGCTGGCCGGCTGCGCGGGGCCGGGCGGGGACAAGCATGCCACCATCGATATGCCGGGTTTGACGCAGCCTGTAGAAATCCTGCGCGACCAGCACGGCGTGTCGCATATTTACGCCCAGAATCAACACGATCTGTTCTTTGCCCAGGGCTTTAATGCGGCGCGCGACCGGTTGTGGCAACTGGATCTGTGGCGCCGTCAGGGCGAGGGCAAAATGGCCGAGCAGTTTGGCCCGCGTTTCGTCGAGCAAGACCGGGCAGCGCGCTTGTTTTTATACCGCGGTGACCTGCAGGCCGAGTTCGCCAGCTATCACCCCGAAGGTCAAGCGATCCTGACGGCCTTTGCCGATGGCATCAACGCCTATGTCGATTGGGTGAAAGCCAATCCCGAACAGATGCCACCCGAATTCAAACTGACTGGTACCGAGCCCGGCTACTGGAGCCCGCAAACATCGTTGATCCGTATTTATGGCTTGACTCGCAACGCTACGAGCGAAGTCAAGCTGGCGCAGCAGATCGCCGCACTGGGCGTGAATACCGTGCAGGACCTGGGCGTGTATGAACCGCCCATTGCCTTGCAGGTACCGGCGGGATTGAATGTGAATCAGATCAATGAAAACATTCTCGCTGACTACAACCTGGCTCGTAAGGGACAGAAATTCGAGGCGGGCGATTTCCCTCGCAGCCCCCTCGCTGCAGCCGAGCGCGAAGAGCTCGCGCGCAGCCTGTCGGCGAATATGCTGGCCTCGCTGGACCCGGCGTTCGATCCGATGGCTCCGCGCTATGAGAGCAACAACTGGACCATATCCGGCCAGCGCACCGCCACAGGCCGGCCGATTCTGGCGGGCGATCCGCATCGCGCGATCGCGATGCCCTCGCTGCGTTACATGGTGCACCTGAACGCGCCAGGATGGAATGTCATTGGTGCGGGCGAGCCTGCCTTGCCGGGCGTATCGATGGGGCATAACGACCGTATTGCATTCGGCCTGACTATCTTTGCGTTTGCCGACGAAGAAGACCTCTACGTCTATGATACGAATCCGGCGAATCCCGATCAGTATCGTTATCGCGGCGGCTGGGAAAACATGCGGTCCGTGGACGAATCGATTCCAGTACGAGGCCAGGCCGCTGCGACGCGGCAGCTGAAATTCACCCGCCATGGGCCCGTCATTCACGAAGACCGCGTGGCTCATAAAGCCTATGCGCTGCGCGCGGCGTATCTGGAGTTTCCGGGCACCGCGGCATACCTCGCCAGTCTGCGCCTGAATCAAGCCCAGAACTGGCAGGAGTTCGTCGCCGGTATGGAGCGGCACTACACGCCTAGCGAAAACATGGTGTACGCCGACGTGGATGGCAACATCGGCTGGTTCGGCGGCAGCATTGCGCCGATCCGTCCACGCAAGGACTGGTCCGGCATGCTGCCGGTACCGGGCAATGGCGATTACGAATGGAACGGTTTCCTGCCGACGCGTTCGCTGCCTAAAGCATTCAATCCGCCAGAAGGCTACATCGCCACGGCCAACGAATACAACCTGCCTTATGACTATCCGTACAAGGACATGTCCGGGCGCGCGTGGGCAGAGCCATTCCGCGTCAAGCGGATCCGAGAGGTCCTGGCCGACGCAAGGGGTTTGGATCTAGAGGCTTCGCAGCATCTGCAGTTCGACAACCTGTCGTTGCCGGCACGGACTTTGACGGGTTACGCAAAATCGCTGAACTCTACCGATCCTGTGATGGGCGAGGCGCTGCGCTTGTTGAAGGACTGGGACTATCGCACCGAAGTCGATTCCAAGGCCGCCACCGTGTATGAGTTCTGGCTGCCAGAGGTCGTCAAGCGGGTATCCGAGCTCTACGTGCCGCCTCAGGGCAGCAAAGTGTTCGGTAACCTGGCGACGATCAAAGTGCTGGATAAACTCGCCACACCCGATGGGGCCTTCGGTCCGCGGCCCGAACAAGGCCGTGCAGCGTTGCTGCTGGCCGCACTGGGCGATGGCATGCGCAAGCTGACCGCGGCGCTGGGTACTGACTCCAGGCAATGGGAATGGGGCCGTCTGCACCATATCCAGTTCGAGCACAGCCTGGCCGGCCTGTTGCCAGCCGCGAATGCCTACGGCACGCCGCGCTATCCGGTCAGCGGCGACAACGATACGGTACATCGCGCGACATTCCGCAAGTCGGATTTCCGGCAAATCAGCGGCGCGTCGTATCGGCAGGTGATCGATGTAGGCAACTGGGATAACTCGCGCATTCAGAATACGCCGGGACAGTCTGCCGATCCGCGCAGTCCTTATTACCGCAATCTGCTGGAGGGCTGGGCGACAGGGAAATATATTCCCATGGCGTTTAGCCGTCAGAAAGTCGAGAGTGAGTTGGGCGATACCTTGGTATTGCGGCCTCGATAGCGTGTAGTCAAAGGGCAGGCGGAATGCCTGCCTGACACTGGTGCGGTATTGACGATGGCGCGGTTCGATGGAGCCGCGCCATGTCTTATGTGTTGCTCTTCACGTGCCTGAGCACATCGCCTCGATGTGCAGCGATATGGTCTGTCTTGTCGCTTTTTATCTCGTACTGCGGATGGTCCGGCGAGGCGCGGTGAGTATGTCCCTTGTAGTCGAAGTCCTCAGTATGGATCGCAATGATCGTGCCTGAGACTCGGCCTGCCTCTGAATTCCAGGATACGTGGTCGCCGATCTTGAATGTCTTGGACATGGTTCGGGCTCCTTGTGTGCCGATGAGTATTTCAGTCTACCGCTCATCAGCATGCCTGTCCGGCGATCAAGCAGCCTGATAAACCAGAATGGCCGCAGCCAGATCTTCGGACGCTGTTCCCACCGCTTTATAGACCGTAATTTCATCCGCAGATCTGCGCCCTTGATGAACGCCATTGCACAAGTCTTCGAGCGTGGCCTGCACGCTGGCGGCGTCGAACCGGCCGTTCATGATAGGGGAAAGCAGATCCCCGGATTTTTCCAGCGCCTCGGTCGTATCGATGAACACGGATGTGTCCGCGAACGTCTCGTCGTCCGATTCCCGCATGGCGGGTTGAAAGCTGCCGATCAGGTCGAGGTGCGTTCCGGGCTGCAGCCATGCCCGCTGAATCAACGGTGCGCGCGATAGCGTTGCACACGACACGATGTCGGCCTGCTCGACCGCGCTGCGCAGATCAGTGACGCTATGCGCATCGAAGCCTTCGGCACAAAGCTGTTGTGCGAGGCTGTCGGCTTTTTCGGGATTGATGTTCCACACCGAGACTTTCTGGATAGGGCGTATTGCTGCATAGGCTGGTGCGAGTGCGCGCGCGACGTTACCGGCGCCTACGATGAGCATGTCTGTCGCGTCCTGGCGCGCGAGATAGGATGCCGCCAATGCCGAGGCTGCCGCGGTGCGTCGCACGGTGATCTGGTCGCCGTCGATGATGGCCAGCGGCTGGCCGTTGGTGGCGTCAAACAGCGTATAGGTGGAAAACAAGCCAGATTTGCCTTGTTTGGCGTTCTCCGGAAAGATCGTCACGTGCTTGATGCCCAGGTATTTTCCGTCCTGCCACGCAGGCATGATCAACAGCGTGTCGGTCGTCTGCTCGCGCTCGTTGATGGTGTGGATATGCCGGCGAGGGACCACGCAAGTCTCGATGAACATCTGACGGATGGCTGGGATCAGCGCATTGAATGCCAAGCGTTCTGCAGTAGTGTTGCTGTCGAAAATTCTCATCGATCGCATCTCCGGTCGTCGAATCTCAGGGCACAAGACGTGCGCGTACGCCCTCGGCTGCAACTACACCGCTGGCCATGCTCGCCGTCAATAGGTAACCGCCCGTTGGGGCCTCCCAGTCGAGCATCTCTCCCGCACAGAAGACGCCCGGCGCGTTGTGGAGCATCAATGCGCTGTCGGTAGCCTCCAGCCGCACACCGCCGGCGTTGCTGATGGCCTCATCGATCGGACGAGTACGCAGTAGGCGCAGGGGCAACGCCTTGATCCGGCGGGCGAGCAATGCCATATCTTGCCAATCCTGCGCATCGGTGCATTCGCGCAGCAATGCTGTCTTGACGCCCTTCAGTCCCAGCCGGCTCTGCAGATGACTGGCCATGGAGCGCGCGCCGCGAGGGTGCGACACTTGCGCGAGGACTTTGTCGGCAGAGAGGTCGGGCAGTAAGTCAACCCAGGCGAATGTCGAACCCTGTGCATCAATCGCATCTCGCAATCCGGCTGACAGCGCATAGACCAGGCTGCCTTCGATACCCGATTCGGTCAGCATGAATTCGCCGCGCCGCCATGTGCCGGGCTCGCCATTGCGGTCCAGCGCCATGGCGACCGATTTGAGAGGCGTTCCTGCGTAGCGTTCGCGCAGATGTGCGCTCCAATCCGCCTCAAACCCGCAATTGGCCGGACGCAGCGGCGCAACGTCTATGTGATGCTCCAGCAGACCTGCAACCCAACTGCCGTCCGAGCCCAAACGAGCCCAACTGGCGCCGCCCAAGGCCAGGATCGCAGCGTCCGCCTGCACACTCAGTGTCCCATGCGGCGTTTCAAAGCGCAGTGTCTGCGGGGACGCTGTTTCACCTGCTGCCCAACCCATCCAACGGTGCCGCATGTGAAAGCGTACGCCTGCGGCTCGCAGCCGCGACAGCCAGGCCCGTAATAGGGGAGCAGCTTTCATTTCCAGAGGAAATACGCGGCCGGATGTGCCGACGAATGTCTCGATACCTAGCCCGTGCGCCCATTCGCGCAACGCTTGTGCGTCCAGGTGTTGCAGCCAGCTGGCCACAGTTGAGCTGCGGTTGCCAAAGCGCTGATTGAAGCGCTCCGATGGCTCGCTATGCGTCAGGTTCAATCCACCGCGGCCAGCCAGCAGGAACTTCCGTCCGACCGAGGGCATGCTGTCGTAAACGTCGGCCAGTATGCCGTGGCGCGCGAGCGTCTCAGCCGCCATCAAGCCAGCGGGACCGCCGCCGATGATGGCGACGCGGACGGAGGTAGCGCTGGCGGGTAAAGTCGTATCAGGCATGGGCAGGGCTGTCGGAGGGAACGACGTGATTGTCGCATGGTGCGCGTGGTGTATAGGGAGGTGCCCTCCCTATAGCACGTCCAACTGCGTCCTGCTTTGCCGGGAATAAACCGACTAGTCCGCCTGCACGTAACCCGTAACCCGGATCATTTCTTTGTACTTCGCGATCTCATCGGTATACGCGGCCTGAGCCTGACCCAGTGTCATCGGCTTGGATACGTTGCGGCCGTCGGCTTCCAATTTGGCGATGACGGCCGGGTCCTGCAATGCGTGACCAATGGCCCGATTCAGCGTTTCCTTGATCGCTGCGGGGGTGCCCTTTTTGACGAAATAGCCTGCATAGCTGGCATATTCGAACTGCGAGAGCTTGGGGATCTCGGTGATGCTGGGCACTTTTTCCAACACCGCAGGTTTGTTTTTCGACAGCACTGCCAGCGCCTTGAAGCGGCCAGTGTTCACCATTTCCAGCATGGACGCTTGAAACGGCATGATGGTGAAATCGATCTGTTTGCCCACCAGGTCCTGCACCACGGGTGCAGTGCCTTTGTAGGGGATATGCGTAAACGGCACGTTGGTCAGTTTGCCCAGATACTCAGTGACCAAGTGGTAGAGCGATCCTACTCCGACTGTCCCGTAGGTCAGAGAGTTCGCTGCCTCTCGGGATCCTGCGAGTTTCAGGAATTCTTCCGTCGTGTTGACAGGCAGATCGGCGCGCACCAGCAACACCAGGTGAGTGATAGTGATCGGTTGCAGGTTTTCGAACGCATCCGGCTGGTATCGCACCAGCCGGTTGGTGAGCGGCGGAATGATCAGTTCATTCTGCGTACCCTGGAAAAAATAGTTGCCGTCGGCATTGGCGTTCAGCACTTTGGACGCGGCGATAGTGCCAGTGGCGCCGCCCAGGTTCTCGACCACAATCTGAGTCTTCAGGGCCTCGCCAATGGGCCCCGACAATATGCGGGCGCTGACGTCGCTAGGGCCGCCAGCGGGTAGGGAACCATCATGGTGACCGGGCCCGCGGGATAGGCGGCTGCGTGGGCGGATTGCGTGGCAGGCACAGCCAGTACCGGCGTCAAGGCGAGGGCCAGGCCGGCTTTCAGAAAGGACCGCCGTGGGGTTGCTGCATGTGCTTTCATGGTTGGACTTTGCTGTCAAAAGGGAGGACAAGAAGCGAGGTATGACGATCAGCCGCGCTGCCCGTCACCATTGCTGTTCAGAAAGCCGTGTCAGCGTATTCAACACTGCAAGCCCGCGAGGAACGATCGTGTCGATCTCGCAATACTCGTCCAGCGTGTGGAACTTTCCGCCCACAGGGCCGGTGCCGCATAAGGTGATGACCCCCATGCTGGAGGTCACGCCGGAGTCGGCACAACCGCCGCTGAATTCTCCCTCGGCTTGATGCCCCATGGCATTCAATTCCGATTGGTACAACTCAAATAATTGCCTGGATTGCGCGGTGGGTACGAACGGACGGAATTCGCCTTTGATATCCAGCTTGGATAGCGTGCCGGTGATAAAGGATTTGTTGCAGATGCAGCGTATGCTGCTGACGAGCGATTCACGCTGCTCCAGATTGAAAATGCGCAGATCAATGGATGCCTTGGCCGACGGAGCCGAAGTATTGACCGACAGGCCGCCAGATACCAGCCCCACATTGACTGTGACGCCTTGGTCTATGTCGGTGAGTTCGTCCAGCGCCACGATTTTGTGGGCCAGCTCTGAGATAGCGCTGATGCCTTCGGAAAAATTGGCGCCGGAATGCGCGGCGCGGCCCTCGATATCCATTTCAAAGAACACGCCGCCTTTGCGGCCGGTGACTACGTTACCTGAGGGGCGGCCAGGCTCGGCATTGAATGCGAAACGAGCTTTTTCGGCAAAGGGGATGATGACGTCTTTACTCAACGGCGAGCCGATTTCTTCGTCGCAGGTGAAGAGGGCGGTTATTTCGGGCAGCGATTCCGGGCTCTGCGCGGCGGCGGCTACGATGAACGCGTTCATCACGACACCGGGTTTCATGTCGGCGACGCCGGGGCCGTAGGCTCGGCCGTCCTGAATGCGAAATGGGCGTCGAGCGGCCTCGCCAGCGGGAAACACAGTGTCGCAATGCCCCATCAGCAAAACCGGCTGTCCTTCCTCGCTGCCGGCGTTCACCGTGACAGAAATTGCGGCCTCCACATCGCCGACGAAATGTGACGTCACCGCGATGCCGTGCTCGGAGAAAAATGACTGCAGACGGCGGAATACTCGTGCCACGCCAGGCTTGTCGTAGCTGTTGGAGTCGATATTGACGAGGTCTGCCAGCAAAGCCAGCATGTTGTCGTGTTGGCCTGCTAGCCATTGCGCTGCGGGGATTCCGGCGGGGGTGTTCATGTGTTCGCTCTGGTTGGATGCACGGATAAAAGGAAAAGGGCGGTTCCGGGGAGTTGCGTCAATCTTGGTATTGCTATTTAATACTTAATATTATTATGCGCTACCCGACCGCACCGGTCTATTCTGGAAAACGATGACAAGCAACGCCCTATACGTAGGCTCAGTCGGCAAGGCATTTGCCGTACTGAACTGTTTTAAAAGCGCCAGCGGTGATCTGAGCCTGACGGAAATCATCGAGCGGACCGGTCTGGACAAGAGCGCCGCGCAGCGTTACGCCTATACGCTGAACGCCGAAGGGTATCTGGAACAGAATCCGCAGACGCGCCGATATCGCCTGGGAAAGCGCGTGCTCGATTTGAGTTTTCATTTTCTGCGCACGCATGAGTTGGTCGAGGCATGGAATCCCATCATGCTGAGCCTGTCGCAGGCCACCGGTGAAAAGATCAGTCTGTCTTTGTACGACGGCCGCGAGCTGGTGCACGTGATGCGGCACCAGACCAAAACAGAGCATTACCATGCGTCGTTGATCGGCCGTCGTGTGCCACTGTTCTGCACTGCCGGTGGACGCGCGGTGTTGTCGCGGCTCGGTGAGGCGCAGCTCACATCGGTGCTTGCCGACGCGGAGTTGACGGCGTATACCCAACATACCTTGACGACGCAGAAGGCCATCAAGGCTGCGTTAAAGCCTGTACGGGAAAAGGGCTATGCCATGGTCGTCGATGAGTTCATCATCGGCGAGATCGCGCTGGCGGCGGCGGTGATTGACGCCAGCGGCGCACCGATTGGGGCACTGCATCTGGCGGGCGAGTCACGCGAATGGGCTGCAGCGCAGTACGAGGCCAAATTTGCGCCGCACCTGCTGAACGCGATTGCGCAGTTTCAACGGCGCAATCAGTTTGGATGAAGGAGTAGGGCTGGCGTGTGTGCCGGCCCTTAATTCGACGGTTTTGCCCTCAACCTGGCATGCCGAGCCAATAGCGTATCCAGCTGGTTCGCAAAGGATTTGCGATCAGCCTGACTGAATGATGCCGGGCCACCTGTCTCGATGCCGCTGGCCCGCAACTCCTCCATCATGTCACGCATCGCCAGGCGCTCTCGAATCGTCTCCGGCGAATAGCGTTCGCCACGCGGATTCAGCGCCATGGCGCCTTTTTCGAGCACCTCGGCGGCCAGCGGGATGTCTCCTGTGATGACGAGGTCGCCCGCCTCGGCATGCATGACGATATGCGCGTCGGCCACGTCGAAACCACGTGGCACCTGCACCGCCCGTATCAGAGGAGATGGGGGCGTGTACAGCATTTGATTGGCCACCAGCGTGAGCGGAATCTGCCAGCGCTGGGCAGCGCGAAACAAGATGTCCTTGATGACGGCGGGGCAAGCGTCGGCGTCGACCCAGATATGCATAAATAATTCAGGCGTCGAGCGCTTTTTGCAGGAGTTCGGCCACGATGTCGTTCGTGGATACGCCTCGTTCCTGTGCCAGCGCGCGCACGTGATCGGCTTGCACCTGGGTGAGTTTCAGCGGAAAAGGCACCAGACCTGCGGCCTGGTCCAGTTTGCGCTGTTCGCGCCGATCGAGCAATTGATCGGAACCATAGCGGCCGGGGGTACCCGATTGCTTCAGTTGCCCAGCGAGTTTCAGGGCTTTGTTCTTTTCGAGATCGTATTTGTTCATGTTTGTTCCTGATTGGGTTGGTTTTTTGAGAGCTTACCGCGCCAAGTCATACTGCCACTGCAAAGGCTCGTCATTTTCATACCAATCCCCTTTGCTCCAATATAGCTTGCTGCCGGCCGGCGATAGACCCATTACGCCCAGATAGCCCGGAATGGCCAACTGATGCCAGGTGCGGCCGCCATCTCGGGTATAGAAATGCGCATCGGTGTCGATCTCGGCTCGGTCTTTCGATACTGGGATGATCAAGCGAGGCACGACCGTGTCGCCCCATTCGCTCACGACCTGATAGTCCCCGTTGTTCCAGAAATACCGCGCTGAGGTGCGATCCTCGGCGAGCCATTGCGGCAGCAGCGACGGCGTTTTCTGGCGTTCGATCCATTCGCCGGTTTGCGTGTCGAGCTTGGCCAGCCATTCTCCATCCTTGTCCTGCAGAATGGCATAGGTGCGGCCATCGAGCGAAGTCGACAAATGTTGCACGCGCAATTCCGGGTGGCGCGTGACCTTGGTGATCTGCCATTCGCCGGAGGAAGTCGTGCGCGAAAGCTCTGCGCGCGTCATCAACATCGTGCGGTGTTGGGCTTCGCCGACGGAATACCACATGAACTCTGATGCCCACGCATAGGCACGGGTGTCGCTGACCTGAACGACAAAGCGCTCTTGATCCATGTCCCGGCGCGAGGAAAAATCGGCGGTGGGTTGCCCGATC
This sequence comes from Bordetella genomosp. 4, assembly GCF_002261185.1. Lineage (GTDB taxonomy): Bacteria > Pseudomonadota > Gammaproteobacteria > Burkholderiales > Burkholderiaceae_B > Bordetella_A. Next base: position 144,205 of record NZ_NEVQ01000012.1, read on the forward strand.
ATTTCCCGCAGATAGGAGACCGGTGCAATCAAGGGCTCGGGACTATAGACGACAGCCGAGGTTTGTCCTTGGTCGGATGAGTAGAACAAGGCCGTCGGTCTGGTCTCATTGCCGTTGGCGTCGCGACGCGTGGACGCAGGTTCGGGACGTCCCCATATCCCGGTCGGCTCGTCGTCGCTCGGAGGCTCTTTGCCCCAGGCCCAGACCTCCTGGTCCGAAGAAAACGTGGGCTTGATATTCCAGGCGAGCCCATCGACCTCGGTCATGAAACCCGATTCCAGCAAAGTCCAGGTGGCGCCATGATCGGTGGAGCGGAAGACGGCAGTCTGTTCGTTTGCAGGCAACGAGGGGGATGAGGGCCTGGGCCGGTCTATGCCGGTGAACAGGAACAGTGTGTCGGATTTGGGCGATACCACCAAGCAGGTGACGTCAGGCACCGTCGCGACCATTTTGAATGTGCCGTCATCCTGCAGTAACGACAGCGTGGTCAAGACGGAGCGAGAGTTAAACAGACTGAAACGGCGTTGCGAGGCCGCTTCGTCTTCGCTCATGACGAGTTTGCTCAGATCCTGGACACCGTCAGGGATGTAAGACGGGGCGGCGCCGGAGGAATCTTCGTTTCGTCCAACCAGCCATGTCCCATGCCGGGTTTCGACGACGCCCGTGCACCATTGCTCCATGGAGCGCCAGCGCGCGTCGCCGAGTTTGCCGGTGACGGCCATGCCTGGCGTACCCCCGGCAGCGCCCATATTAGCGCTTGCGAGGGTCCAGCCTACGTAAAGGGGAATGCTGGCGCATAGCATCAGGACGGCCAACACACCTGTCCAGCGCCGTGGCGATTGACGTAGTCTGCCGCTTGCTATGCACAGCAATGCCATCGCTACGAGGTTGAGGGCAATGGCCAGCGCCAGGCCGCTTTCCGGATTGCGGCTGAGCTGGCGCGGTAATGATTCGACGAATCCCGGGTTAAGCCACATCCAGGCCCACACCAGCGCCAATATCAGAAAACTGGTCAACAGGTACGCGATGACACCGGACAGCAGCGGCTTGATGACGAGTCCGAAAGTGTTCGGCCGGGCGATTGTCAGACGGCGCACATAAATCGTCGCTGCCAACAGGCATATCAGGCTGGCAAAAACAATCTGGCTCAGCGATAGCGGCAGGCTCAGTGCGTCGAGCACATCCAGGGGAGGCTGTATATCCGACAGTTGAGCGGCCCATGGCCACAGTCCGAGGTACGTGAGCAAGACCAGGACAAAATGCAGCCCCAGGCACCCGAGCAAAAAGGAGGTAAAGGCGATGCTTTTTTGCAGTGGTGCCACCACGCTGGCGGAATGATTACTGTCCGCGAAAGCTGTGTCGTGTGTTGTGTCGACGGGCTTTTTGGCAAACAGGAAGTGTAGCCAGACGGGCACCCAGGCCCACAGGGGCATCGTGGTGTAGAGGAGGCTGGTGATGGTCCTATTCGCTTGCAATAGGATGGGGGGCATCAGCTCGAACCAGTCACCGCCTTTGGCTTCCAGAGTTTGCAGTTCTTCGACCCAGAGGTGTTGAAAGTGTCCGAGTATTTGCAAGCGAACAAAATAGGACCAGGCCAGTGTGGCCAGGACCAGAATGATCCATCGACCTTTGTTGCTCGGACGCTCGGCCGCCCATGGGCGTCGGCGGATGAACCAGGCGCTGAACAGAAACACCAGCAGGCATTCGATGATCAAGACCGGCACTAACGCGAGTGCGTACTGAAAGCCAAGAGGCAGGGTCAGCACCTGTAGCGGCAACACCGGATAGAGATGACGCAGCCAAACGCTCTGTGTCTGCACCAACGACTGGACAGTCGCCTCGGGCAGCAGATAAAAGACAAAGAACAGCAGTTCCGGCAGACCGCGTATCAGCAGATAAATCAGCGTGATTTTCAGCGCATAGCGTTTGAACCGGGGGGAGTTGTCTCCAGACATATTCGGCTTGTTAGGTGTTGTCGACGACGCATTATTACCTACAAGCGCTTGGTGAGTCGGATGGGCCTTTTATCGAACCGCTGAAAGAATGCCGGCGGGAGTCTTCCGTGTGAGGGCTTATCAGGGCGCCTCGCGCGGAGCAATGTTCAAGCATTTGCGCAGGACGTCTGAACGGCTTGCCGTGCGCGTTGCCTGCTCGAGATGGCCAGGGCTGCTCCCAGCCCCATGGCGGCCAGCACAATGACCGCGGCCGTCACACCCAGCCAGACTAGTCCATAGTGGTCGATAACGTATCCGCCCACGATGGCGCCGATGCCAATGCCGGTATTGGCGCCAGAGATATTCAGCGAGGCGGCAAAGGCGGGCGCATCGGGTGCGGATTTCATGACGCGCACATGGCATACCGTAAAGAGCGCTGCCTGGGCGATGCCCCAGATGCCTAAAGCGGGCGCAAGCAATCCTGGTGAGCGCATGACCGGACCGAGGGCGACCAGACCGGCCGTCATCAACCCGGAAAATAACAGCGTGGCGCCGAGCGCACTGCGATCGGCCAGTCTGCCGCCGACCAGGTTGCCAATCAGTCCGATGCCGCCAAAAGCCATCATGGTCCAACCCACCCATTGGCCGTTGAAGCCGGCCAGCCGCTCCAGCATGTCGGCCAGATAGGTGTAGGCGGTAAACATGCCGGTGAAAATCAGCAGCGACAGCAAGACATGCCCGATGACGTACGGGTCGCGCAAAATGCCTAATTGCGTGCGTAGCTTGACTTGTTGACTCTGCTGCGGCGGGCGAGGAAAGAAGGCCCACAGCATCAAGGCCTTGGCGAACGCCACGACGGCTAGCACGCCAAACGCGGTGCGCCAGCCAAAGCCGTCGGAAATCAGTACACCAATGGGAATGCCAAACACGGTGGCAGCGACGATGCCGAATCCCACCATGGAAATGGCCCGGCCCGCACGAGCAGGGCCGGCCAGCTCGATCGCTGTCGCGCTGGCCAGCGACCAGAACACCGGCAAAGCCAAGGCAGGCACGAAACGCGCCAAGGCCATGATGCCGATGTTGGGGGCTAACGCGGCGACGGTATTGGATAGGCCGAACAGCACCAATGTCCCGATAAAGAGCCGCTTGCGATTCATGTTGCTCAACAGCGCGGTCAGAAACGGACCGGCGGCGGCAATCGTAAAGGCGAACAGCGTGACGAGCAGTCCGGCCTGGGACACCGTGACATTCAGGTCGCGCGCGAGCGGAGGGAGCAATCCGACGATCAGAAACTCTGTCGTCAGAATGGTGAACCCCGCGGTCGAAAGCAACAAAATAGGTAGCAGCATGATGTGATGTGTCGCGATGGTGAGGCGCGACAGATTAAGTTCTCGGCAGGCTTGGGATCGTGATGGCGTTTTCGTCGACCCAGGCATTACGTCGCGCCGTTTGCCCCGCCGAGAAAAGCCAGCGGGGCGCGGTCGGATGTCTGTCTAAGGCGAAGTCAGGAAACAGAACGACCGCCGTCTACGGTAAACGTAGGCGACGGAGCCATCGGTAGTGCAGGGATAACCCGTACTTTAATAGGACTTGATGAAAGGATAAAGACGAAAGATTCGGCATGACTGTTTATTTGAAACGAACAATCACGCCGACACCGACATTGCTGCTACGTTGACTCTGTCAGGGTAGCAGCCGATGTCAGCGCGCGTCGCGGGGCAGCAGGGGCTCGATGACTTTCCAGAGATCGGCAGGGGTGTTGGCGGTGGCCTCGGCCGACCAACTGATGACATTTTCGTCCTGCCCCAAATAGCCGTAGGCTGCGGCGACGGCGGGCATGCCCGCCGCATGAGCCGCTTGGACGTCACGCAGATCATCGCCCACATAGACGCAGCGGTCAATCGCGTACCCGGCCTCTCGCGCGGCATGTTGCAATGGCAAGGGGTGAGGCTTGGAATGCGCGGTGGTGTCGCCGCATACCAGGACAGCACTGTCCCGGGTCAGACCGAGAAACTCTACGATGGGCAGCGTCAGGTGGGTGACTTTGTTGGTGACAATGCCCCAGGCGTGCCCGCGCTCCCGAATGCCATGGAGTAATTCGGCGATACCTGGGAACAGCCGGCTGTGTACCGTAGAGTTGGATGCGTAATCTTCCAGAAACTGCAGCCGCGTGGATTCGTATTCAGGATGGTCGGGCAGCATGCTCAACGCGACGCGCAGCAATCCGCGTGCTCCTTGCGAGGCGACGGGACGCAAGGTGTCGTAGGGCAGGGCCTCCAGGCCGCGGCGGGTGCGCTGACGATTGGCGGCTGCGGCCAGGTCGGGGGCCGTATCGGCCAGCGTGCCGTCGAAATCAAACAGAATCAGTGCGCTCATTTGCGGGTGGCCATCAGGTAATTCACAGAGGTATCGCCCGATAGGCGGTATACCTTGGTAATGGGGTTGTATTCCATGCCGCGCATGCTGGTGGGCTCCAGGCCGGCTTGGCGAGCCGAAGCAGCCAGTTCGCTGGGTTTGATGAATTGGTCGTGGCTATGGGTGCCGCGCGGCAGCAGGTTCAGTACGTATTCCGCCCCGAGGATGGCAAACAGGAAGGATTTTGCGTTGCGATTCAGCGTGGAGAAAAACACCCACCCGCCGGGCTTGACCAGGGCAGCGCAGGCACGAACGACGGAGCCGGGGTCCGGCACGTGTTCCAGCATTTCCATGCAGGTGACGACGTCATAGTGACCAGGTTGCTCGGCGGCCAAGTCCTCGACCGGGACGGCGCGATATTCGACTTTGATGCCAGATTCCAGGCCATGCAGGCGAGCGATCTTGAGCGAGCGCTCGGCGAGATCGATGCCCGTGACGGTGGCGCCCGTGGCAGCCATACTCTCGGACAGAATACCGCCGCCACATCCCACGTCCAGCACCGTTTTTCCGGCCAGGCTGCCTGCGCACTCCTGGATCCAATCCAATCGCAGCGGATTGATGGCATGCAGGGGCTTGAATTCGCTTTCCGGATCCCACCAGCGGGCAGCCAAGGCGGCGAATTTGTCCAATTCGGTTTGGTCAGCGTTGACGCCGGGGCGAGTGGAGGTAGCGGATTCAGTCATGGGCGGCAGGCAGTGCGGCGTGCAATGACACGCCAGAATGAAAAAAGGGCCTCGCAAGCGAGGCCCCTCATTGTAACGGCTAGCGCGTCAATTACTGATTGCGGCTACCGACAATTTCAACTTCTACGCGACGGTTCTGGGCACGGCCTTCGCGCGTCTTGTTCGAAGCGACGGGTTGCAGTTCGCCCTTGCCTTCGGTGTAGATGCGGTTCGGGTCGATGCCACGGCTAACCAAGTAAGCCTTGACCGAAGCAGCACGGCGCTCGGACAGACCTTGGTTGTACTTCTCGGTACCGATCGAGTCGGTGTGGCCGACGGCGATGATGGTCTCGAGGTTGATGCCTTGTGCTTGCTGGGCAACTTGATCCAGCAGCTGACGGCCTTCCGGCTTCAGGGTGGACTTGTCGAAGTCGAAGAACGTGTCAGCGTTGAACACGACCTTGGTGGCCGCAGGCACGGGTTTGGCGGGCGCTTGAGCGACCGGTACACCATCGCAGCCCGGGATGCCGGTGGCCGGCGTCCAGAATGCATCGCGCCAGCACAGTTCATTCGTGCCGTTCATCCACACGTCGCCGAACGGATTGCGCCAGTTGTCCACGGTTTGCGCGGAAGCAGCACCGGCAGCCGTAACGGCGGCGAAGGCGAGCGCCAGAGCGAATTTGGAGGGTTTGTTCATGTTTCTCCTCGTTGAGCTTGAAGCTGGATAAGTGACTCGCAGCGAATCCCCGCCGCATATCAGGAAACGGGGTCAGTATAGCAATGCTCGGAAAAGGTTCAAAGAATCGCTACTGAGTCTCCTGCGTGCTGGAAACAATCTTAAGGCATTTGATGATCTTTGGCTCCCCTGGAAGACGGCATTGGCACTCGATATGAGCTTTTATTTCTTATGGGGAGGCAGGGATGTTGGTTTTTGGCAACAAGGCGGCCCATAAGGCCATCGAAGGCCGCGTACCGAAGGCTCTGAATTGGGCTCAAGAGGGGCCAGGGGAATCGGATGATAGAATTTCCTGTTTACCCAGCCCGGGTTTCTCTTACACGATTCAGTCGCTATATATATGGATTCCTTCGCCAAGGAGACGCTTCCGGTTTCGCTGGAAGAAGAGATGCGCCGCAGTTACCTTGATTACGCCATGAGCGTGATCGTGGGACGTGCGCTCCCAGATGTGCGCGACGGCCTCAAGCCCGTGCACCGACGCGTGCTCTACGCGATGCATGAACTCAACAACGATTGGAACCGCGCCTATAAAAAGTCCGCGCGTATCGTTGGTGACGTTATTGGTAAATATCACCCGCACGGTGACCAGTCGGTGTACGACACCATTGTGCGTATGGCGCAGGACTTTTCCATGCGCTATATGTTGGTCGACGGACAAGGTAACTTCGGCTCGATCGACGGCGACAGCGCCGCGGCCATGCGTTACACCGAGGTCCGTCTAGCCAAGATCGCCCATGAGTTGCTGGCCGATATCGACCAGGAAACCGTGGATTTCGGCCCCAACTACGACGGCAGCGAGCAGGAACCGCTGTTGTTGCCTTCGCGTCTGCCCAACCTGTTGGTCAACGGCAGCTCGGGGATCGCGGTGGGGATGGCCACCAATATTCCGCCGCACAACCTGCAAGAAGTCGTCGACGGCTGCTTGTATTGCCTGCGCAATCCGGAATGCTCGATCGACGAGCTGATCGAGATCATTCCTGCACCCGATTTTCCGACCGGCGGCATCATCTACGGCATGGCGGGGGTCCGCGAGGGCTATCGTACGGGCCGTGGCCGCGTGGTCATGCGCGCGAAGACCCACTTCGAGGACATGGAAAAGGGCAATCGCCAGGCCATCGTTGTCGACGCCATTCCCTACCAGGTCAACAAAAAGACGTTGCAAGAGCGTATCGCCGAGCTCGTCAACGAGAAAAAGATCGAGGGTATTTCCGATATCCGTGATGAGTCCGATAAAGACGGCATGCGTCTGGTCATCGAGCTCAAGCGCGGTGAGGTGCCCGAGGTCATTCTCAATAACCTATATAAAAACACGCAGTTGCAGGACACCTTCGGGATGAACCTGGTGGCGTTGGTGGATGGCCAGCCCCGCCTGCTCAACCTGAAACAGCTGATCAGCTATTTCCTGCAGCATCGCCGCGAAGTGGTAACACGCCGCACCGTGTTCCAGCTGCGCAAGGCCCGCGAACGCGGCCACGTGCTCGAGGGTCTGGCAGTTGCGCTGGCCAATATCGATGATTTCATTGCCATCATCAAGGCTGCGCCGACGCCGCCGGTCGCCCGTCAGGAGTTGATGGCGCGTTCCTGGGATTCGTCGTTGGTGCGCGAGATGCTGTCGCGTGCAGATCACGATGCGGCAGGTGGCCGTGCGGCATTCCGTCCGGACGATCTGCACGAGAGTTTCGGATTGCAAGGCGATGGACTGTATCGCTTGAGCGACACGCAGGCTCAGGAAATCCTGAATATGCGTCTGCAACGCTTGACCGGCCTGGAGCAGGACAAGATCGTTGGCGAATACAAGGACGTCATGGCGACGATCGCCGATTTGCTGGATATCCTGGCCAAGCCCGAGCGTATTACCACCATCATCGGTGAGGAACTCCAAGCCATCAAGGCAGAGTTTTCGACTGGCGCCAAGGACACGCGCCGCTCGGATATCGAGATGAATGCGACCGAGCTCGACACGGAAGATCTCATTACGCCCACTGATATGGTCGTGACCTTGTCGCATGCCGGCTATATCAAGAGCCAGCCTTTGTCCGAGTACCGTTCGCAAAAACGCGGGGGACGCGGCAAGCAAGCGACGGCGATGAAGGAAAATGACTGGATCGACCAGCTCTTCATTGCCAATACGCACGATTATCTGTTGTGCTTCTCTGATCGCGGCCGGGTGTACTGGCTCAAGGTCTGGGAAGTCCCGCAAGGCACGCGCAACTCGCGCGGCAAGCCCATCGTCAATATGTTCCCCTTGGTCGACGGCGAAAAAATCACCGTTGTGCTGCCCGTGAAGGAATTCAGCGAAGACCGGTTCGTCTTCATGGCGACCTCGCGCGGTACTGTCAAGAAAACGCCGTTGTCGGATTTCTCCAATCCGCGCAAGGCGGGCATCATTGCCGTGGGCTTGGACGAAGGCGATTACCTGATCGGCGCTGACCTGACGGACGGCAAGCATGATGTCATGTTGTTCTCGGATGCCGGCAAGGCTGTGCGTTTCGACGAAAACGATGTGCGACCGATGGGCCGCAATGCGCGTGGTGTGCGGGGCATGACGCTCGAAGACAGCCAGACGGTGATCGCGTTGCTGGTCGCCGGTGACGAATCGCAGAGCGTGCTGACCGCCACCGAAAACGGCTACGGCAAACGCACCTCGATCACCGAGTACACCCGCCATGGCCGCGGCACCAAGGGCATGATCGCCATCCAGACCTCGTCGCGTAATGGCAAGGTCGTCGGCGCCGTGCTGGTCATGCCGTCTGACGAAATCATGCTGATTACGACGGGCGGTGTGCTGGTGCGTACTCGCGTCGGCGAGATCCGCGAGATGGGCCGTGCGACGCAGGGTGTCACATTGATCAGTGTTGATGACGGCAGCAGCCTGTCCGGTGTGCGTCGCGTGGTCGAAAGCGATGCGGACGACGTCGATGGCGAAGACGCCGAGGCACCGGACGCTGATGGCGACACCGATGCTTCACCCGAACCGACTGAACCTACGGAGCAATGATGGCTCGTCCCTGGAACTTTTCGGCGGGCCCGTCGGCCCTGCCTGAAGTGGTATTGCAGCAGGTCGCTGCCGAGATGCTGGATTGGAACGGCAGCGGCATGTCCGTGATGGAAATGAGCCATCGCGGCAAGCATTTCGTGCAGATCTGTGACACCGCGGAATCCGATTTGCGCGAGCTGCTGGGCGTGCCGGCGGATTACGCCGTGATGTTCATGCAGGGCGGCGGCTTGGGCGAGAACGCAATCGTGCCCATGAACTTGATCGGACGCCGTGGCTACGCAGCCGCGGACTTTGTGCTGACGGGCCATTGGTCTACTCGTTCGCACAAAGAGGCTGGGCGTTACGGCGATGTGCAGATCGCTGCGACCAGCGGCGTCGCGACGCAGATCGACGGACGCGAACAGGCGCCCTGGACCTGGGTGCCCCCAGTGCAGACATGGAACGTTCGCCCCGAGGCTGCCTATCTGCATCTGTGCAGCAACGAAACCATCCATGGCGTCGAGTTCCTGGATTGGCCGGACATGGCTGCGCTGGGCGCGCCGGATGTGCCCTTGGTCGTAGACGCCTCGTCGCACTTCCTGTCGCGTCCGCTGGACGTGACGCGTACGGGCCTGATGTTTGCAGGCGCCCAGAAAAACGCTGGCCCCGCCGGCGTCACTATGGTAGTGGCGCGCCGCGATTTGATCGGCAAGTCCTTGCCGATTTGTCCGTCGGCGTTTGATTACGCCAATGTGGCGGCAGAGCATTCCCGGTACAACACACCGCCAGCTTTTGCGATTTATGTCGCTGGCTTGGTATTCAAGTGGATCAAGGCGCAGGGTGGCGTCGCCGCCATCGAGGCCGCCAACTGCGCCAAGGCCGAACTGCTGTACGGCTATCTGGATAGCACGTCGTTTTACCGCAATCCGGTGCATACGCCGGTGCGTTCGCGCATGAATGTGCCGTTCGTGTTGCGTGACGAATCGTTGAATGATGCCTTCTTGCAAGGTGCAGAAGCCGCCGGGCTGATGCAGCTCAAGGGTCATAAGAGCGTGGGCGGCATGCGCGCCTCTATTTATAACGCGATGCCGCTCGAGGGTGTGCAAGCGTTGGTGGATTACTTGAAAGAATTCGAGCGCCGTTATGGATGATTCATTGCAGGCCAAGCTCAAGCCACTGCGTGAGCGTATTGATTCGATCGATGCTCAGATCCTGGAGTTGCTATGCCAGCGGGCCCGTGCGGCGCAGGACGTGGGCGAGGTCAAGCACGCTGCATCGGCGGATGGCCCCGTGCTGCGTCCAGAGCGCGAGGCCGAGGTCATTCGTCGTTTGCAACAGCTCAATCGCGGTCCATTTCCCCGCGATGCCGTGGCATCGGTGTGGACGGAAATCATTTCGGCCTGCCGTGGGCTGGAACGAGGCATGACGGTGGCTTATCTGGGGCCGCGCGGTTCGTTTTCCGAACAGGCGGCATTCGAACATTTTGGCCGTTCCGTACAGCCCTTGCCGTGTCCGTCGTTCGACGAAGTGTTCCGTGCCGTCGAGGCCGGCCAGGCGGACGTGGGCATGGTGCCGGTGGAAAATTCCACAGAAGGCGCGGTCAATCGCAGCCTTGATCTGCTGTTGAGCACCTCGTTGAAAATCCTGGGTGAGCGCTCCCTGGATATCCGTCATTGCTTGATGACGCAGTCGGGCACTATGGAAGGCATCACCGCCGTTGCCGCGCACCCGCAAGCCTTGGCTCAGTGTCAGGGATGGCTGAGCCGCAATTATCCGGGCCTGGAGCGCGTGGCTGAGTCGAGTAATTCCGAGGCGGCGCGTGTGGCCGCCAGCAATCCCACGATTGCGGCGATTGCTGGCGAGACAGCAGCTCCTGCCTGGAATCTGCAGATCGTGGAGGCCGGTATTCAGGATGATCCGAATAACCGTACTCGCTTTCTGGCCGTGGGCGATATGCAGCCGCTACCCAGCGGAAAGGATAAAACCAGCCTGATCCTGGCTGTGCCGAATCGCGCCGGCGCGGTTTATGACATGCTGGCCCCCATGGCGGCCAATGGCGTGTCGATGACGCGTTTCGAGTCGCGTCCGGCCCGTACGGGGCAGTGGGAATATTATTTTTACGTTGATGTGCAGGGCCATCGCGATGATCCGCAGGTGGCGCGCGCGTTGGCAGACTTGCAGTCGCAGGTGGCGTTCCTCAAGGTCCTGGGGTCGTATCCGGCGCAGTGATCGCAAGGGTCAGGTGCATCTGCACCTGGCCCATTGCGATTTCCGTAGTGCCCATCATTGATTTTGCCGCAGTGCTGTTGCGGCTCCGCAGTCACTTTCTTAGCTCTCGCGCATACTCATGACTACCGCAATCAAGTCGTTGACCGCTCCTGCTCACGTCAGCGCTATCGCACCCTACCAGGCGGGCAAGCCCATCGAAGAACTCGCCCGCGAGTTCGGTCTGGACCCGGCGACCATCATCAAGTTGGCGTCGAATGAAAACCCGCTGGGCATGCCGGCATCGGCGCGTGAGGCACTGGTTGCCGCGGCCAACTCCTTGGCACGCTATCCGGATCCCAATGGCTTTGACCTGAAGGCGGCTTTGGCCAAGCGCTATGGCGTTCCCCCCAACTGGATTACGCTCGGCAACGGCTCGAACGACATTCTGGAGATTGCTGCGCTGGCACTGCTGGAATCCGGAACGTCGTCGGTCTACGCCCAGCATGCCTTTACGGTGTACCGCTTGGCCACGCAGGCCCGTGGCGCGAGGCATATTCAGGTCCCGGCGCGTGATTACGGTCACGATCTGGACGCCATGTTTGCGGCGATCGCTGATGACACCCGCCTGGTATTCATCGCCAACCCTAACAATCCCACGGGAACCTTTGTACCCGGTGCGGAAATTGCCGCTTTCCTGGAGCGTGTGCATGCGGCTCACGGCGACCGTGTGACGGTGGTGCTGGACGAGGCCTACAACGAATATCTGGATCCCGAGCTCCGCTTCGATAGCGTGGCGTTAGTTCGTCAATATCCCAATTTGATTGTGTCGCGCACATTTTCCAAAGCCTACGGTTTGGCGGGGCTGCGTGTGGGCTTTGCCGTTGCGCAACCGGTCTTGACCGATTTGCTGAACCGCGTCCGCCAGCCTTTTAACGTAAATACGCTGGCCCAAGCGGCTGCGATAGCAGCGCTCGCTGATAAAGACTATCTAGAGCGTTCTTATGCCCTGAACAAGGCTGGCAAACAGCAGTTGTCTGAGGCCTTTGATAGGCTGTCGCTGCGTTATGTGCCCAGCTATGGCAATTTTGTGCTGGTCCACGTCGGCGATGCCGCGCGTATCAATCTGGAGTTGCTCAAGCGTGGCGTGATTGTGCGTCCGGTCGCGGGCGACGGTTTGCCCGAATGGCTGCGTGTTACCGTCGGCCTGCCTGAGGAAAACCAGCGTTTCATCGCTGCCTTGACGGAAATTCTGGCGGCATGACACGCGAAACTTCTGCGTCCGTTGCACAGGGGGCCGATGGCCCCCTGATTCCTGTGCTGGCCGTCGTCGGTGTGGGGTTGATCGGCGGTTCGGCCGCGCTGGCACTGCGTCGTGCCGGACAGGTGGGCCAGGTGCTGGGGGTAGGGCGCAATGCGCAGTCGCTGGCGCAGGCCCAGGCGTTGGGACTGATCGATGCGGTGGCGACACCGGAACAGGCGGCCGCGCAGGCCGATGTGATTTTGCTGTCGACGCCGGTAGGCGGGCTGGCCGCGATACTGGCGCAGTTGCGTCCGCATTTGCGCTCCGATACCGTATTGACGGATGCCGGCAGTACCAAAGTTGAAGTCGTGCAGGCGGCGCGCGCGGCGTTGGGGGATCGTATCGGTCAATTTGTTCCTGGCCATCCGATTGCGGGCGCAGAGCGCAGTGGCCCTTCGGCGGCGGATGCGGGGTTATACCGGGATCGCACAGTGATTTTGACGCCTGTGCCAGAAAACGCCCCGGCGGCGACCGCACATGTGCGTGACTTATGGCGCGCGTGCGGAGCACGCGTGATCGAGATGGACGCCGAATCGCACGATCGTGTGCTGGGATCGGTCAGCCATATGCCGCATTTGCTGGCGGCTGCGTATATGGCGCAGGTTGCCAACGCTGATGATGCCGCGCTGCGGTTATCGCTGGCTGGGTCGGGTTTTCGTGATTTCACCCGTATTGCCGCGGGTTCGCCCGAGATGTGGCGCGACATTTTTCTCTCTAATCGTGACGCGTTACGTACCGAGTTGACGGCCGTCCGAGGGGTGTTGGATCAGATGGAGCGCGCCATGGCCGATGGCGACGGCGCGGCTCTCGAGGAAATGCTGTTGCAGGCCGCTCAGGCGCGCCGCAATTGGCGCAAGGAGTAGTTCATGGCCGGACAGCCATTTCTTGATTTGCCCCGCGCACGGCAGGCGCGCGGCCAGCTGGCCTTGCCAGGCTCTAAGAGTATTTCCAATCGTGTACTGCTGTTGGCCGCATTGGCCGCCGGGCGCACGGATATCTCGGGCTTGCTGGATTCGGACGATACGCGCGTGATGTTGGACGCGCTGCGACAGCTCGGAGTTGAGGTTACAGACAGAGGATCGGGCAATGTAACCGTTTCCGGCGCAGGCCGTTTTCCGGTAAAGCAAGCTGATCTGTTCCTGGGTAATGCGGGCACGGCGTTTCGCCCGCTGACGGCCGCGTTAGCCTTGATGGGCGGGCAGTATCGCTTGTCGGGTGTGCCACGTATGCACGAGCGGCCCATTGGCGATCTGGTCGATGCGTTGCGGCAATGGGGAGCCGAGATCAATTATGCAGGCCAGGAGGGATATCCCCCCTTGGAAATCGGCGCTGGGACGATTCGTGCGGGAGCTCCTGCCAGCGTACAGGGCGCTGTGTCCAGCCAGTTTCTGACGGCGTTGCTCTTGGCTGCTCCAGTGCTGGCTCAGGAAAGCGATCAACCGGTCGTCATCGAGGTGATCGGCGAACTGATTTCCAAGCCCTATATTGAAATCACGTTGAATTTGATGGCGCGCTATGGCGTGCAGGTGCGTCGCGACGGTTGGCAGCGATTCACGATCGAGGCCGGTGCGGCCTATCTCAGTCCGGGATCGATCGCTGTCGAGGGAGACGCCTCGTCGGCGTCGTATTTCCTGGCGCTGGGCGCGATCGGCGGCGGCCCGCTGCGGGTGACTGGCGTGGGGGCGAACAGCATCCAGGGGGATGTCGCCTTTGCGCAGACTCTGGCAGAGATGGGCGCGCACATTGAGTATGGGCCCGATTGGATCGAGTCGCGTGGCATTCGCGTGGATCGGGGCGAGCGGCTGAAAGCCTTTGATACGGATTTCAATTTGATTCCGGATGCCGCCATGACGGCCGCCGCCCTGGCATTGTTCGCCGATGGTCCGTGCCGGTTGCGTAATATCGGCAGTTGGCGAGTCAAGGAAACTGACCGTATTCATGCCATGCACACCGAATTGACCAAATTGGGTGCGGTGGTGACCTCTGGGCCGGACTGGCTCCAGGTGACGCCTCCTGCCGAGGATGGCTGGCGTGATGCGCATATCGGCACCTGGGACGATCACCGCATGGCGATGTGTTTTTCGTTGGCGGCGTTTGGGCCGGCCGCGGTGCGTATTCTGGATCCTGGCTGCGTGAGCAAGACCTTCCCCGATTATTTTGATGTATATGCCGGGCTGGTGTCCGGTGATGGTGCGAACTGATATGACGACAGACTCTGACCCCTCTGTGGGGAACCCTGCGGCGCGGATCCCTGTGATTGCCATCGACGGGCCCACGGCCTCGGGCAAGGGGACCATCGCGCATCGCGTGGCGCGGGCGTTGGGGTGGGCCATCCTGGATAGCGGAGCCTTGTATCGCCTGACAGCGTTGGCGGCCCTGAATCGCGGGCTGCCTGCCGAGGACGAGACGGGTGTGGCAGAGGTGGCCCGAGGGCTGGATGTCTGCTTTGAGGGCGACCGGATCCTGCTCGAGGGCAGCGACGCGAGCGAGGCCATTCGCCAGGAACAAGTCGGTAATTTCGCCTCGCGTATCGCGGCCTATCCCGCTGTGCGGCAGGCTTTGCTCGAGCGCCAGCGGGCATTTCGCGTGGCCCCCGGCCTGGTGGCCGATGGCCGGGACATGGGCACCGTGGTGTTTCCGGATGCGGCCCTGAAGGTATTTCTGGTGGCCGACGTCGAGGCGCGCGCGCAAAGGCGTTGTAAGCAGTTGATCGAAAAGGGAATTTCTGCTAATCTTAACGACCTTCTGCGCGATATGCGCGAACGTGATGCGCGCGATATGCAGCGCAGCGTAGCGCCTCTCGTGCCGGCCGTTGATGCACATGTGCTTGATTCGTCGGCTCTGACGATCGAGCAGACCGTGCAGGCAGTGCTCGGTTTTTGGCAGCAGGTTTAACCGTTTTTGGTTTTCCGTCCCTGGTGGCGGCTCGTAGCTGACAGGCGTTTGCCTGGGGCATATGGGCACTGCCGGGTTCATTCACTCCACTGTTGCGGGCGATCCGCTTCGGTGTGTTTTTAATGGCCATTTTGGCCCAATGGATTTCAACTCAATGTCTTCCGTTTCCACTCCCGCCACCGGCGAAAGCTTTGCCGCCCTCTTCGAAGAGAGCCTCAAGAGCCAGGACATGAAGTCCGGCGAAGTCATCAGCGCTGAAGTCGTGCGCGTTGATCACAACTTCGTCGTCGTCAATGCCGGCCTGAAGTCCGAAGCGCTGATCCCCCTGGAAGAGTTCCTGAACGACCAGGGCGAGCTCGAAGTGCAACCTGGCGATTTCGTCTCGGTGGCTATCGATTCCCTGGAAAACGGCTACGGCGACACCATTCTGTCGCGTGACCGCGCCAAGCGCCTGTCGGCCTGGCTGCAACTGGAACAAGCCCTCGAAAACGGCGAATTGGTCACCGGCACCATCACCGGCAAGGTCAAGGGCGGCCTGACCGTCATGACCAACGGCATCCGTGCATTCCTGCCCGGCTCGCTGGTTGATCTGCGTCCCGTCAAGGACACCACCCCGTACGAAGGCAAGACCCTCGAATTCAAAGTCATCAAGCTCGATCGCAAGCGTAACAACGTCGTGTTGTCGCGCCGCCAAGTGCTGGAAGCCAGCATGGGCGAAGAGCGCCAGAAACTGCTCGAAACCCTGCACGAAGGCGCAGTGGTCAAGGGCGTGGTCAAGAACATCACCGACTACGGTGCGTTCGTTGACCTGGGCGGCATCGACGGCCTGCTGCACATCACCGACATGGCATGGCGCCGCGTGCGTCACCCCTCCGAGGTCCTGCAAGTGGGCCAGGAAGTCGAAGCCAAGGTCCTCAAGTTCGACCAGGAAAAGAGCCGCGTCTCGCTGGGCGTCAAGCAACTGGGCGAAGACCCGTGGGTGGGCCTGGCCCGTCGTTACCCGCAGGGCACCCGTCTGTTCGGCAAGGTTACCAACCTGACCGACTACGGTGCGTTCGTCGAAGTCGAAGCCGGCATCGAAGGTCTGGTGCACGTTTCCGAAATGGACTGGACCAACAAGAACGTCGATCCGCGCAAGGTCGTGACCCTGGGCGAAGAAGTCGAAGTCATGGTCCTGGAAATCGACGAAGACCGTCGTCGTATCTCCCTGGGCATGAAGCAATGCCGTCAAAACCCGTGGGAAGAGTTCGCTACGAACTTCAAGCGTGGTGACAAGGTCCGCGGCGCCATCAAGTCGATCACCGACTTCGGCGTGTTCGTGGGTCTGCCCGGCGGTATCGATGGCCTGGTTCATCTGTCCGACCTGTCGTGGGCCGAGACCGGCGAAGAAGCCGTTCGCAACTTCAAGAAGGGCGACGAACTCGAAGCCGTGGTTCTGGGCATCGACACCGACAAAGAACGCATCTCGCTGGGTATCAAGCAGTTGGAAGGCGACCCCTTCAACAACTTCGTTGCTACCTACGACAAGGGCGCTGTAGTGCCGGGCGTGATCAAGTCGGTCGAGCCCAAGGGCGCCGTGGTGACGTTGTCGGTTGACGTCGAAGGCTACCTGCGTGCTTCCGAAATCTCGGCTGGCCGTGTCGAAGACGCGACCACCGTGCTCAAGGAAGGCCAGAACGTCGAAGCCATGATCGTCAACGTCGATCGCAAGACGCGTTCGATCCAGCTGTCGATCAAGGCTCGCGACAACGCCGAGACCGCCGACACGTTGCAGCGTATGTCCGAAGCCAGCGCTTCCTCGGGTACGACCAACCTGGGCGCGCTGCTCAAGGCCAAGCTGGATCAACAGCGTAACGACGGCTAATAGTGACCAAGTCGGAGCTGATCGCCGCATTGGCGGCCCGCTATCCCCAGCTGGCCGCCCGCGACACCGATTACGCGGTCAAGACCATGCTCGACGCAATGGCCCAGGCGCTCGCCTCGGGTCAGCGCATCGAGATCCGTGGATTTGGCAGCTTTTCGTTGTCGCAGCGCTCACCCCGCATCGGACGCAATCCCAAGTCCGGCGAGCAGGTGCTGGTGCCTGGTAAACAGGTGCCGCATTTCAAAGCCGGCAAGGAACTGCGCGAGCGGGTTGATCAAGTGACTGACAATGCTGACGCATCATCGTCTGAGGGTATTTCGGACGATCCTATGCCTACATTGCTTGGCATGCACGTCATGTAGTGTGGTCAGGTGCGCAGCCGTGTCATGTGCCAGGCTGTCCCGATAGATATACCGAGCCCCTTGAATGTCTTGCGGCATTCAAGGGGCTTTGGCATTCTTAGGGGTATTTACTGAACGCTTCAGGATTGGGCTGTGCCCAGTCTGCTGTCGTGGGGCGCGGAAATTGCGCTGGCGTGGCGTTTCCCTTGGTACGCACGGACTGAGCCCGCTTCCGCTTACAATTGAAAGTCTTGAATATTCTGGAGCATGCGCCATGCGCTACCTTATCTGGGCACTGCGATTGCTCGTCTTTATTGCGGTGCTGATGTTCGCGCTGAAGAACACCGGGCCGGTCGCAGTAAATTTCTATGCCGACTATGTGGTGCAAGATGTACCGCTTATTGTCGTGATGTTGGTGACCTTTGTCGTGGGCACCGTGTTCGGCCTGTTGCTGACCGTGCCGGCGGCGATGCGCCGCCGCCGCGAGGCCTTGCGCTTGCGTCGCGAGCTTGAGCGTTTGCAGGCAGCGGCCAACGGGACGACGCCCGAAATCGCGCCCGAGGCGATTGCTCCCATGTCGCCGCTGTAAGCAGCGTCCTTTTCTTCCTCCTGCTACAGAGCTCGACGCGTGGACTTCGAACCTTGGTGGTTAATTTTTGTGCCAGTGCTGTTTGCGCTGGGGTGGTTGGCAGCGCGTTTCGATTTTCGGCAAATGCTGCGCGAAACGCGAACGCTGCCAGATTCCTATTTCAAGGGGCTGAACTTCCTGCTCAACGAGCAGCCTGATCGCGCCATCGACGCCTTTGTCGAGGTGGCCAAGCTCGATCCCGAAACGACCGAATTGCACTTTGCCCTGGGCAGCCTGTTTCGCCGCCGGGGCGAGATGGAACGCGCCATTCGTGTGCACCAGAGCCTGCTGAGCCGCTCCGATTTGCCCGAGGCCGAGCGCGAACACGCTCAGCACGAGCTGGCGCATGATTTCCTCAAGGCCGGCATGCTGGACCGCGCGGAAAGCGCCTTTGAACAACTGAAAGACACACGTTATGCGTTGCCGGCACTGCGGTCTCTGATTCGTATCTACGAGTCCGAGCATGACTGGCCGAGGGCGATCGAGGCGGTCAAGACCTTGCAGGGTCTGGTTGACGAGCCCGTCCCGCAAATCGTGCATTATTACTGCGAGCAGGCCCAGATGGCATTGGCGGCCAAGCCCTTTGACGCCGATGCCGCGCACACTGCCCTGGATGCGGCTGATCACGCTGCCAAACAGGCCGGGCAGGGCGAGTCCGCCAGCAAGGCAGCCAAGGTCCGCACAGCCATGCTGCGCGCCCGGCTGGCTCAGCTCGAGGGAGACCTCAAGCGCGAGCGCATGTATCTGGAATCCATTCTGGCCGATGCGCCCGAATTTGCCGGCCAAGTCGCCGAGCAGCTGCTAGCCAATTACCGCAATGCCGGGCAGGCGGCCGAGGGGCTGGACGTACTGCAAAAACAGTATGCCCGTTATGCCTCGTTGGATCTGTTCAACGTGGTCTTTCGCGAGTTGCGTGTCCAGCAGGGGGCGGCGCCTGCCTGGGCCTTTGCCCGGGGCGCGCTGCGGCACCATCCTTCGCTATTGGGGCTGGATCGCTTGCTGGAGGCGGAGCTCAGCAGCACCGACGGCAGCCAGCAGGATCAAGAACAAGGGCCTGTGCGGGGTGCGGATCTGAGTCTGTTGCGCAGCCTGATCCACAAACACACCCAGCGGTTGGATCGCTACGCCTGCCGCACCTGCGGCTTTCAGGCTCGGCGCTATTATTGGCAATGTCCGGGGTGCAATGGGTGGGAGACCTATGCACCACGGCGTTTGGAAGAACTTGAATGAACGCATTTCCCACCGAAGCGATGACGCGCAGCCGTGTGCTGGTTGTGGGCGACGTCATGCTGGACCGCTATTGGTTCGGCGAAGTCGATCGCATTTCTCCTGAGGCTCCGGTTCCCGTGGTGCGGGTGGCTCGGCGCGAAGACCGTCTAGGCGGCGCGGCTAACGTGGCGCGCAACGTGGTCGCGCTCGGCGGCCAGGCAACCTTGGTGGGCATCGTTGGAAAAGACGAGGCTGGCGACAGCATTATCAACCTGTCGACACAGGCGGGCATCAATGCCGACCTGTCTGCCGACGCGGAAAATCCCACAACCCTCAAAATGCGGGTTCTGGGACGGCAACAGCAATTGTTGCGCGTCGATTTCGAACAGCATCCTGCTAATGCGACGCTGGACGATCTGGATGCGCGCGTGGCGCGTCATCTCGCGCATCATGATGTGCTGGTCCTGTCCGATTACGCCAAAGGCGCACTCGATCGGGTCGAGGCGCTGATTGCATTGGCGCGCGCGGCCGGTGTCCCGGTGTTGGTTGATCCCAAGGGCGACGATTACACGCGTTATCGTGGTGCGACGCTGGTCACGCCCAACCGGGCCGAAATGCAACAGGCGGTAGGGCGCTGGACCACCGAATCTCAACTGACCGAACGCGCGCAGCGATTGCGCGAAGATCTCGATCTCGAGGCTCTGCTGGTGACGCGTTCCGAGCAGGGTATGACACTTTTTACCGCGGCAGGCCGCGAACATGTCGACGCCCAGGCACACGAGGTGTTCGACGTGTCTGGCGCAGGCGATACCGTGCTGGCGACCTTGGCGGCGATGCGCGCGATTGGCCAGCCCTGGGAACAAGCCATGGCGTGGGCCAACCGTGCCGGCGGCATCGTCGTGGGCAAACTGGGGACGTCCGTCGTCACCGCCGCAGAACTCGCAGGAGCATCCTCATGATTGTCGTTACAGGCGCCGCCGGTTTCATCGGCAACAATCTCGTACGTGGCCTGAATCGGCGCGGTATTACGGACATTATCGCGGTCGATGATCTGACCGAAGGCGACAAATTCCTGAATCTGGTCGACCTGCAGATTGCAGACTATCTGGATAAGGACGAGTTTCGCCGTCGCGTACTCGCAGGCTCTTTGCCGCCCTTGCAGGCCGTCTTGCACCAAGGGGCATGCTCGGACACTACCGAGCGCAACGGGCGGTACATGATGGATAACAACTACCGGGTCACGCTGGAGCTCTTTGAGTATTGTCAGGCTCAACGCGTGCCGTTCCTGTATGCGTCCTCCGCGGCGGTCTATGGCGGCTCATCGGTATATGTGGAGGATCCGGCCAACGAACGTCCGTTGAATGTTTACGGTTACTCCAAGCTGTTGTTCGACCAGGTGCTGCGCAAGCGCATGCCTTCGTTGACTGCGCAGGTCGTGGGCCTGCGCTATTTCAACGTCTACGGTCCGCATGAACAACACAAAGGCCGTATGGCGTCGGTGGCCTTTCACAACATGAATCAATTCCTGGCCGAGGGGCACGTCCGTTTGTTCGCGGGCTGGGATGGTTATGAAGACGGCGGCCAGAGCCGTGATTTCATCTCGGTGGACGATGTCGTCGCGGTCAATCTGCATTTTCTGGATCATCCGGAAACGTCGGGTATCTTTAACTGCGGAACAGGGCGCGCGCAGCCGTTCAATGACGTGGCGGCTGCGGTCGTCAATGCCTTGCGCGCCGAGCGCGGAGAGGCGCCTTTGCCACTGGAAAAACTGGTCGAGCAGGGACTGTTGCGCTATATCCCGTTCCCCGACGATCTCAAAGGCCGTTATCAAAGCTATACGCGCGCGGATGCGACGCAGCTGCGCGCCGCGGGCTTTACGGCACCGATGCGGGATGTGCAAACGGGCGTGGCCGAGTACGTGAAATATTGGCGCGCACGTCAGGCGTAGCCATTCCTCGTACGTAGTTTCCGAGGGTGATTTTTCCATTCACTCTCCGACTTGGCGGGGCTTGCAATGGGCATCATGAGTGGGCTGGCGGACGGTTCGTCCTGCCGTTTGATACGGAGCCTGACCTTGAATCCTTTTTTGCATGTCCCCGTTGCTATACCGACGCAACCCCTGTCTTATTCTGTTCTGCGTCGCCCCGTGCGGCGGCTATTTGCGGGGCGTTCTCGCCCTGGCGCCGACAGCCCGCCGGTGGTACGTCGGCGTTGGGCGCGTGCGCTCGGCCGTGTTGCACTCGCGGGCGGCTTGGCGCTGATTGCGATGCCTGCCCACGCCTTGGACGCGAACATGGCTACTGTCGAGCAACTCGAGGCGATCAATGGCGTCGGCCCGCGTACCGCCAGGATCATCGTACAAGAGCGTGAGCGCGCCGGCCTTTTCGAGTCGCTAGAGGACCTGTCTGATCGCGTGCGCGGTATCGGGCGCAAACGTCTGGGGCGATTGCGCGCCGCCGGGTTGACCGTTGGCGCAGGTGTGACTGTGCTCGGCCCCAACTCGATTGCGATGCCGCAGTTTGCGCCCTCGCTGCCCCAGGCGACGCCTATCGCGCCATAGGGTGTCCCTGGCGCCGTCTCGGCTTTATCCCCGCAGTCAGGGATCCGGCGGTATGATCGATTGCATGGCTACTTTCTCATATCCCACAATCGCACAAACCGTCGGCAATACGCCGCTGGTTCGTTTGCAGCGTATCCCCAGCGCGGCCGCTCAGGCACGAGGCAACGTCGTCCTGGCCAAACTGGAAGGCAATAATCCCGCAGGCTCGGTCAAAGACCGCCCGGCGCTTTCCATGATTTTGCGCGCCGAAGAGCGCGGTGAAATCAAGCCGGGCGATACGCTGATCGAGGCGACCAGCGGCAATACCGGTATTGCGCTGGCAATGACCGCGGCCATGCGCGGCTATCGCATGGTCTTGATCATGCCGGACAATCTGTCGGTGGAGCGTCGCGCGGCCATGGCCGCCTACGGTGCCGAACTGATTTTGACCCCCGCCAACAAGGGCGGCATGGAATATGCGCGAGACCTGGCCATGTCCATGCAAGACGAAGGCAAAGGCAAGGTCCTCGATCAGTTTGCCAACCCCGATAACCCCCGAGCTCACATCGAAGGCACAGGTCCCGAAATCTGGAACCAGACCGAAGGGCGTGTGACGCACTTTGTCAGCGCGATGGGCACCACTGGCACCATCATGGGTGTCTCGACCTACCTGAAATCCCAGAATCCCGAGGTGCAAGTCGTAGGCGCGCAGCCCGCCGAGGGTTCCCAGATTCCGGGTATTCGCAAATGGCCCGAGGCCTATATGCCCGCGATTTTCGACCGCAAACTGGTCGATGCGTATGAGTCCATCGAGCAATCCGAGGCGGAAACCATGGCGCGCCGACTGGCTGCCGAGGAAGGCATTTTCGGTGGTATCTCGTCGGCAGGCGCGCTGGTGGCGGCATTACGCGTGTCTGAGCGTGTCGAGAACGCCACTATCGTGTTCATCGTCTGTGACCGCGGCGACCGGTATCTGTCTACGGGTGTGTTTAACGAGAAATCTGCCTGATCCTGCCTTTTCGCTGGTTGCCCGAGGCGAAAAACCGCGGGGACAGCAAGCTAAAGGCACAAAACAGGAGGGCGGGAACCGCCCTCCTGTTTTCATCGGGCAATCGAGGTCGCTGCGAGCCCCTGTCGCGGTGTCTTAGCGCCCCATGCGCGTTTCCAGCTCGGCCGCCAAGTCGGCGACGGCCGTCGCATAGAAATAGCTGCGGTTGTACTGCGTCAATGCAAAAAAGTTCGGCGTTGCTGTGCGGTACTGCACCGTACCCCGTGCTTCTTCGACCAGGTCTACGACGCCGAGAGGGCGGTCCTGCCAGCTTTCGGTGCTGGCTCCCGCAGACACACGGGCGCCGGCAGCCTGCAGGGTGCGCCAGGTTTGCGTGGGAGTGAGCCCGCCCGTGGCCAGAGCGGACGGGTCGGCCGGTAATAGCACCGGGGCAAAAACGGGCAGTCCGCGCAGCCATCCGTGCTCGACCAGGAAATTGCCGACCGACATGACAGCGTCGTTCACGCTGCTGTTCAACCTGATATGTCCATCGCCATCGCCATCGACGGCGTAACGCATGATGCTGCCAGGCATGAACTGCGGCATACCTATCGCGCCGGCGTACGAGCCTTTGGCATTCATATCGAGCTTGTCCTGTAGCGACAAGGTAATGAAATCGGCCAGCTGCCCACGGAACATCTCGGCCCGCTCCGGCTTGTTCGGGTCGGGGTAATCAAAGGCCAGCGTGGTGAGCGCATCCAGGACACTGAAGCTGCCCATGTTGCGGCTGTACAGCGTTTCCACGCCGATGATGGATACGATGATCGAGGCGGGTACGCCATAGCGTTGTGCCGCTTGGTTCAGCAGTGCCTGGTTTTCCTGCCAGAACTCCACGCCCCATTTGATGCGTTTGGGCTCGACAAACCGCGCACGATAGGTATTCCAGCTGCGCCATATTTTCCGCCCGGGCGGAGACGGGGCGATCAAGCGTGCCACCGTCGCGTTGTAGCGGGCCTCGGTCAAGGCCTGTTCGATAGGCGCCAAGGGCAAATTACGTTCGGCTGCCAAGCGTTCTGCAAAGGCCTTGACTTCGGGCCGCAACGTTCCTTTGGCGGTGAGAGCCGCTGGGGGCTCGCCTGTCGGCTGGGCGGGGCCTATGCGTATAGGCGTGACGCCTGCTGGAGCCTTAGGGGGAGTCTGGGCTTGGGACGAGCCCGAGGGCGCGGTGTTTGCACAACCCGCCAATACCAGGAATACCGTGCCGATTTGCACGAAACGCCGACAGATGAACATAATCTTCCTTATGGAGACCATGTATCTTACCCATCCGCTGTGCAAACTGCATGAAATGGGCAGTTGGCACCCCGAATGCCCAGAGAGGCTGGATGCTATCGCCGACCAACTATTGGTCAGCGGGTTGGCGCCATTTCTGGCGGAGCAGCAAGCCCCTGCGGCGACGCGCGAGGCGATTTTGCGTGCGCATTCCGAAGGGCACCTGGATGGCCTGCGGTCGCGCTCACCTGCCGAAAGCTATAACGCGATCGATCCCGACACGTTGATGAACCCGTACACCTACGAGGCGGCACTGCATGCCGCAGGGGCAGGCGTTGCGGCGGTGGACGCGGTAATGCAAGGGCAGGCGGCTAATGCTTTTTGTTCGGTGCGTCCGCCGGGTCACCATGCCCGTCCAGATGTGGCGATGGGGTTCTGCTTTCTGAACAATATCGCGATCGCTGCGCAGCACGCCATGCACGTATACGGCGTACAGCGGCTGGCCATCATTGATTTCGACGTCCATCACGGCAACGGCACTGAGGAGATGTTTGCGGGTGACGAACGGGTATTGATGTGCAGCTTTTTCCAGCACCCGTTTTTCCCTCATAGCGGGACCGAGCGCCCGGCCGCCAATATGGTCAACGTTCCGGTTCCTGCCTATACTGGGGGCGCGGCTGTACGTGAGTTGGTGCAGGACGCCTGGTTGCCTCGCCTGGAGGCACATGCGCCAGAGTTGATTTTGATTTCCGCGGGGTTTGATGCCCACCGCGAGGACGATATGGGCCAGATGGCGCTGGTCGAAGCCGATTACAGTTGGATGACCGAGCAGATCATGCAGGTGGCTGACCGTCATGCGCAAGGCCGCATCGTCAGCATGCTGGAAGGCGGTTACAACTTGTCAGCGCTGGCGCGCAGCGTAGTCGCTCATCTACGGGCTCTCACAAAGTTGTAGAATCAACGAATTGTGCAATGCGGGACCGGCGATAGCCGGTCTATTATTCTTAAGCTTAGGAGGCTGCTGGATGAAGGTGCTGGTACCTGTAAAGCGCGTTGTTGACTATAACGTCAAGGTACGCGTGAAATCGGATCAAACGGGCGTGGATATCGCGAACGTGAAGATGTCCATGAACCCCTTTGACGAAATCGCCGTCGAAGAAGCCACGCGCTTGAAGGAAAAGGGCGGCGCCACCGAGGTGATCGCCGTTTCTTGCGGCGTTGCGCAATGCCAGGAAACCCTGCGCACGGCAATGGCCATCGGCGCCGACCGAGGCATCCTGGTGCAGACCGACGCCGAACTCCAGCCGCTGGCCGTGGCCAAGCTGCTCAAGGGCCTGGTCGAAAAAGAACAACCGCAGCTGGTCATCCTGGGCAAGCAAGCCATTGACGACGACGCCAACCAGACCGGCCAGATGCTGGCTGCGTTGCTGGACTGGCCGCAAGCCACTTTCGCCAGCAAGGTCGAAGTCGCAGGCGACAGCGTCACGGTGACCCGCGAAGTCGACGGTGGCCTGGAGACGGTCAAGCTCTCGCTGCCGGCCATCATCACGACCGACCTGCGCCTGAACGAGCCGCGTTACGTCACGCTGCCCAACATCATGAAGGCCAAGAAAAAACCGCTGGACACCGTCACCCCTGAGGATCTGGGTGTCGATGCGGCGCCTCGCCTGAAGACCTTGAAAGTCACCGAGCCGCCTGCCCGCAAGGCTGGTATCAAGGTGGCCGACGTGGCTGCGTTGGTCGACAAACTCAAGAACGAAGCGAAGGTGCTCTAAGATGACGACGCTGGTTATTGCCGAACACGACAACGCCCAACTGAAGGGCGCTACCCTGAATACCATTGCTGCTGCTGCCAAGCTGGGCGGCGACGTCCACGTGCTGGTCGCCGGCAGCAACGCGAAAGCCGTTGCTGATCAAGCCGCGCAAGCTGCTGGCGTGGCGAAAGTCCTGCTGGCCGATGCGCCGCAACTGGCCGACGGCCTGGCGGAAAACCTGGCTGCCCAAGTCCTGGCCGTGGCGTCGAACTACAGCCACATCTTGTTCCCGGCTACCGCCTCGGGCAAGAACGTCGCTCCGCGCGTGGCTGCAAAGCTCGACGTGGCACAGGTCTCCGACATCATCGGTGTCGAGTCTGCCGATACCTTCCAACGCCCGATCTACGCCGGTAACGCCATCGCTACGGTGCAATCGAGCGACGCCGTGAAGGTCATCACTGTCCGTACGACGGGTTTCGACGCGGTCGCCGCCACCGGCGGTTCGGGTGCCGTGGAAACGATCGAAGCCGTTGCCGATTCGGGCAAGTCCTCGTTCGTGGGCCGCGAAGTCGCCAAGAGCGACCGTCCTGAGCTGGCCGGCGCTCGCGTGGTCGTCTCCGGTGGCCGCGGTCTGGGCAGCGCTGAAAACTTCAAGATCCTCGATCCGCTGGCCGACAAGCTCGGCGCTGCGCTGGGTGCCTCGCGTGCCGCCGTTGACGCGGGTTACGCGCCCAACGACTGGCAGGTTGGCCAGACCGGCAAGATCGTGGCTCCGCAGCTGTACGTGGCCGTCGGTATCTCGGGCGCCATCCAGCATTTGGCTGGCATGAAGGACTCCAAGGTCATCGTCGCCATCAACAAAGACCCCGAAGCGCCAATCTTCGGCGTGGCCGATTACGGCCTGGTCGGTGACTTGTTCACGGTTGTTCCCGAGTTGGCTAACGCGCTGTAAATAACCGCAGTGCGCCAGACGGGCGTGCAGAACTGGGCTTCCAGTTTTGCACGCCTTTTTTGTCTGGAGCTTTCCCATGACAAAAAGCGCCTACTCAATACAAGGCCTCGCAGCCGCGCCATACCCGAGCGGAAATCAACCTCTTGATTTCGTCTTTGCATAGCTCAATGACGCGCTCTACGGCTGGCGTAGCGGGCATGCTGTCACTGGCGCATAGCACGAGCTCTCTGGGGTGTCCCATATCCAGCGCATGCGCGCTGATGATGCCGAGCGCAATATCGGAGTGCGCGGCAGAGTAGGGAAGGATGGTGGCAGCGATGCCCTCGCGGACCGCCGGAATCAGGATGGCGGAGGTGCTGGCTTCTGCAAACAGATTGCATGTGAGCCGCGCAGTCAGAAAGGCATGATCGACGCGCGCCCTGAGCGTATTCGGCAGGCTGGGCAGGATCAAAGGCATGTGATGGAAGTCTGCAATGGCCAGCCGGCGCCGCGGCAATTTCTGTGCGGCATGAGTGAGCAGGAACAAGTCTTCCAGTAACAACGGCGTTTGCTGCAAGCCTTGCATAGGCTGCTGATCTGGCGATAGTGAAAAATCGACACGGCCTTGCAGTACGAGTTTGGTCAAGTCCGCACTCGGGAGATCCACGATCTCTAGTACCACCGACGGTAATTCGGCTTTGACCCTCTGCATCAGGGGCAGCGATAACATCCGGGCCGTGCTGGAGGCCAGGCCGATAGAGACTGTTCCCGTAATCTGATCGGCAGCACGAGCCAGCAGGCTGCGCGTGGCATCGACCTGCCGCAATATGGTCTGGGCGTGCCGATATAGCAGCAGGCCTTCTGCCGTTGGCTGTACGCCGCGTACTCCTCTGGTCAGCAGAGCTACGCCAACCGCCTCCTCCAGCAAGGCCATCTGCTGGCTTAGTGCAGGCTGCGCGACGTGCAGGCTTTCCGCCGCACGCGTCATGTTGCGCATCTCGACTACCCGCACGAAATATTTCAGTTGCCGCAGATTCATTGAAATAAGTTTATCTTATGGATTGATCGTTAAATCGTATTTTTTGGTCTGACTGCTACTGCCTAGAATGAGCTCCATACAACAAGGAGACATGTCATGAGCCTGCCGTTGGCCGGATTGAAAGTGCTGGATTTGACGCGAGCCCTGTCGGGGCCCTTCAGCACAATGATACTCGGGGACTTGGGTGCCGAGGTCATCAAGGTCGAGCCAGCACCCGATGGGGATATGGTACGGCAATGGGGGCCATTCGACGGAGATATAAGCGTTTATTATCTCAGTGCAAACCGCAGTAAAAAAGGGATAGGAATCGATTTCCGGCATCCTGAAGGCTTGGCGCTGGTACGCAAGCTGGCTCTGCAGTGCGACATCGTGGTCGAGAATTTCAAAGTCGGAACGATGCAGCGCATGGGGCTGGGCTATGACGAGTTGGCTGCGGAGAATCCCGCTTTGATCATGGCGTCGATTTCCGGCTTCGGCAGCCGCGGCCCAGCCAAAGATTGGGCAGGATTCGATCAGATTGCTCAGGGCTATTCGGGCTTCATGAGCTTGACCGGCACCGCGGAATCGGGCCCCACGCGGGTGGGGACCGCTATTGGAGATTTGACCGCTGGGCTATGGCTGGTAATCGGCATTCTGTCGGCAGTCGTGCAGCGCAGCCGCACTGGCCGCGGCCAACATGTGGAAACGTCTTTGCTGGCCGGGCTGATGGCGCTGCTGAGTGTGCAAGGTCAGCGCTATCTGAGCGTGGGAGAGGTGCCGCAGCCTTGCGGGAACGTTCATCCCGTTATCGCGCCCTATGGCACCTTTGACACGGCAGACGGACCGCTCAATTTGGCCCCGGCGACGCAAGCGATGTGGGTCAAGCTGTGCAACATCCTGGGGATGGAGCATCTGGTCTCCGATCCCCGTTTCCTTTCCAACGCGGATCGCATGCAGCACAGGCATGAGCTGAAGCAGGAACTGGAATCCGCCTTGATGCGTAGAACCCGCATGGAGTGGACCCCGCTCATGATCGAAAACGGTATTCCGGCTGGCCCGATCAATACCTTGGAGGATGTTTTTGCCGATCCGCAGGTGCAGGCATGCGGCTTGGTCAAGGCTTTGCAGCATCCATTGTTGGGTGAGTTGCGACAGGTAGGTTTGCCATTGGATCTCGGCGCCGCGTCTTCTGACGAGGCTGCATTGCAGGCTCCGCCTGTATTTGGCCAGCACACGCGTGATGTTTTCGAGGCGTTCGGTTTGGCTGCCGAGGAAATCGATCGCTTGCTCCAGCAAAAAGTGGCGTACCAGGCAGACCCGATGGCGGTGACGCTATGAGCACGCCCATAGATGCGCCTCAATTAACGGTGCAGGGAGCTGTGGCGACGATACGGTTTTCCAAACCCGCGTTTGCCAACCGGCTGAGTCCGCAAGATCTGGGCGTATTGCGTCAGCACCTCGATACCGTGAACAGCGATGAGCATGTCTTGGTGCTGCGTTTTGTGGCTGAGGGCAAGTACTTTTGCAGCGGCTACGACATTTCCTCGCTGGCAGCTGACAGTGCGCCCAGCTCCCTGTATTTCGGAGAAACGATTGATCTGATCGAGGCCGCGCGGCCGATAACGATTGCAGCGGTACAAGGCGGTGTCTATGGCGGGGGGACCGATCTTTGCCTGGCCTGCGATTTCCGGCTAGGCACGCGCGAGGCCAATATGTTCATGCCTGCGGCAAAGCTGGGTCTGCATTTTTATGCGGGAGGCATGGTGCGTTACGTCACCCGCCTCGGGCTGAATCATGCCAAGCGCTTATTTCTGACGGCCGAGAAAATTACGGCCGAAGAAATGCTGCACATGGGCATGCTGACGGAAATGCTGCCTGCCGATCAGTTGGATAGTCGGCTGAACGCCCTGACAGAGCAATTGACCGGGATGGCGCCGTTGGCCCTGTTGGGAATAAAGCGGCATTTGAACTTGATTGCTCGCGGACATGTGGAGGTGTCCGAAATTGAAGCAGCCGTGTTGCGCTCAGAGCGGTCTCGTGACATCGCCGAAGGCGCCCTGGCATGGAAAGAAAAACGCAAGGCCCGATTTACCGGCCAATGAGGCCGATCAAGACCAAAACAGCCACCTTTATACAGGCTGGAATAAAAAGGAGACAACGACATGAACATGCATCGTATTGTGCGTGCCGCAGGATGTGCGCTGGCGTTATTGAGCGGATCGCTGGTGACTCCAGCCCTGGCTGCCTCGAACTATCCCACGAAGCCGATTACGCTGGTCGTCGGCTTTCCTCCAGGAGGAGGCGCCGATCACGTGGGACGGGTCTATGCCAATAATTTAGCCAAGGTGTTGGGACAACCTGTCGTCGTAGAAAACCGGCCTGGCGCGGGCTCGACGATCGGAGCGAGCTTCGTAGCGCGCGCCGCGGCAGACGGCTATACCCTTTATCTGGGTAACGCCAGCGTCATGGGCAGCGACAGCGCGCTATACAAGGTGGATTACACCGCCGACAACTTCGTCCCCGTAGCCCAGCTCACGACCGGCCCCATGGTCTTGATTGTGAATGCGGCGCTGGGCATCAATAGCGTGAAAGATCTGTTGGATCGTGCGCGTGAGCAACCCGGCAAGTTGAACGTCGCCTCGTCAGGCAATGGCGTCATCACCCATCTGGCCGCAGTGGAGTTCATGGGGTTGAGCGGGGCAAAATTCATGCATATTCCGTTCAAGGGCGGCGCAGCGGCTACGCAATCGGTGGCGGCAGGGGATACGGATCTTTCTTTTGCTACGGCCCCATCGGCCAAGGCAGCGATCGAAACAGGCAAGGCCCGGGCGCTGGCGGTCACCTCGGCACAACCCTCCAAGCTGCTGCCTTATCCGACCATTGCGGCGACGGTACCCGGTTTCGACGTCACCAATTGGTGGGGCATTTTTGCCCCGCGAGGCACGCCGCCAGCCGTCGTGCAGACATTGTTTGAGGCCACGAACCAGGTGCTGGAGCAGTCCGAGGTGCGCCAGACGATGGAGGCAGGTTACGAAGAGGTGACTCCTTCCGAGTCTGCCCCCGCTTTTGCCGCCTTCGCTCACAAGGAGGGTGCGAAAGGTTTAAGATTAGCCAAGGAGAGCACCACCACCGCCAATTGATTCTGGAGACACAATGCCTTACGTCACTCCACTGCGGGATTTCCGCTTCGCGCTCAAGGACCTGGCTGGTCTGGACGAGATTCTGCGGCTGCCGGGTTTTGAGGAGGTCACACCGGATCTGGTGGACGCGATTCTGGACGAAAACGCCCGTTTTGCCGAGCAGGCCATTGCGCCGCTGAACGTCGCGGGCGACACTCAGGCACCGCAGTGGAACGACGGGCAGGTGACCACGACGCCGGGTTTCAAGCAGGGATTCGCCGATTATGCAGCCAGCGGCTGGCAAGGCCTGCAGCATCCTGCACAGTGGGGCGGCCAGGGACTGCCTAAATTGGTAGCGGCGGCGCCTTGCGAGAATTTACAGGCGGCCAATCTGGCGTTTTCATTGTGCCCCATGTTGACGGATGGCGTGATCGAGGCCCTGTTGACAGTGGGGTCCGAAGCGCAACGCCAGACCTATGTGCCGAATCTGATCGCGGGCAAATGGACGGGCACGATGAACCTGACGGAGCCGCAGGCCGGGTCAGACCTGGCGCAAGTGGCTACCCGTGCAGTGCCTCAGACTGACGGCAGCTATCGCCTGACGGGCCAGAAAATTTTCATTACCTATGGCGATCACGATCTGGCAGAGAACATCATTCATTTGGTGCTGGCTCGCATGCCGGATGCTCCTGCCGGGGTCAAGGGCATTTCGCTGTTTATCGTGCCGAAGTTTCTGATCAACCAGGACGGCAGCCTCGGGCCTCGCAATGATGTATGGTGCGCCTCGCTGGAACACAAGCTCGGCATCCATGGCAGCCCCACGGCCGTTCTGCTTTACGGTTCGGGCAAGGGTGATGCGGGCGAAGGGGCGGTGGGCTACTTGGTGGGTGAACCGAACCGTGGCCTCGAATACATGTTCATCATGATGAACGCTGCGCGCTTCGGTGTGGGGCAACAGGGCATCGGCGTGTCCGAACGAGCCTATCAGCATGCGCTGGCCTATGCGCGTGAGCGGGTGCAGGGCCGGGCGATCGAAGGCTCTGCTGGGCCGGTGGCCATCGTCCATCACCCGGACGTGCAACGCATGTTGCTGACCATGCGCGGCCTGACAGAGGCGGCCAGAGCGGTGTCCTTTGTGGCAGCCGCTGCGCATGACAAGGGGACACATCATCCCGACGCTGGCGTGCGCGCCCGCAATCGCGCTTTTTACGAGTATCTGGTCCCGATTGTGAAGGGGTTCTCGACCGAGTCTGCCGTCGAGGTGGCGTCGCTAGGGGTTCAGGTGCATGGCGGGATGGGTTTCATCGAGGAAACCGGCGCAGCCCAGTACTATCGCGACGCCCGCATTCTGCCGATTTACGAGGGGACCACGGCGATCCAGGCCAATGACCTGGTCAGCCGCAAGACTCTGCGTGACGGCGGCGCGACGGCCTATGCGTGCATTGCCGCCATGAAAGACACATTGCAGACCCTGCACACCGCCGCGGCGCGTGCCGAGCCTGACGACAGGGCCGGGCTGAATTTGCTGCGCGACAATCTGGATCTGGCGATCCAGGGGTATGACGCTGCGGTCACTTTCATCCTGGAGCAGGCGCAATCCAATGTGCGGGCGGTCTATGCGGGAAGCGTGCCCTATTTGATGCTGGCCGGCATTGTGCATGGCGGCTGGCAGATGGCGCGTGCGGCGTTGGTGTGTCAGCGGCAACTGACCGAAGGGACGACAGATCCGTTTTATCGCAGCAAGCTTTCTACGGCGCTATTCTATGGTGCCCAGATCCTGCCGCGAGCGTTGGCGCTGTCGGCGGCAGTCCGGGCGGGAGGCGTGGCCAATCGCTGCGGTGCACAGTCCGATATTGCATAAAGTTATTAAACATATGCAACAAACGTATTTCCAGTGATACGTGTTTGATGTAAGAATCTTCGGGTATGACTCTCGCAGTCGCTGACCATACTGGTCAGCGACGCCAACTGCCACGGAGACCTTCCATGACCCAACTTCGTCTGGGCGACACCGCCCCGGATTTCGAGCAAAAAACGTCCACCGGCCCGATCCGTTTTCATGAGTATTTGGGGGATAGCTGGGGCGTATTGTTTTCGCACCCGGCTGACTTTACGCCGGTCTGCACGACCGAGCTCGGCTACACGGCCAAGCTGGCAGATGAGTTTGCCAAGCGCAACGTGAAGGTGCTGGCCTTGTCGGTCGACGGCGTAGATTCGCATAACCAGTGGATCAACGATATCAACGAGACGCAGTCCACGACGGTGAATTTCCCCATCATCGCGGACGACGATCGCAAAGTCGCCGAGCTGTACGACATGATTCACCCGAACGCCAGCGCCACGGCGACGGTGCGTTCGGTGTTCATCATCGACCCGGCCAAGAAAATCCGCTTGATCATTACTTATCCGGCCAGCACCGGGCGTAACTTCAACGAGATTCTGCGCGTGATCGATTCGCTGCAATTGACCGACAGCCATAGCGTCGCGACGCCGGTCAACTGGCAAGACGGCGATGACGTCATCATCGTCCCTTCCCTGAAGGACGAAGCCGTGATCAAAGAAAAATTCCCGAAAGGCTACAAAGCGGTGCGCCCGTACCTGCGTATTACGCCTCAACCGAATAAGTAAATAACCGGGATGCAGATCGGCGCGATGTGTGCCGGTCTGCATCAGGTGCCGCTTGCGCGCGCTCGCCGTGAGGCAGTGCGCGCTTTTTTTCGCGTTGCAATTGCGATAGCGGCACAACCTTTATTTCGAATAGCGATGAGCAACCAAAAAATGATTCTTTCCGTTTAGTTCGGCGACGCTGCACACTTGCATCCACTGTCTACGGATTCGGGTGCAAACATGCTGTACAAGAAAAAATTCTGGGCTGCATTGGCGACGGTGGCTGCGGCTTTCGTCTTGGGGTTGCCGGCTCATGCGCAAGAGAAGCAAACCTTATTGAACGTGTCCTACGATCCCACGCGTGAGCTGTACCGTGCCGTGGACGAGGCATTCGCCAAGCAATATCAAGAAAAAGCCGGTGTGGCGCTGACCATTCGCCAATCGCACGGCGGCTCGGGTAAACAAGCGCGCTCGGTCATCGACGGCCTGGACGCGGATGTGGTGACATTGGCGCTGGCCTATGACATCGACGCTATTGCCGCCAAGGGCCTGTTGCCCAAAGACTGGCAAGCCCGCTTGCCCTTGAACAGTTCGCCTTATACCTCGACCATCGTTTTCCTGGTCCGCAAGGGCAATCCGAAGCAAATCCATGATTGGAATGATCTGGTCAAGGACGGCATCGAAGTCATCACCCCGAATCCGAAAACCTCGGGTGGCGCGCGCTGGAACTATCTCGCGGCCTGGGCCTATGCGCTAGAGAAAAACGGTGGCGATGAAAGCAAGGCCAAGGCTTTCATCAGCGACTTGTTCAAGCACGTGCCGGTGCTGGATACCGGTGCCCGCGGAGCGACCACCACCTTTGTCGAACGTGGCGTGGGCGACGTGTTGCTGGCCTGGGAAAACGAAGCGTTCCTGGCGCAAGAGGAATTGGGTCCGGACAAGTTCGATATCGTCGTGCCTTCGCTGTCCATCCTGGCAGAACCCCCGGTCGCCATCGTGGACAAGAACGTCGATCGCAAGGGCACGCGTGCCGCTGCGCAGGCCTATCTGGAGTTCCTGTACACACCCGAGGCGCAGGAAATCATCGCTCGCAATTTCTATCGACCGACCGACAAGAACGTGGCCGAGAAGTACAGCAAGCAGTTCCCCAAAGTGAAGCTGGTGACGATTGACGACGCCATTTTCGGCGGCTGGAAAAAGGCGCAGGCCACGCATTTCAGTGATGGCGGGGTCTTTGACCAGATTTATCTGCCTAACGGCAAATAGGCCAGAGGGCGGGATGCAATCATGACTTCAGCCATGACCGCGGCTGCGGGGGCGAAAGCCCCCGTTGGCCGGCAACGTAAACGACCCGGCGTCCTGCCGGGTTTTGGGCTTTCCATGGGTTTCACGGTGGTGTACTTGAGCCTATTGGTACTGCTGCCTCTGGTGGTCTTGCCACTGAAGAGCGCGAGTCTGGGATGGGAAGGATTTTGGCGCGTGGTTACCACACCGCAGGCGCTGTATTCGTATCAGCTGACATTTGGTGCAGCGTTCATCGCGGCGTTGGTGAACCTCGTGTTCGGCATGGTGGTGGCGTGGGTGTTGGTGCGCTATCAGTTTCCGGGCAAAAAAATCCTGGATGCCATGGTGGATCTGCCATTTGCGTTGCCCACTGCCGTAGCGGGGATTGCGCTGACGGCGCTTTATACCAAGACAGGTTGGCTGGGCGCACCGCTGGACAACTGGTTTGGTCTGAAAGTGGCGTTCTCGCCGCTCGGCATTGTGGTGGCATTGGTGTTCATCGGTATTCCGTTTGTCGTGCGTACCGTGCAGCCTGTCCTGGAGGATATCGAACGCGAGATCGAAGAGGCCGCCGCCAGCCTGGGCGCCAATCGGTGGGAAACCGTGCGGCGTGTGTTGCTGCCGACCATTGTGCCGGCGCTGTTGACCGGGTTTGCCTTGGCGTTTGCACGGGCAATCGGCGAGTACGGTTCCGTCGTATTCATTGCGGGCAATCGGCCGATGGTGACCGAGATTACTCCCTTGCTGATCATGTCGAAGCTTGAACAATTCGACTATGTGGGCGCCGCAGCGATTGCCACCGTGATGCTCGCTATCTCGTTTGTATTGCTGCTCTTTATTAATTTGCTGCAAGGTTGGCAAGCCCGTCGTGGCAGGAGGTTCGCATGAGTTCTGCCGTGACGAGTCGTCCCAGTCATTTGACCGAGCCGCGTTGGGTGCGCGGCGTATTGCTCGGCGTCGCGCTGGCATTTTTGACGCTGTTCCTGCTGTTGCCTCTGATCACCGTATTCGTAGAAGCCTTCAAGAAAGGCTGGGCGCTTTATCTCGCCGCGATTACCGAGCCCGATGCCTGGAGTGCAATCCAGTTGACACTGTGGGTGGCGGCCATATCGCTGGTGGTGAATCTGGTTTTCGGTGTGGCTGCGGCCTGGGCGATCGCAAAGTTCGAATTCCGCGGCAAACAATTGCTGATCACCTTGATCGACCTGCCTTTCTCAGTGTCGCCGGTCGTGGCCGGGCTGGTCTTTGTCGTGTTGTTTGGTTCGCAGAGCTGGATGTGGCCCTTTCTTGAAGATCACAACTTGAAGATCGTCTACGCCGTGCCTGGCGTGGTGTTGGCGACCTTGTTCGTGACCTTTCCCTTCATTGCTCGCGAGCTGATCCCGTTGATGCAGGCGCAGGGCAGCGAAGAGGAACAGGCTGCATTGACGCTGGGCGCCAGCGGCTGGCAGATATTCTGGCGCGTGACGCTGCCCAATATCAAATGGGGCCTGCTCTACGGTGCCATCCTGTGTAACGCCCGTGCCATGGGAGAGTTCGGCGCAGTGTCTGTGGTGTCGGGCCATATACGCGGGCTGACCAATACGCTGACCCTGCACGTCGAGATTCTGTACGGTGAATATCAGTTTGCGGCGTCGTTTGCCGTGGCGTCGTTACTGGCCTTGCTGGCCCTGGTGACGCTGGTGATCAAAAACGTGGTCGAGTGGCGCAGCGCACGTCCCGATACCGCCGATCAGCCGATGGAGGCCCGCGTGGCAGCCCCGGTTGCGGCGCCTCAGCCGACAACGGCATGATGGAGTTTCTGGCATGAGTATTGAAGTCAAAAATCTTTCGCGTCGCTTTGGTGATTTCCGTGCCTTGGACGATGTGTCTCTGCATATCGAAACCGGTGAATTGGTTGCGTTGCTCGGTCCGTCCGGTTGCGGGAAAACGACCCTGCTGCGCATTATCGCGGGCTTGGAAACCGCCGACACGGGCAGTGTCCTGTTTGCTGGCGAGGATGCGACGGACGTGGACGTACGTCATCGTCAGGTGGGCTTTGTGTTCCAGCACTATGCGCTCTTTAAGCACATGACTGTGTTCGAGAACGTGGCTTTCGGTCTGCGGGTCAAGCGTCGCGCACAGCGTCCCAGTGAAACGCAGATTCGTCAGAAAGTGCACGAGTTATTAAACCTCGTGCAGTTGGATTGGCTGGCCGATCGTTATCCGGCGCAGCTATCTGGCGGCCAGCGTCAGCGTATCGCGCTGGCTCGCGCATTGGCTGTGGAGCCGCGGGTATTGTTGCTGGATGAGCCATTTGGCGCGTTGGACGCCAAGGTGCGCAAGGAACTGCGCCGTTGGTTGCGCCGTCTGCATGACGAATTGCATGTGGCCAGTGTGTTCGTGACTCACGATCAGGAAGAAGCCCTGGAGGTCGCCGACCGGGTGGTGTTGATGAATGCCGGCCGCATCGAGCAGGTAGGCACGCCGCGCGAGGTCTGGGAGCATCCGGCGACGCCATTCGTCTATGGGTTCTTGGGCGACGTCAATCAGTTGGCAGGCTACGCGACCAATGGCGTCTGGCATGCGCATGGCGTCGAGCTGCCTGCGCCCGAGCTGGCCAAGGCCCACCAGCAGCAGGCAATTGCCTATGTGCGGCCGCACGAGATCGATCTGGCGCGTGACAACGGTCTGGGGCAGGGGATCCCCGTGCGCCTGAACCATGTTTACTTGGCCGGGCCGAGCGCCTATCTGGAACTGGAACGTCAGGACGTCCAGGCCACCATCGAAGCGCAGGTGCCGGAGCAACTCTATCGTGAACTTGAACTGAAGGAAGGCGAAAGCTTGTTGGCGCGACCGCGCCGCGCTCGAGTTTTTGCCGCGGCATAACTATGACAGTCATTGATTCCGCATTAGACCCGGCCGTGGCCGTGCGCTGGCAGGCGCTGCAAGAGCGTCTGGCCGAAATTGCCCGGCAGTATCCCGACGCCGCGCTGGCATCGTCGCTCGCGGCCGAGGACATGTTGTTGACACACGCTATCTACGATGGCGGCTTTCCGTTGGAGGTTTTTACCTTGGATACGGGGCGTCTGCATGCTGAAACACTAGGCATGATCGACGCCGTGCGCGAGCGCTACGGCCGTGAGTTGACGATCTATCGTCCCGATGCCGAGGCGGTGGATCAGTATGTGAAAACGCACGGAGCTTACGCCTTTTATGAAAGCGTGGACCTGCGCAAGTCCTGTTGCCAGATCCGCAAGGTCGAGCCCTTGAAGCGCGCTCTGGCGGGCCGGGGCGCCTGGATTACCGGACAACGCCGTGCCCAGGCCGCCACGCGCGGCGAGCTGCCTGAGGCCGAGCAAGACCCCGTGTTCGGTCTATACAAATACAACCCCCTGGCCGCCTGGAGCGAAGAAGACGTGTGGCATGTCATTCGCGCTCTGGACATTCCCTACAACCCGTTGCATGACCAAGGCTACCCTTCGATCGGCTGTGAGCCTTGCACGCGCGCCATC
This sequence comes from Bordetella genomosp. 4, assembly GCF_002261185.1. Taxonomy (GTDB): domain Bacteria; phylum Pseudomonadota; class Gammaproteobacteria; order Burkholderiales; family Burkholderiaceae_B; genus Bordetella_A. The sequence goes on from NZ_NEVQ01000012.1 coordinate 182,380, forward strand.
CGTCCGGGCGAGGATGTGCGGGCGGGACGGTGGTGGTGGGAATCCTCCGACTCGAAAGAGTGCGGCCTGCATGCGGGCAACCGAGTGATCTCGGTCGTCGCAGCACCAGAAAAATCGACTTCTGTATAAAAGGAAAATCATGTCTGTCGTTCTCAATCGCAGCCATCTCGATTGGCTGGAATCCGAAGCGATCTACATCCTGCGTGAAGTGGCGGCCGAATGCGCCAAACCCGTGTTGCTGTTCTCCGGGGGCAAGGATTCGGTCGTGTTGTTGCGGCTCGCGGAAAAAGCCTTCCGCCCGGGCCGTTTCCCGTTTCCGCTGATGCACATCGACACGGGCCATAATTTTGATGAAGTGATTGCGTTTCGAGATCAACGCGCCGCCGAACTGGGCGAGACCCTGATCGTGCGCAGCGTCGAGGATTCCATCCGCCGCGGCAGTGTGGTGCTGCGGCGCGAGAACGATTCACGCAATGCGGCGCAAGCAGTCACGCTATTGGAGTCGATCGAAGAGTTCGGCTTTGACGCGTGTATCGGCGGCGCACGTCGTGACGAAGAAAAAGCGCGCGCGAAAGAGCGCATTTTTTCGTTCCGCGATGAGTTTGGTCAGTGGGACCCCAAGGCTCAACGCCCCGAGTTGTGGAATCTCTTCAACACCCGCGTGCACAAGGGCGAAAACATGCGGGTGTTTCCGATTTCGAACTGGACCGAATTGGATGTGTGGCAATACATCCAGCGTGAGCAGCTCGCGTTGCCGTCGATCTACTACAGCCATCAACGCGATGTGGTGCGCCGCAAGGGCCTGCTGGTGCCCGTGACGCCATTGACGCCGCCGCAAGATGGGGAGCAAGTAGAGAACCTCGCGGTGCGATTCCGTACCGTTGGAGATATCTCTTGCACGTGCCCCGTCGCGTCTGACGCGGCCGATCCCTTGGCCATTATTGCCGAGACGGCTGTGACCGATATTACCGAGCGCGGCGCGACGCGCATGGATGACCAGACTTCCGAGGCTTCTATGGAGCGCCGCAAGAAAGAAGGCTATTTCTGAACTGATTACCGGATTTCGACATGAACGCTGTGAATGATTCTTTCCTCCCGGACACCGACAATGGTGTTCTGCGTCTGATTACGGCCGGCTCGGTTGATGACGGTAAGTCCACCTTGATCGGGCGTTTGCTGTATGACAGCAAGGGCGTGTTTGCCGATCAACTGGATGCGATCTCCCGCGCCAAATACAAACGCGTGGTGGGTGACGGGATCGATTTCTCGTTGTTGACCGACGGCCTGGAGGCCGAGCGTGAGCAGGGGATTACGATCGATGTGGCCTACCGCTATTTCTCGACCCCGCTGCGCAAGTTCATCGTGGCCGACGCCCCGGGGCACGAGCAGTACACGCGCAATATGGTGACCGGCGCATCGACCGCCGATGCCGCGATCATCCTGATTGATGCCACGCGGGCCGCCGATGGCCAGTTGCTGACGCAGACCAAGCGCCATAGCACCATTGCTCACTTGCTCGGCATCCGCCATATCGTGGTGGCGGTCAACAAGATGGATCTGGTTGACTGGGATCAAGCCGTATTCGAACGCATCCGTGATGCGTATGCGGAACTCGCTCGCCGCCTGAATATCGCGCACCATCACGTGTTGCCGTTGTCTGCGCTCGAAGGCGACAACGTCGTCAATCGTTCGGATAAAACGCCGTGGTATGACGGCCCGCCGCTGTTGAGCCTGCTGGAACAACTGGGCGGCACCAATAGCGAAGCCGCCGTGCGTCCGTTGCGGTTTCCTGTGCAATGGGTGTCGCGTCACGGTGGCGATAGTGCGGAGGATTTCCGTGGTTATGCAGGCCGTATCGCCAGCGGCGAATTGCGTCCCGGCGATGACGTGGTGATTCAGCCCTCCGGTGTTGCCGCACGGGTGAAAGAGGTTCTGGCATTCGATCGCGCTGTAGATGTCGCGGTCGCGGGTGATTCGGTCACTATCGTGCTGGATCGTGATGTGGATGTGTCGCGTGGCGATGTGCTTTCGCATGCTGCAGCTCCCGCGCGCGTGGGGCGTGAATTCGAGGCAGAGCTGTGCTGGTTGGATACGCAAGCCTTGAATCCCGCTCGCAAGTATTTGCTCAAGCATGGCACGCGTCTGACGTCGGCGAAGATCCGCGGCGTGTTGACGCATCGTGACATTCACGAGCTGCAAGAGGTCGAGAACCACAGCGGCACCTTGAACATGAACGAGATCGGCCGTGTGTCGTTCGCGACGCGTGAAGCCTTGGCGGTCGATAACTATATCGATGCGCCGGCAACCGGAGCGTTTATTTTGATCGACGAAGCCACGCATCAAACCGCGGCTGCAGGCATGCTGCGTTAGGTCATCGCGCGTCTTCGGATGCGTCAGAGTTCAGCACCCACTGCTCATCAGTTCGACCCAAACTGGCAGTGCTGTCTGAATGCCCAGACAGTGATTCCTGTCGAGCCCAAAACCGGTCCCAGTGGCCGCCGTCCGTAGGGGCGGCGGCCTGTTGTTTTTAGGCTAAATCCAATATCCATGCGGGTTTCCAGCCGATTTCCAAAGTATGAAATCGATTCTCCAGACGCGGGGCCCGTCTTGGGGTAAAGTGAGATTTCGCTCGATTAGGGCATTTGGGGCTTGCTGAAAGTACTGGTTTTTTGTACAGTACTTTCATGGAACGCACCAAGCACGCTTTTTCCGCCGGTTCTGGGTCCCCGGCTACCGCCCCCGCCGCCTTGCGCGGCCGGGGAGCGGTTACTAATGTTCGGCATCGATTCGAGCAGACCGAGCGTGAGCCCGCCGACGACGGTTGGTCCAGCGGGCAGGTGGCGGCTTCCCAGGATGATGTGTCCGATGCCGACATTGCCGGCGGTTACATTCCCATCGTCCCCGAATCGACCCTGAAGACCACCGTCACGTCCGAGCAGGCGCGCAAGCTCCTTTCACGTAACGATTCCCCCGATATTCCCTTTGATGTCGCAGTGAACCCCTATCGTGGGTGCGAGCACGGCTGCGTCTATTGTTACGCCCGGCCGACTCACGCCTACCTGGGGTATTCCCCTGGGCTGGATTTCGAGACTCGCCTGATCGCCAAGGCCAATGCCGTCGATGTGTTGCGAGCCGAGCTGGCGCGGCCGGGGTATCGCGTTTCGCCGATCAATATCGGTTCGGCGACGGATGTATATCAGCCCATCGAGCGCGAATGGCAACTGACCCGCGGCGTGCTTGAGCTCTTGCTGCAGACACGGCATCCCGCCACGATCGTCACCAAAAACGCGCTGATCGAACGCGATCTTGACCTGTTGCAGCCGCTGGCAGAGCAGCGCCTGATCACGGTATACATCAGTGTGACGACGCTGGATACCGAGATGGCGCGCACGCTCGAGCCGCGCGCGTCTGCCCCGTGGCGGCGCATTCAGGCTATTCGCACGCTGACGAATGCCGGGGTGCCTGTGGGCGTGCTGGTCGCACCCATCATTCCGTTCATCAACGACGAGTCTCTCGAACACATCCTGCAGGACGCACGCCAGGCGGGCGCCTGCTACGCCAGCTATACCGTCGTGCGCTTGCCCTGGGAGGTCAAAGCCGTTTTCCAGGAATGGCTGGAGGCCCATTTCCCCGATCGCGCGCAGCGCGTGCTGCACCGTATCGAGGACATGCGCAATGGCCGCCGCAACGACCCTCAATTTGGCACGCGGATGCGGGGCACGGGCCTATGGGCCAATTTGCTGCGTCAGCGTTTCAACCTGGCCGTACGCAAACTGGGCCTGAATACCACTCGCCCCCAATTGGTCACGCATTTGTTCCAAGCGCCCAGGGCAGTCAGCCCGGCGTCCTCTGCCTCGGCTGCCTCAGTGGCAGGGCAGAGTTCATCCCGGCAATCGAGATCCTCGTCGCCGCTTTCGTCTTCACCGCAGTTAGCGCTGTTCTAACCGGAGCCTTTCATGTCCACTGCCACGCTTGCTTCCGATACCGTTGTTTCTCTGCCTTCCCGGCTGCCGACCTGGGTACCACGCATTCTGGCGCGAGCTGCGGCCGGCGTGCTGCGTCAGCCTGCCAAATGGCCTTTTTCTTCTGGTTTGTCCCAGGGGCGCCATCGCGCCTTGGCGCCGGCTGCACAGTCGGATGTCATCGGCGCTTCCGCCGTGGTCCAGCCAGTAGAGGCGCCGGCCGTCGAGGTCCAGCCGGTTGTTCAGCCGACGCCCGCGGCTCGGATTCCACAGCCTATCGTCGGTGCTGCCCACGCGCATGTATCCGCCGCCGCTCTGTCAATGGATACGATGGCCGCGCACAGCCAGTCCATGGGCACGGCCAGCCGAGCCTTGAGCCAGGGCGTGACCATGCGCCAAATGGTGGGCGATGTCTTGTTGGTCGCAATATGGGGGGCGCTGATTCCCGGGGTGATGTGGCTCGGGGCGGCAGCGGGGTTTTAAGCCTGTTTTCCCGTGGACAGAAGCCTCCTCGCATAGCAGCACCGTCCGCCTGTATACGGCCAAATCACGCCTGTGCGGCAGCGGCCGTCCGAAAGCCTATTTAGCTGGACCCGAGCAGGACTACCCCGGCCAGAATAGCCAGGCATCCCAGTAGCCGTCCGACGCCGACCTTTTCCCGCAGGAGAAACATGCCGGCGAGGGTGCCCAGCATCATCGACATTTCCCGGGCGGGGGCGACCAGGCTCAACGGTGCGCCGTTGCGCAGGGCATAGAGCACCAGGATATAGCCCAGAGGCGACAGCAGGCCGACGGCCCAGGCCAGACGCCAATATCCCCGCATGGCTTGCCAGTTTTCCGCGCGGCGCTTCATGACGTGCGGCGCCATCATGACGGTACGCGTAGCACACGTGAACCAGTCAAAGAGCACCGGCATGATCAGCAACACCTTGACGCCGTAGGCGTCCACGACGGTGTATGTCGCGATGAACAGGCCGATCACGATGCCCCAGCGCACGCCCAGCCACGCCTGAGGTTGGCGGAATAGCGACAGTCTGCCTTGCGTAGCAATCAGCAGCACGCCGCCGACGACGCATAGCATGCCGATGATCCCTGTCGTCGTTGCGGGCTCGCCCAATAGTAAAAATGCGCCCGCGGTAGACAGCAGCGGGCCAGTACCGCGGGCAATGGGATATACCACCGACAGATCTGCGACCTGATAACCGCGTTGCAGACACAGGCTATAACCCAGGTGCAGGGCGCTGGATGCGAGGATGCACGCAATGACGGGCCAGCTCCAGACCATCCCTTCGTGCAGCAGGATCCAGATTACCCAGGGCGCATATAGCAGCGTGGCGCACAGCCCATAGGCAAAGACAAAGACCGGGCCCACCATGGCGGCCCGTTTGGCCAATAGATTCCACGAGGCGTGAGCCATGGCCGCCAAAACAACCAATATCAGGGACGCGTAAGACATGGGTGCAGCAGTTGCCGTCTATGACAGAAATATGACATTTCGATGTGCAAGGGTACTGCTAAAACCGGCCAAAAAGGGGACGGTGTCGCACAAAGCATGGGATTTCTGTCCGCGTGCAGGTGGTATGTACGTAAAGTCTTGATTTGATGTAGAATGCTGGGTTTACCACAAACCTCATCCTCTGCTTGCGTACAGCAAAGGTCCCGGCCCTGGCCGGCGCCCCACGCAAAAACAGCGCAAGGCACGATGATCTCGGAGTTCTCATGAACCTCATCGCTATCCTGGAACAGGAAGAAATCAAGCGCCTGACCGGCGACAAGACCATGCCCGAATTCGCCCCTGGCGATACCGTGGTGGTCAGCGTCAACGTCGTTGAAGGCACCCGCAAGCGTGTGCAGGCCTACGAAGGCGTCGTGATTGCCAAGCGCAACCGCGGCCTGAATTCGTCCTTCATCGTGCGCAAGATCTCGTCGGGCGAAGCCGTCGAGCGTACGTTCCAACTGTATTCCCCGCAAATCGCCGGCATCGAAGTCAAGCGCCGCGGTGATGTGCGTCGTGCCAAGCTGTACTACCTGCGCAACCGTTCGGGCAAGTCGGCTCGTATCAAAGAAAAGCTGGTCATCAAGCAAGCCAAATCGGCTTGATTGGTCTCGGTGTGATGCCCGCCCAGGCAGGATCACACCGCGCTTCCCGGCGATCCGGGTTAAAAAGGCACCTATCAAGGTGCCTTTTTTAACGTTTGCTGCAGGTATGCCCGACCCTTCGTCCCGTCCTCGCCGGCCTCCCGCCGTCGTGCAATTTGATCCCGCCGCTCAACCTTGGCAGCCCGCCGATGCGGGGCTGACTGCGATCGCGCCAGATTTGCTGGTTCCCCAGCGACTACGTGGGGTGCTGAGCCACGCAGGGCCGTGGCCCCAAGACCCGCTAGGTTCGACCGAATACCGCCATCCCGGACGCGAGGGGGCTCCTGTATTGGCAGCGGTCTTGATCCCCATGGTCGTTCGTCCCGAGGGGGTGAGCATCATGCTGACGCAGCGCACGGCACACTTGTACGATCACGCCGGCCAGATCAGCTTTCCGGGAGGGCGCGTGGAAACCTCGGATGCCTCGCCCATCGCGACGGCACTGCGCGAGGCCGAAGAGGAAACCGGTCTGTCTGCCGAGTATGTCGACGTGCTGGGTTCGATGCCCGCTTATTTGACGTCGACGGGGTTTTCCATCACCCCGGTGTTGTCGCTGGTGCGCCCCGGTTTCACGCTGAAGCCCGATGTCTTCGAAGTCGCCGAGATATTCGAGGTGCCGCTGACATTTTTGACGGACCCTGCGAACCACCGCCTCTACCGGGGGCCATTGCCCGACGGGCGGGAAAGGCTGTATTACGCCATGCCTTGGCATCAGTACTTTATTTGGGGCGCCACTGCGGGCATGTTGCGCAATCTGTATCACATGCTGCGTCATGGATTGACGACTGATATAGGTGGGGCCTCAATCGGGCGGTGACCGTACAGGCCGCCTTTCCAAGCAGGTCAGTAACGCTGCTGCGCGGCCTCGCTTTCTTCGAGAATGCGCCGATACAGGGCATAACGTCCCGCATCGATCTCCCCAGCCTGTAGCGCCGCCACGACGCCGCAGCCCGGCTCGTGCCGGTGCGTGCAGTTATAAAAGCGGCAGCGTTCAATATGCGCGGTGAATTCCGGAAAACCTCGCAAGATATCGTCGCCCGACAGATGCTGTAAGCCGAACGCTTGAAATCCCGGGGAATCGATCAGATCGCCGCCCGGCGCAGGCAAGTGATACAGGCGCGTACTGGTGGTTGTGTGTCGGCCCATGTCCAATGCCGACGAGTGTTCTCGTGTCGCCGCGTCGGCATCGGGCACCAGTGCATTAAGCAGCGTCGATTTGCCCATGCCGCTTTGGCCCAGCAGCAGTGTGGTTTTGCCGGCCAGCTTATCCGCCAGCGCGGCATGTACTGAGGGTCGATCGTGAGCGCTGAGTTCGATGATGGGAACCCCTAAGGCCCGCACGGATGCCAGCCGTGCGCGGGCCTCGGCGACACCGGCTTCCAGATCGACCTTGTTCAGAATGATCAGCGGCTCGATCCCGGCGCTCCAGGCGCCCGCCAAGGCGCGCCCCGCCAGATCGTCCGAAAAGGTCGGTTCGACCGCGACCACGATCAGCAATTGGTCGACATTCGCCGCAAACTGCTTGGAACGCATTTCGTCCGAGCGGAATAGCAGATTGCTGCGCGGCAAAATCGCATCGATCGCACCTTCGTCGCGCCCTTGAGGGGCGACGCGTACCCGATCACCCACGGCAGCGCCCGCTTTTTTTCCGCGAGGAAAGCAATGACGTTGAGATCCGTCGGGGAATTCCACCACATAGTGGCGGCCGTGCGCCGCAATAATACGGCCCTCTAATGGCTGGCTGCTGGCGCTCATGCGTGCTGCGTCAGGTGGCGGATACGCACGGCGGCGGGCGGGTGACTATCGTAAAAGGCTGAGTGCACAGGGTCGGGAGTCAGAGTGGCGGCGTTGTCATCGTACAGTTTGACGAGCGCCGAGACGAGTTGTTCGGACGAGCTTTGGCTCACGGCATAACGGTCGGCCTCGAACTCGTCACGGCGAGAGTACCAGCTGGCGATCGGGGTCAACATAAAGGTAAACACGGGTATTACCAGGAAAAACAACAATAGCGCCATGGCATCATTGCGGCCATTCAGGCGTGGCAGCACGCCCAGGCCCTCGTAGAACCAGGGTTGTTGCGCCAACCAGCCCAGCACCGCAAAGAACAGCAGGGCAGCGCCCAGGCTGAGTACGATGCGTTTGACGATGTGGCGTTTGGCAAAATGCCCCAGCTCATGCGCCAACACAGCCTCTATCTCGTCCGCATTCAGACGTGCCAGCAGCGTGTCGAAAAATACAATGCGGCGCGATTTGCCGAAGCCCGTGAAATACGCGTTGCCATGCGCCGAGCGGCGCGAGCCGTCCATGACGAACAGGCCATTGAGCGCAAAACCGCAGCGCTGAGCGAGCTGTTTGATCCGGTTCGCCAGATCGGGATCGGATAGCGGCGTGAACTTGTTGAACAGCGGCGCAATGAAGGTGGGGAAAATGAACAGAAGCAGGAGGTTGAATACTGTCCACAAGCCCCACGCCCACAGCCACCATAAGCTGCCGGCACTGGCCATCAGCCACAGAATGGCGGCGGCCAGCGGGGCGCCCAATGCCAGCGACAACAGGATCCCTTTGACCAAATCCGAGGCAAACAGCCCAGGGGTCATGCGATTAAAGCCAAAACGCGCTTCGAGTTTGAATTGGCGCCACAAGGTAAAAGGCAGCCCCAGCACGCCCAGCAGCAGCACGACGCTGCCCAACAACAGCAGTTGGCGCAGCAGGTCATTCGAGGTGAACTGCGCCACTGCCAGATCGATAGCCTGCAGGCCGCCCAGCAAGGTCAGGGCCACCAGAATGCCTGCGTCGTACACTCGTTCCAGCATCCCCAGCCGCACGCGCGCCGCCGTGTAGTCCGCGGCACGCTGGTGGCTGGCCAGGCCGATACGCGGCGAGAACTCGGGCGGGACCTGGTCTCGGTGGCTGGCGACATGGCGGATCTGGCGCATGGCCAGCCATTGGCGCACACAGAGATCGGCAACCAGAAAGGCGACAAACAGCAGGGTCAGAGTGGTCAGTGGCACGGAATTGGCGTTACGTATGAGAAAATGTGGTGTTTTATAGGCAAATTATATGGCTGCGAACGAAAATCGCCTGGTCTGGCTCGATATGGAGATGACCGGGCTCGACCCTAGCAAAGAGCGCATCATCGAAGTGGCCGTGGTGGTCACCGAACCGGATCTCACCATTGTGGCCGAAGGCCCCGTGCTGGTCGTGCATCAACCCGACAGTCTGCTGGATGCCATGGACAGCTGGAACAAATCCACGCACGGTAAAAGCGGCCTGATCGACAAGGTCAAGGCGTCCACCCTGAGCGAGGCTCAAGCCGAGCAAATGCTGCTGGATTTCCTGTCTCAGCACGTGCCTGCCGGGAAATCACCCCTGTGTGGCAATACCATCAGCCAGGATCGCCGCTTCATGTACGCCTATATGCCCAACCTGGAGCGTTTTTTCCACTACCGCAATCTGGATGTCAGCACCTTGAAGGAACTCGCCCGCCGGTGGGTGCCTGCGGTGTACAAGGGCTTTGAAAAGAAAAGCAAGCACGAGGCGCTGGCGGATATATACGAGTCCATCGACGAGCTGAAGTATTACCGCGAGCATTTCCTCAAAGTGTAAGAGGGCGATGATCTTCCGCGGTCATGGTTCTTTAGGCGCCGGCGTCCGCCGTGTAAAAGGGGCACCGGCCCTATCGCACGGACTCGCCCCATGAGCAGGGGGCTCGGTCCGCTGCGCGGACTAAATCCGTGCTCTACGGGCCGGCGCCCCTTTTACACGGCGAACGCCGGCTCGCGCTGTCTTCACATTACGGGTGATCCCATCGGGACGGGTATTGGCGGTGGTGACATGGCATCTGATTGAACGGTCGTCGCGTGCCATGTACGCCGCGCAATCATGGCGAAATGCGCCACCATGACGATCGTGGTGTGCCGCACGTCACGACAGCACCCTGGCCATCAACAGCCAGCAACGACGGCCTGCCACTAGTGTGAGTCCCTGCCGGGGGCCGGGAAGCCTCACCGGGCCGTAGAGCGCGGATTTAGCCTCGCGCAGCGAGGCCGAGCCCCCTGCTCGTGGGGCGAGTCCGCGCGATAGGCCCGGTGAGGCTTGCCGGCACCCGGCAGGGACGTCTAAATAGAGACACCGATTGCAAGCCAGAGACACCGATCGTCAGCACAACCCACACCCCACCCACCATCACCCGCCTAGACCGCCCGTCCCCCAAACCTCGCATACACCTCATCCGACAACGGCGTATACCGCTCGTTATCCTTGCCCGCCACAGCATCCAGATACTGTTCCGAAGCATCGAACAATTTCCAGTAGATCCTGCCGCATAACTCCCGCGCAGCGTGCCCAGGCCATTGCTCGGGCAACATAGGCACTGGCAATTGCGGATCGTGCAAGACAATGCGCCGCCACGTATGCAGCAGCAGCATCCGTGCGGCAAAGGCGTCGGCAGGCTCGGCGGGTTCGTCCAGCAGTTTGTCCAGCGGGCCCAATTGATCAGAGAAATGACGGTATTGGTCAGCCAACGCGTCCAGATTCCAGCATTGGGGCGCCAGGCTCGCGATGGGCAGCCCGCCCGCGCCCGCGAGGTCACGTCCCGCCAGCACCAGCGCCTTGTCAGGAATGCCGAGTTTTTCCAGGATTTCGTGCGCCGTATGCGCGTCCGCCTGCGGGTGGGCGAACAGCCCTGGCGCAATCATGGCAAAGCCCTCCCACGTCAATTCGCGGCGCAGTTCGAGGCGCTCGGACAGAGCGTTGTTGCCCAAGCGGGGCAGGGCGACGAGCGTCCAGTCGCCATTCCACTGGGCGGAGGGGCCATCGTAGATGCGTTGCGAAGCGTGCGCGGTGCGGCGGCGGCCGAGCTCGGATAGCTGATACAGGCTGCGCCGTCCATGGCGCTCAGCCTGCAGCCAGCCTTGGGCAACGAGGCGGAATACGCTGGTGCGCAGCAAACGCTCGTTGATGCCCAGGGGTTCGAGCAGCTCGATGATGCCTCCCAGCCAGATGGCGCCGCCGTGGCACGCCAGTGCATCGCCCAGCAGGCTGACGCACAGCGATTTCGCGCGAGGCGGGTCGTCTTTGAGCAGTCGGGCGACGTAGCGGCCGAGGGAAGAAGGGGTGTTTGCCATCGAAATCCAGGCCGGATATCAGGATGCTGGACATGATACACATTTTTGATGTGATACAAGAATTTCTTTGACAATTGATTTTGTGTATTAAATAATCGTCCTTAAGCTGAGTCAGATAAACGATCGGTGTGAGCGCCTGCAGGCGCATGCGGCCGTACAGGAGACGAACATGTATGCACAGCTAGTCGAAACCGGCGTCAAGCAGGTCCGCAATGTGGATGAACTTTCCGGTCCCGAGCAGGCCTTTCAACGCCGCGTCGATGAAGGCGTGCGCATCGAGCCACAGGATTGGATGCCCGAGGCTTATCGCAAGACGCTGATTCGGCAGATTTCGCAGCACGCGCATTCCGAGATCGTCGGCATGCTGCCAGAGGGCAACTGGATCACGCGAGCGCCGTCGCTCAAGCGCAAGGCCATCTTGCTGGCCAAGGTGCAGGACGAGGCGGGGCATGGGCTGTATCTGTACAGCGCTGCCGAGACGCTGGGCGTGTCGCGCGATGATCTGGTCGATGACCTGCTGACCGGGCGCGCCAAGTATTCCAGCATTTTCAATTACCCCACTTTGTCGTGGGCCGATATCGGCATGATCGGCTGGCTGGTGGATGGCTCTGCCATCATCAACCAGATTCCGTTGTGCCGCTGTTCGTATGGCCCTTACGCACGTGCCATGGTGCGTGTCTGTAAAGAGGAGTCTTTTCATCAACGGCAGGGCTATGACCTGCTGATTCAGATGTGCCTGCACGGCACGCCCGACCAAAAGGCGATGTGTCAGGACGCGTTGAATCGCTGGTGGTGGCCGGCGTTGATGATGTTTGGTCCGTCCGATGCGGATTCGCCAAATAGCGCGCAGTCGATGGCCTGGAAGATCAAGCTGTTTTCCAACGATGAACTGCGCCAGAAAATGGTCGATCAGACTGTGCCTCAGGCCGAGTATCTGGGGCTGACGGTGCCCGATCCCGATTTGAAATGGAATGCCGATCGCGGTCATTACGATTTTGGCGAGATTGATTGGACCGAGTTTTATGCGGTCATCAAAGGCCATGGCCCTTGCAATCGCGAACGCCTGGCTGCACGCAAAAAGGCCCACGAAGAGGGCGCCTGGGTGCGTGATGGCTTGGTGGCCTATGCGGAAAAGCAGGCACAGCGCAAGGCGGCATGACCGCAGCGGCGACAGGCCGCCACGAACATCAAGCCGTTTGTCGGCAACTGAATGATTTCAGGGCGGATCACGTGCCGCCCGACACTAAAGGATAGGCATCATGAGCAAGGAATGGCCGCTGTGGGAGGTCTTTATCCGCAGCCAGCATGGTCTGGCGCACAAGCATGTGGGCAGTTTGCACGCCTCGGATGCGGAGATGGCCATCAATCATGCGCGCGACGTTTACACCCGTCGCAACGAAGGCCTCAGCATTTGGGTCGTACGCGCGGCCGATATCGTGGCGAGCAGTCCGGCGGACAAAGAACCGTTGTTCGATCCGGCCAGCAACAAAGTCTATCGGCATCCCACGTTTTTCCCGATGCCCGACGAAATCAAGCACATGTAAGGGGCGTGAGCATGGACAAGCCCTTTTTTGAGTACCTGTTGCGCTTGGGCGATACCACGCTGATCCTGTCGCAACGCCTGTCTGAGTGGTGCGGACACGGGCCTGCGCTGGAGGAAGATCTGGCGTTGACCAACACCGCACTGGATTTGTTGGGGCAGGCGCGCATGTGGTTGACGCTGGCCGGCGAAATCGAAGGCGCAGGGCGCGACGAGGATGCGTTGGCCTATCTGCGTCATGCGCATGAGTTCCGGAATCTGATTCTGGTCGAACGGCCCAACGGGCATTATGGCGATACGCTGGCGCGGCAGTTTTTCTTTGACGTGTGGCATTACTTTCTGCTGCAGCGCCTGACGCAATCCACCGACGAGCGCGTCGCCGCGATCGCGGAAAAATCGCTGAAAGAAGTCACCTATCATGTGCGCCGCTCCTCTGATCTGGTGGTGCGTTTAGGGGATGGCTCTGAGACCAGCCACGCCAAGATGCAAGAGGCCATCGACGACGCATGGCGTTATACGGGTGAGCTGTTCGTTGACGATGACGTAGATCACGACATGGTTGAACGCGGGATTTCCTGTGAGCTGGGCACTCTGCGCGGACCATGGCTGGCGCATGTGCGCGAGGTGTTGGCCGAGGCTACGTTGACGATGCCGGCTGAGGACGACGCGGGCCACCCTGCCTACCAAGGAGGCCGCCAAGGCCGCCACACCGAGGCGTTGAGCTATGTGCTGGCAGAAATGCAGTCGTTGCCCCGCGCTCATCCAGGAGCCGTCTGGTGAACGGCGTCGCAACCGTGTCGCCGAGCCAGGTCATGACCTGGCTCGAAAGCGTGCCCGATCCGGAAATCCCGGTGTTGTCGGTGGTGGATTTGGGCGTGATACGCGAGGTGGCCTGGGAAGATGGCACGTGCGTGGTCACCATTACTCCCACGTATTCCGGTTGTCCCGCGATGCGGGAAATCTCGGAGGACATCGAACGGACCTTGGCGGATCACGGTGTCGCCGCGGTCCGCATACAGACGAGACTGTCCCCGGCCTGGACGACTGACTGGATGAGCGAGCGTGGCCGAGCAGCGCTCAAGGGGTATGGCATCGCGGCGCCGGCCGAGCGTGCCATCGACATATCCGGCATCAGCCGGCATGCCGCAGGGCCGTTGGTCGTGTGTCCGCACTGCGGCTCCTCGCAAACGCGCTTGATCAGCCATTTCGGCTCGACCTCGTGCAAGGCGCTGTATCGCTGCAATGCGTGCCGCGAGCCGTTCGATTATTTCAAAACACACTGAACAGGGCCGGAGCACGCCATGAGTCAGAATTCTTTCCATTCTCTGCGGGTCTCTTCCGTGGCGCGCAATACGCGCGATGCCGTGGTGGTGACCTTCGATTTGCCGGAGGCGCTGCAATCGCAGTTTGAGTTTCGTCCGGGACAGTATCTGACGCTGCGCACTCAGCTTGACGGCGAAGAGCTGCGCCGCTCTTATTCGATTTGCTCGGCGCCCGGCGACGGCGTGCTGCGCGTCGCGATCAAAAAGGTTGATGACGGCGCATTCTCCAGCTGGGCCAATCAGGCGCTGCAGGCCGGCCAGATGCTCGAGGTCATGCCGCCAGCCGGCAATTTCACGGTGGATTTTTCGCCGGAGCATCAGCGCCACTATGTTGCGTTCGCCGTGGGCAGCGGCATCACGCCGGTGTTTTCATTGGTCAAGACCGCGTTGTCGACCGAGCCGCGCAGCCGATTTACTTTGTTCTTTGGTAACCGCGCCTCGTCATCGGTGTTGTTTCGCGAGGAAATCGAGGACCTGAAAAACCTGTACATGGACCGGTTTTCCCTGGTCTATATCATGAGCCGTGAGAGCCAGGACATCGAGCTATTCAATGGCCGGCTCGATGGCGACAAGGTCGATCAGCTTTTGTCCGCATGGATGCCTGCCACCGATATTGATTATGCTTTTGTCTGTGGTCCACAGACCATGATCGAGAGCGTGGTGCAGCATCTGCAGGATCGCGGCGTGCCGAAATCGCAGATCAAGTTCGAGTTGTTCGGCGCGCCGCGCGGACCACGAGCCTTGCGCACGGGCCGTGATACGCCCGCTGCCCCCGGAAAAGGGCAGTGCGAGGTCACGGTGGTGCAAGACGGCCACAGCCGCAGTTTTGTCATCCAGAAAAATAAGGACAGCGTGCTGGACTCGGCGCTGGAACAAGGCATCGAATTGCCGTACTCCTGCAAAGGCGGCGTGTGTTCGACGTGCCGCTGCAAGGTTATCGAAGGCGAGGTCGATATGGACGCGAATTTCGCGCTAGAGGACTACGAAGTCGCGCGCGGCTTTGTGCTGAGCTGCCAGAGTTTTCCTGTCAGCGATCGCCTCGTATTGGATTTTGATCAAGAAACTTGAATAACGCATTTATCCGGAGACCGCACGTGTCATCAGAATTTTTCGAGCGCCATCAGCCTGTGCTAGAGCGTGCCCTGGCGGCCGCTGCCGATCGTGGTTATTGGAGTCCGTTCGCCGAATCGCCCAGCCCGCGCAATTATGGCGAGACTGCCAACGAGGATGGGCGCGCCGCTTTCGAAGCCTTGCGTGGCAAGCCTTTTCCGCTGGAGCTGAGCGGTGCTGACGGCACTGTGGGTGGCGAACAGTCGCCTTATGGTTTCGGTTTGGATATTACGTATCCGCGTGTGCCGCCTGCCGTGCTGGTACAGTCGGCCGCTCGGGCCTTCGAGTCCTGGCGTCGCGCCGGACCGCGCACCTGGGTCGGTGTGTCACTGGAAATCCTGGCGCGTTTGAACCGGCGCAGCTTCGAGATCGCGCACGCGGTCCAGCACACCACGGGCCAGGGCTTCATGATGGCTTTTCAAGCAGGCGGTCCGCATGCGCAGGACCGTGGTCTGGAGGCCGTGACCTATGCCTGGCAGGAAATGTCGCGCATTCCCGATGTAGCCTTGTGGGAAAAACCGCAGGGCAAGAACGATCCCATCAAGATGGAAAAGCGTTTCACGGTAGTGCCTCGTGGTACGGCACTAGTGATCGGCTGCTCGACCTTTCCGACCTGGAATGGCTATCCGGGGTTGTTCGCCAGTCTGGCTACCGGCAACGTCGTGATCGTCAAACCGCATCCCGGCGCCATTCTGCCACTGGCGATCACGGTGCAGGTGGCGCGCGAAGTCCTGGCCGAGACGGGCTTTGATCCCAACGTTGTGCAGTTGGCAGCGCATGCCGCGGGCGACGACACCGCACAGCAATTGGCCCAGGATCCCTCCGTCAAGATCATCGACTTTACCGGCAGCAGCGCCAATGGTAATTGGCTGGAGCAGAACGCTCGCCAGGCCCAGGTGTATACCGAGAAAGCAGGTGTCAACCAGATCATCATCGATTCCGCTGAGGATTTGAAGGGTGTGGTGCGCAACCTGGCTTTTTCGCTGGCCTTGTATTCCGGACAGATGTGCACGGCGCCGCAAAATATCTACGTGCCTCGCGATGGTATTAAGACGGCAGAGGGGCATGTCAGTTTTGACGATGTCGCCGCCGCCTTGGGAACGGCTGTCAGCAAACTGTGCGCCGATCCTGCCAAGGCCGTGGAGCTGACTGGTGCGATTCAAAACGAAGGCATTGTTCAACGCATCGAACAGGCGCGCGCATTGGGCCTGCCCGTCGTGGTCGACAGCCAGTCGCTGACGCATCCTCAATTTGAAAACGCGCGGGTGCATACGCCGTTGGTGCTGCGTACCGATGCCAGCAATCCTGACATCAGCAAGGAATGGTTCGGGCCGATTGCGTTCGTTGTAGCGACGGACTCGACCGCACACAGTATTGAGTTGGCTCGCAACAGCGTGATCCAGCATGGCGCACTGTCCTTTGGCGCCTACACGACGAATGACGAGGTCGCGGCGCAGATCCAGGATGCAGCAGAGATGTCGGGCGTGGCGCTGTCATTGAATCTGACGGGTGGCGTGTTCGTGAACCAGACTGCCGCGTTCAGCGATTTTCATGGTACGGGCGCCAACCCGGCGGCCAATGCGGCGTTGTCGGACTCGGCATTTGTGTCCAACCGCTTTCGCGTTGTGCAGACGCGCCGTCACGTCTAACAGGAGCGGACTCCATGACCTATCAGAGCATTCTGTTCGATCTGTCTGGCGGCATCGCGCGTCTGACGCTCAACCGCCCCGAGAAACTCAACAGCTTCACGGCTGCCATGCACGGCGAGGTAGCCGATGCACTGACCCGAGTCGAGAACGAGGGCGCGCGCGTGCTGGTCCTGACGGGCGCCGGGCGCGGGTTTTGTGCAGGCCAGGACCTGAGCGAGCGTCAGATGGCTGCCGACGGTATTCCTCCTGATCTCGGCGAGACGGTAGAGAAATTCTACGCACCATTGGTACGCCGTTTGAATGCGTTGCCTTTGCCCGTGGTCGTGGGCGTCAACGGCGTCGCGGCGGGGGCAGGGGCCAATCTGGCCTTTGCCGGCGATATCGTGATCGCCAAGGAGTCTGCCAGTTTCATCCAGTCGTTCTGCCGTCTCGGTTTGATCCCCGATACGGGCGGGACGTATGTGCTGCCTCGTCTGGTGGGGCGTGCGCGCGCCATGGGATTGGCGATGTTGGGCGACAAGCTCACCGCTCGCCAGGCGCAGGACTGGGGTCTAATCTGGCAATGTGTACCGGACGCCGAATTCGAGATGACCTTGGACAAATTAGCCACGCATTTTGCGTCGGCGCCGACGCGTGGACTGGCCAGCACGAAAAAGGCCATGCAGGTGAGCCTGCAAAATGATCTCGCGACGCAGTTGAACTTGGAGCGTGATTTGATGCGCGAACTGGGACGCAGTGCCGACTATGCGGAAGGCGTAGCTGCGTTCATGGCCAAGCGCGAGCCGCAGTTCAAAGGACAGTGATTGCCGACAGCCCCGAGCCTTCGGGGCTCCTGTTTCACAGCAACCTAGAGATATGCATACTGACATGCACACAGGACTGACAACCTCCGCGGCATCGAATCAGGATCTTGATGTCCCTACCGATCCCCATGCTCTGGCGCAAGCAGTCGGGGCCACGATGTACGCGGCTGACGCAGCCAGCCAGGGCCTGGGAATGCAGGTCGTCGAGATTGCGCCAGGCTATGCGCGTCTGACGATGCCGGTGCGTTCAGACATGCTCAATGGCCATCAGACGTGCCACGGAGGCTTTTTGTTTTCTTTAGCGGACAGCGCCTTTGCCTTTTCGTGCAATTCGCGCAATGTCAGCACGGTGGCCTCTGGATGTACGATTGATTTTCTGGCGCCTGGATTTGCCGGAGACGTGTTGACAGCCGTGGCGCAAGAACGCTCACTGGCGGGGCGCACCGGCGTCTATGACGTCACCATTACCAATCAGGACGGAAAACAACTGGCCCTGTTCCGCGGGCGCTCCTATCGCATCAAAGGCCAGATCGTCGGCACGGCACCAGAGCGTTGACGGTCATTCATACCCGGGTATTGCGGCCTCGCCATACTTGTTGATTACGTTGATAAAGCGGCGAGAAGCCGTACAGTATTTCAGGAGACAACACCATGTCCAATACCGTGAGCAAGCCCGGACTGGATCCCATCGAACATGCCAGCCGCGACGAAATCGAGGCTTTACAGCTGCAGCGTCTGCAGTGGACAGTGACTCACGCCTATCAAAATGTGCCGCACTATAAGCAGGCGTTTGATGCGGCCGGTGTGCATCCTGATGATCTGAAACAGCTATCGGATATCGCCAAGTTTCCCTTTACGACCAAGAAAGATCTGCGCGACAACTACCCGTTCGGCATGTTTGCTGTGCCGCGTGAAAGGGTGTCGCGCGTGCATGCGTCCAGCGGCACGACGGGCAAGCCGACTGTGGTGGGTTATACCGCGCAAGACCTGGATAATTGGGCGAATCTGGTGGCGCGCTCGATTCGCGCGGCTGGGGGCAAGGCGGGCGATATTGTGCATGTGGCCTATGGCTATGGGCTGTTCACAGGCGGGCTCGGCGCGCATTACGGAGCAGAGCGGCTAGGTTGCACGGTGATCCCCATGTCCGGCGGCCAGACTGAAAAACAAGTCCAGCTGATCAATGATTTCCGTCCTGACATCATCATGGTCACCCCCTCGTATTTCTGCAATATCCTCGAGGAACAACGCCGTCAGGGGATTGATCCCCGTCAGAGTTCATTGCGTATCGGCATCTTTGGCGCCGAGCCCTGGACGGGCCAGATGCGGCAGGACATCGAAACCGAGGCGGCCATCGATGCGGTCGATATCTACGGCTTGTCCGAAGTGATGGGACCGGGCGTGGCGAGCGAATGCGTGGAAACCAAGGACGGCCCCGTGGTGTGGGAGGATCACTTCTATGCCGAGATCATCAATCCGGAAACGGGAGAGCCCGTGGCCGACGGTGAGTCGGGCGAGCTGGTGTTCACCTCGTTGACGAAAGAGGCAATGCCCATCATTCGCTACCGCACGCGCGATTTGACGCGCCTGCTACCGCCCACGTCGCGCAGTATGCGTCGTATCGGCAAGATCACCGGACGTAGCGACGATATGTTGATCGTGCGTGGGGTGAACCTGTTCCCCACTCAGGTAGAGGAACAGGTCCTGAAGATCGCACAGCTCGCGCCGCATTATCAGTTGGTGCTGACGCGCAGCGGACACCTGGACGAGTTGGAGATTCTGACCGAGGTGCGCGATGAGTTTGCGAATCTGGCAGAGGCCGAACGCGAGGCGCTGGGCAAGCAATTGCAGCATGCCGTCAAGTCGTATATCGGTGTGACTGCGCGCGTCCGGGTTGCAGAGTGCGGTTTTGTCGAGCGTACGTTGACAGGGAAGGCACGACGGGTAATCGATAAGCGTCCGCGGTGATGCGGGCGGAGAGGCTTGCTATTGGACGTCGATGCGGGGCAGTGGCCGCGTTGGGGCTTCACGGAGTCGGTCGGCCGCCTGCGCGGCCGACACCACGTCGCTCGTCTCGTCCGGCCCCTTCGGGCCTACCTACGACGTCCGCTCGTTCGACTCCGAGGCGCCCCAACGCGGCCACTGCCCCACATCGACTCGCAATGTCTCAGATTCTCTGCAGTGCTGGCACGAGTTGTGTGCTTGGCGTTTTTTTGTATCGGTATTGACAAGGAAGAAGATCTTGCAGGGTTGCGCTGACCGGGCGCCGACGGGCGCGCCCAGTCAACGCGATTGGGGTCGGCATGCAACGGGGCTTTTTTGGGTCACTGAGTCAACCTAACCCCAACATATCTGCCAGACTCAGTTCCGTCTGCTCCTCGTCCAGGTGAATATGCGACTCCAGCTCTCGCAGATGGTGATCCATTTCTGCGATCGCCTGCGCAATCTTGCCCTGTTCCAGATATTCGACCACGCGCGCATGTTCATCATGCTCGCAGGTGGCATTGCCGGGCGGTTGAAAGATCGCGACAACGAGGGCGCAGCGTGAGATGACCTCCATCAGATAGCGTGCCAATAGCGGATTACGTGAGAGTTCGCCGAGTTTCAGATGAAAGGCGCTGGCCAGGCGCGCCCATTCTGTCTGCGGCGCGTGATGCATGGCGCGGTGTTCGTCGCGCAGTTGACGGCGCAGTGCGGCGTAATCGGCACGGGTGGCGGATTGAGCGACCAAGGGCAGGATGGCTGCCTCGAGCGCCCGGCGCGCTTCGAAGAGCTTGCCGATTTCTTCGCGCGTGGGCATGGCGACGATGGCCCCGCGATTGGGGCGCAGCTCGACGACGTGGTCGTGGGCCAGGCGTTGCAACGCCTTTTGTACGATGCTGCGGCCCACGCCGAATAATTCGCATAAGGCGGCCTCGGGGAGCTTGGTGCCGGGCCGCAGGCGCTGGCTCATGACGCCACTGACCACGGATTGGTAGATGCGTGTCTCGGTGTCGTCGAGGGTGTCCGGGCTCGGTGCGGGCAGTGCCGCGGGCCGTAACCTGGGACGGCCTCGTGTCGGGGAACTGCGGTCTTCAGGCATCGCGCGTACCCAATGCGGAAAGTTGCTGCCCGACAGCGACGGCCAGGCGGATCAGTGCCAGATCGCTACCTGCAGGGCCTAGTAATGAGACGCCCGCCGGCAAACCGTCTTCGCCGATAAAAGGAATGTTGACTTGCGGCAGTCCGGCCAGACCCGCGATCGACGTGATGCGAAAGGTGTTGGCACGGATGGTGTCCACGGTCGCCGGATCGGCGGTGAGCGAAATCGCAGCGCTGGAGGCCGAGGGCAGAATGGCGATGCGATCCGCACCCAGCAGGGTGCGAATCTGTTCGCGCAGGCCGGCTTGCCGCGATTGTGCCGTCGTTGCAGCCTCTGTGCTGATGTTTGCCGCTGCCTGCCAGCGCCCCTCGATAGCGGCGCCGAAGGTGGGGCGGGCGGTGGTGATCCAGTCCTTGTGGGTTTGCCAGGCGTCGTAGGCCGACACCGTCACATAGGTCTGCCGCCAGATTTCTAATTCGGTGTCCGAGGTGGGCGCGTGAGTGATCGGCAGGGAAAAATGGCCGCGCAACGTATCGGCGACTTTGTCGATCAAGGGGGCGAATGCGGCGTCGGCTTGTGCGCAGGCGTCGGTGAGCACAACGGCGCCACGCCAAGCGATATCGTTTGAGCCGGGCATCAGGACCTCGCCAACACGTTGGAAAACATCGGTACGGTTGGCGAGCCACGTCATCGTGTCAAACATCGGTGACAGTGGGACGACGCCCTCCGCGCTCAGCAAACCGTGCGTTGTACGCAGCCCCCAGAGGCCGCAATAGCTGCCAGGCACACGAGTAGAGCCACCTGTATCGGTGCCCAATGCAAAATCTACCAGCCCCGCCGCGACAGCGGAGGCCGAGCCGCTGGACGATCCGCCGGGAACGCGGTCGGGGGCGCGCGTATTGAGCGGCGTGCCATAGTGGACGTTTTCGCCTTGAATGCTGTAGGCCAGTTCGTCGGTCAGCGTTTTGCCGTGTAAGGTCGCGCCTGCGCTCAGCAACTGTGCGACCAGCGGACTATGCGCAGTGGCGGGTTCATGGGTGTCCAACCATGAAGGATTACCCGCGCCAGTGCGGTGACCTGCCACGTCGAACAGGTCTTTGGCAGCGAAACTCAAGCCGTTCAAGAGGCCGCTGCCGGTGGGAGCAACGCTGAATCGGCCGTGCGGTACCCACGCGCCTACGGTGTCGTCGAAAGGTAGCGTGGCAGCGTCAGATAATGAGTTCATGCGGCGGATTCCTGAGTAAGTGTGTCGACGTGGGCGCAGATAGCACCGGGAGTGGTGAACCACACCTGGCCGCGATCGCGATGATGGGCAATGTGTGCCAGCGCACGGCGCAGGTGCCGCAAGCGGTACGGTTGCCCGACGAGATAAGGGTGCAAGGCGATGCCCATCACCAGGGGCTGCTGTTGCGATTGTTCGAGCATTTCATCGAAGTTGTCGATGATCAGTTGCGCGAAGTCTTTGCCGTCCATGTGGCGCGCGACGATCATGGGGATGTCGTTGACTTCCTGGGGATAGGGCACGGACCACAGCGATGACCCGCCGCGGGTTCGCAACTGCGTCGGTTGATCATCGTGGCACCAGTTCAGGGTATAGCGATAGCCGGTCTCGGCCAGCAGGTCGGGCGTCAGATGGGACTCGGCGATCCATGGCGATAGCCAGCCGCTGGGACGTATACCCGCAACGCGTTCAAAACGTTCAGCACAGTGACTCAGCAGCGCACGCTCGGCAGTCTCTGTGTAGGTGCCCTGTTGTTCGGCATTGGTGTGTCCATGCGCGATCAACTCGTCGCCGCGAGCAAGGCACGCCTGGATGAGTTCCGGGCAATGGTCCAGAATCGCGGTATTGGCGACGATGCCCGCGGGCAGGTTGAGACTGTCGAACAGATCCAGGCAGCGCCAGGCGCCGACGCGATTACCGTATTCGCGCCAGGTGTAGTTCAGGACATCGGGCTCGTTGAAACTGGCGCCCAGCTTTGCGCCCATGCCGCCGCCAAAGGCAAAGTGTTCCAGGTTGAACCCCAGATAGACGGCGAGCCTCGCACCGCGTGGCCACGAATAATCCGGGCGGCGGTGAATCGGCGAATAATCGAATCGATGGTGGCTGGGCAACAAGCCGAATGCGCTGTCCGCATGCGATGTGTGGTCGGGAGGGGCAAAATCAATGGCCGGCATGGTTGTGTATCCTGCGATTCAAAGTGTGGCCAATCCCGCCCGGACCAGCATCCATTCCGCACTATCGTTCCAGACGTCCATTTCCGTGATCAGGCCGTTGCGCACGACGTAGCGGTCTACGTAGCGGTTGCCTTCAAACGGTGTGCCGTCCAGCCATTCGCCGTACAGCGTGCCACGGTTGTAGACCACCGCGTATTCATCTGTAGCGCCTGCGACCACGTCAGTGGATTCAAAACGTTTTTTCACCCAGGCATAACGTGCCTTGTTAAAGGCGGTGCATTCCGACGGGTCGCGCATCTCGCGGCCGCCTGTGAAGCGGATACGCAGTTCGGGGCTGACGTATTGGCGCGCACCTTCGGGGTCGGGTTTCATCAGTGTGATCAGGTAGGTGTCGACCAAGGCGCCGGGATCATTCGCGTCATGAGTGGTGTGCTGTTGTGGTGCGTCGTGCATCGTTTTCTCCCATTTGATGCGCCAATTCGGTGCATCAGAACTGCAATCGTGATGGGCTCAGAGAGGTCTGTGTCACGTGCATCAACCTATTCTGGCCGCATGATTTCCAAAAATTGTCGGCAATAAATCCATATGGATTGCCGACAAAAACTCATACGGAATTAAGCAAACAGCGTGCCAGGATGGCGGCAGAAAAAAGCAATTGGCATGGCTTTTGCTTGAGTGCAGAGCAGGGCCACTTCAGCGCCTTTGATTACGACCACTTTCGGGAGCACTCCATGTCTCGCTTTTCTCGCCGCACTTTTGTCTGCACGACTATCGCCCTGTTTTGCGCGGGGCTCGGGGCCGTCGCGCAGGCTGCCGAGCCGATCAAGATCGGTTTGATTACTGCGTTGTCCGGGCAGTCTGCATTGGCGGGTGAGGCCATCACGCGTGGGATGCAGGTCGCCATCGACGAGATCAACGCAAAAGGAGGTTTGCTGGACGGACGCAAGCTAGAGTTGGTGCGCCGTGATGATGAAGCGAATCCCGCCAAGGGCGTGGTTGCTGCGCGCGAGTTGATCTACAAGGAGAAAGTCGCTGCGATCTTTGGCGGTCTGGATACGCCGGTATCCATGGCGATCGTGCCGCTGGTCAATCAAGCCAAAATGCCCTTTATCGGCCCGTGGGCTGCGGGCACGCCGATCACCAAGAACGGCGCGAAACCCAACTACGTATTCCGTGTGTCCGCGGTTGACGAGGTTGTCGATGTCGCAATGGTGGACTACGCACAAAAGACTTTCAACGCCTCGAAGTTCGGCCTGATCATGGTGAATAATCCGTGGGGCGAGTCGAATGAAAGAGGGTTGATTGCAGCGTTGGCGGCCAAAGGCATCAAGCCTGTGGGCAGCGAGAAATTCGAAGGCAACGACGTCGATGTCGTGCCGCAATTGACGCGGTTGAAAGCCGCGGGTGCCGATGCGTTGTTCCTGGTGGGCAACGTCGGGCCCTCCGCACAGGTCGTGAAGTCATTGGATCGCATGGGGTGGAAAGTGCCCGTGGTGTCGCACTGGGGACCTGCCGGCGGCCGGTTTACCGAACTCGCTGGCCCCAATGCCAAGGAAGTGCATTTCGTGCAGACGTATAGCTTCTTTGGTAAGCAATCGCCGGTCGGCGAAAAGGTCATCACAGCGCTGAAAGCCAAGTATTCCAATATCAAGGGGCCTGAAGACATCACGCCGGCTGTCGGCGTTGCGAATGCTTATGATGCGATGCAGTTGACGGCGTTGGCGATACAGAAAGCAGGCTCCACCGACGGTAATGCGATCCGCGAAGGCTTTTACAAGATCGACAACTACGACGGTTTGATCAAGCAATACAAGCAGCCGTTCTCGCCCGAAGTACATGACGCGTTGACTGCACAGGACTACGTCTGGGCGCAATTCATTGATAACCGTATCTTGCCCGTCGGGCTGGCGAAATAACGCAATCGGTCGGAGTCTGTAATGCAGTTACTAGCGGCGCTAATCAGTGGCCTGGGCCTGGGCAGCATGTATGGCTTGATGGCCCTGGGCTTTCATGTGACCCATTCTGTTTCTGGCACGGTCAATTTTGCGCAGGGCAGCTCGATGATGTTGGGCGCTGTGCTGTGCTTTACCTTTGCCCAGACGCTGGGATGGGGGATGGGGCCCGCCATTGTGTTGGCGCTGCTGTGCTGCGCGTTGTATGGCTTGCTGGTGGAGTTCCTGGCAGTGAGACCGTTTGCCTCTCGCGGATCTAACGCCTGGCTGATGTCTACGGTGGCATTGGGTATCGTGCTGGACAACGTAGTGATGCATACCTTTGGCAAGGAGCCTCGCAGTTTGCCTTCGCCTCTGGCGGTGTCGCCCATCGAGGTGTCGGGGCTGGGATTGGGCGTCTATCCACTGCAGTTGTTGATCCCGTTGATGGGCTTTGCGCTGGCTGCTGCGCTGCATGTGGTGGCGCGGCGTACCCGCTGGGGTACGGCGTTGCTCGCCGTGGTGCAGAACCGTGACGCGGCGCGTTTGATGGGCATTCCCATTAAACGCGCGGTGGCCGCAGCCTTTGCGGTGTCGACCTTGTTCGCCGGTATCGCGGGTATCTTGATCGCGCCTTTGTTCAACGTGAATGCCGACATGGGTACGTTGTTTGGCCTGAAGGCATTCGCTGTAGCGATTCTAGGAGGTATCTCCAGCGCCTGGGGCGTGATGTTTGCCGGCTTGATTTTCGGTATTGCCGAAGCCATGGTCACAGTCACGCTCGGCTCTGGCTACACGCAGATTATTACGTTTGCATTGGTGATTGTGGTGTTGGCCGTCAGGCCCAATGGTTTGTTTGGACGGGCCGAGGTCAAGAAAGTATGAAGCTCAAATCTCTCGCAGCGGGAGCGGCGCTTGTCGTCGTGGCACTGGCGCTCGCGTTCACGCTCAATAGCTATTACGTTTTCGTGCTGGCCAATATCGCCTTGATTGCGATCGTCGGGATTGGCCTGAATGTGTTGTTGGGGCTGACAGGGCAGGTATCCTTTGGACATGTTGGGTTTTACGCCATAGGCGCCTACACCGTAGCGATTTTGACGACCAAGGCGGGCTGGAGCTTCTGGCCTGCGTGGGGCGCAGGTACCTTGATCGCTGCAGTGTTGGGGGCAGTGCTGGCATTGCCCGCATTGCGGGTAAAGGGACCGTATCTGGCGATGATCACCATCGCGTTCAGCTTCATTGTGCAGCATGCGATTGTGGAGATGCCCGATCTGACCGGCGGGCAGAACGGCATCATGGGCATCATGCCGCCGCAACTGGTCGCGAGTTGGGGACCTGAGCAAACCGTAACGGTACTGGCGGTGTTGGCGGCCGCGGTGTTGATGATTGGCTATGCCTTGTTGTCGCGGGGGACGTGGGGCGCTGCGATGCGCGCAGTGAACGATAGCGAGACCGCTGCGCAATCCATTGGATTGAATCCCTTGGTGGTGAAAACGGTGGCGTTCACCTTGTCTGCGGCCACGGCTGGACTGGCGGGAGGGTTGTTTGCGCCATTGTCGAGCTTCGTGACGGCGGAAACGTTCAGCTTCATGCAATCGATTCTGTTCGTGCTGGTGGTGATCGTGGGCGGCGCGGGGACGATAGTCGGTCCTATTGTAGGGGCTTTGATTGTCGGCATGCTGCCGGAATTGCTCGCGTCGTTGGAAAGCTATCGGTTGCTGTTCTTTGGCGCGCTGTTGTTGTTGGTGTTGTGGGTCGCGCCCGAGGGATTGGTGGGGTTGTGGCGTCAGGTGATGGGTAAGTTTCAGGGCATGGCGCGTGTGGGGGGTGTCAGCGAGTTGGGTGACGGCGAGCCTACGGTCATTACTGATGGGACTAGCGCGCTGGCATTGCCACAACGCGAACGCGCAGCTTTGGCCGCAGATGGGCTTGGTATCACTTTTGGTGGCGTGCGCGCCGTCAGCGACTTGTCGATGCGCGTCTCTGTCGGCGCCGTGACGAGCCTGATCGGTCCCAACGGTGCCGGTAAAACCACCGCATTGAACATGCTCAGCGGCTTCTATCGTCCCTCGACCGGCAAAGTGACGCTGGGGAGCAAATCGTTGGCGGGCTTATCCGCATTTCGCATCGCGCGTGCCGGCGTGGCGCGTACATACCAAACATCGCAATTGTTTGGCACGTTGAGCGTCGAGGATAACGTCGCCTTGGCGATGAGTCGCGGCCATCTGGGTGGATTGTTCGCGTCGGGACGGTATCGCAGCGAGATGGTGCGTCAGCAGGCGAGGGCGTTGTTGGCATTTTGCGGTTATGAGGGTTCGCCTGCGATCAATGCGGCGGGCTTGGCGCACGTGGATCGCCGTTTGGTGGAAATCGCCCGTGCATTGGCCACGGACCCCGATGCATTGCTGTTGGACGAGCCCGCGGCTGGCCTGTCGCGCGAGGACAAAGATCGTCTGGCAACGCTGTTGCGACGTATCGCGGATGCGGGCATAGGCGTCGCCTTGGTCGAACACGACATGACGTTGGTGATGTCGATCTCGGATCAGTTGGTGGTGTTGGATGCAGGTCGCCGTCTAGCGGTGGGTACGCCATCTGAGGTGCAGAACGACCCGGCGGTCAAGCAGGCCTATCTGGGCGAGTCGTTGGAAGTGGCCTCCAAGGAATCAAGCGCGACACGCGCACCTGGCGCGGAGTTGCTAGGCGTCGATGCGCTGGTGGCGGGCTATGGCGCCGAGCCGGTATTGCATGGCATCAGCCTGCAAGTACGTGCGGGAGAAATGGTTGCGCTGTTGGGCGCCAACGGCGCAGGCAAATCGACGTTGATGCGTACGTTGGCTGGCCTGCATAACAGCCAGTCAGGGGCAATGCACATCGATGGCCATCAACTGGAGGGCCGCGCTGCGGAGGATATCGTTGGCCTGGGCTTGGTGCTCGTCCCCGAGGGCCGTCAGGTTTTCCCCGAGCTGTCCGTACTGGACAACATCCGATTGGGCGCGTTCCTGGATCAGACAGATCGCGAGGCGCGTGTGGAAAGCATGCTGCAGCGGTTCCCACGATTGCGCGAGCGCTTGCATCAGCGCGCGGGCCTGTTGTCTGGTGGTGAACAGCAGATGCTGGCGGTGGCGCGCGGCTTGATGAGCCGCCCGCGTGTGCTATTGCTGGATGAGCCTTCACTGGGATTGGCGCCTAAAGTCATTGCCGAACTGTTTGCCGCATTGGATCGTTTGCGTGACGAGAACATGACGATCTTGCTGGTTGATCAGATGGCAGGGTTGGCATTGGCCCTGGCGGATCGCGCCTATGTCATGGAAGGCGGGCATGTCGTGGCGCAAGGCACGGCGGCCGAGATCGCGGCCAATGATGAATTGGCCGAGGCGTATCTCGGCGGACATGGGTAATCTGCGCGGGTCGTGATCGATCCGCCTGTGAGTTCGATATCGGTATCGGTTACTTGCAGGCGGATCGGGATACGTACACGCGAGGAGGCGGGGAGTCTGGCGCAATTGGTTAATGCTCAGCACATGACAGCGCCGTGGTGACTTTGGCTTGTACCGGTAAATGAGGATCGAGGGGCAGGGTTTTCCATGATGTAAATCACCTGATAAGGTAAGTAGGATGTCCAACATCCTACAAATACATCGAGACAAGCCCATGTTTTTTGCTCCCCTAGATCGCTTCACCGTGCTGGATCTGTCGCGCGTCCGGTCCGGGCCAACCGCCGTCCGGCAGTTTGCGGATTGGGGGGCGAACGTCATCAAGATCGAAGAGCCCAGCGAGGTCAAGGACGACAAGCCGGGCGGGGCTGCCAAGTTCAGCGATTATCAGAACACACATCGCAATAAACGCAGTTTGACCTTGAACCTGAAGCATCCGGAGGGTAAGGCCATTTTCATGGACCTGGTCAAGCGCGCCGATGTGCTGGTGGAAAACTACCGTCCTTCTGTCAAGCACAAGCTGGGCATCGACTATGCGTCGCTACGCGAGATCAATCCGGGACTGGTCTACGCCAGTATCTCGGGTTTTGGCCAGGATGGCCCCTATGCGGATCGTCCTGGACTGGATCAGATTGCTCAGGGGCTCAGCGGCCTGATGTCGGTGACAGGCGAGCCGGGGCGCGGCCCCATGCGGGCAGGGATTCCTGTGGCGGATTTGAGCGCAGGTCTGTTTGCGGCGATAGGCATTTTGATGGCCTTGCTGGATCGTGAACGGTCGGGGCAGGGACGTTGGGTGCAGACCTCGCTATTGCAGGCTCAGGTCTGGATGATGGATTTTCAGGCGACGCGCTGGCTGATCGACGGCGAGGTGCCCGGCCAATCGGGCAATGATCATCCCACCAGCGCGCCCACCGGCGTCTATCCTACGGCGGATGGCTATATCAACATCGCGGCCATGGGGTCCAGCATGTTTGCACGCTTGTGCGATGTGCTGGGCATGCCGGAAATGAATGCGGACCCGCGTTTTGCGTCGGCTGGGCTGCGGGTGGAAAACCGGGCCGACCTGAATCGCGAGATCATCGCGCGCACGATGACTGCCAGCAGTGCGCAATGGATCGAGCGCTTGAATGCGGCGGGCGTGCCGTGCGGGCCGATCCTGTCGATGGATACGGCATTCGAGAATGAGCAGGTACGGCATCTGGCGATGACGCGGCGCGTGCGCCATCCACAGCGCGGGGACATCGACATCATGGCGCCGCCCGTCGTGTTCGGCGATGTTGAGATGCCGCCAGTGCATGCCGCACCGGAAACGGGCGCGCATTCGGACGAGATTTTGCAGGAGCTGGGCCTGGACGCGGCGGCCTGCGAGCGTTTGCGTGCGGCAGGCGTCGTGTGACACCATCCGGTTCTCACACGCTTATTTGCCGGGACTTTCATGGCCAATCCGAAACCGACGACCGAATCAATGTTCGACAATTTGAGTCGGCCAGACAATCTGCCTGATGAGATTGCGCAGCAGATCCGTCAGAAAATCATCAGCCAGGCTTTCGAGCCGGGTCAGCGGTTGCCTACCGAGTTCGAGTTGTCACAGTTGTTCGGCGTGAGTCGCAACGTGGTGCGCGAGGCGATCGCGCGGTTGAAACTGTCGGGTTATATCGAAACGAAGCGCGGCGTGGGCAGTTTTGTGGCCGCTGAGCCGGGGCCGCACAATTTCGAAATTCTGCCGGCGGATCTATTGCAGGCAGATGCCCTCGAGCATGTGTACCAATTGCGTGTGGAAATCGAGGCGGGCGCGGCGGCGTTGGCGGCGCAGCAGCGCACTGAGGCTCAATTGGAAGCATTGCGCCAGGCGTTGTTGCGCGTGGACGCGGCAGGCGAAGACTGGCGTCATGGCGCCGATCGTGCGCTGGATTTTCATATGGCGGTATGCCAGGCCACCAATAATCCGTATTTCGTCCGGTTGTTGTCGCTGTTTGGCCGCGCGATCGGCGACGCCGTTCGTACGTTGCGCTATAGCAGCGCCGGTACGGACCGCGTGGCACAGATCGAGGCCGAGCATCATCGCATTTTTGACGCTATCGCCGCGCGCGATAGCGATGCCGCACGCGCTGCGATGCGCGAGCATCTGACTAATGGCATGCAGCGGCGGCATGCTTTGTTGCGAGGCACCGTCTGTGCAGCGGAGTCAGAGGCAGCGGGACGAGGATAGTCTTTTATCGATTTGCCGCATGGGTTCATTGGTATGGCTTTGTCACGGCACACGGATTTCACACGATCAGGATACAAGCATCATGAGCGCTGAACGCATTCTGCAAGATCGCATCACTGAAAATCTCATTGTTGAAAAACGTGGGGCTGCCGGATGGATTACGTTTAATGATCCAGGACGCCACAATGCGGTCTCGTTTGCCATGTGGGATGCCATTCCGCAGGCATTGCAGGCATTCGCAGAGGACCCGGCCATACGCGTTGTCGTGTTGACCGGGGCCGGTGACCGGGCCTTTGTCAGCGGCGCCAATATTTCGCAGTTCGATACCTTGCGCTCGGGGGAGGACGCGGTGCTGGCGTATGAAAAAGTCGCAGAGACGGCGCAACTAGCGCTCTACGACTACGACAAGCCGACCATTGCGCGCATCAAGGGGTACTGCATTGGGGGCGGACTGAATATCGCGCTGTGTTGTGACCTGCGCATTGCCTCGGATGACAGTTCATTTGCCATTCCTGCAGGCAAGCTGGGACTGGGCTATCGGATGACGGCGATACGCAATCTCGTGACGGCGGTGGGGCCGGCCCGTGCGTTGGAAATTTTTCTGACGGCGGCGCGCTATACGGCCAGCGAGGCCCATGCCCGAGGACTGCTGCATCAAATCGCGCCTGCCGCGGAGCTGGATCAGGTCGTGCAGGACTACGTGTCGCAGATCTCCGCCAATGCGCCCCTGACTCTGTTTGCCGGCAAGAAAATGATACGCCAGATGCAGCAACTGGGGCCTGAGGTCGATACGCAGGCGATGCGCGAGCTGGTCATGGCCTGCTTTGAAAGCAACGATTATCGCGAAGGGCGCAAGGCATTTGCCGAGAAGCGGCCGCCGGTGTTTACCGGGACCTGATCACGGCCGCTGAATCAGCGGCGTCGACGTTTCGGTTGAAGTAGAGATTCATGCCGGGCAACCGCCTGGCAGGGACGCGTGCGCTCGCCACGCGCAGAGTCCCCTGCAGGGACATGGAGTGCGAGCTAGCCTGGCATAGAGAACCGGTGCACGGTCGCATGCCGGGTGGATTCAATACCAATAATTCGGAGACACGCATGAGACGTAATTTCTTCAGAGGGTGTGCGGCGGTGGCATTGACGCTGACGGCCGTCGCAGGCAATGCGCCTGCGGCCTTGGCAGCCTATCCGCAGCAGCCCATACGCATTGTGGTCGGTTATGCCGCAGGCGGCACGACCGATATTCTGGCTCGTGTGCTGGGCGAGCAACTGGGTAAAGAGCTAAAACAATCGATCATCATCGAGAACAAACCCGGCGCCGCGGGAAACATCGCGGCATCGTATGTGCAGGATTCCAAACCCGACGGCTATACCTTGTTCATGGCTACGGTGTCCAGCCACGGAATCAACCCGGCTTTATACAAGCGGACCTTGGGTTATGACCCCATCAACGGGTTCGAGCCGGTCGGTATGGTGGCATCGATTCCGCTATTGCTGATTGCCAATCCGAAACTGCAGGTCAAGAGCGTGGACGAGTTGGTGGCCCTGGCGAAATCCAAGCCTGGTCAACTGAATTATTCGTCCAGCGGCAATGGGTCTCCCGTGCATTTGGCGGGCGCGATGTTTGCCCAGCAGGCCCATCTGGATCTGGTGCATGTGCCGTATCGCGGCGGAGCGCTGGCGAATACGGCCGTCATGACAGGCGAGGCGCAGTTCAGTTTTGCGACTTTGCCTGGTGCGATATCGCAGGTCCGTGCGAATAATCTTGTCGCGCTTGCGGTCACGACGCAGAAACGTTCTCCGCAATTGCCCGAGGTGCCGGCCTTGGGAGAGCTGGCAGGATTCAAGGGCTATGACATCAATACCTGGAATGCGCTGCTGGCGCCAAAGGGGACGCCGCAGGCCGTGATCGATACGTTGAATGCGGCAGTCAATCGGGCAATGTCCTCTCCGTCGTTGCGGCAGCACTTTGAAAAGGAAGGAGCGGTGCCGACCCAAAGTACGCCGCAGGAGCTGCGCGCATTCATTCGCAGCGAGTTGGATAAGTGGGCCGGCGTCGTGCAATCGGTGAATATCCGCGTCGATTGAGCCGGATGGCCGGCACTGACGTTCATTCAGGTGCGGGCGCCGTGGCTGTCGCGCGCCGGACGGGCGTTTGTCGACGAGACGATTCCGCCGCAACCGTGGCGGCATCGGAAGACGCGGCTGAGCGTTCCCGCGCCAGACTGCGCCGATACGCACCACAGCCTGCGCCCAGCAATACGATGCATGCCAGCGTCGCTACACTGATCAACACCGCCATCGAGTCGCCTACGGCTCTGGGTGTGCCAAAGACGCGATCGGTGAGCAGCGCCACCAGGGTAGTGCCCAATCCCAGGCCGATCAGATTCGATACCAGCAGAAATAGCGCCGATATCTGGGCACGGAACTGATTCGGCGGCAGCACCTGCATCGCGGCAGTCGAGGTCGGCATGGGAAACGACGCAAAGAACATCGCGGGAATCAGCAAGGCCACCGAGACATACAAATTGTCGACCTGGGTAAACACGATGGCCGGCACGGCCATCGCACAGGCGCCGATGACGCCAGCGCGCATCGGTGCATCCTCGCGGCCACGTCGCACCAGCCAGTCCATCAGCCAGCCACCGCAGAACACGCCCGCCGTATTGGTGATGAGCACGACGATACCCAACATATAGCCGACTTCAGTCGGCGTCATGCCATAGGTGCGCATGTAATACGCTGGCGCCCAACCCAAGAGGCAGAACAGAATCATCGCGTAGAAGGAAAAGCCGAGATAATGGCAGGTAAAGGTGGCCCGGTGCCGGCCTAGAAATCGCATTGTCACCGTGATGCCCGGCCGCTCCGCCTGACCGTCAGCGCTGCGCGTCAGCCCTTTGCGCTGCGGGTCCCGCACAGTCAGCAGGATCAGCAAAGCCACCAGCAAGCCAGGCAGGCCCACAACGAAGAACGTCAGTTGCCACGGCTTCATCGTGCCCCAGGGCACGGCTACGCTATCGACCGTCTTGAGCAGGTCGATCACATAACCGCCGATCAGGAAAGCCATCCCGCCGCCGACGAAGGCCCCGATCGAGTAGACGCCAACCGCGCGGCCGAGCTTTTCGCGCGGAAACATGTCGCTCATCATCGAGTAGGCGGCAGGAGACAGTGCTGCTTCGCCGATGCCTACACCAATGCGGCACAGGAACATATGCAGAAAATTTCGGGACAGGCCACAGGCGGCGGTTGCCAGGCTCCAAAAGGCCACGCCGATAGCGATGATGCGTGGCCGCGAGTAGCGGTCGGCCAGCACGGCAATCGGTATCCCCATCACCGCATAGAACAAGGAAAACGCCAGTCCGTGCAGCAGGCTGAATTGCGTGTCGGAGAGCTGCAGGTCGTGTTTGATCGGCTCGATCATCAAGGCCAGAATCTGTCTGTCGACGAACGAGAATATGTAGGCTAGCATGCAGATGCACACGACGTACCATTCGTAGGTCTGCCTACTCGGCGATACCGTCTCGCGGGCTTCAGCAATCATGGTTTCCCCTTATACGAAGCTGGCATGGCTGTATCGTTGGCCAGGCATTCTGTTCAGTCCTAACGTTTTACGGCCCTTGCGGAGGTAGCAGCTATACCGCGCACGCAATGACTGTTCCTCTGGCGCAGAAAGCATGTTCGACGAAAGCTATCCGTTGCAGCACTACTGTTTACTCCAGTCGGCCAACGCGGCTGAGGTAAAGGACCAGGTCAGCCATCATTTATGGTCGCATCGCATGCGAGTGGGGCCGGGCGAGGATCTGTCGTCGCGGTTGTATGGCGTGCAGTTCGGCAACGCCGCGCTCTACGACCTGCATTACGGTGCTGCGGTCGAGATAGATGCAGGCGATATCGCCAGTTGTTATCTGGTGCGGGCGACGTTACGCGGCTGTGGCGAAGTCCGGTTGGGTGGACAGCGCGCCGGGCTGAAGGCCGGCAGCTTGACGGTGTCTTCGCCGTCCGAGCGCAGCACGATCAGCATAGACAAGGACTGTCGCAGCCTGATTTTGCGTGTCGACCGGCTGGCGATGGAGCGTCATCTGCAGAGTTTGCTGCAACGTCCGCTGCGCCAGCCTTTGGTGTTCGAGGTGGATGTGCCATCGCAACATCCGGGTGTGGCGGCCGTGCGGGCGACGTTTGAGTATCTTTGCCAGCTTTACGCCCATCCAGCACTGCATGGGGTGTCGCAGACGCTGTCAGGCAGCTTTACTGATTACCTTGCGGCGCTGTTGCTGATGCAACTGCCGCACAACTACAGTGAGGCGCTGACACAGGATCGCCGTCAGCCATTACCAGCTCATGTGCGCAAGGCGCGCGACTATATCGAGCAACATGCCGATGAGGTGATTCCCTTGAGTGCGCTGGCGTCGCATTGTGGTGTGTCGGTGCGGACCTTGCAGAATGGCTTCATGCGTTTTCTCGGGCAAAACCCGAGCGACTACATGCGCAATCAGCGCCTGGTAAGGGTGCATGCCGCATTGCAAGCGGCAGGCCCGGGCACCAGTGTGACCGACATTCTCGTGAGTCACGGGGTGATGAGCTTCGGCCATTTTGCCAACCACTATCGAAAAAGATACGGTTGCCTGCCCTCCGAGACATTACGCACCGCCAACAATTAAACACACCTGCCGATGCTGCAGAATCGGAACAGGGCCTGCGCTTTTCGGGCAGAGGATCCCATGCGTGCGCGCATAGCATGATTGCTATTCCAACTCTTGATGGGTTTGCATCATGCGTATCGCAGTCATCGGTGGGGGCCACGGCTGTTACGCCGCCGCGGCGGAAATGGCCGGCAACGGGCACGAACTGAAATGGTGGCGCCGTGACGCCGCGGCATTTGACGCGTTGCGCCAGATCGGAGCATTGACTGTGACGGACTATCGGGGAACGCGTGACGTGCCCTTGGGCTCGGAAGCTGGACAGATTCAATTGTGCGACACCTTGGCCGACGCGGTGCATGAGGCCCAGCTGTTGGTGATTCCCTTGCCCGCGACCACACACGAGTCGCTCGCCGCTGGACTGGCGCCATTGTTGCGTGACGGCCAAGTCGTGTTCTTGCCGCCGGGAACCTTCGGCAGCTACCTGTTTGCCCGCGCGATGCGTGAGTGCGGCAATCACGCTGATGTGGCCTTTGCGGAAACGGGCACTTTGCCCTATCTGGCGCGCAAGCATGGCGAGCGCGTAGTCGTGAGTGCGTATGCCACACGGCTGCCCACAGGCGTGTTTCCTGCGCGTTTGGCCGGCAAGGCATTGGCACTATTGAAGGAGGCTTATCCCAGCATTGAGCCGGTTCAGGATGCGTTGGACGGCGCGCTGATGAACGCCGGGCCGGTAATTCATCCGCCCTTGATTCTGATGAATGCAGGGCCGTTGCAGCATTTTGAGTCGTGGGACATCCATAACGAAGGCACGCAACCTGCAATTCGCAGCGTGACGAACGCGCTCGACGCAGAACGTGTCGCGGTGCGCGAAGCGCTCGGTTACGGCTCGCCGCATTTTCCGTTGGCCGATCACTATGCCACGACGGGAGATGAGTGGATGTATGGGCGCGGAGCGCATGGCAAGCTGACCGACAGCGGAGACTGGCGCGAGCATATCGATCTGCACACGCATCGCTATATGCTGGAAGACACCCGGCTGGGGTTGTCGTTTCTGGTGTCGGTAGGGAGGTGGGCCGATGTGCCGACTCCGGTTGCGCAAGGGCTGTTGAGCGTGGCATCGGCCGTTATTGGACGAGACCTCTACGCAGAGGGGCGGACATTGGCGTCCTTGGGATTGATGGAGCTGACGCCTGTTCAAATGCGTACGCTGTTACGTGAAGGAGTCCCAGTATGAATGCGTGTGTCGGCATAGTAGGGGTCGGGCGTATGGGCACTGGGATCGCCGTCTCGTACGCGTTTGCGGGCGTGCCGGTGGCGCTGATCGATGCCAAGCTGCGCAACGCAGAGGAACAGCATGTCTGTTTCGAGCGCGCACGCAGCGCGTTACGTGCGGAATTCGATATGCTGGTGCGTCTGGGATTGCTCGCTGCCGAGCGCATTGACGAGATGCTGGGGCGAGTCATTTTGTACGCTCGGGATGAGGCGGCCTCCGCACTACGTGCAGCAACGGCCGTTTTCGAGGCTGTGCCGGAACGTTTGGATGCCAAACAGGAGGTGTTTTCCTGGCTGGGTGAACGAATGGCTGCTGACGGCTTGCTGGCCTCGACCACGTCGACGTTCTTGGTGACTGAGTTGGCCGAACATGCTCCTGCCCCCGAGCGCTTTCTCAATGCCCACTGGCTGAATCCCGCCCATCTTATCCCGCTGGTCGAAGTGAGCCCGGGGCCTGCCACCAACCCCGTGGCCGTGGCCGCCCTGGAGGGCTTATTGCGTCTGGCGCATAAGGTGCCAGTACGCTGCGCGCCCTCGGCCGGCTATATCGTGCCGCGTATCCAGGCATTGGCGATGAATGAGGCAGCCCGCATGGTCGAGGAGGGCGTGGCGAGCGCCGAGGATATCGACACTGCCGTGCGTCTGGGGTTCGGCCTGAGGTTTTCCGTGTTGGGACTGCTGGAGTTCATCGATTGGGGCGGCAACGATATTCTTTATTATGCGTCGCGCTATCTGGACCGCGAGCTGGGGCCGCGTTTTCAGGCGCCGCCTATTATCGAACGGAACATGAAAGCGCAACGCAATGGTCTGCGCGATGGGCAGGGCTTCTATGACTACGGCGGGCAGGACATCGACGCCTATCGAATGAAACGATTGGGCGAGCTGGTGCAACGCCTGGAGGTCATGAATCTGCTGCCGCGTGCCGATAGCGCGGCCCGGGCCAAAGCGCCGTAGGCCGCGGCATCGCACTATATGGCGCGACGACGGCGAATCGACCGTTGTGCCAGCATTCCAAGTAAGGCACCCAACGCAGAGACCACCATGGACCCTGCCATGTCCATCGGCCAATGCAGTCCTGTGTAGATGCGAGCCCAGGCGACAATTGCCCCGAAAGCGGCCAGCGCACCGGCAGTTTTCCAGCGGCGGTATAGCGCCATTGATGCTGCAATTGTCCAGATGAATGTAGCGTGCGAGCTCGGCATGGAGTTGTTGGCAGCGTGCTCGACCAGTGCCGGCCCGAATCCCGCCGCAAAAGGACGAGGGTGATAGGCATACAGCTTGACGATGGATTCGACTAGACGCGTACAGGCCAGGGCGATGGCGATCGCGATGGCCGGCTGCCAGTCGCGCTGGCGCACGATCACCACTGCCAGCAAGGCAATGGCGAGATAGATGGGCAACTCTGTCATGAGTTTGCCCAGATATACGCAAAGGTGAGAGGCATCGGGCGCGGCGCGCAGGGACTCGAAGATTCTG
The DNA here is from genome assembly GCF_002261185.1 of Bordetella genomosp. 4. Lineage (GTDB taxonomy): Bacteria > Pseudomonadota > Gammaproteobacteria > Burkholderiales > Burkholderiaceae_B > Bordetella_A. Next base: position 220,244 of record NZ_NEVQ01000012.1, read on the forward strand.
ATATTCCAGTGTTCGAGCGCTGGGAGCGGATATAGGCCGGTCGTGGTCAAGTTCAGTGTTCAGCGAAAATGTCAGGGCGCCGCCAGTATGGTGGGCCGAGCGTCGAATTTTCGTTGAAGCAGTCTGGTCGTTGACCGTCGGCCTATGGTCAGGCGCCGCCCAGCAAATCGTAGGAGTTCAGCAACTCATATACGATGGCGGGATTTCGATCCAGCGCGCGGCGTATCGCAGCGGGCAGCGTCTGACGCGTCTTGTTGCACAGTCCTGGTTGATCGGCGATGTCGATTTGCAGACCCCGTACGGTGCGGACTTCGTTCGGGCCTGGGGTCACCGTCAGCGAGAGGCCCAGCAATGCGTGCATGCGTTGTTGCATGTGCCGCAGGTCGTCCAGGCTGCTCAGGTTTTCCAGGCGGGCGACCAGTTTTTTTTCTTCTTCGCGGGTGAGCCGCAGAATGCGGATGTCCCCATCCGGCGTGGCGAGCAATCGCTCGCGGTCGCAGACACAGGCCCCGGGCGGGCATTCCTGGCGGATGGGGAAAGGGACGTTCATAGCGCCTGAAACGGTACTACATTTATTTGGCGTAGACCAAATCACGCAGCCCCAGCGACAAGCCTGGCCAATACGTAATCACCATCAGGCACGCGATCACGACCAGTACGAACGGAATCAGGGGCTTGACGATGCGTTCGAGCGGCAGCTTGGCCACGGCGCAAGCTGCAAACAGATTCACGCCAAAGGGCGGGGTAATCATGCCGAGCGCCAGGTTGACCACCATGATGACGCCGAAATGCACGGGTTCGATGCCGAACTGCATGGCCACAGGCAGGAGCAACGGGGCCAGCACGACGACCGAGGCTGACGTTTCGATGAACATCCCGATCACGAACAGGGCGGCATTCACGCCGAGCAGGAACGTCGTCTTGTCGTGAAAGAGCTGCGCCAGCCAGGCGCCCAACGCATCGGGCACGCCGGCACGGTTGAGCAGGAAACTGAAGACGCCCGCGTTGGCAATGATGAACATGATCACCGAGGTCGAGACGACCGAGCGGTGCAGGGTCTCGGATAGCGTGCGGAAGCTGAGCTTGCCGTAGACGAACTTGCCAACGATGACGGCGTACATCACCGCGACGACGGAGGCCTCGGTGGGGGTAAAGATACCGCCGTAGATGCCACCCAGGATAATGACTGGCATCAAGAGAGCCAGCCAGGCGCGTTTGAATGCCGGCCACAGCGGCAGCCGGCCTTCGCCGTCACGTTTGCCCAGGTTGTTGCGTTTGGCGTAGAGCCAGACATACAGCATCAGGGCGCCGCCGATGAGCAGGCCGGGTACCACGCCCGCGATGAACAGTTCACCGGTCGAGGTATCGGTAGATACCGCAAACAGAATCATCGGGATCGACGGCGGAATAATCACGCCGAGTTCGGCCGCGCTGGCCTGCAGCGAGGCGGCAAAGGGCGCGGGATAACCGTGACGAATCATCGCCGGAATGAGGATCGCGCCTACTGCAAAGGTCGTCGCGACGCTGGAGCCCGCTACGGCGGCAAAGATCATGCAGGTCAGCACGCAGGTGCAGGCCAGGCCGCCTTGAATGCCGCCGACCACGCTCTTGGCGAACTCGACCATGCGCTCCGAGATGCCGCCGGCCTCCATGAGGTTGCCGGCCAGGATAAAGAAAGGCACGGCGACGAGAGGGTATTTATCCAGCGCAGCGTAGAGTTGTTGCGCGATCACGAGCCAGGGCAGGCCGGCGATGGATACGCCAGTCACACTGGCCAATCCGATGGCGATCGCCACGGGCACTGAGAGCCCGAAGAAGATCAGCATCGTGAGAATCATTAGTTGGGACATGACAGAAAGCCTGGATGCTATGCGTCTAAAGGAATGGGATGTCAGCCTTGGGCGTCGTTACGCACCGGGGCAGGCTCGTCGGCGCCGAGTATCCAACGCGCCAATACCGCGATCGCGGCCAGCGAGGCGCCGACGGGAATCGCCAGGTAAATCCAGGAAATCGGGATGTCCAGACTGGGGACATTCTGAAAGCGCACACGATACGTCATCTGGCCTCCGATCCAGGCGATGAATACCAGGAATCCGATGCAGACGATCGCGATGAGGTGTTCCAGCCAACGCTGCTTGCGGCCTTTGAGCAGGTTGTGCAGCAGTTCGACGCTGATCATCGCGCCTTGGCGAAAGGCCAGGGCGATGCCCAGGAGCACAGTCCAGATGAGGAGAGCCCGGGTCAGCACCTCGCTCCAGTCGGCAGGTGACTGCAGGATGAAGCGCGCAATGACTTGATAAAAGGCGGCCGCCGCCGAGGCGACGAGCAGAATCTGTGCGATGACCGATACGGCCTTGAACAGGCCGCGTTCGGCGAGACTGAGCATACGCATAGTGAAATCCAAATGCGGACGTGAGAGGAATACGAAAAAAACAAGTCGGCCGGGTTGCCGCCAGGGCAGCCCGGCCGGGCCGAACCGATCGGCTTACTTCGTGTCGCGGATCGCGTCGATCAGCTTTTTGTCGAACTTCTTGTAGTACTCGGGATAGGCCGGCTCCACCGCGGCAGCGAACGCAGTGCGATCGACCTCAGTCGTGACCTGCATGCCTTCCTTGCGCAGTTGTTCGACGCCGGTTTTCTCGATGTTGTCGACGAAGTCGCGCATGGCCTGGGCGGAAAGCTTGCCTGCCTCTTTGAATTTGGCTTTGTCTTCGTCCGACAGGCTGTCATAGACGTTAGGCGACATCAGCACCAGTGCGGGGCCGTAGACATGGCCGGTCAATGACAGGTATTTCTGGACTTGCGAGAGCTTGGCCGAGGTGATGACCGACAGCGGGTTTTCCTGTCCGTCGATGGTGCCTTGTTGCAAGGCGGTGGCAACCTCGGGCCAGGCCATCGGCGTGGGCAGAATGCCAATCGCGCGGAAAGCCGTGATGTGAATGGGGTTTTCGGTGGTGCGGATTTTCAGGCCCTTGGCGTCGGCCGGCGTTTTCACGGGGCGGACGTTGTTGGTCAGGTGGCGGAAACCTTGTTCGCCCCATGCCAGTGCAATGATGCCGCGGTCGGGGAATTTTGCGAGCATGTCCTGACCGATCTGGCTGTCCAGGACCTTGCGGGCGTGCTGCAGGTCACGCAAGAGGAACGGAATGTCGAACACCCCGGTTTCCGGCACGAAGTTCAGGGTTGCACCGGTCGAGACAATGGCCAGATCGATGGTGCCGATTTGCAGGCCCTCGATAACTTCGCGTTCGCCGCCCAGGGCGCTATTGGCGAATTGCTGGACCTTGTATTTACCGCCGGTCGAGGCCTCGATGGACTTGGCAAAGGCATCTGCGCCGGCCCCGTAGTGGGACGAGGTCGACAGGGCGTAGGCCATTTTCAGCGTATTCTGAGCAGCGGCGGGTAGCGCGGCGGTTACCGCGCAGGCGGCAAAAATCGTGGCAGCAAGCCAAGTCTTGCGCATAGTGTCTTCTCCTAGTTGGGAACGAATTCTAATGTTGTCGGTCGCATGTTACGCCCAGCGGGCATGATAGCGGCATTCACCTGACAATCGGCCATTGAAACGGCGATTGGTTACCATTGCGGAATGATGGATTTCCCTGATTCTCCTACTTCTGCGCAGCCGTCGGGCTCTGCGCGCGATACGCAACCGTCTGCAGCGTCGCCGTCGGATCGTCGCCAGGCCAACTCGGCGCCAGGCAATGCTGCGCCGCCGTCTCGCGGGTCGCGCAGAAGCCGTTTTCTGGCCACGTTGGCGCAAGGGGCTCGCATGATGATGCGAGATGCGCGCGCGGGCGAATTGCGTTTGCTGGTGCTGGCTCTGGTTGTGGCCGTTGCGGCTGTGACCAGTGTGGGGTTCCTGGCGGACCGGGTCGGCCGGGCATTGGAGCGCGATGCCAGCCAGATGCTGGGGGCAGATCTGCTGCTCGATGCAGACGAGCCCATTCCGGCCGATTTCATCGCGGCCGCGCGCGACCGTGGATTGGAGGTATCCCGCACGTTGCAGTTTCCGTCGATGGCCAGTGCAGGCGACGGAGCGCAATTGGTCTCGCTCAAGGCGGTCGAGGCGGGCTACCCCCTGCGCGGTAGTTTGCGGGTCGCTGATGACCCATACACCGAGGGGGCGGCGACGCGCGATATTCCTGCGCCGGGTACGGTGTGGGCCGACGCGCAGTTGCTGGCGCTGCTGGGCATCAATGTCGGGGATACCATCGGCCTGGGCGACAGCCGGTTTCGCGTGGCGCGCGTCATTACTTATGAACCCGACCGGGGAATGCAGTTTGTGAACGTGGCGCCGCGCGTGATGATGCGGTCCGACGATCTGGCTGCGACCGGGTTGGTGACGTTGGGCAGCCGGATTGATTATGCCTTGCTGGCGGCCGGCGAACCTGACGCAGTGGCGGCGTACTCCAGTTGGCTGGGCGGGCATTTGCAGCGAGGGCAGAAGTTGGCTACGTTGGAATCGGGCCGTCCCGAGGTTCAGCGTACCTTGGATCGCGCCCAGCGCTTTTTGTCGCTGGTGGCGCTGTTGGCCGTCTTGATTTCGGCTGTGGCGGTCGCTCTGGCTGCCGGGCGGTTCATGATGCGGCATCGTGACGGGATCGCGGTAATGCGCTGCCTGGGGGCGGTGCAGCGGCAGATCAGCCAGATGCTGGTGCTGGAATTCACCCTGGTTGGGCTGGCCGCCTCGGCGGTGGGGTGCCTGATCGGGTTCGCGGTCCACCAAGGGCTGGTGTTGGCCCTGGGCAGCCTCATTGATACCCAATTGCCGGCGCCCTCGGGCGTGCCTGCTTTGCAGGGCCTGGTGACCGGCGTCTTGTTATTGCTGGGATTCGCTTTGCCATCGCTGGCACAGTTGCGTCACGTGCCGCCTGCTCGGGTATTGCGCCGCGATGCCGACACGATACGGGCTCGCAGCATTGTGGGATATGTCTTTGGCGCAGTGGGCTTTGCCCTGTTGATCTGGTGGTTTGCTGGCAATGCTCGCCTGGGTGGCGTGGTGGCCGGGGGCTTTCTGGGCGCGTTTGGCGCGTTTGCGTTGGTGGCCTGGCTGTGTGTGTTGGGGCTGGCACGGCTGCGCGGCTTGGCCGCTGGGATGCCCGCATTGCGTTTCGCGCTCGCTGGGGTGGTGCGCCGCCGTGCTGCGACGATCACCCAGGTCTGCGCCTTGGCCATTGGGCTGATGGCGCTTTTGTTGCTGGCCATGACGCGCACGGACCTGGTTGCGGGCTGGCAGCGCACGTTGCCGCCCGATGCGCCTAACCGCTTTCTGATCAATATTCAGCCGGATCAACGCCAGCCGGTGCAGGATTTTCTGACGGCGCATGGGATACAGAAGGCCACGCTATGGCCGATGATTCGCGGCCGTCTGGTCGCAGTCGATGGCCGCCCGGTGGGCCCGGCCGATTACGAAGAACCCCGCGCCAAAAGGCTTGTAGATCGAGAATTCAATCTGTCATATGGCGATCAGCTGCCCGCCGCGAATCGCATCGAACAGGGCCGCTGGCTCGATCCTGCGGCGCGCGAGGTCTCGTTGGAGTCGGGGCTGGCGCAGACGCTGCGCTTGTCTGTGGGCGATGTCCTGACCTTTGATATTGCCGGTCAGCAGGTCGATGTCACCGTGTCGGGGACGCGCGCGGTCGATTGGGACTCTATGCAGGTCAACTTTTTTGCGGTGCTGTCCCCGGCTGCGTTGGAAGGCTTGCCGCAGAGCTGGATTACGTCGTTTCATCTGCCGGCCGACCAGGCCGCGTTGCCGCGTGAGCTGCTCCGGCAGTTTCCCAATTTGACGGTTTTCGACGTGGGCTCGATCCTGAATCAGCTGCAGTCCGTGCTGGATCAGGTCATCACTGCTGTGCAGTTGTTGTTCATCTTTACGCTGATTGCGGGCGTATTGGTCCTGGCTGCGGCGTTGACGGCGACGCGGGACGAACGCATTCGCGAGGCTGCGGTGTTGCGCGCTCTGGGAGCGACGCGAAATCAGTTGGCCCGGGCTCAGCGACTGGAGGTGTTGGCGGTCGGCGGGCTGGCGGGGCTGCTGGCCGCCGCTGGAGCCAGCACGATTGCCTGGGCGTTATCGACCTATGTTTTCGATTTTCGGATTACGCTGAGTGTCTGGCCGTGGCTGGTCGGCGTAGGCGTCGGTATGCTGGCTGCCTGGGCTGGGGCTGCGATGGCGCTGCGCGGAGTGTTGCGCACGCCGCCTTTGCTGACGCTGCGAGAGGCTTGATTCGCCTGTTTTACGAGAAATGCAATGACTGCTACCCGTGTGCAACCCAAGACCGAGTCTCTGGAGACGTCGGTCACCCTGTTCGAGACTCTGGGGGGCGAGCCCGCCATCCGCTCGCTGGTGGATCGTTTTTACGATCTGATGGAGATGGAGGCCGATTTCGCCGTGTTGCGAGGCGTGCATGGCCCGAGCCTGGACTCGGCCCGTGACAAGCTTTTTCTGTTCCTTTGTGGTTATTTTGGCGGGCCCAACTATTACATAGAGCGTTACGGTCATCCCCGTTTGCGAGCCCGTCACTTGCCGTTTTCTATCGGCCGTGTTGAGCGTGACCAGTGGCTGGCCTGCATGGGACGGGCCATGCAGGACGAGGGGTTCTCGCCGGAATTGGTGGATCGCCTGTTGGAGGCTTTTTACGGCGTTGCCGATTGGATGCGCAACCGTGACGGCTGAGTGTGATCAGGACGGAACCGGGATTCAAAGACTGGCCTGGCAGGACGCGCCTGTGGGGGCCATGCTGTGCGATGTTCGTTTAGGAGCACCCGATCCGCGTTTGCTTGATCCTGCGTTTTACGGGGATCGGGCCCGTCCCGTCGATGCCGGCGGGCGTCAGGCGGCCTGGTTTGTCGAGGGCGACGGCTGGCAAGGAGTCTTGCGTGGATACCGCAGGGGCGGGCTGGTTGCCAAGGTGAGCCGGGATGCGTATTTCTGGCAAGGTGAGGCTCGCACGCGCAGTTTTCGAGAATATCGGTTACTGGCCATGATGCGGGAGCGGGGGCTCAGTGTGCCGGCGCCGCTGGCTGCGGGTTACTGGCGCCATGGGTTGACGTATCGTGCCGCGATCATCGTTGAACGGATTCCGGATGTTCGTCCGTTGGCGCATTTGTTGGATGAGCCGGTTTGGGATGCCGCGGCTGCGGCTATCGCTGCTATGCATCGGTTGGGAGTGTGGCATGCGGATCTGAATGCTTTCAATATTCTGCTGGATGCTCGGGGGCAGGCTTGGTTGATCGACTTCGATCGAGGTACGGCAGGTGGGGTGTCTGAGCAACGGCGGCGGGCTAATCTGCTGCGATTGCGTCGGTCGCTCGAAAAGGTGGGCGGTGAGCGTGGGGTGGCTTTGTGGGAGCGGGTGGATCGGGCTTATCGTGGGTGCATGGGGGATGGTGCCGGGTAGTTTTGGGGCGTTGGGGTCCTTAAACCGCCGGGGTCTGCCGTGTAAAGGGCATGCCGACCCATTCGGCCGGTCTGGACGCCTGCGCGTCCAGACTTTCCTTCGCCTGACACACCAGGCTCGGCGGCCTCAACGGGTCGGCATGCCCTTTACACGGCAGACCCCGGCTCCAGTGTTTTGGATTCCACAATGCTCCCTGCAGGGGCGGTCGTCGCATGTGGGTGACATTTGAGTGGTCATCGGCGATGGTCAGCTAGCAGCCGAGGGCAGTTGCTGCTGTGAGTCCCTGTCGGGGGCCAGAAAGCCTTGCCGGGCCGTAGAGCACGGATTTAGTCCGCGTAGCGGACCGAGCCCCCTGGTCATGGGGCGAGTCCGTGCGATAGGCCCGGCAAGGCTTTCTGGCCCCCGATAGGGACGTCTAAATAGAGAAACCTTGTGCCTGTCTGGAACTAGCTTGTCATGCCCGATAGAGACACTCTCCATCTGTCTGGACCAATCTTCCCCCTAATTCACCGACATTCCCCCCCGATCCTATAGTCAACCGCCGGTAAAAAGGCTTTATCATTTTGCCCTTTAGCAATTTAGCATTCACAGAATGCAGCAAAAGGGGCTCGCGATGAAGATAAAGGCGGGAATGCAGTGGACGCTAGGGGTAGCGTTGGCTGCGGCTGCTGCGTCCGGTGCATGGGCGCAGGACAAAGTCGTCAACGTTTACAACTGGGCGGAATACACGGCCCCGGACACGATTCCCGGTTTCGAGCGCGAGACCGGCATCAAGGTCCGTTACGATGTCTACGACAACAACGACACGCTGCAAGCCAAGCTGCTGACCGGCAAATCGGGCTACGACGTGGTCGTGCCGTCGACGCATTACGCCTCGCGCCAGATCCAGGGCGGCTTGTATCAAAAGCTGGACAAGTCCAAGATCCCCAACTGGTCGAATCTGGATCCCGACATCATGGCGCTCGTCGCTACGATCGATCCGGGTAACGAGCATGTGATTCCCTGGGGATACGGCACCAACGGCCTCGGTTACAACGTCACCAAGGTCAAGCAGATCATGGGCGAGAACGCCGATCTGGCGAACTGGGACATGTTGTTCAAGCCCGAAAACGCCGCCAAGCTGAAGGAATGCGGTATTTCCATGCTGGATGAGGCGGCGCAGGTGTTTCCTGCCGTGCTCAAGTATCTGGGCAAAGATCCCAACAGCGAAAACGCCGACGATTACAAGGCCGCACTGGATCTGTTGAAGCAAATCCGGCCCTATATTCGCCAATTCAGTTCCTCGGGCTATATTGACGAGCTCGCGGTGGGCGATCTGTGCATGGTGTATGGCTTTTCGGGAGACGTGATGATCTCTCGCAAGCGTGCACAAGACGCCAAGAAACCCTACGAAATCAACTATTTCATCCCCAAGGGCGGTGCGCCCGCGTGGTTTGATGTGATGGCGATTCCGAAAGACGCTCCCCACGTGGATGAGGCTCATGCCTTCATCAACTATATCGAGACGCCCAAGGTGCATGCGGCCATCACCAATACCATGTTCTATCCCAACGCCAACAAGGCCGCGCGGGAATTCGTGGTCAAGGATGTGGCTGATAATCCGATGATTTACCCGCCGCCAGACGTTGCCAAGACACTGTACGTGATCAAGGCCCAGCCGATGAATATCCAGCGCCTGCAGACTCGCATGTGGGCGGAACTCAAGTCCGGACGATAGCGATCATGAGTGAAAGCCGTTACACGGCACAACATTCGGCAGACCCTGACGAGTTCGTCAAGGTCTCCGAATTGGTCAAGATTTTTGGCGACGTGGTCGCCGTGCGTTCGGTCAATCTGGCGGTCAAGCGCAATGAGATTTTCGCCTTGCTGGGCAGCTCCGGCTGCGGCAAGTCGACCTTGTTGCGCATGCTGGCGGGCTTTGAGGAAGCGACCTCCGGCCAGATCATGCTGGATGGCGAGGACATCACCAGTGTGCCGCCGTATCGGCGGCCGGTGAACATGATGTTCCAGTCGTATGCGTTGTTTCCTCATATGACGGTCGAGGCCAATGTGGCTTTTGGCCTGAAACAAGAGGGCGTGGACCGCGCGGAAATTCATGATCGCGTGTTCGAGGCGCTGAATCTGGTGCAGATGGCCGGCTATTCGCGCCGCAAGCCGCATCAGTTGTCAGGCGGGCAACAGCAACGTGTCGCGCTGGCGCGCAGTCTGGTCAAGCGGCCGAAACTCTTGCTGCTGGACGAGCCCATGTCCGCGCTGGATAAGCAGATCCGGCAAAAGACGCAGATCGAGCTGGTAAAGATCCTGGAGCAGGTCGGTGTGACCTGCATCATGGTGACGCACGACCAGGAAGAAGCCATGACCATGGCGCATCGCCTGGCGGTCATGACCGAGGGTCAGATCGTGCAATGCGGCACGCCGCAGGATGTTTACGCGTTTCCGAATTCGCGCTTTGTGGCGGGCTTTATCGGCTCAACCAATTTGCTGACCGGCACGATCGTGGTGGATGAGCCCGATCACGTCGCGATCGAGTGTGCGGAGCTGACGCGCCCGCTCTATGTCAGCCATGGGGTGAGCGAACCGCTGGGCATGGAGGTTCACGTGTCGATCCGGCCGGAGCGGCTGGTGGTCTCGCGGACTCAGCCCGAGGGCGACTATAACTGGGCTCACGGCATGGTCAGCCATATGGCCTGGATGGGCAGCTATGCGCTGTACCAGATACGTCTGGACTCGGGCAAAGTTGTCGAGGCGAGCGTGCCCAGTCTGCAATTGGCCCAGATCGATGCGCCCGGTATTGACGAGGAGATCTACGTCAGTTGGAGCGCCGACAGCGCGACGGTGCTGGCATCATGAAACTGCCCGCACTACGCGATTTGATGCCCTCAGGACGCACGCTGGCGATTGTGCCGCCGTATCTCTGGCTGGCGCTGTTTCTGCTGGTGCCGTTTTTTCTGGTGCTCAAGATCAGCTTTGCCGAGCTGCAGTTCGGCATTCCGCCATACACGGCGCTGACTGAGTTCAAAGACGAGGCGGTGCAGTTCAGTCTGCATCTGGCAGGCTATATCCGGTTATTCACCGACAGCCTGTATCTGGACACGTATCTGAGTTCGCTGAAGATGGCGGCGATCACGACCGTGTGCTGCGTGTTGATCGGCTATCCGATGGCGTATTACATCGCGCGCTCGTCGCCCTCGATACGCAATCTTTTGCTGTTGGGCGTGATTCTGCCGTTCTGGACTTCGCTGTTGTTGCGGGTCTATGCCTGGGTCGGGATTCTGCGTAATGACGGCTTGCTGAATAAATTCCTGATGAGTATCGGGCTGATTTCCAGTCCTCTGGAAATCTATCGCACCGATCTGGCGGTATACATAGGCCTGGTCTACGCGTATTTGCCTTTCTTTATCCTGCCTTTGTATGCCAATCTGGTGAAGATGGATTTGCGCTTGCTGGAGGCTGCCTACGATCTGGGCGCGCGCCCGTGGCAGGCCTTCTGGCGCATTACGGTGCCGCTGTCGCGTCCGGGCGTGATCGCTGGCGCCATGCTGGTGTTCATTCCATCGGTGGGGGAATACGTCATTCCGGAGATGCTGGGTGGCGCCGATACCCTGATGATGGGGCGCGTGATGTGGAACGAGTTCTTCAATAATGCAGACTGGCCGATGGCATCCGCGGTGACTTGCATCATGGTGCTGCTATTGCTCGTGCCGCTGGCTTTGTTCCAGTACAGCCAGGTGCGTCAACAAGACATGGCAACGCGGGGGCAGGCATGAAGGGGCCCAACAAAACCGCGCGCGGCTTGGCACTGGGACTGGGCTACTTCTTTTTGTATGTGCCCATTCTCAGCTTGATGGTGTTTTCGTTCAACGATTCGCCATTGGTCACATCATGGAGCGGCTTTTCGTTCCGCTGGTATCACGCGTTGTTCAACGATAGTGCGTTGTTGAGCGCGGCGTGGCTGTCGTTCAAGATCGCGGCGTTGACGGCCACGGCGGCAGTCATCATCGGCACCTGGGCCGGCTACGTGCTCGGGCGCATGGGGCGGTTTCGCGGTTTTACCCTGTATCTGGGGATGCTCAGCGCGCCTCTGGTGATTCCCGAGGTGGTGCTGGGTATTTCGCTGCTGTTGATGTTTGTGGAAATGCGAGGCCTGCTGGGCTGGCCTGCGGAAAACGGCACCTTTACCATCTGGGTGGGCCATGTCACGTTATGCGTAGCGTATGTGGCGGTGGTGCTTCAGGCGCGGATCCGCGACCTGGATCGCTCGCTCGAAGAGGCCGCGCTGGATCTGGGGGCGACGCCGTTGACGGTGTTTTTCCGGATTACGCTGCCGTTGATTGCGCCGGCATTGATAGCGGCCTGGTTGCTGTCGTTTACCCTCTCGCTGGATGACGTCGTGTTGGCGTCGTTTCTGTCGGGACCGGGTTCGACGACCCTGCCTATGGAAGTCTTTTCTCGCGTACGGTTGGGGCTAAAGCCCGAAGTCAACGCGCTGGCCACTCTGTTTATCCTGGCAGTGGGCATCTGCGTGATCGTGCTCAATCGTCTGCAACAGCGTAAGGAATCCGATTCAAAATGAAGCAACAGACAACGCTATACGGCCTGAACAAATGCAGCACTTGCGTCAAGGCACGCGATTGGTTGTCCGCGCATGGTGTGGCGCACGAGTTCGTCGATTATCGCGATCATCCCGTGCCGGCCGCTACACTGAAAGCCTGGGCAGGCAAGGTCGGCGGCTGGGAAAAGCTGGTCAACCGAACCTCGATGACCTGGCGCGCCCTGTCTGACGAGCGCAAGGCCGCGCAGACCGATGCCGAATGGACGAAGCTGATCGCCGAGTATCCGGCCCTGGTGCGCCGTCCCGTGACGGTGACTGCCGATGGCGAAGTCACCGTCGGGTTCTCGGAAAAGCGCTACGGCGAGCGCTTTGCCTGACGATGGCAAAAGGTCCCGGGCCGGCGCTGCCCGACGATTTTTTTGATCGCGACGCCAGCCAGCTGGCACGCGAACTGCTGGGCAAAGTCATCAGGCGGCGCCTGAATGGTTTGTGGCTGTCGGCGCGCATCATCGAGACTGAGGCGTATTACCTGACTGAAAAAGGCAGCCATGCCTCGCTGGGCTATACGCACAAGCGCCGCGCGTTGTTCATGGATGGCGGCACGGTATATATGTACTACGCCCGTGGCGGCGACTCGTTGAATTTCAGTGCCGGCGGGCCAGGCAATGCGGTGCTGATCAAGTCGGCGTATCCGTGGTCCGATGTCGTATCCGGACCCGAGTCGCTGGCGCAGATGCAGGCGCTGAATCCCGATGCCAAAGGACAGCCTCGGCCGCCAGGGCGTCTGTGCGCGGGGCAAACCTTGCTATGCCGCGCGCTGGGCCTGAAAGTCCCCGAATGGGATGCGCAGCGTTTTGATCCCGAGACCTTTTTTGTGGAAGACATCGGCCAATCGCCTGATCGTCTGATCAGTACGGCTCGTCTGGGCATTCCTGCGGGGCGGGACGAGCATTTGCGTTATCGCTATGTCGACCCGGTGTATGCGGCATTCTGCACGCGCAATCCATTGCGCCGCGGGCAGGTGCCGCATCGTGATTACGACTGGATGGATCGTTACGGCGTGATCGTGCCCTGAGCGGCGGCTTGGCTTTCGTCGTACTGGCGTTGAATGCGGGCCCGCCATTCGGTGTATTTGCGGCGCATGCGCATCTTGTTCAACCGCTTGCTCCAGGCATACAGCGGGATCAACGGCAACACGCCGAATCCATCGATCAGATACATGCCTTTTTTGCCGTCGGCATTGTTGCCCAGGGCAATGTTTTTGGCAGAGAGGTCGCTGATGACGATATGCGCATCAATCAGGTCGTCGAAAAAGGCGTCCAGTTGATCGCTCAGGGCGGGTGAGATCCCCTCGCGGGCAATGATGTTGGCCAGCGTCGGAGCCAGGAGGCCGTTGTCGTCGCTGATTTTTTCTACCAACTGGCCGAGTCCCAATGTGGTTTGCGCCAGGCCGACCACGCGTGACATGGGGACATTCCACACTCCCGACGGAACAGTCGTCGTGGTGACGTATTCCGATAGTTCGTTCAGATAGACCCGATAGGCGCTCTCGCGCTGGAACTGCTTGTAGAAACGCTTGAGCGGCTTGCGTTCCAGGTAGGCCGCGTAGGCATCCATGTTGATGACTTTGATCAGCAACGAGGGCTCATGCGGATGCTGAAAAACATAGCGGTCTGCGCCTCTGGCCAGTACCTGTGCGTGAGTCAGGTCCAGGGGGCCGAACACGGCGGTAAAGCTGCTCGAGCGTATACAGGAGGTGTCTGCGGCGACAGAGGCGGGCAGGAGATCGGGCTGTCTGGCGCCGTTTAGGACATCCAGGGTAGAAAAATTTTGTTGCACAACGATGTTGGCGAATGTTCTTTATGTTTCAGGATTGTCGAAGTTAAGCGGAGATTGTGCAACCTGGGCTTGCGCCAGGGTCGATGGCCTGGCTCGGGCAAGAGTGAGACAGCGTAGAGGAGGCTGCGTGTACAGGGCAGCTTCGTCCTGGATTTGTCGTCTGAGATAGTGTTGTTCCCAGCCTACAATAGCGCTTTCGGGAGATTGCCCTTGATCGATGCTTTTCCGTGGGCGCAAGCCTTGCCTTGGATGATCGTGGTGGCCACTGTAGCCGCCGTTGTGAGTCTTTTGATTCTAGTGCGCCTCTGGTTACGATCACCTGAAGACTCGCACATCGAGACACTGATGGACGGACTGGATCGTCTGGAGCGTGCGTTGCGTGCGGATCTGGACGACAGCCAGCGGGGACTGCGGGCGGAGTTTGCCGAATCAACTCGTGGTTTGCGTACGGAACTGGCGCAAGGCCAGGAATCACTGCGTACCGCCTTGTCGCGCGACGCGCAGGCTGCGCGTGCAGAATATGCGGAGTCCCTGGCGCGATTTTCGGCTCAATTCAGCGAAAGGCTGGAGGGCCTGGTGGCCTTGAATGACCGACGCATGCAGGATGTGCGTCAGACGGTAGACCAACGCTTGCAAGCCTTGCAGGCAGACAATGGGGCGCGGCTCGATGAGATGCGCCGGACCGTCGATGAAAAACTGCATGCCACGCTGGAACAGCGGCTGGGCGAGTCGTTCAAGCTCGTGTCGGATCGATTGGATGCGGTGCACAAGGGGCTGGGCGAAATGCAGTCGTTGGCCGCCGGCGTGGGCGACCTGAAACGCGTGTTGACCAACGTGAAATCGCGCGGCACATGGGGCGAGGTGCAGCTGGCCCGCTTGATTCAGGACGTCATGACGCCCGATCAATACGCCAGCAACGTCAAAACGGTGCCGGGCAGTGATGCTGTTGTCGAGTTCGCCATCAGGTTGCCAGGGCGAGCTGCAGGGGACGAACCGGTGTGGCTGCCGATCGATGCCAAATTCCCCAAAGAAGAATACGAGCGCTTGATGGACGCTTACGACGCCGTGGATTCCGAAGGTGAACGGGCAGCCGGGGCGGCCCTGGCTCGAGCCGTGGAGTTGCAGGCACGCCAGATCGCTGCGAAATATGTGGCGCCACCGCATACGACTGATTTTGCGATCATGTTTTTGCCGACAGAAGGCTTGTATGCCGAGGTTCTGCGCCGGCCCGGCTTGTTGGATAAATTGCAGAGTTTGCGTGTGAACGTAGCGGGGCCGAGCAACTTGGCCGCGCTGCTCAATAGCCTGCAAATGGGATTCCGCACGCTGGCGATCGAACAGCGCTCCTCCGAAGTCTGGCAGGTACTGCGTGCAGTGAAAACTGAGTTCGCGAAGTTCGGCGAGTCCTTGGCAAGCGTGAAAAAAACCTTGGATACCGCCAGCAGCAAGCTCGGGCAGACGGAAGTGCGTACCCGGGCCATGCTGCGCAACCTGAAGACCGTCGAGGCTTTGCCGGACGAGGATGCGCAGCGGGTGTTGGGTGATGAGGGGTGAGCCGATGGCCATTGGAGTATAAAAAGGAAAGTGATCGCTGCGATCGCGCCACATCGAGTCGGAGGCCGGTATGTCGACGTTTCATACGCACGTTGTCCGCAATCAAGTAGCGCCGCTGCAGGATTATTCCTTGTACGACACAGATGTCGTGTTAAGGCAGGCGGTGCAGCGTGAAGGGGCTGCCGATTGGGACACTACGTTGCGCGAGCACGGCGCGTGGCTGGGACGTGCCCACACATTAGAAGCGGGAGAGCTGGCGAACCGCTACTCGCCGCGTTGGGTGGGGTACGACCGCAACGGCCATCGCGTTGACCAGGTGGAATTCAATGTAGCCTGGCACGAGTTGATGTCGGGGATCGTGGCGCGAGGTTTGCATAGCCAGGCATGGCTGGCCTCAGCCACGCAGCCGGCGCATGCGCAAGTATCGACACGGTCCGGTCACCAAGTCGCGCGTGCCGCGGCCTACTTGATGCAGGGGCAGGTCGAGGCTGGTACGTTATGCCCTACGACGATGACATTCGCGGCGGTGCCCTTGCTGCAGAGCGAGCCTGCCGGAGCGATCGATTTTGCTCAACAATGGCTGCCCGCAGTGTTCTCCCATGAGTACGACCCGGCCGACGCGCCTATCTCGGCCAAGCGCGGCGCCTTGATCGGAATGGGGTTGACCGAAAAACAAGGGGGATCCGATCTACGCGCCATTACGACCCAGGCCGTGGCGCAGGACCGGGAAGGGCGCGGCCAGGTATATCGATTGACGGGACATAAATGGTTTCTTTCCGTGCCGCAAGCGGATGCGCATCTGGTGTTGGCAAATACGGATGCAGGGCCAGGGTGCTTTTTTGTTCCGCGCTGGATTCCCGACGGGCCCCGCAATGAAGTGCGTATCCGCCGTTTGAAAGACAAGCTCGGCAATCGCAGCAATGCGAGCGGCGAGGTGGAGTTCGAACAGGCCTGGGGCATGTTGATGGGCGAGCCGGGTCGCGGGCTGCCGTTGTTATTGCAGATGGCGGCGACAACGCGCCTGGATTGCGTGTTGGGCAGCGCGGCACTGTTGCGCCAGGCGGTGGTGCAGGCAGCGCATCATGCGCAATATCGACAGGTGTTTGGTCATTCTCTGGCGGCGCAGCCCTTGATGCGTCAGGTGTTGGCGGACCTCGCTCTAGAAAGCGAGGCGGCAACGACCTGGGCGATGCGTTTGGCGCGCGCGGTCGATCAGCGTGACGACGAGAAGGCGGGGGTCTGCGCGCGGGCCTTGGTGCGAGTAGGGACTCCCGCTGCCAAACTCTGGGTGTGCAAGCGTGCAATCAATGCGATCGCGGAATGTATGGAGATCTGGGGCGGCAATGGCTATATCGAGGACGGCCCTTTGGCGCGCCTATATCGCGAATCGCCGGTGAATTCGATCTGGGAAGGGTCGGGGAACATCATGGCGTTGGACGTATTGCGCGCGTTGCAGCGCGATGTCGACGGACTGGCGATGTTGCGAGCGGAATTGGATGTCGCGCGCGGTGCATGGCCGGCTTATGATCATGCTTTGGATGTATGGCTGATGCAGGTATCGGACCAGCTGCCCCAGGCCGCTACGGGGTCGGCGAAGGCGGCGGCGAACGCCGTACAGGCGATCGATCCCGCTCAGGCGCGGCATGTGGCAGCGGGACTGGCGCGATTGTGGCAAGCAGCGTTGTTGATCCAGACTGCGCCTGCGGCGGTGGCGGACGCATTTGTAGCCAGCCGGCTCGTGCAGCCGGGCGGAATCATCGGCGAATTGCCTCCGGGACTGGATATAGACGCGATTTTGGCGCGGGCGTGGCCGGGTATCTGCTAAATTGCTGCGCTGGCATCCCAGGTTCGATATTGCTATCAAAAGTGGGATATCGGTTTTTTACTGACTTTTTGCGTGCTCCAGCACGCTAGCGCACCATGCTTACTCAGCAAGAACTTAAGCAACAGGCCGCCGATGCGGCGCTGGCTTTGATTGAACCTCTGGTCGGCCCTGACGTCATCATCGGCGTAGGCACCGGCTCGACCGCCGATCTTTTCATCGATGGCCTGGCCAGGTTTCAAGGCCGGTTGGGCGGCACCGTGGCCAGCTCCGAGCGCAGTGCTGCGCGCCTGGCGAGCCATGGGCTCAAGGTCCTGGACCTGAACGACGTGACGACCATGCCGGTCTATGTGGACGGGGCAGACGAGATCGACGGCCACCTGCACATGATCAAAGGCGGCGGCGCAGCCCACACGCGCGAAAAAATCGTGGCGTCGGTGGCCGAGCAGTTCGTCTGTATTGCAGACGAGTCCAAACTGGTCGAGCGTCTGGGGCGCTTTCCCTTGCCGGTCGAGGTCATTCCGATGGCGCGCGAATCGGTGGCGCGTTCACTGGTTGCCCTGGGCGGCCAGCCCAAGCTGCGTGAAGGCGTGACGACGGACAACGGCAACATCATTCTGGATGTGTCGGGTTTGCAGATTGACGATGCGCCGAATCTGGAGCTCATCGTGAACAATCTGGCGGGGGTAGTGACCTGCGGTCTGTTCGCGCGCGTGGGGGCGCATATTGCGTTATTGGCCACGCAGAACGGCATTCGGCGCCTTGAGCGATCCTGACGTTCCGCCGCTTGCGGGGCGGCGCGGCACGATTAATAATCTTGTCATAATTAAGTCATAACCTTGCGGGTCGGCAGGCCCATCACGCATTGCGCATCAAAGGGTAACGCCATGAACAAACCTACGCAGGGAGTCCGGATGACGGAGCACACTAACAAGCAATTCGACGCCGATCTGGAAAGCGTCCGTTCGCAGTTTTTGCAAATGGGCGGCGTCGTCGAGGCCATGATTCAGGAATCGGTCGACGCAATCCCTACGGGCGACATGGAGTTGGTCGAAAAGGTGCGCGAGCGCGAAAAGCAGGTCAACCGCTTCGAGGTCGAGATCGACGAGCGTATTGGCCTGATTCTGGCGCGTCATCAGCCGACGGCGATTGATTTACGCACGTTGCTGGCCGTGTCCAAGATGCTGACGGACATGGAACGTTGCGGCGACGAAGCAGAAAAGATCGCCAATACTGTGCGCCGCATGTACGAGGCCGATCAACGTTTTATGCCGGTCATCGAGATCCGCCATATGGCCGCCAGCGTGGGCCGTATGCTGCACGATGTGCTGGACTCCTTTGCCCGTCTGGATCCTGTGTTGGCTGCTCAGGTCGTTCGCAATGACAAAGAAGTCGATCGCGAATGGAAGGGCGCGCTGCGCAATCTGATCACCTACATGATGGAAGACCCGCGCACGATTTCGCGCGCCATCGATATGGTGTTCATCGCGCGGGCGCTGGAGCGCATCGGCGATCACGCGAAAAACATGGCTGAACGTGTGATCTATCTGGTCAGGGGCGCGGATGTCCGTCATACCGGCGCCAAAAACGCTGAACGCCAGGCTCGCGGCGAGGTAGAGGCCGAGACTGCGGAATCGAACGGCGAGGCGTGAGCCCCGCCGCCCGGGCCCGCGAGGGCCTGGGCATGATGATCATTCGATCGCGATCATTCCGAGGGCGGCACGAAACCTTGGGCTTCGACGTTGCCGTCTTCGAACAAAAAGCGTTCCATTTGTTGTTGCAGGTATTTGCGGGCGCGGGCGTCGGCCAGGTTCAAGCGGTTTTCATTGACCAGACGCGTCTGGACCTGTTTCCACTCTTCCCAGGCTTCTTTGGAAATGCTTTGCCAGATGCGCGTGCCCATTTCACCAGGGTACGGCGGAAAATCGAGCCCTTCGGCTTCGCGTTTCAGTTTTACACAGTTGACGATACGGGACATGGTTTGCTGCCGGTTTGAATGAGATCTGCCATTTTACCGGGCTTGGCATGGGCGTGGGAGCCAGGAGCAGACTGATAGCGCCAGCAGGCCCGCTGTCCAGGCCTGCTCGATACGAGCCGCCAGTCCAGCAGGCCTGGTTCAGGGCCGATGCGGCCGCTCAGGTGATCACAATTTCTTGATGAAAATCAGGCTGTTACGCGAGCGGTTGTAATTGTTCTGCTTGTCACGGGGCAAATCCGCGATGCCGCCTTGGACAAAGCCCCGCTTGATAAACCAATGCGAGGTGCGCGTGGTGAGCACGAACAGCCGCCGCGCGCCCATTGCGCGGGCGCGCGACTCCATGTGTCGCAGCAGGATCTCGCCTTCGCCCGTGCCTTGCCATTCCGGATGCACAATGAGACAGGCCATCTCGGCCATGTGCTCCTCGGGGTAGGGGTGCAGTGCTGCGCAACCGTAGATGACGCCGTCGTGCTCCAGCACGGTGAAGTGTTCCACCTCGCGCTCGATGACGCTGCGCGGACGTGGCACCAGCGTACCGTCGGCCTCCAGCGGCTCGATCAGGCTCAGAATCGCGCCTACATCGTCCAGCGTGGCGGGACGCAGATCATCCAGCGTGTCCTCAACCACCATCGTGCCGACACCATCGTGGGTAAAGATTTCCAGTAGGACGCTGCCGTCCAAGGCGTAGGGGACGAGGTGAGCACGGGCCACGCCGCGTTTGACCGACAACGAAGCGTGCCGCAGGTAAAACGCAGTGTCTTCGTCCAGATCGCCTTGCTGCAGCAAGGCGTCGGCGTCTACGCGCGCGAGCTCAGTGTCCACCGATCCATCGGGGGACAACACGCCCGGTGAACTGGACAAGAAAATCAATTTTTCGGCACGCAGGGCCACTGCGACGCTGGTGGCGAGGTCCTCCATGGCCAGATTGAAGGCATCGCCCGTGGGTGAAAATCCCAAAGGCGACAGCAGGACAATCGAGCCCCGCTCAATGGCGAATTTCAGCGCATCGACATCAATCTTGCGAACCTGTCCGGTGTGCTGGTAGTCCACGCCGTCAACCACGCCCGTGGGGCGGGCCGTGACAAAATTGCCCGAAATCACCCGAATATGCGAATGCGACATGGGCGTGTTGGGCAAACCCTGACTGAACGCGGCTTCGATATCCAGGCGGATTTCGCCTGCGGCTTCTTTGGCGCATTCGAGCGCAGCAGGGTCGGTGGGCGCCAGGCCGCGATCGAACTGCTGGGTGAATCCCTTCAGGCGCAGTTGTTCGTTCACCTGGGGACGCGATCCGTGTACCAGGATCATGCGTACTCCCAGCGCCGACAATAGCGACAAGTCTTGTACCAGCGCATTGAGCGCTCCCGCCTGGACCAGCTCGCCGCCAAAGGCGATCACAAAGGTCTTGCCTCGGAATGCATGTACATATGGCGCCACGTCCCGGAACCATCGGACAAACTGGGCAGCGGCGAATTCGGGGGCTTCTTGGGCAGAGACGGTGTCGGGTTCCTGATCGGGCATGATGGGCGGATGAGCTTCCTGATGACGTAGGCACGCTCACAGGCGTGGCCGGTGCCGCGTGGGGCGGCGCTGCACGAAATTATATGACTGTGACAGGGGCTAACCCTAAATCAATCGAATCAAAACGGGTATCTATGCAACAGTCTGCACCAGCTCGGTCTCACGGACCGCCCATTGAGCGCGGCTTCGTTCCATTGCGGCGGGACAAAGGGCACTCTCAGTGCCGGCATGACAAGTTTTTATAATGGCGGCTTAAAGGATAAATCGCACATGTCAGAAGTTTCCCCTCCGCCCGCGCGCGGCAAGACGCCAGGCAAGCGTGAGCAAGGTCCACGCGATGAGCATGCGTCAGGCAAGCGCGAGCAAGGCCAGCGACGCGACGCGCCCTCGTCGGGCAAGCCTGAGCAAGCCCCGGTACGCGACGCGCCGCCGTCGGGCAAGCGTCAGCCAGGCCGGCGCGATGCGTTGCGTCCGTCTGCGGCGGACAAGGCGCCGCCGCCTGAGCGGCCCATTCCCGTTATTACGTATCCCGAGGACTTGCCGGTCAGCGCTCGGCGAGAGGAGATCGCGCGTGCCATTGCCAGCCATCAGGTGGTGATCGTCAGCGGCGAAACCGGGTCGGGCAAGACAACGCAGTTACCCAAGATCTGCCTGGAACTGGGCCGAGGCCGCCAGCGCATGATCGGCCATACTCAGCCGCGCCGGCTGGCCGCCACGTCGGTAGCCAAACGCATCGCCGAGGAATTGAACACGCCTCTCGGTGAAATCGTTGGTTACCAGGTGCGCTTTAATGATCGCACCGGCCCGAATGCTTCGGTGAAGCTGATGACGGACGGCATCTTGCTGGCCGAGTCGCAGCGTGATCCGTTGCTGCGCCGTTATGACACACTGATCATCGACGAGGCGCACGAACGCAGCCTGAATATCGATTTCCTGCTGGGCTATCTGAAACAGTTGCTGCCGCGGCGCCCCGACCTGAAGGTCATCATTACCTCGGCGACTATTGATGCCGAGCGGTTCGCGCGCCATTTTGCGTCGATCGAGGGGGCGGCGGGTTCGCCAGAAGTCGCATCAGCAGCTTCGGCAGACGAGAGAAACGGCAGTGAAGATCCGGGCCAGGATCATACCGGGTTACGTTTGGCGCCTGTCATCGAGGTATCGGGACGTCTGTATCCCGTCGAGGTACGCTATCGTCCGGTGCGTGACGAGGCGGACGAAGACGAAGCCTCAGGCAGCAATAAGTCGAATCGCGAGCGGTTGGCGGGTGACGAAGAGCGCGATCTGATCGACGCCATCGTGGATGCTGTCGATGAATGCGCGCGTCATGGCCCTGGCGATGTCTTGGTGTTCTTGCCAGGTGAACGCGAAATCCGTGAATCGGCCGAGGCCTTGCGCAAACACCATCCGGCGGGCACCGAGGTGCTGCCTTTATACGCACGTCTGTCGCAGGCCGAGCAGGAGCAGATTTTCCATCCGCGTACCAATGCGCGCCGCATTGTGTTGGCGACCAACGTGGCAGAAACCTCGTTGACGGTGCCGGGCATTCGCTTTGTGATCGATAGCGGTCTGGCGCGTATCAAACGCTATTCGTGGCGCAACAAGGTCGAGCAACTGCGTATCGAGCCGATCAGCCGCGCCTCGGCCAATCAACGTGCCGGGCGTTGCGGACGTATCGGGCCGGGCGTGTGTATTCGTCTCTATGACGAGCTGGATTTCAACGGCCGTGCGGCGTTCACGGATCCTGAGGTGTTGCGTTCCTCGTTGGCCTCCGTGATCCTGCGGATGAAGTCGCTCAAGCTCGACGACATCGAACAGTTTCCTTTTGTCGAGGCGCCACCGGGGCGTGCCATCGCCGACGGCTATCATCTGCTGCAGGAGTTGGGCGCGATCGAATTGGTATCGGCCTCGGATGATGACGAGGCGAACGAGGCCTCGCGCACGGGCTCGTCATATGTGCTGACCCGCACGGGTCACGAGTTGGCGAAGCTTCCTGTCGATCCTCGCATTGGCCGCATGATTCTGGCGGCACGCGAGCAACAATGCTTGGCGGAGATGCTTATCATCGCGTCGGCGCTGTCTGTGCAGGATCCGCGTGATCGTCCCATGGCCGAACGTGAGGCGGCAGAGGCTGCGCACGCCAAGTTCGCCGACGACAAATCCGAGTTCATGTCGTTTCTGAAGCTCTGGCGTTGGTATGGCGAACAAGTGCAGCATAAGGCGTCGCAGCGCAAACTTGTGGCGTTGTTGCGTCAGAATTTCCTGTCCCCCATCCGATTGCGTGAATGGCACGACGTACACACCCAGTTGTCGGCCCTGGTGGGCGAGCAGGGGTGGCGAGTCAATCAGACCGAGGCGACATACGAGCAGCTGCACCTCGCGCTGTTGTCCGGGTTGCTGGGCAATATTGGTTTCAAGAGCGACGAGGGCGGCTATTACCGTGGTGCGCGCGATATCCGCTTTCATATACACCCGGGCTCGCGTCAGGCGAAAAAAGGCGGCCGTTGGATCGTGGCCGCCGAGCTGGTCGAGACCACGCGGTTGTATGCCCGTTGTGTGGCACGTATCGAGCCTGTGTGGCTCGAGCGCGTGGCCTCGCATCTGCTGCGTCGCAATTGGTCCGATCCTCGTTGGGAAAAGAAAGCCGGGCAGGTGGTCGCCAATGAGCGCGCGACGTTGTATGGCCTGATCGTTTACGCTGGGCGGCGCGTTCAGTATGGCCGCGTCAATCCGCAGCATGCGCGCGAGTTGTTCATTCGTCAGGCCTTGGTGCCGGGCGAGATTGACACGCGCCTGCCATTCGTTGCGCACAATCGCAAACTGATTGCTGGCATTGAAAAGCTCGAACACCAGGCGCGTCGTCCCGATATTCTGGTCGACGATGAGTTGATCTATGCGTTCTACGATCGTCAGTTGCCCGAGGGGATTTCACAGACGGCGAGCCTGGAAAAATGGGTGCACGGCCTGGATAAAACGGCCGCTGCCGCACTGATGCTCACGCGTGACGAGCTCATGAGGCATGAGGCTGCGGGCGTGACCACGGATGTGTTTCCGAAACAGGTGGAGTGGCAGGGCGTAGTCATGCCGCTGGACTACCATTTCGAGCCGGGCTCGCCGCGTGATGGCGTGACTTTGTCTGTGCCCTTGTTTGCGCTGAACCAGATAGACCCTGCTCGTTGCGAATGGCTAGTGCCGGGCATGCTGAAAGAAAAGGCGCATCTGTTGCTGAAGTCGCTGCCGCAAAAGCTCAGGCGTCATTGTGTGCCGCTGCCTGATTACGCGGCCGGGTTCTATGATCGCTGGTACGACCGCATGGCGGATCCGCAACGCGGGCTGGTGGATGCCTTGATCGCCGACATGTGGGATCAGGTCCAGGTTCGTCCGGCTACCGGCGATTTCAAGCTGGAGACCTTGCCTGCCCATTTGTTCATGAATTTCAAAGTGGTCGACGAGCACGGACGCATGCTCGCGGCGGGCCGCAATCTGGCGCAGTTGAAGGCCGAGTTCGGCAAACAGGCGCAAGCGACGTTTCAGCAGTTGGCAGTGCGCGATGCGGGTGTTGCTCAGGCCTTGGCGCATGAGAATCTGACCTCGTGGTCTTTTGGTGCGTTGCCGGAGATCATGGAGATCAAGCGCAAGGGGCAATCGGTCATTGGCTATCCGGCGCTGGTGGATCGTGGCACGCATTGCGATCTGGATGTGTTTGACGATCCCGATGAGGCCAAGCGCCATCATCGTGCGGGGTTGTTGCGGTTGTTCCGGATCGGCTTGCGTGAGCAGGTGAAGTTTCTGGAAAAGAATTTGCCTGATCTCACCAAGATGAGCATGCTGTATATGAACTTGGGCACGCAGGAGGATTTGCGTGACCAGATCATTGACTGTGCGTTGGCGCAGGCTTGCTTGACGGATCCGTGGCCTGCTGATGAACAGGCGTTTGAGGCGCGGCGGCAAGATGGCAAGGGGCGGTTGGGGCTGTTGGCTCAGGAGGTCGCTCGGCTGTCGCATGCGATTCTGACCGAGTATGCAGCGCTGCAACGCAAGCTGCCTCAGGCTAAACCGCATGCGGCGGCTTATGCGGATCTGCAGCAGCAGATCGGGGCGCTGGTGCCGAAGTGGTTCATTCGCGATACGCCGTATGCGCATCTGACGCATTTTGCGCGCTATCTGAAGGCTGCTGTGGCGCGTATCGATAAGCTGCGGGCTGATCCGGCTCGGGATGCGCGGTTGATGTCTGATATGGCGCCTTTGCTTACGCAATATCAGCGTGCGAGGGCGGCGTTGAAGGGGGCTTCGGATCCGGGGTTGGATGAGTTTCGGTGGTTGTTGGAGGAACTGCGGGTGGCGTTGTTTGCGCAGGAGCTGCGGACGCCTGTGCCGGTTTCGGTGAAGAGGTTGATGAAGGCTTGGGAGTCGTTGCGACGGTAGGGTGGGGTTCTTGAACCGCCGGGGTCTGCCGTGTAAAGGGCATGCCGACCCATTCGGCCGGTCTGGACGCCTGCGCGTCCAGACTTCCCTTCGCCTGGTGCGTCAGGCGGGGCGGCTGGGCAAACTCGCTCCGCTGCGCTGCGCTCAGACATGCCCAGCCGACTTCCCCCCGCCTGACACACCAGGCTCGGCGGCCTCAACGGGTCGGCATGCCCTTTACACGGCAGACCCCGGCTCGCGGTGTTTAGAATTCCACGCTGCTCCTGCAGGGGCGGTCGTTGCATGTTGGCGGCGCTGGAGTGTTCACCCGCAGTGGGTGAGCTACTACGTGCTCAGTCTTTCAACGTAGTCAGATCGACGATCTCTTCTTTGCCGTAAAACTTCACGCCGATATGAATCCGATCACGCCCCTGCGAGCGGCGATGCCGGTTTGTATCGCGCAGTGAATATACGCATCCGCAGTATTCCTGCTGATAGAAGTTTTCTCGCTTGGAAATCTCGATCATGCGCTGAGATCCGCCGCCCTTGCGCCAGTTGTATGTCCAGTAGACCAGATCGTCATAGCGGCCCGCTGCACGCTCGCCGCAGCCGTTGATCTGGTTCATGTCCTTCCAGCGCGAAATCCCCAGTGAGCTGGTGATCGTATCGAAGCCGTGTTCGTGCGCATACAGCGCCGTGCGCTCGAAACGCATGTCGAAACAGACCGTGCAACGCTCGCCGCGCTCGGGTGAGTTTTCCAGTCCTTTGACCCGATCAAACCAGTTATCCATGTCGTAGTCGGCGTCGATGAATTCGATGCCGTGTTTCTCGGCAAAGCGGATGTTTTCCTGTTTGCGGATCTCGTACTCTTTGACGGGATGGATGTTGGGGTTGTAGAAGAAAATCGAATAATCGATGCCCGATGCCTGCATGGCTTCCATGACTTCGCCAGAACAGGGCGCGCAGCACGAGTGCATCAGTACCTTGCGGCGACCGGTGGGCAGTTCGAGTTTGGGACGCACGAATTCAGACATGGCAGGCAGGGGTGTGGCGGTAAAAACCCTTATTTTACGATGATTTGCGAGAGCCCCATAGGGCTGCTCGCGTGGCGCACCTGTCCCCAGGACACGCCGCGCGGCTAGCGCGCGGTCTGCTCCAGGACGAAATAGGGCCGCTTCGTCTGGGAGAGCCTCGACACTAGACGCGGCCCGGCAGCTGCTGGGCCGCGTTGCCGCCGTTATCCCAATACCGTGTTCCACAGTGCCGTGACGGCCGCGCGCTCGTCGATCAATCGATCCTGAGGCACACGGGCTTTTTCGACACCTTGCAGGCGTAGTTGGTGTTGGGTGCGTCGCAAGGTGCGGTAAGCGTCGCCTGCGAGCTGGGCCAGGTCAGCGGGGATCAATCCCGCCTCTGCCGCCAGGCGCAACAGCGCAATATTGCCCAGGTTGTTGACCAGCACCCGATGGGTGGCAGCGTGGCACAGCACGAGATACTGGGTGACGAATTCGACGTCGACCATGCCGCCGCGATCGTGTTTCAAATCGAAATCGCCGCTCTGGTTGGGATGCCCGGCGCTGATCTTGTCGCGCATGGCCAGGACTTCGTCGCGCAAGGCGGCGGTGTCGCGAGGTTGGACGAGGACGTCGGCGCGAATGCGCTCGAAGTGTGCGCCGATACTGGTGTCGCCAGCGGCATAGCGGGCGCGGGTCAGTGCCTGATGTTCCCAGGCCCATGCGTGTTTCAACTGGTATTGTTCAAAGGCTTCGACGGACACGGCCAAGAGGCCGGCATCGCCATCGGGCCGCAAGCGCAGGTCGGTTTCGTACAGGCGGCCCGACGAGGTCATGGTCGATAGCCACGAGGTCATGCGGCGGCCCAATTTGGCGTAGGTCTCGGCTGCGTCATCGCGCGGATCGTCAAAGAGAAACACCAAGTCCAGGTCGGAGGCGTATCCCAGCTCTTTGCCGCCGAGTTTGCCGTAGGCAATGATGGCGAACTTTGGCGCCGCGCCGGGCTTTTTGTTCACCAGTGGCCAAACGCGGTGAATGGTTTCGGCCAGCAGCATGTCGGCCAATGCGGATAGCTGGTCGCCGAGTGCCTCGACAGTGAGTTCGCCTTCGAGATCCTGGGCCAGCAGTTGGAAACTCGCCTGGCGTTGGACGTCGCGCATCAGGTTCATCTGCCGTTCGATATCCGGCTCGCCGTCGGGCAATTTGCAGGCATCGAGATCAGCGGAGAGCTGGCGTGCGATCTGCGCGAAATCCAGCGGCTGAAATAGGGTGCGCCAATCGATGAGGCTGTCCAGCAGCAGCGGATGCTGCGTCAGGTATTGAGCTGCCCACGGGCTGGCGGCGACCATGCGGGCCACGCGCGCCAGCGTGTCCGGGAATTCGGCCAGCAAGGCGAGATAGGCGCTGCGCTGCGCGATGGTTTCGATCAGGTCGAGCAGGCGTGCGGCCGCTTGCTGCGGGGCCGATGTCTGCTGGGCGGCTTCGATGGCGGCGGGCAGCAATGTTTCCAGGCGGCGCCGGCTGCTTTCCGGCAGGGTGCGTACGCGCAGGCTGTTCAACAACGATTCGGCACGGCGCAGCAGGTCGTCTGCCTGGTCGCCAAAGGCTTGTTTGATTTGTTCCGCCAAACGGCTTTCCGCGTCATGTTCCTCGTCGGCGGATGATTTGGCGTCCAGGGAATGGCCCGTTCTCGTTGCGGCGGCGGGATGATCATCGCCGTCACCCATGCCGGCCAGCCGGAAAGCGTTGCGAAACGTCTGTTCTACAAAAGTCCGGTGTTCCGTCAAGGCACGTTCGAATTCATCCGCACCCAGTCCCAGTGCACTTGCCAGACGTGCGCGCTGTTCGGCATCACCAGGCAAGAGGTGGGTCTGCTCGTCTTCGCGATATTGCAGTGTGTGTTCGACGCGGCGCAAAAAACGGTAGGCGTTTTCCAAGCGTTGGGCATCGTCGGTGCTGATGAGACCGGCATCGCGTTCCGCGTGCAGTGCCTGCAATAGACCGCGTCGCTGCAGGGCGGGCATGCGGCCGCCGCGGATGAGCTGGAATAACTGCACGACGAATTCTATTTCCCGAATGCCGCCATCGCCGAGTTTGATGTTGTTGGCACTGTCGATGCCGTTGCGCGCAAGGGCACGCCGCTGCCAGTCCTGGCGGATGCGTTCGCGCAAGGCACGTAACGAGGCCAGGGCATCGAAGTCAAAGTATTTGCGATAGACAAACGGTACGCGCAGGCTTTCGAGCTGGCGGGCTTGGGCGGTGGAGTCGCTGTC
The DNA here is from genome assembly GCF_002261185.1 of Bordetella genomosp. 4. Lineage (GTDB taxonomy): Bacteria > Pseudomonadota > Gammaproteobacteria > Burkholderiales > Burkholderiaceae_B > Bordetella_A. Next base: position 248,600 of record NZ_NEVQ01000012.1, read on the forward strand.
GGGAAAGGCCTGCGCCGGAATCAAACGCGCCTTGAGCCAGGCATAGCGCTCCCATTCGCGGCCTTGAGCGACTAGGTAGTGTTCCAGCGCGTCCAGGCTCCACGCGGGTGGACCGGAGTCGCCGTCGGGGCGCAGGCGCAGGTCGGTGCGAAACACCTGGCCGTGGGCATCGGCCTCTGACAGCACCGGCATCATGCGGCGTGTGAGACGCCCGTAGAACTCGTGATGGCTGATGCGGCGCGGGCCGTCGGTTTCTCCTTCTTCGCCATACAGCATGATCAGATCGATGTCTGATGACACATTCAACTCGCCGCCACCGAGCTTGCCCATGCCGAGGATCAGCATTTCTTGAGGTGCGCCGGTGGCGGGGTCGCGGGGGATGCCGTGGGTCTCGGCCATTTCTGCTGCGACGCTGCGATATGTGATGGCCACCGCCAGATCCGCGAGGGCCGTCATGGCGCCTACGACTTCTTCCAATGTCGCCTGGCCCGCCAGGTCGCGCACCATCAACGTCGTGAATACGCGTTCGCGCAGTTTGCGCAGGACCTCACGGCATTGAGGGACCGACAGGACGGCTGACGCCTCGGCGCCTGCCAACTCGGCTTGCCAGGCGGCCAAGACATTCGGCGTGACGGGGTGACGGCTGGCGACTTCCAGCCAGGCAGCCAGATCGGGATGGGTATCGACACGGCGGCGCAGATAACCAGACCAGGCCAGGGCGGGGGCGAGCAGAGAGGCAGACATGGGAGGAAGTGCAGACGGATAGACGCGTTTCAGGTATAAGGGGACGATACCCCAAGAAGTTCTTTCTGCCCACTGCTCTGTGTCGTTAATCGCCAAAGTCTTCCGTTGTCTATTCTGGACCGGGTTCGCCATATATATTGCCGCGGCCGCTACGCTGCTCGGCTTGCGATATTGGGTCCTGCCCAATATCGATCAGTGGCGTCCCCGCATTGAGGCCTATGCCAGCGAGGCGCTGGGCGCTCGCGTGCAGATTGGCGAGCTAAAAGCGAATTGGCGCGGTTTGAATCCCAGTCTGCGATTGACCTCGTTGGTGGTGTACGGTTCGGACAACGAGCCTGTGTTGACCTTGCCGACGGTCTCGGCGGTGTTGGGCTGGCGCAGCGTACTGGTGTTGTCGCCGCGTTTACTCAGTCTGCGGGTGGACGGCCCGGAACTATGGGTCCGCCGCGATGCGACAGATCATCTGTGGGTGGCGGGCCAATCGATTGATCTCAATACCGATGCAGATAATGTGCATGGCCGCTCGCCGTTGGTGCGCTGGTTGGGTAATCAACGTGATCTGGCCTTGGTCGACGCGACGGTGCACTGGCAGGATGAGTTGCGGCAGGCTCCCGATGTGGTGTTGCGTAACGTCAGTCTGCGGTTATTCAATGGGCTGCTGGCTCACCGCTTTGCCTTGTCGGCAGAGCCGCCTGCCACGCTGGCGAGCGGGGTGCTGGTGCGGGGCAATTTTTCTCGCAATCCTTTGCAGGCGGGGGCACCCCGTTGGACAGGCGAGCTCTATGCGGAAATCAAAGACGCGGAACCCCGGGCTTGGGCTCCCTGGCTTTCTGTCCCGGCCGTATCGGGCCGAGGGGCGGCGCGTGCCTGGTTGACCTTGGATGAGGGCAAGGTCACTGATCTGACGGCGGATGCGGCGTTGCGCGGGGTGAGCTGGCATGCGGCGGATGAGGGCACTGTGGCGTCCACGTCATCGCAGACGGGCGATGCGACAGAGGAGGCATCCGCATCCCACACGAGACCGCATACTGCCGCATCATCTCAGGCGCTGGCGTTTCGTCTGGAATCCGGCATACTTCATCTGCAAGGGCCGCCCGGCAGCGTCACACAGTGGGACGGTGTGCCATTGGCGCCCGCGGCCGAGGACGCGGGCATGACAGTCCGTGCCGAGTTGGCCGGTGTGCAGGCCAATCTGCCCGAAACATTCGATCCCGCCTTGCTGCAGGTCGATACACTGCGTCTGGATGCAACCGTGCGTCGTCTGTCGCAGCAGCCATTGGTGGTTGACGTCAGGCAGCTCGATCTGGCGAATGATGATTTGGATGCCCGTCTGAATGGACGCTGGACCTCGCAGGGCAAGACCGTCGCAGGCACCGCGGATTTCCAGGGTAATCTGGCTCGCGGCAGTATGTCGGCAATTCACAAGTACCTGCCTCTGACGGTGAACGCCGATGCGCGCGAGTGGCTGGCGCGTGGCTTGCCTGCGGGACATATCCGCGATGCCTCGGTCACGGTAAAAGGCGACCTTGACGAATTTCCCTTTGAAGATAAAGAGGACCACGGCCAGTTTCGTATTGCGGGCGCCTACAGCGGGGCGATCGTCGACTATGCGCCGCCCCAAGGCCGAAACAAAGGCTGGCCGCGCCTGGAAAACGTTTCGGGCAATTTTGCCGTGGACAAAGTCAGTCTGTCGCTGGACACGCCCGGCGGAGCGATTGCGCATATCGGCGATGACCATACGCTGACGATCGGGGCGGTCAGGGCCACGATCCCCGACATGGAGCACGCATCGACGCTGCATCTCGACGGTGAGATCTCTGGCGCCGTGCCAGCCTATTTGGCGTTAGCAAACCATTATCAATTGGGGCAGTTGTTGGACGGCATACTCGACACGGCCGAGGGCACCGGTGCGTGGCGTGTGCCGTTGAAGCTCGAGGTGCCGCTGCTGAATGCTGAGGACTCCAAGGTCGACGGACGGATCGTGTTTGCGGGCAATGACTTCCGCTTTGTGCCCCAGATGCCGATGTTGCGGGACTTGCAGGGCGAATTGATGTTTTCCGAGCGTGGGCTGCGGGTCGATGTGCTGCGCACCGAGTTTCTGGGTGGGCAGGCACGTATCAGCGGCAAGCTCGAGCAACGCCAGGATGCGTTGCGTGTCGAGGGAACCTTGCCTGCCTCCGGGCTGGCGCAATGGGTGCGCAATCCTCTCATGGATCGCTTGTCTGGCCAGACTTCGTATCGCGCGCATGTGGGGTATGGGCCGGGCGGGATATTGGACCTTAGCCTGGATTCGGATCTGACCGGGATGGCCATCGACTTGCCCGCGCCGGTGGGCAAACCCAAGACGACCGCGGTGCCGCTGAAGGCCAGTTGGGGGGCGTCGAGCGCGGCCGATAGCGGCAAGCGGGACCAACTATCGGTGAGTCTCGGCGGCAATGTTGCCTTGCTACTGGAGCATGATCGCGCTGCGCGTGGCAGTTACTTTACGCGCGGCGCATTGGGCGTGAGCCGCCCGGCAGTGCTGCCTGCAACTGCCGGGATGCTGGTCGATGTGCAGATGCCGGAATTGGATTTGGATGCCTGGCAACAGGTGGCCGACGAGGCCGAGGCCCCAAAAAAGGCGGACGCAGACAAAGCCGCTGCGCGTTCTGATGCGTTGCCCGTACTGAATCGGATCAATTTAGCAACCCAGCATCTGCGGGTGGGAGGTTGGTCAATAGACAATCTGACGCTTGCCGCGACGCGTCCGCAGCCCACGCAGTGGCAGGTATCGTTGAATTCCAAGCAGGCTGCCGGGTCACTATCCTGGCAGGAAGCCTCAGGCGCCATTGCAGGGCGTGTCACCGCGCGACTCAAGCACCTGGCCCTTGGCGGGGATTCAGATGTCGCTACCAGCATGCCCGTCAAAGAAGGGCCGACGCCCGACGAGGACTTGTCGGATATCCCGGCTATCGACCTGCAGGCGGATCAATTTTCGATATACGGCAGTAATGTCGGCAAGCTCGAGGTCTTGGGAACCAACCTGGAACGAGGCCAGTCATGGCGCCTGGACAAACTGCACATCGGTAATGAGTCGGCCACGTTGGATGCGACGGGAAATTGGAGCCTCAAGGGGGCGCAGCGCGGTCTGACCGTGGATGCCAAAGCCCAATTCAAGGACCTGGGCGCGTTCGTGGATCGCATCGGCTACAAAGATCACGTGGGCGGCGGCAGCGGTTCGATCGTGGGCAAAATGACGTGGCGCGATCTGCCTTGGACGCATGATCTGGCCAATCTGGAAGGCAATGTGCAGATCAGCCTGGACAAGGGGCGTTTCCTGAACGTGAATTCGCGCAGCGCCCGTTTGCTGGAGCTCCTGTCGCTGCAATCATTGCAGCGCCTGGCCAAGCTGGAGGCCAATCCGGCCGATGCGTGGCGGGATGGTTTTCCTTTTGACACGATCCGGGGTGATATGGCCTTGAGCCGCGGCATCGCGCACACCGAGGGTTACAAGCTCAACGGTCCGGTGGCGACGATTGTGCTGGCCGGCGATACCGACATCGTGGCTGAGCAGTGGAATATGAAAGCGGTCGTGATTCCCAATCTCGACGCCAGCGGTGCAGCCGTTGTGACGGCGTTGGCCGTGAATCCCCTGATCGGTCTCGGAGCGTTTGTGACGCAGTGGTTATTGAAACACCCACTGGCTCAGGCAATGACGATGGAGTACGCCGTGACGGGATCATGGGATGACCCCCAGGTCCATCCCATCGAGACGAAGCGTACACCCAACCATCCCTCGAGCCGCGACTATATCGAGCATTAAAAACACCCCTCCACGCCGCGCCTTTGGCTTGCTGCCCCCCGAGGGGGCTTTTTACCTTGGGGCGGCCCGGCGGTAAAAAAAGGCCCCCACGCTGCGCCTTCGGCTTGCAGCCCCCCGAGGGGGATTTTTTACCTTGGGGCGGCCCGGCGGTAAAAAAACAGGCGCCCTAGGGCGCCTGTTTCAGATCTGAGGCGGGGCCGCGCATCAACGTACGGACAGTCCCGGCGCCTCGGATTTATTTCTTCATCATGTCGAAGAACTCGGCGTTGGTCTTGGTAGCGCGCATCTTGTCCAGGATGAATTCCATCGACTGGATTTCGTCCATGTCGTGGATGAACTTGCGCAACACCCAGACTTTTTGCAGCAGATCGGGCTTGATCAGCAGTTCTTCGCGGCGGGTGCCGGACTTGTTCAGGTTGATCGCGGGATAGACGCGCTTTTCGGCAAGACGGCGCTCGAGGTGGACTTCGGAGTTACCCGTGCCCTTGAATTCCTCGTAGATGACTTCGTCCATACGGCTGCCGGTTTCGATCAGCGCCGTACCCAGGATGGTCAGCGAGCCGCCTTCTTCGAGGTTGCGCGCGGCGCCGAAGAAACGCTTCGGGCGTTGCAGGGCGTTGGCATCGACACCGCCTGTCAGTACCTTGCCCGAAGCGGGCACCACGGTGTTGTAGGCACGTGCCAGACGGGTAATGGAGTCCAGCAGGATCACCACGTCTTTTTTCATTTCGACTAGGCGCTTGGCCTTTTCGATGACCATTTCCGCGACCTGCACGTGACGGGTGGCAGGCTCGTCAAAAGTCGAGGCGACGACTTCGCCGCGCACCGTGCGCTGCATCTCGGTGACTTCCTCGGGCCGTTCGTCGACCAGCAGGACGATCATGATGGCTTCGGGGTAGTTCGTGGTGATGGCGTGCGCAATGTGCTGCATCATCACCGTTTTACCGGATTTGGGGCTGGCTACGATCAGACCGCGTTGGCCTTTGCCGATGGGGGCAAAGATGTCCATGATCCGGCCGGTGAGGTTTTCTTCGCTCTTGATGTCGCGTTCCAGGCGCAGCGGCTGATTCGGGTGCAGCGGCGTCAGGTTTTCGAACATGATGCGATGCTTGATCGCTTCGGGGGCCGAGCCGTTGACCTTGTCGACTTTGACCAGGGCAAAGTAACGCTCGCCGTCTTTGGGCGTACGAACCTCGCCCTCGATGGAGTCGCCGGTATGCAGGTTGAAACGGCGGATCTGCGACGGCGAAATGTAGATGTCGTCGGTGCTGGCCAGATACGAGGTCTCGGGAGAACGCAGAAAGCCGAACCCGTCGGGCAGGACTTCCAGTACGCCGTCGCCGAAGATCTGCTCGCCTTGTTTGGCCCGTCGCTTCATGATGGCGAACATCAGCTCTTGCTTGCGCAAGCGGTTGGCGTTTTCGATTTCCAGGCCGGCGGCCATTTCCAGCAACTGCGAAACGTGCAGCGCCTTCAGTTCATTGAGGTGCATCGCGGTGAAAGGGGGATAGTAGAGAAGGGTCTTGGCGGCAGGCCACGGACGGGCCCGCGCGGTAATCTCAGACGGAGCGCCGACCAGGTCGGCGCATGTGTTTACAACACGTAGTGTATTACAACGCGCCGTCCAGGAAAGCAGTTAATTGCGATTTCGACAGGGCGCCGACCTTGGTGGCGGCGGCTTGGCCGTCCTTGAACAGCATCAGCGTGGGGATGCCACGAATGCCGTATTTGGCGGCGGTCTCCTGGTTTTCGTCGACGTTCAGCTTGGCGACCGTCAGGCGGCCGGCGTACTCGGTGGCGACTTCCTCCAGGAGGGGGGCGATCATCTTGCAGGGGCCACACCAGGCCGCCCAGTAATCGACCAGCACCGGCTGACCGGATTTGATCACATCGGCATCGAAGCTTGCATCGCTGACGTTCTTGATTTGCTCGCTCATGGTGATTCTCGGTTCCGCGGCATGATGGGCGTCAGACGCCCCTGCCATTTTTGTTCTACTAAAAGGTAGGTGAGGCATTAAGCATACCACTGTTGAAAACAACAGGGTTTGCCAGTTTTGTGTAGCATGTTGCGTCGTGGTCGACGGAATCCAGAAACTGGCAGAACGCCATTCTGTCATTCTTTGACCTGCAAACTACTTATCCTACCGAATTCGGACTGGTCAGGACGTGCGCATCCTACCTAAGGCCGCGCAAAACCTAGACTTATCCGTAAAATGTCGGTTTTTTTCCACAGATCTTGGGGATAACTTGGCTACACCACGTTACACCGAAGCCTCCATCCGAGTCCTGAAGGGGCTGGAGCCGGTGCGTCAGCGTCCGGGCATGTACACCCGCACCGAAAATCCCCTGCACGTCGTGCAGGAGGTCATCGACAATGCCGCTGATGAGGCGCTCGCCGGCTACGGCAAGCAGATCCAGGTCACCCTGCATACCGACGGCAGTGTGTCGGTCGAGGACGATGGCCGCGGTATTCCCGTCGGCCTGCACCCCGAAGAAAACGCGCCCGTCGTCGAATTGGTCTTTACGCGGCTGCACGCCGGGGGCAAGTTCGACAAGCAGGGCGGGGGCGCCTATGCCTTTTCTGGCGGCCTGCACGGCGTCGGGGTATCCGTCACCAACGCGCTGGCGACACGGCTCGAGGTGGTCGTCTGGCGCGATGGCGCGACCAACCGCCTGGTGTTCCAGGGCGGTGATGTGACCGAGCCGCTGGCGCCGTATCCCGAGGCAGGGCGAAAGAAGTCCGGTACCCGGGTGCGCGTCTGGCCCGATGGCAAATATTTCGACAGCCCGCAGATCCCGCTGGGCGAACTGAATCATCTGCTGCGCAGCAAGGCCGTGCTGTTGCCGGGCGTGAAAGTCACGCTGATCAACGAAAAAACTGGCGACACCAAGGTCTGGCAATACACCGACGGCCTGCGCGGCTATTTGGCCGAGGCGCTGTCCGGTTCGGAGCTGATGGTGCCGTTTTTCGAGGGCCAGCAGTATGCCGGCGCCGATCACGAGAGCTTTGCCGACGGCGAGGGCGCGCAATGGGTCGTCGCCTGGACTGAGGACGGCAACGCGGTGCGTGAGTCCTACGTCAACCTGATTCCGACACCGGCTGGCGGTACGCACGAATCTGGTTTGCGCGAAGGCCTGTTCTCGGCGGTAAAGGGGTTTGCCGAGCTGCACAGCCTGCTGCCCAAGGGCGTCAAGCTGTTGCCCGAGGACGTGTTTTCGCGCGCCAGTTTCGTGCTGTCGGCCAAGGTTCTCGATCCGCAATTCCAGGGCCAGATCAAGGAACGCCTGAACAGCCGCGACGCGGTGCGCCTGGTGGGCGGCTTTGCAAAAAGCGCGCTCGATCTCTGGCTTCACAGCAACGTCGAATACGGCAAGAAATTGGCCGAACTGGCGATCCGTCAGGCCCAGGCGCGGGCGCGTTCGGCGCAGAAAGTTGAAAAGCGCAAGAGCTCCGGCGTTGCGGTGTTGCCGGGCAAACTCACTGATTGCGAGTCTTCTGATGCCACCCGTACCGAGGTGTTCCTGGTCGAGGGCGACTCGGCTGGCGGCTCGGCCAAAATGGGCCGCGACAAGGAATTCCAGGCCATCCTGCCGCTGCGCGGCAAGGTCCTGAACTCCTGGGAAGTCGACCGCGACCGTCTCTTTGCCAATAACGAGATCCACGATATATCCGTGGCGATCGGCGTGGACCCTCACGGCCCGAACGATTCGCCCGATTTGTCGGGATTGCGTTATGGACGCATCTGCATTTTGTCGGACGCAGATGTGGACGGCTCGCACATTCAGGTGCTGCTGCTGACCTTGTTCTACCGTCATTTCCCCAAGCTGGTCGAGCGCGGGCATGTATATGTGGCCAAGCCGCCGCTGTTCCGCCTGGACGTGCCGGCCCAAGGCAAGCGCCCCGCGCGCAAGATCTATTGTCTGGATCAGGGCGAGCTCGAGGCGGCGCAAGACAAACTCCTCAAAGAAGGCGTGCGCGAGGGCGCATGGAGCATCAGCCGATTCAAGGGGCTGGGAGAAATGAATCCGGAGCAACTGTGGGAAACCACGATGAACCCCGATACGCGGCGCTTGTTGCCTGTTGGTTATGGCGCGTTGACCCCCGAGGACACCACCAGCATGTTCGACATGCTGATGGGTAAAGGCGAGTCATCGCAGCGCCGTGCCTGGATCGAGGAAAAGGGCAATCTCGCTGAACTCGATATCTGATCCTGAATCCATCAGGCAGCCAGACCGACATGGATCAACACTGCCTTGGCCGACCCGGTAAAAATGCCTTCTGGGCTGTGCTTTGCGCAGTCCGCCTTGCAAAGGGCAGACTGCGTGTAAGCGCGGGGGGCTTTTCCTGAAAGCAATTTCGACGACAAATGACTGACAGCAATCAACCTGGCTTGTTTGACGAAGCCGCCGGTGGGTCCGACGAGGCCATCACGCTGGGCCGCTATGCCGAGCAGGCCTACCTGGACTACGCCGTTTCCGTGGTGCGAGGCCGCGCCTTGCCCGATGTGGGCGATGGGCAAAAGCCGGTACAGCGCCGTATTCTTTTCGCCATGCAGGACATGGGCTTGGGCCCCGGCGCCAAGCCAGTCAAATCCGCGCGCGTGGTAGGCGATGTGCTCGGTAAATACCACCCGCACGGCGACCAGGCGGCGTATGACGCCATGGTGCGCATGGCGCAGGATTTTTCGCTGCGCTATCCGCTGATCGATGGGCATGGCAACTTTGGCTCGCGCGATGGCGACAATGCTGCCGCGATGCGTTATACCGAAGCGCGTTTGACGCCGTTTTCGCGTCTGCTGCTCGATGAGCTCGACGAGGGCACCGTCGATTTCGCGCCGAATTACGACGGCAGCCAACAAGAGCCGCAAATGTTGCCGGCGCGTTTGCCGGTGATGTTGCTCAATGGCGCCTCGGGGATCGCCGTGGGGATGGCGACGGAGATCCCCTCGCATAATCTGCGCGAGGTGGCGCAGGCGTGCGTTGCATTGATCAAGCAGCCTAACTTGCCGGACAGCGAGCTGCACGCCATGGTGCCCGGCCCCGATTTCGCCGGCGGCGGTCAAATCATCACGCCCGAGGCCGACATCGCCCAGATCTACCAGAGCGGCCGCGGCTCGCTCAAGGCGCGCGCGCGTTGGCAATTCGAGGAAATGGCGCGCGGCCAGTGGCAACTGGTCGTACATGAACTGCCTCCCGGCACGTCCTGCCAGAAAGTCCTCGAGGAAATCGAAGAACTCACCAACCCGAAGGTCAAGTCCGGCAAGAAGAGCCTCACGGCCGATCAGCAGCAGTCCAAGGCAGTCATGCTGAACTTGCTGGATGCCGTGCGCGACGAGTCCGGCAAGGACGCCGCCGTACGTTTGGTATTCGAACCCAAGACCTCGCGTGTCGATCGCGATGAGTTCGTCAATACACTGCTTGCGCAAACCAGTATGGAAAGCAGTGTGCCGATCAACCTGGTGTGCATCGGCACCGACGGCCGTCCGCGTCAAAAGGGACTGCGCGAGGTTTTGACAGAATGGCTGGCATTTCGCACCGATACCGTCGTGCGCCGTACTCGCCATCGCTTGGACAAGGTCACGGATCGCATCCATGTGCTCGAAGGGCGCATGGTCGTGTACCTGAATGTCGATGAGGTCATTCAGACGATCCGCGAATCCGACGAGCCCAAGGCGGCGTTGATGCAGCGTTTCTCGTTGTCTGAACGCCAGGCCGAAGACATTCTGGAAATGCGCTTGCGGCAATTGGCGCGTCTGGAAGGCTTCAAAATCGAGCAGGAGCTCGCCGACAAGCGCGACGAACAGGCAAAGCTGCAAGAGCTGTTGGATAACCCCAATTCGCTCAAGCGTCTGCTCATCAAGGAAATCGAGGCCGACGCAAAGCAATACGGCGATGACCGCCGCACCTTGATCGAAACGGCCGAGCGCGCCGTTCTGGAAACCAAGGTATTGGACGAACCCGTCACGGTCATCGTCTCGCAAAAGGGATGGTTGCGCGCTCGCCAGGGCCACGGCCATGATGCCTCGCAGTTTGGCTTCAAGCAGGGCGATGATCTGTACGGCGCTTTTGAATGCCGCACCACGGACACGCTGATCGCGGTGGGTGACAACGGCCGGGTATACACCGTTGCGGTGTCCGGTTTGCCTTCGGCGCGAGGCGACGGGCAGCCCGTCACCACGATGGTCGATTTGTCGCCCGGGACGCGCATCGTCCATAGTATTGCAGCGGCCCCGGATAGCCGCTGGCTGCTGGCCACGCAACGTGGTTTTGGTTTCGCAGCCAAGCTCAGCGATATGACCTCGCGTCAGCGTGCGGGCAAGCAATTCATCACGCTCGAGGATGGCGATGCGTTGTTGCGGCCGGTTCCCTTGTTTGCCGGGGCGCAGCAACTGGCGTTGTTGTCGGCCAAGGGCAAGTGCCTGGTGTTTGGATTGGATGAGGTCAAGTCCCTGTCGGGCGGCGGCCGCGGCACCATCTTGATGGGCCTGGACGCTGCCGACAAACTTGAACAAGCCGTGCCTGTCGGGGTAGGCGGGTTGCGCGCAACAGGCGTGTATCGCAACAAGCAAACCGAAGACATTCTGGTTGGCCCGACGCTCGCACCCTACATCGGCAAGCGGGCTCGCAAAGGCCGCGCGCTGGATGTGCGGCCCAAGCTGCCCGTGCTGCTGTCGCCGGTGCTTTAGTCGACGTCATGCGCTAATCGGGGGGCATATGCCCCGATCGTTGGGCCGCTATCCGTTTCGGATAGCGGCCCAATCTGTTTTCACCAAAGTACTTCTCTGGCGGATGATGCCGAGCCCGGTAGGTTTGGTGTGCGCTGCTTCGGCAGATACTGGAATGTTTTCAGGTTTTCATTCCTCGTCATCATGCGTCACAATAATCAAAAATTTAATTTGCCTAGTCGAGGATGACCGAATGAAACTGACCGCCGATGCCCGCGGGGTATTCCCCATCGCTCCCACACCCTTTTTTGACGATGGGGCGGTGGATCATGCCTCCATCGATCGGATGATGGATTTCTATCACGGCTGCGGATCCACCGGGCTGACCGTGTTGGGCCAATTGGGCGAAGCCCCCAAACTGGATTTCAACGAGTCGCTGGAAATCGCTTCTCAGGTCATCGGCAAATCTGCTGGCATTCCCATCGTCGTCGGCGTGTCCGCGCCTGGCTTTGCCTCGATGCGTTCCCTGACGCGAGCAGTCATGGATCGCGGGGCGGCAGGCGTCATGATCGCGCCGCCCAACACCCTGCGTACTGACGACCAGATCGTCAATTACTACCATCAGGCTGTAGAAGCCATCGGCGACGACGTGCCGTTTGTGCTGCAAGACTATCCGCTGACTTTTTCGGTACAGATGGCGCCTGGTGTGATCAAGCGCATCGTGGACGACCTGGCCTCATGCGTGATGCTCAAGCACGAGGACTGGCCTGGCCTGGAGAAAATCTCCACGCTGCGCCGCTACGAGGCTGAGGGCACCATGCGTCACATCTCGATCCTGTGCGGCAATAACGGCCTGTTCCTGGACTACGAAATGAATCGTGGCGCGGACGGCGCCAACACAGGCTATTGTTTTCCCGACATGCTGTGCGATTTCGTCCGCATGATCGGCGAGGGCCAAAAAGAAGAGGCGCATGACCTCTTTGACGCGCACCTGCCGCTGCTGCGTTACGAGCAACAGCCCGGCGTCGGTCTGGCGGTACGCAAATACGTGATGATGCGGCGTGGCATTCTGTCCAGCGCCGCACAACGCCGTCCCGGTGGCGCGCTGACGCCTGCAGCGCGCAGCGAGGTCGATCATCTGCTGACACGCCTGGCACGTCACGATCCTCGCGCAGGAAAGCTCGTCGCTTAACTGGACAGCTTCAACCCGATCAAGCCGGCCGCGATCAAGAGCACGCTGATGACTCGCATGGGGCTCAACGCCTCGTGAAACAGGATCAGGCCGGCGACGAATGCGCCGATCGCCCCTATGCCGACCCAAATGGCATAGGCGGTGCCTAGCGGCAGCGTTTTCATGGCGAGCGAGAGCAGCCAGAAACTGATCAACATGCCGATCAGGGTGATGACAGAAGGAACGAGACGGGTAAAACCCTCGGTGTACTTCAGGCCGACGGCCCAGACGACCTCAAACAGCCCTGCGAGTACAAGAATAATCCAGGCCATGATGTGCCCCTTTTAATAGCCAGCGAGATGCTGGCACTGGGGCCGTCCCCGGATACGAAAGCGACCGGCGGGTCGCCGGCGGCTGCGTCGGGCCGTCCCGAAGCAGCAAAGATTATAGAATAGCAAATTGACCGCCGGGTGGCAGGGAATCTTCTATCCCAGTCACGGTGTCGGTGCCACGCATTTTCCTAAAGATTCGTACACATGAGTTTCCAGGTCACTGTTCAACCCAGCCAGCATCAATTTTCCGTCGAGGCCGGCCAGACCGTGCTGGACGCCGCCTTGGCCGCAGGTATTGTGCTGCCCTATAGCTGCCGCAATGGCGCGTGCTCCACCTGTAAAGGCAAGGTCGTCTCGGGCCAAGTCGATGCAGGCGAGTATCCCGCCCAGATCCTGTCGCCCGAGGAGCTGTCCCAGGGTTACACGCTGTTTTGCCAGGCTCGCCCGCAATCGGACCTGGTGGTCGAGTCTACCGAGGTCAGGCTGGCCAGCGACATCCAGATTCGCAAGCTGCCCGCACGCGTACAAGAAATGACCCTGGCCGCGCCGGATGTGACAGTGCTGCGTCTGCAACTGCCTGCGGCCGATCCTTTCCGCTATTACGCCGGGCAATATGTCGAAATCATCCTGAAAGACGGCAAGCGGCGCAGTTACTCCATGGCCAGCGCACCGCATACCGGCAGCCCGCTGGAGCTGCATATCCGGCATATGCCGGGTGGCGTGTTTACGGATCACGTTTTCGGCGCGGGCGATACGCAAATGAAAGTCCGTGAAATTCTGCGCCTGGAAGGGCCGTTCGGCTCGTTCTTCCTGCGCGAAGACTCCGACAAGCCGATTGTGCTGTTGGCCAGTGGCACGGGCTTTGCACCGGTCAAGGCGATTGTCGAGCACATGGCGCATCACAATATTCAACGTCCTGTATCACTCTACTGGGGCGGCCGCCGTCCCCGGGACCTGTACATGGACGAGTTGGCGCAGTCCTGGGCTGGCACCCTGCCGGATTTTCGTTACATTCCCGTGGTGTCCGATGGTTTGCCCGAGGATGCCTGGGCGGGCCGCACGGGCTTCGTCCATGAGGCGGTCATGCAGGATCTGCCGGATCTGTCCGGCTATCAGGTGTATGCCTGCGGCGCGCCGCCCATGGTGGATGCAGCACGCCGGGAATTCACGGCCCAGTGCGGCTTGCCGGCCGAGGAGTTCTACGCCGACGCGTTCACCTCGCAGGCGGATCTGGCCGTCGCCGGCGGCTGAGACAGAAATGCCGCTCGCGCCAGCAATGACCGTCGCTAAAAAGCCGCACCGAAACCTTTGGGTGTAAATAGATACCGACCCTGCTTTTATGTCATAGGCGAGGGTCCGCTGGCGCTGTACACTGCGGCACGAAACTTTGATCGGATTCAAGCTGCGACAGCAGGGGGCATGACCCTGCGGCCAGCGGCGCAAGGAGCAAGTCGCGCATGAGAGTTGTGGTTTTGGGTAGCGGCATTATTGGCATTTCCAGCGCCTGGTGGTTGAACCAGGCGGGCCATGACGTCGTGGTGATTGATCGTCGCCCCGGCGCAGCGCAGGAAACCAGCCTGGCCAATGGTGGACAGATCTCGGTGTCGTACGCCGAGCCCTGGGCCAACCCCCAAGCCCCCCTGAAACTGCTGAAATGGATGTTTCAGGACGATGCGCCACTGTTGTTCCGTCCCCAACTCGACTGGCGGCAGTGGGTGTGGGTCTTGGCGTTTCTGCGCGAATGCCTGCCGGGGCGGTTGGCGCCCAATATCCGCGCTATGGTGCGCCTGGCGGAATATAGCCGCAGCACCTTGCAGGGCATGCGCGCTGAGCTGGGGATCACCTACGATCATCTGGAACGCGGCATTCTCAATTTCTATCGTGATCAGCGCGAGTTCGAAACCTCGCAAAGGGCCGCAGGCTTGATGCGCGATTTTGGCGTCGAGCGCCGTGTCGTCACTGCTGATGAGGTGGTTGCCATCGAGCCCGCGCTGGCATCTTGCCGGGCTACGATTGTCGGCGGTGATTACACGCCGGAAGACGAAAGCGGCGACGTGCATTTATTTGCCACGAGTCTGGCTCGCCGGTGCGAGGCCGCAGGCGTCGAATTCCGTTTCGAAACCAGCGCGACGCGCTTGGTCACCGAAGGCGGTCAGGTGCAGAGCCTGGAAGTCATTCAGCCCGATGGCCGCTATGCCCGCGTGGCGGCCGATGCCTACGTCGTAGCGATGGGCAGTTTCAGTCCGCGTTTGCTGCGGCCGTTGGGCGTGCCGTGCAATGTGTATCCGGCCAAAGGCTATTCGGCGACCTTCGACATTGTGGACCCGGCACGCGCGCCGTCTGTCAGCCTGACCGACAGCAGCCACAAAGTCGTAGTGTCGCGTTTGGGCAATCGCTTGCGCATGGCGGGTACCGCCGAGCTGTCGGGCTATTCCCGTTCGCTGAATATGGGCCGTTGCGAGGCCTTGACGCGCCTGGCGCGTGAATTGTTTCCCGGCGCTCTCGATGTCGAGGGCGTCAGCTATTGGTCGGGTTTGCGCCCGGCCACCCCTTCGAACGTGCCGCTCATCGGCCGGACCCGCATTCCCAACCTGTATCTGAATACAGGCCACGGCACGCTGGGCTGGACCATGGGTGTCGGTTCGGGTCGGGCTTTGGCCGATCTGCTCAGCGGACGTAAACCAGAGCCTGAATTTCCTTTTCTTGGTCTATAAAGCCTATGAAGACATTGCAATTGGCGGGCCTGGCCCGTGGATTGGGCGCCAGCCGGCGCACCTGGGTATTCGGCGTAGCTATGGCGGTCGCAGGAGCCGCGCACGGTGCTGGCGTCGAGATTCAGGTGTGGCATACCCTGAGCGGTCCCAACAAAGCCGAATTTGAAAAGCTCACGAAGAAATACAACAAAGAGCAGGACGAGGTCGTGGTTGAATTGCGCGACTTCCCGGATTCCAAAGCCCTGCAAGCTGCCGCTACCGAGGCGATTAAGAAAAAGTCCGGTCCCAACCTCGTGCAATTGGCGGACAACCGCTCTCCCGAGATGGTCTCGGAGCACAAGGCGATCCTGCCTCTGTATCAGTTGCTGGCTAAATATCCGATCAAGGACTTGAACTGGTTCCTGCCGTCCACCTCCAGCTTTATCCGCGACAGCAAAGGACGCTTGCTGGCCTTTCCGTGGATGGCCGAAGTGCCGGTCATGTTCTACAACCTGAGCTACTACAAAAAGGCCGGGCTGGATCCCAACAACCCATCGCGTACCTGGGCTGACCTGCAAGGCGATCTGCTCAAGCTGCGCGACGTGGCCAACCTGGATTGCCCCTACGCGTCCAGCAACCAGGTGCAGGTCCACCTCGAAAACCTGGCGCCCATCAACAAGCAGTTGTACACCTCGAACGACAACGGCCTGGCTGCCAGCAAAACTGCGCCCGTGCTGAAGTTCGATACCTTGTACATGCGCCATATCTCGTTGATGGTTAGCTGGAAGCGCTCGTACCTGCTCACGGCGCACTCTGAGGGCACGCAAAGCGATGCCTTGTTTGCCCAGGGCAAATGCGGTGTGCTGATGTCGGGGTCTGGTGCCGCCGGTACGTTCATGCATACACGCAACCTCTCGTTTGGGGTCGCGCCGCTGCCGTACTATCCGCAGGCGACGCCCAGCGCGGGACGTCCTTTTGTCAGCGGGTCTGCGTTGTGGGCGATCGACGGCCGTCCGCAAAACCAGGAAAAAGCGACAGCGCAGTTCCTGGCTTGGCTGTCCAAGCCGGTCAATGCGGCCGAGTGGCATCAGCAAACCGGTTATCTGCCTTTGACCGATGCGGCATTGCGTGCGGCTGACGTGTCGTTTTACGACAAAGTCCCCGGCGCGAAGGCGCTGGTAGACTCGATGAAAGGCGATGCGGGCGCGACCAGCCGAGGCTTTCGCATGGCCAACTATGACCGTGTCGAGCCCGTCTTGAGCAACGAGTTGAGCCAGGCATTGGAGGGCAAAACGCCTCCCATGGCCGCGCTGAACAGCGCCTCGGATCAAGCACGCAAAATCGTGCAGCAACGTTGATCGTCATCGCGACGTTCGCGCGTCGCATCCGGGCCGTGGCGGTTAGTACCGCCACGGTCTTTTTTTTTTGGGGCCGCCGGCCCGACGTCCGTGTGCCGACCGCGATAGCGGGCTCCTCGCTTGACAGTCAGACGATCACCGCCGTGTGCGTTGCCGCCACCACGCCTTGCCCTGCATCCAGCGCTTGCGCAGCCCTCGTGCGGCAATGGGGTCCAGAAAGCCATCCGCGCTTTCGGGATCCAGAATCTCGTTGTCGGCAATAAAGGTATCTAGCGGGTTGGGTTTGATGAGGTCCAGTAGCTCCAGTGTTTTGCCTGCGCCCCGGCAGGCTTCGATGGCATCAACCAATGAGCCGCAGCGTTCGAAATGACTGGCAAATTTCTGGGTCTCGATGCCTAGATGTTCTGCAATCAATCGGTGAAGAATTCCGGTAATGATAGGGGGAGTGTGGCGATTTGCCTCCAATCCCGCATCGATGATGACATCACATTCGCTATCCAGCCCCAGCGACCGGTTGTTGAGATTGGATGAGCCAATACGCAGCAACCGGTCATCGACGATAGAGACCTTGGCATGGACGTAAATGTCCTCGCCTTGCGCGGTGACCGGCACATAGATCCTGAATCGATTGTTCTTATCGACCTTCCCAATGGCCCGCGCCAGCCGGATGCGTGCTGCATCCATCGCCATTTGCTCCAGCCATCCATCGGCGTTGCGGGGCATGACCATTACGATTTCTGGAGGCTCATCTTCTTCCATGCGTTTCGCAATAGCCCCAGCGATCTTGGCGGACGTGAAATATTGATTCTCGAAATAGATGAAATCCTTGGCCGCAGCGATCATGTCCAGGTAGAGCGCTTCGATTTCCCGGATTTCGGATAGCTCTTGATAACATGCACGGGTTCGAGCAATCGCAATCTCGACGTTCTCAAACTGCACAGCGAGATCATCGGGCCATAGGTCGGTATCGCTCACAGGGATGGGTTTGAGCCGTGTAGTGGTGGCAGAGTACCAGCGGTCTCGCGACAGCTCTGCCAGGGCTTGCGCTGCCGGTCCCGTCAGCATCATGGTCGTATCGTGCCAAGGCGGATACGCCTTGCCGTTGGGTAGCCGTCGCTTGGGCTCGTCGTCGAGGTGTTTCGAGGTATCCCAGCGTGCTGTCGCGATATCGATACCTCCGCATACGGCGAGTTGCTCGTCGATGCTGACGATTTTCTGATGATGGCTGCATCCTGCGGGATGCACGCTATCAAAGCAGTAACCGATGGCCTTGGTACGACGCCATTTCCATAGCATCCACGCAGCGCCTGGATGCAGGAATTGTTTCTTCGCGCCAAAGCTCCACTTCAGGATGTCTATGCGACGTTGGGGGTTCTCTCGCGCCAATCTCAGAAAGAATTCGCCCAATGTCTCGCTCTGATCCGGTTTGCTGGGTTCGAGTTGAATACGAGTATCGAAGTCCCAACCAAGAATCAGAACCTGATGTGCGGACGCGGACATTGCCTCGCGCACAAAATGGTAATAGTCGGCTGCGTCGATAATGACGGAGGCCTTCTTTGCGCGTTCAATACGCCAACAGTTTTTACCGGAAACGACGATAGGCAGTTCGGCTGGCATTATCCTGGCGACAATCAGTCATCGAGGCTGGTTAGGATAAAGCGAGTGTACAAACTGCTTGCTACAAAATGTATTTCGGGATGTGCGTCCATGCCCTGGTGTAGTCCGGAGCATGGCGCAATCGCTCAAGCAGGACTCGCGTAGCGGTCCGCACAGCGTGCGGACCACGCGCATGGCACGGCTATCAAGTCACCGGACCCGGATTGAACAGCACCAGTGCGTTGTGCAATTTCCAGCGTTCCGCCCAGGTTTGCTTGCGGCCGCTGGCGACATCCAGCAGCAGGTGGAACATCTCCCAGCCGAGTTCCTCGATGCTCAGCTCGCCATCGGCGATACGTCCCGCGTTCACATCCATCAGGTCATGCCAACGGCGCGCCAGATCGGTGCGAGTCGCGACTTTGACGACGGGTACTTCCGCCAGGCCGTACGGCGTACCGCGGCCTGTCGTAAAGATATGCAGATTCATACCGGCTGCCAATTGCAGCGCGCCGCAAATGAAATCGCTCGCAGGCGTGGCAGCATAAACCAGGCCCTTTTCGATTCCCCGATCGCGCAGGCTCTCGCCCGGACTCAGGACCCCGTTGATGGCCGAGGTACCGGACTTGATCACCGAGCCCATCGCTTTTTCGACGATGTTCGAGAGCCCGCCTTTTTTGTTGCCCGGAGAGGTATTGGCGCTGCGGTCTGCTTGCCCGCGTTGCAGGTACGCGTCGTACCAAGCCATTTCGTGGATGATGGCTTCGGCGACCTCGACCGATTCCGCACGTTTAGTCAATTGCTCAACGCTGTCGCGCACCTCGGTGGTCTCTGAGAACATGATGGTCGCGCCCGCCCTCACCAGCAGGTCCGCGCAGAAACCCACCGCAGGATTTGCCGTCACGCCGGAAAACGCGTCGCTGCCTCCGCACTGCACACCTACGACCAGATCCGATGCCGGACACGTCTCGCGTCGGCGGCGATTCAGCCGTTCCAGGTGAGGCACAGCCTGAGCCAGAATGGCATCGATCATCGCTTGAAACCCGACGTGCTCGTCGTCTTGCAGCCGCATGACGTCCAGCCCCTGACTCATCGATCCATCGGCCTGAATCGGGATACTGTTGGCCGGCATCAAACGCTCGGGTTGCAGCTTTTCGCAGCCCAGGCTCACGATCATGACCTCGCCGCCGAAATTCGGATTGCGGCTGATGTTGCGCAGCGTACGTATTGGAACTATCGCGTCAGGCGCGTCAATGGCGACACCGCAGCCATAACCGTGTTCCAGCACGACCACGCCATCTACGTTCGGATAGCGCGGCAGCAGTTCAGCGCGAATGCGCTGCAGGGCATGTTCCACTACGCCCGCCACACACTGCACCGTGGTGCTGATTGCCAGCAAATTACGTGTGCCTACCGTGCCATCCGCGTTGCGGTACCCTTCAAACGTATAACCCTCCAGCGGGGGCTGGGCGGCCGGTGTATGGGTAGCCATCGGCAGATCATCCAGGCCGCGTGCGGCTGGCATCGTCAGTACGTTTTCATTGACCCAGCTGCCGGCGGGCAAATCACGATTCGCATACCCGATGGTCACGTTGTAACGACGGACCTCTGCACCCTCGGCGATATCGGTCAAAGCGACCTTGTGGCCTTGCGGGACGCGTTCGCGCAGTTGTGGACCATTCGGCAATTGAGCGCCGGCAGCGAGGCCGCCCAGGTTCGCCACAATGGCGACATTGTCGTTCGGATGCATGCTGATCGCACGCGGAGTATCAGTGGCGGGGGAGGCCACTGCCATAGCGGATGAAGTACAGGTCGACATACCTAAAGGCTGAGAAGGGGGAGTAAAGGGATGATCGTTGACGTTATGAATGTTAACGTTAACTATTTTTGGCGTCAATGTGTTCGATGTGGCTCGGATAAATCCCAGCCGCGGGCCCTGAATGATGGACCAAGCTATCGCATTCGATGAAACACGATAGCTTTACCGCAGGCGATCGCCCTGATGGACTTTGTTCAGATATTCCATCTGGTGGAATTCATGGGCTCTCAAACGTGGTGTCGGGAACTACAGTCTGCTTTCGGACTGCTGCACGGGGGAGGTTGCAGCGGTCGGCCCACAGACACCAGAACAAGGAGACCTCAGAATGAAGTTATTTTTACAGCGCGTGCTGATGCGTGCGTGTATCGCTGTCGTCGGCAGCGCTTGCATCACGACGGCGCTGGCCGCATATCCCGACAAACCCATCCGCCTCGTTGTGCCATTTTCACCGGGGGGCGGGACCGATCTGATTGCGCGTACTCTTGCGGCTGGCATGGCAAAGGACCTCGGACAACCTGTCGTCGTCGAGAACAAACCAGGCGCCGGCACGATGATAGGCACGGACAATGTGGCCCGCAGCGCTCCCGATGGATATAGCGTCGTGGTTGCGTCTTTTGCGCACGCGGTCAATCCCTCTTTGCAGCCGAAACTCCTGTACGGCAGCAACAAAGCCTTTGCGCCCGTGATGCTCATCGGTCGTGGTCCGAACGTCCTGGTTGTGCGTCCAGACGGTCCCTACCATTCTGTCAGCGATATTCTGCAGGCGGCAAAGGCGAATCCAGGGAAACTGACATACGCATCGCAAGGTATCGGAACCTCCGCGCACCTGGCGGGCGAGATGTTTGCCAACTTGGGGAAAGTCTCGCTCACGCATGTCCCGTATCGTGGCGCGGGACCTGCGCTGACTGATTTATTGGGTGGTCAGGTCGACATGATGTTTGCCACTGCCGCAGCCGTTTCCGCCTTCATCGACAATGGCAAGCTGCGAGCCATCGGGGTGACGACGGCTGAGCCATCAGCGGCCTTTAAGGGCGTACCGACGATCGCGTCCACCGTACCGGGATATCAGGTAGAAAGCTGGTACGGCTTGTATGTGCCTGCCGGGACACCCGGTCCCGTCATTGATCGATTGAATGCATCGGCCCGTAAAGCTGCCGCGTCGCCTGAATTTGCCAGCAAGATTGAAGAGGAAGGCCTGCAGGTCAGTGCCGGTGCGCCTGCCGAGTTGGATGCCTATGTCCAGGGCGAAGAGGCTAGATGGGCGCGTGTCGTCAAGGAAAATAACCTCAAACCTGAATAGGGATTGTCGTTAGCCGCTTTCGCGTCGGACGAGCCTGAAGCCGACATCCTGAATCGGATTGTCCGGCGCAATGCCTTCGATACGATTGATCAGCATGCTGGCTGTACGGCGTCCGATATCCTCGTGATCCACCCGTACGGTGGTCAGGGCAGGGGTGACGTTGCAGGCAAAATCGAAATCACCAAACCCCACGACGGCGAGGTCCTCTGGAACGCGCAGTCCGCGCAATTGCGCTTCCATCAAGGTGCCCAGGGCCACCATGTCAGTGGCCGAGAAAATAGCGTCGACATCGGGGTCGCCCTCTAGCGCCCGAACCAGGCCGCTGCGTCCGTGGCCGAGCTGGCTGGGCGGTTCGATCACAAATGACGAGCCTTCCTGCAGATGGCGGCCCGCGATACCCAGGCGCAATGCCTCATCGGCAAAACCGTGGAACCGTGCCGCCGTACGCGCCTCTGTTGCCGCGATCGAGGCAACACGGCGCCTGCCTTGCTCATGGAAATAGCGCGCAATGGCCACGCCCACGTCATAGTGAGAGAAACCGACCAGCATATCGATGGGCGTATCGGTCATTTCCCAGGTCTCGACGACAGGGATGCCTGATGCAGCGAGGTGTTGCCGCGCACGCGGCGATTCCATCAACCCTGTCAGCACAATCCCATCGGGCCGGCGGGCAATCACAGAGTCCAGCACCATGTCGTCGCGGGAGCGGTCATACCCGCGTTCGCTCAACATCACCTGATAACCGGCCTCGACCAGGATTTCCGTCATCGCGTGCACGGCCAGAAGGAATGCCGAGCCTGAGGCAATGGATGGCACCATCAGTGCAATCATGCGTGTGCGTTTTGAACGCAGTCCGGCCGCATGCAGATTCGGCACATAGCCGCTGTTGGCGACGGCTTCGAGCACCTGTTTGCGCGTGTCATCAGATACCAGATGAGGTTGGTTCAAGGCTCGCGACGCCGTCATGACAGAGACTCCCGCCTGGCGTGCGACATCGGTCAGCGTGACGCCGCCACCGCTGCGCCGTCCGAGACGCGTCGTGGTCTTGCTCACCTTAGAATCCTTGCGAATACTTGTCACGTAAAAACTCCACCAGGCATTTCACCGATTGCGGCACATGCGCGGACCAGGGGCGCAAGGCATAGAGTTTGCCACCAAAAAAGCCATGTACCCGCCAGTTGGGCAGAACCTCGACCAGCCCATTGGGCGGCGTCGTCACAGCGCTGAAGTCCGGCAGCATACCTATTCCCACGCCTTCGAGCACGGCTTGACGCAGTACCTCGCTGTTATTTGCCCGAAAATTGGTTCGTATCGGTATCACGATGGGCTGCGCCGATTGGCGCCGGCCTTCGCGTACAAACGACCATGTTTCATAGGTGCGATTGCCGAGATAGGTGACGCAGGCGTGGTCGCTCAAGTCGCGCGGATGCCGCGGTTCGCCGTGAGTCTGCAGGTATTGTGGACTGGCGACCAGCATCGAGCGCGACGAGCAGAGTTCCCACGCGATGTAGGATTCCGGCGGATGATCGGTATGGCGGATCGCCAGATCAAAGCCCTCGTGCGCCAGATTCACCAGACGGTCGACCAGCTCCAGGTCGATGCGGACCTCAGGATATTGCCGCAGAAATGCAGGCAGGACCGGCGCCAGATGTTGCCGACCAAACGCAACAGGCGCTGTCACGCGCACCGTGCCGCGCGGCACATCCGACAAATCCTTTACAGCTAAAAACCCTGCGCTGATGCGATCAAACGCCGGCGCTGCGTTTTCGACCAGATTGTGTCCTGCTTCGGTCAACATGACATGCCGCGTCGTGCGGCGCACCAGCGGCAGACCGACGGCTTTTTCCAGCGCATTGATGCGCGTACTCACCGAGGCCTTTGAGACGCCCAGGCGTTTGGCCGTCTGGGTAAAGCTGCGCGTTTCCGCCAGCGCGGTCAATAGATAAATATCCGCCACGAGCGGCGCAATCTGATCAGTGGCCATTGTGATGATTCCCGGGCTGACGATTGTTCATTTTATCAAACACTGATGTCGCAAAAACGGTCTTCTCGCGCACCGGATGCAGCCGTAGACTGAGCCTGTTTTCCGATCAACTCCATCTGGATACCGCCTGTGACTACCGCATCCTCCAACGCTTCCACGTCCCTGATTGGTCACTGGATCGACGGCCATCGTGTCGATCCGCAATCTCCCAAAACCCGCGACGTTTTCAATCCCGCGCTGGGACAGGTTTCGGCGCGTGTCGCATTGGCCGAGCCGACAGATGTCCAGGCCGCCGTGGCATCTGCCCGCAAGGCGTTTCCCGCCTGGGCCGCCACGCCGCCGCTGCGCCGTGCACGAGTGCTGTTCCGTTTTCTTGAGTTGCTGCATCGTCACCAGGACGATCTGGCCCGCATCATTACCTCCGAGCATGGCAAAGTTTTCAGCGATGCCCAAGGCGAAGTCGCCCGCGGCATCGACATTGTCGAGTTCGCCTGCGGCGCGCCGCAGTTGCTGAAAACCGACTTCACCGAACAAGTGTCGGCCGGCATGGATAACTGGACCTTGCGCCAGCCGCTGGGTGTGGTGGCCGGCATCACGCCGTTCAACTTCCCGGTGATGGTGCCCATGTGGATGTTCCCCATGGCGTTGGCCACCGGCAATACCTTCATCCTGAAGCCGAGCCCCATTGATCCCAGCGCATCGTTGTTCATCGCCGATCTGCTCAAGCAGGCCGGCTTGCCCGATGGGGTTTTCAACGTCGTGCAGGGCGATCATCATGCTGTGCAGGCCTTGATCGAAGACCCCGACGTCAAGGCGATCTCATTTGTGGGCTCGACACCGGTGGCGCAACAGATCTACGAAGCGGGCGCCCGCCACGGCAAGCGCGTACAAGCCTTGGGCGGCGCCAAGAACCACATGGTGATCATGCCCGATGCCGACCTGGACCAAGCCGTCGACGCCTTGATGGGCGCTGCCTACGGCTCGGCGGGCGAACGCTGCATGGCGATCTCTGTTGCCGTCTTGGTTGGCTCCGCCGCGGATCAAGTCGTGCCGCGCATTGCCGAGCGCTTGAAGCAACTGAAAGTACTGAACGGCACGAACCCCCAGGCTGAAATGGGCCCCATCGTGACAGCGGAAGCGCGTCAACGCATCGCCGGCTATATCGATATCGGCATCAACGAAGGCGCGACGCTGTTGGCCGATGGCCGCGAGTTCAAGGGCGCTCAGGCTGGCGAGGGCTGCGACAACGGCTTCTGGCTGGGCGGTACGCTGTTCGACAACGTCACCCCTGACATGCGTATCTACAAAGAAGAAATCTTCGGCCCCGTGCTGTCATGCGTGCGTGTGCCCGATTTCGCTTCCGCGGTGCAATTGATCAACAGCCACGAGTTCGCCAACGGTGTCAGCTGCTTTACGCGTGATGGCAACGTCGCGCGTGAGTTCGGCCGCCAGATCGAAGTCGGCATGGTGGGTGTGAATGTGCCGATTCCGGTGCCGGCGGCATGGCATGGTTTTGGTGGCTGGAAGCGTTCCTTGTTTGGCGACATGCATGCGTACGGTGAAGAGGGCGTGCGCTTTTACACCCGTCAAAAGAGCATCATGCAGCGTTGGCCCGAGAGCATCGGCAAAGGCGCGGAATTCGCCATGCCGACGATACGTTAAACGTCATCAGCGGCCGCGTGATTCTGTAGGGCGGCCGTTAAGATCGACATGCGCAGCCTCGTTGCCGTGCAGTTTTTAAGCCCCGGAGGAGTCATTCCCTCCGGGGTTTCGCACATTATCGATACCAAATAATCGTGTCATTCCGCCGCGCAGATGATCGACCATTGCCGTGCGCGCTGCCTCTGCATTACCTGCTTTGATCGCCTCGCCTATGGCGCGATGTTCATTACGCACATCCACAGCCCGTCTGACCATCGGCAGCGGCGACAGCTCGCGGATTAGTTTGATGGAAACTCGAGTCTGTTCGGCGAGCGCGGCCATCGTCATGCTGAAAAACCGATTGCCGCTGGCCGCCGCGATGGCGCCATGAAAGGCGATGTCTTCTTCGATGCCCAGTTCACCGCGCGACCAAGCAGATTCCAGCAGGCGTTGGCGCCGTTCGATTTCCGCGAGCATCTGCGCGTCGGTGCATCGAGCTGCCTCAGCAGCGCTTTCACCCTCGATCAGACAGCGAAACTCCAAAAAGCTGCGCACATCCGGAATGCTGTGCAACGGGCCGAACGTCGTGCTTTGCAGGGCAGGTGGCTTGCCCACAAAATTTCCCGAGCCGCGCCGGGCATAGACCCATCCCTCTGAACGTAATCGGGCGAGGGCCTGGCGCAGGACCGGACGCGAGACGCCCAGCTTGCGCGCCAGTTCGTCTTCGCTGGGGAGCTTGCCGTCCGGCTCCTGTTTGTCGATGATTTCCAGCACCTGCTTGTAGGCGAAATCGCTCAGCGGGGAAATGGCCATTGCTGTCATCCATGATCTGTAAATCGATACTGCAGAAGTAGTAATACTGCTTTGTCATTTTATTGACAAGATAACCGTCGACCACGAGCATGACAAGTCGCGCACGGATCGATGTGATTCGGACCCGATCCCGGCGACAACCGATTCCCCTTTCCTTTCCACAGACAAGAGCAGATCAACGGCATGGCAACCATCACGGCGTTACGCAGTATTCGCATCAACGAACGTCCCAATCTGATTTGGGTGGAAATCGAAACCGACGAGGGTCTCATTGGCCTGGGCGAGTCATTCCGGGGGGCGCAGGCAGTCGAGGCCGTCCTTCACGAGACCGTTGCTCCCTGGCTGCTGGGCCGCGATGCACGGCATATCGAAGCTGTCTCGCAGCAACTCATGAACCCGTACCTGGGATTTCACAGCGCCAGCGCCGAGGTTCGTGCAGCGAGTGCCGTCGATATCGCATTGTGGGACTTGGCCGGCCAGCGCCAAGGCGTGCCGACCTACATCGCCATGGGCGGGGGCGTGCGCGATCGTATCCGTGCCTACAACACCTGCGCGGGCTACGCCTACAACACGGGGGGCGTAGCACGACGCAGCACTGACGGCACTGAGCTTTCTGCCGGGCCGTACGACGACCAGATCGCTTTCATGCGCGACGCGGGAACTCTGGCGCAAAGCCTGTTGGACGAAGGTTACTCCGCGATGAAAATCTGGCCGTTCGACGCCTATGCCGCTGCTACCGGCGGGCATTTGATCAGCGCACAAGACTTGAAGCGCGGCCTCGAGCCCTTTAAAAAAGTTCGCGAGGCCGTGGGTGACCGCATTGAGATCATGTGCGAACTGCACAGCCTTTGGGGCGCCAATGCCGCCTTGCGTATTTGCCGCGCGCTAGAGGACTACGGCGTCTTCTGGGCCGAAGATCCCATCAGCAAAATGGACGATGCGCAGGCGCTCGCCGACCTGCGCCGTCAGACCAGCGTGCCGATTTGCGGCAGCGAAACGCTGGCCGGTACCGTGCCATTCCGTGATTTGCTCGCCAAAGACGCTTTGGACATCGTGATGCTGGACTTGGCGTGGTGCGGCGGCCTCACCGAGGGGCGCAAGATCGCTGCGTTGGCCCAGGCCTACGCACGGCCCTTGGCGCCGCACGATTGCACTGGCCCTGTCACGCTGATCGCCGGCCTGCATCTGGCCATGCATGCGCCTACGGCGATTTTCCAGGAAGTTGTGCGCGCCACGCTGAGCACCTGGTATCGCGACCTGGTGACGCATTTACCTATCGTCGATAACGGCATGGTGCTCGCGCCCAGCGCGCCCGGGCTAGGGACGGCTTTGAATCCTGCTATCAAAACCAGACAAGACGCCGTCGTGCGCGAGAGCGCGGCGCAGTCGTGACGTAAACCGCTCGCCAAACAACGACATCACCACATTCGCACACATATCGACAAATAAGCGATGCCGCCATCCGCGCGGCCGCTCAATGCTTACATCGAGGAGACAAACAATGAAAAAACTATTGGCCACCGTGATGCTGTCATGCGCCGCGTTCACCGCAGCGGCTCAAACGCCATGGCCCAAAGAAAAGCCTGTGCAAGTCGTCGTGCCGTTCCCGGCGGGCGGCGCCACCGATACGCTCGGCCGGATGATGGCAGAGCAACTGCAGCGCCGCTTGGACCAATCGTTCGTGGTGTACAACCGGCCTGGCGCCACGGGCACTATCGGCGGGGGTCAAGTCGCGCGTGAAAAACCCGATGGCTATACGCTGATGTTTTCCTCGCTGGGCACATACGTTATTGCGCCGCACCTGATCAAATCCACGCCTTATGACGCTCTCAAGGATTTCGATTACATCACCGTCGCCGTACAGACGCCCAATGTCCTCGTCACGCCGCCCAGCAAATCGGCGCGCACAGTACAAGACGTGATCGCCGAATTGAAAGCCAAACCTGGACAGGTCAGTTTCGCCAATTCGGGGTATGGCGCTTCGGATCATTTATCCGCTGAGGTCTTTCTGCAGCAAACCCATACCGAGGGCATGCACGTGGCTTACAAAGGCGGTGCTCCTGCCATCAACGATCTGATGGGCGCTCAAGTCGATTACTCATTCCAGAACGTGAACTCCGTATTGCAGCACATCCGTGCCGGCAAATTGAGAGCCATCGCTGTCACCGGCGAAAAGCGTTCAGCCGTACTGCCCGACGTGCCTACGCTGACTGAAGCCGGCGTACCGAATGTCGTAATTTATTCATGGCAAGGCTTATCGGCCCCCAAAGGCTTGCCGGCCGATGTCAAAGCCAAACTCGCCGAGACTGCGATCGCCAGTTTTAAAGACCCCGAAGTCGCTCATAAACTCGAAGAGCAGGGGTTGGAAATCGTCGCCAATACGCCCGAGGAGTTCACTGCTTTTCAGGCGCAGGAATTCAAACGTTGGAAAGATCTGATCGAAGAGCGCGGCATCACGATCGAATAGGCCGCGGGCCTAACGTTCAATGGGCGACGGGTGCAGCTTGCGCCCATTCCCTTTTCGCGCGGGTGCGCACGTGCGCCGGGCGCCGGCCAACGGTAGACCCAGGCGTCGCGCAAGTGCTTCATCTCAAGAGTGAACGAAAAAGTCCGTTCGTATAAGTCAGTCTAGTCACCATCACGGCAACTCGTCACCATGTTAGGGATGCGCTTCTTTTTGGAGCGCTCCTTGATTTCAGGAAAAGCATGGTTCGAGGTTTATGTGCTGGCGTGCTGTCACTGTGTCTCGCAGGGTGTATGACATGGCCAGATAATGCGCCCGGCTGGCCACGTGATGGTGCCCCCGTGGCTGACTACGATTTCAACTGGCAGTTGTCCGGCGATCCCATGGTCGCACCGTTGCAGGTGTTCAGCGGAGCGGGGCGTATCTGGCTGCAATTCGCGCCAGGTCGTACGCCTCCGGCGTTATTCGCGCAAACACCCGCCGGGCTGCAGCCGCTGCCGTATCAACGGCAGGATCCCTACGTCATCGTCGACGGCATGTGGCCCGTATTGATTGTGCGCGGCGGGCATCAGGTGGCGCGAGTAGAAAAGCATATAAAACATATGCCGTACGTCTCTGACGTTGATGACTCCAGTCGTGACATGGGGCCGGGGAGCGACCAGTGAGAGGAAGTCGGAGCATACCTCATGCATGACATGCGATTTGACCTGACGGCAAACGGAACGCGACGCTCAGAAATCCGTCTGCCGCCCCGGATGTATAGCCCTGCGCGGCATACCGCTCGATGCAAGGCGCACCGCTTCCAGGAAACGCCGATGCGATTCGCTATTGCCTACATCATTGCGAACAATCGCCGCCACTGGCGGCAGGTTCCATTCGATGGTGTACGGCACAATCGCCACACCCGCGATATGCACGAGTTCGGTGGCAATATCCGCCGGCAATAGCGACACGGCGCGCTCGGACGAGGCGATGATTTCACCGATGAGCTTTGCCGAATAGCCCTCAGTGATTGGCACGGGCGGCGCAATGCCGGCCTGGATGAACAGGCTGGCGACTTGCTCGCGCAGCGCGGTGTTCGGTTCTCCCAGTACCCAATCCAGTTCGGCCAGTTGCGCCCAGGATAGCGGCACTCGCCCCAATTGCGCTGCCAGTTGTCTGCTGCTGATGAGTCTGGCCTGTTGGTGATAGAGCGGTTCGAACCCCAGTCCTTGCAGATCCAATTGGGGGCTCGCCCGGGCAATGACTACATCCAATTCATGATCGCGCAGCGCGCGCAGCAGGCTCTCGCTGGTGCCGTCATGAATGCGCACAGCCAACCGCTGAGTGCCGGTCTGCACCGCACAGACGGCATCGGCGATCAGCCGCCCCGAAACATACGGCGTCACGCCCACGTGCAGGCGTGCGGCCAGGCCGACGCTGGACGCCTCCATATCCCGCACCAGGTGCCCCAGGTCTTGCAAGATCGCCTGGGCCCGGGCCGCCACGACACGCCCCATGTCCGTCGGGGCCATCCCGCGCGCCGTCCGCGCGAACAATGGGGCGCCAAACATGGACTCCAATTCCGACAAGGTATTGGTCACCGCAGGCTGGCTGGTCGCCATTTGCTCGGCGACCCGCGTCAGCGAGCCGAGCTGGTGAACCTGCACGATCAACTGCAGATGACGCATTTTGAGCCGGGAAATCAGCCGGCGGACGACATCATCGGAGGAAAAAACGGATTCGGGCATGCCGGAAGGGGTGAGATATTAGATAAATGATATGGATATATCTTTAATCAGAATATTTCAATGATAACCCACCACCTAGAATGGTCATTCTTTCGCAATATTCGCCGTCATCAGGAAAATCACCATGAGCGATCGCCAAGCCGCCCTCGACTACCACGAGTTTCCCGTTCCGGGAAAAATCTCCATCGCTGCGACCAAGCCCCTGGTCACGCAGGGTGATCTCGCGCTGGCCTACACCCCCGGCGTCGCCGCCGCCTGCGAGGAAATCGCCGCGGACCCGGTCAACGCCTTTCGGTTTACGGCCCGCGGCAATCTGGTCGGTGTGATCACCAACGGTACCGCCGTATTGGGGCTGGGCAATATTGGTCCGCTGGCCTCCAAGCCTGTCATGGAAGGCAAGGCGGTACTGTTCAAGAAATTCGCGGGCATCGACGTATTCGATATCGAGATCGACGAGACCGACCCCGACAAACTGGTCGATATCATCGCCTCACTAGGCCCCACCTTTGGCGGCATCAACCTCGAGGACATCAAGGCGCCCGAGTGCTTTACGGTCGAGCGTCGGCTGCGCGAACGCATGAGCATCCCGGTGTTTCACGATGATCAGCACGGAACCGCCATCACCGTGTGCGCCGCGTTCATCAACGGCTTGAAGGTCGTCGGCAAGGACATCACACAGGTCAAGGTCGTTGCTTCGGGCGCCGGTGCCGCAGCGCTGGCCTGTCTGGACCTGATGGTGGATCTAGGCTTGCCGCGCGAAAACATCTGGGTCACCGATATCGAAGGCGTGGTGTACGAAGGACGTACCGTGCTCATGGACGAGCAGAAAGCCACTTTCGCGCAGAAAACCGATGCGCGTAAATTGGCCGACGTCATTGCCGGGGCTGACGTGTTCCTGGGTCTGTCCGCCGGCGGCGTGCTAAAGCCCGAAATGGTCGCGGCCATGGCCGCGCGGCCCTTGATCCTGGCGCTGGCCAATCCGACGCCGGAGATCCTGCCCGAAGTGGCTCATTCGGTCCGCGACGACGTCGTCATGGCTACCGGGCGTTCGGATTACCCGAATCAGGTCAACAACGTACTGTGCTTTCCGTACATTTTCCGTGGCGCCCTGGACGTGGGCGCCAGCACGATCACGCGCGAAATGGAGATGGCCGCGGTCCGCGCCATTGCCGCCCTCGCCGAAGAAGAGCAAAACGAGGTCGTAGCCGCGGCCTACGGGACCTACGATCTGCGGTTTGGTCCCAACTATCTGATCCCTAAACCTTTTGATCCGCGCTTGATCGTGCGCATCGCACCCGCCGTGGCCGCTGCCGCCATGGAAAGCGGCGTGGCGACACGACCCCTGGCAGATCTGGAGGCATACGCCGAGCAACTGCAGCAGTTTGTCTACCGGTCGGGGGCCTTCATGAAACCGCTGTTCGCCAGTACCAAGCGTCTGGTGCGTACAGGAGGCAAGGCCCGCATCGTCTTTACCGAAGGCGAGGACGAGCGCGTCCTGAGGGCCGTGCAGGTGGTGGTCGATGAGGGCCTGGCCAAGCCTATTCTGGTTGGCCGTCCTGCCGTGTTGATGGCTCGTATCGAGAAATATGGATTGCGCCTGCGTCTGGGCCAGGACGTTGAAGTGACCAATCCAGAATTCGACGAACGGTTTCACCAATATTGGACGACCTACTGGGACAAAATGTGCCGCCGCGGGATCACCAAGGAAATGGCCCGTGTGGAAATGCGCCGCCGTATGACCTTGATCGGTGCGATGATGGTGCACCTGGGCGATGCGGACGGCATGATCTGCGGCACTGTGGGGGCGTATCACGATCACCTGCGGTTTATCGATGAGGTGATCGGCCTGCAACCGGGGCACAAGGTCTACGCCGCGATGAATATCCTGCTGCTGAACGAGCAGACGATCGCGCTGGTCGATACGCACGTCAATGATGATCCCAGCGCCGAGCAGATTGCCGAATACACTGCGATGGCTGCCCAGACCATGCGGCGCCTGGACGTGATGCCCAAGGTCGCCCTGTTGTCGCGCTCGAACTTCGGCTCGGGCAGCTCCGCATCCGGCGCCAAAATGCGCCGCGCGCTGGAGTTGATACATGAACAGGCGCCGGACCTCGAGGTGGACGGCGAAATGCACGGCGATTGCGCGCTGGATGAGGCGCTGCGCCAGCGCCTCTTGCCCGAATCTCCCTTGAAGGGCGCTGCCAACCTGCTGGTCTGCCCGAATGTGGACGCGGGCAACATCGCCTATAACCTGCTCAAGACCGTCGCGGGCGGCAACGTCGCCGTGGGGCCATTCCTGTTGGGCGTCAACGCACCGGTGCATATCCTGACCTCGAGCGCCAGTGTTCGTCGGATCGTCAATATGGCGGCGCTGGCGGTGTTGGAGGCGAATGGCGGATTGGGCTAGGCCGCGCGTTTCGCGCGGTGTAGTCCAGGCTTCCCCGGGGGCTGCATTCCGCATGCAGCCCAGCTCCTGCGGCAGCAGGCGAGCCAAAACAATACTTGACTTAAAGTCAACTTTAATTTCTAGACTTCAGCCATCCCCGAGTCCGGATGCATCCCAGCAGCGACCCGCTGCTGGGAGACACGGTTCAGATATCCAGAACCAGGCGTCGCGCACCAGCTCATGAATCTGTGATCGGCTGACATGACACCACCACCCATAACCGTCTGGCGCAACATCGCATTGGCGATCCTTGCCGCGCTGATTGCTTCATTCCAGATTGGCAAGGCCATTATCGCTGCGCCCTTGCTGCAAGGCGATCCTCTGCATCTGAGTCTGGGGCAAACGGGGCTGGTGATATCGGCCTTGGCGATGGTCGGCGCCATATTGGCGATGCCGCTCGGCGTGCTTATTGCGCGCTTTGATGCGCGCAAGGTCCTCGTGGGCGGATTGGTCATCATCGCCGTGACCAGCTTTTTGGGCGGTGGCGCGTCGAGCGTCGCGGTCTTGCTGGTATCGCGCGTTATCGAGGGCATAGCCGTTGTCACGCTATTGATCTGCGCGTCGAGTATCGTGGGGCGTCAGGCGTCCCTGGAAGACCGCGACTTGGCGATGGCCTTATCGAGTACTGCCGTTCCCAGCGGGATTGCGTTGGTGATCTTTGCGACGACCCTGTTCTCATCGTTGGGTCAGCCGCTGTCGTGGCCTGCGATTTGGCAAATCAACGCAGGCTTGGCCGTCATATGCGCGATCGTGATGCTGTTCGGGTTGCCGTCTATGCCTGCCATAGCAACGCCGCAGCTCAATGCAACACCTTCCGGAAATCCGCAGTCGGGTAGCGCATGGACTGCCATACGCAACGTCGGCATAGCACGTGGCCCGCAGTTCATTGCTGTCTGTTTTGCCCTGTACGCGATTGTCTACTTTGCATTCTCCGGGTTTCTGCCATTGTTGCTGCGCGATCTTCTGGACCTGACGCCCATACAGGCAGGCTTTGCGAGTGCGGCAGTTGTCGCGTCCAATGTGTTGGGGAACATCGGTGCAGGCATGTTGATGCGGCGCGGCATTGCCTCGCGCCGGATTGTGTCGGTGAACTTCATTATTGCGACACTCTGCATACCGGCGTTGTTTTGGCTACATCCGCCGCCTGTCGTTGCCGTGTCCATCGCCGTGGCGATGATCGGCTGCATGGGCGGCATCCCAGGTGCGTTGACTGCCATTGCACCTAGAGTTGCTCCCACCCCCGCGCTGGTTGCTCCGACAATCGGCTTGATGTTGCAGGGCAGCTATGCGGGGCAATTGATAGGGCCGATGTCAGCCGGCGCGCTGGCGCAAGCCGGCGGTTGGATGTTAGTAGCACTGATGCTGTTGCCGCTGGCGGTGGGCGGTGCGATGTTAGCACGTAAGCTCTAAACTGCATCTGGTTCAAGACGGGGAGACACCCGCATGCGATTCAGCTTGCGTCAGATGGAAGTATTCCGAGCGGTCATGTTGACCGGCTCGATAAAAGGGGCATCTCGCTTACTCTTTACCTCGCAGCCTGCGCTGAGCCGCATCGTCGCGCATACGGAATTGACACTGGGACTGACGCTTTTTAACCGGGTCAAGGGCAAACTGGTTCCTACCTCAGAGGCCGAGGCGCTGTTTCGCGAAGTGGACCAGTGTTACCAGCAAGTGCTGCGCGTGGACGATTTCGCGCGTGGGCTGGTCAGTGGCCCGTCGGGGGTGCTGAATCTGGCATGCAGTCCTGCACTCAGCCGTGGCATTGTGGCCCGGACGATCACACGGTTCGTTCAGCAGTATCCCAATATTCAGGTGAACTACTGCCTCACGCTCTTGAACAGCATGGCGCAAGACGTGCTGAGCAACAAGGTGGATCTGGCCATCTCGGTGCTGCCCATCGAGCATCCCAACCTGCATGTGACGCCGTTCCTCTCTGGCCGTATGGTGTGCATCGTGCCGCGCGGGCATGTGCTGGCGGACCTGAAATGCGTGAGTATCGCGGATCTGGCGAGATACCCGCTGATTGCCCATCATCCGAGCATCCCTTTCGGCCAGCTGGTTTCGGCGGCATTCAACAAGGCCAATATCAGTCTGCAGGCTTGTATCTATATTCATCACACTGATATGGCCTGCAGCCTGGTTCGGGCTGGCGCCGGCGTTGCCATGGTGGATCAGTTCACCGCCGAGAGCATGGACTGGCCGGACATTCAGGTATTGCCGCTGGCAGAGGATATTCCGCTGAACCCCAGTATCGTGCGATCGGCTTTCGATACCGGAAAGACGCACGCCACGAAGTTCCTCGACCTGCTGCTGAAGCGCGATTAACCTGAAGCTATACCCCATCGAGGAATCAGCACTCGCCCAGTTTCCTTCTGATCCCTAGGATTCCATTGATGACGCCAGGCCACTGGCCGGTGCGAATCATGAATCCTGTGGAGGCATCAATAATGAAGTTGGGACTGATAGGTCTGGGTAACATTGGCCAGCATTTTGCAAATCGCCTGTTGGCCGCAGGCCATGAGCTGATTGTGCATGATCGCTCATCGGCGGCGCAGGAGCGCATCGTGGCGCGTGGCGCAAAAGGGGCGGGCAGCGTTGAAGAACTGGCGGAACAGACGCCCATTGTGTTGTTGTGTTTGCCCATGCCGGCGGTTGTCGCAGAAGTCGGCGCCCAAGTCTCCAGGGTAAAGAACGTACGTATCCTGGTGGACCTGTCCACGACAGGCCCTTCTGTCACCAAGACCGTCGAAACCTTGTTGAGCGAGCAGGGCATCGCCATGATCGGTTCGCCCGTCAGCGGCGGTACCGTGGCCGCTGAAAAGGGCACCTTGGCCGTGATGGCGGCCGGCCCTAAAGGGGCGTTCGACGAAATCGAGCCGGTGCTGCGCGTCATCGGCAAGAACGTGTTCTATCTCGGGGCCGATCCCAGTCTGGGCCAAACCACAAAGATCATCAACAACACGCTTTATGCCACCAGCATGGTGGCCAGCTGCGAGGCCCTGGTCTATGGCGTGAAGGCCGGGCTGGATCCTCAAACGCTGCTGGACGTGATCAATGTCTCCAGCGGACGTTCGTTCGCGACGCTGGAACGTATTCCGCAATGCGTCCTGGACCGCAGCTTTCCCGTCCGTTTTACGACGGAATTGCTGCACAAAGACGTCAAGATGTGTATCGACGAGGCCGAGAAACTGGGTGTTCCCATGTCGGTGAATCCGGCGGCGCGGCAATTTCTGGCGTTCGCGATCACGCAGGGCGACGGCCAGCGCGACAACGTTTATCCCATTCGGCATATCGAACAATGGGCGGGCGTGGAGTTTGGCGCCAAGCCGCAGTGACGGGGTTGCACTGAGATAGATGAGGAGACATTTAATGAAGCGACGTCTGTTCGCGGCCTTGATGTGCGCCTTGCCCGTGCTAGGGTGGGCAGCCTATCCAGAAAAACCTGTTCGTTTGGTCGTACCCTTTACGCCGGGCAGCATCACCGACGTGGTGGCGCGTGCCCTGGCCCAGGGCTTGGATAGGGAGTTCGGTCAATCCGTTGTGGTCGAAAATCGCGCTGGGGCCAACGGCACAGTGGGTACGGCTTCTGCGATACGCTCGGAGCCGGATGGATATACCTTGTTCATGGTGGGCGTCAGCACCGGAGCTAGCAACGTTAGCGCATTCAAGTCGTTGCCCTATGACCCCCGCAAGGATTTCGCCCCCATCGGCCTCGTTGCCGAAGCGCCTTTCATGTTGGTCTCGCGCGGTGATTTGCCTGTAAATAGCGTAAAGGACCTGATTGACTACGCCAAGGCGAATCCCGGCAAGCTGTCCTATGGCTATGGATCCGGCAGCGCGCAGTTATGCGGGGCGCAGGTCGTATCCATGGGTGGGTTTACCGCCACGGCCGTGGCCTACCGTGGCGTGCCCCAGGTCATGACAGATCTGATGGGTGGGGTATTGGATTTCACCGTTGCCGACATGGTCAACGGTCTGCAGCAGTCTCGGGCAGGGCGCGTAAAAGCCCTGGGCGTCACCAGCAAGACGCGTTCGCCATTAGCCCCGGAACTGCCGACCCTTGCAGAGGCAGGGTTGCCAGACTACGACTTGAACGTATGGTTCGGCGTAGCTGCGCCGGCCGGCACTCCAGCTGATGTGGTCGCACGTATCAACACCGCCTTGGGAAATGTCTTGAGCTCCCCATCGGTGCAGCAGCAGTTCGCGACCAACGGGCTGACTGTGCGCACCTCTACTCCTGATGGGTTCAGGCAACTGATCGCATCGGACATCGACAAATGGGGCAAGGTGTTCGCCGATGCCGGTTTAACCCCTCAGTAGCAATTATCGCCACGGCATAGAGCGCGGTGGCGGCGTTTATTTCATTCACGAAACGAAGGAGTCAATCCACATGGCAATCCAGATCCGCAAAAAACTGTTGAACGTCGAGTCGATCTATCACGAAGGCGGCCCGGTACGTGACAAACCTATCAAGATGGCGTCGATTGCGGTGGTGATCAAGAATCCCTATGCGGGCCGCTATGTAGAGGATCTGTCTCAACTGGTCGAGGACTCCAAAGTGCTGGCCAAGGAGATCGTGCCGGAGCTCATGGAGGCCGTAGGCGGGCCTCAGAACGTCGAGGCCTACGGTAAAGGGGCGATCGTGGGGTTGAATGGCGAATTGGAACACGGGGCCATTTGGCATGAGGCCGGGGGTTGGACGATGCGTGCGGTGTTGCCCAAGGCAAAATCCATCGTGCCGGCAGCCAAGGTTGTTGCGTCGGCAGGTACTCGACTGCAGATTCCGCTGCACCATATCGAAGCCTGCTACGTGCGCAGCCACTTCAGCACCATGGACGTAGGCGCTATTGATAGTCCGCGTCCCGATGAGCTGCTGTACGCATTGGTTGTTTCCACTGGTACACGTGTACATGAGCGCCTGGGCGGTTTGCGCGCCGATAATTTGACGGTTGGTGACGGCCAACGTTGAACGTTTCGCCCTTGTCAGAGTACTGGCCTGGGGGCGCGACATGGCGCATTTCCGCTAGGGAATGGCGCCATATTTTTATAAATCGATAGGCGTTGCGCGGATCCCACTGCCGGGGCGACGCACGCCAGCAAGGAGACAAGCATGATCAAGACAGTTAGCACCATCATGGCAAGCCTGTTGTGCCTCGCCGCTGCCCCTTTGGCTTACGCTGAAAATTGGCCCACGCGTCCGATTACGTTGGTGGTGCCGCTGGCCCCTGGCGGCAGCACGGATGCTACCGCGCGCCTGATCGCCCAGAAGCTGCCGAAAGAACTGGGGCAGCCTGTGGTGGTCGAAAACCGTGCAGGCGCGGGTGGCAACATCGGCGCGGATTATGTGGCCAAGGCGACACCGGATGGGTATACCTTCCTGATGCACACCAGTACGCTGATGACCAACGTGACGCTCTACAAGAAAATGCCGCTCGATGTTCAAAAGGACCTTGCGCCGGTGTCTCGCGTCTCGCTCATCCCGAACGTCTTGATGGTCAATACGAGTTTTCCGGCAAAGACGCTGAATGATTTCATTGCCTATGTTAAGGAGCACAAGGGCGCCGTCAATTACGGCTCGGCGGGCAATGGCACGTCGCAACAGCTGTCGGGGGCGTTATTTGGTCAGATGGTGGGCGCGGAGATGACGCATGTGCCCTATAAAGGCGGCGCACCCGCGAATACGGATCTGCTGGCAGGGCAGATACAAGCCGTTTTCTCGCCTATGGTCGAGATACTGCCCTTCATCGATAGCGGCAAACTGCGCCCATTGGCCGTCACCACGGCCGAACGGTCGCCGCGATTGCCTGATGTGCCAGCGGTGTCCGAAGCTCTGCCCGGATACGAAATCGTATTATGGAACGGTGTATGGGCTCCCGCAGGCACGCCCAAACCGATCATTCAGCGCATGAATCTGGCTATCAATGCGGTGCTGAACGACCCCGATGTGAAGAAAATCCTGCGTGATCAGGGTTCGA
Organism: Bordetella genomosp. 4; assembly: GCF_002261185.1. Lineage (GTDB taxonomy): Bacteria > Pseudomonadota > Gammaproteobacteria > Burkholderiales > Burkholderiaceae_B > Bordetella_A. The sequence goes on from NZ_NEVQ01000012.1 coordinate 287,133, forward strand.
CTCCAGCGGGTGATACGCCGGAGGCTTTCCAACAATTGGTCGGTACCGAAATCAAGAAATGGGGTGAGCTGGTAAAACTGTCGGGCGCGAGTATTCAATAATCAAATCCCGTTGACGGAGAGACGTTGCATGAAACCTGTATTGCTGGTGCTGGTGTTTTTGTCAGAAGAACATCGTGCTTTGGTGAGCGAGCGATTCGACATGATCTACGCGCCGAATGCCCACTTGGGCAAGGACCGGTCAAACGGTGAGGCGCAGATCGCGGCGCGCGGGCATGAAATCAAAGTGGTGTTGACTAATGGCACCAACGGCTTGTTGGCTAGCGAAATCGACCGGCTGCCCGCGCTGGAGTTGATCTGTACTGTGGGCGTCGGTTATGAAAACGTGGCCGTCGAACATGCCAAGGTGCGCGGAATTCCGGTTGCCAATGCGGCGGGTACCAACGACGACTGTGTCGCCGATCACGCAATGATGCTGTTGTTGGCGGCGATTCGGCGTTTGCCCTTTCTTAACAATGGTGTACGGCATGGCATGTGGCGCGACGATATTCCGCGTCCACCGCATGTGTCATATCGCCGGCTGGGCATTCTGGGCATGGGGGCGATCGGCAAAAAAGTCGCCCGCCGGGCCTTGGGTTTCCATATGGAAATCGGCTACCACAATCGCAGGGTCCGCGATGACGTGGATTTTCAGTACTTCGGGGATGTGAAGAGTTTGGCTGAATGGTGCGATTTTCTGGTGGTTGCTGCACCCGGGGGCAAGGAGACGTACCACATCATCGATGAGACCATCGTTAATGCCATCGGGCCGCAGGGCGTGCTGGTGAACATTGCTCGTGGCACATTGGTCGATACGGAGGCGGTCGCGCGGGCACTACGCGATGGCAGATTGATGGCAGCGGCGTTGGACGTCTATGAGAACGAGCCTACACCGCCGCAGCCGCTGCTCGACCTGGATAATGCGGTGTTAACCCCGCATATTGCCGGGATTTCGCCTCAGGCGATCGATATGTCGGTGCGTAAGTTCCTGGAGAATGCCGAATGCTTCTACGCGGGTAAGCCGTTGGTTACGCCGGTTGTGTGATGTGCATGTCCCGGTCGGGTATGAATAGTCTTGCCGTTCGTATGTTATGCGGTGGTCATTGATCGAGATTGGTTTGCTTATTGGACGTCGAGCCGAGGCAATCGGGCCGTGAGGGCTTCACAAAGCCGGTCCGGCGCGCGGGCGCCGGACACCGTGTTCGCTCACCTCGTCCGCGCCTTCGCGCTTCCTTCGGTGTCCGCTCCACTCGGCTTTGAGGCGCCCTCACGGCCCGATTGCCTCGGCTCGACTCGCAGTCACTCAAGCTCATCACATCGCTGGCACGGTTGTCTTGCTTGGCGTTTTTCTGCTGCCCTGTTGGCAAAGAGGAAGATCTTGCAGTGCTGCTATTCGCGCGTGCCCTGCACACGCGCGAATAGCGATCAGTCCGGGCATGCGGCGGGGTGGCGTGTTGCCAGTTTGGAAGATCTGCTTGGCCAGAGTTGATGCATGCGACGATGATACGTAGAACGTACGACGACATGTAGACATGAAGCATGTGGCGCATCCAACGATGCGTAGTAGGTCTCTATGTGTCACGACGCCCTAACTCGAGAGATCTTCCGTTTATCTCCGATGCCAAGGCCCTCGCATGCGGATCCCGAACGCTATTCATGGCCGCGCCCGTAGGCGGCCATGAATAGCAGCCCTGCAAGATCTTCTTCCTTGCAGACGCCAGTTCCTACGAAGCCTACGTAGACCAGTCATGCCAGCGACGAGAGAATCAGAGATGCTGCGAGTCGAAGCGGGGCAGTGACCGTGTTGGCGCGCCTCGGAGTCGCGCGAGCGGACGTCGAAGGTAGGCCCGAAGGGGCCGGACGAGACAAGCGACGCGGCAGTCGGACGCGCAGGCGGCCGACCGACTCCGTGAAGCGCCAACACGGTCACTGCCCCGCTTCGACGTCCAACAGAACTCATGTCCCCGTTCCGCCCGAGCCCGTCAAGAACAAACCTATCCAAGACAAACCATCCACATGACAAAGACCTAGTTCGCCTTCCCCATCAACCCCACCAGCGTCTTCATCCGCTGCCCCAGTTGCTGCAGCTCTTGACCCCATTGTTTGCCAGGCAAAAACGCCAACACCGGCGCATCAGCCTTGCCCGCCTCCAGAAATCCCGGATCCTTCATGGTGGCCTCTACGGCATCCTGTACGCGTTGAGCGATGTCATCAGGCAAGCCGAGCGGCCCCGCAATCCCGCGCTCGGACGATATTTTCAGATCGTAGCCTTGCTCGGCCAACGTAGGGACATTGTTGGCAGCGCGTTTGTCGGCCCAGATTGCCACCCCTGTCAGTGGAATGCCCGGTTGTCCGAGCTCCAATACCTCGCCTGTGGTCATCATGACGTAATCGACATGTTTGCCCAGCAGCGCGGTCTTGGCTTCGCCGTTGCCTTTAAACGGAATGGACATGAACTGGAATCCCGCATCCCGTCCTAACTCCAGCATCCCCAGATGCCCTGTTGTACCTTCACCGGAATGTCCGATCGAGAAGGGCGTTTTCTTGGATTGTGCGATGAACTCTTTCAGCGTGACAGGTTTGCCCGCCTCTCGATTGGCCACCAGCATGATCGGATCGTCGACTATGCGGGCGATGAGTCGGATCTGATCCGGGTGATAAGAAGTCTTGCGATACATCGGCTGAAAAATAAAGCCCGGTATATTGACCATGCCCAAGGTGTATCCATCCGGTTTGGCATGTTGAATATAGTTGGCAGAGATCTCGCCGCCTGAGCCCGGCTTGTTGACCACGACGATCCGGGCCGATTCTCCCAGGCGTTTTTCCATAAAACGCGCCAGATTGCGCGCCATGACATCAGTGCCGCCGCCTGGGGCAAAACCCACCACCAGTTCGATGGGTTTATCGTTGGGCCAAGCCGCCATGACCGTCTGTGACAGCATGCCAGCGCTTACCAACAGGATACTGCCGAGCATCTTTCCCATGGATTTGTCTCCGTATATAGGTATATGGGATGAGAGGGCAATGTATTCGCCCGTGTTGTGATACGGGTTATCACCGTCCACGTCGCCGGGCCGGGACAACAATCAGAACGGTTGTAATCCCAGTGCAGCGCGAAACCGATTTTTGATAAACGGTCCATCTCTGGGCGGCAACACACGTGGAGGCTCGTTCGCCTCGATAAACACTTGTACGAACGTGACCTCGTCGCGAGCTTGAACATGGCGGATGACCTCATCGCAGCCCTCCAGGCTGTCGGTAGAGAACGCATCTCTGATACCAAAACCCTTGGCGACGGCGACCAGATCCGTACCGAGGCTGGAATGACTGCGCTGCATGCCGGTTTCGCCGAAATGGCCGTTGTCCAGTACCACGATGGTGAGGTTGCGCGGTTGTTTTGCTGCGATCGTGGCCAGGCTGCCTATGCCCATGAGCTGCTCGCCATCGCCCGTGATGACAACGACTGATTTGTCAGGTTGTGCCAGCGCCAAGCCTAATCCTAAAGGCGCCGCGCCACCCATGGCGCCCCACAGATAATAGTTGCTGTCGCGATCGCCAGCAGCGTAGACGTCGTATGAGGCCGACCCCAGGCCCGTTACCACCAATGCATCGGGAACGCCCGCCAGCACTCGTGCTACGAACTCCCGGCGTTGGACACCCGGTTCTTTTTGAGTCTGATTCATCAGTTGCGCTCCCACTTTTTCCGTCCGATCAGGTTCTGCCCCAACAACACAGCGACTTTATCGCCCGCCCCAAAGGCGGCGTCGAATCCCGCACTGACAATCTCCTCGGCCTCTTCGGGGCGAGAGACACGCAGCACATGTATGCCCATCAATTCCAGCGCAGCCTGTGTGGCTCTGCCCATCGGACCTTGCCAGGGATTGAACTCTGCATATTCGCCGCGCATGGTGACCAGCGTGAAAAACGGAAAATCGGCCGCCTGCAGCAACGAAAACATATTGACGCAGTTACCTACGCCGCTGCTTTGCATCAGCAACACCGCGCGCTGGCCGCCTAGCCAGGCGCCGCTGGCGAGCGCCACGCCTTCCTCTTCGGTCGTCAGCACGATGTCCTGGATATCCGGATCCGCGATGGCGCTGCGTATGACATGGGAATGGCCGGCATCCGGCACGTAGGCGATCTGCCGTACGCCGCCCCTCTTTAATACATTGAAAACGGCTTCCTGCCAGGAAGGCGCCGTAATGGATGGTTGGTTCATTGGGGGAGATCCCTAGAGTTGAACGACGTAGAAATCATAAAATGTGATGGATATGTAAATAAAATAGAAAATTGGCATGATCCAATCACGATTCCTGATCGAGGCATAGCAAGATGGATTTGAAACAACTGCGCGCTTTCCTGACCGTTGTCGAGACCGGCAACGTGACGCGGGCGGCCGACGTCCTCAATCTGGTACAGCCCGCCGTCTCGCGTCAGATCCGTTTGCTCGAGGAGGACATCGGCACACCATTGTTCGAGCGAGAGCGCCGCGGCATGGTCCTGACGGAGGCAGGCGAGGTACTGGTCGGTTATGCGCGCCGGGCATTGCTGGAGCTGGACCGGGCGAGGGTGGAAATCAACGGCGTGGGGCAGGGCATCAGTGGCCTGGTGACGCTGGGGCTTTTGCCTAGCAGTATCGACATGCTCTCCAGTCCGCTGGCATCGGCTGTCGCGGCCGCCTACCCCGGCATACGTGTACGTATCGCCATGGGCTACGCGGGGACGTTACAGCGCTGGCTGGCATCGGGCGAGGTGGATGCGGCCTTGCTATATGGGGTGGAACGGTCGCCCGATATCGAGTCCACGCCACTGATCGAGGAGCCGCTCTGGGTCATCGGGCCGAAGCACAGCGCATTGCGTCCGGACCGCCCGGTCGCGTTGGCGGATCTGGTCGGCCAGCGGCTGGTGTTGCCCAGCGCGCCTCACGGCATACGCACGTTGATGGAGCATGCATGTGCGGTTGCGCACGTGACGCTGGATGTATCGGTCGAAACCAATGCCTTGAGCGTACAACGCAGCCTGGTGTTGGGCGGGCATGGGTGGACGATTCTGCCGCCCATCGCAGTCGCGGAGGACTTGCGCAGAAATCACCTGAGAGGCGCGCCGCTGGCCGAGCCGGACATCACGCGCACGATAGTGTTGGGATTGCCGACTAATCGACCCATTTCCCGTGCGGTTCAATGCACGGTCGATGTACTGATAGACGAGGCCCGCAACGCGGTGGTTTCCGGCGCATGGGTAGAGGGGCGATGGTTAGGGTGACGTGGTTCCCGTGTTCTTCAGGTCAGGACGCATGTACACTTATTCCAGGTAAGGACGGATGAGGTAGTGGCTGCCGGGCATGATTGACGCACGGCAGAAAATTGGAACATCCGACGGCAAGCGTCGTGATAGTGTCAATGGATAGCGCCTGGAGTGAACCTTGACTAACCCCTACGAAGTTCTCGGCGTCGCCTCGACGGCATCGCTTTCCGAGATCAAGCATGCGTATCGCAGGCTGGCAAAGAAATACCACCCTGATCTGAATCCAGGCGATAAACCCGCCGAGGAAAAGTTCAAGGCCATCGCGAGCGCCTACGCGTTGCTGAGCGACGACGAAAAACGCAAGCGTTATGACGCGGGCGAGATCGATGAAAGCGGTCAAGAACGTCCGCAGCATCACTATTACCGCGATTTCGCGTCATCGGATCAAGCTCACCCATATGCAGATGCGTCAGGCTTTGCGGACTTTATGCATGATGATGCCTTTGCCGAGATACTCAGACGCAGCCAGGAAGCGCAGCGCAATCGGCGTGGGCAGGATATGCATTATCGTCTGGAGATTCATTTCGCCGAGTCGATTACGGGTGCGAGCAAACGATTGACCTTGCCCGGTGGCGAAGTGCTGGACGTGACGATTCCGCCGGGTCTCGTGAGCGGGCAGGTGCTGCGTTTGAAAGGTAAAGGTGAGCCCGGTGCCGGTAGAGGCGGCCCAGGGGATGCGCTCATCGAGGTCGAGGTGTTGCCCGATGCGCGCTTTACGCGCAAGGGCGATGATATTTCGCTGGAGTTGCCCGTGTCCCTGTCCGAGGCCGTACTAGGCGGCAGCGTGACCGTGCCTACCGCTACAGGCGAAGTCGTGATGACGGTGCCCAAAGGCTCGAACACCGGGACCACCCTACGCCTGAAGGGCAAGGGCGCGCCCCGCCGTGGTGGCGGATTCGGCGATCAGTTCGTCAAACTGAAAATCGTGTTGCCGAAATCTTCTGATCCGGATCTAGAAAATTTCGTGTCCAATTGGACCCGGGGCAAGGACTTCAACCCGCGGGAGGAAGACAAATCATGAGGATGACCAAACAGGAGTTTCTGATTTCTTGCGAACTGCCTGCGCCGACCTTAGAGCTATATCTCGAGCAGCAATGGATCATTCCGGAGCAGACCTCCACAGGTGTCACGTTTTGCGAAATGGACATCGCACGCGTGCATCTGATTCAAGATCTGAAAGTCAATATCGGCGCCAACGACGAGGGCATCGATATCATTCTGCATCTCATCGATCAGGTGCATGGGCTGCGTTATGCGCTCGCCCAGGTGCAGAAAAAGCCCTAGTGCCACGACGGCCGATCGATGTGTACGCCATTTTGGCGCAACCACTGGCCGAGCTCAGGCCGGGCGAGTACGTGGAATTCCGCGGCACGCTGGGCGGCCAACTTATCCCCGGCTCCGGCCACCGCGGGATGGCACATCAAGAGATCGCCATCTCGCGCGTTGCTCAGCCATTGATGTAGCAATCCGGCGTAGTGGCGCGCGCCACCGTTAAGCCCATATACCCCCAACAAGCGGCGGTTCGTGCGCCAGCCTTCATGCCGCGCAACACGCGCGACCGCGTTAGCGCCCAGGGCGGCGATGACATGCGCTTTGGCGGATTGCTGGATGGGAATGCCTGTTTGCATACCGGGCGCGGTATACCGTAGCCAAGGTCGGCAGTTGCCATACCGCTTTTGCAGCAGTTGAATCAAGCGTGGCAGAACATTGGGCAACTGATGTACATGCTGATGTCCATCAACATAATCCGGCGCGCGACCCAAGACCTGTTCAAAAGCATCAAACTGGCGAGTCAACTGCGCGTCGATCAGCGCATCGTTCAGATGGCCCGCATAGGCACGGGTAATCAGCGCAGGCAGCGGCATGACCGCCAATTGGTGTCGATGCCCAAATGCTTCCGTCAGATTCAGATGCAGGCCGACCTCGACGTTGAGGTCGCGCAACTGTCGTGCGTTGGCAGCGAAGGTGGGCCCTTGCGTGAGACAGCTGATGGCGCTGAGCCGGCCCCATTGCGCGAGTTGAAACATGCCAGCATCAACGCTCGAATTCATGCCAAAATCGTCGCCACACACGATGATATGTTTCCAGCATCGTTCGCCGTAATTTCGACTGTTCTCGTTCAGCCCTTCATGCGTGCCTTGATTAAACAGATTGCCTGGTTTGTCGTCGTGGGCTGTGCCGCGGCCGCTACGCATTGGGCCGTCGCAGTAGCCTGCGTCGAAGGCTTGCATATGCCGCCACTCGCTGCCAATGCGGTGGGCTGGCTGATAGCATTCGTTGTATCGTTCTCGGGTCATTATCGACTTACCTTTCGCCACTTGGCCTCACACTGGATGACAGCCGCGCGGCGATTTTTTCTCATTTCTGCATGCGGATTTCTGTTGAACGAGGCCTCGTATGCCTGGTTGCTGCATGCCACGTCATTGCGTTATGACGTATTACTTGCATTGATCTTGATCGGGTTGGCCGTGCTTACTTTCCTGGCGAGCCGGCTATGGGCGTTTCGCCGCAAAGCCGAGCATTGAAATCGCGATCGATGTCGATCCGCCATACCATGTAGTGACGGTCAGAAAATTTCGGTGCCAGCCCTCGCAAAGCGGGATAATGTTGTGCGTCTTCGGGCTCGCCCCATATCCAGAACCGATTGCCCGGCGCTGCGGTACACAGACGAGACAGAAACGTCTCGGGCGATATCAGCACATGTGCGGCGGTCTGCGGCGCAAACAGTCCAGCGTCATACAGCTCTTTGCGCCAGTTATCCCGCAAGGGTATCTGTGGGTTGGTCCAATCGTCGATCACCCAGGCCGGTTTCATCGAGCCCGTATAGATGCCCAGATCGAACGGATAGGAATGCAACGTTACCAAGGTGTCGCTAGTCTGTATTTCCGCGGCGATCTGGCGGCCTAATGGTTCTGCGCTGCGGCGCGGATTGGCGACGAACACGCCGACCAGCACGACGCACAATAAGACAGAGCCCGCGGCGCATCGGTAGGCCCAGAGACGGGCTTGCCCTGTCATACTGTGGCGGATCGCGCGTTGTATCACTTCAGCCAGGGCGACGGCCAGTGGCGGCAATGCGGGCACGACGTAGCCAATGAGCTTTGAACTGGGAATGGAAAAAAAGCCCAGCACCACGACGATCCAGATGGCCATCAAACTGCGTAATCCAGCGGGATCCGGGCTCTGCCAAAAATCTTTTCGCAGCACACCGCCACCCCACAGTGACCAAGGCAGTATCAGACCGACAGTGACAGGCAGGTAAAACCAGAACGGTTGCGCGTTATTGAATCCCGATTGCGCGAATCGTTCGAAATGCTGGTAAACGAAGAAATAGTGAAAAAAGCCCGGAAATCGCGCCTGCATCATCCAGAACCAGGGGATGGCCACGAGTCCAAACATCAACAGTGCAGGTGGCCACAGCAACACTCGAAAACCATGCCATCGCCGGCTCAGAATCAGCCAAAAGAATATCGTGGCGCCAGGTAGTACCAGTCCGATCAGCCCCTTAGCCAACACCGCCAAACCGGCGAGCGTTGCGGCTGCCAATGACATCAGACGAAACGGACGCTGTGTTTCGGCACGCAACACGCTGTCTGCCGCTGCCAGGACCGCCAACGTAATCAACCCGGCAACCAGCATGTCTGTATTGGCAAACTGCGCGCCGCCGTAAAAGAATGGAGTAGTGGCCAGGATCACGACGGCAATCGTCGCTGTCGCCGCATCGCGATAACGCCGCACAAACGCGTAAAGGCCAGCTAGCGCAGCCCAGGCGGCCAGCCACGACGGCATGCGCGCCGCCCATTCGTTCAACCCGAAAAGCTTGAATCCGATTTCCGTCAGCCAGTAGTAAAGCGGCGGCTTATGGAAATAGGGCATACCATCCAATAATGGCACCGCATGTGAGCCGCTGCGCAGCATTTCCCATGCCACGCCGGCGTAACGCCCTTCATCTGGCAGGGTGAGTACCCGCGCCCACGACAGGCAGGCCAGCCATATGCCCAAGCCCGCAAGCAACCACGCCGCAGGCGGCACCCACAAATGGGGGCCGGCGTTATTGCGGGTGCTCAAGGCTGCACCCGGGCGGAACTGGCGCGCCGGGCGCGTCCGCGGCGCTGACGTACGACAAAGAGCGGGCGGCCTTTGACCTCGTCAAAGATACGAGCCACATACTCTCCGACGACCCCGAGGGAAATCAGATTCACCCCTGCGAAAAACAACAGCGCAGTGACGATGGTCGTCCAGCCCGAGATATGGTTGCCGTTGATCAGATAGTCCAGGACCAGATACCCACCATAGGCAAACGACAGCAGCGCAAAAACACACCCCAGCAAACTGACCATGCGTAATGGCCAGGTCGTAAACGCAGTCAGTCCGGTCAAGGCCAGACGGACCAGACGCCAGGTGTTGTAGCGGCTCGCGCCATTGGCGCGTACGTCGGGCGTATACGGCAGGGCTTCGCTACGGAAACCGACCCAGGCATACAAGCCCTTCATAAAGCGGGTGCGTTCCGGCAGCGCCATCAGGGCCTCGATGACCCGCCGGTCCATGAGCCTAAAATCTCCGGCGTGGGCGGGCACTTGTACGCCATGGGTGCCGCTCATCAGACGATAGAACCATTGGCTGCCTGTGCGTTTGATCCATGATTCGTCATCGCGATGTTCGCGTACGGCATATACCATGTCGGCGCCCGATCTCCAACGCTCGAGCATGGGCCCGATCAGCGCGGTAGGGTGCTGTAGATCTGCATCCAGGCAGATGACGACGTCGCCGTCTGCCGCTTCGAATCCTGCAGACAGCGCTGCCTCTTTGCCGAAATTGCGCGATAGCTGCAGATAGCGCATGCCGTCATGTACCGTCCATTCCGTCATCAGGTCCTCGGTGCCGTCGGTACTGCCATCGTCTATGACAATGATCTCCCATTGTGTGGACAGAGACTTCAGCTCTTGGCGCAATGCCGGCAGCAGCAGGTGCAGGTTGTCGCACTCATTCAGGCAGGGAATGACGCAGCTGATGCGCGCGTCGGAAAATTTGTCGGACCTGGATGAGGTGGTGACCAAGGGCGCCGCGATGGACGGCGTAGGCAAGGCATGGGCTTGCGTGTCTAAACGAAATTCGAGGGCCATACGTGGGTACCCTGGCAGTGCAAGAGCGCCCAGTATGCGTGGCGGCTCGTCGAATTTTCGTTAAATGGAATGCGGAAAACGCAAATGGGACAGTGGGATAGCGATGTTCAACCAAATCTCAGCGTGAAGCTCGTACCCGATTGCGGACCGCCGCGCTGTGATCTGACCTCCAGTTTCCAGCCCTGCATGTCACAGACTCGTTTCGCAATGGCCAGGCCGAGTCCATGCCGCAAACCGCCATGATCCGTAGCTGATGTAGACGCATCGGCCAGTCGCCCGCTGTAATACCGTTCAAATAGAAACGGTAGTTCCGAGGCCTCTATTCCCTTGCCTGTATCGCGCAGCTCGATTGCACCGTCGACCGTCAGCAGCGCCGTCAGGGTGGCGGGCGCTGCATGATCTATGGCGTTACGCACCAGATTACGCAGCACGGTCAATAAAGCGTACTTGTCGAGCATGCGTACCGTTTCGGGCGGAATGTGGTTGCGGAACACGAGATCGCAGGCTTCGGCGATCGCTTCCAGCCCGCGCCATGCATCGTCCATGCAACCATTCAGATCGACGGGCTCGGACGGGCGAGGCTGGTCGCGAGCCATGGAATGCGCGCTTTCCAACGACGCTGCAATATGGTCGACGTTAGCCACAATACGGGTCAGGCGTTCTTTTGGATCGGCGGGCAGTGCGCTATTGAGCAGCATGATTTCGCTATCTGAGCGAATCGCGGCCAGAGGCGTTCGGACTTCGTGGCTGAGGTTGGCAGCAAACTCGCGCTCGCGTGCGATCGAATGATCGACTTGGTTCTGAACGCGATTGAACGCCTCGATGAGACGGCCTGCTTCATCATCGCGAGTGATGGCAAGGTCTGGGGACCCTGGCGCCCAGTCTGATAATCGTGTCGTCAAGTCCAGCAGCGGGCTCACGGCAACACCCGCAATCCGGCGCGATAGTGCATAGGCGGCAATGATGCACAGCACGCCCACGCCCAGCACGATCAAGCCGAACTCACGTACGCGGGCTTCGTGCGCGGTGGCGTCATACAACACGTACAGCCGCCCGCGCGCAGTGTCTTCGACCATGACGTGCCATGTTTCGTCATCGGGTTCCAGTTCATGCAGGCCAGGGGTCAAGTCGCGCAGCGGCGTCGGCATGCTTTGGGGAACATCATTTTGTTGCAGCCATGCGCGAATCGAGCCAGTCAGTTCCGATGACTCCTGAGGAACCGCATAATTCGTATCGGATTCCAGGTGCTGGATAATGCGATTGCCTTCGGAGGTCAGAATCTGCTCAACCAGGCCGTCCTCCATTTGATCGAATGCCAGATAGGCCAGCAGCGCCAGCACGGCGACAAAAATAGAAACCACGCCCGTCAGCGCCCAAATGACGCGCTGGGTTAGGGTGCCGCTTTTCATGAGCCTGCCCCAGGCTCGACCATCCGCCACCCTACGCCGTGTATCGTTTCGATGCCATCAAAGCCTACGTCGGAAAGCGCTCGCCTCAACAAATGCACTTGACTGCGCAAGGCATCGCTCGAGGGTGGGATGTCGTTCCAGAGGATGGCTTCGAGTTCCTCTCTCGATACCACTTGGCCTGGCGTGCGTATCAGGGTTTCGACGATGAGGACCGATTTGGGAGTGAGGTGCAATGCCTGGCCTGAAACGGATACCTCTCTGGTGCGCCCGTCGAATTGCAGCGGGCCGCAGGTTTGCACGGCGTCGACCACTTTGCCTTTGGCACGGTGTATCAGTGCCAGCAGGCGCGCCTGAACCTCGGCCAGCGCAAAAGGCTTGGTCAAATAATCGTCCGCGCCATGGCCGAAACCGGCCAGCTTGTCTTCCAGTGCATCCCGAGCCGTCAGGATCAGCACGGGAATCGCCTTGCGCCATTCGCTGCGCAGAGTGTGCAGAATCTGGTAGCCGTCCTTGCCGGGCAGGCCGATGTCCAGCACGACGGCGTCAAAATGCTGGCTCTGGAGCATTCGCAGTGCGGTCGTACCGTCGTAGGCGACGTCTGGCACAAATCCGCTGAGCTCGAGGAATTGGTACAGATTTCCCGCGATGGTCAGATCGTCTTCGACAATCAGTACTTGGTAGTGCACATTGGCCGAAACGGTTTTCATGTGGGCGGGCGCTGGCGGTGACTCGTGCGGTGACACGTGAGCATCACTGTCAGATGCGGCAGTGACAATTTGATGGATTATTGAGCATGCAGGGGCTGCCGTCGAATTTTCGTTGAATTCGCCAGGGGAAGGGTGATCTCGCATTCATGGCGGCCTCGGGCCTGGGCGCCACGCCGGGAGCGGCCAAGTGCGCCTCGGGCCAGTCAGGGGGCTGCGGTGGCATTGGGCGGACTAGCCTCTATAATTAAAGATTCGCCTTATTTCCGGTTCGTGCACGCATGAAATCCTCAGAGATTCGCCAGAAGTTCCTGCAATTTTTCCAGTCCAAGGGGCACACGATCGTGCCTTCGGCGTCGCTCGTGCCGGGCAATGACCCCACGCTGCTCTTTACCAACTCCGGGATGGTGCAGTTCAAGGACGTCTTTACCGGCAAGGAAACCCGTTCCTATTCGCGCGCGACCTCGTCGCAGCGCAGCGTGCGTGCTGGCGGCAAGCACAACGATCTGGAAAACGTCGGCTACACCGCCCGGCACCACACGTTCTTTGAAATGCTGGGCAATTTCAGCTTTGGCGACTACTTCAAGCGTGATGCGATCCAGTACGCCTGGGAATTGCTGACTACGGTATACAAGCTGCCGGCCGAAAAGCTCTGGGTCACCGTCTACCAAGAAGACGACGAGGCCTACGACATATGGGCCAAAGAGATCGGCGTGCCGACCGAGCGCATCATCCGCATCGGTGACAACAAGGGCGCCCGTTACGCGTCGGACAATTTCTGGCAAATGGCCGATACCGGTCCGTGTGGCCCGTGTTCCGAGATTTTCTACGACCACGGCCCGGAGATCTGGGGCGGCCCTCCGGGCTCACCCGAAGAAGACGGCGACCGTTACATCGAGATCTGGAACCTCGTGTTCATGCAGTTCGAGCGCGACGCTGCCGGCAACATGAACCCGCTGCCCAAGCCGTGTGTCGATACGGGGATGGGCCTGGAGCGTATCGCCGCGGTGTTGCAGCACGTCCATTCCAACTACGAAATCGATTTATTCCGTCACCTGATCCAGGCTGCGGCGCGTGAAACCGGGGTCAGCGACCTCGCAGAGAACTCGCTCAAGGTGATCGCCGATCACATCCGGGCGTGTTCCTTCTTGATCGTCGATGGCGTCATTCCCAGCAACGAGGGCCGCGGCTATGTGCTGCGCCGTATCGTGCGCCGCGCCTTGCGTCACGGTTACAAATTGGGTCAGACCAAGCCGTTCTTCTACAAATTGGTGCCGGATCTGGTCGCCGAAATGGGCGAGGCCTATCCCGAGCTGGCTCAGGCAGACGATCGCGTGGCGCAGGTGCTCAAGCAAGAAGAAGAGCGCTTTGGCGAAACCCTCGAACACGGCATGAAGATCCTGGACGGCGCCTTGGCGGGCGTGCCTGCTGGCGGCCAGTTGGACGGCATGACGCTGTTCACGCTGTACGACACGTACGGCTTCCCGGTGGATTTGACGGCTGACATTTGCCGCGAACGCAATGTCGAAGTCGATATGGCCGGTTTCGAGGCAGCGATGACGCGTCAGCGCGACCAAGCCCGCGCCGCCGGGAAATTCAAAATGGCCGAGGGTCTGAGCTACGAGGGCGCCGAGACCCGTTTCGAGGGCTACGAAAAGCTCGAGCTGGACAACGTGAAAGTCACGGCGCTCTATGTGGACGGCACTCAGGTCGACCGCGTCCAGGCCGGCCAAAAGGCCGTCGTGGTGCTGGACGCCACGCCCTTTTACGCCGAGTCGGGCGGTCAGGTCGGTGATACCGGTCTGCTCGAAGGAGGTGGCGCCCGTTTTGCCGTGGCGGATACGCTCAAGATCCAGGCCGGCGTCTTTGGGCATCATGGCGAACTGGAGTCCGGCGCGTTGGCCGTTGGCGACACGCTCTTGGCTCGTGTGGACGCCGTGCGCCGTGCTCGCACCGTGCGCAACCACTCGGCGACGCACTTGATGCACAAGGCGCTCCGTCAGGTGCTTGGCGGACATGTGCAGCAGCGTGGCTCGCTGGTTGATCCCGATAAGACCCGTTTTGACTTCGCGCACGACGCCCCGATGACCGCCGAGCAAATTGCTCAGGTCGAGGCCATCGTCAATGCCGAGGTGTTGGCCAACGAGCCCACTCAGGCGCAAGTGATGGCGTATGACGATGCCGTCAAAGGTGGCGCGATGGCACTGTTCGGCGAAAAATATGGCGATACGGTGCGTGTGCTGGACATTGGTTTTTCGCGCGAATTGTGCGGCGGCACGCACGTGACTCGTACAGGCGATATTGGCCTGTTCAAGATCGTGGCCGAAGGCGGCGTCGCCGCGGGCGTTCGCCGGGTCGAGGCGATCACGGGCGACAATGCGTTGGTGTGGGTACAGAATCAACAAGCCTTGCTGCTGCGTGCGGCGGGCGTGTTGCGCAGCACGCCGGCGGATCTGCCCGAGCGTATTGCTCAGGTGCAGGATCAGGTCCGCGCGCTGGAAAAAGACCTCGAGCAGGCGCGCGGCAAGCTGGCCGCCAGCGCGGGCAACGATCTGGCTGCCAAGGCCGTCGACATCAAGGGGGCCAAAGTACTGGCCGCTAACGTTGGTGATGTGGACCCCAAAGCCTTGCGCGGAATGGTCGACAACCTCAAGGACCGCCTGAAATCGGCCGTCGTGTTGCTGGCCAGCGCTGGCGCCGATGGGAAAATCAGCGTGGTGGGCGGTGTGACCGCCGATTTGACGGGCCGCGTCAAGGCCGGCGAACTGGTGGGCTTTGTGGCCAGCCAGGTCGGCGGCAAGGGCGGTGGCCGTCCTGATATGGCGATGGGTGGCGGCACCGATGCTCAGGCATTGCCGGCCGCGATCGCCAGTGTGGCAGGGTGGATCGATGAGCGCCTCTGAACTACCGAATGGCGCTGGGACGGCAGGAGCTCCCGCGTCGTCGGAGAATCTGCCTGAGTTCCAGCACGACGTCGACGCCAGCGGGCTGACGTGCCCGCTGCCCATCTTGCGCGCCAAGAAAGCCCTGGCCCAGATGGAGAGCGGGCAGGTGCTGCGCGTCACGACAACAGATCCCAAGGCCGTGCGCGATTTTCAGGCGTTTGCCAAACAAAGCGGCAACGGTCTGGTGGCGCAGCACGAGACTCAGGATTCGGTGTTGCATTATTTGCGGCGCCGTTGAGGGAAGGCTTGCTATAGCCTTCGATTTAATGCTAGAATCTTCCGTTTTTCACAACTAATTCAAGGGATTACCTATGGTGGTGATTCGCATGGCCCGCGGTGGCTCCAAGAAGCGTCCGTTCTACAACCTGGTTGCTACCGATTCGCGCAACCGTCGCGATGGCCGCTTCATCGAGCGCGTGGGTTTTTACAACCCCGTCGCCAGCGAAGGCTCGGAGCAACTGCGCATTGCGCTGGATCGCGTCCAATACTGGACCAACAGCGGTGCACAACTGTCGCCCGCCGTTGAGCGTCTGGTCAAAGACTACTCGGCCAAGGTTTCCGCTGCAGCCTAAGGGCTAGCAGGGAATCTGTGCGTCGTTTTCGGCTGTTGGCCTGATGCCGTCTGATGCCATTACCCCCAACGCAGCGCCTGACGACTTAGTCGAGTTGGGCCGCATTACCGGGGCATATGGCGTCAAGGGTTGGGTCAAGGTACAGCCGCATTCCGCACAGGCTGATGGTTTACGCCGGGCAAAGACCTGGTGGCTGACTCGCCTCGCCCCTGAAACGGCGCGAGGCGTTGTCACGTCTGTACCGACCGCCCATCGGGTGCTGCAGGCTCGGCCTCAGGGCACGGCCGTTGTAGCGCAGCTCGATGGCGTTGCCGATCGTGATCAGGCCGAGGCCATGCGTGGCTACACCGTACAGGTGCCGCGCAGCGAGTTTCCGGCAACCGCCGACGACGAATATTACTGGGTCGATTTGATCGGCTGCGCCTTCTATTCGGATGCGGAGGGCGAGCCCGCTCGCGTCGGTATCGTCGAGGATGTCATGGACAACGGCGCACACGCGATCTTGCGTGTGGTGTTGCAACGCGCGCCTGCGCCTGGCGCAGAGCCCGAGCCCAGGCTCGATCCCAAGGGTCGGCCGATGGAAATGCTGGTGCCTTTTGTTGCTGCGCATATCCTGGCGGTGGACTTGTCCGCGCGCCGTATCGATAGCAACTGGCCCACGGAAATCTGATGCGCTTTGATGTCGTCACGCTATTTCCGGATATGTTCGGAACCGTGCGCGACTTGGGCGTTACCGGCAGGGCGCATTCCCAGGGACTATGGGCGTTACGCGCCTGGAATCCTCGCGACTATACCCATGATGTGCATCGCACTGTCGATGATCGCCCTTATGGAGGTGGTCCGGGCATGGTGATGATGGCGGCCCCGCTAGAGGCCGCTGTTGCTGCTGCGCAATCGGATCGTGCCGAGCAGGGTCTAGGGGTCGCGCCGGTGGTGCTGCTGTCACCGACAGGCCGTCGCTATGATCAGCAGGGCGCTCAGTCGCTGGCTAATGGCGAGGGCGCCATCATGATCTGTGGTCGCTACGAGGGTATTGATCAGCGGTTTATTGATCGCTGTGTTACCGATGAAATCTCGCTCGGCGATTTTGTGCTGTCTGGTGGGGAAATCGCCGCGCTCGCGGTGATTGATGCTGCGGTGCGTCTGGTGCCAGGTGTGTTGAATGACGGTGATTCGGCGCTTCAAGACTCTTTCAATGACACGTTGTCGGGGTTGCTGGATAGCCCGCATTACACGCGGCCTGAAGTGTATGACGGGGAGGCCGTGCCTGCAGAGTTGCTGAGCGGGCATCATGCCAATATTGCGCGGTGGCGGCGGGAGCAGTCTTTGCGATTGACCGCGCAGCGTCGTCCTGATTTGCTTGAGCGGGCGCGGGCTAATGGGTGGCTGACGCGTGCGGATGAGAAGTTTCTGGCGGCGTTGAAGGCTGTGGGGTAGGTGTTTTTATCGAGCGGGTCTTTGATTTTTTGGGGGCTCGTGTTTGTGGTCTTTGCGGAAGTCGGATTTTCTATTGGTCGTCGAGCCGAGGCAATCGGCCCGGCCGAGCTTCACAAAGTCGGTCCGGCGCGCGGGCGCCGGACACCGTGTTCGCTCACCTCGTCCGGCCCGTTCGGGCCTACCTACGGTGTCCGCTCCACTCGACTTTGAGGCGCCCGGCCGGGCCGATTGCCTCGGCTCGACTGGCAGCAACTAGAATTCTCTGCATCGCTGGCACGACTTTCTTGCTTGGCGTTTTTCTGCAGCCGCGTTGGTAGAGAGAAAGATCTTGCGGTGCTGCTTTCGGCGGCCGCCCTGCGCGGCCACCTCAAGCGATCGGTCCGGGCATGCGACGGGGTGGCGTGGTGCTTGGTTGGAAGATCTGCTTGGCCGCGAGTGAGGCTTGCGGCGATGATGCGCAGGGCAGTTTTTCCGGCGGCGTATCTAGCATGCGCGTGCCCGGGATCAGCGTTCCTCGCCGCAGACATGATTTGCGCTCACCATGATGGCATTACAACGAGTGCCATGCGTGGCATTACGTCAATGTGACTGGAGAGATCTTTTGTCCAGCGACGGTGTCACAGCCTGTGCATGCAGATCCCGAACGCGATGACCGGGTGTGCAGGGCACCCGGTCATCGCAGCCCTGCAAGATCTTTCTCTTCACCCAGACTGATGCAGAAAAATGCCAAGCAAGAAAACCGTGCCAGCGATGTGATGAGCTTGAGTTACTGCGAGTCGATGCGGGGCAGTGGCTGCGTGGGGGCGCCTCGTGGTCGAGTGGAGCGGACACCGTAGGGAGCGCGCAGGCGCGGACGAGGTGAGCGAACACGGTGTCCGGCGCGCAGGGCGCCGGACCGACCACGTGAAGCCCCCACGCAGCCACTGCCCCGCATCGACGTTCAAAAGAACTTCTACTCCCTCACATCGCGCAAGCCGATTCAAAGCACAGCCCACGGCTCCATCGAACATCGATAGACAGCGCTATGGGCCCCGCTCTTATCCCAGCTTGACCCGCTGTTCACGCACCTTAGCCAGCGTCTCATTGAACTGCGCCAACCGGCCTTTCTCCTGTTCAACGACCGCCGCCGGCGCACGCTCGACAAAGCTCGCGTTACCCAGCTTGCCATTGGCTTTGGCAACCTCGCCCTCGAGGCGCGCGATTTCCTTGTCCAAACGGGCGCGTTCAGCAACGACGTCGATTTCAACGTGCAGCATCAGACGAGCCGTTCCTACCACTTGCACTGGCGCTCCAGCATCAGGCAGCGTATCAACCACATCGACCTGGCTCAACTTGGCCAGCGCGGCCAGGTACGGTCCATTGCGAGTGAGCGTAGCGGCATCACCTTGAGCTACGAGCGGAACTCGTTGGGCGGGCGACAGATTCATTTCGCCACGCAGAGCGCGTACCGCTTCGACCTGGGCCTTCAGTTCAGCGACATCCGCCTCGGCCGCGGCGTCAATCGCGTCCGGGTTGCTGCGCGGGTAGGGCTGAATGCTGACGCTGTCGGTTGCGCCCTCTGCACGTTTGCCTGCCACTACTGATACTTTCTGCCATAGGGCTTCAGTAATGAACGGGATGATCGGGTGTGCCAGGCGCAGTACTGCCTCAAGCACGCGGATCAAGGTGCGGCGCGTGCCCAGTTGTTGAGCAGGCGTGCCGTTCTGAATCTGCACCTTGGCCAATTCTACGTACCAATCGCAGTATTCATCCCAGACATAGCGATAGAGCGCATTGGCGATGTTGTCGAAACGGTAGTCGGCAAAGCCGCGTTCGACGTCTGCTTCGAGGGTCTGTAATTGGCTGACAATCCAGCGATCGGCAAACGACAGCTCGGCCGTTTGATCACTGCTCAGATCATGGCCCTCTGTGTTCATCAACACAAAGCGCGTCGCGTTCCACAGCTTGTTGCAGAAATTGCGATAGCCCTCGCAGCGCTTGAGATCGAAATTGATGTTGCGGCCCAGCGTGGCATAGGCTGCCATGGTGAATCGCAGAGCGTCGGTGCCGAATGACGGAATGCCATCGGGATACTGGCGGCGCGTTGCTTTCTCGATCGTGCTGGCTTGTTTTGGATTCATCAACCCATAGGTGCGCTTGGCGACCAGGCCGTCCAGATCGATACCGTCGATCAAGTCCACCGGGTCGAGCGTATTGCCCTTGGATTTGCTCATCTTCTGGCCATCGGCGTCACGGATCAGTCCGTGCACGTACACGTGCTTGAACGGAATCTGGCCGGTCATGTGCGTGGTCAGCATGACCATGCGCGCCACCCAGAAGAAGATGATGTCAAAGCCGGTGACAAGCACGCTCGAGGGCAGGTAGCGTTGCAGGTCAGGTGTGTTTTCGGGCCAGCCCAGGGTGGTGAAGGGCACCAGGCCCGACGAGAACCACGTATCCAGAACGTCGGGGTCACGGGTCAGCGGGCCCGTTACGCCAGCTGCGCGAGCTTGTTCCTGTGCGTCGGCTTCCGAATGCGCAACGAAGACCTGGCCATCCTCGGCATACCAGGCCGGAATCTGATGGCCCCACCAGAGCTGACGCGAAATACACCAGTCCTGGATGTTGTTCAGCCACTGGTTGTAAATGGTAGTCCAGTTCTCGGGATAGAACTTGATCTGCCCATTGGCCACGACATCCAGCGCGACTTCGGTGATGCTCTTGCCGGGATTCAGCGTGCCCTCGGGTGCGGGCTTGCTCATCGCCACGAACCACTGGTCGGTCAGCATGGGCTCCAGCACGACACCGGTACGGTCGCCCTTGGGCTGCATCATTTTGTGCGGCTCGACCTTGACCAGGTATTGCTCGGCCTCGAGCTGGGCCACGACGGCTTTACGCGCCTCGTAGCGTTCCAGGCCCTGGAACTGTTTCGGGCCGTTTTCGTTGATATGCGCGTCCAGCGTGAAAATCACAATCAGCGGCAAATTGTGGCGTTGGGCGCAGGCATAGTCGTTGAAATCGTGGGCGCCTGTGATCTTGACGCAGCCGGTGCCGAACTCGGGGTCGACGAAATCGTCCGCGATGATAGGGATATTGCGGTCACACAGGGGCAGCTCGACCATCTTGCCAATCAGGTGTTGGTAGCGGGGATCGTCAGGGTGCACGCACAATGCGCCGTCGGCCAGCATGGTTTCCGGACGAGTGGTGGCGATCGTCATGCCGCGCAATGTGACCGTCTGTCCGTCCTTGTCCACAATGGTTTGCGGACCGTCGACGAACGGATACAGAATGTGCCACATATGGCCGTCGACTTCCTCGGATTGCACTTCGAGGTCGGAAACCGCCGTTAACAGTTTCGGGTCCCAGTTGACCAGGCGCTTGCCGCGATAGATCAGGCCCTGCTTGTACAGGCGGACAAAGGTCTCCACCACGCCCCGCGACATGCGGTCGTCCATGGTGAAATATTCACGGGGCCAGTCGGCGGATGCGCCCAATCGGCGAACCTGGCTGGTGATGGTGTTGCCGGACTGCTCCTTCCATTCCCAGACTTTCTCGATGAATTTTTCCCGGCCCAGGTCGTGGCGCGAGACTTTCTCGGCATCGAGGCGGCGTTCCACCACGATCTGGGTGGCAATACCTGCGTGATCGGTGCCGGGAATAAAGACTGTGTCGTCGCCGCGCATGCGGTGATAGCGCACCAGGCCGTCCATGATGGTCTGGTTGAACGCGTGGCCCATGTGCAGCGTGCCGGTTACATTGGGCGGGGGGAACTGGATGACGTAGGGCTGGTTATCTGTCCCTGTTTTTACGTGTTGGCCTGCCGCGAAATAACCGCGGCGCTCCCATTCGGTGTACCACTGAGCCTCGAGCGCTGCGGGCTCAAAGCTCTTGGGCAGGTCGGCGGTATCGGTGTCAGACGGGATCGGGGCAGCGGCTTCGGTCATTACTGGGTTCCGGCAAAAGACGAGGGCCCGGCCGATTGGTGGCCAAGCAAACCGTTCATTTTAAGATGTATTGCGGTCTTGGCGGCGTGTTAGAATGTCGGGTTACTGTAAACCCTACAGAAGTCCCTGTTTTTATTAGGAATTTGGAGCCTCCATGTCCGTCCAACGTACTCTCTCGATCATCAAGCCCGACGCCGTGGCCAAGAATGTCATCGGTCAGATCGTCGCCCGCTTCGAAAACGCTGGCCTGAAAGTCATCGCCGCACGTCTGCAACAACTGTCGCGTGCCGACGCCGAGCGCTTCTACGCCGTGCACAAAGAACGCCCCTTCTTCAAGGATCTGGTTGACTTCATGGTCTCGGGCCCCGTGTTCGTGCAGGTCCTGGAAGGCGAAGACGCCATCCAGAAAAACCGCGACCTGATGGGCGCGACCGACCCCAAGAAAGCCGAACCCGGCACCATCCGCGCCGATTTCGCTGACAGCATCGACGCCAACGCCGTACACGGTTCCGACGCTCCCGAAACCGCCGCCGTCGAAGTCGCTTTCTTCTTCCCCGAAATCAACATCCACAGCCGTTGATCTGGGTTAGCATTACCTGAGTACGTCATGGAAACCGCCGAACGCGTCAATCTCCTGGGCCTCGATGCCGCCAAACTGTCCGATCTGGTCGGGCAGTGGGGGGGCAAGCCGTTTCGTGCCCGCCAATTGCAGCGTTGGGTGCATCAGCGCGGGGCTGACTCGTTCGACGCCATGACCGATCTGGCTCGCGAATTTCGCGGGCAACTGGCAGAGCACTGCCTGATCCAGGCGCCGCCGGTCAATACCGAGCAGCGCTCCTCGGACGGTACACGCAAGTGGCTGTTCGACGTGGGGCAGGGCAACGCCATCGAAACCGTCTTCATTCCCGAGGACGACCGCGGCACGCTATGCGTGTCCAGTCAGGCAGGCTGTGCGGTCAACTGCCGTTTCTGCTCTACCGGTCACCAGGGCTTCAACCGCAACCTCCAGTCCAGCGAAATCATCGGCCAGTTGTGGTGGGCCAAGCGTATCCTCGAGGCCGACGCCGGTACGGCGCGCCTGGGCGGGGCGCGTGGCGATGACACGCGCGTGATCAGCAACGTGGTCATGATGGGCATGGGCGAGCCTCTGCTCAACTACGATCAGTTGCTGCCTGCGCTGCGCCTGATGCTGGATGACAATGCGTACGGCCTGTCGCGCCGTCGCGTGACCGTGTCCACGTCGGGCGTTGTTCCTATGATGGACCGATTGGCAAAAGATTGCCCGGTCGCTTTGGCCGTATCGTTGCATGCTCCTACGGATGCCTTGCGCGATGAGCTGGTGCCGCTGAACAAAAAATATCCGTTGGCCGAATTGCTGGCTGCGTGCGAACGCTATCTCGCCAGTGCGCCGCGTGATTTCATTACTTTCGAATATTGCATGCTGGATGGTGTCAACGACACCGACCAACATGCCAAGGCGCTCATTCAGGTGGCGCGGCAGGTCCGCTGCAAACTCAACCTGATTCCCTTTAATCCGTTTCCGGCCTCTGGCCTCAAGCGTTCGCCCTCGGCGCGGGTCAAGGTCTTTGCCCAGCGCCTCATGGATGCCGGTATTGTGACGACGGTACGCAAGACGCGTGGCGACGATATCGATGCGGCCTGTGGACAATTGGCTGGCGAGGTTCGCGATCGTACACGTGTCGCCCAGCGTAATGCCGGGCGGACCATACCCATTGCACAGGTGCAGGCATGACGCAGGAGCTCAACGCGGCGGCGCTTTCCAAGGAATCGGCAACTCCGGCCCAGCCAGCGAATGCTGGCACGACGGCTACCGTTGGCCAGGCTCTAAAGGACTTGCGCGTCGCAAAGGGCTGGTCTCTAGAGGACGTGTCGAGCCGCATCAAGTTCGCCCCGCGCCAGATCCAGGCACTGGAGGGCGAGCAGTGGGACAAATTGCCCAAAGGTGTTTCGCTGCGCGGATTGGTTCGCAGCTATGCGCGATTGCTCGATACTGACCCGGCAGCGATCGTCTCTTCAGTGGAAAGCCAGGTCGGCGCATTGAGCTCGCCAGGGTCCGTTCACCGGGTATCGCGTACGATTCCTGTGGCAGTCAGTGGACACAGCGATAGCCGCAGCTCCGTGCCATGGGGATGGCTGTTGGTGATTGTCGTACTGTTGGCAGTGTTGGGCGGCTATGCTTTCTGGCAAGGCTGGCTCCCTGCCGATTGGCTGCCGTCCTGGCTGTCCGGTGCAAAACCGTAATTCAATATACGCATGCAAGAGTTGTCTTTGCCCTGCCAAGATGCCCCGCCTCCAGAAGTCGGCGCAGCCTCACGCCGCCCGACTCGCTCGGTTGCCGTGAAATGGGGCGAACGCGTTGTCCATATCGGGGGCGACGCCCCGGTCGTGGTCCAGTCCATGACCAATACGGATACCGCGGATCCCATTGCAACGGCCATTCAGGTAAAAGAGCTGGCGCTGGCCGGGTCCGAGATGGTGCGTATCACGGTCAACACGCCTGAGGCGGCCCGTGAGGTCATCGCCATCCGCGAGCAGTTGGACCGCATGGGGGTATCGGTGCCGCTGGTGGGGGACTTCCACTACAACGGCCACAAGCTGCTGACCCAGTTCCCCGATTGCGCGCAAGCCCTGTCAAAGTACCGGATCAACCCCGGCAACATGGGCGGCGGCAAGCGTCGTGACGACAACTTTGCGCAGATGATCGAAGTCGCCTGCCGCTACGACAAACCGGTGCGCATCGGCGTCAACTGGGGCAGTCTGGATCACGAGCTGATGGCGCGCAAAATGGACGAAAACAGCCGCCGCACGCAGCCCTGGGAAGCCCAGGCCGTGATGCGCGATGCGCTCGTCGTGTCCGCGATCAGCAACGCCCAGCGCGCCGAGGAGCTCGGCTTGCGCGGCGATGCCATTATCCTGTCATGCAAGGTCAGCCATGTACAGGATTTGATCGCGGTTTATCGCGATCTGTCCGCGCGCTGCGATTACCCGTTGCACTTGGGCCTGACCGAGGCTGGCATGGGCAGCAAGGGCATCGTGGCCTCGACGGCCGCATTGGCGGTCTTGCTGCAACAGGGCATCGGCGACACGATCCGTATTTCTCTGACTCCTGAACCCGGCGGCGATCGTACGCGCGAGGTCGTGGTCGCGCAGGAAATTCTGCAAACCATGAATCTGCGTGCATTCACGCCGATGGTGGTGGCGTGCCCTGGTTGCGGCCGCACCAGCAGCACGTTTTTCCAAGAACTGGCCGACAGCATTCAGTCTTATTTGCGTCGCCAGATGCCGGTGTGGCGCGCCCGTTATCCCGGTGTCGAGAGTATGAACGTCGCCGTGATGGGCTGTGTGGTCAATGGCCCCGGCGAAAGCCGCCATGCGGATATCGGGATCAGTTTGCCCGGTACGGGCGAGGTGCCTGCCGCCCCGGTGTTCATCGACGGCGAACGGACCGTCACCCTCAAGGGTGATCGCATCGCCGAAGAATTCCAGACCATTGTCGAAGACTACGTCGCGCGCCGTTACGGTGCGCAGGCCACTCATTAAAAGAAAGGGCTGAGCCGTCAGGCGGATCGCATGGTGCGATTCGCCGCGGCATGATGAAGATGACGCAAGCGTTCCAGAAAGTCGCCGCTATCCGCGGCATGAATGACGTCCTGCCGGCCGATGGCGCGCGGTGGGAGCAATTCGAAGACATCGTGCGTGGCTGGTTGCGCAGCTATGGCTATCGCAATGTGCGCACGCCTGTGCTCGA
Source organism: Bordetella genomosp. 4 (assembly GCF_002261185.1). Classification (GTDB taxonomy): domain Bacteria; phylum Pseudomonadota; class Gammaproteobacteria; order Burkholderiales; family Burkholderiaceae_B; genus Bordetella_A. The sequence goes on from NZ_NEVQ01000012.1 coordinate 312,357, forward strand.
GCATACGCGTCTGTTTACGCGCGGCATCGGCGAGGTCACTGACATCGTCGAAAAAGAGATGTACACCTTTACCGATGCGCTGAACGGCGAATCGCTCACCATGCGTCCCGAGATGACCGCTGGCGTGGTGCGCGCCACGATCGAGCACAACCTGCTATACGACCGTCCGCAACGGGTGTACAGCATCGGCCCGGTGTTTCGTCACGAGCGTCCGCAACGCGGCCGTTATCGCCAGTTTCATCAGATCGACGTTGAAGCACTGGGCTTTGCCGGCCCAGATGTCGATGCCGAACTCATCATCATGTTGGCTCGCCTGTGGAAACAACTGGGGCTGACGGACGTGCGCCTGGAGCTCAATTCTCTGGGGCAACCCGCCGAGCGTGCCGCCCATCGCGCCGCATTGATCGCGCACTTGGAACAGCATCGTGACGTGCTCGACGAGGATGGCCTGCGCCGCATGTACAGCAACCCGCTGCGCGTCCTGGATACAAAAAATCCCGCCATGCAGGCGATGGCCGACAGCGCGCCCCGTTTGTTTGACTTCCTGGGCGAGGAATCGCGCGCTCATTTTGACGGCTTGTGCCAATTGCTGGCGGATGCGGGCATTGAATACCGCCTTAATCCTCGCCTGGTGCGCGGCCTCGATTACTACAACTCGACCGTTTTTGAATGGGTTACCGATCGCCTGGGTTCGCAAGGCACTGTGTGCGGCGGCGGCCGCTATGACGGTCTGATCGAATTGCTGGGTGGCAAGCCCGCGCCAGCCGTAGGCTTTGCGATTGGCATGGAACGTCTCCTGGACCTCTGGGAACAAAGCGCGCCAGCGGCTGCCACAACAGAATGTGACGTTTATGTCGTTCACCAAGGCGAACAGGCTCAACGCCTGGCGGCGCGCGTGGGCGAGCAATTGCGCGATGCCGGGTTTTCCGTCATCGTGCATGCCGGATCGGCCAGTTTCAAGTCGCAATTCAAGCGGGCTGATGCCAGTGGTGCTCGAGTTGCGGTTATTCTTGGCACCGACGAAGTCGCCTCGCAGACGGCCAGCGTCAAGTTCCTGCGTGCCGATGCCGCCAACGAGGCGGCTCAGCAGCAGGTCCCGCTGGACCGCTTGGCGGATGTTTTGAAATCCTAGGGTAAGCATGGCATACGATCTCGAAGAACAGGAACAACTCGACGCGCTCAAGGCGTGGTGGGCGCGCTATGGCACGCTAATCATGGCATTGGTGACCATCGCCGTGCTCGCATGGGGCGGCTGGTGGGGCTGGAAGGCCTATCAAAACCATCGCGCCAATCAGGCGATGGGCTACTTCGAAGCCCTCGAAGACGCCGCTCGTCTGGGCAGTACCGATTCTGCGGTGCGCATCAAGGCCGCTATCTCGACCTTGCGCGACGATTACGCAGCCACGGGGTATGCCGCGCGCGGAGCGCTGGTCGCTGCTCAGGCGCTTGCCCAACAAAAGGACCTGGATGGCGCGCGCCAACAGCTCGAATGGCTGGCCTCGCAGTCCAAGCATCCGGCTCTGCAGCCTGTGGCGCGTGAGCGTCTGGCAGGACTGCTGCTGGATCAGAAACAGTACGATGCCGCCTTGGCGCAATTGAACAATCCGCCGGCGGCATTCGCGACGCTTTATGCGGACCGTCGCGGCGATATCCTGGCCGCTCAAGGCAAGCCCGAGGAGGCTCGCAAGGCCTGGCAAACCGCTCTGGATGGGCTGAGCGCTGCCGATCCTCTGCGTCAAGCCGTGCAACTGAAACTGGACGCTCTCAGCGGAGCATGAACGTATGACTATTTTCCGTTTTCACCGAGCAGTGCGTAGTGCTGCGCTTGCCGCGGGCTTGTTGGTTTTGGCCGGTTGTGCCAGTGATGATGCTCGTTACGAGCCCGCGCCATTGACCGAGTATTCAGCGGGGATGTCTGTACGCTCGGTGTGGTCGACGTCTATCGGTAGCGGTTCGGGTCTGGGATTCGTGCCTGCCGTAGTGGGGGATTCGGTCTATGCCGCAACGCCCGACGGATCTGTTGCCAAGGTAGAGCTCTCGAGCGGGAAAATCCTCTGGAAAGCCGACGCGGACACCAAGCTCTCTGCAGGCCCGGGCAGCGATGGATCGACCACGGTCGTGGCCTCGCCGCTGGGCCAGATCATCGCGTTTGATGACACGGGCAAGGTCAAATGGAAGGCTCAGGCCAGCAGCGACGTCGATATCGCGCCGGTGGTGGGATATGGCGCCGTAGTAGTCCGCAGCGGCGACTATCGGATTCAAGCCTACAACATCGAAACAGGCGAGCGCCTCTGGAGCTTGCAACGTCCAGGTCCCGCCTTGGCGCTGCGCAGCACTGCGCAGATGGTCATGGCCGAAGGGCTGGTCATCACCGGCTTGCCTGGCGGCAAGTTGCTGGCCATCAACGTGGGCAGCGGCAACGTTCAATGGGAAGGCACCGTGGCTACGCCGCGCGGATCGAGCGATCTCGAACGTCTGACCGACGTCGTCGGGTCGCCGCGTTTGGCCGGTCCTTTGCTCTGCGCAGTCGCATACCAGGGCCGTATCGTGTGCTTTAACGTCAGCCAGGGCGGCCGCCCCATGTGGGCCAAAGACTTCTCCAGCGCCAGCGGCATGACGGTGGATAGCCAGTTTGCCTATGCGCCGGACCAAAACAGCGTCATGAACGCCTTTGCGCTCGAGAACGGCAACAATGTCTGGAAACAGGCCGCGCTGAAAAACCGCAAGCTGACCGCGCCTGCCGCGTTGGGCGGGGCGGTGGCGGTGGGCGATCTGGATGGTTACGTGCATTTCCTGTCCAGCAGTGACGGCAGCTTGCTGGCGCGGCTGTCGGTCGGGGGCGGCGCCATCCTCTCGCCTGTGCAGTCCACGTCTGCCGGCGTGCTGGTTCAAACCGGCAATGGCAATCTTGTGCTGCTTGGCACCAACTAATTTTTATCTTTTGGCTCAATCGTGTCCTTCAAGCCCGTCGTCGCTCTGGTCGGTCGCCCCAATGTGGGCAAGTCGACCCTCTTTAACCGCCTGACGCGTTCTCGCGCGGCGCTGGTTGCCGATTACTCCGGCTTGACGCGCGATCGCCATTACGGTGAGGGCAGGGTCGGCGACATCCCGTTCATCGTCATTGACACCGGTGGTTTCGAGCCCGTCGCGAAAACCGGCATTCTGCGTGAGATGGCGCGTCAGACGAGCCAAGCCATTGCCGAAGCCGATGTAGTGGTATTCCTCGTCGATGCGCGCGCTGGCGTGAACGCGCATGATCACGAGATTGCTCAACTGCTGCGTAAATCCGGCCAACAACGCGTGGTGCTGGCCGTCAACAAGGCCGAAGGCATGGGCGTTGGTAACGCCACCAGCGAGTTTCACGAGCTGGGGCTGGGCACGCCACATCCCATCTCGGCGGCTCATGGTGACGGGATCGTTGATCTGATCGAATTGGCATTGCGGGATCTGGTCGAGCCTGAGTCCGAAGCTGAACCGGCCGATGGGGAATTGCCCCCCGACCATCGCATCAAGCTCGCCATTGTCGGCCGGCCCAATGTGGGCAAGTCCACCTTGATCAACACGTTGATGGGCGAAGACCGCGTCATCGCGTTTGACATGCCGGGTACGACACGCGACGCGATCGAAATCGACTTCGAGCGAGACGGCCGTAAATACACCTTGATCGATACCGCGGGCTTGCGCCGCCGCGGCAAGGTCTTCGAAGCCGTCGAAAAATTTTCGGTCATCAAGACCCTGCAGGCCATCGAGGCCAGCAATGTGGTGCTCTTGGTATTGGACGCCCAGACCGAGGTGTCAGAGCAAGACGCGCACATTGCCGGGTTTGTGCTGGAAACAGGCCGTGCGGTCGTTGTGGCGATCAACAAGTGGGATGGCCTGGATATCGATCAGCGCGAGCGTATTGAGCGCGAATACAATCGCAAGCTGCGATTCTTGTCCTTCGCGCCGACGCACACTATTTCTGCTCTGAAAGGCCAGGGCATCAAGCCCTTGCTCAAATCCGTGGTGGGCGCACACGCCGCAGCCTTTGCAAAATTATCGACGCCCAAGCTCACGCGTGAGTTGCAGGCCGCTGTGGAGCAACAGCCGCCTCCGCGCAAGGGTATTTTCCGGCCCAAGATGCGCTACGCCCACCAAGGCGGACAAAATCCCCCGCTGGTGGTGATTCACGGCAACGCGCTCGATGCCATTCCGGATTCCTATCGCCGCTATCTGGAAACCCGCTTTCGCGAGGCGTTCAAGCTCGCGGGCACGCCGCTGCGTATCGAATTCAAATCCTCGCACAATCCTTACACGCAGGAAAATTGAGCATGAGTCGCTTTTGGAGTCCCGTCGTCGGCGAACTCAGTCCGTACGTGCCGGGCGAGCAGCCCAAGTTACAGGATCTGGTCAAGCTCAATACCAACGAACATCCGCTGGGGCCTTCACCCAAGGCGCTGCAGGCCATGCAGGCCGCTTGCAACGACAGCCTGAAGCTCTATCCAGACCCAGGTTCGGAACGGCTGCGCCGCGCCGTTGCCGCTCATCATCAAGTGCAGCCGGATCAGGTCTTCGTAGGCAACGGATCCGATGAAATTCTGGCGCACACCTTTCAAGCCCTGCTCAAGCATGACGGCCCGCTGCTGTTTCCAGATATCACGTACAGTTTTTATCCCGTGTATTGCGGCCTGTACCAGATCGCCTATCAGCCCGTACCGTTAAAAGACGATTTCAGCATCGATGTGCAGGACTACTTGCCATCGGCAGGCCGGCAGGCAGGCGGGATCATTTTCCCGAATCCGAACGCCCCGACGGGCCGGGCGCTGCCGCTGTCCGATATCGAGCGTATCGTTGCGGCCAACCCCGATATCGTCGTCGTCATCGACGAGGCTTATGTCGATTTCGGTGCAGAATCCGCTGCAAGCCTTATTTCCCGTTATGAAAACCTGCTGGTCATCCAGACCTTGTCCAAATCCCGTTCGTTGGCGGGGTTGCGGGTTGGGTACGCAGTCGGTAGCCGGGTATTGATCGAGGCGCTCGAGCGGGTCAAAAACAGCTTCAATTCCTATCCGATCGATCGTCTCGCCGAGGCGGGTGCTGTGGCCTCCATCGAGGACACGGACTATTTCGAACACGCGTGCCAATTCGTGATTGCCACGCGCACGGCCCTGGTCAGTCAGTTACAGGCCCTCGGGTTCGAGGTCTTGCCCTCGGCGGCCAATTTCGTATTTGCCCGCCATCCCGGGCACGATGGCGCCGCCTTGGCGGCTGCATTGCGCGAACGCAGTATTATTGTGCGTCACTTCAAACAGGCCCGCATCGATCAGTTTTTACGTATTACCGTTGGAACTGAGTCGCAATGCGCGCGTCTGATAGAAACCCTCAAGGCCATTTTGGCCTGAGGATCGGGGCAAGGCGACTTGCCCCGGCATTAATAAGTCAGACACCTTATGAAAGAATTTGCTCCGCAAGGCAAGTGGCACGGCCCCGGAAAACCTTGTAGAGTACACATTTCGGCGTCTGCCACCACTCAAAACAAACAAATGGAGCCTGGCCAATGAGCAATAAAGGGCAAACTCTGCAAGATCCGTTTTTAAACACGCTGCGCAAAGAACACGTACCTGTGTCGATCTATCTGGTAAACGGTATCAAGCTTCAAGGGCAAATCGAGTCGTTCGACCAATATGTCGTCTTGCTGCGCAATACCGTGACGCAAATGGTGTACAAGCACGCCATTTCCACCGTCGTTCCCGCTCGCGCTGTCAACTTTCAGGTGGATGTTCCCGCTGAATAATCGTCAAGCTCCAGCTGTACCTTTTTTTGCCCGCCGCACGGATCGTGTCGGCGGGCATTTTCGCTGTGGTGGGGAACGTTTTCATGTCGCCCAGCATGTGTCTGCGGGCTATTCCAGCCGCAGGCACAGTGTGCACGCCTGTGTGTCACCCGGTACTATCATTAAAAATGCGCCCATTTGGTGCATCGAACTGCAAGCGCAGCGTGGGGGTAATGTATGCGTGCGCTAATCATCAGCGTTGACCTGGGGAATCCCGATTTCGTCGCGCATGCCGAAGAATTCGCCATGCTCGCGCGTGGTGCGGGCGCCGAGATCGTTGGCACGGTCACGTCCAGGCGCGATCGGCCCGACGCCAAATTTTTTATCGGCTCAGGCAAGGTCCAAGAGGCCGTAGCCATGGCGGGCGCCTTGTTGGCGGACATCGTGCTGTTTGATCAGCCGTTATCTCCGGCACAACAACGTAACCTCGAACGTGAATTCAATTTACGCGTTGTCGACCGAGTCGCGCTTATTCTCGATATTTTTGCGTTGCGCGCCAAAAGCCACGAAGGCAAGCTGCAGGTCGAGTTGGCGCAGTTGCAGCATCTGGTCACGCGCCTGACACGGATGTGGACTCACTTGGAACGTCAGCGCGGCGGTATCGGTATGCGCGGGCCGGGCGAATCACAGCTCGAAATGGACCGCCGCATGATCGGCGCCAAAGTCAAAATGCTGCGAGAGCGGCTCGACCGCGTCGAGCGTCAGCGAGTGACGCAGCGCCGCGCCCGGGCGCGAGGCGGGGCGCTTTCCGTCTCGCTGGTGGGCTATACCAACGCCGGCAAGTCGACGCTCTTCAATGCTCTGACGCGGGCAGGGGCCTACGCCGCCGACCAATTGTTCGCTACGCTAGACACCACCACCCGCCGCATCTGGATCGAGGGCACCGGGTCGGTAGTGTTGTCCGATACGGTCGGATTCATCCGCGATTTGCCGCCGAATTTGATTGCCGCCTTCCGGGCAACGCTGGAGGAAACCATCCACGCTGACGTATTGCTGCATGTTGTCGACGCGGCCAGTCCGCAGCGTGATGAGCAGATCGCCGAGGTCAATAAAGTCCTGACCGAAATCGGCGCGGGATCCATTCCTACCATCATGGTGCACAACAAGATTGACCGGGCCGGTCTTGAGCCGCGGATCGAGCGCGACGCCCGTGGTACGATTGCGCGAGTGTTCGTAAGCGCTACCGAGCGCGCCGGTCTGGAAGCGTTGCGCGGGGCAATTGCGGAGATCGGTCAGATCGTGGGAAACAATGCCTCGAATTACCAAACTATTCAATCTGAATGACCCAGGCTGGGGTCGTGGCAACAACAATGGCTCCGAGCCGCCCAAAAAGCCAAAGGGCAACGGAGACAGTCCGCCAGACCTCGACGAGGTCTGGCGCGACTTCAACAACCGGATCGGGTCTTTGTTCGGCCGCAAGGGCGGCGGTGGCAATCGTCCCGGCGGCGGCCGCGGCGGCATTACGCCGCCTTCGCCACGCGGAGCCAAAGTCGGCCTGGGCGTCGTCGCGGGGGTCGCGGTGTTGCTGTGGTTGGCCAGCGGCTTCTATATCGTCCAAGAAGGCCAGGTCGCGGTTGTAACCCAGTTCGGCAAGTACAAGAGCACGGCCCCGGCGGGGTTCCAATGGCGCTTGCCGTATCCCATCCAGAGCGCCGAGACGGTCAATATTTCCCAACTCCGTACGTTTGAAGTGGGATTCCGCGGCGGTTCGCGCAACAAAGTGTTGCCCGAGGCTCTGATGCTGACCACCGACGAAAATATCGTCGACATGCAGTTCGTGGTGCAGTATCGCCTGCGCGCCGATGGCGCGCCCGATTACCTGTTCAAAATGCGTGACCCGGACGACTCGGTACGTCAGGCCTCCGAGACCGCGATGCGCGAGATCGTGGGCAAAAAGCCCATGGATTTCGTTCTGTACGAAGGCCGTACCGAAGTGGCTGTCGAGGTCCAGAACCTGATGCAGCAGATCCTCGATCGTTACCAGTCCGGTATCCAGATCAGCACCGTGGCCATCCAGAACGTACAGCCGCCCGAGCAGGTTCAGGCTGCGTTTGACGATGCGGTCAAGGCTGGCCAGGACCGCGAGCGTCAAATCAACGAAGGTCAGGCTTATGCCAACCAGGTGATTCCGCTCGCCGGTGGTCAGGCTTCGCGTATGCTCGAGCAGGCCGAGGGTTATCGCGCCAAGGTCATCGGCGATGCGCGAGGTGATGCCGCGCGCTTTACCAGCATTTTGACCGAGTACCAAAAGGCGCCCAAGATCATGCGCGAACGCATGTATCTGGAAACCATGCAGCAGATCTTCTCGCGCGCCAGCAAGGTCATGGTCGATACCAAGAACGGCAACAACATGCTGTATTTGCCCATCGACAAGATCATCCAGCAAACCGCTCGCGATGCGTCCAGCCAACAGCAGCCGACTGCGTTGCCTGGCGCCAGCCAGCCCAGCGTTCCTCAGCCGCCGGCGCGCAGCACCGGCTCAGCAAGTTCGTCCGGCAATCCGGGTAGCAACACTGGCAGCGGCAACAACACGCTGTCTCGCGATCGTCTGACGCGCTAATCCGGAGGAGCCCAAGATCATGCAACGTTTTATGCCTATCCTGGTCGGCCTCGTGTTGGTGCTGGCCGCCTTGTCCTCTTGCGTTTTTGTCGTACGCGAGCGCGATTACGCTTTGGTGTTCTCGCTCGGTGAGGTACGTACTGTCATCAGCGAGCCGGGCCTTTATTTCAAGGCACCTCCGCCGTTCCAGAACGTCGTGACGCTCGACAAGCGCATCTTGACGATCGAGTCCGACGATGCCGAGCGTATCCAGACATCCGAGAAGAAAAACCTGCTCATCGACTCGTACGTGAAATGGCGCATCGCCGATCCGCGTCTGTACTACGTGACGTTCGGTGGTAACGAGCGTGCCGCGCAAGAACGCCTGCAGGCTCAGATTCGCGACGCGCTCAACGCGTCGGTCAACGTCCGTACCGTCAAAGAAGTCGTGTCGGCCGAGCGTGACAAGATCATGAGCGAGATCCTCACGACGGTGGCCAAGCGCGCCGAGCCGCTGGGTGTGCAAATCGTCGATGTGCGGCTGCGCCGTATCGAGTTCGCGCCGGAAATCTCCGAATCCGTCTATCGCCGGATGGAGGCCGAGCGGACCCGTGTCGCCAACGAGTTGCGTTCTATCGGTGCTGCCGAGAGCGAAAAAATCCGCGCCGAGGCGGACCGTCAGCGCGAAGTCATCCTGGCTGAGGCCTATGCCAAGTCCCAGACAGTCATGGGCGAGGGCGATGCCGAGGCCAGCGGCCTGTACGCTGCCGCTTTTGGCAAAGACCCCGACTTCTACACGTTCTACAAGAGTCTAGAGGCCTATCGCCAATCGTTCTCGAAATCTAGCGACCTCCTGGTGGTGGATCCGAGTTCGGAATACTTCCAGTTCATGAAGAGCTCCACGGGCCAGGCCGCACCGGCAAACTGATTCGGCTGCTTTTCGGAAATTACGCGGTAAGCGTAACAGGGCAAAAGGGAAACATGCAGGCTGCCACGGGCGCCTGCACAAACCCTCAAACCATGTACAATACCGCGTAAGCTAGAAACAATCCTCAGGCGGCTGAGTGGGCTTACGCCCTCTCAGCCGCTTTTGTTTTGGGCGTCGTTCACGCATTTCTTCAAGAGTCTTCAGGTAAATACTCATGGGTAACTGGTTGCTGCCCGAAAGCCTTGCCGACGTACTTCCGGCGGAGGCTCGGCGCATCGAGGAACTACGTCGCGAACTGCTCGATCTATACCGTAGCTACGGTTTCGAGCTGGTCGCGCCGCCCCTGGTCGAATACATCGATTCATTGCTCTCCGGTACCGGCAGCGATCTGGATCTGCGCACCTGCAAACTGGTCGATCAGCTGTCTGGCCGCACCCTGGGAGTGCGGGCCGATATGACCCCGCAAGTCACCCGCATCGACGCGCATTTGCTGAATCGCGTGGCTGTGACCCGGCTCTGTTATTGCGGCAATGTCCTGCATGCCCGGCCGGCGGACTTGCTGTCCAGCCGCGAGCTGCTGCAGATAGGCGCCGAAATTTACGGCCATGCCGGCTTTGAAGCGGATCTCGAAATCATCTCGCTTGTCCTGGATACCGTCGCGACGGCAGGTGTTCGCCAGCCCCGTCTGGACCTCTGTCATCCCGGCGTCGTGCGCGCTTTGCTGGAGGCCGACTCGGCAGCCGCAGCGAGCGCTCAGGACATCATCTTGCTGCTGCGCGAAAAAGACATCCCCGGTCTGGCGGATCTGGCGCGGCAGGTGAGCGGCATTCGGGCCGACACCATCGCTGCCTTGCAGCGGCTGGCGGGCCTGTACGGCGGCCCGGAGATCATCGAACAGGCTCGGCGCGATTTGCCTCTGTTGCCTGGCGTGGCGACGGCTCTCGATGCCTTGCAAAACATCATTGACGCCATTCCTGACGTAGCTTTAGGGGTGGATCTGGCTGATATTGGCGGCTATGGCTACCACTCGGGTGTCACCTTTGCGCTGTACGCGGAGGGGTGGCACGATGCATTGGTGAGTGGTGGGCGTTACGACGATGTAAGCCGTGCCTTTGGCCGGGCGCGCCCGGCGACAGGCTTTAGCCTGGACTTGCGCAAACTGGCGCGTGGCTTGCCTCCTGCAGATCGTGCACGGGCTGTGCTCGCGCCTTGGGGGCAGGATTCCGCACTGGTGGCGGCAGTGCGACAGCTACGCCGGTCCGGCGAGATTGTCGTGCAAGTATTACCCGGCCATGAGCAAAGCCAGGACGAATTCATCTGTGACCGTGAGCTGACGTTGCAAGACGGCGCTTGGGTGGTTCGAACGCTGTAAAACTGACTCCCTCTTGTCTGCAAGAGGGCCGCAGGGGGATTTCCGGATTTCCCGAGAAACTCGATATCGATTCGTACAATGAGCAAGAACGTAGTGGTTATTGGCACCCAATGGGGTGACGAAGGCAAAGGCAAAATCGTCGATTGGCTGGCGGAATCCGTCGCAGGCGTGGTGCGCTTCCAAGGCGGTCACAACGCCGGCCATACGCTGTGGATCAACGGCAAGAAAACCATCTTGCGCCTGATCCCTTCGGGCATCATGCATCCCGGGGTAACCTGCTTCATCGGCAACGGCGTAGTGCTGTCGCCCGAGGCGCTGCTGAAGGAAATCGAAGAGCTCGAAGCTGCCGGTCTGGATGTGCGTTCGCGCTTGCAGATCTCCGAAATCTGCCCGCTGATCCTGCCGTACCACATCGCTGTGGACCAGGCGCGCGAAGCCCGCAAAGGCGAAGGCAAGATCGGTACCACCGGCCGTGGCATCGGTCCGGCATACGAGGACAAGATCGCTCGCCGCGCGCTGCGTGTGCAGGATCTCTTCAATCCCGCACTGTTCGACGAAAAACTCGCCGAGCTGCTGGATTACCACAACTTCGTGTTGACCAAATACCTCGGCGCCGAGGCCGTGTCGGCCGAGCAGGTGCGTGATCAAGCCATGGCTTTGGCTCCGGCTATCGCGCCCATGGTGAAGGACGTCTCCAGCAATCTGTACGCCTTGCAGCAAGCCGGCGAGCGTCTGCTGTTCGAGGGCGCACAAGGCGCGCTTCTCGACGTGGATCACGGCACCTATCCGTTCGTGACCAGCAGCAACTGCTTGGCGGGTGCGGCTTCGGCTGGCGCCGGCGTGGGCCCGCAGTCGCTCGACTACGTGCTGGGCATCACCAAGGCCTATACCACTCGCGTGGGTTCCGGTCCGTTCCCGACCGAGCTGGTCGACGAAGTCGGTACGCGTCTGGCCACCATCGGCAAGGAATTCGGCTCGGTGACCGGCCGTCCCCGCCGTTGCGGCTGGTTTGACGGTGCGGCGCTCAAGCGCTCGGTGCGTCTGAACGGCATCAGCGGCCTGTGCATCACCAAGCTCGACGTGCTCGACGGCCTGGAAAAAATCCAGCTGGGCGTCGGCTATCGCGTCAACGGCGAATTCCGCGACGTTCTGCCCTATGGTGCCCATGCTGTGGCCCAGGCCGAAGCCGTCCTCGAGGAACTGCCCGGCTGGACTGAGTCCACCGTCGGTATCACCGAGTTCGACAAGCTGCCGGCCGCCGCGCGTCGCTACCTGGAGCGTGTCTCCGAAGTCTGCGGTGTGCCGATCGACCTCGTGTCCACCGGTCCGGACCGCAACGAAACCATCGTGCTGCGTCACCCCCTCAAGGGCTGATACGCAGACAATAAAGCGCGGCATGCCATTGAGGCATGCCGCGCGAATCCGATTTCAGGTCAGGCGCCAGTCGGGTTATGATTCCAAGCCGCCGTCGGCTATCGTCGATCGCGGCTTTTTTGCATTTCTAGGAGATCTTTTCCATGAGCACGCCTGTCGACGATGATAGCCACGTGTGGGTGACTTGGGAGAAATACAACCGCCTGATCGAACGCCTGACGCTGCAGGTGTATCAGTCTGGTTGGGAGTTCGACCTGATTCTATGCCTGGCGCGCGGCGGCGTACGGGTGGGCGACGTGATGTCGCGTATTTTCGATGTGCCGTTGGGTATCCTGGCGACCAGTAGCTACCGCGAGGCTGCCGGCACCAAGCAAGGCGAGCTGGATATCGCCAAGTTCATCACCATCACGCGTGGCGCTCCGGCGGGGCGGGTGTTGCTGGTGGACGATATGGTGGATACGGGCCTGACGTTCAACCGCGTGCGCGAGCATTTGCAGGAGCAGTTCCCTGCCATCACCGAATTACGCAGCGCGGTGTTGTGGTGGAAGGGGCACTCCAAGGCGATTCCGGACTACTACGTGGACAAGCTGCCCACCAACCCCTGGATTCACCAGCCGTTCGAGGACTACGACAGCTTGCGTCCGCATCAGCTCGAGGCCTGGATCCGCAAGGGCTCGACTTCTGTGTGATATCCCGGCGGGCAGGGCGGTTTCCTGCTGGCCCGGCTCTTCGCCAGGGGAGTGTTGTATTGAGGTTCGGTGTGAGTAGTATCAAAATACTCAAACCGTGCTAGAATCTCGGGTTATCGCTAAACCCCATAGGGGGGTGCCAGGGTGCACGGGCGTGGTTTATTGCAGTTTTTTGCTTAGCGGCTCGCTTGTATAGGGGCGCCGGGCTCAAAAAACGAGCCTGAATAGGGCAGAGACCTATCAACAAACCATGCCAGGCTTGCAGTCAGCGCGCCCTGTGTTTTTAACTTTTTTGTTACCCCAAGCAGGCCTACTACTTTTATGCCTATTGTCCGACTGAAGGAAAACGAACCGTTCGAAGCCGCCCTGCGCCGCTTCAAGCGCACCATCGAAAAGACCGGTTTGCTCACCGAGCTGCGTTCGCGCGAGTTCTACGAGAAACCCACGGCTGAGCGCAAGCGCAAGCACGCCGCCGCGGTCAAGCGCCACTACAAGCGGATTCGTAGCCAGCAACTGCCCCCCCGCATGTATTGATTTTTGATTCCCGAATTTATTGATTCCAGAATCATTTATTCAAGACTTACTCGCCCGGGTCGATGTCGCAGACGTCGTCGGGCGATATGTGCAGTTGCGAAAGGGTGGGGCCAATTTGCTTGGCCTGTGCCCCTTTCATAACGAAAAAAGCCCGTCGTTTACCGTCAGCCCGACCAAACAGTTCTACCATTGTTTCGGTTGCGGCGCGCACGGTACCGCCATCACCTTCCTGATGGAACACACGGGCGCGAGTTTCCCCGAGGCCGTGCGCACGCTCGCCGGCTCGGTGGGAATGACAGTCCCCGAAGAAGACCGCAGTCCGCGCCAGCAAGCCGAATCGGCACGCCGCAAGGCGGAAACCTCACGTCATACCCAGGTTCTTGATGCTGCCCAGGCGCATTATCTGCAGCAGCTGCGCGCGTCGCCCGCCGCTATCCAGTACCTGAAACAACGCGGCCTGACCGGCGAAATCGCCGCGCATTTTGGCTTGGGTTGGTCGGGTACCGACCGCCATGGTTTGTCCAAGGTCTTCGAGCATTACGATGATCCGACACTGGTCGAGGCCGGGCTCGTCATCGAGTCCGAAGACGGCCGCCGCTACGATCGCTTCCGCGAACGGGTGATGTTTCCGATCCGTAATGCACGCGGCAGCCTGATCGGCTTTGGCGGGCGGATTATCGGCAAGGGCGAGCCTAAATACCTGAATTCGCCCGAAACGCCGCTGTTTTCCAAGGGCCAGGAGCTCTATGGCCTCTGGGAGGCGCGTCAGGCTATCCGCAAAGAAGGCCAGGTAATCGTCGTCGAAGGCTACATGGACGTGGTGGGGCTGGCTCAGCAGGGCATCGCCCACGCTGTCGCCACGCTCGGTACAGCGACCACGCCAGATCATGTCAAAAAGCTTCTCCGGGCTAGCGACAAGGTCGTCTTCAGCTTCGATGGTGATGGCGCCGGCCGTCGGGCGGCTTGGCGAGCCTTGCAGGCGTGTTTGCCTGTCTTGCGGGACGATATATCGATCCGTTTTCTGTTTTTGCCCGCCGAACACGACCCGGATTCTTACGTTCGCGAGCTTGGGGCAGAGGCGTTTCGGGCAAGCCTGGGCGAGGCGATGGCGTTGTCGCGCTTCCTGCTCGAGGAACTCGCCTCACGGCACAACCTGAGCGAAGCAGAAGGTCGAGCCAGCTGCCTGCACGAGGCCAAGCCATTGCTGGCGGCCATCCCTGAATGCACCCTGCGCCTGCAAATCGAGCGCGAAATGGCGCGCCAGGTGCAATTGACGCCCGAGGAAATGGCCCAGATCCTCGCCCAGGCGCCCGCACGTCCGTTTGTGCCGCCAGGCGCAGGCAAGCCTGCTGCAGGCAAGCCGCCCAGTTCAGCCGCTGCTGCCTCCTCGCCCGCTGGGGGGCCAGCAACTGCCTCATCCGCGTCCGCAGGCAGCGACGGCTACGATCCCTTTGATGTGCCCCCCCCGGATTTCGACTACGAGCCAGTGGGTTTCGGTTACGACGACCACCCGCCTCCCGATATGGCTTTTGATGCGCCGGCTCCGGATACGGGCTGGCGCGACCGGGGAGGCTCAAAGGGAAACTGGCAGGGCGGCAAGAAAGGCAACTGGCAGGGCGGCAAAAAAGGCGACTGGAAGGGCGGCAAGGGCGACTGGAAAGGCAAGCGCGACGACGGCATCGGCGGTTACGAAGGGCGGCGCACCATGCCGTCCATGGCCAAACGGCTGCTGGCATTGCTGCTGGCGCACCCTGAATTAGTCGACACCATGGGTGACCAGCAGCTTGAAGTCCTGGACAAGGGACCCCATCTAGGATTGGTCAGAGACTTGATCATGCTGGCACAAACCAGCGGTGCGCGCCACGTGGGCGCGCTGTTGCAGGCTGCCGATCCGGATTCCGACTTGGCCACGGTGCTGAAAAGCATGCGTGCGGACCTGCTTGCCCAGGAAGACCTGCCCGAGCCCCAAACCGAATGGGACGACGCGCTGCGGCGCATCGAGTTCGACGCGGCGCGCGCAGAAATGGCCAAATTGGCCGAAACGGGATTGAGCAGCGCAGACGCCCTGCAGCGTTACCAGGAACTGTCCGCGCGACTAACGGTCTTAAAACATAGTGGTATCCGTTAATTACGGTACAATTAAAGGTTTTCCAGCGGTATGTCGTCGTCAGCTGCGACGCTCTATAGGGGCGGGCGTGTTGATTACGTTTATTTTGCCGCCGGAGTTGTTACAATTAAAGGTGGCGAGTACGCAAGTCCGGCCAGGGTTTGGCCAGCGGTGTTGAACGGATGGGGCTGTGTCTATTGCAGCAGCGTGGGGTAGAGATCCCCTCAGACTGCCAGCCTGTCGCAGGCAAGACAGCCCATCACAATGCCCGGAAACCCGACCGGAACGAGTTCGCGATACGAGATGCTCCTGGGCCGATTGGCCAGAGGGGGCTTCTGTGGGGTCCGATGAGCGGCCCGCGTTACAGACAATGTAGCGCACGCGATTTCAGCGCGCTTGCCTGTTTTACCCGCATCGACCGGATTGCGGCGCTTTGGCGCGTGCGGCCGGCCCTTGTGGTGCAATAGCCCCAATCACGGGTTGCGACGACCACGGAAGCGACTATGACCAGAACATCAGGCAAAACCTCCCCTGCAAATGATGCGACCGACACGCCGGTCAAGACGGCCAAGCGTGCTGTCAGCATGGCAGCGGAAAAAGCGCCTGCCAAAGCGGCAGTGAAGGTCTCTAAAACAGCGACGAAAACCGCTGCTAAAAAAGCAGCAAAACCCGCAACCGGAGAGAAAGCGGTCAAGGCAACGCGCACGAAAAAAGCCGAAGACAAGCTGGCTGATCTGATGGGCGGCGGTGCCCGGCCCTCGAGCGGCCGTCGTCCTGGGCGTCCCGCGAAAAACGCGAACAACGACAACGACAGCTTCGACGATCCGATGGACGGCGAAGGCGAGGTCCTGCCCGATCTCAAGCCGCCCAAGCGTGGCGGCAAGCGTGGCAAGGCCGATCCCAAGGATCTGATCGCCCGCGGCCCTGTTTCGCCCGAGGAATACGAAGCCCGCCGCAATCGGCTCAAACAGCTGATCAAGCTGGGCAAGGATCGCGGCTACCTGACTTATGGCGAAATCAACGATCATCTGCCCGATGATCTGGTTGACGCCGAAGCCATCGACGGCATTATCAGCACGTTTAGCGACATGGGGATCGCGGTCTACGATCAGGCCCCCGACGCCGAAACGCTGCTCATGAGCGAAAACGCCCCGGTTGCGTCTAACGACGACGATGTCGAGGACGAAGCCGAAGCCGCGTTGACCACGGTGGACTCCGACTTTGGCCGTACGACGGACCCGGTGCGTATGTATATGCGCGAAATGGGTTCGGTCGAACTGCTGACGCGCGAAGGCGAAATCGAAATCGCCAAACGCATCGAAGACGGCCTGAAGCACATGGTGATGGCGATCTCGGCCTGCCCGACTACCATCAACGAGATCCTCAACCACGTCGCGCGCGTGCGTGACGGGCAAGCGCAGATCGACGAAGTCGTCGACGGCCTGGTCGATCCCGAAGACGGCGAAGAATACGCCGGCGCAGGTGTGACGGCTGAGGAAGATGAGAGCGATGACGGCCCCGCCGGCGGTATGTCGAGCAAGCAGCTCGAAGACCTGCGCGTCAAGGCCTTGGCCAAGTTCGACGAAATCGCCAAGCAGTTCGCCACGATGCGTCAGTCGTACGAACAGGACGGCTACAAGTCCGAGGTGTACGTCAACTCCCAAGAAGCCATCTTGAACGAGATGATGGGCATCCGCTTTACCGCCAAAATGGTGGAAAAGCTGGCCGATACGCTGCGTGCTCAGGTTGAGGAAGTCCGCCAGCTCGAACGTGCCGTGCTGCACACCTGCGTGGATCGCGCAGGCATGCCGCGCAGCCACTTCATCAAAGTATTCCCGGGCCAGGAAACCAACTTGGAATGGGTGTTGACCGAAGTCGCCGCAGGCCATCCGTATTCCGAAACGCTCGAGCGCCAAGTCCCCGCCGTCCAGGAGCTGCAGCAAAAACTGATCGACCTGCAAACGCGCGTCGTGCTGCCGCTCAAGGACCTCAAAGACGTCAACAAGCGCATGGCCACCGGCGAAGCCAAGGCTCGCAAGGCCAAGCGCGAAATGACCGAGGCCAACTTGCGTCTGGTGATCTCGATCGCCAAGAAATACACCAACCGTGGTTTGCAGTTCCTGGATCTGATCCAGGAGGGCAACATCGGCTTGATGAAGGCCGTGGACAAGTTCGAATACCGTCGTGGCTACAAGTTCTCCACGTACGCAACGTGGTGGATCCGTCAGGCCATTACGCGTTCGATCGCCGATCAGGCGCGTACCATCCGTATTCCGGTTCACATGATCGAAACGATCAACAAGATGAACCGCATCAGCCGTCAGATTCTGCAGGAAACGGGTGGCGAGCCCGATCCCGCGACGCTGGCGCAAAAGATGGACATGCCTGAGGACAAGATCCGTAAGATCCTCAAGATCGCCAAAGAACCGATCTCCATGGAAACGCCGATCGGTGACGATGATGATTCGCACCTGGGCGATTTCATCGAGGACACGGCTACGTTGGCGCCTTCCGATGCGGCTTTGCATGGTTCGATGCGCGATGTCGTCAAAGAAGTGTTAGACTCTCTGACCCCGCGTGAAGCCAAAGTTTTGCGTATGCGTTTCGGTATCGAAATGAGCACCGACCAGACTTTGGAAGAAGTGGGCAAGCAATTCGACGTTACGCGTGAGCGCATTAGGCAAATAGAGGCTAAAGCGCTGCGCAAGCTGCGCCACCCCAGTCGAGCCGACAAGCTCAAGAGCTTCCTCGAAGGGCAATAAGCAGTCAGTTTTAATGGCCCTCTAGCTCATGCTTGGTTAGAGCAGCGGACTCATAATCCGTTGGTGCTCGGTTCGACTCCGAGGGGGGCTACCAAGTAAATATGCGGGTTTCCGGTTGATTCGGAAACCCGCATTTTTTATGCATTGCGGATTTTCCCGTACAAGGTTCATTCCGCGTAGATGGGGTTTCGCATCCGTATCGGTCCAGGGCGTTGCTTGGAGCAAAAGTCATGCATATTCCTCATGACTAAGTGAGTACGCATCGTTTTTCAGTTGAGCAGCGCATGCCGATAATTTCTAGGTATCTGAACCACTGTCGGTTTGAGAGTCCTGGAGACACAGTCATGACGCAGCAAGCCCCTGTAAATACAGTCGTTAAACCGCTGACCGGAATACGCATCGTTGATTTCACTCGGGTGTTGGCAGGCCCCTATTGCGCAATGTTGCTCGCTGATCTGGGAGCTGAAGTCGTCAAGATCGAGATCCCCGGCACGGGGGATCCTTTGCGCGTACAAGGGCCGCCATATCATGCAGGCATAGGGGTCACGTTTCTGGCTACAAACCGCAACAAGCGGTCGGTGACAGTAGACATGCAAACGCAAGAAGGTAAGGAGCTGGCTTATCAGTTATGCATGCACGCGGACGTCGTGTTGGAAAATTTCCGGCCTGACGTGATGCCGAGATTAGGCTTGGGTTACGAACGATTGTCCGCGCAGCGGCCTGAGCTGATCTACGCGTCGATATCGGGCCTGGGGGCGGACGGACCGGATCATTTGCAAGGGGCTTTTGATCTGACGATACAGGCGTTGGGGGGGTATATGAGTATCACCGGCGAACGGGACGGTGCGCCAGTGAAGCTGGGCACTTCCGCCTTTGATATCGTAGCCGGCATGAATTGCTATGCAGCCGTGCTTGCCGCGCTGCTCCAGCGCAAGGAAACCGGGCTGGGTCAGAAAGTCGAAACCAGCCTGCTGGAAGGCGAGGTTGCCTTCCTGGCGAATGTGGCGCTGGAATATCAATTGACTGACAAAATCCCCGGGAAATGGGGGTCGGAGCATTCACAGCTGGTGCCGTATAAAGCGTTTCAGGCTAAGGATGGTTGGCTGGTCGTGGCAGCAGGTTATCAGAATCAGTTTGCAGCCTTTCTGGGGGTGCTGGAACGAGAGGATCTGTTGGTAGATAAGCGTTACGCGAGCGAAGCCGACCGAGTCCTGAATAGGGATACGTTATACGCCACACTGGATGATGAGGTCGCAAGACATTCTGTCGAAGGTCTGCTGGGGCGGTTGGAGGCGGCCAGAGTGCCCTGCGCACCGGTCAATGATCTTTCGCAGGTATTCACTCATCGCCAGGTGAGACATCGGCAGATGCTCTGTGAGGTCGAACATCCTGGCTACGGCAAGCTGCCGCAGGTCGGAGCGGCCGCGAAGTTTTCGGCCTTTGATGTTGCTGCGCAGTGGACTGCGCCTCCTACGCTAGGCGAGCACACTAGCGAAGTGCTGGGCGAGTGGTTGGGTCTGGATGATGGCCGTATCGCGGCGCTGCGTGAGGTAGGCGCGATCTGATGAGATCACGCTAGCCAGTCCGCTCGGACGCGGCTTCTTCTAGCAACCACTGACGCAAAAGTTCCAATCTCGTGTCGGAACGTTTGGCCGGTGGATAAACAAGACAGTATGCGTCTTGGCCTTCGAATGGGGACTCGAATGGTATGACGAGCCTGCGGGCTGCTATATCTTCCCTGACGAGCAGCCGTGGCAGCAGCGCGACCCCCAGGCCCGCCACGGCGGCCTGCATGATCATATAAAAGTGCTCAAAGCGGGGGCCGGCCCATGCGTTGACGGTACTGCCGCCCTTGGCGACCAGCCAATCGCTCCACCAATTTGGCCGGTGTATTTGCTGCAGCAGTGTATGCCCAGCAAGATCCGTCGGACGTTTTAGGCGAGGCTGCGAGCTTCGGTAGTCGGGCGAGCACACGAGGACCAAGTCTTCTCCGACAAGGCGATCTGACATTACGCCAGGCCAGTCGCGACGGCCAAAGTAAATCGCGGCATCTATTTTCTCTGCTTCGAAGTCAAAGGGTTTTGCTCGGGTTGCCAGGCTGACGAGCACTTGCGGATGCGCTGCGCTGAAACGGTCCAGCCTGGGAATCAGCCATTTGACGCAAAACGCTGGCGGTGTGGCAAGGGTCAGGATACCTCCGGCGCCACGGTTTGCGAGCAGATTGATCGTCGCGGTTTGCATTTGCTCGAGCGCAGAGCGGATTTCGCCGACATAGGAACGGCCGGCCTGAGTCAACTCCAGCCGCTGTTTGACGCGCTCAAAGAGCAAAACACCGAGATAGTCTTCCATGACCCGTATCTGTCGGCTCACCGCGCTTTGCGTCAGGTTGAGTTCGACTGCCGCTTTGGTGAAGCTGAGATGACGGGCCGCGGCCTCAAAGGTCCGTAGCGCAGCGAGAGAAGGAAGTTGCCAGCCCATGATGCACGTAAGTTATACCAAAAGCTCATGATGTGACAAGCATACATCGCTTGTTATGCCTATATAAAGCGGACCAGAATAAGTCATGTTCAATTTCATCACGACAAAATTGCATGACTACAAAGGCTTTTTACGATCGGCCTGCCATGAGCGATATATGGGGCGTGGCGGCATCTCTCGCCAGCCGAGTCACGGAGATGCGAACGGATGTGTTGGTCCTAGGCGGTGGCATGGCCGCATATCGTGCCGCAGTCGCCGCGCGTAATGAGGGTGTCGAAGTGGTGCTGGCCTATCGCGGGCGCGGCGCTTCACCCTATGTGATTGGCTTTAATGCCCCATTGGGACACAGCGATGACCGGGACAGTCCAGACGTCTATTTCGACGATATGGTGCGTGGTGGTTATGGTCTGAATGACAGGCGGTTGGTGAGGCGGTTGGCGCACGGCGCCGCGGACGCTTATCGCGAATTGCAGGCGTTGGGCGTGCCATTTGCTATGCAAGCAGAAGGAGGGCGTGCATTGCAGCGCCACCTGTCCGGAAACTCCTATGCGCGCTCTGTATACGTGCCTGATGGAACGGGACGTGCGGTCATCGATACCTTGATTAGGCATGCTCGAACGCTAGGGGTAGTCGAGCGAGGGGGTGAGAAGGTCATCGGATTGTTGCATGGAGATGCGGGCGTACAAGGCGCACTGTTATGGAAGCCGCACACCGAGCAGCTGACACTGGTTCGTGCGCGCACCGTGGTCGTCGCAATGGGAGGCCTGGGACAACTCTACGCAGATAGCACGTATCCCGTAGATGTTGCCGGCGATGCCTGTGCGATGGCCTATGAGGCGGGAGCGACGCTGATCGATATGGAGTTCATGCAGTTTGAACCTGTGGTAACGATATGGCCGTCACAATGCCGCGGCATGGAGATGCCAACCGCAATGCTGGGCGACGGGGCACAGCTACGGAACGCGGCGGGTGAACGATTCATGCTCCGGTATAACCCGCCGCATGCCGAGCGCCAGATCGAGAAGGCGCGTATGGCTTTGTATATCCAACAGGAAATCGACGAGGGTCGGGGATTGCCTGAGGGCGGCGTGTGGTTCGATGCCACGTCGTTGGATGCAGCTACACGGGAAAGCTATGTTTCCCACTGTTCGCGATTGCGTGCGGCAGGCGTCGACCCGGCGAACCAGGCTGTGATCGTGGCGCCCGCAGCGCACAGTGCGATGGGCGGCATACTCATCGACGATTGTGGATGGACGGGCATAACGGGTCTCTATGCAGCGGGTGAAGCTTGCGGCGGCGTACACGGCGCGAGCCGTATTGCAGGGAATGGTTGCAGTGACACGCTAGTCTTTGGCGCAGTAGCGGGAAGGCATGCGGCACGCGCTGCGCGAGCGTTGGATCGTACCAATGAAGAGCCGATTAATGCCTCGCTACGAGCATTGAGCCGCTGGTGGGGCGAGCAGCAGGACGATCCTGTCCCGCTGAAGCAACATATTCGACAGACGGTAGCCGGTCATGCCGGAATCTGGCGTTGTGCCACGGGACTGAGTCAAGGTTTAACAACGTTAGAGCAGATCAACGTCAAGCTGCAAAGCATGCGTGCCAGAACCTTGGCTGGCGCGGTGGCGTTGCTGGAGACAGAGCGCATGACCCGCTGCGCCATCATGGTCTTGGCAGCGGCGCTGCAACGTACGGAAAGCCGTGGCGCACATCAGCGTACAGACTTCCCTCAAATCGATACGCGATGGTTGACGCATCTTTCATTCGACCGATATGGGAAATTTTCCCCGCGCGAAATTCCGATTCATTGACATTCATCAGTTGGAGACATTGTGGACTTCGAACCTACAGAAGAACAACGCATGGCGCTTGATGGCTGGCGCCGTTTTGTGGAAAACGAAATTGCACCTGTAGTCTTGCCTTTTCGCGATCATGCATTTTCGCCGGACGTCGCGCATCAGTTGCTGTCGATGATGGCGCCTTATGGTGTGGGATCGGGTTGGGTCCCCGAGGAGGGCGGTGGTACAGGCTATGACTTTCTGACCAGCGGCTTGCTATTCGAGGAGTTGGCACGCGTATCGCCTGATGCAGCCGGGCTTGCATGGGTGGCCGAAGGGGCTGCGCTAAAGCTCTACGCGAATGGCTCCGCCGCATTACGTGACCGTTATCTGCCAGGAATGTTGAGCGGCGAGATCATCGGCTGTTCGGCGATCAGCGAGCCGGGTATTGGGTCCAGCGTGCGAGAAATGCGGACCCGTGCAACGCGAGACGGCAACTATTTCCGTATTTCTGGCGAAAAAATGTGGACCTCTAATGCCTCGGTCGCAGATGTCGCGATCGTCGTGGCATGTACAGGAGAGCAGGAGTTTTCCATGTTTTTGGTTGATCGGCGCGAGCACGGATTCGAAACCAGGGAAATAGAAAAGCTCGGCCTGAATGGTTGGTCCATGGGGCAGATGGTGTTCGATGATGTGGTGGTCCCCGCCGAGAATCTATTGGGAACGTTAGGAGCGGGATTGCGGGAAACCATGAAAGGTTTCGATCGTTCACGTTGTTTCGTGTCCACTCTGGCTCTAGGCATCGCACAAGCATCTTTGGACAACGCAGTGTCTTACGCCGGCGAGCGGACTCAGTTCGGGAAACCTATCGCGGGGCATCAGCTCGTACAGGGATTGCTGGCCGAGATGGTGAGCGAGCTCGATGCATCCCGTTTACTGGTGTATCGGGCGCTGTCAATGATGTCGCAGGGAAAACGCTGCGAAATGGAGGCTGCCATTGCGAAGTCGTTCACCACGGAAGCCGCACAGCGCATTACATCCAAGGCCATACAGGTGCATGGCGCGTTTGGTTTGACGCGTGAGTTCCCCGTCGAGCGCCATTTCCGAAACGCACGCATGCTCACCATCCCTGACGGAACTACTCAGATCAATCAATTGATCATTGGCCGAAAGCTGACCGGCATGGATGCTTTTCACTAGCTACTGATAAATAACGTACTGGAGGAGTCGATAACTATGAAAAAAACTTTGATCATGGGCGCGTTAGGCGTCCTCATGAGTTTCCCTGTCATGGCCGCGTCGTGGCCGACCGAAAAACCCATTCGCATTGTGCATGGCTTTTCTGCGGCAGCAGCGACTCAGATGCTGGCTCAGGACATAGCGGAGCAACTGCATGCGAAGGTCGGTGCGACGGTATATGTGGAGCCACGGCCAGGGGCGGGGGGGAACATCGGCGCCGACGTCGTCGCGAAATCGGCGCCGGATGGCTACACCTTGTATGTCGCCACCTCGGCGACGCAAGCGATCAATCCATTGATCTACAGGAAGCTGCCTTTCGATACGCAAAAGGACTTTGCTCCAATTTCCATATTGGGTGACGTGCCGAATGTGCTGATCGTGAACAAGAATCTGCCGGTCAACACACTCGCCGATTTCGTGGCACTGGCGAAGTCCCAGCCCGGTAAGCTCCATTATGGATCCAGCGGAAACGGGACCTCTATGCATCTCGCTGCAGAGCAGTTCAAGATGGCCGCGGGTGTTGACATTCAGCACGTTCCGTATCGGTCTTCCGGCACTGCCGTCACGGATCTCATGGGAGGGCAGATCGATGCGATGTTCCATCAAGTGCCGGCCGTGATCGGTATGATACAGAGTCAGAATCTGAAGGCGTTGGCGGTGACGACGCGTGAGCGCGTGGAGGCACTGCCAGATGTGCCCACTGTCGGCGAAACTTATCCGGGTTTTGAATCGATGACCTGGTATGGCTTGTTCGCCCCGGCGGGGACGCCGGAGGCGATCGTTCAGCAGGTCAATCAGGTCGTCACGGCAGCCTTAAAAGGCGACCTCGGCAGAAAACTGCTAGCCATTGGCATTACGCCGCGCCCGTCATCTCCGGAGCAAACTGCCGCGGCTGTCTCGAGCGACTCCGCTCATTGGAAGGTGGTGGTGGACCGTGTGGGCGTGCATCTGGATTGAGGCAACGTCCTCCCTATTTGGCGCATTGACCGCGTTGTGCCTTGCGTTCAGGGCCTCGGGAAGAAGGATGCTGTCACACTCGAGGCCTTATTTGTTCCTTTGGAGCGATAGCGCCAACGGCACTAACTATTACATCCCAGGATCGCATCCTTGATCGCAGTCAGCGCATTCCGGATCTTCAGCGAATTCTTCAGCCGTTCCTGCAGCATGATGAATACCGGCACCGATTTTTCGGTCCGGTAGCCTGGAAAGATCCTGACCAGTGTTTTCTCGGCACTTGCAGATAGGCTCATCACGTTAGGCAACAGGCCGACGCCTTGCCCTTCCTTGATCATTTGAAAGATCGCGCCCCAGTGATTGATCGCCATCACTTCATTGATCATGACTTGTGCTTTATCGCCCTGGTCATTGACGAGCGACAGCTTTTCTCCAGAAGAAAAGCCGGGCTGATTGATAAACGGATGTTTTTCGAGGTCCGAGATTTGTTGTATGCCGTTATTTTTTTCGAGGTATTCCTTCGAGCAAAATAACAGGCCATGAATTGTCCCGACGTTAAATGCCATCAACCTTTCATTTTTGGTCGGCCCCACCCGGATCATCAAGTCGACATCGTCGCTCATTGATTCCGACTGCCCGTCGTAGAACCGCAGCTCAACTCGTACGTCGGGGAAAATGCTGCGGATTTTCAGCAAGGCAGACGACATGATGTAGTCGTCGAAACAAATCGGCACAGCGATACACAGCGTACCCGATGGACTGGTGTCGAGCGATTTGATTGCATGCAGACCCGCATCGACGCTTTCGATGGTGTTTATGCTCAGTTCATAGAATTTTTTACCGGCCTCGGTGCACGATAGCGACCGCGCAGTACGGGTCAGGAGCTGAATGCCTAGATGCTCTTCCAACCGAGCCAAACGCTCACTGATGGCCGGTTGGCCCACGTTCAGTTCGCGGGCAGCGCCAGAAAGCGTTCCGCAATCTACCACGCGAATATATATTCGCATCGCAGCCAGCATGTCCATAGATGTACGTCACATTTCTGTGTGAAATAATTGACACTATAACCATCTATCTCAGAGCGTGCTTTAGGACTGCAGGCGTGATTAGGGGGCAACACATGACGCTACATCGTTATTTTTGAATAAGCTCGCCGAAAAACATATACCCCTGTTGTCGTACATTCATCAGCGGCAGCTTGCTCCCATTCAGGATGGCTTTCTTTTTCAGGCGGCTGATTGCGACAGTCAAGGTACGCATGGCGGGATGGCCGGCGGCTGAGGATTCGTCACCGTCGGTTTGGTCAGGATCGAATTGCTCGAGCGATGCCAGATCGATCGGCGTGTCGGGGTTTCGATGCAACTCAATAAAGATCCGGCGCTCGTGCTTGGATAGTTCCAGCTTGTTGCCGGCAGGGGTTTGCAGGATCCAGAAGTCGTGACACAGCGTCCAGGTCTCTCTGGTATTCGAGTCTGGCGCAGCACTGGCGGTGCTACGGATTGGCTTGACGGGCCGCGCCGGTTCAGGCTTCGGGCTTGGTGCGAGTGGGGAGTGCGCGGAGAGCGCAACGGGATGCTTGCGGAAAAACGTATGCAGATTCGCTGCCAGTTCTATGGCGCCAAAGTCACTGTTAAGACAGGCATCGGCGCCTGCGAGTAATGCCTGGCTCTTATGGGTCTCATCATTGAAGGCGCCTATGGCCAAGACAAAATGGTGAGGCGATTCGCCGCGGAATCTGGGCAGCTTCATGAAAAGCGCGTCGTCCGTGACATCGACAATATAGACGCCTAGATGGGGTGTCTGGGCAACGGTCGACGGCAACAACTGGCTGTTCTCCATCTGGATGGACGAGTAGCTAAATTGACCAAGATACTCCTTGGTGCGGTGCGCTAACGAAGCGTCGTCTATAGACAGATATACGGGCATGATATTTTTGCGGCAATCAGGAATGATGCTGACGCTCAGGGGCCCGCGTGCAAGGGCTCTCGGTGCCTGAGCTTGGAAACATTGCGTTCAATCCTACGGAATCGTGAGGCCCAAATAAAGTCATCTGTCCCGATAATAAGTATCGGTTTTGCAAGGTTGATCTCGGGGCTGAAGTTGGATAGGTCACCGTTCATCGCACAAACATCTCTGCCGTGTGATGTAAATCCGTGCAAAGAATCGTCAGGTTGCGCCTGACTTCGACGCCGCTGACCGCGCGCCGCGTGCATGCGGCATCGTAGGGGGAACATCTCGCTATCTCAGCCCGGTCTGTAATGCTATAACAATGGCTCTCTCCGGTGAGAAGGGCTATTTATCATGAGAGTGGCTCGTTCGAGATCGCTCGTTGCATTACTTGTTATTGCCAGTCTTTGTATCCCGATCGTTAGCGCTGTTCTGATCTCCCGGAACCTGGCGCTCCATTCCTATCAGCGTCAATTGACAGACTTGAGCGAGAGCATGCTCTCTCGCACGGAGGCGACACTCGACGAGGCCAAGGCAGCCCTTGAGGCAATAAAGCGCCACGCGAGCATCCCGTGTTCGGAGGGACATATCACCGAGATGCGTCGCCTGGTCGCCAATAATCGGTCTATTGTGGGGATGGGTTACCGCGGTGAGAACGGCCTGCTGAAGTGCAGCGATTACGGCCCGTCGAAAGTCGCCGCACCGCGTAGCGACGCAATATCCTATGTGATGGACAACGGCCTGCATATGATTCCCCGCCTGCAGACGCAGGTGGCGAATAACCAGCCGCGCAGTCTTCTTTACATCGGCAGCAATGAGGTGCTCGTAGACCCTCGAAACTTCACGGACATTGCGAGAACCAAGGACGCGCAGTTGGCTGTGACGCTGGATCAAGTCGGTCTGATTATGGAAAAGAATAATCCAGATCGAGAGCTCGTGCGTCTCGTGCAGAAAAAGCCGGCGTCGGGTTCGCAAGACACGCATGTATATGCGGTCGCCAAAGAAGGACCATGGACCGCCATTGCCATGAGCCCTATCGGCGTGATTGGTCCGGAGTTCAGCAAGCTGCTTTACGTGATGTTGCCGATTGCGATCGTGATATCCGTCCTATTTATCGTTCTGGGACTGGGACTGATCAGAAAGCGCACCTCGATTGAAGGCAGGCTCGCTACAGCAGTCAAAGAGCACGCGTTCACGGTGCATTATCAACCGATAATCGACCTGCGCACCGGTGCGTGTGTCGGGGCAGAGGCGCTGGCGCGATGGCCGCAGCCAAATGGCGAGTACATTGCGCCAGATATCTTTATTCCGCAGGCGGAAAAGAACGCGCTCATCTTTTCGATCACGGATCAGGTCATCGAGACGGTGGTCCGCGATATGGCCGAGACGCTGCTCGCGCAAAAGGATCTACATATTGCCATTAACGTCAGTGCTGCTGACATGTCCTCTGGCCGAGTACTGGGCGTATTGCGGCGGTTGTTGGCCGAGGCGAGCATTCCCAGCGAGCAGGTTTGGCTGGAGGCAACAGAGCGTGGTTTGATGGACATCGAATCGGCACGCCAGTCTATAGAACGAGCCCATACGGCTGGCCATTCAGTTGCGCTGGATGACTTTGGAACGGGATACGCCAGCCTCACCCATCTGGAGGCTCTACCGATTGACATGATAAAAATCGACAGGTCCTTCGTCGCCACGATCGGCAAGGTGACGGCAAAGAGTCCTGTCTTGCCTCATATCATCGACATGGCTAAAACACTGGATCTGCAATGTGTTGCAGAAGGTGTGGAGACTGAGGTTCAACTCGAGTATCTAGTCGGCAAGGGCATCGAATTTGCCCAAGGATGGTATTTCTCGAAACCCTTGCCTGCCGCGCAGTTCATCGAATTCCTGGCGCAATCACGCGCTGATTCGCTGCGTGCCCACTGAGCTCAAACGACCAAATATCCCCCATCAACCGGCATCACCACGCCCGTCATAAATGACGCCGCAGGCGAGCACAGGAATGCCACGCCATTGGCCACATCCTGCGGCGTGCCCCAACGCCCCAGCGGCGTACGAGACAGAATGGGTTGCGCGCGCTGAGGGTCGTCCTGCAGCGCTTGCGTCAGCGCCGTGGCAATCCACCCCGGTGCAATCGCGTTGACGCGAATTCCATCCTTGGCATAGGCAATGGCCAAGGATTTCGTCAGCTGGGCCACGCCACCTTTGCTTGCGGCATAGCCGGGCACCAGACCGCCGCCAAAAAAGCTAAGCATCGACGCCGTATTGACGATGCAGCCTTTGCTGGCTTTGAGCAACTCGCGCGCGCTGGCGCACATGCGCATGGTTCCGCTTAGATTGACGGCTACAACCTGGTCAAACACATCGGGATCCAGCTCCTCGCCGCGTTTGATGATCCCTGCGCAGTTCACGAGCATATCCAGCGCCTCGATCCGAGCGAATACGGCAGCGACTTGATCCGGTTTGGTCACGTCGGCTTCGATGACCTGTACATTGTCATCGAGAGATCCGTCACCGCGGCCCAGGCCAACCGCAATCACCTTTGCGCCCAGCCGTGCCAGCACATTGGCCACGCCCGCACCGATGCCTTGCGTAGCGCCGGTCACCAGCGCCGTTTTCCCTGCATATAAATCATTGGCGAACGTCATATCGCACTCCTTTCTTTTGCTTTGTTGTAGAGCCGGTGGGCCGTCAGATTCTGTTCCCTGACGCGCTCGTGCACCACGACGAACCGCGCGTCATGAGACCACAGCGATCAATACGTGGCTCGGCCTCCAGACAGATCGAACACCGCACCGGTGCTGAACGTGCAGGACGGTGAACACAGCCAGGACACCAGTTCGGCCACTTCCTGGACCTCGCCCAATCGTGCCATCGGGCTCTTGTTGATCATGGTTTGCACATGCTCGGGTGTCATCTGCTCCAATAGCGCAGTACGAATGGCGGCGGGCGCAATCGCATTGACCAGCACGCCGGTCTGCGCGAGCTCTTTGCCCAGTGACTTCGTCAGGGCGAGTACGCCGGCTTTGGACGCGCTGTAGGCCGATGCGTTGGGCGTGCCTTCCTTGCCTGCCAGCGACGCGATGTTGACAATGCGGCCGTAGCCGCTCGTACGCATGGCAGCCGCGACCGATTGGCATACGTGAAACACGCCCACCAGATTCACATTGATGATGCGTTGCCACGCGGCCGGGTCATAATCGATGAGCGGTACGGTTGGGCCGGACAAACCGGCGCTATTGACCAGAATGTCTACTCGGCCAAACTGGGTTTGAACCTTTTGCAGTGCCGCTGCAATGGTATCCGGCCGCGTCACGTCGACTTCGCAAAAGAGCGCGGCGGCATCCGTCCCGCGGCTCAGGTCCCAGTTCACCACCGTGGCGCCAGCATGCTGCAGTTGCGCGGCAATCTCGGCGCCAATGCCGTTGCCGGCGCCGGTGACGATGGCGATTTGTCCACTGAAGTCGTACTGCGCCCTGGATCGCCCGTGATCAGCGGATGAATTGCTTGACATAGTCCGCCCCTAATCCCACGGCCTCGAAATGTCGTTTACACATATCGATCTTGGTGAATACGTCCTCATATCCGTTGCCTTTGCCCCAAGGGTCGGTGTAGTACATCACGCCGTTGACTTGAAAGTAGGTAATCATTTCTTCGCAGTCTTCGGGCACATAGAGGGTGTGGGTCTCGCCTGGGGGCTCGAACACATATGAGCCTTCCTGCGCCCACCAGTCGTGCTCCAGATATTTCCATTTGCCTTTGAGGACGAAGCCATGCACGGCCTGGGGGTGGCGGTGCCGGCTCAACACGCCGGACTTGCGAACCTTCAGCAGATTCATCCAGTAACCCTGGCTGGCGTTCAGACAGAGGGGCCGGAACCAGACGTTCTCCGCCTGCGGGACCCATAGCCGCTCGTCTCTGGGGATAGCGCTTTCCACCACAATCTCGGGTAATGCCTCTACCGGATTAGGGTACTGATAGGGCATCATCGGGTTGGCATCTTTGTTATCAACGGGCATCACACCGCTCCTTGTCCATAATATGAACTATATGATTATAATATGGACATTATAGGGCGAGCGTTTCCAACCCAAAAGCGCCGTTTATAGGTATAAACCCTTGTCTTGAAGAAGGCGAAGCCGATCAGGCAGTCTGCACCAGGGCGACGCGCTTTCTCAGCCACATCGTCAACCCCAGGTTCGTGATGGCCAGCGCAGTCAGGACAAACAGCGTGCCCGTCGCGCCTATATGGGTGATCAGTGCGCCGCATACCAGCGGAGTGAACGCCTGGCACAGGAGCGAGGACCGGGCTAACTTGCCCATCACCGGGGCAAGCATGGTTGATGGCAGCAAGGCCAACGGCAAGGTGCCGCGCACCAGTGCGCGCAGCCCGTTTCCTATGCCGTAGCACACCATGCCGAGTGCTGCCGCGTGGGGGCTGATGAAAATCAATAGTAATCCGCCTGCGACAAAGCCCGCAGAGAGTAATCCCATCCAGATGGGATGCAGGCTTTTGAGGCTGAATGTGATTACACGCATGGCCACCATGCTCGGCCCGATCAGCGCACTGAGCGCGATGGCCGAGGCCAGACTATGTCCGGCGCCTTGCAAGAGCGCAATGATCTGTACGGATACTGCCGTCATCAATATGGCTGCAATGGAAAACACGCTCGATAGCAGCCAATAGGTACCCCGGGAGACGCCGCCTGATGGGGCTGTGGCTTGAACGGTTTTCTTTTGAATGGGTGAGGCAGGATCAGTCTTTATGTCCTGCGGCAGGGCTTTCAAATAAAGCGGAGCCATTACGGCAGCCAGCACGCCGGCGTAAGCCCAACACGTAACGCGCCACCCCAGCGGTTCGACCATCCAGGCCAGCACGGGCCAGACGACGGTCGTCGCAAAGCCCGCAATGAGCGTGATCGCGTTAATGACAGCTCGCGCGCGTTGCCCATACATAATGCCCAGCGTCGTGAACAGCGGGTCATACAGGCCACCGGCCATGCCTACGCCAATCAGCGCCCATCCTATGACGAACACAGCAATATTGGGAGCGAGACCAATTACACATAGCCCGGCCGCAACGATCCAACTCGATCCGATGAGCAGCTTGCGGCCTTGCCGGCGCGCGATATAGACATTCGCCCGTGGCGATAGCAGTGCCGATACCAAGACGCCGACTGTCAGCGAACCATAGATCCATGTCATGGACCATCCGGTATCGCGATGGATGGGCTCGGCCAGCACGGCAAGCAAAAAGAATGAGCCTCCCCAGATCAGGATTTGCGCAATACCGAGCAGCATGCTGTCGAAAAACGGTAATGCTGCTTGTCGCTGCGTATTGAGGCGCACGCGCCACTCCAGGGGTTCGGGAGTAATATGGTATCAGGCAGCTAGGTGCCGATCCCCCGACGGAGATCCGAGATGTCCTGCATGTCGTGCTGCCGCGCACGTAACAGTTCGCTACTCTCCGTCCCAAAGTCGCGCGGTTGCGAATTGCTTTGTTGCGATTGGCAGGGATGTCTTGCAGGCTCACGCAGTTTTGAGTAGGAACAGACGAGTAGAGTGAAAGGTCCCTCAATAACAACTGGAGCGTCTCATGCTTAATACATTCCCGAAGATGCGTCGCGCTGCGATGGCGGCGATGACGGTGGCAGTGGCAGGGCTCGTATTTTCCGGCTGCACCACGACCTCTGATAAAGCGTCGGCCAGTGCCGCCGAACAGAGACAGGAAATCAATAGCGGGGCGAACGCTGCGCTGAGCAAGCTGTACGAGGCATCGCCGCAGTCCAAAGCCTTGGTAGAGCGTGCCAGAGGGGTTCTGGTGTTTCCCTCCGTGTTGAGCGCGAGCTTCATCGTAGGCGCGCAGCATGGCAAGGGAGTGCTGCGGGTGGGCGGCGTGGATTCCGGGTACTACAGCACCACGACAGGCTCGGTAGGATTCCAGGCGGGCGCGCAGTCCAAAGCAGTCATTTTGCTGTTCATGACGGATGAGGCGCTGCAAAAATTCCGCAACAGCAATGGCTGGACGGTGGGGGCGGACGCGACAGTGGCTGTCGCCCATGTGGGGGCGAACGGCAACATTGATACTAATACCGCTCAGCAGCCCATTGTCGGCTTTGTTCTGAACAATGCCGGGCTGATGGCGGGCGTCTCGCTCGAAGGCGCGAAAATTTCCAAATTGGATCTCTGATAGAGCGACGGGGCGTCCGTTCGGGACGCCCATTCGGCAACTCAGCTTTCTTTCTTCTGAGCCGATTTTTTGGTCGGCGCAAAGGCCGCCAGTCTACGGCAAGACCGGCGGCCTTTTTGTGCCGAGCACGCGGTATCACCTAGTGATATTTAGATTTTTTACGTGATAGCATTGTCCGAATACATCAAGGTGTGAGATTTTCTTTAGTGTCATGAAATCGTCCACTTAGGCTCATGTGTATCGGCGCGGCCCGGGAATAGGGCCGTAGACAAAGTAGGCTCACTTTGATGGTGGGTATCCGTGTTCCTGGCTTACGCTCTCTATTTTGCTGCTATAGGCATCAGCATCATTTCCTTGTTGAGCGTAGTCATGCGCTTGATCTCGCTGCGCGAATACAGTCCGACTGGATGTGTGCCGGTGTCAGTGATTTTGCCTCTGACGGGCGAGGCCCGATCTTTCGGGACGCTGCTTGAAGCGCTCAACAAGCAGACCCTGCGACCCGCCTGTTTGCTTGTCACGGTCGAGTCCGAGCAGGATCCTGCCTACGCCCGGGTACGAGCCGAGGCCCATAACGCCAAGTTCCCCATCAAGCTGATCGTTGCGGGCCCAGCCATGCATCAAGCGCAGAAATGCCGCAACCAGCAGGCCGCACTGGATTGCCTGGACCCGGAGATCAAAGTCATTGTATTGATGGATGGCGATATCGTGCCCGACGCAGAATGGTTAGGCGGCTTGGTCTGGCCTGTCGTTTCGGGGCAATACGACATCATTAGCGGCCATCGCTGGCAGCAAGTCGCCAAACACCGCATCGGCGCGCATTTTGTCACGGCCGCTGATCGTGCGATCACCTTGTTGCCGCGTATAGAGCTGGATTGTGCGTGCGTGACATGGGGGGGCAGCATCGCCATGACGACGCTGGTCGCGCAGCGGCTGGATTTGCGGTCTCTATTTGACCGCGTGCTTTCCGATGATTTGGCCTTGGCTTGCCGTGCTGCTGAATTGGGGCTGCGCGTTGGGACGCATAAGTCATTGCTGGTGCCATCGCCGAATCAACAATCGTTTGTCTCCGCGTGGCATTTTGCGCGCCGGCAGTATCAGATGTGCCGCATCTATCGGCCCGCACTGTGGCGTCTGGGGTTGTGTGTGGTCAGCCTGCGCTTGTCCGGCTGGGGGACGGCGATGTGGTTTGCCGTGATGGAGGGTACCGCTATCTGGGTGCTAGCATCGTTGATGACCCTTGGTGGCCTGAAACAATATGGGATCGGCGAAGTGTCCCGGCAGGTGGATATGCCCGACCCATGGTCTGTGCGGTTGGTCCAATTCGTATTGGGCTGTCTGCAGCCGATTGTGGATGTCTTTCACCTGAGCGTCATTGCCGCGGCGCATTGGGCAGGCCGCGTGCGATGGGGGCATGTGACGTATCGCGTATTGGGCCCGGACAATATTCAGGTCGAGGCTCGAGAGCCGTTTGGCGGCAGGCGTCCACTTGAGCGCGACTACGCGACGAATCTCGCTGATTGGGAATTGGCTGAGATCGCTGGCCAGGGCGGAGAGAATCCGCCCGTAGGCGGAGCCTCTTGATCGATGCTTGCAAGATCCAATGGGGACGAATGCATGACCGGGTTTTGTTTACGAACCCGATTTTTGTTCTGACGGTGCGGACGCTGGTAGCGGCTCGCACGTGAAGTCAATAGTCGCTTCTTTGGGCATCAATCCCGTAGCGTGATTGGATGTCACCTTGGGTTGCGTCATGCGCTTGTTCATCGACGCGCAATGGGCCTCGGCTTGCTCACGGGCAATGTGTTTGACCTCGACCCACGTCTGCCATTTCGCTCCGGCGTTATACGTCACCTGGTACGTATCGGGTCCGGTGGGCGTAGTTTTGCTCATGCTGGTGCAGGCAGCGAGCAGCGAAAACGTCAAAACACAAGTGAGCGGGCGAAGCAGCATGGGGATTCCACGAATAAGATCAGTGCTATTACAAAGCACAGAGATGCTCTGTGCAAGTGCGATAGCTATTATCGGCGGGCATGCTAGCATGCCCGCCAAACGTCATTCTTCACGAGGTTTTCATGGATATTCAAGAACAAATCGCAGTTATCGTGCACACGATTTCGCATCAGGGCGGGCGCATCGATGCATTGAACTCGGTCCTGTCATCAATGCTGCATCTGGCCAAATCGTCGCCCGGTCTGCGTGAGGCGATCGAAGCGCAGTTGGAACAGAACTATTCCAGCTTGTTGGCGCGTTCTGAAAATCCGCAATACGTGGCGGGTTTTGAAAGCGTCCGTGACAGCGTGCTGGCTGCCGTCAAATAAGCTCTCCGAGGGCCATTGCTCGACTTACCCACAGCTTCTGTGGACAACCCTTGGGATAGCTTGGGCAAAGAAAGAAAATGTCCTTGTGGAGCAAGGGTTTACCCCAGGCGGTTAAATCCTGACATCAATGAGCAAGAATCGGGCCCGAGGCTGGTCTGCTGGTCGAGACTAGCCCACCTCAGCCACGATATCGCTGAGCGTACGCATGGCCTGGGCCATCTGCGGCGTATAGGGCGAGCCGCAGCTCAGCCGCAAGAAGTGGCTGTAGCGGTCAGAATTGGAAAACATGGTGCCGGGGGCGATGCGTATTCCATGCGCCAAGGCCCGTTCAAAGACTTTGGTGCTGGACCGTTGGCCAGGCATTTCCACCCATAGCAGCATGCTGCCTTCGGGCATGCTCAGACGAGTACCCGGCGGGAAATATCGGGCCACGTCTTCGGCAATGTGCTCGCGTTGGCTCTTCAACTGGCGGCGCAGACGGATCAGATGACGATCATAGGCTTTGGACCCCATGTATTCGGCGACCGCCACCTGGGCCAGGGGCTCATTTGATCGGCTTTGCGCAAATTTCAGCATGGCGACACGCGCGGCCCAGCGGCCGCCCGTCATCCACCCCAAGCGCATGCCGGGTGCCAGGGTCTTATGCATTGAGGCGCAATAAATCACATTGCCGGTGTGATCCCAGGACTTGATCGCTGGCCGCAATTGATTGTCATCGCAGAGCAATCCATAGGTGTCGTCTTCGATGAGGGCAATCTGATGGCGTTCGCACAGCCTCACCAACCGAGCCTTTTCGGTATCCGGCATGACGCATCCCAATGGGTTTTGAAAATTGGGCACAACAACGACGGCGCGCAGGTGCGGATGGGTCTGCAGCGCCAATTCCAGCGCGTCGACCGACAGGCCGTGTTGCGGGCTGGTTGGAATCTCTAGCGCGCGCATGCCCAGGCTTTCCAAAATCTGTAGCAGGCCGAAGTACACCGGCGATTCGACGGCAACGGTATCCCCCGGACGGGCGACCGCCCGCAGCGCCAGGTTGACAGCCTCGATACAGCCGTGGGTCACCACGATATCGTCCGGCCCCAGGTTCATGCCTAATTCCAGGGCGCGGCGCGCCAGGACGGTACGCAGTTCCGGATGGCCGTGGGGCGGCACGTGATCGACCAGCATGGTGGGATGCTGGCGCACGGCGCGAATCATCGCCTGCTTGAGCGCTTCGGCCGGATACTGTTCCGGTGCGGCTGCGGCAAGGGCCAGATTGATGCTGGTCGTGTGCCGTTCGCACTGCGCGATGAATTCCGAGACACGATCATGGATCCCTACGTAGTTGGCGGGGCCAGGCAATACTCCGAGATCAGGTTCGGACGCCGGCAGCATGACCGTGCGATGCTTGGCGCGCACGAAATACCCCGAGCGCGGGCGGGCTTCGATCAGGCCGTCGTCTTCGAGTTGCCGGCAGGCTTGCAGCGCCGTTGACAGGCTGACGCGATGCGTACGGACCAGGTTGCGCACCGATGGCATACGCTCGGCGGGCGCCAACACGCCGTTATCGATGGCCCGGCGATAGTGATCGGCCAGCCGTTGATATAGGGGCTGCTCGTGGGTAGGCTGAACTTGAGGGGAGGTCATAGGCACATCCATCTCAGCATCATGAGCCCGATCGGGCCAAACCGTAATACACAGTTTGCGGGAAAGACGACCATAACAGATCCCCAAAACGCTGTCTGTTACGGCACAGAAAACCAGCCTGTGTGTCTGTTGCGATGAATGCGAGGCGCGTAATCTGACTGGACGGTTCGGGGTTTTTTCTGCCGGGCCGCCCCAAGGCAAAAACGGCCCCTTGGCGGGCAGTAAGCGGGGATACGGCCATTTTCCTCAGGAACGCCATCATGACCAGCAGCAGAGCCTCCGGCACCAGTACATCCAGTTTGACGGAAGAAATCGTCTTGCCCCCCGGCGCGACACAAACAGTGCACGGCATCCAGGGTACGGTGCTGATCTGCCTGACGGGCAGTGTCATCCAGCATCAATCCATTCCGCGTGATGGCGACGCCATGCCGTACATCGCCCAGTCGCCGTTGCGGCAGGGGGAGTCTTATGTGTTCGAAGACACCCGTGCGATCCTGCTCAGGGCCGAGAGTCTGACACATCTGTTATGTATACGGCCACGCCCGGCTTGGCGTGTATGGGTCAAAAGATTGATGCAGCGCATCGAATATTATGCTATGATTACAAACATCAGACGCGGGGTGGAGCAGTCTGGCAGCTCGTCGGGCTCATAACCCGAAGGTCGTAGGTTCAAATCCTGCCCCCGCAACCAAATCTAAAACGCTTCCGTGCGAATTTCGCCGGAAGCGTTTTGTTTTTTCGACTCCGTACACAGTCCGGCCTTAGATCAGATTACGCCGTTTTCCGGACTGGCCCGCCACGCTCGTCGTGCACCGCTGCGAACACCGGGGCGCGCGGCTATAGTACGACCTGAAAATCAGCGCATAGGGCGTGCAGGAGGAGTCATGTTCCATCGTACCGTCGTAAGCTTGTGCATCGCGGCTTTGGCCCCGATGAGTGTCTGGGCGTCAGATAATAATGGCTCGATACGCGAAATCAGACTCTCATCGGGCGGCTTGGCCGAGATAGTCAGGGCCGCCCCTGTGAGTCAGGATGGCACCATTCGTCTGGAGGTGCCGCTTGATCAGGTCGACGATATTTTAAAAAGCTTGGTGCTGAACAGTTCCACGGCTTCGGTATCGGGGTTTTCGTTGACGGGCCCCAGGCCGCTTGAGGAAAGTTTCAAAGGCCTGCCGTTTCCGCCTGAGGCGCTGGCCTCAGTGCCTGCGCTATTGACCGCTTTGCAAGGTGCCGCTGTGACGGTGACGAGTAATGGCAAAACGGTGCAGGGCAAGGTGTTGGGAGTCGAGCCGCGCAAAGGTGCCGATGGCGCCCAGTTTTTTCTGCTGTCCGCGCTGACGTCCGCAGGCGCGGTCGCGACGCTGGAGCTGTCGCAAGACGCATCTGTCGCGGTCGATGACACTGCACTGAGGGACAAGCTCGTCGAAGCCGCCGACGCGATGGCACGTGCCAAGAACGATCGATCGCGCGTGATCAGTATCCATGTGGCCGGCACGTCGAATAACAATGTCGACGTTTCATATGTGATTGCCTCACCCATATGGAAGACCGCATACAAGGTTGTGGCTCGGGACGACGGAAAAGCCCGTTTGCAGGCCTGGACCGTATTGGAGAATGCCAGTGGAGAAGACTGGAAGCATGTCAAAATCGTGCTGAGCTCTGCGGACCCTGTGACGCTCAGGCAGCGTCTGCATCAGTTGTATTGGAAGAATCGATACGAGCTGCCGGTCAATACGGCTTCGACCAACGTGCCCAGGGCGGATACG
The DNA here is from genome assembly GCF_002261185.1 of Bordetella genomosp. 4. GTDB lineage: Bacteria > Pseudomonadota > Gammaproteobacteria > Burkholderiales > Burkholderiaceae_B > Bordetella_A. Next base: position 350,773 of record NZ_NEVQ01000012.1, read on the forward strand.
GGAAACTTGGCCAACCGTGAACAGGCAGCGCGTGCTGCTGAGCCGGCGGCGTCCGCTCGGATGAGAGCGATTCGTCCGGCGCCTGCGGCTCCGATGCTGGAGGCAGCAGCTCCCGCACCTATCGCAATGGCGGACCAATACGGTGGAGCAGTGGCGTCCGCGCAGGACGGCACCGCAACGAGTGAAAGTGATGTTTCGGCCACGTTTGCGTTGCCAGGCACGTACGATCTGGCCAATGGCGACACGTTGTCTGCGCCTATTGTTGACGCTGAAGTGCCGGCCACAATGGTGTCTGTGTATCAGGCGGGCGCATCGTCACCCCATCCCGTGGCTGCATTGATGCTCCAGAACACGACAGGTGTCAGCCTGCCTGGCGGCATCCTCACGATTTATGACGCGCAATCTGGATATGTCGGCGATGCCCAGCTGGTAGGGTTGCCCAACGAGGATACGCGTCTGGTCAGCTTTGCCACAGATCGGAAGGTAAGCATTACCGAGGATCAACAGCCGGCCGATGAAGTCGTTGAGATCAAGGTCGTGGACGGGTTGCTGCGCTTGACGCAAAAGGCGCGCGTCGTGACGCGGTACACCGTTTCTGGCGCCCTGGACGGCGAGCGTGTTGTCGTCATCGAGCATCCAGTTCGGCCGGGGTGGACGTTCTCATCGCCTGCCAGTGACGGCAAAACCGCTACCCACCATCGGTTAAAGGCCACTGTCGCGGCCGGCAAAGAACAGACATTGGAAGCCGTGGACGAGCAGTTGCAGCGCAATGCCTATGCGGTGGTTGATACTGCACCCGACATGTTGTTGGCGTGGTCGGCTTCCAGTCCCGACAAGGCCTTGGCGGCCAAACTGGTCCAGTTGGCCGAGGCACGCAGAAAGCAAATCGATGCACAGGCCGCTCTGCAAGAGTTGGACGAAGCACGGGAGCGTCTGGTGAATGAACAGGAGCGCATTCGGCAGAACCTCGGCGCGGTGCCGGGTAGCAGCGATTTGAGTACGCGTTATCTGAAGCAGCTTGAAAGTAGCGAAAACGAAATCCGCGGGTTGAGCGACAAGCGGGCCGCACTACAGGACGATGTTCACAGTCTCGACGGCAAAGTGCAACAGATTCTCAGAACGTTCTGAGACTGAAGCCTTGTTTGTCTTGGGGTAAATCCCACTGTAGCAGCCGCTTCGGGCATGGGATACCATGCCCAGGCGGGTTATCAGCTATATCTTCTCAGGAGACGTGTCACATGGGTACAGCCAAGTATGATCATCCCGGCTATATCGCAGATATAGGTGCGCAAGGACAATACTATGTGGGTGTTTGGTGCCCGCATGGCTATCCGGCGCATGTGCATATAGGTGACGCTGCCTCGGCCGCGGATTCGGCGGATGCCAGCTTGCGGCTGCGTATTCCCGATGGGGCATTCCAGTCGTTATCTGACGATTTTGAAACGCTATGCCGGCGTGCTATTGGCCAGGCACTGAACACGGGTTTGCTGAAGACTGGGTTAGGGGGCTTTCAAGAGACACGCCTGGCACTGGAAACGGAGCCGTGGCCGGGACCGATGCAGGCAGCGGCCAAGCAGTAGGCGCTCGGTGCCAGATAGGGCTGGCTGGCAGCCTTGTGGTGTTATTGAATCGGTGCGCGGCGGCTGCTGCGCCACTGCGGTTACTGGGCCTGATTGCCCGGCTGGCCCAGCATGGCCACCAAGGCCTGTTTCAGATGCGGCGAAAAGATCGGCACTGTGTGCGATACGCCATCCCGGTCCGTGCCTTCTTTCAAGGTGACCGATTGCCCTTCGAAAATCTCCGGCGCTTTGCGCATCTCGACGTAGCGGGCGAGCAGGGCATCGACCTGCTCCTGTGCGAGGCTTAACGGGGATGCGCCGGCCAGCCGCCGGGCGGTATGGGCCTGCAATACACGATGCAGATCATCGATGAATAATGCCAACGCAGCTGAGCCCTGGGCGGGCTGTTGCCAACCCCAGCCTTGGTCCGAATTGCCGGGCGTAGAAGAAGAATGTCGCATACCGTCATCCTACCTTATGAAAGCTATGGCGTGTATGACACAGTGTGCGCCGTTGGCGCGCCGATTTGTTTGGCGATTTGTTAAAAAACGGTGCATGATTACCGGGCCGGCAGTCTGAGGTCCGGCTCCAGGGTCAGTAGGTCTGGCCCCGATGATAAGTCGTCATAGGAGAACTCATGAAAAATCGCATTTTGCTCGTCGTTCTGCTTGCTGTGTCAGCCATCTCGGCGGGTTGCAATACGATTGCGGGGGCAGGCAAGGACATCGAGAAAGGTGGTGAAAGTATTCAACGCGCCGCTGATTGAGGCGGGCAGCCGCCGCTCACATGTTTCGTGGGCGGCACGCCGCACGACGTGCGGCCCGTGTGATGCATAATGCCACCATTAGTACTATCTAGTGGGAATGACTATGCGCACTTTGGGTCTGGCAGGGTTGAGCATTGCCGTTGTATTGAGCGGTTGCGCCAGCAAAGGTTTATTGTCCGGCGATCCTCCAGGAGCGACAGAAACTTTTCCGGTACAGGCGGATGTGCAGGCGGCGCATCGGCGCGCGGGCGAATATGTGCGTGTGTGCCATAACGAGCGCGCCTATCCCTATGGTGTTGTGTACCAGTCGCATCAAAGTCTGGGGGAAAAGGGCGCACCCAACGAGATCCGGATTTTCAAGCAAACCGAGCCCGCCAAAATTTTGGAAATCATTCGAGCCCAATCAGACGGTCCGAATACGTCGAACGTCACCGTTATGGTCCTGGGCGAGGGACAATGGGATCAAGCCGAGATCGAGGCAGCCAAGACTTCGATCCAGAGCGCGACGCCGGTATGCCGTCCCTTGGACAACAAGTAACGCGCTTCGAATCACGATAGAAAATCGCTTGCGACGCACGAAATCCTGGGTTTAATATACGCATTGCGTACATTAGCAACCCAGGGGCCGCCATGTCCATTTCCCAGCAAGCCTTTCTACGCGACGCCATGCGTCGCCTCAATCTGACTCGCGATGTTTTCGCCACCCGTATCGGTGTGAAACGGCGTGCCCTAGACACGTGGCTCCTGCCGGAAGGATCGCAGGAGTTTCGTGCGATGCCCGAGGTGGTCGAGCGTTTTGTCAGCGAAATCGTGCAAAACGGTGCTTTGCTCGAAAAATATACGCAAAGCGCACAGGTGGGCCCACTGCGCGAACGAATCGCGGTGAACGGCAAGCACCAATTGCTGTCTGTGGATCAATTTACTCGCGAATCGGTCGAGGACCTGTTCCGCGTGGCGGATTTGATGCAGCCTATTGCCCGTCGGCAAAAAGTGTCTCGCGTTCTGGAAGGCGCGGTGCTGGGTAATCTGTTTTTTGAGGCCAGTACGCGGACGCGCGTGAGTTTTGGTGCGGCATTCTGCCGCTTGGGCGGTTCGGTGTGCGATACCACCGGGTTTACCTTTTCCTCGATGGCCAAGGGCGAGTCGATTTACGACACCAGCCGTGTCATGAGCGGCTATGTTGACGCCATGGTGATCCGTCATCCCGATAAAGGGTCCGTCGCCGAGTTTGCACAGGCCACGAATATTCCCGTGGTCAACGGCGGCGACGGTCCGGGTGAGCATCCCAGCCAGGCGCTGTTGGACCTGTATACGATACTGACCGAGTTTTCGCGCCTGGGTAAGCTGCTCGATGGTGCTCATATCGCCATGGTCGGCGATCTGAAATACGGGCGTACGGTGCATTCGCTGATCAAGCTATTGGCCTTGTACAAGGGTATCAAGTTCACCTTGATTTCTCCTCCGGGCCTGGAAATGCCGGATTACATCATCGAACAGGCCAGCCGTAACGACAATGTGATCGAGCAGAAAAGCAGCCTGGCAGAAGGTTTGACGGGGGCGGATGTGATTTATGCGACGCGCGTGCAGAAGGAGCGTTTCGCCAACGAGGAAAGCGAAGGCTACACGCCCGAGTTTCAGATCAGCCGCGCGACCATCGACGCGCATTGCGGACCCGACACGATTGTCATGCACCCGCTGCCGCGCGACAGCCGGCCTGGCGCCAACGATCTGAGCACGGATCTGAATGACGATCCGCGTCTGGCGATTTTCCGTCAAACGGATAACGGTATTCCGATCCGGATGGCGATTTTCGCGGTGCTGCTAGGGGTGGAAGGTCTGGTGCAGCATTCGATGCGTGACGTGACGTGGAAACATCCGTCGCATATCGGTCCGGACGATTCGATTTTCCACGGGCTGGATTGATTGCCCTGGCAGGCGGTCATGTCTGGCCGCCTGACGTGGTCGTCGAGGCTGCTTTTTTACCGTCGGGGCGCCCCACGGTAAATCCCACGTTGGGGGTAGCAAGCAGGAAGGCGTCGCGATGAACGCAATGCAATACCCCAAAGGCTGGATTGAACCCCCAGCCGTTGGGGTATTTTTTTTAAATACGCTTTTCGCCGCCGAGGGCTTCGGTCAGGTCGGCCAGCAATTTGGCCAGTTCGCCCGTCATCAGTGCCATGTCGGAATCGAACTTCTCATCGTCATTTTGCATGACAGTGTCGTTGCCTTCCTTGAGAACGTCCAGCGGCGCGACACGCTTTACGTCGAGGGCTTCGGTCAGCACGAAGGACACGCGGTCGGCCCAAGTCAAGGCCAAGCGGGTGCATTGTTTGCCTGACTGAATGTGGCGGCGCACGTCGTCGACGTCAATGGAGTGCTTGACGTAGCGAATGGCGGCGCGGCTTTCGCCCGAGGCGCGCAATTCAGTGTCCTGGTCGATGCTGAAATTGCTAGGGGCCTCGTCAGCGGCCAGCCAGCCGGTCATGGCGGCGGCGGGCGATTGCGCGACGTACAGATTTTCCAGCGGCAGCGGGTCGATGGTCTTGACCAGCAGGCCGATGACTTCATCGGCCTTGGCCGAGGCGGCGGCGTCAATTACCAGCCAGTGATTGACCGGATCGATCCAGACGCGCGTGTCGCGATAGACGCTGAAGGCCTTGGGCAAGAGCTCGTCGGTGACGCGCTCTTTGATTTCCTTCATTTGCTTGCGGCCGGGCTTGTAGCCCTGTTGCTCTTCGATTTCCTGAGCGCGGGCGCGAGCGACCTGGTTGACGACCGTGGTTGGCAGCAGTTTTTTCTCGGCACGCAGGCTGAGCAAAATCTGCTGATTGACGGTGTGCGACAGCGCAGCATTTTCGCGGGGAGAAATCCAGCCCACGCTCTGCATTTCGAGATTGTTGCCGGATTGATAAGCATGCCGAGCCAAGCTTTCTTCAAGCTGTTCGCCGGTCAGCGTCCACGGTGCGGATAGTCGGTAGATCTTGAGATTCTTGAACCACATGGCGTCGGGCAAAAGGGTTGATTCTATACGACCCTTGCCCGACTCGCCGGCAGGTCAGTGCTTTTCTTGTGTATCTCGAGGCGACATCGGGCGGGCTCTGGACGCTGGGTTCCTCCAGGTGCCGGCCGTGTAACGTCCGGTTAATGGGGCTGCGTTTTATGGCTAGAGATCGACTTTGACTTTGCCTGATTTCACCAGGGCCGCGACCTCGCGAATTTCCGACAACAAGGCCGTTTGCAATGCCTCGGGCGTGCCTCCTGTGGGCGTGAAGCCTTGTTCGCCCAGTTTGCGTCGGACGTCTTCCGTTTGCAGTGCGCGGTTTACGCCCTGATTCAGCGCGGCGATGATTTCCGCCGGTGTCCCTGCGGCGCAATACGTGCCGAACTGGATTTGTGCGGCAAATCCCTGATAGCCGCTTTCCGCGACTGTGGGGATGTCCGGATATTTGGTTAGGCGTTCTGCACTGGTGACGGCCAGCACGCGCAGCCGGCCGCTTTTCAGGTAGGGCTCGACAGCGGCGACGGTCGCCACGACCACCTGGATCTGTCCGCCCAACAAGTCCGTCATCATGGGGCCGGTGCCTCGGTAGGGCACGTGCAGCATGTCGATGCCGCAGGCGGCCTGCATGAGCTCGGTGGCGATATGTTGGGGCGTGGCGTTGCCAGGTGTGCCAAAGGTCAGATCCTGAGGGTGTGCCTTGGCTTGCTCGACCAGCTCTTTCAAGGTCTTGGCCGGCACGTCGGCGTTCACGGCAACCATGTACGGCGAGCGCGCGATCGGACATACCGGCGCCAATTGTTTGAGCACTTCTTCAGGCGGCCTGGCGTAGTAGCGCACAGAGGGGACCAGGCCTGCAAATAGCAAGATACTGCCGTCTTTGGCACCGTTGGCGGTGTAGTCCGCGCCCAGCATGCCACTGGCTCCGGGCTTGTTTTCGACGATGACGGAGCGGTTCAGTGCGGGCTCTAGCGAGGCGGCGATCACGCGCCCGAGTACGTCGGTGCCGCCGCCTGGCGGAAATGGGACGACGACGCGCAACGGCGCTTCGCGCGTCCAGGCGGGTTGAACAAGTCCTGCGGCGCCTAGGGCGGCAGCGTATTTGAGTAGGGTTCTGCGATTCATGATGTGTCTCCTCCCCGAGGCGGGAATAGTGCTTATGCAGAGGCTCGCGAGAAAAAGCCGCACAACGCTTGAGCCACGATAGCGGGGGCTTCCACGGGCAACATGTGGCGCTGTCCTGCCACGATCTGCAATTGCGACTGCGGCAGGTCGGTGGCCAGGGCTGTGCTCATGCGTGGCGTGGACCCCACGTCATCGCTGCCTGTCATGACCAGCACCGGACAACGGATCGCGTGTGTATCGATCAGACGATCGCCTGTGGCGAACATCCGATACGCATGCAGAAAACTTGCGCGATCGTTGGCGAGCAAGCGCCGTCCGATTTCCTGGACGCGAGCTTCGTGGGTTTGCCGGTACGCAGGGGTGAACCAGCGCGCTAGAGAGATTTCTGTCGAGGCTTGTGCATCCTGAGTCGCAGACGCATCGAGCCGCGCGCGGACGGCGGCGGCTTCGGCCTCGGTACGTTGATAGACGGTACTCAGCAGTGCCAGCCGCTTGACGCGTGCGGGCCTGGTCGCGGCGTAATGGCCTGCAATCAGGCCTCCCATGGAATAGCCCAACAAATGAACGTCATTCCAGCCGGCGTGGTCCAGGACCTGGTCCAGTTGTTTGGCGAAATCCTCTGGTGTGACTGCAGCTCGTAGTGGCGCTGCCTGTCCGTGACCGAGGAGGTCGTAACGCAAGACCTCGAAATCCGGTTCCAGGCAGGGGGCGAGGTCATTCCACAAGTGATGATCCAGGCCCACGCCATGCAACAGCACCAGGGGTTCGCCTTCGCCTGATCGGCGCTGCGCAGCGTTCATTTTGCTTGCGCCTCTTGTTCCAGTTCTTTCAAGTCGGAATAGCGATTGCCGATGCGGTGATGCGGACGGCCGGCGGTGGCCGCGCCCAAGGCAATCACGATTTCATCGGGGGCCGGCGCGTCGTAGATGCAGGTCTGTACGGTCAGATAGTGCGAACGTAAGCCTTCGTCTTGTTTATGCATCATCGGAATCGAAATCACGCAACCGGGGCCGCCGCGCGTGTTCGTGAAGCTCAGGTAGCTGGTGCCTTCTACCGCGTTGCGATACGCGTTGCCAAAACGCAGGGTATGGATCAGGGCTGAGGCGTGCTCGACTTCGCCCGAGGTGCCGACGACAGCGGCTTTACCGTAGGCCTCGATGGCATCGGACGACCCTGCATGACGCAGGATTTCGCCGACCAGTAATTCGCCCAATGGCGGTGCGGCGGCAAGGATTTCCGGACGCAGATTTTCCTGGAACGGCTTGTCGGCCCACGGGTTACGGATCACGGCGGCGGCCACGATCATCACTAGCGGCTTTTCGGCGGCTTTGCCCCCCTCGATCAGGGTCTTTTCTACGTAGCTGACGACTTTGCGAATTTGCACAGACATGCTGGGCTCCCAGTTGAACGATGCATGCATTGTTGGGGGTGCAGCCCAGTTTTAGCAATCTAAAATAATTCATGTTAATTTCGGAAAATCCGAAATTAGCCGGATGGCATCCGATGTCTGCTCCATTAAAAATTCAGCATTTGCGTCAGTTCGTATTGGCGGCCGATCTTGGCAGTTTCAGGGATGCGGCACACGGCACTTTTCGTTCACAAGCAGCCGTTTCGGCAGCCATGCAAGACTTGGAACAGCAGATTGGCGCGCCGTTGTTCGAGCCTGGCAAACGTGCGCGCTTGACGCCATTGGGACAGACGTTGCTGCCGTCGTTTCGAGAGTTGCTGGCTACGCATGACCGTGTCCAGGACGGGGCGAGGCTCTATGCGATGGGATACCAGGGGCCGGTGTCTTTAGCGGTGATGCCTTCGTTGGCAGATGAGTGGCTGCCGCGATTGGTGGCGCGTTATGCGCAGCGCCATCCTGACGTGCGAATCCGTGCGGTGGATGAGTCTTCTCCCAATGTGCATCGTCTGGTGCTGTCGGGGGATGTCCAAGTGGGGGTGGCAGGCCAGTTGCCGCGTACGGAGGAGTTGGCGTTCAGCCCTGTTGCGCGCGATAGTTTTGGTCTGGTTTGCCGCAAGACGCATCCCTTGGCACGGCGCCGCAGTGTTCCGTGGTCTGCGTTGGCCGGCGAGCGCTTGATTGCGAATGCGACGTTTGCCACGCTAAAAGGCCGCCAACTCGGCGCTGGCGTGGATGATCCGGCGATGGATATTTCGAATCGCGCCTCGTTGTTGGCCAGTGTCGCGGGAGGGCTCGGAGTGACCGCATTGCCCGTCTTGGCTCGACCGCCGGCGAGTACGGGCCTGGCGTTTGTGCCCTTGGTCGAGCCTGTTGTCGAGCGTATCGTCGGTGTGTTGACGCGTCGGGATGAGACGCTTTTGCCGTCGGTAGCTGCGATGCATGCTTTGGCGTTGCGTTCGTTAGCGCAGTTCACGCGGCGCAAAGGGGCTACTTTGTATTAGTGAGCGGACGTTGCGTCGCACAATGGATCGGTAACGATTCTGACTGGTAGCGTAGTGCGACGCGTTCTGTCACTGACAGACGCCGGACCTTCTGGTATCGTCCGCCGCATCGTCATTGATGAATAAAGGATGATAACGATGAAACTGGCGACGCTTGTGGGTGCGGTGCTGATCGCATTGGGTGCGGCGGCATTGGTGTACAAGGGATTCGACTACACCAGCGAAGAAACCGTGTTGCAGATCGGTTCGGTCAAGGCGACGGCGGAAACGGAAAAATCGGTATCGATTCCGACGTGGGCCGGTGTAGCTGCGATCGTGGTGGGTGTGCTGGTGATCGGCTTCGGCCGCCGCCGTTGAAGGCAAAAAAGACCCCCACGCTGCGCCTTTGGCTTGCGGCCCCCCGAGGGGGCGTTTTTTGCCTTGGGACGGCCCGGCGGCAAAAAAAGGCCCGGCTTAAAAAAGCCGGGCCTGGCAGGGTCACACAATGCTACGCCGTTAAAGGCTCGCGGGGGGCGTAGCATCGGTGTCAGAGAACTGGCCCTGCAATCGTCGGACTGGGGATCAAACGTCCGGCAATGTAGGGCAAGGCCGTGTTCTGAGGTTCCAGTCTAATCGCGGCGGTCTGACATCGTCCTGAATCTCAGTCTTATAAAAAATCTCGTCGCGGCTGTTGCGGGTTGACGCCTCTGACAGCAGCGTTCTGAGCTATTGGGACTGACCAAAAAAAAGCTCCCGAAGGAGCTTGGAAGAGCCAGACAGGCGCAGCAGTCCTGCCTGGCGGGGGAAAAAAGCGGTATCAGTCGTTGATGTCCACGTCTTTGGTCTCGCGGACAAACAAGGTTCCGATGACCAGCGTCATGACGGCGATGATGATCGGATACCACAAGCCGTCGTAGATGTTGCCTGTCGCAGCCACGATCGCGAACGCCACCGGGGGCAAGAAGCCGCCGAACCAGCCATTGCCGATGTGATACGGCAAGCTCATTGAGGTGTAGCGGATGCGGGTGGGGAACATTTCGACCAGCATGGCGGCGATCGGTCCGTACACCATGGTCACGTAGATCACCAGAATGGTCAGCAGGACTACCACCATGACTTTGTTCATTTGTGCCGGATCCGCCTTGGCAGGATAGCCGTGGCTGCGGATCGCGTTGGTCAATGCGGTTTTCAGCTCGGCTGACTTGGCCTTGAACTCATCGGCCGACATGTCCTTGCCTTCGAAGGAAGGAAACTCGTCATTGCCGATTTTGACCTTGGCTACGGTGCCGGCGGGGGCTGCCTGGTTGGCGTAGTTCACCGAGTTACTCGCCAAGAACGACTTGACCACATCGCATGAACTCGTGAATGACGAGGTACCCACCGGATTGAATTGGAACGAGCAGGTCGCCGGATCCGCAATCACGGTGACCGGCGCCGACGCCTGGGCTTTTTCAAGCGCGGGGTTGGCGAAGTGGGTCAATCCCTGAAAGATCGGGAAATAGGTCACCGCGGCGATCAAGCAGCCCGCCATGATGATGGGTTTGCGGCCGATGCGATCGGACAGCGAGCCAAAGAGCAGGAAGAACGGCGTGCCGATCAACAGGGCCAGCGCGATCAGGATGTTGGCGGTGTTGGCGTCGACTTGCAGCGTCTTGGTCAAGAAGAACAAGGCGTAGAACTGGCCGGTGTACCACACCACGGCTTGACCCGCAGTCAGCCCCAGCAGTGCGATGAGCACGACTTTCAGGTTTTTCCATTGGCCGAAAGACTCGGTCAGAGGAGCTTTGGAGCCGCGGCCTTCTTCTTTCATGCGTTTGAAGGTCGGCGATTCGTTGAGCTGCATCCGGATCCACACCGAGATGCCCAGCAGCACCACGGAGATCAGGAACGGAATGCGCCAGCCCCAGGCTTTGAAGGATTCTTCGTCCATCAGGCCGCGCACGCCCATGATGACGAGCAGGGACAGGAACAGGCCCAGTGTGGCCGTGGTCTGGATCCAGGCGGTGTAGGCGCCGCGACGGCCTTGCGGCGCGTGTTCGGCCACGTAGGTGGCTGCGCCGCCGTATTCGCCGCCCAACGCCAAGCCTTGCAACAGCCGCAGCACGATCAGAATCGCGGGGGCGGTAATGCCAATGCTGGCATAGCTGGGCAGCACGCCCACGAGGAACGTGGACAGGCCCATGATGACGATGGTGACCAGAAAGGTGTATTTACGGCCGACGAGGTCGCCCAGACGGCCAAAGACCAGGGCACCAAAGGGCCGTACCGCAAAGCCTGCCGCAAAAGCCAGCAGCGCGAAGATGAACGCGGCTGTGGGATTTACACCCGAGAAGAAGTGTCCCGCAATGATGGCCGCAAGCGAGCCATACAGATAAAAGTCGTACCACTCGAATACCGTGCCTAGCGACGACGCGAAGATCACGCGCCGTTCGTCTTTGGTCATCGGGCGCGGGCCCGCGGATGGGCCTGGGCTGGCCATCGATGCTGTGCTCATGATGTCTCCTCGTTTTGGACCGGTGGTGATCCACCGTGCCGGCTCGTTTCCGGTATGTTCCGGTATTTGGGCTAGTAGAAAGGTAGAAAACGAGACTGACGGGGTTCTGACGGGATGCTTACTTGAATCTTAATTTTGAAACTAAATGTATTTTTTTTAGGCTTTTCCCCGGAATTTTGGCCGGGTCCAAGGCATTCCGTCAGGGATATCCCTAGATGGGGAATTGAAGATTTTCTCGGCGCCCGTGTAAGGGAAACAACACTCGAATGCAGGCGCCGGGCAGGTCCGAGTGCGCGGTGCCTTCGAGGATTTCCACTTGCGCATGATGTTTCTGGGAAATTTCGCGTACGATGGCCAGTCCCAGCCCGCTGCCCTCGGCCCGGGTTCCCAGTACGCGATAAAACCGGTCGAAGACGCGTTCGCGTTCTTCGACGGGGATGCCGGGGCCGGAGTCTTCGACTTCCAGGATGGCATGAGAAGCAGTGTTGCGGACACGGACGGTGATATGCCCCCCCGACGGGGTATAGCGCAGCGCGTTGTCCACCAGATTGTTGAGCAACTCGGCCAGCAGGATATCGTTGCCAGCAATCATGAGCGGCATATCCGTGCCTTCAAAACCTAAATCGGTGTTCAGGGAGAGCGCTTGATGCACCCATTGCAAGGTGTGCTCATGCGCAATGGCGTTCAGGTCGGTAGGCGTCAGCTCGACCGAATGTGGATTTTCGGCACGCGCCAGTAATAGCAGCTGATTCACGAGACGCGTAGCGCGTTCGGAGCCCATAATCAGTTGACGCAGACTCGCTTGCATTTCGTCAGGACTGGCGTCACGCAGCGCCAATTCGGCCTGCGTGCGCAAGCCCGCCAATGGCGTTTTCAATTGATGTGCGGCATCTGCAACAAAGCGTCGTTGCGCCTGCACGTTGGACGACAAGCGATCCAGCAACTCGTTCATGGCGCTAACCAGCGGCGCAATTTCCGACGGCGCGGCGCCTTCGTCGATAGGCGATAGATCGTCCGGACGGCGAGCCCTCAGGCGTTGCTGCAGGGCGTTCAGCGGGGCGACACCTCGTGAGAGCCCGAACCACACCAGCAACACCGCGATGGGCAGCACGATGAATTGCGGAATGATGACGCCTTTGATGATGTCATTGGTCAGTTCGGTCCGCTTTTCCATCGTCTCGGCGACCACGAGCAGCACGGGCCGAGTTTGCGGGATGTGCAAATCGACCCAGGTATAGGCCAGTCGTACGCCGAACCCGCGCAACGTGTCCTCGGCATACAGCACGGTACCTGGTTGCGGTGGACCGAGATCGGGAGGCAAGGGCAGGCCTTTATCTCCGCCCAGCACCTCGCCGTGACTACCTTGGACCAGCCAGAACACGCTGTCGGTTTCGCCCGGATGCAGCACATCGCGGACGGAGTCGTTGATGTTCAGAACAGCACGTCCGTCTTGCACATGCACATGGCGCGACAGAATGTGCAGGTTTTGCGCCAGCACCCGATCGTAAGGGACGTTGGCGATATTCTGCGCCACCACATAGGTGATGGCCACGCTCATTGGCCACAGCAGGAACAACGGCGCCAGCATCCAGTCGAGGATTTCTCCCAACAGCGATCGCTGAGGGGGCGCAAAGCTGGGGCCTTTCGCCCCGCCGCGCATGGCGTCCAGGGCTTCTTGGTTCAGCGACTCGCGCGCGGCCGGCTCAGTGGGTGAGGTGGCTGGCGGCACCTTGGTCCCGTTCAAGGCAATACCCCAGGCCGCGTACCGTGATGATTTTGACTCCGCTGGGCTCGAGTTTCTTGCGCAATCGATGCACATAGACCTCGATGGCGTTGGTGCTGACCTCTTCGCCCCATTCGCAGAGGTGGTCGACGAGCTGGGTCTTGCTGACCATGCGGCCACTGCGGGTCAGCAGGATTTCCAGCAGGCTGACCTCGCGTGCGGACAGATCCAGTGTCTGGTCATCGACCAGCGCGACACGTCCGGTCTGGTCAAACACCAGGCGGCCATGGCGCAATAACGTCGCTCCGCCGCCTGCGCCGCGCCGTGTCAGGGCACGCACGCGGGCTTCCAGCTCGGACAGGGCAAAGGGTTTGGCCATGTAATCGTCGGCACCCAGATCCAGGCCTTTGACGCGTTGTTCGACGCTATCTGCCGCCGTCAGGATCAGGACAGGCATCGCAGAGTTGCGCGCACGCAACCTGCGCAGGACTTCCAGCCCGGTGAGCTGGGGCAGTCCCAGGTCTAAAATGAGCAGGTCAAACGGCTGGGCAGCGAGAGCAGAGTCGGCGGCGGCGCCGTCACTGACGGCGTCAACGGCGTAACCATTGTGGCGCAATGAGCGGGACAGGCCATCGGCCAGGATGCTGTCGTCTTCGGCGATAAGGATGCGCATGCAGTGAAAGCGGGACAAAGAGCCGTTAAGGGCGCACGACATCAGGACGATATCGCGCGCAGGCATTCTGGCACAGCATCGGCTGATTTGCCCATCCAGGGAATCCCTGGAAAAATTTGGCACACTGGATTTATATACAGTACAATCGAATGCAATAATCGCCGCTTCGACGTGCAGCGCTTTGCCGCGCGTTAAACCTCACAGCGTCAACATCATTTATCCACGGGAAACCACATGGACGACAAAACCAGCAAAGCAGCCGCCTCGGAAAAGGCCAAGGCGCTGGCCGCCGCGCTTTCGCAAATCGAAAAGCAATTTGGCAAAGGCTCGATCATGCGTTACGGCGATAACGAAGTCGAACATGACATCCAGGTCGTGTCGACGGGTTCGCTGGGGCTTGATATCGCACTGGGCGTGGGTGGCTTGCCGCGTGGGCGCGTGATCGAGATCTACGGTCCTGAGTCGTCGGGCAAAACCACGCTCACGCTGCAGGTCATTGCAGAAATGCAAAAAATCGGCGGCACCTGCGCGTTCGTCGATGCGGAACACGCACTCGACGTGCAATACGCCTCCAAGCTGGGCGTCAATCTCACCGATCTGCTGATTTCGCAGCCCGATACCGGCGAGCAGGCCCTGGAAATCACAGACGCCCTGGTGCGTTCGGGCTCGGTGGATCTGATCGTGATCGACTCGGTCGCCGCGTTGGTGCCCAAGGCCGAAATCGAAGGCGAAATGGGCGATTCGCTGCCCGGTCTGCAGGCTCGCCTGATGAGCCAGGCATTGCGCAAACTGACGGCTACCATCAAGCGCACCAATTGCATGGTCATCTTCATCAACCAGATCCGGATGAAGATCGGCGTCATGTTCGGCAACCCCGAAACGACTACCGGCGGCAATGCCCTCAAGTTCTATTCCTCTGTGCGTCTGGACATCCGCCGCATTGGCTCCATCAAAAAGGCCGAAGAAGTCGTCGGTAACGAAACGCGCGTCAAGGTCGTCAAAAACAAGGTCTCGCCTCCATTCAAGCAGGCCGAGTTCGACATCATGTATGGCGCCGGCATCTCACGCGAGGGTGAAATCATCGACCTGGGCGTGCAAGCAGGTGTGGTCGACAAATCGGGCGCATGGTATAGCTACAACGGCACCCGCATTGGTCAGGGCAAGGACAATGTCCGCGAATACCTGAAAGAGCATCCCGAGCTTGCCATCGAGATCGAAAACAAGGTGCGTGAAAACCAAGGCATCGTCAGCCGTGCAGCGACGTTCCCGGCTAGCGAGGCCGAGACTACCGACGCAGAATGATTCGTCAGCGGGGGTCTTCGTGGCCACGTCGCGGCTCGTCTTCACGCGAGCCTGACGACGGGGGATTCGAGACGATGAACACCTCTGGCGCGGGCAGGGGCGGCGAAAATCGCCGAGCGCTGTCTGCACCGGAGGACGATTTCGAAACCCAAGGCAAACCTCCGGCTCGGGACGATGATTTCGAGACGCGAGGCAAACATGAGCCCCGGGATGATGATGCCCAGACCTTGGGCAAACCCAAACCGCATGGGCCCAGCCTGAAGGCTCGCGCGGTCGGTTATCTGTCGCGCCGCGAATACGCACGCAACGAATTGGCGCGCAAGCTCCAGCCTTATGCCGAGGATGCTTCCGACATTGAGCCGGTGCTCGACGCACTGGAAAAAGAAGGCTGGCTATCTACCGAGCGATTTGCGCAGAGCCTCGTACATCGTCGTGCCGGCCGGCAGGGTACGGCACGCATTGTGCAGGAATTGCGCCAGCACGGTGTCGCCGAGGACCAAGTCGCGCAGTTGCGCGACGACCTGCGCGCGACCGAATATCAGCGTGCGGTTGAGGTGTGGCGCAAGCGTTTCTCTGCGAAACCCGTTGATCGTAGCGAGTACGCCAAACAGGCCCGCTTTCTCGCGGGCCGAGGCTTTGCTCATGATGTGATCCGTCGCCTGTTGGGTGACGAGCGGGACGATGATTAATCAAAAGCGGTTCAATTTTTCGCCGACCGTATACCGTCCAGGGTTTTAAAGCACGTCTCTCGTGCAATAGCCAGGAAATCATTAATGTAAGGCGCATCGATATCCTCGGTGCGCACGGCGGCATACAACGTACGCCACACGCCTTGTGGCCCCAGGTGGCACAGCCGCAGCCAGCCTTGATGCAGATATTCTGTCAGAGCCCAATTGGGCAACGCAGTCACGCCGCGATTGCTGGCGACGAGTTGCACAATGATGGGTGTCAGCTCTGCCTTGCGTACCGCGGCCGGCTCCACGTCGGCGGGATCCAGAAACGTCGTAAAAACATCCAGCCGTTGCCGGTCCACGGGATAGGTGATCAGGATTTGATCGGCCAATTGTTCGGGCGCGATGTGCTTGCTGGCTGCCAAAGGATGCGATTCAGAGACGGCCAGTACCAGCTCGTATTTGAATAAGGGCAGGTATTCCACCGCTTCGAGTTGCTGCGGATCTGACGTAATCACCAGATCCAGATCTCCCCGTACCAGAGCCGGCAATGGGGCAAACGAAAACGCGGCCGACAGATCCAACGCGACATCTGGCCACTGGCCTCGAAAAGCATCCATGCTTGGCATGAGCCATTGAAAACATGAGTGGCAATCTATCGCCAGATGCAGCCGTCCGGTGCGGCCCGCCGCCAACCGTTGCAGCTCGCGCTCAGTAGCTCGGATTTGCGGCAAGACTTCATCGGCCAGCGCCAACACCCGCAGTCCGGCCGTAGTGAGGCGGGCAGGGCGGGTACGGCGATTTAGCAGCGGGGTGCCCAAGCGGGTTTCGAGGTCTCGCAATTGATGAGACAGCGCCGACTGCGTCAGATGCAGACGATCGGCGGCCTCTTGCAGACTGCCTCCGTCGCGGATTGCCGAGAGAGTTTCTAAATGACGGATTTCGAGCATGGATCAGTCGTATACAGAGCGGGTAGATGACAAATATGAGCGCAGTGGAGCCGTGCGCCAACCAAGCATGAATTGTGCTCAACTTGTTAGTATGAAAAATTTTCAATAAATGTATGTTGAAATTGATTTTGACGCAAATTAAGTTAAGCGCAGAATAGCATCCGAATTGAACGAAATTTGTTGAATCGGATATCTATATGACCATAATTCATAATTTGGGTTTTCCCCGTATCGGCGCCCAGCGCGAACTCAAGCGCGCGGTCGAGGCCTACTGGGCAGGCAAACAAACCGCAAGGGAGCTCGAGCAAACCGGCCGCGAACTGCGTGCGGCGCACTGGCAGCGCCAGGCGTCCACGGGTGTTCAATTCGTGCCGGTAGGC
Source organism: Bordetella genomosp. 4 (assembly GCF_002261185.1). Classification (GTDB taxonomy): domain Bacteria; phylum Pseudomonadota; class Gammaproteobacteria; order Burkholderiales; family Burkholderiaceae_B; genus Bordetella_A. Next base: position 367,802 of record NZ_NEVQ01000012.1, read on the forward strand.
GATTTCGCCTGGTATGACCATGTCCTGGAGTGGACCACGCTGCTGGGCGCGGTGCCGGCGCGTTTTGGTCAAGCCGATGACCAGCCTGTGGCGCTGGACACCCTGTTTCGCATGGGCCGCGGCCGGGCGCCGTCGGGCACCCCGACCGCCGCTTGCGAAATGACCAAGTGGTTCGACACCAACTATCACTACATCGTGCCGGAGCTCGTACCGGGCCAGACGTTTCGCATCGCACGCGAATACCTTTTTGAGCAGGTCAAAGAAGCCCAAGCCCTGGGCTATCAAGTCAAGCCCGTCATTCCGGGCCCCTTGACCTGGCTGTGGCTGGGCAAAGGCGATGCGTTTGCCGACGGAGCCGGGGATGCAGCCAAGCTGCAACTGCTGGATGCTCTCCTGCCGGTCTATACCGAGGTACTGGCGCGCTTGGCTCAGCAGGGCGTGCAATGGGTACAAGTCGACGAGCCGATTCTGGTGTTGGATCTGCCGCAAGCCTGGCGTGATGCGTACCGCAAGGTGTACGAGACTTTGTCGCAGGCGCCGGTCAAGCTGCTGCTGGCCACTTATTTTGGCGGCCTGCAGGACAACCAGGACACCGCTTTGGCCTTGCCAGTAGCCGGCTTGCACATCGATCTGGTGCGCGCGCCCGACCAGTTGCCGCGCATCGCTGCCGCCTTGCGTCCGGACCAGGTGCTGTCTGCCGGCGTGATCGACGGCCGCAATATCTGGCGCACGGATTTGGATGCTGCACTGAGCGCTTTGGCACCCGTTCGCCAACAATTGGGCGACCGCCTGTGGCTGGCTCCGTCGTGCTCCTTGCTGCACGTGCCGGTGGACTTGGCGAATGAAACGGATCTTGATGCCGAACTGAAGAGCTGGCTGTCCTTTGCCGCGCAAAAACTCGAAGAGCTGAGCGTGCTCGGCCGGGCACTGGATAACGCCGAGGCCTCCGATGTCAGTGCGGCTTTGGCAAGTCAGCGCGCCGCGCTAAAGGCACGCACCGAATCGCCCCGTATTCACAACCCCGCTGTGATTCGCCGCATGGCAGACGCAGCCAAGGTCACCCGTGACCGTGTGCCGTTTGCAGACCGTATTGCGCAGCAACAGCAATTGCTGAAACTGCCCGCGTTCCCGACGACTACCATTGGTTCGTTCCCGCAGACGGCCGAAATCCGCGCGCTGCGTCGCGACTGGAAATCCGGTGCGTTGAGTGATGCCGCCTATGAGGCCGCGATCCGTAAGGAAATCGAGGCGGTTATCCGTTTCCAGGAAAAAATTGGCCTGGACGTGCTGGTGCATGGCGAGCCCGAGCGCAACGACATGGTCGAGTACTTCGGCGAACTGCTGGCCGGTTTTGCCTTTACGCGTAACGGCTGGGTGCAGAGCTACGGTTCGCGCTGCGTCAAACCGCCGATCATTTTCGGCGACGTTGCTCGTCCCGCTCCGATGACCGTCGGCTGGTCCTCGTACGCGCAGTCGCTGACCGACAAACCTGTCAAAGGCATGTTGACCGGTCCTGTGACGATTCTGCAATGGTCATTCGTGCGCGACGACCAACCGCGTGAGCAGACCTGCCGCCAATTGGCATTGGCGCTGCGGGACGAAGTGGTCGATCTCGAGGCGGCTGGCGTGCGGGTCATACAGATTGACGAGCCCGCCATTCGCGAGGGGCTGCCCTTGCGTCGCGGCGATTGGCAAGCCTATCTGGATTGGGCGGTGGATTGCTTCCGGTTGTCGACCGCCGGCGTGGCAGCGGATACGCAGATTCACACTCATATGTGCTATTCCGAGTTCAATGACATCATCGAGTCCATCGCGGCGATGGATGCCGACGTCATCACGATTGAAACCTCGCGTTCGAACATGGAATTGCTGAAGGCCTTCGAGGATTTCCGTTACCCGAACGATATCGGCCCGGGTGTGTACGATATTCACTCGCCCAACGTGCCGGACGTGGACTGGATGGTCGGCCTGATGCGCAAGGCAGCGGCACGTCTGCCGAGCGAACGCCTCTGGGTCAATCCTGATTGCGGCCTGAAGACCCGTGCATGGCCGGAAACCGAGGCCGCGCTGGTGGGGATGGTCGAGGCGGCACGCGCGCTGCGTGCGGCCTGATCCGTCCCGTTTTAAACCCGGGAGGCCGGTAACACGGCCTTTACTGGGCGCGTAGCGGGCAGGGGCAGGGGAAGCGGCGTTTCCTCGAGCCCTGCGTTATACTTCCCTGGATTTGCTGCTTTGCGTCAAAGACTTTGAAGTGCAGGCCCCTTAATGCCCTTGCCACCGCCGACAGTTCCTCGCCATCCTTTGCACACGCGTTCCATACGCGTGGAGTCCTACGGGCGCGAGGATGGTCTGTGGGATATCGAAGCCGAGCTCATTGACTTCAAGTCCTATGATTTCCCCAAGAGCAATGGGGAATTTTTCAAAGCAGGCCGCCATATTCACCACATGCATCTGCGCATCACCATCGATGAGGCGTTTACCATTGTGGCAGCTCAGGCGGCTTATGACGCGGCGCCCTACGAACAGCACTGCATGAACATCGACGCCGCCTATGCGGACTTGGTGGGCATGAACCTGCTCAAAGGGTTTCGGCGCCAGGTCAAGGAACGCTTTGGTCGGACGGCAGGCTGTACGCACATGACCGAGCTGTCTCAGGTGCTGCCCACTGCGGCGGTGCAAACCATGGCCAACCGGCGGCGCCAGAACAGCAATCCGGACATACGCCCATTTCAGCTGGATGGCTGTCATGCCTTGCGCACTGACGGCCCGGTGGTGCTTGAGCATTATCCCAAGTGGTACACCGGGGATAGCGCTGAGGCGTCGGCGGGCGCAAATTCCGATTCCCCCTCTTTTTCTCATTCGTCCTGACAGGTAACACATGAAAATCCACGAGTATCAAGGCAAGGAACTGCTAAAGCAATTTGGCGTGCCTGTGCCGCGCGGGATCCCCGCATTTTCCGTCGACGAGGCTGTGGCTGCCGCTGAAAAGCTGGGCGGGCCGGTTTGGGTCGTCAAGGCGCAGATCCATGCTGGCGGCCGTGGCAAGGGCGGTGGCGTGAAGCTCGCCCGTTCGATTGATGACGTGCGCAAGCTGGCTGGCGAAATCCTGGGCATGCAACTGGTCACGCACCAGACGGGCCCGGAAGGCCAAAAGGTCAACCGCCTGTACATCGAAGACGGCGCCGACATTCAAAAGGAATACTACGTCTCGCTGGTCACTGACCGTGCCACGCAGAAAATTGCCATCATCGCTTCCAGCGAAGGCGGCATGGACATCGAGGAAGTCGCCCACTCGACGCCCGAAAAAATCATCACCGAATACATCGATCCGCAAACCGGCCTGTCGGCTGAGCAAGCCAAGAAAGTCGCTGAATCCATCGGCCTGACCGGCGGTTCGGCTGACCAAGCCGCCGACGTGTTCCAAAAGCTCTACAAGTGCTACATGGACACCGACGCCTCGCTGGTCGAAATCAACCCCCTGAACTGCGACAGCAAGGGCAACATCATCGCCCTGGACGCCAAGTTCAACTTCGACTCGAACGCCTTGTTCCGTCATCCGGAAATCGTCGCCTACCGCGACCTGGACGAAGAAGATCCCGCTGAAATCGAAGCCAGCAAATTCGATCTGGCCTACATTCAGCTCGACGGCAACATCGGCTGCCTGGTCAACGGCGCCGGTCTGGCCATGGCGACCATGGACACCATCAAGCTGTTTGGCGGCGAGCCGGCCAACTTCCTGGACGTCGGTGGCGGCGCGACCGCTGAAAAGGTCACCGAAGCCTTCAAGATCATGCTCAAGAACAAGAGCGTGCAGGCCATTCTGGTCAACATCTTCGGCGGCATCATGCGTTGCGACGTCATCGCCGAAGGCGTGATCGCTGCTTGCAAGGCCGTCAACCTCAACGTACCGCTGGTCGTCCGCATGAAGGGCACCAACGAAGAACTGGGCAAGAAAATGCTGGCCGACTCGGGGCTGCCCATCATCAGCGCCGACACCATGGCCGAAGCGGCCACCCGCGTCGTAGCCGCCGTCAAATAAATTGCCAAGGATTCACAAATGTCGATTCTGATCAACAAGGACACCAAAGTCATCACCCAGGGCATCACGGGCAAGACGGGCCAGTTCCACACCCGTATGTGCCGTGAATATGCCAATGGCAAAGCCGCCTTCGTGGCCGGCGTCAACCCCAAGCGTGCCGGCGAGGACTTCGAAGGCGTGCCCATTTTCGGTAGCGTCCAGGACGCCAAGAAAGAAACCGGCGCAACGGTTTCGGTCATCTATGTGCCGCCCGCCGGCGCTGCTGCCGCCATCTGGGAAGCCGTCGAAGCCGAACTGGATCTGGTCATCTGCATTACCGAAGGCATCCCCGTTCGCGACATGCTGGAAGTCAAAAACCGCATGAAGGCCAAGAACAGCAAGACCTTGCTGTTGGGCCCGAACTGCCCCGGCCTGATCACCCCCGATGAAATCAAGATCGGCATTATGCCCGGCCACATTCACCGTAAGGGCCGCATCGGCATCGTCAGCCGCTCCGGCACCCTGACGTACGAAGCCGTGGCTCAAGTGACCGAACTGGGCCTGGGCCAATCCAGCGCCGTCGGTATCGGTGGTGACCCCATCAACGGCCTGAAGCACGTCGACGTGCTCAAGCTCTTCAACGACGATCCCGACACCGACGCCGTCATCATGATCGGTGAAATCGGCGGTCCGGACGAAGTCAACGCCGCACAATGGGCGAAAGACAACATGAAGAAACCCGTGGTCGGCTTCATCGCCGGCGTCACGGCGCCTCCGGGAAAACGCATGGGCCACGCCGGTGCGTTGATCTCGGGCGGTGCAGACACTGCCGACGCCAAACTCGAAGTCATGGAAGCATGCGGTATCCGTACCACGCGCAACCCCTCCGAGATGGGCAAGCTGCTGAAGTCGGTGCTGTAACAGCCTGAGGCTTCTCGCATGTAAAAAGCCCGCCTCGTTTGGCGGGCTTTTCGCTGCTGAGCGCGGCCTGACCCAGGCCGCTGTTGTATCGCCTGTTTTGCAAAATATAATGACGAGCCGGTATTACGCGTACACCCTATAACACTCGTCAGGCGCCACGAGCGCTCGACACCCGGCAATGGCCACTCGCAAGCTCGCAACTACCAAGATGGCCACACCTGTACGCACTAAACAAAAGTATTAACTCACACCTAGGGGATCGCTAGGAAAGAGAGGAATGGAACTTACATCAGCAGCATTTTGGATTGCCCTGCTACAGATTATTTGGGTCAACATCCTGTTATCTGGCGATAACGCCGTCGTCATTGCGCTTGCCGCGCGCTCGCTGCCTGCAGAGCAGCAAAAAAAGGCGATCACGATTGGTTCAGCGGCAGCGATCATCATGCGTATCGTGTTGACGCTGGTTGCAGCCAAACTCCTGATGCTGCCATGGCTCAAGCTCATCGGCGCATTGTTGTTGGTCTACATCGGTGTCACGCTGTTGCTGCCTGAGGGCGACGAGGACGGCGATGGCAAGCAGCACGGCACTCTGCTGTCGGCGATTCGCACCATCATGATTGCGGATTTGGTAATGAGCCTGGATAACGTCGTCGCGGTCGCTGCCGCAGCGATGGGCGATACCACCCTCCTGGTCGTGGGCTTGGCCATCAGCATCCCGCTGGTTATTTTTGGTAGCACCTTGTTGTTGAAGGTGATTGAGCGCTTCCCATTGATCGTCTGGGTCGGCGCCGCATTGCTCGGCTTTATCGCGGGCGAACTGTTGGTGGGAGACCCCGCCTTGCACGATTCCGTGATCAGTATTGATAGCGCCCTGGGCGTCACTGAACACCAGTTGGCGTTGATCTCGGGGGCTGTAGGTGCGGTCGTCGTTTTGGCGATTGGGAAAATTTTACTTTCTCGGCGCCAGGTACTGACACAAAGCTGAACTACAATACGCGTTTTGGCACGACGACTGCCGCGTTTTGACGCGGCAGTTTTTTGCCACCGGGCCGCTTCAAGGCAAATGCCCTTTTTGGGGCAGGCAAGCCGAAGGCGCGGCGTGGAGGCTTTTTTCCCGCCAAGTCATCATAGGCAACAGGTCCTCAGTATAGGGACCAAGCCGCAGGCGCATCGGGGAAGGTGTCGACGTGGGGCTGGCAGCTTCTGATTCATGAGCAGTTGCCATCCAAATTGTCATTCCGAGGGGGATCGCAAGTGTTAGAGTTTCTACAAACAATAAGCTGGGCTGCAGTATTCCAAATCATTCTTATCGACATCCTGCTGGGTGGCGATAATGCAGTCGTGATTGCGCTGGCTTGCCGCAATCTGGCGCCCAAACAGCGCATGCAGGGTATTTTGTGGGGTACGGCTGGTGCAATCATCCTGCGCGTCGTGCTCATCGCATTCGCCCTGACGCTGCTGGCCATCCCCTTCCTGAAGGTCGTGGGCGGTCTGCTGCTGGTCTGGATCGGTGTCAAGCTCCTCATCCCCGAGGACGACGGACACGACAACATCAAGGGCAGCACCTCTATTGCTGCCGCCGTCAAGACCATCATCGTGGCTGACTTTGTCATGAGCCTCGATAACGTCATCGCCATTGCCGGCGCCGCACAAAACGCCCACGAGGGTCACCAGATCGGTCTGGTCGTGTTCGGCCTGATCGTCAGCGTACCCATCATCATCTGGGGCAGCACCCTGGTGCTCAAGCTGATCGACCGCTATCCGCTGGTGGTGACGCTCGGCGCGGCATTGCTGGGCTGGATCGCAGGCGGCATGGTAGTTACCGACGTTGTTGTCGAAAATCAATTCGGCCCGCAACCCACTACGGTTAAAATTGCTGCGGAAGTCATCGGCGCATTGATTGTTGTGGTCTTGGGGCGGTGGCTTGCCAGTCGTAAAACTGCCTCCAAGGAATCTACTCATGAGTCTGCGTAAAAGCGACAACCCCGAATCCGGCCTGAGCCTGCTGCAAGGTCTGGCAATACTGGCCATCATCGGGGTGATCGCCACGGTGATCTTTTCCAGCCTGGGCAACTAAATCCGCCCGTGTCTGCACCGCAACGCCTCGTTATCGCGACCCGCGCCAGCCGGCTTGCCCTGTGGCAAGCCGAGCATGTGCGCGATCGGTTGCGTACTCTCTATCCCGACTGTTCCGTCGAACTGCTCACGCTGACGACGCGGGGCGATCAGATACTGGATCGCACCTTGTCCAAGGTCGGCGGCAAAGGGCTTTTTGTCAAAGAACTCGAAACGGCCCTGCTCGATGGGCGGGCCGATTTGGCGGTTCATTCACTCAAAGACGTCCCGGTCGACTTGCAGGCGCCATTCGAACTGTGCGCTGTGCTCGAACGAGCCGACCCTCGGGATGCTTTCGTGTCCAATGACTATGCGACCTTGGCCGACCTGCCGGCCGGGGCCGTCGTCGGCACGTCCAGCCTGCGGCGAGAGTCGCAGATCCGGCAGCGCTATCCTCATCTGCAGGTCAAACCGCTGCGCGGCAATCTGGATACCCGCCTGGGCAAACTCGATCAGGGCGATTACGCCGCGATCGTGCTGGCTGCGGCCGGTCTGCAACGTTTGGATCTAGGCCACCGCATCCGCAGTCTGCTGGATCCGGCCGACAGCCTGCCTGCCGCCGGGCAGGGCGCGCTAGGCATCGAAATCCGCGACGATCGTGCTGACCTGCGCGCTTGGCTGTCGCCGTTGGTATGTAGGCGAACCACGGCTTGCGTATTGGCCGAGCGTGCCGTGTCCCGGACGCTGGGCGGTTCCTGTCAAGTCCCGCTGGCGGCATATGCCGTGCTCGATGGCGACAATGTCGTGCTTCGGGCATTGGTGGCCTCTCCTGATGGCAAACAAGTGATTCAGTCCGAACATACCGGGCCAGTGGCGCAGGCCGAGCAGATCGGCGAAGCCGCGGCGCAAGCCTTACTCTCCAAGGGCGCGGCCGCCATCCTGGCTGCCTTGCAAGACACGTCTGCCGACTGAGGCTGGCTTATGCCAGTATGTTGTGAGGTACGTCCGGATTCAAGGCCGAACTTGGCAGCCGCATATGGCGGCTGGAGTCCGCCTTTTCCGGGATACATACAGGGGTGTCCATGTCGCATATCGCCATTCTGACTCGCCCTGCCGGCCGTAACGACGCGTTGGCGCAGGCGCTCGGCGCTGCCGGTTGGCAGACGCTGGATCTCCCTGCGCTGGAGCTTCGCCCCTTGCCGGTTGCCGCCACAGATTTGCCTTTGCCGCAAGACTTTGATTTAGTCATCTTTGTCAGCGGCCATGCAGCACGGACGTATTTGAACCAACTGCGGGATCTGGCGGGGCAGACCGACTGGCCCGCTGCCGTGCCTGCCGCAACGGTGGGCCCGACGAGTGCGCGGGCGTTGCGCGAAACGCCAGGTTTTTGCGCCAATACAACAGTATTCTGTCCGCCTCCCGCCGCGTCCACCCATGATTCTGAAGCCCTCTGGCAGGTATTGCGCGCGCAAGACAGCCTGCCAAGCAGGGTGCTATTGGTACGCGGCACTCAGGGCCGGGATTGGCTGGCCGATCAATTAGAGGCCGCGGGGGCGCAGGTGCGGCGGCATGCTGCCTACCAACGCCAGCCAGCGCACTGGCCGCCGTCTGCCGTCGAGCACCTGCGAAAATGGGCGCAAAAGAGGGAAAAAGCGACGTGGCTGCTGACTAGTGGCGAAGGACTCACCGCCGTCCAAACTCATATCCATGAGGCCGGTCTCGCCGATTGGTGGCAAGCCTCCGACTTTATCGTGACCCATCCCACACTGGCGCGGCGGCTGCAGCAAGGCCTCGCTGGCAAGGTCACGGACGCAATGGTAAAAATCTGCTTGCCGGCCGATGATGCGATCCTCGCGGCCTTTGTTGCGGCTTGAATCGAAGTTTTGGCATTTCACCGAATACAATCGCGTCATGACAGACCAGACTCCTGACACTGCACCTGCCGTCAATGCGGCAGCTCCGGGCGCAGCTTCGCCCGCCAAACCGGCATCCGCCCCGGTTAAAAAGTCGTCCCGTGGGGCAGGCTTAATGGGCGCGGCGCTGATCGTTGTGCTCCTGGTGGCCGTTGGCCTCGGGTGGGCGCTATGGCTACAGCGCAAGCAAGCCGACGCGGCCGGTCGCGAGATAGCGACTCGCCTGGCCACACTCGAAGACGCCGTCGCGCAAAGCCGCAAAGACGCGCGCGAAGCCCTCACCCTCATTCAAGGGCAGAGCGGCCAGGTGCGCAGCCTGGAAGCGCAAGCGCAAGAAGCCAAGACCCGCTACAACGACCTGCAGCAAGCCTGGGAAACCTTCAGCGGCGGTGCGACGGACGAGATCCTCGCCAATGACGTGGAGCGCCTCTTGGTGCTGGCGAATCAGCAACTGCGTCTGGCCGGTAACGTCAACAACGCCATCGTCGCGCTGGAAACCGCCCAGACGCGCCTGGCACAGGCGGCTCGCCCGCTTTTTGCAGGTCTTCAACAAAGCATCAACGGCGATATCGATCGCCTCAGGGCCGTTGCGACCGTCGATATCCCGGCGCAGACCGCGCGTATCGATCGTCTGGCGGGTCTGATTTCCAAGGCTCCTTTGCTGGTTCCGGATGCAGCGGCACCTGGCGCCTCGAGCGATGCGCAGCCAAAGCCAGCGACGGCTCCGGTCCAGTCTCAGGCCGACGACCCTCGCCATCAATTGCCGGCGGATGCTGCGTGGTGGCAGCGTTGGCGTGCCGAAATCGCTTCCTGGCCCGGCAGGGCTGGCAGCACACTGGCGCACGAGCTGGGTGATTTGATCAGCGTGCAGCGTGTCGACCAACCGGCAGCATTGCTGTTGTCCGCCGAACAAGCCGAGCAGGTGCGCGGCGCCTTGCGTCAACGCCTGATGACGGCGCAACTGGCTATGCTGATGCGTCAACCCGAAGTCTGGAAAAACGAACTCGCCAATGTCGAGAACGTGCTCAGCATTTACTACGACGGTCGTGCGGTGGATACCCAGTCGGCGTTGCGTTTGACGCGCGAACTGCAGAATATCGATATCGCGGTTCGCTTGCCGGATGTCGGTGACAGTCTGGCCAGCGTAGCGGCCTTGCGCGCTGCCGGGTTCGATTCGCCAGCCAAACAGGACTAACGTATGCGTACTTGGTTCTGGACTCTGCTGCTTCTCATCGTCGCTGTCGCGTTGGCGGTGGTGCTGCGCTCTCATACGGGCAACGTTATTTTCCTGGTGTCGCCATGGCGCATTGAACTGTCGCTGACCTTGTTCGTGCTGTTGGTGGTGGGCTTTTTCATCGCGCTGTACGTAGGTTTGCGTCTGCTGGCCTGGTTGTTGGCCATCCCGGACCGTATGCGTGTCTGGCGCGGTCAACGCGCCCAGGCGCGTGATCACGTCTTGCTCGAACGTGGCTGGACAGAGCTCCTGGAAGGGCGCTTTTCTCATGCCGAGAAAAACCTGACCAAGCTCTTGGGACAGACTCGCGTCGAGAGCCGCCGAGTGTTGGCAGCGCTCTCGGCGGCGCGCGCCGCACATGGCCTGGGCGAATTCGCTCGCCGGGACCAGTTGCTGGAATCCGCACGGGAGCACGCCTCGGGCAATACCGGTTTGCAAGAAGCCATCGCCACCGTTGCGGCAGATCAGCTGCTGGACCAAGGCCGTGCGCAAGACGCCTTGGCAGTGTTGACGCCGCTGCAGGATGGCGGCGCCCGCCATCTGCATACGATGCGCCTGTTATTGCGTGCCGAGGCAGCGTTGAACCATCACGACCGCGTCTTTACGCTGGCACGCGGGCTCGTGCGCCGCAACGCGCTGTCCAAGACCGAGGCCGAAGGTCTGATCGATCGATCGGGTGCCGCGCGCCTGCGCGCCGCTGCCGCCTCCGGTACGGAAGCCTGGCGCAGCGTCTGGAAAGACCTCAAAAACGAAGAACGTGTCCTGCCGGAAATTGCCCTCGCTGGCGCTACGGCATTCGAGGCTGCGGGTGAGCCTGCAGAGGCGGCTCGCATTCTGGAGGCAGCTGTTCCGCTCCACTTCACCTCGTCCTTGGTTGATGCTTATGCGCGTTGCGAGTCCGACCAAGTGCCTCGCCGTCTGGCCAAAGCCGAAGCTTGGCTGCAAAAGCGCCCGACCAATGCAGATCTGTTGAGCGCCTTGGGGATGCTGTGCCTGAATGGCCAGTTGTGGGGGCAGGCAGAGCGTTATTTGCAACGCAGTTTGGCGCTGCGCAACGATGCGCGTACCCATGCATTGCTGGGCAGCCTGTATGACCGTTTGGATCGTCCCGCGGACGCTGTGCGCCATTGGCGCTTGGCGACTGTCGCGACCATGGCATTGCCCGTACTGGCTGGCGACCCGGCTCTGCCGGCAGCCGATACGGACGCCGACCCTCTGCATCTGGATGCAGAGGGCGAGTACTCCGCCTATCCGCCGGAAGCAACCGTCGCCGCAGCGCCAACTGCGTCCCAGTTCGAAGACGCACCCCTGTCGGCCCCTGCCGACTATGTGCTGGATCCCGATGCTCGCGTCCTCGAACGCGAGGCGTCAAATGCGCTGGAGCCGGACCCTCCGGCGGTCGCGCCTGCCCGGTCCAACATCGATATCGAGGACTACTTCGACAGCGCACCCATACCCGTGCCTGAATACGATGTATCGGAGCCCACATACGTCACCCCGCCATCCACGTCGCCTGACCAAGGCAAATCAGACAAGCGGGATGACGGAAAATCTCTTCCACTTTCAGATAAACAAGGTTGAACCATGAGTCTCGATCGCGTCTCTCCCGGCAAAAATCTGCCGGAAGACTTTAACGTCATCATCGAAATCCCCATGAACGCCGACCCCGTCAAATACGAGGTCGACAAAGACAGCGGCGCCGTATTCGTGGATCGCTTCATGCTGACCGCCATGCACTATCCGTGCAACTACGGCTATATCCCTCAGACCCTGTCCGAGGATGGCGACCCCGCCGACGTGCTGGTGTTGACCCCGTTCCCGATTCAGGTCGGCGCTGTGGTGCGCTGCCGTGCATTGGGCGTACTGGAAATGGACGATGAGAGCGGTGGCGATGCCAAACTGTTGGCCGTGCCCGTCGACAAGCTCTATCCTCCCTACCGCAACATCAAGTCGTACGAAGACCTGCCAGCCGAGGACATTGGCCGTATCCAGCATTTCTTTGAACATTACAAAGACCTGGAAAAAGGCAAATGGGTCAAGGTCAAGGGCTGGAAAGGCGTAGACGCCGCTCGCGAGGAAATCGTGCGCAGCGCTGAGCGCTACAACAAGGGCTGATCGTTCCCTGAACTGATGTCCCTGCGGGCCGCGATGCAGACAATGCGTCGCGGCCCGATGTTTTTGCGGCAGCAATTGCCGTCAGCGGCCCTACAGTAAAAAAGGGATAAACTCGCGCATTGGTTTTCGTTTTTCTTACCCCCGCGCCGGCCCGAGGTAACAGGCGTCCACCAGAGCAGGGTGCTGCAGACCGAGGGCATGGCGCGGAGGTGTTTCTTTGCTGGCGATGCCGGCACGCATTCAAGAAGGTCAAGAGAACATGGACTACGTATTCCCTCCGTCGCCGCCCGTTGCCGTGCCTGTTGCCGGCAGCAGTGCGTTGGTTCCGGTGCGCCGCATCTATTGTGTCGGCCGTAACTACGCCGAGCATGCCAAGGAAATGGGCTTCACCGGTCGCGAAGACCCGTTCTTTTTCAGCAAGCCCAACGACGCCATCCTGTCGATCGCCGACGGCGAAACCGGCGCGACGCCTTATCCGCCCAAGACCAGCAACCTGCATTATGAAATGGAGCTGGTCGTTGTGCTGGGCAAAGGCGGCAAGGATATCCCTGTTGACCAAGCCGGCGAGTGCGTGTGGGGCTACGCGCTGGGCCTGGATATGACCCGCCGCGATCTGCAAGGCGAGGCCAAAAAGCAAGGACGTCCTTGGGAGGTCGGCAAAGCCTACGACCTGTCCGCGCCGATCGGTCCCGTCCATCCGCGTAGCGTCGTCGGTACCCTCGAAAAGGGCGCTATCTGGCTCGACGTCAACGGCGAGCGCAAGCAGTCCAGCGACATTTCGCAAATGATCTGGAACATTCCCGAGAGCATTGCCTATCTGTCGAGCTTGTTCGAACTGAAAGCGGGCGATTTGATCTTCACTGGTACCCCCGAAGGCGTGGGCGCCGTGGTGCAGGGTGATGAGCTCGTGGGCGGCGTCGAAGGCCTGGGCGAATTGCGCGTGCGCATCGCCTGATTGTCTTTTTTTACGACCAGAGGCCGAAGGCTGAGTCTCTCCATGTAGGGTGACTCAGTGCTAACTCGTATGCCTCGTGTATTTTTAATCCGGAGTTTCATCATGCGCGGACGAGTCATGCTGACGGCGCTGATCGTATTTGGCGTCGTACTGCAAGGCTGCAACACCATGGCAGGCATGGGCAAAGATATGTCCGCTGCCGGGCAAGCCATCAGCACGGCTGCAGAAAAATAAAGCTTCACGCTTGTTGCGACAGCGGCCCCTTCGGGGGCCGTTGTCGTTGTCGGAATGGACATCGGTAGCGTGTTCTATGGCTGATGTCAGGCGCTGTGAGCATTTTGCCCACCTCGGTATCTACGAATAGCCGGGATCTCTGCGAGGTTTCACACTACGGCCTCTGTTGATTGAAGAGAGGTCGGGCATGATCCAGCGTATTTCCCGCCAGCGTGGCCAGGGGATGACCGAGTACATTGCATGCCCGGAAAGCCGCATGTTTATTGGGGTTTGCTGTCTATGTCTTTAGACTGTCTAATACTCGATGTCCAAAACTGGATGGTTATCCAGACTTTTTGCGAGGTCCTGTCACCAACTTTGGTGATCGATCGCGCAGATAAATCGCGGTCGTCCTGCGGTCGGTATGTCCAAGTAGAGCCTGCGGGTCTATGCCTTGCCGCTCGGCTTCTGTCCCGGCCATGGCACGAATATCGTGCAACGTGACATTCTCTATTCCGGCACGTCTGGCCGCGTCTTTGAATGACCTCCAGACGTTGGAATGCTCTCTGAGCTTTCCGCCTCGGCCGGCAAGCAAATATGTCATGTTGACGACTGGGCCGGTGTTGTCTTCCGCTCGCTTTACGGCCTCGCGCAGCTCGGGACTCCAGACTACAACTAATTGCTTGCCAGTTTTCTGTTGCTTGAAATAGATTCCTTCCTCACCTAAGTGACTGCGCTCAATGGAAAGGACATCGCCAATGCGCTGGCCGGTGAGATAACACAAATCCAACACGCACTGAAGCCATGGAGCGCATTGTCTGTAAATCGCCAGATACTCAGCTGCGGAGATGAGGCGATTCCTTGGGCGTTGTTTAAAGCGCTTGACGCTCAAAGTAGGATTTGACTCCACCAACTGGCGGTCCAGCGCCCATTGAAAGGTGAGGCGTAGCACAGTGAGCATCCGGTTGGCAGCAACCGGCTTGTCCTTAAATCCATCGAGCATCTGGACAATGTCACCATGTCGCACTTGATCAACCCTGAAGTCGGCAAAGACCTCCTTGAGTAAACGGGCGCTGTGTCGATATTGCTTCGCTGTAGACTCTTTGATTTCGGCCACCAAAGAGGGTAGCGCCTTGTCGATCAGGGCTGGCATTCCGTCCTGGGGGCTGGCCATAGTCCTGGCATACTCAAGGAGCGCTGAATGTAAGTCAGCCCCAAGGCGTTGCCATTTACCGCGCTTGACCAGATAGTAAGCGCCGTGCTTCAGGTATACGCAGGGCGGGAGTTCTCGATTTTTCATTCTTGGTCGCATAGCCTAACGCAACCTCCATTGCTGCCCGCAACACCAAAGGCGTGCCGTCGGGCCGAATCTTAAACGGAATGCCAAGCTGGCGAAGAATTTCAACCTGGCTTGATTTACGGCTTTTCCCTGTTATCTCAACAAGGTCCTCAGGCGAGAGGATTAGCATATCGCCTCCAAAACAAAGCCCGCGCTAGGCGGGCATCCAAGCGCGGCGTGTCGTTTCCAGCAGCCGCTCGATTACATCGGTGGTCATTCTTTCCATAACATCCAGCCGGTAAGCAGGCCGGCAAAAAAGGCGGCGAGTATTGGGAGGTCCATCATGCGTCTCGCAGGTTCTGATGCTGCGTACCCATGGCGCCAGTTTGCTGATTCAGCCAACCCCGCGTCCATGCGGACTTTGCCCATTCGGGCCAGCGTTGACGGCTTATACGTCCGGCCGTAATTGGCAGCCCACGCGAATATGCCGATCTGCCCCATGCTTCGTACAGACGTTTTCCTGCGAGTGGCTTAGCCATTCTTCGCCTCCCCATCGTTCGCTGTGGCGGGTTTCATAAAGGTCACCCAGTGCGTGCGGTTCAGCCGCCCGACGCGATGTCCAAATAGTGGCTTGTGGGGCGTGCAGGCCAGAATGTCCGCCAGGGGAATCTGGGTCTCGTTCCACTTGAAGATCAATACGCCAAGGGGGCGCAGCACGCGAAAGCATTCGGCAAAGCCCTGACGCATGTCGTCTTGCCACTCGGCGCCTAGCTTGCCGTATTTGGCAGCCATCCAGCTGCGCGGGCCGGCTCTCACCAGGTGAGGGGGATCGAACGCCACGAGGGCGAACGCCTCATCCTGGAACGGCAAACTGCGGAAGTCGAACTGCGCGTCAGGATGTATGCGTACTACGCGCTGTCCATCCTGGCGGTGGGTACGGTCGGTAACGGCAATGGTTTCGTCTCGCAGGTCGCCAAACAGGCACCGTTGGTCTTTTGGGTCGAACCACATCATGCGTCCGCCGCAGCAGGGGTCAAGAACGGGTGTATCCATCACCCCTCCTTTCCCTGCTGGGCTAGGGCAGCACGAACTCGCTTGAGTGTTTCGAGGCACACCTCATCAAACCCGTCGCCTTGCTCTACGTCCGCAATCACGCCGTCTAGTTCATGGGCTAAGTTGTCGCAGTCGCTCGGCTCCGCGCTCGCGGCAGGCTGGGCGTTTCTCGGGCATACACAACCAACCCCGAATCCGGGCGTCCCCAAGCATTTCTCACAGTGCCACATGCTCATTTGCTTTCCCCTTTCGTAGCGGCCAGGGCGGCGAGGAGCCGTTCTCCCGCAGCAATGACGCCATCCCGTTTTTTCGCCGATGTCGTGCTAATGCGCACTGTAGTGTCGGCAATGGTCGCGTTATAAAACGTCTTGGCGGCTTCGCGCAGTTCACCCACATCCCCGCCGCGCTGCTGGCGGTCGGCAAGTACTGCGGCACGGGCGTAGTCTTGCATTTGATCGCCGGTAAAAAGGTATCGAGGGTATTTACGAATAACCACTCCGCGGAACTCGGGTTCGGGTAGCGGAGGCAGCGCCACATCCCCCGCACCCTTTGCGGGAGCCGTGGTGTAAGTGTCTGATTTTCCAGCAATACCGTTTTCCCGGTTTTGGTCATACTCGACGGCAGGGGCGGGCTTCAGTCGTTCTTTCAAGCGCTCGATGGCATCCGCTTGTGCAATGGCATAATCGCCAGGAGCGCCTACTAGATTTAGCGCCATGTCCAGATCATCATCGCCCGTCGTGTATTGCTCAGCCTCGGCGCTGGCCTGGGGCGCGGCGTAGCGGGATAGCAACTCGCGGGCAAACGAAAAAAGGTTCTGGCCCAACTCCGTGTAGTACCGAGATCCCCAATGCTCATCGGATTTGTTAAATCCATGAGAAAGTGCAAGGGCCTCGATTGCAGCATCGCTCGGCTCACCCGCCCCGCGCAGCTTGGATAGCACGGCGGACTCGACGGTGCGGGCGAACCGGATCTTTTCGTCCTCGGTTATGGTGGCGCGGCAATCCAGTGCCAGGATCTCGCCAGTAGTCAGTGCGGATTGCTTGTGTCAGTGGTCATTCCTTCTCTCCTTGGGGAGGGGCGGGCGGATTGAGAGCGGCGTCCACAAGCTTCCAAACAGACGCTACGTCGTCATCACTCATAAATGGGCCGCGTAGGCTGTCAATCGCTCGGATGATTGCGCGCAGGCGGTCGATCTCGTCCTGAAGTATGGACACCTGCGCGCCAGCCACCGAAACAGTCTCAGATCGCAGCGCATCGAACTTGTCTTGCACGTCGTTAGATCGGCGGTTGTCGGCCCAGCTTTCACTATCAGCCAAGCGCCAATAATCCTGACCAAGCAGATATGCGCGTTTGAAGGCCTTGTCCAACCGCTCCCTCAGCTTTTGTGTGTCAACGGTCATGGTCTTTCTCCTGGCGGGCCTTACAGCAGCGGCCAAAGGGCATTCGATCAGCGGGACAAGTGCATGTCTCCATGTACTCACGCGCAGCATCGAGCTGTTTCTGCCAAGCGGCTGTCGATTGCCATGTGCTGATGAATGCGTTATCCAGGGCGCTCACCAGTTCGGCTAGTAGGTGCTCAGCTTCGGTCATTACTGTTCTCCTGGCGGGCTCGGAGCATGGCGTCTGCTATGGTGTAAGCAGCCTTCGCGGTTATTTCTTCGTAACCATCCAAGCCGTTAAGACACGAGGCGTTAGCAGTGGACAGCATCCCTTGCATCGCCTTGGCTGCGAAGTAATCGCGCAGGGACATGCCAGACAGCAAACGACGTATTTCCTCAACGGTTTTGGGCTGGAATGTCTGGTAGTCCCAGTCGGCAACTGGGAAGGCAGGTCCGCCATCTTCCATAGGCTTCGTTGTGGTGGTCATGCCCATTCCCCAAAAATAGCCCGCACAATCTCATACAGGCCAAGGCCAATACCAAATATCGCCAGTAGGGCGGCAAGGATTACGCAGCCGAGTAGGGGATCGAACTCGGGCATCTCAAATAGAAAGAAATCGTCGTCGTCTGGCTTCATGGTGAAATTCCGGTTCGGGTGGAGTACGATTGCAGTTCACTTGAGGAGGCCTTATGCCGCTCTGCCAAGGTTGTGAACAACTTTTGGGTGCGTCAAAATCAGAGTCGCCGCACGCCGATCTGCGGCTGATTGACAAGCGTCCCTATAAGCCGATGGGGCCAGATCCCTCGAGGGGTTATATGGAGCGCTACTCGTGTAATTCCTGCGAGACTGTATGGATGCGCGACCGAGATGAAAAAGATGCGGATGCTGGGTGGATGGTCGTTAGCAAGTTGCCGTGATGTGGTGTCGTTGAGTTGGCTATAGAACTATTGCCGGTACGCCTTGGTGAGATCGCTACTAACGCAGTGCCTGCGCTTCCTGGCAGCATTGGCAATGCGTGATCTGTCATGATGGCCGTTCACGTGGCCCATCATTCCTAAGTAACTATTGATGGTTTCGAGTGTGCTGCCCTGCGGCAGCGATTCGATTCGCCTCAGCCCGGCCCGCACCGTCCGGCGCCGCACTTCGATTCTCCAGGGCTTGATCACATATCCCGCGAAATCAACCCCGCGATTCACCGGTTGAAGCACCGTCTTTCTGGGATTGAGAGCCAGCCCAAGCCGTGGCAGGAAGTCGTTAATGCTGTGCAAAGCTTCATTGAGGAATTGCGGCGATTCATGCAGCAACACCATGTCGTCAACATACCTAACGTAGTGACGGGCCTTTATGGTGTGCTTGATGTGCTGGTCAAGGCCGTCCAGCAGAACATTGGCGAAGAACTGACTAGAAAGATTACCGATCGGTAGGCCGTGATGCGGCGAGACCTGCATCAGGCGCTTATGCGGCGGAACCAAGCGGAGCAGTGATTTCTCGCCGCGTATCTCGACGTTCTCGCGCGGATCATGAAAGAGCACCAGAGCGCAGAGATTGCGCCACCAGCGCTCAGGTATCCTTTTGGCCAACTTCGGCCACAGGATTCGCTTGTCGATACTGACAAAGAAGTTGGCCAAGTCGCATTTCAGGTAATGAGCGGGGCTCGACCAATTCTGCGTGACGCTTCGGACTTTGGCCTCCAGTCGCTTGCCGCCGTACAGAGTGCCGCGACCTGGGATGCAGGCGCATGAATCAGCAATGAAGCTCGCCAAGAACCTGGCACCGATCTTGTTGTATAGCAGGTGATGCACTACGCGATCCCTGAAATCCGCTGCCCAGACCTCTCTGGGCTTTGGGCGGGTGATAACAAAGCAGATAGAGCGTCCCGGGCGATATGTGCCGTCCTGCAGCTCCTCATGAAGTTGCATTAGGTTTCGCTCGAGGTCCATCTCAAAGAGCAACGCGCTCGCTGTGTTGCGTTTTAGCCGGCGGCAGTCGTAATAAGCCTGCACCAGCTCCGCGAACGAATGGCAAGAATCCATAAAAACTCCGAGGACGATTTGCGGACGGGGCGAACTCGGAACTCGTTGTTGCGGTTCCAGTTGTTGACGTTGCCGTTCTCGAAATTGACTGCCCAGGCGTTGTTCGAGCCGTAGGGCGTTCTATCACGCTATCCACGTCACCCCGCCGAAGGCATGCCGATCAGCGGGGAAACTGCGCCAGACCTATCCGACCGTAGTCGGCGGTTTCTGTGATGCGCCTATCGGTGGCCTTGTGGGCCAGCGGCGTGACCAGATCATCAAGCGCGTTGGCCTGACCGCCGTGACGGTAAGGCGACAAGCGCATTCTCGGAGTGTTTGAGCCAACCAGTTGCTTGGCGGCCGATGCTGTCGGTTAGCTCGATCGCTTTGCCGTATTGCCCACGGGAGATAAGGTGCAGATCCGAGGCCAGTCGCAGCGACAGATTTGCCGCCTCTACCCCCTCGCGCAAGACGCGAATCAATGGAGCGCGGTCTGCTGCTGAGTTGGCCCGGTAGACCTGCATTACCAAGTCAAAGCACTGTTTACGCAGATTGGCCCCAAAGTCTGCCTTGTAGTTCCTAGGCATGTTTGCCACGAGTTTCGTGACCAGCAGGCTTAAGTCATAGGTCGTCTTGAAAATTCGGGTATCTGTGTGCAAGGCCATGGCTTTGGCGGGCTCCGCCCGTAAGGGGTTAATGGATCAAGCGATGAATCTGCGGACGGGGCGAACTCGGAACTCGTTGGTGCGGGTCCAGTAGTTGACGTGGCCGCTCTCGAAACGGACTGCCCAGGCGTTGAGCGAGCCGTAGGGCGTCGAGGTCCAATAGACCTCCTTCTGGAACAAGTGAGGCAGGTTCGCTGCGATAATCTGAAGTTCGCGCTTGGCGGGCAGGTAGAAATCCGCGTGGACACCGACTTCATAGCTTTTGGCAGCACGCGCGGCGGGATGGCGATCAAGTCGTAGCAAGGCGTCTGTGTTGGTCAGACCGTCCCAGCTACTGCCATCAATCTTGCCCTCGTCGGGGCTCCATTGAAACTTGCCCGCCAAATCATCCTCTGACAGAACGAGGCCATAAACGGCACCGTCATCGCCGAGAATTTCTCCGGCAAAGATGCCGCCCTGATCCGGGAGGTATTCACCGATCTTTGGCCGAGTGGGCAACGCGACTTTGCTGGACTCGCTCAGTCGAGCAATCAGCTTTTCAGCCACAGTGGTGGTGGGCAGGGCAATACTAGCCCCTCCGCCCAAGTCAAACTGGATGGTTGTCATGGTGTTCCTTTGGAGTATTGCCGCGGTTGCGGCGCGGAATTAGAACGGGCAGTCGTCGGCCATTTCTGCCAAACTGGTGGCAGGTCGGGGCGATTGCGTAGCTGGCGTGCCAGCTTGCTGGGGAGTCGCTTGAGGCGCCTGTTGCTGCGCGGGCTGGCTACTTTGTTGCGGTCGAGCGGCAAACTCGATCACATTGACCCGACCGACAATCTTGCTACCGCTGCGCCCGTCACGGGTCTGGTAATCCTCCTGGTGCACATCGTCGAGAACGACATAGACCAGAGTGCCTTTCAGAAGGTGCGGAGCAATCGCCTCTGCCCGCTGCCCCCAGAGTGAAGCATCTACCCATTGAGTGGGCTTATTACCATCACCGTCCTTCTTCCCGTAGTTGAACGCCAGGGATATGTTTGCTACCGCATCGCTCTGCGGGGTGTACCGCACTTCAACATCTCGTCCGATTCGTGCGATTCCAGTCAATTGCGCCATGGTTATGCGGCCTCCTTAAGTGCGTCACGAAGCGCATTCTGGTGTCTGGTCACCATGCGCTCGAACTCCATCAAATCTGCTTCGAGTGCTTCAATCTGATCGTCATCCCGATTGATGCGGATGATCTTCATGCATTGCAGGTCATGAACCCATAGCACCAGATCAACCCACTTGCGTCCAAGCAACCACATGGCACCGTTGCACTGATCGACGTAGCTCGACACATCACCGCCGACGAAAGCCGTAAACAGCGTGTCGCTACTGACCATCGTCTTGATCTCGATGATTCCATCATCGCCCACTAGCCCGTCAACACTGACGCCGAACAACCGATCGGCCGTCGTAATGAACCCGGCCTCGTCGACGATATGGCCGGTCTTGCGCTCGTAGACCACCCGGGCGTATGGCTCCTGCTCCGTACCCAATCGCATCGCGCTGTTGGCGAATACCTGCAGGGGTTCGCCGCCTTCACGCTCGCGGGCCACGTCCATCGCGTAGTCCAGGCATTTCTTCGACGGACTACCGTTCTTGAGTCGGTCCCGGCAATCTTTGAAGCGGCTGCCGGTAATGACGCCTCGGCGTGCTGCGAGCCATTCCGGCGTGCCCTGGGCATCGTGGTGAATAATCAGACCGTCCATTATTGGTTCTCCAATAGCATTTTCTTCTTATCCGTTACCGCCTTTTTGAAGGCGTTGTAATCGGCCAGATTGTTGGTGGCGTAAATGGCATTTCCACCTTCTTGCCAGATGGATTCCAGAGCCTCAGTGGAGTCCGCTGACGCTACAGCGCTAATCCACTCGTCACGAAGGTCCGTGTTTGATGCTCCGCGGCCGTCGTTGTCGTCGCCTTTCTCTGAGACGCCGGTAATCGCCTTGAGCGTGTGGCGCTGTAGATAGGTAACGGTCGACGCGATTGCCTGGATATTGTTTTTGTTGCCGCTTTGATCGGGAGACGCTTCCAGGGTAACGGTGTCGCTATGTCCCTGTCGGTGCTTCAGGATGCACGTAACCCGCACGAGGCCGCCGACCTGCTCCGTCTTCCAGTTCCAGGCAAAGCCGTGTTTGGATAGGGCGGGGCCGACAGCCTCAACCACATCCGACAATTCCGCGTGCTTGTAGTTGGTGCGACCTTTCTGGCTGGTGAAGTCGACTTCGCGCCGCTTGATGACTTCAACCGCCTCAGATTTGAATGACGCCAGCGCATCGTTGAATGCTTTCTCCGCCTCTCGCTGTTCCCAGCGCTCTTGCAGATCCATCATTTTCTCGACTTGGTCGAGGGTTGCCCCTTGCTGCATGGCGGCGAGCATCATGCCCATAGGAGAATTTGCGGGAACGGCCGTTTCCACCGCAACCTCATGGCGCGGCGCTTCTATTACTTCAGTGGTCATGGTTGCCTCAATAATTGATCTTGATCGCAGGGATAAGCCCGCTGGCAATCAAGATGATTGCTTTTTTGCCGCATTCTTCGGTCATGCCGTTGGCAACGAAAGCTTCTAGCGCGGCACGGTTGATAGTGGCTCGGTGCTGCTTGTCTGCCTCGCGGCGTTTCGCCTCGGCTTCCTCTGCTGCCTTGGCGTCAGCCTGCCGTTTAATCTCGGCCAGGCGAGCAGCCTCAGCGGCGTCCGCAGCGCGTTTCTCCGCTGCCAGCCTCTCGGCCTCGGCCCGGGCTTCGGCCTGCTTTTGACGCTCAACCGCCTCAGCCGCTTCATGTTCTGCGCGCTCCTGAGCAGCTTTGGCATCTGCTTCACGCTTTGCGGCAGCATCGCGCTCGGCCTGGGCTTTCGCTTCTGCCTCGCGGGTTGCGCGTTCAGCTGCTTCGCGGGCGATGCGCTCTTGCTCGTCCTTTTTGCGGCGTTCCTCTGCTTCGGCGCGTAGGCGGGCGAGTTCGGCCTGCTCCGCTTCGTACTGCTGGCGGGCGGCTAGGGCGGCGCGAAGGGCTGTTAGGGCCTTGTCTTTGGCGCGGTGCGCCTCGGCTTCGAACTCTTCCCAGGATTCATCGATCACCACCGCATCAACTGCCGCTAGCATGTCTTTCAGTGCGCTGGCCTCGAGCTGATGACTGGCGTTGGCTGCGTACTGGTTCAGATGCATCACGTTTTGGTTGTGGCGGGCCAATCGAGATTCTTCGGCTTTCTCCCATTCATCCAAAGGGGCTCGCACAGCAGATTGAATGGCCTCAAGGCCTTCTTTCAGGTAGCGCCCGCCAGCGTCAACCTTTTTCGGCAGTTCCTTGAGATCTGCCGACACTGCAGCGCGGAGCTTTTCCATTGCAGCCTTGCTCCGCGCCACCTTGTATGCATCGCTGGCGCAGGCCTCGCGATCCTTGCGCTTGCTCATGTCGTACACGGTGCCGGTGACTTTCTCGCGTACCTTGTCGAGGATTTCATCTAATTTGCTGGTGTCAGTGAATACCTGCAACGCCGTTTCTTTCGGCGGCAACTCAATCAGTTCGGTGACTTCGCTCATCGTTTTATCTCCAATCGAGCGCGCTCATCTGCTTGCTGCATGTTTCCGTACATATAGACGCCCAGCATCAGCACGCATGCCACAACTGCAGCGTGCAGCAGCAGGTCAGTTTTCATTTTTGGGGTTCCTTGTGATCTGCCGTGAGGGCAGACAAGCGAAGGTGACGGTGTTGGCCCTGAATATCTCCAGGCGAGACTCGCAAGCGGCCTGGCTGCCAAATCGCTCGATTACCATCGCGGGCGGGCGGCTGTCGCCAGGCGGAATAAAAGCCATCAACACCCAAACTATGGCGGCGCTCATCGCTTATGGTCTCCGCGAGCAAGGCGCTCAATCTCATTGCGATATCGGGCGCGGAACCGAATACCTCGCTCGCTGGCTGGATCCAGAATTGCCATTGCAAGATCGGACTCATCGCGGGCGTCACGCACGCACTGATTGAACGCATGTTCTGCGTAGACGCTTCCAGGTACGTCGAATGCGCTTTGCCCAAATTTGATTGCATGAGCCACGGCCGCACAAATGGCAGTCGCGCTGATCTCCGGATCTCGCCGGCCGATTGGCATATCCATAGCAACTCCAGGGGATGGAATAGCGCTCCTGCATCAGCCGCCCGTAGTCCTATGCGCATTCGGGCGTGGATGCGGCTGATGGGGTGGCGCTAAAGAGGGAGGCCTACTCGCTACCGCTTGGGACTTCCATCGGCTCTCGCTGGTTGACTAGTACTCATGCGCGATGGTTGCCCAGCATCTGCTTTCGGCTTACTAGGGAGGATCTCCACCGCCCGCACGTGTTGGATGGTTGAGAGTGATGGAGCCCTCTGTGCTGGGCCCTGCCTCCGGGTTGAGGCCGGAGTTGGAACAGTGACCATGAGGGTTAGAACAAGGCCCAGCACAGAAGACGCCCCGCAAGCGAGGCAAAAGGGATAAAGGGATTAATTGATGATGCGGACGGGGCGAACTCGGAACTCGTTGGTGCGGTCCCAGAGGTCGACGCGGCCGTACTCGAAAGAGACTGCCCAGGCGTAGAGCGAGCCGTAGGGCGTCGAGGTCCAAACATCACTGAGTTCTTCATCGACACCCAATGCAGCAAAGGCAAGCATCAATTCGCGCTGAGACGGTAGGAAGAAATCCGAGTGACCATCAGCCGTGTAGTCCGCTGCAGCCTGAGCTGCAGGGTGGTCGCCGCGCTCCAGCAGCTTGCGAGTGTTTTCGGCGCCATCCGAATCAGAGTAACCCTCCAAATCCTCGCCGTATCCGCCAAATTCAAACTCGCCATCAACCGCATTGGCGGCAATAACCAGATGCTTGCCAGCAGCGTTCTGGCCGATATAAATACCGCCTTGCCCTTCTACATACTGACCAATGATTAGGTCTTTCATGTGCGTATCTCCAGGTTCTTGAAAATGCCGGAACCCGGAAAGGGTTGGCATTCAGAAGAATCTGGAGCAGGGCACGCCTGACTACTCCCGTTCGTCGCGGCTCCAGGTCGTGCACTGCCCATCAATCCGATGCCGTTCTATAGCCACGCCTTGCGGCCAGGCGGCATCTGGATAGCCGTCGATCTTTTCTCAGGGGTAACGGGTTGAGCCCTGGGCCTAGCCACGCATACGCGCCATTGGCCTGTTCTATCTCTTGGCTGGTTGTAAAAGAGCGGGTAAATCTGGGTACTGCTTGCTAGATCTCGTGTTGGACTAGGGGCAGAAAATTTCGCCTGCCATATGGCCCATGAAGCTCTAGGCTTTGAACGTCGTATCGGTAGGCGGCCTCGACATCGCTGTCGAATCCTCCAATGACCCGCCGTTTTCCCTGCACAGTGATCCTCGCGAAGAACTTCCCTCGACGAGCGTCCCTGTAAACACCCTTGAAACGTCCGCCGTTATCAGACCGACGAACGCGGTTCATGGCGTTCTGGCTGACCGAAGCTGCCCTCAGATTCGCGATGCGGTTGTCGCTCGCGTCTCCGTTGACGTGATCAATCAAGTCTGGCAACCATCCATGGACATAGAGAAACGCGATGCGATGAGCCCGCAAATCTCTGCCTTCCAACTTGATGCAATACCGACCAAACCGATCTTTTCTTCGGCCTACTTCCTTACCTCTAGATCCATCTCGCAGGCGCCGAAAGAACTTTCCGGTCTCAGACTCATAAATCAGCGCTTTAACCAATTCTTCCTGCGTCACGACACTTCTCCATTCACTCCGCGCCCTACTTGCTGACCTGAGGTCCAGGCGTTCTTTGCTGCGTTGAATGAATAATAGCAAAACTTTGCTAGTCGAGTCAAGCAAAACTTTGCTAGGTGCAGGGGGGAGGCGGAATCAAAGTACGATTCAGCATTGATTCGTTACGAGGAAGAAAAAATGCGACGCCTTATCTGGGCAGCCATGGCGCTCCTAATTTCGTCGGTCGCCTTTGCGGCGGGTCCGACAGACATCAATGAGATCAAGCGCCAACGCATGGCGGAAGAGTTTGTGGCAGCCAATCTAAAAGACCCGAAATCGGCAGAGTTTCGGAATCAGAATGGATTCTGCGGAGAGGTGAATTCGAAGAATTCTTTTGGGGGGTATACGGGCTTTCAGCGATTCATTGCCGCAAGCCGTGAAATGGTTGTCTTTGAACGGGATAAAAACCTAGAACGAGGCGCGTTTGACGAGGCTTGGAATCAATTTTGCCGTTGACCAATAGCCCAAAAGAAAGCCGCCCCGAAGGGCGGCTGAAAGGTTAGATGTGTAGCTGGTAGGCCAGGATTGTCGTGCCGATAGCGATCAATATCGTAGCGAGACTGTTCATGGCGATCTCCAAGTGACTTTGCCGGGCCACGCCGGCGCGCACGAGGCCCAGAATAAGACCCAGTGCATAAGTGTCACAACCATTTGACGCTATATTGCCTGCCATGGCTGGGGGCGCGTCAGGCCAAAAGAAATCCGCTCTATGCCACTGCGCTTCCCCCAAACGGCAGTGACATAGAATGAAGCCTCAGAGCAGTATTAGGAGGCTCGCATGATTTCTGGAAATTTTCCCCGTATTGTCGCTGTCGCTGTGCTGATCGTCGGCCTGACAGGATGCGCGCGTACCAACGAGGCCGGACAGACAGAGGGGAGTGTGGAGATGTACGGCACCATTGATGTTGGAGTTGGTAGCACCCGCACGACCGACTAGACAAAAGAAAACCGCCCGGGGAGGGCGATTGAGAAGCAAAGCTATTGAGCTGGCGGTGATGGGGCAGTTGTCTGAGTAGCAGGGGGAGGCGCCTGCATCTGTGCGACAGGAGGCCCTAACCGTTGAATGCCAAAATAGATAGCGCCCACCACCGCAATTATGCTAACAATCCACTTGTAAATGTCGGTGTGAGCCTTCTCTACGGAGGCTCGAATGCTGCCAATATCCAGCTTAGCGTCGATGCTTGCCACCGTCGCTTTAATCGAGCCCACATCGGATTTAAGGGTGCTCACATCACCTTTTAGGGCGTCAACGTCCCGCTCGATGCGGCCTAGTCGGCCGTCGATGTCGTTAACGCGTTTCTCAAGGTGCGCTAGTCGGTCCATGCCCCCATTATCGCCTCCACCACCGCCATGTTCAACATTCGAGCTATCTTCCTCCAGCTCGGAACGCTGCCATTGCTCAAAATTTGGCCTTGTCACGCTCATTCTTTCGCGTCCTTCTCTGGCTCTGTGACGGCAGATAGCAGCGCGGTGGCCAAGCGCCGTGACGGAAACGCAAGGGTGCTCACGTCTTGTTTGAGACCGTTCCCATTAAAGGTTCGTTC
This sequence comes from Bordetella genomosp. 4, assembly GCF_002261185.1. Lineage (GTDB taxonomy): Bacteria > Pseudomonadota > Gammaproteobacteria > Burkholderiales > Burkholderiaceae_B > Bordetella_A. Next base: position 394,935 of record NZ_NEVQ01000012.1, read on the forward strand.
AATATTGCTAGCGTTGCTTGAAAGGCGAACAGCTAGCTCGTCCTTGTCGATCAGCTTTTTGTCGTGCAGGTACAGCAGGACCTCAAGGAGTGCCATCTCTGTTCCATCCAGCAGATCCGCAAGGATGTTTGCTGGCGTCCTTCCTGCTGACTGAGCTATCTCAAATAGCTTATTTTTGGGGTTATCAACCATCGGCTTCTCGGTGGTGTGGGGTTATCGACAGGGATAGGCACGTGCGAGCGCTTCTACGAACAAGCTCTCGCCAGGCTCATGACGCCGCTCCGGATTCTGGGTCAGGTACTTGACGAATATGGCTTGCGTCTGCCCATTTGTGACCCCTGCTGGCAAACAATAGAACTGAGCCAACTTGTCATATGAGAGATTCTTACTCTTCGTTATGTTCCCGGCGGTTAGCCACGTGACCATGGACCCATAAACAAATCCGCGGTGCAGTCCCATGACGAATCCCAGACAAACTGCAGAGTCAAGACTTCCAGTTGGCGCCTCACACTTCTGTAGCCAATAATTCCCCGTGCCCTCCACAAGATCGGCGGAGGCTGCCGTTGGTAACATTGGTACGAACGTTAGCGCAAGAACAAGAAATGTTTTTCTCATTTCGTCACATCCACCTCAAAATTTGCCACAACGTCGGTCCACAACAAGTCGCTGTAGGTCAGGCCTCTATTCCTCCTTGGTCCAGCCTACCACCAGCCCACACGACCCGCCCCAATATCCTGACCGACACACCTTCAGCCTCTAGAGGGATATCCCGATACCGCCTATTGGCAGACTTGGCCACCCACTTGCCGGTCAACTTATCCTTATCGATGATCTTGACAATCATCTTCCCGTCATAGTTGATTGCGTAGATCGTCTTGGGTACGAGGTCGCGAATGGTCAGGCTGTCGTCCGGAACGACCAGAAGCGCCCAGCCGTCTTTGATGTCGCCTTCCATGCTGTCGCCCTTGGCGTAGACGACGCGGCCGCGCCCTTTGTCGGCCCCTACTGAGCGCAGGAACGACTGACGGAACTGGATCGCGCCAGTCACGAGCTCGCTCTCTGCCTCGATGCCGTCGCCTGCCGCCAGGCGGACATCGGCCAGCTCCAACACTTTTTCGAACTTCTCGTTGGCGGCCACCGGCTCGCCTGCAGTGACGTTGGTCGCAATGCTCCGGTCCAGTCCGAATTGAACCAGGCCCTCGCGTTCCATTTGCTTGGTCGTTACGCCGCCGGGCTCCCATGGAGCGTCCGGCATCCCTGCAATCCGCATGGGGAATTCGTCTGCGCCCGAGTCGAGGTCCGTGATGCTGCTACGCTTCGGCGGCGAAGGGCGCCCGGGATGGGCAGCGCCGGCGCCGAGATCGGGAGTCAGTATTTGACCGACAGTTACCCCTAGCGCCGTCGCCAGCGCCTCAATCTCGGTGAGCTTGGCCGAAGGGAGTTTCCCAGTTTTGCTGGGCTGCCTGCGCTCTGGGGAAAGATACAGGCTAATAGTCGTCTGGGCTATGCCCGATCTTTGTGCAAGCACGGTCTGCACCACGCCCTGCTTCTTCATGAGGGCGTGGAGATTGGCGGCCAAAATGTCGTTGGCTGATTGACGTGCTTTGCTCATGCGCGAAGTGTGCAATGTATTGCTAGCAAAGTGTTGCTTGAATGAATAGCAAAGTTTTGCTATTGTGGGCGCATGAGCGCAAACCTAACCGAACAGATCAGGGCATCCCTAGTTGCAAGGCGTGGCCTGTGGCGCGAAGTCGCCGACAAATCCGGAGTCAGCTACTCGTGGATTTCCAAATTTATGAACGGACACATTCCAAATCCTGGGATGCGAACGCTTACGCGCCTGAAGGACGGGATCCGCGGCGTTCGCCCGACCGCAAGGGATACGGCGCAGCGAGAGGCGGCATGATGTCAATGCAGCGTAACCCCCTGGCAAGCACCCTCGGTCTCGTACTTGCGGCGATCCTCCTCATCGCACAGGCGACGAAAAAGCTCCATCACTGTCTCCTGGTTGGGCGCCTCGAAGGCGCGCAGCGCCAAATCTTGAGCTGCCGTCAGCAGCTTCTCGGTTTCCGTCATTCCTTTTCCTTATCTGTTTCCGTTGGCTCCTCGTCAGCGGGATGTTGTTTTTCGTCCTCAGCTTTCTCTGGAATCGGGAAGAGCTGAGTAGCAGTGACCTGCGCGATCAATACGCGCCGGGTCTGATGTTTGGTGTCTTTGTTGTCCATGGCTTGCATCTTAGGTGCGCCGCAACAAGGGCGAAAGATTGAAAGAAGCGTGATTTCAAGGTGACGCATGACCTGCCGATACACAAACACTGACTGGCTGGACGTTCTCTATAACTGCGTGCGCAAGACGTCGGGCGGGGTAGTGGATGCAGCTCGATTTTTGACGGATCGCCGAGGCAAATCAATTCACCCGGAAAGCCTGCGATCGAAACTGAAGCGCTCAGAAGGCGACGCGATCAGTGTCGAGATGGCGGGGCTGCTCTCTGAGTGGATGGAAGAAAAAGCGGGCGGCGCCGAATACGCACACGACTGGTTCCTTGCGTTCGCGGCTGAACATGGTCTGGCGGTGGACGCTGTGCCGCCGGCGCCTCCGGGTGGTTGGAAATGCGAACTCTCCGCTCTACAGGCTAAAGCCATGCAGATTGGGGCCCTGTCTGGCTCCGTGCTTGGTGTAGCCGCTGATTCAGTCGCGGATGGAGAGATTGATCAAGCCGAAGCCGATCACATGATTGAGGCGCTGCGCGACCTTCGCACGATGGGTCACCGCATGGAGCGGAACATCTTGCGCGCCGTTCGTAAGCAAGGCGAGGGGCAGTGATGGCCGACATAACACTTGTGCGTCAACAGTCAGGCGAAATCCCCGAGCCTGATCGAGAGGCTGCACTCCGCGTCATTTTCGGTTATGTGGACGGTTTAGGTGAGCGCGGAAAGAAGCAATGGCGTCGGCTGTGGAATCAGGTTCTACGGCTTGAGCCCGGTGAGATGCTCGACATCCACACTCACAAGGAGCGTCTAGGTTGGTTTCATCGCAAGCATATGGCACTGGAATCTCGGGTATTCGAGGCCCAGGAGCGTTTCGAAGAGTTTGAGGCCTTTCGTTCGTGGATGAAGGTCGGCGCCGGCTTTGTCGATTGGTATCCCGGCCCAAAGGGCGGCGTGATTCCCGTTCCTCGTTCGATTAGCTACGCCAAACTCGAGCAACAAGACATGGAGGCATTCCACGAGGATGCCGTAGCGTTCTTGCGGGAGCCGCACGCCATCAAGACGCTGTGGCCGCATTTGGTGCCAGCTCGCGGCGCTGAAATGTTGGAGTGCGTTCTTCAGGAGTTTGGCGAATGAGCTGGAATTCATCCCTTCAGCGCAAAACTCCAATGAAGCGCACCAAATCGGACCGCGCCCAAGGATTGGGCCATAAGGTTGCTGCTGCCCTCAATTTCCTTCGCCCACTCGAGCGCAAGCCGGAGAGCGTATTCCGCAGCCGCCAACACCGTATGAATGTCGCGGCGCTGAATTGTGTCTGCTGCGGCCGTTCGAAACGTTCCCAGGCTGCCCATTTGAATTTGCTGGCTGCTGGCAAAGGCCTGGGCTTGAAAGCCTCCGATGCGCTGCTGGTTCCGCTTTGCTGTGACGAGCTAGGGCGTCGCGGGTGCCACCACCAATTAGACCAGGGCGCTGCGTACGACAAAGCCACATCAGCCGCCTATCAAATCCAGTGGCTCCAAGAAACCCGCGACCAATTGCGCGCGCGTCGGCAATGGCCAGAAGAGGCCGAGTCTGACATGCAGCGCTTGCTCGGCGCGTACCTGCGGAGGCAGGAATGACGAATCAAGAGAAAGCCTACCAGGACGCGATGAAAGAGGCGCGCAAGTTGTCCACATTGAAGCGGCGTAGCGCCATGGCGCCGCATGTACATGCCTGGGCCGCGGCTCTGAAGCGCATGCTTTCGGGAGCAGGACATGCGTGAGTACGCCAAAGTCGCTCCACAGTTTTGGACGGGAAAGACGGGCCGAGCGCTTAAGGCAGCTGGGCCGGAGGCGGTGATCGTCGGCCTCTATCTGATGACTTGCCAGCATGCCAATATGCTCGGGCTTTACTACCTCAGCAAAGCGTATATCGCCGTAGATACTGGGCTCGGCATAGAAGGGGCTTCCAAGGGGCTTGAAAGGGCCTGCGAAGCAGGGTTTTGCGATTACGACGAAGAGTCTGAGGTGGTTTGGGTCCGTGAAATGGCTACATATCAGATAGCCGATCGCCTAGAGCCCAAGGACAACCGCTGCAAGGGCATTCAGCGCGAGTATGAGTCGCTCCCCGAGAACGCTTTCCTGGGGCCGTTCTTTGACCGATACGGTGAAGCCTTTCATATGTCCAACCGGAGGGGTGCAAACGGCGACCAGACAAGCCCCTCTGAAGCCCCTCTTAAGCCCCTTCGAAGCCAAGAGCAAGAGCAGGAGCAAGAACAAGAGCAGGAAAACATTACCAACCCTATCGGGTTGGTTGCCGTCAGCAAAGCCGACGTCGCCCCTGCCTGCCCGCATCAGGAAATCATCGCGCTCTACCACGAGATATTGCCGACGTCACCTGCGATACGTGACTGGACCCCGGCTCGCCAAGAGCATTTGCGTACTCGCTGGAAGGAGGATCCTGAAAGGCAAAACCTCGACTGGTGGCGCAGGTTCTTCACCTACATCTCTCAATCCGCATTCTTGACCGGCCGCGTCACGAGCGGGAATCGAAAGCCGTTTTGCCCTGGCTTGGAGTGGATTTGCAAGGCCGAGAATTTCGCGAAGATTCGCGAAGGCCGATATGAGGATATGGCAGCATGACCGACTACCTACAAACCGTGCCTCCGCACAGCCTGAGCGCAGAACAAGCCGTGATTGGCGGGCTGTTGCTTGATAACGGCGCATTGGACCGTATGCCGGAGCTGAAGGGTGAAGCCTTTTATCGGCACGAGAACCGCCAAGCGTACGAGCACATCATCCGCTTGCTGCTGGCTGGAAAGCCTGCAGACGTCATAACCGTTGCAGACTCCCTACGGGGCGCGGGCAGCGACGTGTCAATGTCGTACCTGAACGAAATCGCGACCTCTGTGCCCAGCGCGTCCAACGTGGGCCGCTATGCCGAAATCGTGCGGGAGAAGGCGCTGATGCGAGGCCTGCTAGCCGCTTCGATGAAGGTGAGCTCGGATGTGTCAGAGGGTGGGAAAAGCGCCGCGGAGTTGCTGGATGCTGCGCAGGCAGAATTCGGAAAACTTGCGGACTCCACTTCGCGACGGGAGCCCGCGAGCATTCAAGAGGCCATGACTCGCTACTTGGATGACCTTGATCGTCGCTACCACGGGACTGCTGACAATCCCGGCATCAAAACCGGCCTGTCGGATTTGGACGAAATCCTGAATGGCGGCGTTCGGCGTGGGGCTCTGATGACGATCGGGGCCCGGCCGGGCATGGGTAAGTCGGCTCTCGGGGAAACAATCGCATGCAACACCTCTGAAGAGGGCTACTCCGTCTTGTTCTGGTCTGGCGAAATGCCAGAAACCGAGGTGACCGAGCGCGCCATTGCCAACTGGGGGAGAGTGTCTTCCGCAGCACTGGCCGACGCAAAGCGGCGAATGAATCAAAGCCATTGGGAGGGGGTTACACACGCGGTCCAACGTTCGGCTGATGCGAAATTGTTCATTGACGATCAGCCGGCACTGACGTTGCTGGAGTTGTCCGCTAAGGCTCGGAGCGTTAAACGCAAGCATGGCTTGGATCTGCTCATCGTTGATTACTTGCAGCTCATGTCAGGGGGAGAGGAAAAGCGGTATCAGCAGATCGAGGCGATCACGAAAGGCCTCAAGACGCTGGCCAAGACGCTGAACATTGCCGTTATCGCCCTCAGCCAATTTAGCCGAGACATTGAGAAGCGTCTGAACCCTCGGCCAAAACCATCAGATTTCAGGGATGGCGGATCGATCGAACAGGACAGCGACATTCTGGCTGGTCTCTACCGGGAAGAACAAGACAACCCGGACACGGACTGGAAGGGTTATGCCGAACTGCACGTCATGAAGAACCGCCAAGGCAAGAACGGCAAAGTGAGCTTGTCATACCTGGGCGAGTTCATGCGATTCGAGAACTTCACTGGCTCGGTGCCGGCCGTAGAACACCGTAAACCCGCGAGAAGGGGATTCGAATGACCCTAGACCACCTAACCATCATGCTCCCGTGGCCTGACAGCCTCCTGTTTCCGAATCGTCGTCGCGGCAACTTCAGGAAGTTTCAACCCGCCATCGAGTCGGCCAGGCATTCAGGATTCTATGCAGCCAAAGAGGCGTTGGGCCGAAACCAGATAACGCTTGGCGCCCGCAACCACGTCAACCTGATATTCGGCTATCCAAACAGGATCAAGCGTGACCTGGACGGATGCATCGGCGCTGTCAAGCACTACCTAGACGGCATTGCCAGGGCCCTCGGCGTTGATGATCAGATATTCCGCCCGCTGTTCGTGGACGACTGCCTCGATGCCGAGAAGCGTGGCTTCGTCCGCATCGACATTTTCTCAGGAGACAAAGATGGGAAATAAAGCATCCAAACGCCAGATCTACATGCAGAGCATACGCAAGGAATGTCTCGCGCTGCTGGCTCAGAAAGGCCTCTACGTCGGCAAGCCAAACACCCAGAACGTCAACCTTGAGAAAGTCATCTGCAAGGTAACGGGATGGCCGCCCAGCCGCCGGGACGGTCCATTTGTGACGGTCGAGCGCTACGTCCTAGAGAGCCGGAGCACTGTTAGGCCGCAGCAACCGCGCAAGGCCGAAGCCAGCGCGATCAATCGCATGGAGCGGCGTCCGTACTCGTTGGGTCGAGACATCGCCGCTGCAATGGCTCGCTTGATAGGCGTGCCGAAGCCGGTGGCAATGGTGAGCAATCTGCCGTTCATCGGCTTTGCAGAATGATGGCATCAAAGTGACGGAAATGACGCACATGACTACTTTGATACCTCGCTGGATGATGGCAGATCCCCTTAAGGTTCTGCTGAGCAAGGAAGCTGCGGCGATCAAACGCAGCTGCGCCGGCTGTGCCAACGAGAAACGTTGCGTCAGTCCGTTCGGAGACACGGTGGTGAGGTGTCTGAAGGGCCGGCCGTATGGAAAGAAATGCAAGCAATACGAGGTAGCTCATGACTGAGGGATTCCCGAGCTGGGTAGAGCAGGAAATCCATAACTGGGCGCGATCGCAGTGGGAGGGCGAGTGGCCTGGTCCGCGGCGGATGCTAGACGAGCCCCCGGCGCTCTGTGAATTTCCGCCACAGCCAGGGCATGAAGATGACATCGAGCCTGCGCGGATTCCAGTAAATCACGACCGCGCCAAGAAAGTGCACGTCCTATATGAGTCGCTGCCATTGGTGGAGCAGCGCGTAATCCAGGCCGAATATACCCGCAAGGCCGAGTACGGCGACCTCCCGCCGCATCTGCGTCAGGACAAGGCATGTCGAGTGATCGGGATAGGGCTGCCGTACTACAAGGTGGCGCTGGGGAGTTTTAAGCAACTGGTGTGGAGGGCATTTGAATGAAGTACGCACGCGAGGTCATTGATCTGATGGCTTGTTACCCCGGGCGTCAATTTCGCATGGCCGAGATCATGCGCCACGTTGGGCGCTGCTTATCTCGCTCTGCAGCAGCGGAAGAGGCTATGAGGCGCGGCGTGAGGCGCGTACTGGATCACCTTGTTGACTCAGGCCAAGTGGAACGGTCGGGCGGAAACACAAAGGCTGTCGCATATTTTTGGCGGCCTGTGGGGCAAATGTCCCAATACTCGCCACAATTGGGACAGAATATCGGACAATACGGCAGGGACCTTGCGCCCTAATTATTCGCCCCGGTTGAGTTTGCTCGCCGGGGCGTTTTCATTTGGAGATTCGGCATGAAATGCACTGCCAGCGTATTCCATAACGATGGCACCCTGGACGGTGACGTCATTGTTGCCGAAAACTCCCGCGCAGTAGAGCAATTATCCGCAAGTCAGGACCTTGTTCAGATTGGACATGATCGCGTTCCACGAAAGGCTCTTGAAATAGGGATGCCATGGCGTGGGTGCGATGAAGCTGTGCCGGCTCCCTACGCGCCACACGGGAACGACTGTCCCTGCTAGTCCTGCTGATCGCGCGCAGAGCTGGAGCGACTCGATAATGCCTTCTTGAGTGGAGCTAGGTTTGTTGCCGAAGTCACTGCCTAGCGGAATGATGATGATGTCCTGACCTTGCTCACGAATGTGGGCGATTTTGTATTGAGCCATTTTGTCTCCTTGTGCGATCCGCCCGTTCGATTGTCTCTAGCAATCTGAGGCGGGGGGGGCGCTGCTAGTTTCTTATTGAGCGTAGACGATCAGTCTCCACCGAATATTTCCTTGGCCGGGGGAGTGTTGGTGGTGGTTTTGAGGCGGAAATGGGTCGCCCTGGTTGGATGCAATCTCTTTTCCACAGCCCTCGCAGCGATAGATTCCAGAATGTTCGTTGCGTTGTCCTGGGCCGTGAATTGCATCAAACGCTCCATGATTGCTCGTTGATAGGAACTGCTGATATTTGTAAAGCGCCATCGTTACCTCCTCTTGGTGGAAATGGATGTTTTACATCCTGTTTTATTTTGTTGAGAGTGGTAGTTTCCCTCTTGACGGCGTTGGAAAGTTAAGGATCTTTTATGGCGCTGACAAACAAACAGCGCCGCCCCGGCGCAATCCGGCCGATGCCGCCCGAATCCATGATGGATGGCGAATTACCGTTATGGCCAACGCTGGCCCCGGCTGAGAATGTGGGGCAGTGGGTACAAGCGAACATTCTGGACGAGTCCGGGAAGATCCATAACCCGGAACATCTGCATCTATTAGATGCCGACCTGGAATTCCTTTGGGCATCCCAGGCATTCGCCAAACAGGGCCGGACAGTCCTAGGCCAGTGCGAGCAAGTCGCTTTCCGCGCAGGAGGGTGGCAAAAGGCGCGCCAGGAACAGCAGTTCTATGAATGGTTCGGACGAATTCCCAAGTTCGTCATCACCCTGGCAGCGGATTACTGCTCTCAGTGTAGCGACCTAGAGTTCTGCGCCCTGGTGGAGCATGAGTTGTGCCACATCGCCCACGAGCTAGACGCATTCGGCTCTCCCAAGTTTGGTGAAGACGGCCGGCCAAAGCTGAAGCTGCGCGGTCATGACGTCGAAGAGTTTGTTTCGGTGGTTCGTCGATACGGGCCATCCGCAGAAGTCCGCCGGCTGCTTGAGGCAGCGAAAGGCCCAGCCGAAGTAGGCGCGGTCAACATTGCTCACGCCTGCGGCACGTGCCTGAAGATCGCTGCTTAACCTAGACCGGAGCTAGACGGAAATAAATTATGGCAACTCTCAATGAGGCGGCCAAGCGCTTCATTGTGCAAGCACTTGCCTGCTACGACACTCCCTCTCAGGTATCTGAGGCGGTCAAGGAAGAATTTGGCATTGAAGTTCCGCGCAACCAGGTGGGCCAATATGACCCGACCAAGGCGTCCGGTGCAACTCTGGCCAAAAAGTGGCGAGACTTGTTTTTTGAGACTCGTGAGCGATTCCGCAAGGAAGTCGCGGAAATCCCGATTGCCGACCAAGCGTATCGCTTGCGCCAACTGCATCGCATGACCCAAGACGCCATGAAGCGCAAGAACATCGTTCTCGCGGCATCGTTGCTCGAGCAAGCGGCCAAAGAGCAGGGCGGTATGTTCACCAATCGACGGGAATTGAGCGGCCCAGGCGGCAAGCCAATGGAACACAGAACGGTGGTGGTCGATGAAAAATCAGTCGCCGCTGCCGTATCCGCCCTTGAAGATGAGTTCTGAGGTTGATCCCGATGTAATCCGGCAGGTAGCAAAGATTCGCTGTCAGGATGACGGCCTGTTCTTCGCTCGCTACTTTTTCAAGCAGCGAATGGGCGCCAAGATGATTGTTGCCCCTCACCACCGGGTCATTCAGCGCACATTGCAGCGGGTGATTGATGGCGAGATAACTCGGCTCATCATAAATGTCCCGCCTGGGTACACCAAGACCGAGCTTGCCACGATTGACATGATTAGCAGGGGCTTGGCGCTGAACAACCGCGCCCGGTTCCTGCATTTGTCGTACTCGCACAGCCTGGCACTGCTGAACTCCAGCACAGCGAGGGGCATTGTCAAATCGTCGGTGTATCAGTCCATGTGGCCGATGACGCTGCGGGACGATGCTGATAGCAAGGCGATGTGGTGGACCGAGCATGGTGGCGGCGTATATGCCTCGTCTGCCGCCGGCCAGGTTACGGGCTTTCGGGCTGGGCACATGGAGCCGGGCTGGCAGGGTGCGTTACTGATCGATGACCCGCTTAAGCCTGACGATGCCTACAGCGAAACCGTACGAGGTGGCATCAACGACCGTTTTAACGAAACGATCAAGAGCCGCCTAGCGATTGAGACGACCCCGATGGTCGTCATCATGCAGCGGATTCACTACCACGACCTGAGCGGCTATTTATTGCGTGGCGGGTCGGGGGAACAGTGGCATCACCTCTGCCTGCCGGTCATCATTGACAACAGCCTAGCGTATCCCGAGGAAAACACCCACGGCATACCGATCAAGCATGGATTGCCGGACGGCTGGCTGTGGCCCTACAAGCATAACGAGAGCCATCGGGTTGCATTGTTCTCGCATCGCAGGACGGCTGAGGCGCAGTACATGCAGCGGCCTCGACGGTTCAATGCTGAGGGCGCGCTGTGGGACGAGCAGCTTATTGCCGCAGCCCATGCGCTTCACATTGGCGCCGAGCCATATCGGTCGGTGGTGGCCATCGACCCGCAGGCCACGAACAGCGATGAAAGCGACGAGACTGGCATTGTGGCTGCGAGTGCGTACGGGCATGGCGATTCCCGCAAGTTCTCGGTGGATGGCGACTACAGCGGCAAATACAGCCCAAATGGCTGGGCGCTGAAGGCTATGGGCGCATACGCAGAACATAGCGCAGACGCCATCGTCATCGAGACGAACCAGGGCGGCGATATGGCAGAGGAAACGCTGCGTAATGCCGGGTTCAAAGGCAAGATCATCCGCGTCCACGCCAGCAAAGGGAAATTCGCCAGAGCGGAACCGATTTCAGCCTTGTACGCGCAGGGCCGGGTGGCACATAGGGGTGCGCTGTACACGCTTGAGAACCAACTTATGGAATACGTGCCGGCCACGGCCAAGAAATCGCCTGACCGGCTCGATGCGATGGTTTACGCGCTGACGGAACTGGGTGGTACTCAACCTGTGGGCGTACTGCTGCCGAGACGCTAATGGCAATTTTCAAACTAACAGAACGGTCTACTGGCCGGGCGATGGTGGTGAGGGCTAAGTGCCTGTCCTGCGCCCGGGCGGTAGCCGTGGAAAACGCTGGCCCTGAGGGAACTCGAGTCTGGCGAGATTCGGCCTTATCAACCGTCGAGCTCATCAGAGAGAACGACAAAACAGGGCTGATCCTTAAATCGGAATAGGCATGACGACGGACAAACTTCAACTGGCAGTCAATCAGGCGCTGAATGACTACCGGCTGGCGCGCGCCCGTATGAGCAACCTCATGGGCGGCCAGGGGATAGACAATAAGCGTCCGCAGGCCTGGTGTGAGTATGGCTTCCCTGAGTCGCTGGATTTCGCTGATTTCTACAAGCTTTACCGACGGGGTGGAATTGCGCATGGCGTGGTCGAGAAGATCATCGGAGGCTGCTGGAAGACCAACCCCTGGTTGATCGAGGGCGATGACCAGGACAATGCCAAGGGCGAAACGGCCTGGGAGCAAGGTCTAAAGCCACTCTTCAAGGGCGGACGCTTCTGGCGCAAGTTCGCGGAAGCTGACCGGCGTAGGCTGGTGGGTCGATATTCTGGCCTATTGCTCCGCTTGCGCGATAGCAAGCCCTGGAACCAGCCAGTTGATCAGCGCTCAAAAGAGCTGGTCGACATTATTCCTGCCTGGGCCGGAAGTCTTAAGCCAATTCGTTTTGGCGATGATGAGCGCCAGCCGGATACGTTTGGGCTGCCGACGATGTGGCAGTACACAGAAGTACATGTCAGTGCGGACGGCGCTGGCGGCCAACAGATCGTGCGGGAGGTCCATCCGGATCGCGTGTTTATTCTGGGCGATTGGCGGGCTGATGCAATTGGCTTCTTGGAGCCCGCGTACAACGCCTTTGTTAGCCTGGAAAAGGTGGAGGGCGGAAGCGGCGAGTCGTTCCTCAAGAACGCAGCGCGCCAACTCGGGGTTAATTTCGATAAGGAAATTGACCTAAGGGCAATCGCTGACGCCTACGGTGTTGACTTTGCGCAGTTCCAGGAACGATTCAATGAGGCGGCTCGCGACTTAAATCGCGGCAACGATACGCTAATGATCACTCAGGGCGCCACCGTGACGCCCCTGGTCAGTCCCGTATCTGACCCGACCCCGACATATGACGTCAACCTTCAGACGGCGGCCGCAGCAGTAGACATTCCCACGAAGGTCATTGTTGGCATGCAGACGGGTGAGCGGGCCAGCAGTGAAGATCAAAAGTACATGAACGCCCGCTGTCAGGGGCGCCGGCCGGATCTCTCATACGAGATATCGGACATGTTTGCCCACCTGATGCGTATCGGCGTAGTGAACAAGGTCCAGGAATATACGGTCATGTGGGATGACCTGACGGAAGCGACCCAGGCCGACAAGCTGGCCAGCGCAAAGACGATGAGCGAAATCAATACCTCGTCTCTTGGCACGGGAGAACTGATCTTCACTGGTAGCGAGATCCGTGAGGCCGCTGGATATGACCCGCTCGAGGAGATAGAACCGCTGCCGGACGTGGACGATGAAGAGGACGAAGATGGCGATCCTGCAAAAGAATGATCGGATCGCTGCGCCGCAGGCGATCGGGAAAAAGTGCGCGGATTGCGGCGGCGATCTCTACTGCGGTTCCGGGCCTGAGGATGGCTGGCAGCTTGAGGATGGGCGCGAGGTGTGCGACACCTGCTGCGTGGTCGACCTGCAGTCGATTGCCGCCTGTTTGACGGGTCGGATTCATTAATGGCAAGAGCGCCGATTCTGCCGTCAAGCGTCAGTGACCCTACCGGAGTCGACAAGCTAGAGCGTGGCGCAATCAATGACTTTGCCAAACGTCTGCGCCGCATCAGGCGAGCGTACATCGATGCGATCGACAGCTTTTCACCTGAGCCAGTTGTTAATAAGGCCTACACGTTTCGTCTAGATCAGGGACTATTGAGGGCGGTATTTGATGGCTTGGCGACGTTTGTCGATGGCGTCTTGCTTGAAGGCGGAGAGAGCCAATTATGGTTCTTCGAGACCTATGTGGGCGTCGCCTATCAGCGGGGAACGGCTCAGGAGTTCGCTAACCTTGCGCAGCAATACGAGGCCTACAAAGCGGGGAGGCAGAGCCTCCTGAGCCTAATTAGCAGTGAGCCATACCAAGCGCGCATCGCGTTGCTACGAGCTCGCGAGTTCGAAGAAATGGAAGGTCTGTCCGGCAGCGTCCGGGCCGATATGAGCCGAGTTCTGTCAGACGGCCTGGCTCGCGGGCTCAATCCGCGTGAAATTGCCACCAACCTAACAGAGCAGACCAGAATCAGCGAGGGCAGGGCAAACCGAATCGCTCGAACAGAGGTTTCGACGGCTTTGCGGCGGGCTCGGCTCGATGAGGCCGATGATGCTGCCGACCGGTATGGAACGCAGGCTAAGCAGATGCATATGTCAGCACTGAGTCCAACTACCCGACCGACGCACGCTAGCCGGCACGCAAAGCTTTTCACTACTGACCAGCAGCGGGAGTGGTGGGCCAAAGACGCAAACTCGATCAATTGCAAATGCAGCACGGTGACTGTGCTGGTTGACGACGAGGGCAAGCCGCTCGTGCCTTCCATCGTTGATCGAGCTCGCAAGAACTACGAAGTCATGAAAGCCAAGGGCAAAGGCGCTTGGACGGAGGAATAGAGATGCCGATGCAGGTAAACATCACCACGAAGGTGAACAGCCAGGCCATCCGGCGCGAGACGTACAACGGTCGGGAGCATTGGGTTATCCCTTCGTACACACTGCCGTTCGATGTCGTCATGAACGGCATCATGTACCCGCGGGATGAGATCCTGCGCACGTATCAGACCCTGGATGGCACGCTTGCGCCCTTTGGTCATCCCACCCTAGACGGGCAGTTTGTTTCTGCTCGTAGCCCCGAGGGAATCAACGCAGGCCATATTGGCGCCTGGAACCGCAACGCCAAGCTGACCGGCAACCGGGTCTACATGGAAAAGTGGTTGGACGTATCTGTGGCTCAAACCACAGAAAACGGCCGGCGCACCTTAGAGCGCTTGGAAGCCATGGAGAAGGGCGAAGACGTCCCGCCGATCCACACCAGCGTCGCAGCCTTCATTGAGCAGCACGAGCCGCCTCAAGGTGCCGAATACCAGGCTGTAGCCAAAATCCATAGCTTTGATCACGACGCGATTCTATTGGACGAAGTGGGAGCAGCGACCCCAGAGCAGGGCGTAGGCCTGATGGTCAACGCCGATCAGGCTGTGCCTATCAAGGCGAACTCTGGCGTTCTGGTCGGCGAATCCTTCCGCGAGCGCGAGGCCCGACTGGACCGAGCAGCGAAGGAGCGTTTTGCTACTGGTGCCGATGAGTATGCCTGGGTGGCGGACTTTACAGACAGCCAAGCGGTGGTTGTGCGCAACGGCGGAGTGTCCGAGGTTTATGGGTACACGTCGGAAGGCGGAAAGATCATTTTTGACGATATGGGAACCCCTGTAGTTCGACAGGAATCTTGGGTTGCCACGGTCGTCAACAAACTCAGCAAGATCAAGCAGTTTTTCAACCCGCAGGCCCGGCCTGCTGCAAATAAGGAGGGCGATATGCCTCTGACCCCCGAAGAACGGGCCGAAATGGTTAAGGAATTCGGCGCCGCTATGAAACCCATCGTGAACGAAGTTGTTTCGGAAGCGATGAAGCCGCTCAGTGAAAAGGTTGAGGGCCTGCAAGCTAACCACAAACAACTATCAGACCAACTGACTGCCAATCAGCGCGCCGAAGAGGCTGACAAGCGCAAGGCCGTGGCTGAGAAATTGGGAGAAGTCGTGGCCAACGCTTTGCAGGGTGAAGCCCTGGACGCTGCCTTCAAGCAAATTGGCGAGGCGGCCCCGATTGGTTCCGGCCTGGCTAGCAACCGTAGCGACAAGCCCAAATTCGACGAAGTTCCGGAATAAGGAGGCCTGATCATGGCTGTGAAATGGAACAAGATTTACCGCGGTGGCGTACACCGCACCACGCCCGAGACTCGGGAAGTTGACGCGCCCGCAACCGGCACCTATCTGCCAGGCACCGCAGTGACGATCACCACCGCTGCAGGCGGGATGACGGTCCAAAAGGGCATTACCGGAGAGCGAGACTTCTGGTATTTGATCGGCGAGCAGTTGCATGGTTCGGTCGACGACAACCAAGTCGGCGGCGGCTCCTCGATGCGTCTGTACACGCCGCGCTCGGCTGACCTGATGGCCGGCCGTATGGCTGCAGGTGTGGCGATTGTGGACGATGCGCCTTTGGCGATTGACGCAGACGGCCGCTTTGCTCTGGCTGTGGCCGATGGCCCCATCCACGCGTATATCGACGCGCCGGCTAAAGCTTTCCCGGGCACCACGCCGACCACGTCGGTGCTGGATCAGCTCGTTCCCATCAAGATCCGCTAAGGAGGCCCAAATGGCTTTTTTCGTAGATAAGAAAGGCCTGGAAGTTAACGCCGGCCTTCGCAAACAACACCTGTTCATCGCGAACTCACGCTCCGCGAACTGGGATCATGAAACCGCTCTGATGCAGGCTGCTGGCCTGGAGGTGAATGACGCCCGCATCCCGGCAGACGTATGGCGCGATTTCGATACGCAGACCAAGGCACTCATGCTGTCCGACGAGGGCGGCGTCCTGATGAACGATCTGATGCCCCTGGCTCGGAACGTGCATATCGGCAAGATCGTCAGCGAGTACCGCCGCTACGGTGCGGATGAGCTGGAAGTCCGTCGCAGTATCGACGGGCAGCACCGCAAGCCGGTGAACCATGTCAGCTACGACTATGACGGCGCCTTGGTGTTGGTGCACTCTACCCAGGTTGGTCGCGTGTGGCGTGAGCTGGAGGGCATGCGTTCCGAAGGGTATGACGCCCTGCTTGACGATCAGGCTGCCGCGGTTCGCTTTGTTCGCCGCGATATGGCGGACGATTTCGCCAACGGTACGCCGGATCTGGCCTACAAAGGCTACGTGTCCTATGGCATCAAGTCGCACCCGAACACCATTGCGTTGGATCTGGGCGCCGCTGGCCTGAACGTCGATCTGACCAGCCCAACGGTCACCTACCAGCAAGCCTACGATGTGTTTGTAGCCGCGCTGAAGGCGATGCAGGGTGCCGGGAACAATGCTGTCGGGAACGTCACCTTCTACCTGTCGGACGACATCTGGTTTAACCTGCTGCGCCTGCGTAATCCGACTGGCGACAGCACGGAGACCATTCTGGCCGCGCTGATGCGCACTCCTGGTATTGCTGGCTTCAAGCGCACCGACGCGCTAACTGGCAACGAATTCATGGGCATCATCTTGTCCAGCGAATACATCCGTCCGATCGTCGGTATGCCCGTCACTACGACCCCCATCCCGCGTGTCACGCCTATGGACGATTGGCATGTGCTGGTATGGTCGGCGTCCGGCCTGCAGGTCAAAGCGGACGCTCAGGGGCGTTCGGGTGTTCTGTACGCCTCGGCGGCGTAAGGGGGAGTCATGGCAAAGTCCAAATACATTACGACGCGCAAGATCATCGGCGTCAAGGTGATCCCGATTGGTTCTGTGCTGGAACTGACTGAAGAGCAGGCCAACCATCCGCTGTATCGCACTCGCGTGCGCAAGGCGGATTCCACGGTCCAGCTCGAGGCAGCTTCTCCGGCCGCCGCAACGGGCGAAAAAGAGCGCAAAGGCAAGATCATCGCCAAGCTGAAGGAATTGAAGATCGACTTCGATGGCCGAAAGAGTGCCGATGAGTTGGGCGCGCTACTGCCGCCCGATGAGTTGAAAGCATTGTTCCCAACTGAATAAGCCGCTTTAGGGCGGTTTCTTTTTGGCCCCGCCTTGGTGGGGCCTCTTTATTTTTGGAATCAGGCATGGATCCCTTGACCCTAGAACAGGCACGTGAATACCTGGCGTCACAAGGGATAGTCCTGCCTGATTTCTTGCTTCAGGCTCTTGTAGACCAGGCCAATAGCATCATCGATTGCCTGAACGAGCATTACTCGCCGTCCACGGGGCTGCTGATCATGCTGTACCTGGTGAGTCTGATGGCCTTAGGGCAGGGCGACCGGTACATCAGCAGCCAGACAGCTCCTTCAGGCGCTAGCCGGTCGTTCCGATATCTGTCTTTCACGGATCGATGGAATGGCCAGCTCAGTCTGCTGCGCGGCCTGGACAAGTACGGCTGCACCGATGGCCTGATACCGCCAGATCCGACCAAGAAGGCCTACGCGGGCCTATGGACGGCTCGCGGTGGATGCATGTGCGACTGAGGTGACGAATGTCTGAGATCGCACGTTGGAGTTATGCCAACACCGCCACCGTGAAGCCTTTCTTATCGATCGACCTCATGTCTGGCGTGACCGTCTATGGGCCCGAGTACACGATCGCGTGCAATTGGATTGCGGAAAGCACGCAACAACGAGCGGACGATGGTGCTGAGTTCATCAGCCGGCACGTCATCTACACCGAGGACGCCCGGCCTAAATACCTCGACATGATCCGCTTGGGCGACTCAGAAGAGTGGCAAGAGGTTCGATCAAGGACGTCGTGGGACATGAATATGTTCCAGGACTCCATGGATTTCAAATTGGTGACGTGATGCCGGTCAAGGGTATTGAGCGAGTCAGGCGAAATCTCAAGGTGAAGGTCGCTCAGATCGCGGAAGGTACGACCGAAGGCGCTGTGTACGAGATCCTGGCGACAGGAGCTGCCCAAGCGCAGGTTATGACGCCGCAGGACACAGGCAATCTGGTGAATAGCCAGTACGCCCCGCAGATCGATGTCAAGCAAGGCAGGGTTTCAGGCCAGGTCGGCTATTCCGCCGGCTATGCCGAGTATGTCCATGATGCACCAGGAAAGCTAAAGGGCTTGCCTCGCGATCCTAATAACCCTGGCCGTGGCGATTTCTGGGATCCCAACGCCGAGCCGGAGTTCTTGACGAAGGGTTTCGAAGAAATCAAACCCGCTATCCCGGCCATATTAAAGAGGCGATACGGTGTTTGATGAATTCGTCGAATGGCTGAGACTGATTCTCGGCACGAAATACCAATACAGCCGGGGCATGTGGGTCGATAGCCCAGCGTTGGTGACGGCGCGGATCGCCGCGATCTACGCGATGGGCGGCCCTCAGCCGGACGTCGACGACCGTCGCCCCAGGTTTCGAGTGTTGCTCCTGGGGCCACAAAGCGGCCGGCAGTACGCCGCCGATATCCAAACAGACATGGAATTACTGATGCAAGCCGTGCAGGGCGATCTGTTGCCTTGTGGGGCCGCATCGGTATTGGCGATTGGCGAGCCTGCCGGCCCCGCCTACACAACCGAAAACAGGCCTTGGATGAGCCTGGATTTTCAGGTGATTTTTTAACTGATTTGAAGGAGGCCGATATGGCTGTGTGTAAAAACAAGAAGTACGTAGGCCGGGACGTTGTTCTGGAATATGTGATTGGCTGCGGCGACACGTTGCCGACACCCAGCGAATGGAAACGCTTGGGATCGATGCGAACCAAGGATTTCAGTGCCGAATGGGATGCCGCGGACGGCACTGCGGACGACTCCATTGGCAACCTGCGCGAGAATCTATCCACGTTCCTCGCGTTCTCCGTTTCGGGCGATGGCACCTTGGTCAATACCGGTCCGAGTGGCGAGAATCTCAAAGAGCTGACCAAGCACTTTTTCAACCCGGTCGCAACGGGTGGGCAGCCCAATATCTGGACGCGCCTAACCTATCCCGACCTTACGTTCATTGCCTACACGCGTATGGCTTCGTTCGGTCGGTCGGCACCGTACGACGATGTAGCGACGTACAGCATCGAACTCGAAGCCACCTCATCGGATGCCGGACTCATAGTCGAAGACACGCCGAATCCTGATGCTCCCGCTGTGACGTCCGTGGAAGTCGTGCCGTCTACCCTATCACTGGAGATTGGCGACACCTATGACATCGAGGCTGTCGTGCTGCCGACTAGCGCGACCCAAGCCGTCTCGTGGGCTTCTAGTGACGTAGCAGTTGCGACAGTCATTGCTTCGTCTGGCGTGGTGACTGGTGTAAGCGCGGGTACCGCAACTATCACCGCCACCAGTACGGCAGACTCGACCAAAACTGACACTTGCGCCGTTACGGTCACCGCTGCGTAATCCATGATCCTCACCAGCATTGGAGAGATCGGCGTTCATTGGGGCGAGCGCACGATTGTGCTGCGCCCGTCCCTTTACGCGATGTCTTGCCTGGGTGACCCCAAGGAAATCGTCCGAGTTTTTGCGAGCGTCATGGGTG
This sequence comes from Bordetella genomosp. 4, assembly GCF_002261185.1. Taxonomy (GTDB): domain Bacteria; phylum Pseudomonadota; class Gammaproteobacteria; order Burkholderiales; family Burkholderiaceae_B; genus Bordetella_A. The sequence goes on from NZ_NEVQ01000012.1 coordinate 414,512, forward strand.
GCGAGTCCGAAGAGCGGTTTAGCGATGCGCTCGCCACCATCTACGCCTGCACGGAAGAGGAGATTGATGGGTTAGTGGGACATTGGTCGCAATCAGGTTATGTGCGCGGCGCCATGCCCCCAGAGAACGTGATTCATTTGGCCCGCTGCCTGCTTAGACACGGCATTGCGGGCGATCTGCCGGAGTTGGAGCGCAAGCCAAGCGACGGAGAGCCGGAATACGTCACGGAGTTCGATGCGCGCCTGCATGTTTCGATCGCTATGGCGCATCTCGGATTGTCTGAGCGGGATGCTTGGAATACGACGATGACAGCCCTGGTCGGAGCGCTCCGGGCCAAGTTCCCGCGCCCAGAAGGTACGTCGCCCGGCGCGAAAGCTCCCACCAAAGAGCAGCACCAGGCGACGATGGATTGGTTTGAGCGCGTCGAGGCGGCTCGCAATAGAAATCGAGGAGTTCATTAATGGCTGAAAGCGTAGGCGCCATCTACTACACCGTAGAGGCAGATACAGCCAAACTCCTGACGGCAACGACCGACGGCGAAACTTCGCTCGACAATCTGGAAAGACAGTTCAAGCGCACCGATAAGGCTGCCAGTCAATCTCAATTTCAGATGACTAAGACGGCGCAGGCCGTCAGAAGTCTTGGGCGCGAAAGCTCGGCGGCGTCAAGCAACGTCGCGAATCTGGCACGCGTGATGGGCGCGCTTATCGGCATCCAGGGCGTCCGAGGCCTAATCGAAATGGCCGAGGCCTACAACGAGATGGCCGAGCGCGTGCGCATGGCGACCTCCTCGACCGAAGAATATGAGTTGGTACAGTCGCGCCTGTTGACTACGGCCAACAAGACGTATCGCGCCCTGTCCGAGGCACAGGAGGTCTACATCCTCACGGCCGACTCTGTGCGATCGCTTGGGTACAACACCGAGCAAGCCCTTGATATCACAGACTCCCTGAGCTATTCGTTCGTCAAGAACGCGACGAGCGTAGACCGAGCCAATAGCGCAGTATCGGCGTTCACCAAGGCGCTCAACAAAGGGAAGGTCGAGGCCGATGGGTGGGAGTCGTTGATCGCGGCGGTTCCGACGGTCGTAAACGATATTGCGACCGCGGCTGGAAAAACTTCTCAGGAGATTCGCGAGCTGGGGGTATCCGGGGGCATCACTGCCCAGATGCTGACGGAGGGTCTCCGTGGGGCTTTGGACGAGAACAAGGCCGCTGCGGATGGAATGGCGACCACCCTAAAGGATGCATTCCGCAATCTCAGCAATAACTTGTCAGTCTATGTAGGCGAAGCGAACAACGCCTATGGCGCGACCGGGTTGCTGTCGTCGTCGATCATAGCTCTGGGCGAAAATATCGACTTCATCGTCAAAGCGCTATCGGTGGCGGGCGCTGGCGCGCTGGCAAAATACATTGCAGGCCTGACCGCATCGTCATTAGGCAACGCGAAAGCGGCGATTCAGGCGCGCATCCACGCCGCTGAACAACTGAAACTGGCGATTGCAGAGGAAAGGACAGCGGCTGCAGCGGCTACCCAAACGGCAGCTACTGCTCGGCTCGGCGGGGCGCACTCTGCTGCAGCGGTCGCAGCAGCACGTCATACGGCGGCCCAGACGGCGCTTTCGGCGGCCCAGCGCGCTTATGTAGCAGCCGGTGGCGGCCTTCTCACCTTGCTGGGTGGGCCCGCTGGCATTATTGCCTTAGTGGCGTCGGCCGCCGCTGGTTTCGTACTGTTTGGTGATAACGCGCGCAATGCAGTTCCGGATGTTAATTCGCTAACCAATGCGATTGACAAGCTGGGCGAGGCCCAGTTGCGCCTTCGTCGCCAGCAGGCAGAAGAGGCGATCGAGAAGGTTCAGCTTAGGGCGCAAGAGGCCAGCGATGTTTTGCGGGGGATGGAGCGTGATTACAGCGCGCTTTCTGACCAGCTCGGCCGCGGCGTAGATGCGAAGGGTCTAGACAATGCCACGCGATCGATTGTGGAGCAGCGCGCCGAAGTGGAGCAATACGGCGAGCAGCTTAACGTTGCGAAAGAGGCACTAAGCAAGATCAACGAAGAAATCGAGCGTCGCGGAAAGCAAAGCTCGTCCACTGGCGGCGCTTCCGCCTCCCCAGCCGCCGATCCTGAGGTCAAAAAAAGACTGCAAGACTTGCGGGAGGAGCTCGCTCTATCGAAATTGCAGGGCGTTGAGCGCGCGAAACTGGCGGCCGTTCAAAAGCTCGGCGCAGGTGCGACCGCCGAAGAGCGCGCAGAGGCGGAGAAACTCGCCGAGGCTATCTACCGAAATAGCGACGCCCAAAAAAGCATTAAGGAGTCAACCAAGGCATCAATTGAGGCTCGCAAAAAGGATCGAGAAGTCCTCGCCGATATGGCTCGCGAATTGCAACTTGCCGCGCTGAGCGGTGAGGCCCTTGCAGTAGCGAAAGCCAAGAATCAGCTGTCGAGCTTCGCCACGCCTCAGCAAATCGCCGATCTTGAGCGCATGGCGAAGACGCTCTATGAGATCGACCAGAAGAACCAACAACGGAAGAAGTTCGGCGATACGGCCAAGGACGCGGACCAATACATCATGGGTGATGTGTCTCCGCTGTCTGGCGGCGCCTTTGATGACCAAGTAGCGCGTTACGACGCTGAGGCCCAGGCGGAGCAAAAGCGGTACGCCGAGCAGTTGGAGCGGCTGACTGCCGCGCGAGAACTCCAGATTCAGACGCAGAAATCCTATGACCAACTAGAGCAGGAGGCCGCGCAACAGCACGCTGACCGCATGGCGCAGATCGAGCAGGCAAAGAACTCGGTAATCCTTTCTTCTGCGAGCGATGCTTTCGGGGCGATGGCCGATATTCTCCGTCAGTCTCAGGGGGAACAATCGGGCATCTTTAAGGCGATGTTTGCTGCTTCCAAGGCATTTGCGATAGCAGACGCTACGGTGAACGCCTACAGCGCCATATCGAAGGCGTGGAACTCGGCTCCTTTCCCGGCGAACCTTGCCGCCGTCGCAGCGACCACTCCCCAGGTGATGTCAGTTGTATCGGCCATCAGCGCAGCAAGCTACGGCGGCCGGCAGTACGGCGGCTCTGTCGACGCGACGAAGATGTATCGGGTCAATGAAAACGGTGCTCCAGAGATACTGAATACTGCCAGTGGCCGGCAGTACTTATTGCCAAACAGCCGTGGGGAGGTTGTAAGCAACAAGGAGGCCACGGGCGGCAAGGCCGCCGCTGCTCCAAACATCGTTGTAAACGTCCACAACGCCCCGCCTGGGACCCGCGTCGAAAACCGACAAGTTGATGATCAGTACATAACTGACGTCATCCTGTCGGATTTCGCTGGCGATGGGCCGATATCTAATGGCGGCAAAGGCCATTTCGGATGGAAAAGGCGGGGCTATTGAGCGTCTTTTGATAAGGGATTGTCACGCTGCTGGAGGGCCTTATCAACTGCCGCTCCAGAGGCTTCAAGAACCGTGCCTATCGCATCCATCGCCTCTCCAGATGGTAGTCCTGCAAGACCGAAGGTTTCTCGAGTCGCCTCGTTCAGCTTTTTGTAGCTCTGCGCGACTGCCGATATATCTATCGAGCCGCGTGCACAAATGGATATCACAAGGTTGTGCAGGCCGAGTTGCAAGCCTTTGACTCGCTCTTCCAGGTCATCCACGCGCTTTTGCAGTTCATTCATGTTTTCCATTTGTCTTCCTGTGCGGAGTAAGCCGCGATGAGCAGCATTTATATGGGTCTCGCCGAACATTGGATTCGACTATTGAGACTATACCGAGTCGCTGGGATATTCGCATGATTCAAACGGATATCTATTACCCAGAAGGGCTGCCACACCCGCTTCGTGAGGGAAAGACTAACCGTCACGTGCAGCCGTTCTCTCGGACCACGATGGAGTCTGGCCGAGCCCGGCAGCGTCGGAAATTCTCGAGCGTCCCCAGCATCGGTAGCTATAGCTTCATTTTCACTGATGCCCAGGCGGCTGCGTTTGAGCTTTGGTTCAAAGTCAATCTGAATGACGGCACCGAGTGGTTCAACATGCCACGACGGACGCCGCTGGGGCAGTCAGTCCTGGTGTGCCGATTTGTCGACATGTATGCCGGGCCCGATGAATTCGGCTTGAACCGGTGGCTCATCTCAGCGGAAATGGAAGCATGGGAACGCCCGCTGTTGCCAGAAGACTGGGCTTTGCTGCCGGATTACATCATCCACGCTGACATATTCGATTTGGCTATGAACCGGGAGTGGCCAGAAGCATGACTATTCTCAAAACGGTTTTTGCCTCGGCGCCGACCGAAGAGCTGATTATTCCTACGCTGGAGATTCAACTTCCTACCGAATGGATTCGGGTTTGCTGCGGGTTCGAGGATCAGTATCTGGGTTTGGAAACGTCCGAGATGGTGTGGTTTCAGGCGACGTCGCTCAGCATTGCGCTTCCTGCCAAGAACGCGACGGGTGTTCAGACTCTCACCTTTGGGATCCCAGCGCTCGATGGCCGGGCGCAACGTTATGTGGATACAGCTCTTGAGAGCGACGTTGAGGTCAAGCTGATCTATCGCGAGTACCTGGAGAGCGATAAGTCGGCTCCTGCTCGCGCGCCGCAAATCATGACGATGCGTGGTGGAGCCTTCGAGGGTGATGAGGCACAGTTTCAGGCTGGGTTTTTCGACATCCTGAATACGCGGTGGCCACGAGATTATTACTCGGCGGAATCTGCGCCAGGCATAAGGTATCTATGATCGCGCGCTATCTGAAAACCCGCTATGTCGCGGGTGCCAGAGGGCCGGATGAGTATGACTGCTGGGGTATGACGAGAGATGCGCGCTTCGAGCTTTTCGGTGGACCGCTATTGCCGTCGTGTCCTACGGCCAAGCCCGGCGCTTTGAAAGAAATCACCTCCGCCTGTGGTGATGTGTCGGAATCGTATGGGCTCAATCCATCCCCACGGGCTCCCGGGGCAATAGCTACCGCCTGGCGCGGAAAACTGTGCGTCCACGTGGGCCTTGTAGTCGAGGCGGACGGACGTCAGTGGATTCTGGAAACGGATGTGGGCACCGGTCCCTGCCTGACTCGTCCCAGCAAGTTCGAAGAGCGCTATACGCGAGTTATCTACTATGCGGATTGATATTTACTCGACTTTTCTGCCGGACATCCCAGTGGAAAAGAACGAATGGAACGGTGATACCTTCGCGGGCTTCCTGGACGAAAACGAGATCGAATGGCGCGAGCGTGAATCGCTTCCAATCGTTGTCAAGATTGATGACGTGGAGGTGCCGCCTGAGGCTTGGGAAAATGCACTTGCCCCCGAAGCTGTCGTGAGCGTGTTCGTGACGCCCGGCGGAGGTGTATTTAAGTCGATCGGCAGCATCATCGGCAAGATCTTCAACGCGGTTTTCGGCTGGATGATGCCCAAGACGGCCAGCTCTAGCTACAACTCGCCAGAGCAAGGCAAACAGCTCCAAACGGTGGACGCTAAGGCCAATCAGGCGAAACTCGGTGAGGTGGTGCCCGAAACCGCCGGCCGTCACATTCGCTATCCAGAGTATCTGACGCCGCCGCACCGCTTCTTTGAGAACAAGCGCGAACAGCGGGTACAGTTCCTGGCGTGCGTCGGTCCCGGGCTCTATAGCGTCCAGTCGGGTGACGTCAAGGTGGGCGATACCCCTTTCGACACACTCGGAGAGGACGCCACTTACGTGCTTTATCCGCCGGGCGCCGAGCTGGTCGGAGACTATGCATCGGAGCATTGGCACCAGACAGAGGAGGTAGGGGGCACGTCGTCAGGCACGCCCGGTCTTGAGCTTTCAACGGAGTCTGCCAACCGGAACAATACCGACCCTGCATCCTACGTGTTCAATTGGGATGCCATCGAGCGCTTAGAGGGTGAATGGCCTCCGGGCTGGGGCCCTGGCTCGATCGTGCAGGTTGAGTATCCCATCCCGTATGAGGTGGTCACAATCAGCGTGCCGCCAACGGAATCTGAGCCCGGATACCAGATAAGCGAAATCACAGGATGGTTTCACCACCTTCCGGACGCGATGCTCGTTGAGAATGCGATTATCAGCCTGGGTGCATTCGACTCAATCACGACATATCGAATCCGAACCATAGAGGCTGGGACAACGCTCGGAACCTATACGGTCCGTCTCGAGCAAGTCGGATCAGGAAGTCCGATTGTATTGACGCCCGGGGCCGCGCAGATTTTGAGGTTCGCCAGCGATTTGAGTCGGAGCATCTACGCGGTATCGGGCGAAACGGTGATTCAGGTAGCGCCAGGACGATTCCAAACCGAGGGCTCACCCTTAACGGTCTCGGGAGCCAAAGTTCGCTACATGGGCGGCAATGCCTATGGTGAGTGGACGGGGGAGTTTGTCTGTGTTCCCGGTAACGAAACGACCGGCACCATTGAGTTCGATGTCTTCTTCCCGAACGGACTGGCATTTGTGGCCGATGATGGCGAGGTCGAGTCGCGCACAGTGGACGTGCAACTGCAATACCGGGATATAGATACTGGCGTTCGAACGACAGTCGCGCGTACCTACACCGAAGCAACCCTTGATCAGATCGGCTTTACGGAACGCATTGATTTGCCGACGCCCATCCGGCCGGCTTGTCGCATGCGTCGTATCACCGCTAATTCCACAAGCACGCAGGTCCAAGACAAATGCCACTGGTACGGTCTGAAGGCCAGATTGCCGATTCGCACTGTGTATCCAAACTGGACGACCATAAGCGTGTCGCTGCGTTCAGGTGGTCGGATTGCCGCTCAATCTGAGAATCAGATCAACCTCGTTGTAGAACGCCGCCTACCGCAGCTGAATCCTGATAACACCTGGACGGAGCCGCAGGCCACCCGACAGATTTCGGCATTCTTCCGATACATCCTGACCACGATCGGCTATACCGATGATCAGATCGATATGGAAGAGCTGCAGCGCCTGCATTCGATTTGGTTTTCGAGAGGCGAAACCCTCGACTACGTATTCGACGAGACAACGGTCAAGGAAGCGCTACAGCTTGCTGTGGCCGCCGGCATGGGGGAAGTGACGGTATCCGATGGCAAGGTGCGGCCAATCCGCGAGGGTGTCCGTACTGTGTTTGAGCAGGCCTATTCGCCTCAGAACATGACTGCTCCCCTGCGTCGCGAGTTCACCGCTCGATTACCTGAGGACGCCGATGGCGTCGAGGTCGAGTTTATGAACCCGAATACCTGGACAAAGGACGTTGTGCGCTGCGGCTTGCCTGGCGATGCATTCACCAAAGTCGAAAAGATGACGGCGAGGGGCGTTCTTGATGGCGTAAGAGCTTGGCGCATCGGCATGCGGCGGCGTCGCCAAATGCGTTACCGGCGCTGGTCTTATAGCTTCGGCACGGAGTTGGACGCGCTCAACAGCGAATACAAAAGCTATGTCCCGCTGTTTGCCGACATCCCGGGATACGGGCAGTCAGCGTTGATCGAGGATATCAGTCCAGCGCCAGGCGGTTCTGCGCGGGTCCGCCTCTCGGAGAAAATGCGCTGGGAGGAAGGGCAGTCTCATATCTTTGGATACAGGAAGCCAGACGGCACGTTCTCCGGATCATTCCCGGCCGAGCGCGGCTCTGATGATTATGAGGTCATCGTTCCGTTGCCTGCGCCATGGCCCGAGGTGACGCTGAAGATGGAACTACCTCACGCCTATTTCGGTGTGTCCGAGCGATTTTGCTTTCCCGCATGGATTACCGACATCGCGCCTAGAGGCAACAACGCTGTTTCGGTCAAAGCCGAGAACTACGACGACAGAGAGTACGCGTCAGACGACGAGTTCCCTCCAACCTAATTAAACCCAGACTCAACGCAGGCCCCTCAATCGAGGGGCCTTTTTTATTGGGCGACAGTATGACGACTTACGCAACTGGCAATCCTGTGCCGAGCACCGCCGTGAAGGATGTTTACGACAACGCGGAGAACTTCGACTCGGCGATGAATGATCTGGTCAATCCAGTTTGGGTGGATCGCCTCGGGCGTTCGCGCAAGACTTACGCCGAAATCGAGCGGCTTGCCGATCCCGGCACCGCCTTGGACGCGGCCTCCCGTGCGGAGGAAGCGGCAGACCGGGCGGCCGCTTATGACAATTTGCTTGTCTATATAAGTTATGACAGCCCATCGGAAAAGCGCATGGTGGACGACACCTCGCAGGCGGTTGGTACGCTTGGGCGGGTGACAAATGACGCCGACCCCGCGAAGAACGGAGATTGGGTGATGACCGCGGCCGGGTGGGAGTGGTCGGATGTGCAGGTGGCGAATAGCAAGGACGTGACAAGGGCTCAAGCATCGGCGGATAACGCTCAAATAACTGCATTAACCCGACAGCGCGGGAGCGCCGCACCCCTTGTTGATCCTTGGGACGTGGTCGAAGATGTGACGGTCGATTCCGCTGGCCGAGTGGTGGGCGGTGATGATGCAACGGAGCAGATTCTTGCCAAGATCACGACGATCGGAGGCGGCTTGAACTACGCCTACATCCTGGTCACGAACGGTCAAAGCAACAGTGTTGGCCAGGTTGCGGGAGGCGCGCAGGAGTTGCTGTACACCGATAATCCGTGGCCTGCTACGTTACTTAAAACTAATATCGGGATTCACCGCGGCAAGCGCGCTCAAGGCGAGCCCATCCAGCGAGTGGACGCAAGCACCATCACGGGATTCGAGCCTCTCACCAGCGATCTAAACACAGTACCCAGTCAAGCGACTTCCATCACCGAGGGGGCGGCGTATCAGTTCTATCGATGGCTGGAGATTTCCCGAGGGGTGGCGCCGGTATGTGTCGCGGTCAATCTTGGCTGGGGCGGAGTATCAATCGATTCTCTGGTTGAGGGGCAGCCCCTCTACATTGATGGAGTTGCGATCGTGCAGCGGGTGGCTGATCTGCTGCGCGCCCAAGGGTTGACGCCGATCGTTGCGTACGTGGACTGGGACCACGGTGAATCAGATATGAGCGATTCGAACTATGACGACCAGCTGATCGATTTGAGGGACTCGTTTAACGCGGCCTGCGTGGCGAACACCAGTCAGAAGACGCCCATTCCATGGATGGTCGCTCAGCCCAGTTCGTTCTATCGCGGTGCGTTGCCTCCTGAGGATATCGGACGCGCTGTGCAGGCGATCTACCGGCTGTGCAAGAGCCGCCCGAGAGACTTTATTCTTTCTGGGCCCAGCTATCACCTGCCATTTAGCAGCGACCTGCTGCACCGCTCATCTCACAGCCATGGCATCAAAGGAGAGTTCAATGCGACGGCGTTGATCCGAGCACACTATTTGCGTATGGATTCTCCTGTTCTCCTGTGGGATTGCATCGAGTACGACGGCACGACGACATTGCGTCTTTTCCCCTCCTTGCCGGTTGAGCGCGACCCAAACATTACTGATCCGGGTAGCTGGGGATTCAACGTCTATGACGGCGCTGGCGCGGAAGTCAGCATTTCCAGCGTGGCGCTTAGCAACGGCGGGGCCGCGGTAACGCTACAGCTCGCCAGCACCCCTGTGCCTGGCGCACTCCGCCGCGTGACCTACGCCATTAACAGTCAATACATCGACACGCGCGACGATCCCGCGAAGATGCCGCGTGGGCAGCTGCGCGCCACTAAACCTTTTGGTACTGCTGCATTGGACGGTTCCGCCCTTTATGCCTATATGCCCCACAGTTCGGAGAGTTTCTAATGAAACGGCGCATGGAAATTTATAACTTCGAGGTGTCCTCGATGGAAGGTAAGTTTGGCGCGCGATCCATCCCGACGCAGAATGAACTATCTATCGCGTCTATCCCGGATGTAAATGGAGATCCGGCGGGCCTTACGTGGATTGACCCTGATGAAAAGTGGTATGTGCCAACCGGGACCGTCCGCGAAGGGGCCTGGAGATGCCGCGCAGATGGTGCGTATTGGGTGCGTGACCCGGACGCGGAGGGGGGTTCCAGCGCAAGCATTCAGCCTGGAATGGGGATTAATGGCACTCCGAGCATTGATTTTGACGGCACGAGCGGGTTGTCAGTGTTGACCACGGACGAGCACTTTTACACGCTACCTAACAATGAGTTCACGCTGCTTATTGTGGCGTCCATGACCGTTGGTGCGCAGCTCATTTCGACGTACTTCAATAATTCAATTTCGAACTCGCTACTTTATGTATCGGGCACGTCAGGTAATTTGGTGTCGCCGCATGGAGGAAGCGGAGTAATTCAAGCGCCCGGAAGCTTCACCAATGGCGTGCCGTTCCTCGCTGCCGTGACATTCAGTACCACCGGCGGCATGACTCTGCGGCGCAATGGCGTGCAAGTCGCGCGTGATGTGACGCGGACGACACCTCGCGCAGGATTACGCCCGAAAATCGGCCGTCAACAGTACAGCGCAGCGTTTTCGGGGTCAATTGGCCGCGTACACATTGAAGGCGTCGATATGAGCCGCCCCGAGTACGCCACGATGTTGGCGTTCTTGGAGAACGACATCATGACGGCCAGCAATATTACGCCGGGGTCGTGATGCACGACGACAAGCAGGCCGAGCGTCAAAGTTGGCGATTCGACAAGACCATCAACATTCCCATGCTGATCGGTCTTGTCACATCGTTGGTCTATCTAACCTCCTACATCACCCGTGTCGATAACACGGCCCAGGGCGCCATGGAAATAGCAAAGCGGGTTGACGCTACCCAGGTGGCGCAAGCGCAAGCGGTATCCCGCGAGATCGCCGGACTGCGTAGCGATAACCGGGCCGATCTGCGGGACCTGAACTCTAAGGTGGATCAGGTGCTGTTCCGGCTTGGCGACCAGCCCAAAGGCCTTTCTGAATGGACGAAGAAATGAGCAAACAAAATCCGCGCGGAATCAGGAACGCGAACCCAGGAAATATCGAGCTGCGCGATCCCTGGCAGGGTCTGGCGCCACAGAATCAGCAGACCGATGGCCGGTTCGCGGTGTTCACAAAGCCGGTTTGGGGCATCCGCGCCATCGCTCGGACGCTGATCACCTACCAAGACAAGTACCACGTCAACTCCGTGCGGCAGGCCATCAGCCGCTGGGCACCGCCGAGCGAGAACAATACGCAGGCATACATCAATCAGGTGGCGAATCTGGTGGATGCCTCGCCAGATGCCAAGCTTGACTTTCAGAACTACCGCATCCTGCGTCCCATGGTCGAGGCGATCATCCGGCATGAGAATGGGCCAGGACCGCTGAAGACTGCCAACACTTGGTACGACGATGCGACGATCGACGAAGCCTTGCGTCTGGCAGGCATCGTGCCGACCAAGCCCAAGGCGGTATTGGCTACGACTGAAGGCAAGGCTGCAGGCGCTGCTGTTGCTACCGGTGGCGTTGCTGCAGTTGCCGAGTTGGTTAACCAGGCCGCACCGCTGCTCGGTGAGGTCAAGCGCAGCGCTCAGGACACCGAGGGCATGCCCGGTTGGATTCGTACTGTCATCGTCGGCCTGACGCTCGTCAGCGTGGCCGCTGCTGCCTACGTGCTGTGGACCAAGCACAAGGCCAGGAAAGCACTATGACTGCGGCCCTGCTGGCAATCCTGAACAAGTTCAAAGGCTGGATCGCGGCAGCGGTTGCATTGCTGTCCGCGCTGGCTTGGGCATTCTTTCGTGGGCGCTCAGGAGCAAAGGAGCAGGCGAGGGCGGAACAACAGGCGGAGCGTGCACAACGCAACGCCACTGCGGCAGGCGAGATCGCCCAAGCCGCCAAGGAGAAAGCAGATGTGGACGCGGATTTGGGCAGTCTTGGCGACGCTGATGCTGCTGATCGCCTGCGCCGCGACTGGCGACGTGACTGAGCGAGCTGAGTTCGTCACGGTCGATACGTCGTGCACGTGGGCGCGGCCAATCTATATCAGCAGCCTCGACGTGCTGACCGACACCACGGCCAAGGCAATCTTGGCGCACAATGAGACCGGCGCAAAGCGATGCGGGTGGAGGCGCACGGGCAAGAAATAGAACGCTGTCCGGTGGTGGGTTCGAATCCCACGCTGGCGAGTACGGTGGGGCGCAGGCGATCGCACATTGAGCTTGAAACAAAAATAACCACGCGAAGCACAAATAATTTGTTATAAGCAGAAAACTGTTGCTATCAATCCTCCTCACAGGGGTAGATCATGATTCAATTTGTCGCTTCACAGGCCTACCGATTAAATCTCGGGGAAGATGGGCAACTAATCGTCAGCCACGGTTACACCCCACTCGCGGGCAACTATCTCAGAAGTGAAAATGAGCAATTCTTTACAGCGGGGGAGCACGTTCGGGTTTGGGACGTAGTGGGCGGCGGAGAATTCGTCACTGGGAGGATAGTGGGTTTCGTTAATGAGGGCATAATCTATCATTATCAGGACGACGGGGATCTCGAGAATCCGGATGCCTACGCCTTGGTGCTTACCGATTCCGGCGATGAATATTTTCTCGGCCAGGTGGTGACATACAATACGGATCCATTTCCTGGCACTCCTGTCTGCTTTGTCAAAGGAACGATGATTGAGACAGATAGTGGTCCAGTTGCCGTTGAGTCTCTGGCCATTGGCGACAAAATAATGAGTAGTTCGGGATTGCGGACGGTTAAGTGGGTAGGCTGGCGCCATTACCATGCCATCACATTACGCACTCCAGAACAGCGAGCGGCCTCCCTACCCGTACGGATTTTGGCCGGGGCGCTAGGGGATAATTTGCCCAGCCAGGACTTACGCGTTTCTCCCTGGCACCACCTATTTATTGATGGTGTACTGATTCGCGCAAAGGATTTGATCAACGGTAAATCTATCTTGCAGGAAACGAACGTAACTGCTTTCAGTTACTACCATGTAGAACTGGATCGGTTTGATGTGATCCTTGCTCATGGGATGTTTTCTGAGTCCTGGGCCGACGGCGGGAATCGCAGTTTCTTCCAAAACGTGGATATCACGTCTCTGCTCCCCGAGGATATGCAACGCCGCAGGGCGCGTCGACCTGGGTTTAAGGTGCTGAGAGAAGCTGATGAAATCGCGGTAATCCACAAACGGATTGCGGCGCGCGCCGAAGGCTTGTTTCTCGAGCCGGCATCAAAAGTTGCTTGATGTCTGTCACGAACTTTTGCCGCGAAGCCGCCACTCCGTCAAACGCCAGCGCTGGTCGAACCCCTGCACTCCGACAACTCCGACGCTCACCGGCCCCAGAGCTTGCAACTCACGCAATTCGATAGGATTGCTGGCCAGCCATTCTTTGATCGCCGGTTCGATCAGTTCAAGGTCCGGCGCCACGTCGGCCAGGTAGCGCAACGCCACCACGCGCCCGCCCAGGATGGTGGCTATCGCCCACTCCTCGCCGTCGTGCGAGTCCTGCAGAGATTCGGGGATGGAATAGATCATAGTAAACGTATGTTACATCCGGTCTACCGATTACGCCGCTTGCGGCGAGGCGTCGCTATTGGCTGATTAGGGCCGACAAACGCTTCGGCGGCGAATCCATAGTGGGCGTTGATATTTCCAAGAGCCGCACTTTTTCTTCTTGCTTCCTCGTCCTTGAAACGGCACCACCGCACCGCCGGCTCTTGGTCAAGCAGGACAACGCAATGGCTCTTGGCGACTCCGACGAAATAGCTCAAGTCTGGATCTAGGCCGCGCAGATGTAGGTCCATACTAATCAGCACTTCGTGCAGGCGGTGAATCTCCCAGAGCAAACGACGGACTGCCGGGTTGCCTTTATTGGCTTCCTGGATCGCTTGGAGTTCGCGAATGGTGAGGGCGGGGTATCTGGGCATAGCAAACTACTGTTTATTTAAACAGTACTATACCTTCAGTCAGAAGGCTTCCAACTGTCCCTGTTTTTGGGGTTCGTTGGGGATATGCATCGTTAGCTTGGCTGCTGAATATGCCGCAGCTGCCGCTTCGGGCGATCTGAACGCGCCGAGGTATCGATAGGCGCCATTGACCCTGATCCCAGCCACCCATTTCTTTGTGCGCAGATCCTGATAAATGCCCCGATGGCCCCACTTGTTTGGCCTTCCTGGGATGACGTTCTGCATGTTGCCGCAGTGGTTAACATCGCGGAGATTGCGCCACCGGTTGTTGGTCTTGCAGCGGTCGATATGGTCTATCTCGCCCTGTGGCCATTCTCCAGTCATATATAGCCAAGCCAGTCGATGCGCCGAATGGTACTTGCCGAATATTCCTATGACGATATAGCCGCCCTTATTGGTGGCAGTGCACTCCTGTCCAGCCCGGACCTTCTGTTTCGCTATCCGCCAAGTGAAGATCCCGGTCTCCGGGTCGTAGTTCAATTGCTCGCGAAGGGCTTCGGCGGTTAACTCGATCGGTGATGCCATGGCGAATCCTTTGGACAGACGAAAAAAAGCCGCTCCAGGCATTGCCTGGGCGGCAGAGGTGTTTGTTACGAAAAGAGGGGGGTTACTTTGGCTCGGGCGTAGCTACTAGCGCATCAGCCGGGTAGGGCAGTAGGAAATCCCTCGTTTCGCCTGGACCCGCGGTAAGCCAATCACCATATGCGCCGTCTGGCAGGATGACGACCATGCGCTTTTCTTTGTCTGGGCGGTGATAGTGCTTGAATAGTGGGTGGGCGTCGGCGTTGATGGTCAGCATGGTGTAGCTGTATCGCCAGTTGCCATCCGCGTCTTTGTTCCTGTCCCAGAGTCCAGCAATCCCCATCGGAGCGCCGTCGGCCCTAGTGAATCGAGTAGCCACGGCTTTGCCTGATCGCCAGTCTGGTTCAAAGATGGCGGCAGCCGGAATAATGCAGTGCTGCCCCTTGCGCCATGCGTTGCCGAACGTATAGGACTTGGCAGCCGTTTCAGATCTGGCATTGAAGGTCGACAGCTTCTCAGCCTTGGCCAAACCATCCGCACGCGTCATGGCGGATACCAATCCCCAGCGGCCAGTCTCTACCTCGCGCTCAGGCACAGCCTCATCGCCAGAATCCCATTCCGGCGGCCGGCGGATGAACTCGCCTGTGTACGTCGGCCACATGTCCCAGTTGGCAGGCAACGGGATGCCTCGAGCCCGGAAATACTTCTCCATCTGCTCGCGCTTTTTGATGCCCTGGTAGTGGCTGCACATAGATATCCAAAAAGGGGAAATGGGCAAAAATCGCTGTCTAAAACTCCCGGCGCCAATCAATAAAATCAAGGGCTTAGATCGCCAAATACATGATACTGAATTAGACAGTCAAAGCCAAAATCATTAATAAACTCAATCGGATGGCCTCAATTCTGTAGGTATTGACCGAGTACATCATCGTAGTGGCGTTGGTTGCGGTCGCAGCCATTGCTGTCTACCAGTTATTTGGACAGGTGGTGCGCGCACAAACCGCAGCGATGGTGCGCGAAATCGCGGGAGAGGATGGCACCGCTGAGTCGCGCACAGCCCAGTCGGCTGCGGGCAAATCGACGACACAGACCAAGACGCGTACGCTGAAGTCGTTCACGGGGCACGCAAAATGACGGACACGATCGCGCTGAAGACCTGCATCGTGATGCGTGGCCAGGCATTGCCGCTGGTACTGGCGCTGATCTCCGTGGGCAGTATTGCCTGGATTGCCTTATATAACGTCAGCCAGACGGCAAGCGCCCGCGTACGTTTGACGCATGCCGCAGACGCCGTGGCATATAGCGGTGCCGTGGCGCAGGCGCGAAGCCTGAATATGCTGGCCTACATCAA
This sequence comes from Bordetella genomosp. 4, assembly GCF_002261185.1. Taxonomy (GTDB): domain Bacteria; phylum Pseudomonadota; class Gammaproteobacteria; order Burkholderiales; family Burkholderiaceae_B; genus Bordetella_A. The sequence continues at coordinate 430,174 of NZ_NEVQ01000012.1, forward strand.
TCGCGCTCACGTGGCGCATCAGGTTGCGATGGCGCATCTGGTCACCTTGTCCTCGTGGGCTCAGTACGGGCAGACACAAGCGCAACAGCGAGCCTCGCGCAACCCGCCATCCACGTTGATCACGGGACTCTTTGGGGCTTCTGTAGGGAAAGCCTATGCGCAGGCCCGGTCGACCGAGGATATCGCGCCTGCACTAGCGCATGCATTTCAGCAGCACGATGATGTGGTGCACCGGATATTGCAGCAGTCCTCCGTTTCCGTCGTGGAAAGCTTAAAGAACTCTCGCCAGCAAATGATGTCGCGGGTTTTGCGCGCAAACTATCCGGAGTATGGCGGTGAGGGCGGCAGACCTGAGGGCGGGCCATTGCAGATCGCGCTGTTGTCGGATGGCCTGCCGGGATATATCCGGTCTTATCCAGGGCGCGATGCGGGCCGACTGCGCCATATGGTCGAGCATGCAGCACAACGGTATGACTTTCTACAACGGCGCAATCAGACTCGTCGTCATAACTCGATCGTGAAAGATCAATGCCCTGCCAAGCGTCATGAGCTGCGCCGTCGGGGGAATACTCGGTTAGAGATAGACGGGCATTGGTCGGCACGGGACACCTTGTCGTTTCACGCGTTGCGCTCCAATCGTTGGATTGGCTGTTACTACCGCGAGTATGCAATGGGGTGGGGAGACAATAGCCCTCAATCGAAAAAGAACCCCCGCCCCAGTCAACGGCCGCCGCACGGGTTTGCGCAGCAGGATTTCTGGCGGTGGGTACACAAGTACACAACATGGGACTTATCCTCGGGACGCAGTAATCCCATGGCGAAGGCTTACGCCGAGTTCAGCGCAACGCATTGGGCGAGTCGCGGGCTTCCCAACTATTACGAACTGAACGACGATGCGGCATATGGTCCGCTGCGTTTCGCCATTCAGCTGCGTCATTCTGCCGCGCGGTCGGGTATGCAGGGGGTCACGAATTCGCGATTGACTCCGCTAGGCCGATATGCCCACCATGGCCTGGGCGCAAACGGATTCGTGACGGTCAACAGCGCAGCGCAGGTCTATTTTGCGCCACCGTCACAGAACGATGGCAACAACGAACTCGCGAGCTTATTTCGTCCTTATTGGCAAGCACGACTGAGCCCGATCCTGCCTGGCGATGTGTCGAGGACTCAGCCATGAAATCACGGCCGCATCGTTCCATTTGTCACGGGCAGGCCGCAGTCGAGGCGATGCTTGCCCTGGTGTTGCTAGGCGGACTTCTGCACGCCGTATTCGCTATCGGGACCGTCTCGCTGCGTGGACAGCAGACGGCGCAGCTGAGTCGTCTGGCCGCGTTCATCCACACCGATAGGCATACCTTCGTCTCCAGCGCGGACGATATCGGAAATGCACAAGTCGAGATCCTGGCCCGCGATTGGCTTAATGTCGATTCCCGGTTGCGCCGCGCACAGGCGACTGATGATTCCGTGACGGTGTTGCCATTCAGTGCAGCTGAGGGAATCGCGATACCGGCTGTGCATCGGCAGACGGTCATCGCGGCCGACACTGGGCATGGTGTGGACGATGCGGCCGTATCCGAACGTATTAGACATTCGGCAATAGGGTGGTCCGAGGCTGCACGGGGCTCGACCCGTATTGCTGACGAGTTACGGCATCGTATGCAGCATGTAGACGCGCCGTGGGGGCGGGAAGAATGGTCGATGGACTGGTTGAATGCGTGGATCGACTTGGCGCCGGAGCAAGCTAGCGCCGTCAAACGCGACGATTTGACGGGGCCTTGACGCCATGTACCGATTCAAAGCCTTTGGAAAAGTGCGCTGCAACCTGCGCCGATGGCCAGCAGCGCTTGTCGCGACGATGATCGTGGTGGCCGTTGCACACGCCGCAGAGACATCCGCTCTCAGCGAATTGTCGCTGCCTCCGGGCAGCACACAAACCTCACTTGGTGGGCGGATGCGCTTGTTTGGCACCCCAATCGATATTCGCGTTTTTGACATTCCCCTGCCGATTGCACAAGCCGCGCGGGCAGTGGGCGAGCGTTACCCCTCGCTGTCGGACATGGGGCTCTACCCCCAACGTGTGGTGCTGTCGGGGCACGTTGCCAATCAATTCTGGGTGGTGAACTTCGAATCTAACGGTCCGCGTCATACGCGCGGCAGTCTCTCAATATTGACAGAAACGGAGTTTCCCAGCCAATCGGCGGCACAAAAGAACACCGCGCCGAATCGTGAATTGATGAGCTCGTTCTCATGGTGGCCGGCTGACGCCCGACTGCGATTACGGCTCGAACAAGATGAGGGAAGGGGCCGTAATAGCACTCAAATATGGACGTCTACCTCGTCTGCGGAGTCAGTCTGGTCGGCCATTCGTCAAGGCCTGCAACAAGAACGCTGGCAAGCAGAGACCGACACACCGCATACCAGTCTATGGCGGCGAAAGCACAGTCTGCTTCATATCTCAATAACCGCCATTGATGGTGGTGCGGGAATTCTCCTGCTGCATCATGATGGAGCGAAATCTTGAGTCTCACATTAGCGGCATTGCGATTGCGCACGATAAGCGTCTGCGGTTCTGCATTGGCGGCCGGGCTGCTTGCTGCCTGGGCGGTGCACGAACACATTCAAACCCGTGAGCGTGAAATGGAGCGTCAAGCAACAGTGGAGGTGCGTGCACGCGTGGTCGCTGCGATCGATCTCGCCGCAGGTACGCGACTGCAAACGGACCATTTAGCAGTGCGAGACATTCCGTTGCCCTGGGTGCCGAGCCATTCGTATGACCCCGATGCTGTGGACCAGGTGCTTGGGGGCGTGCTTACTACCGATCTGAAGCAAGGCGACATCTTGCTCGGGGCGCACATCACGGCAGAGGTCGAGTCGCCGCTCTCTGACCTCGTGTCACAGGGACGCCGAGCCGTGACATTGCCTGCGGCGGAGATCAATGCCGTATCGGGGCTTTTGCAGCCCGATGATCTGATAGACCTTTACGTGTCATTCATGTACCAGGGCCAGCATCTGACCGCACCGTTACTACAGAGCGTACGCGTGTTGGCAATCGGCGGCCCTAGCGACTCGCCTGTGTCTATCACGTTCGATACCGCGGAGCGAGACGCTATCAAACTGGTGGCAGCTCGTCATTCGGGTTCGCTGACAGCCATGTTGCGCCATCGCAGTGATGCGAGAGTTTCCGAATCCGCAGCTGCCGGTGATCTGGCCGCTTTGATGGGACTGACTGGCCCGTCCATGGCGGATCGTGCGCCGATTCCGGTTCTATACGGCGATCGTGTTGATACAGAGCCGCTGTCATCAGATGCAGATCCGGCAGAGAAGACGTTCCCCAATTTACCGGATCGAGATGTCCCGCCGCCCAAATCGCTCGCCATATATGCGGAGGGACGATGAAAAGCATTTTGCTTTCCTTGTCGATAATGTTGGCAGTGCCGGGATCACTATGGCCGGCGATGGCGGCTGACCCTCCGACATTCGTGCTCGAGGTCGGCCAAACCAAAGTCGTTCATCATCAATCTGTGACACGCGTTGCAGTGGGTAATGGACAGGTCGTCAGCGCGGTTTCTGTCGAGGGCAAGGACGTCGTGCTCTTTGCTCGGCAAGAGGGGACATCGTCTGTGCATGTCTGGACGCCGATCGGTGTGGGCGCGGCATACGAGATTCAGGTCCGCCCGGCGGGATGGACGCAGATGCAACAGGAAGTGCAGAAGTTGCTCCAGCACATCCCCAGCGTACGCAGTTCGCTGGTGGGCGACAACATCGTCATTGAGGGCGAGGATCTGACCGACGATGATCGCGAGCGTGTATCGGCTTTGGTGCGCCGCTATCCTCGCATTCTGGACTTCACGGGGCAAATCGGCTGGGATCGGATGGTATTGCTGGACGTTCAGGTGGTCGAACTGCCCAGTGCACATTTGCGCGAGTTCGGGGTGCAGTGGGATGCGGTATCAAAAGGGGGGATACAGACAGGTCTCGTCTGGCAGCCTGGTTCGAGTACACGGCTAAGCGACCAGATGGAGATACCGCCATTGTCGATAAGCGGCGCCGCGGGCGGCTACTTCGGGTTGAATGCGCTGCTTTCCTCGCGCATCGCAGCACTCGCTCAGCGTGGCGAGGCCGTGATGCTCGCTCAACCTCAGCTCCTGGCACGCAGTGGCGCGACCGCATCGTTCCTGGCCGGGGGCGAGGTGCCCTATACCACGATCGATGCGCGTGGCAACACCAATACGGCGTTCAAGCCCTATGGTGTGTCGTTAAACATCACGCCGCGCATCGACCGTACGGGAGCCATCAGGTCGCGCATCGAGGTAGAGGCCAGTTCAGTCGATACCTCTATCAGTGTCTCGGGCGGTCCCGCCTTGCGTACGCGTCGTGCGGCCACTGAGTTCAACGTGAGATCGGGACAGACTTTGGTATTAGGCGGATTCCTGTCGCGCGAGCGCACGAACGAGCGTAGCGGTCTTCCTGTACTGCAGGATATTCCCGTGCTGGGATCGCTGTTTTCATCACACCGCCTACAGCACAAAGAAACCGAGTTGGCGATCTTCGTGACGCCGAGAATTGTGTCGCAGGATCATCCTGAGCTGACCGATCGTGTGAGGCGTGGCCGGGAGGTACTTGCCGAGGCATTCCCCGATTCTCCAACATTGGGCACGGGAACACCGGCAGCGGGCGATCCTGACTGGAGCGTTTATCGAGGAACGGGATCTCAGTGGCAGCCGGCGCCGCCTGTGGCCAACCCGGCGAATTCCGATTCAATGCGGAGATAAACATGGTCGAGATTGTCATGACATTCGAAGACGGTGAACAACACATCATGCGAGTCGAAACACCCTTGACGATAGGCCGTTCGGCACAATGCGGATTGCGCATCTCGCATTGGCGTGTGGCCAAACACCACGCCACCCTGTGCGGATCTTCGCCGTTTCTGTCGTTGGAGGATATGGGTTCGTTCATGGGGACATGGGTCAACGGCCGTCGCATCACGATTCACCATCCCGTACTACCCGAAGACGAAATTGTGATTGGACCGTGCCGTCTACGCATGCGGTCCATGCACGACGCAACCGAAGGCGAATCTGGTTCGAGCGTGTCGCCGCCGTCCGAGATCCTGATTCCCAAAACGATATCGACGATCTCGCGTGAGGTATCGAACCACACCGCCTTCAATGCGATGGTTCCGGCCATTGAGACAGAAAACGCGAAAGTGGGACTTGCGGATCTCTTGCCTCATCGACGACGACTGCACGCCGGACTGCTACAGGCGCTGAACTTGCGGCGCCGAGATGTGGCGGGCATGAGCGATGCGCTATTACGCAACGAGGCGCAACCCCTGCTGGAACAGCTGGCCGCGGACGACAAGGACATCCCTGATCATATTGATCGTGTGGCATTGTGCCGTGATGTGCTGGACGAGGCCGTCGGCTTGGGGCCTTTGGAACCATTGCTCGCAGACCCTGAGATCAGCGAAATCATGGTCAACCGCTACGACGAGATCTACGTCGAACGTGAGGGGCGTTTGTATCCTCATCGGGCAACATTCAATAGCGAGCAGTCGGTCCGATGGGTCATCGAGCGTATCGTGACGCCAATCGGCCGCCGGATTGACGAAAGCGCCCCGATGGTGGATGCACGCTTGTCCGACGGATCGCGTGTCAACGCGGTGATACCACCGATCGCCCTGAAAGGGGCCAGTCTGACGATACGAAAATTTCCGACTCGCCGGCCGCAGATAGCGGATTTGGTGCAGAGCGGCGCCATAGATCCGGTCGTCGCACGGTTTCTGATGCTGTGCGTAAGGACTCGCAAGAACATCGTCGTATCGGGAGGCACGGGCTCGGGCAAGACAACACTGTTGAACATTCTGTCCAACGGTATTCCCGAGGGCGAGCGGATCGTCACCATCGAGGATGCCGCAGAATTGCGGCTGAATCACGATCACCTGGTCTCTCTGGAGGCGCGCCCGCCAAATCAGGAAAATCGTGGCCGCGTCGATATCCGTGACTTGGTGCGTAATGCCTTGCGTATGCGGCCCGATCGCATCGTGGTGGGTGAGTGCCGCGGTGCTGAGGCGCTCGACATGTTGACAGCGATGAATACCGGTCATGAGGGTTCGCTGACCACGTTGCATGCCAACTCGCCACGCGATGCCTTGAGTCGCCTGGAGACCATGGTCTTGATGGCAGGCATGGATCTTCCTTTGAGCGTTGTACGCGAGCACATTGGCGCCAGTGTCGACATTATCGTGCAGCAAACACGTTTGTCCGACGGACGTCGCGTTGCCACGTCGGTGGTCGAGATCACAGGTATCGAGAGCGGACGGATTCAACTGCAAGAATTATTTTGCTATCAGTCAGAACACGGCTTTCAGGCCTGTGGGCTAGTGCCGAGCTTTATCGGTGAGTGGCAGGCTGCGGGTATAGATTTTGACATCGCTTTGTTTTCTGCAGCAGGCCTTAAAGAACGAACGACGATGCCGAATAGGCCTGGTCAAGGCTTTTTCCAGTAACGCTGCCACTGGTCTTCTCTGACGCATGCAATGTATTTCCTGGAGCCCTTCATGGTTTGGATCGCGTTAACGATGTCTACAGCCTGTGCTGTGCTGCTGGTTTGGCAGATGCAGACGTGGTTTGGTCCCGCTGTGATTCGCTATCACACGCTCTACACCCGCGATACCAGCATCAAACTGGGCGAGCTATTTTTGTTCATCACTCCTGCTCAGTTGCGCGTATGGACGATGACGTTGGCTATCATGATCGGAGGGCTCGCGTTCATATTGACTGGCGCGCCGATCGTGGCTGGTATTGCGATAGTGATAGCCACCAGACTGCCGCAATCTCTGGCAAGTCGTTTGCGTGGCCGGCGATTGGCCAGGTTCGAGAGGCAGCTGCCTTCGGCCTTGCTGGCATTGGCCTCTGCACTAAGAGCGGGGGTAGGGGTGCCGGCTGCGTTACGCCATATCGCCGATCATAGCGAAGCCCCATTGGCCCAGGAATTCGGGTTGTTGCTACGAGAGCAGCGGCTAGGCGTATCGTTCGAGACGGCACTGACGAATCTACACGCCCGCATGCCATCGGAGGCTAGCGCCTTATTTGTCGCGTCATTGAATGTCGCGTCTCACACAGGCGGCAACCTGGCCGAGATTTTGGAAGGAATAGCCGCCACGTTGCGTGAACGCTTGAAATGGCAGGAAAAGGTACGCACGCTGACCTCTCAGGGAAGGCTGCAGGCCTGGATCGTAGGCGCGTTGCCGTTGCTGTTGCTTTGCGTCTTGAGCTACTTGGAAGCCGACGCCATGGCAATGTTGTGGCAAACCCCGACAGGCTGGGCCGTGCTTGCCGTGCTGTGCATGCTGGAGGCCGGCGGCATGTTGCTGATCCGGCGCATCGTCAATATTGATATGTGATACGCCGCTATGTTTATGGTAATTGCTGTGGTGTTTGCTGGCCTGGGCGGAATGCTTTTCGCCTGGATGGTAGCGCGGCCTGTGCTGCTGTCCTCCGCTTTGTCCGTTGCGCAGCGTGCGCCCGAGTCATGGCGGTTGCGCTGGCCTTGGTTATCGGGGATATCCGGCATATGCGAGGGATTGCTGTCTCGGCGCCAACGCGATTATCTGGTTCGTTGGTCGCGGCAGATCGGTTTACCTATCGTAGCGACACCTACCCACTTGGTCGCCTGGATACTGATTGCGGCGATATCGGGAACGCTGGCAGGGACAGGTGCGGCAATGGTGATCGACACGAGTGGCGCTCTGATATGGGGCGCGCTCATAGGAGCGCTCATCGCGGTCTCGTGGTCGATCGCCAGATTGCTTTCACGTATTCGCCGACGGCGCAGAAGCATCGATCAGGATTTGCCGTTTGTACTGGACATGATGACCTTATGTGTGGAATCGGGATTGGGGTTGTACAGCGCATTGCAGCAGGCAGAGCGGCATGGCCCCCGGGGATACTTGCGCCAGGAGCTTGGTCACGCCCTGTCAGATATGCGTGCCGGCGTGCCTCGTGCAGCAGCGCTGCGGACACTGGCTGATCGCTGCAATTGCGCCAACGTTCATCGTTGGATTGCCGCATTGATACAAGCAGACGGGCTAGGAATGAGCATCGGGCTCTTGTTGCGCGAGCACGCCTCGCAATGTCGAGCGGATCGCTTTCAGCGCGCTGAGAAATTGGCGATGGAGGCACCCGTGAAAATGCTTCTACCATTGATCGCTTGTATTTTTCCCTGCACCTTTATCGTGCTGGCGTTTCCGATCGTGATACAGATGTGGCAGGTCGCACAATGACTGCCCGTTGTCAGACGAATCATCGTATCAGGTTGGTGAGGGCGCGAAGCATGTGGGCGCGGTTGCGAGGACTGTTAGGTCGAGTGCGGCCGCTAGGAAGGCGCACGGGGCTATGGCTTTCGCCCTGTTGGGCCGTTCACACCTTTGGTATGCGTTATCCCATCGATGTGGCGTTCATTGGCCGCGATGGCCGCGTACAGCGTCTCGTCCGCGATCTTGGTCCCAGCCGCATCGCCATTTTCTGGGGTGCAACATCCGTCATCGAGTTTAGAGCCAATTCGTCGGAGTCTTCGTTGCGCTGTCGGCGGCGCTTGCAAATGGCCCTGCAAAAGGCCCGAGATCGGCGTATGCCGTTGAAATAGCGAAAGCTTCGTCAGGCCGGTTAGCGGATAGATCGGTAAACCTCACAGTTTGGCTCCAGACGCGCGTTTGATCGCGTCGGGATACTGCCGCGCGCCCGCACATACGGGGCTCGTGGAACATTCCTACGATATTCGTTACATAGCTTCTTCAAAACAAGAACAGAGATAAATGCATATGGTTCATCGTTGCTTGACGTGGATGCGTCAGCTGAAATTTCGTTGCTTCTTGAGGGCTGTGAACACGGCTGGCGTGCTGGCTAGCACGATCGTTCCGGGATGGGCAACGACTGTCGACGCTGCCACTCAAGCCGATGAAATCCTGCGGCACCAAGCCCACGAACTCGGCCAGCAGCGTGCCCGCGCCGAACAGCGGCCGGACGTGTTTCCCGAGACCGGGTCTGCGGTGGATGATGCGCAGGCATGGGTGCTGCCTCATGAGACGCCTTGTTTTTCCTTGTCAGCAGTCCTATGGCAGGGCGACCCTCCTCCAAAAGAAATCCAGGCGATGGCTCGATCCTTCATTGGGAAATGCGTGGGCTTGCATGGGTTGAACATCTTGCAAGCGCAGCTGACTGCGCGCTTGGTCGACTCGGGTTTGATCACGGCATGGGTGCGGATGCCTGAACAATCATTAGCCGAAGGCACGCTCACGTTGCGTTACGGGGCGGGCCGTATCGCCGAGGTGCGCAGCGAGGGTGCGCCGGGTTGGTGGCGCACCGTATTGCCCAGCGGCCCGGGCGACGAACTGAATCAGCGCGACCTGGACCAGGCACTGGAAAATATTCAACGTCTCAGAGGGCAATCTGATGCACGTATCGACATAGCGCCAGGAACGGAACTGGGCGCTTCCGACATTCTTTTGCAGCCCGGATCAGGCAAGCGTTGGCATGCCTATGTGGGTGGCGACAACGCAGGGCTGAAGGCGATGGGACGCAAAAGGCTCAATGCAGGATTGACGCTGGACTCCCCCTTGCTTCTATATGACCAGCTTTCCGTGTCATGGAACAGCAACGCAGGCCTGCGCAACCACGACAACAATGCGCGTGCGGCGTCGGTCCATTACAGCATTCCATTCGGGTACTGGACGATGTTCGCGAGCGCCGGCCGTTCGAGCTATCGGCAGACTGTTTCTGGGTTCGACGAGCCCATCGCCTACGGCGGCACGACTCAGCAGGTCGATATCGGCATGTCGGTAGTGCCGTATCGCGGCACACACAGTAAAAGCACTGTCGTGGCCAAGGTGCTGCGCAAGCGTGTAGGCGGGATGATCAACAGCATCGATATCGAGGTGCAGCGCCGCGACATCATGGGCTATGAGTTGGGTTATCAGCATCGCCATTATGTGGGCCGCACGGTGGTGGACCTAGGAGCAGGCGTGCGAGGCACAGTGCCGCGGTATTCCAAACACCCGGGATATGTCTATGGCGACGCTGGCTGGAATGGACGTACGACGATTCTGGCCGCTAACGCGGGTACTTATCTGCCCTTTACGCTTGCTCAGCAGCAGATGGCATATCAATTCAATTGGCAACTTCAACATGCCAAGACGCACATCGTGCCCGCGGATTATTTCACGATAGGCGATCGTTACAGGGTGCGCGGGTTTGACGGACAAATGACCTTGGCTGCGGAAGACGGATGGGGCCTGCGCAATGATCTGTCCTGGAATCTAAGCACGCTCGGCCAACAACTTTATGCGGGCCTCGACGCGGGTCGTGTGAGTGGGCCGTCCGCACAGTATTTGTCAGGCCGCACACTGGTTGGCGCCGTCGCGGGTTTGCGCGGCCGCCTCTCCGTGCCCTATGTCGACACCAGTTACGACGTATCGCTGGGTTGGCCGTTGAAGAAACCCGAAACATTTCCCACGTCAAACGTCGTATTCGCAGCGGCGCTGATGTTCGAGTTTTAGAGAATACAAGCCATGTTGAAAAAGAAGACTAGCCGGAATCTTTTCGGGTTATTGGCCGCATCGGGCTGGACCGCGGTTCTGGCGCAGACTTTGCCAATTACCGTAGACAAGAGTGCAGCGGGCGCGCAGCCTGTTGTGGGCGTCAGCCATGGCGTGCCCGTTATTCAGATCGTGCCACCCTCGGCGGCGGGCGTGTCACATAATCGATTTACAGATTTCAATGTCGGCCCCTCGGGCGCCGTGCTGAACAACAGCGGCGGTACTAGTCAGACGCAGGTTGCCGGTCAGATTGCGGGCAACCCCATGCTGGGAAATCAGCGCGCGACCACGATTCTGAACCAGGTGACCGCACCCAATCCATCCCGATTGCAGGGCATGCTCGAGGTGGCTGGTCATCGCGCCAACGTGATCGTCGCGAACCCCGCGGGGATTACCTGTAGTGGTTGCGGTTTTCTGAATGCTACCCGCGCGACGCTGACCACTGGCCGTCCGGAGGTCGGTCCCAAAGGCCAGATTTCGCTCGAGGTGGCATCGGGAAAAATTCTAGTCGAAGGCCAAGGATTGAACGGCACGCATGTTCCCAAGGTTGACCTGTTGGCTCGTGCCTTGGTCATCAACGCGGGGGTGTGGGCAGATCAGTTGACGGTGACTGCAGGCGCGGCCCGCGTGGATGCCGATAGCGGTGAAACCAGCGCGCTCGCAGGCGGGGGGCCGGCGCCTCGATTCGCATTGGACACGGCCGCCTTGGGGGGTATGTACGCAAACAGCATACGGCTCATAGGCACCGAGGCGGGCGTGGGCGTGAACGTAGGGGGAAACCTGGTGGCGCTCACTGGCGATTTGAGTCTGAACGCCGCGGGCGATGTCCGTATCGTGCCAAACGCGACCTTGTCTGCAAAGAAAACCCTGGCGCTGAACGTACCGGGGCAACTCGACACGAGCAAGGCGGTATTGCACGGCTCTAATGTGAAGATATCCGCCAAGGCATTGAACAATCAAGACGGCAGGATCACTGCCACAGGGCCGATGACACTGCAGGTACAAGGCGATCTGCTCAACGCAGGCGGATTGATCGCTACTGCAGGCGATCACCGGCTAGAAGCCACGCAGTTGAGCAACCATGGCGGTACCTTGGCTGGCGGCAATCTCACGGCCGCGGTTAAAGAAAGGATCGATAATCGTAAAGGATTGATGCTGGCTGATAACACGCTCCGTTTGTCGGCAGCCAGCTTGGGCAATGATGACACGCTGGACGTGAGTCAGACGTCTACGTTGATGCAGGCTTCGACCGCTTCCGTCGGTGCTGCCTCGTCCGCTGAGCCTGCCGCCGCGTCCTCGGGATCTGCTCGATCCACACCCTTGGCTACAGGCGTGACGGCCAAAACCGTTGACATCCGCGTGGCCCAAGTCAATAACGCCAAGGGCGAGATTCATGCTAGCGGGGACCTGGTTCTCGTTTCTGAAAATCTCAAAAATCCCTCTGGCCGGATTGCGGCGCAGCGCAATACGCGTATCGACACACACAGCGTGAGAAACAAGCAGGGGACGGTCGCCGCAGATCAGCAACTCACTGTGCACGCCAAGGAGTTAGACGGCCTGGGTTGGTGGCGCGCGGGAACCGACTTGGCTTTTACGTATAGCGGCTCGCTGACGCCACAAGGCAATTTCACCGCCGGACGGGACTTGAACCTCGATTTGGGAGGCGCTCTAGTCAACAAGGCTCGTCTGAGCGCAGGCCGCGATGTGCGCATCAAGGCCCATTCGCTGAACAACACAGCGACTGGCGAACTGCTGGCAGGGCGCCACAACACGATAGACGTCGCTCAGGACCTCACCAATGCGGGCCTGATTGACGCGAATGTGACACGTATCAATGCCGGCCAACTGCATAACCGCGGCCGGATCTACGGTGATGGGGTGTCGATCAGCGCCGGCGCGTTGGTCAATGATGCGGGTCCGAAGGGCTCAGCCATCATTGCTTCGCGTGGCAATCTCAACCTGGGCGTGGGTTCCCTGATCAATCGCCATCATTCTGTTCTCTATGCCAAGGATCATCTGCGCGTCGGCGGATCAATCGATACCGCCAAACGGGCCACTGGGCAGGCAGACCAACTGCAAAACATCTCAGCCACGATAGAGGCCGGCGGCTCTATCACGATTGCGGCGAATCAGATCCACAATCAGAACGCAAACTTCGCCTCGGAAACCGGGCAGGTGTCATCAAAGCCCAAGGTGTACTTCACGCCCGAAGGCAGTACGGACATGTATGACGCCGCCAGCCATTGGCTATGCGACACGGTGACGCGCGGGTGCAGCCGGCGGCCAGACTGGCTCAATGATGATCCGGAACGCAGACTGCTGTTGCCGTCCGCCAAATACCCCGCGACGCGCTATGGGCCTCCTTTTGACTATGCGCCTAATGAGCGCGGCAGAGCAGGGGTGTCCAGTCCCATTGCGTTGACTCACACCCCTGCGGGCCGTCAGTGCATAGGCCGCAACTGCCGTCCGACACCCGAGCGGTTTCGTTATCCGCGTGACGCAAAGATCTGGTCGGTATTCGGCGTCCAGCCGCCGGCTGGCGAGTTGCCGGCCTGGAAACCCAGCCCACAAGCCGGTTCGCGTAAGTCTCAGTCGTTGGAGCAGCAGCGCAAAGCCTACGAGGCTACCCCGGCATACAAAGATTACAAGGCACGCCATCTGGCGCTGGACGCGCGTATCAAAGCATTCAATCGGGATTTTCTCAACCGACTGGTCAAACACTTCACATTCTACGAAGTCAATGAGATCGTTACGCAGACTCGTACGGTTCGCAGCGATCCGGGGCGCATTTTTTCGGCCGGCGGGCTTAACCTCAAAGGGATAGTCACCAACGATAAAAGCCAGATCGCCGCCGGCGGCAAACTGACCGTGGATGGCCCAGCTATCCATAACATCGGAGCCACGGGTTGGCGCACCGTTATCCGCGAGGGCCAAGCCACCTTTACGCAGGCACGCAGCAGCGATCGCAAGGCACACCGCGCGCCCTATAAGGTCACCGTGGCAAGCGATCCGTTCGATCTGCCTGTAGGCGCCGTGCGTACGGTCTTGGCGCCCAAAGTGCAGCTGCCGGCGCGTCCAGACGCGACTCAGACACATGGCACATTGATGGCTGGGCGCAACACGCATCTGACAGCGCAGGGCGACCTCGTCAATAGCGGCACCATCGGTGCGCGCGATGCGACGGTGGTCAATGCGTTGAACATTATCAACCACTCTGGCGGCCAGATACAGGCGCGGCGCATCGATCTGGCCGCACGCGAAAACCTGAGCAATCTCGCGGCCCGGATCCAGGGCGACACGGTCGCGCTGCGTGCGGGACAGAATATCAATTTGATTTCGGCCGAGACGTCCGAGGATTTCGGCGCTACGCGGGGTACGCATCTATCAGGTGTTTCCAGCGTGAGCGCGAACGATCTGTTGATGCAGGCGGGCAACGATATCAATATGTTGGCCGCGCAAGTGTCTGTCGAGCACAACGCGCGTCTGCGAGCCGGCCGCGACATCCGGCTGGACGAGTTTGTCGCGCAGCATCGCGAAACCATCTCGAGCGGCCCACACCAGCGTCACGAGTTGAGTACGAACAAGGTGATCGGATCGGGCGCGAGCGCCAAAGGCGATCTGGCGATGGCGGCGGGGCAGGACGTCAACGCGCGCGCTGCAGAAATTCATGCTCAACGGCAACTGTCCGTCAACGCTGGACGAGACGTCGTGCTGCAGGCAGGTGTAGGCAGCGGCGCAGCAAAGGATCAGTATCGCGAAAAGAAAAAAGGTTTGCTGTCGTCCAAGACCGAAGACACGAAAGTTTCGGCGCAGTGGAATCAGCCCCATGCCTCGACCCTGACAGGAAAGAACGTCGAGATTGCCGCTGGCCGTGATGTGACCGTGCAAGGTTCGAACGTGGGCGCGCAGCAGCATCTGGATATCGCTGCGGCACGCAATGTCAATATCGACCCCGGACACAGGCAATCCGATACCAGCCGTGTTGAGCAGGTCAAGAAATCAGGTGTCGGCGCGACGGGGGGGATGAGTATCGGCCAGCGTAAACAGACGCATTCGGTACAGGAAAAAGCTCTGGGCAATACACCCAGTACCCTGGGCAGTTTGAAGGGAAACACCACGATACGCACGGGTCAGGCCATCAACGTGACGGCCAGCACCATCATTGCTCCGGAGGGAAACATCACATTGGCCGGACAGCAGGTGACTATCGGCGCAGCGCAAGACACTCATCACAAGCGGGAGTCCTTGGAAATCAAGCAGACCGGGGTGAGCGTGACCGTGAACAATCCGTTGGTAAATGTGATGCAGACGATTGGGCGCGTGGCCGATACTGCAGCTAAAACGGACAACCCCCTCGTAAAAGTCCTGGCAGCGGCAGCCACCGGACTGGAGGCCATCAGCGCTTTGGATGCTTTGCGCAAGCAAGGAGCTGTTAACGGCGCAAAAGACCTGGACAAATTAGGTGGCATTCAGATCGGAATCGCCGTAGGAAAAAGCAAGCAGTCTAGCAAGACTGAACGCTCTGCTTCGACGGCTGCCGGGTCCACTGTTGCTGCTGGCAAGGACCTCACCATCCAGGCGAAAGGCGCCGGCACAGCTTCAGATATCAACGTGAAGGGCTCCAAATTATCTGGTGGGGGCAACACACAACTCAACGCCGACGGAAATATAAACCTCCAGGCGGCCGAGAACATCTTAGATACCAAACACACGAGCAGCGGATCGAGTACATCGATCGGGGTGGCCATATCCGTGGGATCGAGCGGCGCCAGCATCGGTGTAGCAGCGAGCGGCACCAACGCGAAAGGCAAAGCAAATGGCCGAGACAACACCATGATGAATACCAAGGTTGCAGCAGGCCAGAAGCTGACGCTGCAATCAGGCGCCGACACCAATCTGCAAGGGGCCATCGCCAGCGGAAAACAGGTGTTAGCCGATGTCGGCGGCAATTTGAACATCGAGAGCCTGCAGGACACCAGTATTTTTGAAAGCAAACATCGAAACATAGGCGGCAGCGTCATTGCAGGAGCAGGCGTGGCAGGCAGCGCCAACTATGCCCAAGACAAGGTCAAAGGCGACTTTGCCAGCGTGCGCGAGCAAAGCGGCATCCAGGCGGGCGACGGGGGCTTTGATGTTCAGGTCAAAGGCAATACGGATCTAAGAGGCGCGGCGATTGCCAGCACGGCAGCAGCAGTACATGCGGGGGTCAATCGCATCGTCACGGGTACGCTGACCGTAAGCGACATAGAGAACCACAGTGATTACAAGGCCAGTGGCGTTGCCGTCGCAGGTGGATTCAGCGTCAGCGGCCGCGATAAAAAATCTTCCGACAAGAGCACTGGAAAAGCCAACGACAAAACAGACGGAGCCACTGACGCAAATGTTATCGATGCCGACAATAACGCAGGCGGAATCAAATCCACATCCGGTGGCGGAAAGGCGACGACGGTCAGTGGTGCCGGCTACACGTGGGCAGCCCAAAACATGGGCCGCGACACCTCAGCGCTGGCCCCAGGCTTCAGTAAAACCAGTGGCAGCGAGCGCAGCACCACAAAGAGCGGAATCAGCGGCGCCACAGTCACCATAACCGATCATGAGAAGCAGCGCGCTTTGACCGGAAAGACCGCCGAACATCTCCTGGCCAGCCTGAACCAAGAGATCGAGACGGGCGACGATGCCGCGGGCCTAAGCAAAACCTGGGACTCCGAAAAACTGCGAGCCAAAGTCTCCGCCGAAGCCGAGATCGTCGCCGCCTTCACCCAACAAGCCAGCCAGACCATCCGGTCCTACACCGACGAAAAACGCGCAGCGCTGCGTAAACAGATCAATGAGAAGACTGATGAGCAGGAAAAGCAAGCGCTACAGCAACAGATCAGCGAGCTGAACACGCAGGAACGAATCCTGAATGTCATCGTAGGTGTACTGACCGGTTCCGCCGATGTAGCGGCACTTCACGCCGGATTGTCAGAGGCGGCGGACCGGATGAGGGAGTACACCATCGCAGATTCGAAGAAGTTTGCGGGAATTACCGACGGAGTGACTACGCTGGATAACAAGAGCGGGAAAAGCGCAGGTATCCGAGGGGATGGGTTCGGAGGGGCAGGGGTACGTCTTGATCTTGATATTCTGTGCGGTTCGATGAACGAACGTTGCGTAGTTCAAAAGAATAGCGATCAGCAGCCAATTCGAGATGCGAGAGGAGTTCCCAAGCTTGAGTTGAACGCGAAAGGAATGGTTCAGTTTGATCCGCACGAGGCACGGATGCCCTTAGCGCAGTTTCTTCAAACCCCGCTAGGTCGGACGATGTCGGGGTTCACTGGAGGAATTCAAGGTGGCGAAGGGACGCTTGGCGGTATCCCCTATAGCCCCGGAAGTATTCTCGATTTGGTGCACGAAGGTTATGCGGGACCGCACGATTTCCTGGGGGGAACAATAAGTGGTCTATACGACAGCGAAGGTAATGCCAGGCGTGCACAAACTTCAACGGAAAAGACTGGCTACGAAGTGTGGAGTGGCTTGGCTTTAGTACCTGCTACGCCTTTTGCCTTATCCGAAATACTGCCACCAGAAGCTTGGCAGGTTATCGGTACTTTGCTGAGATTCAAAAAATGAAGAAGCTTTTTCAGTGCTCGTGGCTCGTAGCGGTCGCATTGTCGCTAGGCGGCTGTTACGTCAATAAGAATGGGTATATATGTAGCCTAACTCTACCGGAAGCCTATTGCGACAAAGAGGCTTATGAGAAGTTGACGAACCCGGGAAAATCGATTGACAGCTGGGCCCTCAGCGGTAGGCCAGCAGATATTCGTTTGCAAGATTGGGTTGCATGTGGTGGCACGTGGGATGGAGGATACGGGCTCATTCCTCTACCGAATGGCGCGAGGCGAACGACGGAACAGATTCAGAATCAGTCCAGGGCGGTGTATCACAGCATTCAAAGTTGTATGTTGAGAAAGCATTACGAATATATTGGTGAATGCTTTGATAATGAAATCTCCCAGGCGCATCCTGCTTGTCGTGCCCGCGCGGGCGAGCCGGGGAATAATGTATTGGTTAGTGCGTTGCTGGCAACTAGTTGCCAAAAGCGAAATTGGCGAGATGTCGCGCACAGTCGACGATGGCAGTTTCAACTACCTTAGGCCGACCAATCCTCAAGCCAACGCCTCGGTAAAAAACCTCTCCCGCAATTCCGGCAACCCAATGCGATCCAGAATCTCATGCAGTCTCTCTGCAGGCTTGCGACGAGGCAGGTTTTTGTATTGTGCGATGATCAGTTCATTCTTCATCGAATGTTCCCATCCGACGAGCTCGGTGACGCTGACTTGATACCCATGCGCCTCGAGTTGCAAACACCGCAGCACATTAGTCACTTGACTGCCAAACTCCCGGGTATGCAGCGGATGGCGCCAGATCTCGGCTAGTGGATCCGCCAGCGCACGAGCTTTGTTTTTGCGCAGGGCAGCGGCGACTTCGGCTTGGCAGCAGGGGACGACGACGATGTATTTGGCGTGTTTGGCCAATGCAAAGTGAATAGCGTCATCGGTCGCGGTATTGCAGGCGTGCAGGGCCGTGACGATATCTATTTTCTCGGGCAATTGGTCCGAGGTAATGGAATCTGCGACCGACAGGTTCAGGAATGACATCCCGCCGAATCCCAGCCGCTGGGCCAGCGCCTTGGACGACTCGACCAGCTCGGCACGTGTCTCGATGCCGTAGACGTGCGATTGATCCCGCAGCGCCTTGAAAAACAGGTCGTACAGGATAAAGCCGAGATAAGACTTGCCCGCGCCATGATCGACGAGAGTGACTGCGCCGCGTTCTTTTTTGACGTCTTGCAGCAGGGGCTCGATGAACTGAAACAGATGATAGACCTGTTTGAGCTTGCGGCGGCTGTCCTGGTTCATCTTGCCGTCGCGCGTCAGGATATGCAGTTCCTTGAGCAGTTCGACGGATTGACCAGGGCGGATTTCGGGAGCAGAAGACATCGGAAAAGGCGAGCGGGCAGAGCAGAGTAATGCATCAGTTTACTGAAAATCGGGCACGGCCCGCAGTGCCGCGGCCGGGCAGGAGGCAGAGCGCAGTAATGAGGTGCTTTTCACCGGCCGCCGGCAGATGACATTCTGCCGTAACTGCGAACGCCCGAACCCCGGCAAAAGGCCGCACATGCAGCACGCCCTGTGCGGCCGCATATCGCCATTCAGTCCACTGCCGCCATCTCCGCAGAGAACCGGGCCGCTGCACTCAGCACTGCCAGAATCGATGCTGTAGCGATATTTGCGTGCCGTCCCACGCCAAAGCGCGAGCCCGGCACGCCAGGCATGGCTGCCTCCACAATGGCCACTGCCATCGCATCGGAACCTGCCCCCAGGCTGCGTTCTTCATAACTATCGATGCGCAACGGCAGGGCCAGCGCCGCCACTGTCGCAGCGATAGGCCCGTTGCCTGTCCCTTTCAGGGTAACGACATTGCCATTCTCATTCACCAGCTGCAGCGTGATGCCTTGCCCGTCGGCGTGCTCGCTCAGGCGGTGGCTGCGGTGAATGAATCCTGGCTGTTCACGTATCGGGGCGAGGTACGTGCGCTCGAATACATCCCAAATCTGTTCGCTGCTCAGTTCCGTTTCGCTGTCGTCTGCCAATGCCTGTACGATGGCGCTGAACTCCACCTGCATGCGGCGCGGCATGATAATGCCATGGTCGCGTTGCAGCAAAAACGCAATGCCGCCCTTGCCCGACTGGCTATTGACGCGCACGATGCTGTCGTAAGTGCGGCCCAGATCTTTCGGGTCAACGGGCAGATACGGTACGCGCCATGGTGCATCGGCCTGTTGCGCGGCAAAGCCCTTGGCAATGGCATCCTGGTGCGAGCCGGAGAACGCGGTAAATACCAGATCGCCTACATACGGATGGCGAGGGTGGATGGGTAACGCGGTGCATTCCTCAGCCACGCGGGCAACTGCAGCAATGTCAGAGAAATCCAAGCCAGGCGCGATGCCTTGGGTGTAGAGGTTCAGCGCGAGCGTCACCACGTCGACGTTGCCGCTGCGCTCGCCGTTGCCAAACAGGCAGCCCTCGACACGTTGCGCCCCGGCGAGCATTGCCTGTTCGGCGCAGGCCACACCTGTGCCCCGGTCGTTGTGCGGATGCACGGACAAGATGAGATGCTCGCGCCGCTCGAGCCGCCGGTTCATCCACTCGATTTGGTCGGCGAACACATTCGGCGTAGAGACTTCGACAGTAGTAGGCAGGTTGATGATCATCGGCCGTTGCGGGCCGGCATCCCAGGCGCGAATGGCGGCGTTGCATACGGCCAGCGAGACTTCCAGTTCGGCCATGCAGAAGGTCTCAGGCGAGTATTGCAAGATCCATTCGGTCTCCGGATGTGCCGCCGTCAGCCGTTTGAACAGCGCAATGTGACGCTCCACCATATCGATAATCTGTGGCACGCTCATACCAAAGACGATCTCGCGCCAGGCAGGTGCGATCGCATTGTAAAAATGCACGATCACGCGCCGCGCGCCCGCGACGCTGCGCACCGTCTCTGTGATCAGGTCATCGCGCAATTGCGTCATGACCATGGGGGTGACGTCGGGAGGAATCTGGTCTGCGTCAATGAGGTGGCGGACGATTTCGAAATCAGTGCGCGAGGCGGCGGGAAAGCCGACTTCAATTTCCTTGAAACCTATGCGCACCAGCTCATGGAACAAACGCAGCTTGCGATCGCGGTTCATCGGCTCGAACAGCGCCTGATTACCATCGCGCAAATCGGTGGACAGCCAGATTGGGGCTTGCGTCAGGATGCGCGACGGCCATTGACGGTCGGCGAGATCGATCGGAGAGATAGGGCGGTATTTGACGGAAGGATCGGCCAGCATGAAAAGCACTCCAGGAATCGTTGATACCCGATTCCCCTGGCTTGAAACAAGCTGACGTTGGTCGGGGTCAGGGGGAATCAGGATGGGTCATGGCGCAAACGGGCGCGTACAGACCCCGACCGGGAGGCAGTAGTGGTAGCCGTTGCGATAGACCGAGTGCGGACATGGTGGAATGGACAGCGAAGGATCAGTTCAGTGAAATGCTAGGCTTGCACAGATTGTCTATCTACATAAAAATGGACAAATTATTTATTGATTTGGACAAAATGCACTGCCATGGGCTTTTCGTCTCCGGAATATGGTGGCCACGCGTTGGACCTGCGCGCGCGCGAGTCCAGCGGTGCGCCGGTATTCGGTGTTGCCATACGCTACCCTGCGGGCCACGTCGTGCCGCGGCACAAGCATCCGCATGGCCATCTGATCTACGCGGATCGCGGTCTGCTGCGTGTGGAGTCCGAAAGCGGCCAGTGGCTGGTACCGCCCACGGCCGCGGTCTGGTTACGGCCGGGCGTAGAGCACCGTCTGGGGGTGCCGGTGGCGCTGCAAGCGCATGGCCTGTTCGTGCGCGAGGATGTCTGCACGCAACTGCCTGCGGCCGATTGTGTTGTCCATGTATCCGGATTGCTGCGCGAGTTGATCATGGAGTTGGCCGTAGCCGACAGCCATGCAGCCTCTGCGCGACGCATGCATTTGCTCGGGGAGCTATTGGTCGAGGAACTGCAGGTGCAGCCCGTTCTGCCATTCCATTTGCCGTGGCCGACTGAAGCGGTGGAGGGCGCCGATGGCCCGATACAACGCGTGTGCCAGATGCTCTTGAATAATCCAGGAGATGCTGCAACCGCAGCCGAGTGGGCAGCCAGGCTGGCGTTGGGTGACAAAACCTTCCACCGCCGCTTTCTCCAATCGACCGGCATGACCTTCGGCAAATGGAGGCAGCAACTGCGGTTGATGTCGTCGTTGACCCTACTGATGCAGGGAAAGCCGATCACGCAGGTAGCATTGGCCAGTGGTTACGATAGCCACAGCGCCTATACCACGGCATTCAACAAGCAATTCGGGCAGCCGCCTTCCGCCTTTGCAGCGGATAGATAAACGCGACTGCCCAAAAGCCGTAGGAAGATCTACTTCACTGCGCCGGGAACACCGGCTCGCCCAGATTCAACATCAGCCGATTGGCCCAGGCAAAGATCGCGTCCGAATGCAGCAGATCCAGCACGTCTGCATCGTTCAGCCCGGCGTCTTTCAGCGCCTTGATATCGGCAGCAGAGATCTCGGCGGGCCGCTCGGTGAGGTCGATCGAGAACTTCGTAATGGCCTGCTCGCGCGGCGTGGTGCCAGCCGTGTGCGGGTTTTCGAAAACCTGCTCGATGACGGCGTCTTGTTTAGCCAGCTGCGTGTAGCGTTGGGCGTGCACCGATGCGCAATACACGCAGCCATTGATACGCGAGACTACGGTGGCGCCCAGCTCGCGTTCTGCACGCGGCATGCCGCCGGGCGCGTACATGATGGCGTTGAACGCGGCGGAGCGCTGGCGCAGGATTTCGGGCTGATGGATCAGGAACAGGTAGTAGTCGGAGACCTTGGCCTGGGGATGGCTTTCCTCGAGCACAGCGATTTGCTCAGGGGTCGCGGTCTCGACGTTGACCACGTCCAGCCACGCATCCCAGCCCAGGGTCTCATTGGTGAAACCGTGCGATTTGATGATGCGGCTCATGCGGATTCCTCCAGGGCTTTCATGGCTTTCAGACCAGCGACCAGGCGCACTTGGTATGACAGAAAGGCGATCAATTGCGACAGGGTGACGACTTCAGGCGTTGACAGGCCGGCTTGCGGCAACGTCAACAGGGCCTCGCGGTCGCCCTCGACGGGCTTTTCGATCAGCTTGCGGGTAAAGGTCAATATGGCAGCCAGGCGCGGCGTGGGCGCATTGCCAGGTTCGCCTTGTTCGGCCAATTCGACCAGCGAGCTCTCGGCGCCTGCTGCCTGTAGCTGTTCGCGGTAGTGTGCGGCGAGTTCGGCCGAAGGCGTCAGGCGGCTGGCATACAGTGCGACCAACAGGCGCTCGACCAGCGACAGGCCCGGCAATTCAGGCGCGAACAAGGTGTCGTAGCTGCCCTGCGTCGCGGCGGCGACTTTGGCGCGCTGATGACGGGTCTCGTAGGTTTTGCTGCCCGGGGTCAGGCCAGCCAGGCGATCCACCAGATCATTGGCGGGATCGTAGGTTTTAGATGCTTGTGTTTCCATGTGTCGACCTCCTGGAATTACTTTTTCGCGGCAATGGCGGCGGCATCGATGGCGGCGGCGACTGCGCCAGCGTTCTCGATTGCCGGTGCGGCTTTGACGCTAGCCTTGCCGGCGGCGCCGCTGGCGCGAGTTGCGACCGCGTCGCGCAGGAATGCCAGCACGCCGGGCCATGATTCGGCATCGGCGCGCGCATTGGGGCTGGGACTGCCGCCGCTGGTGCTGATGCGGCCCGAGACGGGATGCGCATATACCAGCTGCGTCGTGGGGACATACGGGAACAGGATCGTGTGACCGCCGCCCTCGTAGTCCAGCCACTGCACGGGGTAAGGGTGATTGGCTTCGCGTAGTGAATCACGCACCATGCGGGAGTACAGCGTCGACGGCCAAGAACCGTCTTCGGTGCCTGATAGCAGCATGACAGGGCCCTGGATGCGTTCGACCGGAATGCGCGCGCGTGCGACGGCCTCCGGGTCTTGCAAGGCGGTCAGTATGGCCTTTTCATGACGATGGGGAGCGGGGCCTTCGTCAAACGGCGCCCAGGTCGCGGTGCGGTTGCCTTCCCAGACATGGGGTACGGGCTTGCCGCCCAGCAGCCAGGTCGGGCCTTCGCGGCCGATTTTGGGGTCGCAGGCATTCTGGCCGCTGTGCACGACAGCGCCCGGCACATAGGCCACAACCGCCGAGACGGCCTCGGGGAACGCGGCACCCAGCAGCAGCACGAGCTCGCCGCCACGGGATTGTCCGCTGATGGCGACAAAATCATGGGCGGGTTTGAGCTCGCGTCGTATCCAGTCCAGACCGGTCTTGAAATATTCGAGCGGTGTATTCGAAATATAGTCGGACAGACCAGGCGCTTTGAAATACGCCAACGACAGCGCTGCGTAGCCACGTGATGCATACAGCGCAGCCCGCGGTTCATTGAAGCCGCCACCCGAGCCATTCAGGATCATGACGGCAGGGTGGGGCCCGGGACCTGGCGGCAAATACAGCACGCCGACCAGTCCTTCCTCGCGCACCTCGCGTCGAGTGACGCCGTCGGCGGCCAGGCGTTGCACCAATTCACCTTCAATGCTGACATCCGTACCGCGCACGCTGACTTGCGTCACGAGGGGTTCAGTCACCGGCGTATTGAACACATTACGGCTGGCGCTCTCGGGGGCCTGGGACCAGATCAGCCCCATCGGGCTGACCTCGTCATAGCTGCCCGATCCTGCCACGGGCGCGTCACGCGTCAAATCGACGATGCCGTTTTCGTCGGCACGAAACTGCGCCTGGCTGGTCCAGGCCACAGCGTCGCGAATGGTGCGGGTCGATATCTCGACCACTTCGCCCGGCGTCAGATGCGCTACACGAATCTGACGCGGCACATCGATCAAGTCATCGATAGGCGTAATACTAAGGGTCGCTTGGCTCATTTCGCATCGACCTTGGTGACCATCTGCGCAGCAGTGCGGTCGCTGGTCATCGGCGTGACCTTCAGACCCTTACGCGCGGCCCAGATGTTTTTGTAGTGGTACAGCGGAATGATGCCGACGTCGTCGGACACGATCTTGACCGAGTCGCGCAGAATGGCTTCGCGTTTGGCGACATCAAATTCCGAGGTGGCCTTGACCAGTTCTGCGTCGACCTTGGGATTGCTGTAGTAACCCCAGTTCGAGGCGCCCAGGCCTTTCTCGGGCGACACGGTAGCCAGGATGTTGACCAGCGCGTAGCTGGCTTCGCCCGTGCCGTTGCCCCATGCCAACATGGTCATGGCGTACTCATTTTTGCGCGCACGGCTCGAATAGACGGCCCAGGGCATGACTTCGACCTTGGTCTTGACGCCGATACGCGTCCAGAACTGCGCTACGGCCTGGGCTGTTTCCGGACCTTGCGGATAGCGGTCATTCGGCACGTGCATCGTCAGGTTGAAACCGTCGGGGTAGCCCGCCTCGGCCAACAGTTCCTTGGCTTTTTTCGCGTCGTACGGAATGTCTTTGATGTCGGGGTTATAGCCGAAGGTATCCTTGGGCATCCATTGGTTGGCTTCGGTGGCCGCATCTTGCAGGATACGATCGACGATGGCTTTGCGGTTGATCGCCAGATTCAGCGCCTGGCGGACTTTGACGTCCAGCAACGGGTTTTTCGGCAAAGGCTTGCCGGCGTTGTCGGTAATGTAGGGGTTTGGCGACGAGTTGAAACTGGGCTGCAGCAGCATCACGCGCAAACCGTCATACGGATAGACGCTGACGTTGGGGGCCTGCTTCAGTTTGGCCAGATCGGATACCGAAACTTTGTCGATCACATCCACATCACCGGCGAGCAAGGCGGCGGTACGCGATGCAGCGTTGTTGATGTAGCGGTAGTTGACGTTTTCCCAGACCTGTTTTTCACCCCAGTAGCCGTCGTTGCGCTTCATGATGACGCGATCGCCAGGCGTGTAAGAAACGAATTTATAGGGGCCGGTGCCGACCATGGCCTTGCCCGAGTTGTAGTCCTCGGTCGCGGATTTTTCACCAACGTGCTTGCTGACGACGTGGATCGACGCCAGATTCAAAGGCAGATCGGGGTTCGGCGCTTTCGTCTTGACGATGAACGTCAAGGGGTCGGGAGCCTCCATAGACTCGATTGTGCGCAGGTAACCGGCATAGGTGGCCACGCTGCCGGGCACATTGCGTGCACGCGTGTACGAATAAATCAGATCGTCAGCGGTAAACGGCTGGCCGTCTTGCCATTTCACGTTGGGACGCAGCTTGAATTCCCACGTCTTGTCGTCGAGCGGCTTCCAGCTCAATGCCAGGCCGGGCTGCAGCTTGTTCCATTTGTTCTCGACCAACAGATCCCAGAAATGCAGTGCCACCGAGCGGTCGCCTGCATGGTTGTTGAGCTGCGGGTCGAGCGAGGATAGAGGGTCGGCAAAGCCGATGCTCAGGTCTTCGGCCATGGCGCCGGCCGAGAGGCCCATGAGAGCAGAGGTTAACGTGGTCAGGATCAGACGCTTCATGGTTCGAGTTCCGTTTAGTAATGATGAGCCAATGGCTGACGAGATGATTATTTGCTGTCGTTCAAGTGACAGGCGCTCATATGGTTGATGGCGATGCCTTTGAGCGTCGGGACTTCAGTTTTGCAGCGAGGCATCGCATGCGGACATCGTGGATGAAAATGACAGCCGGTGGGCGGATGCAATGGGCTGGGAATTTCACCTTGGATGGCGGTAAAGGTTTTATGGCGCGCGTTCATGCGCGGGATTTCGGCCAGCAGCGCCTGGGTGTAGGGGTGATTCGCGCGGCGAAAGACGTCTTCGGCCGGTGCGCTCTCGACGACGCGCCCCAAATACATGATGACAACACGATCGGACAAATGTTCGACTACGCCCAGATCGTGGCTGATGAACAGATAGGTCAGATTGAGTTCTTCGCGCAGATCCATGAACAGGTTCAGGATCTGTGCCTGGATCGAAACATCGAGTGCCGCGACGGCTTCGTCGCAGATCAACATCGAGGGCTGCACGGCGAGCGCGCGAGCGATGCCGATACGTTGGCGTTGGCCGCCGCTGAATTGATGCGGATAGCGTTGACGCAACGCGGGGTCCAGTCCGGCCCGCTGCATTTGCGCGCTGACATAATCGTCCATCTCTGCACGGGTGGTCAGCCCGTGAATCAGCGCCGCCTCGCCGACGATCTGGTCCACGCGCAGACGTGGGTTCAGGCTGGCATACGGATCCTGAAAAATCAGCTGAGCTTTCAGGCGCGCGCGGTGGGCTTGCTCCGCATCCATCTGATGACGCGGCATGCCATCGAACCAGACTTCGCCTGCGGTGGGTGGCATCAGCCCGGCCGCCATGCGGCCCAGCGTGGATTTCCCGCAGCCGGACTCGCCAACCAGGCCGACGACTTCGCCGGGACGCACGATCAGATCGACGCCATCGACGGCGTGAGTGATCGACGGCGGGCGCGATAGGCGCAGCTTTTGCAATACGCGTTCGGCTTTGCCGATCTTGCGTTCGCCAAAGCGTTTGCTGACCTGGCGCAGTTCAATCATCGGCGTTTGTGCGGTGGGTGCCGTATTCATGCGACCTCCGCAGCGGTGAGGGTCGGGTAAAAGCAGCGCACCAGGCGTTCCGAAACGGGTTGAGTCAAGTCAGGGCGTTCGCCACAGGCCGAGCCCGCACGCGGGCAGCGGGCCGCGAATGCGCAGCCAGCGGGCAGGTCCAGCAGATTCGGCGTCATACCGGGGATCTGGCGCAAGCGTTGGCCACGCAGATTGTTGCCCGGCAAACCGCCGATCAGTCCCGCGGTATAGGGATGTAGCGGAGCGTCGAGCACATCGTCGACACGTCCGTGTTCGACGATGCGACCCGCATACATGACCGCGACCTCATCGGCCAGACCGGCGACGACTGACAGATCATGGGTAATCCAGATCAGGCTCGTGCCATGCAGGCGGGCCAACTTTTGCACTTCTGACAAGATCTGAGCCTGGATGGTGACATCGAGTGCGGTGGTGGGCTCGTCCGCAATGATCAGGTCCGGGCGATGCAACAACGCAATGGCGATGGCAACGCGTTGGCGCATACCGCCAGACAACTGATGCGGATAAGCCCTCAGGCGGTCTTCCGGGCTGGGGATCCCCATCATGCCGAGGGTGTCGCGCGCCAATTCCCGTGCTTGCGCCTTGGACATATTGTTGTGGGCGCGTACTGCTTCGATCATTTGCGCATCGACCCGCAGGACCGGGTTCAGCGTCATCATCGGATCTTGAAAAATCATCGCGATGCGATTGCCCTGCAGCTTGCGCAACTCGCGCGGCGGCAGTTGAGTCAGATCGCGGCCCTGGAACAAGATCTCGCCGCCCACGATACGGCCCGGGGCATCTACGAGCCCCATGATCGAGAAACCCGTCACGGATTTACCCGATCCGGATTCGCCCACCAGGCCGAGAATACGGCCTCGTTCCAGCGTGAACGAGACGCCATCGACCGCGGGCAAAACACCCGCGCGAGTGAAAAAGTGTGTGCGCAGATCGCGCACTTCCAAGGTGGCCGGGCCACCAGCAGAGTGGTGTGCCGCCATCATTTGTGAGTCCTCGGATTCAACACATCGCGCAGGCGATCACCGACCAGATTGATGGCCACGATCGTGATCAGCAGGGCAATGCCGGGATAAAAGCTAATCCAGTAGTCGCCAGACAGCATGTATTGGAAACCATTCGAGATCAACAGCCCCAGCGAAGGTTCCGTCACGGGAACGCCCAGGCCCAGAAAGCTGAGCGTGGCCTCCAGCGTGATGGCGCGCGCGATTTGCAGCGTGCCGATCACAATCAACGGTGGCAGACAGTTGGGCAGAATATGTTTGATCATGATGCGCCAACTGGGGATGTCCAGGCAGCGCGCCGCCTCGACGTATTCGCGGCGGCGCTCGACCAGCGCTTGCCCACGTGCGGTGCGCGCATAGTAGGCCCATTCCAGAATCACCAGCGTCAACACCACGTTGCTGACGCCTTTACCCAGATAGGCCAGGATCATCATGGCCACCAGGATCGAGGGGAACGACAGCAACAGGTCCACGACACGCATGATCAGCGCATCGACGCGCCCACCCGCGTACGCAGCCAGCAGGCCGAGCAGGGTGCCCAGAATGCCAGCGATCAATGCCGAGCCTATGCCCACCATCAGACTGATACGCAGTCCGTACAAAATGCCGGAATACAAATCCCGGCCTTGGCCATCCGTACCCAGCCAATAGGTAAAGGTGCCCATACCGTTTTCCGAGCCGGGCGGCAGGCGCGCGTCCAGGACGTCGAGTTGCAGCAGATCGTAGGGATTCTGCGGGGTAATCCACGGGGCCAGGATGGCGGCCAGGATCAGCAGGGTCGCAACGACCAAGCCGAATACCGCGATCTTGGACGCGAAAAACTCTGCGACGTTACGGCGCCATGGCGATTCTTGGCGCAAGGGGGCGACAGCCGTACTCATTGCGCAGCCTCCGCATCGAGGCGAACTCGAGGATCCAACAGTTTGTACAAAATATCTACGATCAAATTCAGAGTGACAAACAGGCAGACAATCACGACCAGATACGACACGATGACCGGTCGGTCCAGTGCATTGATGCTGTCCAGAATCAGTTTTCCAGCGCCGGGCCACGAGAAAATACTTTCCGTCACGACGGCGAACGCGATGGTGGAGCCGAGCTCCAGGCCGAGCACGGTAACCAGGGGAATGAGCGTGTTGCGCAACACGTGTACACAGACCACGCGGGCAGGCGACAGGCCTTTAGCGCGCGCGAATTTCACGTGGTCCAGCGGCAGCACCTCGCGTACTCCGGCACGTGTCAGTCGAATGACCAGCGAGATTTTGAACAAGGACAGATTGATTGCGGGCAAAATCAGATGGCGCAGTCCGTCGGCAGTGAGCCATGACCACTGCGCGCCCAGGAGTTCCACCGTCGTGCCGCGACCGCTCGCCGGCAGCCAGCCCAGCGAAACGCTGAACGCCATGATCAGCATCAAACCCACCCAAAATGTCGGCAAGGAAAATCCAACGATGCTGCCTGCCATCAGGAACCGCGAGATCGGGTTATCGGGATACAGTCCTGCGAATAAACCGAGCGGCACACCGATCACGACGGCGAGAAAGAGCGCCGCAAATGCCAGCTCCAAGGTTGCCGGCATACGATCCAGAATCAATTCAATGGCCGGGATGTTATAGACAAAGCTATTGCCCAGATTGCCATGCAGGGCTCCGCTCAAAAAGCTCAGATACTGACGCCACAGCGGTTGGTCCAGTCCCATCTGCGCAATGATGCGTGCGCGCTCGACCTGATCGACATCCTGGCCAATCAGGATATCGATCGGATTGCCGATGGCATGCAGGCCGGCAAAGACGATCAACGTCATCAACAGCACGACCACCAGCGCCTGGGCCAAGCGGCGAAAAAGCCAGACAATCATTGAACCGGCTCCTGTACGCCCTGGGCAGGCACCCACTCGTCGCCAAAGACTTCGGGCTCGGCGTAGGCTTGGATATTGGCGTAGTGCGTTTCGACGTCTTCGCGATAAAACAGTCCCGCCATGCCTTGCGCGAGACGTTTTGCGCCGTCGCTGATCGCGGGGATATCGCCGGATACGGTGCCGTGGGTCAACGCGGCCGGGTACGAAAAGCAATGCACGCGGTCCAGGCCGGGACAGCAGCCGGGCGTTTTTTCCTGCAATTCGAATACCGGTCCCAAGTCGGGGGAGTCTGTGAGTTCCTGATCCTCTTCGCCTGCGGCAGGTGTGTAGCGATCGCCCCAGGCGCGGACATGCGGCGCCAGCGCGGCGAATTCCGGACGTACGGTCCAGTCGATACGAAAGCCCGTCGAGAACACGAGGAAGTCCAGTACGAACACGCCTTTGGGCGTGGTGACATGGATCTCATCGCCGATCATCGCCACGTCCAGAATTGGACAGCTCAGATTAAAGCGGGCATTGGGATGACGCGAGACGCGCAGCGTGCTGCCGCGAGGCGGGGGCACTTGTTGTGTATTGATGTAGTGGCGGATCCGCCATTTCCATTCGTCGGGCAAACCCAGGTGTCCGTGGACCAGGCCGGCATTGCCGGAGCCTTTGCCCTTGTTGACGCGCGGGATATCATCGCGACGAATCAACAGATCGACGCTGGCCGCGCCGGCCTCCAGGGCCGTCGCGGCGCTATCCATGGCCGAGGCGCCCGCGCCGATCACGCCGACGCGCTTGCCAGCCAGTGCGGCGTAGTCGGTCGTATCAGAGGAATGCGCCCAGCGGTTGCGCGGCAGTTTATGAGCAAACGCCGGGACATACGCGCCACCCAGGCCATCGCGGCCGGTTGCCAGCACGACGCGGCGGGCCAATATCGTTTGAGGTCCAGCAGGCGAGGCGATGTCCAATTGCACGACGCCATCCGCGCGCGGACGCACGGCCTGTACTTGATGCTGATTGCGGACATCCAGCCCCAGCACGCGACGGTACCACCGCAGATAATCCATCCATTGCAGACGGGGGATCTTGTCCAGAGCCTCCCAGGCCGCGGCGCCGAACTGAGCCTCGAACCAGGCGCGGAAAGTCAGCGCGGGCAGGCCGAGCGCGGGGCCAGTGAGTTGTTTGGGGGAACGCAGCGTTTCCATACGCGCCGTGGTGGCCCAAGGGCCTTCGTATCCTTCGGGTGCGCGATCAAAAATCGGTGCGTCGATTCCCACATGATTCAACGCTGCAGACGCAGCCATGCCCGCCATTCCGCCACCGATGATCGCCACATCCAACACGGATTGGCCGTCGATGGTGCGCGGTGGCATCCAACGCTTGGCAGGTAGCTCTAACCAGGCCAGGTCTTGGCGCAGACGCGCCTCCAATGCGGCAAGGCCCGGCTGCGGGCTGTCGACAGAGAGAGTCATGATGCAGAAGAATCCATAACAGGAGTGGTTTCGCCGTAGATCGAGTGCAGCAATGCGCCATGCTCGCTGGCCTCGTGACGCACAAAACCGGGCAATAGCTGCGCGGCAGTTTCGGCCAGGGCATCAGCAACTGCCTGCACTGCGGGCAGGGAGGGCTGCGATTGCGGCGTGATCACGCCAAAGAAAAACGGGATGTCGATGTCCAGCGTGCGGATGGCCACCCCATCGACGGGCAGGCCGTAGACAGTGATGGGCTCCAGCACCGCCAGACCGAGGCCGGCGCGTACGGCGGCCAGCGCGTTAACGGACGAGTTGGTTTCGATCAGGCCAGGTGCTCTGCGCCCTTGGTTTGCCAAGGCCTGATCCAGACGGCGGCGCAAGCGGTATGGGTTGGCCATGGTGATCAGTCGCCGGCCCATCAGGTCATCGATGGATAAAGAGGTTTGCGCAGCCAGCGGATCATTGGCTGGCAGTGCGACGATACAGGGGACTTGGCCAATCCAGTGCACGGTCAGGCCCCGGTGTTCCAATGGCAAACTGGTCGCGCCGAGTTGAGCTGCGCCGGTCAACACATCGTGCAGCACGCGTTCGGGCGACATGCTGCGCAATTGAACGCGAGAGGTCTCGATGCGGCCTTCGATGGATTTCAGTGCGGCGGGCAACAGACCTGTCGCCAGCGCTGAGGTGGCAGCCAACCGCAGAGGGCGATCGTCGCCGCGGGCGATTTCCTCGGCACGCTGGCGAATCTGCTTCAACCCCACCAGCGCACGTTCGACATCGTCATAAAGCAGGAATCCCTGTTCCGTCGGCGTCACGCGCGGACCGTTGCGGGCAAACAGCGCATAGCCGACTTCGGCCTCCAGTTCCTGGATCGAGCGGGTGATGACCGGCTGCGAACGGCCAAGCAAACGCCCGGCAGCGGTCACGCTGCCGGTGGACATGACGGCCGCAAAGGCCTCCAGTTGCCGTAATTCCATCGTTTTGCTTTATGTCAAAACAGAATTCTGAAGGCAGCAGTATGCGCTCTACAAATAATTAAATGGCATAAGCAAATTCCCTAATGCGGGTTTTCTCCTAGTTGTTAATAATTTCTCGTTATATTAAGCACTTACGCTATTTCTTCTATGCGGCCTCTTGTCCGCTGGCGGAGTTCCGGGGTAAAGCCGACGGACGGCAAGCGCTGGATATAACGTCTTTCTTCTGAATGGTTACACTCAGTTGTCCAGACCAGGAGGCTTAATGAAAAAGATCGGAATTGCCGCAGCCGCATTGGTGGCGGCCGGATGTTCCAGTCCTGATCACGATACAAAGCCGATAGGCATGCCGAACCCGGCCTCTGCTTATTGCGTTCAGCTCGGCGGCCAGCTGACGATCAAAGACCGGCAGGGCGGACAGGTTGGTATCTGCACGCTGCCGGATGGGACGGCAATCGAAGAGTGGGAACTATATCGCCGGGATCATCCACGCCCGTAGGGCACGGGCGGTGGTAATCAGGCTGCTTTAACGCCAAACGCCATCTGCATGGCGTACTGCCGCACGTCGCCCGGCCATGCCGCGGCGTGCTGCGTGAATTGCGCCCGGTCATCGGCGAATAACGCGCGGGTGGCTTCTTCGAAACCAGGCAGATTGCCGGCCATGGACGACATGAAACGATAGGCGGCTTCTTGTCGTTGGCGTTGCTGTGTCGCACCCCCGTCAGCGTGGCGGGCCTGATCGACCAGCTTGCGCAGCGCAACCGACGCACCGCCTGGTTGCTGTGCGAGCCATTCCCAATGGCGTGGCAGCAAGGTGACCTCTCTCGATACGACCCCGAGTTTGGGGCGTCCACGTCCGCGAGCCGCTGCCGTTTCAGCTGGAGATGGCGCATGAGATTCAGTGGCGGGCGAGGGCGGGGCTAGCCGCGCCATGATGTCACCGTTACTGCCGCGCAGATCCACGTCCACGACCTGGCCTGTCGCGTCGTTATAGATCAGTACCGGCCCGGTGGCCTGCTCGTCATGGGCGCGGCGGGCGGCGACCGCGACCTCGGGCAGGGGGCCAGACGCAATACGTCGATGGCCATCAAAGGCGGTGCAGGTCGCCACAGTATCAGCCACAGCGTTGGTTACTGTGTTCATAGATTCTCCTTCCGTCTAGTGGCTTAATTATTAGCCGGGTAAAATTAATAATCAATATTACCCGGGTTAAATATTGCAACCAGAAATTTACGCTATCGACTAGGGAAACCCCCTAGTAAAAAACTGTCTAGCGCGTATAATCTTGCTTTGCGCCCGGAGTTCCCCATGCGTCTCGTTCAAAAAGCGCTCACCTTCGACGATGTGTTGTTGGTGCCTGCGTATTCCGAGGTGTTGCCGCGCGACACCTCTCTGGCTACCCGCCTCACTCGCAATATCACCCTGAACATCCCTCTCGTGTCCGCTGCCATGGATACGGTGACCGAATCGCGTCTCGCTATTGCGATGGCCCAAGAGGGCGGCATAGGGATCATTCACAAAAACCTGTCCGCTGACGCTCAGGCCAAAGAAGTCGCGCGCGTCAAACGCCACGAATTCGGTATCGTCATCGACCCGGTGACCGTCACGCCCGACATGAAAGTGCGTGATGCCATCAGCCTGCAACGTCAGCACGGCATCTCGGGCCTGCCCGTCGTCGAGGGCAAAAAACTCGTCGGCATCGTCACCAACCGTGACCTGCGTTTCGAAGACCGCCTGGATCAGCCCCTGCGTAACATCATGACGCCGCAGGAACGCCTGGTCACCATGCAAGAGGGCGCCACGCTGGACGAGGCTCAGGCCTTGATGCACAAACATCGCCTCGAGCGCGTGCTGATCGTCAACGAGGCCTTTGAATTGCGCGGCTTGGCCACCGTCAAAGACATCGTCAAGAACACCGAACATCCCGTTGCCAACAAAGACAGCCAGGGGCAGTTGCGTGTGGGCGCTGCCGTAGGCGTAGGCGATGGCACCGAAGAACGCGTGGAAAAACTCGTCGCCGCTGGCGTTGACGTCATCATCGTCGACACCGCACACGGTCACTCGCGCGGCGTGCTGGAGCGCGTGCGCTGGGTCAAGGAAAACTTCCCCAAGGTCGAAGTCATCGGCGGCAACATCGCCACCGCTGCCGCTGCGCGCGCCTTGGTCGACCATGGCGCTGACGGCGTCAAGGTCGGCATCGGCCCCGGCTCGATCTGCACCACGCGTATTGTCGCCGGTGTAGGCGTGCCCCAAATCACGGCCATCGCCGACGTGGCCAAGGCGCTCGAAGGCACCGGCGTGCCCTTGATCGCCGACGGCGGCATTCGTTATTCGGGCGATATCGCCAAGGCCCTGTCCGCTGGCGCATTTGCCTGCATGATGGGCGGCATGTTCGCCGGCACCGAAGAAGCCCCCGGCGAAGTCGTCCTGTTCCAAGGCCGCTCGTACAAGTCGTACCGCGGCATGGGCAGCCTGGGTGCCATGTCCGATGGCTCGGCCGACCGCTATTTCCAGGATCCGGCCAACAACGCCGACAAGCTCGTCCCCGAAGGCATCGAAGGCCGCGTCCCCTACAAGGGCAGCGTCCTGGCCATCATCTACCAATTGGTGGGTGGTATCCGTGCCTCGATGGGCTATTGCGGCTGCGCCACCATCGACGACATGCGCACCAAAACGCAATTCGTCGAAATCACCTCGGCAGGGGTGCGTGAATCCCACGTCCACGACGTGCAGATCACCAAAGAGGCCCCCAACTACCGCGCCGACTGATCGAGTCAGTACAATGCAATGCATCGCGCACCGGCAGAACTCCCGCGGTTCTGGCCGGTGCGCTTTTATTTCCAACCGGCAGAGTCTCCATGCACCAGCGCATCCTTATTCTTGACTACGGTTCGCAAGTCACACAACTGATCGCCCGCCGCGTTCGCGAGGCAGGCGTCTATTCTGAAATCCATCCCGGCGATGTCGACGACGCCTTTGTGCGCGAGCAGGCTGCACAGGGTCTGAAAGGCATCATCCTGTCGGGCAGTCACGCCTCGGCCTACGACGAGGGATCGTTGACGGTTCCTCCCGCCGTCTTCGAATTGGGCTTGCCGGTGCTGGGCATTTGCTACGGCATGCAGTCCATGGCCATGCAATTGGGCGGCAAAGTCAGCTTTTCCGACCATCGCGAATTCGGTTATGCCGAGGTCCGCGCCCACGGCCATACCGAACTGTTGAACGGCCTGGCCGATTTCACAACGCCCGAAGGCCACGGCATGCTCAAGGTCTGGATGAGCCACGGCGACAAAGTCACCGAGCTTCCTCCAGGCTTTAAGCTGATGGCTTCGACGCCATCCTGCCCCATCGCCGGCATGGCCGACGAGGACCGCAAGTTCTACGCCGTGCAGTTTCACCCCGAGGTCACGCATACCGTCCAGGGCAAGGCCATGTTGGCTCGCTTTGTGAACGACATCTGCGGCTGCAAGGGTGACTGGAACATGCCCGACTACGTTGCAGAAGCTGTTGCGCGCATTCGCGAACAAGTCGGTAGCGACGAAGTCATCCTGGGCCTGTCGGGGGGCGTGGATTCGTCGGTAGCCGCTGCACTGATCCACAAAGCCATCGGCGATCAACTGACCTGCGTCTTCGTCGATCACGGCCTGTTGCGTCTGGACGAAGGCAAACAGGTCATGAAGACCTTTGCCGAAAACATGGGCGTGAAAATCGTCCATATCGACGCCACCGAGCAGTTCATGAGCAAACTGGCCGGCCAAGCCGACCCCGAAGCCAAACGCAAAATCATCGGCCGCGAATTCGTCGAGGTGTTCCAGGCTGAGGCGGCAAAGCTCAAGAGCGCCAAATGGTTGGCCCAAGGCACCATCTATCCCGACGTGATCGAATCCGCTGGCGCCAAGACCGGCAAGGCTACATCGATCAAATCGCACCACAACGTCGGCGGTTTGCCTGATACGCTGAACCTGCAGTTGTTGGAACCGCTGCGTGAACTGTTCAAGGACGAAGTCCGCGAACTCGGCGTGGCCCTGGGCTTGCCCCCGCAAATGGTCTATCGTCACCCGTTCCCCGGCCCTGGCCTGGGCGTGCGTATCCTGGGTGAGGTCAAGCAAGAATACGCCGACCTGCTGCGCCGTGCCGATGCGATCTTCATCGAAGAGCTGCGCAGCACGATCGATGAGACGAGCGGCAAGAGCTGGTACGACCTGACCTCGCAAGCCTTCGCGGTATTCCTGCCGGTGAAATCGGTAGGCGTGATGGGCGATGGCCGCACGTACGAATACGTGGTCGCACTGCGCGCAGTACAGACCTTCGACTTCATGACCGCCGACTGGGCGCCGCTGCCGCATGCATTGCTGGCCAGAGTGTCGTCGCGGATCATTAATGAAGTCCGTGGGCTGAATCGAGTCGTGTACGACGTATCGAGCAAACCGCCTGCGACGATTGAGTGGGAGTGAATTGACTTCCTTCGAGGACTATCGCCGGCTAGCAAAACAAGTTGACGGTGGAGCTGGATCGGTGGTCACGGTCGATGCAGGACTCAACGCCTGAGCTCGCTACTTAAGGTGCAGGCCTGCTATCGGTGAGGCATTCATACTTTCTTATCCCAAGCTACCGGCAAAACGCCGTGCGTAGTCTTCACGTTTGAATGCCTCGATCACGAAGTCGATGAAGACTCGCGTCTTGCTCGGAAGCAGGTCGCGACTCGCATAGTAGAGCGAGATTGCGCCCGCATCGGCCCACCAGCGCGGCAAAACTCGCACAAGCTCCCCCGACTCCAATCCTGCTAGCACATCAGCGACGGCCAGCATAGCGACACCCAAGCCTAGCTGCGCCGACTCCCTCAGCGCGGCAGGGTCGTTGACCACTAAAGTTTCGCGCATCAATGCGGCAACCTGATCGCCTTGTGCGTCGCGCATGTTCCAGGTACGGATGCGGCCCGACTTGAGTGACCGCATGACGATTCCATCCAGCTCAATCAGCCCGGATGGGTCAGCAGGTGGCGTGCGTCGGGCCAGATAGGCAGGAGATGCGACGGCGATGATGTGCGCTGGTGCCAGTGTCCGGGCGACCATGCCGGGCGCGAGCTCGAAACCACCACCAATAGCGGCGTCGTAGCCTTCGGCGATCAGGTCCACCGCGCGGTTCTCGAAATGCCACTCGGGCTTGATGCGAGGGTAGCGCTGCAAGAAGTCCGGCAGTAGCGGCAGAATGTGGCTCATCCCGAAGGTTGGCGGCAGGCTGATCTTGAGCACACCCGCAGGCTGTCCGTCGTCTGCCGATACCGACGCAATGGCGTTTTGCAAAGACTCCAGATTGCCGCCGATCGCGCTCAGGAATGTCTCTCCCGCCTCGGTCAGTGTCAGCTTGCGGGTTGAACGATGGAACAGCCGTACTTTTAGGTTGCGCTCCAGCATGGCCACGTTCCGGCTTACTGCTGCCGGAGTTAGCGCTAACCGCCGCGCCGCAGCCGAAAAGCTTCCGCTCTCGGCACTACGCACGAATGACTCCAAGTTGGCCAAGGTCTCCATTTGTGAATATTAAACGAATGCTTGAAGATGATCCAAGCCATTTGATACTAATCAACAAGCAATAAAAGCGCGAAAGTCACTCCACCGAATCCTCGGCATTTAAACGGAGTGACCTATGAATGACATAACTTCTACCCAATCGCTTCCGCTGGTCGGCAAGACGGCTTTCGTCACCGGTGGTTCTCGCTCAATCGGAGCGGCCATCACCAAGCAACTCGCTGCCGACGGCGCCCAAGTCGCCTTCACCTACCGCGGTTCGCCTGACTCGGCCAAGCAAACGATCGCGGACATCGAGGCGGTAGGTGGCCGCGCGCTGGCCATCGTAGCCGACGCTGCGGACCCGGACGCCGTGCGCGCGGCCATCACCAAGACGGTCGAGACATTTGGCGGTCTGGACATTCTGGTGAACAACGCCGGAATCGCGTTGGCGAGCCCGATCGACCAGATTACGTTCGAGGACTATCAAGCAATGCTCGCGGTCAACGTCACGGGTGTGTTCGTTGCCACGCAGGAAGCCGTACGCCACATGAGGGAAGGTGGCCGCATCGTGCACATCGGTAGTTCGGCGACGAAATATGCCGGTGTGCCCGGCCTCTCGGTGTACGGACTGACCAAGGGAGCCATCGCTGGCTTGAACCGCAGCTTGGCATACGACCTGGGCCCGCGTGGCATCACCGTCAACACCGTGCACCCCGGGCCCGTAGACACGGACATGAATCCGGTCGATAGCGAGTGGGCCAAGTTGCTCATCCCCGGTATCGCGGTGGGCCGTTACGGCAAGCCGAATGAAATCGCCAGCGTCGTGGCGTTTCTCGCCAGTCCACAGGCCTCCTATGTCACGGGCGCCGACATCCTGGTCGACGGCGGCTTCACGTCTTGAGCGTCTCTGGAGTAGGCCCGTTGGCCCGCTCCACACGACTGCAAAGCCGATCTTCATCATTAGACCCAACTTCATCTTCGGTCGAGGACATTCATCATGAACACTTCGCTTCCTTCCATCGGCATCATCGGTGCAGGTCATATCGGCGCGGCATTCGCGCGCGCGCTGGCACGCTGCAGTATCCCGGCCATCCTGTCCAACAGTCGCGGGCCGGAGAGTCTGCAAGCGCTGGTACAGAGCATTGGCCCCAGCATACGCGCCGGCACACGAGCAGAAGCGGCCGCGCAGGCCATCGTGTTGGTCGCGGTGAACTGGTCGAAGTTGCCAGCTGCCCTGGCCGGGCTGCCGGATTTCGAGGGGCGCATCGTTATCGATGCTAATAATCCGATCGAGGCACCGCTGTTCAAGCCCATCGATCTTCATGGCCGCACATCGAGCCAGTCATTCGCCGATCTGGTGCCGGGCGCGCACGTTGTGAAGGCATTCAATCATCTACGTCCGCAACTGCTCTTCGCTGATCCAGCGGAGCGCGGAGGGCGACGCGTTCTGTTCTTTGCTGGCGACGATGCCCGCGCCAAGGCGCAGGTCAGTGCGTTGATCGATCAGTTGGGCTTCGCGGGTATCGATCTTGGCACGCTGGCCGTGGGTGGGCGCATGACGCAGTTCCCAGGTGGACCACTGCCCTCGCTAGAACTGGTGCAGTTTGGTTGACAGCCGCACCCCAATACACCATCGACGATCATCTATGGGACTGACGTCTGCGTAATCCGATAGGCGGCGACCACCTTATCGGGGGAGACGTGTTTTAGACAATGCCGCCGTTGGCAAACACGGTTTGGCCATTGATCCACCAGCCGTCATTGCTGCACAGCGTGGAAATCACTCGGGCAATATCTTCAGGCTCGCCCAAACGCTTGTGCGGCGTGCGCTGCGCGAAGCCCGCGATTTGCTCATCGGTTTTGCCGTCGGTGAACAAGGTAGTGTTCACTAAGCCCGGCGCAATCGCATTGACTGAAATATTGCGGCCTTCCAGTTCCTTGGCCAGTACGTTGGCAAACAAATCTTGCGCCGCTTTGGAGGCCGCGTATGGGCCGTAAGTCGGGCTGCGCAGTTTGGTGATGCTGGAAGACAAGGCGATGATGCGGCCACCATCTCGCACCCGCTGGGCGGCTTCACGCAACACGTTGAAGCTCCCCTTGATGTTTACCGCCATCATCCGGTCGAAATCGGCATCGCGCATTTGGATGAATGGCGCCAGGCGCATGATGCCGGCGTTGCTCACCACCACATCCACGCCGCCAAATGCTTCCTGGGTGGCCGCAAACAAGCGGCGCACCGCCTCCGGATCACTGACGTCAGCCTGTACGCTGATCGCCTTGCCGCCCGCCTGGGTGATGTGTGCAGCCACCGCCTCGGCCAGCGCTTGGTTGACCAGATAGTTGACCGTCACGCTATAACCGTCTGCGGCCAACTGCTTGGCCGTTGCGGCACCAATGCCACGTGAGGAACCGGTGACCAGCGCCACTTTGCCATTGGCGGGTTTTGGCATGTTGAGATCAGTAACGCCTGACGCGGCCGTTGCCGCAGTTGTGCCCCCGCCCATCAGCATGGCCGCAGGCGCTGCCAATGCCGCTGACCGCAGGAAGCGACGGCGCGAGTGGCCGGTGTGCTCAATCTCAGTGGATGTGTCGATAACGTCGGTTGACATTGCAAACTCCTCGTCGTTTGAAACGGTTGGAAAAATCGGGAAAAGCGCGGTGATCGATATGCGGCTTTCATCGATACGGCCTCGCTCACCGTCGTAGAGCGTTTTAGGCGAAGCCGCCATCATCCGGCCGCTGGTCCACGCGCCTCGCTCACTCGCCAGAATCGAAACGGCCTTGGCAATGTCTTGCGGCTCATCTAAACGCCACGGGCAAGCGATGGACGAGGCGAAGATTAATTTCTATACTCTCTTTTGGGAAGAAGGCACCTGAAAGTGCTATACACACCTTTTGGTAAGAAATAGAACAAACGTCGTCGGGGATAGCCAATTCCCTTCACTGGCGCGCCGCTGAAGCACCGCATTCACAGGAACATGCATGAGCATCGATTTCGTCAAACACGCCCGAGTACGAGCCAAACTGGCCGCAGTGCAGCCCCCGGACCCGCGCATACAGGCCTTGGTGAATGAAGTGATCGCACGGGTGGCCGACAAATGGACAATGATCATCCTCGACGTGCTGGCCGAACACGGCCCGTTGCGCTTCACCCAGTTGGCTGGGAAAGTCAGCGGCATCAGCCAGAAGATGCTGACGCAAACACTGCGCGAGATGGAACGCGAAGGACTGGTGATCCGCACCGTTTTCCCTGTGGTACCGCCAAAAGTGGAATACCAACTGACTGATCTAGGCCTTAGCCTGGGCGCGGCATTTTGCGGCGTGTGGGTCTGGGCTGAGCAGAGCTTGGAAGCTATTGAGCGATCCCGTGCAGCCTACGACCAGCGCAATGGCAAAAGGGGCAGCTAATAGTTGTTCCGCAACTACGACGCAAACCCTGTTTGGCGTGTTCATGGGACCGCTTTTCGAGAGGCCCGCTGTCCGCTCAAGTGTGGACGACCTGTTGCAAGCCGTCGCCACTGGGCGCTTCCGGGCCGTCATCGACCGAACGTTCCCCTTGGCCGAAGCCGCCGCAGCCCACGAATTCGCCGAGACGGCAGAGCCGCTTGGCCGCATCGTCTTGACGCCGTGAAGCGTGTTCGGCCAGTGTAAGTACTGCGGGCGAACTGCGAGCAGGCCAATTCAGACGCGCAGATCCCGTGCATGTTACTTGAGCGATCGCTAACGCGTGTGCGGGTCACCAGTCCCGCACGACTACCGTCCTACCGATGCAAGACGATCTTTGTCATCTGTACGTGCGCGGTGGGTTACACCAGTCCGTCCCAATTCAGTCCGCAAGTTCACTCGGCTGACACTCCCAGGTTGCAATATTTCCCTTTGAAGTACAGCAGTGGGTGCGTGGCAATGGCTTCTTGCCGGTGTAATGATTTCACTTCACCAATCACTATCAAGTGATCGCCCGCAGGATGTTCGGCGTGAATTTCGCAGTCGAACCAGTGCAGGCAGCCGGCAATGATCGGATTGCCCAGTGGCGATGGCCGCCATTCGACATCGTGCCACTTCGCCGCGCCTCGTTGAGCGAACTGATTGGAAATCCTGACCTGCGCATTTGACAGGATATTGACCACGAAACGGCCTGCTTGGCGAATCTTGGGATAGCTGTACGAACTCGCCATGACGTTGAATGACACCAGAGGTGGATTCATGGACACGCTATGGAACGACTGGCAAGTGAAACCAACCGGCTCGTCATCGATGTGCGATGTAATCACCGTGACACCGGATGCGTAGTGCCCGAGCGCTTCGCGAAAGCGAGATGGCTCGATAGCGGTGCTGGCAAGTGACATATGGATTGGGATCCTGAATGCATGGCCATCGACGATGGCGTCCTGATCGATCCTGCGCATGCGGCGCAGGATCGGTGATAGTACTGTGCTGCTTCAGTGCTGCATCAGGCCGAGAGTTCTTTCCGGACGATTTCTGCGCCTGCGCTTAACGCCTGCAGCTTGCCTCTGGCCACGCCGCGAGGCAAGGGGGCCATGCCGCAGTTGGTCGAAGGATAGAGCTTGTCGGCATCGACAAACTGAAGTGCCTTGCGCAGCGTATTGGCGACTTCCTCGGGGGTTTCAATGGTGTTGGTTGCCACGTCAATGGCCCCCACCATCACTTTTTTACCTCGAATGAGCTCAATCAGATCCATGGGCACATGCGAGTTCTGGCATTCCAGCGAGACGATATCGATACCGGATTTTTGCAGCTTGGGGAAAGACTCTTCATACTGCAGCCACTCTGACCCCAGCGTCTTTTTCCAATCGGTATTGGCTTTGATTCCATAGCCGTAGCAGATATGTACGGCCGTTTCGCATTTAAGGCCTTCAATTGCTTTTTCTAACGTGGCAACGCCCCAGTCATTCACCTCGTCAAAGAAAACATTGAATGCGGGTTCATCGAATTGGATGATGTCTACGCCGGCAGCTTCGAGCTCTTTGGCTTCTTGATTGAGAATCTTGGCGAATTCCCAAGCTAGTTTTTCACGGCTCTTGTAGTGGCTATCGTAGAGCGTATCAATCATGGTCATGGGGCCTGGCAGCGCCCATTTGATGGGTTGTTTGGTCTGCTGGCGTAAAAACTTGGCGTCTTCGACAAAAACTGGCTTTTGGCGAGAAACCGCGCCAACAACAGTCGGTACGCTGGCATCATAGCGATCGCGAATTCTGACGGTCTGGCGTTTCTCAAAATCAACGCCGCTCAGGTGCTCAATGAATGTAGTGACGAAGTGCTGGCGCGATTGCTCACCATCGCTGACGATATCGATCCCTGCGTGTTCTTGCTCGTGCAATGACAAACGCAAAGCATCTTGCTTGCCCTCAATCAATGCTTCGTCTTGCAGTTTCCACGGTGACCAGAGAGTCTCTGGTTGAGCCAGCCAGGACGGTTTGGGCAAGCTGCCAGCAGTGGAGGTGGGGAGCAATTTTTTCATGATAGGTAGTCTTTTATTAGGGCAAATCAAAGCGCGTAATTAGCAGCGGACCATTGCTCGAGAATGGGTCCGTAGGGTTTGATGAAATGCTCATCAACGAATTTCCCCTGCTCAATGGCCAGTCGGCTACGCTCTTCTCGATCGTAAACAATTCGAGTCAGTGAATAATCCTGATGCTTCAGGCTCGGCTGGTAGGATTTTCCCGCGGCTGAATTCGCGTTGTAAATTTCAGGGCGGTAAATCTTTTGGAAAGTATCCATCGTGCTGATGGTGCTGATGAGCTCGAGGTTGGTGTAATCACTGAGCAAATCGCCTGAAAAATAAAAAGCCAAAGGTGCGGCACTATTTGGAGGCATGAAATAGCGAACCTTCAGCCCCATCTTGTTGAAATAGTCATCAGTCAAGGAATATTCATCCTGCTGATATTCAACGCCCAGTACAGGGTGCTGATTTTCAGTCCGAATATAGGTCTTGCTGCTCGAAACACTGAGGCATATGACGGGCGGCTTATTGAAATTCTCTTTGTAAGCGTTCGAATTGACAAAGGCCTTGAACAGTTTTCCGTGCAGCTCGCCAAAGTTATCAGGCGTGCTGAATGTGGGTTGATTCTCATTGTGCTGCC
Organism: Bordetella genomosp. 4; assembly: GCF_002261185.1. Taxonomy (GTDB): domain Bacteria; phylum Pseudomonadota; class Gammaproteobacteria; order Burkholderiales; family Burkholderiaceae_B; genus Bordetella_A. The sequence goes on from NZ_NEVQ01000012.1 coordinate 473,852, forward strand.
GGAGCAGCACGCTAAAATCATAATCTCGCACGTAAGAGGAAAAATTATTTCCTACCATGCCCTCGATACGTTCGTTGATCTTTCGATCGATAATGCTTGCTTTCAATATCTCGATCAAGGGGAGGGCATTGTCAGTGCTTGCCGCATCAATGCTCATTTCAACGGAAATGATCTCAAGCTCGACTGTATAGCGATCGCCTTTTGGATTATCCCAATGCGCTAAAGCATTGAAACGATTGTCAATCATCCTCAAGGTGTTGCGCAGATTCTCCTGGCGACTATCGCCTCTGGCCAGATTGGCAAAGTTGGTCGTGATGCGCGTGTTATCTGCCGGATGGTAGTTTTCGTCGAAGCAAGTACTCTTAATGGTAAATTTAAAATCTTTGTTCATCGCAATCTGGCGTCCTGAATCCTGAGGTGAGACCTCGGCTTTATTTCTTTGCCAGACCGTTTCGGTTTTATTTACTGGCTTTATCACTCAGCAGTTTGTATATTTTCTGCAATCAAGAGCAGTGCGTATTCTATGCTGTGCATTGAGTGAATAATAATGAAATGATTTCATTCCAGTATTAGTCATGCTCATGATCTGATGCGCGGCCAATCGGCTGCCGAAGCGTCAAAGTAGTTTCCTCATGGCGCAACGCTGCGCCATAGGTAACCCTGCACGTTCCTCGGCGTCCAATATGGTCTTGAGCCGAGGTGTGAGATTTTCTTGATTCAGCGTAACGAATCCAAGCCTCTGGTAATAAGGCTCATTCCAAGGAACTTTCCTGAATGTGGTCAAGGTCAGCGCGCTGGCCCCTCGATCGATGGCTAACTGCTGCGCCGCTTGTATCAATTCCCGTCCGATCCCGCGTCCCTGTTGTTCGCGATGGACCGCAATCTGCCACACGTGCAGGGCGTCTGCTGTCATCTCACCGTTCAGAAAGGCCACGATGCTGTGACCGTTCAGTTCTGCGATGAAAGCAACGCCTCCTGCGATCAGAGCACGATGTTGCTCCTCCGACTGAACATCGTCGTCGGCGATCCATTCCAGCCCTGGCCATTGCCGGAATATCTCACCGGAACTGCGTTCGACCTCGGGTAAAACGGGGGCGTCACAGTCGCGTGCGGGCCTGATGCTGATCATATGCGGCGGTTAGCGGAGGAACGCCGCCGCTTTGACCAAACCATTCGCAGCAATAGCAGGATGCACTCCCACGCCAATCCGAGCAGGCCGCCGGCGAGGAACAACAGAGAAATCAACATCAGCCAGCCGGCCACCGTCATGGTGTAAAGCGCGCCGCCTATATCGACTCCCCGTACGATGCACGCTTGCGCGTAGCCCTCATGCAGTTGGCAGCCATTCAGGTCAGCGATGAAGCCAGCAAGCGTGACTGAAATCATGGGGGCAACCCCGATGACAACCAGCAGTATCAGAACGCGTATCCGTGCCGGTATTCTCGTTTTCATTTGATCGTAGGAGCCCCTTGCGCGTGATGCCCAAGGATCTGTGACGCGCCTGGTGTAAGGTCAAAGGTTTCAGCGATGATAGGGTATTTTTTCATAAATCTGATGCCGCCCGAGCTGGATTCTATGGTGGCTCGGCACAACGCAAGATCTCTCTGTCACGCGTCTATAAAGTGCGATTTTCAAAAAGCAGGGTCGGTTTGACTATACCGGTTATGCGGGGAATTACCTTTGAACATGTCCTTCCCTTGGTTAGGGCTGGCAGGCGCAATCGCGTTACTCCTGCTCCTATTCGGGGCCGACGTTCTTCGCAGCGATAACGCTATCTCGCGATGGCGGGACCTGACCTGGCTGTCATGGGCGGGAACGGCGGCTTACCTCACGCATTACATCGAGGAATATGGTAAACGCGGGATTGCTTATCGTCATACCTTGGCTGGCCGAACGCTGGCGCGGAGGCTTTCTGATCCGCCCGTCGGGATCATAAGAACATCGGCAACTATCTCTGCGCGATCTCCTGCGCAAAGACAGCGGCCGCTTGATGTGCCACTTCTGCCACATTCAGGCTCATCGCCAGTTTGCATTCATTCAACTCTTCCAAGGCGAACCACTTTGCCTCGAGCGCGTCGTCGCCGCCCACCGGCGCCCCGGATTGCCATTTGCAGAGCACGGCAATCAGCACGAAATGCTGACGAAGTTGCCCTTTGTCGTCACGGCCGAACACATCGACAGCCGTGAAGACACGGTGCGCTTCGGCGCGGACGCCGGTTTCTTCCAACAGTTCGCGAACGGCGGCGCTTTTGATGGTTTCGCCGATTTTGATTTTTCCACCGGGAAACCCCCAGCTCCCGGCGTCGGGCGGATTGGCCCGGCGCACCAGCAGGATTTTTTCATCGTGGAATACGGCCGCGATGGTCCCTGCGATGGGGCGGGGTACCGGCTGCGCAGAAGACGATGGATAGCTGCTATCTGACATAATGGCCTCGCATAATGAGATAAGCACAGAGGCAAAGCATCAAGCCGCCGGCAACTCAGGCACTGCAGAGCAGGTGCCTCTATGGTTGCCGGCAAGCTGGCCATCACCGTTCGGTATCAGACGGCCGCGGGATCGATTTTCTCGGCATCGATACCATACCGTACCATGGCCTCACGGATCTTTGCACGGGGCAGCCGTCCCTCGTCAACGCATGCCTTGATCGCGGCCAGCACGATGAAGGTTCGGTCCACCTCGAAAAAAGCACGCAGTGACTCGCGGGTATCCGAGCGGCCGAAACCGTCCGTGCCGAGGCTGATAAAGCCGCGATTCTTGACGAAGGGGCGGATCTGGTCGCCGACGATCTTCATATAGTCGGTTGCCAGCACGACAGGGCCGGTACGGTCTCGCAGGCATTGCTGAACATACGGGATGCGCGGCTCGTCTTCCGGATGCAGCATATTCCAACGCTCGGCAGCCATGCCATCACGGCGCAGTTCAGTCAGGCTCGTCGCGCTCCAGACATCGCTGGAAATACCGAAGTCTTGCTCCAGCAGTTCACTCGCTGCAATGACTTCACGCAGAATCGCGCCGCTGCCCATCAGTTGTACATGCGGTCTGCTGGCCGGCTCTGACGCGGAGTCCTGCTTCGCGCCGTCGCGCAACAGGTAAATCCCTCGGAGAATACCGGCCTCGCTTCCTGGCGGCAGTGCGGGGTTCGGGTAGTTTTCGTTGAGCAGGGTGATGTAGTAGTAAATGTCTTCCTGTTCCGCATACATTCGGCGCAACCCGTCCTGGATGATGACTGCCAGTTCATAGGCAAAGGTGGGGTCATACGACACGCAATTCGGTATCACCGACGACAGTACGTGGCTATGGCCATCATCGTGCTGCAAGCCTTCTCCCATGAGCGTAGTGCGGCCCGATGTGGCGCCCAGCAAGAACCCCCGCGTGCGTGCGTCGCCCGCCGCCCACGCCAGATCGCCCACGCGTTGCAGGCCGAACATGGAATAGAAGATATAAAACGGGATGGCCGCCAAACCATGATTGCTGTAGGCCGTTCCCGCGGCGATCCATGATGCAATCGCACCGGATTCGTTAATGCCTTCTTGCAGGATTTGGCCGTCTTTAGCCTCTTTGTAGTAGCTCAGCTGGCCGGCGTCCTGTGGGGTATAGAGTTGTCCCACGTACGAATGGATGCCGATCTGGCGAAACAGGCCTTCCATGCCGAAGGTGCGCGATTCGTCGGGTACGATGGGAACGACGAGCTTGCCCAGATGTGGGTCTTTGAGCAGCGTGGTCAGGATACGCACGAACGACATGGTGGTCGACACACCGCGCTCGCCGCTATCTTTCAGTTGCGTCGCGAAAGCGCTGAGCGGCGGAACCTGCAACGGGGCGACTTGGCTGATACGCGCCGGGACATGACCGCCGAGCGCGGCCCGGCGGCGCGCGAAATAGCGGGCTTCTTCGCTGTCGGGCGCAGGTTTCAGATAGGGCATGTCCTCGAGCTGGTCGTCGGGCACGGGCAGCGAGAATCGATCGCGGAACGCGCGCACGGCATCAGCGCTCATCTTCTTGAGCTGATGGTTGACGTTCTGGCCTTCGCCGGCCTCGCCCATGCCGAAACCCTTGACCGTTTTGACCAGAACGACGGTCGGACGGCCTTTGGTGCCGACGGCCTGTGCGTAGGCGGCATGTACTTTCTCTGGGTCGTGGCCCCCGCGTGTCAATGCCCAGATTTCATCGTCCGACAGGTGCGCGACCAACTCCAGCAGTTGCGGATACTTGCCGAAGAAATGCTCGCGCACATAAGCGCCGTTCTGGGATTTGAATGTCTGGTATTCACCGTCGACACATTCCATCATGCGTTGACGCAGCAGCCCGCTGGTATCGCGCTTGAGCAGATCGTCCCAGCCGCTGCCCCACAACACCTTGACGACGTTCCAGCCCGCGGCCCGGAAGGTGCCTTCGAGTTCTTGAACGATCTTGCTGTTGCCTCTGACTGGGCCGTCCAAGCGTTGCAGATTGCAATTGACGACAAATATCAAGTTGTCCAGGCGTTCCCGCCCGGCGACCGAGATGGCTGCCAGCGATTCGGGCTGGTCCATTTCTCCGTCACCCAGAAAGGCCCACACTTTGCGGCCCTGATGCTCCAGCAGCCCGCGGTACTCGAGATACCGCATGAATCGCGCCTGGTAGGCCGCCGTCAACGGGCCCAATCCCATCGACACAGTGGGGAATTGCCAGAAATCCGGCATCAGGCGTGGGTGGGGGTATGAGGATAGGCCGTCGCGCCCGGCCTCTCGACGGAAATTGTCCAGTTGTTCTTCGGTGATGCGTCCTTCCAGATAGGCGCGCGCATAAATACCCGGTGCGGAATGTCCCTGTATGTAAACCATATCGCCGCCGAAAGTCTCGGTGCGGCCCCGGAAAAAGTGATTGAAACCCACGTCATAGAGCACGGCAGCCGATTGGTATGTGGCAATGTGTCCGCCGACATTGGAATGCTTGCCGGCGCGCAGCACCATGACCATCGCGTTCCAGCGGATGTAGGCGTTCAACCGGTGTTCGATGGTGAGGTCGCCGGGGTAGGCGGACTGTCGGTCTTTCGGGATGGTATTGATGTAGGCGCTCGTGACACGCTCATGCAGGTTGCCGTGTCTGGATGCATCGAATTCAGTGAGCTGGTCGATCAGGTAGTGCGTGCGTGAGCGGCCCTCGACTGCCTCCACGGCCTCCAGCGCTTGCAGCCACTCTTGGGTTTCCAGCGGGTCGACATCGACCAAGGCGAGGGGGGGATTCATAGTGGGCCTCCGGGAAAAAAAGCAATGTGTTAAAGCGGTGCCGGCGTCGGCCAGCCTGGCGTGGTCCAGACACCGATAGACGATTTATGGATTGCAAATGCAATCGTAATCCGTGGGATTCTAAGTCAGCTACAATTGCAAATGCAACTGAAACGAAGGAACCTGCTATGACGAAGGACGGAACGGATCTGTGGTTTTCGTTTGTGCGCACCCATCGCTTGATGATTCGCGAGGTAGAGAGCCGCCTGGCGGCGACCAAGCTGCCGGCCTACGCCTGGTACGACGTATTGTGGGGACTGGAAAGCGGGCCGCAGGGCGCTCGGCGCATGCACGAGCTGGCCGACGCCCTGGCGATAGAGCGTTACAACCTGACGCGGCTGGTAGATCGCCTGGAACAAGAGGGATTGGTCACGCGTACGCGCTCGCCGGAAGACGGCCGCGCCGCGTATGCCAGCATCACAAAAGAAGGGCGCGCGCTACGCAGGAAAATGTGGAAGGTGTACGAAAGCACTGTAGCAGAGGTTTTCTTGAATCAGTTCAGCGCCGATGAGCAGGCAAAGTTTGCCAAAGCACTGGATCGAGCTGCCGCCGTGGCCCGCGGTCAGTGATTCAATGTGCCGCGAGCGTGGCAGAGCCGCCGGATTTCAGGCCAACGAATAGCGTTTCACCGCGTGTTCCGCTAGACGCTTGGGAACGGTGCCCTCATCGCTGAGCGTTTTAAGCGCAAGGGCTGCAATCCATTGAGCGCCGGGAGGTCGCCTCGCTGCTGAGTGACAGTCGTTGCCCATTGCGACAAAACGCGCGGAGACGAATCCGCCAATCTGATTGGCAATGTGTTGCCCATAGCCGGTCACCGCGAGTACAGGTGATTGTCCGGACCCCAGGCAAGCCTGGATATGGGGCGTCCTTTTCGGTGATAGGGGATGGAGCGTGTTCCAGTGTTCGGACTCGTATCCGTCCCGTGCCAGGCGCGTATAGCTGGGACAACTCCAGACCTCGCTCGTGATATTCCACTCGGCTTGCAGCAGGGCGGCTGCCTGGATCACTGTTTCCAAGGCCTTGCCGGCTCCCAGCAGACGGACATCAGGCGCACGCGGACCGGACACGGCATTGATCCGATACATTCCCTTGTACGCATCATGCACATTGGCTTGCGCTGGTATCGGCGCCTGGCAGTCGTCATCGTGCAGCGTCAGATAGCAGAATCCCGGCTCGTTATTTATGTACAGGGCGTGTAGGGCAGAGCGCAGAATCGCGAGCGCTTCTTGGCCTGACGCGGGATCGTAGGGAATGCAGTTCAGGCGGTTGGCAAGCCAGAGGGGGACTGCGGGCTGCACGCTTTTGGGCCATCGTGACGCGGCCGTCTCGGCATCGTTGAACACGATGCCGCGCTCAGCAGCCTCGAATATCGCAGCGCGCAGCCTGGCCACGGACTCGGATCGCAATAGATACAGCAGCGGCACCTCGCTGCGATTGGCACTATCTCGAAACCAGAGCGGCCAGGCGCTGATATTTCCGGCTTGATGGGCCGGTTGCGGCGCTGCCCCCGATTTTCCTGGCGATGCTTTCACGACCCAGACCTTGCCGTTGGTCAGTTTGTTTTGCTCCAGGGCCTGAACGATGGTTTGGACGGCGTGGTAGGGAGATCCGGCGAAACAGTTTCGCTCTACATCTTCCGCAGCAAGTGTTTCGAGGCAGATAGCCGCTGCCTGCCGGGTTTGCTGCGTGACTGCCGCCGGGCGAAGATTTTCCAGACTCATGATTGACCTTTGTTAACAGGCTTCTTGCACGACTCTATATCGTGCCTTACGATTGCAACTGCAACTATTTTAATTGCAATTGCAATCGTAATCGAGGGCCACCATGACACAACCTAGCGATCTTGCTTTCTATACGGCAGACACCCCCAATGGGCAGAAGGTCAGCATTTTTCTCAAAGAGGCCGGGCTGGCTTATGAGCAATTCGACCTGGACCTTGGGCGCGGCGATCAACATCGGCCGGATTTCCTGAAAATCAACCCGAACGGCAAGATTCCGGCCATCGTTGATCGAAAGGCCGGTCTCGCAGTTTTCGAATCAGGCGCCATACTTTCTTATCTTTCATCGAAGACGGGGTGCCTGCTGCCTACGACGCAGGCGGAGAATATCGCCGTGCAGCAATGGCTGCATTTCCAGATTGGCGGTATCGGGCCGATGCTGGGGCAGCTATGGTGGTTTTTGCATGCGTCGAAAACAGATAACACTGAGGCAATACAGCGGTACCGGACGCAATCGCTGCGTCTTTACCAAGTGACGGATACCCGCTTGAGCGGGTCCGCCTTCATCGCCTCGAACAACTACAGCATTGCCGATATTGCTGCGTTCTCTTGGCTCAGAACCTGGGAGGAATTGCATCTGGACATCACGCCTTACCCGCATGTCCGACGGTGGCTCGAGGAGATAGCTGCACGGCCCGCCGTGCAGGCGGGGCTTTTGGCAACCAAGGTGTCTTCCCGCCCCGTCACCGAACTGCCAAATTCGACCGGAGGCTGAGAGCATGGCGTGGACTTATTTGCTTCTCGCCGCAGGCTTAGAAATTGTGATGGGTCTCTGCCTCAAATTAAATGCGGGCTGGACCAAGCCCGGACCGAGCGCCATCGCGGTCATAGCAGGGCTGGGCAGCATCTATTTGCTGGCATTGGCCTTGCGTTCGTTACCCGTCGGGATGGCTTACGCTATCTGGACAGGTATCGGCACGATTGGTCTGGTGCTTGTGGGTGTGCTGGCATTTCAGGACCAGATGAGCTGGCCACGAGCTTTCTTCTTGGGATTGGCGTGCATCGGAATCATCGGATTGCGTTTTTCCGAAGCGGCGGCATGAGAACTCCCGTCACACACGGCTATCGATGCTGCATCGCCGGCCGTGACCCTGAAAGCGCGTTGATGCCTTCGTGGAAATCGGCGCTTTCACACCCATATTCCCGATTCCCTGCGGGGTCGGCGCAACGCAAGGCCGGTCTTTCACGCCGCCGAAGGCGCACTTAATCAAACATAATTTGACAGCCCGATTGCAGCTGGGGCAGAGTGCGATTCATCTTTAGCTTGTTCGTTGTACGCCAGCGCTGGCTAGGGGAAACCCTTGCATTCATCGCCAGTCTGCGATGCTTGTTGCTACCGATTCACCCGGGATACACCGGGAGCGTTTTTGCTGGCCGCGGAGCTCGGAGCCCGGCCTTCTATAAAACCGACGTTCTTGCAGTACCAACGAGGAGACGATGATGAGGAAGGGTTGGAAAGGGCTGATGGCCGCACTGGCCATCTCGGCGGGCGCGGCTGCGCAGGCGGCAGAGACACCGGACATCAAGCTGATGCAGCTATCCGTCGGCAAGATCGAGCTGGACAAGGGTTTCATGACCGCCATGGTCGATGTCGGCACCAAGATCAAGATTCCCGTGCCGGCTTATGTGATTCAGCATCCGCGTGGCCTGGTGTTGTTCGATACCGGCATGAACCAGGCGACCGCCGATGGCAACTGCGCCAATTACTGGGGGCAGGGGCTGTGCGGCGCGTTCAATTCGATCCAGGGGCGCGACGAAGTCATCGACCGCCAGCTCAAGGCCGCTGGTTTTGATGTGAGCGACGTGAAATACGTGGTGTATTCGCACTTCCACCTGGACCACGCCGGCAATATCAAAATGTTCCCCAACGCCAAGCACGTGGTTCAAAAGGCGGAGCTGCGCGCGGCCTGGTGGCCCGAAAAATTCCAGCGCGCCGCCTATGTCATGAAAGACTTCGACACCACGCGCGACTACGACTTCATCCAGGTAGAAGGCGATTTCGACTTGTTTGGCGACGGCTCCATCGTGTTGCTGGACACCAAGGGACATACGCAGGGACACCAGTCGCTGCAGGTCAAGCTGAAAAACACCGGCATGGTGCTGCTGGCTGCCGATGCCATCTACACCGGTGAAAACGAGGCGGGCGTGATTCCGGGAATCACCTGGAATACCAACGACTCGATGCGGGCCATCGATCGGCTCAAACAGATACGCGACGCCAATCAGGGCCAGCTCTGGTATAGCCACGACGCGCAGCAGCACGCGCAGAACGCCAAGACCAAAGTCTTTGACTGAGGCGCGCATGTCAGCGGCGGTCGCGCTGGAGGGCGTTACCAAGTCGTTCGGGTCCCGGCAGGTGCTGCACGGGATCTCGCTCGCCGTGGGCAAAGGCGAGATCGTCGGGTTGCTGGGACCGAACGGCAGCGGCAAGACCACGACATTGCGGCTGATGGCGGGCTACTATGCGCCCGACAGTGGCAGCGTGACGGTTTGCGGCCGCACGCCGGCTGCGGGGCGCGGCAATGCCGATATCGGCTACTTGCCTGAGCGCGTCCCGCTGTACGACACGCTGACGGTGAGCCAGTACTTGGCGTTCGTAGCGGGCGTCAAGTTGCCTCGCGACCGCATCGGGCGCGGCCGGGCAATCGAACGGTCGCTCGATGGTTTCGATTTGCAGGGATTGGCAGGCACACCCATCGGCCGCCTGTCCAAGGGGCAGCGCCAGCGGGTAGGCCTGGCGCAGGCTGTGTTGAACGATCCGCCAGTGCTGCTGCTGGACGAGGCTACTAATGGCCTCGATCCGTTGCAGATCGTCGAGGCGCGCGCCATGATACGGCGTTGTGCAGAGGGACGGGCCGTGGTGTTTAGCAGCCACCTGATGCAGGAAGTCGAGGCGCTGTGCACTCGCATGGTGATTTTGCGCAATGGCCATCTGATAGAGGACACGTCGCTTGGGGGCACGCAGCCCTTGCTCAAATTGAGACTGGATCTGCCGCAGGCCAGGCACGCCGAGCTGCATCAGGCGCTGGCCACTTGCCCCGGGGCTCCACGGGCGCTGGTCACCTTGCTTGCCGAAGGGCTGAGCGATTGGCAGATTGCCTGGGACGAAGCCGAGGGAGAGCAGGCCTGCGATGCGGTGCTGCGGAAGGTGTTGGGCATGGCCCGCCTGCGGGCGGTGCTCGGCGCGCATGATGCGGTGGAAACGCGATTATTGGCGGCCTTGGCGCCCAACGACACAGAGATGCGGAGGCGCGCATGAGCGGGTTTGGCGCGTTGTACCGGAAAGAATTGCGCACGGATTTCGGATCGCCGGTTGCCCTGGCAGTGGTGGCGGTGTTCTGGGCGCTGGCGGGTTATCTGTTCAGCTTCAATCTGTTTTTTGTGAGTACGGGTCAGATGGTGACCTCGTTTCACAACATGACGATCTTGCTGATTTTGGTCATGCCGCTGGTGAGCATGCGGGCATTCGCCGAGGAGGCCCGTCAGGGGACGCTGGAATTGCTGCTGACCTTGCCGTTGTCGGATGCGACGCTGGTTGCCGCCAAGTTCGCAGCCGGACTGACGATGCTGGCGCTGATGCTGGCGGGCACCATGGTGGCCGTGTTGCCGTTGGCCTGGTATGGGCAGCCGGACTATGGCCCCATCGTGGGCGGCTATATCGGCGTGTTCCTGTACGGTGCGCTGTTCCTGGCCATTGGCATCGCAGTGTCCAGCGCTTGCTCGAACCAGATCGTGGCAGCCAGCGCCACCTGGGGCATCCTGGTGCTGCTGTGGTTTATCGATTATCCCGCCGCGCTGGATGCGCTGCCGGCGCTGTCGCCATTGTTCCAGGCCTTGTCGCTGTCAGCCCAGCATGTGGATTTCATCCGGGGGGTGTTGCCTGGGCCGGCCACCGTCATGCTGCTTAGCTTGGCTCTGCTGGCCCTGATGGTGGCCGCGGTAAATCTGAAGCGCTGGAGGCTGCGATGAGCGCTTCTGGCATGCGGCGCGTCGGACGGCGCTGGCTGTTATGGTTGCCGGTCGTGGCGACGGGCGCGGTACTGCTGGCGCTGAACTTGTGGGCTACGCGCAGCCTGGGCCGGCTGGACCTCACCGCGCAACAGGTGTACAGCCTGTCTGAGGAAAGCCTGGAGGCGGCGCGCGCCATCCGTCAACCCATAACAGTGACCTGGTTCTATGACCTGCGCAACAAGAGCATGGTGGATGCCCTGCATCTGTTGCGCCAATACGAGCGCGCCAACCCATTGATCCAGGTGACCGGTGTGGATCCTGCGCTGCGGCCCGCGCAAGCGCGCGCGGCCGGCATCCAGTTTGCGGGCAGCGCGGTGCTGGAATCCGGTGATCGTCGCACCACGATCAATGGTGGAACAGAAACGGACTTCACCAACGGTTTGATCCGTATCAGCCAGAACGGGTCGCAGACGATCTGCTTTACCCAGGGACATGGCGAGGCCACATTGAATAGCCTGAGCTCGCTCGACGATCTGGAAGACCACGATCACGATGAAAACCTGGTGGCACGCGTCGAAGTGCATGAACGCAATGGCCTGGCGTTGGCGCGTAATGCCTTGCGCACCTTAGGTTTCGCTACCGTAGGCGTGAATGCGGGAAGCTTGGCGCAAGCATTGCCGCATTGCACCGTGGTTGTTGTGGCAGGGCCACGCACACCGTTCGGCTCCGGGGACGTCAGCGCGTTGCGCGACTGGACCGTACGCGGCGGCAAGAGCCTGGTGCTGCTGGAACCCGACAGCGCTCACGGGTTGGGAGGTTTGCTGGCGGATTTCGGCGTGGCGCAGGCAGCTGGAGGAATAACCGATTCGGGCAGCCACTATCGCAATGACCCAGGCAGTCCCGCAGTCAGCGACTACACCCGTCACAAGTTGACGCGCGGCCTGCCATTGAGCTTTTTCCCAGGTGCCGCCGCGCTCGAACCGGCAGGAGAGAGCCTGCCGCCGGGCGTCGCGGTTACGCCCTTGGCACAGACATCGCCAGAGGCGCGGCTGCCTGGGCGTGAGCCTCAGCGCTTGACGCTGATGGCTCTGGCCACCGGCAAGGCCGGCCCAGAGGAGGGCGCGGGGCGGCCCATGCTGTTGGTCGCAGGCGACAGCGACTTTGCCACCAACCAGCACTTCGCTGCACTGGGTAACGGCGCGCTGTTCGTCAATGCGGTGACGATGCTGGCTGGCGCGGACCCACTGCTGGATATCCGGCCTCGGCATTATGAGCAGGGACGCGTAGAACTGACCAACCGCCAGATGCAGACGGTGTTTTGGACCAGCACCGTCGCCCTGCCGGCGCTGGCGCTGTTGATCGGCTTGATGATGTGGTGGAGGCGCCGATGACGGCCGCGCGTTCCTGGCTGGCGGTGCTGTTGGCGGGCGTGGCCCTGTCGATATGGCAATGGAATGAGCTGCGCGAGGCGCCGGAGCACCATGACGGACACACCCATCTGCATGACGAGCACGGCAAACCTGCGCGCTTGTACGATTGGAGTGCTGCAGACGTGGCCCAAGTAACACTGTCGACGCCGCAAGCACGAATCACCATGGATCGCGAACCAGGCGGCTGGCGTGGCGCCTCGGCTACCGATTTCGATGCAGCTGCTTTCGTCAAGCTGTTTTCACAACTGCGCAGCGAACGCCAATTGACGCCCATCGAGGGACAACCTTATGGCTTGGCGCCGCCTCATCTGCGCATTGCGCTGCAGGACGCGCAGGGTAATGCGCTGGCGCTGATGGACGTGGGCGACTTGGCGCCAGATGGCTTCAGCCGTTATGTGCAGGTGCCCGGCGAGCCGAACCTGCGCATGGTGCCGGACTACCACGTGCGCGAGCCGTTGGCGGCCATGCAGCGGTCCGCCACCATCGGTCAGGGCAATCCCCTCAAGCCACAATAATTTCGCAGGAGATGCGGCTCTTCTGTGGGCAACTGCGCTTGGTCGATTGCTCGATGGCGGCGAACACTTGGCCTTCTTAATGATCGACCGACGAGGGCGCTCTGAACACGACAACCAATCCGGCCAGAATTGCCACCATGCCCGCCATGGCCAGCGCAGGCATCGCGTTACCCAGAAACAGATAATCAAGAAGCACCGTGATCACTGGCACCAGATAGAACAAACTAGTGACGTTGACCAGGTTGCCGTTGCGTATCATCCGGTAGAGCAGCAGTTGCGCTCCGACCGAGATCCCCAGCCCTAACCACAACAAGGGAATCAAAAAACCCAGGTTGAGTTCTACGTGAACAGGCTGCAACGGGATGAGGCCCAGGCACAGCAGCAACGTTACGGCATACTGCAAGGGCAGTACTTCGGTGGGGGCTTGCTGAATGCGTTTCTGCAGCATGGCACCGAAGGTCATACATAACAGTGCAGCCAGCGCGTAGCCCATGCCCAGCACGGACAATTTTGTCAGGACCAAACTTTGATACACCACTAGCGTCAGGCCGGCCAATGAGAGCGAGAGGCCGAGTAACCTCCAGGTGGAGAGACGCCTTTCGGTCATCAGCAGGGTCAGGATCGGCTGTATACCGAGTAGCGTCGCCAATAGTCCAGGAGTGATGCCATTTGCCATTGCCTGGAAATAGCACACCGAGTAGCCGCCAATCAGTAGCAGTCCCGTTCCCGCAACCTGCCACCGTGTCCCGGGTCTAGGCAGCCAGTGGCAGCTTGGCAAACCGATCAGTAACAGCGCACCGAGCGCCAGACTAAAGCGCAGGATCAGCATGGCAAGCACGGAACCGTGGTCCAGTCCCCAGCGGATGAAAATAGCCGCGCTGCCCCATAGCAGCACGAACGTGGACATGGCGGCGAAACCCGTCCATGTGAAAGATCTAGAAGTCATTGTTTATTCACCTGTCGAACAACGAACAGGCCCCAGCCATCCGCTGGCACTACAGTGTCAGGGCAGCCTTAATGGCATCAAGGTAGGGGCCGCGAGGTGGGCTGGATCAGCCCAGGATCATCGCGAGTGGCGGAGCCACTGCGATATTCGCCGGAGGCGCGACAGGAGAGGGGGGCGGGTTCGTAGCGCGCACGCCGCCGGCCACGATGCTCGTGGTCAGGGCGAGTGAGAGATGGCGCGCAGACGAAACCATGGGTGTCTAGTCAAATCTAGCGATCAGTGGAAAGAATATAGCACGTGCGCGTCCGCAAGATCGAGTGACTCATTGGCTGGACCCATCTTCCACGGTTGATGGCCAGTAGTAAGCGTCTGGTGTGGATCGCGCGCCAAAGATCGCTTGTCCCACGCGCACAACCGTTGCGCCTTCCTCAATGGCGATTTCATAATCGCCGGACATGCCCATCGACAGCTCGTCGAGTGCGATGCCGCTTGGCGCCTCTTGGCGTAGCCTGTCCCGCAGTTCACGCAATCGCACGAAGCATTGGCGGACGCGCTCGGTTTCAGCGGAAAACAATGCAAGCGTCATGAATCCACGCACTCGCAGCGCTGCAAATGCCGGCAGCGCCTTGAGAAATGCGGCCACGTCATCTGGCGGCAGGCCATACTTGCTTGCCTCGCCTGATGTGTTGACTTGCACAAACACATCCAACGCGCGGCCTTCGGTCTGCAAACGCCGATCCAACGCCTCAGCTATACGCAGACTGTCCAATGCCTGAAACTCGGTAGCGAAGCGAGCCACCAGCTTGGCTTTGTTGGTCTGCAAATGGCCGATCACTGACCAATGCAAATCGGTCAGGTCTGCCATGGCCTCCCATTTTCGGTAAGCCTCCTGAGGCTTGTTCTCGCCCAGCAGCCTGCAGCCGGCCGCATAGGCGAGACGGATGCTTGCCTCATCTTTGGTTTTGCTCACAGGCAGCAGACGCACGCCAGCCGGATCGCGCCCGACTCGCTGACACGCCGCAGTAATGCGTGCATAGACGTCGGCCAGATTGCGGCGGAAATCCTCTACCGATTCTGCCTGTGGCCATCGGCCATGCTGGTCGTGCAAAGTGGGGGTTTCTAAAGTGATGTCAGCCTTCACAGTGTAAGCCTCGATTGGTCGACGTGGTTTCAGTGCGTGCAGGCGAGTAAGCCTCACCATTGTGAGATGAGGTTCACCGCACATTCACTTTAGCGCAAGCTTGGGAAAATCCGCCGCGAGTATGATTGATAATGCAGAGTATCTAATAAGTTTGGCTTCGGCCTTGATGCGCTACCCATGAGAACTGATAGCCGCCTTTCCCGCATGCTGCACGTACTGCTGCACATGGCACGTGCCAACGAGCCCATGACATCCGAGCAGATCGCGCGCATGTTGGACACCAATGCCGCCGTTGTCCGTCGCACCATGGCGGGCCTGCGCATGGCCGGTTATGTGCAATCTGACAAGGGCCATCATGGCGGCTGGCGCCTGGCTTGCGGGCTGGACCGTATTACGCTGCTCGATGTGCATCAAGCAGTTGGCGGCCCGCGCATCTTTGCGATTGGCGCCGACCGTGACAATCCCGACTGCGCCGTAGAGCGCGTGGTCAACGCGGCAATTGCGGACGCCTTGCATCAGGCCGAGGTTCTGCTGGTGCAGCGGTTGGGGGCGGTCAGTCTAGCCGACTTGGCGGGGCAGTTCGACGCATTGTGTCGTGCGGCTCCTTCTAATGCGAAAACGAAATCCAGCCATTGGCCACGGCCCTGAGTCGTTGTTCGATTCCTGACTGAACGTGCTTATATCGCCAGAGTTCGAACTTTAATGTATCATTAAAAGATACGTGAAATTGAATGCACATAGGTGAGATTTACGATGGACTACGACGTGATCATCATTGGGGGCAGTTATGCCGGTATGTCAGCCGGCCTGCAGTTAGCACGTGCGCGCCGTAAAGTGTTGGTGATTGATGCTGGACAGCGTCGTAATCGATACGCTACCCATTCGCACGGCTTTCTCACCCAAGACGGCAGGCCTCCTGAACAGATCGCCGCCGCGGGCCGAGCACAGCTCATGCGCTATGCCACCGTGCAGTGGTTGGACGACTGGGTAGAGGTCGCCGAGCCCGTTGACGGCGGGTTTCGAATCGTTGCGCAACGGGGCTCCGCGCATACTGCGCAACGCCTCATCCTCGCCACGGGGGTGCAGGATGAACTACCGGAATTGCCCGGTTTGACACAGCGTTGGGGCAAACACGTGTTCCATTGCCCCTATTGTCACGGCTATGAATTGCAGCAGGGGCATATCGGTGTGCTGGCCGTGTCGGCGATGTCGCTACATCAGGCGCTGATGTTGCCAGATTGGGGCGCGACGACGTTGTTCCTGAATGACGCATTCGAGCCGGATGCCGAGCAACTGGCACATTTGACGGCTCGGAGTGTGCGAGTAGAACGAGGCAGGGTGGCGCGTCTGGACGGTGAGGCTGTTGATGTGGTGATGCAAGACGGACGCGTATTCTCGTTGGCGGGCTTGTTCGTCGCCACGCGCGTGCGTCCG
Source organism: Bordetella genomosp. 4 (assembly GCF_002261185.1). Classification (GTDB taxonomy): domain Bacteria; phylum Pseudomonadota; class Gammaproteobacteria; order Burkholderiales; family Burkholderiaceae_B; genus Bordetella_A. The sequence goes on from NZ_NEVQ01000012.1 coordinate 490,315, forward strand.
GGCGCATTGGCGGCTCAACTCGGGTGCGAATTGGAAGAAGGTCCGCTAGGTCCCTATGTGAAAGCCGATTTCACACGGGCGACGACGATATCCGGCGTATTTGCTTGCGGCGACTTGGCCCGTCCCGCAGGGTCGGTGGCCCTGGCAGTGGGCGACGGCGCCATGGCGGGGGCTGCCGCACATCGTTCGCTGATGTTCGGTTTGTGATGGCCCGTATCAGCCAGCGGCGGGCCGAGCGCTGGCGCGTGCGGCTTCGTATTCGGCGAACGGTCGCAAGTGATCAGCCAGCGCCTTTCGAAATGCTGGCCGTGCCTCGCAGCGCAACTGATAAGCCTGCAGCGCGGGTCGGTCGCTGACCAGCGAAGTATCGCGCAAGATGCGCAATACGGTGGTCATCATCAAGTCCCCGACGGTAAAGCGGTCTTCCAGATAGTCGCGCTCACCTAGCCACTGCGCCAATTCGTCCAGGCGCTTGCACACCGCCTGCTCCGCGGTCGGGAGGGCCGGCGCCGCCCATGGCTCATTGACATGGAAAATCATCAGCCCGCCAAGGTGCGAGATAGGGGGCTCCACTGTGTTCAACGCCGCCAATGTCCATGCGCGCGCACGTGCGCGGCCTTGCGTGTCGGCGGGCAGCAATGCATCGCTACGCTCGGCGATCTCCAGCACGATGGCTCCGGATTCGAATAGCTTGAGGTCGCCATCTTCGATGGTGGGGACTTGCCCAAAGGGCTGCAATGCCCTGTATTCCGGGCTGGTTTGGTCTTTCACGCCGATCAGCTTCTCTTCGTAGGGGATACCGGCTTCCTCGAGCGCCCAGCGCACGCGTAGATCGCGCACCAAACCCTGCGCAAAAGGGGGTACCCAACGGAATGTAGTAAGAGTGATCATGGGGCGCTCCAAGCGACTTCGGCATTCGTGCCGACCAGAAAAGGGCGTAGCCGCAACGCTACGGGATGGGTGCGATTGGGCTCAGCCTGCGAAATGCCGCACGAGTTTGTCCAACGCGCCGCCCCAGCCCTCTTCGTGACTAGCGCGCGTGGCTTCGTCCTGCAGGCCGCTGTGTGTAAACGTGAGTTCGGTGCCGGTGTCAGTAGCGCGCAATGCAAATTCGACGCGCGACTCGCCACCGTCTTCGTCATCGGACCAGCGCCAACTCATCGCCAGATGATGTGGAGGGTCGACGCGCAGGTATTCGCCACTGCTTTCATGTTCGCTCCCGTCGAGCATGCGAAATCTCACTCGGAAACGGCCGCCGACCCGGACATCGGTTTCGGCGAGAAGCACTGGCCCCCCGTCGGGACCCCACCAGCACGCGATGCCGTCAGATGTGGTCAAAGCATCGAATACCGTAGCGGGCTGTGCCGCGATACGTCTCACAAGAGTCAGGCTGGTCATTTTTCGGGTCTCCGTTGAGCTTCCTGGCTTTCCGCGTAGGCAGCCAGGCGATCGAGGCTATGGGTCCAGAAATGCTCGTAGCGACGTAGCCAATCCATCGCGGCCTGCATGGGGGCAGGCGATAGGCGAACGGTAACGGTGCGTCCCGTCTTGGTGCGGATGATGAGTCCGGCATCGTCAAGGACGTCCAGGTGTTTCATGACGGCTGGCAGCTTGATGGAAAATGGCTGCGCCAACTGGCTGACCGTCGCACTTCCTTCCTGCTCGAGTCGTGCCAGGATGGCGCGGCGGGTCGGGTCTCCCAACGCTGCAAACGTCCGATCCAAGGTCTGATAATAGTTCACCATATGGTGAAGTATTTGCCAAGTGCCGTCGATTGTCAACTCAATCGGCTGTTGGCCGCCACAGAGGCCAGCGACTGAAAGGTCGCCCACGTGAGGCGCGACTCTGCATACTTTTGCCCTGTGCCGTCACGAATCAGTCAAGAATTGTCAATTTTCATTGAAGATTGATATACACAAACGTAAGCATATGTATAGTGATGCATAATTAGTACCTAATGTATTATTTGTAACTTTTTTGGTGTGAAATCATACCGACAAGACGGCTTTCGTGTCTTGTCGTAACAATTTGAACCTTTGGGCGATAGCAACCAGGAGAGGGACGTCGTATGACGGCCAAGCAGTACCAGGACGTGAATGTCTACGAAGCAGCAAAAGATCGTCTACGTATGGTCTTGACGCAATTTCAACGAGTTTGTGTTGCCTTTTCCGGAGGCAAGGATAGCTCGGTACTGCTGCATTTGGCGCTGGAAGTCTCCCGGGAACTGGGCCGCGGAGAAGTGCATGCCGTGTTTATCGACCTCGAAGGTCAGTATGAGTCGACCATCGAGCACGTCAAGGAAATGTTCGATCGGCCCGACGTCCGCGGTTGGTGGATATGTTTACCGATAAATCTGCGTAACGCCTCCAGCCTTCAGGAGCCCTATTGGTGCGCCTGGGAGCCTGGACGTGAGCAGGACTGGATCCGGCCGATGCCTGATCACTGCCGGGTGATCAAGGATCAGGATTATTTCCCCTTTTATCGCTACCGGATGGAGTTCGAAGAATTTTTTCCGGCATTCAACGAGTGGATGTGCCGTGACGGCGTATCCACGGCCATTCTGGTGGGCATTCGGTCCGATGAGTCGCTCAACCGGTATCTGGCTATCAAGCGCCGTGCGGGTGTCAAGAAGTTTGCCTGGACTGCCCCCGGAGACAAAGAGCCGATTGCATGGAGCGCTCGGGATCACCTCCATGGCAAAGCGATTACTTTTTTCCCTATTTACGATTGGCGTTTCAGCGACCTGTGGCGCTATACGGCTGATCAGGGTAATTCATACAACCGTTTGTACGATCGTATGTATCGTGCCGGCGTTCTCTTCTCGCAGATGAGGGTGTGCCAGCCCTATGGAGATGATCAACGCAAAGGGTTGGATCTGTTTCATCAGATCGAGCCGCAGACTTGGTTTCGCGTAGTCGCCCGTGTGGCCGGCGCCAACTGCGGTGCTCGCTATTCGCGCCAGAAGTTCTTGGGCTATCGCGGCGGGATGGGACTGCCGCCGACGTTTTCTACATGGAAACAGTACAGCGAGTTTCTGCTTCACAGCCTGCCGCAAGAAGTACGACAGGTGTATATGCGCCGCATCAAGGCATTCATCGATTGGTGGGTGGCTCGTGACTATCCACTTGCGGCTTGGCCTGATGCAGGCACACCAGCGCTGGAGAATCAGCGCGCCCAGCCTTCCTGGCGCCGGGTGGCCATGTCATTGCTGAAGCAGGACATGGCGCGATCATTGTCGTTTGGCTACGCCAAGCGTGACCTGAAGGAATTGTCTGTGACGGGGAAGAGAGGATGAGTTCGTCACGAGGATATGTGTTTGAAGTGCGCCGTTCATTTGATGACGAGACGGCTTTTTTCGCCAAGATGGGGCGCTTCTTTGCCAGCGCTACGGTACGGCGAGAGTGTGGTGGATATCCGCTGAACGATGGTCCGCGGCATCGGTGGTTCACCGTCCGTCAGGAGAATGATTCCAGGATTCTCGGGTTCGTCAGTATTGAGCATCAGGCTGACGAGGTACGCATCCGGGAAGGTTATCTGCGAGTGGAAGCGCGCGACAAAGGTTTGTTTCGTGAGCTCCGCACTCGTGTTCTCGCATACATCGACGAGCGGGGACTGGCAGCCAAGGTGCAGGTCCTGCAGTCGAATGTGCATCTTCTGACGCCCTACGGGTTCGAAGTCCACAGTGTCAGGGGGCAGTGGGTCACATTGAAGAGAGAGCGATATGTTGAAAGTAGAGCAGCTGATCAGTCGTGCTGCAGCGTTGTTTGATGAGTTGGATGGCCTGCCTTTGCCTGAACGGGTAGAGGCCATAAACGGTATACGCAGGGCGTTGCGCGATCACAGTCCTTTCGCTGGCGAACCTGTTGATTGTGTCCAGTGGGTGCCCGTGAGCCAAGTCGAAGGCAATGACTACAATCCCAACACTGTTGCACCGCCGGAAATGAAACTGCTTGAGTTATCTATCGGCGTGGATGGCTACACCCAGCCAATCGTGGCTCACGAACACCAAGAGAATGAATATGTCGTGGTAGATGGATTCCATCGCCAGCGAATCGCAAAAAAGAATGGGCCCATCCGTAAACGCTTGCATGGCTATCTGCCATTGGTCTGTATTCAATCAGAGCGAAGCAATATTGCAGATCGTATCGGCGCTACGATACGGCACAATCGTGCGCGCGGCGTTCATGCCGTAATGCCGATGACTGATATCGTGGTTCGGTTGCTCAAAGAAGGATGGCACGAAGACGAAGTCGCCCAAAGGTTAGGCATGGACGCAGACGAAGTCCTGCGCTTTAAACAAGTATCGGGACTGCCGGAATTATTTCGCGACAGCGAGTATTCGAAGTCTTGGAAATAGCTTTTTCGTGCTGCAAATCGAGCGCCGCCGACATATCACGCGCACATAATGAAAACACTATGGATTGAGTGAAGTATTGCGTTAGTTTGCGTGATTGTTTCGTTCGTTATGCATATCAGTCAAAAGATAATGAATCACGTGCTTTTATAGAAAATTATACCCGTTCCCTTGCCACAATTACGCTTGGTTATGGACCGTAGTGTCCAGTAAAGATCAACGGAACAGAGCAACGGCATACCAGCCGTAGGGGCGCGGGAAGTGAATCATATCTACAGGTCGATTTGGAACGAAGAAAGCCGCACTTTTGTTGCTGTCCCAGAGACAACAAAAGCTCGGGGCAAACGTAGTTCTGGTGCTCGCCTTTTGGCACGTGGTGCGTTGGCTGTTGCGATGGCCGGCGCGATGGGAGCCGCTCAGGCGGCAGTCACGATTAATGACAGTACTGCGCCAGGCACTTGGGACGGCAATGAGATCGTGTTCTCCGATGGAACAGGTCGCATCGAGTTCAGTGGCGGCGGAACCGTAACGGGATTGACGGATGCCGGCCTCAGCGCATCGAGCTCGGACGCCGTATCTGGCCGACAGCTTTTCCAAACCAACGAACGCGTTGGTGCCGCCGAGACAGCTATCACCGCTGCCCAAGGCAATATCGCGACATTGCAAAGTGACGTCAGTACTGCGCAAGGGAATATCACGACGCTGCAGAACGATGTCAGCACGGCGCAGGGCAATATCACGACGCTGCAAAGCGATGTCAGCACGGCACAGGGCAATATCACGACGCTGCAAAGCGATGTCAGCACGGCACAGGGCAATATCGCAACACTGCAGAGTCAAGTTGGTGATATCGGAACTTCCGTTACTACCGGCAGCGTCACCACTGATAGCCTGAATGTTGCCAACGGCGTCATCGTTGCCAACAGCAGCGGTGTCACCGTCGGGACCGACGTCGATATGGGCGGCAACAAGATTACTAATCTTGCTGACGGCACGATCAGCGCGACCAGCACCGATGCAGTCAGTGGTAAGCAAATCCACAACCTCTTCATCGAGCAAGGTGCGACTGGGGTTCGGTATTTCCACGCCAATTCGGCTGCACCCGATTCGCAGGCCATTGGCCAGGAATCGATTGCGATCGGTCCCAACTCTCAAGCACGCGAAGACAACAGCTTCGCCGCTGGTGTAGGAGCAATTGCCGACGGCGAAAGCGCAATCGCCTTGGGTGACGGCGCTCAGGTTTCCAAACCCGCGAACAACGGTGATCCGACTGCCGCAATCGCCATTGGTAAGAACAGCGATAGCAGCGGTGTAGCAAGTACGGCGATAGGTCTGGAAGCGGCTGCCTCGGGCAGCAATGCCGTTGCGTTGGGAACTGGCGCGGTTGCCGCCGGCGCTAGCGGGCTGGCCTTGGGTAACGGCGCGGTAGCAGATGCTGAGAATAATATCTCGATAGGCAGCGGTGCCGGACAAGGTACGGGACAACACCTGCCGGGCGACCGCTCACATAACATTGCCATCGGCACCGCGTCTGGTCAGAATGTCGCAGGCCAGTTCAACGTGGCAATGGGTGAAGGCGTCGGTAATAACGTAAACGGTGATGATAACGTTGCGTTCGGACGCAACTCCGGTGGATTAGAGGGCGACTCTAATGTCAGCATCGGCTTGAATGCGAATACGGGCGGCACATCGAACCGCTCGGTCAGCATTGGCCAAGACACGGAGGCGCAAACCGAAGGCATTGCGATCGGTTATGCCGCCAGCGCCGGCAACACAGGTGTGGCAATTGGCCGTCAGGCCTCAGCATTGGGGACAGGAACCGCAATCGGGCCCAATGCTCATGCAGATAGCGGTTATGTCGCATTGGGACTGAATTCCTATGCCGCGCAGAGCGATGTTTCCGGTAATAGCCGGTTCACCAATCGAGCGTTTTCAGGCAGTGCGGTTTCTGTCGGTAGCAGCCAGCCAGGCGGCGAGTTTACGCGCCGTATCGTCAATGTCGAAGACGGCGCTAATGATACGGATGCAGTCAACGTCCGTCAGTTGCAGCAAGCGGTTTCCGGCATTGATCTGAGCGATATTGATTTCGCCAACGGCGTCATCACCAATCTGCAGACGCAGATCGATCAGAACATGCAGCACTATGTCAGCATCAATGATGGTGGCGTAGACAAGGGCAACAAGAACAACGATGGTGCCCAGGCTGCAGCCATTGATTCGATTGCTATCGGTCCCGACGCGACGACGAAGAACCAGGATTCGATCGCGATCGGGCATTTGGCAGGCGCAGAAGGCGATTCCGCAGTCGTGCTCGGCCATAACGTCAAGGGCTTGGGAACGAACTCGACCACAATCGGCAATTCGCAATCGGAAGCCCGCGATGAAAGCGGCATCGCCATCGGTACGAACGCTGTTAGCCGGGACGAGAACTCCATCGTTATCGGCCGCGATTCGTATAGCAACCGCCAGGCCAACGGGCCGTCTGTTGAAAACTCGATTGTGATCGGTACTGAATCCAGCTCGACGGCGGTAGAGGGTATTGTTGTCGGTAAAAATTCTGTTGTGAATGCCGCCCGCGGTATTGCTCAGGGTAGTGCTGCAACTGCTACGGCACAGAATGCCATGGCATTTGGTACGACTGCTAGTGCTGCTGGAGAAGATTCGCAGGCGAGTGGTACGGGAGCAAGTGCGTACGCATTGAATGGCATTGCAATGGGAACCAACGCAAGATCCGGTCAGGCTAACCCTGACGTTGAACTCGCGGACAGCAATCATGATTCGATAGCGATAGGAACTTCTTCGATCGCCGAGCGGGATAGCAGCGTCGCCCTGGGGCAAGAAGCTCTGGCGCTCGGTTCGAGATCGACCGCGATTGGCTATCAGGCTCAAGTTGACCCATCGGTCGAGGCGAGTGGAGAAGAGGGATCCGATGGCCTCGCAATCGGGTCATTTTCCCACTCCAGTGGTCCGAAGGCCGGGGCAATCGGACCTTATGCGAACTCGTCGGGTAACGGGAGCTATGCCATTGGCTACATGTCGAATGCGACGGGCGATAGCGCCATAGCGCTTGGCGTGTCCGCGAACTCCATAAGCCAAAACGGTATTGCAATTGGTACAGTTTCCGATGCCTCGGGCGGTTCCGCCATCAGCATCGGCACAGAATCAGAAGCCTCTGGCGAATTCAGCATGACGGTGGGCGGTCGTGCGACGTCTTCGGGTGATTATTCATTGGCTGCCGGTTACGGTTCGAATGCTTTGGGATATGATTCACTCGCAATGGGTGTCCAGAGTACGACCAATGGCCTTAGGTCTACCGCAATAGGTCGCGGGGCATCTACAGCGGTCGGCGCGGTTGATTCGATGGCAATGGGTACCAATGCTGCGGCATCAAGCACAAATGCGGTCGCTGTTGGCACTGGCTCTGCCGCATCCGCCGCAAGCGCACTCGCGCTTGGCCGTGGTGCTGCGGCATCTAACGCAAATGCGGTCGCGCTTGGCAGCGGTGCCGTAACGGCTGCTGCGGTGGCTACTCCCAGCGCGGTTATCGACAAGAATACATACAACTATGCTGGTACGAATCCCGTGGCTACTGTCAGCGTAGGCACGGCTGGCCAAGAACGCACCATCACCAACGTTGCTGCCGGTCGCGTGGACAGTACCAGTACTGACGCTATCAACGGTAGCCAGCTGTATGGCACTAACTTGGCTGTGACCGCCGTCGGCAACGATCTGGATACTGCTGGTCAATCTGTAGCAACGGTCATGGGCGGTAATGCTACTTATGACCCGGCTACGCACCAAGTGACCACGAGCAATATCGGCAATACTGGACAAGATACTGTCCATGATGCCATCGGTTACGCCGCTCAGGGGTGGAACGTCGCAGCCAATGGCGAAGGCACGGGCGCTAATGTGGCTCCGGGCTCGACGGTGGACTTCAGCAATGACGACGGCAACGTCGTGATCAGCCGTAGTGGCACCGATCTGGCTTTCAACCTGGCGAACAACATCGATCTGGGCGCTGCCGGCAGCGTCACCACGGGTAACACCGTGATGAACAATGACGGTCTGGCGGTCAACGATGGTGCTGGTAACAGCACGACGACCACGGTAGCTGGTACGACGGTGAGCAGTAGCGGAGGTGCCTCGACCATGGTGGGAGCAGGTACCGTCGCGGTGGTGGACGAGACTGGAAACAGCACGGCCATCGGTGGCGACCGGATCTCGGTCGGTGGAAGCAATCCGATTGTGATCAGCGGCAGTAGCGGCACGATCGGTGGTTTGACCAACACGACGTTCGATCCGAACAACTACACCAGCGGCCAAGCGGCAACGGAAGACCAGCTGAAGTCGGTCAGTGATGTGGCCAATGCCGGTTGGACGGCGACCGATGCTGCGGGTAACAGCGCGAACATCGGCCCGAACGGTGTGGTGACGTTCGAAGGCGACGACAACCTGAGCGTGGCGCAGACGGGTGTAGATCAGAATGGCGTGATCTCGGTCAGCCTGAACGAGAACATCGATCTGGGCGCAGCCGGCAGCGTTACTACGGGTAAGACCATCATGAACGACGATGGTGTGGTGGTCAACGATGGCGGCAATAGCACGGTGACCTCGACGGCGGGCACGACGGTGGTCAACGCCATGGGCGAGGTGACCACGGTAGGCGCAGGTTCGATTACGGTTGCCACCCCCGGTGGCGGTCAGACGACGATCGGCAGCAACCAGATCAACGTCGGCGGCAGCAATCCGATCGCGATCAATGGCAACACGGGCACGATTGGCGGTCTGACCAACACGACATTCGATCCGGATAATTTCACCAGCGGCCAAGCGGCGACGGAGGACCAACTGAAGTTGGTCAGTGATGTCGCCAATGCCGGTTGGACAGCGACCGATGCCGCGGGTAACAGCGCGAACATCGGCCCGAATGGTGTAGTGACGTTCGAAGGCGACGACAACCTGAGCGTGGCGCAGACGGGTGTAGATCAGAATGGCGTGATCTCGGTCAGCCTGAACGAGAACATCGATCTGGGCGCAGCCGGCAGCGTCACCACGGGCAATACCGTGATGAACAATGACGGTCTGGCGGTCAATGACGGCGCAGGCAATACGACCACGGTCGGTGGCAACCAGATCTCGGTCGCTGGCAGCAACCCGATCGTGATCAGCGGCAATACCGGCACGATTGGTGGTTTGACCAACACGACGTTCGATCCGAACAACTACACCAGCGGCCAGGCTGCAACGGAGGACCAGCTCAAGCAGGTCAACGATGTTGCAAGCGCCGGTTGGAACGCGACCGATGCGGCAGGCAATAGCGCCAACATCGGCCCGAACGGTGAAGTGCGATTCGAAGGTGACAGCAACATCAGTGTTGCTCAAACCGGTGTGGATCAGAACGGTGTGGTAGCGGTCAGCCTGAACGAGAATATTGACCTGGGCAACACCGGCAGCGTCACCACGGGTAATACCGTGATGAACAATGACGGTCTGGCAGTCAACGATGGTGCTGGAAATAGCACGACGACAACGGTGGCCGGTACGACGGTGACCGATGCTGCGGGTGCCACGACCACGGTGGGAGCAGGTACTGTGTCGGTGGTCGACGCGGCTGGTAACAGCACGGCTATCGGCGGCAACCAGATCTCGATCGGTGGCAGCAACCCGATTGTGATCAGCGGCAATACCGGCACGATCGGTGGCTTGACCAACACGACGTTCGATCCGAACAATTACACCAGCGGCCAGGCTGCAACAGAAGACCAGCTGAAGCAGGTCAACGATGTCGCAAGCGCAGGCTGGAACGCGACTGATGCAGCAGGCAATACCGCCAACATCGGCCCGAACGGTGAAGTGCGATTCGAAGGTGACAGCAACATCAGTGTTGCTCAAACCGGTGTGGATCAGAACGGTGTGGTGGCGGTCAGCCTGAACCAGAACATCGACCTGGGCAACACCGGCAGCGTCACCACGGGTAATACCGTGATGAACAATGACGGTCTGGCGGTCAATGACGGTGCAGGCAACGTGACGACGACCACGACGGCGGGCACGACTGTGACCAATGCCGCCGGTGATACGACCACGGTTGGTGCAGGCTCGATGACGGTTGCGGATGCCGCTGGTGTTCAGACGACGATCGGCAGCAACCAGATCAACGTCGGCGGGAGCAATCCGATCGCAATCAGTGGCGACACTGGCACGATCGGTGGTTTGACCAACACGACGTTTGATCCGAACAACTACACCAGCGGTCAGGCTGCAACGGAAGACCAGCTGAAACAGGTCAACGATGTTGCAAGCGCAGGCTGGAACGTGACTGATGCGGCAGGCAATAGCGCCAACATCGGCCCGAACGGTGAAGTGCGATTCGAAGGCGACAGCAACA
>NZ_NEVQ01000007.1 GCF_002261185.1 Bordetella genomosp. 4
GAGCGGAAGTCGTAGGTAGGCCCGAAGGGGCCGGACGAGACGAGCGATGCGGCAGTCGGACGCGAAGGCGGCCGACCGACTCCGTGAAGCGCCAACACGGTCACTGCCCCGCCTCGACGTCCAATAGAACTCATCCCCCCACTCCAGGCCCACAGCAACAGCAGTAATGCCAGCAATACGCCGCGGTCCTACCCAGATTTATGGGTACGATGGGTCACCCTGCGCCAGTGTCTCGCAAGCCTGGCTCAGCTGATCAATGAATTCGCGATGCAGATTGGACAAGGGATCCTGCGTGCGCGTCAGAATGCTGAGGGGCACTTTCAGCGGCGGGTCCAGCCGGCGCACCACCATGCCGGGACGCAGCATGGCCCGCACGGTGATGGCATCGACGATAGCCTCGCCGCAACCTGCCTCGGCCAGGGCGCAGGCCACATAGTGCGTTTGCACCTGAATCGCCACGTCGGGATCCAGGCCCTGTGCGTCCAGGGCCATTTGCAACAGCGCCCCCGAGGCATCGCGCGAATCCAGCACAATCAAGGTGTCGTCGACCAGATCAGACAGGCGCGTCGTTTTGCCGCCGTTCGGTTTGCGGCCCAGATGCACCAGTTCGGTATGGCCCAACGGTGCGCGGGTCAGGCCCGCATAGTCTTGCATATCGAACGTCACGGCCAGATCGAGTTCGCGGCTCAACAGCCCCTGGACCAGCTCGGCGCTGTGATAGGTATGAATGTCGAACGTGATGCCGGGCTGCTTATCGCGGCTGGCGCGCACCACTTGAGGCAGCAAGCCCAGTCCCAAGGCAGGCGCGCACCCCAGGCGGATGTGGCCGTGCGGGCGCTCGCGCAGACTCGCCGCCAGTCTGCGTACGCTATTGAGATCTTGATTCAGCCGGGTGACCTCCGGGCTGAGGATCTCTGCCTCGCGCGTCGCGACCAGCCGGCCTTTGACGCGCTCGAACAGCTTGAATCCCAGTTGCATCTCTGCGTGCGCGAGCAATTTGCTCGCTGCCGGCTGAGAAATATGCAGCGCCGCGGCCGCCTCGGTCAGCGAACCGGTGCGGCGTATAGCCTCGAAAATCTCGATGTGTCGAAGGCGCATGGCAAAAGGGGAAGCGAAAACGCCCCATTCTATTGCGATAATGTGTGCGAAGGGGCGTGTGGTCCGGCGTTTGTGACTCGATGTGGTAGTTCGGCGATGCTTTATCAAAACGCCCCGAGGCGATTGCCGCGCATCGAAAATGACACGCCTGCCGCGAACATGAGCTGGGGAGATCTTGATGTCGATAAGAAAAAGTATCCTGGCGGGATGCGCCGCCGCCTTGTCGAGCGCTGCCGTGGCGCAGGTCGCCGTCGACACGCACGAAAATCTGAATCCCGAGATCGCCTCAGGCTATACGACCCGGCAGGCCGTCACAGGGCGGGACCTCATGGTGGCAACGGCCAATCCGCTGGCGACACAAGCGGGATATCGCATCTTGCAGAAAGGCGGCAGCGCCGTCGATGCGGCCATCGCGGCCCAATTGGTGCTGGGCCTGACCGAGCCTCAATCCTCAGGTATTGGCGGGGGCGGTTTTCTCGTTCACTATGCCGCCGCGAATCGGCAACTGCGCGTCTACGACAGCCGGGAAACTGCGCCCGCGGCCGCGCGTCCCGATCGTTTCCTGCGCGACGGCAAACCGCTGCCGTTTGCCCAGGCCGTCAACAATGGCCTATCCGTCGGCACGCCTGGCCTGTTGCGTGGCCTGGAACTCGCACATCGGCAACAGGGAAAATTGCCATGGCGTTCGCTATTCCAACCCGCCATTGAGCTGGCGACGCAAGGTTTTGCCGTCTCTCCCCGGTTGCATGCGCAGATCAAGGAGTCGCGTGACGCACTGGCCGCTCAGCCTGCCGCGGCTCGCTATTTTCTGGATGCGGCGGGAAATCCCTGGCCAGTCGGACACGTGCTGAAGAATCCCGACTATGCCGCCGTGCTAAGCCGTGTCGCCGACAAAGGGCCCGATGCGTTCTATCACGGAGATATCGCGCGCGACATCGTGGCTGCCGTCCGTAGTCATGCGAGTCCAGGCGATCTGAGCGTCGCCGATCTGGCGGGCTATCGTGCGCGAGTGCGCGAGGCGGTGTGCGGCAACTATCGCGAATATCGTTTGTGCGGCGCGCCGCCGCCCAGCAGCGGCCCGTTGGCCGTGCTGCAGATGCTGGGCATTTTGCAGCACTTCCCCATGAGTCAGTTGGGACCTAACAGCGTGCAGGCGGTGCATTATTTCGCCGAGGCGGGGCGTCTGGCCTATGCCGATCGGGGTTTTTATGTTGGCGATCCAGAGTTCGTCAGGGTGCCTGTGCAGGCCATGTTGAATCCGGCGTACTTGGCCGAACGCGCCGCATTGGTTCATCTCGATCGCAGCATGGGAACCGCATTGCCGGGCGATCCTGCCAAACTGCTGTCGCAGCGCGCGCCAGATGATGCCTTGGAGCTTCCCTCAACGACTCACGTTGTTGTCGTGGATGCGCAGGGCAATGTATTGTCGATGACCAACACCATAGAGTCCGCGTTCGGCAGCAAGATCTTTGTCAGGGGCTTTTTGTTGAACAATGAACTGACCGATTTCTCGATGTCATTTCAAGACCCGGAGGGCCGTCTAGTCGCCAACCGTGTGCAACCTGGCAAGCGGCCGCGCAGCTCCATGGCGCCGATGATCGTGTTTCGCGATGGCCAGCCATATATGGCGGTAGGTTCACCCGGTGGCAGCGCCATCATCAACTACGTGGCCAAGACCTTGGTCGGTGTGTTGGATTGGAATCTCGATATCCAACAAGCGATTGCCCTACCCAACATGGGCAGCCGCAACCAAGCGACCGAGCTGGAGCAGGGAACCGCGTTGGTGGAAATGGCGCCGCTGCTGCGAGCCAAGGGCCATGAGGTCAAGCTGACCGATTTTCCCAGCGGTATTCAGGGGATCGTGATGGACCGCGGTGTCTTGACAGGCGGCGCTGATCCGCGGCGTGAGGGGTTGGTGCTGGGTGAGAAAAATTGAGGTTGAAGTACGGGCGCCTGTTAAGCCGGTATTGCCCCAGGCCGGCGCCTCAGCGCCCGTATTCGCTCCATCAATGATTGTGGCGCGGCATGCGCTTTGCGATCTGCCGGAATTGCAGCGCGTCTTCCAATACCGCGCCCTCGGCCAATGAGCCGACCCCCCGGCGATAAATCATCTGCCAGGGCGTGGCGTCGGCGGGCACGGCGGGAATGCCGTCGGTTTGTTTGCGGCGCGCGATTTCGGCATCGTCCACCAGCGCATCACAGAGCCCTCGGTTCAAATCGATGCGTATCTTGTCGCCTGTGCGCAGCCACGACAGCCCGCCTCCGGCGGCGCTTTCGGGCGACGCGTTCAAAATGGACGGACTGTCGGCCGTGCCGGATTGACGTCCGTCGCCCAGGGTGGGCAGGCTGGAGATACCCTTGCGCAGCAAAGCGTCTGGCGGCTGCATATTGACGACCTCGGCCGAGCCTGGCCAGCCAATGGGGCCCGCGCCCCGGATCACCAGGATGCAGCGTTCGTCGATATTCAGCGCCGGGTCGTTGATGCGGCGGTGATAATCCTCGGACCCGTCGAACACAATCGCGCGGCATTCAAAAATGCCTTCGCTGCCGGGCTCGCTCAAATAGCGTTGCCGGAATTCTTCCGAGATCACGCTGGTTTTCATGATCGCGAAATCAAACAGATTGCCCTTGAGTACCATGAACCCTGCGCGCTCTTTCAATGGCGCGGCATAGGGATAGATGACTTCGCGATCCGTGCTTTCGCGGCCTTGCAGGTTTTCGCGCACGGTCTTGCCCGTGACGGTGGGACAGTCGCCGTCCAGTTTGCCTTGCTGCAGCAGTTCCCACATGACAGCGGGGACGCCGCCCGCGCGATGAAAGCGCTCGCTCAAGTATTTACCGGCAGGCTGCACGTTGGCCAATAGCGGCAGGTCGTAACCCTCGCGTTGCCAGTCGTCCAGCGGCAAGTCCACACCCGCATGGCGCGCCATGGCCATCAAGTGCGGTTGCGCATTGGTGGACCCGCCCAGCGCGGTATTGACGCGGATAGCATTCAAAAAGGCGGAGCGCGTCATGATGTCGGATGGCTTGATGTCATCCAACACCAGATCTACCGCCCGGCGGCCCGTGCGGTAGGCCATCTGGCCGCGTTCGCGATAAGCGGCCGGAATCGCCGCACAGCCGGTCAACGACATGCCCAGCGCCTCGGCCATGGCGTTCATGGTCGAGGCCGTGCCCATGGTGTTGCAGTGGCCTACCGAAGGCGCGGAGTCCAACGCGGCCTGCATGAATTCTTCTTCGTTGATTTGCCCTGCGGCGAGTTTGCGGCGCGAGCGCCAGATCACCGTGCCGGAGCCTACCAGCTCATTTTCATGCCAGCCATCCAGCATGGGGCCGCCGGACAGCACAATGGCAGGAATGTCGACCGTAGACGCCGCCATCAAGGCAGAAGGCGTGCTCTTGTCGCAGCCGGTCATGAGCACCACGCCATCGATGGGATAGCCATACAGGATTTCCACCAGGCCCAGATAGGCGAGGTTGCGATCGAGTGCGGCGGTAGGGCGTTTGCAGTTCTCGAACAAGGGGTGCGTCGGGAATTCGATAGGGATGCCGCCGGCATCACGGACCCCATCGCGCACGCGTTTGACCAGTTCCACATGCACGCGATTGCAGGGCACCAGATCGCTGCCGCTTTGCGCAATGCCGATGATGGGTTTGCCGGAGCGCAGTTCCTCCGGTGTGACACCGTAATTCATGAAGCGCTCCAGATACAGCGCTGTCATGTCGATGTGATCCGGATTATCGAACCAGTCCAGTGAACGCAACCGTTTGACGGGTTTTTTACTGTTGTTCATGTCTACTCCGGGTTAGCCTAGCTTGCCGCCGAGTTCGTCTTCGATATGGGCGCGTATGATCTCGTCGAACGAGGATTCCGCCGTAAAGCCCAGCTCGCGCGCCCGCGTGGCGGTAAATCCGGGGGCCCAGCCTTGGACCATTTGGGTGATCATGGCGTCGGGCTCGCGCCGAATCAGCGCGACGGCCTTGTCACCGGCTACGCGGCGCAATGCCTCGATCTGTTCGCCGACGGTGGCGCTGACGCCGGGCATGTTCAGATTGCGCCTCGGTCCCACACGTTGCAAGTCCAGCGTGGCGGCATGGCGCAGGAATCCCACTGCAGAGCGCGGCGAGGCATGCCAATGCCGAACATCCTCCGGGACGGGCAGCACCGCCTCCTGGCCTACCAGGGGCTCGCGCAAAATGCTGGAAAAAAAGCCCGATGCCGCCTTGTTGGGCTTGCCCGGGCGTACGCACAGGGTCGGCAGGCGTATCCCTATCCCATCGAAAAAGCCGCGTCGCGTGTAGTCGGACAGCAACAGTTCGCTGATGGCTTTTTGCGTGCCATAGCTCGTCAACGGCGTATGGTGAAAATCGTCGGGGATGGGGTAGGGCAACGGCGCGCCATAGACGGCGATCGATGAGGCGAACACGACGCGGGGTTTATAGCCGTCGGCTGCCGATTGCACACGGATGGCGTCAAACAGATAGCGGGTGCCATCCAGATTGATGCGGTAGCCCTTGTCGAAATCCAGCTCGGCTTCGCCCGACACGATTGCTGCCAGATGCACTATCAGATCGGGCCGGCCGGCCACGAGCGCCTCGGCCTTGCCCGGCTCGGACAAATCCGCGGCCTGGCAGTCGACCTGCCCAGCAAATCCCGCGGGCGCCTCCGGGGGCACGACGTCCCACAAGGTCAATCGGTCTACGTGGTGCGCGCCCAACACGTTGTCGCGCGCCAACGATTCGGTCAATTTCCGGCCGACCATCCCGGCCGCGCCAATGACGGCGATATGCATAACAGTCTCCTCCGGGCATCCCGATGCCCGATGTTGTTGTTCGAGGGCTAGGGTTGTTCTCTAGTAGTCATAACCTGCACTTCCAGGTAATCTGATGACCTATTATAGGGTTGTCTGACAGGCTGACTACTGGTAAAAACCAGCCCAACGAAAAAAATCTGGAGACTCGCATGACATCGTCGGCTATCGCCCACACCGCTGACTTGCAGGCCGCATTGGTACGCAGGCTCGGGGCTGCGTCGGTGATTACCGATCCTCAGGACCAGGTGCGTTATTGCCGCGACTGGCATGGCGACGTGACTTCGGGCGCGGTGGCCGTATTGCGCCCCGATTCCACGCAAGCCGTGGCAGAGGCGGTGCGCGTGTGTGCCGAACTGGGACTGGCTGTCGTTCCTCAAGGGGGGAACACCGGCTTGGTGTTGGGAGCCACTCCTGATGATCCTCAGCATCAAGTCGTGTTGACCCTGGAGCGCATGAACCGCGTGCGCAGCATGGACCCGGGCGATTTCTCTGCGGTGGTCGAGGCAGGATGCGTCCTGCAACAGGTTCAAGAGGCTGCTGAGGATGCCGGTATGTTCCTAGGGCTGTCGCTGGGCGCCGAGGGCAGTTGCCAGATAGGCGGCAATATCAGCACCAATGCCGGCGGCATTAACGTATTGCGTTATGGCATGGCGCGCGAGCAGGTATTGGGACTGGAAGTCGTGCTGCCAGACGGCACGATCCTGGATGCGTTGGGGACCTTGCGTAAAGACAACCGCGGCATCGACATCAAGCAATTGTTCATCGGCGCCGAAGGCATCCTGGGTGTGGTCACCGCGGTGTCGTTGAAACTGCACCCGCGTCCCGAACAGGTCGAGACGGCCTTGCTGGGCGTGGACTCGCTGCATACGGCGATTGCGCTGTACCGCCGCGCACGGCGCGATTGTTGCGATCTGATGACTGCTTTCGAGTTCATGCCGCCGTCGGCCTTCATGCTGGCGCGCGAGGCGATTCCCAGCCTCACGCTGCCGATCGCAATGGACCATCCCGGTTATGTGCTGATGGAGCTCTCAGGTTCGGGCCTGGTCGATATGCGCGCCTTGCTGGACCGTTTTCTGGAAAACGTCATGGCCGATGAGCTGGTGCGTGATGGGGTGGTGGCAGCCTCTCGGGCGCAGGCCGCCAATCTCTGGAAATTCCGCGAGGCCATGAACGAGGGTCAGGCGCAGCGTGGCGCGCATCTGCGTACCGATGTGTCGGTGTCGCTGTCTCAATTGTCGAGTTTTGTCGAGCAGGCCGAGACGCGGCTGCGGGCCGAGTTTCCTGATTGCCTGACGCTGTCATATGGTCACGTGGGTGATGGCAATGTGCACATCAATGTGATTCCGCCCGCCTCTGCAGATGCCGTCGAGCGCGATCGCGTGATTCACGATGCCAAGGACTGTATCAACGCCGTGATTGACGAGTTTCGCGGCAGTATCAGTGCCGAGCACGGCATTGGCCGTTTGAAACGCCCTGAATTCGAGGCGCGTATCAGCGACCCGCGCCGCCAGCTGTTGACGGCCATCAAGCGGGCGATTGATCCGGATGGCAGGCTCAATCCAAATTGCCAGATACGGTGCAATGCCTGATGGGCGCTGACGCCATAACGCAGGAACACAATGGTTAACTTCGGACAGATCCAGCGCTTGGAGCATTTGCCTGCCAAGGTCGCTGCGACCATAGGACAAGAAATCTCGTCGGGCCGGCTCAAGGCCGGCGAGAAACTTCCTACGGAACACGAACTGGCCAGGACGTTCGGCGTGAGCCGTTCGGTTGTGCGCGAGGCCATTGCGCAATTGCGCAATGAGGGCCTGCTCGATACCCGGCAGGGCGTCGGCGCATTTGTGCTGGAGCCGCAGCGCCGGCCGGTCATTCGCATCGATAGTACCGATTTGTCCAACCCCGAAAGCTTTCGCAGTCTCTTTCAGCTGCGCGTGCCTTTGGAGGTCGAGGCGGCGGGACTGGCGGCGTTGCATCACACCGCCGAGGAACTCGAACGCCTGGATGAAGCGCTCGACATCATGCGCGGCATGGATACCCGCTGGACGTCCGAGGGTGTCGCTGCGGATCTGGAGTTTCATTGCGCGCTGGCCGACGCTACGCATAACGAGTACTACTCGATGTTCGTGGGATTCATCGGCGAAAAAATCACCAACACGATTGCGGTGGCGCGTGCGCGTGCCGAGCTGGAACAGATTGTGCAGATTACCGTCGCCGAACATACGGCGGTACGCGATGCCATCGCGTCGCGCGACATGATGCAGGCGCGTGCCGCGATGCGAACCCATATTCTGGGAGCTGCCGCGCGCCTGGATCTGCAATTGGAGAGCCCCACCGGCGATAGCGCCAGAGACGACGGTGGAGTGGCTTGATATCGAGGCGGGATAAAGCGCTCGCGACATTTTTATTTCGAATGACAACCGTATTCGCGCGATATGCGCGATCAGGAGACTAGAATGACTGCGCCCGGCGCATCCTCAGATACCTCCACGAAGCGAGGCGACGCAGCTGCTCAACGTGCGCAGATGAGCGCGGCCGATATTCTGCCCCGTGATATCGGCAAGGCCCGCCTGGTCGGCCGTGTCTGGTCCAAGCAGATGGGTGGGCCATGCCCGGTATTCCTGCGCCAGGGGCAGCTTTATGATGCCAGCAGCGTGGCGTGCACGCTATCCGCATTGCTCGAGCGTTCTGACCTGCTGAAGCAGTTTGATCAGAATCGCGATCTGCCTGCGTTGGGCAGCGTGCAGGATTTTCTCGATGGCTCAGCCGGTGAATTGCTGGCCCCGCTCGATCTGCAGGCCGTCAAGGCGGCCGGCGTAACGTTTGCCGACAGCATGCTGGAGCGCGTGATCGAAGAACAAGCCAAAGGCGATCCCTCCCAGGCCCAGGCGATCCGCGCCAAATTGGCGCCCGTGCTGGGAGATAACCTGCGCGGTCTCGTGGCAGGTTCGGAACAGGCACAACAGGTCAAAGCACTGCTACAGGATATGGGCCTGTGGTCGCAGTACCTCGAGGTCGGCATCGGTCCGGACGCAGAGATCTTTACCAAGGCGCAACCCATGTCGTCGGTGGGCTGCGGCGCAACGATCGGCATTCATCCCGGATCGCATTGGAACAATCCCGAGCCCGAAGTCGTGCTGGCGATTACCTCGGACGGCCGTATCGTCGGCGCCACCCTGGGCAACGATGTCAACTTGCGCGACTTCGAGGGGCGGTCTGCCTTGCTCTTGAGCAAGGCCAAGGACAACAACGCTTCTTGCGCCATTGGACCTTTCATCCGTTTGCTCGATGACGAATTCACCCTCGCGGCCTTGGGCCAGTTAGAGGTGTCGCTGGATGTGCGAGGGACCGACGGGTTTCACATGCAGGGCGTCAGCCCGATGTCGGCGATCAGCCGTACGCCGCGCGATCTGGCCGATCAGTTGTTGAATCGCTGCCATCAATATCCCGACGGCGCCGTGTTGTTCCTGGGCACCATGTTCGC
Source organism: Bordetella genomosp. 4 (assembly GCF_002261185.1). Taxonomy (GTDB): domain Bacteria; phylum Pseudomonadota; class Gammaproteobacteria; order Burkholderiales; family Burkholderiaceae_B; genus Bordetella_A. The sequence continues at coordinate 9,397 of NZ_NEVQ01000007.1, forward strand.
GCCGACCAAAGACCGGCGCGGTGAAGGGCAGGGCTTTACTCACGAGGTGGGCGACCGCGTCAGTATCTCGAGTCCCGCGCTGGGGCAGTTGGTCAACTGGGTCGATACGTCAGATGCTTGTCCCGAATGGACATTCGGCGTTGGCGCATTGATGCGCAATCTGGCTGAGAGGGGGTTGTTGACGCCTAAAGCATAGAAGGTCCCGGCTGGCCCCGGTCAGCCACAGCATTGCTCTGCATGATGACTAATAACGCATCGCGCACGCCGGAGGGCGCAGCGCGATCACCAAGGAGACAAGTATGCAACGAGTCACTGAGCTGTTTTATAAATTTCTGGGCCTAATCATGGTCCTGTTGCTGGCTGCCATGGTGGTCATGGTATTTGGCAACGTGCTGCTGCGTTATGGATTCAATTCCGGGATCGTGGTGTCCGAGGAATTGTCGCGCTACTGCTTCGTCTGGCTGACCTTTGTGGGAGCTGTGCTGACATTTCGCGAACACTCGCATATGGGCATCGAAAGCCTGGTTCAGCGTTTCGGACGGCGCGGCCGCCTGATATGCATGGCGTTGAGCAACATCATCATCATGGGCAGTTCCGCGATCTTTTTCTGGGGCGCGGTCATGCAGTTCGATATCAACGCCACCATGTTCGCACCGGTCACAGGGCTGTCTCTGGCCTGGGTCTACGGCATCGGGCTGTTCACTGGCGCAGCCTGCTTTTTGATATCGGCGTTGAGATTGATACAGGTCTTGATAGGCAGGATCAGCGACGAAGAAATCGCCCGCTTTGTCGGTGAAGACGGCCAGATTGCGGAGGTGGTCTGATGACGTTGCTGATCTTTGTAGGTTCGCTGCTGGGCGCCATGGCTGTAGGCGTGCCGATCGCCTTTGCCCTGATTTTCTGCGGTATCGCGCTGATGTGGCACATGGATATGTTCAATGCGCAGATCGTGGCGCAGAACATGGTCACGGGTGCCGATGCATTTACTCTCTTGGCGATTCCCTTTTTCCTGCTGGCAGGCGAGTTGATGAACGCCGGCGGCCTGTCGCGCCGCATCATTGATTTTGCATTGGCCTGCGTGGGCCACATCAAGGGCGGCCTTGGTATCGTTGCCATTCTGGCTGCAGTCATCATGGCCAGCTTGTCGGGATCGGCTGCTGCCGATACGGCAGCGTTGGCGTCCATCCTCATCCCCATGATGCGCGAGGCCGGCTACAACGTGCCGCGCTCGGCTGGGCTGATGGCGTCGGGGGGCATCATTGCACCGGTGATTCCGCCGTCGATGGCATTCATCGTGTTCGGCGTGGCGGCCAACGTGTCGATTTCCAAACTGTTCATGGCCGGCATTGCGCCGGGGTTGATGATGGGATTGACGCTGGTGGCTACCTGGCTGTGGCTGGTGCGCAAATCCGACATCAAGCCCCTGCCCAAGCAAAGCATGAAACAACGCTTGCAGGCGACGGGGCGCGGCGCATGGGCGCTGGGCATGCCGGTGATCATTCTGGGCGGTATCCGGATGGGGGTGGTCACGCCCACCGAGGCTGCCGTGGTGGCTGCTGTCTATGCCTGGTTTGTGGGCACATTCGTCTACCGCGAACTGAAGCTCTCTCATCTGTATGAGGTGTTCCTGAAGTCCGGCAAGACGACGGCAGTGGTGATGTTCCTCGTGGCGGCCGCCATGGTATCGGCCTGGCTGATCACGGCTGCGGACATTCCGGGCGAGGTTACTGCGTTGATCGAGCCCTTGATCGACCAGCCCAAGCTGCTGATGTTCGTGATCATGGTGCTCGTGATGATCGTCGGCACCGCGCTGGATCTCACCCCCACAATCCTGATCATGACGCCGGTGCTGATGCCTGTTGTAAAGCTGGCTGGAATCGACCCCGTGTATTTCGGCGTCATGTTCATCATGAACAACTGCATCGGCTTGTTGACGCCGCCGGTGGGTGTGGTGCTGAACGTGGTCAGCGGTGTGGCGCGCGTCCCCTTGGGGCGCGTGGTGTGGGGAGTGATGCCGTTCCTGCTGGCGTATTCGGTGTTGCTCGTGTTGTTCGTGATTTTCCCGGAACTGATCACCGTGCCCATGCATTGGTTGTTCTAGGTTCCTGATGTTGAGTTCGCCGTGACGACACGTTGCGGCCAGACGTACGAAGCGAGCAACAAGACTCGCCGCTTTACCCAAGTCCAACGTTTACTGACTGATATCGAAAGACAAAATCTGCCGATCAGATGAGGAGATCTACATGAAGAAACTAGTCATAGCCGCCGCCATCGCCGCTCTAGGCGCCGCTACCGCATTACCCGCGTCCGCCGCGGGCGACTTCAAGTCGCGCAACATTCGCCTGTCCAATGGCTTGGCTCAAGAACACCCGGTGGGCAACGGCGTCAAAGTCTTTAATGAGTGCCTGCAGGAGAAATCCGGCGGCAAAATGAAGATCACCGCATACTGGAGCAGTTCGCTGGGCGACGATATGCAGGCTACGCAAGCATTGCGCTCAGGCACGCAAGAGGCCGTGATCACGTCGTCTTCGCCGCTGGTGGGTCTGGTACCTTCTTTGGGCGTATTCGATTTGCCGTTCCTGTTCAGCAATGAGCAAGAAGCCGACGCCATCATGGACGGCGAGTTCGGAAAGTTCATCAATGAAAAACTCGACGCGGCCGGCGTGGTCAACCTGGCCTATTGGGAAAATGGCTTTCGCAACCTGAGCAATTCCAAACATCCCGTGAACAAATGGGAAGACTTTGGCGATCTCAAACTGCGCGTCATGCAGAACAATATTTTCCTCGATACGTTCCGCACCATGGGCGCCAATGCGACCCCGATGGCATTCGGCGAGATTTTCTCCGCCTTGGAAACGCGTGCTATTGATGGCCAGGAAAATCCGTTCGTGACCATCGATACCTCGAAGTTCTATGAGGTGCAGAAATACATCTCTGTGACCAATCACGCGTATACACCCTTCCTGGTCTTGTTCTCCAAGCCGATCTGGAGCCGCTATTCCGATGACGAGAAGGCCGCATTGCGTGAATGCGCCGTGCTGGGCGGCAAAGAGGAACGCAAAGTCATTCGGACAATGAACGGCGAATCTCTGGCCAAAATCAAGAAAGCCGGTCTCGAGGTGAACAACGTCAGCCCCGAAGAGCAAAAGCGCATGCGCGACAAAGTCCAATCGGTGTACGAGCAGCACAAAGCCACAATCGGCGCCGATGTCGTGGACCGCGTTCAGAAAGAGCTTGCCGCCTTGCGTGCAAAGAACGGTTCTTGATCGTCATCAGGCTGCGCCGTGCCCACAGGGCCGGCCAGCCTGACCAGGAAAAGCCAATGACACAGCATGTAAACGAACCGGCAACGCGATCATCGGCAGTAGCCCATTCCCTGTTTGACCTATCCGGCCGGCGCGCCCTGGTGACAGGTTCCAGCCAAGGATTAGGCTACGCGTTAGCGCGCGGGCTGGCCCAGCATGGCGCCACCGTGATCATGAATGCGCGCAACGTGGCGCGTCTGAACGAAGCCGCGCGCCGTTTACGCGACGAGGGTTTGTCCATTCATGCGCTCCCGTTCGACGTGACCGACCCTGCTGCTGCACAGGCAGGGATCGACCATGCCGAATCGGAATTCGGCCCCATCGACATCTTGGTCAACAATGCCGGCATGCAGCATCGCGGCCCATTGGAGCAGTTCCCTGTAGATCAATGGGACGCCCTGATGCGCACCAACATCAGCAGCATCTTCTACGTCAGCAAACCCGCGGCCGCCCACATGATCGCGCGCGGCCGGGGCAAAATCGTCAACATCGCCTCCGTACAGAGCGAACTGGCCCGCCCGGGCATCGCCCCGTACACTGCAACCAAGGGTGCCGTACGCAATCTCACGCGCGGCATGGCAACCGACTGGGCGCGCCACGGTCTGCAAATTAACGCCATCGCCCCGGGCTATTTCCGTACCGAACTCACACAGGCACTGGTAGACAACCCCGACTTCACGCAGTGGCTCAGTCAACGTACCCCTGCGGGCCGCTGGGGCAACCCCGAAGAGCTCGTCGGCGCCGCCGTGTTCCTAGCCAGCGACGCCTCCTCTTTCGTCAACGGCCACACCCTCTTCGTAGACGGCGGCATGACCGCCAGCGTATAAAACAAGTTGAAGGCACAAGCCACGTTCCAATCAGCAACCAGTAAAGCAACCAGCGATGCCATCCCAACCCTCAACGCCCATGGCCAGCCCTCATCGCGAGTCCCTGCCGCGCGCCGGGCGGTTCGCTGCCGGCCCGTTGAGCCGCGATTCAGCCTCGCGCAGCGAGGCCGAGGCCCCTGCTGACGGGCCGAGTCGCGGCGATAGGGCCGGCAGCGAACTGCCCGGCGTGCGGCAGGGACGTCTCCATTGAGACACCCGTGAACGGCCTATGAAATACCCGTGAACACTATTGAGATCCTCGTGAACCGCCTCGAAACACCCGTGGCCATCCTCGAGCCGTCCCCCGTGAACAGAACATCCCCAGGACAATCCCCATGCCCACCCCTCTGCTAACCACATTGATCCAGACCCGCGTGGTTCCCGTCCTCCGTTACACCGACGCCGACCAGGCCCTGTACGCCGCAGACATCGCCATCCGCGCAGGCTTCGAAGCCATCGAACTGACCTGGACCATCCCGGATGTCCTGAACGTCCTGCAGACCCTGCGCCAGCAACACGGCAGTGCCGTTCTGCTAGGCGTAGGCACCTTGATGGACGCGGCCCAGGCAGACGCCGTACTCAAAGCCGGCGCCGATTTCCTGGTGTCCCCTGGATTGGCCACCGACATGATCCCGCCCACCCATGAGGCCGGCAAACTCTGCCTCGTAGGCGCGTTCACGCCCAGCGAAGTCATGGCCGCGACCCGGGCCAAAGCCGACGTCGTAAAAATCTTTCCCGCCGACACAGGCGGCCCCGCACATCTCGCCGCCCTGCGAGCCGTGTTCCCACATGCTGTGTTCTGCCCCACAGGCGGCATCTCCGCCGGCAACATGCACGACTATTTGCGCGCTGGCGCCAACTTCGTCGGCATAGGGTCCTCTCTCTACGACAAAAAAGCCTTTGCCGCGCGCGACACCGACAGCCTCTTGGCAGCCGTGCGCCAGACTCGGGAGGTCGCCCATGGCCGTGCATGATTTCGACGTGGTGGGTCTCGGGGAGGCTTTGATCGAATTCAACCAGACCGTGCCGGGCGAGCCCATGTACCGCCAAGGCATCGGCGGCGACACCTCGAACGTCATCATCGCCGCAGCGCGCGCAGGCGCTCGCACCGCCTATCTGGGCCGCTACGGCGGCAATGATGATTTCGGCGAATTGCTGCTGCAAACCTGGCGCAACGAAGGCGTCGATGTGTCCGGCATGATATGCGACGAACAGGCCAACAACGGCCTGTATTTCGTGCAGCATACGGCAGAAGGCCATCGCTTCAGCTACGCACGCCACGAGTCGGCCGCCGCTCGCATGCGGCCCGCGGACCTGCAGCATGGGCTGGTCGAACGATCGCGTTATCTGCACGTATCCGGTATCAGTCTGGCCATCAGCACCACCGCATGCGATACCGTGTTCGCCGCCATGGAGCGCGCGCGCAGCGCCGGAACGCGCTCGTGCCTGGATGCCAACCTGCGTGCCCGCCTGTGGCCGATGTCACGCGCTCGCGCCATCCTGCGCGAAGCCATCGCCCAGTGCGACGTGTTTCTCCCAGGTCTGGACGACATGGCGTTGATGACCGGGATGGACCAGCCGGATGCGATCCTGGACTGGATTCGCGCCGTCAACGACCACGCCATTGTCGTACTGAAGATGGGCAGCAAGGGTGTGATCCTGGACGACAAACTGTCTCGCACGCCCATTGCGCCGCGCAAAGTACAAGCCGTCGACGCTACCGGGGCAGGCGATTGCTTCGCAGGCAATTTACTGGCGCGAGCCTGCGCCGGAGACGATTGGTTGCAGGCCTGCTATTACGCTAACGCGGCTGCAGGTTTGTCCACCACCGGATATGGTGCAGTCGATCCCTTGCCTGGACCTGAGCAGGTCAGGGCGTTTCTGGATGCGGCAGACTAGCACCGCCTGATAACCGTTCCCCAGTAAAAGCGTTGGCATCGCCATGTGGGCGGTGCCAACGCTTTTTTTTCTCTCTGTGTTGCATCGCACGACAAAAAGTCGTTGACATGCTCCTTCGCTTGATGGACTATTTGTCCAGACAAACTAACAAACTGTACAAAGGAGGCAGCATGGAGGTAGTAGAGACAGGCCCTCAGCGGTATCGCTTCAGCTTTGGACGCTATTTGGAGGAGTTCGAGTTAGGCGCGGTGTATGAGCATCGGCCTGGCCGTACGTTGACAGACGCGGACAATATTCAGTTTTCGCTGTTGACGATGAATTTCCATCCCATGCATTGCGACGCTGCATTTGCCTCGGAAAGCGAGTTTGGCCGTTTGCTGGTCAATAGCGGCTTGACCGTGGCGATCGTGCTGGGGATGACCGTCGCGGACGTCAGCGGTAAAGCGATCGCCAATCTGGGTTGGAAAGAGATCAACCTGACTGCTCCCGTTTTTGCCGGTGACACCTTGTATGCAGAATCCGAAGTGCTGGAGCTGCGTGAATCGCGCAGCCGGCCGACACAGGGCATCGTGACGACCCGGACGCGGGCCTATAACCAGAACGGCGTAGAGGTCATGAACTTCGTCCGGTCCTGCCTGGTACCCAAACGCGGTCACGCCGTCGGCGACAAGTAGCGCCGGCATTTCACTTTCACTTGTTTGATGGGCCTGCGTGGCTCAAGGGCTCTCTACGTCTGGAGGGAGCCGTGGCATTGCAGTACTCACTTCAGGAGATATTGCTATGTTTTATCCGCTTTTCCGCCGGCTTGCCGTCCTATGCGCGTTGGCCATTCCAGTGAGCGCCAGTGCGGTCGAGATGGTGCTGACTTCCGAAGTCGCGGCTTCGCACTGGAAAACGCAATACATGAATGAATTCGCCAAGGACGTCGCGAAACGCACTAACGGCGAAGTCCAAGTCAAGGTCTTTCCCGCCTCGCAGCTGTACAACGATCAGGACGGGGTAGCGGCACTGGGTACCGGCGCCGTGCACATGGTATGGCCGGTATCGGTGCGGCTGGAGACACTGGATGCGGGCTTGGGCTATCTGAATCTGCCGTTCGGCCTGTCAGATCAAAAAATGGAAAACGCCTGCTTTGCCAGCGGCCTGACTGATTTGATATCCGAACGCTTGAAATCCAGGCAATTGCAGGTGTTGGGCCTGTTGCGCACCGCAGATCTGTTTTTCATCTTTCGTGACCGGGACGTGAAGTCGCTCGCTGATATGCAAGGGGCCAAGCTGCGCGTGACAGGCGGCCGCATTTTCCTGGACATGGTGCGCGGGTTCGGCGCCAGCCCGATTTCCATGGCTGCATCGGAAATGAGTTCGGCCCTGGCGCAGGGCGCGATCGACGGCGTGTTGACGTCGCCGGCAGGCTGGGCCGAGATGATAGGCAAAACGGGCAAGTACGCATTCCATGTCCCGGGCATGTCCTTGGCTACCTATGCCATTGTCGTGGACAGGGCATGGATGGAGACGCTCTCGGCATCTCAGCGCCAAGCCATCGTGGACAGTTTGAACAGCATCATTCCGCGCCAATGGAAAGAAGCCCGTGCAGATGACGCGAAACTCGTGAAAAAAATGCAAGACGAAGGATCGGTCTATCGCGTGGCCGACGAGGCCGCCAGCGCGGAATGGAAATCCCGTGCCGAAGCCGCCAGAAAGGTCTACACCGATAAATACCCCGAGGTCGTCAAACAGGTCGACGAGCTGGCCAAGCGTTGCGGGGTTTGAGATGAGCGCGCTCATTGAATCAGCGTTGCAGTGGTCCCAAGCGCGCGACTTGCCCATCGATGCACAGGACGTACCCGAATTGGCCGAGATGGTCGAGGCCCTGCGGATAGCGCTCAGACAGGATTGGGCGGCATCTGACATGATGCAGACCTGCGAGCCATTTGGTCAGGTGTTGCGATCGTTGGCCCCCGAGCCGTTCCCTGACGTCTTGGTCGAGGCCCGCAGTCCATCGCAAGATAGCGAATGCCAAGTGCGTTCCAGCCTGGCAGCGATTGAGCAGCGCCAGCCTGGCAAGTCCGCCTGGATGCATGTCGATGCCGACGCCGCACTGGCCGAGGCCCGTTCGCTTGACGAGGAACAGCGTCATGGCAAATGGCGTGGTCCATTGCATGGGATGCCTGTGGGCATCAAGGATATGTTCGACATGCAAGGCCGTACGGCGGGCTGGGGAACGCCGCTGCGTGCCCGCAGTCCTCAGGCGCATGCAGATGCCACCGTCGTGACGCGCTTGCGCGATGCTGGCGCCGTCATCCTGGGAACGCAGCAGATGGCCGAGTTCGCCATGTCTCCTACAGGCTGGAACGAAACCTACGGGCCTGGCCGTAATCCTTGGGATCTGGACCGGGTGTCCGGCGGCAGCTCCAGCGGGGCAGCGATGTCGGTGGCAGCGGGGCATGTGCCACTGGCGATCGGATCCGACACGGGCGGTTCGATTCGCCTGCCGGCCGCGTTGTGCGGTTTGACCGGGTTAAAGCCGACGCAGTATCGCGTCAGTGCCGCGGGGGCAATGCCCTTGTCGGCGAGCCTGGATTGTATTGGTCCATTGGCATGGTCGGCTGAACTGTGCGGCTACGCCTATCAAGCGATAGCAGGCAGGGACCCCGCGGATCTGTCTTGCCTGGATGCACCGGTGACCTTGGGCGCGGCGCCGCGTCGCATGAAGGTGGCTGTGCCGCGATGGGACGACGGCGATCCGATCTCTGATGCGATGCGGCACGCGTTGGATGAGGCGCAACGTGTATGGCGCGATGCTGGCGTGGAGTGCGTCATGGTCCAGTCACCCTATGCCACCCTGCAGCAGGCGAGTGTGCTGGCCTCCGTCGTGTTGGCTGTCGAGGCCGCGGCGTTGCATCAGCGGTGGCTGCGTCAGTTCGGTAATGCATACGGACATCAGGTGCGTCGCCGGATCTCGCGTGGGTTGCTGGTGTCTGGCGTGGATTACTACGATGCCCTGCGCCTGCGGCATGCATTCCTGCGGCGGTATTTGCGGGACATTCAGGGTGATGCCGATGCGTTGATGCTGCCCAGCACACCGGACGTCGCGCCACTGGTGGCGCCCACCCAGCATGCGGACCAAGCCCGCCTGGAACGGGAGTTTGCCCTGTTGTCGATCTGGACGCGGGGAATCAACTATCTCGGATCGCCTGTACTGAACTTACCGGCAGGACAAGGGGCCGGGGGCTTGCCGTTGGGGATGCAATTAGTGGGGCCGCCATTGGGCGAGGACCGTGTGCTGGCATTGGGGCGGCGGTATCAGCAATTCACCGAGTGGCACCAGCGGCGTCCCGCAGCATGGACAGCTTCATCGCATCGGGATAGGCAGGCCACCGCAACGGAGGATACGAAATGAAAGCACTTCGGAATTGGGCCATGGCCTGGTCGGCAGCCGCGGTGGTGGGGTGGGGATCTGCGGCAAATGCAGCCGACATGATCATCACCAGTGAAATTCCATCGGCGACCAATCCCAGCCCCTATATCGAGCAGTTCATTACTGCTGTGAAGCAACGCACGGGAGGCGCGATACAGGGAAAGTATTTTCCGGCATCGCAACTCTATAACGATCGCGATGGCCTGGCGGCATTGGGCACGGGCGCGGTGCATATGGTGTGGCCGGTGTCTTCGCGCCTGGAGCAGTTCGATGCACGCGTCGGAGTGGCCAGCCTGCCGTTTGCATTGACCTCGGAGGATATGACCAATCCTTGTTTCTCGCAGCGGTTCACACGCCAGATTTCCGGCTATCTCGAGCCGCGCGGCATACAAGTGCTGGGTTTTCTGCGCACGGCCGATCTGATTTTTCTCATGAAAGACCGTGATATCCAGAGCGTGGACGATCTCAAGGGCCAGAAAATCCGGGTCATTGGAGGACAGATCATGCTGGACGCGATGCGGGCTGTGCAGGCCAGTCCGATCTCCATGTCTGCCTCGGAAATGTCGGCCGCCTTGTCTCAGGGCGCGATTGACGGCGCCATGACGTCCCCCGCAGGGTGGGTGGATGTCTTGGGGAAAACCGCGAAATTCGCCACCTTGGCGCCAGGCATGGGACTGGCGACGTCCGCCGTGACGGTGGACAAACCTTGGCTGGATGCACTGCCGGAGGACCAGCGCAAAGCCATCCATGACGCGTTGAACGAGATCATCGTCAAACAGTGGAAAGAGACAGTGGCCAAAGATCAGCAACTGATCGAACAGATGGTGGCCCAGGGCGGGCATTACCGGGTAATGGCGCCTGAGCAGGTCGAACAACTGAAGGCGCGTGTCGTCGCAGCGGGTGCGGGGTTTCGCAACAAGCATGCCGATGCGATTGCCGAGCTGGAAAACATACGCAAGGAGTGTGTCCATGATGGCAAGTAATCTGGAATCCCCTGCGCTGACGTCTGCACAAGCGCAGTCTGGCAAAGCCGTGCAAACAGCAGCCGCCACGACGCCGGTATTCGGCACGCTGGGCAGGCTATCACGATTGACGTTGGGGCTGGCCACTGTGCTGGCACTGGGCGCGACTTTGATCATGATCGTCGAGGGTTTTAGCCGCTATGTCCTGAATGTCAGTTATTTCTGGGCCGAGGAGTCTGTCCGTTTTCTGATGGTGTGGGCTTTTTTCCTGACATTGGGGATAGCGGGCTTTCGTCAATACCATATCCGTACCGAGTTGCTGGTCCAGCGGTTGCCGTTGATGGCGCAGCGTGCGGTGTGGCTGCTGTCTTGCTTTGCGGGCATGGGGTTCGCTTTGATACTGGCGTATTCGTCCATCCCGCAGGTGCAGCGGTTTTATTCGATGGGCATGGTGTCTGAGTCATCGCTGGAGCTGCCCATGTGGTTGCTGTTCCTGGCGATGCCGGTGGGAGGTGTGGCGCTGTTTGTCTACTATGCCTGCGCCGCATGGTATGCGTGGCGCTGGGGTGATCCTTTTGCTCCCGAGCCTGTAGATGAGGCGCCCGACGCGAGCGTCACCGCAGCGTTGAGCCGTCAGGAGCCCTTGCTATGACACTGGGACTCTCTGTTATTGGCTTATTGGTGCTGCTCGCGCTGGGCGCTCATGTCGGTACCGCGATGGGCCTGGTATCCAGCGGCATGGTGCTGTCGGTCGACGGCGTGCCCCTGACTGTCGTCGCCCAGACGGCCTTCAAATCCATCAATAGCTATCCGCTGATGGCGATTCCCATGTTTGTACTGATGGGTAATCTGATGATGCGCGGCAATATCGTCGCTGTCATGATCGAACTCATCGGCAGTCTGGTGCGTTGCGTGCGTGGAGGGTTGGCACTGACGGTGATGCTGGCGTGCGTATTCTTCGCGGCCGTGTCCGGATCGAGTGTGGGGTCGGCCGCCGCGATTGGCGCAGCGACGGTGGATGGCCTGAAGCGCGAAAACTATCCGCCGCGTTTTTCGGCGGCCTTGGTCGCGGTAGGCGGAACACTGGGCTTGATGATCCCGCCGTCATTGGGTTTCATCCTGATTGGCTCGATTGTCGGATTGCCGGTGGACAAATTGTTCATCGCGGGGATCCTGCCCGGTTTGATGGAGGCCGCGCTCTTGTTGCTGACCACGGTATGGCTCACGCGCAGGCATGGTTACGGGAATACGGTGGGAACCCCGGATTTCGCGGGCTTTACACGGCGCTTGCCGCGTGCCGCGGGGGCATTGTCCATGCCGGTGCTGGTGCTGGGGTCCATTTACCTGGGCATCTTTACGCCCACCGAGGTGTCGGCGGTCGCAGCGGGCTATGCCGCGTTGCTATGCGTGCTGATCTACCGCACGATGAAATGGCGGGACGTGTGGCAGGCGTCACAAGAGTCGATCCTGCAGTCCACCATGATTTTCATGGTGGTGATGGGTGGCAGCCTGATCGGCTTCATTCTGGCACGTATGGGCGTGTCGGCATCGTTGATCGGCTTCATGGAACGCATGGACATGAGCGCGTGGCAGTTCCTGCTGCTGGCAAATGCGGTGCTGCTGGTGTTGGGCATGTTCCTGGATGGCGTCGCCATGATTGTGCTGACCGCGCCATTGCTCTTTCCCATGGCGACTCACCTCGGTATTGACCCTGTGCACTTTGCCGTGATCATGGTAGCGAACGTCGAGATCGCGACGTTGACGCCGCCGATCGGCCTGAACCTGTTCGTGATGAGCGGTATTGCGCGTATCCCGGTCGAGCAGGTCGCCCGTGGCGTGGTGCCGTTCTACGTCACCAGGTTGCTGTCCCTGGCCCTGATCACTTTTGTTCCCGCCCTGTCGTTGGCGCTCGTGCATTGACGGCCTCGTTATGAATTCTGGAGAACAGACATGAAAGACAATGCAATGCCCGCCGCAGGACTGGCTCTGTCGGAAGTATTCGCGCAATACGCTGCCGGTTTCGATGCGCGGCGTATTCCTGATGAGGTGCGTGAGCGGGCTCGGCTGCTGATGCTGGATTCCGTCGGTATCGCCATCGCATCGCATGGCTACGATTTTTCCCGTCGTGCCTTGGCCGCGATTGACGAGCTCGATGGCGGCGGCGACAGCGTCGTGATCGGCAGTTCACGGCGCATGGACTTGCGCAATGCTGCGTTGGCCAATGGCATTCTGGTACATGGCCTGGATTATGACGATACCCATGCCAGAGGCGTGATTCATGCTACGGCCTCGGCTTTGCCCACCGTATTGGCGTTGGCGGCGCGCGAGGACCGCAGCGGTGCGGACATGGTAGCTGCCTATGTGCTGGGCATGGAGGTGTCCACGCGCTTGGGAGCGGTAGCCAAGGGCGGCTTCCATCAAATAGGTTTTCATCCCACGGGATTGATCGGCACCTTTGGCTGCACCTTGGCGGCGGCTTGGCTGCTGGGGTTGAACGTACAGCAAATGGTGGATGCGCAGGGTATCGCCCTGTCGCTGGCCGCGGGCAGTCTGGAGTTTCTCAACGACGGCGCATGGAACAAGCGCATGCATCCCGGTTGGGCCGCGTCCGCGGGGATCACGGCAGCCACGTTCGGCAAGCATGGCTATACCGGTACGCGCTTAGCCTATGAGGGGCGGTTCGGCTTGTATGCGAGCCATTTGGGCGGAGCCGACTATGACCTGGGCTTGGCCACTGCCGAACTCGGCGAGCGGTGGGAATTGATGCGCGTGTCGGTCAAGCCTTTGCCTGCCTGCCACTTTACGCATGCCAGTGTCGATGCTGCCGCACGTCTGCATGCGCAGGGGATCTCCGCAGAACAAGTGCATCGCATTACCGTGCTGGTGCCGCAGGAGGTCGTCAAGACGGTGTGCGAACCCGAGTCTTCCAAGCGCAAGCCCGCCAATAGCTATGAGGCGCAGTTCAGCATTCCATATCTGGTGGGTACGGCGTTGTGCAAGGGACGGTTGACGCTGGACGATCTGGAACCTGACGCGCTGCGCGATCCGGCGGTGCTGGCCTTGGCCGAGGTGACGGATTACCGGCACGATCCCGATAGCGGTTTCCCAAAGCATTATTCGGGCGAGGTCATCGTCGAGCTGAAAGACGGCCGCGTGCTGCGCGAGCGCGAGGCAGTCAACCGCGGCGCGGAAGACCGGCCTTTGACCGAATCGGATATCCGGGCCAAGTATCGGGACAACGTATTGCGCCGAATGCCGGCGGCGCAGGCCGATGTCATTGAACAAAGTGTGCTGCAAATGGAGCAAGGATCGGCGCGCGCGCTGGCAGATCAATTGGGACGTGAGGCTTGAGCGGCGTGTGCCGCCTATGAGAGGTTGAGGAGCATCTGATGACAATGCACGATGATGAGCAGGAACAACTGATTCTGGATATGGTCGGCCGCTTTCTGGAGCAAGAGGTGCGGCCTCATGTGTGGCAGCTCGAGCATGACGATGTCTATCCCGAAGAGATCGTCGAAAAAATGAAGGCCATGGGTTTGTTCGGTTGCCTGATTGCGCCGGAATACGGCGGCCTGGGCTTGTCGACGACAACTTATGCCAAGATCATTGAGCGCATTTCCGAGGAATGGATGTCGCTGTCGGGCATCCTGAATTCGCATCTGATCATGGCAGCGGCCGTACAGCGCAACGGTACAGAAGCGCAAAAGCAGGCATTTCTGCCGCGTTTCGCGACGGGCGAGTTGCGTGGCGGCATTGGATTGACGGAGCCCGATTGCGGCACCGACCTGCAGGCGATTCGGACCACCGCACGGCGCGAGGGTGACGAGTATGTCGTCAATGGCGCAAAGATGTGGATCACCAACGGCTATTACGGAAACTGCTTTGCGCTGTTGGTAAAAACGGATCCGCAAGCCGAGCCGCGTCATAAAGGGATGAGTCTTTTCATCGCGGAGAAGGGACCAGGATTCACCGTCAGCCGAAAACTGGAAAAGCTGGGCTACAAAGGCATTGATTCGACCGAACTCGTATTCGAGAACTACCGCATTCCCGCCGATCGCTTGATTGGCGGTACCGAAGGCCGAGGCCTGCAAATGATACTGAACGGGCTGGAATTGGGCCGCATCAATGTCGCAGCCCGCGGCGTCGGTGTGGCGCAAGCCGCGCTGCGCGAATCGGTCAAGTACGCTCAGCAGCGCAAGACGTTCGGCAAACCGATCTGCGAGCATCAAGCCATCCAGACCAAACTCGGTGAAATGGCCACGCGCACGCAGGCCGCGCGCCTGTTGACGCTGCAAGCGGCGCAAGCCTATGACCGGGGCGAACGTTGCGACATGGAGGCGGGGATGGCAAAGCTCTTTGCGACTGAGACAGCCGTGGAGAACTCATTGGAAGCCATGCGTATCCATGGCGGATATGGCTATTCCAAAGAATACTTGGTCGAGCGTTTCTACCGCGATGCGCCGCTGCTGGTCATTGGGGAGGGCACCAATGAACTGCAGCGCATCATCATTTCCAAGCAGTTGATCGAGAGGAACCGCGTATGAGTCTGCCGCTCACGGGATTGCGTATTGTTTCGGTGGAGCAATATGGCGCGGGGCCGTTCGGCACGCAGCATCTGGCCGATCTAGGTGCAGAGGTCATCAAAATAGAAAATCCCCACGATGGCGGCGATGTCGGCCGAGCGGTGGGACCACATTATTTCGGACCCGGAGACAGCCATTTTTACCAGGCCTTCAATCGCAACAAGAAAAGCGTCACGCTGGATCTGAAACGGCCGGAAGGCCAGCAGGTGCTGCGCGATCTGTGCCGGCACGCCGATGCGGTATTCAATAACTTGCGCGGAGACCTGCCAGGCCGGCTTGGGCTGACCTATGACGCCTTGCGTGAGGTTCGGGCGGATATCGTCTGCGTGCATTTGTCGGCCTATGGCCGCGATGGCGAGCGCGCGAGCTGGCCTGGGTATGACTATCTGATGCAGTCGGAGGCGGGGTACCTGTCGCTCACCGGCGAGCCTGATGGCCCGCCGTCGCGATTCGGACTGTCCATCATCGATTTGATGACGGGAACGACGGCAGCGCTGGGCCTGGTATCGGCTGTTCTGGGTGCGCGCCAGAGCGGGACAGGGCGAGACGTGGATGTCAGCCTGTTCGACGTGGCGCTGCACAACCTCGGATACCTGGCAACATGGTATTTGAACGGCGGGCACAAGACAGGACGTGCGCCCCGGTCCGGGCATCCATCGCTGGTGCCCAGCCAGTTGTATCGTACGGCTGACAGCTGGATCTTTATTATGTGCAACAAGGAAAAGTTCTGGCCCTTGCTGGCGCAGGCGATGGGCCATCCCGAGTGGATCGATAATCCGGACTACCGCAGTTTCACGGATCGTTTGCAGAACCGCGACCGCTTTAATGAGGAGCTGGAAACCGTCTTCATGTCCCAGACGACAGACCACTGGATGGCGCGTTTTGCGGGCCGGATCCCCGCGGCGCCCGTTTATGATGTGGCTCAGGCGCTGGACAGTCCGTTTGTAAAGGCGCGTCAGTGCTTGCTGGACGCTTATGATACGGAGGGCAGGGCGATACGGAATGTAGCGTCACCGATCCGGTGCCCTGGAGAAGCCCCCTTGACCCGGGCGGCGCCGGCCATGGGCGTTGATACTGACGAGTTGCTGGCGCAGGCGGGTTATGGACCTGATCAGATTGCTAGTTTGAGGAAGAATGCCGTTCTATGACAGTAAAGATCGAAGCGCCAGGCGGCCGTCCGCGATATTTGCAGCTGGCGACGACGCTGATCAATGAGATACGAGCGGGCCGGTATCCGGTGGGCAGTTTGCTGCCCACCGAGTTTGAATTGTGCGATCAGTTTGGCGTGTCGCGTTTTACCATCCGCGAGGCGGTCAAACAGTTGGTGCAAATGGGGATGGTGACGCGCCAGGCGGGCGTAGGCAGTCGTGTGCTTAGACAGGAGCCGGTGACGCAGTACACGCAGACCATGTCGGGAATTACGGATCTGCGGCAGTACGCCTATGAAACCTCTCTGGAAATCGAGGGCCAGGCATTGTTGAATGTGGACGGCGACCTGGCAGATACCCTGGATGCGTCGCCGGGCGAAACCTGGCTGCACGTATGGGGATTGCGTTACACCAAAGCGCATGACGCGCCTATCTGTTTGACTGACGCGTATATCGCGCCGGCCTTTCGCTCGGTGACGGGCATACGGGGCCGGATGACGCGCGCGCTGTATGCGGTGCTGGAGGAAGAGTTCGACGTACAGATCACGACGGTGCATCAGGATATACAGGGTGTCGTATTGGACAAGGCGCTGGCGTCCCGTCTCGGAGCCAAGCCAGGATCGGCGGGCTTGCGGCTGGAGCGCCGATATATGGATGCGCGCGATGCGCTGGTTGAACTGGCCGTCAGTGTCCATCCCGCGGATCGCTTCAGTTACCGCGAGTCATTCCGCCGTGAATGGCAGGTGCCTGTGTGAGGGTCTCCAGCGGCGCAGTTCTGGCGATTACGTTGGCGGTGCAGTCGTTGGTGGCTGCAGCCGCATTGGTGGTGCCGGTGTTGGCACCTGCGATCAGTGCCCAGACGGGTGTGGCGGGCGAATCAATCGGCATTTACGTGTCGTTGATGTATGTCGGCGCGATGGCAGGCAGTTTGATGGCGGGCGGCTGGGTGTCTCGACTGGGAGCGATCCGTGCCAGTCAATTGGGACTGGTGTTGTGTGCGGCAGGGCTGCTCTTGAGCGTGGCCGGGTATACGGTGTTGCTGGCTATCGGCGCGATACTGCTGGGCCTCGGTTATGGACCTATCACGCCGGCCAGTTCGCATCTGCTGATCCAGACCACGCCTGTGCATCGAATGTCGTTCGTGTTTTCCATCAAACAGACCGGCGTGCCGCTGGGCGGTGTGCTGGCGGGTCTGTTGGCCCCCAAGCTCGAAATCGGCGTGGGGTGGCAAGGGGCGCTGCTGGTAACGGCGGCGGCGTGCCTGATATGTGCGTTGTTGGCGCAGTGGGTGCGTGCGGAACTGGATGCGGACCGCAAACCGGCCCGAACGGCAGGACTGGGAAATCTACGTGCGCCGCTGGCGTTGATTTTTTCGCATAGAACGCTGTCGTTGTTGGCTGGCGCCTCGTTATGCTTTTCAGCGGTGCAATGGTCGTTCAGTGCCTACCTCGTGACGTATTTGCACGATAGTCTCGCTTACACCTTGATTGCTGCGGGCGCGCTGTTGTCGTTGGGCCAGGTGGCCGGGGTGGTGGGGCGCATTTTTTGGGGATGGTGCGCCGACCGCTATCTGGGGGCGGTCCTGATGTTGGCCGTTCTGGCAGCCTTGATGGGATTGGGAGTACTGGTATTGGCGTCGCTATCGGCCCAGACACCCGTGCCGATGGTGGCGCTGGCGCTGGTGGTGCTGGGCGCGGCAGCCGTCGGTTGGAATGGCGTATACCTCGCGGAAATCGCGCGTCAGGCGCCGGCGGGCAAAACCGGCATGGCGACGGGCGGGGCGCTGACCTGTACTTTTCTGGGCGTGGTGGTGGGACCGCCTTTGTTTGGCGCCATGATGGCGCTCTTTGACAGCTATCGGATCGCTTTCGTTCTGATCGTGATTCCGGCTTTACTGTGCGGCGTGCTGTTGGTGACGCAGCGGCGTCGTTTCTCAGTTCACGAGGAGGCATGAGTGATGAAACGTCTGCGTAGCTTGCTGTTTGTGCCGGGAGATCGCCCCGAGCGTTTTGACAAGGCCGCGGCAGCCGGTGCGGACGCCATCATTCTGGATCTCGAGGACGCGGTGTTGCCCGAGGCAAAAGTACGGGCGCGCAGTTTGGCGGTGCCGTGGCTTGCATCATCTGCCTGCCCTGCGTTGATACGCGTCAATGGCGCGGACACGTCTTGGTTTGACGATGATGTCTGCGCCTTGCAGGAGGCGGGCTGTCATGCGGTGATGTTGCCCAAGGCAGAGGATCCATCGGCATTGAATCAGTTGCGTCAGCGCCTGGGCGATAACGTACGCCTGTTTCCGTTGATCGAAACCGCCGCAGGGGTAGAAAATGCGGCCGCCTTGGCGCGGGTGCCCGGGGTCGTGCGCCTGGTATTTGGCAGCGTTGATTTTGCCCGTGATACGGGTATTCAAGACGAGAATGGCTGGCTGCCAATACGCGTTGCCCTGGTGCTGGCGTCGAGGCGTGCCGGCTTGGCTGCGCCTGTCGATGGCGCGACCTTGCATTGGGATGATCCCGGCGCCTTGCAAGCTACGGCAGCCACTGCGCGCCGCCTCGGCTTTGGCGGGCAACTATGTATTCATCCCAAGCAGGTGGCGCCTGTGAACAGGGGCTTCTTGCCTTCCGACGATGAGCTGGCCTGGGCCAAACGAGTGACAGACGCGGTAGCGCTAGGCGGCCATGGTGCGGTGACGGTGGACGGCAAACTCGTGGACAAGCCGCTGCATGACTTGGCCCAGGCATGGCTGGACATGATTGACGAGGAATCATTGCCAGCCTGCGCTTGAGCGCGATGTGCCGTCCGGGCCGCGCGTCACGCTCGGTACGTGGCATCTATGCCAGATCGTATCTCCTCATTATGTTCTCCCAGTTTCGGCGGCAATCGCCGCAGACTGGCCGGCGTGCGGGACAACTTGATCGGTGATCCCACGCCTCGATATTCGCCTTGTTCCAACACCATCTGGCGATGCCGGGTATGTGGATGATGCAACACGTCCTCGACATTTTGCACCGCTGCGGCGGGTACCCCTTGTCGCAGCAGTTGTTCTGCCAACGTCGCGGCATCGTGCGAGGCCAGTTTTCCGGTCAACTCTGCACGCAAGGCATCGCGATGTTGCAGACGATCTGCATTGTTCGTAAATCGTGCGTCGGTCAACAAGGCCTCGGCGTTCAGCGCACGCGCCAGTGCTGCGAACTGCCGATTGTTGCCGACCGCCAGGAATATCGCGCCGCTTTGTGTCGGCAGCGTTTCATAAGGCGCGATGTTGGGATGCGCATTCCCTGTGCGGCCAGGGACATTGCCGCTATAAAAATAATTTGCCGCATGTGGATGCAATAACGACACCGCGCAGTCGTATAACGTGATGTCCAGAAACTGGCCCAGGCCGCTGCGCACGCGTTCGTTTAATGCCAGCAGGACGGCGACGGCAGCGTTCAGCCCCGTGACCATGTCCACGACAGGCAGGCCAACCCGCGTGGCATCGCCCTCAGCATCGCCATTGACGCTCATCAAACCGCACATGGCTTGTGCGCAGGCGTCGTAGCCGGGCAGGCCGCCTAACGGGCCGTCTGCGCCAAAGCCGCTGACGCGGCAGTGAATCAGGCGCGGAAATGCCGCGCTGAGCTGCTCGTACCCGAGGCCCCATTTTTCCAGGGTGCCGGGTTTGAAATTTTCGACCAGCACATCAGCATCCGCCAAGAGATGGCGCAGCAGTTCCTGTCCCGCTGGCTCGGATAGATCCAGTGTCATGCCGCGTTTATTGCGATTGACGCCGATGAAGTACGACGCGGTCTCATGCAGGAAAGGCGGGCCCCATCCGCGCGTTTCGTCGCCGACAGGCGGTTCAATCTTGATGACATCAGCACCATGGTCCGCGAGCAGCTGCGTGCAATATGGGCCGCCCAGTACACGCGACAGATCAATGATTTTGCATCCGGTCAGCGCACCAGCCGGCAGCGAAGGGAGAGACATGCGGGATATCCTTAGTCTAAGGCGACGCCGGCTTCCTGAATGATGGCGCGCCATTTCGGGACCTGTGCATCGATGAACGAGGACAGGCCTTGAGGGGTTTTGTCGTCTGCTTCAACAATGCCTTGCTTGTGCAAGGTCTCTTTGACGTCAGGATCAGCCAGGACGGCGATGAATGCCTGGTTCAATTTATCGATCACATCGCTGGGCGTGCTGCGCGGCGCCACGATGCCGAAGAACACGCTGACGTCATAGCCGTCCAGCCCTTGCTCTGACAGGGTGGGCAGATCGGGCAGCGCTTGCGAACGCTCTGCGCTGGCCAGACCGATGGCGCGCAATGTCCCTGCTTTGACATGAGGCAGGGCAGTGAGAATGTCGGTGAACGACATCGACACCTGACCGCCCAGCAAGTCATTCAATGCAGGCCCGGTGCCTTTATAGGGAATGTGCAGGATCTGCGTGCCTGCCATTTTGTTGAACAGAATGCCCGCCAGATGCGACGAGGCGCCGTTGCCTGATGAGGCATAACTGAGTTTGTCCGGATTCTGTTTTGCGTAGGCGATCAGCTCTTGCACGTTGTGCACGGGCAGCGAGGGATGAACGACGAGGATATTGGGCAAGTGGCCGATGCGGATGATGGGAGCAAAGCTCTTTTGCGGATCGTATTGCTGTTGCTTGTACAGGCTGCCGTTGATGGCGAGCGGGCCGGAGGTGCCGAACATGATGGTGTAGCCATCGGGCTTGGCGCGGGCGACATATTCCGCGCCGATGTTGCCGCCAGCGCCGGGGCGATTTTCCACGACGACGGTTTGGCCTAATTGACGCTTCAATCCGTCGGCCAGGCGTCGCGCCATCGCATCGGTCGGTCCGCCCGGCGGAAAGGGCACGATGAGGGTGACCGGCTGATTGGGGAATGCCTGCGCGGCGCGCGCTGAGGTAGACGCCAACAGAGCGGCGCTGGCCAGTGTCAGGCAGAAATGTCGTCGTTGCATGGTTGTCTCCGGTGGTACACGCCTGGCAGGCGTTTTTTTGTGTTGGGTCAGTCTGATGGCAAGAAATGCCGAAGCAGTTCGCGGCAGGTGTCGTCCTCATCGTCCGGTATCGCGCAAGGATCGCGCGGTAGCAGACGATGCTGCAGCACATGGTCGGCCAGCAGTCCCCGATCAGACAGCCCCGAGCCCGAGGCCTCCCAGCGCAGTGCAGCGAGCGACAGTGCGTGATAGAGCGCCGATGCCGCTTGGCGTGCCAGGTCGGGGCGCTCATTCAACGCGGCATGATGAGCGAGACCGAAGGCGCGCTCCAGAGCCTGTGCTTGCGTATCGGCTACGGCCGGATTGCAGGGCACGCCAGCCTGCAGGAGCGCATCGACATGCTGGCGCAATGCCGCCAGGGCATCCGTCTTTTGAATGGCGCGCAACACATCCAGCGCCACGATGTTGCTGGTGCCTTCCCAGATCGATCCCAGATGGGCGTCGCGTACCAGGCGGGCTTCGACGAATTCTTCGATATAGCCGCATCCGCCGCGCACCTCCATACCGTCTCCGGTGACCTTGCGCGCGTCACGGCAAGCGCGGAATTTGATCAGCGGTGTCATGATGCGAGCCAATGCCGCCGACTGCTTGTCGTGTTCGGCGTCTGCCAGGGCCGCTGCGGTTTGGTACATCACACTGCGCGCTTGCTCGGCCCAGACCGTCATCTTGACGAGTTGACGACGCATCAGCGGCATCTCTATCAATCGTTTCCCAAAGGCGCGGCGATGTTGGGCAAAGTAAATAGCCTCAGTGACCGCACGCCGCATCAAGCCGGCGGCTCGCATGCCATTCGACAGCCGGGAATTGTTGATCATGTCGGCCATCTGCTGGAACCCTTTGCCGCGCTCGCCGACCAGCCAGGCTTGCGCGCCCTCGAGGCGGATTTCCCCGCTGGCCATCGAGCGCGTGCCGAGTTTGTCTTTCAGGCGCAGGATCCGATAGGCGTTGTGCGTGCCGTCAGGCAAGTCGCGCGGCAACAGAAAAAGCGAGACACCTTTCAGGCCGTCGGCAGGCTCGCTGCGGGCCAGCACCATGGCGAATCCCGCATCCGCATTGGAACAGAACCACTTGTCGCCATACAGCCGCCAGGTGCCATCATCGTGCAATTCTGCACGCGTGGTGGTGGCGCTGACGTCGGAGCCCGCGCCTTGCTCTGTCATGAACATCGCACCTTGGCGCAACTCATCGAAATCTTGCGAGATGACTTGAGGCAGCACCCGTTCGATCAATGCGGGATCGCCGAACTTGCGTAGCGTACGCGCCAGCGAATCCGTCATGCTGACCGGGCAGCACAGGCCGAATTCTGCTTGAACGAATAGATGGCTCAATGCATATTTGGCCGCGGGCGGCATGGGGTTAGGCCATCCCAGTACGCCGCCGCGATGCGACATGGCCGCCAAACCGAATTCACTGTACGCCAAGCGTTCCATGTCGATATAGGCGGGATGCTTGTGTATGCGCGATTCGTCCTGGCCGGCACGGTTGCGTACCGAGAGGGTGGGGGGATTCTGATCCGCAATGGAGGCCAGTTCGTCGATACGTGAGCCCGCGAGCGCGCCGAGACGATCCAGGTGCGGCAGCAGGTGCGCGTGTAAATCGGGCGGCAGATATCGTGCGCTCATCGCGGCCGCATAAGGATCCGCGCGAAACAGATTCAGGCCTCGGGAATCGGGCACATCGGAGGAGGTTGGCGACAAGGTCATGGCGGGCTCGTGAAAGGGCGTAGTGCAGGCGCTGGAGCGCACATCGTTACTCAAACCATCCATCTATACAAATACTGTTTTAATGTTGAACTATACAAATTAAATATAGATTCAAGACAGAGAGATTCCCATGGACCTAGAGCCACGCCTGTTGCGTTATTTCATTGCGGTTGCCGAAGAACGCCATTTCAGCCGTGCCGCACAGCGGCTGCATATTTCTCAACCGCCTCTCAGTTATGCCATCCGGCAATTGGAGAGTACGTTGGGGGCGCAATTGCTGGAGCGCACCAGCCGTCACGTAGCGCTGACTGAAGCAGGGCGCGTGCTGTATCGCGAAGCGCAGGCCTTATTACGTCAGTCCGAGGCTATCGGCACATTGGTGCAGCGGGTTGACGCCGGCTTGCGAGGACGCTTGCGCATCGGGTTTGTCGGCTCGATGCTGTACCGGGGCTTGCCTGATTTGCTGGCGTCGATGCGTGCGGCCTTGCCCGATGTCGAACATGTCCTCGTTGAATTGAACTCGCATGATCAATTGGAGGCCGTGCGCCGCGGCGAGCAGGATCTGGGGTTTATTCACGCGAATCCCGCACCGAGTGAGGTCAGGACGCTGGACCTGATGACCGAGCCCTTTGTGTTGTGCGTGCCTGATACGCATCCGTTGGCGCGCCGCCGCAGAGTGTCGTTGCGGGCGGTAGCCAAGGACGATTTTATTTTCTTTGCGCGAGAGGCCTCGCCCAGCTATTACGAGACGGTGTTGTCGATGTGCGTGACCGCGGGTTTTCACCCGGTGGTACGCCACGAAGTCCGGCATTGGTTGAGCGTCGCCGCGCTGGTGTCGCAGGGATTGGGGGTGTCCATTGTGCCGGCGTGCCTGGCGCGCAGCGGCCTGGCGGGCACGCGCTTTATTGCGTTTGAACACCAGGCGCGGTCCGTCAGTCAGGCGATCTGGCCGAGACAGGTGGACTCGCCGCTGTTGCGCACCGCCGTCCGGCTGGTGCGCGATCACTATGGCGCGGCCAGCGCAAAGGCCTAGCGGAACACGACTGTCTTGTTGCGGTTGAGCAGAATGCGATGCTCGACATGGCTGCGCACGGCACGGGCCAGCACCAGCGATTCCACGTCGCTGCCGACTTGCGTCAGCTCTTGTGCCGTCATGGTGTGATCCACGCGTTCGATGTCCTGCTCGATGATCGGGCCTTCGTCCAGGTCGGACGTCACGTAGTGAGCGGTCGCGCCGATGATCTTGACGCCGCGGGCATGCGCCTGGTGATAGGGGCGCGCACCCTTGAAGCTCGGCAGAAAGCTATGGTGGATGTTGATGGCGCGGCCATTCAGCGCCTGGCACATGTCCTGCGACAGGATCTGCATGTAGCGCGCCAGGACCACCAGATCGATCTGTTCCGACTCGACCAGGCTCAAGACCTGTTTTTCCTGCTCGGCCTTGGTGTCGGGCGTGACGGGCAGATGGTGAAACGGAATGCCGTACGACGCGGCCAGGCTGGCGTAGTCATTGTGATTGGACACGATGGCAGCGATTTCGGCGTGCAGCTGGCCGCTTTGTACGCGGAACAGCAGATCGTTCAGGCAGTGCCCTTGTTTGCTGACCATGATCAACAGGCGCGGTTTGCGGCGCGCGTCATGGATTTGCCAGTCCATGGCAAACGTATCGGCCATGGGCGCAAATCGTTCGCGCAGGCTGTCCGCGGTCACGGCGGCAGGCAAGTCAAAATGCACCCGCAAAAAGAAACGGCCGCTTTCGTCATCGCCGAATTGCTGTGAATCGAGGATGTTGCAGCCCAACTCGAACAGCAGGCCGCTGACGCGATACACGATGCCTGTGCGGTCGGGGCAGGAGAGGGTCAGGATATGATCGTTATGCGGCATGATCTGAGATAAAAAATAAGGTCATTACGCTGCGGCTCGGCGGCGGAAAAACTACGACGACAACCGAGCGACGGTCTCGTCGGCGATGGCCAGGCTGGCAGTCAGGCCCGGCGATTCGATGCCGAACAGATTGACCAATCCTGCGACGCCGTGTACGGCGGGACCAGCGATGACAAAATCCGCGGCGGGCTCGTGGGGGCCGGAAATCTTGGGGCGGATGCCAGTATAGCCAGGAGCAAGCGCGCCATCAGGCAAGGCGGGCCAATAGGTACGGACCGCGTCATAGAACACGTCGGCCCGGCTCGGGTCCAGCGTGTAGTCTTCGGTCGGAATCCATTCGGTATCCGGGCCGAATTTTGCTTGCCCGCCCATATCCAGCGTCAGGTGTACGCCCAGGCCGGCATGTTGAGGCACAGGGTAGATCAGGCGCGAAAACGGCGCCCGGCCAGACAGCGTGAAATAGCTGCCCTTGCACAGATATTCGTTCGGGATGCTGGCCGGCGGCAGGCCATCGATGTGCCGCGCCAGCGTAGGCGCGTGAATACCCGAGGCGTTGATCAATACGTTGCACGATAGGCTCATCGCCTCTTCTCCGCCGAATTGCACCTCGAATCCGCCTTCGGGCCGGACGCGGGCCGACTGCATCGGCGTGTAAAAGACACATTGTGCGCCAGCGTTTTCCGCGTCGCCCTGGTAGGCCAGCATCAGCGCGTGGCTGTCGACGATGCCGGTAGAGGGCGACAGCAAGGCCGCTGTGCAGTGCAGGGCCGGCTCCAGCGCCATTGCCTCGGCGGCAGTGAGTTTGCGCATATCGTCGACGCCGTTGGCGTGGGCACGCTGCGCGATTCCGTCCAGCAAGAGCGCTTCATCGTCGGTTGTCGCGACGATCAATTTGCCCAGACGCCGATGCGGCACCCCGCGTGCGGCGCAGTAGTCGTACAGCAGGTGCTTGCCACGCACGCACAATTGCGCTTTGAGGCTGCCGGCGGGATAGTAGATCCCGGCATGGATGACCTCGGAATTGCGGGAACTGGTGCCAGTGCCTATCGCTTCGGTGGCCTCGGCTACGAGGACCTCGCGGCCTTGCAGCGCGAGCGCGCGCGCTACTGCCAGGCCTACGACGCCAGCGCCGACGACGATGCAATCGATGTCAGTACTCATAATGGAACCGGAGTTATTTGGACTCAGTATGGGCCGGCGTCAGCTCGAACCCGCCGGCATGAAAAACGAGGGGCGCTTCGGCCGTGTGGCCGCAGCGTTCGACTTCGCCAACCATGATGATGTGATCGCCCTCGACGTAGCGGCTGCGGTTGCGGCATTCGAACCAGGCTGCGCAGTATTCGTCGAGCATAGGCGTGCCGCCAGGAGCTTGGCCCCGAGGCAGTCCGTCGAAGCGTTCGCGGGTGTTGCCCGTGGCAAAGCGCCGGGCCAGCGCGATCTGTCCGGCAGACAGCACGTTGACCACATAGCGCTCGCATTGTTCGAACACCTCGAGCGAACTCGACCGCCGGGACAGGCTCCAGAGTATCAGGGGCGGGTCCAGCGAAACCGAGTTGAACGAGCTGACCGTCAAACCGATTGGTGCGCCATCGGGAGCGGCGGTCGTGACGACCGTGACGCCGGTGGCAAAACGGCCTAGCGCGGTACGAAAAAAGCTCGCATCGAAGGAAGGGGCTGTATGGGACATGCAGGCTGAGGTCGGCGGGGGCGGGAGTCGCTCAAGAGGACTCGGGTTTCAAGGCGACAAGCGGTCGATGACCCAGCCACCCTGGCCGTCGGGTAAATAACGCAGGCGGTCATGCAGCCGCGATGCGCGGCCCTGCCAAAATTCGAACAAGGTCGGCACGAGGCGGTAACCGCCCCAGTGGGGCGGCCTGGGCGGCTGATCGCCATAACGCTCGCGGAATGTCCGCTCGCGGGCTTCGAGTTCGGCGCGCGTAATGGGCTGGCTTTGCTCTGAGGCCCAGGCGCCCAGGCGAGAGCCCAGCGGGCGGCTATGGAAATACGCGTCGGACTCCTCGGCCGAGACCTTTTCGATGACGCCCTCGATGCGTACCTGGCGTTCCAGCGGTTGCCAGAAAAACAGCAACGCGGCGCGCGGATTGGCCAGCAGGTCGCGTCCTTTACGAGACTCGTAATTGGTAAAGAACACAAAACCCCGCGCATCAAAGCCTTTGATCAGCACGGTCCGGGCCGATGGCTGGCCTGTGCTGTCGACGGTGGCCAGCGTCATGGCGTTGGGTTCGGGGACCTTGGCCTGCAGGGCCTCGTCAAACCACTGAGTGAATTGGTCGAGCGGCGACGCGGCGGCGGTCTCCTCGAGCAGGACACTTTTCTCGTAGCTTTGGCGCAAATCAGATACAGACATGAGGCGGGACATCCAGGCGCATCAGAAATCGGGTATCCCCCAGTTTACCGCCTTCGTGGAATAGGTTCAGTTATCTGGCAGCGGGTCGGTCTGTTCTTCGAGTTGCCGGGCTATCCGGTCCAGGCGCGCGTCATGTATACCAGCCTCGCGCAGAGCCGAGGCGGTCTGGACCACATATTCCGTGCAGGGGCCGCAGCTGCCGGATGCGCGCCGCACGATGGCCAGCAATTCGGGCTCGGGCAGCGTCCGGATGTACGCCGGGTTGTCGCGGTTCATGATGAATACCAGCGCGCGTACCGAGCCTTGGTCCGTGGTGCAGTTGATCCACCGGGGCAGATAGGCGCCGGTGGACATTTCGCGATTCCACAGTGCGGGGAAAAATTCAGGGACGGATTTGCCCGCCAAGCGATAGACCACACCCCGGCAGGAACCGCCGCGGTCCAGGCCGAATACCAGGCCGGGACATTCCGGCGTACCGCGATTGACGCGTGACCACAAGCACAGCGCGCGATGGTGTCCGCGCAACGTCGCCAGCCGCCGTTCCTGGAAATCGAAGTCAGGCCGCCAGATCAGCGAGCCATAGGCATAGACCCAGACGTCTTCGCCTTCACGCCAATGTTTAAGAGCTTCGTCGAGTGAGGCTTGTCGTTCTTCGGGCGTCCAGAGACGAAAAGGGGGAACGGGGGCGGTGAGGGCGGAGGGGGGAGTCGGCGAATTCACGGCGCGGGATTTTCTGCGTCTTGCGGGGGGTGACGATTGGCCCAGCCGCCTGCGCTCAGCGCGGCAGCGTAGGCCCAAAACAAGGGAGCGATGCCAATTACCGCACCCAATGCGCCAAAGGTCAATGGCAGAGAGACTTGCGAGGCATTGATGAATGCCATCCGCAAGCCCACGGCCTCTGCGGCCCGACCATGCGGCGTATGTTGGTGCAGTAGCGACAGCATACTCGGTTGGCAGCATCCCAGGGCCAATCCCAGCACAAAAGAGAGCCCGATCAGGACCGCAACGTCGGCGAAAAGCGGGTAAATGAGAAAATCTACCGCTGTGATGACCATGGCGGTGCGCACCAGCGTCCAGGAACGTACGCGCGTCTGGATAAATGGTAATGCCAGCCGGATGAGGAAAGTTCCCAGCGCGAAGGACGCCAGTATGGTGCCGATCGTGGTGGCGGATAGCCCGATGGCGACGCCGAACAGCGGTACGACAAATAGGTGCGTATCCCAGGCGCCCGACAAAATGGTGTTAACCATCAGGATGCGCCGCAAGGGTGGGAGATGCAGCAATTCGGTGGCGCGCCGCCGTGCGAGCTGCCGCGAAGCGGGCTCCATGCTGTCGTCTACTGCCCGCAGGGCCGGCTGTAGTCGGCGCAGCCCAGCCAGCGCCAACAGCGGTCCCAGGGTCAGAATGCCGAATGCCAACCGCGAGCCCAGATGGTCGATGGCCAGCCCGGCGATGAGCGGACCGCTAAAGCCGGATCCCGCCATGGAGAGCGACAGCCAGGAAAAATTGCGCAGGCGGCGGGCAGGCTCTGCATGCCCCAGCACGTCCTGCGTCGCGACTTGGTGCAACATAAAGCCAATACCGATGCTACAGGCCGCAATTAGCAGCGTGATCTGGTGTTGGTGGATAAAGGGCAATACCGTGCCAACGACTACCAACGCGTTGCCCAAGGTGATCGGACGCCGTATCCCGACACGGTCGATCCACTGGCCAGCCCGCACGGACATCAACATGGGAATCACCGCGAATACGGCGACCAGACTGCCTACGATAAACGTAGATAGCCCCAATTGCAGGGCGGTTAGCGATACGGTGATGCGTCCGCCCGTGAGAGCGATGTGGTTGAGCATGGCAACCACGCACAGCAGACCCGCTCCGGAAAACTCCGTCGCGTGAGAGGAAGACGAGGGGGAATGGGCTGAAGTTGACACTGATGCGGCATTAACTTCTGCGATTTTGATCTTAAGTCGCTGGGGTGTCGATACACAGGGAGACAGCAATCCGAGGCGGATCAGAAAACCGAACCTGACAGTTGCCGGCATGTAGCAGCCCGGTTGGGATGAACTGATGCTAATTAATTGATAGATCACAGAAGTTGTGCTTTCCCCTGCCTGCTGGGCGCCGCAAGCCGAAGATCGTCAGGGTGTGTCCTTATTGCAACGCTTGGCCGCAGCAGGTTTGTTTCTCGGCTTCGCGCCCCGCGTGACGCCGTCGTGGGAAAATAGCGTCCATGGATATTTCAGCTACCTTGGATGACGTCGATGCCGAACGCCGTTTCGGCGGATTGGCGCGCTTGTATGGCCCGAATGCGCCGGCCCTTTTGCGTCAGGCTCACATTGCGGTGGCGGGCTTGGGCGGCGTCGGGTCCTGGGTGGCAGAAGCCCTGGCCCGTTGTGGTGTGGGGGCGTTGACCCTGATCGATCTGGACAACATCGCGGAATCCAATGTCAATCGGCAGATTCATGCCCTGACCTCTACCATCGGGCAGTCCAAGGTCGACGCCATGGCGGATCGGATTCAGGCGATCAACCCGGCGTGCGTGTTGACGCGTGTCGAGGATTTTGTCGAGCCCGGCAATATCGGGCAGGTGCTGCCCGGCCCCTATACCGTGCTGGCCGATTGCACGGATCAGGCGGCGGCCAAAATCGCGATGGTGTTGTACGCCCGCGAGCGTCGTGTGCCGCTGCTATTGTGCGGCGGCGCGGGGGGCAAGACGGACCCGCTGGCCCTGCGAGCAGGGGATCTGTCGCAAGCCGTGAACGACGCGCTCTTGGCGAAGCTGCGTAATCAATTGCGCCGCCAGCACGGATTTCCCAAGGCCAGCGATGCGCGGGGCAAGGCGCTCAAACGGGTTCCGCGCATGGGCGTGAGGGCGCTCTGGTTTGATCAGCCGGCGATCATGCCCGCCGCCTGGGCACGCGCTGCCGAGGTGACTGACGATATGGGGGCGGCCGGGCAGACGGTGGCGCCGCAAGGGTTGTCGTGCGCGGGATATGGCTCTGTCGTGACCGTGACGGCGGCGATGGGTATGGCAGTCGCTAATGAGGCGCTGCAACTGGCGTTGAAAGCAAAGGCGTAGCCAGCGCCTGACTATCCCGGTTCAACACGGACGCCGGCCGCTCTAGGCCGGCAGCCTGCTGCGCACGGATCAGGCTGATCTCAGGGTGACGTCGAACCAGCCGCGTAGCGCATTGGACAGGCGTATGCCTTCGGCCTCATGCAGATCCTGCGCGGTCAGGGTGCGTTCGTGCACCGACTCTCGGTCGAGCAACTCGGCGCGTTGCACGCCTGGCAGGCAGCCGCTGCTGGTCGGGGGGGTGTACCAAACGCCCCGAATCAACAGATAAACATTACTGCGGCTGCCTTCGCAGAGTTCTCCGTGTTGATTCAGGTACAGCAGATCAAATACATCGGGATGCGCGGCCAGCCAGCTTGTGGCCTCGGTGTACCAGGGCCGATAGGTGGTTTTGTAGCGCAGCAGGGGCTCGTCGGCGTCGAGCACCTCATCGGACAGCATAATGTGCTGAACGCCGGACAACGCGGGCAATAGTGCGGTTTGAACGGTGCGGTGTCCCGTGCGACTGACCAGTAATCGCAGCCGGTGTGCGCCGGGTGTGGTCACCATCGATAGCGCGGAATAAAGCGCTCGTTCGATTTCCAGCTCGCCTGCCCACGGATAGTCCAGCGCGGCGCAACTGGCCTCCAGACGGGCCAGGTGGCGCGGCAGCAGAGGAATGTTGCCCTCTGCGTCGACTAGCATGGTTTCGATCAACTCAGCAGACATGATCTGAATCTCGAGTGCGGAAAACGGCCCGGCGATGGAATCAGGGGCAAGTTGGAATGTTATCCGATGATGGGCGATGAGGCCGGCATCGATATCGGTACGGATGCCGCCGTCGAGGGAGATGTCTACGCCGATACCGATGCAGATGTCACCATGGCATCCTGCAAAAGTCTGGCCTTCCACTGGCATTCCTGCCATTCCAGTTCCGGATCCGAGTCGTGCACGATGCCGCCGCCGACGCTATACACGCCGTGGCCGGTTTGATCCAGCACCAGCGTTCGAATCGCGACGTTCAGTGAAAAATCTCCATCGGGCGCGAGCCAGCCAATAGCCCCGCAGTACAGGCCGCGCGGTGCGATTTCCATTTGGCGGATGCGCCGCATGGCGGCGACCTTGGGCGCGCCGGTAATCGAGCCGCAAGGAAACAGGGCGTGCAGGATCTGGCTGAAGGTCGCGTCCAGAACCTCGGCGGTCACCGTGGAGGTCATCGTCCATACGGTAGGGTAGCGTTCCAGGGTGAAGAGGGCTGGCACCTGGACCGAGCCGGGGCGGGCCAGGCGGCCGAGATCATTGCGCAGCAGGTCCACGATCATCAGGTTTTCCGCGCGGTTCTTGACGCTGGCGTGCAGTTCGCGGCCCAGCCGTTTGTCCTCGGCGGGGTCGGGGTGGCGTGGCGAGGTGCCTTTCATCGGGCGCACCGTCAGGCGGGTGCCTTCTCGCCGCACGAACAGCTCGGGGGAAAACGACAGCACGGTGCGTTGGCCGTCTTCGATATAGGCTCCGTGGGCCACCGGATGGAGCGCTGCGAGGTGCCGGTAAAGCGCACGCGGGTCGCCTTGTACCTGTACGTCCAGCGGCTGGGTGTAGTTCACCTGGTAGAGTTCGCCCGCGGCGATCAACTGGCGGATGGCCGCGATCTGGCGCAGATAGTCGGCCCGTGCCATGCGAGGCCGGATGGAAGTGATATGCGCGGCTAGTGCATGCCGGCTAGGGATATCTACGGTGTGGGTGGAATCCAGGGAAGCCGAGGCAGTGACTTCGCGTGCGTGGGATGTGTTTTCCGAGGGCGGTGTCAGTACGGTTTTCTCCGCCGGCCACGGCGTTTCAACGGTCATGCGCTCGAACACCAATCCCGTCAGGCGAGGCGTGCCATCGGCGACCTGCCTGGCCGCCGCGCCGCCTGTGGGCGGCGGTAAGACGGTTTCGGGGGCCAGCCATTCCCCCAGTTCGTAATCGAGTAGCAGCGCGACCCAATGCCCCGCGCGGCGCGCGGCCTCGATGGCGTCCAGGGCAGAAGAAAGCTCCTCCGGGCGACGGGCTTCGATGCGCTGGCGCAGGCGCTGCAGATTCAATGCACGCCCGGCCAGACGATCTTCAAAACGACATTGCATGATGCTTACTGCTGTTGTGCGAGAAATTCCGTCAAGACGCGGCCGGTATGCGAGCGTTCGCGCAAGGTCATCACATGTTCGGGCGAACCCTCGGCGACCAGTTGGCCGCCGCCGGTGCCGCCTTCGGGGCCGAGGTCGAGCAGCCAATCGGCTTCGGCGATCACGTCGAGATTGTGCTCGATCACGACAACAGTGTTGCCGGCCTCGACCAGGCGATGCAGCACATGGATCAATTTTTCCACATCGGCCATCGACAGGCCGACCGTCGGCTCGTCCAGCACATACAGCGTGTGCGGAATGCGCGATGCGCGGCCAGTCGTGATGACTCCTTCGGTCAAACGGGCTTTCGACAGCTCGGTGACCAGCTTGATGCGCTGCGCTTCGCCTCCCGATAGGGTGGGCGAAGGCTGGCCCAGTGTCAGGTATCCGAGACCCACGTCCTGCATCAGTTGCAGAGGGCGATGAATCTTGGGATGCGCGGTGAAGTAGCCCAGCGCATCGTCGACCTCCATGTTGAGCAGTTCGCCCGCGTTTTTGCCGCGCATTTGAACTGACAGCGTGTCGCTATTGAAGCGCGCGCCGTTGCAGGCATCGCAGGGCACTTTGACGTCGGGCAGGAAGTTCATTTCGATGGTGCGCATGCCCTGGCCTTCGCAAATGGGGCAGCGGCCATCGCCGGTGTTGAACGAGAACCGCGCTGCGCTCCATCCGCGCATGCGGGCCTCGCGCGTATCGGCGAATTGGCGGCGCACGTCATCCCAGAACCCGATATAGGTGGCCGGGCAGGAACGCGGGGTTTTGCCGATGGGAGTCTGGTCGACTTCCAGAACGCGGTCGATTGCCTCCCAGCCGCTGATGCGTTCGCAGCCGTTCCAGCGCGGGGCTTTGGATTGCGAGACGGCTTGCAGCAGATTGTCCAGCAGCACTTCGCGTGCGAGCGTGGATTTGCCGGACCCTGACACCCCTGTGACGACGCTCAGGCGGCCAATGGGAATGCGGGCATCGACATGGCGTAGATTGTGCAGATGTGCGCCATGGATCTGAATCATGGGCGTGTCATTGTCTATCGCGCGGCGGCCGTTGAGCGGATGCTTCAAGGGCTTGGCCAGATAACGGCCGGTGACCGACTCGGGGGCGTCGATCAGGGCCTGCGCGCTGCCTTGCGCCACGACGCGGCCGCCGCGCACGCCTGCGCCGGGGCCAATGTCGATGATGTGCGAGGCACGGCGAATGGTGTCGTCATCGTGCTCCACCACGACCAGCGTATTGCCGTTGCCTTCGAGGCGGGCGAGGGCGTCCAGCAGGATGCGGTTATCGCGAGGATGCAGGCCGATGGTAGGCTCGTCCAGCACGTAGCACACGCCTTGCAGGTTCGAACCCAGTTGTGCCGCGAGCCGGATGCGTTGGGCTTCGCCGCCGGACAAGGTGGGCGCGGCGCGGTCCAGCGCCAGATAATCCAGGCCGACTTCTTTCATGAAATTCAGGCGGCCGCGAATCTCCGTCAGGATATCGCGCGCAATTTCGCCCTCGCGGCCGCGCGCGACCAGGCCGGTGAAAAAGGTGTGCGCCTCCGAAACCGGCATGGCGGCGAGCTCGGCGATGGATCGGTCACGCCAGCGCACGGCGCGTGCTACGCGATTCAGGCGCTGGCCATCGCAGACCGTGCAAGTATGAGCCTCGCCATCGTAGCCAGCATTCCAGGCGGATTCCTCGCCGGTTTGCTCGGCGTCGAAATCCTGCAGTTGTACGCCCGTGCCAAAGCATCCCGTGCACCAGCCATGTTTGGAGTTGTACGAAAACAGGCGCGGGTCCGGTTCGGGGAAACTGGTGCCGCACGAGGGGCAGGCGCGCTTGACCGAGAAATGCTGCTGCTGCAGCTCGCTGTCGAGCGCTTCGTGCAGTTTGTTGACCGGCCAGACCATACTGAGGACGCCTTGGCCGTGTTCCAGGGCCTGTTTGACAGCATCGCGCAGCGCAGCCTCGTTGTCGGGATCGACGATCAGATCGGCAATCGGCAACTCGATGGTGTGTTCCTTGTAGCGATCCAGGCGCGGCCAGGGACTGACGGGGATAAATGTGCCGTCGACACGCAAGTGCGTGTAGCCCTTGGAGCCCGCCCACTTGGCCAAATCTGTGTAGTAGCCCTTGCGTGCAGTAACCAGCGGCGCGAGCAGGCCGATGTGCTGGCCCTTGTGCTCGCGCAACAGGCGCGCCACGATCTGGTCCGTGTTTTGCGGTTCGACCGCGACCTGGCAGTCGGGGCAATATTGCGTGCCCAGCTTGACGTACAGCAGGCGCAGAAAATGGTGAATCTCCGTCATCGTGGCGACGGTGGATTTACGCCCGCCGCGGCTGGTGCGCTGTTCGATCGCGACCGTGGGCGGAATACCGAAAATCGCGTCGACGTCCGGTTTGCCGGCAGGTTGCACGATGGCGCGTGCGTACGCGTTCAGCGATTCCAGATAACGGCGTTGGCCCTCGTTGAACAGAATGTCAAAGGCCAGCGTGGATTTGCCCGAGCCCGAGACGCCGGTGATGACGGTGAACTTGTCGTGCGGGATCTCGACGTTGACGTTTTTCAGATTGTGTTCGCGTGCATTACGTATCTCGATGGCTTGCGCCTGGCGCCGGCGGCGCATGAGAGATTGCAGCGGCGTACCAGCGCTTTCCGCATACGCGGCGACGGGTTCGGCCAAGGTGAGCGCGGATGAATCCTGTGTGGCTGACGCGGCATCAATATCGGCATCGCCAGCCGCTCGGTCTGCGACGCGTGCCGCGTCAGTTTTGGCTGCATTGACGATCTGGCTCGGCAGCACACTGACTTCATAGTCGCGTAACGCCGCACCGGTATGCGAGCGCGGGTTGTCCATCAAGTCTTGAGGAGTGCCGACACCGACGACGAGACCGCCGGCGTCGCCGCCTTCGGGGCCTAGATCGATCAGCCAATCTGCAGCACGGATGACGTCGAGATTGTGTTCGATCACCAGCAGGGTATGCCCGGCTGCAAGCAGTTTGCGGAATGCACGCATCAAGCGCGAAACGTCGTCAAAGTGCAGGCCGGTCGTCGGCTCGTCGAACAGGAACAGGCTGCCTTTTTTGGCGACCTTGGCGGTCGAGATGCCGCTGCGCGCGGCTTCGGCCAAATGGCCGGCGAGCTTCAAGCGCTGAGCCTCGCCGCCGGATAGCGTGGGGACGGGTTGTCCTAATCGCACGTATTCGAGACCCACATCGGCCAATGGTGCCAATCCGGTCTGCACATCACGCAAGCCTTTGAAAAATTCCAAGGCCTCGCTGACGGTCATCTCCAGGACCTCGTCTATCGAGGCGTTCTTGCCGAGGTGTTCGATGCGCACCTCGAGCACCTCGGGACGGAATCGCCGTCCGTCGCAATCGGGGCAACGCAGATAGACGTCGGAGAGGAACTGCATCTCCACATGTTCGAAACCCGTGCCGCCGCAGGTGGGGCAACGTCCATCGCCGCTATTGAAACTGAACGTGCCCGCGGTGTAGGCGCGTTCTTTGGCGAGTGGCGCCTGGGCAAAGAGCTTGCGGATCGCATCGAAGGCCCCGACATAGCTCGCCGGGTTGGAGCGTGCGGTCTTGCCGATGGGGGTTTGATCGACCATCACCACGTCGGCAATCTGCTCGGCGCCCAGCAAGCGCTCGAACGAACCTGGGGCTTCGGAGGGTTTGCCTTGGTATTTCAGCAGGGCCGGATACAGCACGTCCTGGACCAAGGTCGATTTGCCCGAGCCCGATACGCCGGTGACACACACGAGCCGGCCGAGCGGTAGTTCGATAGAGACGTTGCGCAGATTGTGCGCGGTAGCGCCTTCTAGTAGCAGGCGCGGCGTATTGGCGGCGACGGGCATGGGGCGCGGCGCTTCGACACGTTGGCGTCCTCCCAGGTAGTCGCCGGTGAGCGTGTGAGAACTGCGCAACTGTGCGGGCGTGCCGTCGAACACAATGCGTCCACCGCGTTCGCCAGGGCCTGGCCCGATGTCGATGATCCGGTCCGCAGCCACCATGACCTGAGGGTCATGTTCGACGACGACCAGAGTATTGCCGGCCTGGCGCAATCGATGCATGACTTCGACGACGCGGTGCATGTCGCGCGGGTGCAGCCCGATAGACGGCTCGTCCAGAACGAACAGCGTGTTGACCAGCGAGGTGCCTAACGCCGTGGTCAGGTTGATGCGTTGTACTTCGCCTCCGGACAAAGTGCGGCTTTGGCGGTCCAGCGTCAGATAGCCCAAGCCCACGTCGCAGAGAAATTTCAATCGCGCGCGGACCTCGGTCAGCAACAGATCGGCGGCGGCATCTAGCACGCCGGTGAACGAAAGCGTGTCAAAGAAGCTGCGCACGCGTTCGATAGGCAGCAGCATGACGTCGTGAATCGACAGACCGTCCAGGGCCTCGAGTTGTTCATGGCTCCATGCGGCCCCTACGGGCATGAAACGCGTATAGCGTTCGTCGCCCGGCGGCAGCACCGCGTCGGCCTCGGACTTGGTCCCCAAGCGCCACAGCAAGGCATCGGGCTTCAGACGTGCGCCACGACACGTCGGGCAGGGGGTATAGCTGCGATATTTGGAAAGCAGCACGCGCACATGCATCTTGTAGGCGCGGCTTTCCAGCCAGGCAAAGAATCGATGTACACCGTACCACTGGGTTTTCCAGGCGTTGTTGCCGCCTTTCCAGTCGGGATCGCCGTGCAGCACCCAGTGGCGCTGCGCGTCGGTCATGGACTTCCACGGGACAGAGAGAGGGATGCCCGCGCGCGGCGCGTATTTGGCCAGATCGTCCTGGCATTCCTTGTACGAGGGCGTTTGCCAGGGTTTGATCGCGCCTTCGTTCAAGGTTTTGTTTTCGTCGGGGATGACCAGGCCGTAATCGATGCCGATGACCCGCCCGAAACCGCGGCAGCTTTCGCAAGCGCCGAGCGGTGAATTAAACGAAAAACTGCTGGGCAGCGGATCGGTATATTCGATATCGCAGTCAGCACAATGCAGGCGATCGCTGTAATTCCAGACCTGTGCATCGACGCCTTCGTCATCGAGCACGTGAACGGCCATGTGTCCCGCGCCCATGCGCAGCGCCGTGTCCAGGGCCTCCATCAGGCGTTCGCGTTCTGCGCTGGAGTGGCGGAATCGGTCTTGCACCACGTGCAGAATGCGGCGTTCGTCGTTGGGCGTTGCGGCTTTGCCTTTGCTGGCGGCTTTTGCGCGTTTGCCGGCTGCCTTGGTCGCCGACGGCGCGCGGGTTTCTTCGTGGTGCACGCGGGTGTAGCCCTGCTGTTCGAGAAAACCGCGCACCTCGTCTTCTGTGAAGTTGGCGGGCACGGCAATCGGGAACGTAATGACCAGGCGTGGATCGCCCGCCGCCGGCGCGCGTTGCGCCAGCGAGGCGGCAATCGAGTCGGGCGTATCGCGCCGCACGAGTTTGCCGCAGCCGCGGCAGTAGAGCTTGGCGCCGCGCGCGAACAGGAGCTTGAGGTGATCGTTCAGCTCGGTCATCGTGCCCACGGTGCTGCGCGAGCTGCGCACCGGGTTGGTCTGGTCAATGGCGATGGCGGGCAAAATGCCCTCGATGCGATCGACCTGGGGCTTGTCCATTCGGTCCAGGAACTGGCGCGCATAGGGCGAAAAAGTTTCGACGTAGCGGCGCTGGCCCTCGGCATAAAGCGTATCGAACGCCAGCGAGCTCTTGCCCGAGCCCGACACGCCGGTAATGACGACGAGCTCGCCGGTGGCGAGCGTCAGATCCAGGTTTTTCAGGTTGTTTTGGCGGGCGCCGACGATGCGAATTTGAGAGCTCATGACGAGTGAACGATGCGTGAACGACGCGGAATCAGACCAGAATCCGCGGGCGATAGGATATCGCTGAAATATCTGTATATTTAAACAGTATCTTAGATTACCGCTAATCTGCGTAATTGTCGCGTGAATATGCTTCGCTCTGGCTGCTGATCGCCCGATTTGGCTGGTGACGGCGTTTGAGGCTACAATGCCGAGTTATCCAATTTCTGCCGCCAGCCTGTGGCCCGTCAGTATTGCGGCGTAGCTGTCTACGCTTTGATGCTGGGAACGTCGGGCGGGTTTGGGCACTATCGAACCTTACCGGAGATCATCATGGCTGAGCGCAAACGTGTGCGTCGTAACACCCTGGAACGCCGTTGCCTGGGCAAGTCTTTCAAGCGCTTGTTCGTCAACGCCCCCAAGGGTGTTTTCAAGATGCTGGAAAAAATCAAGCGCGTGTAATTCTTGCGCCTTGATGTAAAAAAGCCACCGATCATGTCGGTGGTTTTTTTTTGCCGCCGGGCCGCCCCAAGGCAAAAAACGCCCCCTCGGGGGGCAGCAAGCCGAAGGCGCGGCGTGGGGGTTTTTTTCGCCGCCGGGCCGCCCCAAGGCAAAAAACGCCCCCTCGGGGGGCAGCAAGCCGAAGGCACGGCATGGGAGCTTTTTTTCTCCCGCCACAGCGCTGTCCGTTTAAACGACAGGCTCCAGCCAGGGACGCAGAAACTCCATGAATACCCGCGTTTTAGCCGGCATGACGGCGGTCGGCAATTCGGCATAGACCGCGAGGGGCTCCAGGCGCCATTCCGGCAGGATGCGCCGCAGGCCATTGCTGTCGATGATGGGGGCCAGGGCCCGGCAGTCGGGCAATCGGGTAATACCCATTCCCAGTCCGGCCAATGAGCCGATCACGCTGATACTGTTGCCTGCGATAGCGCCTTTGACGGCTACGCGTTCACTGCGTTGGCCGTTATACAGGACCCAGAAGGAATGTTCCGGATCGATCGTGGTACGAAAGCATTCGTGGTTTGACAGGTCGGAAGGCTGTTGGGGTTCGCCATGTTCGCGCAAATAGTCGGCCGACGCGTACAGATGCGTATCCAGTGAGGCGATTTCCCTGGAGATCGATTCTTCGACGGCGCCCGGTTCGGACACGGGGGCGCTGCGGCCGAAACGCAATACCAGATCAAAGGGGCCGCCTTGCGAGTTCTCGGCGGCCTTCATGCTGGTGTCGAACTCGCATTCCAAGTCCGGGTAGCGTTCGGTAAACGCCTTCAATGCATCCGGCAGTAGCCAGATGGCGATGCTGTACGGAATGGCGATGGTGAGCCGTCCCTGTGGGCTGGCAGACAAAGTCTGCAGTTGTTCGTGTGCCAAGCGGGCTTCGTCAACAAGCCCTTGGCATCGTCGCAAATAGGCGGCGCCAGCGTTGGTGAGCTCCAGGCGCCGGGTATTGCGGTTGATCAGCCGTAATCCGATCGCCTGTTCCAGTTGGCCGATGCGGCGCGATAGGGTCGAGGTCGGCATGGCGAGCGCTCGTGCGGCCAGACTGAAGCTCTTGCGGCGAGCAACTTCGACGAACAGCGCGATATCGTTTAACTGGATAGGATGAGAGTCCATAGGTCGTCCGTGGCAGCCGCCAGAGTTTACTCGCTGGATGGCGTTTTGTTAGCGGCTGGCGCCAGACAACGACGATATACCTGTTTCACTACGGCAGAATTTGCAAAATTTGTTTTCAAAATGGCTGTTGCGGAACACCTCTGCCGTCTGCATATCCTCCTACACTTACCCCAGTTTTTACTTGTGAGCAGTGCGGCTGCCGTGGTCGCGCTCCCGCGGACCTGTTTGATTGCATGAGTGAGCCTCAATACACGTTCACGATACTGACGCCCACTTATAACCGGGCCGGCACTTTGCATCGTGTGCATGAATCCCTGAAACGACAGGTGTGTCGTGATTTCGAATGGCTGATCGTAGATGACGGTTCGACGGACCGCACGCACGAAGCCGTCCGGGCATGGCAAGCCGAGGCTGAGTTTCCGATTCGATATATCTGGCAGAAAAACCAGCATAAAAAAACGGCTTTCAATCGCGGTGTGCGTGAGGCGCATGGCGAGTTCATCATCACGTTGGACAGCGATGATGAAGTGACGCCTGATGCTCTGCAGATATTGAAGGACGCCTGGGAAAGTATCGCGCCGGATCAACGCGAGCGATATGTGGGGGTGACTGGCCTGTGCGCCCGGCCCGATGGCGAGATTGTGGGGGATCGTTTCCCCCAGGATGTTTTCGATGTGTCGGCCGTTGATCTGTATTTCCGCTACCGGATCAAGGGCGAAAAATTCGGCAGCCTGCGTACGGCCGTGCTGCGCCGTTTTCCTTTTCCCGAGGATGTGGCGGGCTTCGTGCCGGAGAGCCTGATCTGGTGGGCGATGGCGCGGGCGGGATACTTGAATCATTGTATTAACCGCGTGGTCCGTGTTTATCACCCGAGTCCGGATGGATTGAGCCGGGGGGCGGTATCGATACGCAATAACGCGCAGGGGCTGTATCTGCTGGCTTGGGATGTGCTCGAGCACCACATGGAGTGGTTCCGGTTTCGGCCCAAGGATTTCCTGATGGCTGCGGCGCGGTTTACGCGGTTCCGCTTGGATCTGGAGCATTCAGGCGTGCCCACGGCGGTGCAGGCGTATCCGCTGACTCGGCCGAGCGCCAAGGTGCTGGTGGCGTTGATGTGGCCGTTGGGATATATGTTGTACCGGCGGGATCAGCGGCGCG
This sequence comes from Bordetella genomosp. 4, assembly GCF_002261185.1. Lineage (GTDB taxonomy): Bacteria > Pseudomonadota > Gammaproteobacteria > Burkholderiales > Burkholderiaceae_B > Bordetella_A. Next base: position 50,272 of record NZ_NEVQ01000007.1, read on the forward strand.
GCGTCGCTTAGCGCTGCGCCAGGGCGATTTCGCTGAGCCCGCTCTCGAGTGGTTTCAGTGAATGCTATGCCCGGGAGGAATAGCGGCGTCGTAGTCGTCGTCTTCGTCATCGTTTTCATCTTCATCCTCCTCCTCGTCTACGTCGGGCAAGGGCTCATCGGATAATGCAAAGGGCAGGACGTCCAGCAGGTCGTCGGACCAGGCGGTTTCTTCGCCGGATTGGTCTAGTTTGACGAAGCGTTCGCCTTCGGCCAGGGTGATCTGGATGGCCCAGAGATAGAGGCAATCGTAGGTGTCGTTGTCGGTAGGACTGAGGCCGCCGCGGTTGCCCAGGAGCCTGGCCTGGGGGCCGCCCAATTGGACGTGAGGCTGGTCGTCGTCTTTGGCGCTTTGCTCGACGGGAATGCCGAAGCTGACCCATTCGGTGCCTTCGTCACCCAGGACGACTTCGGCCAAGACGGGTTTGCCCAGATAGGCGCTGAGGGCGTCAGCGGTTTTGGAGAGCATGTCCAGCTCTTGGGAGCTGAAATGCGTCAACGGGGCCGGGGGCGTGGTGGAGGCGGTCATGATGGGTCCTGATAGGGCACTGCGAGTGATCGAGACGATACGTGCTGTGCAGCCGTCTTTACGAAACCGATATTGTCGCTCGTTTCGCAAGCGCGGCGGCGATGTTCACGATACAGCGCTAATATCGCGGCTTTGCTTACGCAAAATCTGTGTTGTCATGTCGAATGCTGTAACGGCGCCGTCGGCGCGCCATATGTTGTTTCCGCTGCTAGCCGCGTTGATCTGGTCACTGAATATGGTGGTGACCAAGATGGCAGCTGATGTCATCGCGCCAGCCGTGATTGGATTTTATCGCTGGGTGCTGGCAGGCGTGATCCTGACGCCTTTTGTGCTGCCGGGGGTATTGCGCGGCTGGCGCGCGATCGTGCCGCATCTGGGCAAACTGGCTGTGCTGGGCGCGCTGGGTATGGCGGTGTATCAAGGGCTGATTTATGTGGCGGCGGCGACGACCACGGCGACCAATATGGGCATCATTACGGCTATGGTGCCGTTGCTGACGATTGTGCTGGTGTGCATCGTGTTGCGCGAGCTGCCGGCCTGGACCGCCGTCGCGGGCGGAGCGTTGTCCCTGCTCGGACTGGGCGTGTTGCTCGGCGAGGGGAATCCGCTGCGTTTGCTTGAGGTCGGCGGCAGTACGGGCGACGCATTGATGGGCGTGGCGGCGCTGGCTTATGCGATGTATGGAGTGTTGCTGCGCCGCTGGCCGTTGCCGATCGGCGTGTGGCAGTCACTTTATGTGCAGGTGTTGTTCGGGATTCTGTTTCAGGTGCCTTCGTTCTTGTTGGCGCCAGCATCGCCGTTGAATGCCAGCAATATTCCCTTGGTCCTCTATGCCGGGATTTTTCCGTCGCTGTTTGCGCCCTATCTGTGGATGCAGGGCGTGCGTTATTTAGGACCGAATCGGGCCAGCATTTTTTTGAACCTGATGCCGGTCGGCACCGTAGCGATTGCCGCCGTCATGTTGAATGAGGTGCCGCATAGCTATCACATCCTGGGCGGTGCGATGGCGTTGGCGGGAGTGAGTCTGGCGCAGTGGCGGCCGCGGGCGGCTGGCTGAGGCTATTCCGGCCTACAATCATGGCTTCCCTCTGATTCGTCTTTTGCATAAGAGTCCATGGCCCAATACGTCTACACCATGAATCGCGTTGGCAAGATCGTGCCGCCAAAGCGGCAGATTTTGCGTGACATTTCTCTTTCGTTTTTCCCCGGCGCCAAAATCGGCGTGCTGGGCCTGAACGGTTCGGGCAAATCCACTTTGCTCAAGATCATGGCCGGCGTGGACAAGGAAATCGAAGGCGAAGCCGTCCCCATGCCGGGCTTGAATATCGGCTACCTTCCCCAGGAACCGCAGTTGAATCCCGAGCACACGGTGCGCCAGGCCGTCGAAGAAGGCCTGGGAGCCGTGGTGCACGCCAAGAAACGCCTGGACGAGGTCTATGCAGCCTATGCCGAACCCGATGCGGATTTTGACGCCTTGGCGGCCGAGCAGGCCGAGCTCGAGGCGGTGATCGCCGCCGCAGCATCCAGTGGTGCGGACGATATCGAGCATCAAATGGAGATCGCGGCCGATGCGTTGCGTTTGCCGCCGTGGGATGCCACGGTGGGTAATTTGTCGGGTGGTGAAAAGCGCCGCGTGGCTCTGTGCCGCCTGCTGCTGTCCAAGCCCGACATGTTGCTGCTGGACGAGCCGACCAACCACCTGGATGCAGAAAGCGTGGAATGGCTGGAGCAGTTCCTGCACAAATTCCCGGGCACGGTGGTGGGTGTGACCCACGATCGCTACTTCCTGGATAACGCGGCCGAGTGGATTCTGGAACTCGACCGGGGTCATGGTATCCCCTGGAAAGGCAACTACAGTTCCTGGCTCGAGCAAAAAGACGCTCGCCTGAAACAAGAAGAAGCCTCGGAATCGGCTCGCCAAAAGACCATCAAGAAAGAACTCGAATGGGTACGTCAGAATCCTAAGGGCCGTCAGGCCAAGGCCAAAGCCCGTCTGGCGCGATTCGAGGAACTGTCTTCGTACGAATACCAAAAACGCAATGAAACCCAGGAAATCTTCATTCCTGTGGGCGAGCGGTTGGGCAACGAAGTCATCGAATTCAATAACGTCAGCAAAGCCTATGGCGACCGGCTGCTGATCGACAACCTCAGCTTCAAGGTGCCTCCCGGCGCGATTGTGGGCATCATCGGCGCCAACGGCGCAGGTAAATCGACCTTGTTCCGCATGATCGCGGGCCGCGAGCAGCCGGACTCGGGCAGCGTGGTGCTGGGTAAGACGGTGCAATTGGCCTTTGTCGATCAGTCGCGCGACTCGTTGCAAGACAACAAGTCCGTCTTCGATGCGGTGGCGGACGGCGCAGATCTGTTGACCGTGGGCAAATTTGAAATGTCCTCGCGGGCCTACCTGGGCCGCTTTAACTTCAAAGGCGCCGATCAAAACAAGGTGGTCGGGCAGTTGTCGGGCGGTGAACGCGGCCGTTTGCACTTGGCCAAGACGCTGGTCGCGGGTGGCAACGTGTTGCTGCTGGACGAACCGTCGAACGATCTGGACGTCGAAACCTTGCGTGCGCTCGAAGACGCCTTGCTCGAATTCCCGGGCAGCGTGATGGTCATCAGCCACGATCGCTGGTTCCTGGATCGTATTGCCACGCATATCCTGGCGTTCGAGGGCGATTCGCAGGTGGTGTTCTTCGATGGCAACTACCAGGAATACGAGGCTGACAAAAAACGCCGCCTGGGCGAAGAGGGCGCCAAGCCGCGTCGTCTGCGCTACAAGGCTTTGAAGTAAACCTTCGACATAGGTCCTGCCTGCCATGTTGCTCAACGCCGCCGATTCGACATTGTTGATCGTGGACATGCAGGAACGCCTGCAGCCCGCGATTTCCCAAGGGATGGAGTCGGCAGCGGTGGCTCGCAAGCTGGCCCAGGGGGCTCGCTTGCTGGACGTGCCTGTGGTTGCTACCGAGCACAGCAGCGCGGCACTGGGCAGGACTATCGCGCCGCTATGCGAGTCGGTGCAGTCGGTGTTTCAAAAACGGCATTTTTCGGCTGTGCGCGAACCTGGTTTCGAGGCTTGGCTGCCTCCGGCCCGGCGCACGATTCTGGTGGCTGGCTGGGAAGCCCACGTCTGCGTGCTGCAAACGATTGTGGGCCTGCTGGAGCTCAACTATCACGCAGTTTTTGTCACAGATGCGGCGGGCTCTCGCCGTCCCGCAGATCACTATGCTGGTCTGCGGCGCATCCGGGCAGCGGGCGCCACGGTCATTACCGCCGAGATGGCTTTATTCGAATGGATGGAAACCTGCGACCATCCCCGCTTTCGCGACGTGTTACAGCTCGTGAAATAATCCCGACAACTGGCTACGGTGCATAGGGGAACAAGGGTTATTACCTACCCATGGATACAATTTATGGGTATCCCTCACAGCCAAGCGAGGCACTTTTTGAGATCCTGACAGTTCATAAAAGTGCGGGGTGTTTTCGCCGTGGGGCGGCTCGCCAGCAAGAACAGGAGTCTCAAATCATGATGAAAATCGGAACTATCTCAAAAGTGGGTATGGCTATTTTGCTGGCGGTTTCTGTGGCGGGCTGTTCGTCGTGGGACAGCATGAGCCGTCGTCAAAAGAGCACGGTGGGCGGTGCAGCCGTGGGCGGCGTGGCCGGTGCCGTAATCACTAACGGCGGTATCCTCGGCACCATCGGTGGCGCTGCGCTGGGCGGTATCATCGGTGACCAAGTCGGTAAATAAAGCCTGACCGCAGCGAAGCCGCATGCGTGGCTTCGCGCTACACACGCGAATGATGCCAGGGCCAGCGACTGATTAGCGCTGCACTGGTATCACATCACAGCGTTGAATATGACAAAGGGCTTCGACTATTCGTCGAGGCCCTTTGTCATGTGACAGCCGATACGCCGCAATCAGGCTTCTTTTTGCGGCATTTCGATTTTGACTTCCAGCACTTCCAGGGTGTCCTGGCGTTCCAGGTGCACCCGGATGTCATCGGGGTTGATGTTCACGTATTTGGAGATGACGGCGACCAGCTCTTGCTGCAATTGCGGCAAGTAGTCGGGCGATGCGCCGCGGCCCGTGCGTTCGTGTGCCAGGATGATCTGCAGGCGTTCCTTGGCGACGACCGCCGAAGTTTTTTTCTGCCCAAGCAGAAACGACAGGAAAGACATTGCTTACTTCCCTCCGAATAGGCGCTTGAGCAAGCTGGGTTTGTTGTAGTCCGTGAAGCGCAGCGGTTTTTCTTCGCCCAGATAGCGCGCGACGACGTCCTTGTAGGCCTCGGACACGTCGCTGTCGCGCAAGTGGATGGCGGGCAGGCCCTGGTTGGAGGCCTGCAGTACGGCTTCGGACTCGGGAATGACGCCGATGAGCTTGATGCGCAGGATGTCCTCGATGTCGCTCAAGGACAGCATTTCGCCATCGTTGACCCGCTTGGGGTTGTAGCGTGTCAACAGGAGGTATTCCTTGACGGGCTCTTCATCGGCCTCGATGGCGCGGCGTGACTTGGAGGCCAAAATACCCAGAATACGATCGGAATCGCGCACCGAGGAGACTTCGGGGTTGGTCACGACCAACGCATCATCGGCGAAATAGGCTGCCATCAACGCGCCGGCTTCGATCCCGGCCGGCGAGTCGCACACGATGTAGTCGAAGCCCATTTCCTTGAGTTCTTCGATGACTTTGCCGACGCCTTCCTGGGTCAGCGCGTCTTTGTCGCGTGTTTGCGAGGCAGGCAGGACGAACAGGTTTTCCAGCTGCTTGTCTTTGATCAAGGCCTGCTTGAGCGTGGCCTCGCCCTGGATGACGTTGACGAAGTCATACACGACGCGGCGTTCGCAGCCCATGATGAGATCCAGGTTGCGCAGGCCGACGTCAAAGTCGATCACGGCGGTTTTATGGCCGCGCATGGCCAGACCGGAGGAAAAGCTGGCGCTCGTGGTGGTCTTGCCGACTCCACCCTTTCCGGAAGTCACCACAACAATTCGTGTCATGACTGTTTAACCCTTATGTTCGAATAAATCGCGTTATCGTAAAGCAAAAAGCCGATGTAAGGCTTCTTACAAGATGTAGACCTCGTTATCGGATGGTGTATCCGATAACGAGATCCATGTTTGGTTCATTTCTTCAGCGCGTCGACGCGCAGTGTTTCGCCGTCGAGATGCACGAGTGCAGGTTGGTTGTGCAAAGCGTTGTCGAGTTTGGCCTCGACCACACGATACACGCCTGCGATTGCCAGTAACTCTGCATCGAGCTGCGTGGTGAAAATACGCGCCGAGGTATCGCCGCGTGCGCCCGCCATCGCTTTGCCGCGCAAAGGACCGTACACATGCACATTGCCATCTGCAATGACTTCGGCGCCCTGGCTGACCATGCCGATGACGACCAGGTCGGTATGCCGTGCGTACACGCGCTGACCTGAGCGCAGCGGTTTGGTGATGACCAGTGCGGTGGTGGGAACGGCCGGGGCTGGCTCGGCTGGTGCTGTCTCGGTGTTAGCTGGGGCTGCTGCCTTGCCCGATGTGTCCTTGCCCGTGGAGGCAGCTGCCTTGCCATTTTTGGCCGAGGCCTTATCGGTTTTGGCTGGCGCAGCGGCTTTGTTTGCCGAGGCGTTTTGAGCGGAAGCCGTGGACGTGGCCGCGTTGTCGGTGGCGTCGTCAACGGCATCGTTGGTTGCGGCAGATCCCGTCGCTAACGCGGCTGCGGGCACGCCAGGAACCGGCGTCGAAACATGGTTCGGTGGCGCCATTTCCACGGTGGCCGCCGGGCGCGCTACGGGCGTGGACAGTTCGACGGGCGCCAGGCCTGCGGCTTGGGCTGTCTTGAGATTATCGCCTTCGGCAACCACGCCGATAGGGGGCAGATTGTGGCCGCGCAGCGCGGTGAGCAGGGCCGCCCAATCGATAGGATCGGTCACGCGGCTGGCGTCGATGACCACCGGTTCGTTCTCAAAAAAACTGCCGGCGTCAGCCATGCGCTGATCCAGCGCGGCGGACAAGCGCGTCAGATCCGCGCTGTGCAGCACCACGCGGATGGCATACAGCGTGGCGCTTTTGAAGTCTAGGGCGAGGGAGTCTGTCGTCATGGTCAAAATCAGGCCGTGGCCCAGGAGTCGCGCAACGTCACGATGCGATTGAGTACGGGGGCCTCGGGGGTGGAGTCCTTGATGTCCGCGGTGAAATAGCCCAGCCGTTCGAATTGCCAGGTGGCGCCCGGCGTGGCGACGGTGCCGGGTTCAAGCCAGGCGGTCACGGTCTCGCGTGATTTGGGATTCAGGCAGGCCAGGAAGTCTTTGTCGCCGCCATCGGGATGCGGATCGGCAAACAAACGGTCATACAAATGCACTTGTGCCGGGACGGCATGCGCCGCACTGACCCAGGTGATGTTGCCTTTGACTTTGACGCTGTCGGCGCCAGGCGTGCCGCTCTTGGTGTCAGGCAGGTATTCGGCCTGAACCTCGGTGATCTGGCCGGATTCGTCTTTGGTGAAACCGGTGCAGCGCACGACATAGCCGTATTTCAGGCGGACGGTGTTGCCGGGATACAGGCGGAAGTATTTTTTGGGGGCCTCCTCGCGGAAGTCGTCCCGTTCGATCCAGAGTTCGCGCGAGAACGGAAACTCGCGTTTGCCGGCATCGGGATCATGGGGATTGCGAGGCGCCGAGCAGAGCTCTTCCTGGCCCGCCGGGTAGTTGGTGATCACCAGCTTGATCGGGTCCAGCACGGCCACGGTGCGCGGCGCAATGGGATCCAGGTCGTCGCGCACGGCCTGCTCCAGCAGGCTGTAGTCGATGCGCGAGTCCGACTTGGTCACGGCGGTGCGATCGCAGAACAGGCGGATGGAGGCCGGCGTATAGCCGCGGCGGCGCAAGCCGAATATCGTAGGCATGCGCGGGTCGTCCCAGCCGTCGACGTAGCCCTCGCGCACCAGTTGCAACAGTTTGCGCTTGCTGGTGACGATATAGCTCAGGTTCAAGCGGGCGAATTCGTATTGGCGCGGCAGAGGGCGGGCCAATTTGCCGAGGTCGGCCAGGCGCGCCAGAATCCAGTCGTAGAACGGACGCTGGTCTTCGAATTCCAGCGTGCAGATGCTGTGGGTGATGCCTTCGAGGGCGTCTTCGACCGGATGGGCCCAGCTGTACATCGGATAGATGCACCATTTGTTACCGGTGCGGTGGTGCGTGGCATGACGCACGCGATACATCACCGGATCACGCAGGTTGATGTTGGGCGAGGCCATGTCGATCTTGGCCCGCAGCACCAGACTGCCGTCGGGGTACTTGCCGTCACGCATGTCAGCCAGCAGGGCCAGCGATTCTTCGGCGGGGCGATCCCGCCATGGCGAGTCCGTCCCCGGCTCGGTCAGGGTGCCGCGGCTCAGGCGGATCTGCTCGGGCGTCTGCTCGTCGACGTAGGCATGGCCGGCCTGCACCAGCGCCTGAGCGAATTCGTACATGAATTCGAAATAGTCGCTGGCGAAATACAGGTTGTTGTTGCCGTCGGCTTTCCAGTCAAAGCCCAGCCAATTTACGGCCTCGATGATGGAGTCGACGTATTCCTGGTCTTCTTTCTCGGGATTGGTGTCGTCAAATCGCAGGTGGCAGACCCCGCCGTATTCGCGGGCGAGCCCGAAATTGACACAGATGCTCTTGGCATGGCCAATGTGCAGGTAGCCGTTGGGCTCCGGCGGAAAACGGGTGCGGATGCGTGCGGTGTCCGGCTCGCCCTGGGACTGTACCGAGGCTGGGCCAGGCGTGCCGGCCCAGCGCTTACCCTGGTAGCGGTTGGCCTGCAGGTCATCTTCGATGATATTGCGCAGATAGTTGGTGGCGGCAGTCGGAGTCGGGGCGGTGGTCATGCTGAATGGATAGGTGAATGCAGCAGCAAAGCATCAATTTTGCCACGTTCGCACACCGATGCTGTCGCGGCCCATCTCCCGTGTTCAGGAAACAGGCTCTACACTACCGGCCATCATGGATATTGTTCCCCTCTTACTGGCTCGGATCCAGTTCACAGCCAGCCTCAGTTTTCTGGCGCTATTCATGGCCTTGGCGTTCGCGCTGGCCTGGTTGCTGCTGTTTTTCAAGTTGCGCGCGCACGGCACCGGGCAGGCCGGATGGACGGCTGCCTATCGGTTTTGGGTGCGTATTTTTGCCCTGTCGTTCGTGTTGGCATTGGCAGCCGGGCTGCCAGTGTTGATCCAGTTGGGCAGCCTATGGCCCGGCCTCATGGACAAAATCGGTAATGTGGCTGCGCCGCTGATCGGCTTCGGCGTGTTGTCGGTGTTTGTCCTGAAATCCTGTTTTCTGGGCGTGATGCTGTTTGGCCAGCGCCGGGTATCGAATTGGGTGCACACCTTTGCGGTGTTCATGGTCGCAGTGGGCCAGGCCGCGGCGTTGTTTTGGGTATTGGTATTGCAATCGTGGGTCCAGACTCCCGCCGGGGCGACGTTGATAGACGCGCGATACCGGGTGCTGGACTGGCAGGAGGTGATCTTCAATCCCTCTCTTAGCTGGAATCTCGGGCTGATGGCAGTGTGGTCGCTGCTGGCGGCTGCCTTCTTGATGCTGGGCATCACCGCGTTGCAAGCGTTGCGTCGTCCCCTGCAGGACGGAGAGCGCTGTACGTTCAAGACAGCATTGGTGGTGGCTGTGGTGGCCTCGGCGCTGCAGATCCCGGCTTTGAACGGCGCGGCACGGGTCATGGCTGAGCACCAGCCAGCCAAGGCCGCGGCGGCCGCGGGATATTGGAAAAGCGGCACGGTGCCGAGTTGGACGGTGGTGGGATTGCCCGACAGTCGAGCGGAGGCCAATCGCTACGACTGGACGCTCGAGCCGGCAGGCGGCGCGTGGTTGGGGCGTGATGAGCAGGGCCGTTATCTCGGGCTGGATAAATTTTCCGGTATGCGTCCGCCTGTAGGGCTGACGTTCTGGACGCTGCGCGTGATTCTGGTCTTGGGCGGATTGATGTTGTTTGTCTCGTGGGTCACAGCAGCGTTGACGCTGGCGCGCAAGCTGGATCCTGCAACTTTGCCGGCGTGGTGGCTGCGCTGCATGGTGGGCATGTTGTATAGCGGCGGACTGATGGTATTGGGGGGCGGCGTGTTTTCGTTGGTGGGCATGCAACCCTATGTCGTCAACGCCACCATTACGCAAACCGAAGTCCTCGGGACTGCCAGCACGACCTCGTTGGCGCTTGGGGTGGCGGGTTTCGGTGTGTTGTATATCGTGTTGATTGCTGCGTTTAACGGCATGTTGTTTCATGCGGCTCGTTACGGCGTGGTGCCGGTACGCAAACCCGGAGGAACGTCTCAATGATCGCCGCACTGGCTGCTTCCCTAGGCGTCAACGCCAACGATCCGACGTTCTGGATCCCGTTGGTGTTCATGGGGCTATTGTTTTTATTGATCATCGGCGGTGTGGTGCTTGATGGGTTTGATATTGGCGTGGGCATGTTGCTGCCTGTCGCGCCAGTCGATGAACGCGGGCGCATGATGGCGCTGCTGAGTCCCTGGCGCGACGCCAACGAGTTCTGGCCGCTGCTGGGCATAGGCTTGTTTGCCGCGGCCTTTCCGCTGGCGTGGGGCGTTATTTTCGGCAAGCTGTACGGGCCATTGGCGCTGATGGCCATGGGCATGATGTTGCGCAGTGTCTCGTTCGAGTTCCGGATTCGCGCTCGGGCCGAGTTGAAATCACGATGGGTGTTCGGGTTCTGGCTCGGGTCGTTGGCGACGGCATTCGGCCAGGGGCTGATATTGGGACGTATCGCCACGGGGTATCAGACGGAGGCAGGGTACGGGTGGTTTTCTGTGGTGATGGGCTTGTGTGTGGTGGCCGCCTATGTGCTGTTGGGTGCTGCCTGGCTCGTCATGCGCGTGGACGGGGATTTGCAACGGCGCGCGGCCCGCTGGGGACGTCATGCCATCCGCTGGACGGCTGTGGGGATGGTGGCGGCGTCGGTGATGCTGGGCTTGGCCAATGCCGGGATTTTCTACAAATGGAGCAATCCTGGGGGATTTGCGACGGTCGCAGGCGTCTGGGCGATCATGCTGCTGTGTTTCTCCGGCGCCGAGATGTTGCTGGCGCGTGTGCCCCGGGAGGATTCGCCTTATCAATGGCTGCCGTTTGTGTTGTGCATCGTGCTTTATTGGCTGATGCTGGCGGGGTTGGGGTATAGCTTGTTTCCCTATCTGATTCTGGATGATATGACGTTGTGGGATGGAACGGCGTCGATTGAGTCCATGCGGCTGGTGCTGTCGGCTGCGGTGGTGGGGGTGCCTGTGGTGTTGGTGTTCAATCTTTGGGCTTATCGGTCGGTGTTTGGGAAAGAACGGCGCGGGTGACCGTTGAGTCTGTGTTCGTACGTTCGGGGATTGGTTCTTCTGGCGTCGAGCCTGGGCAATCACCGTGTGGGGGCTTCGCGTGGTCGGTCGGCCGCCTGCGCGGCCGACACCGCTGCGTCAACCTCGTCGCTGCGCTCCTACGGTTTCCCTCGCTCGACCACGAGGCGCCCCCACACGGTGATTGCCCAGGCTCGACTCGCGATGTCTCAACTTCGCCGCATCGCTGGGACGGCTATCTTGCTTAGGCTTCGTGGGGCGGGTTTTTGCAAGGAAGAATATCTTGCAGGGTTGTTATTTTTGGCCGCCTACGGGCGCGGCCAAAAATAACGTTTGGGTGCCGTGTGTCGGAGGTTTGTGGTTGGCAGCCTTGGCATGCGTTGCTGTGAGTTCCTGCCGAGTGCCCAATGGCTATGCCGGCCCGTTGAGCGACGGGTAGTCCCCGAAGGGGACCTCGGCGCCTGGTGTTGCGCCGAGCCGTTGCGATAGGGCCGGCATAGCCATTGGGCACCCGGCAGGAACGTCTTTCCAGAGACACCCAAGACCAGCAAGCAACGCAACGTAAAACCAGTCGCAACGCAAAACCAGTCGCAACGCAAAACCAGTCAATAGCACCACAAAACCACAGCCCCAAAACCTACGCCGTCAATGGCAAACTGATCCGCACCAACAGCCCCCCGCTTTGGGCTTGCAGCAGAGCCAGTGTCCCACCATGCGCCCGGGCAATAGCATCGGCCAGCGCCAAGCCCAGCCCGACGTTGCCAGTGCGTGTACGAGCATCGTCCAGGCGGGCGAAGGGGCGTAAGGCCTCTGTACGGCGCTCTGGGGCGATGCCAGGGCCGTGATCCGCGACGTCGAGGATGGCGAATTGACCATCCCGTCGCAGGGTGATATCGATGGGCGGTTCACCGTGGTGCAGCGCGTTGCCGATGAGGTTGTCCAGCAGGCGGCCCAGCGCGACGGCGTCGCCTTGGACGGTCATGGCGTCTTCTGTAGCGTCCAGCGTGATGGCGGTGCCCGTGCTGGTCCAGCCGCCCACGCGATCCGCCAACCATTCGGGCAAGGATAGCGGGGCGTAGCGGTAGGCGGCCGGGTCTGTGCCGCGGACAAAGCCGATGAATTGGTCCACCATGTGCTGCATGTCCTGCAGGTCCTTGCGCAGGCCTTCTTTCAGGGCCGGATCATCGGCCATTTCGATGCGCAGCCACATGCGCGACAAGGGGCCTTTCAGATCGTGCGGCAGGCCGGAAAGCAGGGTGCGCCTCACTGAATCGGATTCGGCCAAGGCGTCCAGCATGGCGTTGAAACGTTCGCCGAGCGCACGGGTTTCCCGTGGGCCCGAGGGCTCTACTCGCTGGGGCTGCCCTGCCGCCAGATGGTCGGCGGCCTCGGCCAGGCGGGTCAGCGGGCGGGTGATGTGCCACGAAAAGCCTGCCGCGAGCAACAGGACCAGACCCAGTCCGCCTAACCATACGGCAACCATCGGGGTCGAGACGGAGGGATCCAGGCGCTCCAGCGGGATGACCAGCCATTCGCGCAGGCGGGGCGCGTCTTCGGTGTCCGCATTGCGAGCCAAGGATATGTAGATTTCGGGTTCCGGGCCGTGCGACAACGCGACGCGAGTACCATCGTTGAGCCGGTCATTGAGCTCACGGATGGGACCACGCAGGTCGCGCCTCAGATCGTCCTCCGGGGGAGGGGGGCGCGGACGCGCTGTGTCACGGCTTTGGATGCCGCCGTCGCCCGGCATGGCGGGGCGGCCTGGATTCGCAGGATTGCCCGGTGTCCGAAGATCGTTATCGCCGTTGTTGGAACGACGCGGAGGTGGCGGCGGCGGGGAGCGGCGGGGAGGGCGCTGCAATTGCGCCTCGGCGGGCAGTGTGCGCGACCAGAGCCGCCACTGGTTCTGCGAGGCATTGCGTACGAATTCGGCGCGGTCCTCGGCCGGGATTTGAGACAGAGACGCGCGTAATGTGCGGATGGTCGTGGCGATGTAGCCGATAGCGACGTCTTCGAGAAATTTCTGGCGATAGTAGGATACGGTGGTCAGGGTGGCCGCCTGGGCCAGCAGCACGGCGCCGAGCACGAGCAGAATCAGGCGCGTGCGCAGCGAGCGCGGTAATAGGAATCGGGTCAGACGGCGCATGCGTGGGCGGGTCGTTTAAGGCGAAAACCGATAGCCGATGCCCCAGACTGTCTGGATCCAGCGAGGTTGTTTGGGATCGTCTTCGATGGCGCGCCGCAGCCGCAGGATAGCAATATCGATGGCGCGGTCGTTGCGTTCGCCGCCGTCGTCGTCACGCGCCAGCGCCAACAGGCGTTCACGTGACAAGGGCTTGCCGGCGTTGCGAACGAGGGCTTCGAGCAGATTGATTTCCCCGCCGGTCAGTTTCACGGCCTCGCCGTCGCGCAACAGCTGGCGCATGGTGGGATCGAACGTAAAAGGACCAAACGTAACGGCAGCGTCTTTCGTCAAAGCCGAGGGGCCGCGCTTGCGCCGCAACACGGCTTCGATGCGAGCCAGCAGTTCCCGGGGATCAAAGGGCTTGCCCAAATAATCGTCGGCGCCGGCTTCCAGGCCGATGATGCGGTCCACGGCTTCGTCGCGCGCCGTCAGCAAAATGACCGGAATGTCTTCGCCTTGTTCCCGCAGCCGGCGGCAGGCGTCCGCGCCGTCGCCGCCTGGCAGCATGCGGTCCAGAACCAGGAGGTCGGGCGCATAGCGCGCGATGCGTGCGGTCAGGTCGCTGGCATCCGGCGCCAACAGGGTGTCGTACCCGTGGCGATTCAGGTAGTCAGCGAGCAGTTGCCGCAGGGCAGGGTCGTCGTCGACGACCAGCAGCTTGGTATGTGGTGTATCCATGTCGCCATAGTGGCCGGGGAACGGCCTGGGAGCAAGAGGAAGGAAACGGATTGAAATATACCGTGACTGACTGGCGCTTCACGAAAGCGGCATGGTATTTCACTAAAATGTAGATTGATCTTGGTATCTCTTGATGGGGGCTGAGCAGTACAGCGAATCGCTGAGGCGTCCATTGCCCTTTTATCTTCGCTGAGCATTTTTTGCTGCCGGGCCGCTCCAAGGCAAAAGCGCCCCCTTTTGGGGGCGCAAGCCGCAGGCGAGCGTGGGGGTTGTTTCTGGTGATGTTTCATTTGCAGGTGTTGGCGTGGTCTCGTGTTTCGCCCTCGCATGTGCGGATGCGCAGGCGGGGGGCAAGGGCACGGCTGGCGGCAGGGCTGGTGACGCGGCGGGTCCGGGCGAGCGGCACTGCCATGGCGGTGGCGCTTGCGATGGCAGGAGCATCGGCCATCGCAGAGGCACAACTGGTATCCGATGCGTTTTCGCCGGCGGCACCCGCGGCGAGCCAGCCCGCCACGTCATCGTTGGCGGCACAGTTCGATGCTTCGGACGACTATGACGTGTTTCAGCGGGCGGCGCGCGAGGGGATTCGGGTCTTGTCTCCCACTCAGTCCCTGCCTGTTGCACCGGTCGCCAACGTGCCGTTTCAGGAACTGCCTCTCGATCCTTCGCCTTGCCAGATGCAGCCTGCTGAGGGCCTGAAGGATGCGTCGTTGCTCGAGAGCCCGTCCCCTGCTGCACCGGAAAACGCCATAGGTACTGTGGACGCTGATCATGGGAATGCGCCTCCGCCAGACAGCAGTCCCGGCGGCCCATCGGCTGTGAGCGAGGTGCCTGCGGACCCGCCCGCTGCCTTGCCCGTCGAGTGCGCCAATCTATTTCCGGACATTGTCCCTGTCCCTGAACAGGAATATTCCTTTGGCCTGGAGACCGTGGATCCTTCGCTGCAAGAGCCTGTGGTGGTGGTGACCTCAGGCCATCCCTCCACGCGTCCCTGGTTTTCGGCAGTGGGCTCGCAGCAGGGGTTTTCCTATAGTGGCGGACAATGGACCTATCGCGATACGGTAGGCCCCACTGTCTCGATGGGCAACTTGACGGCGAATGCCCCGATCTGGGGCAGCGCTGTTCCGATTGGCGGGTTGCAGGTGTCCTCGAGCTGGAGCGGAGGAGCGCAGACCCTGGCACAGGGCGCTTTTGCCTATTCTTCTGCGGTGGGCCGGCTCAACTACACGGATACCACGGCCTCGGCCGGGGCGATTGATTATGGCGTGACTGCGGGTAGTGGCTCGTTGCGATATGGTCTGACGCCCAAGCTGACGCTTGAAAGCCAGATGCAAAGCGCTCCGGACATGTCGACCCATGGGCTGGGTACGACTTATGCCGCCGGCGATCTCGGTACGTTCCAGATGGGCGCCACACAGAGCAATTTCGATCACGTCAATGCGTGGCGATATCGCTTTGGCTACAACGTCAATCTGGCCGAGTCCGTCAGCCTGGCCGTGACGAATGAGCAGATCGGAGCAGGATTTGGCGATTTGTCGGATTACCGCAGCGGCGCGGTTGGAGCACCGACCATGCGTAATACCCTGGCAGCGGGCGTGCCTCTGCGAGGGTGGGGGACGTTGACGGGGAGCTATACGGGTACCCGGGAAAGCGGCGTCGCGGTCGAGCAGCGCTTCGGGTTGGAACACAGTATGCTGGTTGCCCCCAGCGTCCGGCTGGCAGTCGGTGCAGATCGCGACGTGGTGACGGGCGATTACGAGATGCGCGCGGGCATCACTATGCCGGTTGATGCCTTTATGCGTGGCCGATGGCTCCCATGGTAGTGATGAATTTGTGCGCCCGGCGCCCCAGCCGGTGCAATGAGGCTTAAAATCGCCGCCATGACGTTTTCCGCTACTCCCCATGTCTGACCCCCGCGCCCAGGACGTCCTGCAGCGCGTTTTCGGCTACGAATCCTTCCGCGGCGACCAGCAGGCCATTGTCGATCATGTGATCGCAGGGGGCGATGCCCTCGTATTGATGCCCACTGGCGGCGGCAAGTCGCTGTGCTATCAGGTCCCCGCGTTGGTGCGCCAGGGGACCGGTATCGTGGTGTCTCCGTTGATTGCCTTGATGCAGGACCAGGTCGATGCCTTGACCGAGCTGGGGGTACGGGCCGCGTTTCTGAATTCCACACAAGACTGGCGGGTGGCGCGCGAGGTCGAGCAGGCCTTTATCGATGGCGAGCTTGATCTGTTGTACGTTGCGCCCGAGCGATTGCTGACGGACCGTTGTCTGCAACTGCTCGAACGCGGCCGTATTGCGCTATTCGCCATCGACGAGGCCCACTGCGTATCGCAATGGGGGCACGATTTCCGGCCGGAATATCTCGGCTTGTCGATGTTGCACGAGCGTTGGCCCGAGGTGCCGCGCATCGCTTTGACGGCCACGGCGACCGCCGCGACGCGCGTGGAGATTGCCCAGCGCCTCGCGTTGGATCAGGCCGAGCATTTTGTTGCGAGCTTTGACCGCCCCAATATCCGCTATCGCATCGTCGAGAAAAATGAGGTGCGCCGTCAGTTGCTGGATCTGATCCGTTCCGAGCACGAGGGCGATTCCGGCGTGGTGTATTGCCTGTCGCGCGCACGCGTGGAGGAAACCGCTGATTTTCTCTGTCAGAACGGCATCAGTGCGCTGCCCTATCACGCTGGCTTGAGCACGGCAGTGCGAGCTGCAAATCAGTCACGTTTCCTGCGCGAAGACGGTATCGTCATGGTCGCGACTATTGCTTTTGGCATGGGAATCGACAAGCCCGACGTCCGTTTCGTCGCCCATATTGATTTGCCCAAATCCGTCGAAGGCTATTACCAGGAAACCGGCCGTGCGGGCCGTGACGGCCTGCCTGCTACGGCGTGGCTGGCGTACGGTCTGCAGGACGTGGTGCAACAGCGCCGGATGATCGACGAGTCCCAGGGCGACGAAGCCTATCGCCGCCGCCTCGGACAGCAACTCGATGCCATGTTGGGTTTGTGCGAGACGGTAGAGTGCCGGCGCGTGCGGCTGTTAGCCTATTTTGGGCAGACCATTACGGCCTGCGGCAATTGCGATGTCTGCCTAGAGCCGCCTCAGGCCTGGGACGGCACCGTAGCAGCACAAAAGGTCCTGTCTGCCGTCTATCGCCTCTGGAAAGAGCGCGGGCAGCGTTATGGGGCCGGGCATATCATCGACATCCTGCGCGGCAAGAGCACCGACCGTACACGGCAGCATGGGCATGAGACCCTGAGTGTATTTGGCGTGGGCGCCGACCTGTCGGATAACGCCTGGCGCGGCGTTTTACGGCAATTACTGGCGCAGGGCCTGTTGACTGTGGATAACGAGGGATTTGGCACCTTGGCCTTGACCGAAGGCAGCCGTGCCGTCCTCAAGGGCGAGCGTCAGCTGATGTTGCGGCGCGAGTCCGAAAAGAAACCTCGCGGTTCGAAATCGAGTACGCGCACACGTGCACCGGTCATTGATCTGCCGCCAGAGGCTATGCCGCTGTTCAACGCCTTGCGCAACTGGCGCGGAGAGGTCGCGAAAAACCACGGCGTGCCTGCCTACGTGATTTTCCATGACGCGACATTGCGTGAGATTGCCCTGGCCAAACCGGCGTCTCTGGAGGACCTGGGGCACATCAGTGGCGTGGGCGTACGCAAACTCGAAGCCTACGGCGACGATATTTTGCGATTGGTGGAATAGGCTGCGTTTCGAAACGCAGCCTATCCGAGCAGGTTTTCCGGACTATTTGCCGAACAGATCCGCATTATCCGAAGGCGGCGCCAATCCCAAGTGCCGCCATGTAGTCAGCGTGGCGGTGCGGCCCCGAGGCGTCCGCTGCAGATAGCCGTGTTGAATCAGATAGGGCTCGATGACGTCTTCGATGGTGTCGCGTTCTTCGCCTATGGCAGCCGCCAGGCTGTCTACACCTACCGGGCCGCCGTCGAATTTATGAATGATGGCTTCCAGCAGTTTGCGGTCCATCAGGTCCAGGCCCTGCGGATCGACCTCCAGCATGGCCAAGGCGCGGCCCGCCGAGTCGGCATCAATCACGCCGTGGGATTTGACCTCGGCATAATCGCGCACGCGGCGCAGCAGGCGGTTGGCAATGCGCGGGGTGCCGCGGGCGCGACGCGCGACTTCGGCCGCGCCATCAGGGGTGATCTCGGCATTGAGCAGGCCGGCGCTGCGCGTCACGATGCGTGCCAGATCGTCGGCGTTATAGAACTCCAGGCGCGACACAATGCCAAAGCGATCGCGCAAGGGGTTGGTCAACATGCCTGCACGTGTGGTGGCGCCCACTAGCGTAAACGGTTGCAGATCCAGCTTGACGCTGCGGGCAGCTGGGCCTTCGCCGATCAGAATGTCGATCTGAAAGTCTTCCAGGGCCGGGTACAGAATTTCTTCGACTACCGGCGACAGGCGATGGATCTCGTCGATGAACAGCACGTCGTTCTTTTCGAGGTTCGTCAGCAGTGCTGCCAAATCACCAGGGCGCTCAAGCACCGGACCGGAGGTCTGACGCAATTGCACCCCCATTTCGTGGGCGATGATGTGGGCCAACGTCGTCTTGCCCAATCCAGGCGGTCCGAACAGCAGGACGTGATCCAGCGCCTCGCCCCGCTTGCGAGCCGCAGCGATGAAGATCTCGAGCTGCTCTCGCGCCCGTTGCTGCCCCACGTACTCTTGCAACGCCTTGGGCCGCAAGGCGCGTTCAATGGATTCCTCGTTGGGCGACACCGGTTGCGGCGCGACCAATCGAGGCGAGTCGGGCAAAGAAGAAAGCGAGTCAGACTGGATGGCCATAGTTCAGAGTGGGGGCGGCGTCGTGCAAAAGACAGGGCAAAAATAAAAGGCGCCGGCACGTGAGCATCGTACACCACGGGAGCGGCGGCGGTGGCCGATGACGGCGGACGCGGACAGCCGATGGTGAGACCCGCGGCAGGGCGCTACGACCGGGCTCGATAGCCGCGCGGACTGTGTCCGGCGGCAGCATCGGCGACTGCGAAGCATGACGGCGCTGACGATGCGGCAAACAAAAGATATCATTTCCGGATTCCCTCACCTTGCTTTTCCAGGAATCTCATGTCCGCTGCATTGCCTACCTACGAAGACGTTGTCCGCGCCAGCGAAATCCTGGCCGGCGCAGCACATCGCACGCCTGTGCTGGTTTCATCCACTGCCAATGCACGCACGGGCGCCCAGGTGTTTTTCAAATGCGAAAATTTTCAGCGCATGGGGGCGTTCAAGTTCCGCGGCGGTTACAACGCGATTGCCCAGCTGACGCCCGAGCAACGCGCTGCCGGGGTAGTGACATTTTCGTCAGGCAATCACGCGCAAGCCATCGCTCTGGCGTCACGAGAACTTGGCGTGCGCGCCACCATCATCATGCCTCACGACGCCCCTGCGGCCAAGCGTGCCGCCACGGAGGGCTATGGCGGGCAGGTGGTGACGTATGACCGCTACCAGGATGACCGTGAGGCCGTCGCGCGCCGCATTCAGCAGGAAACCGGTGCAACGCTGATTCCCCCGTACGATCATCGTGATGTGATTGCGGGGCAGGGCACGGCCGCCAAAGAATTATTCGATGATGTGGGTCCTCTGGACGCGTTGTTCGTTTGCCTGGGCGGCGGCGGCTTGCTGGCAGGCTCGATTCTGTCGGCCAAAGCCCTCAGTCCGGATTGCGAGGTGTATGGCGTCGAGCCGGAGGCGGGCAACGACGGGCAGCAATCGCTGCGTAAAGGTGAAATCGTGCGTATTCCTGCGCCGAAGTCGTTGGCTGACGGCGCTGTGACTACGCATCTGGGGCAGTTGACCTTTCCTATTATTCAACAGGGTGTCAAAGACATCGTTACTGTGACCGACGATCAATTGGTCGACACAATGAAGTTCTTTGCGGAGCGCATGAAAATGGTGGTCGAGCCCACAGGCTGTCTGTCGACAGCCGCGGTGTTGCAACAGATCGTGGCCGTGCCCGGCAAGCGGGTCGGCGTCATCATCAGCGGCGGCAACGTCGATCTTGCGCAGTATGGCCGCCTGCTGGCCGGGTGATAGGCGTTGACGCATACCGGCTCGATGCTTTCGGATGCTGGCACATTTATTCCAAGCGGTCCTGGGTCACCGTTCAGTAGCATCAATGATCGTTGTACGGGCTAGGTAGCCCTGAGGAGCGCGGCTGCCTGGCGTACGGCGATCACAGTGTGGTCGTCAGTTCATCGCACCAATGCCTTGAGAGCCAGGCGTATCCCGTCAGACACGCTTGTGCCTTCCGGCAAGGTCTTGAGCGCAGTTTGAGACTCTTTATCCGAGTATCCCAGCGCCAACAACGCATTCAAAATATCCGTCTGCGTATCGGGCAAGGCGTGTACCGTCGCGCCAATGTCCGCGCCCAGCTTGCCGCGCATTTCCAACAGCAGGCGTTCCGCAGTTTTCTTGCCGATGCCTGGCACCCGCGTCAGTCTGCCCGGTTCCTGCAATGTGATGGCCTGTGCCAGATCGCTCACTGACAAACCTGACAGCACCGCCAAGGCAGTGCGGGCGCCGATGCCGCTGACCTTGATCAACTCGCGAAACGCACTGCGTTCATTGGCCGAGGCAAAGCCATACAAAATATGCGCGTCCTCGCGTACCGTCAGATGTGTATAGAGCGTGACTCGAGCCCCTAGCTCGGGCAGCCCATAGAGCGTGCTCATTGGGACTTCGATGTCATAGCCCACGCCGTTGACGTCCACGCATAGCGTGGGCGGGAGTTTTTCGATCAGGGTTCCGGTGATGCGTCCGATCATGGTGACAATGCCAGCAAACAGGTGAGAAAGGGCGTGGATGATACGCCGCGTATGGTCGGCATTCTACGCGGGATGAGGCGACTACCGGCTGTCTTGTATCCAGACCGAAACGTTGGCGCGCGCCGGCATGCCAGCATTTGGCGGACTGTCTGGCTGCGCCAGGAAATTAACGCACCACCCGGCCGGCACGTACCCGGGCCCGGCCGCTGCCGCGGCCCAGCATGTCAGCATTTGCCAGACTACCCAGCCGTGCCTGCAGCGGGCCGACGTGAGCGTGACAAATAGCGCAAGCCAAGGCATCTGCCGAGTCGGGCGCCGGCGTGCCATCCAGCGACAGCAAGCGTTGCACCATCATCTGCACCTGTTCTTTTGCCGCTCGGCCGGTGCCTACCACGGCCTTTTTGATTTGCAGCGCAGTGTATTCGTGCACGGCCAACTCGCTGTCTGCGAGCGCGCAGAGCGCAGCGCCACGCGCTTGTCCCAACAATAACGTCGAGGCAGGGTTGGTATTCAGAAACACGATTTCCAGCGCGGCGACATCCGGCTGAGTGTCGCGCGCCACTTGGCGCAGATTGTCCAGGATGACCTTCAGGCGCTCAGGCAGCGATAGCGCCGGCGGCACCACGATGGTGCCGCTGGCGACATAACGCAGCCGCATGCCCTCGGCATCGATCACACCGAAACCGGTGCGGCGTAATCCAGGGTCGATGCCGAGAACTCGCATCAGTGGCGGAAATGACGCGTGCCGGTCAGGACCATGGCGATGCCATGCTCGTCGGCAGCAGCGATCACTTCGTCATCGCGGACGCTGCCACCGGGCTGGATCACGCAGGTTGCGCCTGCTGCGACCACCACATCCAGTCCATCGCGGAACGGGAAGAACGCATCGGACGCCACGGCCGAACCCTGCAACGTCAGGCCGGCGTTTTCCGCCTTGATCGAGGCAATGCGAGCCGAATCAATACGGCTCATCTGGCCCGCGCCTACGCCCAGGGTCATGCCGCCGCCGACGAACACAATGGCGTTGGACTTGACGTACTTGGCGACTTTCCAGGCGAATGCCAGGTCGTTCATTTCCTGTTCGGTAGGTTGACGCTTGGTCACGACCTTGAGGGCGTCGCTCGGCACTTGGTAAGCGTCGGGCGTTTGCACCAGCCAGCCGCCGCCCACGCGTTTGATATCGAAATCGTTCTGGCCTGTGCCAGCGGGGATTTCGAGGACGCGGACGTTTTTCTTGGCGGCCAGGACTGCCAGCGCGGCGCCGTCATAGGCAGGGGCCAGCAGGACTTCCAGGAACTGGCTGCTGACAGCTTCGGCCGTTGCGGCATCGACCGGGCGGTTAAAGGCGATGATGCCGCCAAACGCCGAGGTCGGATCCGTCTTGAAGGCTTGCTGATAGGCATGCAGCGGGTCTTGCGCGACCGCGACGCCGCACGGGTTGGCGTGTTTGACGATGACGCATGCCGGCGTGTCAAAGCTGCGCACACATTCCCACGCCGCGTCGGCATCGGCGATGTTGTTGTACGACAGTTCTTTACCCTGCAACTGGCGATAGTTGCCCAGCAGGCCGGCTGCGCGTGTCGAATCGACATAGAACGCGGCCTTTTGGTGAGGGTTTTCGCCATAGCGCAGGGCTTGGGCCTGTTGCACCTGCAGCGTCAGCGTGCGAGGCCAATCCAATCGAGCCGGAACGGCGTCCTGGGCGGGCGAGGGCTCGGCCAGGCTGGTCAAATAGGCCGCAATCGCGCCATCGTAGGACGCGGTATGCGCGTAGGTCTTGGCGGCCAGCTCCAGGCGCAACGCATACGAGGTGCTGCCGGTCTGGTCGATTTCTTTCAGCACGCGCGAGTAGTCGGTCGGGTCGATCACGACGGTGACGCCGCCGGCTTCCGTGCCGTGATTCTTGGCGGCCGCACGCAGCATGGCCGGGCCGCCGATATCGATGTTTTCCACCGCATCGGCAAAACTGCAGTCCGGTTTGGCAATGGTTTCCCGGAACGGGTACAGATTGACGACCAACATGTCGATACGATCGATGCCGTGCTGGGCGATGGTGTCCAGGTGCTCCGCGCTGTCACGGCGAGCCAGCAGGCCGCCATGGATCTTGGGGTGCAGCGTCTTGACCCGGCCGTCGAGGATCTCGGGTGAGCCGGTGTGCGTTGCGACTTCCGTGACAGTCAGGCCGGAATCGGCCAGCAGGCGGGCCGTGCCCCCGGTGGATAGCAGGCGTACGCCACGCGCAGCCAGGGCGCGGGCGAATTCGACGATGCCGGTCTTATCGGACACCGAGAGCAGGGCAGTTTCGATTTTCATGGTTGGGTTGGGGGGATAGAAAAAAGCGTTCAGAGGCGCAGCGCGTGGCAAGCTTACGGCTGGATGTTGTGTGCCTGGAGTTTCTTGCGCAGGGTATTACGGGTGATGCCCAGTATTTCAGAGGCGCGGGATTGGTTGCCGCCGGAACGTTCCAGCGCGACTTCGAGCACCGGGCGTTCGACGCAACGCATCACCATGTCCCACATGTCGTGGGGCTCGGAGTCACCCAGGTCTTCGAAATAGCGCGCCAGGCTGGCGCGCACGCAGTCTTCCAGGACATCATTCTTACTCATTTGTACAGATTTTATAGTTGGAGGTGGGAGGCGGATCACGCCGCCAGCAGCGGTTGCGCGGCGAAAACCGGTGGTGCCGGGTCGCCGCGGGTGAGTTCGTCGAACCAGTCCGACACCGCCCGCCATTGCTCGTGCGTGTTATCGATCTGGTTCATGCGGTCGCAAAACAGGTCTGCGCCGGGCAGGCCTTCTACGTACCAGCCTATGTGTTTGCGTGCCGATCGGACACCGGTATGTTCACCGTAAAAACGGTAATGATCGTCCAGATGCTCGAGCAGCAGGTCGCGCATTTCTACGTAGGACGGCGGCGCCAACGTCTCTCCGGTGCGCAGATAGTGATCAATCTCGCGGAAAATCCACGGTCGACCTTGCGCAGCCCGGCCGATCATGACGGCATCGGCGCCGGTGTAATCCAGCACATAGCGCGCTTTTTCAGGGGAATCGATGTCGCCGTTGGCGACGACTGGAATGGATAGTTCGGCCTTGACAGCGCGTATCGTGTCGTACTCGGCTTCGCCGGTATAGAGATCGGCACGCGTGCGGCCATGCAGCGCCAGGGCGGCTATGCCGGCATCCTGGGCGCGTCGCGCCACGCGCAGTGCGTTGCGATGCTCGCGATCCCATCCGGTGCGGGTCTTCAGCGTGACGGGCACGCCCAATGGCGCGCATGCCTCTACGACCGCATCCAGTATGCGGGATACCAGGTCTTCGTCGCGCAGCAGGGCCGAGCCCGAAGCCAGGCTACACACTTTCTTGGCCGGGCAACCCATATTGATATCGATGATGCGCGCGCCGCGTTCGGCATTGAACGCGGCCGCTTCGGCCATCATGGCAGGGTCGGCGCCTGCAATCTGGACCGCCACGGGGGCGATTTCACCGTCATGATTCAAACGGCGGGAAGTCTTGACGCTGTCCCACAGGCGCGGGTTGCTCGCGGCCATTTCCGACACGGCATAGCCCGCCCCCAGCCGTTTACATAATTGACGGAAAGGACGATCCGTCACCCCCGCCATGGGGGCGACCAGAACATTATTGGAAAGGGTCCACGGGCCGATACGCATGCGCACATTTTAACCGACCGGGAGGGTGTCTTTTGGCACGACACAGGTCATTCCCCTATTTTGTGCGTAATCCTCAGGTCCCGGGAGCGCCGATTTGCCGCCGATATCAGCGCGCCTTCGGGGCTTCGCTGTCACGCGGACTGAGGGGTGTGAGGCTTGTCCGACATGCGCTAGGAACGCAAACCCTGTAACAGGTGACGTGCCAAGGGGGCCCGCAGCGGCGCAGCCAGATCCAATGCCAGCAAACCCGCCCCGCAGGCGTGCTCGATAGGTGCAAACCCCGTTGCAAAGGCGCGGGGCATCAAATCGGTCAGTCCCGCCGTAATCCAACGGTCAGCGAGGCGTGAATTGGCGAATTCCGCCAGCTTGGCGCCTGGATCGCCCGCAGGAGAACTCAGCCAGCCGGACAGCACCTGCGCCAGGCGCGCGGCGTCGCGCAACCCGAGGTTCAGCCCCTGGCCTGCCACCGGGTGCAAAGTCTGGGCCGCATTGCCTATCGCGACGACTCGGCCTTCGACCAGCGTGCGCCGCGCACTGAGCGCCAAGGGAAATACGTGGCGTGGTGCATCGCTGGACAGGCGGCCTAGCCGAGTCCCGAATGCCGTACTCAAGGCAGACGAGAACGCCGCATCATCCAGCCGCACCAGTTCAGCAGCACGCTCGGGCGCGCTGCACCAGACGACTGAATAGCCCTGCGCATTGAGAGGGTGAGGGAGCAAGGCCAACGGCCCTTCGCGTGTGAAGCGTTCCCACGCCCAGGCGGGGCGAGGCAGCGTCGCCTGAGCGCTCGTGACAATGGCATGCTGGCTATATTCGCGCCGTACATCGGCGCCGCCGCTGCCATCGGATAGCACGGCGACGCTGCACAGCAGCTCCGTGTCGCCCTGTCGAACTTGAATTCTCTGGCTATCCTGGCGGTGGACATGGGCCGGCGGACCATGCAGCACCGTTACACCGCTGCCCTTGACGCAGTTTTGCAGCGTGGCGTGCAATTCGGCATACGACACGACGCTGCCCAGGCGCGGCACCTGGAAATCATCGCAATGAATAACTGTGCTGCCCAGCCGTCCGCGCTGGGAGACGTGAACATGGCGGATATCTGCGGCCCGGCCTGGCCAGGCCTGCAAAGATTCCAACAAGACCCGGCTGCCGTGGTTCATCGCCAGCACACGGGGATCCGTCGCGGGGGAAGGCGCCTGCGCGGCCGGCGCTGCTGATCCTGCCAGCAAGGCAATGCGTTGCGGTTGCGCGGTATGCCGTGCTAGCAAGAGGGCCAGCACATGGCCAACCGGGCCTGCGCCCAAAATCGCGATATCGTAAGCAGACTGAGTCATCGCCGAATTTTACCGCCCACCTTTACAATCTCACCATGACATCCGTCCCATTCTCCACGCCCGCAGCAATGCCTCGTCCTCGCAACAAAGTCGTGCTGGGCTTGCTCGCCTGTTTTCTTGGTGGATTCGGCGCGCATTGGTGGTACCTGAGGCGGCGTTATGCCTGGCTGGTGACGCTGGCTGCCGTCGTTTGCCTGGTGGCGGCGACGCAGTTTCCGGTGTGGTACGACAATCCCGCGTTTTTCCTGTTGTTCATCCCGATGATCGACGGTTTCATCGAGGGGGTGGTATTCAGCCTCATGCCGGACGAGAAATTCGATCGCCTGTATCACCCCGGTCAGGGGCGGGTGACCCATACAGGACTGGGGCCGGTGTTGGTGGCGATTGTCGGGACATTGGTGGGCGCCACCGTTGGCATGTTCGCCATCGCCATGGTGGTGGTATACACCTGGACGGCGATGGGGTGGCTGGACGGATACGTGCTGTAGCCGTTTGGATTATTCCCGCATCAGCGCCTCGATCTCTCTGGCGTCGACTGGCACGCCGCGCGTGATCAGCTCGCAACCCTCTGCAGTGACCAGCGCGTCGTCTTCGATTCGGATACCGATATTCCAGAATGCCTCGGGTACGTCCGCTGCCTCGCGCACATAAATGCCCGGCTCGATCGTGAGCACCATGCCGGCCGCCAGCGACCGCCAGGGGCGATCCTGCTCCGAGGCTGAACCCTGTCTGTAGTCGCCCACATCATGCACGTCCAGCCCTAGCCAATGGCCCGTGCGGTGCATGTAAAAACGCGTATAGGCGGTCGATTCCAACACGCCATCCAGAGAGCCGTGCAGCAGCCCCTCGTCCAGCATGCCTTGGGCCAGTACACGCACCGCGGCCTCATGAGCATCGTTCCAACTGCGCCCCGGCGCTGTCGCCTGAACAGCCGCCTGCTGTGCAGCGGCCGTCAAGTCATAGAGCGCGCGTTGGGGGCCCGTAAATCGTCCGTTGGCGGGAAATGTGCGGGTAATGTCCGACGCATAGCTGTCATATTCGCAGCCAGCGTCTATCAATACCAGGTCGCCATCACGCAGCACGGTATCGCCCGCAGCGTAGTGCAGCACACACGCATTGGCGCCCGCGGCCACGATGCTGGGATAGGCGGGCGACTGCGCGCCATGACGCCGAAACTCGTACAACAGCTCGGCTTCCAATTGGTATTCGTGCATACCGGGCCGGGCAGCTCGCATGGCGCGCGTATGAGCGCCCGCCGAAATGCGCGCAGCCTGGCGCATGGCGGCGATTTCGCTCGCGTCCTTGATCACACGCATATCGGCCAGTATGGGGCGCAGGTCCTGGATGCGGCCAGGTGCCAGGCGCCGGCCGCGTCCCTGTTGTTCGGATTGAAGCAGCCAGTGCCGCAGCTTGCGCTCGACCGCCCCGGTCGCCGCAAAGGAGCGGTACAGCGTGGGTTGATCTGATAACAACGCTGGCAACAACGTGTCCAGTTCGTCCGTGGCATAGGCCTCGTCGAACCCATAGCGCGTCACCGCAGCATCTGGCCCGCAGCGATACCCTTCCCAGATTTCCTGCTCTGGACGTTTGGCCCGGCAAAACAGAATGGCGCGGTCAGTGACGCCAGCGACCAGCACCAGCCAGGCCTCGGGCTCTATGAAGCCCGTCAGATAATAAAAATCGCTGTCGTGCCGATACGGATATTCAGCATCGTGGTTGCGCTGCGCATGAGGGGCCGTCGATAGCACCGCGATCCCGCCGCCTGCCGCCCGCATGTGGGCCAACAAGCGTCGACGGCGTTCTACGAATGGAGCGATATCAGTGCAGGGCAGGCTCATGGCAAAGTCGGCGAGGCCATCAATAATAAAAACACACTCACTTTACCGCGCCCATGGCATGCGGGCGGGACAGAAATGTCCCAAATCAGCGTCCGATTCCATCCCGCCCTGTCATCCTTGTGCAACGTACGACGCTGGGGCGGCTGCTACAATCCCGCCCACTGTCATTGGGGAGTAGCCATCCTTTGATCCCCAAAGGAGTCAGCGTCAACAGACTTGGTGGTCTTGACCCCATGGCGCTGACGGTTCCCGAGCCGCGGCTTTGCGCGCGGCCGGACCAGCCAGGCGAGACCTTTGGCCGCAGTGCGTTCACCTCGCCGGGCGAGCCGCATTGTCGCGCCATTGGTATCTGCTCGTCCGGCTGTGCATCATGTTTCTCACCCTGTCTCTGTTTTTCCTGTCCGCGCTGATCATCTATTTTGCCTGCGAGTACTTCGTCAACGGTATCGAGTGGGTGGGACATAGACTGAACCTTGGCGCGACCGCGACTGGCACCGTACTCGCCGCGTTCGGTACCGCCTTGCCCGAAAGCGCCGTCACCTTCATGGCCGTGGTGTTCGGCTCCTCCCCAGAGCAGAAAGACATAGGCGTGGGCGCCGCCATGGGCGGTCCGCTGGTATTGGCCACCCTGGCGTATGCCGTGGTCGGCCTGACATTGTGGCGAACAAGGCGCACCGACAGCATTAACGCGGATCAACCCAGGTTGGCACGCGACCAGGCCTGGTTCATGGGCGTGTTTGTCTTCAAGGTCGGATTGGGGCTTCTCGTGTTTGCCTGGAAGCCCTGGCTAGCTTTGCTGTTTGTCGGGGTCTATGCACTTTACGTCAAACGCGAGTTGTCCAACGACGAGGCCTGTCTGGATTGCGAGGATCTCGAACCGTTGAAACTGCGGCCCAGCGACGAGAACCCCTCCATGGCCTGGGCCTGCGTGCAAACCGTCCTGGCATTAGCCGTGATTGCGGGTGCATCCCACGTGTTTGTGAATCAGATCGAGTTGCTGGGCATCGCATTCGGCGCCTCGCCGCATCTGGCCGCACTGCTGCTGGCGCCGGTGGCGACCGAGTTGCCCGAGATCATGAACGCCTTGATCTGGGTACGTCAGGGCAAAGAACGCCTCGCTTTGGCCAACATCTCGGGCGCCATGATGATCCAGGCCACCATCCCCAGCGCCTTGGGTATCGCCATGACGCCGTGGTTGCTTGATGCCCCCTTATTGATGGCGGGCCTGCTGACCTTGGTTTCCATCTCGATACTGTGGATACGTTTTCGCAGCTCAAGCATGAGCGTAACCGGCTTGGCTGGCGTGGGGGGCTTGTACGGGCTGTTTGTCCTGTATCTGGCTTGGCATTTTTTGGCCTGATTTCCGGGGGGCAAAAAGTCGGCCTGCGCTGCAAAGACCGGCTTTGCCTCAAAGCGAATCGTTGCCGCAATTTCGGGAAAACCCTTGTTATCGAGTCGAGATTCGCGTAAAATCAACCTGTTTACATCATTCGGAGTTGTTCTGTGAATACCGATTCCGGCGACAGTAGTCGATCTTGCATCGACGTCGCTGCCTGACAGGATCTCCGCAGAATCTCCTTCTGCCGCATCCTGCCAGTGCAGGGTGCGGTATATGACAACCAGTCCTTGGTTGTCACATCCCCACCAAACCGCCAGAACCGCCGCTGTCTTATCGCAGCCTGCGTAGCCGCGCCCTGTTTGCGCGCCTAGCGTATGCCGCTGGATAGGCGCGTGCGTATTCGTTTGAACGCTCCGAGCTTTATCGGGAGGCTGCTATGCGTTTATTTGATCTGTTCATGCGCCGCGCAGGTGTGGACCGCGCCAGCTCGCTCAATCGCCGTCAAGGTACGTCGCGATTGACCATCGTTTGTCCGCGTGATGCCTTGGGCGCGGTACGCAAGCAAGTCTGTCTGGACTTTGGTGCTGCCGGGCTCGACGTTGCCCAATTCCAAATCGACTCCAGCCGCGACGCGGACTACGCCTCGGCATGCATCACCGTCAATTGTCCCCCCGAGCTCCGTGCCGAGCTCATGTCGCAGGCCCGCCGCTTGCAGGCCAATCCTGCCGTTCGCCATGTGCATTTTGGCGCATCGGCCAACACGACCAACGCTGCCGCCGTCGCGACGGCGTGATTATCCGAGGCAGCGCCGAGAGGGCGCTGCCTTTTCAAGCAAACCCGTTTCCTCATCTGCCGCTGAGTTCAACTATCGGAAAACGCCGGACAGCTGTGTTCGCGTGGAGCGGCCTCGCTACCTTGTGCCATCGGCAAAACCCGGTCTCTGTGGCGGATCGAACCTAAAGCGCTATGGTTCGTGTCCCTGCGGAACGAAGCGGCCATATTCGCTGCTGCCCATAAAGGCGCAGAACGGTGTCCCTTACAATGAATGCATCGTCGGGTGCCGAGGGTTGGCGCCTTGTCTACATCGTCGGGCTCAACGGATCTTGGCATGGATAGTCTAGGCTGGCTCGTCCCATGGGAATTTTCCCCCACCTTGGTGGCCGCATTCGTGGTCGCCATCGTGTTGTTCCTGCGCGGCCAGCGCGTACATCGTGTCACCAAAGCACGCCAGTTTCTATTCTGGGCCGGCATGGTATTGCTATACCTGTCCCTGCATACGCGGGTCGACTACTATGCCGAGCGCATGTTCTTCATCCACCGTATACAGCATTTGGTCCTGCATCATCTGGGACCGCTGCTGGTGATGGCCGCCTTCCCTGGTTCCGTCATGCGGGCAGGCTTACCTCTGGCTTGGCGAGTACGCTTGCGCGACTTCCTGCGCACAGCCAGCGGCCGTCTCATCGTCGCCGTACTGACCAACAAATACTTCGTTCCGGCGCTCTTCGTCTTTCTCGTCCTGATCTGGCTGATCCCGTCCGTCCAGTTCTATTCCATGCTGGATTGGCGTCTCTACCGTCTGATGAATTGGTCCGTGGTCATCAGCGGATTCATGTACTGGAACCTGATCCTGGATCGCCGCCCCAGTCCGCCTGCCGCCATGAGCCCTGGCGGCCGCGTGATTTCCCCCGTCCTGACCATGGCTCCCCAAATGGTCGCCGGCGCCGTCATTGCCTTTACCGAGTCTGACATCTATCCCTTGTTCGAACTGTGTGGCCGAGCCATCGCCATGTCCGCCCAAACTGACCAGACTATCGGCGGCCTGACCATGTGGATACCTGCTGCCCTCATCGAGGTCTTTGGCCTGATGGTCGCCCTAGGTACCCTGATGCGCCTTTCCGGCAAAGGCCGCCTGCGCCCCGAAGACCGTCAAGCCCGCGCCCGGCAACGCCAATCTGCACCCGCCAAACCGGACAAATCGGTTATCACCCCTTGATTCATTCCAAGGGGCTCACTCCCCGGTGCGCCGCTATGCACCGGTCAGCCCGTGATACTTTCGTCCTAACGCTACGGTCGCCTGAAACATCCCTGCCTTGTTCCCACAGTCATACCGTTGCCCTTCATATCGATGCGCCCAGACCGGGCACTCGCTCAGCATGGACGCAATACCATCCGTCAGCTGGATTTCATTGTTCGCGCCGGCCTGTGTCGCCCTGAGATGAGCGAAGATTTCCGCCTCAAGTACATAGCGGCCCACCACGGCAAGCGTTGATGGCGCGTCCTCCGGAACGGGTTTCTCGACAATGCGTGTGATCCGAGCCGTACGCTGATCCTGCATGCGGGTGCCCACGATGCCATATCTGCTGGTGTCTGCGCGGGGGACATCCTGCACGGCCACCACGCTGGCATTTTGAGCATAGGCCGTGTCGATGAGCTGCTTCAAGACAGGCGTCTCTGCATCGATCAGGTCATCGGCCAGTAATACCGCAAAAGGCTCATTGCCTACCGCCGGGGCTGCCGTAAGCACCGCATGGCCCAGCCCCAGCGGTGCCGATTGGCGGATATAGAGGCAATTGATGTGGGCTGGCAAAATACTTCGCACCATGTCCAGCAACTCGTCTTTACCCTTACGTTCCAGTTCGGCCTCGAGTTCGGGGGCCGAATCGAAATGGTCTTCGATGGCGCGTTTATTGCGGCCTGTAACGAAAATCAAGTCTGTGATTCCCGCGGCCAATGCTTCTTCTACAGCGTACTGAATTAATGGTTTGTCGACGACAGGCAACATTTCTTTGGGCATTGCCTTGGTGGCCGGCAGAAAACGCGTACCCATTCCCGCCACGGGGAATACGGCCTTGCGAATCGGGCGCATGAGAGAGAACCTCAATAGAAAATTGAACGATCTGCCAAAACTTTTGCTGGCGATCGCTATCATATTGCCATGAACCGCAGCTATTCGATAATTTCGGCACCAATTGTGAAGCGCTGCCTGGCTGGCGCCCTCAGCTTGAGCTTGGTCATGCCTTTTGCGCCTGCCATCGCTCAGCCTGTGGGCCTGCCGTCCATGGGCGCGGCTTCGTCGGCAGATTTGTCGCCCGCGCTGGAGCGTCAGCTCGGCGAGGCGATCATGGCGCAGGGCAGGCGCGATCCCACCTATATCAACGATCCCGAGGTCACTCAATATCTGACGACCATGGGACGCAAGCTGGCGTCCTTTGCCCCCGGGGCAGTGCCTGACGTCGAAATGTTCGGCGTGCGAGACCCCCAGATCAACGCCTTTGCCATGCCAGGCGGGTTCATCGGCGTCAACAGCGGGCTGATCGTCGAGTCTACCAGCGAGGCCGAACTCGCGTCAGTGTTGGCCCACGAAATCGGACACGTGGTGCAGCGCCATATTGCGCGCGGCATGACGCAGCAAAGCCAGAGCGGTGTCGTCATGATGGCCAGTCTGGCTGCGGCATTGCTGGCGGCTCTGGCCGGCGGAGGCGGCAATCTGGCCATGGGCGTGGCCGCCTTTGGGCAGGCTGCCGCAATCAATCAGCAGCTGGGTTTTTCTCGCGATGCCGAGCGCGAAGCAGACCGGGCCGGGTTTGTCATGCTGACCAAGGCGGGGTATGACCCCCAGGGCATGGTGCGCATGTTTTCGCGCCTGATGGGCGCAGCGCGTTTGAATGAGGGGATGGGCGGTGGCGCTTGGGCCAGTACTCACCCCTTGTCGATCGAGCGGATGTCTGACGTACAGAACCGGGCTCGCAGCTTGCCGTCCGAAAATTACGCAGATAGTGATGATTACTGGTACATCCGGGCAAAAATGCGGGTGATCCAGGGACGCGACGCGGTCAGTTTACGTACGGCGAATCAAGTATTGCAGGACGAGGCCGCCAGATTGACGGGTGTACGGCAGTCGGCGGCAAATTATGGTCTGGCTCTGCAGGCGTTTCAGCGCAATAACCTGAGCGATGCCCAGAATTTTCTCAATCAGGCCGAAGCCGGTGGGCGGAGCTCCCCGCAGTTGGCGCGGCTCGGCATCGATCTTGCTGCAGCCCGCAAAGACAATGCGCAAGCTCTGCAACTGGCATCTACCGCCATCAAGCGCTGGCCGCAGCAGCGTGCGCTAGGCATCGCCTATGCGCAAGCCTTGCAGGGCGTAGGCCGCCATGCCGATGCGCAGGCGTATTTGCGTCAACGCATCGAGCAGTGGGGGGATGACGAGCCAGGTCTGTATCAGATGCTGGCATACAGCGAAGAGCGCAACGGCCAACCCGTGCAGGCTCGCCGCGATATGGCCCGGTACTATGTGCTGACAGGGGCCTACGCCTCGGCTGAGTCTCAACTACAGCAAGCCCGCGGCATGTCGAAGGATTTTTACGAGCAATCGCAAATCGACGTGCAGATCCGGGAAGTCAAAGACAGACTGGCCGAAGAGCGCGACCTGCTGGAGCGATTCAAGAGCTGATTGAACAGGGCATGTCCGGCAATCCGCAGAGGGATCGATCCCGCAGAGGTTTCGATTCCTTTAGGGCGAATTCACTGCCCCGTTTCGAAAAAACGTCCTAGGCGTTGTGGCAGCCACCCGAGATGCGCCGGAAACGCGCCCGTCGGAAAGCCGGCATGGCCGCCTTCGGCAGGTTGATGCAGCAACACCTGATTCGAGCACTCGCGCGGCATCGGCAGCGCGCTTTCGGGCAGGAAAGGATCATTACGCGCGTTCAGTACTAATGTGGGAACGGCAATGCTGGCCAGCCAAGGCTTGCTGGAGGCTCGCGTCCAATAATCCAGGGCGTTGCGAAATCCGTGCATCGGCGCCGTGTACGCATCATCGAAATCGCGCAAATCGCGCGCATGCGCAATACGCATGACGTCGATGGCGCCTGGAAAACGCCTGGCCTTTTCCAGGACCTTATGTTTCATGGTCTTGAGAAAATAGGCACTGTAAACCCGGCGGTTGAACACGCCGCGAGACAAGGCCGTGCCGCCCGCGACCAGATCCAGCGGGACCGAGACACCCGCACACGCTGCGAGCCAGGAGACTTGCTCCTGCTGCTCGCCCAGGAATTTCAATAGGGCGTTGCCGCCTAGCGAGACCCCGACAGCATGCCAACGAGCATGCGGAATGCGTGCCCGGACCGTGTCCAGCATGAAGCCGACTTCGGCGGAATCCCCCGAGTAATAAGCGCGCGCCAACCGATTCGGTGTACCGGAGCACCCCCGAAAATGCGCAATGGCCACGATCCAGCCCCGTGCCCGGAAATGGTGTGCAATGGATTGTGCATAGCGGCTGGTGCTGCCGCCCTCCAGCCCATGAAACAAGAGCAGCGCAGGCGTATCAGGCGTTTGGGGCAAAGACAGCCAATCTGCGTCTGTCATCCAGCGCGCAGCAGCCGTCTTGCCTGGGACCACGGGCGTGGCATTGGTGATGGGTTGGCCGTCTGCGCTCTTGTGCGGGAACAGCCCCGGTCCGGTCCAATCGATATCGATAAAGTCGGTATCCGGGGTGTCCACGCGTTGCCTGACAAAGGCGATGCTGTGGTGTTGCGCGAGCAGCGCGGCATAGATCGTCTGACTATGACGATCAGGCAACCAGGCAGGGACCGGGCAGGGCGAGGTGTCGAGTCGGGCGATGGACACGCGAGCTATCCGCCTTAATGCAGTCGGTCGGGCACGTCGTGCAGATCCAGTACCCCGGCATCGGCGGGCGCCGGCGAGGCATGGTGCACGACCATGCGCCAGCCGGTTGGGCCTTTGTGATAAATGTTGGTGGCGTAGCAGTGAGCGTATTGCGTGCCCCCGCGCGTGCGTACCGACACTTGCTCGACCAGCGTATGTATCGAACACATCATGCTTTGCATGATCTGCGGCCGTAGCGGCCGGATATGCAACGGCCCCGCAGCCAATGTCTGCTGCCAGGACTCGTGCACAGCCGTATGGCCGACCGCACGTAACCCACCTGGGTGAATGCAGATGATTTCTTCGTCGTCGGCCCAGATTTGCATGAGGCGGGCGGTATCAGCTTGCTCGAGCGCTTCGTAGAACGCTTGTTCGGCTTCTTCTGGCGTGGCGAACATGGGGGCGGTGGTTGGCTGGCAGGTGAGGGCAGTAGGGGTTCAGTGACCGTGGACGACCGTGCCGGGCTTGAGCCGGTACTCGGCGCCACAGTACGCACAGCGAGCCGAGCCGGTATGCGTCACATCGAGGAAAACGCGAGGATGCATGCTCCAGAGCGGGGCTTTCGGGCCGGGGCAATAGACGGGCAGGTCTTCGGCTCCGACTTCGATGGTTTCGTGTGCGTGCGCGGCGGCGGGGGCGGCAGCAGTCATTGTTTTTCCTGAAAAAAAGAGATGCTAAAGGTGTAAGGCTTCAAGCTGGAGTCAGCCAGTGCGCATGGTTGGGATCGCGCTCGCTGTAATGCAGGGAATGCGTCAGAACCTGTGTCGCGGCGTCGCGCCACGGGACAAGTTTGCCGTCGTACCAGATGAAACCGTCGCGATCTGCCATCGACATGGTGTTCCCCTTTCAAGTGGCGCCTATTGTATCAAGCGGCAGAGGTACAATGCCGCGTTTCAGTGCCAAGCTTGTTGCTGCCTGCAACTTGGTGCCGCGCCGCACAGGCTGGCGTGCGTGAGTTTGTCTTTGATGAGTTCCATGCCGTTCAGTTCCATCCGCCAGGGGGCACGCAGTGCCTGTTGACTCCGCCAATGATCTGCAACAGATCCGGCAGGAACGCATTGCGGCGTTCCGCCAAGGGATACGGGCCATCGTCCCGGCGCTGATCGCCACGGGTACGTGGGGGATGGTGACAGGCGTGGCCATGGTCAAGTCTGGTTTGACCGAGTCCATGGCCCTGGCCATGACGCTGCTGCTGTATGCTGGGTCGGCTCAACTGACGTCTTTGCCGCTGATCGCCGCCGGCGCGCCCTTGTGGCTGATTTTCATGGCGGGGTCCGTGGTGAATTTGCGCTTTATTATTTTCGGCGCCGCTTTGCACCCGTATTTCCGCCACTTGTCCTGGCCCCGGCGCCTGGGCCTGGGATATTTCACGACCGATATGGGATTCGTGCTGTTCATGCCTCGTTATGGCGATGCTGCCGAGCGCGGCACACGCGAACAGCTCTGGTTTTTCCTCGGCACGATTGTGCCGGGCTGGATCGTGTGGCAATCATCTTCCATCGTCGGCATCTATTTGGGCGCTATGGTCCCTTCAAACTGGTCGCTGGATTTCGCGGCCGTGTTGGCGTTGCTGGCGATTACGATCCCCTTGGCCAATTCCAAGCCCATGCTGATCTCGATGCTGGCGGCCGGATTGGTGGCCTGGGTGGGGCAGTTGTTTCCGTTGCGCCTGGGGCTGGCTGCCGCAGTGATCTGCGGGATCGTGGCCGGCATGCTGGCTGAGCGTTTCCTCCAAAAGAGGCGAGCATGACCCTCTGGCCGTCCGAGATTTATGTTTATTCCGCCATTTTGCTGCTGACGCTTTGCAGCGTGCTGACCCGGGCGGGATTCATGCTGTTTGGCGATTACATTCCCTTGCCGGATGGCGTGCGACGCGCCTTGCGCTATGCGCCGGCGGCCGCATTGACGGCCATTCTCGTCCCCGACCTGTTGCCCTGGAAGGCCGATACCGGGCCGGCTTTCGACTATAGGCTGGTGGCAGCCATGGTGGGCATCATCGTTTTCTTGCGCAGCCGCAGCGCGGTGCTGGTTATCGTGGCGGGGATGATCACCTTGTGGGGCCTGCGCTGGCTTGCTGGCTGAGGGCCGTAGGGGCGCGCATGGCTCCGATATAGGTGTCGATGTCTGGTAGTATGCTCGGTTGCGCTAAAATAAAGTTATCCACAGCAATCCGGGCATAGCAGCACTTCTCGTTTTGTTCTTTTTTGTAGCCCCGGCATCTGCCCATCCTGATGACTGACTCTACCCATTCCGCAGCCCCTACCTCCGACGCCTCTATCCCGACTTTTGCCGAGTTCGGGCTGCATCCCCAACTGCTTCAGTCAGTTGCCGACACCGGATACACCACGCCTACGCCGATTCAGGCCCAGGCGTTGCCGGCCGTCATTTCTGGACGTGATGTCATGGGGGCGGCACAGACCGGTACGGGCAAGACCGCGGCGTTCACGCTGCCGATTCTGCACCGTCTGATGCCGCTGGCCAATACCAGCGCTTCGCCGGCTCGCCACCCTGTCAGGGCCTTGATTCTGGCTCCCACGCGTGAGCTGGCCGACCAGGTCTACGAAAGCGTCAAGCGGTACAGCAAGCACACGCCGCTGCGTTCAGCGGTTGTTTTTGGGGGCGTCGATATCGGGCCTCAAAAAGACGCGCTGCGCCGCGGATGCGAGGTCCTGGTCGCCACGCCTGGCCGTTTGCTGGATCACGTCGAGCAAAAAACCGTCAATCTCAGCCAAGTCGGCATTCTGGTCCTGGACGAAGCCGACCGCATGTTGGACATGGGCTTTTTGCCGGATCTGGACCGCATCGTCCGTTTGCTGCCTGCGCAACGGCAGGGCCTGCTGTTTTCGGCGACTTTCAGCAATGAAATCCGCAAGCTGGGCCGTTCCTATCTGAACCAGCCGGTCGAAATCGAGGTCGCGGCGCGCAATGCCACGGCCGATACCGTGACCCAGATTGCTTACGAGATGCCCAGCGACGCCAAGCGCGCCGCCGTGGTGCATCTGGTCAAATCGCGTGGCTTGAAACAGGTCATCGTATTTTCGAATACCAAGATCGGCACGGCCCGCCTGGCGCGCGAGTTGGAGCGCGACGGGGTGCGCGCCGAGTCCATTCACGGCGACAAGAGCCAGGCGGATCGCATGAAGGCCCTCGAGGCCTTTAAATCCGGCGAACTCGAGGTGCTCGTGGCGACTGACGTGGCCGCGCGCGGCCTGGACGTGGCGGGGGTTCCCTGCGTCATCAACTACGACTTGCCGCACAACGCCGAGGATTATGTACACCGTATCGGCCGTACGGGCCGGGCGGGCGCTTCGGGCGAGGCCATTGCCTTGTTTACGCCGGACGAGGTGCGTTATTTGCAGGACATCGAGAAACTCACCAAGCGTCAGGTGCCTCGAGGCAAGCTCGATGTTCCTCTGGAACTGGTAGTACGCAGCCATACGCGCGACAGCCATTCCCGCAGCCGCGATCGTCGTGGGAATACCTCGTCCTATTCTTATACGTCGCCGCGTCAGCCAGTCGACGATTTCTTCTACAAGCCCTATCAGCCTTCGACCGCGCCTTCGCAGGCGGCCGAGTCGAAATCTGAATCACGGTCCAGCGCGCCTAAACGGCAAGTGGGCGTGCTGTTGGGCGGCGGTGGGCGCAAGGCTGACGATAGCAGCGCGTCCTGATTGCTGCTGTATTGGCGGTCGGCGGGTTTTTGCTTTGCTTGCCGTCGATATGTTGCTGTTTAGGTGTTCTTGCTTGGTGGTAGCTGGGTGTTCGCTTGCCATCGGTGTCGCTATTTAGACGTCCCAGCTATTCCCGCAATAGTGCTATGACGTCGGGCAGTTGCGTGGCCACCACGGGGCTGTCGGGGTTCAGACTTTCCAGGAGGCGTTCCAGGTGGCCGATGTGCGGCAGCATGGGGCCGTAGAACAAAGTCTTCGATCCTCGTTGTACGAGCAGCGTAGGAAAGTTCTCGACATCTTCGTCGCCCAACAGATCGGGGTGGTCCTCGATGTCGATCCAGGCATAGACGCGCTCGGGCTGGCTGTCGGACAGGGCGGCCAGCTTGGGGCGGTATTGCGTGCAGGTGTCGCACCAGGCAGCGCAAAAACAGGCGATGAGCCAGGTTTCGTCTGTGCCTGATTGCAGGGCAGTGCGCAGGGCAGGGGTGTCGGGTCCGGGTACGAGCAAGGGCATGGCAATGAAAACGAAGCGTGTTTGAGACTATGATACCCGGCATGTTTATTAACGGGTTCGCGACATGATTCCTCCTCGCCCCGAGTCTGCTGTCTCGTCTTCTGTTCGTAGTGCCGCCGTGGGAACCGCGGGCGTTGCTCAGGCGTTCAAACGCGCCTTGGTATCGCAGTGCCATCCCAATATGCTGTTCGCGATACTGTTGCCCTTTTTGATCGCCTTGTTGGGCGCCTTGCTGCTGTTGTGGCTGTTCTGGACGCCGCTGACCGACTGGCTGGATATGCAGGCGTCGCAATGGCAGTTTATTAACGACGCGGATGCCTGGCTGGTCGGTATCGGCCTGTTTTCACTCAAGCTGTATCTGGTCCCCGTTATTGCGGTCGTGATTTTGCTGCCGGTCTCGGGGATTTTGGGCTTGGCCATCGCCGCGATCTTTGTGATGCCGTTGGTGCTGCGGCACGTGAGTGCACGCGAGTACGCCGGCGTATCTCGCCAGGGCCGCAATGCCACCGCGTATAGCGTGTGGAACGCTATCTGGGTCAGTTGCGTGTTTGCCGCGGGCTGGTTGCTGACGTTGCCGTTTTGGTTGATCCCGCCCGTGGGGGTGGTGCTGTCGGTGTTCTGGTGGGCCTTTGCGTTCTCGCGCATGATGCGGGTCGACGCGATTGTGGAGCACGCCAGTCCCCAAGAGCGCCGCATTCTGCTCGAGCGTCACAACCTCGGGTTCTGGACGATAGGCCTGATTTGCGCGTTGTTGAATCTATTGCCAC
The DNA here is from genome assembly GCF_002261185.1 of Bordetella genomosp. 4. Taxonomy (GTDB): domain Bacteria; phylum Pseudomonadota; class Gammaproteobacteria; order Burkholderiales; family Burkholderiaceae_B; genus Bordetella_A. Next base: position 89,638 of record NZ_NEVQ01000007.1, read on the forward strand.
CGGCCTGGATCATATTGCCTGTATACGCGGGATTGGTGAATGCCCATTATGGGTTGGAAGCCCTGCGGCGTTTGCGGAACGAGCGTGTCATCGAGGCCTGATCCTGCCCTAGCTATCCCCGTGAGGGTTTTCTGTTTTTCCCTGGCATCCATGCCGAGGTTTTTCGAGGCGATTAATGACTCAATCCTCCTCTGTCTCTCGTCGCATCCGTCTGATTGTCGTGGGCGACGAGATTCTGTCCGGCCGTCGCCAGGACAAGCATTTCGCTAAAGTGATCGAGCTATTGTCTGCGCGCGGCATGCGCTTGTCGGGGGCGGAGTTTCTGCCCGATGACCGCGAGACACTGACCGCCGCGTTGCGCCGCAGTTTTGCATCGGATGACATCGTGCTGTCCTGCGGCGGTATCGGCGCAACGCCCGACGATCACACCCGGCAGGCGGCCGCGGCAGCGCTGGATCTGCCCTTGGCGCTACATCCCGAGGCAGAGACCGCGATTACTCAGCGTGTGGCGGAAATGGCGGCCGAGGGTAAAGCACCTGCCGATATGGCTGCCGAGGAGAATCAGCAGCGCCTGCAAATGGGGATGTTCCCCCAGGGCTGTGAAATTGTGCCCAATCCCTATAATCGGATTCCGGGCTTTTTCATTCGCGATCACACCTTTTTGCCCGGTTTTCCCGTCATGGCGTGGCCGATGCTCGAATGGACGCTGGATACCCGCTATCAGGCGCTGCATCACGCTCAAGCGCACGTGGAGCATTCGTTCCTGGCCTTTGGTTTGCCGGAATCCCGCATTGCCCCAGTGATGCAGGCGCTGCAATTGCGCTGGACAGCCGTGAGCGCGTTCAGTCTGCCCAACGTGGGCGAAACGCCTCATCTGGAGCTGGGCGTCAAGGGCAACCCCGACGAGGCGGCGGAAGCACTCACGTACCTCCGTGAGGAAGTCTTGCGCCTGGGAGGGCGGCTGTCTCCCTAGGGGATCTTGAGCGGGACGTGCGGCCTCCGCGTATCGAGTGGCTGTTTCGTCGTGTGCCGGCATTCGCAGGGCCTCGACATAAGGGAGTTGCCAAAACCCGCTCAAAATTTCACAATACGGGAAACATATTAATGCTGCGCTGCCGCATTAATATATGCCCCGGGGCTGATTTTTGGCGCCCCGCCTCTATTGACTGTGACTACTGCCATGTCTGTTACTGCGTCGGATTCCGATAGCGAACGGCCTTCGGGTCAGTCGCCAATTGCTATTCAGGTCATCGAGCGCGCCATGCGCCTGCTCGATGCGTTGGCTGCCCATTCGGATCCTGTCACACTAAAAGAGCTGTCTGCAACCACGGGTTTGCACGCATCCACCGCCCACCGGATCCTGAACGACCTCGTGGTGGGCCGCTACGTCGAGCGTGTGGACAACGGCTTGTACCAGTTGGGCATGCGCTTGCTGGAACTTGGCTCCCTGGTCAAAGGCCGTCTGAACGTCCGGGAGGCGGCGATTTCGCAGATGCGTTCCTTGCACAAACTGACAGGCCAGACCATCAACCTGTCGGTCCAGCAAGGCGACGAGATCGTTTATATCGACCGGGCATGGAGCGAGCGCTCGGGGATGCAGGTGGTGCGCGCCATTGGCGGCCGCGCGCCCTTGCACTTGACCTCCACCGGCAAACTGTTTCTCTCGACCATCGATAACCGGCAGGTGCGTGCCTATGCGCTGCGCACCGGCTTGGCCGGTCATACCCGGAACAGTCTCACGGATATTGACCGTTTGGAACGGGAGCTCGCGCTGGTACGGCGCCATGGCTATGCCCGCGACAACGAAGAGCTCGAACTCGGTGTGCGATGTATTGCAGCCGGTATTTTTGACGATACCGGCAAACTGGTCGCTGGCCTGTCGATATCTGCACCCGCCGAGCGTTTGCAGGACGAGTGGATTCAGCTTCTGGTTGACGCTGCCCGCACCATTTCCGAGGCCCTGGGCTATGAGCCCGTGGTGGCTGGCAACGCCAACGGGAGCGGTAATGCCATTGGCAAAGGGCTAGCGCCGCATCTGGCGCGCATATAGGCGTCGCCGGGAACTTGCGGAGGCTTTTCGTAATCGCGCCAAGCACAGAAACATCAAAGGCCTGAGCCCGGTTTAACCCGGGACTCAGGCCTTTTGATTGAAGCGCCTGCGGCGTGCAGGTTTATTGCGGCGCTACACCGGCTTTCTTGAACAGCTCAGCCCATTGCGGCACTTGTTGCTTGACCTTGGCTTCCAGTGCTTTGGGATTGGCTTCGTCGTTCAGCACTTCCGCGCCCAGGCCGGCCATGCGCTCCTTGAATTTCGGATCGGCCATCCCGGCTTGCAGCGCTTTGACCAACTTGTCCACGATAGGCTGGGGCGTGTTTTTGGGCACCCACATACCGTGCCAGATACCGACCTGGAAGCCCTTGTAGCCCGATTCGTCCATCGTGGGCAGATCCGGCAGCGTGGGTACGCGTTTCAGGCTCGTGACCGCGTAGGCCTTGACCTTTTTCGAGGTGATGTATTGCGACGTATTGGTCGTCTGATCACACAGCATGTCGACCTGTTTGCCCAACAGATCGTTCATGGCGGGGGCGGTGCCCTTGTAGGGGACCGTCAGCAGATCCACGCCCAGCGCATCGACCAGCATGGTGCCGCACAGATGGCTGGCGGCGCCGATCCCGGCGTTTGCCAACGAGATCTTGTCCTTGTTGGACTTGACGTATTCGACCATCTCTTTGATGTTGTTGGGCGGGAAATCTTCGCGCGCAATGACGGTCATGGGCACGTCGACCACCAGGCCTACAGGCGCGAAGGTCTTGTCGGGGTCATAGCCGGGGTTCTTGTACAACGAGGGGGCAGTGGTGTAGCCCAGATGCATCAGCAGCACGGTATAGCCATCGGGCTCGGCGCGGCCGACGAATGAGGTACCGATCGTACCGCCGGCACCCGTTTTGTTTTCCACCACGACGCTTTGGCCCAATGTGGGGCGCATGGCTTCGGCGAGCGAACGAGCCACGTTGTCAGTGGGGCCTCCAGCGGCAAACGGTACAACCATGCTGATGGGGCGCTCGGGATACTCTGCCTGGGCAGCGCCGGTGGCAAAGAGAGCGCTGGTAGCCAGCAGTACCGATAGCGTACGGGGGATGAATCTCATGGGGTCTCCTGCGCCGCGGGATAAGCGGCAATTTTTGATAGCTTGGACTGATGCGTCTTTCTTGGAGTGTCATCAGCTGGTCTTGAGTGTAGAAAACAATACGGTTGCCGTCACCGGGGGGTTTCCCCTGAAACAAACGGTCCTATAGATGTTTGCACTCTTTTGGGGCTAAACTTGTTGCATTGCACCAAAAGTGCTTGACAGTCGATTCCAAGTACGTAAAATGGTGTTTGTGCAGTGCAGCAAACGCGCCGGCCTTAGCTTCAAATATTGGTTCCGAGCACGTTTCTTTCCCTTTATTTGTCGCAACGTATCGCCATAGCCGGGCGCCCCGGCATTTTTACCGGAGACCACCATGACTGCAATCCCCCAACAAGTTCTGGACCGCCAGAAATCCGCCCTGAATGCGCTGACCGCCACTCAGGCGACGCTGTTTGCCGGCTTTGAAAAGCTGGTCGATCTGAATCTGAAGGTTGTCAAAGCCACGCTCGACGAGGTCGCTCAGACTTCGCAACAAGCCTTCGGCGTGAAAGACCCTCAGGAAGCCACCGCTTTCGCCACCTCGTTGGTGCAGCCCAGCGCTGAAAAGGCCCTGGCCTATGGCAAGCACGTGTATGACATCGTTGCTGGCGTGCAGGGTGAACTGGCCAAGCTGGCCGAGGCCCAAATCGCCGAAGGCCAACAACAGGTCGCCGACGCTGTCGAGCAATTCTCCAAGAATGCGCCGACCGGTTCGGAAAGCGCCGTCGCGCTGCTGAAATCCTCTCTGGCTACTGCCAACGGTGCCTACGACTCGCTGAGCAAGGCCGCCAAGCAGGCTGTCGAAGTCGCCGAATCCAACCTGAACGCTGCGGCCAACGCCACGTTCAAGGCGGCTTCCGACGCCGCTGAAGCTGCCGGCAAGACGACCCGTGCCGCCCGTCGTGCTTAATTAGCGAGATTGATGCCGAGCTGTTGTCGGCATACAGCTTGTTGTAGTACTGTTGAGTGACAGAGCAGAGCTGGAATTAGCCACCCCACGGGGTGGCTTTTTTTTCGCTACGCCAGGGGCTCAGGGGCCCGGCAGGAGAGCCGAGCGTTGCTAGGCGGCCTTGAGAGCCTGCACGCATTCGCCGACCAGCGCCGGACCGCGGTAAATCAGCCCGGTATACAGCTGGACCGCATTGGCGCCCGCCTCCAGTTTTTCCTTGGCTTGCTTGCCCGACAGAATCCCGCCCACACCGATAATGCTGGCATCGGCGCCCATCCGCTGGCGCAGGCGCGCGATGACGGCCAGCGATAGCTGATGCACGGGGGCGCCCGACAGGCCTCCCGCCTCATTGGCGTGGTCAAGCCCGGTCACGGCATCCCGGGAAAGCGTCGTGTTCGTGGCGATGACGCCATCGACGCCAAAACGCGGCAGGAGGTCGGCAATCGTGTCGATCTGGCTTTCCGACAGGTCCGGGGCGATCTTGACCGCCAGGGGCACGTGGCGCTGATGTTGGTCGGCGAGCTCCGCGCGTTTGTCGCGCAGGCGGGCCAACAAGGCGCTCAATTCATCTTCGCCCTGCAGGGCGCGCAGATTTTGCGTGTTCGGCGAAGAAATATTCACCGTGACATAGTCTGCGTGCGGATAGACGCCGGCCAGACCGATCAGATAGTCGTCCGCGGCCCGCTCGATCGGCGTGTCCGCGTTTTTTCCGATGTTCAGCCCCACAATGCCGCCCTGGCTGCGCCACTGGCTGCGGCGCACATTGGCGATAAAGGCGTCCAGCCCCTGGTTGTTAAAGCCCAGGCGATTGATCAGCGCTTGCGCACGAGGCAGGCGGAACATGCGGGGCTTGGGGTTGCCCGGCTGAGCGCGTGGCGTGACCGTGCCGACCTCGACAAAGCCGAATCCCAGATTACCCAATGCGTCGATATACGCGCCATTTTTGTCCAGCCCGGCAGCCAATCCCACGGGGTTTCGCAGCGTCAGTCCCATCAGAGTCGACGGCGCCTGCGGCTGGGCATGCATCAGTTTGCGGGTGGCGCCGCAGTCATAGGCGCGTTGCAGGCCCGCCAAGGTGACTTCGTGGGCGGTTTCCGCGTCCATGGCAAACAAGGCCGGACGCGCCAGGGGGTAGGCGTGAAAGAGGATCGACATGGAGCGCAATTGTAGCCAGTTTGCGCGGTGGGGCAGATAAATTCAGAGCAAATCAGGTGTGGCCGTCCGCCAATGGCCGTCCAGATGCATCTGCAGCGGGCGAAAGCTGGATTTGTACGCCATTTTTCGGCTGTCGCGGATCCAGTAGCCCAGATACAGCCAGGGGAGATTCAGCGTACGGCATTGCTCGATCTGCCACAGCACGTTGTAGGTGCCCAGACTGCCCCGGGCGTCTGGGTCGTAAAACGTATACACGGACGACAAGCCGTCATCCAGAACATCGATGATGGATACCATCATCAAGACATCGTCTGCATCGCGGAATTCGACCAGGCGGGTATTGACACGGCTGGTCAACAAGAACTGTGCGTACTGCGTGCGGCTGTCGTCGTCCATGCCGCCGCCTGGATGGCGGCCCTGCTGATACCGGGAGTACAACTCATAGTGCTCGGGAGACCATGCCAGTTCCGCCACGAATGCGCGCAGCGCCTGATGGCCACGCCAGGCGCGCCGTTGGCTGCGGTTGGGGGTGAAGTTCGCCGTATCGACACGCACCGGCACACAAGCCCGGCAGTTATCGCAGTGCGGGCGGTACGTAAACAGACCACTGCGTCGAAATCCCTGTTCCACCAATTGCGAATACGCGCCCGCGTTGATCAAATGCCCGGGCGCTGCGACCTGCGAGCGCGCTTGGCGATCAGGCAGGTAGCTGCATGGATACGGTGCAGTCGAATAAAACTGCAGGGTGGCAAAAGGAAGTTCTTTAAGCTGACTCATTGGCAGTTCGCCCCGACGTCGGACGGCAGTCGAGTGATCATCTTAACGCGGCTGCCAGGGATGACAAGTTTCAGTCTAAATCAGGCCAGGTCAGCAGGGGTTTGCCCAGACGGCTGTGAATCGTCGTGTGTGATCCGGATCGGTCCACGCCCGGCCGGTCTCGGACGGGCTCAGTCCAGGCCTGCCAGCTCGTGGATATTGCCTTCGCTGTCCAGCCGCCCGGGGCGCCAAAGGGGGGCTGGCAACTCGATCGCTTGCCGCACATGTTCGACAAATTGGGTGCGCGGCACTGGCTGAGCCCCCAGGCTGGCCAAGTGCCGGGTCTGCTGCTGGCAATCGATCCACTCCACGCCATAGCGGCGCAAGAACGTGACGAGATATGCCAGCGCCACCTTTGAGGCATCAGGGACCAGCGTGAACATCGATTCGCCAAAGAACATGCCTCCCAGGCTGATGCCGTACAGGCCGCCCACCAGGGTTTCATCTACCCACGTTTCGATGCTGTGAGCCCCGCCCGCCAGATGCCAGGCATAGTAGGCCTGTTGCATCTCGGCTGTGATCCATGTCCCCGCTTGACTGTCCCGCGGCGCTGCGCACCGCGCTATGACCGCTTCGAAAGCGGTGTCGACACGTATTTGCACACGAGGGGATGGTCCGGACTCACTCCGTGCGATTTGGCGCAGCCGTTTGCGCAGAGAGTGCGAGGGAGCAAAGTCCTGGCAAGCCAGCACCATGCGCGGATCGGGGCTCCACCACAAAATCGGCTCCCCCGCGCTGTACCAGGGAAAAATCCCGTTCGAATAGGCCAATTGCAGCCGGCCGAGCGAGAGGTCCGCGCCAGCGGCGAGCAGTCCGGCCGGCTCGGATAACGCGCCTTCAACGGGCGGAAACGGGGTGTCGGTAGCGAGCCAGGGAAGCTTCACGGTTCAGCAAGACGATTCAAGCGGTCCAGACGAAAGGGCGAGCACGTCATCGCACACGATGGCGGACCTGCATTTAGCGGTGCCAGTCCAGCGTGTAATGATGACAGCCCAGATGGCCCCGGCGGCGGTCTTCGAGATACTGCTTCAGTGTCGTACTGACTGTGCGAAACGACAGATCGTCCCAGGGAATCTCGGCTTCGTCGTAATAGCGTGCTTCCAGGCTTTCCGGTCCGGGATCCAGCTCTGGGCCCAGTGACTGGGCCAGGTAAAAGATATGTACCTGGTCTATCTGCGGGACGTCGATGATCGTGAAAAGCTGCCCCAACTCGATACGCGCGCCGGATTCTTCGAGTGTCTCGCGAGCGGCGCCTTGGGCCGTGCTTTCCCCGAGTTCCATGAAACCGGCGGGCAAGGTCCACGTGTTGTAGCGCGGCTCGATCGCACGCCGGCACAAGAGAATGCGGTCTTCCCAAACGGGCACCGTGCCTACCACCATGCGAGGGTTCTGATAATGGATCGCGCCGCAATGATCACAGACATCGCGTTCGCGGTTGTCGCCCTCGGGGACGCGGCGATGAATGGGCGAGCCGCACTGGCTGCAAAAAAGTGTGCGGCGCGGTGCGGGGAAATAGGTCAGAGGCGGTCGGTCGGTCATGCCGTCGATTCTACCGGTAGCCGGGCTCTCTAGGAAACGCGCCAATGCCGGGTGGCGTGATGGCCGAGCCGGCGGGCATCCGCCTATTCCGGTAACGGATTTGCCACAAAACCCAGATCAGCGGCCAGCGCCGATCCGCTGGCGTCACCGTGCAGCGGCACAGGGGTGGGATAACTGGGATGGCTGACGTGCCAGGACGCCTTGTTCGCCTGCGCCTCGCTGTCCTCCAGGGCGTCCAGCAATGGGACGTTTCCGGGCTGAACGCGCAGAGGAGCGAGGACGGATTCCAGATCGCGTCCGTCTATCAGTCCGAGGCCCAGGTCCGTCTGCGCATAGAGCCGGCCCGCCTCATCCAGCCACCAAGCCTTGATCGAACTGACAGTTTGTCCGGTATGCGTGACCAATCCCAGGCCCGTATCCGCCACGCGTAAAACATATGGGGCAGCATCCAACCGGACGTAAACCCGTTGAGGACCGTTTTGAAAATACCAGCGTCCTTGATCGTCTGCTGCGTAATTGCGGCCGATGAAGGCCACGATCTGCGGACTGGTGATGAGCTCGCCCGGGCTTCCCTTAGCGGCATCGCCTCGCTCGTGGATGTGCCACCGCCCGCGTTCGTCCAACGAGAGCCAACCGTATACCGCGGGGACATTAGGCCATTTGGCCATCGCTTGTTTAACAGACAGGTCCATAAAGACAGCCGATGATCAGCAGTGCGAAACGTTTTATTTAACCAGATCGCTTGATGGCCAGGACGTTGGTACTGGTGATGGCCGGCATTTCGCGCGTGACGTTGGACCATCCCAGCGTTGCGCCGCGGGAAATCGCCGCATAGATGGCTTCTGTCCGGTTATGGACATGCAAGCGTTGGTACACCGTTTCTGCATGCACCTTAGCGGTGGTCGCTGCGATGCTCAAGTGCCGCGCGATGGCTTTCAACGTATAGCCTCGCGCCAATAATACGAGGACCTCGTATTGGCGCGGCGTCAATCCGAGCGCCTTGCTTTCCTTACCGTCGGCTAACGCGGTGGACGATGCCAGGTCAGGAAAACCTGCGTCGTTGATCGATGCTGTATCGGTTTGCGGCAGCAATGATTTATCGCTTTGCACGGATGAATCGTGCGACTGCGATACAGGGCAGAGCATCTCATCGTCGGTCAACGCGAGCCGGATCGACGCTTGCAATATTTCCGCCGGAGCATGTAAGGGCACACATCCGATGACATAGGAGGGGAAATCCTGCGGCCACGGCGCGAGGCCTTCTGAGAGTAATAGGATGGACTTGGGGTGGTAGCGTTTGCGCGCTGCGGCAACTGTCTGGTGCGTGGTTTCTCCGAGCATTTCGACCGATAGCAGCATCAGGGCATATTCTGTGTGTTGCTGCAGCGCCGCGTCACTCGCGCTTTCTACCTCGGCGTCCTCAGGCATGTCCCACGAGGCTGCAACATCAATATGGCAGTCCGGGATCGTCTCCGAGATCAACTGCATGAGGCCGCGACGAATGAGTGGTCGTGATTCAATCACAATTATTGTTGACACGGTGCCTCTCCTTCGGTGGATCGGGTGTGCGCTTTGTTCTACGCTCAAAATCTAGCGCGAATCACCAGGGGCTGCAATAAAACGGCAACCATGCAAACCCTAATGTCCGCGCTGTTTTTGATCGTTTGTTATTGAACCCAACAGCTTAGTTGAACGGCCTCTGGCCGAGTATCCCAATTCGTTGGGAATTCTTCGAATCTCTCGGCAAAGCACGATGCCCGCAAGTGGTAGTCGGAATGCGGCAACCAATGATCCAGCAGGTTGGTATAGAGCATCGATACATCCTCGGATGTGCAACGCGCCGAGCACGTTGCCGTCCGCCCGGCCGGCAGGTTGATTTCAAAGGCTTCTTTCGGTTTGGGGCCAAAGCCCAGCGGCACTTGGACCCCGCAGTAATACCGCATGAACGGTGAGGGGACGAACATAGGAGTGTCGTAGGTCAGCCCAAAAAAAGGTCCAGCGAGCATGTTCGAGGGCAAGTGGGCAAATAATTTTCGGAAATCGTTCCAGCAAGCGTGTTTCTGTCCGGATAGCCCTTCATATCGCACTGCCCAGAAACGGATCGCAGGCATGTTGCGGATCACGATTTTGGCATTGTCGGCAGGCAGGCTGCAGACGTCGGCAGCCTGCCTGCTGGCGGCGTTGAGCCGCTCAATGTGGCGAGCATGCGCCTGTCTGAACTGGCACGGCGAGATGCCCCAATAGTGGGTAAAAGCCCGCGTAAAGGCTTGTTGGCTTGAAAAGCCCATGTCGATAGCGATCGAAAAGGGCGACTGCCGTGTATGGGCGATCATCAACGCACAGCGCCCCATCAGATTGCGATGTATGTAGTCTCGCGGTGAATGTTGAAAATCCTTGAAAAACAGACGCGTCAAGTGAAAGCGGCTGAGCCGCATTTCCTGTGCCAGTGTCTGGATTAATGCGTCGTGAGTGCAATGCTCTGTCGAGTCGTGCAAGATCTTGTGCTCGATCTGTGTGACGCAATATTGAATACGTGGGTCCATCGTCGCTCCTTTCGCCTTTTTGGGGCGCCCGCTTTCATGATTTTGAAAATAAATACAGCCGGCCGTTGTGTTTCAAAAAAATATTCAAAAAAATTTTAGAAATCACAAACTGTAAATTTTGTGAACGAGAACTGCCTAGAATGACGTCCATGGAAGCGAGGTTTGAGGAGCAGGAAGCAATTTCAAGGGAAGCCGGGCTGGAGTCATTGAAATTGCAAAAAACTAGCAAAAATTACGAACAGATTGTCGCGGCTGAAGTATGGCCTGTATATGAGGGTTATTACATAAGCCGTTGGTAGTAGATAACAAGAAAATCTTCTCTTGATAGCTTTGCAACAGTTTGACTGATTGATTCCGCGAGTGATTTTCATCTCGATTAGTTCACTGATCGAGGCGGGTAAGTGTTGCCAAAAAATCGATATTACGGAACTGATGAGTATTTCTGCAGGCGATTTTCAGTGGAGGAAATTTTGTTTCAAGCAGATGAATTTGGCCGGACACAACGTAGCGTTAGCGAGATAGGTCGCTTTCGAGTTAATCCGGATAACGGTGTAGTACCGCTTCGAGACGGACTCTCGATATATTTGGAGGATGACATCATGAAAAAGACTCTTTTGGCTGTTGCCCTGGCCGTCAGTTCCATTGGCATGGCTCATGCTGCCGGTTTTGCCGTCGGCGCTTTTGGGGGCACGGGTAGCGCCACTTCGGGTACGGTCGGTGGCTCGCAAGCATCTAGCACTAGCGGTTCGATCGGACCGGGAGTCTCCATGCAAGGCACGACGGCGACCAGCAGCACCGGCGCGAACTCGGGCGTATCCCTGACCCCTCAAGGCACCACGACTTATGCCAACGGCGCGAGCACCAACCAATCGGTAGGGGGGAGCTTCTCTGCGGGGTTCGCCGGCGGCACGACTAGCGGCATGGCCGGCGGTGAATACACCAGTGGCGCTACCGGTAATGTGGGCACGATCGGCTTTGGTGGTTGGACCTGGTAAGCGTTTGCCGACCACGTCATACCACCTATGGTGTGGGGAGGCGATTGCCTCTCCACGCATGGGAGAATCGCCGTGAAATACGCGTTCTGTACTCTCTTGTTGATTTGCGCAGCCAGTGTTGCGTTGATCAGCCTGGATGCACAAGCCGCCCGATCCAAGCCTCGTCCAAGGACTGCAGTACTGATCGGCCCTAGCCAGCCTTTGCCTAGCTGTCCCGACGACTTTTCTCAGGACATGCAGCACATTGAGGAATTTCCAGAGTTGGCTTTCAGTGAGCCAGACTTTACTTATGGCAGCGGCTACCAATATAGCGGCAGCCGTCAATTTGCTTGTTTCGCTCCGATTTCTACGCCGGCATCCGTGGACCGGGCTTCCGTCGATCATTGGTTGGCCAATACCCGACTGATACCCACCTTCCCGCAAATAGACAATGCATTTTTTTTACCTATTGGTTGGTACTGGATTGAGTTTGATCGATAGTCGGTAATAAATAAGAAAAGCCATGGCAGGGAAAACCTGCCTGTCGCGTTTGCTGACTGCATCCAACGAAATTGAATAGTTCTGGTAAATATAATCATTAATCGCCGTTACATTGATTTTTAGCGAATAAAAATCTACCTGTAACGATAGGTGCTTTTGGAGACTAACAAATGAACCCGAAACTTGACGAAGAAATCAAGCGGTGGACTGTCAGACGCAAAAGTGCCTTGGTCATGGATATTATTCAAGGCCGGACAACCGTGCGCGAGGCCAGCGAGGCGTTCGAGCTGCCTGCCGCCGAGATCGAGCGCTGGGTGGAGGAGGGGCGGCGTGGAATGGAGAACGCGCTCCGATCCAATCCATTGAATATAAAAGAAATTTACGAAAAACAGATCAAGACCCTGCAACAGGCTTATGGCGAGGCAATGCTGGAACTGCGCGTCAAATGCAAGCAAAACAACGCGTCCGGTGATGAGGAAAAATGATCGTTGGTCGGCGATTATTTTTTTCTTATTTTTTTAATAAAAATTGGAAAAATCACAAAATGGTAAAAGCTAATTTTAATGTAACCATAAAATAAATTCACCGTATTCGTATTTTTACAGTATCTGGCTTAAGCGATCATACGGCGAAAAAATTTGTTCTTGACAATATACGGGTGGCATCCTTTCAGGAGAAAAAGCATGAAACGCCTAATATTGATGACACTGGCCTTATGTAGCTTTGGTGCTTATAGTCAGACTATAAATACAGGTGCCAGTGCAGCATCCAACGCAACAGGTAGCGCGAATTCCACTTCCCAATCAGGTACTGCGCAAGTCGGCGTCAGTGCGCAAATGGGCATGGGTAACATTACCTTTGAGGGTTCCTCGCAGCGCGAACACCAAAGCATCTCGACGACGCCCAATGTCTATATCGCTCCGAGTATGTTCGGCGGCTCTAATAATTGCGGCCAGAGCAATACGATGGGGGTAGGCGTGACGGGGTTCGGGATCGGCGGCTCCGTCGCGAGCGAGAGTTCGTCGTGTAACGCTCGCGAAGACACGGCGACAGCCTATAAATTAGGCTACAAAGACGTAGCTGATATGCGGTTTTTCTGCTTCGGCGAGGACGAAAACCGTTTGGCTTGGGAGGCTACCGGTCGGACATGCCCGGCAAGTGCGGAGCCCACGGCCCGGATCGCCAGCCGCTACTACGTGGCAACGGGCAATGCCACCAGTACGCCATTTCCTGGGTATTACGAGCATTGAGTCTGTGACGGCTGGGCTCTACATCATTAACGGGGGACACCGACATTCATTAGACTTGTTTTTGCGAAGAAACAGGTTTAATGGAGGCAATGCCGATGTCCCCAGTCGATTCTATCTTAGGGTTGCGGGATTTAGTAGTTC
>NZ_NEVQ01000011.1 GCF_002261185.1 Bordetella genomosp. 4
AGCGGAGCGGACACCGTAGGTAGGCCCGAACGGGCCGGACGAGGTGAGCGAACGCGGTGTCCGGCGCCCGCGCGCCGGACCGCCAACGTGAAGCCCCCACGCAGCCACTGCCCCGCATCGACGTCCATAAATACTCAACTTCTCCCCCGACCGCAGCCCCTCATCTGCGCCTCTTGACTCCCAGCATGCCGATCAAAGTTCGCCCGCCAGCAAAGTAGCCGCCAGCAAGCCGCCGAGTTCTTCGCAGCGGGAGAGTGCGTCTTGAGGCACGGTCTTGGGGGCCAGGATGGCTGACGGCGTCTGGGCGCCGTTGCGTTCTATGAGGGGCGGCGCGATGGCCCTCAGGCGCCAGCCGGTGCAGATGCGTTCGAGTTGGCGTGCGGCGCCTGTGCCGTCCGTGCCGGCGCTGACGGCAGCCGCGTAGGGACGGCCTTGGATATGGTCGAGGACACCGTAGTAGCAGCGGTCCAGGCATTCCTTCATTTCGCCCGTGAGGCTGGCGAGGTTTTCAGGGGCGCAGAATAGATATCCGTCTGCATTGAGCAGATCGTCAGGGGACGTGTCCTGTGCACGTTGGAGATGTACTTGCAAGCTTGCGGCTTGTTCCAGCGCCTGGGCGGCGCCCCCGGCGCCACGTGCCAACGCCCGGGCCATTTGTTCGGCATAGCCAGTACGGGAATGCCAGATGATGAGGAGGTGTTTCATGGCAGGGCTCTGTGTGTAGCGATAGCGGGCGCTCTATGAAATGAAAGGCGAATGGTCTGGTATCAGGAACGTCCGGGCTGCTCAGTGCGCGCGTCAGGCGATTGGGGTTCCCCTTGTGTCGCCCGCGCTAACGGGTCTTGGCGATAGTAAGCCCGCAGCAATTCGTACCAATCAGGCAAGGCCAGGGCCAACGGCGCGGGATCGACGAAAAAATGCTCGGAACTGACGGCGAAGAATTCCGCCTCGTCGGTGGCGGCGTAGGGATCCAGGGGCAGTTGGCTGTACCAGGGAGCAGCTGCTTCGCTTTCGGGATCGATGTCGCCGGGGATGGCGGCCTCGATCGTGTCCAGGGCGACGGTGAACTGGTCCAGGCTGCTGCTCAGGATACGGCGCCAAGTGCGCTGGGACAGGCCGGGATGAGCGCTCAGATCGGGAATGCCATCAGCGTCCCCCGAGGAGAGGTCCAGTTTATGGGCGAACTCGTGAATGATGACGTTAAAGGCTGTGTCGCCAGGCAAGGTGTCCGCCCAGGAAAGGATGACGGGGCCTCCTTCCCAGGCCTCGCCCGCGGCTTCTTCGTCGTATTCGTGGACGACGCCGGCATCGTCCTGGTGGACGCGAGGGATGCTGAAACCTTCAGGGTAGACAATGATTTCGTCCCAGCCTTCGTAGAGGGTGGGCGATAAATTCAAAATAGGCAGGGCGGCCTGGGCGGCAATAGACAAGCGCATGAAGTCGCTGAGCATCTGGCCGCGTGCCCCGTTCATGGTCTTGCTGGCCAGAAGCCAGGCCGCGCGCGCTTGCAACTGTTCGGCTTCTTCGGCACCGAGCGTTGCCAGGAAGGGATAGGCTTGCAGAACGTCGCGCCACAGTTCTGGCGTAATGCGAGCTTGCATCTGGGCGACTGCCGAGGCGGCTGCGCCCCGGCCTTTGAGCCATCGCAACATGAGTCAAAATTCCTTATCTACCGCGTGGGAGAGCCGTCACCACGGCTGGGCTTAGTGTAGAGTGTAGGAAATTTCCGCTTCTTAGCTTGCTGGTCCGTTTCGTTTGCGATGTCCGTGATTCCTGATTCTGATGCGTTCTCGCCTTTTGACGACGCGTGGCACCAGATGGCTGGGGCCGGCCTTGACGCCGACGCGTCCGCGCGCATCGAGCATGCCGTCGCTTGGGCCTTGCCTCAGTTCGCTGATCAGCGCGCTGTGTCCGGTGAGCCCCTGGCTGCTCACGGGGCGGGCGTGGTGCGCATTTTGGCAGGGCTGCAGACGGATGTCGCAACACGTATTGCGGCGCTGGTGGCAGCGTTGCCTGCCGATTTGTCGGCGCCGGCTCCGCCTTTGCGCAATGATCCGCTGGCAACCGAGTTCGGCCCTGAGGTCGCCCGTCTCGTACAAGGGGCGCGTGCGCTGTTGCGTCTGGGGCTGGTGGCCCGTCACGCGAGCGACAGCGAAGCCGACACCGGCGACCAAAAAGAAATGCAGCGCAAAATGCTGCTGGCCATGGCCGCCGACTTGCGCATTGTGCTGATGCGCCTGGCCTCGCGGTTGCAGACTTTACGGTGGCATGCCGCCTCGAAAGAACCCTGTTCGGTGGCGTTCGCGCGAGAAACCATGGATCTGTATGCGCCGCTGGCCAATCGCCTGGGCATTTGGCAGGTCAAATGGGAAATGGAGGATTTGTCGTTCCGTTTTCTCGAGCCCGATCGTTATAAGCAAATCGCAAAGCTTCTCGAAGAAAAACGGGTCGAACGCGAGGCCTTTATCGAGGCGGCGATCGAGCGTTTGCAGTCGGCGTTGGCCAAGGCCGGCATCACCGCCGACGTGAGCGGGCGGCCCAAGCATATTTACAGTATCTGGAACAAGATGCGCCTGAAAGGGCTGGAGTTTTCACAACTCTATGACCTGCGGGCGTTGCGTGTGATCGTGGACGATGTGCGCGATTGCTATACGGCACTGGGTATGATCCACGATATGTGGACGCCGCTGTCCGAGGAATTCGACGACTACATTTCGCGCCCCAAGCCTAACGGTTATCGTTCACTGCATACGGTGGTGACGGACGATGACGGCCGGCCGTTCGAGGTGCAGATCCGCACCCGCGAGATGCATCAGTTTGCCGAATATGGGATGGCGGCGCACTGGCGCTATAAAGAGGCAGGAGCCAAGGGCGGCCAAGTCTCGGCGTCCAGCGATTATGACCGGCAGTTGTCGTGGATGCGGCAATTGTTGGCCTGGAATACCGATATCGAGGCAGGCGACGCCAATCAAGCCTCGGCTATACAGAACCCGCAGGCAGGCGCGGGCGGTAACGCGCGTGGCGCTCAAACGCCTGGCCTGGCCAATCGGGTGCGCGACGAGCGTATTTACGTGCTGACTCCACAGGCTCGCGTGATCGAATTGCCCGAGGGAGCGACGCCCGTGGACTTTGCCTATCATTTGCATACCGATCTGGGGCATCGCTGCCGAGGCGCACGCGTTGATGGCCAGATGGTGCCGTTGCAGACGCGTTTGGCGACGGGCCAGACGGTGGAGATTATTTCTGCCAAATCCGGCGGCCCGTCACGCGATTGGCTGAATCCGCAGTTGGGCTTTCTGGCCAGCCCGCGCTCGCGCGCCAAAGTGCGCATGTGGTTCAACGCCATTGAGCTGCAGCAGCGCATCAATACCGGCCAGGCGTTGGTGGAAAAGGAATTGCAGCGCCTGGGCAAGACGGCGGTCAATCTGGAACAATTGGCGCAGAGTCTGGGGTTTGCGCGGGCCGACGACCTGTATGTGGCCGCAGCAAAAGAGGAATTCAGTCTGCGCCAGATCGATGCGGTATTTCAGGAGCCCACGCCTGAGGCCGAGCCCGACGCGGCGGATCTGGCTCATGCGCATAGTGCGGATAGCGCGGCCCGCAGCGGGAAAAGCGGGGTGCTGGTCGTAGGCGTGGGGTCGCTGCTCACGCAGTTGGCGCGCTGCTGCCGCCCGGCGCCGCCGGACGAGATCGCCGGGTTCGTGACCCGTGGGCGCGGCGTGTCGATTCATCGCAAGGGTTGCCGTAGTTATCAGGCGTTGGCCGAACGCGAACCGGAGCGGATCATCGACGTCGCCTGGGGCGACACTTCCGAGACGTTTTATCCCGTGGATATCAGCGTGCACGCCCGTGATCGCTCCGGGCTTCTCAGGGATCTGTCCGAGGTGTTTGCGCGTCTCAGGCTGAATGTGGTGGGCGTGAATACGCAAAGCCGCCAGTCATTGGCGCACATGATTTTCACGGTCGAGGTGCGCGGCGGCGAGTCGTTGAACAAGGCATTGGCTGCACTGTCCGAGGTGTCCGGAGTCAGTTCTGCAGTTCGATGTTAGGCGCGGGCCGGGCGGCCGGCTGGAAATCTTCGATTTCTGGCCTACACTGATGCTTTACACATGAAGGGCCATCACATGGATACGCGCACTTGGCTTGAAACCTTGGTGGGGATCGATACCACCAGCCGCAATTCGAATCTGGGTTTGATCGAAACCGTGAGGGACAACCTCAAGGCGCAAGGGGTGCAAGCGTGGTTGGCGCATAACAGCGATGGCAGCAAGGCCAATCTCTTTGCCACTTTACCGGCCAGTGACGGAGGCGAGCAGGGGGGCATTGTGCTGTCGGGGCATACTGATGTGGTGCCGGTAGACGGACAAAATTGGTCTACCGATCCTTTCACGCTGTCGGAATCCAACGGCCTGGTGTACGGCCGCGGCACCTGCGATATGAAAGGTTTTATCGCTGCGTCGCTGGCGCTGGTGCCCGAGTTCCTGGCCATGCCGCGCAAAAAACCCATTCATCTGGCGTTTTCCTATGACGAAGAAGTCGGCTGCGTAGGTGCTCCCGTCATGTTGGCGGAGCTGCGCGATCGCGGTATTCGGCCCGATGGGTGTGTGGTGGGCGAACCCACTGGAATGCAGGTCGTGGTGGCGCACAAAGGGATCAATCTGTTTCGCTGCTGCGTTCAGGGCAAGGCCGCACATTCTTCGTTGACCCCGCGCGGTTGCAATGCTATCGAATACGCGGCCCGATTGATTTGCCGGATTCGCGAGGTGGCCGACGCCTTCAAGGCCAAAGGCCCGTACGATGAGTTTTACGACGTGCCGTATTCCACGCTGACGACCAATCTGATTCAGGGCGGGATTGCCGTGAACACGATTCCGGAGCGTTGCGAGTTTTCCTATGAGTTTCGCAATTTGCCGGGCACCCCGGCTGACGAGATTCAGGCTGAAATCGAACGCTATGTGCAAGACACGCTCCTGCCCGCCATGCGTGCGGAGTTTGACGGGGCTCGTATTGACATTCAGTCGGGTGCCCAGGCTCCCGGGCTGGATGCTTCCGAGGCGGCAGCAATTACGCAACTGGTGCGTGCGCTGACTGATGACCGTGCCACGCGCAAGGTTGCCTATGGCACCGAGGCCGGCCTGTTTCAAGGGTTGGGGATTCCCACGGTGGTCTGCGGTCCCGGACATATCGAGCAGGCCCATAAGCCGGATGAGTTCGTAGCGTTGGACCAGTTGGCCGCCTGCGAGAATTTCCTGCGTCGTTTGGGACAATCGCTGGCTTAGCCTGCACAGCGGTGATTGTGGCGACGCGGGCGTGATTGACGGCTCGGCCTGCCATGGTTCCGATCCGCGTGGCTCGGCCACGAGCAGGCGCGGTTGACAATTTCCGCCCGCTGAGGGGTACTGGCCGGACGCTGGGATGGGCAATTCTGCCGAAGCAGCCCGCCCGCGTACGGACGCTATCGCGCCCTCGATGGCGGGCAGGTCTCCATCGTTTCGGCGTCTATGGTGCGCTCGGGTAAAATAATGGGTTGCGAAGCGGGTTGAGCGGCGAATGCGGTGTTCGCCTCCTGCCCAGGAGAAACTTGGTGAATTCTTACGATCTTCCGGATGCCCAGGGCCATTTTGGCCCCTATGGCGGCGTGTTCGTAGCTGAAACGCTGATGCATGCGCTCGACGAGCTGCGTGCGGCGTACGACAGCTGCCGCGTCGATCCTGCGTTCATTGAGGCGTTCAACTACGAGCTCAAGCACTTTGTCGGACGCCCCAGCCCGGTCTACCATGCTGAGCGCTGGTCGCGCGAGCTGGGCGGCGCGCAGATCTGGTTCAAACGCGAGGATCTCAACCATACCGGCGCCCATAAGGTCAATAATTGCATTGGTCAGGCGCTCTTGGCTCGCCGCATGGGCAAGCCGCGCGTCATCGCCGAGACCGGCGCCGGCCAGCACGGCGTGGCGACGGCCACCGTCGCGGCCCGCTACGGCATGGAATGCGTCGTGTACATGGGCAGCGAGGACGTCCGGCGCCAGGCTTCCAACGTCTATCGCATGAAACTCCTGGGCGCGACCGTCGTGCCGGTCGAGTCGGGGTCGCGCACACTGAAAGACGCCCTGAACGAAGCCATGCGCGACTGGGTGACCAACATTGAAAACACGTTCTACATCATCGGCACGGTGGCAGGGCCTGATCCCTATCCGCGCATGGTGCGTGATTTCCAGACGGTAATCGGCAACGAATGCCTGCAACAAATGCCTCAGGACGCTGGCCGCCAGCCGGACTACGTGCTGGCCTCGGTGGGCGGTGGTTCGAATGCCATGGGCATTTTCCATCCCTATATTCCCTACGAAGACGTCAAGCTGATTGGCGTCGAGGCGGCCGGTGACGGCATGGAAACGGGCCGTCATGCGGCATCGCTGGCTGCAGGGCAGGTCGGGGTATTGCACGGCAACCGCACGTACATTATTCAGAACGAAGACGGCCAGATCCTGGACACGCATTCTGTCTCGGCGGGCCTGGATTATCCGGGCGTCGGCCCCGAGCATGCCTGGCTGAAAGACAGCGGCCGTGCCGAGTATGTCGGAATTACCGACGACGAGGCCTTGGCGGCGTTCCATGATTGCTGCCGCATTGAAGGCATCATGCCGGCGCTGGAGTCCTCGCACGCCATTGCGCAGGCCGTGAAAATGGCGCCTACGCTCTCGAAAGACAAAATCATTCTGGTCAATTTGTCGGGCCGTGGCGACAAAGACATGCACACCGTCGCAGAGCGCGCGGGCATTCAGTTCTGACACCATGACTAGCCGAACCGACCGTATCGCAGCAGCATTTTCCCGTGTGGCCGAATCCGGCCGCGCCGCTGCGTTGATTCCCTATATTGCCGCGGGCGATCCTTCACCCAGCGCCACAGTGCCTCTGATGCATGCCCTGACGAAAGCGGGGGCCGACGTCATCGAGTTGGGCGTACCGTTTTCCGATCCCATGGCCGATGGGCCAGTGATCCAACGTGCTGCTGAGCGCGCAATTGCCCAAGGTGTGGGACTGCGCCGGACCCTGGAACTGGTTGCCGAATTTAGGCGCGATGATGCCGAGACGCCGGTTGTGTTGATGGGCTACGCCAATCCGATCGAACGCATGGGCCAGCAGGCTTTTGCCCAAGCCGCTCAGGCTGCCGGTGTCGATGGCGTACTGGTCGTCGATTATCCCCCCGAAGAGGTCGATGCCTTTGCCGGCCAACTCGAGGCCTGCAACGTCGCGCCGATTTTCCTGTTGGCGCCGACGTCGACCGAGGAACGCATCAAAGCCGTGGCGCGTGTCGCGCGTGGCTATGTTTACTATGTTTCGCTCAAGGGCGTGACAGGGGCAGGCAGCCTGAACACAGATGATGTGGCCGAACGCGTGGCGTTGATCAAGCAGCACGTTCGCATTCCGGTGGGGGTGGGCTTCGGCATTCGCGATGCGGAGAGTGCCCAGCGTATCGCCCGCAAGGCCGACGCTGTGGTCATCGGTTCCAAACTGATCGAAACCCTGGAACAGGCGGTTGCCTCTGCGCCCGCCGGCCAACAGACCGAGTCTGCCGTTACCGCCGCCAGCCAGTGGCTGGCCGGTATCCGTCAGGCACTCGACCAAGTCAAACGAGACCGCGCGCCGGCCTGAGGCCGGCGCGCGGTTTCCTCATGGAAAAAGACAATGAGCTGGATTGATAAACTCCTGCCTCCTCGTATCAACAAGACGAATGACACCGGTGCACGCCGCGTGCCCGAAGGCCTCTGGGTCAAATGTCCGTCTTGCGAGTCAGTGCTCTACAGCGAAGACCTCGCTGCCAACCTGCATGTGTGCCCCAAGTGCGACCATCACATGCGCATTGGCTCGCGTGCACGTCTCGATTCCTTGCTGGACGTCGAAGGGCGGGTCGAGATCGGCCAGACCACGCGTTCGGTAGACTCGCTCAAATTCAAAGACACGCGCAAATATCCTGAGCGTGTCCAAGAGGCCATGAAGCAAACCGGCGAGACTGATGCGCTGGTCGTCATGAGCGGCGCCATTCGCGGCGTGCCGGCAGTGGTGGCTTGCTTTGAGTTTGAGTTCATGGGCGGCTCGATGGGCTCGGTCGTGGGCGAGCGCTTTGCGCGCGGCGCCCAGGCGGCGCTGGACAACAAGACCCCGTTTGTTTGTGTGGCGGCCTCGGGCGGCGCACGGATGCAGGAAAGTCTGCTGTCCCTGATGCAGATGGCCAAGACCAACGCCATGTTGACGCGTCTGTCGGCGGCGGGGTTGCCATTCATCAGTGTCTTGACCGACCCGACCATGGGCGGCGTATCGGCCAGTTTTGCCTTTATGGGCGATGTCGTTATTGCAGAACCCAAGGCGTTGATCGGTTTTGCCGGTCCGCGCGTGATCGAGCAGACCGTCCGCGAGAAACTGCCCGAGGGTTTTCAGCGAGCCGAGTTCTTGTTGCAAAAGGGCGCCATCGACATGGTGGTCGACCGGCGCCAGTTGCGCGAGGAAATCGCCCGTCTGTTGGCGCTGCTCACGGATCAGCCCGCAGACGTCGTCGCCGCTTGACGCTTTGTTTGTGCGAGATAGGTGCTGCTGGTGGCGCGAGATGCCTGGGCGATATTTCCATATTGAGCAGGAATGCGCCCGGTATTCACCACGAGATGTCGGATTTTCCTAGAGAACTGTTGTCTGGGTCATACATAGACTGCAGCCAATTGCCGAATTTCTGATAACTTAATCGGCGCACCCCATTCAGGAGCTTTCATGCTGAGTTTCAATAATAAAAACATGCTGGCAGCTGCGGCTGCCTTGTCGTTAGCTGGCCTGGCGTGCTCGGCCCAGGCTCAAAGCCAGGGCGGCATTGGCCTGCATTATGGCGTGGGCGACCATTATTCGCGCGCCGAGTTGGTCTATGAAACCCCCTCCCTCGAGCTGTATCGATTTGGCGGTAATTGGGGTCATATTGCGCTGAACGGCGAATTCGGCGCGGCCTATTGGTCTGCCAATGGTTCGCGTAATCCCAGCCACGTCTGGCAATTCAATGCGATTCCGATGTTCCGTTGGTGGATGAGCGATCGTTTCTATGTCGAGGCTGGTATTGGCGCGACAGTATTCACGCACACCAGATTTGCCGACGAGAATATCAGTACCGCATACCAATTTGGCGATCACCTCGGCTTGGGCTTCCTGGTCACGCCGAACAACCGCTTGGGTCTGCGTTATTCGCACTTTTCCAATGCCAGCATCAAACGCCCGAACCCGGGTCTGGACATCTTGCAGTTGACATACACGTATCAGTTCTGATGTTTGGTGAAGCAGGGTAGTTCCCTGCCTCGTTCAACGCGCTTGCCGCCGTCTGTGCGGGCTATGCCGCGACGGACCTGATAACGCGACCCCGGCCTCGGCCGGGGTTTTGTTTTTTTGCGTCGTTTCCGAATGAGCTGATGGCGGTCAGCAATAAAAAACGCCGGCATTGCTGCCGGCGTTTTGGGCCTCGCGTGACGCTGGTTTACTGGCGCTGCGTTTCTACTTGCACCAAGGGGGCGTTGGAGACCGGTGCTACCGGCTTGCGTTCGCGGCCTAGACGGACCGGGACATGGCCGGCAGCGATGCGTTGCTGCGTTTGCGCATGGCGCTCCGGATCGGTTTCCACCCATTTCAGACCCGCTGCGTGCACGACGTCGTGCAAAGACTGGGTCGACGACGTAGCAGGTGCTGCCGGTACGACGATGGGCTGCGAAGCCGCCGACGTTGCGGCAGCAGCCGTAGCAGGGGCTTGAGCGACGACGGGCGCAGCGGCCGCCGGAGCGGGCGTTGCAGCGGCTTCGCTCGCCGCGGATGCCGAGGTGGCTGTCGGGGCCTGGGGAACAGCGGCGCTGGCGAGAGTCTCTGTTGCAGTCGTATCCGCGATGGCTGCCGGGGCCGTCACCGGGGCGACAGACTCGGACGCGGCGGAAGCTGCTTCAGGGCTCACAGGCTCCTGGACGGGGGCCGGTGTCGAAGGCGCCGAGGTCACAGCGGCTTCGGTCGCTGTCGACACGCTTGCCACAGGAGCGGTGGGAATCGGCGTCGTCGTGTCGGGCTCCGTCGATGGTGCGGCGGTAGCGGACTCCACCTTGGCCGGCGTCGTTTGGACGGGCGCTTCGGTCGTTCCGGCTTGGTCTGCTGCTGCGGTAACCGCGGTTTCGCGTGCCACAGCTGGTTGAGCCGGTGCTACGTTCGCCGTGGCAGGTTCGGTCGTCTCCAGTTGCTCCGCAGTCGCCGCGCGGTCCGCGGAGCCGGGGGCGATGTCAACGGGTTTGGCCGTCTCGGCAGCGGCGACGTTGCGCACGGCAGCAGCGGCTGCCGCGGTCGTTGCAGCGGCTGCTGCCGTTGCAGCAGCCGCGGCTGCTGTCGCTGCGGTCAGCGGCTGCACGGCGGATTCCGACGGAGCCGTAGCCTGCGGAGCCGGTTGAGCGGCGGATGGTACGTCTTGCGTTGCAGTCACGGCCTGAGCGGCGTCGGCTGCTGCCGTGGCGGCGTCAGCCGCAGACGAGGCTTGCGTAGCCAGTGCTTCCGAGGATTCAACGGGATCGGCTTGGTCGTTACCTTGATCGTCGGCGCTCTGCAGGGCCTGATCCTCTTGGCTGCGACGGCCACGACGGCTGCGGCGGCGGCGGCGCTTGCGTTCCGGATCTCCCGTGCCTTCGGTATCGCTACCTTCGGTGGCGGCCTCGATCCCTTGGCTGTCCGTTACGACGGCGTCCGTTGCACTTTCGGGGACGGTCACCTTCGGAGCTTGAGCTGCGTCGGCCACGCGTTGCGTGTTGGCTGCGATGGCTTGGTCAGCCGCAGCGACGGCGCCCGTGGCAACGGCTGCACCGGCTGCCAGCGCGTTGTCCTGATCGTTCAAGGAGACGTCTTGCTGGTTGCTGTCGTCGCGACGGTTGCGGCCACGGCCGCGGCGATTACGGTTGCCGCGAGGTGCTTCATCTGCCGAGACGTCAGAGCCCTGAGCGCGATCCTGACGGGCGTTGTCACGATCGGCGCGTTCTGCGCGTGCAGTGGACTCGGCTTCTACGCGAGCATTGTCGCGCTCGGCACGGGCCGGGCGGTCTGCACGGTCGTCATGACGGCGATTGCCGCGCACGTGATGGCGGGCTGCGCCTTCGGAGGCCTCGCTGGCGTCCGTGCCTTGGCGAGCGTCGTTGTTACGGCGTTGGCGGTTGCGATCCGAGCCCTGGCGGTCGCCACGGCGTTCCTGGCCGTCCTGGCCGCGTTTGCCGCGAGCCTGGTTGCCACGCTTCGGTTCGTCTTTCGTTTCGGTCGGAGCCGGGGTCGAGCTGCCGCTCAGCCAGCCAAACAGGCGTTTGAACAGGCCGCCCAGGCTGAAGCCGGACGATGCCGCAGCAGGCGCCGCGGCGGGCGTCGACACGGGAGCGGGCTGCGAGGGCGTGATGCCCTTGACCAAGGCTTCGGGACGCGCCTTGATTTCTTGGTCTTTCGGGGCCCATGTCACGTCGGTCGACGGGGCCTCGGCCAGCTCGAAACTGGTTTTGACTTCTTCGAGGCGCGGATCGTCGTGACGCAGGCGCTCGATATGGTGGTGCGGGGTTTCCAGGTGCTTGTTGGGGATCAGCACCAGATTGACCTTGAGGCGGGCCTCCATCTTGGTGATGTCGGAACGCTTTTCGTTGAGCAGGAAGGTGGCCACGTCGACCGGCACCTGGGCGTGGACCGCCGCGGTGTTTTCCTTCATTGCTTCTTCTTGCAGCAGGCGCAGCACATGCAGCGCGCTGGATTCTGCGTCGCGGATCACGCCAGTGCCGTTGCAGCGCGGGCAAGTGATGTGCGAGCCTTCGTTCAGGGCGGGACGCAGTCGCTGGCGCGACAGCTCCATCAGGCCAAAGCGCGAGATCTTGCCCATTTGCACGCGGGCACGGTCGAAATGCAGAGCATCACGCAGGCGCTGTTCGACGGCGCGCTGGTTCTTGCTGTCCTCCATATCGATAAAGTCGATGACGATCAGGCCACCCAGGTCGCGCAGGCGCAACTGGCGGGCGACTTCGTCGGCGGCTTCGACGTTGGTGCGCAGCGCGGTTTCTTCGATATCCGCGCCCCGGGTCGAACGCGCCGAGTTCACGTCCACCGCGACCAAGGCCTCGGTATGGTCGATCACGACGGCGCCGCCTGAGGGCAACTGCACCGTACGCGAGTAGGCGGTTTCGATCTGGTGTTCGATCTGGAAACGCGAGAACAGCGGAATGTCGTCGCGGTAGCGTTTGACGCGCTGGACGTTGTCCGGCATCACCACGCTCATAAAGGCGGTGGCCTGGTCGGCGATCTCGTCGGTATCGATCAGGATTTCGCCGATTTCGGGCGAGAAATAGTCGCGGATGGCCCGGATGACCAGGCTGGACTCGAGATAAATCAGGATGGGGGCGGCGTTGTCGCGGGCGGCCGAATCAATCGCCGTCCAGAGCTGCATCAAATAGGACAGGTCCCATTGGAGCTCGTCGACATTGCGGCCGATACCGGCGGTGCGGGCGATGATGCTCATGCCTTGCGGCACTTGCAGTTGCTCCATCGTATCGCGCAGCTCTTGGCGGTCTTCGCCTTCGACGCGGCGGGAAACGCCGCCACCGCGCGGGTTGTTGGGCATCAGGACCAGATAACGGCCGGCCAGCGAGATGAAGGTGGTCAGGGCGGCGCCCTTGTTGCCGCGTTCTTCTTTTTCGACCTGAACGATCAGTTCCTGGCCTTCGCGCAGGGCGTCCTGGATCCGGGCGCTGCGAACGTCGACGCCTTCTTTGAAGTAACTGCGGGCGACTTCCTTGAAGGGCAAAAAGCCGTGGCGGTCTTCGCCGTAGTTGACGAAGCAGGCCTCCAGGCCGGGTTCGATGCGGGTGATGACGCCTTTATAAATGTTGCCTTTGCGCTGTTCGCGGCCGGCGGTTTCGATGTCGAGGTCGATGAGTTTTTGCCCATCGACGATGGCAACGCGCAGTTCTTCCTGGTGCGTTGCATTGAACAGCATGCGCTTCATGAGTGGTGTTCTCCGTTGTCATGACGCGCCGATATCGGCGCGTGACCCCGGGCCACTCGGGCTGCGGACTGAAGCAGGGCAAGAAAATCAAACGTCAAACGGCCGCCGGGCTGCGCCCAGGCAAGACCGCCGCCGGTCAGGCGGGCACATCGTGCCAGAGGGCACGGGGTTCTGTCAGCAGGGGAGTCAGTTTCACTAAGTGGTTGACGGAAAGGGTTGCTGTGAACGACAGATGCGGCGAACGATCAGCCTGCGCGCACCTGGTGCTTTAAATTACGCGATGATTCTTGCAGTGCTTCAGAGCCGCTTGCGGCATGCAACGACTCAGCCAGGACGGCGGGCAAAAAGTGCCACACCACCGTCCGGCAGAGCGCGGTTGCGCCGGCGACCGAGAGGCCCCGGAGCTGAACCAGCAGGCAGCGGTACAATGACGGCCCGCGCGCTCGACGGAGACGCGTTGTTGCATCTCTACGCCGGGCGGCTTGTTCAGCCCCGTTGTTCAGCCCCCGATGTTCAGCCCCTCAAGGCTGTCCCGATTATATGTCGCTTTCCGTAATGCGCAAAGAAACCCCTGTCTCGACCTCGTCTGCACCCGCTGTCCGCCTTGTCGAGGTGGACGCGGAGCACGACGGCCAGCGTATCGATAATTTTCTGCTCCGCCTGTGCAAGGGGGTGCCCAAAAGCCATATCTACAAGGCGATCCGTGGCGGGGAGGTCCGAGTAAATAAGGGACGCATTCAGGCGGACTACCGTGTCGTAGCCGGAGATCTGGTCCGCGTACCGCCGCTGCGGTTGCCGGCGGCGGGTGAGGCCAGGCCAGTTCCGGGGAGCGAATTCCCCGTGGTGTTCGAGGACGATGCTTTACTTGTCATCGACAAGCCCGCTGGCGTAGCGGTCCACGGGGGCAGCGGCGTCTCATTCGGCGTCATCGAGCAATTGCGGGCGGCCCGGCCTCAGGCGCGCTTCCTGGAATTGGTGCATCGCCTGGATCGTGAAACGTCCGGCTTGCTGATGGTGGCCAAGAAGCGCAGCGCGCTTTTGGCGCTGCACGCCATGCTGCGCGAAGGCAAAGGCGACAAGCATTACCTCGCCCTGGTCGAGGGGGACTGGGTCAATGACCGCCAGCATATTCGGCTGGCGCTGACTAAATGGACCACGCAGTCCGGCGAGCGCCGTGTGCGCCCCGATCCTGACGGACAATCTGCCCATACCATCGTCACGCTGCGGCAACGCTTCGGCCGTTACAGTCTGGTCGATGCGGAACTGCGCAGTGGGCGTACGCATCAAATCCGTGTGCACTTGGCGGCCAGCGGTTTCCCGATTATTGGCGACGATAAATACGGGACGGATGAGACGAGGGCACAATTTGCCCGTCAGGGCTTTAATCGCATGTTTCTGCATGCCCATCAATTGACTTTGCCGCATCCCTTGACCGGCGAGATCCTCAGGTTGACGGCCGAATTGCCGCCAGTCTGCCGTAAGCTGTTGCAGCAGTTGGAGAATCAATAACCATGTCGTCGTATTCGCTGGTGGTGTTCGACTGGGACGGAACCTTGATGGATTCCACCAACGGCATTGTTTCCGCCATTCAGGGCGCGTGCCGCGATCTGGATCTGCCCGTGCCGTCCGCCTCGGAGGCCAGTTGGGTGATTGGCTTGTCGCTGGAAAGCGCCTTGCGTCGGGCGGTGCCCGAGTTGACCCAGGCCATGTTGCCGCGATTCCTCGAGCGTTATCGTATTCATTATTTATTGCGCGACCCCGATTTGCAGTTATTCGAGGGGATCGAGCCTCTGCTGGGCGAGCTGGCCAACCAGAAAATTCGCTTGGCCGTTGCGACCGGGAAAAGCCGCGTCGGGCTCAATCGTGTGTTGGCCGCTACTGGCTTGCGCGATATCTTTGATGCGACGCGCACGGCCGACGAAACATTCAGCAAACCGCACCCGGCTATGTTGCATGAACTCATGCAGGAATTGGATGTCGAACCCGAACGCGTGATCATGGTGGGCGACACCTCGCATGACTTGAATATGGCGGCTAATGCCGGCGTGCATGGTCTGGGGGTCGCCTATGGTGCTCATAGCCCACAAGAGTTGCTGGGGTGTACGCCCCAGGCTGTAGTCGATACCGTGCCTGCCTTGCGAGAGTGGCTATTGTCTCGCGTAGGGGCTTGATCGGGGTCTGACGCGCATCCTGGCGCCGTTTGCTTGCAGTGGTGGTTAGTCTGTTGTCATCTGTCGCGTCGTGTGGAACGACGCCAGGAGATCTGGTCATGCTGATACGTAAGCCCC
Source organism: Bordetella genomosp. 4 (assembly GCF_002261185.1). Classification (GTDB taxonomy): domain Bacteria; phylum Pseudomonadota; class Gammaproteobacteria; order Burkholderiales; family Burkholderiaceae_B; genus Bordetella_A. Next base: position 15,306 of record NZ_NEVQ01000011.1, read on the forward strand.
GTCACGAGCCCGCATCGTCCGAAATCACGCCCGAGGCGGTTTGGCAGTCGCGTCGCGAATGGATGGCACGCGCTGCCATGGCGGCAGCGGCCGCGGGTTTGCCGGCCTGGGCATCGCGCAGCGCGTTTGCCCAGAGCGGCGCCGAATTGCCAGGCCGGCCAAACCCCGCCTATTCGGTCATGGACAAGCCGACCGAATGGAAAGACGTCACCACGTACAACAACTACTACGAGTTCGGCGTCGACAAAGACGAGCCGGCAAAATATGCGGACAAGCTGCAAACCCGCCCCTGGACGGTGTCGGTCGAGGGCGAGGTGCTGCGTCCGCAAACCTTTGATATCGATACCTTGCTGAAACTGGCCCCTCTCGAGGATCGCGTCTATCGCCTGCGCTGTGTCGAGGGATGGTCCATGGTGATACCGTGGGTTGGGTATTCGCTGTCGACCTTGCTCAAACAGGTCGAGCCTACAGGTAATGCCAAATATGTAGAGTTCACCACGGTCGAGCAGCGGGAAAATATGCCCGGATTGCGTTATCCCGTCCTGGAATGGCCCTATGTCGAAGCGCTGAGGCTGGACGAAGCCATGCATCCGTTGGCGTTGCTGGTCTTTGGCTTATACGGAAAAGTCCTGCCGAATCAAAACGGCGCACCAATGCGCCTGGCCGTACCCTGGAAATATGGCTTCAAGTCGGCCAAATCGATTGTGCGTATTCGTCTGGTCGAGCGTCAGCCGACGAGCTCGTGGATGCAGGCGGCTGCCAACGAATATGGCTTTTATGCCAACGTGAACCCCGATGTGCCTCACCCGCGCTGGAGCCAGGCGACCGAGCGGCGGATCGGCGAGGGCGGTTTTTTCACGCCCAAGCGCAAGACACTGTTGTTTAACGGTTATGCCGACCAGGTCGCCTCGTTGTATCAGGGGATGGATTTGGCGGCGAACTATTGACGGCAAAATGGGTGTCTATGACTAAAGGCACTGCATCCATGGCTGAGCCCGCTGCGCGTCGGGCGCAATGGTCCGCGGCAGCGGTGGCGCGATTCAAGCCGCTCTTATTTATAGCGGGCTTGTTGCCATTTGCGCGCTGGTTCTGGCTCGGGTTCAACGATGGCCTGACCGCCAATCCGATTGAGTTTTTGACGCGTTCGTCAGGCACGTGGGCGCTGGTGTGTCTGCTGGTCACGCTGTCGATCACGCCTTTGCGCCGCTTGCTCAGGCAACCGGCGCTGGTGCGCTTGCGCCGGCCCTGTGGGCTGTTTGCCTTTTTCTACGGCGCTTTGCACTTCGTCGCCTGGGTATGGTGGGATCGTGGTCTGGATGTCGGGGCGATGCTGCAAGACGTATGGGAGCGGCCCTTCATCACGGCCGGCTTTGCGGCGTTCGTGTGCATGACCGCGTTGGCGCTCACCTCGACGCAGTGGGCTATCCGCAAGTTAGGCCGGCGATGGCAAACGCTGCATCGACTGGTGTATCTGATAGGCATCCTGGCCGTTGTGCATCTGTGGTGGCACAAGTCCGGCAAGAATGATTTTGAGCAACCCCTGATCTACGGCGCGATCCTGGCGGTGTTACTGGGCTGGCGCCTAGCGCTGCGGCTCAAGTAGCGCCATGATGATGGCCCCCGTTTCCGCGTCGGGTTTGCCGTCGTAGTTGCTGGGACGATAGTGCATCTGAAAGGCCGACAGCACGTTCTGGGTCTCGCGATCGAGTCGGCCGTGCTGGGGGCAGGCGTAGCCTAATTTGGCCAGCCGTTCCTGGAACCAGGCCACGTCGGGTGTGCCTTGGCGTTGCAGAGTGACCCAGTTCGTCGCAGCCTGCGCCTCGTTGTACCAACGCCCGATGCCAGCCTCGGCCAGTCGCTTCCATGGAAACAACGGACCGGGGTCGGTTTTGCGCTGCGGGGCGATATCACTGTGTCCCACCACGTTTTCCGCACGGATGCCGTACCGTTTGGTCAGATCTTTTAACAGCAGAATCAAAGTCTGGATCTGGTGTTCGGAATAGGGCGCCCAACGGGTCTGCCCGCGTGCCAGGTCGGTACGGCCGATATTGACCAGCTCGATGCCGATGGACACGGGGTTCAGCGACACCTGGTTGTACCACCGGCTTTCACCAGCGTGCCAGGCGCTCTGGGTTTCGTCGACCAGGCGATAGATGCGGGGGCGCGTGTCGTCCGTGATCAGGTAATGGGTACTGACTTTGCCCTGTGCCAATAGCCTCAGCGAGTTCTCGGTGTCCGTCGAGGTGTAGTGCAGCACGATATACCGCACCCGGCTGTCATGGCTGACGGCTTTGATCGAATCGTCGACGTCCAGGCGGGTGGGCACGGGCTGGGGCCCTGCACAGCCCGCCAAGGCGAGTGCCGCACTCGCCCACATCAGTCCCATATGGAGTCGAGGGCGTGCGTGGCGGGAACCTAGGGATATCGGCATAGGGCGGACGTACGTGCGTTGAGCAAGCGGCGATGGTTACGGGTAGCAGGGCCGTCGGTCGTCCCCTGGGACGAGTTTACGCGCGCTGAGCAAGATACAGGAATAAGGTCGGCTGTTTGTCCAGTTCTGGCGCGGGCTGTTTTTTCCAGTCGGCGATGCTGTAGGTGCGCACCCATTCCTCGTCTGTCGTCAGAGATCGGGCGACGCATAGCCGCGTGTCGCCGCGCAGTGTGGAGAGCAGGGTCGCGAACATGGCGGCGTTGCGGTACGGGGTTTCGATCAGCAGTTGGGTCTGGTGATGGCGGGCGGAGTGCTGCTCCCAGGCTTTCAGTTGCTTGGCGCGTTCGCCCGGGTCGACAGGGGCGTAGCCATGAAATGCAAAGCGTTGACCGTCCAGTCCGCTCGCCATCAAGCCCAGCAGAATCGACGAAGGGCCGACCCAGGGGCGCACCGGTATGCCGAGTCGGTGCGCCGCGGCGACCACCGTGGCGCCGGGGTCCGCGACGGCAGGGCAGCCGGCCTCCGATACGAGGCCGATGTCCTGTCCTTGGCGCACGGGGGCTAGCCACTGTTGTATCTGGCCCGCATCCGTTTTGGGGCTGAGGGTGTGGATGGTGATTTCCTGCAGCGGCCGTACCGTGCCGATCTGTTTGAGAAACGCCCGCGCGGTTTTGGCGTTTTCGGCGATATAGGTGTCCAGGCTACCGGCCAGGGCCCGGGCGTCCGCCGGTAACCAACGCTCGGGGCGCGCCGGTCCCAGTCCCACAGGGATGAGGTGTAGCGTGCCGCTCATGCTGCTTGCCCCGCGGGTTGCGCGTGCGTCAGTGGGTCCAGGCCAAAGGTGGCCAACATGCTGGTCAGTGTGATCAGGGGCAGACCGATGATGGCGGTAGGGTCATCGCTGCGGATATATTCCATCAATGCAATTCCCAGGCTTTCCGCTTTGGCGCTGCCTGCCGTGTCAAAGGGAGCTTCGGCACGCAGGTACGCGTCGATGGCCGCATCCGAAAGGGCGCGAAACCGGCATTGCGTGACGACATCGGCTTTTTCCACGCGCTGGCCATCGGTGACCGCCAGGGCGCTGTGGAACTCTACCGTTTGTCCGGCCAGCATCCGTAGTTGGGCTTGGGCCCGGCTAAAATCACCAGGTTTTCCGATAGGATTGCCATCGATGGTGGCGACCTGATCAGAGCCGATGACGATGCAACCCGGTCGTTGGCTTGCTATGGCCATGGCTTTGTCGACAGATAGGCGCAGCGCCAGTGCCGCAGGGGGCTCGTTGTCGTGCGGAGTTTCGTCCACATTTGGGGAAATTGCCTCAAAGGGCAGACGCAACCGGGACAGCAGTTCACGGCGGTATGGCGAGCTCGAAGCCAGGATCAGGCTAGGTGTGGAAATGGGCATGCGTTGTTTGACGGTTAGGCGTAAGTCACGGTATTATCTAACGTTTTGCGGGATTTTTGCACGGCGCCCGGGTTTCGGGCGCTGCGGGATGTCTGCGCTGCTATCGCGAAAATATGTTTTGCGATGCGTGCAGCACAGCTAAAACGACAGGGTTACGGAGTTCGCATGAATGACAAGCAACGGGCAGAAGCGGCATCGCCGCGCGCGTCCGTGTCGGCGGATACTGTGATCGATGCGTTTGCGCTGGCGAGGCAAGGCGATTTTGTTCAGGGCGAGATACCACTGGTACGTTTGACCCGGGCTGTGGAGGGGTTACCCGAGCAGCCCAGTGGCGAGGCGGGATTGGTCCGGTGGTCGGTCCAGGGCGAAATCGGCAAGGGTGTGATTGGAACAGGCTTTGCGTCCGGTCAGCCGCTCTTGCGCTTGCATGTGCAGGCGCATCCTGTGCTGATTTGTCAGCGATGCAATGCCCCGTTTGCTTTTGCAGTAGATTCCCAGGCAGTATTGCAGTTGGTCAAGTCCGAGGACGAGCTCGACGACGATCTGTCCTTTGATGCGCAAGACCCGGATGTTGCAGATTCGCTACCCGAAAAGGTTGTGGGTTCGCATCGTTTTGATCTGTTGGCCCAGGTCGAAGACGAGCTCATTTTGAGTATTCCATATGTGCCCAAGCATCCTGTATGCCCGGGCGCACAGGCCAAAGACGGCGACGCGCAGCAGGCGCCCGCCACCCAGCGTCCGTCGCCGTTCGCGGTGCTCGAACAATTAAAGCGTAAAGATTAGGTCAACATCGGGCGTGCATCGCGTACAATGCGCCCCGTTTCTAGGAGTCATCATGGCTGTTCAACAAAACAAAAAGTCCCCGTCCAAGCGTGGCATGCATCGCTCGCACGACTTTCTGGTCAACCCGCCCACCGCGATCGAGCCCACCACTGGCGAAAACCATCTGCGTCACCACATCAGCCCCAACGGCTTTTATCGTGGCCGCAAGGTCCTCAAGACCAAGGCTGACGAATAAGCCGCTGTAAAAGCGCTTTCGCACTCACGGCAGCAGCTGTACTGCACCTGTGATACGTATCGCCATTGACTGCATGGGCGGCGACTTCGGTCTGCCCGTTACGATTCCGGCCGCGATCGAGTTCGCCCGGCAGTTCCCCGATTCAAGGCTATTGCTGGTCGGGCTGCCTGACGCTATCGAAGCGGCTTTGAACGAACACAAGGCCGCCCCGCGCGATCGCCTGGAAATCGTCCCCGCGACCGAGGTCGTCACGATGGACGACCCAGTCGAGGTCGCGTTGCGTCGTAAAAAAGATTCGTCCATGCGCCTGGCGGCCCAAGCCGTCAAGGACGGGCGTGCCGACGCTTGCGTGTCGGCAGGTAATACCGGCGCGTGGATGGCGATCTCGCGCTATGTACTAAAGACCCTGGATGGCATCGATCGTCCAGCGATTGCCACGTCCATTCCCAACCAGACCGGCCGGGCTACGACCGTGCTCGATCTGGGGGCTAACGTCGATTGCTCGGCGCAACACCTGTTGCAGTTTGCCATCATGGGTGCGGCGTTGACCCAGGCTGTCGATCATCGAGACAACCCATCGGTGGGTTTGCTCAATATCGGCGAAGAAGTCATCAAGGGCAACGAGGTCGTCAAAGAAGCCGCCGAGCTTTTGCGGCGCAGTCCGCTGAATTTCTACGGAAACGTCGAGGGCAACGATATTTTCAAGGGCACCGTCGATGTGGTGGTTTGCGACGGTTTCGTTGGCAATGTCGTACTCAAGTCCGTCGAAGGGCTGGCGAAAATGCTCTCCAGCGTGATCCGCGAGGAATTCAAGCGCAATTTGGTCACCCTGCTGGCCGGAGCCATCGCCAAACCCGTGCTCAATCGCCTGCGCGGCCGCGTCGACAATCGCCGTTACAACGGGGCTGCCTTGCTGGGCTTGCGTGGCGTCGTGATCAAAAGCCACGGCTCGGCCGACGTGTATGCATACGGGTTCGCCTTGCAGCGTGCACGCGAGGCCGTGGTGAGTAAACTGCAAGAACGTACCGCCCAGGCCGTGGCGCTGATCACTCAGCGCGTCCAGATGGGCGAAGCAGCCTCCGGCGCGTCCGAAACGGCCGGAGATACCGTTTGATGGGTAATGCAATGACATATGCCGTGATCGCGGGCTCTGGCAGTTTCCTGCCCGAGCGGGTCGTTTCCAACGACGAGCTGGCTGCCGAGCTGGCTACGCGCAATATTTCCACGTCCGACGAATGGATCGTCGAGCGGACGGGGATACGCCAACGTCACTTGGCCGAGCGTGGTGTGACTACCAGCCACTTGGCAACCGAGGCTGCCAAGCGTGCATTGGCGGACGCGGGCGTTCAAGCGGCGGATGTCGACCTGATCATCGTCGCGACGTCGACGCCGGATTTCGTCTTTCCCAGCACCGCCTGTCTGGTTCAGGCCAATCTGGGCGCTAAAGGCGGGGCCGCATTTGATGTGCAGGCCGTCTGCAGCGGGTTTGTTTATGCGCTCAGTACGGCCGATGCCTTTGTGCGGGCAGGCCGGGCGCATTGTGCGCTCGTGATTGGCGCCGAGGTGTTTTCCAGCATCCTCGACTGGAACGACCGCAGTACATGCGTGTTGTTCGGCGATGGGGCGGGGGCGGTGGTTCTCAAGGCCTCGGATCAGCCGGGCATCCTGGCTGCTCAGTTGCATGCCGATGGCTCTCAAACCAAAATCCTGTGCGCCGCGGGCAACGTCGCCTATGGCAGCGTCGTCGGCGACCCGTTCCTGCGCATGGACGGCCAGGCCGTGTTCAAGCAAGCCGTGACGGTACTCGATCGCTCCGCCCGGGATGTATGTGCAGAGGCAGGCGTGGACGTATCGGATGTCGACTGGCTCATTCCCCATCAGGCCAACGTCCGTATTTTAAATTTCCTGGCTCGTAAATTGCACGTGCCGACTGAAAAGGTCGTCATTACGGTCGATTCCCATGCCAATACTTCTGCCGCCAGCGTTCCGTTGGCGCTGGATGCTGCGCGCCGTGATGGGCGAGTCAAACCGGGTCAGCTGGTGTTGATGCAGGGCGTGGGGGGCGGTTTTACCTGGGGCTCGGTGCTGGCGCGCATGTAGTGCGGCACGTTCCGGAGTTGCCGGCGCCGCGAGGGCGGTGGCAACCTCAGTCGTCGCCCGATGTCGGGTATTCTCCCAAATCTGAAATCTGTTGATACTTCCATCATGAAAATCGCGTTTGTCTTTCCTGGCCAGGGTTCGCAGTCGGTCGGCATGCTCGATGCCTGGGCCGGTAATGCGGCCGTGGCTGATGTCATTGCCCGCGCGGGTCAGGCGCTCGGCCAGGATATCGGTGCCTTGATCGCACAAGGCCCTGCGGATCAGCTCAATCTGACCACCAATACCCAGCCCGCCATGTTGACGGCAGGCGTTGCCGTATTCGCTGCCTGGCGTGCTGCCGGCGGTCCGCTGCCGGCGCTGATGGCCGGCCATAGCCTGGGCGAATATGCCGCCTTGACGGCTGCCGGTGCATTGACTCTCGAAGACGCCGTGCGCCTGGTGCGTGTGCGGGCCGATGCAATGCAAGCCGCTGTGCCCGTTGGCACGGGAGGCATGGCCGCGATCCTGGGCCTGGATGACGATGCTGTGCGTGCCGCTTGCGCTCAGGCGGCCCAGGGTGAAATCGTCGAAGCTGTGAATTTCAATGCGCCTGCTCAAGTCGTGATTGCCGGTCACAAGGCCGCCGTCGAACGTGCCTGCGAGGCTGCCAAGGCTGCCGGCGCCAAACGTGCCTTGCCGTTGCCTGTATCGGCGCCATTTCACTCCAGCTTGCTAAAGCCCGCTGCCGATGTGCTGGCCGGCGCGTTGTCGCAAGCCTCCGTATTGGCGCCGCAGGTGCCCGTCATCAACAACGTCGATGTCGCTGCGCCTGGCGAGCCGGACGCCATCCGGGATGCGCTGGTGCGCCAGGCATGGCATCCTGTGCGCTGGGTAGAAACCTTGCGCGCCATGAAAGCGCAAGGCGTGACTCACGTAGTCGAATGCGGCCCCGGTAAAGTACTGGCAGGGCTGACCAAGCGTATAGACAGCGAGCTCGTCGGGCTTTCAATCACCGATCCGGCCTCTCTCGAGGCCGCTCTGGCGACGTTGGGACAGGCCTGAGGCCGTTCGCGGCATCTTGCGCACTGACCGCCAGTCATTACGGAAACGGATATGGAAAAACAAACAGCAGAATTGCAGGGCAAGGTGGCATTGGTCACTGGCGCCACACGCGGCATCGGCAAGGCCATTGCTCTAGAGCTGGCACAGCGCGGCGCCATCGTCGTCGGCACAGCCACCAGCGAGTCCGGCGCCCAGGCTATCGGCGAAGCACTTGCTCCGCTGGGCGGGCGCGGCGTCGTGCTGGATGTTACGGACGCGCAGGCTTGCGATGCGCTGATCGATACCTTGAGCAAGGCGCCCGAGGGCGGCCCTCACATCCTGGTCAATAACGCCGGCATCACGCGCGACAACCTCGCCATGCGGATGAAGGACGAGGAGTGGTCTGCGGTGATCGATACCAACCTGGCTTCGGTGTTCCGTCTGTCGCGCGCCGTATTGCGCGGCATGATGAAAGCCCGTTGGGGCCGGATCATCAATGTGACCTCGGTGGTCGGCTCCAGCGGCAACCCTGGTCAGGCCAACTACGCGGCGGCCAAAGCCGGTGTTGCCGGGATGTCGCGTGCATTGGCACGCGAGCTCGGCAGCCGCAACGTGACCGTCAATTGCGTGGCGCCCGGCTTCATTGATACCGACATGACTCGCGCTCTGGGTGAAACCCAGACGGCGGCACTGTTGCAGCAGATTCCGCTGGGCCGTTTAGGCTCGCCGGCAGACGTTGCGCATGCCGTGGCCTTTTTGTCCGGCCCGCAGGCAGGTTACATTACGGGAACAACGCTGCACGTAAACGGCGGAATGTACATGTAAAGTCGGCCTTAAAGAGGGCGATTTTGGGGTGCGTCTCAGGGCGTACAGTTACTTTTATCACGGCCAGGCGTTTGCATTCCTCTACGCTTGGCTATAATTCGCGGGATTTTTCCCACTTGGAGATCTGCATGGAAAGCATCGAACAGCGCGTCAAGAAGATCGTCGCTGAACAACTTGGCGTTAACGAAGCCGAGATCAAAAACGAGTCCTCCTTCCTTGACGACCTCGGTGCCGATTCGCTCGATATGGTTGAACTGGTCATGGCGCTCGAAGACGAATTCGAGACCGAGATCCCCGACGAAGAGGCCGAAAAGATCACCACCGTGCAGCAGGCGATTGATTACATCAATTCGCACGGTAAGCAGTAAGCGCAGCCTATATTGTTCCCGGCGTTACCCCGTACAGGGGTGGCGATCGGGAGTCGGGGCGGTTTCAGAGGTGTCGTGCGGTTCGCATGCAAGAGTATTGTTACGATATTCTTGCTTGTCTGCCGTTCGCACGGCGCATCCGAAAGCCGCCTTTCTTTTGTCTTTTAGGAGTCCTCCGTGAAGCGACGAGTCGTCATTACCGGCCTGGGTATCGTATCGCCCGTGGGCAACGATATCTCCAGCGCCTGGGACAATATCGTCAACGGACGTTCTGGCATCAGCCGCATCTCCCGTTTCGATCCTTCAGCCATCACTACGCATATCGCGGGTGAGGTCAAAGATTTCGACGTCACGCAGTACATGCCCGTCAAAGAAGCCCGCCAGATGGATACTTTCATCCATTACGGCATGGCTGCGGGCATTCAGGCCTGGCAAGACAGCGGGTTGGACGTTACCGAAGCCAACGCTGACCGAATCGGCGTGATCGTGGGATCCGGCATTGGCGGTCTTCCCCGTATCGAAGAAACGCAGACCGAGCTGCTCGCCAAAGGTCCGCGACGTATTTCCCCCTTTTTCGTACCTGGCTCCCTGATCAACCTGATCTCAGGCCAGTTATCGATTCGATTCGGCATGAAGGGCCCGAGCTATGCCGTGGTGTCCGCATGTACGACGGGCTTGCATTGCATCGGTGATGCTGCGCGCCTGATCGAATACGGCGATGCCGACGTCATGCTGGCAGGCGGCGCCGAGTCCACGGTATCGCCTCTGGGCATCGGCGGTTTTGCTGCCATGCGTGCATTGTCCACTCGCAACGATGATCCGACGACGGCATCGCGCCCCTGGGACCGCGATCGCGATGGTTTCGTGCTGGGCGAGGGCGCTGGCGTCCTGGTCCTCGAGGAATACGAGCACGCCAAAAAACGCGGTGCTCGCATTTACGGCGAGTTTGCGGGCTATGGCATGAGCTCGGATGCGCATCACATCACCGCTCCCGACAAGGACGGTCCGCGCCGTGGCGTGATCAACGCTTTGCGTAATGGCGGCATCAACCTCGACGAGGTGGACTACGTCAATGCCCATGGCACCTCGACGCCGTTGGGCGACAAAAACGAATCCGATGCGCTGAAACTGGCCTTCGGTGATCACGCCAAAAAGCTGGTGGTGAATTCCACCAAATCGATGACGGGTCACTTGCTCGGGGCCGCCGGCGGTATCGAGGCCGTGTTCACCACGCTCGCGGTGTACCACCAGAAATCGCCACCCACCATCAACATCTTCAACCAGGATCCCGAGTGCGACCTGGATTACTGCGCCAACGAGGCCCGGGACATGAAGATCGATGTGGGGCTTTCCAATTCCTTTGGTTTTGGCGGCACCAACGGCTCCATGGCCGTTCGCCGGGTTTAATTTGGCCGACCTCTGGGAACCCGGCCTGCGGACGCTGTGCGTGCCGGTGCGCGCGACGCGTCACGCGGCCGTGCGCGCGATCCGCGCGGTCGCAGGCAGCCGCCGCTGGCAGATCCGCCAGGGGCGGCGCTGGATTCCAGCCGAGTTGCAAGATAGCCATCGCGGTCCGTGCTGGCTGAGTCTGCACCTGCAGGCCGATGCGTCCGCTGCCGGGCCTCGTGCGCACTATCGCGTTTCAATCTGGCAGCCGCGCATCTCTGCAACAGCCTGGCGTCGGCTTTGCCTGCTGGCTGGGGCTGCTCAGCGCCTGCGGGCGTCACCCGTGCAGGGGGCGTCATGAGCGAGCGCGATGTCGACGCCGAATTGGTCGCCCGCGTACAGCGGGGCGACAAAAAAGCATTTGATCTGCTGGTGCTCAAATACCAGCGCAAAATCCTGCGGCTATTGGGTCGCATGATCCGCGATCCCGCCGAAATCGAAGACGTCGCTCAGGAAGCCTTTATCAAGGCCTACCGGGCGCTGCCACAATTTCGCGGCGAGAGCGCCTTTTATACCTGGCTTTACCGCATTGCCGTCAATACGGCCCGCAATTGGCTGGCTTCTGCCGGGCGTCGTCCGAGCGCGCCAAATGCAATTGAAACCGAAGACGGTGAAACTTTTAACGAAACAGACAACCTAACCGATATCAGCACACCGGAATCCATGGTGGCTAGCCGGGAAATCGCCGAGACAGTGAACGCCGTCATCGAGGATTTGCCCGAAGAGCTCCGGACCGCTATCGTGCTGCGTGAAATCGAAGGTATGAGTTACGAAGACATCGCCCAAAGCATGGACTGCCCCATTGGCACGGTACGTTCGCGCATTTTTCGTGCGCGCGAAGCCATCGCCACCCGGTTGCGTCCATTGCTGGACACCGATGCCGAGCGTCGTTGGTAAGGAGCGGCAGTCATGCAGTCAACAGCAAAATCAGTGGTAGAGACCGAAGTTTCCCTCGAGGAATCGGTGTCGGCCTGGATGGACGGTGAGTCGTCCGATTTCAATTTTCCCGACCTTTCCACTGAGCAAGGCCGCCGAACCTGGGACACCTATCACCTGATAGGCGATGCCTTGCGCAATGCCGATCTGGCCGTCAGTCCTAGTGCAAATTTCCATGCGCGTCTGTCTCGTGCACTGGATGCCGAGCTGCCGATTGTTGCGCCGCAGCGACGCCGTTCTCCGTTACGTTTCGGGCTCTCCAGTCTGGCTGTTGCCGCCGCCGTTGCTACGGTGGCTTGGGTGGCGCAGCCTTACATCATGGGCGGCAGCAGCCGGCCGGCCGATACCCGTACGTTGGCGGATGCGTCCATCAACGAAACGCCGGCGCTACGTGACTACCTCGAGGCTCATCGCCAAATGGCGGGCCCCAGCGCGGTACGCCAGGTGTCGTTCGATGCCGGAGCTGGACGTTGATCGCGCAGTTACAACATTTCTGTCGCCCCGCATGGCATCGTGCCGGCCTATTCCGCCGGCCGATACAAGGGGCAGGGTGGGCGTTGACTGCCGTTTTCCTGGTCGCGCTTTCCTCTTTGCATGACGCCGCCCGGGCTGCTGAGACTGCGGCGCCGGACTCAGCAGTACAACTGCTCTACGATATCCAGCAGGCTGCACGCAAGCAGGACTATGCGGGCGTATTCATGTACCAGCAGGGCGAGGCCATCCAGTCATCTCGGCTCGTTCATGTCATTGATGGCACGGGCGAGCGTGAGCGTCTGGAAATCCTGGACGGCCAGCCTCGCGAATACCTGCGCCACAACGACGAAATTCAATGCCTCATTCCCGAGCGCAAGACCGTGTTGATGGAGCCGCGTCGCGGTGATCGCTTCCCTGGCTTGCTGCTGGGCAATCCGACCGAGTTGGCGCAACATTACGACATTCGGGTGCAAGACAAGCTGCACCGTGTCGCGGACCGCCAATGCCGGATCATCACGATTCAGCCGCGCGACGGGCAGCGCTATGGCTACCGGTTGTGTGCAGATGTGGCCACCAATTTACTGCTCCGCGCGCAGACGGTAGACAGCGACCAGCGCGTGGTCGAGCAGGTCTCGTTCAGCTCTATCCGCTTGGGCGACAAGGTCGATGCGAATGAGTTGACATCGCCGTGGAACACGCGAGACTGGAAGGTCTTGCAGCCCAAGATCGAGACCATCGATCTGGCGGCCCAAGGATGGCGTATTCCTGCGCCGGCCGGGTTTGTCTCGGTCATGCAGGTAGTGCGTTCGATGGGGCGCAGCAACGTCAGCCAACTGGTGCTGTCTGATGGGCTGGCCGCCATTTCCGTCTTTATTGAGCCCTATGATGATCAACGCGACCATCCCATGTCCAACGGAGCGGTGCGGCGCGGTGCGATCAATATCTATAGCACGCGCATCGCTGATTTTTGGCTGACCGCGCTGGGCGAGGTCCCGGCCGAGACGCTGGAGCAGCTTGCCACCTCTACTGAATACGTGCCTGTATCTTCTCAATAACAATAAAGCCTGCAAAAGGTATGGGGAGTTTTCGGAGTTCTCTCATGGAATCACTTTCAGTGTCGAAACCTTTTATCCGGCGCTTTGCCCCCGCAGTCATGTCAGCCGTTTTGCTGGCCGGCGCCTACGGGCCTGTTGCACAGGCGCAGACGCAAGCACCGGCCGCGGCTAGTCCCGCGGTAGTGCTGCCTGATTTCAGCGACGTCATTGCCAAAGCCGATCCTGCTGTGGTCAATATCCGCACGACGGCGAACGTGCCCGTGCGTTCGCCAGGCGGCAGCGGCGACCCCTACGAATTATTCCGCTGGTTCTTCGGCCCGGATTTCCAAGGTCCAGGCGTCCCGCAGCAACCGCATCCCACGCCCCGCCAAGCTCCCGAGGAGCGCAAAGTCCCCCGTGGTGTCGGTTCTGGGTTCTTTATCTCGGCCGATGGCTACATCCTGACCAACAATCATGTTGTCAGCGACGCGGCCGATATCTACGTCACGCTGACTGATGGGCGCGAGTTCAAGGCCAAGGTCATCGGGACGGACGAACGCACCGATGTGGCGCTGATCAAGATCGACGCCAAGGATATGACTCCGCTGGCGATCGGCGACCCCAAACAGCTCAAAAAGGGCCAATGGGTGCTGGCAATCGGCTCGCCATTTGGACTGGACTCTACTGCTACGGCAGGTATTGTCAGCGCCATGAGCCGCGATACGGGTGAATACCTGCCTTTCATTCAGACTGATGTGGCGGTCAACCCCGGCAACTCGGGCGGCCCGCTGATCAACTTGAAAGGCGAGGTCGTCGGGATCAACTCGCAGATCGTCTCGCGTAGTGGCGGTTTCATGGGTATTTCCCTGGCCATTCCAATTGACGAGGCCATGCGCGTTGCCGACCAGCTGCGTGCCAGCGGCAAGGTGACTCGTGGCCGGATCGGCGTACAGATCGGTGAGGTCGGCAAGGACGTTGCCAGCGCCATTGGCTTGCCCAAGGCCGAAGGCGCGCTGGTCAGCAATGTCGAAACCGACGGCCCCGCTGGGGATGCTGGCGTCAAGGCGGGCGACGTGATTACCTCATTCAACGGTGAAACCATCAAGCGCTGGTCCGATTTGCCTCGTATCGTCGGAGAAACCAAGCCGGGCACCCGTGCCGACATGGAAGTCTGGCGCCGCGGCAAAACCGTGACGCTGTCGGTCAAAGTGGGCGAACTCACTGCCAAGGCGGATGATTCCGAGGCGACCCCTCAGGAAGAGGCCCAGCCTGCCGGCAACGCCCTGGGATTGGGCGTAGTGAATGTTCCCAATGACGTTCAGCGCAAACTGGGCATCAAAGGTGGCGTTCAAGTGCGCACAGCCACCGGCCCGGCGGACGCTGCCGGTCTGCAGCCTGGGGATATCGTCCTGGCGGTCAATAACACCGATGTGACGGATGCGAGCCAGTTCAACAGCCTGGTCAGCAAGCTTCCCAAGGGCAAAGCGGCCGGTTTATTGGTCCGCCGTGGCGATCAAGCGCAGTGGGTGGCGGTCGAGCCGTCCAAATAAACGCCAAGACCGGCTAAAATGGCTGGTTGCCACAAAAGTGGCCGCCACGCCGTATCTGAGGTTTGTTGCTCTCGCAGGGGCTGCACATACCGCGGAACGGCCAGGCGGCACAGCAGGGGGCGCGATGCGCCCCCTCGTTTTTGGCTGGTTCTTTTCTCGTGACCCGAGTGATATCGGGCTCGGTATGGTGACCGCGGTCTTGTATGGCTTGCGTTTGTGTCTCTGTCGCGCACCGGCTTTACGTGCGTTTTGTCCCTAATAAATCCACTCTATGCAGCATATTCGCAATTTTTCCATCATCGCCCACATCGATCACGGCAAATCGACCCTGGCCGATCGCCTGATCCAACGTTGCGGCGGGCTGGCAGCGCGCGAGATGTCCGCTCAAGTGCTGGATTCGATGGACATCGAACGCGAGCGGGGCATCACCATCAAAGCGCAGACCGCCGCGCTGGAATACCGTGCCCAGGACGGAAAGGTCTACAACCTGAACCTGATCGACACCCCGGGGCACGTCGATTTTTCGTACGAAGTCAGCCGTTCGTTGTCTGCCTGCGAGGGCGCATTGCTGGTCGTGGATGCCTCCCAGGGCGTTGAGGCACAAACGGTCGCCAACTGCTATACCGCCATCGAGCTGGGCGTCGAGGTCTTGCCCGTACTCAACAAAATGGACTTGCCGCAAGCCGACCCGGATGCAGCTCGCCAAGAGGTTGAGGATGTCATCGGTATCGATGCGAGTCAGGCAGTGCTGGCTAGCGCAAAAACCGGGATGGGGATCGATGAAATCCTCGAAACCATCGTCTCGCGCGTGCCGGCCCCAGTCGGCGATCCGGACGCACCGCTACAGGCGCTGATCATCGATTCCTGGTTCGACAACTATGTCGGCGTGGTGATGCTGGTGCGTATTGTCAACGGTACGCTCAATCCTAAAGACAAAATCCTGCTGATGGCCTCGGGCGCCACGCATTTGTGCGAGCAACTGGGCGTTTTTACGCCAAAATCACAGCCGCGTACCAAATTGTCGGCCGGCGAAGTGGGTTTCATCATCGCGGGCATCAAAGAACTCGCCAACGCCAAGGTCGGCGATACCATCACGCTCGCGGGCAAGCCTGCTCCCACCCCGCTGCCCGGTTTTAAAGAGGTCAAGCCGCAGGTGTTCGCCGGCCTGTATCCGGTCGAAAGCTCCGAATACGATCAGCTGCGCGACTCGCTCGAAAAACTCAAGCTCAACGACGCGGCCCTGATGTTCGAACCCGAAGTCTCCCAGGCCTTGGGTTTTGGGTTCCGTTGCGGCTTTTTGGGACTCTTGCACATGGAAATTGTGCAAGAGCGCCTGGAGCGCGAGTTCGACATGGACATCATCACCACTGCGCCGTCGGTGGTGTACGAGGTCGAACAGCGCGATGGCTCGCTGGAGATCATCGACAGCCCGGCGCGCATGCCCGAGGTTGGCAAGATCACCGATATACGCGAGCCCATCGTCAAGGTGACCCTATTCATGCCCCAGGAATACGTGGGGCCGGTCATGACACTGTGCAATCAAAAGCGCGGCGTGCAGATCAACATGAGCTATCACGGCCGCCAGGTCCACCTGACGTACGAGATCCCTCTGGCTGAAATCGTGCTCGACTTCTTCGACAAGCTGAAATCCGTGTCGCGCGGCTATGCGTCGATGGACTATGAGTTTCTCGAATACCGCTCGGCAGATGTGGTCAAGGTCGATCTGCTGATCAACGGCGACCGCGTGGATGCCCTGGCCATGATCGTGCACCGGGCCAACGCCCGCTATCGCGCGCGCGACGTCGTGACGCGGATGCGTGGCCTGATTCCTCGCCAGATGTTCGATGTCGCGATTCAGGCGGCCATTGGCGCCGAAGTGATTGCACGCGAAAACGTCAAGGCCTTGCGCAAGAACGTGCTGGCCAAGTGCTACGGCGGCGACATTACCCGCAAGAAAAAACTGCTAGAAAAGCAGAAGGCGGGCAAAAAGCGCATGAAGCAAGTGGGTAGCGTGGAAATCCCCCAAGAAGCGTTCCTCGCTATTTTGCAGGTCGAAGACAAGTAGTAAGAAAAAGGCGGCAACCCTATGAGTTGGAATTTTGCACTGATACTTTTTGTGCTGTTGGTGGTGACCGGCATTATCTGGGCGCTGGATGTGTCGATGCTGCGCCGCAAGCGCGCTCAACGCGGCCGCGAGGCCGCCGACGCCGTCGATACCAGCTATGTGACGGATCCCCAGGAGGCCACTCGCATGCGCCAGGCCGCACTGGAGTCCGCGACGCGTGTGCCATGGTGGATCGAGTATGCAGTCAGCTTTTTCCCGGTCATTTTGTTCGTGTTCGTGCTGCGTTCTTTTGTGGTCGAACCTTTTCGCATTCCGTCGGGTTCCATGCTGCCCACGCTGCAATCGGGCGATTTGATCCTGGTGAACAAATTCAGCTATGGCGTGCGTCTGCCTATCGTTGACAAAAAAGTCGTCGACACCGGCTCGCCTCAGCGCGGTGATGTGGTCGTTTTCCGCTACCCCGTGGATCCCAGCGTGGACTACATCAAGCGTATTGTCGGCCTGCCGGGTGACGAGGTCGCCTATCTGGACAAAAAGCTCTACGTCAATGGCCAGTTGGTGCCCCACGTCCAGGACGGCGAATATTTCGAGCCGGATCGGGTGTCGTATATTGCTCAATACAAGGAAAAATTGGGCAATGTTGAGCACCAGATCCTGCTAGATGAGGGAAAAACACAGATGTACGGGCCAATTTGGCAGTTTCCCAACATGGGTAACTGCCAGTATGCCCGTAATGGAGTACGCTGCAAGGTGCCGGAAGGACAATATTTCGCCATGGGCGACAACCGGGATAACAGCGCCGATAGCCGTTACTGGGGGTTTGTCCCTGATGCCAATATCGTCGGAAAGGCGTTCTTTATCTGGATGAACTTCAGCGACTTAGGCCGTATCGGCAGCTTTCACTGACATGTCTCTCGCCACGCTGGAAACCCGCCTCGATCATCGCTTCAGCGATGCGGGCCTGCTTGAGCAGGCGCTGACGCATCGCAGCCATAGCGCGCGGCACAACGAGCGCCTGGAGTTTCTCGGGGACTCGGTGTTGAATTTCGTCGTGGCGGCACTGCTTTTCGAGCGGTTTCCAAAGCTGGACGAGGGCGATTTGTCCCGCCTGCGCGCCAATTTGGTCAAACAAGCTTCCTTGGCCGAAATCGGCCAGCGTCTCGAGCTTTCCCAGCATCTGCGTCTGGGCGAAGGCGAGCTCAAAAGCGGCGGCTTTCGCCGTCCGTCCATTCTGGCTGATGCGGTCGAGGCCATTTTTGGCGCAGCCTTTCTGGACGGTGGTTTTGAGGTGGCTCGCAAGGTTATCGCACGGCAATATCAGCCGGTGCTGGCCAGCGTAGATCCCAAAACCCTGGGTAAAGACGCCAAAACCCTGTTGCAGGAGTTTCTGCAGGGCCGGAAACTGGCTCTGCCGCTCTATACGGTTGTCGCCACGCATGGTGCGGCGCACAGCCAGCAATTCGAGGTCGAGTGTTCCATCCCGGCCCTGGAAATCAAAATCGTAGCCGCCGGCGCCAGCCGCCGTGCCGCCGAACAATCCGCCGCCAAGCTGGCCCTGGAGGCCGCCCAGGTCGCGAGTCCGCCAGGACGCCCGGCCCGTAAATCGGGCAAAGCCCGTAAAACAGCGCAATTGTCACTGCCCGTGGCAGTGGCTCAAGAGGTCAAATGAGCGATACCCCTTTCCGAACCGGTTTCGTGGCTGTGGTGGGCCGCCCCAACGTGGGCAAGTCCACCCTGACCAATGCCTTGATCGGCTCGAAAATCTCCATCGTCTCGCGCAAGGCGCAGACGACGCGTCACCGTATTCACGGCGTGCTCACGCGCGAGCATGAGCAATTCGTTTTTGTCGATACCCCCGGTTTTCAGACGCGCCATGGCGGGGCGATGAACCGCATGATGAATCGTGTCGTGACGCAGGCACTGGCTGACGTGGACGTTGTGGTGCATGTCGTCGAGGCCGGCAAATGGACTGACGGCGATGCCAAGCTGCTGCCTCTGTTGCCCGATGCCAAGCGCACCATTCTGGTCGTGAGCAAGATCGACGCGATCAAAAAGCGCGATGACTTGTTTGCCTTTGTCTCCAAGATCGTGGCCCTGCATCCCTATGATGCCGTGGTGCCGGTCAGCGCGCTCAAGGCTCAGCAACTCGATCAGTTGCTGCAGGAAATCGCCGCTCGCTTGCCCGAAGGCGAGCCCATGTTCGAGGAAGACACGCTCACCGATCGGCCCGTGCGCTTCATCGCGGCCGAATTGCTCCGCGAAAAGATCTTTCGTCTGGTGGGTGACGAATTGCCGTATGCGTGCACCGTCGTCATCGAGCAATGGGAAGAAAACGATCAGGCGCTGCGCATAGCGGCCTGCGTAGTGGTCGAACGCGAGAGTCATCGGCCTATCCTGCTGGGCGCCGGCGGCGAACATATGAAGCGCATCGCGACCGAGGCGCGCCAAGATATCGCCAAGCTGGTCGACAAGCCTGTGCATCTCGAGGTCTATATCAAGGTGCGCAAAGGCTGGTCCGACCGCGAAGGTGCGTTGCGCGATTTAGGCTATGAGTAAAAGGGCGCATCGCGTCCAGGATTGCCCTGCCTTTATGCTCCACGCCACGCCGTGGCGCGAAACCTCTCTTATCGTTCAGAGTTTCTCCCGCGATCACGGCTGTGTGGCCTTGGTCGCCAAGGGGGCAAAGCGGCCGTATTCGGTGTTACGGCCGGTGTTATCCGCGTTTCAACCACTGCTGTTGTCGTGGAGCGGTGCGGGCGAAGTCAAAACCCTGACTCGTGCCGAGGTCGTAGGCCTGCGGCCGTTGAAAGGCACGGCACTCATGTCCGCCTGGTACATGAACGAGCTGCTGCTGCGCCTGCTGCCGCGCGAGGACGCGCATCCTGCCTTGTTCGATGCCTACGACACGGCATTGCAGCAATTGGCGGGCGGAACACGGGCAGCCGGTGCGTTGCGGCGCTTTGAATGGACCTTGCTCAGTGAAACCGGCTATGGCATCGACGAGGCCGCGCCGGATTTCGATGACCCAGCGATTGAGCCTGCATTACGGCGAGATCTCCGTGAGCGCTTGGCCGCCAATTTGGTCGGCCGTCCCTTGTCCACGCGCCGCGTATTACTGGATTTGCAGCGCTTGTAACCATCGCGCTTGTCACACGATTCGTAAAACGGATCTGGCAAATCGAGCCGCCGCCCTGCTATGACTGCCTGAGGGGCTTGTGTCCCGCGGGAATGGATCTTGCGCAATCATGGCGTCTGCCTACGGAGGACGCGTCATGGCTCTTTCAGCGATTGCCATTAATTGCACACTCAAAAAATCTCCTGCCGCCTCATCGTGTGAAAAGCTGCTTGGCCAGGTCGTCGAGGCGCTTCGCAAGCAGGATGTTCAATGTGACGACGTGGTACGTGCCGTCGACTTGACCATTTCACCCGGCGTCACGTCGGACGAAGGCGCGGGCGACCAATGGCCGGATCTGCGGCGGCGCATTCTCGCGGCCGACATTCTGATATTGGGAACACCGATTTGGCTCGGCCATCCTTCCAGCGTATGCCAGCGCATTCTCGAACGTATGGACGCTTTTTTAGGCGAGTTGGATGACGCCGGGCGTATGGTGACTTACGGCCGAGTAGCTGGGGTCGTCGTCGTAGGTAATGAGGATGGTGCACACCATGTCAGTGCCGAGCTGTTTCAGGCCTTGAATGATGTGGGTTTCACATTGCCGGCGAGCGCAGTGACCTATTGGGTCGGCGAAGCTATGCAAAAAACGAACTTTGACGACTTGCCTGTTACGCCGCAAAAGACGGCTCAGACGACGACAGAGCTGGCGCTCAACTGTGCGCACCTGGCGAATCTCTTGCGTGTATCGCCTTATCCGCCTCGTTAATGAGCCGCTGCGGGAGGGGCTTCTGAGCGCCGCGCTACTGTCTCAGGCCGATCGATACGCCGTTCGGCGACGTGTGGTCGGACAGACAGAAAAATTTGCTCGTTACGAGAAAATATACCTATATCCGTATGCAGCAGAGCAGCTTGCATGCAGCCGCGCGATCGTGAGCAGCACTCCCTCGGGCACAGCCAGCCAGGCTTAAGACTTGCGGGCTCCTGAGACGCCGGACGGGGCGTATATAGCCCGCCCAGGCGACTCATTCAAGACGACTTAACCGAGGAGGCCGATATGGCGAAGTGTGATTCATGTGGAAATGAATATGACAAATCTTTTGAAATAGCTATCCAAGGAAAGTCATATACGTTCGATAGCTTTGAATGCGCCATTAAAACGCTGGCGCCCACTTGCGAACATTGCGGCGTCCGGATCATTGGGCACGGGCTTGAGAAAGAGGGAAGCATGTATTGCTGCGCGCACTGTGCCGAGGCGATGGGTGTGCCCGAATTGAAAGACCGCGCGAGTTAAAGGGCGGTCGTCGCGCTTACAGCGGTTATAGGCCGTAGCGCTTGTAACGCCTTTGCCAAGGTTTTTCGGCGCCATGGTGCTGGCGCTGGTGGTATCGTTGGCCCCGGAATCTGGGGGCGATGAGCATCGCCCCCTCTGACGGAGGCGAATCTTGAACGGCGCAGCATCGACGTATAAAACCCGCTTGGCGACACGCCGATGGCTAGGGTTGGCCGTCTGCTGCGTCTTGCTGTCGCCTCTCGCTGTCAAAAGCGCCGATGTTCCAACACTGGCCGCAAAAAGGGACTTCTGGACGGCGGAGGATCTATATACGGATTTTCTCTCCGAGTTTGGGGAGTCTGCCGATGCCTGCTATTCAGACTATCGCCTGCATGCGGGGCCGCCCCTGCCGGATGCACCTCAGACACTGGGACAACAGTGGAACCAAGCCGTCATCGCCCTTGACGCCTCGGGCTCGATGCGAGGCCGCGCGGGTGGCAAGCGCAAGTTGGACGCTGCCAAAACCGCTACGCGCGCGTTTCTGCAGACGGTCCCGAGCGATGCCGAGGTGGGTTTATTAGCGTTTGGCCATCGCGGTAGCAATGACGAACGAGACAAGGCGATGTCGTGTGCGGCAGTAGAGATGCTTTCGGATTCGGCTCGCGTGGATGGGCCGAAACTCGACAAGGCATTAGATGGCTTGCAAGCCAAAGGCTGGACGCCTTTAGCTGCAGCGATTACCCAGGCAGGAGCTGCGTTCAAACCCGACACGAATAAGAAAAAAGGCCATAGGGTCGTCTTCGTCGTGTCGGACGGGCTGGAAACGTGTGGCGGAGACCCGATTGCCGCTGCACAGGCGCTGCATAATTCCAATGTGAAAGCGGTGGTGAACATCATCGGCTTCGACGTTTCCAAAAAGGATCGCCACACGCTCGAGCAAGTCGCTCACGCAGGCGGCGGTGTATATGTGCACGCCGCGAATCAGCGCGAACTGGAAAAGCACCTGCGTGTCAGGTATTCCAACCCGGAAAAAAAGGCCGCGTACGAAACAGCGGCCCTGCATGTGAAGGACGAAAATACGCAGCAAGCGCTACACGCCTCAAATCACGCCAACACGTGTGTCTCAAATATCATCAATCGCGAGTCGGCCCAGTTTCTGGACATGACACACCGCATGATTGAGGACGGACAAACTGATGCTCAGTCCGCGCGCGACGCGTATAACGAATTGAAGATACATCATGATGACCTGCACGCCGACATGCAGGCGTTTCGTGACCAGGCCAAGGCAGAGCTTGCCGAGATGAATGCGCGTATTGATGCAGACAGAGCTCGCGTCAACGCGGCCTATAGCGACCATTCGCACTGACCGCTCACGCGCTAAATCCGCCGTCCACGTCGATTTCGGCGCCCGTGATATAGCGTCCGCTCTCACCTGCCAGATGAACCACCGTGGCAGCAATGTCATTGACATGGCCATAGGCGGGCAGGGCCAATGCCGCTGCTGCCGAGGCCGCTGAGGCTCCATCGGCAGGGTTCATGTCGGTATCGATCGGCCCAGGATGGATCACGTTGACCGTAATGCCACGCTTGCCCAAGTCACGTGCCACGCCTTTGGTCAGGCCGACCAAGGCCGACTTGCTCGCAGCATAGAGACTGATCCCGCTGCGCCCCGCACGCCGCGCGAGACAACTGCCAATAGAAATAATGCGTCCGCCATCGGGCAGGTATTTTGCCGCCTGTAGTGTGGCTGCGAACACCGCGCGCAGATTCACCGACATGGTGCGATCAAAGTCATCGAGCGAGAGCTGATCGATGGTGCCGGTCAGAAAGTTGCCGGCATTGTTGACCAGGATGTCGAGCTTGCCGAGCTTTGCAACCGTCGTGTCCACCGCTGCGACGACCTGCGCTGCATCGGAGGCATCTGCGGCGATGACCTCGGCACGGCGGCCTAGCGCCCGAATCTCCATGGCGACAGCTTCCGCTTTGTCGCGCGATACGCCATAGGTAATGGCGACGTCTGCGCCTTGCTCCGCCAGGGCTCTGGCAATAGCAGCCCCGATACCGCGGCTGCCGCCGGTGACCAGAGCCGTCTTGCCTGCGAGTGCATTCTTCATAACAAAACTCCTTTTATATCGATCGGTATAAATGTAGATGGGATCGTCGTGCCTGGTCAATGGGTTTTGTATCGATTAGTATGTATATGGTCAAACAAAGGAATCCGATATGGCACAGATGGGTCGTCCGCGTACGTTTGATCGGGACGCGGCCATCGAACAGGCCATGCATCTGTTTTGGGAGCATGGCTACGAATCTACTTCCCTGGCTTTGCTGAAAGCCGGTATAGGCGGGGGGATTACCGCGCCGAGTTTCTATGCGGCCTTTGCTTCGAAAGAAGCATTGTTTCGAGAGGTCGTGCAGCGTTATGCCGCCACGCATGGCCAGGTCAACGCTTGCTTATGGGATGACGCTCTCTCCCCGCGTGATGCTGTTGAGTTGGCGCTACGCCGCTCCGCGGCAATGCAGACGGAACGCGGTCATCCCAAAGGCTGCTTGCTCGTGTTTGCGGCAAGTACATGCGGACCTGAGAATGGCCATATGCAGAAGGCGCTGGCAAAGCAGCGCGCACGAACACGCGAAGGCTACGAGCGTTGCGTGCGGCGAGCGGTCGACGCCGGCGAACTTCCCTCGGACACCGATGTCCGCGCTTTTGCTGCGGTCTTTCACGGTTTTCTTGTTGGCCTGTCTGTGCAGGCTCGAGACGGTGTGCCTGTCGGCGTATTGGACAGGGCGATTACCAGTCTGATGACGGTCTGGGATCAAGCCGCCGCCCGATCCTCGCCACAGCTGAATCAACCCTAAAAAAGCCTGCAATGAAAAAGGCCCGCACAAGGCGGGCCTCAGGATGCCGAGCTGCGGACGGTTTATTCGCGATTACCGCCAAAGATGCCCAACAGCATCAGCAGGTTCGAGAAGACGTTGTAGACGTCCAGATAGATGGCCAAGGTCGCCGACACGTAGTTGGTCTCGCCGCCATTGACCACACGCTGCAGGTCCACCAGCATGAAGGCCGAGAAAATCACGATGGCCAGGACCGAGATGGTCAGCATCAGTGCCGGCATCTGCAGGAAGATGTTGGCTAGTGCGGCGACCAGAATGACCACCGCGCCGGTAAACAGCCATTTCTGCATGCTGGACAGGTCGCGCTTGATGGTGGTGGCCAGCGTTGCCATGGTACCGAACACCACGGCCGTACCGCCGAAGGCGGTCATGACCAGCTGAGCGCCATTACCCATGCCGAGCACAAACCCCAGCAGGCGCGACAGCATCACACCCATAAAGAACGTAAAGGCCAGCAGCAGGACGACGCCCAGCGAGCTGTTTTTGTTCTTTTCGATGGCGAACATCAGGCCAAAGGCGCCGACCAGAAAGATGATGGCCGACATGCCCGGGCTGGCCATCATGACCTGGTTGATGCCGCTATACAGGCCTACCGCCGCGCCCAGCACGGTGGGGATCAGCGACAGCGCCAGCAGCCAATAGGTGTTGCGCAGGACTTTATTGCGGACGACTTCACCCGGCGCGCCAGCATAGGCGCCAGAGCGGTTGAAAGGGGAAGGACGGTAATCGTTCATGGACGGCTCCTGTGTACGGCAAACGGGGGTTGCCCAACGTATTAGAGGGATAGGATACCTTACAGTTCCCTGAAAAATCTACTTCTAGGCAAGATTTGTCGGTATCAGGGTTGCCTTGAGCCCAATATATGGGGGCCATATAGCACGAAACAAGGGGTAAATACCGGCGTCCAGGCTCGCACGTTGCCCAGCCAGGGCAGACTTTGCCATGGCTGTGATACACCGCCTGTTCCGGTCGAAAGGCTTTCTGACCTCACCCCGGCCGGACTTTGCTCAGCGCGCGTGTGATCAACGTGGGCAATTCCGCTTCCAGGCGGGCGCGCACGCCTGCCGCTGCGTCGTCCAGTGCCTCTTGCAGGGCTTGTTCGAGTTCGGCCTGCAGGGCCGCTCTGAGGACAGCCGTGTTGGCATCTGTGCCGCCGGCCGTGGTGCTGAAGGCCGCCTGCGGCAGGCCGACGCCGCCAGCAGCTCCGGCCGTGGTTTCCGATGCGGAATATCCTGCATCATCGTCGTTTGCGATTTCGGTCAACACAGGGAGCTCGTCTCGGTCCTGACGCTCGGATGCGGGCGGGCGGGGCGTGGCCGTCACAGGTGTTGAGCGGGCGATGTCAGTCAAGACCGGAAGGTCGTTGTCGTCCTGTCGTACGTCCGGTGTTGTCCGGGAAGGGGGCGACGCCGGGGTCAAATCGGCGACATCGGTCAGGACTGGCAAATCAGCGTGATGATCTGGCGTGGTTTGGCCCTTGTCCGGCTGCGCAGGAGTCAAAGTCGGCTCGACGCGTTGCGTCAAAGTAGGGATGCCAGGGTCTGAATAGTGGGGCATAAGGGCTCCTGAATCAGCCCTTATGCTAAACGACCGGCGAGATCGTGGCCGTGCAGATCGTGTCCGGCAGCCTGATAAGTCCGCCAGCGCTGGCGCGCTGCCTGACGGTCGTCGGGCTCTCCAGACACAATCTCCAGCACTCGGGGGAATGCTTCGTAGCCGGGCGGGCAATCATCATCGAGATTCATCAGCCACGGTCCCTCGTCATTATCCGAGGAGGGCGGGGCCGGCGGAGATGCCGTCAGGATCACGGGCGTGCTGGCAGCCAAGGGGTCGCTTGCCAGCACGTGCGGCACGAAAGAAATATCGTCAAACGCCCAAAGCAGACGATCGAACGCGGACAGGCGGGATCCGTTGGCGCAGTACACCACCAGCCGCTGGCCTGCCAGATAACGCTTGCGCGCTACCTGGCAGGCGGCACGCAATCTGTCGTTGGCCCCAAAAGCAAAATCGATGCGCGTCATGAATGAACGCAGTTCTGAAGTCTGCGCCAGGGCAGGGCAAGGCCCTGCCGCCCCTCCATGAGGAGGAAGCCGTCTCGAGAATGGCCGGCTTCTCCTGGCGCGGGAATGTTAATAAGCATGCAGCAGACTCAGGCCTGATCCAGCAGGTACTGCATCAACAAGGGCACGGGGCGGCCGGTGGCTCCCTTGTCCTTGCCGCTGCGCCATGCGGTGCCGGCGATGTCCAGGTGCGCCCAGGGATAGGCCTTGGTAAAGCGCGACAGGAAGCACGCCGCCGTGACCGCACCCGCAGGTGGGCCGCCAATGTTGGCAATGTCGGCGAAGTTCGATTTCAACTGGTCTTGGTAGGCGTCATCCATCGGCATGCGCCATGCCGTATCGAGCGACTGTTTGCCTGCCGACAACAAGGCACTGGCCAGGCTGTCGTCGGGCGAGAATAGCCCGGTGTTGACATGGCCCAGGGCGACCACGCAAGCGCCGGTCAAGGTGGCGATATCGATGACAGCCGAGGGTTTGAAGCGTTCGGCGTAGGTCAAGGCATCGCACAGCACCAGACGGCCTTCGGCATCCGTGTTCAGGATTTCGATGGTCTGGCCCGACATGCTGGTTACGACGTCGCCAGGCTTGTTGGCTTTGCCGCTGGGCAGGTTTTCGCAGGCGGGAATCAGGCCGACGACTTCGACCGGCAGCTCCAGTTCGGCCAGGGCGCGGAACGTTCCGAGCACGCTGGCTGCGCCGCACATGTCGTATTTCATTTCGTCCATGGTGGCCGCCGGCTTGAGCGAGATGCCGCCCGCGTCGAACGTGATGCCCTTGCCGACCAGCACGACCGGTCCGGATTTTGATTTCTTGGCGTTCTTGATCTGATGGCGCAGCACGATGAAGCGCAGCGGTTCCTCGGATCCACGGGCAACCGACAGGAACGAACCCATGCCGAGCGCCTCGACTTGTTTGCGATCCAGGACTTCGGCCTTGAGCGACTGGAACTCGCGCGCCAGTTTTTTGGCGGTTTCACCCAAGTAGGTTGGTGTGCAAACGTTACCGGGCAGGTTGCCCAGCGTGCGAGTCAATTCCATCCCGTGGGCAATGGCGGCGCCTTCGCGCAAGCCTTGCTGAGCCGCTGCGGCGTCGGCGCGCTCGACGACCTGCACGATTTTTTTCAGTTTTGGACGGTTCTCCCGGTCAGGCGAGCCGAACGTGGTGTCATAGTGATAAGTAGCTGCGCCGGCGGCAATGGCCGCGGCACGCGCACGGGCGCGCAGATCGACCTCGGCGATCGGGTTGGCGGCCAGGGTGGATACCCCCTCGGTCAGGCGGGCAGCGACGCAGGCCGCGGCAAAGCCTTGCTCAGCCGATGCATGTGCGCGGGCGTTGTATTCGCTTTGCTTGCCCAGGCCGACCAGCACGACGCGTTGCGCGCTGACACCCGGCAAGGCCCGCAAGACCAGCGTAGCGCCTGCACGCCCACGGAACTCGGTTTTGACGACATTGCGCACGGCGTGATTGCTCGCGCGGTCGATGACGTCGGCGGCGGGACTGAGCTCGCCGTCAGCATAGACGCCTATCGCCAGTGCGGCTGTCTTGATTTGGTGCAAAGAGGCGGTGGTCTGTGTGCTAAATTCCATGGAGGATTCCCGTGTGCGTGGTGCAGTGCGGTTGATTATCCCGCATATTCTCACATGTCTCTATTCAAACGGTCTGTCGTTGCTGAGATCACCAGCCATGCTGGGGTCGTGTTTTCCACGTTGGTCGTGGTGTGGCTTAGCGTCCTCTTGGTACGCCTGTTGGGCGAAGCCGCGGGCGGAACTATCGGCGCAGATGTCGTCCTGGGGCTGGCCGCGTTTTCCACCATTACTGCGTTGCCTACCGTATTGGCGGTATCCCTGTTCATCGCTGTGTTGACGACGGTGACCCGCAATTATCGCGAATCCGAAATGGTGGTCTGGTTCGCCAGCGGGTTGTCACTGGCCGATTGGCTGCGTCCCGTCTTGCGCGTGGCGATACCAGTGTCGATTCTTGTCGCGGTCCTGACGCTAGGCGCCTCTCCGTGGGCGTATCGCCAGATTGCGGAATATCGCGAGCGCTTCGAACAGCGTTCTGACCTGTCGAAAGTCGCGGCCGGCCAGTTTGCCGAATCCAACGGCGGAGAAAGAGTCTTTTTTGCTGAAGAACCCACTCAGGCCAGTGATGAGCTGGGCGCCGTATTCGCTCGCGAAACCGGCCCCGAATGGCACAGCGTCATGACCGCCAGCAGTGCACGTATCGAGACCGAACCCAATGGCGATCGTTTCCTGGTCCTGGGTAAAGGCCATCGTTATGATCTGAAGCCGGGTACCCCCGAAATTCGCCTGGTGGACTTTGAGGGATATGGTTTTCGCCTGGAGAGCAAGTCCGGCGATCCGGTCGCCGAGGCGCGAGCTGCGGCAGAGCGTTCGAGCAAGGCGCGCCCGACGTTGCAGTTGGTGGCCGATGACACGGATAGTTCATGGTCACAGATCATGTGGCGGATTTCCCTGCCCATCGCGGCCCTGAATCTGGCGCTGCTGGCGATTCCGCTGGGCGCTGTGAATCCGCGCCTGGGCCGTTCGGGCGATCTGCTGATTGCGGGTCTTGTCGGCTTGCTCTACATGAATCTGATCAACCTGTCGCGAGCCTGGATCAGCAGCGGCAAACTGCCATTCGGTGTCGGGGTGTGGGTCATCCATGCCGTTGTCGCCGGCTTGGCGCTGTATTTGCTGATGCGCCGTTTACGGGTCAAGGCGCCAAAAGGCGCGTGAGCTGCCAGGGCTCAGGGCAGATAACGCATTACCCCTTGTTTGCCCGCTAATAGCTTGGCATTGCGCATCACGGATTTGCGCATGAAATCCCACAAAATCGCCATTCGTTTGAGTTTGTGCAGGTCTTCGTGGCAGTACATCCAAAAGCTGCGCGTGATGGCGATGTCATTTTCCAGCACGGGCACCAGCCGTGGATCTTGGGCGGCGATAAAGCAGGGCAAAATAGCCAGCGACCTGCCTTGCAGCGCGGCGTGATATTGGGCAATCACGCTTGTGCTGCGCAAGACGACCCGGCTCTCGGGCAGCAGGTCTTCCAGATATCGCAGCCGCTCGCTGAACAGCAATTCATCCACATAGCCGATGAACGTATGCTCGGTCAGATCCGCGCGGCGCGTGATCGGCGCGTGATCGGCCAGATATCCCGGCGTGCCATATAGCCGCAAGGTGTAGTCGCACAGTTTGGTGCACACATACGGTCCGCGTTGCGGCCGTTCAATGGTGATGGCCAGATCCGCTTCGCGTTTGGACAGGCTGACAAAACGCGGCACCGGCAGGATGTCCAGCGTGATATGGGGATAGCGCCGCTGAAAGTCCGCCGCCAGTGGCGTCAACACATAGCTGCCAAAGCCCTCGGTCGCCCCGATGCGCAGATGGCCCGATAGGGCTTGTCCGATTCCCGACAAATTTTCTCGCGCCGTATGCACTGCGCTTTCCATTTGCTCGGCGTAGACGAATAGCCGATGACCGTCTTCGGTCAGCAGGAATCCCGTGTTGCGCGATTTTTCGAACAGCAGAGAGTCGAGTTCGGCCTCCAGTGCGCGTATGCGCCGCGACACCGTCGTGTGCTCCACACCCAATTTGCGTGCGGCAGCGCTGACGCGCTGCGTGCGGGCGACCTCCAGAAAATAGCGCAGACTGTCCCAATCCAGCATCGTGCCTTCCTTGTGTATTCATGCACAACGAATGTGCAATTTGTGCTGTTGCTGGATGATTTTTACACATCTACACTAGACCGGCAGGTCCGAACGGTGCATCGGCCTG
Source organism: Bordetella genomosp. 4 (assembly GCF_002261185.1). Taxonomy (GTDB): domain Bacteria; phylum Pseudomonadota; class Gammaproteobacteria; order Burkholderiales; family Burkholderiaceae_B; genus Bordetella_A. The sequence goes on from NZ_NEVQ01000011.1 coordinate 45,102, forward strand.
CAAACAAGATAAATAATCACCGGAGACAATCATCATGACACTGCATGCGCGCGGCCTGGCCGCTAGTTTGTGCCTGGGCGCCATCTTGACCGCCCCAGCCTTAGCCGCGGACAAGCCGCCCGTCAAAATCGGGGTGCTGACAGATATGTCGGGTACCTATGCCGCAATGGGCGGCCCCGGCTCGGTGGCCGCGGCACAGATGGCGATTGACGACTGTCTGGCCGCCGAATGCAAGGGCATGAAGATCGAACTGGTGTCGGCCGACAATCAAAACAAGGCTGACGTCGGCGCCGCCCGTGCCCGTGAATGGTTCGACCGCGAAGGCGTCACCGCGATCGCCGACCTGACCAATTCCGCCGTCGCCCTGGCCGTACAGGGTATTGCCCGCGAAAAAGACAAGGTCGTGATGTTCTCCGGGCCGGCGACGACCGCGCTGACCAATAAAGAATGTTCGCCGGTCGGTTTCCACTGGATGTTCGATACCTATTCGCAATCGGCGGGCGGGGCCAAAGCCACGGTACGGGCGGGCGGCAAGTCCTGGTATTTCATCACCGTGGACTATGCCTTCGGCCATTCCCTCGAGGCCGACACCGCCAAGGCCGTGAAAGCCCTGGGCGGCACCGTGGCGGGCTCGGTGCGTCATCCCTTGAATGCGCCCGATTTTGCCTCCTATCTATTGCAGGCGCAGAGCTCCAAAGCCCAAGTCGTGGCCTTGGCCAATGGCGGCCAGGACACCGTCAATGCCGTCAAGCAGGCTCGCGAATTCGGCATTGTGGCGGGTGGCCAACGGCTGGTGTCGTTGTTGATATTCCTCTCGGATCTGCGCGCCTTGGGTCTGGATAACGCGCAAGGCCTGTCCTATGTCGACGGCTTTTATTGGGACTACGACGACGCGACACGCGAATGGTCAGCTCGATTCGAAAAAGCGTTTCGCGGGTTAAAGCCGACGATGACGCAGGCAGGCGTGTATTCCAGCGTCTTGCATTATCTGCGAGCAGTCGCCGCCACAGGCAGCACCGAAGGGCGCGCAGTGGCCGACAAGATGCGCGAGCTACCCATCAAAGATCCGATCATGCGCAACGCCAGCATCCGGCCCGACGGTCGCGTGATTCACGACATGTACTTGTATGAGGTCAAAAAACCGGACGAATCCAAAGGCGGTTGGGACTATTCCAAGTTGATCGCCACGATCCCGGCCGACGAAGCCTTTCAGCCGTTGGCGGACTCCAGCTGCCCGCTGCTCAAGAAATAGCTTTTATTTTTATCCCAGGCCCGCCATGCAGGAACAGTGCCAGTTCAGGCGCAGCATCCCAACGTAGCGGCGGGCGTGGAGTCTTTTCAAATCACGGGCTGCGCGGGAGCGCAGCGGATTTTTTCGGAATAAGGAGTCATCATGAGTGAAGTTCCCAACGTCCCGCTACTGATCGGCGGCAAGCTCGTGCAGTCCAAGACGACAGAATGGCGCGACGTCATTGACCCCGCCACGCAGAAAGTTGTCGCCCGCGTCCCCTTTGCGACGCGTGACGAGCTGGATCTCGCGGTAGCCAATGCCAAAGAGGCCTTTCAGACCTGGCGTAATGCCGGGCAGGGCGCACGCATGCGCGTCATGCTGAAGCTGCAGCAACTGCTGCGTGAAAACACAGGCAAGCTCGCCGAAATGATCACGCGCGAGCACGGCAAAACCCTGCCTGACGCCGAGGGCGAAGTAGGCCGCGGCCTGGAGGTCGTAGAGCACGCATGCTCGATCGCCAACCTGCAACTGGGCGAATACGCCGAGAATGCAGCGGGCGGCATCGACGTCTATACCCTGATTCAACCGCTGGGCGTGTGCGCCGGCATCACAGCGTTCAACTTCCCCGTGATGTTGCCGTGCTTCATGTTCCCCATCGCGGTGGCGTGCGGCAATACCTTTGTGCTCAAGCCCTCGGAACAAGACCCAACGTCATCACTGTTCCTCGCCCAATTGGCCCTGGAGGCAGGCTTGCCGCCGGGCGTACTGAACGTTGTGCACGGCGGCCCTGAAATCGCCAACGGCCTGTGCGAACACCCCGACATCAAAGCCGTATCCTTCATCGGCTCGACCCGGGTAGGTTCAGAGATCTATCAACGAGCCTCCAACGCCGGCAAGCGTTGCCAGGCCATGATGGGCGCCAAGAACCACTGCGTGATCTTGCCGGACGCCGATCCCGAAGTCGCGCTCAACCAACTGATCGGCGCCGCGTTCGGCGCAGCTGGTCAGCGCTGCATGGCCGCATCGGTTGCCGTGCTGGTGGGCGAGGCCCGCAACTGGCTGCCTGACTTCGTCGAGCGCGCCAAACGCCTGAAAGTCAACGCCGGTACCGACCGCGAGGCCGATCTGGGCCCGCTGGTATCGCCCAATGCCAAAAAACGCGTCGAGAGCCTGATCCAGAAAGGCGTGGACGAAGGAGCCAAACTGTTGCTCGATGGCCGTAACCTGAAAGTCGCCGGCTTTGAAGAAGGCAACTTTGTCGGCCCGACCGTGTTCGACGGCGTGACCGAAAACATGACCATCTACACCGAGGAAATCTTTGGCCCCGTGCTATGCGTGGTAGGCGTCGAAACCCTAGAGGACGCCGTAGCGTTCATCAACCGCAATCCCAACGGCAACGGTGTCGCGCTATTCACCCAAGACGGCGGCGCCGCCCGTTATTTCCAAAACAATATCGACGTAGGCCAAGTCGGGATCAACATCCCCATCCCTGTACCCGTAGCATGGTTCAGTTTCACAGGCTCTCGCGGCTCAAAACTGGGCGACCTGGGCCCGAACGGAAAACAGGCAGTCCAGTTCTGGACCCAAACCAAAACAGTCACAGCCCGCTGGTCCGCGCACGGAAGAACGGTAAACACCACGATCTCAATGCGCTGACTCCCAGTTTGGTCACAGGGCGGGCTCCACCCCATGGAGCCCAACCAGCCACAGGAAACCTCCGCGAGCCCTCTAACGCGAGTTTGCCGCAGCCGGGCAAGAGGGGTGGGCGGGCCTGTTGGGAGCTGCCGAGTCCGCGAAGGATCGGCGGGGGAAGTCCGGGGGCCATGTCTGAGCGAAGCGAGTTTGGCCCCCGGCCCGCCGATCCTTCGCGGACGTAGGCCGAGTCCCCGTTCAGGGGACGAGTCAGCGGACCAGGCCCGCCCATCCCTCTTGCCCGGCTGCGGTAAACGTCTTAAGAACGCCGACTAATGCCCCGCAACAGCCAAACCCCATGCACCAATGCAGGGACACATCCGCCTCTAAGTTTATAAATACAAGTAATATAAAACACCTTCTATATAACCTATAATGCCCCAATCTATCCGGGGCCATTATGAACCTGCAACAATTCCGTTTCGTCCGCGAGACCATCCGCCGCGACTTCAACCTAACCGAAGCAGCCCGGATGCTATACACCTCACAACCGGGTGTATCAAAGGCCATCATCGAGTTCGAAGACGAACTCGGCATCAAGATCTTCGAACGCCATGGCAAGCGCATCAAAGGCCTGACCAAGCCCGGCCTGGCAGTGTCCCAAGTCATCGACCGCATCATGCGCGAAGTCGACAACCTGAAAAAAGTCAGCGACGAGTTCGCCCGCCGCGACGAGGGCGGCCTGGTCATTGCATGCACCCATACCCAGGCCCGCTACCTGTTGCCGCGCGTAATCCCGGACTTTCGCAAACAATTCCCCAAAGTGCACCTATCCTTGGCCGAAGGCAGCCCCGCCCAATTGGCCGAAATGGTGTTGCACGAACAGGCCGACCTGGCACTGGCGACTGAATCATTGGCGCTGACGCCAGGCTTGGCGACCTTGCCCGTCTACGCCTGGGAACACACCGTCGTCGTCCGGCCGGATCATCCCCTGGCTGAACTGACCTCCAGCGCCGCAAAAAACCTGACCCTGGCGCAATTGGCCGAATATCCCATCGTGACCTACGACCGCGCCTTTACCGGCCGCAGCACGATCGACGAAGTATTCGCCAGCCAAAGCATCCATCCCGATATCGTGCTCGAGGCTATTGACGCCGACGTGATCAAAACCTACGTCGACGTCGGCCTGGGCATAGGCATCATTGCCGGGGTCGCCTACGATCCACGCCGCGACGGCAATCTGGTCGGCCTGCCGGTAGGGCACCTGTTTGGTACACACACCACGCGCGTAGGCGTCAAAGCGGGCGTATTCCTGCGCGACTACGTCTACACCTTCCTGGAAATGATGGCGCCTGCGCTGACGCGTCAGGTCGTCACCGACGCAGTGCAGGGCAGTCGCGAATAAACGCGGATTTCCTTGTGTTGCAGATATACCGGCCCGGCTTCATGCCGGGTTTTTTTATCGCATTTCCTGTCATTTCCGGCTTAGCTTATTACCGATTTATGTGACTTCTTATCACGTTTGAGAGCCTTGCTATGCCAGATCAAAAGCCGATAAAAATATTAAATAAGAACCGATCTCATTTGTGTTGACTAAAAAATAGGAATCATTATCATTAACTCCACTTCCTCAACGATCTGGAGTACACATCATGACAGCAGCGCTTAGCGCAGTGGTAGTAGGCGCCGACAGGCTGGGCAATATTCCAGACCTGCTGAAAGGGCACAACATATCGATCACGCATCACATCAGTGGTCGCGATCCGTCTCACCAGAAAAAAACCCTGCAACTGCCTTCGGGCACCCAGCTGGTCATTTTGCTGACAGATTTTCTGGGGCACAACGTAATGAAGACCTTCCGGAACGCGGCCCAGCGCGGTGGTATCCGGGTGGTGGCATGCCGCCGTTCGGTCTGCAGCATGCAGCAGGCTTTGCAGCAGTGCGGCCTGTGCGGCCTGCATTGATGGCGCGCCTATTCGGGCCCGATGTCAGCTGTTGCCGATCGGGCCTGTTTTCGTTTGATGGCACGTAGCGTGCCGAGCGGTATTCACGCAACAGATGGCGGGGCCTGACACTCCCGCTTGGTTTGTACCAGCGCTTTCTATGGCGCGATGATTCACCGAGATGGAGTCATCAACGCCGTGTATTACCGGCTGCCGCCACCAGATTGCCATCGAGACGCCGGGCCCCGTTATAGCGTTTGGCCCAATATTTCATAGTCATTTTCTCGATGCGAACCACGCCGCCTGCGCTGGGCGAGTGCACGAAACGGTCATCGCCCAGATAGATTCCTACATGCGAATAGCGCCGCCCTAGAGTATTGAAAAACACCAGATCACCGGGCCGCAGTTCTTGTTTGTCGATCGACGTGCCTACCAACGCAATGGCCGATGCGTTGCGGGGCAGTTTCAACCCTAAACCGTGTTCGGCACTGTAGGCCACCAAGCCGCTGCAATCAAAGCCCGTGTCGGGCGATGAGCCACCGAAGCGATAGCGTATGCCAAGCTGATCCAAAGCTGTGTCGATCAATGGATTGGCAATAGCCTGCTGCCGTTCGGCACTGATGGTACGGCGAGTGGTGGTGGAAGTGGCCAGCGCCCCGATGGGATCGCTCGACAATGACGCGAGTTCGATATCCTGTTCATCCAGGATGCCTGCGTCAGCATTGTGGCGAGTGGTGCTCGCGCAACCCGCTAGCACCACGCAAAGCGCAGCAATCAGTAAACCCGGAATACGATAAGTAAAGCGGTCGCTTTGCGTGTGGTGCGCGCGCGTCATGAGTGCCGGTGTGGGCCGCCCCGCAGAAGGGCATCGCCGTAAAAATGTGGGATGCCGCGATTCTAGCAAATGCTTGGTTTCAAATTGGGTAAATACTTACACCAAATAGCCTATTTATTTTCTATTTCCCGCAGAGCAGCGCCAAATCAGCCCGATATCTACGGGAATACCCCAGGTTCAGCGGCAAGTCTGATGCAAGCTTTGACCGCGACAATAGCGCAAACGAGACCAAAGCGTCCGCATATCACCGGAGACAGGTATGCAAAGAACCCGCGATTTTCACCGCCGTTCCATTGACGACCGCGATGCCTTCTGGCGTGCCGAGGCCGAGCGCATTCATTGGGAAACGCCTTTCGAACAAGTGCTGGATTTTTCCCGTCCGCCTTTTGCCCGCTGGTTTGTCGGGGGGCAGACCAATCTTTGCTACAACGCCGTTGATCGTTGGGTGCCGCAGCAGGCCGACCAGCCCGCACTGATCTGGGTGTCTACCGAGGTCGATAAAGAAATCACGTACACGCGCCGGCAACTGTATGACGAGGTCAATGCCGTGGCCGCCATGCTGCGCGAGCAGGGCGTGGGCCGTGGCGATCGCGTGCTGCTTTATATGCCGATGGTGCCCGAGGCCGTGTTTACGATGCTCGCCTGCGCGCGTCTGGGGGCGGTGCATTCGGTGGTGTTTGGCGGGTTTGCCTCGGTGAATCTGGCACAGCGCATCGATGACGCGACGCCGAAAGTCATCGTCTCGACCGATGCCGGCTCTCGGGCAGGCAAGGTCGTGCCGTACAAGCCTTTGCTCGACAAAGCGCTCAGCCTGTGTACGCATCCGCCGGGCGCGGTGATCGTGCTGGATCGCGGCTTGGCGCCGTGCGATCGTCAGCCGGGCCGCGACCTGGATTATGCCGAGCTGAGGCAGCGTCACGACGACGCCCAGGTGCCGGTGCAATGGCTGGAGTCTTCCGAGCCCAGCTATATCTTGTACACCTCGGGTACGACCGGCAAGCCTAAGGGCGTGCAACGCGACGTGGGTGGTTATGCCGTGGCGCTGGCGTCGTCCATGGAATATCTGTTCGATGGCAAGCCGGGCGACACCTATTTTTGCACCAGCGACATAGGCTGGGTCGTCGGGCATTCCTATATTGTGTATGGGCCGCTGATCGGCGGACAGGCGACGGTCCTGTACGAAGGCACGCCAGTACGTCCCGATGGGGCAATATTGTGGAAGCTGGTCGAGCGCTTTGGCGTCAATACTCTGTTTTCGGCCCCGACGGCGGTGCGCGTGCTAAAGCGCCAGGCGCCCGAGTTGCTGTCGCGGCACGATCTGTCGTCGCTGCGTGCGGTCTATCTGGCCGGCGAGCCGCTCGATGAGCCGACGGCACAATGGATTTCGCAAGGGCTGGGCAAGCCTATCATCGACAATTATTGGCAAACGGAGTCGGGGTGGCCAATCCTGTCGGCCCAGCCTGGGGTTGAGCGGGTACCGACGCGCTTTGGCAGCCCTTCATTCCCCGTGTACGGCTTTGATGCCCGCATTGTCAGCGAGCAAACGGGTGAGGATCTGGGCCCGGGCGAAAAGGGCGTCGTTGCGATAGCGCCGCCTCTGCCGCCCGGTGCGATGTCGACGATCTGGGGCGATGACGAACGGTTCGTGCAGACCTATTTCACCTCGATTCCCGGCCGGCAGTTGTATTCGACCTTTGACTGGGGGCGGGTCGATGAAGACGGTTATTGGTTCATCCTGGGCCGTACCGATGATGTGATCAATGTGGCGGGTCATCGCTTGGGGACGCGAGAGATCGAAGAGTCCATCAATAGCCATGCGGGGATTGCCGAGTGTGCAGTCGTCGGCGTCGCGGATTCCTTGAAAGGCCAGGTGGCGATGGCCTTTGCTGTACTGAAAAATCCCGCGGCCGCAGAACGGCCCGACGATGCACGCGCGCTGGAAGGCGATATCATGCGTGTGGTAGAGGATCAGTTGGGCGCGGTGGCGCGCCCGGCCCGTATCCGGTTCGTGTCTGCATTGCCGAAAACGCGCTCGGGCAAAGTCCTGCGCCGCGCGATCGTCGCGGTGTGCGAGGGCCGGGACCCGGGCGATCTCACTACGATCGAAGACCCGACCTCTCTTGAACAAATAAAGGATTCGTTGCAATGAAAAGCAAACCCGTATTGACCGCCGAAGACGTCAAGAAAATCCTGGCGGCCGCCGAAGCGCATGCCGTCAAGAACGGCTGGGCGGTGACCATCTCCGTGGTGGACGACGGTGGGCATACATTGGGTCTGCTGCGTCTGGACGGCGCCGCGCCGATTTCCAGCTACATTTCGCCGGCCAAGGGCAAAACCGCTGCGTTGGGCCGCCGCGAGTCCGCCGGCTATGAGGACATCATCAACAATGGCCGCTATGCCTTTCTGTCGGTTCCGCAACTCGAAGGCCTGTTGGAGGGCGGTGTGCCCGTGATCGTCGACGGCGAAGTCGTAGGTGCGGTGGGCGTGTCCGGGGTGAAATCCTCCGAAGACGTCGAAATCGCTCGCGCAGGTATCGCCGCGCTGGGTCTGTGACACAGCCTTTACCGCCACAGGCTGGCGCAACCGAGAGCACGCCGGGTAAGGTCTCGAGCGCGTTGAATCCTGGCGTGGCGCGCCGCGAGGTATGGGCCTGGGCGATGTATGACTTCGCCAATTCGGGCTATACCACCGTGATATTGACCACGGTGTTCAGCACGTATTTCGTCAGCGTGGTGGGCCAGCGCGCCCATTGGGCCACGCTGGCGTGGACGGCAGCGTTGTCGTTGTCATATTTGTTGATCATGTTGACCATGCCGCGGTTGGGCGCCCGTGCCGATGCACGGGCCGCCAAGCGGCGATTGCTCTATACCAGCACCATTGGCTGCGTCGTGGCCACTCTGGTGCTGACCCAGGCCGGACCGGGCGACGTGTGGCTGGCACTCGCAGCGCTGGCCGTGTCCAACTACTGCTATTGCATCGGCGAGTCCGTCGTCGCCGCCTTCTTGCCGGAGCTGGCGCGGCCCGATGCGCTCGGCCGCGTGTCGGGATGGGGCTGGAGCTTTGGCTATTGCGGCGGCATGCTCACGTTGGGCCTGTCCCTGGCTGCGGTCACCGTAGGCGAATCGCGCGGATTGACCGCGTCCGAGTACGTGCCGTGGGTCATCGTCATCACTGCGGCGGTCTTTGCCCTGGCTGCTTTGCCCTCGTTTTTCCTGTTGCGCGAGCGGGCCAGGCCGCAGGGCATGGCGCTCAATGCGCCGGGGATGCTGAGCCAGCTGGCCGCCGTCTGGCGCGATACCGGCATCCACTATCCCGAATTTCGCCGATTGCTGATGTGCGGCGCCTGCTATCAGGCCGGCATCGCCGTCGTCGTCACCCTGGCTGCCGTGTATGCGGACCAAGTCATGGGCTTTACCATGCCGCAGATCATGCTGCTGGTATTCACCGTCAACATCGGCGCCGCCGTCGGCGCTTTCAGTTTTGGCTACGTACAAGACCGTATAGGCCACAAACGAGCGTTGGCCATCACCCTCGTCGGCTGGATCATCATGGTGTTGGTGGCCTATGCCGCCGTGACCGTTGCCGTATTCTGGGTCGCTGCCATCCTGGCTGGCCTGTGCATGGGCACAAGCCAGAGCGCCGGCCGCGCGATGGTAGGCGCACTCGCACCCGGCAAACGCCTGGCCGAATTCTTTGCCCTCTGGACCTTCGCCGTACAACTGGCCGCCGTCGTCGGACCATTGACGTATGGCCTGGTCACCTGGTTGACGATGGGCAATCATCGCCTGGCCATCCTGGTCACAGGCATCTTCTTTGTCGGCGGCCTGTTGCTACTGACCCGCGTCGACGTACGCCGCGGCCTGGCACGCCGCGCCCAAGAACCCGCGTAAATCGTCACTGCACAAACATCCGCGAACAGCAGAAATCGCGAGCCAGAGGCTGCCGTGTAAAAGCCCCACCGGCCCGTAGAGCGGCGATTCAGCCTCGCGCAGCGAGGCCGAGGCCCCTGCTCACGGGCCGAGTCGCCGCGATAGGGCCGGTGGGGCTTTTACACGGCGGCCTCTGGCGCCAAAAGAACTCTACAGGCTGCAGTAACGCAATCCCGACCCCCCCTCAAATCCACCCCACGCGTTCTCATCCCATGCTGCACCGCCATAAAACAGCCCTCACCAGACTGTTATCCTTACACCAACAGCCGTGCCCCACGCATCCGCGCAGGCTCGAAAGCCCCAAGCGATCCGCACCATCGTAAGGTGCCCGTAAGAGCACGGCGATACGGTTAGGTATAGCCAGCATCGCCATACCTAAAACACCATGCATTCGGAGACAGAACCATGTCCAACACTATCGAGTCCGTCCTGGTCGAAACGCGCGTATTCCCGCCGCCCGAGCGGGCAACAAAAGGCGCCCGCATCGACAGCCTCGATGCCTATCGGGCCCTGTGCCAGGAAGTCGAACAGGATTTCGACGGGTTCTGGACCCGCCATGCGCGCGAACATCTGACCTGGACCAAGCCCTTTACCGAGGTCCTGGACGAATCCAACGCACCGTTTTACCGCTGGTTCGGCGACGGCGAACTCAACGTGTCCGCCAACTGCCTCGACGTGCACCTGACCAATGGCAATGCCGATAAAACCGCCATTATTTTCGAGGCCGACGACGGCAAAGTCACCAAAGTCACCTATCGCGAACTGCTGGCGCGAGTCAGCCGTTTTGCCAATGGCCTGAAATCTCTCGGCTACAAGACTGGCGACCGCGCCATCATCTACATGCCCATGTCGATCGAGGCCGTCGTCGCCATGCAGGCCTGCGCACGCCTGGGCGTCACCCACTCCGTCGTGTTCGGCGGTTTCTCCGCCAAGAGCCTGCAAGAGCGCATCGGCGATGTGGGCGCATCGGTCGTGATCACTGCCGACGAACAGGTGCGTGGCGGCAAGACCATCCCGCTCAAGCCCGCCGTCGATGAAGCCATTGCCATGGGCGGCTGCGACGCCGTGACCAAGATCGTCGTCTATCGCCGTACCGGCGGCAACATCCCCTGGACCGAAGGGCGCGACCTGTGGATGCATGACGTCGAATCCGGCCAGTCCGACACCTGCGAGCCCGTGCCGGTCAACGCCGAACATCCGCTCTTCATCCTGTATACCTCCGGCTCTACCGGCAAACCCAAGGGCGTGCAGCACTCGTCGGCCGGTTATCTGTTGTGGGCCTTGCTGACCGTCAAATGGACCTTCGATGCGCGTAAAGACGACGTCTATTGGTGCACCGCTGACGTAGGCTGGGTCACCGGCCATACCTACATTACCTACGGGCCGTTGGCCGCGGGCCTGACGCAAATCGTCTTCGAGGGCGTGCCCACCTATCCGGATGCGGGCCGTTTCTGGGACATGATTGCGCGGCACAAGGTCACGACCTTCTATACGGCGCCGACGGCCATCCGTTCGCTGATCAAGGCCTCCGAGGCCACGCCATCCACGCATCCGAGCAACTACGATTTGAACAGCCTGCGCATCATCGGGACAGTCGGCGAACCGATCAATCCCGAGGCCTGGATGTGGTACCACAAGAATGTGGGCCAGGAGCGTTGCCCCATCGTGGATACCTGGTGGCAAACCGAGACAGGCGGTCATATGATCAATCCGTTGCCAGGCGCCACGCCTACCAAGCCGGGTTCGTGCACTTTGCCGTTGCCGGGGATTGCTGCGGCGGTCGTGGATGAGACCGGCAACGATGTCGAGCCGGGCAATGGCGGATTCCTGGCGATCAAGCGCCCGTGGCCATCGATGATCCGCACGATCTGGGGCGACCCCGAGCGCTTCAAGAAAAGCTATTTCCCGCCTGAGCTCAACGGCTGCTATCTGGCGGGCGACGGCGCGCAGCGCGATGCCGATGGTTATTTCTGGATCATGGGCCGTATCGACGACGTGCTGAACGTGTCAGGCCATCGCCTGGGGACAATGGAGGTCGAGTCTGCGCTGGTCGCGCATGAGTTGGTCGCCGAGGCCGCTGTCGTCGGCCGTCCCGACGACACGACCGGCGAGGCCGTCGTGGCCTTTGTCGTGCTCAAAGGCGCACGCCCCGAGGGCGATCAGGCGCAAGCGATTGCCAAGCAATTGCGCGACTGGGTTGGCAAGGAAATCGGCCCCATCGCCAAACCGAAGGACATCCGTTTCGGCGACAACCTACCCAAGACCCGCTCGGGCAAGATCATGCGCCGTTTGTTGCGTGTCGTGGCCAAGGGCGAGGAAATCACGCAGGACGTTTCCACGCTGGAGAACCCCGCCATTCTGGGTCAGCTGTCGAAATCCGTGTGACTGTGACGCCAGCGCCTCATCCGGCGCTTTCTCCGACAGGAGTATCATCGAGTGCGCTCGATCCGATTGACATCGGACCGAGCGCTTTTTATTTTCTTTGACGAGTTTTCCAGTGAGTAGCAGCAATTTCGATAGGGCCGGCCTGGTTTTGATGTTCACCACGATTGTGGTGTGGGCGGGAAGTTGGATATCGATGAAGCTGCTGGTCGCGTACATGGGGCCATTTCAAGTCGTGGCCGCACGGTATTTGATTGGCGCGGCGGTGTTGTTCGCCTTGCTGATCGTGTTGCGGCGGCCGTTGGCGATGACGCCATGGAAATTGACCTTGCTCACGGGGTTGACGCAAACGGCAGGATTTCAGACATTGGTTCAATTGGCCTTGCTCAGCGGCGGTGTAGGCAAGGTCTCGGTATTGGCGTACACCATGCCGTTCTGGGTAATTCCGTTTGCATGGCTTATTCTGAAGGAGCGGCCGACGGCGCGTCACGGCGTGGCAATTGCGTTGGCCGCGGCGGGCTTGGTTTGTTTTCTGCAGCCGTGGAGTGGGATGGGGGATTGGGCTTCGGCTGTCCTCGCGCTCGCCGGGGGCCTGAGCTGGGGATTGGGAACCGTGCTGTCCAAACGCATGTTCGATCTGCACGCACCGGATTTGATGACCTTTACGACGTGGCAGATGTTGCTGGGAGGATTGCTGACAGTGCCTGCCGCGATCTGGGTGCCTCATGCGCCGGTGGTGTGGGGATGGGAGGTCGCTCTGGGACTGCTTTATACCGGCCTGATTGCCACCGCAGCGGGATGGCTGCTGTGGTTGTCGGTGGTGCGCCGTGTGCCCGCATCGATCGCGGGCTTGTCCAGTCTGGGCGTGCCCATCGTGGCGACACTGCTGGCCTGGCTGCTGCTGGGCGAGCAGCCGGCGATGGTGGAAATAATGGGAATGGCGCTGGTCATGGTGGGTTTGGTCGTAGTGAGCCGAGCGCCTCGTAGTAAAACCAAGTAAACGATCGGCGGCCTGGTGGCCTCGCCTCTTTTTCCTGGCGCAGTGACGCTGGGGTATATCGGGAGCTCTTGATGATTGATCTGCGTAGCGATACCGTCACCCGTCCGACCGCAGCCATGCTGCAGGCGATGGCCAATGCACCGGTGGGTGATGATGTGATGGGGGCGGATCCTACCGTTCAACGGCTGCAGCAAACGCTGGCCGAACGCGTAGGCAAGGAAGCGGGATTGTTTTTTCCGTCGGGCACGCAGAGCAATCTTGCGGCGTTGATGGCTCATTGCGGGCGAGGCGACGAATATTTGGTGGGCCAGTTGGCGCACACCTACAAATACGAAGGCGGCGGGGCCGCGGTGTTGGGCAGTATCCAGCCGCAGCCGATCGAGCATGCCTCTGATGGCAGTCTGCCGTTGGAAAAGTTGGCAGCAGCGGTCAAACCCAAAGGCGATCCGCACTACGCGCGTACGCGCTTGTTGGCGCTGGAAAATACCTTTCAAGGCAAAGTGATTCCCGCGGCCTATATCGACGAGGCCGCTCAGTTTGCGCGTGAGCATGGATTGGGGTTGCATCTGGATGGCGCGCGTGTTTTCAACGCGGCGGTTGCGTCGGGCCGTACTGCGCAGGAAGTGTGTGCGCCTTTCGATAGTGTGTCGATCTGTTTTTCCAAAGGCCTGGGCGCGCCCGTGGGGTCTGTGCTGGTGGGCAGCAAGGCCCTGATCGATGAGGCACGCCGTTGGCGCAAAGTGCTGGGCGGCGGAATGCGGCAGTCTGGCTTTCTGGCGGCGGCGTGTTTGCATGCCCTGGATCATCATGTCGAGCGTCTGGTGCAAGACCACGAGAACGCTGCGTTGCTGGCAGAGGGGTTGCGCGGCATTGAGGGGGTCAAGGTGCTGGCCCAGAATACCAACATGGTGTTTGCCGAGTTCGCGCCCGAGCACACCGAAAAGCTATCGCTAGCCTTGCAGGAGCAGGACATCATCATCCGCGCGGTCTATCGCGGTCCAACACGTATGGTGACGCACTTGGATGTGTCGCAAGATGATATCCGCAAAGTCGTCCATGCTGTCCGGGCGTATTTTGGTTGATGTGATCAATTGGGGCGTGGTGGAGAAAACACCACGCACCCGTTAGCAGGTTGATGTGGATTGACGCGATCGATCATGCACGCGGCGCAGAAAACCCAAGACCCGTTCATTGAATTCGGCCGGCTTTTCAAAATAAGCAGAATGCCCGGCTGCCTCGACCACAAATAGATCACTGCCGTTGATCTGCTGCTGGACCTCTTGCATCACGGCAACAGGCACCAAAGGATCGACACTGCCGACAACGAGCAGGGTGGGGCAGGCGACCTCTCGCAGGCGGTCTACGGCGAGCAGATACTCCGGCTTCATCAGATTCATCATTGCTGCGCCCCAGGCCTCTCGAGAGTATGTGTGCGCACTGGGGTTGAAGTGATTGATCTGCGCGTACAGGGCAGCCCTGTCCGGATGATGGGCCAGAAACCAGGCGCCTAATGATCGTTGTTCGACGGTCAGCGCTTGTGTGGTGGTGACGCGTTTGGCCAAAAGGTCCAACAGGACAGGATGATCAATGGCCAAGGTCGTATCGCAGGCGACAAAAGCCGAGATGCGTTCTGCATGGTCCAGCGCCAAGCGCAGGCCCACCATGCCGCCCAGCGATTGGCCCACGATACTGACGCGTTCAATGTTCTCCGCATCGAGGATGGTCAATACATCGTCGACAAACAGATGGAACTGGAATTCCTCCAGCGGCGCGACGGAGCGGCCAAAGCATCGCTGATCGAGTGTGATGCAAGTGAATTCAGTCGAGAAAACTGGCAACTGCTGCCACCATGTGGCGGCGTTCGAGCCGGCACCGTGGCAAAACATCACGGCAGGGCCGTTGCCGTGAAGCTCATAGTAAATCTCGCGGCCGTGGGAAACAACGAAAGGCATGATGGGCTCGTGAACGTGAACGTGAAGGGACGAGGGTGGCGGCTCGTTGGCCGCCAAGCATGAGAAACGCAATGGCCTAGTTGGCCTTGATGTTCAGGCTGTGGGTCAACTGCCCCCAGCGTTCGGTGTCGCTGCGTACCAACTCGGCGTATTGCGCGGGGCTCATCGTCATCGGGACCATGCCCAGGGCAATCAACTGCGATTTCAGCTCGGGGTCTTGCATGGCTGTTGCAATGGCCGCATTGATTTTATTGACGATCTCGATGGGCGTGCCTTTGGGAGCCGACAGCCCGACCCATGCGCTGACCGTAAGCTGGGGATAGTTCAGTTCTTTGAATGTCGGGACGTCGGGCAGCGCGGGATCTCGTTCGGCCGATGAAATCGCCAGAACCTTCAGCGTGCCTTGTTTCACATAAGGTATCGCGGTATTGGGCGGGACCACAATGGCGGGGACGACGCCGCCGAGCACGTCCTGCAGGGCTGGCGCGCCGCCTTTGTAGGGGACATGGGTGAGCGAGATGCCAGCCGTTCGTTGCAGCGATTCCATCAACAGATGTGCGGTGCTGCCTACCCCCGAACTGGCGTAATTGATTTTGCCGGGCGACTGTCGTGCCTGTTCGATCAGGGCCTGCAGGCTGCCAATGCCGGCATCGGCGCGGACGACGAGCCATTGCGGGCCCGCGCCGATCGAACCGATATGAGTGAAATCCTCGTTGATATCGAAGGTCAAGTTGTCGTAGATGCCCGCCGAAATCGTGTTGACCATGCCCGTCATCGTCAGGGTGTAGCCGTCGGGTGCGGCGCGCGCGCCAGCTTGTGTGCCTATGATGTTGCCGCCACTGGCTTTGTTTTCGATCACGACAGGCTGTTGCAGCGTCTGGGACAAGGAGCGCGCCACGGGGCGAATGGTGGCGTCGTAAGCGCCGCCCGGCGGCGAGGGGACGATGATGCGGATGGTTTGAGTGGGCCAGTCGCCGGTTTGGGCTGCAGCGGCCATTTGCGTCCATAGCAGACCGGCAGCCAGCAGGCAGGCTGCGCGGCGGATGCGCGAGTGCATTGAATGTCTCCGTCTCGGTTTTATGTGTGTCGCTTGCCCAAAGGCGTGCGGTCTATTGTGTTTTGCGATTTGCAGGCTATCTTGCCTTTGCCAGGCTATAAACGATAATTAAAATTTTGCCGAAGATATTAGTGTGACTAACCCATCAGCCAGCTCAGCCTCGATCCTGCTCAACCGGCTGCTGGCGCGGGGCAAGTTTCGCCACATCCAGATCTTGATCCGGCTGGCAGAGCTGGGCAGCCTCGGGCGTGCGGCAGAGGCGATAGGCGTGACTCAATCGTCGGTCACGCAGACGTTGGCGCATCTCGAGGATCTGTTGGAGACGCCGCTATTTCATCGTCATGCCCGGGGAGTGCACCCCACCGATGCTTGCCGCGATCTGCTGCCGCTGGCCACACAGGTGTTGCTCGGCGTGACCGAAAGCGCCGAGGCTATCGCGGCGCGCCACCGTCATGGCGATGGCCGGGTGAGGCTGTTGGCGTCGCTTGCCGCGATCAACGGGCTGTTGATGAAAGCGATGGGTGAATTCAATCGCCAATGGCCGGGGATTCAGATTCATCTGCAAGAGGGGGAGCGCGATGAGCAGCTCAATGCGATTGCGCGCGCCGAGGTGGATCTGATTGTCTGCCGGCGGCCGCCCGTCATTCCGGGAGGCTGGGAGTTTCATCCCTTGTTGGCGGATCACTTCGTCATCGTATGCCGCGCCCAGCATCCGTTGGCGCACCTCGCCGCCAGGGGCGAGACGCCGTCACGGACCGCCTTGCAGCAAGCGGTATGGCTGGCGCTGCCAGCCGGCTCGGCTGCACGTGTACATCTGGATGAGTTCGCCGCGTCACGCGGCGGTGATTTCCGGATACACCCGCTCGTGACTCGCACCCCTACGATGATGTGGTGGCTGTTGTTGCAACATGACCTGCTGGCGATTTTGCCCTACACCCTGGTGTCGCCACTGTTGCAATCCGGGGAAATGAAGGCTTTGCCGATGGAGGGGCAGACGGCGTTGGAGCCTCTGGGATTGCTGCAGCCAGAAAATGAACTGGTGCCGTCGGCGGAAGTGTTCAGCGCCTTCATGCGGGGCAGGCGCTTTGATTCGGAGGCCTGAGCCATGCAGCGATGGCCGATAGATTCAGCGCAATAGTGCCGCGTAGCCAGCGCGCGAGTCGGGCCATTGCGGCGTCCAGCCGCTGGCTTTGAGCCGCGCATTGCTGAGTTTTTTGCTGCCCACATTGGCGGGCGCGGGGCCTTCGCCAGGAGGCTGTGCATGAATCAACGCTGCCAGATGCTCGTAAAGCTCATGCAATGGCAACGGCGTATCGTCGCCGCCCAGATATAGCGCCTCCGGATGTGGCAGTGCCAGCAGATGCACCACTGCCGCGGCAGCATCGTCGATGTGCATTCGATTGGCCCAGTGCGGCGGATGCCGGGGTGCGCGCGCCGATCCTGCGCGGATCCGTTCGATCAACTGCAGACGGCCCGGGCCATACAATCCGGCCAGACGCAGGCTGACCGAGGATACGGACTGCGCGCCCAGCCAGCGTTCCGTGTCGAGCAAAATGCGACCGTTAAAGCCCGCAGGATCGGTGGGCGTTGTTTCATCGATCCACTCGCCATGGTGTTCTCCATACACGGCAGTCGATGATACGAACAAGACCCGTTGCAAGGCCGTGTGATCCAGCGCAGTCAACAGTGCGGGCAATCCCTCTTGAAAGACCGCGCGATAGACATCGGGATCGCGCGAATCCGGTGCGGGCAGGTAGGCGACATGCGTGATGCCAGCAGGTAGTGTGGTGAGTGTTTCCGGGCGCGTCAAATCACCTTGCAGCCAACGTATGACGGGCTCGAGCCCGTCATCGCGTGGGGGCTGGCGGCGCAGTGCCCAGACTTCGGCGCCGCGTGCCGACAGGCGCTGTGCCACACGCAAGCCCAGATCTCCGCAACCTGCCAGCAGCATGCGCTCGGTCATGGATCACATCCCGCTGTAGACGGGGCCTTCGCCGCCTTGAGGTGCGACCCAGACGATGTTCTGCGTCGGGTCCTTGATATCGCAGGTCTTGCAATGCACGCAGTTCTGCGCATTGATCTGTAGACGGTCGTCGCCATGGTCGTCTTTGACGAATTCATACACCCCGGCCGGACAGTAGCGCGATTCCGGGCCGCCGTATTTGGCCAGGTTGACCGCCACTGGTACGTTCGGGTCTTTCAGCGTCAGGTGGACGGGCTCGTTTTCATCATGGTTGGTGTTCGAGATGAAGACCGAGCTAAGTTTGTCGAACGTCAGCTTGCCGTCCGGTTTCGGATAGTCGATGCGCGCGCATTCCGAGGCAGGCTGTAGGCAGGCATGGTCGGGCTTGGTGCGGTGGATGGTCCAGGGAATATTGCCCTTGAGGACGAACTGCTCGATGCCTGTCATGATGGTGGCGATCGTGCGGCCTTTTTTGAACCACTGCTTGAAGTTGCGCGCCTTGTTCAATTCGGTGTGCAGCCACGACGATTCGAAGGCAGCCGGGTAGGCAGATAGCTCGTCTTGTTTGCGGTCGGCGACGACGGCGTCAAACGTGGCATCGGCTGCCAGCATGCCGGTCTTGATCGCGGCGTGGCTGCCCTTGATGCGCGATGCGTTCAAGAAGCCCGCCTCGCAGCCGACCAGCACGCCGCCCGGGAATGTGAGCTTGGGCAACGACAGTAATCCGCCCGCCGTGATGGCTCGTGCGCCGTATGCAATGCGTTTGCCGCCCTCGAAGGTGGGGCGGATCGCCGGGTGCGTTTTGTAGCGCTGGAATTCGTCGAAAGGCGACAGCCACGGATTGGCGTAATCCAGACCCACGACCATCCCGACGGCGACCAGGTTGTTATCCAGGTGATACAGGAACGAGCCGCCATAGGTATCGGCATCCAGCGGCCAGCCCGCCGTGTGCACCACGAGGCCCGGGCGCGATTGCGCGGGATCGATTTCCCACATTTCCTTCAGGCCGATCCCGTAGGACTGGGGATCGCGGCCTTCGTCGAGCTTATAGCGTTCGATCAACTGGCGGCCCAACTGGCCGCGCGCGCCCTCGGCAAAGATGGTGTAGCGCGCCAGCAGTTCCATGCCGGGCTGGTAGTGTTCGGTATGCGAACCGTCGCGTGCCACGCCCATGTCGCCCGTGGCCACGCCACGCACGGCGCCATTCTCGTCGTACAGCACTTCAGCAGCGGCAAAGCCAGGGAAAATATCGACGCCAGCTGCCTCGGCCTGTTCGCCCATCCATTTCACGACGTCGCCCAGGCGGACGATGTAATTGCCGTGATTCTGGAAACAGGCCGGCAAGAGCCAATTAGGCGTGCTGCGCGCGCCCGTCTGGCTCAGGAACAGGAACCGGTCCTCAGTGACAGGTACATTCAGCGGCGCGCCCTTGTCTTTCCAGTCAGGAATCAATTCGGTCAGTGCCTGCGGGTCCATGACCGCGCCAGAGAGGATGTGAGCACCGAGCTCGGCGCCTTTCTCCAATACGCACACGCTCAGCTCGTGATTTTTCTGGGTGGCCAGTTGCTTTAAACGCAGCGCTGCGGCCAAGCCAGCCGGCCCGCCACCCACGACGACCACGTCATATTCCATCGACTCGCGTTCGGACATTACTCCAATCCCCTCTAATGGTGCCTTCTGATGTTGCAAGGAAGTATTATCATCGATTGTATTGCAATGCTGCGGTGCAGTAATTTTCTAGGAGTTCACTCCGTGAGTCAGGAGCTTTCGGGCCCGCGCACCCTTCAGGTGGGCGATTGCCATCATGTCGAGTTGCCCATGCGCTGGGGCGATGCCGACACGCTCAATCATATGAACAACACCGTCTACTTTCGCATGATGGAAGAGGCGCGTATGAAGATGCTTTACGGCAGCGGCATGGTGCTGCCGTCCGATCAGGGCTTTATCCTGGCACATGCATCCTGTGATTTTGTCCGATCTTTCACGTACCCCTGTGACGTGCGCGTCACGCACAAAGTCACCCGCATTGGCCGCTCCAGTCTGGAAACGGACTTGATCCTGTGCAAGGCCGGCGACGACACCGGTCTTTACGCTAAGGGCCGTACGGTGATGGTCTGGATCGATTATGGCGCGAATTGCTCTGCGCCGCTGCCGGATGAGGTGCTGCGGGCATTGGCCGCCGTATGCGTGCCCGCAGAGCGGGCCTAGCGTCTCACGCCCGCCAAGCCGCTACAATCGACGCAAACATCAAAAGCAGTCAATAGTTCGACCGGGCGCGCCACCCCTTGCAGCCGCGCCTATCCAATTTGGAATGTCATTAGGAGTTGGAGAGATGGACAAAGTGTATGCAAGCGCCGCCGAGGCGCTGGCAGGTGTCGTCAAAGACGGCCAGATGATTGCCGTGGGCGGGTTTGGCCTGTGCGGCATTCCCGAGGCGTTGATCGCTGCACTGCGCGATTCGGGTGTGAAAAACCTGACCTGCATCAGCAACAATGCCGGGGTGGACGGGTTTGGCTTGGGCCAGTTGCTCAATACCCGCCAGGTGCGCAAGATGATCGCCTCGTATGTGGGCGAAAACAAGGAATTCGAACGCCAGTACCTGGCAGGCGAACTCGAGCTGGAATTCACGCCGCAGGGCACGCTGGCTGAAAAACTGCGTGCTGGCGGTGCGGGTATTCCGGCGTTTTTCACCCGCACGGGCGTGGGTACGATCGTGGCCGATGGCAAAGAGTTGCGCGAGTTTGACGGCCAGCAATACGTCATGGAACGTTCCTTGGTGCCCGATGTGTCGCTGGTCAAGGCGCATATCGCCGACCGCAGCGGCAATCTGGTGTTCCGCAAGACCGCACGTAACTTCAATCCGAACGTGGCGATGGCGGGCAAGATCACTGTGGTCGAAGTCGAGAAAATCGTCGACACAGGATCGCTCGATCCCGATCAGATCCATCTTCCGGGGATTTACGTGCATCGCATCGTACTGAATGCGAATCCGGAAAAGCGCATCGAACAACGCACCACTCGCCCGGCCTAAGGAGAAGACGACATGGCATGGTCCCGCGATGAGATGGCGGCACGCGCCGCGCGCGAGCTGCAAGACGGCTTTTATGTGAACCTGGGCATTGGTCTGCCCACCCTGGTTGCCAACCACGTGCCTGCGGGCATCGAGGTGTGGCTGCAATCCGAGAACGGTCTGCTGGGCATCGGCCCGTTTCCGACAGACGATCAGGTCGATCCCGATTTGATCAACGCCGGCAAGCAAACGGTCACGACTTTGCCCGGCTCGTCGATTTTTTCTTCGGCCGATTCTTTTGCGATGATCCGCGGCGGCAAGATCAACCTCGCGATCCTGGGCGCGATGCAGGTCTCGGAAAAGGGCGATCTGGCCAACTGGATGATCCCCGGCAAAATGGTCAAGGGCATGGGCGGCGCGATGGATCTGGTTGCCGGCGTCGGCAAGGTCGTGGTCCTGATGGAACACGTGGCCAAGAAAAAAGACGGCACCGAAGACATCAAACTCTTGCCCGAGTGCAATTTGCCTTTGACCGGTGTCGGCGTGGTCAATTTGATCATTACCGATCTGGGCGTGATGGAAGTCACGGACAATGGTTTGAAACTGCTGGAACTGGCTCCTGGCGTGACAGTGGATGAAATCCAGAGCAAGACACAAGCCAAGCTGGATGTCTCCGGCGTCTAAACCACGCTGGTAGCGGCGTTTTAAAACCCTGCTTGGTGAGCGGCCCTCGGCGGTTGGAAAAGATCCAACGCCGAGGGCCGTTTTTCACTGAGTCCGCCTATTGGCGCAGTCGTGCCTGGAGATAGCGCTCCACATCAATGGTCTCGTAGCCATTGCGTTCGTTGAACGTTGTTGATTTGTCCCACCACATTCCGTCTCCCAGGGCAAAAGCCGCTCGGTAGCGAACCATCACGTCGTCCGCCATCGTATCGAGATCGGTGCGCAGTTTGTCCAAGGTCCATAGCGTTCTCTCGAACGTCGCCCCGGTCACTCGTTCGACAATATCCGCGAGCTGTCCATACGAAATCGTATCTCCTGCCAGGTAAACCACTTCATTGGCAATCAAGGGTTGCGCCAACAGAATTTCCGTTGTGAGTTTTCCGATGTCTTCAGGCGTGGTGACGGTCACTTTCGTATCCCAGCTGCCCAGACCATGAATCACGTGACGATCGAAATCCACAATGTCGAACGCAGGCTCGAACAGGAAACTGGTGAACATTCCTGTAGAGACAATCACCCAATCCGTTGTGCCTTGGCTGCGTAATAGCTGTCTGACTTCGTATTGTTCGTCGAAAACCGGCTGTCCACTGCCCCGGCCTACAACGTCGTAATCCACACCGAACTGCCATGGAAAATACCGCCGCACTCCTGCCGACAGTACAGCCCTGGTGATTTTGAGTTGAGTTCCCGCTCCCGCAACGAATCCGGTGCAGTTCACCACGGTTTTATAGCGTCGGAATAGCGAGGACAGCATTTGTTCGTCGGCCGAGAGATCAAAGCCGAGGGCTTTCACACCGAGCGCGTCGAGCTCCGCTAGAACGACGGCGTCTTGTGCTGAGGGATTGTTGACGGTTCTTGGAGACACCAGCACCGTAATCGGTGTTTGCGCAGCTTTTGCGCGAGGCGCAAGCGCACGGAGGACTGCCATTCCAAGCTGTCCGGCGCCCAGGACAATCGTGTCCTGCAAGATCGTTTTTGCATCATTCATTGGATATCTATTCATTTTTTTGAACTAATTCGTACCTAAGAAATAAGATTCAACGTATTCGTTTTTTCATCGTTGCTTATTTTTAAGCAGAAATGGCTGTCAAAAGGCTCCTTTTTCATGACTTGATAATTTGAATATTTGCAATAATCAGGCTATGTTTCGTCGTTCAATGAATGGGTGCATCGCTGTCTCCTCAGTCCGCGCCTTACCCATCTCACCCAGGCATCAGGGAATTTCGAATGGATCGACTACAGGCCATGGAAACTTTCGTTCGCGTGATCGAAGCCGGCAGCTTCAAGAAGGCCGCAGAGACGATGCGCGTGCTTCCGTCTACGGTGACGAGGACGATCAAGGAACTGGAATCGCATCTGAGCATCCGGCTGCTGAACAGAACGACGCGGGCCTTGAGCATTACCGATGCGGGGCTGCGCTACTACGACAGCTGCAAAGCGATTTTGCGTGAAGTGCAAGTCGCAGAAGAGGCAACGGGGCAGGAGGGAGGGGCGCTGCGCGGAAAAATTCGAATCAGCGCTACACCGTCGTTAGCCAAGGGTTTTCTCATTCCGAAACTGCCCCGCTTCGCCGAGCGCTACCCAGACATCGGCCTTGATTTTGATTTGAGCGATGCCACTGTTGACGTCATTCAGCGTGGCGTCGATTGCGCCATCAGGGCAGGGGAATTGCAATCGTCTCGTCTCATCGCCCGCCGCCTTGGCACATTCCACTGGTACGTGTGCGGTTCGCCTGACTATTTCCGGCGATACGGAACGCCTCACAGCATCGAGTCTCTCAGAGACCATTCGGCGGTCGGGTACATTCACAGCCGGACTGGCCGGCCCGTAAACTGGGCATTCCGGCAGGGAAATGAGATTGTCTCCATTCCGATGGGGCAGCATATCAGCGTCAACGACACTGACGCCTACGTCGAAGCCGCTGTAGCTGGCCTGGGGCTGATCCGTGTCGCCAGCTATATGGTCCGTCAGCAGTTGGCTGACGGACGCCTGGAAAGAGTGCTTTCCGATATCGAAGCTCCGTTGGAGCCGATTTCCATCCTATATCCGCATAGCCGGCACCTTTCCCCCACCGTTCGAGCCTTCATTGACTGGTGCATAGATGTGATTGGACATAATGCCAGGGATTGGTGAACGGGAGGCAGTTGCCACGGCAATGTAGCTATGCGTTTTTTCGAGGCTCACGCTCAAGGGATTGAGGAAAGAGCAGCGTTCAGAATGCCGAGACCCATCGTGGAAAATACGGTAGTCCATGACGATCTCGGGTGATGGCTGATATGTTGGAACGGTCGCAATGTTCCACCACTATTTCTCAAAGTGTGTTGGAGTTTGATGGGTTGTCGAAGTATGTTGGATTGGGCGGTTTTTCTGGATAATCCATCCAGCCGCAGCGGATTTATCGATATTGCCTTGCTGTATATGCTGAAACTCCTTTCCATCCGAGCAGGAGTTTTTCCATGGCAGACCATTCCATCAAGGGTAAAGTCGCGTTGATCGCGGGCGGTGCAAAGAACCTGGGCGGCTTGATTGCGCGTGATCTGGCTGAACAGGGCGCGAAAGCCGTGGCCATTCACTACAACAGCGCAGCGAGCAAAGCCGATGCCGACGCCACGGTGGCCGCGATTCAGGCCGCGGGGGCCAAGGCCGTGGCGATCCAGGCAGATTTGACGACGGCTGGAGCTGTCGAGAAACTTTTCGCCGATGCGATTGCTGCAGTAGGCAAGCCCGATATCGCGATCAATACCGTGGGCAAGGTTCTGAAAAAACCATTCACCGAGATCACCGAGGTCGAGTACGATGAGATGACGGCGGTGAATGCCAAGTCCGCCTTTTTCTTCTTGAAAGAAGCGGGGAAACACGTCAACGATAACGGCAAAGTCGTGACGCTGGTGACGTCGCTCTTGGGCGCATTTACGCCATTCTATGCAGCGTATGCCGGTACGAAGGCGCCGGTTGAACACTTTACGCGGGCCGCTGCCAAGGAGTTCGGTGCTCGCGGCATCTCCGTCACGGCCGTCGGCCCCGGCCCGATGGACACGCCATTCTTCTATCCTGCCGAAGGCGCCGATGCCGTGGCGTACCATAAGACAGCTGCGGCGCTGTCGCCGTTTTCGAAAACGGGCTTGACGGATATTGAGGATGTCGTACCCTTTATCCGTCATTTGGTCAGTGACGGCTGGTGGATCACGGGGCAGACGATTTTGATCAACGGTGGCTACACCACCAAGTGAGGGCACAATGCGTACGGTGATTTTTATCGTGGTGGGGCTGGTTGTGGCAGCAGCGCTGCTGCGTTGGGTCCCCGTACCATATCGGACCTGGGCCGCGGGTTTGTTTACCGCAGCCTGGTTTGGTGTGTCGGCCTGGAATCTGCGTACTGGCCTGTCACACGGATATACCTTGGCCGAAGAGCTGCCTATTCACGTGGCGCTCTTTGGTATTCCGGTTGCAATGGCCTGGGGGGTATGGTGGTGGTTACGACGTTAAACACATGGCGGGCCGATGCGCAGGATCTGCCGGACGAGGCGCTAGCGGTCGTGCGATTTTGGCGTGACGCCGGCGCCGATCGCTGGTTCAACAAGTCAGAGGCGTTTGACGAGGAATTCCGCGGGCGCTTTCTGTCTCTGCATGAGGCGGCTGCACGCGGCGAACTTGATGGTTGGGCGCGGACAGCCGAGGGGGCGTTGGCGCTGCTGATATTGCTGGATCAGTTTCCGCGCAATGCCTTCAGAGGGACGGCTCGTATGTACGAGACCGACGCGCGGGCCAGAATGATCGCGCACCAGGCTGTCGATAATGGTCTGGACGAACAGGTAGAAAAGGCCCTGCGGGTTTTCTTTTATCTGCCATTTTCCCATTCCGAAAATATCCAGGATCAGCGCCGTGGGGTCGAGCGGAATCAGCGCTTGGGACAGCCCTGGTTGACGCATGCCTTGGGACATGCCGATATCATTGAACGCTTTGGCCGTTTTCCTCATCGCAATCCGCTGCTAGGGCGCAGTACGACGGCGCAGGAACAGGCTTTTCTCGATGCGGGCGGTTTTGCCGGCTGATTACTGGACTCTTTCACGCCCATAGGCGAGCTGCGTGGATAAATTCGATCAATATCGCGTGTTTGTCCAGGTGGCGGAAATGGGCAGCTTTATTAAAGCGGCTCACGCGCTCGATTTGCCTCGAGCCTCTGTCTCTGCGGCCGTTCAGCAGTTGGAAACGCGAATGGGGGCTCGTTTGCTGCACCGGACGACGCGCCATGTGCGGCTGACGGCAGACGGCGAGCAACTGCTCGAACGCGTGCGGCCTCTGCTGACCGAGATCGAAAGCATCGATCAGTTGTTCGAACTCAGTGAACGCCAGGTGTCAGGCCGACTGAATATCGACGTGCCGAGCCGCATCGCCAGACGCCTGATCGCGCCGGCGCTGCCCGCTTTGTTGCGTCGCCATCCTCGCCTGCAATTGGCGCTGGGATCGTCCGATCGTGCCATTGATCTGATTCAAGAAGGGGTAGATTGCGCCGTGCGTATCGGTACGTTGCACGACAGCAGCCTCGTCGTACGGCCTCTGGGACGGATCGCATTGATCAATTGCGCCAGCCCTGCGTATTTGCGAGAGCAGGGCGAGCCTACGCATCCCGATGACCTGGCTGCCGGCCATTGGGCGGTAGGGTACGCCTCCGCGACGACGGGGCGGGAAATGCCATGGGAGTATGTCGGGCCGGACGGCGACGAACATGCGCTCGTATTGCCTAGCAGGGTGGTCGTAAACAACGCCGAGAGCTACATCGCCTGCTGCCTGGCAGGGATGGGATTGATACAAATTCCCCGTTTCGACGTGCAGCACTTGTTGGACTCCAGCGCGTTGTGCGAGGTCCTGCCCGACTATCGTGCCGCGGCCATGCCCGTGGCCTTGCTTTATCC
Organism: Bordetella genomosp. 4; assembly: GCF_002261185.1. Taxonomy (GTDB): domain Bacteria; phylum Pseudomonadota; class Gammaproteobacteria; order Burkholderiales; family Burkholderiaceae_B; genus Bordetella_A. Next base: position 71,672 of record NZ_NEVQ01000011.1, read on the forward strand.
CCATCGCCGCCAGCGCTCCCGGCGGCTGGCCGTGTTTCTGGAGTGGTTCGAGCACCTGATGCGGCCGTATTTGGGGTAATCCCTCGGTATGAAAATTAATTTTCTTGAATACAATTACAATGTAAATTAATTTACATGCACCGGCGTATCGCCGTATTCTCTACGTAGCACCCTCCCGATTCATGACTCAGGCGCCTTTGTCTGTTGCAGCGCGGATAGCCCGTGCGCAGCCCTCGTTCAGCCCCATCCAGCACCAGATGGCGGAATACGTGCTCGCGCATCAGTTTCGCGTGGCGACCATGACGATCGATGAATTCGCCGCGGCGGTCGGGGTCTCGGTGGCGTCGGCCAACCGGTTTGCCCGTGCGCTGGATCTGCCGGGGTACCCCCAGTTTCGGGCTGAATTGGCGCGTGGATTCGAGTCTGCTCTCGAACCCGTAGAGAAAATGCGCGTCGAGCTGGCCCATTCCGCCACGGCAGCGCAGGTCATGGCCTCCGCGCTGGAAGAAGACATCCGCAATGCGCAGCGTACGTTGCAGGAACTGGATCCAGAGGCCTGTGAGCGCGCGGTGGATATGGTGTTGGCTGCCGAGCGGGTATTCATTATCGGTTTCGGGTCCAGCGGCTTCTTGGCGGGGCTCTTGCAGCGTGGTCTGTACATGCATTTGCACGCCTGCGAGTCGCTGGCCGGTCCGGGCGGGGTGTCGCATGCCGCTCGCCAGATGGTCCGCATGACGTCACGCGATCTGGTGATTGCCATTGGGTTCCCGCGTTATCTGGCCGATACCGTGACCTTGAGCCGGGCGGCCCAGCAGGCCGGTGTGCCGGTGCTGGTATTGACGGACAAAGCCACCTCCCCGCTGGCACCATTGGCAACTGTGGCGTTATACGCGCATTCCGCGCGCCAGTTGTCCTCCAATTCGGAGACGGCTGCATTGGGGCTGATAGAGGGGCTGTCCGCCGCAGTCGCCCATCGTTCCAAAAATTCAATTCAAGCCGCTGCAGGCGTGACGCAGTCCGTCATGCCGTGGCTATTTCATGGTGCAGGAGCAGGAAAAAGATGATTCAGCCGGTGATCGCCATTCACGGCGGAGCGGGGGCTATGTCGCGGGCCGCGATGTCGCCCGAGAAAGAGCAAGAGTATCTGCAGGCGCTGCGCAGCATCGTGCAGGCTGGCCAGACTGTGTTGGCTCAGGGCGGCAGCGCATTGGATGCCGTGACTGAAGCAGTGCGTTTGCTCGAGGACTGTCCCTTGTTCAATGCGGGCCACGGCGCGGTGTTCACCAGTGCCGGTACGCATGAGCTGGACGCGTCGATCATGGACGGCGCGACGTTGCGCTCCGGCGCGATCGCCAACGTCAATTGCGTGCGCAACCCGGTGTTGGCCGCACGCAAGGTCATGGAAAACAGCAAGCACGTGTTCTTTGTCGGTGAGGGCGCCGTCGATTTCGCCCGCAGCGAGGGCCTGGAAATCGTCGATCCGTCGTATTTCTCCACCGAAGCGCGGCGCGAGCAATTGTTGCGCGTGCAACGCGAGAGCCCCGAGGCTGCCGTGTTGGATCACGACGGTCAGGCGCTGGTGGCGCGTGGCCAGCCGGCTCCGGCAGACCCGCTGGATGCTGACAAGAAATTCGGCACGGTGGGCGCCGTCGCTGTCGATGCGCAGGGCAATGTCGCTGCAGCAACGTCGACCGGCGGTATCACCAACAAACAAGTCGGCCGCGTCGGCGATGCACCAATGATCGGTGCGGGTTGCTACGCGAACAATCGTACCTGTGCAGTGTCCACCACCGGTACAGGCGAAATGTTCATCCGCATGGTGGCGGCCTATGACGTGTCGGCGCTGATGGAATACCAGGGCGCTTCGCTCGAGGCCGCGGCCAGCCGCGTGGTGCACGAAAAATTGCCGACCATCGCGGGCAAGGGCGGTTTGATCGCCGTGGACGGCCAGGGCAATGTGACCCTGCCGTTCAACACCGAAGGCATGTATCGCGGCTACGGCCGAGTGGGCGAAGACGCTGTCGTCGCCATTTACCGATGACACTGACGTCATCACGCATTTAGTTAGGAACGGAATTCAATATGGTTGATCGCGCTCAGACGCTGGCGATGCCGGAAAACCGCGTGGTCCAGGTCGATGACCTGACGGTGCGCTTTGTGACCTCTGAACGAACGGTAGAGGCGGTGCGCAATCTGTCGTTCCATGTCGATCGTGGCGAGACCTTGGCTATCGTTGGCGAGTCGGGGTCGGGCAAGTCCGTGACGTCGCTGTCGCTGATGCGCCTGGTCGAGCATGGCGGCGGGCGCATCGCTCAGGGCCGCATGGCGCTGCGCCGCCGCAATAACGAGATCGTGAACCTGGCCGGCGCTTCGCAACGCATGATGCGCAGTGTACGCGGCGCCGATATGGCGATGATTTTCCAAGAGCCGATGACGTCGTTGAATCCGGTGTTCACGGCGGGCGACCAGATTGCGGAAACGATTCGTCTGCACCAGGGCATGGACGCTGCTGCGGCGCGTGCCGAGGCTTTGCGCATGCTGGAGCAGGTCCGCATTCCCGAAGCCAAATCCGTGCTCGATCGCCACCCGCATCAATTGTCCGGCGGTATGCGTCAGCGTGTGATGATCGCAATGGCGTTGGCCTGCAAGCCTGCATTGTTGATTGCGGACGAGCCGACCACGGCGCTGGATGTGACCATCCAGGCACAGATCCTGCAACTCATCCGTCAGTTGCAAGACGAGATGCACATGGGCGTGGTGTTCATCACACACGACATGGGCGTCGTAGCCGAGGTGGCCGATCGTGTGCTGGTCATGTTCCGCGGCGACAAAGTCGAAGAAGGTTCGGCTGATCAGGTGTTTGCAGCGCCTCAGCACCAATACACCAAGGCCTTGCTCTCTGCTGTGCCGCGATTGGGTGCGATGCAAGGCACGGATCTGCCGGCGCGTTTTCCGCTGTTGCAAGTCGATGGCCAGGCGCAACCTGTGGCAAAGGACGGCGATGCCAGCACGCAGGAAGTGCCGCGCGCAAAACAGGATCCTGTTCTCAGCGTGCGCGATCTGGTGACGCGTTTCGATCTGCGCGGCGGCATATTCAGCCGCGTGCAACGCCGTGTGCATGCCGTTGAAAAAGTGAGTTTTGATCTGTATCCGGGCGAGACGCTCTCGCTGGTGGGCGAGTCCGGTTGCGGGAAATCTACGACCGGCCGTTCGCTGTTGCGCCTGGTTCAAAGCCAGAGCGGCCAGATCCTGTTTGGCGGCCGCGACATCATCAAACTCAAAAATACCGAACTGCAGGCATTGCGTCGCGATATTCAGTTCGTATTCCAGGACCCGTTTGCTTCGCTGGATCCGCGTGTGACGGTCGGCTTTTCCATCATGGAGCCGCTGTTGGTGCATGGTGTGGCCTCGGGCCGCGAAGCCGAGGCGCGTGTGGCCGAGTTGCTCGAACGCGTCGGTTTGCCTGCCGAGGTTGCGCAGCGCTATCCGCATGAATTTTCCGGCGGTCAACGTCAACGCGTGTGTATCGCGCGGGCACTGGCGTTGAATCCCAAGGTCGTGATCGCCGACGAATCCGTGTCGGCCTTGGACGTGTCCATCCAGGCGCAAATCGTCAACCTGCTGATCGATCTTCAACGCGACCTGGGCGTGTCGTTCCTGTTCATTTCGCACGATATGGCAGTGGTCGAACGCATCAGCCATCGTGTCGCGGTGATGTATCTGGGACAGATCGTCGAGATCGGTCCGCGCCGCGCCATTTTCGAAAACCCCCAACATCCCTACACCAAGAAGCTGATGTCGGCCGTGCCGATCGCCGATCCGGCGCGTCGCCATCTCAAGCGCACCTTGTTGTCCGATGAAATCCCGAGCCCGATCCGCAAGGTCGGCGACGAGCCCGTCGTCGAGTCGCTGGTGCAGGTCGGCCCGGGGCATTTTGTTGCGCGTCATGCAGTGGGTGGCGCGTATTGATGTTGCCGGCGGCGGCATGCCGCCGGTCTGTTTTGTTCACTAAACCGTCTCTCCTTTTTGATTTCAGGAGCTGCAATGATGAAAGTACTGCGCCCCACTAAGCTGATGGCCGCCGCCGCGCTGGCCTTTGGCGTGCTCGCTTCGCCCTTGGCTCACGCCAGCAAGGACGTTACCTTCGCGGTATCGATCGCGCTGGAAACGCTCGATCCGTACAACACGAACAGCACCCTGAACCAGGCTGTCGGCAAGGCCTATTACGAGGGTCTGTTTGAGTTCGACAAAGACCTGAAGATTCAGAAAGTCCTGGCCACTGACTACTCTGTCAGCGAAGACGGTCTGGTCTATACCTTCAAGCTGCGTCCTGGCGTCAAATTCCAAGACGGCACCGATTTCAACGCCGAAGCAGTCAAGATCAACTTCGACCGTCCCGCCAATCCGGACAATCGCCTGTCGCGCTACATCCAGTTCAGCGTGATCGATCACATCGATGTGGTGGATCCCCTGACGGTCAAGATCACGCTGAAAAAGCCGTTCTCGGCTTTCTTGAACGCCTTGGCTCACCCGGCTGCCATGATGATTTCGCCTGCCGCGTTGAAAAAATACGGCAAGGAAATCGGTTTTCACCCCGTGGGCACCGGTCCGTTCGAATTCGTCGAGTGGAAGCCCGCCGAATACCTGAAGGTCAAGAAGTTCGACGGCTATTGGAACAAGGGCAAGCCGAAAGTTGATTCGATCACGTTCCGCACCGTGACCGACAACAACACGCGTGCTGCCGTGGTGCAGACGGGCGAAGCCCACTTCGCGTTCCCCGTGCCGTTCGAGCAAGCGGCAATCCTGGCCAAGAACGACAAGCTGGACGTGGTCGATCACAAGAACTCGATCATGGCCCGCTACCTGTCGATGAACACGCAGGTCAAGCCTTTCAATGACCCCAAGGTTCGCCAAGCCATCAACTACGCCATCAACAAACAAGCGTTGGCGAAAGTGGCATTCAACGGCTATGCCACCATCGTCGATGGCGTTGTGCCCACTGGCGTGGATTACGCACACAAGACGGGTCCGTGGCCCTACGATCCCGCCAAGGCGCGTCAACTGCTGAAGGAAGCAGGCTACGAAAAGGGCTTCGAGACGCAGTTGTGGTCGGCTTATAACGACGGCACGTCGGTCAAGGTGGTCCAGTTCCTGCAGCAACAGCTCGCTCAGGTCGGCATCAAGACCTCGGTAGAAGTATTGGAGTCGGGCCAACGCGTGCAGCGCGTGCAGCAAGTGCAAAAGCCTGAAGACGCCAAGGTTCGCCTCTACTACGCGGGCTGGTCGTCCTCGACCGGCGAAGCAGACTGGGGCCTGCGTCCCTTGCTGAGCACCGGTGCTTTCCCGCCTGTGCTGAACAACGTGTCGTACTACTCCAACAAGTCTGTGGACGATGGCATTCAAGAAGCCCTGGCCACGACGGATCGTGCGAAAAAGACCGAGATCTACAACAAAGTTCAGGAAACCATCTGGAATGACGCCCCCTGGGCCTTCCTGGTGACCCAGAACAACGTGTACGTGAAATCGAAGAACCTGAGCGGTGTGTATGTCGAACCCGACACCTCGTTCTGGTTCGGTGACATCGATCTCAAGCAGTAATCGCAAGCAAGGCTCGGCGGATGCATGGGGCATCCGCCGACGTCTCAGGAATTTCAATGCTGACCTATATCGTCAAACGTTTATTGGGCATGATCCCGACCCTGTTGTTGGTCTCGGTGGTCGTGTTCTTGTTTGTGCACATGCTCCCGGGCGATCCGGCGCGCCTGGCCGCGGGCCAGGATGCCGACCAGGCCACGGTCGAGCTCGTGCGCCAGGAGCTCGGGCTGGATCTGCCCTTGCCGCAGCAATTCGTGCGCTACTTCAGCCATATGCTGCAAGGCGATCTCGGCCACTCGCTGCGTACCAAGCGGCCCGTGGCGACTGAAATCGCCGAGCGCTTCATGCCCACGATGTGGTTGACGATCGCCAGTATGATCTGGTCAGTCGCCTTCGGGATGGTCTTCGGTATCGTCTCTGCCGTCTGGCGCAATCGTTGGCCTGACCGTGTCCTCATGACGCTGGCCGTGTCGGGGATTTCGTTCCCGGCATTTGCTTTGGGCATGATGCTGATGCAGGTCTTCTCGGTGAATCTGGGATGGCTGCCTACCGTGGGCGCCTCGAGCTGGAAACACTATATTCTGCCGTCCATCACGCTGGGTGCCGCCGTGGCGGCAGTGATGGCGCGATTCACGCGGGCATCGTTCGTCGAAGTCATCCAAGAGGATTTCGTGCGTACGGCACGGGCCAAGGGCCTCACAGAAAACCGCGTGGTCATCAAGCACACGCTGCGCAATGCGCTGATTCCCGTGGTCACCATGATGGGCCTGCAGTTCGGCTTCTTGCTAGGCGGCTCAATTGTGGTCGAGACAGTGTTCAACTGGCCAGGGCTGGGCCGGCTGCTGGTCGATGCCGTGACGCAGCGTGACTATCCTGTGATTCAGGGGCTGGTGCTGCTGTTCTCGCTGGAATTCATTTTGATCAACTTGATTGTCGACGTGCTCTATGGCGTCATCAATCCCAGTATCCGTTATAAGTGAGGCGGGCATGAGCAATACGACTACCGCCACTACCGTGCAGGCTGCCAAACAGAACGAGGTGCGCACGCCGCTGACCGAGTTCTGGCGCAAATTCAAAAAGCAGAAACTCGCCGTGGGCGCAGGGATTTTCGTCCTGCTGCTGGTCTTGGTGGCGATTTTTGCGCGCTGGATTGTTCCTTTTGATCCGGAGAACTTCTTTGACTATGACGCGCTGAATGCGGGACCGTCTGCGACCCATTGGCTGGGCGTGGATTCGCTGGGCCGGGATATCTTCAGCCGCATCATTGCGGGGGCACAGATCTCGTTGGCCGCAGGTTTCCTGTCGGTCGCCATGGGTGCCGTGGTTGGCACGTTGATGGGTCTGATGGCAGGGTACTACGAGGGCTGGTGGGAACGCATCACCATGCGTATTTCGGACGTGCTGCTGGCATTTCCCGGCATGTTGCTGGCGATCGGCGTGGTAGCCATTCTGGGCTCGAGCATGGTCAACGTGATCGTTGCTGTGGCCGTATTCAGCGTGCCGGCGTTTGCGCGCCTGGTACGCGGCAATACGCTCGCCATCAAGCAGATGACCTACGTTGAGGCCGTGCGCAGTATCGGTGCGTCGGACTGGACCATCATCATGCGCCATATTCTGCCCGGCACGATCTCACCGATCGTGGTCTATGGCACGATGCGTATCGGCACGTCAATCATCACGGCCGCCAGCTTGTCGTTCCTGGGGATGGGCGCGCAGCCGCCCACGCCGGAATGGGGCGCGATGCTGAACGAGGCACGTGCCGATATGGTGCTGGCCCCGCACGTGGCGATTTTCCCGGCGCTGGCGATTTTCCTGACCGTGTTGGCGTTCAACCTGTTGGGTGATGGTCTGCGCGATGCCTTGGATCCGAAAATCGATCGCCGTTGAACCGCGAGCGTGATCCGCAGTGAATCGAAAAAGCCCCCACGCCGCGCCTTCGGCTTGCTGCCCCCCAAGGGGGCTTTTTTGTCTTGGGACGGCCCGGCGACAAAAAAGGGCACGGCGCAGGCTGTGCCCTTTTTTCCTGGTCGACGACCCGTCAGGACTATTGTGTGTTTCCGCGTTGCCCGCGCAACGCAGGTGTGAATAAGGAGGCCGCCTCGCAGCGGTGATGCCATGACAAAAATTGATCCGGCTTTTCCGATGCCGCGTGTCGGCCGATTGCCCAGCGGTGCGCGTGATGCGATCAGCGACGTGGCGGGCGTGACTGTAGGTCACGCGACCTTGGCCGATGGCGATTGCCAGACCGGTGTGACGGTGGTGCGCCCGCATGCAGGTAACGTCTATACCGACAAAGTGCCTGCTGCCGCCAGCGTCATTAACGGCTTTGGCAAAAGCATAGGCCTGGTGCAAGTCAGCGAGCTCGGCGTTTTGGAAACGCCGATCGCATTGACCAATACGTTCGGCGTGGGCACCGTGGCCAATGCGCAGATACGTCAGGCGATTGCGGCCGACCCCCAGATCGGCCGCGAATGGGCAACGGTGAACCCGTTGGTATTCGAGTGCAATGATGGCTATTTGAACGACATCCAGACATTGTCGGTGTCGGAGGCCCACTATCTGGCGGCATACGAGGCCGCCGGCGTCGATTTCGCGCAAGGGGCGGTAGGCGCCGGACGTGGCATGTCGAGTTTTTCTTTCAAGGGCGGCATCGGCTCGGCATCGCGCATCGCCGAAATTCAGCCTGGACAGCGTTATACCGTCGGTGCGCTGGTGCTGTCGAACTTTGGTCGCCTCCCACTGCTGACGATTGCCGGCCGGCCGTTCGGCAAGCGTTTCATCGAGCAACAAGCGAGTGAAACGGGGCCTGAAAAAGGTTCGATCATTTTGCTGCTGGCCACGGATGCGCCATTGGATGCACGCCAACTCGGCCGCTTGTCATTGCGTGCCGCGGCAGGACTGGCGCGTACCGGTTCGGTATACGGCCACGGCAGTGGCGATATCTCGATGGCGTTTTCTACGGCCTATACCGTACCGCATCAGGCCGACCGCGCGATGCCCGCACAAGCCATGCTGCATGAGGCCCGCATCGACAAGCTGTTCGAGGCTGCTGCTGAAGCCTGTGAGCAGGCCATTGTGGCCGCGCTGTGGCGCGCCGAGACGGTGCAGGGCCGCGATGGCCATGTGCGTCAGGCGATCACCGAGGCGATTCCTGATTGGCGGCGGTGGCTCGACGATCGAGACTTGTGATCGTCCGGGCATGACGTTGATTCCAGGCGCCCGACGGACTGTATTTTTTTACCGAGTTTTTGAACATTCATGAAGATCTTAATTTCTACCGACATCGAGGGCGTCGCTGGCGTTTTTCATTCAGAACAGGTGCGCGCGGGTAACGGCGAGTATGAACGGGCGCGAGTCTGGATGACCAAAGAAGCCAACGCCGCCGTGATCGGCGCGTTCGCGGGCGGCGCGACAGAAGTGCTGGTGAATGATTCCCATGGCGGCTTTCGCAATCTGTTGCCCGACCTGCTGGATCCGCGTGCGCGTCTGGTGTTGGGCAAACCTCGCTATCTGGGCATGATGGGCGGCCTCGAGGAACCGTGCGACGCCGTGATCATGATCGGCTACCACTCGCGTGCACAGGGGCGCGGAATTCTCGCGCATACGATCAACAGCTTTGCGTTTGCCCGCGTTCTGATCAATGGGCTGGAACTCGGCGAGGCCGGTTTGTATGGGGCTTTGGCAGGCGAGCTGGGCGTGCCGGTCATCATGGCCAGCGGCGATAATGTTTTCATCGAAGAAACACGGCCGTTGTATCCCAATGCCCAGTGGGTACAAACCAAAGTCGCACATGGGCAGGGCAGTGGGCTGACCCTGTCGCCCGAGGCGGCTCGCCAGGCAATTGCGGCCGCGGCGGAAACGGCAGTGCGCGCTGCGGTCGACCACACAGGCGGTACGGCTCCCCTGCAGATCGCGGCGCCTATAGAATGCCAATTGCAGACCCAGACCACGGCGCTGGCCGATCTGTTCTGCATGTGGCCCACGCTCGAGCGCGTGGACGGCGTGACGCTGCGGTTTACGGTCGATAGCATGCAAGCAGCGGTACGCACGCTCAATAGCTTGTCGGCCATGTCGTCCATGCTCCGTTAAGGCGTCTTGGTCGTCCGGACGGACGGCAAATCGTTCGTCCCCACGAAGTGCTTTCGAGATTGAATCGCCTATGTATTCCGTCAATAAACGATGGCTTCAAACCCTGTGGTGCGCATGCCTGGCCGCAATCGTGAATCCCGCGTCGGCCGGCGCAGTGCCCGAGTCTCCTGTCAATATCAGTCAGGCGGCCGAGCAAGTCATGCGAGAGTACAAGGTGCCGGGTATGGCGATTGCCGTGACCGAGCATGGGAAGCAAACGTTTTATAACTTCGGCGTTGCGTCAAAAACGACGCGCCAGCCAGTCACCAGCGATACGCTGTTCGAGATCGGTTCGGTCAGCAAGACGTTCACCGCGACACTTGCAACGTACGCTCAGACGCTGGGACGCCTTTCTTTAGACGATAGTCCCGCTCAGTATCTGCCTTATCTGCGCGGCAGCAATCTGGACAACGTCAGCCTTGTTCACCTCGGCACTCACACAGCCGGGGGCTTTCCACTGCAGGTGCCGGACGATATCACCAACGAAAAACAGTTGAAGCGGTATTTCGAAGCGTGGACGCCGCAATACGCGGCAGGCGCCGCGCGGACCTATGCCAATCCCAGTATCGGTTTGCTGGGCGTAGTTGCAGCGCAGGCGTTAGGTCTGCCGTTCAAGACTGCGATGGAACGACAGCTGTTTCCGCTGTTGGGGCTGCATGGCACCTATATCGACGTGCCATCGGCAAAGCTGGAAAACTATGCCCAGGGTTACAACAAAGCCGACGCGCCAGTGCGTGTGAACCCAGGCATCCTCGCGGACGAAGCCTACGGCGTCAAAACCACCGCCAGAGATCTGATTCGCTTCGTGCAGTTGAATATCGATTCGTCCCGAGGCGGGAGCGATCTCGACAAGGCGTTGCGCAACACCCGTGTCGGGTATTTCGCGCTGGGCGCCATGACGCAGGACCTTATCTGGGAACAGTACGAGGAATCCGTCGAGCTCAAGGACCTGCTCGACGGAAACTCCGCCAGGATTGCGTATGAGACCCATCCCGTCGAGGCCATCGTGCCGCCTCGTCCCCCTATGCCGGCGGCTTGGGTCAATAAAACCGGATCGACCAACGGGTTCGGGGCTTATGTCGCGTTTCTGCCTGCTCAGCAAAAGGGTATCGTCATCCTGGCAAACAAGAATTTTCCGATTGAGGCCCGTGTCCGGCTCGCCTATCTCATCTTGATGCGTTGACGCGCATTGGGACGCGCGTAGTATCGGTTGCCGGTGATGATCCCGGCGATACGATCGCCGTCGCATCCCCGGCTCGATAAAATGCCGGCAGACACTCACTCACGTTGCGTTAAGGAATCTCATGTCTTTCACTGATACCCGCATTGCCCAGTTGCGGCAGGCCATGCGCCGCCTAGGCCTGGATGCTTGCATCGTACCGTCTGCCGATCCACATCTGTCTGAATACCTGCCTGCGCGTTGGCAGGGCCGCCAATGGCTCAGTGGTTTTACGGGCTCGGTGGCGACGCTTGTGGTGACGGCAGATTTCGCAGGGCTGTGGGTCGATAGCCGCTATTGGGTGCAGGCAGAAACGCAGTTGGCTGGCACGTGTGTACAACTGATGAAAATTGCCACGGCCTCGACGCCGAGTCATATCGACTGGTTGGCCAGCAATCTGACGGCGGGGCAATGCGTCGGTGTAGACGGCCACGTACTAGGCCTGGCGTCGTTCCGGGCCTTGTCTGCAGCCTTGTCGCCGGCGGGTGTGTACCTGGACATCCAGGCCGATCCGCTTGCCGAGATTTGGCAGGATCGCCCCGGCTTGCCTGACGCGCCGGTCTATGAGCACACGGCGCCGCAGGCATGTGTCGCGCGGGCCGACAAGCTGGCTCAAGTGCGCAGCGTCATGCAGGCCAAAGGGGCCGACGTGCATCTGTTATGCACGCTCGATGATATCGCCTGGCTGTTTAATCTGCGCGGCGCGGATGTATCGTATAACCCCGTGTTCCTGGCGCACGCGTTGATCGGGGCCGACTATGCCACGTTGTTTGTGGCCGATGGCAAAATCGACGAGTCCCTGCGCGCGGTATTGGCCGCTGATGGCGTGGACGTTGCGCCGTACGACCAGGCGGCAGAGGCCCTGGGGTCTATCGCGCTGGATCAAACGCTGCTGATCGATCCCGCTCGCGTGACCTGCGGCGTGTTTCATGCCATGGACCCTGCGGTGCCACGCGTCGAGGCGATCAATCCGTCGACCTTGTTCAAGTCGCGCAAGACCGAGGCCGAGCTGGCCCAGGTCCGCCAGGCCATGGAGCAGGACGGCGCGGCGCTGTGCGAGTTTTTTGCGTGGTTCGAGCAGGCGGTCAATGGCGGCGGTTACGCGGCTCCTCTGGCCGGTCCACAGGCTCATCAGGCCGGCCAACAGGACGGGGGAGATGCGTCTGCCGTTTCTGCGGCCGCCAATCGCGATGTCACCGTGACTCAGGGCCGCGCCGCAGAGCCTGTCACCGAGTTGACTATCGATGAGCAAATCACCGCCGCCCGCGCTCGCCGGCCGGGATACGTCTGCCCCAGCTTTGGCACGATTGCGGGCTTTAATGCCAACGGCGCGATGCCGCACTACCGTGCAACGCCGGAGTCGCACGCCGTCATCGAAGGTGACGGCCTGTTGTTGATCGATTCGGGCGGCCAGTACCTCGGCGGCACCACCGACATCACCCGCGTGGTCGCAGTGGGCACGCCCAGCGCCGACCAGAAAGTCGATTTCACGCTGGTGCTCAAGGGCATGATTGCGCTCTCGCGCGCGGCATTCCCCCGCGGCACGCCGTCGCCGATGCTGGATGCCATTGCCCGTGCGCCCATTTGGCAAGGCGGCGTGGAATACGGCCATGGGACCGGTCACGGCGTGGGATATTTTCTGAATGTACACGAAGGGCCGCAGGTGATTTCCTATCGGGCAGCTCCGGGGCCGCACACGGCCATGGAGCCTGGGATGATCACCTCCAATGAGCCCGGACTTTACCGTGCGGGCCGTTGGGGCGTGCGCATCGAAAACCTGGTTGCCAATCGCAGTTGGCTGGAGGGCGAGTTCGGCGAGTTCTTGTGTTTCGAGACCTTGACGCTGTGCCCCATCGACACCCGCTGTATCGACGTCTCGTTGCTGCGCGAAGACGAAATCGCCTGGCTGGACGATTATCATCGCACCGTCCGTGAGCGCCTGGCTCCGCTGGTCGAGGGGGCTGCCCTGGCTTGGCTGCAGGCCAGCACGCAGCCCTTATTGGGTGCGTGAACGCAGTCCTTGCTGGCCGAAGCGGCCCTGCTGTCCAATGCGGCGGGCCGCTTCGATCAGCGCCGTGCTGTCAGGCGTGTTTTCTCGGGCAAAGGCATAGAACCGCGCCTCAGGCAGCTGCGGCAATCCATCTTCGACACCGAGCACGCGCAAATTTGCGCTGCGCTGGCTATCGGCAACCACCGTCACCGCAAAGCCCGAACGCGCCGCAGATAAGCACCCGGCCATACTGCTGCTTTCAAAAACGATACGCCACGGGCGGCCCATGTTGCCCAGCGCGGCGACGGCTGCCTCGCGATAGACGCACGGTTCTGGAAAAACGGCCAATGGCAACGATTCGTTCGGTGGCAAGGGCTGATCCGCCGCAAAAACCCAGACTAGCGGTTCTTCCCACAACAAAGTGCCGTGGCTCTCGACGCGGCTGCATTGCTTGCCAAAAACGAGATCGAGACGGCCACGCTCTTGCTGACGCAACAGGTCCGCGGTGATGCCGACTTTCAGCTCGATCGTTGCGTCCGGATGCCATTGGCGAAAGCGCTGCAGTACTTGGGGCAGCCAGGCTCCGGCAAAATCTTCCGAGGCGCCGACTCGCAACCGCCCGCACAGCGGGGCGCCTCGCAGCTTGGCGCGCGCCTCCCGTTCCAGATCGAGAATATTGCGGCCGTAGGCATACAAGGTATTGCCCGCTTGCGTCAGTTCCATACGGCGCGTCGTGCGGGTCAAGAGATTCGCGCCCGCAATCTGTTCCAGCCGTCGCATATGTCCACTGACGGCCGATGGTGTCAACGCCAGGCGTTCGGCTGCCGCGGCGAAACTGCCGCTGTCTACGATTTCGAGAAAGGTGCGTAGCAACACCGTATCCAGCGGAGGCCCGTCGGCCAGGAGAGGGTAGTCCATTCTGATTGGATGCAAAAAATCATTAATTGGAGAAGATTATTTGTTAATCGAGTTGAGTAGTCCAGCTACGCTGATTTTTCTTCCCTGATGCGAGACTCGCCATGAATTCCTATCTTTACGTCGCTACTGAGCGGCTCGACATTGCCTATCTCGAGTGGAACCCGCAGGGCAGCCCCACGGCGATCCTGCTGCATGGATGGCCGGACAGCCCCGAATGTTGGAAAGACGTGGCCCCCGTCCTCGTTGGCGCTGGCTACCGTGTGCTGGCGCCGGCATTACGGGGCTTCGCTCCCACGCGATTCCGTGATCCTGCCACGCCGCGCAGCGGCCAGTTGTCGGCGCTGGGCCGTGATCTGCTGGACTTTATCGATGTTCTCGGACTCGATCGTCCGATACTGATCGGACATGACTGGGGCGCACGTGCTGCGGCCAACGCCTGCGGCCTGCGCGGCGACGTCGCCTCGCATCTGGTCCTGCTGTCGGTCGGCTATGGCACCAATGATCCGAATCAGTCGCTGCCGCTGCCGCAGGCCCGCAACTACTGGTATCACTGGTACATGGCGACGCCGCGCGGCGCCCGCACGGTGCGAGAGGATCGTGAGGCATTCGCCCGCATGATGTGGGATACCTGGGCGCCTCCCGGCTGGTACGATGCCGCGGATTTCCACGAGGCAGCGCGCGCATTCCAAGGGCAGGACTGGCCCGAGATTGTGCTGCATTCCTATCGGCATCGCTGGGGCTTTGCCGAGGGCGATCCTGCCTATGCGGCGGACGAGGCGCGCCTGCATCCTGCTCCTGTGCTGTCGGTGCCCACGCTGGTCCTGCATGGAGGAGCCGATACCTGCAACCATCCCGACACCTCAAAAGGGCGGGAGGCTTTTTTTCACGGGACTTATGAACGGCAGGTGCTGGAGGGAATAGGGCATTTCCCGCAGCGCGAGGCTGCACAGGAGGTTGCCCAGAACATCCTGAGGTTTTGCCGATCGGCATAGGCGGGCACGCGCGAGCACACGGCCGTGTTGCGCGGGTAACGGGGCCGGGCGTTGTGTTTTTTCGAGTTGTTACGTGACAACGGTCAGGGAAAACCCCTGATCTGGTCCGCGCCCGGCTATAATCCAAATTTCCCGCATGCGCCCCTTCGCCCGGGCGCCTATTACGATGACCAAATACGTATTTGTCACCGGCGGTGTGGTGTCATCCCTGGGCAAGGGGATCGCCGCCGCGTCCCTCGCCGCGATCCTCGAATCGCGCGGCCTGCAAGTCACTCTGCTCAAGCTTGACCCCTACATCAACGTCGACCCCGGCACGATGAGCCCGTTCCAGCACGGCGAGGTGTTCGTCACGGAAGACGGCGCCGAAACCGACCTGGATCTGGGCCACTACGAGCGCTTCATCTCGGCCAAGATGCACAAGGTGAACAACTTCACCACCGGCCAGATTTACGAATCCGTGCTGCGCAAAGAGCGCCGCGGCGACTATCTGGGCAAGACCGTGCAGGTGATCCCGCACATTACCAACGAGATCCAGGACTTCGTCGCCCGTGGCGCCGATGCCGCCTGGAAAGGCGCCACCGATGTGGCGATCGTCGAGATCGGCGGCACGGTCGGCGATATCGAATCGCTGCCGTTCCTCGAGGCTGCCCGTCAGATGAGCCTGCGCCTGGGCCGCAATAATGCTGCCTTCGTGCACCTGACCCTGGTACCGTTCATCGCCTCGGCCGGCGAGCTCAAGACCAAGCCCACGCAACACTCGGTACAGAAACTGCGCGAGATCGGTATCTATCCCAACGTGCTGCTGTGCCGCGCCGATCGCCGCATTCCCGACGACGAGCGCGCCAAGATCTCCATGTTCTCGAATGTGCCGCTGGATGCGGTCATTTCGGTGTGGGATGCCGACTCCATTTACAAGATCCCCGCCATGCTGCACAAGCAAGGCGTGGACAACATCGTGTGCGAGGCCCTGGGCCTGACCCCGCCGCCCGCCGACCTGTCCATGTGGGACAACCTGGTCGACGCGCTGGAACACCCGCAGCACGAAATCACCGTAGGCATGGTCGGTAAATACGTCGACCTGACCGAATCGTACAAGTCGCTGTCCGAGGCGCTGGTCCACGCCGGTATTCACACGCGTTCCAAGATCAACATCGAATACATCGATTCCGAGGATCTGGAAACGCGCGGCACCGATCAGCTCAAGCATCTGGATGCCATTCTGGTGCCAGGCGGTTTTGGCAAGCGCGGCACCGAAGGCAAGATCGCCGCAATCCGCTACGCCCGCGAGAACGGCGTCCCGTACCTGGGGATCTGTCTGGGCATGCAATTGGCCGTCATCGAGTTCGCGCGCCATGTCGCGGGCCTGGGCGGCGCCAACAGCACCGAATTCGATCCTTCGGCGCCGCATCCCGTCGTGGCTCTGATCACCGAATGGATGGACCGCGAAGGCAAGGTCGAAAAGCGCGACAACAGCTCGGATCTGGGCGGCACCATGCGCAAGGGCGCTCAACGTTGCCCCATCAAGCCGGGCACTCGCGCCCAGGCGATCTACGGCGACGACGTCAACGAACGCCACCGTCACCGTTACGAGGTCAACAACGTCTACGTGCCGCGCCTCGAAGAAGCCGGTATGGTGATCAGTGCGCGTACGCCCACCGAAAACCTGCCGGAAATCATGGAGTTGCCGAATCATCCGTGGTTCGTCGGCGTACAGTTCCACCCGGAGTTCACCTCCACGCCGCGTGATGGCCATCCGCTGTTCTCGAGCTTCATCGAGGCAGCCATCGCTCACCACGGCGCACGCAAGGAAGTCTGATGAAAGCCTGCGGTTTCGATATTGGTCTGGATCACCCGTTTTTTCTCATTGCGGGCCCGTGCGTCATCGAGTCGCGCGAACTGGCCTTCGACACCGCGGGGCGATTGAAAGAAATCACCTCGGCGCTGGGGATCCCGTTCATCTACAAAAGCTCGTTCGACAAGGCCAATCGCAGTTCCGGCAAATCGTTTCGCGGCCTGGGGATGGACGAGGGGCTCAAGATCCTGGCTGATGTGCGGGATCAGGTGGGCGTGCCCATCCTGACCGACGTGCACGAGACCGAGCAGGTCGAGCCAGTGGCCGCGGTGGTCGATATGTTGCAGACGCCGGCCTTTCTGTGCCGGCAAACGGATTTCATCCGCGCCTGCGCGGCCTCACTCAAGCCTGTCAATATCAAAAAGGGCCAGTTCCTGGCGCCGCACGATATGGTGCAGGTCGCCCAAAAGGCGCGCGACGCCGCCATCGAGGCCGGTGGCGACGGCAGCAACATCCTCGTCTGCGAACGCGGTGCTTCTTTCGGATACAACAACTTAGTGTCCGACATGCGTTCGCTGGCTATCATGCGAGAAACCGGTTGTCCCGTCGTTTTCGACGCCACCCATTCGGTACAGTTGCCGGGCGGGCAGGGCACGTCTTCGGGCGGACAACGCGAGTTCGTGCCTGTGCTGGCGCGTGCTGCAGTGTCTGTCGGGATATCGGGCCTCTTTATGGAGACTCACCCCAACCCGGCTTGCGCATTGTCCGATGGCCCGAATGCGGTGCCGCTGGATTTGATGTCTGCGCTGCTCACGTCGCTGGTCGAGCTCGATCGCGTGACCAAACGCAACGGCTTCATCGAAAATCAGTTCGTATGAACTGGGCTGATGCAGCCGGCATGAATTTGTTTATCGTTCAGGGAATCAAAAAATCATGAGTGCAATCGTCGATATCATCGGTCGCGAAATTCTCGACTCGCGTGGCAACCCCACTGTCGAATGCGACGTGTTATTGGAATCCGGCGCCATGGGCCGTGCTGCCGTTCCGTCGGGCGCGTCCACAGGCCAACGCGAAGCCATCGAGCTGCGCGACGGTGACAAGTCCCGCTATCTGGGCAAAGGCGTGCTGCGCGCCGTGGAAAACCTCAACACCGAGATTTCCGAGGCCTTGATGGGGCTGGATGCGCAGGAACAGACCTTTGTCGATCGCACTCTGATCGAGCTGGACGGCACTGACAGCAAAGAGCGCCTGGGCGCCAATGCGTTGCTGGCGGCCAGTATGGCCGTGGCTCGTGCTGCAGCCGACGAGTCGGGTCTGTCGCTGTATCGCTATTTTGGCGGCAGCGGCCCCATGAGCATGCCCGTGCCGATGATGAACGTCATCAACGGCGGTGCGCACGCCAACAACACGCTCGACCTGCAAGAACTGATGATCCTGCCGGTGGGCGCAACGAGCTTCCGCGAGGCGCTGCGCTGGGGCGCCGAGGTGTTCCACAGCCTGAAGAAAATCATTCACGGCCAGGGCATGTCCACCGCTGTGGGCGATGAGGGCGGTTTTGCCCCCAACGTGCCCAATCACGAGGCTGCCATTCAGCTGATCCTCAAGGCCATCACCGAAGCCGGCTACGAGCCGGGCTCGCAGATCGCGCTGGGCCTGGATTGCGCCAGCTCGGAATTCTTCCGTGACGGCAAGTACACGCTGCAAGGCGAAGGCGGCCTGTCGCTATCCTCGCAAGAATTCGCCAACCTGCTGGCCACCTGGTGCGACAAATACCCGATCATCAGCATCGAAGACGGCATGGCCGAAAACGACTGGGACGGCTGGAAACTGCTGACCGAGCAATTGGGCAAGAAAGTGCAATTGGTGGGCGATGACCTGTTCGTCACCAACACCCGCATCCTGCGCGAAGGCATCCAGAAGGGCATCGCCAACTCGATCCTGATCAAGATCAACCAGATCGGTACGTTGACCGAGACCTTTGCCGCCATCGAGATGGCCAAGCGCGCCGGCTACACCGCCGTCGTATCGCATCGCTCTGGCGAAACCGAGGACTCGACCATCGCCGACATCGCAGTGGCTACCAACGCCATGCAGATCAAGACCGGCTCGCTGTCGCGCTCGGATCGCATGGCCAAGTACAACCAACTGCTGCGTATCGAAGAAGAACTCGCCGAGGTCGCTTCGTATCCCGGCTTGGATGCGTTCTACAACCTGCGTTGATCTGATGGGGCCGGGCATTGCTACCCCGGGTGTCTGGCCCTTTCGTTGAGTTGAACTCCGTCACGGTATTCCCATAAGGGTTTTTGCATATGCGCCTGTTGTTCCTGGTGCTGTTGGTTCTGCTGGCCTTGATCCAGTATCCGCTCTGGTTGGGTAAGGGCGGCTGGTTCACGGTCTGGGACTCGCAGAAACAGATCGCCGCGCAACACGAAACCAATGAGGGCCTGCGCGCGCGCAACGCGGCGCTGGAAGCCGAGGTCCGTGACCTGGAAACAGGCTCGGGTGCGATCGAAGAGCGCGCCCGCAACGAGCTGGGCATGATGCGTGAAGGCGAGGTCTTTGTGCAGATCGTGCCGCCGGGCAGTCCGGCTGTAAATAATCCTCCGCCAAGCGGTACCTCCGCGAATACGCCTGCGCCCGCTGGCGCAACGGCAAATCGTCCTGCGTCGAATCCTGCGCGAGCCAATACTTCGCGTCAATGATGGGTTGGCGGTGGTTTCTTAAGTGCCGTTTCGATGTGATCGGCCGACGAGGGCATTCCGGGCGTTGTGCTGATAATCGCTAGCCACCGCAATTCCATGCGCCGTAGACGACTCTGTCGTGGCGTGCGGGCGGTGTGACTGCCCATTGCATCGGGTCCGAGTGCATTTCAATGCGCAAATCCAATCGGATCGCCATGAATCCGTGTGCCAAAGCGGCGCGCGCAGCACAATCACCTATGAGAGGCGCGACGCGGCGCAATAACGGCCGTATCAACGGCATCAACGGTTCGTGCAGATAGGTCAGCCGCGCGTGCAGCGTAGGCGTGCGATCCGGCGGCAGTACTTCGATCCGCCATGCCGGGAGGTCGGTCAACTGCTGTACGCGATTCCAGGTACGCTGCTGCGCCGCGCGTGCATGACTGCCGGCATAAACGAAGCGCGGCAAAAACGATTGCGTAAACGCCTGCTCAATCACGTCCCTGCGGGCATGCTGAGTCGCACCTGCGCGGGCGCTATCCAGTAACGCCACGTACGCCAGTTGCCGCACGATTTGCCAATGGGCAGCTTCGATAATCAGCAGGCTCAATAACAGTAATGAGATGGCAACAATGCCGAACTCAACCATCGCCGCCCCGAGTTGGCGCGGCGGTGCGGCCGGGTGTGCGGCGTACCGGCCTGATGCCATGCGGATTTTGGCAGGCAGCTCGGTGTACGGGGAAAAACTAGAGCGGTAGGGCATGGCCAGGCAGTGTGCCTGGCTCATGCCGCAACGTCGATTGTGGGAACTACGACTGCGGCAACTACGACTACCCACGCGAGGCGAGGCGGGGAGGCGCCATTCAGCCAGTCACTGGCCGATGCCGGCTTCCGATCAATGCACCGTGGGCGGATCCTGCTCCGGCATTGGCTTTGCCGCGGCAAATAGCCCCGAGCAATCCACGGCATCGAACGTATAAGGCTTACCACAGAAATCGCAGGTCACCTCGACCTCTCCGCGCTCTGCCAGGATGTCGTTGAGCTCGGTTTCACCTAGAGACCGCAGCATATTGGCCACGCGTTCGCGCGTGCAGGGGCAATGCCAGCGTACCGTCGACGGGTCGAATGCAATTAGCGTTTCTTCCCAATACAGCCGATGAATCACGGTGTCGATATCTGCGGCCAGCAGTTCGCCGGGCTCCAGCGTTTCTGCCAGCACAATTGCACGTGCCAGAGAGTCTGACGTATCGGATTCATGAGGCTTGCCGCCTTCGCCGGGCAGGCTTTGCACCAGCAGTCCGGCCGCATACTGGCCATCGGCCTGCAGCCACAGTCGGGTGTCCAGTTGCTCCGAGGCTTTCATATAGTGCTGCAATGCTTCGGCTACCGTGTCGCCTTCGAGCGGCACAATGCCTTGATACGTCTGCTGGCCCGGCACCTTGCGCCGCGGATCCAGCACCACGATGAATCGCCCTTCGTCATTCGTATTGAGCAGGCTTTGCATGGTGCCATCCTCAGG
This sequence comes from Bordetella genomosp. 4, assembly GCF_002261185.1. GTDB lineage: Bacteria > Pseudomonadota > Gammaproteobacteria > Burkholderiales > Burkholderiaceae_B > Bordetella_A. Next base: position 92,503 of record NZ_NEVQ01000011.1, read on the forward strand.
GACATCGTGGCCGTCGCGGATCTTGACCGTGGCGCGCAGGCTCAGATCCGACTGACATTCCACCACCAGCAATGCTATGGGCCCCGATCCCTGAATCTGCAGGACCAGCGATCCTTCGAACTTGATATTCGCCGCCAGCAATGCCGCGGCCGCCATCAATTCACCCAGCAGTCGCTGTACGGCGGGGGGATAGTGATGGTGTTCCTGGGCCTGCAGCCACGTATCGTGTAACCGTACGGCCTGGATGCGCACCGAGCGGTCTTCGAAGAGGTATTTCTTGAGTTGATCAGTCATGCATGAATGTTAGCCGATCAACTCGATTCGGAGCTATTTTCCCGCTCATATGCCGGGGTAAAACCGCTCAGCCGATCCGCTTGAGCGCCTGCTTGTAATGCTGAGCTCGCGTCTGGTAGTGGACGTTGTTCTTGTGCATAGTGGCAATTTCTTCTGCAGACAGCTCCCGCACGACCTTGCCCACGCCGATCACGAGGGAGTTGTCGGGAATGATTTTTCCCTCGGGAATGATCGCGCCGGCGCCGATCAGGCAATTGCGCCCCACCACGGCGTTATTCAGCACAATGGCCTGCATGCCGATCAGGGCGCCCTCGCGGATCGTACAGCCGTGCAGCATGGCCTGGTGGCCTACCGTCACGCCAGGGCCTATGGTCATCGGGCAGCCCTCGTCGACATGCAGGACGGAGGATTCCTGGATATTGCTGCCTGTTTCGATCACGATGGGAGCGTTGTCGCCGCGGATCGAGACGTGCGACCAGATACTGACACCGGCTTGCAGCGTGACGTTGCCGATGATATCGGCACTCTCTGCAACATAAACACTGGGGTCAATGGTCGGGATCAGGTCATCAAGTTGGTAAATAGGCATACAGCAGTCGTCTCTGGCAGTGTCAGGCTGGATTTGCGGCGCGGGTTTCCTCGCGCAGGCGCAGCACGCGGCGTTGAATCTTGCCTGTGGTCGTCATAGGGAGTTCATCAATGAACTCGATTTCTTTCGGGTATTCGTAGGGTGCCAAACGGTCCCGTACGTGTTCTTGCAGGGCCTGAATCAGCTCGGCGGGATCGCGCCCGGCATATTCCGGCGTCAGTACGACATAGGCTTTCACCAGCGCTCCCCGTTCGGCATCGGGCTTGGGAACGACGGCGGCGTTAGCCACGGCGTCGTGACCCAGCAGGCAGTTTTCGATTTCCCCCGGGCCGATACGGTAGCCGGCGGACTTGAACACATCGTCGGCCCGGCCGGCATACCAGAGGTAGCCGTCCTCATCGACGCGCGCGAGATCACCGGTGCGGCACCAGTCGCCGGTGAATTTTGCCTGGGTGGCGGCCTCATTGCGCCAGTAGCCCAAGAACAGGATAGGGTCGGGAAAACCGCTAATATCGTAGCGATTCAACGCGATTTCGCCGGTTTCGCCGGCAGCCACGGGTTGACCATCATCATCGATCACTGCGACCAGGTGGCCCGGGTAGGGGCGCCCCATGCTGCCGGGTTTGGCTGGCCAGCGCAGATGGCTGTTGCCCACCACGTAATTCAGCTCGGTCTGACCGAACATCTCGTTGGGCGTGATCCCCAGCGCGGTCTGGCACCATTCGAATACCGTTTCGCCCACGCTTTCCCCGGCGCTCATGATGGCGCGCAGTGCCAGCCGATATTGCTTGGCAGGCTCCGGCACCGTCTTCATCATCATTTTGAGCGCAGTGGGGAACAAGAACGTGTTTGTGACCTGATAGCGCTCCATCAGCTCAAAGGCGCGCTCAGGGGAAAACCGTCCACGCGTGCCGACGATAGGGTGGCCGAAATACAGGGTGGGCAGCAGGGCGTCCATCATCCCACCCGTCCAGGCCCAGTCCGCGGGCGACCAGAACACGTCGTTGGTTTTGGGAAACCAGTTTTGCGAGGCGACAAAGCCAGGCAGATTGCCGATCAGGACGCTATGCGGCAGCAAAGCACCCTTTGGGGCACCCGTGGTGCCGGATGTGTACAGCAAAATGGCAGGGTCGGTGGCGCGCGTCATCACCTGTTTGAATTCACCTGGCTGGCGTGCCAGCAGGCTGCGCCAGGGCAGGACACGTTCATCGACAAAACCGATCCCGATGATTTGATTCAAATTCGGGCAGTTGTCGCTAATAGCCAGCAAGTTGGCGCTGGAAGCGTAGTCGACCACAGCGACCCGGGCATCGGAGTCGCGCAGCCGGGTTTCCAGGGCCTCAGGGCCGAACAAGGGCGACAGCGGTACGACGATGGCGCCGACACTGTAGATCGCCATATGGGCCACCACGGTTTCCGGCCGTTGTCCTAAAACCACACCGACCCGGTCGCCGCGCTCCACACCCATCTTGATCAGGCCATTTGCCAACTGATTGGCGGCTTCACCTAATCGTGCATACGTCCAGACTTCGCGATTACCCGCTTCGTCTTCGTAGTAAATGGCAATACGCCGGGCGTCCGACGAACTTGCCGCCCAGCGGTGGCAGCAGGCTTCCGCAATATTGAATTGGGTCGGAACCAGCCAGCGGAATGATTGGTAGAGCGACTGATATTGGTCGTTCATGGCCCTATTTTGTAAGCGCGCTGGCGACCACCCCGAAGGGTGCCGCCCGAGGGCCGGAATGCCCCCAACAGGTGCAAGCATGACCTAGAGGGCCGCGAACTGCAATATCCCTGTGCCAGTAAAGGGGACGTATACGGGTTATTACGGATGCTTGCTTTGCCGGCGCAGGGCCGAGGGCAGGGCAGGCAAAGACAGGGGACGCCGGGGCCGTGTCGAGGGAGATCCCGCCTCGCGCTGAGCGTATTGTTCTGCCCAGTTCAACAGGACCAGTTTTCCATCGTGGTTTTCTGCCAACGCCGAGAGACTCTCTACCCAGTCGCCGTCATTGCAATACAAAATGCCGCTGACGTCGCGCATTTCCGGTTTATGGATGTGGCCACACACCACGCCGTCCAGACCCCGGCGCCGCGCTTCGCCTGCCAGGGTTTCCTCGAAATCGGTAATAAAGGACACCGCGTTCTTCACCTTGTGCTTCAGGTATTGCGACAGGGACCAGTAATGCAGGCCCATGCGATGGCGCAGGCGGTTGAAATGGTGATTCAGCCAGAGGGCGCTCTGATACAGCGTATCGCCCAGGCGAGCCAGCCATTTGCTGTGCTGAATGACGCCGTCGAATCGGTCGCCATGCAGCACCAGCAGCCGCTGCCCGGTGGCGGTGACGTGGACGTCTTCGTCCAGGACTTCGATATCCCCAAAGGCATAACCCACGAACTCCCGGGCAAATTCGTCATGATTGCCGGGGACAAACACCACGCGCGTGCCATTGCGCGCCTTGCGCAGGATGCGCTGAATCACGTCATTGTGGGCGCGAGGCCAATGCCAATGTTTGCGCAATTGCCAGCCGTCAACAATGTCACCCACCAAATACAGCGTCTCGGATTCGTTTTGATCGAGGAAATCCAATAGAAAATCCGCCTTGCACCCGGCCGTACCCAGGTGAAGATCGGAAATCCAAAGTGTGCGCCAATGCGTCGGTCGGGTCTCGTTCACGTGAGCATCCCTCTGGCTGTGAAGATGCCCAGAATGTAACCATGGCGCCGTGACGCCTACGTGACCAAAACATGACGCAGTTGTGACGGTGGAGGCTTTTTTGCCGCCGGGCCGCCCCGAGGCAAAAACGCCCCCTTTGGGGGCAGCAAGCCGAAGGCGCGGCGTGGGGGCTTTTTTTACGCCACGGTTGTAGTCTGTGGCATGCGTAGTGCGGAGTTCTTTTGGCGCAGGAGGTCGGCGTGTAAAAGCCCCGCCGGGCCTATCGCCGCGACTCGGCCCAAGACCAGGGGCCTCGGCCCGCTTCGCGGGCTAAATCGCGGCTCAACGGCCCGGCGGGGCTTTTACACGCC
>NZ_NEVQ01000022.1 GCF_002261185.1 Bordetella genomosp. 4
CTAGCCAAGCAGATCTTCCAACTTGGCAACACGCCACCCCGCCGCATGCCCGGACCGATCGCTATTCGCGCGTGTGCAGGGCACGCGCGAATAGCAGCACCGCAAGATCTTTCTCTTTGCCAACAGGGCTACAAAAAAACGCCAAGCAAGAAAATCGTGCCAGCGATGTGATGAGCTTGAATTACTGCGAGTCGAGCCGAGGCAATCGGGCCGTGCGGGCGCCTCAAAGCCGAGCGAGCGGGTACCGTAGGGAGGCCCGGAGGGGCCGGACGAGGTCAGCGACGCGGTGTCCGGCGCCCGCGCGCCGGACCGGCTTTGTGAAGCCCGCACGGCCCGATTGCCTCGGCTCGACGTCCAATAAGCACGCCACCCTCCGGCAAGCCCCGCCCCCTTCGGTCACTGAATACCGAATAAAACTAGAGACAGCAACGTTCAGCTAAAAAGATACAGCGCAGTTAGACCACAAACGTCTGCGCCATCCCCTCAGCCTGCTCGACAATTTCGCCAAGCTTGCTAACAGTTTCACCCTGCTCACGCAGCGTCTCGGCAATCGCATCAGCCTGAGCGGCATCCACCACCAGCACCATACCGATGCCGCAGTTGAACACCCGATACATCTCGGTGTCCTCGACACCGCCCTGTTGCTGCAGCCACTGGAACAGCTTGGGCATTTCCCAGCCATCCCGGTACAGCTTGGCCGACAAACCGTCTTGCAGAATGCGCGGCACGTTATCCAGCAACCCGCCGCCGGTGATGTGTGCCAGGCCTTTGATATCAGTGCCATGCTTGGCCAACGCGGCCAGAACCTGTTTGACGTAGATGCGGGTGGGAGCCATCACCACATCCACGAGCGGTTGGCCGTGGAAATCATCGGTAGGCTTGGCGTTGGCACGCTCGAGGATCTTGCGGATCAGCGAATAGCCGTTCGAATGCGCGCCGCTGGAGGCCAAACCCAGCACCACGTCACCCGGCTTGATGGATTTGCCATCGATGATGTCGGATTTTTCTACCGCACCGACTGCAAAACCGGCCAGATCGTATTCGCCGTCGGGGTACATGCCGGGCATTTCAGCGGTTTCGCCGCCGATCAACGCACAACCGGCTTGCTCGCAGCCTTGTGCAATGCCGCCCACGACAGACGCGGCGGTGTCCACGGCGAGTTTGCCGCAGGCAAAATAATCCAGGAAAAACAAGGGCTCTGCGCCTTGGACGAGGATGTCGTTGACACTCATCGCGACCAAATCGATACCGACGGTATCGTGGCGATTCCATTCAAAAGCCAGGCGCAGCTTGGTGCCCACGCCGTCCGTGCCCGACACGAGGACAGGCTCACGATATTTCCCAGGAACCTGGAACAAGGCGCCAAATCCGCCGATACCGGCCAGCACGCCGGGACGCATGGTGCGCGCCGCCAGAGGCTTGATGCGGTCGACCAGGGCGTCTCCTGCATCGATATCGACACCAGCGTCGCGGTACGTCAGGGGGGCAGAAGGTTGAGTCGTCATGAGAAAAACCGTGGGGTATGTGACAATTGCGGAGTTTACGGGGTGCTGCGCCCGCCATTTTACGATGTCAGGCGCAAAGCAACGCGCCGACCGTCTTTTTGACGATTTGCACGCCCCTTGCCTTGTGTACATTTTGACCCATGAATCGCCAGCTGCTGCTCGACGTTCTACCCGCACCCGCTCCTACGCTGCAGAACTATATTGCCGGCCCCAACGGTGAAGCGTTGGCGGCCGCGCGCGCACTGTTGCCTGGCCGGGCGCTCTACCTGTGGGGGGCAGCGGGCTGCGGCCGCAGCCATCTGCTCAAAGGGCTGGCGACCACGCCTGGCGCCGTCTACATCGATATTCGGCAGAACGCCCGCGCCCTGCGCCAGCTGGCCAATGCCGACTCCGCAGCGGCCATGCCCCGGTTGATCGCAGTGGACGATGTCCACGATATGGACGAAGCCCGGCAAGCCGGCCTGTTCGCCTTGTACAATCGGTGGCGCGAATGTGCGGCCACCAGCCGCGCGTTCGCTTTGGCTGTGGCTGGCGACCGCGCCCCGCTCTCTATGCCGTTGCGCGAAGACCTACGCACCCGTTTGGGCTGGGACCTCGTATTCCGGCTTGAACCCCTGTCTGACGCGGACAAGCTCGCTGCACTGTCTGCACAAGCGGCAGAGCGTGGCTTGCAACTCGCACCTGAAGTCATCCAGTGGATGCTGACGCATCGCGAACGCGATATCCGCAAATTGGCGGTATTGCTCGATGCGCTGGATCGCTATTCGCTGGCTACCGGTCGCCCGATCACCATTCCCCTGCTACGCGCCATGCTGGCAGACTCCGATACACAAAAAACATGATGCCGCAACGACTCGCGCTGTTCGACCTGGACCATACTCTGCTACCGCTGGACAGCGATTACCAATGGGCCGATTTTCTGGCGCGCACCGGACGCGCAGGCGACCCCGCAGAAGCCCGCCGCCGCAACGACGATCTGATGGACCGCTACAACCAGGGCCAGCTCACCGCCGAGCAGGCGGCCGAATTCATGCTGGGCCTGCTGGCCGCGCACACGCCGTTCGACCTGGCCACCTGGCACGAAGAATTCATGACGCAAGTCATCCGTCCCAGTATCACGCCGCAAGCCATTGAAATCGTTGACCAGCATTTGGCCGCAGGGGATCTGTGCGCCATCGTGACCGCAACCAACGGCTTTGTCACCGCTCCCATCGCCCGCGCCTTTGGCATCCCGCACCTGATCGCCACCGATGCCGAGTATCGCAATGGCCGCTACACCGGACGCATTCAAGGCACGCCCAGCTTCAAAGAAGGCAAAGTCGTGCGCGTGGATCAATGGCTGGCGGGCATGAACCTGACCCTTGCCAATTTTTCTGAATCGTACTTTTATAGCGATTCGATCAACGATGTACCGCTGCTCGAGGTCGTCACACACCCCGTAGCGGCCAACCCCAGCCCGGCACTGCGCGAGATCGCGCAGACTCGCGGCTGGAAAGTGCTCGACTTGTTCGAACACCTAAAGGATGCCAAGTCCTGATGATCACCGACACCATAAAAAAATTCGTCAGCCGCTTGTTTTCACCGGCGGCCCGGGGGCCCCAACGCATTGCGCGCGACAAACACGGCATCGATCGCCGCAACGTGTCGCGCCACGCCATCAAAGTCTGTGAAGTCTTGCGCCAGCACGGCTACCAAGCCTATATCGTGGGCGGCGCGGTACGCGACTTGATCGTCGGCCTCGAGCCCAAAGATTTCGACGTGGCCACCAATGCCACACCCGAACAGATTCGCCCACTGTTCCGTCGCGCCCGCATCATCGGACGCCGATTCCAATTGGTGCACGTGGTCTTTGGCCAGGAAATCATCGAGACCTCGACCTTTCGCGCTCCCGCCTCGCAAGACCAGGAAACCGACGAGCACGGCCGCATCCTGCGCGACAACGTTTTCGGTTCTCAGGAACAGGACGCAGCACGGCGCGATTTCACGATGAACGCGCTCTACTACGATCCGCATAACGAAGAGGTGATCGATTATCACCAAGGCGTGCATGATCTGAAAAAACGCCAAGTTCGCATGATCGGCGACCCCGCCACGCGCTATCGCGAGGATCCGGTCCGTATGCTGCGCGCGGTGCGTTTCGCGGCCAAGCTCAACGGCACGATAGACCCCGCGACCCGCCAGCCCATCGAAACCATGGCCTCGCTGATCGAGAACGTACCAGCATCGCGCTTGTTCGATGAAATGCTGAAGCTCTTGACCTGCGGACATGCGATGGACTGCCTGCGCCAGCTGCGTGCAGATGGCTTGCATCACGGCCTGCTGCCGCTGCTGGATGTCGTGCTGGAACAGCCTGGCGGCGAACGATTCGTCGAGCTCGCGCTGGAGCGTACCGATTCGCGTGTGCGTGCAGGCAAGAGCATCAGCCCCAGCTTCCTGTTTGCCGCGTTGTTGTGGCAGCAAGTCGAATCGCGCTGGAAGCAACTGCGTGAACAGGGAGAACACAATATCCCCGCGCTGGTTCAGGCCGCCGATTCAGTGTTGGACGAGCAAACCGAAAAGCTCGCCATCCAACGCCGTTTCTCGTCCGACATGCGCGAGATCTGGTTCATGCAGCCGCGCTTTGAACGCCGCATGGGCAAGACGATTTACCGCATGATCGAACAACCGCGCTTCCGTGCCGCCTGCGATTTTCTGCAGCTGCGTGCCGCGGCGGGCGAGTTTGACAGCGTCCTGGCGCAGTGGTGGATGGATCTGGCCAATGGCAACGACGCCACCCGTGCCGACATGATCGACGAACTCGCCCGTCTGCCACGCGACCCCGCTGAATCGAGCGGCCCGCGTAAGCGCCGTCGCCGCCCGCGCCGTCCGGCCGCGCAACGCGATCAGGCCTGACCGCCCCGTCCCGAAAGGACGGATCCCGCCTTCACTGAACCGAACTGCTGCCCACACCGATGAACACCATCCGACGCGCCTACATCGGCTTGGGCGCAAATCTGGGGGACGCGCGATCCACTTTGCGCACGGTACTGGAGCAGTTGCGCCAGACGGCAGGCATCCTGCATTGCCTGTCCTCGCATTTTTATCGTACGGCTCCAGTGGACGCCACTGGCCCCGACTACATCAATGCCGTCGCCGCGCTGGACACTACGTTGGCGCCTCTCGAGCTGCTGGATGTACTGCAGGCACTGGAAAACCAGCATGGCCGCCAGCGGCCCTACAAGAACGCGCCGCGTACGCTGGACCTGGACCTGCTGCTGTATGGCGATACCACGATGAATACGCCCCGCCTGACGCTGCCGCATCCGCGCATGCATGAGCGTGCGTTCGTGCTGGCGCCGCTATCTGAACTCGCCCCAACATTGAAATTGACTCAAGGGTCTGCGATGGAATTGCTGGCGATGTTGACGGATCAGCCGATTGAACGGTTGAATTAGGCGTCCGTATCTACGCCGGTCATCACCATGTGCGCCAATTGATCGGCATTCAGACCCGTGACGGGACGATCGATGACCTTAGTGCCGCTTTTCAGAATGGCAACTCGATCGGCCAGCTGTACGACATCGGCCATGTTGTGACTGATCAAGATCACAGTGCGGCCCTCGTCGCGCAGGTGCCGCACCAGACTCAACACCAATGCGGTTTCTTTCACGCCCAGCGCGGCAGTGGGCTCGTCCATGATGACGATCTCGGCGTTCCAGCGTAAAGCGCGCGCAATCGCCACGGCCTGCCGCTGACCGCCGGACATGCGCTCGACCGGCCGAGACATATCGTCGATGCTTACGGACAAGCGCTGCAGATAGCCCCGGGCCTCGGCAGCCATACGCCGCCGGTCCAGCACGCGCACAAACGGCAGCAACGTGCGCGTGAGCTCGGCGCCCATAAAGACGTTCTCAGTGATCGACAAGCGCGGCGCCAAGGCCAGATCCTGATAAATCGTCGCGATGCCCCGCGCCAGCGCGTCATGCGGCGAGTCAAAACGAACGGATTGGCCCTTGAGGTGGATCTGCCCATCTGTCGGCGTCTGAGCCCCCGAAATAATGCGGATCAGCGACGATTTCCCTGCGCCGTTGTCGCCGCAAATCGCCAGTACCTGCCCGGCGGGCACATCGAGATCGACCCCGCGCAGCGCTTGAACAGCGCCGTACGATTTGCGTATACCTCTGAGCGACAGGGCAATCGATGGGGAGGCGGGGGAGATCATCACAGCTCCGAAACAGGCGTTCTCATCCGTCAGGACGTGTGCGGTTACTTGAGAAATTTATCGACGTTGTGCTTGTCCACCAATACTGCATCGGTAAACAAGTACGGGCCTGTCGTCACACTGTCTTTAGGCTGTTTTTGCACTACGATGCGATCGATTGCGTCAATTGCAGATTGCCCCATTGCCTCGAACGGGATCATCACCGTCGCCGTGATCAGGCTCTGCGGATCTGCAATGCGGCGATAGGTTTCCGGCCCGCCATCGGTGGATACCAGCGCGATATCGCCTTTTTTCATGCCCTGCTGCTGCAACAAATCATCGATCACATAGGCCTGGCCGTCGAACGAGGCCCATATGCCTTGGAACTTGCCCTGATTCTGCATCATCAACGCCTGCATGCCGTTACGCACGTCGTCGCGCCAACTCTGGGTCCGCGCCATGGAAAAATGCGCCAACTCTTTGACGGCGGTATTCTCGGACAACACGGCATCCAGGACTTTGCCGCGGATACGGGTGCCAGAATTGCCCTCGAAACGCGCAGCCAGGATCCCGCCTTGATAACCCAATTGACCAAGCAGATACAGGGCCGATTCTGCACCGACCTTGTATTCATTGGCTTCGATGTCGAACAGCATATGAGGGCTGGCGCCTGACATCACGCCGATGACGGGGATACCGGCTTGCTTGGCAGCCTCGAGCTGGGCATCGGCCTCGATGGGTTTGCCCATGGCCACCACAATCGCATCGACTTTTTTATGAACCAGGGTATCGAGTTGCTCCGCGTGCTTGGGCAAGGAGCCCTCGGAATTCAGTTGCGTGACGGTCCAGCCTTTGGCCCGCGCGGCCTCTGCTGCAGCGTTGGCCACGCGTGCGTGCGTCTCGGATGACATCTGAAAGGCTACGACGCCGACCTCGAAAGCCTGAGCCGCCGAGCTGGCCAGCGAAAAACCGGCGACGCACGCCGCCGCCAAGGTGCTGCGCATCAGTGATTTGAACATGGCAAAGTTCCTCTGGAAATCCTTAATACCGCAGACCGGCCCGAGCCGTCTTTAAAGTTTGAATGCCGCTTTTTTCAGTACCGCCGCCGACAGGGCCACGGACACAATGATGATAAAACCCAGGACAATATCCTGAACGTAATAGGGAGCCCCCATCAGAACCAGTCCATTACCCAATACCTTCAGAATCAATGCGGCGACGAGCGTACCGAAAATGTTGGCGCGGCCGGGCTCGAACATCGTCATCCCCAACAAGACCGCCGCAATCGCATACAAGAAATAATCGCCCGCCATGTTCGGTGCAGCCGAGGACAAGCTCGCCGTCAACAACACGGCTGTCACGCCAGCGAGCAAACCCGCCAACGTCAGCCCCATGCATTTCATGCGCCGCGTGTTGATACCGGCCAGCCGAGCCGCCTCAGCGGCCTCCCCGGTCGCCGTCATGCGCGCGCCGGTACGTGTCCATTTCACGAGAAACAACGCCGCCAGCACCACCCCTGCCATCCACAGCACCAGCACGGGCACGCCAGCCCACACCGTACGTCCCAGACTCGTGAACGAGGCCGGCCAGCGGCCCACAAAGGCCACTCCGCCGGTCAGCATGAACGCGAACCCGCGCGCCATGGCGGCCATTCCCAATGTGGCAATCAGAGAAGGGACTTGTAAACGTGTGACGGCCAGACCGTTGATCAGCCCGCAAAGTGCCCCCGCGCCCAATCCGGCTGCGATGGCCCACGGCACGGGCTGGCCGGTATGGATCAAGGCTCCGCAGACCACCGCCGACAAGCTGGCCACATCAGCAATCGACAGATCCAACTCGGCATTGATCAGCGCCAGCGTAAAGCCCAGGGCCAGAATCGCCAGGAAGCTGGTTTCTTTGAGAATGTTGAGCAGATTGCCGGGCGCGGCGAAATTCGGCGCCGCGACGACAAAGAACATCACCAGCACCAGGCCGGCGAGGGCAGTCCCGTAGGTTTCCAACAGGTCACGCACGCGCATGGAGACATCCCTGGCATGGTGAGCACATCAACACAAACACGTCGGCAAAGATCGGCATCGTCGAGCAAAGGCGGTTATGGACTGCGCAAGGGCACGATTCTAACGCGCAATCTGACCGTCCATGGCCGCCAATCCGTGCGAAATGGGCCGCAGCGCCTCGGTGGCCTGCGCATACAACGCCGCCAATTGCCGATAGGCATCGCGACAGTCGGCGCTGGGCTCATAACGCAGGCCTGGTTTTGCCATCTGCGCCTGGGCCAGACTCAGGGATGGATATTGCCCCACCCCGGTCCAGGCCACGATGGCAGCACCGAGCAATCCCGGCTGGGCGGCCTGCCCCGTCACCACCGGGCGCTCGCAGATATCGGCCTTGACCTGGCACCACAGCGGATTCGCTGCCGCCCCGCCCCCGTATCGGATTTCGCGCACCGTAGATCCGGTCGCGCGTTCGCCACGTTCGAGCACCACCCGATTCAGAAATGCCACGCCCTCGATCACAGCCCAGGCCAGGTCCGTTGCGCCATGCCGTCGGTTCAAACCGACGAATGCGCCGCGCAGATTTGCATCCCAATACGGCACGCGCTCGCCCTGCAGGTACGGAAGGAACAGCAAAGGCTGCGTATCTCGCGCACCCGCCAACAGCGCGTCGAAACTGAGCCCCGTCTGCCCTGTTAGATGCTGGACATTGCTGTGCACCTGGGCGCTCTCTGCATGCGCCGCAAGCGATAGCGGCTCACGCAGCAGCGATAACAGCCATGCCAATGTATCGGCGCCGTTCTGCCCTGGACCGCCGACCTGATACAAGGCCTCCCCCCATTGCACTGTCATGAGGCCCGGCGCCTGAGCCTCTTCGCTGCCCATGACGCCCAGCACTTCGGTGGTACCCGAGATGTTGTAGGCGTAACCGGTACGCAACGCCCCCAGCCCCGCGACAGCAGCCCACGTGTCGTTAGAACACGCGTAGACGGGCACGCCGGCCAGCTTGGCCAATATGCCAGGCAGTCCCGCCATCACTCGACCAACGCACTGCGTCGGCGCCAACACCTGCGGCACCACATTCGCCGTTATCCCCGCCGCGTGCAATAAGCTGGGATGGCGAGACGATCCAGCAGCCTCGGCGCCCGGCTCAGACCGGGCCACAGATGCCAAGTGAACCTCACTATCCTCGTCTGTACGTGCGCTCGCCAGCAGACGGGCGGAAGAAATGGCGTCGGTCGCCTGGGCCCCCGTCAAACGGAAATTCAGATAATCCTTGGGCTCCAGCACGACGTGCAATTGCGCGGCGTACTGCGGCTCGTGGCGGTGCAGCCAAGCCAGACGTGCCAAAGGATGAAATGCGTTGACTTGTGCCGCCTCGGGATGGTCGGCCGGCAATGTCGGCAACAATTCGGCCAGCAACTCCTCCGCCCGCGCATCGCGCCAAGTCATGGCAGGCCGCAGCGACCGGCCCTCGGCGTCCAGGAACACCTGCGTCCGCGTCACGCCGCAAATCGCCATTGCCTGCACTTGCGCAAGCAAACCGCCGTCGTGCGCTGCCAGTGCTGTCACTGCCGCGATGAGCGTGGACCACCACTCATCGGGATCGATTTCCGCCCAGCCGGCCCCTGCCGACCCGGGCGGACTGGGCACATGCGCCTCGGCGAGCGTCTGGCCCGCCGCATCAATCAACGCAACACGAAAATTCGTGCCGCCCAAATCACAAGCCAACACAACGCTCATGGACAATAACAGGATGAGTTAATAGAAACGTCGCGGCCAGCCATCGCCGCGACGCCACTATACCTGTTCGCCCGCTCGCTCCAGCAACTGCCGGGCACGTCCGATGACAGGCGCATCGACCATCTTGCCCTCGAACATGAATGTGCCTGCGCCGCTTTCACGGTGCGCCGCCACCACGCGGCGCGCCCACTCAACGTCGGCGGCGGGTGGCCGGAAGGCCTGGTGAATGATCTCGACCTGCGAGGGATGAATGCACAGCATGCCGCCAAATCCCATATCGCGGGCTCGGCCAGCGGCGGCCTGCATGCCGGCCGTATCCTTTACGCCAGGAAACACGCCGTCCAGCGGGGCGGGCAGATCCGCGGCTTTGCTGCGCAGCAACACTTGCACCCGGGCATGGTCCAGCACGACATTCGCCCCTTCGGTATCGGGCGTCAGTCCCAGATCCAGGCCGTAGTCCAGGCTGCCAAACGCCAACCGTTGTACGCCCGGCGTGGCCGCGATCTCGGCCGCGTTCAAGATCCCCTCGGCCGTCTCCAGGATGGGAATAATATCGACGCCCGTCTGCGCTGCATGCCGCACCTGCGCCAGACTTTCCGCCTTGGGCAGCATGATGGCGGCTACCCCAGGGAAACTGCGGCATACCTTCAGATCGTCATCGTGCCAGGCTGTCGAGGCGTCATTGATGCGGACCCAGAGCCGCACCTCGGGATGCGTGCCCAGAAAATCGCAGAGCGCCTCGCGGGCGCTGTCCTTGGCCAGATGCTCGACCGCATCCTCCAGATCGACGATGACGACATCGGCCCCGCTGGCCAGGGCCTTGGGAATGCGTTCAGGCCGGCTGGCCGGCACGAACAAGGCGGTACGTATAGCAGTTGGCATCAGACGACCTCGGCAGCACGCAGGCGCGCCACGTCTTCGGGCGCGTACCCCAATGATGCTAGCACTGCATCGGTGTTTTCGCCCACTGCCGGAATCGGGTCCATACGGGGTGTAAATGCGCTGCTGGATGCTGGCGGCAAGAGAGCCGGTAACGTACCTGCCGGGCTGCCCACCTCGCGCCAGCGGCCGCGCGCCTGCAACTGCGGATGCGCCCAGACGTCTTTCATGTCGTTCACGCGGGCATTGGCGATCTGCGCGGTTTCCAGGCGATCCGTCACCTGATCGATGGTCAATTCGGCAAAAGCCTGCACAATCAGCGCGCGCAGACTGTCACGATTGGCAGCGCGGCGCGAGTTCGAGGCAAACCGCTCGTCATCGGCCAACGCGGGCTGATTGAGCACGCGTTCGCAAAACACCCGCCACTCGCGTTCGTTCTGCAGCCCCAGCATGATGGTCGCGCCATCGCCCACCGGGAACGGACCGTAGGGATAAATCGTCGCGTGCGCTGCACCCGCGCGCTGGGGCGGCGTCGCCCCCTCGAACGCGTAGTACATGGGGTAGCCCATCCATTCGACCATGCTTTCCAACATGGAGACATCCAGACGGCTGCCCAGACCGGTACGTTGGCGCAATAGCAGCGCGTTCAGGATCGACGAATACGCGTACATCCCCGCCGCGATATCCGAAATCGAGCACCCTGCCTTGGCCGGCGCATCGGGCGATCCGGTCACCGACACAAAGCCGCTTTCGCTCTGGATCAACAGATCGTAGGCCTTTTTACGCTCGTAAGGACCACCTTCGCCGTAGCCGGAAATATCGCAGACGATCAGCTTCGGATGTTTGGCGTGCAAGGCATCGAACGACAGACCCAGGCGATCCGCTGCGCCCGGAGCCAGGTTCTGTACCAACACATCGGCCGATTCCAGCAAACGCTGCATGACCTCGGCGGCATCGGGGTGTTTCAAATCCAGCGTCAGGCTTTCCTTCGAACGATTGGTCCAGACGAAATGCGACGACAAACCATGAACCCGCTCGTCATAGCCGCGAGCGAAATCGCCTACGCCGGGGCGCTCGATCTTGATGACGCGTGCACCCATATCGGCCAATTGCCGTGTGCAAAATGGCGCCGCGATCGCGTGTTCCAGACTGATGACGGTAATGCCGTCCAACGGACGGACTGCAGGAGTATTACTCATCGAAAATAAATTCCTTCAGGAGGGAAGCGATCAAGCGGAGAATTTTATTTGCGCTTGGTGGGCCAAGGTGCCGTCTTGCTCGGCCCACAGATCTGCCTGCCCGGGCTTGGCCACGCGGCCAGCCACCTCAAAGGGCGTAGGCGCGACCAAGGGGCGCAGACCGCGATAGGAAAAATGCTCCAGACGCGCCGCCGGATGCGCATGGCAGAACGCAGCCAGCATGAATGTCGCAATCATCGGACCGTGCACAACCAGGCCAGGATACCCCTCGGTGCCCGTGACATAGGGATGATCGTAATGAATCCGATGGCCGTTGAACGTCACGGCCGAATACCGGAACAGCAACACCGGTGACGGCTCTATGGGCTCGCGCCATTGCGATGCGGGAGGCACGTCCGTGCCCACGAGCTTGGGCGGCGAGGGCTGCCGGTAGACGATGTCCTGCTCCTCTTCGATGGCCAGCACGCCCTCCTGGCGGTATTCGTGACGCACGGTCACAAACAGCAGTGCACCTGTGCGGCCGGTCTTTTCGCGCACATCGACCACCGTAGAGCGGCGTTCAGCAGGAATTCCCACGCGCAAGGGTTGATGAAACGTGACCCGTCCCCCTGCCCACATCCGGTTCCGGTCATCGGCGGGCGGCAAGAAACCGCCACGCGCCGGGTGACCATCACGGCCCAGCCCGTCCATGCCGACCGGAGCGATAAAAAAGGCCCATTGCCAGAGCGGAGGCAGCGGTTCGCCTACGCCGGGAGCGGGCTCGCTGAGCGTCGCGGCAATACGGGCGGCATGGCCGACATCGAGATTATCGGCAACAGTTTCACTGCTGCCGATCCAGTCGGCGGGATTGGGAGACGTCATGTAGATTCCTTAGCGGTATATCAGAGCGGCCACCAGCATGCCCGTGCGCCCCGCCTTTGTGAATTCGTATTTCTACAAGGGCGGGTTCAACAGCCTGAAATTCATGCTGGCGGTGCCCTCGGAACGCCGAATGCAGGGGATAAGGTTCCCCTGCCTCGCGCAACGCTCGATCGCGCACGGCGGGTGGCGCAATATCGCTATTTCCCCTGAAACGCGGGCGCGCGCTTCTCTGCAAAGGCGCGCATGCCTTCCAGATAGTCATCGGTATAACCGAGCTGTTTCTGCAAATCGCATTCCAGATCGAACTGTTGTGCCAACGTATTACCGCTGGAGGCATACAGCGCCTGCTTGGTCGCCGCATAAGCGCGCGTTGGCCCCTGAGCCAGCGTGCGCACGATCTGCTCGCGCGTCTCGTCCAACGCCTCATCCGGGATGCAACGCCAGATCAGCCCCCATGACTCGGCCTGACGAGCCGACACGGTCTCGCCGAACAAAGCGGCCCCCATGGCGCGCGCCGTTCCCACCAGACGGGGCAAAAACCAAGTGCCCCCGGCATCCGGCAATAAACCGATCTTGCTGAAAGCCTGAATAAAGCGTCCCGATTCCACGGCATACACCACATCACATGCCAACGCGAGACTGGCCCCTGCCCCGGCTGCCACGCCATTGACCAGGCACACCACCGGCACCGGCAACGCTCGCAGGCGTAGAATCAGCGGCCGATAAAAATTACGCAGGCCTTCACTCAAATCGCGCCGCTGCCCTTCCGGCAATGGCTTGCGTTCACCCAGATCCTGTCCGGCACAGAAGCCACGTCCTGCGCCCGTAATCACCAGGCCACGCAGATCATCGCACGCTTCCAGGGTATCCAACGCACGCGCCAACTCGCCGTGCATCACCGCCGTAAAGCTATTCAAACGATCCGGCCGATTCAAAGTGATCACGCCGACACCGTTCTCCAGCGTGAATTGAATCTGCTCGTAGTCCTGCGTCATATCTGATGCTCCCTATATCCTGTTATGTGATGTGGCCGCACAGCAAATACTCCGCCGGCATGCCAGGCGGTCTGCGATTGAGGCCGGTACTTCTAAAGCAGCCCGAATCTTACCTTCTGCCATCGACACTCCCGGCCCGTCAAATCCGGCCACTGAAGCGGCCAGCACTTCAATCCAGCGACTGCAACACCGCCAGTTGCTCGGCGCTATCTCCGAACAGCTGATCCAACATCGTCAATCGCTTGAAGTAATCACCGACCTCCAACTCATCGGTCATGCCCATCCCGCCGTGCAATTGCACCGCGCTTTGCGCCACATAGCGTCCAGCACGCGCCGCCTCGAGCTTTGCGCTGGCCAACATGCGGCGCCGCTGCGTGACATCCGGCTCGCTCAATGCGGCTGCCGCAACATAGGCCATCGACAGCGCCATCTCCTTTGCCACCAACATATCCGCCATACGATGCTGCAGCACCTGAAACGCAGCCAAGGGCTGGCCAAACTGCCGCCGCGTCTTGAGGTAATCGATCGTGATCTCCAGCAAACGATCCATGGCGCCGGCCGCATGCGCGCACAGCGCAGCCGTGCCCCAATCCAGCGCCGTAGCCAACCCATCCCGGGCGGCTTGCCCACGCGCCAGCACGGCATCCGCGTTCACGGACGTGCCGTCAAAAACGATACGCGCGCAGCGCGTACGATCCAGTGTCGGCGTATCGAGCACCTGTACCCCTTCGGCATCCGCAGGCACCAGCAACAACAGGGGCTCATCATCGACATCTCGCGCAGACACAATCCAGGCCTGCGCCGCCGCGCCGTGCCAGACCAGATGCTTGGTTCCCGACAGACGCAGGATCTCGTCAGCGTCCGGCTGCACCGTACACAATGATGGTTCCGTCTCGTAGCGCCGCCCGGGTTCCTGATATGCCAACGCCACAATCGCCTCGCCTGAGGCCAGCCCGGGCAACCATCGCCGCTGCGTAGCAGCGTCCGCAACACCGGCAATCAATGCCGCACTCATCACTGCACTCGGGATCACAGGCTCGGCAACCAGGCCACGCCCCAATTCCAGATGCACCGGCAACAGACTCGCAGGCGCCTCGCCAAAACCGCCATGCTCGGCCGCAATCGTCAACCCCAGCACGCCCAGTTCGGCCAATTGCCGCCATGCGCCGTCATCGAACGCCGCAGTAGCCGCGCGCTCTCGCCGTGCCGCAAAACTCCATTCATCCTGCACCAAACGCCGCAAGCTATCGGCCAGCATGCGCTGCTCTTCGGTATATGCGAAATCCATGATGTGTTCTTCCCTTGCGCTGTCCCGCCTCAAAGACCCAACATCATGCGAGCGATGATGCCTTTCTGTACTTCGGTGGTGCCGCCATAAATCGAGGTCTTGCGCATATCCGCATAACCTGCGCCGGCCGCGGCCGCCATCTCGGGCCCTGGACCATGAAACGGTGCATCCGCCTCCATCCACGCGGGGTCATACGGCCAGGCGTCCGGCCCGGCAATCTCCATCTGCAGCATCGCCAGATCCTGCTGTATCTCGGAACCGCGGATCTTCAGCACAGAAGCCTCCGGCCCCGGCGCATCGCCACGCGCCGCCGCGACGCGCAACAGCAACATCTCCAGCGCCATGATGTCGACCTCCGTACGCGAGATCCGGTCACGCATCCGGCTGTCCTCCAGGATGGGCCGGCCATGCAGCAATGTACGGGCTGCCATCTCCTTCAGAATGCTCAGCTCGCGATAGCAATGCCCCAAGCCTGCAATCCCCGTACGCTCGTGGCCCAACAGGTATTTGGCATACGTCCATCCCTGCCCCTCCTCGCCGACGCGATTGGCCACCGGCACGCGCACGTTCTCCAGCCATACCTCATTGACATCATGCCCGCCGTCGAGGGTACGAATGGGCCGCACGCTGACACCCGGCGAACGCATATCGATCAACACCATCGAGATACCACGCTGCGGCTTGGCTTCGGAATCGGTGCGCACCAAGCAGAACATCCAGTCTGCATACTGCGCCAGCGTGGTCCAGGTCTTCTGCCCATTGATCACATAATGATCCCCATCGACCTCGGCGCGCGTCTTCAGCGACGCCAAGTCAGATCCAGAGCCCGGTTCGGAATATCCCTGACACCACCAATCATCGACACGGATAATGCGAGGCAACAAACGCTGTTGCTGCTCGGCGCTACCGTATTTCATCAGCACCGGGCCGATCATGCCCAGCCCAAACGGCAGCAAACGCGGCGCGCCGGCCTTGAAGCACTCGACCTCGAAAATCAACCGTTCGATGGCATTCCATCCCGTGCCGCCAAACTCCTGCGGCCAGGTAGGTGCGCCCCAGCCCTGATCGGCCAAAATCCGGTGCCATCGCACGTAATCATCGCGATGCAGCCGCTGATGCTTCAGTACTTTGTCACGGATATCTCGCGGCAGCTTGTCGTTCGCAAAGGCGCGCACAGTCTCGCGAAACTGCCTTTCTTCGGGTGTCCAGCTTAGGTCCATAGGAAGTCTCCTTATGGGCAGTATCTAGCCACGGGCGGGGGCTTTAGCGCAATCTGCCTCTGCAAAAGCGGGGCTTTCGTGGGGATGAAGTGGTCGAGGCAATTGTGTTGCTCTCATGCGGCGATCGGGTTCGTTGCCGTGCAACGGGTGGGGTTCTTTAGACGCCGGCGTCCGCCCTGACTGAGCGATGCGGGCCTAATCGGAACGGCTCGGCGCAACACCAGGCGCCGAGGTCCGCTGCGCGGACTGCCCGTCCCTCAAAAGGCCCGCATCGCTCAGTCAGGGCGAACACCGGCTCGCAATGTCTCCAGTTGACGGATGCTGTGCACACCTCGAATTGCTCGACGGACGTGGGCAGTCCACTGCTGTGAGTCCGTGGCGGGTGCTGGGATGCCGCGCCGGCCCGTTGAGCGACGGGCAGTCCCCGAAGGGGACCTCGGCGCCTGGTGTTGCGCCGAGCCGTTGCGATAGGGCCGGTGCGGCATCCCAGCACCCGCCACGGACGTCTCAATAGAGATCCCCTCCGCCAGAAAAATAGCCATTCCATTCCCCACCAAACAAACAAGCAACCAACCGAACCCACAACCCAAGTCACAAGAATACCGCTGCACAAAACCCCTGCTTCGGCAATGAAGAATAGTCATCCAAGCCAACAACCCCGACACTGCCCACACTGTCATCACCTTCCGTAACCGAAAAATGACCGCCACCACTCCCGATACTTCCGCCCCCAGCGGCGCCGACCAGCAGTACCGGCAAGCCCTGGCCCAGGGAAAATTTCAGATTCAACGCTGCACCGCCTGCCACCAGGCTGTCTTCTACCCCCGCATGATCTGCCCCCATTGCGGCGCGCCAGACCTGCGTTGGGAATCCCCCAGCGGCCGCGGCACCGTGTATTCAACGACCGTCGTACGGCGCAAAGCCGACGCCGGCGGTGACTACAACGTGGCCCTCATCGACCTGGAAGAAGGCGTCCGGATGATGAGCCGCGTAGAGGGCATTCCCCCGGATGCCGTGCACATCGGCATGGCAGTGAGAGCCGAGGTGCGGCAGCAACAAGATCAGGGCTTGGTCGTCTTTGTGGCGCAGGAGGCAGCATGAGCGATTTACAACAACTACGCGGCGCCGTGGCTGTCGCGGGCGTGGGCCACGCTGGCCTGGGCCGCGCCGATGGCTATACCGAGATGGAAATCCTGGTGCAAGCAGCCCAACGCGCCGTCGCCGATGCGGGTCTGACGATGCGCGACATTGATGGCATCTGCACTGCCAGTGTCGCCGCCACGATGTGGGCCATGCCCGTCATTGAACATCTGGGTATTCGGCCGACCTTCATCGACAGCACCATGTTAGGCGGATCGAGTTTCGTCGCTCATCTGATGCCGGCCCTGCAAGCGCTCGCCTCAGGGCAGTGCAACGCCGTACTGGTTTGCTATGGCAGCACACAACGCACTTCTACGTTGAGCCGGGCGGAGATTGGCCGAGTGCGCAAGAACTTCGATCCGCAACCCTACGAAACGCCCTACGATCCGCTCAGCCCATTGAGCTCGTATGCCTTGGCCGCCGCCCGGCACATGCATCAATACGGCACGACGCGCGAACAACTGGCGCATGTTGCCCTGGCGGCGAATCAATGGGCTCAACGCAACCCCGAAGCACAACTGCGCGAGCCCACGACACTGGACGAGATCCTGTCATCGCGCATGGTCTCTGACCCGCTGACCGTACGCGATTGCTGCCTGGTCACCGATGGCGCGGGCGCCTATGTGCTGGTCCGTGCCGACCGTGCTCGCGATCTACCGAAGAAGCCCGTGTACGTGCTGGGCAATGCGACGGCTGTGTGGAACCGCCAGATCTCGTCCATGGAAGACCTGACCGTGACGGCCGCACAGCAATCCGGTCAACGCGCATTTGCAATGGCCGGTCTGCGCCCCGCTGACATCGACGTCGTGGAGCTTTATGACGCGTTCACCATCAACACCATCTTGTTCCTGGAGGACCTGGGGTTCTGCGCCAAAGGCGAAGGCGGCGCCTACGTCGAAAACGGCGCAATCGCCCCTGGCGGACGGCTGCCCGTCAACACCAATGGCGGCGGACTGTGCTGCGTGCATCCCGGCATGTATGGCGTATTCATCATGATCGAAGCCGTACGCCAGCTGCGTGGCGAAGGCGGCGCGCGCCAGGTCGAGGGAGCGCAACTCGCGCTCGTACACGGCAATGGAGGCACGTTGTCCAGCCAGTCCACGGCGATCCTCGGCACTGCAGACACGTTGTAGACCCCTCATACACGGTGAGGCCGCATTGTCGCGACCTCACCGTGCGTTGCTTTGCACGCATCCCGATTCGCCGTTGTTTTTCTTTTCAAATCTCTCGAAGTCATGAGTTCAACGTCTCCGTTCACACGCATTCATCAGCTCTTGCAACACCAGGCGGTGCAACAGCCCGACGCAGTCTTCTTGTATGAAGAGGCCGGCACCACGTTGAGCTATGGCCAGATGTGGCAACGCGTAGAGCAAGCCAGCCAATGGCTGGTCGCGCAAGGCGTGAGACGTGGAGATCGCGTCGCAGTGGTCGGGGAAAATTGCGCGCAGATGATTCAGGCCTTGTTTGCCTGCAGTGTGGTGGGAGCCTGGCCTGTCGGGCTCAATGCGCGCCTGAGCCAACGTGAAGTCGACGTGATTCTGAGCCATGCTCAGCCAATGTTGACGCTATATACCAGCCATATTTCGACCGCCGCGGCCGCCCATGCGCGAGCTGCCGGTGCCCAGGAGCTGGATGCCAAGGTCTGGGGCGATGGCAACCAATGGACTCGCGCCAGCAACGCCCCGGATGCAGAAACGGGCGCACTGGTAGACCAGGTCGCCACCGTGATCTATACGTCAGGCACGACCGGAGCACCCAAAGGCGTCATGGTGCCGCATAAAGGCCTGTTGCACTTCGCCCGCATATCGGCCACATCTAGACGCCTCGGTCCGAGCGACATCGGCTACGCCGCATTACCGATGTCCCATATTTTCGGCATTGCCACGGTATTGATGGCCACGGTCCAGGCGGGCGCGAGCCTGGTATTACGCAGCAAATACGATCCACAAGATGTGTTGCACGCTTTGTCGTCTCCGGGTCTGAGCGTCTTGCAAGGTGTACCGACCATGTTCACGCGATTACTGGCCGTGGCATCCAAACAGCCTGTATGCGCGCCTCGTTTGCGCTACGTCTATACCGGCGGTGCGGCGTTGGACCCCACGCTCAAGCGCGACACTGAACGATATTTTGGACAACCCATGCATCATGGTTACGGCATCACCGAGTATGCCGGCTCATTGTTCATCACCGACATCGACGCCCCCCGCAATGACTGTGCGACGGGCTATGCGGTCGAGGGTGTGGAGCTGAGATTGGGTTCTCCAGATGCTGAGCCTCCTGTCCCAGGACAGCGCGGCGATATTCTCGTACGCGGCCCAGGCGTCATGCTGGGCTATTACCGCGATCCCGTACAAACTGCCAAGGCGTTGCTGCCCGGCGGCTGGCTCAACACCGGCGACATCGGCTTGATCGACGAGAGCGGCGCACTTTTTATTGCCGGACGCACCAAAGACCTGATCATTCGTTCGGGCTTCAACGTGTATCCCGCGGAAGTCGAGGCCGTGATCAATGCTTTTCCTGGCGTTCGATTGTCAGCGGTGGTGGGACGCCTCGAAGCCGATCAAAACGAACAGGTCGTGGCCTTTATCGAGGCGCACCCGGGAACGGCAATTGATCTCGACGCACTGAACGCACATTTGCATACCGAACTTGCGCCCTATAAACGGCCGGCTCACCTCATCCCCATCGATACCTTGCCCACAACTGTGAGCGGAAAGATTCTAAAGCAGCCATTGCGGGAACAACTGGCTGCGCAAACCACCTGAAAAACCCGCACAAAACAATACATCAAGGAGACAAATCATGCCGATCAAATCCCTCTTGCAGGCCAGCGTATTGGCGCTATCGCTATGCGCCGCCACCTCTGCCGTCCACGCAGCGGCCTATCCAGACCGGCCGCTGCGCCTGTTGGTCGGCTACGCACCCGGCGGGCCCGTCGATACCACCGCACGCGTTTTCGCGAAGTATCTGGGCGACAAGCTGGGACAAACCGTGGTGGTGGAAAACCGCGCAGGCGCGAGTGGAATGATTGCATCGGACGCAACCGCCAAGGCTTCGCCCGACGGCTATTTGTTGAGCTTCGCCGCGAGCCCGACGTTGACCATCTCACCGCTGGTGCAAAAAAGCGATCTGTTCGATCCCCGCAAAGACTTCACACCCATCGGCATGGTGGTGGATTACACCAATGTATTGCTGATTGGTCCGCAAATCCCCGCTAAAACGGTTCGCGAGCTCGTTGATTATGCCAAGGCGAATCCGACTGCCGTAAGCTTTGGCTCCGCCGGCGTAGGCGCATCTAACCATTTGTCAGCCGAACTGCTAAAACAGCAGGCCGACGCCCCGATGCTGCACGTGCCCTATCGCGGCAACTCGCCCGCGATGATGGATGTGGTGAGCGGCAAGATCACCTTTATGTTCGACATCACCAGCACGGCTATTCCCTTTGTCAAAAGCGGCAAGGCTCGAGCCCTGGCAGTGACCTCGCGTGAGCGTAACCCCGAACTGCCCGACGTGCCGACCATGATCGAAGCCGGCTTGCCCGACTACGAGGTGGTTGGCTGGTATGCCCTGATGGCCCCGCCCAAACTGCCTGATGCTATCAAGACAAGGCTGACGCAAGCGCTGAAAGAGGTTTCACAAGACGCGTCGTTCCGAAAAGCCATGACAGAGGGCGGCTATACCGTCGACGACGGAGACAGCCAAGCGGTACAGGCTCGTATCGAGCGCGAATATGCGCTGTGGGCCGACGTCATCAAGACCGCCAACATTCAAAAATAACCGATCCTGATTGGAGCCATCCCTTTATGTCCGCCCTGCAATCATTGCGAGCCACGACCCGTCTGCCTGTTCTATGCGCCCCCATGTTTCTGGTGTCCGGGCCCGATCTGGTCATTGCACAATGCACGGCAGGCGTCATCGGCACGTTTCCGTCGCTCAACGCCAGACCCCAGGAAGCCCTGACGGATTGGCTCACACGGATTGAGAAAGGATTGGCGTTGTATCGCGAAGCGCATCCCGATGCCG
The DNA here is from genome assembly GCF_002261185.1 of Bordetella genomosp. 4. Classification (GTDB taxonomy): domain Bacteria; phylum Pseudomonadota; class Gammaproteobacteria; order Burkholderiales; family Burkholderiaceae_B; genus Bordetella_A. The sequence goes on from NZ_NEVQ01000022.1 coordinate 21,028, forward strand.
TGATCGCGCCCTATGGCGTCAATCTGATCGTGCACCCTACGAACGCGCGCTGGCAGGCGGATCTGCAAACATGCGTGGCGCACCGCGTACCGTTGATCATCACGTCTCTACATGCGCCCGATGCAGTGGTGCAAGCGGTGCATCCGTACGGGGGCCTGGTTTTTCATGATGTGACGACGGTTCGTCACGCACGGCGCGCGCTGGATGCCGGCGTGGACGGCTTGATTCTCGTGGCGGCAGGTGCGGGTGGGCATGCAGGCACGCTCAACCCCATCGCGCTGGTCAACGAAATCCGGTCGTTTTACGACGGGCCTTTGGTGCTGTCCGGGTGCATCAGCCACGGGAAGGATGTGCTGGCTGCGCAGGCATTGGGATGTGATCTAGCGTATATGGGCACACGCTTTATTGCGACCAATGAATCGCTGGCGCCAGACCGCTATCGAGAAATGGTGTTGCAGGCGACGATTGATGATGTGTTGTATACGCCGTTTTTTTCTGGTGTGCCGGCGAACTATCTGATCCCCAGTATTTCAGCTGCGGGGCTGGATGCGGAACAGCTCAATAGCAAGGACAGTAACGCGGTCAATATGGAAAAGACGACACGGCCGAAGGCGTGGAAGGATGTCTGGAGCGCGGGCCAAGGCGTGGGAGCGGTGCAAGAGATCTTGCCTACCCATGCATTGGTAGAGCAATTGGCCCATGAATATGCCGAGGCACGCAGGGCGTTGTTGGAAACGGCGGGGCGTTAACGGCATTTGCAGGGATAGAGATACAGCGGAGTTGTTTCTTTGCGGGTTTTGTCAGACGTCTAGGTGTGGGCGACGTGGGCGTGCTTATTGGACGTCGAGCCGAGGCAATCGGGCCGTGCGGGCTTCGCAAAGCCGGTCCGGCGCGCGGGCGCCGGACATCGTGTTCGCTCGCTTCGTCCGGCCCCTTCGGGCCTCCCTTCAGCCTCCGCTCCACTCGGCTTTGAGGCGCCCGCACGGCCCGATTGCCTCGGCTCGACTCGCAGTAATTCAAGCTCATCACATCGCTGGCACGATTTTCTTGCTTGGCGTTTTTTTGTGACCGTGTTTGGCAAAGAGGAAGATCTTGCGGTGCTGCTACTCGCGCGTGCCCTGCACACGCGCGAATAGCGATCAGTCCGGGCATGCGGCGGGGTGGCGTGTTGCCAGTTTGGAAGATCTGCTTGGCTGGAGTTGACGCCTGCGACGATGATGCATGGAGCGTACGGTGATGCGCAGAACGCGTGATGACATGCAGAACGTAGACGCGTCCTGCGTGCGAAGATGCATTGTCCCTGTCTGGACGTCTCGAAACCGTCGTTCGAAATATTCCTGCTTGTCCAAGAGAAACCGTAGCTCGAGAGATCTTCCGCTCATCTCCGATGCCAAACCCTTCGCATGCCAATCCCGAACGCTATTCATGGTCGCGCCCGTAGGCGGCCATGAATAGCGGCCCTGCAAGATCTTCATCCTTGCAAACGCCAGTGCCTACGAAGCCTACGTAGACCAGCCGTGCCAGCGATGAGGGAATCAGAGATGCTGCGAGTCGAGGCGGGGCAGTGACCGTGTTGGCGCGCCTCGGAGTCGCGCGAGCGGAAGTCGTAGGTAGGCCCGAAGGGGCCGGACGAGACGAGCGATGCGGCAGTCGGACGCGAAGGCGGCCGACCGACTCCGTGAAGCGCCAACACGGTCACTGCCCCGCCTCGACGTCCAATAGCACTCACGTCCCCGTCCTACCACGATGCCGATCCAGCAAAATCACTCGATCTTGATACCCGCATCCTTGATGACCTTGCTCCATTTGGCAAGCTCAGCCTGGATAAACGCCCCAAACTCCTCCGGCGTACCCGGCTTAGGCTCCGCCCCAGCAGCCAGCATGCTTTTAACGGTCTCAGGATTGCTCAACACCGTCTGCATATCCCCGTTCACGCGTTTGACAATATCGGCAGGCGTACCTGCGGGCGCCAGCATGCCGCTCCAGGAATAGGCCTCGTAGCCGGGCACACCCGACGAAGCGATGGTGGGGATGCCTGGGAACAACGCAGAAGGCTCGGGATTGCCTACGCCCAGGGCACGAATTTTCCCGCCCGATAAATGCGGCATGGCGGATGGACCATCGGCGAACATGACTTGGACTTGCCCCCCAAGCAGATCCTGCATCGCAGGCGCGCTGCCACGATAAGGCACATGCTGCATGCGCGTGCCCGTCATGCTGTTAAAGAGTTCGCCCGCCAGATGAGTGCCCCCGCCCGTGCCAGAGGACCCGAATGACAATTTGCCCGGATGCTGTTTGGCATATTCGATGAGCTCTTTGACACTCTTGACTGGCAGAGAATGGTGCACCACCAGCACAATCGGAAATACCGCCCCCATCCCTACCGGCACAAAATCCGCAGTAATGTCGTAGCTCAGGTTGCCGCGCAGACTAGGCAATACGGTATGGTGGATCGAAGCAAAGAAATAATGATAGCCATCCGCAGGCGCCTTGGCTGCCGCTTGCGCGCCGACGATGCCGCCCGCACCAGCCTTGTTGTCCACGACCGTTGGCTTCTTCCATATCTCGCCCAGAGGGGTCGCGATGAAACGAGCCGTCGTATCCACCGGCCCACCAGCAGGGAACGGCACAATGAAATTGACAGGATGATCAGGCCACGAGGCAGCGCGAACAGAGAACGGCAAAGTCGCGGCAGCGCAGGCTGCCCCCAGCCCCGCCAGCAGGCGGCGGCGTTGCGGATCGTGCATGAGTATGTCTCCGGTTTTTGTCTGTGCGCACAAGCGCTGTGCCTTGCGCAGTGCTCGTATTATTTGCGCACCGGTGCCGGCTTGCCGATTCTTTTTTGCCGAAGCCCCTGTTCAGCCGCGGCAACTATCCTGTCAGGCGTCAGGCATGGCGCGCTGCTGCCCGCACATGCTCGATGAAGTCCTCCACAAAACGCGGCAAGTCGCGGCCACGCTGGCGGCACAATAGACGGTCGCGCTGCGCCCAGGCGTCCTTCAGTCGTAGGACATGCAATGCCTGGGGCCGGCTATAGCGCGCCGCGCAAGCCCTCGGCACTACGGCAATCCCCGCACCCGCCTCGACCATGCGGCACACGGCCTCGAAACTGCCCACGTGTACGCGTTGGCACAACCGTTTACCCAACCCGAGCGCGATGTCCTCCAAAAAGGTCTGAATCGCACTGTTGGGATGAATGCCCACAAACTGATAGGCATCGATCACATCGACAAAGTTGGCGGATTCCAGCTGCGCCAGGGGATGCTTCAAAGACGTCACGACGGCCAGCTCATCACGGAACAGGGGCATCACGTCCAGCCCATCGACATCGATATTGCCCGCCACGATTCCCAGGTCCGCCGTTCCGGCGCGAATGGCCAACACGATATCGCCGGAGATTTTTTCTTCCAGCTCAATATCCACATCCGGGTTTTCCGCCAGAAAAGTCGACATGGCATCGGCCAGAAACGAATTCGTCGCCGTCGTGTTGGCCAGCAATCGTAACCGTCCCTTGATACCGCTGGAATACGGCTGTAGATCGGCATTCAGGCATTCCAGCTGACGGAATACCGCGTGGGCGTGCTTGAGCAGGACTTCGCCCGCCGGCGTCAGGGCCACCCCTGTCGCCTGGCGCACCAGCAAACGCGCCTTGAACGCTTCCTCCATGTTCTTGATGCGCGCACTGGCCGCGGGCAGCGACAGAAAGGTGCGCTCGGCCGCACGGGTCAAATTCAGGGTTTCACCTACGTTCACGAATAAACGCAGATCGGTCAGGTCGTGTCTCATGTTCCGCCAAGCAAAAGGGGGGTGTCTTTAATTTTGAATTCCGCTGGCCCGACTTGAAATCTACCATGCACAGAGTCGGGTGTGCCAAACAGGCGTGCGATTCGCGTGCATCTGTCCAGCGTAGCGGCCCCAGCCCAAAGGAGAATGGATTATGAGCGGTATGGTTGCAGGAAAAGTCGTCGTCGTCACCGGCGCGGGCGGCGGGATCGGGCGCAGTGTCGCCCTGGCGATGGCCGCGGCGGGCGCAAAAGTCGTGGTCAATGACATCGGCGTATCGCTGCAGGGCGAAGGCGGCGGTGACGGCCCCGCGCAGGCCGTGGTCAAGGAAATCCAGGCCGCCGGCGGACAAGCCTGCCCCAGCACAGACAGCGTGGCCAGCTACGAGGGCGCTCACAACATCATTAAGACGGCTGTCGACGCCTTTGGGCGCATCGATGCCGTGGTCAACAACGCGGGCAATCTGCGCGACCGCGTGTTTCACAAGATGAGCGAAGAAGAATGGCGCCAAGTGCTGGATGTGCACCTGAATGGCTCGTTCTACATGAGCCGTGCCGCGGCGCCCTATTTCCGCGAGCAGGAATCCGGTGCGTTGGTGCATATGACCTCGACATCCGGGCTGATCGGTAATTTTGGGCAGGCCAACTACTCAGCCGCCAAGCTCGGCATCGTCGCGCTGTCCAAGTCCATCGCGCTGGATATGGCGCGTTATCACGTGCGGTCAAACTGCATTGCACCATTTGCCTGGAGCCGCATGACCAGCTCCATTCCCGCAGAGACCGAAGCCGAAAAAGCCCGCGTCGAAAAGCTGAAAAAAATGGAAGCCGGCAAAGTCGCTCCCCTCGCGGTCTACCTCGTCAGCGATGCCGCCAGCGAAGTGACGGCGCAGATTTTTGCGGTACGTGCCAATGAAATCATGCTGATGAGCCAGCCTCGCCCGCTGCGCACCGTGCATTACAGCGAAGGCTGGACCCCCGAGTTGATCGGCGATATCGCGATCCCCGCCATGCGCAAACATTTCTATGCGCTGGAACGTTCACCCGACGTCATCGACTGGGATCCCATCTGAGAGAGCCGCCATGCCCTTGGACTATCAAACCATCAAGAACTGGCAATTCGCCGACATCCACCATCGTTATGAGGATAAAGACACCATCCTGTACGCGCTAGGCATCGGCCTGGGTGCGGACCCCATGGATGCCGCGCAGTTGCGCTATGTCTACGAACAGGATCTGCAAACTATCCCGACCTTGGCCACGGTGCTGGCCCATCCCGGCTTCTGGATGAATGACCCTCGCGCCGGAATCGATTGGGTGCGGCTGGTGCATGGCGAACAGCGGCTGCAGTTGCATGCGCCATTACCCGCCAACGGCACCGTTATCGGTAAGAGCCGCGTCACGCATGTGATCGACAAAGGCGCGGACAAGGGTGCGCTGGTGGTCACCGAGCGCACGCTGCATGACGATCAAGGCCAGCATTTGGCCACCCTGCAGCAGGTCACGTTCTGCCGTGGCGATGGCGGTTTTGGGCAGGGCGACGAAGCCCTGCCGCCGTTACCCGCCACGCCGGCACGTGCGGCAGATCGATCGTGCCAACTATCGATAGCGCCCAACGCAGCGCTGCTATATCGGCTGAATGCCGACCGCAACCCGCTGCATGCCGACCCTGCGGTCGCCAGCAAAGCCGGTTACCCCCGGCCTATTCTGCATGGCTTGTGCACCTACGGCATGGCGGCACACGCCATCATCAAAACCTGCTGCGACTATGACGCAGCGCGCTTGACCGGTCTGAACGCACGATTCTCGTCCCCCGTCTTCCCGGGCGAAACCTTGCAGTGCGACATCTGGCAGGACGCGGGCAATACGCTGCAATTCATCGTACGCGCCATCGACCGTGACGTCGTGGTGATGAGCCACGGTACTGCCACGCTTTCTCAATAAACGCGGCTTGCCGCAACAGGATTTTTATCGTCATGCAGCATCGTCCCCCGCCTCTGGAAGGCATCCGCGTACTCGACCTCAGCCGTATCCTGGCCGGCCCCTGGTGCACTCAGAACCTGGCGGATCTGGGTGCAGACGTGATCAAGGTTGAGCGTCCCGCCACCGGCGACGACACGCGCCATTGGGGCCCTCCCTATCTGAAAGACGGCCAAGGCAAGGACACATCGGAGGCTGCCTACTATCTCAGCACTAATCGCAACAAACGATCGCTGGAGGCCGATATCGCCAGCCCCGAAGGCGCCGCGCTCGTTCGTGAACTCGTCACCCATTGCGATATTCTGGTCGAGAATTTCAAGGTCGGGGGCTTGCGCAAATACGGCCTGGACTACGACAGCCTGAATGCCCTGAATCCGCGCCTGATCTATTGCTCGGTCACTGGTTTTGGCCAGGACGGCCCCTGCGCCACACTGCCCGGCTACGATTTCATGATCCAGGGGCTGGGCGGCTTGATGAGCATCACCGGCGAACGCGATGATCTGCCCGGCGGCGGCCCTCAGAAAGCCGGTGTGGCTGTCACAGACATCATCACGGGAATGTACGCCACGGTCGCCATTTTGGCGGCCATTCAAGAACGGCATCGCAGCGGCTTGGGCCAGCATCTGGACATCGCGCTGCTGGACTGTCACGTCGCCATGCTGGCGAACCAGAACTCCAACTATTTCACCTCGGGTAAAGCGCCAACGCGCGCAGGCAACGCCCATCAGAATGTCGTGCCCTATCAGGTCTTTGCCGCCAGCGATGGCCATCTGATCGTCGCAACGGGCAACGAATCGCAATACCGCGCCTATTGCAAGGCCATCGGCGCACCAGAACTGGGAGATGATCCCCGTTTTGCGACGAATCGCTTGAGAGTCACCAATCGGGACACCTTGGTCGCCCTCTTGAGCGACATCATGCAACAAGGCCGCCGCGACGAATGGATCAGCAAGCTGGAGGCTGCGGGCGTGCCATGTGGCCCCATCAACAACATCGCGCAGACTTTTGCACATCCGCAGGTACAAGCGCGTCAATTGCGTCGAGAGCTGCCACACCCCCTGGGTGGCACGGCGCCAGTGACCGCCAGCCCGCTGCGGTTTTCCGCCTCGCCTGTGGTGTATCGCAATGCCCCGCCCATGCTAGGCCAGCATACGCAGGAAATTTTGCAGGAGATCCTCGGTAAGACGGCCTGAACGCATTGACGATCCAATGCCGGGGAAAACCCGAAGTTAAGCAAATCCGAATAGTGCCGCCGATCCAGAATAGCTAGCATTTTTCGAGCCGCACATCAGCTTGGTAATGATGTTGCGGCACACAAGAAATCCTGACGCCGCATCTTGGCTTGCTGCTTTCCAAAGCAGCGTTCAGCCTGCAGGCGGCTTTGAGGCAAAAAAATCACGACACCTATCGTGGGAGACAACGCATGAAAAAGCTGCTTGCCGGTCTGGCCTTGTGCCAAGGCCTGTCCATGACATCGCTGGCCGCCGCGGCCGATCTGACGATAGGAGGCCTGCTGCCCATGAGCGGCAGCAATGCCGAATATGGACAGATATTCAGCTCGGGCGCCAACCTGGCCGTTGAACACATCAATGCGTCAAAAATGCTGTCCGGCAAGCTTTCCATCGTGTACGAAGACAGCCAGGCGCTGCCTATGCAAGGCGTCATCGGCATGAACAAACTGGTCAACGTCGCCAAAGTGCCTTTCGTGCTGAGCGCGTTCACCGGCGTGTCGAAAGCCATCGCCCCCATTGGCACCCGCAGCAAAACCGTGATGGTCAATGGCGGCGGTGTCGGCCCGGATCTGGCAGACCTGGGCGAGTACTTCTGGAACACGATTCCCCTGGCGAACTTCGAGGTGCGTGCCATCGTGCCGTATCTCGTCAAGGAACGTCAGTTCAAGCGCATTGCCCTGGTCTATGTCGACGACCCGTTGGGCCAATCGGTGGTGAAAGAACTCAACACCGAACTCGGCAAAGCCGGAGGCGAACTGGCAGGCAGTTTCTCGGTTCCGGCCACCTCGCAGCAGTTTTCCGGCATCGCTGCACGCGTGCGCGATGTCAAACCCGATGCGGTGTATATCGCCTCGTACGGCAGCCAGCAGGGCCAGATCGTGAAGCAACTGCGCGATAACGGCGTCACGCAGCAGCTGGTCAGCTATTCTGCATTCGCCATTCCCTCGACCCTGTCGCTGCCCGAAGCCAAAGGCGCGATTTTCACCAGCCAGAAAGTGGACTGGGAAAAATCCGACGACATCACGCGCCGCATGCTGGACGACTATAAAAAGCAGCACGGTAAAGCGCCCAACATGTATGTCCTGAACTACTACAACGCCGTGCGCACCTTTGCCGTACTGGCCGCAGCGCTGGAAAAAGCCGGCAAGTCCATCACCGGCGAGAATCTGCTGGCGCAGCGCAAGGCGACGCCCTCCTTTGATTTCGTGGGCGCCACCGTCTCGTTCGCGGACAACGGCACCATCAAGGCCCCCATCCAGATCAATGAAATCGGCGAGAACGGCACCAAGCCCATCGCCGACGCCGCGCCCTGATCCCGTCCCATAGAGAGGTGGCTATCGTATGCTGTTTGTCCAGCTCTTCATCAACGGGATACAGACAGGCGCCCTGTATGCCCTGATCGCGGCCGGGTTTTCGCTGATTTTCGGCACGACCCGCGTCTTTCACGTCGCCCATGGCGCCACATTCACGCTGGCAGGCTTTATTTTTTACGAATGCTATACGGTGCTGGGCTGGATGTGGCCATTGGCCGCCGTGGCCGCAGGCCTGGCGGCGGCCTTGTTCGGCGTGCTGGTGGACCGTTATGTCTACGCTGTCATCCAGCGGCACGAGGGTGCGTTCTTTACGGTGTTTGTCGCCTCGTTCGGCATTGCGATCGTGGCGCAGAATCTGATCACGATCGGATTCGGCCGCGGCCTGGTGACCGTACCCACGCCGTTGAGCAAGAGTGTGGAATGGCTGCCGGGGTTATACGTCGCCCCGATGGCAGGGGTCGCAGTGCTATGCGCCATCGTCGCATTCGGTCTGCTGCAATGGCTGCTGACTCGCACCAATCTGGGCCTGGCATTGCGGGCCTTGGGCGAAAATTCTGCGTTGGTGCGCGTCTATGGCCTGACACCGCGGCGGCTCTCGCAATACGTGTTCCTGATCGGTTCATTACTCGCCGTGCCGGCAGCGATCCTGACGGCCACGACATCGGGCCTGAATCCCTCGATGGGACATCACATCATGCTGATCAGCATCGCAGCCACTATCGTGGGCGGCGTCGGCAGCCTGCGCGGCGCGGCCGTGGCAGGATTGCTGTTGGGCATGGCCGAGAACCTGTCACTCGCCTGGATCGACCCGCAGTGGAGCGAGGCGGTCACCTTTGTCGTGCTGTTCCTTTTCATCCTGTTCCGCCCCGGCGGCGTATTTGGGCGCGCAGTGACGTCGTGACAGTGGCACGCGCAATCATGGTCTGACGATTCATTCAACGGGGCATCCATGCTGGCTTATCTGCAAAACATCGCCGTGCTCTTCTGCGTGAATGCCATGCTGGCAGTCACACTCAACTTCATCATGGGCTATGCCGGCATTTTTTCCTTGGCGCATGCGATTTTTTTCGGGGTAGGCGCATATACCGCAGCGAATGTGGCGATGCACTTCAGCGATTCGCTGTTGTTGTGCACCGTCGCTGCCGTACTGGTGTCGGCTGTGTTGTCCATGGTGCTGGCGCTACCGGCGTTACGTGTGCGGGGGGAATATTTTGTCGCCGCATCATTGGGCCTGCAAGTCATAGGCGTGACTGTTTTTTCGGAATGGAAGGGAGTCACCGGCGGATTGGGCGGCCTGGTGGGTATTCCTCCTCCCACCATTTTCGGCCATGCATTGAGCACGCCGGCCGAGTTTCTGGCCTTGGCCATCGCGGGGTTGATCGCCGTTCTACTGATTACCACCGCCCTGTTGCGCGGCAGCTTCGGCCGCAGCTTGATGGCCATCCGCGATAGCGAGTCCGCAGCGCAAGCAGCGGGCAAGTGGGTCGCCGCCATCAAAACACTTTCTGTCGCCGTGTCTGCCGGATTGGCTGCTGTCGCCGGCGTGATCTACGCTTTCTACATGAGTTTCGTCAACGTCGAAGGGTTCATGCTGGAAACCTCGATCCTGCTGATGGCCATGGTCATTATCGGCGGCACGGGCACCGTGTTTGGCCCCATCATTGGTACGGCGCTATTGATGGTGCTGCCTGCCGCGTTGACGTATCTACCCTTCCTGCCGCCGGCGGAGCTCGGCACGATACAGCAGATCGTGTATGGGGCAATCATGGTGTTGTTGATGATGTATCGCCCAGGCGGATTGGTGGGCGGACGTCGCAAAGGAGGCCGCGCATGAACGCCCCCATGTCTGCGACAACGCCGTCGCCCATCCCTGCGACGAGCACTGCTGCCCCTCCTGCGTTGCTGCAACTACAGGGACTGTCCAAACGATTCGGCGGCCTGCAAGCCATCACCGATGTATCGATGGACCTGCCCGCGGGCCTCATCACGACGCTGGTCGGCCCCAACGGCGCAGGCAAGACCACGCTATTCAACATGATCACGGGCCATTTGACGCCGAGCGCCGGAACGGTCTATCTGCACGGCAAGCCGCTCCACAAGCTGGCGCCGTGGCAGATTGCCCGCCTCGGCGTCGGCCGTACGTTTCAGGACTTGCGGCTCTTTACTCACATGAGCGTGATGGAGAACGTCACGACCGTCACCGAACGCAGCAGCTGGTTGTGGCAGCGCCGCACAGATCCCCAACGGATTGAATCCATTTTGAACGAGGCGGGGCTCTGGAACAAACGGCACGAGCGCGCGGCGGATCTGGCGTATGCCGAACGCAAATTCCTAAGTCTGGCGCGCTTGATGGCCAGCGGCGCATCGCTCTGGCTGCTGGACGAACCGGCCTCGGGGCTGGATCCGCGCTCCTTTGACCGCTTTGTCGCATTACTGCGCGACTATGCCACGCGCGGCATCACCATTTGCATCATCGAACATAATCTGGATCTGGTGACGCAGCTCTCTGATCAATTGGCGTTTCTGGATCAGGGCAAATTGCTGGCGTGCGGCGATCCGGCAGCCATTCTGCAGGATCCCGCATTGGCCGCTATCTATTTCGGAGAGCGAGCATGAGTTCCTCCCCCCCTATCCTCGAAACTCGCAGCTTGCGTGCAGGCTATGGCGAACGCCCCGTCCTCGAAGGCATCGACGTGCATCTGCATGCCAACGAAGTGCTCTGCCTGATCGGACACAACGGCGCGGGCAAATCCACCTTGCTCAAGGCGCTATTCGGCCTGCTCGACCCCGAAGACGGCCAGGTGCTGTTGGATGGGAAGCCCATGCACCGACCCGATGCGCGCCGTCTGACAGATGCGGGCATCTCCATGGTGCCTGAAGGACGCGGCATTTTTCCGGGGCTGACCGTCGCCGAAACCATGCGATTGGGGCTATGGTCCGCTGGCGTTCCGAAGACCGAACACGCTGCGCGGCTGGACTGGGTCATGCAGGTGCTACCCGCCTTGCGCAAGTTCTACAACCAACGCGCCGGCACGCTCTCGGGCGGCCAGCAACAGATGGTGTCGTTAGGCCGCGCCCTGCTCAGTCAACCGCGCTGCCTGCTGTTGGACGAACCCTCGATTGGACTGGCGCCCAAGCTGTTTCAAGACTTGATGGGTCCGATTCGCACGCTGCAGCAGCAACGCGGCATGGCCATTTTGATCGTTGAACAGAATGTCCGCGAGGCCTTGAAGATCGCCGATCGCGTCATCGTGATGAAATCGGGCGCCTTGATCCGCGCTGGTGTGCCCGCCGATTTTTCCGACAATGCCAGCCTGATGGAACTGTATTGATGTCTGCTGCTGCCATGCCAGCGCCTGCACGCCTGGCCGATCTGTATATTCCGCATTTGCAGGCACGCCCCGACGACATTGCGCTGATCGACGAGGCGGGCTCTCTGACCTATCGCGAATTCGATGCGCTATGCCAGCGCACTGCGCGCTGGCTGACGGCGCAGGGTATCCGGGCTGGCGACTGCGTAGCAGTATGGCTGGTCAACCGCCGGGAATGGCTCGCGCTGCTATTCGGTCTGGCCCGGTTGGACGCCACATTGGTCGCCATCAACACGCGCTATCGCAGCAGTGAGCTCGAGTACATTCTGACGCGATCCAAAGCGCGCATGCTGTTGATGCAGCCTTCGTTTCGCAAGATCGATTTTCCGGAGGTCCTGTCAGGCATCGCGCCCGATGCGCTGCCTGATCTCCGGTGTATCGCGTTGCTCGATGCTCCCACAGACACATCGGACACGGTGCTGGGCCGACGCACCGTGGCGTTTTCCCCCGATGCGCCAGCACGCCTTCCGCAAACGCCAGATGACGCTGACGGAATATCTCAACCATCACATCCTGTGATCTTGTTCACCACATCGGGCACCACCAAAGGCCCAAAACTGGTGATGCATAGCGCCTCAACCCTCTATGCACACAGCACCTGCGTGGCCGATGCATACGGGTTTCACGAAGCAGGCACGCGATTGCTGGCTGCATTGCCGCTGTGCGGCGTGTTCGGCCTGAACGGCGCGCTGGCAGCGCTACGAGCGGGTGCGCCTATCATCATGATGGACCTGTTCGATGCGCCGCGGGCTGCAGAGTACCTGCGGGACGAACGCATCACCCATCTATTTGGCAGCGATGAAATGCTGCGGCGTATTGCCGACGAAACCACGGAAACGCGGCCCTTTCCTCATGCCCGGGTATTCGGCTTCGCCTCTTTCAGCCCTGGGGCCGCAGCACTCGTGGACGCCTTGCAGCAACGGGGATTTCCGTTGCGTGGCCTGTACGGTTCGAGCGAGGTGCAAGCGCTGTTTTCCCTGCAAGATGCCGGCTTGCCGGTCGAAGAGCGCGCCCTGGGCGGCGGCCGGCCAGCCGCAGGCCAAGCTGCCCATCTGCGCATCCGCAATCCGGATACCGGCGACCTATGCCCACTGGGTGAATCCGGTGAAATAGAAATCCGCGCGCCCGGTAATTTCCTGGGGTATCTGGATAATCCCGAGGCGACCGCCCAGGCCATGACAGCCGACGGATATTTTCGTACCGGAGATCTGGGCTATCTGCGCCCGGATGGCAGCTTTGTTTATCTCGCACGCATGGGTGATACCTTGCGGCTCGGCGGCTATCTGGTTGATCCTGCGGAAATCGAACATGCATTGGCTCAGCAGCCGGGCGTGCGCAATGCGCAAGTCGTGGGTATTGCCTTGGACGGCCAGCCACGCGCAGCAGCCTTTGTGATCGCGAGCCCGCAGGTGACTGCAGAGGATTTACTCAGTTCATTGCGCACATCACTAGCGCCTTTCAAAATCCCCGCCCGATTGTGGCTGGTTGATGCGTTTCCCACCGCAGCCAGCGCCAATGGCTTCAAGATTCAACGAGCGAGATTACGTCAAATGGCCGAAGAGCGGCTGTACCAGGAGACGCATTGACCAGGCCTTTCCGGGCAACCCACGAACGACTTTTGACGAATTCATTCGAGGCAAGCGATGCACGATACTTCTTTATATTTCGAAGACTTCCAACCGGGCCAGACATTCGAAAGCGGCGGCCGCACACTGACCGAAGCCGATCTGACCATGTTTTCCATGGTCTCTGGCGACTGGAACCCCATCCATGCCGATGCCGTCTATGCTGCGGGCACGCGCTATGGCCAACGATTGATACACGGTACGCTGGGCATTGCCATCGCCACGGGCATGATGCATGAACTAGGTATCTTTCACCGCTCGGTTGTGGCGATGCTGTCGCTGCGCGAATGGAAATTCGTCAAGCCGATCTTTGTCGGCGACACGCTGCATCTCGTGCTGGATATTCTGGCGGTCAATCCCGGCACCAGCACACGCGTGGGCGCGATTGACCGGCGTCTACGGCTGGTAAACCAGAACGGCGAAACCGTTCAGGACGGCAGCAGCGAGGTGCTGGTCCTCAAGAAGAAAAACTGAACGGTGATGCATCGGACATACATAACGTTTTTCCGAAACGGGAAAACAGGAACGTTATTCCTGTTCGCCCGAGCGATGCTCACTCCGTGACATTGGCCTCAACCAGTTTTGCCAGTTGCAGCAGCGATTCCTGCCATCCCAGATAGCACATTTCGGCGGGAATCATCTCTGGGATTCCTTCCTGCACGATATTCAGTTCGGTCCCGCATACGACCTGCTTCAGCGATACGGTAACAGTCATTTCGCCAGGCAAATCGGCGTTATCAAAACTGTCCGTATAACGAATTTTCTCAAATGGCACCAACTCCAGATATTCGCCGCCGAACGACTCGCTCTTACCGGTGCCGAAATTGTGGAAAGACATTTTGTGCGTGCCGCCGACCCGCGCATCCAGGTGATGCACCTCGCAGGTATATCCGTAGGGGGGCAGCCATTTGGCAGCAGCATCGGGCTCGAGAAAGGCTCGGTAGACGCGCTCGGGGGTAGCGCGCAAGACACGGTGTAGGCGAACGGTTCCGGTTGTCATGATGAGAACTCCTTAGGGTTGACGCCCCCGCCGCGCCTGTGGCGGCGGTTCAAAAACGGGGGATGTACTCCTACGACGAATCAACACTCAAAAAATCGACAACGATCAGATTAGAGAAAACCCTGATCAAAACGCTCAGCACGTAACATTGCAAGGCAATCCACGGACAATACATGTATAGAAAACGTCGATTTTTATACTTCTTCGAGCGGACATATATAAAAAAGGCGCGTTTCGTGCACCAGTGCAAACAGCCCGCCGAGTCTTTCCACCAGGGTCAACGCAATCGTGCGAACTAGACAATCTCGCAAACCGTGACCGAATCCCTCTTCAATCCCATTCACCGTGGCCGCAACCAGAACTCCCTGCTCTGGCTTTTCGACACGCTCGAGCGCGACGCGGGCTATATGCGCCGGCAGATGTTCGGCTGTCAGGCGGCCTACTTGGATGGCAGGTTGTATCTCGTTGTCGCCGATAAAGGGGATCCCTGGGACGGCCTGCTGGTCTGCACGTCACAGGAACAGCATGCCGGCCTGATGCAGGATATGCCGGCGTTGCGCCCGCATGCCGTCTTGGGAAAATGGCTATATGTGCCGCAAGACGATCCCGAGTTCGAATCGATAGCGGAACAGCTGGTGGCCTTGGCGCTGGCACGCGACTCGCGCTTTGGTGTCGAGCCCAAACCTCGCAAGCGCAAACAGCGTCTCTTCACTTGAGCCGCCTCGCCAGACACGACCGTGCGCTTTGCGCAGCCGCTCTGGCTTGGCGAAACGCTGCAATCAATCCCACACCGGCGCCAAACCCTCAGGGCTGACTTCGCGGCCATTGCGCTCCAATGCGGCGATCTGCGCCATGTCGTCTGCGTCCAGCTTCAGATCGCGTGCGAGCAGATTGCTGGCCAGGTTTTCGCGTTTGGTCGAGGACGGGATTACGGCATATCCCAGATGCAGGGCCCAGGCCAGCGCGACTTGTGCTACGGTCGCCTGATGCTTGTCGGCGATCTTTGCCAGCACAGGGTCCTTCAGCACTTTGCCGTAGGCCAGCGTCATGTACGAAGTCACAGTGATGCCCTGCTCCTTGAGAAAGGCCGTCAGCTTGTGATTCTGCAGATAGGGGCTCAACTCGATCTGGTTGGTCGCGATCTCGCCCTTGCCGACCACATCAATGGCCTGCTTGGTCAACTCGATATTGAAGTTCGAGATACCGATCTGGCGCGTCAGTCCCAGTGATTTAGCCTCGGCCAGGGCCTCCATGTATTCGGACAGCGCAACGCCGTTGCCCGGCGCGGGCCAGTGGATCAAAGTCAGGTCCACATAATCAGTGCGCAGTTTGTCCAGGCTCTCGCGCAGACTGGGCACGAGCTTGGATTTGGCGTAGTTGTCGGTCCAGATCTTTGTGGTCACGAACAGATCGGCGCGTTTGATACCGCTGTCGGCGATGGCTTGGCCGACTTCGGCCTCATTGCCATAGATCTGCGCGGTATCGATTGCGCGATAGCCTACATCCAGGGCATTACGGACCGAATCAATCACGGTCTGACCGGTCAGGCGAAAGGTGCCGACACCAAAAGAAGGAATACTCATGAGAAATCTCCGATTCAAATTAGTAGCGATAAGGGGATTGTTCGCGTTTGCTCAAACGCACTCAGCCACGCGGCGGCGGCTTGCGCCACTCAGCCAGACCAGCCCCAGCCCACCTGCCGCCAACACGGCGCCGGCCAACGGCACGGCGGCATAACCCAACCCTTGGCTGATGACCACGCCGCCCAACGCCGCGCCCACTGCATTACCCAAGTTAAAGGCGCCGATGTTCACCGACGAAGCCAGACCCGGCGCCTGGGCAGCCGCCTGCATCACGCGCATCTGCACCGGCGGCACGATGCCGAAGGCGGCCGCCCCCCACACCACCAATCCGATGGCCGTGCCCACATGGGTCGTCATCAACCATGGCAGTATGGCCATGACAATCGCCAGCGTCGCAAGGATCAGCTTCGTCGCGCCATCGAGCGACCAGTCGGCCAGCCGGCCACCCAGGGTATTGCCAACCGTAAAGCCTACGCCAATCAACACCAGAGCAAAAGCCACAAATCCAGGGCTGGCATGGGTGATGTCGGCCAGCACCGGGGCAACATAGGTGTACAGCGTGAACATGGCGCCCGCGCCCAACACGGTCGTGCTCATGGCCATCAGCACCTCGGGGCGCGTCAGCACCTTCAGTTCGCGGCGTACTTCCGGGCGTTTGCCCGGCTCGCCTTTGGGTAACGCCATCCACAATGCCGCGATGGTGATCAGGCCCAATAAGGCCGTGCCGGCGAATGACATGCGCCAACCGACTTGCTGCCCGATCCAGGTCGCCGCCGGGACGCCGCCGATATTGGCTACCGTCAGGCCCATGAACATGGCAGCAATGGCGCTGGCCTGTTTCTCTCTAGGCACAACACTCGCCGCCACGACAGCACCGAGTCCAAAGAATGCGCCGTGATTAAGGCTCGTGATCAGACGCGACAGCAACAAGGTCGTATAGCCCGGCGCCAGGGCCGACAGCAGGTTGCCGATAGTGAAGATCAGCATCAGCGACATCAGTGCCGCACGCTTGCCGAACCGGCTGAACAGCAGTGTCATGATCGGCGCGCCGATCATCACGCCTACGGCATAGGCCGACACCAGCATGCCGGCCGTCGGAATACTGACCTGCACGCCGTCGGCGATGACCGGCAGCAGGCCCATGGGGGAAAACTCGGTGGTGCCAATGGCGAATGCGCCGGTAGCCAACGCGAGCAATGCAGCAGAAGACTTCATCTTTGCTCCGAAAATAATGCGCAACGAGCCGGTTTGCGACTGAAGGTATCCTGTTCCTGTCCCGGAAGGAAACCATCACCGCAGCCGTTCCTTGAATCAAATAGGGTGAAATTGGGTGAAGGCGTAATGCCTGCGAGGAGGCCTCACGGTGTCGCCTTCGTTCCCTCGATGTGCAGCAGTATGCCGGTTTAATATTTGCAGATTAAGCCTGGTATCGGTCAAATATATTTGATTTAATATCAACAATGAAAACCACACTCGACGAATTGCAGGCTTTTGTGGCGGTGGTGGATACAGGCACAATCACCGCCGCGTCCGAGGCGCTCGGCCTGACGATCTCGGCCACCAGCCGCACGCTGGGCCGCCTGGAAGAAAAGCTGCAGACTACCCTGCTGCGCCGGACCACCCGGCGGCTGGAGCTGACCGAGGAAGGCGCAGCATTCCTGCAACATGCCCGGGCCATTTTGGCATCGGTGGACGAGGCCGAGGAACAGATGGCCGCCCGGCGCATGCGCCCAGCCGGCCGGCTGCGGGTCGACGCGGCCACCCCTTTTATGCTGCATGTGCTCGTGCCGCTGATCGCAGGCTTTCGTGAGCGCTACCCCGAGGTAGAACTGGAGCTCACCTCGAACGAAGGCTTTATTGATTTGATCGAAAAACGCACAGACGTGGCGTTCCGTATTGGCACCCTCAAAGACTCCACCCTGCATGCGCGCCTGGTCGGCACCAGCCATCTGAGGCTACTCGCCAGCCCTGCCTATCTCAAACGTTACGGGACGCCTACCGAGCCGGGGCAACTCGCACAGCACGCGCTGCTGGGCTTCACCCAACCCGAAATCCTGAATGACTGGCCGTTGCGCGACGCTGGCGGCAACACCATACATATCAAACCGACGATCGCGTCCTCCAGCGGGGAAACGCTGCGGCGCATGGCATTGGAGGGGCTGGGCATCGTCTGCCTGTCGAATTTCATGTCGGGCGAGGACCGCCGCAAAGGCGATCTGGTGCAAGTACTATCCAAGCATACGCTCGAAGTGCGCCAACCGATCAACGCGGTCTACTATCGCAACACCACCGTGGCCGCACGGATTACGTGTTTTGTGGACTACGTGATCGAGGCCCTGGGCAAACGCGCCTACGTCTGAGCGCATGACATCCGTCACCGGAAGACATTGCGAGCAGGAGGTCGGCGTGTAAAAGCCCCGCCGGGCCGTTGAGCCGCGATTTAGCCCGCGAAGCGGGCCGAGGCCCCTGCTCATGGGCCGAGTCGCGGCGATAGGCCCGGCGGGGCTTTTACACGCCGACCTCCTGCGCCAAAAGAACTCCACTCGACGCATGCCACAGACCACAACCCTGGCGGGGAAAAATGCCCTGGGGCTTGCCGGCAAAGGCTTTAAGCGACCGCGACCGGAATCTTGCCGATGCGGGCCTGCCACTCCTTCGGACCGGTGGTGTGCACCGACGTGCCCTCGGAATCGACCGCCACCGTGACCGGCATGTCTTTCACGTCGAACTCGTAAATGGCTTCCATGCCCAGGTCTTCAAAGGCCAGCACGCGCGCTTCGCGGATCGCCTTGGACACGAGATAAGCAGCGCCGCCGACAGCCATCAAATAGGCCGACTTGTGCTTGCGGATGGCTTCGATAGCGACGGGACCGCGTTCGGACTTGCCGATCATCGAGATCAAGCCGGTCTGAGCCAGCATCATCTCGGTGAACTTGTCCATGCGGGTCGCCGTGGTAGGACCTGCGGGGCCAACCACCTCGTCGCGCACCGGATCAACCGGGCCTACGTAGTAGATGACGCGGTTGGTGAAATCCACCGGCAGCGGCTCGCCCTTGGCCAGCATGTCCTGAATACGCTTGTGCGCGGCATCGCGGCCGGTCAACATCTTGCCCGACAGCAGCAGCGTCTGGCCGGGTTTCCAGCTTGCGACCTCGGCCGGCGTCAAGGTGTCCAGGTTCACTTGCTTGGACTTGTTGTAATCCGGCGCCCAGTGGACCTCGGGCCATTCCGACAAGGACGGCGGATCCAGGCGAGCCGGGCCGGAGCCGTCCAGCTCAAAGTGAGCATGACGCGTGGCCGCACAGTTCGGGATCATCGCAACCGGCTTGGAGGCTGCGTGCGTCGGGAACGTATTGATCTTGACGTCCAGCACGGTGGTCAGGCCGCCCAGGCCCTGCGCGCCGATGCCCAGCGCGTTGACCTTTTCGTAGAGTTCGATACGCAGCTCTTCGAGCTTGTTCTGCGGGCCGCGGGCCAGCAGTTCGTACATGTCGATGTCTTCCATGAGCGACTGCTTGGCCATCAACATGGCTTTCTCGGCCGTGCCGCCGACGCCGATACCCAGCATGCCGGGCGGGCACCAGCCTGCGCCCATCGTCGGCACCGTCTTGAGCACCCAATCCACCAGCGAGTCGCTGGGATTCAACATGACGAACTTGGATTTGTTCTCGGAGCCACCGCCCTTCGAGGCGATTTGCACGTCGACCTTGTCACCCGGGACAAGCTCGACGTGCAAAATACAGGGTGTGTTGTCGCGGGTGTTTTTACGCGCAAAGATCGGGTCGTCCAACACCGAGGCACGCAGTGGATTGTCGGGATTGGTGTATCCCTGGCGCACGCCTTCGTCGCACAGTTCTTGCAGCGTACGCTTGGTCTCAAAGCGCACGTTCATGCCTACTTTCAAGAACACGTTGACGATACCCGTGTCCTGGCACAGCGGGCGCTTGCCCTCGGCGCACATGCGCGAGTTGGTCAGGATCTGGGCCATGGCATCACGCGCAGCCGGGCTTTCCTCGCGCTCGTAGGCGCGGGCCAGATGGCGGATATAGTCAACGGGATGGTAATAGCTGATGAACTGAATCCCATCAGCAATAGACTGTATGAAGTCTTCTTCTTTGATCAGAGTAGACATGGCGATTTAAGCGAAAGCAACAAAAATGGAACAAGCGGCCCGACTGGCGGGCCGCACGATAATCAACAGCTTATTTTAGGCCTCGGCGCGCCAGCCTATTTGCCTTGCCACACGGGCTTGCGTTTTTCGGCAAAGGCGGTGGCGCCCTCTTTGGCGTCGGCCGAGGTGAAGATATGGGCGATCAGCGGGCGCTGGCGGTCAAACATCCCTTCTTGATCCCAATCCGTCCCTTGGGCCACGATGCTCTTGGCGGTCTGCACGGCCAACGGGCCGTTTTCAACGATGATGCGGGCCAATTCCAGTGCGCCCTCCAACGCCTTGCCCGGCTCGGTCAGGCGATTGACCAGGCCATAGCTGTGCGCACGTTCCGCGCTCAGCATCTCGCCGGTCAAAATGAATTCCATGGCAATGTGATACGGCAGACGGCGCGGCAAACGCAGCAAACCGCCAGCGCCCGCCACCAGGCCGCGCTTGACCTCGGGCAGGCCGAACTTGGCGTTATTGGCGGCGACGATCAGGTCGGATGCCAATGCCATCTCACATCCACCGGCCAGCGCATAGCCCTCAACGGCAGCGATCAGCGGTTTACGCGGCGGGCGCTCGTTCAGGCCCGCAAAGCCGCGGCCTTCGACATAGGGCCGCTGGCCGCTCTGCGCAAAAGCCTTCAGGTCCATGCCCGAGGAAAATGTCCCGCCGGCACCGGTCAGAATGCCGATGCGCACGTCATCACGGCTGTCCAGCGCATCGAGCGCCGCGGCCATGGCCTGTGCGGTTTCCAGGTTGATGGCGTTCTTGGCCTCGGGGCGGTTGACGGTAATGATCTGGATACCGTCGGTCACCTCGACCTTGATCAATTCAGACATGCAATGCTCCCAAGGCGGACATTCGGCCCGCGGTTATCTATAAGACTTACGGAGATACCGAATCATACGACCATCGGCGCGAGCTTGCCTCCCGCCCCCGTCCGGACAATCCGGGATGATGTTGCTGGCCCCAGGAGTCGAAATGGCCCGGATTTGGCGTCAAGTACGGCCCTGCCTCCCATTCCCTGGCCATAACCAGCCGAAAAGGCGGCGCTTTGCCCGGATATATGCTGCGTCACCGGCTGTCCACCCAGCGAACGCCCAGGCCAGTTAAAATGGCCGACTTTCCCGCCGACAGGGCCGGACTGCTCCCGCAGGCCAGCTGCCCGGCGACCCGAATTCCAAGAATCTTATGCTCACCTTTCAGCAAATCATTCTCACGCTCCAGGACTACTGGGACAAGCAGGGCTGCGCGCTGCTGCAACCGTACGACATGGAAGTCGGCGCGGGCACCTCGCATACAGCCACGTTCCTGCGCGCCATCGGTCCGGAGCCCTGGCGCGCCGCCTACGTGCAACCCTCGCGCCGTCCGAAGGACGGCCGCTACGGCGAAAACCCCAACCGCCTGCAGCACTATTACCAATACCAGGTCGTCCTGAAACCCGCGCCCCCCGAAATCCTGGATCTGTACATCGGCTCGCTGAAAGCGCTGGGCATCGACCCCACGCAGCACGATATCCGTTTCGTCGAAGACGACTGGGAAAACCCCACGCTCGGCGCCTGGGGCCTGGGCTGGGAAGTCTGGCTCAACGGCATGGAAGTCACCCAATTCACGTACTTCCAGCAAGTCGGCGGCCTGGACTGCACGCCCACCACTGGCGAAATCACCTACGGCCTGGAACGTCTGGCCATGTATCTGCAGGGCGTAGAAAGCGTCTATGACCTGGTCTGGACCGAGGGTGCGAATGGCAACCGCGTACTGTATCGCGACGTGTTCCATCAAAACGAGGTCGAGCAGTCCACCTACAACTTCGAGCACTCGTCGGCGGACATGCTGTTCGCGCATTTCAACGACTACGAGGCGGAGGCCAAGCGCCTGATGGACGTGCCGCTGGCCTTGCCCGCCTACGAGGCCGCGCTCAAGGCCGCGCACACCTTCAACATGCTGGATGCGCGTGGCGCCATCAGCGTGACCGAGCGCGCCGCCTATATCGGCCGCATTCGCAACCTGTCGCGCGCCGTCGCGCAGGCCTATTACGATTCCCGTGAACGACTGGGCTTTCCCATGCTGGCTGGCCGCCGCACCGAGGAGGCCGCGTAAATGACCACCCATATCCGTCCCCTGCTGGTCGAACTGCTGACCGAAGAACTCCCGCCCAAGGCCCTGCAAAAACTCGGCCAGGCTTTTGCCGAAGGCATACGCGCCGCGCTGGACAAGCATGGCCTGCTCGCCGCCGGCAACCAGACCACCGCGTTCTCCACGCCGCGCCGTTTGGCCGTGCGCCTGTCGCAGGTGGTCGAGCAAGCCCCTGATCAGGACTACGCCGAAAAGCTGATGCCCGTGAAAATCGGCCTGGATGCCGACGGCAAGCCCACCCCCGCGCTGGCGAAAAAACTGGCCGCCAAAGGCCTGGAAAACATCGATCCAGCCACGCTGGCCCGCGAATCCGACGGCAAACAAGACTATCTGATCGCTCGCGGCACCGCACCGGGCGCCAAGCTCGCCGACGGTCTGCAAGAGGGGCTGCAAGCCGCAATCGACGGCCTGCCTATCCCGAAGGTCATGCGCTACCAGTTGGCCGATGGCGTCACGACCGTGAAATTCGTGCGGCCTGCGCACAGCCTGATCGCGCTGCATGGCGCGGACATCGTGCCGATCTCCGCATTGGGCCTGACTGCCGGCCGTAGCACGCTGGGCCACCGCTTCATGGCCAATGGGCCGATAGAGATCGCTGAGGCCGACGCATACGAGAATACCCTGGCCGAACAAGGCCGCGTGATCGCTTCGTTCGAAAGCCGCCGCGCCGACATTGCCCAGCAATTGCAGGACCATGCGAAACGCCTGGCCGCCGTGCTGGAAACCACATCGGATTCGAACTCAGCTCAAGGCGATCAAGGAATCCTGGGCAGCGACCCAGAAGTCGCCGC
The DNA here is from genome assembly GCF_002261185.1 of Bordetella genomosp. 4. Lineage (GTDB taxonomy): Bacteria > Pseudomonadota > Gammaproteobacteria > Burkholderiales > Burkholderiaceae_B > Bordetella_A. Next base: position 43,994 of record NZ_NEVQ01000022.1, read on the forward strand.
ACTGCTGGATGAAGTCACCGCCCTGGTCGAGCACCCCACCGTGTACGAGGGTCAGTTTGACGAGCAATTCCTGCAAGTCCCGCAGGAATGCCTGATCCTGACCATGCGGCTCAATCAAAAATACTTCCCGCTGTTCGATCCGGCCACCGGCAAGCTGACGCATCGTTTCCTGATCGTCAGCAACATGCACACGGACAACCCGGTCAACATCATCGAAGGCAATCAGCGCGTGGTGCGCCCCCGCCTGGCTGACGCACAGTTCTTCTTTGACACCGATCGCAAAACGCCGTTGGCTGCACGTGTCGAGCAACTGGGCAGCATCGTGTATCACAACAAACTGGGTACGCAGCTCGAACGCGTAGAGCGCGTGCGTGCGATTGCCCGGGGCGTAGCCAAGCAGCTCGGCAGTGATGTCTCGGCTGCGGACCGCGCCGCCTTGCTGGCCAAAGCCGACCTGGGCACCAATATGGTGGGCGAGTTCCCCGAGCTGCAAGGCATCATGGGGGCTTACTACGCCGCTGGCGATGGCGAGCCAGCATCGGTCGTCCAGGCGCTGCGCGATCAATATCGCATTCGCCTGGATGCGCCTGTCGACGCCGATGGCATTACGGCCGCGATCCTGTTCATCGCCGAGCGCGCCGAGACGCTGATCGGTATCTGGGGCATCGGCCTGGCGCCGACAGGCGAACGCGATCCGTTCGGCCTGCGCCGTGCGGCACTGGGCGTGATCAGCGCCTTTGAACAGTTGGCCGCAGGCAACTGGCTGGCCGCCAGCGCCGATGGTCCGCTGTCGCTGAACAGCCTGCTGACCCTGGCCGCGGAAACCTTCCCGGCAGGCAAGATCCCCGCCGACACCCTGGCGGAAGTCCGTACGTTCATCTACGAACGCTATCGCAACCAGCTGGCGGGCGAATTCGATCGCAACGCCGTCGATGCCGTCATCGCCCTGGCGCCGCCGCTGCACCAGGTCGCCGCCCGCGTCCGTGCCGTCACCGCATTCGGCCAATTGCCCGAGGCAGCGAGCCTGGCTGCCGCCAACAAGCGTATCGGCAACCTGCTCAAAAAGGCCGAAGGCGATATCGGCGCGGTCGATACGGCCCGCCTGACCGAGCCCGCGGAGCAAGCCTTGGCAGCATCCGTGGCAACGCTGCGTCCACAGGCCGAGGCCCAGTTGCAAGCCGGCGATTTCGCCGGCAGCCTCAGCACGCTGGCGCAAGCCCGCCAACCCGTCGACGCGTTCTTTGCCGATGTCATGGTCATGGCAGAAGACCCAGCCGTGCGCGCCAACCGCTTGGCCTTGCTCTCGCAATTGCACGGCCTGATGAACCAGGTCGCCGACATTTCCAGGCTGGCACAGTGAAGCTGATCATTCTCGACCGCGATGGCGTCATCAATCAGGACAGTGACGCCTTTATCAAAAACCCCGATGAGTGGATCGCCCTGCCGGGCAGCCTGGCGGCGATCGCCCGCCTGTCTCAGGCTGGCTATACCGTCACGGTGGCCACCAATCAATCAGGTCTGGCGCGCGGCTTGTTCGATACCCCCACGCTCAATGCCATCCATGCCAAGCTGTACCGCGAGGTCGCCCAGGCAGGCGGGCTGGTCGATTCCATTTTCCTGTGTCCGCACGGGCCGCAAGACGGCTGCTCATGCCGCAAGCCCCTGCCCGGCATGTACCACGACATTGCGCGCCGCTACGACGCGGATCTGACCGGCGTCCCTGCAGTGGGCGACTCGCTGCGCGATTTGCAGGCCGCCTCGGCCGCTGGGTGCACACCCTGGCTGGTGCTGACCGGCAACGGCCCCAAGACACAACAAGGCGAATTACCGCCCGGCACACGCATCGCCGCCGATCTCTCGGCGGTGGCCGACGCCTTGTTGCAGGAAGCTTGAGCCATGGCCTGGTTGCGTTCGCTGTTGTACATGGTGTTTTTGATCGTCACGGTCATCCCCTACGCTTTTGCATGCCTGCTGTGGGCGCCGTTGCCGCTGCACTGGCGCTACAAACTCACCGTCGGCTGGCCACGCCTGGCAATTTGGGGCGCGCGCTTTTTCTGCGGGATCCGCTGGCAGGTCAAAGGCGCAGAAAACCTGCCCGATGGCCCCGCCGTGCTGCTGTCCAAGCACCAGTCGGCTTGGGAAACGCTGTTTTTCCCGGCTCACATGCCGCGTGAGGTCTGTTTCGTCTACAAAAAAGAACTGCACATGGTGCCGTTCTTCGGCTGGGGCCTGGCGTTGTTGCGCATGATCCCTATTGACCGTTCCAAGGGCCGGGACGCCTTTGAACAAGTCATCAAACAGGGCCAGCAGCGCATGGACGAAGGCCGCTGGCCGCTGCTCTTTCCCGAAGGCACGCGCGTGCCGCCCGGGAAAACCGCGCGCTTCAAAATGGGCGGTGCCCTGTTGGCCTCGCGTACTGGTGCGGCCGTGATTCCCGTCGCCCACAACGCGGGCGAATGCTGGCGCCGCAATGCTTTCGTCAAGCGCCCTGGCCTCATCACCCTGTCCATCGGACCCACGATAGAATCACAGGGTCTCACCCCCGAAGAGCTCAACGCCAAAGTGCAGGCGTGGATCGAAGGGGAAATGCGTCAACTCAACCCCGAAAGGTATGCCCAAGAACGGTCAGCTTGAACTTCTGTTCTCCCAGCCTGTAGCGTCTGCCGCAACTACGCCGGGCAGTGAACCGCTGCAGGCTCCCAGTGCTGATGCCGTCTTATCGGGCGTTCCGGGGCGATCTAAAGGCCTCACGCCATCGGCAGAGGTTCTGACACCGCCTGTCGCCCCGAAGATCAATCCTCCCTCCCGACCGGGCGTCACCATCATCGCCACGCCCTGTCCGGATCCCCTGCCCCCGGGCGCCCGCTGGCGCGAAGTCGCCACGGAACAGCAAACCATAGGCTTTGTCCTGCTGCGCTCACGCCGGCGCAGTATCGGCTTTGTCATCGCTGATGATGGCCTGCGTGTCACCGCGCCCAATTGGGTCACGCTCACGCAGATCGACGACGCGGTGCGGGAAAAATCGCGCTGGATCCTCGCCAAGTTGCGGGATTGGCAGGCTCGCAAAGAACAACTCGCGATGTCCGAGACGCGCTGGCAGGCCGGCGGCGAGCTGCCGTATCTGGGTAAACGCATCGTACTGGGGTTGAACGCGGAAAACCGCCAGGCCCAGTTCTCCAGCGACGTCGATGCACCGAACGACGGCGACACATTGTGGCTGGCATTGCCTGCCCACGCAGATTCCTCGCGCATCCGCGATGCCGCGCAGGCGTGGTTGCAACAACGCGCAGGCACTTTGTTCGGCGCCCGCCTGGCGCACTTTCTGCAGATCAGCGGCCTGAAGATCCGCCGCTGGCGTTTGTCTGCTGCGGCAACCCGATGGGGCTCATGCACCAGCGATGGCAACATCATGCTGAACTGGCGCCTGATCCATTTTGCGCCAGCCATCATTGATTACGTCATTGCGCATGAGCTTGCTCATCTGCGCGAAATGAACCACAGTCAGGATTTCTGGGCGGAAGTCGGCCAGATTCTGCCCGGCTTCGAAGAAGCCAAAAACGTGCTGCGGCGGCACGATCCCAAAACGCTGCCTCAGTTTTAGGCCACGCCCTCATGGAACTGCGCCAGCTACGCTATTTCGTCAAAGTGGCCGAATATGGCAGCATGGGCCGTGCCGCAGCAGACCTGGGCGTAGTCACCTCTGCCCTCAGCCAACAGATCAGCCGCCTGGAAAGCGAACTCTCCACCCGTTTGCTCACCCGCACCTCGAGCGGCGTCGTCCCGACCGATGCGGGGGTGGCCTTTCTGCGTCAGGCTCAACTGGCCCTGCGCCACGCCGATGGCGCCGCGCGGGCCGCCAAGGCCGCCCGCTTGATCGGCGAAGTCAGCCTGGGGCTGCCCGCAACAACAGCATCAATATTGGCCGTGCCGTTTTTGCAGGCCATGCGAGAGCGCTATCCCGATGTGCGCGTACATCTGGTCGAAAGCCTGTCCGGCTATCTGAGCGCCATGCTGAACGCACGGCAGCTAGATCTGGCCGTCGTTTTCCGCACCGAAACCGCGCGACGCTGGAGCACGCTGCCGCTCATCGATGAACGGCTGTTCCTGATCGCTCCGCCCGACATGCCCGGTCTGCCCCCTGAGGGGCCAGTGCGTTTGCGCGATATCGCCAATCTGCCGCTGCTCATGCCTAGCACCAGCCATGGCTTGCGGGCGCAGGTTGACGCATCCTTTGCGCGCCTGCGCATGGAGTTCAACCTCGCTGCCGAAATCGATGGCCTGGACGTGCTGATGGATCTGGTGCGCAATGGCTTTGGCGCCACCATTCAACCCGGGGCCGCCATCGTACGGCTGCGCGGCGAGCCCCTGGCCGTGCGTCAAATCACAGACCGTCATCTGCGGCGCACCAATCTGCTGGCTAGCGTCTCCGACGACGAGCTCTCGCCTGCCGCCTTGGCGGCCCGCGTTTTGCTGGCCCAAACCGTCGAAAACCTCGTTCGGGCAGGCACGTGGCCCGGGGCGACTCTTCACAAATCGTGAACGACCGTTGACGATCGTAGGCTAGCGCGCGCCTCTGGCACGCCCCTATAGTGCAGGCTGATTACACAAGCCTACACACCCATCCCATGATTGACGTATTGGTTATTGGCGGCGGCAACGCCGCCCTGTGCGCTGCCCTGATGGCGCGCGAAGCCGGCGCCAGCGTGCTGCTGCTGGAGGCCGCGCCCAAAGCCTGGCGTGGCGGCAACTCACAGCACACGCGTAATCTGCGCTGCATGCACGATGCACCTCAGGACGTCCTGGTAGAAGCCTATCCCGAAGAAGAGTTCTGGCAAGACCTGCTGAAAGTCACGGGCGGCATCACCAATGAACACCTGGCCCGGCTTGTCATCCGCGAATCTTCGACCTGTCGGGACTGGATGCGCAAACATGGCGTGAATTTTCAGCCGCCATTGTCCGGCGCGCTGCACGTTGCCCGCACCAACGCCTTTTTCATGGGCGGCGGCAAGGCGCTCGTCAACGCCTACTATCGCAGCGCCGAGGCACTCGGCGTGCAGATCCGCTACGACGCGCCAGTCGATTCGCTGGAACTGGATAACGGCCGTTTCGTCGCGGCCCGCATCGGCGACGAGCGCATCACCGCGCGCAGCTGTGTCCTGGCCGCCGGGGGCTTCGAATCCAACCGCGAATGGCTGCGCGAAGCCTGGGGGCAGAACGAACGCGGCGAATGGCCTGCCGACAATTTCCTGATTCGCGGCACGCGTTTCAACATGGGCGTGCTGTTGAAATTCATGATCGACGCTGGCGCCGACACCATCGGCGATCCTTCGCAATCGCACTGCGTCGCCATCGACGCACGCGCCCCGCTGTATGACGGCGGCATCTGTACCCGCATCGACTGCGTCTCGCTGGGCGTAGTGGTCAACCGCGAGGCGCAGCGTTTCTATGACGAAGGCGAAGACTTCTGGCCCAAGCGCTATGCCATCTGGGGCCGCCTCACCGCCATGCAGCCCGGACAGATCGCCTATTCCATCATTGACGCCAAAGCCATCGGCCGATTCATGCCGCCGGTGTTTCCGGGCGTTCAGGCCGACACCCTGCCTGAGCTGGCGCGCAAACTCGGCCTGGACGAAGCCCAGTTCATGCGCACCCTATCCGACTACAACGCGGCGTGCCGCGTCGGCACATTCGATCACACCAAACTCGACGACTGCCATACCGAAGGCGTGCAGCCGGCCAAGACCCACTGGGCTCGCCCACTGGATACGGCCCCATACTATGGCTACGCCCTGCGTCCCGGCATCACGTTTACTTATCTGGGATTGAAAGTCGACGACACGGCCGCCGTCCGTTTCAACGATCAGCCGAGCGACAACCTGTTTGTCGCGGGCGAAATGATGGCCGGCAATGTGCTGGGCAAAGGCTATACCGCCGGCGTCGGCATGTCGATCGGCACCGCCTTTGGCCGCATCGCCGGCACGCGCGCAGCCGCATCGGCACTGGCGCAACGGAACACAGGAGCACAACGTGAAGCAGCTTGAAGCGCTCGTTCATCAAGCGCGCGAGACACTGCCGCCCGCGACGGCCACCACCTCTCAGATGGCACGCAACGGCATCAACTCATCCGCAACCATGACAGAACAACCCGTGCAATGGCACGCCAAAGGCACGGCGATCACGCCGGCGGCCTTGAGCGAGGACGAAACCGAAGTCGCGCGTGTCATGCAGATCTGCAATGCCTGCCGCTACTGCGAAGGCTTCTGCGCGGTATTTCCCGCGATGACGCGCCGGCTGGAGTTCGGCAAAGCCGACATCAACTACCTGGCCAATCTTTGCCACAACTGCGGCGCCTGTCTGCACGCGTGTCAATACGCGCCGCCTCATGAGTTTGCCGTCAACGTGCCGCAGGCCATGGCCAAAGTCCGTGTGCAAACCTATAGCGACTACGCCTGGCCTAGCGCGTTGGGCAAGCTGTACAAGAAAAATGGATTGACGCTATCCATCGCGGCTGCGGGGGCATTGGCGCTATTCTTGGTGCTCACTGTCGCCATCACCGGCGGCCTCTTGCATGAGCCGCTCGCCGGTAATTTCTACGCCATCTTCCCGCACAACACCTTGGCATTGATGTTCGGCCTGGTGTTCGTATTCGCGATCATCGCACTCGGCATAGGCGTCACGCGTTTCTGGCGCGATGTCTCACCCGGCACCGCCAGTGGCGCAGCAGTCGCCGAGGCCACTCACGATGCGCTACGGCTGAAGTACCTCGATGGCGGACACGGCAAAGGCTGCAACAACGCCGACGACGCGTTTACCTTGCTGCGCCGGCGCTTTCACCACCTGACGTTCTACGGTTTCATGCTGTGTTTCGCCGCCACCAGCGTCGCCACGCTCTACCACTATGCATTTGGTTGGGAAGCGCCCTATCCCTATTTCAGCCTGCCTGTGCTGCTGGGCACAGTCGGAGGCATCGGCCTACTGATCGGGCCGGCGGGCTTGCTCTGGCTGAATCTTCGACGCCATCCTCTGCAAGGCGATGCGGCGCAAAAGCCCATGGATCGCGGTTTTATCGCCCTGCTATTTCTGACCAGCCTGACCGGCCTGCTGCTGCTGGCGCTGCGTGAAACCAGCGCAATGGGGCTCTTTCTCGCCATCCATCTGGGCGTAGTGATGGCGCTGTTCCTGACCCTGCCCTACGGGAAATTTGCGCATGGCATCTATCGTTGCGCATCCCTGTTGAAATGGTCCATCGAAAAACGGCAACCCGACAATTTGAAACTAGGATCTGACTAACAAAGCGTTCGAGATAGCACGGGGATTCGTTTTTGCCCTTTAACGGGCAATCCCGAATCCCCGCGTCAATTCGACACCGAAAACGGAGACACACATGAAAAATTTCCTGACCCAGGCAGCCTGTGCGCTGGCGCTGACGGCAGCCGCCAGCATCCTGCCTGCCGCCGCACAGACCTTTCCCACGCGTCCAATCACGCTGATCGTGCCGCACTCTGCCGGAGGCACTTCCGATATCCTGGCTCGTACGGTCGCAGCTGAAGCCGCAAAGATCCTCGGCCAAAGCATCATCGTCGAAAACAAAGGTGGCGCCAACGGATCGATTGCCGCGAAAACTGTCGCCACCGCGGACCCCGATGGCTACACCTTGCTGCTCGCCACCGCCAGCACGCACGGCATCAATCCCGCGTTGTACAAGAATCTGAACTACGACGCGATCAAGGACTTTACCCCCGTGACCCTGTTGGCCACCGTGCCCAACGTGCTGGTCGTCAACAAGGAAATCCGCGCCACCAACGTCCAGGGATTGATCGCCGAGATCAAGGCCAATAGCAACGCGTTCAATATGGGATCAGCCGGTGCAGGCACGCCAGGACATCTGGCCGGAGAAATGTTCAAGCAACGTGCGGGCCTGGAATTTGTCCACGTCCCCTACAAGGGCGGCAGCCCAGCGCTGGCCGATTTGATCGGCGGTCAAGTGCAATTCATGTTCACGACCATTCCCGGCGCCATGCCTCACATCAAGGCCAATACCTTGCGTGCGCTGGCAGTCACTTCGCCCCGCCGCTCGCCGGCGCTGCCTGATCTGCCCACGATGGCCGAATCCGGCTTGCCTGGATTCCAGGCGATTTCCTGGCATGGCGTGGTCGCCCCGGCCGGCACGCCCGCGGCCACCATCGACACCCTGAACCAGGCTCTGGCCAAAGCCCTGGCCACGCCCGAAGTACGGCAACGCCTCATGGAAGAAGGCGCCGAAGCGGCCGGCCTGGGTTCCAAGGAATTCGGAACCTTCATCCAGCAGGAAATCGACACCTGGGCCAAGGCAGTCAAAGCATCCGGCGCGACGGCCAATTAATGGTCAAACCCGCGATGCAGCGATAACGCACGCCGACACCTAGGAGAAATTGCGGCCCCGCGTGGCCGCCTCTGCGCACGCTGCAACATAAGCATTGACCCGCGCTGCACGCAGGCGAGCCCGCACGAACATCAAGATCGCTAATCCGCCATGCACGATCAACAATAACCACGCCAGCAGCCACCAGGCAGCTCGCAGCATGGCGGGCGCCAGATCGCTGGCGCCACGGCGGGCATCCAGCGTATAGACCGGCGAGCCGCTCGCATCCTGCGATACACCCACGATCATGGCCTCGACGGCAAATGGCGCAACGCCGTCAGGCCCGGCCAGCCACGCATATTGGTGATAACGCTGCAACGCATCGAGCCTGCCCTCCGGCGACTTCTCGGCCGATGAATCCGCGTCGTCAAACGTAGGAACAGCCGGCAGACGGGCATGCGGCCCGGCTCGCACATCCAGCACTACACCACCGCGCTGACTACGCAACGTCGCGTCCGCAGCCGCAGCGACAATCCCTTCCACCTGCGGCGCAGCCACTCGTTGCGCCAGTCTTCTGACTTTGGACAACCCTTGCGCAGAAATCACGATGGTCGTTTTACCGGTATTGAGTTCCCTCTGCTCTGCGGCCTGCGCCAACGCCTTCCAGTTGGTGTACTCCTTGTCACTAAGCAAGTTCTCAACCATCGCGTTACGTAAAGCGGTGCAACCCGTCTGTCCCTTTGCATTGAGCCGGGCACAATAGGCATCCACTTCCGCGATCGCTTTCGGTACACCGATCACATCGAAAAGCTGTCGTTGATCACGCCCTTGCAACTGATTCAGATACGCCAACGGGTTGTCCTGTACGTTCCGGTGCATCTGCTGTTGCACCATCCTATCCAGCATGGGATTGGCGCGCGTACGCAGAAATTTCCCGCTATACAGCGCAAACGCTTGCTCGTCCTCGTGCAATCGCGGTGTTTGCGGCGTACCGCCTCCCCATCGCAACGTACTGCACTGGACCGCAGGCATGCCCTGACGCGCTGTCGTCAACGAACAACGTGCCTCCCCCTTCAATGCCACCATGGTCCCCGCAGCGGGACTGGCCTCACGCAACGCACCAGCGCTGTCATAAGTCCGCATCTGCGCGCCCAGCAGCCACGCCTTGGTTTGCAGCACGTCGCCGCGCAGCCCTCCCCCGCTCACCATGGCAACGCCAACGAGCAATAACAGCGCCGTGATTGTCAGCACGACGTGACGCCCCCAGTACACACGAGGATAGGCACGCGTTTCCGCATCGATGGAAAAATGTTTGCCCAGGCTTACGACGGAATAATCATCCACCCGCAGTTCCGCGTCGACTCGGCCGGTGGCAGGGATGACCAAATGAGGCAGCCAATGCTTGGGCAGAATGAGATGCAGCTTGTCGCCCAGGAACCAATGCTGAGAAACTGCCGCCGAATTGTTCGGATGGTTCAATTGAACGGCTGTGAGCGCACCTCGCACGTGGTTCACGCGTTTGGGCATCGCCCAACGGCGTGGCCGCCATATGAGCCACAGTGCGCATAACAGCAACACGCCAGCCCCCGCGGTGCATCCTAGACGGACAACATCGCCTGTGAACGTGGCAACGCCGGCGCTCACCGCGGACAACACCAGCAGCGATGCGGGGCCGAAACCCAGCCCCGGAGATTGGCGAGCTGTCATTTCAGCGGGCGTCTCATGACGCTGGCCGAGCACATCGACACGCACGATATTCTCTTCGTCTGGCGAGAGGCCCTCGGATGGCGCATCGATATCCGACATCTCGCCGATCTCACCGCTCGCCCACTGCTGGGCTTGTTCCTGACATACGGCGCTTCGCTCGCGGCCGCCTGCCAGATCGAACTCGCCATTGAGTCGAATCACAATGGCAACCTTGTCCGCCAGCATGACCTCGGCATCGTTATTGCCTTGCAGAAAATCGCTCGCGTCATACGGCAGAATCACCTCGACCCCGCCCAGCGTGTCATGCATCTGTTCCCCGCCGCCGTTGGCGGTCAAACCGTGACGCAGATATTCACCTCTCAATCGGTAAACCTTGCTGTTTGCCAGTTTTAATGGACGCTGGCGCTTTCCGGGACGCGTCAAAAAGGGCTGAATCAGCGCCAGTTCCTCGGCCGTCGCCTCACGTGGCGGCGTGTCTATCTGCACAAGGCTCTTGAGGATGCGCTTGCTGGCACGGCGGCGCGATTGATAACGGATCACGCCATAGAGCGAATAGCCGAGCATTGCCAGCAACAGCAATAATTTCAATAAAACCAACGTGTCCATCGCGCCTGACTTTTTCCTGGAGGAAGCCGCGGGAATCATAGGAGGTCGCCGGCACGAAAGACAGAGCGAAAACCACACACAGCCCGCGAAATCGTGACAAAAAGCTACTCTGACCCGGTGTTTGCTACGATATCACCTCGGCCACGAGCCCGATTCTCATCTAGCACAAGGAATTCTCCCATGCGTCTCCTGCACACCATGCTGCGCGTCGGCAACCTGGACAAGTCGATCGATTTCTATACCAATGTCCTGGGCATGCGCGTGCTGCGCCGCAAAGATTACCCCGATGGCAAATTCACCCTGGCGTTCGTTGGCTATCAAGACGAAAGCGAAGGCGCAGTCATCGAGCTGACCCACAACTGGGACACCGACCACTACGACCTGGGCAATGGCTATGGCCACATTGCGCTGGAGGTCGACAACGCCTACGAGGCCTGTGAAAAGGTCAAACAAAAAGGCGGCAAGGTCACGCGCGAGGCCGGCCCGATGAAGCACGGCACCACCGTCATCGCCTTTGTCGAAGACCCGGACGGCTACAAAATCGAATTCATCCAGAAAAAAGGCCGCGCCGACTGACCGGCAGCGCTCATATCGCCATGATTCATCCCATCCTGAAAATGGGCGATCCGCGTTTGCTGCGGGTGGCTCAGCCCGTCGAGCAATTCGACACGCCCGAGCTGCACACGCTGGTCGCCGACATGTTCGAGACCATGGCGCATGCGCAGGGCGTTGGCTTGGCTGCACCGCAAATCGGCGTCGATCTGCAGTTGGTCATATTCGGATTCGACCGGAACGAACGCTATCCCGATGCGCCGGCGGTTCCGCAGACGGTTCTGTGCAATCCGGTGATCACGCCTTTATCAGACGAACGCGAAGACGGCTGGGAAGGCTGCCTGTCCGTGCCGGGCCTGCGCGGGCTGGTGCCGCGCTATCGGCATATCCGCTACAGCGGCTACACCCCGCAGGGCGAATATATCGAACGCGAGGCCGAGGGTTTTCACGCGCGCGTCGTGCAGCATGAGTGCGATCATCTGATCGGCCGGCTTTATCCGTCCCGGATCGAGGACTTCACCAAGTTCGGATTCACAGAGATCCTGTTTCCCGGCATGGATCCGAATCAGGACGATTGAAACGCGGCGTACACGAAGAGGGGCAGGTATCCATCAAGATGCTCTGCCCCTCTTTCATTTCGTACTGGGTTAATCCAAGGCCCTGTCCTTGGACTCGACGTCGACCCACTTGATCGCGACGGCGCCTGCCACCAGCAATCCCGACAAAACAAACAACGACAAGGTGAATTGCGTCGCCATGATCGGTGCAATCAAGGCCGGGGCGAACAACCCGCCGAGCCGGGCCACGGCACCTGCCGCCCCCATACCACTGGCGCGTAAGCTCGTCGGATAGACCTCAGGCGTAAAGGCATACAGCGCGCCCCAGGTACCCAGCAATGCAAAGCTCATCAACAATGTTGAGGTCACCATCAACGCGACCGAGCTCCCCAGGCTGTACAGCAGGCACCCTGCCGCACTGAACAGCAGAAAGCCGATCAGCGTGGGTTTGCGCCCATAACGCTCAACCGCATAGGCCGACAAGGCATATCCAGGTACTTGCGCCAACGCCAGGACGATCAAGAACGCCTGTCCGCGCATAAAGCCCATGCCTTCGGCAGACAGCTTGATGGGCAGATACACAAAGACGCCGTAGTAGGCGACGGAAACCAGCAGCCATGCCAACAACAGCGACACGCTGCGCCGCGCCAGACCGGTGCCGAACAACGCGAACACCGATTTGCGCTCCATCGTTTGCGGCTCGAGCTCGGCGATTTGAACGCTGTTGCCGTTGGTCTTGGCAACGCGTTCCAGCACTTGCCGGGCCTCTTCCGATTTACCCGTCTTGTTTAAATACAGAGGCGACTCGGGAACATACCAACGCAGGATCACCCCGACGATCGCAGGTATCCCCGTGACAAAGAAAATAATGCGCCATGCTTCATCGCCATACGCACTGGCCACCCACGCCAGAATGGCGAGAAAAACAGTCCCCAAAGCCCAAAACGACTCGAGCCACACCAGCCAGCGGCCACGGCGCTGAGCGGGCAGAAACTCCGCCATCATCGTGTAATCGACGGGCAAGGTGCCGCCTACACCGATACCGGTCAGAAACCGCAAAATCAACAGCCATTGGAAATCCGGCGCAAACGCCGATGCCACCCCAGCGCAGGCATCGATGATCACAGCCAGCATCAACACAGGACGCCGGCCAATACGATCGGCCAAACGGCCGAACGCGAAGGCGCCGATCAACATGCCTACAAAAAACAAGGTCCCCGTCTGCAGCGCCTGCGGAATCGTCAGGCCAAAGGTCTTTGCTATCGACGGCGCGCTGAAACCGATCGACAGTACCTGCATCGCGTCCGCCATCCAGACCAGCCCGAATATCACAAACAGCCGATACTGGAATTTTCCTACGCCTGCTGTGTTCAACCCTTGTTCAATCGTTATTTTTGATGCTGCCATGGCTACTCCTACGAGGTTTGCCGTTGCTTTTATGCGCTGTCGCGCAATTAAAAATCAGTCCTGCGTATTCAAAACATCCTCGAATCAACGGGATTGATTTCGTATCTGGCCGATCACTGCCAAGCTGTCGGCCCATTCAGGCTCTTGCGGCGCAAATCGCACCCGCAAGTAATTCAACAGATCCTGCACTTGCTCATCATTCAAACTGTCTTTGAATCCTGGCATATAGCCGAGATCATCGTTGGCCGGCGTCTGAATACCATGCAGAATGACTTGCACCAGATTATCGGGCGTCGCGGCGTGCAGGTTCGTATTCACCGCCAACAAGGGCTTGACGCCAAACAATGTGGGCCCTGCCGCGGCCTCGTGACACACTGCACAGGCATTTTGATAAATCCGTTCGCCTCGCGCATGTCCCTCGAACAGGCGCTGCACAGACGGCTGCACAACAGGCGTTTGTGCAATGACGGGCGCCGGCGCAGTAGGCGCAGGTATCCCTGCGGCAGGCAGTTCGGACTCAGGCGCGGCAGTGCCGGGCAGGTTGAGCAGATACGTGGCAATAGCGCGCACATCGCTCTCGGGCAATTCGCTCAGACCCCTGATGACAGGCGCCATGGGTCCTGCCGCCACGCCATGGCTCGCTGAATATCCTGTCCGCAGATATTGAAATAACGCGTCGGGGGTCCAGGGCACTTTGCCGCTCGCCAAGCGATTCAGCGGCGGCGCTTCCCACCCCTCGGCCTCGCCCCCGGCCAAATAATTACCAACCCCTGTTTTTTCAGCCCCCAGCGTATTGCGCGGCGAATGGCAGGCGGCGCAGTGACCTGCACCCTGCACGAGATAGGCCCCACGATTCCACGCGAGAGATTGTGCGGGATCGGGCTCGTAGACGCCCGTATCGTGGAACAGCAGATTCCAGCCCGCCATCATCGGCCGCCAGTTATAGGGAAAAGGCAATTCGGTCTTGGGCGGCTCGTTGCGAACGGGCGGCTGCACCATCAAATACGCATACAGGGCCTGCATATCCGCATCTGTCATTTTGGCAAACGCGGTATAGGGAAAGGCCGGATAGAGCTGACGGCCGTCTCGATGCACGCCTTCGCGCATGGCACGTTCAAACGCGCGATACGACCACTGGCCTATTCCGGTCTCATTGTCCGGCGTAATGTTGGTGGTGTAGATCGTGCCAAAGGGCGTGTCCAGACCCAGGCCGCCCGCATTCGCCTGACCACCCGGCACCGTATGGCACACCACGCAATCTCCCGCTGCCGCGACCAAGCGGCCTCGTTCAATCGCTGCCGCCGAGTAGAGCGAAACATCGGGGCCTGCAGTAGGTGCGAGAGCTGGTTTGAGCGGCCAAGCCATGGTGACCACTCCTGCCAATGCGCCCGCTCCGGCGGCCAACCATAGACCACTTCGCCGCAGCCAGCTGCGCGTGGGCGACGACGAGGGAACTGGCCCAGCCAAGGCATCGCGCAGTTGCTCCACATTGACTGGCACCTGCCGCAGTCGCACACCGGTGGCATCAAAAATCGCATTTCCGATCGCCGCAGCAGCAGGCAGGGTCATCACCCCATCCAGCGCCAGTTGTCCGTGATCGATAGGCTGTGCAGGCGTCAACCCCTGATGTGCATTCAACGGCGCCACGTCATGAGACACCGGCTCATCACCCGGCACGGCAGCGTTACCCGAACTGCTTGCCCCCCAGTCATCAAACCGCGGCGGCGCTGCGAGCAGCCTGCGGGCAGCATCCAGCAACCGGGGATCCTGTTCACGAATGGTAGCGCCCTGCGCCGGCTGCAGAGATTGACTGTCACGTCCGACCATCAGACGCGTGACATCCACGTTCCCCGTCTCCGGCGCTACCTCAACCTCAACCAGCCAGGCACTCCATGTTTCCACGGCTGTGCCATCAAGCTGCTGATCCCGGACGTGAGCGGTCGCATAGCCGCGCCCGCGTAAAGGAGACCGACCAGCAATTTCGTGTTCGGCCAAAGCTTGTGGTGCCGAAGTCTGCCGTGCCGAGTTCTGCTGCGCTGAAGCTTGGGGTGCCGAAGCTTGCCGTGTGGGACCCAATGCCGCGAATCCCGTCTCCTCGCCCCCTGGCGCTGCCATGTTCGCAGCCAGCGCCGAACCGTTCACTTGTTCGAGCATGCGCCGCGTCAACGCCTGACCTGGCCCGTTTGGCAACAACGACAAACGATACGCCATCGGATCCATGCCCAATCGCGCAGCCTCTTCGTCCAGCAGACTCTCGTGCGCAAACACCTGCATCGCCTCGAACTCCCCGGGCGATGCATGGATCAACGGTGCCCCAACATCCACGGTTGTCCGTACGATCTCTCCCGCGTCTTGCAGCCGAGGCATCGCCACGGACGCTGCCTGGGCGGGCTGGCTGAGCAATCGCGCCAAACTGGGCCGAGCGCCCCAGGGATGGCTCGACGCCCATTTCGGCACGACGCTCCCATCGCCGGCAAGCGAACCGGGCCCCTCATCAGACTCGGAATCTCCTGTGCCGCCCGCCGCAGCAGATGCTGGCGTGTGTGCAGCGGACGTCGCGGCAGCCGCAGGCACAACGGACGATGCATGGCTTAACACCATCTCGCCCGGCGTTGACGCGCGCTGCACCGGAACATGCACCGGCCGGCCCACAACACGCGACAGCAGCGCGGCATCTGCCGCCGCATCCAGCACATCGAGGATATGAATTTCACCCTCACCACGCTGCACCGTATCGATAAGTGTGATCCGGTCAACAGGTATGGCCAGCAAATGGCTCAGCTCTTCTTGCACGTATCGATGATAGGCTGACGCACAAGGCAGCCAGGCGGTAGCGTGGCTATCTGTACACCACACAGTCGCGCCCTGGCCATCCGTTGCAGGATGTTCAGCGACGCTCCATACATAAGACAAGCCTTCTGACGTAGAGGCTGCCGTAGTTGACGATATCTGCGACGGCGACTCCGTCCCCCGCATCGAGGAACCAGGAAATTGCCACTTTACGTCCAGCCCATCCAGAGCCTGGCGCGCCAGCATCGCCGATACTGCCACGACACCGACAAACTCCGCGAGTTGCACGACCCTGACCACACCCGGCAAGACTTGGGCGCTCGAAGTATCGAGGTCCGCCACGGTCGCGCCGCGATAACGCCTGCCATCCCACAACACTCGCGGTGGACGCAGCAGCGCGCCATGCAGCAAGCCGCCAGCAACGCTGGATGGCTCTGCGCGCCGGGCAGAAACAACAAGCTCGGGCAACTCGGCGCCGCTCACGGGGCCTCGCCCTCAGAGTCCGGCGGTGTAACGGCCGCGCCACGCAGAACAGCGGCGCGGCCAGCCGCCTGCAAGATTTCAATATGTGTGCCACAGCGGCATAAATTGTGGCGCAACTCTTCACGCAGCATCGAATCGGTCGGATCGGGGCAACGCCGCAGCAATGCCTCAACGGTCATGATCATGCCATTCAAGCAGTAGCCGCACTGCGCCGCCTGACATTCGATGAACGCCTGCTGGGTCGGCCCCGGGCATTGCTGATCACCCAAGCCTTCCAGCGTCGTGACCTCTCGCCGGCCCACGCCGCGAAGAGGAATCACGCAAGACCGGGCAGCCACGCCATCTATCAACACGGTGCACGCGCCGCACTCACCCAGGCCACAACCGTACTTCGGTCCATTCAATTCGAGATCGTTGCGCAAGACCAGCAACAGCGGCGTCGCGGGATCAGCCTGCACCGCTTGCTCTCGTCCGTTGACGAGCAAGCGAAAAACAGGAGAACCTGCAGAGAACGGCGCGTCGGAAACGCTGCTGTATGCCATGGTCATCGCTCAGAGCTCAAATCGAAAGCGCCTCACTTCATCGCCGCTTTGGGTTGCGGATCGACGAGCGGCACATTGAATACGTCATAACCAAAGCACCACGAAGGATCCTCGTTGGTGCGCAGCCACGTATTGTCGTGCGAAATACGCTGAACCTTGCTCGCACGTTCAGCGCGATTCGCTTCATACAAAGCGAAAGCCAGTTGGTAATCGTGCACACCCACTTCCTTGAAGCAACGCGCCAACATCGCCGCATCCTCGATAGCCATGGCCGCGCCTTGCGCCATGTGCGGCTTCATTGGATGACACGCATCTCCCAACAACACCAAACGGCCTCGGCTCCAGAGCGGCAGCGGGTCGCGTTCCAGCAGCGACCACTTGGTGACTTCGACTGTCGCGTCTATCAACGCCTGCACGGTCGGGTGCCATCCCTCGAACGCCTCGCGCATCTCCTGTTTGCTGCTTGGCAGCCAACGATCATTGAGATCCCAGTGTTCGACCGGCACACCCGTCACGTAATAAAGCTCGTCCTGCTTGCCCGTAACGAAGTAGGTCATCATATGCCGATCATCGCTCCACCATTTCACGCAGGGATCAAAGGGCAACATACCGGGCGTGGCCACCGGCGTCGGAAATACCGCACGATGTGCCAGATAGCCTGCATATTTTGGGGGCTCAGGTCCCAGCAGTTCCTCGCGAATCCGCGAGTTCACGCCATCAGCGCCGATCACCAGATCGGCTTCCTCGATGGAACCATCGGCGAAATGCAGGCGCACGACATCGCCCGTATCTTCAACCTTGACCAGGTGCTTGCCAAAGCTCAGCATGTTATCGGGCAAGGCATCAATCAGCAATGCGTGAAAGTCCCCTCGATGCACCGTCAAATAACTCGCTCCGTATTCCTTGACGGCGTAGTCACCCAAAGGAATCTGCGCGAGCACATCCCCCGTCTGCCAATGGCGGCTATACCAGTACTCAGGATGGGAGCCTTGCTCGTTGAGCGCATCCTCGATACCGATGCGGCGCAAGATTTTCATCACATTCGGCCCGACGTGGATACCTGCCCCTTGCCGCGAAAAGGCGGGCGACTGCTCGTAGACGTGAACGTTGAATCCTTCGTTGGCAAGCAGCGAAGCGGCGGCAGCCCCTCCCAGACCTGCGCCAATCACAGCGATTCGAGGTTGTGCGGACATATGAAAAGCTCTCCTGGGAATCAAAAGCTCGCGCCGACGACCCCGATGTCGGGAGGCCGGTCTGAATAATAAAAATTAAAGCGTACACACTTCTTTTTTTAAAATTTACCGGCAAGAAATTTTGCTGACAAGAAAACAATGACGAATATATCTAGGTATTTTCCCTAGATTTTTTTAATTCCCAACATATCGTCGAGAACATTGCGACATCAGTTTTATTTCTATATATTGAGCGTCTACACTGTATTTTCGTCGAGCAACGCCTTGCGCGGGATTCAGAATCGGGCCCGAGCCGTGCCGACTTTCCACTCTCTGGAGACCAAAGTGCCAGCGTCCTCCCCATCATCGACCTATCGCTACGGCGCGCATGTCAATGCGAATGGAATCCGTCAGCACTATCTGCGTTATGGCGCAGACACTGTCCCCGTACAACGCCCGGCTGTCGTGCTCATTCCCGGCATTACCAGCCCTGCGGTGACCTGGGGTTTTGTCGCCGAACGGCTTGGCCGGCATTTCGACACCTATGTGCTCGACGTGCGCGGCCGCGGCTTGTCTGCATCGGGCCCTGGTCTGGACTATGGTCTGGATGCCCAGGCCACCGATGTGCTGGCCTTTGCCCAGGCGCTGGATCTGCAACGCTACGCCCTGGTGGGCCACTCGATGGGCGGACGTATCGCAATACGCGCCGCGCGCGCTCAACCCACCGGACTCACACAGCTGGTTGCTGTCGACCCTCCTGTGTCCGGACCGGGCCGGCGTCCCTACCCTGCCAAACTGCCGTGGTATGTGGACTCCATACGTCAAGCCACGCTGGGCATGGATGCGGACGCGATGCGCGCCTTTTGCCCCACGTGGACCGAGCCGCAATTACGCTTGCGTGCGCAATGGCTGCATACCTGCTACGAGCCCGCCATCGTGCAGAGTTTCGAAGATTTCGGCCGCGATGATATTCATGCGGATCTGCCCCATATCCACATACCATTGTTGCTGATGACTGCCGAACGCGGCGACGTCGTCAACGACGATGATGTCGCTGAGTGGCAGACGCTCGCCCCCCAGACACAGCATGTACGCGTTCCCGGCGCCGGACACATGATTCCCTGGGACAACGAAACCGGGTTCTATGCCGCCTTTGGCGACTTCCTGGGACAAACACTGGATTGATCGCGATAGGGGCTGCTCCCCACCTCAACCCCATGTCCGCCCACCTCGTATCACACCGGAGTCCACCATGTCCGTGAGCGATATCGATTTGATTCAAGCCTGGAAACAGGTTCTCACTCTATCCAAACTCGAGCCCAGCCAGACAGTCACTGTCCTGACCGGCGCCGACACGCACCCGCAAACCCTGCGCTGCGCCATTGCCGCGGCCAGCGATATGGGCGCCAAGGTCAATCGTCTGGACTTGCCGCCCGTCAACGCGGAAAAATCGTTGTCGCGCGACTCGCTCGCCTATCTGGGCACCACGCCGCTCACGGGCAACCCTGCTGCGATTGCCGCGCTCAAGGCCAGCGATCTCGTGCTGGATCTCATGACGCTGCTGTTTTCGCCCGAGCAACACGAGATCCTGAGCGGCGGCACAAAAATCCTGCTGGCTGTCGAGCCGCCCGAAATCCTGTGCCGTCTAGTACCCACCGCAGAGGACCGCACGCGCGTCGTCAACGCCTCTGAACGCATCCAGGCGGCAAAGGAGATGCATATCACCTCACAAGCTGGCACCGACCTGCGGTGCCAGCTGGGAGAATTCCCCGTCATTTGCGAGTATGGTTTCGTCGACCAGCCGGGGCGCTGGGATCATTGGCCAAGCGGTTTCGTACTGACATGGCCCAACGAAGGCCAAAGCCGGGGCGTTGTCGTGCTGGACCGTGGCGACATTCTGCTGCCGCTCAAAGAATATGTGCACGACCCGATCAAACTCACTATCGAAAACGGCTACGTGCATGCCATCGAAGGCGGACTGCAGGCAGAGATCCTGCGCGAATACATGGCTTCCTACGAAGACCCCGAGGCCTATGCCGTATCGCATGTGGGCTGGGGCCTTCAACCTCGCGCACACTGGTCGATGCTGGCCCACTACGACAAGGAATCGCACATCGGTATGGACGCGCGCGCGTTCGAGGGCAATTTCCTGTGGTCCATGGGGCCCAACAACGAAGCCGGCGGCCAGCGTACGACTGCCTGCCACATCGACATCCCCATGCGCCGCTGCACGGTCAAACTCGATGGCAAACCGACCGTCATCGACGGCATTGTCCAAGACCAGGAAGGGCTGGCACGCGCCGAACGGCGCAACCAATTAAAAGGCATCGTCCGATGAGCACACAATCCGCACAAACCATTCCCACGGGCGGCGTACAAGGCGATGTCTCGGCCTACGCACGGCAGGGCTTCGGCACCCCCTTGCCGCTCAAAGCTCCTTTCGGCCTGCTGATCGTGGACTTCGTCAATGGATTCGCCGACCCCGAGGTGTTTGGCGGCGGCAACATCCCGCAAGCTATCAGCCAGACTACCCATTTGCTTGCTCACGCACGCGCTCAAGGATGGCCGATCGCGCACAGCCGCATTGTCTTTGCTGATGACGACGCCGATCAGAATATCTTTTGCCTGAAGGTTCCGGGCATGCTGACCCTCAAAGAGGATAGCCCGGCCAGCGCCATCGTGCCTGCACTCGCGCCAGCCCCGGGTGAATACGTCGTACGCAAAAGCACACCTTCAGCGTTCTATGGCACCATGCTGGCGCCGTGGCTCGCGCAACGCGGTGTACAGACCTTGCTCGTCGCAGGATGCGTCACCAGCGGCTGCGTGCGCGCGAGCGTCGTCGATGCCATGCAAGCCGGCTTTCGCCCGCTGGTGGTGTCTGATTGCGTCGGTGACCGCGCATTGGGTCCGCATGATGCAAACCTGTTCGACATGGCACAGAAATATGCGGCAGTCATGCCGCTGGACCAAGCCCTCATCGACATCGAGGCGCTGTCACGCTAAGCTGATCCCATGAGCCTGCCCCAGCCCAAGCTGCTGCACGACGGATTGCTCGATCAGTACGGCACGCTGCTGATTGTGCGCAATCCGGTCGCGCCTCCAAAACCGGCGTCAGGCCAACCCGGCGCGCCATCGGATTACGTGCCCGCCACGCCCGAGATATTCGTCGCCGTCGTGGATGCTCCTGGGACGGCGGCGGGCTGGCGCGCCCTGGCCTTTAACGGACATGTCGATCTGGGCACAGGCATACGCACCGCGCTGGCACAGATCGTCGCCGACGAGCTCGACATTCCATTCGAGCAGCTCGACATGGTGCTGGGCCATACCGAGGCCTGTCCCAATCAGGGCCCTACCATTGCCAGCGCCACCATCCAGATCTCCGCCGTTCCGTTGCGGCGTGCCGCAGCCCAGGCTCGCGAGCATCTGCTGAGGCTGGCGGCTGAGCACTGGCACGTATCCGTTCAGGCGTTGCAGGCGCGCCAGGGCCTCATCGTATTCAAGGACCAAACGGATACTCGCCAGGCCCACTACGGCGAGTTGATTCGCGGCAGGCGTGAACGGCTCACGCTATCCGAAGACGTCGTGCTCAAGCCTGCATCCGAGTATCAACTGACGGGGCAAGGCCGCGCGCGTGTCGATATTCCCGCCAAGGCCACCGGTGCGCTCACCTTCGTCCATGACGTACGCATACCAGGCATGCGGCACGGCCGGGTCGTCCGCCCGCCCTATCCGGGACGTGACGGCGGCGACTTTGTCGGAACCAGCCTCATATCGGTCGATACCGCATCCGTGGCGCACCTGCCCGGCAACGTGCAGGTGGTCGTAAAAGGGGATTTCGTCGGCGTGGTGGCTGACCGCGAAGAACAAGCCATCGCCGCCATGCGCGCCCTAAAGGTCCAATGGCGCGACATCCCGCAGGCTCCTGACCTGAGCGATCTGGACGCGGCATTACGCGCCGACCCGTCCGAGGTGCGCCCCTTGCACCATCAGGGGCATACAAACCTCGAATTGGCCCAGGCGGCACAGGCTAGCCCGAATCGCGTGGTCCAGCGCAGCTACGTCTGGCCCTATCAGATGCATGGATCGATCGGCCCGTCCTGCGCGGTCGCAGATTACACCGCAGACCGTCTCACGATCTGGTCCGGCACTCAAAACCCGCACATGCTGCGCACCGATCTCGACCGTCTGTTGAAACTGGGCGAGGGCAACATTGAAATCGTGCGCCTTGAAGCCGCAGGCTGTTATGGCAGAAACTGCGCCGACGACGTCTGTGGCGATGCCGCCCTGCTGGCGATGGCAACTGGCACACCGGTACGCGTGCAACTCACGCGTGAACAAGAACACCAGTGGGAACCCAAAGGCACCGCCCAGCTCGTCGACGTGCAAGCTGCGATCGATCCCGAGGGTAATTTGCTCGCCTATGATTTCGGAGTACGGTATCCCTCCAACGATGCCCCGCTGCTGGCGCTCTTGTTAACAGGCAGTATTTCCAATCAACCCCGCACCCTGCAGATGGGCGACCGCACAGCGATGCCGCCCTATCGATATCCCCATTTGCAGATCGTCTGCCACGACATGCCGCCGCTGGTGCGTGCCTCGTGGCTGCGCGGCGTATCCGCCCTGCCGAACGCGTACGCGCACGAATGCATGATTGATGAACTCGCGCATCGGGCGGGGGCAGACCCGCTCGAATATCGCCTGCGCCATCTGGACGATGTACGTGCTCGCGACCTGTTGATGGCCACGGCCAAACGTGCTCGCTGGCAGCCCTTCATGGCCGGCAGCCGAGGGATCCCCGCAGACGATGGTTTATTGCATGGCAGAGGCATGGCCTACGCGCGCTATATCCACAGCAAGTTTCCAGGGTTTGGGGCCGCATGGGCCGCATGGGTTGTGGATCTCAGCGTCGACCCGCTGAGCGGGCACGTACGCGTGGATCGCATCACGGTTGGCCACGACGCCGGCATGATGATCAATCCCGACGGCGTCCGGCATCAGGTCCACGGCAACGTTATCCAGGCGCTGAGCCGCGCGCTGCTGGAGCAAGTCTCGTTTGGCCCGCAGGGAGTTACCAGCCGGGAATGGGGCGCCTATCCTATTATTAAATTCGGAGAAATCCCGCAGATCGACGTGCTGCTCATGGCGCGCCCGGACGAGCCGCCGATGGGCGTAGGCGAATCGGCGTCGCTTCCTGGCGCGCCGGCAGTCGCCAACGCATTATTCGACGCCACAGGGCTACGTCTATGCGCGCCACCGTATACTCCAGAAAAACTGCGCCACGCCATGCATAACACTAGAAGTGCCCATGCCGACCTCTACGCCTGAATCACTGCCATCGCCGGACCAGTCGGACAAAGACAATTCGGCCCCCTACCTGTTTTCGTCGCAGGTCGGACACCTGTTGCGCCGCGCCTACCAACGCCACACCGCACTTTTTCAAAAATTCATTCCGGACTCAAAACTGACCGTCGCTCAGTTCGTCGTCATGTGCGCACTCAATGACGACGGCCCGGCGTCCATCGCCAATCTGGTCAAAGCCACCGTCATCGACCAGGCGACCATACGCGGCGTCGTCGACCGGCTCAAGAACCGCGAGCTCATTACCTTGCAGGCCGATCCCTCCGATCGGCGAAAAGTCATGGTCTCGCTGACCGAGGCAGGCACACAACTCGTCAACGAGATGCAGCCCTTTGCCCACGCCATCACCGAAGAAACGTTCGGACCGTTGAATGAAGCAGAACGCGTGGCGTTACTGTATCTGCTGCGCAAAATCACCGAATCCGAAGGCAGCTCAAAATATCCCGACGTCAATCACATCTGCACTTGATACGCCGCGCGTATTCACATACAGGCTATACAGTCCCTTTCCGGCGGCCATGAACAGCCGGTTTCCTTTCGCACCGCCAAAGCAGAGATTCGCGCAGCGCTCCGGCAAATGAATGTGTCCGATCGGCGTGGCATCGGGTGCGAATATGCGCACGCCATCCAGTTCCTCGGCTCCCATTCCCCATCCGCACCACAGATTCCCGTCCTCATCGCAACGCAATCCGTCTGCGGTGCCGGGTCCGCAATCAATCAGGTCTCGCCCGTCTGACAACGCTGCGCCCGACACGCGATAGACGCGAACCGTGCGGTTTGGTCTCGCACGCGACGCCACGATGTACAGCAAGGTTTCATCAGGGCTGAAACACAAACCATTGGGTCCTGCCACGTCGTCGGCCACGACGCTGATTTTGCCGGAAGGATCAATCCGGTAGACACGCTCTGGCAGTTCTGGTTCGGCTTTATCGCCCTCGTAGTCGCTGCTCAACCCGAACGGCGGGTCAGTAAACCAGATCGACCCATCCGATTTCACGACGACATCGTTCGGCGAATTCAACCGCTTTCCTTCAAAGTGGTCCGCCAGCACCGTGGTACGCCCGTCGTATTCGGTACGCGTCACACGGCGATTGCCATGTTCACAAGTGATCAGCCGGCCGTGACGGTCGCGCGTGTTACCGTTGGCATAACCGGATGGTTCACGAAACACCGTGACATGGCCCGAGGCATCGTCATAACGCAGCATGCGATTATTCGGGATATCGCTATACAACAAGTAGCGGCCATCGCCGAACCATACCGGACCTTCGGCCCATCGAGAACCGGATGCCAACATCTCCACCGCGGCATGAAACAGCCGGTACTTATCAAAACGCGGATCCAGGGACTGCACTCGCGGGTCAGGATAACGAGGGCTGACGCGCCAGGATGGATCGGGGGCCAGAATGGGTTTAGTCGAATTCATCGGTGCTTCACGCGTGTTGACCAAAATATGCATCTTCCAGCCGGGCTTGCAAATCCGTCTCGCTGGTATCCGCTTGCAGAACAATTTGCCCATGCGCCATGGCATAAACGCGGTCGGCCAGGACCAGGGATTTTTCGACCAATTGCTCGACCAGCAACACGGATGTCCCAGTATCGCGCAGACGCGCCGCGACCTCAAACACACGGTCAACCAGGACCGGGGACAAACCCGCAGAAGGCTCGTCCAGAATCAGCAAGCGTGGCCGCTTCACCAGTCCCTGGGCCACCACCAGCATCTGCTGCTGTCCGCCGCTCAATGCGCCTGCGCGGTCATGGCGTTTCGCCTCGATCTCCGGAAAGAACGCCAGGGCATCCCGGATGCGTTCCTGGCGTTCAGTCCGGGAAATGTCATATCCCGCCAGCGCCAGATTGTCCTGCACGGACAACTGCGTAAAGACGTGGTGCCCTTCGATCACGTGCACCAGGCCCGCCTGCGCCGCATCACGCGGCGTCGCGCCACGCAAGCTTTTCCCTGCAAACACGACGTCGCCGGACATCCATGGCAATAGGCCAGACAACGCCCTCATCAACGTGCTCTTTCCTGCTCCATTGGGCCCCAGCAGCGCCACGATTTCGCCGGGCTTCACGATCATATCGACGTCGTGCAGGATTTGAATCTTGCCGTAGCCGGCATTCAGACCCTGCACCTGCAGCAGGCTATTAGGCTCCGAGGTATGCACTGACCACCTCCTTATGCGTGCGGATTTCCTGCGGGGTGCCGCTGGCCAGCACCGACCCGAGATTCAGTACGGTGACGTGATCACAGATATCAAAGATCAAGTCTGCGTGGTGTTCCACCAGCAACACTGCCGTTCCGCAGCGGCTGATCTCTTTGATGATGTCACCCAGACGCTTGATCTCGTCTCCGGTCAAGCCTGCGGCAGGCTCGTCCAGCATCAGATACCTGGGCTGCAGCATCAACGCACGCGCCAGTTCCAGGAACCTCAATTCGCTATGCTGCAAGCGATCGGCGCGCACGTGAGCCAAATGCGACAGCCCCACCGCTCTCAATGCCGATTCCGCCATCTCTCGCAATCCGCGCTCGTCCTCTCGATGCCTGCCCACCCGCAACAAGGCCTCCAGGAACGTACCGCGAGCGCGCGTATATCCGCCCGCCATGACGTTCTTCAGGACTGAGGTATCACCCACGATGCGCGGCGTCTGGAACGTCCGTGCGAATCCGCGCCTGGCTCTGCCCAAGGGCTGTCCCGAGGGGACTTCCGTGCCACCCTCCGTCACCAGACCCTCTTGGGGCCGGTAATACCCCGAGATCACATTTAACGTCGTGGTTTTCCCACTGCCATTCGGGCCGATCAAGCCATGCACCTGCCCACCGTTGATTTGCAGGTCCAAACCGTTGATCGCCTTGACCCCGCCAAACGATAAATGCAGATTTTTTAATACGATGCGCCCATCACGAGGCACATCCGCCAAAATCTGGCGCACAGCCCCCAGCTCTGGTTGTATGCGCCGGTTTGCGGGCAGGGGGCTGCGTCCTCCAAAATCGAGCAAAGATGCAATTCCACCGGGGATTGCCAGCACAATCACCAACAGCAACAGCGCGTATAAGAAATTGGACCAAGCTGCCAACGGTGCGGCGATCTCCGGCAAAACGGTCAAGATCAGGGTGCCCAACAGCGGGCCCAAGATAGAACTGCGTCCACCGATCAGGATAGAGATAAAAAACAATACCGACAGTTCGAACGTAAACGCCTCGGGCGTAATGTACGTCTGAAGTGAACTGAACAGCCCTCCCGCGATACCGGCCAGCACGCCTGCAAGCACAAAGACGGCGGCCAATAACTTGGCCTTGGAAATGCCGTACGCCTCTGCAGCGACTTCCGCGTCGCGGATGGCGATCAATCCCCGTCCAAACCGGCTGTGTGCGACGTTTGCCGTCAATATGGTCGCCACCGCGGCGATGCCCAGGCACAGGTAATACAAGCCTTGATCGGAATCGAACGGCGCCGGCATAGCAGGCCCCGGCACACCGATTCCACCGCCCGTCACCGATTCCCAGGCCAGAGCAATCTGCGTCACGATCGTGGCGAACCCCAAGGTGGTCATCGCAAAATAAAACGTGCGCAGCCGCAGCGCCGGCAAGCCGACAATCAAGCCAAACAGCCCCCCCGCCGCGCCCGCCGCCGCCAGCGCCGTAAACGGCTCCCACGGCTCGGACACGTTGCCAGCCACCAATGCGCTGGCCGTGTATGCCCCTATGGTCAACAACGCCACGTAGCCGATCGCCAATTGGCCCGCATAGCCGACAATCAGATTCAGCCCCGATACCAATATCCAGTAAATCGCCGCGCGCGTTGCAATCACCGTCCAGTATGTATTCCCTAATGCAGGCAATGCGATCGCCAGCACCAGCAATACGATGAACGGCAACATGCGCGCCCAGCCCTGGCCCTGAGTCATCGGATGACGCTCCATCGCTTGAGGGGTTGCTCGATAAGTCTTTGCGTGTGCGCTCATCACACTCTCCGCGCAGAGTTAGAGCCGAAAATGCCTTGCGGCACGGCCATCAACACCACGATAAACAAGACGAACACGGCAATCGACGCAAAAATTCCGCCCACGGTAAAGTTCGCCGCCTGTTGAAACAGCCCAAGCGCCAGACCCCCCAGCACTGCGCCGCGATTATTGCCGAGCCCGCCCAGCGCCACAGGAACGAAGCCGTAGAAATTCAACAACGGGCCGTTGGCGAAAAAAGCCAACATCAGCTGTCCCGCGGCAAACCCGGCGATGCCTCCGATCACGCCTGCCAGGGCATAGCTGATGACCCGCAGGCGCCGCTCCGGCAACCCGATAGAACGTGCAGCAAAGTTGTTCTCCGCCACGGCGAGAAAAGCCAGGCCGATCAACGTACGCCGATATAAATACTCCAAGGCCAGCACCACAATCACGCATGCCGCGACGGGCAGCCAGAACCTCTCATCCAACGGTCCCGACCCCCAGGCCAACAAGCGCGGAAAAGGCTGGGGCTCGGTGCCCCATTCAATCGCCGTCACCTGTTGGATCATCAGCGCCAATGCCAACGTAGACAGTACGTACAAATGTTGGTCCAGGCTTTTCAGCACAGGCCGCACGGCGACAAACTCGGTGATCACACCGACCAACGCGCATAGCCCCAAGGTCAATACGAATGCGACCGGGCCAGACATGCCCATGCGCAACATGAACAAAGACCCGAACACACCGCCCAGCATTCCAAGCTGCCCTGCCGTAAAGCTCATGACACGGGACGTGGAATACATCGTGTTGTAGGTGATGCCGATCAGGGCATACACCGCCCCGACCGCGAGGCCGGAGCTGATAATGGAAGCCAGCATGACTGCGTCCTCTCGGTGTTATTGATAACCCGGCGCCAATGCGAATGTCCCGTTGCGCGCAGACTTGGCCTCGGACATGACCACCTCCTCGGTGGGATAGCCGTTGTGGATTGTGGGCGAGTAGGTATAAGTCCCAAAATATCCGGGGTACGCTTTGAGGCTATTCCAATACTCGATGATGTCTTTGGATTGCGAGGAGCCCGTTGCCTGCACTGCCTTGGCCACGAGTTCAATCGCGTCGTAGCCAGCCGCCACCCACCAGTACAGCGTGTCTTCCAGACTGACCTTGCCTTTGACCATGTCGAGGAACTCCTGCGAATGCGCGGGCAGCTTGCCGTTGACGTCATAACTGGCGCTCTTGTAGCCCACTGCATAGACCTTGTCCCAGTTCTCCGGCTTCTCCACCAGCGTGCGCAACTCGCCCGATGCCAGCGAGGGATGGCCGACAAAGGCGACATCCCAGCCCATATGGGCTCGCGTATTGAACAGACGCGCCTCCATCCCGGTGGAGACGCTCCAGATCACGATCACTTGCGCCCCGGCATCGCGCGCGCGCGTCATGTCAGGCGACATGTCGGCTTGTGTCGCGTCGATGTTGGCCGAGTACACCACTTCCGCGCCATCCTTCTTGAAATTGGCTACGCATGCCTTGGTCGCACTCACGCCGTACCCCGTCGTGTCGCCGATGACGGCGATCTTGGAATACTTTTGTACCTTCAGGCAATAATTCCGGCACGCATCATCCCATTGACTGTTCGAGGGAGAGATACGAAACGCATTGGGATACTTGTCCGTGTTCACCAAACTATCTATGACGCAGGGATGAATATTCGGCATCTTGGCGCGAGCCATGATCGGCGTGACCGCCAGAGACTCGCCAGAGTTCGTCGGTCCCCAAATGGCGTGCACTTTTTGCGAGTTGATCATCTCCTGCGCTGCGTTGACTGCTTTAGTAGGATCGCCCTGCGTATCGCGTGTAACGATCACGATCTTGCGTCCCTTCACTCCGCCTGCCGCGTTGATCGCTTGCGCAGCAAACTCGACACCTCGATTGAACCCCACGCCCGGTGCAGAACTCGGTCCGGTCAACGCGGCAAGCCAACCTATCTTGAGGTCTTCACTCGCGGCCAGCGCCAGCGCGGGCATGCCTAATGCCGACGCGCCCAATGCGCCGGCGGCGCCCAACACAAAGTCACGACGAGAAAATGTCATTTGTTGTCTCCTAAGGATTGTCACGGCTGAATGGCGCGGGGTTCCCCTGTCTGCCATCCTGCGTCATCGTCACAGCCGAGATTTAACGGCCGCGTTTTTCCAAATGCGCAATACGATCCAGATCAAACGTAAACCCCCAGCCTGGGCGCTGCGGAACGATTGCCATCCCGTCTTCGAATTCAAGGCGCTCCTGATACAAATCGGAGAACCACGGCATGTACTCCAGGAATATCGCGTTGCTCAATGCGCCCAGCACTTGAATACTCATTTCGGGAAACAGATGGCTCGAGACGGGAATGTCATAAGCGGCAGCCATATGCCCGACTCGCATGAATTCCGAAACGCCACCCGCACGCTGCAAATCCGGCATCAGCACATCAGCGCTGCGCAACTCGATCATGCGGCGGAATCCATAACGCGCATATTCCGTTTCACCGCTGGCGATAGGCGTATCCAGGGCGGCCGCCACTCGCGCCAGACCTTCCAGATCCCAGGCGGGTAACGGCTCTTCGAACCAGGCCAGTTGATATTCTTCCAGCATCCGTCCCAACCGGATGGCCTGGGCCTCGTTCAACCCTTGATTGGCATCGGCCATCAATTTGATATGCGGACCGATGGCCTCGCGGACCGCACGCACCCGTTGTACATCGACGGCAGGATCGGGCGAGCCCAGTCGCATCTTCACCGCCTGAAAACCTTGTTCCACCATCTGCTGCGCATCGCGCGCCAGCTCGTCTACGCTGCGATGCAGCCACAACCCGCCACTGTGATAGACGGGCACGCGGTCCTGTGCGCCCCCGAGCATGCGATACAGCGGCAAGCCTGCCGATTTGGCGGCGGCATCCCATAGCGCGCCGTCAATGGCCGATATCCCCATGACAGGGATACCTTTCTGGCCGAAAAAATTGAGATCTTTCCAGGCACGCGACCAGAACCCCGCGATGTGGCCGGCATCCTGTCCCATTACCAGGTCCGCCAATTCATCGACCATGCGGTGCAACACCCCCGTACGCCGGTTATTTAACGTGAACACCAGGTTCTCGCCTACCACCCCATCACTGGTATACAGGCGCACCAGGACGACGCCACACGTTGAGATCGGCCCCAACGCACTGATGATAGGCTCTTGCAATGCGATCTCTATCGGGCGGGTTTCCAGCTTGACGACTTTCATACGGAGGCCTCTTCGGTAATGCGATGCACGTCTCCGACGCGATATCGCGACATCACTTCTGCATCGGGATCGCAGCCCAAGCCAGGACCTTGGGGCACGTTCAACATCCCGTCCACGGCATGCACATAGGGTGCAAACGGATTTGCCTCCATATCCATCCACAGCACTTCGATCAAGGGCGGCTGGGGCAGCGCTGCGCCAATATGCAGCGTGGCGATAAAACCCGGCCCGAAGTACGGCGAATGCGGCACGACACGCACGCCGTTCGCTGCACACAGCGCTGCCACTCTCATGGTGTCGCCGATCCCGCCGATCTTCGTCACGCTGGGCTGCGCAATATCAATGGCCCCGGCCTCCAATAAGGTCCGAAATCCCTGCAATCCGGCCACGTTCTCGCCGGCAGCGATGGGGATGCCACACGCACGCACCCGCGCCAGCCCCTGCGCATCTTCAGGCGGCCAGACGGGCTCCTCGAACCAGTACATTCCGTCGCCACACATACTTTGTGCCATGTCCAGCGCATCAGGCACATCCCAGGCACAATTGACGTCCATCATAATCTGGACATCCCGGCCTTGGACCGCCTCTTTCGATCGCACCAGGGCATCCCGCGTCGTTTCATGCAGTTTGACGTAGCGGAACCCCCTATCGGCTGCTGCACGCGTGTTGCGAGCAGCGATTTCGGCATCGCCATACGCCAGCAAACTCGAATAGGCCTCGAGCTGCGTACGGCTGCCATTACCCAGCAATTGATGCACAGGCAGTCCAGCGCGTTTGCCCAGCAAATCCCATAGCGCGATTTCAATTCCTGACCACGCGTAGACGTAACTGCCATTACGGCCCAGCAAATGGGTGGAATGCAGCACACTGCGCGTCAGGGCCGAGATATCGCCTGCGTGTTTGCCTATCACCAGCGGCGCCACAATCGTATCCAGTGCGGCACGTGTGGCGGGGATCGCGGCATGGCCAAACGCCTCTCCCCATCCTACCAATCCGTCCTCCGTCTCCACCCGGACCAGGAGTATCTCCAGCCGGTCCCACAGCTTTCCTGCAAACCGGGCATAGGGGCCTCCCATGTCAAACGGCAGCGACACCACGGAAGACTCCACTGACACAATCCTCATGCGTTTGCTCCTCTTCTTATCGTGCGACAGATGAGGTACTGAGGTTTGCAGCGGCATCAACGTCAGTACCGATCAGATGCAATGACTGTAAAAGCCGCCCGAAGCAAAAACAATCGAAGTGGACTAATTCAAAGATAAGCTAGACTTATGTTCACCGTGTACCGCGCTGATGTATAGCCGCGGCGTTCAGTCACACGGAGGGCTCCGCAAACATGCAGCCCATATAAAAATTGGCCAGGCCGCCAAGGGGGACACGATGCATTTGACCGTACGTCAAATGGAGGTCATACGCGCCGTCAGTCGATACGGCAGCGTAGGCGAAGCCGCATCGGCACTGGGAATCTCTCAGCCTGCTGTCAGCTTGCTGCTGCGTGAGTGTGCCTTGCAGGCAGGGTTTCCGTTTTTTGTTCGCAAGCGTGGCCGCTTACAGGCCACACGCGAAACGCTGGAAATCATGGGTGAGCTCAATCGCATCTTTGACAGCATCGCTCGTGTCAACCGGCTGGTGGACGACATGCGAGAGCTGACCGAAGGCTCGGTCCAGATTTCGACGGTGCCCACCATCGCAGAGAACCTATTGGCCCCGACGAGTGTCCGGTTCCGCGAAGACTGGCCACAGATTCAAATATCAGTCATCGCGACCGACAACGTCAGCGTATCGGACAGTGTGTTCCAGGAACGCGTGGACTTCGGCATCGTGTTGTCGCCGCTCAGCCAGGACGGACGAATGATCGAAGGCCGTCTGACTGATTTGTGCGAGGCCGAACTGGTTTGTGTCGTGCCTGAAGATTGTCCGCTGGCCAAGCTGCCTGTTGTCACCCCGCGGGATCTGGAGCCCTATCCGTTGATATCGTTTGATAAAAACCTGCCACTGGGTGCCCTGATCGAGGAAAGCTATCGCATTGCAGGCGTCAAACGAAAAATCGCGCTGTCAGTGACGTTGACCGCTGTCGCCTATTCGCTGGCGCGTTCCGGTGCAGGCGTAGCGATTATCGACCCCTTTTATTTGCTGACTGGCCGCAATCAGGGAGTTGCCACCATTCGATTTCAACCGCGCATGCCCGTCAAGGCCCAATTGTTGCTGCCCAATAACACGCCGCTCTCCCGGCCCGCGCAGTTGTTTGTCGCGGCGTTAAAGAAAACCGCAGTCGCGCTCAAGGACTCGCTGCCACGCGAAGCCAATCTTTAAAGCCTGAAACGTTCCCCACACCATCAACCAGGCGGCCGCGCAAATGCTCCCGGCTCGAAATCATCCACCGCCACGACGCGCCTGACAGCCTCTTCGGCGGCCTCGATCTGACGTGCTTGAGCATCCGTAATCGCCCCGCCGCGATGCGCTTCGCGCCAGTCCTGCACGCCCTCGCGTTTAAGCTTGTCGTGCAGTGGCTGTACCGCGTTGACCAAGCCAAATGCGCGCTCCAATTGCGCCAACACATCGTCGCCCTCACCGCGCTGCAAGTTGGCAGTCAACCGATCCCGCGTAGGCGATGGCGCCAACAATAAATCGGCACACTCGCGCGTCAGCGCGTCACTGGGACCACGATTCAAACGCACAGGCAGCACTATCGCTCGCAACACCCAAGCCAAGGGACGCTTTGGTAGATTCGCCAGCACCTGGTCAAATCGGGTTTCCAAACGCGCGCACCCGTCCTCCATACACCACAGCACCAATGGCAGATCTGCATGGCAGCGCCCTTCGTCCTCCCAGCGCTTGAGCACCGCCGACAGCAAATACAGCTCCGCCAGGATATCCCCCAAGCGAGCCGACAACATTTCACGCCGCTTCAACGCGCCGCCCAACGTTCCCATCGAGACATCCGCGACCAATGCAAATGCCGACGCATAACGACTCAACCTGCGATATTGCCGGGCAACAGGCCCACTTGACGGCGCGCGTGCCAACACACCGCCGGTCCATGCCCGCCTCCAAGCACGCAAGCCGTTCTTGGCGCTATGCGCGAGGTGACGCCAGAACACGTCATGAAATGTCTGCAGCCCACGCTCGTCGTCCTCGTCTCCTAATGCCAAGACCTCCTGCATCAAGTAAGGATGCGCTCGAATCGCGCCCTGTCCGAAAATGATCAGGCAGCGCGTCAAGATATTGGCGCCCTCTACCGTAATGGCGATAGGCAGGGCCCGATACAACGATCCCAAGTAATTCGACGGTCCATCGATGACGGCCTTGCCGCCATGCACATCCATCGCATCATTCACCGCCTCTCGCATACGTTCGGTGGCGTGGTATTTCATGATCGCCGACACCACCGCTGGCTTGTGCCCCTGATTCAACGCCGCGCACGTCAACCGGCGCGCCGCCTCGACCAGGTAGGCGTTGCCCGCCAAACGGCCCAACTTTTCCTGCACGCCTTCGAAGCGGCCTACCGCAATCCCGAACTGCTGACGCACGCGCGCATACATGCCCGTCACATGGGCGCTGTACACCGCCGCTGCGGCCGACAGAGAAGGCAGCGAAATCCCGCGCCCTGCCGCCAGCGCACTCATCAGCATCTGCCAGCCATGGCCGGCCTTTTCCGTTCCGCCTATCAACGCATCCAGCGGGACGAAAACATCCTCGCCCTGATTCGGACCGTTCTGAAATACCTGCATGGACGGCAAATGACGACGTCCTATCGTGATCCCGGGCGTATTCGTCGGCACCAACGCCACCGAGATTCCCACGTCCACCTGGCCGCCCAGCAAGCCATCGGGGTCTTGCAGCTTGAACGCCAGGCCCAAGACCGTCGCAATCGGCCCCAGCGTGATGTATCGCTTGTGCCAGTTCAGACGAATCCCTAATACCTCTTTACCGTCTACCATTTGGCGGCACACGACACCCGTATCGACCATCGATGCCGCATCCGAACCCGCCTCGGGGCTCGTCAAGCCAAAGCACGGCACCTCGGTCCCATCGGCCAGACGCGGCAGCCAATAATCGCGTTGTTCAGGCGTACCGAACTGCAGCAATAGTTCTCCCGGTCCCAGAGAATTGGGCACCATCACGGTCACGCCCGCGGTGATGGAATACGCGGAAATGCGCCGCACGACCTCAGAATGCGCATAGGGCGAGAACCCCAATCCGCCATAGGAGGTTGGAATGATCATGCCAAAGAAACGCTGCTCGCGCATGAACTGCCAGACTGCCTCAGGCAAGTCCCCTTGATGCCAGGTGATATCCCACTCGTCGAGCATCGCGCACAATTGCGCCACAGGGCCATCCAGAAACTGTTGCTCGGCAACGGTCAAGGTCGCCTGCGGCACGGCGAGCAACTTGTTCCAGTCAGGGTCACCGGTAAACAGATCCGCGTCCCACCAGACATCGCCCGCCTCGATGGCCTCTCGCTCCGTGTCGGACAGGCCGGGCATGGCCTTGCGGGCCCAGCGGTAGGCAGGCTCAGAAATACGGCGACGGCGCCAGGCATTGAAATCCATATGCAACCTTGTATAGAAGTGCGCGTACGTAACCAAGTTAACAGAATTGCCGGCCAGCGGCATCCCCGAGACCTGCCAAGTCTGCGACAATGAGCCTCGCCGCGAACGGCTTTTTTCACGCTGCTCTTGCCATTTGTCATGCTCAATAAACTCTGGTTGGGATTCTTTCTTGCTGCTGCGGCAGCCGCCTCCTACCGTTGGCTGTTCATCGGCGACGCCGAGGTTTTCCGCCAGATCGTGGTCAGCCTGTTCGACATGGCGCGCGTCTCGGTCGAAGTCATGGTGCTGTTATTCGGCACGCTGACGCTATGGCTGGGTTTCTTGCGCATCGCCGAGTCCGCCGGCCTGGTCGAGAAACTCGCGACGCTGCTTGGTCCGCTGTTCGCCCGCTTGATGCCCGAGGTTCCGCGCGGCCATCCTGCCATCGGCCTGATCACGCTGAACTTTGCCGCCAATGGCCTGGGCCTGGACAATGCCGCCACCCCGATCGGCCTGCGCGCCATGCGCGAGCTGCAGACGCTGAATCCCAAGCCAGACACCGCCACCAACGCGCAAATCCTGTTCCTGGTGCTCAATGCTTCGTCATTGACGCTGCTGCCGGTCACGCTGTTCATGTTCCGCGCCCAACAGGGTGCAGCGGATCCCACGCTGGTCTTCCTGCCGATTCTGTTGGCCACCAGCGCCTCGACCATTGCGGGTCTGCTGGCCGTCGCCATGTGCCAACGGCTGAAGCTCTACGACCCCGTCTCCCTGGCCTGGCTAGGTGGCGCAGCGTTGTTGCTGGGTGGATTCATGGCCCTGCTGGCCAGTATGTCGGCCGCTGCCATCGCCAGCTTGTCCTCGTTGCTGGGCAACCTGATGTTGTTCGGCGTATTGCTGGCATTCCTCATCGTCGGTGCCTGCAAACGCGTCCCGGTATACGAAACTTTTATTGCCGGCGCCAAGGATGGCTTTGACGTCGCCAAAAGCCTTCTGCCCTATCTGGTCGCGATGCTCTGCGCTGTCGGCGTATTGCGTGCCTCGGGCGCCCTCGATATCGTGCTCGACGGCATCCGATGGTTGGCCCACGCGGCGGGCTGGGACACCCGCTTCGTCGATGCGTTGCCCACTGCACTGGTCAAGCCCTTCTCCGGCAGCGCTGCGCGCGCGATGATGCTGGAGACCATGACGCATTTCGGGGTAGACAGTTTCCCCGCCCTGCTCGCTGCCATCATGCAGGGCAGCACGGAAACGACGTTCTACGTCCTCGCCGTCTATTTCGGCTCCGTCGGCATCCTGCGCGCCCGGCATGCCGTCGGGTGTGCACTGATTGCCGATTTGGCGGGGGTGCTGGCTTCTATTGCGGTGTGTTATTGGTTCTTTGGTTAACTCGCTTGGGATAAAGCGTCATCGATGGGCAGATGACGTCGCTGTGAAAACGTTGCTGCCGGGGGCCTAAGAGCCGCACCGGCCCTATCGCAACGGCTCGGCGCAACACCAGGCGCCGAGGTCCGCTTCGCGGACTACCCGTCGCTCAACGGGCCGGCACGGCTCTCAGGCCCCCGGCAGCAACTCACAGTCGTGGCATGCATAGGACGCTGATTGCCGTGGTCAAAGATCCCATCGTTACGTCAACACACAACCACCGGTTCAAAAGACAATAACGCCACCATCACCAATACCCGAAACCGCAGAGGCACCCGTAATGTGTCATTACCGCGAGCCGGCGTCCGCCGTGTAAAAGGGGTGCCGGGCCGTAGAGCCGCGATTTAGCCCGCGAAGCGGGCCGAGGCCCCTGGTCATGGGCCGAGTCGCGGCGATAGGCCCGGCACCCCTTTTACACGGCGGACGCCGGCGCCTAAAGAACCCAATACTACGCATGCAGTAAATAAACACCACCGCATGCAAAAAATGCGTCCCAAAAAAAGTTATTCGACGACCAGAATCTTCATCCCATTCGTCCCACCACTATCCCGATACGAATCGCCTTTCGTCAGGATCACCCAATCCCCCACCTGCACACGCCCCCGCTTTTTCAGCTCACCGATCGCCGCATCACTCAACTCCGCCGGATCGTAAGCCGAAGGATCAAACGGCACCGTATAAACCCCCCGAAACATCGCCGCACGATGCTGCGTCTGGCTATGCGGGCTATAGCAATAGATCGGCACACCGGAACGAATCCGCGACATGATCAACGGCGTATGTCCGCTTTCAGTCAACGCAATAATCGCCTTGACCCCGGGGAAATGATTCGCCGCATACATCGCCGCCAACGCGATCGTCTCGTCACAGCGCGTAAACGTCTCACCCAGACGGTGATGCGAATGCGTACTGGTAGGATGTTTTTCCGCGCCTAGACACACTCGCGCCATCGCCTGTACCGCCTCGACCGGATACTTTCCCGACGCACTCTCGGCCGACAGCATCACCGCATCCGTATAGTCCAGCACCGCATTCGCGACATCCGAGACCTCTGCCCGCGTCGGCAACGGACTGGAGATCATCGACTCCATCATTTGCGTCGCGGTAATCACGACCTTGTTCAAGGTACGCGCATGTTGAATGATGCGTTTCTGAATGCCCACCAATTCAGCGTCACCCACCTCGACACCCAAATCACCACGCGCCACCATCACACCGTCGCTGGCGCGGATCAAGGCGTCTAGCGCCTCGTCATCCACCACCGCCTCAGCGCGTTCGATCTTGGCAACGATCCACGCCTCGCTGCCCGCATCGCGCAATAGCTGCCGCGCCTCATCGATGTCGCTGCCATAACGAGGAAACGACACCGCAACGTATTCCAGCTCGAGCTCGGCCGCGACCAGAATATCGGCGCGATCCTTGTCGGTCAGGCTAGGCGCAGACAAGCCGCCGCCACGCCGATTGATGCCTTTGTTGTTTGACAATGGCCCGCCCACGGTCACCGTCGTATGCACCGCATCATCAACGATGCGGTCTACCACTAGCACCACGCGGCCATCATCGAGCAACAGCTCATCGCCTGCCTTGCAGTCCTGAACCAGCTCAGGATAATCAATGCCCACGATAGAGGCATCACCTGCGTCTTTAGGATGGCTGTTGGATAAAACGAATTTGTCGCCGACATGCAGCACGATCTGCTTGTCAGTAAATCGTGCAATGCGAATCTTGGGCCCCTGCAAATCACCCATCAGGGCAACATAGCGGCCCTGTTTAGCAGCCGCCTCTCGCACCAGACGTGCACGTTCGCGATGATCGTCGGCAGTGCCATGCGAGAAGTTCAGACGAGCCACGTCCACACCCGCGCGCACCAGCGCTTCCAGTTGCTCGGGCGTCGATGTGGCCGGCCCCAGCGTGGCGACAATTTTGGTGCGGCGCAATACGGACATGAATCACCTCTCTCGCAAAATGATGAATGCATCATGGTACGACGCCGCGATGAATCGCGGGTGGTACACGGATACAGCAGACTTCGGCGCCTGCACGAGTATTATTAACGTCTTTCGTTGCCAGCGCACCACCACGATCAACACTTATTTTGCCGACCTCGACTATCGTGAAAATCGTCATCGCTCCTGACTCGTTCAAAGAAAGCCTCTCTGCCCCCGACGCGGCTGCCGCCATCGCGCGCGGCATCAAACAAGCGTATCCCGATGCGCATACCGTCTGCGTGCCCATGGCCGATGGCGGCGAAGGGACCGTCGAGGCAGTCCTGGCAGCCACTGGCGGACAGTGGCGCACGACCGCAGTCACTGGCGCGTTGGGCGAATCGCTGGATGCGCCCTGGGGCTGGCTCGATGATGCAACGGCCGTGATCGAAATGGCTGCCGCAGCCGGGTTGGAGCAAACGCCACCCGCGCAACGCGATCCGCTGCGCGCCAGTAGCGGTGGTGTGGGCGAGATCATTCGCGCGGCGCTGGATGCGGGTGCCCGACGTATCATCCTCGGTCTGGGTGGATCCTCGACCAACGATGGTGGAGCAGGATTGCTGGCAGCGTTGGGCGTGCGCTTTCTGGACAAGGCAGGTAAAGACCTGCCCCGCGGCGGCGCTGCGCTGGCCGACCTGGATCGCATCGACATACAAGGCCTGGACCCGCGTCTCGCGCAGGTCCAACTCGACATTGCCTCCGACGTCGACAACCCCCTGTGCGGCCCGCAAGGGGCTTCGCATATCTTTGGCCCTCAAAAGGGCGCGACACCAGAACAAGTCACCTTGCTGGACAACAGCCTGAGCCATTTTGCCGATATCTGCGCGCGCGATCTGGGGCACGATATGCGCGATCAGCCGGGATCGGGCGCTGCCGGTGGATTGGGCTTTGCCGCGCACGCGTTTCTGAATGCACGCTTTCGGCCGGGGGTGGAAGTCGTCGCAGAGCTGGGCAGACTCGCGCAAGCCATGGAAGGCGCTACGCTGGCCTTCACCGGCGAAGGCCGCATGGACGCTCAAACGCTACGCGGAAAAACCCCTGCAGGCGTCGCACGTATCGCGCAACAGGCCGGCGTGCCCGTGGTCGCGCTGGCGGGCTCATTAGGCGAAGGCTATGAAAAACTGCATGCAGGCGGCATTACGGCGGCATTCAGTCTGGCACCGGGGCCGATCACGCTGCAACACGCTTGCGAAAACGCCGCACAGTATCTGTGTGATCGTGCCCGCGATGTTACTCAGCTGTGGGTAGCCGCCAGCAAACGCATGCTGTAGTCGCTATGGTCTAAGGGCCGCCTTAAACCGCAACGGCCCCGGCCTCGGCCAATGCATCGGTCATCCGGATGAATTTTTCGACGGAGATTTCTTCCGCACGTGCGGTCGGGGCGATCTCCAGAGACTCCCACGGCACAAGCGCAGCCCAATCACCCAGGGCACGCCGCAACATCTTGCGTCGTTGCGCAAAGGCGCGCGCCACGACCGTCTCTAACGCAGTCTCGCTGACGGGCCGCAAACGATTCGCAGGCAGGGGCACCATCCGCACCACGGCAGATACCACGCGCGGCGGCGGATCAAAGGCTTCTGGCGGGACGTCGAACAGCTTCTCCATGCGATAGCGCGATTGCAGCATGACCGACAAGCGCCCGTAATCCGCGCTGCTCGGTTCCGCCACCATTCGGTCTATGACCTCACGCTGCAACATGAAATGCTGGTCGCGCACAGTGTCAGCCGCCGTCATCAGATGAAATAGCAGCGGACTGGAAATGTTATAGGGCAGATTGCCCACCACGCGCAGGCCTGCCCCCAGGGTAGAGAAATCCACGGTCAAGGCATCCGCTTCGACCACGGTCAATCGTTCGGCCGAATGCTGATTGCGCAGACGGGCCGCCAGATCGCGATCAATCTCGACCACGGTGAGGTGCTTCAGGCTGCGTAGCAGCGGCTGCGTCAGCGCCGACAAGCCCGGCCCGATTTCTACGATGTGATCATCCGGTGCGGGCGCAATCGCCCGCACAATACCTTCGATCACACTATCGTCGGTCAGGAAGTGTTGTCCGAAACGCTTGCGCGCCTGGTGCTTACTCATGAATGCACTCGCCGCGCTTAACGGTTGTTCTGGTCAATATTCAGCTGCTTTTCGAGTCGGTTGTCGATATACGCGCCGTTGCGCAGTTGCTCCAGCCAGTCTTCGAATGCAGGTTCGGCGCGACGCTCGAACAGAATCTGACGCGCCTGCATGCGCTGCAGCTCATCGCTGACATCATGCTCGCGGCGTTCCTCGACCTGAATCAAGTGCCAGCCAAACGGCGACAACACAGGCTCGCTGATACCTCCAACCGCCAAGGCGTTCATCGCTTGCTCAAAGGCAGGCACCATCTCGCCAGGATTCACCCATCCCAGATCGCCGCCCTGCGGAGCGTTGTTGTCCTCGGAATACTGACGAGCCATATCGGCAAACGACGCACCGCCGTTTATGACGCGCTGGCGAATCTGCTCCAGACGCTGACGCGCTTGATCGTCAGACATCACCGCCGAAGTCTTGACCAGAATGTGGCGTGCATGCGTTTGCGTGACCTGTACCGGCCCTTGGTTCGCAGGCATTCCCTGTCCGGGCTGAGGGGCGACGGCCGGCGCTTGAGGTGCAGCAGGCTGCGCGGGTTGCGCAGGCGCCGCGGCAGAAGCCCCGCCGGCACGATCCAGGACCTTCAGGATGTGAAAACCATTACCGCTCTGAATCACGCCGCTGACTTGACCGGGCTGCAACGACGCAACTGCCTTTACGAACAGATCCGGCCAGCCGTCGATGGGGCGGGCGCCCATCACACCGCCCTGCAGTGCCTCTGGGCCATCAGATGATTCGGCGGCCAGGCTGGCAAAATCGGCGCCCTGCTTCAGGCGCGCCAGAATACTTTCCGCCTTGTTGCGCAGGGCAGCCACCTGGTCCGAGCTCGATCCCTCCGGGACACGCACGAGAATCTGGCCCAGCGCGATTTGCTCGGGCCCCGACTGCACACGGGTTTGCGGCGCGGGCTGTCCCGGCGCAGGAGCGCCCGCTCCGGCGCGCGCCGCGGGATTATTCTGCTGATCTTTCAGAAAGGCATCGACTTCGGCATCGCTGATCATGATCTGCGAGTCGACCGCGCGCTGGCGCAAGCGGTTCATCCGCAGGTCCTGGGCCAGGGACTTGCGATACTGATCCCACTTGATGCCGGATTTCTCGACCTCTATCCGCATATTCGGGACCGACATCCGATTGCGTTCAGCGATGCCGGCGATGGCTTGATCGACCTGCGCATCGTTGATCCGTATGCCCATACGGTCAGCTTCCTGGACTTGTATCCGCTCCATGATCAGGCTTTGCAGCACTTGGCGTCGCAGGATGTCCTGAGGCGGCACTTGAATACCGCGACGCGTCAGGTCTGCGACTGCATTTTTTGCAGCGCTATCGACCTCGCGCAGCGTGATCACGTCTTTGTTCACGATCGCAGCAATCCCATCGACCGTCTGGTCACCTTGCTTGGCCGGCTGTGTCGCCGTCGGGCCGGGCTTGGCCGACTGTGGCTTGGGCTGTGCATAGGCCACAGGCACCGACGCGCAAGCCGTCAAGACCAGCAAGTTACCGGAGAGCCGGCGCAAAGTGTGCAAGCTACGCATCATTCATACCTTTCAAATGTCGTGCCCTGAGGCGTCTGTGGCGTCACAGACTGATACCCGGGGATACTCTTGTTCAACAGGCTCATGGGATCTGTACCCAAGGAACCCAGGCCTGTCAGTTCCAACTGGAAGAACAGGGCGGTGTTCGTGTCGGCTGCCGACACCGCATAACGCTGGAAGACCACACGCCCTGTCCAGCAGCAGTCGCCCTTGTATTCGAGACCTGCAATGGCCTGAGTCACACGCGGCCCGCCTTTGTTCGACGAATCGTTTACAGACGACGAATCAGAGTCGGAGTTCAGCGAATAATCGATCCGGCCTACACCATACCAACGCTCGGTAAAGGGCCACTGAAACGCCAGGCTGATCTGGTTCTGCCCTTGCGGTTGATAAATCGTATTTACGGTAGGATCGCGCTGATATCGATATGACAGCGCCACGGACGTCAAACGCTGCGGCCGCCAGCGCGCACTGACCAGGCCGCGAGACCAATTACCCTCGTACGGGTCGAACTGCGCGGCCACTTCGGTACTGAGCGTATCGGTCAGCGCGGCACTCGCCGCCACCAGAAAATCGGAACGTACGTTGCGATCTTCACGGGGAGTTTCGAGCGGCAAGGTGACGCGCTGGTCTTCGAAATACAGACGCTGCCCAGCCGACAACGACAGCCGTTCGAACCCTGTGTTCGCATCCAGCCAACGCGTCGTCAACGCGGCCGTCAACTGGTTGGCATTGGAAATACGATCCCAGCCGCCGGTATAGATGTTTTCCGAGAACGCCTGTTCAAAACTGAAATCCGCCAGCGTCGTGTCATACACGGGCAGCTTGGATTGGTCGCGGTATGGCACGCGCAGGTAATACAACCGCGGCTCCAGCGTCTGCACGGACGCGTTCCCAAACAGTGTCGTATCACGCTCAAATACCATGCCGGCATCGAGCGAAATGATCGGCAGGCTGCGCGACGCATTTCGCTGATCGCTACCTGTCCCATACGATGTTCCGTACGATGTCGGGTCATACCAATCCGTGTGGTACTGCGTGTAGTGCAAACCGACCTTGGGAATAATGAACCAGCCCGGGCGCTGAATCGGATATGACGCCGTCAAATAAGACTGCAGCCGATCACCGTCCGGCCCCTGGCGCACGCCCTCCAATAGCGGGCGCTGAAAACGCACCGCAGTCGTCGTCCATTCCAGGTCCACGCCCCCCAGATCGTAACGCGCGCCCTTCAAATACAGCTCGGGCAGCTTGTTCAAGGGCGGCGACAACAGGTCATCCTCGTCCTGCAGCGTCTGGTATTTATAGACCTGCGCGTACGCCTGCCAGTAGTTGTTCCCCCAGCCGACCTTGCCGCGCTGCGGCAAATAGGTTGTGGATGCCTCGTTCAGCCCCAGCGTCGAAAAGTCGCGGAAATAGTCGTCATCGGACGCCTTGGCGTAATCCCAATCGTAATAAAACCCGGCCCCGAGCAACTGCTGGTGCCGCGAGCGGAACATCCAGCGCCGGTCACCGGTTTCGTGGTCACTGGACATATAGGTCCCGACCATGTTGCCCGAATAGGAACTGCCCATGTAGCGGAATTCCCCGCCCAATTGGGGGCCACGCTTGCTCAGATAGCGCGGCTGCAAGGTCAAGTCGTAGTTGGGCGCCAGGTTGAAGTAATACGGCACGGACAAGTCCACGCCACTATTACTGGTGATCCCATACGTAGGGATCAGGAAACCGGATTTGCGTTCTTTTTTGACCGGGAAGGTCAAATAGGGCGACGCCAGCAACGGCACGCCCTTGAAATACAGCACACCATTGCGGGCCACGCCTTCGTTTTCGTCGAAATCCAGGTCAACGCCATCGGCCTCGATGTACCACGATGGATCGGCACAAGGGCAACCGCTGTACTGCACGGTCGTCAAACGCATCTGCGATCGGCTGAAAATCTCGGCGTGTTCGGCACGTGCAGCACCGCCATTTGCCCCGATCCAGAAATTCGGCGATTCGATTTCGCCGCTGTCGGTGTCGACATTGAACTGCGCGGACGGACCTGTCACCAGCGTCCCATCGCGCATCATCCGCACATTGCCTTGCAGAGTCGTCTCGCCCGTATTGTTGCGATAATCGATCCGATCGCCCTTGACGACGCCATCAATACGACGCACCTCGGAATGCCCTGTCAGGGTCACATTGCTATCCGGGTTGCCCTCGATATGATCGGCCTGCAAATACGAGGCCACATCGTCCTCGGGTACGCGGTGAATACGCAGCCCTGGCGAAGTGCGCAACTGAGGCGCCACCTGGAGCCTGGACGACGCCCCGGAT
This sequence comes from Bordetella genomosp. 4, assembly GCF_002261185.1. Taxonomy (GTDB): domain Bacteria; phylum Pseudomonadota; class Gammaproteobacteria; order Burkholderiales; family Burkholderiaceae_B; genus Bordetella_A. The sequence continues at coordinate 88,620 of NZ_NEVQ01000022.1, forward strand.
TCCGTCTCGGCGGACGAAAGCGTGCCCTGGCTGCCCTGGGCATGGACGGCGCCCGCCAAGCTGACAGCAGAGAGGATCAACCACCGGACCATATGCACCGTGAACGTAAACCTTTTTACAGAAAAAACCCCACCCCGGCACAAACCGGCACCGTGGCGATGAAGACCCGACCACGCCAGACATGGGAACATGTCTGTCAACGGGAGCGACCCGGTATTATAGAGAAGCTGTGCGCAACATCCTTCACCGAAAGCGCCCGGTACGAAACCAAACCCTACCGCACTACGAGACGGCCCTCTTGAGCACCGACCACGATTCCCGTTTGACCCAGGTCCAGACTTGGCTGAATACGCTGCCCGCCGACTTGGCCCTGGCCCCTGAAACCCTGCAACCGGCTTCCAGCGACGCCAGCTTCAGGCGCTATTTTCGCCTGAGTGCGGGCGACCGTACGGTCATCGTCATGGACGCGCCGCCGCCGCACGAAGACGTCCGCCCTTTTCTGCACGTGGGCGACCTGCTGCGAAAAACCGGACTGAACGTGCCCCAGATCCTGGCACAAGACCCCGACCAGGGCCTGCTGCTGCTGTCTGACCTGGGGCGCGACACGTACTACCAACGGATTCAGGCCGGTCTCAGCGACGATCAATTGCAGTCGCTCTACCGCGATGCCCTGGCTGCGCTCGTACGCATGCAACAGGCCAGCGTCGATGGACTGCCCGCGTATGATCGGCCCCGCCTGGCGGCCGAACTCGAGCTCTTCCCGGAATGGTATGTCGGACGACACCATGGCGTACAACTGGATGACAAGACTGCTGCGGCGCTGCAGCATATTTTCGGGCTGCTGTCGGATGCGAACGCTGCTCAGCGCCCCGTTTTGGTGCATCGAGACTTCCACTCCCCCAATTTGATGGTGTGCGACGATCCCGTCTACGGGCCTAACCCCGGCATTCTGGACTTTCAGGACGCGCTGGCCGGCCCCATCACCTATGACCTGGCCTCTCTGGTGACCGACGCCCGCACGACCTGGGAAGAACCTCAGCAGCTGGATTGGGCGGTGCGCTACTGGGAAATGGCCCGCACCGCGGGATTGCCGGTCGACAGTGACTTTGCAGTGTTCCACCAGGCCTACGAATGGATGAGCCTGCAACGCAACCTGCGCATTCTGGGGGTGTTTGCCCGCCTGAATCATCGCGACGGCAAGCCGTCCTATCTGGCGCACATGCCCCGCGTCAACGCCTATGTCCGCCAGGTCGCCCAGCGTTACGGGGTGTTCACGCCCTTGCTGCGGCTGCTGGATCGCCTTGACGATCGTGAAGTCCAAGTGGGGTATACGTTCTGATGCGCGCCATGATCCTGGCGGCGGGGCGGGGCGAACGCATGCGGCCCCTGACTGACCACACGCCTAAACCCCTGCTGCCTGCGGGCGGCAAACCGCTCATCGCCTGGCATCTGGAACGCCTGGCCGCCGCCGGCATTCGCGAAATCGTCATCAACCACGCCTGGTTGGGCGAGCAACTGCCCGCGCGACTCGGCGACGGCAGCCGTTTCGGGGTGCGGATTTCGTATTCCCCCGAATCCCCTGCCGCCCTCGAAACGGCCGGCGGCATCGCCCAGGCGCTGCCGCTCTTGGGCGCCGAGCCGTTTCTGGTGATCAATGGGGACATCTGGTGTGACTGGGATCCCTCGGCGGCGGAAGCGCGGCTACGCGATATGGATCGCGCCGGTGCCGACGCCTGGCTATTGCTGGTGGACAATCCCGAGCATCACCCCCAAGGCGATTTCGTATTGTCCGCAGAGGGTAAAGTCCACTCGGAGGCTCCGCGTGCGGCAAACGGCCCTGGCGCAGACGCCAACGCGTCGGCTCAATCCCCGACGTTGACGTTCGCAGGCATCGGACTGTATCGCCCTGCGCTATTCGCCCATCTGCCTCGCGCTACGCCAGCGCCCCTGGGTCCGCTGTTACGGGCCACCATGGCGCGAGATGCCGTGGTGGGCGACCATCATCGCGGCGCATGGACCGATGTCGGCACGCCCCAGCGGCTCGAGGCGCTCGATGCGCAGCTGACCCTCGCAACGAGGCAATAAAACAAATATTTCCAAGCGGTGCATAGGCAACTGAATTTGTCTGACGTAACCTAGGCGCCGATACAAACGTTATTCTTTACGGTTTTTGGCCGGTGTGAACCGGTAACACACGCACACAAGGTTTTAAGTATGGGGATGTTCGGACGCTCGCAACGAGCTGCTTTCAAACCGTCGGTCTATCAACCCAGCAAACGGGCTCGCCGCATGCCGCGCTGGCTCGGCGTGCTATTGGTCGGTGTCGGCTTGGGCGCGGGCGGCTTGTTGTTTCTGCAAGCCAATTACGGCCCGCCGCGCCTGACTGCCGAGGAATCCGAACAGCTACAGTCCGAACTGAATACGGCCAATGCCGATCGGCAACGCTTGCGGACTCAAGTGAACGAGGCGACCACGCAACGTGACGCCAGCCAGGCTACCGAAACACAAGCCACCACGGCGTTGGCAGAGGCTCGCACCCGGCTGCAAAAGGCCGAGCAAGATCTTTTGATTTTCCAGAATATCGTGCCGCCCGATCCACGCGGCACGGATATCGGCGTACGCGCGGGCTCCTTCAGCCGTGCTCCTGGCAAGCTCAGCTACCAGGTCCTGCTGATGAAAGAAAGCAAGAACACCGAATTCAAAGGCACGTTGCGGCTGACGGTACAGGGCGTCTATCGCAATGGACGCGCGGGCGCTATCGAGCTGGATCCGATTGACGTCACGCTGGGGCGCTACCAGGTTGCCCAGGGTACGGCAGAGTTGCCCGAAGGCTTTACGCCAAACGCCGTACGCATTCAGGTGCTCGATCCTTCCGAGCGTCAACAAGCCATGCGCTTGTATTACGTGCGCGGCTGAGGCCATTCGCCCTACGTAACAATGGCGGGCTCGTATGACCCGCCATTGATTGATACCCGGTACGGCCGGCGGCGAGGCTCGCCACCACCGGCAATGACTCGCTTACTGCTTCAGCGCATACAAATAAATTTCTACGCGGCGGTTTGCGGCACGGCCTTCGGCGGTACCGTTATCTGCAATCGGGTCGCGGGCCGCGCGGCCTTCGATACTCATGCGGTCTTGCGCCACACCCTTGCTGGCCAGATAAGACGTCACACTGCGCGCGCGGTTATCCGACAGCGTCTGGTTGTGAGCGGCCGAACCTGTGCTATCGGTATGCCCCACCACCTTCGTACGCAACTCGGGATGCTGAGTCAGCGCACGCGCCACACTATCCAGCACCGGCAGCAAGGCCGGCTTCAAGGCCGTCTTGTCGGTGTCGAACGAGACGTTGCTGGGGATATTGACCTTCAGGCTGCCGTCGGGCATTTCAACGACATCAATACCCAGCGACGAAGCGCCGGATTGTTGCACGTCTTTCTTCACGCCCGACCAGTTGTATCCGATCAGTCCTCCTGCCACCGCACCAATACCCGCGCCGATGGCGGCTCCTTTACCGTTGCCGATCAACGCTCCGATACCCGCCCCCGCAGCGGCGCCGGCACCCGTGCCGATCGCCGTATTGGTTTGCTGTTGAGTCGCGCAGCCGGCCACCAGCAAGGTGGCGGCGGCAAATGCCGCGATACGGGGAAATGTTCTTCTTGCTTGCATGACAGCCTCCAATAGCGCAACGAAATGGCGCAAATAGACATTGCCGGGCAAACCGGCGAGATGATGCTAACAAGGCATCCTCCGCCGACTGCAACTTTTTGTACCAGATGCAGCGCCAATTGCAAAGCATGTCGCATGGAGTTTTCCAAACCGTTTCAATGGTCTCGCAATGAATCGACATGATTGCAACCGCGGAACAGTGTCTAGACCCTCTCGATAACGGGAGTACAACCATTGGGGCTAACACCGATATCAACGGTTGTGCCTTTTAATTAGCATGGGTTGTATCTTTATGGGTTTGGTGCAACCGGGTTTTCCAACGGGTTTGCAGTAGGCCACTTAAAACAGGTAAGTGAATTGCAAACCACCGCTCGCGCCGACGCGCGCATTGCCTCCTCTGCGGCTCCTCGCCGCAAATCACGAGCACCGTGGGCAACCTGGCTCCATCGCATTTTCGTCGTCTTGATGTACCTTTTCATGCTCAGCCCGCTGATTTTTGTAGTGTGGCTCAGCTTCTTCAAAGACGCCATTCTGTATTTCCCGCCATCGGGTTATACCTTGTCCTGGTACCACAAGGCAGTTACCGACTCGGCCTTCGTCAACGGCTTCATTACCAGCCTGCAGGTCGCAATCATTGCGTCGCTCTGCGGCGTGACGCTAGGCGTGGCCGCATCGCTCGGCATCATCCGGTATGCATTCAAAGGCAGCAACGTGATCAATACTCTGTTGCTCTCGCCTCTGCTGGTGCCTGGCATCGTCGCGGGCGTGGCCATCTATCTCGCCTATTTGCAGCTCGAAAACATCCTGGACATGGACGTCGTAGGTACCTATGGCGGCTTGGTGCTTGCGCACATTTGCCTGACTATCCCCTGGACGGTGCGCCTGGTGTCGGCCAGCATGCACGGCCTGGACCCATCCATCGTCGAGGCAGCACGTAACCTGGGCGCCGGTCCGCGCACCGCGTTCTGGCGCATCACGCTGCCTATGCTTCGCCCCGCCATCGTCGCCGCATCGCTGTTCAGTTTTGTCGTCTCGTTCGAAAACCTCGAACTCTCGCTGTCGTTGGTAGGCCCCGGTCGCACCACGCTTCCCATTGCGATCATGCAGTATCTGGAATTCAACCTGGACCCGACCATTGCGGCGGTGTCCGCGATCCAGATTCTGCTGTTGGGCATCGTCATGCTGGTGACCGATCGCTTCGTCAAACTCAGTCAGGTGGTTTAGGAATAATGGCAAAGGTCTCTATTGAGCGGCTCAAAAAGACGTTCGGTTCTGCCGTCGCAGTCTCGGATTTTTCCCTCGACATCGCCGATGGTGAACTGGTTGCCTTTCTGGGCCCGAGCGGCTGCGGCAAGACCACTACGCTGCGCATGATCGCGGGCTTTATCGAACCTACCGCAGGCACCATCCGCATCGGCGATGATGATGTCACGCATATGCCGGTCCACAAACGTAATACCGGGATGGTGTTCCAGCGCTACGCGCTGTTCCCCCACATGACAGTCAGCCAGAATGTCATGTTCGGCCTGGAAATGCACAAAGTCGAAGCCGGCGAACGCGACAAGCGCATGCGCGCCGCGCTGGACATGGTGCGCATGTCCCAGTTCCATGATCGCTATCCGCGCCAGCTGTCCGGCGGACAGCAACAGCGTGTGGCCATCGCCCGCGCCCTGGCCATACAGCCTCGTGTGTTTCTGCTCGATGAGCCGCTCTCCAACCTCGACGCCAAATTGCGTCTCGAAGTCCGCGAAGAAATCCGCGACCTGCAACGCAATCTGGGTCTCACCACGATATTCGTCACCCACGACCAGGAAGAAGCCCTGGCCATCGCCGACCGCATGGCCATCATGTACGACGGCAAAGTCCAGCAGATCGGCTCGCCCGAGGCCCTATACGAACGCCCAAGCAATCTGTTCGTGGCCGACTTCCTGGGTAAGATGAATTTCTTCGAAGGCTCGATCATGGAGGCCGGCAAATTCCGGACCAAGAATCAGCGCGACATCGCCATCGTCGGTGCGGATCGCGACACCAAGAAAGTCGGCGTGCGTCCCGAACGCGTCACCCTATCGGCCGAACCCCAAGGCCCCAATGCCCTCGCTGGGGTCATCGATACAGCAATCTATTTGGGCTCCATCATCGACGTCCGCATACGCCTGGACTCGGGGGAATCTGTCAGTGCGCAAATCTCCAATCGGGGCGGCGAGCATATTCAACACCTGTCCGACGGCGCGCGCATGCATGCATGCTTTGACCCCGCGGATTGCGTGCTATTCAGCGAATAAGGCGTCACGACATGGATTCTGCTGAAAAAAGTGCCCGTCAAGGCCGACGCATGGGCGCCAGCCTGGCGTTTCCTGCATCGATCATGGTATTGATCGTGATGCTGGTGCCTATCCTCATGCTGTTTCGCTACAGCTTCAATCATTTCGACAACGGGATGATGGTCGAAGACTTCACGCTGGACAGCTATCTGAAATTCTTCGGTGACCCATACTACCGGGATGTTTTTCTGAACACGGTCTATGTCGCAGCCGTGTGCACGATCCTGTCATTGATCCTCGGCTTTCCGGTCGCATATTTTCTGGCCAAATCGCAAAGCCGCTACAAAAGCCTTTTCATCATCCTGCTGGTTTTCCCCTTGATGGTCGGCAACGTCGTGCGGGCGGCGGGTTGGATGATCATCCTGGGCAATGCGGGTTTCGTGAATTATTTTCTGCAGCTGTTCGGGTTTACCGATCAGCCTGTGCAAATGATGTATACGCCCTTTGCCGTCATCGTCGGCACAACAGGCGTAGTGCTGCCGTATTTCATTTTGACCTTGCAAAGCGTGCTAGAAGGCATCGACTTTTCAGTCGAAGAGGCTGCCCAGAGCCTGGGCGCCAACTTTTTCGTGAGTTTCTATCGCGTCGTGCTACCCATTGCCGCCCCAGGCGTCGCCGCCGGGACCGTGTTGGTTTTCATCCTATGCATGAACGCCTACGCCACTCCGGTGTTATTGGGTGGCACAGGCATCACCATGATGGCGCCTGCGCTATACGACCAGATCACCAAGGCCGCAAACTGGCCATTCGGAGCATCTCTGGCCCTGGTATTGGTCGTCGCCACATTGGCCATGGCCACGCTTTCCAATTGGTTTATCCATCGCCGCTACGTCAAGACGATGGTGTCCTGATCGTCCCCTTTGCCGAATCCTAGGAGTACCCCGATGTCTGCAGTGCTATTCAAGAACGGGAATTTGCTGGACCCCACGCAGCCCGAACTACAAGAAGGCTACGACGTCCTCGTCGAAGACGGGTTGATCAAAGAAGTCTCCGACAAACGCATCAGCGCGGCATCGGCCCGCGTGGTCGACGCCACCGGCAAGACCGTCATGCCAGGCTTGATCGATCTGCATGGCCACGTCATGGCCACGCAGCTCAACCTGAGCAGCCAGGGCGCGTTGCCTGACGCGCTGGTGATGATGCGCGCCGTGCCCATCATGGCCGCGATGCTGCGCCGCGGCTTCACCACCCTGCGCGATGCGGGCGGCGCGGGCTGGGGATTGAAATGCGCCGTCGAAGAAAACACCGTCGTCGGCCCTCGCCTGTTCATTTCCGGCCGTGCGCTGAGCCAGACAGGCGGCCATGGCGATCCGCGCCAGCGTTCGGATCATCTGCGTCCGATGAGCTATTGCGGCTGTTGCTTTCGCGCCGGTGACATCGGCCGCGTCGTTGATGGTGTCGACAACCTGCGCCGCGCCGTGCGTGAAGAATTCCAGATGGGCGCCGACCAGATCAAGATCATGGCGTCTGGCGGCGTGGCATCGCCCACCGATCCCATCGCCGCCTATGGCTATTCCGAAGAAGAAATCGCCGCGATCGTTGCCGAGGCCCGTGGCCGCCAGACTTACGTCATGGCGCATTCGTACACCGCCGAGGCTATCGAACGTGCGGTGCGCAACGGCGTGCGCACCATCGAACACGGCAACCTGATCGACGAACCCGTGGCCAGGCTGATGGCGGAAAAAGGCGCCTATGTGGTGCCCACCCTGGTCACCTACGAAGCGCTCGCCAACGAAGGCGCTTCGTACGGCCTGCCTGCCGACAGTGTCGCCAAGATCGCGACCGTACGCACCGCAGGACTCGCTTCGCTAGAGCTATACAAACGCGCAGGCGTCAAAATGGGCTTCGGTTCAGACCTGCTCGGACCCTCGCAGCGCCTGCAAAGCGATGAGTTCCGTATTCGCGCCGAGGTTCTGCCGAACTTCGAGGTCCTGCAAAGCGCCACGCTGATCGGCGCCGAAATTCTGAACATGCAAGGCAAACTCGGCCAGCTCATCCCCGGCGCGATTGCCGACGTTCTAGTGGTCGATGGCAACCCCTACAAAGACATCAACTGTCTGCTCGGCCAAGGCGATCACATTCCGCTGGTCATGAAGGCTGGCCAGATCTATCACGACGAACTCGCCGCCTGAACCCGATTAAAGGAATCCCATGTCCAAGCCCGACAATCCCTATATCAACTCCCAGCCCGGCGAGGAAATGGGAGACCTCAATGCCAGCAAAGGCTGGAAGCCTCCTGTTGCCGCAACCTCTCGCGATCGCGGTGAAGGCCCCTTTAAGCGCCTGGTACTGCGCGGTGCCACCATCATCGATGGCACCGGCGCGCCGCCGTGGGGGCCCGTCGATATCGTCGTGGAGAACGAACGTATCGTCGCCCTGATCAGTGTCGGCGCATCGCTGGACACAATCAATCCGGCACGCCGCCCTGCTCCCGGCGATCACGAGATTGACTGCCACGGCAAATTCGTCATGCCCGGCCTGATCGACTCGCATGCGCACATCGGCACGCCTTACCACTCCATGTGCGACGTCGAGCCGCCTGCCGATTACATCTACAAACTGTGGCTGGCGCACGGCGTCACGACGGTACGCGAAATGGGTGGCCTGAACGGGCTGGGATATACCCTGCAGCAAAGAGAAGCCTCGGCCAAGAACGAAATCGCCGCGCCGCATATCCTGTCGTACGCCTATTTCCCCGCCGTCAATGATCGCGTCAAGACCATTCACACTCCCGATCAAGCGCGCGATTGGGTACAGCGCCTGAAGGCCCGCGGCGCCGATGGCATTAAATTTTTCGGCGCGCCGCCCACGATCATGCAGGCGGCGTTGGACGAGGCCGCCAAAGTCGGCCTGGGCTCCGGCTGCCATCACGCCCAAATGGCCGTAACACGCGTCAACTCGCTGAAATCCGCCAAGTGGGGTCTGACCAGTTCCGAACACTATTACGGTCTGCCCGAAGCCTTGTTCGAAAACCAGGTCGTACAGAACTACCCCACTGACTACAACTACAACGACGAATACTTCCGTTTCGCGCTGGCTGGCCAGACATTCAAGCAAGCCGCTGCGCCGGGCAGCGCAAAGTGGAAATCGGTGATGGAACAGTTCCTGGAACTGGGCCATACCTTTGTCCCCACCTTCAACATCTATGACGCCAACCGCGACCTGATGCGTGCGCGCCGTGCCGATTGGCACGACGAGTACACATGGAAAGCCGTCTGGAAATATTTCCAACCCCAACGCGGCGGCCATGGTTCCTATTGGTATCGCTGGAGCACGACCAACGAAATCGAATGGAAAGAAAACTATCGCCTCTGGATGCAGTTCATCAACGAGTACAAGAACCTCGGTGGCCGTGTCTGCGCCGGCAGCGATAGCGGCTTCATCTTTCAGATCTTTGGTTTCGGTTTGATCCGCGAACTGGAACTGCTGCAAGAAGCCGGTTTTCATCCGCTGGAAGTTCTGCGCAGCGCCACCTCGCAGGGCGCCGAGTTGCTCGGCGTCAACGAAGACCGCGGCTCGGTGGACATCGGCAAACGCGCAGACCTGCTGGTTCTGCAGGAAAACCCGCTCGAGGATTTCAAATTGCTGTATGGCACAGGCGCGTTGCGCCTGAACGACGGCACCGGCCAGCCTGAATGGCGCCGCGCCCTGCAATACACCATCAAGTCCGGCATCGTATATGACGTAGACCAATTGCTCGCTGATGTACGCGCACTGGTCAACGATGGCTGGGGCGATGATAAAAACCGGCCGCCCTATGTACGCTGATCCTCACGCACCCGATTCGACGGGCTCCCGCCGTGATGCCGTCCCCGCGGCCGGCGGCGCATCCCCTGCGTCGGCCACCTCTGGCAGCGACTCGACATCTCGTCAGCACGGCTCTCTGTCACGCGATAACGCGCCGATTGAGCTCATCATTCTCGCGGGCTTTCTGGGCAGTGGCAAAACCTCATTGCTGGTCGATCTCTTGCAAAGCGATGACCGCGGTGAAACCGGCGTCATCGTCAACGAGGCCGGTGAAATCGGCATCGACGGCGTGATCGTCGAAGACGGCTCGCAGAATTCCGTCACCATGTTGGCCAACGGCTGCGTATGCTGCTCGCTGCGCAGCAGCCTGGTCGATACCGTGATGTCCTTGCTCGACGCATCTCGTCCCGCGGGCCATGGGCCTCTCACGCGTATCGTGCTGGAAACCAGCGGCCTGTCGCGGCCCGGCCCCATCATCGCATCGCTGGCAGATCCACTGCTCAGTTCACGCGGCTTGCGTATCTCAGTGGTCAGCACCTACGACTGCGAACGAGGTCTGCTCAATATCGAGTCCTTTGACGAGGCGGCTGCCCAGCTCGCAGCCGCGCAACGTATCGTGCTGACCAAAATCGATCTGATCGCACCAGAAACCGTTCAAGAGCACCTCAGTGCCATTCGCGGTGTCAATCCGCTGGCCCAGATCGTCGCAGATGCCGATCGCACTCAAGCCGTACGGCAGGCGTTCACGGCTGCGCCCGCCAGCGATCCGGTTGACCTCGCGCTACAGGCGTTGCTCTCGTCTGACACGCGTGCGCAGGCACATCCGCGTATCCACGTGCTCAAAGGCACACGGCGCGCACCGGCCGAATGGGAAGATCTATCGATCTGGCTGGACGACCTGGCGGGTCTATGCGGCGATCGGCTGTTGCGGGTCAAGGCGGTCTTCAACGCCACTGATTGCGACGAACCTATCCTGATCCAAAGCGTAGGCACGACGTTCGGCATGCCGCGCAGGATGACACAGCGTACCGATACCGATGACATCTGCGTTGTCATCACCCGCGATATCGATGCGGCAGACATCAACGCAGCCTTTCCAGATGCACCGGTCGTGTTAACGGCTGCTGCCGCTTTCCCTTTTTCCCAGCAGGAAGCTCCACCCCTGCGCCATTTCCACAGAGGGCACCATGCATAAGCACAATCTCCATCGACGCGGTTTTATCAAACAGGCGGCGGGCCTGGCCATCGCGCCGGCCCTGCCTCTGATTCCTGGCATGGCACACGCCGCCTCCTCCAACGTCGTAGTAGGGACCTGGGGCGGCGATTATCAAAACCTGCTGCAACAGTTCATCAGTCCCATCGTCAAAGCCCAAGGCGTGGATGTGGTCTTCGATACCGGCAACGCCACCGCGCGCAATACGAAGCTTAAAGCCGAGCGCAACTCGCGTCGCGGCTCCATGGATATTGCGCTGCTGGGCGACCTGGACATGTACGACGCCAGCACGGCTGGCGTACTCGAACCCGTGACCGCGGACAAGATCCCCAATCTCGCCAACGCGATCGACACGTTCAAGACGCCTTATTCCATTCCCCATATTTTCAGCGCGATGGTGCTGGTCTATAACAAAGACCTCGTCAAGACACCGCCCCGCTCATTCAAAGACGCGTTGGACCCTCAATACAAAGGCAGAGTGGGTTTCTCCGACATTCTGTTTAATTTCAATACGCTCTTTGTCGGCCTGGCCGAAGGCGGCGACGGCTCCAGCTTCGAACCTGGCTACGCGTTCCTGAAAAAACTCAAAGCCAACTCGCCCAAAGTCTTCCCGTCCAACGAAGCGGTCGCCGCCGCCTTCAAATCCGGAGAAATCTGGATCGCCTGCATGTGGAAAGCCCGCGCGCTGCAATGGAAAGAAGCCGGCTTGCCGCTGGACTTCGTCATCCCCGAAGAAGGCGCCATCCCCGTGACATTCGAAGCCGCCGTTCCCAAAAACAGCCGCAACAAAGACGCGGCCTGGAAATACATGAACGCGCTGCTCGATCCCGCCGGCCAGGTGCATTTTGCCGACACCATGGGATACGCGCCTACGGTCAAAAACGCCTCGCTGCCGCCCGAGCTCCAGGCGTCCGTGGGCTTTACCAAAGAAGAACTCGCCCGCATTCATCCTTACGATCTGAAAGCCCTGGCCAGTCATCGCGCCGCCAGCCTGGATTTCTGGAACAAGGAATTCAAAGCCGGGCTGTAAAGCTTATCCGTCTGTCGATTTCATCTAAGGAAGCCGCCATGGGACGCATCCCTGCACGCAAGATACCCGCCCCTAAAGCCATGATTGTGGCGCCTCAGCCCGAAGCTGTCTCGGCTGGAGCGGAGATTCTGCGGGCAGGAGGTTCCGCCCTGGATGCAGTGATTGCGTGCGCCATGGTGCAAGGTGTTGTCGATCCATTGATGTGCGGTATCGGCGGATTCGGCATGCTGCACATCTATGATCCGGCCACCGGCACGCGGAAAGTCTACGAAGGCTTTGGCGGCTGCCCCATCGAGAGCCGTGCCGACATGTGGCAGGACATTGTCCTGGGTGAAACGACCGATGGATTTGGTTTCATCGTAAAAGACTTCGTGAACGAAGCAGGTGTGCAATCGGTCACCGCCCCTGGCATCCTCAAGGCCCTGTCCGCGGCGCATACGGAATTCGGCAGCATGGCCTGGGGCGACCTTTTTGGAGCCGCTATCGACTGCGCCCGCGATGGATGGATCGTACGGCCCCATGTGTACACCGTATTTACGCAAAACGAACGCAAGTACGGCCGCATGAATTACGGCGAGAAACTCGCCCTCACGCCTGACGGACGCCGCATTTATCTGGAGCCGGACGGTTCATACAAAAAACTAGGCTCCTATATCCGCAATCCGGATTTGGCTGCCACGTTGCAAACCCTCGCACAAGAAGGCGCCGAAAGTTTCTACACCGGCCCGCTGGCAGCGCACATCATCGACGACGTGCGCAACAACAACGGCCTGCTCTCGGTGGCGGACTTGGCGCAGTTTCGTCTGCGCACAACGGATCCGCTATCGGTAAACTATCGCGGCTGGCGCGTAGATATGCCCGCGCCTCCCGGCGGCGGCGTACTGGTGGGGCAGATACTGCGCATGGCCGAGCAATTCGACTTGCCTGCCCTGGGTCACAACTCGCCGCAATACATCAGCGTCCTCGCTGAAGCGATGAAAATCGCCCTGCGCGACAAAGAACAATTCATCGGCGATCCCGACCACTGCGACAATCCCATTGACCGCCTGCTGTCCGATGCCTATTGCCACGAACAGGCCGCACGCATCCGTTCGGGTGAAAAAGCCAACGTCGTCCGCCGCACGCCGGGGGAATCCAAACACACCACGCACGTCAGCGCCATCGATGCCAATGGCATGATCGTGTCGTTGACGCACACGCTGGGCAATCCGTCCGGATTCATCGTCAAAGACACGGGCTTCATGATGAACGGCGCCATGAGCACCTTTGATCCCACGCCTGGCACGCCGAACTCCATAGGCCCGGGCAGACGCCGCTATTCTTCCATGTGCCCCAGCATCATCTACGACGGTGAACAACCTGTGTTCACGCTCGGCGCACCCGGTGCATCCTGGATCGGCCCTGCGGTTGCACAGGTCATCCTCAACGTACTCGAATGGGGCATGGGCGTTCAAGAAGCCATCATCGCCCCACGTATCGTTGCCACCAGCAATGCCATTGACATTTCCAACCGCATTCCTGTCCACGTACAAAAAGCGGTGGAACAACTCGGCTACGAGGTCCGCCGCAGCTATCTGAGCTACGCCTTTGCAGGCGTACATGGGATTACGCAGTTTGATGGCAAGCTCGAGGGCGGTGCGGATCCGCAGCGGGACGGGTACGCGGAGGGAGTAGCGTAGTGTTTCCCCCGCGCGCGAGTTCAGTACCGTGACAGGCGATTCCGTTGCGGCGAGCCTAAGGTCGGGCATAGCTCTTTGTAATTCTCCTTGATGTAGCTGACGGCTAGTCTGCGCAGATTTGTTCTGTGGTTATAAAGGATGTACAGCCTGATATCAGCGCCCACAGCGGGGCCGAGATGTTTGGCGATGATGTCTTTTCCGAGCAACTCCTGCTCTGTCGCAGCGGACTCGTCAGAAGAGGCCCTAGTACGCCGTAGATAAATCGCCTCACGGGCTTCGGCCATACGCGTGTTTAGAGGCGATCCTTCGTAGTCTCGTACAGCGGTAACGGTCTCAACTGGGACAGATTCCAACAGCGACGACGAGATACGTTCGCGTTTTTCGTCACCGATAAACCATTGCGCCATCGCGATCCATTTTTCGTCAATAGGCGCTGACATCGTTGTTGGCAACGCGTGAAAACTTTCTTCGGTATTTTTATCAATCGCACCAATGGCGCGGGCCACAATGTCGGTATGCCCTGTGTTGTCGAGATTCTTTTTGAATTCCACCAGCATTGCCAACTTTTGATAAACCGAATCCCCAGACCTGGGATAGCCCAGTCGTTCCGAGAACAACCAGTCCACCGTGGACCGTATGTCTGCAATCGTTCTCGAATACTGCAAATCAGGATGCGTCAGCAAATCCATACTTTGCTGATACTCCGCGTCAGAAAGATGCTCCAACGCATGCAAGAGCGGCCCATTCGTAAAAACATAAAAAGCCGAGTTATCGGCAAGCCATTGCCGGCCGACTGTTTCGACGTATTTATAGTACTGAGGAGAGAACAGCCGCTCTGCCACCGAGGGGCTGTCGATAGGACATCCATGATGATCCAGCGCTGCGCGTAGTTCATCTTCCACCATTCCCACCAGAATTTCCGATCTATCACGCATCGCTTGGCCGAATGGACTGCTGTTATTGATGGCCAGCCAAGTTTCCCGCTGTTTCACCGTGGGTTCCGGATCGTTTCGGCAGGCGGTAAGAGCAACGCTAGACAGCAAGCCCGCGACACACAAAATCAATAGTCTCTTCATCATGTTTTGTCTTGTTATTTGACGTGCAAGGTCGAGTGCCCTTTAACGCTGGACACGTTGCTATGCAGTGATTGTTTTTGAACCCGATCCTGTAGACGTTCGTGCGCTGATGTGTTTTCCAGAAACGCAAAAAATTCCGTAACACGATTTCTCAGTAATCGGTTTCGCCCGGATCTCTCTGGATTGAGCGAAAGCCGAGGCTAGCAAACGCTCTTATTGTTTTGTAGAGGACAAGTCCCGCTGGGCAGTGTGTTTATTGGCAGCAAACGCCTGGATTTAGCTGGTTGAGCGGCAAGTGATGCCGTTCTCATGCAGATATTCAGAAAACTAAAACAGGACCAATCCCAATATTCGCCGATGCCGCAACGGGCATCTGCGGGACGTACCGCGACGATCTGGCTTTCTGTAGGTCTGCTTTTTTCCAAGAGGTCTTCATATCGCGGACCCTCGAAATTCTACCCGCTATCGTCTATTCAAAAGGACGGCTTACGGCCTGACGTGACACCTGCGGACGAGAAACAGGAACACGCTTAATGTCAGTGTTACTCATCCATCGGTGAAATCATCAATCAGCAACATTATTTTTTGAAAACGCTTATGGAATACATACACCCTCTGCCGGCTGGCGCGTCCCGTCCATGGCCTGCAATGACCACACCCACTACGCCAGAAACGAGCGCAAAAACGATCAAGACCGACACGGAGGAAAGCGATCTTCACAGTAAGGCCGATAGCGCTGGTCAAGCCGTGCCGCGTCAACCCGGCACACTCGTGTCGGATCGGCTTGCCAGAATCTTCATGCGTAGCAAAAGCATGGAGGTGGGGTCAGAGATTCGCAGTCTGGTCAGTGACTGCGAGACTCACTGGTTTTCCAGGACGCTTATTGCGCACAACGCCGTCGTACCTAAGCTGGCAGAGTCGGTATTGATGACTGTACAAGGAGATATGACAAAGGCTTTTGCGTTCGCTGCTGCAATGGGCGATTCGTGCATTGCCTCTGTGTTCTTTGAAGCAGGGGCAGATACGGTTCAGGTTGCTAAGAGCTTCATTGATAGAGGTCAATGGCATGCCGTGAAGCTGATCATCAAGGATAGATTATTTCGCTTCTCGGACGGAAACGGAGGTATCTCCGATGTTATGGCGTACGCGCTGGAATCGCACAACGTTCCAAGCATGGACTGGCTGAAATGGTTATGCGACGATGTGCCAAGTGCAGGCGAGCTTGTTGCCGCGCACTTCGGGCAAAGGCGTAATCTGGCCGGATTGATGGAAATGGCCAGATCGCAGAGCATCAGCCCCGGCCCGTTGATGGAAGCCGTTGTCAACATGCCGGGCCTCAGCCGCGAAGAACGTATCAGCGCGATTCGGAAAATCGTTGATTGGGAGGAAGTACCTGACTATGGTACGCGTACCTCGGAGAACGCACTCCATGACCAGTTGGCGCAGAGCAATCTAAAGGCGGCGGAACTGATGATTGCAGGTGGCGTGAGCTGGAACCACGCTTTGTTTTTTTCTTCTTTTCATAATGATGTATCGACAATAAAAAACCTGTTCAAATGCGACGGCATCCAACAGGACGATGTCATGAATGCCTTGCTATCCCGGCCTTCTCCCCTGGGCCAGGGTGCTATTGCTTATTCGATGATCCAACACTATGCCCTAGACAAACATCTATCCCCGTCGTTGAAAATCCGTGGGCTGAAAGAACTATTAAACGCTCGCCCGGGGATCAAAGAGCTCTTTAGGGACATTGCCGAAATAATGCTGCGAAACGAGATACGAGCGGGCAATACCCATGTCGTCGCTATTTTGATGACAGCCGGGGTCAAGATAGATGACATCGACGACTTGGATTGGTTAGCCGATCCTATGCGCACTACGGGCGCTCAACAACAGGTTGACGCTCACAGCAACCCCAGCAATACGGTTAAACCGAGCAAGCAGTTTGTTTAACCAAACCGTACGTTTATCACCGTACAGTACGTCGCACGGTGCGGGGAGACGAGTATCGACGGATAGCTGATCTTTAAGCTGTCTGAGTGGCGTCGCTAGGGGCGACTAGCGACGTCACCACCTGCCAAATTGAACGCTATGCAGCGCGATAGTATCCACACATATAGAGCTTCCAGTGCCATTCACGAAGTTCTGTTATAACGAAAAACATCGTTAGTAAAATATCTGGTATCCAAATCTACCGCCGGCTCTAACCCGCCATAAAAGACGGGAATTCGAAATTGCTCTGCCAGACTACTAACATAACGCTGCATAGCCAACATCACAGCTTCAATATCAGAATAGCCTGAGTCTTCGAAAGACAGCTCGACGTCTATCCCACCGTTATATTTAATGACTCGCAAAAAAACGTCTTTAAGACATTTGTCGCCAAAAATCTCCAAATAACAGATTCGGCCCATTATGCAAATAGTGTCTTGGCAGTCGATAACGGCATCTATCAACTCATTGGTTATTTCAGTCCCAGCTAAAGCCCCGAGCGGCTCAGATACTGTTAGGTCGACAAACGTCCCGGCCTTTGCTTCCAAGCTTTTCAGCAAAGGAAGCAAACTCCTCCGGGGGACTTCTTCTAAAACGATTTCGTATACTTCAGCCATAAATGCTTAATCGACAAAACCCTTGAACGTGCCGTCCATATTTAGACGTACACCTCGACCGTCAGGTAATCGCTTTTCCAAAAAAGAGATTCCCTTGTCTGTCGCGACTTGCTTGAATTGCCCAGGAGATCGGACGATGTCATGCAAGTGTTTCATCGCTTGATCGTTCCAAGTACTCGCTGCCCCTGTAGTTTTACCCCATATATGAGGATTTCTACCAGCATGCTTGGAATAAGAAACGAACGCATCATCTACACATTTGCGACGCACACGACACCGCCACCGGCAACGCGATGCGATGAACGTGACAACTAAGAGAAGGAATCAATAACTGAGCCGATAGGGCTCAGTCAGGGCCAGACGCCCAGCATCGAGGCATGTCGCTGCACAGTTTCCAACGGTCTAAACAGGCACCCACGCATCGCCCTCGGCTGAGCGAGCTGCAAGGCTAATGAACGTTTTTATTGTTTTGTAGTGGGGTAGCGACCGGATTGCGCTACCCCTTCAGCGGCAAAGACGTTGATATCGCTGGCTGAATCGCAGATCACTCGCTTTACGCAAGACAATCCGGAAAATTAAAAACAGGACTATTCTTATATGCCTGTCCGAACGCTGCGCTCGCGTATCAGGATGGCAGAACGATCACGCATTCGCCCGCAACTTGCGCAACAGCGCCGGCAAGAACAGCACCGCCAGCGCCAACACGATGAAGGTGGCCGACAACGGCGACGACACCAGCACCAGCGGATTGCCTTCGCCAATCGACAAGGCGCGCCGTAATTGCGTCTCTGCCAGCGGCCCCAAAATCAATCCGATCAACACCGGCGCAATGGGAAAGTCATACACGCGCATCACATAACCTGCCAAACCGATGACAAACATCAGCAGCAGATCCATCCACGACGTACCGACGCCCCAGATCCCGACCATGGCAAAAACCAGGATGCCCGCATACAGATACGGACGAGGAACCAACAGCAATCGCACCCACAGGCCCACCAGCGGCAGATTCAACACCAGCAGCATCAGGTTGCCTACATATAGCGACGCAATCAGCCCCCATACCAGGTCGGCGCTGTTGACGAACAAGAAGGGTCCAGGCTGCAGGCCATAGCTTTGAAATGCGGCCAGCAACACGGCAGCAGTGGCCGATGTAGGCAAGCCCAAGGTCAACAACGGCACAAGAATGCCTGCCGCCGCGGCGTTGTTCGCCGCCTCTGGCCCTGCGACCCCCTCGATCGCGCCTTTGCCGAATTCCTCTTTATGTGGGCTCAATCGGCGCTCTATCGTGTACGACAAGAACGTCGGCACCTCGGATCCCCCAGCCGGCAATGCCCCGATCGGAAAACCCAACGCAGTTCCGCGCAGCCACGGTTTCCAGGACCGTCGCCAATCCTGCCGCGTCATCCAGCGCCCCCCCGACAGCGGATTCACCGCAGGCGGCGCGTTGCGATAGCGGCTGGCCACATAGAGAATTTCCCCGACGGCAAACAATGACACCAGCACTACCGTGATGTCGATGCCGTCCAACAAATCCGGAGAACCGAACGCGAGACGCGCCTGCCCGGAAGGGCCGTCAATACCCACCACACCCATCGCCAGGCCCAAGAACAATGCAATAAAGCCGCGCACCCGCGATGTCCCCAACACCACCGATACCGACGTAAAGGCCAACAGCATCAAGGCAAAATAATCTGCCGGCCCGAACACGAACGCCAGCTCCGCGATTGCCGGCGCCAGAAACGTCAAACCCAAGGTCGCCAATGTCCCCGCCACAAAGGACCCGATCGCCGCCGTCGCC
The DNA here is from genome assembly GCF_002261185.1 of Bordetella genomosp. 4. GTDB lineage: Bacteria > Pseudomonadota > Gammaproteobacteria > Burkholderiales > Burkholderiaceae_B > Bordetella_A. The sequence goes on from NZ_NEVQ01000022.1 coordinate 107,762, forward strand.
AGCGCTGCTGCGCCGCGCCCGGCACGCGCCATCTTGTTGCCCTCGAGCGCCGTCATCATCGAGCCGCTTTCGCCGGGGGTATTCAACAATATCGAGGTCGTGGATCCGCCATACATCGCACCGTACAGCACGCCGGCAAACATGATGAATGCTGCCGTCGGCGCCAGTTTGACCGTCACGGGCAACAGCAGGGCAATCGTCAGGGCCGGCCCGATTCCCGGCAACACCCCAATGGCAGTGCCGAGTAATGACCCGACAAAGGCCCACATCAAATGCGCGGGCTGCAACGCGACGGCAAAACCCGCCATCAAGGAATCAAAGGCATTCATCTCACCACCCCGCCAGCGGCAATGCGCCACCCAATGTCACACCCAGCCAGGAAAATCCCGCCCAGCAAATCCCGCCCAGCACCAGACCGATCACACTGTCGAGCACCAGCCTGCGCGATCCAAACGCATGCGTGACCAAGACAAACGCCAACATGGCGGTCAGAGGGAAGCCAAGCGATTGCATCGTCAGTAAAGGAATGCCGGCCCCTGCTGCGGCAAAGGCAAAAGCCTTGCGCGACGGCGCGGCGCCGGCCTCGGCGCTCTCGGCCTCCTGGGGATCAAACGAGTCGCCGCGCGCGATCTGCGCCATCAACGCCAATCCGAGCAGAATCAGGATCAGCCCGACCAGCATGACAAATGCCCCTGGCCCGACTCCGCCGTAGCCCGCCGCATCCGGCAACCCATACCCTTGCTGCAGCCAGATCGCTCCGATAATAATCACGGCCAAGGCCAACCACCACGGACGGCGTTGCGGCGTCGCGGACATGACGTTCTCCTGTGCGGAAATGGCTTACTTTGCCAGGCCTAGATCTTTCAAAACTTGCTCCTGGCGGACTTTTTCCTGGTCCAGGAACTTGGCGAAATCGTCGCCTGCGAGATAAGCATCATCCCAGCCCTGTTTCTCCAAGGTCTGCTTCCATTGGGGGGAGGCGTGCATCTTTTGAAAACGATCCAGCCACATGGCGCGGCCTTCTTTGCTCATCCCCGGCGCTCCCACGATACCGCGCCAATTCCCGATCACCACGTCCACGCCTGATTCCTTGAGGGTCGGCGCGTCAACGCCTGGGAGGCGTTTATCAGACGTCACGGCAATGATGCGCAGGCGCTTCTGATCCGCATAGGGTTTGAATTCCGACAAACCCGACAATGCGAGCTTCAATTGCCCGCTGACCAGCAAGGGCACCAGCTCCGCGCCGCTCGGATAGGGGATGTAATTGAGTTTGCGCGGATCGACGCCGGCCGATTTGGCGATCAACCCTGCCGCGACTTGGTCGACACCGCCGATCGAACCACCCCCGATTGCCAGGGCGCCGGGGTTGCTCTTCATCGCGGCGATCACGTCGGCCACGGTCTTGATGGGCGAGTCCATCGGTACGGCCAGCACATCGGCGTCATCGGTCAATCTGACGAGCGGCGTCACCTGGTCCAGCGAGACCGGCGATTTATTCAGGATGATGCCGCCGACCAGGATCGCCCCCATCGACATGATGGCGTTGTCGTCGTTCTTGCTGGTGTTGATGAACTCTGCCAAGCCGATCGTGCCGCCTGCGCCGCCTTTGTTCGTGACCTGAAACCCGTCGGTGAAAATGCCGGCCTGCTGCATGACCTGCAACGGCACGCGCGCCGCGGCGTCATAGCCGCCGCCGGGCCCTCCCGGCGCCATGACCTTTGCCGGCGCGGCCCCCGCCGCCCACGGTAGCGCAGCCACGACCAATGAAGCCAAAACCCGGGTAATTCCTAGCATGGATGTCTCCTCGATCGGCCGATGCGTGGTGCCACCCACCGGCCGTTGCCTGTTTATTGATATACGGCGTAACAGACTTCGATACTAGACAATTTTCGGGCGCAATGCCATGCCGTTGTTTTCAGGGTATTCAGCCAGCAGACAGCCTCGGATATTCGTGGGCCGACGCTGACCCAGCGTCAGTATCCCCGGCTGTCATGCCGGGGATACCCCGTCAAGCCATCGTCATCAAGCTGGCATTACCCCCTGCGGCGGCGGTGTTCACGCTCAGCGCACGTTCAATCACAAGACGTTCCAACGGAATTTGCGTTTCGCCACTCGCCAAACCCGTGACGGTCACAATCGCACCGTCCCGTTGCGAGATTGCCGCCAGCGTGCGCCGCAGCGAATCCTCGTCGCCATGATGAAGGACAGCATCAAAGTTGGCATGCGCCAGATCGGAAGCGAGCGTGATGTGGCTGCGCACATCCTGCGGCAAACGGCCATGCAGCGCCACGGCTTGAGCATTGGCGCCAGGCCACACGGCATGACTGCCAACCGCCAATACAGCGGCCAGCTGATTCAGGCGATCGGCATCATTGTCAGCCAGGCATAACACCGCCTCGCGCGGCAACACCTGATAGGTATTGCGCTCGCCGGTGGGACCGGCCAACTCGAATGCCGCGCCGCTGAAGAACGGCTGCGCGGTTTCTACGGCATGGCCCTGTGCACGGCGCCACTGGGCCAAGGATGCCGCCGCCGATCGCGCCGGGGCCGATTGGATCAGCGCCTGCACACCGAAAGGTTGCGCCAACGCGGCGCCGGGACGGCGCGACAGCAGGCGATACACGTAGAGCGGGCCGCCCGCTTTGGGCCCAGTACCGGACAAACCCTCGCCGCCAAAGGGCTGCACACCCACGACAGCGCCGACGATGTTGCGGTTGATATAGACGTTGCCTGCATGAGCGGCATTCACCACACGATCGATCGTCTCATCGATACGCGTGTGCAAGCCCATTGTCAGACCGTAACCGGTCGCCTTGATCTGTGCGAGCAACAGATCGAGATCCTCGCGGCGATAGCGCACCACGTGCAAGACAGGTCCAAACACCTCGCGCTGCAAATCAGCCAGATCCGGCAATTCAATCAGTGTCGGCGGAATAAAGGTGCCTTGCACCATACCGGGATCACGCTGGCACAACTGATGCACCGCACGCCCCTTGCCGCGCAGCGTGTCGATGTGGCGTTGAATGTTGGCTTGAGCCTCGGCGTCAATCACCGGCCCGATATCGTTGGCGATCTGCTCGGGATTGCCCAGGCGCAGTTCTTCCATCGCGCCCTTGAGCATCGTGATCAGCCGGTCGGCCGCGTCTTCTTGCACACACAGCACGCGCAACGCCGAGCAGCGCTGACCGGCACTATCGAACGCCGAGCTCAAGACATCGACTACGACTTGTTCGGTCAAGGCCGAGGAATCCACAATCATCGCGTTCTGACCGCCGGTCTCGGCGATCAGCGGGATGGGCTGCCCATCAGGTGCCAGACGCTGCGCCACGGTTTTCTGCAGGATGCGCGCCACTTCGGTCGATCCCGTGAACATCACGCCCATCACCCGTGCATCGCCCGTTAACTGAGCGCCCACCGTTTCCCCGCGGCCCGGAAGCAACTGCACCGCCGCCTGGGGTACGCCCGCCTGCCACAGCAATTCAATCGCCCGTGCAGCGATCAACGGCGTTTGCTCGGCGGGCTTTGCCAACACGGTATTGCCCGCCGCCAGCGCAGCGGCGACCTGGCCCGTGAAAATCGCCAACGGGAAATTCCACGGGCTGATGCAAACTACCGGTCCCAAGGGCTTGTGCGTCGCATTGTCGAATTGGCTCTGCACCTGAGCCGCGTAATAACGCAGGAAATCGACAGCCTCACGGACCTCCGCGATCGCATTGGCATAGGTTTTTCCCGCCTCGCGCACCAGGATGCCCATCAATGGCTTGATCTGCGCCTCCATGATGTCCGCGGCATGAGTCAATGCTGCAGCTCGGTCACTCGCAGGCGTATCTGCCCACGCAGGCGCAAAGTCATGAGCGGCCTGCAACGCCGCCTCGACCTCCAGTTTGGTAGCCTCTCGCACTGAACCGACGAGGTCCGAATGCATCGACGGATTCAGAACCGGCGTGGGTAGCGGCACGATATCGCGTGCGTTGGCCATGTCCGCTGCAATCATCGGCCCGGCAGCCAATGTCTGGCGTGCTGCCTCGGTGAGATCATGGCTCAGCTGAGCCAGTGTATGCTCATTTGCCAGGTTCAACCCCTGCGAATTGACACGGTCCCGGCCATACAGATCCGCAGGCATCGGAATTCCGGGATGCGACTCGCCGAGCTTGCCTTCGGCAAACGCCATTTTCTCGATCAACTCGACCGGATTCTGTACCAACGACTCGATCGGATAATCCTGATCTGCAACCTGGTTCACAAAAGACGTGTTGGCGCCGTTTTCCAGCAAACGGCGAACCAGATACGCCAGCAGCGTCTCATGAGTTCCCACTGGCGCATAGATCCGGCAAGGGCGGCCAAGCTTGCCGCTATCCGCCGAACCCACGACTTGTTCATACAAGGGCTCGCCCATGCCGTGCAGGCATTGAAACTCATACTGCCCGGGATAGTAGCTTTGCGGATCGGCCAGCTCGTATACCGTGGCCAGCGTCTGGGCGTTATGCGTCGCAAACTGCGGATAGACCGCATCGGGTGCAGCCAACAGTTTGCGGGCGCATGCGATATAGGACAAGTCGGTGTAGGGCTTGCGCGTGTAGACGGGATAGTCTTCCATGCCCTCGAGCTGAGCGCGTTTGATTTCCGTATCCCAATACGCGCCCTTGACCAGACGGATCATCAAACGCTGGCCGCTGCGCCGCGCCAGATCGATGACGAAATCAATGACATAGGGACAACGTTTCTGATAGGCCTGGATGACAAAGCCTATGCCTTTCCAGCCTTGCAGCTCGGGCTCAAAGCATAGTTTTTCCAGCAGCTCCAGCGACAGTTCCAGGCGATCTGTTTCCTCGGCATCGATATTCAGGCCGATGTCGTACTGACGTGCCAAGCGGGCGAGTTTAAGCACGCTGGGATACAGCTCGGCCATGACCCGGCCGATCTGTGCGCGGTAATAGCGCGGATGCAAAGCCGACAGCTTGATCGAAATACCAGGGCCTTCGTACACGCCGCGTCCGTTCGACGCCTGGCCGATGGCATGAATGGCCTGCTCATAGTCCTGGTAATAGCGCTGCGCATCCGCCGCCGTCAGCGCCGCCTCGCCCAACATGTCGTAGGAATAACGAAAGCCCTGTGTCTCCAGCGCCTGCGCATGCTTGAGCGCCTCGGCCATATTCTCGCCGGTGACGAATTGCTCGCCCATCATGCGCATGGCCATGTCCACGCCTTTGCGGATCAGCGGCTCGCCACCCTTGGCAATCAAACGGCCGAGAGAGTTCGTCATGCCCCGTTCGCTGTGCGTCGCCACCAGCTTGCCAGTCAGCATCAACCCCCAGGCGGCAGCGTTGACGAACATCGATGGACTCTGGCCGACGTGTTCTTTCCAATTGCCATGGCTGATCTTGTCGCGGATCAGCACATTGCGCGTGGCCGTATCGGGTATGCGCAGCAATGCCTCTGCCAGACACATCAAGGCGATGCCCTCTTGCGAGGACAAAGAAAACTCCTGCAACAAGCCCTGTACCAAGCCGGCCTTGCCTCGCGAGGCCTTGCGCGCACGCAGAGCGGCCGCAATGCGTGTCGCCAAGGCCTGGCTACGCGTCACCATGTCTTCGGGCAAACGCGCCTGCTCCATCAACCAGGGGATCGCGACAGGCTCAGGCCGGCACCAGGCTTCGGTGATAGCGGCCTTCAAAGGCGATTGCGTAGCCAAAGGCGTCAGTTGAGTAAACCGATCAGTGGGCTGGCCGGCGGGCAATAAGGTATCCATGAAAACTTGGTAATGTGTAAATCAGAAACAGAAAAACGCCGAGCATCCCAAAGATGCCCGGCGAGCAGAATCGCGATTGCGCTACTTAAACACTATCGAGTTGCGACCGGTCCACATCGGCAACAGCAGCCTGCGCGGCCGATACCGCCTGCAAAAACACCGGTGCGCAGATTCCGGCAATAACCGTCGCCAGATCCTGGTCCACCTGGTCGTAGGCATGGCGATGGCTCAGCAGATTGAGCGAACCGATCACGCGTCCCCCGTGGCGCACAGGAATATTGAAAGCCGAATGCAGGCCGCGGTCGATCAGCAGCGACGCTTCGGAAAACACAGTCCGTACATCGTTCTCGTTGCTGGCAATATAAAACTGCCCTTGCTCGAGCACGCGGCGGGACCATGGCCCTGCACCCGTCGCCTTGAATCCGCCCAATGGACTGATGCTTTCATCAGAGGTATGGAGCCGTTTCATCAAACGGTGCTCTTCCAGATAGAGCAGCGACGTGAACAAGGCGTATCCGAAAGCCTCTTTCAGCAAACCCGAAATAACCTCCCATTGAGCCTGCTCTGTGCTCGCCAGACTCAATGCCCGGGCGTGAGCGGCACATGACTGAAATGGCGAACTCATGCCTCGATTTCCTCTAGCACCACACCACGGGTGTTCTTGCCAAAGAACAAAATACCGAGGCCGCCGATCAGCAGAATCGTCGTCATCATGGCAAACACGCCACCAAATCCCAGAACGGGATAAGCAACGCCGACAATGGTCGGAGAGGCAATCGACCCAACTCGTGCAAAGGCGGAGGCAGCACCCATACCGGTCGCGCGAATCGCTGTGGGATAAATTTCAGCGGTATACGTGTACTGACCCGCAATCACGCCGTTCATACCAAAGGACAGCAGCATGCTCAACAAGATGATCTCGGCCTCGCCGTTGGCAAAGGCCAGCCCCAGCGCAGCCAGGCACGAAAACAACATGTAGGCCAGGATGGTGTACTTACGGCCGAATTTGTCATTGAAATAAGCTGCCGAGAAATATCCCGGAATCTGCGCCAAGTAAATCAGAATCGTGAACGAGAAACTCTTGGTGATCGTAAAACCACGCTCGACCAACAAGCTCGGGATCCACACCAGGAATGCGTAATAGCAGAACAGCACTGTGATCCAGAACACCCACACCAATACCGTGGTGCCAAGGTACTTGGCCGAGAACAGCGACACCAGTTTCGCCAACGCACTCTGCTGCGGGGCCGCGGGCTTCGCGGTGCCTGCCTTGCGCGTCGAGACAGGCATGGGCAAGGGACGGCCCAGGTGCTGTTGCACCTGGTTCTCGATGTTGGAGCAGATACGATCGGCTTCGGCCGTTCTGCCCACGTGCTCGAGCCAGCGCGGCGACTCGAACAGCGATTTGCGCCACCACAACAGGAAAACCACCGGCACTGACGCGATGATCATGATCCAGCGCCAGCCATCATCGCTCATCGGCACAATGAAATAACCCAGCAGCGCCGACAGCACAAAACCAAATGAGAAGAAACCCGCCAACGCACCCGTGAAACGGCCACGGTATCTGCTGCTGACGAACTCGGCCAGATACGGCGCGATGATGGCGCCCTCTGCGCCCATCCCGACGCCGGCAATCATGCGCAGGATGTAGAACTCATGGAAATTCGTCGCGAAAGCATTGGCAAATGTCGCCAAGCAAAATAGCAGCAAGGCCCACATCATGACCTTTTTACGGCCAAAGCGGTCTCCGAGGATGCCGGAGAACAAGGCGCCCACCAGAAAGCCCACGTAGGTACTGCTGGCAATCCAGCCGATTTCGCCGGTTGTCAGGCCCCACTGCGTACGCAGCGAGGGAATGATAAAAGCGATGATGCCGGCGTCCAGCGCCTCAAAAGCCAGCCCGAGGCCGCCGATCATCAGCAGCTTGAAATGAAAGCGGCTGAACGGCAAGCGCTCCAGGCGCTCCGATATAGAAAACATAATGAAATCCGAGAGGGAATGATGAGGCCTGTCAGCAGGCGTTCTTGTAGACTTGGCCGCGTTGCACGATCAGCTTGATCGAGTCGGTGTCTGTGAGCAGTTCGACGTTTTCCAGCGGATTGCCGTCGATCAACAACAGGTCGGCGTAGGCGCCTTCGACCACTTCGCCCAGACGGCCCTCGTGATTGAGGATCTCCGCACCGATCAAGGTGGCTTGCTGAATGGCCTTGGCATTGCCCACGACGCGGCTGCGCAGCACCAATTCCTGGGACTGCATATAGTGGGTTTCGCCCAGCAGGTCGCTGCCAAAACCCATCTTCACGCCGACTTCTTCGAGGATTTCCAGAGCGCGCATGCCATGCGTGCGCACGTCGGCGATCTTCTTGACTGAATCGGCCGGCAAGCCATAGCGCTCGCCTTCGTTGGCCAAGCCCTCGTACGTTATGACCGTGGGCACCATGTAGACGCCACGCTCCTTCATGAGCTGAGCGGCTTCGTGATCGACGAGGTTGCCATGTTCAATCGTGCGCACACCGCACTTCACTGCGCGGATGATGGCGCGCGCGGTGTAGGCATGTGCCATGACGTACGTGTTGGCGTTGTCGGCTTCTTCTACGATAGCAGTCAGCTCAGCTTCGGAGAAACCCAGATTCTGAACCGGGTCATGCGGAGAAGACACTCCGCCCGACGCCATCACTTTGATCTGGGTGGCGCCATTGAGTATTTGCTCGCGCACCGCCCGGCGGCACTCATCAACGCCATCGACCACTTGGCCGATATTGCCGATTTTCCCGGCGCACGAGCAGGGATCATCCAGAATGTCATTACGTGCGCGGAAATCTGCATGGCCTCCGGTTTGAGACAAGGCCTTGCCAGAGCAGAAAACGCGTGGGCCATCGATCAACCCCGACGTCACCGCATCGGCCAGTGCCCAATCGGCGCCGCCTGCATCGCGCACCGAGGTAAAGCCCCGGTCCAACATGCCCTGCATGATGGGCAACGCACGCAACAGCGCCATGGTGTTGGACATGCTCGCCATGCGCCCCAGATTAAAGGACGAGGCCACGACGTGCACGTGGCAGTCGATCATGCCTGGCATGAGTGTCTTGCCCTGAGCGTCGATCACTTCAGCCTCCGGCGACACCACTTCTGAGCCGCCAATCCGGGAAATTAGCCCGTCTTCGATCAGCACATTCTGTGCCTCCTCGAGGACCAACGTACGAGTATTAAGGATCTTGCAATTTTTTACGACGACGGGCTTCATAACGGTAACGATTTAACCAGACAAAATACGACAGGCCGCACTCTACCGCTACAATCGCCTCGAAGGATATGGGGTTCCCCCTTAGAAATTCGACACAAATTTGAACAGCCATATGAGTTTTACTCATACGCCCCATGAGACGCCGCTGCCCCACTCTCTCTGAGCTGAACGCTTTTATCGCCTCGGCACGTCATTTGTCGTTCTCCAAGGCGGGAAAAGACTTGTTTGTGACACAGAGCGCCATCAGCCGGCACATCGCGACCCTGGAAAGTTATCTCGGGCACACACTTTTTTTGCGTACGCCCAACGGACTGCAATTGACGCGAATGGGGACGACCTACCTCAGCCTCATCAGGCCGGCAGTTCGCGCGCTTGAAAGCGCGACCTCCCAGGTAATGACAACTCAGCAATCCGCTCAGTCCCTGAGCTTATCGGTCGCCCCGACATTTGCATCACAGTGGCTGCTTCCCAAACTCAAGACCTTCAGGGCCATTCACCCGGATATCTCCATCAATTTTGTGCGCTATACCGTGGCGGACTATAAAAGCACGGAGCTCGACTTCGATGCGTCTATTGAATACGGCTACGGCGACTGGCCCGATGGCACGGCGACTTATCTGATCGGCCGCGAAACCCGGATCGTGTGCTCTCCCGATTATCTTGATCGGCAACGCATCAAACGCTTTGATGACATCAAGCGCTGCACGCTGCTCCAACACATCGAGATTCCCCAGGCATGGGAAGACTGGTTTACCAGCACCACGGGCGAATATAGCCGCGCCCGCTTTGGGCCCGGCTTCAATCTCTTCACCATGATCATCCAGGCCGCCGCATCCGGCTTGGGCGTTGCGCTCATACCGGATTGCCTCATCGAACGAGAGCTAGCCACAGGCGAACTCGTCGATGTGTTTCAGCAAACATTTGAAGGCTCACTCGGCTATTACCTATGTGCACCGACGTGGCGTAGCAATATGGAAAGCTACGACCTGCTGCGCCAGTGGCTGGCGCATGAGTGCCTGCACGCGCCACGAGCAGACTTGCCGCCAAGCCAAACCGCCAGCAATGAACAATTCGCTGGATGTCGCTATTGCGGCGCAGAACTACCCGCATAATTGCGGCGACGCAAAACGCCGTTTTGCTCCCTCTTTCGCACGCACCATGTGCGGTCAACTTCCTCGAGAAAATCGTGTGAGCAGCTCACGTGAGCCGCTCACAAGTCTTTGATTTATATGGTTTTTACTTATATGCATAGTGCGTATTGATGTTTCACACTTCGCATGTGAGTACCTAGAATGGTCTCATGTAGGCGGTTCTGGAAACATCTGTGAGCTGCCTACACATCCACTCTAGATGCGGCGGCCATGATCTTTCCTCCTGTTTTTTCTGCACCTGCACATGAAGCAAACAGCGCCTTGAGCTTTGGGGATGATGCCTACACCCGCGTGCGGCGCGACATACTTTCTTGCCGCTTGCCTCCCGGCGCATTTGTGACGGAGCCGGAGCTGATGACCAGGTACGGCATCCGCAAGAACAGCGTGCGTATCGCTTTGGTAAGACTGGCCCATGAAGGCTTTGTAAAGTCACGCCCCCGCAAGGGCTATCAAATTGCACCCATTACCTTGCGGGACGTGGAGGAAGTCTTCACGCTGCGCGTGCAGCTCGAACCCCTGGCGGCACGTCTAGCCGTAGGCCGCGTTGACATCGCACAGCTGCGCGAACTCGAGGCCGCTTGCCGAGTGCAACACCCGGTCATGCAATTGAACGATCAGATTGATGCGTTCATGGACGCAAACTCAGCTTTTCATCTGGCCATCTCGGCCGCCTGCGGCAATGAACGGCTGCACCGCACATTGGCATCGCTGCTGGACGAAATGTCCCGGCTGGTCGCGCTGGGATTTGGCGTCCAGAAAACCAAGCCGGAAATCAAGCACGACCATAACGCCTTGATTTCAGCTTTCGAAGACCAGGACGGCAAGCGTGCCGAGCTGATCGCGCGACGACATATTGAGACATTCCAGGCAATGACCATGGAGAAACTTTATGCAAGTCTGGCGGAAACCGGTGCGGCCATTCCTATTAGCGGCCCAGGGAGCTGGCGATGAGCGCCCAACCCGACATCGTATTGGCCGGTAATGCCGCCCGCAGCGCCGCCCCCATCGTGCTGCAGGCGACGCAACTCAACAAGTTTTATGGCTCGCTGCAAGCCTTGCGCGACGTGTCATTCGACGTACGCCGCGGCGAAGTCGTGGCTTTGCTGGGGGCATCCGGGTGCGGAAAAAGCACATTGCTGAACATCGTTGCGGGCCTGGATTCGTTCGATAGGGGCGACCTGGACATCGAAGGCCAGCCCGCCGCGCAGTTCAAGCAGTGGCACAAACTGGCATATATGTTCCAGGAAGACCGCCTGCTGCCCTGGCGCACCGTGCGCGACAACGTTGAGTTCGGCCTGGAGGCCCAGTCCCTGTCCCGCCACGAGCGGCACGAACGTGCAGAACAAGCCTTGCGCACCGTGGGACTGGCCGAATTCGCTCAATCGTGGCCCCATCAGTTGTCCGGCGGTATGCGCAGCCGCGTCGCCCTGGCACGCAGCCTGGTCGTCCAGCCGTCAATACTGCTGATGGACGAACCCTTTTCAAAGCTAGACCCGCACACGCGCAGCCAGATGCATCAGGAACTGCTGCGGATTCAGGCCGACAGCGGTGCCACCATTCTGTTTGTCACGCACGACGTTGAAGAAGCCGTCGTGCTTGCGGATCGCATCGTGCTGCTGGAGCCTCGTCCCGGCCGCGTCAAACAAATCGTCGACGTGCCTTTGGCCCGTCCTCGCCTGCCCACCGACCCGGACACGGCCGAACTAACCCGTCAACTCCGCCTGAAGGTGACACCATGACGCAAACCGCCGGGCGTTCCGTGTGGATTCTGCTGAGTCAGCGTCTGTTCCTCGCCCTGGTCTTTATCGCCATCTGGGCGCTTGCAGCATCACGCATGCCGGCCTTTATCCTGCCCGGCCCCACGAAAGTCTGGACGGCCATGCAGGCCCTGTTCGCCACGCCCACGTTCCTGCACGACATCGGCATGACGCTGTACCGCGTAGCAATGGGCTTTGTCCTGGCCACTATCGTAGGCACACCATTGGGTTTGGCGCTAGGAGCGAATCGTACGCTGGCCAATTTTTTCGAACCACTGCTCTCGGTAATCAATACCGTCTCGTCGGCAATCTGGGCGGTGTTCGCCATCATCTGGTTTGGCATATCAAACGCGACGACGATCTTTGTTGTCTTCATGACCGCCATGCCGCTGATCCTGACCAATGTATGGCAGGGGTCAAAGAACGTAGACAAACAGCATATAGATCTGGCGCGCAGCTTTCGCATGTCGCGCACGCAAATCCTGCGCAAGATTTATCTGCCCACCATCCTGCCCTACTTTTTCTCCGGCGCCCGATTGGCCTTCGGATTCGGCTGGCGCGTGTCGCTCGTTGCCGAAACGCTGGGCTCCTCGGACGGCATCGGATACCGCCTGCGTCAGGCGGCCGATCTGGTGCAAACCGACCAAGTGTTTGCGTGGACGCTCACGCTGGTCTTGCTGATGCTGGCCCTCGAAGGAGGGCTGTTGAAACCGATGGAACGCCGTCTGTTCCGCTGGAAACCGATTTAAAACTCAACGGAGTTTTTGTGATGAACTGGAAAAAGTGTCTGCCCGTCACACTGGCAGCAGCAGCCTTGCTTGCCTCTGCCAATGCCCTCGCCGCCGACAAAGTACGTATCGGCTATTGGAGCAGCGGTGTCAGCCTGGGCTATGGCTCAGTGCTGGAGGCTACCGATTTTTTAAAGAAACAAAACCTGGACGTTGAATTCGTTCGTTTCCCCGACGTCAACGCCCCCTTGCGCGCGTTGGCCTCGAACTCGATCGATCTGGCCTTTGGCGCGCCTGCAGCAGGCGTGTTCAGCAGCGCCGCCGAAGGCGTGCCCATCAAGGTCTTTTCCGCGACGCAGCCTGCCGACGTGCAATTCGTCGTACCTGAAGGGTCGCCGATTACTTCATTGGAACAACTGCGTGGGAAAAAGGTCGGCATGTCGCCCGCCGGCAGTTCTGTGTCTGTCATCGCCGGTGCGGTGCTGGACGGCAACTATGGCATCAAGAACGGCGATTTCTCGCTAGTAGGCGGCAACGAATCCCGCATCGCGCAATTCCTCGCACAAAAACAGGTCGATGCCGCAGCGTTGCGTTCCGTCACGATCGCCCAACTGAGCGAACTGAAAGTTACGCGCCTGGGTACGTTTGCCGACGAATGGAAAAAGCTGACCAAGAGCGACTCTGTGCCCTATATCGGCATCGGCGCCGTGCGTAGCGAATTCATCGCGCAGCATCCCGATGTGGTGGCGCGTGTACTGGCAGGCATGCGCAACACCCTGTCGTGGGGCGAAACGCACCGGGACGAAGTCGTGGAGATCCTGCAAAAGTCCGCCAACCTCCCCGAACAAGATGCTCGCGTCTATGCAGGCCAGTGGTCGAACATGAATCGCGTTGCATTCGAGCCGGCAGATATCGCCACCCTGAAACGCGAGCATCAGGTTTTCACAGAAAGCGGAATGATCAAGGGCGAACTCAAAGACGATCTTTTCGTGACCGGTCCCTACGAACAATCCAAAACCATCAAGTAACACTCCAAAGGAATAGCGATGAGCAAAACCATGAAAGCCCTGCTGTTGAGCGAACACGGCGACCTGGACCAGCTGAAGGTCGTCACCGATAAACCCGCGCCCACCGCCACCGCAGGCCATGTGGTGATTCGCGTGGGTGCGTCCTCATTCAACTATCACGACGTCTTCACCGTGCGCGGCATGCCCGGTATCAAAGTGCCGCTGCCGGTCGTGATCGGCCTGGATATGGCGGGCGAAATTGTCGAAGTCGGTGACGACGTGGCTGACTGGAAAGTCGGCGACCGCGTGCTGGTCAACCCGCTGAATCGCGCCAAAGGCCTGATGGGCGAAATGCTGGACGGTGGGATGGCCGAATATTGCCTGGTGTCCGCACAGCAACTGATCGCCCTGCCCGAGAAAGTCAGCTACGAAGACGCGGCCGCCCTGCCCGTCGCCTATGGCACCGCACACCGCATGCTGATCACCCACAACACCGTCAAGGCAGGTGATCGCGTGGTGGTGTTGGGCGCCAGCGGCGGCGTAGGCACCGCCTGCGTCATCCTGGCGAAACTGCTGGGCGCAGAGGTCATCGCCTGCGCAGGCAGCGACGCCAAAGGCGAGCAACTGCTCAAGATCGGCGCCGACCACGTCATCAATTATCGCGACACCGATTTCTCGAAATGGGCCATCGCGCAGTATGGCAAACCCCAGCGTCGCAACAACGAGGGTGGCGTGGATGTGGTCATCAACTTCACCGGCGGCGACACCTGGGTGCCGTCACTGAAATGCCTCAAGCGCGGCGGCACCCTGCTCGTATGCGGCGCCACGGCAGGCCATGATCCAAAGGAAGACCTGCGCTATGTGTGGAGCTTCGAATTGAACATCAAGGGTTCGAACAGCTTCTACGACGACAACCTCAAGGCCCTTTTGGACATGGTGGCTGACGGCAGCGTCAAACCCGTCATCGATCGCGTCGTGCCGCTGGAACAAGCCGCCGAAGGGCTGGCATTGATCCGCGACCGCGAAGTGCTGGGCAAAGTCATCGTCAAGCCCTGATTTGACGCCCTCTGCGAAATTAATTCCTTGAAAATTTCATTATCGATATCATGAGCGAAACCACACTCCCCACCAAAGAAGATATCCAGGCGCGCTTGCGCCGCGGCCCTTATCACGAGTGGCTGGGCATCGAGGTCCTGTCCGTATCTGAAGGCGAAATCGAGCTGTCTGCCAAATGGCGCGAAGAATGGGTCGTCAATCCCGACGGCGGCTACACCCATGGCGGCATTCTGGCAGCCTTGGTCGATCTGACGGCTGACTGGGCACTCGTATCGCAGACCGGACGCGGCGTTCCCACCATTGACCTGCGCGTGGATTACCACCGCGCTGCGATGCGTGGCGACCTGCACGCCAAAGGCAAAGTCATCAAATTCGGCTCGCAGATTTCGATTGCCGAAGCCTACGTGTACGACGCCGAAGGCAAGCTGCTGGCCAGCGGCCGCGGCGCCTATTCCACGCCCAAGCCCAAGGCGTGATAGCGCGGTGCGTCCGGGTCAACACGCCCGGCGCACCATCCGACCGGCCTTGAATTTTTCTCCATTGCCACGCAGTCCGTATCATGACTACTCTGAAGAACCTCGGTGACCTGATAGACCCTAAGGCCGATCCGCAGCAAATCGCACTGATAGGGCTGGATGGCAAAGCGGGAACGCCCGAGACTGCGCGGCAATATACGTATGCGGAAGTCGATGACCTGGCGCGCGGCGTCGCCCAGGCCCTGCTGTCACAAGGATTCCAGACCGGTGACCGCATCGCCATCCTCGCTGCGAACTCAGTGCCGTATATCGCGACGGTACTGGGCATCATGCGCGCCGGACTCATTGCGGTGCCGGTCAATTTCAAGTTCCCGCCTGCGCTGATCGAATACGTGCTGCAAGACAGCGGCGCACGTCTGGTGCTGCATGATCAAGCCCGCGCGACGGCCATTCCTGATCATATTCCCCGCATCGCGCTGGATACGCCAGAGTTCGACGCGTGGCGCGCCGAGGGCAGCACGCCTTCATACACACCTGGCGATGACGATACGGCGCTGATGTTGTATACGTCCGGCTCCACCGGAAAACCCAAGGGAGTCCGGCTATCGCATGCGGGCCAATGGTGGACCGTCGATACGCGGCGCAAGGCGACCCCCTTGGCATCTGAACGCGCACTGATTGCCGCGCCGCTATATCACATGAATGCGCTCGCCTTGGCCTTTCTGTCGTTGGCCAGCCATGCGACGACGGTACTGCTGCCTCAGTTCACAGCGGCCGCCTACATCGATGCCATCGGCACCTATCGCTGCACGTGGCTCACTGCCGTTCCGCCCATGATAGCGATGATGCTGCGCGAACGCGATCTGCTGGCACGCATCGATCTATCGTCCGTTAAAGTCATCCGCATGGGCTCTGCCCCGGTCAGCGCCAGCCTGCTGACACAGATTCACGCCATGTTTCCGGCCGCGCGTGTCATCAACGCCTATGGCACGACCGAGGGTGGCCCCGTTGTATTTGGTCCGCATCCGGCAGGCTTGCCTACACCGACGATGTCGGTGGGTTATCCGCATCCCTTGGTCTCGGTGCAATTGCAGCCGGGGCCCGGAGACGGCCCGGAACAAGGCATTCTGACGTTGCGCAGCCCCGGTTTAATGCAGGGATATCACCAGCGCCCTGACCTGGCGCTGCCCTTCACCGCCGACGGTCATTACATCACTGGCGACGTTTTTCGCCGCGATGCGGATGGCTTTTACTATTTTGTCGGCCGGCGCGACGATATGTTCGTCAGCGGCGGCGAGAACATCTACCCAGGTGAAGTCGAAAAAATGCTCGAACAGCATCCTGCCGTTCAGCAAGCCGCGGTGGTACCCGTCGACGATGACATCAAAGGCACCAAGCCCGTGGCATTCATTGTGTTGCGCGCCGGCCAACATGCCGACGCCGAACAGATCAGACAGTATGCGTTGGCAAACGCCCCGGCGTATCAGCACCCGCGTCAGGTCTGGTTCGTCGACGCGCTGCCTCTGGCGTCAACGAACAAGATCGATCGTCATCAATTGCTGGCAGAGGCTGCGAGGCGATTGAGCCTGGATCCCCAACACGCGGACTGATCCCGCACACAACACCATGTCGTTTATATCGCGATACAGACTGCAGGTATCGCCGACCGTTTTGAAAGGACTCACCATGCGCTTTACGTTGATCAGCTTGATGACCGCTATCACGGCGATCGCTCCTCTTTCAGCCCACGCGCTGGACGAAGTCACTGTTGCCTTGGCCATTCCGCCCGCCGTGCACGACGGCGCGCCATATGCCGCCGCACAGGAACTCGGATTCTTCAAACAGGAGAATCTGGAAGTCAAAACCATCGTCTTTCAAGGTGCAGGCGCACTGTTGCCTCAGGTCGCCAGCAAACGCGTGACCTTTGGCTATCCGACGTCGGAACCCATCATCTCCAGCTATTTCAGCGGCAAAGACATTCTGCCGCTGCGCTATTTTTATAACGGCGTGCCATCCAATACGATGGAGTTCGCAGTGCTGGCGGACTCGCCGATCAAAACCATCGCCGACTTGAAAGGCAAACAGATCGGTGTGGGCGCGCTGACGTGGGGCACCATTCCCGGCGGACGTGCTGCCTTGCGCACTGCCGGACTCACTCCCGGCAAAGACGTCCAATATGTCGCAGTGGGCGCGCTGGCATCAGGCTTTCAGGCACTGAAGACGGGGCGCGTCGATGCATTGAATTTCAATAGCAGCTGGAACGACATGCTGGAGATGTCCGGCACCAAAATCCGCCGCATTGCCTATCCCGAGGTCTTCAGCGAGACAGCCGGGAATGGTTTCATCACCCATACCGATAACTTCCGCGATCATCCCGATCTGCTGGTCCGGTTTGCCCGCGCCTATACCAAGGCCCAAATCGCGTGCCAGGCTAACCCCGAATATTGCGTCCAGGCATTCTGGCGTGCAAATCCTCAAGCAAAACCTGCGGACGCGGATCCCGCACGCGCGTTGACCGATGCGACCACACTGCTGTCACGCCGCCTGAACCGTGTACTCAACAAACCCGACGGCCAGCCCCGCGTGCCTGGCCAGTACGACCTGACAGCCATTCAAGGCGGTATTCAAGCCATGGCGAACGCAGGCGAGTATCCCTCCGCCGAAGTCCCCATCAACAACATCTTTTCGAACGATCTGATTTCGCAGATCAATGATTTCGATGCGGAGGCAGTACGCCAGCAAGCCCGGAGCGCGAAATGAGTCATCCACGCATTAACGTCAGTCCTCGGGCCGCCGCCGTCGATGTGCGCAGGCAGATTCAACTGATCGGATTCCAGCCAGGTCCGATACAACTCGTGGCAGCCTTGACGCATCCAGATGGCAGCATCTGGCGCAGCACGGCAGATTTTGTCGCGGGCGCTGACGGCATCGTCGATCTGGACGTCCAAGCGCCGCAGCACGGCGACTGGGCCATCGCGGATGCCATGGCAGTCGCTTGGTCACTGCAACGCCAATCGCCTCCCACCGACGCCGCCCGCTCCGAAGAAACCGAAACACTGTCGATTCGGCTATCGGCGCGGAACAACCAAGGCCAAGAGGCGCACGCCGAACTCGTCCAGCGATTTCTCGTAGAGGGCGTCACTCGCCGCGAGATCTCGGAGTCCGGCTTGGTCGGCACCTTGTTTACGCCGGCCACATCCGGTCCTCACCCGGCCATCATCGTCATGAACGGATCGGGCGGCGGAATTCCCAGACAGCGCGCCGCCTTATACGCAGCCCATGGCTATAGCGCGTTGGCATTAGGGTACTTCAAGGCGCCCGGCCTGCCCGACAGCATCGGGAACATGCCGCTGGAATATTTTCAGCACGCACTGTCCTGGGTACATCAGCAGCTGCAACCGGAAAATGGCTTTGTCGCCATCACGGGCCAGTCACGCGGTGGCGAACTGTCGTTGCTGCTGGCCTCGCGCTTTCCCGACCAGATCAGCGCCACCATCGCCTATGTACCGAGCTCGGTGATTCACGGCACGCTGCGTGCAGGCGAACAGGGCCAGGCACCCGACTCCCCCGTATGGACCTGGCAAGGCAAACCGCTCCCCAACGTCTGGCAGAACAACGACCAGGCAGACTGGAGCGCGTTCCATCAGCGCCCGGAAAACGGCGAATCCGTACGTCAGGAACCCGCCTTTCACACACCCATGCGCAATCAAGACGCGGTAGCCGCAGCACGCATCCCCGTGGAACAAATCCGAGGTCCGGTCATGTTGATATCCGGCACAGACGACGGGTTCTGGCCGTCGTCCTGGTATAGCGAGCAGGTCGAGAAAACCTTGCATGACCATCAACACGCCTGGCCGGTCGAACACGTACGTGGCGATGGAGCAGGTCATGCGATAGGTTTACCAAACCTGCCGACAACCCTGATCGCCAAACCCCACCCTGTGGCCCAGGTGGTCTTGACCGGCGGCGGCACGCCCGAAGCCAACGCGCGCGCCAATACGGTCTCATGGTCGCGCGTCCATGAGTTCCTCCGTGCTGCCGTACGCTCGCACCAAGACTCGCAAACCCGGGCCGCTGAGCAGGGGGCACAATGAGCGCCAGCCTGAGTCTTGAAGGTGTCGGGCTGACATATCCAACTCGCACGGGTCTCATTCAGGCTCTGCATGGAATAGACCTGCAGATCGAGGCCGGCGAGTTTGTCGCAGTGCTTGGTCCGTCAGGTTGCGGCAAATCGACTTTATTGAAACTGGCCGCCGGCCTGCTACCGGCGACAGAAGGGGAACTGCGGCTGGCTAACGAACGCATTACTCGACCAAGCCGCCGCGCGGGCGTCGTTTTCCAAAAGCCCAATCTTCTACCGTGGAAAACCGTCCTGGACAATGTGCTGCTACCGGCCACGACACTAAAGTTGCCCGCGGCCCCCGCTCGCCAGCGAGCTCAGGACCTGCTCGAACTCGTCGGGCTATCCGGCTTTGCAGGCAACTATCCCTATGAGCTGTCTGGCGGCATGCAGCAGCGCGTCGGGATCGCTCGCATGCTCCTGCCCGATCCGGATCTATTGCTGATGGACGAGCCTTTTGCCGCCCTGGACGCCTTGAGCCGCGAAGCCCTTACGCTGGAGCTGCAACGCATCTGGAGCACGCAGAAGAAGTCCGTGCTGTTCATTACGCACAGCATTCCCGAAGCCGTATTCCTCGCAGATCGCATCCTGGTGATGTCCCCTCGCCCGGGGCGCATCATCGAAGACTACCGCCCCGGCCTGCCACGTCCACGTACGCTCGACACCCTGAACGACGCCGACTTCACCGCAGCCTGCCATCACTTGCGACGTCATTTCACCCATGCTCAAGCGACTTGATATCACCGCGTTTCTCTATCCGCTCATCAGCCTGGCCGTCCTGGTTCTGGTGTGGCACGTATCGATCGAGATTTTCACCATCCCCGATTACCTGCTGCCGCCGCCGGCATCCGTATTCTCAGCGCTATACCACGGCCTGATTTCCGGAGAGCTCTGGCCGCACATCGCTACAACCTTGGGGGAAACGCTCAGCGGCTATGCGATCGGTTGCGGCCTGGCGGTATTCATGGGCGCATTGCTGGCCGAATCGCGCACCTTTGAACGATTCTTCTATCCCTTGCTGATCGGCCTGCAAGCCATGCCCAAGGTCGCCCTGGGCCCGATCATTCTGGTGTGGTTCGGTTTCGGCATGGCGTCCAAAGTCGTGCTGGTGGCGCTCGTCTGCTTCTTTCCTCTCTTTGTGAATACCGTAAATGGTATCAAGCGCACCGATCCCGAACTGCTGGACGCCTGCCGCGCGTTCTCTGCTTCCCGTCTATACCTGCTGCTGCACGTGAAGCTGCCCGCAGCATCCGGAGAAATCTTCTCCGGCTTGCAGATTGGCGTATCGCTCGCCCTGATCGGCGCTGTCGTAGGCGAGTTTCTCTCCGCACAACAGGGTCTGGGCTACTTGATCGCCTCCGCATCGGTCAGCATGAGTTTGGCGACCATGTTCTCTGGCGTACTGCTGCTCGCCGCCATTGGTTTGACAGGCTCGTTGATCATGCGAGCCATCCATCGGCGCGTTGTTTTCTGGGAAGCGCGCTCCGAGAAAGCCAGACGGTGAGTGCCGCAACTGCCACATTACGGTCGCAGAGGAGTATGCTGACAACAACGGCGGGATCATTACCGTCGATGGCGATACTTGTCCACGCCGATACTTGCGCGCAGGACGTGTCGAGATACGAACGATGTCTTGACCGTCACACCGCGCAACCTTGACGCCTGAACAAGGGAGAGCGACCATGACGCTGCTGCTGACCACCTCTGATGTCGTCTCGCTGATCGAACGTCAAACGCTGCCCCGTTTGCTGGGTCAATTGGAGCAAGCCATTCATGACGATTTCCTCCATTGGCAGGAATTCGACAAATCTGCACGACTGGCAGCGCACTCCCCCAACGGGGTCATCGAATTGATGCCGGTGTCCAATGACCGACTCTATAGTTTCAAGTACGTCAATGGCCATCCCAAAAACCCGCGCTTAGGGCTGCCGACCGTCATGGCGTTTGGCGCGCTGGCCGACATCGCCACGGGAAAACCGCTGCTGATCAGCGAATTGACGCTCACGACAGCACTGCGCACGGCGGCCACCTCCGTCATGGCTGCCCGGGCGCTAGCGCGTAAAGATGCAAGCTCGATGGCCCTGATCGGCAATGGCGCACAAAGCGAATTTCAGGCCTTGGCCTTTCATCACCTGTTGGGGATCGACGAATTGCGCGTTTACGACATAGATCCCGAGGCCACGCACAAACTGGCCGACAACCTCGCAGCCGCACCAGATCTGCATATCATCTTCGCCAATAGCACGGCCGCAGCAGTACGTGGAGCCGACATTGTCACAACGGTCACTGCCGACAAGGCCTATGCCACCATCCTGACGCCCGAAATGGTCGAGCCGGGCATGCATCTGAACGCAGTGGGCGGCGATTGTCCGGGCAAAACCGAGCTGCATCGCGCCATTCTGAACAATGCCCTGACCTTTGTCGAGTTCGAACCGCAGAGCCGTATCGAAGGCGACATCCAACAAATGTCCGCCGATTTCCCGGTAACTGAGCTATGGCGCGTGCTCAGCGGAGAGGCGTCGGGCCGGATCGAAGCTAGCGACATCACGATTTTTGATTCGGTTGGCTTTGCCTTGGAAGACTATTCCGCACTACGTCTGCTGTATGAACACGCCAATCAACAGGGGATAGGTCGCGACGTCGCGCTAATACCCGAATTGCAGGATCCCAGGAATCTGTATTCGATAATACAGGCGCAGGTTGCGATTCAGGAATAATCCATTCCCGATGGCGAGCGTACTCAATCCGCATGCCTTCCTAGAAACTCGAACCCCATCGTGCGGGCCTGATAGTACAGGCCGCCATCCTGCACGATCAAAAATGCCGCGCGCGTGTCACCATCATTGTGATGCGAATGCGGTGCGCCGGCCGGCGTGACCAGTGTCGCACCGGCCGTCCACTGGCATTGCTGCTCACTCACTCGTGAATGGCACCGGTCTGCGGCCACGACCAAAGTCAGGGCAGCGGAGTTATGCCGATGCGGCGACTGGTGGCAATGCGCGGGCAAGGTATTCAACGACAAGGTCAAATTAGGCATCAGATTGCGGCTGTCTTCATGCGCCTGCGCCGAAAACACCACTGCCATCCCTGAGGTGCCGGCATCCGGCACGGTTCTGTAGATCGTCTCGACCTGATCAGCGATATCCTGGGCCCGAAACAATACCGCCCCAGCGTCGCGGCCCAACGACGCTGCAGCAACCGCGCGCAAGCCGTGATGGGCCAGCATAGGCTCATCGGTTACCAGCCATGCGACGCAGGCGGCACCGCCGGTATTGGCCACGATATGCGCCCCGGCCGGCAGATACAGCACGTCACCTGTACCGACACGCTGATCCGCCTCTCCATCCAGATTCACGACCTGCATCGATCCGTGCATGACGTACCAGATGGAACCGCTGGCGGTAAAGTTCGCCGCCAAAGTTTCGCCCGCATTAATGCGGGCGTACCTGGCCAGCATGAAAGGGGTTGTCGCAGGGTATGGCGTAGCCAAGGCGGCTGACTGATCGCATTCAACATAGCCTGTGGCGGCGCCGTCCCGCTGAGCCGCCGCGATGGGCTCAGAGAAGATTCCTGCGGGTACTTCAGGCAAGCTGATATTGAACGCATTTGCCGAATTAAAGTATCGCGCGCGGCGTTCGGCCGCGGAGAGAGGCCGGGCGGCCTTTCCCGCTGGCAAGGCCGCCATAGATTGCCCACATACGGACTCACTTCCAGAAGACATAACGCTTTTCCAGAAAATTGATCGTGCCGAAGAAAATCAAACTCGCTGCCGACGCGACGAAAATTGCGGACCATACTTGCACGAAATCGATTTGCAGTACCGCTTGGTATATGGTCCATCCCAAACCGCCCGTTGCCCCCAGCATTTCGGTAACGATAGCCACGATCATGCTGCGTACGGTCGAGACCCGCATACCGGCCGCCGTCAGGGGGATAGCGGCCGGCACCCGAAGGCGCCACAAGATAGCAGCACGATCGGCGCCGAAACTGCGCATCAGATCCACTGCTCTCTGATCGACGCGATCCAGACCGGCCAAAGCATGCAGAAACACGGTAAAGCCCACGGCCAATGCCACCATGATGACCTTGGATTCCGGACCAATACCAAACCACAGCAGAATCAGCGGCGCATAGGCCACCACCGGCACGGAGTTCAACGCGGTAGCCGTAGGCAGCAACACGCGGCGGGTGGCCGGCAGCATCGTTAGAATCACAGCCAGCAGCATTCCACCGGCAGATCCCAGAAAAAATCCGCCTATGGCCTCCATCAGCGTCATCGCCGCCGCATTGCCCAAGGCCGTTCGCTGATCCACGATAGCGGCCAGAATACTGCTGACGCTCGGCAATACGTAAGCAGGCAGATTAAATACCCGCGCCGAGGCTTCCCACAGTATCGCCACACCTGCCAGCCCCATCAGAGCACGTGAAGTGGCCCGCGACGGACGTAAACGATTGAGGTTCACAGCTCGCTTCTCCAGAAAACCACGCGACGCTCTGCCAACGCGACCAGACCATAGAACGACGTCCCCAACAGTCCTGACATCAAAATCGCCGCCCATAAGGCAATGACCTGCTCGTTGTACATCGCCTGCAGCAGCAATACCCCCAGCCCCGTTGTATCGCCAAACCATTCTCCGGCGATGGCGCCCAGCAGGCTTAACGTGCATGCCAACCTCAATGCCACGAAAATCTGCGGCAACGCGGCAGGCAATTGCAAGCGGAACAAGAGCTGCCAGCGCGTCGCGCCAAAGCTTCTCAATAGATCGACCTGCCGTTGATCGACGGCGTCCATGCCATTCAATGTATTCACGGTGACAGGGAAGAACGTCAGATAGAACGCAATCAATGCCTTGGCCAATATGGTGTTGCCGAACCACAATACGACCACAGCGCCAAATGCGATCACCGGTATCGTCTGCGAAATCACAAACAAGGGGAAAATCAGTTCACGCAGCGTGCGCGACTGTTTGAACAGCACGCCGTTGGCCACGCCGACCACCACCCCCATGGCAAAACCGAGCAACGTCTCGCTCATCGTTCGAAGAAAACCCGCGATATACGCGTCTGGAACGGCGACGATGGACATCACGATGTCCGACAGTCGCGGCAGGTAGTACGGTTTGATGTTGCCCATCACCACCACGGCCTCCCACAGCGCGGCGGCAATCAGAATGGCGGCCGCACCGCGCAGCGTCGTCAGTGCAGCGGACCGGAGCATCGCGGCCGCCTTGCTCATGGACGTCGCTCCTCGACGGGAATGGCCTGCAGAAAGCGGCCGTCAAATGCGGTGGTCACATCTACGGGTTTGGTGAGCACCTTGTTCTTCAGCAAGAACGCCTCGGTCGCTTCAATGGCTTTAGGGTCGATCCAGAACAATCCTTCGGTCTTCGCTTTCCCCTCCACCATCAAACGATAGGCTTCCGTGAGCATGAATTCCTGATGGGCGCGATCCAGCGTAGGGGCGACTTTCATCACCGCATCGACTGCTTCCTTAGGATGCGCCATCGCATCGCGCCACCCACGAATGGACGCCCGCAAGAACTTCGTAATCAGCTCAGGCTGATCCTGTGCCGTTTTCCTGGACACGATCAGCGTATCGCGCGGAAAGGTCACGCCATAGTCCTCGGCCACGAAAGTACGCAGATTGTCCGCCCCCATCCGCTGCTTGATCGTGTAAAGCTCGTTGTACCAAGTCGCAGTGGCGACATCGACGTCCCCGTTGACGAATGGTGTGACGCTGACCTGTTGAGGCTGGATGTCTACCTTGCTGCGGTCCACGCCGTTGTTCGCCAGCATGCCGAACAGCACATAATTCGCACCGGTGAACCAGGCAGTCACTTTCTTGCCTTCGAAGTCCTTCAACGTCTTGACCGGGCCGTCTTTGCGCGTCACGAAGACAAAGGGCGTCACCTGATGAGAAACACCTACCGACACGATAGGCATGCCTTTATCGATCGCCGCCATCACGCTGTCAGTGCCGCCGGACAGGCCGAACGTATCTGCCCCCGTAGCAACCAGATTCTCGGTCAGCAGATTGGGGCCGCCGGGATTGATGGTCAGATCAATGCCCTCGTCCTTGTAGTAGCCCTTCTCCAAGGCGTAATAAAAGCCCGCGAATTGCGTCTGCGGCAGCCATTTCAAGCGCAGCGTTGCTTTCACCAGATCTGCGGCCTGCGCAGCGACAGGGGCCAATACAGCCAGCCCCAACGTGGCCGAAGCCGCCAATACCGCCAATGTGCGTCGTTTGTTCATCCATTGCTCCGAGGAAACCTCGGCATTCATGCCGGGGAGATAAAGGGCGCAGCCGTAAGGCTGCAAGATCAGTCTGATTTGAGTTTTCAGCTGGATAAATATCCAGTTTTTTAGCCTGGCGTCGATAGTATCTGGGGCATGCAAACCAAACGTGCCTACCGATTCCGGTTCTATCCGACGCCCGCGCAAGCGATCACGCTGGCTCGCACGTTCGGGTGTGTACGTGTGGTCTACAACCACATGCTCAACTTTCGATCGACCGCCTGGGCTGAGCGACAAGAGAGTCTGGGGTATCACGCCACCTCTGCAGCCCTGACGGCACTGAAAAAGTGCCCAGACTACGCGTGGTTGAACGAGGTCAGCAGTGTTCCGCTGCAGCAGGCACTGCGCCATCTGCAAACGGCGTTTGTCGGTTTCTTTACCAAACGAACGGGATATCCTCGCTTCAAACGCAAGGATGGCTCGCAATCGGCGGAGTACACCGCCAGTGCCTTTAGATGGGATGGCCGCTCGCTCAAGCTGGCGAAGATGGCTGAGGCGTTGCCCATCCGCTGGTCCCGTCAGATTCCCAAAGCCGCCAAGGTCACTACGGTCACCGTCAGCACGGACGCAGCGGGCCGATACTTTGTCAGCCTGCTGTGCGACGACGTTGTAGCGCAGAGAGCGCCTACGTCGAACTGCGTCGGGATTGATCTGGGCCTGTCTCATTTTGCGGTGCTCTCAACAGGAGAAAAAGTCGATGCACCACAGATCTTTCGTAGGCATGAAGTTAAGTTGGCTAAGCTGCAGCGCCGGCTGGCTAGAAAACAAAAGGGATCGGCTCGCCGCGCCAAGGCGAAGCTGAAAGTGGCCAAGCTGCATGCAAAGATCGCAGACACCCGCAGGGATTTCCTGCACCAGCTTTCTACCCGGTTGATCCACGAGAACCAAGTGATTGCCGTAGAAAGCTTGTCTGTATCCAGCATGCAGAAAAACCGCTGTCTTGCTAAGTCCATCGGCGATGCCGGATGGGCGGAGTTTGTGAGGCAACTTGAATACAAAGCGCGTTGGTATGGGCGTGAGTTCGTGCGGGTAGATCGTTGGTATCCGTCGAGCAAACGCTGCCATGTTTGCGGATATGTGTCACCGAAGCTGCCGTTGAGCATGCGACATTGGTCCTGTCCGCAATGCAACGCAGACCACGACCGCGACATCAACGCGGCGCATAACGTATTAGCCGCCGGGCTGGCGGTGTTAGCCCATGGAGAAACGGTAAGACCTGAGTGCATGAGTGATGATGTGCAACGGCTCGATTCTGTGAAGTGGGAATCCCTTTCCTTCTAGGGAAGGGAGCAGTCAACATGATCCCGGCAAGTGCCACAAAGAAGATAGGAAGAAAAGCATCGAAGAGGCGTTCTCCGGTCCATCACGGACGAGCGTGGATCCCGGCCCCTCGCGTCAAAATGGCCGTGAGCCCGCCACCGTCGTTCTGTGCATGACGCGGCGATACTTGTTGTCGTCATAGGGCGTGGCGCAATGCATGGTGCAACGGTTGTCCCACAAAATCAAATCACCCTGCTGCCAACGATGGCGAAACACGAACTCGTCCTTGATCGCATGTGCATTCAGCTCGGCCAGAAGCGCCTCAGATTCTGTTTCCGGTAAATCATTTATGCACTTCACGATGTCCTGGCCCACATACAACGACAGCCGTCCTGTTGTGGGATGGGTACGCACCACGGGTTGAATCACATCTGGCGTACGTGCCTTTTGCTCTTCGGTCAGCGGCGCACGATCGGCAAAGGCCTTGCCGTAATAACCCGCATACGAGTGGGTGGCGCGCAAATTCCGGATACGGTTCTGCATATCGGCCGGCAACCCCTCGTACGCCAGATGCATGCTGGCAAACAAGGTGTCGGCCCCCTCTGGCGGCACCTCGACGGCATATAACAGCGATCCCATGCTGGGCTCGGCGACATATGACAGATCCGAATGCCAGTTCCAGCCTTCTTTGTGATTACCGATAGGCTTTCCGTTTTCACTTACGTTGGACAGCACATAGATTTCAGGCAGGCCGGTTGTCAAAAACTGCTTCAGCACATGCGTCATCAGTGGGCCGAAACGGCGGCTGATTTCAACGTGGCGCTCATTCGACAGTTTCTGATTTCGCAGCAGAATGAGGGAATGTTTATCCAACTCGTCGACCAAAGCATCGATGGCGTTGTCGCTATCTGGAGACGACAAATCCAGATCCATCACCTCCAGACCAAAACCGGGATGCAAGGGTTGGGTATTCAACACAATGGGTTCCTCAAACGTAGGCATGAGCGATGTGGAAAGCATGATTAATTCCGATAAGAAGGATCCTGACGATCCAATTGACGAATGAACGCAGGCCACTCGCGCTCGCCGGCTACCAAGATGTCGCCTTTCATTTCCCAGAACTGTCTGGCGGCTTTTTCGCAGACCTCGTGCGGCGGCAGGACCAGCGGACCCGCCCCTCCCGCCACCGAGGCCTGCATCTGCAGCTGTATCTGTGCAGCGCGCTCGAAGTAGTACAGCAGCATGAAGGCTTCGCCCGGCGTGCGTCCCACAGTCAACAGACCGTGATTGCGCATCAACATGACCGGATGCTGGGCGAAATGCGCGATCAAGCGTTCCTGCTCGTCCAGATCGATCGCCACGCCCTCATAGTCGTGAAACGCCTGGCGTTGATAAAAACGCATCGCGAACTGCGACAGCGGCAACAAACCATCCCGCTGGGCAGAGACGGCGATACTGGCATCCGAGTGTGTGTGCAACACGCAGACCGCATCATGACGGCTTTGATGAATGGCACCATGGATGACAAAACCTGCGGCATTGACCTGGTAAGGCGAATCGCAGAGCTTTTGACCATGGACATCGATACGCACCAGGCTGGATGCCGTGATCTCCTCAAACAGCATGCCGTAGGGGTTAATCAGAAATTGATCATCCTTTCCCGGCACGCGCAACGAAATGTGGTTGTAAATCAGATCGTCCAAGCCTAATTTCGCCACCAGGCGATAGCA
Source organism: Bordetella genomosp. 4 (assembly GCF_002261185.1). Lineage (GTDB taxonomy): Bacteria > Pseudomonadota > Gammaproteobacteria > Burkholderiales > Burkholderiaceae_B > Bordetella_A. The sequence continues at coordinate 136,337 of NZ_NEVQ01000022.1, forward strand.
GGCCGCAAGGGACACACGGGCTTCCCATTCGGCTTCTCCATACTGCTCTCGGCCGAGCTCGACCGTACCGGATGCCAATTGAACAGGCTCTAAGGTGATATTCAACATGGCGTTCAATGCCCTCCTTTGCTGCGCTCACTGGCTGTGAAGGACTTCATGCTTTCTTCTTCGATCGCCTCCAGCAGCACGCGCTTGAGCTTCATGAATTCCCCAGATGTCACGATATCCGCGCGACGTGGGCGCGGCAGGTTCACTACCTGCTCCATCTTTACCTGCCCAGGCCGCGACGTCATGACCAGCACGCGATCCCCGAGAAAGATCGCCTCGTCCACGTCGTGAGTAATGAATAAAATCGTGCGCCGATGCTTTTGCCAGACATCGAGCAACCACCGCTGCATCATCGTGCGGGTCAGCGCATCCAGCGCGCCAAAGGGCTCATCCAATAGCATCAGATCGCGGTTGAACATGAACGTCCTCATCAAGGCGACGCGCTGACGCATCCCACCGGACAACTCATGTGGATACTGTTTTTCAAATCCCGCCAAACCAAATTCGGGCAACATATCCAGCGCAGCGCGCCGTGCATCAGCGCGGCGCGCGCCTTCAAGCTCTACAGCCAGGATGGCGTTATCGATCACCGTCCGCCAGGGCAACAGCAGATCGCGCTGCGGCATGAAGGACACTTTGCCCAACAAGTCCCTGGCTTTGCAGGGCTTGCCCAGGAATTCAATGCGCCCGCCTTCATCGGGCTCTTCCAGACCGGCAACGATATTGAACAGTGTGCTTTTCCCGCAGCCACTAGGGCCCACCACGGTGACGAACTCGCCGGGGGTGATGGACACACTCAGGTCGCTCAGTGCGCGTGTCTTGCCAAACGTTTTAGACACTCCGCTCAGCGTTAATAACGGCGCAGACAAACCCTGGGCCAGATCGGGCAGCGCAGCAGCAGTGCGGCTATCCGGGTTGACCGAATACATAGCTCGTGAGGCTAATGAATGCGCGGTCATACGAAGCCTGCCTGTGCCAGCGTGGCCAACGTCCCTTTAGGCCCAAGATTCATCGTTCACCTTCCTTCCGAATTGTTTGTATGCATAAACATTGACTATGTATTCCCCGAATACGAACACCATCGGTAAGTCGTCGTTCCATGCTTATCAAGCAATACCTGTGCCAGCATTTTTTGCCGAAAAACCGAGCTATCGGGCTGGGACTGAGCTAACTTGGTGCACTTTCTGGTGCATACTTGGCTCGATCTGGAGCATCTAATTATTTATTTCTTGTATACATTAGCCGCTAAAATGGGGTGAACGATGACGCCGGGGCTTCGCCCGCCCCGTGTTCTCCTCCGCTATATTTAGAGAGACCGAAGTGAAGTTAGACTTCTCCCCATCAACAACATCATCCGCACCGTCCATCACACCCCGTACACGGACGGCGTCGCCTCGCCATCAGCCGGACATGAAACCCGTTCAGAACCGCTCCGAACAGATTCAGCAAACATTGGAAGCCGAAATTTTTTCGGGAAAACTCAGTCCGGGCGCACGTTTGGATGAAGTCGAACTCGCAGAACGCTTTCAGGTGTCGCGCACACCCGTACGCGAAGCACTGCGGCACCTGGCCTCGGGCGGCCTGATTCAAATGCGCAACCGTCAGCCCGCCTTGGTAGCGACGCTCTCTGCACACAAACTCGTGGAAATGTTCCAGGTCATGGCAGAGCTGGAAGGCCTATGCGCCCGTATGGCAGCCCGCCGCATCACCCCCGCGCAGATTGCCGAGCTCAATCGTTTACACGAAGCCCTCATCTTGCTGTCAAACACGGATCGGGTCGAAGAGTTCTATGACGTGAACCGGCAATTTCACGAGCTGATCTACGAAGCTTCGCAAAATGAATTTCTGGCTGAGCAAACCCGAGCGCTGCGCAATCGCATCGGCGCCTATCGCCGCCTGGTCACGCACAAGCCCAGCCGTCGCGAGGGCACCATCAGCGAACATGCGGAGGTCTTGCGCTGTATCGTCGCTGGCGAAGAGGACGCCGCGGCCAACGCGATGCGCGGACATGTGAACCTGTTGGGTGAGAAACTGCTGGATTTCATCGCTCTGTTTCCTAAAGGCTCCGAGTCCGAATTCGCCGGATGAGTCCGTGCGTATCAGAATTTGGGTGCGCATAGCGCGGCGCGTATTTGATATTGAAAGACATCCAGACCTAAGATCTACGCGAGATCTTTCTCGGTATAGCCTTATGATGCGCGGCACATCCCTAGCAACCTAAATAGGAATTCCAAATGCGTTTATTGATTGCACTGATCCTGCCATGGCTTACGTTCTTTACCATCGGACGGCCCATTTCGGGGATTGTGTGCCTGATTCTCCAGATCACCTTGATCGGATGGATCCCCGCCGCGATCTGGGCGGTCTACTCGCTCAGCCAGTACAAGACTGACAAGAAGATCGAAAAAGCGTTGGGGACGAGAGCGGACTAGAGCGGACTCGGTCGCAGGGCCGTTCTGATGTAGTTGGAACCCACGGAAAAAACGCAGGGGCGAGTCATTGCACCTTGCTGCGGCGCAGTTCCGTCATGGCGATGTCGGTAATGCTGCCGCCCTCTACCTCGCCGCGCTCAGCCTGAGCCAAGCGTTCATTGAGCAAGGCCTTCAGTTCGTAGAGCGCCTGTTCCCTCATCGACTGAGGGAACAGGCGCTCGAGGGCGTACTGCTTGATGGTTTTACCTTCCAGGGTAGCCATCGTCTTGAGGGTCTGGTGTTGCTGATCGGTTACATCCATGGTCAGGCAGCCCATGAGCATACCTCTTCCTAGACTCAGTTTTGATCTGACATGCTCTGTTCAATCAGTCGAGCAGAAAGCGCCCCGTCCCGGCCATCTGGCTTCCGTACCCCAACTCGTTTATGGACGTTGAAGAGCTTAGCTATTTATCATTAAGGGTCTGACACGTCCAGAATGAATACATCAATTAACCCCTTGAGTTCTGTCGGTAGCGTTGTTTCGATGCTGCTCTTTAGTTCCTGCGCACTTCTAATCCCATGGCACTTGCGGTTCGCAACCTTTTCGTTCTCACCGAACCAGATCACGACGAAAATCCCCTGTCGCGCTGCGTCTGGATGGATGGAGTAACGTTCATGTAATTGAGCAGAAGCAGCTGTGTAGAGATCTTTATGCCACTGCCCTTTTACCTCCGTAACAAGCAACTGCCGTCTGCCGCCAATCATCTTGGTTACCGTAAAATCACTTCGGTTAGTATCCTTTAGTTGATGTTCTAACGTCACCGAGATACCTTGCGGCTCAAGCCTCAAACTTAGACGTTCAGCAATAATTTCAGTGCACCGTTTCTCACCCAACCTCTCATTTTTTTCATAAAAGCGATCGACGGAATTAAATTCTCCTCCATCTATTACTTCCTGAAAGTACTCAAGCTCCTCGATCACGAGTTGACGCAGCCCCTCCACAGTCACGACCGCATCTGCGTCCAGTCGATTTACGATTTCCGGAGGCGTTGGTGGTTTGAAATCCTTAAGTGCTTTCTTCCTAACCTGACCGGCCTGTATGCTTTTTAAATCCTTGTGCAGGCTTACGAAACGCAGGTCAGCGAGAAGCCTATCGAGAACGGGAATCGCATCATCTGGATCGTCTAAGCTGAGTGACCAGATTACCTCAGTTAAAAAACGGTATGCGCTCTCTTCTGTGGGGCTGCCTGTCCCCCAGTGGCTCGGCAGCTCTACCTGAGGCCATTTTTCAATGAAGGCGTCTAGAATAGCTTCTACCTTAACTGACGTGAGCTTGGGCCAATATGAATGATCTTGATGGCTCATCCGCCCAGACCGTTCGTAGAGTAGGTGTATTGTGTCTCTATTTGATTTCAACCAGCTCAGGTATATTTCAGGATCGTCGTTCAGAAAATAAAAAGCACGTAGCGACCAGAAAGCGCGCTTTTGTTCGATGTATTCATTGTTTTCTAGGCTGAGTTCATCGAATTCGAAACGTCCACGAGACGCCACAATGATTTCTATTAGGTCGGTGCGATTACCGTGCTGAGCAGCAATCTCAAAAAGCGTATCCAATGGTTCAAGCGCCAACCCACGAAAATGCCTGAGCCATTCAATTGACAACGCAGCACGTAAATGCCTAAAAGCCTCGTCATCCCTGAGTAACCATACGTCTGAACAAGTACACCTGTCCTGTGCGAGCTGTGGCTCAACGTACTGTCGGAGAAAACTTTCGGCACTGCCGGCATCAGTAAAGATTAGTCTGTCAATTTCTGTCTTTAGTGCATCCTTATCTTCTTCAGATACTGCGCTGTAGCCCATATTAATGCCCGTTCGCAGCGCCCTTAGGAGCCGAAGATCAACGTCGTCTAGGTCGCCTTTGGTACGTAAAATTTCCAAACAAGCGGCATGTAGAATCTGCACCGAATGAAGGTATTTTGAAGCACACTGTAGCTCAGCAAGCTTGGTTAGATCCGGAACATGCGAAGCTATGAAATCGAGACAATTTCTCAATGCATTTTTAACGAGTGCCTCATCACCAAATTCGCACACGATTTTGTCTGGTTCGTTGAGCACTAACTCGGCAAATCGAACAAGACAACTCCAATGACGTCCACTTTCGATAAGCTCTCGGTTTTCTTTGACATACGTGATGTTCCTTTCTCGGATGTCGTTTTCTTTCCTACGCTGGCGCTTTATCTTTCGAGTGCGACGGAATCGCAACAACTGGCGATTCTCATTATGTTGCTGCACCATTGCTCTATTGGTTTTAACCCACTCTCGCATGAAAGATGGTTTTTCCAATGCTTGCTCGCGCATATGTCGTCGCAAGCTATTTACGCCATGTTCTTCTTGATTCTGATAAAAACGGTGCGCAGCAATGAAACTCGCCCATAAATCCGAGTTGCCAGTTTTAAATGCCAGATCAACCACAAATCTGTAGTCATTAGAATGAAAAGAAAGACCAGAATGGGAGAGCCAATCAAACTTATATATCTTAGTATTGTGAATCTGTTCGCGGTCGGTCAGCTTGCCGAATACATGCGCAATAATTCCTTGGCGCAAGTTATCGCTTTCTTGGAGCACTTGGACAGCCTTGCTTTGGTCTGCGACTTTGCCCGCATGGAAGTTCAGGTTTCCGACCCATTGCCAAACTCGTATCGGGTCAAAAGGCGGCTTGGCTAGATCAAAATATCGATCCAACATTGATCCGACCACCTTGCTTATGCCAGTTAGACAATCACACTCGTAGGGGCGTTCGCCACAATTACAAGCGAGGTTGTCGGTCAACTCGTCCAAGAGCCTCTCAATAATCGCCACGTCTAGTGTGGTGATTAACCTTTTCACGAAGTGGCGCGAGCCGATTATGCGCTCATCGTGCTCGCGGTGACCTGGATAAAGCGTCGAGCAGGCCCGAAAAAAGTCTGCAAGATATGCCAGCTCGAATGTTTGCGGGCCGAGTGCTTCGATAATCTTCGTAGCTACATTGAGCGACGTATGGCTGGCCTGAGAAATAAGAACAGCTAAATCAGAACGATGATCGTAGTCTACGATTCCGAGTAAACACTCACTTGCCAAAAACCGCGTGTTCTCGTTTTCACCTGAGGCTAAAGCGAGTTGGCGCAAGCTGTCTCTCAGCAGACCAAGTGCTGACGAACCTGCCAAAAGCTCAAGAATGAGATCGCGCAAGTGTCCGTCACTGCCGATGCCCAGAAGCGGTTTGATCTCCTCGACAACATCTGTAGTGAAGAAACCTGCAACACTAAACCTACGCCAAAAATCTCCCCTTCGAAAATAGGGATCTTTGGTTTCTATCACTTTCAACTGCTTTACCAGCAAGAGTTTTGACGAAGGCTCTAACTGGGACGGATCGCCGTTCGCAAGGACCGCATAAGGATCAAGTTCGATTGCAGCTTCTTGTATAGGCCTGGCGCCGATTGCTGCCATCCAACCCAATAGCCCCCGGAGTTCATCTCGCACTGTGCCATTTGGGGCGATAATAGGCAGACATTTTTGAAGCGTCAGAGGATCAACTGGATTTGCTATCCGCTTGACCAGATAGCTGGCCGCACAGTACTCGGCAATAATTTTATGGACTGGACGATGCTGATCCGAGTTATCACCGGGCTTAAAAAGTCGACTTGCTAGGATGTCGTTAACCGCCGTATTGCCGTTAATTAATGACGCCAATAAGGGGTATGTCCTGCCTTCCATAGCCTCACTTGTGCTAACGCCTTCGACACCAGACAATAAGAGCTTGGCGAAAACTTCCGACGAGAGGTCGATCTTTTGGGTGATCGAAAGTATCGGATTGACCCTAGCAATATTGTTATTTACCTCTTTGGCCAGACGCTCGACCGCTTGTGAAAAGATCGATCGTTTATCAGTAAAGTGCCTTCCGCTTTCGATGTAAGCATCAGCAAACAGTTTGAGAAACTGGGGGTTTGGAAGCAGCATTTCCAAGCTAAATCGAGCAACTTCCGCCTGAAACGATGCGAAGTCCTCTCCCTTTGCATGATGCTCAAAGATTGCTCGCTGCTCCTCTTCGTCGAACTCGCATAGCCTAACTATCAGAGGAGGTTGTCCAAGAAAGTTTTCAAATGCGTTGGTGGCGGAGTTATCCCACTCGCTAGACCGGCTCGATAAGTAGACATGAGTTGGAGTGGCAGACTCAGCTTTTCCTAGAAGTTGGTAAATGCCAGAGTTATCCACTTTAGCTAGTTCATCGAATGCGTCAATCACCAGCGGAATATTCTTTGCCCCGATTTCTCCATATCTGAATTTGCTCGCCGTAAAGACTACGGCACCCAACTGCTGTGCCAAACTACCCATAAGCTCAGTTTTCCCGGCGCCGGGCTCGGCCAAAACAACAACATAAGGCGAAGCGGAGATTAGCTCGTGTTCGGTATATGTTTTACCGTTACTCAAGAGTTTGCGCGGAAGGTAAAGAGTTGAACTCATAGGAAAAATATGCGGTACCGAAGCGTCACAAATATTTCAGGCAATCATTTGTAGCTGGGCACCCTCACCAAGCTCTCTTTATGGACGATAGCACGTCGTTCTCGCTCAGCGGCTGCCTCGAAGCCATAATCCCAAACGTAGTCACGCCATAAGAGTGGAGGGATAGATGGGTTTTACCAAGACCACTTCTGGCCGAGAGCAGCAGTTGCGAGCACAACACTATCGGATCTGAGGGTGCCTGTCAGATTAAGTCTGAGTTAGTTCAGCCAATGACGGCAGAAAATGCTCAAGATTTCGTTTCCCCGGCTGGATTTTTCGTGTACCTATTGGCATCCTTGGCACCCTTCGTGGCGCGCTTGACGGTCTCACGACTGACATTGAATAGGTGAGCCGGGTCACGATTCGACATTAGTTTTTTTTGCACGAGTTGAGCGTGACTTCCGGGAACCATTCTCAACTTTCGTGACTCGCTGGTTTGTGCCGTTACTCAAGTTCGCCCAACTTGGCCGCCGCCTCGGCCTTGTGCACCCGAGCCAGGTGATGCCGGTAATGTTGCCGGAGATGACGAACAGCACCGGATCAGCCATCAAAATCCTTGTCGCACGGCTTAATTCTGGCCTGGAAATAGCCCAGTTTGCCTACCTCCCAAGCGGAAGCGGCAAAGATGTTCTCTGTAGTGGAGCGACAGATACGCAGCGCCGCCAAGCTCCTACGTGAAGCTAAACCCGAAAGCCCTTCAAGCCGTAGAGGCACTGACTTTGAAACGCTGCCCCCTCAACGGCCTCGGCCGCGCCATTGAAAGGCAAGAGGACAGCAGCACCGCGCGAGCCCGTGCCACTGGTTTCCGAGCACGGCCGCGACGCCGCCTTGTGGGTGCGTAAGTCGAAAGTTTCAAAAAAAGAAAATTTCTTTCGGAGACCCGTTGGGCAGCGTGCCGAGGGGTAGGCAGGAGAAGTTACCCTGCACTAGGCCGGACAGCCATGGCAGCAGCAGACGCCACACAGAGCCTCACTGGCACCAATCTGGCGACAACGCGGCGACAAACAATCCTAAGGCGTGACGAGTCGTTTACCCCTTGGCGAGGCTGTCTGAAAAGACGTGCCGAGTGGGATATTGTCTTTACGAATCACTTGCTTAATGCAAAAAACCTACCCGAGAGGGTAGGTTTTTACGAGACAATACGCGCACTTGCATCGAGCAGGTGGTGACAACAACCTTTTGGTATCTTTCCGTCCCGTCATGCGGGTTAACGCGCTGATCTCGTTAAAGAATTCTGGTGGGCTGTGAGTGGCTCGAACACTCGACCTACGGATTAAGAGTCCGCTGCTCTACCAACTGAGCTAACAGCCCTGATCTGTGGAACACGAAAAACGCGCGCCAGCAGTCAAGAGGCGAAATTATACATGCTTCGCAATAACTGTTCAAACCAGCCGATAACGTACGCAAACTGACGCCTAACTTACAAAAAGAGGCTCGCTTCTGCGTCATATATCCGGGATTACGCTGAACCCCCCTGACTGCTATTGACAAGGCAATACACCCTGTCCGATGATTCATTCCCACTTGTACGACGACGTACAAGACATCAGTCTCATGCCCTGCGACCATTACCCTCGTCCGCAGCGATACCAGGACTGCGCGACCGGAGACAACACCATGAGCAGTACCCCTGCCCAATCCCGTTTGTTCAACCGCTTGCTATTGACCGGCGCAGCTGGCGGTGTGGGCCGTGCTATCCGCCCGCTGCTGGCGGCGCAAGCCAAACACGTGCGCTTGTCCGACCTGCCCGCGGCGCTGACCGCTCAGGTAACGAACCTGGCTCCCCACGAAGAAGCCGTCCCTTGCGATATCTCGGACCGCGCAGCGTTTGACGCGCTGGCAGCCGACTGCGACGCCATCGTGCATCTGGGCGGCGTATCCGTCGAGCGTCCGTTCGAGGAAATCCTCGAGGCCAACATCAAAGGCGTATTCAATCTGTATGAGGCGGCGCGCCATCATGGCATCAAGCGCATCGTGTTCGCCAGTTCGAATCACGTCACCGGCTTTTACCGCCAAAACGAGACCATAGACGCGCATGCCCTGCGCCGACCCGATGGCTATTACGGCGTCTCCAAATCGTTTGGCGAAGACATGGCGCAGCTGTATTTCGACCGCTATGGAATCGAAACGGCCAGCATACGCATCGGCTCGCTGTTTCCCGAGCCGGCAGACCGGCGCATGATGGCGACATGGATCAGCTTGAACGATTTCGACGCGCTGCTGCACCGTTGTCTATATACGCCCGACATCGGTCACACCGTCGTCTACGGCATGTCGAACAATCGCACGGTGTGGTGGGACAATCGCTATGCGGCCAAGCTCGGCTACGCCCCACGCGATACGTCGGAGATCTATCGGGACAAGATCGAGGCGCAACCTGCGCCGCCACCCGATGACCCGTCGATGGTTTTCCAAGGCGGCAAGTTCACCGTCGCCGGGCCGTTCGAGCCGCAATAAATCTGCTCGGCAGTGCCCAGTGCTCGGCGCGTCGGCACCGAGCGCCAGCTATTTGGATTTCGCCTTGCCCTGGGACGAGGAGGCCTTGGCCGGCTGGCGCAATTGCTGCATCATTTCGCTGCATGGTTTTTCTTCCTCGCCGGAGCTGGGCGCCACCAGCGCCAGCAAGCTCGCCACAGGCGTCAACAGCACACCCAACGCGACCGCGCCCGCACCGCGCGCGGCCAGCGGCAGCACCTGCACCCCCGCGTCGGGATTGGCAAAGGTACCTTTCACATACAGCGGTGAACGCAGCGAAAACAAGCGAATGCCTTTGCTTTCGGGCGAAATGTCCAGATCGAGCGTCTCTTCCTTGAAATTGACATTGCCCGCTATCTGCACAATAGCGTTTTCCGTGTCGAAGACGAACACGCGTGGCGTCATGACGCCCTGCTTCATATTCAGATCAGCCGCACCGCAATTGATCTTCACCTCTTCGTCACCGAACAATTTGCTGATCACGTAGTTGCCGACGTTCAGGCCGGCAATCTCCATGAGCCCTTTGCTGATGACACCGTCATTGACCAATAGGCGGGCATCGCCGCTTGAGGTACCGAGCAAAGCCGCAACGGAATTACCCGCGCCTTTCAATGCCACATCTCCATTCAACTGGCCCAAGGCCTGCTGCATGGATTCAACGTTGGGAAATAGCTGCTTCAATCGCAAGCCTCGCACTGCGACCTTTGCGTCGCCGGTCATGGGCGTTTTGGCGCCATCGAGCTTCAAGTCAGAGTTGATCGTGCCACCGGCAAAGCCAAAGCGTAATGGGTCCAGCGTGAGCAGGCCATTATCCAATACCAGATGCACGTCGAGTTTGCTGATCGGCCTTTTTTCGTCATAGACGATACGACCGGCAGTTAACGTCACATCTGCGTCCATGTCACGCCATCGATCGGTACGGAATTGCTGCGTGGGCAGAACTTTTTCGCCCGAGGATTTGGCCTTGTCATCGCCTTTGGCGGCGGTCTTCTTCCCGGCGTTAGGCTCAACGCCGATCAGCGGCCCGAGGTCTTGCATCCGCAGTTGATTCGAGTTCAATTCGCCGGTGAGTTTGGGACGCGGAACGCCAAGTTTGAACGTCAAATCTCCGTGCAAGTCGCTCGCCCCGACTTTGCCGTTGAAATCGCGATAGTGAAACGTGGCGCCGTCAGGCTGTTTGAGTCGCGCGCTCAAGCGGCCATCGGTGGCGTACCGCGGCGTATCCGGCAAGGTCACGCCAATCAGTGGGTACAGGTCCGACATCGTGGCCCCAGACAAGGCCAGGCGCAAATCCAGCGCCCCGAGATTCGCAGGATCGGTCAACGTACCGGCTACTGCCACATGCGTATCGCCAATGGTGACGTCGGCCTGCAAAGGAAAAGGCCGATTGGGATCTTTGACAGCCAACATGCCGCCGATCTTGCCGTCGCCTTTCAGGGGCAGTTGTTTGTAGCGACCTTTTACTTTCCAGCCGAAGACATAATCGTCGGGAACGGCGGCGGCGGTCTGACTGGCCGCTTGCGTGGCGTTAGCGCCGTCATCGCCGCTAGCTGGCGGCTTGGTAGCCAATTCGGCTTTCGTCGCTGCCGACGGCACACTGGTGGGTTTGGCCTCTGAACTCTGGCCGGCGGACTGCTGGGCGGCAGGAACTACGGTGGAAGGAGTCGGCTCTGCCGGTTTCACCGCTGCCGATTTTTCGCCTGCCTTTGTTTTCTCAGCTTTGGCCGAGGATTTGTCGTCTTTTTTGGCGTCGTTGCCAGCACCCTCTTTTTTCTCGCTGGAGCTGGGTTTACCCGCGATAGCTTCGTAGGGGATGGGCTTGCCCAGCGGATCGATCTGCGCGTGGAGGTCCGCGTGCAAGGTCTCGTCACGGAAGGCGATCTGCCCCTGGTCAAAGCCAATTTCGTCTATATCGATTTTCCACTTCGAGGGCTGTCCGTCGCCTTCGGGAAACGTAAATACCCAATTGGTGCGGCCGTCCCGCAAACGTTCCAGATTCGCCCGGGCGCCCATCAATTGGATTTCACGAATGACGACATGCTGAGTCAGCAACGGCAGCGGTGACAGCGTGAATTCTGCACGTTTGAGCGATGCCATGTCCGGATACTGGCCCCAAGGCGGGTTGCCCACGGTGACGTCGTTCAGCGCCACATGAGGCCACGGTACCCAGCCCTGCCAGCCTGGCATATCGTCGGGACGCCGCCATTGCACCGTCACATCCCCATTGACGGCGAACGGACGTCCGATCGCCTCGGAAACCTTGGTATTAATGGTGGGCTTCAGGTAGTTCCAATTAAAAAGTGCGATGGCAACTACCAGGGCCGCCACCACGAGAATGATGACGCTACCCAGCCCGATAAGTACTTTCTTCGTACGCGTCATGGCTGCATTCCTTTGCCTGACCCGCCTCACGCAGCCTGGCTTTCCTACCCAGGGTATAGGCAGATCCGGGAATCATTGCCAGAGAATGTATACGGATTTTTCTAAATCTGCCTGAACGGCGCAACCGCTCATGCCGAAAACGTAAGGCCATTCCCTGTGCAATGACGATGGGATGATCGCGGTACAGCAAGTTTCAGGCCGCAGCAGGATGAATGGGGGTGAAAGGCCCCTGCGGATCGTTTTCGGCGTCGGGGCGAGGGGCAATGGGAGGTAAGCCAAGCTTGGCTCGCAGCCGCTGGCAATCGGGATTGACGGACCCATCGGGCTGCCAGACCTCGAACTCGCGGCACGGCGTGGGCCGCAAGGAATAAATATCGCAATGAATCCCGGGCTGGCCCAGTTCTCCGCGCAACGCGACACAGCGCCCTCCGCCCTTTTCCGTACCGGCCATGCAGACCCGCAGCGGGCTGATGGGACGTACCAGCGCCAAAGGCACGGTCCCGCCGTTTTCGCCGGCGACCTCGCCGCAATAGAACGACACCCGAAAATGCGCGCAACAGGCGCCACAGCTCAGGCAGGGATTGGCATCATCGCCACTCAAGGTGGCGGGAGCAATAAGCTCGACGGGATTCGGCTGTAGCCGGGTCATGATGGAGGGCGCCAGAAAAGGCCAAGGGACGGCCGGCAGTGTAGCCAGCGGCTTGGTCTATTTCAAGAGGCAGCCTTCCACCGATACAGGCGCCTCAGTTGTCGACGGTAATCCCCTCTGCCCGGATCAAGTCACCCCATTTTTTGGTGTCGTCACGCACCAGATCGGCGAACGCTTGCGGGGTGGTCGGCGACAGCTCGACTCCCGTCGTCTCGGCATAGGCTTTCAGCTCGGGGGTCTGCAGGACTTTGGCCAGGACGGCGTTCAGGGTAGTAACCGTATCGGCGGGAGTGCCCTTCGGCGCGAACACGCCGTACCAGTTATTGGCATAAACATCAGGAATGTTCAGCTCATCAAATGTCGGCACATCGGGCAGCACACTGGAACGCTTGGGCGCGGCAATTGCCAACGCTTTTGCTTTACCAGACTGAATATGCGGCATCAGCCCGGACACATCGCCAATGAAACCATCCACTTGCCCACCGATGGTATCGGTGATGGCGGGGGCGGCGCCCTTGTAGGGCACATGCAGGATCTTTCCCTTGGTGGAAAGCTTGAGTTGGACGACCGCCATGTGCGGCATACTGCCCACACCGGATGAAGCCATCGACAAACCGTCGTTCTTGACCTTTGCCACGAACGCCTTTGCGTCAGGATAGGGGCTCTTTGCGCCAACCACCAATACCTCCGGCACGGAAACCAGCAGCGACACGGGCGCGAAGTCCTTGATAGGGTCGTAAATCAGCTTTGGATACAGAGCGGGATTGATTGAGATCGCGCCAACAGAACTCAAGAACAAAGTCTGGCCGTCAGGACGGGCACGCGCCACGTACGAGGCAGCAATCGCACCGTTTCCGCCGGGCTTGTTCTCGACCAGGACGGGATGCTTCAGCTCTTTTTCCAGCTGCGCCGCAACGATGCGAGCCAGAGAATCTGCGGGGCCGCCGGCAGGAAAGGCGACCACCAGACTCGTCGTGTTTTGCGCTTGCGCACTCACGGCCGCAGCGCCTAATACGGCAGCTGCTGAATATTTGAATAAACGGGATATGGACAAATTCGTCGCGCTCAAGCGCTTGACTACACGTCCGTAGAGTAGGTGGAACATGATCGTCTCCTGTCTGATTATGGGGTGCAGCTCACTGCCATGCACGCTGCGAACTGCAAACAAAGTTGAAGCTACAGAGCGGTAGCGCCCTGAGTGTTAACAAATAAGGAATAGATCGACGTGCACGACGCCATGAACAAGCGGTTGCGATGCTTGCCGCCGAAACACAGATTGGCGCAACGCTCAGGCAACGCGATACGCCCCAGCAATTCACCCTGCGGGGAAAACACACGTACGCCGTCCAGCTCGGCCGTACCCATCCCCCAGCCACACCAAAGATTGCCTTCGATATCTACGCGGAAACCGTCAGGCGTTCCATCGCCAGCATCGAACAGCACTCGCGGTGGGCTCAGACTGACGCCATCGTTCGCCACATCGAGCACCACGATATTGCGCGGCCGCGAGCGAGACTCGATGACGTACAAATGCCGTTCATCGGGTGAAAATGCCAGCCCGTTAGGCCCCTGTACGGTGTCGCACATCAAGCGGATTTCCTGACCATCCGGACTGATGCGATAGATCGCCGCAGGCAGTTCCTGCTCGGCTTTCTCGCCCTGGTAATAGCCGATGATGCCAAAGGGAGGATCGGTAAACCAGATCGAACCATCTGACTTCACCACCACATCATTCGGCGAATTCAAGCGCTTGCCTTGATAGTGGTCGGCCAATACCGTGATCCGGCCATCATGCTCCGTACGCGTCACGCGGCGGCCCAGGTGCTCGCACGTGATCAGGCGGCCCTGTCGATCCCGGGAGTTGCCATTCGCATGGCCCGACGCGTGGCGCCAGACATGCGTTTGCTGACTGACCTCATCCCATCGCATGATGCGGTCGTTCGGCACATCGCTCCAAAGCAGATAGCGTCCATCACCGAACCACACCGGCCCTTCCGCCCAGCGGCTACCCGTGGCCACGCGCTCAACGGCTGCCAACGGCAGCACCAGTTTCTCGAAACGGGGATCCAGTGCAAGCACTGCCGCATCGGGATAACGCGTGGGCGCTGCCCGTTCAATCGCATCGTGCACTCATGCCTCCATCGACGATGATTTCGGTCGCGGTGACGAAGCGAGCCTCGTCCGACGCCAAGAACAAGGCTGCATTGGCCGTATCCATGCCGTCACCCATGAACGGCAGCGGAATACGTGACTGCCGCTGCGCCAGCAATGCATCCACGTCGCCTCCGGCACGCTGACCGGCCAGGCGCACCTCGACCATAGGGGTATGCATCTGTCCTGGGATGACGGTATTGCAGCGAATATTCTGCTTGGCGTGCTCTATCGCCACCACGCGCGAGAGTTGAATCACACCGGCTTTCGCACTGGCGTATCCCACTTGCGCCGAACCCGTCCAGCGGATGCCAGAGGTCGATGCAATGTTCACGATGGCGCCGCCGCCTTGAGCCTGCATCCGGGGCAATACATGGCGGCAACCGAGGTATACGCTTTTCAGGTTGAAATCGAGCTGGCTGTCCCAGGTGTCTTCGTCCAAGGTCACCGGGCCGCCTTTACGCGATCCACCTACGTTATTGACCAGGATATCGACGCGCCCCCACGTATCCACGCAGGCTTGGACCATATCGCGCACGGCATCGGAATCCGTCACGTCCGCACACCAGGTCGTGATCTGTCCTCCGACCTCGCGCACGCGGGTAACGGTTTCCTGCATTGCACTTTCGTCACGATCGACGGCAAAGACCTGCGCGCCCTCTTGCGCGAATCGATAAGCAATGGCGCGGCCATTGCCCCAACCTGGACCCACGCTGCCCGCGCCCGTAACGATGGCTACCTTGCCTTGCAAACGGCCTGTCATGATCTGTCTCGCATAATGTTGTTTTCGTTAAAAAAATGCGGCGTCGAACAACTACCCTCAACGCCCGAAGCTGATCGTGCTGCCATCCGGCGGTTCGATCTCGAACACATTGATCGTCATCGAAATCAATGTGTAGTAGCCGGTGATGCCGACCAGGTCCACTACACTGTCAGTTCCCAACACGTCGATCGCTTCCTGGTACAAGGCGTCTGGAACGCGACGGGTCTGCAGCAACGCGCAGACGAAGCGATACACCACCGACTCGTCTGCTTGCGTAAACACGGGCTCATCGCCCACGCGTATCTGCTCGGCGACGCCGGCATCCAGGCCCGCCTTCAGCGCGATCGGATGATGTGCCCACCATTCAAACGATGCCTGCCACCATGCAGCCATCGTCAAGATGGCCAACTCGGATAATCGCGGCGGCAGGCTGGAGTCATAGCGGCAATACTGCCCCAACGCCTGTGCGTGCTCTGCCAGGCCCGCACGATGCAGCCAAATGGCTAGCGGCCCGCGAACTTTGCCACGTGGCCCGGAGGCGATAGCGTCGTAGATGCGGCGTTGATGCTCGGAAAGGTTTTCGAGTTCAGGAGGATTGAGTCGTGGCATATTCGGGCCCTCTACCTAGTCTTGCACCAGACGAAACATGGTGCGTTTGGTATTGATGAAATTCGGACGGACGCGATCGCTCCAGGATGTCGCACGCACTGCCAACCAGGCGGGCGACCCAAAGGCTTCGCGTTGTGCCAGGTCATAGCAGGCGTAATAGCGCGGCGAGCTGTTTTCAGCGAGATAGCGGCGCGCCCTCACCGTGCCTGGTACGGCGGCTAACCCCGGCAGATGCTCAGTCTCATACCAACGATCAAAATCGGCTTCTGCGCCGGGCTTGATATCGGTCTCGACCATGTAAAACCACGGGGCTGCTTGTCCCGCGGAGTGCCCTGCCACATCGGTGGTCAATGCCAGGCCTACCACCAACGCTCGAGGGTGCAACTCGCGCAGAGCCGCCTGCATAGCGTCGAGGTCGGTATTGGAATCGCTGCTCGCGCGTGTATCGGTGCTGCCGCCAGCATTGATACCTGCGTTGGCGTCGATGCCAGCGGGCGAGTACCACCACACATAAGTTTCGTCGTGATCCACCGCGTGATAGATGCGTAAATCCGTTTGCGTCGCGCCGGGCAGCGCCAACACGGCGGTCTCGCTCAAGGTCTCTTCCGGAAATTTGATTAGTATTGATTTCATCCATTACTCCGACAAACCTCGGCATTCATGCCGGGGAGGAAAGGGGCGCAGCCGTAAGGCTGCAAGATTGGTCTGATTTGAGTTGGTGTCTGGATAAATATCCAGTTTTCTGGCTTGGCTTGGATAGTATCTCGGGCATGCAAACCATTAGCCGCCGGGCTGGCGGTGTTAGCCCATGGAGAAACGGTAAGACCTGAGTGCATATGATGTACAACGGCTCGGTTCTGTGAAGTGGGAATCTCTTTCCTTTAGGGAGGGGAGCAGTCAAGAGCCGAATCGATACAAGGTGTGGGGGTTATCAACCAATATCTGGTGCTGCATGGCGCGATCGGGGCAAAGACGCAGAAACGTGTTGAGCAACTCGCCGTCATCCGGCATATCGCCGGCCACATTGGGATGCGGCCAGTCCGTGCCCCATAGCAGGCGCTCCGGCATTGCCTCCAACAAGGCGGCCACCAAGGGCTCGGCATCTGCAAAAGGCCGTTTCCCATGGCTGGAGACACGATCCAGCCCGGAAATCTTGACCCAGGCATTCGGGTGGTCGCGCAATGCCAGCAGCGCCTGAAATGCGTCGTTCGCTACGCCTTGCGAGGCAGCGACCCGCCCCATGTGGTCGATCACGAAAGGCACCGGCAGGCGTTTCAGGCGCGGCAGCAGGTCCATGAGCGACGCTTGGTCGGAATGAATACACACATGCCATCCCAGCGCAGCGATCCGAGGCGCCACCTGAGCCAATTCATCCCAGCCTCCGTTGGCGAGATGGGCGACGAAGTTGTAGCGCACGCCTCGCACACCACGGGAATCCATATCCTCCAGCTCGCGCTCGTTGACCGTGGGGCGTACCAGCGCAATGGCGCGATACTGCCCTGCCCCTTTGTCCAGCGCGTCCAGCGTGGCCGACATGTCGTAGCCATGGCAACCAGGCTGGACGATCACGCCGCGGCTGAATCCCAGCTGCTGATGCATATGGCGCATCTGTTCAAACGAAGCATCGGGAGGCGTATAGGGGCGATCCGCCGCATAAGGAAAAACGTCGGCCGGCCCAAAGATATGGAAATGGCTATCGCAAGCCTGCGCCGGTAAAGCTTGGCTGGCAGGCGTAATCTGAGCAAGAGGAGGCGCGCAATCGGGCATGGGAATCGTGTAGCTGTCGGGAATTCGCATGATGCGCAGTCCGCGCCCGGCCGGCAATGAGACTTAGCGGACTTCTGATATAGCAAAAACGTATACCATTGTGTCTATGGATCTCAAGCAAATCCGCTATTTCATCGTGGCCTGCGAAATGCGCAGCCTGTCTCGCGCCGCCGAGGTGCTGGGACTGTCACAGCCCTCGCTCAGCCGGCAGATCCAGTTGCTGGAGGCGGAACTGCGCCATCATCTGCTGATCCGCACCGGCCGTGGCGTTGAGCCCACGCCAGCCGGCTTGCGTTTTCTGGCGCATGCGCAGACGTTGGATGATCTGGCGCAACATGCGAAACACGATATGCGCGCCTTTGCCTCGACCTCTCAGGACAAGGTCCGTCTCGCCATGCCGCATCGCGTGGCGCGTCGATTGGCGCCCCACATCATGCAGGCATTTCGCCGCAAACACCCTGCGGCTGCACTGACACTGGCAGAGGGTTTGAGCCTGGAAATGAACGAATGGCTGGTCAAAGACCGCGTCGACTTGGCGCTGCTGTACGACCCGCCCCCATCGACGCTGGTGCGCTACGAGTCGGTCTACCGCGAAGATCTCGTCCTGGCCTACACGAGATCGTGCCGGCCGGCCCCGCCGTCCAGCGTTCGCGCACGGGATCTGGGGCGCTATCCCCTGGTATTGCCTAGCGCCCCAAACACCATCCGGGCACTGGTCGAGAAAACCTGCCGCGAGCTCAATGTATCGTTAGACGTCATCGCCGAAGTCGATGTGGTGCACACCATTCTGGAAACCATGACCCAGGACAGTCTGTACACCATCCTGCCGCGATCGGCGTTACACGACATCCAAGGGCGAGATGATCTGATCTGCTCGACCATCACAGATCCCGTCATCATGAATAACCTGACCCTGGCCACCCCCGATCGTCAGAGCCTGCCGCCGCTGGTCGAGTCCACTGCTGACATCATTCGCGGTCTGGATATGCAGCATCTGTTTGCGTGAGCGGTGCTCATCGATCAAGCCAACACCGATACCGCTTTGATCTGCGCCCAGGCATGCGTGCCCGGCACCAAGCCTAATTGGTCACGCGAATAACGGGTAATCCGCGCCAATAATGGGGTGCCGTCGGCATCCAGACGCACCAGAATGTGGTCAGGATGATCGGCGGACGCCATGTCCTGCACGCGCACAGGGATCACATTCACAATACTGCTCTGCTCTGGATGCACGAGCGTGATGCTCACGTCACGCGCCTTGACGGCCAAACGAGCAGCGGTACCCGGCGGCAAGCGCCCGTGCACCACGCGCAAGCACGACACGCTGCCGGGTAATCGCACAGACATCAGCTGATAGCCAGGATCGAATCCGGCGACTGTTCCAGACACCACGACAGAAGCGTCATCCGCCATGGCCAATGGCAAATCCAGACGCGTCAGCATCTGCGCAATCGCGCCGCTCGCCATAGCCCGCCCGGCGCTCAACAACACCAGGTGGTCGGCCAGGCGCGCTACCTCGTCGGGCGAGTGACTGACATAGATCACGGGAATATCGAGCTCGCCATGCAGCCGTTCGAGATAAGGCAGAATTTCCTGTTTGCGCGCGACATCCAGGGACGCCAAGGGTTCATCCATCAACAACAGACGGGGGCTGGTCAACAGCGCCCGGGCGATCCCGACACGCTGGCGTTCGCCGCCAGACAGCCCGGCAGGCATGCGTTCCAATAGATGAGCGATCCCCAGCAGCTCCGCTGCCTGCAACAGATCGACGCGGCGCTCTGCCGCAGGAATACGGTTCAGGCCAAACGCCAGATTACGCTGGACCGTCATATGGTCAAACAGACTGGCCTCTTGAAAAACATAGCCCAGCGATCGGCGATGCGTCGGTACGGCAATCCCGGCCTCCGTATCCAGCCAGACCTCGCCATTGATGCGCAGATAACCTCGCGACACCGGAGCTAACCCGGCCATACACCGCAAGCACGTCGTCTTGCCCGAGCCGGAATGCCCATATAACGCCGACACGCCGCGGCCCGGCAGAGCCAGATCGACGTCGAGCGAAAACCCGGCGTAGTCCACGCGAAAGCGGGCTTCGATACCCGTACTCATTGGTGTGTCAGGGGCAGGCGGATGTGACATGTGTGGTCCGCCCGTCACCACAGCGACGCAGTGCGCCGGCGCGTATACAGCAACAGCAACACCACAAATGCAAACGCGACCATGCCCCCTGCCAGCCAATGCGCCTGCGCATATTCCAGCGCCTCGACATGATCATAAATCTGCACGGAGACAACGCGCGTTTTGCCTTCGATGTTGCCTCCCATCATCAGCACGACGCCGAACTCACCTACCGTATGGGCAAATCCCAGAATCGCAGCCGTGATAAATCCAGGCCGCGCCATCGGCAACACAATGGAAAAAAAACAGTCCCAGGGGCTGGCTCGCAATGTGGCCGCGACCTCCAGCGGACGGCGCCCGATGGCTTCGAAAGCGTTTTGCAGGGGCTGCACCACAAAGGGCAACGAGTAAATGACCGACGCGACCACCAGCCCGGCAAAGGTGAACGGCAATATCCCCAAGCCCAATGACTGCGTGACCTGACCAATCCAGCCGTTGGGCCCCATCAGCACCAGTAGATAAAAACCCAGCACCGTCGGCGGCAATACCAGCGGCAAGGCGACTACGGCGCCGATCGGGCCTTTCAGACGGGACCGGGTATGCGCCAGCCACCAGGCAATGGGCGTGCCAACGATCAACAACAACACGGTCACCAGAGACGCCAGTTTCAACGTCAACCAGATTGCGGCCAAATCGGCGGAGTCTAAGGGCATAAGAGACAGGGACGGCGAGATACGCCTATTGTCCGCCTAATTGGTACCCGTAGGACTTAATAATCTCGGCGGCTTTGGGGCCTTTCAGGTATGCCGCGAACTCCGCAGCCACGGGATTGTCTTTGCCCTTGGCCAGCACCACGGCGTCCTGTTTGATGGTGTCATGCAAATCACCCGGCACGATCCACGCCGAGCCGGAGGTCAGTTTGCCGTCCTTGTAGATTTGCGACAAGGCGACAAAGCCCAGTTCGGCGTTGCCCGAGCCGACAAATTGCTGGGCCTGCCCAATGCTCTGTCCCTCGACAATTTTGGGTTTCAAGGTGTCGGCCAAGCCGAGCTTTTGCATCACTTGCACAGCAGTCAAGCCATACGGCGCGGCTTTCGGATTGGCGATCGCCACATGCCGGAATGCATTTTTCTTTAAGACACCGCCCTGATCATCGACATAACCGGGCTGGGCGGACCACAACGCCAATGTCCCTACCGCATAAGTAAACCGCGAGCCCGGCACGGTATCGCCTTCGGACTCGAGTCTGGCAGGCCGATCATCATCGGCGGCCAGGAACACCTCGAAGGGCGCACCGTTCTTGATTTGCGAATAAAACTGGCCCGTGGCGCCAAAGGAGGCTCGAACCCGGTGGCCCGTGTCCAACTCGAATTGCTTGGCGATGGCCTGCAACGGCGCAGTGAAATTGGCGGCGACGGCGACTTGCACCTCTGCGGCCAACGCGGATGTGGATACAGACAACAGACCAGCAGTCAAAACGACGGCAAAGCGCATGGCAGCCATGACAGAGTCACCCTACAAAAGAAAGCACTGTGATTTCGCTATATACACAACTATATAACGAAATCTACATCATGCCATTCATTGAAAGTACCTGATCGGCCGTCTGCGCTAGTCTCCTCTGCTTATTTTCCTATCGGGAGCCAACCTGAGTTGGAGTAGAGCATATCCGCAGCGACCAGTACCTGCGCAAGAGCACTGCCTGTGCAAGCGACGCTGGTTACCAGTTTTCCACCAGAAAGGACCACGCCTGGCACATCGCCTTGATACGCCCGCGAGACCAGCGTCGCCGCTGTCACTAACCTCCCGGTCATAGCCTGGTAATTTGCGGCCCCTATCCCGATGCCTGCTGCCGACTGCACCGCACGGTCCGCCAAGGCCGTCACATTCAAACTATTGGCCACCGCTGACAGCGCACTCGGGCTGAAAAGGCCGCTTGTCATACAGTTGGCGACAGCGATCGCTGTAGAACATGTACCGAAAGCGGCCAAGACGGAGTCCTGCGCCATGCTGCCCGCGTTTCGCAGGCTTTCCCGGCTCGCATGCGCCACCGATTCGACGCTCAGTACGTCCGCTACCAGCTTGACCAGATCGCAGCCGAGGTCTTTGACGTCCTTCGGGAAATCGGGGTCAATGTCATACATGCCGGGCACCACTGACCCGCCAACAGAAGGGAATTGCATAATCGATCCGTCCTTTTAAGCCACGTCAGTAGGATTCGTTGCCGATGCCACAACAGACGGATCGGCGACAGAGGCAAGAGCCAGTATCGGCTCCAGCTCGCCATCGCGAACAGCAGCCGCCAATGCATCGACATGCTCGGCAAAAGCAATCAGCACGCCGGTAAATGCCGGCTCGGTCCAACTCGTCTCGTTCGGCATCCACGTCAGTTTCAGCAAAATTTCGTGGGTCACCGGCGCGACGCCCACGCTGGCCATGCCTGACAGACTCGTTGCCATATTGACCATCAGCAACGCTCGGAGGGTGCTGGCAGGCACCGTCTCATCGGCCATACCTAGGATGCCGGTAAAGATCAATCCCATCGGGACAGGCGCCGGCGCAACGCTAAAGACGTTCCCACCCTTGGTCGTCAAGGCAAGCATGCCGTTCTGATCGATGACGATTGGGATTCCTAGCGCTTGTTCGAGAGAACTTCCCCAATCACGTAAACGTGCAACCGAGTCCGTTGACATTATGCGTATCCAAAAAAAGCAGAGAACGCTGCGTGAGTAACCACGGATTACATAAGGTTCCGGCGATGAGTTGTCGTTGATTTGTGGAACCCAATCGGGAAACAGGCCACTCACGGATTCCGTTAATCTGCAACGCACGAAGACATGATGCAAACAGAATCGTCTGGCCGGCTGGGTTTGTGCTTTCTCTTATTGACTCTTGTCGCTCTGTGCCCCAAGAGCGTATCGGCGTCATCATGGTTTGTCTCTCCCCAAATTGGCACGCAAGGGGTGAGCGCACAGGTGGGGTATCGATCTGATCATGATTTCAGCCTACGCGCCTCTTGGAACCAGTTTGGTTTTGACAGATCGTTCAAGCTCGACAATGTCGAATACGATGCGGATATCCATTTGAAATCCCTCGGCTTGTTGTTTGACTACTATCCGCTGGACAATGGTTTCCATGTGACCGCGGGCTTGTACAGAAATAACAACCACATTTCTGCGAGCGGCGTTCTCGATCGTACGTTCTCTCATCGCATCGGCAATCACGTGGTCCAGATAGACGGCAAGCAATTAGGGAAAAGCTCGGTCAGGGTCGACTATGCGCCAGTCGCCCCCTATCTGGGAATCGGATACCACAACGTCACAAAAGAAGGATTCAGCTTTGCAGCAGATATCGGCGTGCTCTATCAAGGCAACGCCAGAGTCAGCGCTGAGCCGCCTGAAAAGCTGCGCAATGTCAACATTCAGCAAGTGAGAGACGGTGTGAACCAGCAAAAGCGTGAAATCGAAAGAATGGCGAACAAGGTGCGTTGGTATCCCGTCGTAAGCGTCGGGGTCGCTTATACCTTCTAAGAAAAAAGGCGGGTATTGCTCCCGCCTTTTTGGTCCCGCTGATAGGCACGCTAGTGGCGTACGTTTACTTCATGGCCTCTAGCATGTCGGCGGCAATCGTCTGCACATTCGATACGCCCGTCGTCACTACGTACCACGCGTTCGGATCCGCGTAGTAGACGTGGCCCGTCTTGTAGGCACGCGTCTGACTCAACGCCGGGTGTTTAGCCAAGGTATCGGCAGCGGTTTTTTTACCTCCATTGATGGCGCCGCGATCCAATACGATGAGCCAATCGGGATCGGCCTGGGTCGCCTTGGCGAGCGTCTCGGCTCGCTTGGCGGCGGCGGCCTTCGCTGCGGGAGACCCGGGCTCTGGACGGGGCTGCGCTGAGGCAGCGGGATCTGCCGGTGGCAACACGGCGCTCAACCCGGACAATTCATATGCGTATCCAAAGCGCTCCCCCGGCGCGTGGGTCATCACATTGCCGTTGATAACGAACAGAAAGAGGCCGGTTTTGCCTTTGGTCACCGCATGTAATTGCTCTACGGTCCCATTGAGTTTGGAGACGGCCGCCCTGGCCTGGGCTTGCTTATCAAAGGCTGTGCCGATAGCCTCGGTACTAGCCGTCACCGAGGAAAGAAATGCCCGTGGATCTGCGGAAAAACTGATGGTCGGTGCGATATTCTGCAGTTCGGGCAGCGCTTTTTGAGTACGTCCGCCAGCGATGATTAAGTCAGGCTTGATCTGTTTCAACAACGCGTAGTTTGGCTCAAACAGCGTACCGACGACTGTCGTCTTGCTAAAGCCGGCCAGTGCGCCCTCGTAGGTGGACGACGGTACGCCGACAACAGGGATGCCCAAGGTATGCAGCGTATCCAGCACACCGAGATCGAAGGTCACGATTTTTTCTGGCGTGGCAGGCAACACCAGAGGAGCCCCCAGGCCATTTCCTTGCGGCAATTCAAAGGCAAATGAAGAAAACGAGGCCAGCGCCGAGGCGGCCAGCAATATCCGGGATTTCACAGCGAAGGTACTCCTTGTGCGAGCGTGACGACATCGCCACTGCTTTCTAATGATATTGATTATCAATATTCATTGTATGGGCAATACCCGTAAAGCTTACAAAGAGCTAAACACGCTGAAACAACTGATTATCCCGTTCTATTCAAGACCAGCATGATGATCAATATCGGGCCGGAATTGAAAATGCCATGCAAAAGAATGGCTGCGCCGATGCCTCGCCGCACGCGCATCCAGCCCACTACCAATCCCGCCGACCATTGAGGCAAGACCAGCATAGGCAACATCCAATAGGGAACATCGGCCAGGCGGAAATTATTCAGATGCACCGCGGCGAAGATCAGTGCGGACAAGTGATAGACCCAGCCGAAGCGCCAACGGTAATAGCGACGCCAATCCATCTGCCAGCCTGATCGTTTGATATGGCCACGCCGCAGTGGCAGGCTGGCCAGCAATATGACTGCAACAGCCCATGCGATCGTCCATCCCTGCACGCCCCACAACAAAGGCGGCAACATGGCAGGACACACCCATAAAGCCTGGCGAGGCCGGCGCAAGCCATAGCGAAACAGCATTTCCTCGATCAATGGCGCCCACAAGATCGCGGTCAGCCACGGGATCGCGGCGGGATCCATACGATGCGCTGCGCCGCCGGAGTTCGCCGCCAGAACGGCGAGCGGCCCCAATGCGATGAAGTTCAGCAGCCACAACACTGCAGCCCAGGCGAGCAGACGGCCGAGCGGAATGCCCGGCCACCAATCGCTGGCTAATCCGCTGCTGGCGCGGCGGCCCGGCAAACGGCGCAAATCCGGCTGGCGAAAAAAATGCCAGAAATCGGCGAGCTCTTGTCGGAATCGCATCTTGCCTTGCGGAGTGGCCGGGGTCGTGTTCATTTCGCTCAGGCCGAATTACCGCTATGCAACTCGCGCGTGGCACGCTCTATATCGCCGTCCAACATAGCCGGCACGACGACGCGGCAACGGCGAATCACCTCGTCGATAGCGGTCTGCTCGTCTCGACGCGGCGGATGCAGAACAAAATCGGCGACCTGCTGTGCCAGGCCCAATGAACGAGGATGACCGATACCGATGCGCAGGCGCCAGAAATTCGGACTGCCCAGCGCGGCCTGGATGTCTTTCAGGCCATTGTGGCCTGCATGGCCGCCGCCCTGTTTCAATTTCACTTGACCTGGCAGCAGATCCAGTTCGTCATGCAACACCAATATCTGTTCGGGCGTGAGCTTGTAAAACCTCGCCAATGCGCCCACCGACTGCCCCGAGCGGTTCATGTAGGTGATGGGCTTGGCCAGCAATACGTTTTCGCCGGCGTGACGCGCTTTGGCGACCAGACCAAAGAAACTCTTTTCCAGGCTGAAGCTGGCATGCAAATCATCAGCCAGATGGTCGGCCAGCCAGAATCCGGCGTTATGACGGGTGGTTTCGTAATCCGGACCGGGGTTACCCAGGCCCACGATGAGACGGATAGCAGTAGACATGGTGAGCATGATAAAGGGGAACGGTCGTCTTTTGCCCTCGTATCGCTGCAAGGCAAAAAACAAAACCCTGCGAATGCAGAAGCATACGCAGGGTTTGCGCTAGCGCTCGGCTCAGGCCGAGCACAAAGGCTTAGGCTTCAGCAGCAGCTTCGCCTTCGTCATCGGCAGCAGCACCGCCGCCTTTGACCAAAGCCGTGGCCAACAACGGGTTGGCATCACCACCGTGCGCGACATAGCTCACGCCCTTGGGCAGCTTGATGTCGGCCAAGTGCACCGAAGCGCCGCCCAGCAGGTCAGCCAGGTTGACTTCGATGAACTGAGGCAAGGCGGCCGGCAGGCAGGTGATTTCCAGTTCGGTAACCACGTGGCTGATGATGGCGTTGCTCAGCTTGACGGCGGGCGATTCGTCGCCGTTGATGAAGTGCAGGGGCACCTTGGTGTGCAGGGCTTGGCTGGCATCGACGCGTTGGAAGTCGACGTGCAAGACTTGCGGCTTGTAGGCGTGCCATTGAACCGAACGCAGCAGAACGGGTTCTGCCTTGTTGCCGTCGACCTGCATTTGCAGGATCGAGGCGTGGAATTCTTCTTTGCGCAGGGCGTGGAAGATTTCGTTGTGGTCGAGTTCGATGTTCAGGGGGGCAGCCTTACCGCCATAAACGATGGCAGGAACGCGGCCCGCGCGGCGCAGGCGGCGGCTCGCACTCGAACCCTGGACGCTACGCGCAGTGGCATTGAATTTCATGGATGACTCCAGACAATCTGGCAGTGGCGACACTGCCGGTTAAGTGACACGGCACGCGACATGCGTACCGTGTTGTTCGCCCCCCTGCCGCGACCAGCAAGCGGGCAAATTCGAAATTGGGACCGACGTCGATAACGTCAGTCGGTAAACAGCGAACTGACCGACTCGGCGTTGGAAATACGCAGAATGGTTTCGCCCAACAGCGCCGCGCAGGACAACTGGCGGATCTTGCTGCTGGCTTGGCCTTGTTCGGACAGCGGGATGGTGTCGGTCACGACCAGTTCGTCGAGCTCGGAGCTCTCGATGCGGTCGATCGCGCCACCGGACAACACCGGGTGCGTGCAATACGCGTAAACAGCGCCGGCGCCACGGTCTTTCAGGGCCTGGGCGGCCTTGCACAGCGTGCCGGCGGTATCCACCATGTCATCCATGATGATGCAGGTACGGCCATCGACTTCGCCGATGATGTTCATGACCTCGGACACGTTCGCACGGGGGCGGCGCTTGTCGATGATGGCCAGGTCGGCTTCGAGCTGCTTGGCCAACGCGCGGGCACGCACCACACCACCGATATCGGGCGACACCACGACCAGGTTGGAGAAATTGCGGCGCCAAATGTCGCCCAGCAAAATCGGACCGGCGTAAATGTTGTCGACCGGAATGTCGAAGAAACCCTGAATCTGGTCAGCATGCAGGTCCATAGTCAGCACGCGGTCAACGCCGGCGACCTGGAGCATGTTGGCTACGACCTTGGCCGAGATCGCCACACGTGCCGAACGCGGGCGGCGGTCTTGGCGGGCATAGCCGAAATACGGAATGGCTGCTGTGATGCGGCCAGCCGAAGCGCGGCGCAAGGCATCGACCATGACCATGATTTCCATCAGGTTGTCATTGGTAGGTGCACAGGTGGGCTGCAAAACAAAAACGTCTTTGCCGCGCACGTTTTCGTTGATTTCAACCATCACCTCGCCATCGGAAAATCGGCCGACGGTCATTTTGCCGAGCGACATATCCAGATGGTTGACTACGTCCACAGCCAGGCGGGTGTTGGCTGTGCCGGTGAAGATCATGAAGCTGTCGTTTGCCATGATGGAAGCTGCTGCGATGGTCGGTTAAGACGCGAAAACGTGTACTGCTATACGAAGACACGCCGGAAATCCGGCAAATAAAAAAGCTGCTGAACCGAGGCCAGTGTCTGACAGGCGCGTTCAACAGCTTTTTTATTGAAATTTTTGGCTGGGGAGGAAGGATTCGAACCTTCGCATGCCGGAATCAAAATCCGGTGCCTTAACCAGCTTGGCGACTCCCCAACTATCTTGCGATCCAGTCCCGCAACGGGTGTTCAGCTAACCCGGGACATACCCGTATCAATCTGAACCCGACTTGCGTGTTGCTAGTTAATTTACCAGCGACGCGCATTGTAGCGGTAATTTCGTGCTCCGCCAAAACGGCCTGTCTGGCTGTCGAAAACTGGGCGAACAAACACGCACCAGACCCCGACATGCGGACGTGGATACCACGCCCCGATAGCCACTGCGCTGCCTGAGAAACCTCTGGATAGCGCCGGTAAACCACCGGTTCCAAGTCGTTTCTGCCGAAAAATCCCGGCGCCGCCTGCCCTGAAGCATCCGCACCAAAACTTTGTGAAGCAAGAAAGTCCGCTATTGTGACGGAAGAAGAATCTCTTGTCAAATCCGGATCGGAAAAAATATTTGCGGTGGGCACGCTCGTGTCAGGTTGGGCGACCAGATAGGTCGCGGCAGGCAGATCCAGCGGAGACAGGATTTCCCCGACACCCTCGGCGAAAGCAGATTGCCCGAACACAAACACCGGGACGTCAGCGCCTAACGGCAAGGCCAAAGCCATGAGCTCGCGGCGTGACAGGCCCGTACCCCACAGACGATTCAATGCAATCAGTGTCGAGGCCGCATCGCTGGACCCCCCGCCCAGGCCCCCGCCTTGAGGAATCTGTTTTTCGAGAGCGATATTGACCCCCTGCCGAACGCCGGTCGCCCGTTGCAGCGCGCGGGCCGCGCGCACTGTCAGGTCTTGCTCGGGGGGCACGCCGGGCAGTTCTGAAACGCGCTCGATGCGGCCATCGCTGCGCGCTTCGAAATGCAGCGTGTCACATAGATCAATGAACCGGAACGCCGTCTGCAGCAGATGGTATCCATCGGCACGGCGGCCGAGCACATGCAGAAATAAATTCAGCTTGGCCGGCGCCGGAACGTCATACATCATGGCTGATCAACCGCCAGCCGTACCGCAATGCGGCGGCCCGGCTCGGCACGCTGCAACACCAGCAGGCCAGGGCCCTGCGTGTCGTAACGCGACAGACGGGCTTGCCAGCCGTCTTGCTGGAACGAGACGGGATGACCCAATTCGTCACGCTGCACATCCATGGCCGACGTATCGGCAACACGGCCACGCATCCAAGCGCGCAGATTCGATACAGGAATCGGGCCGCCGAGGGCTTCTTCGGCCAATTCGTCGGGGTTGCGGGCCTCGTAAACGGCGCCGTCGGCCTTGGTCAGCGTGGCGTGTCCTGGGCGTCCTTCGACGCGCGCCTCGATAGACCCTAAGGGGGAGGTCAGATCCAGTCGATAGCGGCTGCCATCGTCGTGCCAGTTGAATCCGCCCTGCACGGCCTTCTGTTGCCCATCGGACTCTGTGACGGTGATCGCGAAACGGCCGTTACGGGAGAACGCGCCATCGCCCGTACTCAAGGGCGCCTCGGGCACGCTGGTGCACGCCGTCACCAAAGCACAAGCCCCCACAAACAGCCAGGCGCGCAATCTTGTGAAACTCCAGGTCATTTCGCGCCCTCAAGCTTCACACCGAGCCGTTTGGCGGTGTCTAACACCGTACGGTTTTTCGGATCTTTTTTGAACCCGGATTGCAATAATTCCGTAGCTTTTGCGCGTTGCCCCTGGGCCCATAGGACCTCAGCCCAATGAGCGGCAATATCGGGCTCGGGCTGTTGCGCATAGGCGCGCGACAAGTAGTCTGCCGCCGCCTGACTATCGCCCATACGGAATTTGACCCAACCCATGCTGTCCAGCACAAATGGATTGTCGGGCAGCAACTCGAGCGCCTGGGTAATCAGGTCCAAGGCCTCGGGCAAACGCTCATTGCGATCGGCCAGGGTATAACCCAAGGCGTTGTACGAATGCGCATGATCGGGATCGAGCGCGATGACCTGCCGCAGCTGTGTTTCCAGTTCTTTATAGCGCCCCTGGCGTTCGTACATCATCGCCAGTTCGTATTTGATCTCTATCGTGTCGGGCTGAGCCTGATTGGCCGCCTCCAGGACCTTCACCGCCTCGTCGATGCGATCCGCGTCGCGCAATATCTGCGCCTTGGTCAGCACGCCCTGAATCTGGTCGTCTTCGTCATTGGGCTGCGCAGCGTCGACCATCGTCAGCGCCTCGTTCACACGCCCTTGTTTGGCGCGCAATCCCGCCTGACGCATTTGCGCTGAATAACGCAGTGCAGGATCGTCGATCTGGCCCAACTGTGAGATCGCCTCGTCGTATTGGCCTTGGTCCTCGGCGATACGCGAGAGCAGAACGCGCGCATCGGCCTCGGCGGCGCCGGCATCGGTTGCCCCTTCGGCGATGGCCTCCTGGCGTTGATTCTGGACGTCCAGATACTCCTGGAGCAGTGCGCGCGCCTGGTCTTTCCGGTCGGCCTTGTACGCCAACTGCGCCTGCAGGTACAGCAGATCGAAGTCCTCCGGTGCGCGGCGCGACATCAATTGCAGCTCGGTCAACGCCCCATCGTAATTTCCTCGATCAGCCATCAGTCCCGCCAGAGACAAATGCAATTTACGGGCATCAGGATGTTTGGCCAAAAAAGCGCGCGCCTCGCTTTCCGCACGGACCGGATCGACCCGTGCGCCATATTCCAGCACGCGTTGCGCGGCGGCTTCCGAATTCGGATCGGCCCGCAATGCGGCCCGCGACTCGGCCACGGCGCGGGCGTCCTCGCCGGCGGCCTGAGCCACATCGGCCAGTGCCAGATGTGCCTCGGGCAGCTTGCGCACCTCGGGGCTGAACGACTCGTTCAAAATCCGCAACGCCAGGCGGCGGTCGTTGAGGCGGCTGAGCACCCCGAGCGCCTGGGCAATCGCGGCGGGCTTGTTGGGAGAGGCGTCAATGCGATTACGCAATGCCGCAGACAACCCCGTCGTTTCACCATTGGCGGCGGCCAAAGCCAGCTCAGTGGAACTGGCCTCCAGATCGCGAGGCGCCTGGCTCGACCAGGTCCGCGCAGCCGCTAAAGCGCCCGGAAGGTTTCCCCCCGCGAGTTGGAATTCGAGAGCACGACGCGCCAGACGGGGGTCGCCGGTTTCCTGGGACAGCCCCAACAAGGTCGTTGCCGCCGTGTCGTACATGCCGCGTTGCGCCGCGATTTCGGACGCCATGATGCGAAAGAAGATGTCGCCTGTCAGAGACACATAAGGCAGTTGGCCTGGCCGCAAGCGTATGACCTGGGTCTCGGGGGCTCGCGGCTGAGTGCCCATACGCGGTCCCGTGGCATCGCCCGGAACGGCACCGGCAGCCAGCGCCGGTAGTGGCTGTAAGCCCGCCAGCGCACACGCCAGCACGAAAGTTAGGTAATGAACTAATTTGAATGACGACTTCACACGACCCGCCCGGTTAATGGCACAATCATCTGTACAACGTTTGATCATCTTACACTGGCTCATGCCGGAACTCCCCGAAGTCGAAACAACGCGTCGCGGAATCGACGCCGTCATTACCGGCAAGACGCTGCGCCGCCTGGTCGTACGCGAGCCCCGCATGCGCTGGCCTATCCCGGCCGACCTGCCCTCGCTGGTGTCGGATCGTACTGTCCTGGAATGTGCGCGCCGCGGCAAATATCTGTTACTACGTTTCGAACATGGCACGCAGATCGTGCACCTGGGCATGTCCGGGTCGCTGCGCAGCGTGCCGTCTGACGAGGCCCCGCGTAAACACGATCACGTCGATTGGATTTTTGAGCACGCCACGCTGCGGCTGCACGATCCACGCCGTTTTGGCGCGGTGCTGTGGCACCCGGACAGCGATGGGCCGATTGTTGCCCATCCCTTGCTGGCTAAGCTGGGGATCGAGCCTTTTGATCCCCGCTTTGACGGGAATTGGCTGCATCAGCAGTTTCGTGGCCGCAGTATGGCCATCAAGCAGGCTTTGCTGGCGGGCAGCGCCGTGGTCGGCGTAGGTAATATTTACGCTTCGGAAAGCCTGTTTCGCGCGGGCATCGACCCCCGCACACCGGCCAGCCGGGTTTCCCTGGCGCGCTGCACGAGGCTGGCCGACAGCATCCGGGCCACACTGGCCGATGCGCTGGCCTCGGGCGGCAGCACCCTGCGCGACTACGTGGGCGCGACCGGGCAACCGGGCAGCTATTTCGATATCCATGCCGCCGTCTACGAACGTGACGGTCAGCCCTGCCGGGTTTGCGGCACGCTGATCCGGCGATTGGTTCAAGGCCAACGCGCTACTTATTACTGCCCGCGCTGTCAACGGCGATAAGCCGCCTTCCGCGCCCTGCATACCCTCCTGCCCCGGATAGCCCGCGCCTGCCCGCCGTAGCAGACGGTTCGCAATCAAGCGATGGGACAGCCGCGTGGCCATGGCACCTCTTTGCGGCGGTCGCCCGACACGGCGAACGACCATCCAGATGAGAGCCTGATTTCGCCCACTTGCCACGGACTCGTCGCTGAAATTCGTTTATAGCGAATGTATTGCATAAAAACGAACTGCAATTTAATATTGCCTCCATCGTCGCGGCCCGTCGGCCGGAATAAGACAAGGAGACAACGTGAGCAAACAATTCGCTTCGCACGCTGACATGGCCGACAAGGTCGTGTCGTTCGACAAGCTGTCCGACAACGCCTATGCCTACACCGCCGAGGGCGACCCGAATACCGGCGTCATCATTGGCGACGAGGCCGTCATGGTGATCGACACCCAGGCAACTCCCGTGATGGCACAAGACGTCATCCGCCGCATCCGCGAGGTCACCGACAAGCCGATCAAATACATCCTGCTGTCGCACTACCATGCGGTGCGGGTGTTCGGCGCCTCGGCCTATAACGCACAGGAAATTCTGGCCAGCCGCGACACGTACGACCTGATTGCCGAGCGCGGCGAGCAGGACAAGGCCAGCGAAATCGGGCGGTTCCCCCGTCTGTTCCGTAATGCCGAGTCCATTCCTCCCGGCCTCGTGTGGCCCACGATGACTTTTCAAGGCGCCATGACGGTGAATCTGGGCAACCTGGAGGTCCAACTGTTGCAAGTCGGACGCGGCCACACCAAGGGTGACACCATCGCCTGGCTGCCCGAGCAAAAAATCCTGTTTGCAGGCGATCTGGTCGAATACCAATCCACGCCCTATTGCGGCGATGCCTATTTCCGCGACTGGCCCGGCACCTTGGATACGCTCGCGCAATTCAATGCCGAGAGAATGGTCCCCGGCCGCGGCCCCGCATTAAAAAATGCCACCGAGGTCCGGCAAGGGCTGGCGGGTACCCGCGCATTTCTGACCGATCTGTACAGTGCAGTGAACCGCGGGGTCGCCGATGGTAAAGATCTGAAGACGATCTATCGCGAGGTTTATGACTTCATGCAGCCTCGCTATAGCGACTGGGTCATCTTTGATCATTGCATGCCGTTCGATGTATCGCGCGCCTACGATGAGGCCACCGGCTACGACGATCCGCGCATCTGGACGGACAAGCGTGATATCGAGATGTGGAAACAGTTGGAAGGCTGATACTGCTGCATCGCTAGGCTCGCGCACGTCTCCCGTCAGAGGAGATGGCGACGGGCCGTGATGAGCGAAAACGCTCGTCATCAGGAGACCATGCGTGACCGATATCGATTATCAGGCGTTGGAATTCGCCTATCTAAAACATTCAGATCAGACAGCTCCCGCGCCCGCATCGCATCGCGTGATCGTGGTGGGTGCCGGACCTGTCGGCCTGACGACGGCGCTGGATCTGGCGCAGCGCGGCGTATCGGTCGTCGTGCTCGACGATGATTGCAAATTATCTACCGGATCGCGCGCCATCTGTTTTGCCAAACGCACCTTGGAAATCTGGGATCGCCTGGGCATAGGCGAACGGATGACTAGCAAGGGCGTGTCGTGGAACGTCGGCAAAATATTCTTTCGCGATCAGGAGGTATGGCGTTTCGATCTGCTGCCCGAGCACGGCCATCGACGTCCGGCCTTTATCAATTTGCAGCAATACTATGTCGAAGGCTTTTTGTACGAAGCTGCTGCGGCGCATCCATTGATCGATCTGCGCTGGAAAAACAAAGTGGTGGGCGTTACGCAACAGGCGGGCGGCGTCGATTTGAGTATCGAAACGCCTGACGGCTCGTATGAACTGCATGGAGAATGGGTGGTCGCATGCGATGGCGCACGTTCGCCCATTCGCAAGCTGCTGGGCCAGGAAAGCCATGGCCGTGTTTTCAAAGACCGGTTCCTGATTGCCGACGTGAAAATGCACGCTGATTTCCCGGCCGAGCGGTGGTTCTGGTTCGATCCGCCTTTTCATCCGAATCAATCGGTGCTGCTGCATATGCAGCCTGATAATGTGTGGCGAATCGATTTTCAACTAGGATGGAATGCCGATCCCGTAGAGGCGATCAAACCCGCCAATGTCCTGCCGCGCATCCGCGCTCTGCTGGGCGCCGAGGCACAATTTGAATTGGAATGGGCGAGTGTTTATACCTTTGCCTGCGAACGCATGGACGCGTTTCGTCACGGGCGCATTGTGTTTGCAGGCGATGCCGCGCATCGTGTCTCGCCCTTTGGCGCACGGGGCGCAAACAGTGGTGTGCAGGACGCTGAAAACCTGGCGTGGAAATTGCAAGCGGTCGTGGCCGGCATTGCACCCGAAACCTTGATCGATACCTATGCCACAGAGCGCGAACACGCTGCTGACGAAAACCTGTTGAACTCGACGCGGTCGACCGATTTCATTACGCCCAAGAGCGCGGCCAGCCGGCATTTCCGCAATGCGGTCTTGAACCTGGCGCGCGAGCATGCTTTCGCGCGCGGCCTGGTCAATAGCGGAAGGCTGTCATTGCCCAGCACTTATGTAGACTCGCCGCTGAATACGCGTGACGCAGATGTTGTTGAAGCGACAGGTCGCGTAGCCCCTCAGAATAATGCCAGCGCATTTACGGGCCGCATGGTGCCGGGCGCTGTGGCGCTCGATGCGCCCGTTCGTGATGCGCAAGGCAATGAATCCTGGTGGCTATCGTATCTGGATGGCCGCTTTGTGCTGGCGCTGTTTTGCGGCGCCGTCACGCCGGACACCGCCACGCTGGAAGCATTGCGGCGTCTGGCGCACGGCACTGTACCGGTACGCATCGTACTGATCAGCGATGGCAGCGCTGCGTTGACCGTTCCCGACGATTTCACTGTTGTGCAGGATGAGCGTGCCTGCCTGAGACAACGCTATGACGCACGCCCTGGCACTTGCTATCTGGTGCGCCCCGATCAACACATTGCCGCACGCCGCCGCGAGTTCGACGAGACTGTCATGACCGGCGCACTGCACCGCGCCCTGGGCCGGGTTTGAAGGAGTTCCGCCATGCCCCTCATTGTTGAACCCAACTTAGCCGTTCCGGATGCTTTTTACGAGACGCTGATCGATGCGCATAGCGGCCTGACGGACGAACAAAGTGCGGAAATGAATGCTGCGCTGATTCTGCTGTTGGCCAATCATATTGGCGATATGGAGATCATCCGCGAGGCACTGCAGCGAGCACGTCAGTCGGTGCAACCTTGATCCCCGCGGCTGGATCCGCCGGCACGGGGGTCCGGCCAGTCCGGCTCTAGGCGTCGTCGAAACATGCCAGCAAGGCTTTGACCCGCGCACTGCGGCCTTTGCGGCCCGGCACCAGCAATATGACCGGGGCGGATTCTAATTGCCACGTCGGTAATACGCGCACCAGCGTGCCACGCGCCACGGCGGCCTCGGCATCCCATTGCGAGCGCACCACCATACCCAGTCCCTGCTCGGCCCAGGCTCGCGCCACATTGCCGTCGTTAGAAACGTAGGCGGCTGTCACCCGCACCGTCTCAAAAGCCTTTTGCCCCGCCGTGCGCCGCCCCGGCCGGCGAAACCGCCACAAGGTGACATCCTCGTCATTTTCACGGATACAGATACAGCGATGATGCAGCAGATCGCGTGGCTCGCGCGGCATGCCGAACTCTTGCAAGTATTGCGGGCTGGCGCACAGCCAGCGCTCGTTGGCAGCCAGGCGCCGTGCTACCCACGACGAGTCTCGCACCGCGCCGATATGCACGACGGCGTCGGCGTCGTGATGGTCCGGCCAAGGAGTCTCGCGCAGATCCAGTTGCACCCGCAAGCCCGGATAGCGCTGTGCCAGGCGCGCCAGCACCGGCGCAATGTGGCGCCGTCCATAACCGAATGGCGCGGCAATCCGCAGTGTGCCGGTCAGGCTGTTGTCGTCGCGCTGTAGCGACTCTGGCAACGCCTGCAATTGAGCCAGCAGGACTGAGGCTTCCGCAGCAAAGCGCTCGCCAGCGGGCGTCAGGCTCAGACGGCGCGCGGTGCGCACTGCCAGCGCCAGGCCCAGCGTAGTCTCCAGTTTGCGCAGCCGCATCGACAGTGCGGGTGGCGTCACGTTCAACGCGCGAGCCGCCCCGCTCAGCGACGGCGCCTGGGCCAACGCTGCGATGAGCTCTAAATCCTCGACCCTGACCATTCAGCTCAGCTTAACGATTGATGAAGAATCATTAAATCACAACAGGGTCTGTCTCGCCTATAGTCCTCGCATTGCTCATCGACCTCGGAGTTTTTCATGTCTGCTGCACCTGTTTCGTATCCACGTGCCGTGCTGTTCGACCTGCTCACGGCGCTGCTCGATTCCTGGACCGTCTGGAATGCCGCTGCGGGCTCTGAGTCAGTCGGGCGAGCCTGGCGCGCCGAGTACCTGCGCCTGACCTATGGCTGCGGGCGCTACGTGCCATACGAGCAATTGGTGCGCGATGCCGCGCGCGCTGTGGGTTTGGCTGAGGCCGCGCCCGCCGCGCTGGAGGCGGGTTGGGACAACCTGCCCCCATGGGACGGTGCGCGTACGCTGCTGCAGGCATTGCGTCCGCACTGCCGCCTGGCCGTCGTGACGAATTGCTCGCAGCGGCTCGGTGAGCGCGCCGCTGCGCTGTTGGGCATCGAATGGGATGCGGTCGTGACTTCCGAGCAAGCCGGCTACTACAAGCCAGACCCCCGGCCCTATCAGATGGCGCTGGACATCCTGAACGTGAAGCCCGCCGACGCAGCATTCGTGGCGGGCTCCGGATACGACCTGTTCGGCACCTCGCGGGTAGGTTTGCGTACTTATTGGCACAACCGCGTCGGTCTGGCCTTGCCTGATGGGGCGCCGCAACCCGACATGCAGTCGCCCACGCTGCAAACCGCCTTGCCGTGGCTGCAGACTTTCCAGGCCACCGCGACAGAACACGCCGGAGATCGCTCATGAACCGGCTCCAACGCCTGGTGCTGCGACTGACTGCACTGTCTGGTTTGGCCTTGCTCGCGCTGCCCGCAAGCGCGCAGCAAGCCGATTATCCGCAGCGTCCCATCACACTGGTGGTGCCGTTCCCGGCGGGCGGCCCCAGCGATGCGCTAGCGCGCGGCTTTGCCCAACAGATGGGTGCACGATTGGGGCAATCTGTCGTGGTGGAAAATGTCGGCGGCGCGGGCGGTACCATCGGTCTGCAGCGCGTAGCCCGCTCCGCCGCCGATGGCTATACGCTCGCCTTCGGCACGCTGGGCACTCACGTGGCCAATGCAGCCGTCTATCCCAAACTACCCTACGACCCGGTGGCCGACTTTCAGCCAATAGGGTTGGCTGGGTCGGCGCCCATGCTGCTGTTGGCTCGCGCCGATTTCCCCGCCAACGACTTGAAGCAGTTTGCTGCCTGGCTGACCGCCCGGGGCAGGCAAGCCACCTATGGCAGCGCCGGCATAGGATCGATTTCGCACTACGGCTGCGTGTTGCTGCTGGCCGCGCTCAAGCAGTCGGCCACACATGTCCCATACCGCGGCGTGGCGCCAGCCATTAGCGATCTGATGGGTGGGCAGACTGACTTCATGTGCGACCAGACCACCACATCGCTGCCGCAAATCGCAGGCGGCAAGCTCAAAGCCATTGCGGTACTCTCGAACGCGCGGCTGGCACAGTTGCCCGGCGTCGGCACTGCAGCCGAAGCCGGCTACGCGCTGGACGTACGCTCATGGAATGCGATCTTCGCGCCGCGCGGCACGCCCGAGTCCGCCATGGCGCCACTGCGCCAAGCTTTGCAGGCAGCCGCAGCCGATGCGAAATTCGGCAGCCAGATGCACGCGGTAGGCGTGGACCTGCCGCAAAATGACGCGGCTCAGCCACAAGCGGTGACGACACTGATCGAGCACGGCCTGCGCGAAGATGTACCCGCTTTGCAAGCCAAGCAAGAATTTCTAGACTGAAGCGCTCCGCGCCACGATACGTATAACTTATGCCCCATTCCGTTCATCCCCTCTCCTCCCTGGACACGCCTGCCGCCATCGTCGACGTAGCGCGCATGCAGGCCAACATCAGCCGTATGCAGCAACGCATGGACACGCTGGGCGTAGCCCTGCGACCGCACGTCAAGACCAGCAAATGCATACCGGTCGCTCAGGCACAACTGGCTGCTGGTGCGCGCGGCGTGACCGTGTCCACGCTGAAAGAAGCCGAGCAGTTTTTCGAGGCCGGCGTCACCGACATTCTGTACGCCGTGGGCATGGCCGAACACCGCCTGCCGGCTGCGCTGGCGCTGCGTCAGCGCGGCTGCGATCTGAAGATCATCACCGACAATGCCTTGTCCGCACGGGCTATCGCGGCCTTCGGGCGCACGCACGGTGAACATTTCGAAGTCTGGATCGAAATCGACACGGATGGCCATCGCTCCGGCATCAAGCCGGAAGACGCCGCGCTGCTGGAGGTGGGCACGGCGTTGCACGAAGG
The DNA here is from genome assembly GCF_002261185.1 of Bordetella genomosp. 4. Taxonomy (GTDB): domain Bacteria; phylum Pseudomonadota; class Gammaproteobacteria; order Burkholderiales; family Burkholderiaceae_B; genus Bordetella_A. The sequence goes on from NZ_NEVQ01000022.1 coordinate 175,051, forward strand.
CGGCATGCAGTTGGGCGGGGTCTTGACCCACGCAGGTTCCAGCTATGAGCTGGACACGCCATCCGCACTGGAGGCCATGGCCGAGCAGGAGCGCGCGGGCTGCGTGCGCGCCGCCGAACGCCTGCGCGCCGCCGGTCTGCCCTGCCCCGTGGTCAGCGTGGGCTCGACACCGACCGCACTGTCGGCCACGCAGCTGCAAGGCGTGACTGAAGTGCGCGCCGGTGTCTATGTCTTTTTCGACCTGGTGATGCACAACATCGGCGTATGCCGCACCGACGAACTGGCGCTCAGCGTGTTGACCACAGTGATCGGCCATCAGACTGAAAAAGGCTGGGTCATCGTCGATGCCGGCTGGATGGCGATGAGCCGCGACCAAGGCACGCGCAAGCAGAAGCACGATTTCGGCTACGGCCAGGTATGCACGCTCGATGGCGAACCGCTGCCCGGCTATACGGTCATCGGCGCCAATCAAGAGCACGGCATTGTGGCAGCCGCTACATCGGCAGGCACGGACGTCGCGGCGCAGTTCCCGATCGGCACGCGCCTGCGCATCCTGCCCAACCACGCCTGCGCTACCGGCGCGCAATTCCCGCAATACCATGCCTTGTCGCCTGACGGCGGTCTGCAGGCCTGGGATCGCGCACACGGTTGGTGAACGCCATGTCCGCGACCATCGATGCGGCCGGCGGGCTGCCGCGCATTATCCCTCTACCCGACACCTCTACCATGCCGCTACCCGACACCGCTATTCAGTATGTCTCGCCCTCCACGCTGGCCACACCCGGTGGCCACTACAGCCATGCCTGCGTCGCTAACGGCATGGTCTATGTGTCGGGCCAATTGCCGATCCGGCACGATGGCGTGAAACTGACTGAGTCCTCGTTCGAGGACCAGGCACGCCAGGTCCTGGCCAATGTCGCTGCCGCATTGGAGGCGGCCGGCAGCGGCATCGACCGCCTGGTACAGGTACGGGTATATATCGACAGTGTCGAGCACTGGCCGGCCTTCAATGCGGTGTATGCCGAGTGGGCAGGAACGGCGCGGCCAGCGCGCGCCATCGTGCCCACCGGTCCGCTGCATCATGGCTTCAAAGTCGAAGTGGAAGCTGTCGCCAAAGCCTGAATGCGCCCGCAGACTCAGGACGCATCGGCGAAAGTATTGATCGTCATCGCGCGCAGCCATTGGTTGCCGCCATCACGATGAAAGCGCCGATGCCAATAGAGATTGGTCTGCAATGCCGGTACACGCAGTGGTGGCTTCAGGAGCCCGAGTTGAAAATGTGTGGCCACCGTGTCGGCCAGCTTTTTAGGCACTGTTGCGAGCAAGTCGGTCGTGCTCACGATATAGGGCACGGCCGAAAAATGCGGCACGCTGAAATGGGCATCCAGCGCCACCCCAGCCTTTTCCAACGACTGATTCACCTGACCATACGGCGCCGCATGCGACACGACCAGATGCCGCTCGGCGCGAAACGCCTTCAGACCCATCCCCTCGTGCGCGGTGGGATGGCCACGCCGAAAGAGCGTCGCGTAACCCTGGCGAAACAACATGCGCTGCATAAACCCGCTGCCCAGGTCTTCGAATGCGCCTATCGCCAGATCCACGCGGCCCGCGTCCATTTCTCTACGCAAATCCGCGCCCGACAGCCGCAGCGAATCAATACGCACACCCGGCGCGTGATGCGCACATTGCTCCATCAGCCTGGGCATGAAGTGAATCTCGCCCACGTCTGACATGGCAATACGAAAACGCCGCTGACTGTCGGCCGCGCGGAAATCGTGTGTCGCATCCAGCGTGTGCGACAACAGCGCCAGCGCCTCGCCCACAGGCCCGCCCAATCGTTCTGCCTGAGGGGTGGGCTGCATGCCGTGCGCAGTGCGCACGAACAACTCATCGCCCAGCACCGTACGCAAACGTCGCAATGCATTGCTGACCGCGGGCTGAGACAGATCGAGCCGTCGGGCGACAGCCGAAATATTGCGTTCCTCCAGCAGATGCTGAAACACTACCAGCAGGTTCAGATCGATATTGCGCAATTCCGCCATGGTTTTCCTTGAGGAGGCCTTCACCGCGCCGTCATTCGACGATAGTACCAATATTCACAAAATTTATAGTCGATATTTTTCTATTCCCGTAGCCACGCCCCAACTTTTTGCCGACAATGAGATCTGCATCACGGCGCCACCCGGCCACTCACAGACGGCCAACCCATACGTGCGCCAGGAGACTCACATCATGTCCTTGCAATACCAATCAGGCTTTGGCAACGACTGGGCCACGGAAGCCTTGCCCGGCGCATTGCCGGTCGGCCGCAACTCCCCGCAGCGTTGCCCTTATGGCCTCTATGCCGAGCAATTGTCAGGCACGGCCTTTACCGCCCCGCGCGCCGAAAACCGCCGTTCATGGCTGTATCGCATCCGTCCCGGGGCACAGCACCTGCCATTTGAGCCGTTCGGCTCAGCCTCACGCTGGCTCAGCGACTTTGGCACAGGTCCAGTCACGCCCAATCAGTTGCGCTGGAGCCCTCTGGCCATTCCTGACAGCCCTACCGACTTTATCGAAGGCGTACAAACCTGGGGCGGCAACGGATCTCCGGGCGAGCAAAGCGGTGTCGGTATTCATCTGTATACGGCCAACCGCTCCATGCAAGGGCGTTTTTTCTATAACGCCGACGGCGAGCTCCTGATCGTGCCGCAACAAGGGCGGCTGCGGCTGGTCACAGAACTGGGCATCATCGAACTCGAACCCCAGGAGATCGCCGTCATCCCGCGAGGCGTGCGCCTGCGTGTGGAGCTGCCCGATGGCCAGGCTCGCGGCTATATGCTGGAGAACTTTGGCGCGGCGCTGCGCCTGCCGGAACTCGGACCGCTGGGATCGAATTGCCTTGCCAACGCTCGTGATTTCCAGACGCCTGTGGCCTGGTACGAGGATGTGGAGGGCGACTTCGAACTGATCGCCAAATTCACCGGCGGATTCTGGCGCGCCAAGATCGACCATTCCCCGCTGGACGTCGTCGCCTGGCATGGCACCCATGCCCCGTATAAATACGATCTGCGTCGCTTCAACACCGTGGGCTCGATCAGTTTCGATCATCCGGACCCTTCGATTTTTACCGTCCTGACCGCACCGTCCGATACCCCGGGCACTGCCAACATGGACTTTGCCATTTTTCCGCCGCGCGTGCTGGCCATGGAAGACACGTTCCGTCCACCCTGGTTTCACCGCAACGTCGCCAGCGAATTCATGGGATTGATCCACGGCGTCTACGACGCCAAGGCCGAAGGCTTCGCGCCCGGCGGCGCGAGCCTGCACAACTGCATGAGCGGTCACGGTCCGGATGCGGAAACCTTTGAAAAAGCCAGCGTCGCCGACACCAAACAAGCGCATTACATCCGCGATACGATGGCCTTCATGTTCGAAACACGCCGCGTCATCCGGCCTACCGGCCAAGCGCTGGCCTGCGCCGAGCTGCAAAGCGACTACTACCAATGCTGGCAAGGCCTGAAAAAACACTTCACGCCTTCCACCCCTAACTGATTGATACGACGCCCATGACCACTCTGAACGAAACCCACGACGCCGCCCTCACCAGTTGGGTCGCCAGCGCGAACGACGACACGAACGGCTTTCCGGTACAAAACCTGCCCTTTGCGGTATTCCGCAAACGCGGTTCCTCCGAAGCCTTCCGCCCCGGCGTCGCTATTGGCGACCAAATCGTCGACCTGGCAGCGTTGGCCAAACTAAATCCATTCGACGGCCAGGCCGCCGCAGCACTGAACGCCTGCACCGCAGACAGCCTGAACGCCCTGATGGCGCTGGGCAGTGCCCATTGGAGCGCGTTGCGCCTCGCGCTATCGCGTGCGCTACGCACCGGATCGACCTTGCAGTCGCAGATCGAGCCCTTGCTGTTCGCGCAAAGAGATGCCGAATACACCACACCCGCGCGCATCGGCGACTACACCGACTTTTATATCTCGGTGCATCACGCCACCAACATCGGCAAACAATTCCGCCCTGACAATCCCCTGCTGCCCAACTACAAATGGGTGCCCATCGGCTATCACGGCCGCGCCTCGAGCCTGGGCGTCAACCAACAGTTCCCGCGCCCGGTCGGCCAAACCCGTCCTGCTGCCGAAGGCGAACTGCCTCAATTCGGTCCCTGCCAACGTTTGGACTACGAACTGGAACTCGGCGTATTCGTAGGCACAGGCAACGAACAAGGCCACCGCATCCCGCTGGATCAGGCAGACGAACACATCTTCGGCCTCTGCATCCTGAACGACTGGTCCGCACGCGACATCCAGGCCTGGGAATACCAACCGCTGGGCCCCTTCCTGTCCAAAAACTTCGCCTCCACGATCTCGCCGTGGATCGTCACCCTCGAGGCCTTGGAGCCCTTCCGCACCGCCTTCACCCGTGCGGCCGGCGAACCGCAACCCCTGCCGTATCTGGCCTCGGACACAAACCGAGCCCAAGGCGCCTACGACGTGCAAATGGAAGTGCTCATGACCACACAGGCCTCGCGCGCTGCCCAGCACGCGCCTGCACACCTATCAGCCAGCAATTTCCGCGACGCCTACTGGAACATCGCTCAGTTGATCACGCACCACACCGTCAACGGCTGCAACCTGCAGCCTGGCGACCTGCTCGGCACTGGCACCCTGTCCGGCCCTGAACCCGACCAAGCCGGCTCCATCCTCGAACTCACCCAGGGTGGCAAAACCCCCATCACCCTCCCGTGGGGCGAGCAGCGCACCTTCCTGCAAGACGGCGACCAAATCATCATCCGCGCCGAATGCCGCAAACCCGGCTACCCGCGCATCGCCTTCGGCGAATCCGCCGGCACCGTCCTGCCTGCCCTGTAAACGCCTGCATCGCGGACGACGGATCACGCAGTACGCCGAATCTCGATATCTCCGCACGCTTTGTACATGATCGTTTTCGTTGGGCGCGCAGGGCGCTCAACGAAAACAGCCCCGCAAGATCATTCTCCTTGCCACCACCGGCACAAAAAAATGCCAAGCAAACAAAACGTGCCAGCGATGCAGAGAGCTCTAATTGCCTCGGCTCGACGTCCATAAGAACATCCGCCCTCGCAACCAAAACGGAACAAACAGCGCACGCACTGCATCCGCAACGCACGCTCACACGCAGCACAGACAGACACCCCTACCGCGTCTGCCCCCGCCTCAACCTCTCCCGGCTATTACTCAAATGCGTCCGCATAGCCGCCCGAGCCGCATCCGGTTCCTGACGCAAAATCGCGTCATAAATATCCTCATGTTCCCGATTAACCCGAGCCAGATACTGCTCGCGTCCCTCATCAGCAATACGCGCCGAATTGATCCGAGTGCGAGGAATCGCCGCCGAACCCAGATGCGACATCAGATCAGCAAAATAACGATTGTCCGTCGCTTGTGCGATCAACAAGTGGAACCGAAAATCAGGCGTAATCGTGTCGCCATCGGATCCTAGACTGTGGCGGAACTCATCAAGGGCCACTCGCATATCTGCCAACTGCGCATCCGTACGGCGCATCGCCGCCAGCCCAGCCGCCTCGCTTTCCAGACAGATACGCAATTCCAGCAACACCAGCACATCACGCACCGTCGCCAGATCCGCAGGATCGACCCGGAAATCCGCCCCGCCGCTGGGCTCCAGCGCATAAGTCCCGATACCGTGATGCGTCTCCACCAACCCCGCCGCCTGCAAGCGCGACAAAGCCTCGCGCACCACCGTACGGCTGACACCGAATTGCCGCATCAATTCGGACTCGGTCGGTAATTTTTCACCTGGCCGGATCTGCCCACCCCGAATACGTTCGGACACGTCCTCAACCAAGCCTTGCGCCAGATTGCGCGGCCGACGCGGTACAGAAACCGGCCAGTCTGCGTTGTTCGTCATCAAGGGATATCCCGAGTAATACTGCGCTTGACGTCAAAATTCTGGCCTCATTATACTGCCCGAAGTTGTACGACAACGTATCTGTTTCACCCAGGATATCTGTCGGCGTTCACGTATCACTCAGTCTGTCCCTTGCTTCTGCTACACCGCCGGAATGCTTGCATGACACTCGTTACTGAATCACCCACGAACACCCGACACCGCTCGCTGACGACCTGCGCAGCGAGCATTCATCATAGAGAACGGTCATGAACAGCCAGCCCCAAGCAGAACGGCTGGGCAGCATGCTATGCACCGTGGGCGAAAGCCCCGTCTGGCGTGCCACCGACCAAGCACTGTACTGGACAGACATCCCTGCGCGCCGCCTGTGGCGCTACGATCCCGCCCAAGGATCGGCTCATCACTGGCCGCTCCCTGAAATGGCGGGCTGCATCGCAATGCACGGCACAGGCTGGCTGGCCGCCATGGAAAGCGGCCTGTATGCCTTGCCAGCAGTCACCGCACCGCCCGGCGCCGGCAATAGCGCTGCTGCATCGGCGCCGCTGCCTGCAACAGCACTAGCGCGGGTCACGCACGCTGCGCCCGAAATGCGCTTTAACGACGGCCGCTGCGACCGCCAGGGCCGTTTCTGGGCAGGCACGATGGTCCAGAACATGACATTGGGCCACGACGCCGGCCGGCTATATCGCTACGCGGGCGGTGAGCTCAGCATCCCCTTGCCCATGACATTCATCGTGCCTAACGGCATGGCCTTCAGCCCCGACGGCCGTACCATGTATGTGTCCGATTCGCACCCGGATCGTCAAACCGTATGGGCCTTTGATTACGACATCGATAACGGCGTGCCGCATCATGGCCGCGTCTTCATCGATCGTCTGCCCGCAGGCCGCCCCGACGGCGCAGCCGTAGATCAAGACGGTGGCTACTGGATATGCGGCAATGATGCCGGCATGTTGTACCGCTACACCCCGGCAGGCAAACTGGATCGCAGTCTGGCACTGCCCGTCTCCAAACTGGCCATGTGCGCCTTTGGCGGCGCAGGCCTGGACACATTATTCGTCACCAGTATCCGCCCTCCCCATGCTGCGCGCGACGCGCTGGACGGCGCGCTGTTCGCACTCACACCTGGCACCCGCGGCCTGGAGGAACCCGCTTTTATCGGCTAGCCCCCGAGCGATTGACTCATAACGGGCCAACACCCATGGCCCACTTGGCACCAACGCAGTGCCCGCAGCGTTTTTTCCACAAGAAACCTGATTACGCCCCACTCCTAAGCCGGAGGTAGACAATGTTGTGCTTTACCCTGAAACGCGCCACCGTGGCCGCGTTGACTGCTGCGTGCCTGTCCGCAGGTGCATCCCTTCATGCCGAAACGCTGCGCTCGGCGGACATCCACCCTGATGACTACCCCACCGTACAGGCTGTACGCCACATGGGCGAGTTGATCAAACAGCGGACCAACGGACGTATCGACGTCAAGGTCTATGCTGGCGGCACACTGGGCCGCGAAGAAGACTCGATCGAACAAGTCAAAATGGGCGCGCTCGCCATGACGCGCGTCAGCAGCGCCGCGATGCACAACATCTGCGAGACGACGCGCGTGCCCTCGCTGCCCTTTCTATTCCGTTCCAAAGAGCACCTGCACAAAGTGCTCGATAGCGACATCGGCGAACAAATCCTGAAATCCTGCGAGAACGCGGGGTTTGTCGGGCTGGCCTGGTACGACAGCGGCGCGCGCTCAATGTACACGCGCAACAAACCCGTCAAGACCAAAGACGACGTCAAAGGCATGAAGATCCGCGTCCAGCAATCGGACCTGTCAGTCGCCATGGTCGAAGCGTTGGGCGGCAATGCCACCCCCATGTCCATGGGCGAGGTCTACACGGCACTAAAGACCGGTCTCGTGGATGCTGCAGAAAACAACTATCCCAGCTACGAAAGCGCGCACCATTATGAGGTGGCCAAGTACTACTCTCTGACTGAACACACCATGACGCCGGAAATCCTGCTGTTTTCCAAACGTCAATGGGACAAGCTGTCAGACGAAGACCGCAAGATCATTCGCGATACCGCGCGCGAATCCGTGCCCTATATGCGCAAGCTGTGGAGCGAACGCGAAAACACATCGCGCGCCATCGTCGTCAAAGCAGGTTCGGAAATCATCGAGCCCGATAAGGCCTCGTTTCAGGCAGCGATGAAGCCTGTCTACGACCGCTTTGTCACAACGCCGGAAATGAAAGATCTGGTGACTCGCATCCAGGCCGTCAAATAAAGGAACAACCATGTCTGCCCAAACGCTTTCACCTACGGAAAGCAGCGGCAGCACAGTGTCACGGGTGTTAAATGGCTACGCACGTTTGTGCGCAGCCATAGCCCGGCTATGCATGGTGCTAAGTGTGATCGGGGTGATATGCCTGGTCGCCGCTGTCTCGTATCAGATCTTTGGCCGTCACATCCTGAACAACACACCGACCTGGGCAGAGAGCCTGTCGCTGCTGCTGGTGCTGTACGTCACGATGCTCGGCGCGGCTGTCGCCGTGCGCGATGCCGGTCATATCGGCTTTGAATCGCTGGTCAATCTGCTGCCCGAAGCCGGCCAGCGGCGCCTGCAGATTGTCATCCATTTGCTGGTGCTGCTGTTCGGTGCGCTGATGGCGTGGTATTGCGGCCAACTGGCCGAGTCGGTGCACAGCTACAAGATCCCCAACCTGGGTTTGTCTGAAGGCTGGAAATACGCGCCTGCCACATTATCCGGTGCATTGATCGTGTTGTTTTCGATCGAACACATCATTGCGCTGCTGCGCAATCAAAAGGTGGTACCAGCATGGCATTGACTCTACTTTCATTGACGTTCATTGGGTTCCTGGTCATCGGAGTGCCGGTAGCCTTTGCCATCGGTCTGGCCTCGATATCGGCCATCGTCTACGAGGACCTGCCCATCGCGGTGGCTTTTCAGCAGATGACTTCGGGCATGAACGCCTTTTCGTTTCTCGCCATTCCGTTTTTTATCTTTACCGGCGAATTGATGTTGTACGGAGGCATTGCCGACCGTATCGTCACGTTTGCCAAATCCGTCGTCGGCCATGTGCGCGGGGGGCTCGGCATGTCCAACGTCCTGGCTTGCACGCTGTTCGGCGGCGTATCCGGTTCCCCGGTCGCCGACGTTTCCGCAATGGGTTCAGTCATGATCCCCATGATGAAACGCGAGGGCTACCACGCCGATTATGCGGTGAACGTCACCACGCATGCGGCGTTGGTGGGTGCGCTGATGCCCACCAGCCACAACATCATCATCTATACCTTGGCTACCGGCGGCAAAGTCTCCATCGCGGCATTGATCGCCGCCTGCGTGGTACCGGCAGTCATCTTGACGCTTTGCAACTTGGCAGCAGCCTATCTCGTCGCTCGCAAACGCGGCTATCCCGCAGGCACATTTCCCGGATGGGCGGTGGTGGTGCGATCGCTCGTCGCGGCCGCGCCGGGGCTGTTTGTCATCGTGCTGATCATTACCGGCATTCTCAGTGGTGTCTTCACGGCCACAGAATCCGCCGCCGTCGCCGTCCTGTATTCGCTGGCGCTCACCGCGCTGGTGTACCGTTCGCTGAGCTGGGATCAGTTCATCCGGGCGGCCGCGAAGGCGGTCAAGACCACGGGCATCGTGCTGTTGCTGATCGGTATCTCGGCCACCTTCGGCTATCTCATCGGCTTCTACAGCGTCGCAGAAAAGACCGGTGAACTGATGGGCGCGATCTCCACAGAGCCCTGGGCCATTTTTCTGATGGTCAACATCGCACTGTTTGTCCTGGGCACCTTTCTGGACATGGCAGCCACGATTCTGATCTGCACCCCGATCTTTCTGCCAATATGCATGCAGTACGGCATGAGTCCCGTGCAATTCGGCGTGGTCATGCTGTTGAATTGCGCACTGGGACTGAACACGCCTCCGGTAGGCACCGTGCAGTTTGTAGGATGCGCCATAGGAAAGGTGTCGGTAGGTACCGTCATGCGCACCATCTGGCCGTTTTATGGCGCGCTGATTGTGGCGTTGGCGCTCGTGACCTATGTGCCGACGTTCTCGTCGTGGCTGCCTGATCTGCTGTTCAAGTAAGCACGAAGCAGACCGCGGCGGCATTGCGCATGCCGCCGCGCGGATCATCATGCCTGCAGGACTTTGCCCGGATTCATCAATCCTCGAGGATCCAGCGCCTGTTTGATACGCTTCATCAGGCCTAGCTCCAGGGCACTTTTGTAATGAGGCAGCTCATCGCGCTTGAGCTGACCGATTCCATGCTCGGCGCTGATGGAGCCCGCATGTTCGATCACACTGCGATGCACGATGTCGTAGATATCTTGCTGCAGCGCCAGCAGGTCGGCCTCTGTCTGGCCCGGCGCGCGGGCGACGTTGTAGTGCAGGTTGCCATCGCCGAGGTGGCCGAACACCACGTTGCGCACATTGGGAAAGCGTTCCTGCAGCAAGCCATTGGTCTTGTGCACGAACCCGGCAATCGATGAAATCGGAATCGATACATCGTGCTTGACGCCTTTACCCTGCTCGGCCTCAGCCAGGGGAATACTCTCGCGCAAATGCCATAGCGCGCGGCTCTGGGCTACGCTGGCGGCAATCGCCGCATCGGTGACCAATCCCGCCTCGATCGCCTCGCCCAATACTGCCTCGAAACGCTCGCGTGCATGCGCCTCGCTCTCGCTGTCGGACAGCTCCAGCAAGGCAAACCAAGGAGATCTAGCCGAATCGCCCTCAAAGGGCAGCCGCTGCTGCGGGAACAACTGCACGACCGTCTGCAGGCAGTCGCCCGCCATCAACTCGAATCCTGTCAGCGACGCCCCGAACCCGGAACGCGCCCGCGACAGCAACTCGACTGCAGCGTCGATGGAATCCAGAGCCAGCAGCGCTGTACACGACGCCACAGGTTGCGGATACAACTTCAGGGTGGCGGCGGTAATAATGCCCAGCGTGCCCTCGCTGCCGATGTACAGGTCACGCAAATCGTAACCAGTGTTATCTTTGCGCAGTCCCCGCAGGCCGTTCCATATCTCGCCTTCAGCGGTCACGACCTCCAGCCCCAGCGCCAGTTCGCGGGCATTGCCGTAGCGCAACACCTGCGTACCGCCCGCATTCGTAGCGAGATTTCCGCCTATCGTGCAACTGCCTTCGGCCGCCAGGCTCAGGGGAAACAGACGTCCGGCCTCGGCTGCCGCCTGCTGTACCGCCTGCAAAATGCAGCCAGCCTCGACCGTGATCGTATCGTTGGCTGTGTCGATGGCACGGACACGGTTCAGCCTGCCCGTGGACAGCACGACCGCCTGGCCCGAATCGTCGGGGGTTGCGCCGCCGCACAGGCCGGTATTACCGCCCTGGGGCACCACAGGCGTCCCGTGCTGGACACACAGCCGCACTGCCTGCGCGACTTGTTCAGTGGAATCGGGACGGATCACCGCCAGCGCAGTTCCGCGATAGCGGCGGCGCCAGTCCTGCAGATACGTCGCAGCATCGTCGCCGGTCAGCACATGGGCCGGGCCCAGTAGGGATTGCAATGCGTTCAATAAGCTCATAGCGAAAACCGCAATCAAAGCGCCCGGCCACGCGGGACGACATGGAAGACAGGAGGGTTATTGTAGGGGTTGACCGGCGGATATGGCGGTCTGCCGGCCTCCGGCCGCCCCGCAAGCCCCGCGAATCGAGGATAATTCACATTCCTGCACACATAATTCACATTCACGCACACGTAACGCCCTGCTGCTTGAATATGATCAGCCCTATTTGATTATTCATCATTCCCAGGAGTCTGCTTGAACACCGCCACTCATTACCCCGATTCCGTCTTCAAGGCATACGACATCCGGGGCACGGTACCCGATGCATTGAACCCGGCCTTTGCTACTGCATTGGGCCGCGCGCTGGCCGCCGAGGCACGCGCCCAAGGCATTTCCGCGCTGGTGATCGGCCGTGACGGCCGACTCAGCAGCGCCGAGCTGTCACGAGCCCTGCAAGACGGCATTCTGGATGGCGGCGTCGACACGATCGATATCGGCGAAGTCCCGACTCCACTGGTGTACTACGCAGCGTATACGCAAAAAACCGGCTCTGGCGTTGCCATCACCGGCAGCCATAACCCGCCGCAATACAACGGGTTCAAGATGATGATGGGCGGCAAGGCGCTCTACGGACCGGGCGTCCTGGCGCTGCGCGATGCGATGAATACCGCTGCAACGTCCGGCCAAACCGCGCCGGCAAGCCAACGCGGCACCCGCCGTGAGCTGAATCTGATCGACGAGTACATCCAGCGCATCGTCGGTGACGTCAAACTGGCGCGCCCGCTCAAGATCGCGATCGACTGCGGCAACGGCGTTGCCGGCGCCGTGGCGCCAAAGCTCTTTCGCGCGCTGGGCTGCGAAGTCACCGAACTGTTCTGCGAAGTCGACGGCACATTCCCCAATCACCACCCCGATCCGGCCGACCCGCACAACCTGGAAGACCTGATTCACTGCCTGGCCACAACCGACTGCGAAATCGGCCTGGCGTTTGACGGCGACGGCGACCGTCTGGGCGTAGTCACCAAATCCGGGCAGATCATCTGGCCCGATCGCCAATTGATCCTGTTCGCGCGCGACGTACTGCAACGCTGCCCGGGCGACACCATCATTTATGACGTCAAGTGCAGCCGCCACGTAGGCCTGGCCGTCGAGGCCGCCGGTGGTAAACCGCTGATGTGGCAGACCGGCCACTCGCTGGTCAAAGCCAAACTCGCCGAAACCGGCGCGCCGCTGGCTGGCGAAATGAGCGGCCACATCTTCTTCAAGGAGCGTTGGTTCGGTTTCGACGATGGCCTGTACACGGGTGCACGTCTGCTCGAAATCGTCTCGCGTGAAAGCAATCCGTCGCAACTGCTGGAGGCGCTGCCTCAGGCCGTTTCCACGCCTGAACTCAAGCTCGAAATGGAAGAAGGCCAGCCGTTTGCGTTGATCAAGACGCTGCAAGAGCAAGGCAAATTCGATGGTTCCCTGCGCGTGGTCACCATCGACGGAGTGCGTGCAGAATATCCCGACGGTTTCGGCCTGGCGCGTGCATCGAACACCACGCCGGTCGTCGTGCTGCGATTCGAGGCCGACACGGACGAAGCACTGACCCGCATCCAGGAGGATTTCCGCAAGCAATTGCAGCAACTCGCTCCTGATGCGAAATTGCCGTTCTGATTGGGATCACGTTTAACGCCGAACGAGCGCCTTGACGTCAAGGCGCTCGTAACGCGCTTACAAGCATATCCAGTTGCATGCCGCCCGGCTAACGGGCACGCTGATCGAGCAAGGTCTGGTAGATATCCAGGTGCTTACGGCACACATCGTCGATATCGAATTCGCGCTCGGCCAACACGCGACCCGCATGACCCATTTTTTGGCGCAATGCGTTGTCGTCGACTAAACGGCCAATCGCTGCAGCCAGCGCTGGCGCATCATGCGAGGGAACAAGCAGCCCAGTCGTATCAGGCTCGATGGCATCACGGCAACCCGGCACATCGGTGGTGACGACCGCACGGCCGCATGCCGCAGCCTCGATCAGGGATTTCGGCAGGCCCTCTCGATATGAGGGCAATACCGCAATATGCGAAGCCGCGTACAACGCAGCGATATCGCTGCGTTCGCCCAGGGCCTCGATAATGCCCTCTTGCTGCCATGCGTCGACATCGGCTTGCGTGACCGAAGCGGGATTGCCGGGGTCAATGCCGCCGGCCAAGCGCATGCGCACGTTGATTCCCTCACGCCGCAGGATGCGGGCAGCTTCGACAAACTCCTGCAGTCCCTTGTCCCGCAGCAAACGGGCCACCATCAGTGCAACCACTGGCGGCGGCGGTTCAGCCACGGCGGCATAGTCGGACAGGTTCACACCGGACCCACGAATCATGACGACCTGCTCGTCGCGCACAGCGCCCAGACCCTGCAGCACGTCCCGATCGTTTCCATTCTGAAAAACGATACGGCTGTTGCGATGACCCAGCGCCAAGCGATACAACATGGCGACCACCTGCCGCACCAATGCGGCTTTAGCGCCTTTGGCGACGAACACGAAACCCAGTCCCGAGATAGCCGACACCATCGCGGGCACGCCGGCCAATCGTGCGGCAATGCCGCCGTACAACACAGGCTTGATCGTCACCAGGTGCACGACATCCGGCCGCACGCGGCGGAACAATTGATACAGCGCCCACACCGTGCGTAGTTCTTGCACGGGATTCTTGCCACTGCGCGTCATCGGTATTGCATGATGCGTCAACCCATATCCCTCGATACGCGACACGCTGTCGCCCGCCATGGTGGCCACGTGAACCTCGTAGCCGGCACGCTGGGCGGCCAGCGCCAATGGTAAACGATGCGAGAGAAAGAACGCGGGATTATTCACCACGAACAGCAAACGAGGTGCGGTCATCGATTCTCCTGCGCGATGCGGCGCCACACGGCGTCGTACGCTGCGATCATGTGAGCCAAGTCGAATTCAGCCAGCACGCGCGCGCGCCCTGGCTCGCCGACAGCCTGACGGCCGCGTGCGGCGATGTCGTGCAATGTCGTAGCGATCCCCCCGGCCAGAGCCTCGGCATTTTCTGCAGGCACTACAGCCGCTGTCTGGCCAACAATGTGCGCCGCATCGCCCACGTCCGTGACGACGCAAGGCGTGCCGCAGGCCATGGCCTCGGCGACCACATTGGGAAATCCTTCTGCGCAACTGGATAGCACGTGGATGTCCAATGCATTCATGACGGCAGGGACGTCATCGCTGGGCCCCAACAACAGGACATGATCGCGCAGTCCCAAACGATCTATCAACGCGCCCAGCTCGGCATTGTCTGGCGACATGCCGCGTCCCACCAACGCGCAACGCAACTGAGCCAACGCAGCCGGATCGGCCGGGGTGTCGGGACCAGACCCTGCGTCCCTCTCGCTGCTGGCGTGTCCTTGATCCGTACCGTGTCCACGAACACGTCTCTGGCGCAATAGCACGGCCATAGCACCCAGCAAATTCGCATGATCCTTCAGCGGATCCCAACGCGCCACGCAGCCGATCACAGGAACCTCGTCGGCCAGTTGCCATTGCTCGCGCACGCGCCGGCGAGCCTCGGCATCGGGCTGATAGCGCGATAAATCATAGCCATTGGCAATCACCACGAGGCGATCGGCGCGATAGCCGTACTGTTCATGACGTACCGCGGCATCGCGTGCAGCACAAACAATCGCGGCAGGTACGCGACCAGATAACAACGCGCAGAGCTTCAACACCAATCGCGCCGAACGGCTGCTGCGTTGCAGATGCGCCCCAGAATTACGAATTCCCCACGCTATGGCACGCACACCAGCCAACCGCGCAGCCAGCCCGCCAATCAAGTCCGCGTGATACATCCATGTCTGCACCGCATCGGGTTTTTGCGCGGCCAATAGTCGACGCAACTTCGACAATCCACTCAGGCTCACACGGCCGCGCGCCATGCCCAGCGTATGGACAGTGACCCCTGCCGCACGCAGACGCTCTCCATACACGCCCTCGTCCGTCAGCGACACCACCGTGTGATGTACCTGCTGGTCAGGATACGTCGCCAAGCGAAACAGCACAGCTTCTGCTCCGCCCTGCCCCAACCCGGTAATCACATGCGTGACGCGCAAGATCGCAGGCATAGTCATGATCTGCCTCGCACGCTGTCAAACAAGGCATCCCATTGCGCCAGTACCGCCGGCAACGCATAGCGATTGCGCACCGACTCGGCTGCACGTTTGCCCAAGTCCTGGCGCAAAGCCGGGTCGGAAAATACGCGGCGCAGGGCCTCTCGCAACTTGTCCCGGTCACCCGCGGGCACCAACACCGCGTCCTGGCCATCGCGCGTCATTTCTCGCGGGCCGCTTGGGCAATCGAACGCGACGCAGGGCAGGCCCAATGCCATCGACTCCAGCAACACATTCGGAAAGCCCTCTACCGCCGAGCTCAGCACAAAGGCCTGACCTTGAGATAACGCATCCCAAGGGGCGTCGGTACGTCCCCGCAGTTGCACGCGATGCTGCAGGCCTGCTGCATCGATACGCGCCTGCAAATCATCGCGATCCGCGCCTTCGCCCCAGATGCTGAGGTCCCAATCGGAAAACTCGTCGGCCAAGCCGGCAAAAACATCGATCAGCAAATCGAACCGTTTGGCCGGCGCCAGCCGCCCCATTGCCAACAACTGTTTGCGCGGCGTCACGGCCTGCGTATCGACCAAGGGCGCGTCCAACAACTCGGGCGGCAAGGGATTAGGAATGACTTTCAATTGCTTGATGCCGGGCACGTCACGTGCAAACGGACCCACCGTATCATCGGCCTGTACCGTTACCATGTCCGCACGGGGATAGAGCCAACGGCGCGCAATACGCCATACACGGCCCGTCGAAAGCTCCGCTACCGGGTTCGTCCGTTCGCACACGATCAGCGGTGTGTCCAATTTGCCCAGTACCTTCGTCGCCAGGATCGCGGCCACATTGACGTTGGTCAGAAAGGACACCACCACATCAGGGGCCTGCTCGCGAATCAACTCCCGCAATGCGCGCAATCGCCGCCACGCGGTCAATGGGCCGCCGCTGCGCGTACCGACCCGGTCAGCCAGCCAGATCAGGTTCACCGCATCGGAAACAGGATAAAAACACGTGCCCTTGGAGGAATAAGTGGGCACCAGTGTCACGGTATCACCGCGATCGGTCCAGGCGTTTACTAACGTGGCGGCCACCCGTTCGGCTCCGCCTGCATGCATGGAACTGACCAGCAGCAATATTTTCATCGTGAAGCATCCTTTTCGCCGGCAACGCCGGCGTGATAGCGATCCAACCAGGCCTGCATCATCAGCACGCCCCACAAGCGGCTGCTCCAGTCGCGATGACCGGAGACATGCTCACGCCATTTGTGCAGAATGGGTTCGGGCTCAAACCAGCCCTCCTGGCGCAAGCGCGCCGGGTCCAGCAACGATTCGGCCCAATCTCGCAACGGCCCGCGCAGCCAGCTTGCCAGCGGCACGGCAAATCCGCGCTTGGGACGATCCACCAAAGACTGCGGCACATGGCGGTACAGCACTTGGCGCAACAGCCACTTGCCGGTGTCGCCGCGCACCTTGTATTCAAAGGGCAAGCGCCAGGCAAACTCATAAACGCGATGGTCCAACAAGGGCACGCGCGTTTCGAGGCTGACGGCCATGGCGGCGCGATCGACCTTGACCAGAATGTCGTCCGGCATATACGTCACCGTGTCGAGTTTCATCATCACGTCGAACACAGAGCCGTCCATGGGCTGCTCGAACAACGACGGAGGTTCGACACCCTGCTTGACGACCGAAGTCGGATCCGACCAATACGACACAAACGACCGATAAAAATCACCATGGGTGTCGGCGCGCAGCATCTCGCCGAACTTGCCCACTTTACCGCGCCAGGCGCCACGTCCAGGCAACCTCGTGGACGCTCCCATGAGAGCGCCCATCGCATGGCGCACCGGGCCGGGAAAGCGTTCGCACTTGCCCCACCAATCCCGCACGCGGAAATACCGTGAATAGCCGCCAAACAATTCATCGCCACCGTCACCGGACAGCGCCACAGTCACATGCTGGCGCGCCATGCGCGTCACCAACGCGGTGGGAATCTGCGAAGAATCCGCAAACGGCTCGTCATACATATCGGCCAACGTCGGCACGACAGCCAGCGCATCGTCGGCCGTGACATAGAGCTCGGTATGGTCTGTGCCGAGATGCTGCGCCACCGCCTTGGCGTGCTCGGCTTCGTTATATTTTTTCTCGTGAAATCCAATCGCAAACGTGCGCACAGGCTGCGAGCTTTGCGCCTGCATGAGCGCGACAATCGTCGACGAATCAATACCGCCCGACAGGAATGCGCCCAGACTCACGTCAGACAGCATCTGTCCGCCCACTGCCTTGGACAGCACGGCCTCGAGTTCATCGGTGGCCTGCGCATCCGAGGCAAAACTGCTGCGTGTCCGCACTCCCTGATCCGCCATCTGCAAAGCAGACCAATAGGCATGATGTGCGGGCACACGCTGCGCGCGCATGTCTGCCTCGGAAATCTCCAGCCACGTTCCGGGAGGCAGCTTGTAGATACCTTCGTAGATCGATTGAGGCGACGGGATGTAGTTGTGACGCATCAACGAGGTAATCGCAGCGCGGCTCAGATCGCGGCCGAACCCTGGAATCGGCATCAAGCCCTTCAGCTCGGAGGCGAACACCAGATTGGCGCCCGTATAGCCGTAGTACAGCGGCTTCTCGCCCATCCGGTCGCGCGCGAGCGTCAATGTACGGCGTTCACGATCCCACAGGGCAATCGCGTACATGCCCACCGCTGCCTGCAAGGTCGCCTCGACACCCAATGCGGCGAAGCTGGCCAGTACGGTCTCCGTATCCGAGTGGCCACGCCACTGAGGTGCCTGCCCCGATTGTTCCAGGCGGGCACGCAGCTCCATATGGTTATAGATCTCGCCGTTGAGCACCAGCACGTACCGGCCGCAGGCCGATACCATGGGCTGATGCCCGGCCTCGGTCAGGTCCAGAATGGCCAGGCGAACATGGGCCAGCGCCACATCGGCGGCCGGGTCTTCCCAAAAGCCATTGCTGTCGGGACCACGATGCCGAATACGCCGGCAGCTCTCGGCCAGCACCTGCGCCTTGTCCTGCAAGGGTCCCCAGATTCCGACTATTCCACACATGATGGTTTCTTCCGTGCTCGTCCAGACGACTGGCGGGCGGGGCGGTCAGCCCTGCCCTCGCACATCGTCGAAAAGTTGTTGCCACAAGCCCAGCACCCGCTGAGCCGAAAATCGTTCACGCGCCTCGATCGCACGCTGCGCCAAGGCTTGGCGGGTCTGGTCATCGTCCATCAATGCCGACAGCGCCGCCGCCATGGCCGCGACATCGCCATTGGGCCGAACCAGCACACCGTCCGTACCGTCACGGACAACCTCGCGCGGCCCCGTGTCGCAATCAAAGCAAACCGCAGCCAATCCGCTGGCCAAAGACTCCAGCAAGGTATTGGACAAACCCTCGAAACGAGAGCTCAGCACATAGATGTCGGCACTCGCATACCAGTCGCCTACATTGCCTACCCGTCCCGGCATACTGACACGCCCCTGCAAACCCGCCGCATCGATCTGGGCCTGCAAACGTTGGCGCTCGCCGCCCTCGCCCAGGATGATCAGATCCCACTGCGGGTGCCGATCCGCAATCTGCGCATAGGCCTGTACCAACAGGTCGAACCCCTTGTCGGGATGCAATCGTCCCACCGCCAACAGACGGCGCCGGCCATCGGCAGCAGGCGGCGCGACGACCGGCTCGGCGCGCGACAACGGCCAATGCACCGGATTCGGAATCACCGCGAGCTTGCTCCCCGGCACATGCTGTTCCAACCAATCCGCCGTACCGCGCGTGAGCGCCACCACGCGTGCAGCCTGCGGGTACGTCCACCGGCGCAAGCGTTGCCACAACCCCGACAAAGTCTGCGACGGCGGATGCGTGTGTTCTGTCGCGATGACCTGACACGGCATACCGCGCGCGGCCATCACCGCCAACACCGAGGCCGTCGTCATCATGCCCAGCACGATATCGGGCTGGAACTTTCGCAGCACCCGGCGCAAGGCATGCACGCGCCGCACATTCGCCCATATTCCGCGTAGACCGCCACCCTCGCCTGCCGTGTGCAGAATCTTGCGCTGCACGTGCGGATGCAAGGTATAGGCATCGTCGCTAGCATCGGCCTGTGTAACCAGCATGACCTGCCAGCCCGCCTGCGCCCAATGCGCGCTCAAATCGGCAGCGACACGCTCTGCGCCACCGCCATGCAGCGAATGAATAAAGATCAGGACACGCGGCTCATGCGTCGCAGGCGAATCCATCAAACGGCCTCCTTAGCAGCGGGCGGCTCATGACGCTGCAACGCCACCACGAGATAACATGCGAACGACAAGGCGTACATCAACGCCGTCGCCAACATGATGCCCGATGCCCCCATACGCGGCGCAAGCACCATGTTCAACACGGCCTTGAGCAGAAAATTGGCCACGGCAATCAGCGCCATGACGCGATATCGATTCTGGCTCGCCAACAGTTGCACCAGAATCAGCACCCCGAAATAAAACGGCAGTTGCAGCAGTCCCCAGCGAAATACCTCAGCCACAGCCTGTGTGTTGTCGGCGGTAAACGCACCGCGCTGGTACAACACCGACACGCCCCAAGGCGCCAACACCCAGGCCACCGCCACCGCAACGGCGCCAGCTCCCAGCATCAACACCGACCATTTCAAGGCCATCGTCCGCGCCCGCGACGCATCGCCACGGCTTTGGATGTCCGCCAGCACCGGCAACGCAGCTCGGCCGACGGACACGGCGCCAATGCCGATCAACAACGACAACAAGCGAGCCGCATATCCCAACGTCGCATTGGCGTTGTCGCCCAGATTGGCGGCCGTGTACTGATCCAGCGGGCCGACAAAACTCATCGCCACCTGACCCACCAGCATGATGCCCGCGGCGCTGACCAGCTCGGGCCAGTGCGATGATTGCATCGTCAATCGCGGAGCGCCCCAAAACCCGTTGTCGGCACGGGCCGCCAGCCAAGCCAGCCACACCGCCTGGATCGCATATCCAACCAGCGTGCCCCATAGCAATGGGCCCACATCGTGCGGCGAAGCGGCAGCCAACATGACCCACGCCAGTGTGGCGATGGCCGGCACGCTGTCCAGCAAGGTATTGACGTGCCGCTCATGCGAACGCAAACGCGCACCGCTGATGCCAGCCATCAACAAGAACACCGTCACCGGCGCAAACGCCAGCAGCAAATCCGTACTCATGCTGGCGACCTGCACGGACAGGCCGCTGCCCAGCCATTGCAATACCCAGGGCCAGGCCAGCGCAGTCGCTACAGCCAATACCAGCCCCAGCATCAGCATCCAGCCCTGGAGCTCGCTGACAAACAGGTCGCGTTCCTTGCCCCCCGTGCGCCGCAAGCGCACGAGCACGGGAATCAATACCACTCCCAAGACGCCCACGATCGTGACCGGCAACCAGTTGGTCATGGTCATCGTGAACTGATAGGCGTCTACCGCATCGCTGATGCCGTAGCGGTACGCGACCGCCATTTCCTTGACGGCGCCGGCGGCCTTGCCCAGGATCAGAAAGACTGCCACCCGGAACGCAGCCTTGAAGATGCGTTGATGATCCGGATGGATCGCGTTGACTCTGCGAATGAGCGCTTTCAAGAATTCTCCCACTCGCCTATGATTCGTCGCGGTAAAAGCGACCGCATGGCACGCAGGCGGCTCGGCAGAGCGCGCCCGCGGCCTTTTGAATGATCAGCCCAGGAATTTGACGTACCAGGGCATTGCGGTTTCCAGCCCACGCAGAATATCGAACGCGGGCTGATAACCCAGCAGTTTGCTTGCCTTGCTGATATCGGCCTGCGAATGCCGTACATCGCCTGCGCGGAAATCCACGTATACCGGTTTTTTGTCGTATTGCACGCCCTGCTCGGCCAAGGTTTTGGCCAGGAAGCCATAAAGCTGGGTCAACGTCGTGCGGCCGCTATAAGCCACGTTGTAAACCTGGTTGATGCCTTCTTCGGGCGCCAGCGCAGCCAGCAAATTGGCTTGCACCGCGTTGTCGACAAAGCAGAAATCCCGGCTGGTTTCGCCATCACCGTTGATGTTGACGTCCTCGCCGCCGATCATGGCGGCTGTCCATTTCGGGATCACCGCCGCATAGGCGCCATCGGGATCCTGGCGTTTGCCGAACACGTTGAAATAACGCAGGCCGACGCTGCGGAAGCCGTACGAACGCGCAAACACGTCCGCATACAGTTCGTTGACGTATTTGGTGACCGCGTAAGGCGACAGCGGCTTGCCGATCTGGTCTTCGACCTTGGGCAAGGCAGGATGATCCCCATAGGTCGAACTGGACGCAGCGTACACAAAGGTCTTGACCTTGGCATCGCGTGCCGCAACCAACATGTTCAGCGAACCGCTGATGTTGACCGCATTCGTCGTGATCGGATCGTTCAAGGAGCGGGGCACGGAACCCAGCGCCGCCTGGTGCAATACATAGTCCACGCCTTGCGTGGCCTTCTGGCAATCCTCGAGATTGCGGATATCGCCCTCGATGAAGGTAAAGCGCGCCCATTGAGCCGGTTCTACCGAATCACGCACCTCGTCCAGATTGCGCTGATGGCCCGTCGCGAAGTTATCCAACCCCACGACCGTCTGGTCGAGCTTGAGCAGCGCTTCCAGCAGGTTGGACCCAATGAACCCGGCGCAACCCGTGACCAGCCACTTACGCGGCGTGGCGCGCAACTCGCGCTGAATGTTTTCGTAACGTTCGCTCATACCACCCTCTTTACAGACGCAGGTCGGATTCGTTGGTGGCCAGCACGTACTTCAAGTCGTACAACACATGCTTGGCCTTGCCCAGCTTACGAATCTCGGCAGCGCCCATTTTGACGAATTGCTCATGCGACACCGCCAGGATGATGGCGTCGTATTTGCCCGGTTCCGGTTTGGCGACGGGCGTGATGCCGTATTCGTGCACGGCTTCCTCCGGATCGACCCAAGGATCGTAAACGTCGACATCGACGTTGTATTCACCCAGCTCGTGCACGATGTCGACCACGCGGGTATTGCGCAGATCGGGGCAGTTTTCCTTGAAGGTCAGGCCCATCACCAGCACGCGCGCGCCTTGCACGTGAATGCGTTCTTTGGTCATGGCCTTGACCAATTGCGACACCACGTAGCCGCCCATGGAATCGTTCAGGCGGCGGCCCGCCAGAATGATTTCGGGGTGATAGCCGATGGATTGCGCCTTGTGCGTCAGATAGTACGGATCCACGCCGATGCAATGCCCGCCCACCAGACCCGGACGGAACGGCAGGAAATTCCATTTGGTGCCGGCGGCCTGCAGCACGGCCTCGGTGTCGATGCCCATCTTGTTGAAAATCAGGGCCAGCTCGTTGATCAAGGCGATGTTCACGTCGCGCTGGGTGTTTTCGATGACCTTGGCGGCCTCGGCTACACGAATGCTGGGCGCCTTGTGCGTGCCCGCCGTGATGATTTCGTTGTACAGCGCATCGACCAGATCGGCGACCTCGGGTGTGGAGCCCGCGGTGACTTTCTTGATCGTGCTGACGCGGTGTGCCTTGTCGCCCGGGTTGATACGCTCGGGGCTGTAGCCGGCGTAGAAATCCTCGTTGAATTTCAGGCCCGACACGCGTTCCAGCACTGGCACGCAGTCTTCTTCGGTAGCGCCGGGATAGACGGTGGATTCGTAAATGACGATATCGCCGCGCTTGAGCACCGCACCGATGGTTTCGCTGGCCTTGACCAGCGGTGTCAGATCGGGCTGCTTGTATTCGTCAATGGGTGTCGGCACCGTCACGATATACACATTGGCCTTGGCCAACTCGGCGCGGTCGGCGGTGTACGTCAGATGCTTGGCCTCGGCCAACTCGGCGTCATCGACCTCCAGCGTGTGGTCATGACCAGCCTGCAGGGCCTGAATACGTTTGACGTTGATGTCAAACCCAATGACCGGACGCTTCTTGCCGAACTCCACGGCCAGCGGCAGCCCGACATAACCGAGGCCGACCACGGCAAGTTTTACCTCATCGATACGCAAGATAGCTCTCCCTTTGCCGCGCTACGATCACGGCATTTTAAATAGGAACGGGGAAAATTGTAACAGCGGCCTTTGACCCATTGTGGGCCTATCGCCAGGACATCCACTCAGTGAGTCCGTGGCAACAATAGCCACGCCGGACGACGCCACGACACCAGCCGAACGTAGAGCCAGATATAAGCAGCCGCAAAGACGGCCAGGCTCAAGCTCAGGATCCAGGCGTTGTCCCACCAGATGGTCGCCGGGACCAGGCCTATCAAGGCCAACACCCACATATATGGTGAGGCCAGGGCATTGCACAAGGCCGGCACTGCATGGCGGCGCCCGCGGCTGAATGTCACCCGGACCAAGCGGCGAAACACCAACTGGTGCAGGTGCAGCGCATCCGGCTGATCCACCGGCACACCGCGCTTGAAACGGCGGCGCCAGATCGAAAAGCCTGTTTCGAATACCGGATAAAACAGCACAGCCAAGGCATAAAAAGGCGACACGGACGGATTGCGCACCACCAGCAGCACCGCCAGTTCCGCCAACATAAAACCCAGGAAATACGCCCCGCCATCACCCAGGAATACCCGGCCGAATGGGAAGTTCCACACCAGAAAACCCAACGTAGCAGACGCCAACGACGCCGCAATCATAAAGATAGGCATATCGCCGACCTGCAGCGCGACCAGCGCGATGGACACGGCCATCAGCGTCGCCACCATACCGGCCAGGCCGTTCATACCATCCACGATATTCAGCGCGTGCGTACAGCCGCCGACAGCAAACATCGTAAACACCAGCGAGACAGGCCAGAACGACAGTACCCAGTCTACCGGCGCGATACCGACACGGCTGACACCGCCCAATAGCCACCAGGCAATCGCCGCAGACAGAAAAGCCGCCAGCAGACGTTTGCTGGCGCCGATATCTTTTGTAATGTCTTCGAGCAGACCCGCTACAAACACGGGCAGCGCCGCCACAAACAGCGCGGGCCACAGCCAGGTCAGCGTCATGTTGCTGGGTCCCAGCACCAGCAGCCCCGCCAAAGAGCCTGCCAACACGGCCAAGCCGCCCACTCGAGGCGTCGCACGCGTGTGCGAGGCCTGCGGCTTGCTCAGGTCGCTATCACCGGTAAATGCACCATGCCAGCGTTCGGAGGCAACGATGAGCCCCCCAACCATGAACGCCGCCACGCAGATATACAACCAAGTCACAAAATCTAACCCCCACGCTGCGCCTTCGGCTTGCTGCCCTCACAAGAAGGCGTTTTGCCTTGAGCCGGCTCGGCGGTAAAAAAACCAGATTGGGCGGAATGCCCGGAAACACAACATTATCTACAGTGCGTGTAACGCTCTTGTATGCAGCGCATAAACAAGTGCAAGGCAGCCCCACAAAACGTAACGGTTGTCTTGAGGCGGGCCCGCATTACACACAGCGTTTCAAATGGATTGTAATGCTATCCCTACGCTAATCGAGATAAAGAAATAGCGTGGTCTCTGAACAGGTTCAACAGAGACTGCCGCCTCGCGCCGGTTCTGCCGCCGGCGCGCATCCGCGCGTTCGCGCCGATCGAAACCGAGGCTGCCCTTCAAAATTAGGGACGTAACAATTTTGGTTAAAAAAAAGCCCGAGATCTTGCGATCTCGGGCTAAATCCACCAAAGGAGGAGGGTGGAGGAGACAACCGGGGCATGTTGGGGTGAACACTGCATCAGGTTCTACCGCTACGCATCGGGGTGATTCACCGCGCCGCTGCGTTTTCAACATCCATGAATGAATATTAGCGCATCGTTTTGTGCGATGCAAGATATTTTTTGATTTGGGATTTTGATCTCTGTCGCGTGTTGCAAAACTACATCACCTCACCGGAAAGCCGCACCGCAGCAAGCACATGCATCAAACCCAATTTTAGTAAAAGGGTAAACCCTTGCGGGCTTACCCTATAGTTTTCAACCACTTATGTCGGGTGCGTTGAGGTAATTCATATCGATATGACGATTTTGTTGTGCGACGCACCACGGGTTTGCCAACGACCGTCACGCCGCCATCGCGCCTCAAATCCGATATGCGGTCGTGGTCATCACGCGCGACATGGCGCGCATCATTCCCCGTACGGGCATAGGTAGCGGCACCCCACCAGCATGTTCGGCGCTCGTACGATGCTTGGCCTCGTCGTCTTTCATCTTGCTCACGATCTGGCGCGAACGCTGGTCGGTCGCCGGCAAGGCAGACAGATGGCTGTCGAGATGCTCTTCGACCTGGCGCTCGGTCTCTGCCATGAAACCTAGATTACGCGGCGCGCCGGCACAACTGGCCAGCACGCCCAATGTAAAGGAGCCCGCGTACCAGATCGGATTGAGCAGGCTGGGACGGCTGCCCAGTTCCTCGAGCCGGTGGGCGCACCAGACGAGGTGGTCGACTTCTTCGACGGCGGCATCGAGGAGCAATTTTTTAATCGGTTCCTCTCGGCAGGCCGCTGCCTGGCCCCGATAGAGCGCCTGTGCACATACCTCGCCGACATGATTGACGCGCATCAGGCCCGCGGCATGACGCTTTTCTTGCTCCGTCAGCGGTGGCTGGGGCTCGGGCGCCTCGGCAGGGTTGGGACGAGACGCCGTCGCCGCCCCCGTCAACACTCGCAATGCCCGGTCAACCTCGCCAAACAAAGCGTCAAGCGGACCTCGCCGGCGTGAAAAAGGGGCGAAATCGGACATCGAGGGTGACACAGACATAAATAGGACTCCTAAGTAGACATCCCCGGCTATGGCCGGGGTTCTCCTCTAGGAATTGTACGGAAATGCATAAAGACATGCCGCGCGCGCCGGCCATGGACCGAACCCTAGCGACAACGATCTCTCATTATCCAGCCAGCGTTGACCATATGCTCGGGAGGTCTCTGTGTCGTGATGCAATGCGCCAGCACGCCGGCAATCCCACCGGTTATCATCAACCTTTGTTCGCGAATCACGCACAAGGAATTTTTCTCATGGATTGCACGATCAACTGGGGTGGCCCGGACGGCATGCTGTTCGTGGCCCAGACTGGCAGCGGTCACATCGCCACCATGGACGGCGCCGTCGAGGGCGGCGGCAACAATCTGGCGCCGCGCCCGATGGAGCTGCTGCTGGCCGGCACCGGCGGGTGTACGGCATACGATGTCGTGTTGATCCTCAAGCGCGGCCGCCATGCGGTCACCGGCTGCAGTGTCAAACTCTCGGCCGACCGTGCGGAAACGGATCCCAAGGTCTTCACCCGGATTCATTTCGCCTTCACCGTCACGGGCAAGAATCTGCCGCGTGCCGCAGTCGAGCGCGCCGTACAGTTGTCGCATGAAAAATACTGCTCGGCATCCGCCATGCTGGAAAAAACGGCAGAGCTGACCTTCTCGGTAGATATCGTCGACACGCAAGAAACCCAGGCTGCGTAAAGCGGGCCCACAAAGCCAGGATTACCCCGGCTCGCCCCGCGAGGGGCTCTAGCAATTTGAGACGGCTGCGCGTTTTTGAATGCCGCCTCGCCATCACGCCCGCATCGGCGGGCAGATCGCCATGAAACAATACCTTTCGCTCATTCAATCCATTCTCGATCACGGTTCGTGGCAGGAAAACCGCACGGGCATACGGACGCTGTCGCTGCCTGGTGCGGCGCTGCGTTTTGACCTGCAACAGGGCTTTCCCGCCGTGACCACCAAAAAGCTGGCGTTCAAATCCGCCATCGGCGAACTGGTAGGTTTCATGCGCGGCGCACGCAGCGCAGCCGATTTTCGGGCATTGGGCTGCAAAGTCTGGGACCAGAACGCCAATGAAAACGCCAATTGGCTGGCCAACCCCTATCGCGAAGGCCCCGATGACCTGGGCCCCGTCTATGGCGTCCAATGGCGCCGTTGGCCTGCGTACAAGCTGCTGCCTCGCGCAAACACCTTACAGATTCAGGACGCGCTGAGCCGCGGCTACCGCCAGGTCGCCGAACCCGACGAAGACGGCGTGCCTCATGTGCTGTTGTACAAAGCCGTGGATCAACTGCGTCAATGCCTGGACACGATCCAGAGCAACCCGCAAGATCGCCGCATCCTGTTCCATGGCTGGAACTGGGCGCAGATCGAGGAAATGGCGCTGCCGCCGTGCCATCTGCTGTACCAATTCCTGCCCAATGCCAGCACGCGGGAAATCTCGCTGTGCCTGTATATCCGTTCGAACGATGTCGGCCTGGGCACGCCATTCAACCTGACCGAAGGCGCGGCGCTGCTGCACCTGGTCGGCCGCCTGACGGGCTACAAGCCGCGCTGGTTCTCGTATTTCATCGGCGACGCGCATATCTACGAAAACCATCTGCCGATGCTGCGCGAGCAATTGACGCGCGAACCCTATGACGCACCACGGCTCGTGCTGTCAGACCGCATTCCCGATTACGCAGTGACCGGCAAATACGAACCAGAATGGTTGGAACAAGTCGAGCCTACGGATTTTGTCCTGGAAGGCTACGAACACCATCCTGCCCTGACGGCGCCGATGGCGGTCTGAGGCCGAACTCGCCGCAAATCGCCGCCGTGTGTTGACCAATATGAGGCGCGGCCCGTGCCGTGCTCAACCGGCGGCCATCGATGCGCACGGGACTACACGTCGTGGTAATGTGCGTAGCGTCGCGCGATACGACTTGCAGCATTTCCAGACGGCGCATTGCTTCGCTTTGCAGCAGTTTGGGCCAATCGTAGACCTCGGCACACCAGATGCCTGCGTCCTGCAGCACCCTCAGCCAATGCGAGGTCTCTTGTTGAGCCAGGCACTCCGCAATCAACTGCTTGATGGCGTCGCGGTGCTCAAAGCCAGCCGACGCATCGTCACAGTATGGTTGGAGCCCGGGCAACGGCAAACTGTCGCGCAATTGCGCCAATGGCATCATGGCCACCGCCAGGTAGCCATCCCGTGTGGGGTAGACCCCGTACGGCGCCGCCAGATAGGCATGGCCGTTGTATGAAGCCGATCGCCGCGGCAGGCGGCCGCCGTCGTTCAAGTGTGTCGTCAGGACCTCGAACTGAAAATCGATCAGTGCCTCGAGCAAGCTGGTCTGCACCCATGCGCCCTCGCCCGTGATCGAGCGCCGCACCAGGCTGGCCAGAATACCCTCGACCAATGCATGCCCTGCCAGCATGTCGGCCACGGACAAACCAAACGGCACAGGACCGTCATCACGATTTCCCGTCAACCACATGGCGCCAGACACGGCTTGCGCCAGCAAGTCCTGCCCCGGCAACCCCACCCAGGGGCCGTCCTCTCCATAACCCGAGATTCCCGCATAAACCAGACGCGGATTGATCTGGCGCACCTCGTCATACCCCAGCCCCAGCCGCTCGATGACGCCAGGCCGGAAATTCTGAATCAACACGTCCGCGTGGCGAATCAGTTCACGCACATACGCCAGATCGCCGGGATCTTTCAGATCAGCGGCGAAACTTTCCTTGTTGCGATTGATGGCGTGAAACAAGGTCGAGTCGCCGCCCAGATCGGTATCGCTCAAATACAAATGCCGGCAGATATCGCCCCCCTCGGGACGTTCGACCTTAATGACGCGCGCGCCCAAATCACCGAGCCGCAAGGCAGCGGACGGCCCAGACAGAAACTGGCTCAAGTCGAGCACCAACAAGCCGTTCAAGGGCGGCTGGCCCGTCACTGTCGCCTGCATCATGCGGACACCGTCAGACTATCGCGAAACAAACGATTGAGATCATGCAGTAAACCGGCAGACGTCTCACCGGCTGCCAAAGCCTGGTTCAAACGCACGGAAGCAGCATGTTGAAATGCCATATAGCCGTTGTGCCGCGGCCGCACCCACGCGCCGTCCAGCGTCGCGCGCGTGGCGCGATAGAAATCTCCTGTCGCCGCATTGACCGCAGTGTCTTCCCACGCTTTGCCATGTCCGGCCTGCCCTCCAGCCGCGGTGTACAGGGTCCGCTGCGTGGTTTCACCGGCCACCCAATAGGCGAAATCGGCCGCCTGCACGGCATGCTCGCGCAAGGCCGACACCGCAATGCCAGTCCCGCCCAAGGCCGAACCACGCGGTGCTCGCCCGGCTATGACAGGTATATCCGCAAACGCAATGCGTTGCTCTCGGAATCCCTCGATAGCGTAATTCACGTAGCCATAAATCAAAGGTACGCACGCCACGCGAGACTGCGGTGTAGCCGCCTCTTCGAATACAGCAATGGGATCCATGCCGAAATTGTCGGCGGGCACCAGCGCTGCCAACTCGCGTAATCGCTCATAAGCCTCATGCGGCGCATCGCCGCTGAACAACTCGGGCCCCGTGACACTGGTCAGTCCGCCCAGATGAGCGGACAAGGTGTACAACACCATCAGCGAATGAGGGGGCCGCAAGGGGCAGGCGACTGCGCCTTGTTTAGCGAGCGTCATCACATCATCCCAGTCCCGCAGGGGTTGTGCCAAACGCCCCGGGATCCAGGCCTGGACTTGCGTGGCCGCATCAATAGGCAGCGCCCAGATGCGTCCATCCCATTGATAGCTTTGCAGCGATGCGCCCACGGCGTCACGCGCAATAGCGTTCAGATCAGCCTGACGCTGAGGCTCGTCCAACGGTGCCAGGCAATGCTCCTGTGTGATCTGTCCGACATGAGGATGATCGATCACGATGAGATCGAACTGGCGAGCCAATTCTTGAACAGGGAAGGACTCGAAGTCTTGCAAGGACCGGCGATGCCAGACGATATCGACCTGTGTCCGCGCTTTCCATTGCTGGGCGCAAGCCACTAGCGGGTCATAGCCACGCGGATGATCCCAGGTCATGCCATGTAGGGTGAGCATCATTATCAACAATCAAGGGTTACTGAACGGCAACACCGCCATAGATCAAATCCGGCAGCCACAACGTAATACCGGGAAAGGCCGACAGCAGCACGAGCAGCAGCATCATCATGGCCAGATAAGG
Source organism: Bordetella genomosp. 4 (assembly GCF_002261185.1). Taxonomy (GTDB): domain Bacteria; phylum Pseudomonadota; class Gammaproteobacteria; order Burkholderiales; family Burkholderiaceae_B; genus Bordetella_A. Next base: position 205,558 of record NZ_NEVQ01000022.1, read on the forward strand.
CAGGACCTCGCGCGCGTACTCGCCCATCCGGACACGCAAGACCTGCGACGAGATATACATCAGCCCGCCGACAGGGGGCGTGATGCCCGCGATGGTCAGGTTGGTGATCATGACAATGCCGAAATGCACCTTGTCGATCTGCGAGTGATCGATGATAGGCAGCAGCATCGGCGTCAGGATGATCAGCGCGGCAGAGCCTTCGATGGCCGTGCCCAGCAGAATCAGGGTCACGTTGATCAACAGCAGCATGGTGAGGGGATCGGATGTCGCCCCCGCCAGCCACGAGGACATCGATTGCGGCACTTGCTCCCACGTGAGATAAAAGCCGAAAGCCGATGCGGCGCAAATCATCATCATCACGGCGCTGGCATCGCGTGCGGACTCGGCCAACACACCCGGCAAGTCCCGCATCCGGATTTCCCGATAGCCCAGCACCGCCACCAACAGTACATACAGCACGACGATGGCGCCCGACTCGGTGGTGGTGAATAAGCCATACCGCGTCCCCGCAAAAATCACCACGGGGATCGACAAGGCCCACAACCCATCGATGACAGCTTTGGATATCTCGCCCGCGCTGGCTCTGGTCGCACGTTGTGCGGTGTAGCCTCGCCGCCGCGCCACGACGTGCGTTGTCAGCATCAGGCCGACCGCCAACAGCAGCCCTGGTACGACACCCGCAGCAAACAATCTGCCGATCGAGGTCTCGGACAAGAATCCGTAGATGATCAAACCGATAGAGGGCGGGATCAACGCCGTGATGATGGCGGCGGACGAGGTAATCACCGCGGCAAAGGCACGGCTATATCCCCGCTGCGCCATTTGATTGCCTATGGTTTTGGCCAGCATGGCAGCATCCGCATTCGCCGACGCAGTCAGGCCGCCCAGCAATGTCCCGAGCACCGTACACATTTGCGCCAGCGCGCCGGTCATATGCCCCACCAGCACTTCGGCCACATTCATCAGGCGCCGCGTGATTCCCGAGGCGTTCATGATGCATCCGGCCAGCACAAACAAGGGCAACGCCAGCAGTGACACTGACTCTGTTCCCGCCGCCATTTCCTGGGCGAAATTGGCCACGGGCATGGTGTCCATATTGAGCAGAAAAAAACTCAATGCCGCAATGGCCATGCTCCAGGTGATGGGTGTCTGCAGGAACAGCAGCACCAGCATCAAGATCGACGGCAGCCATAAATGCATCCACGTCATAGCGGCACCTCGGCATGTTGTTCTTGGGCCATCCATCCATGACGCCACGGGCGCAGTAATACATGCTGCAGCAACATCATCGCCGACGCGATCGCCAACGGCGCATACACCACGGAGCGCGGCATGCTGAGAGCGACCGTCAAAATGCCGTGCGCCAATACGGCCTGCAACGCGAACAATGCCGTCATGGCGGCAAAGAACGCAGCCAACAGCACCCAATTGCAGATGGCAATCACGCGCCGCACCGGCAGCGAAAAACACGCAGTCAACACATCAATATCCGCATGCATGCGGCGCCGCACACCGGCTGCAGCGCCGAAAAACACCATCCACGCAAACGCCATCACGGCGACCTCAAAGGTCCACGATGCGGGTTGAGGCAACACATACCGTGTCACGACGCCCCATGCAATAGCGAACACGATAGCCAGCAAACAACATACGGCAATCAGCTCATCCAGACGGCGCAAGCTCAGCAGCGGGCCTTCGTTCGCTGCGGTAACGGCTTCACTCACGGCAACGCCCCTCAGTTACCCATGGCCGCGCGTACGCGATCCACCATGCCGGGCGTCAAACCCTTGATATTTCCATAAGCGCTGCGCGCTTTCTCGGAGAAAGCCTTGACGTCGACATCCGTGACGATCTCGACACCGTGACGTTTGAGTTCTTCTGCATAGGCGGCGTCCGACTCCAGCGTTGCTTTTGTCAGTTCCTGGCCAGCACGCTTGCCTTCTTCCAGCAAGATGGTCTGCAGATCAGGCGAGAGGCTGTTGAAAAACTGCGTGCTGGTGGCAAACGCCGCGAACATGATCTGGTGGCTGGTCATGGAAACGACCTTGCGTACCTCGTACAGCTTGGAACCCGCCAGAGAACCGAAATTGGCCTCTGCCGCATCCACGACCCCGGTCTGCAAGGCGTTGTAGACCTCGCTCCAGGGCAGGTCGGTGGGCCGGGCATCCAACGCAGTGAACGTCTCCAGCATGATCGGCGATGGCGGCACACGGATGGTCATGCCCTGCATGTCCGCAGGTTTGCGTACGGCTTTGTTGGCAATCACGTGACGATAGCCAAACAGGCCGTCCGCCATGATCAGCTTGATGCCCTGCGCCTCGAGTTTGCCCGACAGTTCAGCAAAGACGTCAGACGCGAACAGGCGATTGGCTTCGTCCAGATTGCTGTACATGTATGGCCCGGCCAGAATCCCCAAGTCCGGCACGAACTGGCTGAGTTGTCCGTAGTCGGTCACGTTCACAATGCGTGCGCCGCTCTTGAGCATCTCGTTCACTTTCTTTTGAGCGCCCAGCTGATCGCCCGTGAACAGGGGCAGCTTCAGCTTGCCGCCGGACCGCTCCTCTACGCGTTGCGCAAAGGCCTTCATCGTTTTCACGACGGGCTCATTCGGGTTGACCTGCGAAGTCGCAAAACGCACCGTTTGCGCGGCGGCGGAACCGAAAGCTCCCAGGCACAGCACCGCGGCCAGCGCCAAATGGCGGATTTTCATGGCTTGTCTCCTTGTTGCCACTCGGGCATGTTTATTTAAATATTAATTTCTTGTTTATATACAAAATTCTAAGCTGGCAAAATTTTGCCAGTCAAGCAAATTTATCGACCCATATTGGATTGACTAGGTTCATATATAAACCTAATATTTTTCAACAAACAAAACCGTCAACGATAAATAGAGGCAACATGGAGGCACACGATCTTCCCTTGGCGGGGCTCGTGGTTCTGGATTTCAGTCAGTATCTGGCTGGCCCCTCGTGCGCGATGCGACTGGCCGATTTGGGAGCCGATGTCATCAAGGTCGAACGCCCCCAGGGCGGCGACGCGTGCCGTGGCCTGGTCGTGGCTGACCAGATGCACGATGGCGACAGCGCCCTGTTCCACACCATCAACCGCAACAAGCGCAGTTTTGCCGCAGACCTGAAAGACCCCGGCGATCTCGCACGCGTGGTCGCCCTGGTACGCCAGGCCGATGTGATGATTCATAATTTCCGCCCCGGCGTCATGGAGCGCATCGGGTTGGATTACCCTTCGGCCTCGGCCATCAACCCGCGCCTGGTGTATGCCAGCATCACGGGATATGGCGCCGAAGGACCTTGGCAAGACAAGCCCGGCCAGGACCTGTTGGTGCAGTCGCTGTCCGGCCTCGCCTGGCTGGCGGGCAATGACGCAGATCCGCCAACGCCTGCCGGCGTCTCGGTCGTGGACATCCTCACTGGCGCCCATCTGGCGCAAGGCATCCTGGCGGCGCTGCTGCGCCGCGCCGTTCACGGACGCGGCGCGCAGGTCGAGGCCAGCCTGTTGGAGTCCGCGCTGGACCTTCAATTCGAACCGTTCACTGCGTTCCTGAATGATCCGTCCGGCCTGCAACCTCGTCGCAGCGCGGTCAGCCACGCCAATGTGCATGCCGCTGCCCCATACGGCATCTATGCAACCGCGGACGGACATCTGGCGCTGGCCATGGGCGCCCTGGATCGCCTTGGAGCGTTGCTGGAATGCGAGCCGCTGCGCGTGGCCGCAGCAGCGGCACCCGACACCTGGTTCAGCCGCCGGGATGATTTCAAGCACCTCCTGGCCGAACACTTGCGCACGCAAAGCACGGCGTATTGGCTAGCGCGGCTGGAACCTGCCGGCATCTGGTGCGCCGACGTCCTGACATGGCCGGAGCTGGTTGCGCACCCTGGCTTCACGGTTCTGGACATGGTGCAGGAAATCACAAGCGACAGCGGGGCCCGCATGCGCACAACGCGCTGCCCGATCCGTATCGATGGCAAGCCCTTGCGTCACGCCCGTGGCGCCCCACGGCTGGGCGCGCATACCCAAGACATCGTCACCGCCTTTGGCCTGCCATCGGCGCAATGACCTCCCGGAGATCGACATGAGCCAGGACATTTACTTCGAAGATTACGTCATCGGCAGCGAGCGCCGCACCCAGGGCCGCACCATTACCGAAACCGATATCGTGCTGCACGCTGGGCAGACAGGGGATTTTTTCCCCCATCACATGGACGCAGCATGGTGCGCGACACAGCCGTTCAAACAACGCATCGCCCATGGCACGTTGATTTTCAGCGTAGGCATCGGCCTGACCGCGGGCCAGGTCAACCCGCGGGCAATGTCGTATGGATATGACCGCCTGCGTTTTGTGAAGCCGGTCTTTATTGGCGATACCATTTATGCTCGTGTCGAGATTACAGACAAGCGCGATCATCCCAAACGAACCGAGCATGGCATCGTGACCGAGACCGTCACCATGATCAACCAGCATGACGAGGTGGTCCTGGTGTGCGATCACTTGCACTTGGTCGAACGGAGAACGCGTTAAGATTCGCGCAATCCACCGTCCCGCCCCGCCTTTATGCCCAAAACAGCCTCCCCCACACCGGACGACAACAAGAAAAACAAGTACTCCGTCCCAGCGGTAGAAAAAGCGCTGGACGTGCTTGAGCACCTGTCCGACCGGGCAGTGCCCCTGACTCAATCGCAAATTGCGCGCGCGCTGGGACGGCAGCCGGGCGAGATTTTTCGCATGCTGACCTGTCTGGAATCGCGCGGTTACCTGCGGCGCGACCCTGTCAACGGCGGCTACAGCCTGACACTGAAACTGTTCGAACTCAGCCGCGCACATTCGCCGCATGACAAGCTCCTGCAAACGGCGCAGCCCCTGATGCGCGAGTTAGCCGACACCATAGGCGAGTCGTGTCACCTCTGCGTGCTGCACCGGGGCCAGGTCATGGTGCTGGCCCAGGAACAAAGCCCGCAACCCTTTCGCCTGTCGGTTGAGGCCGGCTCATTGCACTCCCCGGTCTTGACCACATCGGGGCGCGTGCTGCTGGCCCATTTACCGGCAGCCGAACGCGATACCCTGTTGAATCAACGGGCCGACTTTGTCAGCATGCCTTCTGCCGGACGCCGTCAGTTCCTGGCACAATTGGAGGTTATTCGCGATCGCGGATACGAGTACGCAGATGGCGAAAAATTCGTCGGCGGCCTGGACCTGGGTGTTCCCGTTGGCACACCTCACTCGCAGACTCAAGCCGCGCTGACGGTGGCAACACTAAAGCGCCGGGATGGCCCAGACCTGCTGGAGGCGCTGCCTCGCCTGACCCGCTGTGCTCAAGACATCGCTCATCAGGCGGGCTTGCTCATGCACGAGACCGCCGGTGAGCTATCCGCATAACTCATCAATACTGCCATGTCCGCCTTGCCTCGCCTGACTCTCGTCGTCGCCTATTCTGAAAACCGTGTGATTGGCCGCGACAATGCGTTGCCCTGGAAACTGCCGGGCGATCTGGCGCACTTCAAACGGACCACGCTGGGCAGCCCGATCATCATGGGCCGCAAGACATGGGAATCATTGGGACGCCCGTTGCCGGGACGCACGAACGTGGTCGTGAGCCGTAATACGGAATATGCCGCGCCGGGTGCTGTCGTGGTGCCCACGCTGCACGCCGCAGTTCAAGCCTGTGGCGATGTAGCCGATGCCTACGTTATCGGCGGCGCCCAGATTTATGAACAAGCCCTGTCCCTCGCGCAGCGACTGATTGCCACCGAAGTGCATGCCGTTGTTGAGGGCGATGCGTTTTTCCCTGTATTGCCCGCTGAACAATGGCACGAAATATCGCGTGAACCGCAGCCTGCCGAGAACGGCTACGCGTACGACTTTGTCGTGTACGAACGCCGGGCCTGATCGTTATCGAAACGATGGTGCACGAACACTTGGCGATCATTGAGACAGTCACTGAATCCGAAGGCGCATGCCGTCTTGCGCCTATGCAGCGGCCTGGGATTCGATCGCAGGCCGCTGTCTCGATCAGCGCTCGCCCGCCTGCATACGCTGCAAGAATCGCCATAACTGCGCGCCCTGCGAATACGCGACATTAAAGCGTATCCAGGGAATGTCCGCTTCATCGGGGTCGAAATAAGAACCCGGCGCCAGCCAGATACCGTCTTGCAACGCCAACTCGGCCAACGCATTGGCACCCGCATGCATACCGGACTCGGCCAAGCGAGCCCATAAGAACAGCCCGGCCTGCGGCCGCGACCACACCTGCATACCCAACTCATCCATCTGATGCGTCACCTGCGCATGAGCCTGAGCCAGACGCTCGCGCGTACGAACGATGTGCGCGCGGTAACGGCCCTCGCGGATCACCTGATGCACGACACGCTCCATGATCTCTGGCGAGGTCAGCCCCACCGCCATCTTCGTGCGGGCGATATCACGGATCAAATCCCGGTGCGCGGCGATGTAGCCCACGCGGACCGACGGGCTGATCACTTTGGAATAACCGCCGAGATACACCACGCGTTGCGCGCCGTCCAGCGCAGCCAATAGCGGCGCGGTACCCGGCATCAACTCGCGTGAGATATCGTCCTCGATGATCCAGAGATTATGTTGTTGCGCAGCCTGCAACACCCTGAATGCATTCGCCATGGTCATCACGGCGCCGGACGGATTTTGCAGCACCGTGTTGACGAACAATGCCCGCGGATGATGCGCCTCGGCCACCCGAGTCAACGCCTCGCAATCGAGTCCTTCCGAGGTGCGCGGCACACTGACGATCCGCAGCCCCGCCAGGCGCAACAGCGGTAGCAGGTTCGCATAACACGGCTGCTCTACCAGCACCGTATCGCCCGGTCGCAGCAAGGTACGAATCACCACATCCAGACCATGCGCTACGCCCTGCGTCAGCACCACCTGATCCATCGTCACATCCAGCCCCTGCGTCGCGAGGCTGGCCGCTACCGTTTCACGCAATGGCGCATAGCCGTACGGATGTCCATAACCTGCAATACGCAAAGCCGGCACACGCCCCAGATGCCGCAATGCTTGATGCAGGCCTTCCTCGTTCAGCCATTCGCCTGGCAACCATCCCCCGCCCGACTTGATGGGAATGGAATGGTCCGCATAAATGTCCGATAGCAGCCAGCCCGCATTCAGCCGTGGCGGCTGCCATGGCGTTGGCAATGCCTGCGCGTCCGACTTGGGCCGAGGCGCAACACGATAGCCGGCGCCGGGCCGCGCGACCAGCCACCCTTGCGCCACCAGCCGGCTATAGGCGCCCGCCACCGTAAACGTGCTGAGCTGATAGGTCCGGGCAAAATCGCGAATAGACGGCACAGGCATGCCCGAACGCAGCGTCTGGTCCCGGATGGCGCTCACGTAGGCGTCGACGACCTGGTCCACCAGCGTCGGCGCCTGATGGCGGGTACGGACAGGCTGGAAATCGAACATATCAATACAGTTGTAGAATTAAAACCAGTACAGTTCGCAAGCTTTGCACCCATTGTATATTTTCATCCTGTCCCGGCACGATCAGAATGGTTGCCATCCTGCTGCGTACCAGCGGCCCATCGCGCAGTTTCATCTGGAGCTTGCATCATGAATGCCCCCACCGATTTGCCCGACCTGTCCCATCTGTGGATGCCCTTTACCGCCAATCGGCAGTTCAAGAGCAAACCGCGCCTGCTGGCCAGCGCCAAGGGCATGTACTACACCTCGGTTGACGGCCGCCAGATCCTGGATGGCACCTCTGGCCTGTGGTGCGTCAATGCCGGCCACTGCCGCGAAGAAATCGTGCAAGCCATCGCCAGCCAAGCCGCAGAGATGGACTACGCGCCCGGTTTCCAGCTGGGGCACCCCTTGGCCTTCGAAGCCGCATCGGCCGTTGCCGCGCTCATGCCGCAGGGCCTGGACCGCATCTTCTTTACCAACTCCGGCTCCGAGTCAGTCGATACCGCACTGAAAATCGCCCTGGCCTACCACCGCGCCCGCGGCGAAGGCCAGCGCACGCGCCTGATCGGCCGTGAGCGCGGCTACCACGGCGTGGGATTCGGCGGCATCTCCGTCGGCGGCATCTCGCCCAACCGCAAGACCTTCTCCGGCGCCCTGTTGCCCGCCGTCGATCACCTGCCGCACACCCACAACCTGGAGAAAAACGCCTTCTCGAAGGGCCAACCCGCCTGGGGCGAACATCTGGCCGACGATCTCGAACGCATCGTCGCCCTGCATGACCCCTCCACGATTGCCGCCGTCATCGTTGAACCCATGGCCGGCTCTACCGGTGTCCTGGTCCCCCCTAAAGGCTACCTGGAACGCCTGCGCGCCATCACTGCCAAATACGGCATCCTGCTGATCTTTGACGAAGTCATCACCGGCTTTGGCCGCCTGGGCGCCGCCACCGCGAGCGAATACTTCGGCGTTACTCCCGACCTGATCACTATGGCCAAAGGCATCAGCAACGCAGCGGTCCCCGCGGGCGCTGTCGCCGTCAAACGCGATATCCACGACGCCATTGTCAACGGCGTACAAGGCGGCATCGAGTTTTTCCATGGCTACACCTACTCGGCCCATCCCTTGGCCGCGGCAGCCATCCTGGCCACGCTGGACATCTACCAGCGCGACAAACTCTTCACCCGCGCCCGCGAGCTTTCCGCCACCTTCGAAGCCGCCGCCCACAGTCTGAAAGGCGCCCCTCACGTCATTGACGTGCGTAACATTGGCTTGGTCACCGGCATCGAACTCGCGCCCCGTGAAGGCGCGCCCGGCGCCCGCGCTGCCGAGGCATTCCAAAAATGCTTCGACAGCGGCCTCATGGTCCGCTACACCGGCGACACCATTGCTCTCTCGCCTCCCCTGATCATCGAAGAAGCCCAGATCGCGGAGCTCTTCCAGCACATCGGCAATGCACTGAAAAGCATTGCCTGATTATCGAATCGGGCTCTGATGGAATGAGCCTGAGTACGATATCTTTCGGTGGCTTTAGTGCAGGGAAAGATCGGGTTCTTAACGCGTTTGTCGCCGCCCGGCGGGAGTCGCGGACAGGCCTGGTCGGCTGACTCACCCCCTGAACGGGGGTTCGGCCTTCGTCCGCAAAGGATTGGCGGGCCGGGGGCCAAACTCGCTTCGCTCAAACATGGCCCCCGGACTTCCCCCGCCAATCCTCTGCGGACTCGGCAGCCTCCGACAGGCCTGCCCGCGACTCCCGCCGCGCGGCGACAAACTCAGATCAGATAAGCCGAACCGTTCGCCGTTCATTGCTGCAGTCGGGGCGGAAACGCCATCGCTAAAAACAAACTCCCACGTCAAAAACAAACGCTAATTACAAAAACAAACATCTCAACAAAACGCCTTCCCCGCCTCACAGGCATGCCTCATCCAAACATCCGGGCAAAGCCTGATTGCCCATCCCTTGCATCTTCCGCAGAATCCTTATAGTCAACTACCACCAACGCACGCCCACTACAGAAGGATCGTACCGATGCGTATCGGGATAGGCGGGTTCCAGCACGAAACAAACACTTTTGCACCCTCACGCGCCACCTGGGAAGAATTCGCCGACAAAGGCGGCGGGTGGCCCAAACTAGTATCCGGTCCAGCCATGTTTGACGCCGTTGCAGGCGCCAACATCCCCATCGCTGGCTTCATCGACGCCATGCGTGCCTATACCCTCCTACCCACCACCTGGGCCGCAGCCAGCCCATCCGGACACGTCACCCGCGACGCCTACGAGCGTATCAGCGGCATGATTCTCAGCGGCCTGGAACAAGCACTCCCCCTGGACGGCGTCTATCTGGATCTGCACGGCGCGATGGTGGCCGAACATCTCGACGATGGCGAAGGCGAACTCCTGCGCCGCGTACGCGCATTAGTCGGCCCGAACGTTCCCATCGTCGCGAGCCTGGACCTGCACGCCAACGTCACGCGCGCCATGATCGCGCACGCCGACAGCCTGATCTGCTATCGCACCTATCCGCACATCGACATGGCCGAAACCGGTCAACGTGCAGCACAACTGCTCGATCGCCGATTGCACGGCATGCCGCGCCCCTACGTCGCCCTGCGCAGCATCCCTTATTTGATTTCGCTGTGCTGGCAATCGACCGACATCGAGCCCTCGAACAGCCTGTATCAGCGGCTCGAGGACCTCGAGTCTCGCGATTCCTCGATCAGCTTGTCCTTTGCCACAGGCTTTCCAGCGGCTGACTTTCCCGAATGCGCTCCCACTGTCTGGGCCTATGGCGACACACAGGCCGACGCCGACGCGGCAGCAGATGCCATGGAACGCGCCGTCCTCAATGCCGAAGCCGACTTTGGCGGCAAGATACTGAACGCCGACGAAGCAGTGCAAATGGCCATCACCCTGGCTCACACCAGCCTTCGCCCCATCGTCATTGCCGACGTCCAGGACAATCCCGGCGCAGGCGGCAGCTCAGACACTACCGGCATTTTGCGTGCACTGATACGCCACAACGCTACCAATGCAGCCATCGGTTTGATCGTGGATCCTGCGGCGGCGCTCGCTGCGCATCACGCAGGCGAAGGCAAAACCGTGCGCCTCGCGCTGGGCGGGCATTCGGGCATCCCCGACGACGAACCACTCGAAGCCGACTACATCGTCGAAAAAATTTCCGATGGCCGTTTCGACACGCACGGCGCGTTTTACCGGGGCTTTCACATGGACCTGGGCCCCAGTGCCTGCTTGCGCCTGAATGACGTACGCATTGTGGTCGCGTCCAACAAAGTTCAGATGGCGGATCAGGAAATGTTCCGCTTTGCCGGCATTGAACCCACGCGCCAGGCCATCCTCGTATTGAAAAGCTCGGCCCATTTCCGGGCCGACTTCACCCAGATTGCGCAGACTATCCTGGTGTGCGCTGCGCCCGGATCGATGCTGATGGATGCAGCACAGCAGCCATGGACACGGCTACGCCACGGCATCAGAATGGCGCCTTGCGGTCCCGCCTTTGAGGCCCGCACGGCAACACTCTGACCGTATATGCTGCCTTTGCGGCACATGCGGTCATGCGGCGGCTCTCGCTCGCCCAACAACGGAAAGAAAGGGGATTTTCATGTTGAAGTTTGTTCGTGCGGCCGCCCTGGCCGGTGCTGCGATCCTGGCAGTGGGAAGCGCCCATGCAGAAACCGCCATTCGCGCGGTCATGCATTCCCCGCTGCGATTGACCGACCCTCATGCCACCACCGCGTACATCACGACGTGGCATGGCTACATGATCTATGACACCTTGCTGGCCACCGACGCCAACAACAAAATCCAGCCGCAAATGCTGGACAAGTGGGACGTGTCGAGTGATGGCAAGACCTACACCATGACACTGCGGGCCGGCCTGAAATGGCATGACGGCCAGCCCGTCAAGGCTGAAGACTGCGTCGCCTCGATCAAGCGCTGGGCCGCCGGCGATGGCATGGGCCGCACGCTGCTGAAATTTGTCTCCAGCATTGACGTGGTCGATGACAACAGCTTTCGCATCGTCATGACCGAGCCCACGGACCTGGCCTTGCGTGCGCTCTCCAAACCCACCGGCACTGCAGCGTTCATGATGCCCAAGCGCATCGCTGAGACGCCTATCGGCAAGCCCATCACCGACATGACAGGCTCCGGCCCGTTCAAGGTCGCCGAATTCAAACCCGGCGTCAAAACGGTCTATGTCAAGAACACGGACTATGTGCCGCGCAAAGAACCCGCCAGCGGATTGGCGGGCGGCAAAGTCGTCAACGTAGACAAAGTGGTCTGGGACGTCATGCCCGATGCGCTGACCACAGCGAATGCGCTGTTGGGCGGCGAGCTCGACTACGTCGAACAGTTCCCGTATGACCTCTTGCCCATGCTGGATGGCAACGACGAATTCAAGGTCGAGTCGCTCAGCCCGGTAGGCTATTTCACGATGTATCGCTTCAATTTCAAGTACCCGCCCTTCGACAATAAGAAAATCCGCCAGGCCGCCATGTATGCGATCGGCCAGGAAGACGTCATGAAGGCACTGGTAGGCAATCCGAAGTATTACCAGACCTGCGCCTCGCTCTGGGGCTGCGGCACGCCGTTTGAAAGCGATATCGGCAAAGATGTCGTCGTACCGTCCAACATCGATAAAGCCAAGGCGCTACTCAAAGAAGCCGGGTACGACAACACGCCTATCTTGGTCATGCACGCGACCGACGTCGGCACCCTCAGCCCGCAACCCGTCGTCATGGCGGAGGCGCTGCGCAAAGCCGGCTTTAACGTGAACCTGGCCGCCATGGACTGGCAAAGCGTCGCCACTCGACGCGCGTCGAAGGCCGCACCGGATGCTGGCGGCTGGAACATCCACAACACCAACTGGTACGCCACCGACATCATGGACCCGGTGCGCTCGGCCCCTGCATCGGCCAATGGCGACAGTGCCTGGTTCGGCTGGCCGAATTTCCCGGAAATCGAAGCCTTGCGCACCAAGTTCGCGTTGACCTCGGATCCCGCCGAACAAAAGAAAATCGCCGACGAAGCGCAACGCATCGGTATCGACGAGGGCCTGTATGTGCCGCTGGGTCAGATGTCTGTTCCCACCGCGTACTCCGTCAAACTCAGCGGGCTGGTGCACGCACCGATCATGGCGTTCTGGAACGTCAAGAAAGCTCCTTGATCCGGTAGCCCCGTCATGCTGGCTTTTATTCTGCGCCGACTCCTGGCCACCATTCCGGTACTCATCCTGGTTGCCGTGGTCGTCTTTGCCATCTTGCGTCTGAGTCCTGGCGATCCGGCTGTCATCATGGCCGGCGACGGGGCCACGCCCGAACGCATCGAGCAGATACGCCAGGTGATGGGGCTGGATCAACCGCTGTTCAAACAGTTCTTTCTTTGGGCCGGCCGCCTCGTACAGGGCGATTTCGGCACGTCATTGATGTCGGGCGTGCCTGTACGGCAGTTGATCGGGCAACGTCTGGAACCCTCGCTCAGCCTCGCTGTGCTGACACTGGTGTTCACGCTGATCGTGGCGCTGCCGCTGGGCATTCTGGCCGCCTGGAAACAGGGCCGCTTGCTCGACCGCATGGTCATGGGATTTTCCGTATTGGGTTTTTCCGTGCCGGTCTTCGTGACAGGGTATCTCTTGATCTGGGGCTTCGCGATCGAACTGAACTGGTTCAAGGTGCAAGGCTATACGCCCTTATCCAGCGGTTTCTGGCCCTTTCTCCATCGGTTGATTTTGCCTGCGCTGGCGCTTTCTACCATCTACATTGCACTGATTGCGCGCATCACCCGCACCAGCGTCATCGAAGTCATGGGCGAAGACTTCATCCGCACTGCACGCGCAAAAGGCTTGGGCGAAACCGGCGTATTGCTGGGACATGCGCTACGCAATGCGGCCGTACCCATCGCCACGGTGATCGGCGTGGGCATTGCCTTGTTGATCAGTGGCGTCGTCGTCACGGAGTCGGTGTTTAACATCCCTGGCCTGGGACGTCTGGTGGTCGAGGCGGTGTTGGCGCGCGATTATCCGGTCATTCAAGGGCTGACGCTGTTCTTTGCCTTTGTATATGTGTTCATCAATCTGGTCGTCGATTGCGCCTATACGCTGTTCGACCCGCGCATCAGGTACTGACCATGGCCACCCCGCCCAACGTCGCCGCCCCTGCCGTTCAGGCACCCGACATAGCGCCACGATCCACGGCATGGCATCGCGTGCGGCAGGGATTCAAAAGCTGGCCTGTGCTGCTGGCGCTGGCGATTCTGCTCATCATCACGGCGGCCGCGCTGTTGGCTCCTTGGCTAGGGACAGTCGACCCGACTGCCCTGGACCCTGGCCAGCGGCTCAAACGGCCCTTTACCGAAACCTTGCTGGGAACAGACGCGTTTGGCCGTGATCTCTGGTCCCGCATCGTGTACGGCGCACGCGTCTCGCTCATCACCGGCCTGGGCGCCGCGGTCATCAGTGTCGCCCTGGGCTTGATCATCGGCCTGCTCGCAGGCTGGTTCCGTCGATTGGACGGATTCATCATGCGCGTCATGGACGCGATCATGGCGATCCCGGGAATCTTGCTGGCGATCTCGTTGGTCGCCGTCACCGGCGCGAGTCTGACCACGGTCCTGGTGGCCGTCACCATTCCAGAAATTCCTCGCGTCGTACGCCTCGTACGCGGCCAGATTCTCAGCGTACGCGGCGAGCCCTACGTCGAGGCTGCGCTGGCGCTGGGCACACCATTGCCGCTGCTGTTGTGGCGCCATATGGTGCCCAGCACGATTGCTCCGCTCACCGTGCAAGGTACCTACGTATTCGCCTCGGCCATGCTGACAGAGGCCATTCTCAGTTTTCTGGGGGCAGGCATTCCGCCGGAAATTCCGTCCTGGGGCAACATCATGTCCGAGGGTCGCATGTACTTTCGAATGCTGCCTGGCCTGATTCTGTTCCCCGGCCTGTTTCTGTCGCTCACGGTGCTCAGTGTCAACATTCTGGGTGATGCGTTGCGCGACGCACTCGACCCCAAAATGGTACGCAGGATCTAACGTCATGCCCTATTCCCCGTACCCCCCTGCCGGAGACACCTCGGACGCGGTCCTGGCCATTCGCAACCTGTCCGTGACGGTTGCCGGCACTGACAAACAGGTCGTCCGCAATCTGAGCCTGGATGTGCGTGCAGGCGAAACCGTCTGCGTAGTCGGCGAATCAGGATCGGGCAAATCGGTCAGTTCATTGGCCGTCATGGGGTTGCTGCCGCCCGGCGCGCTCAAACCCAGCGGCGCCATTCGCGTCGAAGGCGAGGACGTCCTCAGCGCAACGCCGCAGCGTTTGCGCGAGATGCGCGCCACCCGTATGGCCATGGTGTTTCAAGAGCCCATGACCGCGCTCAACCCCGTACACACCGTGGGCCGCCAGGTCGATGAGGTTCTGCGGCTGCATCGCCGGCTGTCGCGTGCCGAGCGGCGCGAGAAAGTACTGAACATGTTCCGTTCGGTACATCTGCCAGACGTCGAGCGCATTTATGACTCGTACCCGCATCAACTCTCTGGCGGTCAGCGCCAGCGTATCGTCATCGCAATGGCGCTCATTCTGGAGCCTCGCCTGCTGATCGCCGACGAGCCGACCACGGCTCTGGATGTCACCACGCAAAAACAAATCCTCGCACTGATCAAAGAACTGCAGACCGAACACCAGACCGCGGTCTTGTTCATCACGCATGATTTTGGCGTCGTCGCAGAAATCGCCGACCGCATTGTGGTCATGAATCGAGGCGATCTGATCGAGTCCGGTACACGCGACGATATTCTGGCGCGCCCCGAACAAAGCTATACCCGCCGCTTGGTATCGTCCGTGCCCAGCCTGGTCCCATTGCGTCGCGACGCGCCGACGGGCGATCCGGTATTGCGGGTGCAGGGACTCGGGCGCACCTACATCGACAAACGTTCATTCTGGTCCGGCGGCCTGCGCCAAGTGCCCGCCGCGCAAGACGTCAATCTGGTACTGCACAAGGGCGAGATCCTGGGTATCGTGGGCGAATCCGGTTCCGGCAAATCCACCGTCGCGCGTTGCATCATGCGCTTGATCGAGCCCACGACAGGCAAAGTATTGATGGGCAACGACGATATCGCCGCGTTATCGGGCACTGCGCTCAGACCGGTACGCCAGCGTATTCAGATCGTTTTTCAGGATCCTTATCGCTCGCTGAATCCACGCCGCAAAGTTGGCGAATCCATTATCGAGGGCCTGCTGAATTTCGGCACCCCACGCGATCAGGCTACTGCAAAGGCCGTCGACACATTGCGCGTCGTCGGGCTCGATGCTGAGGCCATGGATCGCTATCCCCACCAGTTTTCCGGCGGACAACGGCAGCGCATCTGCATCGCCCGCGCCTTGGTGATGGAACCCGAAGTCCTCGTTGCCGACGAGGCCGTCTCGGCATTGGATGTCTCGGTGCAGGCCCAAGTATTAGGCTTGCTGGAACAAATCCGCCAACGCACCGGCGTAGGCGTGTTGTTCATTACGCACGACCTGCGAGTCGCGGCGCAAATCTGCGACACGATCCTGGTCATGCAACGCGGGCAAGTCGTAGAAACGGGCGCAGCAGAAACCGTGCTCACGCAGCCAACACACGATTACACCCGCGCCCTGATCGATGCTGCGCCCGGGCGCGGATGGGATTTTCAGCATTTCCGGCCTCTGGCCGCTGCGTGACGATGACGGCCGATGAGCATAGCGGTTTTCCGGCTTTGCGATCTCTCTCACCGACTTCGACTCTCTCTTCATTGATAGGTTAATAAGGACTTCGACATGCGTTGGCTACTGGCAATGATCAAGCATGAAACCAATACCTTTTCTCCTGTGCCCACGCCGCTCGAGCGATTCTTTCGCGGCAGCCCCGAGATCCTGGCGGGCGAGCGCGCCGTTCGCGCCTACGAAAACACCGATAGCGGCCTGGGAGGCTATATAGAGGTCGCACGCCGCGAAGGCGCCGAGATCACCATCCCCGTCGCCGCGGAATCGTGGCCCAGCGCCCCCACTGATGCAGACACTTACGCGCGCTTGTGCGAACTCATCCTGGATGAGGTCAGACGCGGCGGCTACGACGCCATCCTGCTCGATCTGCACGGCGCGATGGTGGCAGAGGGCGTAGAAGACGCAGAGGGCAATCTGCTGCGCCGCCTGCGCGAGATCGACCCTGACACGCCTGTGGGCGTCACGCTGGATATGCATGCCAACATCTACGACGACATCGTGCGCCACGCCACCGTCGTCACCGGATTTCATACCTACCCCCACGTTGACATTCGCGCCGCGGGCGTTCGCGCGGCCGATACGATTGCACGCACGCTGAAAGGCGAAATTCGCCCCGTGATGACATGGGCCAACAAACCGATGCTGCCGCACATCATGTGCCAGGGCACCCATGCCGAGCCGAACAAATCCCTGCAGCAACGCTGCGAAGCACTGGAATCGCAGGATAGCGTTCTCGCGGCTTCTGTATTTGTCGGTTTTCCCCACGCAGACATTCGCGAGGCGGGCCTGAGCGCCGTCATCTGCACCGACGGCGACCTGCCTGCCGCCGAACGTTATCGCGACGAGTTGCTGGACACAGCCTGGAACGCACGCGAACAATGGGTCTTTCACTGCGAGCCCCTGGCTCCGGCCATCACCCGCGCAAAGGCCATCGCACAAGGCCCTGTCGTCTTGCTGGATCATTTTGACAATACGGGCTCGGGCGGCACGATGGACACCACCGAAGTCCTCGCCGAGATCCTGCGCCAGGACCTGAAAAACGTGGCCTTCTATGCGCTGTGCGACCCCGAAGCCGCCCAACAAGCCGCCGCCGCCGGGGTAGGTACCGAGATCACTTTGAACCTGGGCGGCAAAATGCCCATGCCCGCGCTCAAACAGCAAAGCCGGACCCTGTCTGTCACCGGTCGCGTCAAGCTGATCTTTGACGGCGTCTACCTGAACCGCGGCCCCATGTATCGCGGCGTACGCAACGACACCGGACTCACCGTCGTCTTCGACACCGGCAATGTCGAAGTCGTCCTGATCTCGCGCCACCAGGAACCTTTTGACATCAACTGCCTGCTCTCGGCGGGCATAGACCCCCTGCAGAAAAACTATGTGGTCCTGAAAAGCCGCGTTCACTGGCGAGCCGGCTTTTCCGATCTGGCGACCGACATCATCGAATGCACCGGGGTGGGCGTCACTACCTCCGACTACAGCCAATTGGAATTCAAACACGTGCGACGCCCGATTTATCCCCTGGACCCGCTTTAAACAAAAACGGATTGCGTCAACATCGACAGGATCGCGCCCGCGTGTTCCGCGGGTCCGAATTGGGGGCATCAAAGCAGGCTGTGCCCCCTGTACATCTTCGATTCCAGCACCTACAGTGGCCTCGTTGCCCCAAAATCCCTTCGCTATGCTCCCTGCCGATCTCTTACCGTCGTCGGCGAGATCCCTGTAGTCAGGCCAGATGTTATTTGTTTACCCTAGACACGACTTGTAATGTAGTTCTCAGAACGCGCTGACTACACCTCGTTATACTCACCGCGGGCGAGTATCGCTCCTGCCGGGACGGCGCACCATCGCCGTCCCGGCAGCATGCAAACAATAAATGGACGAAAAAATGAAAAAGGTAGTAGGGATCACGACGGGCGTGGTCGTCATCGCAGTTGCGGGCTGGCTCGGCGCCACGTGGTACACCGGCAAGCGCATCCAAACTGAAGAGCCTGTGCGCCTGACGGAACTCAACAAAGAGTTGGCCAGCGCATTGGGCGGTACAGGCTTTGGCGTCACGATCAGTCAGATTTCCTACGACCGCCATTTTTTCAGCAGCGACGTCCGTTATGGCATCCAGCTGACTAAAGTCCCAGGCGAAGAAACGCCGCCCAAAGGCATGGTGGAAATTGTCGGCCGCATTGAACACGGCCCCTTCCCCAAAGGTGCCTTGGCCCGTGGCCAATGGCTGCCCAAGCTGGCTTTCGTTCATAGCGAAGTCGCCTCAAATGATCTCGTCAAGCCCTTGTTCGAACTGACCAAGGGCGTCTCGCCGCTGGTCGGTGACACGATCTTGTCTTACAACGGCGACGGCGTCGGCACGGCCACGATCGCCCCTATCGAGTACGCTCCGCAAACGGACCAGTCCGTCAAGTTCAGCGGCGCCCAATTCGAAGGCAGCTTTGTACGCGCCACCAAACACGCTGTCGGCACCGGCAAGATCAACCAACTGGCTCTGCAATTGACCGAGGACGACGAAGGCCGGAAGGTCAATGCGAACATCACCGGCATGACGATGGACGTCGATAGCCAGCAGGGCAAATTCGGCTTTGGCGTAGGCAGCTCCGGCGCCAAATTCGATAACATCATGATCGAGATCGAAGAGCCGCTGGATCCCTACGCGGACGAAACATCGGACGCTGAAGAAGAAGCCGCCCGAGCCGCCGAAGAAGCCGCCCAAGCCGCCGACGAGGCAGCCAATGCCGCGCAGAATCCGAGCGCAGAAAGCCAGGCACCGGCTCAACCCGAACAGCCGGCCCAGCCTGAACAGGCGGCTCAGGCCCCCGCGGCAACCGTCAAGACCAAGATCGAACTGAAGGATCTGGCTTACACCGCAAAAATCGCCGAACAAGACACCACCATCAACGTCGCGGCCGATTACAAAATCGGCCAGATCGCCGTCAATGGCAGCGATTTCGGCAAGGGCCATGCCACGATCAAATTCGACAAGATCGACGGCAAAGCCGCAAAAGCACTGTCCGATCTTTATAACGAAATGCTGACCAAGGTCGCCAACGGTACGGAAGACAGCTCGGCGGACGGCGCGCAGGCGATCGAACTCGTCAACCAGGCTATCCAATTGCTGGCCGCCAACCCGACCATGCGCGTCGATCCTTTCGTATGGGAAACCGCCAAAGGCCAGAGCAACCTGAACCTGGCCATCGAACTGACCAAACCCGCCGGCCTGGTTGCGGGCAAGGAACTGCCAGACGATGCCAAGCAACTATTGCAGCAATCCGTCAAGCTGATCGACATGAAGGTCTCGGTGTCCAAGCCCATGGTGCAGGGCCTGGCCGCGCAGTACTTGCAAGGTGAAGGAATAGACGCGGCAGCCGCTGCCAAGGAAGCCGCCGACCAGGTAACCTCCATGGCCGGCATGGCCGAGATGTTCGGCATCGCCAAGACCGATGGCGACAATGTCGTGAGCACGTTCCACTATGCCGACGGCAAGGCCAACCTGAATGGCGAAGAAGTTCCCGCCGACGAGCTTTTTGGCGCCCTGCTGAGCAGTGTCGAGGACGACGAGTATGGCGAGGAAACCGAAAACACCCTGCTGAATTCGCTGGATCCTGCTCAGATCGGTCAAATGGTCAGTGACATAGGCTTTGACTACGAACTCGGCACCACGGAATACGACACGCCCGTGCTGAAGATCGATGGCACCAACGAAGGCGCCAAGAACGTCGAGATCCTGTTCAACGATTGCGAGACCGAATCCTCGTGCACCGACATGCAAATGCGCATCACCGTCGCCACGCCTTACCCCGTGCCGATGCGCGTGCTCAACGAATGGAATCAAACCAACCGCCTGACGCGCGCCTACTGGGACGCTGACAACAAAGTCGCCACGATGGAAATGGACGTCAACGCCTACGGCGGCGTCGGCCAAGACAATGTGGAATTCACAGTACAGATGTTCCTGGCCAATGTGTCGATGTTCACCAACACGATAAAAGAAGCGCCTCGTAAATAAGCACTGACATGATGCCGGCCCCGCCGGCATCGCCAAACAAAAACGCCCGCCGACTATTCAATCGGCGGGCGTTTTTACGTTGACGCGCGCTATCTGCGCGGCGCCATCGTCACACTACGATGTCACGCATACGCCTCGATAGGCAAACACGCGCACACCAGATTGCGATCACCGTAGGCGTTATCCACACGCGCCACAGGAGGCCAGTACTTGGTCTCGCGCAGAGACTCGACCGGATACGCGGCTTGCTGGCGCGGATAGTCGTGGTGCCATTCTTCGGCCAACAGCATCTGCGCCGTGTGCGGAGCGTTCTTCAGCACGTTGTCATCGCGATCACGCTCACCCCGTTCGATTTGCGCGATCTCTTCACGGATGGAGATCATGGCATCGATAAAGCGATCCAGTTCTGCCAGGCCTTCGGACTCGGTCGGCTCGACCATCAGTGTTCCTGCCACGGGGAAGCTCATCGTAGGCGCGTGGAAACCATAGTCCATCAAGCGTTTGGCGATGTCCTCGGCGCTGATGCCAGTCGTATCCTTCAGCGGACGCACATCCAGAATGCATTCGTGCGCGACACGGCCATTACGGCCGGTGTACAGCACCGGATAATGATCACGCAACCGTGCAGCCAGATAGTTCGCATTCAGGATCGCCATCTCGGTCGCGCTACGCAGACCGTCGGCTCCCATCAGCGCAATGTAGGCAAACGAAATCGGCAAAATGCTGGCCGAACCAAACGGGGCAGCAGACACCGGGCCGACTTCGGCTTCGCCATCCAGCTTGCCCTGCGCATTCAACACGCCCGGCAGATACGGCGCCAAGTGCGAACGCACGGCCACCGGACCGACACCGGGCCCGCCACCGCCGTGCGGAATGCAGAACGTCTTGTGCAGGTTCAGGTGCGAGACATCGGAACCGAATTTCCCGGGCTGGGCGACGCCGACCATGGCGTTCATGTTGGCGCCGTCCAGATAGACCTGGCCGCCGGCCTGATGCACCAGATCGCAAATCTCGGTGATGGATTCTTCGAACACACCGTGGGTCGACGGATAGGTGATCATCAAGGCAGCCAGACGATCGCCCACCTGTTCGACCTTCGCGCGCAAGTCGGCGATATCGACGTTGCCATTGGCGTCAGAGGCCACCACCACCACGCTCATTCCCACCAACTGTGCGGATGCGGGATTGGTGCCGTGCGCCGAGGCCGGGATCAAACACACATCGCGCTGCGATTGGCCATTGGCGCGGTGATAACCGCGGATTGCCAGCAAGCCCGCGTACTCTCCTTGCGCGCCCGAGTTCGGCTGCAGGCTGATATCGTCATATCCAGTGATTTCGCACAGCGCGTCAGACAGGCGCTGCACCAATTCACGATAGCCCTGGCTTTGATCCACCGGCGCATAGGGATGGATCTGCGCAAACTCCGGCCACGTGATCGGAATCATCTCGGCCGTCGCGTTCAGCTTCATCGTGCACGAACCCAATGGAATCATGCTGCGATCCAGGGCCAGGTCCTTGTCGGACAGCTTGCGCAGATAACGCAGCATGTCGGTTTCGGACTGCACGCTGGAGAACACCGGGTGCGACAGAATCGCACTCTTACGTTGCACCGCCGCGGGAATCCCGCCAGCCGCCTTGGCGTCCAAAGCGTCGATGTCCAGCGCCACGTCGTCTTTTTCCAGACCCGCGGCAAAGACATTCACCAAAGCCTGTAAATCGGCGGCAGTCACCGTCTCGTCCAGCGAGACCGACAAGCGTGCGCCATCGACGCGTCGCAGATTGATGTGCTCGCACTCTGCGGCCACGACCAACGCGGGCGTCGCCGCCCCCGTTTCCAGCAGCAGCGTGTCAAAGAACGTGTCGTTGACGACCTTGATCCCCAATTGCGTCAGCGCCGTGCGCAAAATCGCCGTGTAGCGCTGCACGCGCGTGGCGATGCGACGGATGCCCTCGGGACCATGCCATACGGCGTACAAGCCCGCCATCACGGCCAGCAGCACCTGCGCCGTGCAAATATTCGACGTCGCTTTCTCGCGGCGGATATGCTGTTCGCGCGTCTGCAATGCCAGACGCAATGCCGGATTGCCCTGCGCATCTTTCGACACGCCGACCAAACGGCCCGGCATATTGCGCTTGAAGGCGTCTTTGCAGGCCATGAAGCCCGCGTGCGGGCCGCCGAAACCAAACGGCACCCCAAAGCGCTGCGACGAACCTACTGCAATGTCCGCGCCCCATTCGCCCGGCGGTGTCAACAACGCCAGCGCCAGCAAGTCCGTCGCGCACGCGACAACGGCGCCTTGTGCATGCGCGGCCTCGGCCAACGCACGATAGTCCGTGACTGCGCCCAGGCTGTGCGGATACTGCAGCAATACGCCAAAGCATTCCGGCAAACCTTGCGCCTCATCGCCTACGGCGATCTCGATACCCAGACCTTCGGCACGCGTGCGCACGACTTCGATCGTTTGCGGATGGCAGTGCGCCGAAACAAAGAACACCGGGCTGGCCGATTTGGAACCACGGCGCGCCAGCGTCATGGCCTCGGCAGCCGCTGTCCCCTCGTCCAGCAGCGACGCATTGGAAATATCCAGGCCCGTCAGATCAGCCACCATGGTCTGGTAGTTCAACAGGGCTTCCAGACGGCCTTGCGAGATCTCGGGCTGATAAGGCGTATACGCCGTGTACCAAGCAGGATTCTCCAGCACGTTGCGCAACACCACATTCGGCGTGTGCGTGCCGTAATACCCCTGGCCGATGTAATTGCGGTAGATGCGGTTGCGGCCGGCGATGGCCTTGAGCTCGGCCTGCACATCGGGCTCGCTGCGCGAGGCAGGCAGCGCTAAAGGCGCCTGGCTGCGAATCGCGGGCGGCACCACCTCGTCAAGCAAGGTGTTCAGACTGTCGCAGCCAACGGCCGCGAGCATTTTTTCCTGATCCCCCTGCGAGGGACCAATATGACGAGGAATGAAATCGGAATGGGTATCTAGGGCGCGCGACATGAGAGGTCTCGGTACAGAAAAATGGCCGCGCAGGCGCAGCGCCCGCGCGGCGTCAACCAGATCAGCCGTTGGCGACGGCTTCGTAGCCGGCGGCGTCCAACAGCTTGTCGGCGTCAGCGGCGTTGTCCGGCTTGATTTTGTAGATCCAGGCGGTATAGGGCGATTCGTTGATCAGGTTCGGCGTGTTTTCCAGCGCTTCGTTAAAGGCCACGATCTCGCCCGTCACAGGGGCGTAGATATCGGAGGCGGCCTTGACCGACTCGACCACGCCAGCGGTCTCGCCAGCCTTGAGCTTGGTGCCTACGTTGACATCGCCAACGAAGACGAGATCGCCCAGTTGCTCCTGGGCGTTGTCGGTAATGCCGACGACGAACACGTCGCCTTCGGCGAGCACCCATTCATGGGACTCAGTGTATTTACGATCGGTGGGCAGGCTCATAAAAGCTCCTAAAAATTGGGTCGCGCCTGCGCCGGCACCCCTGCCAGCGCATGGCGGCAGTTTACGAGTGTTCGACGGCTTTGCCGTGACGCACGAATGGTAATTTGGTTACCAGGGCGGGTACCCATTTGCCGCGGATCTCGACTTCGACCGTCTGACCGGGCTCGACGCCCAGAGGAACGCGGGCAAAACCCACGGATACGCCCAAGGTCGGCGACATAGTGCCGCTGGTGAGCTCGCCCGCGCCCTGCGGCGTACGCACCGCCATATGGGCACGCATCACGCCGCGATCCTGGAGCTTGAGCCCCACGAATGCGCACGGCGTTGCGAATTGTTCCAACGCATCGCGGCCAACGAAACGGCGCGCCGCGTCTTTCAGAGAAACGGTCCAGGACAGCCCTGCCTGATTCGGCTGGGTCAATTCGTCCATGTCCTGGCCGTAGAGATTCATGCCAGCCTCCAGGCGCAGCGTGTCGCGCGCACCCAGACCGCAGGGACGCACGCCCTGAGCGGCCAGATCGTTCCACAATGCCACGACCTCGGCGGCGGGCAGGACGATTTCGAAACCATCCTCGCCGGTATAGCCGGTACGCGCCACCAGGGTGTCGTCGGCCACCTCGGCAGCCACGAAGGGAGTCAACGGCTCGGTCGCAGCCTGCCATGCCGGACGCGCAGCCCAGACTTTGGCGCGGGCGTTGGGACCCTGCACGGCCACCATTGCGAGATCTCGGCGGGGAGTAATCGTCACGTCGAACTGCCCGGCGGCCGCCACGCGGCGCATCCAGGCGATGTCTTTGTCAGCCGTGCCGGCATTGACCACCACACGCCACTGATCCGCGGCAAAGAAATAGACGATCAAATCGTCCACAATGCCGCCCTGGGGGTTCAGCATGCAGGTATAGAGCGCTTTGCCCGGCACCGTCAGTTTGGCGACATCGTTGGCCACCAGACGCTGCAGAAATTCGGTCGCCTGGGGACCGGCGACATCGGCATTCAACATGTGCGACACGTCAAACATGCCCGCGTCGCGGCGCACGGCGTGGTGTTCTTCCAGTTGCGATCCGTACGCCAACGGCATATCCCAGCCGCCAAAATCGACCATGCGCGCGCCAGCGGCGACATGGGTCTCGGCCAAGGGGGTACGTTGAAGAACAGCAGACATGAACAGGCTCCAGGGTGGCGGCATCGCCTCGAGGTTACGGAATGCCGGTCTGGATGCGGAAAGCGCCAGAAACCAGCTGGATTTTCCGCCCCTCTGTCCTTTTGCCTGAGAGTTGCCCCGCGTTGTGCGGGTTTGCACCTTCGGCGCCTGGGCTACGCACGGAATCCGCGGCGCCAGGTCTCTCCAGAGTGCTGTGTCAGCGACCTGCCTTGGCCCAAGGCCAGAGAGGAAACTGATGCGTCGCGGTATGGGTTACCTGAGCGATTCCGGGCGAATTGCGCCTTCGGCGGCGACCCTATACCTTGGTGGTGGGCCGCTCTCTCCCGCGACGAACATGACAGCGGAGTGAAGCATACCGCGAAAAGCGGGGTGCCGACTAGCGGCGGCGTGCCGGTTTTCCATACTCGAGACAGTTGGATATCAAAAAGCCTCCGAGGGGGGCAGTAAGCCGTAAGGCGCGGCGTGGGGCTTTTTTGCCGCCGGGCCGCCCCGAGGCAAAAACGCCCCCTTGGGGGGCAGCAAGCCGAAGGCGCGGCGTGGGGGCTTTTTTTACGCCACGGTTGTAGTCTGTGGCATGCGTAGTGTGGAGTTCTTTTGGCGCAGGAGGTCGGCGTGTAAAAGCCCCACCGGGCCTATCGCCGCGACTCGGCCCATGACCAGGGGCCTCGGCCCGCTTCGCGGGCTAAATCGCGGCTCAACGGCCCGGTGGGGCTTTTACACGCCAACCTCCTGCTCGCAATGTCTTCCGGTGACGGATGTCATGCGCTTTGCTGCATCAACTCTGTTGTGTTGAGTTCACGATGGCCGAATGGCACTAGCTCAACCCACCGCATTGCCAAAGTCGGTTTCGAAAAACACGGATGGCAATCAGCCCTCGTTGCATTCCCTCATCATGAGTCCCTGTCGCGTGCCTGGGCGTGGTGCCGGGCCGTTGAGCACGGATTCAGTCCGCGCAGCGGACCGAGGCCCCTGGTCACGGGCCGAGTCCGTGCGATAGGCCCGGCGCCACGCCCAGGCACGCGACAGGGACGCCTTCAAAAAGACAATCTAAGAGCAGCAAACGCCCACAACACCAACAGCGATAAAAAAATGCCACTCAGCGCTTCACTGACCAGCATTTCCCGTTTGGGCGAGGCGAGCTGCATTTGGCGCAGCTGATTTACCCCAGCGCAGTATCCAGCAACATCATCAGGACAAAACCGATCATCAGGCCCCCGGTCGCAAAAACCTCGTGGCCCTTGCGGTGGGATTCCGGAATGATTTCATGACTGATGACAAACAACATGGCGCCCGCCGCAAAGCCCAGCCCCCAGGGCAGCAGCTCCGCGGACCAGCCGACCACGAGGGCTCCTACGACCGCTCCCAAGGGCTCCACGAGCCCCGACAGCATGCCGAGCGCCACGGAAAACGCCCGGCTATAGCCCGCCGACAGCAACGCCAGCGCCACCACCAGCCCTTCGGGCACGTCCTGGATCGCGATCCCGGTCGCGAGCGCGCTGCCTTGTACCGGGTCATTACCCACATATCCAACGCCGATAGCCAGGCCCTCGGGCAGGTTATGCAGCGCAATGGCAAACACAAACAGCCAGGTGCGGCGCAAACGGTGCACCTCGATGCCTTCTTTGCCTTTGATGAAATGTTCGTGGGGCAAGAGACGATCCATCGTCAACAACACCGCCGCACCCAATAGAATCGCGCCGCCGACGATGAAACCCGAGCCCCAGGGCCCATGCCCCAACTGGCCGGCGGCTTCCAGACCTGGCGCCACCAGGGAAAAGGCGCAGGCCGCCAACATGACGCCCGCGCCAAATCCAAACATCGTGTCCTGGACCTTGTCGGACAGGGTTTGCGAGAACATCACCGGGACCGTCCCCAGCGCCGTCGCGCCCGCTGCCAGCAATCCGCCCGCCAATGCATTGGCGACATGCGGCGCACGCGGCAACAGATATTCCCACAACGCGTAGGCGCCCAGACACGCGACCAGAACAGCCAGTGTCCAGATACTGACGCTGGTCAGTTGCGGGCGAATACGGTGACGGCTGAATGTGTTCATCAAAACCCTGCGCAAAGGATGCAGCACAAACCGGTACTCAGGCCACGGCGGCCTCGTAGCGGCGGGCCACTTCGGCCCAGTCAATCACATTGAAAAACGCACCGATGTATTCCGGGCGGCGGTTCTGGTATTTCAGATAATACGCGTGTTCCCAGACATCGAGGCCCAACACCGGAGTATTACCCTGCATCAGGGGGCTGTCCTGGTTCGCCGAGCTTTCCACCACCAGCTTGCCTTGCGGCGTGACGCTCAGCCAGGCCCAGCCACTGCCGAAACGAGTCAAGGCCGCCTTGGTAAAGGCGTCACGGAACGCCTCGACGCCACCCAGATCAGCGTCGATCGCGGCCGCCACGCGGCCCTGGGGCTGGCCGCCGCCTTTGGGAGACATGACCGTCCAGAACAAACTGTGGTTGGCGTGGCCGCCCCCGTTATTGCGGACGGCGCCGCGCACGGCCTCGGGCAGGCTGTCGATACGGGCGATCAGTTTCTCGACCGGCTCATCCGTCGGCAGGCCGGCGCCTTCCAATGCGGCATTCAGGTTGTTGATATAGGTCTGGTGATGCTTGGTGTAGTGAATCTCCATCGTCTGCGCATCGATGTGCGGTTCGAGCGCATCATAGGCATAGGGTAGATCGGGCAAGGTATAGGGCATGGCAAATCTCCTGTTCGAGCTCCCGAAGGAGCGGTTCGGATGCCGAGATCAATCGGCCGTAGTGAAATACGTAGCGCCTCTGGCAACAACTGGAGGCGCTGGATATTTCCTTGAGATTCAATGCTGCGGCTGCGTCTGGTCGCGCCACACCAGCGCGGCGGCACGGCGGGCGCGATCATGATCCGGGTGACGCTGCAAAAACTGCAGCAGCTCCGCATAGGTCACACGCCCATGGCGCCAGGCTGCCTCGCGCCAGCACTCCGGCAAGACATAGTCCAACGCGATTTCATGCAGCAATTCATGTGCCCGACAGGCGTGGGCGGCGGCCAACTCAAACTGGCCGGTCTGCTCGTATAGCGTCAACAGGTTGTGATGCGACACCACGAGCGCGGCCAATGCGGCTTCAACATCGTCCGACTGCCCCGGCAAGGTATCGGCCAGGCTCAATGCCGCACGGTATTGCGTCAGCGCCGCAGCGTAGTCGCCCCGCTCATAGGCACGATTGCCGCGCAACGTCGCCCGTTGCCAAACGCCAAGGCAAGACGTCGTCGCAGGAGGCGGCACAGTGGCGGGCCTGGGTTGAATTTGGACCATCGAGACTCTCCGTCAGGATGAAATTATCAATAAAGATAACTCAAATGATAGTCATTTTTATTTAATAAAACAACGCGACGCATCCTGCTCGCGCTCACGGCGCTCAGATTCGAACCGACCTTGGCCGGACGGATTTCGAAGTCGGAAAAAGATTTGGGTGATGCAGGGCGGCACAGCACCTATGCCGGCCGCGCCCTCACAACGCGCGGCCGCACGCCACGCCAGAGGCCCAGGCCCATTGGAAGTTATAGCCGCCCAGCCAGCCGGTCACATCGACCGCCTCGCCTATGAAGTACAGGCCCGGCACGGCGCGCGCCTGCATGGACTTTTGATCCAGCCCGCGCGTATCGACGCCGCCGCGCATGACTTCGGCCTTTTTATATCCGGCGGTGCCGCTGGGCACGAGACGCCATTGATGGATGCCGTCGGCCAGGGACCGCAGAGTTTTATCGGGAATGTCAGCTAAACGCTGTTCGGCCAATTCGCTCCTGCCGGCAGTGCTGACCGTTTGCCGCCCTGCCTGTCTGGTTTGCCCGGCGGCCTGATGTCCTGATTGTCCCGCTAAACCCAGCCATTGATCGGCCAGGCGCCTGGGCCATAGTCCGCCCAGGACCGTATGCAATTGCTGCCGGTTACCCGGCTTGGCTGCGATCAGTTCGGCAGCCAGGTCACGGCCCGGGGCGAGATCGATCACGATGGCCTCGCCGGGTTGCCAAAAGCTGGAGATCTGCAAAATCGCCGGTCCCGACAAACCGCGATGCGTGAACAGCAGGTCCTCCAGGAATTCTCCACGTGCACGGCCGGCGCCTGTGACCAGGGATACCTCCAGCGCCACCCCGGACAATTCGGCAAAAGGCTTCCACTGCGCAGCATCAAACGTCAGCGGCACCAACGCGGGACGCGGCTCGACGACTTTCAAGCCGAATTGCCGCGCAATCTTCAGGCCAAAATCCGTGGCGCCCAATTGAGGGATGGCCATTCCGCCGCTCGCAATCACCAATTTGGCAGCGCGGATCTCGCCCTGGCTGGTGCGCAAGGTATAGCCCGCCTCGGAGCGGCTGATCTCGTTCACGCTGCAGGGCATGCGCCAATGCACGCGTCCTGTCTGACATTCCGCACGCAGCATCTCGATAATCGATTCGCTGCTGTCATCGCAGAACAACTGCCCGCGATGCTTTTCGTGCCACGCCACGCGGTGGCTGCGCAACAGCGCCAGAAAGTCCTGCGGGGTATAGCCCGCTAATGCCGACCGGCAAAAATGCGGGTTATCGGACAGGAAATTTGCTGGCCCTGCCCCCAGGTTGGTGAAATTGCAGCGGCCGCCGCCCGAGATGCGGATTTTTTCCGCCAGGCGCTCGGCATGATCGATCAATACCACGCGCAACCCACGCTGCCCCGCCACCGCGGCGCACATCATGCCCGCAGCGCCCGCGCCGATGATGGCTACGTCGAACACAGGCGGCTCCCCAGCGATGGACAGTGGTCCACGCCGACATTACGGAGCCTGCCGTGCTCCGAGTCCAGCACGGCAGTCACTAACACGGCGCTCACTCTTCGATCAGGCAATCCACGTAATACCGCTTGCTGCCATCGGGCGCGGTCTCTTCGGCCAGGCCGTGGATATAGGTTTCGAATCCCGGGAAACGCTCGTTGAAGTCACGAGCGAACTGCAGGTACTGCACGATGGTGCGGTTAAAGCGTTCGCCCGGGATCAGCAACGGAATGCCCGGCGGGTACGGCGTCAGCAACACGCCGGTTACGCGCCCTTCGAGCTGCGAGACTTCTACGCGCTCGACTTCGCGGTGCGCCATGCGCGCGAATGCATCCGAGGGCTTGAGCGCCGGCACCATGTCGCTGAGATACATCTCCGTCGTCAAACGCGCCACATCGTTGGCTCGATACGCCTCGTGAATCTGCTGGCACAGATCACGCAAGCCCATGCGCTCGTAGCGGCGATGATCGCGGCAGAACTCGGGCAGGATGCGCCACAACGGCTGGTTGCGGTCGTAGTCGTCCTTGAACTGCTGCAACGCGGTCAGCAGCGTGTTCCAGCGGCCTTTCGTGATGCCGATGGTGAACAGAATAAAGAACGAATACAGGCCGGTCTTTTCTACGACCACGCCGTGTTCGGCCAGGTATTTGGACACCAGCGCGGCCGGAATACCCGTCTCGCCAAAGCTGCCCGACATGTCCAGGCCCGGGGTGACCAAGGTCGCCTTGATCGGGTCCAGCATGTTGAAGCCGTCAGCCAACTCGCCAAAGCCGTGCCAGTGATCGTTGGCCTCCAGCACCCAATCCTCGCGATTGCCGATGCCTTCGGACACGAGGCGATTCGGTCCCCAGACCTTGAACCACCAATCGTTCTTGCCGAACTCGGACTCCACCTTGCGCATCGCGCGACGGAAATCCATCGCTTCGCGGATGCTTTCTTCGACCAGCGCGGTGCCGCCCGGGGGCTCCATCATCGCCGCCGCCACATCGCACGACGCGATGATCGCGTACTGCGGCGAGGTCGACGTGTGCATCAGATAGGCTTCGTTGAAGATATTGCGGTCCAGTTTGCGCGCCTCGGATTCCTGCACAATGATCTGCGATGCCTGGGAAATACCGGCCAGCAATTTGTGCGTCGAGTGCGTGGCGAACACCATCGGGCCATGTGGACGCGGACGGCCTTGACCGATAGCGTGCATGTCCTGGTAATACTCATGAAACGCGGCATGCGGCAGCCACGCCTCATCGAAATGCAAGGTGTCGACGTAATCGCCGAGCTTTTCCTTGATCATCTCGACGTTGTAGATCACGCCGTCGTAAGTGCTTTGCGTCAAGGTCATGATGCGAGGCTTTTTATTGACAGCCTCGCGTGCAAACGGGTTCGCCTCGATTTTCTTTTTAATGTTCTCGGGGTCGAATTCCTCCAGCGGAATCGGCCCGATAATGCCCAGGTGGTTACGCGTAGGACGCAGAAACACCGGGATTGCGCCCGTCATGGTGATGGCGTGCAGAATCGACTTGTGACAGTTGCGGTCCACGACTACCACGTCACCGGCAGCTACGTTGGCATGCCACACGACTTTGTTGGATGTGGACGTGCCGTTGGTCACGAAAAAGCAGTGATCCGCGTGGAAAATCCGCGCGGCGTTTAACTCCGACTCAGCCACCGGCCCAGTGTGATCCAGCAACTGTCCCAATTCGTCCACGGCGTTGCACACATCGGCACGCAGCATGTTTTCACCGAAGAACTGGTGGAACATCTGGCCCACCGGGCTCTTCAAGAACGCCACGCCGCCCGAGTGCCCCGGGCAGTGCCACGAATACGAACCGTCTTGCGCGTAATTGACCAGCTCGCGGAAAAACGGCGGCGGCAGGCCATCGACGTAGCTGCGGGCTTCACGGATGATGTGACGCGCCACGAACTCAGGCGTGTCCTCGAACATGTGAATAAAGCCATGCAGCTCGCGCAGGATATCGTTGGGGATGTGCTCGGACGTGCGCGTCTCACCGTATAGGTAAATCGGGATGTCGGCATTGCGGAAACGCAACTCGCCGATAAAGCTGCGCAGATTCTTGATCGCGCTGGCCACATCCTCGGGCGAAGCGACGTCGAACTCCTCGTCGTCGATCGACAAGATAAACGCGCTCGCCCGGCTCTGCTGTTGCGCAAAGGAACTCAGATCACCATAGCTGGTGACCCCGATCACCTCGACGCCCTCGGCCTCGATCGCCGTCGCCAATGCACGAATTCCCAGACCCGAGGCGTTCTCGGAACGGTAGTCTTCGTCGATGATAAAAATAGGGAAGCGGAATTTCATGCGGGCGCTCCTGAGGCAAGGCCAAAACGGACGCGAGTGTACAGCGATAAGGAGGCAGCAGGTTGACATCCCGTCAACCTGGCAGGGAGATTTACATCTGGATAGCGCCGATCGAGCAATGACACTAGCTGATCGTCACCGAGGCACGCGTATTCACCGCGCTGACATACCGTTGAAAAAAGGCCGGCAGCGCTTCGGTGTGGCCATCGCGAATCCGCCGTTCGACCTTGGAGATTGCGCACAGGCAAACGTCGAATTCGGGCTCGCCCGTCACCAGAACCACGGGATCCTCGTCGTCGCATACCTCATACAGACCGCCAAAGTGCCGCCGAGCCACCTCGTACAGATAGGCGGCAGCGCCAACGGTTTGCATCGGAGTCAGAGTGAGGCGCCCGTGGTGAGCGTCGGCCAGCACCGAATCCAAGGCATCGATGCTTTGGAGGGAGTAGTCCAGGGCGGACTGATCAGACACTGCCGTCAAAAAGTCCTCGGCTGCTGCATTGACGCGCTCGACAAACTCATCTTGCGCGTCTTCGTCCACATGTTGGGGGTTTTTGAGGAAACCGAACATCGTAGGCTCCTGCGCCGGCAACCCGCGCGATAAGGAAACCCCATTATATTCCGGCCACCCGCGTAAAGTTGCAAAAAAGCAACACAAAACTGCCCCGCAAATCCGGCGCGCCGTCAGGTGCGCGGCAAGGTCACCCCACGTTGGCCCTGGTATTTTCCGCCACGGTCACGGTACGAGGTCTCGCAGATCTCATCGCTTTCCAGGAACAACATCTGAGCGCAGCCTTCTCCAGCGTAGATTTTGGCCGGCAGCGGCGTGGTGTTGGAAAACTCGAGCGTGACGTGACCTTCCCATTCCGGCTCGAGCGGCGTGACGTTGACGATGATGCCGCAGCGAGCATACGTGCTCTTGCCCAGGCAAATGGTCAGCACGCTACGCGGGATGCGGAAAAACTCCACCGTACGCGCCAGAGCGAACGAATTGGGCGGGATGATGCACACGTCGCCCGTGAAATCCACAAAGGATTTCTCGTCGAAATTTTTGGGGTCGACGATGGTGGAATTGATATTGGTAAAGATCTTGAATTCGTTCGCGCAGCGCACGTCGTAGCCATAGCTACTGGTGCCATAGCTCACAATACGGCCGCCATTGGCCGTGCGAACCTGGCCGGGCTCGTAAGGTTCGATCATGCCGGCCTCGGCCGCGCGTCGGATCCAGCGGTCGCTTTTAATGCTCATGGTAATAACTTGCTCAGGTTGGTTAGCAGGTATTTTATCGCCTCAATCGGCAAAGAACGTCCGGTACACCAATGCCAGCCCGTTGACTGCCCCACCCTTCAGGTCCAGCGACCAGCGGCGAGACAATTGATAGCTGGCACGCCCCACGGTTTCCGACCCGGCCATCGCTTGTTCGACGCTCAGCGTGATTCCATTGGCAAAGCGCTTACTCGCCACCAGGAATTGCGTCGCCAAATCGCTGTCGCTGTCTGCGTTGACCGCACTGGCCACGGTACGGTCGGGCAGCAAACTGCCCGAGCTGCCGATATCGCCAGAGCGAATACTCACGTCGTCCAAGCCGAACTGCTTGTAAAACGGCTGTCCACCGCCCAGCAACGCCGCACCTACCGACAACATCAGGGCAGCGTCATTGCCGCTCTCGTCCGGCCCGCGGCCCAGCACCAGCCAGGACAATTTCTCAACATCGCTGACATCCGGATACGACACCAGATCGATCCTGGGACGCTGCGCGGTGCCTCCTACTTTGACGCCGGCCTCGACCTGATCGCCGACACGCAACGCCTCGATATCCAGCAGCGGATTATCCAATCGTCCCTGGAACGTGAGGGTGCCGCGCCGCAGGCGCAGTTTTTGGCCATATGCCTCGATGCCACCGCCTCGCGTGCGCAATGCGCCGATACCCGTCAGGCGGCCGTCGGCCATGTGGATCTGAATCGAACCCAATAAGCCCGCATCCAGCCCCATACCCGTAATGTAGAAACGCGGTCCCATATCGAATTTCAGCGTCATGGACATCTGCATCGGCGAATCCGACGCCTGGTCCGTCTCACCGGCCTTAATGACATGGACATCCTCATCCAGGCTCGGAACGCCCTGCAGGATCTCCAGGCTGAACCAGCCCGCGTCCGCAGTCAGATCGCCGGTAATCGCTATGCGGGGCAATTGCGCATCGACATCGACAGTCCCCGACACCATGGCATACCGGTCAGAACGCTGCAACGCAGGAAACCGATGCAGTTTCAGATGAATCGCGCCTTGCATCGTCTGCAGATCCCACTGCCCCGAGGCCTCGGCATAGCCGTTCTTGGCGTCTGGATTCTGAGTCACCCATTCCTTCGTGCGCCACTCGTCCGGCATTACGCGCAGCGAAGCCGGGAATTTCAACGAGTCCAACACCAGACGCGTGCCGTCCAGGCGTGCATTCAGCGTGCCGTCGATGAGCCGCACGCCATCATCGATGCGGACAATGCGCAACGCTTCACCGCGTATCGTTCCCGCCGTACTCCACTTGCCATTGAGCGTACCTTGCGCGTCGAGCTTCGCCTGGACTTTGCCACGGACCTCCATTGTGTCGCCGACAAACAAGTCTACCCACGTCAGATCGGCAATGTCCGCATCGAGATTGGCGCGAATCGGACGTTTGGCATCCAAGGCCATTGCACCGCCCGCGCTGCTCACCAGCACCGCCGAGGCGGAACCAGATATCGTGCCCATTTTCTGAGTACGCACATCCAGCGTGGCATCCAGGCGGCTGGCGTTGCCGCCAGTCGGCGTTGCTTTGACATCGATTGCGAGATTGGTCAGTCCCAAAGGAATCGGAGGATCCCCAGGAATGCGTAGATCCCCATCACGGCGGGCGACACGCGCGGTGCCCGACAATGCCCCTGCGAATTTCAGATCCCAAGCAGCATCCAGCGCAATGCGGCGCTGCCCCTCCGATGGGCGGGCATTGACACGCTGCTGGCGGGCTTCGGCCGCTGTGGGATCCAGCGCCCGCATGATCTGGCGCAACATGGACGCGGTAATCACGAGATTATCCGCACGGCCAGCCGTCTGCCACCGGCCTGGGGCGCCACGCGACCCTTGATGCGAAAGCACGGCACGCTGTTTGTCTGGCAAGGTCATGGTGAGCTGCGTCGCCCCCACGTCCCATTGCCAATGAGGGGCCTTGGCATCGGGCAAGAACGACAACGTCACGGGCTGCAACGCCGCCGCGAATTTCATCGATTCCGCCGTCAAGCGCTCTATCTTGCCGCGCCAGCCAATGAGGTCGGCAGCAACGTTTTCCGCGGGTCCAGAGTGTGTGTTCGTCTGCGCCGCAGGTGCAGTTCCTGAAGCGTGTGTGGGGCGTCCCGGCCCCCAACCGCCGCTAAAAGCAAGATCTGCCTGCATCGGTGCTCGGCCCAATGTATCGGCGCGGGAATCTCCGGGCGTATAGCGGGCCGAAAGCTGTCCCTGGTGCTGATCCAGCCTTCCGGCCAGCTTGGCCTTCAGCGATGCGCCACCGGGCAGATCCGGCCAGAACGCATCCAACCGCGGCGTATCGGCGTCCAACGTCAACGTGCCCTCGCCCCGGCTCAATCCGCCCTGTGCTTTCACTCGATTCGGGCCCACCGTGAGATCCAGCAGCAGATCGCGAAGCTCAAAGCCGGCCAGGGGATCATCGGAATGCGACGCGGACGCTTGCGGTGCTGGTGTCGATGTTGATGTTGATGTCGATGTCGATGTCGATGTCGATGTCGATCCAGATGTTGCCTCAGACGCCACACTCCGCAGCGCGTCAATGCGGCCTGTCAGACTCCCGGCCAATACCTGCTTATTCCAACGGCTGTCCTTGGAAATCGTGGCCTGTACATAGGCGTGCTTCAGGTCATAGACATTTTCGAGCTGTGCATCGATGGCCATACGCGCGCTCAGCAACGCAGGCGGGATCACGTCACCGACAAAATCGCCGATATTCAGCCGCTCGGCATCGAGCGTCGCCACGACCCGATCCATACCGGGCTGTAATGGCAGAGGTTGACGATCCACCGTTACGACGACACCTGACTGATCCGCCAAACGCATATTCACATTGGCCGTACGCAGGGGAAAGGGCTGATCAAGCTCCAGGCCGGCCTGTGCCAACAATTTCAACGCGCCATCAGCGGTTGCGCCATCCAGGCGCACGTCCATCTGCTGTAGCGAACCTTCTGCCTGCAACTGCACCGTCGCTTCGCAGATAGCCGACGACGTAGCGGGAGCTGCGGCCGTCGATGCGGCGTCCGTTGAGCCTGCCGTTTTTGGGCCGCCCTCTTGTGATGCCGCCGCTTTCGAGCCAGACGCCTTCGATGCCGCCGCTTTCGACTTGGACGCCTTGGTCGCAGCGCTCCTCGACGCCGCTGCTTTCGCCCCGGCAGCTTTATCGGATTTGGCGGCCAGCATCTGGCTGGCACATAGCGGAGAATCGTCGCCCCTTCCCTGAGCCCGGATATCCAGCGCTGCCTGCAACGGCCAGGGTTGAGCCATCCCCAACAATTCGACCTTGCCGTGCATATCAGCAAGCACCTGATCGTGCGCCACATGCAAGCTATGCAGATTCAAGCTGGCGCCCTTTTGATCCGCGCCCAGGCTGACAACAAAATCATTCACAGCGACAGGCAGGGGCTCACCGTCCATCGTCACGTCCAGCGCGCCCACGGCAAACCGGTCAACCTGTGCTTTCACAGGCAAATCCGGCATGACGAAAGGCTCGTCAACCGCCGGCGGCTCCGGCTCGTCCGGCGTCGTCGTCAAAGCCACCTGTACTTTACCCGCAGACAGCTCCTGTACATGCACCAGACGCTGCCCCAAGGCACTCCAGCGTATATCCAGACGCAGATCAGATAGATCGACCGCCGTCCCGGGAAACGCCAACTGCAGACGTCCGACCTGCAACTTACCGAGGATCGTACCGTTGACGTCCTCTGCCCTTCCGTCAAACTGCTGCGCCACCGCGCCCAGCAACGTGCGCGTTCCCGATTGCGTGCCTGTCAGCCACAATGCAAAGCCGCACAGCAGCACCACCAACGCAATCGGCAGCGGCAACCACCACACCAACAGGTGACGCAACAGCGCTCGCAGGCCCTTCAAAACGCGATCCCCAACGAAAAGTGCAGCCGCAGGTCACGCTCTTTTTGACCGTACGCCAGATCCAGAAAAATGGGGCCCGCCGGCGTGCGCACGCGCAGCCCGGCCCCGTACCCCACATGCATTTCCATCTCGCCGAAAGACTCGGCCGCATCGCCGGCGTCGACAAATACGCCCATCCCCCAACGCTCGTCAAAATAATGGTCGTATTCAATACTCGCGACGGCCAACGTGGGCGCCCCTACCACCGCGTCATCTTGCTCCACACCGATACTCTGGTAGCGGTAACCCCGAATCGTACGGGCGCCGCCCGTGCGGAACCCGAAATCATCCGGCACCCGGGTCTTCGAATCAGACCAGATGCGGCCGACCTCGCCACGCAACGTCAACACATCGCGTTCGCCGATGGGCCACCATTTCTGACCGCGTAAGCGGGCGCGGAAGAACGGCTTGCCAGTATCCAGCACAACCCCGACCCCGCCGCCGATGGCAATCAAATTACCTTCACGCGGATCATATTTATTATCGACATCCCGCCGCAGCCATTCCGATGTCACGGTTGCCGTGGGCAAATCGTATTCGTCGCCGCCATCGATTTTTACCTTGTCATAGGCCAACAATGCGCCCCAACGGTTTTCGTATTCGACCCGGCTGTCGCCTGCTCCCTTGCGTTCGCGCAACCGCGTCGCCCCCAGGGCAACACGACGGACGTCCAGCCCTTGGATATCCGAATGGCTCGCCAATACGCCAATCGAGTCCTTCTGACCTTTTTCGTCGGGCGGCAGATGGAAATCAGCATAGGCTCGCTGCTCCTGCCGGTCCAGGCTGATGCCGCTCTCGAGGGTCACCGGCAAACCGAACACAACGTTCTGCTGGTATGTCACTTCACCACGCACGCCCACGGCGTCGTCCACGCCGATGGATGCGGCCAGGCGGCGCGCGGGCCCCTCGACCACGCGCACATCGACTGGCAAAGTCACGACACCGTCGGAATCGCGCGCTGGCGCGGGCGCTGCCGCGGGTCCACCTGACACAGCAGGATCACCTCCCGGCGTCGCTGCCGCCAGATCGTCCGCCCCCGACGACCGCGCCTGGTCGTCAGACGACGCTGCCCCCAAGGTCACAAAGGCCCCCCGGAAAAACGAGGTAGCCTGCAAATCCTGCTGCCAATTATCGAGCTTGTCCTGACTGTAGGGCTCGCCTTCGTCATAGCGCACATAACGGCGCGCCAATGAATCGGGCACGCGCTTGAAGCCCTGTGTCTTGAGCGGCCCCATGCGCACCAGCGGCCCGCTGTCGATAGTGACCGCCAAATAGACCTCAGCCGTGTCGGCGTGCACAGCCGCCTCTGACGCCGCCATATAGGCCAGCATGAAATCGCGCGAAGACACCGAATCCAGCAACTC
The DNA here is from genome assembly GCF_002261185.1 of Bordetella genomosp. 4. Classification (GTDB taxonomy): domain Bacteria; phylum Pseudomonadota; class Gammaproteobacteria; order Burkholderiales; family Burkholderiaceae_B; genus Bordetella_A. The sequence continues at coordinate 244,014 of NZ_NEVQ01000022.1, forward strand.
CGCCTTGGCCTTGTTCCAATCACTATTAATAAAAGGCTGTCCGACCGCCAAGGACCAGCTCTTGCGCAGCTCCTCGATGCGCGCCGCGTATTCCGGGCGGGTCACGCGCCCGGTGAACTTCAGATCCACCGCAGCCACCACGGCACGTTTGCCGGGCTGAATCGTGATATCCCAGGTCTCGCCGCCAACATCGGTTCCGGCCTCGAGCGTGACCGTAGGCGTGAAATACCCCTGCGTGGCCAGCGCGGCCAATGCGGCATCACGCGCGCGCCGCCGCAGCCGATTGATCTCGCCACCGTCCTGGTCTTCGGCCAGGCGCGTAATCGCGGCAACCGCCTCGGTGATAGAAGTCAGTGCCGCAGGCGGTACGCCCCCAGGATCAATAATGACCTCGGGTCCCTGCGCGCGAGCGCTGCCCATCACGCCCAACAGGCCTACGAGTAACAGTGCAACCCAGACCCGCATATGTCAGGTCGGCGGCTGTACGACGATAGAAGGCAATTTGCCCGCCATGTCACGCGGCAGCGCCGCAACCGCTCTGGCCAGCTTACGCGCGATGTCACGATAATGCCGGGCTGCTTCACTGTCGGGATCCGACACCATCGTGGGGCGGCCGGAATCCGTTTGTTCGCGAATGCGCATCGTCAACGGCAGGCTTCCAAGCCAGGGCGTCTGATACTGCTGCGCCATACGCTGGCCGCCGCCTTCGCCGAAAATATGTTCGGCATGACCGCATTGCGTGCAAATGTGCACGGCCATGTTTTCCACAATCCCCAGAATCGGGACATCGACCTTCTGGAACATACGCAACCCCTTACGGGCATCCTGCAACGCCAGATCTTGCGGCGTCGTCACAATCACCGCCCCCACGACAGGCACCTTTTGAGCCAGAGTCAAGGCCAAATCTCCCGTCCCTGGCGGCATATCGATAATCAAATAATCCAGATCGCCCCAGTTCGTCTGCCGCAACATCTGTTCAAAAGCCCGCGTCACCATTGCACCTCGCCAGATAGCGGGGGCGTCGGCATCGATCAGAAATCCGATCGAGTTCGCCTGCAGGCCATGGCCCTCGAGCGGCTCCATCGTCTTGTTGTCATGGCTGGCCGGGCGACCCGAAATCCCCAGCATGGTGGGCACGCTAGGACCATAAATATCGGCATCGAGCATTCCCACCTGGGCACCATCTGCGGCCAATGCCAGCGCTAGATTGACTGCTGTCGTACTTTTGCCAACCCCGCCTTTACCAGAGGCTACTGCGATGATGTTACGCACATTGGGCAGCGGTTTCAGGCCACGCTGCACGGCATGAGGCTTGACGGACCAGTTCACTGTCACTTGCGCCTGCTTTGCCCCAGCCGCGATCAAGGCCTGCCGCGCCGCCTGCTCTATGCGACTGGCGGCATAGGCAGCGGGATATCCCAGCGTCAGAGTGAGCGCCACCGAGTCGCCGGCCACGTCTATGTCACTGTCTCTTACAAACGTCGCCAACGCCTGCCCCGCCATCGGGTCGGAGGAGCCTGCCGAATCTGTAACTGTTCGCAACACCTCGCGAACTTGCGCTATCGTTATACTCATTACTCTAATTCCATAGGCAGGAGAGCTTTGCGCTCGCCGCTACCCGCAAGGATAGCGGATACAAGGGAACCTTTTCTCCTGTTTTGCATCGGATGATCATGATCGACACAATTTCCCGATTTCTACGTGCTGTCGCGTTCGCGGTGCTGGCTCTGTTCGGCATGGCCATGGCGCTGGCCTTCATGATATCGACCGCCATCGCGATCGGTATCCTGTATCTCGTCGCCAAGGTCCGTGGCAAGCCCTTTGGCGTACGCGCCTATTGGAGCCAGCGCACGAACGGGCGCCCGAACGCTTTCCGGCCTGGCGGCCAGACCGCATCGTCGTCCACGCGCTCTGCATCGCCTTTTGCGACGCCGCGCGGCGAGGTCATCGACGTCGAGGCCCGAGAAATCCACTGACGCGGGTCCTTGGCACGGCGCGACCGCCAGCATGCCGCGCCCCTGGCGTACCCGGCCTTTCCGGCCACGTCACAGATCTCTGCGTCCGGCGCACCAATCACCAGCCCCTGTCCTGGCACGAGCCTAGGCGGGGGCATCGCTTTTTTCACCTCTGCCACATGACCCTGACGGGGCCGGTAAAATAGCGCCACTCTAGTCCTCAAACCGTCATCCACGATATGTCTCGCACTCTGTTCGTCACGACCGCGCTTCCCTATGCCAACGGATCCTTCCATATCGGCCACATCATGGAATACATCCAGGCCGACATCTGGGTTCGTTCGATGCGTATGGCGGGTCACACCGTGCATTTCGTGGGAGCGGACGACGCGCATGGCGCGCCCATCATGCTCAAGGCCGAAAAAGAAGGGATCTCGCCGCGCGACCTGGTGGCCCGCTATGCTGCCGAGCGCCCGCGCTATCTGGACGGCTTTCATATCCGTTTCGACCACTGGCATTCGACCGATTCGGACGAAAACGTCGCCTTGTCGCACGACATCTACCGTGCGCTCAAAGCACAGGGCCTGATCGAAACGCGCGCCATCGAGCAGTTCTACGATCCAGTCAAGGGCATGTTCCTGGCTGACCGCTACATCAAGGGCGAATGCCCCAAGTGCCATGCCAAGGACCAATACGGCGACTCCTGCGAAGTCTGTGGCGCCGTCTACGCCCCGACCGAACTGATCAACCCCTACTCAGCCCTGACCGGCGCCACACCGGTACTGAAATCGTCCGAACATTTTTTCTTTAAGCTGTCTGACCCCCGCTGCGTCGAGTTTCTGCAAAGCTGGACGACCGGCACCAACGCCATGGGCCTGAAGCACCTGCAACCCGAGGTGCAGGCCAAGACCCGCGAATGGTTGGGCGGCGACGACGGCGAAGCCAAACTGGGCGATTGGGATATCTCGCGCGATGCGCCCTATTTCGGTATCGAGATCCCCGACGCACCGGGCAAGTATTTCTACGTCTGGCTGGACGCGCCGGTGGGCTACCTGGCTTCGCTCAAATCCTATTGCAACAAACAAGGACTCGATTTCGACGCGTTGCTGGACCCGCAAGGCAGCACCGAACAAGTGCACTTCATCGGCAAAGACATCATCTATTTCCACGCGCTGTTCTGGCCGGCCATGCTCAAATTCGCCGGCCGCAAAACACCTGACTCGCTGAATGTGCACGGCTTCATCACCGTCAGCGGTGAAAAAATGTCCAAGAGCCGGGGCACTGGCATCTCGCCGCTGCGCTATCTGGAAGTCGGCATGAATGCCGAATGGCTGCGTTACTACATCGCCGCCAAGCTCAACGCCAAGGTCGAAGACATCGATTTCAACCCCGATGACTTCATCGCACGCGTCAATAGCGATCTGGTGGGCAAATACGTCAATATCGCCAGCCGCGCCGCCAACTTCATCACCAAGCACTTCGACGGCGCGTTGGCCTACACCGGCGATACCGATGCGCTGTCGGCCAGCTTTGCGGCCCAGGCAGAGACCATCCGTGCCGCCTTCGAGGCCCGTGAATACAACCGCGCCATCCGCGAAATCATGGGCTACGCCGACAGCATCAACCAGGCGTTCGACACGGCCCAGCCCTGGGTTCTGGCCAAAGGCATCGGCACCGCTGACGCGGCGCAAAAGGCCGCGCTGCAAGATATCTGCTCGCGGTCGCTGGCTGGCTTCAAGGCGCTGTCGGTCATGCTGACGCCTGTCCTTCCCGCCTTGACCGATCGTGTGGCGCGCGAGTTGTTCGGCGCCCAGCAGGGATATACTTGGGCCGACGCCGCAGTGCTGCCCCAGCACGTGGCGCCCTTCAAGCACCTGATGCAACGGGTAGACCCTGCCATGCTGGATCAGCTCTTCGAGCCGCCGGCAGCGCCGGAGCCAACCGCTCCCATGCCGGGTGGCGAAGCCATCGCGGACACCATTACCATCGACGATTTTGCCAAAATCGACCTGCGTATTGCGCAGATCGTCGATTGCCAACACGTCGAAGGCTCGAACAAGCTGCTGCAACTCACCCTCGACGTCGGCGAGGGCCGTCATCGCAACGTGTTTTCCGGCATCAAGTCTGCCTACAAACCTGAGGATCTGGTCGGCAAGCTCACCGTCATGGTCGCCAATCTGGCGCCACGCAAGATGAAATTCGGTGTCTCCGAAGGCATGGTGCTGGCCGGCAGTCATGCCGATGACAAGGTCGATGCCGGCATCTACGTCCTGGAGCCCTGGCCTGGCGCCAAGCCCGGCATGCGGGTGCGTTAAAACATCGCGCTGGGCGCCGGGGCTTCCCGGCGCACCAGATGAAAAAGCCAGGGGCCGAATGCGTTGCAACCGGCCCCTGGCTTTTTATAGATCATTAGGCGTCAGACGGAACGCTCTGCGCCACACCGGCTTCGACTGTTCTAGCCTGCTGAATCGTCCGGAACAGCAGCCGGCTCCAGCGCCGGATCCAGCGCGATACGTTCGTCGAACACAAAACAATTGCCGCGAAACCCCTTGCCGCCGGTTTCTTCGAAATATTTCAGGATGCCGCCATCGAGCTGATAGACATGCTCGACCCCAGCTTCTGCCATGTACAGGGCGGCTTTTTCACAGCGAATGCCGCCTGTGCAGAAACTGACCACCGTCTTGCCCTCCAGACTGTCGCGGTTCGCCTGCACCGCATCGGGAAACTGCGTAAACCGGTCAATGCGCCAGTCGATGGCCCCTTCGAAAGTCCCCTCGTCGACCTCGAAGGCATTGCGCGTATCCAGCATCACCACCGGACGTCCCTCGTCGTCCGCGCCTTGATCCAGCCAACGGGCCAATGTCGCCGGCGCGACCGCGGGGGCGCGCCCGGTCCGTGGTTGAATCGCCGGATGATCCATGCGGATGATCTCGCGCTTGATTTTGACCAGCATCTTGCGAAAGGGAACATGCGCCGAATAGCTGAATTTCACCTCTAATTCAGCAAAGCGTGAGTCGGACTGCAGCCATTGCAGCCACGCCTGGATACCGCTGGCAGACCCTGCCAAAAAGAGATTGATCCCCTCTTCGGCCAACAGCACAGTGCCTTTCAGGTCTGCCGCTTGAGCCTGAGCCAACGCCTCCGCCCTCAGATCGGGGAGATCCTGCAAAGGGACAAATTTGTAAGCGGCAATATTGACGATGGAAGACATGGCAAATAAAACAACGGCATAAGCGGAGCGGCGTAATAGTAAACGAGTCCGCCCCGAATGACGTCTTTCATTTTTTACCCGGGTAAATTATTGCGGCGTCGGAGGGTCTTGCCTGCGCACGAACTCCAGCACATCCCCATTTCGCACGTTGAATGTCAGATGACGCGGCGCACCGCCACTATCCAGGGTAAACGACCGAATATCCGACAAAGCACGCAAATACGAGGCTTCCAGCTGGGCACGGTCCGGCGACGCACACGCCATGCGAGTCGCCCCCTGTATAGAAATCGACAGTTTCCCATCCTGCAAGCGATAATTGCCCATATAGCGATTACACCCGGAAAACCCATTGACCCGATATGTTTGGCCTTGGGCCAAAAATACCAACTGAATAGGTTCACCATTGTCACCATGCGGAATCGCCCGTTGATCACCTGGCGCGCTCACCCAGCGGGTCAGCTCCCAGCTGGTCTGGGCCAACGAATCTGCACTGGTGGCCGCATTGCTGGCCGCAGCGCCCTCTGCCGTAGCATGGCCGGTTGTGCTGGCACACCCCGCCATCCCGACAAGTAGACCGGCAAGTATCACGTTACGCACATGCAACCAAGTGAACATCTTTGCACTCCAACTTATTTGTACACTTATTAACTGTAACGCGGACTTCGGCCCGCATCGCGCCATATGACACACAGCGTCACACAAGATTGCCCTTCACATCTCGTCTGTTACAGCCTGGCGATCTATCCTTGATCCGCGCGAATTGGACATTAGCTCAGATTTGCCGCGTGCATCCTGCACGGCTCGTCCTGAGCCATAACACAAACAAGTCCCTCGCCGGGGTTGACCGGGCAAGGCCCTATTATTGATGGGTCTCGACGCCCTATTCGGAATGGAATCATGAACACATCGCCGGACGTCCTTTTTCTAACTGGCGACGACACCGCCTATCCACAGCAGATCACGGAGCTATCGCGCCTGGGATTTCAGATACATCGTTATTCTGGACTCTCAGAGCTATATCTGCACCTGTCCCAGCAGGCCATTCCCTTAGTGGTGCTCGCAGGTCCGTTGGCCATTATCGATATTGCAGCAGCGCAGCTGCGCGTCATGCGTCCCGGTATCGGCATCGTCGCCCTCGCACAGTTTCCCGATAGCGATGCTCGGGTGCGCACACTGTTAAGCGGCGCCGATGCTTGCCTGGATACCTATATCAACGGCCTGGAATTGGCTGCCGTGTTTCAGGCCCTCATGCGTCGGATGCCCGACGCGACGCAAGCCCCTGTCGCGGCGGATGCCGCATCGGCCCAAACGCCGGCGCCCCCTGCGCCGGCGCCGGACGCTGCGTACGCGTCAGCCGAATCCGTTCCGTCCCCCTCGGGCGGTTGGCGCCTGACCAGCAAAGGCTGGGCATTGATGGCGCCCAGCGGACAGACCCTTTCTCTGACCACCGCCGAACGCAGCTTGCTGCTGCGATTTGCCCACGAACCCGACAAACGTATCAGCCGCGATGCGTTGAGCCTCGACACCGCTACAGGCGAAGGCTCCGAAAGCGATCGCCGTGGTCGTTTTATTGACGTCATGATCAGCCGCATGCGGCGCAAGGCCGCCGCTCAGCGAGTACGCCTGCCCATCAAAGCCGTGCACGGTTGGGGTTATATGTTCACTGCCGATCTGCTCGTCGACGCAGACATTCCCGATTATGAGGGGACGATGGCGGACTCGAATTAAGCGCAATGGCACGCCGGCGGCGAAGCCCCACGTCCACTCATGTTGGCCCCCCCCAGGCGCCAACATCCTCAACCGCCGTCACTCAAAGACGTGAGAAATACCCGCTGAACCACCAGCGGTGACGTTAATCGTCGTCTGATAATCGCTTGACGCAGGATTGCGAATCGTGACCTGGTGCCGGCCTGGCGCCAGCATAACTTGGCCCAATGGCGGACTGATGCCCCGCGAGCGGCCATCAATGATCACTTCACCCCAGGGACGTACGCTGACCCGCACCGCCACCTGTGCGGCGGTAGTCTTGGCCTGCTCTGCCGCCTTGGCGTCTGCGGCGGCTTTCGCTTCTGCAGCGGCCTTTGCCTGCGCAGCAGCGTCGATATCCTGGCTGAGGGCCTGATTGTCGTCCGTAACCGTCGACGCGTTTGCGGCGTCGGGAGACGCTCCGGGCGCGGGCGACGCCGGAGGGATCGAGGTGGAAGCGCCATCTGGCGTCGCGCCTGGGCCAGTACCCGCTCCCGCCACACTCGCCCCGGTATTTGTGGGTGCCTGAGTATTGGGCGCAGTTTCAGTACCCGATGCAGCCCCCGGGCTCACGACACTGCCCGGATTCGATAAGACGCGCGGCGCAATCGCGCCTCCTGGCGTCGCAGCGGCGGACGTTGACGCCGTCCCCACAGCACTAACGGATGAGCCTGAATTGACGGCCCCGGTCTGCCCGCCTGCGCTACTCGCGGTGCCTGCAGTCGGTGACGCGCCGGAATCCGTGGCAGCAGATGGGTCCGGCGTAGCCGCGGGCGAGGCGCCAGGCGCCGTTCCTTCCGTCCCCTCACTGGGCCGCGCATTGCGTCCAAGATCGGACAAGGCGGGTGGCGTCGGGATCGGCGGCTCCGGTTTGGTTTCCGTGGGAGGCGGTTCGGTGCCAGCGCTGGGAGCAGGCTTCGACCCGTTGGAAGCAGACAGCAGGCCCTCGGGACGCAACCACATATAGACCGCCAACGCGATCGCCGCCAAGACCCCCAATAAAACAAGCAAGGGCACACGCGGTCCCGACTTGGCTCCTCCTGTTACCGCCGGAGCCACCGGAGGCAGTGCTGCAGACGCCTCAGTGGCCTCGGCAGGCGAAAGGGGCATCTGAGTTTCTGACTGCGCCTGCACGGCTGGCGCTGCCTGATGCGCAGGTGTCGCCGCGGCAGGCTCAGGCGCCTGCGTCTGTGCGGCAACTGTCGCTGCGGCGGGCGCAACAGCCGACACAGCCGGCTCCAAGCCAAACGCGCGGGCGAATGCCTCGATACTCGCTGGACGCGCGGATGGCCTCATCGACAATCCGCGATCCACTGCCTGAAGAAACTCGGGATCGTAGGCGCCGAGATCGCGGCCCGCCAAGGGAGCAGACTCGTCTTTGACGCAGCGTTCCAGCGCCGACGGCGGCGCCTCTCCCACCAGCATCGTGTGCGCCACTGCGCTCAAGGCATAAATATCTGTCCACGGCCCGCAGGGCGAATCTGGATCATCGGTGTATTGCTCAAAGGCCGCATAACCGTCGATACGGGCGGCGCTCTCCGCATCGGCCGCGGGCGTCAGCGGCGGAATCAACAAGTGAGCCTTGCCCGACGCATCCAAACCAATAGTGCTCATCGCGATGCCGCCATGCACGCCGCCCTGCGCATGCAATGGCTTGAGCGATTCGGCGACGTCGGCCAGCACCCTCCGGATCCGCGCCTGCGGAACGCCGCCTTTAGCCGCAGCGGCAATCACATTCAAAGATCGCAATCCAGGAGCATCGCTCGCAGACGCATCGCGCTTGGGCAAAGGGGTAGTCGCACTCATACTCCGAACTCCGGACACCTGCTACGTCGCTAGCGCCACGCGGGCAGCGATGCAAACAATCGGGTAAACAACGTGGCATTGAAGGCCCCGCCGTGTATATACGTCTGTAATGCAGCCCCATCAATCTGATTCGTCCACCAATAACTGGTATGCGAACTGGGGTTAAAGCAAAAGGGCAAATCGGGCCATGCCGTCAAACTGCGTGCGGCCACCGGCTCAGCGGCCGTCTCCAGGCCCGCATTCAATATATCCATGATGTCACTGCCGCTGGAGCGGGCCACCGGCTGCACGGCACCCGGTATCTGGATCGTCTGCAACTCGCGATCAAACTGTTCCGTTGCACACCCATGACGCACTGCTGTCAGGATGCTCGCACCGATCTTGCGGTAATAGTCGCTCGCGCCATCCAGAATGCTGCTGTGATAGTCATTCTCGGCAATCGGCATGATCACGCACAAAGGATAGGCTCGTCCGACTCTGTCCCGGCTAGGTGCCAGGCATCCTAATTGCGCACCGCGGCCGCTGGGTCCGGCCGGTATTGCGAAATTCCAGATCGGCGCCGACGCAAAACTGCGCGCCGCGCTGTCATCGGGCGCTTGTTTCATCGCCGCCAATCCATATTGCAGCCACCGATCCCACCAGGCAATGAGCTCACGCGACAAGCGACGATGGACAAAGTCCCCCGATGCGGGAATCTTGCCATACCACCCCAACTGTCCTCTTGCGTCGTCCATGGCGAGTCTCATCTAGCGGCCCGGGCAGGCGAAACCCTGCATCTCGGCGAGATTGAAAGGGCTTTTCGCACTGCTCGCAGTGATCTCCAACACGACCTTGCGGCCGTTAATATCAAACGTCGCTATCGTAATCTCAGGCGATGGGCCGCGGCTTAACTGCGCCTTGTCCAGCAAACGATTCAACGCCCACGGCCCGGATGCAGACAGGCCTGCGCCACCCGTCTGCGGCGTCAGTTCGATACGCACCTGATTCGATCCTCTCGACCCCGGCCATTGCACTGTGGTTGCGATCTGCGGACCATGAGCATAGCGCACGGCCTGGCCATCCACGTCCATCACGAATTGCGTAATTTGCGCATCCATTTCGATCGGACGAATGGCGACGCGATAAGACGGTAGCGGGTTGCTCGCCATGAAATACACATCGCGAATCACCCCTGCGCGCTGAAACGAATCCAGATACGACGCGCGCTCGCCTTTTTCGCCGTCGATGCCGGGCTTGAATCGCCACCGCGAACCCGACACATCGATCTGTGTGGCCAATTCCTTCTGGAAAAATTCGTCCATCATCCCATTGGGGCCGAACAGCCGCGCCATATCGTTCGGCGCCACATCACGCGACGAACTGCGCGCAAACGGATAGCGTCCCGCAATCGATTGCCGGCAGAACAATCCTATGGTCGCCGACATCGTCTCGCCCATACGCTGGCGAGATGCACCGGAGATCTCGTCTGAAGCATTCACCGACATCGTATTGAGCACGTCACGTATCGGCTCAGGCAATCGCCCCGCCTCCGCGCGCAGCTTGGTCACAACATCCGAATTGGGTGCGGGACTGGCACTGCGCAGAGCCGCATCTGCGGCCGTCAGATACGTGTAGAGATCATTGATCAGACCTGTCGTAGCGGTAATCAGCGGCGGGCCGCCCTGCGTTTCACTCTGAGCCAGGCGACGATAAGGCTCAAAATGCAGGTCCACGATGCGCTCGAGCTTTTCATCCGTCGCGTCGCTACGGACTGCCGAATTGGGCCCTGTGGGACCGAACATCTGCTCTAACGCATCCCGTGTGCTGCTCACGCGCTCGCGGGCCTGATCCATCAGCGAGCGTCCGTCACCGGTATCTCGCAGCAGATTCGTCTCTCGCGCGACGCCTTGCACCAGCTTGACCAACGGCGAGTCCGGCGCTGACAAGGTGCGGGCAATCTGAATATTCTGCAGCAGCGATGTCGCAGGCGTCAGCTTCAGATCATTCAAGTAGGCATCCCACTGGTGTACATAGTCGTTCATGTACAGCCGCTTGATATCGACGATCAGCTGCTGCTGGGCTGCCTGGTCCAAGGCTCCCGGCGGCGCGATATTCAACACCCAGGCATCATCCTGACGCAGCAGTTCGGCAACCCGGTTCACCCGTTGATTAAAGACCTTCCAATAACCGTCGTAGCTATAGAGCGATGGAATCCCGTCCGTCAGCGGCTTGCCGCTCTTGCGCACAAACACGGAACTGGCCTGAGGCCCACCCAAGGTCACCGCTGTCTGCTCCGGACCTTGATCCGTATTGGACAACAACCGGCGAAGCCGGCTATACGAGCGTTGCGCCAAGGTGTAATGCGCCAATCTCTGACGCATCTGAGTCACCAGCTCGTCATCCCGCGGGAACGGCGAGGACAACACGCGCCCCTGCACCAGATTGCGCAGATGCAGCGACATCAAATCATACTGACGCCGCGTATAGCCCTCAGGCAAGGTCTTTTGCATATCGGACAGCAGCCATGCATGCATGAACTCCGCATCATAATGATCAGGTTCATACAGCATCAGATAGGCACGCAAGGCCTCGTACGAAAACTCCAGATCATTCGGCGCCGACGTACGCAATGCACTTTCTACACGCCGGGCTATCTGCGGCAGCAGTACTTGCTCCAGCGTATTTCGATACACCCCTTGGGCCGCAGACTGCATTTTTTGACCTTGATACAAGCCAAACTGATACGTCAAGGGCGGCGAGTCCAACTCAAAACTCGCATCGCGCGGCAAATACCACAGACTATCCAGAAAGGGCATCAACCCCAGTACATCGCCAGCACGCGTAATCTTGATGTCGCGCCCCAGTTTCTCCACGGTAGGCACGCGACGTTCGACTTCGGCGACATACGTCTTGTTATTGCGATAGCTGATACCCCATCCGATCAGCAAGGCAATCAACAACACAGTGATCAAGCCATAACCCGCCCAATGCAAACGCCGATAGCGGCGTTCCCAGCGTAGATTCCGGCCGGCCAGACCGGCCTCGCGAAAGATCACATCCTGCAGCACGCCTTTCAAGAAATAGCTGCGCCCATCTTCCTCTGGCGCAGGGGTGGTCTGTGTCGCGCCACCATCAATACGCAAGTAGCGCTTCAGATACCCCGTTACCTGGTCAAACGTCTCGCCGCCCTGCGTGCCACTTGTGAAATACACGCCGCGCGGCACCAGCCGTGCCTCGAATTTCGACGTCGCGAACACATCGCTCAGGAATTGTCCCAACACCGTCTGCAGTCCGGCAAACTGCTGCGGCAGCATATAGGCCAGTGCCCGCCGGGCGGGATCCGTCTCAGCCGCCAACACCTCGGGCAACGCATCATGCAAGCGGCGCTGCAACAACTGATACTCGGCATGGAATGCCTCGTACAAATCGAAATCGGCTTCCTGAGTCCGGGTATAGGGCAAGGTAAAGCCCCACACCTGCGACAGATCCTCGCGGCTGAAGGACCCGAAATACTCCTCGAAACCCGACAGCAAATCGGCTTTCGTCACCAGCACATACACCGGAAACTGAATACCGAGCTGCTCACGCAGCTCTTGCAAGCGACGGCGCAACACCGCGGCATGCTGCGCACGCTCCGCATCCGAGGCAGCAAGCAGATCTTCCACACTGATCGTCAGCATGGCACCGTTGATGGGCTGACGGCCGCGATATTTCGACAGCAGGCCGAGGAATCCTTTCCATTCCTCTTCGTCACCCGTCGCATCGCTTTCGTGAGTGGTATAGCGGCCAGCGGTATCCAGCAACACCGCATCATCGGTAAACCACCAATCGCAATTCCGTGTACCGCCCACCCCGCGCAGCGCAACCTTGCCAAAACGATCCGCCAGCGGGAAATTCAGGCCCGAATTCACCAACGCCGTCGTCTTGCCTGCCCCTGGCGCACCGATGATGACATACCAAGGCAGTTGATACAGATGCTGCTTGGAAAAGCGAGAAAACGAGAAACGCCGCTTATCGCCATCAAAGCGCGTCTTGCGCAACAACTCCACGGCCTCGTTGAAACGCTCTTCAAGCTGGCGAATCTCGGGATTGCCCGGCTCGGGCTCGACTTTCTTTTTAGCCGCAGGCTTGCGTAGCTGGCCTAGCAGCTGCGCATTCAATCGGCCCTCGCGCCATTTGCGCCAGATGATGCGCAGCAACCAGAGCCCGAACAACACCGCAATCACAATGATGCGGGTCATCTCGCTTTCCAGAGGACGTGTCGTGCCAATGGCAAGCAGCGGCCCGGCTATCCAGATCAGCAGCGAGATCGCCACCAAGCCAAAGAAATTCCACAGCCCTCGGCTAAAGAGGAAACTAAATACGTTGTGAATCATTGCCGCGCACCCTCGACAGTTTCCCCTCGCGGCACCGGTGGCACCATCAGCGTGATCTCAACGCGACGATTGCGCGCGCGCCCTGCTGCGGTATCGTTGGGCGCCACCGGATCGGCGTCGCCACGGCCTTCTGCCCGCACGCGGTTTGGTTGATTCAATCGGGCCTCCAGCAGATCCTTGACCGCGTCCGCACGCTCTTGCGACAAATGCCAGTTCGACGGATAGCGCGCGCTGCGTATCGGAACATTATCGGAATACCCACGCACCAGAATATCGCCTTCCGTTTGACGCATGGCATCGGCCACGCGCGACAGCACCGGCAGGTATTGGTCTCTCACTGAGGCGGATCCCGACTCAAACAATCCGTCGCCGCGCAGCACGACAACACTGCGGTCAACCTCATCGCGCACGGTCACCAGATCATCCCGGATTTCCGGCGCCAAAAACACCGCCAACCGCGGCGAGGACGCTGGCTGGCGCGTCGGTGCGATCTGCACGGTAGGGGGTCTCAAGCCGTTCACTGCCGAAAACACGACATCAGACTGCCGGCTCAAACTCCAAGCCAGGGCCCAATAAATGGCCAGCGCCAACACCGCAGCCAGCGCTCCGAACACCCATAGCGGCACAGGCAACCGCCGCAATTGCGTTTGAGCCGGCACATCCTGCCAATGTGGTGACAAGGCGAGCGCGTATTCGCCTCGTGCACCGCGCAGAATCCTCAGCAAGCGTTGACGCAGCGTCTCCAGCTGCGAACGGCCGTTATCGAGAACGCGATAACGCCCTTCAAACCCCAGCGCCAAGCAAAAGTACAGCAGTTCCAACAAATCCAGATGCTGGCCGGGATTCTGCGAGAGCTTTGCCAGCAACTGAAAAAATTTCTCGCCGCCCCAGGTCTCATTGTGAAACGTCACGAGCAGGCTGTGCGCCGACCATACCCCATTGCCTCCCCATGGAGTCAGCGCGGCCGCCTCATCCAACGCGGTGCACAAGCAGTATCGTGCCCCGAGAATGGTTTCGTTAGGGATGCCGGCCTGCTGCGCTCGCAACTCAAACTGACGAATCTCATCGAGCAGATGCTCGCGCAGCATGGCTGGCGAAGGGTGCGACGTCGTCGCACGTATCTGGGGAATCAAATCCAGCAATGGATTCGCGGCGGCGACCAATGGATTAGAGCCGCTGATCACATACTCGTGCGGCCGCAATCGGCCGGAGGCCGAAGCGCCCCCTTCTGGAAGGCCTGACCCCATGGGGCCGGGTAATGCAGAATCAGATGCGTGCATGATATCTCCGGCGGGCTACCTTAGTCGCGCAATGCCCAGAACTCCATGGATAGGCCCGGGAACTCGCCCGCCAAATGCAAGGCCAGAGCGCCCGTGCGCTCCAGCTGTTTCCAGAAATCGCCGCCCTTGTCGAGCTCGAAATACACGTGGCCCGCGCTGTAGGGAATCTGGCGAGGCGCCACCGGCAGAGCCCGTACCGTCACACCGGGTAGTTGCAAATGCACCAGATCGCGAATACGTTCTACGGGTCCAATCTTGACCTGTGCGGGGAAGCGCGAGCGCACCGTATCCGACGGCATGTCCGCATGCACGGCCAGGATAAAGCCCGCCGTGCGCAGCAACTCCAGATCGGGAATCTGCGCCACTTTTACACCCTGGCCGCGATCCTGCAGCGGGATCTGCAAAGCGTGCTGCTCCAGCACCGCCGAGAGCGAACGGCGCAATTCATCCATCAGGGTACCGAACGTCAATTGCAGATCGTCATGCTCATAAGTCGGCAGCACTTCAGGACGCCGAGTTGCCGCGGTATAGGTCGCCAAATCGCAGGCCAGCATCAGCCAGTCGTGAAACAGGCGTTCGGGATGCAGCCACGCCGACTGGCGTGTGTGCCATAACGATCCGATATAGCGATTCACCGTCTCCAACAACATGAAGTCGGAGACCTCGGACACGCCGCCTCGGCCGGGTTGCGACAGGCGCATCGCCAGCGCCTCGCTGCGCGCCTGCAGCAAACCGTAGAGTTCCTGCACAAAACCCAGCAACAAGGGATGCGCGCCCACCGACAGCCATGGCGCAATGTAACGCTCGTCCAGCACGACCCGGTTGTCGGCGCGGCGCTCAATGACACGCACCACGCCCAGGCCCATCCACTCGTCGCCCATGTCGGTTTCGAGCATCAGGCGCAAGCGCAGGCGTCCCACCTGCAGCAATGCCGGCTCCAATCCCACTGATCCCGAATCGGCGACCTCCGCCTCTTGCACAAGGTAGCGCGCCAGCGAATCCGCTTCATCCTCGTACTGCACATCAGTGGCCCCAGGCCGCATACGCGGCAAAGCCAGCATGACCCGCACGTCCTGCGCCGAGCTGGGCACATCCAACGCTTGCGGCGCATCATCCGGATGAGAAAAGTCGAACGGCGTACCGTCCGGCAAGACGCCGCTGGCCTCCGTCATCACCAGCTTGCCAATCGCGAGCGCATCGCGATCCAGCACCAGATGGCTGAAACCCCAGAAAAACCCCTGCAGCGCTGCCGTGCGCTGCTTTAGCGCGTCCTCGAGATAACGTTCAAATTGCTGGAAATGCTGGGGACGCAGAAACATCCCCTCTGACCAAATGACTTTGTTCTTCTCTGCCATGGTTATGCTTGCAATAGGGTTGCGGAGTCAGACCGCGGGCAGCGCGAGCCGTGCGCCTAGAACGGCCACCACGATCTATCCCGATCCGTGACAACCACTTCGTTATCTTTGACCGAGACCTTAATCGTCTCTTCGTTGGGTGAAAACTGCCATACCTTGAAGATGTTGGTTTTCTGCGCCTCAGGCAACTCCACCGCCAGGCGCCACTGGCTTTTCTCCAAATCGCGGTAGGCCGCCACAATGCCCACCATGCGCGCCTCGGTGTTGCCGGCATAGTGCAGTGTCTTTGTTTCGCCGGGGCGCAGCACGACCTGATCCGAATTCAGCAGTTCCTTGCCCAACGCCACCTGGGCATCAGACTGCAGTGCAAAAAAATCGCGAGAGCTGAACGCGCTGGTGGAGCTCAATTCATAGACTGTGATCTGTACAGGAGAAGGCCGCCCGTTGATGTCGGGGTTCACCTGCTTATCCGCCGTCAGCTCAATCGCATACGGCACCGCAACACGGCTGGCGGTGGAAGAACAGCCCGCGATCACGAGCGCGAACATCATCAGCAGCCCTGTCTGCAGGACTCTCCCAAGCGCAGTCGAGGTATTACGGAACACCATCATTCGCGGCTCGCCTCCCTAGCTTATGAATAAACCGACTATATCAAGCGAAAAATAGGAAACTGTCGTGTAAATACAGAAACAGTTACGACTGTTACGCTCATGGCGAAAAAACCCTGAGCCAATAAATTTTCATCACTGCCGGTCATCACTTCCACCTATAAGGGTCGTTATCATTGAACAATCTGCACTGGAGATCCCTGCATGAAACTCACCGTTCAGCAACATCCCAACGACTCCGGCTTCATCACGCCCTGGTCCGCGGTATTCGAAGCCCCAGGGGGCACGGTGGGACGGTCGGCAGACAACCGCCTCATCCTGCCAGATCCTGAACGCGGCATATGCCGTATTCAAGCCGCCTTGCGTATCAGCAACGATGCCTGCTACCTGGTAAATCTCAGCAGCATGAGCAGCGTCAGCATCAATGGCCGCGCAATCCAGCGAGACCAAGAGGTGCCGCTTTCTCCAGGCGACGAATTGGTGATCGGATCCTATACGCTCAGAGCAGAAGACCCGCTTGCCCCCGCAGCCGAGAACGCCGCTGCATCACCAGGCGGATTCGCGACGCTGAGCGCCGTGGCGCCGGACCCGCTCCTGGCAGAACCGGATCCCCTGCTCGAAAGCCCATTGCTGGACCCTGCAGCGATCACGCCAAAATCCGCAGCACCTCGGGAAAACCCGACGCCTATCTCGCGGGTTACGTCTGCACCTGCCTCGCCACCGCCCCCGACATCAGCCCCGGGCGTCATCGCGGCAGCAACCGCAACGATGTCCGCTGCCGCAGAAGTGGCAGCCCCACTTGTCACCGCCAAACCCGAGCCAGGAACCGCCCCTCAATCCGAAAGCGCAAATTCCTCCGATACCTCGACGAACACCTCACCAACTGCCGATATCCCCAACACAACCGCCCCTGCTGCAGAGACTGCAGCAGCAGCCCAGTTCACCGAGGATGTCCCGCCACAGTCAACCGTTGAGCCCGTTGCTCCGCCTGCGCCGGCAAAAGACTTCGCTGCCGCCTCGGCCACGGACGCATTCGCGCCGGCAGCACCAGCAGACAATCCCTCCGCCGCCGAGGAAAGCCTTTTCGACGAGCCGTTTGCCGCTACGTCATCTGCTGATAACTCATCCACTGACGTTTTCAGCGACCTGTTCGGCCCCGGCACGCTTCCCGTCGGCAGCGTACCCGATGTTTCCGCACATCCCTTCGATATGGAATCCGCGCAAACCCGCAATCCGGAAGATCCGCTGCGTCATTTGCCGCGCGGCGATGCCAATGTTTCAGGGCCGCTGCGCGATCCTCTGGACCTGCTGGACTCTCACGAAGGCGAAGGCGTGCACAACGTATTTTCTGATCAAACGCCCTCGACCCTGCCCTCACATGATCCGCTCGCCCCGCATCGCCTGGACCCTGTCAGCGAAGCCTTGCGCAGCACGCAGGATCACGATAATCAGGGGTGGGCGGCGCGCGATCATTTGCGCGAATATGGCGGCTACCTGCGCCCGGCGCGCGTACAACGGCCCGCCCCCACGTCCGACGACACAGACAGCGAGCCAGACACGCCCCGCCGCAAATAACGCACGGCGAGTATCTCCAACGGCTCAAGGCTGCGTCTCGTACTCGTACTGAAACTCTCCATCAGCCGCTTGCAAACTGACGGCGTTCACGCGGCGCCCGTCCATTGAAGCAGTCAGTAGTTCGCGGCTGATCTGCGGCAACACCGTGTTGGTCAGAATCGCGTCCACCATGCGTCCGCCCGATTCAACTTCGGTGCAACGCGCCACCACCAGCGCCGTCGCCTCGGGGCTGACCGTCAACGTGATGCCATGGTTATCCCACAGCCGTTGGCGAACCCGCTCAAACTGCAGATCCACGATCCGGGCCAGCATCTCGTCAGAGAGCGGCAAATAGGGCACCGCCACCAGACGCCCCAGCAACGCTGCAGGAAACGCCTTTAATAGCGGTTCGCGCAGGGCAGAGGCCAGGCCATCGGCATCCGGCATCAGATCCGGATCCTTGCATAGGCTGGTGATCAAATCGGTACCGACATTCGAGGTGAGGATGATGACGGTATTGCGAAAATCGATATAGCGGCCTTCGCCGTCTTCCATCCAGCCTTTGTCGAAGACCTGGAAAAAAATCTCATGCACGTCCGCATGGGCTTTCTCTACCTCGTCGAGCAGTACGACGCTATAGGGACGCCGCCGCACAGCCTCGGTCAGCACGCCGCCCTCGCCGTACCCCACATAACCCGGCGGCGCACCCTTGAGCGTAGACACCGTATGCGATTCCTGAAACTCGCTCATATTGATCGAGATCAGATTCTGCTCGCCGCCGTACAGAGCCTCGGCCAAGGTCAAAGCCGTCTCGGTCTTGCCCACCCCGCTGGGGCCGCACAGCAAAAACACACCCACCGGCTTGTTGGGATCGGTCAGGCGCGCACGGGACGTCTGAATACGCCGCGCGATAGCCTCCAGCCCATGCCGTTGCCCAATGACCCGCTGCTCCAGCGTATCTGCCAAACGCAATACCGAATGAGCCTCGTCGCGCACCATGCGGCCCACGGGAATGCCGGTCCAATCCGCGACGACCGACGCGACTGCCGCTGCATCCACGGCGGGATAAATCAAGGCATGCTCACCCTGACGGCGAGTCAGCTCCTCTTGAGCCTGCGCCAGCTCGGATCGCAATTGCGCGGGGTCCGCCGTGGCCACAGGGCGCTGCGCCGATGCATCAGCCAAAGCCGTAGCACTCGCTCCCGCGGCATCCGTCGCATCAGTGGCACGCGCCGTCGATGCCTCACCCGCAACAACCACGCTGCCAGCAGATGCGCCGGTGGACCCACTATCATGCGCACTCGACGCATCCAGCGCCTGCCGCAACGCAAACACCCGCTCGGCCAGCTCACGCTCGGCCTCCCAGCGTTGCACCAGTTCGCGCTCTTGGGCACGCGCCTGCTCGAGATCCGTGGCGACCTGCGTCACCCGGCTTTCCTCGCCCGCCCCCAGATGCGCCTCGCGCATGGCGATACGCTGCTCGATTTCCAGGGCCTCGATACGGCGACGCGCGTCTTCCAGTGCAGCAGGCACCGCATGTTGGCTCACCGCAACCCGGGCACACGCCGTGTCCAGCAAGGCAACCGCCTTGTCAGGCAACTGCCGGGCAGGAATATATCGGTGCGATAACGACACCGCCGCCTCGATCGCCTCGTCCAGCAACAGCACCTGATGGTGTGCCTCGAGTGTCGCTGCCAGGCCACGCAGCATACCTACCGCACGAGGCTCGGCCGGCTCATGGATCTGCACCACCTGAAAACGCCGCGTCAGCGCGGGATCTTTCTCGATGTATTTTTTGTACTCGGACCACGTGGTCGCGCCGATCGTGCGCAACTGGCCGCGCGCCAATGCGGGCTTGAGCAGATTCGCCGCATCCCCGGTCCCTGCTGCACCGCCTGCGCCTACCAGCGTGTGAATCTCATCGATAAACAACACGATCGGGCGCGGGCTGGATTGCACTTCATCGATCACGCTGCGCAGCCGTTGCTCGAACTCGCCCTTGACACCGGCCCCTGCCTGCAACAGGCCGATATCCAACAACAACAGAGAAACCTCGCGCAGCGGAGGCGGCACATCGCCGCTGGCCAGACGCAGCGCCAGCCCCTCGACCACTGCCGTCTTGCCTACACCGGCTTCACCTGCCAGCAACGGATTGTTCTGCCGGCGCCGCATCAGAATATCGACAATCTGGCGAATTTCCTCATCCCGTCCGGACACGGGGTCGATTTCGCCCGCACGCGCCTTGGCAGTCAAGTCGACCGCATACTTCGCCAATGCCGAGCCGCCGCCCTCGGCTGATGGCTGACCGCCCGCATCGGTCTCCACCGGCTGCGCCGTGGCATCCTCGGGCGATCCGCGCACGATGTCGTCCAACTGCTCCAGCAGCACATCCGGCACGATGCGTGAGAACTGGTCAGACATTCCCAGCAGCACATTACGCAAGGCATAGGTCTTTACCAACCCCGCGATCAAATGCCCGCCGCGAATGCGCCCGGCGCCATAGCGCAACGATCCAAGCACCCAGGCTCGTTCAACGGCATGATCGATATGCTCCGACAAGTCGGACACCGACCCCGCACCACGCGGCAGTTGATCCAACGCCTGTGTCAGATCGGCCTGCAGCATCCCCATATCGACATCAAACCGCCGCGCGACGCGATGCAGATCGCTGTCCTGCGTGTGCACGATCTGGTGTATCCAGTGCACCAGTTCCACATAGGGATTGCCTCGCAGCTTGCAAAACGAGGTCGCGCCCTCCAGCGCCTGGTATAGCAGCGGATTGAGCTTGCCAAACAAATCTATGCGGCCAATGTCAGACATATCGTTGTGTAGTACCCAGCGTGAAAACGAACCCGCCCGCCAGCACAATCTGGCAGGATCAAACAGGAAAATCAATCAAGCGCCATGCTTGAGCACCGTCAATCCGGTCCCGCACAAGCCAACGACAGCACCAGGCCTCGATCCCCCAGCAGTTGTGCACTGCTGGCCAACGTCAGCGGCTGCACGCCCGACTCCTTGACCAGCAAGGCGCCGCGCTGCAAAAAGCTGCGATACCCTCCCTCCATCTCCACCTGCGAGGTATAGGTCGCAATGGCAGACTTGCAACCGCACTCTCCGATCGATTTCTTGACAGTCAGGGTCGCCTCAGTCATCACCTGCTGTCCGGTGGTCGTGCGTACGCCTGGTTGCAACGCGACGCATTGCGCCAGGGCGTTCTCGACTTTGATCGGCCCGGCCGCTTGCGCTGCCGTGCCGGTCAGGGCGGCTGCCAATAGCACCCCCAGGCATCGTGCATTATTCGACAAGCGTGCCTCCATTGGTCGCGCGGCCGGCTACATACTCGACCTTGATGATCATCGTCGAACGCCCTCTACCGCCACGCGCATAAGTGCGCAGCAGCGGAAAAATACGGCCATCGACCTCGATGCACCCGTGACTGAAACCCTTGGTCGAATCGTGCAGGTAAAAACCGCCGCGAACTGGGGAGCAGCGATTGCGCGTAGCCGTATCGGCCGGCTCCATCCGCGCACGATTGACGCCCCAGTTGGCCCAGTACGGCTCGCACGCCCCCGCAGCAGCGCCACGCGGGATCGTCTGAATCCCCCACGCCGGCTGCAACGCGCAAGCGCCGCGTCCGTCATCTTTCGCCACGCCCTGATCCGCCAGGAATATCTTGTACAAGCCAGGCGGCACCGGGCCTGCATCCGGCGTGCATGATTCCGACGGAATCTGTGAGCCGCGCATGCCGCTCGTCGCACGGAATTTTCCATGGCCTGGCCAATGCAATACCTGACCATCGTAGAACATGTCATGCGTCACGATCTCACCTCCTCGGGTTGTGATGTTGCAGCCGCCTGGCGTGCGTCACGCTTTGCACGGTCACGGCCTTCGTAATCCAGTAATAAATCGCGGGCGTCGCCTTGTTCCGTCCGGCGCTTACCCAGCCAGGACGACAAGCCCAAAGGTTGCGGCTCGCCCAGTTTGACGCCGCGCACGTCCTGCCGCCTTAGCACGGGCCGGACATCCCACGCCAGCTCGACACCGATGTAGTCTCGGACCCAATGCAGCAATTGTCTGGCACGCCGGCCGCCGGGCAGAAAACTGGCGTAATCGGCTCGCGTCAAGGGGCCGAGTTCGATGCGGAACTTGTGCTGCGCGTCACGCACCGCCGCCCCCAGAATGGTGTCCTGCCCCAATCCCATAGCACCGCCCAGCCCCAGCCGTTGCGACGGATCCAACCGTATCCACTGCGGCACAAACTCTGCAATACGTACCGGCACGGAAAAAAAAGTCTGCAGGATCTGTTTTAACCCTTCGGGATTCCGGGTCTGGCGCAGCAGCTGGCCCGCCATGAAAAATTTGGCATGATCCATCACCGCATCGCGTCTGGCCAACGACGGCATGCCCATATGCAGCAGACTCGCCACATAGCGGGTAAAGCGGGCTTCCTTGCGATCCAGGCTGACCGTGCTCTGTGCATCGGCCCATGCCCGATAAAACAACAGGATCAACCGATGATGAAACACATCGGCAAACCCGGACAAGGTGCGATCGCCATAGTGATGCATGCGCTCGCGTGCATACTCGGTCAAATGCAGCGGCAGCGGACCATTCGGACCGAACAGGCCAAAGCTGTAGATCGAGAGTTCCGGCGGCCGGTTTCCGCGCCCGAGCCTGACAGAAGCTAGCGTCGACGGCGCAAAAGCCATCGAGGGTTCTTGTCGCAAGCGTACAGGTTCATTGCGAGCGACGGTATCGCGCCCTAGCGGCAAACGGGCGCCGGCCCGCGCATCGATCCAGCGCAACGTATGGAACAGATCGTGGGAATACGGATCCTGCGACAACGCCCGCCAGAACTCGGCAGGCATGCCCGGCAAGGTGCCCGTAGAATCTGGCAGCATCTGCGGCGCCTGCTGGCCAGCTTCGGTCGCAGCGGGTTGCGACCCGGACATTTCGTCGGCCGTCGCGTGTACCACCCCTGCCTGCGCCATCGTGTCTGTCATCCGTCAGCCCATATGAATCTGCTTGGCGTCCACCTTCACGAGTTTCTCGCCGGTCACCATGGTGTATGACGCATGCAAACGCGCGCTCTTGTCGGCGCGATAGTCCAAGGAACCGGCGCGCACGTGTTCGACCTCCTCCGCCGCGCGGAACGTCACACGCGAGAGAAACGACAATCGATCCATGATGGCCTCATAAACCTTGCCGACCACACGTGTAGTGCCTACCGTGGCGGTCACTTCGGCGCCGAGATATTTCATTTTTTCCGTGACAAAGCTGGCCTCTTTCGCCTGCAGTGTCAGCGACGCGGTATCGATCTTGACCGCGTTCTGCCCGGACACATGCACGTCAGTGGCTCCCTCCAGAGACACGCTGCCCGTGCGCGATCGCAATACGACATCGCCCACCGTCTCCAGCTGCGTACGCTGCGGATCTGCCTGCTCCACGACGGCGATCAGATATACGCGCGACGCCTCGGGGCCGCTGATCAACACATGATCGCCCGCTTGCGGCATCAGCAAGCAGCTGGCGGCCAACCGCGTGCGCCACTGGTGCCCGTCACACTCGACAACAAAAACGCCGTCGTCATCACGATGCAACACCGTGCCAATCAAATGCACCGGGTCGTAGACCGGATACTGACGTTTCGCAGCGGTATTCATGGCACGACTCCTTTCATTCAACCTTGACAGCCCTATACGGCGGGCCGAGCCCCCATGCGGGGCTTCCAGCGGGCGATATCGCCACGCTGCAATGTGGACAACACCAATTCCGACATCATATTGATCGATACGTGCCGGGCAAAAAACTGTTCCAGTACGGCGCCAAACAAATACGGGCTGATGCCCGAAAACGCAGCCTCATCGACTTGCAAACTGATGCGCACGCCTCGTCCATACACAATAGGACCCGGCAGGGGCAGTCGGTGATGCATCGGATCGGCGCGCACGTGACGCACGCCGCCTATATGCTTGCGCACGACTGGGTCGGCCAGGTTGCCGTACACGTTCAACATTTCGCGCAGCGTCTGGGCGCCTTGCTCTGCATCCAGGTCCATCAAGCTCAGGTAATTCAAGCCCAAGTGGCTAATCAGATGCCACGTCGCCGCATTCTCTGCCAACGCCGCGTGCGGACGGGTGGGACCATGCAGCACCTTGACTGCGCCCACTGGCGCCGATACGCGCAAGGTGAAATCCGTATCCGTCCCCAGCGGCAACAACATCGCCAGATCCCGATTCGTGCACAGCGTGTCCAGGGTCAAATGACGCAGCTGACCGGAAAACGGCACCTCGTTCCGATCCACCAGCGACACAAACACCTCGCTGCCGATGTAGCCCGTTCGCGTGCCATTGCGCTTTGCCTGCTCAGATAACAAACGCGGCTCGCGGCGTGTCGAGTAGTAGGCACCGTAGTCATCCGGATCGGAGCCCAGAGTGCCGTAAAAAGGCCGGAACTCTTGCTCGGGCCGCTCGGCAGAAGCATGGCCCAACACCTGCGTCACGCCAAACACCTCGTAATCGAGCGGACGCGTACGGTCCACGACCAGGTGGTATTCGCTCGTGCGCGAGGTCACTGCGATACGATCAGCACGCTTGGGAAACAGATTGATGACCGGCGCACAATGCAACGCCAGATGTTCCGCCGCAATAGCGCCTTCGAGTTCCGGCGCAGCGACGGAGAACAAAAACGTCAGGTCAAAGCTGCGCGTCTCCCGGCGCGTGCCCCCAGGCAAAGGCGGCGTGCGCAAGCCGCGCTTCAGGTCATTCACGCTAAAAAACAGGAATCGCCGTGGAAACGCAAAGTACTCCTGCAGCAAGCGATAGCCTTGGAACACGCGGGAATCCGTCGGCAGCAGAGCTTGATCGTCATCGAACCCCTCATGACGTATCGACGAGGGAGATAGCTTGTTAATCCAGCTGACCGGCCGCTGCGTATCGTGACCCAGCACCGCGACGGTATGGCCCATCAGGATTTCCAGCAAGCGCTGCATCTGCAGATCCTGACCCGCCAGATGAAACACCAACTGGTCCAGGTCCATGTCTTCCAGACGCACGCCGCCGCAGACCTCGATGCGAATCCGCAAGGCGCTCAGTACGCGGCTATTGCGTCCGCCCAATCCGAGCCGTGCCAATGGCAGGTCCGGCGGCGTCCCTGTGAACTCGGCCTGCGTTACACGCAGCGGCCACAGACGCACCGCATGGCCCGTCATGAACTCGCACGGTGTCTGCTCGCCGCGCGGCACGCGGCCACGCAACAGCGTACCTCGCGGCAGATCGAAACCGCGGGCCAGCGTGCCCTCATTCATGCTGGGAGAGAACTGCACTACCGCCATCGCAGGCGTAGGCGCCAGGTAATTGGGGTACACCACCTCCAACAGGCGCTGCGAAAACCGCGGAAACTCGGCGTCCATCTTCAGATGGATACGCGCAGTCAGAAAACTGAAACCCTCAAGCAGCCGCTCGACATACGGATCCGCCACTTCGGTGCCGTGCATCCCCAGACGACCTGCCACCTTGGGGTACATCTGGGCAAATTCGGCGCCCATTTCCCGCATGTACACCAATTCGCGGTTGTAATAGTCCAGCAAGCGCGAATCCATCAGGCAACACCCCCCAGGTCGCGCAAATCCATATGGCCGCTTTCCAGGTCAATATCTGTGCGAAACAGGAATTCCATGGGATGCGGCACGCACCACAACATGCCCTTGATTTCCAGGCTCAGCACATTGTGATGTTCCAGGGTGCCCGTGTCCGTCACACAGCGGACCTCAACCGAGGAATCCAGAATACGAGGCTCAAACGCCGCTATCGCATTACGAATCGAATCCTCGACATCGATCCAGTCGATCTCAGACATGCGCTTGCCCGCCATGGCCCGCACGCCGAAATTCAATGTCGATTCCGGCACCGCAGGGTACGACGACAAATCATCCGTGGTTTGCAGATTGACCGTATTGAGCAGCCACCGCAGATCCCTCAACACTGCGACCCGCAGTTCCTCATGGGTCAGCATCGAGGCTTCGCGAGGCTCCTGCCGTTTGGACGGATCGTTATCCATCAAGCGATCCAACAGCGACGGCTGCAAACGGTCCCGAGCCACACGCTCACTGCGTGGCAATTGCTCCCAGGGACGCAGGCTAGCCGTCGACTCAGATACTGCCATCAGCGCATCTCCAGCGACCGGATATCGAGCAATGCGTACTCCCCTTGATCGGTCATCCACATTTTTTGCCCCACGCCGGCATACATCTCGCCTTGCAAGGGATGCCAATCTGTCATACGCCCGAGTTTGACGCCATCCGGCAGGTCGGCGAACACTTGTCCCGGCAGAGCCGGATAACGCGCTGGGATCAAACCGTATTGTGTGCGGCCTTCGTCGAGCGTCACTTCCGCTTGTGCCCACACCACATCGCACAAGCCTTCGGGAGGCAGCAGCCGCACCTCGCGCAACGCCGAGAACGGGACCCAGCCATAACGCCCCGCCGACATGAATTCAAAAACCGGGCCCAGGCGGCTGTCGCCATCGCTGATCCACTCGAACGTCGCCGCAGCATCGTCCATGGACACCGTCAATGTTCCGGCTCGCGATTCGGCCGCCTCATAGGCTCGTGCACGCAACTGCGCCGCATCTTCCGGCGCATCGACATCGCAACTCAAGGCCCGCCATAAATCAGCGAACCACGCGGGCGCCTGGCCAAACACGGCGGGTTGCTCCTGGCCAAGCAACACGCGCTCGCGTTGACGCTCAGCAGCGATCGCCTGCTCGTACAAGATGGCGGTAGGCTGCGCCTGCGCGTTCAACTGGGCAGACAGCTTCAATTGTTCGGATGCTCGTCCCCAATCACCCTGCACAACCATCAATTGGAACAACTGCGCCCGCAAGTCAGCGTCCGCCGGTTGACGACGTATCTGCGACTGAATCGTCTCCAGATGCTGGGACAAGCTGCTTTCACGCAACGCAACGGCAGGTCTGATCATAAGAAAGCACCGCAGACAAAAAACAAAGTCGACGGTCGATCCGAAAATCGCCCGTCGCCATGAAACGGAGAGACTCCACCACAAAACACTTCCCGCAGTGGCGCCAGCTCAAGGGAGCAAGAATGACGTGGACGGACCCGACATCGGCAGACGTCAGTTCCGTACCGACGTCTTAACCAACTTCCTGGTTCTTCTTGATATCCCAAGCGACCACGCTTTCCGCGCCCTTGCCGCCTTGTTCCGTCTGCTCCCAGTATTGCTGTTTGACCTTGGCCGCTTGAAAAGCGAAGTTCACCGTCACAGACTCCTGGTTGAGTTCACCCGTCAACTGCACGGACGAGACCAGTACGTCTTCCAGCGTGATCTTCGTGTATTCAATCTGCTGGCCACCGGCCTTGCACACCGACAATTCGATCTTGCTCAAGTGTTTGCCGCTGGCGCAATGCTTCATGACAGCCGGAGCGGCCTTGTCAATACGCGCCACGACATGCAAGTCGTTAAAGCTGGCTTTTCCAGCACCCAGGCCTCCACCGCTAGCCATGTTGCCGGGCTGTGTGGCACCCCACGAGAACGAAATGATATCGGTCCAATTCTTGTGATTGGCATCTTTCGACTCGCCGTTGGCACCGTCGATCTTCATGAACATGTCAACAGACACTTCTCTCTCCCTAAGTTGCTGTCACGGCACGAAGTGCCCTGAAAAAAAAGCATCCAATCAACCATCATTCTTTTTCAACGATGGCAGCTTGGACACAAGACGCAGCGACACTGTCAGCCCTTCCAACTGATAGTGAGGCCGCAAGAAAAACTTCGCGGAGTAATAGCCGGGGTTGTCCTCGATCTCTTGCACCTGGACCTCGGCAGCCGCGAGCGGCTTGCGTGCTTTGGTCTCTTGGGACGAGTTCGCAGGATCACCATCGACGTAATTCATGATCCAGTCATTGAGCCAGCGTTCCATGTCATCACGCTCACGGAACGAACCGATCTTGTCGCGCACGATGCACTTCAGATAGTGCGCAAAACGGCAGCAGGCAAACAAATACGGCAGGCGCGCCGACAGCTTGGCGTTGGCCGAGGCATCGGCATCGTAGTATTCGTGCGGCTTTTGCAGAGACTGTGCGCCGATGAACGCCGCAAAGTCAGAGTTCTTGCGATGCACGAGCGGCATGAAGCCATTCTTGGCCAACTCGGCTTCGCGGCGATCGCTGATCGCGATCTCGGTGGGACACTTCATGTCTACGCCACCGTCATCGGTGGGGAACGTATGGCACGGCAGGTTCTCCACCGCCCCGCCTGACTCCACACCGCGAATCGACGTGCACCAACCGTACAACTTGAACGAACGGTTGATGTTGGCGGCCATGGCATACGCCGAGTTCGCCCACGCATAACGATCGTGATTCGCGCCGTCGGTGTCTTCTTCGAAGTCGAACTCATCGACAGGGTTCGTACGCGCACCATAAGGCAGGCGCGCCAGGAATCGCGGCATCGCCAAGCCGATATAACGCGAATCTTCCGACTCGCGCAGGCTGCGCCATGCAGCGTATTCGGTGTTCGTAAAAATCTTGGTCAAATCGCGCGGGTTCGCCAGCTCTTGCCACGAATCCATCTGCATCACATTGGGCGATGCGCCTGCGATGAACGGGCAATGCGCTGCGGCAGAGATCCTCGCCATTTCGCTCAGCAGCTCCACATCGGGCGGGCTGTGATCAAAATGATAATCGCCGACCAGGCAGCCGATCGGCTCGCCGCCAAACTGACCATATTCCTCTTCGTACACGCGCTTGAAGATCGGGCTTTGATCCCAACCCACCCCTTTGTGGCGCTTCAAGGTACGGCCCAGTTCTTTTTTCGAGATGCACATCACCCGGATCTTCAGCAGCTCGTCCGTTTCGGTGTTGGTCACTAGATAATGCAGACCGCGCCAGGCGCCTTCCAGTTGCTGGAAATCAGCATGGTGCATCACCAGATTGATCTGATCCGACAACTTGCGGTCGATCTCGGCGATGATGGCCTGAATCGTTCGATAAGCATCGGCGGACACTGCCACACCACTGTTTTCCAGCGCTTGATGCGCTAGCGTACGGACAGCGTGTTCGACGGCTTCGCGAGCCTGCTCGGTCTTGGGTTTGAACTCTTTCTTCAGCAACGCTGACAGGCCATCGGCCTCCAGCGTTTCGGTGCTGCGGGCATCTGCGTGTTTGGCTACTGCAGTCATCGCGATCTCCGTTATCGTTTATTTCGCGGCCGGATCAGATTCGGGCGTATCGGCGCCCGTCGTCGGCGCATCCGGATTCGGTGCGGCAGCCAACGCATTCATCAGAGCGGGGTTTTTCAATACCTTGCCGATCAATTCCTCGGCGCCTGTCTTGCCATCCATATAGGTCAGCAGGTTCGCCAACTGCGTACGGGCCTCCAGCAGTTCGTTCAACGCGCCTACCTTGCGTGCCACCGTGGCAGGTGAAAAATCGTCAATGCTCTCGAACGTGATATCCACATTCAGATTGCCTTCGCCGGTCAACGTATTAGGCACCTGGAACGCTGCGCGCGGCTGAATGGCTTTCATGCGCTCATCGAAGTTGTCGATGTCGATATCCAGAAACTTGCGTTCGGCCACATCAGGCTGAGGCTCCACGGACTTGCCGGCCAGATCTGCCAACACACCCATCACAAAAGGCAGTTGGATCTTGCGCTCCGCACCATAGATTTCCACGTCATATTCGATCTGCACGCGCGGGGCTCGGTTACGTGCGATGAACTTCTGCCCGCTACCCTTTAGTGTCGTCGTTACCATGTGTGCTCTCCTGTCCAGCTATATGTGTGCCTGCATTACGTCACCTCAGTTGCCAGGTCCGCCATTGGCGTCCCTGGGCAACCAGGCCTCGAACTGCTCAAGACCTTGCGGCGCCAGATTTTTAACAATGTCGTGAAAACTCATGGAAATCAATTGCTGCGCCCGCCGTATCAAATACGGTGCCGGATGGCTGGGCTCATACACTTCAAAATACGCGCAGACCTTGGACAACATAGCTGCCGCTTCTTCGCGTGATTGAATCTGGGCGTCTTGCCAACGCATCACGGGCACTGGAGCAGCGGGCGATGAAGTCGGCTCTGCCGAGGTCTGCGCAGCCGTTTCCTGCTGAGCCACAGGGCTTGCGTCCCCAGTTAACGCGCCCGCACCGTTCATCGGGGCGTTATCACCCAGGACCTGCATCACCACGTCCAGCGTCCGCAGGATGCCCACGTAATCCGGCACCCATTCTTGCCCGAGCTTGTCGGCGACTTGATTCTGGATGCGGCGCAACGCCTGTATCGCAGCGGACAAGGCAATCAAATCCGCATCTTGCTGCAGCCATGCTTGACGCAAATGTTCGATCAAGCGCGTACGGCCGCCAGGATAGAAATCCGGATCCGAGCGACTGCCGTCCAGCAAGGACTCGGCATCGCGCAACGACAATTGTCCGTGCACGCCATTGACCAATCGGCTGGAACGCGCACTGCGTGCACCACCGGCATGATCACCCAGCGATACCAACGCATTGATACGCGGCATCGGATCGTGATCGTCCACACTATCCAGACGGGGATGCACCGCGTCCCAATAACGCTCCAACGTGTCTGCCACCAACGTCAGGCCGTCGGCATAGCCCGGCAGACCGCGAGTCTCTGTCCAGGCTTGCGTCAGATAACCCATGATGCGCACGTCGCGCGTCCGGTCCAGCAACCCGCGCGCAAGTCGTTCGACTTCGCGCCAGTCAGGCGGCTGGGCCGGGATGATCGTCGACCCGAATTGCTGCTCGCTACGCTCGACCGCAGCTTGCTGCAACTGCAGAAACTCGGCGTCGTATTCCAGGTCTTCACCACAAGGTAGACGTGGATCGAGAGCGGTCAGAATATCGGCAAATTCCATAACTATCGTTCATATTCGGGATTACCCTGGGACTAAAACAGCCCATCTTCGCTTATCTCCCGCAGAAGTCGGAATTCTAGGCACAGCCTGTGCGCATCCCAATGACACCTAACAGCTACTGTTTTTTCTTACGATTCATTAACAAATAAGAAAATCTTCGAACAAATGCCGCACAGGTAATTTCAATAAATTGAAACAATACTGCCACGCCAGAACGGCCTCTATCCCCGCAGATGGCCATGCTTTTTCAGCACCAATTCAGGCTTATTTGTGACACTTATTTTTAATTCTTTCCTTTAATAGGGCGCTAACACCGCAATATATTTATGGCTCTAATTAAAGCCATAGCTTTTGCTAAATTTTTCCGCAATGCAGCACCAGGGTTTACCCGACTTTCCTCGCTCCAAACCCTTGGTTCCAAAAAATCAAATTGCTGAACTGAAGCGGTTCGGAAAACATAGTGCCCCTAACAGGAGACAGTATGCTTTTCCAACGCCCTATAAATATTGCTTTGTCCGCGCTCGCGCTTTCCTTTTCCTTTGCATCGAGCGCACAGGCCGCGGACTATCCTTCCCGACCCATCACGCTGGTCGTTCCCTTCGCCGCAGGCGGACCCACTGATGTCGTCGCCCGTTCGCTCGGCGCTGAACTCGGCAAAATACTCAAACAGCCCATCGTCGTAGAAAACCGTACCGGCGCAGGCGGCACCGTTGCTGCCAACTATGTCGCCAATGCGGCGCCTGACGGCTATACGTATTTCATTCACCACAATGGCATGGCGACCGCCACTGCGCTCTACCCAGCGCTGAAATACGATCCGTTGAAAAGTTTCGAGTACGTCGGCGAAGTCATCGATGTTCCGATGACCTTGTTGGCCCGTAAAGACTTCCCGGCCAACAACATGGCGGAATTCATCACCTATGCCAAAGCCAACGCCGACAAAATCAACCTCGCCAATGCCGGCCCGGGGGCAGTCTCGCAACTGTGCGGCTCGCTGCTGCAACAAGCACTCGGTGTGAAATTCACCACCATTCCTTATCAAGGCACCGGCCCCGCCATGTCTGCGCTGCTAGGCGGACAGGTCGATGTGCTGTGCGACCAGACCACGCAGACCATCCCGCACATTCAGGCAGGCAACGTCAAGTTCTATGGCGTCACCACACTGAACCGTATCTCGAAACTGCCGGACGCCCCCACGCTGAACGAACAAGGGCTCAAGGATTTCGAGGTAAAAGTGTGGCACGGCATTTACGCGCCGAAGGGCACGCCTGCCGCAGACATCGCCATCTTTAATAAAGCACTCAAGGCCGCGCTCAAGTCGCCGGACTTCACCGCCAAGATGGCCGACCTGGGAGCAGAAATCGTCTCCGAGGACCGTCAGACTCCAGAGTCCCTCAAAAAATGGGTGCAATCCGAAATCAACAAATGGACGCCCATCCTGAAAGCAGAAGGCATTAACGTCAACTGATCGCCATCGTGACGCGAACTTCGGCCCAGGCACATCGCCTGGGCCGAAGCATTTGCTCCATCATGCCTTGAGCTGATCCCGGATAGGCAGATTGCGAATACGCTTGCCTGTTGCAGCAAAAATCGCATTACACAAGGCCGGCGCAAACGGCGGCACAGCCGGCTCGCCTACGCCGCCCAAGGGCACATCAAAGCCGTGCTCGACAAGATGCACCTTGATCGCCCGCGGGGCCTCCGACATACGCGTGACCTCATACTGGTGAAAGTTCGTTTGGTTGGTGCGGCCCTTTGCAAACGAAATCTCACTACGCGTAGCCAGGCTTTGCCCCATGATGCATGCCCCTTCCACCTGGGCACGCACCCGATCGGGATGGACTTGCGGACCACAATCGACCGCTACGTCCACTTGATGCACGATGAGACTGCCATCCTTGCCGACCTCGACCTCAACCACCGTGGCCACGTAGGTCACAAAGCTATATGACACTGCCAAGCCCAGCCCGCGGCCAGCCGGCAACTGGCGTCCCCACCCCGCGGCTTTGGCGGCCACCTCGACCACATGCCGCATACGGCCGGTGTCCAGCGGATAAATCTCGGGCGACTCGCCATAATTCCAGCTGTCGGACATATCTGACGGAGAAATCTTGCGCGCAGGTCCGATGAGCTCCAGCAAATAATCCTTCGGATCGCGCTTGAGGGCATGCGCCATTTCCGCGACGAAACTCTGCACCGCAAAAACGTGTGGAATATTCGACACGGAACGGAACCAGCCTATACGCGTATGGGCGGGGACAGGCACCGACTCGACCCGAAAATTCGGAATGGCAAATGGGATATTCACGGCCGACATCCCCAGCTCGAAAGGCTGCTGGCCTTGTGCATTCGCGACAAAGGTCGACCCTATGGTCGGCGCGGCAGTACGATGCAGCCATGCGACGGCCTTGCCGTTGGCGTCGATACCTGCCTCCAGCCGCTCGACCGATACGGTATGGAAATAATCGTTGGTGATGTCATCCTCGCGCGACCAGGTGACCTTGACCGGTTTGCCGTCCATGGCGCGCGATAGCAACGCCGCTTCGACGGCGTAATCCGACTTGGACTTGCGGCCAAAACCACCGCCCAACAGCGTTTGATGAACCGTGACGGCCGAGATATCCAGCCCCAGCTGCTTGGCCACATTCTCGCGCGTACCGTATGGCGACTGCACACAAGCCCAGACCTCGCACTTGCCATCGGCCACACGCGCCGTCGCCGCAGGAGGCTCCATCGTCGCATGCGCCAAATGAGGCAGGTAATATTCGGCCTGAATGCGTTGTGCGGCGCCCTCCAGGGCTTTCATTGCATCGCCATCATTGCGCACCGCTGGAGCAGGCTTATTCGCCCCTTCGCTCAAGGTCTTGCGAAACGCCTCTGAGTCGTAGCTGGCGTTAGGGCCATCATCCCACTCGATTTCCAGGGCATTACGTCCTTTCATCGCCGCCCATGTATCGGCTGCGATCACGGCCACACCGCCCAATGCGGCAAACACCGGCGGCATCGGGCCCGCAGGAATCTCCACGACCTTGAGCACACCCGGCACTTTCATGGCCGCATCGGCCTTGTAGCTCTTGACCTTGCCGCCCAATACCGCCGGCCGCGCGACCGCGGCATATACCATGCCCTCCAGGCGGGTATCGATACCAAAATGCGTGGTGCCGGACACAACGTCCTGAATATCGACGCTGCGCGTACTTTGCTTGCCGATATAGCGGAACTGCTCCGGCTTTTTCAACCGCAATGTATCGGTGGCGGGCACCGGCAGCGCAGCCGCCGCCTCGGCGAGCTCGCCATAACCGAGCTTGCGTCCGGACGCCTCGTGCAGGACTTCGTGATTGCGCGCCACGACCTCGGTCACGGGCACATTCCATTGCTTGGCCGCCGCGATTTCCAGCATCGCCCGCCCCGACGCACCGACACGCCGCATGGGCTCAAAGAAATGCCGCGTACTGCGCGAACCATCCGTATCCTGGTTGCCATAGCGCGGCTCATCGCCTGGCGCCTGGATCACGCGGACTTTGCTCCAGTCGGCCTCGAGTTCATCGGCCACCACCATCGGCAAGCCTGTCCGTACCCCCGTACCCATCTCGGCGCGATGCGCGATGATCGTGACAATGCCATCCTTGCCGATCGATACGAACACAAGAGGATCATCCACCGTACCGTGCGGCATGCCGTCCGCGCCGTACTTCTTTTCTTCTTTAGCCGCCTCGGCGGCGCGCACCATGCCGCCTGCGCCCACCATCAGCACCAGACCGGTCAACGCGCCTGCCGCTTTCATCCAATCGCGCCGGCCCGGCGAGGCCAACTGGTCTGCACGAGCCATATCAGCCATCGCCCCGGACGGCTGCGTCATCAAATGAGCAAAATGGTTCATTTCGCGGCTCCCGTGCTGGCGGCCTGTTTAATGGCCACTTCCTTGATCGCCGCCCGGATGCGCGGATAGGTGCCGCAGCGGCAGATGTTGCCGCTCATGGCGGCGTCGATGTCCTCATCGGTAGGTTTGGGGTTGCCCTTGATCAACGCGGTCGCAGACATGATCTGGCCCGACTGGCAGTACCCGCATTGCGGCACGCCGACCTCTACCCAGGCTTCTTTGACAGCCTTGCCGACGGCATCATCGCCGATCGCCTCGATCGTGGTGATCGGCTTGCCGGCCGCAGCCGCGACCGGCGTAATACAGGAGCGTATCGGCTGCCCATCCAGATGCACCGTACAGGCGCCGCACATGGCCATGCCACACCCGAATTTCGTGCCGGTCATTCCCAGCCGGTCACGAATCACCCATAACAGCGGCATATCATCGGGAACGTCCACCTCTTGGGATTTGCCATTGATCGTCAGACTAGCCATACGAGCTCCTTGTTCGGCAAAGACATCGACTACGAAAGATGTCTGCCGAGTGTACTCGTGTTCACTGTCAAATCAAGGGATCATGCAACGCAGCAATCCGGCGTTGCGCATCTATCGCAAACACGCACGCAAAAGGCTGCCGGGACGTTGAGCCGCTATCTGGCACCCGCGCGGCGCATCGGATTGCGAACTGTTTTCCATTGCTGGCAAGATACGCTCGAATGCTCAGCCGCGCGATGAAAGGTGCAGTTCGTCCCGGCTTGGGCCGTTCCGTTCTCGAATGGAAAGACAAAGTCGTATACCGCCGGAATCACCACGTGCAAGGCCTCGTCGTGAAAACCCATTTTGCCGTTATCGACAAAGCGGGCCAGGCCTTCTTCGTAGTAATCCGGGCCGTTATCGAAGATATACGGCCGCAATACAGGGCGCTGATCCCGATCGACATAGACCCAGCCCTGCTTATCCTGGATCAACGCATGGCCATAGCGGTCGAATTCCTGCGCTTGGGACATGGCCGGCAGGATCGCCGCCATCAGCAACGAAAACACGCCCGCATATTGAATATTTCTCGTCATGGCGAGAGCATACCCGACCGCCTGAAAGCCCACCCTGCGTACCTCATCGCAGCCATCGGATGCACCAACTCGATGCATCCGCTAGCTGCCCGCCCATAAGCAGTCTATGTGTCACGCCACCGGCAGGACTTCGCGCACGGACTGAGCAAACCGGTCAATGATCCGGTCGATATCTGCAGGCGTGCAGATAAACGGCGGCGCCAGCAGGGCGTGGTCGCCCCGGACGCCATCTACCGTCCCACCCATGGGGTACACCAGCAAACCGTTCTGCTTGGCCGTCGCTTTGAGTTTGGCATGGGTCTTTTGGGCAGGATCCAGCGTCTCTTTGGTACTGCGATCCGCCACAAACTCCACGCCCACAAACAAGCCCCGTCCACGCACGTCCCCGACATTCGGATGATCTGCCAGCGCAGCCCTCAGCCCCGCACGCAGTTGTTCGCCTCTAGCCAGGACGTTGGCCAGGAGATTGTCTTCTTGAATCACACGCTGCACCGCCAGCGATGCCGCACATGCCGTCGCATGACCGATATAAGTATGTCCATGCTGAAAGAAACCGCTGCCGCCCACAATGGCGTCATAAATACGGTCGGTACACAAGGTCGCGCCGATCGGCTGATACCCTGCTCCCAAGCCCTTGGCGATCGTGATCAGATCCGGCACGACACCGTCTTCTTCGCAAGCGAACAGATATCCCGTACGCCCCATCCCTGACATCACTTCGTCCAGGATCAGCAACACCCCGTATTTATCGCACACCGCGCGAATACGTTTGAGATAGTCGCCTACCGGCGCCAACGCACCCGCCGTGGCGCCCACCACCGTCTCCGCGACAAAGGCTGCCACCGTATCGGGGCCCAGCTCCAGAATCTTGGCCTCCAGCTCGTCGGCCAGCCGTTGGGCATATTGCACATCGCTCTCGCCCTCCCTGCGTTCGCGGTAGGGATAGCAAGGCGACAC
Source organism: Bordetella genomosp. 4 (assembly GCF_002261185.1). Lineage (GTDB taxonomy): Bacteria > Pseudomonadota > Gammaproteobacteria > Burkholderiales > Burkholderiaceae_B > Bordetella_A. The sequence goes on from NZ_NEVQ01000022.1 coordinate 280,660, forward strand.
ATGATGCGCCGGCACCAGCAATGGCAAAAACGGCTCGCGCCGCCAGGCATTGCCGCCTATCGCCAGCGCCCCCAGCGTATTGCCGTGATAACTCTGACGCCTCGCAATGAAATGGCGGCGCGACGGCTGGCCGACTTCCACGAAATATTGGCGCGCGAGCTTCAACGCCGCCTCGACCGCCTCCGATCCCCCAGAGACAAAATACACATGGTTCAAATCCCCGGGCGCAGACTGGGCCAATCTGTCGGCCAGGGTTTCCGCCACCTCGGTCGTAAAGAACGACGTGTGCGCGTACGCCAGCGACTCCACCTGCCGTTTGATCGCATCGATCACAACAGGGTGGCCATGCCCGAGGCAAGATACCGCTGCCCCGCCCGATGCGTCGATATAGCTCTTGCCGTCCTGATCGAACAGTTCGATCCCTTTTCCGCCAACAGCGACGGGGAGCTTTTGCTTGGGCTGACGATGGAAAACGTGCGTCATGGTCGAGTCTCTATATATAGGGAAAGCGGTAGCGGATGACGATAGCGTCGTTCGGCCAGTATATGGATTCTTTTTCATCAAAGCAACACTTGTTTCATAAACACAAACTACGGGAACAAACGAATCATTTCCATCGCCCATCCAGCGCATTCTTCCCCGACCATACCTACCCGCCTGCAACGGCAGCGCACTTATGCAACAATCGTTTCACATCAACGGCATTCCAACTATGCATTCCGATAGCCCGCCCCCGCCCGAATCACTCGATCAATTGATTGATCATTTACGACAGGTGTTCTCCGCCCTCACCCCGCAATTCAAAAATGCGGCGCGGTATCTGCTCAATCATCCGCGCAACGTCCCTATTATGTCGATGCGCAAGATCGCCACTGAGGCTCGCGTGCAGCCAGCGACGCTCGTTCGACTGGCGCAACACCTGGGCTATTCCGGCTGGCAAGACCTGCGCGAACTCTTTGTCGATGCCATTCACGGCAGCTCTCAGCCTTATGCCGAACGCGCCCGCAAAATCATCGGCACTGGCAAAGCATCACGGCGGCAGGCCGAGATGCTGGCCACACAATTCAAAAACCTCGAGCAGACCAGTGCCCAGAACACCGAGACCCTGCCCGTCGCCGTAGAGATGCTGACGCGTGCCGCAAACGTCTATATCGCCGGCTTTCGCGCGAGCTATCCCATCGCATTCGGTTTCCACTATGTCTATCGACTATTTCGCAGCAGCACATTTCTCATCCGCGGTGACGCCGGCACGCTCGAATTAGAGCTTCGCTCGCTGAGCGCCAACGATGCCATGGCGCTGATCAGTTTTGCGCCGTATTCACAAGAGATCAGCCAGATTGCACGCACCGCTCGTGCGGCAGGTTGCAAGATCGTGGCCTTGACCGACAGCAAGGTCTCTCCCATTGCGTTGGATGCGGATTGCACGCTCTTGTTTTCCACAGACAGCCCATCGTTTTTTCCGTCCACCACTGCCGCCACGGCCTTGACCGAAGCCCTGCTCGAACAACTGCTCGCCAAGAAAGGCAAAGGCGCCATCAAAGCCATCGAGCATGCCGAAGTCCAATTGCATCATTCGGGTGCTTATCTTCCGGCGCGCCGTCCGTAGCCTGCGCGTCGTTTAGCCCTCGCGTGTTTTCCACGCCGGCCGTATCCCGTACACATGGAATTTACTCATAAGCAGTAGATAAGAACGAAATCTTCGTTTGGCATCCCGACGCCTGCCCTTAGAGTTTTGAACTATGCATCGCGCATACGTCTACGCCTTTGTCCCCAGAGGCCGGACGTGTCCGCATCAGCTGCGTTCACCTCGTTTCGGAGATGCCCCATGAATGACCGCTTGAACCGTATTCACGCGTCCCGCTCGGCAGCCGTCAAAGCCACGCTGGATTACCCGGTGATAGACACCGATGTCCATGTCAACGACTACGCGCCGATTCTCGAAGACTATGTTCAACACTACGGCGGTGCCAAGCTCGTCGACTCGCTGCGGCGCGCATTGGGATCGCGCTTTTCCACCAAGAGCAATGGACGCGACTGGTATGCGCAGACCCCGGAGGAACGGCAACACCATCGCACGTTGCGCTCACCGTGGTGGGCACGTGTCACGCGCAACACACTGGACCTGGCCACCTACACGCTGCCAGAACTACTCTACGAACGCCTCGCCGAACAGGGGGCCGACTATTCGGTATTATTCCCGAATGATGTACTGGCCCCGCTGGCAGCTCGCGATGACACTCGCCAGGCCTTGCACCGTGCGATCAATCACTTCCATGCGGACCAGTACCGGAAATACAGCGATCGCCTGACACCCGTGGCAGGCATCCCGCTCAATACCCCCCAAGAAGGCATTGAAGAACTGGAGTTCGCCGTCAAGACATTGGGCCTCAAGGTCATCAATATCGCAGGCGGCGTGCGACGCCCGATCAAGGCCATTGCTGAAAAATACCCGGCAGATCAGTTTCCCGATATTGCCAAGCATGCCCACTATATTGATTTTTACGGTATCGACAGCGAATACGACTACGATCCGTTCTGGGCCAAGGTCGTCGAACTCGGCGTCCCCGTCACGACGCACTATGGCAGTCAGGGCTGGACGGGCCGGCACTCGATCAGCAACTACATGTTCAATCACATCGGCCATTTTGCCGATGGCTCGCAGGCATTTGCCAAAGCCCTGTTCTTCGGCGGGGTGACGCGACGTTTTCCCGGATTGCGCGTGGCGCTGCTGGAGGGCGGCGCGGATTGGGGTTCACATGTTTATACGCACCTGGTCGATCGATGGGAAAAACGTAATCGACATGCGGTTCAAAACTACAACCCCGCCAATGCAGATCTAGGCCTGCTGAAAGACCTGTTCGAACGTTACGGCGCAGACTTCATCCGCGGCCGGGACATCGATCCGGCGCAACTCCTGCGTGACAGCCTGGGGATCTCGGCGCTGCCCCATAGTCGCGAGCCCAATCCCGACGAACTCGATGACTTCGCATTGGCGGGCATAGAAAAGGTCGAAGACATACGCGATCGCTGGGTCAACAGCTTCTACTTCGGCTCGGAGGCAGACGATCGCACAGTGGCTGCCGCCTTCAACGAAAAAGTTCATCCACTAGGAACCAAGATCAACGCGATCTGGTCCTCCGACGTGGGGCATTGGGATGTCCCCGACCTGACCGAGCCCCTGGCCGAAAGCTGGGATCTGGTCGAGCACGGCGTCTTGACCGAAGCCGATTTCAAAGCCTTTGTTTTCGGTAACCCCTACCGTTTCTACACCGAGGCCAACCCTGCATTCTTTGCGGGGACCGAAGTCGAACGCAAACTGAACGCGATTCCACAAGCCCGCGCGGCTTGATGTTGTGACTATTCTCCCCGGCGTGAGCGCCGGGGATTTCCGGAGTATCTAATGAATTTTCTGTCCACCTTGGCAGCGCGCGCAGCCGTCGTGCTGACGCTGGCCAGCGCCGCCGCGAGCGCACATGCCGCTGACGTTATTCGAATCGGTGTCGCGACCGCCGGCGGCGGCGACCCCATCACCTGGGGCGGTTCACCAGGCGGCGTCGTTCGAGCGAACCAGGCATTGGAAAAGGCATTCCAGGCCGACGGCGTGAAAGTTGAATGGCTGTTCTTCAAAGGCGCAGGGCCTGCCGTCAACGAAGCGCTATCGAACAAGCAAATCGACTTTGCCTATCAGGGCGATCTGCCCTCCACAGTCGGCCGTGCCAACGGACTGAAGACCAAAATCCTGTTGGTCTCGGGCGCACGCAACAATCTCTACGTCGTCGTACCGCCAAACTCCAAACTCAATCGCATCGAAGACCTGAAAGGCGAGCGCGTCTCGATCTTTCGCGGCACCAATGGGCATCTGGTCGCCAACAACGTCCTCGCCGCGCATGGCCTGACCGAGCGCGACCTCAAGGGCGTCAATCTCGATTCCGGCAGCGCGCAGGCCGCCCTGGTATCCAATGGCGTTGACGCGGCCTTTGGCGGCTACGAGTGGTTCAAGATTCGCGACCAGGGCCTGGCGAAAATCATCTACTCCACACGCGGGCAAGACCCCGCCTATACGCGCCAAGCCTCGCTACTCGTGCGCGAGGACTTCGCAAACGACAACCCCGCACAGGTACAAAAAGTTGTCGATGTCTTCGTCGATGCCGCACGCTGGGCCTCTGACGAAAGCAATCGCGATGCGCTTTTCAGAATTTGGGAGAAAAGCGGTGTTCCCTATGCGTCCTGGGCAGCCGAGTTCGATCAGCAAAGCCTGGCATCTCGCAACTCGCCCATCGTTGATGACTTCATCATCGCGCGTTACAAGGCCGTTGCCGCCGATGCGCTCAAGCTGAAACTGATCCGCCGCGAAGTCTCCGTCGACGACTGGTTCGACACCCGCTATCTGGAACAAGCCCTCAAGAACAAGGGCCTGGACCAATACTGGGCACGTTCCGATGCCAGCGGAAAAACCATAGCGACGACCGCACCGAATCAGGTCAGCGCTCGCTAGGAGACCAGCCATGAGCATCCTGACGTTGCCCGCACGCCATCTCGCGTCAGCGTACGCGCCTGCGTGGAACGCACGTGCGGCGATCTGGTTTATTGCCCCGTGGCTATTGCCACTGTCGCTCTATGCCCTATGGCACTTGGGCGCAGAGCAAGGCTGGATCTCCCCACAAGTCCTGCCTCCGCCGTCGTATGTCTGGGACACGCTCAGCGAGCTGACCACCAGCGGAGACCTGTGGTTGAACCTGAAGGCCAGCCTGCTGCGTGTCCTGGTCGGCTTTGCCGTCGGCAGCCTGCTTGGGCTGATACTGGGGACGGCCATGGGCCTGTGGCGTCCGCTGCAAGCCTATCTGCTGCCGACATTCAATGCGCTGGTGCAAATTCCGGTGCTGGCTTGGCTGCCGTTCGTACTCTTGTTGGTCGGCATCGGGGAGCCGTTGAAATACATCCTCATTGCCAAGGCTGCATTGGTCCCGGTCACGCTCAATACCTTGCAGGGATTCCGGCTTGCCAGTCCCGCACTGCGCGAGGTCGCCCATGTATACGGCTACACACGGCGGCAGGAGGTGGTGGAGGTCGTGCTGCCGTTGGCCACGCCCACCATCTTTACCGGTCTGCGGCTCGGTTTCACCAAGGCCTGGCTGTCGTTGGTCGTTGTCGAACTGGTCGCCTCAAGTGAAGGCCTGGGCTACCTCATCGTCTATGGCCGCCAGCTTTTCCAGCTGGATCTCGTCATGGCCGCAGTCATTGTGGTGGGTGCCATTGGCTACCTCATCGATCGCCTGCTCGACTGGTCAGAAGCGCGTTTCATCGGCGCTCGCGCCGCGTCGCGGCTGGGCACCCAAGGAGAAGCGCCATGAGCAACGCTGCAACAACCACCAACGGCGCCACTCCAGTTCCTCTCGACGACAATGGCGACACTCGCCGCTGGCGGGGCCTGGTATTGCCAGTCGTTGCCATCCTGCTGTGGTGGGCGCTGTCCCGTGCCGACCTCGTCAACTCGGCCCTGCTCGTGTCCCCGGGAAAAGTCCTGACCACAGCCGCTGACCAGATCACGACAGGCAAGCTCTGGCGCGCACTCGGCGCCAGCCTGACACGAGAACTCACGGGTTTTGTCATCGGCACATCGGCGGGCTTGCTGCTCGGCGCGCTGCTTGGCGTCTCTCGTTGGTTCAACAGACTGGTGGGGCCGAGCTTCAATACCTTTAAGCAAATATCGCTCTTTGCCTGGATTCCCTTGATCTCGGTGTGGTTCGGCTTGGGAGACACCGCCAAAGTCGTCTTTCTCTCGTTGGCGGCGCTGGTGCCGGTCGTCGTGAACACCTGCGACGGCATTCGCGGCACTCCAAAACCCTTGCTGGAAGTCGCCGAAGTCTACGGCTATACGCCCGTCCAGACGTTCTTTCACGTCGTACTTCCTGCCGCCACACCCGCAATTTTCACCGGCGTCTATCTCGCCTTGATCTATTCGTGGTTGGCCACCATCGGCGCGGAATATCTGCTGGTTGCAGGCGTCGGTATCGGCAATCTGCTGATCGAAGGCAGCGAGCATTTCCAGATGGATCTGGTGATCTTCGGCATGTTCGTCGTGGGCTTGGTCGGTTGGTTGATGAACGCTCTGGCCCGCCACGTCGAACGCCGTCTCGCGCACCTGCGCGGTGCCGCGCAATAACTACAGGAACGTATATGACCGAATCCGCAACGTTAGAACTCGATCTCGACCTGCATGGAGTAGGAAAACGCTACGCCAGTGCACAAGCCGCGGGCGGTGTACTGCAGGTCCTGGACGGGATTGACCTGAACGTCCGCTCGGGAGAGTTCGTCGCCGTCGTCGGCGCCAGCGGCTGCGGCAAATCCACGCTGCTGCGCCTGATACTTGGGCTGGACGATCACTACGAAGGCCACATCACCCTAGGCGGCACACCCGTACAGGGCACGGGACGCGAACGCGGCATCGTTTTCCAGGACCATCGTCTATTTCCCTGGCTCACCGTCGAACAGAACATCGCCGTGGGCCTGCGCAACTCCCCGCACACCGCGGCACAGAAACGCGATCTGGTGGCCGAGCACGTCGCACTGGTGGGCCTGGAAGGTTTCGAGCGATCCTATCCTCACCAGATCTCGGGGGGCATGGCGCAACGCGTCGCCATTGCGCGAGGCCTCGTCAATCGGCCGCGCGTGTTGCTGCTGGACGAGCCTTTCGGTGCGCTCGACGCCCTGACACGGGCGCGTCTGCAGACCGAACTGCAACGCATCTGGGAAAAAGAACGCATCACCATGATTCTCGTCACCCACGATGTAGAAGAGGCCGTCTTTCTGGGCGACCGCGTCGTGATCATGCAGCCTCATCCGGGCCGCATCCGCCGCATCGTTCCCGTGCCGCTCGCTCATCCTCGCAATCGCAGCGATCCTCGATTCATCCGTATCCGCGATGACGTTCTTTCGGATTTTCTCGCTCCCGATGGCGCGCCAGCAGAGGCTGATAGCGTCCCCGCCGAGCAGACCGATCTCTACCTGCGTCCCATCCCCTCTTTAGCCTCGCTGCAAATGGCGTGGTGATCGATCCATTATCCCACGGCATACATCCTACGGAGCCACGACAGTGACCACCTCTCCCCGGCAAATCAAGCTCGGCGCATTTCTCATGCAGACCGGGCACCATATCGCCGCCTGGCGTCACCCGGATGCCCAAGCCGATGCTGGCGTCAACTTCAAACATTACGTTGAACTCGCGCGCCGTGCCGAGGCCGCGAAATTCGATGCGGTGTTTCTGGCAGACGCCGTCGGCGTACGCAATCGCAACATTGATTCATTGTCGCGTACCGCACGCAGCGATCATTTCGAACCGCTGACACTGCTATCGGCGCTGGCTGCCGTGACTGAGCAGATCGGCCTGATCGCAACCGTCTCGACGACGTACAACGAGCCCTATCATGTTGCACGCAAATTCGCGTCGCTCGACCAGATCAGCGGCGGCCGATCAGGTTGGAACCTCGTCACCTCCAGCGGCGAAGGCGAAGCGCAGAACTTCAACCTCGACGCCCACGTCGATCATGCCCAGCGTTACGCCCGCGCAGCCGAGTTCCACGATGTCGTACTAGGCCTGTGGGACAGTTGGGAAGACGATGCCTTTATCCGTGACAAGGATAGCGGCGTCTATTTCGAACCGGAGAAACTGCATCCATTGAATCACCGGGGCGAGCACTTTCGCGTGCGTGGCCCCTTGAACGTGGCACGCTCTCCACAAGGCCGCCCCGTCGTCGTGCAAGCAGGCGCCTCACCTGCCGGCCGCGATCTGGCCGCTCGCACCGCAGAGGTCATCTTCGTCGCCCACCAGACTTTCGAAGAGGCCCAATCGTTCTATCGCGACATCAAGCAACGCGCACGTGACTACGGCCGCGACCCCGATCAAATCAAAATCATGCCGGGCATTTTCCCCGTCATAGGCCGCACACAGGCCGAGGCCGAGGAAAAATTCGCCCGGCTGCAAGACCTGATCCACCCCATCGTAGGTGTGCAACTGCTCTCCAACATGATTGGAGGTTTCGATCTCTCTGCCTATCCGGTAGATGGCCCCTTGCCGGATCTACCTGAAACCAATGGCGGAAAAAGCCGCCAGCAACTACTAATAGACCTCGCTCGCAGGGAAAACCTCAGCATTCGCGACCTTTATCTGCGCATTGCCGGCGCGCGCGGACACCAGCAGATCATCGGCACTCCGCAAAGCGTGGCTGACCAACTACAGCAATGGTTCGAAGAAGAAGGCGCCGACGGTTTCAATATCATGTCCCCCTGGCTGCCCGGCGGGCTTGACGACTTCATTGACCTGGCGCTGCCAGAATTGCGCCGCCGAGGGCTGGTGCGCACGGAATATCAAGGACACACATTACGAGACCACCTCGGGTTACATCGCCCCGAGCACCGTGCTGTAGTTGGACACCGCTTGAGTCAGGCGGCTTGATGCATTTGCATGCAGATCATGCGCCGGGCGCCACGCAAACACTGTCATACAAAACCCTCATAGCCGGGACACACTGCAGATACACAAGCACGCTGAAATGACGGCTCGAATCAACCACTCTGAAGAGAGCCATCATGACCCAACAGCTTGAACACATTCTTTATACGGCATATACCCACACGACGGGCGGACGAGAAGGCACAGGCAGCTCCAGCGACGGGGCTCTGGCCGTCAAACTCAGTACTCCAGGCTCGAACAAGCCGGGAACCAACCCCGAGCAATTATTCGGCGTGGGCTATTCCGCCTGCTTCATCGGCGCGATGCAACTGGCCGCACGCAAACTCGATATCAGGTTGCCCGAGAATACGGCCGTCAATGCCGACGTGTCGCTAGGGAAAACCAGCGCCGACGCCTACGCCCTGGCCGTCACCTTGCATATCGATTTGCCAGGTCTGGACGCAGATCAAAAACAACAACTCGTCCAAACCGCTCACCAGACGTGCCCGTACTCTGCAGCGATTCGCGGAAATATCGAAGTCACGTTACTCACGGCCTGACTTGGTGTTCATCCGCTCACCCGCCCTGGGCTGCCGCACCGGCAGCCCAGGGTGTTTCGCTATACCCACCCCGCGACATGTGCGGCACTCAACGCACCGGCACCACAAGCGATCAACAAGAGCGGGTTCAAGCGCGTTCGCATCATCAAGACCGTCGCAATAACAGCAATTGCGCGGGCCCACCATCCGCCTTCCAGCGACATGAACAGCACATACACGGCCGCCAAAATCATTCCGGCAGCGATGGGCCGCAGACCCGCTTCCAGCGCCAGCTGCCAACGCGCGCCTTGGTGACGGCGCCAGACGTACGCCACGGCATAAATCAGAAACGCCGTCGGGCCAAAAATCGCGATGGTCCCCACCACCGCCCCCCAGAGGCCACCCACGTCCCAACCGATCAAGGTCACCAGCAACGAACCCGGCCCAGGCGCGAGCCGGGCAATCGCAAAGGTATTCAAAAACTCCTGGGGCGTCATCCACTGGTGTACGTCCACCACTTGGCGATGAATCTCCGCCACAGTGGCCTGCCCTCCACCAATCGTCACCAGCGAAAGCGGCGCGAATACTCCCCACAGTGTCCACAGGATATTGCCCATCTCAGGCCCCCTTTCTCCGCAAACGGGCATATTCGATGCCGACACTCAGGGCGCCTTCGGCCAACACTACCCACAGCAATGGCCATTGCAATATCCCCACCGCCACAAATGTGGTCACGACGAAAATCCATGGCAACAATCGCCTCGGCACACGAATCGCCGTCGTGATCGCCATACTCGCGGACAAACCAATCGCGGCCGCCGCTGCGCCCGCCAAGGCAATGTTCGTCATAGAGTATTCAGTCAGCGCCGCGAACACCGTCGCCAGCAGGATGATGAAAATCGCCGGAGGAACGATAATCCCCATAAACCCCGCTGCCGCCCCACGTGCGCCGGCCAAACGGTATCCGATCCAGATCGCCATATTCTTTACATTGACGCCCGGCAAAGCCTGAGACAACGCAAGACCGTTGAGGAAGTCCTCTTCGCTCATCCATTTCCTGTCCTGGACGAACTCGCGGTAAAACCATCCGCTCAACCCGCCGCCGAAACTCGACAATCCGATGCGGGAAAAGATCAGGAATAGGCTCCATGCGCTCGGCTTAGGATCCACATCGACGTTATCAATCTGCATGATAGGGACGAAAAATTGGCGCGTCCTCGAATTTCAGAGGGAACAGCGCCTACACAATGGACGCGCATTATGACTCGAGGTCGATAACAAATACCTAAACGCCGGTCAGATCTCTTCTCGAAACCGGTCCAGACGCAAGCGTCCGCGTTCATCCGTCAACCGACGAACTGCACCATACGCAGCGCCCATGGCAGCCATGCTGCTCGCGCCACAAAGCAGAAACATCAACAAAATCTGATATTTGGCTGCGTCCGTGGGGTCCATGCCCGCCAGGATCTGTCCAGTCATGATGCCGGGCAGCGTGATAATCCCGGCGGCAGCCATCTGATTAATGCTGGGAACGATGCCGCGGCGCACTGACTCACGCAACAGGGTAGAGAACGCCTGGCGCACTGTCGCCCCTAATGACAAGCGAGCCTCGATCGCCAGGCGCTCTCGCTTTACACCGGACAATACGGCATCCAGTGCCAGACTGGCCGCATTCAACGCACTGCCCAGCACGATCCCGACCAGCGCCACGACATAACGCGGGTCGTACCATGGCGTCGGCTGTACCGCCGTATTCGTGATGAAAAACACACAGATCAACGTCGCCGCCGCTACCGCGACAGCGCTGATTACCAGGTTGCCATGCTGTATCAAGCGGGCCTTGGGCCGCGCCGCCACTTCGCGGATCGCCAGCGCCATCATCACCGCGATAATCAATAGCGTCAGCCAGGGATTGGCATGCGTGAAAACCACACGCAACAAATGCCCTACCAGCAGCAACTGCAATACGGTCCGAATCGCCGCCCAGAGAATCTGCCGCTGCAAATTCAGTCGTAGTACGAACGATACGCCCGCACATAGCACGACCAGACAGGAGGCGATCATCAAATCCGACGCATGTAACGGAATCACGTTCATAGCGGCTCCAGTTTGCCTGCTTCCATACGGAACTGCCGATGCCCCATACGGTGAGCTTGTTCCTGGTTATGCGTCACCAGCACAATAGCTGTCCCCTGCTGCATACAGCGCTGCCATTCTTGCTCGACCAGTGCCGTCGCCTGCTCATCCAGGGCTGCCGTGGGTTCATCCAGCAACAACACACGGGGCTTGAGCAACAGCGCCCGCACCAACCCCAGCCGTTGCCTCTCGCCCGTCGACAACTCCAGCACCTGCGCGTCGAACTTGGCCGCAGACAAGCCCAATCGCTGCGCGATGACGCGTGCGCCGTCCAGATCCGCAAAATGCGCCGCAACGGCGTCGTCCCACCAGCCGGCCTCGGCCTGGCAATACACCACCTGGCGCCGCCATTCAAAACCTCGCATTCGCGTGCGATCCCGGCCGTCTACCTCGGCAGTCCCCTGCCCGGGATCCAGATCAGCGATCTGACGCAGCAGCAACGACTTGCCCGAGCCCGATGGGCCGACGATGGCGATACATTCCCCCGCGGCGACATTGAGCGTGACTGGCGCGAGCCGCGAACTATGAAGCGCACGCAGCCGCAATGCAGGAACAGCCGTGCCGACATCGGAGGCAGGATTGCGGCCAGATACGGCGAACGTGGGTTTATCAACTGATTGGGACATAGGGGAAAACAGAGGCCAACTGCGATAGGAACCTGTCGCACCTATCAGACCGGGGCGGTTCCTCAAAGTTAGCTAAGATAACGCTTTTACTTCACCCATGTCATGTTCCAGCTCAGTCAATTGCGTTGCTTTGTCGAAGTCGCGACCGAACTGCATTTCGGCCGCGCCGCCGAACGCCTGAACATGACGCAGCCCCCGCTCAGCCGGCAGATCCGGCAGCTGGAACACGAACTGGGCACTCCGTTGCTCGAACGCACGCGACGTAGCGTGCGTCTGACCGCGGCCGGCAGGGCGTTTTTACCCGAGGCGCGCGATATCCTGCAGCGCTGCGTCACAGCAACGAGCAAGGCCCGCTATGCCCTGCAAGGCGAGGCGGGACGAGTTGTCCTGGGTTATTCGGCGGGCGCGAACTACGACCTTCTGCCACGCGTGGTGGCTGCCGCGCAGCAACAATTACCAAACATTGATCTCGAACTGCGTGAGATGGTATCCGACGACCAGCTGGAGGCCTTGCGCACTGAACGCATCGATCTGGGGCTTATCCGCTTGCCCGCCGACTTGCAAGGCCTGGAAATGACCTGCGTCGTACGTGAGCCGATGTCATTGGTGCTGCCTCGCGCCCACCCGCTGACCCGCCGCCGGCGAGGCTTGCGGCTGAGCGACCTGCACGATGAACCGTTCATCATGTATCAACCAGGTGACGGCCGCTATTTTCATGAAATGCTGCAAGCGCTATTTCATGAAACCGGCGTCGCGCCGCGCTTTATGCAACATGTACGGCACACCCACTCCATGATTGCACTGGTCAACGCGGGCATAGGTCTGGCGCTCGTCCCCGCGTCCACCGCGCTCATGCGCCTGGATAACATGACCGTGCGCGACATCGATCTGCCAGACCACATCCGTGCCGAGATGCATCTCGTCTGGCGGCGCAGTGCAAGCATCGCCAATCCAGCGATGGAACGCATGCGAGCCTTGCTCATCGAACAAGGCGGGCTCAGCTGACCTAGGTGATCAGTCCACGGTAATGTTGCCGTCCTGGATCACTTTTTTCCAACGGTCTGCTTCCGCAATTTGAAACTGGGTTGCGCTATCGGGTCCGTCGGCTACGACCTCAAAACCCAAGCCCGACATCTTTTGGCGAAACTCCTCCGATGTCAGGACCTTATGCAAGGCAGCCACCAGTTTTTCCTTGACCTCGGGCGGCAAACCCTTGGGCGCGGCAATCCCCTGCCAGGAATACACATCCATCCCCGGCACGCCGGCTTCGCCCGGTACCGGCACATCCGGGAACAATGCAGACCGCTGCGCCCCCGTCACGGTGATCAAACGCAAACGCTTTGCCTGAATATGCGGCGCCACCGCGCCTAAATTCGATACCAGAACCTCTGCATGGCCTGCCATCGTGTCAGTGATCGCCGGTCCGCCGCCTTTGTACGGCACATGAATGGCCTGCGTACCACTATTCTGTAAAAAGAGCGCCAAGGTCAAATGCTCGCTCGAGCCGGACCCTGATGTTGCAACCGGCACATTGCCCTTTTCCGCCTTGAGATGCTCGATCAATTCGGGCAAGGTCTGCACCGAAGACGATGGTGTCACCGCGAAAGCGTTCGGGGTACGTACCGCAATGGTGAGCATGTCAAAATCCCTGCGCGGTAAATAGCTCAGCTGCGGATACAGACCCTCATTGATGGCCAACACGCCCAATGCACCGATCAGGATCGTATGTCCGTCTGGCTTGGCGCGCGCCAATTGCGTCGCGCCGATCGCGCCATTCCCGCCCGCCTTATTGTCCACGATCACCGTGGTGCCCAACGCTTCGCTCAACGGCTGCGATAAATGACGGGCAATCGCGTCTGACGAACCGCCAGGCGCATAAGGCACGATGATAGTGAGAGGCTGACTGGAAAAATCAGCGGTAGCAGCAGGAACAACGCTGGCGCCAACAGCGGCAGCAACAAAGGCAGCCGCCAGACGCGCCATCCGGGCAGTATGAGAAAAAACAGACATGAAGTCTCCTACTCCTATGATTGGATTTCTGGTCGCACGGCAGCGACGCGCAGCAGTACGCCACGCCGTATCAAAGACAGGCGCACTCTCACGTCCGGCCTGCAGAGTCTCAGGCCGGCGTGAACATCAAAAACACGGAAATTAGATCAAGCCCCACTGGCCGAGCAGGCGGCGCAGCGTGTCGTCGGCTTCGTTAGACAGGGGCCAGGCACCCGGCGCGCGCACGGCACCGCAGTCATTGCCCATCAACTGCAATGCACGCTTGACCACGGTCACGTTGGTGCCGTTGCGTTCGAGCGCACGCAACGCCTCGAACTCGGCCATGCTGCGTATCAGTTCCATGGCACGCGGATAATCCCCCGCCTCCAAAGCGGCATGAATCGCGACCGAGCGCTCGGGCAGGACGTTGATGAGACCTGAGGTAAAACCACGGGAGCCGACCGCATAAAACGGCGGCGCCCAGTGTTCGGCCAGGCCTCCCACCCACGCGATATCACGCTCACGCGTGCGTTCAATGATCTCCGCCAAACGCAATGGCGTGGGCGACGCCCATTTCACACCTACCACGCCGGGGATCGCGCAGAGCGTCTCCACCGTGTCCAGACCGATCCCGTCATCGCGCAGGTACAACACCAACGGCAGGCCGTCGCCTGCCTCGGCAATACGCGTGACATACTGCACCACACCTCGCGGCGCCACAAAGGGATCTGGCGGCTGATGCACCATCAATGCACTGGCGCCGGCCGCGCGGGACGCACGCGCCAACGCAATCGCATCATGCAGGCTGCGTCCCACCCCAGCCAGCAGCGGTACACGCCCCGCCACATGCTCAGCGGCCGCATGCACCATTTGCTCGGCTTCGCTGGTCGTCAGCCCGTAAAATTCGCTGGTATTACCGTTGGCCACCAACACGTGCACCCCGGCATTGACCGCACGGTCCACAATGGGCGCGAGGCGAGCGGGCGCCAACTTGTCGGCGTCGTCAAAAGGAGTAACCAGAATGCCGGAAATCCCGTTCAGGGCGGCGCGCAGCTTGTTAGGGGCCTGACTCATGATGTCTCTCATATCGTTGACAGATCCGGCCGGGCGGACGCGCGGCTGGACTCTGGTAGATTGAACACCTTTACCTTCAAGCCGTCCAATGCGAAGAGGGTATGCAGTGATACAAAAATTGAATTACCGAGAAAGCCCCCACATGATTCCTACCCCACTCAAATGGATTGCCAGCATACTGTTTGGCCTATTTGTCGGACGCGCGAGTTACGGCTTCATCCACCCGGCTCTATTTAGCGTATTCGGGTTCGCCACTGGCGCCGCGGACGGAACCGTGGCGGCCCCCAACACGACCGACTATGTGTTGATAGGCGCCTCGATCCTATCGTTATTGACGGCTATTGCCGTCGCCGCTTTCCTTTTGCGTAGCACGACCCTGTATCAGTTGTTTGGCAGGGGCTTCATCCCTCTCGGCATTTCACTACTACTCGGTCTGCTCGCTGCCGTGCTGATGATGGACACCGGCGCGCTCAGGGGTGAGGGAGGCAACGACGGCCGTGTCGCGCTCTTTTTCTGGTCGCTGATTTTCGGGTTGCCCATGCTGATCTCCGGACTGGGCCTGACCATCGGCGGATGGGTATTGCTGCGAAAAGCCCGGAAAACCCCGATGACAAACTGATCCAGGCACATCACAGCCATCCGGCCCTCATCGCCAATACGGATTGTTGCCGCCCGCGCAACACGACGCGTCCCTCGTCAGGGCTACTGCCCTGCGTCTCCCATCGATACGATTTGGTCTCAAAGAGCAGACTTGCGTCAAAGGAGACCGTCATGGTGTCGCATGAACTCATCGCCCACTATGGCGTACTGGTGGTGTTTCTCAACGTACTTGGCGCGTCTCTGGGCTTACCCGTGCCGGTAATGCCGACCCTCATCACGATCGGCGCCAGCTGCGCGATCGCAACACCCAGCGCGTCGGCAATGCTGCCCCAGATGGCCGTCATGCTGGCGGCCGCCGTCGCCGGTGGCGTATTGGGCGATCTGATCTGGTTTCAGGGAGGCAAGCGCTACGGTGAACGAACGCTTCATACGGTGTGCAGCCTTTCTCTTTCCCGGGAGAGCTGCATTACGCGAACCGAAAACTTCTTTAGCAAATGGGGAGTGCGACTGCTCATCGTTGCCCGCTTTGTTCCGGGGTTATCACTCGTGTCTGTGCCGCTCTGCGGAGCCATGGCCGTCAGACTCCGGTCTTTCCTGTGGCACGATTGCGCGGGTGTCGCCCTGTGGGCGTCAGCCGGACTGATGATTGGAGGAATTTTTGCGTCCCAGATCGAACAGATTTTTGCCATGCTGTCTGACTTGGGCTGGCACGCATTGCTCATCGCCGGCAGCGCGTTAGCACTCTACATCCTGTATCGCTATTGTCGTCGCGCCATGATGGCCAGAACGCTCCGGAAAGCACAGATCGGCGTAGAAAGCCTGCAAGAATTTCTTGAACATTGACATGCGCCCGTTCGGAACATGACGGGCAACGCACAACCGGGCAAACAGTCGGAAGCATGGGGCTGACCATGGCGCCATGAGGATTATTGGGGACACCCTTGCCGTTTTCTTGAGGAGACCGCAAAATAGCGGCCGTTCCGGTCCACTCACGCCCTGGCAGCGGCCCCATTCCCATGACCGACTCCACCAGTCTGTTCAATCGCCATCGCCCCCGTTTGCAGGCGATCGCGTATCGCATGCTGGGCTCCGTCGCCGACGCCGAGGACATCGTCCAGGACGCCTGGTTACGCTGGCACGAGGCTGATCATTCGACGCTGGACAACCCCGAGGCGTGGCTGGTCACCGTCACCACGCGGCTATCCATCGATAGCCTGCGCGCGGCCAAGACCCAAAGGGAAAACTATACCGGCGTGTGGTTGCCGGAGCCGACCCTGATGGCGCCGCCGTCCACCCCCGAGGAAATCCACGAGTTCGCGGACGATGTTTCGGTCGCGTTCCTGTTCATGCTCGAACGCTTGTCCCCTGAAGCCCGCGCGGCTTTCCTGATGCGCGAGGTCTTCGACGTTGACTACGAAGATATCGCCAAGGCCCTGGACAAGACCGAGACCGCCTGCCGCCAACTGGTTCGGCGCGCCAAACAACAACTGCAACAATCGCCCCCGCGCCATAAGGTATCGCGCGAAACGCATCATCGCCTGATGCTGGGTTTTGCCGACGCGATGCAGCGAGGTGATTTCCATGGGCTGTATGCCCTGCTCAATGACAACGCGGAACTGATCGGCGACGGCGGCGGCAAAGTGCCCAGTTTTGCCAGCCTGGTCGGCGGCAAACGCCTGGCCCAGCTGTTTTATGCCGGTCAGCGACGCTATCGCGATACGCTGCGCGTCGAGGTCGCACTCGTCAACGGGCAATGGGCACTGCTGCGCTATATCCAGGGTGCGTTGGAATCCGTGCAGTCCTATGAAACCGACGGACAGCGCATCACCCGCGTGCTCGTCCAGCGCAATCCGGACAAACTCGCACGCATCGCCGCCTCGTATTCCCCGAGCTAGCCCGTGGCACCATGGTGGTCTGCGCCCGGACATTGGTGCCGTCCGGGCAACATCGTGATCCCTTTCGCCTATCTACCGGCGCAACGCCCGCCCCCCTACGATGGACCTGTCACCTCAACCAACACAAGGACAGGTCATGCGCAATATCTTCAAGCACGGACTACTCGCGAGCGCCGCTGGCGTTCTGGTCACCACTATCGCAGTCGCCGCACCGCCCCACGGAGGCCATGGCGCCGGCGTGCCAGAACCCATCGTTACGCCGTTGATGACCAAGGCTTTGCCTGACTTCCCGGGTAAAGAGGCGTTGACGATCACGGTCGATTACCCGCCCGGCGCCGCCGATCCCATCCACCGTCACGACGCGCACGCGTTTGTCTATGTCTTGGAAGGCAGCATCGTGATGCAGGTAGAGGGCGAAAAGGAAGTCACGCTGACCCCGGGCCAGACGTATTACGAAGGCCCTAATGACGTGCACACCGTCGGACGCAATGCCAGCAACACCAAGCCGGCCAAATTCGTCGTGGTGCTGATCAAGCCGCAAGGCGCGCCGGCACTGATACCTGTGCAATAAGCCCTCAGACGCCACGCTCCGTGTGGCGCCATGCGGCCTCACCATCTAGGGTATACCCTAGAGCAAGAGTCGTTTTGAAAATTTTTTCAAAAGTAACGTCACAAATCCGATAGCCCGCACGTCTTAGGGGTATGGAAAACACAGCCTCCCCTGACGACGGACTATCGGCCAGATCCGTCGAGAGTTCTGCGATCGCTGCATCGGGTACCGGTGCCGACTCGTTGGCCTACAGCTTCGCGACCAGCTACGCGGGCGTCGTCGCCTTTATCGCGGTGGCATCGGAAGGCAACTTTGCCAAAGCCGGCGACCGCCTCGGCATCGGCCGATCCGCCGTCAGCCGCAGCGTACAAAAGCTGGAAGACCAACTTGGAACAAGGCTGTTCCTGCGCACCACGCGCAGTACGTCCCTCACTCGCGAAGGCGAACGGTTTTACGAAAACTGTCATACAGGGGTCAAACATATCGTGCAGGCCTTGGACGACATGCGGGAACTGCGAGAAGGCCCGCCGGCAGGACATCTGCGCATCAACGCCACCACCGGCTTTGGACGAAAAATCGTGGCGCCGTTACTGAAAGGGTTTCGCACGGCTTATCCCGACATTTCAGTAGAACTGCTGTTGGATGATGGCCCGACTGATTTCACGGGAAACCGGATCGACGTCTCATTCCGTGATGGCCGCATGGAGGACAGTCAAGTCATCGCCAAACAGATCGTCCCGATGCAGATGCTGTTATGCGCCGCGCCCAGCTATATAGCAACGCATTCCATGCCCGCAGAGATAGAGGATCTTGCCCGGCATTGCTGCATCAATTTCCGGCTGCCGTCGGGTCGACTCTATGACTGGGAATTCAAAGTGAATGGCCTGGCGCGCAAATTCACGCCACAATCCATGCTTTCGTTCAACGACGCTGATCTCATACTGCAAGCGGTCCTCGAAGGACAGGGAATCGCTCAAATGGCAGGCTACCAAGTAAGCGAATACCTGAGAAAGGGAACGCTCGTCCCTTGCCTGCCGCAGTACGCTCCCGATGATCGGGGGCATTATCTGTGTTATCTGAGCCGGCAGCACCTGCCTGGCCGAATTCGCGTCTTCATTGACTACATGACGGCTCAAATCCGCGCTCTGGATCTGTTGAGCGTGGACAATTTTCTGCTCAAAGGCTAAATCGGATCATTCACCGTAACGACACTGTGGATGCCCTGCCGTGTCATCTTGGCATAGGGGCATAAACGCTCGGCATTTCGCACCAGCTCTTGTGCAGCAGCCTTGTCCAGGCCTGGCAAATGCACGTGGACGTGCGCAGTCAGCGCATGCAAGCCGTCCACAGGATCTCGACCGAAGCTCACCGAGGCCTTAACCTCCACGTCGCGCAGCATCACACCTGCTTTGAGCGCCAGCAAACTCAGCACGCCATGAAAACAGGCCGCATAACCAGCGGCAAATAGCTGTTCCGGGTTTGTCCCGCCTCCGGGACCATCCAATTCAGTGGGCAGCCGCAATTCCACCTGTAAAGCACCATCGTCAGAACGAGCAACACCTGACGCCCGGCCGTGCTGTACTTCGCCCCCGTTTACGGTGACATTAGCGGTATAGACAGCTTGGAAATCGTCCCCACGATATTTATCTAATAACGTTAACGGCGGGGGTTGCAATTTACTCATACTTGTCTCATTTCGGATCTGAGGATGGAGGCGGTAACGGATGCTACCACCTCCACCGGTCTTCCAAATCGGCTTACAACGTGGCTCGCGATCGGCGAAACCACGTATCGAAATTAATCGCCCCCAAATGGGGATCGCGGACCGGCACGAGCGTATCGTCCTCAAGCAAGGCACCGAAATAACGGGCCTGCTGATCCGCAATAACCGGACGGGCATCTCCCGTATTGGCCAGATAACGCTCAACCAATGCGGCCATACGCACCTTTTCTGGCCCGGCGATTTCAATGGTCCCGTTCACCGGCGGTGCCAGTGTGGCGTCTGCCATCGCTCTGGCCACATCGTCCGACGCAATAGGCTGTACGTAAGCCGCGGGCAAACGAATATGATCGTCTTCAGCGCCTGACTGCACGATACCGCCCAAGAACTCGAAAAACTGCGTGCTATGGACGATCGTGTATGGAATACCGCTGGCCTTGATCAATTTTTCCTGGGCGATTTTTCCGCGGAAATAACCGCTTTCCGCAAGTCGATGCGTACCCACGACCGACAATGCCACGTGATGGCGAACGCCCGCTGCGGCTTCGGCGGCGAGCAGGTTCCGCCCCGAGGTGGCGAAAAACTCCAGCACAGCCTTGTCTTCGAACGAAGGGGAATTCGCCACATCCACCACGACCTGCACGCCCTCTAGCGCCTCGGACAAACCCTCGCCCGTAATCGTGTTCACACCCGTGGCGGGCGATGCCGCGATGGCATTATGGCCATGCTGAAGCAGAATGGCGACCAGCTTGGAACCAATTAAACCGGTACCGCCGATGACTAGGATTTTCATGATGAATGCCTTAGCTCAGATTGGCTTTATCCAAGCCGTAGGCCTTGTCGGCCGACCCCGGAACAGTCTGGAATCCAACGTTCAGACGGTTCCAGCCATTGATTGCCATGATGGCGAAACTCAATTCGGTCAGTTCTTTTTCCGAATATTGCGTACGCACGCGCTCATAGATATCGGCAGGCACGCCCTGTGCGGGCAGATGCGTCAGCACCTCCGTCCAAGCCAGCGCGGCGCGCTCACGCGGCGAAAACAAGGTAGATTCACGCCAAATGGCGACGTGGTGCAAACGCAGCTCGCGTTCACCCTGGATCTTGGCCTGCTTGACGTGCATATCCAGGCAAAACCCGCAGCCATTGAGCTGCGACGCACGGATATCAACCAGATTGAGAATCTCGTGCTCGATAGAGCCCGACTTCACGAGCATGCCGAACTCGACGAATTTCTTGAACAACTCTGGGGATTGCGCAAACGCGTTGATACGCTGAGTCATGATGATTCCCTCGATGGATTGGCGCCGCCGCCTGGCGGCTTGAAAGCGGTCGTTGCGGCGACACAGGCAACGGACAGCCCCATCGTAGGGGGACAGGGAATCTGCCGGTAGGCCCGGCAAAGGGATCATGATGTTGATTGAAAAGCACCAATCGCTGGCCGCATTGCACGGCAACGTTTTACAGCACACGTCAGGGGCTGATTTGATAAACAAACATCAGCAGCGTGCGTAGTGGAATTACCTCAAGCCGCCAATTATTCAATTGGTTGAATAGTCATTACAAATTTTGCCCGATTATCCAACGCAGAATAACGAATAAAGTGTCTTTAAGCCGTTACGGCATACAACCGAGGACATTTCAATATGAACACAACTTCCCCATTGCGCGTCGCCCTGGTCACCGGCGGGTCCCGCGGCATCGGCGCCGCCATCTCGGAGCGCCTGGCAGCCGACGGCTACGCGGTGGTCGTCAATTATGCTGGCCGCCAGGACGAAGCAGCACAAGTCGTAGCCCGTATCCGTGCATCAGGCGGAGAGGCCCATGCCCTGCAAGCCGACGTCAGCGACAACACCGCGGTCGAGCAGTTGTTCGACGCCATCGAGTCCCGTTACGGCGGCATCGACGTACTGGTCAACAATGCGGGCGTGATGCATCTATCGGCCATCGCGCAATTCGACGATGCTGAGTTCGATCGTCTGGTCAATATCAATCTGAAAGGCAGCTTCAACGCCATGCGCCAGGCCGCACGGCGCGTGCGTGACGGCGGACGAATCATCAATTTCTCGACCAGCGTCATCGGCCTGAGACAGGAGGGCTATGGTGTGTACGCCGCCACCAAGGCCGCGGTCGAGGCCCTGACCGGCGTGCTATCCAAAGAACTGCGGGGCAAGTCGATCACGGTCAATGCCGTCGCCCCCGGCCCTACCGCGACCGATTTGTTTCTGGAGGGCAAATCCCCCGAACTGATCGACCGGCTGGCCAAACTGAATCCGCTGGAGCGGCTCGGAACACCGGAGGACATTGCCAACGTCGTGTCGTTTCTTGCGAGCCCGCAGGGCTCGTGGGTGAATGGACAGACCCTGCGCGCCAACGGTGGAATGAATTGACGCGTTGAACATCGCTGTGGCGCCACAGCGATGCTCGTACGGCTTATTCCAGTTCGGCCCCCTTTAGCTCGGGAATCAACCAGATCGTCGCAAAGATATCAATCAGATAAATCACGGCCAATGCTGCGATGGCAACGCCGAAGGAATAATAAGAAGCCAACGCGCCGATCACTAGTGGACTGAAGCCCCCTACTCCTCGCCCGATGCTCCAAAGCACGTTCTGGGCAGTTCCACGCGCATGAGTCGGATAAAGCTCGGCCAATAGCGCGCCATACCCTCCCATCATACCGTTGACGAATACGCCCATCACCACTCCACCGATCAACAACGCCTCCGGAGATGTCAGGGTCGAATAAACGAACACCATGACAAGCGCGCCAATCTGATAGCCGATGAATGTAGGACGCCGCCCTATCCGATCCGCCAATTGGCCGAAAATCCAGATACCCACCAGCATCCCGATGATCGATGCGCCTGTCCACACCGCCGATTTTGCCAGACTATAGCCAAACATTTTTGACAAATAGGCCGGCATCCAGACAATGAGTCCGTAGTACCCGAAGTTCTGCACGGAACATAGAATGATCACACCGATGCTGCGCTTGGTCGTCTCAGCATCACGGAACAATGTCTTGATCGGAAACTCGCGCTTTTTCTTCTTGGCAGAACGCAGGAATATTTCGGATTCGCCAATGACCTTGCGAATGATGAACGACCCCACTGCCGGAAAGAGCCCTACGACGAACATGCCGCGCCACCCGATGTGAGGCAAGAGCAAGGGCGTCAATACCGCCGCGCCCAACACGCCCAATTGCCACCCCATTCCCACATACGAAGACACGCGGCCACGTTTTTCCGCAGGCCAGGCCTCGATGGCCAGTGCCATACCGATTCCGAATTCGCCGCCCAAGCCGAGGCCCGCCAGGAATCGATACGCCATCAAGTCCCAGTAGCCGACGGCCAACGCGCAAAGCCCCGTGAATATCGCAAACATCAGGATGGTGTACGTCAACACCCTGACCCGCCCGTAGTAATCGCTGAGGATACCGAAACCGATTCCACCGAAAATCCCGCCGATCAGCGTCGCAGTCACCAAGGACCCGCTTTGCGCTTCGGTCAGCCCGAGCTCGAGTCCAATGACATTCAACATGAACCCGAGGATCAGGAGATCAAAGCCATCCATGGCATAGCCGGAGACCGCGGCGATCAATGCCCGCATCGGACTGCTGCGCCCAGTATCGTTTTGGGTATCGGCATCATGAGGCGTCTGGGCAGCACTCAAGGCCTCGGTACCCGAGGTATTGTATTGACTCATTTATTTCCTTTTTTTTGCTGGCTGGCGGCACACACTAGTCCGCCAGCCCAAAGGCGAGCAGATCAGATTTTCGGAATCGGCAAAGGCTCGCCTGCTCCGGTGCGCTCTACGATGATCTTGTAATGTTCCGGCCGGCGATGCTTGGCGAAATTGAAGACGTGATTTCGGAAATTCTCGACCCAGGACAGATCTGCCGATGTCACAATGACCTCGTCGTCTTCGGATATGGCGCGAGCCACAATCTCACCGGTCGGCGCGACAATGACAGAGCCGCCAATCATGTGATGCCCGTCTTCCGATCCGCACTTGGCGGCAGCGGCGATCCACATTGCGTTCTGATACGCACTGGCCTGCAGCGACACCAGATGAGTCGACATGCGCAGATGCACAGGCTCATTCCAATGAATATTGACAGACGGAGTGTTGTAGCCCAATACTCCGACCTCGGCGCTCTGCAACGACATCACGCGCCAAGTCTCGGGCCAACGACGATCGTTGCACAGGCACATGCCAACACGCGTATCGAATGCCTCAAACACCGGAATGCCCACGTCACCCACCTCGAAGAATTTCTTCTCGAGGTGCTGAAACGGCGCATCCACCTTGTGATCGGAATGCCCCGGCAAATGGATCTTGCGATACTTTCCGATGATATTGGCATTCGCGTCGACCAGGATGCTGGTATTAAAGCGTTCGCCGCTGGGTGTCAGCTCTGCATATCCCAGATAGAACCCGACGCCCCGAGCCTTCGCAGCATCGAACAAGGGCTGCACGTCCTTGTTCGGCATGGACCGTTCAAAAAATCTTTCGACGGCCTCTTCTTCGGTCATCCAGTAACGCGGAAAGAACGTGGTCAGCGCCAGCTCTGGGAACACGACGAGCTTCGCCCCTCTGGAGGCGGCCTCGTTCAACATCTCGACGAGCCTCTTCACTACGGCGGCACGGCTATCGTTCAAATGCACCGGCCCCATCTGGGCAACGGCGATTCCCAAGTGTCTGCTATTACTCATACTTATCTCATCTAAAAAATGCACGACATTGAAAACAATCGTGCGGCACTGCGAAAAAATTTCATACCCGCGCGCTTTCGCCTATGCGGTCAAAGCAACTTTCCGGGGTTCATGATCTGGTTCGGATCGAGAGACTGCTTCAGCTGCATCATCAGATCCAGCTCGACGGCGGATTTGTAGTTACGCAGTTCATCGCGCCGCAGTTGCCCGACGCCGTGTTCGGCGCTGATGCTCCCGTTGACCTGGTGGACAAGGTCATGCACAACGCGATTGAGCAGCTTCACAGTTTGCGACATTTCAGTCGGGGGCGTATCCAGCGGCATCAGCACATTGAAATGCAGATTGCCATCACCCATATGGCCAAAATTAATGATGCAAGCGTCGGGTTTGACCTTTTTCACGGCGGCGTCCGCATCAGCGACGAATCGAGGCAACTTCGATATAGGCAGAGCAATGTCGTGCTTGATAGCCTTGCCAGCCCGGACTTGCGCTTGCGAGATTCCTTCACGGATTTTCCAGAACGCCTGCCGTTGCGCAATATTGAGCCCGACGGCGGCGTCTTCGACGTATCCCGCGGCCATGGCCTGCTCGAGTGTTCCTTCCAACATCTCTGCCAGGCCATTCTCATGCGTATCGGCCAGCTCGACCAAGGCATGGAACTTATGCGCATTTGCCAACGGCCGTCTTGCATCCGTGATGTGCTGCATGATGAGATCCACCGACGCCTGCGTCAGCATCTCGAATGCGACAAGGCGGTCTCCGCAGGTATCCCGGCTCAGTGCCAGCAAGGCCAGCAGGTTTTCCATGCTGTCGCAACCGACCCACGCCGCTACACGCGCCACAGGCCGCGGAAACAGTTTGAGTACGGCGGCAGTCACGACGCCGAGCGTCCCTTCCGATCCGATGAACAGATCCCGCAACGCGTAGCCGGTATTGTCTTTGCGTAACGCACGCAAACCATTCCAGATGCGGCCATCGGGCAGTACGACTTCCAGCCCCAGCGCCAGATCCCGGGTATTGCCATAACGCAGTACCGCAACACCCCCGGCATTGGTGGCGAGATTGCCTCCTATGGTGCAGCTGCCTTCCGAGCCCAGGCTCAGCGGAAAATAGCGATTCACCTCCTGGGCTGCCTCTTGAACATGCGCGAGCAACACCCCTGCTTCAGCGGTGATGGTGTTATTCAGCGGGTCGACTTCTCTGATGCCCCGCAGCCGGGACGTGCTGAGAATCAATTGCGCACCGCTCTCATCGGGCGTGGCCCCGCCACTCATTCCCGTATTGCCTCCCTGAGTCACCACCGGAATGCGTGTTTCATGACAGAGGCGCATCACCTGTGCAACCTCCTGAGTACTCGCGGGTCGCACCACCGCGCAGCTGCGGCCGTGCCATTTCTTCAGCCAATCAGTGTCGTGATCGTCCTTTTGCTGCGCGTCGCTGACGAGTCCCGGCTCTCCGACGATTTCGGATAACCTCTGCAAGAACTGGGACTTGAGGTGGGGGATGGATCGGCTCATGCGCTCACCATCCCAGACGCAGTCGTCCCAGCGCCATGGCGACGGTTGCCTGGCTAGGCTCGACGACGGGCAGCCCGACGGCTTGTTGCAACGACTCGCGATAGCGCGCCATCCCGGCGCATCCCATGACCAGGACGTCGGCGCGATGCTTGTCTCGCAGCGACTTGCCGGCCTCGATCATGGATTTCAAGGTCGCTTCGCTGTCGGACAACTCCGCCACCGTCCGCCCGATCGCGACTTCGCCTGCCACACGATCATTGATTCCCATCGCGGCCCAGGCCCGCATATGCCGAGGAATGGATACATCCAGGATGGCGATGACGCCAAATTTCTGGCCTAGAGTCATCGCCGTCAGCGCCGAGCCTTCGCTGATACCCAGTGACAAAACACCTGGTATCTCTCGCAGCGAATGCAGCCCGGGATCGCTGAAGCAGGCCGTCACAAATCCCGCAGCATCCTCTCGATGCTGCTCGGCGAACTCCCACACCAGCACTGCCGCCAGATCCACGTCGCGCTGCGTCTGAATTCCCGGCGGCCCGTCTTTTAATGTCACACACTCAATTATCGGCGCATCGTCTTGGCGCAGAATATCCAGCGCAGCGTCAATCCCCGCAGTCACGCCTGTGTTGCTGTTAGGATTGATCACATAAAGCTTTTTCTTCATGGTTTGTCCTTTCGCCGTCGCTTTCGCTTATCAGGCCAACGCCTTTTCCTGGCGTGCGATCAGACGACTCAGTTCTTCGTGATCCCGAACATCCAGCACGGGGCCGGGCTTGCGCACGAATGCCGAACGGATCGCGCCGCGGCGGCGCAAGGTTTCCTTGCGCAGGGCCAAGCCGATGCCGTACTGGAATTCATGGCGCAGCAAGGGCAGATAAATATTGAACAGATCTTCTGCGGCCTCGGATTTCCCCTCGCTGAACAGCTGGCATACCTGAACCAGCATCTCGGGAAACGCGAATCCCGTCATCGCGCCGTCGGCGCCGCGCAGCATCTCCTGGGGCAGGAACAGTCCGCCATTGCCCACCAGAATACTGATGCGCCGCCGCCCGCCCGCCTCACTGTCATGCCTGACCTGGCTCAGCTTGCGCATGCCGGGAAAGTCCTCGTGCTTGAGCATGACCACTTGCTCGAACTCGTCGATCAGACGGTTGATGACCGATACCGATGTGTGAACGCCCGTTGCCTGCGGGAAATCCTGCAAGCAGATCGGTATGTCCCGCCCCAGCAACTTCGCAATACTGGCGTAGTAGCCGTAGACCTGCTCGTCAGTCTTCAGATTGGGCACCGGGGCCACCATGACTCCCGCCGCGCCCAGATCCATTGCCTCTTTGGATAGCCGTTCGATGTGCCGATTCGACGAATGGCTCACGCCCACCACGACCGGCACCCGGGCGTCAACGCGTTTGAGGATACGTTCCATCACCAGCGTCGTTTCCGCTTCGCTGAGCTTGGGCGCCTCGCCCATCATGCCCAGGATGGTAAAGCCGGTCACGCCTTTCTCGAGATAAAAATCGGTCAGGCTGTCGATACTGTACAGGTCAACCTCGCCTTGGTCATCAAACGGCGTCGCCGCAATGATGTACACGCCACTGGCCTGTTCTGTGAGGCGATGCGATTGGGTAGCCATAGATAGAATCACTCCAAAAAGTCTTGATCAGCCCATTCAGGGCGTAGTTTCCCCACGAGGACGTATCAAAGCGTCCTGGAATTCGTGAATAGTGTCTTTATCGTCTAGCGCGACCGCCTATGCTCCAGCCTGCCCAGCCAGCGAGTCAGCGGCCACAACAACACCAGATACATCAGCGCCGCGAGCACAATGGGCGACGGGTTATAGAGCAATGCCTGAGCATCTCTGGCAGAACGCAGCAGCTCCGGCAGCGCCACGACGCTGGCGATGGTCGTCAACTTCAACACCTCGATACTGTTGCCCACCAGGTCAGGCAGCACGTTGCGAGCGGCCTGCGGGATCAGGACATAGCAAAGCGCCTGCCAGCGAGCCAGGCCGGTCGAACGAGCCGCTTCCATCTGCCCTTTCGGCACAGCCTCGAGACCGGCTCGAAACACCTCTGCGTAATAGCTGGCGTTGTTCAACACAAACGCAATGACGACAGCAGTCAGCTTGTCCAATTCCACCCCGAGGAACGGCCAGCCAAAGTAGACCAGTATGAGCAACACCAACGGAGGAAACGCTCGAAAGAAATCGATATAGGCGATCACTGCCCATCGCAGCCACCGGCGGCTGGATTGCGTGACGATCACCGCCAGCACCAGCCCTGATATCGCGCCTAGCGGAATCACGATGGCCGACAACCAGACGGTGGTCCAGAGGCCCTTCATCAAATACGGAAAAACATCCGCATAGACAGGCAGATTAAAGAAGTTCTGGATCAGGTTTTCCATCGTGTCACCCAGCGCTCAGCATCGAACCCAATTTCTTTCCAGCCATCTGGATAGAATCACCAGCGGCAGAAAGATCACTACGTACGACAAGGCCGCCATCATCAAAGGCGTAGGATTACCGGACAAACTGCTCGCGCCCTGCGCCGCATTGAGCAACTCGTTCAGCGACACCACCGATCCCAATGCCGTGTTCTTCGTGATGGAAATAATGCGATTGGTCAACGTAGGCACGGCACGCCGCAGCGCCTGCGGCAGCACGACCCATCGCATCGCGGACCACCATGACAAGCCCGTCGATCGCGCCGCCTCCATCTGGCCGTCAGGCAATGACGAGATTCCCGCCCACACGCTCTCTTCGGCATAAGCAGCCAGCACCAGAGAGAGCGCAAACCATGTCACGAACAACGCCGACAAGGGCAAGCCGACCTCGGGCAGGCCGAAGTACATCACGATCAGAATCACCAAAGGCGGCAACGACCTCAACACATCGGCAAACGCCACAATCGCCAAGGTCAGGACCCGGCATTCCAACGCTCTGAGTATGGCCAGGGCCACGCCCAGAATAGTGCCCGTGAGCACCACTGCCAGCCCGGTACCCAACGTCACCGCCGCACCGACAGCGAGCGCCGGCAGATACTGGACGGCGATATCGACGTTGAAGAACGTAAAGAAAAATCCGCTGGACGTCCCCATCAGTGAACGAGCCTATTCGCGTAGCGAGCCAGAAAGCTGCGGGTCCGTGTTTCTTTCGGATGCTCGAAGATGTCGGCCGCGCTGCCTTGCTCTACAACCACCCCGCCGTCCATAAAGACGACTTTGTCCGCTACAGCATGCGCAAATGCCATTTCGTGCGTGACCACCAGCATCGTCATTCCACTTGCGCGCAGCTCTCGCATGACCCCCAGCACGTCTTCGACCAGCTCCGGGTCCAACGCACTGGTCGGCTCGTCAAACAAAATGATCTGGGGCGCGAGCGCAATGGCTCGTGCGATGCCGACACGCTGTTGCTGACCGCCCGACAGCTGTGCCGGCATGGCATCTGCCTTGTGTCCCAAACCAACGCGCTCCAATGCCGACATGGCAATCCTGCGTGCTTCTTCCGCGCTGTGTTTTTGCACTTTGCACAGCGCCAGCTTGACGTTATCCAGCGCATTCAGATGGGGATACAGGTTGAACTGTTGAAACACCATCCCCACATCCTGACGCATCCGGTTGATATCCGTCTTCGGGTCCAGCACGTTATGGCCATTGGCTACGATGCGGCCAGAGCTGGGGACTTCCAGCAGATTGCAGCATCGCAACATCGTGCTTTTCCCAGACCCCGAAGGGCCGATCACACACACGAGTTGCCCTTTATTCACCTGCAGGTCTATGCCGCGCAACACCTCGGTCTGACCATACTGTTTGCGCAGACCGGAGATTTCAAGAATGGCATTGGTACTCATGACATACCTCCTCAGTTCTCGTCTGCTGCTCAGGCGCACTTGGGCTGTACCGGTGCGGGGTCATAGCCTTCCATATCGGGCACGCCCGTTCCCGGCGCGACGTGAACGGCGGCATCTTCTGCCGCAGGCTTGAACCCGAACCACTTCTCGGCCAGTTTTGACACCGTTCCATCCTGCTTCATGCACTTCAGGACATTCGATACCTGGAGGCGTCCGTCCTGGTCATCCTTGCGAAACGCCAGTGCCCATACCAGACCTGTCTTGATGGTGTAGCTGGTCACCAGGCGCGGGTTCTGCTTCGCCACCCAGGCAACCACAGTGGTGCCCGCCAGGTTGAAATCCGCGCGCGATGCCTGCACCGCTTGCACCGCATCGGCATTGCCGCCATAAACGTCATAGCGAAAACCATATTTCGCAGCGTTGTCGTGCGCCCAGGCCTCGTAATTGGAGCCCTTGTTCACGGCGATCACCTTGCCCTTCAGTTGCTCCAGTGACTCGAGGGGCGGTTCATTCTTGCGGCCCAGAAACGTGTAATCCGTGTCCAGATATCCCTCTGTGAACAGCAAGGCCTTGGCGCGCTCCGGTGTCACGGTGACCGGTGCAATCAGGAAATCGTATCGGCGGCTGTTCAGTCCCGGCACCAGCCCGGAAAACTCCGCGGGCTCGATGGTGATCTCGCGGCCCAGACGTTTTGCGATCTCTTTGCCGAGATCTACGTTAAATCCCTGCAGCCCTCCGCCCAGACTGGCCATCGCATGCGGCGCAAACGTCGCATCCACAGCCGTCCGTATGGGTGCGGATTGCGCAGCGCTCTGATTTGCCAACCCGACCAACAACGAACTTCCGATCAAGCAACTACCAAAAATCAGTTTCAGACCTTGCATGAACATCCCCTTGTTCTGTCAGGAATTCACCGGAATACCGGCTTGTGTGAAACTACTCAGTTGCGGTTGCGGATTTCAGCCCTATAAATTGACTGAATATTCCGCGGCCTTCGGCAGGCGCGCGGCGGTTCAGCACGGGGTCGGGACGAGACCTCGCGATAAATTGGCCGCTGCCGCGCTCGACTTGGAGCTGATTGTCTTTGATGACACAGCGCCCGCGGCTGTAGACCTCGACCGGCCAACCTTGGATTTCCCGGCCTTCATAGGGCGTGTAGCCGACACGGTCGTGCAGCATCTCGGCAGACACCACCGTCTTGCGATTCGGATCCCAAAGCACCAGGTCGGCATCCGCGCCCACAGCAATCGCTCCTTTTCTGGGAGCCAGACCGTACATGTGCGCATGATTCGTCGACGTCAAGGCCACGAACTCTTCGAGCGTCAAACGGCCTTTCATCACCCCTTCGGAAAACAGCAAGGGCAGGCGCAGCTCGATCCCCGGCACGCCATTGGCCATTTCTTTGAACGTGGTTGCGTCTCCTTTGGGCAGCTTCCCCGATTCGTCAAAACGATAAGGCGCATGGTCAGAGGAATAGACATTCAATGTCCCATCCTTGAAACCTTGCCACACGGCTTCTTGCGACGCTTTGTCTCCAGGAGGCGGGCTGCAGCAGAACTTCGCGCCCTCGAATCCCGGCAAATCGGAGTCCTTCGCCTCGAGAAACAAGTACTGCGGGCAGCTCTCGGCATACACCTGAGCCCCCAAATGCTGCGCCTTGCGAATGATGTCCACGGTCTCGGCGCCTGCCACGTGCACGATGAGCACCGGCACATTGATCAATCGCGACAAGGCGATGGCGCGATGCGTCGCCTCTGACTCCGCCAGCGGGTCGTGCGATACCGCATGAAACTTTGGCGCCGTATGGCCGCGTTCGAGCAAGCGGCGCGCGACCCAACGGATCATGTCGTGATTCTCGGCATGCAACATGACCATCGCCCCGCGCTCACCTGCCACCGCCAGCACATCCAGCAGTTGGTAATCATCGAGCTTGAGCTTGTCATAGGTCATGTAGACCTTGAACGAGGTAATGCCGGCATCGATCACAGCAGGCAGATCGTGCATCAGTGCCTGTTCGTCGGGATTGGCCAGGATCAAATGGAATCCGTAGTCGATCACGGCTTTTTCTCTGGCCCGGCGCGAGTAGTCCTCCAGCACATCGGGGATACGGTCGTTTCGATGCTGCGCGGCAAAGGACAGAATCGTGGTGGTGCCGCCAAAAGCGGCCGAAACCGTACCGGAGTAAAAATCGTCCGCGCACATCACACCCATGCCGGACAATTGCTCGATATGCGTATGGCTGTCGATGCCGCCCGGCAGTACCCACATTCCACCCGCATCCACATCCTGCTTGCCGGCGGGCAGCCCCCGCGCGACCTCAACGATGACACCGTTGCGCACGCCGATATCAGCGAAAAAAGTGCGGTCCGCATTGCTTATCCGCCCGTTGCGGATAGTGAGGTCGAATTCGACGGGAGGCGTGTCTGAAGGCTGCATCAGCGTATGGCTCAGGAAGTTCCAATTGAGAGAATTATTGGACCTCCGTTACCCTTATGCCTATTGCTTCTTTAGCCCCATTGCTTAACATGAGGTTAAGGAATTTCAGCTGGCGCGGATATTTTTCTAGGGAAAACCCTTAATTAACAGCGCCAAATTCGCCCTTTGTACAATTTTGGGCACCTGCCATTGGCATAAGTGTTAACCCTGAATTGCCGCCGAAAAACCTGGACCGGCCCCGATACGCCATTCTATGAAGCTCAATATCCGACAGATCGAAGTGTTTCGAGCCGTGATGATTACCGGGTCCATCCGGGGCGCTTCCGAAATGCTGTTCGTCTCGCAGCCTGCCGTCAGCCGGCTGCTTTCGCATACCGAACAACGCATCGGTTTTCCGCTATTCAATCGGATCCGCGGACGCTTGCAGGCTACGCTGGAAGCCAAGAAACTGTTCCATGAAGTCGAGGTCGTGTACGAAGGCGTGCAACGCGTAAACGATATGGCGCGCGAACTGTTTGAGCACCAGGAAGGGATTCTCAACATTGTCGCCAGCCCGAGCCTTGGCCAGATGCTCATACCGGTCGCCATTGCGAGCTATCGGCACACGCACCCGCATGTAAAGCTCACGTTCCATTATCTGAATCACAACCCCTTGACCGAACGGCTGCTGAAACGGCAGGCCGACCTCGCCGTCACGATTCTGCCCATCAAACACCCCAGCCTGGAACAAGAAGAAATCGCGCGCGCCCAGTTGGTGTGCATCTGCCCATACAACCATCCGCTGTCGCGCAGGGCCGTCCTGGAGATCAAGGACCTGTTGGCTTATCCATTCATCTCGTACGAAAAATCGTCGCCGTTCGGGCGCATGGTGCAGGGCATGTTCGAGGAAAGCGAGCTGCCGCTGCGCCCCGTCGTCGAGGTAGGGTCGCCGCAAAATGCGTGTGCGCTTGTCCAAGCCGGCGCAGGCATCGCCCTCGTTGACCAGTTCTCGGCCCGCAGCTGGTCGGCCAGCAGATTTGTCACGCGTCCCATTGCAGAGAGCCCAACCCTCAGGGCTCACCTGGTTCGACTGCGCGATGAGCCTGTCTCGCAACTATCGCAGTCCTTTATTGATACGCTGAAGGACGTCATTCGGAAAGAAGGCCATTCAGGGATCGAGATACCAGGTACAGAATCTATTGCCCAGCGATCCTGAACCTGCTGCGGCAAATATCGGACCCCGAGGGCATAACAACGCCGGCCGCTTCACACGGCGCCTGC
Organism: Bordetella genomosp. 4; assembly: GCF_002261185.1. Lineage (GTDB taxonomy): Bacteria > Pseudomonadota > Gammaproteobacteria > Burkholderiales > Burkholderiaceae_B > Bordetella_A. Next base: position 314,014 of record NZ_NEVQ01000022.1, read on the forward strand.
AAGTATGCGCCTATCGATCTTTCACAGGAGCCCCCGCCGCCTGCAGGCGCGGCAACATGAGCGTGTATTCCTGTTTGAGGAGTTGGGCATACTCCTTTCCGCTGAGGTAGGCGGGGTCTATGCCCATCTTGCTCAAGCCAGACACCAGATCGGGATTCTGCATCGCCGCCGCCAAGGCCTGTTCCAGCCTCGTACGTACAGCCGCAGGCGTTCCTTTCGGTACGGCGACACCCATCCAGGAACCGATTTCGACATCCACGCCGGCTTCTTTCAAGGTGGGCATGTCGGGCGAGGTCTGCCATCTATCAGGGCTGACCGACGCCAATAAGCGGACTTTTCCCGACTCTACGAACGGCGTTATCTCCGAAGGAGTCTGTATTACCGCGGCAATCTGTCCCGCGGCTAACGCCGTCACAGCTTCAGTGCCCGACTTATACAGTACTTGCTCCAGATTGGCGCCAGTCTTCTTGGCCATGTCGAAGAAAGCGAGATTATTAGGCGCTCCCGGCGTGCCGAAAAATAGCGGTTGTCCCTTTGCTCCTCGTGCGGTTTGCACAAATTCCTGCACCGTTTTGTACGGTGCGTTTGCCTGAACCGCCAATCCATATCGATATCGGCCTGAACCACCGATAAATTCGAAATCGTCGATCGTATAGGGAACATCGATCATGTGAGGCGTAATCGACACGGCAGACAGCGTGATAATGCCCAGGGTATAGCCGTCAGGCGCCTGCCGCATCAGATGGGCAGGCCCCAATGTTGCCTGTGCCCCTGCCTTGTTTTCCACGACGACAGGTTTCTTCAGTTCCTGTTCCAATGCTTTCGCCAACAGTCTGGCGGCGACATCCGTGACGCCCCCCGCGCCATAATTCACGATCAGACGCACTTCCCGATCGGGATACGATGCCGCACAGACCATCGGCATCGAAAAGCTGAGGCACAATCCCGCAAGCAGATATCTCATCCAGCTCATTTTTGTCTCCTGTTATTGTGCGCGTCGGTCAAAAGCGACGCGCATCGTGCTAGCCCATAAACGAGCCGCCATTCACATCAAGTACCGCGCCGGTAACAAAACCGGCCTCCTCCGAGGCCAAGAACGCCACTGCTGCTGCAACGTCCTCCACCGTTCCCAACCGTCCGACCGGGATGCGAGTCAAATACTGAGCATTGACGTCAGCGCCTGCCGCATTGGCCATCGGCGTCACGATGCGGCCGGGCGCCACGCAGTTCGCCGTCACGCCGTATGACCCAGCCTCGCCTGCGAGATTGCGCGCCAAGGTCACCAGTCCGGCCTTGGACGCCGCATAGTGGCCTCCAGCGACCGTTGACAGCGTGCGTGCGGCTTGAGACGAGATATTCACTATTCGTCCATAACCCTGATTTCTCATGAGAGGCAAGCAAGCCTGTGCACACAGGAACGCGCCGGTTAGGTTGACCTCGATAACCTCGCGCCACTCGGTCACATCGACCGTTTCCATCGACGCCCGTTTGCCGCCGTGCTTTGGTGATATGCCTGCGTTGTTGACGAGAATATCGACTCTGCCAAATCGATCGGCGACGGCGCGAAAAGCCAATGCAACGGCCTTACTTTCGGCCACGCTGCCCGAAACGGCCAATGACCGCTGCCCGCCCGCGTCCAGTTCTTCTTGCGCCCGACGCGTCTGTGCCTCGTCCACATCCCACAGCACGACAGAAGCGCCCTCTGCATAAAGACGTCGTGCAACGGCATATCCAATCCCCTGGCGGGCGCCCGTCACAATCGCAACTCGGCCCTCGAAACGAGGTTTCATGATGTCTATTGCCATAGCTAGACCGTCGCCACGGGAGTAAGAGGAGAACCGAACGAGCCCGGCAGTCGGAGCGGCGGGCTGGTCAGCATGAAGTGATGCCGGTTATTGGCGCGCAACCAACGCGCAAGCGGCGTGAGATACCAGAGTTCGCCCAGATGGATACCCAACCGGAACAAACAGACCTGATGCAGCGGCAATCCCTCGCAATGGTCGCAGCCCTGGTGATCATAGGGATAAGCCTCGACAGCAAAATTATCCGCGATCAAGACAGAGATGCCGCTATCCTCTATCCATTGCGCGAGCCGCTTGTCACGACCGTCCAGCACCGCGCACGAATGATGCAATACATGAGGATCCGGATCGCCTTTCATATCGACGAGTTTCTGAGCGAATCCAGTATGCAGGCACAACATATCGCCAGGAGCGACATCGATCTTATCCGTATCGATGACCCGCTTTAACATTTCATAGTCGACGAGCGTCCGTGCATCGCCATAGTGCGCATGCAGGTCTATCAACACGCCCCTGCCTTGAACACAAGTCTCAGCCATCTTCTCGATGCCCAATCGGTGGGCATACGCCGGCTGGCCTGACTGCGGTGGCCTGATGTGTTCGTCCGCACGAAAGCCGTTGTAGTACATCGGCTGCGCCGTGCCGTCACCCTGTGCGTCGAAATATTGACCCACGTGAGACAACGCGTCCCATTGCGTCGAATATTGGGTAAATAGCGTTACCGAGTCATCGCTGGAACAATCCACATAACGATGGTCTTCCAGTTTCAACGGGTAGTTGACGCTGGGCTTGCCTTCTCTGCGAGTAGCCACGTGACGTTGCGGCGGATGCCGATTGGGATTGAGCGCCGTCCCTCCAGGCAAATCCAATGGCAGGCTCAGGCAGAACGCAATCCCCTCGCGGATTTCCCGGGCTGCCGCCAGGCGCTTTTCAGGCGTGAGAAGATTCAGCCGCCCCAGTTCATCGTCCTCGCCATAATCCCCCCAGTTCGAACCGGGTGGACGCACTTTCCAACGCTTCGACATTTTCCTTGTACTCCTGTTGTGAGTAGCGTTTTGCCCCGCCGCGTCAAGGACGCAGGATGACTTTCGACACTTCCCGATTTCGACAAAGGTCAAAGCCCAGCAATCCGTCGGACAATGGCATTTCGCGCGAGATCATGGCCCGCATGCTCTCTGGCTCGTTCGCAATCCGGTGTGCCACTGCGTGCCAAGAGGAACGGCGCGACGCGTGCGCTCCTCGTATTTGCTGACGATTTCGGACTAATGACGTCACATCGAACGTGGCTTGCTCTGCGTGGATCCCCGCGCATACCAGCACGCCCTCTTTACGTAGCAGGCCCAACCCATCGCCGATACTGGAGGCGCGCCCCGTCGCTTCCAACACCACGTCAGCCAGTCGATTACCCGTGAGCGCCAGCACCGCGGACCTGATATCCGGCGTCTCGTTCAGATCGATGACATGGGTCGCCCCAACCTGCAATGCCGTTTTCAAGCGGGACTCATCACCTTTTCCCACCACGATGACCTGGGACGCCCCCCGCCATCGAGCGCTTCGTGCAATAGCCTGGCCGATAGTCCCCGGCCCTAGTACGACCACGGTGTCACCCATGGACACTGCGCCGATCTGCGCGGCGTTATCTCCCACACTCAGCGGCTCCATGAGCGCGGCGAGCGCCATATCGATGTGCTCTGGCAATCGAATGCAGCTGATGGCGGGAACGCGGACATAGCGCGCAAACGCACCATCCCGAGTCAGCCCCACCGTGCTTCGCTGCATGCACCGCTGTGGATATCCGGCAAGACAATGCTCGCACTTCATACAACTGGTGCTGGGGATGATCGCTACCAGATCGCCGACCTTCGAACTGGAAACATCGGCCCCTATATTGACTACGCGCCCGGAAAACTCATGGCCCAGCGTGACGGGAAGACGCTCACGCATGAACTCATAGTTCTCGCCCCAGTCGTACACATGAAGATCCGAACCGCAGATTCCCACAGCAGCAACCTCGACCAAGACCTCGTCGGGCTGCAGGTCGCGAGGCTCCTCCACGTGCTCCAGATTCAATCCATGGGCTGGTGCCGTTTTTCTCAATGCGAGCATGGCGACTCCTCATCTTTCAAGATATTGATCGAACGAATGCCCTCTAGGCAGCGATCGCCCTATTTGCCCACGTCCGCACGTTTTCCCCACTCTGGCAGAGGCATGGTGATATTGCTGGTCACCCCAAATTCCGGCGGGTAAATCGTGCGGATTTGCCGCTCCTGCCACTGATCTATCATCGGGAATGCACGCGTGTTGTTCCCCGTCTGAGGATCGAATTTCAAGCCCCAACCCACAATGGTCGAGCCCACGGGCTTATCCAACGCGAGGAATGCCGTCCGCACTTTTTCTGGATCAGTACCGCCAGCGGCAGGCAATATTTCCGACAGCAGCACCCACATGGCGTTAAAACCCATCGCGGAATGCGCCGACGGTTTTCGTTGGAATTTCTTTTCGTAGGCGGAATGAAAGTCTTTGAACAACTGCGCCGCCTCGGGGCTCAAGCCCTTCGGATTGAAATAGGCGGACGTGCCGGCATTGAACAGTCCATTGACATCGTCGCCCAAGGCTTCAGCAAAATCGGGAATATTATGGGCGCCGCCGTTGCCGATCAGCGCCTTCAGTTCCAGCTTGGCTTCACGCGCCTGGCGCCAGAAAAGGATGCCATCAGGGGTATAGGAACACGCAATGACAATGTCCGGCTTGGCCGATTTGAAGCGCTGCACCACCGACGAAAGATCAGTCGTTTTGTAGCTATAGCTGGCAGTATCCACCACCTGCACGCCTTTGTCCTGCAGCCACTTCTTTGCCCCTTCGGCAACGGCCGTGCCATAGGAGCTGTCCTCGTTCATGATGGCCACGCGGGCATCTTTCAACGGGATGTTGAGTTTGGGCAGGATGATATCAGTCGCATACTGAGCACCGCCACGGCCCAGCTCCGTAGCCGGGTAGATAAAACGGAAAAGATTCTTGAAACCCCGTTTGGTAATGTCATCGGCAACAGCGCCTTGCTCGACATAAATGACACCATTTCGTTCGGCGACCTGGCTGGCGGCAAATGAGATCGAACTCGCGTACGACCCAACGATCACCTGCACCCGGTCCCGTGTAATCAGCCGCGTGGCTTGTGACGCAGCCTCGTTCGATCCTGGCACATCACTGGTCGCAAATACAACTTTTTCACCATTCACGCCGCCCTTATCGTTCACCATGTCCCGGGCGAGTTCGAAGCCGCGATTGACGTCATTGCCCAATGATGAAAGTGGGCCAGTCAAGGGCAACAGCACGCCGATCTTTACATCCGCGACCGCGCTGGCCGATGCCGCCACGACCAGCATACCCAGGGCAAGACGGATGCTTTTATGTATGCTCATATCTCCTCCTTGTGGCGATTGACCCTCGCCTCTGTGTTCGACTACATGCCCAGATAGGCCTTTCTTACTTCCGGATTTCCCATCAGTTCATCGCTGCTGCCCGATAGCACCACTCGGCCATGTTTGATGACGTAGCCGCGGTCTGCCGCTTTGATAGCCTGGCGTACGTTCTGCTCGACCAACAGCACGGTCGTGCCCAACTGCCTGATCTGCGCAATAGCTTCGTAAACCTTGGAAACGATGACAGGCGCCAGTCCAAGCGATACTTCGTCGACCATCAGCAACCTCGGCTTTGACATCAGGCCCCGGCCAATTGCACACATCTGTTGCTCGCCACCCGACAACGTGCCGGCAAGCTGAGACTCGCGTTGTTTGAGCACGGGAAATAACTGAAATATCGTTTCCAGTGTGGCGTCGCGCTGGTCTCTCGCTCGCGGGCTGTAAGCGCCGAGTTCCAGATTTGTTCGCACAGACAATCGCGGAAACAGACGCCGACCCTCAGGGACATACACCAGTCCCTGTTCAACCGCCTCGTGCGTCGCCAGGGGACTCAAGCTTTTCCCTCCGAACCAGAGGTCTCCGCGGTTTGCCGGCATGAGTCTGGCGATCGTGCGCATCAACGTTGTCTTTCCCGCGCCGTTCGAGCCGACGATTGCGACGACCTCGCCTTCGTCGACCTGCATATCGACACCGAACAGAACTTCCGTATCGCCGTAGGAGGCATGCACGTCTCGCACTTCAAGCAACGGCATAGCCATCTCCCAGGTATGAACGGATGACCTCCGGCTGGCTCAGCACCTCACGCGGCAAACCGTCTGCGATTTTTCGCCCCTGATCCATGACAATGACCCGATCGGCAATGTTCAGAACGGCATCGATATTGTGCTCGACCAACAGAATGGTCATGCCCCCTGCGCGCAACTCTCGGATCATCTCCAGCAATCCGTTCACCTCTGATAGATTCAGTCCCGCCATGACTTCATCCAACAACAGCACGCGAGGTTGGGTGGCCAGGGCTCGTGCGACTTCCAGACGTTTTTTTCCACTGATGGTCAATGCCGAGGAGGCCTGGTCTTCGCGCCCTGCCAGGCCGACCCGAGCCAGTACATCCATAGCTTCGATGCGGGCTAGACGGATTGATGAGCCGCGGCACAAGCCCGCAACCAGCACGGTGTCCAGCACAGTCATTGAGGTAAACAACTGCGGAATCTGGTAGGTTCTGGCAAGGCCGGCCAAACAGGTCGCGGCACTGCCTTGATGAGGTAGATTACGACCGTCGAATAGCACCTCGCCGCCATCCCTCGGCATCGCCCCGGCAATCAGATTGAATAGCGTGGTTTTTCCGGCGCCGTTCGGCCCGATGAGCGCCACGATCTCGGCCTTGGCAACCGACAGACTGACTTCGTTTACTGCAGTCAAGCCGCCAAATCGCTTCGATAGTTTTTTAACCTCGAGCATGCTGGCCTCCGTGCCGGCGGCGTTTGGCGCTCCGGTCTTTCCACGCCCCCACGATTCCCTGCGGCAACAGCATGACGATCACCACCAATAGCGCGCCGTATACCACCAGGTGAGCCCCCGCTCCCGCCGAGCCCAGCCAGTCTCTGAGGAATTCCTGCAACGGCATGGTGACAGCCGCTCCGAGCAATGGGCCCCAGAGCGTTCCTATCCCACCCAATATGGACATCAGCGCCAGATCGATGGAGATAGTCGTGTTGAATACCGTGCTAGGTTCGATATAAAGCACATACTGCGCCATCAGCGTTCCTCCCAGCGACGTAAAAGCCGCACTGATCAGAAACGCAATCAACTTGTATCGCCGCAGATCTATGCCCACGGCCTGCGCTGCGTCTTCGTTATCGCGCAAGGCTTGCAGATAGTAGCCAGCCCGGCTGCGAGACACGGCATAACAGACCCCAACAACGAGCAGCAGAAACATGCCTGCCATCAACGCATAACTGCGCGGCTCAGCAAAAATCATGCGGCCAAAGCCGGGCTTGTAGTCAATGCTGATACCGTACGGAATATCTGCAATGCGGCGATACCACAACAGCACAATACGTACGGTTTCCCCGACAGCAATCGTCGCCATCGCAAAGAACACACCACGCAGCCGGAATACGGGGTAAGAAATCAAGAAAGCCAGTGCCATCGAGATCGCCATACCTCCCAACGCCCCTAGCCAGGGGGAAACACCCGCCATCGTGTAAAGCAGCGTCGAACTGTACGCCCCGATCCCAAAGAACGCCGTATGCCCGAGAGAGAACTGCCCCGCATAGCCTCCGAGAAGATTCCAGGCCGAGGCCAAACCTCCGTACAGAAGGATCAGAAACAGCAGGTTCAGATAAAACCTGTCCGCCACGGCAAATGGCAAACCGATCGCAATCGCCACAAGCAAGACGGCGCCGAGCGCATCGCCATCACGGTAATCAATGCGGTGTAAATTCATTTGAGCCCCTCTTTCTCGGCACCGCCTACGCCAAACAATCCATTCGGCAAAAAGGCCAGCAACACAATCAACAGGACGAAATGCGTCGCCTCTTTCAAGTCGGGCTCCAGATATCCCACCAGCGTTTCAATCACTCCCAATATCAATCCACCCGCGACCGTTCCGGCTACGTTGCCTAAACCACCCAGTACGACGGCGACAAACGAGATCAGAACAAAACTCGATCCCACGGTCGGAAAGGCGTAGAAACTGGGAACCAGAACGCCTCCCGCCAAGACAGTCAGACCTATACCGAGCGCAAACGCAACCGTCAGGACTTTATTGACGTCGATGCCGACCAACCGGGCAGCAGACAGGTCCTGCGACACGGCCTCAATGGCGCGGCCGGTATAGGTGCGCTTCATGAAGAGCAGCGTGAGGACCATCGCCACGGCGGCAAAGAGGAACGAAACCAGCCGCGTGGTACTGACGTAGCCACCCAGGAAGGGTATGGACTCCCAATCGGCGGTAAAGACCTTCACCGTCAAGAAGTCCGCCGAAAACAACATCAGCGCGAGGTTCTGCAAGACGATGGACAAACCCAGTGTGGCAAACACCTGCGTCATCTCGGTCTTGTAGATGGTGTAGCGAATCAAGCAGCGATAGAAAACCCAACCTATCGCCGCCCCGAACACGAGGATGACAGGCGCGCCAGCGTAAGGGTTCAATCCGGTCAGCTTCCACAGCCAATATGCCGCGTACATGCCGATCATCAAAAATTCGCCATGAGCGAAGTTGACCACCTTGGCCACGCCAAAAATCAGATTCAACCCCATCGCGCCCAAGGCATAGACGCCGCCTAACAGTACGCCAGAGATCAATAGTTGCAGAACCGTTTCCATTCACCCTCCGCAGTGGGGCACGCTTATGCAGTGGATGAAATCAGTTCGATTCGTACCACGTCACCGGTGGAAAAGCATTGGGGTCGGTGATGACGTCGATGAGGGTCACCGTATCTGACGACATGGCTCGGTCCAAGGCGGCACCGAGATCCTCTGCTTTTTCCACACGGATACCCTGAGCGCCCACCGCTCGGGCGATGGCAGCATGATCGACGGGGCTGAACTCGCAGGCGCTGGTGTATTCGCCGAACTTGATGTTTTCCGCATGCTTCTGATAGCCCAGGATCTGGTTGTTAAGCACGACCAGCACCACGGGCAGTTTCATCCGTACGGCGGTTTCGAGTTCTGCCCACGCATGGGCGAAACCGCCATCACCGACGACGCAGAATATCGGTGCCTGCGGCCGAGCCACCCGTACGCCCAACGCCATGGGGAATCCCCATCCCAGGCCTGCCAACCCACGAGGCGTAATGAACCGGCTGCCGGCTTTGCGCGCGCGCATATAGTTGGCAATCCAGATAGACGAGTAACTGGCATCCGCGACCACGACCGATTCGGCGGTCAATCGCTTGTCGATTTCGCGCATGATGCGTTCCGGACGCATGGGCGCGGAGTCACTGCCGACGAGAGCGGCGACTTGTTCTTCGTGCTGTTCTCGGCCACGTTTGATCGCCGATTCGACCTCGGCGCGTGCCCGCCTTCTGGCCGAGGTGTCTATCGAAGCAAGCTGATCGCATAGCGCCTCCAAGGTGGTACGCGCGTCCCCGATCAGCCGCAGTGCCTCATAGTTCCGGCCAATTTCCTGGGCGTCTACATCGATGTGAATAAACCGCGCGCCCGACGGATAGAGTTTCCAGGAGTCGGTGCCATTCTGATTGGTGCGATTCCCCACCAACAGCACGACGTCAGCATCCGATATCAAGTGGCGCATGTATCGGGCGGAGCCATTCTCACCCATAAAGTACGAAGCCACACCGATCGACAGGGGATGTGTCTCATCCACACTGCCCTTGCCCATCACGGTGGTCGCCACAGGCAGGCTGTACTGTTCCTGCAGGAGAGCCAAGGCCTGCGCTGCGCCTGATAAATGTATACCGCCGCCCGCAATCACTACCGGGCGCTGCGCTGAAGCCAACAGTTCGGCCGCCTCCTTCAGCGCCGCACTATGGGGCAGTGATCGGTCTAGCGGGAACTGCCCCAAATTCGCCTTGCGTGCCGCACTTGCCTGTGCGGGCTCCAACAACAAGTCCGCTGGCAACAGCAAAACCGCCGGACCCGGACGGCCGCCGCAGGCTGCAGTGAATGCCATATCCAGATAGTCATCAATCCGGCTGGCCTCGGTCACTCGTCTGACCCATTTTGTGACCGGACGGAACATCGATTCATGATCCAGTTCCTGGAATGCATTCTTGTCCGTCTGGTCTCTGGAGACCTCCTGGACCAAGGCTATGACTGGCACAGAAACCTTGAGGGCTTCGGCCAGCGGAGCCACCAGCAGCGCAGCCGCCGGGCCGTTTTGAGCCGTCACGATGCCTACTTTGCCCGTGGCTCGCGCATAGGCATCGGCCATATAGCCGCCCGTATTTTCCTGGCGATAGGCGATCTGCTTGATCCCGAATTCCCGCCCTGCCAGATGCACCAGCGACGGCAGGCTTTGGCCAAACAAGCAGGTCACTCCGTGCCGCTTCAGCCCCTCTGCCAGTCGATGCGCCACGGTGCCTTGATACAAAAGCCCGCGCGAAACCAATGCGTTACCTGCCGCCGATGCCGCCATGAGAGATGTCTCCGAGTCAGTGTTGTGATGTTTTTTTAAGTATTTTATAAAATATAATTTCCGTCAACATCTCTTTCAAAGTCGTCGAGTAGCCTGAGTACCCGTGTGGATGTGGTATGAAGCAGTACTGACAAGACAACCCACCCTATGCGACTAGTCGATCCCACCTCCTCCTCGGACCAGCCAGACAGTCTGTCCGCGGCTCGAATCAGCCACTCGAACCTGTCATCCAAGGTTTATCAAGCATTACGATCGTCGTTAGCGATCGGAGAATTAATGCCGGGCCAAAAATTGACCGGCCGGATGCTCTCTGAAAAGCTGGGCGTCAGCCAGACCCCCGTGCGTGAAGCCATGTTGCAGTTGGTGGCAGAGCGGGCATTGACGATGAACATCAATCGTTCCGTCACCGTGCCGACGCTTTCACGCGAGAAGTTCGTGGAACTGCGCGACATGCGTGTCGCGCTAGAGGGCTTGGCGGCTCGCTGCGCAGCAGAACATGTTCAGGCGCAGCACATCACCGCGCTAAAAGCTCTGCATAAGAAAATGATTGCGGCCAAGCGAGAGGGTCAGTACTCGACCACCTTGCGATTAAACCGGGAAATTCACTTCGGCGTATACGAACTGAGTCAACGCCAAGAACTCGTGGCGATGATCGAATCGCTGTGGGTACGCACGGGGCCTTACCTCAACCTGATCTACAAGAACGTTGATCCAAACAAGATCGAGCCTCACGAGCACGAGGCCTTGTTTTCGGCACTGAAGGCTCGTGATGCGCAGGCGTGCGAGGCCAGCATCGTGCGCGACATCATCGAAGGCGGGCGACCCATCCTCGCCCACCTTGTCACGGCAGCCAACGTCGGCGGCTAGAGAGGCAGGTTACGCATCCGCCCGGCAAAACGTAATCTGAAAACTGCCTGGCGACTCGAAAGCCACATGGTGTTGAACCTGTGGCTCGATGACTACCTGCTGCCCAGCCGTTAATACCACCTCGGCATGGGGGACGCTATCCCGGACATAGCGTAGTGCGCCGCTTTGCACTTTCAGCAACCCCCAAGTGCCTGCTTTGACAGTGTGTGCTGTTTTCAATGCCTCCGGCAGATTGTCTGGGGTGAAAACCGGGCTGACGCTGTAGGGTTTTATGCCAGCGGGCAATGTGTCCGTCAGGTTCGGCAGGGACTGCCCAGACGGTGGAGAAGGCTCATCGCGCATTTTTTCAGACATGACTGAACTCCCGTGTGGTTCGGCACCTGCTTTCGTATCACTGCTCTCGAATCAGCGTCGTAGAAAACTCATACCGTCCTGCAGGATGGTAGGAACACGACGCTTCGACCAATTGACCGGCCTGATCCTTGTACTGCCTGCGAATCAACAGGCCAGGAGAATCTGCCGGCACCTCGAGTTCCTTTGCTACCAGCGCCGGAATCGCGACTGCCGAAATCGTTTGCTCGACTGAGGCAATGCGGCGGCCGTAATGCTCTTCGATCAACTCCGATACCAGTCGATCTGGATGTTCGCGGGCCAGCTTGCGTACGCCCTTGTAATGGGTGTCGACATAGAGATCTGTCCACGCTACGGGCGGAGCTCCAGCAACGCCGCGTGTCGACGAAAACTTCAACCATCGCGTCCCAGGCCCCACGCCCAGATAAGCGGCCAGTTCAACGTCCACCACGACCTCTTGAACTTGCTTGATCGTGCGTGGGCTGCGCACCGCCAACTGGACGAGATCCTCCAGCGAGCTCAACGACTGGCTGAAACCCGCCTTTGGTCTGGTCGCAATCACCACCGTCCCACTACCGCGGCGGCGCGCGATCAAGCCCAGATCCTGTAACTGACGCAGCGCGGCACGCACCGTATGGCGGCTGGCGTCGAACTGCTCGGTCAACGTGTGCTCGGCAGGCAGCACCGTGCCCACGGGATACACGCCATTTGCGATCAGCCGTGCGAGTTCTTCTGAGATGCGGGTGTACAGCGTAATTGACATGGCGTAGGGAAAATCAGCAACAGCCTCCATTCTATCTGTTGCCCCAAACGCCGCCCCTCTACGGGTAATTCCCGATATTGACGGGCAAAATCGTGCCTGCTTAAATGTACGTACAATTTTCTATGAGCGTACATTTATGCCGGTCTCCGTTCTCGAATCCTCCCTATTCAAAGACATGTTCGGCACCGGCGCGATGCGCGCGGTGTTCGACGACGACGCCACCGTACGGCGCTATGTGGAAACCGAAGTCGCGCTGGCTCGTGTGCAAGGCCGGCTAGGCGTCATCCCGGCGCAGGCCGCCGACGCGATTGCTGCGCGCTCGGACGCGGCAGCCATCGATATGGAAGCGCTGCGCATCGAAACCGAAATCGTCGGCTATCCCATTTTGCCGCTCGTACACCAGCTGTCGCGAATATGTGGCGCCGAAGGGGAATACCTGCATTGGGGCGCCACCACTCAAGACATCATGGACACGGCCACTGTGCTGCAGGTGCGTGATGCGCTGGAGATCATCGACGCCGACCTGGCCGCACTGGACGACATACTGGACAAGCTCGCGCTCCAGTATCGCGACACACCGATGGCCGGCCGCACGCATCTGCAACATGCCTTGCCCATCACCTTCGGCTACAAGGCCGCTGTGTGGCTGCTAATGGTGCGCCGCCATCGCGAACGCCTGGCGCAATTGCGCCCACGCGTGTTGATCGGCCAATTTGGCGGCGCCGCCGGCACACTGGCCTCGCTCGGGGACCAGGGCCTGGCCGTGCATGCAGCGCTCATGCAAGAACTGGGCCTCGGAGCAACGCCCATCACGTGGCATGTGGCCCGGGACGGCCTGGCGGAAACCGTGCAGTTTCTGGCGCTGGTCGCCGGATCGTTGGGCAAGATCGCTGTCGACATCATGTTGATGATGACCAACGAGTTCAGCGAAGCCTTTGAACCGTTTGTGAAAGGCCGCGGCGCATCCAGCACGATGCCGCAAAAACGCAATCCGATTTCTTGCGAGCTGATGTGGAGCGCCTCCAAAACAGTGCGTCAACATGCCGGCCTCGCCTTGGATGCCATGTTGCAGGATTTCGAACGCGCGACAGGTCCGTGGCATATCGAATGGTCCGCCGTACCCGAAGCGTTCGTCCTGACCGCTGGCGCGCTGCATCAGGCGAAATTCATGCTGGGAGGCCTGGAGGTCGACACCGCACGCATGTCGAGCAACCTGGATATTTCCGGGGGCCTCATCGTGGCCGAAGCCGTCATGATGGGCCTGGCCCCGCACATCGGCCGCCAGACCGCGCATGACGTGGTCTATGACGCCTGCCGCTATGCCGCGACTTCACGCCGCCGCTTGGCGGATGTCCTGAAGGAGGATGCCCGCGTCACCGAGCGACTGGACGGTACGGCCATTGAACGCCTGTGCGACCCCGCCAACTATCTGGGCGCAGCGCCCGCCATGGTGGATCGCATGCGCGCCTATTCACTCTCAGGGCGAGCCTAATCATTCGCCTCCACCACACATAACAGGACGGAGACACGCATGAAAAACTTGATAGCAGCACTCACCATAGCGGGCGCATTCGCCCTGCCCATGTCATCCCAAGCCCAAGACGACTATCCCAACCGGGCTATCACCTGGATCGTGCCCTTTGCCGCAGGCGGTCCCACGGACGCGATGGCGCGCAACGTCGCCAATCGTGTTTCGCAGGAGCTGGGGCAGACCATTCTAGTCGAGAACGTCGGCGGCGCAGGAGGCACGATAGGCGCAACCAAAGCCGCCAAATCAGCGCCGGACGGCTATACATTCCTGGTCGGCCACATCGGCTATATGGCGGCAGCCCCTTCCCTCTATTCCAGCTTGCCTTACGATCCGGTCAAGGATTTCAAGGCCGTGTTTCGATTCCCAGACACTCCCTTGGTGTTGTTGGTAGGCGCATCCTCGCCCTACCAATCCGTGTCCGACCTGGTCGCCTATGGCAAACAACATCCCGGGAAACTTAACTTCAGCAATGCAGGCGTAGGGTCCACGTCGCACTTGGTGGCAGCGATGTTCGCCAGCCAGGCCGGGATAGAGATCACTCCTATCGCCTACAAAGGCGCCGGCCCCGCATTGAACGATCTGATGGGTAATCAAGTCGATGCCATGTTCGACCAGACTAATACCGCCTTGCCGCAAACCAAGGGCGGCAAAGTGCGGGCCCTGGGCCTGACCTCGCCGGACCGCATGGCGCAGTTTCCCGATGTGCCTACGATAGGAGAAAAAGCCATTCCCAAATTCGAGGTCGCGACGTGGTTTGGCCTATATGCACCGAAGGGCACGCCGGATCAAGTCGTACAGACCTTGTATCAAGCATGGCAAAAGGCCGTGCAAGACAAAGACTTCACCAGCAAAATGAGTGACCAAGGCATCAAATTGCTGCCACCCGAACAGTATGCCCCCGCGGCATTCCAGCAGTTCACCGCAAACGAAGGCAAACGCTGGGCAGCGGTCATCAAACAAGCCGGTATCACCCTGCAATAAGGGAAAAACACCATGCGCCGCGTGTCAGCAGCCGATATCGAAACCAGCATTGCTGACGCCCTGCAAGCGATCAGCTACACCCACCCCGCGGATTTCGTGCAAGCCCTGAAGACGGCACATGCAACGGAAAGCAAAGCCCCCGCGCGCCACGCATTGCTGCAGTTGCTGATCAACAGCAAGCTCAGTGCGCAGGCTCGCCGGCCCGTCTGTCAGGACACGGGCGTTGCGCATGTCTACGTGACCATGGGCATGGATGTCCGCATCTGCCATGATGAGCCGGACCCCACGCCCAGTCTGCAAAGCATTGCCAATCGCGCCGTCGCTCGCGCCTATGGCTGTCCGGCAAACCCTTTGCGAGCGTCGATGATCCAGGACCCGCTCGGAACACGCCGCAACACGCGAGACAATACTCCCGCCATTGTCCAAGTGGACCTTGTCGAAGGCGATGCATTGACGCTCACCGTCGTCGCAAAAGGGGGTGGCGGTGACGTCAAGACGCGCTACGCCATGCTCAATCCCAGCGATTCCGTCGCGGACTGGGTCGTGTCCCAGCTACCCGGCATGGGTGCGGGATGGTGCCCGCCCGGCGTACTGGGCTTGGGTATTGGCGGCACACCCGAACAAGCCGTATCGATGGCGAAGCGCGCGCTGTTCACCCCCATCGACATGCAAGACCTGCTCCAACGCGGCGCACGTGATGCAGAAGAGCGGCTCAGGATGGAGGTCTTTCAGCGCGTCAACGCGCTGGGCATTGGCGCGCAGGGCCTGGGCGGCGACACGACCGTCCTGGACGTCAAGGTCGCTACCTCGGCCTCGCATGCAGCGCTCTTGCCCGTCGCCCTCGTACCAAACTGCGCGGCGACGCGCTTTGTTTCGTTTGATATGCCTGCAGAAGGTCCCGCGCGCGTGCCGCAAACGGATCCTCATGTCTGGGACGGCATCCCCGATGCACTACCCGTACAAGAAGGCAAACGCGTTGATCTCAATACCCTGACGCCGAGCGATGTCGCGCAATGGACAGCTGGCGAGACACTCTTGTTGTCGGGCAAACTCCTGACCGGACGCGATGCGGCACACAAGCGCATGGTGGATTTGCTCGCTCAGGGACTGCCCTTGCCGGTGCCATTATGCAACCGTGCGCTCTATTATGTCGGCCCCGTGGATCCCATCGAAGGCGAAGCCGTCGGTCCGGCCGGCCCCACTACTGCCACCCGTATGGACAAATTCATGCCGCGGCTATTGGCCGAGACCGGCTTGCTCGTGACCATAGGCAAGGCGGAGCGCGGCCCTATTGCGATAGATGCCATCAAGGCAAACGGGGCCGCCTACCTGAGTGCGGTGGGCGGCGCCGCCTATCTCGTGGCGCGCGCGATCCAGGCGGCGCGTGTCGTCGCCTTCGAAGACCTTGGCATGGAGGCGATCTATGAATTCGAGGTGCGCGACATGCCCGTTACGGTGGCAATCGACGCCAGGGGCGAACGCGTTCACACCGTTTTCCCGCTGAAGGCCGTTAGCTGAGACGTTGAAATCTGCTGTGCGGTGCAGTCAAAGGAGACAGTGCCCACTCAATTTTCAGCGCTCGCCAACTGCCATACTTTCTCCGCAGATGGCGCCATTTCAAAGGGCTGCCGATACAGGCGAATATCCACGGGAACATATGCCGAGGATGGCGCAGCAGCCACCAATTCGCCTTGGTCCATTTCCCGGCGAATGAGGCTTTCGGGCAGCCACGCCACCCCACGGCCGGCTTGAACCATGGACTTGAGCAACAAGGCATGATGCGCCGTGAACACGACAGACGCTCCAGGATGCGCAATCGCTTCTGAGCTGCCCCCGAACCATTGGCGCATCTCCGCACGCAATATTCGTCCCAACCCAGCACCTTCGCTATAGGCCAGCAAAGGGGGAACACGCGTGGCGTCCAGGCTATATCGGGCCTGCCCTTGCTCATCGGGTGCAGATACCGGCATCAAGACGTCTTGTGCCAGGATCAATTTCGGATAATTTGCCTCATCCAATCGATTGACCATCCGGGCATGGCCATGGCAGAGCATAAATTGCACACGACGCTGCAGCATGGCGTCCTCGCAAGTTTGCGCACTGTCAGACATGGTCTGGATCGACCCGAGGTGCAGTTGTCCCTCCAGGCGGCTCAACCAGGACGGGAAAAACGTCAATGACAACACGTGCGTCGCAGCAAATCGCAGGCTGGCGGCGGCCACATCATGCGCAATCTGCGCCTTGATGCGCGCGGCTTGCAAACTGGCAAGAATGTCCTCCAGCAACGGATGAAAACGCTTGCCCGCCGCTGTCAGTGCGGCAGGATGCGCACTGCGATCGAACAGATCTACCCCCACCCATTCCTCCAGCGCCCGAATATGCCGGCTGAACGCGGGTTGTGCAATGCGGCGAGCCTCGGCTGCCCGCGAGAAATTGCCGCATTCCGCCAGGGCCAGAAAATCTTCTAGCCATTCGAGATCGAGAGGTCGGTTTCCGGGGCCCATCTTTGCCGTGAATAGTTCTATGCGATTCGAGTATTGGACGGACGGCAGGCGGATGAGAAACCATAGCGGCATCCGAGTTCGAACAGAAACTCGCTATCTACACCCGGAGACGACTATGCCTTCCATTAATAATTATCGGGGAATCATACCTGCTATTTCCTGCCCTTTTACACCCGATCATCGCATCGACGAACCTGCCCTGCGCAAGCTGGCCTCCTGGCTCGCTGGTCATGAGGGAGTCGTTGCCGTCATGACTAACGGCCACACCGGCGAAGTCTTCGCGCTGACGCCGCACGAGCGAGCCGAAGTCACCCGTATCGTCGCCGACGAACTGAAAGGCAAAATCCCCGTCATTTCGTCGATCGTGTGCGAAGGGCTCGCCGATGCCGCAGACCACGCCCGTGCCGCCAAAGAAGCAGGCGCGGCCGCGCTGGACGTCATGCCGCCGCACCATTGGCTGCGCTTTGGATTCACCTCCGGCCATGCGCTGCAATATTTCGAGGCGATTCACAATGCTGCACCGGACCTCGACCTGGTCTGCCATGTCTATCCCGCCTGGACACGCGCCTCGTACTCGTCTCAGTTATTGGCGGATCTGGCTCGTCTGCCCTATGTACAGGCGTTCAAGGTCGGCCAACGCGACATGAACAAGTATGCCCGCGACATTCAGGCCATCCGCGAGGCCAACGCCAGCAAGGCCATTCTGACCTGCCACGATGAATATCTGCTCGCGTCGATGGTCCAGGGCGTGGATGGTGCACTGGTCGGTTTTGCCACCTTTATCCCGCAACTGATCATTGACCTGTGGAATGCCGTCAAGGCAGGCGACCTCAAAAAGGCGGTGGAAATCCAGGCCGTCATCACCCCCCTGAAAGACGCCGTCTATGGCGGCGGCGAGCCTACAGGCGAAGCCCATGCGCGCATGAAGGGCGGCATGTATCTCGCCGGCGTCATCGACGATGCCACGGTGCGCCCGCCTACCGAGGCGCCTTCCAAAGGCGAACTCGACGCATTGCGTGCCGCGGTCGAACAGGCGGGGCTACTCGCACGCTGACACCATAACGGCCAACATATAACAAGGAGGAAGACAATCATGCACATCAAGACCTTGCTCAGCGCGTGCGTCACAGCAGTGACTCTGGCGGTGTCTGCTCAAGCCAGCGCAGCAGACTATCCCACCCGCCCGATACGTATGATCATTCCCTTTCCGCCCGGCGGCACGCTGGATATTGTTGGCCGCATGCTCGCGGAAAAACTGGGCACGCAGATGGGTCGATCCATCATTGTGGAGAATCGCCCCGGCGGCAATGGCATCATCGGCGGCGACGCCGTTGCCCGCGCGACACCCGACGGCTATACCCTGTTGTTCAGCGCGTCGACTTTTACCACGACGCAAATGACAATGAAGTCCGTTCCCTATCGGGTCGAAAAGAATTTCACTCCCATTGCGTTGGTCGCAAAGGCCCCGCTCTCCGTGGCCATCAATAAAGACCTTCCCATTACCGACATCAAGTCGCTCATCAGCTATGCGCAGGCCAACCCCGGAAAAATGACCTTTGCGGTGGGATCCATAGGATCAGCCGGCCACCTGGCCACCGAATCACTCAAGCGTGCCGGTCATCTGGAGTATTTGACGGTGCCCTACAAAGGAACCGCCCCAGCATTCAATGACCTGATCGGCGGACAGATCAATGGCTTTATTGACCCTATTCTCGGATCACTGCAGTACCACAGGACGGGCATGCTACGGGTCATCGCCGTCACGTCCTCGGAACGCGCAAGCAGTTTGCCGGATGTACCGACCGTCGCAGAAACGATTCCCGGTTATGCGTTCTACAGTTGGTATGGACTGTGGGGGCCGGCCAATCTACCCGACGAGGTCACCGAGCGTTTGAATAAGGAAGTCAACATCGCGCTAGCCTCCGATATGCGAGCCAAGCTCACCGAACAAGGCCTGATGTTCCAGCCCGGTTCGGTAGCAGATTTCGCGAACTTTCAACGCGAGGAGATGGCGCAAGCACAAAAAATTGTGACCGAGGCCAATATCCGTGCGCAATGATCGATATGTGAATGATGAGGCCCCGCAAAAACACGCCGTCGTAACCGGTGCCAGCGCAGGAATCGGACGAGCGATCGCCGAGTTTCTGTTGCAGGCTGGATGGCGTGTGACGGGGGTGGACCGCACAGCACCGACGCTGGAGTCCGAACACTTCCGCTCCGTCACGGCCGACCTAGGCATCGGCGCTGAAGTCGAAAGCATAGCCTCCCAACTGCTTGATGCCGATGCCTTGGTACATGCAGCAGGCATGCTGCGGGTGGGACGCATCGGTGCGTTGGATCGCCATGCAGCCGAGCTGATGTGGCGTCTTCACGTCGACGCTGCCAGCATATTGTGTAATGCCATCCTGCCAGCCATGGTGGACCGCCGTGACGGCAGGGTCGTATTCATCGGCAGTCGCGTCGCGCAAGGCATGCCGGGCCGTGGCCAGTACGCTGCAACCAAGGCCGCATTGATTGCGCTATCGCGCAGCTGGGCGGCAGAGGTCGCCGCACAAGGCGTCACGGTCAACGTGGTTTCGCCCGCTGCTACCGCGACAGGCATGGTGAACGACCCGGCGCGATCTGCCAGCTCAGCGCAGCTGCCGCCTATTGGCAGGTTGATCGAGCCTGGTGAAATTGCACAATTGGTTGGATACCTGCTGTCGCCGGCAGCGGCCGCGATCACCGGGCAGGACATAAGCATCTGTGGAGGCGCATCGCTGCAACGCTGAATGACGCGGACTGTGCACTGCCTCCACGTGCTCATCTCAAAATGGAGTTTCCGCACGCTATAACGATCGACAGGTATAGACTGCGCCTACAATTCAGCCTTTACATCTAAGGACGAACACAATGTCCTCCTCTGATCGCAACCCGGCTCAACTCACAACGCGCGAACCTATCCTTCAACTCATCGAGGATGCCACGGCCGGCCTGGCTGATGTAATAGCCCACCGAGTCAAGGACGCTCATCGCACCCTATCCGCGATGAAATACGAACGTGCCATGCGAAACGATACGAGGCGACGTTAGAAAGGGCCACGGAGCCCCCGCCATGAAATCGGGCACTCGAATACGACCATCGAATGTCGTAAAGTCTCCTTTTCCCTGCATTACCGGAGGCTATCTTGCCCCGCCCGATTGAACACCTGCTAGACCCCTTTCCCGCCGAATCCCCCGCCATCGCTCCCAAGGGGCTGTTGCGGTTTCTATGGGCGTGCTCGAAAGGCGCCCGTGGCTATCTCGCCCTGCTGGCGCTGTTCAGCGCCAGCGTCTCGATCTATGAGGCTTGGTTATTTGCCTTTCTCGGCCAGATCGTGGATTTTCTGGCCGATTGGCAGACGGACGCGATATCCGCCGAGGAAACGCGGGTACTGTGGAGCATAGGTATCGTGCTGGTCGCCAGTATCGGCCTGGTTGCGGCACGGACCCTCATCCAGCATCAGATATTGGCGATCAATCTGCCGCTGCGGCTGCGCTGGAACTTTCACCGCCTGATGCTGCAGCAAAGCCTGTCGTTCTTTGCCGACGAGTTTGCCGGACGTGTCACCACCAAGGTCATGCAGACCGCTCTCGCCGTACGCGAGGTGCTGTTTACGTTTTCCGAAATAGTGCTGGGCATCGGCATTTATTTTGTGACCATCATCGCCTTGGCCGGGGGTTTTGACAGCCGGCTGATGATCCCCTTTCTCGCCTGGATCGTCCTGTATGGGCTGACGATGCGATATTTCATCCCGCGATTGGGCAAGGTATCGCAGGAACAGGCACACGCGCGCTCGTCCATGACGGGCCGGGTGACAGATGCGTATTCCAACATCATCACGGTTAAGTTGTTCTCGCATACCAACCGCGAGGCGCATTTCGCGCGCGCCGCGATGGAGGACTTTAAGCTGACCGGTTATAAGCAGATGCGCCTGGTCAGCCAATTCGAAATTATTAATCAGGCCTTGGTTGTCGGGCTGATTCTTTCTGCTGGCGGATATGCCTTGTATTTGTGGCATGCTGGTTCAGTGGGCCCCGGCGCGGTGGCCGCCGTGACGGCAATGGCCTTGAGGGTCAACGGCATGTCGCACTGGATCATGTGGCAGATGACGTCGCTCTTTGAGGCTATCGGCACGGTACAGGATGGCATCGGGACGTTTTCCCGCAAAGTCAAAGTCGAGGATCAACCTGGCGCAACGGCGCTGCAAATCACCAAGGGCGAAGTCGTATTCGACCAGATCTCGTTCAACTACAACGGCAACCGTCAGGTGCTGGATGGCCTGAGCCTGACCGTGAAACCGGGCGAGAAAATCGGTCTGGTCGGCCGGTCGGGCGCAGGCAAGTCCACACTCGTCAATCTGCTGCTGCGCTTTTACGATGTCGATGCGGGCCGCATCTGCATTGATGGGCAAAACATTGCTCACGTCACGCAGGACAGTTTGCGGCAAGCCATCGGCATGGTCACCCAAGACACCTCATTGCTCCATCGCAGTATTCGCGACAACATTGCCTACGGTCTGCCCGAGGCCAGCGACGCGGATATACAAGCCGCCGCCATGCATGCCCAAGCCAATGATTTCATTCAACGCCTGAGCGACCCGCAGGGCCGCACAGGCTACGACACCCAGGTCGGCGAACGCGGGGCGAAGCTGTCGGGCGGACAGCGCCAACGCATCGCGATTGCACGGGTCATGCTAAAAAATGCCCCAATCCTGTTGCTGGACGAGGCCACCAGCGCCCTCGACTCGGAAGTCGAAGCCGCGATACAGGAGAGCCTGAGCGAAATGATGCAAGGCAAGACGGTGATTGCGATCGCGCATCGCCTGTCCACGATCGCAGCGATGGACCGGCTGATCGTGATGGACCAAGGACGCATCATCGAACAAGGCACTCACGCTGAACTGCTGCAGCAGAATGGCGTCTACGCCAATCTGTGGCAACACCAAAGCGGCGGCTTTCTGGGTCAGGACGACTTACCTGCGGCATAGGCGGCCTGAATCGTCGTGCGCACATGGTTCACGTGCGCACTGGCTGCCGCCTCGGCCTGCTCTGGCTTGGCTTCCAGTACCGCCAAGGCAATGCGCCGATAATCGTCAAGGCGCATTTTCTGCAGGCTGGGCAAGCGATGCTGGGCGTGCACCACCGGCATCAGAATCGTAGGAAACAGGCGCTTGAGCTCCAGGTTTCCTCCCATATCCAGCAGTACCCGATAAAACCGCCGGCGGGCGCGGGCAAAAGCAATGCTGTCCTGCGTCTGATCGGCCTGTTCCAACTGCTGCAAGGTCTCTTGTAACGATGCGCGGACAGACGGCTCGCCCACGCCTCGAACCGCCGTACGCGCCAACAGGCCCAGCATCCGCTCGGCCACGTCCAGCACATCCAGTGTTTCCTGCTGGCTCAACGACCGTATCGCCGCCCCCTTGTGCCGCGAGAGCTCGATGACCCCCTCTGCCGCCAGCCGCTGCAAGGCTTCGCGCACAGAGTTGCGGCCCACCCCGAAATGGGCGGCCAGATCGACCTCGACCAGACGTTGGCCTGGCACCAAGGCATGCGCCTCGAGCTCTCGCAAAATGCCCTGAAACACCACATCGGAGGCGCTTTTGGCTTTCTGTTGTAGCGACGGCAACTCGCCGGTGTCAGCAATCAGGGCAGATGGGCTCATAAGCAAGTTCCGGGCACACAAAACAAAGGTCTGGTCACGAGAAAAAAATCATCCTACAATTTTATGGAACAATTTTACCTTACGGGTGAAAAAACATCGTCCTTCCCCCCGAATTAAGGCGGCAGGGCCAATAGAACCAGAGGAGACCAGCGCTATGGCGTCATCACTATCCGTCGCGAACAAACGGGTGCTCATCACGGGCGCCTCCAGCGGCCTGGGACAGCACTTTGCCAAGACCTTGGCCGCCGAAGGTGCGCAATTGATCCTCGCCGCCCGACGTCTGGACCGGCTGCAGGCCTTTGCCGACACGCTATCGTGCAGCGTAGCCCCGCTGTGCCTGCCCTTTGATGTCACGGATGCCTCCAGCCATGGAGAGCTGGTCAAGCACATCGACACCCTGGATGTGCTGATCAATAACGCCGGCATCGTGCGCGAAAGTGCCGCAGCCAAGCACAGTTCAGAGGATTGGGATGCCGTGCTGGACACCAACCTCAAAGGGATGTTTTTTCTGGCTCAGTCCCTGCTGCCCGCGCTACAGGTCAATGGCGGCAGCATCATCAATGTGGCCTCCATTCTCGGCCTGCGCCAGGCAGGCGGCGTCGTGTCGTATGCCGTATCCAAGGCTGGGGTCATTCAGCTGAGCAAGACGCTGGCGCTGGAATGGGCGCGCTATGGCATTCGCGTCAATGCCTTGGCGCCCGGTTATATCGAGACCGAGATCAATGCCGATTTTTGGCAGTCCGACGCGGGCAAAGCGTTGATCAAACGCATTCCGCAACGGCGCCTGGGCCAACTCGAGGATCTCGACGGCCCCTTGCTGCTGTTGTGCAGCGACGCGTCGCGCTACATGACTGGCTCGGTGATCGTCGTCGACGGCGGCCATCTCGTCAACACGCTTTGAGGAAACAGGCATGTACACACCCTACCCCAGCGAACGCAGCCGCGAAGTCGGCGAACGTGTCGAGGCATTTGTGCGTAACGTCGTCGTCCCGTACGAGAACGATCCGCGCCGCACCGCACATGGCCCGACACAGGAGCTCGTCGAAGAACTGCGTGCCAAGGCTCGCGCGGCCGGCGTGATGACGCCGCACATCCTGTCCGATGGCAGCCACATGACGCAGTTGGAAACCGCAGCCGTGCTCAAGCGTTCAGGTCTGTCGCCGTTGGGGCCGATAGCGGTCAACACCATGGCGCCCGACGAAGGCAATATGTTTTTGCTAGGCAAAGTCGCCACCCCAGCGCAAAAAGCCAAGTACCTGGACCGCCTGGTCAGCGGACATGCACGCTCGGCCTTTTACATGACCGAACCTGCTGTGGATGGCGGTGCGGGATCGGACCCATCGATGTTGCAGACGACCGCCGTTCAACAAGGCGATCGCTGGGTCATCAATGGCCGCAAGATGTTCATCACCGGCGCAGAAGGCGCCGAAGTCGGCATCGTGATGGCGCGCAGCAATACCGGCGACAAAGTCCAGGCCACGATGTTTCTGGTCTCATTGCCCCACCCTGCCATTCGTATCGAACGCATTCTCGATACGATCGACAGCTCGATGCCCGGCGGCCACGCCCTGATCGTCATCGATAACCTCGTCGTTCCGCAGGAAGACGTCCTAGGCGAGGTGCACGAGGGATTCCGCTACGCGCAGATCCGCCTGTCTCCGGCCCGCCTGTCGCACTGCATGCGTTGGTTTGGCGGCGCCGCGCGTGCGCACGAAATCGCGACCGCCTATGCGGTAAAACGCAAGGCCTTCGGCAAGCCGTTGATCGACCACGAGGGTGTAGGTTTCATGCTGGCCGACAACCTGATCGATCTGCAGCAAGCCGCCTTGATGATCGATTGGTGCGCTGGCGTGTTGGATTCCGGATCTCAGGCCACGACTGAAAGCTCCATGGCCAAGGTCGCGGTATCGGACGCACTATTTCGCGTGGCAGACCGCTGCGTGCAGGTCATGGGCGGCACCGGTGTCTCGCGCGACACCATCGTCGAGCAGATATTCCGCGAAGTCCGTGCGTTCCGCATTTATGACGGCCCGACCGAGGTCCACAAATGGTCGCTGGCGAAAAAGATGAAACGTGATGCACTGCATGGAGGCTCGCATGACTAAAGCGACTGGCAATTTCGCTGGCACCACCGCCGTGCGGCCCGAGCATCGCATTGACCAGCCTGCTTTAGAGGCCTGGATGCAAGCCAACGTCGAAGGATACCAAGGACCACTGACGATAGACCAGTTCAAAGGCGGGCAATCCAACCCGACCTATCGCCTGCAGACACCGGCCCGCAACTACGTCCTGCGACGCAAGCCGCCGGGCGTACTACTCAAGGGTGCCCACGCCGTCGAACGCGAGGCCCGCGTGATGAGCGCACTGGGCACCGTAGGTTTCGCAGTACCGCGGATCTATGGCCTATGCACAGATGACAGCGTCATCGGCAGCTGGTTCTTTGTCATGGCCATGGTGGAGGGGCGCGTATTCTGGGATGCCAGTTTTTCCGACGTACCGCGTGAGGCACGCGCTCAGTACATGGATGCTATGAATGCCACCCTGGCAGCGCTGCACCAAATCGACTACGCCGCTATCGGCCTGGGTGATTACGGCCGGCCAGGCGGCTACGTCAAACGCCAAATCGACCGCTGGTCCAAGCAATATCTCGAGGACGATCTCGCAGGCCGTTATCCGGCGATGGACCAACTCGTCAAATGGCTGCCCAAACATCTGCCCGATGCTGAGGATGTCACCATCACTCATGGCGACTTTCGAGCAGACAACATGATTTTCCATCCGACAGAACCCAAGGTACTCGCGGTGCTGGATTGGGAATTGTCCACCTTGGGCGACCCTCTCGCGGATTTTGCGTATCACGCCATGATGTTCCGCATGCCTCCGGACATATTGGGCGGGATCGGGGGGCTGGACCTGCAGGCCTCGGGGTTGCCCGATGAACAGGCCTATGTGCGAGCCTATTGCGAACGCACAGGGCGCGCGGGGATACCTGACCTGGATTTTTACGTCGTCTTCAACATGTTCCGTTTTGCCGCCATCCTGCACGGGATCAAGGGCCGCGTGCTTCGGGGAACCGCAGCGAACGCGGATGCAGAGGCGATGGGGAATCGGTTTACGCGAGTCGCCGATATCGCGTGGGAACAGGTAAAGACCCGAATCGCCTGACCGGCAGTCCCCTCCCTCACCTATACTCTGCAAAAAAGTCCTAGACGACGTCTGATCTGTCCTAACGCGTTGTTCCTCTGACTGCGTACAGTACCACTCGTACTAATTCGCCATCCCACGGCAAAAAGTGCAAGTGGCTGTCGCAGCCTGGCATCAATACTCATGCTACACGAAGGAACACGCATGCTTTACGACGTCCGTACCTACACCTGCCGCCCCGGCACGATCAAAAAACATCTCGCCCTATATGCGGAACATGGCTACGAGATACAGAGCCGGCACCTGGGCAAGCCCCTGGCCTATATGCAGACCGAGACGGGCAATGTGAACAGCTACATGCACATCTGGGTCTACCAAGACGCCGCAGACCGCGCCACCCGCCGCCAGGCCCTGCAAAGCGATCCCGAATGGGCAAGCTACCTGACCAAGAGCGCCGAAGCAGGCTATGTCGTCAGCCAGGAAAACCGCCTGATGACTCCCGTACCTTTCTTCAAACCCTGACCTTCCGCGGACCACGCCTCGGCGGACAGAAAAGCAATCACTGCCGGGGGTGAAGGAGACACCATGTTCCAACAGGTATACGACCCCGTCGGCGGGTCGCTTTTGTTGTCGGCGCTTTGCGCCGCGCTGCCCTTGCTCACCATGTTCATCCTGCTGGGATGGTTTCGCGTGACGCCGCATCGGGCCGCACTTGTGTCACTGCTGGTGTGCATCGGCGTAGCGCTATTTGGTTACGGAATGCCGATCAGCACGACCTTGAATACCGGCATCTACGGCTCGGCCTTCAGCGTATTGACGGTGCTGTGGATCATTGTCAATGCAATCTGGCTCTATAACCTGACGGTTAAATCCGGACATTTCGCCACGCTCAAGGACAGTTTTGCGCTGATCAGTCCCGATCCGCGTATTCAAGCCATTCTGATTGCGTACAACTTTGGCGCCTTGATGGAGGCCCTCGCGGGCGCGGGCACTCCTATCGCCATCTCGGGCGCCATGTTGCTGGCCATCGGTATGCGCCCTATCAAAGCTGCGGTACTGGCCCTGGTCGCCAATACTGCGCCCGTGGCCTTTGGTGCGCTGGCCGTGCCGATCACGACACTCGCGCAAGTTACCGGCATTCCGTTTGAGCACCTGGGCGCCATCGTCGGACACCAGACGCCGCTCATCGCAGCCTTCGTGCCGCTGATCCTGGTGTGGTTGACAGATAGCAAGCGCGGCCTGACTCAGGTATGGCCAGCTGCCGTCGTCGCGGGCGTCGGTTTTGGCCTGAGCCAATGGGCCAGTGCAACGTTTATCTCGGTTGCGCTTGCAGACGTGATCGGTGCATTAGGTTCGGCGTTCGCATTGATTCTGTTCTTGAAAGTCTGGCGTTGCCCGAGCCCTGACTCAGCGAGCGACATGGATGCCTCCTCGTCGACGGCCGAGCATTCACGGGGCGCGCGAGACACCGCAGCACCGGTGCACGAAGCCATTCCTCATAGTGTTGGAGCGTATTTGCCTCCAGGCACCGTCGTGCGGCCAACCACAGGCTCCATGTTCCAAGCCTACCTGCCTTACATCCTGATCATCGCCATTTTCTCGCTGGCACAAATGCAGGTCGTAAAGCAGTGGCTCTCGGTAGGGACGTTCAGCTTTGCCTGGCCAGGATTGAGCATCACCAACGCTGCGGGCGCCAAAGTCGGCACCATGTTTACGTTGAATAGCCTTTCCGCCACGGGCTCGCTGCTGCTGTTGTCCGGCATCCTGTCTGCCATCCTGCTGCGCATCGACGCCAGGACTGCCATCGTCACCTATCGTGAAACCGTCTATCAGTTGCGATGGGCGATACCCACGGTGTTGTGCGTGCTGGCCATCGCTTTCATCATGAATTATTCCGGTCAAACCGTCACCCTGGGCGTCTGGCTGGCACAAACGGGATCGGCGTTCGCCTTCCTGTCGCCCGTCATCGGTTGGATCGGCGTGGCGGTCACGGGATCGGACAACTCGGCCAATGCCTTGTTCGGCGCTTTGCAAGTCGCCGCGGCGAACGCTACCGGCCTGAATCCCGCATTGCTCGCCGCCGCCAACGCATCCGGCGGCGTGCTGGGCAAAATGATCTCGCCGCAAAGCCTTGCCGTTGGCGCGGCGGCAGTGGGTATCATTGGCCAAGAGGGATTGATTTTCCGCAAAGTCATCGGCTGGAGCCTGCTGTTGTTGGCCGTCCTGTCTCTGCTGGTGTATCTGCAAACGAATGTACTTGCGTGGATGGTGCCTTAAGCACTTCCTGCCAGCACCACCAAGCGACCTCAGTAACCCCGAACGACCTGTATTACGGATTTTCTATGATCAACTACCCAGAACTTTTCAACCTGCGCGGCAAGATTGCGGTCGTGCTCGGTGCGGCATCGGGCATCGGCCAGGCATCAGCTCACGCGCTGGGCGCCATGGGGGCTCATGTCTTGTGCGCGGACCGTGACAGCGACGGTGCACGTGCTACCGCAGAGCAAATCAGCGCAAACGGCGTAGCCACCTGGATGCAAACGGACGCCGCCAGCGGCGCCGACATCGCCGCGCTCGCTGACAAGGCGTTGGCCGAGCATGGCCGCATTGATATCGCGGTCTCTACCCCGGCCCTGAACATCCGCAAACTCATCGTCGATTACACAGAGGAGGAGTTCGATCAGGTGATGAATCTCAACCTGAAGGGCGCTTTTCATTTCATGCGCAGTTTCGGCCGGCCGATGATCAAGCAGGGCTCGGGCAGCATGATTCTGTGCTCGTCCATGCGTGCTGTAACGATCGAGCCGGGCCTGGGTATCTATGCCGCTACCAAAGCCGGTATCGCCCAGATGGTCAAAGCCTTTTCTGCCGAAGTCGGCAGCTACGGCGTACGTGTCAATGCCGTCATGCCCAGCATTATCGAAACGAGACTGACAGCGCCGCTAAAGGAAAAGCAGGACATCTACAACACCTATGCCGGCCATACCGTGCTGAACCGCTGGGGCCAGCCCTCGGAGGTTGGCGCCGCAGTAGCATTCCTGGCATCCGATGCTGCCAGCTATATTTCGGGTAGCAGCTTATCGGTGGATGCCGGATGGACGGCGATTGATGGGCCTCCTACAGGGCTGACGCAAACGCGGCCGTCGGAGTAACAGGCCTGCGATAAGAGCATGGCGCGAAGTACTGCCAGGAGTATTGTTCAGCACTTCGCGTCGTGCGTTTTGGCTACAGTCAGGACAAGCAACGAACTATTGCCTGATACGCTAATTTTTCAGCAAGGCTAAGGCAGTTTCAACTGCCCCCTCCAGCAGCGCCTTTTCCGGCCGAGCACGCGCCAATACACGCACGCCCATCAAGACACTGAGCAAATGGCGCGCCAACTGCGCTGCGGGTAGCACACGCGTGATCGTCCCATCGGCCTGCCCCGCAGTGATGCAACGTAGAAAGAACCTCTCAATGTTCTTCAATGCATCGGCAATGACCTTTCGAAACTCGGGATCATGAGGGGCGAGCTCCAACGCGGAGTTCACCAACATGCAACCCTTGTGTTCGCGATCATTCAGCGAGCGGCTCAGAATCTGTTCAAAGAAATAGGCGATGGCTTCGCTAGGCGGGAGCGTTTCGCCCTTTTGTATGCGCTCTGTGATGTGCACGACGTAGCGATCGAGCGCGACCCGGAACAGCCCTCGTTTATCCCCATAGGCATTGTAGAGACTGGCTGCGGTGATGCCCGTCTCGCAGGTGAGGTCTTTCACCGACGTTGCCTCATAGCCTTGCGACCAAAAGCAATGCATCACTGCATCGAGCAGTGCGTCTTCGTCGAACTCTCTGGGCCTTGCCATATCGCTTTTCTAGATCCCGTTATGGCATCGCAGCGCTTGCCATTCTTGTCGTGTTGGGCCATTATAGAATGGTCGTACTAAAACTCAAAACCGTTGCTCGGAGCAAAAAGATGATCCGATTCTATTTTCACCCTACGCCCAATCCCGCAAAGATTTCCCTCTTTCTCGAGGAGGCGGGCGTGCCCTACGAAGTCATCCCGGTCGACACCAGCAAGGGCGAGCAACATACGCCCGCGTTTCGGGCGATCAACCCTAATGGCAAAGTCCCTGCCATCGTCGACACGGCCGGGCCCGATAGCAAAGAAGCGCGCGTCTTTGACTCCACCGCGATCCTGCTCTACCTCGGAGAAAAGACCGGCAAGTTCATGGGCGCCGCCCAAGACCGGCCCGAGCTGCTCTCGTGGCTGCTGTTCCTTGCGTCCGGCCTGGGCCCGTTTTCGGGACAAGCGGTACATTTTCAGTTTGCCGCGCCAGAGGGCCTGGACTATGCCGTGAACCGCTATCGGCGCGAAGCCGAACGGCATTACCAAGTGTTGAACGATCACCTCGAGGGACGCACCTACATCGTCGGCGACACATACACCATCGCAGATATGTCGGCCTGGGGCTGGCTCGATCGCGCCTCGCGAGTGCGCAAAGGCGCAGATGATCCGCTTGCGCCCTTCCCTAATCTCAAGCGTCTCTTTGAAACCGTTGATGCACGGCCTGCCGTGGCGCGAGCGCGCGCCGTCGGCCAGAACCACGAGTTCAAGCGCGTCAACGACGAGGAAACCAAACGCGCGCTGTTTCCTTCCAACTATCCCCCAGCCGCCGCCTGAGCGGCCTCGACGCTATCCCGGAGCATCAGCATGGCAGACTCCCCCGAATATGTTCCTCCAAAGGTCTGGACTTGGACCCAACCCAGCGGCGGCCATTTCGCCAGCATCAACCGGCCCATCGCGGGGCCTACGCACGACAAGGAATTGCCGGTCGGCCGGCATCCGCTGCAACTCTATTCGCTAGGCACACCCAATGGCGTCAAGGTGACGATCCTGCTGGAGGAACTGCTGGCGTTGGGGCACACCGGCGCCGAATACGACGCGTGGCTGATCAATATCCGTGACGGCGATCAGTTTGGCAGCGGATTTGTCGGCGTCAATCCCAACTCCAAGATCCCCGCCCTGCTCGATCGCAGCGGCCCTGAGCCGATTCGCGTGTTCGAGTCGGGCTCGATCCTGTTGTACCTGGCCGAGAAATTTGGCGCCTTCATCCCCAAAGACATCCAGGGGCGTACCGAGACGTTGAACTGGTTGTTCTGGCAAATGGGCAGCGCCCCTTATCTGGGCGGCGGTTTTGGTCATTTCTATGCCTATGCGCCGACCAAAATCGAATACGCCATCGATCGTTTCGCCATGGAGGTCAAACGTCAACTCGACGTGCTGGATCGGCGTCTCGCGGAGAGCGAGTACCTGGCGGGCAACGACTATACGATTGCCGATATCGCCGTGTTCCCATGGTACGGTGGGCTCGCGAAGGGCTGGCAATACGGCGCCGCAGAGTTCCTCAGCGTCCAGGATTACAAGCACGTTCAACGCTGGGCCAACACCATCCTGGCACGCCCCGCAGTACGCCGCGGACGTATGGTCAATCGCATGAGCGGAGAGCCATCCGAACAATTGCGCGAGCGCCACGACCCGAGTGACTTTGAAACCAAAACTCAGGATAAGATCGAAGCGAACCAATCCTGACGATCATTCACGCCCGTCAACACGCAAAGGAGACACCCCGCATGACCGATATCGTACGCAGAGAGTCCAACGAGCGCTTGAGCCGCGTCGTGATTCACGGAGATACCGTGTATGTGGCGGGCGTGACATCGAATGCCGCGGGAGGCATTACCGAACAGACCCGCGATGTACTGAAAAAAATCGACGGCTATCTGGCACAGGCCAAATCGGACAAGTCCCGGCTCTTGTCCGTGCAAATCTGGCTCAAAGACATCGAACGCGATTTTGACGGTATGAACGCCGCCTGGGCCGAATGGGTCCCGGCGAATGCAATGCCGACGCGTGCAACGTGCGAGGCCAAATTGGCCTCGCCGGAGTTGCTGGTGGAAATCATTGTCACTGCAGCCAAGCGTCCGAAATATCCGGGCGGGCCGATGTCTGAGGCATGATTGGGCGTCGGAACTACATGGCAGCACCCGCCCATTACCTCTTTCTCGCAGGCAAAAAATTCTCGTCCAGTGTTCTCATCCTGGAATTGTGAATGTGTTCTCGCATCGCATCACGTGCCGCGTCAGGTTGCTGATCGCGAATCGCCTGGAAAATACATTCATGCTCGCGCTGCACCTGCTGGCCTCGTGTCACCGCGCTGGATAAGGCCAAGCTGCGCATGACGCGCATGTAGTCGAATATCTGCTGCGAAAGCGACTGCAACGTCGTCACGAATAGATCGTTACCGCAGGCCACGGCAATCGCTTGGTGAAAACGGTAATCGGCGTCGTTGCCGACTTGACGTGCCTCGAAAGCGACTCGCATATCGTCGAGGGCTTTGGCCATGATGTCGAGATCATCTTCACTGCGTCGCGCCGCAGCCATATAGGCAGCATCACCCTCGATTGCGCTGCGTAGCTCCATACAGCGCACCAGCTCGGCCAAGCCTCCTATCGGAGCCAACCGTATCAACTCGGGACTGGGACGCTTTCGCACATAAGACCCCGCCCCACGCTGCGACACGATGACGCCATCAGCCTGCAGGCGAAACAATGCCTCGCGAACTACCGGGCGGGAAACGCCGAACGTTGCGCATAAATCGAACTCTGACGGGAGGCGGCTTTCTTCGGGATATTTCCCGTAGGTGATCTGTTGCAACAGACGGTCATAGAGTTGATCGGCCAATCGCGGTGGACGCGTTGCCCGCAGGTCCTCGTCGGAAGGCTCATTGGGAGGCGTTTTCCGCGAGCGGTCATTTGTCGGAGCGCTAGCCATAAAATAGTTGCCTGACAACTTAACAATGATGTAATTTACCAAACAAATAATCGTCGGCCACGAGAGCCGAGAAGACGAGTTTGACATGCAAAGCATGTCTATCGGTAGTACGAACAAAAATTCGGAGACAAGCAATGTTGAAAAGGCTGTTATGCGCGGCTGGCATCGCGCTCGGACTACCACTCGTTCCTATCGCTGCGAGCGCGCAGGGCGGGCAACCGGTGCAATTGATTGTGCCGTACAACCCTGGCGGCGGCTCTGACCTGTTCGGCCGCATGGTGGCGCCAGCGCTGGGAAAAGCGCTGCAAGAAACCATCGTCGTAGAAAACCGCGCCGGTGCAGGCGGCATCATAGGCACCGAAGCAGTCGTCAAATCAGCCCATCCGAATAAGATGCTGTTGGTGTCGGACTCGGCGGTCTATAGCATCATCCCTTCTCTTTACGCCTCTCTGAGCTACTCGCGCAAAGACTTGGTCCCCGTGGCCAACCTGGCGAGTTTTGGCAACGTACTTGTCGTCCCCGCCAACTCGCGCTTCAAGACATTCCAGGACGTACTCGAAGCCGCCCGCAAAACACCAGGCAAGCTCACCATCGGCTCTTCCGGCGCAGGTGGCATCACGCATTTGGCTGCAGAGAAACTCATGGAGCAGGCAAAGATCAAGCTGGTGCACGTCCCCTACAAAGGCAGCGGCCCTGCCATTTCGGATACCGTGGGCGGTCATATCGACATGGTGTTTACGGGATTGCCGTCCGTGTTGGAGTTGCTACGGGCAGGCAAGCTGCGTGCTCTGGCGATCGCGACTCCCAATCGCTCGCCCTACGCATCAGACATCCCGACCATCAGCGAATCCGGTGTGCCGGGATTTTCCGCGATGATCTCGCAAGGCCTATTCGCGCCGGCAACGATGCCGGCAGCAGATATCCAGAAGCTTAATCAGGCAGTGCAGGATTTCATGCGTGATCCTAGAACCGTGGAGACGCTGCGAAAAATGATGGTCGAGCCTGTGTACCAGTCCGCCGCTGAATACAAACAATGGTTGGATGCGGAATCCAAGGACTGGGCCGGATTGATCAAACGGGCAAACGTGAAAGTGGAATGATCCGAAGGAAGCTGGCCGCATCGTCGGCAAAGCGCTGTCACAGCACATCAACAGAAAGGTAAATGAATGATAGATGTCTACGCTTGGCGTACCAGCAACGGTCTACGCGCCACTATCGCTTTAGCGGAATCAGGTTTGCCGCACCGCGTGATCCCTATTGATGTAGGTGCAGGCGCGCACAAGACCCCGGACTATCTGGACATCAATCCGGCCAGCCAGATTCCTGCCATAGTGGACCCTGACGGCCCGGATGGCCGCCCGCTTGTGTTGGCGCAATCCGGAGCCATCGTGCTGTATGTGTGCCAGAAATCCGGCCGCTTTGTACCTCAAGACGCAGCAGAACAGGCCCTGGCAATGCAATGGGCCTGGCAAGCCGGCACCGATATTGGCGGCACCAGCGCCGCCATGAATCAGGTGGAGGTCGTATCCCCTGAAAAAGTCCAATCACACATCGATCTGTTTCGAAAGCGCTTCCTGCGCTATTTCGGCATTGTCGAGCAACATCTCCAAACGCGCGAGTATCTGGCCGGTGCGATCAGCTATGCCGACTTCATCCTTTACCCCAACTATGCGCTACGCCGCAACCTGCTGGATCCTGCGATATGTCCCGCATTGACCGCGTGGGCCGAACGCATGGCGGCACGGCCCGGCGTAATTGAGGGTATGCGCTTATATACCGAAGCCAGTCATTGATCACCGAGGCTGCCGCTGCACTACTGCATTGAGCTGAACAACAGCGAGCCGCCTCACCTCGGAGCATTCATGAAGATCGACAATGTCAGCGTCACCCTCTTCTCTTGGGATGACATTCCTCCTACCAGCTACGCGGCCCATACTGGCAAGTTCGCCGGATCAAGCAAAATGGGTCTGCTATCCATCCAGACCGACGACGGCGTGACCGGGCATGCGTTTCTGGGGTCCGCGTACTATCCGGCGGACTTGGATGCTCCTAATCTGATCAAATATCTCAAGCCCATTTTGATGGGTCAGGACCCTCTGGATCGGGAGCGGCTGTTTCAAGCCATGTGGCGTCGCGCCCGCACCACCACCATACGGACGATTGGCGCATGCGACGTGGCGCTATGGGACATTGCGGGTAAAGTCGCCGGCCTGCCCATTCATCGCCTGATCGGCAGCTATCGCACCAAGATCAAGGCTTATGCCAGCTCAATGATTTTGGACTCGGCTCAGGAATATGCCGACGAAGCGTTGCATTATCAATCCTTGAACTGGGCCGCCTACAAGATCCACCCTCCTCACCCGTGGCAAGAGGATATCCGAGTATGCCAAGCAGTACGCAAGGCGGTCGGCGACGATTATCTGGTCATGCTCGATGCCGCGTGGGCATATCAGTACCCCGAGGCCGTCCGCGTTGGTCGCGCTATCGAGGAATTGAATTACTACTGGTACGAAGACCCGCTACAGGACTCAGACCTCTACAACTACGTAAAGCTCAAGCAGCAACTGCATATTCCCATCATGGCCACCGAGGCCCCGGCGGCTGTGCTCGATGCTTATGTGCCGTGGATCCAACAGAATGCGACTGATTTCCTGCGAGGGGACATCCCACTCAAAGGCGGCATCACCAGCATGCTGAAAACCGCTCATCTGGCCGAAGCCTTTCGCATGAACTATGAAATTCACCATGGTGGAAACTCATTGAACAACGTGGCTCAACTGCACGTTGCAATGGCTTTGAAGAACACCGAGTTCTTTGAAGTGCTCTTGCCTGGCGGCGCACAAAAGTACGGTTTGATCGAAGACATCGAGCCTGATGCGCAGGGGTTTGTTCATGCTCCGACCGAACCAGGGCTCGGGGCAAAAATCGATTTTGATCTTATCGAGCGTAAGCGTATCGCCGTATTGTGAATCCGGCGGGGTGAGGCAGGCAGGTGCTGCATCGGCCTGCCTGGAGGAGTAGCGCGCCGGCGTGCCGCAGTTGCATTGAAATGTTATTACATTACAATTCAGTCACTTTTAAGCACCGACGCATTTGCCGCATTGCCGGCACGCCTGCCTCCATTACATGTCTGCCGTCCAGCCTCACTCGCCTAACCCATCTGCCGTCTTTCACCGTCTTTATTCCATCGATGCCTTGCGTGGCTTGGTCATCGTCATCATGCTGCTGGATCACGTTCGCGAAACGTTCTACCTGCATTTTCAGGTGGGCGATCCGATGGATGCCGCGGCCACGCCCCCCGATCTGTTTTTCTCCCGTCTGCTGGCGCACTTGTGCGCCCCGGTGTTCGTTTTACTGACCGGCATTTCGGCTTGGTTATACGGCGACCGTGCCGGCAGCCGAGCCGCCACGGCAGCATTCCTGGCCAAGCGGGGTCTGTTCCTGATCGTGCTGGAAATTGTGGTCGTGAACGTCGCGTGGACGTTTGCTTTTCCGCCATCGGTCATTTATCTGCAAGTCATCTGGGTCATCGGCCTGAGTATGCTGGCTCTGGCGGCGTTACTGTGGCTGCCGCGCTCAGTCGTGGCAGGCGTGGGACTGGTGCTGGTTGCAGGCCACAATCTGCTGGATTCGGTCCACTTCGCACAAGGCCACTGGGCACACATCCTCTGGGCCGTCCTTCACGATCGCGGCTGGATCGAAGTGAGCGACGCGTTGCGTCTGCGCACCTCATATCCTCTGCTGCCCTGGATAGGCGTCATCGCACTGGGATATGCCGCCGGTCCCTGGTTTCACGCGAGAGTCCAATCGACGGTGCGACAACGGGGCCTGCTTTATGGCGGCTTGGGAGTATTGGCGGCGTTTATCGTACTGCGTGCGATCAATGGCTATGGCCAAGCGCAAAAATGGGGGATGCAGGACGACACGATACACACGCTCATGAGCTTTTTGAACGTGACGAAGTACCCGCCATCGCTCATGTTCCTGTTGCTGACCCTAGGCCTGGGATTGGTGTTGCTGGCGTTGATGGAACGCGCAGGACGAGCCGCCTGGATACGCGTGTTGTGCGTGTTTGGCGCCGCGCCCATGTTCTTTTATCTGCTGCACCTTTATGTCCTGAAAGCGCTATATCTGGCGTGCGTTGCGATCTGGGGATTGAACCAGGGCGACTACTTTGGTGTGTCTGGCGTGCCTGCGTTGTGGGTCATTTCGATACTGCTGGCCGCCGCGTTGTTTGTACCGGTGCGCTGGTATGGCCAACTGAAAGCGCGCCGTCGTGACATCACCTGGCTGAAGTATCTGTGATGCGCAGTTGGCTACGGAATGCGGCAATTCATGCCGGATGCGCGGCTGCCGTCTGCGCGCCGTACGTCGCACACGCGCAATCGCAGAAACTCGTGCTGTATGGCGTCATCGACCTGAGCATCGCGGGCATCAACTCACAAGAACAAGGCACGTCGATCTCCATGCAGAGCGGCGTGCAATCGGGATCGCGATGGGGCCTGCGCGGCACCGAAGACCTGGGCTCGGGTTGGCGTGCAAGCTTCAATCTGGAAAGCGGCATTCTGGCGGCCAACGGACGGTCCGCGCAGGGAGGCCGGCTATTTGGGCGAGCCGCCTGGGTGGGGCTGTCAGGCCCCATTGGCGAGTTACGACTGGGGCGTCAGGCCTCGGCATCGTCCGCTACGCTGGCTGAGTTCGATCCGTTCCTGGCGTCATATCTGAATACCGGTGCGCAGACCGATCTGTTGCCGTTCAATGCAAATCGCGCCGACAACATGGTGTCCTATTGGACGCCATCGTGGAACGGATGGCGCGTCGGCACGGACTATAGCTTCGGCTACGACGGTGCAGGCGGTTTCGCCACGGATACCTCCAATAAGCTGGCCAGCGCGGCGCTTGTCTATGAACAAGACGCCTACGCGATTACCTTGACGCACGAGCGCGCCCACTGGGCAGAAAACACCCCGCAGGCCCAGGCGATGGCGGCACAGGGCGCCGCACGCCAACCCTATTCCACAACGGCCGCGGCGCGTGCCACGTGGGACGCGTTGACGGTCTATGTCGCATGGTCATGGATACGGCACGGCTCCACGATTCCCGCCGTTCCGTCTCCGGGGCAGCAGGCGTATTTTCCCGATAGCACGGTACATGGACTATTGGCGGGCCTGACCTGGCGCGTGGGCGCAGGATCGGTCATGGCGTCCTGGCAGGCGAGCGTGCCGCAGAACGACGGTGCATTGGCAGCAGCCAATGCCACGCATCACCAGCAAGTCTATTCACTGGGTTACACCCACGAACTGTCCAAACGCACGGGCGTTTACGCCATTGCGGGATACTTACGTGGTGCTTGGGACGATCCGTCGTGGCACCAGACGCAGTATGCGGTGGGGCTGAGACACAGGTTTTAAGCACGGCATAGATGTAGCGCGAGTACCTGCACCATTGTCTATGCCCGTTCCTATGAGGATGCCGGAGAAGCATCGAAACGCTCAGAGGATCAAGCCGCCGCGCGCATCAATACCTGTGTCTCCGTGAGCAATCGTTTGAGCTCTGGCACGCACGAACCGCAGTTGCCGCCGGCTTTGACACAGGCCGTTATCTCACCCGTCGTCTGCAACCCCTTGTCGCGGATCGCGTCGCAGATGGTATTGCGGCCGACGCCGAAGCACGAGCAAATGACTGAACCGGTATCCGCTCCAGCCACGATGGGCTGGCCGAGCAACACACCTGCGCGATCGATGTCCTCCAGACGCTCCTGAGCGAATAAACTTGCCAACCATTGGCGCGACGGTAGATCGGGACGTGGCGACAGATAAACACAGGCTTCGATGCGATCATCGATGAGGTACACGGCGCGATAGACGCGTGCGGTACGGTCTTCGTATTCCAGCCAATCGGCCTGCATGTCGCTCACGCCCAGTAGCGCGCGGGCCCAATCCTGAGGGGTATCGACGAGCTGCCGACCGGCCAATTCATAGCGCAGAAACTTCCGACCCTGGATACGCGTCCACCAAGCGACATCGTCGGTCTTCAGCTCTCGGCGCGTCAGCACAAAACCGTGCCATGCCACGTCGAAAGGCTCCACCATCACCGGTGTGTGCTTGAACTCTGGCTCGCCCGAAACAGGGTCGACGACTGGATTGACCACAGCCCCCACGCGCGCGTCGGAAGCAAACTGGCCATTCCAGTGAATGGGCACGAATACACTGCCGCGAGCGATGCCGCCCCCTTGGCGCACTCTGGCAACCATGCTGCCCCAGCGAGAACGTACCCGTGCCAACGCTCCTTCTCGTACGCCAGCCAAGAGCGCATCGTGCGGGTGCAGGTCAATGAAGGGCTCGGGAACATGCTCGGCGAGTTTTGGAGCACGACCCGTGCGTGTCATGGTGTGCCATTGGTCGCGCACACGGCCCGTGTTGAGAATCAGCGGATATTCGTCATCTACGGCGTGTTCCGGAGTACGCACCGGCGTAGGAACAAAGCGTGCGCGTCCGTCCGCATGGGAGAAAGCGCCATCGCTGAACAGGCGCGCAGCGCCACTGCCACCCGACGGCAGTGGCCATTGCACCGGCGTCAACGCATCGTATGCCGCTGGAGATAAACCCGCCAGCCCGCCAATATGAAATGCTCTAGGTATGAGATTCGCTTCATTGGACTCAGCCGATAAGCGGGCATGCTCGTCGAATACCTCTCGTTGGTGACGATACGAAAAGCCCTCATAACCCATACGTCTCGCCACGTCGGCAATGATGTCCCAATCTGCTCGCGCCTCGCCTGGCACCGGCAGGAAAGCGCGTTGGCGCGAAATCCGGCGTTCCGAGTTGGTGACGGTGCCGTCTTTTTCGCCCCAGCCCAAGGCAGGCAGCACGATATCGGCATGAGCCATGGTGTCGGTATGAGCGACGATATCGCTCACCACGACGAGTTCACACGCATCCAGGGCACGTCGGACCTGGTCGGCATCAGGCAGGCTGACCACGGGATTCGTTCCCATGATCCATACTGCCTTGACGCGCCCCGCCTCGATGGCCCGAAACAAGTCAACGGCCTTCAAACCCACACGATCGGCCATACGCGGCGCATCCCAGAATGCCTGTACGAGTTCGCGATGCGCCGGCTCATGGAGTTCCAGATGAGCGGCCAGCATATTGGCCAAGCCCCCCACCTCGCGTCCGCCCATGGCATTGGGCTGGCCGGTGATTGAGAATGGCCCCGTTCCGGGTTGACCGATACGGCCGGTAAGCAGATGGCAGTTGATGATGCTGTTGACTTTGTCTGTGCCTGCCGAGGACTGATTCACGCCTTGCGAGAATGCAGTGATCGTCCGAGGCCGTTCGATGAACCACTGAAAGAAAGTGCGAACCGATTCCTCATCGAGCCGGCAGTCGCGGGCCACGGATGCGATGTCGCTATCAGCGCCTGCGGCGAGCAGCGCCTCATCAAGGCCCGCGGTGTGCTCGGCAACGAAACGCTCGTCTGCCAGGCCCTGCCGCACCAGATGCGCCAGCAAACCATTGAACAGCCAGACATCGGTGCCGGGCTTGATCGGCAGGTGCAGATCCGCCAACTCGCACGTCGCGGTATGGCGCGGGTCGACCACCACCAGCTTCATGTCGGGCCGGGCTTCTTTCGCGCGCGCGATCC
Organism: Bordetella genomosp. 4; assembly: GCF_002261185.1. Taxonomy (GTDB): domain Bacteria; phylum Pseudomonadota; class Gammaproteobacteria; order Burkholderiales; family Burkholderiaceae_B; genus Bordetella_A. Next base: position 354,618 of record NZ_NEVQ01000022.1, read on the forward strand.
GTTGGAACAGGATGGGATGGCACCATGCCGCATTCGATCCCACCAGAACCACCAGGTCAGCCAATTCCAGATCGTCATAGCAGACAGGCACCAGGTCTTCACCAAAGGCACGCTTGTGTCCCGCCACAGCCGACGACATGCACAGCCGGGAGTTCGTGTCGATGTTGGCGCTGCCGATAAAGCCCTTCATCAATTTATTGGCAACGTAATAGTCTTCGGTCAGTAACTGACCAGAGACATAAAACGCCACGGCGTCAGGACCATGCGACTCGATGATGCGACGCAATCCCTGGGCTGCGGTGTCGAGCGCCTGATCCCACGATACGCGTTGCAAAGGCGCGCTTTTATCGGACACGGCCTGCCGCATCGCAGGATAAAGCAGACGGCCTTCCAAGCCAACGGTCTCACCGAGCGCGGAGCCTTTCACGCATAGACGTCCGCCATTGGCGGGATGTTGAATATCCCCTTCAATGCGGACTTCGCCATCCGACTGCGGCATAGCCAGCACCCCGCAACCGACGCCGCAGTACGGGCACGTGGTACGTACCGACGTATCAACGGGAGCTATCTTAATCGTCGTTGTCATCTGCAATCCTGCCGTCAACCTGCTTCGCAGAGCTTTTGGCCGAACAATAGGCGTTGCCGAATCGAGGTGATCGGCGCTTGCCGTTGGATCAAATCGAAATACCACGGCCCATCCGTCACGTCGCCGTACAACACCGCGCCGACGACGCAATCATTCTTGAGTACCAGCCGCTTATAAATGCCCCGCCGTGGATCACGCAGAACGATATCCTCAGTATCGGCGCCGCCGACAATATTTCCGGCCGAATAAAGATCGACGCCCGTGACTTTGAGCTTGGTCGCAGTGGCACGCTGTACATAGCGGCGGTGGCCCGCCCCCGCCAGATGCGCCGCACATACGCGCGCCTGTTCCCATATAGGGGCGACTAAACCGAACGTGCTGCGGCGATGCTCGACACACTCTCCCACCGCGTACACGCACGGATCATAGGTTTGCAGCGTATCGTCCACAACAATCGCACGCTCGCAATGCAGGCCCGAGTCACGAGCCAGGTCGACATTTGGCCGCACACCTGTCGCCATCACGACCAGATCGGCTGCAATCTCGCGCCCGTCGTTGAAACGCACGGCGGTAACGCGCTCCGTGCCTACCAGCTCGGCAGTTTGCGCGCCCATTTCAAAACGCAGGCCGCTGGACTCCAGTGCCCGCTGCAACAATGCAGAGGCCGGCGCATCCAGCTGGCGCTCCATCAAACTCGGGTGCAGGTGCACCACCGTTACCGTCATTCCTTGACGCAACAGACCGTTGGCAGCCTCCAGCCCCAGCAGTCCACCTCCGATCACCACGGCATGATGATGCTGGCGCGAGGCTTCGAGCATGGTTTCCACGTCCTGAATATCGCGAAACCCGATTACGCCATCGAGATCGCTGCCCGGCACAGGAGGAATAAATGGTCTCGACCCCGTGGCGATCAACAATCGGTCATAGCGAACCTGCAGTCCGCTTTGCGCATGCACGAGCCGGCGCGAACGATCGATCTGCACCACCGGATCGCCGGCATGCAAGGTGATACCGTATTCGGCATACCATTCGCGCGTATTGAGCATGATATCGCCGACGCTCTTTTCGCCAGCCAATACTGGGGACAGCAGGATACGGTTGTAGTTGCCATGCGGCTCTGCGCCGAACACAGTGATGTCGTACAAGTCCGGGGCGAGCTGCAGCAGTTCCTCTACGGTACGCATGCCAGCCATACCGTTGCCTACTACCACCAAACTGGGGCGCCCCGACTGACTCATGCTGCCACCCAGATCCGAGCCTTGTCGATCTTGGCGGGGTAGGCCGGCACCGAGTGCTCTGGCTCCTCCAGGCACTCGCCGGTGAACAAGTCGAAATGCTGCTTGTACAGCGGCGACGCGACGACGACACGATCACCGATATTTCCGACCAAGCCGCGTGCCAGCACGCTGGCGCCGCTCTTGGGGTCGATATTGCCAATGGCAAAGATGCGCCCGTCACCCAGACGAAACACCGCCACATGCTGCCCGCCGACCAAGGCACAGACGCCGGTGCCGGACACGATGTCTTGAACTGCGCAGACGTCTGCCCAGCCTTTTTCAAGGGTTGTCATGCTGCCATTCCTTCTCTATATCCAATGAGGCCGTACTAGACGGTGAGGGCTTCCGCCCGCTCGGTCTCTTCGCGCTCCTGCGGCGACGCCGGGCGTATCTGTCCGCGTTCCGGTACAAAGACGATTTTTTCGTCCAGCGATTCGCTGTTCACAAAACTGCGAAAACGCTTGCGAACCTCCGGTTGCGTGACAGCGACCTTCCACTCATCCTGATAGGTATCCACGACATGCTGCATCTCGGCTTCCAGCTCGGCCGCAATGCCCAGCTTGTCGTGCACCACGACATCTTGCAGATACTGCAGACCGCCCTCTAGGTTGTCGCGCCAGGTGCTGGTGCGTTGCAAGCGATCAGCGGTACGTACATAGAACATCAGGAATCGGTCGACATACTTCACAAGCGTGGCCTGATCCAGATCGGATGCCAACAGCTCGGCGTGCCGCGGTTTCATGCCGCCATTGCCGCACACGTAGAGGTTCCAGCCTTTCTCGGTAGCAATGATGCCCACGTCCTTGCCCTGCGCTTCGGCGCATTCACGTGTGCAGCCCGACACGCCGAACTTGATCTTGTGCGGGGAACGCAGGCCTTTGTACCGGTTCTCCAGAGAGATGGCGAAGCCCACGGAATCCCCCACACCATAACGGCACCACGTGGATCCCACGCAACTTTTGACGGTACGCAGGGATTTTCCATACGCATGACCGGACTCGAAGCCCGCCGCGATCAACTCTTCCCAAATCAAGGGCAGCTGCTCTACTCGCGCGCCGAACATATCCACGCGCTGACCGCCCGTGATTTTGGTGTAGAGCCCGTATTTCTTGGCGACCTGTCCCACGGCGATCAGCCCCTCGGGCGTAACCTCGCCACCGGGCATGCGGGGCACAACGGAGTAACTGCCGTCCTTCTGGATGTTGCCGAGGTAATAGTCATTGCTGTCCTGCAGGCCAGCCAACGGCGGCTGCAGAACGAACTCGTTCCAGCAGGACGCGAGAACGCTCGCCGCGACGGGTTTACAGATGTCGCAGCCCAGCCCCTTGCCATGCTTTTCCAACAATGCTTCGAAAGTCTTGATCTCACCCACGCGCACCAAGTGGTAGATCTCTTGGCGCGAATAGGGAAAATGCTCGCACAAATGGTTGTTGACGGCCATTCCCTGCTTTTTCATCTCGGCCTTCATGACCTGCGTCACCAACGGCACACAACCGCCGCAAGTCGACCCGGCCTTGGTGCAAGCCTTTAGATCGCCGATCGTGCACACCCCTTCCCCTACAGCCGCGCAGATCTGTCCTTTGGTGACGTTATTGCAGGAACAAATCTGTGCGCTGTCGGGCAGCGCGTCCACGCCCAGGCCAGGCTTGGCCTTGCCGTCGCTCGAAGGCAGAATCAGAAACTCGGGTTCCTCTGGCAGGGCGATACCGTTGAGCGCCATCTGCAGCAGCGTGCCATACTCATCGGCGTTGCCTACCAGCACGGCGCCGAGCAATTTTTTGCCATCCTCGCTGGTGACGATTTTCTTGTAGACCTGCTTGCGTTCATCGACATATTGGTAGCTGCGGCAGTCTTTCGTCTTGCCATGCGCATCCCCGATGCTGGCCACATCCACGCCCATCAGCTTGAGCTTCGTGCTCATGTCGGCGCCGGCGAAACGGGTGGCCTCGACACCCATCAGGCCAGCCTCGCTGGCGATATGACGAGCCGCCACACGCGCCATGTCATAACCGGGCGCCACCAGGCCAAACACCTGCTCCTGCCACGACGCGCATTCGCCTATCGCATAAACATTACGATCGCTCGTGCGACAGAAGTCATCGATCACTACACCGCCACGCGAGCCTACCGCCAGCAAACACTGACGCGCCAGTTCGTCTCTCGGCCGTATCCCGGCCGAGAACACAATCATGTCGGTTTCCAGGAGTTTGCCGTCGGCAAACACCATGCGGTGCTGCGCCAGCGCTCCGTCTACGATCTCTACCGTATTGCGATCGGTGTGCACTTGCACGCCCAATGCCTCGATCTTGCGGCGTAGCATCTGGCCGCCGCTCTCGTCCACCTGTACCGTCATCAGCCGAGGCGAGAATTCGACTACATGCGTTTCCAGACCCATATCCCTCAAGGCTTTCGCACACTCCAGCCCCAACAGTCCGCCACCGACCACCACACCGCGCCTGGCCCCACGGCCTGCAGCCTGCATCGCCTCCAGGTCTTCGATCGTGCGATAAACGAAGCAATTCGGACGATCCCGCCCGGGCAACCCTGGCACAAAAGGATTAGAGCCCGTGGCCAGCACCAGCTTGTCGTAGGGCAGCACTTCGCCATCCGCAGTGGTCACCGTATTGTTACGGCGTTCGACGGCAACAGCGCGCGCAGCCAGGCGCAGCTTGAAACCGGTACGTTCAAAGAAACCAGGTTCTACCAGCGATAGATCGTCAGCGGTACGGCCGCTGAAGAACTCGGACAAGTGCACCCGGTCATAAGCAGGACGGGGTTCCTCGCACAACACCGTGACTTCGACATCTTGCAGTCCCGTCTCAGCGAGGCTTTCCAGAAACTTGTGGCCCACCATCCCGTGGCCAACAACGATGATCTTCATACTCATGAAAAATTCCTCCTCAGGCGCCCGCGGCGCTGGGGTTCAGCGTGTTGTCGTACAGGGCTTGCTCGCGGGCCTTATGTTCTGCAGAAAAGCGCACGGCGATCGCACATGCCGCCGACAGGATCACCAACACACCCAGCACGGATAGCGTGCTCTGCGTATCGCCCATCCCCTTCATCAAGAAACCCGCCGCCACCGCGCCCACATTGCCGCCGGCGCCGATAATGCCCGCCACGCCGCCCAATGCATTGCGATCCACAAAGGGCACCAGCGCATACGTCGCGCCGCAGGCCATATGGGTAAAGAGGCCGAACACCAGCATTGCCAGCACGGCTAGCGTGGCGTTATCCGCATGAGCAAAGCCCAACAGTCCCACGCCCTCACCGACCATCAGCACGCATAGCAGCAGCGTGCGTCCATCCAGCCCGCGCCGCTGCGCCATCCGATCAGACACGATGCCGCCCAACGCGCGGGCAAACAACGCCAGCAAGCCAAAGCTCGCCGCCGCTATGCCTGCCGACGAGAGGGACAGGCCGAAACGCTCGACGTAGTAAATAGCCGCCACGTTATGGATGAAAATCTCCACACCAAAGCAGGCGCCATAGGTCACGAACAAGAGCCATACGCGATAGTTACAGGCGGCCGCGGCAAAGCTGGCCCAGCCGCCTTTCTTGCCGCTGTCGATAGTCTTTCCTGCTGCTCGCAAGTCTGAATAGTTGCCTTCCGGGCAATCCTGGGTGTAGCGCCAGTAGAGCGCGGCAACGATCAGCATCGCGACACCAGGCACCACCATGGCCAGACGCCAGCCCAGGCTTTGGCTCACGCCCATCATCACGATGGCCGTCAACAGCAGCGGCATCGTGCCTTGCGCCACACCGCCGCCGGCGTTGCCCCAGCCCGCTGTGGTGGCATTGGCCGTGCCGACCACATTGGGCGCGAACATGACAGAGGTGTGATACTGCGTGATGACGAAGCTCGCCCCGATCGCGCCTATCGCCAACCGGAAGAACAAAAACGCTTCATAACTCTGCGCCAGTGCCACACCCAATACCGGAATCGCTCCTAATACCAGCAAGCCGGTATAAGCCTTGCGCGGCCCATAGCGATCACACAGCGGCCCGACAATGAGACGCACAAGGATGGTCACTGCCACCGCGGCAATATTGATATTGGCGATCTGTCCCGGCGTGAGATTGAATTCGCCCTTTAGTACGGGCATCAGCGGCGCGCACGCGAACCACGCGTAGAAACACACAAAGAATGCCAGCCAAGTCAGGTGAAAGGCACGCATCTGCGGCGTACGCAGGCTGAATAGATCAATGCGAGTAGCTTTGGCAGTCATGTCTGTCCCAATAACGTAGTACTTGAGACCAGCTGGTGTACCGGCTGGCACGGGTCTTTTTTGCCTTAGAAACTATGCAAAAACCATGCCAAGCAGGACTACCAAGACGAGACAATGTTGCGTCGCACCAAACGAGTGCTGGACGCACTCATTCCGGGTAAAAGCGCACCAACGAGGTGCTGACGGGTTTTTGCGGACATCTGCCCGCACGACAATGGTGCTGATCGTTCCCGCTAAAGGGGACGCATGAACCAACAAGGGGAATGCTGGATATCGGCGCCAGCATTCCCCTTCAATGAAGATCTGAGCATCCTCGGTTGCCCTAGGCCGCCTGAGCTTGCTCGGACATTAACGAACTCCTGCCATCAAACCAGGCGCGAAGTTATTGCTTTTCTACTAAACCCAGGCGCTTGATCAGATCGCCATACATTTTGAACTGGTCCTGTGCAAACGCGGCGAAGGCTTGCGAGTCCATGTAATAGGCTGGGGTATCTAGCGGCTCGACGTCAGCCCGATAGGCATCGCTTTTCAATGCCGTTTGGCAGGCGTTTTCCAATGCACCCATCGCCTCTTTAGGCAGGCCCTTGGGCGCAATCAATCCGCCCCAGATAGAGGCATTGATAGACCATCCCGCCTCTTTAATGGTCGGAACATCCGGGTAGCCGGCAAGCCTCGTGTCCGAGAACACCGCCAATGGGCGCAGCTTATAGCGCTTGGACACCGTCGGCGTTTCATTGAATACCATGATCTGCTTACCCATTAGATCGGTGACCATCTCGCCAGAGCTTTTGTATGGAACGTGCAGTGCCGTAGCCCCAGCCTGGTCCATCAACATTTCCATGGCCAGATGCAGCAATGTGCCATGCCCCGAAGACCCATACGTCAGCTTGCCCGGGTTTTCTTTCGCGTAGGCAATGACATCCGACACACTCCGAAAAGGCGAGTCCTCGGTAACCATCATCATCAGCGGCACTGAATAGGTCGCACATACGTGATCAAAATCCTGATAGGTGTACCCCGTCTTGCGGATGGCCGGCTGCAGGACTTCCGGCCCGATCACAGACAGGCCGACCGTGTATCCGTCCGCCGCTGATCGCTTTAGTTGGGTCATACCGATGGCCCCGCCCGCCCCGGCTTTGTTTTCAACAACAATCGTCGCAGGCAACGCGGCGCTCAGATGCTTTGCCAGGATTCGAGCCATGATGTCGGAGGTGCCGCCTGGACCGAACGGCACGATCATGGTGATGGGTTTACTGGGGTAGTTCGCTTGCTGTGCAGACACGATCTGAGGTGCCATTGCCAGCGCCGCGGCCGCCGCGATCGCGCTCACCAGAGCCGATGGTGATTTCATCGTGATGTCTCCCAATCTCTCTTTTTTAGTACACGCTGCTTTCGAATTTTTTTGCGATGGCGGGCCGGATAGCACCGATGAAAGCAGTCGCCTGCCGCATCATCATGCCCATATCCGAAGCCACGGCAACGAACGAATAACCGAGTTCGATGAACTCGGAAACCATCTCTGGGGTAGGACCGACAATGCCGCAAGGTTTGCCGATCGCCTGGCAACGTTTGGCCACATTGGCGATCACGGCTTTCACGTCGGGATGAGCGATATTGCCGATATGCCCCATGTTGGCAGATAAATCGCCCGGTCCCAGGAAAAGCGCATCGACGCCCGGCACACTCGCAATATCCTCCAACGCGGCCACGGCCTGCGGCGTTTCCAGCTGGATGATGGTGAAGACCGAGTCATTCGCACGTTTGGCGTACTCGCTGGCAGTGCCATAGCCGCTGGCTCGATGCACGGCCGCAAAACCGCGAATCCCTTCGGGCGGATACTTTGCATACGACACCGCTTGCCGGGCAGCAGCGGCACTATCCACGAACGGCACCATGACGGTTTTGGCACCCAGGTCCAAGGCGCGCTTGAACAGGATCGGATCATTGGCAGCCAGGCGGGCGATGGGGCAGGCATTGGTGCCAGCGATCGCCTGCAATACCGCGAGCGTTTCTTTTTCATCTAGCGGGACATGCTCCAGATCGACCAATAGCCAATCGAATCCAGCGTGACCCATGGCCTCTGCTGTGCTGGACGTGCCCGACATCAGCCACGTCCCAAGCGGCACGCCTGGTTCGTTCAAACGGGTGCGAAATGCGTTTTCTAACAGGTCTTTCGGCGCTGGCATTGCGTGTCCTTGTCTGCGTCTTTAGTAAATGGAGGGTTCGGGCGTAGGCGCGGTCCCTTCGAGGGCCTTGAAATCGCAGCCCTGATGGGCCTGCGTCACTTCTGCCTGGTAAATGCGGGTGTAGCCGCGTTCGTAGGTCTTGGCGGGTGGCGCCCATTGTTTTCTCCGCTCAGCCAGTTCGGCGTCGGAAATCAGAACATCGAGTTGCCGTTTCGCGATATCGAGCTGGATCAGATCGCCCGTACGAATCAGAGCCAAAGGCCCGCCTACAGCGGACTCGGGGCTGATGTGCAGAACACACGTCCCATAATGCGTGCCGCTCATTCGCGAATCCGAGAGACGCAGAATGTCGGTAACGCCTTTTTCGAGCAGCTTTTTGGGAATCGGCAGATTGCCCCATTCCGGCATGCCAGGACCACCGACCGGCCCACCATTGCGCAACACCAGAACAGTATTCTCATCAACCTCCAATGCGGGATCGTTGATGGCGGCCAACATATCGGCGTTGGAATCGAATACCAACGCTGGTCCGGTATGTTTCAGCAGCCGTGCCGATGCGGCAGACGGCTTGATGACAGCTCCCTCTGGGCATAGATTTCCATGCAACACGGCGAGCGCCATGCTGGCCTCAGGACAGCCCTCCGCCGCACTCACAACCGGATTATTCAACGGTCGAATCACATCGTCGTCTGTGCTGACATGACCCTCGATATTGGCGCCTAAGGTCTTGCCCGTACACGTCAATGCATCCAGTGCCAAGACATCGCTGATACGGTTCAGCAATGCAGGCAGCCCACCCGCGTAATAGAAGTCTTCCATCAGGCGGTTACCCGACGGGAATAGATTGGCGATGACGGGGACCTTGCGCGCCATGCTATCGAAATCATCCAGCCCCAGCTCAATGCCGGCGCGGTTCGCCATGGCAGGTAGATGAACAGCCGCATTGGTCGACCCACCCAACGCCATCCACGTCGCCACCCCGTTCAGGAACGACGCACGGCTCAAGATCTTCGACGGTGTAAGGTCGTCCCACACCATGTCGACAATCCGCGCTCCGCATGACCAGGCCATTCGTGTATGCCCCGCGTCCATGGCAGGCACACTCGTGGAGCCTGGCAAGGCCAGCCCCATGGCCTCTACGATGGCGGTCATCGTGCTGGCCGTGCCCATCGTGTTGCACGTGCCGGGAGCACGCGTCATCCGCGCCTCTAGCGATATCCATTCTTCCTGATCGATCGCGCCTATGGTGTACTGTTCCCAGTATTTCTTGGTATGCGTGCCGGCTCCGACTGCTTGTCCCTTGTATCGGTCGTTCAACATGGGACCCGCTGGGCAAAAGATGGCAGGGATCCCCATGGAGATAGCGCCCATCACCAACCCCGGTGTGGTTTTATCGCATCCGCCCAGTAGCACCACGCCATCCAGAGGCAAGCTGCGGATAAGCTCCTCGGCCTCCATGGCCAGAAAGTTTCGATAGAGCATGGTGGTCGGTTTCACCATGACTTCGCCCAAGCTCATTGCCGGGAGCTCCAACGGATATCCCCCTGTCTGCAAGACGCCCCTTTTGATCGCCTGTGCACGGTCTCTCAGGTGAGCATGGCACGGCGACAGATCGCTCCACGTGTTCAGGATGCCGATAATAGGCCGCCCCATGAACTCTTCGCGATTCAGCCCTTGCTGCTGCATTCGTTGCCGATGTGCAAAACCGCGAATGCTTTCCCCAGCGAACCAGCGTTGGCTGCGCAGTTCGCCGATTTTCTTTTTTTCAACCATGTTTCAATCCAGCTTGATATTGGCAGCCTCGATGAGCTCGCCCATTGCTTTCAGATCCTTGTTCAATAGATCCGAGAATTCTTGCGGAGAAGACGACAGGACTTCGTAGCCCTGCGCCTCTAGCGTTTTGCGAAATGCGGGATCGGTGAGGATGGCCACGATCTCGGTGTTCAGCTTTTTCACGATGGCACCGGGCGTGCCTTGCCGTACCAACAACCCGTTCCATACGCGAGAGACCACCCCATCGACGCCCTCCTCACTGAAGGTAGGCACGCCGGGCGCGCTGTTGGCGCGCTTGGTGTCCGTCACCGCCAGAATGCGAATCTTGTCCGACTTTTGATAGCCGACGATGGCGGGCAGGTTGATAAACATCATCGGAATAGCGCCGCCCATGACATCAGTCAATGCCGGCGGTGCCCCCTGATACGGGACATGCATCAACTCGATGCCCGCTTGCTTTTGAAACAGCACTCCCGCCAAATGCATGGAATTGCCGTTCCCCGCTGATCCGAACGCAATCTGCCCCGGCGCCTTCTTGGCCGCGGCAACCACATCCGCAACGCTGTGATATGGCGTGCCGGTATTGACGATCAGCACGTTAGGCATTTGATGCGTCAGCGTGATTGGCTGCAGGTCCTTGACGGGGTCGTAGCCCATGTTCTTGTACAGATGCGGGTTGACCGCCAGCGTGCTGGTCGAGCCGAGCAGCAAGGTATAGCCGTCCGCGGCCTGCTTGGCCACCAGGGCCGAGCCTATGTTGCCATTCGCGCCAGGACGATTTTCCACAATGACGCTTTGCCCCAGGCGCTTGCCCAATTCACTGGCCATGCTGCGCGCGAACTGGTCGGCGACGCCGCCGGCCGGATACGGCACCACCAGAGATACCGGCTTTTTGGGGTAATCCTGCGCCTCATCCGCCAACGCGGACAGTGGGGATAGCGGCAGGCAGCTCAGCAACGCTGCAGCAAAGGCAAATCGACGTCTGGATCCAGATCCATTTACGGCCATCTTTTGTCTCCCGGGGCACAAAGTCCCTCTTCGTTCTCGTGCAATTTCTAGCGAATTGGCATCTCAGGGTTAGCTCCAATGTTACCGGTAACTGTTACCGGTAACATTGGACGCAGTGTAGGATCAACATTCGATCTGGCGCCATCAGTAGAAACCATGACTCAACACAATAAGTCCGACACTAAAGAGACCCCACGCGCGGCCCGTCGCAAGACCGGGACGTACACCATCCATGACGTTGCCAATATGGCTGGGGTGTCCTCGATTACCGTCTCCCGCTACTTCAACTCGCCCGATAAAGTGTCCGCCGCATTGCGCGAGCGCCTGAAAGAGATCGTCGACAGCATTGGCTATGTTCCCAGTCAAGTCGCCGGCGGACTCGCCTCGGGCAGAGGCCGCGTGGTCTGCGCCGTCATGCAGAACATTGCCAGTACAACGTTTGCGGATCTCGTAAAGGGAATGACCGATGAACTGCAGTCGTCGGGTCTGCAGCTCTTGCTGGCGAACGCGCAGTATTCAAAAGAACAGGAAGAACAAGCCATCCGCACTTTTGTGGGTTGGCATCCCAGTGCGCTGATATTGACCCGTGATGATCACACCCCCGCGTCGGAGACCATACTGAGAGGGTTGAACATTCCAATCGTCGAGGCCTGGGGATTTGTGCCGCAGCGCCCTTTTCATCAAGTGGGATTTCCGCACGCTGAAGTCGGCGCAGTACTCGCCGGACACTTTCTGGATCAAGGATGCCAGCGCATTCAGTTTGTATTGCCAATGGCCTCAGAAGATTTCCGTGCCAAACAACGGGCTGACGGATATGCATCGCAGATGCGAAAAGCCGGTTTCAAACCAGATATCCAGGTCGCGACGCATGCTGACGACTTTGATGTCGGCGAAAAATGGATCGAGTCATTCGCAAAAGCGCCAAAACGCTCGCGCCCCGAGGCCGTGATTTTCTCCAACGACAACATGGCCGCCGGGGCTATTCTGCATGCGCCGGCGTGTGGTGTAGCGCTGCCTCGTGATTGCCTGATGGCGGGGTTCGGAGATGCGGCGATATCTGCACGCTTGACGCCTGCGTTGACGACGGTGAGGCCGCCTAGATACCAGATCGGTCAACACGCGGCGCGGGCGATATTGAAACTCTTGAATGCTGAAGGGGAAAACCCGGCGGATCTGGTGCGGGATGAGTTCGAGAGTGAGTTGATTGTCAGGGAAAGCAGCCGACGTAGATGATCTGCGCGGTACGTCCGTCAGGACTGGCTCATTCTTATGAGCATGGTGCAGACGCCTGTACTATCCCACGTAATCGAGAGGCGTCCTTGGCAGGCGGAGCGCCAAACATACGGGCATAGTCGCGGCTGAACTGAGACGGGCTTTCGTAGCCGACACAAAACCCCGCGACTGCAGCGTCCATCGCCTCAGAGACCATCAGCCGGCGCGCTTCCTGCAACCGCAATTGGCTGCGAAAATCCAGGGGGCTCATGAATGTGACCGCCTTGAAGTGCGCATAGAACGTCGAGCGGCTCATGCCGGCCACGTCGGCGATTTCTTCGATCCGGCGGTTTTCGCGGTAGTGTGCCCGCAGCCAGGCAATACCCTTGGCGATCTGATTCAGTCGGCTGTCCGCCGCCGCCATCTGCCGCAGAATGCCATTTCCCGAATCCGTTAGAAGACGATAGAGAATCTCGCGGATCATTAGCGGGGCCAGGGCATCGATATCGCGCGGCGTATCGAGCAGCGCTGCCAGCCGTACCGCTGCGTCCAACAGTTCCGGGGTGGTGTCGTTGAGCGCGATGCCGGCCGACGGTGCATCGTCGTTCCGGCCATGGACCGGATAACGCAAACAAAGATCGCTCAGTTCGGCCAAATCGAGATCGACTACCAGGCACAGATAGGGAGCCGCCTCGCTGGCCTCGATGACTGCCCCGGTAACAGGCAGATCGACTGATGCCACCAAATACCTCGCCGGATCGTACACGTAGGTAGTTGTTCCCAGCATCACCCGCTTCCGCCCCTGTGCAATAAGACAAAGTGTCGGCTCATACACGACAGGCATCGGCAGGGTAGGAGTATCTGAGCGGATCAGGCTCACACCTGGAATCGGCGTGCCGTAGGTGCCATTACCCGGAGTATGACGATCCAAAATATCGACAAGCTTTGTCAGGGAACCCATGTGTCACTCTAAGAGGATGTTGGCGCTCCAACGACTGGAGAGCCGTCAGTTCGGACGATCGTACAAGAACTCAGGACGATCCCGCTACAACGATTCGCATCACTCGGCTCAAACTTCTGCCTGCGGATTCAACACCTTCACTCAGGCAGGAGATCATCATGTCCCATCCCACTGCGCTCGATCAATACCGTCTTCTCGGACGATCCGGCATGCGCGTCTCGCCACTGGCTCTCGGCACCATGACCTTTGGTGCCGACTGGGGCTGGGGCGCCGACGATGAGCAGGCACGCAGGATCTTTGATATCTACGTAGACAGCGGCGGCAATTTCATTGATACGTCGGTCAACTACACAAACGGCACATCGGAACGCATTCTGGGCCAGTTGTTGAAAGGCAGGCGCGATCGCATTGTGGTTTCAACCAAGTTCACCATGGCGCGTGATCCAAGCGACCCCAATTCAGGAGGAAATCACCGAATGAACCTGGTGCGCTCGGTGGAGGCCAGCCTGCGGCAGCTCGACACCGACCGGATCGAACTGCTGCACCTGCACGCCTGGGACTTTACAACCTCGGCCGATGAAGTCATGCGTGCGCTGGACGATCTGGTGCGATCCGGCAAGGTCCTCTATCTCGGCATCTGCAATACACCGGCCTGGAAGGTCGCGCAACTGCAAACCCTGGCTGATCTGCGCGGATGGTCTCCACTCGTGGCTCTGCAAATCGAGTACAGCCTGGTCGAACGCACCCCCGAACATGAATTGATGCCGATGGCGCAGGAAATGGGCTTGGGAGTCATGCCGTGGTCACCGCTCGGCGGCGGCATTCTAACCGGCAAATACAGCCGGGACGACCTGCAACAGGCGAGCGAAGCCGGTGTCTCTGTGACGCGGAAGGGAGTGATCGCATCGTCTGGGCATATGACAGCGCGCTCGCTGGACATCGCTGAGGTCGTGAACGCCGTTGCCCATGAGATCGGTGCAACGCCGTCTCAGGTCGCACTGGCCTGGACGCTGCTGAACCCTGCTGTCGTCGCACCTGTCATCGGGGCCAGAACGCTGATACAGGCTCAGGACAACCTGGGTGCGCTGAGGATCTGTCTGGACACCGAGCATATCGCCCGATTGAGTCAAGCTAGTGCACCCGAGGCCATCTTTCCCAATCGTTTTGTGGAACGCCCCATGGTTCAGCAGCTGATTTTCGGCCAGACAAATCTGCAGCGCCGCGTCTGAACGAAGCGGCTTGGTTTTCTCTCATAAACACAGGAGCACACCGCATGTTGATTTTCAGATACATCACCACAGTAACGGCGCTGATTTTCATCACACTGCTCAACGGTTGCGCGAATGCTCACACCGCCGGCTCGACAACCGAGCGTAATCGGCAGTTCATCGTGCAGGCCTTCGAACAATGGGCGGCCGGCAACGGGACGTTCTTTCAAGACGTGCTGTCGCCTGACGTCGTCTGGATAATCAAAGGAACGAGCCCCGCAGCCGGAACCTACCGAGGCCGGGACGCGTTCATGGAGCAGGCAGTAGCCCCCTTTGCAGCGCGACTGGCTGCACCCGTGCGGCCCACAGTGAAAGATGTATGGGCCGAGGGTGACGATGTCATTGTTCACTGGGACGGCGCCGCAACAGCTGCCGACGGCGAGCCTTACCACAACAGCTATGTGTGGATTTTCCGAATGGAAAATCAACGCGCAACTGAAGTCATCGCCTTCCTAGACCTCGTCCCCTATGACGACGTCATAAAACGGGTTTCTATTGAGCAACAAGGAAAAACGCAAATGAATGAGCATCCTTACATTGGAATGTGGGTAACTGACGACGGACACATCCGCCATGAGCTTCTTGCCAACGGCCGATACGACGAGGCCCGCGGCAGCCGCGAAAGCGCCTATCAAGGCCGCTATGAGGTGAAAGGCAAGCACATCGATTATTGGGACGACACCGGATTCACCGCCGATGGCGTATTCGTCGATGAGAACACCCTTCATCACGGCGGAATGGTTTTTCGCCGTCAAGGATAGGGTCGTGTAATGATGCGAGTGCCTGGCTCACCGATCAGTTATCCGGTTCCTCGGCAATGGCTACCATGTGACATGCGCTATGCCGCAATCGCTCGAGCGAGTTCTTGAATAGAAAGCGGCGCACAACCCTCGGCATCATTGCTGACAGTCACATAGGCAGGCTGGCCTGCGCCCGTGATGCCGCGGATGGTGCGTGCCAGCACGGCACGTGTATGAGGATCTTCGCTAAGAATGGCGTTGAATGGATCGTGCTTTTTTTGCGCGTCGGAATAGCCATACGCGCCAAAGATCCGATTCAAGGTCCAACGGCAGACCAGCGGGCCCGGCCATAGCGCACGCAGCATGGGCAGCTGCTCCTCGATCGGCGGCATCTTGCCGTGCAGGCCCAGGCAGAACGTAGCCCCGTGCGCCTTGAGTGTGTCTACCAGCCCCTGGCTCAGCAACTCGGGATCTCGGACTTCCACCGCCACGATGACGGCGCCATCCGCAGGCAGCGCCTCCCGGACGGCAGCCAGCATAGCGTCCAGCCGCTCTAACAGAGACGCGGGATGGCCAAGCCAGTTCCAGGGCAAAGGACTGAGTTGAAAGACCAGGACGCCCAGCTTGGCGCGCAAGCCGGCGAGCGCCGGCTGGACAAAGTGTTCCACGGCCAGGCGCGGATCGAGAAAATTCGGATTGGCCTTGCGCGCCTTGCCGTCCTCGCTGCGTATCTGGGCATCGGTGATGCTGGCGGGACACTTGACGACAAAACGGAAATCCTCGTCGACCTGCCCTGCGTAAGCGGCGTATTGGCTGGTCGTCAACGGCCGCCAGAAAGTACGGTCCACGCACACTGTCCGCAGCAACGGATGCCGATGGTAGGCCTGCAGGCCATTTTTGGACAGCGTAGCCGGAGCGTAATCACCATCCCACACCAGTCCATCCCAGCCCGGATAGGACCAGGTAGAGACACCAAAACGCAATTGCGCTGGCAGTTGCTGCGCAAGATCGCGCCAGCCCTCGACGCTGGCCGCGGGCTGCACCCCGTTCGGGTTCAAGCTGATGAAAGAAACCGGATCCCCCTGAGGGGCAGTAGTGTCCTCCGGCTGCGTAGCGGTATCTCCAAATAGGTCGTCTTGCATGCTTGGATACTGGCATTGAAACAGGCTAAAGCGTACCGTATTGCCGCCTGGATGGCGGAAAGGAGTAATCTCACCCTGCAGAGCGATCCAGCTCCTCCCGGCCCGTCGCCCGAAAGGATTACACTTGCTGACAACGGGCACGTGATCCCGGCCTGCGGCTTTGCCTTTTGATTCAAGCCGTTATTTCAGTGAACTAGCGAATATTCCCATGTCCAACACCGTCTCTTCTCCTGTTTCCTTCACTACGATACGTTCTACGACAGCGCGGACGGTCGCCGAACGCGACTCCATCCTGGCCGATCCCGGGTTTGGGAAATATTTCACGGATCACATGGTCTCGATCGACTGGACCAAGGAAAAGGGTTGGCATGATGCCGAGGTACGGCCTTACGGTCCGTTGCAGCTGGATCCGGCGGCCTCGGTCCTGCATTATGCGCAGGAAATCTTCGAGGGCCTGAAGGTCTACCGCCATGCCGATGGCTCGGTCTGGACGTTCCGTCCGCAAGCCAATGCGGAACGCATGCAGCGCTCCGCGCGCCGCCTGGCCCTGCCGGAACTGCCCACCGAGATATTCATCGAGTCGCTCAAGCAGTTGCTGGCCGTCGACGCCCCCTGGGTGCCATCCGCACCGGAAACCAGCCTGTACCTGCGTCCGTTCATGATCGCCAACGAGAGCTTCCTGGGTGTTCGTTCGGCGCACCGTGCGGCCTACTACGTGATCGCCAGCCCGGCGGGCTCGTATTTCGCCGGCGGGGTCAAGCCCGTCTCGATCTGGCTGTCGACCGACTACGCGCGTGCGGCCAAGGGGGGTACGGGTGCTGCCAAGTGCGGCGGCAACTATGCAGCCTCGCTGCTGCCTCAACAGGAAGCCTACGAAAACGGCTGCGCTCAGGTGCTGTTCCTGGACCCGCTCGAGGGCAAATACCTCGAAGAACTCGGCGGCATGAATGTGTTCCTGGTCCGAAAGGACGGAACCTTGGTCACTCCCGAGTTGTCCGGCAGCATTCTCGAGGGCGTGACCCGCGCCAGCATCATTCAATTGGCCCGTGACCGCGGCCATGAGGTGCAAGAACGCAAAGTCTCGGTACAAGAATGGCGCGATGGCTTTGCATCAGGCGAGATCGTGGAGGCTTTCGCTTGCGGTACCGCAGCGGTGGTCACGCCGATATCGGTGCTGAAAGGAGCCGACTTCACCGTGGGCGACGAGAATGCGCCCGCAGGCAAGCTCACCATGGCCTTGCGCGAGGAATTGACGAATATCCAGTATGGCCGTACGGCTGACCGTCACGGCTGGATGATGCGTCTGGCCTGACGGTTACTGCAAAGTAAGCCTTTCGAACTACCGGAAGGTTTACTCCTCGCCGATGTCTGCGTGCGTAGACACCCACAGTACCAGCGCGTCTTTCTTGCTCACGCTGATCACTCGATGGCCCATGCGGCTGTCGATGTAGAAACTCTCGCCCGCTCGCAGGCGGGCCGGCTCGTAAAACTCGGTGTAGAGCTGGACTTCACCTTCCAGGACGTAGACAAACTCCTCGCCCCGATGGCGGCTCCAGTCGTGGAACTCCTCAAACGAGCGAGCCTTCACTCGGGTATGGAACGGCATCATGCGCTTGTGCGACAGCGCGGTGCACAGCAGACGGTGGTCGTAGTACGGCGTTTCGTACGGGCGTCCTTCCCCCGCAAGGCTGAGACTGCGGCGTCCGGTGCCCATATGGGCGTCCGATGCTGTGAACAATTCGGCCACGTCCAGATCCAGGCCCGCTGCGATCTTGATCAAGTTGTCATAGGTAGGCGACAGCAGGCCGTTCTCGATTTTGGACAACGTGGACGCGGACACGCCGGTAGCCGCTGCCGCCTGCTTCAAAGTCCAAGTCCGCGCTCGACGCAAGGCTCTCAGCCGTTGTGCCAACACGCTCTGTTTGTCGTCTTCCATCTATACGCCCTGTCATGCCCGCGACCGCCTCTCCCGCCACCAGTCGCGGGCCTGGTACGACCAATAAGTCAATTGAACCGCCGCCCTGCCGACACTGCCACCGGCCCATGCAAGCCCAAAGGGGGCAAACAACTTGTAGCGCTGGGTATCGCCTGCGATGCCCTCGGCGACGACTCGGCCGCCAATCGCGGTGGTATTCATGCCATGTCCGCCGAACGCCGTGCAGTACCAGACATCCGGAGCCAACTGGCCAATCTGTGGCATCAGGTGCCGCGCGTAGGCCATGCGTCCCGACCATGCCGTCTCGACCTTCAACCCGGTCAGCTGAGGGTAAACGGAAAGTAATTCGCGACGCAGCGACTCTGCCAGATCCGGCGGATCGTTCACACGGGTGGTGATTCTACTGCCCCAACCAATCCGGCCGCCATCGAGTACCCGGTAATAGTTGCCGGCGCGGCGGTCATCGCCGATGGCGGCATTGGTGCGGATGGCGTCCCGGACCCGATCGCCCAGAGGCTCCGTCAGCATGATGTAGGTGACTATCGGCTGCATTGCCCGGCGCAACGCGGGCACGATTCCATCCGTATAGCCGCCGGTGGCCAGCACCACGGAGCGGGCGTCGACTTGGCCCTGCCCGGTTCTCACGCGCTTGACTGCGGCGTCCAGTTCGACATGCTGGACGGCAGTATCCTCGTGAATCCGCACGCCCAGCCGCGCGCATTCGCGGGCCAGCGCGCGAGCGTAGTTCAACGGATGAAAGTGAAACGACGAAGGATCTTCGATCCCCTGGTGATAGACGTCCGATAGCAGCCGCTCACGCACCTCGGCACGGGTCAGAAAGCGGACATCTCGGCCGAAGTCGCGCTGCTGGCTATCGCACCATTGCCGCAGCGCGTCGGTCGCCTCATAGCGCACCACGCGTAAACGGCCGTCTACCTTGTGCGCGTCGTCGATCGACAGATCGCGGATATTGGCGCGGATGATTTCCACGCCTTCCATAGAAAGCCGGTATAGCTGACGGTAGTGGTCTTCGTCCACGTGCCGGCGTATGGTATCCGTGCCTGCAGCAAAGGCAGGCGACACCGATCCGCCGTTGCGGCCCGATGCGCCCCAGGCGATGCGCCGCCCTTCCAGCAAGGTCACTTCACGCCCGCGCCGTGCCAGTTCAAGCGCGGTGGACAAACCAGCCAACCCTCCTCCTATCACGCAGACATCGGTGCTATCGGCCCCCGTCAACGATGGATAGTAGGTGCCGGTGTCGGCCAGCGTACGGCGGTAATAAGTGTCAACGTACTCGGATGCCATGATGCTCTGTCTCAGTGCAGACTTGCGCCCTGCAGGCCGCCGGCCAGCCGCCTTTCGAGCCAGTTGGCCAGACGCAGCAGCGGATAGCAGTAGATGAAATAGATGGCCGCGATCATGCCGTAGATAAAGAGCGATTTGGACGGAAAGGTGATGATGAATACTTCGCCCTGCCGCGTCAGTTCGGTGATGCCCACCACCGACAGAATGGCTGTGCTCTTGATCAACATGACGTAGACGCCGCTCATCGGCTGCACGATGAGGCGCATGGCCTGCGGCAGAATAACCAGCCACAGGATTTGCAGAGGTTTGAGGCCGAGCGTCATCGCGCCCTCGGTCTGGCCACGCGGTACCGACTGGATAGCGCCCGTGACGATCTCTGCCACATAGCAGGACGTGTAGACTGATAGCGACACAAACGCCGCCGTGGCGGAATCCCAATGCAGGAGTTCGATGCCGGTGCTGGGCAACACGAAATAGAAGATGTAGAGCTGCACCAAAAACGGCGTACCGCGCAACACGTGGATATACAACCCCAGCAACTGATGCACGCCGCGGATTCGATAACTGCGGATCACGCCGATCACGAATCCCAGCAGCGAGCCGGCGATGATAGCCACGAAGGAAACCTTCAGCGTTTCCCAGAAGCCCTTCAACAGGAAGGGCAGCACGACGCCTGCGGTGGAAAGATAGGAGTCCAGCATGATCACCTCGCGTTCCAGGCAGGACCCGCCAGCCAG
This sequence comes from Bordetella genomosp. 4, assembly GCF_002261185.1. Taxonomy (GTDB): domain Bacteria; phylum Pseudomonadota; class Gammaproteobacteria; order Burkholderiales; family Burkholderiaceae_B; genus Bordetella_A. The sequence goes on from NZ_NEVQ01000022.1 coordinate 374,975, forward strand.
AGACTCACGCCCTTGGACAACAGCAGCATGCAACCGTAGATCAACAGATAGCCGGCTGCGATGGTCAAGAAACTCTCGCTGGGTACGATACGGTCGCTGTTCATTTGCACGCCAGCGGCGACCAGTTCGAATACGGTGATCAATGACAGCAAGGAGGTATCCTTGATCAGCACCGCGGTCTGGCCTAGCAGCGGTGGCAGCGTATTGGCGAAGGCCTGAGGCAGCACGACGTAGCGCAAACGCTGGCGGTAATTCATGCCGCAGGCCTTGGCACCGTCAATCTGACCTCGCGGCACAGATTCGATGCCCACGCGAATGATCTCGCTCATGTAGGCAGCGTGGTGCAGCGTCATTGCGATGATACCCAGCAGCATCTCGCTCCAACCCTTGGCCCCTGGCACCAAGTATGGCACGGCATAGTAGACCAGATAGATCTGCACCAGGAGCGGCGTCGAACGGATGAACTGCACATAAGCCGCCACGGGACGCCAAACCATGCCCCGCGACGACATATGGGCAAGTGCTATCGGAATGCCCGCCAACACCGATAGCACGAGGCTCGCGCCAGCAGCAATGAGCGTGTTGCCCAGGCCGGTCGCAAACTCGCCTGCGTACTGGCTGACGATGCGCCAGTTATAAAAATCGATCAGCCAGTCCATGAGCTCAGTGCTCTTTCTTCCACTCGGTGGAATACCAATACTTGACCAGTTCAGGCAGCGAGTTATCAGCAGTCTTCAGGGTCTGCCAGTTATCCAGCCAGAACTTCAGACGCACGGCATTGGGACCCACAGCAAAGGCCAAGGGCTCACGCACCATGACGCCATCCAACACCCGCAGGGTGCCGAAGTCCGCCAGAAACTGGTTGGCGGTGGATAACGACATGATGCCGGCATCCAAGCGGCCGCTGGACAGGGCTTGCCCTACCGGGGCGCTGCCGCCAGAGAACTCCTTCAGGGTGGCCTTGGGCAGCATTTTCTTGCCTACCTCCGCATACGTGCTGGCCCCCAGCGCGCCGACGGTCACGCCCTCTTTGTCGAGTTCACCATACGACTTATACGGCGAGTCCTTGGGGACGACTGCGACCGTGTCGGCGTAAAACATGGGCAGCGAGAACAGCACCTGCGCTGCGCGCTGCGGCGTGGGCGTCATGTCGGCAGCGACCATATCGGCCTTGCCCGACAGCAGCGCGGGAATCAGGCCCTTCCACTCATAGTCCTGCAGCACCAGCTTTACGCCCAGGTCGTCGGCCATGCGCTTTGCCACTTCCACAGCCAGACCGGTGCGTTTGCCGTTTTTGTCCATGAAACTCATGAGCGGCCCTGACGTCTGGACCGCCACCCGTAGCTCGCCGCGCTTGAGGATGTCCGCCAGCTCGTCGGCCTGTGCAGGAACGCTGACCGCCGCAGCTGCCAACGCGAGACCCGCCACGCCTAGCCATTGTTTAATTTTCAGCATGTCTAACCCCTTGTGGTGAATGGATTCCTATCATTCCGGGCACAGCGCATCACGCGCCCGTGCTTCTTGTTTGCTTCTTTGCTGCTGGAACTACAGGATCATCTCCAGGAACGCGCGCGTGCGCGCCTCTCTGGGATGACAGAAAACTTCGTCGGGCGTACCCATTTCGACGATACGGCCAGCGTCCATAAACAAGGCACGGTCAGCTACGTCGCGGGCAAAATTCATTTCATGGGTTACGACGGCCATGGTCATGCCCTCGCGCGCCAAGGTTCGCATCAATTCCAGGATGCCGCCCACCGTTTCCGGATCGAGCGCCGAGGTCGCCTCGTCGAACAGCATCAGCTTGGGATCCATGGCCAGCGCACGGGCAATAGCGACGCGTTGTTGCTGGCCGCCAGACAGCTGGCTCGGGTAACGATCACCATAATCGGCCATGCCGACGCGGCCCAACAGTTCGCGGGCGTGGCGCTCGGCTTCAGCTCGGCTGCGTCCGCGCACCACTCGTTGTGGCAGCACGACATTGTCCAGCGCCGTGCGGTGCTGGAACAGATTGAAATGCTGGAACACCATGCCCACCTCGGTACGCCATAGATTGACGTCGGTGTTCGGATCGGTGAGCGACACACCCTCCACACGGATCGTGCCGCTATCAATACTCTCCAACCCGTTCAGGGTGCGCAGCAAGGTGCTCTTGCCGGAGCCCGAGGGCCCCACCACCGCCATTACCTCACCCTTGCCGAGCTCGCAATTGATGGTGTCCAGCGCGCGATGAGGGGCCTGCCCATCACGGTGATAGGTCTTGGTGACTGCTTGCACAACCAACAACGGATCCGTCACGGAGTCCCCTGCAGAAAAGGTTTCGCATTTCACGTCAGAGTTTCGTATAGTAAATTTTTTTCCAGAATCGCCACTTAGGCATAACCCTTAAAAAGCGAAGGAACTGGCATGGACACCCCTCAAGAAATCTTGCGAGCGCTCGGCCTGAATGCGGATTCGCTGACTGGAGGAACGCTGAGCGCGCGCAGCCCCATCGACGGCGCCGAACTAGCCCGGGTGCATGAACACAGCGCCGCCCAGGCCCACACCGCCATCACGCGCGCGCATCAGGCTAGCTTGGTGTGGCGTGACGTCCCAGCGCCGCGCCGCGGCGAACTGGTCCGTCTGTTCGGCGAGATTCTGCGCCAGCACAAGCGCGAGTTGGGCCGCTTGGTCAGTCTGGAGGCCGGCAAAATCATCGCGGAGGGCGAAGGCGAAGTTCAGGAAATGATCGACATCTGCGATTTTGCGGTCGGCCTGTCACGCCAGCTGTATGGCTTGACCATCGCATCCGAACGCCCTGGCCACCGCATGATGGAGACGTGGCATCCGCTGGGCGTGGTCGGCGTGATCAGCGCCTTTAATTTCCCAGTCGCCGTATGGTCCTGGAACGCGGCGCTGGCACTCGTCTGCGGCAATGCCGTAGTGTGGAAGCCGTCAGAGAAAACACCGCTGACCGCACTGGCCTGCAAGGCGCTCTTTGCCCAGGCCACACAGCGCTTCGGCGAGACTCCCGCCGGTTTGGTGGAGGTGCTGATCGGTGGCCGAGACATCGGGGAAGCGCTGGTGGACTCGCCTACAGTAGCATTGGTGTCGGCCACCGGGTCGACCCGCATGGGCCGACAAGTGGGACCACGCGTGGCCCAGCGTTTCGGCCGCGTGCTGCTGGAGCTGGGCGGCAACAATGCCATCATCGTCGGCCCGACGGCTGACCTGGACATGGCCGCGCGCGGGATCGTGTTCGGCGCCATCGGTACGGCGGGTCAGCGCTGCACCACCACGCGCCGCCTGATCGTGCACGAAAGCGTGGCCGACGATCTGTTGCAGCGTCTGCACAAAGCCTATGCCAGCGCACCTATCGGCAATCCGCTGGACGCGAGCAACCTGGTCGGCCCGCTGATCGACCGCGCCTCGTTCGACACTATGCAGGCGGCGCTGAAGGCCGCGCGCGAACAGGGCGGCAAGGTGACCGGCGGCGAACGCGTGCTGGCCGAGGAATATCCCGATGCCTGGTACGTACGCCCCGCTATCGCAGAGATGCCCGGCCAGACCGACGTAGTGTGTCACGAAACCTTCGCGCCTATCCTCTACGTCATGCGCTACACCGATTTCAACGCGGCATTGGCGCTACACAACGGTGTGCCGCAAGGCTTGTCATCGGCCATCTTCACCAATGATCTGCGCGAAGCCGAAACCTTCTTGTCGGCATCGGGCTCGGACTGCGGGATCGCCAATGTGAACATCGGCACCTCGGGCGCTGAAATTGGTGGCGCGTTCGGCGGTGAAAAGGAAACGGGCGGCGGTCGGGAATCCGGTTCGGATGCATGGCGCAACTACATGCGCCGCGCCACCAACACGATCAACTACACACGCCAGCTGCCGCTCGCCCAGGGCATCAAGTTCGGCGAATAGCGCTCTTGGCCGAGCCGGCGGGGCTGCTTGAGCAACCCCGTCCCGAACAGCCACCGTGCAGGCGGTGGCTGTACAGGCGACTTCAAAAAGGCCGCATACCGTTGTACTACGAACCGGTATGATGGATGGGTTGTTGATCTCACTCCTAAAGGATCACGCCATGAATACCAACGGTCAATACAGGAGCGTGGCCCAGACTATCGGCTGGGTAATCTTGCTGATCATTGCGCTCTATTCTCTAGTGGGCGGCGTCTGGTTGGCGACGCTGGGCGGCTCGTGGTACTACGCCGTGCTGGGCATCGTGCTGCTGGTGTGCGCGGGGCTGCTGTGGAGCAATCGTGAGACGGGGTTGTGGCTTTACGCGCTGGTGCTGGCGGCCACCGTGGTCTGGGGCGTGTGGGAGGCCGGAACCGATTTCTGGGCACTGGCGCCGCGCTATGACATCCTTTTCCTGCTGGGCCTATGGTTGTTGCTACCGCCAGCCACGCGCGGCTTTGCCGCGCCCCGCCCCGCGAAAGCCGCTATCGGCATAGCCATGATAGCGATGCTGGGCGTGTTGGGATACGGCATATTCAACGACCCGCAGGAAATCAACGGCACCCTCAGCCGCGCGCAACCGGCCGAGGCAAAGCCCGTATCCGGAGTCGCCGCGGAGGACTGGCCATCCTACGGGCGCACCGAAGGCGGCGTACGCTACTCGCCGCTCACGCAGATCAATGACAGTAACGCCAAAAACCTGCAAGTCGCATGGACCTATCGCACGGGCGATTTTCGTACGGAGAATGATTCCGCCGAGACCACCAACGAGGTCACGCCCATCAAAGTCGGCGACAAGCTATTCCTATGTACGCCCCATCAGTTTCTCGACGCGCTCGATGCCGCCACCGGCAAACGCCTATGGCGCTACGACCCGAAACTGAAAGCCGACAAGACCTTCCAGCATCTGACGTGCCGCGGCGTGTCCTACCACGATGCCGGGAACACTGAGCGCTTTCCGGCCAGCCTCGCCAAGGGTGACAGCACCGCGTCTACCATCTGCCCACGAAAGATACTGCTGCCCGCCAACGATGGCCGCCTGATTGCCGTGAATGCCGACAACGGCCAGAAATGCAGCGACTTCGGCAACGACGGTGAGATCGACCTGCAAAAAAGCATGCCTCATGCCTATCCTGGCGGCTACAACCCCACCTCGCCGCCCGTGGTGACATCAACCACCATCGTCATAGGCGGATCGGTCACGGACAATTTTTCCAACAAAGAGCCGTCTGGCGTGATTCGCGGCTACGACGTGCGCACTGGTGCGCTGAAATGGGTGTTCGACACCGGCGCGCAGGATCCGAACGCCATGCCGGGCGAGGCCACGCAGTTCGTGCACAACTCGCCGAATGCCTGGGCGCCGCTGGCCTATGACGCGCAGAGCGACGTCGTTTACGTCCCGACTGGCGTAGGCACCCCAGACATCTGGGGCGGAGACCGCGATCCGTTGAAAGAACGCTATGCCAATTCCATGCTGGCGCTGGACGCCACGACGGGGCGCCTCATCTGGCATTTCCAGACGACGCACCACGACCTGTGGGATATGGACGTGCCGGCGCAACCGTCGCTCATGGACGTGACACTGGCGAATGGCCAGACCATGCCGGCGATCTATGTGCTCACTAAGACCGGCAACGTATTTGTGCTTGACCGCCGCAACGGGCAGCCTATCGTGCCCGTGACGGAAAAAGCCGTGCCGCAGAATGTCGCACGCGGTCCGCAGACACGCGACGAGCGTTACGCCCCGACGCAACCGTTCTCGGCCCTGAATCTGGCGCCGCAGGAAAAGCTCACGGACAAGGACATGTGGGGCGCCACGATGCTCGACCAGCTCATGTGCCGTGTGATATTCAAACGCCTGAATTACGACGGCATCTACACGCCGCCTTCTGAAAACGGCACGCTGGTGTTTCCCGGAAACCTCGGCGTGTTCGAATGGGGCGGCATGTCGGTGAACCAGGATCGACAAGTGGCACTGATGAATCCCATCGGCCTGCCCTTTGTCTCCAAGCTCATACCCGAAGACGCGAATCGCCCGCATAAAGAGAAACACGCGGGCGCAGAAAGCGGCGTGCAGCCCATGTACGGCACGCCGTATGGCGTCGAGCTGAATCCTTTCCTGTCGCCGCTAGGCCTGCCGTGCAAGGCCCCGGCCTGGGGCTACGTCGCAGGCGTCGATCTGCAGAACCACCAGGTGGTATGGAAAAAGCGCATAGGCACCATACGCGACAGCCTGCCGCAGCTGTTCCAACTGCCGCCCTTGAAGATCGGCGTGCCCGGCCTGGGGGGCCCCATCTCGACTGCCGGCAACGTGATGTTCGTCGCAGCCACGCAAGATAACTATCTGCGCGCTTTTAACGTCAGCAACGGTGAACTGCTGTGGGAAGGACGTCTGCCCGCGGGCGGCCAAGCCACGCCGATGACCTATGCTGTCAATGGCAAACAATATGTGGTCGTGATGGCCGGTGGCCATGCCTCGTTCGGCACCAAGATGGGAGACTATCTGGTGGCCTACGCCCTGCCGGACTGATAGCCCAGACCTTGCATGACCAGAACATCAGCACATACATCCAATATGCTACGCATCGACAACCTCAGCAAAAGCTATGGCGATCACCTCGTATTTCAGGGGCTGACGCAATCTTTTTCCTCTGAATGCGTGGCGCTATGCGAAGAAGACAGCACAGGCAAATCCAGCTTGCTGCGTGTTATCGCAGGCGTGCTCGCTCCGGATGAAGGAGACGTCTGGATCGATGGGCATTCGATCATCAATGCCGCTGGACAGGCAAAATCCCGGCTGGCCTACGTGCCCGACAATTGCTTGGCGTTTCCCGAGCAGACGGGCAAAGGTTTGCTCGAGCAGGTGGCTTTGGAGAAGAAAGCCCCCATAGATGAGGCCGTACTCGACCTTGCTTCTCGGCTGGGGCTGACGCCTCATCTGGACAAGCGCTTCGATCAAATGTCGACAGGGACACGCCGCAAAGTCTTTCTGACGGCCGCCGCCATTGGCGACCCGGCGGTCATCATCGCAGATGGCCCCAGCAACGGGCTCGACGCACAAGCCCGCGCCGCGCTGGCCGAACAATTCCGAATCTGGTCTCGGGATCGCGTGGTGCTGTTCGCCAGCCATGATTACGAGCTGGTTCAGGTTTGCGGAGCAAGGGCGATCAATGTCGCGGGTTTGAGCTGAAACGGTTCACTAACACCATCACGGACTCCAACCAGAGGGAGCCAACTCGAAGCTGGCATACTCGAACCCGGGCGCGACGGTACAACCTACCAGCGTGTAACGCCCTAGCGGGCGGGCTGCTTGCCAGACATTAGCCGGCACTACGGCTTGCGGCCGTTCGCCATTCACCACATCGATACCGAGCGTGATGTCTTCGACCTGATTGCCATCGAACAGCGAGAGAAGCAATGGCTCGCCGGCATAGAAATGCCAGACCTCCGCCGCATCGCGCACGCGGTGCCAGTGGGAGCTGTCACCGGCCTCCAGCAAATAGTAGATAGCCGTTGAATGAGCGCGCGTTTCGCCGCGTACATCACGAAAAGTCTCGACATACCAACCGCCTTCCGGGTGACGCTGCATGCCTAAAGTCTCGATAATTTCGCTAGCTTGCATTGAATGCTGTCCTTGTCGCAGGAGGGTTGGAGACCATGGGAAAAGCAGTTATGCTCAGTGCAGTAGGCTGTTCGCGAACTGAAGGAGCACGCATGAATAAAACCACACTTTCGGGCGCAATTGGCGCACTCGTCCTGTTTCCTGTCCTCTGCACCGCAGCGGCATCGCCTCCCGCATCGACCTCAATGACGGCGGAGCAACGCCAACAACTCGATACCGATCGCAGCGGCAACGTGAGCCAAACAGAATACCGGGCTTTCATGGACGCGGCCTTTGGAAAACTGGACGCGGATTCGGACGGCTATCTCGGCAAGAACGATTTCCCTAAGGAAGTCACCGAGAGTCAGTTTGTGGCGATGGACACGAACCGCGACGGCCGCGTCGCTAAAGCAGAATTCATGACTCAGGTGATGAAAGACTATACGGCAGGAAAGTAAACGAGGTAGCCGTTCCGGCCCAACTCCGGTCAGGCAATCGAGAAGCGCTCCCGGTACGCTTGAGGGCTGATCCGTAGCAATCGGATGAAACTACGCCGCATGCCCTCCTCGTTGCCAAATCCGCAACGGGCGGCGATACGCTTGACCGACCACGCGGTATCGACAAGCAGCCGCCGTGCCGTCTCGACCCGAAGTTTCTCAACCGCACGCGCAGGCGTCATACCCGTTTCTGCTTTGTAGTGGCGCATGAAACTGCGCTCGCTCATGTGGAGCCGTCTGGCTAACACAGGAACGGACAGGTCGGAGCCCAGATGCTCGCCCATCCACGTGTGCAATTCGCCAAACTGATCGTTCGCGTTTTGCATCGAGAGCGTGGCGCTGAACTGTGATTGGCCTCCCGGCCGCTTCAGAAAGACGACGAGCTCACGAGCGACTTCCAGCGCCATCGAGCGCCCCAGGTCCTCTTCCAATAACGCCAGGGCTAGATCGATTCCTGCGGTCACTCCCGCGGATGTCCAGATGTCACCATCCCGAACGAATATGGGATCCGCCTCTACACGCACTGTTGGATAACGTTTCGCGAGCTCGTCGCAGCGCGACCAATGCGTTGCCACGCGGCGTCCATCCAGCAATCCGGCCTCTGCCAACAAAAATGCACCGGAACAAACGGAGGCGATGCGTCTCGACCTGCCTACTTGCCGCCGAATCCAATCAGTCAGCCGCGTATCCGCCGTGGCGGCATAGACGCCGCGCCCGCCGGGTACCACCAGCGTGTCGATCGGCCCTCTCACGGTACGCAGGGAGTGGCTCAACAGGGCCAGGCCGGAGGACGAGGTCACGAGCCCCGGATCAGCCGACACGACTTTGGGAGCATAGGGCCGTGCGCCCCCTCGTGCTGCCAAAAGCTCATTGGCCGAGGCAAAAACCTGCAGTGGCCCGCTGACGTCCAGCAATTGAACGTCCGGATACGCCAGCAGCAAAATGGATCGGGCTTTGGTCGACATGATTTGGCAGAAACCGAGGGGTAATTGGCAATTCCGCCAAAGGCTACCTGCATAGAATGTATCTGTCTATCTCGAGCCGCGTCGTTATCTCGCGTCGCCGCTACCTTTGAAAAAGGCATCCTCATGACGATTCAAATCGGGTTTCTGGTATTTCCCCGCGTGCAACAACTGGACCTGACCGGCCCTCACGATGTCCTCGCGTCGTTGCCTGACACAACGATCCAGTTGATCTGGAAAACACGTGAGCCCGTGGCATCCAGCAGCGGCCTTATCTTGACGCCCACCACCACCTATGAAGACTGCCCCCCGCTGGACGTTATTTGCATACCCGGCGGGAGTGGTGTGACGGATTTGCTGCAGGACAGCCAGACCATCGAATTTGTCAAAAGACAGGCCGCCAGCGCTCGATACATCACGTCCGTGTGTACCGGAGCGTTATTGTTGGGTGCGGCAGGATTACTACATGGCCGGCGAGCGACTACGCACTGGGCCTCTCACTCATTGCTTGAACCCTTGGGCGCCATTCCGACTCACGAACGGGTAGTCCGCGATGGCAACATCATCACAGGTGGCGGCGTGACAGCGGGTATTGATTTCGGATTGACGGTAGCCGCGGAACTGGCGGGCGCTGAGCAAGCGCAGGCTATTCAACTCCAGCTCGAATATGATCCGGCGCCGCCGTTCAATGCCGGCAGCCCGGATGTCGCGCCGCGGTCAATCGTGGAACTTGTAAAGCGACAGTCCGAACCCGGGCTTGCAGCTCGACGCCGGATCGTTGCCGACATCGCTGCCTCGCGAAACTGAGTGCGCGGCGCCGCCCGAGCTCTTCGGGCGGCCGGATACAGGCGCCAGCGCACTCTCGCTACAAGACAGGTACCGGATCAAGCCAGCATTCGCACCTTGGGCTCACGGTCCCATTGCCGCGTCTTGGCTGCCGCGATAAAACCGCGAATATCGTCGGTCCCTACCACGCCTGGGTCCTTCGCGACGTCTCCTGCCTGCAACACCGCTTGCGCCCCCTCGTTGGCAGCAATCGCCTTCAGATGTCCGTAGGCATCCCGGACCCAGTCAACTGCCGCGGCCTCCTTGGCGAGTTTTTTGCCGGCCTCGGCGGACAACACGATAGCAACCGCGTCGAAAACCACGGATGGCGTTCCCGCCAGCTGCCCGTCGGCGGGCAGCTTGGTCCCGTCGCTCAGCTTGGCGCCGCCCACCTTGGGCGCAACGATCTTGACGCTGGCCCCAGCTGCCTCCGCCGCCTGGCGTAGCGACTGAATCGTAGCCGCGTCCGAGCCGTCGTCAACCAGGATGCCAACCGCTCTACCCTCCAGCGTGGCTTTCATTTTGCCGATGATCTGCAATGCTGGCGATGGCGGCATATCCTGGGGTTTGACAGCGGCCGGCGGCGCAGGCGGCAGGCTGTCCAACGCCAGGCCATCGGCCACGCGCTTGGCCAGATCGCCATCGATATGGCGCAGGTGCCCGACGAGGGCTTCCCGCACATGGAGTGTTTCTACTTTGGACAACTCGAACACCAGCGCCGAGGCGATATGCGCCTGCTCCGGCGCGGTCTGGCTCTTGTAAAACAATCGCGCCTGACTGTAGTGGTCGGCGAAGCTCTCAGGCCGGATGCGCCCCTTGGTTCCATCCTCGGCGGGTTGTGCGTAGCTGCGAAAACCCGATGCGGTTTCGCGGGGCGTATCGGCCTGCAGAGAACTAGGCTCGTAGTTCACTCGTCCTTTTGGAATCTGCATCTGCATATGACCGTCGCGTTGCAGGTTAGCGAACGGACACTTCGGCGCGTTGACAGGAATCTGGTGGAAGTTCGGTGACCCGAGGCGGGACAGCTGAGTATCGAGATACGAAAACAAACGCCCCTGCAGCAGAGGATCGTTGCTGAAATCGATCCCCGGCACGATATTGGCCGGACAGAACGCTACCTGTTCGGTTTCTGCAAAGAAATTATCCGGCCACCGATCGAGCACCATGGTCCCGATCACAGTGAGCGGCACGGTTTCTTCGGGAATCAACTTGGTCGCGTCTAGATGATCGAAGGGAAACTTCGCGGCGTCCTCTTCCGTGAATAGCTGCACGGCCAACTCCCATTCCGGAAAGTCGCCTCGCTGAATGGCCTCAAACAAATCCCGCCGATGGAAATCCGGATCGGCGCCCGCGATTTTCACCGCCTCGTCCCATACGGTCGATTGCAGGCCCAATTTCGGTCGCCAATGAAACTTGGCGAAGGTGCTTTCTCCCTTCTCGTTGATCAGACGGAAACTGTGAACGCCAAAACCCTCGATCATGCGCAGAGAACGGGGAATTGCCCGGTCGGACATTGCCCACATGATCATGTGCATCGATTCCGGAGTGAGAGAAATGAAATCCCAAAACGTGTCGTGCGCAGTCGCCGCCTGCGGGAACCCGCGATCCGGCTCCATCTTCACCGCATGCACCAGATCGGGAAACTTGATGGCATCCTGAATGAAGAACACCGGGATGTTGTTGCCTACCAGGTCGAAGTTGCCCTCCTGGGTATAGAACTTCACTGCAAAACCGCGCACATCGCGTGGCGTGTCGATCGAGCCGGCACCACCCGCAACCGTAGAGAACCGCACGAAGACTGGAGTCTTGGCACCGGTCTCCGTCAGCAACTTAGCGGTGGTGTACTTCTTCAGCGATTTGGTCAACTCGAAGTGACCATGGACCGCGGAGCCGCGCGCATGGACGATACGCTCCGGAATACGTTCATGGTCGAAATGCGTGATCTTCTCGCGCAGGACAAAATCTTCCAGCAACGTCGGCCCGCGCGTCGTCGGGCGCAAGGAATTCTGGTTGTCGGAGATCGGGATACCCTGATTGGTGGTCAGCGGCGGGTGTGCCCCACCTGCTTCCTGATGAAGCTCATCACCGTTTCCACGGCGATCGGACTTGCTCTTGATGACAGACGCACCGGAACGACTTTTCGGTATATTGGCCATGGCTGGGCTCTCCTTGAGGGATGGCGGGCTGAATGGACAAACTCGAACACGTACGAGTTTTTTATACCTGAACGGTCATTACGGAGGCGGTGACTGGAACAAAGAGTCACACTGTTTCGCTATCGGTCAGATATCAAACTTGCAAAACCGACGTGATCGGCACAACTCAAATCCCATAGCAAGTATCGGTCCTGGCACCCACTGGCTTGAACGGTTGCAGGAGCGGAGGGTAGTGACTTACCCTGCAAATAGCTGCTAATGGAGGTGTGAATGCAGACCCTCTCCTATGCCATTCTCGAAGCCCCCTCTACGCTGGGCTTGGCGACCAACGGCGTGGAACGTTTGCCCGATCGGCTCTTGGAACTCGGTCTCGCGCAGCGCATCCGTGCGCGACGTGCCCGGCGAGTGGCCGTTCCTCCCAAGAATTCTACGCCCGATCCCACAACGGGCGTCTTGAATGCCAAGGCAATTGCGGCGTGGTCGCCGCAGCTTGCCAACGCCGTGGAGACGATACTGGACGCCGGAGAGTTTCCAGTGATCCTCGGCGGCGACTGCACGATTGTGCTGGGCTCGATGCTCGCGCTTCGACGGCGCGGCCGCTACGGCCTGCTCTTCATCGATGGCAATGCTGATTTCTTTCAGCCTGAGGCGGAGCCGAATGGCGAAGGTGCTTCAATGGATCTTGCGTGGGTCACCGGCTACGGCCCGTCGCACCTGACGGACCTTGAAGGTCGCGGCCCGCTGGTCCGTCCCGAGGATACTGTCGCATTCGCATATCGCGATCATAAGGACCAGGAGGAATACGGCAGCCAACCGCTTCCCAAGGAGCTCAAAGTGATTGATCTTCCCGTCGTGCGGGCGAAGGGCATCGAAGCCGCCGCGCGCGAAGCGGTGGACCACCTGACCCGAGATGAGCTCGACGGTTTCTTCATTCATCTCGACGCCGATTGCCTCGATGATGACATCATGCCGGCAGTCGATTTTCGCGTGCCAGACGGACTGTCGTGGGATGCGCTAGGGACCGCGCTTCGGATTGCGTTAGCGAGCGGTAAGGCGGTCGGCATCGAGATCACCATCTACAACCCACGTCTGGATGAGGACGGCAGCGCAGGACGAGGCCTGGCCGACGTCGTAGCGGCAGCGCTGCGACAGTAACGACGCCGGGGAGATGGATCACAGCTGCCGCCATCGGCGGGCGAACGCAATTGAGAGTTATTCATGATCGAGTACCATAGCGCGGTAGCGTGACACGCTTCATGCTTGTCGACTCTGTCTACAACTAGCCCGCCCTCCTTCATCTCAAGACCGCCGCATGACCTACCCAACCGGAAAGCCCCCGGGTAAGAGCAGGAAAAAACGCTACATCTGGATCGCCGTGGCGCTGGCCTTAGTACTGTTGCTAGGCAAGATGATGTTCTTCAGCGCGCCGGCCAAGCCCGACTTCGCCACCGCGGAAGCCAGGCTGGCCGACATGGAAGACAGCGTGCTGGCATCCGGCACACTGGAAGCCGTGCGGCAGGTCAGTGTCGGAGCCCAGGTATCGGGCCAGCTCAAGTCGCTCAAAGTGCAGTTGGGCGACGAGGTGCGTCAGGGCCAGTTAGTCGCCGAGATCGACGACATGACCCAGCAGAACGATTTGCGCAATGCCCAGGCGGCGCTGGCCACGCGCAAGGCCGAGCAACGGGCCAAGCAGGCCACCCTCAAGCAGGCCGAGCTGGCCTATGCGCGCCAGCGCCAGATGCTGGCGCGCGACGCCAGCTCGCGCGAGGACTTCGAGCAGGCCGAGGCGACGCTGAACGTCACCCGCGCCGACATCGCTGCGCTGGATGCGCAGATCGCCCAGGCCGAGATCGAGGTAGACAAAGCGCGCGTCAACCTGGGCTACACCCGCATCTCGTCGCCGATGGACGGCAAGGTGGTGGCCATCGTCACCAAGGAAGGCCAGACGGTGAACTCGATTCAGAGCGCTCCCACCATCATCAAGGTGGCGCAGGTCGACACCATGACCGTCAAGGCGCAGATCTCGGAGGCCGACGTCACCCGCGTGCGGCCCGGCCAGAAGGTGTACTTCACGATTCTGGGCGAACCGGACAAGCGCTACTACGGCACGCTACGGGCCATTGAGCCGGCGCCCGACTCGATTCAGCGCGACGAGAGTACCAGCGCCTTGACGGGCGCCAGCACCACCACCAGCGGCACCAGCGCTGCGGTGTACTACAACGGCCTGTTCGACGTGCCCAACCCCGACGAGACCCTGCGGATTTCCATGACAGCGCAAGTCTTCATCGTGCTGGGCGAGGCGAAGCAGACGTTGATCATTCCCTCGTCGGCACTAGGCAAGCGCGGGGAGGATGGCCACTACACAGTGCGGGTGGTCGATCCGGACGGCGAGGCTGCCGAGCGCCAGATCAAGGTGGGCATGAACAACAACGTCAACGCCCAGGTCCTGGAAGGCCTGAAGGCGGGCGAACGCGTGGTCTCGGCCGAGGCCGCCACGCCGACGGTGCCGCAATGACCGACCTGGCCCTGCCGCGCCCCGCGGGCGAATACCCGCTGATCAGCCTGCGCGGCGTCTGGCGCGAGTTCGCCGCGGGCGAACAAACCGTGGCGGTGCTGCGCGAGGTCGACCTGCAAATCGAGGCCGGCGAGATGGTTGCCATTGTCGGCGCGTCAGGCTCCGGCAAGTCCACGCTCATGAATATCCTGGGCTGCCTGGACCGGCCCAGCCGCGGCGTGTACGAGGTGGACGGCCGCCCGACCGACGCCATGGGCCCCGACGAGCTTGCCGAGCTGCGGCGCGAGCATTTCGGCTTCATTTTCCAGCGCTATCACCTGTTGGCCGACCTGACCGCACAGGGCAACGTGGAAATGCCGGCGGTCTACGCCGCCACGCCGCGCGGCGCCCGACGCGAACGCGCCCAGGCTTTGCTGCGCCGCCTGGGGCTGGACCAGCGTGTCGACTACCGGCCGAGTCAGTTGTCGGGCGGCCAGCAGCAACGCGTAAGCATCGCGCGAGCGCTGATGAACGGCGGGCGCATCATCCTCGCCGACGAACCCACCGGCGCGCTGGACACGCACACCGGCCAGGAAGTGCTGCGCATCCTGGAAGAACTCAACGGCGCCGGCCATACCGTGGTGATCGTCACGCACGACATGAACGTGGCCCATCATGCGCGCCGCATCATCGAGATCAGCGACGGCAAGATCGTGGCCGACCGGCGCAATGCCGACGCACCAGCCACGCCAGCCGCGCCGCCTGGCGACCCGGTCCGCGCCGAGCCACCGGCCGAACGCACACGTCCCTGGCAAGCCATGCTGGAGCGCGCCAACGAAGCGATGCACATGGCGCTGCTGGCCATGAACGCGCACCGGCTGCGCACCTTTCTGACCATGCTCGGCATCGTCATCGGCATTGCCGCGGTGGTATCGGTGGTGGCACTGGGCGAAGGGTCGCGCCAGAAAATCCTGGCCGACATCAGCGAGATCGGCACCAACACGGTGGATATCTACCCGGGCAAGGACTTCGGCGACGAGAAAGCCGCCACCATTCGCACGCTGGTGCCGGCCGACGCAGACGCGCTGGCGCGCCAGACCTACGTGGACAGCGTCACGCCGGTGGCCTCAACCACGGCCTCGCTGCGCTATCGCAATGTGTCGGTCAACGGCTCGATCCAGGGCGTAGGCGAACAGTTCTTCCGCGTGCGCGGCCTGACGCTGGCCCAGGGCCAGTTCTTCGACGCCGAGGCCGTCGCGCGACGCGCCCAGGAAGTCGTGATCGACGAGAACACGCGCAAGGCGCTGTTCGGCAACCACACCGAGCCAGTCGGGCAGGTGATTTTCCTGGGTACCGTGCCGATGCGCGTGATCGGCGTGACGGTGCCCAAGGAGAGCATGTTCAGCGACGGCCAGGCCCTCAACGTCTGGGTGCCGTACACCACCGCGCTCAGCCGCGTGCTAGGCCAGCAGCACCTACGCAGCATCACCGTGCGGGTCAGCGATGCCATGCCGACCAAGGCCGCCGAGCAGGCGATCACACGCCTCATGCTGCAGCGACACGGCTCCAAGGATTTCTTCGTCTTCAATACCGACACTATCCGGCAGACCATCGAGCGCACCACCGCCACCATGACCCTGCTGGTGTCGGCCATCGCCATCATCTCGCTGGTGGTGGGCGGCATCGGAGTGATGAACATCATGCTGGTGTCAGTCACCGAACGCACCCGCGAGATCGGCGTGCGCATGGCGGTGGGCGCACGCCGCAGCGACATCATGCAGCAGTTCCTGATCGAGGCGGTGCTGGTCTGCCTGATCGGCGGCATGCTGGGCATCCTGCTGTCGCTGGGCCTGGGCGTGCTGGTGGCGCAGGCTTCCGGCGGCAGCTTCCGCCTCATCTATTCCGGCGCCTCGATGGTGGCCGCCTTCGTGTGTTCCACGCTGATCGGCGTGGGCTTCGGGTACCTGCCGGCGCGCAACGCCGCCCGGCTCGACCCAGTCGAATCCCTGGCCAGAGAATGAGATTCCCGTTCCCCCGCCCCCGTCGCGCCGCCCTTTCGTGCCTGCTGGCATTGCCCGTGGCACTGGCCGGCTGCGGCCTGATGCGCACCCCGTACGAACGCCCGGCAGTGCAGGGTCCGGCATCCTGGGCGTACGGCCCCGCCCAGGACGTAGCCGCCGCCGGCGGCACCTGGTGGCGCCATTTCGACGACCCCACCCTCACCCGCCTCATCGATCAGGCGCTGGAGCGCAACAACGACCTGGCCGCCGCCGCCTTGCGCGTGCGGCAAGCTCAACTGCGGGCCGGTCTGGCACGCTCGGACCAGTTCCCCACGCTGGGCGGCAGCGTCGACCTCAGCCGCCAGCGCGACCTGTACGGCGACCGAGCGATCCTGCGCAACAACAGCGCCAGCCTGACCGTCAGCTACGAGCTCGATCTGTGGGACCGCCTGCAGGCCCAGCGTGACGCGGCCGAATGGGAAGCCGCCGCCACCGAGGAGGACCGCGCCAGCGCCGCCCTGTCGCTGGTCGGCACCACGGCCACGCTGTACTGGCAGGTCGGCTTCATCAACCAGCGCCTGGACAGCGCCGCGCAAAGCATCGCCTACGCGCAGCGCACACTCGAACTGGTACAGGCGCAGTACGACGCGGGCGGCGCCTCGTCCCTGGAAGTGGCCGAGGCGCGCCAGAACCTGGCCAGCCAGCAGGCTGCACGCACCCTCATGGTGCAGCAGCGCGTCGAGACCCTCAACGCGCTGGCGATCCTGTTCGACGGCCCGCCGGAGCGCGTCATGGCCGACCCGCCGCGCCTGCCGCCCACCACGCTGCCCGCCGTGCCCGCCGGCGTGCCGGCCGATCTGCTGGCGCGCCGGCCCGACTTGCGCGCCGCCGAACTGCGCCTGCGCCAGGCTCTGGCCCAGACCGACGCCACGCGCGCCAGCTTCTACCCGCCCATCACCCTCACGGGCGCCCTGGGCTCGGCCAGCACGGCGCTAGGCAACCTGCTGCAGAATCCGGTGGGCACGCTAGGCGCAGGTCTGACCCTGCCGTTCCTGAACTGGAACCAGATGCGCCTGAGCATCCAGGTATCCGAAACCGAATATGCCCTGCGCGTAGTGCAGTTCCGCCAGGCGCTGTACCAAGCCATGGCCGACGTAGAGAACGCGCTGTCGGCGCGCACCCAGTTGGCCGCACAGGGTGAACTGCTAGAGCAGTCGCTGGCGGCGGCACGGCAGGCCGAGGACATGTACGAAATCCGCTACCGCAGCGGCGCCGTGTCGCTGCGCTTCTGGCTCGACGCGCAGGAAAAGCGCCGCACCGCCGAGATCGAACGCGACCAGAACACGCTGGACCGGCTGCTCAACCAGGTCCAGCTGTACCAGGCCCTAGGCGGCGATACGCGCTGATAGCGGGAGAGTCCGGCAGCAGCCCCCTGCCTATTAAATAATTGCTCCAATGGGAACTCTTATTTATAATTCAAGTTCCCTTGGGAGCATTTAAATGGATTCCCCCATTCCCCTACCCGTCGAACGAGCGATCCGAAAGCTCGGCGGCGACATTTCCTTGGCCCGCAGGCGACGCCATATCTCCCAGGCTTCCCTTGCCGAGCGCATGGGGGCATCCTTGTCCACGGTACGCCGCATGGAGAAAGGCGACGTCCGCGTACCCATCCACTTTTTCGCCCGGGCGCTGCACGTGTTCGGCGAGATTCAAGCGCTGGGGCATCTGCTAGACACACCGAACGACGAGATTGGGCTAACACTGATGGACGAGAACTTGCCCAAACGCGTGCGCAACAAGTCCGGCGGATCCTCGGGAGCATTGTGATGGCTACTGCCGCCCCAATCCGCCAGCAAGTTCAAGTCTGCATCGGCAAGGCTGGGCTACCTCTCGGCTCGCTGGTATACGTCCAGCAAGGCCGGCGCGAAAACTGCGCCTTTGCCTATGACGAAGCGTGGCTGGCCCGCCCTGAGCGGTTCAACGTATCGGCCGACCTGCAGCTGATGCCAGGCCACCAGCCACACAAAGCTGCCTCGCCCCATGACTCCGTATTCCACGGTGCGATCGCCGATACTGCCCCCGACGCCTGGGGCCGGCGCGTCATCGCCCGCGACCATGCGAAGCGTCGCCGTACCGACCCAAAACTGCAGCCCCTGACGGAATTAGATTATCTGCTGGCGGTCGATGACTTCAGCCGCGTTGGCGCACTGCGCCTGCGCGATCCGAACGGAACTTGGCATAGAACGGTACCAGAGGGCCGACGCACTACCCCACCTTTGATAGAGCTCGAACACATCTACCAAGCGAGCCGCGCCGTCGAGCGCGGACAAGAGACGGTCGAGGACTTGCGCTACCTGCAGGGCAAGGGCACGTCACTTGGTGGTATGCGCCCCAAATGCACCATCGTGGACGAAGATGGCAGGCTTGCCATCGGCAAGTTCCCTAGCGTGAACGACACGCGCAGTGTCACGCGCGGCGAAGTCCTGGCATTGAAACTGGCACTGTTGGCGGGCATCGATGCCGCGCCTGCTCGCATCGTCTCCTTAGCCGAAGCCCCCGTGGCCGTCATCCGACGATTTGATCGTGATGGCAACGATGGCCGCACTCCATACCAGTCAGCGGCATCACTGTTGCAGGCTTCGCGCGAGGAGGACCGCAGCTACACGGAAATTGCCGATGCTATCCGCTCCTATGGACACTCGCCTATTCGGGATTTGCATCAACTCTGGCGCCGTCTCGTATTTAATCTGCTGATTACCAACGTGGACGATCACTTGCAAAATCATGGGTTTTTGCATGTGGAGCATGGATTGTGGCGCCTTGCGCCTGCGTTCGACATCAACCCGTTTCCGGATAAGGGGCGAGAGTCTAAGACTTGGTTATCCGAGGAAGATGGCCCGATCAACGATGTGCATATGTTGATGGCTCGGGCACCCTACTTCGCATTGAATAAAGAGGAAGCGTTAGGCGGTTTGGCCGCGGTCTATACAGCAGTAATAAGATGGCGTCAGGCTGCTCTTAGCCCAGAAGTTGGCATGCGTGCGCATGAGCTAGACGACTTCGTGGCAGCTTTCGAACATGAGCAGATAGACGCGGTCGCCGAGCTGCTTAAGCGATGAAACTCTAGACTCTAGCGCCACACAAGCCGTCTACGGTGTCTAAACGGTCGCTTCGCCCGCCCTCTCTCAACCGGCAACCCGAAGAACACCTCCGTCGGAACGTCACTGGAATGATTGAGCTTGATACACTGCTTTGATGGGGGCTTCACCGCGTCAACATAAGTGGTAAGTCTCACGTCAATAGTCGGCTACACAAAGACCTAGTTTCGCGCTTTATCCGATAAAGAAATAGCTGCCAGCTTTCGGAGAATATCCCAATTTCCCGAAGTGAAAGTATCGTCGTAGGGTTCGATACGATCAATATACGATGGGTCGGTAATCAATTTATCAATAAGATCCAGTTGGCATATAACTTTTTTCCCTAGCTCTTGATTTCTATGCTCGGACAACTCCGCCTCCATCTCTCGGCGCGATACACTCCTTTCAATAGCGTCAGCGCGATCACTCAGTTTTTGTGCTGAATCAAGCTTTTCGTCTGCTTCCTGCGCTTTAGACTGCAACTTGCTAAGGGTTGAGAGCTTGAATTTATTTAGGCTCGACAATACGCCCCACTCCGGAAAACTCTCTATATTGATGGAGGGGGCATTAACGAGCTTTTCCACAGCGCCCTTCATAACCTCAAGTTCCGCGCGGCTTTTGAATTGGTCCCAAGACTTTCTGGCAATCAATGATGGCTTACAGTCAGCGGACAGGATCTCTACAAGGTCTTTGTTCGAACTGGTCGTGACAACGAATTCGAGATAGACGTCCGACAAGGTTTTGACCACCGATTCCCTATTAGCCTCACTCACCCCAGCCGGCCATTGGATAGCTAAAATATCGTGAACATCTTCCTTGCTGAACGATTGCCGAGCCTTTACTTTTAGCGCATCAAGAAATCTTGTCGTCGCCATTTCCCTCAGTTCGTCCCAAGTAGATTGCTCTAAATCAACATGGCGCTGAGCGTTGAGTAAAATGTATTGAGGCCAAGTCGGTACCGGAGAATAATTTGATATAGGCGAGGCTATCGATCTGGCGATTAAATCCTTAAGAACCTCTGGCCAATCTCTTTTTGAGATATACCAAGGTCTTTTGCTATTCAATAATGTGGATACGTCCGGGGAATACTTTCTGAAAGAATAGCGATATCTGAACTCATCCTTGAGACAGACATACATCAAATATATGTAGGCGACTTGCATTAAAGCCCATAAAGCGTCCAAAATCCCGAAGCCCGACGCGTTACTGCCAGGGGATATGAATTTGGCCTTGCCGCCCTGATGAAATACGTCAACCTGATGAACCGACAGATCAGTACTCGTTTTTACCGTCAATTGAAAACCTGTTGACGGAGGCAAGTTTGGATAGCTCAATTCGAAGCCACTCGGACTACTTACAACGTGCGACTCTGCTAGAACTGAATGTTTAGCTAGATAGAACTGAGAAATCGATCCCGACAATTTGATTACGACATTCTCTGCCGGCCCTTTCCCTGAGTTCGCGACTTCAATTTGTTGTACGTACTCGCTTTTGGAACTGTTAACATTCGACGTCTGGTCGAATGCCAAAGGTATGGACGCAGAAATCGAATATTGAACATCAGGCGTTTCTTTGAGATAGTAGTTCCAAAAAGCCGCCGGTATTCCTAATGCAACTAAAATGGACAGTATCGTTTTCATGCGGATTATTTCGCAATTCTAATTTCGATACTCTACTCGCTTCACTGTACATAATGAAGCCCAACTTAGTATTGTCTGCAGACGAGCCATCCACTGCTCGAGTGGTCCAATCGTCGTTTGGGCTTCTACGGGCCACATAGCCGGCTTGAGGCGATCGCAAATGATCAGACGCCGAGTTCTGATCAACGCAGAATTTTAGAATTCTGAGAGACATCCCTAAAAAGCGCGCAAGACGGGGAAACTGGAGCGGGTGATGGGAATCGAACCCACGCTTGAGGCTTGGGAAGCCGCCGTTCTACCATTGAACTACACCCGCTTTGGTGTCGTGCCGCGCACATAGGCGCGGCAGAGGCGATGGATTATAGCGCGGGTTTCAACCCCGTGTTTTAGTTCGCCTTGATCCCGGCGGCTTTCACGACTTTGCCCCAGCGGTCATATTCCTGCTGCGTGTATTCACCGAGCTTTGCTGGTCCCATGAACTCGGCTTCCGCGCCCTGCGCTTCCGCTTTTTTGCGGAAATCCTCGGTCTTCATGATGGTTTCGATCTTGCCTGCCAGCTTGTCGATAACGGTCTGAGGCGTGCCTTTAGGCGCATACATGGCGAACCATGACGACACCAACAGGTCCGGATAACCCGCCTCAGCAACGGTCGGTACATCCGGCAATGACGCCAGACGATTCGGCCCGGTCACTGCCAACGCGCGGAGCTTGCCCGCGGCGATATGCCCCAGC
Organism: Bordetella genomosp. 4; assembly: GCF_002261185.1. Taxonomy (GTDB): domain Bacteria; phylum Pseudomonadota; class Gammaproteobacteria; order Burkholderiales; family Burkholderiaceae_B; genus Bordetella_A. Next base: position 396,961 of record NZ_NEVQ01000022.1, read on the forward strand.
AATGGCGGCGGAGTCGTGATCGTCATATCCACCGCACCACCCAGCAAATCGTTCAAGGCGGGACCGGTGCCCTTGTATGGGATGTGTGCGATTTTGATATCGGCCATCTGCTTCAGCAACTCAGTAGCGACGTGCTGCAAAGCACCGTTGCCAGACGACGCGTAGTTCAATTTGTCGGGATTGGCCTTGGCATAGGCGACTAGTTCTTTTAACGAATTGATCGGCAAACTCGGACGAATAACGATGACCTGCGGGGCGGACAGGATGTTGGCAATGGGCGCGAAATCCTTGATCGGATCCCACTCGGCGGGCTGCACGTGCGGAGAAATCGCGTTGTAGCCGGAGTACTGCAGCAACAAGGTATAGCCGTCGGGCGCGGCTTTGGCGACGGCTTGCGAGGCGATGCTGCCCGAGGCGCCTGGTTTGTTTTCCACGACGACGCTTTGGCCCAGGGCTTCGCCCAAGGGTTGTGCGATCAGACGCGCGGCCAAGTCCGTCGTACCGCCAGGTGCGGCGGGAACAAGCAGCGTGACGGGACGATCGGGATAATCGGCCAGCGCAATCGCGGGGCTGGCTGCAATAGCCAGCGTTGTAGCGGCCAAGCCGGCGCGCAGGGTTTTAGATAGTAAAGATAGCGTCATGGACAGGGTCTCCTGATCGTTGTTCTGGACGATGTTGTTGGAATGATTCTGATGTCTAACTTGTTATGGGTAATGCCGCGTAAAGATTTTTATCTGCTGCAATGCGTTGCTTAGCTTGAGCACGTGTCCCGCGCTTGATCACGCGCCCGCAATAGAGCACCGCGGAGCACGTCCGCTACATACGACCGATTACGCATGAACGCCGTCGGCCGGCCCGAATTTTTCCGCCAACCATGCCGGCGGCTGATGAGTAGCCAGCCGATGGCCCGCCGCCAACAATGGGATAGAGAATTCGCGCTGCACCAGTTGCGGCAGCCCGCGCACGATGTCCAATAGCGGCTGCAAGGACACACCGGTTTTGACGCCCATGCACTCGAACATGTGCACGAGCTCCTCGGTGTTGACGTTGCCGCTGGCGCCAGGCGCATAGGGACAGCCGCCCAATCCGCCCGCCGCTGCGTCAAAACGCGTCACGCCGGTTTGCCAGGCGGCGATGGCATTGGCTAACGCCATGCCACGGGTGTTGTGCAAATGAATGGTGATCGGCAGGCCGGGCAGCTCCCGCAATACGGTCTCGCACAACGCTGCGACCTGGGTGGGGTAGGCCATGCCGGTGGTGTCGCACAGCGTGATGCCAGCCGCGCCAGCTTCTGCGAGTTGATGGGCCAGACGCAGCACATCGTCCACTGGCACATCGCCATCAAAGGGACACCCGAAAACAGTAGACAGCGATACATTGCAAGGCGTCGAAGTGCCCTGCGCCGCACGCAGAATGCTGGTCAGCTCCGACAAGGATTGGTCACGCGTCATACGCAGGTTGGCGCGGTTATGCGTTTCGCTGCTGGACATCACCAGATTCATTTCCTGGGTGCCGACTTCGATGGCACGCTCCAGGCCACGGATGTTGGGGACGAGCGCGGTGTAGATGACATCGGGATGCCGGCGGATGCCGCGCATGACTTCTTGCGCGTCGGCCAATGCGGGAATGGCTTTCGGCGAAGTAAAACTGGTGACTTCGATACGTGCGAATCCGCAGTCAGAGAGTGCGTCGACCAAAGCGATTTTTTCTTCGGTAGACACAAATGTCTTTTCGATTTGCAGACCGTCGCGTGGACCGACTTCATTGATTTCGATGCTGGGCGTACCGGTGTTCATGCAATCACTCCGCGAGCGCGCAATTCGGCGCGTTGTTCTTCGGTCATCCCGGCGTCGGCGAGTACGGTATCGGTATGTTCGCCCAGGGTGGGCGCACGATCATGAATGGCGCCAGGGTTATCCGACAGGATGGGGAAAACTGCAGGCATTTCGACGCGAATGCCGCTGGCGCCCTGTATTTCGGCAATGGCGTTGCGCGCGCGGTAATGCGGGTCGCGTGCAATGTCGGCAACCGAATAGATACGGCCGCTGGGGACATCAGCCTCGCGCATGGCTTGCAGGACTTCGTCGATATCACGCTCCGCCGTCCAGGCGCTGATGGCGCCGTCGATTTCGTCTACGCGGGCGGCACGGCCATCGTTGTGAGCCAGACCAGGATCTTTGCCCAGATCATCGCGGCCGATGCGAGACATCAATCGGGTGTAGATGCCATCACCATTGCCGGCAATGAGCACGTAGCCGTCCTTGCAGCGATAGGCGTTCGAGGGCGCTATGCCTGGCAAGGACGCGCCGGATGGCTCGCGCACGGCACCAAAGGCGGTGTATTCGGGAAGCAGGCTTTCGGTGAGGTTGAACAGGCTCTCGTAAAGCGCCGCGTCGATGACCTGGCCTTGTCCACCGCGCGCATCGCGTTGATAGAGAGCCAGCAGCACGCCCAGCGCGCCATGCAGACCGGCGATCGTGTCACCCAACGAAAGTCCACCGCGTACGGGCGCGCGGCCCGGCTCACCATTCAGATAACGCAGGCCGGCCATGGCCTCGCCGATCGCAGCAAAACCGGGCTCGCGGGCTTTGGGGCCGGTTTGGCCATAGCCGGACACGCGCAGCATGATCAGGCGTGGGTTCAGCGCGTGCAACTCCTCCCAGGACATACCCCATTTTTCCATGGTGCCGGGGCGGAAATTCTCTATCAACACGTCGGCCTGAGAGGCCAGCAGGCGAATGATTTCCTGGCCTTCTTTCTGGCGCAAATCGACACAGACCGATTGCTTGTTGCGCGACTGAGCCTCCCACCAGACGGAGGTACCCTCGTGCAACAGCCGCCATTTACGTAGCGGATCGCCTAGGCCGGGCGGTTCGATCTTGACGACTTGTGCTCCGAAATCGGCCAAAGTTTTGGCGGCAAAAGGGCCTGCGATCAGTTGCCCCAGCTCCAGTACGCGTATGCCTGCCAGAATTTGCCCAGCCATGTGTGTTCCTATGAATGATAGATTGCAGCGGATGGGAGTGTGCGCGAAAGCGCGCATCGCGGGAATTGTTCTTATAAGAAATGGGGTTTCCCGAACGAGAAAGGCCCGACTGACGGACTGAGAAACCTGACGTAAAAACTAGGGAATGTACTAACCTGAGAACTCGTGCAAAACAATCCGTCTATTACCCAGCTTATGCCCTCGCCCGCTTTACCCATCCTCTATTCATTTCGCCGTTGCCCCTATGCGATGCGCGCACGATTGGCATTAGCCGCCAGTGGCCAGCGTTGCGAATTACGCGAAGTCGTCTTGCGCGCAAAACCCGCGGAACTGTTGGCGGCCTCGCCCAAAGGCACTGTGCCGGTGTTGATGTTGCCGGATGGAAAAGTGATAGATCAGAGCTTGGACATCATGCGTTGGGCATTGACCCAACACGACCCCGAACATTGGCTGACGCCAGATCGAGGCTCGATAGCGGATATGGAGTCCTTGATTCAACAGTGCGATGGCGCATTCAAGACTGATCTGGATCGTTATAAATATCCCGACCGTTATGAGAACACCGATGCTCTTGCGCATCGCACCGCCGGGGCGAAATACTTGATGGAACTGGGCCGCCTCTTGCAAGAACAGGATTATCTGTTTGGCACACGCCGCAGCTTGGCCGACATGGCCATCGCGCCCTTCGTGCGCCAGTTTGCGCATGTCGATCAGACCTGGTTCGAGGCGCAACCCTGGCCTGCATTGACGCATTGGTTAGAGGCCTTTCTGGCGGACGCGCGGTTTCAGCAAGTCATGGAAAAATATGCACCGTGGGTGTCCGGCACAGAAGGCGTTCGCTTTCCACACGACAATGACTAGCCGTCAACGTATGACACCGTGCTGACGAATTAATAGGCCTACTACGTACGCGACGCGGCCCATCAAACACCGCACGACCCGGATACATCGGAAATACCAACGTATCCGCACCCCGCGTCCCTACACGTTCGAGCCCTCGTCACTGCGCAGGTGTGCCAACAACAATCGCGCCGCCACAGTCAGCGTATCCGCATCGCGCACGCCCAACAGCAACCATCGGTGCGCCCACTCATCCGTCAACGGAATCAGGCGTATCGACATCGAGCGCGCATGCGGCTCTGCCGCAATACGCGGCAACACCCCCACGCCCCCCGTCGCCACGACCATTCGGCAAATCGCATCAAAACTGCGCACCTGAATCCGCAGCCGCATCGCCTTGCCCAAGCGCACACTTTCCTCGTTCAAGCGCGATGCCAACGACGTCGACGGCGGCAGGCTCACATACTCGTAATCCAGCGTCTGCGCGAATGCGATAGACGGTGAATTCGCCAGCGGATGACGCTGCGGCGCGATCAACACCAACTCATCCGGGCGGTACGGCACCGTCAACAACCCCTGTGCCGGCGTGCGATCCGCAAACACGCCGATATCCGCACGATTTTCCAACACCGCCGCCACGATGTCGGTGCTGTTCTGCTCTTCCAGATCGATCCGCACAGCCGGGTGCTCGTCCATGAACGACGCCAGGTCTTCTGGCAAAAACTGCGTCAGCGAAGACGTATTCGCAGCAATCCTCACCTGACCCTTCACCCCTTGGGCAAAATCAGACAAACTGCCCGCCATCTGCTCGACCTCTTGCAGCACCCGCTGCACATGCACCAGACAGGCCTGCCCCGCATCCGTCAGCTCCACCCCCGCCGTATTCCGATACAGCAGAGGCGTTCCTAAAGCCGCCTCCAGATCCGAAATCCGCTTGCTCGCCGCCCCCACCGCCAGATGCGACTGCCGTGCGCCCGCGGAAATACTGCCCGCCCGCGCAACAGCGGCGAACAAAGCCAGCGTAGTTAGGTCAAATCGAGCAACATTCATAGCCGGAATGCTACCCCATAGCCATGGTCCACCTCGCGCCGCAACGGTCCTGACCAGCCCCGCTGGCCCGATTGAACCTGACCGGCGTCCTGAAGAGCGACTGCACCCGGGCAATTCCCCCCGGGCCTACTACAATCCCCCCTATGAACACGAACACCCCCGACTCCCCCGATACCGCGCCCCTGTCGGAAGCCACCCGCGCCGCCCTAGAACCGGCCACGCAAGCCCCGCACAGCCCGGGCGCGACCCACATCCGCAGTTTCGTCCACCGCCGTGGCCACATTACCCAAGGCCAACGCGATGCACTCGAGCAACTGCTGGACAAATGGTCCATCCCCTACACCCCCCAGCGCCTGGATCTGGCGGCCCCGTTCGGCCGCCAAGCTCCCACCGTGCTGGAAATCGGCTTTGGCATGGGCGAAACCACCCAGAAAATCGCCCAGGCCCGCCCTGACGACAATTTCCTGGGTGTGGAAGTCTTCAACGCCGGCGTAGGCTCATTGCTACGCCGCATCGAAGAATCCAACCTGCAGAACCTGCGCATCATTCAGCACGACGCCGTCGAAGTCGTGCGTGACATGATCCCCCCCGACAGCCTGGCGGGCGTCCACGTCTATTTTCCCGACCCGTGGCCCAAAAAGCGCCACCACAAACGCCGCCTGCTGCAACCCCCATTTGTCTCGCTATTGGCCAGCCGCATCGCCCCCGGCGGATACCTGCACTGCGCCACCGACTGGCAGGACTACGCCGTACAAATGCTGGAAGTCCTGAGCGCCGAGCCACTGCTGCGCAACACCGTTGCCGATTACGCACCGCGCCCTGACTACCGACCGCAAACCAAATTCGAAACCCGTGGCCTGCGTCTGGGCCATGGTGTTTGGGACCTGATCTTCCGGAGGACCGCTTAACTATGTTGTACCCCGCTATCGAGCCCTATCGCCATGGCATGCTGGACACTGGCGACGGGCACCTAGTCTATTGGGAACTCTGCGGCAACCCGCAGGGCAAACCGGCCGTGTTCCTGCACGGCGGCCCAGGTAGCGGGAGCGCTCCCGTACACCGTCAATTGTTTGATCCGCAGCGCTACAACGTGCTGTTGTTCGATCAACGCGGCTGCGGCCGCTCGACGCCGCACGCGAGCCTGGACAACAACACTACCTGGCATCTGGTCTCGGACATTGAACGCCTGCGCACGGAAGTCATGGGCGTGGACCGCTGGCTGGTGTTCGGCGGATCCTGGGGTTCGACCCTGGCGCTGGCCTATGCGCAAACGCACCCCAGCCATGTCAGCGAACTCATCGTGCGCGGCATTTTCAGCCTGCGCCGTTCGGAACTCCAGTGGTTCTATCAGGAGGGAGCATCGTGGCTGTTCCCCGACCATTGGGAAGCCTATCTCGAGCCCATTCCGCCAGAGGAACGAGACGACATGATCGGCGCCTATCACAAGCGTCTGACCGGCTCGGACCCCGTGGCGCAACTGCGTGCCGCCAAGGCCTGGAGCAAATGGGAAGACAGCACCATTACCCTGATGCCCAGTCCGCGCCACCAGCAAAGCCACGCCGCAGATCGCGCCGCATTGGCCTTTGCCCGCATCGAAAACCACTACTTTGTGAATAACGGCTTCATGGAAGAAGGCCAGCTCATTCGCGACGCGTACAAACTGCACGACATCCCCGGCACCATCGTGCAAGGGCGCTACGATATCTGCACTCCAGCACGCACCGCCTGGGACCTGCACCGCGCATGGCCTCAGGCGCAGTTTCACCTCGTTCCGGATGCGGGCCATGCCTTTGACGAACCCGGCACATTAGCCAAGCTCATCGAAGCCACCGACGCCTACGCCGCACAATAAGGAGCCATCATGCACATCACGCTCAACGGTGCCGCACGCGAATTCCCGCTGGACACCACGGTTATCGAACTGCTCCAGACCCTGGGCTACGCAGGCAAACGCGTGGCGGTCGAACGCAATGGGGAAATCGTCCCCAAGAGCCAACACGAAGCCACCATCCTGAAAGACGGCGACCAAGTCGAAATCGTCGTAGCCGTCGGCGGCGGTTGAATCGCGGGCGCACCGGCCTGGGGCGGATAAGCGTGACCAAGCGTGTCACCCTCCACGATACTGGACACAGAATGTGAAAATTATCAACGGTGAGCTACCCAATCGAAGTTAGTGCTTGCGCAAGGCCCGCCACGTAGTACGCTGGCGCCTGTGTTTGATGTTGGCTAGCGAGAAACATGTCTTTTGCATTGGGCAAGCCAACTCTGCTCACAGGAGTTCATATGCTGCTCAAGTTCCTGACCGGAGACGAATCCGGTCTGCCCGTAGGCTCGCGGCTGTTTCGTATCGCAGGGGTTGCAGGCCGCGCCACCGGGCATGTTGCGGGTCGCATCAGCCGCCATTCCTGGGTGGCTGAGCGCATACGGTTTCTACGCGCCTGGCGCGCCAATCCCAAAGGCATCGGCGCTATCTGGCCCTCCAGTGCCCGCCTGGCCGCGGCGATGACGCGCGATATCACGCCCAGTTCGGGCCCATGCCTCGAACTGGGCGCAGGAACCGGGTCCTTTACCCGTGCCCTGGTGGCGCGCGGCCTGACATCGGCGCAGCTGACCTTGGTGGAAATGGATCCGCAGTTCGCCCAGCAACTGCGGCACGATTTCCCCGACGCCTATGTTTATCAAGGCGATGCCGCGAAATTGGTCGGCGTGCCCTTGTTTGCCGACGGCTTGGCCGGCGTTGCCGTCTGTGGGCTGCCCTTATTGAATATGCCGGTGAAACAGCAGATTGGCATATTGCGCAGCACATTTGCACAACTGCGCCCCGGGGGGTCAATGGTCCTGTTTACATATGGACCACGCTGCCCGGTCCGGCAACGTGTGCTCGATCGCCTCGGCCTGCGAGCACGGCGTGTCGACACCGTCATCGCCAATGTGCCGCCCGCCCATGTCTGGAAATTGACCCGCCGTACCGCGGCTGGCGCCCTGCACGCCCCCGTTGAGCAATAATTAGTTACTTATTATCAGTACGAGAAGAGCACAGCCTTCACGGAATCGGCCCATAATGAGTTCCCAGCAGATGTCGTCAGCTAGCTAAATAACGTCATCTTCTGCCAACAAGCACTTAACGTTTCTTAACAGTCTAAAAGAGGAAACACTATGGGTCTGCTCAGCTTTATTAAAGATGTCGGCGAAAAACTGTTTGGCGCCAGCGAAGCCCAGGCGGCATCGGTAGATGAACTGAAGAAGGAACTGGACAAGCACGGTCTGAGTGCCGATGGCCTGAACATTCAAGTCGATGGCGACAAAGTCACCGTGACCGGCGAAGCCGCCTCGACCGAAGAAGCCGAAAAAATCACGCTGGCGCTCGGCAACACCGTAGGCGTGGCCCAAGTGGACAACCAACTGACCGCCAAGCAAACTGCACCCGAAGCCCAGATGTACACCGTCAAAAAAGGCGACAACCTCTGGAAAATCGCCGAAGCTCACTACGGTGCCGGCAAGGGCGCCAAGCACACCGTGATTTTCGAGGCCAACAAGCCCATGCTGACGCATCCGGACAAGATCTATCCGGGCCAAGTGCTGCGCATCCCGCCGCTGAACTGAACACCACAGCACAAACCGGCAAGCCCCGCAGCATTTGCCGGTTTGCACCAGCGCGAACAATCCCCGTTCGCACTGGTTGACTCGGCCAGGCTCCTGCCTGGCCGTTTTTTTGCCGCCGGCGGGTTGCTTTATCTCATTCCGCCAAAGCGTCCCAAGCCTTTCAGGCCACCCATGGCGCGCATCATCTTGGCCATGCCGCCTTTCTTCATTTGCTTCATCATGCCCTGCATCTGCTCGAACTGGGACAGCAGGCGATTGACCTCTTGCACCGGGACACCGGAGCCCGCTGCAATACGGCGTTTACGCGAGGCCTTGATCAATTCGGGCTTGGCGCGTTCGGCAGCCGTCATCGAGTTCAGGATGCCTTCGGTACGGCGCAACTGCTTTTCCGCCTGTCCTCCCTGCAACTGACCCGCGGCCTGTTGAAACTGCGAAGGCAGTTTTTCCAGCAGCGAACCCATATCGCCCAGTTTTTTCACCTGGCCCAATTGCTCGCGAAAATCGTTCAGATCGAACTTGTTGCCCGATTTGAGTTTCGTCGCCAGCTTTTGCGCCTCGGCGATATCGATGTTCTTTTGTGCCTGCTCGACCAGCGACACGATATCGCCCATGCCCAGCACGCGCTGCGCCATACGGTCGGGGTGGAAGGGCTCCAGTCCATCCAGTTTTTCCGAGACACCGACGAATTTCAGGGGCTTGCCGGTCACATGGCGCACGGACAGCGCTGCACCGCCCCGTGCGTCACCGTCCAGCTTGGTCAGCACCACACCCGTCAAAGGCAGTGCCTCGGCAAAGGCCTTGGCCGTATTGACCGCATCCTGCCCCTGCATCGCGTCAACCACGAACAGGGTTTCGACAGGCTTGACCAGATCGTACAGTGCGCGGATCTCGCGCATCATGGCTTCGTCAATACCCAGGCGGCCGGCCGTATCCAGAATCAGCACATCGTAGTGATGACGGCGGGCGTGATCGACGGCATTACGGGCGATGTCTTCGGGTTTCTGGCTGGGATCCGAGGGCAGGAAATCGATACCCGCCTGGGCCGCGACGGCCTTCAACTGGTCGATAGCGGCCGGGCGATAAACGTCGGCGCTGACCGTCAGGACCTTTTTCTTGCCGGTATTGCGGCCATTCTGGGTGTGATTGCCCTCGGCCAGCCAGCGGCCGAGCTTGCCGGTGGTGGTGGTTTTACCCGCCCCCTGCAGGCCGGCCATCAGGATGATGGCGGGGGGCTGCACGGCCAGCGACAGCTCGCCGGCGCCCGCGCCCAGGTCGCCGCCCATCAGGGCTGTCAGCTCTTTGCTGACCACGCCCACCAGGGCTTGGCCAGGGCTCAGGCTGCCGACGACTTCTTCGCCCAGGGCTTTTTCTTTGACGCGTGCGACGAAATCGCGCACGACAGGCAGGGCCACGTCAGCCTCGAGCAGGGCCATGCGCACTTCGCGCAGCATTTCCTGCGTGTTGGCCTCGGTCAGGCGGGCTTCGCCGCGCAGCGTCTTGACGACGCGCGACAAACGTTGAGTCAGGTTATCGAGCATGAGAGGCGTTTCCGCTTACACTAGTTGATTGAACGGTGGCCCGGGCAGCAGGGTTTTTATCCCTGCCAGCGACTAGCGCCTGAGAGGCCCCATCCAGACAACGGTTTTTATGTCATTAGGCATTGTATTTCACGCAGCGGCCGCCCTGGCCTACGCCGTGCTCGGTGGGGCCCTCTGGTGGCGCCTGAAAGGTGCAGGCAGCGTCGAAAAAGCGGGCAAAGTCGCCCGCGCGAGCCTGCTGGGCGCCCTGATCCTGCACGGCATCGGCCTGTATCAATCCATGTTGGGCGACTCACACCTGTTCATAGGATGGGCACTCGCTCTGTCCGCCGCGGTCTGGCTGGGCATGGTGGTGTTCTGGCTGGAAAGCCTGCTGGTCCATATTGACGGGCTGCAACTGCTGCTATTGCCGGCCGCCACGGTGATTTGCGCCCTGGCGGCGCTGTTTCCCCAGGGGCAGCTCGTCCCCCATGCCGAAGACAGCTCCCTGCGCGTGCATCTGCTCATTGCCCTGGCCGCCTATGCCCTGATCACGGTGGCGGCCCTGCATGCCCTGCTGATGGCCCTGCTCGACCGCCACCTGCACCGTCCGCTCGAAGCCCCCGCGGAACGCAGCCTCATCGGCCGTGTCCTCGATGCCCAAGCGCCGTTGCTGGTCCAGGAACGGCTGTTGTTTCGTGTCATCTGGATCGGCTTCGCCGTCCTCACCGCCGCCGTAGTCACCGGCTCCATCGCCTCGATGGACCTGACGGGCAAGGTCCTGCCCTTTGACCACAAAACGGTTTTCACACTCCTGTCATGGTTGACCTTTGGAGTATTACTGCTGGGCCGTCACATTCGTGGCTGGCGCGGCCGTGTCGCATTGCGCTGGACACTGACCGGATTCGCCTTTCTAATCCTGGCCTACACCGGCAGCCGGTTTGTGTTGGAAGTCATTCTTCATCGGAGTTGAAGTGGGCAAGTTGTTAATCTGGGTCGTCATCATCCTGGCGGTCATGGTGGTGATGCGTATCGTGTCGGCCCGCAATAGCGCCAAGCGCAGCGCCGCCGCCAAAGCGCCCCCAAGCGCCCCTGCCCGCCAGCCCGGTAGCGGCCCCGTCGAATCCATGGTGCGCTGTGCGCACTGCGGCGTGCATCTGCCGCGCTCAGAGGCGCTGCTGATCGCAGGCAATACCTGGTGCAGCAACGAGCACGCACGATTGGGCGAGCGTTGACCTGATCACACATGCCGTAACGCAGCGTCCAGTTGATGCATCAAGCAAGGCAGGCATAATGAGGCTTACAGTTACCATTAACGAGCCGCATCTATGTCTTTACAGCTTGATCGACACGGGTGGCTGAGGCCTGCTCCTGCTGTGCGCCTGCTACCCTCGCCCAACCATGACGCGCGCCCTGCCGGGTCCACGGTTTCCTTACTGGTCATCCACAACATCAGCCTGCCACCGAACCAATTTGGCGGCCCGCACGTCGCCGATTTGTTTCTGAACCGCCTGGACTACGCAGCCCACCCTTGGCTCGAACGACTGCGCGGCCTGCGAGTATCTGCGCATTTTTTCATCAGGCGTGACGGCCAGATCGTACAATTCGTATCGACCGACAAGCGGGCTTGGCACGCTGGCGTTTCTCGCTTTGAAAACCGCGAACGCTGCAATGATTTTTCCCTGGGTATCGAACTCGAGGGCACGGACATCCTGCCCTACACTGATGCCCAGTACACCAGCCTGGCCAAACTGACCCGCGTGTTGCGCGCCCGCTATCCGCTGCGCGCGGCGTGGGGCCACGAACACATTGCCCCGGGGCGCAAGACCGACCCCGGGCCCGCATTCAAGTGGTCGCGCTTTGGTCGTATGACTGGCTTTGCGCGGCGCCAACTTGCGCCGCAAACCTAAGGAACCATCATGTTGAAAATCTGGGGACGTTCGAGCTCGGTCAATGTACAAAAAGTCATGTGGACCGTGCGCGAACTCGCGCTGCCGCACACCACGGAACAAGTCGGCGGCAAATTCGGTGGCCTGGACACGCCCGAATACGGCGCCATGAACCCCAACCGCAAAGTCCCCGTCATCGACGACGGCGGCCTGATCCTGTGGGAATCCAACGCCATCGTCCGCTATCTGGCGGCACGCTACAGCGAAGGCACCCTCTGGCCCACCGACGTCGCCGTACGCGCCCAGGCCGACCGCTGGATGGACTGGACCGCCACCGAATGGCAACCCGCCATGGGCCCCGCATTTCTAGGCCTGATCCGCACCCCGGAAGACAAACGCGACCATGCCGTCATCGAAGCATCAACGCGTAAAACCAACGACCTGGGCCTGATCCTGGAAAACGCCCTGCAGCAAAAGGAATACATCATCGGCAGCCATCTCACCATGGCCGACATCGTCCTGGGCTGCGTCGCTCACCGCTGGCTGGCAATGCCCATCGAGCGCCCCGCGACGCCCGCACTGAACGTCTGGTACCGGCGCCTGATGATGCGCCCGGCGACCCAAGGCGTGCTGACGCTGCCGCTGTCGTAACCCGCCCCCCCGTCAGCACTGCCTCGGCATGCCACTACTACGAGTCCCTGTCGGTCGCCTGCAAGCCGCACCGGGCCGTTGAGCGGCGATTTAGCCTCGCGCAGCGAGGCCGAGGCCCTTGCTAACGGGCCGAGTCGCCGCGATAGGCCCGGTGCGGCTTGCAGGCGACCGACAGGGACGGCCTAATAGAAACGCCCGATGCGCACACGCTGCCGCACCTCCCGTTACTCCCACCGAGCCACATGCTTGCGCGTATTCCCCCGAATCCACTGCTCCAGTCGCTCCAGCAACGTATGCTCAGTCCCCGCCCGAGTCTGCCCTCGCAGCTCTGCAACTACCTTCTCTAGCGCCGCAGGCAATTCATCTGCCAACTCTCGCGCCGCGCGCAACACATAACGACCAGAAACACCCAGATCCCGCCCCAGCGCCTGCAACTGGCTCATCCCAATCTTGCCCGGCAGCATCTCACCGCCAATCCGAAACGCAAACTGTCGCGACAATCCTGGATAAATAGCCGTGCACATCAAATCGTAGAACGGCGTCAGCCTCCAAGCATCTCTCGCATCTTGTATCACCGAAAGATTCTTGGCATGACTATCGTTATTACCCACAAATAAATTAAAGAGTACCCAGCGCACAAAACGCTGCACATCCTGTGCCGTCACCCCCATACGCCGCATGATCTCCCGACATTGCGCCAGAGTCGGTCCGCCATCGGCCTCGTACTTGACCTCCGATGGCGTTCCCGCCAATTGGCACAAATCCAACTGATGTAATCGGGCCAACCCTCCTGCGCCATCAGGCCTGCGATCATATCGGCGCACCAGACAAGCGCGCGTATCGGGCTGATATTCGACCTCGGCAGCACCGAGCTGCAACATCGCAGCCAGTTTCATCACCATCGTTTCATTCAATGCCGATGACCAGACACCATCAAGCCCCCGAATATCGGGCTTGAGAATGTGCGTGGATGGTGCCGTGCCTTCTGGAATCGCGGGTGAGCCGTCCGGCAACACCATCAACAGCAGTTTGTCTTGTGCCCCCGCCAGAGAAACGCGCGTACCCTCCGCATTCTCCGCGACTAACGCCGGAACAACTGCCTGTTGCATCCGCTGCGCGATCTCCGCCCAACTCGTCGGCCGATAACTGGGGGGTGCGGGTTTTTCGCCCTGAGGCAAAATCGTCACACCGCTTGCAGTATCACCGCCCACACTGCGCAAGAGTCCGAATACCGTACTGGCATGGCGGCTGACAGATAACAAACGCCGGAGGTTGCCCTCTGGCAACAAGTTCTCGAAATACGCGAACACATGATCGCCCACCAGATCCTGCTCGCCCAAGGGCAAATCCGGTGCGATCGGGCGAGCCTCAGACCAAGCCAACCAAGCAGGGTCATAGCGGAACCTCAACGGCTGGTCGTCAAAAAGACGCCCAACGCATCGTCCGGCGGCATAGACGTCTAACGCATCGACCGTCGCCATCAAAAGTCTCCGCGTTTGCGCTGAATCACCACCTCCAACCCGAGCAGATCCAACATGTCGAGCACCTTCTGCAACTGCAGTGTGGGTTTGCCCCGCTCCAGATCAACGACAAACCGGTTACCAGTCCCCGCGAGTCCGGCCAAGTCGACCTGCAATAACGCTTGTTCGGCCCGCACGGCTTTGACGAGTTTGCCTAGCTCGGCAGAAGTACGGACTTTGGTCGGCGCGTACACATCGATGGGCATAGAGTCGGTTGTCATGATTACCCTTGCTAATTCCCGATCGGTAATTCTAGAGAGTTTGATGGATGATTGGCTATAAAAAATTACCGCTCAGGAATTTTATTCAAAAAAAGCGACGTTTTAATCAAAAATTTCCCGATCGGTAATTTTAAAATGTACGACGCGTAGAATTCCCATGATTATTCCCGATCGGGAATATTGATTTATCCAACCCGCCCCAACAACGCAATCAACTGCTTGCGTTCCACATCACTCAACTGCGCACTGATACGTTGATCGTGGGCCTGCACCGCCCGAGTGATACTGGCGTGTGCGCGTCGCCCGGCCGGCGTCAGCGTCAAGGCGTAGGCTCGTTTGTCTGCCACGGCGTCGCGACGCGTGACGTAGCCCATCGCCTGCAGCTGATCGACTAATTGCACGGCTCCCGACCGGGCAATACCGAGAATCCGCGCCAGATCGGTGAGCTTCAATTCGGCATTCGATGCAATCAGCGTCAAAGCCGAGAATCGCTGTGGCGTAATGTCCCAGGGCTCCAGCGCCGCCAGAAAATCCTCGTAGATCAGGATCTGCGCTCTCCGGATCGCATAGCCCACCAGCGAATCCAGCGCACCATATTCGATGCCCGCGACATGCGGATCAAAATGTTCGCCACGGGCCGATGGCCGACGCGGTCGCGATGCAGAAGCTGAGGGCATAGCACGCCATGAGTGAAATAAAAAAAGGACCTACACACTACCGCAGACGGGAGCCTAGCGCTACATACCGCCCGAAAAGCGAGTGAACCGCCCACGGATGACAAGACCCGATACTTCGATGAATCCAGGCTCCGCGGTCCGTCCTCGGCCTCCAGGCCCACCCCATTACGGGTTAGTCCCAGTGCCGACTCTCACGCCCAATTTGTTATGGTACATAACAATATAAAATTCGTGCGTGAGCTACGACAGCAAGTCGGAGAGAGACTTTATGAATATCGTGATTGCCGGCGGCGGCATAGGTGGACTGACGCTGGCCCTGATGCTGCATCAGCGAGGCATCAATTGCCGCGTCTATGAAAGCACGCAAGAACTGCGTCCGTTAGGCGTAGGCATCAACCTGCTGCCCCATGCGGTGAACGAGCTGGAACCGCTGGGTCTGCTGAACACGCTCGCCGAACACGCCATCCCCACATCCGCCCTGCACTACTACAACAAGTTCGGCCAAGCCATTTGGCAGGAACCGCGTGGCCTGAACGCAGGCTATCCGCTGCCTCAATTCTCGATACACCGTGGCGAATTCCAGATGTTGCTAGCCGAGGCAGTACGCGCGCGCCTGGGGCACGATGCCATTGTCACCGGAATGGTGTTGGAATCGGCCGAGAATGACGGCATCACAGCGCGCGCGCATTTTCGCAGCCGCACCGACGGTTCCTTGCATACCGCAGTGGGTGATGCCGTAATCGGCGCCGATGGCATCCACTCTGCCCTACGCAAACAGTTTTATCCCACTGGCGACGAACCCCGTTTCTCCGGCCGCATGCTGTGGCGCGCAGTCACCGAGGCTACGCCCTATCTGGATGGCCGCACGATGTTCATGGCAGGCCATCAGGATCAGAAATTCGTCTGCTATCCGATCTCGGCGCCCTTGTATCGCGAGGGCCGTTCTCTCATCAACTGGATCGCCGAACTCGCCATTCCAGACGCGACGCTGCCCGCCACAGATTGGAATCGCCGCGTCGACAAATCCGTCTTTGCCGATCGATTCGCCGACTGGCGCTGGGACTGGATTGATATTCCCTCGATCATCGACGGCGCGCAGGCCATTTACGAATTCCCCCTGGTTGACCGCGATCCCTTGCCGCGCTGGACCAAGGGCCGTCTCACCTTGCTAGGCGATGCCGCGCATCCCATGTACCCCATCGGCTCGAATGGTTCGGCCCAAGCCATTCTGGACGCACGCTGCCTGGCCGATTGCCTCAGCCAAGCCCAGCAAGGCAAAGTCCGCGCATTGGAAACCGCCCTGCTCGAATACGAAGCCGAACGCCTGCCGCGCACGGCCGGCATCGTACTGCGTAATCGCCTGAACGGCCCAGAGCAAGTCATGCAAATGGCCGAAGAGCGCGCCCCGCAAGGCTTTGCCAACATTGCCGACGTCATCCCCGAACACGAACTGCAAGCCGTATCGCTGCGCTACAAGCAGCTGGCAGGCTTTGACCCCGCCGCACTGCGCCGTCATACCGGAGAAAAACCATGAGCGCCGTTAATCCAACCGAGCCCACACCTCCGAAACTCGAACACCTCGCCACGCTGCACGTACAAGTCGGCCCGCCGCAAGAGGTCGGAGACACGCCACAAGGCCGCCGCCGCGTCATTCCGATTCTGGGCGGCACCGTCACAGGCCCCAAGCTCAACGGCACCATCCTGCCCGGCGGCGCGGATTTTCAGTCGATCCGTTCAGCCACGTATACCGATATTCACGCACGCTACGTCATCGAAACGACCGAGGGTCATCGCGTATATGTCGAGAACACAGGCATCCGCACCGGCAGCGCCGAAGACATCGCGAAACTGGCCCGTGGCGAAAAAGTCGATCCATCGTGCATCTACTTTCGCAGCTATCCACGATTCGAAACGGCCGCACCCGAACTGAGCTGGTTGCACGAACAGATCTTCATCGGTACCGGTGCGCGCTTTCCTGATCACGTTGCGTTGTGCTTTTACCGGGTTTGCTGAGAAAGCATGGACGGCTCTACCAGCCGCACCCATCGCCACGCTCGCCCCCCCCCGTTCCATTAATACTTATCGCCACCAGCAACGTACTGGCAGCTCACATCACCGACACGGAGACATCCCATGCCATCCCCCTTGCGCCGACTGCTCGTCACAGCCATGCTGTGCTTGCCCGCCATCGCCCTCGCACAGTATCCCAACGCGCCCATTCGCCTCAACGTCGGCTTTCCACCCGGCACAGGGCCCGACATTGTTGCCCGCACGCTCTCGCAACAGCTAGGCGAGCGTCTGAAACAAAGCGTCGTCGTGGAAAATCGTGCGGGTGCCGGTGGGCAAATCGCAGCACAAACCGTCGCGCGCAGCCCCGCTGATGGCTACACCCTGCTGTTAGGCGAAGTCGGCTCCATCAGCATTTCACCCGCCACGTACAACAACCTGAACTACGACCCGGCCAAAGACTTTGCGCCCATATCCGAAGTTGTACGCGCCGATTTCGTCCTGGTCGTGCCGGCGACCTCGCCCTATCAAACGTTGGCAGACTTCATCAAAGCCGGCAAGGCCTCGAAAGACCGCGTGAACTTTGGCACATTCGGCGCAGGCACACCGGGCCATTTTGGCGCTGAACTATTCGCACGCGAAGTCGGCATGCAAATCGAACCGGTCCATTACCGATCCACCGGCGACGCCGTGTCTGGATTGGTATCGGGCAGCGTACAGGCCGAGTTTGTCACCACCGCCTTAGCGGCGCCTCAGGTAAAAGGCGGCAAAATGCGTGCCCTGGCTATCACTGGTGCCAAGCCGTCCAGCGCATTGCCTGGCGTGCCGACCTTTGCCCAGGCCGGATACGGCAAAGTCGATTTCGGTGCGTGGTTTGCCCTGTTCGCTCCAGCAGGCACACCCGCAGACATTCTGGATCGTCTGCAAACAGAAAGCGCGGCTGCGCTACGAACCCCCGAAGCCGCAAAAACATTGGGAGATGCAGGCTTTATCGTGGTGGGATCCACGCGCCAAGATCTGCAACGCCTGCTGGACAGCGAAGCCAAACGCTGGTCCGCCGTCGTCAAGACGACGGGATTCAAGGCTAATTGATATCAAGGCGGACGCAAAGCATGGGAGTCAGCTTTGCGTCCAGCAACGGATTTCGCGAAACTGCCGCATTGTCATTGGCACCGATCGAGCATGCCAATACCGCATTTTCCTGTCGTCTCGCATCCTGCCTGCCGCCACCATTTACCCGCAGCCCGTTGCCAATCGCATCTCCATCCGCGTACTAATCCAGCACCCGACGCCGGCCTAGCAAAAATACGACGGCAGCAATCAGCTGAATCACCATCGCCGTCGCAAACAACGCACTTGCATGATGGGCCATGCCCGCCGACACATCGACCGTAGGCCCCTGCAACACACCAAAAATAGCCGGCGCAAACGCATAAGTCCCCTGACTGATCGCCACAATCAGCGCCACCACACGCGGTACATCCTGCGATGCAAAGTCCGTTTGCGCGATCAACGGGGGCAACGACGTGGCATTACCTATACCAGCCCCCAACAACACCACACCTAGCACCAGCGGCCAGACAGTGCCTGCCGGCGCACACAACAACACCGCCGAACCCAGCGCCTGCATGCTGTAGCTAGCCGCCGCGATCGTGCGTCGATCTCCCACATATCCCATCGCCCGAGCCGCCACCATACGGCCGATAATGGCGCACGCCGTGCCGCCCCCCATCAACCACCCTGCCGGTTGCGCACCGAGCGTCGGCACCAACAGCTTGAACAGATGCGCCAGCAAACCAATCTGTGCAAACAAGCCGATCGCCATCCCTAACGACAACGTGACAAAGGCGCGATCCCGCCACAGTGCCTTGCCCGACAGCACGCCACGCGCTGATGCGGACGCCTTGCCTACAGTCTCGTGCGCAGTTACGCGGCCATCCAGCGATTGCCCCAGGGTTTGCGGCGTCTTGGAAAAAACCGCGACACTCAACGCCGCGATGACAGTGATCATCACCACGCCAACCAACGCCGCTGCTGCAGGAAACCCCAGGCCTTGTATCAGCGCCACCCACAAGGGCGCAAAAATCGCCCCACCGATACTGGCGCCGTTATATGCCTTGGCCAGCGCAGAGGGCCGGCCCGCGGCGTACCACCGCGCAATCACCGCATTGACCGCTACCGCCCCCATCATCACCCAACCCGAGCCGCTGACCAGGGCCGCCACAAACAATTGCCACGGTTGCGCAGCCATCGCCCAGCCAAACACACCCAGCGCCGTACACACCGCCCCCAACGCAATACTCGGCGCCAATCCCAACCGGGCATGCACCCGAGGCAAATTCGCCACCACCAATGCGCCGAACAAAAAGTGCACCGTCACTGCCGTCGACACCCATTGCAGCGACCATCCTGTGCGCGCAATCACCTCGGCCAGATAGATTGAAGGCCCGTAAAAACCTACCCCCCAGCCAAACATGGCCAGCACAAACGCCGCCCGAATCACCCAGGGCCCGAAAAAGCGATACTGCGGCAAGGCAAATTCATTAACCATCACGCAAACGCTCCAAAGAATCAGAGCCCACACTGTGCCGTGTGTCGACGCGCCTATGCTACGGCCCAGACCGTAGTATCGCCAGCAGAAAAATTGCTAAGCTGACCGAAACCCGCGGATGGGGTTTATCACGGGACTTATACCGAACCTATCACTGGATTCATCACAGGAGCCGTCATGGTCAGCACCGCCTCACTCGCCGAAACCGCCGCCCTCATCGGCGACCTGGCGCGCGCGAACATGCTCGCCGCCCTGATGGACGGCCGCGCCCTGACCGCCTCCGAGCTCGCCCACATCGCAGGCATCTCGCCGCAGACCGCCAGCGGACATCTAGCAAAGCTGACTGACGCAGGACTATTAGCCCGGGAAAAACAAGGCCGCCATCACTATCACCGCCTCGCCACGCCCTCCGTCGCCCGCATGCTGGAGCAAATCATGTCCGTCTCCATCGAGCGCGAACGAGGTTCCGCGGCGCGAGGTCCCCGCGTCATCACCGGCCCGCGCGACAAGGCTCTACGTTACGCCCGCACATGCTACGACCATCTGGCCGGTGAAATTGCCGTGGCGATCACCGACAGCATGATCGATGCGGGGCATATCGAGCTGACAGCAGAAGCAGGCGCCCTCACCACCAAAGACATCACCGCGCTCCAAGCCCTGGGCATGGACATCGCCAGCCTCAACATCGACTCCAAACCTCGCAAATCCTCTCGCGTATTCTGCCGCGCCTGTCTGGACTGGAGCGAACGCCGTCATCATTTGGCCGGCACCCTGGGCACCGCCTTGTTATCTCACTACGTAAAACAGGATTGGGTCAGACGACTATCAGGCACACGCGCGGTCACCATCACACCCCGCGGATATGCCGCTTTTGAAAAAGCATTCAATTTGCCGCTGCGAAAATCGCTGTAGATAAACTCGCGGTCGACACCGGCAGCTTCTCTATAGAACACCTCAAACAAACCCTCACCAAACTTCGTCCGCCCAAAAACAAAACACCCCAGAAATCGATATTTGATCTCTGGGGTGCACCCGCATCCGGCTAAAGCCAAAACGCGGCACAGTAATGATGCACGCGCCTCTGCTTCAAAAACAGAGGCCGCCCACTTACTTCAACAACAACGCATTCAACCTCTTCACAAACGCCGCCGGATCCGCAATCTGAGCGCCTTCAGCCAACAAGGCCTGATCCAACAACAGACGAGCCCATTGATCGAACTCGCTATCATCAGCATCACGCACACGCGCGATCAAAGCATGCTCGGGGTTGATCTCCAACACCGGTTTCACATCCGGCGCCTCTTGGCCCGCGGCCTTTAGCATGCGCAGCAAATGCGGGCTGAGTTCGTTCTGCCCCACCACCACGCACGCCGGCGAGTCCACCAGACGCAGCGTCACGCGCACCTCTTTGACCTGATCCTCCAACGTCTTTTTCAGACGCTCGACCAGCGGCTTAAAGGTTTCCTCAATCTCGGCTTGATGCTTCTTCTCGTCCTCGTCCGCCAGCTCGGCCAGATCCAGACCGCCCTTGGCCACCGACACCAGCGACTTGCCATCAAACTCGCGCAGATACGACAGCATCCACTCGTCAACGCGATCCGACAACAACAGCACCTCGATGCCCTTCTTGCGGAAAATCTCCAGATGCGGGCTATTGCTCGCGGCGGCAAAGGTATCAGCCGTGACGTAGTAAATCTTGTCCTGGCCTTCCTTCATGCGCGACACATAATCGGCAAACGAGACATTCTGAATCGCATCGCCCGTGTGCGTCGAAGCGAAACGCAGCAGCTTTGCAATACGCTCGATATTGCCCGTATCCTCGCCCGTGCCTTCCTTCAGCACCTGACCGAATTCCGTCCAGAACGTCGCGTAGTCTTCGGCCTTGTTCTCGGCCATATCTTCGAGCAGGGACAGAATGCGTTTCGCCGAACCCTCGCGGATCGCACGCACATCACGGCTTTCCTGCAAAATCTCGCGCGACACGTTCAACGGCAGATCCGCCGAATCAATCACGCCACGCACAAAGCGCAGGTACGACGGCAGCAATTGCTCTGCATCGTCCATGATGAATACGCGCTTGACGTAGAGCTTCACACCGCGGCGGCCATCACGATCCCACAGATCGAACGGTGCGTGTTTCGGCACATACAACAGCTGCGTGTATTCGCTGCGGCCCTCGACGCGATTGTGCGTCCAGGCCAGCGGGTCGTCATAGTCATGCGAGACCGTCTTGTAGAACTCGCGATACTGTTCGTCGGTGACATCGCCCTTGCTGCGCGTCCACAGCGCGTTGGCCTGGTTCACCGTTTCCAGTTCTTCGGTCTTGACCTGTGCGCTCTTTTCCGAATCCCATTCTTCCTTGAACATGCGGATCGGCAGCGAGATATGGTCGGAATAGCGGCGCAGGATCTCGCGCAGTTTCCAGCCATTCAGGAACTCGTCTTCGTCTGCACGCAGATGCAGCGTCACATCCGTGCCGCGCGTGGCCTTTTCCGCGGCAGCGATGCTGAACTCGCCCTGGCCATCGGATTCCCAACGGATCGCCTCATCGCTGCCGGCACGGCGGCTGACCACCGTGACCTTGTCTGCCACGATGAACGAAGAATAAAAGCCCACGCCAAACTGACCAATCAGTTGCGCGTCTTTCTGCTTGTCGCCGGTCAATTGCGAGAAAAACTCACGCGTACCCGAGCGTGCGATCGTACCCAGATTGGCGATCGCCTCGTCGCGCGACAGGCCGATCCCGTTATCAGAGATCGTGATCGTGCGCGCGTCCTTGTCGTAGTCCACCCGGATCGCCAGCTCACTATCGCCATCCAGCAGCCCCGGCTGGTCAATCGCCTCGAAACGCAGCTTGTCGCAAGCATCCGACGCGTTAGAAACCAGCTCGCGCAGGAAAATTTCCTTGTTGCTGTAGAGCGAGTGGATCATCAGGTGCAGCAGTTGCTTTACCTCGGCCTGGAACCCCAGGGTTTCAGAATTGGAAGACGTGGCGGTTTGGCTCATAGTTTTAACGGTCAGAAAAACAAGAGAGAAATGGAACAGCCCCGCGAATCTGATCAGCCCCCCCCAAAAAACCGGGGGACATCCGCGCAATTCGCCAGGACGAAACCTGAGAAACCCCCACAATATGGGGGTGACGACCAGGGTTTCAAGACCGCCGTCAGGCGAGACCCGGATCAGACCGACCTCTAAACCAGCCCTTTTTTGAGCCTTTTTGTGGTTTTTCCGGCATTTTTCCCATGCCAAACCGCCCTGCGAGCGCCAAAAAAAGGCATTCCCCCAGACAGGCAGCCCGCTGCCTCGCTAAAATCCCGCCCATTCCCATTTTCCCCAGCCGGCCGGCGCCCGCTCATGCAACCTGCCTCTCTCACCCAAACCGCCCCTCACAGCGCTGCGGACGACGACGTCCCTGCGCACGACCTGGTCTACGGTCCTGACGACCGTCCCGCCGCGCCAGTCGCCTTTGTCGCCGCCCTGCAGCACTTGCTGGCCATCCTGGTGCCCATCGTCACCCCTGGCCTGCTGATCTGCCAGGCCCTGGGCGTCAGCGTCCGCGACACCACCCTGATTGTCTCGATGTCGCTGGTCGTCTCCGGCATCGCCACCTATATCCAGTGCCGCCGATTCGGCCCGCTGGGCGCAGGCCTGCTCATCGTGCAGGGCACGAGTTTCAACTTCGTCGTGCCCCTGATCACCGCCGGCTCGGCCATGGTCAAATCCGGCACCCCGGTCGAAACGGTGCTCGCCACCATGTTCGGCGTCGTCATCGCGGGATCCTTTGTCGAGATCTTTATCAGCCGCATCCTGCCGTTCGTCAAACGGCTGATCACCCCGCTCGTCACCGGCATCGTCGTCCTCTTGATCGGCCTGACCCTCATCAAAGTCGGCCTCATCAGCATGGGCGGCGGCTACAACGCCATGAAAGACGGCACATTCGCCAGCGCAGAAAACCTGACCCTGTCCGGTCTGGTGCTGGGCACCATCATCCTGCTGAACCGTCTGCCCATCGTCTGGATCCGCAGCACGGCGCTGGTCATCGCGCTGATCGTCGGTTATATCGCCGCCGCCTACATGGGACGATTGGATTTCACCGGCGCGCGCGAGGCTGCCCTGTTCCAGATCCCGGTGCCGTTGCATTTCGGATTGGGATTCTCGTGGTCGCTGTTTGTGCCCATGCTGATCATCTATTTGGTCACCTCGCTCGAGGCGATTGGCGACGTCACCGCTACCAGCAAGGTTTCCAAGCAGCCTGTCGAAGGCCCCCTATGGATGCAGCGGATCAAGGGCGGCGTGCTGGTCAATGGCGTGAATTCGCTGTTGGCGGGCGTGTTCAACACCTTTCCCAGCTCGGTGTTTGCGCAGAATAACGGCGTGATTCAGCTGACGGGCATCGCCAGCCGCCACGTAGGGATCTGGATTGCCGGGATGCTGATCGTGCTGGGGCTGTTTCCTGCCGTGGCTGGGGCGCTGCAGGCCGTGCCGGAGCCGGTGTTGGGTGGTGCTGCCATGGTGATGTTCGGCGCCGTCGCGGCGGCGGGGATCAATATCCTGGCGAGCATTCAGCTGGATCGCCGGGCGTTGTTGATCATCTCGGTGTCGCTGGCCCTGGGGCTGGGGGTATCGCAGGTGCCGGAGATCCTGTCGCATTTGCCGCATGCGCTGAGCAGTGTGCTGGAGTCGGGGGTAGCTACCGGCGGGATCTGCGCGTTGGTGATGAATTGGTTCTTGCCTGAGAGAAAGCGGGCGTAATCGCGAACGGAGGGATGGCTAATCCCTCTTGGCAATGGCGCGCGCCTTTGTATCGCGCAGGCGGTATTCCAAGACGGTCTGCTGATAGTTGCCGGCAGAAACACGGCGGACGCTGACAACGCCCGCCTCGCTGATCAGCCAGTATTCCCCGTCGTTATTCCAGTCACCATCGCACAGCACGACCTGCAGTTCGCGCGCCGTGCCGCCGCCCAGAGCCGTACCGGTATAGATCTGGTCGCATTGCGCGACCGGCTCGACATGGTGACGGCCCTCGATCACATGTAGTTCCAGTACAGACCGGGGGCTACCTGGGATACGCGTGTTGTTAGTGCCGTTGCTTGCCTTTAGATAGGCTACGGGGCCGGTGTTTCCAGAGGTCTGCGGTGCCGGAGGAGTTGATGAGCAGGCACCTAACATGACTATCGCCAGCACCGCCAAAAACCGACACGGCGACGAGATCGATGGCGAATTACTGCGCTTCATATTACTCAGGCTTCCTCTGTTAGCGGCGTGACGGTCTAGGGCATTTATGGGGAGCCCTTGCCATCCAAGTAGGCTTTATAACGCGCCAAGCAACGATCCGTTGCGATTGTTGTGAATATTTGACATAGGTGGGGGTGAGTATTGCGTGTTGGGCGCAGGAGATTTTCAGGTCTCGTGGACGAGAATTGGGGCGAGCTGACATTTTTTTAAAAACAGCATACAATCGCTGTCTTCGCATCTCCCGCAGCAAGTCATCAGACTGCTAGCGACCTCCTAGCCCGGGTGGTGAAATTGGTAGACGCAGGGGACTCAAAATCCCCCGCCGCAAGGCGTGCCGGTTCGATTCCGGCCCCGGGCACCACTCAAAAATCCCTAGTATTTACAAGCCTCTAGCGCGATTTTTCGTCTTGCCCTGACACCAGGGGATTTTCCAAGTTTGTGAGCCAGGTACAGTTTCGGTACAGTGGCGAAGCACCGAGTGTACTTTCGGAGCTTTTACACGCATGGCTACTATTGTTAAGACACCTTCAGGAACATGGAAAGCCGTCATTCGAAAGACTGGCTGGCCGACTTCGTCTAAAACATTTCGCACCAAACGCGATGCTGAGGATTGGGCGCGGCGGACTGAAGACGAGATGGTGCGCGGGGTCTACATTCAACGAGCCCCGGGTGAGCGCATGACACTCGAGTCGGCACTAACACGCTACCTACGGGAAGTCACGCCCTCCAAGCGGGAATCGACACGCGCCTCTGAGCACAAAAAAGCCCAGCCGCTGCTAAAGCACCTTGGGAAATACTCATTAGCCGCCCTGAGTGCCGATATTGTGGCGCAGTATCGCGACATGCGACTGGCGGGCGATCCTGACGAGAACGGCAAGCTGGTTCCACGCAGCAACAACACTGTGCGCCTGGAACTCGCGTTGCTAAGCCACCTGTTCACCATTGCGATCAAAGAATGGGGGCTGGGCCTGCCTTTCAATCCCGTGTCCCAGATTCGACGCCCTGCTCCCGGTGCTGGCCGCAACCGTCGACTAACGCCCGCAGAAAACAAGCGGCTGTTGGCGGCTGTGGATGCCTACTCCAACCCGATGTTTAGCTGGATCGTACGAATCGCCCTGGAAACGGGGATGCGGCTCTCTGAAATCGGTGGTCTACGTCTTGGCCAGGTAGACCTACAAAGGCGCGTTGTACGGCTGGACATCACGAAAAACTCTTCGCCGCGAACTGTGCCCTTAACGAAGGCCGCTACGGCAGCATTTCAAGCTGCTATAGATAACCCGACTCGCCCACGTGAGACCGACCTAGTGTTTTTCGGTGAACCTGGCCGTGATGGCGTGCGACGGCCATATCTATTCGACAAGGCTTGGACTGACGCCAAGAAAGAGGCTGGGCTGACGGATTTCCGGTTTCATGACCTGAGGCATGAGGCGGTCAGCCGGTTGGTCGAGGCTGGACTGTCAGATCAAGAGGTGGCGGCTATCAGTGGGCATAAATCTATGCAGATGCTGAAGAGGTATACGCACTTAAGAGCTGAAGATTTGGTGGGGAAGCTCGACATGCTAGATAAATAAATGCATGGCATTCCCAGCACAGAAAAGCACCAAGGGATCAAGATAGTCCCAAGAACGAAAATCCAATATTCTTACAAACAAATTTATCGGGAGGCAACGTGAGCACGCCATCAGACAACTCTCTACGGCGAACCCTAGAGCCGATAGCTATCATTAGCGATGCTTTTAATCAGGCATCCAATTGGCGAGCAATAACGGAAGCCTGGAAGCTCTCACGAAGCATAGATCGACGCTTATTCTTAGCGTTCACCATAGCCTTTATTGCTTCCTTGGTCGCGAGCGCTATCTATACCTCGATGAGCCGAAACTTGCTTTTCGGAATTGCAGTGTTCGCCGCCATAACAAGCCTTCTCTACTTTCGCTGTCGAATTGCAGACAAACACCCTATCACAAGTTCATTTGGACGTTTTGACCAATGCTTTGGGCTAAATTATCGGTTTAGACGGTATTTAATGTTCCGAGAAGACCTATTAAAAGGCGGCATTGGATTAGAAGCTCTCGCGGCCGCACACAAGAACCTGCGAATAGAGGCGAGTCTTCTCGAAAATCGAACGGTCAGCATGGGGGCTGGCGCAACGGCGATAGTTTCCATTATCACCAGCATATTAACCACCGTCAGCACACAAGATCACATGATCACATCAGGACGGACGTTCCTGATTTTGTTTGTGCTAGTTCTAGCCCTGTATTTTTACTTTTTTCTAAAAACTGTGATCCCTAATACGAAGCATCGTCAGCAAGAGCTAGTGTGCTTTCTGACTTGGTATGAACAAGAACTCGCTTCCCTTTCACCGAAGCTACCTCACTGATTAGTACTCCCTAGGCAAACCACCTCTTGCGAATTCTCAAGCCAACCATACTGCTTTTTACTATATCGAGCACAGCCGACCTCCATATATAACAATGATGTCCAATTACTAGATAATGGATTTGTCGTATGGTACCCGAGGCCAGAATCGAACTGGCACGCCTTGCGGCGGGGGATTTTCTTACCACTTCGGCTTTCGCCGCCGTCGCTTTGCAAACAACGTTCGTGGTCTGGAGCACGCCTTCACCTTAGTCTTTCGACTTTAGGTGCTCGCCGTCTGCTCTCTACACCTTCCCGGCGTTCAACCGCCAGGCTTGGCTCGGCATTAGCTCGGATACGTGATCCAGGGCCTTCGCCGAGTTTGACGGGCTTCACCTCAGGGGTTTCCCCTTGAGGGCTCAAATTGTTCTGAGTCCCCTGCGTCTACCAATTTCACCACTCGGGCACAGACGGGAATTTAGCACCAAATGCCGGCCAAAATCACGGAAAAACCGGCTTATTTCACCGGCCGGAACGACCGATCCGTAAGTGAGGCTAATCTAGCGTAGCGTCCGCAAATTTGCTTGTTCGCGCATTGATCCCACAACGATAAAAACGGGTTAATAACGTACTCGCCGACGGATGGAGCACTGGACATGCCGCGTCGCATCCACTCCTTGCGAATCGCAAAGGCGTAATCACCATCTGCCTTCATGCGCGCCAGTTCGATATCCGCGAAATAGTTCACGATGTCAGGCATCACGCCCAGCTCGTCTGGCTGATTCGCGGCGATCGCGAGCTTTAGGCACAGGTACGCGCGAATACCCCACTCTAACGGGTAGGCAGATACAACATAATCGTCTCTGGGCAGCTGAGTACGGTACAGCAACACCACGCGTGCGAGATCCTGATATGTGATCGGCTCGCCGCAGTCGAAATCACTATAGAGCTTCATTTCGAGATCGCCTAAGGCGGCTTCGTAGCTGGCGAAATCCCATGCAGCAAGATCACTGTTTTGCCAGATCGCTTTCCACAGCCCCCCAGGGCCATCACGAAACAACGCCAGTGCGCCCGTCGCATTGCTTGCCATGCCGGGAGAGGGATAGACAGGGATGCTTGCCACCGGTTCATCCAAGGCCGCATGGCTGCTGTAGTAGCGCCCATCAGGAAATAACTCATCCAGGTACTGCACCCACTCTTCCGTCATGGCAACGGTGCCATAAAAATTTTTGCGCCATTTATTGCTGACATTGGTATCCCAGGTGCGGCCAGGATATCGGGCTTGCATGCACTCGTCGAACCACCGTGAGAACTGCGCCAGGTTATTTGCACAGCAGACTTTGTCCAATAAAAGATTCAGCGTCGCGACGGTACGAACGCGATCCTGCATCTCCTGTTCACGAGTTTTCGTCGACCCAACGGGTCGACCACGTCGAGGATGACGAGGCGATGGTTGAACGCTGACAGCGCACCGATCTTTCATTCGCAGCCGTTCTATTTTCGAACCTAGTGATTAACGAATTAATTTTACAGGGCCATTCAGCGTAACCAGGACAAAACTACGCTTGTTAGATGTAATTAAACACAGCGTCTGGAGCCACCTGATGTCCGCTACCCTCGCCACATTGAAAGAACGCTATTCCGTGTTGCTGACTCTCGGCCAATTGGCCGAAGTGTTGAATCGCAGCCCTGACGGCCTACGCATCAGCCTGAGCTCATCGCAATCCGACTGGGCCGACCAAATCAATTCGACCAAGGTCAAGATCGGCAGACGGGTGTATTTCAGAACCGAAGGCATCGCCCGGTTGATCGACGATGCGTTCTCTGCCCATCATTCGTGAGGGACCAGCGATGGACGCACAGACCGACCTCTTACACGCTGAAACCACTTGGTTTCATATTTTTCACTCGATGATCCAAACCGGTGACATCTCGCGCATGGGTCCGTATGCGGTCACCGTGTACCTCGTCATCAAAGCCCATACCAACTTCCAGTCTGGACGCGCCTTTCCTGCCATCGACACCATCATGACCGAGTCCGGCATCAGCCGTAGCCAAGTGCTTCGCGAGCTCCAGACTCTGCAACGTTTTGGGTACATCACCAAAACGCGTGTAGGGCGACGCAACGAGTACCGCTTACGCGAGAAGGTGTGCATCCGTGATGAGCGAGGCAAGCCCACTGCGGTCGCAACGTGGGACTACCTGCCGTCCACCGTCCAAGCGGCAACGGCTGACCTGAAAAACGCCCTGGCGTCCGGAAACTACGAGGGCTCACGCATCGTTCACATCGAAAAGCTTCAGGTCAACGTCACGCATGCCAGCGGTAATGCCGTGATCTTCAACGCGCAGGAGTTCGCGTGTTTGCCCGAAGAAATGCGGAAACTCCTGATGTCGTTGAGACAAAAAATCGAGGACGACGAAGCCCACGAACTTATACACATGCCTACCAGACACGTATCTGGCTGAGACCTAAGTTATTCACACAGGTATCCGGTAGAAACCTTCTAGGTCCCAAATAGTGTCTCCCAGGCACTCTAACAAGATAGATATATGTATCTAACAATAGGACGAAAAATGCGACCTTGCTTGTGGGTAAACCCACGAAAGAGCGGGCAATCACCGCCCGCTCGCATCTTGTTGATCCAGTCCCTGATAGGTTTGGCTAATTGGTCAAAGGCCGATCGTTGGACGCCAAGAGGGAGTGGCAGGAAATCGGTGCAGCTCCGCCACGTTGTCAGACTACGACAAGGGCGCCCCTCAAGTGTCAACGTCACCGGGGTCGAGCGGGCCAAGCTCGCTGGTCCGCGACACCAAGACCCAAGCGACGCCTGGCTGACGAATGTGCTGAAAGCTGCTCAGTATCGAGTGCCAACTAAATCGCTGGCGCTCATTGACACTTGAGGGGCGCTGATGGGCTTTTCCCTTGGCGTTCAACTTGTTTTTCGAGTGTGTGGAAAGTGCAAGGAAAGTGTTGGTTTCGTGCGTTGGAAAGCGGTAGGAAAATCCGGTTTTATCACGACTCTGTAGCGATTTTTTCACGATTGCATAGCGATTCTGTCGATTGTGGAGCCACTACGGATCAAATACAGATCAATAGCGATGAATTCCAACTTGGATACATGCAAAAAACGCGGCTGTGGCGCGGGCAGGATAGGTGAAGTAGGCCCACCCGCGCGCGGGCGTTCCTTCTTCACTGTCCCTTATTCGCACCTGGCGGTGCTCAACGGGAATCCTGCTCTGCGAGGCGGGTCCGACTACCGTCGGTGTAACAGATGAGGGCAAGCGGATGGCTGACGAAACCAAGCCAACCAGGAAGGGCAGCCCGCCTATCAAGGTGTACTGCCTTCCAGACGAACGAAGAGCGATTGAGGAAAAGGCGGCGGCCGCCGGCATGAGTCTGTCGGCCTACCTACTGGCCGTCGGCCAGGGCTACAAGATCACGGGCGTCGTGGACTATGAGCACGTCCGCGAGCTGGCCCGCATCAATGGCGATCTGGGCCGCTTGGGCGGCCTGCTGAAACTCTGGCTCACCGACGACCTGCGTACGGCGCGGTTCGGTGATGCCACGATCCTCGCCGTGCTGACGAAGATTGAGGAAAAGCAGGACGAGCTTGGCAAGGTCATGATGGGTGTGGTGCGCCCAAGGGCCGAACTAGTTTTTAGCCGCTAAAAAAGGACGGCACATCATGAGAAGAAACACCCGTGGCCTGCTATGTGCCACCATTATGAGCCTGATAGCGTTGCCGGTGCATGCAGGCATCCCGGTTATCGATGGCACCAACCTGACCCAAACCACTGTCACTGCGATTCAGCAGGTTGCGCAGGTCCAGAAGCAAATCGAGCAATACCGAACGCAGTTGCAGCAGTACGAAAATATGCTGCAAAACACGGTCGCGCCGGCGGCCTACATTTGGGATCAGGCACAGTCCACCATCAACGGGCTAATGCAGTCCATTGACACCCTGAACAACCTCACCAATCAGGCCGGTAGCCTGGATGCCTACCTAGGCAAGTTCCAGGACGTTTCCTATTACAAGTCCTCGCCATGCTTCACCTCGGCCGGCTGCTCTGACACCGAACGCGCAGCGCTGGAGAAAACCCGCGTGCTGGCATCGCAGTCGCAAAAGGCCGCGAACGATGCGCTGTTCAAGGGCATCAAGGATCAGC
This sequence comes from Bordetella genomosp. 4, assembly GCF_002261185.1. Taxonomy (GTDB): domain Bacteria; phylum Pseudomonadota; class Gammaproteobacteria; order Burkholderiales; family Burkholderiaceae_B; genus Bordetella_A. The sequence goes on from NZ_NEVQ01000022.1 coordinate 428,233, forward strand.
AAGAAAACCTCAAGTCGGACGCGCGCCAGCTCGAACGGTTGCAATCGAAAGCCCAGGGCGCGCAAGGGCAGATGGAAGCCATCGGCTACGCCAACCAGCTCGCCAGCCACCAGGCCAACCAGCTCCTGCAAATCCGTGGCCTGCTGCTCGCGCAGCAGAACGCCATTGCGGCCAAGAACGCTGCCGATCTGGACGAGAAAGCTCGTAAGGCTGCGGGTTCGACGGAGTTTCGCTCGGGTGATGTGCGGAAAAGCTCCGGGCAGAAATGGTGAGGAGGCGCCCCGATGAACGTCAAAATCTATGTCGCGGTCATCGCCCTGGTCGTCGTCGTAGTTGGTGCAGGCGTCTCGATCTTCGGCGGCTCGAAAGCGCAAATGCCGGAGGTGAACGAGCAAAACTGCCAGAACGAAGTTATCAGCAAAATCCGCGACAGCGACACGCGGAAAGAGTTCTCGGGCAAGTGCTTCAAGCTCGGGACCGTCCGGAAAAGCTCCAGGCAGAAATGGTGAGGAACAGCCTATGAAAACACTATTGACTAAACCAGGGCCGGCCGTCCTGGGAGCGGTGTTACTTCTGGCGCTGTTCTCGGCCGATGGCCATGCCGCCGTTGACAACTACGACATTCTGGATGGCATCGTTAAGGAGCTAAAGACCGTAACGGAAACAATGTCCGGCAAGCTCATCGGCTTTGCCACGACGCTGTTCTGGTTGCTCGCGGTCATCAACATGGTCTGGACGTTCGGCATGATGGTGATGCGCAAGGCCGACATTGGCGAGTTCTTCGCTGAGCTGGCGCGCTTCATCATCACGCTCGGTTTTTTCTGGTGGCTGCTGTCGAACGCTGTAACCGGCATGAACATCGCCGGCACGATCATCGAATCCATGCGCGACATGGCGGCCCAGGCAACCGGCCTAGGCCGCGAGCTGTCACCGTCCGGCATCGTCGATGTTGGATTCGATGTGCTTAAGAAGGTGATGAATGCTGATATGGGGCTTGCGGAAACTATTGTCGCCTTTGCTGTAGCGATCATCATTCTGCTGATCTTCGCGGCCGTCGGCATCAATATGGTGGTGGCCCTGGCGGAGTCCTGGTTTCTGCTCTACGGCGGCCTGTTCGTCCTGGGCTTCGGTGGTGCCCGGTGGACTACCGATATCGCCATTGGCTACTACCGCCAGGTGCTCGGCGTCGGCTCCAAGCTGTTCGGCATGGCGGCGATCGTTGGCATTGGCGCTGCCTTTGTTAATACCTACGTCGCCCGGCTTACCGCAAATGTTCGCCTGACAGAACTCGCTGTGATGCTGGTCGCGGCTTACGTGTTCTACAAACTCTCGGACCGCATTCCGTCAATGATGGCTAGCCTCATCTCGGGCGGCGGACCTGGCGGCTTTGCAGGGAGTGGCGGGGCCGTAAGCGCGGGTGCCATCGCAGGGGCGGCCGCCAGCCTCGCGGGCGCTGCTGCCGGCGCTGCTATGACCGGTGGCGCCTCTCTGGCTGCGACCGCCGCCGGTGGTGCGCAGGCGCTCATGGCGGCCGCCTCGAAAGCGAACGATAACGTTTCTGCCGAAACCGACATTCTGTCGAGCTTGATGGGCGGCGGCCGTGATAGCGCCGATGCCAGCAGCGCCGGCGACGCCGGTGGTGATGGTGGCGGCTCTGGTGGCGGTGAAACGCCGCTGGCCTCGGCCGCAGGCCACAACAGCACCGGCTCACGCGGCGGCAGCTCGGGCGGCGGCTCCGGCGGTGGTCGTTCGTCTGGCGGCATCGGGGCCACGGCGGCCAAGGGCGGCCGGATCGCAGCCGATACGGTCGCCAACCTCGCCAAAGGCATCGGCTCGATGGCGTCGGCCAAGGTCGGCAGTATGGCTGAGGCGGCCAAGAACCGGATTTCAGAGACGACCGGCGGCAAGCTCGCCGCGACGATCAAGACGGCCAGCAGCAAAGAAAGCGCTGGTCCGCGCCAAGATGCAGCGCCGACATTCGACGGAAACAACCTGGCCGGCACGAACGACAACACGGCGACCGGGGTAGATGACGAGGTGGCCGCGTTTGTGAACCGACCGCAGCCGACCTAAGCGCGCCGTCCGGCGCAGCAACGCCGGTCGACACTTCCACTCACCACCTGTGAGAGAGGTGAAAAATGGCAACTATACATCCTAACGAATTTTCCCAGGCGGTTCAGCACGCGGCGACGGAATTGAACGCTATCGGCTGGCTGGGCCAGGACGCCGCGCGCGAGCTGGGGCCGCTGGCCGAGGCCACGGCCAACCTGTTCATGGTGCTGTTCTACCAGGCCGAAACGGGCCTTGCGACGCGCGGGGACTTTTCCCAGGCCAGAGCACAGATTCAGCACGTCCTGACCGCCCAACACGTTCGTTTTCAATAAAGGCTTTATGGACTTCTTCCCCCCTCAATCGTTTTCGGACTTCCTGCTTGTCATGGAGGTGCTGTTCCTGGTGTTCGTGCCGGGCCTCTATCTGCTCGGCCGCCTCATTTGGGCGCTTGGTTTCGGCCCCCAGCCTACTGCCCTCGCGGATAAGATGGAGCGCATCCGCGATGCGGTAGCGCCGAGGGTCGCCAGCAATCTGTTCGAAACCAGCAAAGAACTGGAAAGGCAAAGCCGCTGGCCTTTCAATCATCGCAGAAAGTAATAGCCCCGCTCCAACGCAGGGCAGCTTTGTTCAAGGCCGGCGGCGCACGTGAAATCGCTGATGCAGACCAGGAACAAGAAGGGCGGCCAGTTTGCCGCCCTTGCTATTTCGGCCTATCCCGCTCACGGCCGCGGTCGGGGCCGGTGTCGATTTCAGGGTGCAGGTTGTCCGTGGTGATGTCGGCGACGAGCTGGGCGAGTTCATCATTAAGAATCTCGCTGACGCTCTTGGAGGACACCTGTCCCGCCAAGCCAGCATTAATCCGTTCGACCAACAAAGCCTTGAACTGCGCCCATGTTGGATCGTCATTGTGCAGGCCCGCAGCGATGGCCATGTTCAAAAGCGTATCCATCCCGAGTTCGTCGATCTTCCCGCGCATCAGGTCAAACATGTGAGATTCCGTCACGCCAAGACGGCGCGCGGCTTCGGCCGGCGTCCATCCATGATCGTGGATTTGTTTTTCCAGGGCCATCATCAGCGCCGAACGCAGTTTCATGTTTTCAGCCTCGGCAGGGCCGTCTTCGATGGCATCCCACACACTCGCAAAGGTCTCGTTGGTCATCGTTCCCTCTTCTCTATGTTGGTGCAGGTCCCTAAATTTATACGTCCCGCCACGTGGGCAGCGTGGGGGGCGAGAAAATTGTTCTTCCGTATTTTGGCGTTGAGTTCATGAGTAAATTTAGCCGCTAAAGACGGCAACGCTGAATTTGTCGTGGAAGCTCATTAGAGTTGCGGTTTTGCGCTAGGCGCATATAAATCGGAATTTCAAGATTGAGCCGTGTCGGTTACGATGGAGCGCGTTAGCCTATACCCAAAGGAGCCAACATGAGCACAAAGAAGGACCGGCGCGTCGGTTCGATGTTGGCCGGGATCGCAAGCGAGGCGGGCGGTCTGACCGATGAAGAACACGCGCTGTTTGAGCGTGCACGCGTCAAGTCCCCGGCCCGTGCAGCGAGCTTTGACGACGCCTCTGCCCTCAAGGTCGCCCGCGTATATTTGCGCGTCAGCACCGACGCGCAGGACCTGGAACGCCAGGAAAGCATCATCGAGGGCGCGCGGGCGGCCGGTTACTACGTCGCCGGCGTCTACCGCGAGAAGGCATCCGGCGCACGGCCCGACCGGCCCGAGCTGCTGCGCATGGTCGCGGACCTACAGCCCGGCGAGGTGGTCATTGCGGAGAAGATCGACCGCATCAGCCGCTTGCCGCTTGCCAAGGCCGAAAGCCTGGTTGCCGCGATCCGGGCCAAGGGCGCGCGCCTGGCCGTCCCTGGCGTTGTAGACCTGTCGGAGCTGGCCGCCGAAGCCCAGGGTGTCGCTAAGATCGTGCTGGAATCGGTCCAGGACATGCTTTTGAAGCTGGCCCTACAGATGGCCCGCGACGACTACGAGGACCGCCGCGAGCGGCAGCGCCAGGGTATCGAGCTGGCGAAGGATGCAGGCAAATACCGGGGCCGGCGGGCCGATCCGAAGCGCCGCGCCCAGGTCATCGCCTTGCGCCGATCCGGTCACAGCATCACCAGGACGGCCGAGTTGGCCGGCTACAGCCCGGCCCAGGTCAAACGGATATGGGCCGAGGTCAGCCAGGCCGAGGCGGTGCACATGGGGGCTTTCCGCGAGGATGCGTTAACCGAGGCTGACGCGATGGTGGCTGCCGACCGGGAGGGTACGAAGGTATGAGAAACAGGCACTTTCCCCTGCCTCCGCTTCCGCCGGAGCTGCAAGCCGCACATGATGAGATGGACGCCAAGGGCGATTATTTTGCCTATGCCGTGTGCCGCACACATGACGGCCAGGCGTGGGAAGTGACGACCAAGCAGGGCTGCATGTATCGCCTGCTCGATGGCTGCTATCTCGATCACGACGAAGCGGCCGCTGCCGGCGTGGCCTGGCTGCTGGAAAAGATCGACCGCGAACCGATCGGCGATGAGGAGGCCTACCGGTGACTATGGGAAAAGGCAGCGGACATTTATGCCAGATCAAGACCGGGTCTCTGTTCATAAAACGGTGGTTTGCTGGACAAGTCAAAGTAGCGCGCTTTGTGTTCGTGAAAGCCGTCTATGAATGTTAATATCGGCGTCAAGTTTTCAATGTCCTGGATGCGTCCATGAATCAACGCATAGGATACGCCCGCGTATCGACTGACGATCAGCACCTAGACCTGCAGCGCGACGCGCTCCAGCAGGCTGGATGCTGTGTGATCTACGAAGAAGCGGCTAGCGGCAAGAACACGACTCGACCAGAACTTGAACAGTGCCGTAAGGCACTACGGGCAGGGGACACCCTGGTGGTGTGGCGCCTGGATCGGCTCGGGCGCAGCCTGCCAGACCTGGTGCAGATCGTGACCGATCTTGAGCAGCGAGGCATTGGCTTCGAAAGCCTGACAGAAAAAATCGAAACCGGCAGCGCGGCGGGCAAGCTTATTTTTCATGTGTTCGCAGCGCTGGCCGAATTTGAGCGCGGTTTGATCCGAGAACGGACGCAGGCTGGGCTGGCCGCAGCGCGTGCCCGTGGCCGCGCCGGTGGCCGCAAGCCGAAGCTGGATGAACAGCGGGTGAGAGAGATCAAAGCACTTTTGCGCGACCCTGACATTCAGGTTTCGGAAGTGGCGCGTCGGTACGGAATCTCTCGTACCACACTCTATAAGTACGTAGGGGTCATAAAGCCCCGTGAAAAGAATAGCCAGAAGTGATCGGGAGCCTATGAAGCTAATCCAAAACACCGGCACACAGCGCGTCATCGATTTGATGAAGCCCCACCTCAAGCACGGCAGCCAACTCGACTGTGTAACCCCTTCGCTCTCTCTTTACGCCTTCGCGGAAATCCGGGAGGCGTTGTCCGCTCTGGATCGAGTCCAATTGATCGTGCCTCCAGATAACGAGGCTCTTGAACTCTTGGGAACGGAGGGCGACCGTGCAGCGCGCAATCGTCTGCAGGCACGTTGGCTGGCCAATCAGTGCGCGAAATGGATCAGTGAAAAAGTAGCGCTCCGGCGGGCACCGAGGTCGGTGCCACAGGGGGCTGCTGTCATGCGCGGCCCGGACGGGGCGCCTGCACAAGTGGTTCTGGGCTCCTTTGCCTTCAACACATCTGGCCTTGGCCTGACGCCAGGCAATCCATTGAACCTGATTCAGGCGTCAGAAACGGCCGAGGAAGCCGCGCAGCTCGCCCAATGGTTCGAGCACCAGTGGGCAGCCTTGCGAACTGCTGCTTCAACCGACTCCGAGGGTCAGGGAGAAGAGCGCGAATCCGTTCTTGAGGCGTTGCGAGCCCTTGGCGAGCACCGCGATCCATACACCGTCTACACGCTGATATTGCATCACCTGTTTGGTGATAGCGGTGACGAAATGGACGAGGACCGAATCGTCAAGTCCGCTACCGGTATCCGCAATACGGTGGTGTGGAAGAAGCTGTTCAAGTTCCAGCGTGATGGCGTAGTTGGCGCCATTGACAAGCTGAACCGCTTTGGTGGTTGCATCATCGCGGACAGCGTCGGCCTCGGTAAAACCTTCGAAGCTCTGGCGATCATCAAGTACCACGAGCTGCGCAACGACCGTGTTCTGGTGCTGGCGCCGAAGCGTCTGCGCGACAACTGGACACTCTACAAAGCCAACGACAAGCGCAACATTCTCGCGGCGGACCGCTTCAACTACGACGTCCTGAACCACACCGATCTGTCACGGGACGGCGGCACCTCCGGCGACATCGATCTGTCGCACGTGAACTGGGGCAACTACGACCTGGTGGTGATCGACGAGTCGCACAACTTCCGCAACAAGGCGACACACAAGGGCAAGGAGTCACGCTACGACCGCCTGATGCGTCGGATCATCAGGGAAGGGGTCAAGACCCGCGTCCTCATGCTGTCGGCCACGCCGGTCAACAACCGGCTTGCAGACTTGCGCAACCAGATCGCCTTTGTCACCGAAGGTGATGACACCGCCCTGCTGGAACACGGCATCGCCAGTATCGAGGCGACCACCCGCAAAGCCCAGGCCCAGTTCAACCGCTGGTTGGCGATGGACGAGTCCGAAAAAACGCCGTCGAAGCTGGTTGAAATGTTGGGGTTCGACTATTTCACGCTGCTGGATCACCTCACCATCGCCCGCTCGCGGCGGCACATCGAGAAATACTACGGCACCAGTGAGACTGGCCGTTTCCCAAATCGCCTTCCGCCAATCAACATCAAGGCGGATGTTGACCTCGCCGGCGAGTTCCGCGCCATCCGCGACATCAATCTGGAAATCCGCCGCCTCACTCTGGCCAGTTATGCGCCGCTGCGCTATGTCCTGCCACACAAGCAGGCGGCTTATGACGCCAAGTACAGCACCCAGGTTCGCGGTGGCGAGGGCTTCTTCCGCCAGGTGGACCGTGAAGAGAGCCTGATTCACCTGCTTCGCGTCAATGTGCTCAAACGCATGGAAAGCGCGGTGTCGTCCTTCGCGCTGACGGTCCAAAGGCAGCTCAGGGATGTGGAAGCCACGCTGGCCCATATTGAATCGCACACAGACGAGCTCGAAGAAATCGACATCGCCGATGTCGACATAGACGATCCGGCTTTCGAGGCGCTGTTCGTCGGGCGCAAGGTCAAGGTGTTGCTCGGTGACGTTGACCTGATTCGCTGGAAACAGGATTTGATCGAGGACCGCAACCGGCTGGCCACACTGCTGGCGGCAGCCAAACAAGTCGATGCCGCGCGTGACGCAAAACTGGCCGCGCTGCGCCAGATGATCGAAGACAAGTGCCGCCACCCCATCAACACACTGGATGGAAGGAGCAACCAGAAAATCATCGTCTTCACCGCCTTCTCGGACACCGCGCACTACCTCTACGAGCAGCTCGCCCCCTGGGTCAAAAGCACGCTGGGCATTGACGCCGCGCTGGTGACCGGCAGCGCCGGCATTCAGACCACCGTGCCCGGCTTGCGCAAGAGCATGAGCGGCGTGTTGTCGGCGTTCGCCCCGCGTGCCAAGGAACGCCCCGAAGAGCTCGCTGCGGAAGGCGAGATCGATTTGCTCATTGCCACCGACTGCATTTCCGAAGGCCAGAACCTGCAAGACTGCGACTGGCTGATCAACTACGACATCCACTGGAACCCGGTGCGCATCATCCAGCGCTTTGGTCGTATCGACCGTATTGGCTCACCCAACCAGTGCATCCAGCTGGTCAACTTCTGGCCCAACATGGAACTGGAGGAGTACATCAATCTGGAGCAGCGGGTCAGCGGCCGTATGGTGCTGCTCGACATCTCCGCCACCGGCGAGGAAAACCTGATCGAGCAGCAATCCGGCAACCCGATGAACGATCTGGAGTACCGGCGCAAGCAATTGCTCAAGCTGCAGGACACGGTCATCGACATGGAGGATCTGTCCACCGGGGTATCGATTACCGACCTGACCCTGACCGATTTCCGCATCGATCTGGCGCAGTACCTGAAGGCACACCCCGGCAAACTTGATACCCAGCCGCTCGGCGCCTATGCCGTCACGACCTCCCTGGATGCCGATATTCCGCCGGGCGTGATCTTTTGCCTGCAAGCCTGTGGTCCGGCGGCCGACAAAGCCAAAGAGTCTGACTACCCCTTGGCACCGCATTACCTCGTTCATGTCGGTGATGACGGCGCCGTATTGCTGCCTTACCCCCAGGCCAAGCGCATCCTGGATCGCCTCAAGCGCCTGGCACTGGGGCGCGAACGGCCGGATGACAGTGCCTGCGCGCGCTTCGACAAGGCGACAAAAAGCGGTGAGGACATGCGCCACGCCCAGAAGCTGCTCGCGGCGGCCGTGGCATCCGTCGCCGGCAAGCATGAGGAACGGGCCGTTGCCAGCCTCTTCACACCTGGCGGCACGCACGCCATGAAAGGCGAGTTCGCTGGCAGTGACGACTTCGAGGTGGTGGCATTTCTCGTCGTGCTGCCCGAGCATGAAGCGGCATGACAATGGCAACATCGCGCGCGCTTTATGATGCTTTACAACTGCCCGACAGCGCACGGGTAGATCAGCGGGTTCCCAAGAAGCTGTTGCTGGAGAACGCTGCTTCCACCGCATCCGACAAACGCCTGATCACGGATGCCATTGAAGAAATCCAGTGGCTTGCCGCACTCAAGCCCAACACCATTGGCGTACCCAGCTACCGGGATACGCAGCGTGAGTACCTGGAAATCGCCGTACTGGCCGTGACCCTGCGTGGCACCGTCAAGCCTGCCAGGCTCGCTCGCCTTGCCGAATTGGTGCATAGGGCAGTGCCGTATCCCGTCTTGCTGCTGATGGAAGGACAGGCATTGACGCTCTCGCTGGCGCACAAGCGCTGGGCGCAGAACGAGGCAGGCAAGGTCGTGCTCGATAGCGATGCAGTGTTGCTAGCGTTGTCCCGCGTAACTGAGGATGTCACCGGGGAGGAAGACGCAATCGCACCCGAAATCGAGAGTGCCTTTGTGCAGTCCCTGTCAATTGCATGTCAACCCCAGGCCACGCTGCACGCCCTCTATCAAGGCTGGGTGGATTGCATGCAGGCCTTGCTCGCCGCCCGGTTGACGGGAAGCTACCAAACCCCGGCAACCCCGGAGCAGGCTGCGGCGCGTCGGCAAGCCTTGGCTGATTGTGAGCGGCTGGAGGCTGAAGTCAGCCGTCTGCGGGCGCAAGCAGCGAAAGAAAAACAAATAGCGCGTCAGGTGGAACTGAACCTGACGCTCAAGCGCGTGCAGGCCGAGCTGGCCACCGCGCGCCAACAACTTTGAAGATTGAAGAATGACGGAGAGCATCATGGAAAAGATCACGGCAGCCAGCCCCGAGGCCCAGTCCGCCGACCTGGTGGCGGGCAATATAGAGCAGCTCAAGGCCCTGTTTCCGGAACTCATTACTGAAGGTCCGAACGGAACGGCGGTAAACGTGGATGTGCTCAAGGCGTTGGTGGGTGACCATACCGTCACCGATGCCGACGAAAAATACGGCCTCAACTGGCACGGCAAGCGCCGCGCACGGCAACTGGCGCTGACTCCGAGCACCGGCACCCTGCGCCCCTGCCCCGAGGAGAGCGTGGATTGGGACACCACCCAGAACCTGATGATCGAAGGTGACAACCTGGAAGTGCTCAAGCTGCTGCAGAAGAGCTATGCCGGCAAGGTCAAGCTGATCTACATCGACCCGCCGTACAACACCGGCAAGGACTTTGTGTATCCGGACAACTTCCAGGACAACATCAAGAACTATCTGGAGCTGACCGGGCAGGTCGAAGGCGGGCAGAAGATCAGCAGCAATACCGAAGCCAGTGGCCGGTTCCATACCGACTGGCTGAATATGATGTTTCCGAGATTGAAGCTGGCGAGGAACTTCCTTCGTGATGATGGCGTTTTTGCTGCCACGATTGATGATGGAGAAGTTGCGAATCTTAGAAAGATGTGTGATGAAGTTTTTGGCGAGGAGAATTTTGTTGCCAATATTATTTGGCAGAAAAAGTACGGTGCCGCCAATGATGCAAAGTACCTATCAGACATGCATGATCATATTCTTCTGTACTGCCGAAATAAGGAAAATTGGAGACCCAATTTATTTCCGCGACCAGAAGAGCTGAATGCCAAATATACTAATCCAGACAATGATCCAAGAGGACCTTGGTACCCTACCAACCTTTCTGTGAAGACATATTCTGCATCTAATGATTATGTGATTACATCTCCTGCGGGGCTTGAGTTTTCGCCACCCCCAAGTCGTGCTTGGGTTGTTAGCAAGTCTCGCTACGAGGAACTCTTTGCAGATGGAAGAATCTCCTTTGGAAAAGATGGAAAGTCACGGCCATACCTAAAGACGTTTCTTTCGGAAGTTCAGCAAGGGATTGTTCCTACGACAATCTGGCTTCACGAAGATGCTGGACACAATATCGAAGGGAAAAGCCTCATTCGTGAAATGTTTGGCGATGAAGCAAGTGTTTTTGATACTCCAAAGCCTGTCAGGTTGATAGAGCGCCTAATAACAATGTGTGAAAGCGATCACCATCAAGACATTGTTATGGACTTTTTTGCGGGTTCAGGAACGACTGCACATGCGGTTCTAAAGCAGAACTCACAAGACATGGGGAGACGGCGATATGTTCTTGTGCAAATACCAGAGCCGTTGGAAAAGCTGGGTTATAAATCAATTGCTGATGTAACAAAGGAGCGCCTCCGTCGCGCTGCGGCTAAAGTCAAAGCAGACAGCCCCGTGTTTGCCGGTGACTGTGGCTTCCGCGTCTTCAAGCTTGACCACTCCAATATCCGCGCCTGGAACCCCAACCCGGCGGATCTGGAAGCCTCGTTGTTCGACCATCAGGATCACTTGCTCGAAGGTCGCTCCGAGGCGGACGTGCTTTACGAACTGCTGCTCAAGCTAGGCCTCGACCTGTGCGTGCCCATCGAGCAGCGCACCATCGCGGGCCGTGAGGTGCATTCCGTGGGTGGCGGCGTCTTGATGACCTGTCTTGCCGAGCAGATTACCCGCGAGCAGGTGGAGCCGCTGGCCCAAGGCATTATCGACTGGCACGAGGAACTGGCGCCCGCCGGTGACACGACCTGCGTGTTCCGCGACAGCGCCTTTGAAAACGATGTCGCCAAGACCAACCTCGCCGCCATTCTGGAGCAGCACGGCATCCAGAACGTGCGTAGTCTGTGAGGGGCCAGATGATGCAGCCTTATGTGCCCGATAGCTTGCCACTGGATAATCTGGATTACCGCCTGTTGTTGCCGCTGGTTGGGCAGGCCAACGCCGCGCTCGCCCGATATGACGGTTTGTTACAGGGCATTCCCAACCCGGCGGTGATGCTGTCACCACTGACTACACAAGAAGCCGTGTTGTCTTCAAAAATTGAGGGCACCCAGGCAACCGTGGACGAGGTACTGGAACAGGAAGCTGGCTTGCTCAAGGAGGGTGAGAAGTATCAGGATATTCAGGAAATCTCCAATTACCGCCAGGCCTTGTTCAGGGCCCGCGAATACCTGCTCGACTACCCCATTCGATTGGGTTTCGTCTGTGAGCTGCACCGTATCTTGATGAGCAGCGTACGCGGCCAGGATAAAACCCCGGGCGAGTTCCGGCGTGACCAGAACTGGATTGGCCGTCAAGGATGCACCCTGGAGCAGGCGACTTTTGTCCCACCTAACCCCTTGCAGCTTTTGGATTATTTACAGGCATGGGAGCAGTATCTTGACCATGATGACGTGGATTTTCTGATCCAGACTGCCATTGTCCATGCACAGTTTGAGTTACTGCACCCATTCAAAGACGGTAATGGGCGCATTGGCCGCATCCTGATTCCGCTATTCCTGTACCAAAAGCGGGCACTGTCGCAGCCGATGTTTTATCTCTCCGAGTATCTCGAGAATCACCGGGAAGAGTATTACCAGCGGCTCAAGGCAATCTCTGCCGAGCAGGACTGGGATGGCTGGATTGCCTTCTTTTTACGCGCCACCATCGAGCAGGCCGGACAGAACATCGGACGGGTAGAGGCGATCAAGTCGCTTTATGATGAGATGAAAATCGCTATTCAGGAAACCACGCGTTCGCAATATTCCGTGCACTTGCTGGACGCCATCTTCAGCAAGCCCATCTTCCGTACTTCAGATCTGGCACAAAAGCTGGTTGCCGAATACGGCATTCACGAAAAAACCGCCCCGGCACTGTTACGGCAATTACGCGATGCCGGCATTTTGCGGGAGTTGCAAGCGGGCAGTGGCCGCCGCGCCGCGACCCTTTGTTTCCCTCGGTTGATTAATCTGGCCGAGGGGCGGGAGGTACTATGAGTTATTTGAGTAGCGTCAGGACTCCACAAAATCATTTGTGGAGTCTATTTTCAATTTTGCGCTCCGCTAGCGCAGTAGGGGAGCTTGGCAACTCCACAAGTGCCGCCACTGGCGTGCAAGACAAAACGGCAGCTCAGCCGTTTTGCACAGCCGCAGGCTGCCCGCAGGGTGGCATACGGGGAGGTGCGCTATGAAACTTCACTTCGAGCCCAACCTCGACTACCAGATGCAGGCCATTGAGGCCGTGTGCGACCTGTTCCGAGGCCAGGAGGTCTGCCGCACCGAGTTCACGGTGACGATGAAGGCGCCGGTGCCGGTGGGGTCGGACCTGTTTCCCGGCACCCAGCCTGAGCAAATGACGCTGGGCATGGCCGAGTCGGATCTGGGTGTCGGTAACCGCCTGACGTTGCTGGACGATGAACTGCTGAAGAATTTGAATGACGTGCAATTGCGCGGAGGCCTGCCGCCTTCCAGTTCACTGACTTCCGGCGACTTCACCGTGGAGATGGAAACCGGGACGGGCAAGACCTACGTCTACCTGCGCACAATCTTTGAGCTGAACAAGCGCTATGGTTTCAGCAAGTTCGTCATTGTGGTGCCCTCGATAGCCATCAAAGAGGGGGTCTACAAGACCCTGCAGATCACCGAGGATCACTTCAAGGGGCTCTACGCGGGCGTGCCCTTCGATTACTTCCTGTACGACTCCGGTAAGCTCGGGCAGGTACGCAATTTTGCCACCAGCTCGAACATCCAGATCATGGTGGTGACAGTGGGCGCCATCAACAAGAAGGACGTGAACAACCTCTACAAAGAGAGCGAGAAGACCGGTGGTGAAAAGCCCATCGATCTGATCAAGTCTACCCGGCCCATCGTCATCGTGGACGAACCCCAGAGTGTGGATGGTGGCCTTGAGGGGCGAGGCAAAGAGGCTCTGGATGCGATGAATCCACTCTGCACGCTGCGCTATTCCGCCACCCATGTGGACAAGCACCACATGGTGTATCGCCTCGATGCCGTTGATGCCTATGAGCGCAAGCTGGTCAAGCAGATCGAGGTGGCCTCGGCGACAGTGGAGGACGCGCACAACAAGCCGTATGTGCGTCTGGTTAAGGTGGAAAATAAGCGTGGCCGCATCAGTGCCAAGGTCGAGTTGGACAAGCAGACGCCCAGCGGCGTTCAGCGGGTTGAAGTGACGGTCAGCGATGGCGATGATCTTCAGCAGAGTGCTGATGGCCGCGCGATTTACGCTGATTTTCGGGTGGGCGAAATTCACACGGCCAAGGGCGACGAGTTTATGGAGCTGCGTTACCCCGGTGGCGAAGTGTTCCTGAAGCCGGGTCAAGCCCACGGTGATGTGGATGCGCTGGCCGTACAGCGTGAGATGATCCGCCGCACGATTCGCGAGCATCTGGACAAGGAAAAGCGCCTGCGACCGTTGGGTATCAAGGTGCTGTCTCTGTTTTTTATCGATTCGGTGGACAGGTACCGCCAGTACGATGCGGATGGCCAGCCGGTCAAGGGCGTGTATGCCCAGATATTCGAGGAGGAATATCGCCGTGCTGCCAAGCTTCCGGCCTACCAGAGTCTCTTCGCCGAGATCGACCTGGACTCCGCCGCAGAGGAAGTGCACAACGGCTATTTCTCCATCGACAAGAAGGGTGGCTGGACCGACACCGCTGAGAACAATGCGGGCAATCGTGAGAATGCAGAGCGTGCCTACAACCTGATCATGAAGGAGAAGGAAAAACTGCTGTCCTTCGACACGCCGCTGAAGTTCATCTTCTCCCACTCCGCCCTGAAAGAAGGTTGGGACAACCCGAATGTGTTCCAGATCTGCACCCTGCGCGACATCCAGACCGAGCGCGAGCGACGTCAGACCATTGGTCGCGGACTGCGGCTGTGCGTTAATCAATCTGGCGAGCGGGTGCGGGGCTTCGACGTCAATACGCTCACCGTGATTGCGACCGAGAACTACGAGCAATTTGCCGAGAACCTGCAGAAGGAAATCGAGAAAGACACAGGCATCCGCTTTGGCATCGTGGAGCAGCACCAATTTGCCGCCATTGCCGTGACCGGCGCTGATGGGCACGCCGCGCCGCTGGGCATGGAGCAATCGAAGGCTCTGTGGGAGCACTTGAAAGCTGCTGGCCATATTGATGCCAAAGGCAAGGTGCAGGATTCACTGAAAACGGCGCTGAAGAACGGCACTTTGGAACTCCCGGCCGAGTTTGATGCGCAGAAGGCTCAGATTGCCGAAGTCCTGCGCAAGGTGTCCGGCCGGCTGGATATCAAGAATGCCGATGAGCGCAGGCAAGTGCCGCTGCGCAAGGGCAAGGATGGCAAGGCCGTCTATCTGAGCGACGATTTCAAGGCGCTGTGGGATCGTATCAAGCACCAGACAACGTACCGCGTGCAGTTCGACAACGCCAAGCTGGTGACGGATTGCATCGCAGCGTTGCAGAAGGCCCCGGTGATTGCCAAGGCACGGCTGCAATGGCGCAAGGCCGACATCTCTATCGGCAAGGCGGGTGTCGCCGCGACGGAGAAAGCGGGCGCGGCGACTGTGGTGCTCGACGAAGCGGATATCGAGCTGCCGGATTTGCTGACCGACCTGCAGGACCGCACCCAGCTCACCCGACGCACCATCGTCAGCATCCTGACGGGAAGCGGCCGCCTGGACGACTTCAAGCGCAATCCGCAGCAGTTCATCGAATTGACCGCCGAAACCATCAACCGTTGCAAGCGCTTGGCCTTGGTCGATGGCATCAAGTACCAGAAGCTCGGCGACCAGCATGTCTATGCGCAGGAGCTGTTCGAGAAGGAAGAGCTCACCGGCTATCTCAAGAACATGCTGCTGGATACCCAGAAGTCGATCTACGAGCACGTGGTGTACGACTCGACCACTGAGCGGGATTTCGCCGATGGGCTGGAGAAGAACAACGCCATCAAGCTCTACGCCAAGCTGCCAGGCTGGTTCAAAGTGCCCACCCCGCTGGGCACCTACAACCCCGACTGGGCCGTGCTGGTGGAAGAGGACGGCAGCCAGCACCTGTACTTTGTGGTGGAAACCAAAAGCAGCCTGTTCACCGACGACCTGCGCGACAAGGAGAGCGCCAAGATCGAATGCGGCAAGGCGCATTTCAAGGCGCTGGCAGTTGGTGAGAACCCTGCCCGATATGTGGTTGCACGCTCGGTTGGTGATCTTATGGTCGAGGTGGCGAAGGGGTAGATGGCTATCGTTGTCACGCCGAGATGAGACAGCTTGATCAGCAGGCGCCTCAAGCGCTCGGCAACGGATGCTTGAGGCGCAGATTTTCTAGCCACTAGACCGGAGAAATGAGCATGACGCACCTGATGAATCAAACTGGCTCGGCCGAGCCGTGTTTCATCACCGACGGCCCGCCGTCCAATGACCTGCCAATCCCTCCGCACCGGACGATGAACTTGCCGCAAATCCTGGCGAGCCTCACCGATGCCAAATTGGCGAGATGGCCCGGCGACCTGGCCGACGCCGAGCGGGAGAAACGGTGCAAGGCTGGAGGTTGAACGCTATCCGATGACTTCTCTTGGCGTCACATGGTATTTTTCATGGCATCAGGCTTGGCTATGAGCATGGTGCGTTGATTTATAAAGAAATTTATTTGCAAATGACAATCGAGTGGGGATCACCAATAACAAGCCAACCTCTTCTATGACCAAATAGGTAGGACCAAAGTCGCCCTACCTATCTACATAGGCCTATCTGGACTACGGCATATTGGGTTTTGACTGTACTGAAGGTAGTCATTTCGGTACAGTACAGGTACACAAATCAGTTTTCGCTAGTTTCACTAAATTACGATAACCAACTGATTAACAAGTACTTTTATCTACCTCAAACTACTCTTAGCTTCACCCCGCTTCCCTAGACAAGCACCTTCGCACGCCAACTCAAAATCCCCCGCCGCAAGGCGGGCCGGTTCGATTCCGGCCCCGGGCACCACTCAAAAATCCCTAGTATTTACGGCTCTAGGCTCTACCCCATAAACGGGGGGTGGGCTACGTCAGACGAGTATCGCTCCCTATTCGAAGTCCAAGTTTCGGTCTGATTGAGGTAACGCGTGCGGCACTGCCGCTAATGCGGCGCACCAAAAGAGGTCGGATCGTGAGCCTCTCCTCTGGCGCCGGCATCATCGGTATGGGTGGGCACGGCGATTACAACGTGACTAAATTTGCAGTTGAAAGCCTATCGGCTCGGACGTATCAATCAGATATCGTCGAAACCACCACCGTCATCAAAACCGCCATCGTCGTTGACCACGTCTTGATTTTCTTCCGGTGCCGCTGCGGCAGGTTCTTCGGCAGGCGCCTCGGCAGCCTGCGCATCATTGCCGCCGAACAAACCACCCAACAGATTACCCAGCATCATGCCTCCGGCAACACCGACCGCGGTTTGCATGGCACCAGCCAAAAAACCACCGCCACCGGCATTACTGCGGCCAAAGCCCGACGACAACGGCGCCGCAGCCGGAGGCTGCCCCGCCCCTCGTCTACCAAAGTCCGTCGCTGACGGTGCCGCTGCGCCGGCGGGCGCAGACGGATTGCTCTGATTCTGCTCCTGCAACTTTTGCTGCGCGTTCTTCAACGCTTCTTGCTGGATCAGGACGGTCTGAGCCAAATAATAGGCGGACTGGGGGTTTTGCTGAATGCGCTCCTGAATCAGGCGCTCAGCCTCGCTATCCCGAGGCGCGCCTTGACGCTCGACTTCTTCAATTCGGGCAAAGACACTGTCGATGGCTTGACGATCTTGGGGGTTCATAGATAACTCCGTAGCGATTGCTGCAATAAAGCTGGGCAGTCAAGGAGCCCATGCGGGCTTCTTGACTGGCAGACAGGTAGGGTACCGCGCCTTTTTGATGCGCGGGATCTAGCCCTGAAGATATTCAGGTTATTGTAAGCTTTATGCAAACGCAAATCTGCATGCCAACGCCGCTATTGAAAATATCCGCATCCCCGTATCAGTAGGTTGGAGCCGCAGCAGCGTCGATTTTCACGCGCAGCAGGCTGTAGGGTTTGTCGCGTAGATCCTTGCCATCATGGAATCCTGCCTGCCGTTGGAGTTGGTTGGCGATGAAGTACAGGTAACCTTCAGGCCCTATCGACAGTGTGTCTGGCCACAAAACCCGGGGATCATGAACGATGGTCTGCCAGCTGCCGGTCGCGCACGTTCAAGGCCGTGCATGGCGTCACGCCGTCGGAATACTTGCTGTCGGTCAGAATGCGGCATGCCATGGCGCTGATACGCGCCCACTACAATGCCACCTGTTTCCACCGAGGCGGGCAAGACTGTTTCTTTATGAACAAGGCGTGCGGACAGGCAGTCAATATCGTGGCCGGACTTGGCGAGGCGAGACTCTCCAAGGGACAGGAGACATTCAATGCCCTGACCAAGCAGATCGAAGAGCGACGGGCCCGTCTGCTCATCTGGGAAGAAATGCGGCCGACGTTTCAGAAAAAATATGTTGATGGCCTGTTGCCCTTGCAGCGGGAGTCGACAGATCTACAGATCAAGATGGTCCATCTTCTCAATGACGCGTTCGATAACAAAAGCCTGACGAAAGCCGAGCGGCGTACCCTGTCGGATCTGATTGCGGACATGGCGGGCCGTTTGGTCGACGCCTGCGATGACGTGGCGGTCAAGGCAATCTACAACATGCATAGCCGGTCCGACTACGACAGTGAAACGGTGGTCGAGCTGGAAATTGAAAGTCCCACCCCAGACGCGGTCCTCGGCATTGAGGCGGGTGACGATGGCGATTTCGATTCGCCTGATGAACTGCTGCGGCGATTGGATGCCGAGATGCGAGCGCGAGACGATGCCAGAGAGCGAGCCAAGGAAGCGCGACGAGCCGCCCGAAAGCAAGCGTCACCCAAAAAACGTGCCGCTCAGACGTTGCAGGATTCCACGCAGGCGGAGTTGAGCAAATCCATCCGGCAGGTCTACCGTAAGCTCGCCAGCGCCTTGCACCCCGATCGCGAACTAGATGCGCAAGAGCGGTTGCGCAAGACCGCCCTGATGCAGCGAGCCAATCTTGCCTATAAGAAGAAAGACCTGTTGACGCTACTGGCGTTGCAATTGGAGCTCGAGCACATCACCCAGCAGGCGCTGAACGATATCAGCGAAGATCGACTGCAGCATTACAACAAGATTCTCCAAGAGCAGATCGGCGAACTGGATGAGGAAATCCAACACGTCGAACGCGGTTTTCGGCAGGCGTATGGAATTCCTCCCTCCACCGACGTTTCCCCCGACACAGTTCTACGCAGCCTGCAGAAAGCGGTCGTCATGCAGCAGAGATACATAAGCGATCTGGCAGGGAGTCTGCGCTTGTTCGAGGATATCGAACGGCTGAAGGACAGCCTGGGACACATGAAGCGTATGGGACGTTAGCAACATCCCGAGCTCGCCATAGCCCACTCGCACGGTAATTGGGTGTCCTTTGAGGGTGTCGGAAGCGAGTGTGGATGGATAGCGATGCGAGTTAGTGGGGCTTTTCCTTGTTGCGTTGGCACGATGTATATCTGCTGAATTCTTGTCCGTCTGCTGCTGCTCAGTCATATGCTCTTCCGGATGTGGTCGCTCTAATAAATACTGATTGGCATTGTGCGCGGCCCAGACGGTCTGAGGTACTACTTGGCCCGTATCACAGTTGACTATGCGCCGAAACTCCACCACAATCACCGCATGAATTACGGTGAATACATCTGGCAATCGCCGCATTGGCCTGACTGGCAATACGACCTCGCCGCTCTGGCAGAGCCTCTGGCGCTCGTCAGTCGCGCCCAGGGCCTGCTACTCGGCCGTCTGGCAGATGTAGGTATGGCGCTACGTGACGAAGCCAGCCTGGCTGCTCTGACCGAAGACGTCGTGCAAACCAGCGCAATTGAAGGCGAAACACTAAACGTCGCCTCGGTTCGGTCCTCGGTCGCGCGTCGCTTGGGCGTTGACATCGGTGCCCTCGAGCCGGTTGACCGCCACGTCGAAGGCATTGTGGACATGGTCTTGGATGCCACCACCAACGCGATGGCCCCTCTAACCACTGCACGCCTATTCGGTTGGCACGCCGCCCTATTTCCCACCGGCTATTCTGGCATCAACACCATCCGTGTGGGCTGTTGGCGAGACGACGCCACAGGCCCCATGCAAGTCGTTTCGGGCTCTATTGGCCGGGAAAAGGTGCATTTCGAGGCCCCCCCCGCTGACCGACTAGAAACAGAGATGACGCGTTTCCTGACATGGCTGAATGACTCTGCACAGAAAGAACCCGTCCTCATTCGTGCCGGCCTCGGTCATCTATGGTTCGTCACTCTGCACCCGTTTGACGACGGCAACGGCCGCATTGCGCGTGCGATCGGCGACCTGCTGTTGACTCGTGCAGACGGCAGCCCACAACGCTTCTACAGCCTGTCCGCGCAAATTCAACGCGAGAGGAAAGCCTACTACGACATCCTCGAACGCACACAGAAGGGTGACATGGATGCGACTGCGTGGCTAGACTGGTTTCTAGCCACGCTGCTCAAGTCCATCGAACGTGCCCATGTCGTGCTTGACCAAGTGTTCACCAAAGCGAAGTTCTGGCAGCACGCAGCTTCTATCCCGATGAATGAACGCCAGATCAAAGTGCTGAATCGACTCCTGGATGGGTTTGAAGGGAAACTGACAACTAGTAAATGGGCAGCGCTGGCTAAATGCTCGCAGGACACCGCATTGCGGGATATCACCGAGCTACTTCAGCACGGCGTTCTACGCAAAACCAAAGCGGGTGGGCGAAGCACACACTATGAAATCGCCCCTCCTGGCTAATGTCGTGCGACGCACGAACGCAATGGCCGCAATCACGCTCCCAATAGCCGAATCCCAATTGGGCACGTGAAGCTCCGGACAACGCTGCGCAAGCTAGGACGAACACCGGCTTAACGCAATAATTTATCAATATCCAGCAACCGGGTAACATGTCGCGTAAGTAGAAGTACGCATATGGACAAGCCCCGTGATTAAATCTTCCCACGACAGCTCACCAACAGAGCCGCTGATCAACGTAACGCCGCTTAGCAAGGCGCTGGATCAGTTCGCTACAGACCGCGACTGGGCCCAATTCCACTCCCCCAAAAATCTGGTCATGGCTCTCACCGGAGAGGTTGGCGAACTCACGGAGATCTTTCAATGGATGACCGAAGCCCAATCGCTCACGGCTGGCACCAACCCTGATACCGCTCAAGCAGTGAGGGACGAACTCGCAGACGTGCAGCTTTACCTCGTCCGTCTGGCATCAGTACTGGGCGTCGATCTCAATGAGGCTGTTCAAGCAAAACTACAAAAGAACGCAGCCAAATACCCTGCCGACAAGGCCAGAGGTTCAAGCAAGAAATACACAGAACTCTAAAGTCACCATTGCCAGGAGCCCACAGCAATGATCGTCTATGAAGCTGATAAGAAACAGTTTCTACATCACACTGACTATGACGATATTGAAAATGTCATCCTGACCAGCTTCAAGACAGCGACGGGGAAACGCGTCAACAATTCTGAGGTCCGCTCTTGGAGAGAGTCGCTCAATCACATTGCGATGGTGCTACGCGATGACGACATTCCCGATGATATGGGCGTCGCCGTCGAACTGCATATTCCGCAATCGTCAAAGCGAATTGATGTCACGCTGACGGGCAGAGATGACGCAGGCAACAAGAACGTTGTCGTCATCGAACTCAAGCAATGGGAAAAAGCCGCCGCAACCGACAAAGACGCTATTGTCGCGACGTATCTGGGCGGAGGCCAAAGAGAGGTTGTGCACCCCTCGTACCAAGCCTGGTCATACGCCTCGTTGCTCGAGGGTTTCAACGAGGCCGTGTACGACGGCGGTATTGCCATCAAGCCATGCGCCTATTTGCATAACTACCCGCGCGACGGCGTTATAGACGCGCCCCATTATTCTGGATATACGATCAAGGCTCCGCTCTTTTTAAAGGGCGCGAGAGAGCGGCAGCAACTACGAGATTTCATCAAAAAGCATGTTAAATACGGGGACTCAAAAGAGATCCTGTACGAGCTCGCAAACGGCCGTATTCGTCCATCGAAAGCACTGGCGGATGCCCTGAAAGGTCTTTTGACGGCCAAACCGGAATTCGTTCTGATCGATGATCAGAAAGAGGTATTTGAGGCTGCCTTGGCCGCAGGCCGTACTGCGTCGCCCGAGACGCCAAAGGTCATCATCATTGAAGGCGGCCCGGGCACAGGCAAGACGGTACTCGCCATCAACCTTCTGGTCCGGCTGACCAGTTCAGGCCTGCTGGGACAATACGTTTCCAAGAACGCCGCACCACGCGAGGTATATCAGTCAAAGTTGGTTGGAACCATTACCAAGACAAAATTCGCCAGCCTGTTCTCCGGCTCCGGGCGTTTCTTTGACGTTGAACCCGACTCGTACGATTTCCTGATCGTCGACGAAGCGCATCGTTTGAACGAAAAGAGTGGGCTATATGGAAACTTGGGCGAAAACCAGGTCAAGGAACTGGTCAACGCCTCGGCATGCACCATCTTTTTCATCGATGAGGACCAGCGTGTCACGCTGAACGATATCGGCACCAAACAGGCCATTCGTGATTTTGCCAAGGCGAAAGGTGCATTGATCGAGGAATACGAACTCGCATCACAATTTCGATGCAGTGGTTCCGATGGCTATCTGGCTTGGCTGGACAATACTCTTGATATTCGTCCGACGGCGAATCCTGTACTAAATGTCGACGAATATGATTTTCAGGTCTTTGACTCGCCACAAGCATTGCATGACGCGATAGAAGCCAAGAACGGTGAAAACAAGGCACGCGTCGTTGCTGGCTATTGTTGGCCTTGGTTGAGTAAAAAGAACCCTCAGGCTAGTGACATCGTCATTGGGGACTATCGTCGCCAATGGAATTTAGATAAAGACAGCAGTCTCTGGATCATCGCGCCCAAGTCCATCGAACAAGTCGGCTGCATTCATACCTGCCAGGGCTTGGAGGTGGACTACATCGGCGTAATCATTGGCGATGACCTTGTCGTGCGTGACGGGCAAGTAGTGACGAATGCCGAACACCGGGATCGGCATGACAAGACGATTCGCGGATATAAGACGCGGCTCAAGACTGACCCTGATCAAGCACGAGCTGAGGTCGATCTGATCATCAAAAATACGTATAGAACCCTCATGACTCGTGGGATGAAGGGATGCTATGTGTATTGCACTGACAAAGAAACCACCGAGTACTTTCGATCTCGCATCAATGAGATATAGCAGTTTCGACCCGATCCGGCAGATCAATCGGTTGATGATGGGCCGTGGAAGAAAATAAGTGGAACCCGGGCCCGGGCGGCCATACGGAAGAATGGCGCCGCGATATCGCAAAGCCGATCCGCATCGAGGCGCCCAGACTCACTGCCCTGGTATAGCCCGCCTGCCCCGCCGCATCCTCGCTACCCCAGGTATTCGACGTTGCCGCACACCGAGATGCTCTGGCCGCTGATCATCGCGCCCTCGTCCGAACATAGGAACGCCACCTGGTTGGCGATGTCCTCGGGCTGGGTCATCTTGCGCAGCGACACCTTTTCCACCAGCTGCGCGCGCATGGCATCGTTGCTGAAGCCGCCGGCCACCGCGCGCGCGGCGATGATGCGCTCGACTCGATCGCCCGCCACCACGCCGGGCAGTACCGAATTGACGCGGATGCCGGACGGTCCCAGTTCCATCGCCCAGGTCTGCGTCAGCCCCGCCAACCCAAACTTGCTTGCGCTGTAGGGGCTGCGCAGCGAAAAGCCCAGCCGGCCCGCGACCGACGAGATGTTGATGATGGCCCCGCCGCCCGCCTCGCGCAGCAGTGGCACCGCGCTGCGAGCGCACAGGAACGTGCCGGTCAGATTGACGTCCAGCGTGGCCTGCCACGCCGCCAGGTCCGTGTCTTCGAGCCGGCTGGTGGGGCCCGAGACGCCGGCGTTGTTCACCAGCGCATCCAGTTTGCCCCAGCGTTCGGCCAACTCCGCGAACATGGCCAGCACCTGGGCTTCGTCGGCCACGTTCGTGACGCTGCCGCTCAAGCCGGGGTGCGCCTGCACGGCGGCCTGCACCGCTTCCGCAGCCACATCGCAGATGTGCACTTGCGCGCCAGCGGCCAGGAACTTGCGCGCGATGGCCAGACCGATGCCCCCCGCGCCGGCGGTGATCAGGACCCGCTTGCCCTTCAACGATTCGATCATCAGGCTACATCCTTGGAAAAATACCGCGCCGCTCTCACAGCGCGAATTCCGGCCGCACGCCGCTGCGCAGCGGCAACCCCATGATCTCGCGCGCCTCGGCGGGCGTCGCGGGCTCCATGTCCAGCTCGCGGATGATGCGCACGATGCGCTCGGTCAGCTGCACGTTGGTCGCCAGCTCGCCGTGGCGGTAATACAGGTTGTCTTCCAGGCCGACCCGCGCGTGGCCACCCAGCAGCAGCGCGCTGATGTTGGCCTCCAGCTGCGACGGCCCGATGCCGCTGACGCAGAAGATGCTGTTCTTGGGCAGCAGGTCCACCATCATCTGCAGGTGGCGCGGCGAGAACGGCATCGCGTTCTGGAAGTTGCGGTGCACATTCATCACCAGGTTGATGAAATGCGGCTCTTCATCCAGTCCTTCGTTGATCAGCGTCGTCGCATCCTGCAGGATGTGGGTCGGGCTGAACACCTCCCACTCCGGCTTGATGCCGCGCGCCTTCATGCCCGCCGCCAGCTCGCGGGCGCGCGTCAGGGGCGTGTTCATCAGGTATTCGCGGTCGCCGAAGGCCAGATTGAGCGTGGTGGCATCCAGCGTGCACATCTCGGCGCCCGCGTCCATGCCCTTGAGCCGCTCTTCCCACAGGATTTCCCAGGTGCCCGGCGTGGTCTCCCTGACCATGTCGCCGTGCACGCCCCCGCCCGTGGAATTGTTCAGCACGATGTCGCAGCGCTCGCGGATGCGCTGGTTCATGTCGCGGTAGATGGCCGCATCGCAGGTGGCCTGGTCGTCGGGGCGGCGCGCGTGCAGCGCGACCACGCTGGCGCCGGCGTTGTAGCAGCGGTAGACGTCCTCGGCGATCTCTGCCGGCTGAGTCGGCAGATGCGGGTTCTGACTCTTGAACGCCATGCCCCCGGTGGGGGCAATGGTTACGATCACTTTGCGTTTTGCCATGGCGGTTCTCTTATCTCCAAAGGGCGCAGCGGGTTTCCGCCTTGGTGGTGAAGGCTTCATTGCCGTCGATGGTCTGCACCACCTTGAAGTAATCCCAGGGGGCCTTCGATTCCTCCGGCGTCTTGACCTGCAGCAGATACATGTCATGCACCACGCGGCCGTCCGGGCGCACCACGCCGTTCTTGATGTACACGTCGTTGAGCTTGTTCTCGCGCAGATACGCCAGCACCTTGTCGGCGTCGTCCGTGCCGGTGGCCTTGACCGCGCGCAGGTACTGGATGGCCGCCGAATAGTCGGCCGCCTGCAGCGACGACGGCATGGCGTTGCGGCGCTCGTAGAACTTCTGCGCCCAGGCCCGGGTCTCGTCCGATGCGTCCCAATACCAGCTGTCGGTCAGGTACATGCCCTTCGCGGTGTCCAGGCCCATGGCGTGGATATCGTTGATGAACATGATCATGCCGGCCAGCCGCATCGTCTCGGTCAGGCCGAACTCGTTGGCCGCCTTGATCGCGTTGGTGGCATCCGCGCCGGCATTGGCCAGCGCCAGTATCTCGGCCTTGCTGGCCTGCGCCTGCAGCAGGAACGACGAGAAATCGCTGGTCGACAGCGGATGCTTCACCGACCCGACCACCTTGCCGCCGCCCGCCTCGACCACCTTGGCGGTATCGGCCTGCAGCGCATGGCCAAAGGCATAGTCCGCCGTCAGGATGTACCAGCTCTTGCCGCCCGCCTTCACCACCGCCGCGCCGGTGCCGCGCGCCTGCGCCACGGTGTCGTAGGCATAGTTCAGCGTATAGGGCGTGCACTGTTCGTTGGTCAGGGCCGGCGCGCCCGCGCCCACCACGATGATCGGCTTCTTCTTGTCTGTGGCCACCTTCGACATGGCCAGCGCCGTGCTGGAATTGGTGCCGCCGATCAGCATGTCCAGGCCACGCTGGTCGAACCACTCGCGCGCTCTGGCCGACGCGATGTCCGCCTTGTTCTGGTGGTCCGCCGTCAGCAGTTCGATCTTCTTGCCGTTGATCTCGCCGCCCATCTCCTCGATGGCCATCTTGATGGCCTCGGCGCCGCCAGGGCCGTCCGGCCCCGAATAGACGCCGGACATGTCGGTGATGAAGCCGATCCGGATCACATCGTCGGACACCTGCGCCTGGGCCGCGCCCGCGTGCAGCAGGGCACCCGCGATGGCGCCGGCCAGGACAGCGCGCGAAAACCTGCGTCGCATTGACAACATACCTGTCTCCTCTTATGGTTTTTTGGCTCAGGGGCCCCGAATATTCTCGGACTGGCCCCAAATGCGAACAGTCATCATGTTGACAAAGCGCCCTAGGGTTTATACCTGGGCGCCCTCACCACGGCGAAACGGGGACAACCATGCGCGCAGCAGCGGCCGGAACCGGCCATGAACCTGCCAGCCCGAAGCGGCGAGCCGGGCAAGACCCGGTGGAACGGATGCTGGCCGTCGTGCCCTGGTACAACGGCCTGCCGCAGCTCGAACGCGAGGTGGTGCGGGCCGAACTGCGGGTGGTGTCATTGCAGCCGGGCGAACGCCTGTTCCGCGAAGGCTCGAAATCCCTGGGCTGGTACGGCGTGGTGGAGGGTCTGGTGAAATGGTCGTCGCGCGGCTCGGACGGCAAATCGCTGTCGCTGGCCGGCTTCAGCACCGGCAGCTGGTTCGGCGAGG
The DNA here is from genome assembly GCF_002261185.1 of Bordetella genomosp. 4. Taxonomy (GTDB): domain Bacteria; phylum Pseudomonadota; class Gammaproteobacteria; order Burkholderiales; family Burkholderiaceae_B; genus Bordetella_A. The sequence continues at coordinate 454,547 of NZ_NEVQ01000022.1, forward strand.
CCACCATGATCCGCCGCGAGCCGTTCGAATACGAAGTGGTGGCGCTGCGGCCGAGCCAGGTCGCGATCCTGCCGCGCGACACCTGTGAACGCCTGTGGAACAACAATATCGAGTTCACCAAGGCGCTGATGATGCACCTGGCGCAGCGCGTCAACTGGCTGATGGCCAGCTACACGGGCAATGTGCTGTTGGACGTCGACACCACCGTCGCCCGCGCGGTCGCCGCCCAGCTGAACGCCGAGCAGCATTCCGGCACCAATGGCCGCCTCAAGATCTCCCAGGAAGAAATCGCCAGCCTGTGCGGCGTGTCGCGCCAGCGCTGCAACACCGCGCTGACGCGGTTGGCTCGGGCGGGCATACTGCAGACCCACTATGGCGGGATGACGATCCTGGACCGGGAGGGGTTGTACCGTTGCGCGAAACTGAACCGCGAGCCGGCGGATCATCCGGCGGACATGCCGGCGTAGCGCTCAGTCTGCAACCACAAGGCCTTTCAGTTTTTCCCGGACACGATGTTCACGCCAATTTGGTCGGCCAGGTCCAATACATTGGCATAGGCATTTCCATCTTTCAACAGGCTACGCGAAGGCGCCGCCTGCGCCAGTACACCCGCAACTTGCGCTGGGCTTTGCCACGCAAGTCCACAAGCACGAGTCCTCGAGCGACCAGAGAGTGGTGGCAGCCGTGTGCCCCTCGATGCCGACACACGAGACAGATGCGCTGGCGCAGAAGGGGCACGCCGGGGCCGTGTTAGGGGCAGATTATCCTGGTTTTATTCCAGCCGTGGTCACCGCCTCGCGCCACACCTCAACTTCGGTAGCCACCATCTCGGCGAACTCTTGAGACGTGGAGGGTTTGGGCTCCAGCCCTTCCCTGGCGAACTGGTCCCGCAGTGTGGGTGCCTGTAGCGCTTGGGACAAATGCGTGTTGAGCAAGCTGATCACAGCCTCCGGCGTTCCCGCCGGCGCCGCGAGGCCGTGCCACAAGGTCGCCGAGAACCCTGGCACGCCGGCCTCCTGCGCTGTCGGGATATTAGGCAGCAGACGACTGCGGCTCTCCGTGGATACGCATAAGGCCTGCAAGCGCCCGTCACGGACATAGGACGTCACCGACGCCGCGCTCGCTAACATGAATTGAACTCGATTTGCTAATAGGTCGGTCAACGCCAGCCCGCTGCTGCGGTACGGCACGTGGGAGACCGAAATACCAGCCTTACGAGCGAACAGCTCCGTGGCCAGATGCGTCGACGATCCAGTGCCCGAACTAGCGTAGTTCAGGCTGCCGGGGTTTTGCTTCGCCTCGCGCAACAAGTCCTCCAAGCGAGTAAAGCCGGTGTCCTTTCCTGTCACGAGTAACCAGGGACCGGATGCGATCAAGCCCACGGCGCTGGTGTCCTTGACGACATCATAGTTCAGTCGCATTACTGCTCCATTGGAGGCATGCGAGGTCGAGAGTAGGACAAGGGAGTAGCCGTCAGGTTGGGATCGCACCACCGTTTCCAACCCCATGGCACCGCCCGCACCGCCGCGATTCTCGACTACCACACTGACGCCTAGCCTTTCCGTCAGAGCGCGTGCCACGACACGCGCCAGGACATCCGAGCCGCCACCAGGTGCATAGGGCACCATCAACCGTATTGGCCGATCGGGATAGCTCGAAGCCGCCCAGACCGGGCGCATCCCCGCGCTAGCCACCATGGCCATGGTCACAGAGAGAAATTTGCGTCGTTCATTCATAGGGTGTCTCCTGCACGCTATTGGAAGCGTTAAGCGAAGCTGGGATCGGACAGCGAGAGCGGGATGTCGCCGGGCGGATGGTCTCCCAAAATGGCTTCCTCGACGGCGATGCCGAGGCCGGGTGCGGTACCTGCGAGGAAATGACCGTCACGCAGCTCCGGTGCGTAGCCGCACACACCGGTCTCGAACAATGGCGACTCGGCGAACTGCTGTTCGACCGCCTCGGTGATGCCCAGCGCTGAGCACACGTGCACTGTGTGCGCATGGGCTACCGGTCCAGAAGGATTGTGCGGCGAGACAGTCACGTTGTGATTGGCCGCCAGGGCGACGATGCGGGAGAATTCGCCATAACCGCCGCAGTACTTGATATCGGGCATGATGACGTCATACAGTCCCTGTGCCAGGAAAGGTAGTGCGCCGGCCGCGCCAATAATGTTTTCGGCACCGGCCAATTTCATGTCCGCGTGATTTGCGTGCGTGCGCAGAGTGCGGATGATGTCGTGCCATTCGGATGACTCCGGGACGGGGCATTCAAGCCAGTGCAGGCGAGCCTCACGCAAAGCGTCGATGAAGCGTCTGGCGGCGGCACCATCAAGGCGCCAATGGCAGTCGACCATCAATGGCAAGTCGGGACCGATCGCCTCGCGCACCGCCAGGATACGCTGCACGGCGCGCCCGACCTCAGCCTCGCCTTCGGAGGACGATGCCGTCTGCGGCGTCACCGCATCGAACGGCATGATCTTGATGCCCTGAAAACCCGCAGAAGCAGCCGCCTTGCAAGCTTCAGCGAAGCCTGTAGGAGTGCGCTCTCTGACACTGCGATTGACGGTCGCGTAGGACCGTAAGGGCGAGCGATCAGCTCCGTCCCACAGATCGCAGATTGGCTGGCCCAGATACTGGCCTGCAAGGTCCTTGCAGGCCTGATCCAACGCGCTCATCACCGCGTTGCCTGCGCGCCCGGCAGGCATGCCGGGGTAGGCCTTGCAAAGCGCTGCGAGGTCGTCCAAAGATAGGTTACGGATCGACGGCATCATGCGCGTCAGGATGCCGCTCATTGCATCTTCATGGGCGCGCAAGGTCAACTCACCCCAGCCGCAGCGCCCATCGTCCATAACGAGCTTGAGGAAGCTCCAGTTAGACCGCGGCGCTACGCCGATCACATGCAGGCCGACGTCCGCGACGCGGTGGGATACTCCTATTTTGCGAGTTTCCAAAATGATTGAATGGCTGCGCATGCCATGAACTCCTTCTCTATATTGTGTTGTGTCCGACGATCTTATCGGCCACACTATTTGGGTCAACGTAGATTCATCGAATCAATGCATGGAAAGCCACACATTCCGCGAAAAAAGTCGGATTCCGCTGATCGGATCCGATGAAGCGGCGCAGTTGCTTGGGATATCCCTGCGCACGCTCTACTCCTACGTCAGCCGAGGCCGTATTGGTCGCGTGATCGATCCCATCACGGGTAAGAGCCAGTACAACCGTAGGGAGGTGGAGGAGTACGCGCGCAAGCGCGATCGCGGCCGCAGTGCAGGCAACGCCGCGCGGGCTTCTCTTAGTTTTGGATTGCCGGTGCTGGATAGCCAGATCTGCGCAATAAAGGCTGGCAGGCCATGGTTTCGCGGCCAGGACGCCATTGCCCTCAGCGAAACTGCCACGCTCGAGCAAACTGCTGCTTTGCTGTGGAACGTGGACAGCCTGCCCGAGACTGGCATTGCGGGTGTGGTGGACAGCGCAGGCACCTGCGGCGAGCGCTTCTTGCCTCGCTTTCACCAATGGCTGCTAGCGAATATGGACCAGGTCTATGCGCGCGAGGTGTTAAGCCGCAATCAGCAGCTCCTGCATGCCAGTCGCATCTTGCGTGCTGGCGCGACCATCGCGGTTGGCAATGACCTGCGCGACGTTCCTATACACGAGGCCATGGCGCGAGCCTGGGGCGGGCCTGCCGGCGCGGCGAATATCATCCGCCGCGCGCTCGTGCTACACGCCGACCACGAACTGAATCCGTCCAGCTTCGCGTTGCGCTGCGTCGCATCAACCATGGCATCGCCCTATGCCTCCACGCTCGCGGGCTGTTGCGCAGCCAGCGGCGTTAGACATGCAAACTTTTCGGCGGTGATGGCGTTGATCGGTGCCACGTTGCAAGGCGCGGACCCAGCCGCGCTTGTCGCTTCGGGCGTGACAGGTGGCCGAGCGTTGCCGGGATTCAATCATCCGCTCTATCCCAAGGGCGATCCGCGCGCGACGGCCCTGCTCGACGACCTGCGGGCCATCGCGTCCAACCGCGACATGGCGTGCATCGACGGACTGCTTCAAACGGCCCACGCCACGTACGGCTTGCTGCCCAAGAACGATTTCGCCCTGGCTGCGGCCACGCAGCTGCTGCAATTGCCGACCGACGCATGCGAGCGGATTTTCGTGGTCAGTAGAATCGTCGGTTGGAATGCGCATGCGCTGGAGCAGTACAGCTCTCCGCTGCTGATCCGGCCCCGGGCCCGCTACGTGCCGGACTAGGGCCAATTGTCGCGGAAATGTGCGCAGAGCGCTGTCAATGCCGATCCACCGCTGGAGGTTTGGGAAACACCTGCAAGGTATGTTCGACGGCCAGTGCAAGGCTCAGTAGGCGCACGTCGTCGCCAGGCTTAGCCATCATGTCCAACCCGACCGGTAGTCCGGCCGGCGCACTAGCGTCGGGTGGAGTAAAGCCGGCGGGCAGGTCGATCGCGGGAAAGCCCAGGGCCGAGGCGAATATGCCGTTCCGTTCCGGCCTGGGCGTTTCTCCCACGGCCAAGGGCGGACGTTTCTGCGCCGGATAGACCAGTACATCCAGTGCCTGTGTCTCCATCAAACCCAGTATCTTGCGGCGTAGAGTGTCGCCGTACTGTAGTGCGTCGCGGTACTCGGGCATGGCCAAGGGAGCCTGCCAAGCCACGGACTGTTGCAGGAATTTATTCATTCCAGCGGGATACTGACCAGCCTCCACGTACGCACGCAGCGAGGCCGGCCCAGTGCCCTCAGGCAGCTGCGCTAAGAAAGCGTCGAATAAGGGGCCGAACTCGTAATTTGCCACGTTCAGCCGTTTGCTGCTTAAGTCGGAATCAAATTCGGCGTCATTAATCTCGATGATCTTGGCCCCCTGTGCACGCAGAGCACCCAACGCCGTGCGAATGATCGCATTTACGGACTCGTGCTCCGGCCCGTTGCCGAAGAGATTCACGAGCACGCCCAAGCGCTTGCCGTCTAGGGGTGCGGGCGTGGGCAAGCCTGTTCGCAGCTCCACTGCTGCGCGCGCCGCCTCGGCGTCTGAGGGCTGGGGATCTGCCATGACGGCAAGCAGCCGTGCGGCATCGTCCACCGAACGGCAGATAGGGCCGACCACATCCATAGTTGAGGATTGCGGGATAGCGCCGCGCCGACTGACTAGGCCCGGCGTGCTACGCATCGCCACCACGCCTGCTGAGCTGGCAGCGTTGCGCAGCGAATTAACCGTTTCTGTACCCAGCGCGCACAAGCTCATGCCTGTGCTCACGGCTACCGCGGAGCCTCCGCTGGAACCGGCGGCGAATCGCGTACGGTCATAGGCATTGAGCGTCTGGCCACCCAGCGAGCTGATGGTGCTGCCAGTCACGGCGAGCTCGTCGAGGTTGGTTTTGCCGACGACGAGCGCACCCGCGCGGCGAAGCCGGCTTAGCGCATCCGCGTCTGCACCCGCCACATTGCCCCGCAATAGAACGGATCCTCCAGTTGTGACCATGCCTTTTACATCGATGTTGTCCTTCACCGCTATCGGTATGCAATGCAACGGCAACACCGTGCCAGTGCTCCGCAGCGCGTCTAGCTTTTGCGCGTCTGCAAGCAGGTCTGGATTGACGGAGATGAACGCTTTAAGTTCCGAATCCCGCTGTTTGATCGTCTCCAGCGCGTTGCGAGCGATGTCTACGCAGCTAAGCTGCCCCGTAGTTTGGGCTTGAAGCATTTCGGCGATCGACACTGCATGCGGGGCCGGAGCGGATGCGGTTGACGCGTCCGCGGGTAAGACAGACAGAGCCAGGGCACAAGCCTGGAAGGTTTTGCTACGGTGGCTCAAGGCCATGGCGGTTCGCTCCATTCCCCGCGCAGCGGGATCGGTTGGTTAGACGCAGTGCCGTCATCATGAGCGCGGTGGCGCATCGCGTCCAGGTTGATTCGCCGAATCAACATTTACATTGTCTTCGTGCGTCGCCATGATCTGCACGCGGCGCCTGGCATACCCGTCCGAGACATAACGCGTTTTTTCTCTGAACATCTCTAGAGTAAATTTGCTGATCTTGCGGTGGTAAAAAAATGGGCCGGTTGCGTTCCAGCCTCTCTTCGTGTGACATCGAAACCTTGAATAGGTACCAAAGGGGTTAGTGGCTACCGCCTCAGAGGCTTCCTCCTCGGCCCCCACTCGAACAGCCCACCTCTACCGTAAGAACCTCTTTTCCACCCTCCGCATCGCCTCATCCCCCTGCAGTCCAATGATCTCCCCCACCGTAGGCAACTCCGCATCAACTTCTCGAATGCCACCATCACGACGAATCTGCGCGAACACCTTCTGCATCGCCCCTACCGCCGCACGAATCGCGTGATTGCCATAAATCACTACCCCAACCTTCCCCAGCGCACTGATGTCCGCCTCCGTCAATGCCGGATAAGCCGTAGGCACCAGCACCAGTGGCACCTTGCCCGGCCAGGCATGGACGAAAGCCAGAATCTCATCCGGCGTCTTCTGCTTGGAGTGAATCAAGATCGCATCCGCACCCGCCTCTTCGTAGGCCAGCCCGCGCTTGGTTGCCTCCTCCTGCCCCAACCCTGCAATCAACGCCTCGACCCGTGCAATCACCACGAAGTCTTTGTCCTTGCGTGATGCTGCAGCGGCGGCAATCTTTCCCTGAAACTCTTCGATTCGAACCAGTTCCTGTCGGCCATTTGCACGAAGACTGGTGTCTTTGGGGAAGGTCTTGTCTTCCATCACAATGGCCGACGCGCCGGCGGCTTCGTATTGCGGCACGATGTAGTGCACATTCACCGCGTTGCCGAATCCGGTGTCGATGTCGGCAATGATGGGGATGGACACGATGGAGGCCATGGCACGCATCATCTCAAGGTGGGTGCCCATGGACAGAATGTTGGCGTCGGGTACGGCGTAACTGGCTGACAGTTCGAAGCCGCTGCCCCAGATGCCGCCAAAGCCCGCCTGCTCGGCGAGCTTTGCGCTCAAGGGATTATGCGCGGCCATGGCTGTGAATAACTTGCCGCTGTTCAGTGCATTGCGCAGGATCTGGTTCTTGGTCATTTGAGTTGGTCCCGTTCTATCCATATTGATTACCGGAGGTTGCCCTCGTTGCGCAACCTGTGTCCATTCAGCGCAATGTTGCGCAGGCTTGGGCGATGCGTGTCATGGCGATCTCGAGGTCTTCGTCGGACGCGGCGTAGGACACCCGAAAGTGACCAGGGAGTTCGAATGCCGATCCAGGCACGATGGCCACGCCGGCCGTGCGTAACAGATAGAGCGCGAGATCGCTATCGGTGGCGATGATGGTATTGTCGGCGTAGCGTCTGCCGAGCAGGCCTTCGCAACTGGGAAAGGCGTAGAAGGCGCCAGGGGGCAGATCGCAGGACAGGCCGTCGATGGCGTTGAGCTTGCTGACGACGCTGTCTCGGCGCGATCGGAACGCGGCCACGAAGCCTGGGAGGAAGTCCATCGGGCCATCAAGTGCGGCAATCGATGCGGCCTGACTGATGGAACTGGTGTGCGATGTCGACTGCGATTGCACGAGGTTCATGGCCTTGATGAGTTCGACGGGCCCGGCACCGAACCCGACCCGCCATCCCGTCATGGCGTATGCTTTGGACACGCCGTTGATGGTGAGGGTGCGCGTGGCGAGCTCGGGCGAGATGGCTGCGGGAGTGGCAAAGGGGGTGTCGTCGTAGCGGATTTTTTCGTAGATGTCGTCGGCCATCAACCACACATGGGGGTGGCGTACGAGCACTTCGGCCAAAGCGGCCAACTCATCGTGCGAATACACGGCACCGCTGGGGTTGGACGGCGAGTTGAGCATCAGCCATTTGGTGCGTGGCGTAATGGCCGCTTCCAATTGGGCGGGCGTGATTTTGAACGCGGTGCCTGCGCCGCAGCGAACGATGACGGGCTTTCCACCGGCGAGCAACACCATCTCGGGGTAGGACACCCACGCGGGGGTCGGCACGACAACCTCGTCGCCTGGGTTGATGGTGGCTTGCAGCGCGTTGTAGAGCAACTGTTTGGCACCGCAGCCGACCTGAATCTGTTCGGGTGTAAAGTGAAGTTGGTTGTCGCGTTCGAACTTGCGGACGACGGCCTCGCGCAAGGCGAAAGTGCCAGCCACATCTGTGTATCGCGATTCGTTGCGGTCGATGGCGGCTTTTGCCGCATCGCGTACGTGTTGCGGCGTGGGGAAATCGGGCTCGCCCTGGCTGAGCGCAATGACGTGCTGGCCATCGCGCTTGAGCTGGTTGGCCATGCGAGTCATTTCTTTGGTCGCCGAAGGTTTTGCGCCGAGCACGCGATTAGCAAGGAAGGGACGCTCTAGGTCGGCCGCCTTACCTACATTGTCTATGTCGTTGTTCATTCTATCGTTCCGACTTTAAGCTTGAATAACCAGCGCGCCAGCGCCAGGGGTATGAAAATAGTCGCAAGCAGGACGAGGCTGTAGGCGCATGCCAGGGCGATACGACCACTGTCGATCTGCTGAAAGATTTCGATGGGCATGGTGTTCATCCCGCCGAAATACAGCACCACGGTTGCGGAGAGTTCCGATAACGTGGTGATCCACATCAATACGGCAGCAGCAATCACTGATGGAATGATGACGGGCAGCACAACGCGTATGAAGCTGCGCAAGGGCGGGATGCCCAGGCTCATTGATGCTTCTTCGACGGAGTCCTTCAGGTTATGCAGCGGGCCGGCTGCCGCACGCACGCTAGTGGGCATGCGTCTCAAGAAGTACGCTAATGCCATGATCACCCAGGTGCCCGTCAGCACTATCGGGCCTGCGTTGAACGCGTTAATCAAGGCAATGCCCAGCACGGTGCCCGCGATGGTCAGTGGCAGCATCACCATCACGTCCAGGATGTGGGTCAGCACCGAACGGCGTTTGACGATGAGATAGGCCGAGGCAACCGAGAACACCAGCCCGACAGCTGTGGCAATCGAAGCCAGAAAGAGGGAGTTGTACAAGGGCTCTGGTGCACGTACCAACGCGTGCTGGATATGCGCCAAGGTAAAGCCGCCATAACGCAACACGGGACCGATGGACGGCGTAAAGGCCGTGATGATTACGACGACGGCGGGCAGCATGGATAGTCCTACCATGAACAGCACGAGTGCGCTGGCAAAGGTTGCACGGCCGCCGGATATACTCATTGGCAACGGACTGCGTCCTGATTCCATCTGAAACTGTCGACGTTCAACGACGAATTTCTGAATCAGTAATAGCCCTGCACCCAGAAACACAAGCATTGACGCCATCGTGGTCTGCATCTGGGGATTTCCGCCCATTTCACTGACGAACTCGTTGTACGCCTTCACAGCCAACACGGGCGTTCGCGCGCCGAGAATGGCAGGCACACCAAAGCTGCCGATCACGTGAGTGAAGACGATCAACGCACCCGCGAATATCGAGGGCAACAACAGGGGAAAGGTCACGCCGCTCAACACCCGTCCGATCGGCTGGCCCAGACTGCATGCGGCTTCTTCCAGATTGCGATCAATCGATTTCAACCCGACCAATACGGCGATAAACGCATAGACGTAGTTGTTCAAAGTCATCACGAAGACCAGGCCCCACCAGGAATACAGTGACGGCAGTTCAAGGCCCAGTGGCGAGATCAGCGTGTTGACCAGGCCTTGCTTGCCCAGCAGTAGCAACCAGGCTGCGGCCACGACTACGTCGGGGATGACCAGCGTGATCAATGGCAATGCAGTGACCAGGCCAGCAAGCGGGAAGGTGAACCGTGCGACCATCACCGCCATGGCAGTTCCCACCAGCATCGAGGTGATGGTGACCGACACACCCAGAATCAACGTGTTGAAGAACACATCACGATAGGACGGGTCGGAGAAGAAGCGGACATATCCACCAAGATCCATCTGCCCGTCTGCGCCCATGAAGGACTTGCCCAGCATGCCAATCAACGGCCAGATCAGGAAGATGCCAAGCAGCCCGATAGCCATGACAGCGACGATGAGCCAGGTCGGATCGCGTTTGAGTGAGCCGAGCATCATGAAGGCTCCACGATGGGCGCGTTACGGGGAAGCGCCAAGACCACCGAATCTCCAGTACGGCGCACCGCACCGTCGTGGATCGTGCGCACGTCGATACGAATGATGCCCACCGCTGTGCGCACGGCGTAACCGGTCAGGCTTCCGCGAAATTCAACATGCTCGATCACACCCGCCAAATTCCCTTCATCTGCCACCGCTGCATTGCTGAACAGCATTTCTTCGCTTCTGATGGCGAGCGATGAGCCGGGCTTAACCGGCGCGTCGTGGCTGGTGATGAGCACGCCTGCTGCAGTTTTCAGTCGACGCAGTCCGGCCTCAGACCCCGGCAGCTCCTGCTCGATGGCGATGAGATTGGCGCTGCCAACGAAGTCCGCGGCAAACGCCGTACGGGGAAAAGCATAGATGTCGCGAGGGGCTCCTATCTGCACGATGCGACCTCGGTCCAGCACTGCGATCAGATCGGACATGGCCAGCGCTTCTTCCTGATCGTGCGTCACGAATACCGTCGTAATGCCAGCCTCGGTCTGCAAGTCGCGAATCATGGCGCGCAATTCGACCCGCAGCTTCACGTCCAGCGCAGACAGCGGTTCGTCCAGCAGCAGTAGCTTGGGGCGGATGACCAGTGCGCGCGCCATCGCCACCCGTTGCCGTTGCCCGCCGGACAGCGCTGCCGGGGAGCGATCGGCGAACGCAGCCAGTCCCACGCGGTCGAGCATGGCCATGGCGCGTTCGCGTGCCTGGGCGGGCGGCATCTTGCGCGCCGCCAGTCCATAGCAGACGTTGGCAAGGATGGAGCGGTCCGGAAACAAGGCGTAATCCTGAAAGACCATGCCCACGCCACGCCGGTGCACGGGCACATGGGTCACATCGTCTTCCCCAAAAAGAATCCTGCCGGAATCAGGCCGAACAAAGCCGCCCAGCATGCGAAGCAGCGTGGTCTTGCCGCAACCCGAGGGGCCAAGGAGGGTGAAAAATTTGCCGCTGGGCAGGGTCAGATCCAGGTCGTTGAACAGGTTCTGTCCACCATAGCTCTGGACTATGGATTCAAATGAAACTTGCATGATGGCTTGTGCTCGCTGATCAGAAAGAGGATCAGCGGGCGCTGATGATCTGGCGCCATTGCGCGATGAATTCTGCGCGTTGCGCGCCCATGGCCGCGTCGTCCAGCTGGACAATCGACACGTCCGACAGCTTGGGCAAGGCAGCGAGTGCGCTGACGTCGATGTCCTGGCGCAAGGGGCGGCGATAGGCGCTTTTGAATACCTCGGTCTGGGTTTCCTTGGATGCAAGGTACTCGTACAGCTTGCGTGCCGGTTCCGGGTTTTTGCCGTTCTTGATGATGGCCATGCCTTCGGGCGACAGGAACGTGCCTTCTGCCGGATAAATCAGCTTGATTTCTTTCATGCCGCCGGCGATGTATTCATATCCGGCATATTCCATGGTGACCGCGACGGCAAACTCGCCCTTGGCCACGCCTTCATACGCAGCTGATGTGGTGCCCACGATGACGGCGTTGCGGGCAATCTTGGTCAGCGTCTCCAGCCCCAGCTGCTTGTGCAGGCCATACATCGCAACGAACGATGCGCTGCTGCGCTCAGGATCGGGAATGACAATCTTGCCTTTCCATTTCGGGTCAGCCAGGTCCTCCCAACCCTTGGGTAACTGGCCTTGAGGCACCTGCTTGAGATTGGCCATCAGCACGGTCACATGGGTATTCGTGCCTAGCCACAGATTATCCGGGCCGCGATAGGCTGCGGGTACGGCGGCGGCTTGCGGTGAAGCATAGGGTGCGAGCTGGTCGCGGAACTCGCTGATGGTGGACAGCCCACCCGACCAGAAAATGTCGCCCAGAGGATTGTTGGCTTCGGCCTTGATGCGTTGCATGAGTGCGCCCGTTCCCGCACGCACAACCGACACCTTGATATCCGGGTGCGCCTTGGCGAAGCCGTCCAGCACACGGTTGACCGTCTCGACATTGTTGGAGGAATAAAGCACGACATCGGCGGCCCGTGCCATACTCATGGAGAGAGGCAGCACGATGAGTAAAATACATAGCTTGAACATGCGACCGAACATGATTCGAACCCCTTTTGTTTTCTTGTTTGGAAGAATTTCATTCTATAGATCAGCTCGATCTGTTCAATGCGATTTCCGAGACAGTATTCCTATACCCGGGGAAGACATGAGTATTTTGCATACTAGAGCGCCCGATGCGCCCTTGACCGCACTGCGCGCCTTCGTGGCGGTAGGTCGCCACGGCAGTTTCACTCGTGCGGCCGACTCGCTGGGCATCACTCAGAGCGCGGTCAGCCGACACATCTCGACGCTGGAAACCTTCGCCGACTGTCGGCTGTTCGTGCGCAGGGGTTCCACGATCGAATTCACGCCGCCCGGCTTGCAGCTGTTCGAGGCGGTGAAAGACGCGTTGTCTACCATTGAACTCACCATGCAGTTACTGGCTCAGCGCGGCCAACGCCATGACAGGCTGAAAGTCAGAACCTCACTGCCCAGTTTCGCGATGACCGTCGTCATCCCGTCGCTGGGCGCCTACACCGCCAAGCACGGTGTGCAGATCGATCTGATCACCTCCCTGTCGCCTCCCCAGACATCCGACGATTTCGATGTTCTGATTTCTCGCGACCTCAGCCTGCCCGGAACGGAGTGCTGGGAATTGGTGCGCGAAGAGTTGATCTGCGTGGCCTCACCTGCTGTGATCGAGCGGTTCAACGCACAGCCGGAAATCCGCATGCCTATGGTTGCGGCCCGATCCCGTCCCGATGTGATTGCGATCTGGGCGCTGGCTGCCGACGTCTCGCCCGACCGCTTGCACGTCGTGGCGACCTACGATCACTTGTTCCTGGCCGCGACGGCAGCTATAGGTGGTGCTGGGTTTCTGGTGGTGCCCCAATGGCTGGTGCTGCAGCAACTGCAGGTTGGCTCATTGGTTAGTTTTGACAATCAACGCATCGGCTCGGGCGCGAGCTACGTCGCCTATGTCCATGCACACAGCGCGCATGCGCAGACGGCGGGCGCATTCTGTCGATGGTTGAAGGCCAGTCTGCGAGACCGGGCAAGTGGTGACGAATGCCGAACACCGGGTTCGGCATGATAAGACTATTCTCGGTTATAAGACGCGGCTCAAGACTGACCATGATCGAGCACGATCAGAGGCCAATCTGATTATCAAAAATACGTATAGAACCCTAATGACTCGTGGAATGAAGGGATGCTATGTGTATTGCACTGACAAAGAAACCGCCGAGTACTTTCGATCTCGCATCAATGAGATATAGCAGTTTCGAGTTGATCCGGCAGATCAATCGATTGATGATCGGTCTTAGAAGAAAATAAGTGGAACCCAGGCCGCCCCCGTGCCTGGCAACTTTACGCTGACATGGCTATCGCGCCCGCGACCGCCGCGTACCGCCCTGCCGACGGCTAGCCTTATCCGCCACAACATTCTCAGTAGACATGCGCTCGCCCCGCTGTGCCACCAGCTGCAACAAATGCAGCAACTGACGCCCTTCATCCGGAGTCAAGTCCGCCATCAGCAAATCATTCAGACGGGCAATCTCCGGCAGCATCGTGCGATACAGCGCCTGCCCAGACTCAGTCGCCATGACGTTCGTGATGCGTTTGTCGTCTGTATCACGCACCCTATCGACCCACCCCTTGCCACACAGCGAGCCCAGCGCGCGCGAAGTCCGCACCAAGTCCAGCCTTGCAGTAGCCGCCAACTCCGCCGATGTCAGCGGCCCATATTCCACAACCGCCGCCAGCAAACGCCACTCACGCCGCGTAATACCAAAGCGACCCTCGCACAGCCGCACGAACATCGGGCTAGCCTGCGACCACGCCTGGTACAGGCAATACATAGGCATCTCCGCCAGATGAAAGGGACGCTGTACGGGCACAGAAGGCATCAGAGGCTCTCCTACCTGGATTTTCTACGTTTGTTTATGCCGATATTGGATTAGATCAAGAAACACGTCCGTTGCTACAGTCTCTCCATCTTGACCACAACTCATCAAAAGACGGCAAGACAGGAGGAAGACATGATCAAACGGATAATACTGGCCGCCCTGGCGGCATGTGCGCTAGCCACCTCGGCATGGGCAGCCCCACCGCTGAGCGGCCCTTTGACCATCGTGGTGGGCTATCCGCCCGGTGGCAGTTCGGACCGCATCGCCCGGCTGGTGGCCGAACGCCTGAAAGATCGAGTGGGCGTTTCTGTCATCGTCGAGAACAAGACCGGCGCGGGTGGCCGCATCTCGGCGCAACTCCTGCACAACGCCGACGCGAACCAGAACGTGCTGTTGCTGGGCAACCCCGCCGTGATGGTGGTAGCCCCGCTGGTCTATGCCGACCCCGGCTACGATGCGCAGCGCGATTTCAAGCCCGTGTCGCTGGTCAGCAGCTACAAATTCGCATTGGCGGTGTCGGCCGATTCGCCCATGAAAGACATAAAGGCGCTGCAAGCATGGCTAAAGGAACATCCCGACCGATTCACAGTAGGCGTGCCCGCCACCGGCAGCCTGCCGCACTTCTTCGCATTGATGCTGGGCGACGAGATCGGCCAGCAGGCCGAGGTCGTAGGTTATCGCGGCTCGGCGCCGCTAATCAGCGAACTGGTTGGCGGCATCCTGCCGCAGGCAATCGATACCCTGGATACGCTACTGCCACAACATCAGGGCGGCCGCGTGCGCATCCTGGCCACCTCGGGCACCGAGCGCGAAGCAGAGCTGGCGGACGTGCCGACCTTCCGTGAGGCCGGCATCGACCTGGCGGCGGATGGCTGGAACGCATTTTTCGCACCGGCCGCCATGCCGCAAGACAAGGTCGAACGCCTGGCGCACGATATCTCCGCGGTGATGGGCGATCCAGCCCTGCAAAAGGCCGTGCGCGCCATCAACCTCGAGCCGATCTCGGCCGATGCGGCGCAGACGGCACAGGCGCTGGCGGCCTATCGCAAACAATGGGAACCGGTAGTGCGCGAATCCGGCTTCAAGGCAACTCAGTAACAGGGGCAGGCATTCCATGAGCAAGATCCAGAACGTGCTGTTCATCATGGCCGACCAGTTGCGGGCCGACCACTTGGGCTGCTACGGGCATCCGTACCTGCGCACGCCCAACCTCGATGCGCTGGCGGCGCGCGGCGTGCGCTTTGAGCAGGCGTTCGTGAATTCGGGCGTGTGCGGGCCCTCACGCATGAGCTATTACACCGGGCGCTATCCATCCAGCCACGGCACGACCTGGAACCGCGTGCCGCTGTCGGTGAGCGAGGTCACGCTGGGCGAGCACCTGGCCAGCCGCGAGCGCGATATGGTGCTGATCGGCAAGAGCCACGTCATCCCCGATCAGGCCGGCATGCACCGCTTGGGCATCGACGGCGGCTCGGAACTGGGTACCCTACTGGCGCGAGGCAGTTTCCGCGAGGCCGACCGCTATGACGGCCACCACGAGCCCGGCGATGAAAGCGGGTATCCGGCATTCCTGCGCCGCCATGGCTACGATTCGCCCGATCCGTGGTCGGACTACGTCATTTCCGCGGTGGATACAGACGGGCAAGTGGTCAGCGGGTGGCATATGCGCAATGTGCACCTGCCCGCACGGGTACTCGAACCGCATTCGGAAACCGCCTACACCACCGACTGCGCCCTGGATTTCATGCGCAAGCGCGGTTCGCAGCCCTGGGCCCTGCACCTGAGCTATGTGAAACCGCATTGGCCCTACATGGCGCCCGACCCCTACCATCGTATGTATCGCAGCGACCAATGCCTGCCGGTGGTGCGCAACCAGCAGGAGCTGGCCGGCGCGCATCCGGTGCTGCAGGCCTATCGCCAGCATGAGGAAAGCCAGAGCTTCGCGCGTGAAGAATGCGTGCGCACCGTGCGGCCGGTCTACCAGGGGCTGATCACACAACTGGATACCCACCTGGGCCGGCTGTTCGACTACATGGAAGGCGCCGGGCTGATGCGCAACACGCTGGTGGTGTTTACCTCCGACCATGGTGATTTCCTGGGCGACCACTGGCTCGGCGAGAAAGAGCTGTTCTACGACACCGTGCAACGGGTGCCGCTGATCATCATGGACCCGAGCGCCGCGGCCGATGGCACGCGCGGCCAGGTATGCCGGCAGTTGGTGGAAAGCGTGGACATCACGCCGACCATCCTGCAGGCGCTGGACGTGCCGCAAGCAGGCCACCTGCTCGAGGGGCGCGCCCTGCAGCCGCTACTGCATGGCGCACCGGAAGGCATGCCGTGGCGCGCCGCAGCGGTGTCCGAACTGGACTACAGCTTCCGTCAGGCGCGCCTCACGCTGCGCAAGACGCCGCAGCAGTGCCGAGCATGGTCAGTGCGCACCGACCGATGGCGCTACGTGTACTGGCGCGACGAGCCCGAGCAGTTGTTCGACCTGCAGAGCGATCCCAACGAGTTCGAGGACCTGGGCGCCAGCAAATCCCACGCCGCAGTCCGCGCCGAAATGCGGCAACATTTGCTGGACTGGTCGCTGCGTAGCAAGCGGCGCACGACCATGTCGGACGAGGCGGTCGAGAGATCTACCAACGCGCACAAGCGGGCGGGCATTTACTTTGGGCAGTGGTGATCATCGGGGCAAAGCAGCCAAGTCTACTTGTCGTCGGAAACATTAATGGTGCTTCCCGTGCTGAGCCGTTGCGCAATCTGCTGAGCAGACATCCCGCCAAAGCCATCCACACCGGGAGACAAGCGTAACGCCCCGCCCTCGATCGGACTCATTACCGTCGGCGACGTCAACATCACATCGTCGGCACGAATATGAATCATCTTGCCCACACGGTCACGCGTAAACGCCGCCAGATTGCGTTGGCCCTCCGGCGTCAGCTTCACGTCGACGAAGTCCTGATTCGTCACATCATCATGTGCAACAGCAGCGCTCTGGACAGGTATCCGTACTGTCTCCGCATGGGCTGCAACACTGCACGTCAGCGCAAAACCCGCTATTAATCCAATCATCCGCATGAGCGCACCCCGTGTCTCAAGTCTGTGGCGGCGCCGTTCTCGCAACGACATCTCTCATGAGAATTGATTGTAGCGAAGTCATCGATCGTTCCTCGTCAACGCCTGACTGTCCCTGTTGTCCAGCCTCGTTTCTGGCCACTCCCCTCAAGTCGACTAAACAGGGATAACCCCAATGTTTAAAACATCACACGAATACGTATTATGACTTCCTCAAAAAAATAGCGATATCCGGAGACAGAGCAATCAGCATGAATTGTCGATGCTCAGGCTAGCCCGATTCCCCTATCAATACCTCACCGCCTCTCAACTCGACGAAGTTCTGGACGCGGATGGGGGGGGCGATGGTCGGTCTGCACTCACCTTGAAGCAACGCAAACCAATAGGGCTTGGCCACTGCCCGGCAGAACCACTTTGAGGGCGTAGTCAATAGCCGCCTCTAGCCCCTTTCCTGCCCGTTTACTTGCAGCACCTTCGTTAAAACACAGCCCCATCAGGAGACTATCAATGAAGAGTTTGAACCGAAGCGGCTGGGCCGCACGCCTGACATTCACTGCCATTGCTGCTTGCTTTGCTGCTGGCGCCATGGCCGCCGAGTACAAGGAACGAACGCTGAAGCTGGGTCATGTGATCGCCGACGATCACCCGGCCGCATTGGGTGCAAAACGCTGGGCGGAACTGTTGGCCCAGCGAAGCGACGGCAAAATCAAAGTTCGAATCCATGGCAACGGCGCCATCGGCGGCGACACGCAAATGACCTCTGCCCTGCAAGGCGGTGTCCAGGAACTGGGCATCATCACATCGTCGCCCATGGCCAGCGTAGTGCGTGAGGTCGGCCTGATTGATCTGCCGTTCACCTTCAATTCTGCCGCCGAGGTCGATGCCGTGCTGGCTGGAAAAGTCGGTGACGCCATCGCCGACAAGATGAACGATAAAGGCCTGGTGATTCTGGGCTGGATGGAAAATGGTTTTCGCAGTGTCACCAATAGCCGTCGCCCCATCACCAAATTCGAGGACATGGAGGGCCTGAAGATCCGCGTGCTGCAGAACCCCGTCTACATCGAAACCTTTAACGCACTGGGCGCCAACGCCGTGCCGATGCCTTTCCCCGAGGTCTATACCGCACTGGAATCACGCGCGGTAGATGGCCAGGAAAACCCGCTGGGCACGATCAATACGTCTAAGTTCAACGAGGTGCAGAAGTACCTGAGCATCACGCGACATACCTACACCCCCTACGTGGCGGTCGTCAGCAAACGAGTGTGGGACCGACTCAATCCGGATGAACAAACACTACTGCGAGAGACCGCTGCTGAGGCATCAGCCTACCAGCGTCAAGTCTCGCGTGAAAGCGAGGCCAAGTTCCTGGCGGAACTCAAAGAGCGCGGCATGGAGGTCAACGAACTCTCACCGGAAGAAACGCAGCGCATGCGTGAAAAGCTCAAGCCTGTCATCGACAAATTTTCGAAAGAACTCGGTGGTGAGCTCGGCGCAGAAATGTTCGCTGAAATCGCCGCTGTACGTGGCAAGTCCAATTAATTGCTGGGTATGACTATACAGATCGCCATCACGGACGGCAGGGCCTATCTCGGGACGGCGATCTGTTGGGCAATGACCGTACGGTGAATCTGGCAGGACTACCTCTCGATCTTCCACGTCCATGTGGCAAGGACCAGCGTCGTGCATTAGGCAACGTCGCTAGCTACGGCTAAGGAAAATATTCATGAAGAAATTGATAGACGGGTACTTTCGGCTATTGGGTTTGCTAATGGTCCTCTGCCTGGTCACCATGGTGATCCTTGTGTTTGGCAACGTCGTGCTGCGCTATGGTTTTAATTCTGGCATCACTAGCTCCGAGGAGGTCTCCCGCTGGCTGTTTGTATGGCTGGTTTTTCTCGGCTCTATTGTCGCTTTGCGCCACCGTCAACATCTGGGCGTTGAGGTTGTCGTGCGACGCCTGCCGGTTTTTGGCCAGAAGCTATGTCTGATCGTGAGTCAGCTATTGATGTTGGCAACCCTATGGTTGTTCTTATCCGGCAGCTGGGAGCAAACCCTCATCAATCTGAACGTCGAGGCTCCCGCCACAGGGTGGTCCATGTCCATCGTCTATATGGTGGGTATCGTCTTTAGCGTGTCAGCCGGCGCCATGGTGTTGTGGGATCTATACCGAGTGCTCTCGGGGCGTATCAAGGATGAGGAACTCATCATGGTGACCGAGTCCGAAGAAAAAGCGGAGCTTGACGCGCTCAAGCGCGAATTGGCAG
Source organism: Bordetella genomosp. 4 (assembly GCF_002261185.1). Lineage (GTDB taxonomy): Bacteria > Pseudomonadota > Gammaproteobacteria > Burkholderiales > Burkholderiaceae_B > Bordetella_A. The sequence continues at coordinate 473,835 of NZ_NEVQ01000022.1, forward strand.
CCGCTGAAGGGAAACAACCATGACTGTGCTGGTTTTTGTCGGATCCCTATTAGGCGCAATGGCCCTAGGGATGCCCATTGCATTCTCGCTGCTGGTTTCCTCTGTCGCCCTGATGTGGCACCTGGACATCTTCGATGCGCAGATCATCGCGCAGAACTTTATCGCTGGAGCAGACAACTTTCCTCTGCTCGCTATCCCATTCTTCATGCTCGCAGGCGAGATCATGAATGTGGGCGGCCTGTCCCGCCGGATTGTCGATTTTGCCTTGGCCGCCGTAGGGCATATCAAAGGCGGACTTGGTTATGTGACGATCGTCGCGGCTTGCATCTTGTCGGCACTTTCAGGTTCGGCGGTCGCCGATGCAGCTGCGCTGTCGGCCCTGCTGGTGCCCATGATGATCAAGGCAGGTCACTCCTCGCACCGCGCGGCGGGTTTGGTTGCGGCCTCAAGCGTCATCGGGCCTGTCATTCCCCCCAGCATCGGCTTTGTGATTTTTGGCGTCGCGGCCAATGTATCTATTACCAAACTGTTCCTGGCAGGGATCATGCCCGGCATCTACATAGGTGCCGCGCTGTGGATCACATGGTGGATTTGTGTACGCAAAGAAAACCTCGGCACACCGCCACGCAAGAGTAGCAAAGACCTGATTCGCGCCGCGTTGGACGCAAGCTGGGCCCTGATGTTGCCCGTGATCATCATTGTCGGCTTGCGTCTCGGGGTCTTTACCCCTACCGAGGCGGCGGTGGTGGCGGCCGTCTACGCGCTGTTCGTTTCCACGGTCATCTATCGCGAATTAAAACTTGCTCAGTTGTACGCGGTGTTCATGACCGCGTCGCGGACCACCGCAGTCGTCATGCTGCTCGTCGCGGCGGCATCGATTGCAGGATGGCTAGTGACGGTGGCGGACCTGCCTGGCGCGATTACCGATATGATGCAGCCTGTCATGGACAATCCCACGCTGCTGTTATTGGCGATCATGCTGCTGGTTATCGTCGTCGGTACCGCCATGGACATGACTCCGACCATCTTGATTCTCACGCCGGTTCTGATGCCTATCGTCCGGGAGGCCGGTATCGATCCCGTATACTTCGGCGTGCTATTTGTGATTAACATGTCCATCAGCTTAATCACACCGCCTGTCGGTACCGTACTCAGCGTCGTGGCAGGCGTGACAAGACAACGCGTCGACCAGGTAATGCGAGGCGTCTTGCCCTTTTTGATCGCCGAGTTGATCGTGCTGTTCTTGCTCGTGCTATTTCCCATATTGATCATGGGGCCAGCGCGCTGGTTTAGCGGTTGATACTACTGAGGAGACAAGGTATGGCCGAGCGTACGACACGATCCGCAAACAAGCAGTCCGGAGGTACGCTTGCCGATCGCGTAACGACGGCCCTGATGGACCAGGTGCGTGGCGGCGTCTACCCGGCGCAGACGCGGCTGCCCACCGAGCCGCAGTTGGCCGATCAGTTTGGCGTCAGCCGCACGGTGATCCGTGAGGCAATATCTCGCCTGAAATCCGAGGGCCTCGTGGAAACGCGACAAGGCAGCGGCACGATTGTGTTGGCACGCCAGATAAACACCTTTCGCATTGATGCGTTGGGTGGGCAGCTGGAAGTCAGAGCGGTACAAGAGGTGCGGTCCGGACTCGAGAGCGAGATGGCTGCCCTCGCCGCTGCCCGCCGTACCGAGGCTCAGAACGAAAAAATCCAGCGTGCGCTGCGCCGCATCGATGACGCTGTAGCCGATGGCGAGGACGGCGTAGCCGAGGACATGGCGTTTCATCGGGCCATCGCCGAGGCCGCCTGCAACCCGCTGATGACATCGCTTCTCGAATTCATTGGTCGAGCGTGGCACGATGTCATCAAGATCACCCGCAGTAACGAAGCCCGTCGAGAGGACTTCTTTCGCCAGGTCGAGTCGGAACACGCCGCCATCGCACAAGCCATCGCCCGGCGCGACGTCGAAGGTGCTCGCCAAGCCGCCCTGCGACATATGCACGCCTCGATCGAACGGATCATGGCAGCAGAGCAAGATCAATAACCAATTTTTTGGGACGTGATCGTGGCGCCATTATTGCGCTGCCCGCTATTGGCCCTACCGAATCTGGGAAGATTCTTTCTCTCTCGCTTTCTCTTTCGCTTTCTCTATCTTCTCGCCGTCGTAATGCGACTTAATGCCGAAGTACATGGCGACGACCAACACGATCAACTTAAACGAACCGAAGACTATAGGGACCCACTGCATCTTTTTCTCAAAACGCTGCTTCAGCAGCTTCAGTTACCACCTGGTGGCAAGTTGGCCGGACACCACAGCCCATACAAGTGTTCAATTCCAACGCCTTAAATCCATACAAATAACCAGATTTTTGTATTATATGGCTTTTTCGTACCCAACAAAATTGCCAAAAATCCATACATCGCCGGATGACTTGTCTCCCTCGCGTCGCCTTAAGAAAGTAAACCTATCTTGGGTGCGGCCACTGACGGCAGGCTTGGGCGCTCGGTACCAGCAAATCGCCGCGCAAATCATTACCGCGGTGGATGATGGCGTTCTCAAGCCAGGCGATCGCCTGCCCCCTCAACGCGAACTCGCCCAGGCATTGGGAGTTGATCTCACGACCGTGACTCGTGCCTACACGGAAGTCCGCCAGAAAGGGCTTTTGGAGGCTCACGGCGCCGGTGGGACCTATGTGGCCTATTCCGAATCGGGAGCAAACGGGACGATTGATCTGGGAATGAATATCCCTCCCTTGCTCAACAGTGCAGAGTTTGCGCACATGCTCGAGCGAGGCAGTGGCACACCCCACGCAACAGCCAGCCCGATGGATCTGATGAGCTATCACGTGGGCGCAGGGGCGAATCGGCATCGTGCCGCAGGGGCAAAATGGCTGCAGCCGATGACAGGCAACACGGACATTGAGCGGGTCGTGGTTTGCTCTGGCGCTCAAACCGCCATCGCGGCACTGCTGCTGGCCAAGAGCCAATCCGGGGATGCCATTGCTTGCGATGAGTTGACGTACCCGGGTTTCTTGGCCGCAGCCCGCTTGCTCCAACGCGTAGCCGTAGGGGTAAAGTCAGATGAACAGGGAACGGATCCTGCCGATCTCGAGCGCGTGTGCGAACAGCATCGTCCCGCGGCGTTGTACTTGAATCCGACGATTCAAAATCCAACTGCGCTGACACTTTCTGTCGAGCGACGAACAGCGCTTTTACGTGTTGCAGAGAAATATGCGTTGCCAGTCATTGAAGATGATCCGTACTGGCTGTTGAGCGAACGCCCCCCGAGCACGATGTTTTCATTGGCTGCCGACACATCTTCGGTCCCGGTTTATTACGTCTCGACGCTATCGAAATGTATAGCACCGGGCCTGAGAACGGCATACTTGGTTGTACCTTCAGATGAGCCGTTAAGTCCCGTTCTCGACGCCCTGCGTTCGCTGGCGCTGATGCCCACGCCTTGGATGGCGGAAATGGCATCGACCTGGATAGAGTCGGGAGTCGCCGTTCAATGGCTGGCACGGATCAAGAGTGAGATGCAGCATCGACAAACCATCGCAGCATCAATCCTGCCGGGAAAGATCCAAGCCGACCCGCATGGGTTGCACCTTTGGCTCGAGCTGCCGCGCCATATCGACCCATACCGGCTCACACAGACAGCGCTACAACAAGGTTTGGGTGTTACTGATTCGGAGGCGTTCGCCACGGGGTCTTTCAGCCCAGCAGCGCTGCGAGTGTCATTGGGTGGGGCTATTGATCGAACTCGCCTGACGCATGGCCTGACCCGATTGGCGGAATTGCTCCAAGGAGATCTTGGGAGGCGAGTTTCCAACGTTGTCTAATTCCCTATGCGATCTTTCACTGCGATCCGGTGATCAGAGACCATATCAATCGTCATATTGACGTCAAGCACGACAGCGAACTGCTCAAGAGCATTCCCAGCCTGGGACACAAAGATAAGGAAGTTCGTTGAACTCTCAACGAGCAGAAGCGACCTTGCCAGTCAAAGCCAGGGACGCACGCAGCATATCGTTGGTGCGGGTCTGCCACCCTTCCCCGCTGGCGCGAAGCGCCTCCAAAATGTCGGCATCGAGACGCAGCTTCACCGCCTCTTTCGTCACGGCTTGAGTACTGCCCGCCGGACGCCCACGCCGCTTAATTTTCTCCGGCGTGTGCACCTCCGCAAACTTCCCAGCCTTGGCTTCCGCCAAAGAATCGCGCAGACCAGGAAGTGCCTGCCCAGCGTCGGCTTCAATGGCCTTGGCCACCTTATCCATATCCAGTTTCTTCAGGGTCTTCATGCTTTCCTCCGCTTGATTTCCTTGGGCATCACGTTTTCACGCTCAGCCTTGGCATACACCATGACTAACAACACGACCTCGTCATCGACCAGATGAAAGTAAATTACTCTCGCTCCGCCAAGCTTGCCTATACCCTTACGCGCCCAGCGCACCTTTCGAGCTCCATCAGCGCCAGGAATGACGTCGCCCGCGTCGGGGTTTTCCGCAATCCAGGCAATGAAGGCATGACGCTCATCGTCGTTCCAAATTTCAGCAGCTTGATGGGATTTTCATCCAGTCAGAGCCTGTATAAGCCTGCTCCCTCTCCACGACGTTCTGCCGCCCCTGAGCCCGCACCGCGCGGCTACGTCGCCCTAACCTGCGGTGTCACGGATGATGGTGTTCTCACGTTCCACGACAAGGCCGGCAAGCTCGTCAGCGAATCTGTGGTTGAGGAGGCAAAGAAGCAAAACCGCGAAGCTATCTTGGATTTGATTCAGCGCAAGTGCGACCAGATCAATGGGGAGCTTGATGCTCTCGCTAACATCCATCTAGATACGCCTTCACCTCACATTTCACCTACCTTTTCGCCCGAGCCCTACCCACCCCCAGCGCCGTCCCAGCCCGCGCCACCAACCCCGCGCTGGTGGGAAAAACTCTTTTCTAAGCGATTGGCGAAGTTGGAGGCTGCCCATCAACAGGCTAGGGCTAACTATCAACGCCAACTCGACGCATGGCACAAAAACAAGGATCAACATGAGCAGAATCAGACACAACGACGCCATTTTCTCGAACATGAGATTCATCAGGACCCCGCCGCCATGGAACGTTGGTTGGAGGAGAATCTGCAGGACATCAGTTGGCCAAGGGAAACGTTGATATCACTGGAAATCGCAGAGCAAGGCCAACATATCCGTCTCGACGTGGATCTGCCCGAAATTGAAGATATGCCGTCAAAAACCGCAGCAGTTCCGGCTCGAGGCTTAAAACTCTCTGTGAAGGATTTACCAGCCGTGCAAGTACGCAAGCGCTATATGGCACATGTACACGGTGTGGGCTTCCGAATCATCGGCGAAACTTTCGCTGCTCTTCCCTGCGCACGCCGCGTCACACTATCGGGCTTTTCTCAGCGTCACGACACTGCCACCGGCGAAGTACGTGATGACTACTTATACTCGGTCAGTGTGGCGCGAGACGACTGGGAGCGTATCGATTTCGAGCAACTCGCCAGGATCGATGTTGTGGAGTCACTCGCTCAATTTGATATACGGCGACAAATGACGAAAACGGGCATTTTCAAACCCGTTGAGCCGTTTTAACTTAAGAGACAACAGGTGTCGTACTCAGTCGCCTCGAGAACCCGAGGCAACTGAGTACGACGACGGATCAAGCCACTACCAAGCCCAACTCAACTTTCTTGCGCTTAACCCAAGCTCCAATCAACCGATCGGCAGCAATCCCCATAAAAGCAATACACAGCCCCGCCACCAGCGCCTTGCCAATTTCATTACCGGAACGTGCAGCATTGATCTGCGCCCCCAGATCCTGAGTGCCGATCAGTGCGGTAATCGCCACCATGAACAAGGCCATGAAAATCACCTGATTCACACCCAGCATGATTTCAGGCAAGGCAATCGGCAACTCCACCTTCGTAAAGCGTTGCAGCGGCGTCGTACCTTGTTGTGTTGCGGCCTCCATAATGGACGCAGGTACGCTACGCAAACCCAATATCGTGTAACGCACCATCGGCACCACGGCAAACAACAGCACGGCAATGATGGCGGACAGATCGCTGACTTTGAACAGCATCACGACGGGGATCAGGTAGATAAACGACGGGAAGGTCTGGAAAAAATCACATACGCCCGCCGCAAAGCGGGACCAGTTGGCAGTACGCGATGCCAGCAGACCCAGCACAAAGCCTACGATGATGCACACAACAGCAGCCGTGCCGATCATATACAGCGTGGTCATGGCTTCGGTCCACAGCCCCGTACCGGCAGGAAACCAGATCAGCAGTCCGGCGACGAGCGCCACCGACCAACCGCCGAAGCGATAGCCGACCAACGCCACGAGTGCGACAAAGGTTACCCACGGGATCGCCTGAAAAAACGTGCGAATCGGGATCAACACCTCAAGCAGCATGAAATTGCGAAACGCCTGCACCGAGTCATACAGATTCAAGTTGATCCAGTCGATGCCTGCATTCCAGAAGGCAGCCGAGGTGATGGTGTGCTCACCGCTCAACTGCGCCAGGCCTGGCACCACGCGAGCCAGCAACACACTGGCCGCCAGGAATACCAGCCCCATCACCAAATGAGGATGACGCTGCCGCCAGCTGAGGTCCGGATCCACATAAACCGGCGCCTTCAAGGCGTAGGCCCGGCTCAGACGGTCCAGGACCACGGCGATCACGACGATTGCCAGACCTTGTTCCAATGCCTGTCCCAGACGCAAGGACTGTAGCGACGTCAGCAACTCGCTGCCCAGACCCGAGGCGCCGATCAATGCCGCCAGCACGATCATGGCGAGGGTTTGCATGACGCCTTGATTCAAGCCCGTCAGCAACAGCGAGCGCGCGGCCGGTATCTGCACTCGCCACAACAGCTGCCAACGCGTGCAGCCCATCATGCGCCCGGCCTCGAGCACACCGCTACTGACCGTTTCCAGACCGAGTGCCACACAGCGCGCGACCGGTGGCACCGCGAACAATGCCGTCGCAATCATGGCGGACACGTTACCGACGCCATACAGCACCACGATGGGCACCAGGTACGCAAAGGGCGGCATGCTCTGCAGGACATCGAATAACGGCGTCACCACGCTCTTGAAGCGCGGGCCCTTGCTCATGAATATCCCCAGCACCAGACCGATGAGGAACACCATGGGCACCGTGATAACCACGAGCGCAAACGTCTGCATGGACGGCTGCCAGACGCCGAACAGCGCCAGGTACGTGAACGCCACCGCAGCCAGCAGCGCAGTGCGCCATCCGCCGAGCCAGTGGCCCAGTATCGTGGCCAGGCCCGTCACCGTGATCCACGGCAAGGCAGGCACACTGCCGGCAAAGCCATTGAAGAACAGCGATTCGCTAAAGCTCAACGGATAAGACAGCCAGGATGAAAACCCGCGCGTCACATTGCGTGCGGTGAATTCAAACGCTGTGCCTTCGAAGAAACGCGCACCGTATACGACCCACTCAAAGAACGCGTCGATCCAGTCTTTTAGCGGCAACATCCAATCGGAAGGGTATTTCGCAACCCAGCTCACTCGCTCTGCTGCTACCTGACCCAGCAAGATGATCGCCAGAGCGGTGATCCAGTAAAACACGCCGCGATGCCGAGATGCCTGTGGCCGACGCTCTGACGGCGGCGCCATGACAGCACTGTACGTGGTTGCAGGCGATGTGGATCGAGGCGAATCGAGAGCCTGCGTCACGTCGTTTTTCGATAGCATGGCAGCCTGACTCATTGGAACAGCGCTCCTGCCACTTGTTCGCGGCTGACCTGTCCGACTAGCGTGCCCGACGCGTCGACGACGGGCAAGGCCCGCTCGGAAGCAATCACACGCTTGGCGATTTTCTCCAATACATCGGTCGTCCGAATCACATCCTGATCCGAAGCGATCGTGATATGGGTCGGGTCGGCCGGTGTCATGATCCGCTGCGTCGTGATGAGTTTGGCGCGCGGCGCATGCTGCACAAATTGTTTGACGTAATCGTTGGCCGGCGTCAGCAGCAGCTCTTCGGCCGTTCCGATCTGCGCTAGACGTCCGTCTTTCATGATCGCAATACGGTCACCCAGGCGCACGGCCTCGTCGAAGTCATGCGTGACGAACACGATGGATTTGTGCAGCTTGGATTGCAGCTTGATGAATTCGTCCTGCATCTCGCGGCGGATCAGCGGATCCAGCGCGGAGAATGGCTCATCCAAAAACCACACGTCGCACTCGCCGATCAGGCTGCGAGCAATGCCAACACGCTGTTGCTGCCCGCCGGACAGTTGCCGAGGGAAATAATGCTCGCGTCCCTCCAGGCCCACCGTGGCAATCAACTCCTGCGCCTTGGCCAAGCGCGTCGATTCGGGAACGTTCTGTATTTCCAGCGGAAACGCGACGTTCTCAAGCACAGTGCGGTGTGGCAGCAGACCGAAGTTCTGAAACACCATTCCCATCTTGCGTCGACGGATATCTGTCAAGCTGGCGCGCGAGGCTTGCAGCAAGTCGACACCATCAAACAGTACTTGCCCCGCATGCGGTTTGATCAGTCGCGTCAAACAGCGGATCAGCGTCGATTTACCCGAGCCGCTCAGGCCCATGATGATGAGGATCTCGCCTTTGTGGACATCAAAACTGACGTCACGGACGGCTGCGACCAACCCCGCCGCGGCGAGCTGCTCGTCGCTGGGTTGATATTGATGTTTTTCCAGAAAGCCTGTGGCACGCTTGCCAAACAAGTGCCATAGGTTTTGGCATGAAATTTTTACCGAGTCACTCATGACTATTCCTGTCGAATAGCGCGCAGCACTGCGCGGACACTTTCCGACAAGATCAGCGATATGGCGATATCAAGGCTGACTCAGCGCAAAAATCGATAGTGTCGGAAAGTACGAGACGGATCTGAGATGACGCACATCGTGGTGCGAATACCCATAGGACGGTGCGCGCGGCCACGTCGCTCGTGTCGCGCGCACTCGGAGGATTACTTAGCGCAATCCGGCATCCAGGCTGCGATCTCTTGTGGATGTTGCTCGATCCATGCGGTGGCGGCTGCATCGTGCGTCAGACCTTTGACATCTGCGAATGCCGCTGCCTGATCAATCATCGGCCCAGTAAAGTCGATGTTCTTGATCAACTGATAACCGCAGGACCATTTTTTCTCAAAGCCGGACCAGGCGCCCTTCTTCAGGTAGCCACCTTTGGGTGAGCCGCAATCGTAGGTCTTATCGGGGTTGACACCCCATTTCGGGTCCTCGACGCAAGCGGCTTCGTGCTCGGGAAACTCGACGAATTTGCCGGCGAATTCTGCGCCAACCCAGTTCGGTGCCCAGTTGAACAACACGATCGGCTCTTTGCGTGCATAGGCCGACTTGAGTTCGCCGAACAATGCTGCGGCGGAGCCTGCATTGACCACAGTGAAGTTCAGGTCCAAGGCCTCGATTTTCTCTTTGTCGTGCTTGATCCAGTCTACCGGGCCTGCCAGATAGCGGCCCTTGGGAGCCGTCTCGGGCACGGCAAACTTCTCGGCGCAGGCGTTCAATGCTTTCCAGTCCGGCAGACCGGGACAGATTTCTTCCATGTACTCTGGATACCACCAATCCTCGCGCGTTGTCGCGGTGTGACTGCCCAAATCGACCATGCGCCCAGCTTTGACTTCCTTCATGAAGCTGTTGTGCATGGTCCCTTCCCAGATCTCCATCTGTAAATCCAGATCGCCCAGGCCCATTGCTGCATATTGCCCTTGGCTATCGGCTGGCACCACTTTGGTTTGGTAGCCTAGCTTTTCAAGCAATTGTTGAGCGACACGAGCGAGCACTTTTTGGCTCGACCAGTTATTGTCCGCGATTTTTATCGGGTCGCTTGATTCCGGGGTGAATGCATGTGCAGGGGCACCGATCACAACGGCGAGCACCAACATGCCAGCGCTGAATTTCTTAGTGATGGACAACGGGATATTTCCTCCATGTGTGAAGGGACGACGAGTCACCCCTTCGAGGTTTTGATGCGTGCGTCGGCAATGCCCATGGCAATGCCAACGCATTCATCAGAATGACTACTACCTCTATCGCGCTGCGAGACCCTTTGGCCAGCAGAAAACAACTCTGCCCTTCGGCGCGCGCCAATAGAAGTGGCGTTGGCAAACGCGTTACCAACACAGTAGAACCACACGGTTCAGAATTACGGATGTACTTCCAGCGTTACCCAGGCACAGTCGCGCGACTAAAGCGATCTCGCAACTCTGCACCAAGTACGTAGATAATCTTGAACAACAAGGGCGCCGCGTACACGGCATTTGGCCGGCTTTTTGAGCCGTTTTATTGATGAACAACCCGTGCATGATACTCGCATCGAGCTTTCTTGTCTCGTTTTAATTGCTCGACGTCGCCGATGTACCTGGAAATAAGGGTTGGCGTCGCCAGCAAGCATTACGCCGTCATGCTCAGCATTGACATCTATCCTGACCGTCCCGCCCGTCACGTTGTTCGGCCCACCGCAATATCGCGTCCAACGCCGGACACAGAGCCTGGCCCCATTCCGTCAATCGATACTCAACCTTGGGAGGCACCTGCGGATACAGTTTTCGAGCAACGAGCCCGTCCCTTTCCAGTTGACGCAACTGCTGGGCCAGCATTTTTTGGGAGATGCTGGGGATCAATCGTTCGAAATCGGAATAGCGCTGAACCTTTCCGTCGAACAAGTGGAACAGGATAATCAGTTTCCAGCGACCATCCAGCAGTCGAATCATTTCCTCCACGCCGCTGGCCGCGGTCTCCGCCGTGTATTGCTTTCTCATTTCGCAGTAACTTACTTTTTAGTGCGTTCTTGATGATTCTATAGCTATTGCGCAGAATGGCTGTACTTCATTCAAGAGACACAAAACATGCCAGACTCCCTACCCACCGTCATCGATACTTATTTCGCCGCCAGCAACCGTTCGGATATCGCCGGCCTTGTTCATTGTTTCGTGCCGAACGCGACTGTTCATGACGAAGGCCGAACCCATCGCGGACATGAGGCCATTGCGGCCTGGCAAACCGAGGCACAAAAGAAGTTCGAGTACAGCATCGAACCTCTGGACACCCTGCACGAGGGGAACCACGTAACGGTTACCACCAACGTGGTGGGAAACTTTCCAGGCAGCCCCGTGCAGCTCGAACATATTTTTGTCCTGGCGGACGACAAGATCGAATCTCTGGTAATCCGCTGACGGAGATCGGCCCGGAGTTGCCAGGCAGGCATGACACCCAACGTTATCAACGCTCCTGCGTGCCTGCGGATCGCCCTCACTCTTGCGGCGCGTCGCGCGACGAACGCTGACGCGCCGGGCCGCCTGCGGCACTCAAGTTATAAGCAGTATTGACCAAACCGATATGCGAAAAACCCTGCGGAAAATTGCCCACCAGGCGCTTGCGCACCACGTCGTATTCTTCGGCCAGCAGTCCCAGATCGTTACGCAGCGACAGCAGATGGTCAAACAAGCGATGTGCGTCATCCAGCCGCCCCTGCATGATGTAGGCGTCGGCCAGCCAGAAGCTGCATACCAGGAACACGCCTTCGTCGCCTGGCAGGCCATCGTCGCTGTGCTCGGTCGAGTAGCGCAGCAGCAGACCGTCGCGTAGCAACTCGCGCTCGATCGCCTGCACAGTACCCGCCACGCGTGGATCGTCTGCCGGTAGAAAACCGACCTGCGGAATCAACAGCAAGCTGGCGTCCAGCGCCGTGCCGCCGTAGTACTGCACAAAGGTGTTGCGCCGCGCGTCGTAGCCATGCGTGCATATATCATCGCGGATCTCGGCGGCCAAGGCACGCCAGCGGTCCACCGGACCTTGCAGGCCGAAGCGTTCGCAAGACTTCACAGTGCGATCCAACGCCACCCAGCACATCAGTCGCGAATGGGTGAATGCCCGCGGTGGCCCGCGTACTTCCCATATCCCATGATCGGGCTGTCGCCATAGATCTTCGAGCGGCTTGAGCAGCACCTTCTGCATACGCCAAGCCTCGGCCAGCGGCGCCAGCTCGGCCACTCGCCCGGCGTGCAGTGTCTCGATCAGTTCGCCATACACATCCAACTGCATTTGCCCAGCCGCGCCATTGCCCAGGCGTACCGGCGTACTGCCCTCATAGCCAGGCAGCCAGGGGATATCGTGCTCGGGCAGCCAGCGTTCTCCAGCGAGCCCATACATGATCTGTAGTTGATTGGGGTGGCCGGCCGCCGCACGCAGCAACCATTGCCGCCAGGCCTCGGCTTCCTCCCGATAGCCGGCATTCAGCAGGGCATACAGAGTCAGGGCCGAATCGCGCAGCCAGCAATGGCGGTAGTCCCAGTTGCGGCTGCCGCCCAGTTGTTCGGGCAGCGAAGTCGTGGGCGCAGCCACGATGCCGCCGGTCGGCTGAAAAGTCAGCAGCTTCAGCGTGATCAGCGATCGCACCACCGCGTCACGCCGCGCACCTGGGCCGTTATCCCAATGGCATCGCTTGGCCCATTCGTGCCACCACGCGATGGTGCGATCCATGCTTTCCATGCGATCGGGCACAAAATGCGGGGTCTTGTGCGAGCGATGATACGACAGGGTAAATGGCACGGTCTCGCCTTCCCGCACGGTGAAGCAAGCCACGCTTTTCATGTCGCGGCCTTCCATTGGCACCGGCGTATGCAGCTCGACAGCATCGGGCCCGGCGATGGCACTCAAGCCGTAGTCGCGCCGCCGCACCCACGGAACCGCCTGCCCATAGTTGAAGCGCAGCGTCAATTCCATGTTCATGTCGACCTGGCCCGACTCGCCTCGCACAATGCGCACTACATCTACCCGTTCTTCTTCATCACTCAGGGGCATGAAATCGTACACATGCACGACGCCGGAGGACGTCTCATGGCGGGTTTCCAGCACGGCGGTGTCTGGCAAATAGCGACGCGTGGTGGTGTATCCCGATTGGCTAGGCGCCACCAGCCAGCGACCGTGGCTCTCGTCACCCAGCAAGGCGGCAAAGCATGCCGGCGAATCGAAATGCGGCAAGCAGAGCCAGTCGATGGAACCGTCACGCGCCACCAGCGCCGCGGACAGCATGTTGCCGATCAGGCCATAGTCTTCAATGGGCTTTGACATGAACTCACCCCGCACCGCGAAACGCGGGATATAACGTCATACCGCCGTCGACGAACAGCGTGGAGCCGGTGACGTAGTCGGAATCGTCGCTGGCCAACCAGGCGACGGCGCGCGCCACGTCCTCCGGTTCGCCTATACGCCCGTATGGAATCAGCTTGAGCAGCGACGCCAGGCTTTCCGGTGTGTTCCACGCTGGCGCGTTGATGGGCGTGCGTATCGCGCCGGGCGCTACGGCATTGACGCGAATTTTCATCGGAGCGAGCTCTTGCGCCAATGATTGCATCAACAGCGACACGCCTCCTTTGGACGCGGCATAGTTGGCCTGAAATGCCCACGGGATGACCTCATGGACCGAACTGATGAAAATAATCTTGCCGACGGCGATGTTGTTCGACGATGGGGATTCGCGATTCAGGAAGGCCCGGGCCGCGGCGCGGGCACACAAGAATTGACCGGTCAGGTTGATGTCGATGACCTTCTGCCACTGAGCCAGCGTCATGTCCTGGATGGCTGCCGGCTGTTCGATGCCGGCGTTGTTGACCAGAATGTCGACGCCTTGGTAGTGATCCACAGCGACCTGGAACAAATGCTCGACGTCGTCTTCGCGACTGATGTCGGCGGCAGCTGGCACGGCTTGGCCGCCCGCACGGGCAATTTCCTGCACGACCTCGACGCCGCGCCGCTCGGAGTCTTCGTTGGGACGATGGTTGACGACTACGCGCGCGCCTGCTGCCGCCAATTCCAGGGCGACGCCACGCCCGATCCCTGAGTTGGCGCCAGTGACAATAGCCACGCGCCCGGACAGATCTACCGCATGCCGCATAGTGCTCTCCTTGCGGCGGACGGTTCCGGTATTGCTGCTGTTGTGGATCCGCAGTTGCCGCTCTCGATAGCCAGGGGTCAGCTTAGTCCTTGATGAGCACGGGTTCAACCCCGGCGCTGGGCGAACCGCTCGAGCAGATTGCTTTAGCTGTGGTTCACCGACCCAAAGCGGATGCGCAGCCCGTGCGTCAAACTGTTGGAGCCTGGCCCCGCCCAGTCAGTCGTGCAACAATTGCCTCGGGCTCCCTTTCTACCGCGAGGCCCCGCATGCCCTTCAGTGCCGATGACCTGAACCTAATCTCACAACAGACGCTGCGCCATTACGAAGATCGCGCCGAAGAATTCCGCGCCGGTACGCTTGATCACGACGTCAGCCAAAACATCGCTGCATTGCTGGACAATATTCAGGGCCCGCCACCGTATCGCATCCTGGATTTCGGCTGTGGACCGGGACGGGACCTCCGCGTTTTCGCGGCGCGCGGTCATCATGCCATCGGACTGGAAGGCGCAAGCCGGTTCGTAGAGATGGCGCGCGAGTCATCAGGCTGCGAGGTATGGCATCAAGATTTTCTAGCGCTCAATCTGCCGACCGCCTACTTCGATGGCATCTACGCCAATGCATCGCTGTTTCATGTTCCCACCCAGGAGCTCCCGCGCGTGCTCGCCAATCTACCTGCCGCACTGAAAATTGGCGGCGTCCTGTTTGCATCCAATCCCCGAGGCGCCAATGAGGAAGGCTGGAATCGCGGCCGCTACGGTGCATATCATGACATCGACAGTTGGCGCCGCTATGTGGAAAACGCCGGCTTCACTGAAATCACGCACTACTACCGTCCCGCCGGTTTACCCCGGGACCAGCAACCATGGTTGGCCAGCGCGTGGCGCGCCACGCTTTCGGCCGGGAGCGCGCCGTAAATTTCTGCTGTCACCATTTGACCCAGAAACTAATTTCCCCGCGCCCCATCGGATCCAAGAGCAAGGAATCCCTCGACCATCCGTACGCCCACCGCCAATCCGTCTTCGCGAGCCATAGCCCGCCCCACAACGCCGGCACGATCAACAACGGCGGGCTGCTCCACAAATGAAATAGCATCGGCAAGAGCCGCAGCATTCAAGCGAGCAGTCGACACCGCAGGCGCCGCTACTCCCAGCCCATACAGCCGATCCGCCCAAAAAAACTGATCTCCTGCAAAGGGCATGACAATAGACGGCTTGCCTGCCCTCGCAGCTGAATGCGATGTCCCCGAACCACCATGGTGTATCACGGCAGCCATTCTGGGGAATAGCCAGTCATGCGGCATGGCATCAATGCGCAGAATATTTTCCGGAAGCGTCATCGATCCGATGTCACTCCACCCCGGCCAAACCACGGCACGACGGCCGTTCAATGCTTTGATGACAGTTTCAAGCATCTTCGGCAGATCGATGCCAGTCATGCTGCCGAAACCCACATAGACAGGCGCCGGACCGTTGGCGAGAAACTGCGTCAACTCGGCTGGTGGAATGAAGTCTGTACCGTGCGACGGCACCCATTGACCACACATTACGGCGTTGTCCGGCCAGTCTTTAGGCTGTGGCAATAGCGTGGGTGAAATGCCGTACAGCATCGGATGTTCCGTCCAAAGCTTTGCCTTGGGCGGCAGCCCGAGCACATCGGCTCTGGCACGATTGAGTGCTTTCCTGAGGCCCAACCACAGCAGTTGGTTCGTCAGGACAAGGCTAGCTCGGTTCAATCGTTCGGGAACCCACGCGGACGGTAAAAAAGGGGAAGGAAATTCTCTCGATGGCGTCAGCGGGATCATCCCCGCGCCGATCGCCGGAACTCCTAAACGTTCTGCAACGGAGAGCCCAACAAAGCCAGTCAGCCCCGACACCACGATGGCATCGCAGCCCTGCGCAGCCTCGAACGTCTGTGCCATCCACGCCCCAGCGTTCGCATTGGTCAACTCTACGAGCGCCTTGGCTGTGCCTCGTGCGCCCGACTGGCTCCATCGGGTAAACAGCGCTCGAATATCGCCTGCCAAAGGCGCCGCCGGCACCGCGAGCCGATGCGCCAAATCCAGTGATCGCGCCTCTCCCAGCAAGGAAACCTCGTGCCCGGATTGCATCAAGGCGTGGCTCAACGCAATCAACGGACGCGTATCCCCGTCGGTGCCGTATGTCAGGACGACTATTTTCATGGGCTTTCAACGTTAAAGTAAACGACGTATACTTTTAGCATATCATTTTTCACTCGCCGCAACATCATTACGCATGCCACGCAAGCTCATACGCCCCGACCGCCGCGCAGAGATTCCCGCGCACATCCAGCGTGTTGCTCAGCAACTGTTCCAATCGCATGGCTATGTGCACGTGACGATGGAGCAGATCGCCGGCGAGGCTGCCGTATCCAAACGCACTTTGTACAAATACTTTCCTGTAAAGGAGACGTTGCTGGAGCGTGTGCTGGAGGACGAGTTGGCAAATGATCTGGCACAGCGGAATTTCCGCATTGATAGCCAAGCCGGCTTCCGCGGTAGTATGTTGCGCTTGCTGCACCTGTCTGCGCAATGGTGCGAGCAGCACACGGATTACTTGCTGCCTTACATCCGGCACAAGTTTGCGACTTTCGATCCGAGCGCGGCGGCGGACAAGGACACAGGCATCTTGCCCGTCTGGCAGATGCTGATCGCCGCAGCGCAGGAGCGCGGAGAGCTACGCACTGATCGTCCAGCAGAGCAGCTTGGGACTTATTTCCACTATTTGTATCTGGGTGCCCTGATGCGTTGGCTCATGGAGCCTCGTCTTGATCTACGGCAAGAATTCGATATGGTAGTTGCGCTATTCGTAGACGGAGCGGGATGAGCGTATTCATAAAACGAACGTCCGTTGACCGCGGCGCGCAGCTCGCCGATCGGAGCCGCTAACGCCTCGTCCAATCTTTCAAAGGAAGCAAACATGGCACAGAACATATACGACGATCCGCGGTTCTTCGCCAAATACAGTCAACTGCCCAGACAGGTCCACGGGTTGGAGGGTGCTCCCGAATGGGGCGCTATCAAAGCAATGCTGCCATCGCTGCAGGGCAAGCGTGTCGCTGATCTCGGCTGCGGGTTTGGGTGGGCGTCCCGTTGGATGCGCGAGAATGGAGCTACCTCGGTAGTCGGATATGACCTATCGGAGAATATGATCAATCGCGCCCGCGCGGATACACGCGATGATGCAATCGAATATCGTATTGCCGACCTCAACACACTCGAACTGCCGGCTCGCAGCTTCGAACTGGTCTACAGCGCCCTCACCTTTCATTATGTCGAAGACTTTGATCGTCTCGTCGGCACGATGCATCGGGCCTTGGTACCTGGCGGCGCGTTGGTATTCACCATTGAGCATCCGATCTTCATGGCCGCGTCGCAACCGAACTGGATCGAGGATGGCCGAGGTCGCAAGACATGGCCGGTGAATGGCTATGCGATTGAAGGCGAGCGTCGCACCAATTGGTTCGCCGATGGGGTCCTGAAATATCACCGGATGCTTGGAACGACGTTGAATACGCTCATCCGGAATGGCTTTCAGATCGATCAGGTTGAGGAATTCGCGCCAACGCCGGTTCAGATTCAGGAGAACCCTGGTCTCGCCGAGGAATTAGAGCGTCCTATGATGCTTTTGATCGCTGCTCACGCAGGCTAATTGAGTGACGAGCTCCCATAAGGCCATTCCCGTCGGAGCAACATAACCCGCCATGCTCTCAGTTCTGCTAACCTCATGGCATGTCCCAGAGCAAACCCAAACCAATCGCCTTCCGGAACTCTGCAGAATTGAGCGAGTGGTTGATGAGTCATCATCAGCACAGTAGCGAGGTGTGGGTGCAGATATTCAAGAAAGGATCTGGCAAGCAATCGGTCACCTGGACAGACTGCGTGATCGAAGCCATCCGCTTTGGCTGGATCGACGGGCAAAAGCTGCCGCTAGATGAGGTTTCGTTTATGCAACGCCTAACGCCTCGAAAGCAGAAGTCAAACTGGTCTGCCAAGAACCGCGAGCATGCAACTCGGCTCATCGAAGAGGGGCGGATGACGCCTGCGGGCCTCGCCCATGTCGAGGCGGCAAAGGCTGGCGGTCAATGGGATAGCGCCTACGAAGGATCCGCCGCCATGACCATCCCGCAAGACTTTCTGGATGCTCTGGAGGCAATGCCTGCCGCCCTGGCCTTTTTCCAGACATTGGATCGCAAGAACCTCTATGCGATCTACTATCGGCTTCACACGGCTAAGCGTCCCGAAACACGCGCCAGGCGGTTGGCAAAAATCCTTGCCCAGCTTGAGCGCGGCGAGCGGTTCCATTGAGGCAGAGACGGTCATGCCCTCTTACAGCGGCTGCACTACAACATACATCGGCTAGCGTTGTTTATCCAGGCTCATTAGGGCGCCAGCTTCCGCAGAATCTCGTGCGGCCTGTTGACTGCGCCATTGGGTAGCGCTGCAACCGAACGATCGCTGAAACCAACGAGAAAATGAGCTCAGGCTTTCAAAACCGGTTTGGTCGGCGATCATGGCTAGCGAACTGCCAGTCTCTGCCAACGCACGAGTCGCAATATCCGCTCGCACGCATTGGAGAATCTGCGAAAACGTCACCCCTTCGCTCGACAAATGCCGACTCACCGTTCTGCGGTCCATATTGAAATGGGCAGCCAAGGATTCCGCATCACACCCTCCCTCATCCAACATCTTTCTCATCTGCCGCTCAACCTTGTTCGAGAAACTGGCCACCGAGCGTTTCATGATGGGATTCAGCTGTTGCATGGCGAGGCGTCTCAGAAATGGAGATGACGTCACCGGCGTGCGTTGCAGGATGCTTTCATTAATGACCAGCCCCGACAAAACCTGTTTGTACTGCACGGGGCATTTAAAAAAACGCTGAAACGCCCGCATATTGGCCGGCTTGGCAAATGCGAGTGCAATCATGTCGGGTTGAAAGTCTTCGCCCAGCAACCAACGCACCAGCATCGTCACACCCACTAATGCATACTGGGTACATTGAAAGGACTCCTCTCGTGTGCGTGCCGATATTTCGATCACTACCAGAGGATTCTGAAAACGTTTATCCAACTGAATAAACGTCCCGTCGGCATGCAGCGTCAAATGAGACGTGTAGAAATTGATCGCCTGCTCGACGGTTTCAGCCTCGCGCATTAGCAGCGTGACCTCACCCAAATTAGGGACGCCGCGCTGAATCGCAGCGCGCGTCGCAAAGTCCGGACAACCGGATGCTCGAGCGCACTCGGCCAAGAGTTTCAAGAAAGCGTCGAAGGAGATCTGAGTTTCCAGATCCTCCATACAGGCGATATCCAGGCCCACGCCGGCCAACATTTTCGCAGGATCCAATCCCACCGCGCCGGCGGCATCGGGAAAACCGACCAGCGTGGCGCTGCGGATCGTTCTTCTGTTTCGCGCTTCCATTGCTTATTTCCCAACCGACGGGGCCGATGGCAGTAGGAATAATAATAGATCGGCTACTGCGTTCAGCCTGCTCCGCACGGGCACGGCCCGGCTGGCGATCACTTCAGTTTGGCAAAGGCGGTTTCTCGCGCGAACAGTGTGACTATGCCTGACAGCAATGCACCGCCCATCAGGTAGTAAACGGGTGCAATCGGCGTCTCGAATCTCTGAATCAACCACACTGCAACGAATGGCGCAAAGCCTCCAAATAATGTCACCGAGACACCGTATCCGATGCTCATCCAAGTCGTGCGATTGCGAGTCGGGAACATCTCGACCAACGTCGTAGGCAATCCACCTGCGATGGCCGCAAGGATCACCGAGAATATGCATTGCACCAACAGCAGGTCTTTTAATGTTGCAGGCGTCAACGACACCAGATGGTTAAAGGCCGGGTAAGAGGCGAGCAATGCAAACACGCAGGAGAACATCAGGACGGTCTTGCGGCCTATCAGATCGGATATCTGGCCAAACACCGGCGTCAGCACCGCCAGCAACAATAGTCCCACGGTATTGGCCCACAATGCCTCGGATGCCGTCACCTGTAGATTCGATGTCACCCATGTGGGCATGTAGAACAACAGTATGTAGAAGCTGACATTGGACAGCACCGACATGCCACATGCTCTGACCGCTAGCCTGAATCCCGCGCCATCCTGCAGCATGGGAACCGGGCGTGCCTGCAACGCTGCCGCTTGTTCGAAAGCTGGAGTCTCGTCGATGGATCGGCGCATCCACAGTGCAAAGGGTCCGATGACGCAGCCGATGATAAAGGGCATGCGCCATCCCCACTGAAGCATTTCCTCGGGCGTTAGCAGTGAATTGAGCACAGCGGCCACACCAGACCCCAACAACAGGCCGCCAACGACGCCGACCATGTGCAGGCTGCCGTACAGGCCGCGACGTCGTTCGGGTGCCCATTCGACAATGAAGCTGATCGCCCCACTCCATTCACCACCTGCCGAGAACCCCTGCAGCAGACGCGCCAAAACCAGCAATGCTGGCGCGATGATGCCCGCACTGGCGTATGTAGGCAGTATCGCCAACAGCAGCGTGCCGGCAGCCATCATATAGACCGTCAGTAGCAACGCAGCCTTGCGGCCTCGGGTATCGCCGATGCGGCCAATGATGATACTGCCCAGAGGGCGGGCCACAAACCCGACGCCGAATACGGCAAATGATGCCAACAAGGCCGTCGCAGAGTCGCTGGAAGGGAAGAAGTTCTTTGCAATCAGACCGGCAACGAACGCATAGACTGCGAAGTCGTACCACTCCAATATATTGCCCATTACTGGCGCCAGAATCGTGCGCACGCTCGCTATGCTGCGCCTAGTCGTCGCGTCAGACGTCCCGGGGTGAGCGGCAGCATTGACCGCGGGTGTTTGTGTAGACATTTCGCCCTCGAAAGGTTGGTTAGGACCAGCGTTCTTGTTTCTTTTGAGGGCACTGCCATCTTCCGATTTGTGCTTCTTAACTGCCGGGATGGTGGGTCGCCCTTAGGTGTCATAGTGATCCAGCTGCTGAAGCTGACTTGTCCGAATGGGACATGCATTTGTCAAATTGGGACAAGCCATATTGGGGGAATCACTGAGTCGGATGGGCACGATATCGATATCGCAAGAGGGCTAAGACGTACCCCCCAGAGGCGGATGCCTGCACCAAGGCTTCAGGGACGAACCCGCGTGGCAGGTGAAAGCTTTTTCCAGGGCAGATCGCCCGGGTCAGCCGCCAGCATACCGGGCGCCAAGGCATACAGAATATCGGTGTCAGGGGTTTCCACGACCGCTTCAAAATCGGCTCGGAAATGCTGAGTGCTCTTGACTACAATGATCTTCATTTCTTCCGGGTTGATACCCACCATCCGGAACAGCTCGCGGTCCTGGGCGCCGATCCGGCCGCTCGCCACGACAATCAGGACGCCTTCGATTTCCAGACAAGCGCTCGGCCCGAGCCGGGTTTGAAACCCGGTCATTTTGGGCCCCTTGAACGTCGTCACACCATCCGACAAGGCGAGGACGCGAAAGGTCCCAGAAACAGGGGGCTCACTCTGTCCCGTCGGCGTTTCGATGGATTCCCCGATTTCGATTTCCAGAGTCTGCCCTACTCCGGCACGGTGCGCAGCAGCGGCGGCCTGGGGATCATAAAGGACGCCCAGCGCCACACGCCTCGGAAACACGTTGCCGGCGTTGGTGTCCAGCAACGCGTGCAACATGCCGGTCGTCGAACTGGTGCCGCCAATGCCAGGATTGTCTTGCGTATCAGCGATCACAATGGCGCGACGAGCTGACGCGGCGCGCTCCAGGCCGGAGACGACAGCCTCCCTTGCTTTCAATGCCTTTAAGCGCCATTGCGAGGGCTCCGCGACCCGCTTTAGCAAAGTAGCGACGGCTTCCTCCGCTCGGTCGCCATGAGACCACAATACGGGAGCGCACTCTTCGAAATCCGAGGACGGGAATCCCATACAAAAACTGGTCATCGTGCCCAAGCGTTTGTCTATCTCGTTCAGCAACTCATAGGCGCCTTTTGCCGGGTCGGATGCGGTGCCCTGAGAATTAACCGGAATCAGATACGGTAGCCGTTCGACGCTTAGCTTCTCACGTCCGACGTTGTGCAAGTATCGTTCGAGCAGTTCGGCGGCCCGCTCGCCGGTTTTTACGTAGTCGATGTGTGGATAGGTACGAAACGCGACCAAGCCATCCGCTTGTTCAAGCATGACCTTTGTGACGTTCGCATGCAAATCCAGACTGACCACAATAGGAATTGACGGCCCTACCACTCGACGAATGCGTGTCAACAGCTCACCTTCGGCGTCGTCAAACGATTGCGCCATCGCGGCGCCATGCAGCTCGAGATAAATCGCGTCGTAGTCCAGACGTTGCGCGTCGGTCACGATCGTTTCACAAATACGCTCGAATGCCTCGTCGGTAACATAGGAAGAAGGCACCGCCCCGCACCACAGACTAGGCACCAGGGTCCAGCCGCGCTGTTGCGCCTGACGTGCGAAGCCCGTCGCGGAAATCTCGACTTTCTTCACCATATCAAGCATGAGCTCGCCATGAGTGGGAGGAGGAAAGCTCTCTCCACGCTCGAACGCGGCCCAATCGGCGAAATGCGCAGCGAAAGTGTTGGTTTCGTGCTTGAACCCCGCTACAAAGACTCGCAAAGGTGATGTCATTATCTTTCTCCGTGCGCCAATACATAAGCAACGATCTCGTCATGGCGCGCAAACCAGACCCCGCCCGGCAGCGTCTTGGCGTACTTTATTAACTCGTCCAGGATCCAAATCCGAGAGCGGTTGGTGATCACATGCGGATGCATAGTGAGTTCGAACAGACCACCTTCTGTATAGGCGGCGTCCAATTCACGCTTGAAGATGTCAAACACGTCAGCCGGCGGCGTGTAGGGGCGCAGGCCCTGGAACCTGTGCATCAGGAAATAGACTGCGTCATCGCGCACCCAATCGAAGGGGATTTCGACGATGCCGGTGGCCTCTCCGTGCATCTCCAGCTCGTAGCAATCGTCATCGGCTCCCAGCGACGAATCGTACGAAATGCCCAGCTCGCGCAACAGATGCAACGTATTTTCGGAGAAGTCCGCCGAGGGCGAACGAAAACCCGTGGGGCGTCTGCCCGTCACCTTTTCCAGCGCGTCGAGCGAACGCAGCATCAGATCGCGCTCGTCCTCCATGCTGAGGTTGGAGTTCAACTCGTGAATCCAGCCATGGATGCCGATTTCGTGTCCCGCAGCGATTACCTTTTTCTGTTCTTCAGGGTATAGCAAAGCGGTCACGGCCGGCACATAGAAGCTGGCCGGAATCGCGTGTTTTTCCAGCAGATCCAAAATACGAGGGACACCGACTCGATGACCATATTGGCCCCAGGCAAGACGATTGATCGAGCGGCCACCGTCGCGCAGTTCGTTGGTCTCATGATCTGAGTCGAAGGCCAATGCGATAGCTAGTTGTGCACCGTTTTTCCATTTCTGCGGACGTAGCCGCCGCCCTGCTCTGACGCGGCTGACTAAACGCCGCCATTCCTGTTCCGGCCATTGCCAGGGTTGGATCGTGCTTTGATCGTTCATGACGAACTCCTTTCTAAACTTAGTGCAGGGGTGGGCTCAGTTGCGAACACCGGTTGGGAGCACTTTAGGAGTCCTGGTCAAAGTCGATTGACAAGACGGGGCAGGCTTTTTTCAGATTGGGTCAAAACCGGATGAAATGCGATGCGCCACGAAATACGCGAAACGCTATGCGTACTACCAAGCATGCGGCAGCGGACGGCCCCGTGCTCCTTGCCCATGCAACGATCAATTTCCCGCTCCCTCAAATAAAGAACACAACTTACCATTAGTAGGTTACTATTGGTAGGTAAACTCTCTGTGGAGCAATGAACCATGCATGCCCTTATCGTCGTCGCACATCCTGACCCAGCATCGTTGACCCATGCGGTCGCCGCCCAGATAGCAGAGGGCATCGCCGCCTCAAACCCTCAGGACTCATTCGAAATCGCCGATCTGGCTGCAGAGGGCTTTGACCCGCGGTTTAGCCAGACGGACGTAGCCCTGCATTTGAAGGAAGCGGCGCCCCCACTCGACGTCGCGGCGGAACACGCACGCATCGACCGCGCGGACGCTCTGGTATTGGTCTATCCTGTGTATTGGTGGTCTTTCCCTGGATTGCTCAAAGGATGGATCGACCGGGTATTCACCCAGGGCTGGGCGTATGAGGAAGACGCCGACGGCACGTTGGTCAAGAAACTGCATCGCCTGCCAATCCATCTGATCGGACTGGGCGGCGCCAGCCAGCGCACATATGTCCGGCATGGTTACTCCGATGCGATGAAGACGCAAATCGACCATGGGATTTTCGGCTATTGTGGTGCGCGTGTTGCCACGTCGGAATTGCTGCTTGCGTCAGATGCTGGGTTCCCCTCGGCGCACCTCGATACGGCGCGAGCAATCGGTAGCAGGGTTTTCGCGTCCCATACCGCTACAGAGGCAGAGGCAATCCAGGTATGAAAAATCGTTCACAGGAACCTTCCCCACGCCGGGCTGTAGCGGCTTCGCCTCGCCGCCTGTCCAAGGAAGAGCGGCTGCGGCAGCTGCTGGATGTATCGTGGAAACTGATCGGCGATGAAGGCACAGATGCGCTGACACTGGGTCGGCTGGCCGCAGAAGCGGGCGTCACCAAGCCCGTGGCCTATGACCACTTCGGCACGCGCAATGGACTGCTGGCAGCACTCTATGAGGATTACGATATCCGTCAGACTGCGCTGATTGATGCAGCAATTGCCGCTAGCAAACCTAGCCTGAACGAAAAGGCTCGCGTTATCGCCTCCAGCTACGTCAATTGCGTGCTGACCCAGGGACGCGAGATTCCAGAACTGCTCGCAGCCCTCAGCGGTTCCGCAGAACTGGCTGCGGTCAAGCGCCAGTACCAGTTGGCCTTCATCGAAAAGTGCAAGCAGATCCTCGCACCTTTTGCAGGTACACAAGGCGTGTCGCAGACAAGTCTGTGGGCGATGCTTGGGGCCGCGGATGCGCTTTCTCAGGCGGCCGTTGTCGGTGACATCAGTGAACAGCAGGCGCAGGACGAGTTGGCGGAAACGATCCGCGCTATGGTCAAGCGCAGTAAGTAAAAGCATCCTGTTCAACGCAAGGAGCACAAGATGAAAAGCAGATTGGTCGCTATCGTCATTCACGAGGGCGTACAGGCGTTGGACGTCGCAGGGCCGGTCGACACCTTCCATGAGGCCAATGGCCATTTGCAAGAAGAGGACCGGTATGAAGTAGTCCTCGTTGCAGCCAGCCGAGCTCCCCTTCATGCGTCCAATCGAATGCAGTTGATCGCGGATATGACCTTTGGCGAAGCCTCGCGACCGTTTGATATCGTGCTAGTCGCCGGCGGACCTGGATTACCAGACGCCGCGCCGGATTTTCAGCTCAACGAGTGGCTGCAACGAGCCGCGAGCCAAGCCGATCTCTATGGTTCGATCTGCACCGGCGCCTTTACCTTGGGCCACGCAGGACTGCTCGAGCAGCGTCGCGTCACGACACACTGGCAGAACGCTGGTAAATTGGCGGCCATGTTCCCTGGGGCAAACGTCGAAGCCGATGCCATCTACATTCGCGATGGCCGCCTGATCACGTCGGCCGGGGTCACAGCCGGGATAGATATGACACTTGCGCTCATCCGTGAATTCCACGGAAGCGACATTGCTCTGGCCGTAGCCAAGCGGTTGGTCGTGGTAGCACAGCGCCAGGGTGGCCAATCGCAGTTCAGTCCCTACCTGACTGCAGTTGAGGATCCAGACTCGCCCGTAGCGCGGATACAGACGTTAATCACTGCAGACATTGAAAAACGGCACACCCTTGAATCGCTGGCGGCTGAAGTATCGATGAGCCCACGTAATCTCACTCGGCATTTCACACAAGAAACCGGCGTAACGCCGCACGAATTCGTGCAGCGCGTACGTGTCGATGCTGCGCGCACGATGCTGGAGGCGAGCGATAGACCCCTGAAGTCAGTCGCCTATGCCTGCGGTTTCGGCGCCGCGGATCGCATGCGCATTGTTTTCAAGGAACGGCTAGGCGTGACACCTGCGCAGTATCGCGCCAGTTTCAGACAATGAGTGAGCTTGCCTCAAACGCGTCGTGGGAAAAGTAGATCTGCCACGCACCCTGATTTTCCGTATACACGCGGCGTTCGAGAAGCACCTGGCCCATTAGCTCAGCTTGGCCAGGCTGAGCCGCGAATGATCGAGCAGAAATTCAACCTCTGGTAACCCGGGACCTTGACCTCAAGCACGTCAGCCTTCACGTTGCCGAACGTCGTCAGCGGTTTATGACGGATGCCGTCCGCAAAATGATCAATGATGTTTTCTTTGAAGTTCAGTCCGCGTGGATGGCACTTGCACACATGCTCGCGCTGGTCATGAGTGAAATCGTTATAAGCAATGCCCAGCACATCCATCTCTACCCCAGCCGTTACCAGGGCAATAGTGGGTCGCATATGTTCGGGGACTCCTGGTGTCGTATGTAGTGCGATCGCCGTCCAGACATCTTCGATGTCGCGTTCGGCAAGGTCATAGCTTCGCATAAAGTCGCGCGCGGCGTTTGCACCATCGACTTCGAAGCGCAAGTCGGGACTGGAGTATGCTTTTGTCAGCCCCATATCGTGAAACATGGCGCCCAGATACAGCAGCTCCGGATCAAAATCCAGGCCACGACGCTCGCCAGTCAATGCGCCCCAACAGAACACTCGGCGACTATGGTGATAGAGAAGATCGTCCTCTGTGTCGCGAACGAGCTGAGTGGCGGCGCGTGCGATAGCACTGTCTGGAATGTGGATACCGGCGATAGTTTCGGTCATGAATGAATGCTCCGAGTGAGTTAATAGCCTGACGGCACATGTGCATTTCATCACCCGGCCTCGCAGGCTACAACGCGCCCGTCACAGCGAAATTGGACAAACTTGCGTCGTTTTATACCCCGGCCTGAGCGCCGCCCAAACGGCCTTCCTAGTATGAATGCCATGTGCCCAAAATAAGGACACTCCGAGGACACATGGCGCCTCTCGCTGGTCGTGCCGATTACACATCCCGCTCTGTAGCCGGGTCGCACCCGAGCATGCACCTAGGGAAATCCCCAAGAGAAACCTATCCCGCTACACCTGGCATGCCTTTTGCGTCTATATCTTTAACAATTGATTCCGGGCGCCTCCCGGCGCTCACCCCTCTCAAATGGAAGGAAGACACACGAGATGACTGACCGCTACGCACGCTACGAACGCCTCGCCTTTGACCGCCCAAGCCCGCGGGTGCTACGCATCACCATGCGCTCGCCGCTGAAGATGGGCGCCATGGACGCCCAGATGCACCGCGAGGTATCGGAAATCTGGCGCGATGTAGACGCCGATGACAGCGTGAACGTGGTGATCTTCACAGGCGACGGCAAGACCTTCTCTGCCGGTGGCGACCTGAAGCACGAGCGCAAGGTGTGCGACGACTACGCGCTGCGCATGCGGGCGATGAAGGAGTCACGCGATCTGGTGACCAATATGCTGGACTGCCGCAAACCGATCGTAACGGCGGCGCGCGGCTGGGCGGTGGGCGCCGGTCTGGCGACGCTGCTGCTGGCGGATGTGTCCATTGCGGCGAAAGACGCCAAGTTCTCTGACGGCCATCTGAAGATCGGCGTAGCCGCAGGTGATCACGCTGCGATCATCTGGCCCCTGCTCTGCGGGATGGCCAAGGCGAAATACTACTTGCTTACGGCGGATACGATTACCGGTGAAGAGGCAGAGCGCATGAATCTGGTGTCCCTCGCACTGCCGGATGAGGAGGTAGAAGCGCGCGCGCTGGAAATCGCCAACCGTCTCGCACAGGGCGCCCCAGCCGCACAGCGTTGGACGAAGATGATGCTGAATCACTGGATCAAACAAGCCATGCCGATTTTCGATGCATCGCTTGCGTTTGAATTTACGGGCTTCGCCGGGCCGGAAGGCAAGGAAGGCATTGACGCGTTTCTTGAAAAGCGCAGTCCCAATTTCAGTTCGGATTGCCCGTTCTGATACATAAGTAGACGCGTCATGGAAATCGCCGGCTCATAAGGCCGGCGATTTTTCTCTCTGCGCGATGTACCTGCATGCACTGCGCCAGAAAACATATTGCCGTCGACAAGACGATGCAGCCGGATGCCACCTGTCATTATCCGCTCGATCAATCGCCTATCGATCAAGAAAGACGCAGCACGTACTTGCCCTTTGCCTTTCCATTCGCCAGTACACGCAGCGGCTCGGAAAAACGCGCCAAAGGCAATACTTCCACAATGTGCGGACGCAGCGCTCCCTTTGCATGCAACTCATACAACACGCGTTGCACTTCGCGTACTTTCTCCGGTTGACGATCGCGATAATCGCTCCACTGCAATCCAGACACGGCGATGTTCTTGACCAGCAGATAGTTCACCTTCAGTGTCGGAATACGGCCTGCGGCAAAGCCAATACACACCAACCGCCCACACCATGCCACCGCTCGGATCGCAGCGTCGAAAATCTCGTCACCCAAGGGATCGAGCACGACATCGGCCCCGTGTCCGCCGGTGCAGGCGAATACCTGCTGCCGCAGTGATTCGCGCAAGTCTGGTGCCGACAGATCAATGATGTGATCGGCACCCAGGGCTCGCGCAGCCTCGGCCTGCTCTGCGCCCGCCACGCCAGCCAAGGCTGTTCCGCCCAGCGCCTTCACGAGCTGGATGGCCGCACCGCCCACGCCGCCCGCAGCGCCATTGACCAGGACGATCTCGCCCTTCTTGAACTGTCCGCGTTCCACCAGTGCAAAGTAGGCCGTTTGATACACCAATCCCATGCCCGCGGCATCTGCGTCGGAAATGCTATCGGGCAAGGGATAGCAGGACGCAGCGGCCGCGAGCGTACGTTCGGCAAAAGCGCCAAACTCGACCTGCGCCACGACACGGTCGCCCACTTTCAGGCCCTGTACACCAGGTCCGAGCACAGCAATCGTGCCTGCAGCGTCCTTGCCAGGCACAAACGGGCGCGCAGGCAGATTCTGGTATTTGCCGGTCATTACCAACAGATCTGGGTAGTTGACGCCGGCATGGGTAACGGAGATCACCACTTGTCCCTCGCCAGGCACCGGCTCTGCAAAGTCTTCAACGCTCAGGTTTTCGGGCTCGGCGAATTCATGAATAACGACCGCTTTCATTTAGTGCTGTCTCCTGTGGCGACATCGAATAATTGTTGTGTATGCTGGCCCAGCGCCGGCGCCGCAACGCGGCGCTCGTCTGACCTGAACGCAGCGCACACCGGCACGGGCAGCGCGGGCATGGACGCGCCACTGCTGTTCAATACTTCGCGCTCGAACAGACCGCGGGCTTTGAAATGCGGGTCCTGTAGCGCCTGCTCCAGGTTGACGACTTCAGAAACGCAGACGTCATGCCCATCGAACCGCTGCATCCATTCGTCCGCTGATCTCGACCCAATGATGCGCGCAACCTCGGCCGCGATGCGCCCATCGTCTTTCTCGTCAGCCAATTGCGGCGCCTCGATGAGCGACAAAAAGGTAGCCCAGAACTTGTCCTCGAGCGGCGCTGCCGACAGGAATCTGCCGTCGGCCGTTTTGTAGATGGCGTAACGCGGCGAGCCGCCGCTGACGAGTTCCTTGCCTGCGCGTGGCCATTGCCCCTGGCTCCAACCGTTGCCCAGGCCCCAATACATCAGGGTGAACAGGTTGTCCGTCATGGAAACATCGAGATGCTGTCCCTTTCCATCCAGATCGCGCTGGCGCAGGGCGAGCAAGATGTTGATGACCGCCGGATACGTTCCGCCCGCCAGATCGCCCGTCAATGTAGGTGGCACGATGGGCGCGCCGCTCGCGTCCCCAGACAGGCCCAGCATGCCGGTTTCAGCCTGAAAATTCAGATCATGCGCAGCTCTGAGTGCTTTAGGGCCATGCTGCCCATAGGTGGTGATAGAGCAATAAATCAGCCTCGGATTGATTTGCGACAGGGTTTCGTAATCCAGACCCAGACGCTTCATGACACCCGGCCTGAATTGCTCCACCACGATGTCCACTTCGCGCACCAGCTCCAGCAACTGCGCGCGATCCGCTTCGGCCTTGAGATTCAAGCATGCCGAACGCTTGCCGCGATTGAGCAGTACGAAGTTGACGCTATCGTCCCCAAAGCGAGGCTCGTAGCTGC
Source organism: Bordetella genomosp. 4 (assembly GCF_002261185.1). GTDB lineage: Bacteria > Pseudomonadota > Gammaproteobacteria > Burkholderiales > Burkholderiaceae_B > Bordetella_A. The sequence continues at coordinate 503,951 of NZ_NEVQ01000022.1, forward strand.
GCATTTCGTCGCCGGCGTCGCGCTCCACTTTGATCACGTCCGCACCTGCTTCGGCAAGGATCAACGTGCACATCGGCCCGGGCAGCAAGGTGCTCAGGTCCAGCACCTTTATTCCTTTCAAGGGTTGTGTCATGGCGCATCCTTGTTGTGGCGCGCCCATGCGACCTGGGCGCGGCGTGCGGGTGCGTAGGGTTCCTGGCCCAGCGCCTCGTACAGCGCCTGCGTGATGCGATAGTGATGGTGCAGCCCGCTGCGCTTGAGCAATGAAATCGGGCCCTCGGGATAACCCAGCCCCAGACACAGTGTCTTGTCCATGTCCGACGCGCTGGCCAGGCCGTCGTCCAGACGGCGCAGGGCAGCGTTGTAGTATGGACGCACCAGGCGATTGAGGATACGGCCGGGAAAATCATTGCAAACGGCCACCTTCAGGCCCGCAGACTCGAAAGCTTGCCTGGCGGCATTTACGGCAGCCTCGTCTGTGTAGGGCTTTTTCACCAGCTCGACCAGATTGGTGGGTGCATCGTCGCCCAGTCTAAAGCGCGCGAATCCGACCACATTGGCTGGACCCTCGTCTTCACCGGTGTGCACACCCAGGCATTCCATATCGAGCTCGATGGCGACGAAAGCTTTGCCTGCGGCCCCTTCGATGCCTTCGCTCCACGCCTTGCCTGCGCCGTCTCCGATCAGCACGACTCCGTCGCCTTGGCCGGCAGCAGCCGCAATAAACGCATGGGCATCAGGAAAAGATTGGCTTTCGCCACGCTTGATAATTTGATAGCTCATGTGCTCAGGCTCCGAAAATCTTGTTGCTGTCGTAGGTGTGGAAACCGGCGCCCGATTTTCTGCCGAGTTTTCCAGCGCCGATCATGCGTTTGACCAGCGGGGGGCAAGCTGCACGGGGCTCATTGGTGAGGCCGTGCATGGCATCGGACAAGAGCTTCTGCGTATCCATACCAACCATGTCCAGCAGCTCCAGCGGACCCAGCGGATAGCCCAATGCGGTCTTGACGGCGAGGTCTATGTCCGCCGGCGTGGCCACACCCTGGTCCACCATATTGATGACATCGTTGTGCCACGGAATGAGGAAATAGTTGAGAATGAATCCCGGGGTGTCGCGCGTCTTGACGGGCTTTTGCCCCAATGCTTCGCAGAACGCCCAGGCCTTGGCAAAGGTCTCCTCCGACGTGGTGAGGCCAGGCGACATTTCGACAAGCTTCATCAGTTGCGCGGGCAGGCAGAAATGCATGCCCACCACGCGATCGGCGCGACCGCTGCCACCGGCAATCTCAGTGATCGAGATGGTTGACGTATTGGAGGCAAACAGCGTGTGAGGCGGGCAGATGTCGTTGAGCTGAGAAAACAATGCGTGTTTGACCTTCAGGTCTTCGAACACGGCCTCGATGATTACATCGCACTCGGCCAGATCCTCGGCTCGCGTGGTGCCTTTCCACTGTGCCATGATGGCCTCGTCCTGGCCTGCTGCCAGTTTGCCACGGGCGACCGATTTTTCCAGAAATGCCGCGGTCTGCTTGCGAGCATTGTCCAGTGCATCCTGGCGCGCATCGAGCACGATGGTCCTGAATCCCGCTCGGGCAGCCACGATAGCGATGCCCGTGCCCATGGTGCCGCTGCCGACGACACCGACCGTCTTTATCTCGCTCATTTCCCTTCCTTTTTCAAAAAGCTGCGGCCGATGAGTTGTCGATGGATCTGGTTCGTGCCTTCCCAGATCTGCGTGATCTTCGCGTCGCGCATCAGGCGTTCAGCCCGGAAATCCTGGCAATAGCCATAGCCGCCATGCAGCTGCACGGCATCCGTGGTGATGCGCATGGCGAGGTCGGTCGCCTTGAGCTTGAGGATGGACGCCTCTATGCCCATGTCGTCCACGCCTTGATCCACGAGGCCGCCAACATGCCAAAGCCAGCTTTCGCACAGTGCCAGCTCTGCCGCCAGATCGGCCACCATGAACTGAATCCCCTGAAATTCGAGGATGCGCTTGCCCGACTGCTTGCGGTCATTGATATAGGCAGTGGCGTCCTCGAATGCTGCGCGCGCAATGCCAAGTGCATGCGCAGCCACGCTGGGACGCGATTTGTTCAGCGAGCCGAGCAGCACGCCCAAGCCCTTTCCAATCGGCGCGAGAATATTGCCGCGCGGAATGCGGCAGCCTTCGAACGACAACGAAGCCGTGCCAGAGGCCCGCGTACCCATCTTGTGCTCGGTGCCAGTCACCGTCAGCCCCGGCGTGCCTTTTTCGCTCACGACAGCGCCTATGGCCTCTTTGGCATTTTCGGCGCCCGCCCATTTGCCGAACACCACATACACGTCCGCTACATCACCATTGCTGATGAATATTTTCTGTCCGTCTACGACGATGTCATCGCCGTCTTCGCGGAACTGTGTCTTCATGCCCGTTGCGTCCGAGCCTGCTGATGGCTCGGTGATCACCAGCGACGCCAGCGCTCCCTCGGCCATACGGGGCAGGATGCGGGATTTCAGTTCTTCGGATCCATACTGAATCACCGGCTTGATCGCGTGAAAATTGGTGGCCCAGATAATGCCGGTGGCGGCGCAGGCTTTGGATATCTCGCGCACGCAGGCCAGATAGCACCGGTACGACAAGGGCATCCCCCCATAGGCTTCGGGGATGAACATGGCGTTCAGGCCCAGCGCATTGATGGCCTTGATGTTCTCCCAGGGAAACTCGCCTTTCTCGTCATAGGCCGCGGCACGCGGCGCGATTTCGTTCTTGGCCAACTCACGGACGGAATCGAGCAGCATGCCCTCTTCTTCCGAGAACGCCAGCGCCTGATCCAGGCGTTCCAGTACGTTCATGCTTTCTCCTTGATCATTTCACTTTTCATGCGTGGCCGCGCGGCTTCAGACCGACACGCTCTGCGCGCCGTCGATGTAAATAGTCTCCCCGCTGAGAAAGCCCATGCCTTCCTGGAACAGCGACGCCACCAGCACGGCGACGTCCCGGGCTTCGCCGGGCTGTTTGCGGGGAATGCGTTTGTCCAGATAGGCGCGCAAGGGGCCGGCTTCCATCGCCTCGCGATTCAGGTCCGTCATGATGTAGCCCGGGGCCACATCGATCACCTGGATGCCGTCCTTGGCCCACTCGACCGCCAGGCATCGCGTGATCGCGCCTACTGCCGCCTTCGACGCGCAATAGGACACGTTGCGCTTTACGCCCAGCTTGTCGTAGAAAGACCCGATATTGACGATCACGCCGCCGCCTTGATTCTTCAGCAGCGGATGCACGATCTGGCATGCCTGCAGCAGCGACACCGCGTTGATGTCCATCAGTTTGCGGAACTCGTCCATCGGCAGATCGATGGTGGGCGCCTCGGTATGCAGGCCGGCATTGTTCACCAGGCCCCTGACAGGCACGCCCAGATTGCTGTGCAACGCCGCCATGGCGTCTTTCATCGCCTCGCCATGGGTCACATCGCAGGCCACCGCATGCCAGCGCGCGGCAATATCATCGGGTACGTCGGCAACATGCGGTTTGTCGCCCGAGCGTGACAGGCATCCCACCTCGTAGCCACGGCGGGCCAGCTCATAAGCGATCATCGCTCCAATACCGCGACTCGCCCCCGTTACATAAATCAGTCCTGAGTCCATGTTTCAGCAGTCCTTGAAATTGGCAGGCCGTTTTTCCACAAAGGCGCGCAGGCCCTCGGCAGCGTCGTCGCTGCGGTAGGCGAGCGTCGACAAATCACGTTCGATGCGCAAGCCGTCTTCCAGACCAGTGCGCCCGCCTCGCTGCACTGCCTCGCGCGCGAAGAACAGCGCGCAGAGACTGTGCTTCAGATACGGTTCCAGATAACGTTTACCGATCTCCAACGGGCTGCCCTCGTTGTCGATACGGTTGACCAGACCGATGCGCTCGGCTTCTTCCGCCGCGACGGTTCGACCCGACATGATCATGTCCAACGCGCGTCCCTCGCCCACCAGCCGCGGCAACCGCTGGGTGCCGCCGTATCCTGGAATCAGACCCAGCTTGACCTCGGGCAATCCGACCTTCGCACGCTCTGTCGCCACCCGGAAGGTGCAAGCGAGAGCGAGTTCGAGGCCGCCACCAAAGGCATAGCCATGAATCACCGCGATGGACGGAATCTTCAGCGCAGCAATCTGGTTGAAGACGGCTTGCCCTTTGGCAGCCCCTTCGAGCTCTTGCATCAAGGGCCGGTTCATCAACTCGGGAATGTCTGCGCCTGCGCAAAAAGCCTTTTCACCGGCACCGGTGAAAATCAATGCGCGCGCGTCTGATTCGGCGACCCGCGTCAACGCGCTACTCAATTCAGACAAGACCTCGAAGCTCAATGCATTGAGCACTTCAGGGCGATTGAGCGAGATATGCGCAAACTCGCCGTCATACTCCAGCTTTACGCTCATAGCGATACCCTTTCCTTGATAGCATTGTTGACGTCATTGGATGCCGACGACGCTTTCCAGCGTACCGGTTCGGGCACGAGACGGCCGTCCTTCAACCACTCGACCAATTCGCGTTTGAGGATCTTGCCGCTAGGAGTGAGCGGGAACGCCTCCATCGCGAGGAAATACTCGGGCATGTCGTACTTGGACAGCCCCGCGTCATGCAGGTGTTGCAGGACTTCGTCAGCGGTCAGCGAAACGCCGGACGCGAAGATCACCGCCAGACAGACTTTTTCTCCCAGGCGATCATCAGGTACCGGGAAAGCCGCAGACTTGATGATGCCCGCATGCCGATGCGCCAGATCTTCGATCTGCGATGGATAGATATTGTGGCCACCGCGAATGATCAGGTCTTTCTTGCGGCCCATCACATGCAGGCAACCGTTTTCATCCAGCATGCCCAGATCGCCGCTCAGGAACCAGCCCGAGGAATTAAAGGATTTCTCGGTTGCATCCTGATTGTCGTAATAGCCCAGCGTCAGCACGCCACCTTTACCGCCGATCTCGCCCGTCTCGCCCGGCGCCACTTCAAGGTCGGGGTTTTCGGGATTGAAGATCCTGATCTCGTAGCCTTTGCAGGCGCGCCCGCATGTGGACACAATCGTATTGCTGTCATCCGTGGGCAGCGTGTACTGATGCGAACCGTTTTCCGTCATCCCATACACATTCTGCGGTTTGACGCCCAGATCCAAGAAGCGTTGTGCCACCTCGCGGGGAATGGGTGCGCCCGCCATGTAGAACACCGTGACGTTGCCGAGTTGGCTCAGACCACGCTCGCGCAACGCATTCAGCATATCCATGGCATGCGTCGGCACGCCCATGACATACGTAGCCCCGGTTTCCAGCGCCCAATCCAGGGTCGATCGGCTGGCGGCGGGGTTGTACAGCACCAGTTCAATGCCCGCCACCAGAGACTGTTCCAGCGCCACCGTGCCGATGTGATGGCTCATGGGGCTGAGCGCGAGCAGAATCGTCGACGCATCATGCCTCCAGTCCGCAACCAATGCACGTCCGTTGGCGAGCAGCGTGTTGTCGCTGTGCATCACGCCCTTGGGCTCGCCGGTCGTGCCCGAAGTGAACGCCAGGTAGACCACTTTGTCTGGATCGAGCACCGGTGCGCTGCTGATTCCGATGCTGCTGACATGGTCAGGAAACGGCAGCACCCCCTCGGGCAGCCAACCACTCGCGGGCTCGGCGCCTTGCGGAGCCAATGCATACAGTTGCTTCAACGTCGAGATGCCAGCCGATTCCTTGAAGATCGAATAATGGTCCGAGTCAGCGCCGTAGCCCTGCTGCGCGAATAATGCCTTGCAGCGTATGCGCGTGAGCAATTTGACGATTTCGGCGTTGGTGTAGTTTTGATGCAAAGACGGGCAACATACATAACCGTTGCGCGAACATGCCAGGAAAATCAGCACCGCCTCGATACGGTTGGGCAACCAGATCGCCACGCGGTCGCCACGCCGCAGGCCACCCTGATACAAGTGCTCGGCAATGATATCGACATTGGCGAGGACCTCTCGCCAGGTCAGACGGCGATATGGGTCACGTACCGCGCAGGCATTGGGCCGCACACGGGCATGCTCGCGCGCCAGCGAATACAGTGTGTCCTGGTGCCACACACCGCTCAGGTAGTTTTCCCTGGCGGTCTGTGGATCATGCAACGTCAGTATGGTGTTCACAACACTCCTCCATGAATCCTTCTGTGCGCTGACGGCGTGATCACACCACCATCAGTTACCTTGTCCTGGTTCTCCTCCCCATTTCAAGCACAATTCATGCCAAGTGTGTCTTCCCTCTACTGCCGTACTGGGCAGGGTGTTAAAGTGTCCAAAAATTGTCCACCATGTATTGCACAAGGACATGTAAATGGATGAAGGCAGACAAAATCAAAGTACACGCAAGGGTGTTCTGGTACTCGACTCCGAGGGTAACGCCGTTTTTGCCTCCGGTACCGGGCTGGACAAACACATCCAGGAAAAACTCACTTCCCTCTGGAAGGATCGAGACCTGCGCAAGGTGTCACCCATGTTCACGCTCGAAGGCACGAGCGAACCGATAACAGTTGTGTCGTTCGTATCGGCCGGGACAGGCTGTTTTGTGCTGTATCGCCACGACAGCGGCGATGCACTTTACGAATTCGTCAGCAGTGTGGATTTCTCGGCGGATATCCTGCGCCATTTCGTGACCGACCCGTACGAGGCCATTACCGTCATCGACGACAAGGCTCGCATCCAGTACATGAGTCCCGTGCATGAGAAATTCTTCGGCGTTCAGCGGGGGCAAAGCTGGGGCGCGGATGTCAATACCGTCATTGAAAACAGCCGCCTGCCCGCCGTGCTGCGCAGCGGAAAAACGGAAATCGGTCAGATTCAACGTATGCGCGGAACCAGCCGCGTGGTCAGCCGCACACCGATCACCAATCCCGAAGGCCGCATCGTCGGCGCGATCGGTCAGGTCATGTTCAAAAGCCCGGCCGCCGTCGAGGCCTTGAGCGAGGAAATCAGACGCCTGCGCCAGGAGATCAGTTTCTATGAGCGTGAGTTGCCGCGTCTGCGCGGCAATATACACGGCATGGATTCCATCGTCGGCGAGAGCGACGCCATCCGCAAACTGAAAGATCGCATCAAGAAAATCGCCGCCCTCGATGTGTCCGTGCTGCTGGTCGGTGAAAGCGGCGTGGGCAAAGACCTGGTCGCCCATGCCATCCATCAGCTCAGTCCGCGCGGCAGCAAAGACATGGTGCTGGTCAACGCCGCGGCCATTCCGGGCAATCTGGTGGAGGCCGAGCTATTCGGCTACGAAGGCGGCGCTTTTACCGGCGCCGAAAAGCGCGGCCGCACAGGAAAATTCGAAGAAGCCGATCACACGACCTTGTTCCTGGACGAAATCGGCGATATGCCCTTGGACATACAGGTCAAGGTGCTGCGCACGCTGCAGGACGGTACTTTTCAGCGGGTGGGCAGCAGCGCGCAACGCCGGTCGGATTTTCGCCTGATATCGGCCAGCAACCGCGACTTTCAGCGCATGCTGGCTGATGGCGACTTTCGTCTCGATTTGTTCTACCGCATCAGCGCTGTCACTATCCGCGTACCGCCGCTGCGTGAGCGCCTCGAGGATGTGCCATTACTGGCCCAGACATTTCTCGAACGATTCATGCAACGCCACAATGTAAAGGGCAAGTATTTCGGACCGGGCGTCATCGCTTATCTGCAATCATTGCCGTGGCCCGGCAATGTCCGTCAGTTGCAGCACACGGTCGAACGCGCGGCCATTTTTTCGGAGCAAAACGAAATCACCTGCTCCGACTGCGAAGTCCCGCTGGAAATGAACACGAGCGTCAGCCTCGATCCGTTGAATACCGCGCTGCACGAGATCACAGCGCCGACTGACGTCCTGCCTTTTGCCCCCAAGGAATCGGCCGATGTACGTCAGGCCAAGTCGCGCGTGGAATTGGACCTGATCCGCGATGCGCTGCAAAAATTCGACGGAAACAAAAAGAAGGCTGCGGAGTACCTGGGAATCTCACGATCGCATCTGTACAAGAAGCTGGGCGACGTCCAGGTGAGCTGAAAACGGTCCAATCGATCCTGCTGGAGAATGTCCTCCAGCAGGATCATCACGATCCCGCTATCGTCATAGCATGGCTACAGCGCCATCACGACATGGCATCCAGTGCCCGTTTCAGATTTCCCACGGTGCGGTCCAGATTGTGCAGCTTGTCCAAGCCAAACAGCCCCAACCGGAAGGTCTTGAAATCGCTCGGTTCGTCGCATTGCAGCGGCACACCCGCAGCCGCTTGTATCCCTACTGCGGCGAATTTGCGAGTCGAATGTATGCCGTCATCATCGGTATAACTCACGACAACGCCGGGGGCAGCAAAGCCATCAGCCGCCACGCTCTTGAACCCCTTGTCTCGCAACAATGCGCGCACGGCATCGCCCAGCGCCTGTTGTTCCGCGCGCACTTTATCGACGCCATAGGCTTCGAGTTCCAACATCGCATCGCGCAAGACCGTCAATGAATCCGTAGGCAAAGTCGCATGGTAGGCATGGCCCCCGCTTTCGTATGCCTCCATGATTTGCAGCCATTTACGCAAATCAGCCGCAAAACTGGTGCTGACCGTATCGCCAATACGCTGACGTGCCGTCTCACCCAACATGACCAGGCCGCAGCACGCCGATGCCGACCAGCCCTTTTGCGGAGCGCTGATGAGAATGTCGACGCCGACCGCTTTCATATCGACCCATATGGCGCCCGACGCAATACAGTCCAGCACAAATAGGCCGCCCTCGGCATGCACCGCATCAGCGACTTTGCGCAAGTAATCATCGGGCAGGATGATGCCTGATGCCGTCTCGACGTGCGGAGCGAATACCAGATCGGGTTTGTGCTGCTTGATGGCCGCTACGACTTCTTCCACCGGCGCGGGCGCGAAAGGTGCCTGCCTGCCAGCGCTCACAGGGCGCGCCTTGAGCACAATCGATTCCGACGGGATGCTGCCCATGTCAAAAATCTGCGTCCAGCGATAACTGAACCAGCCATTGCGGATAACCAGGCAACGCTTGTTGGTCGCAAATTGGCGTGCGACGGCCTCCATGCCAAAGGTGCCGCTACCCGGCACCACAATGGCCGCCGAGGCGTTATAGGTTTGCTTCAACACCCGGGAAATGTCTTTCATCACGCCCTGGAAAGCGTTCGACATGTGATTGACGGCACGATCGGTGTACACCACCGAGTATTCCAGCAAACCGTCCGGATCTACGTCGGGCAACAGACTGGGCATGTTTTCTCTCCTAAATGTTGTACTAGGGCCGACCCGACAGCAGTCAGGGCGACTGGCTTTCGGTCGAGTGTATACCGACCTCAGGACCGAGGGTTCATTGCCACGCAGATACGGCAAAGCGCCTCGGGAAACCGGTCCCCCTCGCACCCGGAAAAACTCCTGCCCCCATTTTTATGAAAATGGTTATTATTAACATTTTCATCTACCCTTCACTGCGCCATGTCCGCCGGCCCCCTACCCGATATCCACGCTATCGAGGATTTGTACGCCGAGAATCATCTCTGGCTGCAAAAGTGGCTGCGCAGCAAACTGGGCTGCGTGCATCATGCGGCCGATTTGGCTCAGGATACGTTTGTCCGGATCCTCGGCAAGAGCGAACCCGTCAACATTCGCGAACCGAGGTCGTATCTGGCGACGATCGCCAACGGATTGGTGTATGACTTTCGCCGTCGCCAGCTTTTGGAGCAGCGCTATCTGGAGGCACTGCAGCAACTGCCGGAACCGCTGCAACCGTCGCCGGAAACACGCGCATTGCAGTTGGAGGCGTTGAACGCCCTGGATGCTTTGCTTGACCAGCTACCGCCGGCAGTGCGGCGGGCTTTTCTGCTGTCGCAGCTCAGTGGATGGACACACGCACGTATCGCCGCCGAGCTGGGTATCTCTGTCGCGACGGTGAAACGCCATATTGTGCGTGGGCTCACGCAATGCTGCCTGCTGCAGTGACGGGATCATGACGTCGTCTCCCAACTCCGTCCTGGACCCGCGTCTCGTACGTCAGGCATCCCAATGGTGGGTTGACCTGCAGTCCGAGGGGGCAACGGCGTCGCTGCGTCAAGCATGTCTCGAGTGGCGCAAGGCGAACCCGGAGCACGAGCGCGCGTGGCAGCGCGTGCAGGCAGTGACAGGACGGTTGCATGGTGTCCCTGAACCGCTTATTCAAGCCACATTACTGACGCCCCGGCGCACAAATCGACGCCAAGCCATCAAGACACTATTGCTGCTCGCAGGCGTAACAGGCGCAGGCATAACGACCGTGCGTTTAGCTCCTTGGACGGACTGGAGCGCCGACGAGTCCACACGGATCGGTGAGTCCCGTGATGTGACACTGCCAGATGGGACCAGCGTCGTATTGAATACTGGCACGGCCATCAACGTGCGCTATGACGCGAATGAGCGCCGGGTAGTGCTATTACATGGCGAAATTCTGGTGACAACGGCCGCCGATACCGGCCCCCACCGCCGTACCTTTCTGGTGGAGACTGCTCACGGAACATTACGTGCCCTGGGAACGCGTTTCCTGGTCCGGCAAGACGGCGACGATAGCGAACTGCAGGTGTATGAAGGCGCGGTGGAAGTTCGCGCCGCGCGTAACGATTCCGTCGCAGAAGTCATACACGCCGGTTTTCGCGTGCGCTTTGACGATATGCGTGTCACCGCTGCTGGCCCTGCCCAGGAGACCAGCGCCACCTGGGCGCGCGGCATGCTGGTGGCCACGGAAATGCCCTTGCGCCAATTCCTGGAGGAACTATCTCGGTATCGGCGTGGCCATTTGGGGTGCGACGACGAGATCGCCTCGCTGCCGGTCTCGGGAACATTTCCGCTCGCGGACACGGACCGGATTCTGCGCGCACTGGAGTATGAGCTGCCGGTCGACGTGCGGCGCTACACAAATTATTGGGTCACGCTGCGGGCGCGCGCGTCGTGATGACACTTTTTTTTGAATAACGTGAGCTGTTTGCGTTTTTCGTTCGGCCTTACAGATAGAAGCCTCATTTTCTACCTGATTCAAGGACGTCGAATGACCCCAGGCAAGCTGAACAGATCGCTATCGCGCACACCGCGCGCCATTGTCCGACGGCACCTCGTGCGTCACTCATATTGCGCGGTGCTCACCGGGGCCGTTGCCGGGCTGGCCGCAATGTCACTGGCTATCCCGGCGTACGCTCAAGCCGCCGAGGCCACCTACAACCTGCCGCCAGGTGAATTGGGGCCGGCCCTCACACGTTTCGGTAACGAGGCGGGAATTCTATTGACGTTCGATAATGCGCTGGTGACGGGTAAACGGACGGCGGGTTTACAAGGCCGGTATAGCGTGCCGCAGGCCTTGTCGGTGCTATTGGCGGGTACTCAATTGGAATCGGTTGCGCGTCCGGACGGCAGTTATTCGTTGCGCCAGCGCCCCACGACAGGTGGGGCGGCAGAACTGCCCGTCGTCACCGTCGTCGGCGCCAGCGGGGACCGTCCAGACTTGCCCCCGCCCTATGCCGGCGGGCAGATAGCACGCGGCGCCGGAATGGGTGTGTTGGGTGATCGGGACATCATGGATATCCCGTTCTCCGTAAACAGCTATACCCTGCAGACAATCGAGGACCAGCAAGCGCAGAGCGTGGCCGACATCGTCACCAACGATCCGGCCATTCTGAATGTCGATCCGACCAATGCCAGCTACGCCAACACATTCACAGTGCGCGGACTCTTGTTGGGTAACGGATCGGTTGGGTTTAACGGCTTGTTCGGATTAGCGCCGAACAATCAGACCACGTTGACAGGCATCGAACGCGTAGAGGTCATCAAAGGGCCAACCGCGTTTCTGAACGGCATGTCGCCCAGTGGTACGGGCGGAGCGATTAACCTGGTGCCCAAGCGTGCTGGGGATGCTCCGCTGACGTCATTCACGGCCAGCTATCTATCCGATTCGCAGTTCGGCGGCCATATAGATATCGGCCGCCGTTTCGGGCCGGAAAACCGTGTCGGCATTCGCCTGAACGCCATGTATCGGGACGGCGATACCTCGGTCGATCAGCAGTCTCAACGGCTCGGTACCTTTACCTTGGGCGTGGACTATCGCGGCGATCGGTTCCGCCTGTCGGCCGATGTAGGCTACCAGAATATGCACACTGACCGGGCGAACAGCACCATTGCGCCAGCCGTCGGACAGTCCATCCCGAATCCGCCATCGGCCGACAAGAGCTTTATGTCGCCATGGAATTTTGTCGATACCGAGGACCTCTACGGCATGCTGCGCGGCGAGTACGACATCAATACGCGAGTGACCGCATATGCGAGCGTCGGCCGTAGCAATACCGATTGGAAACAAGCCCTCGATTTCGGCACACAACTGCAAGAGAACGGGGATTTCCTCAGCACCAGCCGCATGAATTTCACTGGCATCGAACGCACCGTCGGCGAAGCCGGTCTGCGCGCACGAGTGGATACGGGGCCTGTGCGGCATGACCTCAGCTTCAGCGTCAACGGCTACAAAGCGGATCGCACAAGCGCGGGAACGATCACGCTGGGCTCGATCAAATCCAACATCTATGACCCTGTTTTCCTGGACAAACCCGACATGGATCCCCCATCACGCAACCGCATCAGCAGAACGGTGCTATCCGGTTACGCGCTGTCCGACACGCTCTCGATTCTCGATGAACGCGCGCAATTGACGGTCGGCGTGCGCAAGCAAAGAATCATGGCGGACAACTACAACATCGCGACCAACGAGCGCACGTCGCGCTATGACAAGACAGAGTACACACCGATGGTTGGCCTGGTTGTCAAACCAGCAGACGACGTTTCGTTATACGCGAGCTACATCGAAGGTATGCAACAGGGTGCTGTCGTAGGCGCGAGCTACGCCAACGCCAATGAAGTGCTCGAGCCGTATCTCTCAAAACAATACGAAGCTGGCGTCAAGGTCGATTGGGGAAATCTCAGTACAACACTGTCGGCATTCCAGATCGAACAAGCATCGGCCATTGCCGATCCGGTCTCCAATACATTGAACGGCGATGGCGAGCAACGTAATCGCGGCATAGAGCTTAACGTGGCGGGCGAACCGTGGCGCGGCCTGCGTGTGCTGGGCGGATACATGCTGCTGGATGCGAAACTCACTCACACCGCAGGCGGTGTCAACGATGGGAAAACAGCGCCCGGCACATCGCGTCATCACTTCACATTAGGTGTTGAGTGGGATACGCCGTTTGTCACCGGACTGACACTGACTTCACGCGTGATGCATGCGAGCCGGCAATATGTTGACGCCGCCAATACCCAGTCCATCAAGCCATGGACCACGGTGGACCTCGGGGCGCGCTACGTGTTGGAACATTCAGGCGGATATCCGATCACCCTGAGAGCAAATCTGCGCAATGTGTTCAACAAGAGTTTCTGGACCACATACCCCGGGGCCGGCACGCTGAATGTGAGCGAAGGACGCGCACTGATGCTCTCGGCGACAATGAATTTCTGATGCAGGACGCATACACGGTACGAATATGTTGCTACATTAGGGCGACACTCACCGCGAGATTGGTTCTCAATGTTCCCCAGTAGCCGAGAGCGACACCCATGACCGTCCAGATCCGACACGAAACACCCGACGATATCGCCGCTATCGAGGCGGTCACCATCGCGGCCTTTGCAGAGGCGGCTCACACGAGCCATACCGAGCAGTTCATCGTGCGCGCCTTGAGAACGAGCGATCAACTGACGCTTTCACTTGTCGCCGAGGAACAAGGACAAGTCGTCGGCCATGTCGCGCTGTCGCCCGTTGCCATCACCGGTGATCACGGCCATGAAGCGTCCGACTGGTACGGGCTGGGGCCGATCTCTGTATTGCCGGCCAAGCAAGGACAAGGCATCGGCTCGCAGCTGATCAAACAAGCGTTGATGGAACTACGGACGAACAACGCTGCCGGTTGCGTAGTGCTGGGCGAGCCGGCGTATTACACGCGCTTTGGTTTTCAGTGCCATTCGGACTTGCAGTTGCCGGACGTACCCCCAGCGTATTTCATGGCGTTGGCTATGCTGGGGCCAGTACCTGCGGGGACCGTGCGCTATAGCGATGCCTTCAACGCCGTCAACTGAAACTGCATGCGGCTGAGTGGAACTGCCGTAGCAATGAGCCCTCACTCCGCTACCGGCGGATCAAATAGATTTTTCTGGATCTGCACCAGATGCGCAACCAGCGCCTCGCGTGCGGTTTCCGCGTCGCGGTCTTCCAACGCGGCAACGATGGCGCGATGTTGACGCTCATATTCCGCCCGGCGTTCCGGCGTGAGCGAATTGCGCTTTAGTCTGCCCCAATCATCCTGCTGACGCACGCGGTTGCTGAGCGCCAGCACTTGCAAAAAGAAGCGATTGTGTGTGGCGAGCGCGAATGCCTGGTGCAGCTCGCCGTCCCACCGCTCAAATTCTTCCACCGTTTGAGCCCGCTCTCCGTTTATCAGGCATTCATGCATGCGGGAAAAATCGCTGCGCGAAGCATGGCGCACGATCAGGGTCGGCATGAGCGGCTCGATCAGCAGACGGGCCTCCATGAGTTCGGCGGGACTGGTTTGATCCAGCACAAGGTCATCACCGCCCGCACCTATCGATTCCTCTAGTGCAGGACGCGCGGCAAATGTGCCGCTGCCGACCGTTTGCGTAATCCAGCCGCGATCTCTCAATGCTGACAACACGCGTCGTACAGAACCTCTCGATGTATTGAAGCGCTGACTCAGCTCTCGTTCAGCGGGTAGTTTCACGCCGACGGGGATGTTGCCCGAGCGAATCTCTGCCTGCAGATAGGCCGCCAAGGCTTGTGCCCCAGCACTACGCAAGCCCGATACAAGTACGTCTGATGTCATGGGGATGGGTACAAAAAACAATGCTGGCAGCATAGCATTTTTATACCAATTGGTACTCAAAATACGATAGCGCGGGTTGTCAAAATTTACACGAACTCACAGTTATTGCGTGACCTACTGCAGAACCATATACTCAGATTTCCATACCAATATGCTGCATTGGTACAAAAATGGTCCATATTCATTTATATGAGGCCACCGGCGTCACCCATCGAAGGAAATCTATGCGTATAGCCACCTACACGAAAGACCAACAACGCTATGTCGGTGTCGTCAGCGACGACGCACTGACGGTGCAGGCATTATTGGACATCCCTCCCGGAACGACCGAGCAAGGCGTCCTTGGCTTGATACAGGCATTCGCAGATCCGGCCCGTCTCGCTACATTGAACCGAGCCGCCCCAGTGCCATTCGATTCGGTAAAGCTGCTTGCTCCTGTGCCGCGTCCCCGGCGCAATATTTTCTGCGTCGGCCGCAACTACCATGCACATGCCAAGGAGCTCTCTGGCTCGGTATTCAAGGCCAACAATGCCGATCCCGCAGCATGGCCCATCGTTTTCACCAAGGTGCCCGAAACGGTCATCGCCCATGGTGAAGATGTCATCCTGCCCGTTGGCATCACCGAGCAAATCGACTACGAGGCCGAGTTGGCGATCGTGATCGGCAAGGGCGGCAAGAACATCAGCAAAGCCGATGCGATGAGCCATGTCTGGGGATACACCATCGTCAACGATGTGACCGCACGCGATGTGCAGATGCGCCATCAACAATGGGACCTGGGCAAGTCGTTCGACACCTTTTGCCCCATGGGACCATGGTTGATCACGGCTGACGCATTCGATGCCACCGATACGCGTGTGCGTTGCTGGGTCAATGACGAATTGCGGCAGGACGGTCAGACCCGCGACCTGATTTTCGACTTGCCTACGTTGATCGAGACCTGCTCGCGCGGGATAACGCTTTACCCGGGCGACATCATCGCCACCGGCACACCTGCTGGCGTGGGCATGGGATTCAACCCGCCTCGCTACTTGAAGTCCGGTGACCGCGTTCGCATTCAGATCGATGGCATAGGCACACTCGAAAACACCTTTAGATAGGCCGTGCGAGCGGCAACGTACGAAAAAAAAGCCCGCAGTAGGCTTCGGTGAAGGAGACAACATTGAATACGACGACATTAAAAACACTCGCAGTCGGCATGGCCCTGATAGCCTCAAGCACGGCCTGGGCCGATTATCCAACCCGTCCGATCACCATGATCGTGCCCTTCCCTCCAGGCGGCGTGACCGATACGGTCGCACGCCCCATCGCCGATGCGCTTGGCAAAGCGCTAGGGCAACAGGTCGTTGTCGAGAACAAGGCAGGAGCAGGCGGCGCCATTGGCACCGGCGAGGCGGCACGCGCCAAGCCGGATGGCTACACCATTTTGCTGATGCTTTCGTCTATCTCGATTTTGCCCGAGGCCGACAAAATACTGGGACGTAAAGCGGCATACAACACCACGGACTTCAAGCCCATCGCACGCATCACTGCGGACCCCACCGTGCTGGTAGTGTCTGCAAAATCCCCTTGGAAAACAGTCGATGAATTTGTCGCAGCGGCCCGACAGGCGCCGGGCAAAGTCGACTACGGCAGCTCGGGAATCTATGGATCCATGCACGTGCCCATGGCCATGCTGGAGAAAAACGCGGACATCAAGATGACCCATGTCCCCTACACAGGCGCGGGCCCGGCCGTAGCGGCATTGCTGGGCGGCCAGGTCGATGCGATATCGACGGGCCCCTCCAGCGTTCTGCAGCATGTCAAGGCAGGCACGGTACGGCCCCTGGCGCATTGGGGCGACAAGCCGCTGGACGCACTGCCCGATACGCCGAGTTTGGCCGACAAGGGATATGACGTGAAGTTTGTGCAGTGGTCAGGCATCTTTGTGCCGAAAGACGTACCCGCTGACGTGATCAAACGATTGCGTGATGCAGCCAAGACCGTGGCAAACGATCCGGACGTGCAAGCAAAAATCCTGACGGCAGGCAGTCCTATCGACTATCTGGACGCCGATGCGTTCCAGGCGTATTGGGATGAGGACGATGCGTTATTGAGAAAAGCGGTGCAGGATATCGGGAAAGTGGAATAACGCACCAACGCATCCCAGCGGTCATTGACCGCTGACTGCCCCGAACCTCTCCTCATACAGTTCGCGAACCCAGTCAATAAATACACGCACCCTCGGCGACAGCTGACGGTGAAACGGATAAAGGGCGGAGATCGGCAAATCGGGGCAACGCCATTCCGGCAGGACTTGGACCAGCCTGCCGGTCTTCAGGTGTTCTTCCAATCGAAACCGTGGCACCTGGATCAATCCGCAGCCGGCCAGCGCGGCGGTGGTATAGCATTCGGCATCACTGACCGAGATCCAGCCGCTGGCTTCGAATTCTTGTACCTCTCCGTCCATGATCACGGAGAACGGGTAACGGTAGTTATTTCCGCGAGAGAAAAAACCTATCCCTTGATGCTGTTCCAGATCGCTGGGATGCTTCGGTGTGCCATATCGATTCAGATATTCCGGACTGGCGCAGATGATCTCTGGCAGGTCCGCCAATTTTCTGGCGACCAGCGTAGAGTCGCGCGGCTGGCCCGCTCGCACTACGCAGTCGATACCCTCCTTGACCAAGTCGACGAGGCGATCGCCGCTGCTGAGCACCACGTCGATATTCGGATAGCGCTCTCGAAACTCGGTGATGTGGGGTAATAGAATCATCGTCGCATGCACGCCATGCACGTCCAGCCGCAGCGTCCCGCGTGGATTGGCGACGTGCGTACTGAGAGACGCTTCGGCATCCTCGAGCTCGGCCAAGACACGCTTGCTGCGCTCATAGAAGGCTTGCCCATCCAAGGTCGGCTTGACGTGACGGGTCGTGCGATCCAGCAGTCGTGCCCCCAATCGGCTCTCCATCTGCTTGATGGCGTGTGTCGCGGTCGCACGAGGCAGATTCAGCATTTCTGCGGCTTCTGTAAAGCTGCCGAGTTCGACGATTCGATTGAACAGTTGCAGGGTGAGAAATCGATCCATGGCGCGTCAGTCGTTACGTTAGTAGAAGCACGCTAATCCAGCGCCGTGCGCGCCGATGGGCGAGGCAGGGCCAACTCTTCGGAGGACTCGTCCAGCACTTGGGCCATGATCTGATTCTGCCAATCGAAATAAGGATTGAAGGTAAGCCGTGCGTGAATCTTTCCCGGCTCAATATAGCCCCAGTCAGAGAACCAGACAGGCGCCCCTTGCTCGCATTCGGTGCGCGCCGCTTCGGCCTGCCCATTCCAACACATACGCAGGCTACCGCTGGC
This sequence comes from Bordetella genomosp. 4, assembly GCF_002261185.1. GTDB lineage: Bacteria > Pseudomonadota > Gammaproteobacteria > Burkholderiales > Burkholderiaceae_B > Bordetella_A. The sequence continues at coordinate 522,143 of NZ_NEVQ01000022.1, forward strand.
GCCATACAAATCATTGCGCGGGGAAAACAGTACACCCATATGGGAAAACTGGCTGATCTGCAGTTCCGGCAGATAATCCGACCGCACCAAGACTCGTTGATCCTGCTGGAACAGGTCGCGATCTTTTCCATACCAGATTAACCGACTCGCCGGATGGGTGAACTGCGTGCCGAACACGTTCGACAAATAACTGCTATCGAGCACCGAATCATTTTCGGCCACGACCATCAGGACGGGCTTGCCATAAGGCGCGCCGCGCATTGCCAGCCGCACCGAGCGGCTGCTGCGGTAAAACTGTGCAAAGCCATTCGTTGGCACGTTCATATACCGTACAACAGTCTGCATCGGCCGGCCGTTATCCGCCGCCAGCAGCCAAGGTCGGGCCCAACTGACCAGAGGCGCCAACCAGTCAAAGGAACTGTTCGACATAAAGGCGGGCGAAAAGAGCAGCAGCCCTTGGATGTCGGGATGCGCGTAGGCATAATCCAGGACCAGATTAGCGCCGGTCGAAAATCCACCCAGATAGACCTGATCGACGTCACGGCTCAAGGCCTGCGCTTGTTCTGCCACCACTCGGCGCCAGTCCTCCAGTGTCACATCCAACATGTCCTCTGGACGCGTACCATGTCCTGGCAGCAATACCGTACGAACCAGAAAGCCCTGATCAGCCAGCTGTTGGCCTATATCGTGAAAGGACCAGGGCGAGTCGCCCAACCCGTGAACGAGCAATATGCCTTTATGAGGCTGCCCTGCTGGCCGCCATTCATGGGGCGCATTCCATTCGATCTCCGCAACCTGGTCCGCGCCCTGAAAGGCGCGCCGCTGCTGCAGCAGCTGGACAGTATCCTGCCGATATGTGTCAAAGGAAATCTGACGCAGGGGAGCATCTGGACGCTCTGTCACAGCACATGCGGCAGTGATCAGCAAAGCGGCAATACCGAGCGCTGCACGGCCTGGCATGTATATCCGACGACGGGTTGTTTTCACAATGACATTCCCTATGCTTGCAGGGCGCTACAGTGGGGGCAGCCGCAAGCCGAATGTCACACGATTCAAATGGAAACTTTGAGCTTGCGATCCACGGCAAAACTACCGCTGCCACGCACTGCAATATACAGCGCTAGAAACAACATCAGCATGGGAAACTCTATGCCACGGTCAATCCACGGCCAGGTGGGCCCCAGTGCATAACAAATTCCCGCCATCTGCACGGTGATGGCTAACGCAACGGGACGAGCCCATAACCCGATCGCCAGCATTACCGCACCGACGGTCTCAAGCAACATGACGAGAAACCCTAATTGCGGCGCAAACGGCAGCCCCATTACGTTCTGGATGAGGTTGATGGAGCCTGCCATCGGATCGGCCATGGATCCATGAGAAATGCCCAGGGCCTTGGGCAGGCCGTGCGTGAACATGACGATGCCAAAGACCACCCGCAATACGGCGTACAGCACAGGTTCTGCACGGCTGTAGAACGAACCCAGTGCAGGAAACAACAGTCGCTCGGCAGACGGCGATGGATTTTCGGCAACAACGGGGGCAGTGGAATGAGAGATTTGCATGTCGCCGCCCTAAGAAACGAATTTCGCTTGACCTGCATTCTGGTGAATGCGCTTTTGCAGTGCATGCGCGAGAAACGCTGCTGTCGCCCCCAGCGTGGCTGCCACGGTCAGCATGGTGAATGCCGACATCGAAGGCGGCTGATGCGAGGCGAAATAGGCGACCAAACCGAGAAAGAAACCCAGCAGGTTGTTGAACACGGGCACTTTTGCCAACGAGAGGGCAATGCCGGTGACCGCAAAAACAACGGCACTGATTGCGTAGCCGCCAAGCAGTGGAGTGAGTACGGCCATTGCATGTGCGGCGCCAATACCTAAGGCCAGGCCGATCAACACGCAAGCCAGATTGATCGCGCCTTGTTTCAGGTTCACGCCGCGCGTGAAAAAAGAAATCCAGCCTACGAACATGGCCCATACCGGCACTTCCAGCGCTGCCGTGCTGAGCGTCGCCGCAGACGACGCGATGACCGCCTCGCCAATCACGACTTTCAAATGGGTAGATGTCGCGCTATTTGCCATTGGAGCCTCCCTGAGACGCGCTCAGTCCTGTAGTAAACGATTGAGAGCTCAAACGGGCGGGGCCGTTTGCACCATGGGGAGCATGATGTCATTTGGCCAAAAATGAATAAATAGCGTGAAATTGCCTTGTTAATTCGAAAATAATCAACAATTAGGCGGATATGCGTATGTGCCTGCTGGGCTCGTCGAACTGCGAGCACGACGGAGGGCCAGGCACGCAGATCACTCCACCCGCGCGCCCGAGGCTTTTACAACCTCTGCCCAGCGCTCCAGTGCCGCATCGACCTGCCGGCCAAAATCCTCAGGTGTAGAGACATAGGTGACAGCACCTTGCGCGGCAAATTTTTGCTGGATCTCCGGGGTATTCAACAACGCACTGATATCGCGATTCATGAACTGAATCTTGTCCGCACTGACCCCGGACGCCGTGAACAATCCAAACCAAGGGTTCACATCGAATGAGGGATAGCCCTGTTCCGCAATCGTGGGAATATCAGGAGCGTTGGCGGATCGCTTGGCACTGGTCACGGCCAACGGCACCAGCGTTTTCGAATCGATGTAGCCCTTCACTGAAGGCAGACTGGTGAACACCACATCGATCTGGCCGCCCAGCAAGTCCTGAATCGCAGGGGCCGCGCCTCGATACGGTACGTGCGCCATTTTGACGTCGGCAGCGGAATTGAACATTTCTCCGAGCAGATGATTGACCGACCCATTGCCGGCGGAGCCATAGGTCACGCGGCCTTTTTTAGCGGCCTCGACCAGATCAGGCAGACTCTTGATGCCGGACTTGGGGCTGGTCACGGCAACAAATGGCAAGGTTGCCAGGGTCGCAACGGGCGTGAAGTCTTTCTTCACATCAAACGGCAAGTTCTTGTACAGCGCCGGATTGATCGCGTGCGAGCCCTCATAGCTCATCAACAAGGTGTACCCGTCATCGCCAGCGTTCACCACATATTCCATACCGATATTGCCGCCAGCGCCCGCCCGGTTTTCCACGACCACCGGTTGTTTCCATTTCTGCCCCAACGCCTGCGCCATGATGCGGGCCAGCGTATCCGATGCACCGCCGGGCGCTTGCGGCACGACCAGATGGACAGGCTTGTCGGGAAAGGTCTCTGCGGCGATGGCCGCCCCCAGCATACAGGCGGCAGCCAGAGCCGAACTCGCCATTTTCAGGATCATTCGCATCTTGTCTCCGTATGATTTATCGTTGTGTCTGTCAATCATACACATGACGACCGGCCATTCGGGACCGGCACGTCAAATACGGAGACACTATGGAAACCCGGAAAATTGCAGGCGCGTTGGGAGCAGAGATCAGCGGCATCGACTTGCGCCAGAAGCTCGACGCCTCGCAAGCCCGCGCTGTGCGGCAGGCGTTGCTTGAGCATCAAGTCATTTTTCTGCGGGATCAAGACCTGACTAAACAGCAGTTTCTGGATTTCGCCAATGCCATGGGGACACCGATCGAATACCCGTTCGTCAACGGGCTGGAAGGGTTTCCCCAAATCATCGAAGTCAAAAAGCTGGAAAACGAGCGCTCGAACTTCGGTGGAATCTGGCATTCGGACACCACCTACCTGGAAGAGCCCCCGATGGGCTCCATGCTGCTGTCGCGCGAGATCCCGCCCTATGGCGGCGATACGCTGTTTGCCAATCAATACCTGGCCTACGAGACGCTATCCGACACGATGAAACGTCTATTGGACGGTTTGCAAGGCATCAGTACCTCTGCCAAGGCAGACGTGTCCCGCACCCGCGAAGACCGTATCAAGTCCGATGGCAAGAAAGAAGCCCCCCAAAACTACATTGCCGAGCACCCCATTGTGCGCACGCACCCGGAAACGGGCCGTAAATCGCTATATGTAAACGTGGCACACACCGCGGGCATCAAAGGCATGAGCGACCAGGAAAGCGCGTCGCTGCTGTCGTTCCTGTTCGAACACCAGGTCAAACCGGAGTTCACCTGTCGATTTGTCTGGTCGCCGAACGCGATTGCGTTCTGGGACAATCGCTGCACCATGCATAACCCTATTAATGACTATCACGGGTTTCGCCGCGTCATGCACCGCATCACGCTAAAAGGCGATCGGCCCAGCTGAACATGTAACGGCCCGGGCATCCGATTAAAAAAAAAGACGCTCGCCCTGTAACCCAATCTCCCATTGCAGCGAATTAGCTGATGTATCCGCTATGGATACCGCTGATCCAACCAATGGAGAGATTCACATGTCCGCAAAAACCACCGTCACGTCCGCGCTGCTTGCCAGCGCCGTCGCCACCGTCTTTGCCTCGCTCGCCCACGCCGCCCCTTTGACAAAGGCCGAGGCCGACGCGGCAGTCGCTGCAAAAAAAGAAAAATGCTACGGCGTCGCGCTGAAGGGGCAGAACGATTGCGCCGCAGGCCCCGGTACGACCTGCCAAGGCACCTCGACCATGGATTTCCAGGGCAATGCGTGGAAATTCGTCAAGGGCGGCACGTGCACCAGCATCATGACCCCGGGCGGGGGCCACGGCTCGCTGACCCCGATCAAATCCTGATATCGGTCCGGCTAGGCAAACGGGGATGGCCATGGATGCTCCGATCGAGCTCGCGACGATGCGCGCCCGTGGCCACCCCTGGCCGTCGGCCGCTGCAGGACAACAACTGGCTGGCGTGAGCTTCAAACACGCACATCTGCCGGACATTCTGGCAAATGCGCTGGTGGAGGGTTTTTTTGAGGTCCACGCCGAGAACTATATGGGCATGGGCGGCCCACCGCATCGCATGCTGACGGCCATACGGCAAGACTATCCACTGTCCCTGCACGGCGTCTGCATGTCGATCGGCGGCCCGGATGAATTGGATAGCGGTCATCTGGCGCGCTTTCGGGATCTGGTGCGCCGCTATGAACCCATGCTGGTGTCGGAGCACCTCGCTTGGTCCTCGCATGCGGGCACGTTTTTCAATGACTTGTTGCCGCTGCCCTATAACCACGACACGCTGGCACACGTATGCTCGCACATCGCACAAGTACAGGATGCCATTGGACGGCCGCTGTTGCTGGAAAATCCGGCGACGTATGTCGCCTTTGCCTCCTCGACGATGAGCGAGCTCGACTTCCTCAAGATGATGGTGCAACGTACCGGTTGCGGGTTACTGCTCGACATCAACAATGTGTTCGTCTGCGCCACCAACCACGGGTTCTCGGCGAGCGCCTATCTCGCAGATTTTCCGCTTGACCAGGTGGGCGAGATACATCTGGCGGGACATGGCTCGCAGGTCGACGATGAGGGCGATGCGCTGCTGATAGACGGGCATGATCGAGCCGTCGCCGATGTCGTCTGGGATCTCTATGACAGCGTCATCGCGCGTGGCGGACCAAGGCCTACCTTGATCGAATGGGACAGTGATTTGCCTGACTGGCCGATCCTGCGCGACCAGGCATCCCGGGCCCGCCAAATCATGGCGGCACACCGTGTCTCGCCACTGCGAGCCCATCATGTCGCATGAATTCCTGACCTGCCATCCGCGCTACGCCACCTCATTCTCAATGGGGTTGATGGACCCGGCACTCGAGCCCTCGGACGATGTGATCGCCCACGCCGACAAGGGCGTGACGCGGCGATATAACGTGTACCGCAACAACGTGACCGTCAGCCTCATCGACGCGCTGGCCGCGATTTATCCCGCCGTGCAACGCATCACAGGGGTTGAGTTCTTTCGTGCGATGGCGCGATTTCATGTGAGGGCAACGCCGCCCACGTCCGTGCTGCTGTTCGAATACGGCCGGGATTTCCCCGACTTTATCGAATCCTATACGTATGCGCGCGACATGCCCTGGCTAGCCGACATCGCGCGTATCGAACGCGCGTGGCTGGATGCGTATCATGCCGCGGACGCCGCCATTCTCGATATCGAGGCGCTGAGCGCTGTCGATCAAGCCATGCTGACGAACCTGCATTTCACCCCTCATCCCGCTACCCGGGTACTGAGGTCGATATATCCCGCAGTGACGATTTTCACCATGAACAAGACTGATGGGCCTGTATCGCCGCTGGACCTCAATGAAGCGGAAGACGCACTCATCACGAGACCCGATGCGGATGTCATCGTGTCTCGCTTGCCCGCAGGCGGTGCGGCTTTTCTGCTGTCCTTGATACAGGGCGCCACGCTGGAGGCAGCGGTCACAGCTGCCTTGGCAGAGGCGCCCTCTTTTGACCTCGCCTCCAATCTGGGCGGAATGATATCGGCGGGAGTGTTCTCCACTATCCAGAATGGAGATTGAGCGATATGTCAGCGTTACAAGAAAATCTATCGTCCAAGGGCAAGGGCGTGATGACGGTCATTGCCGCAACCAACCACTATGTGCAAAGGCTCGCCCGGCCGTGGTTCGTGCAGCTACTGCTGCGCGTCGCACTGGCCGTTCCGTTCTGGAGATCGGGCATACTAAAATGGCAAGGCTTCCTGCAGTTGAACGACATCGCCGTCACGTTGTTTACCGAGGAATTCCGGGTGCATCTGCCTGGTGGCCCTTATCCCTTTCCTGCACCGGCTGTGTTCGCCTTTCTGTCGGGATGCGCTGAGATCCTTTTCCCCGTGTTGCTAGTGCTGGGACTGGGAACACGGTTTGCGGCGATGGGGCTGTTTCTGATGACATGCGTCATTCAGCTGACCGTGCCGGACGGTTGGCCTGTCCACCTCACATGGGCCGCGATGGCCTGGGCCATTGCCGCCTGGGGACCGGGCAGAATATCCATTGATCATTTCCTGGCAGACTGTTCCCCCAGGGCGTTGAGAAAACCATGGCGTATACGTACCTAGCATGACTCACGCAACGCAGCAGCAACAGGCCACCGAGTTTAGGCTCAGGACCCTGCTTTTAGCTGGCCTGGAAGGCGAGACGCAGTCCTATCATGCGTTTTTGCAGGCATTGGGTTCGCATCTGCGCGCCTTCCTGCGCAAGCGGCTGCACAACCAGCCGGCCGATGTCGAGGACCTCGTCCAGGAAATACTGATCGCTGTCCACAACGGCCGCCATACTTATCTACCCAGCCAACCGCTGACGGCTTGGGTTCATGCGATTGCGCGGTACAAGATTGCCGACTATCTGCGCGGCCAGTCGCGTCACGAAAGGCGCAACGAACCCTTGGATGAGCAACACGAGATCTTTGCCGACACTGACGAACACGCCACCCAGGCCAAGCGCGATGTCGAAAAATTACTGGCTCAATTGCCCGACCGGCATAGGCTGCCCATTTTGCATGTGAAGCTACAAGGATTGTCAGTGGCCGAGACCGCTCAACTAACCGGCCTGTCGGAATCCGCAGTCAAGGTAGGAATACACCGCGGGCTGAAAGCCCTGGCCGCAATGATACGAGGTGCACTATGAAAACCAACGACATGATCTCCATGCTGGCCGCCAACGTCGAGCCTGTAGACTACGGCGTGCTGGCTCGCCGCTATCGCTGGGCGCTCCTGGCGGGCGGGCTTGGCTCTGTGCTGGTGCTGCTGGCGACGTTCGGCATACGGCCCGATATCGGCACGATGCTGGTGACGCCGCTGTTCTGGGCGAAAGTCGCGTTTCCCGTCTGCGTGGCGGCGGCGGCATTATTGGGCGCCGCCCGTCTCTCTCGGCCTGGCATGCTGATGGGGCGCACATGGCTGCTGCTGGCCACACCCATCGCGCTGGTATGGCTGGGTGCCGTGTACACCTTGGTCGTTGCACCGTCGCCCGAACGCCTGCCCATGGTCTTCGGCAGCTCGTGGCGCAGTTGCCCGTTCAACATCACCGTGTTGTCGGTGCCCACGTTCATTGCGGTGTTCTGGGCCATGAAAGGCCTGGCCCCGACGCACCTGCGAAAAGCCGGGGCCATTGCGGGTTTGCTGGCCAGCTCGGTCGCCTCGATTGCCTATTGTCTGCATTGCCCCGAGATGGAGGTTCCATTCTGGGCGGTGTGGTATCTGATCGGCATGCTGATTCCCGCCGCATTGGGTGCGCTGCTGGGACCGCGCTTGCTGCGTTGGTAAACGGGTTTGCGGCCAACGCAGCACCGGCCAGTTTTGGAAAGCGTCACAAAGGTCAGGCAGCGTTGCGGGAGCTGGCTGCTTCTCGTTGACGCTTGGCCTCCTCCAGCAAATAAACCTGGTAATCATCCAGATCACCGTCAAAGTCCGTCACACCGCCACGCGACACCATCCAGAATTCGTCACAAACGGAACGCAGCAACGCGCGATCATGGCTGACCAGCATCACCGAGCCTTCGAACTCATTCAAGGCGACGCCCAGTGCCTCGCGAGTCGCCAGATCCAGGTGGTTGGTCGGCTCGTCGAGCAGCAGCAGATTGGGCCGCTGCCAGACGATCATGCATAAGACCAGACGGGCTTTTTCACCGCCACTCATGCTGCCGACAGGCTGCTTGACCATATCGCCGCTGAAATTGAAGGTCCCGAGAAAATTTCGTAGCCCTTGCTCGCGGCAATCCATGGCGCTGGGGCGCACGCTGGCTGGGGTGTCCCGCACCAGACGGATCATGTGCTCCAGCGGGTTGTCGGCAGGCCGCAAGACATCCAGCTCTTGTTGCGAGAAATAGCCGATATTCAGACCCTTTCCGGTAATGATCTCGCCCGCGATCGGCTGCAATGCGCCGGCGATGGTTTTCACCAGTGTGGATTTGCCCTGCCCGTTGGCGCCCAGAATACCGATGCGCTGTCCCGCCAACACAGAACGATTGATATTCTGCACGATGACGATGGGCTTTGCGCCGTCCGGCGCGTCTGGCGGTGGCGGGTAGCCACAGCTCGTCGCGGACATAGCCAGCATAGGATTGGGCCGGCTAAAGGGCTCTTTGAACTCGAACTGAAATTCGGCATCCGCCAGGACGGGTGCGATCTTTTCCATGCGCTCGAGCGCCTTGACACGGCTCTGTGCTTGCTTGGCCTTGCTGGCCTTTGCCTTGAATCGATCGATGAATTTTTGCAGATGCGCGGCTTTTTCAAGTTGTTTGGCATGCGCGGCCTGTTGCAGCAACATTTGCTCGGCCCGCATATCCTCGAACTTGCTGTAATTGCCGCCGTAGCGCACCAGTTTGCCATGGTCGATATGCAGGGTGACACCGGTGACGGCATCGAGGAACTCACGATCATGGCTGATCACCACCATCGTCCCCGCATAATTCTTGAGCCAGGCTTCGAGCCACACCAAGGCGTCCAAATCCAGGTGGTTGGTGGGCTCGTCAAGTAGCAGCAAATCCGACGGACACATCAACGCGCGCGCCAATTGCAGGCGCATACGCCATCCGCCCGAAAAGCTGTTTACCGGCCGGTCGAGCTCTGCCACGCTGAAACCCAAGCCCAGAATGAGCGCCTGCGCGCGAGCCGGCGCATCGTGCGCCCCGGCGTCGTGCAACGCCGTGTAGGCATATGCCATGCGCATGCCATCCTCGCTGGCCTCGGAGGCGGCGACTTCGGCTTGCGCCGCCATCAGGAGGGTGTCGCCCTCCACGACGAAGTCCGTCGCACTCTGTTCGGTTTCCGGCATGTCTTGCGCGACCTGCGACATGCGCCATTGCGCGGGAATGGAAAACTCGCCGCTATCTTCGTGCAAAGTGCCATTGAGCACTGCAAATAACGAGGATTTTCCTGCGCCGTTACGACCAACCAAACCCACTTTCTCCCCGGGATTGAGCGTAACTGAGGTCTTGTCGAGCAATACTTTGCTGCCGCGACGCAAGGTCACGTTCTTGAGGATGATCATTGAGGCTGGGTCTTTTCTTACACGCGTGGCACGCGAATCTTTCTTGATTTTAAACGGTGCTGCGTGACAAAAGAGACGCGACCAATCGCCTGCGGACGAGTTCGGTGGCCGCTTGGCTCAATCCCTGCGCTTTCGCATAGATTTTCCTGTCCCGAGAACCTGGCGCGCCACATCCAGCCAGGCACGCGCGGCATACGACAGATATCGCTGCTGTACCCAGATATGCCCGATTTCCCATTGCACGCCTGACCGCGCCAGGCGCGCTGTACTCACACCCCGAACGTTCAGTTTCCGCATCAGCGGTTCCGGCAGCAGAGCCACCCCCAGATCGGCCGAGGCCATGGACGCCAGAAAATCCCAATGCGCACTCTGCGCGGCAATCGTCGGCGTGAATCCATGCTGCAGACAGGCAGCACGCAGCCGCCTCGTCAACGCAAAATCATCGGTCGGAATCAGCAACGGAATATCCCGCAAGGCAGCCAGAGGGACGGCTGTCTTGCCGTGCCAACTGGCCTTGGGCGGGCCTACTGCCCACAGCGCATAACTGCCAAAGCGCTCGCTCTGTAATGGCCCCTGGTCAGACACGGGCAGCACCGTTGCGCCAACCTCCAGTTCACCGGCGGCGACCAGCCGCTCTACGCCCTGCCCGGTGTCTTCGCGCAGGGTGAGACGGATCTCTGGGTGCTGTTCGCGAAAGCGCTTGACCACCGGCGTAAACAGTACATTGATCATGGGCGGAATACCCACGACCAACTCGCCCCGACGCAGCTCCACGGCCTCGCGGACCTCGGCGTTCAACTGCTGCATCGCGCCCAGGATGTGCAGCCCACGCTCATAGACGATGCGACCGGTATCTGTGGGACGCGCCGTGTGGCCTTCGCGTATCAACAACGGTGTGCCGACTTCGTCTTCCAGTTGGCGGATCATCTTGCTGACGGTGGATTGCGTCACGAACAAAGCTTGCGCTGCCCGCGTAAAGCTGGCTGTGCGCACCGTCTCCACGAAATAGCGCAGGGCGCGAACGTCCATGGCAAAGCTTCCTCAGGCCCAAATCATGAAAAAAACGACTTATTTCCATGATTTTAAGTCGTTATTCATTTTTTGTGATGCTTTCTATACTGCGGAAAACTTCGTGCCCCCGTCACAACTGGGGACACAGCTCAACTCAAAACGCCGCGATAGACGGTGTCCTGGATCTGGGGCCACGAGCCCATCCCGACACCCCCGGCCGCACCCTGTGCCTGGAGACAAGCATGCATTCCGATCGAATTCGTCATCCTGCCCTGCAACAACGCATCGTCAGCGCCCAAGCGGCTGCGCGACTCGTGCACGACGGCATGACGGTGGGCATGAGCGGATTTACGCGCGCCGGCGACTGTAAATCCGTGCCAGCCGCGATCGCTGAACGCGCCTCGCGCGAATCGCTGCAAATCACCCTGATCACCGGTGCATCGCTCGGCCACGATACCGACAAGCAATTGGCGCAGGCTGGCGCGCTGGCACGCCGTATGCCCTTTCAGGTGGATACCACGCTGCGCCGCAAGATCAACAACGGCGAAATCGCATTCATTGACCAGCACCTGTCCGAAACAGCGGAACAATTGCGCGCCGGTCATCTGGCGCCTGTAGATGTTGCCATCATTGAGGCCGCGGCGATCACCGAAGACGGCGGTATCGTGCCCACGATGTCGGTCGGCAACTCAGCATCGTTCGTGCAGCAGGCCAAGCACATTATCGTCGAGCTGAACGTCGCCGTACCTGCGGCCATCGAAGGATTGCACGACATCTATGTACCCGGACTGCGCCCCGGCCGTGCGCCCTTGTCGTTGACCCAGGTTCAAGATCGCATGGGTCAGACATATATCAAGGTCGATCCCGAGCGCATTGCCGCCATCGTCATTACCCACGAGCCGGACAGTCCGTCCAATGCATTGCCTCCCGATGAGGAAACCGATGCGATCTCGGCGCATATCGTGAATTTCCTGCGCCGCGAAGTCGAACAGGGCCGTTTGGGCAAATCATTGCTGCCTTTGCAGGCGGGCATAGGCACGATTGCCAATGCTGTACTGCACGGTTTTGGCGAGTCCGATTTCGAGCAGCTGACCATGTATTCCGAGGTCCTGCAAGACAGTGCCATAGAACTGCTTGATTCTGGAAAACTGGCTTTCGCTTCAGCGTCCTCGATTACCGTGTCGACCCCGGTATATGAACGTATTCTAAATAATCTGGAACACTATCGCGAACGTTTGGTATTGCGTCCGCAAGAAATCAGCAACGCACCTGAATTGGTGCGGCGCCTGGGGGTTATTGCCATCAATACCGCGCTGGAATGCGATATCTATGGCAATGTGAATTCCACACATGTGGGGGGCACCCACATGATGAACGGCGTGGGCGGGTCCGGCGACTTTGCCCGCAATGCCAGCCTGGCCATTTTCGTGACGAAATCCACGGCCAAGCAAGGCGACATTTCCAGCATCGTACCCATGGTGGCCCACGTAGACCACAACGAGCATGATGTGGACGTCATCGTGACCGAATGCGGCCTGGCCGATCTGCGCGGTCTCTCCCCGCGCGAGCGTGCCCGATCCATCATCGCCAACTGCGTGCATCCTTCGTATCGCGACGAGATCCAGCGGTATTTCGACAGTGCCTGCGCGCGAGGCGGCCAGACACCGCATCTGTTGTCCGAGGCCTTTGCCTGGCATACCCGTTTCGAGCGCACGGGATCGATGCATCCAGCGCCGGAGTATGTGCCGGTTACCATGGCCGAAACGGCATAAGAAGCGGAATGCGACTGGAGCCGAGAGATGATTCACTCGGCTCCGGTCGCCGACAATGCCCGCTGCAACACACAGGCCACGTGCTCAGCCCGCAAACGGCCTTCCTTTTGAGTGCCATCGGCAATCTGATGACGGCAACTGGTGCCATCAGCAACCAGCAAAGTGTCAGCGCCTGCCTTACGCACCGCAGGCAATAACGAAAGCTCGGCCATTTTCATCGAAGTCTCGTAGTGCGACGCCTCGTAGCCGAAGCTGCCCGCCATGCCGCAGCAGCTCGACTCGATCAATTCCACCTTTAGCTCGGGAATCAATGCCAGTATCTGCTGAACAGGTTTGACGGCGTCGAAGGCCTTTTGGTGACAATGGCCATGCAGCAATGCACGCTTTTGCGGCAATGGATTCAGCTTCAGGTCGAGACGGCCGGCCTTGAGTTCGCTGGCCAGGAATTCTTCGAACAGATAAGCTTGCTGAGACAGCGCCTGGGCATTATCGCCCAACCCCATTACCAGAAACTCATCGCGCAACGACAGCAGACAGGAGGGTTCCAGGCCCACGATGGGTACGCTTCGGGCGACGAACGGTTGCAGGGCATTCACGACACGTTGTGCTTCGGCTTTCGCGTGATCGACCATGCCTGCCGACAGGTAGGTACGGCCGCAACATAACGGACGATTGGGCTCGGCATCATCTGCCGCTGGACGTGCGACGTGAACTCGATAGCCGGCTGCTTGCAGGACGGCAAGCGCGGCACGGGCGTTCTCGGATTCAAAGTAGTTGTTGAACGTATCGGCAAACAGCACGACGTCGGCCGTCTCTGCATCAACCGACGCAGCCCGATCGGTAAAAACGTCATTGCGCCAGGTCGGCAGCGTCCGCTTCGAGGAAAAACCCAACAGGCGCTCGGATAGCCAGGCCGCCCCCGGCAAGGTGTTGCGCAGATTAAACAGGAAAGAAAAGCGGGCAGCCCAGGGCGCCCAACGCGGCAGCGTGGCGATGAGCTTGTCTTTCAGCGCCAGCCCTCTTTTCTGCCGCCATTGGCTCATGAACTCGATTTTCATGCGCGCCATGTCGATGCCGGTGGGACAGTCGCGCTTGCAGCCTTTGCAACTGACGCACAAATCCATGGTGGCGCGCATCTCGTCAGAGGTGAACGCATCCTGTCCGAGTTGGCCCGACAAAGCCAGTCGCAACGTGTTGGCACGGCCGCGGGTCAGATGCTGTTCATCGCGCGTGACGCGATAGCTGGGGCACATGGTGCCCGCATCGAATTTGCGGCAGTGTCCATTGTTGTTGCACATCTCCACTGCTTTGGCCAGGCCCTCAGCGGGATCACCGCCAGTGCCCGCATCGCTGACCGTATCCGAGGCAGGATCGTTGTTCACGTTCCAGGCGGACCAATCCAGTACGGGCGTAAGCGGGATGACACGATAATCGGGTTTGAAACGAAACAGGGTTCGATCGTCCATCTTGGTACTGCGCACGATCTTGCCCGGATTCATCAATCTGTCCGGATCAAAGGCATCCTTGATGGCTTCGAATGCGCGCGTGAGCTGCGGTCCGAACTGCCATGCCACCCATTCGCTGCGCACCAGACCATCGCCATGCTCGCCGGAAAAAGCGCCCTTGTATCGCCGCACCAGTTCACCGGCCTCTTCGGCAATCGCGCGCATCTTTGCTGCACCGTCCCGCCGCATGTCCAGGATAGGCCTGACGTGCAGCGTGCCGACTGAGGCGTGCGCATACCATGTCCCTTTCGTACCGTGCTTGGAAAACACATCGGTCAACTGACTGGTGTATTCGGCCAGGTGCTCCAGCGGTACTGCGCAGTCTTCGATGAAGGAAACCGGTTTGCCGTCTCCGCGCATGCTCATCATGATGTTGAGCCCTGCCTTGCGGACGTCCCATAGGGCCTTCTGCGCTGCTGCCTCCGGCATTTCCACCACTGAACCCGGCAATCCCAGGTCGCCCATCAACTCGACCAATTTTGCCAAGCTGGCCAATTGCTCATCCTGCGATTCACCTGCAAATTCGACCAGCAGAATGGCTTCGGGCTCGCCGATCAGTGCTTTCTCGATAACAGGACGAAACGCGGGGTTGCTGCGGGCAAGGTCGATCATGGTTTTGTCGACCAACTCCACCGCGCACGGTCCCAGCCCCACAATGTGGCGGGCCGAATCCATGGCCTGATAAAAGGTGGGGAAATTCACCACGCCCAGCGCTTTGGCAGCGGGCAACGGCGACAACTTGAGCGTGATGCTGCGGGTATAGGCCAGTGTGCCTTCGCTGCCCACCAGCATATGAGCGAGATTGACCTGGCCGTCGGCCGTATAGGGGCGCGAGCTTTGCGGATGAAAGATGTCCAGGTTGTAGCCGCCCACGCGGCGCAACACTTTCGGCACCATGCGCTCGATCTCTGCGCGCTCGCGTGCCGCAATATCCTGCAGCGTTGCCATCAGGGCCCGTATGCGGGGCGGCGCATTGCCCATGCGGCTGGTTTCAGCAAACGTCGCTGCCGTGCCGTCCAACAACAATGCATCGATGCTCAGCACGTTATGCACCATATTGCCGTAGGCGATCGATCGCGAACCACAGGAATTGTTGCCTGCCATGCCACCCAGCGTGCACTGCGCCGACGTGCTGACGTCTACCGGAAACCATACGCCATGCGGCTTCAACCATGCATTGAGATGATCCAGCACGATACCCGGCTCTACCGTGACAGTCATGGCAGCCAGATCGAAATCGAGAACGCGATTGAGATATTTGCTGTTGTCGATGACCAGCGCTGCCCCGACAGTCTGGCCACATTGCGAGGTGCCGCCACCGCGCGCCAGCACCGGTACAGACAGCTCACGGCATACGTTCAACGCCGTCGCGGCATCAGCGCTCGTTCTGGGGATCAGCACCCCAACGGGTTCGATCTGATAAATGGATGCATCGGTGGAATAACGTCCACGTGCGCCGCGCTCGAACAACACTTCGCCTTGCGTTTCACGACGCAGGCGAGCGGCCAGTTCTAGATGCAATGGATTCAATTCGGCTTGTGCTTGTGAGGATAACGGCGCGTTCATGGTTGTCCTGCATCAGATCGATTGAGAGATATCAGGATTCGCCTGGGTCGTCAGGGATATCCGCGTTATGGGTAGTGCTCAAGGTATCGGCGTGCAGCCTCAGACTTTCGAGGACGGCCTCGCCCTTGCGTCGCAAATGGTCGCGCATGATCTGTGCGAGCCGGGGACCATCGCGTGACGCCAGCGCATCGACCATTTCCAGGTGCTCGCGCATGGCCCTGTCCCATTTTTCGTGGTTCAGGTTGGAGCGAAACCTCAGGTTCTGCAGGCGCAGGTTGATGTTCTGATAGACCTGCGACAGCAGATGATTCTGACCCGCGGCATTGATGCGATCATGAATCGCGCGATTGACGTGGTAGTACGACGAGAGGTTCTGCCTGGCATGGCAGGCCTGCATTTCAAAGGTCAGCGCCCGGATCTCTGCAATTTCCTGCTCGGTGATATGTTGGCAGGCCAATTCACCAGACAAGGCCTCGAGCGCGCCCATGACTTCAAAGCTTTCCCGGATGTCTTTCTCGGACAAGGCCACCACATGCGCGCCGCGATTAGGCTGAATACGGACCAGCCCCTCTGCCGATAGCAAGCGAAACGCTTCGCGTAACGGCGTACGCGACACCTGCAGCCGATCACATAGTTCTCGTTCATTCAGACGCGCGCCTGCGGCCAGTTCACCTTCGATGATCATCTCGCGCAGCCGGTCGGCGATGGTCGCTGGCAGCGTCCGCCGGTCCACGGCCTCAGTTGCCTGCGCGGGCTCCGCCGTCGGCGCGGATGAATGATGAGGTAGGCTCACAGAGTCGATTTTCATTTGTATACAAATTCAAGAGGCATGCACGTCACCGGCGTCGCTCGTTGCCATGCCTGGCCGATCGGATGGGGTCCCTATTTTACTGGCCCAGATGTCTCCTGAATTGTTGTGGTGCCGCATAAGTTTTGCTTGCGGAATTGCAGTCTTGATGCGTATTCTTCACCAAGATTTGTATTTTGTATACAAGTTCCTGAGGAGCCCTACACATGCTGCCATTGCATTCACACCCCTCCGGTCGTCATTTTTTGCAGATCCCGGGCCCGACGAATGTGCCTGATCGTGTGCTGCGCGCCATCGACAATCCCACGATCGACCATCGAGGCCCGGAATTCGGCGAGCTGGGCAAAGCCGTGTTGGCTGGCATGAAAAAAGTATTCCAGACCGAATCGGATGTGATCATCTATCCGGCGTCGGGCACCGGCAGTTGGGAAGCCGCGCTGGTCAATACGATGTCGCCTGGCGACAAAGTCTTGATGGCAGAAACCGGCCATTTTGCGACGCTCTGGAAAAAGGTCGCAGAACGGCTGAAGCTGCGCGTGGAGTTCCAGGAAGGCGATTGGCGGCACGGCGCGGACGCCGAACAGATCGGCAAGCGGCTGGCTGCCGACAGCGGTCATGAGATCAAAGCGGTATGCGTGGTGCACAACGAAACCGCCACCGGCGTCGTCAGCGATGTCGCCGCCGTACGCAAGGCTATCGACGACGCCAACCATCCTGCGCTATTGATGGTGGACACGATATCGTCCTTGGCATCGATCGACTACCGGCACGACGAATGGGGTGTCGACGTCACTGTAGCGGGCTCGCAAAAAGGCCTGATGTTGCCTGCGGGGCTGTCGTTCAACGCGATCAGCGCCAAGGCCTTGAAGGCCTCCGAGACCGCCGCGCTGCTGCGATCCTACTGGGATTGGAAGGAAATGCTGGCGATCAATCCCAGCGGATATTTTCCCTACACCCCTGCGACGAACTTGCTTTATGGCTTGTACGAAGCATTGCAGATGCTGTTCGCCGAGGGACTGGAGAATGTGTTTGCGCGGCACAAGCGGCATGGAGAGGCTACCCGCCGCGCCGTGCAAGCGTGGGGGCTGGAGATCCTGTGCCGCAAGCCCGAAGAATACAGCCCGGCGCTGACGGCCGTCATGATGCCGGCTGGGCATAGCGCGGACGCATTCCGCAAGACGGTGCTGACGCACTTCAACATGTCGTTGGGTCAGGGCCTTAGCAAAGTGTCGGACAAGATTTTCCGTATCGGCCATTTGGGCGATTTCAATGATTTGACGCTGTGCGGCACGCTGTCGGGTGTGGAAATGGGATTGAGCAAAGCCGGCGTGCCGCACAAACCAGGCGGTGTGCAGGCAGCGCTGGACTATCTGTCCCAAACCAGTAAACCGTATCCGGCGTAGGCCGAGACCGCCATGCGAGGCGGCAGATAAAGCAGCACCACCGTATTCAAAGTCCGACACAGGGGAATAAAAACAGGACTCGCTGTACAGACAGGAAGGCTCACAAACAAAGCGTACCGATACAGGACGCTCCCGCGGTATGACCCGGAGGAGACATCATGAAGCACCTGACTCACAGACCATCTACGCCCTATTCTCGCACCGTACCGGCCGCTGACGCGGCGCGGAGCCGGCTGGCAAAAAAAACGCTTTTCATCGCCTCGCTGAGCGCGCTGGCCAGCCTGTCTGCGATACCCGCTCACGCATGGGAGCCCACGCGCCCCGTGGAAATCATCGTGCCTGCAGGCGCGGGCGGTGCGTCCGATCAAATGGCGCGCACGATTCAGAGCATCATCCTGAAGCACAATCTGATGAAGCAGACCACGCTGGTGCTGAACAAGGGCGGTGCCAGCGGAGCCGAAGGCATCATGGATACCAAGGCTTCGCCCAAGAATCCACACAAGCTCATGGTGGCATTTTCCGCTATCTACACACTGCCCCTCGCGGTGAATCTGCCGTTCAATTGGCGCGACTTGACCCCCGTCGCCATGATTGCGCAAGATGAGTTCCTATTGTGGACCAATGCCGAAGCGCCCTACAAAACCGCTGCCGATTACCTGAAAGCCGTCAAAGCCGCGCCGCCCGGACAGTTCAAAATGGGCGGCACAGGCGCCAAGCGCGAAGACCAGATCATCACCGTGGCGCTGGAAAAGGCGGCTGGTGTGAAATTCACCTACGTGCCCTATAAAAGCGGCGGCGAAGCCGCCACGCAGCTCGTGGGAAAGCATACCGAGTCCAACGTAAACAACCCCAGCGAAAACATTGCGCAGTGGCGTGCGGATCAGGTCAATGCCTTGTGCGTGTTCTCGGACAAGCGCATGGTCTATACCGAAAAGGTCACCAAGACCCAATCGTGGGCCGACATCCCGACCTGCAAAGAAGCCGGTTACGACGTGCAGTATCAAATGCTGCGTGCGTTCTTCCTGCCTCCAGGCAGCACAGCCGACCAAGCCGCGTACTACGCCGACCTGCTCAAGAAAGTCAGCGAAACACCTGAATGGAAGGACTACCTGGCCAAACAGGCGCTCAAGGGTGACTACCGAACCGGCGAAGATTTTGTGAAGTTCCTGGAACAGGATGAGGCCAAGCACAAAGCCTTGATGCAAGAGGCTGGTCTGGCTGCCAAAAAATAAGCCGAGGAGTCAGGATGGATCAACCGCAAACACAGGAACGCCCGTCGGGAGGCGGGCTGTCGCATAGCGCCGTCGACGCAATAACCGCGGTCGTGTTCTTTGCCGTGGGCGTAGTCATGATGGTGGACAACCACCGCATAGGCATCACTTGGGCTACGGACGGACCCGAGTCTGGGTATTTCCCGTATCACATCGGGCTCATCATCTGCATAGCCAGTGTTGCGGTGTTCCTGAAAGCAATGTTCGGCAAGCATCGCAATCGGGAAATCTTTGTCAGTTGGGCGCGATTCCGACTAGTGCTGCTGGTGCTGCTGCCTACTGCCTTGTACATCCTGCTTATTCAATTGTTGGGGATTTACGTTGCGTCGGCGCTGTTCATCGCTGCCTTCATGCGATTGCTTGGCAAGATCAGCTGGCTCAAGACGATACTGGTCAGCGTGGGCGTAAACGCGGTGCTGTTCTGGATGTTCGAAGTTCAGTTCATGGTTCCCTTGCCCAAAGGCCCGTTAGAAGCCTTGTTCGGCTACTGAAACCAGGAACAGGAGACCTCAAGTGGATGAACTGACCGCGTTATTCCATGGCTTTTCTACGGTGCTCAGCTGGTACAACCTGGGCATGATGTTCATCGGCCTGGTGCTGGGCGTCATCATCGGCGTGCTGCCCGGCCTGGGCGGCCCGAACGGCGTGGCGATCCTGCTGCCGCTGACCTTTACCATGCCGCCCACCTCAGCCATCATCATGCTGTCGTGTATTTATTGGGGGTCGTTATTCGCAGGTGCGATTACATCGATTCTCTTCAATATTCCAGGTGAAACGTCTTCGGTAGCCACTACCTTCGACGGCTACCCCCTGGCACAACAGGGCCGTGCCGGCAATGCGCTTACCGCTTCGTTTACCGGTTCGTTTGTGGGTGCGTTATCAGGCGTTCTGTTGATCACTTTTCTGGCGCCCCTGGTATCCAAATTCGCTTTGCGCTTTGGCCCGCCGGAGTTCTTTGCGGTATTCCTGCTGACATTCTGCAGTTTCGTGGGCACGGATAAAAAGACACCGTTCAAGACCATCATTTCTATGATGCTGGGTTTTGGGTTGGCGGCAATAGGCATGGATACCGTCAGCGGCGAGTTGCGCATGACATTCGGCTGGTCGGAATTGCTGCGTGGCGTGGATTTCCTGGTGGTCGTGATCGGGCTTTTTGGTATCGGCGAAATCCTGGTCAGCATGGAAGAAGGCCTGAAATTCGAGGGCAAAAGCGGCCGCATCAATCTCAAAGTGGTGCTGCAAACCTGGAAGGAAATGCCCAGGTACTGGATGACGCTGAT
This sequence comes from Bordetella genomosp. 4, assembly GCF_002261185.1. Classification (GTDB taxonomy): domain Bacteria; phylum Pseudomonadota; class Gammaproteobacteria; order Burkholderiales; family Burkholderiaceae_B; genus Bordetella_A. Next base: position 542,579 of record NZ_NEVQ01000022.1, read on the forward strand.
ACGCAGCACGCTAGTGGGCTGCTGGATGGGCGTTACGCCGGGCGGCGCCACAGCGGCATCGTTCATGGGTTATGGCCTGGCCCAACGATTTTCGCGCAACGGCCATAAATTCGGCACCGGCGAGATTGAGGGTGTCATTGCGCCCGAGACCGCTGCACACGCATCGGGTACGTCTGCCTTGCTGCCCATGCTGGCATTGGGCATACCGGGCTCTGCCACCGCAGCCGTGTTACTGGGCGGTCTGATGATATGGGGCTTGCAGCCCGGTCCGCTGTTGTTCACCGAGCAAAAGGACTTCGTCTGGGGCTTGATCGCCAGCATGTATCTCGGCAATTTCGTGGGCTTGATCATTGTGTTGAGCACGGTCCCGCTGTTTGCCGCGATACTGCGCATCCCCTTTGCCATCGTCGCCCCCATCATCATCGTCGTATGTGCCATTGGCGCGTATTCGGTCAACAACGCCATGCTCGATGTGTGGTTCATGCTGCTGTTCGGGGTAATAGGCTATGTGCTGAAAAAGCTGTCTTACCCGCTGGCGCCCATGATCCTGGCGCTGGTCCTGGGCGATCGCATGGAGGATGCATTCCGGCAGTCCATGCTGGGCCCGGGCACTGGCCTGCACGTGTTCTGGTCCAACGGTTTGGTCGGAACGATCACCACGCTGGCGCTGATCATGCTGTTCTGGCCGCTGGTATCTCTGCTGTGGCGCGTGGCGCGTAAATCAAGCCGCGACACGGCCGTGCAGCATTGACCCCGACGCCTGATCTCCGGCCTGCACCGCCGCGTGGCCGCCCTGGCCATTGAGCCAAAGCGGACGCGGCGTCTGCAATACGCGAAAACACGCCGCGGCCACTTGGCCCGGCGATACCAATTGGATGTCGACACGCCCCGATTCAGGATACACAGCCTCGGTATAGGATCGCGCCCAGAACCACTCGGGATTGGCTTCGTTGAACACACCAACATAAGGCACGCATACGCTCTGCCCAATGTGCGACGGACCGCAGTCATTGGCGACGATCAGCCGTGCGTTGAGCATCAGCGCAGCTAATTCCGGCACAGTACGGCCAACGACAAGCTCAAAATCCGACCGATTCAATGCCTGAAGAGCAGCTCGCTCGGCGGCCTCGGCAGGGCCGAGGACAAAGCTGAAGCGGGTATCGTCCCCCAACGTCGCCTTGAGCAAATCGGCCAGGGCGACGAAATTCTTCACGCCCCACCTCTTGAACTCCCCATCGCCGCCACCAGGGATCAGTACGATATCCGCCGAGGCGCCAGGCTGCCCAGCCAATGCGGCGATGCTCGCAAAACAATCGCGCGCAGTGATTTCGGGCTGTACAGGCCGATAAGTCCCCAGGAGGGATAAATTAGCCTGACCGATGTATTCGTTGATGTCTTTACGCCAACCATGCGTCCAGATGAAATCGAGCAGGCGGTTATTCTGGAACCCTAGCCGCACTTTGGGCATACGCAGCATATTGACGATGGCGTAGCGCTCGCTGCTATGGTGCAGGCACACCGCCATGTCGGCGCGCCACGGCATGGCGCGCGCGGCAGCGTACAGGCTATCTACCTGCACGAACTCGTCCACCCACGGCAGGGGCAAATAGTAGCCAGACACCGCATGCAGCCCAACCACTCGCAGCGTGGCCTGCGGCCACCATTGCTTTAATTGATAAAGCGCTGGGAACGAGGCGATCTGATCACCGAACTTGTCCCGGCTGCGAATATAGACAGCGATATCTTTCATGCGTACCGAATAACCCCTCTGCGGGGGAACATCACGGGGCCGATTTTAGCTGTGGGCAGACGGGAAATTTTGGTGAATTATGAATAAATGGTTAGAAATTTTGTGACCTGAACGGGATCATGAAATATGAAATTTCATAGGATCTCAGCGGTTTTCGAATACCGGCGGCGGTCAATCATGAATAAACGGTAATGTATTTTCGCTACCCTCTATTGCCTGCTCCCCACTGCTGGCGACATCGATGCACGAAACGCAGGGCCACCTCTAAAGCTGCCGTTTGGACTACTTCTGCGCGGCCTGCGCCAGCGCCTGATCCACCCCTCGCAGCAACGCCACAACAGTGTCAAGATATGGGGACGCAATGCCCAACTCTTGACCGAAACGTTGCGGTTGTCCCAGCAGCGCATCCACCTCGATCCGTCTGCCCAATAGCACATCTTGCAACATTGATGGCCGGCCGTTTGACGCCAATTGGGTATTAACTGCCCCGAGCGCGTGCTCATCGGTAATCGGCGCCCCCAGCATACGCGCAATGTTGGCGACCTCTAGCGCCACTCCGCGCTGGATATCGGCCAGACCGGGGATTTGAGAGCAATGGGCCGATGCGAGCCTCGTCAACGCACAAAAGGGACCGCCAACTGCGTTGCGCAACAGTTTTCGCCATATCTCGTAGCGAATATCGGCGGTCGTCTCCCCGCCTAGTCCAGCGCTGCTGAACAGTTCGGCCAGCCTGCCCGCCCGTCCTGGCAAGCTGCCATCCGGCTCGCCGAAAATATAGCGATTCACGCCACGATGCAGTGCATGCCCGGGCGCCTCGACCTCATTGGCGGAATAGATCACCGTCCCCAGCGCACGCTCAGGGCCTAGGCGATTCCACAGTGCACCGTCTGGATCGAGCAAAGGCAGCGCCCCGCTCCCCTTGTTCCAGCCATAGTTCCACCACCAAGGAATGCCGTTCGATAGAAACGCGACGACACCGTCCGGCGCCAATAGCTGGCGCAATGCGTCGGCCTGTGCAGGCACACTCGCGGCCTTTAGTGCGACGAGAACAATGTCCTGCGGCGGCAGCGTCGAGGGGTCGTCAGTAGCGTGATCAAAATGAGCATGCCATTGCTCTCCATCGATATGGCGCAATGACAAACCATGCGCACGGATAGCCGCCAAGTGCGGGCCCCGCGCCACGATGCTTATCTCTCCCACGCCTGCACTCGCGAGTCGCACTGCCACATTGCTGCCGACCGCGCCTGCGCCGAATACGCAAATCTTCATGTCGTCCTCAAGCAGAAACCCGCATGGCGGTGATCGCCTACCGTCGCGGGAAATCGATATCTCATTGTAGAGATGCCGAGCTTGCACGACGCAGGAACATTACGGAATACCGCGGCAAAATACCGAGAGCTACCCACCTGATATCCCGTGCGCTCGCAGATAGGTCTCCAAAAACTCCACGCATACCCGCACCTTGGCCGACGCGTTCAACCGCGACGGATACACTGCCCAGATGTTGGCCTGTTGCCGATATTGCGGCAGCACATGTACCAAACGCCCTTGCTCGATCAGCGGATTCACGTCCCAGGTCGAACGCAGGATAATGCCGCGCCCGTCCACAGCCCAGTTCACCGCCATCTCGCCGTTATTGGTCGATAAGGGGCCACGCACCTTTACGGTGTGTTCGCGCCGTCCGCGCTGTAGCCGCCACACCCCAAAGGGATGATCGCGCTCTTTGATCGCGAGGCAATCGTGTGCGGCCAAGTCATCCAGAGTCTTGGGGACACCATGGTTTTTCAAATATGCCGGCGAGGCGCATAGCACGCGATGGTTGTCAGCCAACTGCCGCGCAATCAGATGCGGAGCGATCTCGTCTCCCACACGGACGTCCAGGTCATAGCCCTCTGCCGCGACATCGATCAGTCGGTCGAATGCCTCCAGGTGCACCTGGACCGAGGGATGCTGTGCGGAGAATGCAGATAGCGCAGGCGCAACCACGCGCCGCCCGAATCCGAAACTGCTGCACACTCGTAATGAACCTTGCGGTTCGCCGCGCGTGACGCCTACCTCTTCGATCAAATGGTCGACGTCATCCAGAATGCGCTGCGCCCAGTGGTAGATGCGCTCGCCCGCCTCACTCGTCACCACGCGGCGAGTGGTGCGATGAAACAGCGAGGTTGCCAGCGCCTCCTCCAGCACCCGGATCCGCTTGGTGACATAGGCCGGTGACATACCCAGGCCTGCGGCGGCGGCAGAGAAACTGGACGAACGCACGACAGCACAGAAGACACGCAGATCAGCGGGCAGAACATCATTATTCATGATTCGTGCATATTAATTTCACAATATGGCCCATTGTAGATACTTCGTGCACCTTCTACCATGGGGTCTGCTTTTTTCCTTTTATCGAGTCCGACCTCATGACCCAATCATTCAAAATCGCCGCCATTGCCGGTGACGGCATCGGCAACGAAGTCCTGCCCGAAGGCCTGCGCGTCGTCGAAGCCGCCGCTAAACGTTTCGGCCTGCCGCTAGAGATCGTCCATTTCGACTGGGCCAACTGCGACTATTACGAAAAGCATGGCGAAATGATGCCGGCAGACTGGAAAGCGCAGCTGCAGGAATTCGACGCGATTTTCTTTGGCGCTGTGGGCTGGCCTGCAACGGTGCCCGATCATGTCTCGTTGTGGGGCTCGCTGCTGAAATTCCGGCGCGAGTTCGATCAGTACATCAACCTGCGCCATGTACGCCTGTTTGATGGCGTGCCTTGCCCCTTGGCCGGCCGCAAGGCAGGCGACATCGATTTCTATATCGTGCGCGAGAACACCGAGGGTGAATACACCAATCTGGGCGGCTGCCTGTTCCCCGACACCGATCGCGAGATTGTGATTCAGGAATCGGTGTTCACGCGCCACGGTACCGATCGCGTGCTGCGCTATGCGTTCGATCTGGCCCAAAGCCGTGAGCGCAAACACCTGACGGTCGCCACGAAGAGCAACGGCATTGCCGTCAGCATGCCGTGGTGGGATGGCCGCGCCAATGCAATGTCGGCGAACTATCCGGATGTCACGGTGGACAAACAGCACATCGATATCCTGGCCGCCCGCTTTGTGCTGCAGCCACAGCGCTTTGATGTGGTGGTGGCATCGAATCTGTTTGGCGACATCCTGTCGGACCTGGGCCCTGCCTGCGCGGGCACGATCGGTATCGCGCCGTCGGCAAACCTGAACCCGGAACGCAAATTCCCTTCACTGTTCGAACCCGTGCATGGATCCGCACCAGACATCTATGGCAAAGGCATCGCCAATCCCATCGCCATGATCTGGTCAGGCGCGTTGATGTTGCAATTCCTGGGCAGCGACGACGCTCACGACGCCATCTTGCGTGCAATTGAAGACTGCTTGAAATCAGGCCCACGTACGCCGGACCTGGGCGGCGACGCGCGGACCGAAGACATCGGCCGCGCGATTGCGGAGCATGTTGCTGCTAAAGCCTGATCTGTCTGGTTGGGGCATTAGCGATGCAGACGGCATCGTCATCCCCCAGCCTTCACGCCGAGCCGTTTAATCGTCTCGCTCCACCGGGAATACTCGGACGCCACATAATCCTGGCAGGCCTCTGGATCCTTATTCATAAGCTCCGCCCCCTGAAACCGCAGACTCTTCTGCACTTCAGGATCTTTCAACGATGCCTGTAATGCCTGATCCAGTTTCTTCAGGATCTCAGGATCGGTGCCATTGGGAGCGATCAATACTTGCCACGTGCCCGCGTCGAAACCTTTCAGCGCGGGTACCACCTCGCTGAGACTGGGCACATCAGGCAAACTGACGGATCGTTTCTCCGAGGTCACCGCGAGTGCCTTGGCCTGGCCATTCTGGATGAATGGCATCGCACTATTGAATGATCCGGAATACATGAAATTCACGTTCCCGCTGACGAGATCAGTCAATGCCGGGCCATTGCCTTTATAGGGAACATGCTGGAAATCCAAACCCAGGCGATTTGCGATATCCATCGATACCAGATGATCGATCGACCCGTTGCCCGACGAGCCTTGGAAATATTTTCCGGGATCCGTTTTGATTGCATCATAGAACTGAGGCGCGGATGCCATATGCATGGCCTTGTTTGTCAACAAAATGAGCGGAACGCTGACTGAGCAACTGGCTGTCACGAACGCCTTTGTCGGATTCAGATCATCCCGCCCGAACAACGGCGGGGCCGTCGTAATCGACGAAGTGCCATACAACAGGGTGTAGCCGTCCGGCTTGGCACGCATCAGCTCTTGCGTACCGATGTTGCCACCGGCGCCAGGCTTGTTTTCGATAATGATCGGGACGTTGAGCTTCTGCGATACGGTCTTGAACAGCACTCTTCCGATCGCATCGGTCGGGCCTCCCGGCGCAAAACCGATGATCAACGTAATAGGCTTGGTGGGATAGGCCAGCTCGGCATAGGCAGCGCCGCTCAGGCTGGTGGTTGCGGCGGCGGCAATTGCGCACGCCCATTGTCCGATTTTCATAATGTCTCCTTCGCCTTGATTATTTGTATAGTGACGTCATGGCATCTATTGCCATGCTGCAGCGTGCGCACCGTTTGGTGCGGGTGGCAGTGACCACTGCGCCCGAGTACGCGAGAACTGCGCGACCGGCGGCAGCTGCTGCAATATGCCGTAGGCGGATGCTCGCGTCTCCAAAACAGGATTTAACGCCTTCGCAAAATCCCCACGAGGGTGCATAGGATCAAAGCCGCTTAACAACCCCAACTCTTGTACCCACATCGATGTGCGTGCCAACGACACCTTGACGTGATAGCTGCCCCCGTCCTGGGCGCGGCGAATCAAGGCTTGCATCACGCCCGTGGCCCCTAAGTAGCCAGTGAGGTAATCATTCAACAGATAAGGAGGCACGACACGGGGCTTGCCCTGCCCACCCTCTCTCACCGACACACCGCTTACCGCCTGACCTAGTTGTTCGAATCCGCCCCGCTTCCCCCACGGTCCCTCGTCGCCGAATGCCGAGACCGATACATAAATGATGCCTGGCCGTATCGACGCAGCGTCTTGCGGGCCCAGGCCGCGCTTGCTCATGCTGCAGGGTCGCCATGATTGCACCACGACATCAGCACCGCTAATCAGGTCCCGCACTGTCTGCAGTCCTTGCTGCGTATCAAAGTCGAGAAATGCGGATCGCTTGCCGATATTGGTGTCGACCGTTTGACGAAATGGGTCTTGCATCGCTGGCGACGTGATACGCAGAACCTCTGCGCCGTGCTCGGCCAGCGAACGCGCCACTACAGGTCCCGCAATCACATGCCCTAAATCCAATACGCGCAAGCGATCTAATGGACGGACGTTTGCCTGTGCAGGTTCTGGTTCACTGTCATCGACCTTTATGACCTCGACCGCCGGCAACTTCGCCAAGCGCTTACCTTGGGGATGACTGAGCCACTCATCCTGCGAACGCGCATAAATGCCCGGCAACTTGCGCTCGGCAAAGGCTTCCTCCAAATCGTCGCCTTTCCAACGCGATATAGCCTTGGCCAGCGCCGCAGTCGTATTGGCGCAATCCAGCAGTTCTAGCACCCCATCACGCAAATGCGGATACGAACCGATCGGGAAGAACCACCGTTCGTCCGCCGTTTGGTAAAAATCGGCCTTCAGTTCTGTCAACAGGGACAACGCCGGCAAGGCAAACCCGCTTTGGGTCTGAAAATGCCCGGGGTTCAATGAACAGGCGGCCTGCATCCAATCAATGGCGACGGTCTGACGCACACCCGTGGCCATGTGATGCCAACGCTCGACAGAGAGCGCATAAGCGCCAATAGCGCTGGCCGCCGCGACCGTCAGCTTATGTGGAGAATCGAACGCAGGACAGATTCCATGCAGCCGCAGCCGGTGTTCCGGAGCATCCTGCCTGGCCCAGTCGCTTCCGAGCAGCGCTGCAATTGCGCGATAAGTATCGTGGGTTTGTGAATCTGTCTCTCTCATTGTTTTATCTGTCAGGGGGTGATGATCCAGAGCTCAGTCTAAGAACCCATTTTCATCATGTCCAACATATAATTCAGCACTCTGTGAGATAAAAAATGTCTTTATGCTGAACAGCCGATTACTACGTCAGTTCATCGCCGTAGCCGAGGAATTGCATTACGGCCGTGCGGCGCTGCGCGCGGGCATCGCGCAATCGCCGTTAAGCCAGGCCATACAAAAGCTGGAGGCACATGTAGGCACCCCGCTTTTTATTCGCAATAAACGCAGCGTGGCCCTCACCCCTGCAGGCAAGGTGTTCCTGGAGGAAGCCTACCAATGGCTGGCGTATGAACGCGTGGCAATCGAACGTGCACAACACGCCACCAATGGCGAGATTGGCCAGTTGTCGATGGGATATATCGGCAGCGCGGGTTATGGATTCATGCCCGAATTGATCGGACGATTCCGTCGTGAATACCCGCAGGTCAAGCTGCGCGTTTTCGAGATGACGACACGCGATCAACTAGAACGGTTAAAGGCGCGATATTTGGACGTAGGCATGCTGCGTACACCACTGGCCAAAGATGAAACGTTGCTCGCGTCGGTGCCATATCAACATGACCGGCTCATGGCAGCCCTGCCCCACAACCATCGCCTGGCCCGCCGGAAAGCTATCTCATTGCGGAATTTGGAGCATGAATCTTTCGTAGCGTTTGCGCGCCAGCACGTGCCGGCAGCGCACGCCCAGTTGATATCGGCCTGCGCCACCGCCGGCTTTTATCCCCGCATCGATCAGGAAAGTGCGCAAGTCGGCAGCGTCATTGGTTTGGTCGCTGCTGGACTCTCTGTGGCTTTGGTGCCCAGCAACCTGCGATCCTTGATTCACCCGAAAGTCCGCTATGTCTCGTTATCGGATACCACCGCGTTCCTGAGCCAAGAGGTGGGCCTGGCATGGCGCCGCGATGATGCGAATCCGGCATTGGCGGCGTTTTTGAGCGTAGCGAAAGCAATGCACCAATAAGGGCTTCTGCGATGGCGTGTTGGCCATACCAGAAATATCGGACATATCGATAATCGTGTTTTATCGGAATTATCGATATAGTAGAAACGTCAAAACTTCGATATCCCGCTCCCATGCAAAAGCTCTCCATCAGTAGCCAGATCGGTACGATACTCGTCGCCAGGCGCAAGGAGCTGGGACTGACGCAAGCGAAAGTTGCGGCGCGATTGAATATCAGTCAAAACAGGCTTTCCGAACTTGAGAATCAGCCCGGCCAATTAACTGTCGACCGTCTTCTGGCCATAACAGGTCTGCTGGAAATCGAGCTGGTGCTACAAGACCGTAGGCAGAATCCTCCGACCTTCAGTGAGTGGTAGTTTCTAACACAGCAGGAGAGGACCTAACATGCGCCGGGTGAATCGTCGCACCCACTGCCATTTTCTCCACCAGCGTCACCGCCGAATAATCTGCCGGCACGCCGTCGATCAGAAAAATCGCGCCTTTCGAATTGCGTGCTCGCAAAGGGATCAACTTGCCATAGGCATCCGACGCGTACCATCGGCGGGCATGGTCGATCGACGGAAATTCGATGATGATGCAATCCATGTTCATGGTCCCTTCCAGGACTTCGGCGTGGGTGCCATGCACGATAAATCGCCCATCAAAGGGCTTCATCGTGCTTTCTATGGTGCTGATGTATTCGATGATTTCGGCGTTGAAATCAACATCGGTGAGCAATCCTATGGCATACGCAGGCATACTATTCTCCGTAGTGAGCGTGAATGTTAAGTACATGCTCAGAATACGGAAGCCTGATTGTGCGGTCGATTACCTGTCAGGTAATGGTCTGCGGGCGCAGTAGAGCTTCTGTCTCAGCATCTGCCGGATAGAACAACTCAATACAAAGTTCCTGCAGCGTGATATCCTGCGGCGTACCGAATGTCGTCAACGTAGTAAACAAGGACAAACGCCCCATGGGCAGGTCGAGAACACAGGGAACTAAGAGCGCGTGGATACCGGTGCTTTTGTTTTCGCTGCGCGAGGCCTGGACGGCCTGTACATTGGGATAGCTGAGGACTTCGGCTTCCAGTCGCTGTAAACCTGTATCGTGGCTGCTTTCAACTGCAGCGCGCAGATTGTGCAGCAGATGACGGGACCAGTCAGAGAAATTGACCGTGAACCGTGCGAGCCCCTCTGGATGTAGCGACGCGCGATAGACATTCAACGATGGCTCTCTCAGAAAGGGCGGCAGCAATTCCGCCAACGCCATGCCCGCGCGGTTGGCTTGCACCACGTTCCATTGCCTATCGAGCGCAAACCCGGGATAGGGGTGATGAGCATCCAGCAATCGGCTCAATGCGGCCTGCACGGCCTGCATATCCGGGGATTGCAGTGTGCGTTGCGTAAACGCCGGGGCATATCCGGCTGCCACGAGTATTTGATTGCGCTCACGCAGAGGAACATCCAACCGTTCTGTGAGAGCGAGCAGCATATCGGCGCTGGGTTTGGAGCGAGCGGTCTCGATGAAGCTCAGATGCCGCGTGGAAACGCCTACCTCCAGCGCTAGTGCCAATTGGCTGAGATTACGTCGACGGCGCCAGAAACGAAGAAGTTGACCGACCTGCTGAGGACAACGCGTAGCAGCGAAATCGGTCTTCGCATCCTCGCTCACCCTACCGCCACCTCTCTGGGCTGCCGTTTATTGCGATATCCCAACCACGCCAGCCCAGCCAGAATCGCAAGCATGGGCACGAGAGAGCCGAGGTTCAGAATCGTCCATCCCTGCGTCGTAACCAGCATCCCCGACGTCAACGAGCTCAGGGCCATCACCGCGAATACGCAAAAATTCATCGTACCCTGCGCCCTGTCTTTTTCCTCGGCCGTGTAGGTTGACAGGGACAAAGTCGTGCTGCCAGTGAACAGGAAATTCCAACCGACGCCGAGCATGAACAGCGAGGCGGTGAAATGATGCAGGTCAGTCCCCCCGAGCGCTACGGCAATGCACAACAGATTCAGCAAGCCACCGCAGGCCATCACGGACAACACGCCGAATCGCTTGATCAGATATCCCGTGAAAAAGCCTGGGGCAAACATCCCGATGACGTGCCATTCGAGCACGAATGCCGCATCGTCAAAGGGCATACCGTGATGCTGCATGGCTAACGGCGTCGCCGCCATCAGCAGGTTCATGACGCCATAGCTCAATGCGCCCGCCCCGGCTGCAACGAGAAATGCAGGCTGCCGCGCGATCACCGACATAGGACGCCCGCCGGATACCGACGCGCGTTTGGGTGCCTCGGGAAAATCCATGCAGAACAACAGCACCATCGCGACCAAGGCGACCACCACCAAAGCGAGATACGCTCCCATGAATGGGGTCGCAAGCCAGGCTTTCGAATACGAGGCCAGGTTAGGCCCCAAGACGGCTCCCAACAAACCGCCGGCCATCACCATCGAGACGGCCTTCTCGCGCGCCTCGGGCGCAGCGAACTCGGCAGATGCGAAACGATACAGCTGGCCATTGGCGGAGTAATAACCCGCGATCATCGTTGCAGCACATAGCAACCAGAAACTCTGGATATACGCGGCAAAAGCACACAGCAGCGCAGATCCCGCCGCCACGACCAATCCCAGCACAAAACTCGTCTTGCGCCCGAAACGCCGCTGCGTCCATGCCACCGGGCCGGTGCACAGAGCGCCCCCGACGACATACCCCATCACCGGTAAGGTCGCCAGCCATCCGTAGGGGGCAAGAGAGAACCCAACCAGGCCATTGATGGCCATGAACGTGACGTTATTGGTCAGGAACAAGCCCTGCAGGATGGACAAGAGCCAGAGGTTGCGGTTCATGGGTCTCAAGGTAGTGATGCCAAGTCGATGGACCCGGCATCACAAATATGCATATCTAATCTATGCATATTACCTCAAGTAATTTATCACTAGGGACGGACACGCTGATAAAAGCGCTTCGGCAACCCCCAAGCGATGATGATTGTCGCAATCACGCACGCCGTGGCAATCGCGTACAGCCCCCAGGTGGTCTGGCCTGTCACGTCTTTGATTTTGCCGACCATGTACGGCGTGATCACGCCACCCAATTGACCAATGGAGTTGATCAAGGCAATACCGCCTGCGGCAGCCATCCCACCCAGGAAACGTTGCGGGAACACCCAGAAAAGACCGATGGCTGAAATAATGCCCGTGGCGGCGACGGTCAATCCGATCAGCAACGCTACCGTGTTATCGCTATATAGCCCGCTGATAAAGTAGCCTATGCCTCCTGCCAAGGTCGTCAGTGCCAGGTGCCAGCGCCGCTCACCAGTGCGATCGGAGTTCTTGCCCAGCAGGATCATGGAGACCCCTGCAACGATATAGGGGATCGACGAAATCATGCCAATGACGAAGGGATCTTGGGTGCCAGCCGTTTTGATCAACTGGGGGATCCAGAACACCAGGCCATAAATCGCGCCAGCCAAGCACAGATACACCACTGACAGCACATACGTCGCCGGCTCGCGCAATGCCGCGCCAAAGTTATGCGTTTCCGCGGCTTTGGCATCTCGATCGATCTGGGCCTTCCAGGTGGTTTTCTCGGCCTCGGTCAGCCATTTGGCGTCGTGTACCTCGTCATCCAGGTATTTCCACACGATCAAACCCAGTACGACCGCAGGTAGCCCCTCCAGCAGGAACAACCATTGCCATCCGGAAAGACCCAGGCTGCCGTCGGTGAACTTCATGATGCCGCCCGAAATCGGGCCGCCGATGATGCCGCAAAAAGCGATACCGGACATGAAGATCGTATTGATACGTGCACGCCGGTCCGCCGGGAACCACTTGGTAAAGAAATACAGTGCTCCCGGGACGAAACCCGCCTCTAATGCACCGACTAGAAAGCGAGTCACGTAGAACCCGAATTCCGTTGTCACGAACATGGCACTGGCTGAGGCCAACCCCCATGTCACCATGATGCGCATGATCCATACGCGTGCGCCGACACGATGCAGAATCATGTTGCTGGGCACTTCAAACAGGAAATACCCAATGAAGAAAATACTGGCCCCCAGTCCATAGGCCGCATCGGACAAGCCCAGCTCGCTTTGCATTTGCAGCTTGGCAAAACTGATATTGACGCGATCCAGATAGGCGATGACCCAGCAGATCACCAGCAGCGGAATGAACCGCCAAAAGACCTTGCTATAAATGCTCTCGGCCGTGGTCGCAGGCAAGGACGCGGACGCCGGCATACCACCGACAGGCGCGGTGTATCTCATCAAATGTCTCCTTTGTTCTTATTTGTCGCGGTCAGTATGTGGCCCGGCCGCCGGATAGGTCGAACACGGCGCCGGTAGTAAACGAGTTTTCCTCGCTGACCAGCCATGCAATCATGGATGCAATCTCGTCGACTTCGACGAAGCGATTGCGGGGGATTTTCGACAGCATGTAGTCAATATGCTGCTGTGACATCTGCTCGAAAATCCGGGTTCTTGCCGCAGCAGGCGTTACCGCGTTGACGGCGATATTCTTGCCCGCAGTTTCCTTGCCCAGGCTCTTTGTCAGCGCAATCACGCCGGCTTTGGACGCGCTGTAGGCAGAAGCATTAGGGTTGCCTTCTTTGCCCGCGATCGATGCGACGTTCACAACGCGCCCATAATTGCGGGCGATCATGCCGGGCAGCAATGCCTTGTTGACGTTAAAAGTCCCGTTCAAATTGATATTCATCACCCGATGCCATTCGGCCTCGGGGTAATCAACAACGGTCGCGTTGGCGCCGGCGATGCCGGCGCTATTGACGAGGATATCGACAGGGCCCAGCGCGGCGTTGGTCGTTTCCACGGCCGACTGCACGGCTGCCAGATCCGCGATATCGACCTTGACGGTCTGGACATTCTGGCCCGCCGCCAGGGTCTGCTTTGCCTGGCTCAACACCGCATCATCGATGTCCCAGATCGCGACTTTGGCGCCGCCGGCCAATAGTCGTTGGGTAACTGCGTAGCCAATGCCTTGTGCACCGCCCGTAACAACGGCTACACGGCCTTTCAGGTCGTACTGATTCATTATGGCGTCTCCTTTTTCTTGCCGGACCACTCCCTGCATACGAGCAGGCTTGCCCTGCCGGGCCTGCCTGCCACGTCTATTCCGGGAATTGTCTCTGCCGCGTGCGTCAGGCCGCGACGACTTTCTGTTGCTGTTCACCCAGGCCGTCAATACCCAGACGCATGGTCTGCCCAGCGCGCAGATACACCGGTTGCGGTTTGATGCCCATGCCTACGCCAGGGGGCGTGCCGGTGGAAATCACATCGCCAGGGTTCAACGTCATGAACCGGCTCAGATAGGCGACGATCTGCGGAACATTGAAAATCATGGTCGAGGTATTGCCGTTCTGATAGCGCTTGCCATCGACTTCGAGCCAGAGTTTCAGATTGTGGGGATCGGGCACTTCGTCCTTGGTTACGAGCCAAGGGCCGGTGGGACCGAATGTGTCGCAACCCTTGCCCTTGTCCCAGGTACCGCCACGCTCGATCTGATAGGCCCGCTCGGACACATCGTTCACAACGCAGTAGCCTGCCACATAGTCGTAGGCGTCGGCTTCCTCGATATAGGAAGCCGTTTTGCCGATCACCACGCCCAACTCGACTTCCCAGTCGGTCTTTTCCGATCCGCGCGGAATCTTGACGTCATCGTTCGGACCCACAATGGCCGAGGTCCATTTGTTGAATACGACCGGCTCGGCTGGGATGGGCATGCCGGATTCTTCGGCATGGTCGGCATAATTCAGCCCGATGCAGACGAATTTGCCGATCGCACCCACGCACGGGCCCAGACGGGGTTGGCCCGAGACCACAGGCAATTGGCTCAGATCGGTTTTCTGCAGCGTGCGGAACGCGTCGCTGGCGAGAAAAGCGCCGTCTACGTCCCGGGTGAGGCTGGAAATATCGCGAATCTGTCCTTGGGCGTCCAACACACCGGGGGCCTCGCGGCCCGGCAGACCATAGCGCAACAGCTTCATTCTTGTCTCCTGGTTAATGCAAAATTTGAACTTGCAGGAGTCTATCCCTCTGCGGTGCGCTATCGTTATGCGAGTTGGTGGACTCAGAATACAAAATGGAATCTCCGGACAAACCCCATCAGTGTTTACCCGAACTAGCGAGCCTGCATGAAATTGGCTCCCGCCTGAAATTTCGGCAACTGAAGCTCTTGATCGCTATCGAAGATATGGGCTCTGTCCATCGGGCGGCAGAGTTGCTGCACATGTCTCAGCCCGGGGTAAGCAAGGCGCTGAAAGAAATCGAAGACGCCATCGGCGCGACCTTGTTTGCCCGTTCCCCTCAGGGCTTGCTGGCAACCGATATGGGTCGCTGCGCGATTCGCCACGCGCGTCTGATGTGTGCCAGCCTCGCTCATATGCACGATGAACTGGGCTCGCTGTCGCGCGGCGGCGGCCTGCGCATCGCTATCGGAACAGTGGCAGGTGCGTTGGCTGCCGTGCTGGCCGATGCACTGGTGGCTTTTCGCCGAGCCTATCCTACGGTGCGCATTGATCTATATGAGGATACGAGTGCACATCTGCTGGAAAAATTGCAGAGTGGCGCGATCGATATGGCGCTTTGCCGGACATCCGTCGCGACGCATCCCGGGTCGTTTCATTTTGAGTGGCTGTGTGATGAGGTCGTGGGAGTCGCGGCGTCTCCCTCTCATCCGTTGGCCGACGCCGAAACTGTCACTCTGGCGCAAGCCGCGCAATACCCATGGATACTGTTCCCTGGCCATATGCCCCTGCGTACGTTGCTGGAGCGTGAAGCCGCCAGCCAGAATGTGGCCATACGCAGCTTCATCGAAACATCGTCGACGTTCGCGACCGCGCTGTTGCTGCATAAGAGCAACGAGATCATTGCGCTGTTCTCAGGCGAAACGATAGATTTTTTTGAACAATCCAGGACATTGCGGCGGCTGAAGCTGAAGATCAAGTCCACCGCCGAGCCTTATGGCA
Organism: Bordetella genomosp. 4; assembly: GCF_002261185.1. GTDB lineage: Bacteria > Pseudomonadota > Gammaproteobacteria > Burkholderiales > Burkholderiaceae_B > Bordetella_A. Next base: position 558,273 of record NZ_NEVQ01000022.1, read on the forward strand.
TTGTGATGCGTGCGGGCTTTACGCAAACACCGATGGTGCATCGATTGTGTGAATTCATACGGATGCATGCGCCACACTCGGACTCCGTAAGTACGAGATAAGATCATCAACTGAAACGACATCCGCAAACTGCCTGTCCATATCAAAGAGGCTGATCGCGTGCGAAATCGCAATGCGATCAAAGACGGCCTCTTGGGGAACGATGGTACGGAAATTGTAGGAAGACGAGTCAAACACGGTCGCTCGGACGCAATTGCTAGTGGCCCCGCCTACGACAATCACCGTGTCGACTTTTCGTTCGACGAGATAGCCCAGCAATGGCGTCCCATGGAACCCGCTGGGCTTCTTTTTGACAAACGTGACGTCGTTTTTTCGCGGTTTCAGCTCGGGCACGAGCTCTGCGCCTAACGTACCAGTCAAGCACCAATGCTCACTGTCGAGCAAATCGCGCTTACGTCCATACACCCCAATATCGTTCCCATTGGGGTCGAGCTCAAAGGTAGTGAAAAAGCACGGCACATCGTTTTTCTGTGCCTCTTCGACCACGCGCTGAATCTGGCGTACTGCCTCACGGCCTATAGCGCCGCAGCTGGAGGGCCATGCCTGATCGTTGCCTTCTTCGCCAACCATATATCGCTGCGCATCAATGACGACGACAGCCGGCCTTTCGCCGTAGCCCATGCGGCGGGCGAAGCGGCCACGCTCCAGAACGGCCCTGTCATTGTCAACCAGATATTTTTCCCACGGTTTGCTGTTCATTGCTCTCACGCCATATGAAGTAAATTGAGCGCCGGACCTTGGCTCAGGCAACAGACATCTGATGCGCAAACGATAACAACCTGGCCTCGGCCAGCGGGCGGCCGATGATTTGGACGCCAACTGGCATGCCGTTCGCGTCTCTCCCTATAGGCATGGTCAGCACCGGCACGCCTAAATAACTGAATGGTCGTGTGAGCCGAGTGATGGCGCTCACGACATTGAACACACTGCCTGCTTGTTCCATATCTGCGTCGGCTCGCAACGGGACGGGGATGGGGACAGTCGGGCAGAGGATCAGATCCACGTTTGCCATCGGGCCCTGCAGGAATTCCTGCAGTATCCGCGCGCGGACCATCATGGCCTCCAGATACCGCACAGCGGGCACGTGCAGTCCTGGCTCCGTGCGGGAATACACCGCCTGAGAATAGGCGTTGGCATGGCTTCGCATCCATTGGCCGTGCAACGTCGCTGCCTCGACCTTGGAGATGACGTCTCCCATCGCATAGCAGGCGGAGAGTTGCGGAAAATCCGCGGCACTTACATTGCCAAAAGAACGCTCGACATGGCCGACGAAAGTGCGGAAGACCGATTCGATTTCCGGATCGCACGCCTCGGTGCCGTCTAGATTCAAGACGGCGATTCGGCTCTTCTCTGCAGCGATATCCAGCAGCGCGGGGTAGTCGGGCACCACCGCATCCAAGGAAGACGGATCTTCCTGATCGTGTCCTGCTACCGCCTGCAAAATAATGGCACAGTCTTCTGCGGTCCGCGCCAGTGGACCGACGCAGTCCAATGAATAGGCGCGGGGAAAGCATCCTCTGCGCGAGATACGCCCATAAGTGGGCTTCAATCCGAACAATCCTTGCACGGATGCAGGCAACCGTATCGAGCCGCCAGTGTCGCTACCTAGAGAGGCAAAAACCGCCCCCGACGCTACGGCCGACCCTGACCCGCTGGATGAACCGCCGGAGATCCGCGCCGGATCGAGGGCATTGCAGCAGTCGCCGAACGAGGGGTTCTGCCCCGTCGGACCTGCGACCATCTCGTTCAAATTCAATGCGCCTATTGTGATGGCCCCAGCCGCCTTTAACCGCTGGATAACGTGGGCATCACGCGAGGCCGTGACAGCGGGGCGTGCTCGGGAGCCTATGGTCGCGGCGTGGCCTTCGATTTCAAAGCAGTCTTTGTGTGCCAGCGGGATTCCGTGCAAGGGGCCGCGGATTTTCCCCTGTGCACGCTCTGCGTCGGCGGCTCGGGCTTGAGCCATCGCGCTATCAGCCCAGATTTCGATGAAAGCGTTAAGGGACGGCTGGCTCTCAGTGGCGCGGGCGATACTCTGCGCAGTCAATATCTCGGCGTTAAGTTCGCCGTTTTCCATTTTCTGTATCGCTTGTGCCAGGGTCAAATACTGGCCCGCCGGTAAACCCCTTGAACCTTCGACAGCCTGGGCTGATCGGGGTCCATGGCCATCCGCTTTTCGCTGTAATGCATTGCTGGAGTCGCTCGCCCGCAGCTGTGCTATCTGGAAATCTGCCGGTTGACCATACGGACTGATGCCATCGCCTGCGCTTGCTCGGACCGAGGAGTTCAAGCGCTCTACTTCCGACGCGACTATTGCTGGATCGGTGCGGGAGGGAGTTCCATGCATGTGCGCAGTACTAGCCGCCAGGTACTGTGTGATAGCTTGCTTGACGCTCTCCGCCCCCTGCTTCTCCCTGCCCCTTGATACTGTAGTCATCGCCGCTCCAATAAAGTCGGAATATCCAAAAGCAGATTTACTGCGGACGTATGCCTGCGGCTTGTGCCGTTTCAGTCCATTGATCCATATCGGATTCGAGCAATTTTTGCAGCTCCTCAGGTGTCGAGGCTTGCGGACGCGCACCTGCTGTATGAAGAAACTTGGCAAATTCCTCGGTGGAGATAGCCTTCTTGATTTCGGCGTTAAGCCGATTCCGGATCGCTCCATCCACGCCCTTTGGCGCAAAGACTCCCCACCACACATTGACCACGTAATCCAGACCTGTTGCCTCTTTTACGGTCGGAATATTGGGATAGTCCGGTTCGCGCTCCGCCCCGGTGAAAGCCAGCTTGGGAAGCTGATCTGTAGGCGTCCCGTTGATCGACGCCATGGTAGTGATGATCATGTCCAGCCGACCGGCGACCAGATCCAATTGAGCTGGCGAGATACCCTTGTAGCCCACGGTTTGCATTTTTACGCCTGCTTTATTGGCGAGCAACTCTGTCGCCATCTGGGAGCTATCGCCCAGGCCCGCGCTGCCAAAATTGATCTGGCCAGGGTGTTCCCTGGCGTAGGCGAGCAGCCCTTTCATGTCCTTTGCCGGAAAGTCCTTGCGCGTCAACACCACAAACGGTGCGCTCGCCACCATGGACACGGCATCAAATGCCGTCTTGGGGTCGTACGGTGTCTTTTGAACAGCCGCCGAGGTTGCCAGAGAGCCGGAGACAAACAGGAACGTATAGCCGTCCGGTGCAGACGTCGCCACGTAACCGGATCCCACCACACCGCCCGCTCCGCCTTTGTTCTCGACGATGAACGACTGGCCGGTGTTCTTGCTCATGCTGTCGGCCAGCTTGCGGGCAATGACATCGTTACTGCCGCCCGGTGCGAATGGAACGATCAGCCGGACTGGCCGTTGCGGCCAATCCCCAGCAGCCGCCACACTGCTGCCCGGCAACCCGACTGCTGCACCCAAGGTGCCGGTCAATGCAAAACTCGATAGTATCTTCAGGGTACGGCGCTTGGACATGCTGGACTCCTAGCAAGGTAATACCAACAACAAGGATGGAAGTAAATACTGCTCCGTTTACATCGCGGCGGATATCTCGTAGCGCCGGAGATCAATCTGACTGGTTGCCATTGGGCGATTCGATCTGGCTATCCGAGTACCCCAGCTCTCGCAGAACTGCAGTCGTATGCTCGCCCAAACCGGGAGCGCTACGGAGTTCGCGCCGGCCCTGTGCGGCCCCGAACGAAATCGGATTGGCAATGGTTTTATACGGCCCCAAAGCGGGATGCCGGTGCTCGCCAATAAAACCTTGCTCCAGGACCTGAGCATCCTCAAAAACGTCCTCGACATTCCGGACGACAGAGCATGGCACCTGATCGCCGAAGAGCACTTCCCATTCCTCGGCCGTCCGGTTCAACAGAGCCTCGCGCAGTATGGGAAGCAGTTCGTCCACGTGAGCCGCACGCTTCTTGACAGAGTCATAGCGCTCATCGTCAGCCAGTGCCGGCTGGCCGACCAAGGTGCACAGCGCTCGCCAGAAATGCGGCGTATTCGCGGAAATATATAGATGTCCGGCACGAGTTGGATGAATCCCCGTAATACCGCCCGATCTCATATCGCGGTTGATGCTGCGCGGTTCATTCTCGGCCACGACCAATCTGGCTGCCTGCATGGCCAATGCACTGCCCAATAGAGAAACCGCAACGTGTTGGCCTTCGCCGGTCCGTTCACGTTGCAACAAGGCCGCCGTCACACCGTTGGCCAACATGGCGGCCCCGTAGTAGTCCACGACCGAGCCATAAACGATCTTTGGATCATCCGTCGTCCCCTGCGACGAACAAATGCCCGTTCTGGCCTGCAGCACCTGGTCGTATCCCGCCCGGTTCGCCAACGGCCCGCTTTGGCCATAGCCCGTCAAGGAGCAGTAGATGAGCTTTGGATTGTGGGCGCGCAGCGTGTCGTAATCGATACGCAAGCGTGCGGGAACGGATGGCCGGAAATTATGGACAACCACATCCGCTTGCTTGACCAGGCGTATAAAGACTTCGTAGCCGAATGTACTCTTCAAATCGAGGCACACGCCGCGTTTTCCTCTGTTTACGCCCAGGAAAGCGCGGCTTTCTCCCAAGAGGGTCGAAGGATATTTGCGCAAGTTGTCGCCCTCTGGGGGCTCGACCTTGATGATCTCTGCGCCCATATCCGCCAGGAGATTGCAACCGTATGGACCAGCGATATACGCGCTGAGGTCCAACACTTTGAAGCCGGATAACGGAAAACTACTATTCATAGACATATTCAAAGCGATTATCGACAACGAGTTGGTCCAGGCTCAGCGGCCGCCGGATTGCGCGAGAATGACCCGTGCGCGTTCAATGAATGGGCCATCGATCATCTTGCCCTCTAACATGTAGGCGCCGTTGACGTCGTTCTGCTCTGCCGATTCCACCACTTTCGCCGCCCAGCGAATCTCGGCCTCGGTAGGGCTGAAAACGTCGTTGGCAATGGCGACTTGATTGGGATGGATGCACGTTTTGCCCAGAAATCCTACTTGGCGTGCCCGCCAGGCCTCCTGGCGATAGCCCTCGGCATTGGCGACATTGGTGTAGGCCGTGTCGTAGGCAATCTTGCCTGCGGCGCCAGCCGCGATGCGCATCTGCATCATCACTGAATGCACATTCTGAGCATCTTCACGGGCAATACCCAAAGGCTCAAACAAGTCTCCGAGCCCCAACTGAAGCCCCCAGACCTGCGGATGAGCCGCTGCGATCTCGGCCGCATTCAATAGCGCCCGAGGAGTTTCGATGTTTGCCAGCACACGGATGTCGAGTTTCTCTCCCGCTCGGGCCGTCTGTTCGGCTCGCGCATCCAACATGGCAGTGAAACGACGCACATCCTCGACCGTATCGGTTTTTGGAATGTTGAGGATATCGACCCCCGCGACGCAGGCCACCATGAGGTCGTTTTCAGTATGGCCGGTTTCAAGCGCATTGACGCGAACGATGATGCTCTTCCTGCCTTCCTGACGCAGCGAGTGAAATTCGTCAGTACTGAAGAAACTCGCCAGACAGTCTCGCGCGTACGCTTTCTTGCTTTCCAGTACAGCATCCTCGAGGTCAAAACAGATCGCGTCCGCCGCGCTCTTGAGTGCCTTGGCGAACAACTCAGGCCGGGAAGCGGGTACAAATAACTTGCTGCGCATAGGTGTCTCTCGTATCCATGAGCACCCATGCTATCGAGACATCGATGGTTTTAGGGCGCTTGCCAGCATGATCAAAAGATAGCTATCCTATCTTTTGCCCTTTCCTACCCCGAACCGAGCCGTCGCGCAACGGATGAACACCAAACTACTACATACGCTGCTGGCTGTTCATCGCTACGGCTCCATGGCGGAGGCCGCTCGACGGTTGAACCTGACCCATGGCGCAATTGCCCAGCAGATACGCACATTAGAGAGTGACCTGGGCGTCGAGCTGGTACGACGCGCAGGCAAAGTCGTGCATCTCACGCAGGCTGCGCACCGCATCCTCGACGCCTCGCAGAAAATCATCGACGAAGTCGACTCGTTGGCGGCATTGGCCAATACTGACGAACTCAGAGGCGAGCTCAGCCTCGGAACAGGCAATACCGTCCTGGCAGGCAAGATTCCCGACATTCTCGAAGCGCTGAGCAGCCAGTATCCCGAGATACGGGTACGAATCATGTCCGGGCAGTCCCCCGACTTTCACACTCAAGTCGAACGAGGCACGTTGGATGCAGCGATTGCCATCGAGCCATCCTTTACGCCGTCAAAAGTCATGGGGTGGCATTTGCTCTGCGATGAACCTTTCGTCCTGATTGCCTCGCGCAAGCATGAGGGTGCTGACCCGCACTTGTTGCTGGAGCGGGAACCATTCATCCGATATCACCGGGAAAGCTGGGCAGGCCAACAGATCGAGACGTATCTGCGCCAGAACAGCATCGTCCCCAAAGAACGATTCGAGCTCGCTTCGACCGAAGCCATCACTCGCCTGGTACACAAAGATCTAGGCGTGTCGATCGTACCTAGCGCTTGGCATCAATGGCAAAACGGCCTGAATGTTGTCAGCATTCCGTTGAAAACGCCATGTAAACCGCGCCGATTCGGGTTGATCTGGCTGCGGTCATCACCGCGCCTGCGTTTGATAGAAGCCTTTCTGGACGCCGCGGTGCGGGTCTATAAGCGGGACACTCAAAGCTCGGTCCATTCCCTCAACAAATTGTGATAGCAATTCGTCAGCGATAGCGTCTGCTCGGTTTCCCCTAACTGAGCGCGCAATTGCTGAATGGTCTGATCGAGTTCGAACAGCATCTGCCGCCGGTTATGTTCGCGGATCATGCTCTGAATCCAAAAGAACGACGCCACGCGCGCACCTTGGGTCACGGGTGTGACGCAATGCAGGCTGTTGGCGGGATACAGGATCATGTCGCCGGCGGGCAGCTTGACGAGATGTTCGCCATACAAGTCTTTCACGACGAGTTCGCCACCCTCATAGTCATCGGGATCGCAGAGAAACAGCGTCGCCGACAAGTCAGTGCGTAACCAGCCCGGTGCGGCGGGGAAACTGCGCACTGCACCGTCGACATGAAAGCCGTAGGTTTCTGCAGACTCGTAACGATTGAACAAGGGCGGCACGGTGCGCAGCGGCAACGCGGCCGCAAAATACAACGGGTTACGAGCCAAGGCCCGCAATACAGTTTCGCCCAGCTCACGAGCCAGATCGGACGACTCGGCCAATTGGCGATTGCGTTTGACATTCGCGCCTTGGCTGCCCACGGTGGCGCGGCCATCCACCCATTCGGCCGCGTCCAGACGGCGGCGCATGTCTCGAACCTCGTCCTGCGTCAGGATCTGGGGAATATGCAGCATGATGAATGTCCCGCTAAAAATGCAATAACCGCCGCAACGGGCGAGACCGCAGTCCACCCGCCGCGGCGGCGTTCAACATCCGTCAAGAATCAGAAATGGATGTTGGCCGTCAGCAATACCGTCCGCGGAGCACCAGGGAAATAGCGGTAGCCGCTCTTGTTGATCGCCGCAACGTACTCTTTGTTAAAGAGATTGTAGACGTTGAACTGGAAGTCCAGGTTCTTGTTGACCTCATAGCCCGCCATGGCGTCAAAGACCCAATACGAACGAACGTATTCCGGCGTGCCCACGGCGCCGTCGGAACCGCGCTCCATGCTGCCGACATAGCGCGCGCCACCACCCAACGTGAAGCCGCCGGGCAGGCGATACGTGCTCCACATCGAGAACGCGTGCTTCGGTGTGTAGGTCAGGTTGTTCGAGCCGTTGTTGGTCACAGAGGAACCGTCTTCGACTGTCGCGTTCTGAATCGTGTAGCCTGCACTCACCGACCAGTTCTCTGTGATCTGGCCGCTGGCGCCCAGCTCCAGGCCCTGGACACGTTTTTTCGCGGTCTGGCTGTAGGTGCCATCCACGTCCTGCTGTATTTCGTTGTCGACTTCGGTGCGGAACAAGGCTGCACTGAGCAGCAGTTGGCGATCAAAGAGTTCCCATTTGGTTCCCAGCTCGGCGGTCTTGGCTTTCTGCGGTGCGAAGTCAACGCGGTTGGCGCTATTGCCGCTGCCTTCGGCCGCAAGCTGGAAATTCGAACCGCCTGGAGGCTGTTGCGAAACGCCATAGTTCACGTAGATATTGCCGTTGGGCGCAACGCGATACAGGGTGCCTAGTTTCCAGTTCACCAGATTGCCGGAAATGCGTTCGTCGACAGTCATGATGGGTGTTCCCGTCGGCGCGCCATTGCAGGCGACGGGATTTCGGCCTGTGCCGCCGCAAGCCGTGGCACTATCGTATTTGGTGCGATAGTGGTCCAGACGCATACCACCGTTTATCTGCCACTTGTCTGTCAGGTCGATGGTGTCAAAGGCATAAATGGCGAACGTGTCCGTAGTGCCGTGAGAGTCCGCTCCATTGTTGTGAATGCCATTGGCGCTGATGCTGTTGTCTGGGTGGTAGATATTGACGGCAGGGTAGGTCGGCGCAGTCATGCCGTAGGTGTCCTGCATCTCCCGCGTGAACTCGACACCGGTGCTCAGATCGTGCTTGAGCGAACCCGTATTGAACTTCGCCGTCAAGTTGGTCTGGTTGGTCCAGATACGGTTGTTGGAATTTTTCTGGTTCGCAGAGCGCGACATGTACCAGGTCGATGGATCGTTGGGATCACCGATGGTCAGATTTGATGCGCCAGCCATGAACGAAGTCAACAGATAGTTCTGTTTGGTGCGCGACCAGCGTGTCACGTTGCGCAGCGTCACGTTCTCGTTGAGATCGTGCTCCAGGCGCAGGGTCGCCATGTCGGTCGTCGAATAGTCGTGGTCCGACTGCGTGCCGTAGAAATTATTGGTGTCGACCTTGTCCGCATCGTTCAGGAACGACAACGCGTTGCTAGGGGCGCTGTAGCCAGGCAAGCCGATCGTCACCACGCCTCCGTCAGGGATGTTGGTCTGCTTGACGTGCATGAAATCCAGATAGACCCGGGTGTCGGTACCCAGGCCAAAAGCGAACGACGGAGCGACACCCCAGCGGTTGTTCTCGATCTGGTCGCGGCCCGCCACATCGGACTTCATGCCCATCATGTTCAGCCGGAAGGCCGAGGTTTCGCCAATCGTCTGGTTCCAATCCAAGGTTGAGCGCTTGTATCGCGCGCTGCCGATGCCTACGCTGGCATCAAAGCTGTCCTCGAGTTTGGGCTGTTTGCTGACCAGGTTGATTGAGCCGCTCGGTGCGCTGCGGCCGTAATCGGAACCCGACGGGCCCTTGATGACCTCGACGGCCTCGGTGTTGAACATGTCACGGCGCACGCTCGCTGTATCGCGGATGCCATCGACATAAATGCTGTTGGACGTATCGAAGCCGCGCAGATAAATAGCATCGCCCGTGGACGTGTTGCCGTTCTCTCCGGCATAAAACGTGCCCGCTCCCGCCACATTACGCATCGCTTCGGTCAGCGTTGTAGCCTGCTGGTCCTTCATCATCTGTTCGGTCACTACCTGCACCGTCTGCGTCGTATCGACCAGAGGCTGCGTGAACTTTGCGGACTCGAGCTTGTTGACTTTGTAGGAATTGGTGTCCTCACCAATGACTTTGACAGGCGACAGCGTCTTGACGTCAGACCCCGCGGTCTGGGCCATGGCGGCGCCCGGTTGGCTCAGCATGAGCGTCGCCAGGACAGAGGCGGCAGCGCTGCCCGCTAGGGAGCCCTGGCTCAGCGGACGCACCGGAGCGCATTTTCGGTTTTTTATGTATTGCATTCGGCTTCTCGTGGGAATAGACGACCCGTCCGTGCCTCGTGGCGCGGTCGTTACTATGGATTACATCGAACAGCGAATCGAATGCTAAATAAAAATGATTTACATTAATCTGAACAAGAGCTGAAATGTTGTAATACGGCGACGCATACCAAGCCAAGCGAAAACACCGCCTAAATTCACTATTTATCACTAACATCGCACAAATAAACGGCATATCCCGGCATTTCAAAATGAAACGCCGATATGTATTGACATATAAGCTATAAAAAAGCAGCCGTTTTTTCGGCTGCCAGATGGCCAAGCGAAAGCTCGTAGAGTTTTTCTATTTTTGCGCCTGCGCTCGTAAAGCCGTCAGGGTCGTGCGAGGCGAAATGGCATCCTGACTGATGCACAGCTCGATCAGCGCCGGCCGCCCGGCCGTCCGTGCCCGCTCAAAAGCGGCGGCAAAATCCTCGGTGCGCTCGACTCGCTCGCTGGCCGCGCCATAGGCACTCGCCAAGGTCACGAAATCCGGATTATGCAAATCCGTGGCGCACACTCGCCCTGGGTAGTGGCGCTCCTGGTGCATGCGAATGCTGCCATACATAGCGTTGTTGACCACGATAAAGATCACGTTCAGGCCATACTGCACCGCTGTCGCCATCTCTTGGCCGTTCATGAGAAAGCATCCGTCTCCGGCAAAGCAAACTACCGTCCGCTCGGGATGGCACAGTTTGGCCGCGATAGCTGCCGGCACCCCGTAGCCCATGGTGCCGCTGGTAGGAGCCAGTTGGGTACGTATACCGCGATACTGATAAAAGCGTTGCACCCAGAGGGTGTAGTTGCCTGCACCGTTTGTAATGATGCTATCTGCGGGCAAGGTATCGCGCAGATACTTCACGGCTTCCGCCAGGTTCAGGTCACCCGGCATGGGCGTAGGCTCGAGATTGCGCAAATAGTCCGAGCGAGCGTCTTCCGCCCAGGAGGACCAGCGGCAATCGGCAGGGGCAGGCAATTGCGCCAATTGCGTGGCAAAAGGCTCCATGCCGGAATTGATGACCAGCTCTGCTTGATAGACGCGGCCCAGTTCCTCCGCATCGGCATGGACATGGATGAGCCGCTGGCGCGGCCGTGGCACGTCAAACAAGGCATAGCCGTTTGTCGTGGTCTCACCCAATCTCGGACCGATGGCAAGCACCAAGTCCGAGTCGACGATGCGTTTGGCCAGCTTGGGATCCATGCCCAGTCCGGCTTCGCCAATATAACGATCATGACAATTGTCGATCAGATCCTGGCGGCGAAACGCGCAAGCGACAGGCAGTTGAAAAGCCTGAGCAAACGTGGCGACTTGTGTGCTGGCCTCGGCCGTCCAGCCACCGCCACCCAACAGCACCAGAGGACGCTCAGCACGCATCAGCATGGCAGTGAGCTCGGCCATCGCTTGCGCAGAAGGAGCCGCCTGCGCCAAACGATAGGCGGGCGCGTCGGCCACCACGACCTGTTCGGCCAACATGTCCTCGGGCAATGCCAATACCACGGGTCCCGGCCGTCCCGACATGGCGATATGAAAGGCTCGGCTAATGAATTCCGGAATACGGCGCGGGTCGTCGATCTGCTCGACCCATTTGGCAATGTGGCCGAACATGTGGCGATAGTCGATTTCCTGCCACGCCTCGCGTCCGAAACAGTCTCGCGCTACCTGTCCGACGAAGACGATCAACGGCGTGGAATCCTGCCGGGCAGTGTGAATGCCTATGCTGGCATTGGTCGCCCCCGGCCCGCGCGTCACAAAGCAGACGCCGGGACGGCCGGTGAGTTTGCCATAGGCCTCTGCCATATGGGCGGCGCCTCCTTCTTGGCGGCAAACGACCAACTGCATCACCTCCTGGCGCTCATAGAACGCATCAATGGCAGCGAGGAAGCTTTCCCCGGGCACACAAAACGCTGTGTCCACGCCGTGAATCCGCAGACTATCAACCAAAACTTGTCCGCCCGTACGGGATACGGTTGTGCTGGCGGGAACATTCATAGGATTTCCTCAGTATTAAAAAACCGCCGCTGGCACGGCAGACATCAATGCATTCAGCTGGTTCAGCTCGGTGCTCACTGGCAGGTCAGCACGGCACAAATAGGCAGGGCTCAAATCGGCGATATCAGGACATCCCAAGAGCGCGAGGTCTACATCAATTTCACGGGTCAACAAGGCCAATGCCTGAGCAACGCCCCTCTGTCCGCCCGCTGCCAATCCATACATGGCCGCACGGCCAATGAACACAGCCTGGGCGCCCAGCGCCATCGCCTTCAGCACATCGGTGCCGCGACGCACGCCACTATCGAGCAAGACGGTCAGCCCCGGCGCGGCAGCCACGATTTCCGGCAACGCGTCCAAAGGAGCAACGGCGCCATCCAACTGGCGGCCTCCATGGTTGGACACGAATATTCCGTCCAAGCCCAACGAATGAGCATGCTGTGCATCCTGTGCACGCAAGATTCCCTTTACCAGCAGCGTGCCCGGCCAATGGTCGCGGATCCAGGCGATGTCATTCCAGGTCATCGCCGCGCGGCCGGCTCTGTGATCGCCTTTGGCAGCGGCGATGATGGGACCGCCACGCTGTGCGGTGAAATTCTCGAAATGCGGCATGCCGCGCTTTAGCAGGGTCTGCGCAAAAGTCGACATTAACCAGCGCGGCCGAATCATGCCGCCACAGATCAAGCGCGGCGATAGTTTGAGTGGAATACTGAAGCCATTGCGCAATTCGTTCTCACGCGCTGAAGCAATGGGAACGTCTACCGTTACCACCAGCACCTTGACTCCGGCATCCCGCACTCGACTCAACAAGGGCTCGATGACGTGCTGATCGGCAGGTAAATAACCTTGATACCACATGTCCGGATTCGCTTGAGCGACCTTTTCCAATGGAGTGGTGGACGCTGCGCTCAAGACGAATGGAACCCCCGCTTCATACGACGCACGGGCCAAAGCCACGTCGCCCTCGAAAGCGCACAGGCCGGCAACGCCCATGGGGCTGATCCCCAGAGGGGCGTTGTATCGCTGGCCGAACAATGTGACGCCAAAGCGGCGCTGTGACACATTGACCAGCGGCCGAGGCAGAAACCTCCAGCGGGAAAATGCATCGCGGTTTGCCTGCATGGCGGTTTGATCTTCGCTGCCGCCATGTACATAGCCATAGATACTGGGCGGCAGGCGCCGTTGAGCGGCACGCTGCAGATCCGCAATTGACAACGGGCTGGGCGCGTACCACATGTCAGGCCTTTGCCTGGGCAGGCGCCGTGTGTTCCAGGCGGCCAACGGTCTCTGGAATGATCAACGCGCCCAGGACAAACAATGCGCTGATGGCGCCGGCGAATATGCCCAGCGTCGAAGGCAGATCAGCAGGCGTGGCCGCCACCAACGACACGAATGTCGGCATCATGCCGCCTATCGCAAAACCGATATTCCACGACAGGCCGGTACCGGTGGCACGAATCGACGTCGGAAAACGCTCATTCAGGAAAATCAGAATAGGCGCAAAACTGGCGCATCCCAAACCAGCCAAGAGCACGGCATAGACCCCTAACTCCATCGGCGTCTGTGCCGTCTGCATCGCGGAATATAGAGCGGGCAAACCAAAGATCTGCAGCACGCCCACGGCCAGGAACGCACGCTTGCGACCTATGAACGTACTCAAATGCCCCACGATGATCGACACCACCACCACGATGGCAGAGCATGCCATCAGGATGTTGGCGGCCACATCGCTGGGCGCCTGATTGACGACTTTGAGAAAAGTCGGCAAATAGCCCGAGGTGAGGTAATAGCCACTGCCGCCACCGATGGTCAACAGCAGATTGACGAACAACACCGAACGGTATTCACCAGAAAACAGCGTACGCACGGGCGACCGAACAGTGCCTGCCGTGACATCGTGACGAGCCTGCTGCGCGCGTGCCGCTTTCTCGGCTGCGACCTTTTTCCACAGTGGAGACTCCTCGAGGCGGTTGAAAATAAACAGGCCCAATACCGAACTGATGATGCCCGTAAAGAACATGCAGCGCCATCCCCAGACGTCGAACTGATCTCCTGGAAAGATGTGCGACATCGCCATATAGACGAGAGAGGCCAACAGCGCGCCTATGCCCGCGCCGCCGCCGCCGACCAACCCCGACACCGCGCCACGATAGCGAGGCGCAACCGACTCGGTACCGATCGTGTGCGTCGATGCGACCACGCCACCGACAAAGACGCCCTGCACCAAGCGCAACACGATGAACAACACCGGCGCCAACAGCCCCACCTGCGCCACCGTTGGCAACAGGCCGAATGCAGCAGTGGAAAAACCGACGCCGACCACAGCCACGATCATGGCGCCTTTGCGTCCCTTTCGATCGGCGTAGGAACCAAACCACGCCGAGCCCAGCGGCCGCATCAATAATGTCACAGCAAAGGACGCATACACAGCTGCTAACGACAGCATGGCGTGCTCCGAGGGGAAGAACAAACGTCCCACTACCGGCGCCACATACAACAATACGAAAAGGTCAAACAGGTCCAGGGCCCATCCCATGCAAGAGGCGATCACGGCCCCCGCCACTTGTCTGTTGTTGCCTGCCTCGCTCTGCGATGCAGACTGCTGCATGCTTGTCGACATTTTTTGCTCCTTTGGATGATTTGATTCGTTGCGACGAAGATTTTTTCTATGTGCCTTCAGCGGATTGCGTCGGCAATTTTTTCGGCGATCATGATGGTTGGAATGTTGGTATTGGCCGACGGCAAACGCGGCATCAATGACGCATCGACGACGCGCAACCCCTGCGTGCCATGCACTCGGCCCTGGTTATCGGTCACGGCTCGAATGTCCGTAGCCAATCCCATACGGCACGTACCGCTGGCATGCCACACGCCGAATACCTGGCGACGGATGAAAGCGGCCAATTCCTGCTCATCGCCCAGCAGATCCGACATCTTCCGTCCGCCGTTGAATGACCGGCTGATCAGCGCTCGGCGCAACGGTGCAGGAGCATCGAGCGCGAGGCCTAACACACGGGTCAAGCGCTCGTTGGCCGGGGTATAACGGCTGAGCGCTTTGACGCGCGGCGAAAAAGCGGCGGGAAAGAAATCGCGTTCGTCCTGCCCCAGGCCACTGGCCTGAACCGTATTGGCCAGCAAGCGCACACCCTGAATCAAGCGCGCCATATCGCGGGGATCGTCCAACAGATTCAGATCGACTCGGGGAGGCACGTTCGGGTCGGGCGACGTCAGTGCGAGCTGCCCACGCGAATAGGGCCGGTTGCACCATAGGAAAAATAAACCCAGGCGATTGCCGAGCGCATGCCAGGCTGCTCGAGTTGCGCTCGATAAGTAAAGATCAGAGTCTTCGCAATCGGCAACCCCTGAACTCACGCGTGCGGCCATCATGCTGGCACGGCGGCGCGCCAGCGGTACACGGAATTGCGGGGCGAGAAAATGGCAGAACGTCAGTGAGGGATGATCCTGTAATTGCCTGCCCACCCCAGGTAAATGCACCGTGCAGGAAATCCCCAAGCGCGCCAGGCTCTCGGCATCGCCGATACCCGCATGCATCAACAAGACCGGTGATTGCAACGCACCAGCGCAGACAATGACCTCGCGTGCCCGCAAGGTAAAACGCTGTCCTGCAGCATCCAGCGCGATCACGCCATTGGCTCTGACGCCCTCCATCAACAAACGTAGAACCTGGGTGTTGGCATAGATCTGCAAATTGGGACGGCGCCGCGTGGCCTCATCCAGATAGCCTGTGGCCGCCGAGACACGACGGTCATTTTCATTGGAAAACGCGCCTGGAAAAAATCCATCGCCGAATTCCGCATTCTGATCCTGCATCAGCGGCAGGCCCTGACTGCGCAGGCCTTTGGCAAAAGCCTCACAAAACGGCGGCCACTGAGCAGGCGCTATGCGGCGTATCGCAATGGGGCCGTCTGCACCATGCAAAGGATGATCGGGAAAATCGAGATCACGCTCCAGTTTGCGAAAATAGGGAAGGACGTCGTCCCACGCCCATCCTTGCGCACCGTCTAGCGCCCAGCCGTCATAATCCCGCGGCAGGCCGCGATTGGCTGATTGGACGTTGATGCTGGAGCCGCCTCCCATCACACGCCCTTGTTCATAGACTCGCTGTGTTGCATCGCGAGTCGCAGCAGCAGTCAATTCAGGCCAGATCCAACGATCGCCGCAGAACACCGGCATGGGATAGCTATCCAGAATCTCGTCCGGCTCGGCGCCGGGCGGCGTGTCTTCGCCGGCTTCGATCAAGGCGACACGGCAATCGGGGCGGTCTGATAACCGGCGAGCCAACACGCAACCAGCCGAACCGCCGCCCACAATCACATAATCGAACTCGCCCATGACAGTGTCCATCTCGATGTCCCTTGCTTAGCTGCCGCGGAACTTCGGAGCACGTTTGCCATGGAATGCTTCGACGCCCTCACGGAAATCGTCCGAGCTGCGCAGGCGGCTATAGCAGTGGCCTTCCAGTTCGATCGAGGCCGATAATGATGCATCCTCAGTGTCATTGAGCAGCTTTTTCGCGGTGCGTTGAGCGATGGGCGAAAACGCCACCAACTCGGCCACGAGTTTGTCGGTCGCAGCCTCCAGTTCACTGTCGGGCACCACCTCAGTCGCCAGCCCCCAATCGTAGGCTTGCTGCCCACTGATACGGCGGGAACGCATGACCACGTCTTTGGTGCGCGTAATGCCGACCATTTTCTGCAGCCGCGCCGATCCGCCCGAGCCCGGAATCTGACCCAGCTTTTGCTCCGGCAAGGCATATAGCGTCGTCTCGCTGGCGATACGGAAGTCGCACGCCAGCGAAATTTCGAAACCGACGCCAAAGCAATAGCCGCGATTCGCGACGATCACAGGTTTGCTGCAACGTGCTGGCGCTGCAATGTTCCAGGCCAGCTTCGACACGTGTTCCGGAGACGCCTCGAGAAATCCCTTGATATCGCCGCCGCTGGAAAAGTGTTCGCCCTCGGCACGCAAAACGATGACGCGCACACGCCCGTCCTCGTCCAACGCCTCAAAGACCACGCGCAGCTGGTCACGTTGCGGCATGGAGATGACATTCAAAGGGGGCCGGCTCAAAATGATGTCGGCGCGCTGTTTTTCCTCGTTGATCTCAACGCGAAAACCGTCGATATTCGCCAACAAGTCTTGAGCGGGATGTCGCAAGGTGGTCATGGCAGTAAAACTCCTTCGAAATGAATTCCGTAATGCGTTGATCGAAACAGGCCGTCGATCGAAGATGTCAGACTTCCTGGTTTACTATGGGTTTGCGCAGCCCATCCCAACGCTCTAGCAGATGGGTATGCTTGATACCGAACAGGTCCAACACACGTCCCACCGTGTGATTCACCACATCGTCCAGGGATTTGGGTTGGTTATAAAAAGCGGGAACGGGAGGGCAAACGATCGCCCCCATTTCGGTCACACTGGTCATATTGCGCAGATGTGCCAGATTCAATGGCGTCTCGCGCGCCAGCAGCACCACGCGGCGTCGCTCTTTCAGGGCGACGTCTGCGGCACGGCTGACCAGGTTGTCCGCCATGCCCAGTGCGACAGAGGCCAACGTTTTCATCGAACAAGGGGCGATCACCATGCCGTCGGTGGCAAACGAACCGCTCGATATCGATGCACCGATATCCTTGACGCTATGCACCACGTCGGCCAGGCTTTCTATCTCGGAGCGCTTCATCGACAGCTCCTGCGCAGCGGTCAGCGCCCCCGAACTGGACATCACCAGATGGCTTTCCCATTCCGGGTGGCGGCGCAGCTCCTGCAGGATCCGCACGCCATAGATCGCGCCGCTGGCGCCGGTAATGGCAACGATCAAGCGCCTGCGAATAGGCTCGGTCATGATTGGGCCAATGAAGTGAAATCGACACGGCGCCCCGGCTCGATCCAGGCCGTGAGATCTATCGAATCCTCACCGGGCACGCGCACTCGGGTGAAGGTATGCTCGTGATAGACCACCGGTCGCGTAGCGTCCAGGCCGAGCTTTGCGCTCAAGCCCTGCTCGTGCACGGGAGCAACGCCGTCGCCTGCTCCCACCGTGGTCGAAGGATCCAGCGCGGAACCTTGCGCGCCGCTGATCACCACCATATCGCGGTCCGCCTGAAACCGCGTCGCCACAGCCCATTCGACTTGCTGGGGATCGTGGACCTCGACATCTTCGTCCACGACGATGACTTTCTTGATGTCATAGTGGGCGCCAAAGGCACACAAGATGACATTTTTTGGCTGTCCCTCATGCGTCTTGCGCAGTTTGACGTAGAGATGATAACGCCCTACCCCGCCTATCGACAGGTGCACGTCCAGAACGTTCGGGAAACTACGTTGCAGATGAGCCAGCAATGTGGCCTCACGCGGAATGGAGCCCAGCAACAGGTGTTCCATCTCTGCCGGCACGATGGTGTGGAATATGGGTGCCTGCCTATGGGTAATCACATCGACAGCGATAACCTCGCGCTGTTCGCGCGCACTGTAGTAGCGGGGGAACTCGCCGAACGGGCCTTCCATCTCCCGCTCGTCACATAAAATACGGCCCTCGATGACGATTTCCGCATCGGCGGGCACATGCACATTGTTGGTCAGGCACTGCGCCACACGCAACGGACTGCCATGCAATGAGCCGGCGATTTCCAGCTCGTCGTAGTCAATCTGCGTAATCGCCTGCGAGGCCAACAATGTCAAAGGATCGGCGCCGATGACGATCGCAATCGGCAGATCTTCTCCGCGGCGCTGGGCCTCTTTATAGAAAGCATATAGATGACGCGGCAGCATCAGGATCGCCATGCGATCTTTGCCATGCACCTGAATACGGTTGATGGATACGTTCTGCACACCCGTCGCGGGATTGCGCGCGATCACCATACCCGCCGTGATATACGGGCCGTTGTCGTGTTCGCTGTGGGTTGGAACCGGCAGCACTGCGCGCACATCGGGCTGCCGATGCACCACCTGTTGACAAGATGCCTCCGCCTGCGGGACCAACTGGCTCGGCAATGGCTGCTCGGCAGCCGCGCGGAAGGTCGCCAGCAGCTCGGATTCCGATACGCCCATGGCCTCTGCAATCCATGAACGGCGTGCCATAAAGCCAGAGACGACGGGAATACTGTGGCCATCGGGCTGCGGAAAATAAGCTGCCTGCCGGCCGTCCAGGAGCTTGGCGATAGCCACCAGTTCATGCTCCAGGGCGGCTCCCGGCTTGATGACGGCCAGCCGGTCTGTGGCGGACAAGTGACTGAGCCAGCCACGCAGGTCAGTGTGTACGGTTTTTCGAGCTTCAGAATTCATGATGTTCAATTCGACGTTGTAATGGGCAGTGCCGGGCGGCCGGCTATTGAGATCCAGAGGTGGCAGTCGTATCGGCCACGTACTCACCCGCGGTCAGCTTGCGGCGCAGCACCTTGCCTACCGGCGACTTTGGAATCTCATTGACGAACACATATTCTCGCGGCCGCTTGAAATTCAGCAGGTCGGAGCTGCGGCAATGCGCGTCCAATTCCGTGGCGTCCACCCAAGCTTTGCGCTTGACGAAGGCGACGACGCGCTGCCCCCAGCGCTCGTCCGGCATACCCGCGACCGTCACTTCGTCAACCGCCGGATGCAACGACAGCACCGACTCGATGTCGACGGGAGAGATGTTTTCACCGCCGCTGATGATCATGTCGTCCACGCGCCCTGTGACGAATAGATCACCGTCGCCATCGATGTAGCCCGTATCGCCCGTGCAATACCATCCATTGCGAATGGATTTGGCGTCGGCGTCCGGACGGTTCCAGTATCCCTCGAACGCTTCATCGCCTGCGAGGTCCACAATGATCTGGCCTTCTTCTCCGGGAGCAGCGAGCGTATCCGGATCGTCCGCGCCCAGCGCAATGACACGTAGCCGCGTATTGATGCCAGCCTTGCCGGCACTGCCTGGTTTACGGGTTGCATCGGCATCGACCGCAAAGGTGTAAACCTCTGAGGAGCCGTAGTGATTGACGAACAATTTTGGTTCGAACACACGATCCAGGCGCTGGAGCAACGCGTCGTGCATCGGTGCGCCCGCGAAACCGAGCTTGCTGACAGACGAAACGTCGGTCTTGCGTTGTTCCAGGCAGGTCAACATGTCGTGATACAGCGTGGGAACCAGGTACAGGCAGCTCAAACGGTGCTCTTCGATCGCCTGCAGAGTCAACGCAGGATCGAACTTCGGCATGCACACGAAAAATCCATCTACCAGCGCCATGGCCAGCAGCGAACGCACGCCCATGGTGTGATATAGCGGCATCACACCCAATGTGCGCTCACCGCGGCCATAGAGATTCTGCGCGACATGGGCCAGCGCGGCGGCACGCTCGTGGCGATGACGACGGGGCACGCCCTTGGGCTTTCCAGTCGTACCCGATGTGTACAGCATCAGAGAGAAATCGTCCGCTTTCGCCTCTGGCACTAACGCCACGCCCCGATGTTCCTCGATCAGGGAAGCGAAACGAATGCAGTCTGCCGCGACGTCGCCGACGGCCACAGCGGGCACGTTACATTGCGCGGCGGCCGGCACGACAGCCTCGGCGGTGATTGGCTCGAAGAATACCGCGCGGACATCCGCATCCTGAATGCAATAGACGACCTCGTCCTCCTTGGCTCGCCAATTCAGCGGCGTCACTACCATGCCGAGAAATTGGCACGCCCAATGCAACGTAGCCATCTCATAGCGATTCTGCAGCACGGCCAAGACGCGGTCGCCCTGGCGCAAGCCCATTCCTTTCAGGCCTGCGGCCAACGCGGCGATGTCGTCGTGCCATTGGGCATAGCTGCATACTTTGTCGCCATCGGCAACAGCCAACGCGCCGGGACTGCGCTCGACGCTTTGCAAAAAGGTCCTTCCGAGATCCAGCATGTTCACTCCGCTTTCTGTAAGGCTTCGCGTCGTTCGGCGGCCGTTTCCAGGACCGCTTTGACGATGTTCGTATAGCCCGTGCACCGGCACAGATGGCCCGACAACATGTCGCGCACTTCTTGTTCCGTCGGGTCGGGATTGCGTTTCAGATAATCCTGGCAAGACATCAGGATCCCTGCGGTGCAGAATCCGCACTGCAGTGCATGGTTGCGGCGAAATGCACGCTGCAGATCGTTCAGGTCCCGCTCATCGTTGGCCAGCCCCTCGACCGTATCGATACAGCGGCCGTCGGCCTGCACTGCCAATGTCATGCACGCGCGCCCGGCCACCCCATCGATGAGCACAGTGCAAGCCCCGCATACGCCATGCTCGCAGCCTACGTGGGTGCCCGTCGCGCCCAATCCGTGGCGCAGATGATCGGACAGCAAGGTGCGCGGCTCGCACGCTGCGCGGCGTGGCTGGCCGTTCAATATGAACGACACGACATGGGTCTCTTCGCGGCTTAATCGTTTCATGGTTTTCTCCCGCTCACCTCATCACCACGACCGGCGACTCTTTGCAATGCACGTGCGCCCAGCGTACGTACCAAATGACGGCGGAATATCGCGGAAGCGTGCGCATCGTCCTGCGCATCCAGCTGCCAAGCAAAATCATTCAGGGCAGCCTCCAGGTCCGGTGCCTGCAATCTGGGCCATCGCCGCACGGTGGGTCTGTCAGCGACGCCACCGACCGCCAGTGTCAGTTGCTTATCGTCGGCTACCGCCGCGACGGAAACGATGGCGAAATCGCCATGTCGTGACGAGAACTCGTCAAAGGCGTAGCGTGTGTCCGGCCGCGCCATGGGATAGCGCACCGCCTCCACGATTTCATCGGCGGCCCGCGCAGTCATCAGCATGCCTTGGAAAAACTCCTCTGCAGGCAACACGCGCTGCTTGCGTCGCGTGCGTAATAGCACCTCGCCCCCCAAAGCGGCCAACACCAATGGCAGTTCCGCGCTGGGATCGGCGTGCGCGACCGATCCACAGACTGTTCCGCGATTGCGAATCTGGAAATGCGAGATGAAAGGAATCGCCTGGGCCAACATGGGCACTTCGTGATGCAGATCCGCACGCCACTCCACCGTTGCCTGTGTCGCGGCAGCGCCTACTGTCAGCCAACCGTTTTCCGCTTTGACATAGTCCAGATCTGCAGCGCGGGAAATATCGATCAACGCTGCCGGCTGGGCCAGGCGCATGTTCAATACCGCCATCAATGATTGGCCGCCGGCCAGAATGCGGCCATCGGAGCCCAGTTCGGCCAAGGCGTCGACGGCATCTTGTGCGCTGTCAGCGCGTATGTAATCAAAGGCTTGCGGCTTCATGATTTGCGCCCCCAACGGCCGAGCAGCCGCCGCCACCAGGAGAGCCTGGTCTCGCCACCAGCCTGCCGGCCCAATTGATCAAAAAGTTGGCGCAACACGATGCGGGCTGCGCCCTCCAGCATCCGCCCCCCTACTGCGGCGACTTTGCCTGAGACTTCAGCTTCGTAGTCGTAGCTCAGCAAGGTGCCAGCGCCGTCGGCGGTCAACGTCACCAGGCCGCTGCCCTTGGCCGTACCCACGCTGGAGATGCCTGTCCCGGACAAGCGCAGGCTATGGGGCGGATTCAGATCAGACAAGGCGACCTCGGCGGCATAGCGTGCTTTGATCATTCCGACGCCCACGGTGACATCTGCGCGATAGCGGCTATCGCCGTTCGGCGTCAGCGCGTTGCAGCCGGGAATGACTTTGGCCAACGCGACAGGATCCATCAGTACGGCATAGACGGCTTCGGGCGTTGCCGCTAATCTCACTTCGCCGCGGGCCGAGAGCGATTTGCCACGCTTCCCTGAGGCTTCGGGTATTGTCTGCGCCCCTGCAGAGGGTGGCGGGTCTGCCATACCGATCAATGCCATGACTTTAGATGGCGTCAACGGCAAGGTCACATCACTGACGCCTAGCGCATCGGCCACTGCATTGGCGATACAGACCGGCGTGCTCATGTTGTTGCCCTCGCCCAACCCTTTTGCCCCCAACGGGGTAAACGGGCTAGGCGTTTCCATGTGCAATATCACTGGCTCTGGCACTTCGCACGTGGTGGGCACGAGATAGTCCGCAAAGGTTCCGGACTGGAAGCTGCCATCCTGACCGTAGCGAAACTCTTCCATCAGTGCCGCGCCCAGCCCCTGCGCGAATGCGCCGCGTATCTGCCCGTCCGCCAACGCGGGATTGAGGATACGGCCGGCGTCATGCGTGGTGATATAGCGGTCAATACGTACGCGTCCGGTGACACGGTCGACTTCAACTGCACATACATCAAAAGCGAAACCGTAAGCGGCAGAGGTATTGACGCGATCCTGATCGTCTGGCGCCGTCAGCTGCGGCGGAGTCCAGAACACGGTCTCGCGCAAACCTGGCTCGACCCCCTCGGGTAGCAACGCCGGGGCCCAGTGCGGATTGGCGGCCAGACGGGTAAATGGCTGAGCCGCCTCGGGGCGGTTGCGCGGGGCGATTTTTCCTTCGGAGAAAACAATCTCATCGGCCTGGCAACCGAGCTGCGATGCGGCGATGCCGGCCAGTTTCTCGCGCAGCCGGCACGCCGCGAGATGCACGGTTCCAGCCACGGCGCCGGCAAAACGGCTGGAATAATTGCCTGCCGCTACGGACCAGCCGTCCTTTTGCGTATCGAACTCAATGTTGACGGTGACGTTATCCGGGTCCACGCCAAGCACATCGGCAACGATCTGCGCGCATACCGTTTTGTGCCCCTGCCCTGCCGGCGCCGACGCGATCACCACGCTGACTCCGCCCAGAGGGTCCACCGCCACCGTCGCGGCGGCAATGGCGCCATTCTTGGGACCGGCTTTCTCGCGGGCCTCGCGCGGCATCACCGTCGTGATATAGCCCATGTTGGAGATCGACGGCTCGACGATCGCCGCGTAGCCGATACCGTACAACCCGCCACGCGCGCGTACCTCATCGCGACGCGCCAGCAACTGATCCAATCCGCCTTCGTTGCGGACCAGATCGAGCGCCCCCTGGTAGTCCCCAGAATCAATCAAGGCGCCAGCCGCGGCTCGGTAGGGAAAGGCATCCGCCGCAATGAAGTTCCGGCGATACAGCTCGATCGGGTCAATACTCAGTTGCTGAGCGATACGCTGCATCAGGCGTTCGAGCGCGAAATACACCTGCGGGCCGCCAAAGCCGCGCACCAATCCGGCAGGCGTCTTGTTGGTCAGTACCACGCGGTTACGCACAGCCAGGTTGCGAATATCGTAGGCGCCCGTGAGGCAGCCATGCATGCGATAGAACGTAGCGGGCTCAGGCGCTCGCAGATAACCACCACAGTCATCGAATTGATCAAAGGACAATGCGGTAATGCGGCCATCCGCGTTGACTGCTGCCTCGATATGCGCCAAACGCCCCGTGGCCGAGGTCGCGGCCGCCAGATGTTCCAACCGGTCCTCAACCCACTTTACCGGTGCGCCCGCCTTGCGTGACGCCAGGCACATCAACACCGCGTACGGAAATACCGCCTGCTTCACACCAAAACTGCCGCCTGAATCGGCAAAGGTGCGATGCCGCAGCCGATTGCCGGGGACTTTCAGAGCTAATGCCATCACGGTGTGCAGCGAGAATGGCCCCATGAAGTTGGACTGCACGTCATAGCCGTCCTGCGCCGACAGGTATTCGGCCACCACAACTGCACACTCGATAGGCGTGCAGGAGTTGCGAGGATAACGGACCGTCAACCCTATCCGATGTGCCGCAGCGGCAAAGGCGGCCTCGGGATCGCCATAGCGAAAGGAACGATCGCTCACGACATTAGTGCCGACCTTTTCGTGCAGAATTGGCGCATCCTCGGCAATGGCATCTTCAATCGAGACCGCTGCGCCTAATGGCTCATAAGCGACCTGGATCAGATCCGCGCCGTCTTCTGCGAGGTACCTGTTTTCTGCTATCACAACGGCGACAGGCTCGCCCACGTAACGTACACGGTCAATGGCGAGAGACCACTGCTCCATCGGTTGTTTGACCCCGACGACAAACGGACGTGACCATGCTGCAAGATCCTGCCCGGTCAACACGGCACGCACACCCGGTAAGGCCAGAGCGCTTGTACTGTCGATCCCAGTCAATTTCGCGTGAGCATGGGGCGAACGCACGATGGCGGCATGCAGGGTGCCCGGGCGTAACGCGGCATCGTCGCCATACTGGCCACGTCCGGTCAGGATGGCCTGGTCTTCTACCCGTTGCCGCCGCATTCCGACATGCGTACGTGTCGCGTCCAGCGTCGATTGATTGCTTGCATCCATATTGCTGTTACCAAGCGTGGAGATGTTCCATACGTGTCACTCTGCCTTGATCCCCGCGCGCTCGATGACGGCGCCCCAGGTCTTCAGTTGCTGAGCGTAGAAATCGTGGAAACTCTGCACAGAGCCGCCGACCGGTTCGACGCCCTGATCCGCGAAGATTTTCTGGATCTCCGGCGATTTCAAGGCTTGATCCAAGACCTCGTTCAAGCGTTCGACAATGGGTGCGGGTGTACCAGCTGGGGCAGCCAAGCCATACCAGACCGATACCCCAAAGCCGGGATAACCTTGCTCGGCCACAGTAGGAATGTCAGGTGCGAGCGGCGAGCGTTTATTGCTGGTCACGGCCAGGGCTCGTTCTTTGCCGGCTCTCATTTGCGGCAAAGCGCTGGGCGCGTTATCGAACATGACATCCACCTCGCCCCCCAGCAATGCAGTGACCATTTGCGAGCTGCCTTTGTAGGGCACGTGCATGGTCGAGATCTTGGCGACCTCTTCGAAGTACGCCATGGTCAGATGATTCGACGTTCCGATCCCTGCGGTGGCGTAGTTCATCTGCCCAGGCTTCTGTTGCGCCTGCTTGACAAAATCAGCGAGGGTTTGGATCGGCGAATCTGCCTTGACCACCAGAAAATTAGGTGTCTGGGCGCCGACGATAATGGGAGAGAAGTCTTTCTGCCCGTCGTAGGGCAGCTTTTGGTACAGGAACGTATTCGCAACCAGAGGGAAGCCGACGATGGTCAAGGTATAACCGTCCGGTGCGGCGCGAGCGCCTTGCTCGGTACCGACAATCGTGCCTGCGCCGGGTTTGTTTTCGACGATAAAGGGTTGCCCCAGCGCCTCTTGCAATTTCTTTGAGAACAGACGCGCCATCGTGTCATTGAAACCGCCTGGCGTGTACGGCACGATGATGCGTACGGCTTTTTCGGGATAGGCGGCCTGAACCGCTGTGGCATGCCCAGCCGTCAGCCCCAAGATCGCTGCCGCGGCATAACGCCCTATCGTTTTAATCATGAATAGTCTCCGTAATGCGGGCTTTTTCGCCCTGTTCTTCATTTGCGGAAGCGCCGGTAGCGCTATTGCCCTACGACGCCCGCTTCTTGGTAGATGTGCTTGATTTCCATGAAGTCGATCAACGCATCAAAGCCGTGCAGACGGCCGATGCCACTGCGTCGATAGCCGCCGGTCTCGGCCTCTGCAAACAGTTTGTTGTGATCATTGATCCACACGGTGCCGTTGCGCAGTGCTCGAGCCACACGCATTGAACGTGCGCCGTCGTGTGTCCACACGCTGGCTGACAAGCCATAGTCGGTGTGATTGGCACGCGCGACAGCCTCGGCCTCGTCCTCGAATCGTTCCAGCACCAGCAAGGGCCCGAAGATTTCTTCCTGCACGAAAAAGGCGTTGGTATCCCGATGAGCAACCAACGAAGGCGACATAAAGCAGCCCGAGGCGAGCTCCCCCTGCAGTCGATGTCCCGCCAGCACCACCTCGTCGGCCATCTGTTGAGCGGCATCGATACCTGTTTGTACTTGCTGCAACGCGTTGGGGTCGATCAGCGGCCCGATCTGGGAACCCGGCGCGTCGCCCGGCCCGACTTTCAGTGCAGCCAAAGCATCACGCAGCGCGAGCTTCATTTCCTCGTAACGCGAGGCATGCACCAGCACTCGCCGCGCAGCGGTGCACTGCTGGCCCGAGATGATGGTGGCTGCCGCAGCCAAGCGCGGCGCAGCCCATTTCACATCGACATCATCGAACACCACACAGCATGATTTGCCGCCCAACTCCAGCGAGAGCTTTTTCATCGTTGGCGCGGCAGCAGCCATAATCCGCTGTCCTACCGCGTTAGACCCCGTAAAGCTGATCACATCCACATCGGATGAGGACACCAGCGCTTGAGCCACCTCGTTCCCGCTTTCTGTCAGCAGATTCACCACGCCTGCAGGGACATCAGGGTCGCCCACCAAGGGCGCAATCAAGGCCGCGCTCAAGCGCGCCGTTTGCCATGCAGACTTGATGACCACCGTGCAACCCGCCGCCATGGCGGGAGTCAAGGCGCGGATAAGCAATACCGCAGGTGCATTCCACGGAATGATCAGACCAGCAACGCCAGCCGGCTCTTTTAACAGCGTCGCGAACGCGCCCGGCTCGACTTCAAAGACATGACCCGGGATGTGGCGGGTCAGTCCAGCGTAGTAACGGATCTCGGAAATCGCCGCTGCGATTTCACCGCGCGACTGCGCCAGGACCTTGCCATTTTCCAGGGTCAATAACTGTGCCAGCGCTTCCGATTGCGATTCCAACTGATCGGCCCAACGCAACATAGCCATCTGACGGCGGCGCGGGCTCTGCGCCCATGCGGTGCCATAAAAAGCCTGGTGTGCCGCCGCAATGGCCATTTGCGCGTCCTGGGCGTCACTGTCGGCGTAGTACCCGGCGACAGCACCGGTAGCAGGATCGTGCCTGACCCCTACACGCCCGCCCGCTGCCGTCGCCCAACGGCCTGCGATCAGATTCAGCGCTTGCGTGGTCTGCTGCTGGCTACGGGCCTGTGATTCGTGTGCGGGTTGCGCCATTGCTGCCTCCATCAAGTACGGGTTTGCGAACCTCGTTTTGTCAGGAGGGCAGTCTAGATATCGGTAAATATCAGGTCAATTAATATTTAATTATTATGTTCATCATATATAGTGATGGACAAACTGCCATTGATGATTCCGGCAGCACGAGCCCCGATCAGTGCGATCGGGGCATGGACAAAAGACACGCCCTCATTGCAGGGGAATCGCAGCGTCCACGACGACCTGACGCCACTTGTCCATTTGCGCCGTGATGAAAGCAGCAAAATCCGCCGAGCTGCCTCCTGTGGGAACGACGCCCTGCTCCCGAAATATCTTCTTGACCTCTTCTGTCGCCAGGATGGCGTTAATCTGGGTATTGAGTTTCTGCAGAATCGGTTCGGGAGTCCCCGCAGGCGCAACAAAGCCATGCCAGGAGGAAACGTGATACCCGGGAACGCCGGCTTCGGCGACGGTGGGCAGATCTGGCATCAACGGTGACCGATGCTCGTCGGCAATGGCGATGGCACGCACCTTGCCCGACTGAATAAACGGCAGGACATGCGGAAACGCATCAAAGGCCAGCTCAACCTGGCCGCCGGCCAGATCCGTCAGCATTGGCGTACTGCCTTTGTAGGGAATCTGGGTCATTTCCACCGATGCCATACGCTCGAACAATGCCATGGCCAAATGATTCGAAGATCCGCTGCCCGAGGACCCATAATTGATCTGGCGTGGGCCGGCACGCGCGGCATCCACCACGGCGCCGACGCTCTTCAAGGATGAGTCGGCATGCACGGCCAACAGCATGGGAGATTGCCCTGCCAGTATCACTGGCGCGAACTCCTTGGCCGTGTCATAGGGCAAGGACCGATACAACGCCGGGTTGGCGGCAAAGGGAAACTGCGCCACCAGCAAGGTATAGCCATCCGGCGCGGCCTTGGCCACGATGGAGGTGCCAATGATGGTTCCCGCTCCGGGTTTATTGTCTACGACTACCGGCTGCCCCCAGGCCGCGCTCAGCTTGCTGGCTACCACGCGGCCCAGTGTGTCATTGAACCCGCCTGGCGGATAAGGCACGACGATATGGATTGGTTTTTGCGGATAGTCTTGCGCCTGCGCAGTTGTGCCGCAGATCATCACCCCAGCGGCCACCATGATGGCTGCGATACGTTTGAGTTCTCGAAACATGTGCCCCCCTCCGTTAAAAGAATGTGCGCGGCAGCGCCGTGGGGCCCCGCCTGCCTTATTTGTGCGGAGAGTCTAGAAATGGGCATATATCAGGTCAATTAATTTTTAATGATCACAATAATCATTATTTATGATGAAATAAGCACCTGAGTTTTGCGCAGTGCTTGAGCACACCATGTCTTGGGGACCCTATGGAATTCCGGCAAATTCAATATTTCATCTGCCTCTTCGAAGAAGGCTCTGTCACGCGCGCTGCCCGCCGGCTCAACATCGTGCAACCAGCGTTGAGCATGCAGATTGCGCGACTGGAGGACGAGCTGGGACAACAGCTGTTCGAGCGCAGCCAACAAGGCATGCAGCCTACATCGGCCGCGCGTCAGATGTACCGGCTTTTTCTACCGATATTGCGTGATTTCACGCACGCCCGCGAACAAGTCCTGCGCAAGGACGGCGAGCTGCATGGGCACGTCAACATCGGCATCATCGCCTCTGTGGCCCAAGGTGTTTTGTCCGATGCCGTAGAGGAGTTCACGACGCAGCATCCCAAAGTCACACTGACCGTGACTGATGGCTATAGCGCTACGCTGGCAGACCGCGTCGCCGGCGGCGAGCTGGACGCCGCATTCATCAATAAACCGCGCCGCCCGTTGGCGCTGAACCTGGAACATGTGGTCGACGAGGACATGGTATTGGTGACCGGGGCCGACCATCACCAGCACCTGCCGGCCAGCGTACCGTTGCGTGATGTCATTGCATTGGACCTGGCCTTGCCAACGCGCAAACATGGGCTGCGGCTGATTCTGGAGAGCTTCGCCCAGGCAGAGGACATCGATCTGACGCCGGTCTTTGAGTTCGACTCCATTGTGTCCATCATCAAACTCGTCGAGCGCACGCGATTTGTTACGCTACTGCCCCGCGTGGCCATCAGCAACCGGGTACAGCGAGGCCGCCTGAAATGCCATGAGGTGGTTTCACCGCGGCTCATTCGCCAAATCGCCCGGGTCACACACCCGCGCCGCGCACTGAGTGCGGAGGCTTCTGCGTTTGTGGCTTTATTATCTGAACATATGCGCCGGTTGGACACATCCCAGCAATCCTCTAAATCTTCTAAGAAATAGGTTTTTTATGTCGCAGCGATTCCCCCGCTTTGCCGCGTTGATGGCAGGCATCATCCTCTCGGCCGCCGGAGCGGCCCACGCCGCCTATCCTGAACGGCCCATCAATCTCGTCGTGCCCTTTCCTCCGGGTCAGGCCACTGACATTTTTGCGCGTATGGTGGCCGAGCAATTGGCTAAAGAAGTCGGCCAGCCAGTCGTGGTCGAAAACAAGGCCGGCGCCGGCAGCAACATCGGTATGCAGTTTGTGCACCGTGCCGAGCCCGATGGCTATACCCTGGTGGTCGGCGGCAGCGCCGCCGCGGTCAATCAAACGCTCTACAGCAACCCGGGCTACTCGCTGCAAAAGGATTTCACGCCGGTGGGCGGCATCTTTACCGTGCCCCTGGTGTTCTTGGCCAACCCCAAAAGCGGCATCACTTCGTTGCCGCAATTGATAGAAAAAGCCAAGGCCAAACCGAACGAATTGGCGTATGCCAGCGCAGGGATTGGCGGCACGCAGCACCTCTCGGCAGAGATGTTCAAGGCCGACGCCGGCGTCGAGGTCCGCCATATTCCCTATAAAGGCAGCGGTCCCGCGCAAGCAGATTTCCTGGGCAATCATGTGCCGTTGATGGTGGACTCGGTCACGGCTGCGTTGCCGCACATCGGTTCGCATGCCGCCGTGGCGCTGGCTGTCACGACGAGCAAACGCGTGCCGCAGTTGCCCGACGTGCCCACCGTTGCAGAATCTGGGTTGCCGGGATTTGAGGCAGTGGGTTGGGCCATGGTGTTTGCCCCCGCACAGACGCCTGCCGATGTGGTGACGTACCTCAATCAAAAGATCAACGCGATTCTGCAGTCGCCGGAAATGCAAAAGGCCTTGGCCGACCGAGGTGGCCAGCCGTTGGTCTACACCCCCGATGAGGGCAAGCGCTTTGTCGACCAGGAGGTCGCGAAATGGGGTAACGCCGTCAAGAAATCGGGCGCGTCGGTTGACTGACGCTTTGCCATGCTGACCTTCAAGCAGATCGAAGCCCTGTATTGGGTGGTGCAATTGGGTGGCTTTGCCAATGCGGCAGAACGGCTCAACACCACCCAATCGGCGATCACCAAACGGATTCAGGAACTGGAAACGAATTTCGGTATTCAGATCTTTGACCGCAGCGGCCAGAAGGCCACGCTGACGCGCATGGGCGAAGAGCTGCTGGATATGGCGGCGGATCTGCTGGGACGGCGTGATCAGATGCTGCTGAAGATGAAAGGCTTCAAGCCTTTCTCGGGCTCGCTGCGCCTGGGCATCACGGAAATCACGGCGATGACCTGGCTGCCCAAGCTGATGACGGAATTGCGAACGCTGTTTCCTGAACTGGTCGTATTGCCGAAAATCGGCCTGGCGTGGCAATTGCAGCAGAGCTTGCTGCAAGGGCAATTGGACATGGCGATCCTGCACCGGGAATTACGCAATCCGTTTCTGGAGGCAGAGCCGATTGCACAGGTGAATTTTTCATGGGCAGGCAGTCCGGATGTAATTTCCCCGACCAAGATCTATACGCCGGAGGATCTGTCCCGGTTGAACATTATTCGCCAGGACCCGGACTCGGGGCTGAATGCGATTTACGACGAATGGTTTGCCCCGTATACGCCGCAGTCGAATTTGTTCACCATCAACAGCCTGCAGGCGATGGTGGGCATGGCGGTGGCGGGGTTTGGCGTGGCCTGCATGCCAGAGGACTATTTCGCTGAACTGTTTGCGAGCCGCAAACTCGTTGTCGCCCGCACGACGAAGGCCATGCCTTCGTCGCTGTACTGCGCCATGTATGCCAAACAGTCGAACACCATGTTCTATCAGGAAATCGCGCGCATTGCGCGCGAGGTGTGCGATTTTTCTCAGCCGTATGGCGGGCTCAGCGCGTAACGCCAGGCCGGCGGCAACAACGGTTTGATATCGAAGCTCTGCCGCTCGGGGCTCGGTGCCTGAGGCTCAATGCTTGATATCGGATAGAAACTTGCGTGCACGATCAGTCTGCGGCTGCTCAAAAAACTGCTTGGGCGGCGCCTGTTCGACGATGCGGCCTGCATCCATGAACCAGACCGAGTCGGCGACTTCGCGAGCGAAGTTCATTTCATGCGTCACGCACACCATGGTCATGCCTTCGGCAGCGAGGGATTTCATGACCAGCAAGACTTCATTGACCATTTCCGGGTCCAAGGCGCTGGTGGGCTCGTCGAACAGCATGATGCGCGGCTTCATGGCCAGGGCACGGGCAATCGCGACGCGTTGCTGCTGTCCCCCCGATAGCTGGCCCGGATAAGCATCGGCCTTGTGGCCCATGCCCACGCGCTCCAACAATGCCACCGCATGTTCGCGCGCCTGGCTTTTATTCGAGCGCTTGAGCAGCACGGGTGCCATCATCAGGTTTTCCAGCACGCTCATGTGCGGGAACAGGTTGAACTGCTGGAATACGAAACCAATATGACTGCGCATCTCGTCGATCGATCCGCAGTTGTAGACGTCGATGCCATCGACAACGATATTGCCCTTCTGGATGGGCTCCAGGCGATTGACGGTGCGGATCAAAGTGGACTTGCCCGACCCCGAGGGGCCGCACACCACCAGGACCTCGCCTTTTTGCACTTGGGCATTGATGTTGTCCAGGGCGAGATACTCGCCATACCATTTACTGACGTTCTTGAATTCAATCATAGGTAAGCCTAGGCTGCGACGGGCCGGGTTCCGCTCATGCGGATCTCAACGAGTTTGACGGCGCCGGTAAGGATCAGGTTCAGCACGAAATAGGTCAGCGCCAACAGCGCAAAGACTTCAAACGGCTTGGTCAGCAGAATATTGTTGACCTGCGAGGCAGCAAAGGTCAGCTCGTGCACGCTGATGACGAAACCCAGCGAGGTTTCTTTCACCGTCGAGATGAACTGACTCAGCATGCTGGGGATGGTGTTGTACAGGGCCTGCGGCAAGATGATCTTGCGCATGGTCTGCATGTGGCTCAACCCGAGCGAGCGGCCGGCTTCCATCTGGCCTGCTGGCAGGGCCTGGATGCCGCTGCGGATGATCTCGGACAGGTACGCGCCCTCGTACAAAATCAATGCGGCAGCCATGGTCACGACACCGCTGACCGAGGTGCCGATGGCCAGCGGCAGGAAAAAATAGGCCCAGAAAATGAACATGATGAGCGGCAAGCCGCGCACCAGATACACCACCGCCGTAGCGGGCCAATAAAATATTTTGTGCGAGCTGATCCGGCCCAGGGCCAGTAACACGCCTAGCGGAAACGCCAATGCCAGGCTGACCAACGCCAGACCAATGGTTGCGACGAGTCCGCCCATCGGACCGTTGGGCCATTGGCCCACCAGCAGCAATAACCAGTTATCGGAAAGTATCTCGAGCATGGCGGCCTTACCGGGTCTTGGTCACGTATGCGACCCGTTTAGAGAGATAGGCGCCCGCCAGCATCAGCAAGAGCGAGATCACCAGATACAACACCGTCACGACAGTGTAGATTTCGAATGTCTTGAACGTCGCGGATTCGATTTCCCGGCCCGCGCCCGTCAGCTCGATCAAGCCGATGGCCATCGCCAGGCTGGTGTTCTTGAACAACAGCAACATCTGGTTCGTCAGCGGCGGGATAGAGATCTTGAACGCCTGCGGCAGGATGACCTTGCGCATGGTGCGTAGATAGCTCAGTCCCAGACTGCGCGAGGCCTCCATCTGGCCGCGCGGGATAGCACGAATAGCGCTGCGCAGGTCCTCGCTCACGTAAGCTGCAGTCACGAGTCCCACCGCTATCGTGGCATAAAAGAACTCGCCGCCCACGATATTGATCACATCGTCCGCCGCGACCGGCATGAGGGCTGCCACACCGAAATACCACAACAAGATGTGGACCAACATCGGCACATTGCGATGAAAGGCCACATACAGAATGACCAGATAATTCAAGACCCGGATGTTGAGCATGCGCACTACGGCAAGCACGCTGCCCAGCGCGAACGCCAACACCCAGGCGAACAAGGTCATCTTCAGGGTGGTGAGCAATCCACCCAAAATCAATGTCGGGTAGCCGTTACTGAGTAACGCACCGAAATCCAATGTGTAGTTCATAAGCTACCCGCCCTGCCGGGATCAACCTTTGATTTCTTCGACTTTGAACACGCGCTTGGTCGGGAACTTGGTGTCCGGGCCAAACCAACGGTCGAAGATGGTTTGCAGCTCGCCGGAAGTCTCCAGCTGGGTGAGGACCTTGTTCACTTCATTGCGCAGGCCGTCTTCGCCTTTGCGCATCCCGATACCCCACGGCTCGACGAACAACGGCTCTTCGATGATGTCGAGTTTGACGGGCGAGCTTTCGGCGTCTTGCTTGAACTTCAACAGCATGAGTTCCGAACCGACAAAGCCGGACACCTTGCGCTGTTGCAGGGCGACAAACGCGGTAGGAGGGTCTTTGAACGTCACGGTGGTGACATCCGGGATCAGGCGTTTCGCACCCGATTCCGAGGAGGAGCCTGCAACGGCGCTCACACGCTTGCCCGCAAAGTCGGCGTTGGTTTTGAACGTACCGGCGTCGTCGCGACGAATCAGGATTTTCTGCGGGCTGACGTAGTGCTGGTAGCTGTAGTCGATCTGCTGCGCGCGCTCGGGAGTCCAACCCAGATTGGCTGCCACGAGGTCAACGCGGCCGCCGGCCAACTCGGGAATCCGGGCCGCCACGGAGATCATTTTGACCTCGAGCTTGACGCCCAGATCGGCGGCAATTTTGTTGCACAGATCGATTTCGTAGCCCACGACCTGACGGGTCTTGGGGTCCTGGAAACTAAAGGGTTCGGAGGTGCCGAGCGTGCCGCACACCAGGGTACCGCGCGCTTTGATATCGGACAGTGCGTCAGCATGCGCGACGTTTGCCATGCCCAGGCAAGCCACCAGGGGCAGGCACTTCAGAATATTTTTGAAGACCATGATTTCCTTCCTTGAGTGTTATTGAAGTTGGCGGCAAGCTTGCGCCAGTTTTTCGCAGCCGAGCTTGATGGTCTCCAGATCGGTGGCGAAACTCATACGCAGATAGCCGGGATTGCCATAAGCGGTGCCGTCCAGAACGGCAACGCCGGCGGCGTCCAGCAGGTAATGCACAAACTCCAGGTCGTTGGTGATGGTTTTGCCATCGGGCGTTTTCTTACCAATGAAACCCTGGATGTTGGGAAATACATAGAATGCGCCGGCCGGGTTGGGGCAACTCATCGAGTCGATGCCATTGAGCAGGCTGACGATCGTATCGCGACGCTCTTTGTAGATGGCCACGGTATCGGCCACGCATTGTTGGTCTGCGGTCAGTGCCGTGGCGGCAGCCACTTGGCAGATCTGGCTCGCGCACGAGGTGGATTGCGAAATCAATGTCGAGATCGCTTTTGCCAGCCAGGCAGGGCCAGCCGCATAGCCGATGCGCCAGCCGGTCATAGCGTAGGCCTTGGAAACGCCATTGACCAACATGACGCGAGACGCCAGGCCGGGATTCACGGCCAGCGGCGAAATGTAGTTGCCGTCGTAGCAGAAGTGTTCGTAGATTTCGTCGACCATCAGCAGGACTTGCGGATGGCGTTCGATCACGGCGAGCAAGGCCTTCAGCTCGGCTTCGGTGTAGATCGCGCCTGAAGGGTTGTTCGGGGCATTGAGCAACAGCCATTTAGTGCGCGGCGTGATCGCAGCCTCGAGGGCCTCGGGTGTGACCTTGAAGTCCTGTGCCTCGGTCGTCGGCAAGATGACCGGCTTGCCGTCGTTCAACAACACCATGTCCGGATATGACACCCAGTATGGCGTGGGGATGATGACCTCGTCGCCTGCATTCAATGTTGCCTGCAACGCCGAGAAAATCAGTTGCTTGGCGCCGGTGCCGACGACCAATTGATCCAGCTCGAAGGACAGTTTGTTTTCGCGCTGAAATTTTTGCTGGATAGCCACCAGCAGTTCGCGGATACCGGCGGACGACGTGTATTTCACTTCGCCGCTTTTGATCGCAGCGATACCAGCCTGTGCGATATGCGCAGGCGTTTTCAGATCCGGCTCGCCGATGGTGAAGTCGACGATTTCCCGGCCTTCGGCGCGCAGTTGATCGACCTTGCGTTTAGCCGCCATGCTGGGCGACGGCTTGATCGCGCTCATGCGTTGCGCGAGGAAAGAAGCGGCTTGATTCGTGTTGCTGGCAGTCATGATGCGATTTACAGAAGGTTCTTGGATTCCAATACGGCGTGCAACCAGCTTTGGCGCTCGGCACCGCTGTCGATCTCGGCCATGATGCGCTCTTCTTTTGCAGCGTGAGCGCGGGCTTTTTCTACCAAGGCGTCAGCCTGGGCGACCGGGAACGACACGATGCCGTCTTCGTCGGCGACAATCACGTCCCCAGGCTGGATGACCTGTCCGCCGATGGTGACCGGCACGTTGACTTCGCCAGGGCCGTCTTTGTAGGGGCCACGGTGCACGTGGCCACGGGCGTAGCACGGGAATGAATCATTCTCGAATGCCGCCACGTCACGAATCGCGCCATCGACGATCAGGCCAACGCAGCCGCGCTGCTGCAGGTAACGCTTCATGATTTCGCCCACGCAGGCGTTGGTCAGATCGCCGCCAGCATCCACCACCAGTACATGACCCGGCTGAATCAAGGTCATGGCTTTGTAGATGAACAGGTTGTCGCCGGGGCGGGTTTTGACCGTCAGCGCGCTGCCGACCAGCTTGCCGCTGCGGTTATAGCGGTTCAAGCCGACAACACCGCTCTGGCGGTGCATGTTGTCGCTCAGGTGCGGGGTCACGATGGACTGCAAGGCATTTGCCAACTCGGCGCTAAGCACGGGAGCGGCGGCATTGAGGGTAAATGGCGAAGCGTTTTGCATGGGGTTGGGTCTCCAGAAGCCTGGATCATGCAAAAAACATGGACACGCCAAAAGGGAATTAAACGCCTATGGTTTTATTCCTTTTTAGAATATTGACCGGCATGCATCACGCCGCAGTCCACCACTGGAGGGTTTTTATTCTTTTATGACAACAGCTTATATCGTTTTATAAAAACCCCATTAAAGAGCGCATGGATCATGCGGCATCGCACCATTATGGACCCTTGATACGGGAAATCCCCTAGCACATTGCAACCCCTGCAGCCCGGGTCAATGGGCAGTTCGACCACAATCAGGCCATGACATGAATCGATCTACTGCCGCTGTCGTTATCACGGGTCAGCCCGAATTCAAGATAAGAACGATTTCTATTAATATCATCAGTTCTGCTATTCCTCCACCTGGCAATTTATCCCCGGAATCCGCCCGTGAGTGCCGCGCCCCTTCCCTACGCTTCGCCACCATCAGTGGATACGCTGTACGCCGAGCACCACTCCTGGCTCAGGACGTGGCTGCAACGGCGCCTGGGCAACGCCGCCGACGCGGCCGACATGGCACACGAAGCCTTTTTGCGATTGATCATGAAGCCCGCACCGCGGGGATTTCATAGCCCATTGGAGGCCCGCGCCTATTTGCGATCCATGGCGCAAGGCATGTGCATCAATCTGTGGCGCCGACGGGAGATCGAACAGGCGTGGCTCGATACGCTGGCTGCGCAGCCGCAGGATGCCGCGCCCTCGGCCGAACGGCAGGCAATCGTGCTGGAGGCACTGCATGAGATCGCAACGCTGTTGCACGACCTGTCCGCCAAGGCAGCCCAGGCTTTTCTGATGTCGACCGTATGCGGTATGACGGCATCGGAGGTGGGCAGCGAACTCGGCGTGTCCTCGCGCATGGTGCGCAAGTATGTCGCGCAAGCCATGCTGCGCTGTATGCAGGCCCATGCGGCC
The DNA here is from genome assembly GCF_002261185.1 of Bordetella genomosp. 4. Taxonomy (GTDB): domain Bacteria; phylum Pseudomonadota; class Gammaproteobacteria; order Burkholderiales; family Burkholderiaceae_B; genus Bordetella_A. The sequence goes on from NZ_NEVQ01000022.1 coordinate 595,987, forward strand.
CAGACAACGGCTGAACTGCGGACCTCACGCGCCGCATGATGCGCGTGTTCACCGACCTGCCATAACCCCATGCCTGCAACATCCTCCATCGACTCCGTGCAACCAGACAGTCGCCACGAAGAGGACGGGCCTTCGCACGAGGCGATGGAGCAAGCTGCACACTGGTATGCCCTGCTGATTTCCGGCGAAGCCGATGCCACTGACCGTGCCCGTTGGCAAACCTGGCTGGCCGCCAACGCGCAGCATCGGCACGCATGGACCTATGTGGAAGCTGTCAGCCAACGCGTGCTGGCTCCTCTGCAGGACACGCCCGACCCCACGCTATTGGCCTCCAAGGTCCACGATGTGCACACCCGCGAGCGATCCCGCCGACGCGTATTGGCGGGACTTGGCGCCGTGGCGGGGCTGGGCCTGATCGGCTGGACGGGCTGGACACGTACTCCGATCGTCGGGGTCCTCGCAGCCTGGACTGCAGACTACCGCAGCGGCATCGGCGACATCCGCGAAATCAAGCTGGCCGACGGCTCACGCATCTGGCTCAATGCCGGCAGCGCGCTCAACGCCGATATGTCGGCCAATCTGCGCAAGCTCACGTTGATCGCCGGGGAGGTCCTGGTATCGACGGCCCACGGAGACGCCCGCCCATTTATTGTCGGAACGCCGCAGGGACAATTGCGCGCGCTGGGCACACGCTTCACGGTCCGGCGCGAACCTGAACAAACCTTTCTGGCGGTCTACGAAGGCGCGGTCGAAATCCGCACCGCGGCGAGCGACACGACAACCGTTATTGCGGCGGGGAAACAGGCGCGGTTCAGTCCGGATCGCATTGCCGATGCCACTGAGGCCGACCCGGCGCGAGAGGCATGGAGCCGTGGGGATTTAGTTGCCTGGGATTTGTCGCTGGCGGCCGTGGTGCACGAACTCAATCGTTATTACACAGGACATATCGCACTGGATCCAGCCGTCGCACAGCGCCGCGTATTCGGGACATTTCCGTTGCGTGACGTGGATGGTGCGCTGGCCATGCTGGCTGACGTCGCATCGCTACAGGTGCGTAAACCGCTGCCGTGGTGGATTTCAATCAGTAGCCGCGACGCGACGCCAAGCCCAGCTCAATCCCGTTGAGCGTTTCATTATCCGGGCACAAAGCTGCCCCTGACTTTTTAACCGTGTGAGTTCCGCTTTTTGCCCTCTCGATTGATTTAGAGATAGAGAGGGCCACACGTCTGAGGTCGCGACAGGTGTTCGCACAGACAAGGCCCCTGTTGCACCCACTTTGTGAAGAGGAATTCTCATGCCTTGGCGCTCGTCGCATGCTCTCCGCCGCCCGCAATACCGCTCGATCCGATCGGCCTCTCTGGGCCTCGGCACAGAACGGCCACAGCAGAATGGATTTAGCCGCAGGCCCTGGGCGATCTGGATGGAGCTGGGGGCCCTCACTGTTGTCATCGCCACGGGTACCGGGATGCCGCGACACGCCTATGCTGCCGACAACGCCATCGTACAGGCGACGACGGTAACGGCGCCCGCACAACGCCACTACAACATCCCCGCCGGCCCGCTGCGCACCGTGTTGACCCGCTTTGCCAGTGAATCGGGCATTTACCTCGCGGGCTCGATCGAGCTGGCCGACGGAAAAAACAGTGCTGGCCTACAAGGCAGCTATACGGTCTCGCAGGGCTTGGCAAATGTACTGTCCGGCACGGGCCTGCAGGCGACACCGGATGCCAATAATCGGTACATACTCAAGGCCCTGCCGGCCTCCGGCGTGAGCGAGCTTCCCACTGTCACGATCACAGGCCGCACTGAAAGCGGTACCGGCCCCGTGATCGGCTATATGGCACGAAATAGCGAAACGGCCACAAAGACCGACACGCCGATTGTGGAAACCCCTCAGTCGATCTCGGTTGTCTCTGCCGAACAGATCCGCGATACGGCATCGAGCTCCTTGGATCAGGCGTTGACCTATACGGCAGGCGTACGCACGTCGATGTATGGCACCAGTTCCCGGCTGGACGCAGTGCAGGCACGGGGGGTCGAGATTGAAGACATCTACCTGGATGGTCTGAAAGATCGGGTGAATTACTGGAACAGCACGGCGCGCGTCGAGCCCTATCTGATGGAACGTATGGAAGTCCTGCGCGGACCGGCCTCGATGCTGTATGGCCAAGGCGGCACTGGCGGCCTCATCAACAACGTGAGTAAACAGCCCCAGGCCGAAACCCAACGCGAAGTCGGTATTCAAGTCGGGAATCACAATAAAAAACAAATCCAGGCAGATCTGACCGGGCCGTTGAATGAAGACGGCACCCTGCTCTATCGGCTGGTGGCGTTGGGACGGGAAAGCGGCACGCAACTCGACTACGGCCAGGATGACAGGCAGGTAGTTGCCCCCTCGCTGACGTGGGCGCCCAGCGCCGATACCGAGCTGACGTTACGGTTCAAATGGCAGAAAGACCGGGCCAACGGTGATTCAGGCAGCACGCTGCCCTGGAACGGCACGATCCTGTCGAATCCGAATGGAAAAATTTCCCGGCATACGTTCGTGGGCGAGCCAGATTTAGACTATTTCGACGCCGACAGTTGGCAAGCCGGCTGGTCGTTCCGCCATGCGTTTAATGACCAATGGACGTTTCGCCAGAACACCAGATGGACAGACAACAAGACCGATTACGGGGCCTTTGATGTCTATGCGCCCTATCTGGATGCCGAAGAGCGCGTGCTGAATCGTGCCGCCTATTTCTGGAAAAAACATACCCGCATCTTTGCCGCCGATCAGAACCTGTTGGGTAAGTTCTCGACTGGCGCCGTTGATCATCAGTTGCTGGTGGGCCTGGATATCATGCGCTATCGGGTCAGGGGCTCGGGCATCGATGACTACGGCCTGGCCGACGGCGGCGGCGTTCCCCCGATCGATGTCTTCAATCCCATCTATAACAGCGGTTATACGCGGCCGGATCTGGAGCCCACTGCCGCCAACGGGGTCAAGCAGCTAGGCGTCTATATTCAAGACGAAATGCGATGGAGGCAATGGATCCTGCTGGCGGGCTGGCGGCACGATGAATCCACCAACTGGGAAGACGGCGCTGAGGACCGCAACGATAGGGCAAACACGGTGCGAGTGGGCTTGATGTATGAAATCGTGCCCGGCCTGCTGCCCTATGTCAGTTATGCCGAGTCGTTCCAGCCCCAGGCCAATACGGATTATGGCCAACGGCTGCGCCCGCTGCGCGGCAAACAGTGGGAGGCGGGCCTCAAATATCAACCTCCAGAGCAGGACTGGCGCGCATCGGCGGCCATATTCGAGCTGCGCGAGACCAACCGTACTGTGGAAATTTCCCAGACGGAGGTTGCACAGCGCGGCAAGACCCGAAACACCGGGCTGGAGCTGGAATGGGTGGGCTCGATCACTCCAAAATTCGACATCAACGCCAGCTTCACGTATTTGAATGTCGACCGGGAACTGACGGGCGTGCCCAAGAGGCAAGCCGCTTTTTGGGGAACGTATAAGTTCGCGATCGGGAATCTGGACGGTTTTACCGCGGGCGCTGGCGTGCATTACGCGAGCGGCTTTGTCGACGAGCCCAACGACGGCTCCTATGTGCCCAGAACGCCATCTGTGACGTTGTTTGACGCCATGGTGGCTTGGGAAAATCGCCACTGGCGCGTGGCATTGAACGCCAGCAACCTGACCGACAAGGAATATTTCAGCCAGTGCACCGAGTGGGGTTCTTGCTCGTACGGCACGGGACGTCTGGTTACATTGAGTACGACCTATCGCTGGTAGGTCACGCGTGAGCGAGTATCATTTGGCTGGTAGTCATTTTTAATTAAAGGAGCACTCCATGGCCCAAGCCAGCGCACGCCACATCCTGGTGTCCACCGAAGCCAAATGCAACGAACTGAAGGCCGCTATCGAAGGCGGTGCCGATTTCGCCCAAGTCGCCCGCGAAAACTCCAGTTGCCCGTCCAGCCGCGACGGCGGCAATCTGGGCACGTTCCGCCCGGGTCAAATGGTGCGCGAATTCGACCAAGTCGTGTTCAGCGCCCCGTTGAACGTAGTGCAAGGCCCGGTGAAGACCCAGTTTGGGTACCACCTGGTCGAAGTGACTGATCGCCAGGATTAATCAGTACAGGGTCGGTGACGGAATTCCCCCACCGGCCCGCAGCAATATGCTGACGACCCGGGATTCGCGGCCAGACCGATGTATGCAGACGGCGTTGAATCCCCGAACATCTCAAAGACATCACGAAACAGAAGCGATACGGCCCGCCTGTGCCGCCACCGAGTGCTCGTAAACGGCCAGCTTGGTTCTGTATGCTGTGCTGTAAATATCGGGCGTCGCATTGCCCCGCCATTCACTAGACAAACCGGCTTGCTTCCATGCCGCCAAGTCCGCCTTGACCTCGGCACGAGAGAGCGTCGATGGCGACACCGGAATATAGGTCTGATCGCCCGGCTGCACATTGCCCGCAGCCTTGGCAGTTGCCAGATCGGCCGTGACTTCAGCACGCGACAACGTCGAAAAACTCGGCGGAACATAGGTTTCCTCTGCGGCGTGTGCGGCAGTACCGGCGGACAAAGCGGACAAAGCGATGGCAAAGATGGCGAATTGGGTTTTCATAGTAAGCCTCGATAAAAAGTGATGATTAGTGGATGAATGAACGACGAAACGCGTTTTGAATAGCCGGCAAGGCATTGTGTTGTGGTTGCTGCCGTGTGCCGTCTGTCCATGAGTGTTATTAAAGAACTGTCGCGTATCTCGGATATGTCGCCTGGACTGGGGTTTTAGTACCCAAGGTATCTGTAAAAGGGTTAGATACAGTGGGAGACAAATCCGGATGCCGACTAGGCGATATGTACTGGGGAAAACGGTCGCAAATACGAACGGCATCAACCCGGCTGAGCCAACAGGCGTTGAATTTCCGCTTCGGTTTCCTGGTATTTCCCTTCTCCAAAGTGGCGATACACGATGTTCCCTTGTTTATCGATCAGATATGCCGCAGGCCAGTATTGATTTCGATAGGCATCCCAGGTCGCATAGCCATTGTCTTGCGCAACGGGGTACTTGATACCGAATCGATCAAGCGCCTTTGTCACATTCGTGGTGGAGCGCTCGAATGGAAACTCGGGAGTATGCACGCCAACGACGACCAATCCCTGATCTTTGTATTTCTGATACCAGTCGGTCACATAAGGCAGGGTGCGGATGCAGTTGATGCAGGTATAGGTCCAGAAATCGACGAGCACCACTTTGCCACGCAGGGACTGCATCGTGAGCGGCTCGCTGTTGAGCCACTTTTCGATACCCGTAAACTCCGGCGCAGGAACCGGTGCGGGTTGAGGCGCCGCGTGTACGACTGATACGAACAACACCGAGGCGGCAGCGAATGATTTCAACATTCTGAACATGATGAGCTCCTTATTAACAAGCAAAAAAGTGCTGGCGAAGTAAATGGGATCGCGTCAGAGAGAACCAGCACGAATAAAAAACGGAACGTGATTCAGATCGGGCAAAGATCAGTGAAAAAGCCCTGTCAACCAGGCGTAAAACAAAACGTCGTACTGGAAATGAATGGCCAATGCGGTCAGCACCAACAGCACACCGAAGCCTTGCTGCAGACGATGGGTATGCCGAGTCATCCAGCCCACACGCGAGGCGATAGCCTTGCCGCCGTACGCAATGGCGAGCATGGGAATACCCGCGCCGACGGCATAGAAGAGCAATAGCGCGCTGGATTGCCCCAGGTTCTGGGCCTTGGCAGCCAACACCAGGATTGACGCCAACACCGGACCTGCACATGGGGTCCATACTGCACCCAGCGAAATTCCCAGCAGGAACCCGCCCGAATTACCGTTATCAGCCTTTCCCGACAGCATCGCGATGCGCTGTATCGGCCCGCCAATACGAGCGATCAGCCAGTCATACGGGCGCGGCCAGATGCGGGCCAGGCCAAACAGCACCAACAGCACGATCGAGGTAGAACGCACCGCCTCGTGGACGGTTTCATTCAAGTTGGACAGCAGACTGAGTGCGATACCCAACCCGGCGAACGCGCATACAAAACCGGCAACAATGAACAAGGGGCGCAGGCGGTTGGAGCGTTCGACAGAACTACCCAGCAGGATGGGTAAAAGAGGCAATACGCAGGGCGAGGCAATCGTCAGAACGCCGGCCAGTAGCGCAATGGGAGCATTGATAGCATTCATGGTGTGTGTTTCCGTTGTCAGGAAACGCCATTTCACCGATGCCAGGTATCTAGTCTGTGCCGCCGGCACCGTCGTTTTTTGAGTTCTTGTATCGTGTCTGGGTCTATATACAGTACGACACACAAGAGGCTCTCATCGAGCCGTACTTTGACTACACTTCTGATCGTGATGAGATCGCCTTGGTCTCAGTCGCTGCCCTTCGTTTCATACCGATCCCCCTCCCGCTCTATACGGCATAAGGCATCTAAGAATGGACCAAATCGACCACATCATGATCGTCGACGACGATAGAGAAATTCGCGAGCTTGCAGGCAATTTCTTGCGAAAAAACGGGCTGGAGGTGACCTTGGCCGCGGATGGCAGGCACATGAAGTCGCTGCTGGAAAGCACGAAGGTCGATCTGATTGTGCTGGATATCATGATGCCCGGTGACGATGGCCTGGTGCTATGCCGCGAATTACGCAGCGGCAAGCATCGCAAAATCCCGATATTGCTGTTGACCGCCCGCAGTGACGATATGGACCGCGTGATAGGGCTGGAAATGGGTGCTGATGATTATCTCGTCAAGCCGTTTGTCGCCCGAGAGCTGCTGGCGCGTATCAAGGCCATCTTGCGCCGCACCCGCATGTTGCCTCCGAATTTCCAAGTCACCGAGCCCGGGCGTCAGATCAGATTTGGCGCATGGCGGCTGGATACGACTGCCCGCCATTTGCTGGACGAAGAAGACACGGTCGTATCGTTGAGCGGCGCCGAATACCGGCTGCTGCGCGTCTTTCTGGATCATCCACAACGCGTCCTGAATCGCGATCAATTACTGAACCTGACACAGGGACGCGATGCCGACATGTTTGGCCGATCCATCGATCTGCTGGTCAGCCGCGTACGCCAGCGTCTGCGCGAAGACGCTCGCGAACCGATGTACATCAAGACGGTACGCAGCGAGGGCTATGTGTTCTCGGCCGCGGTCGAGGTCCAGGAAGAATAGAAAAATGCCGCGCCCTCGATTTCCGTTACGTCTTTGGCCGCGAACGCTGGTCGCGCGCTTATTCCTGATCTTTCTGGTGGGTCTGGTGCTGGCTCACACCTTGTCGTTTGGGCTGCTGTTTTATGAACGCTACGACGCGACCAAATCGATGATGCTGGACGATCTGGAGCGCGATGTCTCGATTGCTGTCGATATCCTCAACCGCCTGCCTGCTGACGAACGCGCCGATTGGCTGGGACGCCTGTCCAGCGGGCATCGCCAGTATCTATTGGGCCCCGGCACTGCCGACCAACCGCTGCGCCTGGCGGCAGCGCGCACGGCGGCCCAGTCCATTGAATACACATTGCGCGGCCGGTATCCCGTCGTCGTGCATGCCATGGCGGGCAACGACCGTCATATTCAGGCGCGCATCACGCTGCAGGACGGCCATCCCGTGGTGCTGGACATCCACTTGACCATGCCACCCTTGGCTGTATGGCTGCCCGTCGTGCTGTGCGTGCAATTGGTGCTGCTGGTGCTCTGTGCCTGGTTGGCAGTACGCCTGGCCGTTCGTCCGTTGACGCAACTGGCAAAAGCCGCCGACACGCTCGACCCCAACAACACGAGCCCTCCGCTGGACGAACGAGGCCCCGCCGAGGTCGCGCAAGCCTCGGCCGCATTCAACGCCATGCAAAACCGCATCGCCAGCTATCTAAAAGAGCGCATGCAATTGCTGGGCGCGATTTCGCATGACCTGCAGACACCGATTACCCGGATGAAACTGCGAGCGGAATTCATGGACGAATCGACGGATAAAGCCAAGCTGACGCAAGACCTCGGGGAAGTCGAGCGGCTGGTGCGCGAAGGGATCGAATACGCGCGCAGCGCGCACGGCACCCAGGAAAAACCCGCTCGCATCAATCTGCACGACTTTCTGGACAGTCTGGTATGTGATTACCAGGACACCGGCCGCGAGGTAATGTTGTCGAGCCCGGCTGATCAGTCGTTCGGGTCGATACAGACTCGTCCGCACGCGTTGCGGCGCATCTTGGGCAATCTGATCGATAATGCGCTGAAATTCGCCGGTGCAGCCGAAGTCGCTGTACAAAGCCATGGAGCGCAAGGTGTGTCCATTTTTGTAATGGACCGTGGCCCGGGTATTCCCCCTGACGAACTCGACGCCGTACTGCAGCCGTTTTACCGTGTCGAGGGCTCGCGCAACCGTGATACGGGGGGCACAGGGCTGGGGCTGGCGATCGGACAGCAACTGGCCACCGTACTGGGAGGCAAATTGGTGCTGAGCAACCGCGACGGCGGGGGGCTGTCGGTCGAGGTGCGAATACCGCTTTCGGCCGGTCAGGCAGTGTAGTATTCATGGATGATAAAGGAGTTTCTATGCATACCCGTGAAGCATGCCTGCAAGCCGATCAACAAGACCCGCTCGCCCCGCTGAAAGCGCAGTTCGACATACCGGCAGGCGTGCTTTACATGGACGGCAATTCGCTAGGCGTGCTGCCTAAAGCCGCTGTCGCACGCAGTGCCCAAGTCATCCAGCAGGAATGGGGCCAAGGGCTGATCCGCAGTTGGAACGACGCCAGCTGGTTTGAGTTGCCATCGCGCCTGGGCGACAAACTGGGTCGGTTGATCGGCGCAGGAACAGGCCAGGTCGTTGTCACGGACACCACCTCGTTGAATCTGTTCAAGTCTCTGGCAGCCGCGATCCGCATCCAACAGCAGGCCGCGCCGCAGCGCAAAATCATCGTGTCGGAGCGCGATAATTTTCCGACCGATCTTTACATGATCCAGGGCATGATCGATCTGCTGCAACAAGGCTACGAGATGCGTCTGGTGGATGAGGATCTGTCGTTGGAGCAAGCGCTGGACGATTCCGTCGCCGTACTGCTGCTGTCGCATGTGAATTACCGTACCGGCCATATGTACGACATGGCAGATGTCACGGCGCAGGCACATGCGCGCGGCGCGTTGACCATCTGGGACCTGGCCCACGCAGCGGGCGCCGTGCCGGTAGATCTGACCGGCGCCAACGCCGATTTCGCTGTGGGTTGCACCTATAAATATTTGAACGGCGGTCCGGGCGCGCCGGCGTTTATCTGGGTGGCTCCGCGCCATACTGATCATTTCTGGCAGCCGTTATCGGGATGGTGGGGCCACCAGCGGCCATTTGATATGGCCGTCAATTACGAACCCGCAGGCGGTATCCGCCGCTACCTGTGCGGCACGCAGCCCATCGTGTCGCTGTCGTTAGTGGAATGCGGCCTGGATATCTCGCTGCAGGCCGATATGAACGAGGTGCGCAGGAAATCGCTGGCGCTCACCGACCTGTTTATTGCACTCGTGGAAAGCCGCTGTGCCCGCCATCCACTGACTCTGGTCACGCCGCGCGAGCACGCTCATCGAGGCAGTCATGTCAGCCTGCGGCATCCGCATGGCTATGCCGTGATGCAGGCGTTGATTGCGCGCGGAGTCATCGGTGATTATCGCGAGCCCGAGGTTCTGCGTTTTGGCTTCACACCACTCTACTTCGGCTACACCGATGTCTGGGATGCGGTGGAGATTTTAACGGATGTGCTCGATAGCGAGATCTGGAAACAGCCCGAGTTTTCGCGACGCGGCGCGGTGACTTGATGAGTGCGGCGCATCGTCGGCATCGTTAACCTCAAGTTAATAATGCTTTGAATCGCTCTTGCGCCCATACGGTGCAGTGATGGGTACAGTGCCTGACACACGCTGGCGATCGGCGCCGGCAGGAGTCAGGCACGTGAAAACATACCGTATTGCAACCATTCCCGGCGACGGCATCGGCAAAGAAGTCATCCCGGCCGGCCAACAGGTCATGCAGGCATTGGCCGAGTCAGACGGCTCGTTCGCCTTTGCGTTTCAGAATTTCGATTGGGGTGGTGATTACTACCGCAAACATGGCGTCATGATGCCTGCCGATGGGCTCGACGACTTGCGCGACAAAGACGCGATTTTGTTTGGTTCGGCGGGAGACCCTGATATCCCCGACCACATTACGCTATGGGGCCTGCGGCTAAAGATCTGCCAGGGCCTGGATCAGTATGCCAATGTGCGCCCCACGCGCATCCTGCCCGGGATCGATGGGCCGCTGAAACGCTGCACGCCCGAACAACTCGATTGGGTGATTGTGCGCGAAAACTCGGAAGGCGAGTACTCGGGTGTCGGCGGCCGTGTGCACCAGGGCCAACCCATCGAGGCTGCGACCGACGTTTCCATGATGACGCGCGCGGGGGTCGAACGCATCCTGCGTTTCGCCTTCAGGTTGGCGCAATCTCGTCCGCGTAAACAGTTGACGGTGATCACCAAATCCAACGCGCAACGCCATGCCATGGTGATGTGGGATGAAATTGCCGTTGAAGTCAGCCGCGAGTTTCCCGACGTACGTTGGGATAAAGAGCTGGTCGATGCTGCGACCGCCCGGATGGTGAATCGGCCCGCGACGCTGGACACGATTGTCGCGACCAACCTGCACGCGGATATTCTGAGTGACCTGGCCGCAGCATTGGCCGGCAGTCTGGGAATTGCCCCCACCGGCAACATCGATCCTGAACGCCGTTATCCCTCGATGTTCGAGCCGATTCATGGCTCGGCTTTCGACATCATGGGCAAAGGCCTGGCGAACCCGATCGGCACGTTCTGGTCGGTGGTGATGTTGCTGGAGCATATTGGCGAACACCAGGCGGCCAAGCGTGTCATGCAAGCCGTAGAGCACGTAACAGCCAATCCCGCACTGCATACAGGTGATCTGGGTGGAAAAGCCACGACGGCAGAGGTCACCGAGGCCGTGTGCCAATACCTGAAGCAAGCGGCCGCGCAAGCCCAGGCTGCGTAATACAAGAAGAACGCCGTGACCGGACACCGGTCGCGGCGCTGCGCGGCACCGCCAACGACCAAGAGCGGCACACGCATGGCAGCACAATGGGTTGCCCCAAAAATAATCGGTCACCAGAGATCGACAACCACAACGAGGAGACATCATGAAACCTGCGAAGCATGGCCTGCGTATCGCGCTGGCCGGTGCGCTATGCGCGGCCGGAATCACGCTGGCAACCGGTGCGGCGGCACAAAGCTATCCCACGCGCCCTGTGAACCTGATCGTGCCCTTCCCGGCTGGCGGCACCACCGATGTGCTGGCGCGTACCCTCGGTCAAGAGTTGGCCAAAAGCCTGGGTCAACCGGTGATCGTGGAAAACAAACCTGGCGCCGGCGCCACGCTGGGCGCAGATTACGTGGCTAAGGCCGCCCCCGATGGCTATACCCTCTTGATGGGTGCAGTCCACCACACGATTGCGACCAGCGTCTACAACAACCTGCAGTACGATTTTCAGAAAAGTTTCGCCCCCGTCACCACGGTAGCGCTGGTGCCGAACATACTGGTCGTCAACCCCAAGGTGCCCGCACAGAATGTCCAGGAACTATTGGCCCTGGCCCGCAAGACGCCCGGCAAATTGACCTTTGGTTCGAATGGCGTCGGCACCGGGCAACATCTGATCGGTGCGCAATTTCAAGAGATCGGCGGCGTCTCGCTGCTGCACGTGCCGTACAAGGGCAGCGGCCCGTTGACGACGGATCTGCTGGGCGGCCAGATCGATATGTCGTTCGACACGATCACCCCTGTATTGCCTCACATCAAGTCAGGCAAATTGCGTGCATTGGCAGTCACGACGGATAAGCGTTCCGCAGCATTACCCGATGTCCCGACGATGCAAGAGGCGGGTCTGAAAGGCTTCAATATGGGTACATGGTTTGGCGTTCTGGCCCCTGCCACCACACCGCCCGACGTTGTTGCGCGCCTGAATGCCGACATGGTCAAGATCATCCAGTCGCCGGATTTCGGCAAGAAAATGGCGGAGATCGGCGCCGTGCCGATAGGCGATAGCAGTGCGCAAATGGCCGAACGCATCAAGATCGATACCACTGACTACGCCAAACTCGTCAAGCAAGCGAACGTCGTGGTGAACTGATCACCAAGAGTCGCCCTTGCCGGTTTTACGCCTGTCCCGAAAATATTCCACCAGGAAATCGATAAACACGCGCACCTTGGCCGACAGGTGATGACGTTCGGGAAAAACAGCGTGAATATCGGCGGGCGGCAGGGCGTAATCCTGCAGCAGCAACTCCAGTCTGCCAGCACGCAGGTGGCGCGCAAGATCCCATTCGGCACGCTGCAAAATCCCCAAACCGGCCAGACCCCAGGTCAATGTGACCTCTCCATCGTTACTGCTCAGCGCACCACGCACCTTGATCGTTTCGCCATAGGTACCGCGCGTAAATCGCCAAAGGCCATAGGTATCATCGTTCTGACGCAGCACGATGCATTGATGGCGCGCCAGATCCTGTGGCACCTGCGGGCGGCCATGCTTTTCCAGATACTCGGGCGACGCACAGACCAGTCGTCGGTTCGGCGCGATGGGCCGGGCAATCAGACGCCCATCGGGGATATCACCGAAGCGGATCGCCACGTCAAACGCATCCTGCACAAAATCGCCCGGCGTGTCTGTCAGCTGCAACTGCACCTCGACCTCGGGATAGCGGCGCGCAAACAGCACGATGGCCGGCGCAATATAGCTGCGCCCGAATCCCAGCGGCGCGTTCACCTTTAATAATCCCCGCGGCTGCGCCTGCCGGCTGGCGATCAATTGGTCCAGATGATCGATGTCACGCAGAATGCGTCGCGCGTTTTCCAGATACAGCTCGCCCTCGGCCGTCGGACTGAGACGCCGGGTATTGCGGTTAAGCAGGCGCACGCCGAGGCGGTCTTCGATCTGAGCCAGACGTTTGCTGACAGCAGCCGTGGTCACGCCCAGCTCGCGCGCAGCGGCCGACAGACTGCCCGCACGAACCAGCTCGACCAGCAACTGCAGCTCTTGGGACTGCCCCATCGACGTGACACCTCATTGAAAAATCGAAGTCCATAGTAGCCCAGAGCGAGCAGCGTCTTTCACATTCCGTCCGCGGTAACCGGTTGCACCTTCAGTCAATTTATTTAAAATGCGAGTATTTCTCATTTACATTAACATTCATTAATGTTGCGTTCCCTGCCCGCCTCTCAAGACGCCGTTCACGGTCTATACCGCGACCACCATGGTTGGCTCGACGGCTGGTTGCGCCGCAAAGTCGGCAACGCCTGCGATGCAGCAGATCTGGTCCAGGACACGTTCGTTCGCGTGCTGCGGCACCGCGCCGAGTTGACCATGGTGCGCGAGCCACGCGCTTACCTGACCACTATCGCCAAACGTTTGGTGCTGAATCATTATCGACGTCAGTCGCTGGAACAGGCCTATCAAGAGGCGCTGGCTGCGATGCCGGAACCGCTGGCCCCCTCGCCCGAACAGCAATTGCTGATTCTTGAAGCGTTGCACGAGATCGATGCGGCGTTAAACGCCTTGCCGGCACGCGCCCGCCAGGCATTTTTGCTGGCACAGTTGGAACACTTGCCCTACGAGGAGATCGCGCAGCGCCTGCAAGTGTCGGTACGCACGGTACAGCGCTACATCGTGCAAGGATATGAACAATGCCTGCTCGCGAGCTCGTGACTCCTGCCGAGGCTCCGCTGGATCGCGGCGTGGCGCGCGAAGCAGCGCGTTGGCTGATGCGGCTAGGCTCTGGCCACGCCACGGCAGCCGATGTGCGCGCGTGCGACCGATGGCGTGCTGACAGCGCCGAGCATGAACGCGCCTGGCAGCGTGCGCAGGCGCTGAATCGGACATTCGGCCTGATCCCCGCCGAAGTCGGCATGGCAGCGTTAGGCCGGCCGGCAGCCAAATCGCGTCGAACTACGCTCAAGACGCTCGTGGCCCTGCTGGCGGCCTCGCCTGTGGCCTGGTCGACTTGGAACGCAGCACCCGTCGTACGCTGGCGGGCCGACCACCGCACGGCAGTTGGCGAACGGCGCGAGGTCGTGCTGACCGATGGATCGCGGGTCTGGCTCAACACCGCGACGGCAATCGACGAAGCATTCACCGACACTGACCACGCACTATGGCTGCGCGATGGAGAAATCTACGTACAAGCCTCGCCGCACCGCAGCCCTGCACTTCACATCGAAACCCGAATGGGCGTCATTCACGCCGATGCCGCGGCGCATTTTGCCGTCCGGCTTGACGCCCAGCGGTGCCTGGTCAATGTCACTACCGGTCAGGTGGAAGTTTCACCGGCCAAGGCTACAGCACATCGTGTCCGCCTGAACGCAGCACAACAAGCGGCTTTCGACGCCGCTACCGTCTACCCGCGGCAAACCTCGGATACGCGCGAGCCGGATTGGCTGCGAGGCACCTTGCACGCGGATGCGATGCGATTGGATGTGTTTGCTGCGGAATTGGCTCGCTATCGGTCCGGCATCGTACGTTGCGATCCGGCCATTGCCGCACTGCAGATTTCCGGGACTTTTCAGTTGAGCAACACCGATGCGGTGTTGCACGCTCTGCCGGCCCTGTTGCCCGTGCAAGTGAGCTATCGGACCTCGTACTGGGTCATGCTCGGACCGGCTGCCACGCAGACGTAGTTTTATTTTGTTGCACTTAATGTTGCTTATCAGTGTCCGGTTTTGTGTCGTGCAGGGTCATGGAAAACAAAGGCTGTCATGGCCTGTATCCAAAGACCCTGTCCGAAAGGAACCTCATGGACACGCTGCACGCGCCCGCTTTGCCTGATATCCGTTTTTCTCCTCGACGAACCACGCTGGCGTGCGCCATCAGCCGTGCACTGCTGGGGTTGACTATCGCTGGCGGCCTGGGCGCGCTTTGTACCCCGGCCTGGGCACAATCGACCGGAACGGTGGCGCAGCAACGGATATATCAAGTCCCCGCAGGCGAGCTGAGTGCGGCGCTATCGCGATTTGCCGAGCAGGCCGGGATCACTGTGCTGTTCCAACCTCAAACTGTCCAGGGCCGCCAAAGTGCAGGCCTGCAGGGCGCCTACCCCGTTGACGAAGCCCTGCATCGCCTATTGGCGGGCACGGGGCTCACCGCCCGCGAACACGGCAACGGCGCATTCGTATTGCAACCGCAAGACGTTGTCTCGCAGCTCACGCCCGTGACGGTGCAAGCCGATGCCTTGCGATCCGATCCGGCCTGGGTCAGTACCAGTACGCGCCAGGACATGGATAACCTGCAAGTACGCAGTTGGGAGGACGTAGGCAAACGCATGGACGCCGGTGTCAATTTCAACCGCCAGAACAACAGCATCAATATTCGCGGCATGGACGGCAATCGGGTCCTGACGCGCATCGATGGCATACGCCTGCCGTGGCTGGACGACGGTGCACGCGGCGTAAAAGGCGGCTTGAATGCGGTCGACTTCAACTCGCTGTCGAGCCTGGATATCGTGCGCAGCACGGACTCTGCCTCTGTCGGCTCGGGTGCGCTAGGAGGCTCGGCGGAATTACGCACGCTCAATCCCGACGATCTGTTGCAAGACGGACGCAACTTTGGCGCGCTGGTCAAGGGCGACTACGACTCGGCGGACAATAGCAGGGCCGCCAATGCCGCCTTGGCGGGCCGTTTGGCGGAGAACACCACGTGGTTATTGCAAGCCGGTATCCGTAAAGGCCACGAGTTGGACAACCGCGCCGACCACGGCGGCTACGGCGACGACCGCGACAAGCCTGATCCCGAGGATTACACGCAACGCAGCGTCATGCTGAAACTGCAGCAGCGCGTAGCAGGCGGGCACCGCTTCGGTTTGACCGGCGAATACTTTCACTATGACTCCGATACCGACAGCAAGTATCTGCAGGGCCCCGGCACCAGCTACCAAATTGGCGAAAACACGGCCAACGAAACGATCAAGCGGGAACGCGTTTCGATGGACTACGAATACCAGGCGCCCAACGCGGGCGGCTTGATCGACAGTGCCAAGGCCGCGGTGTATTGGCAGCGCCTGCGGCTCGATCAGGGGCTGGATGGCGAGCGCACCAGAGATACGCGCGCATCGATTATCCCTGGCGACCCATACAGGTACGGTTATCCCAATGGGGCTTATGGGCGGGACAACTCAATTCAAGAAACGCTGTTCGGTTTCAGCGGCGAAGCCACACGGCGAATCGAGGGGCTGGTTTCGCAAACCGTGACCGTGGGCGCCGAATGGGTGGGCAATCGCACTGAACAATATTCAGACGGGTACGACAACTGCCCTGATATTCCGGCAGGATTACCCGCGCCTTTCGGCCCGCGTTCCTGCGACATGCTGCATACCAATCAGGCGGACATGCCACGCGTCAAAGGCAGCCAATGGGCGCTGTGGGCAAAGGACGAGTTTTCCTTTGCCCAGGGCCGCTACACGCTGACGCCTTCGATCCGGTACGACCATTACGAGCAAAAACCGCAAAATACCGGCAGCTACGACAGCAATCCCAACGCAGGCGCATTGCCGCCTTCGTCCAGCGGCGGCAGGTTTTCGCCGAGTTTGCTGGGAACCTGGAAAGCACAAGAGCAGGTCACGTTCTACGCACAATATGCGTATGGCTATCGCGCCCCCAGCGCGACCGAGCTTTACACGAACTATGGCGCACCTGGCACGTATCTGCGTGCAGGCAATCCTGATTTGAAACCGGAATCCAGCCGCGGTTGGGAGTTGGGCGCTCGCCTGGGCAACGATGATCTCGGCGGGGCATTGTCGTTCTTTGATACGCGCTATCAGAACTTCATCGATACGCGAATACCGGTGACGGCCGGCGATCCGCAATGGCAAGGCAGCTGGGACGGACAGTACCCGCTGGGTGTCACTACCGCCGCCAACCGCGCCCGAGTGCGGATCTATGGTGCCGAGGCCTCGGCACACTGGCGTTTCACTCCGAACTGGCGCACTTGGGGATCGTTGGCCTGGACGGTCGGCAAAGATCAAAGCACTGGTCAATATCTGAATTCGGTACCGCCCTTCAAGGCGATTCTGGGTCTGGGCTACGACCGGAGCGAATGGGGCGCGAGCGCCGTATGGACGCTGTCCGCGCAACGCAACAAAGTCGAGTATCCCGCCGCGACTGCCGAAGCGCCTAATCCCGATTTTCGCGCCCCGGGCTATGGCGTCGTAGACCTGATGGCCTACTGGAAACCCGCCGCAGTCAAAGGATTGCAAATCCGTGCCGGGCTGTTCAACCTGTTCGACAAAAAGTACTGGGAAGCCATCAATGTTCCCACAGCTGGACCATCTGCCCTGCCCCATCCGGTAGACTGGTACACCGAGCCTGGGCGCAGTGTGCGCGTGTCATTAACCTATCAATACTGAACCACGGGCCTGCTGCACGGCGGCCCGGGGCTGTGGGTCGCCCGCCGTACCCGGACAGAGGAGTCATCAATGAGTAACACTTCTTTCACCCAGCTGGCCGCCGAATTACGCGCTCGTAACGACGCCCTGGTCGCAGAACAACCCGGCCAACGCGCGCGCAATCTCGCCCAAGCACTGAACGTATCCGAAGCCCAATGGGTCGCCGCAGAATGTAATGGGCTGCGCGCCACCGCGCTGACCGGCGCCGCATCTCCGCAAGCGATATTCCGCGAGTTGGGATCGCTGGGCGAGGTCATGGCGTTGACGCGCAACGACTGGTGTGTCCATGAACGCCACGGACGGTACGAGTCCATCCAGGCAGAAGGCCCAGTTGGCCTCGTGTTGGGGCCTGACATCGATTTGCGTGTGTTCTTCAGCACCTGGGATTCAGCCTGGGCCGTCGAACAGGACGGCCGGCATAGTCTGCAGTTCTTTGACTGTGCAGGCGTTGCCGTACATAAGGTCTATCGTACCGATGCCACGGACGTCGCCGCCTATGATGCGCTGGTCGCACGCTTTGCAGGCGAGCCCGTCTGGCCGCAAACCAGACCCTATGCGCCCAAAGACGAATCCGACACCATCAGTGATCCTGACGCGCTGCGCAGCGCCTGGCTGGCCATGCAAGACACGCATGAGTTCTTTCCGCTGCTGCGTAAATTCAAGGTCTCCCGCCTGGCCGCGCTGAAGGCCGCGGGTATGGATCTGGCGCAACAGGTCCATACCAATACCGCCGAACGCATGTTGGAGGCCGCGGCACAGTCCAGGCTGTCCATCATGTGTTTTGTGGGCAATCCCGGCATGATCCAGATCCACACAGGACCGGTCGCCAAGCTGCTGCGTACGGGCCCCTGGTTCAACGTGCTCGATCCGAAATTCAACCTGCATCTGAACACCGATGCTATCGACTCGGCCTGGGTCGTCAGCAAACCCACCAGCGACGGGTGGGTCACATCGCTCGAGGTTTACAACGCCAATGGGGATCTCATCGTGCAATTCTTTGGTGAACGCAAGCCCGGCAAGCCGGAGCTTGCCGAGTGGCGAGAACTATTGAGCAGCCTTTGCGCGGAGCCGTTAGCGGCATAACGCCATCCATGATCAGGGCGTCGCGTACTCAGCGCCGCCAAGAACGGCTAAGCTTAAGCACCAAGACGCTCTGATCAGTCTACCCTTTGTCCGCCATACGGAAACACGACGCCTCATCAAGGAAGCACCATGGCCGCAAGTCTAGCCAAGACGGTCGCCGCAGCAATCGCTGCAGTCTGGGTCACCAGCGCCGCACAAACGGTAAATGATCCTCCCTCTGCCGCTCAACGCGTTGTCACATTGGGCGGCACGGTCACCGAAATCGTCTACGCCCTGGATCAGGGCGATCGCCTCGTGGGCGACGATCAATCGAGCCTGTATCCAGAGGCGGCGACCAAGTTACCGCGCGTCGGGTATTACCGCGCCGTGCCCGTCGAAGGCGTACTCGCTTTGAATCCGGACCTGGTGCTGGCGTCTGAGCAATCGGGTCCCCCTACGGCGCTCGCGCGCCTGAAGGAAGTCGGCGTCCCCCTCGAAATAATCTCTGACAAGCCCAGCGTGCAATCACTCAACGATCGCATTCTGCAGATCGGCAAAGCCCTGGGTGTACCAGATCGTGGCAAGCAATTAGCCACATCCGTCGCAACCGCGTTAAGCGAAGCGCAAGCCTTACCCGAGTCGCACGCGCGCGCCGTGCTGCTCATGAACCGCACGGGCACGCCCCTGGGCGCGGGCAGCGACACAGCAGCAGCACTCGTGCTGGAGCTCTCTGGCCTGGTCAATGTGCTCGCCGATCAACAAGGCTACAAGCCCATCTCGGCCGAAGCACTCAGTGCTCTGGCACCTCAAGTCATCGTCGTCCCTCGCATGTCGCTGGAGGCAGCGGGCGGCATGGAAAAATTCCGCGCAACGCCGGGTATCGCCTCCACGCCTGCAGCAACAAATCACTGCATCGTCGTCATGGACGATCTGCTTGCACTGGGCACCGGGCCGCGGCTGCCGCAAGCCATACGCACACTGAAGGAGACCGCTTGTGTCGCTCGCCAAGGCTGACCGCCTGGCACCGCTGATCAAGCGGGCGCATCCGCCCACCGTTCTGATAGGACTGGGGGTTGTTGCCCTGCTGGTAGCCCTGCTCGCCGCCTTGAGCGGCGCCGTCCATATTCCCTTGGCAGACGCGCTGCGCGTTCTGACCATGGGTGCCTCGCAGCCTGAGGACACGTTATGGCGCAACGTACTGCTGGACATTCGATTACCGCGTGTCTTATTTGCTGTCGTGGCAGGCGCGGCGCTGGCGATTTCGGGTGCGGCGATGCAGGCCCTGTTTCGCAATCCTCTCGCCGAGCCCGGCTTGGTCGGGATCTCCGCCGGCGGCGCACTGGGGGCTGTGGCCGCCATCGTGCTGACCACGGGCGGCTTCATGGTCACCGCACCTGCCGCCTTTGCAGGCAGCCTGCTCGCCACGGCAGCGGCCTATGCCGTCGGCCGCCGCGTGCCGGGCGTTGCCGGACTGCTGCTGGCAGGTATTGCCATCAACACCGTCGCCGGTAGCTTGATTGGGCTGCTCACTTACATGGCCTCCGATGCGCAGCTACGCGACCTGACCTTCTGGAACATGGGCAGCCTGGCGGGCGCGAATTGGTCATTGTTAGGCTTTCTGGCGCCGTGGACACTCGTGTGGTCCTTCTGGCTGATGCGCCAGTGGCGCGCCATGAACGCCCTGTTGCTCGGAGAGCGTGAGGCGCAGCATCTCGGCTTCGCGCTCGTCACTGTGCGCTACAAACTCGTCATGGCCACTGCGTTGATTGTGGGGCCGCTCGTGGCTGCCACGGGCGGTATCGGCTTTGTCGGACTGGTCGTTCCTCATCTCGTACGCATGACCCTGGGTGCCGATCATCGTTGGCTGCTGCCTGCCTCGATGCTGACTGGCGCCCTGGCGCTCACGCTGGCCGACTGGCTGGCCCGCATCGTCGTGATCCCGGCCGAGCTGCCCATAGGTTTAGTCACCAGCCTCGTAGGCGGACCGTTTTTCCTATGGCTGCTCGCACGAGGACGAAAATTCTAATGAGCCTGCGTACGATAGACCTAGACGTATCGCGTGGCTCGACACGCGTTCTTTCCAATGTATCGCTCAGCATCGAGCCCGGCCAGGTACTGGGCTTGCTGGGCGCCAATGGCGCCGGCAAATCCACCCTGCTTGCAGCCCTCGCCGGCGAGCTTTCTCCGACCCGTGGCCATATCGAATTAGACGGCACACCGCTGACTCGCATCCCTCCGCGCCGTCAGGCCCGGCAACGCGCAGTCCTGCCGCAAAAGCCCTCGCTGACATTCGATCTAGGCGTACAAGAAGTCGTAGCCATGGGCGCCTACCCCTTCCCCGAACTGGACCCCGCCGAAGTCGAGGAGCTGACGGCATCCTCGCTCGCCCTCGCCGGCGTCCCTCACTTGGCCCAACGCCGTTATCCCGATCTGTCCGGCGGCGAACAACAACGCGTGCAATTCGCCCGCGTCCTGGCCCAATGCCAGGCCCAGCATGACCCCAACCTCTCGCGTTATCTTTTGCTGGATGAACCCATCTCCAGTCTGGATCCTAAACATCAGATCGAACTGCTGCGCACCACCGCCGACCTGGCTCATACCCAAGGCCTGGGCGTCCTCATCATCGTCCACGATATCAACCTGGCCGCCCGCTGGTGCGACCAACTCATCATGCTGGGCAACGGCACCGTCATCGCCGGCGGCCCTCCCACAGACGTCCTGACCCGCGACAACCTGCGAACCGTCTACGACATCGAGGCCGACATCCTGCCCCACCCCACCATGCCCAACCGCATCCTGGTTTTGCCGCATTAGCAAGCCCGCCACGGGGCAGGCATGCCATGACTAAATTTCATCAACCAGCAACGCACGCATGCCACTGCTGCGAGTCCGTGCCGCGTGCCTGGGTGCTGCGCCGGCCCGTTGAGCCGCGGTTCAGCCTCGCGCAGCGAGGCCGAGGCCCCTGCTCATGGGCCGAGCCGCGGCGATAGGGCTGGCGCAGCACCCAGGCACGCGGCACGGACGGATTAACAGAGACACCCGACGCAATCTAGAAACACCCGACGCAATCCCCCACGTCAGGTCTTATCCCCCCGATACCGCGACACACTCATCAAGATCCCGCAAGCAATCCCCATCGTCAACAACGCCGTCCCCCCATAGCTCATGAACGGCAACGGCACTCCCACCACAGGCAAGATCCCCGTCACCATCCCCACGTTAACGAACACGTAGATAAACACCATCATCGTCAACGCCCCCGCCATCAAGCGTCCAAACTGCGTCGTAGCCCGCACCGCAATTGTCAATCCTCGAGCGATCAGCAAGGCATACAACAACAACATCGCCACGCCGCCATACAACCCGAATTCCTCGGCATATACCGCAAAAATAAAGTCCGTCGTACGCTCAGGAATAAAGTCCAAGTGCGTCTGCGTCCCCTGCATATACCCCTTGCCATAGAGCCCCCCAGACCCCACGGCGATCATCGACTGAATCGTGTGAAACCCCTTGCCCAATGGATCAGAACTGGGGTTGAGCAAGGTACACACCCGCTGCTTCTGATAGTCGTGCAAGACCACCCAATCTACGCCGGGTTCACATAGCGTGTCTTCGTAATAGATCAGCGTCCCTATCCCCAAGATACCGACAATCGCAATCGGGGCAAGCAATTTAAAGGACAATCCGGCGAAATAAATGACGCAAAAGCCCGCGCCAAACACCAGCAACGCCGTTCCCAGATCAGGCTGCAACACAATCAGGCCAAACGGCGCGGCCAGCATCGCCGCTGCGACAAGGAAGTCACGGATTCGCACATCGCCATCATGCCGCTGGAAATACCATGCCAACATGAGCGGCACAGCGATTTTCATCATCTCAGACGGTTGAATACGAGTAATGCCGAGGTTCAGCCAGCGCGTGGCGCCCTTGCTGGTTTCCCCAAAAAACTCCACGCCCAACAACAGTGCAACGCCGACGATATAGAACGGCAATGCCAGACGCATCAACATATGCGGCGGCACCAAGGCCACCGCCCACATCGCTAAGAACGCAATCAGAAAATTGCGCGACTGATCGGCAAAACGCCAATCGGTGCTGCCCACCGCCGAATGCATCACCGTCAGACCCAACGCGGCAAACAAAGCCAGAATGATCAGCAACGGCCAGTCAAAGGCGAGAAAGACGCGGACAAGGATAGCGCCCAGACGTTTCATTGCTTGACTCCGAATCCAGACGATTCAAACAAGTCGTTCAAATCGGACCGCGCTGGCGCAGTAGAGGGGCGCTGCGTCGCCCGCGGGGCTTGCTGAGCAGGCGCCGCTTTGGGTGCGGATCGAGGCCTCATGCTTGGGGGAGGCGTATCCGAACCTGGAATGAGCGGAGGCAACGGCTCGTCCTGTGGCGCATCATCCAGCACTACCCCGGGCGGCGGCTCCACAAGATCGTCTGGGCTTGTCGCGCCCGGCACCACAGGCGCCGACACCCCCGTAGGAACGGGCGTATCGCTTTGCACCGGCACAGACAACGGCGGCACATCTGGCGGCAGTGTGATACGCGAGCCAGCCGTAGGCGTAGCAGGCCGCGACAACCAATAATCGAACACCGTACGTGCAATAGGGGCCGCCATACTCGCCCCCCAGCCGGCGTTTTCCACCAACAGCGCCACGGCAATACGCGGTTTATCAGCCGGCGCAAAACCCATGAACAGCGCATGATCGCGCAAACGCTCATCCAACTCATGCGCGCGATATTGAGACCCACGCAGGCTGAATACCTGCGCCGTTCCAGTTTTGCCCGCCGCCTGGTACGCCGCGCCGGCAAAGGCGCGCCGTGCCGTTCCTGAACGCACCACGCCGACCATCGCGCTCTTGATGAGATCGACATTCTCTTGCTTGAGCGGAATGCGATATTCCGGTGTAGACGGCGTTGGCGTTACGACACCGGTATGTGTGTCGCGCGTAGCATGTACCAAATGCGGTTTTCGATATGCACCATTGTTGGCCAAGGTCGATGTCCCCTGCGCCAATTGCAGCAGCGTGAATGAGTTATATCCCTGCCCCACCGCCACAGAAATCGTCTCGCCTGCATACCATTGCTGTTGTCTGCGATCTTTGTACGCCTGACGTTTCCACTCGGTCGACGGCAACACGCCCTTGCGTTCGCCATCCAGGTCAATACCAGTGATCTGCCCGAACCCAAACTGCTTGGCAAAATCATGCAGTCTGTTCACACCTATTTCCGGGCCCAGCGAATAGAAATACGTATCCGAAGACACGACAATGGCCTTGTGCATATCGGTCATGCCATACGCAGCGCCCCCAGCGTTCCGGAAACGCTGCCCACCGAATTCAAAATAGCCTGGATCGGGAATACGCGTCTTGGCATCGCGCACACCCAGTTCCAGCGCCGCCAACGCCACAAAAGGCTTATAGGTCGAGCCAATCGGATACGTGCCGTACAACGGCCGATTGATTAGCGGATGATCCGGCGACTCGTTCAACAAGCGCCAATTTTCCACGTCGATGCCGTCGATGAACAGATTCGGGTCGAATGCGGGTTTAGAGACAAACGCCAAGACCTCGCCCGTGTTGGGATCAATCGCAACCAGCGCGCCGCGGTGATTTCCAAAAGCCTCTTCGGCCACACGCTGCAAGCCTAGATCGATGGACAGCATGACGTCCACGCCGGGTACGGGATCAGTACGCTGCAACGTACGCACAGGGCGGCCGCTTGCATTGACTTCGACTTCTTCGATTCCGGTCTGACCGTGCAGCGCTTTTTCCCAGCTTTTCTCGATACCCTTTTTACCGATCACATCGGTGCCGCGATAATTGCCCAGCTCGCCCGTGCTTTCCAAGGCCTCGATATCGTTCTCCGCAATGCGGCCGATATAACCCACCACATGTCCCGCCGTGGCGCCCTGGGGATACTCGCGCACCCAGCGGGCACGCAACTCGACGCCGGGAAACTCAAACGCATGGGCAGCGAACCAGGATGCCTCGGTATCATTCAAGTTGTTGCGCAGTATCAGACTGGCATACCGCCCCGACTCCTGCACCCGGCGTTTGAATCGACGCTGATCGCCTGGGCTGACATACACCACAGGAGTCAAGCGTGCCAGCATGGCATCTATATCACCGACTTGGCCCGGCACGACCTCTAGCGTATAAGTCCGGTAATTGCGCGCCATCACCACGCCATTGCGATCCAGGATCTCGCCACGGCGTGGTGCAATGGGAACCACGGCTATGCGATTACGATCGGCTCGTTCGGACAGGCCCTCGTAGCGGTCTACCTGCAAAAACCAGAAACGCCCAGCCAATACGCAAAAGCACGCCAGCGCAAACAAACCGCCCACCCAGGCACGCAGCCCAAAGCGCTGCTTTTGCTGTTGGCCGATTTTCTTGAATTCGAACATGGCGCGCCGCTATCCAACCCGGCGCTAGACCGACGAGGACTCAACGTCGTCAGTGCCTCGCTGCGGCAAATGCAGCACGAAACCTATCAACGGCCACATCGCCGCCGTCAGCAAGACACTCATTCCCCAATCCCAGCCGGACCACCGACCCGCCAGCCATGCCAGCACGAGTTGTTGCACCAGGCGCGCGACAAAGAACACGGGCAACATGTGTATGCCCTGACTCCACAGATCAAAATGCCGCAGCCGTCGGTGCAGCGCCACCGCCCCATACGCCACCAAGGTATATGACAAGGCATGGGCGCCGAGCACACTGACATCGTGCACATCCATCAGCAGTCCAAAGCAGAATGCCGCCACCAGGCCGACCCGGCGCGGCTCGTTCACGCACCAAAAGGCCAGGACCAGCACCAGAATATCGGGAGCGCCCTCCCAGACACGCCAGGGTAACAATGACAACAGCCACGCCACCACGATCGAGCCCCAAACAAAGAACACATTGGCCGGACGCGACAAATGCTCGGGAGGAACGTTGCGAGGCGTGCCCAGACGGCGCGGAGGCTGCTGGGCCGACGAGTTATTGCGATCCACCGGATTCGGCCTCTTGAAGATCAGACTCTGCACGAGCGACATCGACTTGCAACACCAGGAAATGGCGATGGCGTTCGGGATGCGCCAAAGGCTCGCACACGGCGCGTGCAAACCCGGATGCCGTATCCCGTTCGACCGTCAACACCTTGGCCAACGGCAGACCTGCGGGAAACAAGCCACCCACGCCACTCGTGACGATCGTATCGCCTTCCTGGATATCGGCATTAGCCGCCAGAAAGCGCACCTCGATGCGACCAGGCGAATTCGAACCAAAGGCAATCAAACGCAGACCATTGCGCAACACCTGAACGGGTACAGACACTCTTTCGTCCGTAACCAGCGCGGCTTCGGACGCCTGTGGCGTCACGCGCACGATCTGTCCCACCACACCGCCTTCGTCGATCACCGGCATGCCGGGCGCCAACCCTGCCTGGCTGCCCTTGTTAAAGACCAGCCGTTGCTGAAAGCTGTCGGCCGGCTCGTACAGCACCTCGACCACCACGGCAGTCTGATCGACGGTGTCGGTCACACCCAACAGCCGGCGCAACTGCGCATTCTCCGCCGCCAGCTGCGCCGCATGCGTCGTGACTTGAGACAACTCGATACGCTGACGCTGCAAGGCCTCGTTTTCGGTGCGATTATGGTTGGCCGCATCGACCCACTCGTTGAACTGCCGCACAAAATCCCGCGGCGCCATCACGGTGCGCTGAAACGGATACAACCCAATGGAAACCGCGCGTCGCAACGGCTCCAGCAGATGAAACTGAGAGTCGAGGACCAGCAAGGCGAGCGACAAGGCGACCATGACGGCCAACCGGATTTCTACCGGCGGGCCGCGCCTGAACAGCGGTGGAGACCCTTGTCGTTGCATGAATACCCAGCTTTGGCGTCAGCCCGCAGCCACTGCGCCGGGCATCGCCGGCACGGCGACGCCCGCTGGCGGGACAGACTTATTCGTTAATGAAAATCGCGCCCAGTTTTTCCAGATGCTCGAGCGCTTCGCCGCAACCACGCACCACGCAGGTCAGCGGATCCTCGGCAACAACGACGGGCAGGCCCGTTTCCTCTTGGAGCAGACGATCGAGATCGCGCAGCAATGCCCCACCACCCGTCAGAGCGATGCCCTTGTCGGTGATGTCGGCTCCCAGCTCGGGCGGGGTTTGTTCCAGTGCGATTTTGACGGCGGACACGATCTGGTTCAACGGATCGGTCAGCGACTCCAGAATCTCGTTGGACGACACCGTAAAACTGCGCGGCACGCCTTCGGCCAGATTACGGCCCTTGACTTCGATCTCGCGGACCTCAGAGCCCGGGAAGGCGGAGCCGATTTCTTTCTTGATGAATTCGGCGGTGGGCTCGCCAATCAGCATGCCGTAGTTGCGGCGGATGTAGTTGACGATGGCTTCGTCGAACTTGTCGCCGCCGACGCGCACGGAGCCTTTGTAGACCATCCCGCCCAGCGAGATCACGGCGACCTCGGTCGTGCCGCCGCCGATATCCACCACCATCGAACCGCTGGCGTCCGAGACAGCCAGGCCAGCGCCGATGGCAGCGGCCATGGGTTCTTCGATGAGGTAGACATGAGAGGCGCCGGCGCCGAGGGCGGATTCGCGAATGGCGCGACGCTCAACCTGGGTCGACCCGCAGGGGACGCAAACAATGATGCGCGGGCTGGGGGCCAGCATGTTGCGCGGGTGAACCATGCGGATGAACTGCTTGAGCATCTGCTCGGTCACCGTGAAATCGGCAATCACACCGTCTTTCATGGGGCGGATGGCTTCGATGTTGCCTGGGACTCGTCCCAGCATCTGCTTGGCCTCCTGGCCAACCGCCTGGATGATTTTTTTGCCGTTGGGGCCGCCTTCGTGGCGGATGGCAACGACCGAAGGCTCGTCGAGCACAATGCCCTTGCCCCGGACGTAGATCAGCGTGTTGGCGGTACCGAGGTCGATCGCCATATCGCTGGAGAAGTAACTGCGCAGGAATCCGAACATGAGGGCTCAGCGAGATTCAGAAATAATGCCGGGCTGCAGGTGACGGACTGGTAAACACGAGCCCGCCGCATTGCTGCAGCGATTAAACCGTGAATGATAACTTATAATTTCCCGGAAAATAGCGCAAAAATGCTGGTAATTCATGCTTTGTCACAGGGACGGATACCGTACAAACCCGCACCTGAGTCCAGCAGCCTGCCCCTTCGATTTCTCATAGTCTCCCTACATGGCGCTCAACGAACAAGACGTGGCCCGGATTGCCCGGCTGGCCAGAATTGAATTGACCCCCGATCAGCTCAAGCTCGCCGAGGGCGAGCTCAACGGCATTCTCCACCTGATCGAGCGGCTGCAAGCCGCCGACACCCAGGGTGTAGAGCCTCTGGCGCACCCGCTGTCGGCCCATCAGGACATCGCTCTGCGCCTGCGCCCGGACGCCGTGACCGAAACCGCCTCCGAGGCAAACCGCGCCGAACTGATGGCTAATGCGCCCGATGCCCGCGACGGCTTGTTCCTGGTTCCCAAGGTCATCGAATAAATCATGACGACTTCTGCCCTTCACACCCAATTCGGCGGGATCGCCGAACTGCGCGCCGCGCTTGCGCAACGACAGGTCAGTGCCCGCGAGCTGGCGCAAAGCGCCCTCGCTGCCGCCCAGGCCGCCAGCGACCTGAACGCCTTCCTGCACATCGACGAGGCCCTGACCCTGGCCGAGGCCGACGCCGCCGACGCGGCCTTGGCGGCCGGGACGGCTGGCCCGCTGGCCGGCGTGCCCATCGCTCACAAAGACGCGTTTGTCACCCGAGGCTGGCGCACCACGGCCGGCAGCAAGATGCTCAATGGCTATGCCAGCCCCTTCGACGCCACGGTCGTGCAGCGCCTGCAGGCCGCTGGCGCCGTCTCGATCGGCAAACTCAATTGCGACGAGTTTGCCATGGGCTCGGCCAATGAAAACTCCGCCTACGGTGCCGTACGCAATCCGTGGGACACCAAAGCCGTGCCTGGCGGTTCGTCGGGCGGCTCGGCTGCCGCGGTAGCCGCGCGTCTGGTCGCCGCGACCACCGGCACCGACACCGGCGGCTCGGTACGCCAACCCGCCGCGCTGTGCGGCGTCAGCGGTATCAAGCCCACTTACGGCACCGTCTCGCGCTTTGGCATCGTGGCGTTCGGATCCAGCCTGGACCAGGCGGGCCCGCTCGCCCCCAGCAGCCGCGACTTGCTCGAACTGCTCGATCCCATGAGCGGCTTTGATCCCAGCGACGCCACCAGCCTCGAAAGCTGCGACGGCACGCCCAACGTCCCCGGCCGCATCCGTGCCACCTACGACGCGGCGCAGGCCGGTTACGACGCTGCCGGCAGCTTGCCCCTGAAGGGCCTGCGCATCGGCGTGCCTCAGGAATACTTCGGCGCGGGCCTGGCCCCGGATGTCGCCGCCGCCGTCGAAGCCGCCCTGGCTCAATTCGAGGCCCTGGGCGCACAACGCGTATCGATCTCGCTGCCGCGCACCGAATTGGCCATTCCGGCCTATTACGTCATCGCCCCTGCCGAGGCCTCCAGCAACCTGGCCCGCTATGACGGCGTACGCTACGGTCACCGCGCCCAGGAATACACCGATCTGAACCAAATGATCGCGCGCTCGCGCGCCGAGGGTTTTGGCGACGAGGTCAAGCGCCGCATCCTGATCGGCACCTATGTGCTGTCGCACGGGTATTACGATGCGTACTATCTGCAGGCCCAGCGCGTGCGCCGCCTGATTGCGCAGGACTTCCAGCGCGCCTACGCCGACCAGTGCGACGTCATCATGGGACCGGTTTCGCCCACTGTGGCCAAGAACCTCGGCGACAATCGCGATGATCCCACCGCCGACTGGCTGGCCGATATCTACACGCTGGGCGTGAGTCTGGCAGGATTGCCCGCCATGTCCGTCCCCTGCGGTTTCGGCGGCGACGGCCAACGCCGCCCCGTCGGCCTGCAAATCATCGGCAACTATTTCGACGAGGGCCGCCTGTTGGCCATCGCCGACCGTTATCAACAAGTCACCGACTGGCACCGGCGCGTGCCTGGCCAGCAAGGCACCGAGCATTGACTGCTCCCTTCCCTAAAGGGGAAAGGGATTCCCACTTCACAGAACCGAGCCGTCGTACATCATCACTCATGCACTCAGGTCTTACCGTTTCTCCATGGGCTAACACCGCCAGTCCGGCGGCTAATACGTTATGCGCCGCGTTGATGTCGCGGTCGTGGCCGGCGTTGCATTGTGGACAGGACCAACGCCGCACGCTCAACGGCAGCCTCGGTGACACATATCCGCAAACGTGGCAGCGCTTGCTCGACGGATACCAGCGATCTACCCGCACGAACTCACGTCCATACCAACGGGCCTTGTATTCGAGCTGCCTTACAAACTCTGTCCATCCGGCATCGGCGATGGATTTAGCAAGACAGCGATTTTTCTGCATGTTGGACACAGACAAGCTTTCTACGGCGATCACTTGGTTCTCGTGGATCAACCGGGTAGAAAGCTGGTGCAAGAAATCCCTGCGGGTGTCTGCAATCTTTGCATGCAGCTTGGCAACTTTCAGCTTCGCCTTGGCGCGGCGGGCCGATCCTTTTTGTTTCCTGGCCAAGCGGCGCTGTAGCGTAGCTAACTTAACTTCATGCTTGCGAAAGATCTGGGGCGCATCGACTTTTTCTCCTGTTGAGAGCACCGCAAAATGAGACAGGCCCAGATCAATCCCGACACAGGTCGACGTAGGCGCTTTTTGTGCCACAACGTCGTCGCACAGCAGACTGACAAAGTATCGGCCCGCCGGGTCTTTGCTGACCGTGACAGTAGTGACCTTGGCGGCTTTAGGAATCTGACGGGACCAGCGGATAGGCAACGCCTCGGTCATCTTCGCCAGTTTGAGCGAACGGCCATCCCATCTAAAAGCACTCGCGGTGTACTCCGCCGATTGCGGGCCATCCTTGCGTTTGAAACGGGGATATCCCGCTCGCTTGGCAAAGAACCCGGTAAACGCCGTTTGCAGATGGCGCAGTGTCTGCTGCAACGGAACACTGCTGACCTCGTTCAACCAAACGTAGTCCGGCAGCTTTTTCAGCGCCGTCAAAGCCGCAGAGGTCGCGTGATACCCCAGGCGCTCTTGCTGCTCAGCCCAGGCGGTCGAACGCAGACTAAGCATGTGGTTGTAGACCACACGTACGCAACCGAACGTGCGAGCCAGCGTGATCGCTTGCGCGGGCGTCGGATAGAACCGGAATCGGTAGGCACGTTTGGTTTGCATGCCCGAGATACTATCCACGCCAGACCAGAAACCTGGATGTTTATCCAGTCATCAACTCAAATCAGACCAACCTTGCAGCCTTACGGCTGCGCCCCCTTCCTCCCCGGCATGAATGCCGAGGTTTCTCGGAGCAATGGATGAACTGGGAAATCGTCATCGGCCTGGAAACGCACACCCAGCTTTCCACCGAGGCCAAGATATTTTCGGGCAGCAGCACGCGCTTTGGCGCGGCTCCCAACACACAAGCGAACGTCGTCGATCTGGCTCTACCGGGCAGCCTGCCCGTCATGAACCTCGGCGCGGCCGAACGCGCCATCCGATTTGGGCTGGCTGTCGGCGGCACGGTCGCGCCGCGCTCGGTCTTTGCCCGTAAAAACTATTTCTATCCCGATCTGCCCAAGGGCTACCAGATCAGCCAGTACGAACTGCCTGTCGTGCTGGGAGGATCGATCTCGTTTTTCGTCGGCGAGGAAGAAAAAACAGTCAACCTGACGCGCGCCCACCTCGAAGAAGACGCCGGCAAATCGCAACACGACGATTTCACGCTGTCCAACGGCAATCCGGCCAGCGGCATCGACCTGAACCGCGCCGGCACCCCGCTGCTGGAAATCGTGACTGAGCCGGAAATGCGCTCGGCCGCCGAGGCCGTTGCCTACGCCCGCGCGTTGCACAGCCTCGTCGTCTGGCTCGGCATCTGCGATGGCAACATGCAAGAAGGCTCCTTCCGCTGCGACGCCAACGTTTCGGTCCGCCCTGTAGGCCAAAAAGAATTCGGCACCCGTACGGAAATCAAGAACGTCAACTCGTTCCGCTTTCTGGAGCGCGCGATTTTGTTCGAGGCTCGCCGCCAGATCGAGCTCATCGAGGACGGCGGCACCGTGGTTCAGGAAACCCGCCTGTACGATGCCGACCGCGACGAAACGCGCAGCATGCGCAGCAAAGAAGACGCGCACGATTACCGCTACTTCCCGGATCCGGATCTGCCGCCGCTCGTTATTTCGCCCGAATGGATCGAGCAGGTACGCAACGACATGCCCGAGCTGCCCGCCGCGCTGCGCGAGCGCTTCGTGCGCGAATATGGCCTGTCGGCCTACGATGCGGCCCAGTTGTCCGCCAGCCGCGGCTTGGCCTCCTATTTCGAGGCTGTCGCTCGGGCTCTGCCTGCCGGGCAAGCGAAGCAGGCCGCAAACTGGATCATGGGCGAGGTCTCCGCGACGCTGAACCGCGAGGAAAAAGACATTGCGGATGCACCCGTCCAGGCGCCAGCGCTCGCTGCGCTCATCGGCCGCATCATCGACGGCACGATTTCCAACAAGATCGCACGCGACGTGTTCTCTGCCATGTGGGCGGGCGAACAAGGCGGCCAGCCTGACGCCATCATCGAGGCTCGCGGCCTGAAGCAAATCAGCGACACGGGCGCAATCGGCGCCATGATCGACGAGGTGCTCAACGCCAACCCGGCCATCGTCGCGGAATACCGTGCGGGCAAACAAAAAGCCTTTAACTCGCTGGTAGGCCAGATCATGAAAGCAGCCAAGGGCAAGGCCAACCCGCAACAGGTCAACGAGCTGCTCAAGCAAAAGCTGGATAGCTAAAGCGATAGAAAAAAGCCCCCACGCCGCGCCTTCGGCTCGCTTGTCCACCTCGCGGCTGGCACGCCGCTCGGATTCGCCAGGCACGGGACAGTCCGCAGGGGACTGTCCCGTGTCCGGGCTCATCCCCAAGGGGGGCTTTTTTGCCTTGGGGCGGTCCGGCGGCAAAAAATGGGCCAGTTTGCACTGGCCCATTTTTCTTTCGATGACGGGCACAAGCCCGCCACTCATCACAGAATCCCGTATTTCGCCCGATACGCCAACACCGCGTCACGATGACTGGCAAATTGGTCGTCGTCCTGCAGCAACGTCAGAATATCGGCCAGCGACGCAATACTGACGACCGGAATACCGTAGGTTCTCGCCACCTCTTGCACGGCCGAATGCGGCGACAGCGCATCGTCCGCACCCGCGCGTTCCTGACGATCCAGCGCGATCAACACCGCCGCCGGCTCAGCTCCCGCTGCACGGATGATCTCTACCGATTCACGCACCGAGGTGCCTGCCGTGATGACGTCATCAATGATGACAACCTTGCCTTGCAGCGGGGCGCCCACCAGCGTGCCGCCCTCGCCATGATCTTTGGCTTCTTTCCGGTTAAAGGCGAATGGCACGTCGCGCCCCTGCATGCCGGCATGCCCAGCCAGGGCAACCGACGTCGCCGTCGCCAGCGGAATACCTTTGTAAGCCGGCCCGAACAGCATGTCGAACGCCACACCGGAATCCAGCAATGCCTGAGCATAAAACTGCGCCAGCTTACCCACCGATGCGCCGCTATTGAACAAGCCCGCGTTAAAGAAATAAGGGCTGATACGGCCGGACTTGACCTTGAAACTGCCAAAACGCAACACGCCCTCATCGAGAGCAAAACGGACAAAGTCGGTAGAAATAGCGGCCATGATTAG
Source organism: Bordetella genomosp. 4 (assembly GCF_002261185.1). Lineage (GTDB taxonomy): Bacteria > Pseudomonadota > Gammaproteobacteria > Burkholderiales > Burkholderiaceae_B > Bordetella_A. The sequence continues at coordinate 629,307 of NZ_NEVQ01000022.1, forward strand.
AGATTTCCAATAGGGGGATGAGCGCCTCCGAGCTCAGCGTCGCCTGGTCGACCTGCGGCGTAGTTCGAGACACCCAGGGCGGCTCGGCTTTCTTTGGCGCAGAGCAAAGCCGCTGCCGACTCCGGCACATGCCGAGAATGATTGATTTCTCAGAAGTTCGGACGCATTTTAGCGTGTCCACTGCAGCGGCAACGGCGCCATTGGCCCATGGCAAGTCGCCCTCAGTCGGTTAAAGTCCGTCTTTGGGCCGGATGGCCAACCGCTATACAGGAGTCTTCGTCGTGCTGCGTATCACCTCACTCAATCTCAACGGCATCCGATCCGCCTTTCGCAAAGGCCTACAACCCTGGATGCAGAACCACAATGCCGATATCCTCTGCCTGCAGGAAATCAAGATTGCCGATGCCGACCTGACCGAAGACCTGCGGCATCCTCCCGGGTACACCGGGCACTTTTCCCACGCTATCAAAAAGGGCTACAGCGGCGTCGGCATTTATCTGCGCAACGCGGCGGAACGCGTCACAATCGGCCTAGATTGCGAGGAATTCGACGCCGAGGGCCGTATCATCCGCGCCGACTGGAAAGATCTGTCCGTCATCAGCGCCTACCTCCCCTCCGGCTCCAGCGGAGACGAACGCCAACAAGCCAAATACCGGTTTCTGGACGTGTTCGGCCCATGGATGGACGAACTGATGAACGAGCACAAGAAGACCGGCCGCGAGTTCGTCATCTGCGGCGACTGGAATATCGCGCACAAAGAGATCGACCTGAAAAACTGGAAAGGCAATCTGAAAAACTCAGGTTTCCTGCCAGAGGAGCGCGCATGGCTGACGGAGGTCTTTGATCGGCGCGGGTTTGTCGACGTCTTTCGCACACTGGACGAGCGCCCCGATCAATACACCTGGTGGAGCAACCGCGGCCAGGCCTGGGCCAAGAACGTGGGCTGGCGTATCGATTACCAGATTGCGACGCCGGGCATCGCCGCACGCGCGCGCAACACCGCCATCTATAAAGACGAACGCTTCAGCGATCATGCGCCTCTGACGATCGACTACGACGTAACGTTGTAAAGCGCGCATAAAACCGATTGTCGGGGCCTGAAAATAAATAGGGACATATAAATAATTAAAATTGTCTGCTCCACTGTTTATCAGGCCCTGATTTGTCCCCAAGTGCCTGTATTGGCGAAAAAAATTCTGCCTACCTTCGCATCGCGATAAATGGTGACATATCAATTTACGTAGGAAAAAATATCCTGCCCAGCGTATGAAAGGCCGTTCGCAATAACTGGAACGGTCCACTCGGCACATTGCGTCCCCTATTTTCTTGGACATCCAACCCCAATATTGGCGCGGCTTTCCCGTGAATGATTCTTTTGCACGCCCCCGCTGATACCCCTACAATTGCGCACCGAGCCAGTGCCATTGCGCACTATTTTGGACCGAATCGCACCATATCCGGGCATTTATGCACCGGCCTGCGGCACCCCAGGAGACCCCTTTTGAAACTGCAAAGTCTTGACGACTTTTTGCGTCAGGTCGCTGTGCGCGACCCGCATCAGCCCGAATTCATGCAAGCCGTGCACGAAGTCATGTCCAGCTTGTGGCCCTTTATCGAGCAGCATCCGCACTACGCCGACCATGCCCTGCTCGAGCGATTGGTTGAGCCCGAGCGCGTAATCCAGTTCCGTATTTGCTGGACGGACGATCAAGGCAAGCCCCGCGTCAACCGCGGCTTTCGGGTACAGCACAGCTCGGCGATCGGTCCTTACAAGGGCGGCATGCGCTTTCACCCCTCGGTCAACCTGTCGGTATTGAAATTCCTCGGTTTCGAACAGACCCTGAAAAATGCGCTGACCACCTTGCCCATGGGCGGCGGTAAAGGCGGCTCGGACTTCGATCCCAAAGGCAAATCCGACGCCGAAGTCATGCGTTTCTGCCAGGCGCTGATCCTCGAATTGCATCGCCACCTGGGCCCGGACACCGACGTGCCCGCAGGTGACATGGGCGTGGGCGCACGCGAAGTCGGCTTCATGGCCGGCATGATGAAGAAAATCTCCAACTCGGCCGCCAGCGTCTTTACCGGCAAAGGCCTGACCTTCGGCGGCAGCCTGATCCGTCCGGAAGCCACCGGCTACGGCACGGTGTATTTCGCCGAAGAAATGCTCAAGCGCACCGGCCTGTCGTTTGACGGCCTGCGCGTTGCCGTCTCGGGATCGGGCAACGTGGCGCAATATGCCATCGAAAAAGCGATGAGCCTAGGCGCACGTGTGGTCACTGTCTCGGACTCTGACGGCACCGTCATCGACGAAGCCGGCTTCACGCACGAAAAGCTCGCCGCGCTGATGCATCTCAAGAACGACTTGCGCGGCCGCCTGGCGGAGTATGCAGGTCAATTCAAGTTGACCTACGTCGCAGGCAAGCGCCCGTGGCACGTGCCAGTCGACGTCGCTCTGCCGTGCGCGACCCAGAACGAACTCGAAATCGACGACGCGCGCACGCTGATCGCCAATGGCGTCAAATGCGTCGCCGAAGGCGCGAACATGCCGTCTACGCTGGAAGCCGCCAAGGCCTTCATCGACGCTGGCGTCCTGTACGCCCCGGGCAAAGCCAGCAACGCTGGCGGCGTAGCCGTGTCGGGCCTGGAAATGAGCCAAAACGCCATCCGCCTGTCCTGGACTCGCGACGAAGTCGATCAGCGCCTGCACTCCATCATGCGCGACATCCACGAAAACTGCGTGCGCCACGGCCAAGGCCGCGGCACCGCCGTCAACTATCTGGATGGCGCCAACATCGCCGGCTTCGTCAAAGTTGCCGACGCCATGATCCAGCAAGGCCTGTACTAAGATCCAATTCTCGTACGCAGCCCGCTAACTATGAACTGACTCCAAAGGTCGGACTGGCGTCCAACTTTTGGGGTGCAGTTCAAGCTGCGGGCTTTTTTTCGTCGGTCACATCAGGGGCGACACGCCTCTATGAAATGGTGCAGCGTGACGGCAACGACGCCGTCGATTTCACAAAACACTCGCGTACTGGGCTGCCCTTGGGCAAGGCAAGAATAAGGTCTGCGGCGTTCTGTCCTAGGCGGTTTCTGATATAAGCCGAGCCGCCCAAGTCTAATAGCTCGCGAACGCTCTCCAATCTGTCTTTCTTGACCGCAAGCAGCAACGGAGTGTCTCCCTGGTCATCTTGAGCGTTGATGATCTGCAACCATATACCTGCAAAACTCACCACGCCGAACGGGCATGTGAATTCCGCCTTCAGCGCATCTAGCTCCTCAAGCGCCGCCTGGCCTGACGCACCGTACCTGCCCCCACGCTCACGATCCCATATATAGCACTCCACAGCGTCGCGAAGCGCAACAATAATGTCGCAGCCATTACTCTCTGCCGCAAACATGATCGGAGTACGCCCCCCCACGATGGGCGGAGTATGCTGAAGATCCTCTTTAGTACGCAAATTCCACACCTCAAGAGGCAGTTTCTTCATCATCACCCTCAATGCTGCGTCTTTTCGTAGTGCCGCGGCGTGATGCAGCAACGAGTATGGCGATTGTTTGAGCCCTTTTACGATCAGCTCGCGGCTTTCCTTATCATCAAGCAACTTACTGATTGCGGCTTCGTCTTCCCGCTCCACGTAATTTTGCAAACTCGCCATCAGGCTCTGCTGACATAGGCGATCGCACCCGGAAAGAATGGGCTTCAAATAGGAGGCGGTAGTACCGAGAAAGCTAATCATTTCTTTGAAACCTCACCGTTGGCAGATCAATCTTGCAGGTCGAATCCTGGACACCAAGGAGTGCACGCCTCTATAAAATGGCACAGCCTCTCGATGCAAGCACCGAGAGTGACGGCAAAGGCAACAGGTCCCAGAGTGACGGCTGCGCCGTCGACTTCAAAAAGAAGTCACGTATTGGACCGCTGGGCGAAGCAAGAATGACGCTCCGGGCGGTATGCCCAGACCGGTTTGCGATATCAGGGTCGGCGCGCAATGTTAATAGCTGGTAGAAGCTTTCATATCTGTCTTTGTTGACAGCAAGCAGCAGCGGAGTGTTTCCCGCGTCATCTTGAGCATTGACGATCTCCCACCATATGTCAGCAGAATGGACCTTTCCAGGCGGGCATTTGAACTCTGCCCTCAGTGCATCTAGCTCCTCGAGCGATACCTGACTTGGCGAATCCCGCCTGACCGGACTCTGACGATCACATACATAGCAGCTCACACCGTAGTGAAGCTCAAAGATAATCTTGCCGTTATTGCTCTCTGCTGCAAACATGATCGGCGTACGCCCACCCATGATGGGCGGCGTATGCTCGAGATTCTCTTGAGTATGAAAATTCCACACCTCAAGAGGCAGTTTGTTCATCATTGCCATCAATGCTTTGTCTTTTCGCTGTGCCGCGGCTTGATGCAACAACGAGTATGGCGACTGTTTGAGCTCTTTAACGATCAACTCGACACTTTTCTTATCATCGAGCAAGTTATTGACTGCGACGTCGTCATCCTGCTCCACGTACTTTTCCAAATGCGCCATCAGGGCCTGCCGACGCGAGCTATCACACGCGGAAGTGCTCTCAGAAATTAGGGGCTTCAGACAGGAAGCGACAGTATCGGAAATTTTGGCCATTTTTTGAAACCTCACTGTTGAAAAAACAGTCGTGCAGAGCATCGACCGGGAGACGACTAGGCACTAGTTCAAAACCAATTTGCCAGCCAGCCTACCCATTTCTTGGCCGTAGCAACCGAAACCCGTACAAAATCGGACTGCGCTGACTACGGCCAATCACAGGGGTACGCGCCTGCATGCTGTGACGTCATCGATGTGCTCACCCGAGCGACGCTCGCCACGACTCTTTGGCGGACGAAAACAGCGACACCGCGGGAATTGGTCCGGAAATACGGCCACCGGTAGGAAGCCGGAGGATTTTGACAGCCCGGTCACTAACATCGACGCTGCTCAGAAGTCCCGAGCTCTTAACAACCTGGACCCCAACTGTGAACGCTCAATTATGACTACCATTACTGCTGTAGAACCCATTACATTCCGCGAATACCACGCACCCTCCAAGGAGCTCGAAAAAGCTCAAAACGCTGCCAAAACGTTGCGTCCAAAAATTGAAGATTTTGATATCTACGAGGACTATTCGCCCAGCAAAACATGTGCAGCCGCCGTGGTCGACAGTGCAGAAGATCCCCTGTTGGACGATTGGGTAGAGACTGAAGTCGACTTCCCAAACACGTTGAAGCTTTTCGATGGCAAAGACCCGTCGCTCGAGCAGGCATTCGACGCCCTGAACACTCTCGCCCGAAAACGCATAGCGGATCAAATCGAGCCGACTCAGACCAATGCAGAGCCGGCATCCTCCTGGCGGTCGGCATTCACCATCCCCATGGCGGGAATATATAACGCAGCGACTGGCGCGGCCCAGGTCTGGACACGAAATAATGCACCCGAATCAATCAGAAAATTCGATGCGAGTCAGCAGATGGAACGTGCCTCGGAGCTGGTTTGCCAAATCCAGGAGAAGCTGCAACGCTTGGACGAAAGTATTTGCAAGGCAAACGGCAACAAGGTAACGCCACTCGACGCTGGCCGTATTGATCCCGTCCGGCTCTCGACCTGGGACTCTCTCCAAAACTTCTCGGCGCGTACGCAAGGGGCCGTGACCGCACTTCTCGATACAACGGTAGGCGTGGCATCCGGCGTCGCCATCGGAGGCGTAGCCACGACTGGCATATTGGGGCTGGGTTTCGGTGCTGCAGCGTTGAGCGGCGGAGCCATCCTCGCTCTGAAAGAGATGCGCAGCTTGCCAGAGCGCGCCGAGAGCGTCGGCGTGCGAAACGTGCTAGACACCCGACTGCCCGATATCCAAAAGGACCTCGACGAGTTGAACGCCATCATCAGTCAAGAGGACCATCGACGAGTCATTAGCCAACGTATTATGGCGACTATTGCGTTGCGCTATGACCACTGTCGCGCGCTGGATCAAGCGATAAAGGGAGCCGAAAAGGCACTGAGAACACGTATCGCAACGGTCAGCGAACTTGAAAATGGTATGGCTGTACCTGCAGCAGCATCTCGGTCGTCACAACCCATTACTCCTCAATTAATCGCTCACGGCAACGACCCGACACGTAATGCCGTGCTCGCACAGCTCGCGCAAAAACGTGACGCGCTCTACAATTTTATCGCCTCGCTCATCCAAGGGTTCAATACGCTGAGCGCACGACTGTTGCTCACGCCTCAGGCACGCGAAGTGTATGCTAATGCCAAGGCGGACAAAAATGCCGAAGAGGTATTTAAAACTGCATACAAAACGCTGCTCCAGGACTTGTCCGACTTCAAGAACAGCACTCTCGCTCCTGGCATTGACGTGATCGCCCTTCAGAACCTGGAAAACAGCGGCACTCCAACAAAAGTAACGGATACTGCTTTACGGGCAGATATCGCTATCGGCCAAAACCTCACTCGTACGATTCTCTCATCGGGGCCGAACTTCGGCGCCGTCAAATACACAGCCAGGGCAGGCGCACAGGAACGCAGCTACGCCGTGCCTAGCAACTTGACGACGGTGCGGTCGATTGCTCGATATATCGATGCGCAGGCCATCTCGAATGTTCGAGACCTCTCCGCCGCGGCCAAGGCACCCGCGTTGTCGCAAGGCCATGACGGCTCTTATACCATTGCGGATCCAGACCGCAAACTCTACAGTTTCTTGGCCAGCGCCCCCACGGCCCGCGCTAATTTCTCGAACCCCGCCGACCTAGGATCCTCGGCAAAACTGATCGATACCGGTATCGGGCGCATGACCGTTGCCGACTACAGCAGCACTTTCCCCGGCGGCGCGAACCAAATGGAGTTCGAGACCAAACTCGACAAAAACGGCGCCAGCATCTTGACGATACGCTTTTCGAAACAGCCTGAGGAATCCCTATTCAGGTCAGAGCAAACCACGGCACTAGAGATCATCAAGAACCAGCAGAAAAAGCTGGTGACGGAACAAACACCTGCCAAAACGTCGGATTTCACTGGCATGTCTGTGGCAGAAATCCAGGCATATCTGGACAACATGACGCTTCTTTGCGATGAGCAGACGACACTGCTTCAGGAAGACCGCCGTCAGTTCGATGCCCTGAACAAATGGGAAAATCCGACATTCACGCGACACGCGTAAACTGTATAACGTAGTGCGCAACGCTGTGCATCCCCATTGGCAAAACATCGCCAATGGGGATACGTCCGCTAGTAGAGTTTGCCCCGTTGATCCCGCACGTCAATGCCAATCATCACGGTACACAAAACGCGGCATTTGCCAGTTGAACCTCAACGCCAACAATCGGAACGTCAACCCCGCCAGCAACGCGACCGGCACCACAGCGCCGAGGGCCCAGCCCAGCTTCAGCAAGCCCACATAAAGCGCACCGGTCACAATCGACACGCTCGCATACAGCTCTTTACGGAACAACAGTGGCACATCGTTGCACAGCACATCGCGCAGCACCCCACCCGCGCAGCCCGTGATCATGCCGCTGATCAACACCACGCTGGTCGACATCTCCATCTGCTGCGCGACCTGGCAGCCAATGACCGTAAACGCCACCAGCCCCACAGCATCCAGCCACAGGAATAATCGACGCAGCCGCCGCATCAGCGGCGCAATGAACGCTGTCACCAATGCCGCACCGGCTGTCATCGCCAAGTATTCCGGATGCGCCACCCACGTCAGCGGATAGTGTCCCAACAGCACATCGCGCAACGACCCGCCGCCCAGCGCCGTCACACAAGCGATGATGCATACCCCCATCCAATCCATATCGCGACGCCCGGCTGCCAGCGCGGCCGTCATCGCTTCAGCCACGATCGCGATCAGATACAAGGTATGCAACAACACGGTAGACGTCTCAACAGGCATGATTACCTCACGCACCCCACGAATAAAGCCCCGCCGCGCATCCGAGCGATGATCGCGCAGCTATCCAGGCGCACCCCGCTATTAGCCCGTCAGGCAGGTGACTCCAACGCGTCGATCACCCGGCGTTGGCGCCACAACAACACTAGCCCCGGTATCGCGATCGCCACCGTCAACAGGAAAAACCCGGGCCAACCCAGCCAATGCACCAACGGCGGCGTCAACGGACCGGCTAGGTAAATCCGCCCTACCGCCGACAACGCCGACAACAACGCAAACTGCGTCGCGGAAAACCGTTGCTGGCACAACGCCATCAGCAATGCGACGAAAGATGCCGTCCCCAGCCCACCGCACAAGTTTTCCACCCCAATGGCCGTGGCCATCAGCCAGATACTCTTTGGACTGACCGCGATCACCCAATAACCCAGATTGGAGATTGCCTGCAAAATGCCAAATGCCATCAGCGAACGATACAAACCCCATCGCGCCATCAACGAACCGCCGGCCAACGCGCCCACAATCGTCGCAAGCAGACCTAATACCTTGTTCACCGTCCCCACCTCAGTGGGATCAAACCCGGCACCGCGTATCAAAAACGTCGTAGACAACGCCCCCGCAAAGGCATCGCCCAGCTTGTACAGCACAATCAGTGTCAAGACCGTATAAGCCCCGCGCCGCGAAAAAAACTCGCGAAAAGGCTCGACCACCGCCACACCTAAAGAACGCGGTGCGCTGGCAGGTTGCTCAGGTTCGGGCGCCCAGAGCGTAGCCGCAGAACACAGCAGCATCAACACGCCCATCAGGACATACATCGGCCCCCACCCCAGCCATTGGTCTGCCAGAATCAACGCCAGTCCGCCTGACACAACCATCGCCAGCCGGTACCCCAGCACCTTGACCGCGACCCCGGCCCCTCGCTCGTCTCGACGCAGCACGTCGGTGCTATAGGCGTCAAAAACAATATCCTGCGTCGCCGACAGAAACGCCACCATCACTGCCAGCAACGCCAGGGGCAACAACGCCGACTTGGGCGACAACATCCCCATCGCCATAATGGTGATCGCCAGCAGCAACTGCGTAACCAGCATCCACCCGCGCCGGCGCCCCAAAATCGGAGGCACATAACGATCCAGCAGCGGCGCCCACAGAAACTTCAGCGTGTAGGCCGACCCCACCAGGGTCAAGAAACCGATTTGCTCGAGCGAGACCTGCTCCACTGTGGCCCACGCCTGCAGGGTGCCACCAGTCAGCGCGATCGGCAAACCGCTGGCAAACCCCAACACCAGTAACGGCGCGACCCGCCGGCTGAAATAAACATGGGATGCGACAGTAATAGGGGCTCTCCTGACAACAATGGCGCTGAAACCGCCGGATACCCGGCATATTAACCAATGGCAGTAACGTCGCGGCCAGCCCAGCGTCCGCGCCGCGCCCCCCCACGCTCTGGCCGCCTCGCGAACGCCCCGCGTCAGTCCGCCGCGTACCGATAAACCGCCAACGTACTGCGCCAACCCGGCAACACGTTGATTTCGCGCCCCTCGTGAAATGTCGCGCGCTCCAGGATCCGCAAATTCAGATCCGCGGCCAGCCGCTCAAAATCGCGCAGGGTGCACAGATGGATATTCGGCGTGTTGTACCACTGATACGGCATCTGCCCCGTCACCGGCATACGCCCGCGCAAGATCGACCACCCGTGAGGCCAGTAGCCGAAATTCGGAAACGACACGATGCCATAGCGCGCCACGCGCGCCATCTCTCGCAGAATATGTTCGGTGCGATGCATGGATTGCAGCGTCTGCGACAGCACCACCGTATCGAACTGCTTATCGTCGAACAGCGCCAGGCCGTCTTCGAGGTTCTGCTGAATGACTTCGACTCCCCGCTGCACGCAGGCGATCACATGCTGATCGTCGATTTCGACGCCTGCTCCTCGCACCCGACGCTCGTCACGCAGATACGCGAGCAACGCCCCATCGCCACACCCCAGATCCAAGACCCGGCTGCCCGGCTCGATCCAACTGGCGATGCGGACCAGGTCAGGGCGCATGCCCTGTACACGCCCAGGTTTTACCGACACGGGACTCATGCTGGCTCCTCTGTAGTCCTTCTGGACGGAGATGCGCCCGCTGTGGCAGACGAGGCGTGCAGCGGCAACGCGGCATTTTGGTCCGGCGTAGTCATCCCTAATTCCAACTCACGTGCAATACGCTCGTAATACCCTCGCACGACCGCGTGGTAGCGCGAATCGTCCAGCAAAAACGCATCGTGCCCATGCGGCGCATCGATCTCGGCATACGTAACCGGGCTGCCATTTTTGAGCAACGCGCGCACAATCTCGCGCGAACGTTCAGGCGGAAAACGCCAATCCGTCGAAAATGACACCAGCAAAAAATCTGCGGTCGCCGGCGCCAAGGCACGCGCCAAGTCACCACCCGTACTGCGGGCCGGATCAAAATAATCCAACGCACGCGTAATCAGCAGATAGGTATTCGCGTCGAAATAGCGAGAGAATTTTTCGCCCTGATACCGCAAATACGACTCGACCTCGAACTCTACGTCATAGCCATAGCGATATGCACCGCCCTCGGCCGGCTCACGCTGGGTGCGGCCGAATTTCTCGGCCATGTCGTCATCCGACAAATAGGTAATATGCCCTATCATCCGTGCGACAGACAGCCCGCGCCGAGGCACCGTATGCTGGGCGTAATAATCGCCGCCATGGAAATCGGGGTCCGTGATAATGGCGCGCCGCGCCACCTCGTTAAAGCCGATATTCTGAGCCGACAAGCGCGGCGTACTGGCCACCACGATGCAATGCGCCACGCGATCGGGGCACGTAATTGCCCAACTGAGGGCCTGCATCCCCCCTAGAGACCCGCCCATCACGGCAGCAAAACGCTCGATCCCGAAATAATCTGCCAAACGGGCTTGGGCATGGACCCAATCCTCGACCGTCAGCACGGGAAATGCCGCCCCCCAGGGCTGCCCGGTCTCGGGATTGATACTGGCCGGCCCGGTAGACCCGAAACACGAACCGAGATTATTCACCCCGATCACAAAAAAAACGTTCGTATCCAGCGGCTTGCCGGGCCCAACCATGTTGTCCCACCAGCCGATATCCTTGGGATTGTCATGAGCGACGCCCGCCACGTGATGCGAAGCGTTCAAGGCGTGGCACACCAACACCGCATTGGTGCGCTGCGCGTTTAACGTGCCATAGGTCTCGACCGCCAGTTCATAGGATGGCAGCGATTGACCACTGGCCAGTGGCAACGGCTCGTCGAAACGGATGAATTGCGGAGTCACCATGCCTACCGAACCAGGCGCGGGCTCAGCGGATGACGGAATGGAACCGGGGGCAATCCCCTCGGCGGAATGCAAGGCAGGAGCGGTCATACGGACCTCTTTAGCTGGATTTATAGAGGCGCCCGCAAGCGGATCAGGCAAATCGGCGCCGGTTTGAAGCAGAGATTCTAGCACTCTCAGGCCGCGTCACGGCCGATCGCACGGCGGTAACCCGGCCGCGGACACACCCTGACATCCTCGGCCGCCCTCGCGTGAATGCCCCCACCCACATTCGGATGAGTCCGATAAGTCGGCGCAGACCCCGTCTTGTCCATAAATCGCACACAACACATGGAAAATCGCGCGACCTCTTTCGCAATTCGTCATTTCGGCAGTTCTGCGCCACCGCACATGTTATGCAAGGACGTTATCTTTCCGACCGCGAAGTCGCGTGCCTGCACTGGTCATCGCTGGGCAAAACCAGTCGGGAAACCGGCCTCATCCTGGGGGTCACCGAGCGCACCGTCAATTTCCACATCGGCAACGCCTGCCATAAGCTAGGCGTCAACAGCAGGAGCGCCGCAATCGCCATCGCGGTCAGACAACGCCTGCTCCCGGTACTGGTAACCGAGCCGCAGCCCATGCGGCCAGACAGACCCGTCCCCGCCCCGCGGGCCGCATCCTCCTTGCGCCAAATACCTGATCGTCCGCGGACAGACGCGCCTACTTCAGCTTCACCGCCCGCACAAACTCCTGGGCCGGATCCACAGGCAGACTCTGATCTGTCCCTGCGGCCACGGCATCAATCAACATCGTATCGGTCACCCATACCCGGGCCATCAACCACGCCGGGTGCTGGCCCGCACGGCCCCTTGCCACGATCTCGTCCCCAAAATTCGGCAGCGGCGACGGCACAGGAGCCCCTATGTTCACATACAGCGACCGCATCAACGCCTGTCCCAATGCCTCCCTCGCAGCTCGGTCCTTTGCAATCGCCTCGGGCAACGGCGCAGACCCCACCGCAAACATCGCTTGATCGACCTGCGCCGTAGCCAACGTAAACGCCAAGGCCTGGCCCCCCAGAGAAATCGTGCGCGTTTCCGTCTCGACCTTGGCCGGAAAAGCCGCCTGCACATAGCCGTCGGCCACCGCCATTTCGCGCCAGTTGTAACTCGGCGTGCACCCGGCAGCCAGCAACAGTACCGCGCAACACAGCCGCAACGCCGTGGTACGCGGCACTCGGCAACAAAACAACCGAAAAATCATCATGTTATGCCCTCCGTCACGCATAATGACATGGATGAATTGTCACCGATCCCCGGCTATTAGAGAGGTTACCTCGGCAGGAATCGCCCACACCTCGTAAAATCCGGCCTCAATATCCGAATATTCATATGACTGTGACCGATACCACTGCCAGCCGCCTGGCCCGCCTACAGGCCCATACCGCCCTGCTTGCCCAGACTCTGCGTGGCATCGAAAAAGAAGGGTTGCGCGTCGATACCCAGGGCCGCCTGTCGCGCACCGCTCATCCGGCCGGGCTGGGCGCCGCGCTGACCAACGAACACGTCACCACCGATTATTCCGAGGCCCTGCTCGAGCTGATCACAGGCACTCATGACCGAGTCGACACCCTGCTGACCGAGCTGGAAAACACCCACCGCTTTGTCTACAGCGTGCTCGACGGCGAGCTCATCTGGAATCAGTCCATGCCCGCGGCCTTGCCCGCCGAGGCCGACATCCCCATCGCCTGGTATGGCAAGTCCAACACCGGCATGCTCAAGCACGTCTACCGCCGCGGCCTGGCCGAACGCTATGGCAAGTCCATGCAATGCATTGCCGGCGTGCATTACAACTTTTCTCTGCCCGACGCACTATGGGGCATCCTGGACCCCGGCACCCCTGACCCGCAAGAGCAACGCTCGCGCGGCTACATCGGCCTGATCCGCAACTTCACGCGCTACTCGTGGCTGCTGATGTACCTATTCGGCGCCGCCCCCGCCTTGTCGCGCCAATTCATGGGCGACGACGTCCAGCAGCTGCAGTCGCTGGGCAACGACACGCTGTATTTGCCCTACGCGACGAGCCTGCGGATGAGCGATCTGGGCTATCAGAACAAGGCCCAATCGCAGCTCAAGCTCTGCTACAACGATCTCGACACCTTTCTGGGCCGCCTGTACGACGCCGTGTCCCAACCTTGGCCCGAGTACCAGGCCATCGGGACACATCGCAACGGCGAATGGATCCAGCTCAACACCAATGTGCTGCAGATCGAAAACGAGTTCTACTCCAGCATTCGTCCCAAACGCGCCACCGGCCGCTGCGAACGGCCCATCACCGCGCTGGCCGAACGCGGCGTGCAGTACGTAGAAGTGCGCTGCCTCGATATCGACCCTGGTCAACCCGTGGGCATCGCCGCGGACACGGCGCGCTTCATGGACGCATTCTTGTTGTTCTGTGCCGCATCGGACAGCCCTTATTTCCCGCAAAACGGTTACTGCCAACGCAGCGCGGATAACTTCTCCACCGTGGTCAAAGAGGGCCGCAAGCCCGGCTTGCAACTCGATCGAGATGGCGTCGCCATCGAGCTGCCCGTGTGGGGCCACGAACTGCTCGACCAGATCGCATCCTACGCGGCGCTGTACGACCAGGCCTTGGGTGGGGACGCCTATGCGCGCGCATTGCAGGCTCAACGAGACAAACTAGACCATGCCGACGAGACGCCCTCGGCACGCCTGCTCAGGGACCTGCGCGACAGCGGCTTGTCGTTCCACGATTATTCGCTCCGACTCAGCCGCCAACACGCAGACACGCTGCGCGCACAGCCCTTGCCGGCCGACGTCGCCGAGACGTATGCCGAGGCAGCACGGCAATCACATGCCGAACAAGCACGTCTCGAACAAAGCGACGCCGTCGACTTCGATACCTACGTCGCGTATTACCACGCGGCATTGAAAGCACCTAAATCGGCTTGAATACCGTAGCATCAAGGTCAACTCATATTCGTATGAGTTGACCTGACCGCCTACCGAACGACTGCTGAACCGAATCCTGTTCTTGGCTAACCTACCCAGCCAGCGCAGCGGTATCCTTGACGTCATTACCGGCGCCGTTGTCCAGCAAGAGCTTCACCATGCGCCGATCCCCACGGTGCTGCGCCAGCGTCAGCACTGTGCCATTGATGACGGTGTAGGACAGGCGGCTATCTGCGCCATGCAGGATCAACTCATTGACTATGTCGTAATGTTCAGCCTCGACAGCATGAAACAAGGGTGTGCGTCCGCTGTCATCTCGCGCATCTATCCGCACACCTCGCTGCTTGAGCAGGAACCTCAATCCATACAGATTATTGTGCTTTGCAGCGAGCGCCACAGCAGTGCATCCTTTCGAATCCGTCGCATGGATATCCGCTCCGCCTGCAAGCAGATGTTCGATCGCGATATCCGACTGCCCCTTTGCCGCTCGGAGCAGCGCGCAACATCCGTCGCGATCTTTCAAATCGGTCCTCGCGTTCTGTCCGATCAAGAGATTCAAAATCGACGAGTCGTACGCCCGGTCCGCATAATCCGCAGCCCGCATCATGACCGTCAGACCCATGCGGTCTACGGCATTGAGATCGATGTCCCTTTGTTCACACAAGAGCCTGATTGCGCGGCGCCGCCCCAGGGATACGGCCACACTCAGCGCTCGCTCTCCGTCAGCATTGGCAATGTTGATGTTTGCCCTGCGAGCGACCAACGCCTCTACGACGTCGTAGTGCCCCGCACGAATCGCCAGCATCAGCGCGGTATCGCCATTATTGTCCTGTCTGTCGACGCCCATGGGCTGGGCGCTGTCATCTGCGTAGACTTCGTACCCCAGCAAGACCTTAACCGCATCGACAAATCCGGACATGGCTGCCCACATCAGTGCGCTGTAGCCCGATTGATCCGTCGCGTCTACCGACGCTTTGCCTGCCAATAGCGTATGGATAGCCGAGACATGGCCGTGCCGCGCGGCGCACATCAACGGCGTCAGTCCATTTTCGTCCCGAATATCCAGCAACTCTGCGGGCAGGATATCAACCAAGGCATTCAAGACCGCGCCGCTGTCTGCGACCGCTGCGGCATGTACCGGAAAATACCTGGGCGCTCTCAGGCTGGCGATCAATTTATCGGTATCGCTTTTCGAAAACATGGATCTGATGCCGGAGGCGTCCTTGGCGTAGACGCACACCATGAGGTGCGCCTGGACACGCTCCATCTCGGTGTTGTCATCAGGAATCATTCCGGCGCCCGTTCGGGCAAGGAGGTCGGAGACGGAATCGGTGGCAGCGACAAAAGAATTAGCAATCATCATGAGTACCGGCCGTAAAAGTGTGTCACACGACCGGGGTCGCGCAACATCTCGTTGAAATCATTGCAAATACCCGCTTGGGTAACGATTCGACACGGCGAGTTCCCTCTTTGGTGTACAGTTTTTGATCTGTGCCTTGCCTATTGAATTCGCTCGAACCGCCCGCCATGAAAACGGCGCATACTGCTGAGACAGGCGCGATCGTCTCGCCCTCGGATTTCCCTACCTTCGAATCCACGGATTTCGCAGGTGAGGGATCGTTTTATTTTGATTTGGTGCGGCTACAGGATCAGGCCGGGATTCCGCGGGGTTTTCCACATCGCCACGCTTACTACCATATCCTCTGGATGTCCCGGGCGCAGGGCACACACATGCTGGATTTTCAACACCTGGATGTCCGAGACGGCGCCGTGTTCTTCTTGAGCCCGGGCCAGCTGCACGCCTGGACATCATCGGTTGCCCCGCAAGGCTATGTGATGAATATCAGCACAGCCTTCTTCACACACATGTTTCCCCGAGCGGACGATATCGCCAAGTTCCCGTTTTTCCACCCCACCAGCGGCAACCCGGTGCTCTATCTCACACGCGATCAACACGATGACATGCTGCCCCTGTTGCAAGCGATGGCACAGGAACAACAAGGCCGGCAGCTCGGCCGCTACGACGTCATACGGTCGTACTTGCTGATCCTATTGACTCAACTGCGCCGCGTGTATCCGATCGATGAGCGTACACGTACTGCCGGCCCTAGCTACCCACTGGTAAAGCGCTTCGCCTTATTGATCGAAGCGCAATATCTGGCGTACAACAGCATTCAGCAATATGCCAGCGCGCTCTACGTCAGCGCCCGGCAGCTCAACGAAGCCACTAAACGCGCCACAGGGCGCACGGCCAGCCAGCTGATTCAGGACCGTGTGCTGCTGGAAGCCAAACGGCTGCTCAGCAATACCGAATCAGGCATTGCCGATATTGCGTTTCAGCTCAATTTCGAAGATCCCGCCTATTTCACGCGATTTTTCAAGAAGCACACAGCCATGACGCCCGGCGAATTCCGCAAAGTCGATCTCAGCCTGCGCACCTGAACGGGGCCAAGAACGGCCCCGCGCCGCATCGATCCACCCGCGCAGCACGTCGGCAACGAAGTGGCCAAATACCCTCATTGCGCCAAAAAGTACAACTCAAGCGCGTATCTGTCCTGACGGTTGTGTCCGGTCTCTGCGTACAGTTTCGGAAAACCGATAACTCAGGAGACATCCATGTCCAAACTCCGTACGCGCCTATGGCGTTCTCTGCTGTGTGCCCCCCTCGCTTTGGCATATGGCATTGCAGCTGCCGCCTTTCCCGAACGCCCCGTCACCATCATTGTGCCGTTTGCTGCAGGTGGCGCCACCGATGTCATCGCCCGTACCGTCGCCCAGGCCATGGCCGGTAAATTAGGCCAACCCGTTATCGTCGAAAATCGTGCAGGGGCAAACGGCAACATTGGTGCGGGTGCGGCCGCACGTGCCGACGCCGACGGCTATACCCTGCTCATGGCGACATCCAGCCACGCCATCAATGCCACCCTGTACCGCAAACTCGATTACAGCCTGACCAAGGACTTCACCGGTCTGTCCAACCTCGCATCGGTGCCCTTGCTCCTCGTCGTCAATCCCCAAGTCCCTGCCCGTACGGCAGCGGAGCTATCCGCCTATATCCGAGACAACAGCGATCATGTGGCGTACGCGTCCGGGGGGACCGGCACAGCAGCCCACTTGGCTGGTGCGCAATTCAACTCGTTGTCGCACGGAAAAGCCACCCATGTACCCTACAAGGGTGGCGCGCCGGCACTGAATGATCTCATCGGGGGCCAGGTGCAGTTCATGTTCGCCAACTTGCCGGAAGTTCTGTCTCAAGTCCAGGGAGGCCGCTTGATCCCCATCGCCGTCACCGGCCAGGATCGACATGCGGCCTTGCCGAATGTGCCTGCCTTTGCCGAAACACAGTTCGCCGACATGCAGGCACGGTCCTGGTTCGGGCTATTTGTCCGTTCAGACACGCCACCCGAAACGGTAGAGCGCCTATCCAAGGCCATTGCCGAAAGCGTCGCCACGCCCACTGTGCAAACCAAATTGAAAGAGATGGGCGCCGACCCGATCGGCAACGAACATGCCGAGTTTCAGCAATACGTCAAACAAGACGTAGGGCGCTGGAAAGCGCTCGTGCAAGCCTCCGGCGCATCGGTCGAGTAACGCACCACGTTCAGGGTGGCGGGTCAGACCCGCCGCCGGATCACTCAAGACGGTATCAACGACGGCAAGGCGTCATCATTCAATAAAGCGTCCCACAATGTCCGCGCTTGCAACGCCGGCATGGCCGCCCCTGCATTTTTCAAGAATTTTTCCAGCACGTGCTCGACCGAGGCAGGCCGCTGTGCACTGCCGATCACTTGGGGGACATTCGCACGCAAGGTCGCACCGTTCTCCAACGTCACGGATAAATCCGCACCGAAACACTCAGGAAAACCGCTCTCGTCCCAGGGCGCAGCGCTAATATGCGCGGCCAATTTCAGCGCTTGCTCATTCAACGGCCCTGTCGTCATCGTTTCAACATCGATGGGCAGATTCAATAGTGACAACGCCACGCAATAAGGCAGACTGTATTTCGCATCATTGGTATCGCGGGGGGCTTGCTTGCTTTCCCAGGGCTGCGCAATCACCAATCCGGCTCCAGCGGCCACCAGGCAATGTGCGCCCACGATGCGCAGCCCCATCCCGGCAGCCTGTTCACGCAACTGTCCGGCGGCTTCGAGATAGGGGTGGATGTAGTGGCAGCAGGGATAAAACTTGAATGCAGCCTCCCGCAACACCCAGGTTCTCTCCAGGCTGTCGAGCTCATTCGCTAAACGGCCTCCCGCTGAGCGGTCATCGGCATAGGTAGCGTATATTCCGTGTTTGCCTTCCAACACAGACGCCGGCCCTGTCATACCTGCCATAGCCAGACTGGCCGCCCACACGCCAGCATGAGCGGCCCATCCGGGATGCAGGGCCTTGACGTTCGAACCATCGCTCAAGAACTCGAAGATACCGCTGGCTTGACTGCCTGCTATCCCTGCCGCACGCGCAATGGTCTGCACATCGGCTCCGCGAGCGGCTGCTGCCAATATCGCGGCGACGACAGCGCCGCCGACCGACGTGACCTGGAACCCTCTGCGCTGAAATGCCCCTGCCGCCGCTTGTCCGACACGAACGAGCAATTCCCACCCGACGACAGTCAAGCGCAACACCTCGGACAGCGACAGCCCCTGTTCCTGCGCCACAGCCAAAATGGGCGGCACAATCACTGCACTGCCATGCACGATGGACCGCATATGCGTATCGTCAAATTCGAGCGAATGGATGGACGTACCGTTAACCAACGCTGCCGTATCGGCAAATACGGAGTTTTTGGCTCCGAGTATCGTCGACTTTCCGCCAAGCGGACACTGCGCCAACAGCTTGGTCATGAACGTCCGGTGTGATGGCACGTGCGATGCCGCCAAGCCTACCCCGATTGCGTCGGCTATATGCAAACGACCCAGCCTCTGCACATCATTGGGAATAGCCTGCAGCGTCAAGCCACGCGCAAATTGCGCCATACGCCAAGCGGCCGCACTCGTTTCGATACTCATGTAGAGATCCCTGCTGCGCTACGCCCAGCCAGATAGCCGAGACCAATCGCGGTCAACAAGCCATTTCCCGAGCAATATCCTTCTGCCCCTACGCTGCCGCTGATACCGGCAGCGGCGCCACCGCCGGCATACAACCCTGGGATAATCGAACCGTCCGCACGCAGTACACGGCCCATATGGTCCACGGCCAAGCCACCTTGCGTATGAAACAAGCCGGGCGTCACACGGCAAATCCAAAGTGTTCCTGTCAGCGGCGCCATACCGAAATGCCGGCGTCCCTGCGGATCTGTAGCGCTACTGTCCTGCTGGTTTGCCGCAGCCTGGTTGTAGTCAGTCAGCGTGCGAGTCAGCGTGGCCTCGGGCAGATTGAAAACCGCAGCCAGGCCTTGCACTGTGTCGCTGCCTTTGACCCCATGATGGTCCACCAGCTCTTGAAATTCTTCTTCTTTGCTGGCCAGCGCTTTGATGCGGTCATCGAAGATCGCGTAGACGGGCCCGGCTTGCGCGAGCACGCGCTTTGCATAGCCCGAGTATCCTAAATCCTCATTGCCGAAACGCTCGCCCGCCGCATTCACGAGAATGCCGCCCTTTTCGATCGTCGTCCATGACAATAGCGACCCATGCGGATACGCAACCGCTGCATATCCTTGATAAGCCCGCATATTCGCCAACTGAGCGTTCAACTGTTCCCCCCAGATCATGGCTTCGCCTTCGCTGCCCAATGCACCAAAATACTCCGCACCTGCAATCTCCGCACAGTATTTCTTGACGAGATCGCGATTGGCGGCAAAGCCGTTCGTCGCCAGGATCACATTGCGTGCACCGATTTTCGATGCCTCGATGCCGGGTCCTGTCACCGCGGCGCCCACCACGGCACCGGATTCGTTCACATACAAGGTGGACACCGCGTTGTTCACCGCCAGCGGAATATCACGCTTTGCCACGGCGGCCAACAGATCATCCACCAGATCTTGCCCTCGACGCGACACCGGTGCATGTAGACGCGGAACAGAATGACCTACATGGCAGTAATCCGTGATCAGCGCCATACGCGCCCCTACCACATCCACCAGCCATTCGCACAAGCCGGCGGAAATACCGGCCATACGGCGCGTCAACGCGGGCAACTCGCTATGACCGGCGGTGCGCTCCAGGTCGGCGACCATGCGTTCGGCCGAATCCTCTATCCCCGCCTCTCGCTGAAAACGGCTTCCGGCTCCTGGCACCGAGCCTGTGCTCAACGACGAATTGCCACCCGGCCGTTCACGTTTTTCCAGAATGGCCACGCTCGCGCCCGCGTCATGCGCGGCAATGGCCGCAGCCAAGCCGCATCCCCCGGCACCGACCACCAATACATCGACTTCCATATCCCATGCCAAACCGGGATGAGATTTTTCAATGACAGCGTGAATCACCTGCGTTCTTCCTCTAAATTTCCGGCCATCACCGGTACGGCTTATCGATACGCGCTCGCCTGTGTGCGCCACGCGTGCAACGCGAACTCAACGGCGGCAGCTACGCCGCCGTCAAGGCCCGCATCCAATCGTTCCACGAACACTGCAGATCCAATGTGCCCGTGGCCCCACTGGAAGCGCCACCGGCCAAACTCACCAACGCGTGCAGCGTCGGCATCGCGTGGGGCATGTGCCGATCGCATAGCGAGCGGATTTTTTCCCAGACATCCTCTTGTGCCAGTGGGCGGTCTGGACCTCCGCGCGCGCTCCAGCATGTCTGCGTCACTTGCCCATCAGGCGTCGTCAGCGTCACGGTCGCGGGGCGGTCCTGTGGCCAGGCCCGCACCTCTGCAAACGGCTCCAGGATTACCTTATTTCGCAACCGCGCGATGCGAGGATCGGACAGCGATGCGTTGTCAAAAGCCTGTGCTCCGCCATGTCCGTGCACCAGCGCTGCAGCCACGGCATGCGGAACGGAAAACTTGGCCCCTAATGTGGTACTGGGAGAGCGATTGTCCAGCGGATAGGCCAAGGGATGCGCATGCACCCGAATCTCGCTGATCTGCTCTCCGCCCAACAACGAGGCATCACGCGCCAACAGCGCCTGCACCGCCTCGATTGCCGAATGCGCATACTGGCAGCATGCGTTGATCTTTTGATAGCCGGATGCAACCGCCCATTCGTCCTCCGCCGTCAAAGCCGGCAGGTCCGTGCTGCCGCCCAACGCGGTAACGTAGACGTCATACGGCGTCGACGCCCGCCCGCCAATGCCGGCATGGGCCTGATCAACCGCCAGAATACCCATGGCGGCCCCTTGCGCCGCCCACGTATTTCGCACCAACACACCCTGCAGCGCTTGATTGAAGGGCCCGGCCATCCCCATCGCACAAGCGCCTGCCACTGCGCTGAGCACCTCGTCGGCGGGCAAGCGCCGCAGTATGGCAATACCCGCCGCGGCCCCGACCGGCGCCAACAACGCATGCGGGTGAATCCGTATCGGCACAAAACTCCATGCTCGCGCGACGCGCGTCACGAGCTCATACCCCAATGTCAATGCCCGCAACACATCCTGTGCCGCCGCGCCCTCTTGTTCAGCGACGGCCATCAGCGCAGGCAACACATACAAGCCACCGTGGCAGACGGCCTTGCGGTAGCCTTCGTCCAACTCATTCCAACCCATCGCCAATGCATTCTGGGTAGCGGCCGCATGGACGCTCACGCGCTTGCCATGCGGCACCAACAGAGATGCAGGGCCGTCCTGTTCCCGCGCCAAGACCGCAGCGCGAGACTTTTCCACCTGCGGCTCATCTAGTGCGCTGAATGCTGCCGAGACGTTATCCGCGACGATCATGGCTGCGCGCTGGCGCACCATGTCCGATAAATCTCGCCACTCGGCCGCAACGACACGTCTCACACATGCGTTAAACGCGTCTGCAACCTGCTGGCGCGCATCAACAGGCACCGTTGGATTCAGAACAGATCCCACAGACTCTCCTGACTCAATAAATCGGCGCTTTTTCCATCGTAGATGATCCGGCCAGACTTGATCACAATGGCCCGGTCAACGTTCTGCAAGGTCGCTTGAACATTCTGCTCGACAATAACGATGGTGGTCTTGCGACTGCGGTTGATTTCACTGACACTGGCCAACACATCTCGCACAATCACTGGCGCCAGACCAATCGTGGGCTCGTCCAGTAGCAAAATAGACGGTTGTGTCATCAGCGCCATGCCGAGCGCCAGCATTTGCTGCTGTCCACCGCTCAGCGAGCCTGCGATCTGATCGCTGCGTTCCGCCAGCAATGGAAATAATGCAACCACTTCATCAAATGCCTGTTTGCGGGCGGCCGGCTCATGGCGCATCCCGGCGATCTTCAGATTCTGCTGCACCTGCAGATCCCGGAAAACATTGTGGCCCTGCGGGACAAAGGCCATGCCATAGTTGACATTCACATGCACTTCATTGGCACGGATCGCGTTCCCGCGGTATTGCACATTTCCCTGCATATGTTCCAGGTCGCCCATGCAGGCGCGCAGCAATGTCGTCTTGCCCGCTCCATTGTGGCCAAAAATGCCGACGCGCTGACCTTCTGGCACCTGAATACTCAGGTCGTGCAGTACATGCAGTTTGCCGTAGTGCACATTCAGATTTTTCAATTCCAGCATTCGATATCCCCAAGCGCGGCCCTCATTGGCCGAAGTACAGTTCGGCCAATGTCTTGCTCTCGAGCAAGGTTGCCACATCGCCGCGCTCCAGGATCTTGCCCTGTGCCATGAACACGGCGCTATTGCATAGATCCTTGATGAACGAGACGTTGTGCTCCACAACGCATACGGCACGTCCCGAGGCGGCCTCTTCTCGCACAATTTCCCGCATCGTCTCGTAGGCAGCCCCTTCCACACCAGCCATCGGCTCGTCGAGCAACAACAGCGGCCCCTGGCTCATCAATGCGCGCGCCAACCCCAAGAGCTTTTGCTGACCGAACGTGATGTCATTGACATTCGCGTCTGCCATGGCGGATAGCTTCATACGCTGCAGGATGTGCATGGCACGCTCTTTCGCTTGCTGCTCAGCGCGCCGTACCGACGGTCCCGCCGTGAGCAAACGCCACAACGACTCCCCCGGATAATCAGTGGGCGCAACCAGTAGGTTCTCCAGAACGCTCAACGAACCGAACAAGCGCATGTGTTGCCACGTTCTGGCCACGCCGGCCCGAGCACGCGCATACAAAGCCAGCCCGGACAAAGATTTCCCTTCCAGCACCATCGAACCGCTGTCGGCCGGAAACACGCCGGATATCAAATTAAAGAGCGAGGTCTTTCCTGCCCCATTCGGCCCGATCAGGCCCAGGATCTCGCCTGCCTTTAGCTCCAGCGTGATGTGATCCGCCACCACCACGCCACCGAAACGCTTGCATACTCCATTCAGGCTTAGCACGTTACTCATGGCTACCCCCGGCTGAAAGACGTTTGCTCGCAGGCACCAACCCCTGCGGCCGCAGGAACAGGAACAAAATCACCAACGAAGTAAAGATCACCCCTTGCAACGGCCCCATGATGGCTGAGGGCAAATTCAGGAAAGTGATCGCCTCTGGCAGCAAGAGCAGCAGCACCGCTCCTACCACCGGCCCATATACCGAACCCATACCGCCTACCACCACCATCGTCAGGATCATGGCCGACTGCAGAATCTGAAACTGGTCTGGCGTCAGGTATTGGTAATAGTAGGCATAGAGTCCACCTGCTACCCCTGCGATACCAGAACCCACCGCGAAAATGGCGATCTTGATATTCATGGCATTGCGCCCCAATGCCAGAAAAGCCAACTCATCGTCGCGCATAGCTTGGATCGCCCTGCCATAAGGGCCTCTCACCAACGCTCGTAAGGCCAATACCACTACCAGCGAGATCCCCAACGCAATGGCCGCAAACACCAGGCTGCGATTTTCCTGCACCACGTTGGGAATCCCCCCAAGCCCACTGGCCCCACCGACAAAATCCAGGTTCTTGATGATTTCCAACAACCCCAGCTGGAATCCGATGCTGGTAATCAGCAAATAGTCTCCCGATATGCGCAACGAAGGCAGCGACAACATGAACGAGGCCAACATCGCCACAACGAATCCTGCGGCAATGCTCAACACGGGATGCAAACCAAACTGTGTACTGAGCACCCCGACGGTGTAGGCTCCCAACGCAAAAAAGATCGGATGCGCAATGCTGATCAATCCACCGAACCCGATGATCAGATTGAAGCTGGACGCCAGAATGATATACAGCCCGATCAGAACCAAAAGCGACGCAACGTATTCCATGTATGACTCCGATCCGTGTCTCAGGCGCCAGGCGCTGTGGATTTAGCCACCGGCCTTTTGCGCATCAAACCTGTCAACTGCACTCCCTTCGGGAAAAACAGAATGGTGATGAAAAGTAGCGCGTACAAGATCAAGCTCTGCCACGCCGACGGGATGACCAAGATACTGAACGCGCGCAGCAAGCCTAGAAATACCGCGGCAATCGCTGCGCCGAATACATTTCCCATGCCACCCAACAAAGCCGCGATCACGGCGAACAACATCATCTCCAAAGGCGTATTGGGCACCATAGAGGCTCGCGTACCAAACAAGTACATTCCCGCCGCGATCAAAATAGCAGCTAGCACAAAGGTCAACGCATAGACCTTACGCACATTGACGCCATAGAGACGACTCAGATGCGGATTGTCCGCCGCTGCGATCATGTACTGCCCGTGGCGAGTCCGCCTCATGATGAAGAACAGCATCGACATCAAGATCACGGTCGCCGCGATAGCCTTCAAGTCCCACTCACTGACGACCACACCTCCCACAATATAAGACGTCGACATGATGCTCGCGGCGAGCGACACCGGCTCTGTGCCGGCGATCATCGCCAGCACATACTGCACCAGTTCCGAGATCACCAAAGTAAAAATAAAGAACGTCAACGGCGGCGAATGACGACGCCGAAAAGTCTGCAGCCCGAGTATCTCCATCGCCAACGCGGCAACGATCGCCGCACCGGCGCCCAGCGCCAGCGCCGCATAGGCAGGCCATCCCAGTTTCTGAATGGCCCAATACATCGTGTAGTACGCGATCCCCATCATGCCGGCCTGGGCAAAGTTCCATACCTTCACCACTTTCAATACCAACGCAAAAGCCGCCGCCAGCAGCACCGCATAGGTCGAATTGGCCAGGCCGGTCCAGAAAATCTGTAATAAGGTCTGGAAGTCCAGCATCCCTGCTCCTAGCAAGGCGGCCCGCGCCGCCTTTTTTTATACACGCAGTTGCTATTCGTTTACTCGACAGTCGCCACTGGCGTGAACGCGCCATTCTTGACTTCGAATAGATAAACGGGCTTCTTCACTCTATGATCAGCGCCGACCTGCAGTTTTCCGGTCATGGGCAGATCAAAGTTAGCGACCTCCACCAACGCTTGACGCATATTGGCGCCCGTCAAAGGCTTGCCGCTTTTCAGCAAATGCCCGTACAGATCGGCGATCAGGTACGGCATGTCGTACAGATATTGGGTATAAGGCAGGCCATTGGGAATGCGCCCCTCCGTTTTCTTCCAACGCTCAACAAACTCGGCAATGCGCGGGTTCTGTTCCGCAGACGGCGCGAGAGCGGACACCATCAACCCCTCCGCAGCGGCACCTAACTGCTGGATGACTTTGGGGTTATAGCCAGCGGAATACGTCGAGATAGGCTGCTTGATCCCCAGTTGGCGAATCTGCGCAATCACCTGCGGCAAATCCGAGACCAGGCCTTGGATATGAATTATGTCCGGATTAGAGGTCCGGACCTTCAGCAGGGCGCCGGTATAGTCGGTCGATTGCGCGTCATAGGCCTCGTACGCAACGACTTTTCCGCCTAGCGATTCAAAGGCGTCGCGGTAGATTTTCGCGCCCTCTACCCCACTGTCGTTATGAATGTACAGTACCGCGGCGCGTTCCTTTTTCAACGTTTCCCGGGCGTAGCGGGCCTGCGCGACCACATCCACATCAGCCAGCGGATACGTCGTATAAACATAGTCGCCCAGCTTGGCGATTTCCGGTGAATTCGCCCCGACGCTCAACCCCAGCACCTGGCTGCGATTGGCAATAGGCGCGACGGCTTTGACAACGGCGCTCCATGCTGTACCAAACACTGGCACCTTGTCTACATTCACCAGACGGTTCACCGCATTGATGCCCAATCTAGGATCCGCTTGAGTATCCAGCAAGATCATCTCAAGGGGATGGCCGTCCACGCCGCCCTTCGCATTGATGTCTTGCACAGCCCATTGCGCGGCCTTGGCTTGATCCGCACCAAACAGGGCTTGCGAGCCAGTCAATGGCATAGCCAAGCCGAACTTCAATGGTTCTTTATTTGCCGTCTGCGCCCAACCCGTACCAGCCCAACCCAAACATGTCGCGGTCAAGGCAAGTCCTGCAACGATCTTCCTGCGTGCGTATTTCATGTCATTCCCCTTGGGAGAGTGCAGGCGGTTCAACCGCCGGTTGTGTTCAGCTTTTCAATGACCGCTGCCGTCGTACCGACATCGGCGTACTTTTCAGACATATCAAACAGATTCACAGCATGTGACACCTGACTGCGGTCATACACCGCATCCTCAGGAACGATCACCTTGAAATTCAGCGAAAACGCATCCACGACACTGCCTCGCACGCAGCCGCTGGTCGTGCAGCCCGTCACGATCAAGGTATCCGCCTGCAGATCGATCAGATGACTGGCCAGAGCAGTGCCAAAGAAAGCACTAGGATGTTTTTTTGGCAACAGCACATCGCCTTCGCGTGGCGCCACCTCTGTCACGAACTCATATCCATGCGCCGGGATGTTCATAATCGCAGGGACTTTCTCGGCCAGACGGCCACCATCCGTGGCCTTTTTCGGCGCGACGTGCGGATACAAGACAGGCCAGTTCTTTTCCCGAAAAGTCGCTAACAGCTTCTGAATATTCGCGACCGCTTTCCAACCCACCTCCCCGCAACTTGTAGGGAATTCCTTGATCGACTCCCAGAACGGCTGCGGCGTTGTGCCTACAGTACGGTACTGCACATCGATGATCAATAACGCCGGGCGCACGCCGATTCCTGACGGCCGCCCAAACCCGGCGGCCCGATAGGCCCGCTGTTCCTCGTCACTGATAATGTTGTCCCACGGTTTCATTGCGACTTCCCTTGATTCGATTTCAATGTGCGCATCAGATACTGGCCGTAGCCTGGTTTCCCAACGATTTTTCCGTCTTGCATCACCGTCTCGCCACGCACGATCGTGCGCACCGGCCAACCTTTCAGGTCCCAGCCGTCATATAGGCTGTAATCCGAATAAGACCCTAACTCCTCTGCCTTGACCGTGCGAACTTTATTCAAATCGACCAAGGTCAAATCCGCATGCGCACCAATCTGCAACGAGCCCTTGTCCGGATCCAGGTTGAAAATCTCGGCGGGGCGCTGAGTCAACAGCGCCGCAATACGCGCCAGGCTGAGTCGGCCTTTGTGATATCCCTCCGATAACAGCACCGGCAGAATCGTGGCCGTTCCGGGGAACCCCTGCGACGCCAACCAGAGCGGACGTTCCTTGGTCGACTTTTTTCGAGGCACATGGTCGGACGCCACCACATCGATGCTGCCGTCGTTTAGCCCTTCCCACATCGCCTGCACGTCATCGCTCGAGCGAAACGGAGGATTCGCCTTGCCCAATGGCCCGATATCGGCATTCTCATCATGCGTCAGATAATGCGGACACGTCTCGACATAGACATGTTCGTAACGCTGGCGCCACTTACGTACTTCGTCCAACGCCATGCGCGTACTCAAATGAGGAATGTAGATGCGTGCATTCAAGTGCTCGGCAAACATCATCGCCCGCACACAGTTTTCCGCCTCGGTAAAGGCGGGCTTGGAGGCCGACCAGTCCTTCAGCGTGTCACGCCCTTCTGCCTGGAACCGCTTACGCAACCGATTCACAATCTCGATGTTCTCGGTATGGCACACGACCTTGACATCACCCAATCGCGCGGCCTGGGCCAGCAGATCATAAAAATAACCGTCGTCAGTTCCATCCAGGCCGAGATAACGTCCCTCTTCCCCCTTGAAATTCATGAAGTACTTGAAAGACGTCACACCATACTTGTTTACATACTCTGCCAGCTCCCGGACATGCATTTCATTAGCGACACTGAAATGGAATCCATAATCAACATGGGCGCGGGTGCGAGCATATTCCTGCTCGCGCCGATAGACGTCTGTGTAATCCTCGTTATTCAGGAAATAGCCCAGCACCGTCGTAAATCCGCCCTGCGCTGCATAAATCGTCTCGGTCTCGTACTCGGTGATCTTTTCGCCAAAGCCGAAATGGATATGAGCATCGATCAATCCAGGAAACACATGCAGGCCCTGTGCGGAAACCTCAGGCACACCCGACCCGACAGGGGTGCCCGGCACCAGATGTGCAGCAATACGGCCGTCTTGAATCAACAGGTCCAAGGGGCGCTCGCCATGCTGCGCATCGACGGCGATGCCACCCCGCAAGACGAAATCATGGGACATCAGTTACTCCGAATGAGTGGAAACAAAACGGGAAAGCTCAGCCAGCGAGCTGGGTAAAAGTCCGGGCTCATCAATCAACAGCGCGGAGAGACTTTGCTCCAGCCAATCACGTTCCAGGTCAACACCGATGCACACCAAGCGCGAACGCTCATCCGCATCCGGCCATGCCTGCAAAACGTCCGGCGTATGAAAGACCTTGCCAACGGTCTGCATGAATACATACGGTCTGCCCGTATCCTGCATGCGCAACAAGCCTTTGCTGCGCAACAACTGATCGCCATAGTGGCTCGAGACTAAATGCCACCAGGCCGCCAGTCCCGGCCATGCGATCGGATGATCAATATGAAATCCGAGCGTAGAAACCCGGGAATGAAACAGCGGCACCGCAGCAGAGTCGCTGCGATGTGCCGCTACATCCCGGCCATGGCCGTGCTCGTGAACATCTCCATGATGAAGCGCACCCTCGTGCTCGAGGCCATGCCGATGCTCGCCATGATGATCGCAATGATGCGAGGCATCTCCACCCTGCTCCTCAGCGATGGCAGTCAGCACAGCCTGGCGCTGGAGACTGCCCGCCGATGCAGTAAAGACCTCGTCCGCGAGGTTACCCGCCACAGCGTCGCGCACCACCGCAGTTGCATTCAGCTGACGAATCAATGCGCGCAGCTCGCGAATATCCTGCTCGGGCGCCAGATCACCCTTGGTGATCACTACACACTCGGCGGCAGCGAGTTGCCGCACGGACTCGGGCTGCGTCACCAGTTGTCGCAGCCCTTGTTGCCCGTCGACCGTCACCACCACCTGGTTCAGACGAATGGTTTCAGTCAGGATCTTGTCGCCCAACAGCGAATGCAAAATCGGCAGAGGTTCCGCCAGCCCCGTCGTCTCCACCACAATGCGACGCAACGCCGCACCATGCGCGCGTGCGGTAGCGCACACATCCAACAAGGTCTCTCTCAATGAGCCACTCAGGGTGCAGCACAGGCATCCCGACTCCAGCAACATGACGTTGTCGGTCACTTGCGCCAACACCAATTGGTCAATACCGATCTCGCCGACTTCATTGACCACCACCGCCGTGCCGGCCGATAGCGGAGAACGCAGCCACGCATTGAGCAGCGTGGTCTTGCCGCTGCCCAAATAGCCCGTCAGCAGATCGCAATCAATACGCATAGACACGCACTGCGCCCCCTGGAAAACGCGTCCCTGCCTGTCTTGGCACACCCGCACAACCATAACGACAAGCGAAATTTAATTTCAACAAGCATAACAAAGCAATTACGGTTACGCTAGAAGAAATTAAATATCGCTGTACATAACAAAAATCGGTCCTGCAGCCCGATCCCCCTTCCGGAGCGCAAATGCGTCAAAATTCTCGCTATCCTCTGCTAAGTCCCGGCTCAGACCGCCACATGATCGAAAAAAACCCCAATTCCGTCGAAGCCGTAAAAGTCGCCGTACGCATCCTGGATGAACTCGCCATTCAGCAGCGGCCCATGGGTGTCACAGAACTCGCGGACGCCCTCAGCGAAACAAAGCCCCGTGTTCATCGCCATCTATCAACCCTGAAAGAGATGGGATTGATCGAACAAGAGCGCACCACAGATCGCTACCATCTCGGTTGGCGCGTATTCCAACTGGGTGAAGCCGCCGGCAACCAGTTCGACCTGAGAGCGCGGGCCGAACCCTATATGGTTCGCATACGAGATGAATTGAAAGAAACCTCCGTGCTGGCCGTGCCCATCAATGGCACACCCATGGTGATTGCCACCGTCGAAAACATCTACGGCCGCATTCTGATCAGCGTCAAGCCAGGCAACCGGCCGCTTCCTCATTGCTCGGCCCTGGGCCGGCTCACCCTGGCCTTTCAGCCGCCAGCAGTCATAGAAGCCCGCCTTGCGGAATCGCTCCCCCCCGAAACGGATCGGTCTCTGACGAATCCGTCGCAAATCCGCCAACGTTTAGAACTCATCCGGCGCCAGTACTACGAGGTCTGCGACGGAGAGATGATGATCGGGGTGAACACCATAGCCGTGCCGATATTTCGTAACGACAATCAGTTGGCAGGGGCGCTGTCGATCGTAGGGTCGATTCAAAACATCCCGAATCCGCCTCGCAGGCACCAGGTGGAAGTCCTGCAACATTGCGCGGCAGAACTCTCTAGCCAACTGAGCAGTGACGCCTATGCTGATTGGCACTTGCGTGAAAGCGCCTCCGAGATATTGAGCGCGTTGTCTTAGCCGGCTAGCGGCTGGAACCGAACGCTCGCTGACAGTTACCAAAGATTGCATCCTGACAGGCCGGGCTGAGCTCCTCGACAAGCCCGGTCGCGGGTTCTCTCTGTCGCCAGCGAGGCAAACATGACCCTCCCTATCCCCAACCTGTTCCCAACCTTCAGCCTGGGGCCAGACGTCTTCGATTTGAATGGCCACGATCTTTCTAGTCAGCCAGGAAGCGAAGCCTTCGTCCAAGCTAGTCTATCCGCACCGGTAGAGGAATCGAGCATCGTCTCCGGCGCAGCAACCGTGTCGCTGCCGAAAGCATCTGAAGCATCAAACGGGATTGCCTCACTATTTAGCGGTCTCGCAACGCTGCCGCAGCAGATCGCCCAATGGGCCGCTGGATTATGGGTCGCGGCGCCGGATGTCATCAAACAAGACTCCACGCTGTCGGCTGCGTCAGCGGCACCCGTCTCGCGCCCCTCACTGTATGAGCGTAACTGCACTGAGATCCAGAAGTTGCTCAACGAAATCGACGGCGTACTACGCGATCTCGATGCGGAGTTGCAGCGCCAGGATCCTCAGCACCGACCCGTCATGCCCTCTTCTCTGCGGCCGCGGCGCGAACAAACCCATAGCGAATACGCCCGGTCTTGGGGCTATTTTCTGAGAGGCGGCGGCTCCGCTGCGACCTCCGCCATGGGTTGGGGCACCGTGGCCGCGGGCCTCCCATATATCGCGGGTCTGACGGGGAATATTTTTGCGCAGGCAGCAGGGCTGCTCGGTGGCGGCTACCTCGGTCTAAACATCTTGCGCAACATCCCCGATCAAACACGCCAAAATGCCGTCAACCTGGCCGTCCACGATGCCATGCAAAAAGTCGAGCAACGTCAATGCAAACTCCGGCTGCTTATCCAACAAGAATTCATACGCAAAAATGCGATGGATCGCGTAATCGCCGTCGCGGCGGAGCGCCAACAGCGCGTCCAGGCGCTCGAAAACAAACTCGCGGCGCTCACAGCGGCGCTTAACGCTGCCCCGGCCGTGCCGGCAGCGGCGGAGTACATCAATGCCACCGGCCTATGCATAGATTCCTTGAGTATGGGTGATGGCGAAAATCGTCAACAATCCCTGTCCTGGCTCGCCAGCGCCCAGCGGGCATTTCAGGCGTTCTTTTCCTCTGTCAACACCGGCCTCTCGGCTGCCGGCAATGCGATTGGATACCGTCTATCCAGTATGGGCCAAACTATCCATCGCGTCATCGCGATTCCCGGCACATTATTAGACCGCTACACCGCCTACCGGGCGGAGTCCGCCTATCAGAATGGAGAAGGAAAATCCCTGATCCTGGCCTTGACTACGCCCACCGACGGGGCCGGTATCGTCGATGTCAGCTTTCGCAACTCGCAAGAACAGTACCGCCAGGCTTGTGGGTTTTCCCCTCCGCAAGCGGAGATTCGCAACCAGCTTCACATGGGTCAGAACATCGCCCATGCGCTGGCAATCAGCGACGATCCCACGCCAGGGACTGTCGTACTTGCGAGCGCCCAGAGCCCGATGACAGCGACATCCAATCTCATGACGACGCGCGCCCTGGCGTGGTACCTCGATGCCGCGGCGGACCATCCGGCAGAGGCCGCTCGCGATGCTGCCGCGCCGACCGTGCGCCGCTTGCCAGACGACAGTCTGCTGATCGACGATCCGCATAGCCATTTTTATGATTTCCTGATGCAGGCGCCAACTACTTATACCGTCAGTATGGTCGACGCCAAAGAACAGGATGCCTCTTGGGAACCAGGCGTCTTTCGATTGCATGATTACTATGCGGGCTTTCCACGCGGCTGCCGTGGCGTACAGTTCGAACGCACCGTAGACGAGAAAACCGGTGCCTTTGCATTACGTATGAGATTGGTGAAGGACGCCGGCACGTTCGGCATACAGCCAGCAGCCATCCCCTTGCGAGAAGACGGCCATATCGCCAATCGCGTGCATACCCATTACGGCATACACCAGGCGAATCATTCGATACTGGCGACCGACGACTATCAAAAGATGTCGCAAGAGGAATTGACCGCTGCACGTGCATTTGTCATCGCCGAACTCGAACGCCACGCCAAACTCGGCCAAAGCGAGCGGCAACAGCTAGAACACCTGGAGAGCTGGGAACACCCGAACTACAGACGGCTTGTAGCGTGAGCCAAATTCCATTACCTAACGCTGCACGTCAGAATAGATGAAAAGGGGTCCCTCGCAAAGGCTCAGACAGACGCACGCACACAAGGTGAAACAGACTCCTCTTTTCTTACCTGAACGAGCACGTCATAATCACTGTCATCACACAAAACCCAAACAGGCCGCGCCCACAACACCAACAACCATGAGCATCCCGTCCACCGCCAAAGACTTCGAACATGCCTAGCGCCAGCGATCTGGTCTATGCCGAGCTTCGACGCCGCTTGATGTCCGGCGCATTTTTGCCCGGCGAGCGGTTGCGCGAGGAACACATCGCCAGCGAACTCGACGTCAGTCGCACGCCCGTACGCAACGCGATCGAACGGCTGGTCAATGACGGCCTGGTCACCCGCGAGGAACGCCGCGGCGCCGTCGTCCTGGGCTGGCTGGATCGCGACATTACTGAGGCTTTCGAATTGCGCCTGCTACTGGAGCCCTATGCCGCACGCTCGGCGGCCCTTCGCGCCAGTGCCGAGCAGATCGACGAACTCACGAGCATCAACGCCAGCATGCTGCACGCCGTGCAGTCACAGGACGAAGATCACGTCGCGCAAGTACAGCACTACAACAACCGCTTTCATCACGCCTTGCTGGCCGCGGCGCAATCCGCTCGTGTGCGTACTTTGGTCGAGAGCCTGTTGGACATGCCCATCATCATCGGATCGTTCTATTTCTACAGCCGAGACGATATGTTGAGCAGTGTGGAACAGCACAACCAGATCATTGCCGCCATACGTGCGCGCGACCCGGACTATGCGGAAAGCGCCATGCGGCTGCACTTGGCCGCCACCCATCGTTTATTCCGCAACCAACGCAAAACGGCCCCAAAGCCCGGTTAGCGGACCTCGGGGCCGTCGTGACGGACGGCGTGCCTGGCTGCTTATTTCTGAGCAGGCAGCGCGCAGCCCAATTCCTGCAAACGAGCATCGACCCAGGACGTATTCAGCTTGCCCGCTGCGATCTCCGCCAGAGTGACTTCTTCTGCGGCGTGCTTGGCAGAGGCCTTTTGGTAGATTTCGTCGGCTTGATCGAACGGGATGCATAGCAGACCGTCCTCGTCACCCAGAATCAGATCGCCCGGCTCGATCGTCATTCCATCGAGCGCGACCGTGCCGTTGATCACACCCGGGCCATCCTTATACGGACCACGATGCGTCACGCCCGCGGCATACACCGGAAAGGCGCTGCGGCGGATCGCGCCCGAGTCACGAATAGCGCCGTTGATGATGATGCCGGCGATACCACGCGACTCGGCATACGACGTCATGATTTCACCAATAATGGCATTGGTCAGATCGCCGCCGGCATCGACTACGATCACATCGCCGGGCTGGGCCAGACCCAACGCCTTGTGCACCATCAGGTTGTCACCCGGGCGCGTACGCACCGTCAGTGCAGGACCAGCCAGCAACGTACCGTCATGCATGGGCCGCAGGCGTGCGCCACCCGCAGCCATACGCGACATGCAGTCGCTGATATTAGCCACTGGCAATTTGCGAAATTTCTCGACGAGCTCGGCGCTGACGGCGCGCTTGCGGGACAGAATTTCAAAACCGATCATGAAAGCGCTCCAAAAAAGAAGAATATCGTTACTGCTGCGGGATACCGGCTTGCTGCACCACTTTGCCAAAGACATCGTGATCGATGCGATGACGTTTCGCCAGATCTTCAGGCGTGCCTTTCATGACACTATAACCAGCCTGCTCCAGCTTCTTGACCAGCTCAGGTTTGCTTAACGCCTGGTTGACCGCACCGTTCAAGGTGGCGACAACGTCGTCGGGCGTTTGACCGGGCGCCATCAAGCCCCACCAGATCGTTTGATTAATGGTCTTGAACCCACTTTCCACAAAGGTAGGCACATCGGGCAATGCCGGCGAGCGCTCATCAGCGACCACGGCCAACGCACGGACCTTACCGCTGCTGATCTGTGGCAACAGCGATGCGACGGAGCCCGTATATAGCGCGATACGGCCGCTCATCAAATCGGGAAAGGCCTGCGACCAGCCACGATATGGAACATGCATCAGCTCCATATCAGCGGCGCTGCGCCATAGATAGCCGATCAAATCACCGCTGCCCCCGATGCCGGGGATGCCCAGAGACACCTCGCCCGGCTTGGCCTTGGCGGCTTTCACCACGTCATCGAGGGTTTTATAGGGAGAATCGGGCAACACCACAAACACGCTGGGAGACGAGGCGACCAATCCTACCGGCTTGAAATCCTTGAACGTGTCGTAGCTCAACTTTTTATATAGCCATGGATTGAGCACGATGTTGTCGGTCTGCGCCATGACCAGCGTATGACCGTCGGGCTTTGCACGCGCCGTGGCGTCCAACGCCAGATTGCCGCCCGCCCCCGGCTTGTTCTCGACGACGATATTCCAGCCCTGATCCTGGCCGATGGCCGTTGCCATCATACGGGTCAGCGTGTCGGTACCTCCGCCCGGCGGGAACGGTGAAATAAACGTAATGGGCGAACCCGCCATGTCGGCTGCCACCGCGGCGGCCGAGCACGATACCAGCGCAGCGGCTGCCATCATTTTCTTCAGGACTTTCATTGTCTTCCTCTTT
The DNA here is from genome assembly GCF_002261185.1 of Bordetella genomosp. 4. Lineage (GTDB taxonomy): Bacteria > Pseudomonadota > Gammaproteobacteria > Burkholderiales > Burkholderiaceae_B > Bordetella_A. Next base: position 665,032 of record NZ_NEVQ01000022.1, read on the forward strand.
CTATCGTAAGCATGGCCACGTCAATAGGGTTTTGGCCTTGCGCATTATTCTCTTCGCATGGCCGCAGCCTTGCGTTCTGTAGCATCTGCTTTGCATGACCCGGCCTTGGCGTGAACATTCAATGCGCCGCGCATGCTACACCAAGGCGCGGCGGTAGCAATCACTTTTCTTCGGCCAACGGCGTCAACCAGGCCAAGCGGGCCTGCACGGTATCGGGCAATTCCAACGGTGCACCACCTTGCGCCGCACGGGCGTCATTGATCCCTTGTGTCGTACGCGCGAATAAACGTTCAACGCCGTCGAGGACCAAAGGCTGCAAGCCCGCGTCGACCAATTGCTCGCGCGCCTCTCGCACTTCTGCCAAGCGGCGCGGCGCGTGCAGCACGTGAGAGCGCACAAAAGAGTCGATGAATGTTGTCAGTGGCGTACGATCAATATCGCCTAGCACGTCGTACAAGGCATTGCGCAAACCAAGTTTCTCCGCAGCGACCAGACACTCGACTGCCAGGCTTTCCATACCCTTGGTCATGATGCTGCGTAACAGCTTCAACTGCACCGCATCACCGGCCTGTCCTTCGATCGCTTGCGCGGGAATATCGCAGGCCTGGGCAAACTCGACGACTGCAGCGGCCCCCGTTCCGGCAGTCAATAGCGGAGTGCGCGCCCCCAGCAGGGCAATCGCGCCCATGATCGCCACGTCTGCAAACGGCACGCCATGTATGGCGGCGACCGCCGCAGCCGCGCGCATGTCGGCGGCACTGGCCGTCGTGAAATCGGCAAACAATGCATCACTGCGCAAGTACGGCAACGCCTGAGCGGCTACTGCCTGAGCGGCGTAGCCAAACACGGCCGACACCACAAGATCGACGTGGGCCAACCAGGGCCCCGGCGTCGCGTGCAGCCTCGCCCCGTAGCTTTGCACCCGAGCCTGCATGTCGGCATCCTGCCGCAATTCGCACACGGCAGCGATCTCGTGCCCCGCCGCTAACCAAGCCTGGGCATAGCAGTGCCCCACCTCACCACAACCAATTAACGCGATCTTCATTTTGCTCCAGGCTGACCCAGTCTAAAAATACATAAAAAAAACAATTCTATATATAACCTTGTTTAATATCGTTTGTTTATAAGGGTAAACCCCTTATTTTATGAACATAAACAGTACAAAACAGTCGGGCCGGCTACCCCAATCCCATACACGGTTGAGCACCGGCAGGCAGCGTTCCATCAGTAAGCGTGCCATTCGACTCAAAAGCCCGGTATTGGAACCGGGAACCCGCCGCACGTTACCTACGTTTGCTGTCATTCCCGAACGATCGAGCTCCTCCCATTCTTCCACCCTCGTCCGAGGCCGCCCATGTCACGCTACGAACATCTACTCAGAAACTACGCCGCCCTGCTGGGCCTGGAGCCCGTGCAGTTGCTGTTGGCAACACAGGAAATCATGGTCGAGGGCATCACCGTCAGCCTTATCCTGGAGGGTGATGAGAATATCGGTGATATCGTGTTTTGCACGAATCTGGGCATCCCGGCCCATAGCGAATCGCTTCATGTCCTCATGCTGCAAGCCAACGCACTATGGGCAGGCACAGGCGGCTGCACCTTGGGCATACAACACGGGACAGGTGCGGTCTTGATCGCGGGCAGAACGCCATTGCCGCTGTGCCACGCCAAAGGCTTTGCAGACATGATCGGCGCCTTTGTAGATATCGCGCTGCGATGGAAATCCGTGATCGGGGGAACAACAGCGGTTGAACCAGCAGCACCGTCTTCGCCCGGCGCAGCGGCCGGGCTTGCCTTTGCATGACGCCATCTACAGACAAACGTCCACACATCGGCGCCTGGCCAGCCCGTTCATCAGTCGGCTGACGGGGCGCAACGGGCGAACTCAATCTGCGATGGCGGTAATTCGTATTGCCTCTTCACGGGTATCCACCACCGTCAGGATTGCCAGAAACCCGCTGATATAAAACACTTCTCGCACACGGGATTGCAGCGCACACAAAACCAATTTTCCATTGACCTGTTTGAGCCGCTTGGCTAACAGCAACACCACGCGTAATCCCGCGCTAGAAATGTAGCTGAGCATCGCCAGGTCCAATACGATCCGATGTTCACCTTTATCAACCTGTGACAACAACTCTGCCTCGATGGCCGACGCATTGCCGCTATTGATCTGCCCCTCGGCAGAGATCACCACTGCGTCTTCGATTCTGTCGATTGCAAGCGTCATTTCATTGCCTCGTAGATGCGCGTTAAATGCATGCCCATCCATCATTCATGGGACGAAAGATACGTCAACATGCCCCCGCAGACCGATACACTGGACCTCGTCCCTGATAGAAACACCGTGAAGTCCGCCACGCAGTGGCTGGAGACCATCTGCCGTCGTGAAAGCTGGCCGTCAGCAGTCGCATTTGCCTTGACCCTCAGCCTGGACGAAGCGCTCACAAACATCGTTTCCTATGCGTTTCAGTCTGCTGATCATATCAATGACAATCATCGCACGGATGACGATTCAACACCACGGGCTGTTTACCTGCGATGCACGTGGACGCGCACCCAGGTCCGTCTTGAGATCATCGACAATGGCAGGCCGTACGATCCCACTCAATCCATCACACCATCGTTGGCCACTTCGCTGGACGAAGCCCATTTAGGCGGACATGGTTTGCGTCTTATGCGCCACTATTTATCAGGCATGTCTTATGTGCGCAGCCATCAAAGAAACTGCCTGATACTGCTCGTAGACCTGACGATCAATCCCGGTAAACGATGAGCCATCAGTTTTGATGTCTCTCTGCATGGAACTAATCGTCGGCTGATGTTACTCAGCGTCATTGCGCAACCGTACTCTGGCATTGCCGCTGATCGCCCGCGCCCGTCGTATGAGCTATCCCATCCATTCCGAGATCCCACTGATCCGATCGACACGTGCACGCGTCGATCTCAATGCCATTGCGCCCTACGTTTCCCGCTTACGCACCTTATTGCAGGCAGCGCCGGCCGACGAAATCGCACGCCATGCCCGCTCGATAGCGGCCACGCTGTTCACCGGCTTGACCGCTAACGTACCGATTCATGTCATTCCAATCGCTACATAGCAAAATCTTCGTCCTCGTGACGACGATACTGGTCACAGTCGCCATTGTGGTCATGCTGACATCGCAACGTAACGTGACCGACACTGTCATGACGAGCGAGCAGCATGCCATCAACAACGTGCTGGACCTCATCCGCCATGATGCAGCGGCGCGTTGGGGCGCCATGCTCAACAACAAAGTGTCCATCGTCCGCAATGGCAGACGCCAGCTCATGCAAACCGGACGAGTCATCGAAGCCACGTTGGAATCCTATGCCAGGCTAGCCGACGACGGCATCGTCACAGAAGCGATGGCCCAGGACCTGGCACGAGAATGGATCAACCAATTGCATTTCCACGGCGATCGCTATGCCTTTGTCTTTGATACTCGATACATCGTGCTGGCCAGCGGCTACCCCGCAATGAGAGGCCGCGACCTCTCGACGATCAACGACTATAAAAATCGTCCGCTGGCACAAGTCGCGCTCGAGGACAGCTACGATTCCGGCTATAGCTTCGGAATCTACCGCAGACCCACCTCCACTCAGCCGGCCGGCCATACTCAGCCAGACCTTCACGCGTTGATCGGCGACGACGACAATTCGCGCTATGCATACTTCGATTACTTTGGTCCGTGGAACTGGGTTTTGGCCGTCAGCGACAGTGCCGCAGACATCATCAATCAGATTGAGGAGTACCGCACGCAAATGGAAAACGCCGTGCGGACAACACTGTTGCCGTTGAAGCTGGCGCGATCGGGTTTTGTGTTTATTGTTGCCGACGATGGGCGCTTCATCGTGCCTCCCCCAGATGCGCATAGCGGCTTTCTCGATAGCCGCTTCGACGATGGCCAGACATTGCGCCAACGCCTGAACGGCCCTGCTCGCGCAAATCTTCACGGCCTGCAAGTGGAAGGCTCGCGGGATCTTTGGACAATTGACAGTACACGCTACGCGCCACTGCGCTGGACGATTGTGGCGGCGGTCCCTGAAAAAGACTTGACCGCGCCAGCCCAAAAGCTGCTGCGTAGCCAGGCTCTGATCTTTGGCGCCATGTTGTTGGCTGCATTGTCGAGCGCATGGTTCTTCGCCGCGCGCATCGTACAACCTCTCAAGCGGCTGACATCATATGTGCGACAGCTTCCCGATCAAGCAGTGCAAGCGGAGAGCAAGGTACCTCGTCACATCGCAGCCCTTCCATACCTGCACCGAGACGAAGTGGGCCGGCTCGCAACGGCCTTTATGGACATGGACCGCAGGCTACGGGAAAACATCCATCACGACAAGAGTAAAGGCATTACGCACGCCTACTGCATACTCAGCAACGCGCCTGCGACACATCGTGATGCGTTCTTCGCCATGCTGTTGCAAGCCCATATGTTCGGCTCGGCAACAGACGGCTGCATGTTTGGCTTCGAGCCGCAGCAGGATCAGGTGATTCTGTTCAAGACCATTTCGCTGTCGGATCTAGATGGCCCGGCGGCGACCGCGCAACTGGAAGCCCTCGTCAATCAGGCCGGCCGCTGGGCTGCCTATTTGCCCCATCTGATCGAAGACTGGGAGCAAAAAGTCGTACAGGCCGCAGTCAACGTCGCTCAGTCTTTACCGGCCCATGCATAAGCTCGTCTCGCTCGCGCGCCTTGATAGCCCATAAGCTTAATCCCGCTCGCCAATACCAGTTCAGCCTATCGTGACGCAGCCGGGGTTTTAACTTCTTTTTGGTTAATGATCATGCACGTCCCTGTCTACCCATCCATCTCGCTCGCGCTGTGCACCACTGCGTTCGGTGCGCTGAACTATTCAGACACCCTGAATGATTTGACCTCGCGCATCACCGGCGGCCGAGTCACGCGCAACATGCTTGCCGAGGCCGTTCTGCACCAAGCGATCGGACTGGGGTTAGGTATCGCCAGCGCCCATAAAGCCGTCGACAAGTATGCGAAGTCGATGGCGGGCATCAGCGGCGCCAAGTTGATTGAATATGCCGATCAGATTCTGCGCAGCGCCAACGATGAGCAGTTTTCTGCCAGTGTCAGAGAGTTGCTGACGCAAACCTTGAAGAAGCAAACTGCTACCGGCCATATTCCTGATACCGCCCACGCGCCCGCTATTGAGCTTGCGGAGGCGCTCCTTAACAACTACATCGGCAAACAGGCCATTTACCAGTTCCTGGGCGCCTATGCACAGAATCACGGCTGGGATGTGCTCAGCGAGAAAATCAAGAATGCCGTTGTCCCAGAGCAATCGGATAGTTACCGTAACCTATTGATCCTGGCGGGCGTTGATGCCGGCACTGATTTCATACGGAGCTTGGTCGACCGGGCGATTTTGCAGAACCCGACATTTCAACAGGGCAAGGAGTTCCATGCGAAACCGGAATTGAAACTCGCAGCTGGGTGCCTGCACGCGTATCTGGTTAACCCTGAGAACTGCATAGAAGCGTTTAACAACTACACGCCTACCAAGCCACTGATCGACGAAACGTTCCTTGGCAACGTCGCCGACTTGACCATGGCATTTGCGGCGCAAGCTCACAGCGACGCGGATAACGTACTGAAGGAGGCCCAAAAAAAGCTTGATGAAGAGAACGCCAGATCTTCCCTACAGACGCGATCGCCCGGCCCTGCCCTGCAGATGCAAGTGCCCGAACCCGTCGCGGCGCAAAACGATGTCGACGAAGAGATAGCTGACTTTTTGTTGGTCGACGCATCAGAAGATGGTGCCGACGAGAACAAAGGTGCGTTAAGCAGCTCAGCGAAAACGGATGTCGATAAGGGCATAGTTTCGCCGAATGACTCATCGAAGGAGGTCGTCGATATCGATGGTTTTGTAAAGATAGATACGAACGCGCAAATAGCGGTGCGGGACGCGAAAAAAGCCTGTGAGCAAGCTGAAAAGGTCAAGGTAATGTGCGACGCAATCGGAGCCTTGCTCGTGGCAGACATGGACACGAGAAATGCTGAGCATATCGAGGGCGCCGTGAAAATCTTGTTAGAGGCCCTGCCGTTCGGCTCTAGGCTCGAGTCGGCTTCTTTTACAAAAAAATTATCCGAGGCGACTGAGCTGCCTGCGCAGAGCCTCATCGGCACCTATGCGGCCATCTATGAGTGGGAAAGTCTGGAAACTCTGCTGACTACTGCCATTGAAAAGAATCTGGAACACATGGAGAAAAAGGCGGTAGAGCGAGCTGCAAAAAAAGCCGAATACGAAGCAAATGCACTGAAAGCCCAGCAGGCGGCACAGGAATATGCCGTGGAATTGGCCCAGGCGAATCCAAACACCGAAAATGCGGCACTGGCAATCTCGGAGCCAAGGCCGGAACAGGAAACTCAACAGGCAGGAACAGCGGCGAAAGATCCCAAGAAACCACCGGTGCAGGACGACCAGAGAACCGAAAACAAGGAACCTTCCCCGGTTCGGCGGGCTATCCCGGCATTGGCGGCCAAGCTTGTCGTCCAGCACCTGCGCCCCTATATCGAAAAAGGTAAGTTCGAGCGTCCGGACAATCCGGAATATAAGACCTTAGCCAATCTGCTTCATGCCAATCAAAACGAGCTTCACGGCGGATTCTCCACTGTGCAGGTCGGTCTCAATAGCGCGACAATCGTAGCGCAATACGTGACACAACGCGGGCCAAGCGGTGTGAAATATGTGGGCAATACTGCTCTGAGCTACGCGAGCAGCGCGGCACAATATGCGGGCAATGCTGCCGTAAGCTACGTAAGCAGCGCGGCGCAGACTGGCGCCGCAGTTGTAAGTGCACGAGCTCGAACAATCGGCGAGCAGATCATGACGACAGGCGGCTTCGCGAATGCATTGACGAGCCCCGCAGTGAAGGTGGTCGCGACCGGAGGCGGCTTTGTGGCAGGACTGTGGAACAGAATCAATCCGTTCGCTGCGGCGCCTGATCAACCGGTCGCAGCTGAACATACTCGCAGTCAGGACGACACACTCTCTACCTCGGTACTCGCAGCCGGAATCTAAGACGTCAGCCTTGCTTCAAATAGAAAGGACTGTGCCATGGCTTCCCGTTACGTAGATGTATTGACTGCATTCGCAGGCGAAATCGGATTGCCATCAACCGAGCAATTTCTGAAAACGAAGGAACTCATCGTCGATGGCATCACCATCAGCCTGTTTTATGAGGGCGACGATCGAGCGGGAGACGTTGTTATGTTTTCTGCGTTGGGCGAAATCTCGGCCGAGCGTACGACCGAGATTCTGCAAGTCGCCATGGAGGCTAACTATCTGTGGGCCGCTACTGGCGGCGCCACGCTGGGGATTAGCAGCAACACCTTGGCCATGTCGCTACGCGTCCCGTTGATTTTACTGGATGCGCATTCGCTAGCCAACGTGGTTGGCGGCTTCACTCAAACCGCCACGTTCTGGCGGCGGTATGTCAACGGCGAGCTCGATCGGGCCGGGCCTTCGACCGGCCTGGAACAACGCTTGGCGTTTTCCCATAAGCCTTGACCGGAAATAGCCATCATGACGACGAGAATGAACACTGATCCTGTGCAAAGCACTATGCGCCCTCTCGATCGAGATGCATCCGATAACATTGCGCGATCTCCGTCGGGCAGCGCCGCGGTCTACAGCGATAGCACAACGCACGGCCGGGTGGGCGCAACAGGCTCACTACATGGACATTCCATTAGTAACTCGGATGGTGAACAAGGCCTCGGTGCTCAAGACAATTTGTCAAACCGCCAAGCGGGCTTCGCTTCCCGCTTGGCCTCGTTCGGTTGGTCTGTCATCAAGCTGCCGGCCTCGTTGTTCAACACGGTGACGTCGAGTCTGATCGCTGCCGGGAACGCCAGTGTCAGCACGCTGCTGAGCGTGCTGCCTGAAAAGCGCACCGAGGATCCCGATGAAACTAAGGCAAATGCAGCGCGTTTAGCAAAAGCAGCAAAACCACGCGGAGCCCCCAGAGCGACCCCAGGGGTGTCTCAGCGAGTCCGCGATAGCTACAAGGAACTGGTCGCGCTTGCTAGCAGATCAGGGCTTGGGCTACCCGAGCCTCTTGCTAACGCGGAAAGCAGCCTAGGGCCCACGCAATTCTCTGACCTCGTCGACGTAGTCAAAAAAATTCGCGCAGAGGCAGAAAAGAAAGAGGCGGCGTTGCGAAATTTACCTGCCAATCCCCAGTTAAGTACGTACAGCTCGCTGCGAAATAAAGCCGCTGAGTTCATCAAAGAGTATGAAAAATAGCCCGATTGCATGAGCGGCATGAACGTTGCCTGCAAACCGTGACAGTGAGGATTTTCCATGAAGACCTCGTCTATCCATGATGTCTGTTTCTCCAATGAGCCCGGGCGACGTCATCAAAAGCCGAGCAGCATTGAGATAGACAGAGGTCGCGCGCTCAAGCCACGCAAGGCGCCTATAAAGAAATCTCCAGCGCCACAGCGCATGCAGGAAGAGTTCCGTGAACTCATTATGCGCGCGCAGCGCAGCGGCATTAACCTACCCAGAGGCGCTCTGGCAGCCCAACAACGCCCAGAGTCCACATCCCTGTCGGCGCTGGCTGGCTTCGCGAAAAACATAGAAAAAGAAGCGGACAAAATCAGGAATTTGTCTGGTTTGCCGTGGCCTGCCGAGGCAGAACTCACTGCGCTGGCCATACACGCTGGCATCTTTGCCAGGAATACATATAGGTAGAGCCGCGCTTCTTCGGGAGTCCACCGTACGCCCGAGAGTTTGGGTCAGTACGGTGATTGGCCGGTGAGCGCCGCCTTGAGCGGGTAAGGGGCTGAATCGTCCAGACACGCTGCGAAGCGTCGTCGAGCGTTACGCGCAAACAACACGGCGCGTTGGGCATACCGCGGACACAAACGCAATCTAAGCCGTTGATTCTATGGCGCGCCCGACAGGAATCGAACCTGTATCAAGAGCTTCGGAAACTCTCATTCTATCCATTGAACTACGGGCGCAAAGAGGCGGTATTGTACCTAAGTTTTTGCTTCTTGCGGCGATGCGACATGGGGAATGTCCTGCCGTCCCTGTTTTTGCTTCACATGCGTTATATAATCGGGCGTTTGCATGCGGGGTGGGTCTTGCTTTGCGACCACTCCTTGCGTAGTAGTTGATTCGTCGTCTGTTGCCGCCATTAGGCGCCCCGGTACCCGATTTGCAGGATATAGGTTATGAGCAACGAGCAGGAACACAACGAAGAACACGCCTCGCCCATCAAGACCCCCAAACAGCTGATCGTCACGGTCGTGCTGGCTTTTGTCCTCCCCATCCTCATCATTATTTTGCTCGTGAATATGGTCACGTCGGGCACTAAGGTAGGTGCGGGCTCTGACACATTAACCACAGACTCCATTAATAAGCGCATTGCCCCGGTATCAGGTTTCGAGCTGGTCGACGCCAATGCGCCCAAGGTTTTCAAAACCGGAGAGCAGGTCTTTCAAGCTGTCTGTACGGCCTGTCACACCGCGGGTGTGGCTGGCGCACCAAAACTCGGAGATAAAGCGGCCTGGGCGCCGTTTATCCAGAGCGGCTACGACAGCATGCTGAACGTCGCCTTGCATGGCAAAGGCGCCATGCCCGCAAAAGGCGGCAACCCCGCGTTAAGCGATTACGAAGTGGCCCGCGCCGTGGTGTACATGGCGAACCAATCCGGCGCCTCGCTTGAAGAACCGGCGGCCCCTGAGCAAGCGGGCACATCGGCAGCAGGCTCGCAGCCAGCCGCTGCGTCCGCGGCTGCAGCTCCGGCGGCTCCTGCCGCAGCAGCGCCGAGCCCGGCCCCTGCTGCCAGCAATGCTTCTGCCCCGCCCCCTGCGCCCGCCGCTGCTGCCGCGCCAGCCCCTCAGCAAGCGCAGGCCGCCGTCAATCCGGCAGGGGAAAAACTCTATAAAAGCACCTGTTTCGCCTGCCATGGCGCTGGGATCGCCGGTGCACCCAAGTTCGGCGACAAAGCGGCCTGGGAGCCTTATATCAAGACAGGCGTCGACGCGATGGTAAAGGTCGCCATGCAGGGCAAGGGCGCCATGCCTCCAAAGGGCGGAGCGGCAAACGCCTCGGAAGACGATATCCGGGCCGCCGTCGAATATATGGTCAATGCTGCTAAGTAAAACAGTAAATAAGCAGCATTGAGGGCTGACACTCCCCGGTATCACTATCACGCCATTGAGAGTCAGCCGGTTCGCGACGAGGCAACGAGGCGCCTGATAGAGACGCCTCGTTTCACAGCGAGTTACGCGGTTGCTTCGGTCAGTAACGACAACCCTAATTGCACGCGGCGTTGCAGCCACAGGCTGGGACGGTAACGCATGTCGCCCGTGACGCGCTGCAGATTACGCAGAATTTCGAGTATGCGCTCGCCGCCCAAGGCATCGCCCATGGCGAGCGGGCCCGCCGGATAGCCCAGACCCAACGTCACGGCACGATCGATATCGGCCGGTGTCGCAATGCCTTGTTGGGCAATCTCGGCAGCCACGTTCACAATAGCGGCCACGATGCGTTGCGCGACGAAACCCGGGGAGTCTTGAATGACACTGACGGGTGCGCCATCACTGGCCAGCAAGGCATGCGCAGCGTCACGCCAATTCGCCTGGGTGGCAGGCGACAGCATCAGCGTACGGCGTTTGCCGCTTTCCAAGGGATGCAGTGTGTCCAGGCCTACGGTGCGGGCCGCGTCCAATTGCTGTTGGTAAACGCTGGTGGAGACGTCTTCACCGAACGGCGTCACGATGATCAAGGCCTGAGCGGGTGGCTCGGCAGACTCGACGATATTGGCATTCAGGCTTTGCAGCAAGGCGCGAGCGCGTGCGTGCCCCTCGGCATGCTCGGCGCTGATCCAGACTTGCAGGCTTGCCTGGGCCGCTGGCACGGGTGGCTCGGCCGGGACCTGTTTTTGACCATCTGGATAGGCGTAAAAACCTTCGCCGGCTTTGCGGCCGATGAGGCCGCCTGCCAGACGCACGGCGGTAATGGGCGACGGCCGGAAGCGCGGCTCATCAAAGAACTGGCGATAGATGGACTCCATCACCGGATGCGAGACGTCCAGGGCAGTCAGATCCATCAGCTCGAAAGGCCCCATCCGGAAACCTGCCTGTTCGCGCATGATGGCGTCGATCTGTGCAAAGGGTGCGACGTTTTCCTGTGCGACGCGCAAACCCTCGATGTTCATCCCACGGCCCGCGTGGTTGACGATAAAGCCGGGCATGTCCTTGGCACGCACAGGCGTATGGCCCATGCGACGCGCCAAAGCGGCCAGGGCATCGCCTGCTGCCGGATCGCTGCGCAAGCCGTCGATGACTTCGACGACCTTCATCAATGCGACGGGGTTGAAGAAATGAAAACCCGCTACGCGTTCGGGATGCTTGCACGCCGCGGCAATCGCGGTGATCGACAACGACGAAGTGTTGGACGCAAGGATGCAGTCAGCGCTGACGATGGCTTCGAGTTGAGAGAACAGATCACGCTTGATATCCAAGCGCTCGACGATCGCCTCGATGACAAGTTGCGTGTCTGCCAGATCTTGCAAGCTGGCCGCGGGCACGATGCGTGCCAATGCCGCTTCGGCTTGCTCGGGACTGAGCTTGCCTTTTTGCACGAGCTTGTCCCACAACTGACGCAGGGATTCGCGCGCGGCGGCCACAGCATCTGCGCTCGTGTCGTACAAGCGAACTAGCACGCCTGCCTGCGCAGCGATTTGCGCAATGCCTCGGCCCATGGCGCCAGCGCCAACCACGGCGATGGTTTGAATATCGGTTGTCATCGTGTCTACTCCTATGTTTTTAGTGCCTGGATTTCTGCTTTGGACAGGCCCAGCCGCTCTGAGAGCACTTGCTCAGTGTGCTCGCCCAGCAAGGGCGCAGGACGGCGATATTGCACAGGGCTATCCGAGAATTTCAAGGGACTGGCGGCAATGGGAGCCACGCCAGCCGTAGGATGGGGCAGCTCGCGCCGCATTTGGCGAGCTTGCACCTGAGGATCCTCGTACACCTGATCCAGCGTGTTGATGGGGCCGGCAGGAACGCCGGCGGACTCCAGCTCAGTCAGCCAATGGTCGCGTTTGCCTGTTGCCATACGCGCGCTGAGCAACGGCACCAGGGCTTCGCGATTTTTCACGCGCTGCGGATTGGTGGCAAAGCGCGGATCCTCGGCCAACTCGGGGGTGCCAATGACACGGCAATAGTTGCGGAACTGGCTATCGTTGCCCACGGCCACGATCAAATGGCCATCGGCCGCAGCGAAGACCTGATAAGGCACCAGGTTCTGGTGCGCATTGCCGGCACGCTGCGGGGCCTTGCCCGAGGTCATGAAGTTCAGGTTTTGATTAGCCATCATGGCGACTTGGCAATCCAGAAGTGCCATGTCGATGTGCTGGCCCAAGCCACTGCGGCTACGCTCATGCAAGGCGGCCAGAATGCCGACGGTCGAATACATGCCGGTCATCAAATCGGCAACGGCAACACCGGCTTTCTGCGGACCGCCGCCAGGCAGATCATCGCGCTCGCCGGTGATACTCATCAAACCGCCCATGCCCTGAATCATGAAGTCATAACCCGGGCGGCTGGCGTAGGGGCCGGTCTGGCCAAAGCCGGTAATCGAGCAGTAGATCAGCGCGGGATTCTCGGACTTCAGGCTCTCGTAGTCCAGGCCATATTTACGCAGGCCGCCGACCTTGAAGTTTTCGACCAGGATGTCGCTCTGGCGAGCCAGTTGACGCACTAATTCGGCGCCGCGCGGCGATGCGATATCCAGCGCCACCGAATACTTGTTCCGATTGGCGCTCAGGTAATAGGCGGCTTCGGTGGTGTCCGCACCGTCGGCGTCTTTCAAGTAGGGCGGACCCCAGGCGCGGGTATCGTCACCCGAGCCCGGACGTTCGATTTTGATGACTTCGGCGCCCAGATCGGCGAGATTCTGAGTGCACCAGGGGCCGGCCAAGACGCGAGTCAGATCCAGAACGCGAATGCCGGTCAGGGGAGCGGGTCGTTGTGACATGTGAGCGATAGGTAAATGCAGTAGCTGCGTGATCAAGCGGTCAGAGGGTAAAGCCTTTGGATATTAGCCCCTGCCGCGGTCCAGGCGTATTCTGTTTTCCGCACGTTCTTGTGCGTATTTCGCACATGAGGCGCATTCCAGTACGGATGCACGCGGCGCGGTCAGATGCGTAGCGTATCTGATGCTGCAATAGACACACTGCGCGCTGTCGCATGCATCGTCCCGCCGCGCTCCGCGCATCACGCCATAGCATTACGAATAAGCCTTGATCGTTTCGCGTGCAATGACCAGCTGCTGGATTTGCGACGTTCCTTCAAAGATACGGAACAGACGCACGTCACGATAGAAACGCTCGACGGCGTATTCGGAGATATAACCCGCGCCGCCGTGGATCTGTACCGCGCGGTCAGCGACACGGCCAACCATTTCGGTGACATAGAGCTTGCAGCATGCGGCCTCCAGCGTGGTGTTCTCGCCCCGGTCGCGCTTGCGTGCGGCATCCAGGACCATGCAGCGTGCAGCGTACAGCTCGGCCTGACTGTCGGCAATCATGGCCTGAATGAGTTGGAACTCGGAAATGGGCTGACCGAACTGCTTGCGCTGCGTGGCATATTGGACGGCATCGCGGATCAAACGCTCGGCGATACCGACGCACAGCGCGGAGATATGCAGGCGGCCTTTATCGAGCACACGCATCGCGGTGCGGAAACCATTGCCCTCTTCGCCCCCCAACAAGGCCGAGGCAGGAACACGGCAATTATCGAAGATCACATCGCAGGTCAACGCGCCTGCTTGGCCCATTTTCTTGTCTGGCTTGCCCAAGGTCACGCCCGGGGTGCCGGCATCGACCAGAAAGCACGAGATAGATGAGGCCTTGCGTTCTGGTGCGGTGCGAGCCATCACGGAAAATAAGCCGGCGATAGGGGCATTGGTAATGAAGCGCTTGGTGCCATTCAAAACGTAATGATCGCCATCGCGCACGGCAGTTGTGCGCAACGATATCGCGTCAGAACCTGCATCGGGCTCGGTCAGCGCAAAAGAGCCGATCAATTCGCCGCTAGCCAGCTTGGGCAAGTAATGGCTGCGCTGCTCGTCGGTACCGGCCAGCACGATGGATTGTGAGCCGATACCGATATTGGTGCCGGCCAGGGAGCGAAAAGCGGGCGAGGTCTGGCCGAGCTCGAATACAACGCGGACTTCTTCTTCCATGGTCAGACCCAGGCCGCCGTATTCGGGAGCGATGGACAAGCCAAACAGACCCAGATCGCGCATCTCGGCGACGATGTCGTCGGGAATCTCGCCACTATGCGCCAACGCGTCTTCGGCGGGAACGAGCCGATCGGTCACGAAGCGGCGGACCGCGTCCAGCAACAAGTTCAGGGTTTCAGTATCGAGAGCCATGATGGGGTCTGTGAATGCAAAGAGAATAAGGAAGAAAAAGTCGTCTGCTGAGCGCGAGGCTGGCGGTTGTTACGCATTCATCCCCCCACTCAACAAATCGAAATAGCCGGCGACGATCGCCTCCGCAGTCTGCGCACCGCCGGGCTGATACCAGCGCGCCATCCAATTCAGCATGGAGAGCACCGCACGGCCGGTAGCAGCGACGTCTAAAGAACGGAATTCGCCACGGGCTATGCCATCGGAGATGATCTGGCGCAGCAGCCGTTCGTACCCATCGCGCAGGCGAGCAGCATCCTCGCGCTCAGTGATGGCCATCCCGGAATAACCAATCAGCATGGTGACGAACTGGGCGTGGTGATTTTCAAAATAGCGGGCGTGAGCCACCATGAATTGGCGTAAACGCTCAGGCGCTGCCGTGACCTGGGAGACGGCTTGCGACACGGAGGCAGTCAGGCCCGCAAGTACATCCAGAATGATGGCGTCGTAGATGTCTTGTTTGGTGGTGTAGTAGTGGTAAATGGCAGCCTTGGACACGCCGATAGCGGCGGCCAGATCGGCAATCGAGCTGCTCTCGTAGCCGCAACGGGCGAATAGCCGGGCGGCCTCTTCCAGGATGCGCTCCCGAGGAGCGGCTATCGTGGGCGGCCGGCCCGCACGGGGTCGTTTTGCGGCAAGCGGGCTAGTGGACATGACGACCTGAATTTGACACAGGTGGCTACACCGATAAACCTGCATTGACAGGCCTGCGGCGCATGCCGTTAAATGAAAGATAATTAATTACCGGACAGCCGGTAGGTAATTATAAGCAGGTGTCCTCCCTTCTTTCAACCACTACGTTTCATCCACCATGAACGCACGCGACCAAGCCCAGCCCAGTTCTCTGGTCAATCAGCTCTATGCGCAGATGACGTTGCCGGTCATCTGCTCGCCCATGTTTATTGTGTCGAATCCCAAATTGGTGGTGGCGCAGTGTACGAGCGGCGTGATGGGATCCTTTCCTGCACTGAATGCCCGCCCCCAGACCCTGCTGGACGACTGGCTGTCCGAAGTGCAGGCGGCCCTGGCCGATTACCGACAGGCCCATCCGTCGGCGGCGGTTGCGCCGTTTGCGGTGAATCAGATCATTCACCAGTCCAATGACAGGCTGGAACATGATCTGCAGAGCTGCGGTAAGCATCGCGTGCCATTTATCATCACCAGCCTGCGGGCGCCCGGGGATCTGGTCGCCGGGATTCACGCGTGGGGAGGAAAAGTTTTCCATGACGTGACGACGCTGCGCCATGCCGAGAAAGCGCTGGAGGCCGGGGTCGATGGCCTGATTCTGGTATGCGCGGGCGCAGGCGGCCATGCGGGCACGCTCAGTCCGTTTGCCCTCTTGTCCGAAGTGCGGCGTATTTATGACGGCCCGGTTATTTTGTCAGGCGCGATCACCTCGGGCGCGGGGATATTGGGCGCATTGGCGATGGGGGCCGACTTTGCCTATATGGGAACGCGATTTATCGCGAGCGCAGAAGCCAACGCCTCGGAGGCGTATAAACAGGCCATCGTGGACGCTAGTGCATCGGATATTTTGTATACGCCGTTCTTTACCGGCATACCCGGCAACTACCTGAAGGCCAGCATCGCGGCAGCGGGATTGGATCCGGCCAACCTGCCCGCCCCCGATGCCGGCGCGTCCAATTTTGGATCGACGCGGGTCAAACCTTGGAAAGATATTTGGGGCGCAGGGCAAGGAGTAGGCGGCATAGACAGCGTGCGTCCAGCAGCCGAGATCGTAGCCACGCTGCGACAGGAATACCAGCAAAGCCAGCGCCGTTTGGCGGGCAAAGCCTTGGCCGAGTAACGGAGGATCGACACCATGCAAGATAGTCTGATCGTCCAACGCGACGGCGCTGTGCTGCAACTGACAATCAATCGGCCGGCGCGCCGGAATGCGTTGGATATCGCGACTTACCATGCGTTGGCGGAGCAATTGCGTCACGCCTCCGAGGATTCGAGCCTGTCCGCCATCATCTTGTCAGGAGCGGGCGAACATTTCACCGCCGGCAATGATTTGCATGATTTTCAGGCCGGCCGCCCCGAAGGCGACAGTGCCGGGATGACCTTTCTGCGTGCCCTGATCGCCACGGATGTGCCAGTCATCGCGGCGGTGGAAGGTTATGCCATCGGCATCGGCGTGACGCTGCTGCAGCATTGCGATTTTGTCTATGTTGCCCGCAATGCCACCCTGCGGATTCCTTTCGTCGCGCTCGGTTTGTGCCCCGAAGGCGCTTCCAGTCTGTTGCTGCCGCGTCTGGCCGGAGCACGCAAGGCCGCGCAATGGCTGCTTCAGGGCAAGGCATTCAGCGCCGACGAGGCGCAGGATGCCGGGCTGGCGACCACGGTCACCGAACCGGGCGAGACATTGGCAATGGCAAAACAAGTCGCGGCGGCGCTGGCGGCGCAACCGCGCGAAGCGCTGCGCCTGACCAAGAGCATGCTCAAGCGTGCCGATCGCGCAGCCATTACGGAAACGCTGGAATTTGAAGCGACGCAGTTTCGGGCACGCCTGAAGACCCAAGAAGCGCAAGACGCTTTCGCGCGCTTTTTGAATAAACGCTGATGAAGTCAGGCCGGCGCGCCCTTGTTCCGTCCCCGCCTGCGCCGCTCAGAACGGCGCGTCCGGGCTGAAATTCGGGGGACGGCGCTCGCGCAAGGACTGTATGCCCTCGCGCACGTCTGGCCCGGCAAAACCCATGAATTCCAATGCCAGCGAGGCGTCGAAACTGGGCCCCGCCATGCGCAACCAGTTGTTCAGCGCATATTTGGTCCAACGGATAGCGGTTTGAGAGCCGTTGGCCAATTTGCCTGCGACTTCGAAAGCCTTTGCAATAAGCTCTGCTTCGTCCACACAGAGCGAGACAAGGCCGATGCGTTCGGCCTCCTCGCCGCTGACGGTTTCGCACAATAATAAGTAATACTTGGACTTGGCCATGCCGCAGAGCAGCGGCCAGACTATGGCAGCATGATCGCCGGCGGCCACCCCGAGCCGGGTGTGCCCGTCAATGATGCGGGCGTCACGAGCGGCGATGGAAATATCGGCCAACAGCCCTGCCACCAAGCCCGCGCCTACGGCCGCGCCGTGCATGGCGGATACGATAGGCTTGTTGCAGTTGATCACGTTGTAGACCAGATCGCGTGCCTCGCGCCAGACGCGGGACCGCACCTGAAAATCGTCGGCCATCTGCTCGACCAACTCCAAATCCCCACCGCCGGAAAAGCCCTTGCCTTCGCCGCGAAGCACCACGACCCGGGTGTCCGGGTCTGTATCCACATCGCGCCAGATATCGGCCAACTCTCTATGCAGATGCTCATCGGCCGTGGACAGCTTTCCCGGCACGCCGCCTCGGGCACCCATGATGATTTCCAGAACTCCCTGCGGATGGCGGCGCAGTTTCAGGGATTGGTAACGCGCGTAATGTGCAAGCGATGTATCGGACATGATCTCCTCCGTGCGATGTGAATGCTTTCCGGGCACTATAGTGGATAGTCGCCCGCCGCTGCTTTCGGGCAGCAAGCGGGAGTTCAACCGAGCGAATGCCGCCTGACTATGCCCGATCACCAGACCGATATCTCTCCACGTGCGCCCGTTCTGCCGGCGACCGAGGGCGAGCCTACCCAGATCCGTCCCGAGGATTTGCCCTCCTTGTTTGCGGCGCGCCCTGCCGACGCTCACAAAGGCACATTTGGCACCGTGGCGATCATCGGGGGCGGCCCGGGGATGGTGGGAGCAGCGTTACTGGCCGGACGTTCGGCGCTGAAAACCGGAGCGGGCAAGGTACTGATCGGGTTTGCTCAAGCAGATTGCCCGATCCCATGCGACTTGCTTCAGCCGGAGTTGATGCTGCGCGATGCAGCCTCGCTTTTCCAGGCCGCTCTTCCGGTGGACGCCTGGGTAGCGGGCTGCGGCCTTGGAACAGGTACGCAGGCGTTGAACACCCTTAACAGGTTATTCGCGCTGCGCAGCAATACGCCCTTGGTGTTGGATGCCGACGGGCTCAATCTCCTAGCCGGAGGGTTATTACCTCCGTGGGGACCCGGTACGGTGATCCTGACTCCCCACCCCGCGGAGGCGGCCCGGCTGTTGAATTGCACCAGCCGGGAAATTCAGGCCAATCGTCAACATGCGGCTCGCGCCTTGGCGCAGCGGCATCAAGCCTGGGTCGTCCTGAAAGGGGCCGGCACGCTCGTTTGCCGGCCGGACGGCCGATGCTGGGTCAATCGCAGTGGTAATCCGGGTTTAGCAACGGCAGGAACAGGGGACGTCCTGGCGGGCATGATGGGGAGCCTGATTGCGCAGGGCATCATGCTGGATCAAGCAATTCCGGGCGCGGTCTGGCTGCATGGGGCCGCGGCCGACGCACTGGTTTCTGGCGGGCTGGGCCCCATAGGACTGACAGCGGGAGAACTGGCGGACGCCGCGCGGCAGTTGCGAAACCACCACGGTTAGAGGGAGTTACAACTTATCCACAGGTTTATGTTGCATTGCACTTAGGGTTATCCCTATAATGGTTTACCCCATGACGAAACGGACTGGAGAAATACCATGAGCGAACTGACCCTGAACCAAAATGCCCGCCTGACCGATGCCCTCGAGCGCGACCTGCTCCGTGGCGCAATGGAAAGCCAACAGAACATCCAACCGCAAGCCCTGCTCAAGCAAGCTGGTGCTGCGATCGCCCGCGCTGCCGGCGCCTTTGCCGACTACGTAGCTGACGTGCACGACGCCATGAACCGCGCCCGCGCCGCCAGCGCCCACTACACCGGTTCGCAGTGGTAATCCGCGGGCAACTTGCCGCCCGCCTCTGAAAGAGGTCGGCGGCAAAGTCTTGCCCGTTTGCGGCGATTTCCGCTGGCTTTGCCTGTCGCCTCGCAAAGACTTTCGCACGCGTGCCATGATGATGTGGCGATGCAGTCCGCTGAACACTGTTCTTTGCACTGAGGCAGCCCGGTAGCAGTCCGGCAATGTCCGCGGTATCACACGATGCGCCCCGAGGCGCCGCACCCCGAAGCGGGGCGCGGCGCCTTTATTTTTGTTGGGCCGCCCCACAACAAAAACGCCCCCTTGGGGGCAGCCGGCCGAATGCGCGGCGCGGGGGCTTTTTGGTCACGATCCCGGAAACCCGGTCCGGCAATAGCGGACTGTGCGCATTGACAACGCACGAAATCGCTTCCGATAATCGCCCCCTTGCAATGATTGATTACGACTTTCGGCCCCCTGCCGATCGTGGCGCAGTCATTTGCCGATTCGGAGCCCCAATGAAATTGCGTACTTCCCTGGCCTTGCTGGCCGCGAGCGCCAGCCTTGCTGCCGCGCCGACTGTCCTGGCCCAGTCGCTGACGATCGCGCTGTCGTCTGAGCCCACCTCTGCCGATCCGCACTATCACAAACAGACCCAGAACGATGCGTTCGCTGCCCACGTCTATGACTCGCTGATCAATCGCAACGCCGACATGGAGCTGATCCCCGGTCTGGCGACATCGTGGAAAAACCTGGACGATCTGACCTGGGAACTGAAGCTGCGCGAGGGCGTGAAGTTCTCTAATGGCCAGCCCTTTACGTCGCAAGACGTGCTGTTTTCGGTCTGCCGTACGCTGAATAACGAAACCAATATCTCGCAGTCGTACATGACGGTCACCAAGCTGCTGACGGACGTACAGACACCCGACGAGCACACCGTCATTCTGAAGACGGCGGAGCCCTTTCCCCTGATGCCGGCCGAATTGGCCCGGCAACTGCCAATCATCTGGAACGGCATCGTGGAACACGGTCCGCTGAAATTTGCACCGAAAGAAGGCTGCGGCGTGACCGGTCCGTGGCCGACAGTGGCGGATTTCAATAATGGCAAAGATGCCATTGGCACCGGCCCGTACACCTTGAAGTCCTACGTCAAGGGCACCGGCATCGAGCTGGAACGCAACGAAAACTATTGGGGCACGAAGCCTGAATGGAAAACGGTGAAGTTCGTCCCCGTGCCGAACGCGGGTCCGCGCCTGACCGGCTTGCTCTCGGGTGATTTCGATGTCATCGAGAATCCGGCCGCACGAGATCTGCCGCGTTTGAAAGACAACAGCAATTTTGGCTTTATCGCTACTCCGTCCACGCGCCTGGTGTTTTTCCAGCCCGATGTGGGTCGCAACCCCAGCCCCTTCGTCAAGAGCGCCGATGGCAAGAACCCGCTGCAAGATCTGCGCGTGCGCCAGGCAATCAATATGGCGATCGACCGCAAGACCATCAATCAGCGCATTATGGACGGGCTGGCTACCCCGGCGTACCAATTCATGCCCGATGGCATGTTTGGCGCCCTGCCCAAAGCCCCCGAAATCAAGTACGACCCGGAAGGCGCCAAGAAACTCCTGGCGGAAGCCGGCTACCCGAATGGTTTTGAACTGACGTTGTCATCCACGAACAACCGTTATGTGAATGATGCTCAGGTTACGCAAGCCGTGGCGCAATATCTGTCGCGCATCGGGATCAAGGCGCATGTCGACGCCATGACGGCTTCGATTTATTTCCCCAAGCGCGCCAAGCGTGAGTTCAGTTTTGCGATGGGCGGCTGGCCGGCGGAAACGGGCGAGGCCTCGGCGCTGTTCCAATTGTGGGTCGCTTCGCTGGACTCGAACCGCAGCCTGGGAACCAGCAACTACGGTGGCTATTCGAATCCCGATTTCGACAAAGTCTATGAACAGGCTATCGTCACGATCGACCCGGAAAAGCGCAAGCAACTGCTGCAGCAATCCACGCAAATCGCGCTGGACACGCTGCCGCTGATCCCGCTGCACTTTGAAAGCAGCATCTGGGCATTCCGCAAAGGCTTGAGCTATGAAGGCCGCCGTGATCAGTACACACTGGCCATGTCGGTGCATTCGGCAAAGGGCAAGTAAGTCTGAGCTGGCCGCATAACGCGGCCGAGTGCGCGAGCAATCGCGCATCCACCCCTCAAAATGGGATTCCGATCCGGTTTTGAGGGGTTTTTTATCGCCGGGACACCCCCTGGATAAAACACCCCGAAAGACAGTCCACAGCACGCCCGCGGCGCGGAGTTTTCGTTGGGCTTTATCGCCGAATTATCCCGAGAGCAACACCGCCGCATCAGCTTCCCGGCGATGACTCCAACGTTGACTCCAGTGCATCGATGCGCGCTTTCAGGTGGTCGATGAAACGCGCCACCCCTATCGGCAATAAGCGGCCCTCCATGGTCTGGATCTGCAAATTACGCGATTGCAGCTCGGCGCTGACAACGGGACGAGCGACCAGTCCATCCTGAACCAATCGCCAAGCCACGGAGATATATCCAGCAAACATCACGGCGTTGGAATGCCGTACGAAACCATGCAGTGCTGGTGAGTAGTTCGATACCAGAGCGGCGTGCAAAGGCATGGCCTCCAGGGCACATGTGCGGTTCAAAAGACGCCTCGCCGTGCTTTTATCGTCGGTCAACGCCAAGGGATAGGCCAATACCTCCTCCAAATGCAGTTGGCTGCGTGCCGCCAAGGGATGATTCGCGGCCATGACGGCGTAGACGGGGGCCCGCCAGGAGTGCAGTACCTGCACCCCTTGGGCGGGCTCGACGTTGAAGGATACCGAGACATCGATATCGCCGTTGGCAATGGCGCGCATGGCCTCGGGCGGAGTCACGACATGCAGAGCGAAACGCGTGCGTGGATATTGCTTTCGAAAATCGACCATCGCGACGGGCAGAAACCCCTGGGCAGGGCCCTCGGATGCCCCAACCCGGATTTCGTCGTGCGGCGCGCCTTGCAACCCTGCGATCTGCCGTAGCACTTCGTCTGCCTCTAATTGCGTCCGGCGTGCATGAGCCAGCAGAAGCCTACCGGCCTCGCTCAAGACCATGCCGCGCGGCGCCCGGTCAAATAGCGGGGAGCCGACTTCTTCTTCCAAGCTGGCGATTTGGCGGCTGATGGCCGAAACTGCGACGTGCAACTGTTTGGACGCGCCGCTCAGACTGCCTGCTTGGGCAACTGCCACAAAATACTTCAATGCGATGCCGTGCATGTGCTTAACCTTTGCGCGAAGGTCGGGATCAGCGCGCTATGACTGCCCGTATTGTCCCGACAGCCTTGCCAAAAAAGCAAACGCTGTGGCAAATATTCTAATTGTCGAGAAAGCTGGCAGGCTCCTAGAATCAGCCTGCAGATAAAAATCAGCGCCGCACGAGCCTCAGGCCAGCGGCCTTTCCCCGGGGGAAAAACGGTGATCGTGGCACGAAACCGGCCATTGCGTCCGGCACATGGCTTTGACCTAAACCGCTCGATACGTGGGCCCGCGACTCGTGCTCGGCCCGGTATTCCCCTACTTCATGTGTAGCCGCCTTGCAGGCGCCTGATCCTTGTGTCTCCCGCTTTGCATTCGCCCAAGAACCCCGCCTCAGAGAACACACTATGATCGTCTCTCGTCTCCGCTTGGCCACCCTGACTGCACTGCTCGGCCTGGCTGCCGGCACTCACGCCCAATCCCTGACCATTGCATTGGCCTCGGAGCCAACTGCCATGGATCCGCACTATCACCAAGCCACGCCGAACAACGCCATGGCGTCGCAGATTTTCGAGACCTTGGTGGCCCAGGATGCCAAGATGAGCTTGATTCCCGGCTTGGCTGCCTCCTGGAAAACGCTGGACGACACCACGTGGGAATTCAAGCTGCAGAAAGACGTCAAGTTTTCGAACGGTCAGCCGCTGACGCCGCAGGATGTGATTTTCACGTTCTGCCGCGCCATGAATAACGAAGAGTCGATCGCGGGTTCGTATGAAGCCGTCGTGCAGAAATTCGCCGATGTTCAGACGCCGGATGCTAATACGCTGATCATCAAAACGCGAAAACCGTATCCTCTGTTGCCCAACGATCTCACGCGGATGGGCATCATATGGAATGGCATCGCAGAACACGGCTCCATCACATTCGATCTGGAGAAAAAATGCGGCGTCAGCGGTGGCTGGCCCCGGGTCGCGGATTTCAATAATGGCAAACATGCCGTTGGCACGGGCCCGTACAAGCTCAAATCGTACGTGAAAGGCAGCGGGATCGAACTCGAACGCAACGAGGATTACTGGGGCCAAAAGCCCGGGTGGCGCACCGTGAAGTTTGTGCCTGTACCGAACGCCGGTCCCCGCTTGACGGGCTTGTTGGCCGGTGATTTCGATGTCGTCGAAAGCCCTGCTGCTCGTGACGTACAACGTATCAAGAACACGCCGGGCTTTGGCTATGTCGTCACGCCGTCGGTGCGCGTGGTGTATTTCCAGGCAGATGTCGGCCGCGATAACAGTCCGTTCGTGAAAGCCGATAACGGCAAGAATCCCCTGCAAGATGCCCGCGTGCGGCGGGCTATCAGCATGGCGATCGACCGCAAGACCATTGTCGACCGAATCATGGACGGGATGGCCATGCCGGCCAATCAGTTCTTGCCTGACGGGATGTTTGGAACGCTGCCCCATCCCCCACAACTGACCTACGATCCCGCGGGGGCGAAAAAACTGCTGGCCGAAGCAGGATATCCCAACGGTTTCGAACTCACGTTGTCATCGACCAATGATCGCTACATCAACGATGGCCAGATCACCCAGGCCGTAGCGCAATATCTATCGCGCATAGGCATCAAGACACATGTCGACGCCATGACCCGCTCGGTGTATTTCCCGAGGCGCGCCAAGCGGGAGTTCAGTTTTTCGATGGGAGGCTGGTCATCTGAGACCGGCGAAGCCTCGTCGTTTCTGCAGTACTGGGTGACTTCGTTCGCGCCCGAGTTGGGCATGGGTACCAGCAACTACGGCCGCTATTCGAATCCGGAACTGGACCAGATATTCCGCCAGGCCGTCACCACGGTAGACGACGCGCAACGTGAAAAACTGTTGCAGCAGGCCCTGACACTGACACTGGCCGATCTGCCCAGCATTCCCCTGCATTTCGAGAGCAGCATCTGGGCATTTCGCAAGGGGTTGACCTACGAAGGGCGCGCAGACCAGTACACTCTCGCTTCGTCAGTGAAATCCGTCCCATAAGGTTGTTTGTAACAACGCCCTCTGGCACGGTAAGCCCACGGCGCAGCGTGAGACATTTCTCCCGCCGCGCCGTGCCTCATGAGGCGAGCCAATCAATGGCTCGACATGAGGACTTTTTTTGCAAGTCGTAAGGAACGCCTAACGTGGTTCTGTTTACCCTCCGCAGGTTGATTCAAAGCCTGTTTGTCCTGCTGGCCGTGTCGGTCGTGGTGTTTTTCGCGGTGTATGCCGTGGGGGATCCGATCGAATTGCTGGTCAGCCCCGAAGCCACGGTGGAAGCACGCGCCGCCACCATTGCCCGCCTGGGGCTCGACCAGCCCATCTGGCAGCAATACTTCACCTTTCTGGAACGTGCGCTGCACGGTGACCTGGGCACGTCTTTCGTGCACGGGATCCCCGCGATCGAGCTGATCGTGCAGCGTATGCCGGCCACATTTGAGCTGGTGGTGGTCGCCATTACCCTGACCTGTATTATCGGCATCCCGCTGGGCCTGGTTGCGGGCCTGTACCGAGATCGGCCATTGGGGCGCGGCATCATGGCCACATCGGTGCTGGGTTTTTCGCTGCCCAACTTCTGGCAGGGCATGATGCTGATCCTGTTGTTTGCCGTCTGGCTAGGATGGCTGCCGGCATCGGGACGCGGCGAGACAGTCAGTGTGCTGGGCGTGCCGCTGTCGATATTGACCGCTGATGGCTGGTCGCATGTGATCATGCCCGCCATCAACCTGGCGCTCGCCAACATCGCATTGGTTCTACGCCTGACCGCCACCGGCGTGGCCGAGGCGCAGACCCAGGAATACGTAAAGTTTGCGCGCGCCAAAGGCGTGAAGCCGGGGCGCATTGTGCGCCGGCACATTCTGCGCAATATCCTGATTCCTGTCGTGACGGTGGTAGGCATGGAGTTCGGCAGCCTGATCGCCTATTCCACCATCACCGAAACCGTGTTCGCGTGGCCCGGCATGGGCAAGCTCTTGATCGACAGCGTGTACCAGCTGGATCGCCCTGTCGTCGTGGCCTATGTGATGCTCGTCACGCTGATCTTTGTGATCGTCAATTTTGTTGTCGATATCTTGTATGCCGCGCTCGACCCGCGTGTGCAACTCGTTGCTCCTTCGCATTAACGCTATGGCTCATCCTACTCAAAACGCTCGCATGCGCACTATCCAGCCGCTGGAAGACACGCCGCGCCGCGCCGCCATTCTGAAAAAACTGCGCGGCCGCCCCACTGTCACAGGCTCGATCATTGCGCTGGCCATCCTGATGATCGTGGTGTTGGTGGCGCCCTATTTTGCGCCGCAAAACCCCTACGATCTGGCCAATCTGAATCTGCTGGACGGCCGCCTCGCACCGCGCTCGACTTCGATGGACGGCATGGTTTATTTGCTGGGCACTGACGATCAGGGCCGCGATATGTTGAGCGCCATCCTGTATGGTCTACGCATCAGCCTGATGGTGGGCTTGTCGGCCGTCGCGCTGTCGACGGCCATCGGTAGCATGGCCGGATTGATCGCAGCCTACGTTGGCGGTTTTGTCGACACATTGATCATGCGGATCGTCGACTTTATCCTGGGGTTTCCCACGATTCTGGTCGCGCTGGTATTGCTGGCGATGATGGGCCGCGGCGTCGACAAGGTCATCCTGGCGTTGGTCGTCGTGCAGTGGGCGCACTATGCCCGCATCATGCGCGGCCGCGCATTGCAGGAACGGCGCAAGGAATACGTCGAGGCAGCCGCAAATCTGGGCTTTCCCGCATGGCGCATCATGGTGTTCCATCTGCTGCCCAACTGTATCGGGCCGGTGATGGTGTTCGCCACGATTCAAATCGCGACTGCGATCGCATTGGAAGCCACCTTGTCCTTTCTGGGCGTCGGAGTGCCGATCACCGAACCTTCGCTGGGTTTGCTGATCGCCAACGGCTTTCAGTATCTGCTGTCGGGCGATTACTGGATCAGCATGTTCCCGGGGGTCGCGCTATTGCTGCTGATCCTGACCATCAACATCGTGGGCGACCGCCTGCGCGAAGCCCTGGACCCGCGCCGCTAATGAACGACATCATCTTACAGGTGCGCGGCCTGCGCACCGCATTTCATACCGAAGCCGGCGCGTGGCCGGCCGTCGATGGGGTAGACCTGACCGTGCGCCGCGGCGAGATTCTGGGTCTGGTCGGCGAATCCGGTTCTGGTAAATCCGTCACGGGGTTTTCCTTGCTGGGTCTGATTGATCCGCCCGGGGAAATTGTCTCCGGCGAGATTCTGTTCCAAGGCCAAGACCTGCGCAAACTCGACGAGGAAAGCATGCGGCGCCTGCGCGGCAACCGCATCGCGATGATCTTTCAAGATCCGTTGATGACGCTGAACCCGGTCTTGCGCGTTGGCGAACAAATGATGGAAGCCATCCTGACGCACGAAAACATACCCGCAGCCCAGGCGCGCGAACGCTGCCGCGAAGCCCTGGAAATGGTGGGTATTCCTTCGCCTGAAAAACGTCTGGACAGCTACCCGCACGAATTTTCCGGCGGCATGCGCCAGCGCGTGGCGATTGCCATCGCCATGTTGAATCGCCCCGATCTGATTATTTGCGACGAGCCGACTACCGCGCTGGACGTGACTATTCAGGGACAAATCCTGTATCGCATGCAGGAAATCTGTCGCCAGTACGATACGGCGCTGATCTGGATTACTCACGATCTGGGCGTGGTCGCCGAGCTGGCCGATCAGGTGGCCGTGATGTACGCAGGCCGCATCGTCGAGGCCGGTCCAGTCAATCAGGTGTTGGATGCGCCGCGTCACCCCTATACCAAGGGGCTGCTTGATTCCATGCCAGCGAATACCGCTCCAGGCCAACGGCTGCATCAGATCGACGGCATGGCGCCCAGCCTCGCGGGCCGGCCCGTGGGCTGTGCTTTCCGTCCGCGCTGCACGCGCGCCGTGACGCGTTGCGCTGAACAAGCTCCTTCCATCCTGCAAGAAGGCCCGCGCAGCTACCGCTGCTACGCCCCGATTGCCATCGAGACCGCTTCCGCATGACCCCGCAAGACACGCCTGTTATCGAGCTACGCAACGTCCATAAGCGTTTCGAGCAACATCCCGATCTGGCCCAGCGCATCCTCGCGCTGACCGGCAAACCCATCGATCGCCGCACTGTTCATGCCGTCAACGGCGTCGACCTGTCGATCCAGCGCGGCGAAGTGCTTGGCCTAGTCGGTGAGTCCGGCTGTGGCAAATCCACGCTGGGCCGGGTCGTAGCCGGATTGCATCGGCAAACGGAAGGAGAATTGCTGTACCAAGGTCAGTCCACGGCTACGCTGCGTGGCGCCGAACGCTTGGCCTATACGCTGGGCGTGCAGATGATTTTCCAAGACCCGCAAGCCTCGCTGAATCCGCGTCAACGCCTGCGGCAGATTTTGGGCGAGGCATTGAAAGTGCACAAGCTTGCGCCAGCCGCCGACATTCCCGAACGCATTGACCGTGCCTTGTCTGAAGTCGGGCTGGATCGCGAATATCGCGACCGTTTTCCCCATCAGATTTCCGGAGGACAACGCCAGCGCGTCGGGATCGCACGCGCACTGATGGTATCGCCCAAGTTCCTGGTATGCGACGAACCGGTTGCTGCGCTGGACGTGTCGATTCAAGCTCAAGTCATCAATCTGTTCATGGAACTGCGTGAACAGCACAGCTTTACCTATCTGTTCATCAGCCATGATTTGGGCGTGGTCAAACACATCTCGGACCGCGTCGCCATCATGTATTTGGGCAAAATCGTCGAACGCGCCCCGGCATCCGAGATCTTTGCGCGTGCGAACCATCCGTATACCCAAGCGCTGTTGGCCGAGGTACCCGACGTCGGTCGCCGCGGCCGTAAGTTCACGCCGATTCAGGGCGAGATCCCGTCGCCATTGAATCCCCCATCGGGCTGTACTTTTCACCCGCGCTGCCCGCATGCCACAGCACGCTGCCGCGAGGCCGTCCCCGAACTCAAAGAAATCGCACCGGGCCATTGGTCGGCCTGCCACTTGAACGCCTGAGCCATCATGAAAGCAGAACTCACCAATGTCGATCGTATTGGGTTGGAACTCGGCCATGCCGGCCGTAATGCCTTTGTCTACGTCGATGACGATCGCAATGCCGATCGTCCATTCACATTGCAAACCTATCGGCCCTATGGCTATACGCCCGATCGGCCCGTCGTGATCGTGCAGCATGGCGTGCTGCGCAATGGCGACGATTATCGTGATTTCTGGATTCCCGCGGCCGACAAGCACAATGTTCTGATTGTGGCGCCGACGTTTTCCAACGATATCTGGCCCGGCGTAGAGAGCTACAACAATGGCCGCGTATTCAGTCCGGGCGGCAACCCGCGCCATGTGGATGGCTGGACCTACGCATTGATCGGCAAGGTCTTTGCCGACCTGCGTGCCGCCGGCATCACCGAGGTAGAGCAAGCCCATTTATTCGGTCATTCCGCGGGGGGTCAGTTTGTGCATCGTCTGATGAGCAGCCAATCCCATGCGCCATTCTGCGCCGTCGCCGCCGGCAATCCCGGCTGGTACACCCTGCCTACGTTCGAACATCGCTTTCCTGAGGGGCTGGACGGCGTAGGCCTGACCGAAGATCACCTGGTGCGTCTGCTGGCCTATCCGATGACGATTCTGGCGGGCGATCAAGACATCAGCACCAACGACCCCAATCTACCGTCGGAACCGCCCGCGTTACGCCAGGGGCCGCATCGTTTTGCCCGCGCGCATCACTATTTCGAGGCGGGTCAACGCGAGGCGGCGCGTCGCGGTGTGCCGTTTAACTGGACCCTGCAAGTCGTCCCCGGCATAGGCCACGACGGCCGGGCCATGTCGGCCGCCTGCGCCAGCCTGTGGTTCGAAGGCAAGCTGCCCAGCGAGGCAGAATTGGCCAAGCTGGCCGGCCAGCACGTGGCTTGAGTTTCTTGTCATTCATCATTTATCTGGAATACCGATATGTCCGCCCTCCCGTCTACTGAAGCCCTGGTCGCCGGCATCCAATCGTGGGTGCGCTGCGAGTCGCCCTCGAACTCGCCCGAGGGCGTGACCAAGATGGCGGCGTTGGTCGAGGCTCAGGCACGCGCTGCCGGTCTGGCCGTGGAGGTGACGTCGCTGGGCGCTGATACTGGCCCCTTGCTGTATGCCACAAACCGCGTAGCCGGCGATACCCGCAAAGGCATTCTCGTATTGGCGCACCTGGACACGGTACATCCGATCGGCACACTGCAAGAGAACCCTTGCCGTATCGAAGGCGACCGTCTGTATGGCCCCGGCAGCTATGACATGAAGGGCGGCATTTATCTGGCGCTGACGGCTTTATCGAATTTGGTGAAGCCAGGCTCCACACAATTGCCCGTGGATTTTCTGATGGTGCCCGACGAGGAAACCGGCAGCCACGCCTCGCGTGCGTCGATTGAGCGCTTTGCCGCCAATGCCAAATACGGCCTGGTGTGCGAGCCTGCGCGTCCCAACGGAGGCGGCTGCGTCACGGCGCGCAAAGGCACCGGCATGCTGCGACTGAACGTCAAGGGGCGCCCCGCCCACGCGGGCATGCAACATGAAAAAGGCCGCAGCGCGATTCGCGAAATGGCGCATCAAGTGTTGGCTCTGGAAGCCATGACGGACTACGAACGCGGCGTCACGGTCAGCGTAGGCACTATCGCCGGCGGCACGGTGACCAATACGGTCCCTGCACAATGCCGCTGCGTGGTGGATTTCCGGGTGCCCGATATGGGTGCCGCCGAGGACGTACTGCGCCGCATGCGCAATCTGTGCGCGGTCGGCCCCGATGTGGAACTGGACATCGATGTCGAACTGAACCGTCCGCCCATGGTGCGTAGCGATGCTGCGGTCGCCTTGCTGGAAATGGCGCAAGGTTACGCCCGCGAGGCGGGCTTTGAATTGGCGGAGGCGCCCATGACCGGTGGCGGCAGCGATGCCAATTTCACCTCGGCAATGGGTGTGCCCACCTTGGATGGCTTGGGCGCTGACGGCAACGGGGCCCATACCCTGGATGAGCACATCTTGATCTCAACGCTGCAGACGCGCGTAAAATTCTGGGAATTGCTGCTGCGTCAACTGGCGTGACGCGGTAGTGCGGATGCTTGCGTGATCCGGTATCCCCGGTATATCGCAAGCACCACTTCCGGAGACACGTTGTATGCCTAGTCCCTCTGCGCACCCCGAACAAGAGGTGCCGTTCTGCCTGCCCCCCCTGCCCTTATCTCAACAAGAGCCCGCACGGTTCGACATCCCGCCCGGTGCCTGCGATACGCACGCGCATGTCGTCGCTGACGACGCGATAGCGTATCCCATGGTGCCAGAACGCACCTACACGCCGCACCCCGCAACAGAAAGCTCGTATCTAGCCATGCTGGACACCAATGGCATGTCGCGCGGAGTATTGGTGCAAATCAGCGTGTACGGCACGGACAACCGCTACATGCTGGAAGTCCTGCGCCGCAATCCGGATCGTTTACGTGGCATCGGCGTTGTCGCCCCGACGATCACCGATCGCGAACTGCAGGACATGCACGAGGCTGGCGTACGTGGCCTGCGCATCAACGTGCTGTTTGGCGGCGGCATCGGGTTTGACGCGATGGAAACGCTGGCGCACCGTATCAAGGATCTGGGCTGGCATATGCAGTTCTTGATGGACGCGCGCCAACTGCCGGAGCTGCTGCCACGCATGCGCAAACTACCGGTGCCCGGTGTGGTGGACCACATGGGACACATGCCTGTCGCCGAAGGGCTGCAGAGCCCTGGATTCCAAGCCTTGCTGCACATGGTGCAGGATCATGGCTGGTGGGTAAAACTATCGGGCTCATACCGTATCAGCAATCAGTTCGATCACTATACCGACGTGATCCCGTGGGCTCAGGCCTTGATCGCTGCTGCACCCGACCGCATGGTCTGGGGCAGCGATTGGCTTCATGTGCATACCTCTCCCATGGTCAACACGGGCAAGCTGCGCAATCAACTCGCGGACTGGGCGCCTGACGCGCAAACGCGGCATCGCATCCTGGTCACGAATCCCCAAGCCCTTTACGGCTTCCCTTCCCTCTAAGAGACAACCATGCAATGGTATAGAGAGTTAAATCAAACAGAACGCCGGACCTTCATTGGCGCATTCGGTGGTTGGGCCATCGATGCGCTGGACTTCATGGTCTTTACGTTTGTCATCTCTACCCTGATTCAGTTGTGGGGCATAGACAAAGGCCAGGCGGGGATGCTCGGTACGGTCACACTGCTGTTTTCAGCAGTAGGCGGTTGGTTGGCCGGAATTCTGGCTGACCGATATGGCCGCGTGCGTGTACTGCAGATCACGATCCTGTGGTTCTCGGTATGTACGGTTGCGATCGGCTTTGCGCAAAACTTCGAACAGCTCTTCGTTCTGCGCGCCTTGCAAGGTCTGGGTTTTGGCGGAGAGTGGGCGGTAGGCTCGGTGCTGATGGGTGAAATTGTCCGTGCCCAACACCGCGGCAAAGCCGTCGGTACTGTGCAAAGCGGTTGGGCGGTTGGTTGGGGAACTGCCGCGATTTTGTACACCTTGGCATTCTCGATCTTGCCTCCGGAATGGGCATGGCGCTCTTTGTTCTGGATCGGCGTGCTGCCTGCTTTCCTGGTACTGTATATCCGAAAACACGTGCCTGAGCCCGAAGTCTTTCAGCGTACGCAAGCCAAAACGCAAGCATCCGGTGACCGTCCCTCATTCTGGACTATTTTCTCGCCCAGTCTGCTCAAAACGACCGTCGTGACCGCGATCCTGTGCACGGGCGTGCAAGGCGGTTATTACGCTATCACGACATGGTTGCCAACCTTTTTGAAAACCGAACGCCAACTGTCGGTATTGAATACCGGCGGCTATCTGATGGTGATCATTGTTGGGTCGTTTGTGGGCTACATCGTGGGTGCCTATATGGCGGATAAGCTCGGCCGCCGAGCCAATCTGCTGATCTTCTCGGTGTTATCCGCGCTGAGCGTCTATGTGTACACCTTGGTCCCGCTCACCAATACTCAGATGCTGATACTGGGCTTTCCTCTGGGGTTCGCCGCGTCGGGGATTTTCAGTGGCATTGGGGCTTATCTGACGGAACTATTTCCGTCAGAGGTACGGGCTTCAGGCCAAGGGTTCGCGTACAACTTCGGCCGTGGCATCGGCGCGCTGTTTCCTAGCCTGGTGGGTTTTCTCAGCCAGAGCCATGGTCTGGCCTGGGCTATCGGGGCCTTTGCCACGGGTGCGTATGCCATCGTGATATTGACTGCATTGCTGTTGCCTGAAACCAAGGGGCGGGTGTTGGAGTGATTGGTTTGCTCTGAATAGTCGGGTTTTTACAGGGCAGGTTTTCTGGTCTAGGTGGGGTGCTGGTGGAGGAGTTTGGTTCTCCTGGGCGTTGCGGTGCGGGCGGGGCGGGGGAGCGAGTGCTATTGGACGTCGAGGCGGGGCAGTGACCGTGTTGGCGCTTCACGGAGTCGGTCGGCCGCCTGCGCGGCCGACACCGCTTTGTCAACCTCGT
>NZ_NEVQ01000015.1 GCF_002261185.1 Bordetella genomosp. 4
CACGCCACCCCGCCGCATGCCCGGACCGATCGCCATTTTCGGGGGTGCAGGGCACCCGAAAATGGCAGCCCTGCAAGATCTTCCTCTTTGCCAACACGGTCACAGAAAAACGCCAAGCAAGACAACCGTGCCAGCGATGTGATGAGCTTGAATTACTGCGAGTCGAGCCGAGGCAATCGGGCCGTGAGGGCGCCTCAAAGCCGAGTGGAGCGGATGCTGAAGGGAGGCCCGTAGGGGCCGGACGAAGCGAGCGAACACGATGTCCGGCGCCCGCGCGCCGGACCGGCTTTGTGAAGCCCGCACGGCCCGATTGCCTCGGCTCGACGTCCATAAGCACACCACCCTCAGCCACACCTAATCCCTAAACTCTAGACCCGACGATTACCCCTCGTACCTCTCCCCCGCAGCCAACAATTCCGGCGTCCCAATCACCGCATTAAGCCCGTCAAAATCCAGCATCTGTTCGCGCCACGGCCCCGTACTGCCGTTCTGCCTCAGGCTACCGTAATAACCCGCCAACGTATGCGCCACCGCCCGCGCGGTCCCGCCCGGAAAGATCACGATACGAAAACCCACGTCGGCTAATTCGGAGGCAGCTTTGATCGGCGTCTTGCCCCCCTCGACCATATTGGCGAGCAACGGCACACGTCCCGCAAAGCGAGAACATGCTGCCTGCATCTGCTCAGGTGTACGCAGCGCCTCGATAAACAGCGCATCAGCGCCGTCTTCCAGGTAGTGTTCGGCGCGATCCAACGCAGCGTCCAGGCCCTCGACAGCAATGGCGTCAGTGCGTGCGAGGATCAGCGTATCGGCGGTATGCCTCGCATCGACAGCGGCGCGCAATTTGCCGCGCATTTCGTTGACCGGCACCACCGTTTTACCGTCCAGATGACCGCAACGCTTTGGGAAAGTCTGATCCTCGAGCTGGATCATCGCCGCCCCAGCGCGCTCGAAGCCGCGCACCGTGCGTTGCACATTCAGTGCATTTCCGAACCCCGTATCCCCATCCACGATCACAGGCACCGACACACGCTCTGCGATACGGGCCAAAGTATCCTCGACTTCGGTATAGGTCGTCAGACCGACATCCGAACGCCCCAATCGGGTATAGGCGATCGAAGCGCCCGAGAGATAGAGCGCATCGAACCCGGCCTGCTCCGCGATCAACGCTGACAAGGCGTCGTAAACGCCAGGCGCCAGAACGCAGCCCTGGGCCAGTTGTTGCGCAAGCTTTTTCATCCTTGTGACTCCGAGAAACTTCAGTAATTAGGCCAGGAACGTAAGGTATGACCCCGCACCTATTGAATGGCCGATCTTTTCGTTGAGCAGCGCTATAGCGGCCGGCCCAGCAATTCTGCGGCTGTCGCCGCGGCGATATATCCCCCCGCCACGGCACTCAGCAGGCCGTTGCCGGAGAGATAGCCCGATACCTCATTCCCCGACACGCCGCGAGCAGCACCACCGGCAGCGAGCAAATTGGGAAAAACGTTGCCGTTCGTGTTCAACACTCGGCACTGCGCATCGATGTCCAACCCGCCTTGCGTATGGAATAACGCACCCGTCACCTTGATCGCGTAGTACGGCGCCTCGAGACGGCGCGTGAAACGCCGGCCGAACGCGTCAGCCAGATCGTGGGACACGGATGCCAGAGTAGCCGTCAGCGTTGTCTCGTCACAGCCGATGATATCCGCCAATGCCGCAGCATCAGCAGCACACCGCAATGCACCGCCCGCCTCCGCGTCCCGGAAATCGGGAAACTCGCGCAACAGCGCCAATGTGTGTGCGTCAAACACATTCCATGCGACGCCTTCCGGTTGCGCCAATACGTGCACCGCGGCCTCGGAATACCCCTGCGTTTCGTCGTGAAAACGCTTTCCGGCACGATTGATCTGCACACCGCCATCCATGATGACTGCCCATGAAATCAACGCGCCCTGAGGAATCGCCCACGAGCCATGTCCCTGATAACCGCCCATATCGGCCAATCGCGCACCCAATTGCAGGCCCCATTGCACCGCACTGCCATCGTTGCCCACGTGTCCGCCGTACTCGGCGTCGGCCATTGCAGGCAGATATTCCCGGCGCATGGCGAGATTGCCGCCAAAACCATTGCAAGCGAGCAACAGCACATCGCAGCCGATCACCTCTCTGCCACCATCAGGCCGCTCGCACCCCACGGCCGTAATACGGCCATCGGCGTCGCACCATAATTCCCGGGCGATGGTATCGGTCAACAGATAGGCGCCGGCCTCAGTGGCCGTGTTGGTCAACGCACCAACCAAAGCCGCGCCTGTACGTTCCGGCAAGCTATGCATACGGCGCGCATGATGGCCGGGGTACAGAAAACCGTCCAGGACCTCAAACGTCAATCCCGCCTCTTGCAACGCGTCGATAGCCTGAGGAATCGCCTCGGTATAGGCCGTCACCAGATGAGGCGCCGCCTGGCCATGCGCCTTGGCACGAATGTCGGCCGCAAATTCGGCCGGGCTATCTGTCACCCCGGCAAGCTGTTGGGCACGCGTGCCCGCAGCCGGAATAAAGCCCGAGGACAGCGCGGTGGAGCCGCTGGGCACCGCGTCCCGCTCGATCAGCACGCATTCAATCCCGGCACGCCCCAATCGCCAGGCAGCCGTCAAACCGCAAGCGCCCGCGCCAATGATCACGACGGGCACCCGCTCACCAGCGGGGGCCGGCCCTCGGATAACACGAGGACCATGCTCGTCTATAGGCACCGGATCTTGCGCAACACGGCGCAAATTATCGCTAGCTGACACTGGCTCCTGCGAGACGTGGCCTACACTCATTTCGACAGACTCGCGATAAATTCCGCACACGTCGCAATGTCGGCCACCGTACGCAAATCCGCCAACGCCGCATCGTGCATCTCGGGTCTGGGCGCAGCACATCCATCGGCCAATACCGTCACGTGATAATCCCGCATGTGCGCATCGCGTGCCGTGCTGGCCACGCCGCCATTGGTGACAATGCCGCAGATGGCGACATGGTCGATACCGGTGCGGCGCAGCACCCAATCCAGTTGGGTATTGAAAAACGCGGAATACGCGACTTTCCAGACCGACACATCGATGAGTCCATCCAACTCGGCGACACAGCCATGACCGGGGCTGCCCGCGACAAAATCGCCGCGCTTTAAAAATGGACGCAGGCGGCGCAAGTGTGGCGAGATCATCGGCTCGCCCTGGGCATCCGGCCACAGCGTGAACTGGCTGGCTGCCACATACCCTCCGGCCGCTTTGACCGCCTGTGCGACAGGCGCCACGCGTGCAGGCAATGCACGAGCCTCGGGACTGACCGCGCCGCCGCGATCATAGGCGCCACCGGGCGTCAGAAAGTCGTTTTGCAGATCGACGACGATGAGTGCTGTTGAACGTGACACGAGCGTGCTCCTTATTCCTGGCGCGAGATCAAGAGATTGCCCAAGGCGTCCACTTGTCCACGGAATCCCGGTTCCAGCCAGATGGTGGTGTCGGGTTGCTCCAGGATCGCAGGCCCATCCACGTGTGCGTCTATCGGCAGGGCGAGCCGCTCGTAACGCACCGCGTCCCACCATTGCCCGCCGTGGTAGACACGCTGCGTGCCCAGCGATGCGGGCATATCAGTCGCGGTCGGGGCCAACAAAGCCAAATCGAATTTGGGCCGCTGACCGATCCGTGCATAACGCAAGTTCAAGACACGGATCGCGATGCCAGCCAAGCTGCGGCCATATGCGCGGCGATATGCAGCCTCAAAAGCCGCGCCAATCGCAGCGCGATCCAGCGCCTCGCGCGAGACCTCAACGGTCACGGTGTGGCTCTGGCCTGCATACAGCATATCCAGTTCGATACTCTCGCGCACACCCTCGAATGCCATCCCTGCGGAATCCAGGCGCGCCTGGCATGCCTGGGCCAAGGCATCGATGCGTGCAACCAGCTCGTCGACGTTCAAGCCGTCCAGCGTCACGTTCAATGTCTGCACGCCGTCATGACGCATATCCGCCATCACGCAACCCAATGCCGATGTCACGCCGGGAAAGCGAGGAATCAGTCCGCGCGTGCAGCCCACCTCGCGCATCATCGCGCAAACATGCAACGCGCCGCCGCCGCCGAAAGGCATGTAGGCGAACTTGCGCGGATCGTGGCCGCGTTCGATCGAAACCACACGAATCGCGCCAGCCATCTTGGCGTTTGCCACCGTCAGGATGGCCTCGGCGGCCGCGTACGCGTCCAAGCCCAGCGGCTGCCCCACGTGCGTGTCGATCGCCGTGTGTGCCAATTCCGTATTCATTTGCGCCAACAGCCCGCCGCCCAGTGGGCGATCTGCAGCTATGCGGCCCAACAGAACATTGGCGTCCGTGACTGTAGGGCGCGTATTCCCGCGTCCGTAACAGGCCGGTCCGGGAATGCTGCCGGCTGATTCCGGTCCGACTTGCAGCAAACCTCCTGCATCAACGCTGGCGATCGAGCCGCCGCCCGCGCCAATGGTCTCGATTTGAATCATCGGCGCACGAACCACCATGCCGAACTCAATCGACGTCTGCGCGGCCAGCGATGCTTCTCCGCCCGCGACCAACGAAACGTCAAACGACGTACCGCCCATGTCGCCGGTCACCACGTCCGGCAAACCGGCCGCACGCGCTATGGCTGCGCACGCAATCACGCCTGCCGCCGGTCCGGATAGCGCCGTACGCACCGGCACATCGCACGCGGTTTGACGCGACATGACGCCGCCGTTGCTTTGCACCACCAATAGTTCACCTTCGAACCCGTGGCTTTTCAAATCGGTTTCCAGGCGCGAAAGATAGCTGCCTACGACGGGCTGCAACGATGCGTTCAAGGTCGCGGTCGAGCAACGTTCAAATTCGCGGATCTCGGGCAATACTTCGGTCGCAGCCGTGACATTGCTGTTTGGCCATATCTGGCGCACACGTGCGACGGCGGCTGCTTCGTTGGCGGGATTGGCGTAGGCGTTCACAAAGAACACACACACGGCCTCGCACCCCAAGGCCAGCAGTTCACGTGCCGCCGTCGCCACCTGGTCCAGATCGACCGGCGTGTGAATCGTCCCGTCAGCCAAAACCCGTTCGCTGACCTCGAAGCGCAAATCGCGTGATACCACCGGCTCGTAGTTGCCACGCAAACCCCAGGTTTGCGGACGGTCACGGCGGCGCATCTCCAGTACGTCGCGGAATCCCTCGGTCGTGATGATGCCCGTACGAGCGACTTTACGCTCCAGCAAGGCATTGGTGCCCACCGTCGTACCATGCACAATGGTCGCAATGGCATCAGCGCCGTCGGCCACACGCTCGATGCCGTTCATGAAGCCCCGGGCTTCTTCGCCACGGGTCGAAGGAACTTTCACCACACGGGCGCTGCCGGCTTTTTCATCCAACACAAAAAGATCGGTAAACGTCCCACCGACATCCACCCCGACCACCAACGATTGCTGCGCGGCGCTCATGCTGCCTGCTCCTGTTCTGCTTGACTGACATATCCCATTTTCTGGTCGCGCTCGCGAGCCTGTGCCGAACGGGCCTGAGGCGATCCGTAGCCGCCGCCTCCCGGCGTTTCCAGGCGCACACGTTCACCGCGTTTCAAGCGTATGCCCAACATTTTTGAGGTCATGGGTGGGGTATGCCATTGCCCCTCGTTTTCGTACTTGAAGACGTTGGGAACGGCCGATGTCCCCCCTGCGATACCCTTCGGCGCGCTGCGCCCGCGTTCACCAAAGATAAACGCCTCGGCGCTGTCTTCCAGCAGCTCGATTTCGTAGATGGCGCCCAGGCCGCCGCGGTGCTGGCCGTCGCCGGCAGAGTCCGGACGCAAGGCCCATTGCGTAAAACGCACCGGATAGGCGGCCTCCAGGATTTCCAGCGGCGGTATGGTAGCTGTGGAAATCGGCGCATTGCCATGCGACAAGCCATCGCCATCGCTGTGGCCGCCATGTCCGCCGCCAAAGAAACTGAACATCACCCAGCGCTGTCCCTTGCGCGCCTCGTCGCTGCGGTAACCGGCGATCGACAGCGCATTGATAGTGCCGTAAGCCTGAGCGGGCGCGCGTTCTGGTGCAGCCTGAGCCACCGCGCAGAAAATAACGTCGATCATGCGCAAGATGGTTTCGGTATAACCGCCTACGGGCCGTGGACGTGCGGCCGAGATCAGCAAGCCATCGGGCAGCACCACGTCTACAGCGTCCAACACGCCTGCATTCGCCGGCACATCGGGGAACACATGCTTCAACGCCACATAGCAGGCCGCGATGGCCGTCGCGCGTGAAATGTTCACAGGCCCCGCGCAAGACGGCGAGGTCTCGGAAAAATCCAGGGTCAGTTTGTCCCCGGCTACCCGCAGCTTCAGCGCAATGGTAAGCGTCTCGTCGCGGACTCCATCGTTGTCCAGCGTATCCGCAAAGGCATACTCGCCGTCCGGCAGGCGTTCTATGTGATCACGCATCAGACGCAGCGCCCGCAGGCGCAGGGTCTCCAATGCATCCTTGACCGTGCTGTCGCCGTACTCGCCCAGCAAGCCGTCCAGCCTCCCTGCTCCGAGTTCCAATGCAGCCAGCTG
Source organism: Bordetella genomosp. 4 (assembly GCF_002261185.1). Taxonomy (GTDB): domain Bacteria; phylum Pseudomonadota; class Gammaproteobacteria; order Burkholderiales; family Burkholderiaceae_B; genus Bordetella_A. Next base: position 6,564 of record NZ_NEVQ01000015.1, read on the forward strand.
GCCGTTCAGATCGCCCCAGAGACTATCGGGCAGGCGTGTATTCGCTTTCAGGATGGCCAGCACGTCTGCGTCGAGCGTACCCCCACGCACGATACGTACGGGCGGAATCTGCACGGCCTCTTGCCAACACTCTGTCGCCGACGGGTTGTAGTTGCCAGGCACGGCGCCGCCGATGTCATGCCAGTGCGCGGCCGACGCCAGAAAACAAAACAGCTTGCCGTCACGGAAGACCGGGCGCACCAGCTTGAAATCGTTGGCATGAGTGCCGCCGTCATAGGGATCGTTGAACAGCCACACATCGCCATCGACCATCCCGCCGCGTTCGGCGGCGGCACGCGCAGCCGCCTGCACAGCAAAGGACATCGCGCCGACAAATACCGGTAAACCGGATTTTCCCTGCACCAGGGTCGCGCCCGACTCGGCGTCGTACAGGCCATGGCATGCATCATGAGCCTCTGCGATGATGGGATTGAAGGCGCTGCGATACAGCGTCGCATCCATCTCATCGGCGATTTGTTCCAGCCGTCCCTTCAGGACGGCCAAGGTCACGGGGTCAAGCATGATTCGATTCCAGTTTGTCGTGATCAAGACGGCCGGCTGCGCGTCTTCAGTAGGTTCAAAAGACCGCCCGCGCGCACCATATCCAGCAGAAAATCCGGCACGGGTTCACAGGTCAGCGTCTGGCCTTGTTCGTTGCGGACGAGGCCATGATCCAGGTCTAACGTCACCTGCTCGCCCTCGGCCAATTGCTCGGCCTGCGCGCACGTCAACAGCAATAGCCCCACATTGAAGGCATTGCGGAAAAACAAGCCGCTGAATGACGGTGCTATCACCGCCGCTACGCCCAAATGCACCAGCGCCGCGGCCGCCTGCTCGCGCGAGGATCCAATGCCAAAATTAGGCCCGGCGACCAAGACATCTCCGCGTTGTACCGCCGATGCAAAATCGGGCCGCACCCGTTGCAGGCAGTGACGTGCGATCTCGTCGATGCCGAATTTCATATAGGCGCCAGGCGCCAGGGCGTCGGTGTCGATATCCTCACCGACACGCCATACGCGTGCGCTCATTGGATTCTCCTGCTATGCGTCACTGTGGGCAGGCACAGGGGTTCATGCACGTCAAGGTATCGCATCATCACTGCATCACCTCACGCGGGTCGATAATGCGGCCCGCCACGGCGGCAGCTGCCACACTGTACGGCGAGCCTAAATACACCTGTGCGGACTCCGAGCCCATGCGGCCTTTGAAATTGCGGGCCGTGCTGGAAATCACCGTGGCGCCATCCGGGATCGAGCCGCCGTAGCCGGCACACGCGCCACATGTGGTCGGCAATACTTGGGCCCCGGCGTCGGTCAACACTTGCATGACGCCCTCCTGTGTCGCGGCAGCTTGGTCTTTCATGCTGGCTGGCGCGACAATCAGGCGCATGCCATCGGCCAGACGCTTGCCGCGCAACACTCTCGCAGCGGCTCGCAGGTCCTCCAGTTTGGCGCCGGTACATGCGCCGATATACGCCGCCTGCACCGCAATATCGCGATAGCTGCCCGCATCGCGCGCATTGGCAGGGCTATGCGGGGCCGCCACCTGCGGGGCCAATGCACTGGCATCAAAGTCATACCATTCGGCATCGCAGCCCTCATCGCTGTGCCAACGCTGCACGTCGAGCGGCTCGGTCACACCGACCTCGCGCAACCAGGCTGCAGTCGTCTCGTCCGGTGCCACCAGCCCGACTTGCGATCCGAGCTCCGCACTCATATTGGAGAGGGTCATGCGCTCCGGCATGGACAGAGCCCGGACTGCCTCGCCGCAGAACTCCACCGCCTGATACTGTCCACCGTTCATGCCATAGCGGCCAATCAGATGCAGCATCATGTCCTTGGCCGTCACGCCGTCGGCCAGGCGGCCGTTCCAACGCATCATCAGCGTCCGTGGCACCTTGACCCAGATCTGCCCCGTGACAACCACGCCCAGCATTTCGGTACTGCCCACGCCGAACATATACGCGCCAAACGCCCCACCGGTCGGCGAATGCGAATCCCCGCCGACACAGAACATGCCGGGGCGCAAATGACCGCCCTGCGGCACCACGACATGGCAGATGCCCTGGCTGTCATAGACGTGCGGCAAGCGCTCACTGCGCGCCCAATCCCGCGCAATACGCACGATGCGGCGCGATTCGTCGTCCGATTCCGGCACATAGTGATCGATCACCAGCACCACTTTGTCGCGGTCCCAGATTGTCGCGCCCAACTCGCGCAACATGGGCTCCAGCCGGCGCGGGCCGCTGGAATCGTGAAACATCGCCAGATCCACGGAGCACGTCACGATCTCGCCTTCGGCGACCGTATCGCGACCGCTCGCGGCAGCGATCAGTTTTTGTGCCAGGGTCTGTTTCATCATTACATCCCCAAATATGCCCGGCGCACATCATCGCTGGCCATCAACTCTGCACAGCCGCCGCTATGGCGAATGGCGCCGTCTTCCAGGACATAGGCCCGCTGCCCGACCTCGAGCGATTGGCCCACGTTCTGCTCGACCAACAGGATCGATAAACCGTCTTCGTGCAAACGGCTGATCAAACCGAACATTTCTTCGACCATCAGCGGCGACAGGCCCAACGAGGGTTCGTCCAGAATCAGCAAGCGCGGCTCGGCCATCAAACCGCGTCCGATCGCCAGCATCTGCTGTTCGCCGCCGGACATCGTTCCCGCGAACTGCGTCAGACGCTCGCCCAGACGGGGAAAAATCGTCAACACGCGATCCAGATTGGCGGCACGCCGCTCACGCGCCCGCGTGAAAGAGCCCAATTCCAGATTCTCGCGCACACTCAGATTGGGAAATACCCGGCGCCCCTCCGGCACTTGAATCAGGCCAGCCTTTACGACCTCGCGGTAATGCTTGCCCGTCAAGTTCTGCCCATCAAAACGCACCTGGCCTTCCCAGGGTCGATAGATGCCGCATAAGGTGTTGTTCAGCGTGGACTTGCCTGCGCCATTACTGCCCAGCAGCACGACAATCTCGCCTTGTTCGACGTGCAGATCGACGCCGCGCAGGACCTCCATACGGCCATAGCCAGCTCGCAGGCCGCTGACTTCCAGTAACGCGCTCATGCCCGCACCTCCATCGCCGCGATGCGCGCGGCCGCGCCATGGCCGAGATAGGCCTCGACCACCGCCGGGTCACGCGTGACCGCCGACGGCGTGCCATCGGCAATCAATCGCCCCTGCGCCAATACCCATACATGTTCTGCCAGGCTCATGACGGCACGCATCACGTGTTCGATCATCAAGACAGTGATGCCATCTGCCGTCAACTGACGCACGACGGGAATCATCTCGTCGATCTCAGCTGGATTCAGTCCGGCCAGCACTTCGTCGAGCAATAACAAACGAGGCTGCGTGGCCAAGGCCCGGGCCAGTTCCAAGCGCTTGCGGCCCGCCACGGTCAGATCGGCCGCGGGCTTATCCAATTGGCGATGCAGATTCACCCGTCTCGCAATGACCTCGGCAGCCTCCAGCGCCTGCGCGCGATTGGCGAGGCGCAAATGCGCGCCTACCGCTATGTTCTGCCGCACCGTCTGCGCGCCAAAGGGCTGCACCACCTGGAAGGTGCGAGTCAGCCCCAACTTTGCCGAGCGTTGGGGCGCCATCCCCGTAATGTCCGTCCCGTCAAAGACGACACGCCCTTGTTGCGCACGCAAAAAACCGGACAACAAACCGAATAGCGTCGTTTTGCCAGCGCCATTGGGCCCAACCAGTGCGGTCAAGCTGCCGCGCGGCACGGCCAGGCTCACATCCTGTACCGCTTTTACCCCGCCAAACGTAATCGAGAGATTCTCTGCCTGAAGCAAGATATCAGCCATGGCTACGCCCCTTTTGACTAAACAGGCGCATCACTGGCTGGCCATAGCCCGATAATCCGCGCGGCGCAAACATGACGATCACAATCAAGACGACGCCATAAATCACCATGCTGATACCTGGCAACTCGCCGAACAAATTGCGCGTAAAGTCCGCCAATACATGCAGCGCCACCGCGCCTGCAATCGGCCCCCACAAGGTACCAATGCCGCCGACAATCGCTCCCACCAGCGCCTCGACCGATACCGCGGGCCCGAACGCGATCGACGGATCGATGTACTGAAATACCTGCACGTAGAACGCGCCTGCCGCGCTCATGAAGGCCGCCGAGATCGCAATACCCTTGAGCTTGATGTTCAACGGGTCTACGCCGATGGCACGTGCCGCATCCTCGTTATCTCGCACGGCTTGCAGATACGCGCCGAAACGCGAATGCCGCAGCCACGCCGTCACCGCCAACGCCAACACCACGAACGCCAAGATCAAATAGATATAGCCGTGACGCGAGGCAAACTGCATATTGGCCACGCCCTCTTTCAACGGCACCATCAAGCCTACACCGCCGCCCGTGAACGACACGGACCCCGCGACGATGCGAAACACCTCGGCAAAGGCCAACGTCACCAGCGCAAAATAGGAACCACGCAAGCCATAGCGAAAGGTCAGCGCCCCCACCGCCAGCCCCACCAGCGCGCCGCAGACGATTGCTATCGGCAACACCATCCACGGGTTGAGACCCCAGTTCAGTTGCCCTAATGCCTGCGCATAGGCCCCAACGCCAAAAAACAGGGCGTGACCAAACGACAACTGACCGCCATAGCCGCCCAGGATATTCCAGGCCTGAGCCAGCAACGCCGCATACAGCGACATCATGATGAACGTCAGCCATACGCCGGACTGGACGAACATCGTCGCCACAGCCACCGCCAGGGCGAAAATCAGGATCGCGTAAAAATCCTTCATGGTCAGGCCCTCGCCCCAAACAGCCCCTGCGGGCGAAACAGCAACACGAGAATAAAGATCGCAAAGATGCCCATCTGGCCCAACGAATCTCCCAGAAACAAGCCACCCAACGATTCCACCACGCCGATCAGCAAACCGCCGACCAAGGCGCCGGCAAAGCTGCCCATACCGCCCAGCACCACGATGGTGAAGGCGATCAGCACAAAGCCGCTGCCCACCTGCGGATTGACGTAATACGCCGGCAATAGAAAACAGGCTGCAGCGCCCAGGCAGGCCATGCCTATCGCAAACGACAAGGCGTAGACGCGCTCTACGTCTATACCCATCAGTTTGGCGCCCTGTTTTTCCTTGGCCACGGCGCGTATTGCGCGACCCAGATCCGTGCGGCGGATCACCCACAGCAGCACGGCCGCCACTACCATCGCCCCCGCAAAGGCGATGAGTTTGGGCAATGCGATCAAAGCCGGCCCGATCTCCACCGTGGACAGGGTATAGGCCGTATCAATACTGCGCGTATCCGATTTGAACCACACCAGCGCCAGGTTCTCGAGCACGATCGAGAGACCCAAGGTAACTAAAAGAATATTCTCGTCCTTGCCGTGGCTGGCGCGGCTGATGATGACGCGCTGCAGGAAATATCCCAGCACAAACATGCCCGCCATCACGAACGGCAGCGCCATATAGGGATCCAGCCCCAGACGCTCTTTCAGCAGATAGACAGCGTACAACGCCACCATCAGGGCAGCGCCGTGCGCGAAATTGATGATGTGCAAGACGCCGTAAATCAGCGTCAGGCCCAACGCTACCAACGCGTACACCGCGCCCGTGGTCAGGCCGTTGAGCACGGCAGACAATAGAATGGCAGGATCCCACAACATCGTTCAGGCCTTTACCGGAAACTGCGCGTTGGCCTGACGATATGCCTCCGGGATAATGACCTTGATATCACCATCGATCACCTGTGTCAGCAGGGGCTGGGCTCCCGTATTCTGGCCGTTCACGAATTTCGTCGGGCCATATGGCATCAGATGGTCCGAGAACGTGCTGCTGGCCAATGCATCGGTAATCGCCGCCCGATCCGTGGATTTGGCGCGCTCGATCGCGTCGACCAACAAGTAGACGCTGACATAGGTCATAAAGACCTCGTAGCTGAAGTATGCGCCCTTCTCCTCGACGCGGGCCTTCAAGGGCGCGACGCGTGCGTCCTTGGGATTGAACCAGTGATTGCAATCAATGATCCCGTTGGCCACGTCCGGGAATTCTTTCAGGAATTTATAGCTCGACGCCGCGCCGCCCAATACGGAATAAATCGCCTTCGGGCTCACCTTCTGCTGCTTCATCGCACGCAATAGCAAGGCGTACTCGTTGTAGTAGTTCGCCGGAATCACGATGTCCGGATTCACCGAGCGCATGCGCAGCACGATATTGTTGAAGTCCCGCGTGGGGTTCGGGTGTTTGACGACCTCTTTCACCTCGAAGCCATGCTCTGGCAGAGCCTTGGACAACAACGCCGCCGTCCCCGTACCGAACAACGAGTCTTCGTGCACGATCATCACGGTCTTTGCCGGTTTGCCTGCCGCATCGTTCAGCGCCACCAGATCAGTGATCGCGCGCTCGGTGCATGTACGATAGCCTGGCCCAAAACGGAAGGTGTTATTCAGGCCGCGCTCGACGATCTGATCCGCCACACCGACATCAACCACGTGAGGCAGTCCATACTTGGCCGCCGTCTGCGTCGTCGCCAGACAGATGGCGGACGCGTAGGCGCCCACAATTGCCGACACGCCGGCGGCGTTCATCTTTTCCACCTCGGCAGAGCCTGCCTCGGGACGCGATTGCGCATCGCCCAGCAGAGCCTCGATCTTTGCACCGCCCAACGCCTTGATGCCGCCGGCCTTGTTGATGTCTTCGATGGCCAGCAGAGCCCCCAGACGGCATTGCTGTCCCGAATACGCCAACGCGCCCGTCACCGGATGCAGAACGCCGACTTTCACCGGCGTGGCGGAGTGGGCGCGCACCACCCAGGGTGCGGATAACACAGCAGCCGCGGCGGCGGACTGCGTCAAAAAAGTACGGCGCGTCGTCATGGCAAAACTCCGAAAGAGACTTAATGAAATTGGGCCGAGAGCTCTTCGCTGACCCAGACTTTGGCGTCGATGTCCCCGACGCGCGACAGCTGTAATTGATATTGATAGCGATCCGGACGGTACAAACCATGCAGCAACTGCACCGGACGATCATTCACATCACGCACCAAGCGAACCACCGACAGCAACGCCGATCCCACCGCTACATCCAAATGGCGGCCGATCTGCGCATCTGCCAAGCGGGCGCCGATTGTCTGCGTAGCCCCGCCGAACTCGACGCCTGCCGCCTCCAGCAACATCAACAGCGGCTGACGTTCCAGATCCGCACGGCTGAAATTCGCCACGGCTTGCGGTACGTAGGTGGTGATATGGGATAAAGGCCCCGCCTCGGTACTGCGCACGCGCAGGCTTTTGTGGACGGGCGTACCCACCGGGATTTCCAGGGAATCGGCCACTGCTGGCGAGGCATTGACCAACTCGCTGTCCAGCACGTGCACCGACGTGCGCAAACCCATGTTGACGATGTTTTCCATCAGCCCCACCAGATGGGCCTTTTGGCGCGGGCGCTTTGTCGCACTGCCGGCATCACGCGCACTGTCGGCGGGCGCATGCCGTGTCGGCCACGTCCCCAATCCTGGGCGGCGCGACACGAGTCCATCGGCCACCAGCATCTCCATTGCCTTGCGAACGGTGATGCGTGCCACCTCGAACTGCGTGGCCAAGGCGAGTTCGCCCGGCACGCCGTCCTGATCGAAACGCCCTTCTTGCAACTGTTCGCGCAAGACGAGGTAGATCTGGTGATATTTCGGTAGCGGTAAGGAGGTTCCCATGGACAAAGATTCTGTCCATGTCCCAATGTATCGTCAATAGAACAAATAAGGATATAGCTGTTCTATCGGGTAATTCCCAATATAGGCCGCGAGCCGGTTTTCTGGCGCGCCGATGTGGGCGGGACCAAATCCGTTCCGTCTCTACTCTCGGCAAACGCGGGTCAGGCACGCGGCTTGCTGACGATCGGCACGTCAACACTCTGTCAAGGACACACCATGAAAAGCCGTCAATTCCTCGTGATCATGGCGCTAGTCGCCGCAAGCCTCACCGCCGGCTGCAACACCATGCACGGAGCCGGAGAGGATATCGAACGCGGTGGGGAAAAAATTCAGGAACAGTCGCGATAACTGCCCTCAATAAGGAGACGATATGCGATCCATACTTTTGTGGCTGCTGGGCGTACCCATCCCGATCATCATTTTGCTAGCCCTATTCTGGCACTGACCATCCAGTGCAGGTGACTTCAACCAAACAAGGAAATGTCATGCAGAATAATCAGTCCGTGACTTCTTATGCTCGTGACGTGAGCGGCGTAGAGTCGCCACACTCCGCGGTATCGTGGGGCGCCGTCATCGCAGGGGCCGTTATCGCCTCGGCGGTATCGGCTATGTTGGTGATCGGTGGTACAGGGCTAGGGCTCGTTTCGATGTCTCCCTGGCGGGACGAGGGAGCCTCCGGGCCGGCCCTTGCCGTAGGATCCATCGTCTGGCTGTTCTTCACACACATCATCGCCTACGGAATCGCCGGCTATACCGCAGGGCGGCTGCGCACGAAATGGACCGGCATCCACGATGACGAAATCTATTTCCGGGACACCGCCCATGGCTTTCTCGTCTGGGCCTTGAGCGCCGTCGTGGGGCTGATTTTGTTGGGCACCACCGTGGCATCCGTGATCTCCGGTACGGCCAAAGCGGGCGCCACGATGGCAGGCGCCAGCGTGGGAGCCGTCACGGCAACCGCAGGGCAAGCCGTTCAAGAAGGCTCGGACCGGTTTTCCTTGGATTATTTCACCGATGCATTGTTGCGCCCCAACGACCCATTGGTCGCGACGGCTCAGGGCGATGTTCGGCAAGAGACTTCGCGGATACTCGGCCGCAGCCTCGCCACCGGTGAATTGTCCGATACAGACCAGGACTACCTCGTCAAGCTCATCGCTCAGCGTGCAGGCATAGACGAATCAACCGCGCAGCAGCGCCTGACGCAGATCCAGGAACAGGCTGAGCAGACTGCACGCGAAACCGAGCAAAAGGCCCGCGAAGCCGCCGACGCCGCACGCAAGGCCGCGGCAGGCTTTTCCCTGTGGGCTTTTGCCTCGCTATTGGTAGGCGCCTTTGTCGCAAGTTTCTGCGCGACGATCGGCGGACGCTCTCGCGATCGCTAAAGCACGGTTGCTCCTCGATATTGGAGGTAAAGTACCAGTGTCGAGGACACCGACCGAATCGGCTTTTCCTCATAAAAATGGAGGCACTATGGCTGCTGCCAATATCTATGACGCCCTGCGCGAGAGTCATGAGGTCCAACGTTCGCTATGCAGAAAACTGCTACGCGCAGCGCCCCATAGCGAGCGCCGCCTCGAGATCTATCGAGAGCTGAAGATCGAGCTCGCTGCTCATGCCGCTGCAGAAGAACGATTTCTGTACGCGCCGATGCTGATGGACGACATGGGATTGGATCCTTCGCGTCATGCGCTGGCCGAACATCACGAGATCGACGAGTATGTCGAAGACCTGGGAAAGGCCGAAACGCGCGGCGGCAGCTGGCTTTCCAAAGCGAAAAAGCTGGCAGACGAGGTCCGCCACCACCTGCGCGAAGAGGAAAAGAAGTTCTTTCAGATCTCTGGAAAGATCCTCAGTGAAAGGGAAAAAGTCCGATTGGGCCGGGAATATCTACAAGACTATGCCCGTATGAAAGAAATGCTGGCCAATCAGTGAACAAAAACCACATGCCGATGACACATGGCGGCCAAGCAGTGAAGACTCTCAAAACGTATACACCGTAATCACGGTATCGGAATAGCGGCCCCATCGACGCAGGCGATCAAGGCATCGCCGTATTCGACCTGGGGCCGCTGCCCTCCTGTAAAGGCGGAAAACGCGGGCAGAATCGTCATGTCCCGCCTCAGCCAAAACACCGGCCAGTTGCGCGGCACACCTGGCACACGCGCCTGAGGATGCACATGCCCTGCGATAACATGCCGGCCATCCTCATCGTGCTGCGGCAAGTGACGGAACACGAATGGGCCATCGACTTGGGACTCCCCCAGCTGGCAGATGCCCAACGCCTCGCCATTGAGCGCGCGATCATGATTACCAGTTAATGCGGCCACCTGCAGGGACGCGTGCGCCTGCCGCCAACGTATCCAGCTGTCGCGCCATTCGGCCTGTGTTGCCGGGCCATGCAGCACGTCTCCTACAATCCATAGTTCTTGTGCATCCGTCGCTGCCACCAAAGCGGCCAGGCGCCGCAAATCGCCCTCGGTAGCGCCACTGGGAACGGCGATGCCCGCGCGGCGAAAGACATGCCCCTTGCCCAGATGCAAGTCGGCAATAATCAAGCGCCTGCGTGCACACCAGAACATCGCGCGCTCTCCGAGCAACAACATACGTTCGCCGGCCAACTGTTCGACCCACGCACCCTCAGGCAATGCGGGCATAGCGTTTCTCCAGTTGCGCAGCGGCGCGTTTGACACGGTCCTGCCAAGTCTCGGTGCTGAGTTGTCCACGCAAGCTTTCACTCCACAACGGAAACGACAACGGCGTCAGCGCTCGCGGCTCGCACAAGATCAATTGACGTGCCGCACATTCTTGTAATACCGCCATGAGCCGCGGCATTTCCAGTTGCTGCTCAAAGGCCTCGCGTTCAGCTTGCGCCAACAGCAGATGCCCAGGGTCATAACGCCGCAGCACGTCATACAACAGGCCGCTGGATGCCTGCACCTGGCGCAACGAGCGCATTTCGCGCCCAGGCATGGAAGGCGTCAACAATCCCGCAACACGGGCTATTTCACGGAACTGTCGGCGTGCCAGTTCGCCTACATTGACGCCCTCGCCCAAATCGTTCATCACGCCCTCCGGACTGAGCAATAGCCTCAGCAATGCTTCATCCACGGCGGCGGGCTGGGCCAAGGTCAACATCAGTCCATAATCATTCACGGTATAGGAAAACGTGTTGCCCTGCAGCCGCCCCCAGCGCGACGCCATCATGGCCGCTATCCCCTCGTGCACAGCGCGACCTGAGAATGGAAACAGAAAAAGATGCATGCCGCGACGTGTCGTAATGTGCTCAGCAACCAAGCGGCCCTGATCTGGCAGCGCACTCGCGCGAGCTTGAATATGCAAAAGCGACTGCGCCACCCGCATTTCCGGGTGAGTGCCAGGGTGCGCAAAAACCGTTTCGACCTCGCGCCCCAGTTGCGTAGACAGCGGCATACGTCCGCCCTGCCAGGTCGCCACAGGGCCCACTCCCGTCTTCAGTCGCCGCACATAGGCGGTCATGCCCTCCAGCCTCACCAGTTGCAGCGTACGGCCCGCGAATTGAAAGGGGTCGCCCGGCCGCAATCGGGCGAGAAAGGCCTCTTCGACCGAGCCCAGTCCGCCACCGCGCAGGTACTTTACCGAGATCGCCCCGTCAGCCGTAATCGTACCGATCGAAAGACGATGACGCAGCGCGATGCGCCGATCATGCACGCGATACCAGCCATCGTCGTCGCGCTGCACTCGCCGGAATTCCGGATAGTTGGCCAACGCATTACCGCCCTGCTCGATGAAATCCAACACGGATTGCCAGGTGTCGGGATCCAGCGAAGCATAAGCGTGCGTCTGGCGGACTTCCTCATAAAGCGCCTTGGCGTCGAAGCCTCCCCCCAAGGCCAACGTGACTGCATGCTGCGCCAGTACATCCCAACAATCGCGCAGCGGCCGGCGCGATTCGATATCCCCACGGGCGATAGCCTGCCGGGCCGCGGCAAACTCAACGAGCTCCAGCGCCTGCGTCGGCACGCAGATAACGTGGCCCGACGCACCCGGGCGATGCTTGGCGCGGCCCGCACGCTGCAACAGCCTGGCCACGCCTTTGGCGCTGCCGACTTGCAGCACTTGGTCGACGGCCGGAAAATCGACGCCCAGATCCAGACTCGACGTCGCCACCACGCATCGCAGCCTGCCCTCGCGCAGTCCCTGTTCTACGTTGGCACGCAGCTTCGGATCCAATGATCCATGGTGCAGCGCCAGCGTCGCGGGATCATCCAACCATATAGACTCCAGCGCGCGATGCCACAGCTCCGCCTGTGCTCGCGTGTTGGTGAACAGCAAGCTGGTGCCTGCCTTGAACAGACGTTTATAAACGCTGCCGAGCTGCGATAACCCTAGATGACCAGCCCAGGGCAGGCCGCGATCAGCTTCGGGCAACAACGTCGACAGCGTCATTTTGCGCGGCCGTGCGCCTGCTACCAATACGCTATCGGACAAGTGAGGTATCAGCACAGCGCGCGCTTCATCCAGATTACCCAGCGTTGCCGACAAGCCCCACGTGCGCTGGTTCGGCGCCAAACATCGCAAGCGTGCCAGGCACAATTGCAGCAGCACACCGCGCTTGTTGCCCAATAACTCATGCCATTCGTCCACGACTACGCATCGCAGGGCACGAAAACGCGTCGACGAGTCCGCATAAGACAACAGCAAGGCCAAGGACTCCGGTGTGATGACTAACACATCGGCTTTGCCCTGCCGCGCCAAACGTCTATCGCGTGCGCTCGCATCACCCGTACGCATGGCGACGGTCCAACTCAGATTCAAGTCCGTCACGACCTGCGCCAGTGCCTGCGTGGTATCGGCCGCGAGCGCGCGCAAGGGCGTGACCCAGAGTACGCGAGGGCCCTGTGCCACAGGAGGCCGCGTCACAACAGGCTCGGCCAAGGCCTCCAGTAACGGCCCACCGAATGCCGCCAGCGTCTTGCCGCTGCCTGTCGGCGTATGCAACACACCCGACTGGCCCGCCAGGTATCGCTGCCATACCTCACGCTGAAATGCGGCGGCCTTCCATCCACGCGCTTGAAACCACGCAGCTAGCGGTGCGTCCCAGCGTCGCGGCCGGCCACTCATCGCGCCAATGCCTTCAGCGTATCCAACTGATCGGCCTCGGCTGCCGGCTTGTCATGCCGCCAGCGCAGGATACGCGGGAAACGCACGGCGACACCCGATTTATGGCGCTTGGAAAGGTTGACGCCTTCGAAGCCCAACTCGAACACCTGGACAGGATTGACGGACCTGACTGGGCCAAAACGCTCGAGCGTATGCGCGCGCACCCAGCGATCCAGCGCCAAGATTTCCTTGTCGTCGAGACCGGAATAAGCCTTGGCGATCGGCACCAAAGCATCCCCGTCCCACAAACCAAAGGTGTAATCGGTATAAAGCGTGCTGCGCCGCCCATGGCCCGCCTGTGCATATAACAACACCGCGTCGATCGTGAGGGGATCGACTTTCCACTTCCACCAATCGCCACGCCGCCTGCCGCTCTGATATGGCGCACTGGCGCGTTTGAGCATGAAGCCTTCTACGCCGCGCTCGCGCGACTCCTCTCGCAACGTTGTCGCCGCACTCCAGTCGGCTATCGGTATCAAGGGAGAAAGACATAGCCGCGTATCCGGGTTCCGCCGCAACAGCGCTTCGAGTTGACGGCGCCGCTCTAGCTGAGGCAGCTCACGCAGGTCCTTTCCATTGAGCTCCAACAAGTCATACACCAGCATCCGTACCGGTGCTTCGGCCAGCCATTTCGGGCCGGGTTTCAATCTCTGAATGCGAGTCTGCAAGGCCGAGAACGGCATGGGCCCTGACGCATCCTCCTGCCACGCCAGCAACTCGCCATCCAGCACATAATCGGCGTCCAACGCGGCCGCTGCGTCCTCGACTTCAGGAAAACGCCCATCCAGACGTTCCTCGCCACGCGACCACAGCGCAACCTCGCGATGACGCCGGATCAACTGAGCGCGAATACCGTCCCATTTCCACTCCAGCATCCACTCGTCGATAGATCCCAGGCTCGCCGGCTCGCTCTCGAGTGGAGAAGCCAGAAAAAATGGATATGGTTGCTGACGATCCCCCGGCAATTCTTCGGCACTGAGCAATGTGAGCAAAAACGCCGGGCTAGGCGTCCACTCGCCCATCATGCGCTGGGCGATGCGGGCGATAGGGACTCCCGACATTTCCGCCAGCGCCTGCTGCACCAGGCGCTGCGAGACACCGACGCGCAACGCGCCCGTCAATAACTTGTTAAAGACGAGACGCTCGTCAAACGGCAGGCCATGCCATGCCGACACAATGACATCGCGACGCTCGGCCTCTTCCCGATTGGCTACCGGCACCAGGACCTCTTCGATCCACTCCGCCAGGCTGCGTTCGGCAATCACCTGTTCCGGGTCGGGCACCAACAGGGCCAGCGTCTCTGCCAGATCGCCCACCTGTTCATAGCTGGCTTCAACCAACCAAGGGGCCGTATTCGAGGCATCGGCTACCCAGGCGCGCAACTCGCCTACCGCTGCGATCTTGCGGCGTGCGCTGGTGATTTTCCCGCCAGCCAACAGAAACAGTGCCCAGGCGGCATCGCGTGGCGGCGCATCGCGGAAATATGCAACCAGCGCTGCCCGCTTGTCCGAGGTGGCAGTAGAGCGGTCCAGATCCTGATAGAGAGCCGCGAATCGTTTCATACACGCCCTATTATTCTTCACCCGAAGGTCTAGACAAGACGATTCGCGACATCAGCGCCCTATTCCTCGTCCTCGAACTGCGTCATCAGCGTTTCAGCCGTCACGCCTGCTTCATTCAACGTACGCACCAACGCGCGCGTATCACCATGAGTCGCAATTACGCGCGATGCCCCCGTCTCACGGATCGTACGCAGCAAACCCGGCCAATCGGCATGATCAGAGACCACAAACCCCCGGTCCATGTTGCGCCGCCGCCGGTTGCCTCGTAACCGCATCCAACCCGAAACGTAGCCCTGCTGCGCCTTGCGAAACCGCCGCAGCCACGGACTGCCTGCCGCCGAGGGAGGCGCCATGATCAACTCACCAGCAAAATTCGTGCCGCCCGCTTTCGCCGCCACTTCGGTTTCCATCACCAATGCCGTGTCTGCCATGGCAATCCCTGCCTGCCGATATACATCGACCCCGGCGGCAATGGCGCCGTGCAGATAGACAGGCCGGTCGATGTGCGGTGCGAGTTCCGCGAGCACGCGCTGCGCCTTGCCCAAGGCATAACAATAGAGAATGGCGGCCTCTCCACGCTCCGCGCACTGGTCCCGCCACTGCACGATTTCGCGCGCCACATCGGCAGTGGCCGGCCAGCGATAGATGGGCAGACCAAACGTCGCCTCAGTGATGAAGGTATCGCAAGGGACGACCTCAAAGGGACGGCAAGTCGGATCCGGTTGACGTTTGTAGTCTCCCGACACAACCCATACCTGTCCGTCAGCTTCGATGCGTACCTGGGCCGATCCCAGCACATGGCCTGCGGGATGCAGCGATACCCGAGCATCGCCCAGCGTAAAAGCCTCGCCATAGTCGTAGGCGCGATAGTCCTGCTCGCCCAGCCTCCATTGCAAAATAGGTTGTCCCTCGCGGCTGGTGTAATAGCGGCCCATCTCCGAGCGGGCATGGTCTCCGTGGCCATGCGTTATCACGGCCGTCGACACCGGCCGCCACGGATCCACGTAGAACTGGCCGGCCGGGCAGTAGAGACCTTCGGGGCGCAATTGCACAATATCTGGCATAGAAGTCTCCTCCTAAGCGCAGCGTTCACCCTTTGGCTTTCGGTGCGCTCAAGCTTTTGCTATAGAAGCCCGATTGATCGAAACAGCAGACGCGCCGTTCTCCCTCTGCGAGCATCTCACACGCATTCTGCACGCGGCGCGCACGTGTCTTGGCCTGCTTGGCAGACTCGATCCAGTGGATCCAGTCGACCCGTGCGAGCGTTGTGGTGTCTTTCCAAGTGGCGGCCGCGGCGGCTGACCCAGCCAATGCCTCTCGCAGGTCATCCGGCATCTCAGGCTCTGGCTCAGGATCCGCCGCGGCGATGTGAACGCTAACCGTATCGCCGAATGATGCGGCAGCTGCCTCTTGCAGCGCATGGGGGACTTTGAGCCAATGACTCAACTGGCCGTCAGGCTCGAGCGTTGCCTGAAAAGGATGTCCATTGATAGTTCCTTCTACGGACGTTCTGCCTCGCCGCGGCAGCGTGTCGCTGGCGGCTTTGGGCAACACCAGGAACGCCCATGATTCGTCCGCATCCGGGTTTGCTGGACGCAGCAGTCGTGCCTGGAAAGTCGACGCGTCGGTGTTTGCCATATCGGGATGTCGTTGGATACCTGCTCAATTTATACCACCCACCATCGCGGCGACCAATCCGGCGATTATTCCTTCATGTGAAATTGTGAAGTACCAAATCAATGGATTCTATATAAATCCGTCCTTAATTAATCTTCGTTAACGGCACGGCACATGGCCCGGCCATCATCGGAGATACAAATGAAGCTCTACCACCACCCGCTTTCCGGCCACGCGCATCGTGCTCGCCTGTTTGTCTCATTGCTAGGACTGCCTCACGAACTCATCGAAGTGGACCTGAAGGCTGGCGCACACAAGACCCCGGAATTCCTGGCGCTCAATCCGTTCGGACAAGTCCCCGTCCTGGATGACAACGGTGTTGTCATTGCCGACTCCAACGCGATCCTAGTGTACCTGGCAAAGAAAGCGGGCCGGACAGAGTGGCTGCCTGAGGATCCACGAGGCGCCGCCGCGGTGCAGCGCTGGCTTTCCGTCGCGGCGGGCGAAGTGGCATACGGCCCTGCCGCCGCCCGCCTGGTCACCGTCTTTGGCGCCAAATACAACCCCGAGGAAGTCATTGCACGAGCGCATACCCTGCTCGCCCGCCTGGAAAGTCATCTGACTGATCATGACTGGCTGGTCGGCACGAACCCGACGATCGCGGATGTGGCGCTCTACAGCTACGTAGCGCGTGCACCCGAAGGCAACGTCGATCTCTCGGGCTATCCGGCGGTCAACGCATTTCTACGCAGGATCGAGGCGCTGCCGGGATTCGTGCCTTTCGTCCAGACGCCAGCGGGACTCGCCGCCTGAGCTCCGCAGCCTTTGGCGACGGCGTGCCGGACTTGGACTATAGGCCCAGCCCACATCAAGACTCGAGTACGCCGCGTCAAGCGATCCCGCGCGTCACGAACGAATAAGGACACCGAGATGACCACGAAACTGTCAACGCTACCGGTATGGCATGCAGGCGAGACCTACCTCCAGGAAAAGGTGGGCGTCGCCGAACGGATGCGCGTCGTCGGCCAACGGGTCGTACGAGACTACATGCCGGATCAGCATCGTGATTTCTACGCCCAGCTGCCTTTTATCGTGCTGGGTAGTGTCGACGCGGATGACAATGCATGGGCCACGATTCTGTCAGGCAAGCCCGGCTTCATGAACTCGCCCACGCCGACGACGCTAGACATTGCGGCTAGTACGGACATGAGCGATCCCGCGTATCCCGGATTGGAAACCAGCTCACCGATCGGCCTGCTCGGTATCGAAATGCACACCCGCCGCCGCAATCGGATGAACGGCATCGTAACGAGTACGGACAATGGTCTGCATGTCGAGGTGGACCAGAGTTTTGGCAACTGCCCCCGATACATTCAACTACGCGACTTCGATTTTGTGCGTGATCCCAATGCGGCGTACGAAGCCGCACGCGAGGATCTGCATGAACTCGACTCTGCCGCCCGATCAATGATCGAGACCGCAGACGCCTTCTTTGTCGCCTCGTATGCCGATCGGGAAGACCGTCGGCAGGTCGACGTTTCACACCGGGGTGGCAAGGCCGGCTTTGTCCGGGTTGACGACGACGGGATGCTCACCATCCCCGACTTTGACGGTAATCTGTTTTTCGCCACGCTCGGCAACTTCATTCTGAATCATCAAGCCGGCATGCTTTTTGTAGACTACGAAAGCGGCGATGTATTGCAGATGACCGGGGACGCGCAAGTCATTCTGGATTCCCCGGAAATCGCCGCCTTCCAGGGCGCGGAGCGTCTCTGGACGTTCCGTCCGCGCCGCATTGTGCGCCGGCCAGGCGCACTCGCACTGCGGTGGCGGCTGCACGCAGATGGCTGGTCGCCCAATTCGCTGATGACGGGCGACTGGGCGCAAGCGGCCGGCCGCTTGCAGGCGAACGAATTGGCCTCGCGCTGGCGGCCGTTCACCGTGGCACGCATGGTCGACGAAAGCGCATCGATCCGGTCGTTTTATCTGCAGCCCGCGGATGGACTGAGTCTGCTGGCGCACGAGGCAGGCCAGCATCTGCCGATACGCGTCACGATGCCAGAGACGCCCACGCCACTGATCCGCACCTATACCCTGTCGGTCGCCCCATCCGATAACGTCTATCGCATCAGCGTCAAACGCGAGGGCATGGTATCGCAATACCTGCACGACCATGTCCGCGTGGGCGACACGATCGAAGCCCGCGCGCCAGCTGGCGAGTTCACCATCGATGCGCGCGAAAAACGCCCCGCCGTCTTGCTGGCGGGCGGCGTCGGCATCACCCCGATGCTCTCCATGTTGCGGCATATCGTCTACGAAGGACTGCGTAAACAGCGCGTGCGCCCCACCGTGCTATTTCAAGCTGCCCGCTCAAAGACGGAACGCGCGTTCGATGCAGAGCTCTCTGGACTGGTCGCCGCCTCCAAAGGTGCTGTTGGACTGGTTCGCGTCCTCGGCGATACCGGCGATGCCGAAACCGGCCGGGACTATGACGCCGAGGGCCGCATCGACATGGCGTTACTCACCCGGTTTCTATCATTCAACGACTATGACTTTTACCTTTGCGGTCCTCCGCCGTTCATGCAAGCACTCTACGACGGCCTCAGAAGCTACGGTGTGGCTGATCGCCGCATTCATGCGGAAGCCTTCGGACCTGCTTCGCTGACTCGCAGTCCTGATGCCGTCGTCGCGGCACCGGCGCGATTGCCCGCCGCAACCGCGCCTGTCCCGGTCGCATTCCTCGATTCCTTGAAAGAGGCACGCTGGACACCCGAATCGGGCACGCTGCTCGAACTCGCAGAGGCGCGCGGCCTGAATCCAGATTACAGTTGCCGCACAGGCAATTGCGGAACGTGCCGCACCAAACTGATCGAGGGCACCGTCACCTATGTCAAGACGCCGACCGCGTCTGTGGCCGACGACGAAGTCCTGATCTGTTGTGCCGTGCCTGCCCAACCAGCCGGCTCGAACGAACAACGTATTCATCTGGCGCTGTAACACCCGGCGCAAGCGACCCTCAACGGCTCTATTCCAGGAGAATCCACATGCCCCGCCCCCCGCTGCCCCCATTCAGCGAACAAACCGCCATCGAAAAGGTCCGCCTGGCCGAAGACGGCTGGAACAGCCGCGACCCCGCGAAAGTCTCGCTGGCCTATACCGAAGACACGCGTTGGCGCAATCGCGTCGAGTTTGCCAGAGGCCGTGCAGAGGTCGTGGATTTTCTCACTCGCAAATGGAATCGTGAACTCGAATACCGTCTGATCAAGGAACTCTGGGCATTCAAAGACAACCGCATCGCGGTGCGCTACGCCTACGAGTATCATGATGACAGCGGACAGTGGTATCGCGCCTACGGCAACGAAAACTGGGATTTCGCGGAGGACGGGCTCATGCGCGTACGGCACGCCAGTATCAACGAACACCCCATTTCAGAATCAGAACGGCAATTCCATTGGCCGCTCGGCCGCCGCCCTGACGATCACCCGGGTTTGAGCCATTTTGGGTTCTAGGCGGCTACGATGCAGACACTCGTGCTATAGAAGCACAATCGAGATACGGGGGACGTGGCGGTGGATCGCTGGCAGGCAATGAGGATTTTCGTCAAGGTCGCGGAAACAGAGAGCTTCGCGGCATCAGCGCGCGAGTTGCACATGAGTCCGCCAGCCGTGACTCGCGCCATTGCCGCACTCGAAGACGTGATTGGCGCACGGCTGTTCGTACGCACGACTCGTTCAGTCAAACTGACAGCGCCCGGCAAGCGCTATCTGGACGACTGCAAACGTATCCTGGCCGACATCGTCGAGGCCGAGGCGGCTGCCGCCGGATCTTATGCCATGCCGACCGGAACATTGACCATCACCGCGTCGGTCCTGTTCGGGCAGATGTACGTCCTGCCCATTGTGCACGAATTTCTGAGGCGCTATCCCAAAGTCAACGGCCGGCTGTTGTTCATCGATCGCCCAGTCAATCTGGTCGACGAAGGCATCGACGTCGCAATTCGCATCGGCCGCTTGCAGGATTCGGGTTTCTCGGCGATCCAGGTGGGCACCGTCCGCCGAGTGGTGTGCGGCGCTCCTGCTTATTTCAAGGAACACGGCATCCCCGCCACCCCTGCCGATCTCAAGCACCACCGTATTGCCGCCTCGACCGGCGCATGGGTGTCGCCGGAATGGCGATTTGCCAATGACCAGCGCGTGACCATACATAACTGGCTGCAGTCCAACTCGAACGAAGCAGCCATTGCCACCGCAGTGGCAGGTCTGGCCCTGACCAGGGTCCTGCATTACCAGGTCGCCCCAGCGTTGCGTGAGGACAAACTGCAGATCGTACTGGCCGAACACGAAGATCCGCCCTTGCCCATCCACGTACTTTATACAGAAGGCCGGCAAGCGCCCGCGAAAGTCAGGGCATTTGTGGACTTGGCGGTGTCGATGTTGCGGGCGCGCGTTGGCTGATGATCGTATCCGTACTCCGTTCCATCGCTAAATGATGGACCAACCTATCATCATCGCTCACGCTCGCGCCAGACATCATATTCCGGCACCACCATCTCAAAATGCCCTCGCGTGGTGGTGTAAAGTCGGCCAAACATCCGCCCGATCGGATGATATTTCTCGGGATCGATATATTTGAGATCTGCATCGAACAGGCCTTCGCGCACATGCATGCGCACGACCTCGCCCAGGGTGATATGCCGATGCGGATTGATCTCGATCATCGCAATCTTGCGGCACTCAAAAGCAACGGGCGCCTCTGCGATGCGTTGAGGCTGAACTATGCTGGATGGCACCAACGTTAAACCCGCCGCGGTTGCTTCGCAGATATCGCTGGGAAAATCGATCGCGCACACATTCATCGCCTGCGCGAGCGCCTCATCGACCAGATGCACGACAAACTCGCCGGTCGCGCGAATGTTGATCGTCGTGTCCTTCAACGCACCGCTGCCGCGTTTATCCTCCAGGCCGATCGCCATCACCGGAGGGGCCTCGCCCATGACATTGAAAAAACTGAACGGCGCCGTATTGTGGCCGGTCTCCTCGGAATACGTAGAGATCAGCGCGATAGGCCGTGGCACCACCGTCGACGACAACAAGCGATACTGATCTGCGGGAGGTAGAGCCTGAATATCAATGTCCATATTTGTCCTGTTTTGCTACAGCGCACGATGCCAGACACTACCCATTTCCGTGCATCCCTGCAAACATCCAATCGCTTGGCTGTGCCCTTATTCAGACCACGGTGCCTTCCGGCAATGACAGCAGATGGTCATAGATCTCGCCCGGCCGCGTGATCCATACCTTGTCGGCCTGCGGATGGTTGACGATATGCTCCAGGGCGCGCCGCAACGCATACAAGCGATAAGGCTGCCCCACGATCATCGTATGCAACGCGATACCCAATACGAGCGGCTGGCGCTCGGATTGGCGCAGCATCTCTTCGAACTGATGCACGATCATGGTCGCGAACTCTTCACCAGTATGATGGCGCACCAGAATCTGCGGAGAGTCATTGATCTCCAGCGAATACGGCATGGACATCAAGCGGCCGTTCCGCGTCTGCATCCATATTGGCTGATCGTCGCCGGGCCAGTCCATCTCAAAACTGTAGCCGGCCTCTTGCAACAGGTCTGGCGTCACACGGCTTTGCGACATCCACGGCCCCATCCACCCCCGGGGAGCCCGCCCCGTGTGGCTGGAGATCTTGTCGCGTACGTCTTCGATCAAACGCTTTTCGTCAGCTTCCCACCATTGCCCCTGACGCTCCGCATTGGTCCGGCCGTGCGCGATGATCTCGTCCCCCCGCGCCATGATGGGCTCGATGACTTCGGGACAGTAGTCAAATATCGCCGTGTTCACCAGATGGCAGGCCGGCGCTTTCAATTCGTCAAACAGATCGTACATGCGCCACACCCCTACCCGATTACCATAGTCGCGCCATGCAAAGGTACGCGCATCGGGTCCAGGCAACTCATTGGTCATCGCATGGCCCAGCCCACCGCCATAAGCGAAGTGCTCGATGTTCAGCGCAAAATATATGGCCAACCGCCGGCCCTGCGGCCAGGAATAGTCGGGACGGCGGGTGATCGCTGAATATCCATAGCGACCGTGATGCGGCAATTCAAACATGGTGAGATCCTTTCGATCAGAATTCAATATCTGGCGGCGAGCTCGTCATTGGCGGCGCGGAAACGGGCCACGGCATCCTGGTGAAATGTGCGCTCCTGTTCGCCGTTATCGACCTGTGGCGGCGGCTCCAGATCAAAATTGCCGTAGTCCTTGCCGCGCACTAATGACGCCGTGAGCCGCGTCTTGCTGATACAGCGCGAACTGGCCGGGATATAGCTGAACCCCAGGCCCACACGCCGGTGATCGGTATTGTTGGCACCCGACGCATGGATCAGGAAGGTATCGTGCAGCGACATCTGGCCGGCCCTCACCGGCATGAACTCCGTATGCGATCGATCAAAGGGTACGTCTATCGTCTGCCCTTTGGACAGCAGGATATTGTCGCTATGGTTCTGGCCGTGATGCAGTTGGCCGAGCTTATGTGATCCCGGCACGACCTCCATGCAGCCCGCCTCGACCGGCGCATCCGACAGCGCCACCCATGCCGTGACCTGGGTCGAGGGCTCGAGACCAAAATAGGTCGCATCCTGATGCCAGTTGATATAGGCCGAATGATGCGGGTTCTTGGGCCAGACAGAAAGGTGAAAGAGCAGAATATCCGGGCCAATCAGATCCTCGACGGCATCCAGCACCGCAGGATGCCGGGCGATCTCATCCACCCAGGTAAACAACAGATGAGGCTTGAAATTAAATCCCTTGGTCAATTGCTGTCCCTGCGCGCTCTCGAACGTCTCGAGTTTGGCGAGGTAGGCCGCGGCCTCCTCGCGGCTGAAAACGTCTACCGGACACACAAAACCCTTATCAGCATAATGATCCACCATCGCCTGCGTGAGTTTCTTTCCCATGTCGAATCTCCAGAATTACGATGCTGCGTGATAGGAATAAGGCGCGGCACAAACATCGCGCCTGCCGTTGCTACATTGCAGACCAGCCGCCATCGACGTAGAGATGGCTGCCCGTCGTGAAAGAAGAATCGTCGCTTGCCAGGAACAACGCCGCACGCGCCACCTCTTCGGCGCGCGCCAAGCGCCCCATGGCATGCCGGGCCATCCAGCGTTGCCGGCAGCCCTCGGGATCGTCATAGCGCTGTAACGACCGGCGCAACATCGCGGTATCGGTCACACCAGGCATCAGCGCGTTGACGCGAATACCTTGTGCCGCATGATCTACCGCCATGGTCTTTGCCAATGCCGCTATCGCACCCTTGGATGCGACATAGGCCGCGTTGTTGCCGCCACTGGAAGCCACCAGCTGCGACCCCACCAAAATCACCGAGCCCCCACCTCTAGCGATCATCGAGGGCAGTACCGCGTGCAGCCACAGGTAAGCGCCCTTCACATTGATATCGAACACGCGGTCCCATAGCGCCTCGTCTATCGAGACGACAGTGCCTCCAACGGAGACGCCCGAACACGGCATCATGACATCCACCCCGCCCCACGTTTCAATGATCCGGGACGCCGCGGCTCCGACTTGGCCCGCCTGCGTGACATCGCAGACCTCGACCAAACACTGGCCAGCGTCGGCCTCGATAGCACCGGCTACTGTCTTTAAGCCTGCCTCGTCTACATCCACCAGCACGACGCGGGCACCATGCCCAGCAAACAATTGCGCCGTTGCTGCCCCTATGCCCGACGCAGCGCCCGTAATCACGGCAACCTTACCGCGCAATTTCTGTTCGCCCATCGTCACACTCCCAAGTAAGCGCTGCGTATCTTTGGACTATCGCGCAGCGCGGCAGCATCGCCGGCGTCGACATTGCACCCCATCTCCAGAATGACGCCCCGATGCGCCACACTCAGCGCCCAATTGGCGTTCTGTTCAGCCAGGACGATGGCCAGCTTCTCGGTATGCTGAATCTCCAGCAGGATCTCGCCGATGCGCTCCACGATTATGGGCGCCAGACCCAGCGACGGCTCATCCAGCAAAAACAGTTTGGGAAACGACATCAAAGCGCGGCCGATCGCCAGCATCTGCTGCTCTCCGCCGCTGAGACTGCCTGCGTCCTGCTTATACCGTTCTTTCAAGCGAGGGAAATACTGGTATATCTGTTCGGTGCGCGCGGCAATTTCATGGGCTGATCTGCTGTATCCGCCCACGCGCAGGTTCTCGCGCACCGTCAACTGCGCAAACACGCGGCGCCCTTCGGGCGAAAAACCGATGCCCGCCTTCAGGATCTCATGCGGCTTGCGGCCCTTCAGGCTGTTCCCCTGCCACTGAATATCGCCACGGGCGTAGGGCACCATGCCCAGAATGGCTTTCAACGTACTGCTCTTGCCCGCGCCATTCGAGCCGATCAATGCGACTGTCTCGCCCGGCGAGATCGCTAGCGACACGCTCTGCGTGCCCTGAATGTGGCCATAGCGCACCTGTAGATCACTGACGCTCAGTAGCGGCATAGGCCTTCCCCAGATAAGCCTCGATGACTTGCGGATCGGCGAGCACTTCCTCAGGCGTGCCTTCGGCGATCTTGGTCCCTTGCGAGGTCACAAAAAGCCTGTCGCACAGCCCCGAGATGAACCGCATGTTGTGATCGATCACCATGACCGAAATACCGCGGTCCCTTACGCGCGAAATGGTTTCGCGCACGTGGTCGGTTTCTTCGGCGCTCAGCCCGGCGACGGGCTCGTCCAGCATGATCATGCGCGGCTCGGCAGCCAGCGCGATGACGATACCCAAGGTTTTCTGATGACCATAGGGCAATGAATCCGCTTGCGCATCAGCCAGCGAATCCAGCCCCAGCCACGCCAGCAGATGATCGGCGCGCGCCTCGGCCTCATCTCGCAACTGCCGCGCACGAGCAGTAGACAGAAACGTTGCCCAATGGCCTGGGTAGGATTGCAGATAAGTACCCCGGATGGCGTTCTCGCGCACGGTCTGGCTTTTGTAAACCGCTGTCGATTGAAACGTGCGCACCAGGCCACGGCTGGCACGCTCATGCGGCGGCATTCGCGTCACGTCCTGCCCATCGAAACGGACCTCTCCAGTATTCGGCACGATCATTCCGCTGACCAGATTGACGACTGTAGTCTTGCCGGCGCCATTAGGGCCGATCAGTCCCACGATTTCGCCTTTGTCAACGCTGAAACTGAGGTTATTGACGGCCATCAATCCGCCAAACCGCCGCGACAGATTGGAAACCTCGAGCAATCGGCTCATGTCTGCCTCCGCCGGAAAACAACCGTCGCCCCGTGACGGATCAAGGACAGCAACCCAATCATGCCCCCTGGCAACGCCGCCATCACGACGATCAGAATCACACCAAAAATAATCTGCTGCAGCTCTACGTAGCCGCGCAACAGTTCCGGCAGAGCCACCATAAAGACCGTACCGATAAGCGGACCCAGCAGGTAATACATGCCTCCCAGCACATTCATCACCACCATGCCCAAGGAGACATTCATGTCAAAACCCGTCGGGTCCACTGCATGGACCAGCTGCGCCGACAACGAGCCCTGCAACCCCACCAACGCGCACGCGATCACAAAGATCATGACCTTCAGCCTGATGACAGGCACGCCAGAGCTTTCCGCGATCCGGTCAGCCTCGCGTACCGCGTCCATAGAACGCCCGATTTCCGAGCACAGAATGCGCCACACAATGCCAACGGACAGCACCGTAATGAACAGCGAGAAATAGTAAAACGCCACAGGCGACGCAAAGAATGGCAATCCCAATGGAATTTCCTGTATGCCATTAGCCCCTCCTGTGACCGATTGCCATTCCACGAACACCAAACGCAATATTTCGCCCAATAGAAAGGTCACCAGCACAAAATATTTCCCCGTCAGCCGTAGCACAATAGGGCCAATGATCAACGCCAACAGGCCCGAAGCGGCACAGCCTGCCAACATCGCCAATAGAAATGGCCACCCCATCTCGACCTGCAACAAGACGCACGTGTACGCCGCCACACCCATAAAGGCGCCATGCGCCAATGACACATGGCCGGTGCGGATGATCAGATTCAGGCTGGCTGCGCCTATCATCGCCAGCACCACCATGGTCCCCAGCGTGATGTAAAAGGAGTTGTTGACCACAACGGGCCACAACAGAGCCACCGCCAGAATGACCATGGTGATCCAGCCAATACGCGAGAAGCCGCGTTTACGTAGCTTGGGCATGGTTCCCTCTACTCGGATAGTGCTTCGCCCGCCGATGGGCAAGGATTCATTCAGGTTTTCCAAGGAGCCCCCACGGTCGGAATATCAGCAACGCGACGACCACGCCGAATGAGACGAACGACGATACCGACGCGCCATAGAAAGTGGACAGAAAACTCTCCGCAAAGCCCAGCAGTACGCCGCCCAGCGCCGCACCGGATACGCTACCCATTCCCCCTAAGATCACCACAATGAATGCGACCATCAGCGGGCGATCTCCCATGAATGGCGACAAGGCATAGGTCTGGGCATACAGACCGCCCGCCAACGCCGTCATGAAAATCGCAATGAAAAAGGCCAGCATGTAGATGAATCGCGTATTGATGCCTTGCGTGGCCGCGATATCGGAATCGAGCGCCGCGGCGCGCATCGCCAGCCCCTGCCGCGTATGCGTAACGAAAAACCAGAACAAACCCAGCACCACGACGGCGATGCCCATGATGATCAGCCGATCCATCGGCAGCAATACACCGTGCACATCGAGCATGGTGTCTGTCACAGCAGGCAATGATCGCTCGTTCACGTCCCATATCAGCACCGCTGCATAGACCAGCGCCATATTCAGGCCCAGCAGCGCAATCATGCTCTGGAACATCTTGTGGTAGAACCAGCGGAACACCAGACGTTCCAGCACCAACGCCAACAGCGCGACCAGCAGCGCGCCGCCCACCACGGCCACCGGATACGGCAGACCGTACATGCCATACAAGTAGTACAGCGCGTAGCCTCCCAACATGGCAAAGGCGCCGTGCGCAAAATTGACCACGCGCATGATGCCGAACAGCAGCGTAAAGCCCAACGCAACCAGGATGTAGATGGAACTGAGGCTCAGGCCGTTGATGAAGACCTGGCTCAGGATCGGTAAAGAGAACATCGGCGGATCTCACTAGGTCGGACGACTGGATGCCGGGCGCCACCGTTCCGAGCGGTCAAGCGGCGCGCGAGTACGACGTCATTGCAGGAATGGCTCAGCGCTTTTCGGGCTGCAATGCCTGGATAGTGACCTGCTTGCCGTCCTTGACCTCGACGATCCAGAACTTCATCAGCAACTGGTGCTCGACGCCGTAGTCTTTCATCCCGCCCCAACGCACCGGCCCGAACAGTCCAGCATCGTAGTCGTCGAGTTTCTCCAGCGAATCACGCACCGCAGTGACCTCTGTCGTCCCGGCACGGCGAATCGCCTCGAGCATGATTTTGGCGGCGTTGTACCAGCCTGGCGCTTGAGCGTTGATCACGCCGTCGCCGTATTTCTTGCGATAGGCCTCGATAAAGCCCTTTGCGTCAGGCGAATCGAAGTCGAACACGTTCAGCGAAATAAAGCCGTTTGCCAGCGGTCCGGCGATATCCACGATCTCGTCGACCGAAGGTCCGCCAACTTGCCAGATGGTCTTTTTAAAACCGCTCTGGCGCGCCTGTTTCAGCAGCAGTGCGGCCTCACCCGGTGCGTTGCTGTTCAAGTCCAGCGCATCGACATTCTGGGCAATCATGCGCGCCATCAAGGGAGTGAATTCCTTGGCGCCGCGATCGTAGAGTTCAGTCCAGACCTCGATGCCGTTGGCCTTGTAGTATTCGGCCAATTGAGGCACGACAGACTGCCCCACCGCATCGTTGGGCGCGATCAAGGCGACCTTCTTGACCTCGGGATGCGTCTCATGGAACCACTTCACCATCGGCGGCCCGAACTCCACCGTGCTGTTCATCGCGCGGAAGTTGAAAGGCGATTTCGACTCGTTCTTCAAGATGGTGGGCGAAAAGCCATTGGATAACAACAGCACCTTGGCCGGGTTCGTCACTGCTACCGCGCTCAACACCGACGGAGACCCAATGGGGCCGATGATGAACTTGACGTTGTCGGCATTGATCAGGCGATCGGCCGCCAATCGTCCTCCCGCTGCGGTGTATTTATCGTCGTACATGACCAGCTTCGGCGTGTAGACCTTGTCGCCTACCTTCAGGCCGCCTGCCGCGTTGACTTCGTCGAACGCGATCTGGATCCCACGCTGCAGGGCCAGCCCCCAGGCGGTACCGCCGCCTGACAGTGGTCCGATGCCGCCGATTTTCAATTCTTCCTGGGCGCCGGCTGTAGAGGCCAGCATCATCGCTGCAACGAATGACAGTACCTTGATCTGCTTGAACATGCGCGTTCCCCTTGAACAATTTGATTTGACTTGCCTCAGCTTGTTGTAGTGATCTTCCTCGTGTCGATATGCCTTCCTGAAAGTGTCCACCGCACGTTTCAAGTCCCCGGCGCGCCGCCGCTAGGCCGCCTCCCGATCGATAGCGGGATGCTGTCCGCGCCAGGCTGTGACCTGCTCGAATCCTGCGCCCGCCCGCAGGACTTTGGCGTCCTCATGGCAACGGCCAACGAATTGCAGCGATAAGGGCAACCCGTCACTGGACAAACCGCACATCACGGCCAAGGCTGGGTGCCCAGTCAGATTGAAAGGCGAACGCGCCTGGCGGGCATAAGTACGAACGAACTCGACTTCGTCGTCTATCGCCGAAGCCGGCTCCAGAGAATTGGCGACGATCAAGATGTCAACGTCGCGCAACACCCGGTCAACCGCCTGAATCAGCTGCAGGCGCCAGCGTTGCGCCTGCACATAGTCTCCCGCACCAAGAAATGCGCCGACGATCAGTTTTCGCCGGGCGATATACGAGTAATCCGCCGGCCGCTCGCGCAGCCAATTCGCGTGC
This sequence comes from Bordetella genomosp. 4, assembly GCF_002261185.1. Lineage (GTDB taxonomy): Bacteria > Pseudomonadota > Gammaproteobacteria > Burkholderiales > Burkholderiaceae_B > Bordetella_A. The sequence continues at coordinate 35,607 of NZ_NEVQ01000015.1, forward strand.
ACCGCCCAGGACTCGGCATGGAAGATGACGCGTTGAGCGGTAGTAAAGCGGGCCAGCGGCGGCAGGCTCACATCTGTCACGGACGCACCGTGTTGACGCAATACCTGAACCGCGTCGTCGATGGCGCCGACCACCTCGGCACTGGCCTGCATGTCCTGCTCATGAAAATGGCGCACCAGACCAAAGCGCAGGTCGCGCAAACCGCTAGACAATTCGGCGGTGTAATCGTCCACGGTTTGCCGTGCGCTGCCTGGGTCCTCGGGGTCGTGGCCGCCGATAATGTTCATTGCAATGGCGAGATCCTCGCTCGAACGCGCAATAGGCCCGACATGGTCCAGCGTAAAACACAGTGGAAACACCCCATGGCGCGACACCGCGCCATAAGTAGGTTTCAATCCCACCACGCCGCAGTGCCCGGCCGGGTTACGGATCGACCCGCCAGTATCTGTGCCCAACGCCAATGGCACGAACCCTGCCGCCACCGCCGCACCCGATCCCGAAGACGAGCCTCCCGTCTGATGCTCTGTATCCCACGGATTGCGGGCCGGCGGATAGGCGGCATCGTCGCTGGGACCTCCGATCGCGAACTCGTGCAACGCCAGCTTGCCCAGGCTGATCGCGCCCGCGTCATGCAAGCGCCTGACGACTGTCGCATCACGCTCGGCCACTTGGTCGAGCATCAGGCGGGAATGGCAACTCGTGACTTGCCCGGCCATGTCGATCAGATCCTTGAATGCGACCGGAACGCCATGCAGCGGTCCTCTCCAATTTCCGGCAGCGATCTCGCGCCCTGCCTGGCGGGCTTGGGCGATCGCACCCTCCGCGTCCAACGACACAAAGGCGTTGATGCCGCCGTCATAGCGGGCAATCCGCTGCAGCAGCGCCGTCACTACAGTTTCGGGTGTCAGGGCACCGCTACGGTAGGCACGCGACAGTTCCGAGGCAGTCATCCAGTGAATATCGTTCACGAGCAACTCCTCGCCTGCATCGGAGGCCACACCTCGGCCTTCACATCGTCGAGCGCAAACAAGACGTTGCGCAGCTGCATCGCCGACTGAACCGCGGCCAGCAGATCCTGTTCAAAGGTGCCTACGATTTCATCCAGGCCCGCATCGCGCGCCATCAGCAGATACAAGGGGTTGACCCGACTGGCCGCACCGGACGACGCCATGATTGCATTCCCAGTTAGTAAACATGGCAGTAGTTAACCGGATTACTTCATAAATAACTATTGGATAATATCCATGCATTATTCGAAAAAAACTAAGTCCCAAATCGGCCTCGGATGGCGGAGTATTAGCGGCTGCCAATGCAGCAGAGACCTGTGCTGATGCGGACGTCTCGATCGGGGAAACGGGCATGAACATCAAGTACCGGCAACTGCAGGCCTTTACCCTTGCCGCCAAGCTGGGATCCTTTGCCAAGGCAGCAGAGGAACTCTGTATTACCCAGCCTTCCTTTTCGGTGCAGATACGCGAGCTCGAGCATGACCTGGGCCTGCAATTATTCGAACGCACCACGCGCTCGTGCCGGCTGACGCCCGCAGGCACGACCTTTCACCGCGAAATCGCGCCCATCCTGCATGACCTGCGGCAGGCCTATGGCCGGGCGATCGACGTCGGCGCAGGACGCAGCGGTCAACTGCTCTTGTCGGCCCTGCCTTCGCTGTCTTTCGGACTGCTGACGGAAGTCCTGGGCCGGTTCAATCAGGATTACCCTAATGTGCGCATCCGCATGCGCGAGGAGTTGAATGTCGCGGTCATCGAGTCCGTCAAACGCGGCGAGGTGGAGCTGGGCGTCGGATCCGAGCTCAACGGCGATCCGGAGCTAGGGTTCATGCAACTGTTTCACGACGATCTGGTCGTCGTCGCCCCGATGCGGCACGCGATCTTCGCCGAGCCGCTGAAATGGAGCCGCGTTGGTGACTATCCGCTGATCATGCTGACCATGGGGTCCGCGGATCGCGCCATCCTCGCGAACCGCCCCGGTATTACACCCACCATCGAAGTGGCCTATATGGGTACCGCCGTCAGCATGGTACGCAACGGCATGGGCATCACGATCCTGCCCAGCAGTGCTTTAAAAGGGGTCGATATGGAAGGCCTGCAGGCGCAAGCCCTGCCCGGAAAAGACTGCCGCCGTACGATAGGCGTGCTTTACCGTAAACGTGCCCCCTTGAGCACCATCGCTCATGCCTTCGTACGGCTGCTAAAGAAAAACGCTGCTACGGTTTCAGCTGACTGACGTGCGCCGCCGCCACGCGCCACCCACCAGGTGTGCGCACCCAGGTCTGGCTTTGGCGGCCGGTTCCGGCGACACCCTCTCGCCGGAATTCCATGTTGCACGTGGCAAAATCGCGGCCATATGTCGTGATCACCGTTTTGAGCACCTCTCGATCCAGTCCTTTGGACGGACGGCCGGCGCGAAAGGCCCGAATCTCGTCATAGCCGTATAGATTCTCACCGGCCCCGTACCGCAGGGTATGCGGACTGTCCCAGAACAGTTCATCCAGCACGGCGACGTCATTGCCGGTGAGCGCCTTTTCATAGCGCTCGAATTGCGTCGTCACCTCGGCCACGACCTCCGGCAGGTTGATTTCCATCACCGCCGCACCTCTCGTTGAAAGATTTCCAGGCTGAGTTTTTTGGTCTCGATAAAACTGGGCTGCGACAGCGTCTCGACGGTACGCGGCCGTGCGTCGCGATAATCGAGAATCTCGGCAACGCGAGTCGGCCGTTTAGTCAGCAACAACACCTGATCGGCGAGATAGACGGCTTCCTCCAGGTCATGCGATACCAACAACATGGTCGTACCCGTTTGTATGAAGACCTCCTGCAATTTTTCCCGGATGAACAAGGTCATCTCGAAATCCAATGCAGAAAAGGGCTCATCCAGAAACAAGACCTCGGGCTTTGGCGCCAAGGCGCGCATGATCGATGCCGTTTGCTGCTGACCGCCCGACAACTCGTAGGGATAGCGATTCAGGTCGAATTTCACGTCAAACGACGCGATCAGTTCCTCCATCCGACGATCGACCTCGACCTTGGTCTTGCCCTCCAGCATCAAGGGATAGGCAATATTGTCGATCGTGCGCATCCAGGGAAACATCGCTTCGCGATAGTTCTGGAACACATAACCGATGCGCGTGTCTTTCAGCGACTTGCCATCAAAAAGAATCTCGCCGCGATCAATGGGGATCAGCCCCGCGATCATATTGATCAGCGTGCTCTTGCCGCAGCCATTGGGGCCGAACACCGACACGATGCGGTTTTTCGGGATGTCGAGATCGAAATTCTCATACAGCGGCCAACCCGCAAAATACTTTGTCAAACCGCGTATCGTGATATGCGTACCCGCTGGTCCAGGGGTAAATCGTGGCGGTGGCACATCGGCATACGCCGGAACATTCAACACAGCACTCATTATCGTCCGCTCCAATGTACGACACGGCGCTCGATCACCAGGAACAGGATGTTCAGGACATACCCCAACGCGCCTGCTGCCAGAATCGCGGCATACATCGTTTTGACATTCAGGATCTGCTGGGCATCGATGATGGCGTGACCCAGACCGTTTTCAGAACCGATAAACATCTCAGCCACAATCACGATCACCAGCGCCATCGACACCGCCGAGCGCAACCCGACAAAACTGGGCTGTAGACTTTCCCATACCAACACGTCCTTGAAAATGCGCCAGCGAGAGGCGCCCATGACCTTGGCCGCCATGACGCGCTGTTTACGCGCATTAATCACGCCATAGGCGCTGTTAAAGATCACAATCAGCAATGCACCAAACGCAGCGATGGCCACCTTGTTGAAATCGGACACGCCGAAAATCAACAAGAACAGCGGAATCAACGCGGAGGACGGTGTAGACCGAAAGAAGTCCACCAAAAATTCAACACTGCGATAAGCGCGCTCGTTGCTGCCCAACAAAACACCCAGCGGCATGCCGATCACGGCGGCAATTGCAAAAGCCTGCAAAGTGCGGCTGACCGTCACGAGAAAATCCGTCAACAAATCGCCGCCAGCCAGCCCCTGCATCAGCGCCACGAGCGTGTCCACTGGCCCTGGCAACAAAATGGGTTTGACAAAACCCATCCGCACGACCACGTCCCAAATGACGAACAATACGATCGGCCCGACAAAAGGCAACAGTCGATCGCTGAATGGCGCACGCGGTGGCGCGGCATCATGCGAGGCAGGCGGAGCCCACGTGCTCGCCCCCGAAGAAACTGCAGATTTTTCCATGAGGTCAGGCCTTGTAAATCAATCCAGCGACATCGATCTTGCGCGCGAAGATCTGTTTCTCGGTAAACAGATCGAAGTACTTCTGGAAATACTCCACGTCGCTGGGCTTGAATTCGTCGTACATGACGTAGGCCGCCAGAGGAACTTCCTTGGTCAAAGCGCCTTCGATCGCGGTGTAGCCTTTCATATACTGCCGAGCCTCATCAGGCTGATTGCGCACGAGGTCGATGCCACGGCGATAGGCTGCGATGAACTTGGTCGCGGCTTCCGGATTCTTTTTCAGGAATTCGCTGGTCAGGCTGGCCGAGCCGCCATGCCAAGGCGCCATGGGGTCTCCTAGAATGTAGTGCGACACGACGCCTGCCTCCAGCACGCGAGTCGTGCCATTGAGCCGCCCTACCGTACCGGTGGGCTCCAGCGTATAGCACCCCTCTACCTGGCCCGCCGCGACCGCAGCGACGTGCTGACCGATAGGCAACTCAATGACTGACGCGCCCGTGGCGCCCGCGCGTTCGAGCATCGTCTTGGCCAGCGTCATGTTCTGAATTCCGGGGCCGCACGCAATCCGCTTTCCCTTGAAATCCGCCACGGTTTTATAGGGGCTGTCCTTGGCGACGATGAATTCATCCAATACGTCTTTGACGTTAGTGGGATTGGTGCAGAAAATTTTGAACAGGCCGGGCTGCGCAATCTCGCCAATTCCCAGATTGGCGGACCCGGTACCGTTGGAGCTGCCGTCGCAGCGGCCGGCCAGCATGGCTTCCATGACTTGCTGGGCCCCAGCGAACTTCTGTCCCTCTACATCCAAGCCCGCCTCTTTGAAATAGCCTTTCTCCAGTGCGGCGTAAAACGGCAGCCCTGATGCGACCGGCCAAAAGCCGATGCGAATTTTGGGCGCGGTCTGAGCTCGTACCAGCGCAGGCGCGGCCAGTACGCCAAACAACGCGGCGCTGGAACGCAACACACGGCGGCGGCTGGCACTGGCTAACAGGGTAGCGGAACAAGCTTTACTCATGAGGAACTCCAATAACAGCAAACTAGGGGCGGACTCATTGGGAATCCAGGCTTGTATACCGTCACGCAAAATCCGTGCCATATTGGCCTGGCACCGAGCTGCCCTCTCGGGATATCAGCCGCCCCACCGCAAACCGCTCGGCCTCTTTGCCGGGCATACATGAATCGTGCGCACCGCTCCTGTGCTAACTCACACGCAAACGCACCATATCGGTGCATAAATACCTTTATTTCTGTACCCCGCGAGCCCCTATTTCGCCGCCTGCGTAATCGAATGCAATATTTGCGGCCGCCGCCTGCAATTCAGCTCGATGTAAATGAAGGTAAACTCGGGAAATAAGACTTATTCCTGATCAGTCGTAGAGGCGGCTGCCTCAGTTACGTCATGACCAGGCTCGTTTGTGCCGCTATACCCGAAGGAACCTCATGCGTTTTGCCGTTTTATCCCCCGTTCGCGCCCTGCCCGCTATTGCTGCAGCCCTGATCGCCAGTCTGGCCCTCACTACGCAGGCCCTGGCCGCCGAACAAACCGTGCAAACCGCATTTGGGGACGTCAAGATCGAGGGCACACCGACCCGTGTTGTCACGCTGGGCGAAAACGCACTGGACGCCACGGCTGCTCTGGGCATCAAACCCGTCGGCGCACTGGCGAGCCGCGGCGGCACAGACATTCCGAATTACTTGAAAGACAAGACCGGCCAATTACCGCTGGTGGGCACCGTGCGCGAGCCCAATCTGGAAGCCATCCTGGCCCAGCAGCCCGACCTGATACTGTCTGCCACCGGCCTGACCAAAGAGATGTACGACAAGCTCAGTCTGATCGCCCCGACGGTCGTGCCTCCGGGCAGTTCCTTCGACCCATGGGAAGACACGCTGCGGCTCTACGCCAAGGCCGTCAACAAATCCGACGAAGCAGAAAAGCGCATTGCCGAAGTCGACACGCGCATCGCCGATCTGCGCAAACGTATCCCTGCTGACACGACTGTATCCGTCCTGCGCTGGAATCCTCAAGGCCCCCAGATGATGTCGAGCCACCTGTTTGTGGGCTCCTTGTTGAGCAAACTGGGCTTGAAACAAAATGCCTTGGCTGAAAGCCTGACGCAACGCCCGCACAGCGATATCCTCAGCCTGGAAAATCTGAATAAAGCCGACGCCGACTGGATCTTTCTGGCCACGCTGAATCCCGACGGTAAAAAAGCTGTCGAAGAAGCTCGCAATCAACCCGCCTTTACTCGCCTGAAAGCTGCCCAGGACCAGCACGTCGTCAGCGTCGACGGCCAGATCTGGAGCAGCAGTTCGGGTTACTTCGCCGCGCAACGCGTTCTCGACGATGTGGAGAAATCGCTGGCGAAGTAACGACGAAGTAGTGGCGAACTGATGACCGCGACAAAATCTACGATGCCGCTAAAGGCGCTGGGCCTTAGCGCGCTGTGCCTGGTGCTGTTATGCCTGCTGAGCTTATTAGTGGGCGCCGGCGATGTAGGTCCTGTCGATAGCCTGCATGCGTTGCTGGGAGGCGGGACCGACAATGCGCGCTTCACCATACTGGAACTGCGGTGGACACGCACCGAACTGGCGTTACTGGTGGGCGTGTCGCTGGGAGTCGCCGGCCTGCTCATGCAAGCCGTGACCCGCAACCCATTGGCCGAACCGGGCTTATTAGGCGTCAGCGCGGGCTCGTCGTTCGCAGTGGTGTTGGCGATCCTGTTGGGCGCGTCAGCGGCTGCTACTTATCTCTCTGCCGCCTTTATCGGTGCGATGGCCGGCTGCATGCTGGTCATGATCGTCATGCGCATGCGCGGTGTCGGCGATGACCCTATTCGTCTGGTGCTGGCAGGTGCCGCCTTTACCGGCCTGCTGCAGGCGGGCAGCAGCATGATCCTGCTCTCCGATCAACGCACTGCTGACGAGATCCGGTTCTGGGTCGTCGGCGGCGTAGCAGGACGTCCGCTCGAAACTTTCGCCTGGACACTACCGGGGCTGATCCTGGGCCTATTGATTGCGTTGCCGTTGATTCGCCCACTGGCCGCGCTGGCGTTGGGCGAGCACGTCGCCAAGGGCCTGGGCCACCACCCGCACGCAGTACGGCTGGCAACGCTGTTGTCGGTCGCCTTACTGGTCGGCACCGCCAATGCCGCGGCGGGCCCGATCGCTTTTCTGGGGCTGATCGTGCCCTACATCGCACGCCGCCTGGTCGGCACGGATATCCGCAAACTCCTCGGGCTATGCGTCTTGCTCGGACCCTGTGTGCTGCTGCTGGCCGACATTGTGTCCCGCATAGCAGTGCGTCCGTACGAGCTGCCCGTAGGCGTACTGACTGCGTTCATAGGCGCACCGATTTTGATTGCAGTAGTGCGTGGCCATCGGCTGCCTAGCTTGTGATTGCCGATGTCTAACTCTGCTTCTCTTCACCACCCTCATGGCTATATCGTGCTGCGTGCGGGCGGCTTGTCGCTGTTGTTGCACCAGCGCAGTACCTGGGTATTTCTGCTGCTGTCGCTGCTGTTGGCATTCGTATGCGTGTTCTGTCTCAGTGCAGGAGGCCCCAAGCCCCTGGCGTTGAGCGAAACCTTTGCCACGCTGCTGGGCGGCGGCACGCCCATGCAACGCCTGCTGGTCATGGAGTTGCGCGTGCCGCGTATTCTGGCGGGCCTCTTCAGCGGCGCAGCCTTGGGCGCCGCAGGCTGCCTAATGCAGACGCTCGCCCGCAACCGGCTGGCTACGCCGGGCATCGTCGGAATCGACAACGGCGCAACGGCCTTTGCCGTGGCGTCGATCGTGGGAGTAGCCAGCAGCTTGGCCCCATCAACGCTGGCGCTGTCCGGCGCGGCCACGGCTGCGGCCATGACCTTCATACTGGCGTCGGGCGCAGGCGCACGCGGCTATCGCTTCATCGTGGTGGGTATCGCGGTAGGCGCGCTGTTTGGCGCCCTGACAAATCTGATGCTCGCTCGCGCCGCCATCGACGCCGCCAATGCCGCCTATCCCTGGACCGTAGGCAGTCTGAACGCGCGCCCGACTGCCACCGTCCATCTCCTGGGCTACAGCCTGCCTGTTCTGTTATTCCTCAGCCTGATGCTGACGCGCGGCCTGGCCGCCATGCGGTTCACAGACAGCGTGGCCATCGGCCTGGGCGTACGTCTGCAGGCCATGCGCATCGCCACCCTCATCGTGACCGTCTGCTTGACCGCCTTGGCCGTCGCCGTCTGCGGCCCGGTGGGCCTGGTGTCGCTCATCGCGCCCGAGGCCGCCCGCTATCTCGGCGGACAACATGGCGTGCCTGTTCTGAACTCGGCACTGGCCGGCGCCATCCTGACCGTCTTTGCCGACTGGATAGGCCGCACGATACTGGCCCCGCTCGAACTGCCCGTAGGCATCATCCTGGCCATCATCGGCGGGCCATACCTGCTGTGGATCATCCTGCGCCAATCGGCGCAAAAACGCCCGTGATTCGACTATGACCGCCCCGATTTCCCCCCTGCTTTATGCATCCGCCGACACCCGCGCGACCTTGGCCACGCAAGCCTTGCGCATGGGCTACGGCCAACGGCTCATTATTGACTCGCTGGACCTGAATTTGCCCACAGGCCAGGTCACGGCCATCGTGGGCCCGAACGGCTGCGGCAAATCGACCTTGCTGGCGGGGCTATCGCGTTTGCAGAAACCGCTGGGCGGCGCAGTATTGCTCAACGGCAAAGCCATCAACACATTGCCCAGCCGCGAGGTCGCACGCTTGTTGGCGCTCTTGCCCCAGGACGCAAGCGCCCCTGATGGACTGACGGTATCGGAACTGATTCGTTTTGGCCGCCAGCCCCACCAGGGTTTGCTGCGCCAATGGAGCGATCAGGACCAGGCCGTCGTCCAGGCTGCGCTCGACGTAGCCGACCTGAACGACTTGGCCGATCGCCCCCTGGAATCCATGTCCGGCGGCCAGCGCCAACGCGCCTGGATCGCGATGGCGATCGCGCAGGACACCCCCTTGCTGTTGCTCGATGAGCCGACCTCTGCGCTGGACCTCGGGCACCAGATCGAGGTTTTTGAACTGATCCGCCAATTGGCGCACGTCGGCAAGACGGTCGTCATGGTGGTCCACGATCTGTCCAGCGCCTGCCGTTACGCCGATCACATCGTGGCGATGAAGCAAGGCAAGATCGTGGACCAAGGTCCGCCCGCACACATCGTGACGCCCGAGCTGGTCGAAACTCTTTACGGCGTACGCTGCACCTTGATGCAAGACCCGCAGACAGGCACGCCTGTGATTGCGGGCGTCAGTTTGATCAATAAGAGCTGAATACGGTAAGCCGGACCCGCAACTCAAAGGCGTTGAGACCGGACATCAGGCGTTGAACATGCCACGCCCTTGCTCGCCGCTATCGCGTCTTTGCCTACGCCAGATCACACGCGTGTCATTTCGTGTTCAGGCCACTCGTCGTATCATGGCAAGAGCATTCGTCATAGGAGCCGCCCATGAGCAACAACATCGCCCCGACCATAGCATTGCGCAACGGCGTAGCCATGCCGCAATTAGGGTTGGGCACATGGCCCATGGACGATGCCGAGGCAACGCGTGCAGTTGCCAGCGCTTTGCAGATGGGTTATCGGCTCATCGACACTGCAGAGAACTATCGCAATGAAACCGGCGTAGGCGCAGGCATCCGCGCATCCGGTATTACGCGCGATCAAATATTCGTCACGACCAAATTCAATCGCGAATGGCATAGCATCGAAGGCCCCCGACAGGCCTGCGAGGCCAGTTTGAAACGCCTGGGCCTGGACTATATCGATCTGCTGTTGATCCACTGGCCCAATCCCAAACAGGACCGTTATGTCGAGGCTTTCGAAGGGCTGACCCGACTGTTGGAAATAGGCCTGGTACGCGCCATCGGGACGTCCAACTTCACCGTCCCGCATTTACAGCGTCTGCTGGACCAGGGTTTGGCACCGCATGTGAATCAGATTCAACTGGACCCGTATCATCTGCGCAGTGACATCGTCGCGCTGCATCAAACCCACGGCATTGTCACGGAAACATGGAGCCCCATTGGCCGCGGCGGGGACATGCTGGCCGACCCGGCGATTGCCGCCGTGGCAAAACGTCACGGCCGCACGCCGGCTCAGATCGTGTTGCGTTGGCATATCCAGCACGGATTTGTGCCGGCGCCCAAATCTTCCGACCCGGCGCGACAGGCACAGAACCTGAATGTTTTTGATTTTCAGCTATCAGACGATGAGGTGGCTGCACTGAATGCACTGGACCGTCCCGATCCAAACATGCTGGATGCGGAACGGTTCGGGCATTGAACTCGTATCACCAACGATGCTGATACGTCAGCGTCAACAACGCCCCCGACGCCGGCAAACGGCTGGTGTTCGTACTGCTGCGCATCAGTTGGCTATAGAGCGGGTAGTAATCGCGATTGAACAGGTTTTCCACGCCGACGATCAAAGTGTCCTTGGGCGTGAACTCATACCGGCTCATCAGGTCGACCGTGAAATAGCTGCTCACGTCACGGCGCCCAAAGCCCTCTTTTCCATCCAGACGATAGTCCTCGGCGCCAAAGTAGTTCGCTTGGACCCGGGTGCTCCATCGTTCAGTGGGGCGGTACTGTAAATACGCGGTGAGCTTGATCGGAGGAATACGAAAACCCGTCATGTCCTGCCAATCCCCATTTTCGGGCTGCTCGCGGCCTTTCATCCAGGTAAAGGTTCCGCCTGCGCCCCATTTCTCGTCATCCGTGAGGTAGTCGACTGTTCCCTCGATACCGTAGATGCGCTCTTTCGTACGCGTGAGGATCAGGCCATTGTTGAAACTCTGCGCGTCCCCAAGTTTTGAGGTGGTGTAGAACACCGCCAACGAGGCCGAGGTATTGCTGCCTATACCGCCGCGCCATCCCAACTCGTAGTTATTGGTCTTGACCGGCTGCAGGTCCGACGATTCGATATCGAATCCCGGCCGCGCATTGCGCATCTGCACGCCGATATCAGGCAGTTGGAATCCCTGGCTGAAATTGGCATAGAACTCCTGCCCCTTTACAGGTGCATAGGCCAACCCCGCGTTAAATAGAAACGCGTCATAGCTGACTGACCCACCATCCACTGTCGCAGGCGACGGCACACGCAACTGAGACAGGGGCACAAAATCGTCGAACTTTGCGGTCGCATATTCATAACGTATTCCGCCCTGAGCTGACCATCGCTCATTGAAACGATGCTCCAACTGCGCGAACACGCCCGTGCTGCGCGTGGTCAATTCGGGCATATAGGTCAACTGGCCGGTCTTGCGAAAGACCCTGCCACCGCTGGCGTCATACGCCGCCGCATCGAAAATATCCAGCGGCATATCACTGCGTTCTTGATTAAAATCCGCGCCCCACAGCACTTTGGACTGATCTCCCAACGGCGTATCGACCGTCAGACGTCCGCCCAGCACCTTGGAGTTTTGCGTGACCTGATCGACCTGATTTCCGCGGGTGACCACTGCACGAGCGTCGAATGGCGTGAAACGCGTAAAGTAGTCGCGGTAATACATTTGCCCCGTGACTTTGCTGCCCAGCAGATTCAGATGCTGGTATTCCAGGTTCACCAGCGTATTGCGGATCTGATTCTGATCGACGAGCTCCAGACCGCTCATGGGCAGTGCCCGTGCAGTGCCCGGCGGGAGCCGTGCTACCGATGGATCAGAGGTGTAGTCAGAGTCCTGGTCTGCGTTGTAGTAGCTGGCGGACAGCTGCACACGCTGGTTCTCGTCGATGCGCAATCCCAGCTTGCCGCCGACGCTATAAATATTGGAATCAAACAGATCGCCTTGGCTGGGCTCGGGTGCAATGCGCCGGCCGTGAGCGTCGTACGACGCTCCATTGTGACGCGCGCCCAGGTCGAAGGAATAATCCAATATCCCTTCACTGCCCGCGAAATGCTGCTGCAGCTGCCCACCCAGTCCATCGGCATGCAAACGCGTCAGCGGACTCACGCCGGTCAGCGTCGTTTCCGCGACAAACTCGCCGCCAGCCGGGCGAGTCGTAATCGACACAATCCCGCCTGTCGCACCGGCGCCGTAGATGGAACTGCTTCCTCGTAATACCTCGACGCTCTCGATCGTAGCCGGGTCGATATTGGCCAAATTCCGCGAGGAGTCCCGATTCGTATTGAGCGGAATACCATCGACCAACACCAGCACGCCGCGGCCGCGCAGCGTCTGCCCGTAATCGGTGATCGTACGGCTCGAATCCGCCATGCCAGGCACGGCCTTTGCCAACACCGTTGCCAGATTGCCCGATCCCGTACGCAGCTCTTGCAAAGCGTCGTGCTCCAGCACAATCGTCTGCTGCACCGGGCTCACCAGATTGCTCGACGTACGCGAAGCTGACACTTCAATCGGCGCCATGACCGCCGGATCGGTTGCCGTTGCAGCGTCGGCCGCTGTGTCGCGCTCGACAATGATCGCTGCGCCCTCCTTGCGGGCGTGCAAGGAAGTCCCCTTGAGCAACGCGTCCAGCGCCTGCTGCGGCGACATGCGCCCCGAGACTGCCGGCGCATTCAAACCAGCCACCGTTTGCGGGGTATAGAAAATCTGCAGGCCGTGCGTTTGGGCCAGATCCCGCAACGCCTGATCCAGCGATTGAGCAGGCATATTGATCTCGACCGGCGCCGGCTGTGACTGGACATTGACAGCCCCCAGACTCAGCATCAATGCCACTCCCACAGGCCCCAGGTATGGACGTACCCGCGCCCCGCTCCCCACTTTCCTTCGCTTCACCGTGTCGACTCCAATGCTATTTGACGGCGGCAACCACGCCGCCTGTCTCAATCAGGGAGAAGACGAAACTCCAGAAAAAAACCTGAATCGCCGGAGCGGTTATTTTGTAACAGCCGCTGCGGAAACGATTTCCCGGCGGCCGTCAGCCAGTTGACGCACCTGCACCGGCAGAAAATGCGGCAAGGCCGCGAGGAACGCGTCCGTATCATCCGTCCGGAAAACGCCGCTGACCTGCAGCTTTCCCAATGATGGTTGTCCGGCCAGGACGACGGGCTGCTGACGATAACGCGAAACCTCGCGTGCCGCGCTGGCCAAGTCTGTCTCACGAAACACGATCTGTCCCTTGCGCCACGACAATTCCGTCGCCACGTCGACGTGCTGCGGCGACTCGGCACGGCCATTGGCGCCTATGCGAACGGCATTACCCGCCACCACGGCAACAGGCTCAGTATCATCGCGCCCCTCGACATTGACCGAACCCGACTCGACCACCACCGACAATTGATCGCTATCACGGCGCACGTCGAACCGCGTTCCCGTGACCAAGGCCGTGCCTATGCCTGCGTCAACTAGAAACGGATGCTTGGCGTCCTTTTCCACCGAGAACAACGCCTGGCCGGCCAGCAACTTCACTCGCCGCGTCGTTTCATCAAATCGCACCTGAATATGGCTGCCGCTGTTCAACTCCACCACAGAGCCGTCCGACAAGGTCACGGTTTGCCGCTCGCCCAAAGCGGTGCGGTATTCCATCTCGATCACGCCGCGAGGCCAATGCCAGATCGCCAGCCCGAGCACAAGTACGCCCGTACAGAACGCCGCAATAGCCTGGCGTCGATTGACGCCAAACCGCCTCGGCCGCACCGTGGCCAATGCTTGCAGGCGCTCCTGCGGTATGTCGGCCGCTGCCTGCCAGATGGACTCCAAGACGCGATACTCATATGCATGGCGTGGATCGGCTGCCAGCCACGCATCCCGCTCGGCCTGCGCCGTATCGTCCCACTCGCCTGAATGGGCGCGCGCAAACCACTGGGCCGCCTGGGCACGAATAGGATCGGATCCGACGGCGGCGCTCACAGCAAAACCTCTATCACGAGCGGACACTCAATCCGGCGCATAGGCCCCCAATCGCTCTCGTAAATGCAAGGCAGTACGAATCATGTATTTCTCGATCATGTTTTTGCTTAACCCCAGGCGCTGAGCGATCTCGGCCTGCGTCAGGCCCTCCACACGCTGCCAGACGAATACCTGGCGGCACTTGAGCGGCAATTCCTGCAGGGCGGCTTCCAGAGCACGGCCGAGCTGGCTGGCGCGGGCCTGAGAGACGGGGTCGTGTAGAGGATCGGCATAGGCCGCTATGGTATCAAGCGGCACCCATTCCTTGGCGCGATCTCGTCGAAAGGCATCGACGGCGGCGTTGCGCGCTGCCTGGTGCAGATACGCCCGAGGCTGCGCCACCTCTGCAGAGCTTGTCTCCAGGCACTTTACCAAGGCGTCATGCGCAAGATCCCGCGCCGCCTCCCGGCATCCCAATTTCCGGGTCCAGACCGCGAGCAGTTCTTCGTAATAGGCGAGAAAACCTTGCGGGCGAGATCGGCGGGCTGACATAACAGAGGATCGATAAGATCGAACATGATAATGTTTTTTATTTACATTAACAAATACAGCCCGCCCAGGGCCGACGGCAGCCCCCTCCGCCTGGATGCTTCAAAAGGCTAGGTCTATGCTGATGAAACCTGCTGCTTTTGCTCGGCCATCACGCGCAGAGCGATCGTCGCAGCTTTACCGACATGCTCGGCACACAGTTTCGATGCCCGTTCGGCATCACGGCTGCGGATAGCGCCGATGATCGCCTCCAACTCTTTGACCGTATGAGGCAGCCGCCCAGGCTGGCTCATGGAAAAGCGGCGCAGCGAATTAATGCGATTATTCAATCCTGTCAGCATTTCCTGGACGATGGGGTTGCCACAAGCCTTGAGCAACACACGATAAAACTCATTTTTGGCTTGGACCAAGGCTTTCTGGTCAGCACTTCCCTGACAGGCGGCCACGCGCTGCAAACTCACCTCCAATGCAGCGATATCCTGCTCTGACGCGTGCTGCGCGCAACCTGCGCCAGCCAGCGCCTCCAGGGCCTGGCGCACGGCATAAATGGACTTGGCCTCTTCGAGCGTGATCTCCGCCACGGCGGGCCCGCGATGCGGCACGATGGTTATGAGCGCTTCGGCCTCTAATTTCTGCAAGGCCTCGCGCATCAGAGAACGGCTGACATCGAATAGCTCGCATAACTCGCGTTCAACCAGTTTCTGGCCGGGCAGAAACGTGCCATCGATAATGGCATTACGCATACTATCGATGACCTGTTTCTTCAGCGAGACTTCGGCACGTTCAAATTGAATACTCATGGCCTCATTATCGACCGCTATCGCCGGGCCCCTCAGTCGTCTTTCATGGCAGAGTCACATCGCAGCGCTGCGCAATGAACTTGGCGAGCTCGGTATGATCGGCTCCCTTTCCTAGCGACTCAGCGGCGGCGCGCCACGTTTTCAGACAAAGCTGCGAGAACTCGGCCGTATGGTTTTCATCCAATCCCAGAGCGATGCCTAGGTCTTTGACCATCAGCTCCAGCCCAAAACCGGCATTGTACTTTCCCGATAAAACGAACTGCTTGAATTTCTTTTGCGTGGAATTGTTCATACCGGTCGAGGCATTCAATACATCCACCATGACTTCGGTATCCAGGCCAAACCGTTTTCCCATCAGAATTGCCTCGATTCCGATCAAGAAACCGCCGGCCGACACCAGGTTGTTCAACGCCTTCATCGCGTGCGCGCTGCCCACTTCGCCCGTACGCACGACGCTGGATCCCATGGCACGCAGTACCGGTTCGACGATGGACAGGCTCGCATCTGTCCCGCCGAACATGATCGATAGATCGCCAGTATTCGCACGGCTGACACCGCCCGATACGGGCGCATCGACCAGCGCTGCACCGTGGCCCTGGGCCTCTTGGGCCAAGGCCCGCGTCGCGGCTGGCACCCCCGAACTCATCTCGACGATGATGGAGCCGGGTTGCACCACAGAAAATACTCCGTCCGAGCCCCTGAGCACTTGCTCCACAATCGCGCTGGTCGGCAGCATCGTGATGATGATAGATGCCCGTTTGGCCACATCGGCGGGCGTCGCCGACGCGCTGACACGTTCATTTTGCGCCAGTGTAGCGACAGCTTGCGCATTGGTGTCATAAACAGCGAGAGAATATCCCGCCTGCAACAAGCATTGGGCCATCGGCTTGCCCATGCTGCCCAAGCCAATAAATCCGATTGTCGGTGTCGTCATGTCTTGTCTCGATATCGTTCTATGGATTGATAGGAATATTCGCGTCGTGGATCAATTTAGCAAAGCGGTCCAGGTCTTTGCTCGTCAAACGCTCCATTTCGGCGGGGCCACGCCGCTCGCCCTGCGGTGCCAACGCTCCCAACGAATCCAATGAGGCCTTCACCTTTGGATCGTCCAGCGCATAATTCAGCGCGCTGACGAGCTTGTCCATCCGATCCTTGGGCGTGCCTTTCGGCGCGGCCAAGGCATTCCACACCGCGATATCGAATTCCGGCACGCCGCCCTCTGCAAACGTCGGTGTGTCGGGCATTTGCGAAATACGCTCGGGGCTGGCCACCGCCAAAGGCACCACGCGCCCGCCCTTGCTGGCCGGGATCATCGCGACGGTCTGATCGATCAGCATGTCGACCGTGCCGGCCATCAGGTCGACCAACGCGGGCCCCGTGCCACGATACGGAACCATCTGGGCTTTCGTCTTCGTCAGATAGAGAAAATATTCCGCTCCGATGTGCGCCGTGCTGCCCGGGCCACCATTGCCCAGGTTCACGCTGGGTTTAGATTGGTCGCGCAACCGCTTGAGCAGATCCGGCAGGTTCTTGATGCCGCTGGCCGCGCTGACCGATAGCACCATCGGTACCTCTGCAACCAGGCCTATGGGCTCCATTTCCGTCTTGGGGTCGAATTTCATACTGCGATACAGGGTTGGCGCAATCGCAAACGAACCCATATTGCTGAACATGATGGTGTAGCCATCGTTGTCCGAGCGCAAGAACTTTTGTACCCCTGGCACGCCGCCGACACCGCCCAGGTTCTCAACGATGACGGTCGTGCCGAGATCTTTGCCCATGGCCTCGGCCACGATGCGCGCCAGCGCGTCGGTAGAGCCTCCCGGCGCATAAGGCACGATCATGGTGATGGGTTTCTCCGGATAAGCCGCATGTGCCGCACTCGCGAGGACGGCCAGGGCGGCCGCCAGCATGGGGCGAAGAAATTTACGCATGAGTGTCTCCCTCCACCTTGTCTCAGGCGGATGTCAGTCCAGCATTGAAAATGAACGACCGGATATGAACGGCCCTGCCCTGCGCTGCCTATCGCGCTGGTCTATGCAGAGGCCTGTTCCGTTAGTGTTGTGTTGTCATCCCCGGCCGCAGACGCCGATACGCTATTTCTCGGTTCCGGCAGCTTGCGCCTCGCGATATTCCTTGATCGCTTCAGAGGCGATCCGGAACGAATCCATCCCTGCCGGAATACCGCCATAAATCGCCACGTGAGTCAGTGCGCCGCGGATCTCCGATTCTTTCAAGCCATTGCGCAAGGCGCCTTTGACATGCAGCGACAACTCATGCGGACGATTCAGCACGCTGATCATGGCCAGATTCACCAGACTGCGTTCACGGCGAGTCAGGTCATCATTGGCCCAGCACAATCCCCAGCACGCCGTCGTCGTGATTTCCTGGGCGATACGATTGAAATCGGTCGCATTGGCGATCGACTTGTCCACGTGTTCGGCGCCCAGCACTTCGCGTCGGACTTTCAAGCCTTTTTCGTACAGTTCGTTGTTCATCGTCTTCCTTGACAGTGAGAAAAGCATTAATCAAAAAGAACAGCCTGACACCCAGAAAGAAACGCCTGCGGCGTCAAGCGTGGCCGATCGTGGAAATCACGAACGCACCGGTATTTACTGGGAATCGGCATGCCCGCGAATCGTGATGCCGGCCCATTGCTCCATGACACGGGCGACGTCCGAAATATCGGCGTCCTCGCCACAGGTCGCTGTGGTGATCGCCAGCATCTCGCGGATCGCGACGCTGACAGGCATGGGAATGCCCATGGACGCGGCCTCTTCAATGCACAGCGTCACATCTTTGTGGGACAGCTTGTTGGCGAATCCCACCTGAAAACGGCGGGTCAGCACCTCGTTGGGGATCTTGTGTGTGGTTGCCGTATTACGACCGCTGCTGGCGTTGATGATCTCCAGCGCGACGGCCGGGTCGACGCCTGCCTTGGTGGCCATGGAAAGCGCCTCTGACGAGGCCACCAAGGCCGCTGCCGACAGCATGTTGTTGGCCAGTTTGGCCGCCTGAGCCAAGCCCGGCGCCTCGCCAGCGTAAAGCACCTTGCCCAGCGGCTGGAATATCGGCTCGACCTGGTGGCGAACGCTCGTAGCGCACGACACCATCAAGGTCAACGTCCCTGCCGCAGCGCCGGTGACGCCGCCGCTGACCGGGGCTTCGATCCACTCGATGCCGCGCTCGCTGACGATTTCATGAGCGCGCCGCGCAGCCCGGATACCAATCGTCGACAGATCGATCACCCGGCGGACCTTTGCGCCATGCCGTAATTCCAGCAAGACGGATTCCACAATCGCAGGTGTGGGCAGGCTCAGGCATATCGTCTCGACCCGATCCGCCAGCGCCCGGACGCTATCTGCCAAGACCGCACCGCTCTCTTTCGCAGCGGCCCGTGCCTGCGCGGACGCGTCGAATGCATGCACCGCGTATCCGGCCTTCAGCAGGTTGCGCGCCATAGGCAGGCCCATACGCCCCAACCCGACAAAGCCGATTTCCTGGTTCTCCAAGACCGCCTCCTTTCATCTGATTGTATGACAATACGTCAATCCTACGTTAAAGAAGGCCCAGGAACACATAAGTAATAACCCTGGGCCCGCCACATCGGGCGATGTGCCCGGGCCTGAACGCCGCCCCTTCGAGGGAAATCCCCTACACGCCAAACCTTGATGACACATATAAATCTATAGGACACTTCGTGTCATTAAGGAATCATTTTTGACTACAATCAACATCAGGGAAAAATCATGCGTATATCCAGACTTCTTATCTCGACCCTTTTCGCGGTCAGCTGCAGCACCGCCGCGTCGCAATCCTATCCGGAGCGTGCCGTGCGGCTCATCGTGCCTTTTGGTGCGGGCGGCATCACCGATATCGTGGCGCGCCAGGTGGGCAAGGAATTGGGAGACGCCTTGGGCCAGGGCGTGATCATAGAAAACCGCCCTGGCGCCGGCGGCGTGATCGGCGCCCAGCTCGCGGCCACATCCGCGCCGGATGGCTATACCCTGTTCCTAGGTACGGTCGGCACACAGATCGTGAATCCTCTCGTTCGCGACAAGATCTCCTATGACCCGGACCGCGACTTTCAGCCGGTAGGCTTGGTATCGAGCTCACCATTTATGCTCGCCGTCCATCCCAGCGTCCAGGCTCAGGATTTTGCGCAGTTTGTGACATATGCAAAGGCGCATCCCGGCCAACTGAATTTCGGCTCCGCGGGCAACGCCAGCTCACCGCACCTGGGCCTGGAACTGCTCAAACTTACCTCCGGCGTCGACATCACGCATGTGCCATTCAAGAGCGGTATCGAAGCCGTCAACGCAGCCATGGGCGGCCAAGTCGACGTCGTCATGGATGCTATACCTGTCATCATGCCGCAGGTCCAGGCCGGCAAACTCAGAGCGCTGGTACTGGCCAACCCCAGCCCCCTGCCCTCGGCCCCTGGTGTGCCTACCAGCGTAGACGTGCATGTGCCCCAACTGCAAATCAGCTCCTGGAATGGGCTGTATGTCCCGGCCGGCACCCCGGCGCCGATTGTCGCCACGTTAAATACGGCCCTGCAAAAGGCCCTGTCCTCGCCCGCTTTAAGCGAGCGGTTGGCCTCACAAGGGACGCAGATGTACAAAGGAACCAACGAGGAATACCAACAGTTCATCACCGCCGAAAAAGCGAAATGGACTGACATCATCCAACGTGCCCATATTCGATTGGACTGATGGCCGTGACGAACTTGAACTCCCTACCCATGACTCACTTCATCGCGCACATCAGGGATGACCGATCGCGCATGACAAATCAGTCATAACGTACAACGTACAAACACCACACGAAAGGAAGCACCATGGCAGACACCATGCACCTGTCCAAACAAGAACTGGTCGAAAAAGCCCAGGCCGAGATGCGCCGTCAGTTCGCCGACTCGCAGTGGACAAAGCGCGAACGTCTCGCGCTGACCTGCCGCATCTTGTTTGACGGCGGCCATGATTCCGGACTGGCCGGACAAATCACCGCACGCGCGGAAACCCCGGGCAGCTATTACACCCAGCGCCTGGGACTGGGCTTTGACGAAATCACGGCCAGCAATCTACTGCAGGTCGACGAAGACCTGCAGGTACAAGAAGGCGACGGCATGCCGAACCCGGCCAACCGTTTTCATTCGTGGATCTATCGCGCCCGGCCCGACGTGCAGTGCATCATTCATACGCATCCGTTGCACGTCGCCTCATTGTCGATGCTGGAGGTCCCGCTCGAGGTGTCGCACATGGACAATTGCACACTGTACGGCGATGTCGCGTTTCTGGAAAAATGGCCCGGCGTGCCCGTTGGGAACGAAGAAGGCGAAATCATCTCGGCAGCCCTGGGCGACAAGCGCGCCATCCTGCTCTCGCACCACGGCATGCTGGTCGCAGCCACGACAATCGAAGAAGCCTGCGTGCTGTCGCTGCAATTCGAGCGCGCTGCCCGCATGCAGTTGCTGGCGATGAGCGCCGGCACGATCCGGCCCATCCCGCCGGAGCTCGGCACGGAGGCCCACGATTGGATTTTGACGCCAAAACGGTCACAGATCGGCTTCGCGTATTATGCACGTCGAGCCCTGCGCACCCACACTGACGTGCTGACCTGATCCGAATTGCCTATGCAAGACCTGCCACACCGACTTCGCGCCCTGCGCCGCCAACAAGACCTGTCGCTGGAACAACTCGCCCAGCGCACAGGCCTGACAAAGAGCTATCTGTCCAAACTGGAGCGCGGCCTGAGCGAGCCCTCCATTTCCACGGTGCTCCGCCTGGCGCAGGCGTACGATATCGGTGTGTCGCAGTTGGTCGGCGCAGACATGGACGCACAAGAAGAAACCACCAGCATCGTGCGCGTGGCAGACCGGGAACCCCTAGTGCGTGATGGCACCCATGTCGGCTACCACTACCAATCCATGGCCGGCCGGCGCAAGATCCGCACCATGGAGCCCTTTGTCGTACGCCCACCGCGCAAATTCCCTGCCGACAAGGCCGTATTCCCACACCCAGGCGAGGAATTCATGCTGGTCCTGAAAGGGTCGGTCGAGGTCCATGTCGGCGAACGGCAGTTTCGGCTGGATTGCGGCGACTCAGTGTATTTCGATTCAGAACTGCCGCACCGCATGCGTACAGTCAGCCGGGAGATCGCCGAAGTCTTGGTGGTCGCAGCGCGTTGATCCCAGCGCTGCGACCACCAGCGAGGCCATCCCGAGGCAGTGTTGCGTCCGTCACATAAACAGGACCGAATGCATTGCCATTGTCAAGCCTAGGCTGATACTATTCGTACTCGGGCGTTTACCGCCCCTCATTCCGTACCCCGCTTTCTTCCACCATTTCACTTGCCACCAGGGAGGCGTCTGATGTCTATCGTTCGCAATGCTTTCCCCGGCGTGGACCCGCGACACCGTTAAGTCGTCGCTGGCGCTGGGCCGCCCGCCAAGCTCTTTTCGCTTGTAAGTACGCATCTGCGCACTTGCGGCAGCCTATCGCCCATTCCAGACATTTTGCTCGACCCATCCGCCTCTACGGACGCGCGGCGATGTCTGTTTCTATTGCTTTTGTTGAAAGTCCCGGTATCGCAACGATACTGGGCCATAAAAAATGGCTCGAAGAAAAATTGATTTTCGCGGACACGCGTTCAAGAACGTTTTAGGTTTTACGTTTCGGCATTGGCGCGAACAGCCCTGGCGCGCTCTGCTGATCATTCTATTGGTGCTGCTCTCGGCCACGGCGGATGTGTTGACACCTATGTTTGCTGGGCGTCTGGTCGACGCAGTGGCGGCGGGCATCTCCAGCGGCCCGCAGGCCTGGGATACTGCGATGGCCGCATTTTGGGCGCTGGCCGGGCTGGCGCTAGCCAGCACAGTCTTTCTACAGCTGGTGTACATCAACATCATCAAGCTAACGCTGAAAATGATGAGTGCGGTGGCATCACGCGCATTTCACCGTGTGCAGCGCCTGTCTACAGATTGGCATGCCAATAATTTTGCCGGTTCGACGGTACGCAAGATCACGCGCGGGATGTGGGCCCTGGACTCGCTCAACGACACCTTGCTGATCGCACTACTGCCATCGGTCGGCATGCTGGTGGGTGCGACCATTCTCTTGAGCGTGCAATGGCCCATCATGGGCCTGGTGGTTGGCGTGGGATCGCTGCTGTACATCTCGGTGACAACCGCCTTGTCATTGGGTTTTGTCGCGCCGGCCGCAGCCCTGGGTAATGCTTGGGATACTCGGCTGGGTGGCGCCTTGGCCGACACTGTGACCTGCAATGCCGTGGTCAAAGCCTTTGGCGCGGAATCGCGCGAAGAGGACCGGCTGGAGCGCATACTGAGCAAATGGCGGCATCGTACGCGGCGAGGCTGGGTACGCGGCACACTCAATGGCGGCGTACAGGGCCTCATGCTCGCTGCGATGCAAGCCGCCATTCTGGGCACTGCCCTGCTGCTCTGGGCCAAAGGCCAAGCCAGTGTCGGCGACATCACCTTTGCGTTGACGATGTTCTTTATCTTGCAAGGGTATCTGCGGGATATCGGCATGCACATTCGGGACTTGCAGCGATCGGTCAACGATATGGAAGAGCTCGTCTCGCTGCATGCGCAGCCTCTGGGCGTGAGCGACCGTCCCAATGCGCGCCCTATTGCGATCCAGGCAGGCGAGATCCGTTTTGAGAACGTCACGTTCCGATATGGCGCGCACCCTGTCGCGTTGTACGACGATTTCTCGGTGCGTATCAAACCGGGTGAACGCGTGGGCCTGGTGGGCCACTCGGGCTCTGGCAAGACGACGTTCATCAAGCTGATCCAACGGCTCTATGACATCAACAGCGGCCGCATCACCATCGACGGCCAGGATATCGCCGAGGTGCAGCAGGCCTCGTTGCGCAGCCAGATCGCCATCGTGCAGCAAGAACCCGTGCTGTTTCACCGCACGCTGGCCGAGAACATTGCCTATGCCCGGCCCGACGCCACGCGCGCAGAGATCGAACACGCCGCACGCCAGGCCAGTGCCCATGATTTCATCATGGCCTTGCCCAAGGGCTATGAAACCATGGTGGGCGAACGCGGCGTCAAACTCTCTGGCGGCGAACGCCAACGGGTGGCCCTTGCGCGCGCGTTTCTGGCCAATGCGCCTATCCTGATATTGGACGAAGCGACATCGAGCCTGGACAGCGAAAGCGAAGCCCTGATCCAGCAAGCCATGGAACGCCTGATGGCCGGACGTACCACGCTGGTGGTCGCACACCGGCTGTCTACGATACGTACCATGGACCGTTTGCTGGTGATGGACAAAGGCCGCATCGTCGAGGAAGGCAATCATCACACCCTGATGCAACGCGAAGGCGGCCTATATCGGCGGTTGCTCGAGCGCCAAGCTCTGGAACTGACCAAAGGCCTGACCTTGCCCGATGGCGCGCAGCAACGCCGCCCGCTCATGGCATCAGACCGGGAGGACGATGCGTTGCTGACTGAAGGCTGACAGCCTGCTGGGGCTCAGTCTGATTCCTTATAAGGCGCCAACCAGCGCGTTGTATTCCTGTCATAGGCGGGGCGCTACAATTAGGCGTTTTTGGCCGCGGGCCATGGCGCCCCTCCGCCTTTTCATTTCCCAAGATTCATTCCATGACCTCCTCTGTTTCCGGGCCGCGTTCGCCCGGCCTAGTGCTGTTTGCGCTCGCTATAGGCGCGTTTGCCATTGGCACTACCGAATTCGCCACCATGAGCCTGCTGCCGTACTTTGCGCCCGCGCTGGGTATTGATGCGCCGACGGCGGGCCATGTCATCAGTGCGTATGCGCTGGGAGTGGTGGTAGGCGCACCATTGATCACCGTTGCGGCAGCACGCCTGCCTCGCCGTGCACTGCTGTTGCTGTTGATGGGCAGCTTCGCGCTATTCAATGGATTGTGCGCCTTTGCCCCAACCTATGAGTGGATGATGGTGCTGCGCTTTCTGAGCGGCTTGCCGCATGGCGCCTACTTTGGCATTGCGTCGCTGGTCGCCGTGTCGCTTGTGCCCGAGAACCGCCGCACACAGGCAGTCGGCCGCATGTTTTTAGGCCTGACGGTTGCCACGATTATTGGTGTTCCTATGGCCAACTGGCTGGGGCATGCCGTAGGCTGGCGCTGGGGATTTGCCCTGGTGGCCGCGACGGGCCTGCTCACTGTATTGCTCGTTGCCTTGTTTGCACCGGCCACGCCTGCAGATCCCAAAGCCAGCCCGTTGCGCGAATTGAGCGCATTGCGCCATGCTCAGGTCTGGATGACCCTCGGGATAGGCGCAATTGGCTTTGGCGGCTTGTTCGCAGTCTATACCTATCTGGCCGACATTCTGCTGGAGGTGACTCACGTCTCGCCCGACATCGTTCCATTGGTACTAGGCGTATTCGGCATCGGCATGACAGCGGGTAACCTCATCATTCCCAAATTTGCCGATCGCGCGTTGATGCCGACCGCGGGCGGACTGCTGGTATTCAGTGCGGTCTCGCTGGTGTTGTTTACATTCAGCATTGACAGCATCTGGACGCTCACACCCGCTGTGTTCCTCGTCGGGATCGGCGGCGCACTCGGTACGGTATTACAGACGCGCTTGATGGACGTGGCAGAACACGCGCAAGGCCTGGCTGCGGCGCTGAACCATTCGGCCTTCAACACCGCTAATGCGCTGGGGCCGCTGTTGGGCGGACTGGCGCTGTCTCAAGGCTACGGCTGGCACGCACCAGGCTGGGTCGGCGCCCTGCTCGCCCTGGGTGGCTTTTTACTATGGCTGGTTTCGGTCTCGATGGACCGGCAACGCAACACGCTGCAGCAAGCAACGTAAAGCAATGCAAATCCCAGGCTGGAATCTCAAAAAAACGCGACTCCAGCCTAGGCAAAATCCGATGCATTCCCTATGATCGGGAAGCGCTGCGGGACAAGGTCCTGCCACGTATCGTTTCGCTCATCGCCTTCAACCCAAGGAGTCACATCATGGCAGGTTGGTTTGAACTAAAAAAAGCAAGCAACGGGCAATTCCACTTTTCCCTGAAAGCCGGCAACGGTGAAATCATCCTGACCAGCGAGATGTACGAGACCAAGGCCTCGGCCTCGAACGGCATCGCCTCGGTACAAAAGAACAGCGGTGACAACGCCCGGTACAAATCGGCCACATCATCGAACGGCAAATTCTATTTCTCGTTGCGAGCTGCTAATAATCAGGTCATCGCCAACAGTCAGATGTATGGCAGCGAAGCGGCTCGCGATGGCGGTATCGAATCCGTCAAGCAAAATGGTTCGACCGCGGATATTCGCGATAACAGTTGACGCTTTCGTGTCACGGGGCAGTACGCGCTATACGGCGCGTACCGGCTGCCACAACGCAATATGCAAAAAAAGGCCTCCCTCGGGAGGCCTTTTTTTTTATAGGAACGACTTGCTTTGGTCCAGCACCTGATCGCACGCCTTACGGGTGATTTCTTCTTTCATGCCACCGCCGCTGCTCAGGTCGAGCGACGCTCCGTTACTGGTGGTCAACACGCCCGACGACCCTTTGGAGTATCCGGCATCGGACGAGGCTTTTGCGGATCCGCCGAGTTTGCCCATCAACTGATCCTTTACTGATGAGGCGTCATTGCCGCTGAGGTAATTATTCTTGATGCAAAATTCGAGCACACCCGCCGCATTGCCCGCCGTGCTAGAGCTCGCCGAGCCGCCGGTGATGGCAGACAGGACCGACGAGCTATTTCCGCCGCCGCTGCCGCCCAGTGCGCCGCCCAACCCTTGCGTGATGCCGCCGGAAGACGATCCGGTCTGTGCGGCTGCCGCGCCACCCCCTGACACGCCCGTCCCCGAAGAGCCCGTCTGCGCTGCCGCACCACCGCCTAGTGCTGCACCCGTACCAGACGACCCGGCTTGCGCCGATGCCTCCGCACCCAGCTGTCCCTTGACTGCATCCAGCAACTGCGCATTCGCGCCCGTGGCAAAAAGCGGCGCGGCGATCATGGCGGCTATGCCGATGACATGACGATGATTCAGTTTCATTGCATCACTCCAGTCTGAAAAAACCGAATTCATCCTAGCGGCCGCATGTGACGCGAAACAAGAAAAACAAAGCAAAGACGGCGGCCCGAATGCGACAAAGTATGAAAAACCGAGGTGGGTCTCCCGGCGTGCCGTAACACCTCGATCCGTCTTGTCACTGCCCAGACATGGGCCAGCTATCGAACACAACTGGCTTGCAACGCCTGCACATCCGGTTCAATACCGATACCCGGCGCCTGTCCCAAGTGGGCCAGACCTTTATCCAGCTTGAGCAAAGGCTCGCTGAGCAGCGTACGCAAAGGATTGTCGTTCGCGTCGATTTCCAGCAAGCCCCCGTGATGAATACCATCGACGGCCGCCAGCAGATGAGCCGATGCCATCAGGCCAATGCCGGCCCCCAAGTAATGCGGGCAATAACGCAAGCCCGCAGCCCGCACCGCCTGAATGACGGGCAAACACCCCGAAATGCCGCCCCATTTGGCGAGGTCGGGCTGAACGACTTGCAGGAACCCCGCACCGATTCCTGCCTGAAACATGGGTAGCCCCAGATAGTTCTCGCCCGCGGCCAGGGGAATCGCGCTGTGGCGGGACAGCGCTTGCCACTCATCGAATGGCCGATCCGCGCGCAGCGGCTCTTCTAACCAGGCGAGATTGAACTCGGCCATCGCCGCCATCATGGTGGCGGCTGTACCTACGTCCCACCCCTGATTCGCATCTGTCATCAGCGGCAAATCCATCCCGATCACATCGCGCGCATCGCGCAGATTCTTCAAATCGCGCGCCTGGCCAAATCCGAGTTTGAGCTTGAAAGCGCGATAACCCTCGTCGTATTTCTTGCGCACCATGCTGGCTGGCTCATCGGGATTGATGCCGCTCGCGTAGACCTGGACTTGATCGTGCGTACCTCCCAGAAAGGCCCACAGCGGCTGGCCAGCACGGCGGGCGCACAAGTCCCACAACGCCAGATCAATGCCGGCGATGGCCTGCGCCATGGGGCCTGGTTCGCCGGATTGCAAGGCCAGGACTTCCGTTGCCGCCGTCAGGTGGGCAAAGGCAGCGGCGGGATCTTTGTATTCGCGATCCAGCAGCAAAGGCTGCAATACCGTCTCGACCAGCAATGCCCGATGCTCGGCCCCGCACGATGGGAAATTACACCAGACCTCGCCCCAACCATGCGCGCCATCACGATCCTCTACGCGCACAAAGACGGCGGGACGGCTATACATCGTACCGAACGAGGTGCGCACGGGGGTTTCCAGGGGATAGCGCAACACATGCACGCTGAGTTTGGTGGGATGGATACTGCGGTTGTTATTCGTCATGGGTCTGCAACAATCAGGGAATCAAGTTCATTTCAACGTGGATGAAATCCCCACGGTAGGAGACCTCGCTCAGATAAATCACACGCCCGTCCGCGTCCACAAAGACGCGGCGCACCTCGGCAATGGGCGTGTTCACCGCCACCTGCAAGTGCTGGGCAACCTCGGTATCGGCAGTGCCGATGGTCAATGCCTGCCGCGCCTGGGCAATCGTGATGCTGGGCATGGACACCAACAGTGGAATCACGGTTTCATTGCGAAAACGCTCCGGATGCTGGCGAAATACATCCTCGGCCAGATAAATATTGATCACGCAATACGGCTGGTCCTGGCGTTCGTGGACGCGGCGCATAAAGACATAGCGCTCGGCCGCCGTGCCGTCCTGCGGCGTGACCGGGGCGCGATGGATGGACTCGTCGATCGTCACGATCTTGGGCTTGGTATCCCGGTACATATTGGCCAGCTCCGCCAGAGTGGTCTGCACCCGTAGCCAGCGGTCGTTGGGAGGCAAGCCTGTTACGAAGGTCCCTCGCCCCTGTTGGGGTGAAACCAGCCCCTCGCGGGTCAGGACGTCCACCGCCTGGCGAACCGTCACCCTGGCCACCCCGAACTCGGCAACGAGCTCCTCGAGGGACGGCACTTTCTGTCCCTGCTCCCACACGCCGCGACCGATGCGCTGACGCATCAGGTCTGCCAATTGGAGATAGCGAGGAATAGGGCTGTCGTGAAAGTTGATAGCCATAAACAAATAGCCATATGTTGTTTGCTGAACGTATGGTCTACAGTACGATTTGACCTATAAAAGGTCAAGCGCCTTCGCTTTTTACGGAGGAGACATCTTGCGCAATCGTTCCGTAGTGCAACGCGTGGCGTTGATTGCCGCCCCGTGGCTGCTCATCGTATTGGCGTGGTACGCAGTGCGAGCCAGCGGCCTGGTCAGCCCTGCCCTGGTTCCCAGCCCGCACGAGGTGCTGGCGAAATTTCTGGAGCTGATGCAAACCCGGCTGCCACATGACATCTTGATGTCGACTCAGCGCGTGCTGGTCGGTGTCGTGTTGGGAATTGTGCTGGCCGTGCCGGTCGGGTTTGTACTGGGCTGGTATCAATCGATACGCAGCTTTGTCGATCCGGTCATCAATTTTTTCCGCGCCCTGCCGCCGATTGCGTTGATTCCGCTGGTGATCGTGTATTTTGGGATAGGCGAGTCGGCCAAGATCGCGATTCTGTTTTATGCATCGTTCTTTGCCGGCGTCATTGTCATGTACGAAGGCATTGCGCAGATCAATCCCATATTCGTACGTGTGTCGCGGACACTGGGTGCGAGCGATGGTGAGATTTTTCGCAAGGTCATCGTGCCGCTCACGATTCCCCATATGTTGACCGCGCTGCGTGTGGCGCTGGGAGTCGCCTGGGCGACGCTGGTCGCCTCGGAACTGATTGCCGCTCAGCAGGGACTGGGGGCCTTGATTCAGGATGCGTCGTCGTTCTTTCAGCTCGATATCATTTACGTCGGCATCATCTGCATCGGCCTCATCGCGCTGATCATGGATCTGATTCTGCGCGCGCTGGCGCGCCGCCTGGTGGCATGGCAGGAGCGCATCGCATGACATCGAACACCCCTGTACGCCTGCAGTTTTCCGATGTGTCCGTGGACTATCCCACGGCGCACGGGCCGATGCGGGTACTCGACGGCATCAATCTCGATATCCATCAGGGCGAGTTTGTCTCGATCATCGGCCCCTCTGGCTGCGGCAAGACCACGATGATGAATATGGTGGCGGGCTTTTTGCAGCCTACCCAGGGCACAGTCCAGCTGGATGGAAAGCCCATCACCGGCCCGGGGCCGGACCGGGGCGTGATTTTCCAGGAATACGGCGTATTTCCCTGGCTGACCGTGAAAGAGAACATCGCGTTCGGCCTGACGCTGCGCGCCAATCAAGTCAGCCGCGCCGAGCGCGACGAGATCTGTCAGCGCTACATGTCGCTGATGGGGCTCGCCGATTTTGCGAACCACCATCCCAAGCACCTGTCCGGCGGCATGCGCCAGCGCCTGGCCCTGGCGCGCGCCTACGCTGTCAAACCGCAGTTTCTGCTGATGGACGAGCCTTTCGGGGCGCTGGACGCACAGACACGCACGGCTATGCAGGACTTGCTGCTGCAAGTGCTGCTGGCCGAAAACAAGACCGTCATGCTGATCACGCACTCGGTCGAAGAAGCCATCTATCTGTCATCGCGCATTGTGGTGGTCACGGCGAGACCGGCGCGGATCCGTACGGTGATCGACGTGCCATTTGCCTATCCGCGTGCGGAAAATCTGCACGAAGACCCGCGCTTTGGGGAATTGCGTTCGCATATCCGCAGTCTGGTCATGGAGGAATACGCCCGGCAGGCCAGCCAGGCGGTGCGTCTGTCTGAATGATCCTGGCGCGCGTGTCTCACGCCGCGCTGTTCCCGTTTTTCTTGACTCGTTATGTCGTCGTTTCGCCTGCTAAAAGGAGCCTCCACATGAATCCGCAGCGCAGAACCTTATTGAAAACCGGCGCCCTCGCGGCCGCCATGTCGGGTATAGGCATGCCATTACTGGCCCGTGCCGCGCAGCCCGTGCGCGTGGGCTATCTGCATACGCCCGCCGTAGACGGCCAAATCTGGACAGGCCTGGAAACCGGTGCTTTTGCCGAGCAAGGCCTGGATTTGCAAATGATCAAGTTCACCACCGGACTCGAACTGTTCCAGGCCATGATCGGAGGCAGTCTCGATGTACTGTCCACCGGTGCCGTTGTATCCAATTTCCCGGCACGCGGCCAAGGCAAAGTCTTTTTGCTGAACAATGTGGAATACGCGACGGCGCAGTTGTGGGTACGAGCAGACTCCGGCATCAAGAGCGCCGCCGATCTCAAGGGCAAGAAGATCTCGACCACGGCCGGCACCACTGCGCACGTTTTCCTGAATCGAGTACTGCAAGGAGCCAATCTGCAAGAAGGCAAAGACGTGCAGATCGTGAATCAGCGCATGACTGAGGCTGTCACCTCGTTCATTTCAGGCGCAGTACCCGCCGTGGCGTTATGGGTACCGTTTGACGTGACCGTCAAACAAAAGGCCGAAGGCGCGCGCATGCTGGTCGATGCCTCGGCCTTTTATCCCGAGGCCGCCATCGTGGGCGGCTGGGCCGCGCGCAATGACTTCTACGACAAGAATCCCCAGTTGATCCAATCGCTGATCAAGGGCTGGGTCAAGGCCAATGATCACCTCCTGTCGCACACGGACGAAGCCATTGCAGCACTGCAGAAAAAACAGTATCCCGAAGTCCCGCTGGCCGACCTCAAGAATCAATTCAAAGCGTCGAAGTATTTCACCTCCGGCGAATGGCGGGCCAAATACGCCGACGGCACCGTCACGAAATGGCTGCAGCAGGTCACAGACTTTTTCGTCAAGACCGCCAATATTTCCAACCCCGTGCCCGCCAGTACCTATTTCGATCCCAAGCCCTATCTAGACATCGTGAAAGCCTAACCTCGCTGCAACGCGCCATGTCCCAAACCTACGACTACATCATTGTGGGAGCCGGCTCCGCCGGCTGTGTGCTGGCCAATCGCCTGAGTGCCGATCCGGCCTGCCGTGTATTGCTGCTGGAGGCCGGCGGCGCAAACACGGGATTCTGGTTGAAGCTGCCCGTGGGATATTTCCGGTCGATCTATGACCCGCGCTATTCGTGGCAGTTTGACGTGGAGCCTCAGCCCGAAACGGGCAATCGCTCTATCGTCTGGCCGCGCGGCCGGGTGCTGGGCGGGTCCAGCTCGATTAACGGGCTGATTTATATTCGCGGCCAGCATGCGGATTATGACGACTGGGCGCGGCTGGGCGCGAGGGGTTGGAGCTATCGGGATGTCTTGCCCATCTTCAAGCAATCCGAGTGCTACGCGGGCGGCGCGAACGAGTATCACGGTGATCAGGGCGAGTTGCATGTCTCGGACCTGCGCAATGATCACCCACTGTGTTCGGCCTGGCTGAGGGCGGGTGCCGAAGCGGGCCTGCCTAGCAGTCCTGACTTTAATGGCGCACACGATAGCGGCCTGGGCAGCTACCAGCTGACACTGCGGGGACACTGGCGCGACAGCGCAGCTACGGCGTTTTTGCGGCCAGTGCAGGCACGTCGAAACCTCACTGTTTTGACCGATGCCCATGTCACGCGATTGCTGATTGAACGTGGCACCTGCCGCGGCGTCACCTGGCTGCAGCGCGGACAGGTCATGCGTGCTCATGCAGCAGGCGAAGTGATTGTGGCCGCAGGCGCGCTGCAATCGCCTCATCTGCTGCAGCTATCCGGCATCGGCCCTGCCCGCCTGCTGCAAAAACACCAGATCCCCGTCCATGTCGACGCGCCGGAAGTCGGCCGCAATCTGCAGGATCATTACCAGGCGCGCGTCATCGTCAAGGTCAAAAACAAACTCTCGCTCAATGACGACGTGCGCAATCCGTTCAAGCTCGCGAACATGGGCGCGAAATGGCTCTTCAACAAAGCGGGCCCTTTGACCGTCGGCGCAGGACAGGTCGGCGGCATGGTGCGTACCGAGCATGCGCGCGATGGCCGGGCCGATATTCTGTTTAATGTCATGCCGCTATCGGTAGACAAGCCTGGGGACCCCCTGCATGGATTTTCCGGTTTTTCCGCATCGGCCACGCAATGCCGGCCCGATTCTCGCGGCACAGTCGAAATCCGCTCGGCCGACCCCTTCGATCCACCGCGCATCGTATCCAACTATCTGACAGAACCGCACGATATCAAAGTCCTGGTCGCAGGGCTGCGCATGCTGCGCGAGATCTATCATCAACCCGCCTTTCGCGAATTCACCGCCGGCGAGGAATACATGCCAGGTGGAGGACTACAAAATGAGCAGGACCTCGCGCAGTTCGCGCGCGAACGCGGGGGGACAGTATTCCACGTCTCGGGGACCTGCCGTATGGGCAGCGATGCGCAGGCAGTCGTCGATCCGGCGCTACGGGTGCAGGGGGTGGACAGGTTGCGCGTCATCGATGCGTCGGTGATGCCAGCCATGGTGTCGGCCAATACCAATGCAGCCGCAATCCTGATCGGGGAAAAAGGCGCCCAACTGATCCGTGGCGCTGCTGCACATCAGTAAAGCCCTGTCCTCTGCTGTCGCCCTGACCTGTAGTCACCAGTGTCCCGCTTTTTTGGCAAGTGTCCAAACATAAGACACTATGCACACTGTTTGAACGGCCTTTTCCCGGCTCTCCTCAGCGTATGTAAATTGGCATAGAAGTTGCTTTTACTCCTCCCAGGGACGAATCCCGTAACGAGTCGGTCAACCATCGAGTACGCACAGCGACACTCGGTCCAGACCAAAAAGAATGCCAATATAAGGAGGAGCACAATGAGGAAAAACGTCTTGCGCCTGGTATCGTTGACGGGCAGCATGTTGTTTGCACTAACCGCCCATTCTCAAGATAACAAGCCATTCCGCCTGGGCGCGATTGTTGATATGACCGGTGTGTATTCCGCCCATGGCGGACCGGGGATGGTGACCGCAGTGAAAATGGCCGTGGAAGACTTTGGCGGCAAAGTCCTGGGCCGCCCGATCGAAGTCCTGTCGGCCGACTATCAGAACAAGGTCGATATCACCGCGACGAGAGCGCGAGAATGGTATGACAGAGAGAACGTCAGCGCCATCATCGAATCTACAGACTCCGCGTCGGCGCTCGCGCTGCAAGCACTGGGACAAGAAAAAAAGCGAGTCACCATCTTCGCCGGATCGGCTACCTCGAATCTGACAGGAAAATCGTGCTCGCCTTATGGCGTGCATTACGTGTATGACACGTATGCCTTGGCACACGGCACGGGCCGCGCCGTCACGCGCGCTGGCGGCAACACATGGTTTTTCATTACAGCCGACTATGCCTTTGGCCATTCGCTGGAGCGCGATACCAAAGCGGTCATCGAAGAAAACGGCGGCAAGGTACTCGGCCAAATACGCGCACCGTTGTCGAGCCCCGATTTCTCGTCTTATCTATTGCAGGCGCAGGCATCCCGAGCCAAGGTCATTGGCCTGGCCAATGCAGGCACCGATACCCAGAACTCCGTACGGCAAGCGTCGGAATTCGGCATCACGCAAGGCGGGCAGGCACTGGCCACATTGTTGGTGTTCTTGCATGACATCAAGGGGATGGGATTACAGGCCGCACAGGGACTGCAATTCACCACGGGATTCTACTGGGACCGCAACGAGGAAACCCGAAAATGGTCGCAGCGTTACTTTGAACGGCAGAAATCCATGCCGTCCATGGTGCAAGCCGGCGCGTACTCCGCCACGCTGCATTACCTGAACGCCGTCCAGGCCGTCGGATCGGATGAGGCCAATGCCGTGTCTGCGAAAATGAAGGAAACTCCGATTAATGACTTCTACGCCAAGAACGGCAAAATTCGCGCAGACGGCCGCATGGTCTATGACATGTATCTGGCGCAAGCCAAAACGCCGAGCGAGTCCAAAGGCGACTGGGACCTGCTGAAAATCCTGGACACGATTCCTGGGGACGAAGCGTATCGGCCATTGTCAAAGAGTGAATGCCCTTTGGTCGCTGCTGATGCTAAAAAGTAGATAGAACGGCCTGCGTGCCGAACGTACTCCATCTGCTACTGCCAACTGTCGAAGGGCATTTTTCCCATGCCCTTCGTCCCACCATTTGATTCAATCCCTGTATGGATCGATGTTTTTTCTGACTGAATCAGAAAAGAACCTCCTGGCTGACCACCATCTTTCCCTATACTAGAACGTTTATACGGGCTCCCCTCCGGAATCCATTCAATTCAGCTTCAGGAGACTTTTCCATGTCTATCACTGGTGAGATGCTCATCGGCGCCAGCGCCGTGCGCGGCACACTGGGCGCACAGCGCGCATTTGACCCGGCTCGTAACGAACACATCGAGCCTGAATTCGGCATGGGCGGCAAGGACGAAGTCAATCGCGCCTGCGAATTGGCCGCCGCGGCGTTCGATCCCTATCGCGCTGCACCGCTGGCTCAGCGCGCCGCTTTCCTGGAAAGTATTGCCGACAACATCATGGCGCTCGGCGACGAACTGATCGCGCGCGGCATGGCCGAAACCGGCCTGCCCGAAGCCCGTCTGCAAGGCGAGCGCGGCCGTACCGTTGGCCAACTGCGTCTGTTCGCGAAAGTCGTGCGTGATGGTCTGTTCCTGAACGCCACCATCGATCCGGCCCAACCCGAACGCAAGCCCCTGCCGCGCTCGGACCTGCGCCTATCTCGCGTGCCGCTCGGCCCGGTCGCCGTGTTCGGCGCCAGCAATTTCCCATTGGCATTCTCGGTCGCCGGTGGCGATACCGCCTCGGCACTGGCCGCGGGCTGCCCGGTTGTGGTCAAGGCGCATAGCGGCCACCCCGGCCTGTCGGAGCTGGTGGGCCGTGCCATTCAAAAAGCGGTCAAAGACAACAATCTGCCCGAGGGCGTGTTCTCGCTGCTGTTCGGCGCAGGCCGCACCCTGGGCGACGCGCTGGTTGCGCACCCTGCGATCAAGGCCGTGGGCTTTACCGGCTCGCGTCAAGGCGGCCTGGCGCTGGTACGCACCGCTAACGCCCGCCCCGAGCCGATCCCGGTCTACGCCGAGATGAGCAGCATCAATCCTGTATTCCTGTTCCCGGGCGCGTTGTCTGCCCGCGCGGAAAGCATTGCACAAGGCTTTGCCACCTCGTTGACCGGCAGTGTGGGCCAACTGTGCACGAATCCGGGTCTGGTCATCGCGATCGATGGTCCGGATCTGAAGCGTTTTGAATCTGCAGTGACGGCAGCGCTGCAACCCGCACCGGCCGGCACCATGCTCACCCCGGGCATCGCCGACGCCTATAACTCCGGCGTGGCGCAACTGAGCGCAGTCGAAGGCGTATCGTGCGTAGCCAAGGGCCAAAGCAGCGAAGGCCGCCCCAATAGCGCTCAGGCCGTGCTGTATAGCACCGATGCACAGCGTTTCTTGAAAGACAAGGCGTTGGAAGCCGAAGTATTCGGTCCTGCCTCGCTTCTGATCCGCGTGCGCGACGTCGCGGAAATGCGCGAGATCGCCGAACACCTGGAAGGCCAGTTGACCAGCACGCTGCAGATCGAAGCCAGCGACGTTGAGGCTGCGCGCACCCTGTTGCCGGTATTGGAACGCAAGGCTGGCCGCATTCTGGCCAACGGCTTCCCCACCGGTGTGGAAGTCACCTACGCCATGGTGCATGGTGGTCCGTTCCCGTCGACGTCCAATGCGATGTACACGTCGGTGGGTACGACGGCAATCGATCGTTTCTTGCGTCCGGTCTGCTATCAGGATCTGCCTGATGCGTTGCTGCCCGAGGCGGTTCAACAGGCCAATCCGCTGGGCCTGTGGCGTCTGGTCGACGGCGCGCCGCAAAAGCCCTGATCGTAGATAGAAACGCGGTAAAGCACCACGATAACGCCGGATTCGCCCTCGAATCCGGCGTTATTTTTTGCGTGCCCGATTCACGCCTCGTCCAGCGTGACATCGGGTGCGTCTGTCATTGCATCCCGCCCCGCGACGCGATCCAGGAACGCCTCTACCGTAGGATTGTCCGCCTGCTGCCGCCACGCCAGATAAATATCTGCGTACAGGTTCTTTTGCGCAATGGGACGATATTCCACGCCCTCGAAATGCAGCTCTCGCGCCGAATCCGGCACGATGCCATATCCCAGCCCTGCCCTGACCAGCGCGACCAAGGTATGTGTTTGGCTGGCGCGTTGTACATAGCGTGGCGCGATATTGGCCAGGCCCATGGCGCCGACAATGCGGTCATGGAAATATCGGCTATCCCCCGGCGAATACAGTATCAACGGCTGTTGATGCAAGGCACGCAGCGGCACGGTATCCATGGCGCACAACGGAGAACCGGCAGGCAGCGCCAATATCAGTGCTTCACGCTCCATCAACCGCTTTTCCAATCCCTGATGCATAGGCACATGCCGCGTCAATGCGACGTCGAGCTCGCCGGCCAATAGCAACCGGCCCAGATCGCTGGACACCATTTCACGCAACTGGATATTGACGTCGGGCAGCACCCGCTGCGCACGCATCAGCATCGCCGGCATCAAACGGTAGGCTGCCACAGCGGTGTATCCCAAGGTCAGGTGCCCCGCCTCGCCGTGCGCAGCGCGCCGCGCCGCGAGCGCTGCACGTGCCGAATAATCCAACAGATGACGCGCATCTCGCAGCAGACGCTGCCCCGCGGCAGTCAGCCTGACGACGCGGCTATGGCGTTCGAGCAGCGTCACGCCCAGGTCCTGTTCCAGCAGCTGTATCTGCCGGCTGAGTGGCGGTTGCGTCATGCGCAATCGCGCCGCTGCCCGGCCAAAGTGCAATTCCTCGGCCACGGCGACAAAACATTCCAATTGACGCAGTTCCATACTGCCTCATCCATCCATTCAATATGTGTATCGGGTAATGTTATTTATAGCTTAATTGGTATTGAATGGTGTCCCCGCCCCTATACTTTTGCCGTTGGCATCATTCAAAGATGCCGTAAACCAGACAGCATGCGCGCTGCGACCCAGCGAGAGCGGCTCAGTTAAAAATCAATTCAAAAACGGTATTGCGGAGACACAAACGCATGAAAGCAAAGCGGATTACTCGTATTCACGCCCGGATCACGGGCGCACTGACCTTGGCGATCGCAGCATGTTTTCCCATCACCAGCCAGGCGGCGGGCGATTACCCCAATCGTCCTGTTTCGCTGGTCGTTCCGTTCTCGCCCGGTGGCGGCACTGACATTTCCGCCCGCATTCTGGCCGAACGCCTGGGGCAGACATTGGGCCAGACCATCGTCGTCGACAACAAGGCCGGCGCAGGCGGGCAAATCGCTGCCGATCTGGTCGCGCGCGCGGATCCTGATGGCTACACGCTGCTGTTCGCAAACTCGGGCATGCTCTCCATCAACCCCTGGATTTACAAGTTGAAAACCGATCCTGCGGTGGCGTTCGCGCCGGTGTCGCTGTTCTCGGACCTGCCTTTTGTGCTGGTCGTGCCGCCTTCGCTGAACGTCAAAACGGTGCAAGACCTCGTGGCCTTGGCCAAGGCCGAGCCCGGCCAGCACACGTTTGCCAGTTCGGGCACCGGTGGCGCGCCTCACCTGACGGCAGAGGTATTCCAATTGGCCACGGGTACGGAATTGCTGCACGTTCCGTATAAAGGCGGTGGCCCGGCCATGGGCGACCTGATGGGCGGCCGCGTCGATATGTTGTTCGCCTCGGTGCTGGAAACCAATTCGTTCGTACAAGCCGGCAAGCTGCGTGCGCTGGCCGTCACAGGCGACAAGCGTTCGCCCGCGATGCCGGATGTACCCACGATCGACGAAGCCGGCATCAAGAATGCCCAAGGCGGATCCTGGACCGCCGTGCTGGTGCCCGCAGGCACGCCTCAAGCCATCGTCGACAAGCTCTCGAAAGCCATCCGCGATGTCGCCAACGAGGAAGGCATCAAGCAAAAGCTGCTGGCCCAAGGTGCAGGCGCTCACGGCTCGACGCCTGAAGAGTTGGCGCAGCTGGCCGCAAGCGAGCGAGCACGCTATGGCGAGATCATCAAGGCGCGTGGCCTGCTCGCACAATAAGAAGCTTCATACGCGAGAACCCGCTGTCCCCCATGACTGGACCGCCGAAGGCAAAGCGGGTTCTTGAAACCCTATAGATTGGATTTTTCATGACTGATGCTGTCTCCACGGATCTCATCGACGTACTGATGGTGGGCCCCATGCCCCCCGCCATCACTGAACACGTCGATCGCCATTACCGCTTGCACCGCTGGTGGGAAATCAAAGACCAGGCCGGTTTTCTGCAAATGCAAGGGCAAACGGTGCGTGGCATGGTCACCAGCGGACGCCACGGCGCATCGGCAGAACTGATCAATAGCCTGCCCAAGCTGGAAGGCATTTTCAGCCAAGGGGTGGGCTACGATCCCATCGACATCGGCACCGCCAAGAAACGCGGCGTCGTCGTGACCAATACGCCTGGCGTGTTGAACGATTGCGTTGCGGATACTGCGCTCGCACTGATCTTGAACGTGTCGCGCCGTCTCTGCCTGGCGGATCGTTTCGTGCGCGAGGGTCGCTGGCTCAACGAAGCCTTTCCGCTCGCGGTCAAACCCAGCGGCAAACGCTGCGGCATTGTCGGGTTGGGCAGCATCGGCCTGCAGGTCGCCAGACGCGCCGAAGCCTTTGACATGAGCATCGCGTATTACAACCGTCGCGCGCGCAGCGATGTGCCGGGTCACTATCGCTATTACGACAACCTGATCCAACTGGCCGAAGACAGCGATTTTCTGGTGGTGGTTGTGCCTGGTGGAGCAGACACGCAACATCTGATTAATGATGCGGTCCTCAACGCGTTGGGTCCCAAGGGGTATCTCATCAACGTGGCACGGGGAACCGTCGTCGACGAGTCTGCATTGGTCAAGGCCTTGCAAGACGGCCGTATCGCTGGTGCTGGCCTGGACGTGTTTGAGCACGAGCCTCAAGTCCCGCAGGCGCTATTGGACATGGATCAAGTCGTGCTCTTTCCGCACTTGGCGAGCGGTACGGAAGAAACTCGGCAGGCCATGGCCGATCTGGTATTGAGCAATCTCGATGGCTGGTTTCAGCAGCGTAAAGTGCTGACGCCGGTGACTTGATGGCAATGGTCCAGCATGCGTGCACTGCTGGACCTTGCCTTCGATCTCGCCGGGCTACAAATTCAGATGCCCCAGCGAATCGAACACCCGCTGCGCGGCGCTGTTCGCACTGAGCGGGCTTAAATACAACCTGAAACTGACATCAGGCAATCTCGGCAACGCCTCTGCCTCGCTCATCACGCGCAGATCGCTGCCCAACATTTCAACGCTGCGCGCGGTCACGCCCAACCCTGCCCTCACTGCCGCGCGTACACCCACCACCGTCGGAGAGGTATAGGTAATCCGCCACGGAATACCTATACGATCCAGGTGCTCTATTGCGATGCGGCGAAATTGGCTCGATTCAGCTGCCACGATCAAAGGCAAAGGTTGCTCTGGATCATACCGATAGCGGGCGGCACACATCCATACGATAGGCGAGGTGCGCAATGTGATGTGCCGCAGATCCGGTGCATCCGATCCCGCAATCGTCATATCGATTTCCCCCTGGCGCAAGCGCTGCAAGAGATGAGGACTGCGCCCGACATGAATCGCGATCCGCAATCGAGGAAACGCCTGAGAAAAATGCGCCAGGAGATTGGGCAGGATACTGTCGGTCACGTCATGAGGCGCGCCCAATCTCAACTCGCCGCTTTCCTCTCGGGACAGCATGGCGGCGCAGGCCTCATCGTTTAGCGCCAGCAGACGCCTCGCATAATCCAGCAGACGCAATCCGTCCGGCGTCAATTGCTTGTTGCGCCCCACACGCTGGAATAACCGTTTACCAAACAATGCCTCCAAACGCTGCATTTGCTGCGTCACCGCCGATTGCGTACGCAACACCTCGACGGCAGCCGCGGCGAATGACTCCCGATCCACGACAGCAACGAATGTCCGTAGGTGATCAATGTCCAGGCTCTTCATTTTGTTAAGCGCTTCTAATGTATTCGGCTCAAAAACTCGCACTGTGAGGCAGGCAGATTTTTCTATAGTGCCTGTGCAGCAAATAAAAACTCAAGGAGACGACCATGAAACCCATCACAGTACTGCGCGGCCTGTTCCCTGCCCTCTTTTTGCTCGGCTGCGGCGTGTCCGCATCGGCCGCTGACTATCCCGACAGACCCATCAGGATGATAGCCCCCTTTGCTCCGGGCGGCGGCTCGGACGTGGTGGCCCGTCTCGTCGCGGAAAAAATGGGCCCGTTGCTAGGACAGAATGTCGTGGTAGAAAACCGTCCAGGTGCATCGAGCATCATCGGCACGGATCTGGTCGCCAAGGCAGCACCCGACGGGTACACCATTCTGATGACCAACAGCGCGATCACCAGCAATCCCTCGCTGTATCAGACGCTGCCCTACGACACGCGCAAGGATCTGATACCCGTCACTTATCTGGCTGATGCGCCGACTTTGCTCGCCGCTCACCCGTCAGTTCCCTTTAACACGGTTCCCGAATTGGTGGCATACGCCAAACAACATCCGAATGAGGTGACCGTAGGCACACCGGGCGCCGGCCAAATGTCGCATCTGGTCGCAGAGATGGTCAGCCAGGCCAGCGATACCAAGCTGACGATGGTCCACTACAAAGGCACGGCCAATTCGATCAACGATCTGGTCGGCGGTACGATCATGATGTCTTTCGGCACGGTCCCCGGGTTCATCAACTTTATCGAATCCAAGAAACTCAAACCTATCGCCGTCGCCAGCCGTGAGCGGATCAGTGTGTTGCCGGACGTTCCTACGATTGCAGAAACCTATCCGGGATTCGAAATGAGTGTCTGGTTCGGCGTATTCGTGCCGGCGGGCACGCCGGACGCTATCGTCAGCAAGCTCAATACGGCCATGCTCCAGGCGTTGAAAGACCCCACCATTCAGGCGCGCTTTCCCGAAGAAGGCCTACGGCCTGGCAATTTGTCTCATGAACAATTCAACACCTTGTTTCGGTCAGATCTGGACAAGTGGCAGACCTTTATCCGCGAACGCAATATCCATCTCAACAAATGAGTCACGCGATGCAATCCTCCTCTATCGACGAACTGTCGTGCACGCCATTGTCCGCCGAGGCGCTCAAAGATTTTGCCTGCGCTGTGTACCAGCAGGCGGGCGTACCGCCTGCCGACGCCGACCTGGCGGCCGACGCACTGCTCCAGGCGGACTTATGGGGGCACCAATCACATGGCCTGCTGAGATTGGGCTGGTATTACGCTCGCTTGCGCTCCGGAGCAATGAAAGGCGTGACTCGCCTGCAGACCGTGATCGATGCGGGCGCCGTCAGCGTACTGGACGGCAATGACGGCGTCGGCCCAGTCATTGCGCACCAAGCTACCGAAGAAGCCGTACGGCGTGCGCGTGCACACGGTGTGGGCATTGTGTCGGTCCGGCATTCGAACCATTTTGGCACGTGCATGTACTTCACTCGGCAAGGCGCGCTACAGAATTGCGCCATGCTGATGATGAGTAATGGCGGGCCCAATATGGCTCCATGGGGCGGCTTGCAAAAGAAAATCGGCACGAACCCATGGTCTATCGGCGTACCGGCCGGCAAGCATGCGCCGATGATCATGGACATCGCCAATTCCGGCGTCGCCCGGGGAAAGATTTATCTGGCGAACAATCGTCATGAGCCTATCCCTGCCAACTGGGCGGTCGATGCACAAGGCAACCCGACGACCGATCCGAAAGAGGCCCTGAAAGGCTTTATCCTGCCCATGGCCGGCCATAAAGGCTATGCCATTGGCGTCATGGTGGATGTGATGTCAGGGGTCTTGTCGGGCAGCGGTTTTCAGGATCAAGTGCACGGCCCATATGATCCGGTCAATCGCAGCCGGGCGGGCCATTTCATCATGGCCCTGAATATCGACGCGTTTCAGCCGATCGCCGAATTTCAAACGCGCATGGAGGCGTACATCGCTTCTCTCAAGAGCGTCCCCGTCGCCGCAGGTCACGACACGGTCTATTACCCAGGCGAAATCGAGGCCGAAGCCGATGTACGTCACCGCGTAAATGGCTTGCTGCTGCCGGCTGACACGTTGAGCGCGCTTGAACAGGTTGGATATGAGGCAGGTATCGCCTGGCGGGATTTCGTGCGTCCGGTTGATAGCAGCAACCACAGCAGCCCGTGAATCGCGCCAGATCGCACAAGGTTTGATGGCTGCGATTCACTGATCCAGTATGAGGCTGGCGGGTTCCGCCAGCCCTACCCCGCTACTCGCCCTTCACCCCAGCGTCTGCAATCACTTTCGCCCATTTCGCTCGCTCCGCGCCAATGCGCGCAGCCGCATCCGCAGGCGTCGTCCACGTTGCCACCGCGCCTTGATTCAGCAGCGCGGCTTTGACTTCGGGTTTGGCGAGGATCTGTTTGAGCGAGTCATTCAGCTTCTGAATGACGGCGTCCGGCGTCCCGGCAGGCGCCACGATGCCGAACATGGAGCTAACCTGGAAATTCGGCAGCCCCGCCTCGGCAGTCGTCGGCACCTCGGGCAAGGCCTCAGCGCGCTGATCTGATGCCACCGCCAGGGCCCGCAATTTGCCGGCCTTCACGTGCCCCTGCGCCGCCGGTACGGTCTCGATCATGCTGAGCACCTGTCCGCCCATCAAATCCGTCATCGCCGGGCCGCTGCCCTTGTATGGCACATGCAGGACGTCCACGCCCACCATGCTCTTGAACATTTCAGTGGCCAGATGCTGAGGCGAGCCATTGCCTGATGAAGCCATCGTCAAATAGCCCGGGCGCTTTTTGGCTAAGTCGATGAATTCCTGCAGCGACTTCGCCTCTACGGAAGGATTCACCACAAACACCAGCGGTACCGAACCGACGATAGAAACAGGAGCAAAGCTCTTTTCGATGTCGTAAGGGACTTTGCCTTTGTAGAGCTCTGCATTGATGGAATGGCTCGTCAACGCGCCGAGCAATAGCGTATAGCCGTCGGGATCGGATTTCGCGACATGATCTGCCCCGATGTTGCCCGTCGCACCGGCACGGTTTTCCACGACGAACTGCTGGCCCAGTGCCAGCGACAGCTCCTGCGCCATGACGCGGCCTATCACATCAGTCGCCCCACCGGGCGGATAAGGCACCACCATGCGCACAGGACGCTCGGGATAGCCCGCGGCAGCAGCAACAGTGGGCAAGCCCAGGCTCGCACAAAAGGTCAAGGCACAGGCCAGAAATGCCCGC
This sequence comes from Bordetella genomosp. 4, assembly GCF_002261185.1. Taxonomy (GTDB): domain Bacteria; phylum Pseudomonadota; class Gammaproteobacteria; order Burkholderiales; family Burkholderiaceae_B; genus Bordetella_A. The sequence goes on from NZ_NEVQ01000015.1 coordinate 79,211, forward strand.
CTTGCGGGTGGACGCTTGCTCGATAAAAACATGTTTGTCTCCTGCCAGGTTAGTGGTTGAATGTGTTTCTGGCGTCGCTTCACCGTCCGGTACTTGCATTACGCGAGAAGGCCCGGATATGATCGCCCATAGATTATCAATAATATTATTGAGATGACAATGGCTTCCTCAAAAAAACCTGAATCCCCTGCCACCGGTCTGCGCAAAGGGTTGACCAATTATGGAGACACGGGCTTTTCGCTGTTCCTGCGCAAGGCCTTTATCAAGGGTGCTGGCTATACCGAGGACGCCCTGTCTCGCCCCGTGATCGGCATCGCGAATACGGGCAGCAGCTACAACCCCTGTCATGGCAATGCCCCCCAGCTGATCGAGGCGGTTAAGCGCGGCGTGATGCTGGCGGGCGGGCTGCCGGTCGATTTCCCTACGATCTCAGTGCATGAGAGCTTTTCGCAGCCAACCAGCATGTATCTGCGCAACTTGATGTCCATGGACACCGAGGAGATGATTCGCGCGCAGCCCATGGATGCCGTGGTGCTGATCGGCGGCTGTGACAAGACCGTGCCCGCCCAATTGATGGGCGCGGCGTCGGCAGGCGTACCGGCGATCCAATTGGTCACGGGTGCCATGCTGACAGGCTCGCATCGCGGCGAACGCGTGGGCGCGTGTACGGACTGCCGGCGCTATTGGGGCCGCTATCGTGCAGAGGAGATCGACGCCGAGGAGATCACCGACGTCAATAATCAACTGGTGGCCAGCGTCGGAACCTGTTCGGTGATGGGAACAGCCAGCACGATGGCATGCCTGGCCGAGGCCTTGGGCATCATGGTGTTTGGTGGCGCCTCAGCCCCTGCCGTCACGGCTGACCGCATGCGTGTGGCGGAGCAGACAGGCACCACGGCTGTGGCCATGGCGGTCAACCGCCTGACGCCTGACAAGATCTTGACAGGCAAGGCATTCGAGAATGCATTGCGCGTGCTGCTGTCAGTAGGCGGCTCGACCAATGGCATCGTGCACTTGACCGCGATGGCAGGACGGCTGGGCATCGATATCGATCTGGCTGGCCTGGATCGCCTGAGCCGAGAGACTCCCGTGTTGGTCGATCTGAAGCCCTCCGGCCAGCACTACATGGAGGATTTTCACAAAGCGGGCGGCATGCCTGCCCTGCTGCGTGAACTGCGGCCCTTGCTGCATCTGGATGCGCTGACCGTATCCGGCCGTACGTTGGGCGAGGAACTCGACGCTGCGCCTGCAGCCTTCGTCCAGGATGTGATCCGGCCGTTCGACTCGCCGATCTATCCCGTCGGCGGCCTGGCCGTTCTGCGCGGCAATCTGGCTCCTGGCGGCGCCATCATCAAGCAATCCGCAGCGAACCCCAAACTCATGGAACATGAAGGCCGTGCCGTCGTGTTTGAGGACGCCGAGGACATGGCCAATCGCATTGACGACGATGCCCTGGACGTCACGGCGGACGATGTGCTGGTCCTGAAACGCATTGGCCCCACCGGTGGACCGGGCATGCCGGAGGCCGGTTATATGCCGATTCCGCTCAAGCTCGCACGAGCCGGTGTCAAAGACATGGTGCGTATTTCCGATGGCCGCATGAGCGGCACGGCGGCGGGCACGATTGTGCTGCATGTGACGCCCGAGGCAGCGGTGGGCGGGCCATTGGCGTATATACAGACGGGTGACCGCATCCGCTTGTCTGTGAAAAATCGAGAAATCAGCGTGCTGATCAGCGACGAGGAACTCGCCCGCCGCGCCGCCGCGCATCCCATCGAGCGCCCTACCGGGGAACGCGGCTATCGCAAGCTGTATATGCAGAGCGTGACGCAGGCCGATCAAGGCGTGGATTTTGATTTTCTGCGAGCCACAGATACGAAGGAAAGCGTGCCCGGCAAGGCTTAGCTCATGTCACTACAGCTGCCTTCGCCGGACTGATGGACAATGCTGTACCGCCTCTCTCTCGCGCTCGCAGTGTTGCAGATACCCCGGCCATAGAGCCGGGGGATCTGACTGCCATCCGGCCCATCCGCCGCGCATTCGAGACGTGCGCCATGACTCAACGCGCCGCCCGTCAAAGGAAACATGATGTCTTCATTACCTCAACCTCTGCTCGCAAACCCCGCCGCTACGCACGCCGTGGTGGTAGGTGGCGGCACAATGGGCGCTGACGTTGCCGTGGTCCTGGCACGTGCGCATTGCCGCACGACGGTCATTGAACCCGATGCCGCGCGCGCCCAGGCCTTGCCTGCACGCGTCGCCGCCAACCTGACGGCGGCCGGACGTGCGGAGGCGGCGGATTATGTGCAAACAGCGCCCGATCTGGATAGCGTCGACTGGAATAGCGTCGCGTTGGTGATCGAATGCATTCCCGAAAGACTGGATCTGAAGCAAGCCCTGTTTGCCGAACTGGAGCGACGTGCGCCTGCGCATGCCATTCTGGCGAGCAATAGTTCGAGCTTTCCAATCAGTGCGATCGGCGAGGGACTCCATACACGAGATCGCATGTTGGGCCTACACTTTTTCATGCCGGCGCATCTCGTGCCGCTGGTCGAGGTGGTGTTGTGCGACGCCAGCGACCCCGCGCAGGCTGATGCCCTGATTGCATTCATGCGCCGCTGCGGCATGGTCCCCGTCAAGGTATTGAAAGACTTGCCTGGCTTTCTGGCCAATCGTTTGCAGCACGCATTGTCACGCGAGGCGTTTGATCTGATCGATCGAGGTATCGCCTCGCCCGAGGATGTCGATGCGGCCGTAAGGTTCGGTTTCGGGTTCCGGTTCCTGGCCGCCGGACCGGTATTGCAGCGAGATCACGCAGGTATCGAGGTACACGCCGCGGCAGGCGCCACGATGTATCCCTCATTCTGCAACAGCGATACGCCCGCACGTTGTCTGACCAAACGCGCCGCGGATGGCAGGCACGGCATGAAGGCGGGCCATGGCTTTTATGAATGGACGCCCGAAAGCATCGCTGCTGAACGTGCACGCTATGATCGGCTGTTGCGCGCGGGGCTGGATTTGATCGCCGATGAACTTCCGCCGATTGACCCCTAATCTCAACCATAATTCCGCGACAGTACTGATCGCTCCGGCTCAATACACCTGAGGCACGATCATCTCGGCCGGCACCGGATGGCGGATATAGTCCTTGTTGCGCACGCGCTCTGGCAAGACCACCTCGGCACGTTCCACTTCCTCGTACGGAAACTGCGATAGCAGGTGATGGATGCAATTGAGCCGCGCCTGTTTTTTGTTGTCAGCGGGCACGACCCACCACGGCGCCTCATCGATATGCGTGTGGTCCAACATCGTCTCTTTGACGCGGGTGTAGTCCTCCCAGCGGCGGCGCGACTCCAGATCCATGGGGCTGAGCTTCCATTGCTTGAGAGGATCGTGGATACGCCCCAGAAAGCGCAGATGCTGTTCCTCATCCGTGATCGAGAACCAGTATTTGATGACCTTGATCCCCGAACGCACCAGCATACGTTCGAATTCCGGCACCGAACGGAAAAACTCCTCGTATTCCTCGTCCGAACAGAACCCCATGACGCGCTCGACGCCTGCCCGGTTGTACCAGCTGCGATCGAACAGCACTAGTTCGCCGGCAGCAGGCAGATGCGCCACATAACGCTGGAAATACCATTGTGTACGCTCGCGATCGTTGGGTGCGGGCAAGGCCACTACGCGGCATACGCGGGGGTTCAGGCGTTGTGTGATGCGCTTGATCACGCCGCCCTTGCCTGCCGCATCGCGGCCCTCGAAAATGATGACGGCTTTTTGCCGAGTCGATGCAACCCAGTTCTGCAGTTTGACCAACTCGCCTTGCAGACGAAACAGCTCGCGGAAATAGGCCACGCGCTGGGCATGTGTTTCATTCCCTGGGGCGGCGCCGCCCTCCTGCTGTGCCAGGTCATAGGTGCGGTCTTCGATTTCCAGCTCCAGCTCTTCGTCCAGGCTGTCGAGCAAATCGTTTTCGATGCGGCGTCGCAGTTCGTCGCGGTCTTCAAAGTTCATGGCTTCAGGTCCTTTACCCGTTTTTTACAGCGTAGCGGGCGCAGATGAAGGATTGTTGACAGCGTTGTTGCTGTTAACCGGTATGGGATTGGGGAGATTATCAGGTGTTGGTGTGCTTATGGACGTCGAGCCGAGGCAATCGGGCCGTGCGGGCTTCACAAAGCCGGTCCGGCGCGCGGGCGCCGGACATCGTGTTCGCTCGCTTCGTCCGGCCCCTTCGGGCCTCCCTTCAGCATCCGCTCCACTCGGCTTTGAGGCGCCCGCACGGCCCGATTGCCTCGGCTCGACTCGCAGTAATTCAAGCTCATCACGTCGCTGGCACGGTTGTCTTGCTTGGCGTTTTTTTGTAGCCCTGTTGGCAAAGAGAAAGATCTTGCGGTGCTGCTATTCGCGCGTGCCCTGCACACGCGCGAATAGCGATCGGTCCGGGCATGCGGCGGGGTGGCATGGTGCCAGTTTGGAAGATCTGCTTGGCTAGAGTTGGTGCATGCGACGATGATGCGCAGTTCATCTCTAGGTATAACGAAATCGTAGCTCGAGAGATCTTCTGTTCATCTCCGATGCCAAAACCTTCGCATGCAGATCACGAACGCTATTCATTGGCGCGCCCGTAGGCGCCAATGAATAGCAGCCCTGCAAGATCTTCATCCTTGCAAACGCCCGTGCTACGAAGCCTACGAAGACCAGTCGTGCCAGCGGCGAGGGAATCAGAGATTCTGCGAGTCGAGGCGGGGCAGTGACCGTGTTGGCGCGCCTCGTGGCCGAGCGAGTGGAAGTCAATGGGATGGACGCCCCTACCTGAAACGGCATCAATGTGCCAAAGTGGGAGTGCGTACAACCACTTGAACGGAAGGAGCGTCCGCTATGGAGATTACGACAGTTGCGATCGATTTGGCAAAGAGT
>NZ_NEVQ01000002.1 GCF_002261185.1 Bordetella genomosp. 4
GGTCGTCTTGCTTGGCGTTTTTCTGTGACCGTGTTGGCAAAGAGGAAGATCTTGCAGGGCTGCTATTCGCGCGTGCCCTGCACACGCGCGAATAGCGATCGGTCCGGGCATGCGGCGGGGTGGCGTGGTGCCAAGTTGGAAGATCTGCTTGGCTAGCGTTGATGCATGCGACGATGATGCGTAGCTCATCTCTGGGTATAACGAAATCGTAGCTCGAGAGATCTTCTGTTCATCCCCGATGCCAAAGCCTTCGCATGCCACTCCCGAACGCTATTCATGGCCGCGCCCGTAGGCGGCCATGAATAGCAGCCCTGCAAGATCTTCCTCCTTGCAAACGCCAGTTCCTACGAAGCCTACGAAGACCAGCCGTGCCAGCGATGAGGGAATCAGAGATGCTGCGAGTCGAGGCGGGGCAGTGACCGTGTTGGCGCGCCTCGGAGTCGCGCGAGGGAAACCGAAGGAGCGCAGCGACGAGGTTGACGAAGCGGTGTCGGCCGCGCAGGCGGCCGACCGACTCCGTGAAGCGCCAACACGGTCACTGCCCCGCCTCGACGTCCAATAGAACTCATACCCCCGGCCATAAACCAACGCCATTCACATCAAACTACTTAGCCACCCGAATGATGCATGACTACGCCGCATCAGGCCCCGGCCCCACATATCGCCCACGCGGGCGGATCACTTGCGCCACGCTCAATTGTTCCATGCAGTGCGCCAACAGCCCCACGCTGCGCGAAGTGGCATACAAGCCAAAAGCAGCATCCGCAGGCAGACGATGATGCGACACCAACACTGCCAATGCCGCGTCGATGTTGGGATGCAATCCCGTGAGCGCAGTCACCTTTTCAATGAATCGAGCGGTCTGTTCCGGCGGTTCGAATGCGGCCAGCAACGCCGTTGCACGCGGATCGCCGTCGGGATAGAGATGATGCCCGAATCCCGCCAAAGGCAATCCCGTAGATAGATAGTGGGCGATGACATTGTCTTCGCCGACCCTCTCCACTTCATTGAACAGGGCCTGCACACGTCCTGAAGCATCGCCATGCAATGGCCCTGACAGCGTCATTAACCCGGCCAGCAGACACGCAGGCAGCGACGCACCAGCCGAGGCGGCAATGCGGGTCGAGAATGCCGAACTCGTCAACTCGTGATCTGCGATCAACACCATCGCCGTTCGCAGCAGGTCCGCTACATGAGCCGGTTGACCCCACGCCTGCGCAAAACGCAGATGGATCGGATCGCCGCCAGGCTTTGCACCAAACGCATTGGCCAAGAGCCCAACCAGCTGCTGTCCTTCGTTTTGCAGAATATGAATCAGGCGCCCGTGAGTCGAATGCCCTGACGCAGCCAGATTGGCCAGCAGGCCAAAGGCCGCCGTCCGCCCAGGTTTCCCCGCGGGAACACGGCGCGAAGACGAAAAATCGATGGACTGCGCCGCATCCCATAACAACTTGGCAGTCTCTTCCAGCGTCGCCGAGCGCGCCAGATCGATCGCGTCCTTGCCCCGGTAATACAGGCGTTGACGCAAAAACGTCGATATCGACGTCGGAATACTGGGCTCTGCTCCAAACAAGGTATTCGTCGCCAGCGTCTCGTGTTTACGCCCCGCCTGCTTGCGCTTGACCAATGCGGCGACGTCCTCAGCGCGATACAAGCTGCGCCGCGTATCCCCCGGGTCAGTCATGACCTCAATCTTGCCGCGGCTGACGTAGGCATAGATAGTCTGCGGGCGCACCCCGAGCAGATTGCACGCCTCGCCCATCGAAATCCAGGAACCCATGATCCACTTTGAAACGAATATATATATATTGATTTTATATATCAATATTGCCTTATTAATCAATCATTAAATACGATGCATATATCCCTCGGTTATCCCGCGCGAACCCGGGTCCCTCCTTTTGAAGAAAATCCATATGAAGCCGCAGGTCCTGCAACTGAACCCAATCCTGATCCCTGAAATCAACGAACAACTGGACTCGTTATACGAGATGCACAGGTACTTCGAGATCGCGGATCAAAAGGCATGGTTGCAACAACACGGATCGGCGATTCAGGCCGTGATCACAGGGGGCCACACCGGAATTTCCCGCGAGATGCTCGAGCAGTTGCCTGACCTCAAGGTCGTGGCGATCAATGGCGTGGGCACAGATGCGGTCGATCTGGCTTACTGTCGCAGCCGAGGCCTGGCCGTCACCGCCACGCTGGGCGCACTGACCGAAGATGTCGCAGACCTCGCAATCGGCCTGCTGATCGCCGCATGCCGCAATCTGTGCGCCGTAGACCGATTCGTGCGCGATGGACAGTGGGAACAACATCCTCAACCCAGTGCTATCCCGCTCGCCCGCCGATTCAGCGGCATGCGCGTCGGGATCGTAGGCATGGGCCGGGTGGGACGCGCGGTCGCTGCGCGCGTGGCGGCCTTTGGCTGCCCTATCTCTTATACCGACCTGCGCCCCATGGATGACGTCGCTCATCAATTTGTGCCGAACCTCGTTGACCTCGCACGCGAGGTAGACGCGCTCGTGCTCTGCGCAGCAGCCGATAAAGCCGAAGGCATAGTCAACGCGCCGGTTCTGGACGCTCTCGGCCCGCAAGGCTTTCTCGTCAACGTGGCCCGCGGACGCCTCGTCAACGAAGCCGATCTGACCGCAGCGCTGGCCGCCGGTCGAATAGCGGGAGTCGGCCTGGATGTGTTCGTGGACGAGCCGCGCGTTCCCCTGACCTTGCGTCAATCCGATCGTGCGACATTGCAGGCGCACCGCGCCAGCGCGACGTGGGAAACGCGTCGCGCCATGGCCGACATGGTGCTCGCCAGTGTGGCGCAGGCGCTCGCCGGCGAACGTCCGGCGATGAGCTTGACGACTTGAGCGTTGCCGTCCCGTCGCTCATAGCCTACCTGTCTCAATCTGTTGGGTTCATACCCACCCCAATTCGTGATTTCTTTTATTTCGCTCAATACCCCCGGACTCAGGAGCAATCCCCTTGAACACCAGCACCTCTAAAAGAATCGCTCTGGTCACTGGCGCAGGCAGCGGTATTGGCCGCGTCACGGCCCTGGGCTTGCTGGAGGACGGCTGGACCGTCGTCGTCACTGGCCGCCGGCCGGAACCGCTGCAAACCCTCGTCAACGAAGCCGCCGCGAAGGGACAAACAGCTCTGGCCGTTCCCGCCGACGTCACGGATCCAGACAGCGTGCAGGCACTATTCGACACCATCGAAAAAACCTACGGCCGTCTGGACATGGTGTTCAACAATGCCGGCGTCAATGCACCCGCCGTGCCGATGGACGAGCTGCCTTTGGAAAAATGGTTCAGCTGCATCAACACCAACGTCACTGGCGTGTTTCTCTGCGCCCGCGCTGCTTTTGGATTGATGCGCCGCCAATCGCCTCAGGGCGGACGCATCATCAACAACGGTTCGATCTCGGCACATACACCGCGTCCGTTCACCGCCCCCTACACCGCCAGCAAACACGCCGTGACCGGCCTGACCAAAGCCCTGGCGCTGGATGGCCGAGCCTACAACATCGTCGCGAGCCAGATCGATATCGGCAATGCACTGACCGAGTTGTCCGAGCGGATGACGCGCGGCGTGCTGCAAGCCAATGGCACCACCGCGCCCGAGCCCATGATGGACGCCACTCACGTGGCCAATGCGGTCCGTCATGTCGCCGCCCTGCCGCTGGACGCCAATATCCTGACCCTGACCGTCATGGCCAGCAACATGCCTTACGTCGGCCGCGGCTAAGGCGCATTCCGCACGTGGGACGCTGCATATCCCCACGTGCTTCATCAGAGTTGAGCAACAACCCGAGGAGACACCATGCAGTTCACCAACATGTTCAAAGCGCTGGCAATCTCAGCCGGTTTGGCCATCGCACCCAGCCTCGTTTCCGCGCAGGCAGCATATCCCAACCATCCCATCAAAATCATCGTTCCCGCGCCTCCCGGAGGCGGCATCGATCTGATCGCTCGCGTCGTCGGCGAAAAGCTCACTGCATCGCTGGGACAGCCTGTCGTCGTGGACAACCGCCCCGGCGCATCGAACAACCTGGGCACGGAACTGCTGGCAAACTCCAAGCCCGATGGCTACACCATCGGCATCGTAGGCGGCAGCCACAATATCAACAAATTCCTGTTCAAAGACTTGGGCTGGGATCCGCAAAAGAGCTTCGAGCCCATTGTGTACTCTCACGTCATTCCGCTGGTCTTCGCCATCTATCCCAAGCTGCCCGCCAAGACCTTGCCTGAGCTCGTAGCATGGATGAAAGCCAATCCCGACGAAGCCAAGGTCGCGACCTCCGGCCGTGGCAGCGCGCAGGAAATGGCCGCGGAAATGTTCAAAATGGCGAGCGGGGCGCCCATGCTGCTCGTGCCCTACAAGGGCTCGTCTGCCGCACATCCCGATTTGCTGGCCGGCCGCACCGCGCTATACATCGATACGCTAAGTGCCATTCAGGAACAAGTGAAATCCGGCAAAGTCCGCGCCGTAGGCATCTCGACGCTACAACGCAGCAAGGCCCTGCCGGACGTACCGACCGCCGACGAACAAGGCTTCAAAGGCTATAACGCCAACACCAACGGCGGTTTTCTCGCTCCTGCCGGCACACCCAAAGCCATCGTCGACAAGCTCAACACCGCCATCAACGACGCGCTCAAAATGCCTGACGTACGCACCAAGCTCGAAGCCGCAGGCATCGAGGTCCAAGGCGGCACGCCGCAAGACTACGCCAACCTGATCCAGTCGGACCTGGATAAATGGGGCAAAGTCATCAAAGCGGCCGGCATCCAAGCCGATTGAACCGGGCGCGATGAGTGCGTGCCGTGTGACATTGCGGCACGCACTCATCGCGCAGCCTCCGGACGTAGTCTCATCGCCCCCTATTACGCCGATCGTTCAGAAGCCTTCCAGCACGATCTTTCCGCGAGAGCGGCCGCTCTCGATCAACGTGTGGGCCCGGCGCAGATTCTCTGCATTGATCTGACCCAGATGCTCCCCGAGCGTGGTGCGCAATGTGCCTTCATCGACCAGCCTCGCCACGTTGGTCAGGATTTCATGTTGACGCACCATGTCCGGCGTTTCGAACAAAGCGCGCGTGAACATCAGTTCCCAGTGAAAAGAAATGGCCTTGCGTTTGAGAGGCATGACATCCAGCGTCTCTGGGTCGTCGATCACGCCCAGCTTGCCCTGCGGCGCCAAGGCTTCGATCAATTGCGGATAATGGCTGCCCGTGTGCGTCAGACTCGCCACGTAGCGTACTTGGGGTACGCCTATGGCTCGCAATCCGTCTAACAACGGCTGCGTATGATCAATTACATCATGTGCACCCAGATCACGGATCCATTGGGCTGTCTCTGGCCTCGACGCGGTGCCGATAACCCGCAATCTGGTCAACTTCGCAGCGAGCTGCGTCAGTATCGAGCCAACGCCGCCTGCTGCGCCCACGATCAATAACGCATCGCCGTCACCGCCGCCTTCTTCGACACCCAGCCGGTCGAACAATAGCTCCCAAGCCGTCAACGAGGTCAGCGGCAGTGCTGCCGCAGCGTCGTCCGCGAGAGTGCGAGGCTTCTTGGCAGCGATACGCTCGTCAACCAAGCCATATTCGGCATACGACCCAGGCCGTGCGATAGAGCCCGCGTAATAGACTTCGTCACCCGGCTGAAACAAAGACACCTCGCTCCCGATGGCGTCGACCACGCCCACTGCATCCCAGCCCAGAATACGCGGCTGATCGGTCGGCGCGCCGGCACGTACCTTGGTATCGACCGGGTTGACCGCAATCGCCCGGATCTTGACCAGCAAATCACGAGGGCCCGGTGTGGGCTGAGGCAGATCCGTTTCGAACAGGGATTTCGGATCGCTGGCCGGCAAACCGTGCTGGGTATACACAATAGCTTTCATGATGATTGTTCCGGATCAGAATTCAAATCAAGCCGGCGGCGGGGACACCGCCGTCAGCGCATGAAGAGATATTCCATCATTTTCATTTCCCGAAAAAGTAGGAAAATCCGACAGGACTTTTAATATTTTCAAGAAAATGATCAAAATCGATGATCTCGAGCTATTTGTGAGATCGGCCGCACTAGGCAGCTTTTCCAATGCCGCGCGCGAAGCCTCTCTCACACCCAACCAGGTCAGCACCGCGATCCAGCGCCTGGAGGACGAACTGGAAATACGTTTGTTCGCCCGCTCGACACGCAGCCTGAAACTCACCGACGAAGGCGCCAAGTACCTGCCTTACGCGGTAGAGGCTCTGTCGATGTTACGCGAAGGGCATGAACGGCTGCACGGGGAGCGCCAGACGTTACAAGGCACGCTGCGCCTGGCATTGCCCTCGGACCTGGGGCGAAATGTACTGCTGCCGTGGATCACCGAGTTTCGACAAGCCCATCCCAAACTGGTCCTCAAGCTATTCCTGTCCGATCACGTAGCAGACATTTTTCGCGACCCCATCGACATTGCCATCCGCTATGGGCAACCCGACAACGCCAGTTATGTCGCCTTGCCCTTAGCCAGTAACAATCGACGCGTGCTGGTCGCCTCTCCCTCGTATATCGCTCGCCATGGCCGTCCAACGACACTGGACGATGTGATGCAACACCAGTGCCTGACCTACTTTTTAAACAGCAAGGCCTATGACAGATGGATATTCCCCGCGGCTGGCGTGCGGCGGCAGATCACCGTCAAGGGAGACTTGCTTTGCGACGATGGCGATATCGCACGGCGCTGGGCCGTTGAAGGACATGGTATTGCCTACAAATCGTGGCTCGATGTCTGCAACGACGTCACAGCCGGCCGACTCAAGATCCTGGTTCCCGATCAACCTGGCGAGGCCGCGCCGCTGAGCCTGATTTGCCCGCATCGCAGGCAATTTTCTCCCGCAGTACGGGACCTGCACGCGATGCTCGCAACGCGACTCGAAACGATGACGAAGCTGCTGCGAAAATATGTGAAATAGCGCTTGTATTTGCTGTCTCCTGTTGTCCGCGTTCCGCATGAGATGCGAGCGAAAAATCGGCATCTGCTACCATCGCCCCCTTTGCCACGGAAGACAGGGAACATCGATTAATGACTCAATATCTACGTATCAAACCCATTTTGGCCGCTGTCAGCGTCGCGATCGGGACGGTAATGAGCGTCAATGCTCATGCACAATCTCCCACCTGCGAACTCGACAGACCGATGAAATTCGGCGGGATGAATTGGGAATCGAATCAGATATTGGTCAACGTCGAGCGCTACATTGTTGAACACGGCTATGGCTGCCAGACCCAAGTCGAACAGGGCGACACCCTGCCCATGTTTGCCGCGCTGCAACGCGGTGATGTCGATATCAATAGCGAAATCTGGATCACCCAGATGCAAGAACCCTGGGACGAAGCCATCGCAGCAGGCAAAATCAAAGCCGTCGGCACCGTCTTTACCGGCACCGATGGCTGGTATGTGCCTCGCTATACCGCCGACAAGTTTCCGCGATTACGCAGTGCCACGGATCTCAAAGGCCTGCACGAGGCCTTCATCGACAATGAGGACCCCGGTAAAGGACGCATCTACGGCTGCGCAGCAGGTTGGACCTGCGGCACCATCAATGCCAATCTGCTGAAGGCCTTCAATCTGCAAGACGAGTACCTGGTGTACTCACCCGGCAACGCTGCCGCGCAGCGCGCCGCGATCACTTCGGCCTATAAGCGCAAGAAAGACATCGTGTTCTATTATTGGACACCCACCTCGCTCATCGGCTCGCTGGATCTGGTCAAACTGAAAATGCCGCCTGTAGACGAGAAAGCGTTGGCATGCATCACCGACCCGAAATGCGAAAACCCTCAACCCACGGGCCTGGCCGAGTATCCCGTCGTGACAGCGGTCAATAGCCAGTTTGCGCAGCGCGCGCCGCAACTGACCGCCTTTCTCGCCAAGGTCAACGTACCAGAAGAAAAACTGACGGCCACATTGGGACACATGGAAAACGAGGGTCTGGAACTCGAAGAAGCCTCTCTCTATTTCTTGAAAACCTACCCGGATATCTGGACAAAATGGGTGCCGGCTGATGTCGCGCAACGCGTGCAAGGCAAGCTATCGAGCTCATAAGGCGTAAACGGCGCTGATCATACGGGCGAGGGAGGAATGTCTCCGCACCACGACACGCTCGCCCGTCCTCGCCTATGACACCTGCCCATTAGCATGTAAGATTTCCCCCATGTTTTCACACTAGGACGCTGAAAGCCATGGGTAAGCTGGTTCTATTGCTGTTGGGTTTGGACTACCTGCACAAACGCGCAAGAGCCCTTGTCATCACCGGTTATCTATTGGTATTGGTGGGAGTGGTCGTGCTGATCGATGCCACGGATGGTGTCGCCTACTTCCCGCTGGAGCTCTTTGCCATATTGTTCATCATCGATGGCGTCTCCACTTTGCTCATTGCGCAATCCGGCGTGGGCGGCCAACGCGTCTTGCGCTACGCCAAGGGCATTTTCGTATTATTAGCGGGTATCTTGGTATTGGCTGGCCATCATCACGGCCATTTTGTCCTGTCGATGATTTTCGGCCTGCTGTTCCTGGCCGACGGGCTGATGCAGAGCATCTCCGCCTACGTCGTGCGATATCGCCGGTGGCGTTATGTGCTCGCATCGGGCATTGCCGAGATCCTGCTCGCGATATTCTTTTTCCAACCCTATCCTACGCATTATGTCGGCACCGTCCCGTACTGCATCGCGCTGTTCCTGATCTTTGCCGGTTTGAAACTGGTGGCCCTGGCTCGCCGAGTCCGCAGCTTGAAATCCAATCCAGCCCTGGCGACAAATGCCCGCCCCGATTTCATGCCGACCAAGGTCGCCAATGCCAGGCCCACTACCTACGACGGCCCGCCAGCAGATTCCGACCATGCCCTGACGGTGCACATTTGGACTCCCTCAGGATCCGCGAAATCGGAAACCCGGAACTACCTTTTGGTAAATCGCTATATCGCCGCCGTCGACGTCAATGGCGTGGTGTCCACCGGCCACGCGGCGCTGGAATCTCCCGAAGGCGTATACGTCAGTCTCTATCCGGCTCAGGAAATCGATCATTCCCCCGAACAGTTCGGCAATCTGCTACGCGCCACAGATGCCAACAACGTTCCGGGCACGTTCCAACCGGACTATGCCACCGAGTCCAAAGCCTGGTGCCCCTCCACCGTTCAAGTCCGCATACGCAACTACGATCCCGCAAAGCTGCAAGCATTCTGGGACGAGTATCGGCAAAACACCACCTATAACCTGACATACCGTAATTGCTCGACTTCCGTCGCTAGAGCGCTGGAGGCTGCCGTGGACGGAGCCGTAGGGCACTTGCATGGTCCGAACGCCGGATGGGCTGTATTGCTGCGCCTGCTGATCACGCCGGAACTCTGGGTAGCAGCCCAGATCCGCAAGCGCGCGGTGACAATGGCCTGGACGCCAGGCCTGATGCTGGACTACGCCCGTGCAGTGAGCATGCTGGCCGATCCTCGTCCGTTTGGATGGTGGAAAGTCTCGCAGTCGGCAATTCGAAAAATCGCCGCCATGCGAGCCGGCTGGCGTGCCCAAGACCGCGAAGCTGCCTCGCACCATACCGAAACACCAACCTCGCGAGAGCCCTCGTAAGCATAGATGACCACTTCGGCGTCCGCTGACAGCTCGGTGCCCCACACGAAAATCCTGCCGTGAAACGGAAAACAAAAGCCATGCTCTTACACACTGTGATTGTGCTTGCGGTATTGGCCGTAGCACTCTGGGGAGCGCTTGCGCTTTGGTTTCAGGCTCCTCTGCGTATTATTTTTGTGGCGGCATGGATTGTGTTGGCGATCGCTGCGGCCATCGGAGTAATACGGGGAACCTATCTCCCTCTCGCCCTGTTCGCAGCCGCATGGATTGTGATGCAGGCCTGGTGGTGGTTGGGCGTACGTCCATCGAATACCCGGCAATGGATGCCGGAGGTAGCCGAACAGACTTACGGATCCGTCAACGGCAATCTGGTCACAGTGCACAATGTGCGTAATTTCGAATGGCGTTCCAGGACCGACTACGATCCGCGCTGGGAAACGCGCACCTATGACCTGAGCAAGCTGCAGTCCGTCGACATGGCGTTGTCATATTGGGGCCGCCCGGCCATTGCCCACACCATGGTGTCGTTCGGGTTCTCCGATGGGCAATACGTGATTTTTTCTGTCGAGATCCGTCGCAAGTTAGGCGATAAGTTCTCCGAAATCGGAGGGTTCTTCCGTCAATACGAACTCGCGGTGCTCGCCTCTACCGAACAGGACAGCCTGCGCGTACGCACCAACGTACGCGGCGAGGAAGGCTACCTGTATCGAATACAAATGCCCCCGGATGCCGCCCGGGCGCTGTTCCTGTCGTACCTGGACACGGCCAACCAGTTACGCGACCACCCCCGTTTCTACAATACCGTCACGGCCAACTGCACCACCATCATTTATCAGCTGGCCAAGCAGATCGTACCTGGCCTGCCCCTTGATCGCCGGCTATTGTTATCCGGTTACCTACCCGAATACATGTACGAACTGGATGCGCTATCGGGGGCCGATAGCATCGAGGCCTATCGACGCGCCGGCCACTACACGCAGCGCGCGCTAGCCAACAAGGACATCGCGAATTTCTCGCAGGATATTCGAAGAGGTGTCCCGGGTATTGCCGAGCCGGCAGCGCACTGACACTGCTCCACTACCCGCTACGACGGCCGCCGCAACGTAATTTCCGTGATCTCCGAGGGGCGCCCGATACGTTGTGGAAAGCCGGGCCACAGGCCAGCGCCATTGCTCACATACAACGACATGCCATCGACATCGTAGAGACCCGAAACGAACCCGGCATTAAAGCGCGCCACGAGCAAATCGAACCCACGAATATGTCCGCCATGGGTGTGGCCCGACAGTTGCAGGTCCACCCCTTGCCCGCGATTATTTCTGGCATTGCCAGGACGGTGATCCATCAGAATGACAGGTACGCCTTGCGGCCTGCCGGCCAATGCTTTGGCCACGTCAGGGCCGATCTGGCCATAACGGGATCCAACCTGATCAGGTACGCCCGCGATGACCAGCTCAGCTGCACCCTCGCGAATCACGGTGTGCTCATTCTCCAGCACGGTGATACCCAGCCCGCGAAAGGCCTCTATCCACTGCGAATAGGCGGCGTAATACTCATGATTGCCCGCGACGGCGTAGACCCCGTCCTTGGCGGCCAACCTTCCCAAAGGAGGGATATCGTTTGCGCGCGTCGATGGCGTGCCATCCACCAGATCCCCGGAAATCAGTATCAAATCGGGATTCAGCGCATTCGCCTGGTTCACCACGGCATCCACCCAGGGGCGATCCAGAAGACGGCTAACGTGCAAATCAGTCAGATGCACAATGCGATAGCCATCGAACTCCGCTGCCAGCCCTGCAACAGGCAACTCCATCTTGCGTATGTCAGGCACGCGTACGGCCTGCGATGTTCCCCAAGCGCCTAGCGCCAGAGCCGACACCGCCATGGCATGGGGCAACTTGTGCCCAGCCAACAACCGCCTTCCGACAGGCCGGGAAACCAGATATAGCAGCCCGCCCAGCACATCCCTGATCAGCAGGAAGCATGCCAACAGGATCAGCGCACCATAAGCGACACCAAAGCCGATGATGAGCCAACGCGGGCTTTCCGGTGACGCCATGGTTCCGGCGACCCGGCTGACCAGCCATTGATGCTCTGCCACGATCAACACAGCCACTGACAGAACGGCCTTTACCGTGAGGCCCAGCTTCAGTTGCCATACATAACGCCACGCCACGTAAAAACCGATCAGACCCGCCGCCAACAGAAACACTTGCGTCTATCCCGTAGAAAATTGAGCAATCCGAGAGCCAAACTGCCCGAGGCAGGCGAGTCTACAAGACAATCTCAGTCACCCTACTGACCGGTGACTGACAGTTTTGTCAGAATAGCCCAAGGTCCTCCTTGACCTGAGCGCATCGTAGAGCCGGCCTGGCATGCCCGCCGCATCGGGAATCAACTCGACATCAATTTTCTTGACATCTCTGTCAGCTTTCTGACCGCGAATCGTCAGTTTGATGTCACCGCTCTGACAGCGGCAGCGCTCTACAGTGACACACATCGGCAACTGGGCTACTGGTCCTTGATCGTTGCTGACATCAATGCTGCCGCGCAATTGCATTGCGTATCCCCGTCATCGACCTCAAAAAGGGCTAATGTCATGGAACGAACCGGATCAGGTTTCGACTTTAACTTCAACGACATTGCGGTTTTCGTACAAGTCGCGAAACAACGCAGCATCTCCCGCACCGCGGAGCAGACGGGGATGCCCGCATCGACCGTGTCACGCCGCCTGAGCATGCTGGAGGAACGTCTTGGCGTACAGCTCCTGTCGCGCACGACCAGGCGCATCCTGCTGACAGAAGCAGGGAAGCTTTATTACGAACACTGCCATCAACTCATTGAGCAGGCGCAGGACGCGCAAGACCTATTGCTGGACCATGGTGCACAGCCACGCGGCACCCTCAAGGTACTGCTACCGGACATGCTGGACGCCATTGAACTGCCTGTTTTCATTCCGCAGTTTGCGCGCGCCTGGCCTGAACTGCAGTTTCGCTATGACTATCACCACGGCCCGCAGTGGGAACAGCATCGCGATTTTGACGTCGCGTTGCGTTGGGGTACACAGCTCAACAGCGATCTAGTCGCGCGCAGTATCGCTCAGATCGAATTCGGTCTCTATGCTTCCGAAGACTATCTCAAAAAGCGTGGCATGCCTAAACATCCCGGTGAACTGACGCTGCATGATTGCGTTTATGCCGACCTATGCAAAGAGCTCGTCAGCTGGACCTTTCGCAGCTCGGGACAGCCGCTCGTGGTCGAACCGCAAAGCCGTCTCGGCCTCAGTGACATGAACCTGGCACACCGTCTCGCATGCGAAGGCGCCGGCATCGTGGCCTTGCCGCTTTCGACAAAGATCGACGAATCATTGATACCGGTTCTGCCCACGTGGCGGCTTGCTCCGATCACGCTATATGCCATGTATTCGGGCCGCACGCCGCCCGCCCGAGTCCGGGTTTTTATCGATGCGCTGATCGAGCATGCCAAAGGACGGCATGCAGGTGTACCGAACTCGAAATTTTCCCTAAAGCACACGCCAAGCCCATCCCAACCGGATCATCGTCTCGTCAGCAAGTCAGCGCTCCGGCACATAGATCATGCGTCCGTCATCTAAACGGTACGTCACGCCCGCCCGGGCGCCCTGCCCTTGTCCGACCTCGCCACTTGATTCATATCGCGTCAACTCCTGGCCCTCTTTGATCGTGATACGCATATCCGATTCGCCAGGATTCTCGACCACGACAACTTTATCTTGTGAAAACGGGCTCAAAGGGTTCTCGGCAATCACCACCATCAAGACACCAATGATCACCAGGAATAAGTCAATCAGATTGACGACTGACAGCATGGGATCATTGGCTTCGTCGTCATCGAGGAAGCGCATCACAATCCTCCCTTGTCTTGACGCTGACGCTCGAGGTCGCGCAGATCCTGTAATAACCAACGCCGGCGTATCGTCAAGATAAAGAAACAGATACTCGCTGCCAACAGCGCCAAGATAACAGCGGAAAACGCAGCAACCATATTGCGGCCCACGGCGGCGCCGTCGTTATTGCCCAGCGCCAGCAATGCCGGTCCCATGGGAATCATGGTCGCAATCAGACCCAGCATCGGCGCAGAGCGTGACACAATGCGCAGCCATTCCAATTGCCTCATGATCCACAGCTCAATGTCGTCGCTGGTTAGCCTGTTTCCGTTCCCATATGTTGCCCTATCGGCAAACACAAACAATGCCCGAGGATGAGAAGACCTCCGCCGCTGCCAGGCCTCGACGGCAAATGCTCCCAGCATGAACAGGGCATAACCCAAGGCCAAAGCGATCAACAACATCACCGGGGCCAAAAAAACACGCGACACGGCATATAGCAGCGTTTCGATTTCCGCAAAAAAAGACATAAACCCTCTGAGATGATGTGTTATTGCATAGCGCGGCGGACGTGCCGGCTACGCAATCCCTGACGCAATGCGCCGCTACCGAGCAAAATCAGCATCAGCAACAATACCCACCGGGACGAAATGTCCTCGGAAACCGCAGCGGGTTCGACGGGCTCCAGGACTTGCCCCTGAACAGACTGCGGCGACTCTGCAGCGGGAGAGTCGGGCTGGTTCGGTTTTGCCGCAGGCACGGCATTCGACGTAGCGCTTGCCTCCAGACCGAACCCCTGGGCCATATCGGCAATGTACTGTCGTGTCACCTCGGCGCCGGTATCGACGTCGAACCGCTGCGCCAGCTCCTGCCAACGTTCTGCCAACGCCCGGCGCGTCTGCTCCGAAGCGTCCCAATACCCTTTTCGAATCGCTTCCGCCATACGCTCCAGCACCTGGGCCTGTGCCGTCGGATTGTGTTGTTCGAACCATTGCCGGGTTCCCAGCGCCCGCGTATCGCTGACGTAGGTATCGAACAGAGCCTGCCACTGATCGTCACGCACCGTACTAGCATCCGCCGCCTGCCAGCCAAAGAGGTTGTTCGTCACGTTCAATACCTGCAACGTGCCGGAGTATCCTTCTTTCTGCATGGCCTCTATCCATCGTGGGTTCAAGTAACGCTCGCGCAATTCGGCAGACAAGAAGCGTGCGAGCCCCGTGGTCCGGATCTCACCGTCGCGCAGGTCAGAGATCATCAGTTGAGGTGCCTGCCCATCGAGATGACGGACCGCAGCCGATAGCCCCCCCAAAAACTCGAACGGGTGATCCGTGGACAACACGCCATGCAATGTGGACGAGCGCGACATGATGACTGCCTGGGTTCCTCGCAACTGCGCGGCAAACACATTGGCTTGTGCCGGACTCTCACCCCACCCCTCTGCGCCATAGGCATATTGGCTGCTGAGCAAGAACTGTTTCCCCAACGCCGCGTCATCGTCCCATTGAGTCGAATCCAGCGCCAGATGCGGCACACCCGTTCCGTATTCGCCGGGCGCATTGCTGAAAATGCGATAACGGGCTGCCACGGCTGCTGCGTCAGCAGAAAGGCCTGCCTCGTTCAGCGCGGCTGCAGTACGCTGATTGTTGAGTGCAATCGGATTACCGGGCTCGTTCAACGCGGCCAGTCTTGTCAGTGCCTCATCCAGCAGGCGCATGAAACTGTCGAACTGATCGCGATACACCCCTGTGACCTGCACCACCACGTCAACCCTGGGACGGCCCAACTCGGCAGTGGGGATGATGTCCAATGAGACAACCCTTCCACCACTATCCCAAACCGGCCGCAAGCCCAGTGCGTGCAGGACCTGCGCCTCGGTCACCCCTAGATGCCGAGTCGCCTCGGACGCCCATAGACTGAATGCGAGCTTTTGCGGCCGGGCTCCCGCATGTTCATGTTGAAAAGCCTGTACCAATTGCTCATAGGCAGTGGCAGCCGCTTCATAGGCCGCCTGCGTAGGCACCTTGTCGGCCTCGAAGGCGTATAAATTTCGCCCACTGCGCACGTCCGGATTACGTATGGGATCTCCCCCCGCACCGGGAATAACAAAGCGCCCTGCCAGACCTGCCAATAACATGTCGTTCTCTTGCGTGTCTTGCAGATGCGCATCCAGCTCGCGAGCGCGCTGCTCGAATACCGCCAGTGAGGAGGGCATCTCATTTCCGGCGGGGCTCAACATCTGCGCTACGGCGTGATAAGCGGGACTATCCTGCAATCCCTGCTCACCCGCAAAACGTTCGTCCTGGTCGATATCCAATGCGTCGTACAAAGGCCGGCCCAATTGCTGCATCACCGTGCTGATACGATGCTCGACCTGTGCCGCCTGGCCGAACGTGTGCAATCCCAGGGGCATGGCACGGCGGGCCAGCTCATGCAGATGATCATGCAACTGCTGCAGAAAACCACTGAAGTCCTGCTCGGCCTGTTGCGCAGTCCATCCCAGATCGTCGTTCAGATGAGCCTGAACCGCGGCACTGCGAATCTGATGGCTGACCTGCTCACGCACCGCCCCGTCGTCGAGTTGCTGGTACTCGTGAATCCATTGATGCAGATCGCGCAGTTGATCGTACAAGCCCGCAGGCGCAAACGGCGGCGTCTGGTGGCTGACGATGACAGCACGTCCCCGGCGTTTAGCCTGAATAGCCTCGCTCACGTTGTCCTGGATGTATGGATAGAACACAGGCAGATTACCCACGCTGAGCCACGGATAATCCGTCGCCGCCAATCCTCGATCCTTGCCGGGTAACCATTCCTGCGTGCCATGCGTGCCTAGATGGATCAATGCATGGGCTGCATACTGCTGCTGCAAATACAGATAGGCCGCCATATAGAGGTGGTCGGGAGCACTGCTCATGTCATGATAGTGATCCCCTGCGCCAAAGGCCCGCGGCATTTGCGGCATCACCACGAAATTCCCGAGCTGCCAACGCGGAATCACAAAGTAGCGCTTGCCCTTTATTTCCCGTACCGCCTGATGCTGTGCGGGAACGCCTGCTCGCCGCAACTCGTCTTGACGCGCAACCGGCAACGCCGACAACCATTGTTCATAATCCTCCAACGGGTAGAGCGCTGCTAGATCGTCATCCAGCAGCGACTCTAGCGGCACGGTGCCATACAACGCGCCCAGCATACGCTGCGCCGTTTCAATGATTTCGGTTTCACCGACGGGCTTTCCCACCGCGTATCCCTGCGCTGCCAACGCCGCCTGGATAGACATGATGCTTCTGGGAATATTCAGGTGCGAAGCTCCCAGATTTTTCTCGCCAGCTGGATAGTTCCAGAACATCAATGCCAGCTTTTTCTGTGGCTCTGGCGTGTGACGCAACGCGACGAGGCTGCGCAACTTTCCCATCAAGGCATCGACTTGTGCAGGCAGCAGGTCGCTGACACCTGCAGTGCTCGCAGACAAGACGAGCGGGTCGCTGACTCCCCAGCCTTCGGGGCCGGCCAAAAACACCGCCGTCGTGCGCGAACCGATACCGCTGGCCGCATCTGGCCACGCGCTCGCCTCCCCTTCGCGAAATCTCAGCGTCTGCAGCACCGGCACATCGAGAGCCAGAAAATCCCGGCTGCGCGCCGCGCCATTTTGCAGATGAGTCAGATTGACCAGGGCATCGATGTTGCCCTTTTTTAATGCCCCGGCCAACCCGGCTGAGCTCTGGCCATCAAACCAAAAGACGATCGGCAGCAGGCCCTCGGCCTCGCTACGCCTTATCAGTTGGTCTACCTCACGGGTAAGCAGATCGGCAACTACCCCTTGATGAATGAGAAAGGCAATGCGTCCTGCGGAGGACGGATCGCCCACAGGCGTGGACATTACTGGCTGCCTGACGGAGGTGTACCAGTGCAAGTATCCATCGATATTGTCAAAGACGTGCGGTGCATCCGGGTGATAAAACCCGGCAGCAGGTAGACGCGCAGGTGGATCCAACAACGGAAACGGCAGCTCGGCGCCTTCGCTCAGCGCCTTGGCCAACGCAAAGAAATGACCGAAATTCTCAGCTCCGCCCGCCGTATAAAGCGCTACCATCGCCTTGCCGTACTGAGGCGGCAATTGCTCCCAGACAGGCTTGCCTGCGCCGATGATCAGACGAGGACGAATAGCGCTTGGCGACAGTGCTTGCACGTGCCGCTGTACGGCGTCTCGGTCAGTGGGCCTAGGAACATCCCATATCAGCAATGCTGCCTGTTCAATTGCACGCGCCAACACGTCAGGCGTAGCCTGCTCGACGTTCAGATGCTGCAACGTCACGGATTGCTGTGTAGCGAGCGGCTGCAAACGCTGAAACTTCTCTGCGGAAACAAATCCCGTGTGCAGCACCTGTATGACGGCCCTGTCTTGCGCAACGGACAGCGTCGGCCACATCGCCGCAAACACCACCAGAACCAGCCAACGCCACAAGGCGTGTTGATATAAACAGGCCATCAGAATCTCGCCGTCAGACCAGCAAAGTAACGCCGTCCCTCATCGGCTCGGCCGTAGATATCAGCATCGTCATTAGCGAGCCGCTCATCGGTCAGGTTTTCAATACCTGCATGCAAGCTCAAATGGCTATTGACGTCATAATCCACGTACCAATGCAACAAGGTATAGCCCGGGCGGTCGCTTTCCGTCGCAGAGCGATATTGCGAACCGATGTATTCGGCCCGGACCCGGGTATCCAGCCTGTCCGTGACACCCCAGGTCAGCGTCGCATTGGCGCGATGCCTGGAACGGTCCGCCAAGCGTTCTCCGGTCGTGCGATCCTCAGCATCGAGGTAGGTGTAGTTGGCATCCAGGCGTACGTTGTGCAGCACATCGACGCCGGCAGTCAGCTCCAGCCCCTGCAGTCTCGCCTTAGAAACGTTCTCGTACTCGAGACACACTCGTCCTGGTACGTAGCAAGTTGGCTGCCGCACCGTCTCGATCAGGTTTCTCACGTCGTTGTGAAACAGCGTCACGCCCGCAGACCAACGCGGCTGCTCATATGACAGCCCAAACTCATATGAGCGATTGGTTTCCGGTTGCAGTTGCGGGTTGCCGCGAACGATTCCTCGTCCGCCCATTGCCGCTCTGGACTCATAGTCCGGTGACAATTGCTTGAGCGTGGGCGCCTTGAATCCCTGGCCAAAACCCGCCTTTACCGTCCACGCCGAGGTCGGGCGAAACATCAAGTAGGCCCGAGGACTGGACTCCCAGCCAAAGTCCTCGTGGTGGTCAAAACGGCTGCTCAGCACCAATTCCCATTGTTCACTGAAGAGAATTTCGTCTTGGGCAAAAAACGCGTAATGATCCAAGGACGCCACGCCGCGCTGATTGACCGATGGGTCCTCCAACCGTTCGCGCCGCGTTTCGGCTCCGAGTGTCAGCTTGTGCATCTGGCCTAGCGCAAAACCCACGCGCCCATCCAACACCGTATCGGTGAAACGATTGGGACCTGTCGCATCGCCACCGTCGCTGCGCCACGCGTGGCGATCGAGCGTCGAACGATACAACCGGATCTGGCTATCGCCCCAGCTCCAGTCGCCCGTGTGCGAAATTGCATATCGACGACGATTGACTTTATTTTCCGACTCGTAGATCGAATTGTCGGTGTTGCTGCGATAAGCCTCCAGGTCTTCGTGCCCTGCATCGACCGACACATCAATGCGCTGCCGGGAGTCGGGCGTCCAGCTCAGGCCCACATGCCCAGATATCGCACGCCGTTCGTCCAATGCCGTCAACGCCGTATTGCCGGCATCGTGCAGCGGCGCCCGGCGATTGAACTCGCCCCACACATTCAACCCCAGTGTTCCCGGCACGATGGGGCCGCCGAGATAAAAGCCGCTCTTGTACTGATTGCCATCCAGCCCGTGGTCATTCAAGACCGCGTAGCTGCTGAACGAACCCTGCCATTCATCGGTAGCTTTGCGGGTAATGACATTGACCACGCCTCCCAAAGCCTCGGAACCGTACAGCGAGGACATGGGGCCTCGTACCACCTCCACCCGTTCGATTGCCTCGGTCGGCACCCAACCCAGCTCGAAGTCGGAATGAGAGATGGCTGAGGCAGAGGCGTTGATACGCTGCCCATCGATCAGCATCAGCGTGTGTTCCGCGCTCATGCCCCGAATCGAGATGCCCCGGCGCCCCAGACCGGCGTCTTCCAGTCCCACTCCGACGGTATCTTGCACCGCGTCAGCCAGATCCAGGACGGGCTGTCTACGCAGCGACTGGCCGTCGATCACGGTCACGCTCGCTGGCGCCTCGGCCTCGTTGCGTTCCCAAGCGGTTGCCGTCACCACGACTGGCGACAGCGTGGACGGGTGAGCCCCCTGGCCTGGTTGGCGCCGCTCTGCGTCGTCTTCCTCTGCCCATGCGGCCCCGCTCACGGTGGCGAGGACGATCAAACAACCGGCCGCGACGTCGCGGCCTGCATTTAATTTACACATCGTTATTGGATTTCATTGCGCCGCGTCGTCAGAGCCAGCGTTTGGGCTTTGATGAATATCGATCACGGCCGATTCAAAAAACGATATGTTATATCATAACAAATAAGACGTGGAATCAGCCTGCCTAACCAAGCCCGCACCATATGAAAAGCGGCAGCATGCAGAACTGATATGCTGCACGGATCTGTTCTGTGAAGAGCGCCCATGCAGACCGTCAGCACCCACGATACGTTTATCCCTACCCCAGGCGGCCGTCTGTTCGCCCGCAACTGGACACCCGGCAAATCCAGTGATGGCCACACGCCGATTGTCTTGCAGCACGACTCACTCGGATGTGTGGAGCTGTGGCGGGACTTTCCCGAACAACTGGCCATCGCCACCGGCCGGCCGGTCATTGCCTATGACCGCCTGGGCTTTGGACGGTCGGATCCGCGTCCGGGGATGGTAGGAGTGAACCTGGTCGATGAGGAAGCTCACGGGGATTTTCGTACGGTGCTCGACACCCTGGGCGTCGAGCGGTTTATTACCTTTGGCCACAGCATCGGCGGCGGAATGAGCATTGCCTGTGCTGCCATGTATCCCGACACATGTGTTGCCTTGATTACGGAATCCGCCCAGGTCTTTGCCGAAGCCCATACCTTGGAAGGAATCCGGCAAGCCAAAATCGCGTTTGCAGAGCCGGGGCAACTGGACCGGTTAAAGAAATATCATGGCGACAAAGCCGCCTGGGTGCTGGCCGCCTGGACAGAAACCTGGCTATCGCCAGCCTTTGCCGACTGGAATCTGAACAAGCATCTGAGCAAAGTGCGTTGCCCGGTATTGAGCCTGCATGGTGACAACGACGAGTACGGCTCACTGGAACACATGCACCGTATTCACGCCCTGACGGGGTCCACGACCGCGATCATGGAAGGCTGTGGTCACCTGCCGCACCGGGAGAAACCGCAAGCCGTGATAACGATCATCCGCGATTGGCTGCAAACGGCAGACATTCCCGATCAGCCTCGTCTGATCAAGCGCTGAGCAGCATGTAATCGGTACACTTGCGTTATTAAAAGAACGCTCGCGGATCCGAATACGATGTTTCCTCTCCATGACCTTCGGCGTATGCTAGTTGCCTGGCTGTATGCAGCGGCTCTGGCGCACTTGTTAGTCGGCCTGACATTGACGTGGGCGGGTCACACGGGCCTGCTCGACGATTATGTCCATCATATCGAACAAGCGTTCTGGGGCACCACACCACCAGAACCCGCGCATACGCAGCAGATCTGGTGGCTGGCTTTGTTCGGCGCCACGCTGCAAAGCTATTCGCTGTATATGTTGGGATTGGTTCATATCGGCAACCGCTACAAGATCCCATCGATCTGGGGCTGGATGATCGTAGGCATCGTAGTCTGGGCACCGCAGGATATCTGGATATCGCTGCAGGCGGGCATCTGGTCGCATCTGTGGGTCGACAGTTTTGCGCTATTGGTGCTGTTGCCCCCCTTGTTCTGGCTGTACCGGCTGGATAAACGCGCTGAACTGACGACTGGCAGTGGCACCATTGATGTGCCATCTCCTGGAGCCCCTTCTTGAAGGCTGCCTCCCACCTGACGTCCCGCCCCGAACAGCTATCACACACCAACTGCATTGCATCTGATCATGCTTGAATTCTCGCCACTAGACTGGGCCCTCACGCTGCTGATCGCACAAGCGATCCTCGGGGCCCTGGACACTATTTACCATCACGAATTGACGGTAGCGCTGCCTTACCGCTACGGCGCGCGGCTGGAGCTGTCGATTCATGCCATGCGGTCTTGTTTTTACGGCGTCCTGTTTCTGGGCATGGCGCATTTCGCGTTTCAAGGCACGTGGGCTGTCGCAATTGCATTGCTGTTCTTTTTGGAAATCTGCCTGACGCTGTGGGACTTCGTGGTGGAGGACCGCACCCGAAAACTGCCCGCCATCGAACGCATCATGCATACCGTGCTGGCGATAAACGCAGGCGCATTTTTTGCCCTGTACGGAGCGCAACTGATGCAGTGGTATCAATTGCCCACTGCACTGGCCGCGGCGGATTACGGCTGGCGTGGCTGGATACTGACGCTTTTCGCAATCGGCGTCACGGCCTCCGGCATCCGCGACGGCATTGCCGCATTTCGCCTGCAACGCAAAGGCGCACCACCCAATCCATTCATCGGCATCGGACATCGGAACGTCTTGATCACTGGCGGCACGGGGTTCATCGGAGAATACCTGGTCAATCATTTACTCGACGCCGGCCATGCCGTCACCGTACTTACGCGCGACCCTCTGAAGGCGGCATACTTGTTCGATGGCCGCGCACGTTGTGTTCGCACGATCAACGCCCTGAGCCACAAGGAAGTCTTTGACATCATCATCAATTTGGCAGGCGCTCCCATTGCGGGTGGCCCCTGGAGCGCCAGGCGCAAAGCGAAGCTACTGGCCAGCCGGGTCAACACCACCGAGGCCCTGATCGCCTGGCTGAGCAAAGCCGTGCATAAACCGGCGCTCTGGATACAAGCGTCTGCCATCGGTTTTTACGGCGTACGCGATGCCAGTGAAAGCCTTGATGAAAATGCGTCGGCGGGCCAAGGCTTCATGGCCGAACTATGCGTGCGTTGGGAAGAGTCCGCGCAGCCTGTTCAGGCGCTCGGTATTCGGCAGGTTGTCATGCGCCTGGGTGTCGTCTTCGGCCCGGGCGGGGCGTTGTTGCCGTTGCTGTTGCCCTTCCGGCTGGGATTCGGCGGCCGCATGGGCGATGGGAAACAGATCATGAGCTGGGTGCATCGCGACGATGTCATCCAGATCATGGCCCGCGCGTTTAACGATACAAATCTGAGCGGCACCTACAACGTCGTAGCTCCCGATGCCCTGCCCCAGGCCGAGTTCGCGGCCAAGGCAGGCAAGATCCTCAAGCGCCCCGTCTGGCTGCATGTGCCTGCCGCCCCCGTACGCGCGATCGCAGGCGAAATGGCGCAGCTGTTCTTTGATGGCCAGCGCGTCGTTCCCATCCGGCTCACGCAGGCGGGATATACGTTCCGTTATCCCACAGTGGACAGCGCACTGCGCGACCTCGCCTAGCCTCGCCCGCTCATGAGCAGCAAACCGATTCTGTATTTGTTGGCAGGCAATGGCGGCGCAGCAGACTGGTGGGACGATGCTTTGCCCCACTTTACTCATTACCGAGCCGTGCCGCTGGAACTGCCAGGCTTTGGCGACAATCCAGCACCCCCATGCGCCGATCTGGCGGCATATGCCCAAGCCTTGATCGACGCAACGGAGCGAGACAGCGCGATCATGGCCGTCGGCGTCAACGCGCTGCTGGTACTGCATGCGCTGCAACGGCAACCGGGCCATTTCAGCCGCAGCGTATTGCTCGCCCCCGTCGGCGCATTTCTGTGGCAACGGCGGCTGCCCGCGCTCATGTCGCCCCGGCCGCTACGCAAAACCATCCATTGGTTGTTGTCGAACAAGCCCACGCTGTTCGCAAAGAGATTCTCCAATCAAAGGTGGACACCTCAGCAATATGCACGCATGGGCCGTGGATACGCACGCTGCCGCGCCTTTATTCCATATTGGGATTTGGTGCGCGCTGACACCGCGCTGCCCTTGCTGGAATGGATTACCGATCCGATCGAGTTGATCTGGGGCGATCAAGACAATGTATTGGGCATTGCGCAGGCTGCCGCGTGGTCTGCGATCCTGGCTCGCGCGGATCTGACCATCAGTTTGAAGCCGGGCTGGGGCCATTATCCTTGGATCGATGCACCTGCAGAGTTCGTCTCGTGGCTGGAATCCGGCGAACGCGGTTTTGTCGCGCATACAAAGGGCGGACGCCTGCGTTTGGCAGCGTTGGCGGGGCAACCCGTGCCGCCTGCGCTATCGCTCAATGATCCAAACGACGAACGACTGCAACCTTTCCTGGACAGTCAACCTGAGGCGGCATGGGCCGTGCGTTCCTCCAGTTATGGCGAGGACCAGGCCGATGCGGCCAATGCGGGTCTGCATCACACTTTTCTGCGTGAACGCGCCGGCGATGTGCCTACGCGTATAGCAGACCTCACGGCCTCAGGTATTGAAGAGGTCGTCGTCCAACGCTTCATCACGCCTGTCGTGTCCGGCATCGCGTTTGTACGCCACCTGTCCGTGGAATTGGAATGGGTGGAAGGACATCTGGAATCTCTGGCGGACGGCCACGTCACGCCGCATCGGGCGATTCTTTCCCGCATGACGGCGTCGTGGCGCGAGGGTGAGTTCGCAGCATCGCATGGCCTGACCGCCGGCATGCTTTGGAAATTCCTGCAACAGGTGCTGCGGACCTTTCATTACGTCGCGGGCGACGTGGAGTGGGCTTGGGATGGTACTGAACTCTGGCTATTGCAATACCGCCCGATCAGCGACTATGGCTGGCGACGGCATCTGACTTCGGCCAACATTGCCGAGATTCTGCCGCCGCAACCCAGTCGATTCGTGGAGTACGCGCAACGCCGTGCAGCAGCCAGCATCCCCGCCATCATGGCACGCTGGGATCCACGCGTTCTGCAGGACAATGAGCCTTTCACCTCGGTGTATGGCGGCGCATCGTACATCAACAATGACCTGTTTTTGGCTCGCTTGGCAGACTGGGGCGTTTCCTCCGGCAACTATGCCAACGAAGTAGGCGGCGCGACGCCGGTCCTGCCCTGGCGGCCTCTGCGGCTATTGCGCTCCTTGCCTTTGTTCCTGCGCATGCAACGCATTGCCCGCCGGCATTTATTGACGCTGGAAAGTGGATTGCGGCGCTTTGACCAAGAGCTCTCGACGCTGATAGCGCAAGGCGCGAACGGACAACAATTGGCCGACTGGTTCACGCGGTTTTACGTGTTTGTCGTCCAAGGCAATCTGTGTATCGCAACGACCTTGGCGAGCAGTGGCGGCAGCGGGCTGGGACGCCCACCGACCGCGTACGGCAATCTCGATAACAGCCCGCACCGGCTGCCGTGGGAAACCGATCCCGCAACGCCGCGCCCTCCACCTGTTGACTTACCGTTGCAGGCATTTCCTCGTTGGCCCCAAAGTATTTCACTCGCCCACTCGCTGGGGCTGCCCGGCCTGCGAGGTTATTACCTGCAAGTCCGCGAGTGGTATCGCGACAACCTGATGCGCCTGTTTTTCAAGCTGCATCATGCGATGCCCGTGGTCGATCATGCGCACTGGTTTGCACCCCACCCCGACACCCGTACCCGCAATGGGAGTTTCTGGCAAAACGGCAGCGACGGCGCGGAACAGGCCGTCGGTTTCATGATCTATCCGGGACGCGCCCAAGGCATACTCGGTCAAGACATCCTGCTCGAGGAAACGCTAGACCCCGGCCGCCACGCCCACTACCAGGCAGCCCAAGCCGTCATTGCCCGCATGGGCGGACGGCTGTCGCACGGCTCGACGCTGCTGCGCGAACTGCGCAAACCCTCGGCAGTCCTGCCGCAGGTAGACATAGCGTGGTTGGGTCGAAAAGTCCTGTATCAAGACGGCGAACTCTCATTGATTGAATAGATAAACGCATGGATCCGATGACTTGTCGTTCAGCCTGCTGTCAGATCTGACAGGTGCGTCAACTTGGCATGGAGAGAATTCCGAATCGAGAGTATATTTTGCGACTTATTCTCATTCCGAATTTTCTCTCCGCATGAATTCCCTGCGTTTGTCCGATCTTGCTCTGCACGACCGCGCTGTCGTCGAACAAGTTCTCGACACCTGTCCCTCTGACCCTATATCGGCAAGATTACGCGACCTGGGGTTTGTAAACGGCGAGCCTCTACGTTTGACCGCCAAGGGGCCGTTTGGCGGCAACCCGCTGCTTATCGCCATCGGCACGACGCGTTTTGCCTTGCGCCGCAACGAAGCCGAGCGTGTCATTGTTCGTCGCGAGGCAGCGCATGACTGACACCGCACTGCGCATCGCGCTGGTCGGCAACCCGAATGCCGGCAAGACCGCGTTATTCAACCGTCTGACAGGCGCACGTCAAAAGGTCGCCAACTACGCGGGCGTCACGGTGGACCGCAAAGAAGGCCGTCTGTCCACGCCTGGCGGCCGCGCCGTACGCGTACTCGATTTGCCTGGCACGTATAGCTTTGAATCAGCCAGCGCCGACGAGGCCATCACGCTGGCCGTACTCAGCGGGCGCTATCGCGGTGAGGCCGTGCCCGAAGCCATCGTATTCGTGATGGACGCCACCAACCTGCGCTTGCATTTGCGCCTGTTGCTCGAAGTCCGCCGCCTGGGCTTGCCCGTCATCGTCGCACTCAACATGGCCGATCAGGCCAAACGTCTGGGCATCAGTATCGATGTCCCGCAGTTGTCGCAACGCCTCGGAATGCCGGTTGTTGAAACCGTAGCGGTACGCCGGGACGGCACGCAAGCCCTGCTCGCGCAGTTGGAACTCGGCATTCCACCCGTCTCGCCTCATCGCGATTCCGGTGATCTGCACGCAGATGTACGCGCCATCATGGCCGACGTCGTACGCCTGCCGACGGATACCAAAACACTGGACGACCATATCGACCGCTGGACGCTGCACCCGGTGTTCGGATTGTTGATCCTCGCGTTGGTCATGTTCCTGACCTTCCAAGCCGTGTATGCGATAGGCAAACCGATGACCGACGCCATTGCAGACGGCATGGAATGGCTAGGCCAAACGTTGACAGCCTCAATGGGCGACGGCCCGCTCAAAGGACTGCTCCAGGAAGGCATCTTTGGCGGGTTGGGCAGCCTGCTCGGATTCCTGCCGCAGATCCTGACATTGTTCTTTTTCATTTTGGTCCTGGAGGAATCCGGCTACCTGCCACGTGCCGCCTTTCTGCTGGATCGCTCCATGCTGGCCGTCGGCCTGAGCGGCCGCTCCTTTATTCCGTTGCTATCCAGCTTTGCCTGCGCCATTCCTAGCATCATCGGCACGCGCAGCATCCCAGACCGCCGGGACCGCCTGGTCACCATCCTGGTCGCGCCTCTCATGACGTGCTCGGCACGGCTGCCCGTCTATGCCCTGCTGATCAGCGCATTCATCCCGCATCGCCTGTTGTTCGGTGTCTTTAACCTGCAGGGCGCCGTACTGTTCGCGCTCTATGCGGGCGGGATTCTCGCCGCGCTGGCTGTCGCCTACGTCGGCAAACTGCTGCGGCGGCGTCACCAAGAAACCGCGCTGCTCATGGAGCTGCCGCCCTACCGCCTGCCTAAATGGCGCGATATCGGCATCGGTCTGTGGGAACGAATCTGGATATTTCTCAAGCGTCTGACCGGCGTCATGCTGGCGCTGACCATTGTGATGTGGTTCATCGCCAGTTTTCCCAGCGCACCTGCCGATGCTACGAATCCGGCCATCGAATACAGTCTCGCCGGGATATTAGGTCAATGGATGCAGCCGCTCTTTGCGCCGCTGGGATTCAATTGGCAAATCACACTGGCCCTGATTCCCGCATTCGCCGCACGTGAATCCGCCGTGGCGACCTTGGCGACGGTGTACAGCGTTGCCGAGGGCCAGGACGCGATGTTGGGCAGCATGCTCGCCGGTAATTTCTCTGTCGCGACGGCGCTCTCGCTCATGGTGTGGTTCGCTTTTGCGCCGCAGTGCATGTCTACATTAGCCATCATCAAGCGCGAAACCGGGAACTGGCGCATCGTCTTACTGTCTTTTGCGTATATGTTCGTGCTTGCCTATATCGCGGCGTTTGCGACTTATCGTTTGGCGATGGTGTGGCTGTGATAATGACTGCAAAACACGCATTGGATCACCGTATTCGCATGAACCGCGCGCTTAATCTTTATCCGAGTTCGCCATGAATCCCAATAGTCCGCTCTGGCAAACCGTCGTGATGCTGATCGTGCTCGCCGCCAGCATCATTGGGCTCGTCCTGCATTTCGTGCCTAGCCTGAAAGGGCGTATACGTAATGGGCTGGGGAATTTGCTGAGCCAGACGTACATGCCCAAAGCCGCACAGCAGTATGCCGCACGACATCTGGTTGTGAAACAAAGCTCGGCATGCGGTTGCTGCTCTGGTTGCAGCAGCTCTCCTCCGCCTACTGCGACTATTTCTTTGCATCCGCGTCGCGGGGGCGAGGTGCCCCCAGCCCGCCCGGACGCCAAACCGGCGCCCTGACGGGATTGAACTCTTCACTTGCCCCATAAGCCAGGCGCGTATCCTCGCTCAAGGCCCGGCGAGGCCGAGGCGGCGTGCGCCCTACTGTGCCAATTTGAGCCCGCGCTCCTTCACCATAGCCTCGATGGATTGCCGCTGGTCCGCGATGAACGATGCGAACGCGGGGCCGCTTTGCGTGTTGAGCCCGATACCCAGCGCCTGTAGTTGCTTCTGCACTTCCTGATCTTGCGCAGCGCGCTGCAGTTCCTGCGCCAGCCTGTCCACAATAGGTTGCGGTGTGCCTTTCGGCGCGAATACACCATGCCATGACACGAAGCGATAACCAGGCACACCCGCTTCGGACAGCGTGGGCGTATCGGGGAAAGCCGGCGAGCGGTCCGCCGTCACCGCGAGCAGGTCCAGCTTCCCGGACTTCACCAGCGGCGTGGCTGCTCCGTCGATCATTGCGTCCACCTGCCCCGACACCACATCCGTCAGCGCGGGCGCGCTGCCTTTGTACGGAATCGGCAGCATGTCCAGCCCCGTGGCCCCGCGGAGCATTTCCATGGCCAGTTGGCTGGGGGTACCGTTGCCGCCCGTGGCGTAGGCCATCTGGCCGGGATGGGCCTTGGCATGAGTGATGAAATCCTGGACCGACTTGAACTTGTATTTCGGGTTGATGACCAGCAGCAACGAAATGCTGGTCAGGCGCGACACAGGCGCGAAATCTGCCTGCGCGTCGTAGGAAAGGTTGGGCATCGACAGATGGTTGATGGCATGCGTGGCGATGTCACCCAGCAGCAGCGTGTAGCCGTCGGGGTCGGCCTTGGCCGCCAGTGCCGCGCCGATGGATCCGCCCGCGCCCGGCCGGTTGTCCACGATGACGGACTGGTGCAAGGCATCGCCCAGCTTGCGTGCAAAGATCCGCCCGATCACGTCCGAGTTGCCCCCGGCGGGGTACGGCACGACCAGCCGTATCGGCTTGTCCGTCGGCCACTGCGCGGCGCGCGCAGGACTCGATGCTATCGTCAGGGCCGAGCAGACCGCCAGCATGCCGGCAGCCGTCGCTGTTAATCGATTCATGATGTCTGTCTCCTTTGTCATTATTTTGGCCGTACTGCCGCAGCGGGCACCGCTATCCCGGCGAACCTACTGTTCGCGTCGGATCGCTTAGCGGCGGCTGCGGATAATGCAGGCCGCGCTGGCCGCCAAACGCGCGGTCGGCGCCGCCTCGTGCCGAGTCCGCCGCAACGCCCACCAGGCGTCCGTCCTTGATCCATGTTTCGTCCACGCCCCATGCCTCGCGCACCAGCACCTGCTCCAGGCGCTGCCGCACCTCGGCGTAAC
This sequence comes from Bordetella genomosp. 4, assembly GCF_002261185.1. Taxonomy (GTDB): domain Bacteria; phylum Pseudomonadota; class Gammaproteobacteria; order Burkholderiales; family Burkholderiaceae_B; genus Bordetella_A. The sequence goes on from NZ_NEVQ01000002.1 coordinate 29,425, forward strand.
CAGACACGCCTGCCACGTCGCGGCATTCGTACGGGTCCTCCTGGAGGTCGAACAACTGCAGCACGTTGCCCGCCGGATACCAGATCAGCTTGTGACGGCCGTCGTGCGCCATGCGAGTCGCGAGTACGTTTTCCTTGCACTCGCCGTACAGAAAGTCGCGCCGCTGCGCGCCCACCATAGGGATGCCTTGGACCGTTTCCGGTACGGGCAAGCCAGCCAGGGACAACAGCGTGGGCATCACATCCTGCAGGCCCACCAAGCGGTCATCGACGTGTCCCGCCGCCACACGCGCATCGCGGGCGGTATCGACCAGGATCATCGGCACTTGCGCCGAACCTTCGTAGAACAGGCGTTTGGCCCATAGCCCGAACGCACCCAGCATGTCGCCATGGTCGCCGGTAACCATGATGATGGTGTCCTCCAACAGGTTCTCTTCGCGCAGCGTGCCGATCAGCACCCGCAACTGATGATCGATGTGCGTACAGAGCGCATAGAACGCGCGCCGTATGGCCTGCAGGTCCGGGGCGGAGCTGCGGATCGGCCAGTGGTCGCGGATGCTTTGCAGCGCGGGGGGCAACGCGCCCTGGTCCCAGTCGGCTTGCGGAGGCAGATCGATACGTTCGCGCTCGTACAGGTCCAGGTAGCCAGCCAGCGGGACCAGCGGCGGATGCGGATGCGTGTAAGACACGTGCCAGAAGCCCGGGCGGCGCGGGTCGCGCCGCTTGATCATTTTGGCGGCTTCGCGCGTGGTCCAGTTGGTGACATGCAGTTTCTCGGCAAGATGCCAGGGCCGGTACATGTAATCGTTGTTGTTCATGCCGTGCAGGTATTGCTCGCCAGCGGCGCCCTGTTCGGCCAGGAACATGTCATAGTCGTCTACCGCGCCCAGTTGCGGCCGCCCTTCCTCGGCTAGCAAGATGTCGTCAAAGCCGATGCGGTCGCGCTGCGGGTACAGATGCATCTTGCCCACGGCATAAGCCTGATAGCCGCCATCGCGAAACGACTGTGCAAGCGTGGGCAGTGCGGGCATTTCCTGCGCGGGAGCGAAGTTGCGGTCGCCGTGCTTGCGGGGCGACGTGCCGGTCATGATCGTGCGGCGCGCGGGGATGCAGATGGGACACTCCGAATACGCACGCGGGTATCGCGTGCCCAGGCGCGCCAGTTGGTCGAGCGTAGGAGTCTGAATGACAGGATGGCCAGCGCTGCCCAGCAAAGCGCCGGGCCATTGGTCCACCATGACGAGCAATACGTTGGGACGAGGCATATGTTTCCTGGATGCGGCATGCGGCCGCGAGGCCAGGCCTCTGGATGGACGGCGAGTCCCGCGGGAGCAAGTGAGTGGCCTAGTCTAGGTGGCCGTCGCTCCGTCAACAAGGGGTATGCCAGGAAGATCAGATATACTTTTTGAGTTATATCTGCCAGGAGTGGCGATGGCGCTTTCGATCGATCAATGGCGTCTGTTCGTCCAGATCGCGGACCATGGCAGCCTGACCAAAGTGGCCATCATGCGCGGCGTCGCGCAATCTGCGATCAGTCGGCAGCTATCGGGCATGGAAAGGCAATGCGGTGGCCGCTTGTTCCATCGCACCGGGCGCGGCGTCGCGCTGACGGAGTCCGGCCAACAACTGTATCCGCGCGTGCTGGCCTGGCTCGAAGAGGCCGACGCTCTGGGCAACGACGCCGCTCGCGCAGTGGATCAGCCCGCCGGCCTGGTGCGGGTGGGCGTGCTGTCGTCCATCAGCCACGAATGCCTCTCGCACGCCTACGACCAGGTCCGCCGCCTGCATCCGCACATACGACTGCGCATCCGCGACGGGGTGGGCAGCGCAGTGGGCGAATGGCTGGACAATGGCGATGTCGACATAGGCATCCTGATGCGCAGCGGCCGCGACAACCGCCGCCGTGAAGGCATCCTGTTCACCGCACGGCATCTGCTGGTGGGCGCGCCGGGCGATCCGGTGACCCGCAGTGCAACGGTGTCTTTCGCCTGTCTGCAGGGGCTGCCGCTGATACTGGCCGGGGCGCCCAGCGCCTTCCGGCGGCAGATGGATCAAATGGCCCGCCGCATGGGCGTGACGCTGAACATAGCGCTGGAATGCGATTCACTGCAGATTCAGAAACACATGGTGCTGCGCAACGGACTGTACGCCGTGCTGGCCGAACATGCGGTCACGCGCGAATGCACGAACGGCGAACTGCAGGGCGCGCTGATCGTAAAGCCCTCACTGACTCGCAGCATTACGCTGGCCATGTCGGAGGTGCGCCCGATGACGCTGGCTTGCCGCGAGGTGGCGCATATCCTGCGAAACAGCCTGGAAAAGCTCGGCCAGCCCTAGGCGGCAGCGGCTACCGGCGCATGCTCCTGCAATAACGCCGCAAACGCATCCAACGCCCGCGAAACCGTATCGCTGCGCCAAATCAACCACGTCGGCAACACCGAAAACGCGCCGTGCATAGGCCACGCGGTCACAGACGTATACCCCGGCATGCTTTCCAGCATCGCTCTAGGCATGATGGCAAGGCCGCCGCCCGCACTGACGCACGCCAACATACTGTGATAAGACTCCAGCTCCCGCACTTTACCGGGAATGGCTTTGTCGGCTGCGAACCATTTTTCGAAATGATGGCGATACGAGCAGTTTTGTCGAAACACATAGATCGCTTCGCCAGCCGCATCGCGGCCGCGGCGAATCGGTGCATGCTGAATAGGCGCAATGACGACCATTTCCTCCTCAAAGACGGCGACGCCTCTAAGCGCGGGATGATTGATCGGACCGTCGACAAGCGCCGCCACCAGACGGCCATCCAACACGCCATCGATCATCGGCCCCGACGGCCCTGTAGCCAGATCCAGCTCCACCTTGGGATAACGGCCATTGAACTCGGCCAGCACAGCAGGAATACGAACAGCCGCCGTGCTTTCCAGTGCGCCGATAGGAAACCAGCCTGCAGGCTCCGTGCCGGAAACCGCCGTACGCGCCTCCTCGACCAAACCGAGAATTCGCTGCGCATAGTCCAGAAAATTATGCCCCGTGGCCGACAGACGTAGCCGATTGTTCTCGCGGATGAACAAGTCCACCCCCAAGTCCGACTCCAGCTGTTTGAGCCGGGTAGTCAGGTTGGAGGGCACACGGTGTACCGCCTCAGCCGCCGCGGCAATGCTCTTGTGCGCCGCAACGGCACAGAAAATCTCCAGCTGAACCAAATCCATCGGTTTCCCCTCTCCGCACACATTCTCAAATCGAGAAAGAAACCATTATAAATATTCAGTTTTACAAACTCCATCCGCCGCGTATTCTGCCGGAAGTCGAATCCCTTGGAGACCGCTCTCATGGCCAGCAACACGCACGCAATATCCCTGAACCCGGCTACCGGCGAGCAAATCGGCGCCTACGCCTTTGAATCCGCCGCCGACCTGGAAACGGTGCTTTCCCAAAGCGCCAAGGCCTACACCAGTTGGCGCCGCACGCCTGTGGATGCGCGCAGCGCCGCGCTGGCCCGGCTCGGACAGGCCTTGCGTGCGGACATCGATCGACTGGCAGGCATGATCACTGCCGAAATGGGCAAACCCATTACCCAAGCACGCGGCGAAATCACCAAATGCGCTGGGCTATGCGACTGGTATGCGGAACACGGTCCCGCCATGCTGGCCAGCGAGCCCACCCAGATTGAAAACGACAAGGCCAGGATTGAATATCGCCCCCTGGGCCCGATCCTGGCCGTGATGCCGTGGAACTTTCCGATCTGGCAGGTCATCCGCAGCGTCGTACCCGCACTGCTGGCGGGCAACACCTACATCCTGAAGCACGCTCCCAACGTCATGGGCAGCGCGTATTTGCTGCGCGAAGCGTTCGGCCGGGCGGACTTTCCGCAAGGCGTGTTCGAAGTCGTCAACGTGCAGAACGATCTCGTCTCACAAGCGATTGCCGACGACCGCATCGCCGCCATCACGTTGACGGGAAGCGTCCGGGCTGGCTCGGCGATCGGCTCGCAAGCCGGCTTTGCCCTGAAAAAATGCGTGCTTGAACTGGGTGGCTCGGACGCGTTCATTGTCCTGGCCGATGCCGATCTGGACGAAGCCATCCGCGCCGCCGTCGTCGGCCGCTTTCAAAACACGGGACAAGTTTGCGCAGCCGCCAAACGCTTTATCGTCGAAGACAGTGTCGCGGACGCCTTTACTGAAGGCGTTGTCGCCGGCACCAAAGCGCTGGTCATCGGCGACCCGACCGACCCGTCGACCTATATCGGCCCCATGGCCCGTTACGATCTGCGGGACGAACTCGATGCGCAAGTACAACGCACGCTCTCAGAGGGCGCGAAACTGCTTGTGGGCGGAAAGAAGATCGATGGCCCGGGCAACTACTACCAACCGACTGTGTTGGCGGATATCGTCCCTGGCATGACCTCGTTCCGTGAAGAAATCTTTGGCCCGGTTGCGTCCATCATCCGCGCCTCCGATGCCCGCAATGCCTTGGAACTCGCCAACAACAGCCAATTCGGCCTGACCGCCAGCGTCTTTACCAAGGATCTCGCAGCAGCGCAGCAGATCGCGGCCGACCTGGAAGTCGGCGGCGTGTTCATCAACGGCTACAGCGCCAGCGATGTCCGCGTCGGATTCGGTGGCGTCAAGAAAAGCGGCTTTGGCCGGGAACTGTCTCACTTTGGCGTGAGAGAGTTCTGCAACGCACAGACTGTGTGGTTTGATCGCAAGTAATCCACAGCAAGCTACGGCCGCTGCGCACCGCGCAGCGGCGTGCTGCCATCAACCTGCGCTGGCGCCCGACGCTTTCACGACCTTGCCCCAGCGATCGATTTCAGTCTGCAAAAAGCCCTGAAACTCGGCCGGCGTGCCGCCCTGGGCCACCAGGCCCTCGTCCAACAAACGACGTTTGATCGATGCGTCACTCATGATCTGCGCGACGGCTTTCGACAACTGTTCAGTACGAGCCGCGTCCATCCCTGCCGGCCCCAGCAAACCATACCAGGCACTGAAGTCATAACCCGGCAACGTATCGGCAATAGGCGGAATATCGGGATATTCGCTCATACGCTGAGCACTGCTGATACCCAGCGGCTTTAGCGCCTTTGATTTCAACTGGCCTTTAGCCAGGGCCGCCCCGGCAAACATCATGCTGACTTGACCGCCCATCACATCGGTCATCGCCGGCGCCGTGCCTTTATAGGGCACCAGCAGTAGATCTATGTCCGCTTGCATCTTGATTACCTCGGCCCCAAGATGACCTGCAGAGCCGATTCCCGGCAATGCCATACTCAGTTTTCCCGGCTCGGCTTTTGCCAACGCGATCAGTTCGGCAACATTATTCGCAGCAACAGAAGGATGCGCCAGCAAGATCGATGGCGCATCGGCCACATGAGACACCGGCGTGAAATCCTTGATCGGATCGAACGGTAAATTGGGATACAGCGTCGCGTTGATCGCGTGGCTGGTGTAGCACATCAGCAGCGAACGGCCATCAGGCGCGGATCGTGCGATCTCTTGCGCGGCGATATTGCCGCCGGCGCCCGGGCGATTTTCCACCACGAATGTCTCGCCTAATACGCGTCCCAGCTCTGCCGCCAATACACGCGCGACCGTATCGGTGCCGCCGCCCGGGGTGGCGCCGACAATAACGCGGGTAGTGGGCGTTTGCGCCTTGGCCATTCCTGATGCCGCCAACGCACAGGCGCCGAACATTCCCATGAATGTTCTTCTTTGCATAGATGTCTCCGTCCATCCTATTTGGTGTCTGCCCGTAGTCTAGCGATAGACGGTAGATTCAGAATAGCGAAGTTATTTGACTTGCTTGCTAAGAGTTTTTGATCAACTTCTGATATTCCGTACAGGCCATGGCCATCGCCTCACGCACGACTGCCAACGGCCGGCTGTCGTCATCCGCCTTGCGGCTCACCATGGAAAGCTGCAATACCGGGGCGGCCTTGCCCAAACGGAATACACGCGCGGGATAACTATGCAAGACAGCGGAATCAGGCCGCTGCACCACTGATATACCCAAGCCAGAACTCACCATCGCCACAATCGCCGCCGCGTTATCGAATTCCAGCGTACTGCGCACGTCACCGATCTGATTGTTGACGTACTGTGCCGCCATGCTGCCAGACACGGTCTTGCGGTCGTAACGTATCCACTCCAATTGGCGAAACAGCGTGGGAATCGGCGTATCAGGAGTATCGGGCGGCGTAATCAGCACCAATTCCCGGCGCAACATCGGCGTCCACGACATACGGCCCGCTTTGGCGCCGGAGGGCTCGGCCACCAAGGCGGCATCAATCTCGCCCGCCTTGACTGCCGCGGTCAAACCGCTGCTGCGGCCCCGGATAGGCACAACGTCCAGCTTAGGATGTCTGGCACGTATAAAGCGCAACATGCCCGGCAACACGATGGGTTGCATGGACTCGATAACACCCACTCGCACAACGCCCTCGATGGCCAGCACCGTACCAGAGCGCAATGCATCCAGCCCCTTTAGCGCGTCACGCATGGTATCGGCGACCTCATGGGCCAACTGCGTAGGACGTACCTGCAACCCCGAACGATCAAAAAGCGGCTTGCCCAGATAACCCTCGAGCTGCTTCATCTGCATGCTCACCGCACTGGGCGTGATATTCATCAGCCTCGCGCCCCCCACAAAAGTGCCCGTCTGCAGCACGGCCTCCAGCGTGGCGAAGGTCTCGATTTTCATCCATTGCTCCGAGAAATCTCGGCATTCATGCCGGTGAGGTAAGGGGCGCGGCCGCAAGGCTGCAAGATTGGTCTGATTTGAGTTGACATCTGGATAAATATCCAGTTATCTGGTTTGATGTAGATAGTATCTCGGGCATGCAAACCAAACGTGCCTACCGATTCCGGTTCTATCCGACGCCCGAGCAAGCGATCACGCTGGCTCGCACGTTCGGTTGTGTGCGTGTGGTCTATAACCACATGCTTAGCCTTCGTTCGACAGCCTGGGCTGATCGACAAGAGCACCTGGGATATCACGCCACCTCTGCGGCCCTGACAGCGTTGAAAAAGCTGCCGGACTATGCGTGGTTGAACGAGGTCAGCAGTGTTCCGTTGCAGCAGACACTGCGCCATCTGCAAACGGCGTTTGTTGGGTTCTTTGCCAAGCGAACGGGATATCCTCGCTTCAAACGCAAGGATGGCCCGCAATCGGCGGAGTACACCGCGAGTGCTTTTAGATGGGATGGCCGCTCGCTCAAGCTGGCGAAGATGGCTGAGGCGTTGCCCATCCGTTGGTCCCGTCAGATTCCCAAAGCCGCCAAGGTCACTACCGTCACAGTCAGTAAAGACCCGGCGGGCAGATATTTTGTCAGCCTGCTGTGTGACGACGTTGTGGCGCAGAAAGCGCCTACGTCGAAATGTGTCGGGATTGATCTGGGGCTGTCTCATTTTGCGGTGCTCTCAACAGGAGAAAAAGTCGATGCACCACAGATCTTTCGCAAGCATGAAGCTAAATTGGCTAAGCTACAGCGCCGCTTGGCCAGAAAACAAAAGGGATCGGCTCGCCGTGCCAAGGCCAAGCTGACAGTCGCCAAGCTGCATGCAAAGATCGCAGACACCCGCAGGGATTTCCTGCACCAGCTTTCCACCCGGTTGATCCACGAGAACCAAGTGATTGCCGTAGAAAGCTTGTCTGTATCCAGCATGCAGAAAAACCGCTGTCTTGCTAAGTCCATCGGTGATGCCGGATGGGCGGAGTTTGTGAGACAGCTGGAATACAAGGCCCGTTGGTATAGGCGTGAATTCGTGCGAGTGGATCGCTGGTACCCGTCGAGCAAGCGCTGCCACGTTTGCGGACACGTATTACCGAAGCTGCCGTTGAGTATGCGACATTGGTCCTGTCCGGAATGCAACGCAGACCACGACCGCGACATCAACGCGGCGCATAACGTATTAGCCGCCGGGCTGGCGGTGTTAGCCCATGGAGAAACGGTAAGACCTGAGTGCATGAATGATGATGTACGACGGCTCGATTCGGTGAAGTGGGAATCCCTTTCCTTCAGGGAAGAGAGTAGTCAACAAATTCTCTTATGAAATTCTTCAAATAACATCGCTATTCTAAATGAAGCGGCGTCCTTACACTGGCGGTTATTGGTCCTCTGACATTCTTATCCATTACGGAGACGTACATGAACGCCATCGATTCCGCCATGCGCCCACTGCCCTGGACAGCTGAACAAGTACGCCAGGACAACTCCTGGATTTTGCGCCTGACCGACGAGCAAGTCGACGGCATCCAGGCGGCATTGGCACATGCCAAACGCCTGGACAAACCCCTGCTCGCGATGGAACAGGCGGACTTCCCGCTATCGGCCGCCGCTCAGGCTGCCCTGCAACAAGCCATCGATATGACCCAGCGCCGTTGGGGCATGTGCCTGCTGAAAGGTTTTCCCGTCAACGACTGGAGCGAGGACGACACGCGCCTGGCCTATTGGGGTCTGGCGTTGTACATGGGCGTGGGCCGCACGCAGAATCGTGCCAGCCAGTTCATCAACGATGTACGTGATGCCGGTGGCGAATACAAGGTCAAAGGCGGCCGTGGCTACAACACCAATGCGGGTCTGGATTTTCACCAGGATTCCTGCGACGTCGTGGCGCTGCTCTGCCGCCGCACCGCAAAATCTGGCGGCACCAGCAAAGTCGTCAGCTCGATCGCACTGCGCGACGAGATCCTCAAACGCCGCCCCGACTTGATCGCCGCGCTGCAAACTCCGTATTTCCACAGCTATCAGGGCACCCAGGATCCCACCCAGCCGCCCTACTATCAGTTGCCCATCCTCGGCTCGCACCCGGAGTATTTCTCGGCGCGCACCAATCGCAAAAACATCATCGCCGCCCAACGTGACTTCCCGGAAATCCCGCGCCTGACCACCGCACAGACCGAAGTGCTGGATTTGCTGGATGAACTCATGCCCAGCGAACGTTTCTGCTATTCGATGGAACTTGAACGTGGCGACATGCAGCTGCTGAACAACTACGTAACACTGCATTCGCGCACACCTTTCGAGGATTACGAAGAGCCCGATCTCAAGCGCCATTTGCTGCGTTTGTGGTTGGCGGTTCCTAGCTCGCAACCGCTGCCCGATGACTGGGCGACTTACTACGGCGATGTCCGTGCCGGCGCAGTGCGCGGCGGTGTACGCGGCAGCTCCATTACCGAAGAGTTCCTCGCCTACGAAAAGCGCCAGGCCGCAGCGTTGAACATGCCCTTCGAAACATGGCGTCCCAAGGTCACCAAAGAACAAATGGAAGCCATCATCGCCGATCTGGCTGCTCAATCCAACGACACCGTTACCGCAGGAAACGCCGCATGAACGAGCTCAACTTGCGCGAACGCCTCGCACAAGGCCCCGCGGTCTTGGCACCCGGCGTCTACGATCCCTTGACCGCGCTGATCGCCGAACAAGCCGGCTTCGACGCTCTGTATCTGTCAGGCGGAGCGGTCGCCTATACCCAACTGGGCCGTTCTGATGTCGGCCTGACCACCGCCACGGAAACGGCCGATGTCCTGGCGCGCATCACCGACCGCGTGCAACTGCCCGTCATCGTCGATGGCGATACGGGTTACGGCAATGCGCTCAATACGCAACGCACCGTACGCGTTTTCGAGCGCGCCGGTGCCGCGATGATTCAACTGGAAGACCAGACATTTCCAAAGCGTTGCGGCCACTTGGAAAACAAGACCTTGGTATCCAAGCAGGAGATGTGCGGCAAGCTGCGCGCGGCCCTGGATGCGCGCCACTCATCGGACACACTGATTCTGGCGCGTACCGACGCCGTGGCCGTCGAGGGCCTGGATGCCGCGATGGAACGTGCCGATGCCTATCTGGCATGCGGTGTCGACGCGCTATTCATCGAGGCCGTCGTCTCCGCTGACGATATGGACCGGGTCTGCGGCAAGTACGCAAGCCGTATCCCCCTACTGGCCAACATGGTCGAAGGCGGAAAAACGCCGGTGGGCAGCGTGGACGAATTGTCCGCACGCGGCTATCGCATCGTGATCTATCCCGGCGGCACGGCGCGATTTGTGTCGCGCCAATTGCAGCGCTACATGGCCAGCCTGAAAACCCACGGGACGACGCGCCCCTTGTGGGACGAGATGAATAATTTCGACGCGCTCAATGGCCTGATAGGTACACCCGAGCTATTGGAGCTGGGGCGTAAATACGAAGCCTGACACCGCACGCGACGCGCGTTGGGAAGCGATGCGTATGACACGACACGCCCCGATGCGATCACAGTGTTGCAGTCCCACGGCCAGAGCCTGGCCGTGGAATCAATTCGGTTTTTCGTCAAATCCCGGATAGCCGTCGATATAAGCACGCCCCGAACAACGAACCATGGCGACGCAACTGGAGGTGCCCCGCTTGGCATTGCAGGTCGCACGGGCTTCGTTTCGTGCGGCGACGGGATCGGGATTAAGCAGCGTGAAACTCGTCCCGCGGCCTTTGACGCCCTTCTCCCAGGCCAATCCAACGCAGCTATCGGTGTAGGTCAGCAGTTTCGTGCAGCCTTTGCACTCTTCCCATTCGAGCAACGTTTTAACGGCTTCCTCTTCGCTGGGGTAGTCGTCTGCATACTGCAAACCACCGGTTTCTGTTTCCGTAATGGCGCCCCAATAGCCGCGCTGATCCAGCTTGGCTGACAAGGCCTCCAATTGAGCCGACGTCGCCTTTGCCGCTGCCTGATTATGCTCAGGGCTATAGCCCGGCCCTACGCAAACAGGCAGCATAGCCAGCTTGCACTTGCCCGGCGGGCTCTCGGCGGTACAACGGCGGATGGCCTGCTTGGCGGCGATTTCAGGCGACGCGCTGTACCCCGGAAACAACCGCCCTCCGGTATCACGCGCCCAGGTCGAACAACTATCGGCAAACCAATTCAGTGCCTGGCATTTTTTGCCGCCGGCACGCTTGCATTCAGCCACCGCGGCAGCCTGCGCCTCCTCCGAACTTGTCTCGGGCAATGCCCAATACAGCTTTTCGAACTTTTCATCCGTAGATGTGGCGCCATAGAACCTTTCGGTTTCCGCATGAACCGGCGAAAGCACGAATACCGAGAACAGCGCAAGCGCGGCGCCGACAGCACGTATCAAGGGCAAGCAACGGGAAAGCAAATGGATAGGCATTTTAAGGGGTCAGGTAGCGAGCTTGCCACGCGTTGGGGGCATGCAAGCAAACAGTGATCGGCGCACCAGGGCTCTGTCACAAATGGGCACGATCTTAGCAAAGCCCCTCAGACTTTCTGACACGAGATGTCACGCGGCCTCGCATATTACGTAACAATTTTTATTTAATACGCGGCAGAGCGATTTCCAACTTCGGTAAAAATACCGGGGTTTCGGCGTCCTGCAGACAAAGGCCGAGGTAAACGAAACAAGCCGAACGTCACGAAACGAAACAAAATGAACCGCCTCACAAGCCGTATTCCGCCCCATAACGGCGGGCGCTGTGGCATTGTGCGCGGAACCCCGATACGTCACATACAGACGTCACAACATCATCTAGGTTTGCACATGTCCCGCTGTTCTCGACTGGGCATTTTTGCCGCACTGCTGGCCACGCTGGGCTTGAGCGCTTGCGCCCCTATGCCGTCTGGCGGCAGCTCTTCGCTTCCCTCGCTGAGCGGATTGCTGCAAGGCGATTTTTCCCTGTCCCCGAGCGTGAACATCGCACGCAACATGAAAGGCCGCTCCATCGATGACGCCATTGCAGCCTTGGGTGAGCCTTCCAAACAGCGCCCGGTCGGCAATACCATGGAATTGGAGTGGTCGGATTACCAGGCCCAGCCCTATCAAGCATGGGTCTCTGACGGCAGCAGCCAGCAAGTCGTCGGCATGATCCCGGGGTCCAGGGGCGGAGCCGCGACACCTGTTTTCCAACAGACCAACTACGGCCACTACGAAAACCGCACCTCGGTCTACGAATGCACAGTGCTGCTGCGCATGCAAGATAGCGTTATCGTCGACACCAGCGTACAGGGCAATGTATGCCCGGAGTTCATCTCTGCACTGCGCAAATGGGCCGGCGAGAAAGAGGCTCGCAACTATATGGACTGATCGCCCTGGTGGCATGATCGGCGTTTAGAATCCAGCAACCCCGTCTACGCAGAATCAAAAAGAACCCACCGCGCACACGATCCCTGTTCGCTCCTCTCACCTTTGCATTGAGAAAAAAAGCATGCAGCGTTTTGTTTTCCTTACCCTGGCCCTGACCTTGAGTGCAGCCTCTACCGTCCTGGCAGCGGTCGGCGCAGCACCGGCAGATGACTCTGCGCCGGCAGCCACGACTGCTGCGGCCAGCACCACCGCCCTCGCTCCGGTACAAAAAACCGAGATTCGCGACCAGACGGCGTATGAGCGTTTGATGCACAACAGCGGCGTCACTCTGCAATGGCTCTGGTCCGACGACCGCGGCCATCTGGTGGCGACAGATAAAAATGATGTCGTCAGCATCGCGGGCACACAGGAAAACGCCGAAGGCTCGCTCGCGATCAAGGGCGATATCGTCTCGATCGACAAAGACCGCTTTGTCTTTCGCGGCACGATATTGATCGTCGACGCTCCGGACCAAGGACGCCGTTGCGAGCGCACCGGAGACTTCGAGTTCAAAGCCACTGGCAAACGCCGCTACTGGCGTCTGCAACAAATGCAGACCTGCGACCACCTGACCGATTACGTCGATATCTATTATTGAAATACCAATGCGGCGGCGCGAGCGTGGACAAGGTCTACAGATTCCCTTGCCGCGTCAATGACGCAATCACTGCGGCCAGGATACGCACGCCTTCTGCAATGGCATTCAAATCCAAACTCGCATAGCCCATGATCAATCCCGCCGGGCGGGAAACTTTCGAGGACACGCGCGTAGCATATAAGGTAGACACCGGATACACGCCCAAACCCTTGCTACGCGCCGCAGCCACCAAAGCGCCCTCATCCTGACAGCGCAACGACGGCAGCCATAACACCACGTGCAGCCCTGCCGCCGTTCCCATTACCTGTACACCGGGCGGCAGGTATTTCGCTACGGCGTCCAGCAGTGCCAGCCTTCGGCGTTCGTTTTCCCGGCGCATACGACGTACGTGACGCTCGTATGCGCCGCTCTCTATCAGCGCCGCCAGCACGCGTTGTTCCAATACCGGGGCATGACGATCGGCCAATTGCTTGGCTTGGCGAAAAACGTGCACCAACTCGGCGGGCAATACCAGATAGCCTAGGCGCAACTGTGGCGACAATGCCTTGGAAAAGGTACCGACGTATATCACACGGCCATCAGGGTCCATGGCGTGCAACGCATCAATGGGACGTTGACCGTAGCGAAACTCACCGTCATAGTCGTCTTCGATCACCCAGGCTTGATGTTGTCGCGCCCATTGCAATAGTTCCGCGCGCCGGCCGACAGGCAACACGCCTCCCAGCGGAAACTGATGCGAGGGCGTCACATACGCCAGCCGTGCTCGTTCGTCCGTAGGCAAGCGCGCCGTGTTCAGTCCGTGCTCATCCACCGGTATTGCCAGACGCTTGGCACCGGTTGCCTCAAAGCAGCGACGCGCCATCAAATACCCCGGATCTTCAAACACGAACTTATCCCCGGGATTCAACAGCAACCGAGCACAGAGATCGATCGCCTGTTGCGATCCATGCACCGTCACAATCTGCTCGACATCACATATCAGCCCACGCGCACGCCTCAAGTACCCGTGCACCGCCTGCCTCAATGCCGCATCCCCCTCGGGCGCGATGTAAGACAGACTATCCTGCTGCCGAACCAATTCCGCTAAATAAGCACGTCGCCAGGCCAATGCAGGGAAATCTCGGGAGGCCAACGCCCCATATCGGAAATCAATCCTTGGCGCAGCCACGGGCCGCGGCAAGTCGATCTTGGCCACCCGGCGGCCAAAGTCGGACAAAGCCGCCCCAGGCGGCGCCGGCTGCCCGCGCCCCCGAGACGACGATGTCACCGATGCCAATGGCACAGCGACCCTCGCGGCCCGGCCCACCGCCGTGACCAGAAATCCCTCAGCGGCGAGCTGTTCATACGCCGCGGTGACAGTCGTGCGCGATACGCCGTGCTCTATCGCCAGCGCGCGTGTAGACGGCAGCCGTGCTCCCGGCGCAAATGCGCCATCGACAATTTGAGCCCGCAACCATTCGCAGAGACGCCGTCCCGCCCCTGTCGGCCCAGCTCTCGTACCAGGTGCAGCCTCAGACTGGCCCATTTAAATTACCTGAAACTGGATCTTCTTATTGTGCCAGTTTTACGCAAAATAGAGGCATCGCCAACCCGCCGCATTATTTCCCGGACCCTATGTATATTCCCGCTCACTTTGCCGAAAACGCCCCGGAAACCCTGCACCGTATCATCCGCGAGCATCCGCTGGGCATCCTGATCACGCATGGAGACAACGGACTGGATGCCAATCACATTCCGTTCGAGCTCGACCCAGCGTCCGGCGCGAACGGGCGGCTGTCCGCCCACGTCGCGCGCGCCAATCCGGTCTGGCAAAGCTGTGCGACCGGATCCGAAGTCCTGGTCGTCTTTCGAGGCACCGAGGGCTACATCTCGCCGAACTGGTACCCAAGCAAGCACGAGGCGCACCGCCAAGTTCCCACCTGGAACTACGAGGTCGTACACGCTCATGGCATCCTCACCATTCACGACGACGAACGCTTCGTGCGCCGCATTGTGGCGCGTCTGACCAAGACACACGAAGCGTCCGAACCCAAGCCATGGAAAATGGGCGACTCCGAGCCCGCATTCATCGATGAAATGCTGCAACACATCGTAGGCATAGAAATCGAGATCACGTCGCTGGTCGGCAAGCGCAAACTCAGCCAAAACAAGGACATCCGCGATCGGCTGGGTGCCGTAGATGCCCTGCAGGCGCGCGGCGCGACTGAATTGTCGGCGTCCATGCGGGATCCTGATTAAATCGCGGTGAAAAACACGACCAAACAACGCTGGACACTACCCGATAAGTACCATTAAATACGGCAGCCTTCTTATCTTTTGTGGATGTCCTGCTTTGCCTTTGGCTTCCCTGACGTAGCGAAGCCACGCTCCCCTGAAAAACGAAAGCCTCCCCGAGGAAAGCTTCATGTTTCAAACAACAAAAAGCGTGCGTACCGCGGCCATCGTCGCGGCTTTATTCTCCGCTCCGTTGACAGCCAGCAGCGTCAGCGTCTTTGCGCAGCCCGCACCACAGCAAACCGCTGCGCCGCAATCCCAGAACGCAGCCCCCCAATGGCCCCGCACGCTCGAGTTCCATGGCACGCGCTACGAGGTCTACCAGCCGCAAATCGATACCTGGACAGGCAATCGCATCACAGGCCGCATGGCCATCGCAATGGGCCCGAGCAATGGCCAACCAACGTATGGGGTGGCGGATTTCAGTGCCGACGCCAATACCGATAAAGCCAACGACGAAGTCCACCTGACCCAACTGCAGATCACCCGCGTCCAAGTTCCCACCGAACCCGAAAAAGCACAGGCCATACGGGAGCAGTTCAGCTCGCGGCTGCCTGTCGAGTTGACGCTGCGCCTGAGCGAGCTGCAACTGAGCTACGCCGCCTCCCAGCAGCTATCGAGCTTGAAGGCCATGCCGGTCAAAAATACGCCGCCGCGCATCTACGTCGAAAACGCCCCTACCGTATTGGTGCTGGTCGACGGCGCCCCCGTTCTGAAACCCGTCGCGCACGCAGATGGCTGGCAGCGTGTCGTCAATAGCCGGGCCTTGATTCTGCGTGGTACGAATGGCGACTATCACGTCAACGCAGTGGGATATTGGTACACCTCGCGCTCGTTGTCCGAGGGCTGGCGTAGCGAATCCCCCTCTCAAGGCCTGCTCACCGTCGCTGCAACGGCGGCACAGCAGGCCCCCGTCGATCCCATGCTGGCAAAAGGTGCGGCACGCCCTCCCGCCGCGCCTGCCTTGATCGTGTCTTCCGAACCTGCCGAACTGGTCCTGATTCAGGGCCAGGCACAGATGCGGCCCGTGCAAGGTACCAATCTGCTGTCTGTCAACAACGCCGACCATGCCTTGTTCATGCAGCCGGCAGACAACCGCTATTACCTGCTCGTATCGGGACGCTGGTTCAGCGCCTCTACGTTGAACGGCAGCTGGAGCTACGTCCCCGGCAACAAACTGAGCGCGGACTTTGCCCGCATCGACGTACATGACCCACAAGCGGGCGTACTCGCCTCAGTACCCGGCACGCCGCAAGCCAAAGAAGCCCTCATTGCCTCGACCATCCCTCAAACCGCAACCGTATCGCGCACCAAGGCCACACTGCATGTGGACTACGTCGGCGGCACACCGAATTTCGACCGCGTCGCCGGCACGCAATTGCGTTATGCCGTCAACACGTCGGTGCCTGTGATTCAAGTCACGAGCAACGAGTATTACGCCTTGTCCCAGGCGGTGTGGTTCACTGCCAGCTCACCGCAAGGTCCCTGGCGCGTCGCGGCCTCCGTACCGGCGGCGGTCTACACCATTCCTCCTGAATCGCCTTTGCATTACGTCACGTACGTGCACATCTATGGCTCCACGCCAGATACGGTCGTAGTCGGCTATACCCCCGGTTACTTGGGCATGATCGCCGGCCCGGATGGCACCGTGGTCTACGGCACGGGCTACACCTATCCTCCTGTCATTGTGAACAACAGCTGGGTGGGCTATCCGCCCACCTATGGCTATGACGCCGCGCTGGGCACTGCCGCGGGATTTGCCTTCGGCTTCGCCATGGCCGACATGTGGGGGCCCGAACCCTATTGGGGACCGTACGGCGGTTTCCCGTACTCGCGCGGCGTGGACATCAATACGGTCAACGTGTACGGCGGCTGGGGACACGGCACCGTCACCCGCAGCGTGGGCTACAACGACTGGACCGGCAACGAATGGCGCACTGCGCATGTCGACGGCTATAACCCTGCCACAGGCAGCCACTTTGAGGGATCACGCGGCGCCGATTACAACGCCTACACCGGCAATGCCGCCGCAGGGCAGCGTGACGCCTACCGGAACAATTCGACCGGCGTCTCGGGCGCCAGCCGCTCGGGTGTCGTCGAAAACGACGATGGCCAGTGGCGCGCCGGCCGGCAGAGCGTACGCAACAATGCCAATACCGGACGCACCATCGTCTCCAGCACCACGGCCAACGGCCAAGCCGGCGATGGCACGGACAACGTGGACCGCCGAGGCATCGCGCATGACAGCCACACCGGCAACTCCGTCGCGTGGAACAACGGCCACATCTACGGCGACGCCAACGGCCATGTCTACCAGCATTCCGCCGACGGTGGCTGGCAGACACACACCTCGTCAGGCTGGCAGCCGATCCAGCGCAGCGATTTTTCATCCGGCAATGTGACGAACTATCTGAACGATCAGCGCCAAGCCCGCGATTGGAGCGATAACCGATTCAACGCCATGCGCGGCGATTCGGACTTTGCAGGACGCTTTGGTGGAGGAGACCGTTTTGGCGGGGGACGTTTCGGTGGATTCGGAGGTGGCCGAGGCTGGCGCCGCTAGGCCCCCGGATATCGTACTGATGTTCGATTCAGCGCGGGGATGGTGACAACATCGCCCCGTGCAATCGCCAGTGGTTTACCAACCTTTGGTTTTCACAAATCCAACAGCAGCAATCGCCCTGACAGGGGCGCACTGTTCAATGCATCAATAGACACGCGATGCCGCTCTGTCGTGATCGCCAATTGCGCCGTACCGTCTGAACGTTGAATCATTGCCAAATCGGTCGGGCATGGCACAGGCAGACCCACCACGCGATCCAGTTGACCATCTCGCGTCAAGCGGATCACCGACCATCCATCAGCCAGCGCAGTCCAGATCCCGCCTTGCGCATCGAATGCCAAGCCGCTGACCCGGCCTGACCCTCGCGGCAAACTCGTCAACCGGCGTACGGCATTCTCGCCAGGCCGCAGCATCACAATCGATCCAGAGCCCTGCAAGGCCGCATACAACGTTTTCTCGCTGGCATCCCATGCCAAGCTTTGTACAGGCTCGCCGATTCGCCAGCGCACGTCCAACGTACCATCGGCACGCAATAATCCTATCGCCGACCCGGACTCCGGCAGACCGCACGCAACCCAAATAGCTTGCCCCTCGCCATTACACAGTGCCAGCACCGAGCCATTGATCCATGACGTCAATGCCGCCACCCTTCCATCAGCATTGACCTGCTGCACCCCAGACTGATGTACGACGATGACACCCTCCGCATCACGGACCAACCCGATGATGGGTGCCTCCACGCGGCAAATCTCCCTGTCCTCGCCGTTCTCGTATAAACGCAGTGATGGGGCAAGCACATCTGCCCACCATAGTTTCCGTCCACCATTCATTGAAATCGGATGGGCCCCATGAAATGCCCATCTGCCAGGCACCGCAGTGACGGACTCCTCGGCACCCGCCTTCGTATCAGCCGCCTGCGTCTGTAATTGCGCCCCCACACGCCGCGCTGCCTCCGCCACCTCAGGGCCCAGCAGTTCCAGACGTTCGCGTGTCAAACGATACGCCGGCCCCGCAACACTGATTGCCCCCCGCACCTGACCTGCACTGTCAATAACCGGCGCGCCCACACAGCGCACGCCAAGCACGATTTCCTCATCATCGATGGCATATCCGCGCGTCCGGGTAATACCCAATTCCGCATGCAGGCGGCGGCGATCGGTAATCGTCAACGGCGTCAACGCTTTGAGTACGGCATCCCGAACGAAACTCTCACGTTCCGCATCTGGCATCGCAGACAAGATGGCTTTGCCCTGGCTCGTGCAATGTACAGGCTTGCGCTCGCCCAGCGCCGCGGCAGAGCGCTGGCTATGCGCCCCGTCGCAGCGTTCCAGCGAAATCACTTCCCGCCCATCCAACGCGGCCAGATAAGTAGTCTCTCCAGTCAAATCGCGCAACAGCCGCAACTCATACGCGGCAGCTGCCACCAGATCCGGCATGGCATAAGCCTGACGCGCCATTTCGAAACAACGGAACCCCAGGCAATACACCTTGCGCAATGGGTCCCGACGCAATAGACCGCGCGCGACCAGCGTCGCCAGCAAGCGATACACCGTCGTACGCGGCAATGCCAGGCGTTCGGCCAACTCGCTTTGTCCCAATCCTTCCGGTGCCGTGCCTACAGCATCCAACACATCCAGCGCTTTCTCGAGGGCGCCGGTGCCCTCGCCTGCAGAGGTGGCCATGGTTTGTCTCAAATGGTGGTACTGGACCCGCCGTCACCGCCAGCGGGTATCGGTCAAGCCATTCTATTTCACCCTAAAGCTCACTAGGATGAACCCATGTGCATCCTCAACACCACGCACTCCTCCAATCCCATAATGTGAGACAGATATCATGAAAGACGTGCCAGCGCCCTTGACTAGCATCCCGCAACGCGCTCCCGCACCCTACGTGCCTGATTCGGTGCTCGACCGTCTGGCCAAAGCGACCAGCGGTTCATTGACCACGCAGCTCTATATCAAAGGCATCCGGCAACCGGTATTGCATGGCCTGCGCCCTTTGAATAAAAAGATCAAACCCTTTGCGGGCCGCGCCTACACGATGCGTTTCATTCCTGCTCGAGAGGACGTGGACTTCTACGGCAATCTGACCACCTCTCCCAATGCCGACAATCTGCAATGGGTAGGCGTAGAACAAGTCGAGCCCGGCCATGTATTAGTCATAGACAGCAATCGGGATGGCCGTGCGGCATCGATGGGAAACATGCTGATCACCCGCATGATGATGCGCGGCGCGCGCGGGGTCGTCACTGACGGCACCTTTCGGGATGGCACCGAGCTGAGCAATATGGATTTCCCGATCTGGAGCACAGGCGTCACTGCCACAACACGATTGAGCTATCACCATGTCGCGGACTTGCAAGTCCCTATCGGTTGCGCAGGCGTGGCTATCTACCCTGGCGACGTCATCCACGGCGATGGCGACAACATCACAGTCATCCCCGCGCATATGGCCGAGGAAATGGCTGATCTCTGCGAAAAGCGTGATGACATCGAAGCGTATCTCGCGCTCAGAGTACAAGCTGGTGAACCGCTATGGGGACTGTATCCACCCAGTGATGCCACACGCGAACAGTACAAGCAATGGATTGCCGCAGGCCGTCCGGCGATCGCGCCCGCCCAGCCTGCACGTCCCTGATCGCCGGAGGAATCATCATGTCCGAATCATTCACCCCCGAATACTACGCTGCGCTCATTCGACGCTACTTCGACGCCTGCAATGCGGCAGACTATGACGCACTCGTGGATTGCTTCACGCCAGACGCGGTGCACTATTTCCCAGCCGGGCTGCCGGAAATCCCTTGGCGCAGTGCTGACACGATCGCACGCAAATGGGTATGGTGTGTCGAGACGTTGGGTTCGCAATGGACCATCGAACGCATCATCGTCAGTCATGACACACCCGAGGCAATGATCGAGTGGACGCACTGGAAAAACAAGCAGGGTACGGCCTTGAGAGGCGCAGAGTGGTACGACTTCGATCCCGCAACCGGCAAGATCTCCGAGATCCGCGCCTACTATGCCTCGCCTGCCGATCCCCAAACCACCATTAACGAACTCGTGGATTTCGATTATTCGGGCCGGGGTTATCACCTGAAAAGTGCGACGAGGACAGGCGAATGATCCGTCATATCGTACTCTTTCGCCGCCGTCCCGATGTCGCCCGGGACGTGCAACGCGAAGCAGAACTAGCGGCACGCATGACTGCCCTCGGCGCAGACATTCCCGCCATTCAGTTCTGGCGCGTCGCCGCCAACGAATTCGATCGCCCCATCAGTTGGGACTACGTGCTCGAATCGGAAGTCGCAGATGCTGAGGCTCTCGACGCCTATCTATTCCATCCGTTGCATCAGGCTTTGGTGGCGGACCTGAAACTCTATTTCGAATGGGCGGCTGTGGACTATACGGCGTAGATGCTCTCTGGCTAGGAATCGTGAGTGCTATTGGACGTCGAGGCGGGGCAGTGACCGTGTTGGCGCTTCACGGAGTCGGTCGGCCGCCTGCGCGGCCGACACCGCTTTGTCAACCTCGTCGCTACGCTCCTTCGGTTTCCCTCGCTCGACTCCGAGGCC
>NZ_NEVQ01000014.1 GCF_002261185.1 Bordetella genomosp. 4
AAACGCTGCAAATAGCGATGCAGACTGTCTTCTGAGCGCCCCAGCACGACATCAAAGACCTTATGGTTCTTTAAATCCACCAGCGTCGTGGCGTAGCCCTTTTTACGACTGAAAAAGTGTTCATCGACCCCTAACACCTGCGGGCAAGCCCGGCTCGAGAGCTCTGAGACGCGCTGCCTCACAAACGATTGATACCAGCGCTCGACCGTCGCACTGCCGATCCGGTGTGTGACCGTCAGCTTGCGTTGACTAACGCCGCCCTCGTGGGCCTCAAATACCTCCAGCCGATAGGCCTCGATGGCCCGAAGCCGAGGGCGAATCCCAGAGAATCGATGCCGGAAATAGCGATGGCAGTCAGTACAGTGGTACTTGGGCACGCTCAGGTGCAACACCATCAACTGATTACCCTGACGGGTGTGTTTAACGGTGCGCCGATGCGTGGCCTTAATGCGCAATCCGTCGTGCGAACAATACTCGCACACCGGACGTTTGGCCGGCCTGGCCCAGACGTGGATGTCTCGGCGACGCTCCACCCGTTGAACTACTAAATCCCGAAACCCTAAGATAGAATCGACTGGGGACATCGGCATTGCCTCCATTAAACCTGTTTCTTCGCAAAAACAAGTCTAATGAATGTCGGTGTCCCCCGTTAATGATGTAGAGCCTGTTTTTGTTTGGTATTACGGCTCGTAGTTAGGCGGCAAACCCCACATCGAGGTACCCAATGAAGACACAGCCAGACCGTTCCTAATGTTCCAAGACGGCGTTGCGCAAGCCACATTGGACCTCTACTTTGCCACCTTCCCTGACTGCCGCATGGTGCGAGTCGAGCATTACGCCCTGTCCAGCCGGCTCCCAGGCTCTCTGATGTCACTTACCACACGGTTTCGGCCTGCCGTCTTGGCTTGGTACAGTAGGCCATCTGCCCGTTCCAATGCCTGAGTTAAAGGCTCATGCATGTACCACTGTGTTGCGCCTAGGCTCATCGTTACTGATATGCGCTGCCCGCGGACAGGCAACGCTGAAGCACGCAGTTGCGCACGCAAGCGCTCCGCCACCGTCATAGCGTCGCTGGCATCCTTTACACGTAGTAGAGCTGCGAACTCTTCACCTCCCAAGCGCGCGACCAGATCACCTTGCCTGACGCTGCCGCGTAACGCTTGACCGACCAAACGCAGTATCTCATCTCCAGCAGCATGGCCATGCTGGTCGTTGATAGACTTGAACCAATCGATATCACACATCAGCACGGCGCTGCACCCCTCGCATCGACGCTGCCATGTAGCCGCATTCTCCTCGAACCCTCGACGGTTCAGTAACTGCGTCAGTGCATCGTGGTTTCTCTCCCATTTGAGTCCGACCACCAGATCGCGAACGGCCGCGGCTAGCCATAGCATCGCGAAGAGCACGGCAAAGAGCAGCATGCTCATTTGCATGACCAGCCAGAACAGACTGCGCTCAAATCGCGCAGTATCTAGGGGCTCCCAAGGCCACGGCACTGTCAGTATGGTGCGAAGAAAAAAGCTCAGACCCAGGCACCCGAAAATCCACAGTAGCGACCGGTCAAGGTAGGAGACAGTCCGTACCCGAGCCAGACGCCAGGCAGGTAGCAGCAAAACCGAACCCAGACCAAAGTTCAGCGCGTAAATGCGGGCGGAATGGTTGAAGCTGACTATCTCGAAGTAATAGCGCACGGACACAGTGAGCAGCACTAGAGCGCAAGCCTTTCCCCAGTCATACTTGACCCGAAAGCGCAAGGACAGACTATGGCTTAGCAGAGCAACACCGACCAGGTAAATAGCGGCCATAGCGTAGGATAGTTCGCCGCTACGCTCTCGCAACAACTGTAGACACAGGCCTAGACCGAGCACCGCGTAGGCCGCGCCAGCCCAAGCCGGATCGCGAGATCTGCGTGACGCTAGCCAACCAACCGTGAAGGTACCTGCCAGCAGCAGGATAACTAAGGGCAACGCCAACACGAAAAAAGAAGAATGGTCGAGACTCAAAACATCTAACCAGCGGTGCCTAGAAATGATGAAAATCCACGAAGGTTGGCATCTCGCGAAGATTCTGAGCAGACCGTGCGTTGCTCGTAACGAATGCGTCGTTGACCCAGACGTGGGAAATAGCTTCGTAGACATCTTACGCGGTAATCGTGTCCAGCTTCGGCACCTCCGCCACAGGCACCGCTGTCAGGCAAGCGAAGAAGACATGCAATAGGCTATCCACCTGGCGCGATAACCACGACGTCACATCCCGCCGCCCCTTTCCGGCTATCCCACCCGTTGTAACTCCAGCTAAACGCGCGGCACGTTGAAAACTCACCACATTTCACTCGCCATCCGTCCACGACACTAGCATTATTCGGCGCGTAGGGCACACGAATAAATATTGAACAAGGAAAAAAAAGTGCGATCCAGTTTTCTGAAGGCCCTGCTGGCCTGCCTGTGCAGCGTCACGGTCACCGCTTGCACTACCTGGGATGCGGCGATGCTGCGACATAAGGGCAAGCCCGTCAACGACATCGTGGCCGAATGGGGAGTTCCCGACCGCGTCTATGCCAGCGAAGACCTGCCGGTCGGGCAGTTGGTCTACATGTGGCAGACCTCCGGCGAAGTCTCGTGGAACGAAGCCGTTGGCACGTTCTACGTACCTCCTCCCGGCGGCGTCAGCTACGGTTTCGGCAACAACACCGGCACCATCTACGAACGGCGCACAGGCATCGCCAGCTGCTACACCATGCTCCACGTCGACGAAAAGGGCATTGTGGTCGGTGGAGACCTCGTCAACAACGGCACGACCTGCAAAATGTGGTGATGGTGGCATGACTCGGGTCGCACACACGACCCTCTAGCCTGCCCCCATCGAACAACCAGCAAGAGACATCCTAATGATGAACATGAAAACCTCCCTTGTCCCGTTGCTCGCCCTGATCTTGCTGTCTGGGCCGACTCTAGCTGCCGAGAAAGCACCCACGCCCGGCGACACCTCCCGCGCCATCGCCTACGCCGACGTCATGCGCGCCTACGCCTATGGCAAGCAGGCCAATGAATTCAAGGCGCTCTATGACAAGATCGGCCCCGGCCCCGACGGCCTGGAAGCAATGACCAACGCCGCCAATCTCATGACCCTGGCCAACCAGGCCATGCGCGCGGCCTGCGCACGCGAACCGCACTACGTGGAAAAAGGGATTGAGGCGTTTCGCTGCAGCAAGATTAAATAAGATGGTCGACACCCACGGCATGATGCGTCATTGCTTTGATAGCCCCCCCGCCTGCTCGTCCTGATTATCTTTGCACCTGCCCGCGATCTAGCGACCGCTCCCGCGCAGATACGGAGCCTGTTCGAAATACTCGATCAGCAATTCGATCAAGACTCGTATTTTTCGCGCGGGATGTTGCCCAGGCGGGCGAATGACATAGATACCTGCTGGTGGTGGCGGATAGCCTGTCATGACAGGAACTAGCGCACCCGAAGCCACATATTCATAGGTTACGCAGTCAGGCAGCCAAGCGATGCCCAATCCCGCCGCCGCAGCTGCAGCCAGCGCGATGCCGTTGTCGGCTTTGAACCGGCCCTGCGGACGAACGCTGACGATCTTGTCGCCGTCCAGGAATTGCCACGCTTCGGTGCCTTGCATGAGCGCTTGATGATCGAGCAGATCGTCTGGCGTCTGGGGCGCGCCATGCGCGTCGATATAGTCGGGACTCGCGACGAGCTTGCCATAGAGCGGCGCGACACGTCTGGCAATCAAGTTGGAGTCCTGCAGATAGCCGACCCGTATCGCACAATCAAAACCCTCTGCGATGAGGTCAACAAAGCGATCACTGTACGAAGCATCAATATGCAACTGCGGATGACGGCGTCCCATGTCGGCGAGCACAGGAGCAAAATGATTGGGCCCCAAAGAAACCGGCACGGCCACTCGCAAGCGACCGCGAAGGTCACCATCGGGCAGGATCGTTTCCCTCGCTACGTCAATCTCGATGCAGGCCCGCGCAGCATGATCTCGAAACGCACCGCCCGCCTCTGTTAAAGCAGCGCCGCGCGTGGTGCGTGCCAGCAGCTGGATACCCAGCTCTGCTTCCAGCCGCAAAAGCCGACGGCTGACGATTGATTTAGAGACGCCGAGCCGGCGTGCAGCGGAAGACACGCCCCCCGCGTCTGCAACGGCGACAAAGGTCTGCAGGTCTTCGATATCCATTCAGCGTTCCTTGTTCGGCGACACAGCGTAACAAAACTGGCCGGTACCGCATCATAAATACAGATGCCAGAATCCATTCAGGCAGCACGACAACTCGAGCGTGGCTGCCGCCCCCCTTCACCTACCGCAGAGGATGTATCAATGACCTTCCGTAACGGCTTGGCTTCGCTTCTTCGTCCCGAGGATTCAGTACTCGTTCTGATTGATCACCAACCTTACCAGCTTGCGAACGTGAACAGTCACGAGCCGCAGATGGTGGTCAACAATTCAGCCGCGTTGGCAAAAGTCGCCAAGGCCTTCGGCGTGCCCACCATCCTGACAACCGTGATCGCCAAACAAGGCGGCCTCCTCTTCCCCCAGATCACCGATGTGTTTCCCGGCCAGGAAGTCATCGACCGGACGCTCATCAACACCTGGGAGGATAAAAAGGTGGTAGATGCCGTGAAAGCAACGGGCCGCAAGCAACTCATCATCGCTGGCCTGTGGACGGAGGTCTGCGTTGCGATGCCCACCATTCAGGCGCTGGGCGAAGGCTGGGATGTGACCGTGGTCACCGATGCATCCGGCGGCGTGTCGGTCGAGGCGCACGAGGTCGCCATCCAGCGCATGATCGCAGCCGGTGCAAACATGATGACGTGGCTGGCGGTGGCATCCGAATGGCAGCGCGATTGGGCTCGCACCGAACACGTCGCCGATTTGACGGAAGTCGTTAAGCACCATGCTGGCGGCAGCGGCATAGCGTTTTTATGGGAACAGCAGTTGCTCAAAACGCCTGCGCCGAGCACTGCTCGCTGATCTCGTATCAATAAAAAAACTTCCCACGCACATACCGGACAACGGTATGGCGTGGGAAGCCAGTTTTCTATCAACATCGGCGCCAGGACCAGCCTGGCGCCGATGAAGATCAGCCGTAAGCGACCATCAACTCTTGGTCTTGTTCTTGCTGCAGCTTTTCAGCGCGGGCAGCGTAGACGGCTTGCAGACGCTCGAGTTCGGCACCCTTGCGCAGAGCGACGAAGCCCGGGCGGTCAGCACGGCGACGCTTGCGGTCTTCCGGACGCAGAGCGGTGACGTCGGCGTTCTGGAAGTAGTCGCGGTTGCCGCCGTCGGCCCACGATTCGGACATCAGGCCATGGGCGCTGATCACGTCGAACTGATCCAGTTCAACGTGGAAGTACTCGTAGCTGACGTGGTGCGTTTCTTGGTAGATCGTCTTGCCGTTGACCAGGTCTTGGGCGCGGACCAGTTTGCCTTCGACCAGGATGTGGTGTCCCGGCGAAACCACGATGTCCTTGCTCGGCACGTTTTCAGCGATGGCATCGCGCACGATGCGGATGGGCATATGCTCGGCACGGCGATCGGCCGGGATGCGCTTGGTGTAGGTCTTGCGGAAGCCGACCCACTTGACGGTGCGCTCGCCGGATTGGCCGATGACGACATCGCCCGGGACCAGGTCTTCGATGGCGACTTCGCCCTTGGTGGTCTGAATCATGGTGCCACGCAGGAAGCACACCGGCGAAACGAATTCGCCGAAACCGGTGTTGCCGCCATGGTCAGCGACGATGGCGTCGTAGTCTTCCTGGGTCATGCCCTGGATATTGAACGTGACGGGACCGCCACCCACGAGCGGCAATGCGCCATAGGTGAGGGTGCCGGTTTGCGTTTCTGCGTTGTACGTCAGTACGCCGTTGGTACGCGTGCCCACTGACAGCGTATCGCCAACGCCGAGGCTTTCAACGTTGAAAGTCTGGCCCGTCGACAGCAAAGAGGACGGCTGATAGGAAAATACGCCGCCGCCATCACCAGTGAAATTGATGGTTTGATTGTTGATCAAGCCAACAGACGCCGTAGGCGCATTGATGGTCAGCTCAGAGCCATCACCGATATTGTAGTTAACGCTGCTGAGCGCACTCAGGTTGGCCAGACCCGAATTGATCGTCAAGCTTCCGCCGTTGATCAAGTTGTACGTGGGTGATCCGGCCGCGGTGACGCCCGCTCCAAAGTTGGCGGTTGCGTCGACGCCATCGATCGTCAGCGTGTTGCTGCCAAGCACGTTCAGCGACAGCGTATCGCCAGCGTCATAGTTACTTTCATCAATTGTCTGATCGCTTGAACCAATATCTATACCAATGATCGCCATGACATTCTCCGACGCAAAAGTTGCAAAAAGAAAGCATCCGTGAAGAACATCTTCACGAACCGCAAAAAACAATACCGGACTTGCCTATTCAACAGCAGCATTCTCAGATGATTTCAAATATTTTTGAAACTGTTTTTTATTTCAAGTTGTTAAAAACAACACAATAAGAGTCGAGAATCTTTCAGCAGGCTAAATTATCACAGCTAAATGCACAAATACATGTCATTAACCCCTATATTGTCATAGTTAATTGCATATCGACTTCGCATAGATATTTCCATTGCAATTTAACTGACACAATTCAGCAATATTTCAGGCAGAAATATTTGGCACATTAATTGCATGTACCGACAAGAAAGATGACTAGAAAAAATACGTAGAAACAGGCAGAAATTTCGAGAAACCACCTCGTAGGCGCCGCTAACGACGGTCTTTTTGTCTGAGTTTCTCCACCTTCGAGCCAATTGAACTCAAGGATCTCGAGCGGATACAAGGGAGCCGGCGTTCTGTCGCCAGACTCCCCAAGCAGCATGCAAAGGAGCGCCTGCTGCGCTCTTTTTCGAGTGATTTGGTGCACCTCGGTGAGGCTTTCGTTCGATATGTCTGTCGAGCGCGGCCGAGGGGCGGCCTAAACCGGAAGCCCCGAGATGTAAAAACATCGGCCATAATGTGACATGACATGAAAGAATTGCACAACCCGCTGCACAATCACGAACATGTCGCGAACCCGGCAAATTGATTTCAGCGCCTACTCCACGGAGCCCTTCTATGCGTTTCGCTGCTTTGCTGTCTCTCACCCTCTTGGCCGCCTGCGCCAGCAAACCTCCGACACCAGTAGTGATTCCGTCAGAATCTCAGGTCGACCAAGGCAGTGCACCGCCTGCGGAGCTGCCTCGGAAATAGACATCATCTGATGCCCATGCCATTGCTACAAAGACATCTGCCTGCGGTAGCGTCAGCGCCGCCGCAGGCAGATCAAGCACGATGGCGTCGCAAGAAGCTATGCCGCAACCGTAGCGAACAGGTTTAAACGTCTCAGAACGTCGACGCGCAATGCCCGCCACTCGGAGCATGGCCTGAGCCCGCTGCGATGAGCGGCGGCTCCAATCGAACGTTGACGGGCTTGGACACCGCCCAGTCCCAGGCAAAAAAAGCGATCAAACCCAGCCAAAAGACCAGCGTGAGTGAAGATAGATTTCTTTTCATGATCTGCACGCCCTACTTAAAACGCAAAATGGCGACGGACCCGCACGCCAATCAATGACCCGCAAAACGCTAATGGCACCCAGATCCACCCGTGCAAACTGCCGGTGGAAATCCCACTGACCATGGCGCCGATATTGCAGCCAAATGCCAGGCGCGAGCTATAGCCGAGCAAAAAGCCCGCGATGATGCCGACCAGCCATTGCTTGCCCGTCAAGGGAGCACGCTGCGCGGCGGTTTGCCCCGCGGCGACAAACAAGGCGCCCGCCAAGATACCGATGTTGGTGATCGACGTGACGTCGAGGAATACCGATTGCGACAGGTTATTCAGGTTAACGGGCTGACTCCAGAAAGCGTTCGCCGTGGGATCGAATAACCCTGCGGCAGTCGCGAGCTTTGCGGCCCACAGGCCGAAGCCATACACCACCCCCCAAGGTTGACCGGCAATGACCAGGTTTAGCAACGCCAATACCGCCAACAATACCGCGCCGATCAGCAGGCGTCTGTTAAGCCAGCTGGCGCCCTTACCCACCCAGGCGCGCGCGGCCAGACCGAACACCACCAAGCCAATCAATGTCAGTCCAAACGCCTCGCCTGCGCCAAACGTTTTCACCAAGCTGACGGGAGCCGTCGCACCCAGTTGCAGCCATTGTTCCAACTGCGCCGAACCCAGGAAGCTGCCGATTGCGAACACCGGCAATATCGCCATATTCAACGGCACGCCCATGCCAGCCTTGTACAGCGTGCCGGAGCCACAGCCATCTGCAATCTGCATTGTGGCGCCAAATACAAACGCGCCTATTAACAAACTGATACTAGGTGGGCCCAGAGCCGCCCCTAGATCGGTCGGATATTCGGCCAGCAACGGCATACACACCGCCGCCGCGATCGCCAACAGTACCAATTGCGCCATCACGCCGCTGGGATCACGCTGCTCGATCAGACGCCGCCACCCGGTCGTAAATCCGAATCGCGCGCCGGCCAGCACGCCGCCCATGCCGATGCCAACGAGAAATAAGGCCGCCTGACGTAGCGATACGAACCAGGCCAGTGCCAAGAAAAACGCGGCGAATACTGCCGCCAACGGGAAACGGGTCATCACATGCCTTGAAAAACCCCGGCGCTCAAGCCGGGGAAAAGGACGCAGCCAAAGCGCTGCGGAAAAGCCCCCATGCCGTGCCTGCGGCCTGCTGCCCGGGAAACGGGGCGTCTTGCCTTGGGGGCTGGGGTGACAAAAACCAGATCAGACCTGCGATCAGCCCGCCAAATCCTTCAGGCTTTTCCAGATCTGCTGCCCTCTGCTAGGCACATTGTCCATGGGCAAGGCCTCCTGGGATTGTGTCCAATCGGCCAGCGATGCCGGATAGAGCATCACGTTCTTTTGGCCGACCACCTCCGACAGGGCGAACCAATCAGTCGCAGCCCAGTGGCCGGTATTGCAGAAAGAAATGGTTTCATCTGCAGGTTCGGGCAAAGACTGCGACGCAATCGTTTTCGCCTCGTCCGCCGACACAAAGATCGACGTGCCGGGCTTGAACCATTTGCTGTGCTCGAGGTTGAGCGCGTTGTGGATCGTGCCGGGGATCTTGGCAGTGGGCGCCTTGACCTCGCCGCGGAAGAAATTCGATGGGCGGGCGTCAACCAAGTGCACTTTAGGATTGTCGATCTGGGCCAGCACCTGCTCTTGAGTCGCGATCAGAGATCGATTCAGCACCGGCGTATAGGTGCTGGCCGCGACAGTCGGCACCGTTTGATCCTGGGGCAAGCCGGCGTCAACCCAGGCCTTCACCCCGCCGTTCAAGATCGACAGCTCGGACAAGCCCAGATACTTCAGCGTCCAATACACCCGGGCGGAGCTGCCGAAATCGGTGGCGTCAGCGCCCGACGATACGACGACAGCATGGGTGTTCTGATCCACGCCCAGTTTGCGCACCAGGTCAGCGAGTTTTTCCACGGGCGGCAGCAGGCCCGGATTGTCCGCCGGCCCCCGCCATTGGCCATAGGGAGCCGACAAGGCGCCGGGAATATGGTTGGCAGCATAGTCCTGCGGCGGCCGTATATCGATGATGCGCACGGCAGGTTCGCTACGCACCGCGTTCAGCTCGGCGGGCGTCAACAAGGGCTGAGCGGCGTACACCGCCGAGCCCGCCATCATCGCCGCGGCGGAAAAAAGAAGGAGAAGACGCTTCATGGTGATACGTGCCTGAAAGGAGTAAGCCCAGCGGCCATTCTTTCATTATTTATTTATATATAAAAATACATTTTAATCATCTTTATATATAAGAAAGTAAGAACGACCCGCGCGCTCTTTATTAGAGGACGAACACCCACGAAACGGCCGCCATCAGGATGGCAATGCCGTTCAACCCCAGAAAACCGGACCTATTGATCAGGCCAGATATCGCTGGAACCAGGCGATGGTACGGTCCCATGCCTGCTTGGCCGCCGCCTCGTCGTAGCGAGGCGTGGAGTCGTTGTGGAACCCGTGGTTGGTTCCGGGATAAATATAGGCTTCGTATTTGGTGCCCGCGGCCTTGAGCGCCGCCTCGTAGGCTGGCCATGTCCCGTTGACGTTGGGATCGGTCTCGGCAAAATGAAAGAGCAGCGGCGCCTTGATGCGTCCTACGTCCTCGGGTTTGGCCTGCCGGCCATAGAACGGCACGGCCGCGGCGAGTTCAGGATAAGCGACAGACGCTGCATTGCTGACACCGCCGCCGTAGCAGAATCCCGTGATGCCGACCTTGTCGGTGGTCAGATCGCTGGCGCGCAGATACTCGATCGCGGCAAAGAAATCATTCATCAATTTCTGCGGATCGACTTTTTGCTGCAATTCGCGGCCCTTGTCGTCGTTGCCGGGATAGCCGCCGACCGAGCTCAGGCCATCAGGGGCCAACGCGATAAAACCGGCCTTGGCCACACGGCGCGCCACGTCCTCGATATAAGGATTCAAGCCTCGGTTTTCGTGCACGACGACGATGCCGGGCACCTTGCCTTTGGCGGCCTTGGGACGCACCAGATAACCGCGCACCTGACCGTGCCCGTTAGGCGATGGGTACTCGATGTATTCCGCCACGATATCGGGATCGGTGAACTGTACCTGCTGGGCCATCGCGTAGTCGGGACTCAAGGACGCCAGGATCGTTGCGGCCGTCAGACCGCCCACAGCATATTTCGCCGCGCGATCGAGAAAATCTCGCCGGCTGATCCGGCCATGCACATAGCCGTCATAAAGCTCAAGCAATTCAGGGGAAAAGTCGCGGGCGGTGAGGCGGCTCATGGCGGAGGATCTCCGAGGCAGTGACGCACTGACGGGAGCACCCTGCGCCCGGGCGCGGTAGCAATGAGAGGCGGATCCTCACGGGCCAAGGGCATCAAAGTGCCTAAAGGTGATATACGCGAAGTATTCACAAGCAACCGGAGGATCCGTCATGAAGTTTACGCCAGTTGGCGCCACCGTTGCAAAGTTAAGTCTGAAGTTGATCATCGAAGGCTGCGTGCGCAGTCAGAAACGATGACACTCGCCCCTTCCCTGTGAACTCAAGCAGCATCATCCACGGCTCCGTCGCTCTGGTCCGCTACAGGCTCGTGCCAATGCATCAGCGTCTTTAGCATTTCGACAAAAGAGGCCGCGCGCTCCGGATCAAATGACGCCAGTATTTCACGTTGATGGGCCATCGCCTGATCGCACAAGCTGCCGATCAATCGCCGTCCCGCCGCGGTAATCCGCACCTGAGTTTGCCGGCGATCCGCTCGCACGCCGACGCGTTCTACCCAACCGTCGATCTCCATACGCTGCACCACTTTGCTCAACGTAGGCTGTTTGGTGATGGCCAGGCGCGCCAAGGATCCGATGGTTTCGCCCGTGCCGCCCATCAAGCTCGCCAATACGCGCCACTCCGTCACCGAAAGCCCTGCCGCATTGACCTGCAAGTGGAAGTCCGCCGAGATGCGATGGCTGGCCTGCGCCAATAGATAAGCCAGATATTCGTCTACAAAACGCGTCGATGGCGGATTCATTCGGCCTCATCTTTACTTCGAAACCAGGCACGGTTCGCACCTGCACCAACATGACTGCCGGATGCTGTGCCGCACCATACCGCGATGCCCTGTTTTAGCATGCCATGCACCAATTCGATACAGGGTAAACCTGGATATAAATCATCTTCCCAAGCCATATACACCCTTGTTTCTAAGTGATATTTTGTCTTTTCCATGAAAAATCATATTTTTTGTTGACAGTTATATAGTTGACTCCTAAAGTATTTATTCGTGACGCGATCGCGGCAAAAAACACGGGCTCTCGACAGCTCCGGACTCAGGGAAAACGGCATGGCTGAAAGATCTTTCAAGAAAGAAGTCCAGCAGTTGCGCATCGGCGCCGGCACGGAATTCCGCGGCGAAGGCATTCTGGCTGTGACCAAAGGCCTGCTGCAGGCCGGCGTGGGCTACGTGGGCGGTTATCAGGGCTCGCCGATTTCGCACTTGATGGATGTCTTGGCCGACGCAAACGAGATCCTGCAAGAGCTGGGCGTGCATTTTGAGGCCAGCGCCTCCGAGGCCACTGCCGCCGCGACGCTCGCCGCCTCAGTCATGTATCCGATTCGCGGCGCCGTCACCTGGAAATCCACCGTCGGCACGAACGTGGCCTCTGATGCGCTGGCCAATCTGGCCTCGGGCGGCGTCACGGGCGGCGCGCTGATCATTGTGGGAGAGGACTACGGCGAGGGCTCCTCCATCATGCAAGAGCGCTCGCATGCTTTTGCAATGAAATCGCAAATCTGGCTGCTGGACCCGCGCCCCAATCTGGAAAGCATGGTCAAGGCGGTCGAAGACGGATTCGAGCTGTCCGAGGCCAGCAATACCCCTGTGATGCTGCAACTGCGCATCCGCGGCTGTCATGTGCATGGGCGATTTATTGCCAAGGACAACAAACGCCCCGCATTCACGCTGGCCCAAGCGCTGGAAAATCCCTCACGCGATACCAATCGCATCGTGTTGCCGCCCGCCTCGTTTTTGCACGAGCAGGAAAAGATCAAAAACCGCTGGCCCGCCGCGGTGCGCTATATCCAGGAACATCAGCTCAACGAATTCATGGACGATGGCGATCTGCAGGATATCGGTTTGATCCTGCAAGGCGGTCTGTATAACGGCGTCATCCGCGGATTGCAGTTGCTGGGATTGGCGGATCACTTTGGCAATAGCCGCATACCGCTCTACGTCATGAACGTCACCTACCCGGTCATCGAGGACGAGGTGCAGCGTTTCTGTACGGGCAAGCGCGCCGTGTTGATGCTGGAAGAAGGTCAGCCCGATTATCTGGAACAGAATCTGCACGCCATCCTGCGCAAGGCCGGCGTAGCCACTGCGTTGCATGGTAAAGATTTTCTGCCGATGGCGGGCGAGTACACCACGCAGGTGCTGCGCGATGGGATACGCGGGTTCCTGGCCAAGTATCAACCCGAGGTGCTGCAGACGCATCCGGCAGTCGCGGCAGATGCCGGACCGCTGTCGGCCACACCCGTGAATCCGGCACACACTGACACCCGTCAGCAATCGCTGCGGAACCTGGTGCAGGAAACCGTGCTCGATTCGCCGCAACCACACGCAGTGAAGCAGGCATCAATCAGCCCGGGCGCACCGGGAACAGGAGCCGCTCAGTCCCATACGGCAACACAGGTGCCCAGCGGTACGGGTGCCAAAGCGCTCCCTAAAGAACAACCCATCACGTTCCACAAACACATCGCGGATCTGGCTCAGGTCGTACCGCCCCGCCCGGCGGGCTTTTGTACGGGCTGTCCGGAACGGCCTATTTTTTCCGCGCTGACGCTGGCGCAGGAAACGCTGGGACAACACCATATTTCCTGTGACATCGGCTGCCATCTGTTCTCGATTTTGCCGCCGTTCAATCTCGGCGCGACGACGATGGGGTATGGCCTGGGTGCATCCAGCGCAGCCGCTTTCAATGTTCCGGCAGCAAAGCGGCCCATCTCGATCATGGGCGATGGCGGTTTCTGGCATAACGGGCTGGCGTCGGGCATCGGCAATGCGGTATTCAACAAGTACGACGGCGTCATCGTCATCGTCGACAACTTTTATGCCTCAGCGACGGGCGGCCAGGACATCCTGTCCTCGCGCGCGCAGAACCCGGATCGCAGCACCAACAACCCTATCGATGCGGCCGTGCGCGGCGTGGGCGTCAAGTGGGTGCGCACGCTGGATCGCACCTACGACGTCGCCAAGGTCCGCGCCACGATCGAAGAAGCCCTGACCACGGACGAAAAAGGTCCAAAGGTCATCATCGCGCAGTCCGAGTGCATGCTGAATAAGCAACGGCGCATCAAGCCGCAGTTCAACCAGGCCGTCAAAGACGGCAAGCGCGTGGTGAAGGAACGTTTTGGCGTCGATCCCGATGTCTGCACGGGCGATCACGCGTGCATCCGCTTGTCGGGCTGCCCGTCGCTGAGCGTGAAAGACAGCGGGGATCCGTTGAAAGAGGACCCGGTGGCGCATGTGGAAAGCAGTTGCGTCGGCTGCGGTAATTGCGGTGAGGTCGCTCACGCCGCTGTGCTGTGCCCCTCGTTTTATCGCGCCGATATCGTGCATAACCCGACGAAATGGGATCTCACTGCTGCACGCGTGCGCGGCGCTGTCATTGGTTTCTTGCAAAGGCGGCGCGCCAGACGCCTGGCACAGACCGCTTGGTAATACCGCAGTATCGCGATGGGACGATCCAATCCCATCGCGCCGAATGATGATCTGTATGGTTTTCCCATCTCGAGACTCGCATGCACACGAACGCTGTAACCGCCGCATCTCCGATCAAAATCGCTGTCCTCGCCATGGGCGGCCAAGGCGGAGGCGTGTTGGCTGATTGGATCGTGGATATGGCCGAACACGCAGGCTGGTGGGCGCAAACGACCTCCGTTCCGGGTGTCGCGCAGCGTACCGGAGCCACGATTTACTATCTGGAGCTCTTGCCTGAATCCGCTGTGCAACAGGCCGGCCGCCAACCGGCTCTGGCCCTCATGCCTACGCCCGGCGATGTCGATCTGGTCGTGGCGGCGGAATTGATGGAAGGCGGCCGCGCCATTCAACGTGGTCTCGTGACGCCTGAACGCACGACGTTGATCTCTTCGTCGCATCGCAGTTTTGCGGTCAGCGAAAAATCTGCGCCTGGTAACGGGATTGCCGATCCGAACAAGGTGCTCGATGCTGGACGTGTCGCCGCACAGCGTTTTCTGTGCTTTGATTTGCAAGCGTTGGCGGATCAGGCCGGCAGTGTCATCAGCGCCAGCCTGTTTGGCGCCGTAGCGGGCAGTGGCGCCCTGCCCTTTAGCCGCCAGGACTTCGAGGCCACGATTGAGCGCGGCGGCCTCGGCGTCAAAGCGAGCTTGCGTGCATTCGCGCTGGGCTATGAGGCTGCCGCGACGGCTCCGGCCGTTCCTGCCCCGATTGATCGCGTACGCGAAATGCCTGCGGTGCCGACGCGGGCCGCCACACCGGGCGCGCAGGCGCTGCTGGATCGCATCAAGCGTGATTTTCCGGGCGTGGCGCAGCCGCTGCTGGCCGCCGGGACACAGCGTACGGCCGAATTTCAAGACATGGCGTATGCCCGCGAATACCTGGATCGCATGGCAACGCTGCACGCATTGGACGCGCAATATGGCGGTGCCGGTCACGATTGGGCATTGACCTGTGCAGCGGCGCGCTACCTGGCGGTGGCGATGGCGTACGACGACGTCATTCGAGTGGCCGATCTCAAAACGCGCGGCAGCCGATTCGATCGCGTGCGTACCGAGGTCGGCGCCAAAGCCGGTCAACTGGTGTACACCACGGACTATATGCATCCCCGCGTCGAGGAGATCTGCGGCACGCTGCCTGCAGGCCTGGGACGCTGGATCGAACGCTCGCCCAGCCTGTCGGGATTTGTCAGCCGCCGCCTGGGCAAAGGACGCCGCCTGAACAGCGCCTCGTTGACGGGCTTTCTGATGCTCTATGGCCTCTCAGGCATGCGGCGCATCCGCCGCCGGACCTTGCGCCATCAGATCGAAACGCAAGCCTTGCAGGAATGGCTGGATTTGATCACCGAGCTCGCCCCTCGCGATTACGCACTCGCCGTCGAGGTCGTGAACTGCCGCAGGCTCGTCAAAGGCTACAGCGACACGCATTCACGCGGCACCAGCAAGTACGGCACCTTGCTCGACACTGCCCGTCAGTTGGCGGGCCGCCCCGATGCCGCGCAAACGCTGCGCGGTTTGCGTGAAACCGCCCTGTCGCAAGTCGCCTGCGGCCCACTGGAAAACCAAGCCAAACAAGCGATCGCTGCATGAATTGCTGCGATCGCTACGGAGACATCGTGCAGACTTTGAACCTCATCATTCGCGACATCCAGCAGGCCACGCCGCTGGTGCGCACCTTTGTGCTGGAAAATACGGACGGCGACGCGCTGCCTGCATTCGAGCCCGGCGCGCATTTGAAAGTCCAGATCCCGGGCCTGGCCGAACCTCGTTGCTATTCGCTGATCGCAACGTGCGCTGATACCTCGGCCTTTGCCGCTCCTCGTCAATATCGCTTGGGGGTTCGCCTGGATGAAGCCGGCGGCGGCGGATCGCGCTACATGCATGGGTTAGCAGTCGGCGACACGTTGACGGTGCAAGGGCCGAAGAACGACTTCCCGCTGCACGCCTGCTCGTCACAGGAATCGGCTGAGCGCCATCGGACCGTGCTCATTGCAGGCGGTATCGGCATCACCCCTATCGCATCGATGGCTGCAGCACTGAAACACGCGGACCGCGAGTTCGTCTTGCATTATTGCGGACGCAGCCGCGATCAATTGGCCTTGGTCGAAGAACTGCACACCTTGGCCGGCGACGGTCTCAATGTACATGTGGACGACGATCCGCTGTCCGCGTTGAATGTCGGCGCATTACTGGATACCTACGCCCCGCATCAACATCTGTATGTCTGCGGGCCACAAGGCATGATCGATGCAGTCATTGCGGGGGCACGCCAACGGCAATGGCCTGACACGCACATACATTTCGAGCTGTTCACCACGGCTGCCCCGTTGGCGGGCGATCAGCCCTTTGAGGTCGAACTCAAGCAAAGCGGCATGGTGCTGACCATCCCCGCTGACAAAACCATCGTCGAGGTGATGGAGGAAGCTGGCTGCGATCCCATGTATGACTGCAAGCGCGGCGAATGCGGCGTCTGTCAGGCCACTGTCCTCGAGGGCACGCCCGATCACCGCGACTATTACCTGTCGGACGCAGAAAAAGCCGAAGGCAAACTGATCCAGATCTGCATCTCGCGCGCGAAATCCGCACGCCTGGTGCTGGACCTGTGACGCACAAGACGCACAAACAGGGGAAACATCATGGGCCATTATCGCAACAACCCCGACGCCATCCGTGCCCTGGTGCGCGACACCGAGGTGCACAAAGACCTGTTCGTCGATCAAGAACTGTTCGAACTGGAAATGGAACAGCTGTATACCCGCACCTGGGTCTATGTGGGCCATGACAGCCAGGTTCCGAATCCCGGTGACTACATCACCACGACAGTCGGCGACGAGCCGGTAGTCATGGTGCGCCATACGGATCGCAGCGTCCGCGTCTTGATCAATCGCTGTCCGCACAAGGGCACCATGGTCGCGGGCGACGCATGCGGCAATACGGGTAAATTTTTCCGCTGCCCCTATCATGCATGGACATTCAAAACCGACGGCAGCCCGTTGTCCATTCCGCTAAAAAAGGGCTATGAGAACACCGGCCTGGAACACTGCGAGGCCAGCAAAGGCATGGCCGCAGTCGCCAATGTCCGCAATCACCGGGGATTTGTGTTCTGCCGCCTGAGCGACGAGGGCGAGGACTTCGAAACCTTTTTTGGCGAGTCTCTGTCCACGCTGGACAATATGGTGGATCGATCGCCCGAGGGCCGGCTCGAGGTGGCTGGCGGCGTATTCCGTTATATGCATCGCTGCAACTGGAAAATGCTGGTCGACAACCAGACCGACACCTGCCACCCGATGGTGGCGCACGAGTCGTCCGCCGGCACTGCCGTACGTGTCTGGGAAAAGGCCCCAGAAGGCACGCCCAAGCCTATGGCGGTCGAGCTGTACGCGCCGTTCATTTCACCGTATGAGTTTTTCGAGGGGATGGGCATCCGTGTATGGGAAAACGGGCATGGGCACACTGGCGTCTCTGATTCGATTCACGCCTCGTACTCGGCGATCCCCGGCTATTGGGACGCGATGGTGGCAGCCTACGGCGAGGATCGCGCAAAGGCCATCCTGGGCGATGTGCGTCACAACACCGTATATTTCCCCAACATCATGGTAAAGGGCCCGATTCAAACGCTGCGTATTTTCAAGCCGCTGGCGGCGGATCGTACGCTGGTCGAGTCTTGGACATTCCGTCTGGTCGGCGCCCCGGATCTGTTGCTGGAGCGCACGCTGATGTATAACCGCCTGATCAATGCCCCCACCTCGGTAGTGGGCCACGACGATCTGGAAATGTACGAACGCGCTCAGGACGGCCTGCGCACGCGCGCGCGCAGCTGGGTCAATGTAGGCCGCCTCTACGACCCTGCCGAACACAGTCAGAAGAATGCCGTCACCAACGGCACCAACGAATGGCAGATGCGTAATCAGTATCGAGCCTGGGCACGCTATATGACCCAGGGCATGGAGGACGCAGCATGAACTCGTCAACGACCGCCGTGAGCGAACAGGACCTGCTCGACTTTGTCTATGCCGAGGCGAGGCTGCTGGATGAGCTGAAATTCGAGCAATGGCTGGCGCTCTATACCGACGATGCGTACTACTGGATGCCGCTCGCACATGACCAGCAGGATCCTCGCCTGCACGCCTCGTTGATGTACGAGGACAAACTGCTGCTGCAAGTGCGCATCGAACGCCTGGCCGGACAACGCACGTTTTCGCAGCAACCCAAAAGCCGTTGCCACCATCTGCTGCAACGGCCCACGATCGAGCGCGATCATCCCGAACATGTGCCAGACCAAGGACGCTATGTCGTGCGCGTGGCGTTTCACTATGTCGAGACACGGCAGGATGCGCAGCAGCTCTACGCGGGCTGGTCCACGCTGCATCTGGTCGAACACGAGGGCGCACTGCGCATCCGGCTGAAACGGGTGGACCTGGTCAATTGTGACGCCGCCTTTGGCAACATCCAGCTATTCATGTAAGGGGGCCACGTGAGCGCCACGGTTTACCACGCGTTTGTAGACGCAACACAGAAATGGCCATCCAACGCGATGCTGTGTGTGCTGGAGGAAACGGCCGAGATTTACGACATTCCAGCCGGAGAAATCAGCTATCAGGATGCGGCAGCGCGTATTAACGCGTTGCGCGAGGCCTATCAGCAGGCGGGTTATGGACATGGCCATCGCGCCGGTTTGCTGCTGGAGAACCGGCCGGATTTCTTTTTGCATTGGTATGCGCTGAACGGATTGGGAGTTTCAGTCGTTCCTATCAACGGGGATCTGCGCGCAGCAGAACTGGAATATCTCATCGGCCATAGCGAGATCGCTATCGCCATCGCGCTGCCTTCTCGTCATCAAGAACTGCGCGCTGCGGCAGAGCGCGCAAATCGTCCGTTGCAAGTCATCGCTGCTGATACCGCGCCACCGCTTGCGCTATTTCCCGCCCCTTTAGCCGGGACGGCCCCCGGCATCATGACCGAATGCGCCCTGCTCTATACGTCCGGCACAACCGGGCGTCCCAAAGGCTGCGTTCTGCCCAACCGCTATTTCCTGCATGCAGGCAACTGGTACGCCAACATCGGCGGGCTCGCGACGCTGCATGAGGGAAGTGACCGCATGTTGACCCCTCTGCCTCTGGTCCACATGAACGCCATGGCTTACTCGGCGATGGCGATGTTGTTGACAGGCGGATGCCTGATTACTCTGGACCGTTTTCACCCGCAGACGTGGTGGGCCAACGTACGCGATTCGCGCGCGACGGTGTTGCACTATCTGGGCGTGATGCCCGCCATCTTGATGAAGGCAGCCCCAGGGCCGCAAGATCGCGATCACCAGATTCGATTCGGCTTCGGCGCGGGAGTCGACCGGGCATTGCACGACCCCTTTGAGGCGCGCTTTGGTTTTCCGCTGCTGGAAGCCTGGGCGATGACAGAGACTGGCGCGGGCGCCGTCATCATCGCGAATCACGAGCCGCGTCACACGGGCACCAATTGTTTTGGGGCGGCCGAGGACGATGTGCGGGTTCGCATTGTCGATGACGCGGGCTCAGACGTAGCCGATGGCACGCCAGGCGAACTGCTCGTGTGCCATGCAGGCGATGATCCCCGTTACGGCTTCTTTGCCGGTTACCTCAAGGACGAGGCCGCCACGGCGGCCGCATGGCAGGACGGATGGTTCCATACCGGCGACCTGGTGCGTCGCGACGCCGATGGCAATATGCATTTCGTCGATCGCAAGAAAAACGTCATCCGCCGCAGTGGCGAGAACATCTCTGCGGTCGAGGTCGAAAGCGTGCTGGCGCAACACCCCCTGATTAAA
This sequence comes from Bordetella genomosp. 4, assembly GCF_002261185.1. GTDB lineage: Bacteria > Pseudomonadota > Gammaproteobacteria > Burkholderiales > Burkholderiaceae_B > Bordetella_A. The sequence continues at coordinate 20,088 of NZ_NEVQ01000014.1, forward strand.
AGCGTCGCCGTGGCCGCAGTCCCGGATGCGGTGCGTGGCGATGAAGTCCTGGCCTGCGTCGTGCCCGTCACCATGCCCGCTGATGCCGACGCGATGCGGGAGGCGGCCCATGACATCGTCCGCTGGTGCCTGACGCAACTGGCCTATTACAAGGCGCCGGGGTTCGTGGCTTTTGTCGAGGCCCTGCCCCTGACCACCACCAACAAGATCCAACGCGGCGAGATGAAAGCCCTCGCGCCGACGTTGCCGGGCACTGCGCGCTGCGTCGATACCTGCGCCATGAAAAAGCGCCAGGAGGTCCCTGCATGACCACGCTGCGTCGCGGATACGAGGGTGTGGTCGCGGTATGCCCCGTGACGATACCCTATGCGCGCTACAGCACGCATAGCGCCCACTGGTGGCTGGGTCGCGCATTGTATGAGTTGCTGCAAGCGTCGGGTCTGCAAAAGACGGATGTCGATGGCATGTGCGTCTCGAGCTTTACGCTGGCACCGGATACTGCGGTCGGCTTGACTCAACATTTAGGCATGGCACCGCGTTGGCTCGACCACATTCCCATGGGCGGAGCGAGCGGCGTCGTGGCCCTGCGCAGGGCTGCTCGTGCCGTGCAAGCCGGTGACGCCGACGTCGTCGCCTGCCTGGCGGGCGATACCAATCATGTGGACTCGTTTCGCAACACGGTCAGCCAGTTTTCGCGCTTTGCCCAGGACGCCGTGTACCCGTATGGCGCCGGGGGGCCCAATGCGAGCTTTGCGCTGCTGACGGCGCACTACATGGCGCAAACTGGCGCCACACGCGAGGATTTCGGCAAGCTGTGTGTGGCTCAGCGCGACAATGCGCTGCGCTATCCCCACGCGCTGATGAAAAAGCCGCTGAGCCTGCAACAGTACATGGATGCGCGACTGATCACCGACCCGATCCATCTGTTTGATTGCGTCATGCCTTGCGCGGGCGCGGATGCGTTCCTGGTGATGAGTACCGATCGCGCAAAGGCGCTGGGTCTGACCGGTGTACGTATCCTGTCGACCATTGAGCGGCACAACGCCTGGAGCGACGATCCGATCCAGCAGCGCGGCGGATGGACCATGGACGTGGACGAGCTCTACGCGTTGGCAGGCCGTGGGCCGCAGGACATGGATTTTATGCAAGCCTACGACGACTATCCCGTCATCAACCTGATGCAGATCGAAGATCTCGGGTTTTGCGCCAAGGGCGATGCGCCGCAGTTTGTGCGCGACAACACGTTCACGGTAGATGGGACCTTTCCCTTTAATACCAACGGCGGCCAACTCTCTGTCGGTCAGGCTGGCGCGGCGGGTGGCTATCTGGGACTGGTCGAAGCGCTGCGGCAACTGACGGACACCGCAGGCGGCACGCAGGTCGCACAGGCACATACAGGACTGGTCAGCGGTTTCGGCATGATCAACTACGACCGCGGACTATGCACTGCCGCTGCGGTCTTGGCCAGGAGCGACGCATGACGCAACCGCTGAATCCTCCGGCCAAGAAAAACCCTATCGCCCGGACACGACAGCCCACGCTGCCGCCCAACCCACGCAGCCGTTGCGCGCTCGGACTGACGCGCGCCGCCGCGTTGGGTCGATTCGAACTGCAGGTATGCTCGGCCTGCGAAACGGTGCAATATCCGCCGCGCGAAGTCTGCGGCGCATGCCTGTCGCATGAGTTGAGCTGGAGATCCGTCAACCCCGCAGGCGTATTGCTCGCGAGCACCACTTTGCACCATAGCAACGACCTGTATTTCCGTGAACGCCTGCCGTGGAGAGTCGGCACCGTGCGCATGGATGTGGGCCCTTCCGTAGTAGCGCATGTGCATCAAGACTGCGCCGATGGCGCACGCATACGCCTGACGTTGCGCCTGGATCGCTCCGGACAGGCCGTCATGATCGCTTTACCCGAAAAGGACACGCCGCATATGGCTGACGATCCCGTTCTGCGCGAGACCTCGTGCGATCCCAAATACCGCCGCGTATTGATCACCGACGGTAAATCGACTGCTGGCCGGGCCCTGGCCTCCGCGTTGCTGGATGCGGGCGCATCGACGATATTCCTCGGCGATCCGCAGCCCTGGCGTTCTGTCGAGGCCTATAACGCCCTGCTGCAAGACGAGCGCGTCCAGGCCGTCACGCTGGACATCACCGACACCGATTCGGTACAGCGAGCGGCCGCGTCTCTAGGGGGCAAGGTCGAGATTCTGATCAATACCGCCGACATGGAGCGCGAAGGCGGCGTCATGGCCTCCCGCGACGTCAACGTCGCGCGGGATGCGCTGGATATCAATGTGCTGGGCCTGATGCGCTTGGCCCAACATTTCGGGCCGGCACTATGCGGGCGCGCTGCCGACGGAACACGCAATGCCGTGGCCTGGGTCAATATCCTGTCGATCTACGCCCAGATGAACCTGCCCTCGCGCGGCATGTGGTCGGCGTCCAAGGCTGCTGCATTGTCATTGTCGCAATGCTTGCGCGCCGAGATGCGGCCATCGGGGATTCGCGTCATCAATGTATTTCCTGGGCCGCTGGATCACGAATGGGAACAACGCACGCCACCGCCACGCGTCACGCCGCAAGCGCTGGCGCAAGCGGTCGTCCGCAGTTTGAAACAAGGAATCGAGGACGTGTACGTGGGAGACGTCGCGCAGGAATTCTGCGAACGTCTGACAGAAAACCCCAAAGCGCTTGAGCGCGAATTGGGCGCCTGAGGCGGTCATTACGACGCACACGCCGCATTCCCCTATCGATTGATTGGAGCCTTGGTAATGGATACCAATGTATTGACCCAGTTCATGAGCGAATTGATGAGTGGCCGCATTCGCATCGTGGACCTGACCGAAACCCTGACGCCGGAGTTTCCGACCATCGTGCTGCCGCCGGAGTTCGGCCAGGCCTGGCCATTCCGTCTGGAGGAAATTTCCCGCTATGACGAACGGGGTCCGGCTTGGTATTGGAATAATTTCTCGTGCTCCGAGCATACCGGCACTCACTTCGATGCGCCCGCGCATTGGGTGTCCGGTAAAGATCAACCCGACAATACCGTCGACACCATTCCGATCGAATCATTCATTGCGTCGGCCTGCGTCATTGATTGCTCGGAGCCCGCTCGCGACAATCCCGATTTTCTGCTGACGATAGATTATGTGCGCGAATGGGAGGCCACTCATGGCCGCATTCCCGCGCGCAGTTGGGTCTTGATGCGTACAGATTGGTCCAAACGGGCCAAACCCGTGGACTATCTGAATATGCGCGAAGACGGCGCGCACTCGCCTGGGCCCGACGCCGACGTCGTACCGTGGCTGATACGCGAACGCGACGTGCATGGCTTTGGCACCGAGTCCGTAGGCACGGATGCCGGACAGGCCCAGCATCTGGATCCGCCCTATCCCTGCCATTACTACATGCACGGCAATAACCGCTATGGGCTGCAGTGTCTGACGAACCTGGACCAGTTACCGGCCACCGGTGCAGTCATTTTTTCGGCACCGCTGAAAATCCGCAAAGGGTCTGGCAGCCCGTTGCGGGTATTGGCCCTTACCCCATCCGCGTCCGCGCAGGCTACGCGGGATGCCACGCATTGACCTGCGGCAATTCGCACGAGACGATATACAGATCACAGGGGAATTCATGGAAAACAAGAACTATGTCGCGCTGGTCACCGGCGGCAGCGCCGGGATAGGCGCCGAAATCTGCCGCAGCATGCTCGATGCGGGCTGGCGCGTCGTGTCGTTGGCGCGGCGCGATCCCGATTTCACGCACGAACGCCTGATCAGTGTGCAGGCGGATTTACTGGATGCGAACGCTACTGCAAAGGCTGCCGCGCAAATCGCCCAGGACTATCCCGTCAGCCATATTGTGCATAACGCAGGCGTCATCTGGCCTAACCTGCTGCCTGACGTCACGCAAGAACAATTGCATGGACTGACCCAATTGCATCTGGGCGCCGCCATCAGCCTGGTACAGGCGGCCTTGCCCGGCATGCAGGAGCGCAAGTTCGGCCGTATTGTGTTGATGTCTTCGCGCGGCGCGCTGGGGCTGCCTACGCGCACGGCATACTCCGCCACCAAGGCCGGCATGATAGGCATGGCGCGCACGTGGTCGCTGGAACTGGCGCCGCATGGCATCACAGTCAACGTCGTCGCTCCGGGCCCCATCAAAACAGATATGTTCCACGATGTCATTCCCGCCGGCAGCGAGCGCGAACAGCAGCTCGCGCGCGGCATCCCGGTGCAACGCGTAGGCCTGCCGGATGATGTGGCCCGCGCGGTGATGTTTTTTGCTGATCCCGCCAACAGTTTCGTAACGGGGCAAACCTTGTACGTCTGTGGCGGCGCCAGTGTGAGTTCCATCACGATCTGACATCGCATCGCGCTCGTACCGCAGAGCAGTTCTGTCGTCGTCTTAACCCCTCATTGCAGCATTTGTTTCTCTCCCTCTCGGAGGATTTGCCATGCATTCAAAGACTGTCTCGCTGGCGGCCGCTGCCGTCCTGGCCACCTTGTGTTCCCTGCCCGCCTGGGCGCAAATGAAGGTCGGCGTTGTGACGTCCTCGACCGGCCCCACGGCGCTGGTCGGGATCCCGCAAAAGAATACGGTACCGCTGTTGCCGAAAAAGATCGGCGATATCGACGTGCAGTACATTTCCCTGGATGATGCCAGCGATCCTACCGCCTCCGTCACAGCCTTCAAGAAGCTGATTTCCGAGGAAAACGTCGACGCGATCATCGGGCCCTCCGGGTCGCCGAATGCGATGGGCGTGATTCAATTTGTCGCCGAGGCTGGCGTGCCCATGTTGGCTCCTGTCGGCACTGCCGCGGTCGTGCTGCCGATGACGGACCAGAAAAAATGGGTGTTCAAGACCACGCAGAACGATGACATCATCGCGCGCGCGCTGGTCGATCACATGGCCAAGACGGGTATCAAGACGGTCGGCTTCATCGGCCTGAACGATCCGTATGGCGAGAACTGGTACAAGGTTTTTTCCGGACTGGCGGCGGAAAAAGGCATCAAGATCATCGCCAACGAACGCTACATGCGTACCGACAGCTCGGTCACGGGCCAATCGCTGAAACTGCTGTCGGCACGGCCGGATGCGGTCTTGATCGCTGCTCCCGGCGCAGCGAGCGTATTGCCCGAAGCCACGCTGTTCGATCAGGGATACAAGGGCAAGTTTTATCAGACCCATGGCGCCGCGCTGCCTGATTTTCTGAAGTTGGGTGGAAAGAAAGTCGAGGGTACGATCCTGGCGGCCAGCCTGATGCTCGTATTGCCAGAGATTCCAGACAGCAACCCGTCAAAGAAAGTCGCCAGCGACTATATCGCCGCCTATGAAAAGCTGAATGGGTCGAAACCGGCTACGTTCGGGGCGAACGTGTACGACGCCGGACTGCTGCTGGAGAAAGCCGTGCCGATCGCACAAAAAGCCGGCAAACCAGGCACTAAAGAATTCCGCAGCGCGCTGCGCGACGCGCTGGAGCAAACCAAAGAACTGGTGGGTACCCAAGGCGTCTACAACATGAGCGCAGCAGACCATAGCGGGTTCGACGACCGTGGCCGCGAGTTGATCACAGTCAAAAATGGCCAGTGGGCGCTCGTGAAGTAATGGCTACGCAAGCGATGCGACAACGGAGAGCCTTCGCATGAATGCGCAGATCGCCTTGATCCTGGGGCAGGATGGCATTACCAACGGCGCGGTCTACGCGCTGTTGGCACTGTCCATCCTGCTGGTTTTCACCGTCACCCGGGTGCTGTTCATTCCGCAGGGGGAGTTCGTCGCTTTTGGTGCGCTGACCATGGCGGCGCTGCAAGCGGGCACGCCGACACGCATGGTGTGGTTGCTCGCAGGCTTCGCGGTGGCGGAATTTCTGGCCGATGTCATCGCCGCACGCCGGCGCACAGGGAACCTGCGCATAGGTCCCTGGATGATCATCAAGCTGATCTATCCATTCGCGCTGGCCGTCCTGCTCTATGCCTTGCCGTTGGCCTCATTACCCATGGTGCTGCGCGCGCTGCTCGCATTGGCGATTCTCGTCCCCATGGGTCCGCAGCTCTACCGTTTGTTTTTTCAACCCATCGCATCAGCATCCACCTTGGTGTTGTTGATCGTGTCCATCGCCGTACACCTGGCCCTGGTGGGTCTGGGTTTATTGATCTTCGGCCCCGAGGGCGCGCGTACCGATCCGTTCAGTGATGTCAGTTTTCCGCTGGGACCGATCAACATCAACAGTCAGGCGATCTGGGTCGTCCTCGTGTCCTTGATCCTCATCGTGGTGCTGTATACGTTCTTTGAACGCACCATGTATGGCAAAGCCCTGCGAGCCGCGGCATTCAACCGCCTTGGCGCGAGACTCATGGGGATTTCGCCGACGCTGGCCGGCAAGGCTACATTTTTTTTGGCCGCGTTGATCGGCACGGTCTCGGGCATCCTCATCGCTCCGATTACCACCATCTATTTCGACTCGGGTTTTCTCATCAGCCTGAAAGGCTTTGTCGGTTCGATCATCGGCGGATTGGTGAGCTATCCGATCGCCGCCGCAGGGGCTGTGCTCGTGGGGTTGATCGAGGCTTTCTCCGCATTCTGGGCCAGTGCCTATAAAGACATCATCGTGTTCACGCTCATCATCCCCGTACTCGTCTGGCGTTCACTGAAAAGCCATCATGTCGAAGAGGAGGACGACGAGTGAAGCCGCGCCACATTGTCCTGATTTTCCTGGCGCTCTTGTTGCTGGCGCCGCTGGTATTGCCGCCGTTCTACGTCACGCTGCTGAACTACATCGGTCTGTATGCGATGGTGTCGTTGGGCCTGGTGCTGTTGACCGGTGTGGGAGGCCTGACGAGTTTCGGACAGGCGGCGTTCATAGGGCTGGGCGCATACACCACCGCGGTGCTGACCACGCAAGCCGACAGCTTGCCTGCATGGCTGGCTTGGATGGGGACATCGCCGTGGATCACGTTGGTCGTCGGCCTGATATTGACCTTGATTGTTGCCTGGCTGCTGGGCGCGATCACCTTGAGCCTGTCCGGGCATTTTCTGCCGTTGGGCACGATCGCGTGGGGGCTGAGCCTTTACCTCGCGTTCGGCTCTGTCGAGGGGCTGGGCGGCCATACAGGCCTGCCCGACATTCCGCCGATTTCGCTCGGCAGCCTGGTATTGAATACCGGTCCAAGCATTTACTACCTGATCTGGGCGTTCCTGATGCTGGCTGTCTGGTGCACGCGCAATTTGCTGGACTCCCGCGAGGGCCGCGCTATACGCGCCTTGAAAGGCGGACGCATCATGGCTGAGTCCATGGGGGTGAACACCACGCGTGCACGCATGGTGATCTTTCTCATCGCCGCGTTGCAGGCCTGCGCCTCGGGCTGGTTGTATGCCCATATGCAGCGCTTTGTTAACCCCCATCCGTTCGGCCTGCAAATGGGCATCGAATACATGTTCATGACGGTGATCGGCGGTGCGGGCCACGTATGGGGCGCGATTGCCGGTGCGGGGATTTTCACTGTGCTGAAGCAATGGCTTCAGGACTGGATGCCGCGTTTGCTGGGTCAAACCGGCAATTTCGAGATCATCGTTTTTGGCTTTGGCATGGTGCTCTTGCTGCACCGTGCGCGGGGCGGCGTATGGCCTGTTTTGGCGAAACTAGTTCCGGTCAAGAAGGCTCCGTTGCAGGTCAATCGGCAAGCCGAACCCCTGCCCCGCCGCGACATGCCCGCACCCGGGACGGTCTTGCTGGAAGCGCGCGACGTGACGCGCAAATTTGGCGGCCTGGTCGCCAACAACGCGATGAGCCTTACCGTTCATGCCGGCGAGATCCTGGCCCTGATAGGCCCGAATGGCGCGGGGAAAAGCACCATGTTCAACCAGATCAGTGGTGTTGATACGCCGACCTCTGGGCAAGTGCTGCTGCGCGGCGAATCTGTTGCTGGAACCGGTGCCCGGCACATTGCTGGCTTGGGCCTGTCGCGCACGTTTCAACACGTCAAGCTGCTGAGCCGCATGACGGTCTTGGAGAACGTCGCGATCGGCGCCCATCTACGTGGACATCGTGGCGTAATACAAGCTGCATGGCGACTAGATCGCCAGGAAGAACAACGCCTGCTGGCCGAGGCAGCACGTCAGATCGAACGTGTGGGGCTCGGCAAGCATCTGCATGACGAGGCGGGATCGCTGGCGCTGGGACAACAACGCATTCTGGAGATCGCTCGCGCTCTCGCATCCGACCCGTGCTTGCTGCTGTTAGACGAGCCCGCCGCCGGATTGCGTTATCAGGAAAAACAGGAACTGGGCGAACTCCTGCGGCGCTTGCGTGCCGAGGGAATGGGCATACTGCTCGTGGAACACGATATGGATTTTGTCATGGGCCTCGTGGATCGCGTCGTGGTTATGGACTTCGGCCAGAAAATCGCAGAGGGCCTGCCAGCGGAGATTCAATCGCATCCCGCCGTGCTGGAGGCTTATCTCGGAGGCATAGACGACTGATGCTCAACTCACACACGCCCCCGGACAGCCCCATGAACCGCACAAGCGCAGACGCGCTCGCGCATCCATCCGCCCCGCGCGACCTCTTGCGAGTCACGAACCTGCATGTCGCCTATGACAAGATCGAAGCGATCTCTGGCATCAATCTACGTGTAGGCGAAGGGCAGATCGTCACCGTGATCGGTCCCAACGGCGCTGGCAAGACCACATTATTGGCGGCCATCATGGGCGTGTTGCCCTCACGCGGCGAGATCGTTTTTGATGGCCACCCTCACGTGCATGCCGAGATCGAGGAAATGGTCGCGGCGGGCATGAACCTGGTTCCTGAAAAGCGCGAACTATTCGCCGAGATGAGCGTGGAAGACAACCTGATGCTGGGCGCATTTCACCGCTATCGCTCGGGCCAGCGCGACCACCATGCCAGTCTGCAAGAGGTCTACGAACTATTTCCCAGATTGCGCGAACGCCGCACACAATTGTCCGGCACACTGTCCGGCGGGGAACGGCAAATGCTGGCCGTCGGACGAGCCCTGATGGCGAAGCCCAAGCTGCTGATGCTGGACGAACCGAGCCTGGGCCTGGCACCACGCATCGTGCGTGAGGTATTCCATATCGTGGCTGAACTGCGCCGGCGCGGTGTATCCATCCTGCTGATAGAACAAAACGCCCGCGCCGCCCTGCAAGTCGCCGACTATGCCTACGTACTGGAAACCGGCGCCATCACGATCGACGGGTCGGCCGCGGATATCGCGCGGGATAAGCGGGTGATTGATGTTTATCTTGGGTTAGGGAAACACTGACGGGCAGGAATTTCGCGGCTGCCAGCGGTCCCGCCAGTGTCAGGTACGGCATTACCAGAAAGTGGGCCGATGCTTACGCGCGAAAATCCACAGTCTGCGGTCGCCCGTCCAACGACAGCGTCGCCGTTGCAGGCGGCGTGCTGGCGATCTGCTTACCCGCGCGCCAGACGTTCAGCCGTGTAGCACGCAAACGCAGCGCCTCAACCGGATTACGAGCCTGCAACAGCACCATATCCGCACGCTTGCCGACTTCTATCCCGGTTTCGTCGAGCCCAAGAATTTTGGCAGGCGCACTGGTCACCGCCTCGAAACAGGCACGCATCGCATCCTGTCCCGTCATCTGGCCCACATGCAATCCCATGTGCGCGACCTCCAACATGTCGCCCGAACCCAGGCTATACCAAGGATCCATCACACAGTCATGGCCAAACGCCACGGTCACGCCAGCCGCCATCAACTCAGGCACGCGCGTCATCCCGCGACGCTTCGGATACGTGTCGTGACGCCCCTGAATCGTGATGTTGATCAGCGGATTGGCGATCGCTGAGACCCCTGCCTCGCGAATCAAGGGAATCAGCTTGGACACGTAGTAGTTGTCCATCGAATGCATGGACGTGAGATGCGATCCCGTGACCCGGCCCTGCAGGCCTAGGCGTTGAGTGTGATACGCCAGGGTCTCGATATGACGCGACATGGGATCATCGGTCTCGTCGCAATGCATGTCGACACGCAGCCCGCGCTCGGCTGCCAATTCGCATAACAGGCGCACCGATTCCGCGCCGTCAGCCATGGTGCACTCGAAATGCGGAATACCGCCCACCACGTCCAGCCCCATATCTAAGGCGCGCTTCAGGTTGTCCATCGCCCCTGGCGAGCGCAATACCCCGTCTTGCGGGAAGGCGACCAACTGCAGATCCAGATAGGGCTTCACCCGCTCGCGCACGTGCAGTAAAGCCTCTGTCGCCAGCAAACGCGAATCACAGACATCCACGTGCGAACGAATCGCCAACAGGCCGTTGGCCACCGCCCAATCGCAATACGCCAACGCACGCTCGACCAGCGCCTCCTGGGTCAACAGGGGCTTTAATTCGCCCCACAGCGCAATGCCCTCGAGCAAGGTGCCGGATTGATTCACGCGTGGCAAGCCGTATGACAGCGTCGAATCCATATGGAAATGCGCATCGACAAACGGCGCGCTCAGCAATTGACCCTGAGCATCGACCACCTGGCCGGCCTCGGCCTGCAGCGCGGGCCGGATCGAGACAATGCGGCCATTCTGCACACCGACATCCACACCCGCCTGGCCGTCGGCCAGGTTGCAGTTCTTGATAATGAGATCGAGCATATAAAAACCTTTTGATTGACTGTGCCGGGTGGGTTCAGCGCTCGCCCTTGCGATAGGGCTTCATCAGTGCTTGAGGATACCCGGCGCGACGCGCCATCACGACCAGCGCCAAAATGGACAGCACGTATGGCAACATCAAATAGACCTGATACGGCAATTCGGGCAGGCCCGGCAGACTCGTGCCGCCCTGCTGCAACCGCAATTGCAGCGCATCAAAGAACGCGAAAATCAACGCACCCAGCAAAGCCTTGCCCGGCCGCCACGACGCAAACACCACCAAGGCCACGCATACCCAGCCGCGGCCATTGACCATATTGAAAAAGAAGGCGTTAAACGCGGCCAGAGTGAGGAAACTACCCGCAACGCCCATCAGCGCCGATCCCGCTACGATAGCGCCCATGCGCAGCTTGGTCACGGATAGGCCCTGGCCTTCGGCGGCGGCGGGATTTTCGCCCACCATGCGTATCGCCAGGCCCAGCGGCGTGCGGTTCAACACCCACGCGATCAAGGGTACGGCCACCAAGGCGATCAACGTCATCACTGTCTGGCCCGCCAATACGGGACCGATCACAGGAATGTCCTTGAAGAATGTCATCTCGGCAAACGGCGTGATCGTAGGCGGGGTATTCACGCTGGGGAATGTCACGCGATAGGCGAAATAACTCAGGCTCGTCGCCAGCAAGGTCACACCCAATCCGGACACGTGTTGCGACAGCCCTAACGGCACCGTCAACACCGCATGCAATAGTCCGAACACCATGCCTGCAAGTGCGGCTGCCAGCACGCCCACATAAAGCGGCGCGCCCAGATACACCACCAGCCAACCGGTAAAGGCCCCCGCCGCCATGATGCCCTCGATGCCCAGGTTCAACACCCCGGCACGCTCGCACAAGAGCACGCCCAGCGTGCCCAGGATCAACGGCGTGGCCAAACGCAGCACGGCGACCCAAAACGCGCTCGAACTCAACAAATCCATCCATTCCATGCGCGTCTCCTCAGGCCTGCTTGCGGCGCAGACGATACTGCGCGAACAGGGTGGCCACCAGCATGGACAACAGCGATGCGGCCACAATCACATCGGCAATATAGTTCGGCACGGCAATCGCGCGGCTCATGCTGTCGGCGCCCACCAACATCCCCGCAACGAAAATGCTGGCCACGACCACGCCCAGCGGATGCAAGCCCGCCAACATGGCTACCACCACGCCCGTATAGCCATAGCCAGGCGACATATCCAGCGTCACATAACTCGTGCGTCCTGCGACCTCGATCGCCCCGGCCAGTCCCGCCAGCGCGCCCGACAACATCGCTGTGCCCAGCATCACGCGCGTCACCGGCAGGCCCAGAAAACGCGAAGCATGGGCGTTCGCACCCACGGCACGCATCTGCAGACCGAAAACCGTATAGCGATTGATCAGCCACAGGGCGACGGCGAGACCCAGCGCCCAGAGCAATCCCGTATGCGCGCGAGTCTTCGCAATCAACTTGCCAAACTCGAGATCGGGATTCAGCGCTACCGATTGCGGCCAACCCATGGCCATCGGGTCTTTCATGATGCCGTCGAGCATCATCGAGACGAACAACAGCACAATGAAGTTGCCGAGCAGCGTGGTCACCACCTCATCGACACCCAGACGGGTTTTCAGCAAGGCGGGAATCAACAGCAACAACGCGCCAGCCAACGCAGCGGCGATCATCATGCCCGCGAACAGCACCGGCACCGGCAAATCAAAGCCGACGCCATCGTGCATCCCGCCCACTGCCACCGCAGCCAAGGCGCCCAGATACAGCTGCCCCTCGGCACCGATGTTGTAGAACCGCGCACGGAATGCCACCGCACAGGCCAATCCGGTCAACATCAACGGGGTCGCGCGCGTCAGTGTTTCCGACAACGCAAACCGCGAACCGAACGCGCCGTCGAACAACAGCGCATACGTCTGGCCCACCGGCGCACCGGCCCATGCCACCAGCAACGCACAGATCAATAAGGTAAACACAATCGCCGCCAGTGGCGCTAACAGCAATGCCGTGCGGCTGGCTTCAGTGCGGCGTTCCAAATACAGATTCATGATGTGATAAATAGTCGTCAGGCAGGCACAGCGCCCGTCATAGCCAGGCCTACCGATGCAGGCGTCCATTCAGCCACAGGCTTCACGGCGATGATCTTGCCGCCGCACATGACCGCAATGCGATCGGCCAAGGCAAAGATTTCCTCCAGGTCTTCGGACACCAACAGGATGCCTGCGCCCCGTTCGCGCGCAGCCAATAGCTGTTCACGTACATAGGCGACTGCCCCGATGTCCAGCCCCCAAGTCGGCTGGTCGGCCACGATCAACCTCGGCTGCCGGGCCAGCGTGCGGCCCAGAATCAGCTTTTGCATATTGCCGCCGGACAAGCTGCGGGTGCGCACATCCAGCGAGGCAGCACGCACGTCAAATTGCTTGCTCAATTCACGGGCATAGGCGCGGCCAGCCTGCGCGCGCACCATCCCCAGGCGGGTAAAGCGCTTGTCGTTCAGGTCTTCGATGATGGCGTTTTCCCATAAAGGGCTATCGCCGATGACACCCTCGTGATGACGGTCTTCGGGAATCCGCCCCACACCCGCCGCCGTCCAGCCCGCAGGTGTGCGCGGCGCGGCTGCGTGGTCCGGTCCCAATCTGATGGTGCCATCGTCAGGCTGGCGCAATCCGTTCAGCACCGACACCAAAGCCTGTTGGCCATTGCCCGCGACACCGGCGATGGCCACGATCTCGTGGGTATGCACAATCAAATCGGCAGCGTCTAGCAGCGGCGCGCCGCCCTGACTGTTGCTTACGGTCACCTGCGACAGCGTCACCACAGGCGCTGCCTGGGCACGCGGTTCGGCGCTCTGCACACGCGGCATCACGACCTTGCGGCCGACCATCAGCTCGGCCAGTTCTGCCGCATTGGTCGATGCTGTATCGCGTTCGGCCACGAGCTTGCCTTGGCGCAGCACGGCCACACGTTGCGATACCGCCATGACTTCATCCAGCTTGTGCGAAATGAAAATCACGGCAAGTCCCTCGGCCACGAAACCGCGCAGGGTCGCGAACAAGCCATCGACCTCCTGCGGTGTCAACACGGCCGTCGGCTCGTCCAGGATGAGGATCCGCGCGCCACGGTAGAGCGCCTTGAGAATCTCGACGCGCTGCTTCTCGCCCACAGACAGGCTTCCTACGCGCGCATCGGGGTCCACCCCCAGGCCAAAGCGCTGGCCCAGCTCGATCAGCCGCTGCCGGGCCTGCTTGCGCCCGGAAGCGAGCCGCCACAGCGACTGCGTGCCCACCATCACGTTGTCCAGCACGCTCATGTTGTCTGCCAACGTGAAATGCTGATGGACCATGCCGACGCCCGCAGCCAGCGCGGCGTCGGGACGGCCGGGCGGCAACGCCTGGCCGTAGACCGTGATACGGCCGGCGTCGGCCACGTAATGCCCGAACAGAATGGACACCAACGTGGACTTGCCCGCGCCGTTTTCCCCCAACAGGGCGAGCACCTCGCCCTGCTTCACGCTCAGCGAGACGCCGTCATTCGCCGTCAGGCTGCCAAAACGCTTGGTAATGCCCTCGAGTTGCAGGGCCAGGGTATCCGTCATTTGGCGCTGGACTTGGGTTCGCTGTTGTTCACTTTGACTTCAAAGCTGCCATCCAGGATCGCCTTTTGCTTGGCTTCGACCTTGGCTTTGAGCTCCGCCGGGATCTTCGACTCGAACGTGCCCAACGGCGCCAGCTCGGAGCCCTTGAACTTCATCAGCGAATACTGGCCGTAGTCCTCCGCGGCGAACTTGCCTGCCTTGACCTGAGCCAACGCGTGCTCGATCGTCGGCTCCATGTTCCACAATGCCGACGCCACGACCGTCTCGGGGTATTGAGGCTGCGTATCGACCACGTTGCCGATCGCGAGCTTGCCGCGCTCCTTGGCCGCATCAGACACACCAAAACGCTCGGCGTACAGTACGTCAGCACCCTGATCGATCATCGCAAAGGCGGCTTCTTTGGCCTTTGGAGGATCAAACCACGAGCCGATGAACGACACAGTGAAGCTGACCTTGGGATTGATTTCCTGGGCACCTGCCATGAACGCCTGCATCAAGCGATTGACTTCGGGAATGGGATATCCGCCCACCAAACCGATCTTGCCCGACTGGCTCATGCCGCCGGCGATCATGCCGGTCAGGTACGCCGGCTCTTGAATATAGTTGTCAAACACCGAAAAATTCGGCTTTTGCGGTTTGGCCGACGAGCCCATCAGGAACGCGGTCTCGGGATAGTCCTTGGCGACCTTGCGTGCTGCGGCCTCTACGGCAAAGGCCTCGCCCACGATCAGCTTGTTGCCCTGCTCCGCATACTGGCGCACGACGCGCTCGTAGTCAGCGTTGCTGACGTTCTCGGAAAACACGTATTCGATTTCGCCCTTTTCCTTGGCGGCGTTCAGCGCCTTGTGAATGCGCGATACCCATTGTTGCTCGACCGGCACGGTATAGACGGCCGCGACTTTGATCTTGGCCGCGTCCTGCGCCTGGGCCCAGCCCGACATCACGAACACGCCCGCGGCCGCCACGCCGAGTTTCAGCACGCTACGGCGGGCAAGTCCGGATACGGACGGGAGATTTTCAAACATCATGGTTTCGGCTCCTAGGCGATATAAAAAGCCCTCAACCCGAACGCGGCACAGGTGCCCCTGCACAACTCGGGGCGCATCTGAACAACGAGGGAAAACGGCAGGCATCAGGCGACGTAGCGGGGCTACTGGTGTTAGTGACCCGAGGGGTCAGAGTGAAAGTCGCCCGGAATCAAGCAAAATGCATGCCGCATGCTCGTGCCGCACGACCTGTCACACAAAAGCCCCGCCGCGGCCCGGCAACAAAAACCAGGCCGGACGGGATTGTAGTCAATCTATGAGGGGCTGAACGCACTGTTTGGGTGCGTTTTACGAAAAAACAGCCGATCTCAATGCACTATTGCGGCGCATTCAGTCTGCGCCGGGCGTGATGTCATGGCGCAGTGCATTCACGAGCTTGCCCAGCCGTTCCTTGCCCGCTCGGCATCCGGGCGGTCAGGCGCTGTGACGCAACCAGAGCGCCAAGCGCCAGCACCGTCAAGACCACCGAAGCCGGCGCCAACCACAGCAAACCAAGGTGGTCGGCCACGCGTCCGCCCACGCCTGATCCCAACGCAATTCCTAAAAAGATGCCCGACGAATTCAAGGCGATCACCATCCCCCGATAGTCGGGTTCCAATGCGACGACACGGCGCAACTGGGACGGATAAAACACGTCCTGCATCACTGCCCAGATGACGAGCAGCAGGAACAATAGGCCCAGCCTGAGCAGATCCTCCCACAACGGCGCACCCAACACCGCAATTGCGATAAAGACCAGCACCACCGTCACCATCACGATGCGCAGCAGCCGATCGGCAGAATGATGCAACGATACCCGCTGCGCGATCAGATTTCCCGCAATGCCTGTCAGTCCAAACAACAACAAGGCGATGCCGCTCTCTGTGGCAGTCGCGCCGAAATGATGGGTGATCAGCGGCAAGATCAAGGTATAAGTCGCAAAAAACGCCGCGGTTTGCAATACCACCACAGCCAATCCCGCCGCCGTTGCCGGCCGCAATAGCAGCTGCAGTAATCCCCTCGGCCGCATCGGCTCCCCGTGCGACGTGTCGTGTACCGTAGCGATTATCCAACCTAGGCTCGCCATGGCAATCATCGTGAGTCCAATGAAGACCGCCCGCCAACCGAAGGCTTGGGCCAGCGCTGCGGCTACCGGCGCCGCCACGACGCTGGACAAAGTGACTCCGACGAACACGACGGCCAACGCTTTGCCTCGCCGCTCTGCGGGCGCCAGTCCCGCCCCGATCGCATTGGCCACCGGGCTGACAATCGCCGCGCCCAAGCCGGCTGCGATCCGCGTAATCAGCAACCAGACAAAGCTGCCCGTAAATGCCCCGGCCAACGTCGCAAGCAACATCACCACCAGACCGCTCAACAACAGCGTCCGCCTACGCGCGTGGCCGACCAGCACCTGCAGCACCGGCGCCCCGACTGCAAACGCAATCGAGAACGCCGTCATCAATAGCGCCGCATCGCCGGGCGAGATCTGCCAGGCCTCTACTAAAGCGGGCAAGGCGCCCACCACGCCATACGACATTCCGCCCACCGCAAAGTTTGCGCTGGCCAAGGCACGCAAGGCATGCCGCTCAGGCTCATCCGATTTTCTCGTCCGCACATCCGACTCCGAATCATTCCGCGCCGAACTCCCAGTCCGGCCCTGTCAGACCATAGTGTGCTCAGACTGCTGCTATATTTGAAATCGATTATTAATATCGGAGCCATCCAAATGGCTGATACACCATCGCCTTTGCGCGGATCGGATCTGGCGTTGCTGGGGTCCTTGGACGTGCTGCTTGAGGAAGCCAACGTCACCCGTGCAGCCGAGCGGCTGCACCTCAGCCAACCCGCGCTATCTGCACAACTCGCCCGGCTACGCGAGTTGACCAATGACGCGTTGCTGGTCCCGGCAAAACACGGCCGTGGCATGACGCCCACTGCCCGCGCATTGGCCATCCGCGAGCCCCTGCGAGCCGCATTGCACGAATTGCACGCTGCCCTCGCCCGCGGCGTGGATTTTGACCCCGCGCATGATTCACGCACCTTTCAAATTCTGGCTAGCGACAATGGCTTTGTCATGGTCGGCCTGGATCTGGTCCGCCGCGTCGCCAGCCGCGCACCCCATGTGCAACTCGCATTTCACACGGTCCCTGCCGACACGGCGGGCGCCTGGCTCGCTAACGGCAAAGCAGATTTACTCATCGCGGCGGGTTTTTCAACGCCAGCCGACGCACGCCGCCAGCAATTATTGAGCGAACGTTATGTCATGGCGCAACGTAAAGCGCACCCTAGAGGGCTCACGCCGCCCGACCTCGATGACTATTGCGCCTTGGGTCACGTGATTGTGTCAGGAGACGGCGGCAATTTTCACGGCTTTATGGACGATGTCATCGCTCGCCATGGCCGTACGCGCAACGTCGCCGTTTCCGTTCAACAGTATCACTTGGCGCCGCTCGTGATCGAAGCCACGGATTATGTGTGCGCCCTGCCTGAACGCTTCTTGCAACGGTTCTCGGACCGGCTGGATTTGCTTCCATTGCCGGTGGAGGTCGGCGGATTTGGACTCACGGCCGCATGGCACCCTCGCCATGACGCCGATGCTGCGCATTCGTGGCTGCGCAATGAGCTATTTGCGGCGGCTGCGAGCCGCGCTCTCTGAATCCACGCCGATCGCGCTCGCGGTATAAAACGGCAATGGGCGGAATTCCCGCCCATTGCTCATTGAACGTTATGCCGTTCAGGCTTTGCGCAGATTTCTCAACGCATCCAGACTCCACGCTCCCGCGCCCTGCGCAGCCA
Source organism: Bordetella genomosp. 4 (assembly GCF_002261185.1). Taxonomy (GTDB): domain Bacteria; phylum Pseudomonadota; class Gammaproteobacteria; order Burkholderiales; family Burkholderiaceae_B; genus Bordetella_A. The sequence continues at coordinate 38,157 of NZ_NEVQ01000014.1, forward strand.
GGCTCAAGAACCCGCCCGCGATGGCGATGTTCTTCCAAAAATTAATGGCTTGCATGGCGTCGCTGAAATTCGCGTGAAACACAACAGCCGTGGCAACGGAGAAAAGCGCAAACGCGATCGCGATCCAGCGCGTGAACAGACCCGCGGCAATCGCCAACCCGCCACCCAGTTCCAACAAAATGACCAGCGGCAACAAGGCGGGCGACACACCCATCGCGCTCATATATTGTTCAGCGCCCGCGTAGCCCGTGATTTTGCCCCAACCAGAAATAATAAAAATAAGCGCCAGGCCGATTCGGCCCAGCAGAGAGAGTGTTGCATTCATGGTGATTTCCTATTCGTTTGCCCGCGTTTCGGGATACGCACACTTTATTGACATTACTGGCAACGATAAATACGGAATAAAATGACAGTTTGTCCCAAAAACAGAGACAATCCATGCTTGACCTCCAGCAGATCAATAGTTTTCTCGCCGTCGTCCGTCATGGAAGTTTTGTCAGCGCCGCCGAGGCCACCAACCTGTCCAAGGCCGCCATTTCGCGGCATGTCGCTGATCTGGAGGCGCATCTGGGACTGCGTTTGCTGCACCGGACCACACGCCGCCTATCGCTAACTGAAGACGGACAGCGCTTTCACGCCAGGGCAGTCGAACTCGCGGCGGCGCTCGACGAACTGGAAACCGAAACCGTCTCGCATGGCGGCCACGCCGTGGGCATGCTGCGCATCAACGCACCGCTCTCCTTTGGCCTGTTGCATCTGGCGCCGTTATGGCCGCGATTTCTCGCCGAAAATCCCAACGTCTCGTTGGATATCGATCTGAACGATCGCATCGTCGATCTGGTGGATGAGGGATACGATCTCGCGATACGCATTACCAACTTGCCGGACTCGCGCCTGATCAGCCGCCAGTTGGCGAGTACCCGGATGGCATTGTGCGCCTCACCGCAATACGTCAAAAAACACGGCCGTCCGAAAACGCCCGAGGACCTGGCTGATCACCACATCGTTTCTTATAGCTATCTGACCAGCAAAGATGACTGGCGATTCGCCGGCCCTCATGGTGAGGTACGCGTCAGGGTCAATCCCCGGATTCGCACAAACAGCGGCGATACCTGCCGTCTGGCCGCATTAGCGCATCAGGGAATCATCCTGCAGCCCGACTTTCTCATCGGCGAGGATCTCAAACAAGGCACGCTCGTCGAGCTGATGCCAGGATACGATGCGTTTACGCTTGGCATACATGTGGTCTATGCCAGCCGCAAACACATGTCGTTGAAGATGCGTAGGATGCTTGATTTTTTGGTCAATGCGTTTGAGAGTCCTTCGTGGGTGTGATTGGCGTTTCAACGTGTGGGGCGGGGGTATGAGTGCTATTGGACGTCGAGGCGGGGCAGTGACCGTGTTGGCGCTTCACGGAGTCGGTCGGCCGCCTGCGCGGCCGACACCGCTTTGTCAACCTCGTCGCTACGCTCCTTCGGTTTCCCTCGCTCGACTCCGAGGCGCGCCAACACGGTCACTGCCCCGCCTCGACTCGCAGTATCTCTGATTCCCTCCGTCACTGGCACGGCTGGTCTTCGTAGGCTTCGTAGGCACTGGCGTTTGCAAGGATGAAGATCTCGCAGGGCTGCTATTCATGGCCGCCTACGGGCGCGGCCATGAATAGCGTGCGTGATCTGCATGCGAAGGCTTTGGCATCGGAGATGAACAGAAGATCTCTCGAGCTAGGGCGTCGTGACACATAGAGACTTACTACGCATCGTCGGATGCGCCACATGCGTCATGCTCTACATCTCGTCGTACGTTCTACGTATCATCGTCGCATGCATCAACTCTAGCCAAGCAGACCTTCCAACTTGGCACCACGCCACCCCGCCGCATGCCCGGACCGATCGCCATTTTCGGGGGTGCAGGGCACCCGAAAATGGCAGCCCTGCAAGATCTTCCTCTTTGCCAACACGGTCACAGAAAAACGCCAAGCAAGACA
>NZ_NEVQ01000004.1 GCF_002261185.1 Bordetella genomosp. 4
GCAAGGTGGTCCCACTCCTTCCCATCCCGAACAGGACAGTGAAACGCCTTTGCGCCGATGATAGTGAACATTCGTTTGTGAAAGTAGGTCATCGTCAGGCTCTTATCCCGCAAAACCCCTCCAGCATTCGCTGCGAGGGGTTTTGTCTTTGCGTAATCGTAAAATCAGCACCGCTCGGATCGTGCGCTGTTTGATTCTGAGCCGCTTTTCTACGCTGTGGCGCTCAAACCTCATCTCGATTTCTATCCCCGATCTGGCGTCTTTGTGCGGTAAGATTGGCTAAATCTATTCGATGGAGCGGTTATCGTGAGCGATCCCCAGATCCCTACTCAACCCAGCAATTCGCTCGACCTGCGTACGCTGACCCACGTCACCTATGGTTTATACGCCCTGGGTTTTGTGACTGGGGGCTTTTTGGGCATAGCGACATTGGCAGCTGTAGTGTTGATGTACCTCAAACGTACAGATGCAGCGGGAACGATGTATGCAGCGCATTTTGATTGGCTGCTACGTACGTTCTGGTGGGCGCTGTTGTGGCTTGCTATCAGCGCGATAGCTACGTTGATTTTTATCGGCTGGCTGGGTGTGGTGGCCACCGTTGTCTGGGTGCTCTATCGCCTGATTAAAGGCTGGCTCGCGCTCATGGAAGGCTCCGTGCCTACCCAGTACAGTTAACCCGCCTATGGCCGCCTGCGACGTTTATGGCGGCCAGTTTGAGTTTGTGCAGGTAAAAATAAAAACGGCTGACCGTGGTCAGCCGTTTTTATTTGGGCTCGCGTCTTGATGCACGCCCGGTGCGGCAAGCCCTGGGCGTATGGGCCGTCATAAACGGCCCACGACAGCAGATGGGGACGTACTGGGTACGACCCGTTGCCTGCTTACTTCAGGTGGGCGTTGACCAGCTTGGTCAATTCGAACATCGTGACCTGATCTTTACCAAAGATCGGACGCAGCTTGGCGTCAGCGTTGATGTTGCGTTTGTTGCTGGCATCTTGCAGGTTGTGCTTTTTGATGTATTCCCAGATCTTTTTGGTGACCTCGGTGCGCGGCACGGCGTCGGAGCCAATGACTGCCGCCAGCTCGGCGCTGGGGGTCAGGGGCTTCATGAATGCGGCATTCGGCTTGCGTGCGGTCGCGGGTTTGGAGGTTGTAGCCATATTACGGCGCTCCTTCTCTGGCTGTTGGAAAAATTGTCCTGCGGGCGGAGCATAACGTGTCTCTCTCTCAAAGACAAAGCCATTTATGCTCTGTAGCAACTAAAATAGGGGCTTGACCCCCTTCTGTTCAAGGTGCGTAACGTCTCATGTACGCAAGATCAGCACTAGATTCTATCCGTCTATTTCATGACGAGTTGACGGCGATACGCCGAGATTTGCATGCCCACCCGGAATTGGGCTTCGAAGAGGTGCGTACGTCAGGCATCGTGGCGGGCTCATTAGAGGCCCTGGGCATCGAAGTGCACCGGGGCATAGGCAAGACAGGGGTTGTGGGCGTTATACGCGGCAGAGGCCGCGATAGCGGGCGCATGATCGGTCTGCGCGCCGACATGGATGCGCTGCCCATGACGGAGGATAACAATTTTGCGTACAAGTCCAACAAACCGGGATTGATGCACGGTTGCGGACACGATGGGCACACCACGATTTTGCTGGGCGCTGCACGCTATCTGGCACAAACGCGCAATTTTGATGGTACTGCCGTGTTGATTTTTCAGCCGGCTGAAGAGGGCCGTGGCGGCGCAAAGGCCATGATGGAAGACGGGTTGTTTGATACCTTTCCATGTGATGCCATCTATGCACTGCATAATTGGCCGGGGTTAAAACCCGGCACCATCGGGATCAATCCCGGCCCCATGATGGCGGCAGCGGATCGTTTCGATATCACCATTACGGGGCGCGGCGGCCATGGCGCGCATCCCTACCAGACAATTGACCCGGTCACCATCGCGGGACACGTGATTACCGCGCTGCAGACGATTGTGTCGCGAAATGTTAATCCGCTGGATTCGGCGGTGTTGTCCATCGGATCGCTGCAGGCGGGGCATCCGGGCGCCATGAGCGTGATTCCCCGCGAAGCCAGGCTGGTGGGAACGGTTCGCACCTTCCGCAAATCGGTGCAGGAAATGGTCGAGACGCGGATGCGCGAGTTGGTCAATGCGATCGCCGGCGGTTTTGGGGCAACGGCTGAAATCGACTACCAGCGTATTTATCCCGCAACGCTGAATACGCCGCAGCACGCGAATCTGGTTGCTGATATCGCCACCGATATGATCGGCAAGGAAAACGTGGTGCGCGATCTGGTGCCTTCGATGGGCTCTGAGGATTTTTCGTTCATGCTGCAATCCCGGCCCGGCGCTTATTTCCGATTGGGCCAGGGCGGAGCCGAATCCGGCTGCGTACTGCATAATTCCCACTTCGACTTCAATGATGCTGTGATTCCGCTGGGTAGCGCGATGTTTTGCGCCTTGGCCGAGCGTGGCATGCCTTTGGCTGAATAAGCCAGGTTGCTCTCATGTCTGATCAAAACATTACTCAACTAACGATTACCCGTCCGGACGACTGGCATTTGCATTTGCGCGATGGTGCGGCATTGCAGGCTGTGGTGGGCGATACGGCACGGCAGTTTGCGCGCGCCATCATCATGCCTAATCTCCGTCCGCCTGTGACGACGACCGAGCAGGCGTTGGCGTATCGGCAACGGATCGAGGACGCCTTGCGCCAGCAGGAAAATGTTCCAGCTTTCACGCCGCTGATGACGCTCTACCTCACGGACAATACGACGGCCGAGGAAATCGTGCGCGCGCATGAGTCCGGCCAGGTCTACGCGGTCAAGCTTTACCCGGCAGGAGCGACGACGAACTCCGATGCTGGGGTGACGGATCTGCTGGGCAAATGCGGCAGTGCGCTGCAAGCGTTGGAACGTTGCGGCATGCCTCTATTGGTGCATGGCGAAGTCACCGATCCGGATATTGACGTGTTCGATCGCGAGGCGGTGTTCATCGATCGTGTGATGCTGCCATTGCGCAAGGCCTATCCCGGGTTGAAGGTGGTGTTTGAACACATCACGACCAAGGACGGCGCAGAGTATGTGCGTGACGCCGAGGGGCCGATAGCCGCGACGATCACGCCGCAGCACATGCTGTACAACAGGAACGCGATTTTCCAGGGCGGCGTGCGGCCGCATTGGTATTGCCTGCCCATCCTGAAGCGCGAGGTGCATCGCCAAGCGCTGGTCGATGCCGCCACGAGCGGCAGCCCGCGCTTTTTCCTGGGCACGGACAGCGCTCCGCACGCTCGCGGATTGAAAGAGCATGCTTGCGGCTGTGCGGGCTGCTACACCGCGCTGCATGCCATGGAACTCTACGCCACGGCATTCGAGCGCGCCGGGCGCCTGGATCGTCTGGAAGGTTTCGCCAGTTTCCACGGACCCGATTTTTACGGTCTGCCAAGAAACACCGATACGCTGACGTTGCGGCGCGAGTCGTTCTCGATTCCCGCTGAGTTGCCGTTTGGCGATACGTCGTTGGTCCCCCTGGCGGCCGGTGAAGCACTGGATTGGCGTGTGGCTTGAGGGCTTCTGGCGGTTGAGCCCCATCGCCTGGCTGGATCAGTATGGAATTGTGCCGCGCCTCGGGAGGTGCGAACTCCCCCCAAGGCGCCCCGCCCAAGTGGCAGGATTAGCAGTTGCAGTCTATTGATTAGCTGTCGCCGCGCCGAGCCTCCAGCAATTCCCAGCGGGCGAATTTTTCTTCCAGTTCTTTGTCCAGGGCCGCGAGTTCGGTATTGATGCGTTCGACTTCATCAGGCGCATCGCGATAGAGCGTACCGTCCGCCAAACGAGCGGATAGGTCTTCTTGGCGCGCCTCGATTTTGGCGATCGCGTCGGGTAACCCTTCGAGCTCGCGCTGTTCCCACGAACTGAGTTTGGCTACGCGGGTGGGCTTGGTACGTGGGGTCGCTGTCCCAGTGTCCGAGTTGTTGGTGGCCGTGGTGTTCGCGCCGCTGGTGGCCGCGCGCGCGGATTTGTCCGACTGGGCTGCAGGAACGGCTGAAGCCGGACGTTGAGCGACCCAGTCGTCGTAGCCGCCGACATAATCTCGCCATTTGCCCTCGCCTTCGTAGGCAATGGTCTGTGTCACCACATTATTAAGAAAGGCGCGATCGTGGCTGACAAGCAGGACGGTGCCGGTGTACTCCTGCAAGAGTTCCTCCAGCAGTTCCAGGGTCTCGATATCCAGATCGTTGGTGGGTTCGTCCAGGACCAGCACGTTCGCCGGGCGGGCAAACAGGCGTGCCAATAACAAACGTGCGCGCTCGCCGCCCGAGAGGCTGCTGACCGGAGATCCCGCCCGTGCAGGCGAAAACAGAAAATCGCCCAGGTAGCTCATGACGTGTTTGCGAGTTCCGCCGATCTCTACCCACTCGCTGCCTGGATTGATGATGTCGACCAGGCTCGCGTTTTCGTCGAGCTGTGCTCGCATCTGATCGAAGTAGGCAACCGACACGTTGGTCCCGATGCGGACGTTGCCGGTGTCTGGCGGGAGCTCGCCCAACATGATTTTCAATAGCGTGGTTTTGCCTGCGCCATTGGGTCCGATAATGCCGATGCGGTCGCCGCGCATGAGCGTGGTGCTGTAGTCTCGGATCACCACGCGGTCGCCAAAGCTTTTGGAGACGTTATCCAGCTCGGCGACCAATTTGCCTGAGCGCTGACCCTCGGCGATGGCCAGATTCACATTGCCCAGACGATCGCGACGTTCCGAGCGCTCGACGCGGAGCTGCTCCAGGCGCCGCACGCGGCCCTCGTTACGGGTGCGCCGGGCCTCGATGCCTTTGCGAATCCAGACTTCCTCTTGAGCGAGCAGTTTGTCGAACCGGGCGTTTTCCAGGCGTTCGGACTCCAACCATTGGGCTTTGCGCTCCTGCCATTGTGAGAAGTTGCCGGGAAAACTCAGCAGCTTGCCGCGGTCGAGTTCGACGATGCGCGTGGCAATCGCATCCAGAAAGCGCCGATCGTGGGTGATGATGACGGCCGCATCGCGCCAACTGCGAAGCAACTCCTCCAGCCAGGCAATGCCGGTGAAGTCCAGATGGTTGGTAGGCTCGTCGAGCAGCAAGAGGTCGGGTTCGTCTGCCAGTGCGCGCGCCAAAGCGACGCGTTTGCGCGTGCCCCCGGACAAACCGGCAATGCGCGCGTCGCCAGGCAGTCCGAGCCGTTCCAGCAAGGCCTGGACGCGCGATGGCCGTTGCCAGTCTTCATGATCATCCCCGCGGTTAAAGACCACGTCGTATACCGAGGCGTTTTCGTCGAGATCGGGTTCTTGCTCGACGGTGGCGACTTTCAGGCCAGAATTGCGAGCGATGTCGCCATCGTCAGGCACGTTGCGCCCATCCAGCAGACGTAATAGTGAACTCTTGCCGGCGCCGTTGCGGCCGATCAATCCGATACGTTCGCCTTCCTGGATGACGAAATCTGCGTGGTCCAGCAACGGATGGTGGCCGTACGCCAGTTGTACGTCCGTCAAGGTAATCAAAGTGTTGTTGGCCATGAAATAGACAAAGTGCGGTGATTTTCTGCGATAGCGCTATTGTCGCAGGTCGCGCGCCTTGCGTTCCGTATAGCGTCCGACCTGGCCTATCTAAATAGGGACCGAGTTGCCGCGCCCGCTTACCGTACAATGGCATCCGCAAGGCAGGTCGGGCAATCGCGGTGGGTGCGAATCCATCGAGGAAGGTCCGGACTCCACAGAGCAGGATAGCGGCTAACGGCCGTCCAGCCGCCGCCGGATTCAGTCCGGCCGGTGGCTGAGGAATAGGGCCACAGAGACGAGTCTGCGGCGCGGGCGCGCTTTGGCGCGCACCGGTACGGCCATCTCCGTACTGCGTCTGTCGGCGACGATGGGCGGCGTGGCAGGGTGAAACGCGGCAACCTCTATCCGGAGCAACACCAAATAGGCATGTGCACGGCTTTCGGGCCTGAAGGGCGGCTCGCTCTAGCATGCGGGTAGGTGGCTACAGCGGCTCAGCAATGATCCGCGCAGAGGAATGATTGCCCGCCGGGGTGACTCGGTGTACAGAATCCGGCCTATAGACCTGTCTTGCAGCTGAATACCGTCAACGGGGCGGCTTTGCTGCGGCAAGGCCGAACGTAAAACATTGAAAGGGCGCTCTATTTGTCCCACTCCTGACTAAGGACTTTTAATTGTTACTGCAACCCCCTGATTTATCAGGGGGTTTTTATTTTTGTCATTTTAAAAACTGTCCTAAGTCCTTGTTGTGATTGAAAAAATTGCAACCGCCCGCTTGACCCGCTTTGTCCATTACCGTAGAGTGGGAAAAAGTAGGAATTTGTGCAATTAAGTGGGGTAAATGTGGTGTTTCAGGGAAGCAGCGCGCTGACGCTCGATGCCAAGGGACGGATCTCGATTCCGACCCGGCATCGTGACGCGCTCGTTGCGCAGGCCGAAGGCCGGTTGACCCTGACTCGCCATCCTGATGGCTGCCTGTTGATGTATCCGCGGCAAGAGTGGGAAAAAAAGCGCGAGCAGATCGCCGCGTTTCCCATGTCGGCGCGCGCACTGCAGCGGCTGTTGTTGGGCAATGCCCAGGACGTCGAGATCGATGGTTCTGGCCGCGTGCTCATTGCGCCTGAACTGCGCAACGCTTCCGGTATGACGCGCGAGGTGATGATGCTCGGTATGGGCGCGCACTTCGAGCTGTGGGATGCCGCTTCCCTGGCCCGCCGCGAGGCGGAGGACCTGGCTCAGGGGATGCCGGACGTGTTGAACCAGTTTTCGTTCTGAAACCGAGTATGGAATTCGAACATCGGCCCGTGCTGCTGGCGCCGACGGTGGATGCGTTATTGCAGGCCGATTTTGGCGGCAAGGGCGCGTCACGGTCAGGCCAGGCGGATGACGCGCAGGCCGAGGCACGAGCTCACGCGCGCGTGCAACGCGGCGTGTTTGTCGACGGCACCTTCGGGCGCGGTGGGCATAGCAGTGAGTTGTTGAGCCGTCTGGGACCTGAGGCCCGGTTGGTGGTGTTCGACAAGGACCCTCAGGCGATTGCGGTGGCCACCGAGTTGGCGGCGCGCGATCGGCGAGTGACGGTCGTGCATGATGGTTTTGCCACCATGCGCGAGGCGTTGGCAGGACTCGGCATCGAGCATATCGATGGCGTGATGTTGGATCTTGGGGTGTCTTCGCCCCAATTGGATGATGCCGGACGAGGTTTTTCGTTTATGCGCGAAGGCCCGCTCGACATGCGTATGGATACGACCCGTGGCCCAACGGTTGCGGATTGGCTGGCAGATGCCAGTGTGGATGAGATGCGGGAGGTCATAGCAGATTATGGCGAAGAACGGTTTGCTTTTCAGGTTGCAAAGGCGATTGCTGCTCGCCGCGCAACACGGCCGCTGCGCACCACGCTCGAGCTTGCCGAGTGCGTCGCCAGCGCCGTCCGGACGCGCGAAAAAGGCCAGCACCCGGCCACTCGCACCTTTCAGGCTTTACGGATTTACATCAATCGGGAACTCGAAGAGCTCGCGCGCGCCCTCGCGTCAGCTTTAGAACTGCTTGCCCCAGGGGGGAGGTTGGCGGTGATCAGCTTTCATTCGCTCGAAGACCGCATGGTCAAACAGTGCATCGCGGCAGCGGCCAAGCCTGCTGTCGCGCATGCACGTTTGCCGTTGCGGGAGAGCGAGTTGCCCCAGCCATTGGTGCGTTCGCTGGGACGGGTGCTCGCCAGCGATGACGAGATTGCGGGCAATGCCCGGTCGCGTTCGGCGGTGCTGCGTGTCGCCGAGCGTACAGATACGCCCCTGGATGCTGATGCGGCAACGTTCGTGCCGGCCATGCGTGTGCCGGGCGAGTCGCCTGCCGCCAAGCGCGGCGCCAAACGGAGGCCACGCTAATGGCACGCTTGAGCCTCATCGTTTCTATATTGTTGATGCTGTCGGCCATCTCGCTGGTCACCAGCCGGTATCAATCGCGTCAACTCTTTATTGAATTAGAGCGCGGCAATACGCTGTCCAATACCTTGGACACTGATTGGCGGCGCCTGCAATTGGAACGCGCCGAGTTGGCGCGCAATGCGCGGATCGACCATGCGGCGCGTCAGGATCTGAAGATGATCCCGATCGTGCCTGACCGCACTATCTATTTGAATCAAGCGCCGATTCCGGCCCCGGCTGTCGGAGGCGTGCAATGAAGCGCGTGCCATTCTTCGACAATCCCATGCTGCGCGGGCAATTGCCTACCTGGCGTGCCCGGCTGGTGCTCGTGCTGTTGCTGGCCGCTTTTGTGGTGTTGGCAGGGCGCGCGTTGTATTTGCAGGGCCTCTCTACCGAGTTTTTGCAGCAGCAGGGCGAGCGCCGCTACGAGCGCACGCTGACGCTCGCCGCGACGCGCGGCAAGATTCTCGATCGTAATGGCGTGGTGTTGGCATCCAGTGTGCCGGCGCGTGCCATCTGGGCCATTCCCGAGGATGCGAAGCCGGCGACGGCAGAACAGCTCTCCAACCTGGCCAAGCTGCTGGGCCTGTCGGTCGCCGATCTGCGCGGCCGTTTGGCCGACGTCGACCGCAATTTCGTTTATCTCAAACGGCAAGTCCCCACAGACATCGCCGACCAGATCAAAAAACTCGAAGTCCCGGGCATTCACCAGCAAGCCGAGACGCGACGTTATTACCCGGACGGTGAAGTCACGGCCCACTTGGTGGGCTTTACCAGTGTTGAAGACTCGGGCCAGGAAGGCGTCGAGCTGACCTTCGACAAATTGCTGTCGGGCACAGCGGGCAGCCGCCGGGTGATCAAAGACCGGCTGGGCCGCGTGATCGAAGACGTCCAGGCCGTGACGGCGCCTGTCAACGGACGCGATCTGAGCCTGTCGATCGATGCTCGCTTGCAATATCTGGTGTTCCGCGAGCTGGGCGAGGCGGTGAAAAAGCACCAGGCCTCTGCGGCCAGCGCCATTATTATGGACGTGCGTACGGGCGAGATTCTGGCGTTGGCCAGTCTGCCGACGTTCGATCCGAATGATCGCGAAAGCTTTCAGACGCCTAATCTGCGCAATCGCGCTATTACCGATACGTTCGAGCCCGGCTCGATCATGAAGCCCTTTACCGCGGCCCTGGCGCTGGACCTGGGGCGTATCAATACCAAAACGCAGTTCGACACGGGCAATGGCGCATTCCGCTATCAGGGCAGCACGATTCATGATGTGAGCCGCAACGGCATGCTGAACGTGGCCGGCGTGCTGCGTCGTTCCAGCAATATCGGGATGACGATGATCGCGGAGAAGCTGCAGTCGCGCGAGATGTGGGAACGCTTTACTGAACTGGGTTTCGGCCGCGTGCCGCAACTGGGCTTCCCCGGGGCTGCGCCGGGCCGTTTGCGTCCCTGGGATCGTTGGCGCCTGATCGAAAAAGCCACGATGGCCTACGGGTATGGTTTGTCCGTGTCCTTGTTGCAGGTGGCGCGCGCCTATACCGTTTTCGCGCGTAACGGCGATATGGTGACACCTACCTTGATCAAGCGGGATAGCGATCCGACCAGCGTCAAAGTCTATAGCCCCGAGGTGGCGCAACTGGTGCGCAGCATGCTCGAGGCAGCTGCAGGCCCCGAGGGCACCAAAGCTGCACAGGTGCAGGGCTATCGGGTCGCCGGCAAGAGCGGTACGGCGCGCAAGATCGTGGACGGTAAATACAGTACCCAGCGCTATCGCAGTTCGTTTGTCGGGTTTGCGCCAGTGTCGAATCCGCGCATTGTCGTGGCCGTGTCCATTGACGAGCCCAAGGTCGGCGGTTATTACGGCGGCGCGGTCGCCGCGCCTGTGTTTTCCACGATCGTGGGCGGCAGCCTGCGCATGATGGGCGTGCAGCCGGATGCGCCGTTCGAATCTACCATCGTGGCTGGCGTACAGGAGAAAGCGCGATGACCGCCGCGCGCCAACTGTCCCCTGCTGCCCAGGCGTTGGCCTGGTTGCGCACGCATGCCGCGGCGGGCGCTGATTTGCGTCTGGATTCGCGCGAGATCGTGGCGGGTGATGTATTCGTGGCCTGCCCCGGCGGCTCGGTGGACGGCCGGGATTACATTGCGCGCGCGCTGGACCAAGGTGCTTCGGCAGTATTGTGCGAAGCCCCCGCGCCGGCCGGCGCTCAGAACGACGCCCGGGTACATGTTGTGCCGGCGTTGCGTACCTTGCTCGGCGAACTCGCTGACCAATGGTATGGGCAGCCTTCGGCGGCCTTGAGCGTGGTGGCGATTACCGGCACCAATGGCAAGACCTCCTGCGTGCAATGGATTTCGCAGGCGTTGACGGCCGCGGGCAAACCTTGCGGCAGCATTGGCACGCTGGGCGCTTTGTTGCCGGATGGGCAGTCGCTGGGCGGTAGCCTGACGACGCCGGACGTGTTGACCGTGCACCGCATCCTGGCGTTGATGCGTGAAGCGGGAGCCCAGGCGGTCGCGCTCGAAGCGTCGTCGATAGGCCTTGAGCAGGGGCGGTTGGATGCTGTGCGTATCGAGATTGCCGGTTTTACCAATCTGACCCGCGACCATCTGGACTACCACGGCTCGATGGACAGCTACGAGCAGGCCAAGGCACGATTGTTCCATTGGCCTGGCCTGGCCGCGGCCATCATCAACGCCGATGACGCGGCGGGCGAGCGATTGTTGCAATCGTTGCCGGATACCTTGGCATTGGGATATACCCAGCAGGATACGCCTGCTGCGTTTCAGGTGCGCGACCTGCAGGCGACGGCACATGGCCAGGTATTCACTTTGGTGTCGCCCGACGGTGAAGCGCAGATTGTGACGTCGCTTCTGGGGCGCCACAACGTCTCCAACCTGTTGCTGGTCGCTGGCGTGTTGTACAAACTGGGCTGGCCGCTAGCGCAGATCGCGCGCGCCTTGTCCGAGACTCGGCCTGTGGATGGCCGCCTGCAAGTGGTGGAGCCATTGACACTGAATGCAGGAGCGGCAGCAGGCCGTGGCCCTCTCGTGGTGGTGGACTACTCTCATACTCCGGACTCGTTGGCACGTGCCTTGACCGCACTGCGGCCTATCGCGGATGCGCGGGGCGGCAGGTTGGTGTGTCTGTTTGGATGCGGCGGTGAACGCGATGCCGGCAAGCGCCCGGAAATGGGGCGTATTGCCGCCGATCTGGCCGACAAGATTACGGTGTCCAGCGATAATCCGCGTGGTGAAGACCCTGCCGTCATCATTGCGCAGATCCTGCCCGGTATCCCGCGTGGCGCTCGGCTTACCGTTGAGGCAGATCGCGCGAGCGCGATCATGCAGACGATCTGGGCGTCTGAGCCCGATGATGTGATCTTGCTGGCCGGCAAGGGACACGAGACATACCAGGAAGTCGCCGGCGTCAAGTTGCCCTTCGACGATCGCGAATGGGCAAAGTTGGCTTTGCTGCTGCCGCATGCGGCAGCCTTGTCTACCGATACGCGAAAGGTTGGTGCCGATGAGGTATTCCTGGCCCTGGCGGGCGAGAACTTCGACGGTCATGACTATCTGTCGCAGGCTCAGCAGGCGGGGGCTTGCGCGGCCGTGGTGGCGCATCCGGTCGCTGACGTATCGTTGCCGCAACTGGTCCTGGGCGACACTCGTGTCGCGTTGATGCGCATTGGCGCTGCATGGCGTGCGCGATTCGCGCTGCCGGTGATTGGGGTAGCGGGCAGCAACGGCAAGACTACGACAAAAGAAATGGTCTCTGCGATTCTGGCCGATTGGCTGGGCGAAGCAGGCCGGCTGGCGACAGCTGGCAACTTTAATAATGACATTGGTGTGCCGCTGACGCTGCTGCGTTTGCGCGCACAGCATCGTGCGGCAGTATTTGAGCTGGGCATGAACCATCCCGGTGAAATCGCGGTCTTGGCGGCCATGGCGGCGCCCTCGGTCGTATTGATCACCAATGCACAGCGCGAACATCAGGAGTTCATGCACTCGGTCGAGGCTGTGGCGCAAGAAAACGGTGCGGCTATTGAGGCGCTGCCGGATGATGGCGTCGCTGTATTCCCCGGAGACGATGCGCATTGCGGCGTGTGGGAAGCCCAGGCCGCAGCGCGGCGCGTATTGCGGTTCGGCCTGCAGCCTGGATTGGACGTCTATGCCGAGAACATTACGGCAACCGAGCAGGGCACGCGCTGCCATGTCGTGACGCCGGCCGGATCTACGGATATGGTGCTGCCGGTCCCCGGCCTGCACAACGTACGCAATGCGTTGGCCGCTATCGCTGCCACGTTGGCAGTTGGTGCGCCGCTGGCTGCGGCCGTACGGGCATTGGAGTCGTTCAGCGCAGTGGCGGGGCGGATGCAACGCAAGGTTCTGCCCGACGGGACGACGCTGATCGACGATACCTATAACGCGAATCCGGACTCGGTACGCGCAGCGGTGGATGTCTTGGCGCGATTGCCCGGACCGCGCGCTCTGGTATTGGGTGATATGGGCGAGGTGGGCGATAACGGCCCTGCTATGCATCGCGAGGTGGGCGCGTATGCCCGTGAGCACGGTATCGACGCCCTCTATACGCTGGGAGAGGCCAGTCGCGACGCGGCGGCCGCGTTCGGCGATGGGGCCGTATCTTGCGAGTCTGTCGAAGCCATTGTGGAGGCGCTGCAAAGCATGCGTCCGGCGAGTTTATTAGTGAAGGGTTCGCGCTTTATGCGCATGGAGCGGGTGGTGAAGGTGCTGTCTACCGACAATAACAACAATATGACGGCTGCGCGCCAAGGAGGCTCTCATGCTGCTTGAAATCGCCCGTTGGCTGTCCGACGATGTGCGCGTCATCGGCGTGCTGGAATACATCACCATGCGCGCCGTGCTGGCATGCGCCACAGCCTTGTTGATCGGTCTGGTGGCCGGGCCTCGCGTGATTCGCAAATTGACCGAGATGAAGATCGGCCAGGCAGTCCGCGCCTATGGTCCGGAGTCGCATCTGGTAAAGAACGGCACGCCCACCATGGGTGGCGCGTTGATTCTGATTTCCATCGCTATCAGCACGTTGTTGTGGGCAGACTGGACCAACCGGTTTGTCTGGGTCGTGCTGCTCGTGACATTCGGATTTGGCTGGATAGGGTGGATGGACGACTACCGAAAAGTCGTGCATCGCGATCCTGAAGGCATGCCGGCACGGCAGAAATTCTTTTGGCAAGCCACCATCGGTCTGGTGGCTGCCGTGTATCTGGCGTTCGCAGTGTCGGCGCCGGCCAATGCCGAACTGTGGCCGTTGTTCAAGGCATGGGTAGGCAGCGGTTTCACGATGCCTTTGCCGACCCGGGCCGATTTGATCGTGCCGTTCTTTAAATCCGTCAGCTATCCGCTGGGTGTGCTTGGGTTTGTGGTCCTGACATGGGCCGTGATCGTGGGCACGAGCAATGCAGTGAATCTGACTGACGGCCTGGACGGTCTGGCCATCATGCCGACGGTCATGGTCGGCAGTGCGCTGGGGATCTTTGCGTACGTGGTCGGCCGTGTCGACTTTTCCAAGTATCTGCTGTTCCCCTATATCCCGGGGGCGGCCGAGCTGATGGTGCTGTGCGCCGCGATTGGCGGGGCTGGGTTGGCGTTCCTTTGGTTCAACGCTTATCCGGCACAGGTTTTCATGGGTGACGTGGGGGCGCTGGCACTGGGCGGCGCGCTTGGCACGATCGCGGTGATCGTGCGTCAGGAAATCGTCTTGTTCATCATGGGCGGCGTGTTTGTGGTGGAAACCCTGTCCGTGATGATGCAGGTGACGTGGTTCAAGTACACCAAACGCAAATATGGACAGGGGCGGCGGATTTTTCGCATGGCGCCGCTGCATCACCATTTTGAAGTCGGCGGCTGGAAAGAAACCCAGGTCGTCGTGCGGTTTTGGATCATCAGCATGATGCTGGTGCTGATCGGCCTTTCTACTCTGAAGTTGCGATGAATAGTCCAGACACCCTTCGCGCGGAGTCGCCGCTTGTCCTGATCCTCGGATTGGGCGAGACGGGCGTGGCCGCCGCTCGCTGGTGCGCCCGCCAAGGGGCGGCGCTGCGAGTGGCCGACACGCGTGCCGAGCCGGGCGGATTGGCTGCGTTGAAATCCGCTTTGTCTGAAAGCGGATCGGACGTGGATTACCGTCTGGGTTGTGGGGATGTCTTTGATCCGGCGCTGCTCGATGGTGTGTCGCAACTGGTGCTCAGCCCTGGCTTGGCTCCAAATCAGCCGCCTGCGCAGGCGTTGTTGCAACTGGCGACTGAGCGCGGCATTGAGATCGTTGGTGAAATCGAGTTGTTCGCCCGGGCATTGGCCGAGTTGGCGGCATCTCGGGAATATCGCCCGCACGTATTGGCAGTGACCGGCACCAACGGCAAGACCACAGTGACGGCAATGACGCGGCAACTGGTCGAAGCCGGAGGCTTCAGCGCGCGTGCCGCGGGCAACATCAGCCCGGCCGCTCTGGCCTCGCTGATGGAAGCGCTCGATGAAGACGATCTGCCCCAGGTATGGGTGTTGGAGTTGTCCAGTTTCCAGTTGGAAACGACGCAGAGTCTGTCGCCCGATGCCGCAACCGTATTGAATGTGACGCAGGACCATCTGGATTGGCATGGCGACATTGAAGCCTATGCCAAGGCTAAAGCCCGCTTGCTGCACCTCGCGCGCGTGTCTATCGTGAACCGTGATGACCCGAGGGTCGCCGCCATGGTCCAGGCATTGCCGGATTTGAATGTGCGCTCGTTCGGGCGCGACATGCCGGAGTTGATCGGTGATATGGGTATGGAGCTGGGCCAAGGTATGGCGTGGCTCGTAGCCTGCGAATCTACTGATTTTGACGAGCCGGCCCCTCCGGTCAAGCGCAAGAAAAACGCGCCGCCCCCGCAACGGGAGCCCGGGCGCATCAGCCGCTTGATGCCGCTGGACGCGTTGCGTATCCGTGGGCTGCACAATGGTTTGAACGCGTTGGCGGCTTTGCAATTGGCTCGTGTGCTGAATATTGGCTGGGGCCCCATGTTGCGCGCGTTGCGTGAATACACGGGTGAGCCGCATCGGGCGGCGTTCGTGCGTTCGGTCAGTGGCGTGGATTACATCAACGACAGCAAAGGCACCAATGTCGGCGCTACCGTCGCAGCATTGGAAGGGCTGGGCCAGCCCGTTGTTCTGATTGCAGGCGGATTGGGCAAAGGCCAGGATTTTTCACCATTGTCCCCCGTCGTGGCGCGCTACGCTCGCGCCGTGGTGTTGATCGGCACCGACGGCCCCGAGATTGGGCGCGTGCTGGCCGAGACCGGTGTGCCGTGCGTTTCCGCAAAAGATATGCGTGAGGCAGTTCGCCGCAGCGCCGAACTGGCCGAGCCTGGCGATGCCGTGCTGTTATCGCCGGCGTGCGCCAGCATGGACATGTTCCGTAATTACCCGCATCGTGGTGCGGTGTTCGCCGAAGAGGTTGAAGACCTCGCGCGCGATCACGGAGAGGTGTGAGATGAGTCTATTCGCCGAACTCACCACCAGCCTCAACGCCGTCCGACCAGGACGGACTCGCATGCGCAATTACGATGCGCCGCTGGTGCTGGCGTCTGTGACGCTGCTGTTGCTCGGCCTGTTGATGGTCTATTCAGCGTCGATCGCGTTGGCCGATGGCCCTCGTTATGCCTCGTATGGCCGGTTCTATTTCGTGATCCGCCATGGTTTGTTCCTCGCGGCCGGCTTGATCGCAGGCGCCGTTGCATTGTCGATGCCCATGCGATTCTGGCAACGCATGGCTGTGCCGGGATTCATGGTCGCGTTGGCCTTGTTGCTCGCCGTGCTGATTCCCGGTATCGGCCGTGAGGTCAATGGCGCGCATCGCTGGATTCCGCTGGGCCCGCTGAACTTTCAGCCGTCTGAATTGATGAAGTTGTGTGCCTTGCTGTACGCGGCGGATTACACCGTGCGCAAGCAGGAATACATGCAATCGTTCGTGCGCGGCTTTTTGCCTATGGCTTTCGCCTTGGGTGCGGTGGGGATGCTGTTGTTGCTGGAGCCCGACTTGGGCGCGTTCATCGTGATCGTGGCGATCGCGATCGGCATCCTGTTTGTAGGAGGCATCAACGGCAAATACTTCAGCTGCCTCACGGGCGTGATGGTCGGGACTTTTCTCCTGTTGATCTGGTTGTCGCCGTGGCGGCGTGCACGTTTGTTTGCCTATCTGGATCCCTGGGATGATGCCAACGCGTATGGCAGTGCCTATCAGCTGTCGCATTCGCTGATCGCCTTGGGCCGTGGCGAATGGTTTGGCGTTGGGTTGGGCGCCAGCGTGGAAAAATTGCATTACCTGCCAGAGGCGCATACCGACTTTCTAATGGCCGTCGTGGGCGAAGAGCTGGGTTTCGCCGGCGTGCTGCTGGTGTTGTTCCTGTTTGTCGTCATTATTCAGCGTGGCTTTGACATTGGCCGGCAGGCCATCGCGATGGAGCGCACTTTTGCCGGGCTGGTCGCGCAGGGCGTCGCCATCTGGATTGGTGTGCAGGCATTTATCAATATGGGCGTTTGCCTGGGACTGTTGCCGACCAAGGGGCTGACGCTGCCGTTGATGAGCTATGGCGGCTCGGGCATTGTGATGAACCTGGTCGCACTGGCCATTTTGCTGCGGGTCGATATCGAGAACCGCATCATGATGCGAGGGGGGCGTGTATGACGGCGCCCACTATTCTGATCATGGCAGGCGGTACGGGCGGACACATCATGCCTGGCTTGGCTGTCGCGCAGATTCTGCGCGAACGCGGCTGGCGCGTGTTGTGGCTGGGCAACCCCGACAAAATGGAAGGCCGCCTGGTGCCTTCCCGCGGTTTTGATCTGGTGCCGATGCGCTTTCAGGGCGTACGCGGACGAGGTGTCATGGCATTGCTCAAGCTGCCGTTCCTGTTGGCGCGCGCTTGCATGCAAGCCTGGCAGCGTCTGTCGCAGGTCCGTCCCGATGTGGTGTTGGGCATGGGCGGCTATGTGGCCTTTCCTGGCGGCATGATGGCGTCGCTGCGCGGCATGCCCTTGGTGGTGCATGAGCAAAACGCGGTGGCCGGCACCGCCAACCGATGGTTGGCCAAGCGTGCCCGCCGTGTGCTGAGCGGTTTTCCGAATGTGCTGCCGCGTGGGGAGGTCCTCGGAAATCCGGTGCGCCAAGATCTGTGCGCGCTGCCGGAGCCTGCGGCGCGTTATGGCGGGCGTACCGGGCCGTTGCGTGTTCTGGTTGTGGGAGGCAGTCTCGGCGCACAAGCATTGAATACCGTGTTGCCTCGCGCGCTGGCCTTGATCGAGCCGCAGGCCCGTCCGGAAGTCACCCACCAAGCCGGCGAACAACATCTGCAAGCATTGCGTGACGGTTACGCCCAAGCGGGCGTGCAAGCGGATTGCCGGGATTTTATTGACGACATGTCCGCCGCGATGGCGCAGGCCGATGTATTGATTTGCCGTGCGGGTGCGATGACGGTGGCCGAGGTTGCCGCTGCGGGTGTGGCGGCGTTGTTTGTGCCGTTTCCGCATGCCATTGATGACCATCAGACCGCAAACGCCCGTTTTTTGAGCGATGTGCAGGCCGCCTGGCTGTGCCCGCAACCCGAACTGACGCCTGAGTGGCTGGCTGAATGGTTACGCCAGCGCACGCGTCCTGAACTCCAGTCCGTGGCGGAACGGGCGCGTCATCATGCGCGTCCGCAAGCTGCGGCAGATATCGCCGATGTCTGCGAACAAGCAGCGAGGCGCGCAACATGAAACACAGAATCCAGCATATTCATTTCGTCGGTATCGGCGGTTCGGGCATGAGCGGCATCGCCGAGGTGCTGTTGAACCTCGGCTATACCATCAGCGGTTCCGATCTGAGCGAGTCGGCGGTCACCCGTCGTCTAGCCTCGCTGGGAGCGACGGTCGCCCTCGGCCACACGGCCTCGAACGTCGCTGGCGCCGACGCGATCGTGACCTCCACAGCCGTTGCCGGGGACAACCCCGAGGTCATCGCCGCGCGCGCGGCAGGTATTCCCGTGGTGCCGCGCGCCATCATGCTGGCCGAGTTGATGCGTTTGAAGCGTGGCATCGCCGTGGCCGGTACGCATGGCAAGACGACCACGACTAGCCTGGTCGCCAGCATCCTGGCGGCAGGCGATCTGGACCCGACCTTTGTGATTGGCGGCCGCTTGAATTCGGCTGGCGCCAATGCACGGTTGGGCCAAGGCGAATACATCGTGGTCGAGGCCGACGAATCTGATGCGTCGTTCCTTAACCTGTTGCCCGTCATGGCGATCGTGACCAATATCGACGCCGACCATATGGACACCTATGGTCATGACGTCGCGCGATTGAAGAGTGCATTCATCGAGTTCACGCAACGCCTGCCGTTCTATGGCAGCGCGGTGTTGTGCGCGGACGATGCGAACGTACGCGAGATCATGCCGTTCGTATCGCGGCCGATTACGACCTATGGCCTGAGCCCAGACGCCCAGGTCCGCGCTGAAAACGTGCAAGCCGATGGCACCCGCATGCGCTTTACTGTGCTACGTCAGGATCGGGATGTCTCGTTGCCGCCTCTGGACGTGGAGCTCAACCTGCCAGGGCTGCATAACGTGCGCAACGCGTTGGCCGCCGTGGCAGTCGCGACCGAGCTGGGTGTGAGCGATCAGGCGATTTGCCAGGCTTTGACGTCATTCACTGGTGTTGGCCGCCGCTTTACGCAAACGGGTGACTTCGCCGTGCCTGCGGACCACGGCGGCGGAACATTTACCGTGATCGACGACTATGGCCATCATCCGGTGGAAATGGCTGCGACATTGGCTGCAGCACGGGGCGCTTGGCCGGATCGGCGCATCGTCTTGGCTTTTCAACCGCACCGCTATACCCGCACACGCGATTGCTTCGAGGATTTCGTCCGCGTGCTGGGCAATGCCGATGCCGTATTGCTGACCGAGGTCTACGCCGCAGGCGAGCCGCCGCTGGTGGCAGCCGACGGCCGTGCCTTGTCGCGTGCGCTGCGTGTCGCAGGACGTGTGGAACCCTTGTTTGTGGAAGACGTATCCGAATTGCCGCAGGCCATTGTGGACTTCGTGCGTGACGGTGACGTGGTTGTGGTCATGGGCGCTGGCTCGATCAGCAAAGTGCCCGGCTTGGTAGGAGAGTTGGCATGAGCCAGGCGGCAAAACAGCCCATCGATGTGAAGGCCTTGGGCAAGGTTGGCGTCTTGTATGGCGGCCGGTCCGCCGAACGCGATGTGTCGATCATGTCTGGGCAAGGCGTGCATCAGGCCTTGCAGAGCGCGGGCGTCGATGCGCATCTGTTCGACACGGGCGAACGTTCGCTGGCGGATTTGGCAGCAGCGGGCTTTGATCGCGTATTCATTGCGTTGCACGGCCGCTATGGCGAAGACGGCACCTTGCAAGGGGCGTTGGAATTGCTGGGATTGCCTTATACGGGCAGCGGCCCCATGGCGTCCAGCCTGGCCATGGACAAGACCATGACCAAGCGTGTGTGGTTGCAATATGGCTTGCCTACGCCAGCCTTTGAGTCGCTGGACGCGCAATCCGAGCTGCGCACCGTGCCCGATCGTCTGGGTCTGCCGTTGATCCTGAAGCCGCCGCATGAAGGTTCGACCGTCGGTATTACCAAGGTCGTGGGTTATTCCGACATGAAAGAGGCCTACGCGCAGGCAGCACGTTTTGACGACGAGGTTCTGGCCGAGCAATTCATCGTTGGACGCGAGTTGACCGTGGCGGTGTTGGGTACCGGGCATGCAGCGCGCGCGTTGCCGGTGATCGAGATCGTTGCGCCTGGCGGCAACTACGACTACGAGCACAAATATTTTTCCGACGAGACACAGTATTTTTGTCCCGCCAACCTGCCCGACGACGTGGCGCGTCGTGTTGAAGATATCGCCGAACGCGCCTATCGCGCGCTGGGTTGCGCAGGCTGGGGGCGTATTGATTTCATGCTGGACGCGAATAACCAGCCGTGGTTGCTGGAGGCCAATACCTCGCCGGGGATGACCAGTCATTCGCTGGTCCCCATGGCTGCCAAGGCAGTAGGTATGAGTTACGCCGAACTGTGTGTCGCTATTTTGTCCGAGGCTTCGTGCAAGGTGCACAGCCCCGCCCGTCAATCGTAATTTGAATCGGAATCTTCTGTGTGGAACGACGCTCGCACCACCAACCTGATTGCCAACACGCTCGCCGTGCTGGCAGTGGTGGCCATGCTCGCGGCATGCGTAGTGTGGATCGGGCATCGTCCGTACTTCACGTTGTCGGCGATCGAACTGGAGCCTGCTCCCGACACGGAGTTGCATTACGTATCGGCAGAGTCCGTGCGGGCGGTGATCGCCCATCGATTCGACGGGAACTTTTTTACCGTGAATCTGGACGAAGCCCGCGAAGTGTTCGAATCGGTGCCTTGGGTACGTCGCGCATCGATCCGGCGCATCTGGCCTGGAACCCTGCGTGTGCAGATCGAGGAAGAGCAACCGCTGGCGCTATGGAACGAAAACCAGATGATCAACACCTGGGGCGAGGCGTTCACAGCGAATACGGGCGAGCTCGACGACGATACGGAATTGCCGCAGTTCTCCGGGCCCGAGGGCACCGAGGGGTTGGTAGTGCAGCGTTACGCCGAATTGGCCCGTTGGTTCGCACCGCTGGATTTACATGTGCGCGAGCTGGACTTGAGCCCGCGTTATGCCTGGAAAGCCACCTTGTCCAACGGTCTGGTGCTCGACCTGGGCCGCGATCCGGGGGCCGATGCGCCCGATCCGCATGGCGTGCCCGGCGCGCTGCCGTTCGCAGCCCGTATCCAGCGGTTCGTGCAAGCCTGGCCGGCCGTGGTCAGCCGGCTCGAGGGCCGCGGCGTGACGCAGGCCGACCTACGTTATCCCAACGGGTTCGCCCTGGCTTTGGCACCGCTGCCGGAAGGGCAACCGAAATCGAAATCCTCATCCACATCTTCAAAGAAGCGTTAACGCCATGACCCGTGACATCAAGGACCTCATCGTCGCCCTCGATATCGGCACTAGCAAAGTAGTAGCCGTGGTCGCCGAAATCCTGCCGGAAGGGCGTTTTGAAGTGCTCGGCCTTGGCCAGCACGAATCGCGCGGCATGCGCAAGGGCGTGGTCGTCAATATCGAGACCACCGTCAACTCCATTCAGCGGGCGCTCGAAGAGGCCGAGCTGATGGCCGACTGCAAAATCCGCGACGTCTATACCGGCATCGCGGGCAGCCACATCCGCAGTTTTAATTCGAGCGGCATGGTGGCAGTCAAAGACAAGGAGGTCACTGCCACCGACGTCGCGCGTGTGATCGAAACGGCCAAAGCGGTGAACATCCCCACCGATCAACAAGTACTGCACGTGTTGACCCAGGAATTCATCGTCGATGGCCAGGAAGACATCCGCGAGCCCATCGGCATGAGCGGTTTGCGTCTCGAGGTCCGCGTGCACATCGTCACCGGCGCTGTCAGCGCGGCGCAAAACATCGTCAAGTGCGTGCGCCGTTGCGGCCTGGAAGTACAAGACCTGATTCTGCAGCCGCTGGCCTCCAGCCTGGCCTGCCTGACCGCCGACGAGAAAGAGCTCGGCGTGGTACTGGTCGATATCGGTGGCGGCACAACGGATGTGGCGATCTATACCGGTGGTGCGATTCGTCACACTGCAGTGCTGCCGATCGCAGGCGACCAGATCACGAACGACATCGCTGCGATGCTGCGCACGCCCACGCCGGATGCCGAAGAAATCAAACTGCGGTACGGCGTGGCCAAGCAAGTCCTGGCGCGCCCTGACGAGTCGGTCGAGGTGCCGGGACTGGGCGATCGCGGCCCGCGCCAGGTGAAACGCCAGGCACTGGGTGCCGTGATCGAGCCGCGCGTCGAAGAGCTGTTTTCGCTGGTGCAACAAGTCGTGCGGGAGTCGGGCTACGAAGACCTCCTGGCTTCGGGCGTGGTGTTGACCGGAGGCTCTGCACAGATGCCCGGCATGATCGAACTGGCCGAGGACGTGTTCCTCAAGCCGGTACGCGTGGCCACGCCCGAGTACGAAGGCAGCCTGTCGGATGTGATGCGCAATCCGCGTTTCTCGACCGTGATGGGCTTGTTGCAGGAAGCACGTATGCAGCGTGTGCGGGGCCGCAAAGTGGCTGCACAGACGGGCAACTTCAAGAGCCTGTTGGCTCGTATGAAGGAGTGGTTCATGAATTGATCAAGGGGCAGACCGGGGCCTGCTCCTGGCTTGATCCGTCGAAAGACGGCGCAGGCCGAATAGGGGAGACGTTTCAAACCCGTTGCGGATCATCCGATCGGCGTCGGCTTTGAAGCGATTCACAAAAGCATAGGTTGTTGGGGAATTTTTGTGATTTGCATATCCAGACTTGTGAGGGAGTCATCATGATGAACTTTGAAATGCTTGAGAACAACACCAAAGGGACCGTCATCAAGGTCGTAGGTGTTGGCGGTGCAGGCGGCAATGCCGTCGCGCACATGATCCGTAGCGGCGTCAACGGCGTGGATTTCATCTGCGCTAATACTGACGCCCAAGCGCTGGCGGCTACCAATGCGCCGGTGCAGATTCGCCTGGGCCGCACGGGCCTGGGTGCTGGTGCCAAGCCTGAACAAGGCCGCGCATCGGCAGAAACCGCACGCGAAGAAATCCGTTCGGCTTTGAACGGCGCTCATATGGTGTTCATCACCGCTGGTATGGGTGGCGGCACGGGAACGGGGGCTGGTCCGGTGGTGGCAGAAGTCGCCAAAGAACTGGGCATCCTGACCGTGGGCGTCGTGACCAAACCCTTCACCTTCGAAGGCAACAAGCGCCTGAAGATGGCTGAAGAGGGCATTAACGAGCTGGCCAAGCACGTACATTCTCTCATCGTGGTGCTCAACGAGAACCTCTATGAGCTGATGGACGAGGACGCCACGCAAGAAGATTGCTTCAAGTCCGCCGACGATATTCTGCACAACGCATGCGCCGGTATCGCCGAGATCATCAACGTCGAAGGCAACGTGAACGTTGACTTCGAAGACGTCAAGACGATCATGGGCGAACAAGGCCAGGCCATGATGGGCACGGCGACCGCCAGCGGTGCCGATCGTGCCCGCGTGGCAGCCGAGCAAGCCATCGCTTGCCCGCTGCTCGAAGGCGTGGACCTGAACGGCGCTCGCGGCGTGTTGGTCAACATCACCGCCAGCCGCTCGCTGAAGATGCGCGAAACGCGCGAAATCATGGAAACGATCCGCAGCTACGCTTCGGACGACGCGACCGTGATCTTCGGTACGGCTTACGATGAGTCCATGGCCGACAGCCTGCGCGTGACCGTGGTCGCTACCGGCCTGGGCCGTGCCGTTGCCGCACCGAAGCTGGTGCAAAACGTGGCCGAAGGCCTGCGTACCGGTACCGACAACATGCCTGTGATGGGCGGGATGATGGGCCAGCAGGGCGACTACCGCAATCTGGACATGCCTTCGGTGATGCGTAACCCGCGCACCCAGGCGTCGGCCCAGGTGCGTGCTCTGGAAAGCTCGGGGATGGATCACTTCGATATCCCGGCATTCCTGCGCAAGCAAGCGGATTGATGTTGCGTTAAAACGGGCTGGGGAACTGGCCCGACTCCCTCAGCGCCGGCCCGTTTCCCCTGACGGGCCGGACGCCGGGCGGTGTGCGCGCGACAGTTTTGTCTTGCTTTCAATACCGTCCGATAGCAGATGTAATGTGTTCGGTACAGTGGGGCAGATGTGTCGGCAGATGTATCAAAAGCGTGGCGCAGGGCGCCTGCCGGGGTTACAATATGATCTTATGCCGGTGATTTCATTGATTTTTACTGGCTAGGCCCAAACACAAATAACTATGTTTCGACAGCGCAGTATTCAGAATCTCGTCCGCACAACAGGCGTTGGCGTCCACTCGGGACGTCGGGTCGAGCTTACTCTGCGTCCTGCCGAAGCCAACACTGGTATCGTCTTTCACCGAGTCGATCTGCCGCAAGTCGTGGATCTGCCCGCGCAAGCAGACGGCGTGGGCGATACCCGCATGGCGTCTGTGCTGCAACAAGGCAACGTCCGTGTTTCTACCGTCGAACACTTGATGTCCGCACTGGCGGGCCTGGGTATCGACAACCTGCACGTCGATCTCACGGCCGAAGAAGTCCCCATCATGGACGGCAGCGCCGCGACGTTCGTGTATCTGTTGCGCTCGGCCGGCATCGTCGAGCAGAACGCTCCCAAACAATTCATCCGCGTCAAGAAACCCGTCGAGATCCGCGAGGGTGAAGGCCGCAGCCTGAAATGGGCGCGCCTGGAGCCGCACGAGGGTTTCGCTCTGGCGTTTTCGATTGATTTCCGCCATCCGGCGATCGATTCCACGGCCAATTTCGCCGAGATCGATTTTGCTACGCATTCCTACGTGCGCGAAATTGCTCGCGCGCGTACTTTCGGGTTCGTCAACGAGGTCGAGGCGCTGCGTTCGATGGGCCTGGCCCGCGGCGGCAGCCTGGACAATGCCATCGTGATGGACGAGTACCGGGTCTTGAACAGCGACGGCTTGCGTTACGACGACGAGTTCGTCAAACACAAGATTCTCGACGCGATTGGCGATTTGTACCTGCTGGGCAAGCCCTTGGTGGCGCGCTACGTCGCTTGCAAGTCCGGCCACGGTCTGAACAACCAGCTTGCACGTGCGCTATTGGCGCAGCGTGATGCCTGGGAACTGGTGACTTACGAATCCCAGGCTGCGGCGCCACAGGCGTTCCGCCACGAGTGGAAACTCGCCTGATTTTGGCCTGAGCCGCGCACGGCTCTGCGAGCCGCTTTTCCCGAGCCCGCGCCTGCTGCTATTTGTTCTTGTGATGCGCCAGCAGTCTGGCGACGGCATCGGCCAGCGGCCCCGGGCGCAAATTTTCTTGTAACGATTCGAAAGCGCTGAGCGCGGTTTCTCCCAGGGGCTGGGCTTCTTTTGGGGGACGGGGCGCTTTTGCCCCAGGGCGGGGCATTCCGGCTTGAACCTTGACGGCAATTTCGTTAAGGTTCCAACCTTGGGTATTGAGTGTTTGTGCAATCCGCGGAGCCAGCTGACGCAGTTTGGCCGCGTGCGCCGCGCTCGGTACCGCTAGTTGCAGCCGAGGGGTTTCCAGCTTGGCCACGACGCAGACAGCGCCGAGCGCTGGCGGTAACACAGCGGCGATAGCATGCTGTATTTGCAGGTGCACGCGCGCCGTAGCCAGCACGCCGGCGCCGCGCGTATCGTGACCCAGCCACCCCAGCGGGGTTTCCCCCCGGCGGCTGGCAGAAGAACGAGAGCGGTTTGATGCAGGTCTGTTCATGCCAGCTCAATAACAGGATTTACGTACCTTGAAACTCGTGATTATGCACGCCCGCGAGGGTCAGCCCGGACAACAGGTCCTGGGCGGCGCTCGTTTGTGGCTGGTGCTGGCCGCTTTCCTGGCCACGGCGGCGCTGATAGGCGCCACCGTACAGCGCTACCTTACTCCTATTGCGCCGCCTGCGTATTCTGTTGATTGGGCTGCGTATTCTCCCGGCGGACAACCCGAGCGCGATTCCGCTTTTTTGCGTGAAAACGTAGCGTTGCTGGCGGCAAAGGTCGGCGAATTGCAAGCCAAGCTGGTGGGTATCGACAGCGTCGGGCGCCGGGTCGCCAAGGTCGCCGGGGTGGCTTATACCGATCCCGAGCTGGCAGCAGGCCTGAATGCGCCTGCCAAGGCCGAGCAGGTGATGGATAACTTGTTCACCGACCGCCAACCGCCGCCCATGCAGGAGTCGGCCGAGGCGCTGGGCCGGCAATTGGATGAATTGCAGGCGCGCCTGCTGCAGCAAACCGACAATCTGCGTATGTTGGATGTGGCGCTGACGCGCCGCTCGGCAGACCAGGCCCGTCTGCCGTCGACCATGCCGGTCAGCGACTATCCCTTTCTCAGCTCGTCGTATGGCTGGCGCCGCAATCCCGTTACGCACCGATATGCCATGCACGAGGGCCTGGACTTCGCCGCGCCCTCGGGGACGCCGATTCTGGCGGCTTCTGGCGGTGTCGTGCTCGAGTCCCGTTTTCAAGCAGGCTATGGGAATACCGTCGAGGTGGATCATGGCGACGGCATGATCACCCGTTATGCTCATGCTTCGAAGCTGCTGGTCAAACCGGGCGAACTGGTCAGCCGCGGTCAGCAAATCGCCCTGGTGGGGTCGACTGGCCAGTCTACAGGACCGCATTTGCACTTCGAGGTGCGTCTGGAAGGGCAACCGCTGGATCCCCGCCTGTTCCTGAAGTCCCCGGATGCGACGCGACCGGTGGTGGCCCAGGCATCTGGCTTGCCGGCTTCCGGACAGGCGGCAGGCACGGCGACAGGCAGTGCTGTAGCACGAGCAGGACCGGTGCCGACGCAATCCGTGACGCGCTGATGGCGGGATAACTCCTGCTAAACACGCCTCAGTGTCAAGTTTCCGGGCCTGGACAAACGCCACAAGCGCGCATTGTATCGAGTGAACACGGCCCCGTTTTCTCCGGGTTGGGGCCGATCCCGCCCAGGTGCGTTAAACTCGATCGTTTCCCAGCGGGATTGCCCCGCTCAACCAAGTAAACATTCCGCGCCGAGCGGTACCTGGCCTGTTTTGGGGCAGGGGCCGACGGCGCTGCCACCGACACGCATGGTTTCTCTGCTCAAAAAACTCATAGGCAGCCGCAACGACCGGTTGCTTAAGCAGTATCGTAAGCTGGTAACCCAGATCAACGCACTGGAATCCAAGACTGCCGCACTTTCCGATGCGGAGCTTGCGGCCAAGACCGACGAATTCCGCAGCCGGCATGCCCAGGGCACATCGCTCGACGATCTGTTGCCCGAAGCCTTTGCCGTCGTGCGCGAGGCCGGCAAGCGTGTATTCGGCATGCGCCATTTCGATGTGCAGATGTTGGGCGGCATCGCGCTGCATAACGGCAAGATCGCCGAAATGCGTACCGGCGAGGGCAAGACCCTGATGGCGACGCTGCCCGTCTACCTGAACGCGATTGCGGGCAAGGGCGTGCACGTGGTGACGGTCAACGATTATCTGGCCCGTCGTGATGCGGGGTGGATGGGCCGTCTGTACGGCTTCCTGGGGATGACCACCGGCGTGGTGGTGCCCCAGCAGCCCAACGACGAGAAAATCGCCGCGTACGCCGCAGATATCACCTACGGGACCAACAACGAATTCGGTTTCGACTATCTGCGCGACAACATGGAATATCGCGTCGAGGACCGCCGCCAGCGTCCGCTGGCGTATGCAATCGTTGACGAAGTCGACTCCATCCTGATCGACGAGGCGCGTACCCCGCTGATCATCTCGGGCCAGGCTGAAGACCACACCGAGCTCTATATCCGCATGAATGCCGTGCCGCCGCTGTTGACGCGCATGGCTTCCGAGCCCAAAGCGCACGAACCCGAGCCCGAGGGCGATTTCTGGGTCGACGAAAAATCGCAGCAGGTCTACCTCTCGGAAAAAGGCCACGAAACCGCCGAGCGCCTGCTGACCCAGCAGGGCATCCTGCCCGAGGGCGAGTCGCTGTACGATCCGCGCCATATTTCCCTGATGCACCACTTGATGGTCGCATTGCGCGCCAACACGCTGTTCTTCCGCGATCAGCAGTATGTGGTGCAAGACGGCGAAGTGGTCATTGTTGACGAATTCACCGGCCGCCTGATGGTGGGCCGCCGCTGGTCCGATGGCCTGCACCAGGCGGTCGAGGCCAAAGAAGGCGTCAAGATCCAGCACGAAAACCAGACGCTGGCATCGATCACGTTCCAGAATTACTTCCGCATGTACGAGAAGCTCTCGGGCATGACGGGGACGGCCGACACCGAGGCCTACGAATTCCAGGAAATTTACGGTCTGGAAACGGTCATCATTCCGACCAACAAGCCGATGATCCGCAAGGATCAAAACGACCAGGTCTTCAAGACGGCGCAGGAAAAATTCAACGCCATCCTGAACGATATTCGCGATTGTCACGAGCGTGGCCAGCCCGTGCTGGTGGGGACAACCAGCATCGAAAACTCCGAGCTGCTGTCCGGCTTGCTCAAGCAAGCCAAGCTGCCGCACGAGGTGTTGAACGCCAAGCAGCATGCCCGCGAAGCCGAGATCGTGGCCGAGGCCGGCAAACCTGGCCACATCACGATTGCGACCAACATGGCCGGCCGGGGTACCGACATCGTGCTGGGGGGCAGCGTCGAGAAACAAATCGATCTGATCCGCGCCGATGAGTCGCTGTCCGATGCCGAAAAAGAAGCCCGTATCGAAAAAGTACGTGCCGATTGGAAACCTGCCAACGAACAGGTAAAGGCGGCGGGCGGTCTGCGCATCATCGGTACCGAGCGCCACGAATCCCGCCGTATCGACAATCAGTTGCGAGGCCGTGCGGGCCGCCAGGGTGATCCGGGCTCATCGCGTTTCTATCTGTCTCTCGAAGACCCGCTGATGCGGATTTTCGCGGGCGACCGCGTGCGCGCCATCATGGAACGCCTGAAGCTGCCCGAGGGCGAGCCCATCGAAGCAGGCATGGTGACGCGTTCCATCGAGACTGCGCAACGCAAGGTCGAGGGCCGCAACTTCGATATCCGCAAGCAACTGCTCGAATACGACGACGTTTCCAACGACCAGCGCAAGGTCCTGTACGCGCAACGTAACGACGTGCTCGAGTCCTCGTCGATCCGGACGTCCGTGGAAAATCTGGCCGAAGCCGCCGTGACGGACCTGGTTCGCCAGCATATTCCTGCTGACTCCGTCGAAGAGCAGTGGGACGTTGCCGCGCTGGAAAAGACCTTGGCTGCGGATTGGCAGATCGTCTTGCCGTTGACCGAGATGCTGGAAAAAGAATCCAGCCTGACCGATGAGGACATTCTGGCCCGCGTGAACGATGCCGTGCGAGAAGTTTATTCCGGCAAGATCGCTCTGGTCGGTGAAGAGCCCTGGGCGCAATTCGAACGTTCGATCATGCTGCAGGCGATCGATACGCATTGGCGCGAGCACCTGTCGTCGCTGGATCACCTGCGTCAAGGGATTCATTTGCGCGGCTATGCACAAAAGAACCCCAAGCAGGAATACAAGCGCGAGGCGTTCGAGCTGTTCTCGGGCATGCTCGATCGCATCCGTGACGACGTCGTCCGCGTGCTGTTGACCGTGCGGGTGCAGTCGCCCGAACAGGTCGAACAGGCCGAGGCCGAGACCAATCAGTCGCATGTGCAGAATGTGCAGTACCACCATTCTGATTACGACGAGGCCTTGGCCAATGCCGATGCAGCCACAAAAGATGAGCAATCGGCTCAGCAACCCGCACGCAATATCATGCCCAAGGTAGGGCGCAACGATCCGTGCCCCTGCGGTAGCGGCAAAAAGTACAAACAATGCCACGGCCGACTGGCCTGATGCTGTTTCCGGCCGCGGCCTCTCGATGAGACGTTGCGTACTGGTGAGGTAAACATTGGGGATGGTAAATTGCCATCCCCAATGTTTTTTAAGGCGGGCATAGTCATGCTGCATCCCTCTGACGAGACTGAATTCGATCATGCGGTGATCATGGTGCGTGATCGGCTTGACGAGCTGGCGCCGCATTTCGAGGAACAGGGTTTCCTCTTGAGCGATAAATCAGTCCATAACCTGGGCTCGTGCAATCGCCTGATCCCGTTACAAGGCACCTATGTCGAGTTGCTGGGTTGGCCACCGGGAGCGCCGCCAGCACGCAAGGAAATCGCTGATTCTCCGTTCGGCTTAGAGGCGCTGGTATTTCGGTCTTTCGACGCGGACGCAACCCATGCCCGTTTGCGGGACGAGGGTTTTGCCGTCAATCCTGTGCAAGCACTGACGCGTCCCGCCGTGGTAGATGGCCGCGAGATGCAGGCGAGTTTTCGCACGGTGCGGTTTGCAGAGCAGCCGTTACCTGGGATCCGGATGTATTTCTGCCAGCATCTGACGCCAGAATGTGTATGGACGCCTGCGCTCATGGCGCATCCCAATGGGGCATTGCGTATCCACCAAATCGAGGTGCGAGCCGCTGAGGAACAGGCAGTGGCCTGGCGCCTGGGAATCATCGCCGATGCCCGGGTCGAGGAGGTCGACTCTGGGTGGGACGTGGTGTTGGGCAATCTGCGTTTGAACGTCGTCAATGACGACACGGCATTGATTCCGCGATTGGGACGCTTGGTGCTGGAATACAAAGACGGCTTGCGAGAGCTGAACGTCGGCGTTTAAGAGCGCTGGTTTGCGCCGTTGGCGCGTATGAACTGAATCTGAACGGCGAGTTTTTCGGAGACCCTGATGAAGGTCGCGGTGTTGGGCGCAGGCGTAGCCGGGGTGGCCGCTGCCTATTATTTGTGGCGTGATGGCCATCAAGTCGTAGTACTGGATCGCCAAAGCGGCGCAGCTCGCGAGACCAGTTTTGGTAATGCAGGCGGGTTGTGCCCCAGTTTTGCCGGCCCGTGGGCCGCACCGGGCATGATAGGCAAGGTATTGAAAATGGCCTTGCAGAAAGAAGCCCCGATTCGTTTTTCCTTTACGCCGAATCCGCGCAAACTGGCTTGGCTGGCGCGTTGGATGGGTAACTGCACCGCAGAACGTTTTCGCGCGAATAAGCTGCGGATGCAACGGGTGGCGCACTATAGCAACGCCTGTCTGCAAGATCTGGCCGCTGCTGGGTTGCCCGTCGAGTTTGACTATCACCGAGACGGCACGCTGCAGGTTTTTCGCAGCCAATCCGATCTGAAAGTCGTCAAAGGCATCACGCAGGCGTTGGATGAATATGAGGTGCCATGGCGTTTGCTGGACGGTGAAGAGGCCCGAGCCCTGGAGCCTGCTTTGGCGGCATCTCGCGCGCCGATTGCGGGGGCGTTGTATCTGCCGCGCGATGGTTCTGGTGATAGCCACAAGTTTGCGACGGGCTTGGCTGCGTATTTGGCACAACAGGGTGTCGTATTTCGCTATAACACGCCGGTCGCGGCGCTGGTCAAGGCTGCGGACCGCGTGCAAGGCATACGGATCGAGGGCCAGGCCGAGCTGTTCACTGCCGACGCTTATGTGGTCGCTTTGGGGCCGCAGACGCCGTTCTTGCTGCGTCCCTTGGGGCTGTCTTTACCGATTTATCCGCTAAAGGGGTATTCGATTACGGCCCGCATCGATGATCCCGCTCGTGCGCCGCGTGCGGCGCTGATGGATGAATACAACAAGGTCATGATTTCGCGCCTGGGCGACCGCGTGCGGGCGGCGGGGATGGCGGAACTCAAAGGCTACGGATTAGCCGTTGACCCAGGCCGCGTAACCTTTTTAAAAGGCGTCGTCCGCGAGTGGTTTCCCGAAGGGGTCAGCATCGAGGATGCGCAAGCCTGGGCGGGTTTGCGTCCGATGACCCCGGATGGCCCCGCGATCCTGGGCAAGACACGTTACGCGAATCTGTATTTGAACTGCGGCCATGGCTCCAATGGCTGGACGCAGGCGTGCGGTACCGGAAAAATCGTGGCCGATATCGTGTCGGGCCGGCAACCGGAGGTCGACCTGGATGGCTTGACGGCGGACAGGTACGCCTGAGCCCCTAGAACGCCCAGCTACCGAACATGAACAGCACATTGCCATTGCCGCTGCCTCCAGGAATGTAGGTGGCGTAGAGCGTGGCATCGCGATATCCCGCCGATACCAGGGGCAGAATCCCCGGGAACGGAATCCGATTGAAAATATCCGAGCGCGAGGTCAGGAATACGGTGTAGCCGGCGCCAAAACGCCAGTTTTCACCGGCCCGGCCGATTTTCTGAAACCCGTAGCCCGCCAACGGCTCGATGTCGCTGTGCGAATCGAGAAATGCCATGGCGTAGAGCGCGTGCCAGTCGCCATCCTCGTCATACAGGCTTTTCCCTAGCCCGCCGCCCCAGGCGATCTCATTGAAGCTATCGATTTTCTTTTTGCTGTACGTGGCGCGGTTGTGCCAGGAATAGCCCGTCAGATAGAGCTCATTACCGCCTTCGGTCCAGATCTGGTCGATGCGTTGGCAGGCGGATTGGGCCCAGGACGGCAGGCTGTCACAGGCAAATGCCGAAAAAGCAGGCGAACAAAGCAGGCAGAACAACACTGCCCGGAGTTTCTTGGTCATCCACTGCTCCGAGAAACCTCGGCATTCATGCCGGGGAGAAAAGGGGCGCAGTCGTAAGGCTGCAGGATTGGTCTGATTTGAATTTTCAGCTGGATGAATATCCAGTTTTCTGATCTGACGTGGATAGTATCTCGGGCATGCAAACCACACGTGCCTACCGATTCCGGTTCTATCCGACGCCCGAGCAAGCGATCACGCTGGCTCGCACGTTCGGTTGTGTACGTGTGGTCTACAACCACATGCTTGGCCTTCGTTCGTTGGCCTGGGCTGAGCGACAAGAGCGCTTGGGGTATCACGCGACGTCTGCAGCCCTGACGGCGCTGAAAAAGCTGGCGGAGTATGTCTGGTTGAACGAGATCAGCAGTGTTCCGTTGCAGCAGACACTGCGTCATCTGCAAACGGCGTTTGTCGGTTTCTTTGCCAAGCGAACGGGATATCCTCGCTTCAAACGCAAGGATGGCC
Organism: Bordetella genomosp. 4; assembly: GCF_002261185.1. Lineage (GTDB taxonomy): Bacteria > Pseudomonadota > Gammaproteobacteria > Burkholderiales > Burkholderiaceae_B > Bordetella_A. The sequence continues at coordinate 32,538 of NZ_NEVQ01000004.1, forward strand.
CGCAATCGGCGGAGTACACCGCCAGTGCCTTTAGATGGGATGGCCGTTCGCTCAAGCTGGCGAAGATGACGGAGGCTTTGCCTATCCGCTGGTCCCGTCAGACTCCCAAAGCCGCCAAGGTCACTACTGTCACGGTCAGCAAAGACCCGGCAGGACGATACTTTGTCAGCCTCCTGTGCGACGACGTTATAGCGCGGAAAGCGCCTACGCCGAACTGTGTCGGGATTGATCTGGGGTTGTCTCATTTTGCGATTCTCTCAACAGGAGAAAAAGTCGATGCGCCACAGATCTTTCGCAAGCATGAGGCTAAGTTGGCTAAGCTACAGCGCCGCTTAGCCAGGAAACAAAAAGGATCGGCTCGCCGCGCCAAGGCGAAGCTGAAAGTCGCCCAGCTGCATGCCAAGATCGCAGACACCCGCAGGGATTTCCTGCACCAGCTTTCTACCCGATTGATCCACGAGAACCAAGTGATCGCCGTGGAAAGCTTGTCTGTGTCCAACATGCGGAAAAACCGCTGTCTTGCCAAGTCGATCGGCGATGCAGGATGGGCGGAGTTCGTGAGACAGCTTGAGTACAAGGCGCGTTGGTACGGACGAGAGTTCGTGCGCGTGGATCGCTGGTACCCGTCGAGCAAGCGCTGCCACGTTTGCGGACACGTGTTACCAAAGCTGCCGTTGAGTGTGCGGCATTGGTCCTGTCGGCAATGCAACGCCGACCACGACCGCGACATCAACGCGGCGCATAACGTATTAGCCGCCGGGCTGGCGGTGTTAGCCCAT
>NZ_NEVQ01000018.1 GCF_002261185.1 Bordetella genomosp. 4
AGGATGAAGATCTTGCAGGGCTGCTATTCATGGCCGCCTACGGGCGCGGCCATGAATAGCGTTCGGGATCTGCATGCGAAGGGTTTGGCATCGGAGACGAACAGAAGATCTCTCGAGCTACGATTTCGTTATACGTAGAGATGAGCTACGCATCATCGCCGCATGCATCAGATCTAGCCAAGCAGATCTTCCAAACTGGCAACACGCCACCCCGCCGCATGCCCGGACCGATCGCTATTCGCGCGTGTGCAGGGCACGCGCGAATAGCAGCACCGCAAGATCTTTCTCTTTGCCAACACGGTCACAGAAAAATGCCAAGCAAGAGACTCGTGCCAGCGATGTGATGAGCTTGAGTTACTGCGAGTCGAGCCGAGGCAATCGGGCCGTGCGGGCGCCTCAAAGCCGAGTGGAGCGGAGGCTGAAGGGAGGCCCGTAGGGGCCGGACGAAGCGAGCGAACACGGTGTCCGGCGCCCGCGCGCCGGACCGGCTTTGTGAAGCCCGCACGGCCCGATTGCCTCGGCTCGACGTCCATAAGCACACAGCCCACATCCACACCGACACCTCCACCCACGACCGTTCCACCACAAGCCTTAAACGCTTACCTAGCCCAATGCCTGAGCCGCCAGAGCATAAGTATGAAACTCCCCATCGCCCGCGACAGACGCGCCGTAGGCCATCCGCGTCCCCGTATCGACCCGCACGAGCCCTGCCGTAGCCAGCCAGTTGGCAATACCGATCTCAGGCGGAATATCGATACGTACAAATCGGCCCGCGCAAACAGCCAGCCAATGCGCAATCAACACACGCGCCGCCTTTTCATCAACGGCAACAACGGGCCCGATCAACTCCCCACGCCCAAACGGGCGCAGCATCGAAAACCCGATGACCTCGCCATGATCCTGCAACACCACGCCTTGCCCTTTATCGAGCAATGCTTGCACCAGGGAACGGCGCGACATGCCTGACGCGCACCGATCCAGCTCGGCCAGGACATCCAGGTCATCATGTGCAGCCGGCCGCAACGACCAGCCTGCCGGTAACGTCTCTTGCTGCTTATCTATCGCCACGCCCTGATGCTGGCTGATCTGCCCCACCGGCTGAAACCCATGCCGGGCGTACACACCCGCACCGTGCGGCGTCGCATGCAATAGCGCGGCAGGTGCCGACAAAGCATCCAATAGGCCCGCCACCAAACGGCTCGCAATGCCTCGTCCCCGATAGGTCTCGGAAACGATGATCATCCCCAACGTGGCGCACGATCCAAAATCCCAAGACATGGCCACCCCAATCAGTTGATTGCCGTCTAGTACCGCTACGCCGCTGCCTAGCGGATAGATGAATTGCCAATCCTCCAGGCGGTGCGGCCACCGGGCAGCTTGGGACAAACCCCACGCCTGCGGCAGATCCTCCGGCCTCAGCGCTCGAAACACGAGTCCATCCCACGCAGGATCTTCGATAGATTCAGATTGCTCTTGCACAATGCGCCCCCAGTTCAAAATGGGCAATTCTTTGCATGTAGTCTGCCACATATTGCGACAGTCGACACATCATCATACCCGCGCCAGCCTCCAGTTCGACCGCACTGCAGCCTCCCTATTTCCTGCACATTCGTTAGCTAGCATGGCTCATCATTTGACTCATTGCGGGTGTCGCATGTCCCATCGTTTCCTCTCAGCCGTTCCCCGAACCGCACGCTACAGCCTGCTGGCCTGCGTCCTGGCTCTCGTATTGAGTGCCTGCCAGGACGAAACACCAGCGCCACTGCCCGTGTCGGAAGTCGGCGTGCAGCGCGTCACCACACAACGGCTCGCGATGGAACAATACCTGCCGGGCCGTACCGTCGCCTATATGGAGTCGGACGTACGCCCGCAAGTCGGCGGCATCATTCAAAAGCGCCTGTTCACCGAAGGCCAGGAAGTCAAAGAGGGCCAGGTGCTCTACCAGATCGATCCCAAAACCTACCAGGCCAGCTACGACAGCGCCAAGGCGGATCTCGTCCAGGCCGAGGCCGTTGTCATGGCAGCCAAGCCCAAGGCGGAGCGCTATCGCAAGCTGGTCGCCATCGACGCCGTGAGCAAACAAGACAGCGACGATGCACTGGCGACGCTGCGCCAGAACGAAGCCGCCGTCGTCTCCGCCAAGGCAGCATTGCAAACCGCGAAAATCAATCTGGACTACACCCAGGTGACAGCGCCCATCAGCGGCCGCATCGGCACCTCGACCTACACGCCTGGCGCATTGGTCACGGCCAGTCAGGAAACAGCCCTGACAACGATTCAGCAACTGGACCCCATCTACGTCGACGTCACGCAGACCAGCGCGCAGATGCTGGCCCTGCGCAAACAAATCGATAGCGGCGCGCTGAAGGCGGTCAACGGCAAGGCCGAAGTCAAAATCCAATTGGAAGACGGCAGCCTCTACGATCGTACCGGCACACTGGAATTCGTCGGCACCTCGGTGAATACCAGCACCGGCAGCGTGACACTGCGCGCCGTGGTGCCCAATCCGGATTTCCTGCTGCTGCCCGGCACGTACGTGCGCGCGGTGTTGCCCATGGCCATCAATGACACTGCGATCCTGGTGCCGCAAAGCGCCGTCACGCGCAACACCAAGGGCGAAGCCGTGGTGAAACTGGTCGGAGACGACAACAAGATCATCGAACGCGTTGTGCAAACCGGCAACGCGATCAAAGACCAGTGGGTGGTTGCCAGCGGCCTGCAGGCCGGCGAACGCCTGGTGGTCGATGGCGGCAGCAAAGTCATGGCGGGCCAGGAGGTCGCCGTCGAGGAACTCAAGACGGCCAGCAATACCGAGCAACCGAACGCGGCTAGTGCCCCGACTCCGCCATCGACTGCAAAGGCTGAGTAAGGAACCGCCATGGCTCGCTTCTTCATTGACCGACCGATCTTCGCCTGGGTAATTGCCATCGTCATCACGCTGGCTGGCGCATTGTCGATCTTTACCCTGCCCATCGAGCAGTACCCCGATATCGCCCCGCCTTCCATCTCGATACGCGCGACCTACACCGGCGCGTCGGCGGAGACGACCGAAAATTCGGTCACACAGGTGATCGAACAAAACATGACGGGCCTGGACAATCTGCTGTACATGTCCTCTAGCAGCACCTCATCGGGCAGCTCGGAAATCACCCTGACCTTTGCTTCCGGCACCAACCCCGACACGGCTCAAGTCCAGGTACAAAACAAGCTGCAGCAGGCGCAATCCATGCTGCCCGACAGCGTGCAAAGCACCGGCGTCACCGTCACCAAATCATCGGGCAATATGTTCCTGGTGTTGGCGTTCACCTCTGAAAACGGCAGCATGGATGGTACGGACCTGGCCGACTACATGGTTTCTACCATCCAGGACCCGGTCAGCCGCGTCTCTGGGGTAGGCAACGTGCGTGTCATGGGATCGGAATACTCCATGCGCATCTGGCTGGACCCTGAAAAACTACGCACTTATTCTCTGATGCCTTCGGACGTCACGAGCGCCATCGAGAATCAGAACGCTGACGTATCCTCGGGCTCGCTGGGCGCGGTGCCCGCCGTCGAAGGCCAGGCACTCACTGCGACCGTCAATTCCCGCAGCCGCCTGAAAACGGCCGATCAGTTCAAAGACATCGTCATCAAATCCGAAACCAGTGGCGCAGTCGTCCATCTCTCGGATGTTGCGCGCGTAGAACTGGGCACCGAAGACTACTCCATCATCAGTAAATTCAATGGCAAGCCTGCCGCCGGTATCGGGATCGAACTCGCCTCAGGCGCCAACGCACTCGATGTTTCCGAGGCCGTCGATGCCAAGCTGCAAGAGCTGCAGCCTTTCTTCCCTAGCGGCTTGCAGTACCACGTCGCCTATAGCACGACGCCTTTCGTCAAAATCTCGATTCAAGAAGTCGTGACCACCCTGTTCGAAGCCATCGTGCTGGTGGTGGCCATCATGTACCTGTTCCTGCAGAACTGGCGGGTGACCTTGATCCCCGCTATCGCGGTGCCTGTCGTGTTGATGGGTACTTTCGGGATTCTGGCCCTGCTCGGATACTCCATCAATACCCTGTCCATGTTCGCCATGGTGCTGGCTATCGGGTTGTTGGTGGATGATGCCATCGTGGTCGTCGAGAACGTCGAACGCATCATGAGCGAAGAAGGCCTCAGCCCACGCGAGGCCACGCGCAAATCCATGGGGCAGATCACGGGCGCGTTGATCGGCATCGCGTTGGTGCTCACGGCCGTCTTCTTGCCTATGGCGTTCTTTGGCGGCTCCACCGGCGCCATTTATCGCCAGTTTTCGGTGACCATTGCCTCCGCCATGATCCTGTCGGTGCTGGTTGCGATGACCCTCACCCCGGCGCTCTGCGCCACGATGCTCACGCCGATCGAAAAAGGCGGCCATGTCAGCCGCAGAGGCCTGTTGGGGCGCTTTTTCCAATGGTTCAACACGCTCTTCGATCGCACTGGCAAGCGCTATCACAAGGGTGTCGGTCTCATGACCCGCCATCGCAAATCAGGCGGCATCATTTATCTGGCGATCCTGATCGTCGCAGGCGGCTTGTTCTGGCATTTGCCCACGTCGTTCCTGCCCGAAGAAGACCAGGGCATGCTGATGGTCATGGTGAAACTGCCGTCGGGGGCCACGCAACAACAGACGCTGAAAGTCATGGACCAGGTTGCCGACTACATCAAGGAACAGCCCGAAACCGACTCTATCATGTCTGTGGCGGGCTTCAGCACCGGCGGCAGCGGGCAAAACTCTGGGATGGGTTTCGTACGCCTGAAAGACTGGGACGAACGCGAGGCAGACGCCAATACGGTGGGCATGCGCATCAGCATGGAAATGGCAAAGCGTTTCCGCGACGCGCAGATCTTTGCTATGGCGCCCTCAGGCATACCCGGTTTGGGCCAGAGCGCGGGCTTCACGATGGAACTGCAAGACCTCGGTGGCGCTGGCCACGAGGCCCTGGTCCAGGCGCGCGAACAACTCCTCGCGCTGGCCGCCAAGAACGACAAACTCGACTCCGTACGTTATCAGGCGCTAGAGGACGCTCCCACCTTTGACGTCAAGATCGACGACGCCAAAGCGGGCGCACTCGGCCTGTTGCAAAGCGACATCAACAGTACGCTCGCTACCGCCGTAGGTAGCACCTATGTCAACGACTTCGTCAATCGCGGACGCATCAAGAAGGTCTACGTTCAGGGCGAAGCCGAGGCCCGCATGCTGCCAGATGACATCGGCCGGTGGTCTGTACGCAATAGCGCCGACGATATGGTGCCATTCTCGGCGTTCGCCAGCAGCAGCTGGGGATACGCGCCCGCCTCGCTATCGCGATTCAATGGTTCAGCCTCCATGGAGATTACCGGACAGGCAGCATCTGGCGTCAGTTCGGGTACCGCTATGACGGAAATGACCAAACTCGTCAAACAGCTGCCCGCAGGTTTCGGTTACTCGTGGTCAGGCCTGTCGTATCAGGAACAACAATCGGGATCACAAGCCCCACTGCTGTATGCCGTGTCGCTGTTGTTCGTATTCCTGTGCCTGGCCGCCCTGTACGAAAGCTGGTCCATCCCCTTCTCCGTGATGCTGGCGGTTCCCATCGGTGTCGTAGGCGCGCTATTGCTGACCAGCCTGCGCGGCCTGAGCAATGACGTGTATTTCCAGGTGGGTTTACTGGCCACCGTGGGCCTGGCCGCCAAGAACGGCATCTTGATCGTCGAGTTCGCAAAGGAACTCGAAGAACAAGGCAAATCCTTGATTGCAGCAACTCTGGAAGCTGCCCGGCAACGTTTGCGTCCTATCCTCATGACGTCTCTGGCGTTCATGCTCGGCGTGCTGCCTCTGGTCATCAGCACAGGCGCTGGCTCGGGCGGCCGCCACTCGCTGGGTACCGGCGTACTGGGCGGCACACTGGCATCCACTGTGTTGGGTATTTTCTTTGTTCCTCTCTTTTACGTAGTGGTACGTACCGTGTTCCCAGGCAAACCCAAATCGGCTGACGCCTCGGCACCGACCCAGCACGGCGACACCGCCAACCATAACGAGGTCAACCCATGAAGTCCTTGACCCTGAAACTGATCCCCCTCGTGTGCGCGCTCGCCTTGAGCGGCTGCGTCAGCATGGCTCCCGATTATGAACGTCCGGCATCGCCGGTGCCCACGCAGTTTCGCGGCGCCACGGCTGGCGTCGCTGATGCCACACCCGTCGCGGATCTGGATTGGCGCAAAATCTTTCTCGATGCACGCCTGCAAAAGGTCATCGCCACCGCATTGGAGAACAACCGCGACCTGCGCGTCGCGGTGCTAAACATCGAGAAAGCACGCGCCACCTACCGCATCCAACGATCCGATCTGTTTCCCTCGGTGCAGGCCTCCGGCAGCTATAACGCAGCACGCACCAGCGCCGCCAGCACAGGCACAGGCAGTTCGCAAGTCGGCCGCAGTGTCAGCGCCGAAGTCGGATTCAGCAGTTGGGAACTGGACCTCTTTGGACGCATTCGCAGCCTGACCGACGAGGCGCTCGAAACCTATCTCGCAACCGAGCAAACGCAACGCAGCACGCGCATGAGCCTGGTCGCCGAGGTCGCAGGCGATTGGCTCACGATAGCCGCGTACCAAGAACAACTGGCGTTGGCCAGGGAGACCTTGGAAAGCCAACGCGCCACCTTGAAGCTCACAGAGAGCAAACACGCGCTGGGCATCGCGTCCGGCGTAGACTTATCCGAAGTACAAGGCAGTGTAGAAAGCGCCCGCGCCGATGTCGCCAGCTACACCACGTCATTGGAACAGGCGCGCAACGCTTTGGATCTGGTCGTAGGCTCCCCCGTCGGCGATGATCTGCTTCCAGTCCCCACCGACCGCGAAGCCGTCGCGCTCGCTCCCCTGCCGGCCAACCTGTCGTCAGAGGTGCTCTTGCAACGCCCCGACGTGCTGTACGCAGAGCACTCATTGAAAGCGGCAAACGCCGATATCGGCGCAGCACGGGCGGCATTTTTTCCTACGATCTCATTGACCGCCGCAACAGGACGCAGCAGCGACGCGCTGTCCAGCCTGTTTGACGCCGGCACCCGCACCTGGTCGTTCGCGCCCAGCATTTCCATCCCGATCTTTAATGCCGGATCGCTGCGAGCCTCGCTCGATTCCGCCAAGATTCAAAAAGAAGTCACCGTGGCCGAATATGAAAAAGCCATCCAGACTGCGTTCAGCGAAGTCGCCGATGCCCTAGTCGCGCGCAACAACATCGATGAGCAACTCGATGCACAACGCGCTCAGGTCGCAGCAAACCAACGCAGCTACACGCTCGCCGATGCCCTGTACCGCAATGGCGTAGACAGTTATTTAGAAACTTTGGTCTCTCAGCGCACGCTATACAGCGCGCAGCAAACATTGATCACGTTGCAGCTGAGCGAGGCCATCAATCGCGTCACGCTCTACAAGGTGCTGGGCGGCGGCGCCGATGCGACTTCGACTGTGGCTAGCGCGTCCCAAACGCCTTGAAAAACGTCTCCAACGCCAGATTGGCCCAGCGCTTGCGCTGGGCCGCTGTCGCGGGGCGATCGGACAACAGCAGGCTTTGCAGCTGGATATGGCCACGGACCAGGCTGAAAAACACCGCAGCGGCCTCTTGGGTAGTCATTGTTCCCAGATCCAATTCTTTGGCCTGCACGGCCCGTTCCAGGTGTTCGGCCACGATTGTGCAATAGACCTTGGGGCCTTTCTCGTAAAACGTGCGTGCCAGCTCGGGAAAACGGATCGCTTCCGCCGCCGCCACGCGAAACAAAGCCAAGCCAGACGGCGCCAATCCAAAATCCAGGTACGCATTTGCCATTTCGGCCAAAACCGCCTGGATGCCTCCTGACACCGACCGCCCGGCTCGGAGCGCATCCATGTGCATGGCGCATTGCCTTTCGATCACGGCCGCAAACAGGGCCTCTTTTGTCGGGTAGTGGGCATAAACCGTGGCCTTGGACACACCCGCGGCCTGTTGAATCATGTCCGTCGTCGCCGCGGAAAAACCGTGCGTCAGGAAAACATCGCGCGCCGCATCAAGTACCGCCAATGCCTTACCCGTCGGACAAGGTGACGACTCCGAGAGCTTGGGATCACTACCGGAACCGGACTGTGCACCGCTTGTCACGCGTGCAACCCCAGCGCTCCTGTACTGACCCGATGTGGATTCAGATGGGTGATCGGTCTTTTTCATTGGGCGTGTGTACCGTTCGGTTCAAAAATGGTTGACCTGTCTCTGAGCAGAGAATACCATACTGTACCGAGAGGTTTAGTTCAATCCGCAAAAGTTTTCGTACGGCTCATCCCATGTCTATCGTCACCTATTTCAGCAGCCGCGCAGCGCCCATCCTGGCCTTGGCGCTGCTTGCTGGCTGCGCCGTTGGCCCGGACTTCCAGGCCCCTCAGGCGGCGCTTGACGGCATGCAACTCCAGCCCAAGGAGGGGCAAGCCCACCAGGCACTATCGGCGGATCCCGTGCCCCGGGATTGGTGGCGCTTGCTGAATGATCCCGTGCTGGACGGCCTGATCGCTCGCGCCTGGGAAGGCAATCTCGACGTCCAGGCGGCCGCGCTGCGTGTACAGCAAAGCCGCGCGCGATCCGGCATCGTCATGTCCAGCCTGTTTCCGCGCATCGGGCTGGACGCCAGCGTGACCCGCCAGGCGTTGAGCGAAAACGGGCCGATGGTCGCGCTGGGGTCTCCCACCGCTGCCACCGACCTATGGCAGGCAGGTTTTGATGCCAGTTGGGAAATCGATATCTGGGGCCGGCTGCGCCGGCAACGCGAACAGTCCCTCGCCTCGCTCGAGGCCTCTATCTACGAAGAACGCGGCGTCCAGGTGTCCCTGTCTGCGGAAATCGCCCGGCAGTATCTCGCGCTGCGCGGCGTACAGACGCGCCTGGCCATTGCGCTGCAAAACCAGGATATCGCGACCCATCTCGTGAAGCTGACGCAGAGCCGTCAGAAAAACGGTGTCGCGACGCGTTTCGACGTTGCCTCGTCCTTATCGCAACAAGCGTCCGTTGACGCGTTGATTCCTCAATTGCGCGATGAGCAGAATGTCTTGCTCAATGCGCTGGCGCTGCTGGTGGGCGAGCCGCCCCGCAGCCTGGATACGCAGTTGGAAAAGACCCACGTCCTGCCCGATGCAGCCGTGCAGTTGCCTGTCGGGCTGCCCTCGGAACTGGCCCTGCGCCGTCCCGACATCCAGCGCGCCCAGGCCAATCTGCACGCGGCCACTGCCGCAATCGGCGTGGCCAAGGCCGATTTCTATCCCCGTATTTCTCTCATCGGCAGCTTTGGCACACAGGCGTTCGAACGTGATGACCTGGGTTTGTGGAGCTCTACCAATTTCGCTATCGGCCCGACCATTCATTTGCCGATCTTCGAGGGTGGCCGCCTGACGCGCACACTGGAATTAACCGAGCTGAAACAGAAAGAGGCCGCCGTTGCCTATCGCCAGACCGTACTGCAAGCCTGGCACGAAGTCGACAATGCCTTCAACGCCCTGGTCGCGCAGCAACAGCGTCAGACCGCGTTGCAGCGTGCCATGACCGAGAGCCGGGAGGCGCTGGACGCAGCAGAAAGCGCTTACCGTGCCGGGGCGACAGATTACGTCACAGTACTGACGGCTCAGCGCAATCTCCTGGCCAGCGAATTGGAACTCAGCAATGCCACCACAGGCAGTGCCGTGGCGATTGTCTATCTCTACAAGGCCCTGGGAGGCGGCTGGGCGCCGCAAGCAGAGGCGCAGTCATGACCTCGGCAACGGTCACCCTCAATACTGCGGCAACGGCCAGCGTTCCGGCCGCGACCCGCCCATCGACGGCTAACACTGCAACCTCGACCAGCACGCCGACAATTACCGAGGCCGCGGCCGGTGCAGCCCCATCAGCGACCGCCAACTCGTCCCCCTCCAACAACACCCCAGCCACGGCTAGCCGCAACGCAAACGCGCTCACTCCACGCCTGGCGGCCGGATTGACCGGCATATTCCTGGCCGCCATGATCGCGGGCATCAACAATCGAGTAGGATCACTGACCCTGGCCGATCTGCGCGGTGCCAGCGGCTTTGGCCTGGACGACGGCTCCTGGATCACCACCGTCTATAGCGCGGGCGAGCTGCTCGCCATGCCGATCGCCGGCTGGTTTGCGATCACGCTAAGTCTGCGCCGTTTTCATCTGATGATGCTGGGCACCTGCAGCGCGATTGCCTGCGTGCTGCCGTTCGTGCAAGACATGAGCTTGCTGCTGATCCTGCGTGCTCTGCAGGGCTTGACCGCCGGTGCCTTGATCCCCTTGTTGATGATGGCAGCGCTGCGATTCCTGCCGCCATCGATCCGGTTATATGCGCTGGCGCTGTACTCGATGACAGCGACCTTCGCGCCCAATGTGTCTACGTGGTTGGCCGGACTATGGACTGATCAATTGCTCGATTTGCGGATGGTGTATTGGCAAGTCATTCCCGCAGGCCTGATCGCCGGCCTATTAGTCGCCTGGGGCGTACCGCAAGACATGCCCAAGCCCGAGCGCTTCGGCCAGGCGAACTGGTTCGGATTGATTTTCGGCGCCCTCGGCTTGGCGCTCGTGGCAGTCGGCCTGGATCAGGGCAACCGGCTCGAATGGTTTGCTTCCCCGCTGATCAGCACCTGCCTCGTCGTAGGCCTGCTGCTAGTCGCATACTACTTGTTCACGGAATGGCACCATCCCGCACCGTTCATCAAACTGCAGTTGCTGAGCCGGCGCAACCTGGGATTGGGCTTCACGATTTTCTTTTCCCTGTTGGTCATTTTCCTGTCCGGCTCATTGCTGCCGTCCCTGCACCTGGGCCATACATGGGACTATCGCGCACAGCAAAGCGCCCCCATCGGCTTGATGATCGGGCTGCCCCAGCTCATCGTTGCTCCTGCCGTGTCGTTGCTGCTGTATCGCAGATGGGTAGACGCCCGAGCCGTCATGGCCCTGGGGCTGGCATGTCTGTCCTTGTCCTGCGTGATAGGCGCACACCTGACCTCCGAATGGATGTGGACGGAATTCATGTGGGCGCAGAGCCTGCAAGCCATCGGCCAACCCTTGGCGGTCGTGGCGTTGCTGTTCCTATCGACCAGCGTAGTTCAACCGATGGAAGGCCCCTATGTCTCGGGCATGGTCAATCTGTTGCGTGCCTTGGGAACATTGGCGGGTTCCGCGGCAATCAGTCGGTTGATCGAACTACGCACGCGCTTTCATAGCGAAATGCTGCTGGATCATGCCGCTCGGGCGCAGGCTCCAGCACCGGCTGACTTGGCATCCACTATCGCAGGCCAAGCGGCCGTGCTGTCCATCGCCGACGCTTATTGGGCGTTGGCTGCCTTCGCAGCCATCCTGATCCCGTTGGTCTTCGCCCTCCAATACATCCCCTCGCCGACCGCGGCGATGCACCCGAAACACTGATTCAAAGCACTGAGAACCATCATGGCATTGAGCAAAAAAACCAAATTCGTATCGGGCGGCATATTGATTGCCGCTGCCGCCATCGCGGCCATCGTGATCAATCGTCCCGAGGCCTCCGCCTCGTCTCAATCAACGGACGATGCCTATATCCGAGCCGATATCACTTCAGTCGCCCCTCAGGTTGCAGGTCTGGTCACCCACGTCCTGGTCGAAGAAAACGAGACCGTCAAAGCCGGCCAATTACTCGCACGCATTGACGATCGCGATTACGAACTGGCGGTGCGCAGTGCCAAGGCCACACTCGCCAGCGCACAAGCCAGTGCCGACGCATTAAAAGCACAAGCCACCGTACAACAATCGGTCATCCACCAAGCCAGCGCCACATTAAACGCCGACCAAGCCAATCTCAAACTGGCTCGCGCCGATTTCAATCGGTATAGCAGCCTGGCCGCAGATGGCTCAGGCACCATTCAAGCGCGCCAGCAGGCCCAGGCACGTCTGCGCGTACAAGAAGCCCAGCACGAGAAGAACCGCGCCATTCATCAAGCGGAAACCGAACGCCTCACCATTTTGCAAGCCGATCTGCAACGCGCGGCCGCTGCCGTCGAACAAGCCAAAGCGGCTGTCGCGCAAGCCGAACTCAACCTGTCCTATACCCATATCGTGGCCCCGATCTCGGGCGTGATCGGCCACAAAAACATCCGAGTCGGCAATTTCGCCAAAATCGGAGAGGCCCTCGTCACCGTGGTTCCGTTGGCGGACATCTATGTGGAGGCCAACTTCCGCGAAACCCAGCTGGCAAAGATGCGCGCAGGCCAACCTGTCACCCTGACTGTCGACGCGCTGCCCGGACAAACGTTCTCCGGCAAAGTGCAAAGCGTAGGTCCCGCCAGCGGCGTCAGCTATTCCGCCATCGCGCCCCACAACGCCACAGGCAACTTCACCAAAATCGTGCAGCGCCTGCCCGTGCGCATTGCGCTGGATCCTGACCAAGAAAACACCAGCCTGCTGCGCGTAGGCATGTCGGTACAACCTAAAGTCGACGTCAGCCGCTCAAACTCAGCATCGTGATCCGAGTCCTCCGGGGCAAACGTCTCAAGAACCCGTCCCACCTTCACCAAGCCACACCTTCGACACCTTCCAAAAAAACCATCACACCGCCGATACAGCCCCGCCCTGCCCCTGTCCATCCAACACCGGCGGCGCCGTCACAATCGACGTCAAGGCCGGCTCGGCAACCTGCAATGCCGCCAGATTCGGACGCGGGCGGCGCAACGCCTCGATGCGCGAGAACGCCTGCTCCATCGCGTACGACGCCCCCAGCACCTCGCGATCGCCACGGAACGGACCCACGATCTGCAAACCAAACGGCATTCCATGTCCGTCCAGGCCGCAAGGCAAGGACAAGGCAGGATGCGTGGTCAGGGTCACCACATACGTCAGCGCCAGCCAACGGTAATAGTTTTCCTGCTTTTCACCGTTGATCGTATCCGCATACAGGCTGGTCCACGGGAACGGTGAAACCGGCGTGGTCGGCGACAAGATCAGATCATAGTCGGCGTAAACCTCTTGGAAACGCTTCAGGATACGCGTCTGCTCGGCTTGTGCCCACGCGCTGTCCTTCAGGCTCATCGCTGCGCCCATCTCATAGTTCGCACGAGGATTGGGACCCAAACTGGCGGGGTCCCGTTCGTATGCCTCGCGCATCCCAGCTACGAATGCTTCCGCGCGCAACACATCAAAACAACGATGGGCATCGCCCAGGTCCAATTCGATCGGATCGCAGGCCGCGAACAAATGCTTCATCGCTGCGATCTTGGTACGGAACGTGGCGCGAATGCCATCATCCACCGCACATACGCCGAAATCCTCGGTATACGCCACGCGCAACGAGCCCAAGTCGACTGATTCCGGACGCAGGAACGACAACGGATCCAGCGGATAGCTCAACGGATCCCCCGCATCCATCCCCGCCGAGGCCGCCATTTGCAGGCAAGCCTCTTCCACGGTGCGCCCCATCGGGCCCACGACTGAAATCGGCGTCCAGCCCAGCAGCTTGCGCACGCTAGGCACCACGCCCGGCGAGGGACGGAATCCCACCACACCGCACTTGGCAGCGGGAATACGCAATGATCCGCCCGTATCCGAGCCCGTGCAGACCGGCAACATGTCGCATGCCAACGCCGCGGCGGATCCGCCCGAGGACCCACCCGCATTGAGATTCGGGTTGAATGGGTTCCCCGTCGCACCCCATACCACGTTGCGCGAGTTCGCGCCCGCACCCATCTCGGGCACGTTGGTCTTGGCCGTCACGATGGCGCCTGCACGGCGCAGACGCGCAACCAGCTCGACATCCTGGTCTGGCACATGGTCCCGATAAATCGGCGAACCAAACGTCGTCAGCAATCCCGCCGTGGGCTCCAGGTCTTTCACACCCATCGGCAGACCGTGCAGCAAGCCCAGCATGTCCCCCGCCATTACCGCGCGTTCGGCGGCGCGGGCTTCTTCGCGCGCACGCGCATAGGCTTTGGCCGTCACCGCATTGACGTACGGGTTCACCGCTTCGATACGGGCGATGCAGGCCTCCAGCAACTCGACCGGCGACAACTGTCGCGCGCCGATCATTTGCCGCAGCGTAACGGCCGAAAGAGAAACCAGGGAATCATCCAGTGCCATGAGAAAACCTTAATCAAGCTTGATGTGAGCGCGCTCTGCAATGCCGCGCATGATCGGCAATTCTTTTTGAATCAGTGCCTCGCCGTCCGCGGCACTGCCGTAATCCGGCTCGAACCCTTGGGCCTCCAGACTCTTCTGAACCTCGGGGTTCGCCACCGCGGTCCGCAGCGCAGATTCCAGCTTGGTCTTGACCGCTGCCGGCAAGCCACGCGGCGCAACCACCATGAACCACGTATCCATCTCGGGCCCAGCATACCCCTGTTCTACAAACGTAGGAAGGTCTGGAAAAAACTTGGAACGTTTCGGGCTGGACAAGGCAATCGCCCGCACCGTGCCTTGCTTGACCTGAGGAATCGCAGCCGACACCGTATCGAACGTAAACGGGATCTGTCCGCCGATCAAATCCGTCATCGCCGGCGCACTGCCTTTATAGGGAATATGCGCCATCTGCAATCCGGCCTCGGCCAAGAACGCCTCGCCGACAAACTGCGAAGTGGTCCCCGTTCCGTACGAACCATAAGGCGGCTGCTTGTTCGCGGGGTCTTTCACATACGCCACGAACTCTTTCAGGTTATGCACGGGCACCTTGGGATTCGCCAACAACACCAGGCCCGTTCGCCCCACGATGCCCAACGGCTCGAAACTCTTGACCGGATCGTAGGGCATATTGGCACGAATCGCGGGATTGACCGTGAACGTCGTGCCAGAGCTGACCAACAAGGTGTACCCATCCGGGGCGGCCTTGGCCACATAGCTGGCGCCAATCACCGTTCCCGCACCGCCCTTGTTTTCTACCACGACGCTCTGCTCCAGCACATCGCCCAGGGCCTTGGCCATGACCCGGCCCATCGTATCGGTAGAGCCGCCCGGCGGGAATGGCACGACCAGCGTAATGGGACGAGAGGGATAAGGCTCTTGTGCCACGGCAGCTGTCATGCCTACTGCCATGCAAGACATGGCGAGACTCATCGCCAGTAAAGCTTTTTTCATGCATTGCTCCGATGGTGAATCAACGGCGATTCAGGAAATGCGCATACTCTTCGTCGGGCACAAACAGCCCGCCGGTGGTCCATACCAGATGTGTTGATTGCGGCATCTGCGCCAACAAACCGTGCTCGGCCAGGTAGGCCTGACCCGCTGTGCTCAGGCAGATATGCCGGGGGCCGCTGAAGCCTGCCGCCGCGGACGGTTCAATCCGTATGCCTTCGGTATCGTGCAGCCGAATCAAGTCGTCAAACAAGGTCTGATCCGCCACCGTATAGACTCCGGACAGCATGCCTCCTACCGCGCTGTACGCCAGTTCAGACGCACGGGGCACGGCCAGTCCATCGGCCTCGGTGCGATTATGCAGGCCCACGTCATACACCGAAGGCGCTGCCGGCAGACCAGGCAATTGCCCATGGCCTGCCATCATGCGCACCAGAAAACACGGCGATTGCACGGGCTCGGCAAAGAAACAATGCACATGCTCACCCAACACCTGCCGCAGACCATAAGCAATCCCGCCAGGTGCACCGCCTACGCCGCAGGGCAGATAAACGAATAAGGGATGCTGCGCATCCACGCGAATCCGTGCGGCATCGAGCTGCGCACGCAAACGCAACGCCGCAGCGGCATACCCCATAAAAAGCGAGACCGAACGTTCGTCATCGACAAAATAGCCATGAGGATCGGCCTGTACCTGCGCCCGGCCCGCGGCAACAGCGCGCTCGTAATCGCCGCTATGCTCGACGACCTCGACGCCGCGCGCCCGCAGGCGCGCTTTTTTCCAGGCTTTAGCATCCGCAGACATATGCACGGCAGCACGGAAGCCCAACGCAGACGCCATCACACCGATAGACAACCCCAGATTGCCAGTGGACCCCACCGCAACTTGATAACGGGCGAAGCATGCCCGCGCGGTGGGCGTGGCCAATTTCCGGTAATCATCGCCGGATTGAATCAGCCCCTCGCGCAACGCGACGGACTCGGCAAATTCCAGCACTTCGTGAATGCCGCCGCGCGCCTTGATCGACCCGGCCACCGGCAACGCATGATCAGACTTGATCCACAATGTTCCCTGCGCCTCGGGCAAACCCAAAGCCGCCTGCATTTTCGGCGTACGCGACAACGGCGACTCGATCACTCCGCCGCTGTCCTGCAACTCGGGAAAGAGCTCCGCCAGCAATGGCGCAAATCGATCAAACCGTGCCTGCGCAGCCGCGATCTGATCCGTCGTCAATCCTGTCTCAGCGGGCGCATCCACACGGCAATCCTCGGGCCCGGGACGTAACCACAGAACAGGCTCGGCATTGCGCAATGCTTGTAAAAACTCAGGCGTCACAACATTCGATGGCATAACCGGTACTCACTGCGCCTGAATATTGGCGCGCTTGGCGATCTCCGCAAAACGCGGAGTCTCTTCTGCGATCGTCTTGCGCAACGAGTCGGCAGATTCGAATGAGGCCTCCACGCCGGCCGCGCGCAACTGATCCAGCGTGGCGGGATCTTTCAGCGCGGCTTCCATTGCCTGACTCAAAGTATGCTGCACGTCTTCAGGCAGGCCTTTCGGGCCGAACAAAGCGATCCACGTATCCACATTAAAACCAGGATATCCGCTTTCCGCCAATGTGGGCACATCGGGCAAGAAGCTCGAACGCTTTGCCGTTGTCACGGCCAGTGCCTTAATTTTTCCTGCCTTCACCTGCGGCATAGCGGCCACCACCGTGTCAAACATCACCGGCACCTGACCGCCGATCAAATCCGTCATCCCGGGCGCGCTGCCTTTGTAGGGGATATGCATCATCTTGATGCCCGCAGCCTCTTGAAACTGCTCGGCCACAAAATGCGATACCGTCCCGATACCGAAAGATGCATAGGCGATACTGTCCGGCTTGGCCTTTGCGGCGCCCACCAGATCAGCCAGATTGGAGTACGGTGTTTTCGGGTTCGCGACGATCGCCATGGCCGTTCGCCCGAGAACACCCAAAGGCACAAAATCCTCTTTGGGGGAATAAGGCAACGAAGGATAAATCGCGGGATTGATAGTGAACGTCGTCCCGGAACTCAGCAGCAGCGTATAGCCATCCGGGCTCGCTTTGGCGACATACTGCGCACCGAGAATCGTGCCTGCGCCCGCCTTGTTTTCCACGACGACCGTCTGCTTCAATGCGTCGGTCATCGCCTTGGCCAGAATACGGCCGGCCACATCGCCAGCACCACCTGGCGAATAGGGAATGATCAACTGAATGGGCCGCTCGGGATATGCTGCCACGCTGACGGAGGTGACGGCCATCGACGCCACGCCGATGGCCACTGCGCCACACATCGTTGATAAGGTCTTCATGGTTTCCCCTTGTGCTTGATCAGCCGCGTGTCGGCGGGCTTATTTAAGAATCAACGCAGACGCGTAGGTGCAATGACCTCGGCCTGTACGCCGTGCGCCAATAAAGTATCAGGCACCGGCTGGTTCAACAGCAACGCCGCCGCCAGCTCGGATACCCCGGCAGCCGATTGAATGCCGTAGCCGCCTTGCGCGGCCAACCAGAAAAATCCGGGCACTGCGTCGTCCCACCCGACGACCAGATCGCCATCACGGACGAACGAACGCAGTCCGGCCCAGGTATGACGCGGGCGTCGAATCGTGAGTGTGGTGGCCTCTTCGATGTGATAGATGCCTGTCGCCACATCCAGTTCCTCAGGCATGACATCGTGGGCCGCCACCGGATCGGCATTCGCTGGCGAACCCAGCAGTTGCCCGGCATCCGGCTTGAAATAAAACTGCTCGTCCAGATCGGACACGGTGGGCCACTGTGAACAATCGACGCCCTCTGGACCCGCAAAGGTAAATGCCGTGCGTCGGCGTGGCTCCAACCCGATAGGCTGCGCACCGAAATGAGCTGCCACGTGATCGGCCCATGCACCCGCGGCATTGACCACGTGCGCCGCACGTACCGTCTGCCCATCGGCCAGCGTCAAGGTCCAATGTCCCGCATCCCGCACTGCAGAGGCCACCTCCGCCCTGCAGCGCAGCACTCCGCCCTGCTGGCGCATGGCCTTCAGGAATCCTTGATGCAATCCGTGCACGTCCAGATCCTGCGCTTCGGGCTCGAACATGGCACCGATCAAGCGATCCGCGCGTAAACACGGCACTCGCGACATCGCGTCGTCGACACTGATGAGACCGACGTTAGGTGCGGCCTTGACGGTTTCCTCGTAGACCTGTTGCAGCAACGCTTCCTGGCCAGTCTTGCCCAGGTACAGACACCCGCGAGGCGACAGAATCGGATGTTCGGCAAACCCCTCGGGCGGCCGTTCGTAAAACGCCCGGCTGGCACGCGTCAGCGCCTGAATCTGCGGCGTCCCGTAGGCCTCCATGAACATGGCAGCCGAACGGCCGGTGGAATGGTAGCCGGGCTGTTCCTCACGCTCCAGCACCACCACCCGGGCGTGGCGGGATAGCCGGTAAGCCACCGAGGCCCCGGCGATTCCGCCACCGATCACGGCAAAGTCAAACACATCAGATTCGTTCATAGCGGTGCAGCGCTTCCAAAATTCTCATTTAAGAGAATTCTCTTATGTGACAAAATTACAGTCAATCAGTAGTTACCTTATACGGTGCCGAAGGGGTTTGCGTAGCATGTAGCGCCGCCCACCATCCCGCCGGCGTTCCTAAATAGCCTCGCCCCACGGGCGATGCACATTTTCGAGGTATCACGCTTGACTCAGCCCTCTGCCCCTTCTTCGCCAGATACGGCGCGCGTGCGCATGGGTCAACAGCTGCGTGCCGCCCGCAAAGCCTGTGCACTGACACTGAAGCAATTGTCCGCCGTCTCCAGCGTGGCCCTGTCCACCTTGTCCAAGATGGAATTGGGCCAGGTTTCTGTCAGCTACGAGAAATTCACTGCCGTCGCGCGTGCGCTGAACATTGACATCTCTCAGCTATTGTCCGACCCGGACGCGCACCATGGCACCGTTCCAACGCGAGCCTCGACCACCCAGTCTCCCGACTACGATACGGGCAACTATAGCTATCGCTTGCTCGCCGGCGACTATCCGCAGCGCACCATGACGCCCATGTACGGGCGCATCATGGCTCGCAGCATCGACGATTTTGACGGCTTCATCCGACATGCTGGCCAGGAATTCATCGTGGTCTTGTCTGGCAAAGTCCGTATCTGTTTCGAGTCGGGTGAAAGCCTGACGCTCAATAAGCATGAGTCGGCTTATTTCGATAGCGGTCAAGGACACATATACCTGTCATTGAGCGCGCGCGATGCGGAGATCATGGTGGTGATGACGGCGGCTTGATCGTGCTGTTAATTTGCAGTTGCCGGTAGGTGTGGGGCCGGTGTATTTATTGGACGTCGAGCCGAGGCAATCGGGCCGTGAGGGCTTCACAAAGCCGGTCCGGCGCGCGGGCGCCGGACATCGTGTTCGCTCACCTCGTCCGGCCCGTTCGGGCCTACCTACGGTATCCGCTCCACTCGGCTTTCAGGCGCCCTCACGGCCCGATTGCCTCGGCTCGACTCGCAGTAATTCAAGCTCATCACATCGCT
>NZ_NEVQ01000006.1 GCF_002261185.1 Bordetella genomosp. 4
GTATAACGAAATCGTAGCTCGAGAGATCTTCTGTTCATCTCCGATGCCAAACCCTTCGCATGCAGATCCCGAACGCTATTCATGGCCGCGCCCGTAGGCGGCCATGAATAGCAGCCCTGCAAGATCTTCCTCCTTGCAAACGCCAGTGCTACGAAGCCTACGAAGACCAGCCGTGCCAGCGATGAGGGAATCAGAAATGCTGCGAGTCGAGGCGGGGCAGTGACCGTGTTGGCGCGCCTCGTGGCTGAGCGAGTGGAGGTCGTAGGGAGGCCCGAAGGGGCCGGACGAGACGAACGAAGCGGTGTCGGGCGCGCAGGCGGCCGACCGGCCACGTGAAGCGCCAACACGGTCACTGCCCCGCCTCGACGTCCAATAGAACTCATCCCCCCGTACTGCCCACACGTCGACGTCCACCTGCGCGCGTAGTGCACCGCGCGCACGGTACCTATCTTCGCCTGCAACGTGGCTATTGCATCCCCGTTGTGACCAGGATGGTGCTCAGCGTCGTCCCCATGGCCTTCACCATCGGGCCTTTTTCCGCATCCAGCCACTCATCCAGCGCGTGTGCGCGACCGAACGTACCCGGTGCCATGCGGCCTACGGTGATGGCAGGGATACCCAGGCTCATGGGCAAGTTGGAATCGGTAGAGCTGCGGTTCAGGTCGGGCTCGTAGCCACCCGCCTTGATCGCAGAAATCGCGTACTGCACGATATCGGTATCAACCGCTGTAGTGCCGGCAGGGCGGTCGCCGATCGCGTCGAGTTTGAGCTTGATTTCGCCTTCTTTGGTCGAGCGCGCAAAATTCTCGGTGGCCACGGCTTCTTTGACGATCGTCAGAAAGCGATCTTCGACGCGCTTGAGCGCATCTACGTCTTCTGACCGCATGTCGACTTCCATCCAGGCTTCGACCGGAATCGAATTGACCGAGGTACCGCCACCCAGACGGCCTATGCTGTACGTGGTCTTGGGATGGGCAGGAACCGAAATAGTAGAGAATGCCGTGGCGGCTTGGCCAAGCGCATACATGGGATTGACCAGGCCAAACGCCCCAAAACTGTGTCCGCCAGGTCCTTGGAATGTGGCGCGGTAGCGTTTGGAGCCCACGCCGCCATGCGTGACGCGGGACACCGATCCGGACTCCACCGAGTAGAAAGCCTTGATCTTGCCTTGGTACTTGCCTTTGGTGAAGAGGTAGCGCACCCCGCGCAAATCACCTGGGCCTTCTTCGCCCACCGTACCTACGAACAGGATGTTGTCGCGGGTCCGGATGCCGGCAGCTTCCATGGCGCGCACGTAGCCGGCGAGCACGGCCAGGCTCATGGTGTCGTCGCCGATGCCGGGCGCCGCCAAGCGGGTGCCTTCACGTTTGACTTTCACATCGGTGCCTTCTGGAAATACGGTGTCCATGTGTGCCGACACCACGACGACCTGGTCGCCGCCGGCAGTGCCGGGGCGCAAGCCCAGCACGTTGCCTTCTTCATCCAACGTGACATCTTTCAAGCCACTGGCGCGCAGCAGTTCAGCAAACGCCTGAGCACGCTTGGCTTCCTTGAAGGGAGGAGCGGGAATTTCGGTCAGCGCAATGCCGTCTTCGACGATGCGCCCGTGCTGTTCGTCAAGCACGGCCAACGCTTTCTTGTAGGCGTCGGACGATAGGACTTTCTGTACCGCCTGGTCATGCGCCGCGCTGGAGGTGACCGCGTCCTTTGCCAGAACGGGCGTAGCCGCACACGCCATCGATAATGCCAACACTACTGCAACACGCCGAGATTCCTGCAACATCGTTGATGCTCCTCAGGGGTTGAAATCGAATCTCGACTTTGTGCCAGTTTGATTGTCGTGTCAACAATCGTTGGTCTTGCGGCTATTGGTCTGGTGAGTGCTCGCTCAACGCGTGCGCCACGGCATCAATGACCTGTGCAACGGTATCTGCGGCGAGGCAGTCTATGATGACGCGTTCGGGTTGTGCTCGCAGCCATGTGATTTGGCGCTTGGCCAACTGGCGCGTAGCGGCGATGGCCTGCTCGCGCGCGGTGTCCAGATCGACAGCGCCGTCCAGATAATTCCACATTTGCCGATAGCCCACACAACGTACCGAGGGCAGGCCAGGATGCAGGTCGCCGCGCGCATGCAGGCCACGCACCTCGTCCAGCAGGCCGGCATCCAGCATGGTGTCAAAACGCTGGGCAATGCGTGCGTGCAGCGCAGCGCGATCCGAGGGCTCCAGGCTGATCGTGATATATCGGTGCGCAGGGGCCGAGTCACCGGCTGTTGCCGGCCCCGGATCGGTAACGACATCCGCTCGATCATCGGGGCATGCGCGGGCGCTGACGCTTGCGCTGGCTGTGGCATCCACATGGGCGTTATCGGATGTCCCTGGCAGATCGATCGTGCCTTGCTGCCGTTGCAGCAAGGCGGACATAGGCTGCCCGCTCAACATACAGATTTCCAATGCACGCTGAATACGTTGGCTGTCGTTGGGGGCTAATCGAGCGGCCGTGATAGGGTCCAGCTGCGCCAGCTCAGCGTGCAAGGCGGGCCAACCGAGCTGTGCGGCGCGGGCTTCCAATTGTGCGCGCAAGACAGGGTCGGCCTGTGGCAGATCATCTAGTCCGTCGCGCAGGGCTTTGTAATACATCATGGTGCCGCCTGCCAGCAAAGGCATGCGGCCGCGCGCCCGGATCTCGTCGATCAAACGCAAGGTGTCGGTACGAAACTCTGCGGCGGAATAGGACTGGGCAGGGTCTCGGATATCCAGCAGATGCTGCGGGACCAGGGCTTGTTCGTCGCGGGATGGTTTCGCCGTGCCGATATCCATGCCACGGTAAATCGTGGCGGAATCGACGTTGATGATTTCCAGCGGCCAGCGTTGGGCGAGGGCCAGCGTGGCGGCACTCTTGCCCGCCGCTGTCGGACCGGCCAGACAGATGATCGGTGACAAGATCATTGGCCGCGTAGAAAAAGTTTGTCCAGATCGGATACCGACCACTGCACCCAGGTGGGCCGGCCATGATTGCACTGGTCAGCGCGTTCGGTGATTTCCATCTGACGCAGTAAGGCGTTCATTTCTTCGAGGCTGAGACGCCGGTTGGCTCGCACGGAACCATGGCACGCCATGGTGGACAACAGCTCGTTACGCTGTTCCGTCAGCAGGCGCGACACGCCCACTGCGCCCAGGTCACGCAGGACGGCCCGCGCCATGGTTTCGATATCGCCGCGCGCCAGAATGGCCGGTACGGAACGAACGGCAATCGAAGTGGGGCCGGCAGGACGCAGATCAAAACACAGCTCGGCGAGTTGCTCTTGGTGTTCTTCGACGAGGGCGACGTCTTTTTCCTGGGCATGAAAGACCACAGGCACCAGCAATTCCTGGCGCGGCAGCTCACGCGCATCTAGCGCGCGTTTCAACTGTTCGTACACGACTCGCTCGTGCGCCGCGTGCATATCGACGAGCACCAGTCCGCGACGATTTTGCGCCAGGATATAAATGCCGTGCAACTGCGCTAGCGCCATGCCCAACGGGTGTTCTTCGTCGGCCGGCAAGCTCGATGCTGCACGCTGGGCTGTTGACGGCACGTCCGGCTCGCGCAGTGTGCTCGCGGGTGCGGCGGCCGTTTCATCTAGCGGCCGATATAGCGCCCGCCAGTCTGCGACTGGGTTACCGGTGGGCTCTGCATGCAGACGGAAAGGAACCTGCGTGTGCGGCCGCATAGGCTGGCGAGGGGCTGCCGAGGTCGACCCATCAGACGCTGCGCCGGAACGTCCGTCGTACCGGCTTGAACCGGACGCCTGCCACGAGCTCGCTTGTCCAGCGTGTTTTGGATCGCCCGCCTGTCTTGCAGCGCCGGCGTATCTCTCGCTCTCTGCCCCGGCCAAGCCAACGAGTCCCGGGGCGGCGACGTTGGCATGCCGCCCATAAGCGTTGTGTTCAGCGCCGTTCGACGCTGCGCTGTGTCCTGCGCGGCTGTCGAAATCGCCTGAGCCGTTGGCAGTTGAGGGAGCGCGAGCCTCTGACGAACCCGATGTCCAGGAGGGCACGCTCGCAGACCCCGTCGCAACAGGCTGGCCGGATATCGATGATGCGCTCGCCACTCGTGCAGGCGATGCCTGTTCAGCAGCGCTGTCAGAGGTCGCAGAAACCGCCGACGCGCCGCCTGTCTGAGCCAAGGCCTGACCCACGACCTGGGTGACGAATCGATGCACTGCGCCGCTGTCGCGAAAACGTACCTCGTGCTTAGCCGGATGTACGTTCACATCGACGGCTCCAGGATCAATGTCCAAATACAGGACATACGCCGGTTGACGGTCGCCGTGCAATACATCGGCATATGCCGACCGCAGCGCATGGCTGACGGTGCGATCCCGCACGAAACGGCCGTTCACGTACAGATACTGTCGATCGGCCCGTGCTCGGGCGGCAGTGGGCCGCGTGATCATGCCCGACAGGCCGATGGCCCCCATCGATACATCGACCGGCAGGCCGTGTTCGGCGAATTCGGCCCCCAGCACGTCGCGGATGCGTTGGCCGGGTACGGCGGGCAGCCACTGGCGCTGCGCCCTGTCGTGGTGGAACAAACGGAACGCAATGTCCGGGTGAGCCAGGGCAATGCGTTCCATCGCGTCGACACAGTGGCCAAACTCAGTGGCCTCGGAACGCAGAAATTTGCGGCGCGCGGGCACCGCGTCGAATAGTTGGCGCACATCGACGGTGGTGCCTGGCGGCCCTGAAGCGGGACTGACTTGCAGACTGCCGCCTTCGATCTGCCACGCATGGTCGCCCTGGCGTGTACGGGAAATGATCGTGACTTGCGCGACCGAGGCAATCGAGGCGAGGGCCTCGCCGCGAAACCCCATCGATGCGACTGATTCCAGTTCCCTGAGCGATCGGATCTTGCTGGTGGCGTGTCTTGCCAGCGCCAGCGGCAGTTCCTCGGGCGGGATCCCGCCGCCGTCGTCGGAGACGGCAATGCGCCGGATTCCGCCGCCTTCGAGGCGGACCTCGATGGCGCGCGCGCCGGCGTCGATGGCGTTTTCCAGCACCTCTTTCAGGACCGAGGCGGGGCGCTCGATCACCTCGCCGGCTGCGATCTGACTGATCAGCAAATCGGGCAGGGCGAGAATGCTGCGACGCTCGGACGCAGGGGGGGATTGGGGCAAATCAGCGTGTTCAGGCATGTGACAATTTTAGCGCTCGCGCAGGCAGTCTTGGGGGCGGCGCCTTCAACGCGGATTTCACGCAGGGTGCGCTATAGTCGAATTCGGTTCGCGTCGGACGTCCCGATGGAACTGCTCTTTCTCAGACATGGTTACTGCATGCTCGAATTTTTCCAAATGGTGTTGCACATCGATCAGACGCTAGGGGTCTGGGTCGATCAGTATGGTTCCTGGGTTTACCTGGTTTTGTTTTTGATTATTTTTGCCGAGACAGGATTGGTGGTGTTGCCATTTCTGCCTGGCGATTCCCTGTTGTTCATCGCAGGCGCATTTGGTGCGACGGGCAGTTTGAATCCCGTGCTGCTGGGTGCCTTGTTGATCGTCGCGGCGGTGACGGGAAACACGGTCAATTATGCGATCGGCCGTTATATCGGGCCACGCGTCTTTACGATGAACGTCCGTTTTCTGGACCGGGCCGCCTTATTGCGTACCCATATGTTTTACGAAAAGCATGGCGGCAAAACCATTGTGATGTCGCGCTTTCTGCCCGTCATCCGCACATTTGCGCCCTTTGTCGCCGGGGTGGCGGAAATGAATGCATTGCGGTTTCAGCTGTTCAATGTCAGCGGGGCGGTGTTGTGGGTCGCGAGCCTGATCACCGCAGGCTATTTCTTCGGCAACATCCCGTTGGTCAAGGAACACTTGAACACGATTGTGCTGCTGGGTCTGGCGGCAGCGATCGTGCCTGTCGTTCTGGCCGCCGTCATCAAACTGGTGCGCGGGCAGCGGCGTTCCGGCAATCGAGACCTGCGGTCCTGAGAACATCGCAAAATATGGAGTGAGGCCGGCGCCGTAGTCTATCGACGCCTTATTTTCGGATGCCTCAAAGTACATCGGCCCGGGTATGTCCGGGCCGATTGTCATTGCGCTGAGCGGATTCAGCTGGCGTCCGCAATATGCGCCAATGGCGGATTGGCGACAAAGTACTGCTGAATGCCTGCCATGATGGCTTGTGCCATTTTTTGCTGATGGCTGCTCGAACGCAGGAGTTCTTCTTCGCGCGGGTTGCTGATGAACGCGGTCTCCACCAGGATCGATGGAATATCAGGTGCCTTCAGCACGGCAAAGCCGGCCTGCTCGACTTGGCGTTTGTGCAGCCGATTGATTTTCTGGATCTCGTCCAGGAGAGCGGCGCCCAGGCGCAGAGAATCATTGATCTGCGCAGTGGTGGAGAGATCCAGCAAGACCTTGGCGACCTGCTTGTCGTGGCTGCCCAGATTGACCCCGCCGATCAGGTCGGCCGCGTTTTCCTTGTCGGCCAGCCAGCGGGCTTGCGTGCTGGAGGCGCCGCGTTGCGACAGGGCAAACACCGACGATCCGTTGGCAGAGGGCTTGATCCAGGCGTCGGCGTGGATCGAGATAAAGAGATCGGCCCGGACGCGCCGCGCTTTTTGGACGCGCACGTGCAGGGGCACAAAATAATCGTCATCACGCGTCAGATAGGCACGCATGTTGGGTTGATTATCGATCAACGATTTCAATTGCCGCGCGATACGCAGCACCACATCTTTTTCGCGCAAACCGGTCTTGCCGATGGCGCCCGGGTCTTCGCCGCCATGGCCGGGATCCAGCGCAATCGTCACCATCCGCTTGCGGCGCGAGGGTGTCGAGGGCGAGGGTAGCGAGGGCTGAGGAACAACCGGTGCAGGGGCAGGGGTAGGCTGAGGCAGGGCGACCCGCGGGGGCGGCTCCTGTCCCTGTGCCTGCGGCGCTGGGGCAGGCACAGGCGCGGAGCCCCCTGCGGCGCCGGAGTTGCGCGAGATGTCCTCGAGAATACGTGCCAGCGGATCGTCCACATCGGGGCCGGCCTGCTTGTCCAGCACAGCCATCAACGGGTCTTGCGCGACCTTGGGATACAGATCGAGCACCAGACGGTATTGGTAATCGGCCACCGGCTTGAGTGTGAACACCTGCGGCGCGATGGCCTGTTTCAGGTCGAATACCAGGCGTACGACGTTGGGCCGATTCTGCGCCACGCGCAGACTGCGGATATAGGGATCGTCGGGGCGGACTTTGGAGATCAGCTGGTTCAGCTCGGCATTGGCCTGCAGGCCCTGGATGTCGACCACCAGGCGGTGCGGATTTTCGAGAGTGAAGTGTTCCGCTTTGAGCTCGCTGTCGAGCTCCAGTGTCACTCGGGTGTATTCATCGGCAGGCCAGGTCCGCACCGCCAGGATGGTGGCGGCCTGGGCCAAACGCGGGATGACGGGCAGGACGAGCAGCGTCGTCGCCACGCTGATCAGGCGTCGGCGGCGGGCCCCGTTGGGGGACAGGGCATCTGGGGCGGAGGAGCAATCGCGTTCAACCATGTTTGTCCTCGTGCGGTAAAGGCAGTCAAAGTGACCACGCGGCCCGGGTCTGCATAAACCAGGGAAATCTGCATGTCGGGAGGCGGCAGCACCCCCTCGGCACGCTCGGGCCATTCGATCAGGACGACCGCGTCATCACGCAGTAAATCTCGGAATCCCGCATCCAGCCATTCGCGCGAATCGTTAAATCTATAAAAATCAAAGTGATAGAAGTATAAGTTAGAAACTTTATACGATTCAAGTAGCGCATAGCTGGGACTTTTGATCCGACCCTGAATGCCGCATTCCCGCAACAGTGCCCGGGTAAAGGCAGTTTTTCCCGCTCCCAATTCGCCTTGCAGGTGGATGCGTCCCCCTGGAGCCAGGCCGGTTGCACCGGTGACCAGCGGGGCGAATTGACGGGCCAGCGCCTCGGTGGCGGTTTCGTCGGGCAGAGTCAGAGTCAGGCTGCACAGCGGAGCGGACATGGCGGGGCTCGAGTGGTAAAACAGGTTGAACGTGTGCGAATTATAGGAAGTGGCCGGTCTGCTATGATCGGATTGAGTTTTATTCTTGTTTAGGTTTTGTGCCTGCGCCCTATTTCGGACATTTTTGCCCGGGACCGCTTCGAAGGCGCAGCGTGGATTTTTTCCAGGAATTTTCACCCATGACTACCCGCATCGAAAAAGACACCTTCGGTCCCATTGAGGTCCCCTCCGACCATCTCTGGGGCGCGCAGACCCAGCGGTCGCTGCATTTTTTTGCTATTTCGACCGAGCGCATGCCTGTGCCGCTGGTGTCTGCCATGGCCCGGCTGAAACGTGCGGCAGCCAAGGTGAATGCCGAGCTGGGCGAGCTCGATCCCAAGATCGCCGACGCTATTGTGAGGGCGGCGGACGAAGTCATCGCCGGCAAGTGGCCCGACGAGTTCCCCTTGTCGGTCTGGCAGACGGGCTCGGGTACGCAAAGCAATATGAATATGAACGAGGTGCTGGCCAACCGTGCCTCGGAGTTGCTGGGCGGGGTACGTGGCGAAGACCGTCTCGTGCATCCCAACGACCACGTCAATCGCGGCCAATCGTCCAACGACACCTTTCCGACCGCCATGCACGTGGCAGCGGCGGTGCAGGTGGAAACCCATCTGCTGCCGGCCTTGAAGGCCCTGCGTGCCACGCTGGCCGAAAAGAGCGCGGCGTTTTACGACATCGTCAAAATCGGCCGCACCCATTTGCAGGACGCAACGCCGTTGACCCTGGGCCAGGAGCTGTCTGGCCATGTGGCCCAGCTGGACCTGGCCGAACAGCAGATTCGTGCGACATTGCCGGGCCTGCATCAGTTGGCCATTGGCGGTACGGCCGTCGGCACGGGGCTGAATGCGCATCCGGAGTTCAGCGCCAAGGTCAGCGCCGTGCTGGCGCACGATACGGGTTCGGCATTTGTTTCAGCCCCCAACAAGTTCCAGGCCCTGGCGTCGCACGAGGCCCTGCTGTTTGCCCACGGCGCGCTGAAATCCCTGGCAGCCGGGTTGATGAAAATCGCCAATGACGTGCGTTGGCTGGCTAGCGGCCCGCGTTCGGGCTTGGGCGAAATCAGCATCCCGGAAAACGAGCCGGGCAGCTCAATCATGCCGGGCAAGGTCAATCCCACGCAGTGCGAAGCCATCACCATGCTGGGGGCTCAGGTTCTGGGCAACGACGTGGCCATCAACATCGGCGGCGCCAGCGGCAATTTCGAGCTGAACGTGTTCAAACCGCTCGTGATTCACAATTTCCTGCAATCAGTGCGCCTGTTGGCCGACGGCATGGCCAGCTTTGATCAGCATTGCGCGGCGGGCATCGAGCCCAACCGCGAGCGCATCGCCGAGCTGGTGGATCGCTCGCTGATGCTGGTGACGGCGCTGAATCCGCATATCGGCTACGACAAGGCTGCGCAAATTGCGAAAAAAGCCCACAAGGAAAATCTGTCGCTGAAAGAATCCGCTTTGGCGCTGGGTTTTGTGACAGAAGCGCAGTTCGCCGAGTGGGTAGTGCCGGCGAATATGACGAACGCCAAGCGTTAGAGACGGCTTTCCTTGCGCGCCGGGCTCCGGATACACAACCGTGTCCGAAGCCCGGCCGCGCAGGGGGGCGAGGCCGAACAGTCGTTCGCGGGCCGAAAAGCGAGGGGCGGGGGAATTCAGATTCGGTGTTCCTGCGGCATCCGGCCGCCCGCATGCTGATCTACGGCCAGCCCTGTATGGCGGTCAAAAGTTGTAGATCATCAGCCACATCGGCAGCGTGACCACCGAAAACAACGTTCCGAGAGAAATGATCAGCGCGACCAGCCGGCCGTCGCCGCCCATGCGCATCGCCAGCACATAGGCCGCTGAGGCGGTGGGTAGCGCCGCAAATAGCAACAGCATGAGCGCTTGCTCACTGGGCAGGCCGAACAGTTTCGCGGCCGTGAGAGCGGCCAATGGCAACAGCAGCAGTTTCACGGTCAAGGTCCACGCAATCAGTTTGCCGTGTTCTCGTCCGCCCTGCCAGGACAGGCTGGCGCCCACACACAGAATGCCGAGCGCCAGCGATGCGGCGCCTAGCCGCGCCAACACCGTATCGACCGGCCCCGGCAACTGCAATCCAGCCAGGTTGCCCGCCAAACCCATCAAGGTGGCCATCAACAGGGGATTGCGCAGCAATTCGCGCAACAAGCCATTATTGCCGTGCCGCGCCAGGCCATAGACGGCGGCCAGATTGGCCAGCGGCACGGCAA
This sequence comes from Bordetella genomosp. 4, assembly GCF_002261185.1. Classification (GTDB taxonomy): domain Bacteria; phylum Pseudomonadota; class Gammaproteobacteria; order Burkholderiales; family Burkholderiaceae_B; genus Bordetella_A. The sequence continues at coordinate 10,255 of NZ_NEVQ01000006.1, forward strand.
ATCCGATGATCAGCGCCATCGTGGTCTGGCCATGAGGGCCGCCCAGGCTGGCCGATAGCGCCAGCCCGATATAGGTGTTAAAGCGATAAGCGCACTGCGCGGACGAGGCCAGCGCCAGAGGCGGCGCCCGCAGGACGCGTCCCCCCGCCCAGGCCAGCACAACCCCCGTGAGCAAGACGGCGACGGTCGCCTGCAGCAGCATCAGCGCGCTGCCCGCACTGATGGGGGTGCGCAGAATGGATTGAAACAGCAGCGCGGGGAACAACACGAAATACACCAGGCGTTCGGTGCCCGCGAAAAACTCGCGATTAAAGCCCAGTTTGTGACGCAAGACCCAACCGAGGGCGACCAGCAAAAAATCAGGCAAAACCAGCAGTGCGACCGACATAACAATCCGGGAAGGTTTAGCAATTATTGTATTTATGGGCTACTCGGGCAGGCCGATTTGCTGCTATTCTCCCCGAATTCGACGAAGATGCAATTTAAAGTCGTATATATTTCGCACAGTTTTGGCTATTTACACAGTGATGTGTTTCCAGCGGTCGGCTTATCGGCGGCCCGCTGAAACCTGCACTAGTGGCTCTCAGACAGGGCCGCGCACATGGAGGAATCACAATAATGAAGATCAATGCTCGTATCCTGGCGACTGCTATCGCAATGGCTACCGGATTGGCTGCCACGTCGGCCGCGGTTGCTGCGGATGCTTATCCCAACAAACCGATTCGCGTGATTGTGCCGTTTGCCCCGGGTGGCTCGACCGACATCATTGCGCGTCTGGTGACGCAACGCATGGCCCAGGAATTGGGTCAGCCCATGGTTGTGGAAAACAAGGGCGGCGCGGGTGGCGCAATCGGCGCTGCTGAGGCAGCTCGCGCGGCCCCGGACGGCTATGTGCTGTCGATCGCGACCGTGTCCACGATGGCAGTGAACTCGGCTTGCCGTCCCAATGATCTGCCCTACGATCCGATCAAGGACTTCCAGCCCATCACCAACTTCGCCAACACCGCCAACGTGGTGTCGGTGAACCCCAAGTTCCCAGCCAAGGACTTCAAGGGTTTCCTGGAAGAGCTGAAAAAGAATCCCGGCAAGTACTCGTATGGCAGCTCGGGCACCTGCGGCGTGCTGCACTTGATGGGTGAATCCTTCAAGGATGCAACCGGTACGGATATCGTGCACGTTCCCTACAAGGGTTCGGGTCCGGCTGTGGCCGACGCTGTTGGCGGCCAGATCGAAATCATTTTCGACAATCTGCCTTCGTCCATGGGACAAATCCAGGCGGGCGGCCTGCGCGCCATGGCCGTTGCATGGCCCGAGCGCCTGAAGTCCCTGCCGGATGTTCCGACGTTCAAGGAAGCCGGTTTCCCGCAGGTGAACCAGCCGGTTTGGTATGGTCTGTTGGCTCCTGCCGGTACGCCGATGGAAATCGTGAACAAGCTGCGTGACGCAGCAGTGGTGGCCTTGAAAGACCCGAAGGTCATCGATGTTCTGGCTCAACAAGGCTCGGCACCGTCGGGTAACACGCCGGAAGAGTTCACCAAGGAAATCAAAGAGCAATACGACTGGGCGCGAGATATCGTCAAAAAGAGCAACATCAAGCTCGACTAAGTTGCTCTATCTTGGGCAGGCTACAGGCCTGTCTGCGTAAGGGATGAATAGGCGCTCCATTTGGGGCGCCTTTTTTTTTTATAGTGTCAGGTTCTGTGGGTGTGGCTGAGGTTGGTGTGCTTATGGACGTCGAGCCGAGGCAATCGGGCCGTGCGGGCTTCGCAAAGCCGGTCCGGCGCGCGGGCGCCGGACATCGTGTTCGCTCGCTTCGTCCGGCCCCTTCGGGCCTCCCTTCAGCCTCCGCTCCACTCGGCTTTGAGGCGCCCGCACGGCCCGATTGCCTCGGCTCGACTCGCAGTAATTCAAGCTCATCACATCGCC
>NZ_NEVQ01000013.1 GCF_002261185.1 Bordetella genomosp. 4
CACGTGCGGGTCATCGTCATGGATTTGTCCGAGACCTATCGCCGAATTGCCCAACGGTACTTCCCCAATGCCATGATTGTGGCTGACCGTTTCCACGTCATTCGGCTGGTGAATCACCATTTCCTCAAGCTGTGGCAACAGCACGATCCCGACGGTCGCAGAAACCGTGGACTATTAAGCCTGATGCGCCGCCATCACTGGAAACTGACCGCCCTGCAGAAGGAAAACCTGCACCAGTACCTGGCACAGATGCCGGTGCTGCAGGCGCTGTATTTTGCCAAGCAGCAGCTCAACGGCTTTTTAGTCCTGAAGAGCCTGAAGGCCGAACGCTCCCAGAAAATGCTACCCAAATTCCTGGCGTTGATCCGGCAGTTCGAGCAAAGTCCGGCCAAGGCGCTGGCCGCGACGTTACTATCGTGGCTGGAGCCGATCGTACGAATGTGGCGTTTCACCAAGTCCAACGGGATCACCGAGGGATTCCATACGAAGATGGAGATGCTCTCACGCCGGGCGTTTGGGTTCAGAAATTTTGAGAATTACCGCATGAGAGTCTTGGCTCAGTGCGGTTGGAACGGTGTGATTAACCGAGTCTGATGAATGCCCATCCCCCGTTTATGGGGTAGAGCCCGCCTTAAGGGCGCTGTTTTGGAATTTCCTAGATCACTCTAGAACCTGAATTGGTGGAGCGGAGGAGGATCGAACTCCCGACCTTCGCATTGCGAACGCGACGCTCTCCCAGCTGAGCTACCGCCCCGATAAGCATCAAAATATAGCATATCTTGGATGCGGTGGGTGCACGGTTTCGCGGGCTCAATCCAGTCGGCATCTGCGGGCTTTTTTGCACGCAAGAGCGGGCGGAGTCGTGAGCGGGCGGCGGACTGCTAGCGCCAGGGTCTGGCAGCCCGAGAAAACCCTCAGTCGAGATTAAGCGTCGCGATCACGGGCGCGTGATCCGAGGGCTGTTCGTTCGCGCGCGGTTCCTTGTCGATGACGCAGGCGGTGCACTGTTTGATCAAAGGCTCGGACAGCAAAATATGGTCGATGCGCAGCCCCGCGTTGCGCCGGAAGCCGAATTGCCGGTAATCCCACCAGGTGAAGGATTTTTCGGGCTGTTCGAATTTGCGGAACGAATCGGCCAGGCCGAGATCGATCAATGCACGAAAGGCCTCGCGTTCCGGCTCGGAGACCAGTACTTGGCCTACCCATTTGGCAGGATTGTGCACGTCTTCGTCGGCAGGGGCGATGTTGTAGTCGCCCAGCAGCGCCAGGCGTGGGTAGTTTTTCAATTCCTCAGCTACCCAATTACGCAAATGTTGAAACCAATCCAGCTTGTAGGGATATTTTTCGGAATCCAGCGATTGTCCATTGGGGCAATAGGCGCAGATGACGCGCACGTCGCCACCCGGCGCGGGCAGGGTGACGGCCAGTACGCGCTGTTGCGGGTCGTCCATCGTCGGGATATTGCGCACCATGGCGGAGCCGGTTTCGCGCGAGATGATTGCGACGCCGTTATAGGTTTTTTGCCCGGCCCAGACGGCTTGATAGCCGAGCTTGGTGAAGGCGTCCAACGGAAACTTGTCGTCGGTGAGTTTGAGCTCTTGGAGGCAGAGGGCGTCGACGGGGTTGGCTGAAAGCCAGTCCAGGACTTGAGGCAGACGGACTTTCAGGGAGTTGATGTTCCAAGTAGCTAATTTCATTCCGTATCAAAAATCTTTTTATTTCAACTGTTTGGCGGGTTTTTGCGCCTTGATTTTATGGGCTTGCCTATCAGTTGGCTACCCATATCCAAGGCGCGGCAACAGGTTTCTGCGTGCCGCGTCTACGCCATAGTATCAGCGCTTCTGCAGACTGTTCTCCGCTGCCTAAATTGTGCCCGCCAACAAAGGTCTTGATCGAAAGAAATTACCAGTATGAATATGTCGTCTGCCCACTTAGGAACCAGCTCAGGGAGCCGGCATCGTCGTTTCCGGCAATGCTGCGCAATGCGCGTAGATTTCGCCAGGGTGGGTGAACCACACTTTGTCGCGCTGCGGGTGATTGACGATGTGTTGCAGCGCCCGGCGTAAGGAGCGCAGCCGATAGGGTTGCCCCACGATCATGGCGTGCAGAGCCAAGCTGAAGACCAGCGGTTGCTTATCGCTCTGCTCGAGCATTTCGTCGAACTGATCAATAATGGCTTGGCCGAAATCGTCCGGGCTTTGATGACGCACGAGCATCTGCGGAGAGTCATTGAGTTCAAACGGATACGGCACAGACATGATTCGCCCTTTGCGCGTCTTCATCCACAGGGGCTGATCATCTGCCGGCCAATCCATGACGAACTTGAACCCCGCTTCGTCCAGCAGGTCCAGGGTAGAGGGCGTCACCGACATCCACGGCGCCATCCAGCCTGTCGGGGCCTGGCCCCAATGTTTGCGGATGTCGTCGCGCACTTCGGCGATGAAGCGGGCCTCATCGGCTTCCCACATGCCCGCGTGACGTTCCGCGTTGGTGCGGCCATGGGCGATGACCTCGTCTTTGCGTGCCTTGATGCGTTCCAGAATCTGAGGCGCATATTCGAATAAGGTGGTGTTGATCAAGTGGGACGCCGGCAGCTGCAGATCGTCCAGCATGTCAAAGATGCGCCAGACGCCGACCCGGTTACCGTAATCCGACCAGGCAAAGGCACGCTGATCCGGCGCCGGCAGGGGCACTGACAGAGAATGGGACAACCCAGCACCGAAAGCGAAATGTTCGATGTTCAGCCCGATAAAGAAGGCCAGGCGCTTGCCTTCGGGCCACGTGTAGGCGGGGCGTTCCGTAATGGGGCGGTAGGCATAACGGTTGTGGTGAGGCAGCTGCATGAGAGTTCCTTTGGGAAGAGGACTGCATCGAACAAAATTCGGTAGCACCAGTGTACCAAAATTGGTTATCATTCCAATATAGCGACAATCCAGCGTAAAACGGATGATCCAATGAAGCCCGGCAAATTTACGTACTACGAACCCAGTTCCGTCGAACAGGCGGTCATGATGCTGGCCGATGTGGCGGATCAGGACGGCCGCATCCTGGCTGGCGGCCAGACCTTGGTGCCTGCGATGGCATTGCGTTTTGCGCAGCCGGCCTATCTGATCGATATCAACGGTATCGCCTCCTTGCAGCAGCTTGTCGCCGAGGGGGAAACCTTGAAAATCGGTGCCTGTGTTCGCCATGCGGCTTTTCATCAGCCGGTCGTCGAGGGGCCGCTCGGCGCATTGCTCAGTACCGTCGTGCGCCATATCGCGCATTTGCCGATACGCAATCGTGGCACTTTCTGCGGGAGCCTGGCGAATGCTGACCCGGCCTCTGAATGGTGTCTGGTCAGTGTCACACTCGACGCGACCATGCAGGTACGCAGCCAGGACGAGGCACGGCAGGTGCCGGCTGCGTCGTTTTTCCTCGGTTACATGACGACAGCGCTGGCGGCCAATGAGCTGTTGGAATCGGTATCGCTGCCCGTGCTGTCTCAACACTGTTCCTTTGGTTTCGAAGAAGTCAGCCGGCGCGCGGGCGATTTTGCTCAGGCGATGTCTCTGGTCGTGGTTGAGCATGACGGCGACCGCGTGCGCAATGTCCGGATTGGGTTGGGCGCAGTCGAGACCACGCCCCGCCGGATGACCGATGCCGAGGCCATGATCGAGGGCCAGTCCGTGACGCAAGACCTCATTGACGCCGTTGCCTGGCGTGCCAGCGCAGATGCAATTCCCTCCGACATCAGCGAGGAGGGGCAGCAGTACCGCCGCCATCTGGTCAATACCGTCGTTCGTCGAGCGTTGACGAAAGCATGTGCCCGTTTCCTGGCCGCGAACAAGGGGGAATAAATCATGGACAAACTCGATATAACGCTCAATGTAAACGGCGAGATTCAGGATTTGCGGGTCGAGCCTCGCCAGAGCCTGGTGGACGTGCTGCGTGATGAATGCGGCCTGACTGGCACGCATATCGGCTGCGAACACGGTGTGTGTGGCGCCTGCACCGTATTGGTTGACGGTGATCCTGTTCGTGCATGCCTGATGTTTGCGGTACAGGCGAACGGGCGAATTGTGCGCACTGTCGAAGGCCTGGCCTGTGGCGAGAAACTGAGTCCCTTGCAGCAGGCCTTTGTCGATCAGCATGCGCTGCAATGCGGTTTTTGTACGCCGGGGTTCTTGATGCTGGCCCAGGGCATTCTGGAGCGTAATCCGGACATCAGCGACGCAGAAATCGTAGATGCTTTGTCTTCCAATCTATGCCGTTGTACGGGCTATCACAACATCATTGCCGCAGTGAAGCAAGCGCGAGACATCTTGAATAAAGAGGGCCATCATGAATGCGCGTGACTCTGCCATGGTGGATCCCGATACCAGCACAACGGCTCAGCGGACAGAGACCGCGGATGCGGTGATCGGCAAATCGGTCACCAGACTGGAAGACGACGCGCTGGTGCGAGGCGAGGGCTGCTTTGCCGCGGATGTAAATTTCCCGCGTCAATTGCATATGCGGGTAGTTCGCTCCGAGGTGCCGCATGGTCGCGTGCGGGATGTCGATGCGAGCGAGGCCCTGCAGGTCCCCGGCGTCATTGCGGTGTGGACCGGCACCGATGTGGCCGATATTCCGCCTATTCCATTTCGCGCCACGACAGTCCAGGGTTTGGAGCCGTATTGCCAACCTATTCTCGCGCAAAGCCACGTACGCTACGTGGGTGAGCCCGTCGCCGTTGTCTTTGCAACTGATCCCTATATCGCAGAAGACGCAGCCGCACTGGTGCGCATGGATATCGAGCCGTTGCCGGCATTGATGGATGCCCGTGACCCGCCGCAGGAATTCTTGCCGGGGTTGAACACCGAACCTACCGTGATCCGCAAGGGATACGGCGATTTGGAGTCGGCTTTCAGTGCTGCCTGGGCCGTCGTATCACTTGATTTGTCTATCGGCCGTCACAGCGGTGTGCCGCTGGAATGCCGAGGCGCTATCGCTCGCTATGACGCGTCTAGGGATGTGCTTGAAATGCATGGCGCGGCCAAGAAATCGCATTGGAACCGCGATGAAATGGCCAAGATGATAGGCCGTGCGCCCGCGACGGTTCATCTGTATGAGGGCCATGTGGGCGGTGGTTTTGGTGTGCGCGGCGAACTTTATCCCGAAGACGTACTGGTTTGTCTCGGCGCCCTGCGTTTACGCCGGCCAGTGAAGTGGATCGAAGACCGGCGCGAAAACCTGTTGGCGACGAATCACTCGCGCGAACAGTATCACTCTATCAATGCCGCTATCGACGAACACGGGCATATTCTGGGAATACGCAATCGCTTTTTCCATAGCCAGGGCGGTTATGTGCGCACGCACGGGCCACGCGTCGCGGATATGTCTGCGGGACTGTTGCTGGGACCGTACCGCGTTCCGGCCTATGAGGTCGCCGGCCATTACCGATTGACGAACAAGACGCCCGCCGCAACGTATCGCTCGCCTGGCCGCTACGAAACCAGTTTCGTGCGCGAACGGCTGATGGACGCCATCGCCGCTCGTACCGGCGTTGATCCCATCGAGATCCGACGTCGTAATCTGATCGACAAATCAGAGATGCCCTACACGCGTCCCCTCGATGCGTTGGGTGTCGACGTGCTGCTGGATTCTGGTGACTACGACGGTCTGCTGGACAAAACGCTGTCACGCGTGGACTGGAAAACGTTGCGCGAGAGTCTGAATAATCGTCGTCAGGCCGGAGAGCGTGTCGGTCTGGGCTTGGCCATGTTCGTGGAAAAATCCGGATTGGGTCCCTCCGATATGGTTCGCCTGACCGTCGATCGCGGAGGCTCTATCGAGCTCGTTACCGGCGCAGGCTCCGTAGGCCAAGGGATGCAGACTGCGCTGGCGCAGATCTGCGCACATGAGCTGGGCGTGGATTACCGCAAGATTCGCGTGATCAAAGGCCGCACCGACCAGATCGAGTTTGGTAACGGCGCCCATGCCTCGCGCGTCACGGTGATGTCAGGATCTGCCACGCAGATCGCTGCGAAAAAAATCTGCGCCAAGGCCTTCGGCGTTGCAGCGACGATGCTGGGCGTGTCGGCAGACCGGTTGTACGTGCGTGACGGGGTTATCAAATCGTTGGACGATGACGGAAAACCTGGCGTCACGCTGGCGCAGGTGGCGTCTTATCTGCATCCCAGTCAGAAGACGAGCAATGGCCATGAGCCCGGTCTGTCCGCGGAGGGCTGGTTCTATAGCGAACACATGAATTACCCGTACGGCGTACACGTTGCCCAGGTGCGTCTGGACGAAGGAACAGGGCATGTGGATATCGAACGGTATTGGGTTTCGTATGACGTGGGGCGCGCGGTCAATCCGAAAATGATCGAAGGCCAGATTGTCGGGGGTTTAGCCCAAGGGCTTGGTGGTGCGCTCTACGAGCAATTTACGTACGACGCGAATGGGCAGCCTCAGTCCACGACCTTTGCCGACTATCTGATGATCACGGCGCACGAGATGCCTCCCGTCGATGTCCTCATTACCGAGGACGCGCCCAGTCCATTGAATCCCCTGGGCCTGAAAGGCGCAGGAGAGGGCGGTACCAACGCCGCGGGCGCTGCGATTGCCGCGGCCATCGACGACGCACTGGGCATGCCGGGTACGGTCAATCGGCTGCCGGTATTGCCTGAAGACATCTTGCGTTATCTCACCCAAGGTCGATCGACGCAGACACAACGTGACGCAGCCGCGGGCAATGCGGTGGACTCCAAGTAAGGGACAAGATGCAATTCACGAATCATTTCCAGGTATCGCTTCCGCCGGAAGAGGCATGGCCGCTGTTGATGGATCTGCCGGCGGTAGTTCCCTGCATGCCGGGGGCGGAGATCGTCGAGCGTATTGATGACCGCCGTTTCAAGGGCAAAGTATCGGTCAGACTGGGGCCTGTGGGGCTGGTCTTTTTGTGTGATGCCAACTTTACCGAGATCGACGACGAACGTCGGCGTGCAATCGTGCAGGCCGAGGGCGCCGACGCAAAGGGGCGCGGCACAGCGCAGGCCAGCATTCAATTTCATTGTCAGCCGAGTGCCGTCGGCTCTGAAATTGTCATTACCACAGACCTGACATTGGCCGGCGCGGTAGCGCAGTATGGCCGCGGCGTGGGGCTGATTCAGAATGTGGCCAACCAGATCGTGGCGCAGTTCGCTCGCAATCTCGAGGCGCGCATCGAGCAGATCAAAGAACACGAAAAGGTGTATGGCGTATCGGGCGCTCCTCGTCAGGAGGAGGCTGCACCGGTCTCCTCCTTGCCAGGTCCTGCCGTGGGCGAGCCGGCATCTCGCTCGGTCGCGACGGAGCCGGCTTATGCCCAGGGGTACCGCGATGGCTTTGGCGCCGGATTCAATGCCGGACACGCCGCAGGTCTCGCCGCAGCCGCTGCGCAGCAACGATCCGGTCAACCGCCTGCAGGGGCTCCTGGCACGCTGCCTCCCATTGCGCCTGCCAAACCGATAGGCGGCCTCTCGCTCATCTTTTCGTCGTTGTGGGCCACCGTTCGAGGGTGGTTCGGCGGCCGTACGCATTAATACAAATCACGGGCTGCACGCGTCTTGCAGCCAACGCTATCAGGAGTGTCATTCATGTCGATCAAAAAAAGCACGGTACTTACCATGCTGAGCGCAGAGGAGATCGAGCGCTACTATGCCTCGGGCCATTGGCGCGACCAGACGATTTATGCGGCCGCATCGGCGCAGGCGCAGCGCAGTCCGGATAGTTATGCGATTCGAGACGGCGCGAATCGGCTGACTTACAAAGAATTGATCGCCTGCGCGGACGCGCTGGCGGTACGTCTGCACGGCGCAGGCGTGCAGCCTGGTCAGCGTGTGGGTCTGTGGACAGCCAGCCGCGTAGAGACCGCAGTGGTGTGGTTGGCATGCTCGCGCAATGGATATACCTGCTGCCCTTCATTGCATCGCGATCACACGGTAGGGGATGTCAATGTGCTGATGCGCCGGGTGCGCGCAGCGGCCTTCATTGGCCAGCAAGGCTGGGGCGCAGACGCCACGCGTCACGACATTTTTAAAATGTTGGCGGATCTGGAAAATCTGAAGCTGGTGATTGATCTCGCCGACAATGCGGGATCGGGGGATCTGCTGGCCTCGAGAAAGCATGCCGCTAGCGACGTCCAGGCTGGCGCGGTCGATGTGCCTGTCTGCACGGATCCGAATCGCGTCGTGTATTTGGCCTTTACCTCGGGGACGACTGGCGAACCCAAAGGCGTCATGCATAGTGATAATACCTTGCTGGCGAATGCCCGTGCTATTGCCCATGATTGGAAATTTGGGCCTGCGTCCGTGCTGTATACGATGAGCCCCCTCAGCCACAACCTTGGCTTGGGCGCCATGATCAGCGCCTTTGCCACGGGCGCTGAATTAGTGGTGCACGATCTGGCTCGAGGCGCGAGCTTGGTTGACCGATTGATTGAAACCAATACGACTTTCCTCTTTGGCGTGCCGACTCACGGTATCGACATTTTGAACGAGCTGCGCCAGCGGGGCCTCAAAAAGCTGGGGCGTCTGGAGGGTTTCCGGATTTCTGGCGCCTCTGCGCCGCCGGAGGTGGTCGCGGGCTTGATCGAGCACGGCGTCAAGCCGCAAAGCGGCTACGGCATGACCGAGGCCTGCTCGCATCACTACACGCTACCCGACGATAGTGCGGACCGGATCATCAACACGTCGGGCCGCGTGTGCGCTGGCTATGAGGTACGTATTTTCTCCACGGAGGATCCGGATACCGAGATCGGCCCTGACCAGATCGGCCAGATTGGCGGACGAGGTGCCAGCCTCATGCTGGGCTATTTTGATAATCAACAGGCGACCGAAGAGTCGTTCAATGCCTCTGGCTGGTTCATGACGGGCGACCTGGGCAAGCTCACTGAAGACGGCTATCTGGTGATCACCGGCCGCAAGAAAGACCTGATCATTCGTGGCGGGCACAATATTTATCCGGCCAAAATCGAGAACTTGGCCATGCAACATGATGCCGTCGCTCGGGCTGCGGCACTGCCTGTGCCGGATCCGAGAATGGGAGAAAAGGTCTGCCTGGCAGTCATGTTCAAACCTGGCCGGTCTGTCGATGCGGATACGTTGCTGGCGCATTTGGACGAGGCGGGTTTGTCGCGCTATGACATGCCTGAGTATTTCATCGCGTTGGATGAAATACCGCTGACAGCAAGCGGCAAAATGTTCAAACGCGGGCTCGCGGACGACGTACGCGAGGGGCGTTTGGCAATTGAGCCTGTCCGCTTCAAGGCGAGCACGACGGTGGCCTCATGAGTCAGCGCGATACCCTGGATCGGCTGCGCCACGAGTTGGCACACCCACCGTTTCATACCGTGTTGGAACCGCAAGCCCTCTCGGCCGACGCGGATAACGGCACCGTAGTGATCCGGCTGCCGTACAAGCCCGTATTCGGTCGAGCGGAAAACAGCCCGGAAATCCATGGCGGGGTGATTGCCGCTTTGATCGATCTGGCGGGGCACGCAGCCGTTGCGGTGCAGATCGGCAGGATGGCTCCCACCATCGATCTACGCATTGATTTCCTGAGGCCGGCGCCTGCAGATGACCTGATCGCGACCGCACGCACTCTCAAAGTGGGCAAGGCCGTGTCGCGCGTCGACATCGAGATCCGGGGTCAGCATGACAAGCTGATCGCTGCAGGCCGTGGGACCTTCAGCAGTTTAAATATGAACGCACAGGAGCAGTGATGAAAGCTGTATTGATCCGCGAGTTTGGCCCGGTAGACGCCTTGCGTGTGGAGGAAATCCCCGATCCCGTGCCTGAACCTGGCCAGGTATTGATCGACGTCCAGGCGACGGCAATCAACTTCGTCGACACTCTGGTCGTCACGGGGAAATATCAGTTTTTGCCTGATCGGCCTTTCGTGCCAGGCAAACTGCCTACGGGTATCGTGTGTGCTGTGGGCGAGGGTGTGACGGAGCCCCGCGTAGGCGACCACGTGCTTACACTCGCCGAGCACGGGGGATATGCACAAAAGGCGGTCGTCAAGGCCACCGATTGTTTCCGTATGCCGGAGGGTTTGCCCTTTGTCGAGGCTGCCAGTATGGCGCTGGCGTATGACACGGCCTGGTTCGCGCTGTGTGACCGTGGCCGCGCCGTCGCGGGCGAGACCGTGCTGGTGATGGGCGCATCCGGCGGGGTGGGCCTGGCCGCGCTGCAATTGGCCAAGGCCTACGGGCTAAAGGTCATTGCCGGCATATCAGGACCTGGCAAAGCCGATCTCGTCACGCAGGCCGGCGCCGACGCGTGGATCGATCTGTCTCGCGACAACCCGCGCGACAGCATACGCGAGCAAGTCTATGCTCTGACTGACGGTAAAGGCGCGGACATTGTGCTGGATCCGCTGGGCGGGGATTATTTTGACGGCGCCATCCGGGCGGTCGCATGGTGCGGACGTCTGGTGGTGATCGGATTTGCGGCGGGGCGCATTTCCACGCTAAAGGTCAACTACGTGTTGTTGAAGAATATTGAGGTCAGTGGCGTCCAAGTCAGTGACTATCGCAAGCGCACCCCCGAAAAAATGGCGCACTGCATGTCCGAGATTTTCCGCCTCTATAGCGAAGGAAAGCTGGTGAAGACGCCGAGCCGCACCTATTCCCTCGAATCGGTCGGCGAAGCGTTACGTGCCCTGGAAACGCGTAAGGCGGGGGGGCGGCTGATTCTGGTGCCCCAGGATTGATTCCGGCCGGCTGGCGTGAGCATGAAAACTCGCGGCGTCACGTGTCTAAAGAAGGGGAGTGTTCCAAAATTGGGTCACCATTGTATGATCTCAGTCCCTTTCGCCGATGCGTCTGTATGCTCGGCAAGACACTACGGGAGTCAAAATGCCTTCGCAGTATGAAGAAATCGGTCAACGGGTCCGGGCGTTCCGGATGGCCTCGGGATTCAGCGCCGACGAGGTCGCACAACGCATCGGGATTTCACGTACCGCCCTGTATCGTGTGGAAAAGGGCGATATTGCAAAAATTGATACGTTGGAGCGGCTTTCCGAGCTGCTGGACGTCTCGATGCCCACGCTGATGGGGGTCGGCATCGAATATCTGGCTTCCGCGGTGAGCTATTTCGAGCGTACCCGTCAGTTGGAGGAACGGGCGGATCAGATCATTGTGCTAGCCAGCCCTGTGTCGTTCCTGCTGGCGTCGGATGACTTTATTACCGTGCTCGACCAGTCGTTGCGCGAGTCCGTGCCCGAGGATTATCCGCATCGCGCCAAATATATGACTGACGTGAGCCAGGTCATCGACATACTCGCTGCGCGTAAACAGACCTACCGGCGCCGGCGGCCCAGCATCGTGAATCTGATCTCGGCGGATTCGATCGAGCGTTTTCTCAAGATGGGGCTGATGGGAAAACGGGATCTGCCAGAGGCAGTGCGCCGGGAACGGCAGGAGAAGGCGCGTGCCGAGATAGAGCATTTGGCCACGCTGCTGGAGGCCGACGATCTAGGTGTGCAAATCGGTTTGGTTACCGACATTTTGCCGCACAACGGATTCCAGATTTTCCGGCAAGCAGAGCGTCGTACTTTGACGATCAGTCCGTTCCGCTTGGGGGAACAGCCCAATATCCGAGTGGGCGTGGCGATGCTGACTTCGGCCCCGGAGGCACTGAAGCTGCACGAAAAGATCGTGAAAGAAGCTTGGCGAACGGCCATCAAAGGTGAGGCTGCGGCGGCACATTTGCGTGAGTTGCTTGCGGCAACGGAGAACGCTACGGACGCTGTAGAACCCGATCCGAAACCCGGCCGAAAGCGCGCTGCACGTTCGTCGAAATAGTGGCCGCGGTGTCATCGCGGCAATTTTGCAACTGTACTCAAACACCATATTGATTAGAGCCGCCATGACAACCAATATCGACATCTGCCGTACGGAGCTTGTTCTTGCCAATCGTATTCTGGCCAGGGCCGGTGTGCTGGATGCGTTCGGTCACGTGAGTGTCCGGCATCCAGATAGGCCCGATAATTTTCTATTGTCGAAATCGAAAGCGCCTGAGCTGGTGAGCGATGCGGACATTCTCGAGTATGACAGTGAGGCCGTGCCTCTGGACGGAGTAGGGGTGCCGCAATACAGCGAGCGCTTTATCCATAGCGAGATGTATCGCGCGCGTCCGGACGTGATGGCGATCTGCCATCACCACAGTCCGTCGGTGCTGCCTTTTTGCGTGGCTGGCGTATCGATTGTTCCGGTATATCAGCATGGTGCGCTGATTGGCCGGCATGTGCCCATGTGGGATAGCCGAGACGAGTTTGGCGATACTAACCTGCTCGTGACTAACGGAAAGCAGGGGGCTTCCTTGGCGCGTGCGTTGGGTTCTGCTTCGATGGTGTTAATGCGGCATCATGGCGCGACCGTCGTTGGTACTGGTTTGCGGGAGCTGGTATTTCGGTCTGTTTCGGCCTGCAAGAATGCGGAGTTTCAGTATCGTGCTATGGCGATTGGGACGGTGACGGGGCTGACTGATGGGGAAATTGAGCTCGCTGCTAAAGTGCCGCCGGCGGCTATAGATCGGGCTTGGGATCTGTGGGTGGGTGAGGCGTGATGATAGCTCGCCGGTTGGCGGGGGGATTGAGTTCTATTGGACGTTGAAGCGGGCAGCTGACCGCGTCGTGAGGCGCTTACGGTCCGATTGCCTCGGCTCGACGTTTAACCAAATCTAGCCCTCGCCTGACCTCCGCTGAGTCGAACGGCACCCGGCGCAACCTCAGCCCGGTAGCATCGAATATCGCATTGGCGATTGCCGCGGCACTCGGTACTGACCCAGACTCCCCAGCCCCCAATGGAGGTTGGTCCTGGGTCGGCATGATCAAGATATCGATATCCGGAATATCCCCGAATCTGATGATAGGATACCCACCCCATTCACGCGATACGACGCCAGCATCGTCAAATGCCACGCGCTCCATTAGCGCTCGGCTGACCGACTGGATCACATTGCCGTGGATCTGATGCCGCACACCCGCCGGGTTGATCACCAAACCACAGTCGTAGCCTATCCATACTTTCAGTACGCGCACGGTAGCGCGTTCTAGGTCTACTTCGACATCGCAAACCCAGGCACAGTAAGCCGACCCTACGCCAGGAAAGGTGCCATGTACGTATTGATGCTGGGCAAACCCACGTCCCCTGCGTATGTGCGGGCGTTGCGGATCCGCATGTAAACGGGGGGACGGTCCTGTCTGCCAGCCCGCACGCTCGGCCAGTGCAATACTCAGCGCACGAGCTCGCGGGTCCTCCATGAAGCGCAGGCGGAATGCGACAGCATCCTCGCCATGCTGATGCGCCAGTTCGTCAATGAACGATTCATGGCTAAAGACGTTCGGCAATGCGGATACGCCGCGCATCCAGGCGGCCCGTACGATCGGTGCCATATCCTGCACAGCAATGCGTACATCGCTGCATCGGTACTGCGGCACGGCAGTGCGATCGCCTTTGTGCTCGACGATGGGGTCTGGGGCAATCGTGCCTGTTTGCATCAACGCGAGAACGGGCGCGTTATTCGACGGGTAGCGATTGACGAACTCATACGCCAATGTGTCGGGGCCGGTGACCGCGCCTCGTACATCCATGATCTGAGTGGTGCCCTTGGGTTCCCAGCTATGCTCTTCCTCCCTCATGAGCTGCAGACGGACGGGGGCGCCTACTTCGCGCGAGATCAGGGCGGCTTCGGCGGCGGCGTCGTCAGCGCAGTTGCGGCCATAGCAGCCCGAGGCTTCCATTCTCACGATGCGTACGGCCGAGTCGGGCAGATCCAGCAATGCCATGATGTCGGCGTGCAGAAAATGCGGATTCTGCGATCCGCTCCATACGGTAATGGCACCGTCCCGATAATCCGCTACCGCACAGGATGGACCGATGGATGCGTGCATCTGGTAGGGCCATACGTACGTCGCGGAATGCGTGTCCGTGCGAGCCGACAGCGAGTCGGTGGCGTTTCCGTCTTCACGCAGTACCCGTTCTTTACTCGGGTTGGCACGCACCGCTGCCTCGGGATCGTTCAGATCGGGCAAGGCTGGCGGCATTGCCCATTGCACTTTCAATTGCCGGGCGGCACGGATGGCATGTTCCTCCCGGCGTGTGACGACAGCGACGAAATCGCCCTTGACCACGACCGCTACTATGCCCGGAATATCCAATACCGACTCGCGATCGACGGCAATCAATGACTGTCCAATCATGGCGCCACTATCACGCCCGGGATAAGGCGGGCGGACCATGCGTGCATGCAGCATGCCGGGTAACCGCAAGTCATGAACGAAGATCAACTCGCCTTTGATTTTGGCGGGAATATCCACGCGTGCGACGCTACGTCCCACGATGCGATATTGGTCGGCAGGTTTGAGATCGACTTTCGCGTCGATGTCGATATCAAAGTGTTCGCCACGCGCAAGACTGCCGTAGTCTGTCGTTTGTTCGCCCGGGCCCGTGATGATTCCGTCTGCCACGGTGAGCGTATCGGCATCGCAAGACCATTGCTGCGCGGCGCGTTGCAAGAGGGTTTTTCGTACCTGCGCCGCAGCTCGGCGCAGGGGCACGGCAGCGCTCTGAATCGATGCGCTGGCCGTGGTGGGACCCTGGTCCGGTGTGCGGTCCGTATCGCCCAGCACCATGCGTACGCGGTGCATGGGGACGTCCATTTCTTCGGCCACGATCTGGGTGAACGCGGTACGTACTCCCGTGCCCAGGTCTACGTGGCCATTGCACGCGATGATGTCGCCTTCAGGTGTGATCTCGATGAAGGTATTGACGCGGGATTTGGAGACGCGGTTCACCGCGTGGCGAGCTGGAGGCTCTCCTTGCGCGTCAAGCCGTTCGCGCGATACGGGCTGCCGATCTTGCACGAGTCTCATGGTTTAACCTCCTGCACGGCGGCGTCATGTCCGTGTTCGCGCAATCTGGCAACAGTCGATTCGACGTTTGTCCACCGGGGTTCATTCGCACCATAGCGTCCTCGCAGATAGTGCACGAGGTCGGTGATCTGTTTATCGTCCAGTGAGTGGGCGAATCCAGGCATGTAGCCCAGATTGTCGTTCGCCGGTTCCGTAATGCCCCGCAGGATGATATGAATCAGGTTGTCGGGCCGGGCGGCAGTGAGGTTGGTGTTGGTGGCCAGATCCGGGCGTACACCGAATAGCGGCAGACCGCGTCCCTGATCATGACAGGCAGCACACGAGCCCTCATAAATGCGTTGTCCGGTTATGTCCGACAGCGTTAGCGCTTGTGCTGTATTTTCGGTTGCGGTTGCGGGTGCGGCCGCCGTCGCAGACGACGACGCGGCCGAGTGCGTACGTTGATCAACAACCCCCTGTAAATCCGTCAAGTACGTCGCCATTGCCAGTATGTCCCGATCAGGCAATTCGGCGAGTCCCGCAATGACAGGCGCCATAGGGCCGGCGGCCACACCGTGTTGAGCGGAATGACCCGTACGAAGATACGTATAAAGCTCTGCTTTCGACCAAGGTTGTGTGCCGCTGGTCAAGGCATTGAGTGCGGGGGCGTCCCAGTCCTCTATCGTGGCCCCCGACAGAAACTGTGCCGGGCTCTGCTGTTCAGCGCCGAAGGCGTTGCGCGGCGTATGACAGGCACCGCAATGTCCGGCGCCATTGACCAGGTAAGCGCCGCGGTTCCACAACATTGACTGATCGGGGCTCGGTTCAAAGGGCTTGGCATCGTGGAAAAGGAGGTTCCAGCCGGCCATCAAGGGGCGAACGCTGTATGGAAAGGCTAGATCTGTCTTGGGTGGCTGGGCCGGCACGGCGGGCTGCGACATGATGTAGGCATAGAGCGCCTGCATGTCCGAGTCCGAGAATTTGGCAAAGGACGTGTAGGGAAACGCCGGGTACAAATGCCGTCCATCACGACTGATGCCATGCCGCATGGCGCGGTCAAAGGCTTCGTAGCTCCATGTGCCGATGCCGTTGACTGGGTCGGGCGTGATGTTGGTGGAATAGATGGTACCGAATGGCGTGTCCATGGCGAGGCCGCCGGCGTTTTCCTTGCCGCCCGGTGCGGTATGGCATACCACGCAATCGCTCGCCGAGGCGATGAGCCGTCCCCGCTCGATCGCCGCATCGGAATACAGGCTGATGTCGGGCGTGACAGGGGGGATTGCCGCTCGCCAAGGCAATGCCGTGGCACTCAGTCCTGCCGCTGCTGCAGCCAGTGGTGTTGCCCAGGCAGCAAATCGACGCCAGGTGGGACGCCTCCTGTCGCCCGGCTCCGCCGGCCCATCGGAGGCTAGTCCCGTCTCTAATGCCGCACGCTGCAGCGCGATGCCATCAAACGGCGCGCGGCGCAGGCGCAATCCCGTCGCATCGTGGATGGCATTGGAAATGGCCGCCGCCAGCGGCAGCGTCAGTGCGGTGCTACGCGACAGTTCAGTGGGCATGACTGCGTTCGTGCGGGGCGCAACGTCGGCCACTTGGATGGCGGGAACCGTCGTCGCGGTACCCCAGTCATCGGGCGATCGTACTGACCCGAGCAACTGCGCCGTCGCATGCGAGATGCGCTCTTGCAGCTCGGCGCTGAGTGCGGGGGCTTGGGTCATGCCCTCGATGTGGTGACCGACTGTCAGGCCTGTCAGATCGATTTGCCCTGAGGCGAGGTCGACCTCCATATCTACGACCCAGGCGGACCAGGCGCGTTTGGCGACGTCTTCGTCTTGCGTGACAACGTAGGCGAAACCGCGTCCATGCCGTGACGTTGCTGTTTTTCTCGGTCTATCTTTAAGCGAAGCTCCCCATTCTGCGCGCTGTGCGACGGCCTCGATCAGAGCGCGGCCTTGGGGATCGTTCAGGTGTTCCAGGCGCCACTGAACAGGGTCCTGCGTCTGCTCGCACGCGGTTTCGTCGGCAAAGCTTTCCAGCGCAAACACGCTGGCCAGTTCAGCCACTGCCTGCGGTACTGTGTCATTTGGCGTCAGGGCGGCTTGTGATGGCGAGATCGCCAACGTCAAGTCGTACGGCATGATCACCTTGCCGCCGAGCGCCGGTGGCGTAGACGTAGCCGGCAGGGCCGCCAGCAGGGTCCATGCGGAGTGCTCGGCGAGCGGCAGGGATGATGTCAAGGTCCAGCCTGATGCGTCCGCGCGGCTACGGTTCGGTTTTATGGTGACGTTCAAATCCTCCACATACCGCGTGGGCCGCGCGCGGACCGTCACGCGCCGCCCGATCATGCGCGCGATCAGCGCCGCATCAATCGCGGCATCATGGGCAGCGGACGTATATTCGTTAGACGATACCGAGGTCGGTTGCAGCAGACGGATGTGCGAGCGGTCGATGCTGAACAGCCTGGATAGCTCGGCACAAAGGCGGTGCGGGGCGGCATGCTCTGCCAAGAGCTCGAGTGTTCCGTCATCCCTCCACTGTGCCCATGCCTGGGACGAATCGATGATCTCACCCGGCATCGTCGTCCAGGTGTATGTCACGCCATTGGGCTGCTGCTGCTGCTGCTGCTGCTGCTGCTGCTGCGTGCTCGAAGGCAGCGCGGTATTTTGCCATGTGATACGCAGGCCCGTGGCCACCGCTTTGGCGGTCAATTCATTGGGCGATACGACGGCGACAAACGTCTTTTCTTGCAGCACTCTGACCGGGTGATCGGCTTGTGTGGCAGCGTGCGTGTCTACCGCAGTGACGACAGAACCGCGATAGCTCAGACCGTCCCAACTGGCATCGGGCGCACGCAGTACAACCGCTGTCCAGGTTCGGCTCTGATCATCGGCGTCGAAGGTGTCTGGCAAATCGGCGCTCATGTTAGTTTTCCCCCGCCAGGCGGCGCGCGGCCAACTGCACGGCCTCAATGATTTCCCGGTGAGTGCCGCAGCGACAGAGGTTGTAGCGCAATGCGTCTTCTATCTCTGATTGGCTAGGACGGGGATTGCGGCTGAGCAGTGCGTGTGCGGAAATGATCATGCCATTGACGCAGTAGCCGCATTGCGCCGCTTGTGCGTCAATGAAAGCCTGTTGTACGACGCTGAGTTCGTCTGGTGTAGACAGGCCTTCCAGTGTCGTGACAGCACGGCCCGATGCGGCTTTGACTGGCACCACACAGGACCGCGCGGGCGCGCCATTGATGAGAACGGTGCAAGTGCCGCATTCACCCAGGCCACAGCCATACTTGGGGCCATTCAGCTCCAGATCGTTGCGCAACACATAGAGCAGCGGCGTGTCGGCCTCCACGTCCACGCGCACTGCCGTGTTATTCACATTCAAATCAAACTGCATAGCATTTTTCGGGAGGCTGTCTGTTGGTTGCTTGTCCCGCTCAATCCACTTTGATCTTGCCGTCTTTGATGACTTTCGCCCACATGACAGACTCGTCATTGACAAACTGTTTGGTGTCGGCGAGGGACATATAAGAGCCAGTTTCACCCGTACGGTCCAGACTGGATCTCATCGTGTCGCTTTCCAAGGCCTTTTTCACCGCGGCGTTGAGCGTTTCCAGAATGGGGGCAGGTGTCCCTGCGGGAGCGAACAATCCCGTCCAGAAATACACGTCAAATCCGGGCAGCGTCTCAGCGACGGTCGGGATCTTGGGTAAAAATTTGCTGCGTTCAGCAGATGTCACCGCCAAGCCGCGCAGACGTTCCTGGGACAGATACTGAGTCGTGGCGGGCAACGTAGCAAAAGCGAAGTCGACCTGACCGGAAATCAGGTCTGTCATGGCGGGGCCGCTGCCCTTATAGGGGATATGCGTGAAATTGCTCGACGTCTGCAGTTTCAGTAATTCACCGGCCATGTGCGGCGTCGTGCCTAGTCCAGCGGACGCGAAATTCAACGACTTACTACCGTCTTTGCCTGCCTGGATCAGATCCGCCAGCGTTTTTACGGGCGACGATACGGGCACGGCCAATGCCAGCGGTGATTTGGTGATCATTGATACGGGCACTAAATCGCGCTCATACACATATGACACCGACTTCATCAGGCTCGGATTGATAATCAGCGCAGGGTCTGCCACCAGTAGCGTGTAGCCGTCGGGTTTGGCGCGCGTGACGGTGTTGGTTCCGATGATGCTGCCCGCGCCTGGCCGATTTTCCACGACCACCGTTTGACCCAGCGATTGCTCGAGTTGCCGGGCCAACAGACGGGTGACCGAATCGACACCTCCGCCAGGGGGATATCCGACGACCAATGTGATGGGCCGATCTTTTGGATAGTTATTTTCCGCTGCGACAGCGGTGGCGGGTAGAGCGGCAGTTGCCGCGAATGCGACAGCCAGCGAGGCCGAAAAAAAGGTACGGCGGCTGATACAGCAAGATAGAAATTTGGACATTCGTCACTCCGATAGACAGTTATCGTCCCCTCAACGCTCGCGTTCTTCTGTGGCGAGTCAAGACGAAAATTTCCGGTGTAAATCAGTACCGCAACAATACGGATGTACCAAAAATGGGTCAAACGATTTATTCTTGGGTTTGGCTAAATTTTTTTCATCTCAACCATGCATATTTCCCAGCTTCCGCTCACGGCTTTGCGCGCCTTCGAGATGGCCGCACGTCATATGAGCTTCAAGGCTGCGGCTGCGGAACTGCATGTCACGCCTACCGCTGTCGGTCATCAGATCCAGCAGCTCGAGGCCGTGCTCGGCGTCAAGCTGTTCGATAGAGGGCATCGCAGCCTGATCCTGACCGCAGCCGGGAAAAGCTGTCTGCCGTCTCTACGGCGGGGATTCGAAGGGTTGAGCGAGGCGATGGATGTGTTGGCGGAGTTTCGCGAGGTCGGGGTTCTGTCGCTGAGCGCGCCGCCATCCTTTACGCTCAGGCTCCTCATGCCTATCACTCATCAGTTTCTGGCGTTGCATCCCGAGGTTGATTTAAACGTCACCACCCGTATGCGCGAGCCCGGTTTGTCGCTGCGGTCGGCACGGGACGAAGCCGCCACCTTGCAGGACTGGGTAGAGAATGCCGATGTCGTGATTGTTTATGGCGACAGGCCCGAGCTGGATGTAGAAATCTGTGAGATCGTGCCGCTGTCGCTGGCGCTGATGTGCAGTCCGGCGTTGTTGGAGCGCGGGCGTGCATTGCAGTCGCCAGCGGATGTGTTCAACTTTCCCTGGCTGCATGACGAGCGGGGCGTGAAATACGGCACGATGTCATTCTGGGAACAATGGCTGCGCGCTGCGGATCTGGAGCCCGCCACGCCTGAGGGCGGACACCGGTTCACTCATGCGGCCTTGGCCATCGAGGCGGCGGTCCGTGGTGAGGGGCTGCTGGTCAGTACTCCCGAGCTTTGCCGCGCCGAACTCGCCAGAGGGGCATTGATCGTGCCGTTTGCCGTTACGGTGCCGTTCGATGCCTCGTATTACCTGCTGACGCGCAGGGGAAATACGCCGCGCATCCGTGCATTTACCGATTGGCTCGGCAAGGCATTCATAGATGATGCAGAGCCCGCCCATCAACAAAAATAAATAGAAAATTTTTCATGCCAAGCGCCAATGGGAAATACCAGGGTTTACCGTGTTTATAGGGTGTGTACCAAATTTGGTATATTTCCAGATCACCCTAACAATCGGTCGGTGGTGCGCTATCACCCTAGGCCAGGCACCGCAACGCTGGCACCGGCACTACGCTGCGGACATTTGCTGCTATGGAAAAACCCGGCCTGGAATTGGCATCGACATTGCATGAGATTGTCTCGAGGACCGTTGATGGTCGCGAGGCGGCAATGAACGAGGCATTAGCCCGCATCGGTGAACGTGATGCCCAGGTACAGGCCTGGATATATATCGAGAACGCCGAGACGCTGCGTGAGGCAGCGTCAACCATGCCTGCCGACTTGCCGCTGGCAGGCGTGCCTTTCGCCGTCAAAGACGTCATCGACGTGGCAGGCATGCCTACTCGTTGCGGGTCTACTGCCGAACCGGATGTACCGCGTGCTTTCGATGCCAGTTGTGTCGCGTTGCTGAGACGGGCGGGCGCAGTGCCGGTGGGCAAGGTCGTGACCGCAGAATACGCTTTTCGCCGACCAGGGCCGACACAGAATCCCAGGGCCCCGGGGCATTCCCCGGGAGGCTCTTCCAGTGGATCGGCCGCTGCCGTGGCGGCGGGCATGATTCCTTTTGCGTTGGGTACGCAAACCGGTGGGTCCATCATCCGGCCCGCAGCCTATTGCGGGGTGGTGGGATTCAAGCCTTCGTTTGGCGCCGTATTCCGGGACGGGCTGCGTCAGACGTGTGAATCGCTAGATGTGATCGGCTGGCATACACGATCGGTGGCGGATACGCGTCTGTTGGCCGATGTCTTGTTACCGTATCCTCGGCCCGATGCTGGGGTGGCTACGCCGCCGCGCACCGTAGCCATTGTGCGCGGCGATCCGGATAATCTGCTCGAGAAGGCGAGTGAACGTGCATTAGCGGCCGCTCGCGAGGCTTTCGAGCGCCACGGGATCCGTTGCGTCGATGTGCCCTTTGATCGAGCCTCGGAAATCGCGGAGATCCACGCGACAATCATGCATTATGAATTCGCGCGCAGCTTGAGCCCCGTTGTACAGCGTTGCCCTGACCAGGTCAGTGCCAGCCTGCTGGAGACGGTACGCAAAGGGTTCAACATTGCTGCGCAAGACTATCTCGCCCAGCGCCACGCTCAACTTTATTGGCGGGATCGATGGGCTGAACTGATCGGCGATGCCGATCTGCTTGTGACGCCGAGTACGCCTGGGGTTGCCCCGCAAGGGCTGGCCAGCACGGGGACGTCGGCATTCAATCGGATCTGGTCCGCACTGGGTTGGCCTTGTCTGCATCTACCTATGGATACTGAGGATGCCGGCTTGCCGATAGGCGTGCAACTGGTCGGGCGCTATGAGTCTGATCACCAGCTATTGTCGTGGGCTACTGCACTGCACGGGATGTTGTTGACCGGAGAATAATCCAAATAACGTCCACAACTAAATTTGCTAGCCCATATAGAAGTGCGCGCACTTCAAATAATCGCGCGCACTTCCTAAAGCGCTCACTTCATATCAACCGTTTCGAGATACTTGATCGTTTCCGCTACGCTCACAACGTCACCATACTTGGTATCAATGTCGAACAGGCTTTGTTGATGTGATGCGGCAGAGCGGTCACCCACGCCTTCGGCGACCACGATGGGTCTGAACCCCAATTGAACCGCATCTACAGCCGTTGCGCGTACGCAGCCGCTCGTTGCAGTGCCGGTCATGATCAGCGTATCGATACCTCGATTGACCAGGCGTGACATGAGGTCCGAACCAAAAAAGCAGGACGCGTATTTTTTGTAAAGCAGCACGTCGTCATCCGCGCGTTCCAGACGGCGGTCGAGCTGATAGCCCTCGCCATCGATATGCAGGGTAGATTGTCCGCGCATTTTCTGATGCCAGATCCCCGCGTCACGCAGTTTCGCGTCTTCGTATCGAACCATGCTGAGAATGACAGGAATGTGCTTCTGGCGTGCCACTCGGGTCAGTTTATTCGTGACGTCGATCTGCTTGCTCAAGTCTGATCCCAGAGGTTGAGATGGGTCGGTGAAGCCATTGCTCAGGTCGATGACAATCAATGCAGGTTTTGTTCCAAATCCAAGACGGCCTCCAAAGCCTCGCTTTTGAAAGAACTCTGCATCACGGGAATCCAGGCTATTGGCCAGATCATTCATTGTGTTTCATCTCCGTTAACAGCTCATGGGGAGCTAATCGCCATAGGGGCTCCAGTTATCGCCTAGCCGGCGTGAATTATTCCACCCGGATATTTGCTTGCTGGATTACCTTTTTCCATTGTTCGGCGTCCTGGTCAAAGCGTTTTAGCCAGGCGGCATAGTCGATGACATCGGGTTCGATTCCCTGCACTGCCAACGCCTGCCGTACGTCATCTGAGGTCGTTACCTTGCGTACTTGATCGAACCATTTTTGGCGTACGTCGTCGGGAATGCCACGTGGGGCTAACAGGCTGACGCGGAATGTGGTCGTGTAGTCGGGCACGCCGGATTCAGCCACGGTGGGGACATCCGGTAGCGCCAATGCTCGTTTTTCGCCCGCTACCGCGATTGCTTTGAGTTTCCCCGCTTGAATATGAGACAGGACAGAGCTGATCGGTGAGAACACGACTGAAATTTGTCCTCCCAGCAAATCGTTGACTGCGGGCGCTGTGCCTTGATATGGCACGTGCATCAGAGGAACCCCAGATTTCGCCGCAAAGTACTCGGCCGCTAGGTGATGGATGCTGCCAATGCCTGCCGACCCAAAAGTCAATTGGCCTGGATGTGCTTTGGCATAGGCGATGAACTCTTTGATGTTCGACACCGGCAGGGACGAGTTCACCGAGACCACGATGGGTACCTGGGCGACCGGCGCGACCGGCATGAGCTGCTTATGCGTATCGTAGGGCAGGCGTTTGCCGTAGAGAACTGGCGCGACGGACCATAATTCGTTCGGTATGACGAGCAGCGTATATCCATCAGGCTCGGAGCGGGCTACGCTACCTGTCCCAATCTGGCCCGCAGCACCGCTACGGTTTTCCACCACGACCGGGACATTCCATTCATTGCCCGTACGTGTGGCGATTTGGCGTGCCAGGTAATCGGTGCTGCCGCCGGCGGGAAAGGCGTCGACGATACGGACCGCGTGGGTAGGGTAGGCTTTGGGCTCCGCCTGGACCGGTGATGTGGCTTGGCTTCCCATTAGTGCTAATACCGCTACACAAACATTGAGGATTCGGTTCCAATACACAGGACTCTCCCATTGATGATCACGATTGGCTAGCACTATTTGAAATGAGGGGTGGCAACACTGTCCAAGACTGTTTTCATTTGAGAGCGAGAAGACTTTGATATGCCTGCTGCCATTTCGTCTTTGTCGGCTCGACGTTTTCGGCATCGTATGGATGCTTCATCCTTGAACCAGCTATATTGATTCTGCTGAGGCTATGAATCTCCGACAGCTTCGTTGTTTTGTTGCCGCCGTCGAACAGCGCAACGTCACGCGCGCGGCGGAACGCCTGCATATGGCGCAGCCCGCGTTGGGCCAACATATCCGCGCGTTGGAGGCCGAGCTGGATGTGTCGTTGCTGGATCGTCATTCCCGAGGCGTCAATCCCACACAGGCAGGCGAGCGGCTATACGCCCGCAGTCTGGAGATCATTGATCTGGTCGAGCGTACCCAGCGCGAGGTGGCTGCATTGGGCAAGGGTGCATCGCAGACATTGACGTTGGGACTCACGCCCAGTCTGACGCTGTTGATGGGTACGGATCTGCAGCTCGCATTCGGTGAGTACGCTGCCGGCAGCCATCTGCGCCTATGGGAAGAGCCCAGTTTCAGATTGGCGACGGCGGTAGAGGCCGGCGAGCTCGATGTGGCGTTGGCGTACGACATCGTGCCCCGTTCGGCGCTGTCACTGACCGCTGTCATGGAAGAAGAAATGCTATTCGCATGCCGCCCCGATATCGCGCCCGATGCTGCCACCGTAGACCTCGCATACATTCTGAGCCGTGATTTAGCGTTGGGATCGTCCCAGGATATCGGGCGAAGGGTGTTGGCACACGCTGCTGGACGCACGCCAGAGGACCTCACCGTGCGCTATGAGTTGCAGTCTATCGCCGGTATTCGGGATCTGCTGTTGCGCGGCACGGCATGCAGTGTGTTGCCGTACGGCAGTATTGCTCACGAGATCAAGGCGGGACGGTTGGCGGGACGTCGCATAGAAGGAGGGGTCTTAAAGAGCACACTCAACGTTGTGACCCGCGCGACGGGAGACGGAAGGCAACCATGGATGGACCCTTTGTTTGTGTGGCTGATCGAACGTGCCATCGTTATGGCGGCGACTCGGCAGCCATCCCTGACGACCAGGATCGGAACAGATTTTCTTCCGTCTGTTATTCAGGCTTGATCTTTGCTTTCTGGATAAGTGCGGTCCATCGCTGAAGTTCCGAATCAAAGAATTGAGTCGACTTCTCGACAGACAAATGGGTGGCGATTCCGCCCGTTTGCTCCAGCGATTTAATGGCCTCTGGGTTGGACAGAGCCGCTTTCACTGCGCTGTTTAAACGGTTGACGATGTCGGGCGGAGTGCCTGCCGGGGCAAACAAACCCGTCCAAAACTGTACTTCAAAGTTCGGAAAACGTTCCGCGACGGTCGGTATATCCGGGAATAGACTACTGCGTTTCAATCCTGTCGTAGCAATCACGCGTACTGAGTTTTTCTGAATGAAGGGCTTTGCGGAGGCGATGGTAGCGAACGAGAAATCCAGTTGGCCCGCAGCCAGATCGGTCATGGCCAGGGCCGTGCTTTTATAGGGCACGTGAGTAAATGGCGCATTCGTGGCAAATCGCAGCATTTCGGCAGCCAGATGAGGTGTGGTACCGACGCCCGACGAGGCGAAATTCAGACCGCCTGGCTGTTGACTGGCAATCGTGGACAAATTAGCGACGTTGCTGGCTTTAGATGATGGCGGGACGACGAGCACGAGGGGAGACATGGTCACCGTCGACACAGGCGCAAAACCATTCTTTAGGTCATAGCCGATGTTGTCGGTCAAGGCGGTATTGACAACGAATGCGGGGTCGGAAAGCAATAACGTATAGCCGTCAGCCGGTGCTCGGGACACTTGTGCCGCCGCTATCGCGCCGGCGGCGCCTGGCTTGTTTTCGACGACGACCGATTGTTTGAGTTGACTCCCGAGTTCGCGCGCTAGTACGCGCGCCACGGTATCAGTTCCGCCTCCGGGTGCGAAACCGACCATGATGACGATCGACCGATCCGGGTAGTCAGCACGAGATTGAGCAGGCCAACCACAGGCTAGTAGCGCTACCAAACAAAGCGCTGTTGTACGGCAAGCAAGCAGAAAGACCTTGGGCAGCATGGGTGTGGGATCGCCGAGAAGGTGGTTCGGGGGAAGGTCAAGCGATATTTCTCTGCTGCTCGCACTCGTTCCGTTTATGGAGCAGAGCGTTAATTCTTAATTATAAAGGCTAATTTTGCAATAAATTCCATTTTTGGGACGATTTCGGCGAGAAAACGCAGGAACGGATCACATTGGGCTTGGGACAAGCGCCTGATGCCGACGTGCCTCCGCTACGGTACGCTCCTGCCGCCACGCAGATTGTTCTATGTCCTACGACTAATGTTCTATTTCTGGAGCGGCGGCTAGCCATTATGCTTGCGGCGTACACCAACATGAAAAGAGGAGACCACCATGCTGCATACCGTTTTCCATGGGCTGAGCCGCTGTGCCATGATTGCGGCCTGTGCCATGCCACTAGCCACTTTGGCGCAGAGCAACACGATCAAACTCGTCGTAGGAGCGCCTCCAGGCGGTACGACAGACACCGTCGCGCGCAGTATCGCGCAGCACATGGGCCAGGATTTAAAGCGCACCGTGTTGGTTGAAAATAAACCCGGCGCAGGCGGCAATATCGCGGCTGATTATGTCGCCAAGAGCAAAGCCGATGGCAATACGCTATTGGTCACATTCACCAGTTTTTCCATCAACGCATCGCTGTATCGCAAACTGCCGTTCGACACGATCAAGGATTTCACGCCGATCAGTATGCTGGCGAATGTGCCCAGCGTCTTGGTCACCCGCAAGGATTTTCCGGCGCAGAACATGGCCGAGTTTGTTAAGGAGGTGAAAGCGCACCCCGGCAAATACACCATGGCGCTGGGTGCTGTAGGCTCGTCGTTGCATATGGCGGGCGAGCGGATGAAGATGATGTCTGGGCTGGACATCTTGAACGTGCCCTACAAGGGGACGGCGCCAGCACTCACGGATGTGCTGGGCGGCCAGGTGGATATGATGTTTGCGAGTTCGATGAATGCCTTGTCGCCGGTCAAGAGCGGGACATTGAAAGCATTGGGCGTGACCAGCACCGCCGAACTGCAGCAGTATCCGGGCGTGCCGCCGATCGGCGACACGATCAAGGGATTCGAATCCAATGCCTGGTTCGCGATGTTTGGGCCGGCTGGATTGTCGCCCAAGGTAGTAGCCGAGCTCAACCGCGCCGCGCGCAAGGCAGTGGATACACCGGATTTTCGTAAGCTGCTAGAGGGCGAGGCGGCAACTGCCGTGAGCAGCACGCCTGAGGAGCTCGGCGAATTCGTGCGTAAAGATATCGCACGATACGCAGAAATCGTGAAGTTCACGGGTGCGACGGTGGATTGAATCTTGCAGCCCAATGATTCGCGGAACGGACCGGTTGTGTCTGATGCCGCGACGATCACTATGGAGTCAACGCCCGTATAGCCCCTGGTGTTCAGTAATGCCGCACTGCGTCATAACAATGTACGTACATAATCTCTAATAAGTGATATGTTTATGTACGGACGTTGGCGTAGATCAGCGCCCGAAACCACCAATAAGGAGGCAGAGGATGCGTGGAGCAATAGCGGCGTTATTGCTGGGTGTTGGATTGGGAATTGGTACGGTGACGGCGCATGCAGCCTACCCCGAGCGCGGCGTCAAGATGATCGTGCCATACCCGGCTGGGCAGACGACGGATGTCATTGCCCGTACCGTTGGACAGGAACTGAGTGACGCCTTGGGGCAGGCTTTTTTTGTTGATAACCGAGGCGGCGCGGGCGGCATCATCGGCATGGAGGCTGCCAAGCGCTCGGAGGCCGATGGCTATACGTTATTGATGACGGCCAGTGGACCGATGGCGATCAACCCCGGGCTCTATAGCAAGCTGCCATACGATGCCCAGAAAGACTACGAGCCTGTCGCGCTGGTCGCGATGGTGCCGCTGTTTCTCGTGGTGCGCAAGGATTTCCCCGCCAACAATGTGCGTGAGTTGGTGGACTATATCAAGCAACATCCCGGCCAACTGAACTACGGTTCGGGCGGCAGCGGATTGACCAACCATTTGGCGATGGAAATGTTCAAGAGCCAAGCCGGACTGAATATGACGCATGTGCCATATCGGGGCGCATCGGCGGCGTTGACGGGGCTGTTGAGCGGCGATGTGGCGCTGATGTTTGAGGCCGGCCCTGCTATCAAACCGCATGTCGAGTCTGGTGCGTTAAAGGTATTAGCCGTGGGTGGCCGAGAGCCAGCCCGGGCGTTTCCCGACGTGAAACCTGTCTCGGTTGAAGGGGTCCCAGGCTATGAAGCGCAAGCGTGGATTGTCTTGATGGCGCCCGCAGGCACACCTAAACCCGTCATAGACAAGCTCAACGCGGTGACGCGCGATGTGGTGAACCGCCCGGCTATCCAGAATAAACTCGCCGGCTTGGGAGCGGACACGGTGTCAGTCAGCCCCGAAGACACGCGCGAATTCATCGCGCGGGAGATTTCCGTATGGGGCAAAGCGGTAAAGACTTCTAACGCCAAGGTCGATTGAACACCTGTCAACGTTTTTGCAGGGTGGGATAGGGGCCGTCGTGCAGTACGTATTCGGACAGTATCAGGTCTCGTACGGCATGTCGGCTGATTTTGCCTTGAGGGTTGCGCGGCAGGGCAGCGACGGCGATATGCGCGCGGGGATGTTTGTAGCGCGCAAGGCTCTCGATCTGCTGCCGTGCATGATTTATCCAGATGTCTTCGGCACGCTCTGCGACGGCGACGATGGTCTCGCCCCAGTAGTCGGAGGGCAATGCGACGACACAGATGTCGCCACATCCTGGTGTGCCGGCGAGCGCGGCTTCGATTTCATCGGGATAGACTTTATAGCCCCCCGTCTTGATGACGTCGGCCATGCGGCCCAGCAGCCACAGCCGTCCTCGTTCGTCGATGCGGCCCAGGTCGCCGGTGCGATGCCAGCCATCGGCGTCCGGTGAGTGGAAGCCGTCTTGATCGATATGGCCGATATACATGTGCGACGAGCGTAGTTCGATCTCGTCGTGCGAGTTGATGCGCAGCTGGACACCCGGGGCAGGCCAGCCCAGGCAGGCGCCTTCGCCGCCATCGGATGCAAAGCAGGCTTCGGTGGCGGCAGGATCCAGTACGGTGATGGGGTTGACGTTTTCGCTTTTGCCATAAGTGACGCGTACGCAGGGGCCAAAGAGCGCACGTGCACGCGCATACAGGCTGGGCGTGAGCGTCTGGGTGCCGGTGAAAACACAGCGTACGTTGGGGAAGTGTTCGCCCTCGAAGGCCGCAGCCAGTTTGGCAAGCACGGTAGGAGGGGCGAATATCGCGTCGAGCTTGCCGCTGCGCAATTCGCGGCCCACGGCCTCGAGGTCGACGCCATTGAGCAATACCGCGGTCCCGCCGTAGTCCAGCCATGCGCGCGCCTGCATCGAGGCCCCATGCACATAGGGCGTCATCAGCAGCACGCGTGATCCAGGGCCGGGTGTAAAGGGCAGTACGGCACGCAGCAGAACTGCTGCCAGCCAGCGGCGCCCTTGGTCATACACCAGTGCTTTGGGCTTGCCCGTGGTGCCCGAAGAGAAAATGATTCGGCCCCACGTATCGGCACGAACTGCGGGCAACACATCGGGATGGGGAAGTGTTGCGATGTCCTCGCACAGGATCAGCCGCGCTCCCAGATCGCGTACGGTGTCGGCATAGGTGCGGTTGGTGATGATATGGCTCATGGGAGCCAACTGTTGCCCCCATTGAATTTCCTGACGCGTGTAGGCGGCATTCAGATGCACCAGGCAGACGCCGCTGATGGTGGCGCCGTAATCTGCCCAGACTGCATCGATACCGTTGGGCAAGTAGATGCCGACACAGCCGCCTGGCTGTGCGCCGTCGTTTAACAAGGCGTTAGCCAGCGCATGGGCGCGGGCGTTGAGCGCCGCGTAAGTCAGGGTAGCGCGTCCGTCGTCGACGGCCACCTGTTCAGGGTAGCGTTGGGCCAGGGTATGGAGTTCGAGCGACCAGGGGATATCGTCGGTACGCGTCATTGGTCAGTTTCCAAACAGGGTGCGAATGTTGTCGATCTGACCGAGGCTGGTCAATCGATCATAGAGCGTGCCAGCCGATGGGATTGCTCCGGCGTTCGTGCCGGCCTGAGCGCGCCATACGGCAAGACAGTCATCGAATTTGGTGCGCAAGTCGGCTTCGGTCAGCGGCAAATGAGCATGTCCGCGCGGATAACGGATTTCGCCTGAGCGGAGAATGCGGCCGTCCTGCATTTCGATAGCGACCGTGTCGTATAGGGCGAAAGCGGCGTCTTCTGGATCCGGTGCCTTGACGATCTCGACGGCGACTTTGCGATAGAGCTCGTGCATGGCGGGCTCGTTGACAAATTCGTCATTCAGTTCCGCTAGCCTCACTTTACGTCGCAGCAACGCAGCGGCTACGGCAAACTGCGCGCTGAATTTGGCTTCCAATGCGGTGACGGGGGCCGCATTGCGCAGCATGGAGGCTTGGGCTGGGCCGATGCCCACCGTAATGCGCGCGACTTTGGCGGCATCCAGGTTTTCTGCGTTTGCCATATCGATAACGGCATCGATGACGCGATGGCCGGAATAGCAGACGGGGTATTTCTTGATGGACAGGCGCGTGGTCAGGATATGTGGGTCGCCGGGCCGATAGGGCCGCTCGCGATCGACATGACCGTGCGGAGATAGGGCGGCCAGGAACCCCGCATGATGCTCCAGTGCGTCGGTTGCCGCGCTCAATCCCAGCCCGGCAAGCGTGACCGCTTCAAAAGCCAGGGCGCCGGCACGGCCTGCGTGCAGTGGTTTGGTCATGGTGCCGAAGTTCGCCACGAGGCCGCTGGCCAGGCTGGCGCTGATGGCCAATGCGCGAGCGATGTCGGCGGCCGGCAGTTTGCGCAGATAGGCCAAGGCTGCCGTCGCGGCGACGGTGCCGAATACCGCTGTGGGATGCCATCCCTTGATGTGATACGGGTCGGATTCGCGCGAGGCCAATTCCGCCCAGACCTCATAGCCTACGACATAGGCGCGGAGACACTCGACGCCCGAGGCGCCTCGGGCGTGGCCTTCTGCGAGGATGGCTGGCGTCAGCACGGTGCTGGGGTGACCGGAAAGCGCAACGTCGTCGTAATCCAGTGCGTGACCCGCGACGCCGTTGACGAATGCGGCTTGCGGCGATGGCAGCGTCGCGCCGCCAAACCATAGCGGAGCGCTCTGTGCGCCGGACTTTAGCGTAGACCGCGCATACTCCAACGCGATACGCGCGACTGGCTCCTGATGTCCGGCGAGGGCGACGGCGATGGTGTCGGTCATGCCCTGACGGGCGATGGCGAGGGCTTCGCTTTCGCGGGCGCCGAATTCAGGCTGTGCGATGTACGTCGCCAACGCTTGAGTGAGTGCGTGCATGAGAGCTCCGTGGAATCCATTCGTGCTCAAAACGAGCGGGGCATGCCGAGAATGTGCTGGCCGATGTACGACAGGATCAAATTCGTCGAGATGGGCGCGATCTGCAGCAGGCGGGTTTCGCGCCATTTGCGCTCGACGTCGTACTCGCGTGCGAAACCGAAACCGCCATGCGTTTGCAGGCAAGCCTCGGCAGCATGCCAGGAGGCCTCGGACGCCAGCATTTTTCCGATATTGGCTTCGTCGCCGCAGGGGATGCCCGCCTGGAACAAGGCGGCAGCCTTGCGCAGCATCAGGTCGGCGGCCTGCGTTTCCGCATACGCACGTGCGATCGGGAACTGGATGCCTTGGTTTTGGCCAATGGGGCGGTCAAAGACACGTCGATCATTGGCGTAGGCCACTGATGTGCGTGTGAACCAGCGTGCATCGCCGATGGCTTCGGAAGCAACCAGGATGCGTTCGGCGTTCATGCCGTCCAGGATGTAGCGAAATCCGCGGCCTTCTTGGCCGATCAAGCTGTCGGCCGGGATGCGCAGGTTGTCGAAAAACACCTCGGTGGTGTTGTGGTTGATCATGGCTTTGAGCGGGCGGATTTCCATGCCATTATTCAACGCAGCACGTATGTCGACGAGAAAGACGGAAAGACCATCGACTTTCTTTGCCACGTCGTCATAGGGGGTGGTGCGAGCCAGCAGCAGCATCAGATCGGATTGCAGGGCACGAGAGGTCCAGACTTTCTGCCCATTGATGACGTAGCTGTCGCCGTCTCGTACGGCTCGGGTCTTCAGGCGGGTGGTGTCGGTGCCGCTGGTGGGCTCCGTGACGCCGAAGGCTTGCAGGCGCAGTTCGCCGCGTGCGATGGCGGGCAGATAGCGTGCTTTTTGCTCAGCGCTGCCGTGGCGCAGCAGCGTGCCCATCGTATACATCTGTGCGTGGCAGGCGCCCGCATTGCAGCCGGCAGCGTGGATTTCTTCGAGGATGACGGCGGCGGCGCGTAATGGCATGCCGCTGCCTTCGTATTCTTCAGGGATGAGCGCTGCCAGGAATCCCGATTGCGTCAGTGCAGCGACAAATTCGTCTGGATAGCGGTTTTCTTCTTCCAGGCGGCGCCAGTATTCCCCTGGGAATTGCTCGCAAATGCGTCGTACGCTGTCGCGCACATCGGGAAAGTCTTCGCCCAAAGGCAGGGTGAGGCCTTCTGGAGAGGAGGAGATGTTGTCCATAGCGTGTGGTCAGATGAGTTTGGGGCGATGATTCAGGCGGCGAGGGCTTGACGGGCAGGGACAAAACCACGCGGCAATCCCGCGCGCGGCAGGCCGCCATAAAGGGGCACATCGGGCAGCGCGCGCTGCAGGACACTGCGGACCTCTAATAGCGCCAAGAGGTCGATGCCCGTGTCTATGCCCATGGATTCCAACATGTAGGCGGCGTCTTCCATGACGATGTTGCCGGTGGCGCCTGGCGCAAAAGGACATCCGCCCAAGCCGCCAAGGGATGCATCGAAAGCCCGTACGCTACAGTCCAGGGCCGCCAATAGATTGGCCAAGCCGGTGCCGCGTGTGTCATGGAAATGAGCGGCCACAGGCACGTCGCCGACTTCGGCGAGAACGGCTTTAAACACCTGGCGTACGAGCGCCGGGTTGGCATAGCCCACGGTGTCGGGAATGATCAACTCGTCGGCGCCGGCCTCGACTAACGCAACTGCGTAGTGCACCACATCTTTCACGGGAACTCGACCCTCGTACGAGCAACCGAGCGCAGTCGCCAAGCCACCGCAGAGTACCGGCCGTTGCGCCGGCGGCTGGGCGCGCGCGAGCTCGACCATGTTGCGGAAGTCCGCCAGGGATTCTTCCCGGCTGCGGCGGACGTTTTTCATGTTGTGCGTTTCGCTCACCGACATGACGAAATTTATCTTGTGCACGCCTAATTCGATGCCGCGTTGCGCACCTCGTGAGTTCGGCACTAGCGAGGCTACGGTCAGGCCAGGGATGCGCAGCGATTCCGTGGTGACTGCCTCGGCATCGACGAACTGGGGCAGGAGCTTCGGCGGCACATAGGAGGTGACTTCGATTTCGCTGACTCCCGCAGCCGCCTCGCGCCGTATCCATTCCATCTTGTCGGTGGTGTCGACGAACGTCGAGACGCTTTGCAGACCATCGCGCAGGCCGACTTCGCGCAGGATGACTTCTCTGGACATGATGTTTTCCTTTGGCGGTTGGATCAGCGGCCCTTAAAGACCGGCTTGCGTTTTTCATTGAAAGCCAACACGCCTTCGCGACGATCATCGGTGTCGATCAGGTGGTTATAGGCTTCGATCTCGAAACGGAATGCGGTGCGTAATTCCATTTGCCCGCCATAGCGCACAGATTTCTTGATCTGACGAACGGACAGCGGGGCATTGCCCGCGATGACATTGGCTGTCTCCAGCGCGGCTGGCAATACCTGGGCAGGTTCGTGCAGTGCATTGATCAATCCCCAATCCAGGCCTTGTTGTGCGTCGAATGGGCGGCCCGTCATCAGGATTTCTTTGGCGCGGCGTTCGCCGATGGCACGCGGCAGATTCTGTGTGCCGCCGGCGCCCGGCATGATGCCCAAGGTCACTTCGGTCAGCGCAAAGCGCGCTTGACGGCTGGCGTAGACAAAGTCGCAGGACAGCGCCATTTCCAGGCCACCGGCATAGGCATGTCCATTAACAGCGGCAATCACGGGCAGCGGTAAATCCACCAGCGTCCAGTACATGCGTTCGAATAATTCGTGCTGGCGTTGCCAGACTTCGCGGCTCATGCCATTGCGCTCTTTCAGATCACCGCCGCCGCAGAAAATACGCTCGCCTGCACCTGTCAGCACCACGCAGCGCACAGGGCCCGCGTCCTCTGTCAGCCGGTTCCATACATCCAGCAAATCATGGCCCATTTGAGTATTGAGCGCGTTGCCTACCTGCGGACGATTGAGCGTGACGAGCAAGACGTGCTCGTTTTCCATGTGTACGGTCAGGGTGTCGTAATGAGGAAAAGCCTGGTTCATGAGTGTGTCTCCGTGGGGGCAGTTTTGTGCGACAGAGTCTGGCCCAACAATTGTTCGGTATGCTGTCCCAGTGTGGGCGGACGAAAGCGCGGTTGTGGCCGCTGTCCATCAAAACTGAGCGGCAGGCCGATGAAGTTCATCTCGCTGTCTGGCACGCGCTGCACCAGGCCCAGAGCCTGGGTCTGGGGGTGTGCCAGCATTTGATTCATGTCATGTACTGGAGAGCAGGGCAGGCCGGCCGCTTCCAGTTTTTCGAGCCAGTAATGCGTGGGATGCTGTTCGAATATCTCGTCGAGCATGCTGTACAACGCGTCCTGGTGATGCACGCGGCTGGGGTTGTCGGCAAAGCGCGGATCTGTGATCCATTCGGGGTGACCCACAGTACGTGCCAGACTGCGAAACAGGCTTTCGCTGCCCGCTGCCACGACGATTTCACCGTCGGCGGTGGTGTAGCCTTTGTAGGGAACGATGCTGGCCGTGCCCGAGCCATAGCGCGAGGGCGCTTCACCCGAGACCAATACCTGCGAGGCGATCAGCGACACCCAGGAGGTGGCGGTTTCGAAGAGCGACACATCGACGATACGGCCCTGGCCGGTGGCCTGGCGCTGCCAGAGCGCAGCCAGAATACCAATGACGGCCCACATGCCTGTGCCCATGTCGACGATGGACGCGCCGACACGTACCGAGGGGCGGCCGGCCTCGCCCGTGGTGCTCATGATGCCGCCGAAAGCCTGCATCAAGGGGTCGTAGCCGGGCCGATGGCGTAATGGGCCGGTGTGCCCAAACGCGCCCATGTTGCAATAGATCAAAGACGGCTTGAGCGCGAGCAACGCGGCCCCATCCAGGCCCAGCGTTTCAACTTGCCCAGGACGCAGATTCTGCAACACGACGTCCGCGCGTTCGGCAATCAGACGCTTGAGCGCGCCGGTTTGCTCCGCGTCGCGCAAGTCGCACACGACGGATTGCTTGTTGCGATTGAGCGCCTGGAACATGGTGGAGGCACCGTCTTGAAAGGGTGGGCCCCATGACCGGGCGGCATCGCCGTCGTGTTTTTCCACCTTGATGACTGTCGCGCCCAATTCGCCGAAAATCTGCCCGGCAAACGGAGCGGCCACGCTATGGCCCAGTTCAACCACGACCAATCCCTTGAAGGGAGACGTGGCTGGCACACTATGGGTGGCAGCACTCGTTTGTTGCATGGATGAGGTCTCCGTCCTATCCCCTCGTATGAGGGTTAAGCGTTTTATTTAATGTACGTACATTGATTACTTTACATCTAATTTGAATGTACGTACATTAACTTCATAAATTTTCCGAAAGGGAATTGCATGCCATCGAAGAACAACAACCCGCCGGCCAAGCCGACACGTGCTACGCCACGCAGCAAGACACAGCCGCGATACGCGTGGCTGCATCAAAGCCTGCTCAATGACATCGTGGCGGGGAAATATCCTGTGGGGTCACTCCTGCCCACCGAGGCTCAGCTGAGCGCCACGTTCGGCGTGAGCCGGCATACCGTGCGTGAGGCGACGCGCCGGCTCGTGGATACGGGAATGATCGTGCGGTACCCGAGTATCGGCACGGTAGTGACCTCGGCCCAGCCCGGGGCAGCGCAGCCCAGCTATATCGCCGGCCTGGGCAGGATGAAAGACCTGCTGGCCTATACCGATCAGACTCGTCTGGAAGTCTTTGGCGAAACGTTGGCTGTGGCTGACGACGCCATGGCGGAGTCATTGCGCTGCGAGCCAGGCTCGAAGTGGCTGGTGTTCCACACCAACCGCTGTCTGGTCGAAAGCGGCCGTGTGATCTCGTATACGCGCGTGTACATCCGCCCGGAATTCGAGGGAATTAAGCAAAAACTGCATGGCAATCATCCCAGCATCTACAAGATGCTGCAGGACGATTATGGTCAGGAGATCCACCGGATCCGCCAGCAGATCGAGGCCACGCTGATGCCTGAGAACGCATTGTTCCAGCTCGGCTTGGAAAGCGGCAGTCCTGCCTTGCACATGCTGCGCGCGTATTTTGACCCGCAAGACCGTCTGCTGACGGTATCTGAAAACTTTTACATTGCCGATCGCTTCAAGCTGCAGACCGACTGGGAACGTGGAGACGAACCATGAGTTGATTCTCTGTCGGCGGGCTTGCCGCGTGCTCGGAAAAAAACGGACGGAGGAGACCTTCCATGAAACGAGTACTCGCAGCACTGTTATGCCTAGGCGCTTTGCTCCATGCTCCCGCACAAGCGGATTATCCGGATCGAGGCGTAAAAATCATCGTGCCGTTCCCGGCCGGTCAGACGACAGATGTGCTGGCTCGGGCGATCGGCCAACAGTTGACTGACGCGCTGGGACAGGCGTTCTTTGTTGATAATCGAGGAGGGGCGGGCGGCATCATCGGGATGGAGGGGGCCAAACGCTCGGAGGCCGATGGCTACACGCTCGTGATGGCCTCCAGCGGCCCGCTGGCGATCAATCCGGGGCTATACACCACGCTGCCGTATGACACGTTGAAAGACTTCACGCCTGTGTCGATGGTGGTAGTGGTGCCGCAGTTCTTGGTCACGCGTGCGGATTTTCCGGCGAATAATCTCAAAGAGCTTATCGATTATGTGAAAAAGCATCCGGGGCAATTGAATTACGGTTCGGGCGGTACGGGGTTGACGAACCATCTGACGATGGAAATGTTCAAGCACCAAGCGGGCCTGAACATCATGCACGTGCCGTATCGCGGCGCATCCGCCGCCTTGACGGGGCTGATGGCGGGGGATGTGGCGATGATGTTCGAGTCGGGACCCGCCATCATGCCTCATGTGCAAAAGGGCACGCTCAAAGTATTTGCTGTAGGCAGCCGAAATGGCTCCAAGGCGTTACCCGACATCCCGACCATGGATCGTGCCGGCGTACCGGGTTTTGACGCACAGACATGGGCCGCATTGCTGGTGCCCAAAGGCACGCCGGCGCCGATCGTAGAGAAGCTCAACCAGACCATGCAGCAGGCGTTGAAAGACAAGGCGCTGCAGGCACAGTTCGCAGCATTAGGGGCCGAAGTGATGCTGAGCTCTCCCGATCAAACCGGGTCGTACATTCAGAATGAGATCGTGCGTTGGGGAGATACGATAAAGACAGCGAATGTGAAGTTGGAGTAACAGTGTTCCGTGCTCTTGCCGGGATACGCCCGCGCACTACTCATGCATACGTGATCAAGGGTGCAGTGATGCCCGGGCAGTCTTGATCACTGCGTCAAAGTAGAAATAAACGCCGCCGTACGAGGATCTTTCGGCCGGGTAAACAACTCGGCCGATGCGCCTGATTCGACCACGCGGCCATCCTGCAAGAACACCGCTTCGCGCGAAATCGCCGCGGCCAGGCGCAGATCATGCGTGGCCATCAGCATCGTCATGCCTTCGCTGGCGAGCTGCTTGAGCACATCGACGACTTCGGCCGCCAGGCCTGGGTCCAGCGCTGACGTTGGCTCGTCGCATAACAGCACGCGAGGCGAGGGCGCCAATGCACGGGCAATGGCGACGCGTTGTTGCTGTCCACCCGATAAATTCAAGGGCCAGGCGTTGGCTTTGTCTTGCATGCCGACTTTCGCCAGCAGCGCCTCGGCCCGCTCGCGGGCACGAGCCTTCGGCCATTTCTGTACGGTGATCAACCCTTCCATCACGTTATCGATGACGGTCTGGTGCGGAAACAACTGAAAATTTTGGAACACCATGCCCGTTTGCAGGCGGATGCGTTGTACGGCTTCGCGAGAGGGTCTATGCCCTGGCTCGAACTGCAGGACTTCCTCGCCCACGCGCAGCGTGCCGCTGTCGGGGATTTCCAGCAGATTCACACAACGCAGCAAGGTGCTCTTGCCGCTGCCTGATGGGCCGATCAGCGCGGTGACGCTGCCTTCGGCGAGCGCAACATCGACCTGGTGCAGCACGTGGTTATCACCAAAGTGTTTGTCGATCTGCGTGAGCGAGATCATCGTTTGCCCTCGCTAAAAACGGCATGCTGGCCGAAACGGCGTTCCAGGCGGGTCTGCGCGGCGGACAATACCGAGCTGAATATCAGGTAGATCAGGGCTGCCTCTGTGTAGAGAATCAAGGGTTCATAAGTGACAGCGGCAATGCGTTGAGCAGCCTGGAAAATTTCAGGTACGGTCAGTACGGCTGCCAGCGAGGTGTCTTTGACCAGAGCGATGAAAGAGTTGGCCAATGGAGGTACGGCTACACGGGCGGCTTGAGGTAGGATCGTGCGGCGCATGGCCTGGCCGCGAGTCATGCTGAGGGAATAGGCAGCCTCCCACTGGCCTTTGGGGATGGACTCGATGGCGCCGCGAATGACTTCCGAGTTATAGGCGCCGACGTTCAAGATAAAGCCGATCAACGCGGCTGGCATGGGATCGAGCACGATGCCTGCGTTGGGCAGGCCATAGAAAATAATGAATAGCTGCACCAGCAGCGGCGTGCCTCGAATCAGCCAGACATAAAAACGTACGATCGCTACCAGCGGCGCCGGGCCGAACAGCCGGATGAGCGCCACGATGAATGCCAGGACCAGTCCGCCTGCGAAAGACAGCAGCGTCAGCGGCACAGTAAACACCAGCCCCGCATGCAGCAGCGGCCAGAATGAATCGATCATCAACTGCAACCAGGCAGGCACGATAGATGGGTCCGTGTGAGTGAGATCGGGGTGCGTCGTTGAGGGCAGAGGAAGACAGCATCATGCATGTGCCGTCTTCCGTCATAGCGGATTTACTTCGCGGACAGATCCGTGCCGAAGTATTTTTCCGAGATGGTTTTATACGTGCCGTCGGCCTTGATGTCCGTCAATGCCTTGTTGATGGCGGCGCGCAGCTCGGGGTTGTCTTTGCGGATCAGCACGCCGGATTCGCTGAATTCGGCGGTTTTATCGCTGGCGACGATTTTGGCTTTGGCGTTCGGTTTTTGCTTTTTGAAGTCCAGGAACGACAGGTTGTCGTTGATGGTGGCATCGACACGGCCGGAAAGCAGCAGGTCGATGGCCTCGTTAAAACCCTGCACGGCGACGACCTGGGCACCATATTTCTGCGCCAGTTTGCCGAAGTTGCTGGTCAAGGTATTGGCCGAGCGCTTGCCCTTGATGTCGTCAAAGCTCTTGATCTCGGTGTTGTCATCGCGCACGATCAAAACTGCCTCGGAGGCGATGTAAGGATCGGAGAAGTCGTATTTGGCCTTGCGGGCGTCAGTGATGCCGACCTGGTTGATGACGGCATCGTAGCGTTTGACGTCCAGGCCGGCGATCAGGCCGTCCCACTTGCCT
The DNA here is from genome assembly GCF_002261185.1 of Bordetella genomosp. 4. Lineage (GTDB taxonomy): Bacteria > Pseudomonadota > Gammaproteobacteria > Burkholderiales > Burkholderiaceae_B > Bordetella_A. Next base: position 39,517 of record NZ_NEVQ01000013.1, read on the forward strand.
TCGACAAATTCGGCTTTCACGCCCAGGCGCTCTGCAATGGCGCGGCCGATGTCTACGTCAAAACCGGTGAGCTTGCCCGATGCATCGTGATAGCTGAACGGGGCATATGTGCCTTCGGTGCCGATCTTGATTGCGCCAGCAGATTTGATGTTGGCCAGATCATCCTGGGCGTGAGCGGATACGGCCAGAGTCAGGGGTAGCAGGCCGGCCAACAGAATCGAACGCAGGGGTTTCATAGGTCACGCTCCGAGTGATGTTGTTATGGGCGCAGAGGTGGCCTTGTGAGCCACTCACTGAGCATAAACGACGACTCTAACAAGCTGCCTATTCTTCCACAACACATAAAAAATGTTGAAAATATTTCTTATGGTTATAAAACTCTGTGTGCTGGCGCCAACTCCTGGAGCTTGAACGGTTATCTGCTTGAGCTGGTGTGCAGCAGCCTCAATCCATTGGCGACTACCAAGAGGCTGGCACCCACGTCGGCGAATACGGCCATCCAGAGCGTGGCGTGACCGGTGGCGGCCAGCACCAGGAATACAGCCTTGATGCCCAGGGCCAAGATGATGTTTTGCATCAGGATACGGTGCGTGGCGCGCGATAGACGTACGAATTGCGAGATTTTGCGCAGATCGTCATCCATCAGGGCCACGTCGGCCGTCTCGATGGCCGTGCCGGTGCCCGCCGCACCCATGGCGAAACCGATGTTGGCGCGGGCGAGAGCGGGGGCATCGTTGATGCCGTCACCGACCATGCCGACCTGGCCGCTGTCGCTCAGCTTGGCCTCGATCGCACGCTGTTTGTCTTCGGGCAGGAGATCGCCGTGGGCCTCGTCGATACCGGCCTGTTCGGCGATGGCGCGCGCGGTGAGGCTGTTGTCGCCCGTCAGCATCAGGGTACGCACGTCAAGTTCGTGCAGGCTCGCAATGGCGGCGCGGCTGGTGGGCTTCAACGTGTCGGCAACGGCGGCCAGAGCCAGTATCCGGGTGCCGTCGGTCAGGGCGATGGCGGTTTTGCCCTGGGCTTCGTAGGTTTCGATTTGTGCCTGGATGTCTTGCGTTGCGACGTTCAGTTCGCGCATCAAGCGCAGGTTGCCCAGGTGCAGGGTCTGATCGCCGATACGGCCACGTACGCCACGTCCCAGCAGGGCGGCAAAATCTTGTACCTCGGGCAACGTGGCACCCGGGTAGGCGGCGGTGTAGGCCTGGGCGATAGCGCGCGAGACAGGGTGATCGGAACGCGCAGCCAAACTGGCCGCCAGGCGAGCCGCGGGCGATTCGAGCGCAGCGGCGAGCCCGGCATCGGCCAACGGCGCAGACCGGAAGGCCGCGTCGGTTGGGACCACAAAGTCTGTGCAAACCGGCTTGCCATGTGTCAGCGTGCCGGTCTTGTCCAGCGCCAGCCAGGTCAGTTTGCGGCCTTGTTCGAGGTAAACGCCGCCTTTGATCAGGATGCCGCGCCGTGCGGCCGCGGTCAGGCCGCTGACGACGCTGACGGGGGTGGAAATCACCAGGGCGCAGGGGCAGGCGATGATCAGCAGGGCGAGCGCGCGGTAGATCGCGTCCATCCACGGTTGATCCATGAATAGGGGCGGCACTACGGCGATCAGGATCGCGAGTACGACCACGATTGGCGTGTAGACGCGAGAGAATCGGTCGATGAATCGCTGGGTGGGCGCGCGCGCGCCTTGGGCTTGCTCGACGGCATGAATGATGCGCGCCAATGTCGTGTTGCCTGCGGCAGCGGTGACGCGATAGTCGAATGCACCCGTGGTGTTGACCGTACCGGCGAAAACGGTATCGCCGACGGTTTTGTCGACCGGCAGGCTTTCGCCGGTGATCGCGGATTGGTCGATGGCGGAGGCACCTTCGGCGATGATGCCATCAGCGGCGATACGCTCGCCCGGACGCACGCGGACCCAGTCTTCTAAACGGAGTTGGGCGACAGGGACTTCTTTCCACGATCCATCGGGCTGGCGTGCGGTGGCGACCTGCGGGGTCAGCGCCAACAGGTCTCGCACGGCGTTGCGCGCCCGGTCGAGCGCGCGGGCCTCGATGAGCTCGGCGATGTTGAACAGCACCATCACCATGGCGGCTTCGGGCCATTGGCCGATGAGGACGGCGCCGGTGACGGCGATACTCATCAAGGCATTGATGTTGAGGTTGCCGTTGCGCAGTGCGATCCAGCCTTTGCGATAGGTGCCCAGGCCGCAGGTCAGAATGGCGGCTACCGCCAGGACGGCGCTGATTGCCGTGGGGAGGGAGGCGAAATGCGCAGCCTCGGACAGGAGGGCCAGTACGCCTCCCGCGGCCAGCATATAGCCGGTGCGCGAGGAGGGCTTTTCCGGTGGCGCTGAGCCGCCCGCATCGTCCTGGGCGAGGACCTCGGGGGTCATGTCCAGCGATTTGATAGCACTCACGATGGAGTCGAGCAATCCTTCGGCGTGAACAACAGTCAAAATGCGCTGCATCAGGTTGAAGTGAACGTCGTGCACGCCTGACAGCCTGTCCAGCTTTTTGCGGATCAGGGTTTCTTCGGTCGGGCAGTCCATCTGACCGATGCGCAGGCGCGTCAGTTGCTGACCGGGACCTGCCGTCAGGGTCGATACGCTCGGGGCCGGCGCGTCGGCGGCACAGCAACTGAGCTCGCTGCTTTCATGGGTGTGGCCGGCATGGGCCGTTGCCTTGTCACTGCCGTGGCTGTGTGCATGATCATGGCCGCCGCAGGAGGCGTGCTCGTGGGCGGTTCTGGAATCGTGCTGGTGAGCCGTCGCGGCATTGTGTTCGTGGCTGTCGCCGCAGCAACTGCGGTGAGAGGCGGACGAATTAGGCATAGGTCAAATTCCGTCTATGTCAGGAGAGTAGAGCCTATTTCACACCCTGGAGTTACTATAGGGTCAAGCGTTTGAATTGGTGTTTGCTCTCGTGCGGTGCGCAGGTTGCGCGGCAGGGGAGCCTGAAGGAGGTCCAGATGAAAATCGGTGAACTCGCGAAAGCCGCCGGCACGACGGTTGAAACCGTGCGCTATTACGAGAAAGAGGGCCTGTTGCCCGAGCCGGAGCGCGGTATGAATAATTACCGCAGCTATGGCGCGCCGCACCTGGAGCGGCTGCTGTTGATCCGTAATTGCCGCGCGTTGGATATGACGCAGGAAGAAATTCGGACGATTTTGCAGTTGGCGGACAATCATCAGGCGGGCTGCGGCCCGATCAATGAGCTGTTCGACGCCCATATTGCCCACGTCGATGCCCGGATTACCGAGTTGATGCAGCTAAAGACGCAATTGACCGAAATCCGGCAGCGCTGTCTGTCTGCTCACCCGGATGCAGAGGACTGCGGGATTTTGCATGGTTTGTCGGAGATGCAGGTGGAAGAGCGGCCTGCGCGGCATACCCACTTGGGGTGAGGGGATTTATTCAGACCCAGCGGACGAGGGGCGTGAGGAAAACTGGGTATGCGCAGCTTGCCAGCAATGCTGACCCGGGAATTCAGGGGGGCGGCGCCCACCTGAGGGTATGATGAGAACGTTTCTCGACTGAGTTTTGCCCCTGGGTAGCCCGCGGGCCAAAACGCGCCTTGGGCGGCGGCAAGCCGAACGCTCAGGATGGCTTTTTTAATTTGATGGGTTGGACCATGACTGTTGTTTCTCCTTTGCATGCGTTGGCTTCGCGCCGTTCGATGAAGTTTCTGCGTGCGCCTGCGCCTAAGCAGGAAGAACTGGATCAGATCTTGCAGGCCGCCATGAGCGCGCCTGATCATGGCAAGCTGCGTCCCTGGCGTTTCGTGCTGATCCGCGGCGAAGCGATTGGCCGTCTGGCCGATTTGGCGCTTGATGCGGTCAAGCGCAGCGGCGATCCCCGTATGACGCCCGAGAAAGAAAAATCCGTGCGGCAATGGATGAGCGAAGTGCCGTTGTTCATCGGCCTGGCGCACAAAATCGATCACGACAATCCCAAGGTGCCCGAGCAGGAACAGCTGCTGGCCACGGGGGCGGCAGTGATGAATATCCTGAACGGTGTCCATGCGCTGGGCTATGGCGCGTTCTGGAGTACAGGGATGGGGACCTATCTCGAGGAAGTCCAGAACGCCCTGGGCCTGGATGCGTTGGACTACCGTTTCCTGGGATTTTTGGCGATCGGGACGCCGGGCTGCGCAGTGCCGACCGTGGAGCGGCCGGATTTCCGGGAATTCGTGACCGAGTGGACTGGTCCGGTCTGATTATCATCGAGTAATGGGGCCAAGGCGAACCGTTGGGATCGCGTTGGCCATACCTCGCCAAAACCCTCAAAGCGAGGCCGGCCACAGTCCTTCGTGGCAGACCCCGGGGGGCGCTAGCGGCGGCCGTCGATATACGGCCGGGCCTGCAGGATCAGGATCTTGTCGCCTTGTACGGCCCATTCGATATCCTGATCCACGTTCCCCAGCCGTTGCTTGATCTGTTTGCCCACGGCTGCCAATCGCACGATCAAGGCGTCGTTCAGGACCTGGCGTTCGCCCTGAATGGGGACCTCGCGTACACCGCCTGAAGCGTTCGCGACGAGCTGCGTATCCTCTGCGGAACGGCTCAACACCTGCACGGCTTTGGACCAGCTCGAATACATGACTTGTTCGGCCTGCCGCTTGCCCTCGACGACTTTGATTCCCAGCCCCCGTTTGGCCGAGAGATAAGTGATGTACCGCCGCGAGGCATCGAAGGGATCGCGCGTGATCATGACGCCCGAGCTGTCCGAGGCGGCGGCCAGTTGTACCAGGACGCCCATCACGACGCTGTCGTGCGGCATGCCAGCAGCACGCCGCGCCTCGTAGGCCTCGAAGTTGTACACCGAGGCCCATACGGTCAGTACGGCCTGCGTGAACGCGTCGGCTTGGGTGACGTTGGGAACGGTGGTGTATAGGCCTGCGCCGCTGAAACCAGGCAGATCCTCGGAGTTCGATGAGCTGCGCACGAAGACGCCGCGCCCTTGTAGTTGGCTTTGCCAGCGTTGCTGCCACGTGGCGATGAGGGCCGGGTCGGGACGGGCCTGAATAATGTCTTGTCGCAGGGATGCCAATTCGGCGCGGCGTACGGTGGCGTCGTTGATAAAGTCGGGGCGTTGTTCCAGCGCTGCCACGCGTTCGGGAACGCCCAACTTATGCATGAACGCGGCGTATTGCGCGAATGGGATGCAGAAGCCATCAGGTACGCTGGCAGCAGGGGCCAATGCCGACGAAAGCGCGCCCAGATTGGCCGCTTTTACACCACAAAAGCGGCTGTCCCGTGTTTTCAGACCGGCCAGCGGTTTGATTGCTTTGACCGTGAGATCGGGTTTAGGCAATGTTGCGTTGACAGGCTTGGGCGCCGGGGTCTGAGGTTGGGCGATACGTTGCAGGTCATAGCCGTTATGCGTGACGCTGAGCTCCACCCATTGGCCGTCATAGTCGCGCAATGTGTTTACGGCATCACGGACATAGGCGTTGGGGATGCGCCATCCCTTGGCCAGCAGATTGACGTGCGACAACACGGTGGATGGACGCTGAGTGATCAGGCCGGCAACGGGTGAGAGCGCAATGGGGACTTCGTCCAAGACGACAATATCGGTGGGGGCGATGTCGGGCGTGTTTTCTACTGACCGGATGATGCGTAGCTTGCCTTGTGCGCGCCCTTCGTTCAGCGGCAGAAAAGATTGCTCGCGAATCAGCGCCTCTTGGGTCACAAAAGGCAGACTGGCCAGTTGCGCGGCGTGCTCGTGCTCTGTCGAATTGGTCTTGAAACGGATGGGCGCGTAAAAAGCAGAACGCAAGGTGGTGTCGGCCAAGCGCAGGAGGTCCAGCGTGAGACGATCGCCTTCCCAGAATTCGTACGTATAGCCCGGCAGATCGCGTTGCCAACTGATGGTGCCAAACAGGAACCGGCGGTTGGGGGAGCGGTATTGGGCGTTCAGCGTAGCCCTGTCCAGGTTGCGCTGCAGGCCCTGCTGCCGCACGAAGTTTTCATGCAGATCGAATCGTGGGGTATTGATGTAGTAAAGCCGATTATTCCGCTTGCGGTCGATGACGAAGATCACATGGGGGATTTCCAATGGCGTGCCGGTGTTGTAGACGCGGGCAAGCTGTTGGAAATCGGCCTGGGTACGGATCTGGTTTAGAAAGGCCGGAGCGCGATTAGGTGTTGTCGCCGCAGTTCCACCGTTATTTGGCTCGGTTGAGGCAGCACCAGACTCGGGCGGCAGGAACTGCCGCTTGCTTTCTTCATATGAAGAGGGTTTGCGTGCGGTCTGCGCGAGGGTAATTGGGCTGGTGATCACCGCCAGCAGAGCCAGGCCCGCCGCGGCGGCGTGAACGTAGCGAATCATGGTCTTGGTGCGAGTTGGCGGGAATAAGGTAAGGCCCCTGAATACCGCCCGGTAAAGAGCGATATACAAGGGCCTCGAAAGTAAAGCAGCCAGGCGTGCGGAAAATCAGCCTTGCTGTGCTGTTTCAGCCAGGACGCGTTGCGCTTCTTCGGCGACGCGCTCGGGCGCAGTGCCGCCGACGTGCTTGCGTGCTGCCACCGAGCCTTCCAGGGTCAGCACCTGGTGAACGTCCTCGTCGATGCTGGCGTGGTAGGCCTTCAGGTCGGCCGTGGACAGGTCGGCCAGGTCGCAGCCGCGTTGTTCGCAGTCGCGCACCGCATGGGCTACGACTTCGTGTGCATCGCGGAAAGGCACGCCGCGTTTGACCAGGTAGTCGGCCAGATCGGTCGCCGTGGCAAAGCCTTGCAATGCGGCGGCGCGCATGTTGTCCGATTTGACCTTGATGCCGCCAGCCATGTCGGCAAAGATGGTCAGCGTGTCGCGCAGAGTGTCCGCGGTGTCGAACAGGCCTTCTTTGTCTTCCTGGTTGTCCTTGTTGTAGGCCAGGGGCTGGCCTTTCATCAGGGTCAGCAGGGCGACCAGATGGCCGTTGACGCGTCCGGTTTTGCCGCGCGCCAGCTCGGGCACATCGGGGTTTTTCTTTTGCGGCATGATCGAGCTGCCGGTGCAGAAACGGTCGGCCAGGTCGATGAAGCCCACGCGCGGGCTCATCCAGAGGACCAGTTCCTCGGACAGGCGCGAGACGTGCGTCATGATCAGGGCGCCGGCGGCGCAGAATTCGATAGCGAAATCGCGGTCGGATACGGCGTCCAGCGAGTTGCGGCACACGCCGTCAAAGCCGAGCGTCTTGGCCACGCGCTCGCGATCGATCGGGAACGAGGTGCCGGCCAGGGCGGCTGCGCCCAGCGGCAGGCGATTGACGCGGCGGCGGCAGTCGGCCAGGCGCTCGGCGTCGCGGCCGAACATCTCGGCGTAGGCGAGCAGATGGTGGCCAAACGTGACCGGCTGGGCGACCTGCAGGTGGGTAAAGCCGGGCATGATGGTGCCGGCGTGTTCCAGGGCGACGGTGGCCAGGGCATGGCGCAGTTGGCGCAGCAGTTCGATCAGGTTATCGATTTCGGCGCGCAGCCACAGGCGGATGTCGGTCGCGACCTGGTCGTTACGCGAACGGCCGGTGTGCAGGCGTTTGCCCGCATCGCCCACCAACTCGACCAGCCGTTTTTCGATATTCAGGTGGACGTCTTCGAGGTCGAGCAGCCATTGGAAGGTGCCGGCATCGATTTCGGACAGGATCTGGGTCATGCCTCGCTGGATGTCGGCCAGATCCTGGGCGTTGATGATGCCCTGGGCCGCCAGCATGTCGGCGTGTGCCAGCGAACCCTGGATATCGTAGCGCGCCAGGCGCTTGTCGAAGTCCACGGACGCGGTATAGCGTTTGACGAGATCGGAAACCGGCTCAGAGAACCGGGCGGACCAGGCTTGCGCCTTGTTGGCGAACTGGTTTTGGTCGGAGTTGGGTGTTTTTGCCATGATGGGCTGGATTATAGAGCCAGGGCGGCGGCAGCGGTGGCGGCGTGTCCGGCTGCCATCTCCCGATCCCGTAGACCCGGACGAGGACGACTTGTTAGATAATTTCGCAATCCGCAATGACGAGGAGTCTAGGCTTTGGATTGGGATCGCTTGGTGGTCAGACTGGGAGAGTACGTACCCCACGAGGCTTGGGCACAGACGCTGGTAGGCATCGGCGCATTGGTCGTGACGGCGTTGATCGCGCAGTGGGTAGTAGCGCGGATCGTGCTGTTCTGCGCTCATCGGTTGCTCATTCTGACCGGGCGTGAAAACTGGGACAAGGCGCTGCATCGGCGGCGCGCCTATCATAATGCCTGGTATGCCGTCCCGTTTGCGGTGGTGTCATTGGGCGTAGGCCTCGTGCCGCACATGGAACAGGCCGTCAGTGTGGTCGGCCGGCTGGCGCACGCAGCGGCATGGATCTGTGTCTTTATGGCCATCGGCGGCGTGTTGAGCGCGTTGCAGGACACCTATTCGGCGACGACGCGGGCGCAAACCCGTTCGATAAAAGGCTATATCCAGATCGGCAAACTGATGCTGGTGGCCGTTTGCACCGTATTGGTGCTGTCTATTGTGCTGGACCGTTCGCCGCTCTGGATGATTTCCGGTCTGGGTGCGCTTTCTGCGGTGTTGCTGCTCGTGTTCAAGGACACCTTGCTGTCTTTTGTGGCCAGTACTCAATTGACCTCTAACGACATGCTGCGCATCGGCGATTGGATCGAGATGCCGCAGGCCAATGCCGATGGGTTTGTGCGTGATATCGCTTTGCATACGGTCAAGGTGCAAAACTGGGATAACACCGTGACGACGGTGCCTACCTATAAGCTGTTTTCGGAAAGCTACCGTAATTACCGGCAGATGTTCGAGTCCGGCGGGCGTCGGATCAAGCGTACGTTGCGGGTCGATGCGACCTCGGTGCGCTTTCTGACCGATGACGAGGCCCAAGGGCTGATGCGGTTTCGCCTGTTGCGCGATTATCTGACGGCCAAACAAACGGATATACAGCAGGCCAATAGTCAGTTGGGCAGTGATCTGGCTCTGGTCCCTGCCAATCGCCGCCGGTTGACGAATATAGGCACCTTTCGGGCATATGCGCTGGCATTTATCAAGCAGCATCCCGAAATCCGCCACGATATGGCCCAGATGGTGCGCATGATGGAACCCCAGTCAGACGGGATTCCGGTGGAGGTGTATTGCTTTACGGCGCTGACGGCCTGGGTCGAGTTTGAGCGGATCCAGGGCGATATCTTTGATCATATGCTGGCGATTCTGCCTGAGCTGGGCTTGCGCCTGTACCAGCAGCCCTCAGGGGCCGACGTCGGCGCCATGGGCGACGGGCTGGGGCGGGCCATTCAGCACGAATTGATGCGAGAGCGCGCCTTGCAGGGGCATCCGGGGGCGGCCGAGGCGGGCTGGGAGCCGGGCGGCGGCGCAGGCATGCGATAATTTTTTCTTTTGTCTTCAACCGATTGGGAATCCCCATTTTGGAACCGTCGTCAAACCGCGTTGCCCGCGTTGGAATCGCGCAAATCAACGCTTATGTGGGTGATGTTGCCGGTAATGCCGCCCGTGTCCTCAAGGCCGCGCGCTCGGCGCACGAGCAGGGTGCCGATATTCTGGTCACACCCGAGCTGGTGCTGACGGGCTATCCGCCCGAGGATCTGCTGCTGCGGCCGCATTTTGTCGATAGCCAGGAGGCTGCGCTGGATCAGTTGCGCCGGGATGCGGCCGGCTTGGCTGGACTGCATCTGGTGGTCGGTCATGTGCTGGCTGAGGGTGAAAACCTGTACAACGCAGCCACGGTGCTGTGCGAAGGGCGCGTGGTTGGGGTGTATCGCAAGCGCGAATTGCCGAATTATTCGGTTTTCGACGAGCAACGCTATTTCATTGCCGCTGATGATGCGCTGGTCTTTGAGGTCAAAGGCGTGCGTTTCGGTGTCAACATCTGCGAAGACATCTGGTTCGAAGGCGCCCCACGGGCGGCGGCGCAGGCCGGGGCTCAGGTGCTGCTGGTGCCTAACGCCTCGCCCTATAACACGGGCAAGCAGGACGAGCGTCTGCGAGTTGCACGCCGCTGCGTACAGGACACCGGTTGTGCGGTGATCTACGCGAATATGGTGGGCGGGCAGGACGAGCTGGTATTTGACGGCGCATCGTTCGCCCTGGATGCCCAGGGACAATCGGCCGCACGCCTGCCCGATTACACCGAAGGCGTGAATGTGGTCGAGGTGGATGCCGCGGGCGCAGTACGGCCGATATCCGCCCATGCCGACGTCAAGCCCTATTGCCTCGAAGAACAAGTCTGGAACGCGCTGGTGCTGGGCGTGCGGGATTATCTGGGCAAGAATGGTTTTCCTGGCGCGATCATCGGCCTGTCCGGCGGGATCGATTCGGCCGTGGTGCTGGCCGTGGCGGTGGATGCGCTGGGCGCGGAAAACGTGCGTACAGTAATGATGCCGTCGCGCTATACCGCCGATATTTCCCAGACGGACGCGACTGATATGGCGCAGCGGCTGGGTGTGCAACACGACGATATCGCCATTGCTCCGGCCTTTGAGGCATTCGAGAGCATGCTGGCGCCGCAGTTTGCCGGTTTGCCCATCGATGCGACTGAGGAGAACATCCAGGCTCGCGTGCGTGGGACCTTGTTGATGGCGCTGTCGAACAAGACGGGCCGTCTGGTGCTGACCACTGGCAACAAATCCGAGCTGACGACGGGCTATTGCACGCTGTATGGCGATATGGCGGGCGGTTTCGCGGTGATCAAGGACGTGCCGAAAACCCTGGTCTATCGCCTGGCCGAGTGGCGCAACCGTGAAACGGAGGTCATTCCGCGACGCATTCTCACGCGTCCGCCTTCGGCCGAACTGCGCCCGGACCAGACCGATCAGGACAGTTTGCCGCCGTATGACATTCTGGACGGCATCATGGAGCGCTATATGGAGCGCAATGAGTCGGCGGCCGAGATCGTTGCCGCAGGCTTTCCGCAGCCTGCCGTCGAGCAGATCGTGCGTTTGATTCGCATCAACGAATACAAGCGCCGCCAGGCGCCTCCGGGGCCCCGTATTACGCCGCGGGCGTTTGGCCGGGATTGGCGCTATCCTGTCACCAATGGATTTCGGGAAACCGTTTAAGTTTTTTCTTCAGGATCAGAATAACGTGAAACAAGTCACTGCCATCATCAAGCCATTCAAGCTCGACGAGGTGCGCGAAGCCCTCGCCGAAGTCGGCGTCAGCGGCCTGACGGTTACCGAGGTCAAGGGGTTTGGCCGCCAGAAAGGGCATACCGAGTTGTACCGAGGGGCTGAATATGTGGTCGATTTCCTGCCCAAGATTCGTGTCGAAGTGGTGTTGGGCGACGAGATGGTCGAGCCCGCGATTGAGGCCATCATCAAGGCCGCCCGTACCGGCAAGATCGGTGACGGCAAGATTTTCGTCTCGCCGGTCGAACAGGCTATTCGTATCCGTACTGGTGAGAACGGTGAACAAGCCCTGTAAGTGACAGTCGCCTGGGCTGAGATGAGCCCGGCGCAATGTTGGTGGGGAGGGATGAGCTCCCTCCTTTAACGCACGAGCTGATTCATATCCAGGATCGGCATCATCACTGCCAGCACAATCAGCAGCACAAAGCCGCCCATGATAAGGATCAGCATGGGTTCCAACAGGGCGGTCATCGCCATGGCGCGGCGTTCCAGATCGCGCGACAGGTTCTGCGCACCGCGCTCCAGCAGTTCCGGCAGACGGCCGGTTTTCTCGCCGCTGGCAATCAGGTGAATCAACAAAGACGGAAAGACTTTTTGCGCGGCGAGCGCGGCAGCCAGCGGCGCGCCTTCGCGCACACGCTCTGTGGCTTCGTCGACGGCGCTACGCAGGCGATCATTGCCCAGGGTGCGGCGCGCCGCATTTAACGCGCCCAGGAGGCTGACGCCGCTGCCGCTCAAGATCGCCAGCGTGGAGGCGAAACGCGCCACATCCACACCCAACACGAAACGGCCCGCCATCGGCATCCGCAGCAAGCGGGCATGCCAGGCGATGCGGCGCGCAGGCGAGCGCAATGTCAGCCGCCATAACGCAAACAGGGCAACAGCAGCCACGCCGGTAATCAGCCCCCAGTCGCGCACGAAATCACTGAGCGTGAGCATGACTCGTGTCAACAACGGCAGTTGCTGGTGCGCATGGTCAAACGCGGTGATCACCTGCGGTACGACGTAGCCCAACAGGAATGCCACGATCACGACTGATACGCAGGCCACGACGACGGGGTATATGAAAGCCGTCATCACCTTGCCGCGCAGGGCATTGCGTTCCTCGATGTAATCGGCGAGTTTTTCCATGACCTGTGCCAGATCACCGGACTCTTCGCCGGCGGCAACTAGCGCTCGATAAATTTCTGGAAAATCGCGCGGGCGGGTGGCCAGCGCATCCGCCAGGCGGAATCCTGCACGGACTTCGTCGCGCACCCCCGTCAGCGCGCCGGCGACGTGCCGGCTTTCGGCTTGCTCCAACGTTGCGCTGAGTGCAGCGTCCAGCGGCAGGCGGGCCGCGAGCAGGCTGGACAACTGCCGAGTCAACCATGCCAGTTCGCCATCGGACAGGCGACGCTGCAGGACGCTGGTACCCGCTGCATGGCGAGAGGCGGCGAGCGTTGTAGACAAGGGCAACAATCCGCGGGCGCGCAATTGGTTGCGTGCACCGCGTTCGGTTTCAGCATCGAGTGTGCCGTGGACGATCTTTCCCACCAGATCGGTGGCTTCGTAGCGAAATGAGGGCATGCAAAAAAGTCTGGAATTTCTTGAATTTATAGGCCGCCAGATTGACGCCGAATTATGACAATAGTGTTGCAGAGGTACCCCGTATACTCGGCCGCGAAATTCATTGTCGCGAGTTATCTGTTTGCCCTCCGGAAACGTTGCCGTAGTCGAAGTAATCACATTGCCTGTCATGAAAGTGTCATGTCCAAGGCGCAATGTCGGGCGTTTTGTCTTGCGGTCGGATAGCGATGGACAGATGGTTCGTTCATTGTTTTCAGGTGGGTTTCACCCGTTGATTTGTTGCATGTTTGTTGCTGCTGATCGTTGTCTTTTTACGCTTTTAGTCACCGAGAGTTCATGCGTCGCGTTCGAAAAACTACTCTGGCCTGTCTGCTTGCCATCGCTCAAGTCGCGATGCCTTTGCCGGTCGTCTACGCTCAGGCGCAGGCCACTAATGACAAGGTGAGTTTGAATTTTGTCGATACGGATATTCCCGCCGTATTGCGTGCCTTGTCGTTGTTCACGCAACGCAATTATCTGGTGGATCCGCGCGTCAAGGGTAAGTTGACGCTGGTGTCGGACCGCCCCGTTGATCGTACGACCGCGCTGAATATGTTGGCGGGTTCATTGCGTATGCAGGGCTATGCGATTGTGGAGGTCGACGGCGTGACGCGTGTGGTGCCGGAGTCCGATGCCAAACTGCAGGGCAGTCCGGTCGTTACCGATGCGCTGCGTCGCTCGGGTGCGCCTGCCCCAGTGTCCGTGGCCGAGTTCGCGCGTGGGGCGCAACGCAGTGAGATCGTGACGCGCGTGTTTTCGTTGAAATACGAGAACGCCGCGAATCTGTTGCCGGTGCTGCGCCCGTTGGTGCCGCCCAACAATCCGATCAATGCTTATCCCGGCAACAATACGCTGGTCGTGACGGATTACGCGGACAATCTCGACCGCATTGCGCAGGTGATCGCGCGTGTGGATGTCCCGAGTGCAATTGATACGGACGTCGTGGCCGTGCGATATGGCGTGGCGAGCGATCTGGCATCGCTGGCGACGCAGTTGCTGGATGCGCAGAACAGCGATCAGACGCAGCGTATCTCCATGGTGGCGGATCCGCGCACGAACAGCGTGTTGATTCGCTCCGGCAGCCCGGCACGTACTAAATTGGCACGCGATTTGATCAACAAGCTGGATTCGGAACAATCACGCCCCGGAAATCTGCACGTGGTGTATCTGCGCAACGCGCAGGCCGCGCGCCTGGCCGAGGTCCTGGGCGGGTTGCTGAACAGCCAGTCTTTGAATGCGGCGAATGCAGCCAATGCGATGGCAGGTCAGACGACGGCGCAGGGCAACAACACGAGCACCAGCAGCAATCGCAATGCCTCATCGCGCAATACGTCGTTGAACCGTAGTTCGACGGGAAGCGGCTCCAGCAGTTCGTCTGGCAATTCGCTGAGCATGGAACAGATTGAGCGCGATACGAGCTCATCTCAGGCAGTGTCGTATTCTGGCGGGGGCGCCACGATCCAGGCGGACCCGTCAACCAATACTCTCATCATTTCGGCGCCCGAGCCGCTGTATCGCAGCCTGCGCGAAGTGATCGATCAGCTGGACCAGCGTCGCGCGCAGGTGCTGGTGGAAAGCTTGATTGTCGAGGTCAACGATGAAGCCGCGGCAGAGTTCGGTATCCAGTGGATGACGGGCAGCGGCAATCTGAACGATGGCAGCGGGTTTGTCGGCGGTACCAACCTCGGTGGCAGCGGCATCGGTACATCGTCGACGGGTGCGACCACGATTGACCAGTTGGCAGGCGGTCTCACGCTCGGCGTCGTCAAGGGCACCGTGGATGTGCTGGGGAATGAGCTCATCAATCTGGGGGTGTTGGCACGGGCGCTGAACGATACGGGTAAAGCCAATATTCTGTCCACGCCGAATCTGCTGACCTTGGACAACGAGTCCGCCAGTATTCTGGTCGGGCAGACTGTGCCGTTTGTGACCGGTCAATATGTCACCTCTGGCAGCGACGGCAGCAGCAATCCGTTCCAAACGATCGAACGCGAGGACGTCGGTCTGAAGCTCAATATCCGTCCGCAGATTTCCGAAGGCGGAACGGTGAAGCTGGACATCTATCAAGAGGTCAGCAGCATTGACCAAGCCAGCTCCAGCGCGACCACGGGCATCGTCACGAACAAGCGCGCCATCGATACCAGCGTGCTGGTCGACGATGGCCAGATCATTGTGCTGGGAGGCTTGCTGGAGGATAGCGTCACGACGTCGACCAACGCCGTGCCGGGTTTGAGCGAGATTCCCTTACTGGGCGCATTGTTCCGCTATGACTCGCGGGCGCGCACCAAAAAGAATCTGATGGTGTTCTTGCGGCCCTATGTGGTGCGTGACAAGCGCGATAGCGCGAATGTGACGGTCAACCGGTACGACTATATGCGCCGTCTGCAAAGTCAGGCGCAGCCCGGCAAACATTGGCTCCTGCCTGATATGCAAGCGCCGCTGCTGCCGCCGGCGAATGTGCCGGCGGTAGGTGGCGCCGATTACGACATGCGCCCGGAAGCGCTGGCTACCACGATGCGCCGTGAGCCGCCGACAACGGTGCAGACATTTGCCGTGCGTCAATTTCCGGAGCCCTTTGGCGGCTCGGATCCGAGCTTGCCTATTCGGGCGAGCCTGCCTTTGGGCGTCAGTATCGCGACGGATCCTTCCGCACTCTACGCAGAAAAGGATTCGAACACCACCGTTCTGCAATTCGCCTCGGTCCAGGATGAGGCGGAAGCGAATCGCATTGTGCAGCGTGTACGCACGAGCGGCTTGAACGCCTATAGCCAGGTGGGGCCTGGCGGGCAGGGATACGTGGTACGCACAGAACTGGCGCGCGACGCAACGACGGTGGATACCGCTGTCGCGTTGTTGAAGGAACTGGGTTATCGCGCCGAGTTGGTGACGCATCTGTGAACGCTTATCCCTTGCCTTACAGTTGGGCCCGCGCGCAGCGTGCGGTGCTGCTACTGCGTCCAGGAGCGTCGAAACTGACGACGAGTGCGCGTACGCCGTCGTGGGCAATACGCGAAATCCTGCGTTGTCACGGTGAGGTGCCTGTGACCGAGGTGTCAGACGATGTTCTGGAAACCTTGCTGAATGCCGCCTATAGCGATACAGCCGATGCCGCCTCGGTGATGGGCGTGGCGGAAAACGAGATCGATCTGGATCGTCTGATGCAGGACATTCCAGAGGTCGCCGATCTGCTGGAAACCCAGGACGATGCGCCTGTCATCCGCATGATCAATGCCTTGTTTGCGCAGGCGGCACGTGACGGTGCGAGCGATATGCACATCGAGCCTTATGAGACGCATTCGGTGGTGCGTTACCGCGTAGATGGCGTTCTGCGCGATGTCGTCAGTCCGCGCAAAGCGCTGCATTCAGCACTGATCTCGCGTATCAAGATCATGGCGCATCTCGATATTGCGGAAAAGCGTTTGCCGCAGGACGGGCGTATTGCGTTGCGTGTAGGCGGGCGTCCGATTGATGTACGGGTATCGACCTTGCCGACCGGGCACGGCGAGCGTGCGGTGCTGCGTCTGCTGGATAAAGAGGCGGGGCGTCTGCAGCTGGAAAAACTGGGGATGAGCCCATCGGTGCTGGCGCAGTTGGATCATCTGATCCGCCAGCCGCACGGTATCGTGTTGGTGACGGGGCCTACGGGTAGCGGTAAAACGACGACCTTGTATGCGGCCCTGGCGCGGCTGGATGCTTCGACGAGCAATATTTTGACGGTGGAGGACCCCATCGAATATGACTTGCCAGGCATCAGCCAGACGCAAGTCAACGCCAAGATCGATATGACATTTGCGCTGGCCCTGCGTGCAATTTTGCGCCAGGACCCGGATGTAATCATGATCGGGGAAATCCGGGATCTGGAAACAGCGCAGATTGCGGTGCAGGCGTCATTGACGGGGCACTTGGTGCTGGCGACGCTGCACACGAACGATGCGACTTCGGCGGTGACGCGTCTGGTCGATATGGGTGTCGAGCCGTTCTTGCTGGCGTCGTCGTTGCTGGGGGTGTTGGCGCAGCGTTTGATACGCAAGCTCTGCCCAGAGTGTCGTACTCCAGAGACCTTGCCCGATGGAACGGTAGTGTATAGACCGGTCGGTTGCGAAGCGTGTAATCACACTGGGTACAGCGGACGGTCCGGGATTCATGAACTCTTCACGGTGGACGAGGATGTACGCCGTTTGATTCACGAAGGGCGTGATGAGCAGGCCATACGCAAGCAGGCTTTATGCAATGGGATGCGGACACTGCGCGATGACGGGCAGCGCTGGGTGGAAGCGGGCGCTACATCGCCGGAGGAAATCTTGCGCGTGACCCGAGAGTCATAAAAGTGGCTTGACGGGTGCGTAGGCCGGGCGCAGAGTTACCCTGCCGACTCCCACGTCGAGCGGAAACGATTAATTCAGGCGCGGTTGCAGTTTGGGCGTTTCGGCGGCACGTGCCAAGCTCAGATAAACCTGCTCGGTCTGCCGGGAAAAGGCTTCGACGCTGAACTCCTCAATGCTTTTGCGCCGCGCAGCCTGGCCCATGGCTTTGAGACTGGCATGGTCTTGCAACACGCCCCGCATCACTTCAGCCACGGCCTGCGGGTCGCGGCGGGGCACAATCCAGCCATCGTGGCCGGGCGTAATATTTTCCGGCAGACCGGCCTGATCGGACACGATGACGGGCAAGCCCATGGCCATCATCTCGCGGCACGCAAACGAAATGGTTTCGACCCGATACGACAGGACAAAGCCTAGATCCAGTGCCGCCAGGAAAGGCCGTACATCATCCAGCGGTCCCGTAAAAATGACGCGGTCCGCCAGCCCGGTTGCCTGTAATGCCTGCATCTGCTCGGCATCCGGGTAGGCGCCCGCCAACGCTACGTATACGCCTCGAGCCTGTTCGCCTAGCAAGGCGAGGCCATGCACCATGTCCATCCAGCCTTTGTAGTCATTGGTGCCGGCATTGCTGCCCACCAGCAATCGGCAATCGGCTGCGCGTGACCCCAACAGTGCCTGCCTGGCCGAAAGTGCGCCGTCTGTGGACCAGGGGTGAAACCGTTGTTGGCATACTCCATTGGCAATGATGCTGATAGGCCGGCGCGCATAGGGTGACTGGCGCAGCATGGGCTCGATATAGCGGCATACGCCGATCACATGGTCAGTGCAGAGGCGGGCGCGCCAAGCCGCGCCGATGGCCGAGATAGGCAGATCGTTATGTTTGGTGAAGACGACGCGAGGCCGCTTGCGGCCTAAACCTGCGCAGGCTTGCATCACGGTACGGTGATCGGCCGAACCGTTGACGTGAATAACGTCGATCTGCTGTTCCCGAATCACGCGCCGCAGTTGCCGGGCGGCACGCAGGCGCTTGAAAAAGCGGCTGGGATACTCTTGTGCAATGATTCGCACATTGGCTATATCGCCCGCCATGCGCGCCAGGCCGCAGCCATCAGGAACCGCCACCATGAGATTGTGGTGTGAGGCCAGTGCCCGCAGCAACGACAGGATATAGATCGAATGACCGCCGATGGTCGCCGCGGCATGGAAATTCGTGTACAGAATATTCATGGGAATTGCCAAAACGCCGCTGGGGGCGACGCATCTTGAGTCTGAATCGTAGAGACGATGCTTGCGTCGATAAAGACGTCTATTGGCAAGCTGCTTGCCATTTCGTCACGAATGAATGCCCGTATTCGAGCAACGACTTGGTGTGGGCAGGGATGCTATCCTGCCGGCGTGATTGAGCCCGCCTTGACCGTATCCGAACGGCTTCAGGCTAGCATTGTGCGCTGCGGCACATGTGGAGTTTTACAGCTCCTAACACACGTTTTTTTTCGACAGAAAAGTGCTACTTATCGCCGTTGCGGCAACATGATGTTTATTACACGAAATAAACCGCTCGAGTCACCGACGCTGCTGGCGATCAACGCGGCGTGCCAAAGCGGCTTTGGCCCTTGGTGACGGGCCCCAATGCGCTGAGCAGGCCGGTCAGTGCGGCGCGTTGTGCGTCGGTGGCATTGTCGGCGGGCTCTGCGGTGCCTTGCAGACGGAGACGGCCTTGTTGCCATTGACCTTGGCCATTGATGAGCAGTGCGCCGGAATCTGTGCTTAATGTGAACTGAGCATTGCCGTCTTTGGCGTTGACCTGCAAGCGATAGTCGCCCAGGGGACGTACGTGAGATAGTGCGGAGCTGGCTTGGGTCCAGCGGCCGGTAGCGAGGTTGCCGCTTTGAGGCAGGTGACCCACGATAAAGCTTTGCCATTCGAGGCTGATCTGGCCTGCGGGGGCAATCGTGTTCAGCGGCGCGCCGAACGCGGTCAGGACGCTGGCGGGCGCGCGTAGATTTTGGGCCGATACTTTCATGCCCGACCAACTGGGCTGGACGCGGACGGGACCTCGCAGCCAGGGATGGGAAACCTCAAGCGCACCGTTATTCCATTGCCAGTTGATGGGCTGCGGTAGCAGATATCGCGCACCATCGGGCCCGAGCGCGATTTGCGCACTGCCGCGCCAGACGGTGCCGCTGGCGTCAGCAATGGCAGCCATGGCGTTATCAGGCAAAGCCAGCATCAGCCAGCGTGCGGGCAGGACGAGTAGCGCGGCAACGATGGCGCTGCAGAGCGCCAGAACGGTCAACGGCACCGAGATGAATGAAGGTAATGACAGGCGCATCAGGAAAGGCTTGGTCGAGGGGTGTCCGTGGTATGGGAACGGAAGCGGGTTCACATCACATGCGCGGTATGCACACGTCTGTGGGCGTCAACAGTGATGACGTCAAGCATGTCGCCCGACGCATCGGTGGCGTGATCGCGGCTAAAGGCCTCACGATGGTGAAGCCGGCAGCAATATCAATGTGCCGCTCAGGCGGCCAGGCAAGCGGCGGCCCGTGGCGTGCAGAGCGCGCGTGAGTTCTGCTTTGACCACGGACAGGCGCCAATCGCGGGCGGAAGTATCCAGCCAGCGGAACAGGGCGGATGAGGACGCTTCGTTCAGTGTCAGGGTGATGGCCTGGCGAGTGGCCAGATCCTGGCTGCTGTAGGTTTGCGAGGTTTGGCCATTGCTGGTGCTCAATACAGAGGTCGCAGGCCCTTCAGACAAGGACCAGCTCTCCTCGTTCAACCCTTCGCGTTTGAGGCTGTTGCCGAGCTCCTCGATCGAAGGGGCGCCGTTGCTGGCGCCATGGTTCCCTTGACGCCTCAGGGCACGGACTTGCGCGGTCAGGTCGGATACTGTGGCGGCTTGTGTGCGCAATTCCGGCAACTGTTGTTGGGCGCGTGTCATGGTCGACCACGCCGGCTCGATCAGGACCAGAAAAACGAGAGCTGTGCCCATCACGCTGCCAGCGATTGCCAGCAATCGTTGCTCGCGACGCGGGCGATGTCGATACCAGGATTCGGCTCTGCCATACCAGATCGAGCCTCGGCGGACCCAGGGGGCCAGGGAGTTACGCAGGGAATCGGAAAAACTCATGGTTCGGCTCGAGTAATACGCCAGGCGCCTTTATCGTCGCGCTCGACGCGCGCGCCCAAGGCAGAGGCACGTTGCAAAATGGCAGCGGTATCGGCCACGCGGTCGGCCGCAGTGGTTTTAGCGTCGCTAGACCGGGTATTCGACACTGAAGCCGGGCGTGCGGATTCACGCGAGGCTGCTGTAACCTCGGGCGGTGGCGCATTGCCCAGTTCGTTCGCGGGCGACGATCCCGGTTCGCTCGGGCCGTCTTGCGAGCCGTCGTTCAGCCTCAGGGTCAGCGCGTCATTCTGGTAGACCAGCAGATCTACCGCATCGGTGGCAAACGGCAACACATTGGCGGCAATACGGGCCAGCGACAATAGATCTTTGCCCGAGGCGTCTCCCTGTCCGGTACGCAGCGCATCGCGGCCCTGTTGTGCTTGACGCAAGGGATCGAGCACGACAGGAATGTCGGGGAATGCGTCGCGTACCTCGCGTTCCATGTGTTGTCGTAGTTGTTCTGTCTCGTGTTCGAGTTGAAGGGCATAAATGTTCAAGCCGACAATCCAGATCAGCGCGGCGCCTGCCATCCATGCCGCGGCGCCGCGCCAGCGTGAAGGTTGGCGCGGCGCCAACTGCGGGACGGCCAGAGACCATCCAGGGTTAGGCGCTTGCCAACGGGGATCCTCGATGGTGTGTAGAGGCGCTGCCTGATCGATGCACGGTTGGTCTGACCAGACTTGCAAAGGATAAAACGCCTGCACGGACAAGCCGGCAGCGGACAAGCGCTGCCACGCGCTGCGCAGGGCTTCGCGTGGCGTCCAGGCGACGATGGCCGTGCCGTCTGCTGCGCGTTTGCCGTGGCCTATCGCCAGTCCGTCCATATCCCCCAATACCAGGCCTTCCAGGATGCCACGCACGGCGGCGGCATAGCGATTCGCGGGGACAGCCGGGACGTTGATCGTAGCGACGATCACGTCATCCGGATGCAAGACCACTTGGGTACGTGCCTGGGCGAATGCCGCAGCAAGTTCCGTCGCAGGCAAACCTCCGCCACGCGCAACCCGGCCTTGCCGATCGAGCCAGGCATAAGCCAAAGGCGTACTGTCCGTCCATTCCGCCAAGGGGGGCAGGGCGATACGTAGCGTGTTCTTTACCGGCGCGCGTGACGGCGTGGTTACGGTGTTTCTCTTATCCATACAGTTTTCGGTGTGCTGTCTGCCGACATATTCAGCAGCGCCTGCATGCTGACGCGGGAGCGCAGATAGGCCACGGTGCCATTGGCAACGAACCAATTGCTGCCGGTAGTCACGGGAGGAATTTCCAGGGCATCGCCATAGCTGCTCAAACGATTAGTGAAGTCCGCACTGTTGTTGAACCAGGCGCCGCGGTCGCGTTCGCCGGTGATGCTGCGGGCCTGCGCGAGCGTTAAACCGGTCACGATTGCCGCAATGACCTCCGGCTCGGCAGTGTTCACGTTGACCTCAGTGGCCTCTGGCAATACGGTGAGGGTGCGGCGCAGGGTCTGCAGCGCTCTGTCGTCGACACGCAATAGCGCGGCCATATCGTCAATGCAGCGTGATTGCGGCGCGCGCGCGCCGCTGTTGGTTTCGTCGGCCGATGCTTGGTCCGCCGAGACTTTTCGGCTTTGCGTCAGCGCCATGTGCGTGGCCATCTGGCGTGCCAGGGTGTTGGGCAGGCCCAGCATGTCGAGCAGGCGGGACAGGACCTCGACCTGCGCTTCGTCCACGATGCCTTGCTTGGCCAGGTTGTACAGGTTGTATTTGCCTTGTTCGTCTTGGATGTTGCCGGCAAAGACAGCGTCCTCGCCCGTCTGTTCACCATCGATGCGTGTGTCCTGGACCGGGGTTGCCCATAGTTGATCCCGCCTGACGGTGGATTCAACCCGGGCGTTATCGCGCAAGATCAGACGCGACCAATCAATGCCGCCCAATAGCAGCCATCGCGCCTGAATGCGCGCCTGTTCGTTCTCGATCTGGCGTATGGCCGATGTCTGGCGCAGAAACAGGCCGCTGGTCAGCGCCGCCACGATGGCTACGACTATCAGGGCGCTGACGACAGCCATGCCTCGCTGTTCGCGGGCGTGGCGGCACTTTGCCCGGGATGTTTCCAATACTGCTGACGCACAGCTTGGGCCGATGCGCGCCGTCCTCATGACAGCACCACAATTCGGGTATAGCGTTCTTTCTGATTGCCGCGCTGACGCTCGATGGCGATTTCCAGGCCCGCTGCACGGGCCGTGGCCGGCCGCAATGGGTTGATCCAGCCTTGTCCGGTCAACCATGCGCGCACGTCCAGCCGGCTGACATCGGGCATGATCAGAACGCCCTGGTCGGGTTCAGGCAATGGATAACTCGAGCCGGGTGCACCGCTATAGCGCCATAAGCCATCGGGACGCAGCCGCCACATGACGCGTTGCCACAAGCCATTTTCCGGTGTGGCGCGGATCAGATTCAGCAGCACGGCACCGGAGGATTGCGTGATATCAATGCCCGGGGGCAGCAGCGTGGTACTGCTGCTCGAAGCGGTCGTGCCCGTGCCTGTGCCGTCGGCGCTGCCGGACGTGCTTGATATTGTGCCCGCAGGCGTACCTGCATAGGCGCGATTTAAATCGCGTTCGATTTGCCCCAGCGTACGCAGGACGATAGCCTGGTCTGCGGATTCCTCGCCCAGCCAATCCCGAGCGTTCGACACTTGTTCCAGGCCTTTCCAGGATAGCAGGTTGACCAGCGCCATCAGGGCGATCGCGATCAGAACTTCGATGAGCGTGAAGCCTTGCTGCGCGGTACGAGGACGCATGGGGGCGATCTGACGCGCGCCCGAGCGTCTATTCGATCTCACCGGTCTGCTAAAACGGGTGCGCATTATCTGACCTGCGACAAGAGGCCGCTCAATTGCGTCAGTGTCACGCCATCGCGGTCGGCGTCATTCACCCGGACTGTGACTTGGCGGAAATTGCGGTTCATTGAATTACGGATTTCGATTTCGCAGCGCAGTGCGATATTGCCTTGGGGGCAGGGGCGCGTCTGTGTACCGGCGCGCGGAAACGCGCGCTCCAGCCGCAATTGCGCCAAGGTGTTTTCAGCAGCCAGCAGCGCCAGCGTCTTGCCGCGGATGGCGCGGCTGTTATCGAGCATGACCTGCGTAGCCCGCAGCGCCGCGCCCATGGCGACGGCGATGATGGCCAACGCCACGAGGACTTCGATCAGGGTGAAACCTTGCTCGGCAGGTCTGGATGCGCCGGAAAGCTGGCCACCGGTTTGCCGGTCACCGGGTCGCCGGCCACCGGAATGCCGGCCACCGGAGCGCTGGCCGCCGCATACCCGTGGCCGTAGCGACCGGCTCTCCGGGTGGCGAATATGCGGCCGCACGAGGCCTTCAAGAAACCGTTTAATTAATGGCATATCCGCCTGCCGCGTCGCGTTCGATACGCACGGTGTCTCCTTTGATGGAGAGCTCCAGTATGATGGGATCGGCAATCCACTCGGTACCGAAAACGACGGGCCGATTGGGTGAAAGCTGTAACGCCACGGGCGGCGAGCCCCATGTCTGAGGACGCAGGCTTTGGTCATCATCGAAGCGATCAGGCTTGAGGGGGCCATCGTCCTGCGCCGACAAACGCTCCGATCGACCCTGGCGTTCGAACGACCAGCCTTGCTCGTCCGCATACCAGCGAATCGTGCGGCCATCGCTGCGGGCTTCGCTTTGCGCGACAGAAAAAGCATCAACCAGACGTTCCGCGTCAGCACGCAGCGTCCGATCGGACGAGGATGCCACCGACAAGCTGACCATCGAGGCCGCGATGGCGATGATCACCACCACGACCAGCATTTCGATCAGGGTAAAGCCGCCCTCAGAGTTCCCACGAGCCGATGTCCGCATCGTCTTGCTCTCCGCCTGGCTTGTTGTCGGGGCCAAACGAGAACACATCGATTTCGCCTTTAACGCCGGGGTTCAGGTATTGATAGGGATGGCCCCAGGGGTCGTTTGGCATGCGGTCCAGATACGGCCGCCAATTGCGCGCGCCCTCCGGGCGTTGCACCAGCGCCTGCAATCCCTGAGCGGTAGAGGGATAGCGGCCGTTGTCCAGACGATAGAGTTTCAAGGCCTGCATCAGGCCGTTGATGTCCTGCTTGGCCGCGACGCGGCGCGCCTGGTCGGGGCGATCCAGCACGCGAGGGACGACGAGCGCAGCCAGAATGCCCATGATCACAACGACCACCATGATCTCGATCAGGGTGAAACCTTGCTGCCGGCCGCGCTGGCGCTGAAACTGATGCACGAACTTTCTCCGCTCACTCAATGAAAAAACATATGAAGGCGGCAATGATGCGTCAGAAATATGACAGTAATACTTCCGGGGCGAAAGCAGTGGGCAGGTTTGCGCGCCCCGGGAATGCCGCCCGCGCAGACAGATACGTGTTTCGCAGACGGACGTTGACACAAAGCGTTTGGAGCGCGCTATAGTGCTGTGTAGCTTTTGTTACGTTATGGTAGGAAACAGGACAAAAGTTTACAGCGCTACTTCTCTGGGTCTACTTTCCGCAAAGGAAAATCAATGAAAATCAATAATCCAGTGCGTGCAATTTGTTTGGGGATATTGGCCGCTTTCTTGGTGTCGGGTTGTGCGACGCGGTCCGCGCCTAAAGAGTCGGGCTTTTTGCCGGATTACAGCCGTCTGCACCAGGAAACCACCCCTGATGGTGGCACTCGGCAGGTCTATGTGAACCCTGCGTTTACGCCGGCACGCTACAAGGCGGTATGGCTTGACACCGTTAAGTATTACCCAGAGCCGCAGGCCACGGCAGATGTGTCGATGGAAACCTTGACCCAGATCCGCAATATGATCGACCAAACGCTGCGTAGCAAGATCGGCCAGCAGGCCCGTTTGGTAGACCGTGCAGGGCCAGGGGTAGCACATGTGCGTATCGCCATCACCACCGTCGGGACAGAGCAGCAATCGCTGAAGGCTTACCAATACATTCCTATCGGCCTGGTATTGACTGGTGCCAAAGCCGCCCTGGATGGCGGGCTGCCGCGTGATGCGACGATTGCAATCGAGACTCACGTCACAGACAGTATGTCGGGCGAGATGTTGTATGCCGCCGTGCGTGGAGGCACAGGCGAACGGATCACGAGCGCCAGCCAGGGCAAGGGAGGGGTTCAGGTGGCCGATCTGCAGCCGCTGATCAACGAATGGGCCACCGGTGCTGCCCGTGAGGTCCGCAAATACGTCAAAGGAAAATAAGCGGCAGCGCAGCGACGATCGGGACCGCAGCAATAGCCGGGTGCCGATCGTGCGGGAGACGTGAGCCGACCTAGGGCACGGCCACAATCCCCGCCGGGACGGCGGATAGTTTGGGCGCCGCCACGCGCAAACGCGCTCCATTGCGGTCCAATTCGACGCCGTTGGTCGAGACCTCGACGAGGGACAATCCCGGTGCGAGCTCCGTACCGATGCGATAGGCGCGGGCCGGCGCGCCATCCACGCTCAATACGGCGGACCCTTGGGTTCCCGCCGCAATCAAACCCAACACCGTGATCTGCGTGTCCAGGACCCCATCGGTGCCAAACAGCATCGCAACAGAGCGTGTGTCCGATACCGGGGCGCTGCTGGTATTGAGCGCGGGGGGCAAATCGTCGGGCGCAGGCGCCAACAGAATTGCGCTCCATAGTCCCACACCCGCGGCCGCCGCGGCTATTGCGAGAACGCGTACAGTGCGTGGGGCAGAGGGCAGCGTAAAAGTCGGACGCAGGCGCATAAAGCAAATGGTATCGCTAGGACGAAAGCGTGGACCCTAACGTAGATTTATGACAGCAGTATGTGTGTCACGCCAGCAGCCAGCATCAACTTGCCTGGGCATGCGCTTTCATCTGGAATATCTCCAGGCTTTGCGTGCAGATTTCATGGGTGATGTGCTGGCGGACGTGATCGCGGCGTTCCACCATGCCGATGCTGCGGGTAGGGTGTCCCAGTTCATCGGGCAGCGGCACGATGCGCAGGTCCGGACTGTTTTGCCAGTTCGATCCATTCAATAGCGGCAGCAGGGTCACTCCCACCTCCTGGCGCACCAGTTCGACCAGCGTCTCGATCGCGTTCAATTCCAGAAACTCGTCAGAGGCGACGCCCAGACGCCGTAACAGGCGGTCAATTTGCCGGCCAGTACGCTGGGTGCGATCAAAGCGCAAGAAAGGATTGGCCGCCAACACGGCATGCGCCGTTTGTTCCTGGACCGACGCCGGCGCGACGATGACCAGCGGTTCTTCGTAAAGCGGGGTCCAGTGCAGGCTGGCGACCTTGCGGTTGCTCTCGACGACAAAGGCCGCATCGAGTTCGCCTGCCTCGACCTTGCTGGCGAGCTCGCTGGCTTTACCGGACAGGACGCGGACATCCAGGGCGGGGTGCTGGCGTTTGAGCTGAGACACCACCTTGGACAGCGTTCCCATGCAGGACACGATCGCGCCGATGGAAACTGCACCCGCCAGCTTGCCAGGGGCCGAACGAGGCAGCTTCAGGCGATCGTACATGTCGACCAGCTGTTTGATATCCGGCAACAGCTCGCGGCCGGCCGCGTTCAAGATGGCCAGCCGCCCCGTACGGTCGAACAATTCCCGTCCCAGTTCGGCCTCGATGGCGCGCATCTGAAAGCTGATGGCCGCTTGCGTCAGGGCGACCTGCTCGGCGGCTTCGGAAAACGAGCCGTGGTGGGCGACGGCCAGGAAACTGCGCAGGAAGCGTATGCTACTCATAAAAAAATTTTTTACGAGAAAATAATTATTCAAATTGATTTAATTAAATCACAAGAGTAACTTCGATTGTTTCGGCTGGCGCATTCGCGCTGGCGCATTGTGCCGGCGCTCGTGTCGGCCATGCAGTCCGGTTGATGTATCTAACTTCCAGGTTTCTTTTTCGAGTCTCCGCGCCATGAAAACCTTTGATTGGAATAACCCGTATCCCTCCTACCGCATTCCGCACTTCGCCCGGAACGTGGTATCGACGTCGCATCCGTTGGCCGCTCAGGCGGGATTACGCATGCTGCTAAAGGGCGGCAATGCCATCGACGCGGCGATTGCGGCGGCCGCCACGATTACGCTGACTGAGCCGGTGTCGAACGGTTTGGGCAGCGATTGCTTTGCGATTCTGTGGGATGGCAAGGAATTGCATGGCTTGAACTCGTCGGGTGTAGCCCCTGCGGCTTGGAACACCGAGTATTTCAAGGCGAAATACGGTACGGACGCCAACGGCCTGGCGATTCAGCCCAAGCGCGGTTGGGATTCTGTCACGGTGCCGGGTGCGGTGGCTGGCTGGGCGGCGTTGCACGAGAAATTCGGCAAGCTGCCGTTTGCCGATCTGTTCGAGCCCGCGATTGAAATCGCTGAGCGCGGCTATGCGGTACCGCCTGTCGTGGCCCATAAATGGGCAGCCGCTGCCGACGAGCTGCGGAATCAACCAGGCTATGCGCAGGCGTTCCTGCCGAACGGCCGCGCGCCGAATCCGGGCGAGCATTTCCGCCTTCCCGATGCCGCCTACACGCTGCGCCGAATCGCCGCCAGCGGCAGCCGGGATTACTACGAGGGCGAAATCGCCGAGAAAATCGTCGCGTTTGCGAAAGAATGCGGCGGTGCAATGACGCTGGACGATCTGCGCAACTACAAGCCGGACTGGGTCAAACCGATTTCCAAGTCGTATCGCGGCTACGAACTGCACGAAATCCCGCCGAACGGGCAGGGCATTGCCGCATTGATGGCGCTGGGTATTTGCGAGCACTTCGACCTGGCCAATATGAAGGTCGATTCGGTTGAGTCGCAACACGTGCAGATCGAGGCCATGAAGCTGGCGTTCTCGGATCTGTACCGCTATGTGTCCGACCCGCGCAGCATGGACGTCACGCCCGAGCAGATGCTGTCTGATGCCTATCTGCAAAGCCGCGCCAAGCTGATCCGCCTGGACCGCGCCACGCAGTTCGAAGCCGGCCGTCCACATGCTGGCGGCACGATTTATCTGACGGCTGCCGACGAAAGCGGCATGATGATCTCGTTCATCCAATCGAATTACATGGGCTTCGGTTCGGGTGTGGTCGTGCCGGGCACCGGCATCAGCCTGCAGAACCGCGGCGTAGGTTTCTCAATGGATCCGAAATCGCCCAACGTGGTCGAAGGCGGCAAGCGGCCTTTCCACACGATCATTCCTGGATTCCTGACGCGCGGCGGCAAGCCCGTGATGAGCTTTGGCGTGATGGGCGGCGACATGCAGCCGCAAGGCCATCTACAAACCGTGGTGCGCATGCTGGACTACCATCAGCAGCCGCAGGCCGCGTGCGACGCGCCCCGTTGGAAGGTCAACCGCGATTTCACGCTGGATATCGAGTCCAGTATGAACCGTGCGACCGTCGAGGGGCTGCAGGCATTGGGCCATGCGCTGAAGTCGGTGGATGATCCCTATATGGACTTTGGCGCGGGCCAGTTCATCTGGCGCATGCACGAGAGCGACAACGAACTGGGCTATGTCGCGGCCAGCGATACCCGACGTGACGGCCAAGCCGTCGGCTTCTAAGCCAAAATAGCAGCAATGCATCCAACACCGGAGCCCCACGACAGGCTCCGGTTTGGTGTCTACAACACGTATACAAGGGAAAGAACCATGAAGCGTAAGACCTTCAAGCTTGGACTGTGTGCAACCCTATTAGCCGTGGCCTCAGGCGCTGCCGTCGCGCAGGAAATGCGCATCGGCTTGCAAGAAGATCCCGACGTGCTCGATCCGCATCGCGCTCGCACCTATGTGGGCCGTATTGTTTTCACGTCCCTGTGCGACAAACTGGTGGACGTCAATGAAAAACTGCAGTTCGTGCCGCAATTGGCCGAGTCGTGGTCATGGAACGACGACAATACTCAGCTGACATTCAAGCTGCGCTCGGACGCGGTGTTTCACGATGGGACCAAGTTCGACGCGGCGGCAGCCAAGGCAAACATCGAGCGCGCCCTGGGCTTGCAGGACAGCATGCGCAAGAGCGAGCTGGCTTCCGTGGAGTCGGCTGACGCCCCTGACGCACAGACGTTGGTGCTGAAATTGAAAAAGCCCGACGCGACCTTGCTGGCGTCGTTGTCGGACCGGGCGGGCATGATGCTGTCGCCCAAGACCTTTACCGACGATACTGCCGCTGTAGGGCGCAACCCGGTCTGCTCGGGACCGTACAAATTCGTGCAGCGTGTGCAGAACGACCGCATCGTGCTGGACAAGTTCGACCAGTATTACAACGCCAAGGACTACGCCTTCAAGCGCGTGACGTTCTTGCCGATTCCAGATTCCACCGTGCGTCTGTCCAACCTGCGTGCGGGCGGCCTGGATATCCTGGAGCGCATGAATCCCTCGGACGCCCAACAGGTCAAGAGCGATGCCTCGCTGCAATTTGCCAACGTCTCCGGCCTGGGTTACCAGCAGTTCTACTTCAACGTGGCCAATGGCAAGCGCGCCGAAACCAATCCGTTCAAAGACGCACGCGTGCGCCGCGCATTCGAGTTGTCGCTGGATCGCAATGTGATCAACGAAGTCGTGGGGGGCGGTATTTTTGATCCCGCCAATCAGCCGTTTCCGCCGGCCAGCCCCTATCACAGCGACAAATTCCCGATCCCCGCTCGCGACGTGGCCAAGGCTAAGGCCCTGCTGAAAGAAGCAGGCAAGGAGCAGGTCAAGGCCGAGCTGGCCTTCGGCAACAACACCACGACTTCGGCGATCGCCGAGATGGTGCAGGCCATGGCCGCCGAGGCGGGGTTTCAATTGAGTCTGCGCCCGACGGAGTACGCGGCCTTGTTGAGCGAAGCGCAAAGCGGCAACTTCGAGTTGTTGATGCGTGGCTGGTCCGGCCGCGTCGATCCCGATGGCAACATCCATCAGTTCGTGACATGCAAAGGCGCGTTGAACGACGGCCGCTATTGCAATCCCGAGATCGACAAACTGCTGAACGAGGCGCGCACCGTGCCTGACGAGGCCAAGCGCAAAGCGATCTACGATCAGGCACAGAGCATTCTGCAAAACGAAACGCAGGCGGTCTACATTTACTACCAGCCTTGGCCGTTTGTGCTGGCTAAAAAGGTTCAAGGCTTCAAGCCCTATCCAGACGGCATGATCCGCCTGAAGGGCGTGACGTTCGCGCAATAAGCGCGGGGAGTCTTGCATCGCCGGATGCACGGGCCGTGCCGTCACGCACGGCCCGTGCATTTGGCGTTGACCGTTCGAAATCCCGAGTTTTTCAGGTTTCTTTATGTTCAAAATAATTCTGCGTCGCGTACTGGTGGCGATACCGACACTGATACTGGTGTCGGTGATCGTATTCCTGCTGCAGAAACTGCTGCCCGGCGATGCCGTGCTGACCATGGCGGGCGAGGAGCGCGATCCTGCCGTCCTGGAGTTTCTGCGCCAAAAATATCAATTGGATGCTTCATGGCCCGTGCAGTATTGGGCATGGGTGAGCAATGTGCTGCAGGGCGATCTGGGGACCTCGTTGCGTACGGACGTGCCCGTGACGCAATTAATCGCCCAGAAACTGCCCGTCACGCTGCAGCTGGCGACGATGGCGATGTTTTTTGCCATTTTGATCGGCGTGCCCATGGGCATCATCGCAGCCGTACGCAAGGGCACGGTCACCGAGATGGGCGCCAATGTCGCGGCGCTGTCAGGCATGTCGATTCCGAACTTCTGGCTCGGCATTCTGCTGATCATGCTGGTGTCTGTGAAATGGCGTCTGCTGCCCGCGTCGGGGTATGTTTCACCGTTCGAGGATTTCTGGTTGTCCATGAAGACCATGCTGATGCCGGCATTGGTGTTATCGACGGCGATTGCCGCCTATTTGATGCGCCATACGCGTTCGGCCATGCTGGAGGCGCTGAACGCAGACTACGTGCGCACCGCCCGCGCCAAAGGCGTATCGGCGCGTCGCGTGGTGCTGCGCCATGCCTTGCGTAATGCCTTGATGCCGATCGTGACGCTGGTCACGCTGCTGTTTGGCGAGTTGATGGCTGGTGCTGTGCTGACGGAGCAGGTCTTTACCATTCCCGGTTTCGGCAAGCTGATCGTCGACGCGGTGTTCACGCGTGACTACGCAGTGGTGCAGGGCGTGGTCCTGTGCGTGGCCGTGGGATTCATCGTCATGAACCTGTTGGCCGACATTCTGTATATCCTGGTTAACCCACGTTTGAGGCACGCATGAGCGCAAATACTGCTACGGCTGCCGCCGTTACGCCGCCCCGCCGCCGCAATCGCGCCTGGGGTAAATTCAAACGCAATCGTGTAGCCTTGCTCGGGGCTGCTATCGTCCTGGCGATGGTATTGCTGGCGATCTTTGCTCCCTTGCTCGCGACGCACGATCCTTTTCAGACGAGTTTCATGACGATCCGCAAGGCGCCTTCCGCGGCGTTTTGGCTGGGGTCTGACGAACTGGGCCGGGACATCTATAGCCGCATGCTGTACGGCGCGCAGGCGTCTTTGATGGCCGGCGTCGTGTCTGTGGCCATCGCCGTGCTCATCGGTGTGCCGCTCGGCCTGGTGTCGGGCTATTTCGGCGGCTGGGTCGACAGCATCGTGTCGCGCTGCACCGAGGCTTTGCTGGCGATTCCGTTTTTGATTCTGGCCATTGCGCTGGCGGCGTTTCTAGAGCCGAGTCTGACCAACGCCATGATCGCCATCGGGGTGTCGGCTGCGCCGAAATTCATACGATTGGCGCGCGGCCAGGTATTGGCCGTCAAGAGCGAAGACTACGTGCAGAGCTCGCGCGCGCTGGGGGCATCGGATACGCGCATCATTGCGCGCCACATCCTGCCCAACATCATGCCGCCGTTGATCGTGCAGGCGACCATCACCATTGCCACGGCCATCATTGCGGAGGCGAGCTTGTCGTTCTTGGGGCTGGGCCTGCAGCCGCCAAATCCGTCATGGGGATCGATGCTGAACACGGGCAAAAACTTTATGGTGCAAGCACCCTGGATGTCGATTTTCCCGGGCTCTGCGATTTTTCTGGTGGTATTGGGGTTCAACCTGCTGGGCGATGGCCTGCGTGACGCGCTCGACCCGCGGCAGGAGAAATGACGATGACGACAAACAGGGATTCCAAGAGCGCTGCGCAACATATGGATGCCCAGCGCGTCGTGCAGGTCGATGGTTTGACCGTGCAGTTCAAAACGCCGGATCGCGTTGTCAAAGCCGTGCGCGATGTGTCGTTTCATGTCGACCGTGGCGAAACGCTCGCTATTGTTGGCGAGTCGGGCTCCGGAAAATCCGTGACGTCGTTGGCGTTGATGCGTTTGGTAGAGTACGGCGGTGGCCGCATCGTGAATGGCGAGATGCGCTTGCGTCGCCGCGATGGCAGTGTGTTGGACTTGACCCGCGCTAGCGATACAGTGCTGGAGCGAGTGCGCGGTGCCGACGTAGCGATGATTTTCCAAGAGCCGATGACCTCGCTGAATCCCAGCTTTACGGCAGGTTCGCAGATCGCCGAGGCGTTGCAACTGCACCAGGGGCTGGACAGTGCCGGCGCTCGCGCCGAGACATTACGCATGCTCGAGCGCGTCCGTATTCCCGAGGCACGCGCCATTCTCGATCGCTATCCGCATCAGCTATCCGGCGGGATGCGTCAACGTGTCATGATCGCAATGGCGCTGTCGTGCAAACCGCAGTTGTTGATCGCAGACGAACCGACCACGGCGCTGGATGTGACCATTCAAGCACAGATCCTGCAATTGATCCGTCAATTGCAGGAGGAAATGGACATGGGGGTGATTTTCATCACGCACGACATGGGCGTGGTGGCTGAGGTCGCCGATCGTGTGCTGGTCATGTACCGTGGCGACAAGGTCGAGGAGGGCGGCTCGGACGAGATCTTCGCCGCGCCGCGCCATGCCTATACGCGCGCCTTGCTGTCTGCCGTGCCGCGTTTGGGCGCGATGAAGGGCACGGACGAGCCGGCGCCATTTCCGCTATTGCAGGTGACGGATGCCGGGCGTACTGCCGGCGCGAAAGCGAATGCACAAGCTATCGCGGGCGCGATGGCCGCAGACGAGGACACGTCGGTGGCGGGCACGGTTCCCGTGAGCGATGCTAATCGTGCGGCGAACCTCAGGAGCGCCGCGGATGCCCCTGCGACGTCGTCTTTGGCCGAGGTCCCGCAGAGCACGGTACGCCGCGACAACGGCCCCGTCTTGCGCGTAAAGGACTTGGTCACTCGTTTCGACATCACCGGTGGTATTTTCGGTCGTGTGCAGAAAAGGGTGCACGCCGTGGAACGCGTCAGTTTCGATCTCTATCCGGGCGAGACTTTGGCCTTGGTAGGCGAGTCAGGCTGCGGCAAGACCACGACAGGCCGCTCGCTGCTGCAACTGGTGAAGAGCCAAGGCGGCAGTATCGAGTTCGATGGTCAGGATATCGGCAGCCTGCGCGGCGCGGCCATGCAGACTTTGCGGCGCCACATTCAGTTCATTTTTCAGGATCCCTTTGCCTCGCTGGACCCGCGCATGACCGTGGGCTATTCGATCATGGAGCCTTTGCTGATTCATGATGTGGCCAAAGGCAAGGCGGCGCAAGAGCGCGTGCGCTGGCTGATGGACAAATGCGGGTTGATGCCCGAGATGATTGACCGCTATCCGCACGAATTTTCCGGCGGCCAGCGTCAACGCATCTGCATTGCCCGTGCGTTGGCGTTGAATCCGAAGGTGATCGTGGCGGACGAGTCGGTGTCGGCGCTGGATGTGTCGATTCAGGCTCAGATCGTCAATCTCTTGCTCGATCTGCAACGCGAGCTGGGGATATCGCTGCTGTTCATCTCGCATGATATGGCGGTGGTTGAGCGCATCAGCCATCGTGTGGCGGTGATGTATCTGGGGCAGATCGTCGAGATCGGCCCGCGTCGAGCGATCTTTGAAAATCCGCAGCATCCGTATACGCGCAAGCTGATGGACGCTGTGCCTATCGCAGATCCGCAACGCCGCCATCGCGAGCGTTCATTGCTCGTTGATGAGATTCCCAGTCCGGTGCGTCGGGTGGGGGATGATCCTGTCGTGGCGCCGCTGGTGGCAGTGGGCGAGGGGCATTTTGTCGCTCGTCATGCTGTGGGGGTGTATGCGGGATAGGGGGTGAGTTGTTGGCGTAGATCTTCTCTGTGAAGACGTCGCTGTCGGTGCCTGGAAGCCTTACCGGGCCTATCGCCGCGACCAGGACAACCAGGGGCCTCGGCCCGCTTCGCGGGCTAAATCGCGGCTCTACGGCCCGGTAAGGCTTCCAGGCACCGACAGCGACTCACGAGAGCGGCATGCTTAGGGTGCTGGTTGCCGGCTGTTTCAGTTCTTTTTGTCCGAAAATCTGCTTAGTTGGACGTGGCGCCTCGTTTTTGGCTTACGGCGCAGCATTATCCGCGATTTCGCTATTTACTGATTACGGAGTCGTGTGTATGCCTAAGGTCTTCGGGACGATCGTCCCCCGCAATGAGCATGATTACTTCGCTGCGCGTCATTCGACGCGGCGCTTTGGAGGTACAACATTATCAGCCGCCATACTAGGTGTTGCGTTTGCATCGGCCGCTGCTCCCGTTGGTGCAGAGACGTCTGGACAGGAAGGGGGCAGATTGTCTGCGCTTACAAACGGGGCGCGTACGATGGTAGGGTGGGGACATGCTGGGGTACGGCATGTTTGGGATAATGCGCCCACAAAGGAGAATGCCATCCCTTATTTCGCGGGTGCCATTGCGGGCGGGGGCGTTTCCATTGCGAAGCACATGGCCGTTCGGGCTCTAGGAAGCAATCATCCCTACGTGACGGGAGTGGCTAGCGTCCCCGTTTTACATTATGTCGTGGATCCTTTGATCAACACTGCGCTGTCATATGGAGAGGCGCCAGCGGCTTTTCATGAAGGCTTCGCCGTGGGGCAGAGCGCCGTTGCTTTCGGCTCTCTGGCTGTCGATCTTTACGCTGCTGCCGGTGCGGTCAAACAAGGTCTTCAGGGGGGGCCGCAGCGTCCCGACCCTCAGGACTATGCGCGTGCTCAGAATAAACTCGCCGCTGAGAAGGTTGGACTCGCAAGTGCTGAGAGCAGATACGAGGCAGCTCAGAGGGTTGAGGCGGTGGTGTATGGTGGTGGCGGCGGTCGCCGTGTGGCCGACGCTACGCTCGTCCTAGATAACGCTCGGAACGCTGTCAAGGCTGCCGAGCAGGATTTTAGTCTGCTCCACCAAAAGAACTTGGCTGTGGACGCATGGGAGCAGCGGGTCACGCCGACTACTGCAATGTCTACGTTCCCCGCGGATGCGCATGGAATTGCGCGGACTGAGACCGGATATGCCGGCCTGTGGTGGGCCGCAGGAAAGGCCGTCAGTGTACCTCTTGAGTGGATGGGCATATGGGCGGCCCAGGAGAACGTTGAGGACGAGAGCGATAAAGAAGCCAAGTTGCCCGGTGGGCCCAGCGGTACGAGTCAACCGCCTTCGGCGTCCACGATGCCAACGCTGTTGGCGCAGGATGCCGCAAAGGATGGCGAGGCGGCAACAGTCGCGGGCGGCGAAAACCTCGATCAAGGTGGCCCCCAAAAGGCGTACGACGGGACGGATCCTGATGCGTCCGATCTGAGCGCAGGGGGGGATAACCCCGCTCCCAAGCATGAAGGCCCGCGAGTATCTGAGCGAACGGCGGGAGATCAAAGTGCGATGAAGGATCGCGATTCAGGAATCGAAGAGCAGAAAGTAAAAGCACAACAATCGGAAGCACTGCTGACAGAAGAACGATCGGCAGAGAAAGGGCCGGCAGAGGAACAGACGGGCGCAAAGCAAGTCACAGAGGGGCCAACCGATGACGAGCAATCCAAAACGCCGCAAGCCGACGCCGCCGAGATATTGAAGCAGCCTGAGGCGCCTGTGGTGACGTTGGAGGCATCCCCGCCCGTCCATCAAACTGCCATCCGACCGGCTGCCGGCTCATACAACAGCAACGCCTGGGCAGCCAACACGATGTTTCAGATGAATCTGAGTGATCGTCTCAACAGCTATTACAAAGACGAATCCAGTCCGGACGCAGGCAATGCATGGATCCGATACAGTGGCTCGAGCATCCGTCAGCGAGACGATTCGGATCAGCTGTACACCAAGGGCGACAAGAACGCTGTCATGATGGGCGTGGACATGTTCATGCCCTCTACCAGCGGCCGCGATCGATTCACGATGGGTGTGATGGGGGGGCTATGGTCACTATACGGGCCGCACGCATTCGGATAGCTTCGACTATACGAGCGTGGGCAGAGTCGATGGCTACAGTGTGGGTCTGTATGGTACTTATCTACAAGATGTCGGCGCGCAGCAGGGGCTGTTCGTAGATAGCTGGTTGCTGTGGAACCGGTTCAAAAACAACGTTAAAGGCGGGGATCTGCCGAGAGAGAACTACGTCTCAAAGGGCGTCACCGCGTCGTTGGAGTTGGGATACAACTTCAATCTCGCCGAGCGCAATAACGTGAAATATGTGGTGCAACCCCATGCACAGGCTGTTTATCAAAATGTGCGTGCCCACGATTTCCGCGAAGCCGACGGCACTCGTGTGGATTTTCTCAACGGCTCGCGTGTGCAAACGGCCGTCGGGGTGCGCGCCGCCGCGCATATCTCCACCGGATTGACGTCTGTCGTCACCCCGCATATCGAAGTCAATTGGCTGCATTCGACCAAAGGCTATGGTGTGCGACTGGATGACGCCGGCTCCGATATGAATGGCGGACGGAATGCCGGCCAACTGAAATTGGGCGTACAAGGCGATCTCAATCGTCAGGTATCGCTCAATATCGAGCTGTTCCACAATCAGGGCAATGGCGGTTATCGTGAGACGGGGGGCAACCTGGTCGCAAAGTATCGCTACTGATGCGCTGCGTCTAGGCGATTATTGATGGCCGGGAACTGGGAAAGCAAGCGGGCCAACGATGTTTTTTCGGCCATTTCTGACGCCTGACCGCCCCAGTTCCCCGCTAGCGTTAGATCCAACGGGTATGATTAGCCCTTTTTCAAAACGGGCGTCTCCCGTTGGATGTCACCATGGCCCTACGCGCAACGATCTATAAAGCTGACCTACACGTAGCCGACACTGATCGGCATTATTACGGTAGTCATGCCTTGACGATCGCACGGCATCCGTCAGAGACGGACGAGCGCATGATGGTGCGCTTATTGGCATTCGGATTGCACGCTCAAGAAGGCCTGGCCTTCACCAAGGGTTTGAGCGAAACAGATGAACCCGATGTATGGTTGAAGGACCTGACTGGCGCCATCGATTTGTGGATCGAAGTCGGCCAGCCTGACGAACGCCGCATTCTGAAAGCCTGCGGCCGTGCCGGACAAGTCATCGTCTATTGCTACGGTGGTCATGCCAGCACCGTGTGGTGGGACGGCGTACGCAACAAACTCGAACGCGCCCGCAACCTGCGCGTCGTACATTTACCGGCCGCGCAGACCCGCGAACTCGGCGAATTGGCCGAACGTACGATGGATGTGCACGTCAACATACAAGACAGCGCCGTCTTTGTGTCTGCAGACAAAGGGCAGGTGACCGTCGAGCCCGAAATCTGGCGTTAGATCGTTTTCCGTGGGATGGCACGGCTCCGGGATTCGTACGAGATGCTGATCTGCAGAGCAGCGCCGATCTGAGCGACTGCTTGGGCCACCAACCAGCCTGCTGAATCGCTACTTGGCCGAACCTTGTTCCGCGATTCGCCAAAAACCCGGCAAAAAGCATTCGGCGACCAACAGCGGCTGCCCATATCGCCAAAATACCGAACGCCGCGCCCACAGCGCACCGTTGTCTCCCTCGGCCTGTACGCGTCGCGCTGTCGCATAAAACGGTACGGGCGAAGCCAGTCTGCGGCATACAAAGGGCGAACGTTGAATCGTGCGATCGTGATAAAGCATGTCCGCCAACGGCCGCGTGCGCAGCCGGCGTATCCCTTGCCACACGCCATGAGAGGCAGCCAATGGCGTCAGACTGCGCGCCACCACGCTGTCCACACCGTCCACGGACATCAGAATTTCCCGTACCCAAACAGGACACGCTACCTCAAGACCCATACCACGAGCCTCATCCAGTGGGACCCCGTCGGCATATTCGTTCAATACACGCAAATCCATTTTGCCCAACTGCCGCAACCCGGCCGTCAAGGCGCCGGGACGCATCAACCAGTATTTATGAGCAGGGGTCAACGAAGGCGCAACCGTAGGCTGCCAACCAGCGGCGAGAGGAAGAAAGGCTGTCATAGCCGCTATTATGCCAAGTCTGTCCGCAACAGATTAAACCCCGGCCCTCACTGTTCCAGACAAAAGCACCAAATTCGATGTATCTCAAGGCATGCCTACACCGAGAGTTTCTGCCGCGTGCCCAGTGCCGCGCCGGCCCGTAGATCGGAGGGCAGCCCCGCGCAGCGGGGCCGAGGCCGCCTGGTGTTGCGGCCGAGCCGTAGTGATAGGGCCGGCGTGGCACTGGGCGCGTGGCAGAAACGGTTTAAGAACGCCACCACGCTGACCAGAACCAGACCCTGAACCTGTCCTGAGCTCCTTCGGCCTAAAATACCCCCTTCGCTACACGCCCACATCACCAGTCGCGTAGCAGACCACCAAGGCATATGGAAAAAGTACGAATCTCAAAGCTGATGTCCGAGCGCGGCCTATGCTCGCGGCGCGAGGCCGATAGTTATATTGAGCGCGGTTGGGTCAAAGTCGACGGCGTCGTCGTATCCGAGCTCGGCGCCAAAGCCTATCCCGGCCAGGTCATCACCCTGGAACGCGCCGCCCAGGCGCAGCAGACCTCTCGCGTCACCATCCTGATCAACAAACCCGTCGGCTATGTATCGGGCCAGGCCGAAAAAGGCTATACCCCCGCCGTTGCCTTGATCGATGCCCGTTCGCG
Organism: Bordetella genomosp. 4; assembly: GCF_002261185.1. GTDB lineage: Bacteria > Pseudomonadota > Gammaproteobacteria > Burkholderiales > Burkholderiaceae_B > Bordetella_A. The sequence goes on from NZ_NEVQ01000013.1 coordinate 78,586, forward strand.
CGACGCCAATGACCGCTCGCCGCTGCGATTTTCACGGGCCCATCTGCAGGGCCTCGCTGTCGCAGGCCGGCTGGATATCGATTCCCAAGGCCTGCTCGTGCTGACCCAGGACGGCCGCATCGCTCGTCAGCTCATCGGCGAGGACTCCGACGTAGACAAGGAATATCTCGTACGCGTGCAGGGGCGTCTGGACGAGCGTGGGCTGGCGCTGCTGAATCACGGCCTATCGCTCGATGGCAAGCCGCTGCGTCCCGCCCAGGTCCGCTGGCAAAACGACGACCAACTCTGTTTTATCCTGCGCGAGGGCAAAAAACGCCAGATCCGCCGCATGTGCGAACTGGTGGGCTTGCGGGTCGTGGGACTGAAACGCGTGCGTATCGGCCGAGTCAGACTGGGCAATCTGCCGCAAGGGCAGTGGCGATATTTGCGGGACGACGAGCGCTTTTAAAAGCCAAATATGTGACAGCTGTTTCAGCCGATTACTCGCCTTAATTTAAATTAATAAGTCCGCGCTATCCTGCGCTACGAGTTTGCCGTCGCGTAGTCTTTCCATCAGGAACTCGATGAAAATTCGAGTTTTGGCGGGCAGCAGTCGTGTGTCGGTGACAGCATGGACCGGAAACGGTCCCGCCTGCCAGTCAGGCAGGACGCGTTGCAAGCGTTGTTCTTCGACGTCCTGAAAGACGCTTTGTGTCGGGCCCAGAATGGCAATGCCGGCGCCTAGCGACGCCAGGCTGCGCACCATGGCCATGCTGTTGACGGAAAAGCGGTTGCTGGGCGTGATCTCGATGCGTTCGTCCCCGCGCGACAGCGGCCATCGTGTCACACGGCTATTGTCGGCGCGGAACTCGATGCATTCGTGGCTGGTCAAGTCACTCGGGTGTTTTGGAGTGCCGTGGCGCTTCAGGTATTCCGGCGACGCGTACAGATAGGCCGATAGCCGTCCTAACAGGCGCGCAATCTGGGTGGAATCGGGCAGGGCGCCGATCTCGATGGAAATGTCGCATGTCTGGAATACCCGCCCGGCATGCTCGGGACTGGCCAGATCTAGATAAAAGGTGACTTCAGGATAGCGTTGAGAAAATTCCAGAAAGGCTTCTGCAAGAAAATCTGTGCCAAAATCGGCCGGCATATTGACCCGCAATGGCCCCGAGGGCGTTTCGACCAGTTTTTGCAGCTCTTCGTGAGCGATCTGAGCTTCCGAAACAATGCGTTGGCACCGCGCAAAATACAGCTCGCCCGCCTCGGTCAGTTGCACTTTGCGTGTGGTGCGACTGAGCAACTGCAGCCCCAACGAGCGTTCCAGCTCGGCTACCTGACGGGACAGGGTTGATTTTGGAATTCCCAGATTGTTGGCAGCGCGGCCGAAATTGCAGGTTTTGGCGACTTCGACAAAGAGTTCCATGCCTTGCAGGCGTTTCATGGGCGTAGCCCTTAATCACGTTGGAGCACAGATTATTCCATATATGGGATGATGTTTTCGCTTTTTCCTACTTTGTTTCTGAATTGGGATAAAGCAAAATACCGCGTTGCGCAGTGCAACATAGGGGTACTGCGCAGTGGCACTTGTGAATCAGTAAATCAGGGCTGCGAGCACCACGCCGAAAGGGATGGTGCGGGCACGTTATAGCTCGGAAAGGATGGTATGAACTACAACGGAATGCGGCGTGGCGCCGCTGTTTTGACCCTCGCAGCGACCGCGCTGGCGTTGGCGGCCTGCAGCAAGACTGCAGAAGCACCCGCGGGAGGCAAGCCACAAGTCAGCGTCGTGACCTTGGCGACGCGTCCGGTGGTGTTGACGACCGAATTGCCTGGCCGCACCTCGGCCTACAGAGTGGCGGAAGTCCGCCCGCAGGTCAACGGCATCATCAAGAAGCGTTTGTTCACCGAGGGCGGCGAGGTCAAGGCCGACCAGCAGCTCTATCAGATCGATCCTGCGTTGTACCAAGCCAGCCTTGATAGTCAGCAGGCCGCATTGGCGCGCGCTCAGGCTCAGTTGAAGACGGCCAATCTGCTGGTGCAGCGCTACAAGCCGCTGACGGAAACGCGAGCGGTGAGCCGCCAGACCTATGATGATGCTGTGGCGGCGCGTGATCAAGCTGCCGCCGACGTGCAGTCGGCCAAGGCCGCACTGGAGACGGCGCGAATCAATCTGGTGTACACCAAGGTCCTGTCGCCCATCGAGGGCATCATCGGCCGCTCGTCTGTCACGGAGGGCGCGTTGGTGACGGCCAATCAGACGGCGGCATTGGCCTCGGTGCAGCAGATCGATCCCATCTATGTGGATGTGACGCAATCCAGCGTCGAATTGCTGCGCTTGCGCAATGCGATCGAGAGCGGACTGCTCCAACGAGACATGAGCAAGGATTCCGCTCGCGTGTCGCTGGTGCTGTCCAACGGCCAAAACTATGGCGTGGAAGGCACGCTGGAGTTTTCCGAGATCACGGTCGACGAGAGCACCGACTCGGTGACCTTGCGTGCGGTGTTCCCCAATCCCGATCACAAACTGCTGCCCGGCATGTTCGTGCGCGCCCGCATCCTCGAGGGTACGGCGACGCAGGCGCTGTTGGTGCCGCAGCGCGGCGTGACGCGTAATCAGCGTGGCCAACCGACGTCTTTGGTGGTGAATGCCGAGAACAAGGTCGAGCTGCGTGTGTTGAAAACCGATCGTACGGTGGGCGACCAATGGCTGGTCACCGATGGCCTGAAGGCCGGTGACAAAGTCATCGTCGAGGGCTTGCAAAGCGTACAGCCGGGTGTCGAAGTGACTGCCAAAGAATTCGAGGCGAAACCGGCGACTGCCGCCGCGTCGCCGTCTGCAGCCCCCGCCGCCGCGGCCAAGTAAGGAGCCCGCATGGCCAAGTTTTTTATTGATCGGCCGGTCTTCGCCTGGGTCATTGCCATCTGCTTGATGCTGGCCGGGATTCTGTCGATCCTGAACCTACCGATAGCGCAATATCCGAATATTGCTCCGCCGGCCATCAGCATCCAGGTGACTTACCCGGGGGCGTCGGCCCAGACGGTGCAGGACAGTGTGGTGCAGGTCATCGAACAGCAGATGAACGGCATCGATAACCTGAGCTACATCACGTCGGAAAGTAACTCTGACGGCAGCATGACCATCACCCTGACGTTCACGCAGGGCACCGACCCGGATACGGCACAGGTGCAGGTGCAGAACAAGCTGGCCGTGGCGCAACCGCTGTTGCCTCAAGAGGTGCAGCAGCAAGGGATACGCGTCACCAAGGCGACCAAGAACTTCCTGATTTTTGCCGGCTTCATCTCGACCGATGGCAGCATGGCCAAGGAAGACTTGGCCAACTATGTCGCGGCCAACGTGCAGGATCCGATCAGCCGTACACAGGGTGTGGGGGATTTCCAGTTGTTCGGCTCGCAATACGCGATGCGGATCTGGCTGGACCCCGCCAAATTGCTGAACTTCAGCTTGACGACCAGCGATGTGGTCAACGCCATCGAAGAACAGAACGTGCAGGTGTCGTCCGGCTCGCTCGGTGGTTTGCCCTCGGTGCGCGGCCAGCAGTTGAACGCCACCATCATCGGCCCGACGCGTCTGCAGACGGCCGAAGAGTTCGGCGAGATTTTGCTGAAGGTCAATAGCAACGGGTCGCAGGTGCGCCTGCGTGACGTTGCAACGGTATCGCTGGGTGCGCAGAGCTATTCCATCGACAGCTACTACAACGGGACGCCCGCTACGGGTCTGGGTATCAAGCTGGCCCCAGGGGCGAACGCGCTCGACACGGTCGAGGCCGTGCGCCACACGATCAATACGCTCAAGCCGTATTTCCCGCCCGGCATGGAGGTGGTGTATCCGTATGACACATCGCCGTTCGTGTCGCTGTCGATCGAGAGTGTGATTCACACGCTGATCGAAGCCATCATTCTCGTGTTCCTGGTGATGTATCTGTTCCTGCAGAACTTCCGGGCGACCTTGATTCCGACCTTGGCAGTGCCCGTGGTGCTGTTAGGCACGTTTGCCGTGTTGGCGATGTTCGGCTATTCCATCAACACGCTGACCATGTTCGGCATGGTGTTGGCCATCGGCTTGCTGGTGGACGATGCCATCGTGGTGGTGGAAAACGTCGAGCGTTTGATGGCCGAGGAGGGCTTGTCGCCCAAGCAGGCTACACGTAAATCGATGAGCCAGATCACGGGCGCGCTGGTAGGTATTGCCCTGGTGTTGTCGGCGGTGTTTGTGCCGATGGCCTTTTTTGGCGGATCGACGGGCGTGATTTATCGGCAGTTCTCGATCACCATTGTGGCGGCGATGACCTTGTCGGTGTTGGTGGCCATCGTGTTTACCCCCGCGTTGTGCGCGACGATGCTCAAGCGCATCCCCAAAGGACATCACGGCGCCAAGACGGGCTTTTTCGGCTGGTTCAACCGGATGTTCGATCGCTCGACCACCGGCTACGCCAATTCGGTCGCTCGCGGTCTGGGCCGCACCAAGCGCTTGATGCTGATCTATCTGCTGCTTGTGTTGATCATGGGCTGGCTGTTCACGCGTATTCCGACCTCGTTCCTGCCTGAAGAAGACCAGGGCATTCTGTTCGTTCAGGTCCAGGCCCCGACGGGCTCCACCGCCGAGCGTACGAGCGAGACGGTACGTGAGGCGACGCGCTACCTCCTGGAAGACGAAAAAGACGTCGTCACCTCGGTGTTTGCGGTGCACGGCTTCAGCTTTGGCGGCCGCGGCCAGAACTCGGCCATCATGTTCGTCAAACTGCGTGACTGGGCGGATCGCCCCAACGCCGAGCAAAAGGTGGGCGCATTGGCGCAGCGAGCCAACGCGTTTTTTGCCACGCACTTGCATGACGCTCGTGTAGCTGCGTTTGCCCCGCCTGCGGTGATGGAGCTGGGTAACGCTTCAGGCTTTGACTTCCAGTTGATGGATCAGGCCGGGCTGGGGCATGAAAAGCTGGCCGAGGCGCGGGACAAGTTCCTGGCCGAAGCCGCAAAAAGTCCCATTCTGGTGGGTACGCGTCTGAACGGGATGGTCGATCAGCCGCAGTATCAACTGAACATTGACCGCGAAAAAGCCCGTGCCTTGGGCGTTGCCGTGTCGGACATCAACAGCACGCTGTCGACGGCGTGGGGAAGCTCCTATGTGAACGACTTCCTGGATCGTGGGCGTGTGAAACGGGTCTACGTACAGGGTCAGGCCGACTCGCGCATGCTGCCCGAGGACCTGAAGAAATGGTACGTACGCAATTCGAGCGGCGAGATGGTGCCTTTCTCGTCCTTCTCGTCGGCGGAGTGGGTGTTCGGCCCGCCGCGCCTGGATCGTTTCAACGGTGTGGCGTCGTTCAACATTCAGGGGAATCCGGCGCCGGGCTATAGCTCGGGCGAGGCGATGGCGGAAATGGAACGCATCGCGTCGACCATGCCGACCGGTGTGGGCTATCAATGGACGGGCCTGTCGTTTGAGGAACGCCTGTCGGGGTCGCAAGCGCCTGCGCTGTATGCGATCTCGCTGCTGGTGGTGTTCCTGTGCCTGGCCGCGTTGTACGAGAGTTGGGCGATTCCGACATCGGTGATGCTGGCCGTACCGTTGGGCGTGATTGGTGTGCTGGTTGCGACCTTGTTGCGTGGCTTGTCCAACGACGTGTATTTCCAGGTGGGGCTATTGACGACAGTGGGCTTGAGCGCCAAGAACGCCATTCTGATTGTGGAGTTCGCCAAGGCGCACTATGAAGAAGGGGCAAGCCTGGTCGAGGCCGCCGTGCATGCGGCGCGCCAACGTCTGCGTCCTATCTTGATGACGTCGCTGGCGTTCATCCTGGGCGTCGTGCCACTGGCCATTTCGAATGGCGCAGGCTCGGGTAGCCAACACGCCATTGGTACGGGTGTGATTGGCGGCATGTTGGCAGGCACCTTCCTGGCCATTCTCTTTGTGCCGGCTTTCTTTGTCGTGATGTTGCGTGTGTTCAAGATCAAGCGCTTGAGCGAGCGGCGTGACGAGGATGATGACGAGCCGCAAGACGATAACCGCGCGTTGCCGCACTCGGCATCGACCCAGCCTGGGGAGCAACCGCAATGATGAACTTTAGAATGCGTTTATCTTTTTTGACGGCGACGCTGGCGACTGCCTTGGCTGGTTGCTCGCTGGCGCCGACTTACGAGCGTCCCGAGGCGCCGGTGAGCGCCGCTTATCCCACGGGCGAAGCCTATACGCAAACAGGCCAATCCCAAGGCACTGCGCGAGGTCCCGTGGCCGATATCGGCTGGCGTGATTTCTATTCGGATCCGCTGTTGCAAAAGCTGATCTCGATGGCGCTGACGGCCAATCGTGATTTGCGCGTTGCGGCGTTGAACGTCGAAGAGGCCCGCGCGCAATACCGCATTCAGCGAGCCGACTTGCTGCCTGGTGTGGGTGTCGGCGGCGACGGTTCGGTACAGCGCTTGCCTGCGGATCTGAGCAGCACGGGCAGCAGCAATATCACCCGTTCCTATCAGGTCGGCGGCACGGCGTCATGGGAACTGGATCTGTTTGGCCGCATCCGCAGTCTGAGCGACCAGGCATTGGAAACCTATCTGGCGCAGGACGAGACGCGTATCGCCACGCAGTTGTCGTTGATTTCCGAAACGGCGATCGCGTATCTGACGTTGCGCGCGGATCAGGAACTGCTGAGCCTGACGCAGTCGACGCTGACGTCGCAGCAGGATTCATACCAGTTGACAAAACAGAGTTATGACGCTGGTGTGGCAACGGAGCTGGATCTGAGCCAGGCCGAGGTGTCACTGCGTACGGCACAGCGTGATCTGTCGACGTATACGCGACTGGTGGCGCAAGCTCGCAACGCATTGGTGTTGTTGGTGGGGCAGCCTTTGCCGGATGATGTGGTGGCGCAGTTGAATCAGGCCAGGACCTTGCCCGACGGCATCGTGCCGGAGACCTTGCCGGCTGGATTGCCTTCGGATTTGTTGGCGCGACGTCCTGATATCCGGGCCGCGGAGCATCAACTGAAGGCCGCTAACGCCTATATCGGCGCTGCGCGCGCTGCGTTTTTCCCGACTATCAGTTTGACGGGTAGCGCAGGCACGGCCAGTTCCAGCCTGGGCGGTCTGTTCGACGCGGGGTCGGGGGCATGGAGTTTCGCGCCGTCGATCACGATGCCGATTTTTGCTGGCGGCTCGTTATGGGCAGGGTTGGATGTCGCAAAGGTGCGCAAGAACATCCAGATCGCGACCTACGAGCAAACCATCCAGACGGCGTTCCGCGAGGTGGCTGACGCCTTGGCGGGCCAGGGCACCTACCAAACGCAGATCGTGGCACAGCAGCAGCTGGTAGCGGCGTATCAGCGTGCCTATGATTTGTCGCGGCAGCGTTTTGACCAAGGCGTGGATGATTATTTGAGCGTCCTGGATTCGCAGCGCTCGCTGTTCGCCGCACAGCAGGTGTTGGTGGAAACGCGTTTGTCCAGGCTGTCTAATCTGATCACGCTGTATCAGGTGCTGGGCGGCGGTTGGACCGAGAAAACGGTTGCTGCGCAGGATGTTGGCACGGCGGCTGCTGCACAAGGTAGCGCTACGCCAGCGGTTAAATAAGTATCAGCGGTAAAAACGAAACGGGCGGCTCTTGCTCAAGAGCCGCCCGTTTCTTTTTGCTTTATGCGCATCAAGCAACAACGCGCAAAAAACAATCTGTCGATCGTCGGAGGGCGACGCGGCATGTGCGCGTCGCCGCTGACCTTTCCCGCGCTTTTCAGCCGCGTTTTTTAGCGATCAGGCCGACCACGAACAGGACGATGATGGCGCCAACTACGGAACCGATCCAGCCCGCGGGCTCGCCCGGAGCATACCAACCCATCGACTGGCCTAGAAAGCCGGCGACGACAGAACCCACAATCCCGAGAATCGTCGTAAAGATGATCCCCATGGACTGATCTCCAGGCATGATGGCGCGGGCAATCAGACCCACGACAAAGCCAACGATGATCATGATGATAATGCTCATTCGCACACTCCTGTTAGGCGATGGGTAAACGCTCTGATGATACTCACCGTAGGCGACTGCGGTGTAACAACTCGTATTCAGGGTGTTTGTACAACAACACCGTGCGGTTGTCACATCTGTGTGGCATTCGCCACGGTGTTCAGGGGCGTGAAAATCGCTCGGCTCGGGTCGAACCCGTACTGGTGTTCGAATTGTGTTGCGTCCGTTGCCAGCGCCAATACCGATGCCAGAATGAAATCGACCTTGGCATCCGGTAGCAGGACGCTGAGATTCAACCTGGTGAAGCCCGGTTTTTCGAGTTCGCGGCCATCGAGAATGGCTAGGCGCATGCGGGCGGATTCGTCGGCGCCGATGTCGAGCAGTTCATGCACGTAGGGCCCGGCGCAGGCGCATCCGCCGCGGGCCTGAATACCGAATCGGTCACTCAGCATGCGGGTGATCAATTGCTGGTGGACAAAGCCGCCTTGGCCATTACGTACCCGGAACGAGAAAATCGGCAAGCGTTCGGCGGTCAGAGAACCGAGCAGTTCGATCTGCGGCACGCCTTGCCATGTTGCCAGTGCGCGCTGCACCAAGGTGGCCTGACGTTGTTGCAGGAACGAGGCGCCGATGGCCTCTTTGACCAGGACTGCGAGTGCGGCACGGATGTCGCCGATGACGTTGGGCGTACCGGCTTCTTCGCGGGATTCGAGGCTGTCGCTGTAGTCGTGGTTCAGCGGCGATACGAATTTGACGGTACCGCCGCCTGGCCATGTGGGGGTGGTGTTCAGGACCGCGTCGCGCCGCACGATCAGGACGCCCGAGGCGCCAGGACCGCCAACGAACTTATGAGGAGAAAAGACGATCGCGTCGATGGGGGCATCGGCGGCGGGCGACAACTGTACGGGCAGATAAGGTGCGCCGCCGGCATAGTCCCATAGCATTTTTGCACCAGCTTTTTTTACTCGGCGCGTAATGGCGGCGACGTCGGCGACAATGCCCGTCACGTTCGAGGCGGCCGACAGTGCGCAGATGACCAAGGCATCGTCGTGGGTTTTCAGGGCGGCGTCCAGCTCATTCAGATCGGGACCGCCTTGCGGGCTTTCGGCGAGCACGATGAGTTCGGCGCCGGATTCACGCCAGGGCAAAATGTTCGAATGATGTTCGTAGGGGCCGATGATGACGCGGACTTTTTTTCCGGCCTTGATGGCTGCATCGACGCCGAACAAATGGACCAATCGGTTGATACCCGCTGTTGCGCCCGAGCCGGCGAAAATCACCGCATGTTCGGCAGTGGCGCCGCAGCAGCGCGCGATGGCGGCGCGAGCTTCGCGACGCAGGCGGGTGATGAATCCGCCGCAATACGAGGCCTCGGTATGCGAGTTGGCGTAATAGGGCAGGACTTTTTCGAGTACGAAGCGCTCGACTTGCATGAGCGCCCGGCCTGAAGCGACATAGTCGGCGTAAATCAGCGGTTTGGGGCCGTAAGGGCCTTGGACGATTGCGTCCTGGCCGATAAGCCCGTCAGCCAGGCGGGCAATGACGTCGCCGGTGTTGAGATCTGCTTGAAATCGCTGCAACAGGCCCAGTGTGGCGGGTGTTGCGACTGTGTGGGTATCCATCTATGCCGTCTTTGTGGTCATGCCGAAGGTGTCCAAATATCATACGATGGAAAGAAAATTGAAACATCACCTAAATTTTCCGAAAAATCGCCAATTTTGGGTCGTATGATCTGATTCATGGAAAAAATAGATAAATTTGATATGGCTATCGTCTCTTGCCTGCAAAGGGACGGCGCGTTGTCGCAGCGCGAGCTGGCGGATCGTGTGGGGTTGTCGCAAAACGCGTGTTGGAGACGGCTGCAGCGCTTACATAGCTGCGGCATCATTCGCGGCACGCGCGCGCAGGTGAATGTGGTCGAATTGGGCTTCGACCTGACGGTATTCGTGATGATAAGGACCAGCCGCCATTCCAAGGATTGGGCCGATGCGTTTCGTCAGCACGTGGATCAGTTGCCCGAGGTGACCGAGTTTTATCGCATCGGGGGCGACTGGGATTATTTGATCAAGGTGGTCTGCCGGGGCATGGCGGGGTACGACCGTTTTTATCAGCGGCTGATTACGGGGTTTGAGCTGGCGACGGTGACCGGGTTTTTCAGTATGGAGGCCATCATCGACAACCGGCCGCTGGATTTGCGGTCTATGGAGGGCTGAGCGCCTCAGCGAGTCAGTTCGACTAACTGTCGCATGTCCTTGACGATGTCAGCGGTGCTCTCGGTGTCTGAAGCGAGCAGGCGGGCTTTGCCGGTGTTGTCGAATATATAGACGCCGCGGCTATGCCTGACGTCGTAGATTTCGGCGGAATCTCCCGGCCGCGGTTTTTCGATTTGATAGGCGACGCGATAACGACGGGCGAGATCGGCGATCTGTTTTTCGGTGCCGGTGACGCCGATGGCCTGCTTGTTGAAGGCATCGACGTAGGCCTGCAGTTTGTCGGGTGTGTCGCGGTGGGGGTCAACGCTGACGAACAGAATACGTACGTTTTGGGCGTCGTCGCCAAGTTGTTCGAGGACGGCGGTAAGTTGCGCCATGGTGGTGGGACAGATGTCGGGGCAACTGGCGTAGCCGAAAAACAGCATGACGGTCTTGCCTTTCAGGTCTTCGCTGGAGACAGTTTTTCCGCCTGCGCCGGGCAATTGAAATTGCAGGTCTGGCAGGTGGCCTTTGACGTCGTAGAGGGTCCAGTTGACGGCTCGATCTCCGCAGGCGGCGAGCAGGGTGCAGGTGGCTAGCAGCAGAGCACGCCAGAGGCGGCGGGTGAGAATGGCAGGCATGTGGTGTCGTGACGCTGATGCGATGTGGCACGGGAATGGCCTGATTCTAGCTTGAGGGGGATTTTGGCGTTCTTGGTGATGGAAACAGGGGCTCTTGAGCCGTTTATCGTGGCCAGCCGCAGCGAGGTCTTCAAGGCGTTTTATCGGGCGTTGAAGGCCAGGGGACTGGCCGCCACCGAAGCTTTTGTCATTCCGGCGCGCAAGCTATTCGCCCGTATATTGCCGCAATGATGGATCGCGTCGCCGTTTACAGACCTTCGGCTTTTAGCGCGGCTTGCACGCCTTTGTCGGCGTCCATGCGGCTCGAGAATTCCGTCAGGTTGTTCAGGCCGGATAGGTCGATGTTTTTGGCCTTTGCCCAGCGCAGGACGACGTAGAGGTAGGGGTCGGCGATGGTGGGGGCCTTGCCTGCCAGGTAGGGCTTGTCCGCGAGTTGGGTGTTCAGGATGGTGAACAGGTTGCGCAGAATGGCAGCGGCGGAGGTGCTGAGCTCTTTTTGCGCGGCTTCGCTGGCGACGAAACGCTGCGGGCCGAAGACCAGCGAGAAGGTGCGGTGCAGGTCGGAGTTGATGAATCCGAGCCAGCGGCGGACTTCTGCGCGGGATTGGGCGGTGCCGTCGCCCAGCAGGTTCAACTGCGGGGCTTGTTCGGCCAGGTATTCCAGGATGGAGGCATTCTGGGTCAGCGTGTAATCGCCGTCGGTCAGGACGGGCACGGCACCCATGGGGTTGATGCTCAGGAATTCGGGTTGTTTCAGCGCGTCGCGCGCGATGGCCTGTGTCTCGTACGGCTTGCCGACCCATTCGAGGACAATGTGGGCAGCTAGCGAGCAGGCGCCGGGCATGTAGTACAGTTTCATGGTGTGCTGTTCTCCATTAGAACGACATGGCATATTCAAGTTGCCATTCGTGCTTGGTATGGTACGCCAGTCTGACATCCTCCCTCCACCTGATTCATCGAGAGACCCTATGCCGGATTCGTACTGCCGTTTCTTCCCGAAAACTCCCCTGCGTACTGTGCCGTTGCTGCCCGCAAGGTCCGCTGCCTTGGCTGCTGCCGCGTTGACTGCGACGTTCTGGGCGACTGTCCCTGCTGTGTCGCAGGCACAAGCACAAACTCAAGTGTCTATCGAGGCGCCTGCTTTTACCGAGGGCAAGGTGCAGGTAACGACTGTGGTCGAGGGCCTGGAGCATCCGTGGGGGTTGGCGTTCTTGCCGGACGGCGGCATGCTGGTGACCGAGCGCGCAGGCCGGTTGCGCGTTGTGAATGCGCAAGGGGTGCTGTCCGTGCCCTTGCAGGGAATTCCCAAGGTGTATGCGTCGGGGCAGGGTGGTTTGCTGGATGTGGTCTTGTCGCCCGACTTTGGCAATGACCGTTTAGTGTATTTGTCTTATGCCGAAGCGGGCGAGGATGGCAAGGCAGGCACGGCTGTCGGGCGTGGCCGTCTGGCCAAGGACGCGCGCGGCCTGGAGGATTTCCAGGTTATTTTCCGCCAACAGCCGAAGCTTTCTACGGGGCAGCATTTCGGCGGCCGTTTGGTGTTTGATGGCGACGGTTTGTTGTTTATTGCTTTGGGCGAGAACAACCAGCGTCCTACTGCGCAGGATCTGGACAAGCTGCAAGGCAAGATCGTGCGGATTGCCGCCGACGGCTCGATTCCCAAGGACAATCCGTTTGTGGGCCGCGCGAATGTGCGTCCCGAGATCTGGACGTATGGGATGCGTAATCCGCAGGGGATGGCGCTGAATCCGTGGACGGGCGAGTTGTGGGAACACGAGCACGGCCCGCGCGGCGGTGATGAGATCAATATCATCAAACCCGGTCAAAACTACGGCTGGCCGTTGGCGACGTACGGGATTAATTATTCGGGATTCGCGATCCCGGAAGCCAAGGGTAAAACGCTCGACGGCGGACAGGGGCCGGTGTATTGGTGGAAGAAGTCGCCCGCGATCAGCGGCATGGCCTTTTATACGGCGGATCGTTTTCCTGCGTGGAAGGATTCGCTATTCATTGGTGCATTGGGCGCGCAGGCGTTGATTCGCCTGCAGTTCAAAGACGGAAAAATCGTTGGAGAAGAACGCCTGCTGGACGATCTGAGCGCCCGCATCCGTGATGTGCGGCAGGGACCCGACGGCTATGTCTATGTGTTGACGGATGCGGGCGATGGCAAGCTATTGCGGGTGGCTCCGTCGGGCGCAGGCTCTTAAGCCGAACGCCAGGCTGCCCACGCTACCAAGGCCCATGCGGCCAGAAAGGCCACACCGCCTATCGGCGTGATCGGGCCCAGCCAGCGCGCACCGGTGAGCGCCAACAGATACAGGCTGCCGCTGAATAGGACGATGCCGGCAAACATGAGAATCCCGGCGGTCGAGAACAGGCTGGAGCCGAAATGGGCGGCTAGCAACGCAACGACGAACAAGCCCACCGCATGGATCAGGTGATACAGGACACCGGTTTGCCAGACGGCAAGCAGGTCGGCGCTGATCATTTGTTTGAGGCCATGGGCGCCAAATGCGCCGGCGCCGACGGCGGCGATCATGTTCAGGGCGGCGAGGATGATGAGTTGGCGTTCGGTCACGGGCATATCCTTTTGATCAAGCGAAGGTGCAATAGGCCTGCATTATCCACGCGAATGGCCGGATTACGCCGGCAGGTGTGCCAACCATTTTTTGCGTGGCGGCAAGCGGGCATTATTGCGGGGCGGCGGCCGGACATTACACACGCGATTGGGCGGTGCGCCGGATCAGCGTGGATTTGCCGAACAGGCTTTGCACCAGTTCGGTTGCCAGCATCGCAGTTTTATTGCGGATGTCCAGCGCCGGGTTGAGTTCGACAATGTCCAGCGATCCCAGGCATCCGGTGTCGGCAATCATCTCCATGCACAGTTGTGCTTCGCGATAGGTGGGGCCGCCGGGAATGCTGGTGGCAACGGCAGGTGCGATTTCGGGGTCGAGAAAATCTACGTCGAAGCTGACGTGCAAGTGGGTATGAGGTGTGAGATCCGCTAATGCGGCCTCCATGACGGACCGCATACCGATCTCGTCGATGGTGCGCATGTCATAGACTTCGATGCCGGCGTCGGCGATCAGGTTTTTCTCTCCCTCGTCCACGCTGCGTATGCCGATTTGGCGGATCCATTCGGGATGCAGCGCCGGATTTTGGCCGGAGAGAGTGGTCAATGGCTCCGGCCCTTGGCCGCACAGGCACGCCACAGGCATGCCGTGCAGATTGCCAGAGGGCGTCAGCGCCTGGGTGTTGAAGTCGGTATGTGCGTCCAGCCACAGCACGCGCAGTGGTTTGCCAGCGTGATGGCAGTGCCGGGCGACCGCGCTGATGGAACCCATGCCGAGGCAATGATCGCCGCCCAGCGTGATAGGCAGCCGGCTGCGCTGCAGTTCGGCGTAGACCGCGTCGTGCAGGGTTTGATTCCAAGCAATCACCTCTGTCAGATGCCGATAGCCATTGTCCGGCGGCAGCATGGGATTCGCTGGGCCAATCAAATTGCCGGCATCTTCCACGTCGTATCCCAATGCCTGTAAGGCAGGGCCGAGCCCCGCTACACGCAATGCCTCTGGCCCCATGGAGGCTCCGCGCGAGCCTGCGCCGATATCGGTGGGCACGCCGATCATTGTCAGTGCACGGACGGCAGGGGGCGGATTGGATATCAGCACAGAGCAGGCCTCGTAGTTTGGGGCAACGAAGAACATGATGTTGCGATCTGCCGCCTATGCAGAATGACGGCGGTCCCCGACAACATCCGCATAGCGCGCCAGCGGTTGCCACGATTGCGTTGACCCCTATTATCTGCTGAAGTCAACACGGGCGAAACCAATCGAATCGATCTCCTCGCTGGCGCTACACGTCTATAACAAGTAACATCCGTAGCCCGAAGCCGCCTCTGCGGCCGCGCCACGTTGTTTTCACCGGATTCCATGCACTTCAAAGACCAGATCTTCCTCGCTAGCCAATACGCTGCGCCGCACCATTTGGTGTCGCGCCTGATGGGGTTGGCCTCCGATTGCCGCACGCCTGCGGTCAAAAACTGGATGATCTCGCGTTTCGTGCGTCGCTATGGGGTGGATATGACCGAGGCGCTGGTCGAGGATCCGCTGGCGTACGACACGTTCAATCAGTTCTTTACGCGCGCGTTAAAGCCCGATGCCCGTCCGTTGGACGCCGAGCCGCACAGCATTCTGTGTCCGGCCGACGGTGCGATCAGTCAGCTGGGACGTATTGAACATGGCCGTATTTTTCAGGCCAAGGGACATTCCTACAGCCTGACTGCATTGCTGGGCGGCGATTCGGCCCGCGCGGCGGAATTCATGGGCGGTGATTTCGCGACGGTGTATCTGTCGCCGCGCGATTATCACCGCGTGCATATGCCGTGTGACGGCACCTTGCGCGAGATGGTGCATGTGCCGGGGCGACTGTTTTCGGTCAATCCCCTGACTGCCAGCCACGTGCCTGAGTTGTTTGCGCGTAATGAGCGGGTGGTCTGTTTATTCGACACGGAATATGGCCCGATGGCCATGGTGCTGGTAGGCGCGATGATCGTCGCGTCGATCGAAACGGTCTGGGCCGGGCTGGTGACCCCGCACAAGCGCAAGGTGCGTTCAGTGCGCTACGACGAGTCCGCCCGTACGCCGATCCACTTGGCCAAAGGGGCGGAGATGGGGCGTTTCCTGCTGGGGTCCACCGTGATTGTCCTGTTTGGGCCCAATCGCGTGCGCTGGACGGACACACCCTCGGTACGTGGTCCGGTGCGCATGGGCGAATTGCTGGCATTGCCCAATTAAGGGCTGCCAATCGCTCGCGCAACGCCCTACCACGGAAAATCGATCAAATCACCGTATAGCTGGCGCAGCTTGGCTTTTACCTCGGGCGATTGCTGATAGATCTTGATGAACTGCAGCAGCCGCGGATCTTGTGCATGCTCAGGCGTGGTCACCCAGCGAATGGCATAGCGGCGCACGTTGTCCGCATCCGTGTTGTCGAACGCCAAGCCGTCTTTTTCGTCGATGCCGGCGTGCTTGGCAAACGTGGTGTAGGTGACCGAGGCGGTCACGTCATCAAACGTGCGCGCGGATTGCGAGCCCTCGACTTGAATGAAGTTCAATTGCTTCGGGTTCGCGACGATATCCTGCAACGAGGCCTGGTGATCCGTACCGGGACGCAAGCTGATCAAGCCCATCGACTGCAATAGCAGCAGCGCCCGGCCCGTGTTGACCGGGTCATTCGGGATGGCGATCTTTGCGCCTTGGGGAATAGGGTCGCCGCGCTTGAGCTTCTTTGAAAACAGGCCGATCGTGGTCGAATATCCATAGGCGATCGGCGTCAGTTTTGTGCCGCGGCTCTGATTGAACAGTTGCAGAAACGGCGCGTGCTGAAAGAAATTGGCGTCCAGCGCACCCTCGGCAACGCCGGTATTCGGCATGACCCAATCGCTGAACTCGACCAGCTTGACCTCGATGCCTTGTTTGGCGGCTTCGGCGATGGCGATCTCGGTGGCTTGATTGGCTACGCTGGGAATCACGCCGATGCGCAGAGGCTTGTCCTGCGCTGCCTGAGCGCCGCCTGCCAGCATCACGGCGCTGAGCAAGCCAACCAAGGAAAATGTCAAGAAACGATTCATCGCGCGACGCCTATCCAATACCGTCATCGGAAAAGCGCCATTGTGCCGCAGGCAGGCTTGTTTTTGAGGGATGCCCCTGGCGTCGAGTGGGGCTCCCCTTTGCGATGGCGGCGGTACTACGGTTTGCCTGTGGCCAGCAGTGCCACCAGATGCGGCAGGGTAGTTTGCGGCGCAGTGTCGTTCGCGCCTTGTTTGAAGAGCTGCTCGATGGCGTCGGCCGCGCCATGGGCGGCACCCGTTTCCTCGGCCATGGTGGTGTAGTAACCCAGGTCCTTATGCGCATTGGACAAGGAAAAACGCATGCCCGAATCGTCGCCGGATTCGATAAAGGGGCGCAGGCGCTCGAGTGCGACACCGGCGCCGCCGCCTTTGGCCAGGACGTCGATCAGGACGGGGGCATCGATGCCGGCGCGTTGGGCGCAGGCGGCAGCCTCTGCGATGACGGCGGCGCAGCCCAGCGAGACATAGTTATGGATCAGTTTCATGCGGTGGCCGGCACCGATCGCACCGACGTGGGTGATGTTCTCGGCATAGCAGCGCAGTAGCGGCAGGCACCGGTCGAACAAGGCGGGATCACCGCCCACCAGCAGATTCAGCCGGCCTTCGGCCGCCTCTTTGGGCGTGCGGGTCATGGGCGCATCCAGGAACAGGCCGCCAGCCTCGGTGATGGCTAGGGCGATGCGCTCGGTCGACGATGGGATGGCTGTGGAGCAATCAATTACGATGGTGCCGGGCCGCAGGCCTTGGAGCAGGCCATCGGGACTGAACAAGACATCTTCGATCTGCGGCGTGCCAGTGACGCAGAGGATGACTACGTTGGACTGCCGGGCGACCTGCGCAGGGCTGGCGACTTTGGCCGCGCCGGCGGCCAGCAGCTGGTCGACCGGCTGATTGCCAGGGTGATCCAGCAGTACCAAGGGGTAGCCATGTTTGATGATATTGCTGGCAATGCCGTGGCCCATGAGGCCTACGCCGATCATGCCTACAGTGTCTTTCCCGGTATTCATCAACGAATTCACTTAACGAAAAGCCCCGATATTCTTGCCGAGGACAGCTAGACTGCAAAAAACGGTGACAGAACAACTGTCTGTTCCGCACAGGGTAAATGACGAATATCGATCATACAAGTTACGAAAATTTAAGTTTTTTGTAAGAAATGCCGTCAGGTTATGTTCAGGTTGCTGTAAGAAATGCTAAAACAACGCTTTGACGATTAATACCAACACGGAGATTGCATGCTCGAGTTTTTGCAGACCCTTAGCTGGGCCGCAGTGTTTCAGATCATTCTTATCGACATCCTATTGGGTGGCGACAATGCCGTGGTTATTGCACTGGCCTGCCGCAACCTGCCGCCGAAACAGCGCATGCAGGGCATTTTGTGGGGCACCGCCGGGGCTATTGGCCTGCGGGTAGTGCTGATCGCTTTTGCGTTGACCCTGTTGACGATTCCTTACCTGAAGATTATTGGCGCGCTGCTGCTGTTGTGGGTGGGTATCAAACTGTTGATCCCCGAGGAAGACGCCCATGGCAACATCCAGGGCAGTGCGTCCGTGTGGGCCGCAGTCAAGACCATCATCGTGGCTGACTTTGTGATGAGCCTGGACAACGTGATCGCGATTGCGGGCGCGGCCCAAATGGCTGACCCGTCGCATCAGATCGGTCTGGTGATCTTTGGTCTGGTGGTGAGCGTACCCATCATCATCTGGGGCAGCACGCTGGTGCTGAAACTGATCGACCGTTATCCGCTGGTCGTCACGTTCGGCGCGGCCTTGCTGGGCTGGATCGCGGGTGGCATGCTGGTGACCGATGTGGTTGTGGTCGAGCGCTTCGGCGAGATCTCCGGCACGGTCAAGATCGCGGCGGAAGTCATCGGTGCCTTGCTGGTGGTGGGCCTGGGCCGCTTGTTCGCGGCTCGTAAAAAGGCCAATAGCGCGGCCCCGCAGGTCAGCAGCCAAGAAGGCTGATCGCATCATCTAGTGTGTTAGCCACTGAGGGAGGCCAGCTGCAAAGCTGAGCCTCCCTCAGTCATTTAGCGCGTTGCGTCGAGGTCGAGCCGAGCAGCGTGTTCCAGCGACCACAGCTTGCGCAACAGCTCGCCGGCACGTTCTTGTCCTAGGACGGGAGCCACCAATTCATCGAACTTGCCGCTCAGATCGGCATCGCTCAGGGGCAGTTCCGGATCGCCTTTACGATGAGGCTGCAGATAGGAGTCCTGCGTACCGTTGGTCAGGCGCATATCGACCCGCGCAGCACGCTGACCTGGAAACAGACCATCGAGGGTGGGCTCCACATGCAGGCGGATACGCGACATCAGCTGACGCAGGGCGGGGTCTTTCAGACGTGCCTCATCAAAGGCCGCCAGCCGTACGCTGCCATACACCACGGCAGAGGCGACAACAAAGGGGATACTGAAACGCGCCTCGGCTGCAGTTTGGGGCTCGGGGTTTCCGGCCACGTCCAGCGCAGGGGCATAGGTGTGCACGTCGATCTGCGCGATGTCGTCCGGCGCGGCCTGAAGCCGGTCTTTCAAGACTAACGCGGCATCGATGGGCGAGAACGTATGGCCGCAACACGCATGATTTTTAAAGGTCATGCGCGTGATATTGAAGGTCTCGCCCAGGGTTGCAAGGAAAGGCTGCCAGTCCGGGCCGTTGCTCATGGCGTACCCCAGGCCTGCGGCGCCATCCAGCACGTCCAGCGAACCGGTAACCCCGGCTCGCGCCATCTGGGCGGCGGCCAGGCCGCCTTCGGCCGCACGGCCCGAATGCAGCGGCTTGGACATGGAGTCCATTCGAAAGGCCTGTTGCAGCCCGCTGGCAAAGGTGGCGGCAGTGGCCAGCGCGTGGGTGAACGGCCGGGATTCCAGGCCATACAGGCTGCTGGCCGCTGCGGCGGCGCCAAAGGTGCCGACCGTCCCGGTGTTGTGCCAGAATTTGTAGTGAGTCCGTCCCAGCGCGGCGCCGATGCGCGTAGAAATCTCGTAACCCACCACCACGGCGCGGAGAAAATCGCGGCCGCTAGCGCCCGTTTCCTGCGCTGCAGCTAGGGCGGCAGCTATGGTCGGCGCGCCAGGGTGATAGATCGCGTCTTTGAAAATGTCGTCGACTTCGGCCGTATGCGCGGCGGTGCCGTTGATGAGCGCCGCGGCGCGAGAGGTGGCGGGCTGGCCTAGCGCTAGACGGGATGGTCCCCGTCCGATGTCTTCTGCATAGGCTTGTTCCAACAGGGTCGCGGGCGGCAGTACCGCACCCGGGAGCAGGGAGGCGTACCAATCCACGACAGCGCGTTTGGCGTGGTGCAGGACATCCTCGGTCAGGTTCTGGTTGCGCAGGCTGGCGCCAAAGGCGGCAAAGGTTTCTAGTGCAGTCATCGCTTTCCTGAGTGTGCGGCAGTAGACGCTATGGTCGATCTTGCGGCGCGATTTCACCACTGTTTATTTTGCGCGTTGTCATGCCCTTTGATCATATCAACGCCATCTTTGCGATGACTTTTTGTCATGGCGCTAGGCGCAATGCGAAGTTTTCTCGACGGGCCAGGCAGGCGATGATTTATCCATCGACACATCCACCGCAGGAGTAAAAAGATGGATTTTGAATTAAACGAGGAACACCGGGCCTTTGCCGACTCGGTAAGGCGTTTTGCCCAGGATCGCCTGGCCGCAGGCGCACTGGAGCGCGCGCATTCGCCGGAATACCCGTGGGAAACTGCCCAGATGTTGGCAGAACAGGGGCTGCTGGGTATCGCGTTCCCGGAGGAGGACGGTGGCCAGGGCGGCTCGCTCATGCACGCGGTATTGGCGATCCAGGAGGTCGCGCTGGTCTGCCCCAAGAGCGCCGACATCGTACAGGCAGGCAATTTCGGCCCCATCCGTACCTTTGTCGAATACGCCACCCCCGAGCAGAAAGAACGGTTCCTTCCCGATCTGCTGGGCGCACGCAAACTGATTTCGCTTGGAATGACCGAGCCCGATGCCGGCTCGGCCGTGACAGAGCTGAAGACGTCCGCGCGTCAGGATGGCGACGATTACCTCATCAACGGCAGCAAGATTTTCTCCACCCACAGTCCGGAAGCTGAATTGTTTTTGGTCTATGTACGCTTTGGCCCGGGTCTCGATGGCATCGGCTCGGTGCTGGTCGAGCGCGGCACGCCGGGATTTACGGTGGGTAAACCGGCCTCGTTCATGAACGGTGAACAGTGGTCGCAGCTGTACTTCGAGGACGCGCGTATTCCCGCCAAGAACGTGCTGCTGGGGCCTGGCGGTTTCAAGAAGCAGATTTCGGGTTTCAACGTGGAACGCTTGGGTAACGCTTCGCGCTCTCTGGCGCTAGGCCGTCACGCGTTCAATATCGCTCGCGAACACGCGCTCACACGCAAACAATTTGGCCGCGAGCTGTGCGAATTCCAAGGCTTGCAATGGAAATTCGCGGACATGTGGATGCGTTTGGAGCAAGCGCAATTGCTCTTGTATCGCGCCGCCTTGGAAGGCGAGCACGGTTTGCCGTCTGCACAGAGCACCGCCATGGCCAAATTGGCCTGCAACGAAGCGGGCTGGTTCGCGGCCAATGAGGCATTGCAGGTCATGGGCGGCATGGGCTTTAGCCAAGAGGCCTTGGTCGAGTACTGCGTGCGCCGCATTCGCGGTTGGATGATCGCAGGGGGCTCTATCGAGATGCTCAAAAACCGCATCGCGGAAGGTGTATTCGGGAAATCGTTTTCCCAGCGTCCGCCCAAGCCCAAAGCCTAAGTATCAAGAGAGTGGAAGGAGACAGTATGCGTAGTTTGATTTGTGCCACCGTCGCTGCCGTTGGCATGATGAGTTGGGCAGGCACCGTATGGGCCGAAGACGATGCCTATCCCAATCGAGCGGTCAAAATCGTGGTCGGATTCCAACCTGGCGGTCCGACCGACGTGGTGGCTCGCTTGGTGGCAAAGGCCTTGCAGGAGGAACTCAAAGGCGCTTTTGTGGTTGAGAATAAACCTGGCGCCACGAGCAATATTGCTTCGGAGTCGGTGGCCTCTGCCAAGCCGGATGGTTATACATTATTGTTCGCGGCCTCGCCCCTGGTCATGAACAAGTTCACCTACCCGATGCAGAAATTCGATCCCGTCAAGAGTTTCGAACCCATTTCGAAGATATCCTCCGCACCGGGTGTACTGGCTGCGACCAACAAGCTGCCAGTCAAGGACTACAAGGAGTTCAAAGCGTTGGCCAAAAAAGAGCCCGGCAAACTCAATTACGGTTCGACAGGCAATGGGGGCACGCAACATATGGCAATGCTGAAATTGCAGGCATTGACCGGGATCGACATGGCCCATATTCCATACGGTGGCGGCTCTGGCGCCATGAACGACTTGATTGCCGGGAACATCGACGTTGCGTTCATGACTGCAACGGGTGCGATGCCGGCCCTGGTGGCGGGCACTGTGCATCCGCTGGCAGTCGCCGGGCCGAAGCGTTTGCCGGAGTTGCCCAATGTGCCAACCTTTGCCGAACTCGGTATTCCTGAGATGAAATCCGACTCGTGGAATGCGCTATTGGCGCCTGCCGGGACACCCAAACCCATCGTGGACAAGCTTGCCGCCGTCCTCGAAAAAGCGGTAAAGACCAAAGAGTTCTCTGACGTCTTGGGGCCGCAAGGTGCGATGCTGATTGGCAATAGCCCTGAAGAGTTCAGGGCCGAACTGATCGCCGAGGACGCATACTGGAACGAACAATTCAAAAACGTAAAGCTGGACAAGTAAAGGTTATGTCATCGATCAATACCCCTGCATCCTCCGTCTGTCAGGCATTGCTGTATCCCAAGAGCATTGCGCTCGTCGGTGCTTCCGACGACGTCAAAAAGACAGGCGGGCGTCCTCTGCAGTTTCTGCGCCGGTCCGGCTTTCAAGGCACCATCTATCCGATCAATCCAAAGCGTGCCGAGGTGCAAGGGGAAAAAGCATGGCCTAGCCTGGCTGCGCTGCCGGAGGTGCCCGAGCATGTCTTTATCTTGTCTCCTACCGATACGGTAGTACCCGCCGTGCAGGAATGCGCCGACCTGGGGGTCAAGCTCGTCACCATCCTGGCGGCTGGATTTTCCGAATCGGGGCCCGACGGCGTCGAGCGTGAGGCTGCGCTGCGCGAGATCAGTCGAAAGAGCGGCTTGCGCATTCTGGGGCCAAGCAGCCTGGGTGTCGTCAACCCTGGTAACGGCTTGGTCCTGACAGCGAACGCGGCGTTTGCCGAACCCGATGTGCCGCGTGGCAACGTCTTTGTGGCGTCGCACAGCGGCAGCATGATCGGCGCGCTGGTGTCTCGCGGAAAGGCACGTGGCGTGGGCTTTGCGGGCTTGGTATCGGTAGGCAGCGAGGTCGATCTCAGCGTCGGTGAAATCTGCATGGCGACGCTGGACGACCCTGCCATCCAGGGGTATGTGCTCTTTCTGGAAAGCTTGCGTCATGGCGATGCCATTCAGGCATTTGCCCGCGAGGCGGCAAAACGCGGCAAACCCGTGGTCGCGTACAAGCTCGGGCGATCGAGCGCTGCGGCGGAAATGGCGGCAACGCATACCGGCGCACTGGCCGGCGAAGACGATATCGCAGATGCTTTCCTGAAGGACCTGGGCGTGGTTCGCGTGGAAATGCTGGAGACGCTGTTCGAGGTGTTTCCCTTGGCCCGGAAACTGCCTTTGGTAGGCAAGCAGGCCAAGCGCGTCGGAGTCGTGACGACGACAGGGGGCGGCGCCGCCATGGTGGTGGATCAACTCGGTGTGCGCAACGTGATCGTAGAGCCTGCGTCCGCAGCGACGGTAGCGCAGTTGCAGGCGGCCGGCATGCCCGGCAGTGCAGGGCGGGTCGTGGATCTCACCTTGGCAGGGACCAAATACGAGGTCATGAAAAAAGCCCTGGACATCATGCTGGAGGCGCCAGAGTTTGACGTGGTCGTCGCCGTCGTGGGGTCATCGGCGCGTTTTCAGCCGGACTTGGCAGTCAAGCCTATCATCGACAGCGCGGGCCACGAAAAGCCTTTGCTGGCCATGCTGGTGCCCGATGCGCCCAACGCATTGGCGCAGCTCACGACCGCTCAGATTCCGTGCTTTCGCTCGCCAGAGGCCTGCGCCGATGCCATTGCTTCGGTGCTTGCACGCCGTTCGCCGGGACCGTCTGCGACGGTCAAGCTCGATCACGAGCAGCCCGCCTGCGCAATCAGCGAGGCCGATGCCTACGAGCTGCTGGATACGCTGAATGTGCCGCATGCGCTGGCAGCGACTTATCCTTTGGACAGTCCGCCCGACAATTTGCCATTTGATTATCCCGTCGTAGCCAAGGTCTGCTCTGCGCACATCCCGCATAAAACCGAAGTGGGCGGCGTCGTGCTGGGCATCAAGAATGCCGAGGAGCTGGCGCGCGCCTTTGCCACCCTGCAGCAGAACCTGCGCGATAAAGCCCCCGGCGTCGATTGTCGGGACGTGCTGGTGCAGCCGATGCGCAAGGGACTGACAGAAGTCCTCGTGGGCTATCGCGTGGATGTGGATGCCGGTCCCATCATCATGCTGGCCGCCGGGGGTATCTGGGCAGAAGTGATGCGTGATCGCAGCATTCGCCTGGCACCCGTCTCGGTGCAAGCGGCCAAGGAAATGATAGAAGAGGTCAAGATGTTGAAAACGGTCTCTGGCCTGCGCGGCAAGGAAAAGGGCGATTTGGACGCGTTGGCCGTCGCGATTTCCAATCTGTCCAAGCTCGCGGTGACGCCTGATTTGCCCGTGCGCGAGGCCGAGGTCAATCCGCTGATGGTGATGCCCGAAGGCGAAGGCGTGATGGCCGTGGATGCTTTGATCATGCGTTCGTGACCGAGGACGTTGCGCGGCGCGCAGCTTTACCGCGCGCTTTTTTTCGATCCCGAAAGGGGACGTTGCCTGGAAAAACGATGAGCCAAGGTCAACAAGGTTGGTGATGCAGGAATTTTCTTCAGCAGATATTGCGGCGGCCGATGCTGCGCTGGATCGTCTGGACACCAGCGCCATTCATCATGCGTTCGATGTGCAGGGTTGTCGAATGGTGTGGCGAGAATGGGGCAGGGGGCCTGCCCTGGTCCTGATTCATGGCGGACACGGCTCGTGGATGCATTGGGCCAAGAACATCGACGTCTTGGCCGAGCATTTCCGCGTCCTGATCCCGGACATGCCGGGCTTCGGCGATTCCGAGGATTTTGATATGCCGCCGTACGACCCGGACAGGGTCGAACGCCTGTTGGAGACCTTGACGCAAGGCATAGCCCGATTGGTCGGAACGGCGCCTCTGTATCTGACGGGGTTTTCATTTGGCGGCGCCATCGCGGGCGCGTTGGCGCCTCGTCTGCCGACATTGCAGCGCCTGGCGTTGTTGGGTAGCGCTGGCCACGGTGGGCCTCGTCGAGACAGAGAACCCTTGTCCGACTGGCGGGCCGTCACGGGACAGGAACGGGAGCAGGCATTTGCACAGAACCTGCGAGCGTTCATGCTGTCGTTCCGGCATACCGTGAACGCCCTGGCGCTGCAGATTCACGCGCGCTCTTGCGAAAAGACCCGCTTTCGCAGCAAATCCATTTCGCGCAGGTCGTCGTTGCTGGATGTGCTGAAGGACTTTGACAAACCGATACTCATGGCTTGGGGCGAGGATGATGTCACGGCAGTCCCCGCCGACGCCGGCCGTATGCTGGCGCAAGGGCATCCATCGCGAGAGTGGCACGTCATCGCCGACTCGGGCCATTGGGTGCAGTTTGAACAGGCCGATGCAGTCAACGCCCTGTTGATACGGTGGTTCGCGCCGCCAGCGGCGGTGGGCGCACGCTCAGCCTAGGCTTGGGGGCTCTTTGGGGCCGTTGGCCAGCGCTTCGCGCTCGCGTGCCGCGGTCTCGAGCAGCCAATCGCGAAACACGGCCACGCGGCGCGAAAATCGTTGTTCCTGCGGGCGCAGCAGATAATACGACATCGAGCGCTGCAACGGCCGGCGGAACGGGCGCACGAGCAACCCTTTATTGAACTCCGTCTGCAACAAGGCACTTTGGCCGATCGCGATGCCCAAACCATCCAGCGCAGCCTGCCACGTCAAAATAGACGTACTGAATCCCATCCGTTCCGAGTTCGCAGCCGCTGCAGATAGTCCGTTGGCTTCCAGCCAGTCGGTCCAGTCGGTCTTGCGGTATTTCGAGACCAGAAGACGCCCTTTCAACAAGTCCTCCAGCTTTCCATGTCGGGACATGTTCTTGTCCAAATACTCGGGCGAGCAGACCGGCTCTATTTCATCAGTAAAGAGAACGTCTTCCTTGACCCTGGGCCAGCCGCCGAGGCCGAACTGAATCGCCACATCCGCTGCGTCACGATCGAAATCCACCTCGGAGACACCGTTGCTCACGATGACTTCGATGTTGGGGTGGCGGGCGTGAAAATCCTCTAACCGCGGGATCAGCCACTTTGCCGTAAATGTCGTGTACGTCCTGACCCGTAGCACTTTATGCGACATGTTTTGCAGCAGGCCATCGGTGGCAGCAGCGATTTCCGCGAAGGCCGGTGCGACGCGCTTGGCATAGGCTGCTCCGGCCCGCGTGAGCGTCACGCCCCGATGCTCGCGGCGGAACAGTTCTACACCGAGATAACTCTCCAGTGTCGCCAGTTGCCGGCTCACCGCGGATTGCGAGACGTGCAGCTCTTGCGCTGCCAGGGTGAGGTTCTGCAACCGGGCAACGACTTCGAAAACCCGTAGCGGGTTCAGGGGAGGAATACGCAATGACACGGCGGGAATTCGTGAGAGCAAAAAGGCCGGGAGAAATGACTTTTTAGTATACCTGTGCGTCCTGTGCCCGGCGCGGATCGGATCGGGCAGTCGGCACGGACCACGCATAACGACATATCGACTAAGTATTTTCCAGATCGACATGACGAGGCCAGAATGACCGCATTCCTGGTTATATACAGACGGAGCGGTAGTCCTCATCATGACGATTCTGACGTTGGCCGGCAGTCCCTCACAGAACTCGCGTTCATCGGCCTTATTACGTTATGCCGCAGAGCGATTAGCGGCGCGTGGTTTGGCCAGCGATGAACTGGGGTTGCGCGATCTGCCTGCCGTTGATTTGATCGAAGGCAACTACAGCGGATCCGCCGCCAGTGCATTGCGCAAACGCGTCAATGCCGCGCAAGCATTATTGATTTCCACGCCAGTCTATAAGGCCTCGTTTGCCGGCGGACTGAAAGCAATCCTGGATCTGCTGGATGAAAAGGCGCTGGCAGACAAAATCGTGTTGCCGATAGCCACCGGGGGGAGCACCGCGCACCTGTTGGCGCTGGAATACAGCCTCAAGCCCGTGCTATCGGCCCTGGGTGCACGGCATATTTTGGCTGGCGTTTATGCGACAGACCGGCAGGTCACGGTGCAACAGGGACACGTTGCGATCGATGACGATGTGCGCGAACGGCTGGATACCGCAGTCGATCGTTTGGCCAAGCACGTGTCGACGGCGCCGTTATCACAGGGTTATGACCTCGGCTATCTGGCGTTGAACGCCAGATTCAGTGTTTGAGAGTGTGCAAAGGCTGATGATGCAGCGCCCGAACACCTCACGCAATAACGATCTGCACAACGACTGATACATAGGAGCATTCCCATGCACAGGATGCATTTGCCTTTCCTGAGTTGGTTCCGTTTTTCCCGCCTTGCCGTCGCGGGTGTGATGGCGTTGAGCGCCGCCATGCTGACCTGCGCGGCAGCGTCCGCGCAGGATGCCAAGACCTTGCGCATCGGCTTTCAGAAATACGGCACCTTGACCATTCTGAAGGCGCTGGGCTCGCTCGATAAAAAGCTGGGTGAACAAGGCATTGCCGTGAAATGGGTGGAGTTTCCCGCAGGGCCGCAATTGCTCGAGGGCCTGAATGTCGGCTCC
Organism: Bordetella genomosp. 4; assembly: GCF_002261185.1. Classification (GTDB taxonomy): domain Bacteria; phylum Pseudomonadota; class Gammaproteobacteria; order Burkholderiales; family Burkholderiaceae_B; genus Bordetella_A. The sequence continues at coordinate 105,902 of NZ_NEVQ01000013.1, forward strand.
ATTGATTTCGGCACGGTGGGCGAGGCGCCTCCGATTTTTGCACAGGCAGCGCAGGCGCCGTTGGTCTACGTCGGCAACGAGCCGCCGGCTCCGACGAGTGAGGCCATTCTCGTGCCGAAGGATTCGCCGATCCAATCGGTGGCTGATCTCAAGGGCAAGAAAGTCGCCTTGAACAAGGGTTCCAATGTGCATTATCTGCTCGTCAAGCAGTTGGAAAAAGCCGGGGTGCCATACAAGGACGTCAACGTCACGTATCTCACACCCGCCGATGCTCGGGCCGCGTTCGAGCGCGGTGTGATCGATGCCTGGGTCATCTGGGATCCATTCCAGGCCGCCGCGGAAAAACAGTTGGGCGCGCGTGTATTGGCCGATGGGACTGGCGTGGTCAACAACTATCAATTCTTTCTCGCGTCTCGCGATTACCTGGATAAGCATCCCGACGTGGTCAAGACCGTGCTGGAGGAAATCCGCAAAGGCGATTTGTGGGCCAAGGATCACCTGAAAGAATCCGTGGATCTCTTGCAGCCGGTATTGGGCCTGGAACGGCCGGTGGTAGAGCTGGCGGCGCAACGTCTGGCCTACGGCGTGACGCCTGTGACGCGCGAGGTATTGCAGCATCAACAGGAAATCGCCGACGCGTTCTACGCGCTGAAGCTGATTCCCCGCAAGCTGGACGTGCAGCAGGCGGCGCCAGCCGAGCTACGTTAACGCATAGATCTATAAGGCCATTTGCTGATGAACGTTTTCTGGTTTATCCCCACCCATGGCGACTCTCGTTACTTGGGCACTACGCAAGGCGCACGTGCGGCGAGTCATGACTATTTCCGTCAGATCGCGGTAGCGGCTGATACGCTGGGCTACGACGGGGTCTTGTTGCCGACAGGCAGGTCTTGCGAGGATGCATGGGTGGTGGCGTCGAGCTTGATCGATGCGACACGCCGGCTGAAATTCCTGGTGGCGATACGGCCTGGTGTCAGTTCGCCGCAGTTTGCCGCGCGCATGGCTGCGACCTTCGATCGCATGTCGGGCGGCCGTCTGTTGGTCAATGTGGTCACGGGCGGCGATCCGTCGGAGCTGGAGGGCGATGGGGTGTTCGTCAGCCATGACGAGCGCTATGCCGTGACGTCGGATTTTCTGAAAATCTGGCGCGGCATTCTTGGGGCCAGTCATCACGGGCAGGCGTATGACTACGCTGGCGATCATTTGGTCTCAAAGGGCGGCAAAGTCATTTACCCGCCTGTGCAACAGCCGTATCCGCCGCTGTATTTCGGCGGCTCGTCAGAGGCCGCGCACGAGTTGGCGGCCGAGCAGCTCGATGTCTATCTGACCTGGGGAGAGCCGCCCCAGGCGGTGGCTGCCAAGATCGAAGACATGCGCCGTCGCGCTGCCCGCCATGGCCGCACGCTGAGATTCGGTATTCGTCTGCATGTGATTGTGCGTGAAACGGATGAAGAAGCGTGGGCCGCTGCAGAGGCGCTGATCCAGCATTTGGATCAGGACACAGTGGCTGCTGCCCAGGCTGCGTTCCAACGCATGGATTCCGAAGGCCAGCGCCGCATGGCGGCACTGCACGGCGGGCAGTTGCACGATGAAAAAGGCGGCCGCTCGCATCTGGAAATCTCGCCCAATCTTTGGGCAGGCGTGGGGCTGGTGCGCGGCGGTGCGGGAACCGCATTGGTAGGCAGTCCGCAAACGGTAGCCGCCCGCATGCGCGAGTATGCCGAGTTGGGCATCGAGACCTTTATCCTGTCCGGCTATCCGCATCTCGAAGAATCGTACCGATTCGCGGAGCTGGTGTTTCCGTTATTGCCCGGTAAGGCGGTGACGCAGCCCGCACGAGGCCTGCTGAGCGGGCCGTTTGGCGAAGTGATGGCGACGGAGATTGTGCCGGGGCGCAGCAACAAACAGACGGTGCCTGCATGAGTTCGGCGTCGTTCTTGTCCGCGTCAGCGTGGCGTCGCCGTGCGCTGCCATGGCTGGTGCCGTTGTTGATTCTGATTGTGTGGCAGGGGTCTGCGCAATTAGGCTGGCTATCCTCACGGATATTGCCCGCGCCATGGTCGGTAGCCAAAGCAGGATGGGAATTGGCCGTCTCGGGCGAGTTGTGGGAACACCTGCGCGTCAGTGCGCTGCGCGCGCTGTGGGGGTTGTTGCTCGGGGGCGGGTTGGGGTTGGCCCTGGGACTGTTGAACGGCGCCTCACGTGTCGCCGAGACCTTGTTGGATACAACGCTGCAGATGATCCGCAATATACCGGTGCTGGCGCTGATCCCATTGGTGATTCTGTGGTTCGGTATCGATGAGGCGGCGAAGCTCTCCCTGTTGTCACTGGGTGTGTTCTTTCCCGTGTACCTGAATACGTTTCATGGCATCCGTTCTGTAGATCCGGCGCTGATCGAGATGGGACGTTCATATGGGCTGTCGGGATGGGCACTGTATCGCGACGTGATACTGCCGGGGGCCTTGCCGTCCATCTTGGTAGGGCTGCGCTTCGCCTTGGGGCTGGTGTGGGTCATCCTGATCGTGACGGAAACGATTTCTGCGCAGTCAGGGATCGGTTATATGACGATGAATGCGCGCGAGTTCCTGCAGACCGACGTCGTGCTGCTGGGTATCTTGTTGTATGCGTTGTTGGGCAAGGTGGCGGATTGGTGTGCGAGGGGCCTGGAAACGCGATTGTTGCGCTGGAACCCGGCTTATCGGCCGACCTGAGATCACGAATATTTTCGGAGCCGATCATGCACTTTAGTCCGTATAACTGGGAATTGAATGAGCTCGCGGTGCAGCCGTTCGTGCGCGAGACTTATGACACTGAGCCGGCGGCGGCCCAGCCGCCCGTGCATGTCACGCTGCGCGGGCTGAACAAATATTACGGCGAACGTCACGTCCTGAAGGGGCTGAATATCGAGTTCGCGCCGGGCGAGTTCGCCGCCATCGTGGGGCGCAGCGGTTGCGGCAAAAGCACGTTGCTGCGGTTGCTGGCCGGTCTGGAAACCGCTACGCCCGCCGCGGGGCAGCGAGGCGGCAGCACTGCGATTCGCTTTGACGGCGAGGTGCAAGACGGCGCCGATGACCGCGTGCGAATGATGTTCCAAGACCCTCGGCTGTTGCCGTGGAAATCGATTCTGGACAACGTCGCCATCGGTACGGCCATTCGTCAACGTGGCGAGGCGGCGTCTGTGCTGCGACAAGTCGGCTTGGGCGAACGGGGCGGCGAATGGCCGGCCGCATTATCGGGCGGTCAAAAGCAACGTGTGGCGCTTGCGCGGGCATTGCTGCATCGGCCAGGACTCTTGTTATTGGACGAACCGCTCGGTGCATTGGATGCGTTGACGCGTCTGGAAATGCAGCAGTTGATCGAGGATCTCTGGCTGCGCGATGGTTTTACGGCTGTACTGGTGACGCACGATGTAAATGAAGCGATTGCCTTGGCTGACCGGGTCATTGTGATTGACGAGGGCAATGTGATCCTCGACCAGCGTGTCGCGTTGCCGCGGCCCCGGCTACGCACGAGTACTGCATTTGCTGCGCTGGAGGCACGTGTGCTCGACGCAGTATTGAACAAAAAAGACCCCACCCCGGTGGATACCCGTCCGCTGGCTCAGGTTATTTCCATTGACCATTTGCGGCTGGCAGTCTAGAGCCAGATTTTTTTACAGGAGCAGTCTCATGAGCATTCAATCCATCAACGCCCGTAACCAGTTTCGCGGCCGTATCAAGGAAATCATCCTCGGCCCGGTGCTGTCCGAGGTTGATGTCGATACCCCCTCCGGTATCGTCACGTCGGTGATTACGACTCGTTCGGTCAAAGAACTGGATCTGCAGGTCGGCACCGAGGTGCTGGCGTTTGTAAAGGCTACGGAAGTGTCCGTGGCGAAACTCTAAAGCCGTGAGGGCGCAAACAGCGCGAACGGCTGTTTGCGTGTCGTATTGTGTTCGAGTGTGATTCACGAGGGAGTTCATGCAGACCCGTATCGCAGTATCAGATAGCGACATTGACGAGGTAGACGATTCAGCGGCCATAACGGCGGTTCAGTCATCGCGCCGCGATTTTCTACGGCGGGGTGTTGCGGCAGGCGGCCTGTTCGCGGCAACGGCTACGACAGGCGTGTATGGTTCGTCAGCAGTGACGGCGCATACTACGGCAGTTCCTGCCGATGCCGATACACCATTGGAAATCCCCGAATGGAGCCGTGCGCCAGGGGCTCCTACAGGCGGGCAGCCTTATGGTCAGCCGTCCGCCTACGAAAAAAAGGTGATTCGTCATCTGCGCCCTAACGACAAGCAATACATTTCCTCGTCCACGCGTACACCCATCCAGGAGCTGGACGGCATCATTACGCCAAACGGCCTGTTCTACGAGCGTCATCACGGTGGCGTACCCGAGATCGATCCCGCTCAGCATCGTCTGGCATTGCACGGCTTGGTAGATCGGCCCTTGTTGTTCACGATGGACGATCTGCGGCGTTTCCCTTCCGAATCGCATATCTATTTTTTGGAATGCTCGGGCAATCCGGGCTACAACGTCTACGGCAAGACGGCGGCGGAGGCTAACGGCCTGGTGAGCTGTGCCGAGTGGACGGGCGTCCCCCTGCGCACTGTATTGGCCGAGGCTGGTGTGCAAGCGCAAGCAAAATGGATCGTGGCCGAAGGCGCCGACGCTGCAGCGATGACGCGCAGTATTCCGATAGAGAAATGCCTGGAGGATGCCTTGCTGGTGTACAGCCAGAACGGTGAGCGCCTGCGTCCCGAACAAGGTTATCCCTTGCGCCTGCTGTTACCGGGGTTCGAAGGCAATATGAGCATCAAATGGCTGCGGCGTTTACATGTGACGGACAAGCCCGCGCAATCGCGCGAGGAGACCTCCAAATACACGGATCCGCTGCCCGACGGCACTGCACGGCGTTTTACGTTTTACATGGAGGCCAAGTCCATCATCACAGCCCCCTCTGGCGGCCAACTCGTGTCTAAGCCCGGCTTTAACGAAATCCGTGGAATCGCGTGGAGCGGGCACGGGAAAATCGTGCGTGTCGAGGTGTCTGTAGATGATGGCAAGACATGGCACGAAGCGCAACTGCAGGCGCCGGTATTGACCCGCGCGATCACGCGATTTCGTTATCCCTGGGAGTGGAACGGCGAAGCCACAGTGATCCAGAGCCGCGCGACTGACGAGACCGGCTATGTGCAGCCCACCCTCGAAGCGCTGGTCGCTGTGCGCGGGGTGAACAATACCTATCACAACAATGCGATTACGCCCTGGCGTGTCGCTGCGAATGGCGAGGTCACGAATGCGCGTATTAAAACAGGCTGAGTCACGGGGCTGGTCGCGATGGTGTTCCATACATACGCTCTTGAGTGGTATAGGTCATAGCGTCACTGTGTCGCTGATGCTGGTCAGTTCAGCATCGGCCCAGCAGCCTTCGCAGCCCGCGAGCTTGGGGCACTATGGCATTGGTACGCCATTGACCGAGGCCCGCCTGGCGCCCTGGAATATCGATGTCGCGCCTGATGGCTTGAACCTGCCTGCGGGTCAGGGGACTGTCGCCGCCGGACGGACCTTGTATGCTGCGCAATGCGCCGCCTGCCATGGTGCGCAGGGCGAGGGTGGACAAGGTGATCGTCTGGTGGGCGGAGCGGGGACGCTGGCCAGCGCCAAACCGATACGTACGGTGGGTAGTTACTGGCCCTATGCTACGACGCTGTACGACTATATTCGCCGCGCTATGCCACTCTATGCGCCGCAATCCCTCAGTAATGATGAGGTTTATGCGGTGTCGGCCTATGTGCTGCATTTGAACGGTCTATGGCCAGAGGATAAGGTATTGGATGCGGGTGGGTTGCGCAGTATCCAGATGCCGAATCGGGACGGATTTGTAGACGATGCTCGGCCGGATGTGAAGCCCCAGGCCAGCGCGGCTGAGGCCGCGGCGGTTGTCGGGTCGCCTCGATGACCTATATCATGACGGCGGCGCCCCAGAAATGGGGCGTTGCGTTGTCGCGGCCTGCGCTTTAGTGGCTGCACACCGTCTCGTCAAGGAGGCCGCCACGTGGCTTTGCAGACCCGCACCGCCCATTCCCTCGGTATGAATGTCAATCCGGCGCTGTCGCGCGCGCGCTGGGCGATACCATGGGTGGTGCAACTATGCCGCGTCATGGCGGTGTTGTTTGCGCTGTTCCTCAGCCAAGGGGTGCAGGCAGCCGTTGCGATTCCTGGCTTGTCGTCCGCTGCTGAGAAGCCCGCCGCCGAAGCGGCGCCGGCTGACGCGTTGACGCCTGCCAAATTGGCGGACCTGCTCGATGATCCCACCACGCGCGATAAGCTGATCGAGCAACTCCGGGCACAGGCGGCGGCGCCGTCCCAGCCTGCGTCTGGCACGGATCCGACTGCCGCGCCGCCGTCGCTGCCGACGCGCATTGCGACTGGCGCACAGGATTTCCTGGCGACGATGGGCACGAATGCACAGACCGCCGTAGACGAATTGACGGCGGTGGTGCAAAACCGGGGCATGGTCCCGGAGCGGCGAGAGCGGCTGATTACGACTCTGGTGAGCCTTGCCATTGTCGCGGCAGCCACCTTGATCGTTTTTGGCGTATTGCGGGCCATTGCAGCCTTTGCCTACACCCGGATAGACAAATGGGCGGCGACCCCGTCGTTGTCGGCCGTCGGGCCGGTACGGTCCGCAGCCAGGGCCATGTTTGTGCGGCGGGCGGGAGCCATTGTCGGGGCCTTGCTTATCGACATGGCTATCGTGTTGTTGGCCGGAATGGCAGGCTATGCCACGGCAATGTATGCAGAGAGACCCTACGGTGCGGTGACGACGGCGCAATCCTTGTTTGTGAATGCCTTTGTGGCCGTGGGAATTACGCGAGCCCTGATTCGCGCGGTGTTTGCCACGCGCTATCCGGCGCTGCGTCTTTTTACGATGGCCGATGAGACGGCTCAGTACTGGAATGTCCGGTTGGGGCATATCGCTGCCGTCGTGGGCTACGGCTTGTTGCTGGTCGAGCCCGTGGCGCAGTCTCTGCTGTCGCCTGCCTTAGGCGAATTGCTTGGCCTGGCCATCATGATAACGGCCTATATCTACGCGGTGCGTATCATTTGGCGTAACCGCAACTTGTTGCGCGAACATTTAAAACAGCGCGCCGAACGCGCCTCGATCCACTCATTTGGCACGGCGCTGCGTCTGTTGGCGCGCAGTTGGCATTTCCTGGCGATCGGATATTTCACGGTATTGCTGATAGTCAGTCAGGTTGACACCCAAGAGGCCTTGCCATTCATGGTCCAAGCGACGGTGCAATCGGTCGTGGCGCTGGCCGTGGGGTCGCTCGTCATCATGTTGCTGGCCACCATGTTGGCTCAGCGCATCCGTCTGCCCGAGGATGTGCGGCGCAAGCTGCCCATGCTGGAAGCGCGCGTGAATGCCTATGTGCCCGCAGGACTGCGCGGCGTTGGCGTGCTGGTACGCATCGTGGTGGCGTTGTTTGTGCTGGATGCCTGGCGGGTGTTTGACTTGTCGAGGTGGATTTCCTCGGCCGCGGGGGCAAAGGCCATCGGCGTTGTCGTCCATGTGGCTATCGTGCTGTTGGTGGCGGCCGTGGTATGGACCTTGATCGCCAGCATCATCGAGCATCGGCTCAGCACACAAGAGGGCCGCAGCCTGCCTACCGCGCGCGAGCGCACCTTGTTGGCGCTGTTTCGCAATGCCACCCTGATCGTGATCGTCACGATGACGGTCATGGTGGTGCTCTCACAGATCGGCGTGGATATCGGTCCGCTGATTGCAGGCGCCGGGGTGGTCGGTCTGGCAATCGGCTTCGGCTCGCAAAAGCTCGTACAAGACATCATCACAGGGATTTTCATCCAGCTGGAAAACGGCATGAACCAGAATGACGTGGTTCAGGTCGCAGGGATTTTCGGGACAGTGGAAAAGATCACGATCCGCTCGGTGGGTATACGTACGCTGGACGGCGGCTATCATTTGATCCCGTTCTCATCGGTGGATGTGGTGTCCAACCATATGCGCGATTTCTCGTATCACTTGGGCGAATACACGATTTCGCATCGGGAAAGCGTGGATGATGCGATTCAGCATCTGCGCCAGGCGTTTGATGAACTGATGCAGGATGAGTTGCTGGCCCCCGAGGTCCTGGAAGACGTCAGCATTCCGGGTGTGACCGCATTGAACGAAAAGGGCGCGACCATTCGCGTGTTGATCAAGACCACGCCGGGTATGCAGTGGGCAGTGCAGCGCGGCTACAACCGATTGGTCAAGAAGCACTTCAACGCTGCCGGTATCGAGCTGCCGTATCCGCACACCGTGCTGTACTTTGGTCAGGACAAGAATGGCTACGCCCCGCCGGCCAACGTATTCATGCAGACCGAGCGTGCCGCGAATACACATAATGCGCGTGCGGCAGGGCACACGCGCCGTCAATTATCCAAGGAGCAGGGCGAGGCGTCGGAGGACGTGTTGGGCAATGAGCTGGAGCGTACGGCCGAAGCGGACGACGAGGCTGCAGCGGATTCTGCCGCAACGCAGGCGGCCGATGCCAGCCAGGGACCTGAAGTCTCTCAGAACAAGAAGCCGGCATGACTTGAGTGTCGTCGGACAGTCAGGGCCGGTTAACGCGCAGAGCAAGACGTTCGCGCGCTCGCGTTAACCGGCTGATTGCTCCAAAATAGCTGGCGGCTATCCGGCAAATGTCATTTTGGTGTGCCGCCCGAGCCCAGATCCCAATACAGTCCCGTCATCAAGGTCAATGCTTCGCGCAACAGCTCCGGAGGCAAATGCTCGTTCGGAGCATGTTGCGAGCATCCCGGATACGAATGTGGGACCCATACCGTCTTTAACCCAAGCACGTCGGTGAAAATATCATTGGGCAGGGACCCGCCCAAATTCGGCAGAATGGCGGTTTTCTTGCCGCTGGTTTTTTCGAGCGACGACACGGCCCATTTGACCCAGGGATCTTCGGGGTCGATCCGTGTTGCCTTGAACATGGTTTCGCGCGTGGTTTGTATTTTCACCATGGGAAAGCCTTGGCGATCCAGATGGCGGCGTAACGCAGGCAACAAATTGTCGGGATCGACGCCGACGACAAAACGCAATTGGCATCGCGCCCAGGCGCGTGGCGGGATCGCGTTGACGGGGGTTTCCGGATTGCCGGTCTTGTAGGCCAGGACTTCGAACGAGCACCAGCCGAATACGCGTTCGGCGGGCGAGAGGCCGGGTTCTCCCCATTCCGGCTCGATGACAGGGCCATCCGATCCGCCGTCGACCTCGCAATCCGCCAGCGCGCGCCGTACGGATGCCGGCAACTCCGCAGGCACCCATTCCGGGATACGAATCTGTCCCGTGGGAGATGAAATACTGGCAATGGCGTGTGCGAGCTGGATTCCCGGGTTCGATATCAATCCACCCCAGTTGCCCGAGTGATGGCCGCCTGCGCGCGCCTCGATGCTGAGATCGATATTCAGGCTGCCGCGCGCGCCGAGGAATACGGTGGGGCGCTGAGGACTCAGGCGTGGGCCATCCGAGGCGATGAGCAGATCGGCGCTGAAACGATCCTTGTGCTGTTCGCATAGCTCGCGCAGCCCCGGCGACCCGGTTTCTTCGCCCATCTCGATCAGGTATTTGACGTTAAAGCCCAGCTTGCCTCGCGTTTCCAATACGAGACGCAGCGCCTCCATGTTGATGCTGTGCTGGCCCTTGTTGTCAGCGATGCCTCGTCCATACCAGCGGCCGTCTCGCTCGGTCAGCGTCCAGGGCGACAGGCCTTCGTGCCATTCAGGTTCGAGCCCGCGAATCACGTCGCCGTGGCCGTAGCCCAGTACGGTGGGCAGGGCAGGGTCTTCGATACGCTCCGCATATAAAAACGGGGCGCGTGCCTTGGCATGAGTCAAGGTCTCGCAGCGAAAGCCCATTGCCTCAAAGGCGGGTTGCATCTCGGTGGAGAGATAGCTTGCCAACGCCTCGGCGCGATCAGGGTTCTGGCTCTCTGTGGGGATGCTCACACGACGGCTCAGAACGGCACGGAAGGCGCCTGAATCAAAACACTGTTCAGCGTTGGCAATGGCTTGTTCACGGCTCACGATGATTTTCCTTGAATGAGATGGAAACTCCGCACATGGCTTCGGAGAAGAACCTCAGCTGTGGGCGGCATGATGTTTGATTCCGAGTGTCGTCATTTGAGTTTTGTCTGTTCATCGCTTGAGTACGCAGTCTTCAGGCAATGGCCTTTTCTTGCGAATACGACGGATACAGATGACAAGCGACTTGCGCCTGACCTTGTGTGTGCAGCGCAGGCCGTTGTTGTTCGCACTGCGGCATCGCATGTTTGCAGCGCGGATGAAACGGACAGCCGGCGGGCGGATTGATCGGGTCGGGAAAGGATAGTCCCAGTCCCATGTCCGGTATGCCCAGTCCCGGTTCGGGCGTGAGCACCGAGGCGAGCAGGGCTTGTGTATACGGATGGCGCGGCTCATGAAAAAGCTCGGTGGCAGGCGCGGATTCAACCACGCGGCCCAGATACATCACCGCAACGTGTGTCGCAATGTGTTCGACGACAGCCAGGTTATGGCTGATGAACACATAGGTCAGGTTGAATTCCTGCCGCAGCGTCATCAACAGATTCATGATCTGCGCCTGCACCGATACGTCCAATGCTGAGGTCGGCTCGTCGCAGATGACGATTTCAGGATTCATCACCAGGGCGCGCGCAATCGCAACGCGCTGGCGTTGGCCGCCGGACAGCTGCCCGGGCGTGTTGTTGGCCAGCCGGGGAGGCAGGCCCACGCGTTCGAGCATCTCGATGGCTTTGTGCTGGCGAGGGTTGGCGATGCCGTGCACCTCCAGTGGCAGCGATACGATGGACGCGATGCTGCGGCGCGGGTTCAGCGACGAATAGGGGTCTTGGAATACGGGTTGAACCCGCCGCGCAAGATCACGCCGCGACATGCTGCGTATGTCTTGGCCTTCGATACTGACGCTGCCGCTGGTCGTCGGGATGAGCCCCAGCAGCAGCCGCGCCAGGGTGGATTTGCCGCAGCCGGATTCTCCGACAATGCCCAGCACGCCGCCGCGCTCTACCTGTAAATCCACACCATTGACCGCATGCAGCGTGCGGCGAGGTTGAAACATGCCGCTCTTTACCGTGAAGCTGCGGCTGACGTCTTGCGCCTGGATGAGTGGGCTCATGCGTGCGCCTCCGTGCGAATGCAGCGCCACTGCCGGCCGGGTGCTTCGTGAACGGGAACGGCCTGTTGGCAAACGGCCTGCGCATAGCGGCATCGATCATGAAATGCACAACCGTGCAGATCGCCGACCAAGGCCGGCACGACGCCGGGAATGGTGCCCAACGGCGTGCCGGGAGGGGTGCGGCCCGGCACCGGAATACAGGCCAATAGCCCCTCGGTATACGGATGGCGCGGCGCTTGAAATAGCTCGGATACAGGACCTTGTTCGACGATCTGGCCCGCATACATCACGGCGACCTGGCGCGCAATGCGGGCCACCACGCCGAGATCGTGCGTGATGAGCACCATGGCAATGCCCAATTCCGCCTGCAAGTCGGCCAGCAACCGCAGGATCTGCGCCTGAATGGTCACGTCCAGCGCCGTGCTGGGCTCGTCGGCGATCAAGAGTTCCGGGCCGCACATCAATGCCATGGCGATCATGACGCGTTGACGCAGGCCCCCAGACAACTGGTGCGGATATTGTCCAAGCCGTTGCGCGGCAGAGGCGATGCCGACTTTTTCCAACAACTCCACAGCACGCTCTCGAGCCTGACTGGCGCTGGCATGCCGATGGTGGCGATAGTGTTCAGTGAGTTGGTCGCCGATGGTATAGGCGGGGTTCAAGGCGGTCATGGGCTCTTGGAAAATCATGGCCATCTTGTTGCCGCGCAGGGCGTTGACGCGCCGGCGGCTGGCGCGAGACAGGTCTTCGCCCAGGACCGCCAGGCGCGAAGTGCTGCGTTTTGCGGCCCTGGGCAACAGGCCCATGATAGCCAGCGAGGTCATGGATTTCCCGCAGCCCGATTCACCCACCAGGCACAATGTCTCGCCACGCCGCACCTGGAATGAAATGTCGCGCACCGCATGCAGCTGGCCGCGTGGCGTATCGATATCCACGCGCAGGTTCTGTACGTCTAATACGATATCGGAGTCGGTCATTGCGTCAGGCCTTGTCCTCGGGCGTCAGCCACTGGTGCAGGCCGTCGCCTGCCAGGTTGATGGCGAAAATCAGCAGCGCCAGCGCGCTGCCGGGGATGGCGATCAGCCAGAACGAAAAGAACATATAGGCCTTGGCCTCGGAAATCATCAGGCCCCATGAGGGCAGCGGCGGTTGCACGCCCAGTCCCAGGAACGACAGGGCCGCCTCCAGCAGAATGGCGCTGGCGGCCTCCAGCGTGGCGATCACGATCAGATGCGGCACCACGTTCGGCAACACCTCGCCACGAACAATGCGCCAGGTCGAGGCGCCGGCAGATTGGGCGGCGGCGACGTATTCGAGCGAGCGCACCTGTTGCGTGGCGCTGCGCATGACGACAGCAAAACGATCCCATTTCAAAAAGCCCAGCACCAGAATCACGACCCAGAGCGAGCCGCCCACGATGGCGACGGTGGCCAAGGCCACCAGAATGACCGGCATGGACAGGCGTGTCGTCACGAGAAAGGAGACAAACATATCTACGCGGCCGCCAAAATACCCCGCGGCCATGCCTAACGCGGTGCCGATCAGCCCAGAGATAAGTGCAACGCTGATTCCGATCAATAAGGAAATCCTGGCCCCATAAAAGAGGCGCGACATATAGTCACGGCCCAATTGATCGGTGCCCAGGGGATGCAGCCACGTGCCTTTCTCATACCAGACAGGCGGCGCCGTGCGATGGGCCAGGTCCTGAAAATAAGGATCATGCGGCGCTATCCAGGGCGCGAAGATCGCGATCAAGACGATCAACAGCAAGATGCCGCCGCCTGCCAGCAGCGCCTTGTTCTGCCGTAAACGCCGCCAGGTCAGACTGCCCGCCGGTGCAGTCACATTCGGTACTGGCGCATTAGCCGTAATCGGTGAGGTCGGTACAGTCATGGTCTACGACACCCGGATGCGTGGGTCCAGCCACGCGTTGGCAATATCCGCTGCCAATGTCAGCAGCACATACAGTACGGATAGCAGCAGCACGATCAGTTGCATGACGGGATAGTCTTTGAACGTGATGCTTTGATAGGCCAGATAGCCTAGGCCGTCCAGCGCGAAAACCGTTTCGATCACGACCGAGCCGCCTAACAGGTAGCCAAGTTGCACGGCGGCCAGAGCCACGACGGGCACGATGGCGTTGCGCAAGGCGTGTTTAAAGATGACCGTGCCGGTGGGCAGGCCTTTGGCCCTGGCCGTGCGGATGTAATCGGCAGCCAGGACTTCGATCATGCCTGCACGTATCAACCGCATGAACGCCGGTGCGACGTAGTAGCCTAGCGCGATCGCAGGCATCACGAAATGCTGCCACGTTCCGCTGCCGGATACTGGCAGTATGCGCAGCGATATCGAAAACAGCATGATGAGCAGCAGCGCAAAAAAGAAATTCGGCAAGGCCTGGCCCAGCACCGCTACGGCCAGACAGATGCGGTCGGCAATGCCGCCCTTGTAGAGCGCCGCAATCACGCCCAGCGGAATGGAGATCAGCAAGGCTACAGCCAACGCGCTCAGCCCCAGCATCAGGGTGGTCTGCAGCTTCGACAGGATCAACGGTCCGGCAGCCGTCTTGAAATACACCGAGGTGCCGAACTGGCCCTGCAGGATGTGCCACAACCAATCGGCGTACTGAACAACGACGGGACGGTCCAGCCCATAGGCTTTGCGCACCATGTCGATGTCCGCCTGGCGCGCGCCTTCGCCCGCCAGCGCGACGGCGGGGTCTCCCGACAGATGCAACAGCATGAACGCCAGGACGGAGACGGTCAGAGCGACCATCACCGCCAGTCCCAGCCGCCGGATGATGAATGCAAGCATTGAAAGACTCCGTGCGCCGCCACGTCACCGTGGCGGTTGTCAGGGTTTCAGGGTTATTTCCAACTCATGTCCCAGAAACGGACCAGCTCGTCAGGATAGGCCTTGAACTCCACGTCCTGGCTGGCGACGTAATACACCGGCAACGACCAGAGCGGCACGGCGTAGGCGTGTTCCGCAATCATGGTGAGGGCCTCTTTATAGGCGGCATTACGGGCAGTGCTGTCTATCGTCACATCGCCCTTGTCCAGTAATTCGCGGACCTTGGGATCACGCGTCACGTCGTCATTGCCGAACGCAAAATACACCGGCGTCGAGGCCGACACGTCATTGACCAGGTTCGAGCCCCAGGTCTGATGCGTCAGCGACGCTTTGCCCGCGCGGATCATGTCACGCATCGCGGCGTATTGCAGGAAATTCAGTTTGGCGCGGATACCGACAGCTTGCAGATAATTGATGATGGCTTCGGTCTGATTGCGTTCGCGATAGGCGACGATATCAATGTCGAATCCATTGGGATAGCCGGCCTCGGCCAGCAGTTTCTTGGCTAGTGCCGGATCGTATTTGTAAATCGGTGCGCCTTCGTCGGTGCAGCCGACTTGTGAGGGTGTGCAGATGGTGTTGAGCAGCTCCGAGCCTTCGCCCACGATGTTCTTGATAATGGACTCGCGATCAATGGCGTGCAGAATGGCTTTGCGTACGCGTTCATCCTTGAGCTGCGGGGCGGGCGTATCGTCGCGGATGTTCATCTGCATGAACGCGATACGCATGGTGTTGCCGCTTTTGACTTGCAGTTGAGGCATGGATCTCAGTTGCTCGGCCTGGTCCTTGGGCACGTGCATGATGAAATCTTCACCACCGGAAATCACCTCTGCCATCTGTGTCTGGCGATCCGGGATAAAGCGGATCACGACCTTGCCGATCTTGGGCTGGGCCTTGGGCGAGTCTTTGAAATAGTCCTTGTTGGCCTCTAGCGTGATCGATTTGCCGGGTATGTATTCGACCACCTTGTACGGGCCGGTGCCGACGGGCTTGGCGTTCATCCCTTGCGGGCCGACTTCGGCATAGTATTTCGCGGGGTGGATGGCGACGGTGGTTGAGAGATATTCTTTGGCGCCGGGGAAGGGTTCCTTGGTCGTGAGGCGCACTTTGTATTTATCGATCTTTTCTACTTTGTCGATCCAGCGCACGTTCTGTTGCGTCGTCGCTTTGTTTTTCGGGTCCGCGACAAAATTGAGCGTGTAGACGACGGAATCGGCGTCGAATTCCTCGCCATTGTGAAACTTGATCCCCTCGCGCAGCTCGAATTCCAGGGTCTTGTCGTCGACCTGTTTCCAGCTTTTCGCCAGTTGCCCCTTGTATTCGTTGGTCAGCGGATCGCGATAGAGCAGGGTATCCCAGACATTGGCGGCGATGATGACGCCGATACGGACGTTGTTGTAATAGGGATCAACGCTTTCCGGGGCCTGGTCATAGGCCATGCGCAGCGTATCGTTCTGCTTGTTGGCCAGCGCAGGCGACATGCTCAGCGCGGTGCCGGCAAAGAGCAGCGCGGCGGCCAACGCCTTGAAACGGGGCACGACGTGATGGCGGTGTTCAGGGCGATCCAAATGCAGCGGTGCAGCCAATCTAACGCGATGTTCCATGATGGGCTCCTGTCGAGCGTAATCGGTTAAGCGGAATACTGCGGGTGATTCGGTGGCCCCTGGCTGGGCGTACGTTGTGCCAGATACTTCAGCGCGGCCTCGTATTTGCACTGCAAATGCATGCGCATGATCTCGGTCAGCCGAGCGGTATCGCGGGCAGCCAGCGCCTCGGCGAGATCGATATGCTGGCGCATGGAGCGGTCCCAGTTTTCGTGGTTTTCGTTAGACACGAACCGCAGGTTCTGAATGCGGATGTTTTGGGTCTCATACAGACGCGTCAACAGCGTGTTGTGCGCAGCCTGATGAATGCGCGCATGGATTTCGCGATTGCACCGGTAATACGTGGGCAGATCGCGGCGGGCATGGCTGGCCCTCATTTCGAAAGTCAGTGCGCGGATTTCGGCGATTTCCTGATCGGTTGCGCGTTCGCAAGCATAGTGACAGGCGAGGGTCTCGATCCCGCCGATGACCTCAAACGTCTCGCGCACATCGGTTTCGGACAGCTCGACGACTTGTGCGCCCCGATTGGGCTCGATGCGTACCAACCCGTCAAAGGCCAGAAGGCGCAGCGCCTCTCGTAACGGTGTGCGGGAGACGCCGAGCATTTCGCCCAAGGTGCGTTCGTTCAAACGGGATCCTGGGGGAAATTCCCCCTCGATGATGCGTTCGCGCAAGCGTTCCGCTACGCTGGCGGGCAGCGTGCCGCCATTGCCCGAGGCCCGTGGCGGGCGTATGGCGGGCGGGGCGTCGGACACTGCGCTATCAGAAAGCGTAGGGGGATCGCTGCTCACTTGTATACCAAATGGATTTGATCTTTTATTCACTATAAAGCACGTAATCCACGCCCCATTATGGGGGATTACCCTGCAGTATTCCGATAAAACAAGGGCGTACGGGTAATCGATGATAGGGTGTGTCCGGGTGGCCGTTGCGGCGCGCGAGGGCCTTGCGTATGATTTGAAACAGGGAATTTGCCAGTGGTATACCATTTTGGCGGGGTCGGACCCGCCATGCGCTTCGTTCAAAAACGATCGGCAGCGTGGTCACTGGCCGTTCGTCAACGACAATTTTGGGGGCTTCATGCAAGACGCATTGATGCAGCAGGCGATTCAGTTTGCGCAAGACCACGAAACCACTTGGGACCGCTCGGTCGACGGCGTCTTCGGTGTGCATCAGCAGGATCCTCCGCCTTGGAACCGCTTGCTCGGGCCGGTGCATGATCGCGGCCCTGTGACGGGGCTGGTCGTGGTCGATGGCAAGACCGTAGCATCCTGGGGCGAACCGCACCGTGCAGACCTGACGTTCAGCGTGGCAAAGATGTATCTGGCGCTGGTGGCAGGCGTGGCGCACGACCGAGGCCTGTTGCCGGATGTCGACGAGCCCGTGCGCGCCCGCGTGCCCGGAATCGGCTTTGACGAGGGCAATAACGCGCTGATTACCTGGCGTCATTTACTGCAGCAGACCAGCGAATGGGAAGGCGAGCGTTTTGGCGTTTCGGATCAGGCAGACCGCTATCGCGCAGTGACATTCGGTGCGCCGCCCAATGGCAAGAAAGGCGATCCGCGTCCGTTGCAAACGCCGGGCACGTATTGGGAATACAACGACGTCCGTATCAATCAATTGTCATATGCATTGCTGCATTTATTCCGCAAGCCGCTGCCGGAGGTCTTCCGCGAGGCGGTGATGCGGCCGATCGGAGCCAGCGAAAGCTGGAACTGGGTCTGCTATGACAATGCCTGGGTGAACATCGACGGTGTGCTGATGCCGTCGGTGCCCGGCGGATCGCATTGGGGCGGCGGGATGTCCATCAGCAGCGAGGATCAAGCCTTGATCGGTCAGATGCTCTTGAATGACGGCCGCGCCTGGAATGGAAAGCAGGTGATCTCGCACGAATGGCTGCGCGCCATGCGCACGCCCAGCGAGCTGGCGCCGTATTACGGCTATCTGATCTGGTTGAACGAGGGGCAAAAGATGTTTCCCAGCGTGCCGGCATCGAGTTTCTTTGGTGTCGGGGCCGGCAGCTCATTCACCTGGGTGGAACCCGAGCGCCGCATGGTCGTGATTGTGCGCTGGCTGAATTCGGCGTACGCGGATGGCCTGTTCGGCAGGATATTGGCGGCAGTGGATGGTTGAGTTTGTTTGCTAACGCTCGTATGGCTTTATTCGATCGCGCTTCGACAAGCTTCGGCCATTCATACCGAGGGGAAAAGGCATGGCTTATGGATGGTGGCAGGATCGGTCTGATTTGAATTGAGTGCTGTGTATTTATCCAGCAATCTAATTCGGAGCGAATAGTATCTCGGGCATGCAAACTCAACGTGCCCACCGGGCCCGATTCCGTTCAGCGCCAGAGCGGACGATAACGCCCATTCTGACGGCGCGGCCGACCACTGCGATCTCAGCATCGTCCGTGACGGCGGGCTGCCATCGGGCATTCGTTACGGCTGCCAATTCGTATTTTGTTAGATTTTTCACTAAAATATCTAACAAATACCCTGACAAGCTAATCATGAGTACTTCTCGATCTATCCGTGAACGCGTCGCCTCGCATCCGTCGGGAGAGCCCTTCACTCCCGCCTTGTTTGCGGGCCTAGGGTCGCGCGCTGCCATTGATCAGACGTTGATGCGGCTGACGAAGGCCGGCAGTATCGAACGCATAGGCCATGGTTTGTACGTCGTGCTCAAGGCCGGACGGTTCGGTATCAAATCCATGCCCGCGCCAGAGCAGGTAGCGCGAACGGTTGCTCAGGCCGAAGGCGCGACGATCGAGATTCATGGAGCGGAAGCTGCACGGCGCCTGGGGCTGTCTACGCAGATGCCAGCACAGGCTGTTTTTCACACCACGGGCTCCTCACATCGGATCCGGCTGGGCAAGCTGATTGTCCGGTTGCAACATGTGGCTCCACGCAAGCTCGCATTGGCTGGCCAGCCAGCAGGCCAGGCGCTGTCGGCCCTCTGGTATCTGGGACGAGATCAAGTCACACCAAACACCTTCAGACAGATCGCAAAGAAATTGCCCGCTGACGAGTTCGAGGCGTTGAGCGAGGCCAAGGCCTTGATGCCTGCCTGGATGGTGCAGGCCCTCATTAGCTACGAGCGCAGTGAGCCTGCTCGTGCCTGAGTCTGTTGTGCACTACTTCGATTTATCGTCGGCCGAGCAGGCTGAACTGCTGCATGGCTTGGCACCCGTGTTAGGTCGACGCGCTGAGATTCTCGAGAAGGACATCTGGCTGTGCCAAGTACTGGGGATATTGTTCGCGCTGCCGAATCGCAAACCCATGGCGTTCAAGGGCGGCACGTCTCTGTCCAAGGTCTATCAAGCTATCGAGCGCTTTTCAGAGGACATTGATGTCACCATCGACTATAGGAGCTTGGTCGTCGATGTGCCCGAACTTGCGATGCTTTCCAATACGCAGCGCCGAAAGCTGTCCGATATGCTTAAGAAGGCTCTGATTAAGCATGTCACCGAGGAGTTGGTCCCGGCATTGAAAGAGGCACTGACGCAGTCGCTTCCAATGGTCCAGTTCAACATCGAAGTCAGTGACGATGCAGAGAGGCTCTGGTTGTACTACCCCAGCGCGGTAGAGAATACTGACGCCTATCTGCGACCAAGCGTGCTGATCGAATTCGGTGGCCGCAATACGGCGCTGCCGCAAGACGCGATGAAAATAGTGCCCGACGTGGCCGCCCACGTGCCGCAGTTGGTGTTTCCCAGCGCGCAAGTGGTGGTGTTATCGCCAATGCGTACATTTTGGGAAAAGGCTACCCTCATCCATGTTGAGTGCCATCGTCCGGACCTGCGCATCGATGCGGAGCGTTTGTCGCGACATTGGTACGACTTGGCGCGTTTGGCCGACCATGAGGTGGGGCAGAAGGCGTTGGCTGATACCCAATTGCTGGCCGACGTGCTGAATATCAAGGAGACCTTCTATCGCAGCGGATTCAGCCACTATGGTCTGTGTCAGGCTGGTGGTCTGCGGCTAATTCCCGATGAGGTGTTGATGAGGGCGCTACAACGAGACTACCAGACTATGCTGGATGCGCAGATGTTCTATGGCGAGAGCCTGGATTTTCACCAAATCATAGAGCGCCTGTCCGCATTGGAACGGGATATCAATCGCGCAGCATCTCTGCAAAGAACGTAGAACAGTTCTGCAAATTTCTGGAGTAATTTTTGATGACGATCGACCGTATCATTGGCGTCTCAAAATTTGAATTACTCATGACGCGTCCGATGTCATAGCCTGCGGTGAGGGCCAGTGTTGCACTGGCACCTGGACTTTGGCGTCAGCCTCAGCCTCAGTCTGCAACCGGCATGCGGCTCGTTCTTGAGTAGAGAATACCTAGGAGGAGCACACATGCCCAATGGCAAGCGCAGGGGACTCATCGCGCTCGCGGCCAGCACAGCGCTGGCGTTCGCGTTTCCTGTTTCCGCTCGAGCGGACAGCGACAAGCCAATCACCATTGTGGTTCCTTATACGGCGGGTGGCACCAACGATAATTTCGCCCGTATCCTGGCCGAAGGAATCAGCAAAGAGCTTGGCCGCCATGTGATAGTCGAAAACAAGCCTGGTGCGAACGGCATCATCGGTGCATCGTACGTGGCTCGGGCCAAGCCAGACGGGCAGACACTGCTGTTGGGCGGCACCGGTCCCATTTCATTGAATGCCATGCTGCGCCCGTCGCTGCCATATCGGGTAGACAGTTTCGATTCCGTGGCGCTGTTGTTCGATGGCCCCCTGACGATTACGGTGCCCACATCGATCGGCGTGAATTCGATCGACGAACTGATCCGTTATGCCAAGGAACAGGGCAGGCCGCTACTGTACGGGACGCTGGGTCCGGGCAGCGTCACGGATCTATTCGGCCTCTTGGTGTCGAAGACACTAGGTTTTCCGATGACGCCTGTCGCGTATAAGGACAATAACTCCGCGCTGATCGATCTGATGGATGCCCGTGGCGACATGAACTATGCCACGCCCATTCCCATGATCCAGAACTCCAAGAAACTGAAGATACTGACGCTGACGAGCGAGCAACGCGATCCGACTTTGCCTGCCATTACCACCGTGGGTGAGTTGGGCTATCCGCAACTGAAATCCACCTATTGGACGGCATTGCACGCGCCCAAGGGAACGCCGCGTGAAATCATCGACAAGATTGCCGCCGCAGCGATTAAAACGGTTCAGACGGACGCATTTCATGAGGTGCTGAAGCTTAATGGCCAAACCGACCGAGCCGCAGGGCCAGAGGCGCTGGATGCTCAGTTAGAGGCCGACCGGCAGCATTGGGGCGCCGTGATTCGCGAAAACAACATCGTGATCGATTAGTGTTCGTCACAGCTGGCCGAACCGAACCGCACAGCTGGACCGGAATGTCTCGTAATGAAAGGAATGATATGGCTGATATAAGTCAGAGCTTGTTGCAGCCGGAAGAAACGATAGGGCTGATATGAACCAAACCTGGCTTGGCATCCGCGACCGCGTCGTCGCGGTCACCGGCGCAAATGGCGGGATTGGCCGCGCGACGGTACGTGCGCTGCTGGAACAGGGTGCTCGCGTGGCGATGCTCGACAGGCAAGCGTTGCCAGCAACGGAGCTGGACGCATTGCGCGCCGATACGCAGGGAGAATGCATATCGATCGCCTGCGACGTTGCAGACGATCAACAGGTCGCCTCGGCCGCTGCAGAGGTCGGCCAGCGCTTGGGCGATTGCTATGGTCTGGTCAATAACGCTGCGATGACCATGCCAGGGCACTTGAAAGACGTCGCGATTGCCGACTGGAGCCGCCAACTCGATGTGAATCTGACGGGTTATCTGCGATGCGCGCAAGCCTTTGCAAAACCGATGCTGGCCAAGGGGGAGGGCACGATCGTTCATGTCGCCTCCATCGCCGGCCACAATCCGCAGGCCTACAGCTGCGGCTACAGTACTGCCAAGGCCGCTATATTGATGCTGTCCCGGCAACTCGCTTTCGAGCTGGGGCCGCTGGGGGTGCGCAGCAACGCCATTAACCCCGGGCTCATCAAAACGCCCCTGACCGAAGCTTTTTACGCAGATGCCCAACTGCGCGAGCAGCGTGAGAAAGCCGTGCCGCTGCGCCGTATCGGTACGCCGGAGGATATTGCAAATATTGCAGTCTTTCTGTTGAGCGAACGATCTGCGTATGTCAACGGCGCCGAGATCACGGTCGACGGCGGATTTACGCAGACGCTGATGAGCCACATCCCGCGTCCCGGACGCACCTGATAGGGGAGCGTCGCCGTCCGCCGCCTGGGCCGACGGTTCTGAACGTGCCCGTCGCACGGACCTGGCCGGCTCGGGCGCGGTGGGGTGGCTTCAGGGGTGAGTCAGACTGGCTATAATCATCGATTCGGCCTTTGCTGGGCCCTGTCCAATTTTATTGCTTAGCGCCTTTTGGGCGCCTGACTCCACCATGAAAAAACTGACCGCTGCTCTCCTGGTCTGCGCTACGTCGTTGCTCGCGGCCTGCGGCCAAAAAGATGAACCGGCTCCGCAAGCGGCCGCTCCGGCTGCTGCGAAAAAGGTCGTTGTCGGCCTGGACGATAATTTCCCGCCCATGGGATTCCGGGACGACAAGAATGAATTGGTCGGTTTTGACATCGATATGGCTCGCGAGGCCGCCAAGCGTATGGGCGTCGAGGTCGAGTTCAAGCCCATCGACTGGAGCGCCAAAGAGGCCGAGCTCAACGGCAAACGGGTCGACGCATTGTGGAACGGCCTGACCATCACCGAAGAGCGCAAAAAGAACATCGCCTTCACTGCCCCCTATATGGCCAACCATCAGATCATCCTGGTGGCGCAAGCCTCGCCCATCCAGACCAAGGCTGATCTGTCTGGCCGCGTCGTCGGCGCACAAGACGGCAGCAGCGCCGTGGATGCCATCAAGAAAGACGCGCCTGTAGCCGCCAGCCTGAAAGAAGTGAAGCTGTTCGGCGATAACGTCACCGCGCTGATGGACCTGTCGGCAGGCCGTCTGGATGCCGTGGTGGTGGACGAGGTCGTGGGCCGCTATCTGGCCAGCAAACGCGAAGGGCAGTATCGCGTCCTCGGGGAAAACTTCGGTACCGAAGACTACGGCGTCGGCCTGCGCAAGGAAGACACCGAGCTGCTCGCCAAGTTAGACGAAATCCTGACCGCCATGAAAAAAGATGGCTCGGCCGCCCGCATTGCTCAGCAATGGTTTGGCGCCGACATCATCAAATAAGCCCGCCGCAAGTGGTCGGCTGACGAGAGCACCGCATGGATTACATCATTTCCCTGCTGGGGCCGATGGCTCAGGGCGCGAAAACGACCCTGACCTTGTTTTTCGTGACGTTCGCGCTGGCAGTGCCCTTGGGGCTGCTGCTGGCGCTGGCGCGCATCTCGCACTGGCGCGTTTTGAGCCAACTGGTGAACGCCTATATCTGGTTGATGCGGGGTACGCCGCTGATGCTGCAGATGCTGTTCATCTATTTTGCATTGCCGTTCGTGCCGGTGATCGGCGTGCGGCTGCCTGATTTTCCGGCTGCGATCGTCGCTTTTGCGTTGAATTACGCGGCGTATTTTGCCGAGATCTTCCGTGCCGGCATTCAGTCCGTGGATCGTGGCCAATACGAGGGCAGCAAAGTCCTGGGCATGACGTATCTGCAGACGCTGCGCCGCATCGTGCTGCCGCAGATGGTGCAGCGCGTGTTGCCGCCCATGAGCAACGAAACCATCACCCTGGTCAAGGATACGTCGCTGATTTATGTGCTGGCGCTCAATGACATTTTGCGCACGGCGCGCGGTATCGTGCAGCGCGATTTCACGACCACGCCGTTTCTGGTGGCGGCTGCGTTTTATTTGATCATGACGCTGTTGTTGACCTGGTTGTTCCAGTACATGGAAAAACGCTATGCCAAGTACGATCAGTAATCCAGCAGCGGGGGAAGCTCTGACCACCGATATGACTTCCAATGCCAGCGCCGATCCGCGCCCCATCATGATCGCCGCCCACCAAGTGGGCAAATCATTTAACGGCGTGCGTGTGCTGGATCAAGTGTCGCTGACACTGCGCAAGGGCGAGGTGGTCGCTGTCATCGGGCCGTCAGGGTCGGGCAAGAGTACTTTCTTGCGTTGCCTGATTCATCTGGAGACCATCGATCAGGGCAGCATCGCGATCGAGGGAGAGACGTTAGCCTCCGCCTCTGCCGACGGCGCGAGCCACTATGTGCGCGACGCCGAGGTGCGCCGGATTTGCCGCAAAATGGGAATGGTGTTCCAGTCGTTCAACCTGTTTCCCCATAAGACGGTACTGGAAAATATCATCGAAGCCCCGATCACCGTACAGCGTGTGCCTCGGGACCAGGCCATTGCCAAGGCCGAAGAGCTGCTGCGCAAAGTCGGTCTCTTGCACAAACGCGATAACTATCCGGGGCGCCTGTCTGGCGGGCAGAAACAGCGGGTGGCTATTGCGCGGGCGTTGGCAATGGAGCCGGATATCATGCTGTTTGACGAGCCGACTTCTGCACTGGACCCCGAACTCACGGGCGAAGTCCTGCGTACGATGAAGCAACTGGCCGACGAACACATGACCATGCTGGTCGTGACGCATGAAATGGGCTTTGCGCGCGAGGCCGCGCATCGCGTGATCTTCATGGACAACGGCCGCATTGTCGAAGAAGCCCCCGCCGAGGAGTTTTTCCACGCGCCCAAGCAAGAGCGGGCGAGGGCGTTTTTGGGCCAGATGCTGTAATGCCCGCGAGGCCGGCCGCGAATTTTCTATTGCGGTCGCGCCAGTTTCAATCCAGCCTCGGGGGCTCGCGCACGCAGGATCGTCCCGGTAGTGGATTCTGTGCAATACAAGGTATGGCGATCAGGTCCGCCATACGCGATATTCGTGGTCGACATGCCTTTTTCGCTGCGCCAGACTTTGATGGGCTCGGCCCGAGCGTTCAACAGCCAGACATAACCCAGCCCAGGGTTCGCCACGACCAGGTTGCCCGACTGGTCGACTGCCAATCCGTCTGGACCGCTGGGGCCGTATGACGTAAAGAACTGACTGACTTTGGACACGCTGCCATCGGGCAAGAGCGGTACCCGCCAGACGCAATTGCCGCGGGTCACCGCCAGGTAGAGGACTTTTTCATCGGGCGAAAGCGCTACTCCATTGGGGCTGGGCACGTTGGCCAGCAGCAAATCCAGCTGGCCATTCTGCCTCAAACGATAGAGCCGGCCACTGGGATCGTGCAAACCGCTTTGGCCTTGGTCGGTGAAATACAGATTGCCCAGGCTGTCGAAAATCAAGTCGTTGACACCACGAAACCGCTCGCTGTTGCGCCGCTCCAAATAGGGGCTGACATGGCCGGTATTGATATCCAGCTGCATCAGGCCGTTTTTGTAGTCCGTGATCAGCAGCGTCGTGGCGTTCAGCCATTTCATGCCATTGGGCTCACCGTCGTACTCGGCGATCAAGGTCCATTGGCCTGTCGGGTCAATGCGAAAAACGCGGCCCCATGGAATGTCGGTAATGTATAGATTGCCCGCGTCGTCGAACACCGGACCTTCTAAGAATGAATCCGACACGGCGCCTCCGCGATTGGCGTCAGCCCAAGCGCTGCGCTCAGGCTTGCGCAGCGCTGGCGGCATGGTGCTGAATACATCGAAACTGATTACGTCTGGCGGGGAAAGCAGAAACATCGTGGGCTCCGGGATATCTCGTTATTCAGGGCGGGGAACGCGGATGTATTACTCGGATTTCAATCCCAGTTCGCGCGCCGTGTTGGTGTAGTTATTGACCTCTTGCCTCAGTTGCGTGCCGAACTTTTCTCCGCAAGTATTTTGCGCTTGCATGCCCAGCGATTGCAATTTGCTTGCGGAATCAGAGGATTTGGAAAATTCAGTGGCGATTTTTTCGAGCACAGCCAAGGCATCGGCAGGCGTACCGGCCGGGGCGAGCAATCCATACCACGCATCGGCGCTGTAGTCGTTGACGCCTGCCTCCGCGAACGTAGGCACATCCGGCAGGAATGCGGAACGGGCTGGCGACGCCACCGCGATGGCGCGAAGCTTTCCGGCCTGCAATTGCGGCAATACCGATCCCAGCGTGGCAAATGAGCTATCGACCTGTCCGCCCAGCAAGTCGGTCACGGCCTGCGCCGCACCCTTGTACGGGATGTGGTTCATCGATGTGCCGGTCAGTTTCAGGAACTGCGCGCTGGCGAAATGTCCGGAGCTGCCCGTACCCGGGGTGGCATAGGTGCGCATGCCGGGCTCGGCCTTGAGTTGCTGCAGGAATTCGCCCAAAGTTTTGACAGGCATGGACGGTCCCACTACCAATACCGTGGGGCTGATGGCCAGCGTGCAGACCGGCGCAAAGGATTTCAACGCGTCGAAGCCCACTTTTTCACTGTACAGCGCGGGGATCATCGTGTGATTCGTCGCGCCCAGCAGCAGCGTATAGCCATCGGGCTTGGCGCTGGCGACAGCCTTGGCAGCCAATGTAGTGTTGGCGCCCGGTTTGTTCTCGACGATGAAGGTCTGACCGAGACTACGGCTCGCTTGATCGGCAAAGGCACGGGCCACCACGTCAGTGGGGCCGCCAGCCGAAAATCCGACGATGAGGCGAACGGGATGGTCCGGATAGGCGCCATAGGCGGTGCCAAAGGCCAGCGCGAGCGCTATGCCGCATGCGAGCGTCGATTGTTTCATGAGTTGTCTCCTGTGGGTTGCAGATGCCTCGCGGTGAAGAGGTGGTATTCAACGACGTTCACCGCGATAGCTGGCTGGCGGCGCCTTTTGTATGTTTTCAGGCGTCGCCATGTCTGCGTCTATTGCTTCGATACATTGGTCCGCGCTAATACGGCCAGCAGATTTTGCGCCGCCGCCACGCCCATATTGACATATGCCGCACTAGTGACGCCGCCGATATGGGGGCTGAGGATAATATTTTTCTCGCCCTGAAAGGGATGGCCGGCCACCATGGGCTCCACGGCAAAGCTATCCAACGCCGCCATTTGTACCTGGCCGCTGCGCACAGCATCCAACAACGCGGTTTCATCGATGAGGCCGCCGCGCGCCGTATTGACAATGATCACTCCGCGTTTGCATTGGGCGAGTGTCTGCGCATTGATCAGTCCGCGATTGTCGGCCGTGAGCGGGCAGTGCAGCGAGATCACATCGGATTCGCGCCACAGGGTGTCCAGATCGACCGATTGAATGTAGTCGGGCAGCGCCTTGGCATAAGGATCAAAACCGATGATGCGCATGTCCAGTGCGGCGGCCATCTTGGCAGTACGCAAACCGATGGCGCCCAAACCGATCAGGCCCAATGTTTTACCGCCAAGCTCCAGGCTTTTATGCGTCGCCTTGTCCCAATGGCCCGCATGCATGCGGGCGTTGAGTTCGACGACGGATTTGGCGCAGGCCAACAGCAGCGTCAATGCTTGTTCGGCGACGGCCGCCGCATTGGCGCCAATGGCGGCCACGACCTCGATGTTGCGTGCCTGAGCAGCGGCCTTGTCGATCGTATCGGTCCCGCTGCCATGTTTGGAGATCACGCGTAGCGCAGGAGCCGCATCCATCGCGGGCGCGCCGACTTTTCCATATCGCACAATGATGGCGACAGGGTTGTGATCACGGCACAGATCCACGATGTCCTGTTCGCTGGGGGTCTTGCCAGCGTAGATGACGCGGTAGCCATTCAACAGAGCCAATGCTTCATCCGCGAGATCTGCGCCTGTGATCAGGATTGCAGGCTGGGATTGTGCGGCCGATGCGAGGACCTCCTGTGGGGATTCGAGCGTGGCAGCATTCACAGCGTTTCTCCTTCCTTCAGCACGCCGGCGTTGCGCAGCGCCGAGGTCAGCCATTTAGCGGCGGTGTCGCCGGTTTGAATGGCGGCAATGCGGGCGGCCTCGTCTTTCACTTTCTTTTCAGCGGCAGGCAACAGGCTTTCAATTTTGTCGCGTTCGACGACGACTACGCCATCGTTGTCGCCGATAATGAAATCGCCAGGATGCACCGTCACGCCGCCGATGCTGACGGGATGGCCAATGCGGCCACCGACGTTCTTGGTGGGGCCGTTGGGATTGGTGCCTGCAGCAAAGACCGGGTAGTCCATTTCAATGATTTCCAGGCTATCGCGCGCCGCACCGTCGATCACAACGCCGGCCAGGCCTAGTTGTTTGCAAGCAGTCATCATGATGGTGCCCATCAAGGCCGAGCTCAGGTCGCCTTTGCCGTCGATGACCAGTACGTCGCCGGGTTTGGCTAACGACATGGCGGCGTGGATCATCAGGTTGTCGCCGGGGCGGACTTCCACCGTGAACGCGGTGCCCGCAAATTTCATGCTCGAATGCAGTGGGCGGATACGGCCATGCAGAGCGCCACGGCGGCCAGCGACGTCGGCCAGAATGGCGGGTTGCAGCTCAGCGGCGCGGCGGACGATGTCAGCGGAAACGCGGGGGAAATCTTTGATGATGTCGGGAGTGCTCATGATGGTGTCCTGTAGGTTCAATCAGAAGGAATGGAGAGATGAAAAGACGTGGGCGTCAGGCGGTGATGCCGGCATCGCGGATCACTTGACCCCACTTGACGTAATCGGCGCGACGCATCTTGTCGAGCGCCTCGGGGCTGCCGCCCACCAGCGTGATGCCGAGTTTGTCGGCCAGTTCCGTTAACGCCGGCGTCTGCAATGCGCTGGCGATCGCCGTGTTCAGCTGCTGGATGATCGGCGCCGGGGTTCCGGCCGGCGCAAACACGGCCTGCCATTGCTCGACGACAAAATCATCGAAACCGGATTCATCCATGGTCGGGATATCGGGCAGCGTTTTCAGCCGCTGTGCAGACGTGACTGCGAGCGCACGGAGGTTGCCGCTTTGTATATGAGGCAGCGCGGCCGCGATGGGGGCGAACATGAATTGAACTTGTTCGCCCAAGGTGTCTTGCAATGCTGGCGTGTCGCCTTTGTAGGGCACATGAATAAAGCGGGTCGCCGTTTTCTGCTTCAGCAATTCGCCTTGGACGTGTAGTACGGTCCCTGTACCGCCTGAGGCATAGGCAATACTGTCAGGCTTGGCGCGAGCCGCCTCGACCAGTGCTTGTACTGAGGTGTAAGGTTGGTGCTTGCCAACCACCAGTACGTGTGGAATGGTGCCCACGGTGATGACGGCAGCAAAATCCTCGACGGGATCGTAAGTCAGCTTACCCATCATATGAGGGGCAACCGCTTGCGGACCGATCGACGTGCCCAATACGGTCAAGCCATCGGGCTCGGCGCGGGCCACGCGCGCGGCGCCGATCGTGCCGGTGGCACCCGGACGATTGTCGACAATGACTGTGGTCTTGAGCAGCGTGTTCAACTGTTGCGCAATGGCGCGTCCCAATACATCGGTGCTGCCGCCTGCGGGGTACGGCACTACCCAGGTGATCGCTTTACCATCAGGCCATGCCGCGGCGCGGCTGGTCTGCGCAGCGCCTGCGGCAAGCAGCGCGGCACCGGCGAGGAATCGGCGGCGGCTGAACTGAATAGGGTTGAGGTCCATGTTCACGATGTCTCCTGTAGATTGGCAAATGATGGGAGCGATGTGTGGCTCGTGAAGCCATATAGCTGTTCTGGATTGCGCACGAGGATTTGTCTGAAGACCTCGTTGTCCTGCGCCCAATGGGCCAGGCGGTCTATCTGCTGTGCGTCATCCGGCATCGGGTGCAGTCCTGCAGAGGCAGTGGCATGCGGCCAATCGCTGCCCCACAGCACTCGATCGGGCGCGGCGTGGATATAGCTGCGCGCCAACGGGTCGATGGCAGGGTCATCGGTGCGTCCGCTGCCGCTGACGATATAGCCACCGGACAGCTTTACCCATGCGCGGCCTTCGCGCAGCAAGCGCAGCACCAAGGCATGCGCCGGATGATTAAAGGCCTGGCCAGGTTGCAGCCTGGCCATGTGATCGAAGACGATCTGGACCGGCAATCGCGTCAGGATTTCTGCCTGTAGGGCCAACTGGTCGGACGGCATCAATAGCTGCAGATGCCAATTCCATTGGGCAATGCGCGAGGCAATCGGCGCAATCTGGTCGATATGGCCCACGACACCTCGCGACAGATTCAAGCGAATCCCTCGAACGCCCGCATGATGCAATGCCTGCAAAGCGCTATCGCTTTCATTGCCGTCGATCACTGCGACGCCGCGCGCCTGATCCCCCATCGCAGCGAGCCCGGCCAACATGCTGTGGTTGTCTGTGCCGTATGTAGACGGAGTGACCAGGACCGCCCGCGATGTTCCTAAGCGAGCCTGTAATGCCCGATACTGCTCAACCGATGCATCGGGTGGCAACAATGTCGCCCCAGGCACAGCCGGAAACCGTGCGTCATAGACATGGATATGACAATCGCAGGCGTGCAGAGGGACTGGGGACACGGGGTGAGCCGTTCCCGATGTATAGGCGAGGGCAGCCATCGTTCAGGAAATATCTGGTCGTTGGAAATTCGACGGTGTCATGAGCGTCTGTCTTGATCCGCTTCGGTCCTTATTCCACCCGCGCGCCGGAAGCCTTGACGATGTCGGCCCAACGCAGCCGATCGTCATGGATCAATTTGCCGAATTCCGCCGGGGTGCTGGTCAGTACGTCTGCACCTTGTTCCCGGTACTTCTTTTGCAGATCTTCGGTCTTCAGCGCCGCATTGAACGCGGTATTGAGTTTGTTGACGATGTTCTGCGGAATGCCGGCCGGGCCTGCGATACCGAACCAGGTGATGGCTTCGAAATCCTTGAAACCCGATTCGGCAACGCTCGGTACATCGGGCAGATCCGGCGTACGCTGCAAAGACGTCACGACCAGGCCACGCATTTTGCCGTTGCGGATGTGGCCGATCAGGGTCGGCACAGACGACATGTACATCTCGATTTGTCCACCGATCAGATCGTTGATTCCTTGTGCGGCCCCTTTATAGGGAATGTGGGTGAATGTCGTGCCGGTGGCTTGTTGCAGTTTGACCGTGGCCAGGTGGCTGACGGTGCCATTGCCGGACGAGCCGTAGTTGAGCGCTGACGGCTTGGCTTTGGCGTCTTTCACGACGTCGGCCAGCGTTTTGTACGGCGACTGCGCGGGAATGGCCAACACCAGCGGCGCGCTGGCGATCAGTCCGATCGGCGCGAGATCCTTTTCAGGGTCGTAGGGCAGTTTGGCGTATAGCGTCGGGTTGATCGCCAGATTGCTGGTCTGGCCCAGGACCAGGGTGTAGCCATCCGGGGCAGACTTGGCCACGGCGTCTACGCCGATATTGCCGCCGGAGCCGGGGCGGTTTTCCGTGACAATGGTCCAGCCCGTATCTGTAGCGACCTTATTGGCGACTTCGCGCGCCAGGGTGTCGGTGCCACCGCCTGGAGGGAACGGCACAATCAGACGGATGGGTTTGGTCGGGAAATCCTGGGCAATGGCCGGGGTCAGGGCGCAGGCTAGCGCGATGCCGGCGAGTACACGAGGTAGGACGTTCATTCTGTCTCCGATTTGGATGTGGTTTTTGGTGAGTGCATTGTGCTGTCGTGTTCCGCCCATTACAATGATGTCTTGTCTGATGCAACATGTTCTATCAAATGAAATACTCTAAACCCGATACGGAAGACAATTCCGATGCTGGCGAAGGCGTCGTCGCAGTCCGGCGCGCCATGCGCATCCTGGGCGCCTTTGGCGTCGACGATTCCCATTTGTCTTTGGCTGAGCTCAGCCGCCGCACGGGCTATCACCGTTCGACGGTGTTGCGGTTGGCCCGGACGCTGGCGATGGACGACTATCTGGCAC
The DNA here is from genome assembly GCF_002261185.1 of Bordetella genomosp. 4. Taxonomy (GTDB): domain Bacteria; phylum Pseudomonadota; class Gammaproteobacteria; order Burkholderiales; family Burkholderiaceae_B; genus Bordetella_A. Next base: position 137,332 of record NZ_NEVQ01000013.1, read on the forward strand.
AACGCGTGGACGGCACCTGGCGATTGGCGCGCGCCGCGGGGTGGCTGGGCGCCTGCTATCAGGCCACGTTCAATGTGCACGATGTCGTCGAGCCTGTGCTGCGCGAGTTATCCAGCGCCACCGGCGAGAGCGCCACGTTTTATGTGCGCGAGGGCAATCAGCGTATCTGTGTCGTGCGGGTCGAGGGGCCACGGTCTATCCGCCACCACGTGCGGGTGGGGGCAGCGCTGCCCTTGAATCTGGGTAGTCCCGGCCGCGTGATTCTGGCTTTTTCGGGCGAGGCGGGCGAGCCGTACGAGTCGATACGGCGTGCCGGCTACATGATGTCGTTAGGCGAGCGCGACGCCGAGGTGTCCAGCATCTCTGCGCCGGTTTATACGTCCAATTGGACCTTGCTGGGCGCGATCTGCATTTCCGGACCGCTGTCCCGCCTGACCGAAGAAGCCATGAACGGTCACAAAGAAACCGTGCTGGCTGCCGCCAGCCGCTTGTCACGCGCCATGATGGGCGTGCATCAGGGCACGTCGGTGTCCGGCCAGCGTATGACGCATTTCTGATCCATACGGCGCTTAGGGTATCGCACTGTATCTATCCTCCGTGCCGACACACGACGACGTGCGGCGCACCGATCCTGACACGCGCGAGATACGTCAAGGTTGTCTAGTAGCACTGTGCCCGACGGGCTACGCAAAGACAACTTTCATTGACGAATCGCGGAGTAAGGAACATGGATGCATTGAGTAAAGGGCTGGCTGGGTCGTTGTTGGCGATGGCTGCTGTGATGGGCAGCAGTGCAGCACAGGCGGCGGGTACACCGACGGCCATTCTTGTGCATGGCGCATTTGCGGATGGTTCGAGTTGGAATCAGGTGATCAGCCGCCTGAACAAGGCGGGTATTCCGGTCATTGCGGTGCAGAACCCGCTGAGCTCCTTGGCCGATGATGTGGCAGCGACCCAGCGTGCCATAGATCGCGTCGACGGCGATGTCGTGCTGGTCGGGCATTCCTGGGCAGGGACCGTCATCACCCAGGCTGGCCTAGATCCAAAAGTAAAGGGCCTGGTGTATGTGGCGGCGTTCGCGCCAGAGCCAGGGCAGAGCACGGCGGCATTGGGCAAGAACTACCCCGTTCCGCCCGGCATCGGCAAGCTCGCAGCAACCAAGGACGGCTATCTCTATCTGCCGGCTGCCGTTGTGAAGTCAGATTTTGCACAGGATGTACCCCCAGCCGAAGCACAACTGATTGCGGCGACTCAGGGCCTGATCCGTGGGGCAGCGTTCGATGAACCAGTGACACAGGCAGCGTGGCAGACGCGGCCGAGTTGGTTTGTCGTGAGCACACACGACCACATGATCGATCCGGGCCAGCAATTGGATATGGCCAAACGCATCGGCGCGCATGTGACTAAGCTGCAGTCCAGTCATGTGTCGATGGTCTCGCATCCCGATGCCGTTGCACAGGTGATCGGCGATGCCGTAAAGGCGGTTCAGAAGCCGTAACGCAGACCATCCGAGGACATGGAGAAAAATCATGACGCAGTTTCAAACTAACCATGCCCCGAGCCTGGCGGGCAAATCAGCGCTGGTGTTCGGCGGTTCGAGAGGAATTGGCGCGGCCATTGCCAAGCGGCTTGCAGAGGATGGCGCAGATGTCGCCTTGACCTATGTTTCGGCGCCCGATCACGCAGCGGCAACGGTCAGGGATATTGTGGCGTTGGGCCGAGCTGGTGTGGCAATTCAAGCGGATAGCGCCAGCGCAGACGATTTGGGCCGGGCCGTTGCACAAGCCGTAGACCGATTCGGCAAATTGGATATTGCCGTGGTGAATGCAGGGATCTTGCGATTGGGGCCTGTCGATACGTTCTCTGTCGAAGATCTGGACTTGATGTTGAGCGTGAACGTGCGAGGTGTGTTTCTCGCGATCCAGGCCGCGGTCGCCCGTATGGGACCAGGCGGCCGCGTTGTAACAATAGGCAGCAATACGGCAGTGAACAACAGGTATGCCGGTTCCAGCGTCTACACGATGACGAAAGCGGCGGTGGCTGCGATGGTCAAAGGGGTAGCGCTGGATGTGGCTGCACGCGGGATTACCGTCAATAATGTGCAGCCTGGGCCGACACTGACTGATATGACACGCGACCATGTCGAACACATCTTGCCAGCGATTCCTGTCAAGCGGGTAGGCTCGCCTGAAGAAATCGCAGGGGTAGTGTCGTATCTGGCTCGCGCCGAATCGGGTTATATGACGGGCGCGAGTTTGACGATCGATGGCGGGATGACCCTGTGAGCGGCAGGCAGGACTACTTCGTTACTGTCTTGTGATTGCCGGCAAAGGCGGCTGCGATGCCGAGTCCGATCAGCATCGCGCCGCCCAGGTAGCGATCCAGTTTCAGATAGGTGCGGCTGGTGCGCAGCCATTGGCCTGCCGCACCGGCGGCGATGGCATAGCAGGCGTCGCTGATAAAGCCGACGACGATGAACACCGCGCCCAGAAAGAGAATCTGCGAGGCCACGTGTCCGCGGCCGACGTCGACGAATTGCGGCAAGAATGCCAGAAAAAACAGCGCAGTTTTCGGGTTGAGCAAATTGATAATGAAACCATCGCGATAGAGCTTGCGATAGTGCCGTTTGGCGACCGGGACATCGGTACTGCCCGCGGTAGGGCGCGTACAGATTTTCTTCAGTCCCAGCCAGATCAGGTAAGCGGCGCCAGCGTATTTGACGATATCGAAAGCCAACGCCGACGAGGCCAGCAACGCGGACAGGCCGAGCGCCGCAGCGATGACGTGCACCAGCGTGGCGGTGTGGATCCCTAGGTCCGAGACCAGGCCGGCCTTTTTCCCTTGCTCGATCGATTGCGCAATGATGTACAGCACGGCCGGGCCGGGGATAAGCAGGAGTACTATCGCTGCACTGATAAACAAGGTGAGATTGGTGCTGCTGGGGATGACGAATTCCATAGTCTGCCTTGAGGTGTTAGCTATTTGACGGCTGGATCCGGTGCCCGGGGCGAGGACGTTTGCAGGCATCGCATGGCACGTTGTGGACTCGGAGAAAACCCTAGACAATCAAGTGTACTCTTCGTTAAGGCTTGTCCGGTTTTTATCAGGACAAATGCACGCGTTCTCCCGGTCTGCCGTCCTTCACGTAGCATGGGCTGCGTGAGGCTGGTTTCAAGCGCTTTTTTAATAAGGAATGTTGATGTCTGATAGCACGTCCGCCGTTCAAGCACTGGCCACACAACTGATTCAGGCATGGCCTGGCAACCGCACCCAGGTGACGCTGGATACGTCCGTGATCCCGACCGAGGAATCGCAATCCTACGCGGTACAGGACCGGATCATTGCGTCGCTGGAATCCCCGGTTGCGGCCTGGAAGGTCGGATCGAAATCGGTGGATGGTCCCATGCAGGCAGCGCCGCTGCCAGGCGCAGGCGTGCAGCTGGCGCCGGCGACGATTCAGCGCAGTGCCTATGGCGTCCTGGTGCTGGAGCTGGAGTTGGCATTCCGCTTTAACCGTGACTTCGCACCCGGTGAGCAGGTCTACAGCGATGCCGAGGTGTTGGCGGCCATCAGCCACACCGTGACGACGATCGAGATCGTCTCCAGCCGCTACGCCGGCTGGCCGGTCGACAAACTGGCGATGCTGGCAGACTTGCAAAGCCACGGCGGCTTGGTCGTGGGCGAGGCCGTGCCCTACGACGCCAGCTATCCTTTCGAGAAACCGTCGTTGACCTGGACGCACGATGGCCGCAATGTCGCGCCAGAGACAACCGGCAACCCGGCTGGCGACCCGCGCCGATTATTACCCTGGCTGGTGAATCACGCCGCACGCCGTGGGGTAGGGGTGCCTGCGGGGACCTTGATCACATGCGGTACCTATACCGGAATGTATGCACCCAAAACCCCCGGTACGATTGTTGGCCAATTTCAGGGCCTGCCTGAAATCCGCCTGGCGATTGCCTGATGGATCGCCGTACATGACACTCGCGATTTTTGTCGTGATCATGGTGTTGGCGGTAGGCTGCGCGGCGTTGTCATGGCGCCGCGCCAGCCTGGCGTTCTACGCTGTTGCAGCGATGGGTTTTCTGGCAGTGGGCTGCGGCCCGATGTCGGCCTGGCTACTGGGTAAACTGCAGTCGGATTATGAAACCTCGCCGCCCGTGGCTTGGGGCGAGCGTAACGCCATTGTGTTGCTGGGCGCCGGCACCGAGCGTGTGGCGGGCAGCGTCGAGCCGGGCGTATTCTCTTACCCACGTATCGTTGTCGCTGCAGAACGCTATAACGACTGCAAAAAATCTGCTGCCTATTGCAAGATCGTCGTCAGCGGCGGCGATGCAGCCCGGACCGGGGTGTCCGAGGCCGCCGCCTATCGCGATGTCTTTGTACACCTCGGCATAGATCCGGCCAACGTGCTGCTTGAATCCGAAAGCATGAACACCTGGCAGAATGCGCAGTTCTCCAGCGCGTTGCTGCAGCGCGAGCAGATCGATCGTGCCGTGCTGGTGTCGTCGGCGATACACATGCGGCGCAGCGAACTGTATTTTGCGCATTTCGGCGTCTCGGCAACCCCGGCTCGCGCGGACTACCTGCATGCCGTCACGTCCGCGTTACCCCTGTCTTATAACTTTACGTTGGCAGATGTCGCGTTGCACGAATACCTGGGTATTGCCCGTTATCACCTGTACAACCGGCTAGGCTGGAATCCCGCTCGCCATCATCCCGGCCAGGCGTAACACGATTGCTTGTAAACTCGACGCTTCTGCGTCAGTTCTGGAGGCCTGGATGGCCGGAAGCAGCTTTTTTGCCTTGTTCGACGATATCGCCACGATCCTGGACGATGTCTCTGTCATGACCAAAGTCGCCGCCAAGAAAACGGCGGGTGTACTGGGCGATGATCTGGCGCTCAACGCGCAGCAGGTCACCGGCGTGTCGGTCAATCGCGAGTTGCCCGTCGTCTGGGCCGTGTTCAAGGGATCGCTGCGCAATAAATGCATTCTGGTGCCGGCGGCATTGCTCATCAGCGCTTTTGCGCCTTGGGCTGTGACCCCTCTGCTGATGGTGGGCGGGGCATTTCTCTGTTTCGAAGGCGCCGAAAAGCTGATCCACCGGTTTTTACCGCATGACAGCACACCCGCAGGCAATCACGAGGCCCGCGCCCACGCTCTGCAGGACGAGCGTGTCGATATGGTGGCGTTCGAGCGCGAAAAAATCAAAGGCGCGGTTCGCACCGATTTTATTCTGTCAGCCGAAATCATTGCGATCACCTTGGGTGCTGTGGCTGGGGCGGACTTTGTGCGTCAGGCGCTCGTGGTCACGACGATTGCGCTGGCGATGACGGTCGGCGTGTATGGATTGGTCGCGGGTATCGTCCGCCTGGATGATCTGGGCCTGCACCTGCGCAGCAAACCATCCGCGGCGGCGCGTGGCCTGGGCAACGTGATTGTGCGGGCTGCGCCGTATTTGATGAAAACGCTATCCGTGGTCGGTACCGCTGCCATGTTCATGGTGGGCGGTGCGATTCTGACGCACGGCATTGCGCCTGTGCATCATGCCATCGAGCATCTGAGCGAACTGGCATCCGCCGCTGGGTGGGTGAGAGCAGTCGTCTCCACGATATTGAATGCCCTGTTTGGTGTGGCCGCCGGTGCGGTCCTGGTAGGTGTGCTGACAGGCATCAAGCGCGTTTTCAAGCGCTCTTAGGTCTTCTTTATTGATGCGTATCCGTCTTTTTGGCGGCGCGATCAATGTCTGATGTGATCACCGGGCATTGATCGCGAGCGCCTAGTTCGAAACGGGTGTGACCAGACGCCGGCCAGCAAAATGCGCAGCCAGGTTTTCATAGACGAGATCGCTCATCGCCTGCCGGGTTTGTGTCGTGGCGCTGGCTGCATGCGGTGTCAGTACGACGTTAGGCAAAGCGCGCAATGCCGCCGGTACGTTGGGCTCGTGGGCGAAGACGTCCAGGCCTGCTCCGGCAATAGTGCCGTGTTGCAGCGCCTGAATCAGTGCGGCTTCGTCTACGACCGAGCCGCGTCCGATGTTGATTAATAATCCCTGCGGGCCGAGCGCGTCGAGGACTTTGGCATCGATCAGGCCCCGCGTACTTTCACCGCCGTGCGCGCAGACGGCCAGGAAATCGACTTCCTCGGCCAGGGCGGCCAATGACGGCTGGTAGCGATAGGGCACGCCTGATTTGACCGTGCGGCCGGTATAGGCGATATCCATGCCGAATGCCGCAGCCCGCTGAGCGAATGCCGAGCCGATACGGCCCAGCCCGACAATACCAAGCTTTTGCCGCGATACGCTGCGTGACCAGGGGAATGGACCTTTGGGCCATTGCTCAGCCCGTACAAAAGCGTCGGCTTCGACGATGCGCCGCGCGAGCGTCAGCAACAGGGCCATGCCCATGTCCGCGACGTCGTCGGTGAGCACGTCGGGCGTGTTCGTGACGGCTATTCCACGGGCCTGTGCGGCAGCAACGTCTACGCCGTCGTACCCCACGCCGAATACAGCAATCAATTCCAATGCAGGCAACTGGTCGAGCAGGGTCGCGCGGATCGTCGATTCGCCATTGGCCACCAGTGCGCGGATGTCCGGCGCAATGGCCGATAGCGAGCCGGGTTCTGCGTCTTGCGTGGCTGTATGCACCTGAAAATGCTGGTTCAGGTGTTCATCGAGGAAATGCGGGACATGAGCAACCTTGAGGACGTGGGGTTTCATGTCTGGGCTCCTGGGTGAGTGGCAACGCCGCGGTTGGCACGGCGCCGCTTGCGATAGGCCGACAATGCGGGGGCAAACATGGTGATCAACGCCACTGCTAGCAGAGTGGCCGTGATAGGCCGGGTATAGAGAAAATCATAGCTGCCTTCGGACAGCGTCAACGCCCGGCGGAAATTGCTTTCCGCCATGGGACCGAGGACCAGGCCCAGCACCATGGGCGACGCCGGAAGTCCAGCCTTGATCATCAGAAAACCGATGGCACCTGCCACCAGCATGATCCCGACGTCGAACATGCTATTGCCAATGGCATATGCACCCGCGACAGAGAGCACCATGATGAGCGGCATCAATATCGATTTCGGAACCTGGACCATCCGCGCGACGTAGCGTAGCGAGCACAGCGCCATCACGAGCAGTATCACGTAGCACAACAGCAGGCCGGCGAACAGGCTGAACACCAAGTCACCGTTTTCCTGGAACAGGCGCGGACCAGGCTGTATGCCTTGCAGTGTCAGGGCGCCCAGCATGATAGCGGTCACGGCATCGCCGGGAATGCCCAGCGTCAGCATGGGCAGCATGGCGCCGCCCGTGCACCCGTTGGCGCCGGCTTCGGCCGCCGCGACGCCTTGCATCGCGCCTTCGCCGAAAGTCTCGGGCGCTTTGCTGAAACGCTTGGCTTCGCCGTAGGCAACAAAGGCGGCGATATCGGCGCCCGCTCCGGGGATGATGCCGATGGCGGTGCCGATGCCGCTCGAACGCAACACAGTGCCCCAGATGTTGCGCAGCGTCTCGCGCGTGGGCAAAATCCGGCCGATGGCCGTTTTCAGTTCAGCCGCATGACTGCTTTCCGAAAGCATCTTGAACGCCTCTGCCGCCGCAAAGAGCCCGATCATGATGGGAATGAATGGCACGGAATACAGTTCCGACATGCCGCCCGTAAAACGTGGCAGTCCGAGCAGCGGGTCCATGCCGACCGTCGCCAATAGCAATCCGGCAAAGCCCGAGAGCAGGCCCTTCAATACGGAGCCGCCCGAGATGCTGGCGATGATGCTGAGCCCGAAGACAGCCAGCGCAAATGACTCGGCGGCGCTGAAACGCAAGGCGAACTGGGCCAGCAGAGGGGCCAGAAAGATCAGCACGAGAACACTGATGACACCGCCCGTGAACGACGATACCGTTGCCACGCCGAGCGCCTGGCCCGCCCGGCCCTGACGCGTCATGGCATAGCCATCGAGTGCGGTAGCGGCCGCCGCCGGCGTGCCGGGAATGCGCAGCAGGATGGCGGTGATCGAGCCGCCGTACACGCCGCCAAAGAAAATGCCCGACAGCAACAGCAATCCGTGTAATGGTTCCATGCCGTAGGTGAACGGCAGCATGATGGCCACGCCCATGGCAACCGACAGTCCGGGCAGGGCGCCTACGACAAGACCCAACGCCACACCCGCCACAGCCATCAGCATGGCGTCCCATTGGCCGAGCAGGTGGCGTGCGCCGTCTAATAAAGCTAACAAACTATCCATGATGTCGTCCTCCTGTCATGCCGCGCTGTCGAGCCACAGGCCTGTCGGCAGCGGCACTTGCAGCAGCATGACAAACGCTGCGTAGACGGCTAGCCCGATCAGTATCGCGAGCACGGGCGTCGATATCTGCCGGAATCCAGCCGTGCCGCGCATGAGTCCGATCATCAGCCATAAATAGATGATTGTTGAGATCGCGAACCCGGCATAGTCGATGATCCACAGATACGCCGCGACACCGACGACGCCAAACACAAGCTTGGCGATGTCCAAGGGCGGCGTACCGCCTTCGTCCGCTGCGCCACGTTTGGAAGCGCGGCGCAAGCCGCTGGCAAACAGGACTAGGCCTAGAATGGCCAGTATCGCGCCATATGCGGTTGGAAAGATGCTTGGCCCCACATCCGTATCCGTCAGGCTAGGCGGAAAGTCCCGCGCCGTGATGATGGCGGCTATGCCGCTCACAATGGCCATCAATCCAATCAGTCCACTGGCTTTTTTTTCGTTCAGCACCATATCTGCGTTGTCTCTTGTTGCCGGTCGTTCACATACGGGACGCCAAGCGTGGTGAAAGGTCAGCGGCGCAGGCCCAACTGATTGATGAGGCCGGCATAGGTGGCTTCTTCTTTGGCCAGGCTGGCCTTGAATGCCTCGCCGTCGTCGTAAACGCGGCCGAGATTCAACCGGTCGAGCACTTCGATATAAGCCGGTTCCTCGACGGCTTTGCGGGACGCGTCACGCAGTTTGGCAACGATGTCCTCGGGGAGTCCTTTGGGCCCGACCAATGCACGCCAGGTGCCGATGGACAGATCAATGCCCGATTCCTTGAGTGTGGGCACGCTGTCAAATCCGCGGGCACGCTTATCGTCCATGACGGCGAGCGTGCGCAAGCTGCCGGACGACACGTGGGTGAACACCTCGGCCGGGCTCACCGTCACGGCCTCGATATGCCCGCCCAACAGCGCCGTGACAGCGGGCGCTGCACCGTCGTAGGGGATATGGCTGAATTTGCCGCCGATCTTCTGTTCGTAGGCGACTGCGGCCAGATGCCAGATCGAGCCCGTGCCGGCGTTGCCCACGCGCACCTTGCCAGGATGCTCTTTGACATAGGCGTTGAACTCTTCCAGTGTTTTCCATGGCGCATCGGCTCGCACCGTCACCGCTGCCGGATCGGCGTTGATGCGCGCGATGGGAGTGAACTCGTCCGTTTTGAAAGGAGCCAGACCCAGGCTCGGCAAGATGGCCATCTCGACCACGACCATGCCGAGCTTGTAGCCGTTGGGGCGCGCTTTGGCGACATCGGCAGTGCCGATCGCGGTGCCGCCGCCCGGTTTGTTGACGACACCCATGGGCTGCCCTAGATGGCCGCGCACGGCTTCGGCAAAGGCACGGGCAACGGCGTCGGTGCCGCCCCCGGCCGCGGTCGGTACGACGAGTTCGATGGAACGGCTGGGGTATTCGGCGGCCTGGACGGCGCCTATTGACAGCGTGGCAGCCAGCACGATGCCGGCCGCTTTCATGAAGCGGTGTCTCATTTCTTCTCCGAGGTATTTACATTGATTCGCGTTGCCGCCTTACCATTCGGCAAAGCTGCCGTCCGCGTGACGCCACACGGGATTGCGCCAGCGATGCCCTATGGCGGCGCGCTCGCGTACGTACTCTTCGTTGACCTCGATGCCCAGGCCCGGGCCGGACGGAATCCGTACGTAACCATCTTCGTAGGCAAATGCATCGCGATTGGTGACGTAATCCAGGAGGTCGTTGCTGGAGTTGTAGTGAATGCCCAGACTCTGCTCTTGGATAAAGGCGTTGTAGCAAACAGCATCGAGCTGCAAACACGCTGCCAAAGCAATCGGGCCGAGAGGGCAGTGCAGCGCCAAGCCGACGTCATAGGCCTCGGCCATCGAGGCGATCTTGCGGCATTCGGTGATGCCGCCTGCATGCGAGGCATCGGGCTGCACGATGTCCACGTATCCCTGTGCCAGGATGTGTTTGAAGTCCCAGCGCGAGTACAACCGTTCACCGAGCGCAATCGGCGTGCTCGACAACGGCGCCAATTCTTTCAGCGCCTCGTAGTGTTCGCTCAGTACGGGTTCTTCGATAAACATCAGCTTGTACGGTTCGAGTTCCTTGATCAGCACTTTGGCCATGGGCTTGTGCACGCGTCCGTGGAAATCCACGCCGATGCCGACATTCGGGCCCACGGCCTCGCGCACGGCGGCCACGTTGGCCAGGCATTTCTCGACCTTGTCGTACGAGTCGATGTACTGCATTTCTTCGGTGCCGTTCATTTTGACGGCGGTAAATCCGCGTCCGACCGCGGCTTTGGCAGCGGCTGCCGTATCGGCGGGCCGGTCGCCACCGATCCACGAGTACACCCGGATGCTGTCGCGCACGTTGCCGCCCAATAATTGGGCAACCGGGACATCCAGCGCCTTACCCTTGATATCCCACAGCGCCTGGTCGATGCCCGCCAAGGCGCTCATGTGTACGGCGCCACCGCGATAGAAGCCGCCACGGTACAGGACCGTCCAGTGGTCTTCGATGTTGCGCGGGTCTTTGCCTATCAGGTAGTCAGCCAGTTCCTCGACGGCGGCAGCGACGGAATGCGCACGCCCCTCGACGACGGGCTCGCCCCAGCCCGTGATGCCCTCGTCGGTCTCGATCTTTAAAAAGCACCACCGGGGCGGCACGATGTACGTCGTCAGTTTCGTAATTTTCATAGGGACTCCAGGAGCTTAAGCGCCACGGGCCTGGGCGTAGGCCTGTATAAAGGCTCGGGCATCGCGCCCGATATCGGCTGCCGATTTACCGGGCTTGTACAGCGCGGACCCCAGACCGAATCCGCTGGCGCCGGCAGCAACGAACGGCGCCATGTTTTGCGGCGTAATGCCGCCGACCGGCACTAAACGGATCGTGCCTGGCATCACGGCTCGCCATGCTTTGAGCACCGGCACGCCGAGCTGTTCAGCTGGGAACATCTTCAGCACATTGGCGCCGGCGGCCAGTGCCGCAAACGCCTCTGTGGGCGTGGCTACGCCTGGGCAGCAAGCCATACCGGCAGACCTGGCCGCCCGGATGACCTCGGGATCGCTGTGCGGCATCACCACGATCTGGCCGCCTGCTGCGGCGACATCGGTGCACGCCTGCGCTGACATTACCGTGCCTGCACCGACTACGCAGTCGGTGGGCAAGCCGTCTCGCAATAGGCGGATGCTGTCCAACGGAGAGGGCGAATTCAACGGCACTTCGATCAACCGAAAACCGGCCTCATATAGCGCTTGGCCGGCCGCCAACGCTTCGTCGGGTTCGATACCTCGCAGGATGGCGATGAGCGGGCATTGCGACAGGGCGGCTTCAAATACAGGAATGGACATGGACGTTTTCCTTGTCGGCAGAAATCAAACAGACTGGGCCGGCACCAGGCCGGCGGCTTGGGCCAAGTGCCACAGGCCTCGTTCGGTTGCATGGGGGGCGAGTTCGAGATCATCGGCGCCATGCAGACGCAAGGCCTGGACATAGCGCTGGCAGAGATCCTCCTGGCCGCACAACACGATTCGGGGCAGCGGGCCCGCGGCACGCTGCAATGCCAGTACGCTGGCGACTTCGTGGCCGATCAGCAGGCCGGATAAATAGTCTGCTTGTGCGCTGCCATCGAGTTGGCCAGTCAGGCCCAATGTGCGTGTGCTGAACAGGTTGGACAGAAGTCCCGCCCGCCCATCCGGACTGCCCGCCACAGCCAGGCCGCGAGCGAAGCCGTATGGATCGGCAGGCGCGTTTGGGACCATGGTGCGGCCGAGAATAGTGTGATCGCGCAGGGCGGCATAGACTTCGCCTGTCATGTACGTGTCGAAATGGATCACCTCGCCATGCCGTACGCGAACCCATTTGGAATGCGTCCCGGGCAAACCAATCAGCAGATCGGCCGTCTCGGATCGGCGCAGCGCCAGAATGCCGGCAATCTGCGTTTCCTCGCCGCGCATGACGTTGGGCAGGTCTCCGTGCTGGATGAGTCCAGGCACGATATGAACGCTGGTTCGGCCAGGACGTTCGATCGTCGTCATCAACCGGGCGATCCCGGACAGATCCACCGGCACGTCCAGATAGGCCGCTTCCCGCCAGCCCTGCGCGCTGCCTACCATGCCACTGGCGATCACCGGCAAGTGCGGCTGATCACGCAGCCAATCACCACAAGCCTCGTCAAACGCAATCTCGAAACCGTCGTCGGCAGCAGGCGGGATTGGGGTATCAGCCCGACGTTCAGGCAGGCGCATGATGCCCCAGGGCAGCGCACGTGTTTGCAATGTGCGGCCGGTGCCGTCGAGCAAATAGGCCCGTAACGACGTGGTGCCCCAGTCCAGGGCGATCAAGGCGGCATTAGCCGTGGGCAATGTCATATCGGAAAGATGTCTCTTTATCGTTCCGCCGAGGTGGCCCGATCACCGGCCCGGCTCAATAGCGGATTTTTACGAATCAGTCGCGCTGAGGGCCAGCGCGTTTTGGCGAATTCTAGATCAGTGCTGAAATCGTCTCAATATACGGTATTTAATCCCATATATAGGGATTACAATGACTCATCCTTCATATCGCGGAGCCTTCTCATCATGCGTACGCCCAGCGCCCAACCGAATGTGACCTCCGGCACTCAGACGCTGATACGCGGCCTCGCGGTCATCCATGCCGTCGCAGCAGGCGACAGGGACCTCAAAGCGATCTGCGCAAAGATCGGCGTAGCGCGCAGCACTACTCATCGCCTGGCCAGTTGCCTTGTGCAGGAGCGCTACTTACGCGTGCTGCCCGGCGTGGGATATGCATTGGGCCCGAGGTTGATCGAGCTGGGTTTTCTCGCGCGCGAGGCTTTTCCTATTGCCGTGCTGGCGCGCCCCTATCTCGATACGCTGGCGGATCGCACGGGTGACACGATTCATCTCGCGGTGCGTGATGGCGATGAGGTGTTGTATCTGGAGAAAATTCCCGGAAAAAAGGGGCTGGAGATGCGTTCGCGGGTAGGCCATCGCATGCCTTTGGCCGCCACCGGCGTGGGAAAGGCGCTGCTGCTGGATGACACGCCTGCGCAATGGGAGGAGTTGTTCGAAATCGGTGGACCTGTATCACCGCATGCTGCAGGAGGGCGGCAGGATGTACGGGCGTTTTTGACCCGTATGCAAGAGTATGCTGCGCAGGGGTATGCCTTTGACCTCGAAGACAACGAACCGTCGATCCGCTGTGTGGCGGCTCCGATCCGCGATGCCAGCCGCACTATCGTGGCAGCGTTGAGCGTATCCAGTACCGTGCCTTATCTGTCGATGGCGCGTATGCGCGAACTGGTACCGCTGGTGATCGGAGTGGCCGCAGAGATCTCCGGTGAATTGGGTTGCCCGGACATGAGACGTGCGTAGCAAGAGCGAAGGCGCCAATCCTGTGTAAGCACGACGCGCGGGAAGCCAGGCACGCGACTTGCTGCATGTAGTCGAAAATAACTGTGCGGGCAATATGGTTCACACCGCTCGCTATCCGATCCGTAAACAGGAGGTTGTCATGCCCGATCGAACTGCGAAAAAAGAGGCCGAGGCCGACCGCAAGGCCGGAAAATCTCCCTCAACACAGGCAGGTCATTTCGTCGAAGCGGAGATCGAAGCCAAGCGCAAGCATAAAGGGCCAGCCAAATCGAACAAACAGGCTGTTGCTATCGGTTTGTCCAAAGCACGCAAAGCCGGAGTCAAGGTGCCGGCCAAACCGAAGTCACATTGAAACTTGCTTTGTGGCGGGAAACGCAGTAGCGTGACGCGAGATGCTAAGTAACAAGAATCGAGTGCGCAATCCCTGGACAGACACGCTTGCCCGCCTGGAGGACGAACGTGTGATGTTGCAGCGTATCGCCGCCGGGGTCCCCCTGGCGGATGTGCTGTTGTATGTACTGCACGCTGTCGAGGCACAATCCGGCGTGGCGCTGCGCACCGCCATCGCGTTCGTGGATGAGTCGGGCAAACACCTGGTACACGGGGCCGCTCCCAGTTTTTCCGAGAGTTATCGGCAGGCAGTCAATGGGGTGCCGATAGGGCCGCATATGGCGTCATGGGGCGCGGCCGCCTATTTCGGGACGGCGGTCTATGCCAACGATGTGATGATCGACCCCAACTGGTCCGACTGGCGCGAGTTTGCGATGGAGCAAGGAATACGCGCCTGTTGGTCCACGCCCATCAAAGGGACAGACGGGCAGTTATTAGGCGTCTTCTCCAATTATTACGCCACGACCCGTCTGCCGTCGCCGCAGGATATCGATGCGATTGCCTTGGTGACGCGCACGGCAGCACTGGCTATTGAACGGTCGCAGTACGACAGAGAGCTGGAAAAACGGGTGGAATTGGCCATCGCCGAACGGGATCGTATCTGGCGTTTGTCTCCTGAGTTGCTGGCGGTCGTCAACGCGCAGGGACGCTATGTCAGCGTCAATCCCGCCGTGCGGGATATTTTGGGCTGGACGCCCGAGCAGTTTTTGGCCATGCCTCTGGCTGATTTGGTCCACCCAGACGATTACGCAGCGACCGCGCAGGTCCTCATGCCGACAGCAAACGGCGGCCACGAGGCACGGCATCTGGAAAATCGGATGAAGCACAGTTCCGGCAGCTACAGCTGGATCACGTGGACAATTTCCCGAGCGCAGGGCGACCTCTATATGGCGGGGCGGGATGATACCGATCTGCGTGCGCAGGCCGAGGCTCTGCGCCAGGCCGAAGACGCGTTGCGGCAATCGCAAAAGATGGAGGCTGTCGGGCAGTTGACGGGTGGCATCGCCCATGACTTCAACAATATGCTGCAAAGTATCTCCGGCGCGTTATACCTGATACGTCGCAAGTTGGCCGCCGGCAATCTCGAAGCGGCAGAGCGCTTTATCGATACGGCGAGCGAGTCGACCGAGCGCGCCGCGCGCTTGACGCAGCGGCTGTTGGCGTTTGCCCGCCGGCAGCCTATTGCGCCCGTGCCGCTATGTCCGGTACGCGTGCTGCAATCGATGGAGGATTTGTTTCGACGCTATACCGGCGAACACGTGCGGTTGATCTTGCATACGGATCCCGTCTCGTGGCCGGTATGCTGTGACGCCAATCAACTTGAGAATGCGCTGCTCAACATGGTCATCAACGCGCGCGATTCGATGCCCGAGGGCGGGGAACTGACCTTACAGGCGACCAATAGGGTGTTGGATCAGGCGTCGTTAGTGCAGAACGCCGAATTGGCGCCGGGCGATTTCGTCGAAATTTGCGTGGCCGATACCGGCTGTGGCATGCCCGATGACATCAAGAATCGTGCTTTTGAGCCTTTCTTTACGACCAAAGCGTTGGGCGAAGGCAGCGGGCTGGGACTCTCGATGATCTATGGTTTCGCGCAGCAGGCGGGAGGCTTTGTATCGCTGGACAGCATCGTTGGCCAAGGCACGAGCGTGCGGCTGTATCTGCCCCGCTATACGGGCGCGATGCCGCCCGCTGAAGGGAAGACGGATGCCGTACCTGTTCCCGTCGATGACAGTTTGCCACCGGCGGTTGTGGCCCTGGTAGAAGACGATGCCGCTGTCCGTCAAATGGTCTCTGAAGCGTTGGCGCAGTTGCGCCTCGAGGTATTGGTCGCATCGGACGGCCTGGAGGGCCGCCAACTCATGGATAGGACAAAGCACATCGACTTACTGCTGACCGATGTCGGACTCCCTGGGTTGAATGGCCGGGAGTTGGCCGACGTGGCGCGTCAGGTGCACCCCGATATCAAGGTGCTGTTCATGACGGGCTACGCGCAGAACGCCGCCGCCGCTCAGGGATTTCTGGATACAGGGATGGAACTGATTGTGAAACCCTTCAAGCTCGAGGCGCTGCTCGAGCGCGTGCGCCGCATTTTGGTGATCTAGTACCGGCGCCGCAATTCCGCGGCGGGCAGCTTCAGTTGCGCACGGTATTTGGACACGGTACGACGCGCGACAACGATGCCATCCTCGGCCAGGCGCTGCGTCAGTGTGACGTCGGACAGCGGGTCGCTCGGGTCCTCGTTCGCAATCCATTCACGGATCAAGGCCTGCACCGCTGCCGCCGAGCAGGAGCCGCCCGTGGCGGTTGCCAACTCGCGGGAGAAAAAATGCCGGAACTCGTACAGGCCGCGCGGCGTGACCATATATTTATTTGCCGTCGCGCGCGACACCGTGGATTCATGAATCTCGAGCACGTCCGCGATTTCCCGCAGCAGCAGCGGCCTGAGAGCCACTTCGCCATATTCGAAAAAACGCTGCTGGCGCCGAACGATGGCTTCGGCCACACGCTGAATGGTGGTGTAACGCTGCTCGACGTTGCGCACTAGCCAGCGGGCTTCTTGCAGTTCCTGGGCCAAGGGGCCACGCTCGTCATGGCGTACGCGGCGGAACAAGTCTGCGTAAACGCGATCCAGTCGCGCGCGCGGCATGGCGTCCCGATTGGGATATACGTGCCATTGCCCTTGTTGCTTACGCACAATGACATCCGGGACGACATAGACGGGAGCTTCCTGGTCATAGCGCCGCCCGGGTTTAGGGTCCAGCGCACGGATGCGTTCGCAGGCCTGCCGCAATTGATCTGGCGAACTGCCGGTTTTATGCAGCAAGGCGTTCCAGTCATTACGGGCCAGGATGTCGAGATGATTGCGGACGATAGTCAAGGCTAGTGCGGTCAACTCATCGTCATGGCATGGCTCAGCCTGCAATTGCAGCGAGAGACATTCGCTCAGGTCCCGCGCTGCCAGCCCCGGGGCCTGCAGGTGCTGCACCAGGCGCAGGGCAGCCGCCCACTCTGAGGGATCAGGGGCAGGTTCGAAATCTCCTTGTCCGGCCAAGGATTCCAGCGGCGTGCGCAGGTAGCCATCGCCGTCCAGCGCATCGATGATGTACTCGGCCAGCAGACGATCCCGCTCGGACAGTGGATGGGCACATAGTGCTTCGCGCATGCGGCTTTGCAATGACGGCGGGGCGGCGACCCAATGCGAGAGGTCGTGATCGCCGCTATCGGATAGAGACTTTCGTTTGGTCGGATAGTCGCCAGAATACGCAGACGGGGCGGTGAATGCCTCTTCCTTATCGTGATACGTTTCTTCTGACGCAGTCTGCTGGTTGGCGGCAGGTAGCGGGTCTGAGTCGTTGTACGACGGCGGGGCGCCAGTGCTCTGCAGATCCTCTTCCTCGAGAAAAGGATTGGTATTCAGGGCATTTTGAATCGCGACGCTGAATTCCAGCGCGGACAACTGAAGCAGTTGCACGGATTGCTGCATCCTGGGGGCCAAGGTAGTTTGCTGGCGTAGACGCAGTTCTGACGCGACGTAAGGCACTGGGACTCTCCTCATCAGGGTGTGACTTGTGGGGGCAAGCAGTGCTGCCTTATCTCCACATTCATGCAATTTCCGTGCCAGCTCGCTGGTGACCGCCCTGATATAGAGCCCACACGGAGGCCTGCTGCGCGGATCTCCTGGTCGTGTTTACACGCGCCGGTAAATATTACGCAGAGCGTCCAGCGTTCTTACGCCCGGAGACGGCCGTCAACCTCTTGAGAATCCGCATGTTTTATCGCGACCACGGGGAGTAGTAACCGGAGAAGTTTTGAAAACTTTATTGAATCGTATCTGATGTTTACGTTTCTCGGATGTCGAAAGCGTTATGCTGCAAAATCAAGCTCATGAAACCTTGTCTCTGGAATAGGTATGCCTCATCTTTTAATCGTTGACGACGATGATGCTGTGCGCGACACGTTGGCTGAAATCGGCAAGGACAGCGGTTATACGGTTTCACAAGCCAGCACGATCAAGCGCGCTGTAATCGAATGGGAACGGCATGTTCCCGATTTATTGCTGTTGGACGTACGGCTGTCTGAGGGCAGCGGTATGGATCTGTTTGAACGAGTTCCTATTGGCAACGCAGAGGTCGTTGTGATCAGCGGTCATGGAACGATGGATTCAGCCATCGAGGCCTTGCGGCTGGGAGCAACTGACTATCTGGTCAAGCCCATCGAGATGGACCGCCTGTTGCGCATCCTGAACCGCGTGGCCGGTGGCTTTGGCGATGCGGAGAATTCGAGCCAGCCCGTCAAGGCGCCGGGCCGTCTGGGCAAGATGTTAGGAAACTCCGAGCCGATGACGAGGCTCTTTGACCAGATATCCCGCGCTGCGCCCAGCGAGGTGACTACGCTGCTGGTCGGCGAGAGCGGCACGGGCAAGGAACTGGCCGCGCATGCGCTGCATCAGTTGAGCCCACGCAGTCAAAAGCCGTTTGTGGTGGTGAACTGCGGCGCGATTGCGCCGAATCTCATCGAAAGCGAATTATTCGGCCATGAGCGAGGCAGCTTCACCGGCGCTGACCGCATGCACAAGGGCTATTTCGAGCAGGCCGATGGTGGCACCTTGTTTTTGGACGAGGTCACGGAAATGCCTCTGGAGATGCAAGTCAAGTTGCTGCGTGTGCTCGAGTCGGGATGTTTCGTGCGGGTGGGATCGCACCAGCAGATCTCTTGCGATGTGCGGGTGATCGCCGCGACCAATCGTAATCCCGAACAGGCTGTGCAGGATGGAAAATTCCGCGAGGATCTATATTTCCGGCTGAGCGTGTTTCCCGTGGATCTGCCCGCATTGCGAGAGCGCGGCGACGATATTCTGATGCTCGCGGATCAGTTTCTCTCGGGGCTGAATGCCGAGCACGGTACGAACAAGACCTTTAGCGAGCAGGCCCGCCAAGCCATACAGAATCACACATGGCCTGGCAATGTGCGCGAGCTGAGGAATTTCGTACGCCGGGCTTTTATCCTGGCCGATGGTGACGAAGTGACGGGCGATACCTTGATACGGCAGGCCAGTCCGACTGACGCGGGCAAGCGACCGACATTGATGCGGGTGCCTGTCGGTGCAACATTGGCCGAGGCCGATCGCCAGTTGATCCTGGCTACGCTGGAACGCTGCCAGGGGGTCAGGAAACAAACGGCGGCTGTACTCGGTATCAGTCCCAAGACCTTGTACAACAAGCTCGAGGAATATGCTCAGGCGGGACACGTAGTACCTGGCGGCAACCCTGCGCCAGAGGACTATGGAAAATCTGGCCACTAGTGGCATGCTGCAGGCATGATGCTTGCTCACCCGTTGTCAAAATGGGAGCAAGGTCATGTCAAATCAGCATCGACGCAGCGAGCCGTCTGACAACGAAGCCGAAGCGGACCGCGGCCGGCAAAAGCACACGCGAGAGTCCGGCCGCTGGGGCGCGGAAGAGCCCGACTACGGCCGGCCTCGTGGCGAGCGTCCCGAGCCTGAGCCTGATAAAGGCCCGAATCGTCACGGGCCGCAATACGAAGAAGGGGGCCGCTATCCGGGCACACGGCAGGGCAATGAGCACCAGCCGCCGCGCAAGGAGAATGCCTCATGTCATTGATCGTCGCAGCGCGATATCAAACGTTTGACCAGGCAGGCGTGGCCGCGGAACATCTGCAGCGCCACGGGTACGCGGGAGACCAAGTCCATACGTTCTACGTGAACACGGCGGGCTCGCATGATCGCTTTCCTGTCGGCGGGGACCGCCGCGAGGATCCTGATGCGACAGGCGGCGTGATCGGGGTGTTGCTTGGGGCTTCCATATTGGGCGTGCTCGGCGCGGCGCTGACGATGCTGGCGGTACGCAATTTTGAGTATTCCAGCCTCATTGTCATTGCGGCCGGCGGGGTCGGTGCCTATGTGGGCGCCTTGATCGGCGCGATGGTGGCAGTCGGCCGTGTACGCAGGCGCCGGATACGGCCAAATGGCGGGGTGTCTGTCGTCGAGGAACATCCGCCAGTGCGTGCTGCAGGGGTTCTGCTGGCAGTGACTGTGTCCTCTGACAAGGAAACCGAAGTCGCGCGTCTATTGCGCGAGTCGGGCGGCCAGGATGTCGAGCGCGCCAACGGCCGTTGGGAAAACGGGAAATGGCAGGATTTCGATCCGCTGGTTCCGCCAGAACCCGAGCCTGCGGCCCGCTGATCAGAGGCCGAGGCGATCCAGCATACGTTGCGTCAGCACAGTGCGGCGAGCGGCATAGTCGGGCCAAGGATCTGCATGGGTCTGCACATGGTCTAGCGCATTGCGCACGTTGAATGCCGCAGCTCGCAAGTCGTTGTGAAAGTCCAATGCAGTCCAAGGCAGCGGCATCGAGACCGGCGCCTCGGGCCGAGCGCGCACAGAGTAAGCGCAGATGGCGGTCGACCCGTTGCCATTTCGCAGGTAGTCGACAAATATCCGGCCACGCCGCTGGTCTTTGGCCATGTTGGCAGTGAAGCGGTCAGGCATGGCATTCGCCAGACGCTGGGCGAGGTGGTGGGCGAGGATCCTGACCGTTTCCCATGAACGGGTGGCACGGATGGGGGCGACGAGGTGTAGTCCTTTGCCGCCGGTGGTCTTTAAAAAGGGCGCCAGGCCGACTTCGGTCATGAGCCCGTGGGCCAGTTGCGTGGCTTCGATCAGGCCGCGCCAGGATATGTCCGGACCTGGATCCAGATCGAGCGTGACGCGGTCGGGGTTGTCGTGTTGGGGCGCATGGGCGCCCCAGGTGTGAAACTCGATGACGCCTAGCTGCACCAGAGCCAGCAGGCCCTCCGTGGACTGTATCTGCAGGTGCCCCGCATCGCGCGTGAGGCCGGAAGGCAGGTCGCCCGTCAGGTGTTTTTGAAAAAAACAATCTTCGTCAGCGCCGTCCGGACAGCGCAGCATGGCGATACGGCGGCCTTTCAGGTGCTCGAGCATGTGGGGGGCGATGGCTTCGTAGTAATGGGCCAGGTCGGATTTGGTGGTCTTCGGTGGGCGCAACACGATGCGGTCCGGATGGGTGAGCGTGACGTGGCCGATACGCTCTGGCGTGTTGCTTTGCATAAAAAGACGGGTCATGGCGTTTACCGAGAGTCGGAGAGGGGACTTGGGGTTTGTTCAGGTTCGCTTGATTACGCTGATGTTGCCGTCGGCTTCGATATAGGCGCGGTGCACCTCGTTGACGTCGTCGATACCATGCTGGCGCAGTTCGCTCAGTAGTTCGTCTTTGGTGATGTATTCTTTGCGCAGATTGCGCCTGCAGATCTGGCCGTCTTGGACGAGACAGACCCGATCCGCGGTGAGGAGCCGGCCGATGGGTTTGACGTAGTAGGCGAGGCGGTCGATGGCCACGGTCCAACCGATGATGGTGGCGACCAGGATCATGCCATCCGTGATGGATTCGTATTGGCCTGCCATGCCGTTTTGCGCGGCGTCGGCGATCAGGACCAATACCAGCATGTCTGCGATTCCCACTGAGCCTACGTCTCGTCGGCCAGCCATTCTGAGTAGTAGAAAGATGAACCAATACATCAGGCTGCCGCGGATGATGATCTCCCACGGCGACATCGAGAGGGAAAACATGGTCGTCCAGTCGGGCTGCATATTCTTCTCTTTCAGTATGTAGGTATATCCAGAGAGCAAGTTTCGGGCCTGAAGAAAGACCGCGTTGCATCGAAGCGTCCGAACGGTGAGAAGGGGCAGGCCGATGGGCCGGGGCATGCGGCTTGCGCATGCCGATCGGAGGTCTTTGCTTTTCAGGAGAATTCAGTGAATCTGAGCATGCATGTTCCGCAGCCCCCGCACCCGAATCCCGGCCGGCCCACGATCCCGCCAGAGATCCCGCCGGACAATCCACCCGAGATCCCGCCTGATGGCCCCCCTGATACGCCGCCCGGTGAACCGCCGATCGCCCCGCCGCATGAGCCGCCTACGGAGCCGCCACGCGAACCTCCGACGCAGCCGCCATCGAACCCTGAAACAGACGAGCCGGAGGTCGACCTTCCTCCTGCGGAAACCCCGGTCCGGCATCATGTGTCGCATCACGGCATATCGACTGCATTACGCGTCAACGGCGTGAATCACGGGTTGATGTTGGACCCTCGCGCCACCTTGCTGGACACCTTGCGCGAGTCTCTCCATCTGACCGGCACCAAAAAAGGTTGTGACCATGGACAATGCGGCGCCTGTACGGTGCATGTCGACGGCAGGCGGGTCAACGCCTGTCTGGTGCTGGCGGTGACCCTGCACGGCAAGGACGTCACCACCATTGAGGGCCTGGGCAGTGCCGAGTCGCTGCATCCCTTGCAGGCCGCGTTTGTCGAACATGACGGTTATCAGTGCGGCTACTGCACTGCAGGGCAGATCATGTCGGCAGCCGCGTTGATGCACGAACCATGCGGGGACAGCGACGGCGAGGTACGCGAGCTGATGAGCGGCAACATTTGCCGCTGCGGGGCGTATGCCAACATCGTGGCCGCGATTCAGGACGTACGCGGGAAAGGGTAGACGCATGCACCAATTTCAATACACGCGCGCCACCGATATCGATACCGCGCTGCGCTTGTTCGCGACGCAAGGGACAGGCCCGCCGCCGCGGTTCCTGGCAGGCGGCACGACCCTGGTGGATTTGATGAAACTCGATGTGGAGACTCCGGCGCACATCATCGACATCAATGGTTTGGGCCTGAACGACATCGAGGTATTGCCTGACGGGCGCACCCGCATTGGCGCCCTGGTGCGCAATGCCGACCTGGCACGCGATGAGCGTATCGCGGCCCAGTATCCGGTTCTATCGCAGGCACTGCTCTCGGGGGCGTCGGCGCAACTGCGCAATATGACCACCACCAGCGGAAATCTGCTGCAGCGTACGCGCTGCGTCTATTTTCGTGATCGAGCAGCCCGCTGCAACAAGCGCAATCCGGGTAGCGGCTGCGATGCCATCGACGGACATAATCGCAATTTGGCGATATTGGGTACCAGCGAGCATTGCATTGCCAGCAACCCGTCGGACATGAACGTTGCATTGATGGCGCTAGATGCCACGGTGCATGTGCAGAGCCCGGATGGCAGACGTGATATTGCACTACGCGATTTCTACCTGCTGCCTGGCGACACGCCGCAACGCGAGACCGTGCTGCAGCCAGATGAGCTGATCACTCACGTGAGTCTGCCCGCCAGCGCTGCGGGCGCGCGTTCGTGCTATGTAAAACTGCGCGATCGCGCGTCGTACGAGTTCGCGCTGGTGTCGGCTGCCGTGGTGCTGCAGGTGCGCGATGCACATATCCTGAGCGCGAGTATTGCGTTGGGTGGTGTAGGAACGCGGCCATGGCGCTGCCCATCAGCGGAGGCGGAACTCAGGGGCCAGGTGCCCAGTGCCGCACTGTATGAGCAAGCCGCACAGTCGGCCTTGCAGGGCGCGGTTGCGCAAAGTGAGAACGGATTCAAGATCGAGCTCGCGCGCCGTTGCCTGATCCACACTTTGTCCACGGCTCTGCCACCAAAATAAGGATGCGCGTGATGGCTCAATCTATGCTTGCTCACCCTGATGTCATCGGCCGGCCCAGCGTCCGCATCGATGGTCCGCTCAAGGTCAGCGGCGCAGCGCGCTACGCCGCCGATTTCATGCTGCCCGATATGCTGCACGCCGTGCCGGTGTGTGCCACCATCGCGCATGGCCGCATTACCAGATTGGATGCGGAAGCGGCCGAGGCGATGCCGGGGGTGCACGTCGTCATTCACCATGGCAACCGGCCGCCGCTCTATCGCGCCGCCAGCGGCAATATCGACGAGGCCCGCCCACCACTGGATGATCAGATCGTTCGCTACTATGGCCAATACGTGGCGCTAGTGGTGGCCGATACACCGGAACAGGCGCAGGCGGCTGCCAATGTGGTTCATGTTACTTATGAGGCCAGCACACCGAACGTCTCTCCGCCAGGTCATCGAGATAGTGCTGCGGCGGGGGATGAGGCGTCTTGCGCAGACAGTGCAGACCGAGAAGACTCTCTCAGCGTTGAAAGCGAGCGAGGCGATGCAACGGCCGCCTATGCGAGTGCGGACGTGCAGATCGACGCGGTATACACCACACCGGTCGAGACCCACAATTCGATGGAGCTGCATGCCTGCGTTGCTGCATTCGATGGGCAGGCCTATACCTTGTACGAGTCTACGCAGGGCGTCGTCAACCACCGGGAGGTGATGGCGCAGATGCTCGGTACTGGCAAAGAAAACGTGCGGGTGATCTCGCATTACCTGGGATCAGGGTTTGGCGGCAAGCTGTGGCCGTGGCCGCATTCGCTGCTGGCAGCCGCGGCTGCACGTTTAATGGGCCGACCCGTCAAGGTTGTGATCAGCCGCGCCATGACGTTCCATAGCGCAGGGCATCGTCCGTACACTCACCAGCACATGCGGCTGGGCGCAACGCGAGACGGCAGACTGGTGTCGCTGCAGCATCACTATTTGAGTCAGGCGTCCATGCTGGACGATTACCGGGAACAGTGTGGCCAGGCAACACCGCGCATGTACAGCACGCCCAATCTGAAAGTGTGCGGCGGGCTGGCGCGACGCCATGTGGGCGCGCCAACTTCGATGCGAGGGCCGGGGGCTGTGCCGGGGATGTATGCGCTGGAATCGGCCATGGATGAATTGGCCGTGGCGTTGCAGATTGACCCGGTAGCGTTAAGGCTGCGCAACGAGCCGCAGCATGACGAAGGCTCTGGTATGCCGTTTTCGTCGAGGCACCTGCGCGAATGCCTGGAGCAGGGCGCAGAGCGTTTCGGCTGGCAAGATCGCCAACCTGCGGTGGGCGCCATGCGCCGCGGCGACGAGGTAGTGGGCTGGGGCGTGGCCGCGTGCTCATGGCCGGGTCTGCGCATGCCGACCGATGCCCGCGTCAGTTTGCATGCCGACGGCTCGGCCCGGTTGGTCTGCGCAACGCAAGATATCGGCACGGGCACGTACACGATCCTGGCGCAACTGGTGAGCGCAGAAACCGGCATGGCTCTGGACCGTATCCAGATCGGTCTGGGCGATACGCGGTTTCCGCCGGGACCCGTATCAGGAGGGTCCGCGGCGACGGCGTCGATCGTGCCAGCAGCACTCGAGGCCACGCGTAAAGCGGTGCGGGCAGCCTGTCGCCTGGCGGTAGGCAAGGACGGCCCTTATGCCGGCCAGCCGGAACAGAACCTCGCGATGCGGGACGGCCGTATCTGCGTGGCCGATGACGAATCCGACACCGGTGTACCGCTGGCCCAGGTATTGACGAGGGCTGGCGTGGCCAGCGTGACGGGCGAGGGCCATGGCGGCAGCGGCAAATCATTGAAGAAACAGTACTCGATCAATTCGTACGGCGCGCATTTCGTAGAGGTCGCGTGGCACCCTGCTACGGCGCGGTTGCGCGTGACGCGCGTCGTGACGGTCATCGATGGCGGCCGCGTACTGAATCCCCGCACTGGCCGCAACCAGATCGAAGGCGCCATCGTCATGGGCATAGGAATGGCCATGTTCGAACAGACGCATTACGACACGCGCTCGGGCGCGCCCATCAACAGCAACCTCGCGGACTACATCATGGCAACGCATGCCGATGCGCCGCAATTGGATGTGAGTTTTCTGGATTATCCGGATCTCATCTGGAATGAGGTGGGGGCTCGCGGCATAGGCGAAATAGGCTTGGCCGGGATCGCTGCTGCCATCACGAATGCGGTCTACCATGCCACGGGCGTACGGGTGCGCGATCTGCCGGTGCGTATCGAAGATCTGTTGTGATCGGATGCAGGTACGCGACATGCGGGTAAGACGACTCCTACACAACAGGAGGTCATCATGAAACTAAGTATGTTTGCCTTACCCATCATCGCCGCCGGTCTGGTGCTGGGGGGCTGCAGCCACCGTGATCACGACGGCAGCAGTACCTACGACCGCCCGGGCTATCAGAACTCCGCGCCACCCCCGCCGCCAGGCAGCGTGCCGGACAACAACAGCAACACTCCGAGCCCGGGGTACCCCGCTACGGGTGGCTCAAAGTAAGCCTCTATGCGTCATGGCCGCCCGCCGCGAGCGGGCGGCTCGTGCATGCCCCGTTCCCAGTCCGATCAGGAATCTGCCGTATAGCCCAGCAATTGACTGATGGCCTGGGCTTCTCTGCGTACCGCCTGACCTACTACGCCATCGGGCGAGGGGTCGAATCCGCCGGACGCGCCTAGCGCCGTCAGTACCGCTCTGGGGCGGCCCGTATAGTCGTAGAGCGGCGCGGCGACGGCGCTGATGCCCGGCAGATTGGTATCGCGCACCGACGCGCAGCCGGCATAACGCACGGCCTGGCGCAGCACCTCGATAGGTTCATCGGCGTCCAGCAGAGCGCGCTGCGCGGGCGTGGCGGCGCGTAATTCCGCCTGGGCTATTGCAGATACCTCGCGGTCATTCAACGCAGCCAGCAACGCGCGGCCGGTGGCCGACCAGAGTATGGGCAGCACCGAGCCCACCCGCACATTGACGGTCACGGGCAGGCCGGGCTCTTCAAATCGGACGATGGTGGGCCCCTTGTTGCCCATCACTGCGACAAAGCAGGTGACTTCGAGCTCTTCGCGCAACCGTATCAGGGAGGCCTCCGCCATGCGGATAGGGTCTGCCTGCCGCATCGCCGCCAATCCCAGTAATAAGGTTTCCAAGCCCAGAAAATATTGCTGGGTGGAAGTGTCCTGGTTCACCAGGCCGCCCTCCATGAGGCTCACGAGATAACGGTGCACTTTGGCGGGGCTTTCCCCGATATGCGAGGCGATCAATGTCAGGCTCGCGCGTCCGCCCAGGCTACCTAACGCCTTGAGGATGGCGGTACCGGTTTCGGCAGCCTGGACTCGTTGGCGGCGTTCGCGTGGACGGATAGAAGCGGGGGCAGCGGGCGGAGGGTTCATAGTGAGCGTAAAGGGGAGATAACCCGACGACAGGTTATCCCGTATTGACGAATTACGCATAGCGTATAGAATTTACGCAAAATACGCTACGCTTTGCAGCCACAACACCACGGAGACAATCATGCCCTTTGGCCGTTTTACTCGCGCGCTTGCCTGTTCCCTTCTCACCATGACGGCGGCGGCGCCCGCGCTTGCCGACGACTATCCGTCCAAGCCGATCCGCTGGATCGTGCCGTATGCCGCCGGCGGTGGTTCGGATTTCCTGGCGCGTACGATCAGTCAGGGCTTGTCGCCGCGGCTGGGGCAAACCATTGTGGTGGACAACAAGCCCGGCGGGAACACGGCGATTGGCGCTTCGGAAACAGCGCGTGCGGCGCCGGATGGCTACACCATGCTGTCGGCCGACAATGGCACGCTGGTTTTCAATCCGGCGTTGTACGCAAAGCTTTCCTATGACCCCGAGAAAGACCTGGCGCCTGTGACGCTGCTGGGGAAATTCCCGATGATTCTGGTCGCCGGCCCCGCGCTGAAGGCCACCGATGTAAAGGGTTTCATCGCCGAGGTAAAGGCCAGTGCCAAGGGCATGGATTACGCGTCGGCCGGTGCTGGCAGTCCGCATCATTTGGCGATGGAATTGCTCAAGGTCGAAACTGGCGTCAATCTCGTGCACGTACCGTATCGAGGCGCCGCGCCCTCGCTGGCTGATGTCGCGGGCGGGCAAGTTCCTGTCATGATGGTCGATCTGGCTGCCGGTGCCGGGTTCATCAAGGGCGGCAAGGTCCGCGCGCTGGCAGTGGCGAACTCCACGCGTTTGCCCCAACTGCCTGATGTGCCGACGTTCGCCGAGCTGGGCTACAAGAATGTCGAGGCGGCGGCTCAGGTGGGCATTGTTGTCCCGGCTGCAACGCCGAAGCCAATCATTGACAAGCTGAATCATGAACTGGTGGAGACCATCAAGGATCCCGCCATTCGTCAGAAACTCGTGGACTTCGGCATCGAGCCGGTGGGCGACACGCCCGCGGAATATGCCGCGCTGCTGAAAGACGAGCGCGCCCGCTGGCACAAGCTGATTCGCGACCTGAATATCAAACTGGACTAATCGCCTTTCGCCTTATCGCATTACAGGAACGACGTTATGTCATCACGTTTCAGCCAAGGACAAACCCAGATCGAGGGACAACGATCCGGGTCCGTTGATGTGTTGGGTGCGACGCACTCTCACAACCCGAAACCGGTTGCTGGCACAGGTTGTCCAGTGCATCAGATGACAAACGCCGCTCCGTCCGGCTGTCCTGTACACGTGAGCCCTCGTGCTGCAGAGTTCGATCCATTCGGCGATGCGTATCAGCAGGACCCGCCGGACTATGTCCGCTGGGCGCGCGAGCAGGAGCCGGTGTTTTACAGCCCGAAACTCGGCTATTGGGTCGTAACGCGCTACGACGACATCAAGGCGATCTTTCGTGACAACATGACGTTCAGTCCATCGATTGCGCTTGAGAAAATCACACCGACAGGGCCCGAGGCGAACGCCGTGCTGGAATCCTATGGCTACGCCATGAACCGCACATTGGTCAACGAGGATGAGCCGGCGCACATGCCTCGGCGTCGCGCGTTGATGGAGCCTTTCACGCCAGAGGCGCTCAAGCACCATGAGCCTATGGTGCGCCGTTTGACGCGCGAGTATGTGGACCGATTCATCAATGACGGCCGCGCGGATCTCGTCGATCAGATGCTCTGGGAAGTCCCCTTGACGGTGGCCTTGCATTTCCTCGGCGTTCCCGAGGAGGACATGGATCTGCTGCGTCAGTATTCCATTGCGCACACAGTGAATACGTGGGGCCGGCCCAAACCGGAAGAGCAAGTTGCGGTTGCCCACGCAGTAGGGAATTTCTGGCAACTGGCCGGAAAAATCCTGGACAAGATGCGTCAAGATCCCGACCAGCCGGGCTGGATGCAATACGGAATACGCAAGCAAAAAGACTATCCCGATGTGGTCACGGACTCTTATCTGCATTCGATGATGATGGCTGGCATTGTCGCGGCACATGAGACGACGGCCAATGCATCGGCCAATGCCGTCAAATTGCTGCTGCAGCACCCGGATGCCTGGCGTGATATCTGCGAAGATCCATCCCTGATTCCCAACGCGGTAGAGGAATGCCTGCGTCATAACGGCTCGGTCGCGGCATGGCGACGGTTGGTCACGCGCGACACGAATATTGCGGGAACGCCGATCCCGGCAGGATCGAAATTATTGATTGTCAGCTCGTCAGCGAATCATGACGAGCGTCATTTTGCCGATGCAGATCTGTTTGATATCCGGCGTGAGAATGCCAGCGATCAATTGACCTTTGGCTATGGTTCGCATCAATGCATGGGCAAGAATCTGGCCCGCATGGAGATGCAGATTTTTCTCGAGGAATTCACGCGCCGTTTGCCTCATATGCGCTTGGCCGATCAGGCATTTTCGTATGTGCCGAATACGTCGTTCCGTGGGCCGGAGCATGTTTGGGTCGAATGGGATCCTCGTCAGAATCCAGAACGTACGCGACCCGAGATTTTGTTGCGTCGTCAGGCGGTGCGTATTGGCGAGCCGTCTACGCATGCGGTGACGCGGCCGGTGGTAGTGGCGCGTGCCGATCCGGTTGCTGAAAACATCGTGATGCTGACCTTGGTCTCGCCTGATGGAAAGGCGCTGCCGCGTTGGACGCCTGGTGCGCACATTGATGTGGAGTGCGGAGATACGGGGATGTCGCGTCAATATTCACTGTGCAGCGACCCTGCGGAAACAGGGCGTCTGCAGATTGCGGTATTGCGAGAGACAGAGAGCCGCGGAGGGTCTGCCTGGGTGCATGAGTTTGCAAAACCGGGCACGCGTTTGCGTATTCGTGGGCCGCGCAGTCATTTCCGATTGGATGAAACGACGCCTCGGGCGGTCTTTATCGCGGGTGGCATAGGCATTACACCGATCAGCGCCATGGCCCGTCGCGCGCGTGATCTGGGCATTGATTACGAACTGCATTACAGCGGCCGGTCGCGTGACGGCATGGCGTTGTTGACGCAACTGCAGCAGTTGCATGGTGAGCGTTTGCGTGTGTATGTGTCGGAAGAGGGCGCGCGGAATGATTTCGCGGCGTTGTTGGCGCGGCCTGCTGTCGGGACCCAGGTGTATGCGTGTGGTCCGGAGCGTATGTTAGAAGCTTTGAAATCGGCCTGTGTGCATTGGCCGGAGGATACGCTGCGGGTGGAGCATTTTCATTCCACGCTGGGGTCGCTGGATCCGTCTAAAGAACAGGCGTTTGAGGCCGAGCTCAAGGACTCTGGGTTGGTAGTTACCGTACCGGCAGATCAGACGCTGTTGACGGCGTTACGGGCGGCTAATATCGATGTGCAAAGCGACTGCGAGGAAGGGCTGTGCGGGTCGTGTGAGGTGCGGGTCTTGGCGGGGGATATTGATCATCGGGATGTGGTGCTGACCCGGGCTGAGCGGGAAGGGAATGGCAAGATGATGAGTTGCTGTTCTCGGGCTCGGAATGGGGGGCGGATTGTGTTGGAACTGTAGGCGTTTGTGCGGGGGATGGTGGTTCTATTGGTCGTCGAGCCGAGGCAATCGGCCCGGCCGGGCTTCACAAAGTCGGTCCGGCGCGCGGGCGCCGGACACCGTGTTCGCTCGCTTCGTCCGGCCCCTTCGGGCCTCCCTTCAGCGTCCGCTCCACTCGACTTTGAGGCGCCCAGCCGGGCCGATTGCCTCGGCTCGACTGGCAGCAATTAGAATTCTCTGCATCGCTGGCACGACTTTCTTGCTTGGCGTTTTTCTGTAGCCGCGTTGGTAGAGAGAAAGATCTTGCGGTGCTGCTTTCGGCAGGCGCCCAGCGCGCCTACCTCAAGCGATCGGTCCGGGTATGCGGGAGGGGTGGCGTGGTGCCTGGTTGGAAGATCTGTTTGGCTGCGTTTGATGCTTGCGGCGATGATGCATAGGGCATTTTTTCCGGGGGCGTATCCATAGCATGCTCGTACTCTGGAAAAACGACCAAGAACATCTACCCAATCCCACCAAGAATCCGCCCCGCCGCTCTAATCCCCCACCAAGACGCCTCTTCAAAAACCGAATAGCCGGACAAATCGGCATGGGCGAACAAGACAGCTCTGTCGGCCTCCTGCAACGCAGTCAAACCGCGGTTGCTTAAATAACCAGGCACAGGCGTTGCCATCGCATGGCCCCGCACCGTGATATCGAGCCGTTGAGTGTGCCGCCAAAATTCATCACCATAGACGGTCAGCAAGTCAGCCGCGGCCTCGGCACGTAAAGTTTCGGGACTGGCTTGGGTCAACCAGTCCCGTGCTTGAGCAGGGGTGAAGCGGCTTAACGCTTGATAAGCAGAGAAAACGGTACGGGGAGACGGCGCTACGCGCAGCAGTTGGTGCGTTGACACCACGTAGCCAAGTGCGTTGCCTTGATAGACCACGTTATCCCAGGACAATGGCTCGCCTTCTGCCTCTTTGGGATAGCCGTCCATCACGAAATTCGAGACCAGCCAAGCCGCATGTGGACTCGTGTGAATAGCAGGGTCATATCCGTACGCGCGAATATCGGGCAATAGACGCTGTGCGACAAACAACGGCATGGCACAGACTACGCGTTGTGCATGGACCGTATAGGCTGATGTATGGTCATCGACGCACAAGACTTCGACTTTGCCGCGCGCTTCTGTGATTCGAGCTGCCGTCCCGGGCAACAACCAATTCGTGTGACCCAGCTTGCGCGTAATCGCATCGCACATCATCCGTGACAACGACGCCAGGCCATCCGGCCAAGTCAAGACAGCGCCATCGGCTGCGTTCGCAGCATGGCCATCGCGGCTAGCGAAATAGTGCAGGCCAGCCCACGCAGAGACCGTGTCGATGCCCGCGCCGTAGTCGTCGCGAGTGCAGTAGTTCAAGTACCACAGCAAGGCCGGTGAGGTGTAGCGCTCGCGCTTCAGCCATTGACGGAACGTGAGTGTGTCCAGTTCGCGCCAGACGGCATCTTGCGACGATAACGACAAGGGAATGGCAAAGACCTTGCGCCCATCCTGCCCGCGTGCGGTGCGCAGCGTTTCGGTATAGGCAATAAAACGGAGATGCTGCGCGACGTCGTCCTCGGGTAGGCCGCTCATGGGTAGCAGGTCGCTCTCCCAACGGCCATGGCGATATAGACGTTCTTGCGGTGAGTGGGCCAGTATCGACTCGTCGTAATAGGGATGTTCGGTATTCGCTCCGTTCTGAATGATCCCGAAATCCG
Organism: Bordetella genomosp. 4; assembly: GCF_002261185.1. GTDB lineage: Bacteria > Pseudomonadota > Gammaproteobacteria > Burkholderiales > Burkholderiaceae_B > Bordetella_A. Next base: position 169,575 of record NZ_NEVQ01000013.1, read on the forward strand.
CGAGCATCTCGCAGACATGAGCGGATTCCAATGACGGCAATGGCAGGTAGTGCGCACCGGTGGGATAGGCCAGATCTTCGAATTGTCCGCCAGCAGCGTTCCCGCCGAATTCAGGGCCTTGCACCACGACGAAATGTCTGTGTCCCTCGCGCACGAGTTTCCATGCGCACGACAGGCCCGCGACGCCCGATCCCAGAATCGCCACGTCATGCCGCCGATCGGCAGTGGATGACGGTAAAGCTGTGCCATCACGCAAGTGGTGACCGGTTTCCATACCGGGATAGTGGACCTGCGCCGGAACCTCCACGATGCGAGACCGGTAATAGCCCGCAGCGCCTGCTACAGTCGCCGTGGCGGCGCCTATCAGAAAGCTGCGCCGACGCATTATGCGAACCCACAGCAAATGGAAATGCCGGCAATCAAGGGCACCCTATCCTGATGGACGCGCTCGCGTACGATATCCGAGCTCATTAACGTATAACCTGGCGCCAATCTTCGTCGAAATGACGCACGAGAGATTGTTCGTTCAAGCGATTCGGCGGCATCGCCAGCGCGGGCATGTCCGCGGGGAAATGGAATAGCTCTTTCATCGCGACGCTATCCAGGTAACGCGTGGGTACGGTCAGTTTTTCCGGGACGGTGTAGTCCTTGCGCTTGCTGGCCAGAATAAAGCCCCAGTCACCGAAGGACGGTACGTACACATGATAGGGCCACGTGTGCAGACCCGCCTCTTTCAAGGTGGCGTCAATGCTCCAGAACGAACGCGGCGCGAAATAGGGCGAGGTGGATTGGATCACCATATAGCCGTTTTCCGCCAGATGCCGAGCCATCAGATGATAGACCGGTACCGAATACAAACGGCCCAGCCCGAAATTAGACGGATCGGGAAAATCGACCACAATAAAATCGTAGACCTCGGCATGGCTTTCCAGCCAGCGGCCTGCGTCTTCGTTGATGACAGTCACGCGGGGATCGTTCAGGGCATTGCGGTTCAGCTTGACGAGCGGCTCGGAACGCATGAACAGGCCCGTCATGGCAGCATCCAGGTCGACCAGCGTGACGTGCTCGATCTGCTTGTGCTTGAGGATCTCGCGCACGGCCAAGCCGTCGCCGCCGCCCAGTACCAGGACGTTGCGCGCCCAGGGCAGGGCCTCTAAACCGGGGTGCACCAGAGACTCGTGATAACGATGTTCGTCGCGCGAGGAGAACTGCAGATTTCCGTTGATGTACAAGCGCAAATCATCGTGCCAACGCGTGACCGCCAGCCGCTGATACGGGGTGGTCTCGGCGTGGATGACTTCGTCTCCATACAGGCCCTTCTCGGCCCACGTAGTCATCTGGCCCGAATAGGCAAAGCCCAATGTCAGCAGGCCCATTATCACCGCACAACGCAGTGCGCGCTCGGCTGGCCGGCGTACCTCTGTGCGGAACAGCCATGTGGTCCACAACGCGACGCCAGCATTGAGCATGCCGAACAGGAAACTGGTGCGCAGCAACCCCAGGCGAGGGGCCAGCAACAGCGGAAAGATCAGCGATACGGCCAACGCACCCAGATAATCGAAAGTCAGCACACGGCTGACGATTTCCCGAAACTCGGCTTTGCGCTGGTTGAAAATCCGCATGACCAACGGAATTTCCATGCCGACCATCAATCCAATAATGAAGACCCCGGCATACAGCGCCGCCCGAAAAGGCGCCGACAGCCAGGCAAAGACCAGAAACAACGCTGCAGCAGAGACGCCGCCCAGCAAGGCAACCAACATTTCGACATCGATAAATCGATTCAAAACGTCTTCATCTTTTACATATTTTGACAGCCATGAACCTATGCCCATCGCGAACAAATAGCATCCGATGACGGAGGAAAATTGCAGGATGGAGTCGCCCAGCAGGTAGCTGGCCAGCGCACTGCTGATGAGTTCGTAGCCTAGCCCGCAAGAGGCGACAATCAGGACTGACAGGATAAGGACGCGGTCGCGCATGGGGTTTCCGAGGCAAGGTGCGCGCAGTATATCCAACGGCGCTATATACTGCGCACAAATTAGGAAAAGGGAAGAGATGGAACTGCATCCTGTGCTGCTCTATTTGGTGTATATCGTTTCGGCATTGGCCATGCTTGGCGTCTTTACCGCGATCTATACGGCCATCACCCGCTATAACGAGTTCGCCTTGGTGCGCGCCGGAAATATCGCGGCCCTCTTGTCATTTGGAGGTGCGTTGCTGGGATTCAGCCTGACCGTATGCGTCAGTATCGCGGTGCACGCCACCTTTGTGATGTTTCTCGTATGGGGCTTTGCCGCGATGGCGGTGCAGATCATCGTCTATGCCGTGGTTTCGCGCGGAATACGCGGGATGAATGAGGCTATCGAGGAAAACAACATTGCCATGGGCGGCCTGTTGGGCCTGATTTCGCTGTCGGCAGGCGTGGTGAATGCTGGGTGCTTGACCTGATCGGAAATATCGTCGCGCGCTGACATGCCTGATGGGCATCGCGCGCCGCACGATATGCCCGGCATGTTTTTATCTTTCGGAAAGGAGCCTCGTATGGGTCTCGGTTCATTTATCCGCAAACAGTTTATTGACATCCTGCAATGGAATGAGGACACCGATGGCGTGCTCGCCTGGCGTCATCCCATGCAGGATTTTGAAATCCAGTACGGCGCCAGCCTGACCGTCCGCGAGTCGCAGATGGCGGTGTTCGTCAACGAAGGCCAGATCGCGGACGTGTTCGGCCCCGGCATGTACAAGCTGACCACACAGACGCTGCCGGTGCTGACGTATCTGAAAAATTGGGACAAGCTCTTTGAGTCGCCGTTCAAGTCGGATGTGATTTTCTTCAGCACCCGGTTGCAGCTGGGGCGGCGATGGGGCACTGCGCAGCCCGTGACGATACGCGACAGCGAGTTCGGCATGGTGCGGCTGCGCGCCTTTGGGGTGTATTCGTATCTCATTTCCGATCCGGCCAAGTTCTATCGCGAGATCAGTGGTACACGCGATGTCTTTACTGTTGACGATCTGGAATTGCAGCTGCGCAATATGGTGGTGGCGGCCATGACGACGGCGCTGGGCGGATCGAACGTCGCCTTTTTGGATATCGCGGCCAATCAGGGCCTGATGTCCCAAAAAATCGCCGAGGCGCTCGGGCCTGTGTTCGATCGGTATGGCGTCAAGCTCGATAACTTCACCGTCGAAAATGTGTCTTTGCCCGAGGAACTGCAAAAGGCGCTGGACACGCGGATCTCGATCGGGATGACGGGCGACCTGGGCAAGTACACCCAATACCAGACCGCCAGCTCCATTCCGATGGCGGCGCAGAACGAAGGTGGCATCGCAGGTATCGGTGCGGGCCTGGCCGCCGGTGCAGCGTTGGGGCAGACGATGGCGCAGGGGCTGGTTCCCGGGGCTGGCGCGGCTGCGTCAGGCGCCGCAACCGGAGCCGGCGCAGCAGCTGGTGCAGCGGGCGGCGCCGACCCTGTCCAACGCCTGCAGCAACTGAAGGATCTGCTGGACAAAGGACTGATCACCATTGCGGACTACGACTCGGCCAAAGCCGAGGTGCTCAAGAAACTCACCAGTTAAAAAACGATGCAGCAGGTTCTGTGTCCGCAGTGCGGTGCACCGGTCAAATTTACCTCCACGGCCTCCGTCATGGCGGTGTGCGGGGCATGCCGCAGCACCTTGCTCAAGGATGCGGAGTCGGTCAAGCGCATTGGCGAAATGACCGATGTGCTGGAAGACTATTCTCCGATTTGCGTCGGGGCCGCGGGCGTCTACGACAAAAAGCGTTTTGACGTCATCGGGCGTATCCAGATGCGCTACGACGATGGCTTTTGGAACGAGTGGTATATCTGGTTCGACGACGGCACCGATGGCTGGCTGTCCGATGCCTCTGGCCAGTATGCGGTCACGCATACGCGCCGGGCCAAGAACCCGCCGGAATTCCCATCGTTCGACAGCATCAAGCCCGGCGGTGTGTTCAACCTCGATGGCCAGATTTTTTTGGCCGCTGATGTACGGACTTGCCGCGCGACCGGGGCACAGGGCGAATTGCCGTTTGTTCCGGGAGACGGCTGGCAGGCCCGCGTCGCGGACTATCGCAGTGTCAATGCTTTTTTGACGCTCGATTATTCCGACGGCGACACGCCCGAACTCTATGTGGGCAAGGCGTTTGATCTGGCGGACATGCAGGCGGCGTCGTTGCGCAGCGACGCACAGGTCGAGGAAACCGCGGGGCGTTTTCGCGGCAAAATCCATGCGCTGGACTGCCCCAACTGCGGCGCACCGATCAGTTTTGTGGCGGCGATGGCGACACAGGTTGTGTGTCCATCCTGCATGGCGGTGGTGGATTGTACCGAAGACACGGCCAAGGTCATCGAGCAGCAACGCAAGCTCAAAGCCATCAAGACCACGTTGGCCCTGGGCGCAAAAGCAAAGATCGATGGTGCGGAATATACCCTGATCGGCTTGTTGAAATGCGAAGACCCAGATCCGGAGGAGCCCTCCGACTGGATCGAGTATCTGCTGTTCAACTCCCAAAAAGGTTTTCTGTGGCTCGTCGAATCCGAGGATGGCTGGGAGCGCGTAAGTGTCTGCGATACCTGGCCCACGCGTAATAACAACAGCAGCATCAATTGGCTGGGCAAGCCCTATCGGAAACTGTACGACTATACGTCCAGGGTCACACTGGCCCTGGGCGCATTCAATTGGCGCGTCAAGGTCGGCGACACTACCCAGATTTCGGATTACCAATCCGGCGGCCGCAAACTGACGCGTGAAGAATCCGAGAACGAATTGGGATGGTCCATGTCGACACCGGTCAATCCGGCGTCGTTGGCGCAATGGTTCGGCCAACCCGAATTGGCCAATCAGAGAGCCTATTCCTCGGGTACCAGCGTCACAGGGTATCGCACCTGGGCTGGCCGTGCCACGATAGCCATGCTGTTTTTCAACTTCTCCAGCATTTTCAGCGGCAAGCTGCCTTTCCTGATCATGGGCGTGATTCTGTTATGGATTCCCGCTGTCCTGGCGGACAAGTTTTTCGGACAGGGCGACTGATCGATGGGAAAGATTCTGTACATCATCTATGCCGCCGTTGTCGTGCTGACAATGTCCATCAGTCCCACCACATCGAGCGGCGGGTCCAGCTCGTGGGGCGGCTCCAGCGGCTCCGGCTGGTCTTCGGGCGGCAGTCATAAATGATTGTGCATGCCACGCCCGGCCGTCATTTGCTGGCTGACTTGCGAGGAATAGCCGCGCCGCTATTGATGGACGCCGAGGCTCTGCAAGACGCCTTGATCCAGGCGGCACGGCAGGCCGGTGCCCACGTGCTGGGCGCGCATTTCCATCATTTTGGCGAGCAGGCCGGCGTTACCGGTGTCGTCATGCTGAGCGAATCGCACATCAGTATTCACACTTGGCCCGAACATGGCTTTGCGGCGCTGGATGTCTTCATGTGCGGTCATGCGCAACCAGAACTCGCGCTGCAGCATATCCGCGACGTGCTTCGGCCCGGCAGCGAGCACGTTACGTGTGTGGAGCGAGGATAAAAGCCTGCGCGCAGCGGCGGCGCTGGTAGTCCTGATGCCAAGCGGCGAATGAGGGCTCAGTCTGTGACGGCTACTGCGCCTCGGCATCATAGATAACCGCGACGCGTGCAAAATTGGCGCCATGCTGTTTGACGTCGAATTGAAACGGCACGCTTTCGCCTGGCTTGAGCGTCGGCACACGCAGTTCTTCGTAGCGCGCACCCGTCAGATGATCTTTGGCATCGTACAGGCTGACCCACACGCGGATTTCGTCGACATCGCTTTGTGATTCGTTGAGCACACGGCCGAAGACTGTCACATACTTGTACTGATAGCGGTATGTGAAATTCAAGGTGCCGCCGCCGATACCTGCATCGGTTTTCTCGATGGTGACTTTCAGTTTCGGACGTGGACCGGGCAGGGCGGAGGGTTTGGCGGGTTGCCAGTCTGCCTTGATTTCTGTGATCTTGTTAAAGCGCTCGCCCGTGAAAATCATCGGCACACGCTCGCCGGGATAGATCGTGCTGGGCATCGTCCACTCGTGACGCAACCCGATCGCCGTCGACCCGTCGAAAAACGCCATCGTCACGTTGGGATCGACCATGATGGTGTCTTTGCTGGTATTGACGAACTCCAGATACAGCTGCGAACGTCCGATTTCGCTGGGCAGCCGATGCGGATCGACGACAGCCATGACGGAACTATCGAAAAACTTGAAGTTCTCATCCAGCAATTCTTCGGTACTGAGGCGCAGATGGTCGATGACCCGTACATTGGCCGGATCGACGCGAATGATGCGAGACGGACTGGGTGTTGGCGGGACTTCTGTTGCTTGTGCAAACGCCAACGAGGGAATCATGCCGGCCAGCAGCGCGGCGGTGTAGCGGCTAGCCTTCACTTTGCACCATATAGTCATAAGACGCGACTTTCTCGTCGCTGAACATATCGCAATGCACATCGAACGGCGTGGCGGCATTGGGCCCCAGCTCGTTGGCAACGCCATAACCCGAACCCACGCCTATGATGCGGCCGTCCTTGCCATACAGGGTGACGACAATTCTGGCGCTGCGCGCAGTGCCCATCTCGATGTTGCGTGCCAAACCGACTAAACGATAGGTGCCGTCATTGAGGACGAGTTGCACCTTTTCCGCCACGACGGCGCGGCTGATACGGTTCGTCGGAGAAACGCGTTCGACCTTCAATTCGTAGCGCGTAAACGGCTCATCAGGCATCGACAAGCGGACAGGCGCATATTCACCGGGCAGCAGCGTGTTGGCAATCGTCGAGCCCGAGGTGCTGCTCAACGTCAACGCATCGCGGTAAAAGGTCGCCGATACGTTCGGTGCGCTGATGTCGCGGCCCGTGTCGTTGTGCATGAGCATGACCAGCTCGCGGCCACGACCGGTTTTGATGTTCTGTACGTTGGTGAGCTTGACCAGGCCTGGATCGATGGGCTTTTCAGGCTCGTATCGAGGGGTGGGCGTCCGGGAATCGTGCAGCAGCGTCATCACCAGCGGCACCAGGAAAATCGCCGCCACGGCGACGATAATGATGGCAATCGCAGCCGGCTTGATGTGCACCGGCGTCGGCTGGGGTTGTTGCATGCCCCGCAGGATTTTTTCCAGCCGCTGTGCAACATCGTCCTCGACCAGTGTGACGGCCTGGCAGTGATTGCACCGATATTCGTTGGTCGCGAGCTTGGTGAACTGGCTGCTGCCGCAGGTGGAGCAGGTCAGGGTGATGGTGTTGATGGTCGTACGTTTGGTGGGCATGCGCGCAGCCCCGCTTTACGCGGGCAGGGGTGATCATCCTGGGGCGCAAGGATAACCCGGGACAGAAAATGTCGCGGAGCGGGCTCGCATCAAAATATTACAAAATGCGAACAAAAGCAGGGCCGCATCGTCAACGGGTCGCTGTTGGCATCGCGCTATGCGGCGGTTATAAGAGCAGTTCAGTGCCTCTCGTCATTTGCCCAAGGAGTGCCCGCATGTTCACACGCCGCCGCTTTGTCTATGGCCTGTCCGCATTGGGCGCCGGGATTCAACTGCCTGGCATGGCGATGACGGCTGATACCGCGATGAACACACGGCGTATTCCCTCGTCCGGTCAAACGGTGCCCGTGATTGGAATGGGAACGGCGGACAGTTTTAATGTGGGCGATACCGAACAAGAACGGGCGCCGCTACGCGAGGTGATGCGCCGATTTTTCGCTGCAGGCGCCTCGGTGATCGACACGGCGCCCAGCTATGGGCAATCGGAAACGGTGATCGGTGATTTGCTGGCCGAGCTGGGCTTGCGCGACAAGGCGTTTCTCTGCACCAAGATCGGCACATCGGGCCGTGAGGCGGGGCGAGCCCAGTTTCAGGAATCACTGCGGCGTTTGAAAACAGACAAGGTCGAGCTGCTGCAGGTACATAACCTGCGGGATTGGCGCACGCAATTGGCTTTGATCCAAGAACTCAAGGCCCGAGGCGTCGTCCGATATTCGGGCCTGACTCACTATTACGAGGGAGCGCATGACGAATTGGCGGATGCCGTGCAGGCCTCCAAGCCCGATTTTCTGCAGATCAATTATTCGGTAATCGCCACGGGTGCGGAAAAGCGTTTATTTCCGTTGGCGCAGAACCTCGGCATCGCCGTATTGGTCAATCGTGCCTTTGAGGATGGCCGGCTGTTTCGCGAAGTGGGCGGCAAGGCCTTGCCCGGCTGGGCGGCCGAGGCGGGTATCACGTCGTGGGCCCAGGCATTCTTGCGATTCGCGATCAGTCCGCCCGCGGTGACCGCGGTGATCCCGGCGACCAGCCGCCCCGACCGGCAGAGCGACAACCTGAGAGCGGGATATGGACAGCCATTGACGGCAGAGCAACGTCGATCGCTGCAATCGATGTTCGCCTGATAACGCGTAACGTGATTTCCAGGCGTATGCCCATAAAAGCGCGTCTGATTCGCCTGTTGAACCTGCGCGAGGGAGAAGGCGTGGCGGTGGCTGCAGGCGTGGGCATGTTTTTTCTGTTGTTCTGCTCGTACTTCATGCTCAGGCCTGTGCGCGAGACCATGGGCGTGGCTGGCGGCGTCGATAACCTGCAGTGGTTGTTTACCGGAACGTTTGTGGTCACGTTGATTGCCATGCCGCTGTTCGGTTGGGTAGCCTCGCGTGCGCCAAGGCGGCATATTCTGTCCTGGACATATGGTTTTTTTGTCGTGAACCTGCTGGCGTTTGCCGTGGTCTGGTGGCTGCAGGCCGACATCGTATGGACCGGGCGCGTGTTCTATATCTGGTTGTCGGTGTTCAATCTGATGGCGATCTCACTCGCCTGGAGTGTGCTGGCCGATGTGTTTGCCGGGGAACAGGCACGCCGCTTGTTCGCGTTGATAGCGGGTGGCGCGAGTCTGGGTGGACTCGCAGGGCCGTTGTTGGGCGCGCTGCTGGTCGAGCCGTTGGGTCATAGCGGTCTGCTGGTATTGGCGTCCGCACTGCTGGCCGCCAGCGCTGGCTGCGCGGCGTGGTTGCATCACTGGCGTGACCGGCATCCCGACGAGGCAGAGGATGCCACTGACCGGGTCGAGCGTCATCGACCTTTGGGCGGCAATCCCTTTGCCGGTGTGACCGAGGTATTGTGCTCGCGCTATTTGCTGGGCATCGCTTTGTTCGTGACGCTCTTGGCCAGTGTCAACACCTTTATGTACTTCGAGCAGGCCCGGATGGTCGCCGAGCATTTTCCGGATCGTACACGCCAGACACAGGTCTTTGGTTTGATTGACGCAGTAGTGCAGGGTTTGGCCATTCTGACCCAGGTGTTTTTCACAGGCCGTATTGCACAGCGGCTGGGCGTTCGGGTATTGCTGACGGGCGTACCGCTGTTGTTGGTAGCGGGCTTTTTGTGGCTGGCGTGGTCGCCGGTGTTTGCCGTGTTTGTCGTGGTGATGGTGGCGCGCCGTGCCGGGGAATATGCCCTGGTGCGTCCAGGCCGCGAGATGCTTTATACGGTGCTGCCTTCGGAACAGAAATACAAGGCCAAAAACTTCAACGACACCGTGGTGTATCGCGGCGGCGATGCGGTGAGTGGCTGGGTGAAGCGCGGGGTGGATTTGATAGCAGACCAGCCGTCTTTGGCTCTGCTTTTGGGCGCGATGATTGCATTGGCGTGGGCCTTCACGGGGGCCTGGCTGGCACGCCAGTACCGGCGATGCGAGCCAGGCGCAGGCAAACATGGGCAGTCGGTCTAATCTCCCGCGTTCCCCGTTATGGGCAGCACGATCCCCGTGATATAGCTCGAGCAGCATGGTGCTGCCAGAAAGACGTACGCGGGCGACAGCTCCTCTGGCTGCGCGGCACGGCCCATTTGCGTCTGTTCGCCGAATTTTCGAACGTCCTCCGCGGCACGGTCGGCGGGGTTCAACGGCGTCCAGACGGGGCCCGGCGCGACTGCATTGACGCGTATGCCGCGACTCACCAGATTGGCTGCGAGCGCGCGGGTGAATGAATGGATGGCTCCTTTGGTCGCCGAATAGTCCAACAGCTGGGGACTGCCGCGCAGGCCGGTCACCGATCCGGTATTGATGATGCAGCCGCCTTCGGGCAGATGAGGCAGCGCAGCTCGGGCCATATAAAAATAGCCGTAGATATTGGTGCGCAGCGTTTCGTCCAGGCGTTCATCCGAAATATCCTCCAGCGATTCCGCGTGTTCCTGAAAGGCAGCGTTATTGACGAGAATATCCAGCTGCCCAAAGGCACTGACGGTTTCATTGACGGCTTGCTGGCAGAACTCGGGATCGCGCACATCGCCACTGATAGTGATGCATCGGCTGCCTTCGGCTTCGACGGCTTTCTTGGTCTCGGCAGCGTCATCGTCTTCGTTTAGATAGGCTACGGCAACGTCGGCCCCCTCGCGGGCATACAGGACGGCAACGGCGCGCCCGATACCGGAGTCTGCACCGGTAATCAGCGCGACTTTACCGTCCAGCTTTTCGCTGCCTCGATATTCCGGCGCAGAATATCGGGGCGCGGGATCCAGATCGGATTCCCGGCCCGGTTTCTGCTGATGCTGGGCGGGCTGCGGCGGCTCGGGCTGATCGCGCTCGCCGGCCTGAACGGGGCTGCTCGACTTGGACGACTTGGACGACTTCGCATCGCGTTGGTCTTGGTCGCGTTGCAGTTCACGTTGGCGGCGGGCGGTGGCGTCGGCGTCTTGATCGCGAGAATGGTTCGTCATTTGTTTCTCCTTGGCTATCGGGCGCCCAGGCAGGGCGCGGCATAAGCTCAAATCCGCGCAATTTGTATTCCCGGCTCGGTGCGGGTACGCAAATTGCTGTATGAAACAGTACGGGCCCAAGGGGGCTCCTGACGCGATTTCGGAGGAGGACTGCCGTCATGTCGACCATTCTGCTGATTGTGCTGATTCTTTTGTTGGTGGGCGCCTTTCCTGCGTGGCCCCATAGCCGCAGTTGGGGATATTTCCCCAGCGGCATCTTGGGGATTTTGTTGATCGTCCTTATCGTCATGCTGTTGACGGGCCGGCTGTAGCAGGCTCGCCTAGTCTGTGGTGGCGCAGAGCGCAACAGGCCAGTCCTGAAATAGCGTATCCAGGGCGATTTCGCCTGTTGTGCTCAAAGCCAGCTCACGCTGGCTCAGCATGTCTTTCCAAACAAGGCCCGGCAATGACGGCACGCGCAATGTCGTCCCTTGCCAGAACTGTCTCGCGGCCTCGCCTTCATCTCTCGCATAACCCGCAATACGGCGCGCGCACAATCGCGGTACGACGACCAATGCCGTTCGCCGGCCAGTGCCGCGCAGGAACGCCACGACATGGGCGGCACGAGGGCCGTTTGCACATAGAGGCCTATAGGGGCCAGCGAATAGGGCAGGCTGCTGTGCTCGCAGTTGCAAGGCTGCATAGATCAACGACTGCTTGACTGCCCCATTGCGCCAGTGTTTTAACTCAGGCCGTGCGACGATTCCGGAGGACAGCAGAAAACGGCGGCGCGCGTAATCGACGGGCCGGCGATTATCCGGATCGACCAAGCTGTAATCCCACAGCTCGGTGCCCTGGTACAAGTCAGGCACGCCGGGACACGTATTGCGCAGCAAGGCTTGAGCCAGACTATTGATATGCCCTGGCTCGATCAGCGATTGCGCCAGGGTCGCCAGCTTGCGCAGGGGCTGGCGATCATGTCCGCCCGGGTCCAGGATATCGATACAAGCTTGGGCGGCAGCTTCATAATGCTCGTCGGGATCTGACCATGAACTATGCTGTCCCGCCTCGCACAGTGCTTTGCGTTGCCAGGCGCCGATGCGCGCCAGCCATTCGCGTATGAGCAATGGATCCAGTGTATCGATGTCGGCTGGCCAGTCCGCAGGCCAAGAGCCAATCAGTGCTTGCAGCAGGATATAGCGGTCCGGATCGCTGAATGAACTGGCCGGCAGCAAGGCCAGCCATTCTGACGCCATTTTCGCCCACTCCGAGGGCATCTCGGTTAGGACAGCCAGACGCGCTCGGGTGTCTTCGCCACGTTTATGATCGTGAGTCGCTGTGGCCAGCAGGGAGTGCGGCATGTGCCGGGAGCGCCACTGATTGCGGGCATGAAAGCCCTGTGGCCCCAGCGCAAATCGCTGCGGCCACGCGCCTACCTCATTACGGGATAGCAAAGTGCCTTGACGGTAATGGAGGGTGTCCTCCAGCGATTTCGCCGCTAATGGCGGCGTGACTTGCTGCAGCCGTTTGAGCGCACTGAGGCCCTCAGGTCCTGCGGGCGCATGGAGATCGCGCAGTAATTCATCCAGGCGTGCACTATCCGATTCGGCCAGCATGGTGCGCGCAGAACGCGTGGCTTCGTCCCAATGGGTCCGGTCTGCAGCGGATGGACCGCCGTCCTCGGCATAACTGCGATAGACCGGGAACGCCGTCAGCCACGCCCCGAGCACACGATCCCAGGATGCTTGGTCCTCGTTTTTATGCGAGGCGAGGCGTGACCATGCCTTCAGTAATCCTTGCCGCTCGTGCGCCAGACGCCGGTCCAGCAACTGCGCACGGATGATGTGCAACTGGTGTTTCAATCCGGTCGAATCGCCGCCCTGCGCATACCAGCAAGCCAACAGTGGACGACGCGCGGCGGGCGCGTGCAACAACGCGCTCACATCATCCATAAAGTCATAGCCTGTGGTGCCGTCGACAGGCCAACGCCGGTCGAGCGCCTCTTGCGGCGCCAGAATTTTTTCGACCACGATATATGGCGTACGCGTCGGCGCGGCCTCTCGCATAGCTGTGCGCAGCCGGCGCAAATAGGCGCCGGGTTCTGCCAATCCGTCTACATGATCGATGCGCAGTCCGTCTATCCAGCCCTTGCGATATAAGGCCAGAGGCAGCATGTGCGCCGCCTCGAACACTGAGGGATCTTCGACGCGTACGCCCACCAGATCATTGATGTCAAAAAAACGGCGCCAATTCAGTTGGTTCGTTGCCGAGCGCCACCAGGCCAGGCAATAACACTGTTGTTCCAGCAGCGCATGCAGCGCGGCTTTGCGATCTGCATGATCCGATGCGTCGGTGTAGCGAGCCAACGCAGCTAACACTGACGGGCCCGATATGGGCAAGGCTTGGCCGCCTGCCAATACCACCGGTTCGCCGTGTTGTTTGCCTAATTGGATATCCCCCTTGCACAGGGCGGAGCCGTACGGTTGACCAAGAATGGGCAGCAGGATTTTCCCCTCGTGCATCTCCCAATCGATATCGAAGTAATCAGCGTAGGCACTGGCGCGGCCATGCCGCAAAACATCGCGCCACCATGGGTTGCGCGCGTCGGCGGCCATGTGATTCGGCACGATATCCAGCAGCAACCCCATTCCGCGAGCCTTGACGGCATCGACCAGCCGCTCAAGCGCCTGTTCTCCGCCCAGGTCAGCGCTGACGCGACTGGGATCCAGAACGTCGTAGCCATGCATTGAACCAGGTCGAGCCTGCGTGATGGGCGACAAGTACAGGTGGCTGACGCCCAGATCGGCGTAATAGTCCAGTTGTGCGCGTGCCGCATCAAAGGGAAAGTCGGCATGCAGTTGCAGACGCGCAGTGGCGCGTAGTGTCATTGGCGGCTCCATACTGATCTACGGCTGATATTGCCTCTCCTTCATGGCGCACCTGTCAGGGAAGGGGTAGTGCCGGTACGTGCGCCCATGACCATTTCGGTGATCCAGTTCACCAGCACTGATGTGTACGCCCGCTGCGCAGTCTTTTGTGTCAACGCATGATCTGCGCCGTCGATAATCCGATGGGTCATCGAATGTGCGCGCCGAAATGCCGAGCGATAACTCATGATGGTCGAGTGTGGGATGTAGTCATCCTGTTCCGATTCCACGATCAGCACATCGCCCGGAAATGTGGTGCATGCCGACAGCGCACGATTGCTCTCGGGCGCAACATAATCACTACGATAGGCACGTAATACTTCCCGATTCAGTTGGTGCTTGGGCTTGAACCATTCGTCGTCGAGATACAAGGCGGGCACGTGCAAGGCTAGCCAACGGACTTTGCGCAATTCCGTCAAGATCGATGCCAGGTAGGCGCCATAACTGCTGCCGACCACGGCGATTTCACCGGTTTCTACGGCAGGATGTGCAACCAGACGATCGTAGGCCGCCATGACGTCGTGCAGATTATCGTCGCGGGATACGTGTTCGCGTTGGGTTTCATTCGCGGCATGCCCTCTGAGATCAAAGGTCAGGCAGACGCAGCCCAGGCCGGCTATTCCCGCTGCCCGTTTCAGGTCAAAGGCCTGATCGCCGCCCCAGCCGTGTATGAAAAGTATTCCCGGGATTTTGCTCTTCGGCGTCAGCAGCGTGCCCGCCAGGACATCATCTGCGACCTTGATGTCTATCGCATCGCTATGTGCCACCATCGTTTTCCCTCACTATGCCACCTGTCTTTGTCAACCATCCCACCTGGCTGTCTTGCCCGTGGAATACGAGTTCTCGTTGGTCTGGCGGTTCTGACGTGGATCCGTAACGCTCTTGCGTATAGGCCCTGATTTCGCGGCAGTCAGGGTGATGCGCCAAATGGAGCAGGGCGGATGCCTCGGCGATGCTCGCGCCTCCGGCGCGCCACGATTGTTCCAATACCCCAGCCCGCCATGTCCCCGTCATAGACTGTCCGAGCGCAATATCGTAATTGCGGCGGGACGCGATCAGGGACGGGTACGCCTGGCTCACAGCAGCGTCATAGCGCATCGCCAGCGTGACGGCGTCACGTTCGTTCTGCGTCATATCCAGCGACGTGAGCGCAGCCGGTTCGTCGAGAATGCAGCGCAGGATCGATCCGCCATAAACGTCCTGGCCGCTATTGTCCTGAGTCAATCCCTGTGTGCCCACATACGACAAGGTATAGCCGCCCACGCGGCACCATCCTACGCTGTAGGTCTCGACGTCGGTCAGGTTTTCTTCCAGCACGACGCCTCGGGTTATGTCGGCCATCTCGGCGATGGCGCTTTTCAGTTCGTCCACGTCCTGAACCACGCGTTGTCCTCGTCCGGCGTTGGCGTACACGGGCTTCAGACGTATCGGTCCACGACGCAGCAATGCGGTGCCGGCTTGTGTGGCGTCCTCGGCTGAAAATGCGGTGTAGCCCTCGAGTACGGCGTCTCCGAGACGCTCGGCCAAGACGTGCGACCAGCCCTCGGGCGCAGCGCTGTGCCGGCGCCATAGGCCATGTGTGATCGCTTTGCTGGCCACGAAATCGTAGGGCACCATGCCACCAAAAAACTGCGTTTCGTCGCTGATGCCTAGCTCCTGCGCTTGCGCTGGAGCAATCAGCGTTTGATCGGGAACGTAATAGTGCGCCGTCCCAGGCCGGGCGCTATTGGTCTGATAGGGCTCCATTACCTGGCATTGCAGCAATTCGGCGAGTTTGCGTGCCAGGCATAATTGCGTGGCGACTTCGTGCTCCGATGCATCGTTATCGCGGGGATAGGCCACCACGCAGGCCGGAGAGAATCGAGAAGAGTGTGTCATGGCGTACCCCCCGCAAGCGCCATGCCTGGCCTCATTGCGGTGACGGCCGGGATTCGCGGCGCCGAATAGACCATTTGGCCTCGACCACGCCGAACGCCAGCAACGCCACTGCCAGAGGCAAAAGGAAATAGACGGCGCGGTAAATCAACACCGCGCCCAGGATATCCACGGGAGGAAGATATTTCCCCAGTGCGGCGACGGTAATGGCCTCGGTGGTGCCGAGTCCGCCCGGCACACGTACGACCAACGCGGCGACGCTGGCATACAGCAGTACCCCTAATGCCGCCGCATAGGGGACTCGTCCCTGCAACACAACATACAGCACCAGTCCCATCAGGCCCCAGGACAGTACGGCACTCAGGCTCTGCGCGAGCGCCATCCGCGCGCCGGGCAACACGATACGCCACCTGCGCACCATCCACGTCCGTCCCGGGTATTTCAGGCAAGCGAGGACATATGCGCCAGAAAGTGCCAGCAGTACGAGGCCGACCACTCTCAATCCATCTTCTCCCCAAGCGATGGTCTGAGGCAGAGGGACGGCGCCGCTGACGAACAAGGCGCCGGCCACCCAGCCGAACCCGATCCAGTTCGATAGGGCGGAGAATAGCGCCACGCGCGTCGGCACCGACTTGCGGCAACCCAAGCGCAGATAGAGCCGCAAACGCGTTGCGAAGCCGCCAAGCAGCATGCCCAGGTTCAGGTTCAGCGCATAACTGAGCATGGCGATGCCTGCGACGCTGAACAGCGGCAGTTTGTGACCGATGTAGCGGCGACCCAGAACGTCCATGAGTGAATACGCGAGATAGCCACCTAGTGCGACCGCGATTGCCAAGGCGATCGTGGGCCGGGGAAGCGCGCGCACGGCCTTCCACACACCGGGCCAGTCCACGTCGCGAGCGAGGTAATACAACATGCCCGCCACGACCGCCAGGATCAGCACGGCCAGCCACCTGCCTATAGAACGTCGAGCCCGGGGACTGATCCGAGTCCAGCGCCGTCTTGTCGTACGTAGTCGGAATGTGTCCATGGGGATCCTCATTCTCGCGCCGGCTGCTGGCAGTCCACAGGTTCTGCCGCTATGCGCTGCAGGCGAGGCTTATGAGCGGGCAGGCTGCCCACCCAGTTAGGAAAACGCCGCAGTACGTGGAATACCACCACCCCGGCCCACAATCGCCGCAGACGTCGCGTGCCGATCGATGAACGGGGGATGCGCTGGCAATCCTCTTGCAGCAGGCGTTCCAGACGCTCGCGCAATACGCGGTTCAGCGCCCGGTCCCGCATGAGGACGTTGGCCTCCAGGTTCAGGGCCAGGCTGAACGGATCCAGATTGCTCGAGCCTACTGTGCTCCAGTCCTGGTCGAAGCACGCGACTTTGCCATGCAGCGGGCGGCGGCAATACTCGTAGATCTCCACGCCGGCATCGATGAGATAGTCATACAGCATCGTGGCGGCGAGCCGGGCGATACGCATATCCGGCTCGCCCTGCAGTATCAGGCGCACGCGCACGCCTCGGCGGGCAGCGCCTGCCAGATCGTGCAGCAAGCGGTATCCGGGAAAGAAATAGGCATTGGCGATCAACACATCCTCGCGGGCCGAGCGCAGGCTGGCGCGATACAGGCGCTCGATGTCCTGCTGGTGCCGCGCATTGTCGCGTACCACCAGCTTGCCCGTTCCCTCTTCGTCGGGCACAGGTCCAGGGTCCGAGGCCGGCAATCTGCCCGGTGCAGCCCGCACGGCGGCACGCATATAGGCAGCGATATCGGCGCACAACGGACCTCGCACGCTGACCGCGTAGTCCTGTTTGGCCTGATCGCCATATTCGGTTAGATGATCTTCTGAAAAATTTATGCCGCCGACAAATGCCAACTCGTTATCGACGACAATCAGCTTGCGGTGCAGGCGCCGAAACAGATGAAATCGCATGCCGAGCAGGCGCGGTTTGGGATCGAATATATGTACACGTACCCCGGCAGTGGCCAGTTCGGCGAGAAAGGCCGGCTCCAGCGGATCAGAGCCGTAGCCGTCCAGCGTCAGTACGACCGAGACGCCGCGTTGCGCAGCTTTGATGAGTGCTTGCTGCAATGACCTTCCTACCGGATCGTCAAACAGGATGAATGTCTCCAGCAGGACCTCTTTATTTGCCCGCGCGATGGCTGCCTCGACGGCAGGGAAAAACGCATTGCCGTTCTCGAGCAGTTCAAAATGATTCCCCGTACGCCAGCCCGTGCTCATAGCGAGATCTCTGCGGTCAACGGCACATGGTCGGATAGGCCTGCCCATACGCGCGAGGTTTGAGGTTCAGGCCGAGAGGTGTGTACGCCTCGTACGTAGATACGGTCCAGCCGCAGAATCGGGCACATCGCCGGATACGATCGGGCCGGCTTGCCGTAATGCCGGGTAAATACCTCTTGGGCGTTGCAGCCGGCCATGACCCGGTCGGCACGCAAGCGCCAATCATTGAAGTCGCCTGCGATCAGCAGCGGTTCATTCGTGGGAATCTGTCGTTGGGCCAGCTCGCACAGCAAGTGCAACTGGCGTTGCCGGTGACGTTCGCGCAGACCCAGATGCACGCATACCGCATGTAGCGGATGCGCCAGCTCCGGCGGGCGCAGCACGCAATGCAGTAAACCGCGCGGTTCAGGGCCGGCGATGCTGACATCATGGTTGGTATAAGTAGCGATAGGGTAGCGCGAGAGGATCGCATTGCCATGGTGGCCGTCCGGGTAGACGGCATTGCGTCCATAGGCGTAGTCGGACCATAGCGTATCGGCCAGGTATTCGTACTGCGACAGCACTGGCCAATCGGGCAACCGCTCGGCATGTCCCTGATGGGCCCCGACGACTTCTTGCAAAAAGACGATGTCGGGTGCCGCGGAACGCAACGCCTCACGCAGATCGTGCAGCATGAAACGGCGGTTGAAACTGGTGAACCCCTTGTGCGTATTGACCGTCAGCAACCTGAGGGCGAAGCGACTGCCACTGTCGCGCTGTGATTGCATGCTGCCTCCCTAGCTTGGTAGATGTGGCCATACTGCAAGCGGCATGCCCAGGGAGTCAGGTCTATGTGTTCGATCGACTGTTTATTTCGTTTTTTGGATAGCGTTTGTGTCGACTTCATACTATTGTAAATACCTCGCAAGGGCGAACTAGGCATATGGCTTTTGCGGCGCGGCCTGCCAAATGCGGGCAGTCAGGTTTGCAAAGCTTTGTGAGGGGCATTCGGCCTGGATGCTGGCCGTTCCTCGATTGACCGTTAGTGAAAAAATCAATTGTCAACGCTGGAGAATAGTAATGAAGGTATCTCGCCGCAATCTATCGCTGTCGGTAATGGCACTTGCACTGGTATGGGTTGGTGAGGGCGCTTGGGCGCAAGCCTATAGCGCGTTTTCCACCGACACGATTTACGGCTCGTTAAAGCATGAAGAGGCTGTCTCGTTCAACAAAGCGGCGGTGGGCGTTCTTGAAAACACCCAGGACAATGCGACGACGTTGTGGAGCAGCCCCACCAAACGCCGAACGCCCATTACGGCAACACTGAATGCCGACGGTGTCCAGCAACAAAACGGTATGCCATGCCGCTTGTTGCATTCACGTTTGGAGCGCGGCCCAAACCATGAAAGCTGGGAGTTTTTGTTTTGCCAGAAAGACGGTCAATGGAAGGCGGTTTCCCAGACGTTGCGATGAGTCGCGTTAGCGGGACGGCGAGCTGATCGGATCCCGATTAAATATCAACCATCCGGCAATGCCCAACATGGCAACGCCTAGCAGACCGTCCTGCAGACGCATGAACCACGCATTACGACTCAACCAGCCCCGGATCCGTGAGGCACCGTAGGCATAAATCGCGCCCGTCACCAGCCCCAGCATTTTGGAAAACACACCCAAGACCAGCATCTGAACCCATACCGGGCCGCGGGCCGGATCGGTAAACTGCGGCAGAAAGGCGATCATGAAGATGAACACCTTGGGGTTGAGCAAGTTGGTCATGAACCCTTGCCAATAGGCATCCCGGGCACTCCCGGGCTGGGCGGTGAGGTTGGTGGCGGTGGCTCGGGCACACCGGCGCAACGCACGAATGCCTAGATAGACCAGATAGATCGCGCCCAGAACCTTCACCGCAGCGAAGAGAGTCTGAGATTCCTGAAAAATCGCTGCCAAGCCCAGCACGACCAGCGGCACCTGCACAAATCCTGCCGACCAGGTTCCCAGCACGCTGATCCATGCCGTCCGAAACCCTTGTGTCATGCCCCGCGTGAGCGTCAGCGCCATGTCCGGGCCTGGGGTGAGTTTGAGCGCCAGATCGGCGGCCAGATACAGCAGGAACACGTGTAGGGTGGGCATGACGGCGGGAGTGCGGTGCTGAATGGGGGTGTCGCTATTATGCTCCATCCCGCAAGGGGCCCAGGCATTTCAAATGCCGCGCCAGCATCGTGGCGTGTTGGCGACGGCAAGGGGCCGCCCCGGGGCGATAGGGCACGCGGACCGAGCGGGCCCTATGAAAAATGCACGGAAATACTCCCCAAAGGACCGTAATCGGCATGCAAGGTATCGCCCCGTGCGACGGCCACGGTACGCGTGAATGAGCCGGCGAGCACAACGTGACCAGCTCGAAGGCTGGTGTCGTGTTGCGCCAGTTTGTTGGCGAGCCAGGCAACGGCCAGGCCAGGATGGCCTAGTACGGCAGCGGACACGCCAGACTCTTCGATAACGCCGTTCTTGAGCAGCAGGCCTGCGACCCAACGCAGGTCGACATCGAGGGGTTTGACGGGACGGCCTCCCAGCACAATCCCGGCGCAGGCGGCGTTATCGGCGATGTTGTCGACAATGCGGCGGGGATACTGACTACGTCCGTCGATGAGTTCCAAGGCGGGCACGACATAGTCAGTGGCGTCCAGCACATCAAACAGGCTGACGTTCGGGCCGGTCAAGGGCTTGCCCAGCACAAAGGCCAATTCCATTTCGACGCGGGGGACGATGAGTGTTTTGGTCGAGATGGTTTCACCATCCTGATAAAACATGCTGTCGAGCAAATGGCCATAGTCCGGTTCGTTGATGCCTACCGTGCTTTGCATGGCTTTGGATGTCAGGCCGATCTTGTGGCCGCGCAGGACTGCGCCGCGGCCAAGCTTGTCATCGATGATTCTTTTCTGGATTGCATAAGAATCTGCAATTTCGATATCGGGAAAGAGCCGATCTAGCTGCTGGCAGGGGACACCGCTGCGTTCAGCCTCTATCAGCAATGTGGCGGCGCGTTCGCGGTCGCTGGCGTTGAGCATGAGAATTCCTTAAGAATGAGAGATCAATTCGTCGGCCACCGGATTCGACAGCACGCCTATGCCTGAGACTTCTACCTCTACCACGTCACCAGGCTTCAGAAACCGGGGGGGAGTAAACCTCACCCCCGCACCGATAGGCGTCCCGGTAGAGATGACATCCCCCGGTTTCAGGGTGGTCCAGATCGAGATATAGCGAATCAACTCGGCAAAAGGGAACATCAGATTGTCGGTGCGGTCGTGCTGGCGTAGTTCGCCGTTGACACGTGTGCGGACTTCGAGTGGCGCGCGGGGATCGAATTCATCCGCTGTCACCATCCAGGGGCCTATTGATCCACTGGCGTCGAAGTTCTTGCCTTGGGTAACGTTGAATTTTCCGTGCTTCAGCCAGTCGCGTACGGTGCCTTCGTTCAGGCAGGTCAAGGCGGCAACATGATCCCAGGCATCTTCGGCCGATATGCGGCGGCCCGCTTTGCCTATGATCAGCGCGATTTCCCCTTCGTAATCGAGCTGCTCGGACTCGGGTGGGCGTAGCAACGGTTGGCCATGTCCGACAAAGGATCCGGGGAACCGCGGAAATACGCTGGGATAGGCGGGTGGCGCGCTGCCGTCCTTGTATTCTTCGTTGCGATTGCCATAGTTGACACCGACACAGATGATTTTTTCCGGTTCGGTGATGGGTGGCAGGAGACGGACTTGGTCCAGGTGCAAGCTCGCCGCTCGCTCGGCGGCCAGCCGTTGCAATATGGGCAAGGCTCGAGCAGTCAATACGCCTTTCAGGCTGTCATAGCCTAGGTCGTCCAGCGTCACGATGTGCTCACCATCACGCAATGCGCCAAAGCCGATACGTCCTTGATGTTCGTACGAAAGCAATTTCATTGGTTGAATCCAAACAGGCGGGCCGGATTGTCGACCAGGATTTTTTGCAGCGTGGCGGCATCGCCGGCATAACGGGCCAGTTGATCCACCAACTGTCCTTCGTCGGGAGTCGCCTTGACCGAAACGGGGTGAGGCCAGTCGCTGCCCCATACAATGCGGTCAGGATTGGCGGCGATGAGCGTACGGGCTAACGGCAGGACGTCATCCCAGGGATAGCCCGTCTTGGACAGCTTTTCCGTGAGCGACAGCATGACCCAGAAATTGCCGCGCTGTAGCAGTTCCTGCAGCTTGCGCAATGTCGGGTCGTTGGCGCCGGCAACCGGATCGGCGCGCCCCATATGGTCTAGCAGCACGGGGATGTCCAGATTTTCGAACTGCTCGACCTGCGCCATCATGCCGTCCGGTTCGGGCTGGAACTTGGCGTACCAGCCCAGTTCTCGGATGCGCCCAATTGCCCGGTCAAACACCGCGGGCGCCATACTGATGCCCAGGCCCTGGCGACTAAAGCGTGCGCCCCGTACGCCGGCATCGTGCAGCTTGGCTATGTAGGCGTCATCGCGTTCTGCTAGGACAGCTGCGTTAGCGCAACCTCGATAATTCGGCCCGGCGGCAGCCAGACCGTCGAGTACGACCTGATGATCGGCACCATACGTGGTGGCTTGCACGATGACGCCGCGTTCAATGCCCAGCAACTTATGCAAACGTAGTGCTACGTCGATCGTGGCGCTGGGCATTTCATAGGCGGCGCCAGCGCGTACGGGATAGCGCTCGGGTGGACCGAATACATGGAACTGACTATCGCACGCGCCACGTGGCAGCGAGGTTCGGGGCGCAGTCGGAGAGGGATGAAAGACCTGATATTGTGAGCTCAACGTGTGGCCTCTTTCTCATTCAGTATCGCAATGAAGTCGCATTCGATCAGCTTGTCGCCATCCAGGTCGGCTTGCATCGTGTGACGGGCGGGCCGGCTTTGCGGATCAGGAAAGTCACGCAGCCACACCGTGTTCAACGTCGCGCGCTGGCTGCGATCCCGCATCCATACAGTCATCTTGATGATGTCGGCGAGCGATCCGCCACCGGCCTCGACGATGCGGCGAACGTGGTCAAACATCAGTTCGCATTGGCGCTCGATCGTGCTGCCATAGGCGCCTGTGGCAGGGTCGGTGCCTTGGATGCTGCCTGAATACAGCATATTGTCGATACGGCTGGCAGCAGGAATGGGATTTTTATGGCTGAAGCCATCGGCGTAGATACTGCGTCGTGTCATGGAGGGATCCAGGAATCGATTTGAGGATTAGTTCGCGGTGATGCCCGCGCGTTCGATGATCGGGCTCCAGCGCGCATCTTCGGCGGCCAGGTATTTTGTGAATGCCTCAGGCGTGCTCGCACGTGCTTGAGCGCCGAGGTCGTCAAAGCGTTGAATGATGGTGGGATCGGCCAGGATCTTGGTCAACGCGGCGCTGAGACGATTCAGGATGTTGGATGGCGTCCCTTTCGGGGCCAACAATCCTGTGAATGTTGCCGCCTCCATGCCGGATATCCCGGCCTCGGCAAAGGTGGGCACGTCCGGCATCGACGACACGCGCTCGGCTGTCGTGACGGCCAAGGCGCGCAAACGGCCTTCTTTGACGTACGGCAAGGCGACCGAAATCTGGTCGAAGTTGAAATCCACTTGGCCGCCTATCAGATCGGTGGTGGCGGGCGCATTGCCTTTGTAGTGGGCTGTCGTCCAATGCGCGCCGGTGAGCGACTGCAGCAGTTCGCTCGCCAGATGATTCGTCGTGCCCGCCCCGGGTGAGGCCATGATGAGTTTGTCGGGATCCTGCTTTGCCATCGCGATCAGATCGCTCATTGTCTTCACCGGCAATTTGGGATTCACCTGCAATACCAGTGGGGTGTACGAGATCGAGCTGATAGGTTCGAAATCGTGGTCCCATTTATAAGCTTGGCGTTTGAAAATCAACGGGCTGAACAGCAGAGGGCCATTGGCTGCCATGAACAGGGTGTAGCCATCTGGATCGGCACGAGCAACTTGCTCGCCGGCAATCATGCCGCCCGCACCAGGCTTGTTGTCGACGATAAACGGCTGGCCTAACTCGGCTTGCAATCCCGGCGCAATGAGGCGCGCGGCAACGTCTACATTTCCGCCGGGTGGATAGGGAACCACAATCTTGACGGGCTTGTCGGGCCATGCCGCAATGCTGAGCGACGCATAGGCAGTGAGCGCGATCGCAGTGCAAGTTCGCAGGATGAATGGGAAATGCATGTCGGTCTCCTGGTTCGTTTTTGTCGTGTTTCTGTTGTGTTGAAACTCTAAAAACTTGCTCCGTAACCGACAATCGAGAAATTCGAAAAAAGTCCGAATATTGGACTTAATCTGGAATCTGCCAGAGCGGCCTCGCAATCAACATGCATAAATTCGGGAGAATATCGGTACTTTGTAGTTCAATATGCGGACTGAAAAAGAGACATCTCATGCGCATTTCCGCCCCCGATCTCAATCCCGAACAGACTTACCGGCTCATGAGCGGCATCGTGGTTCCGCGGCCGATTGCCTGGATCAGCAGCCTGAACGCCCATGGGCAGGTCAATCTCGCGCCTTTCAGTTGCTATACCTTTGTTTCCAACACGCCTCCGATGATCGGCGTGAACATCGGACGCAAGGCCGGCATACGAAAGGACACCGCCAACAACATCGTCACCCACGGCCATTTTGTGGTGAATATCGGCGATGAGACGCTGCTTGATGCAATTCATATGAGCGCAGAGGAACATCCGCCAGAGGTGAGCGAGGCGGAACTGCTGGGCCTGTCGGTCCTGCCGGGCGAGGCCATTGCTACGCCGCGTATTGCCGAGGCGCCTATCAGCCTGGAATGTCGGTTCCATAACGCGACACCCTATGGCGACACGGGAGCCGAGTTTTACGTAGGCGAAGTGCTGGTGTTCCATATTCGCGACGGGTTGCTGCAGGACGGCAAGATCGACACCACGCAATTGCGGCCTATCTGCCGTATCGGCGGGCCGAACTATGCGTCGCTGGGACCCATCGTGACCAAACGTGCGATACGCCAAACGGCCAAGACGGTGATGGCGAGAGATTCCACATGAGCACAACCTTGACGGAAGATTCGGCAGGCGGTGCGCAGACGGTGCGCCGTGCATTGAGCATCCTGCGTTTGGTGGCCTGTGGCCAGGAACGTGGCGTCAGGTTGATTGATCTGGTGCGCATGTCCGGATTGAACCGGCCAACGGTGCATCGCTTGCTCAAGACGCTGATCCAGGAAGGCGCCGTTGAGCAGGACACTGATACGCGGCGTTATTTGATTGGGCCGGAAATCAGTTTGCTGGGATTGGCGCGCACGCGACGTTTTCCATTGTTGACGGTGGCGGATCCTTATCTGCGGGAGCTCGCTGATGAAGTGGGCGATACCGTGTTCCTGAGCATTCGGCATGGACACGACTCGATCTGTATTGGGCGCCATACAGGACATCATCCGATTCAGGTGCTTTCCATCGAGGTAGGGGTGCGGCGCCCGTTGGGGTTGGGTGTCTCTGGGGTGGCATTGCTCGCTTGTCTGTCTCCCGAGGAAAGCACTTCGTTGGTACAGCAGAACGCTACGCGTTTGGAGGTGCAGGGTGAACACGCCCATGACGTTCTCGGCAGTGTCGAACAGGCGCGTGCGCTTGGCGGCCTGGCGCACAAACCTGCCGGGTTGATGCCGGGCACGAGCGCGGTAGCCGTTCCCATCACGGGCACAGATGGCCAGGCGCTGGGTGCCGTTACAGTGACGGCGATGGCAGAGCGGCTGGCGGAACAGCGCTTCCCTATGGTGGTAGAGCGTATGCGCCAAGCGGCGGCGGCTATTGCAGCGCGTCACGCACGTGTTTCCGATAGACACCTCGAGGGACAGCGATCACGCTCCGTCTGATGTCGCATCGAGTTCGTCCCATAACCGCCACGCCAGGCATACAACTTGCGCCGCCCCGATTATTTCGCATTCACGCTTAATGGGGGCAAAGCATGGCAAAGACAGTAGCGGATTTTGTGCTGGCGCGACTGGCAGAGTGGGGCATCGAACGCGTGTTCGGTTACCCGGGCGATGGCATCAATGGCCTGATTGGCGCATTCGGGCGCGAGGGACAGACCATGCGTTTCATCCAGTCGCGCCACGAGGAAGAGGCTGCCTTTATGGCCTGCGCCCATGCGAAGTTCACCGGTCAGATCGGCGTATGCCTGGCAACATCGGGGCCAGGCGCCATTCATTTGCTCAATGGCTTGTATGACGCCAAACTGGATCACCAGCCGGTGGTCGCCATTGTGGGCCAGCAGGCGCGATCGAGTCTGGGCGGGGACTTTCAGCAGGAAGTCGATCTGGCGGCCTTGTTCAAAGACGTCGCCCGCGATTTTGTGCAAGTGATGAGCACCGCCGAGCAGGCGCGCCACCTGGTCGACCGCGCCATGCGGATCGCGCTGGAACGGCGCGCGGTCACCTGCATCGTGATCCCGAACGATGTGCAGGATCTGCCCGCGGTGCCGAATCCGCCGCAGCAGCATGGCATGATGCATACCGGTATCGGGGCGGTGTCGCATTCGCATGTGCCGGGCGAGGACGCCTTGCATAACGCCGCGTCGGTATTGAACCGCGGCCGCAAGGTGGCGATCCTGGCCGGCGCCGGGGCTTTGGGGGCATCGGATGAACTCGCCCAGGTCGCCGAACGGCTCGGTGCAGGCGTGGCCAAAGCCCTGCTGGGCAAAGCAGTGCTCTCGGATCGCTTGCCCTATGTCACCGGCAGTATCGGGCTGCTGGGCACCGTGCCCAGTTGGAGGCTGATGCAGGATTGCGATACCTTGCTGATGGTCGGTACAACTTTTCCCTACACGGAATTTTTACCGCCCGAAGGGCAGGCGGCCGGCGTGCAGATCGACCGCGACGGCCGAGCGCTAGGCCTGCGTTATCCGATCGAGGTCGGCTTGGCGGGGGACGCGAAGCAAACGCTGGCCGCGCTATTGCCGTTGCTGGAGCAAAAAACCGATCTGGACTGGCGTCACGATATCGAAAAAGAAGTCGCACGCTGGCGCGAGGTAGTGGCCGCACGCGCGCAGACGGGGGGGGAATTGATCAATCCGCAATTGCCGTTTCTGGAACTATCGAAACGCTTGCCTGACGACAGTATCGTGACCTGCGATTCGGGCTCGGCGGCCAATTGGTATGCGCGCGATGTCGACGTTCGTCCCGGCATGCTCGCATCGATATCCGGCGGGTTGGCGACTATGGGGTGCGCGGTGCCTTATGCGTTGGCAGGCAAGCTGGCCTGGCCCAAACGTCCCGTCGTCGCGTTGGTGGGCGATGGGGCGATGCAGATGAACGGCATCAATACGCTGATCACTGTGGCCGATCGTTGGCGTGACTGGGACGATCCGCGTTTTGTCGTACTGGTGCTCAACAACGGGGATCTGAATTTGGTCACGTGGGAGCAGCGCATCATGGGCGGCGATCCGCGGTTCCGCGACTCGCAGCGGTTGCCACCGTTCTCGTATGCGGAGTATGGCAAGCTCCTGGGCCTGGAAGGCGTGCGGGTGACGGATAGCGAGGACGTGCCGTCGGCGCTGGACCGCGCATTTGCCGCAGACCGGCCTGTGGTGCTGGAGCTCATGACAGATCCCGAGGTGCCGCCGATGCCGCCGCACATTACCGCCAAGCAGTTTGGCGCCTATATGCAGGCACTGCGAAAAGATCCGGCGGGTGGCGCTGCATTGCGCGCTACGTTGAAGCAGTGGTGGGCAGGCTGAGCCGCCGGTTGCGCGCGAGATCAAATCCCGGCACGGGACTTGCGGCGGATAAGGCCAGGCACGGCATTTTGCGCGTGCATCGATGGATAGGAGGCGATATGCATAAGCAGCATCATAGTGACGAAAACCGCGACCATGACAGTGGCACCCTGAGCAGATTGGTGCACAGCACCGAGGAGCTGCTGCGCCGTACCGCGGCATTCGGCGGCGCGGACGTCGAAGCCGGGCGCGATCGTTTGAAACGCCAATGGGATGCGGCCAGTTCGCGCGCGTCAGATTGGCAGGATGCCGCGGGCGCAGGACTACGTCATTTTTCCCGGGCAGCAGATCGTTGCGCGCATCGCCATGCGTGGGAATCTATTGCAGTGGCGGCCGTAGTCGGTGCAGTGATTACGGCGTGTCTGATGTCGAAGTCTACGCGGCGGTAAAGCGGAGGCGTATTCGGCTTGAATACGTACGTGAGAACTTCAGCCGTCAGCAGCAACTAAGCGTCCAGCCCGACGCCAGCTCGACGAAACCGAAAACCGATGGGACCCCGATGCACCGGGTCCCATCGATGATTTTTCAGTGACGTGTCGACTTGACCGATCTCATTCAGGCTGCACTTTTCTGTGCGGCTTTTTCATTGGCGCGACGCAGCGCCAGGGTGTTGAGTTTTTCATCGGCGCCTTTCTCTTCGGCCAATGTCTCCTTCAGGAGTTTCACCGCTTCTTTGTGCCCCAACTGATCGGCAAAAGTACATAGCGTCCCGTAGCTGGCAATCTCGTAGTGTTCGACTTTCTGTGCAGCGCCAATCAGGGCCGCATCCAGGACCGGGCCTTTTTTCAGTTCGTCAATGATGTCTTTGCCTTCTTCGACCAGACCCTCCATCGCAGCGCATTTGATGCGTTTGAGGCGTATGCCCAGGACTTCGACAATCTGGTCGATACGCTCGACCTGGCCTTGGGTTTCCTCGAGGTGACTGGTAAAGGCCTTGGCGAGGTCGGGGTCCTCGGCCGCGCGGGCCAGCTTGGGCAGGGCTTTGGTGAGCTGCTTTTCGGCATTGTAGATATCGGATAGCTCATGCACGAACAAGTCTTGCAGGGTTTTCTCAGCCATGAATTTCTCCTAATGGTGATGTGGCGCGCGATCGCGGCACATCACCCCATACAGCAAGTCCTGTGCCGTGGGATATAGGGAGCCACGGCGCAGGGATGCCGTGGCTCTGGCGCTGTCGGAGGACTGGCTCGACGATCACGCTTGTGCAGCAGCCAAGGCGCCCGACCTTTTCAATCTCAACGCCAGCGCTCCCATCGACGCAACCGTCGCCAATACGACGACTCCAGTCCAGCCATAGTGGGCCAAGGCCACGCTGCCCAACGCGCCGCCAGCCGCCATGCCGATGAACATACCGACCATCAATACGGCGTTCAACCGGCTGCGCGCAGCGGGATCCAGGCTATAGACCAGGCTTTGATGCGCGATCAATGACATCTGAATGCCCAGATCAAAACCGATCGTGCTCACCGCGATCAACAGCAGTGCTGCTTGCGTAGGCAACATCGGAACAACGGCCATCAGCGCAAAGGAAATCGCGGCCAACAGGGCTCCCCGGCGGCTCACGACGGCCGGTCCGTGCCGGTCCGCAGCGCGTCCTGCCAATGGCGCGGCTAAAGCACCGGCGGCTCCCGCCAGTCCGAACGCGCCTGCCGCGCCTGCGCCGAGATGAAAAGGCGCGGCGTGCAACATGACTGCCAGCGTGGACCAGAACGCGCTGAAGGCCAACGACAATAAACCCTGTGCCAACACCGCGCGGCGCAGCTCGCGATACTGCCGCCACAACGCGCCGAGCGAGCTCAGCAAGGCGCCATAGGGCAGGGTGGTCGTCGGTGCGAAACTGGGCAAGCCCCGCGATAGCGCAGCACCTAAGGCGACGATGCCCCCCGCAGCCGCCATGAACATGACGCGCCAGCCAAACTGCTCGGCAACCAGCCCGCTGACCACTCGTGACAGCAAGATTCCCAAAAGCAGCCCTGTCATGACCGAGCCGACGATACGGCCGCGATGTTCGGCCGGCGCCAGGGCGGCCGCGGCCGGAACGATGTCCTGAGCCAGCGTGGCCGCCAAGCCGACGGCGAAACTGGCCGCTAACAAGGTCCCCATGCCCGGGGCCAGCCCCGCGAGCAATAGCGCCAAGGCCAGCGCCGCGACCTTGCCCATCATGATGCGCTTGCGGTCATAGCGATCGCCCAGCGGGGCCAATAACAAGATACCTGCCGCATAGCCCAATTGCGTCAGGGCCGGGATCCAACCCAGCGCGGCATCGTCCGCGCCAAAGTCATTACCCAGGATTCCCAGCATAGGCTGGTTGTAATACAGAGAGGCGACAGCGAGTCCTGAGCCCGTCGCGAGCAACAGCACGCGACCGCTCGACAGGCCTGACTGGCCAGGAGAAGAAATGGAATGACTGGTAGTGGCCGACATG
Organism: Bordetella genomosp. 4; assembly: GCF_002261185.1. GTDB lineage: Bacteria > Pseudomonadota > Gammaproteobacteria > Burkholderiales > Burkholderiaceae_B > Bordetella_A. The sequence goes on from NZ_NEVQ01000013.1 coordinate 199,504, forward strand.
ATGATTTTCCCGTGTAGATACCCGATTCGAAGGGCATGGCGGCATTCTGGACTTGCACAGCACGTATTGGTAGTAGCCGAAATTGAAGAACGGTTATACGATAGACGTATGAAAGAACCTATATTCGGGGCAGACCGCTTCCAATTGCTGGAAACCTTCGTCCGTATCGTCGAGGCCGGCAGCTTGTCTGCGGCGGCGACGCAATTGGGCGCGACGCAGCCCACCGTGAGCCGCCGTTTGCAGGCCCTGGAACGGGCCTTCGGCGTACGATTGATTCAGCGTTCTACGCACGCGATGGGCCTGACTGAGGAAGGGCAGCGTTGTTACGAGCGGGCGCTGGAACTCCTGAAATCCTGGCAGACGCTGGAAGGCGATGTGCATGGCGCGAGCCGGCAACCCGCCGGCACGTTACGCGTCGTGGCGCCGCATGCATTTGGCCAAGACCAGTTCATCGAGCCGTTGGCCGACTATCTGAGCCGCTATCCCGACATGCGGGTCGAATGGCTGCTGCATGATCGATTGCCCGACTTCATTGGCGAGAATATCGATTGCGCGATTCGAGTAGGACATGTGCCAGACCCGTCGCTGGTCGCTATCAAACTGGGGGAGGTCCCGCGTTTGGTCGCGTGCGCGCCGGCGTTATTGCAAGGGCGTGCCGTGCCTGAACACCCCAGCGAATTGACGGATCTGCCATGGGTGGCGTTGCGTACGTTCTACCGTGAAGATATTGAGTTGATCCACCGCCAGACGGGCGAACGCGTCCGTGTGGAAATCGCGCCTCGGCTGTCGACGGACGGTCTGTACGCGATAGCAAAGGCCATGCGGTTAGGGTTGGGCGCAGGGGCGGCCTCGTCCTGGGCGTTGGTGCAGGATCTAGCCGCAGGCAAGCTCGTTCACCTCGTTCCCGAATGGATGGCCGAGCCGCTACCCGTGCATTTGATTTATGCGCCTTCACGTTTGCAGCCTGTCCGGCTGCGCAGATTTATCGACATTATGAAAGAGTATTTGCCGGCAGAGTTGCAAGCGTCGCAGGCAGCGGCCGCCTCAACTGCCGTGTTCTAAACGCTGCTGATAGGCGTTGTAATAACACGCGGCCGCCGCCCGCGCATGCGTCAGCATGCGGGCACGCACCAATTCCGCATCGCCGGACAGGAATGCTTGATACAGCCCTTGCATACCGTCCAGAATGAGATCGCGCACATCGGAATCGTTCATCGTCATCAGCCGCACGACCTGGGCGTGGTCGATATAGCGCGAGATGGCGTCGGCTAATTGGCGATTGGGCACCATGGTCAGCCAGGCCCATCGAAAACGCGCATTATCGCGCATGAACTCATCGACGTCTCCGGTCTCGTGGGCATGTTGCGCCTTGTCTAACGACGCGCCCATTTCGGCCAGGCCTTTGGGCTGAGCATGCAGCGACGCCGAGGCAGCAGCCGGGGGTTCCAGCAACGTGCGGATCTCAAAGATCTCGTTCATCTGTGCGAGCGTATAACGGCGCAGCACAAATCCGCGAGCGGTGCCCTCGAGCAGGCCCTCGTTGGTCAGTTGCATGAGGGCTTCGCGCACGGGCATGCGCGAAACATGCAGCTCGCAAGCAATGTCATGGTCAACGAGACGGTCTTCCAGACGGATCTGCCCCATCTGGATGCGTTCTCGCACAATGCTGTAGACGCGTTCGCGCAGATTGGGTTTGCGCGTGGTTTTGCTATGTGTTGTTGTCGTCATGTCCACTGTCATTTTTACACCCGGCCACACCCCGTCAGGAAAGCGCAAAAAGCAGCAGACCGCAGACGTTTTTAATCGGTTCGTCCCTGAAAGACGCAATGTGACGCTCCCATGCACGCACACTGCGTTTCTTGCACGCCTGCGGCTTTGCCCAGCACGAGCGCCGTCACGGCCTCGAGCATACCCGCAATGGCATGGCAGACCGGAGCCTCGTTCGATCCGGCGGCACTGGCGAACGGGCTATTGCGTACGGTCAAGGTGAGCGCCTGTGCAGGTTTCCAATCAAAGCGCCACACGCCCCAGCCTAGATCTGCAGCAGATTCTGCCATGACCTGCAAGAAAGCCCCGGTGTCTGCCGTCCCGCTCGCCTGATAAGCACGCGCTGACGCGCCTCCGTGGTTCCGAACCGACGCTCGCAGGCTCTCGAAGGCCCGTTGCCGGTCGGTTGCGGGCAGGGCGCTGAACAGGCCCATCAGTACATCCGCTCGCATCATGACGTAGCGCCGGTCAGCATCGAGGATCTGCCCCGAGGCAGTATCCCAATTCAATCGTTCGAGTAATTGTCCCATCGTCACGCCCCTGTCTGTCTTATCAATATACTCTTTTGGTGATCATAAGTAGATGAAGTTAGGGTAAATAATTAGTTTAAAGCTCAACTAATCGTGCTTAAATCCAAAACAATATATTCTTTTCCATGCCCAGATTGGGGCTCCCGAAATCATTCCGGCATCGGAGGCCGTATGAGTATCGCGAGGTTGGTAAGATGGTCTGCCAGGTCTCTGGCATCTGGTTTGTTCATCGCCTGTGCCAGTCTGGCGGCGAGCGCGGCCCACGCACAGGCACCGGCGGCCGAAGAAGAACTAAAAATCGTCTATCCCGTCGATGTGCCATCCTGGGACCCGACCGCGGTGACGTTTCCGGCAGGGCAATCGGTGTACAAGGCGGTATTTGATTCGCCGCTGTTCATCGATGGCGATCTGAAGCTGCAACCCTCGTTGATCAAAAGCTGGAAATGGGCTGATGACAAGAACACGCGGCTGATGGTCGAGCTGCGCGACGGCGTGACTTTCCATGACGGCAGCAAGCTCACGACCGAGGACTTCAAGTACAGCTTTTTTGACCGGCCCAAGAAAGACAAAAAGCTCGCAATCAATGGGTTCTTTGGTTCGTTGAAAGACATCGAGGTCACCAGTCCGACCCAGGCCACGATGGTTTTTACAACGCCGACGCCTACCGCACCGAACTACCTGGGGTTCCTGACCTCGTATATCCTGCCCAAGGCCTACATCGAACGCGTAGGCGAGGACGGTTTTCAAGCTAATCCCATTGGCGCAGGTCCGTACAAGATCGTACGCTACGAGCGCGGTTCGCGTGTGATTCTCGAGGCCTATGACAAGTATTGGGGGCCCAAGCCTGCGGTCAAGCGTGTGGTGTTCGAATTTGTGCCGGACGCCTCGGCCCGCGTAGCCATGCTGGAGTCGGGCAGGGCCGATGTGTCGGTGCAGATCCCGTTGCGGGAAGTCAACCGTTTGGAAAAAAATGCCAACCTCACTGCCAAGATCTATCCCTATAGCGAGATTTTCATTCTGCAGATGCCCAGCTACGTGGAGGCGTTTCAGAATGAGCACGTCCGGCGCGCGCTGCACATGGCGATCAATAAACAAGCCATCTCCAAGGCGTTTTACGGCAACGTGGCCAAACCCATCTCGGTATTGGCCACCCCGGGATCGCCGGGCGATGTGCCGGGTTACGAGTTCAAATTCGACAAGAAGGCGGCTCAAGAAGAGCTTGCCAAGGCAGGCTACGGCCCCGACAAGCCCCTGAAAATCCAGTTTCTCTCGACGAACAACGCCTTTCCGAGCGACTACGAAATGGCCCGGGCCATCGTGCAGATGTGGTCGCAGATCGGTGTGCAGGCCGACTTGCAGGAAATCACGCTGGCGAAATATCTGGAACTGAGTCATTCGTCCAAGGTGCCTGGTGTGATGCTGTATAGCTGGGCCAATGCGACCGGCGATCCCGAGATCTTCGCCGGAAAAATCCTCGATCCTCGCCTGCGTTTCTCTACCTGGAAAGAGCCCGCGTTGGCCAAGACTATCGATGACCTGGCTGCTTTGAGCGACCCTGCCAAGCGCTTCGAGGGTTACCAAGCCCTGGCACGAGAGTCCACCGAACATGCCTGGAGCCTGCCGTTGCTGCAGTCGGTGGCGACCATCGCCTACAAGAAAAATCTCGACGTCAAGGTTTACCAGACCGCCTACATCCTGCCTGCCGAATACCGCTGGAGCAAGTGATGCTGGCTGCGTTGTTGTCCCATTTCACTCGACGGCTCATGGTGGCGGTGCCCACCATGCTGGCCCTGTCGATCGTCGTGTTCATCGTGTTGCGTCTGCTGCCCGCCGATCCGCTGGGCATGATGCTGCCGCCGAATGCGACGAATGCCGAAGTCGATGCGTTGCGCCATACGATGGGATTGGATCGGTCACTGTTGGTGCAGTATGGCATCTGGCTGGGACAGGTGTTGCAGGGTGATCTGGGACGGTCTATCAGTTCAGGCGTTCCTGTCACACAGCTCATTGCCCATACCTTGCCTGCCACGCTGGAGCTGTCGTTCGTGGCCCTGTTCCTGGCGCTGCTAATCAGTGTGCCGGGTGGATTGCTGCTGTATGTGTTGCACGATCGTCGCGGTGAGCTGGTGGCCGACGCAGGACTGGTGCTGTTGATCTCCATTCCCGGTTTTTTATGGGGCATTTTTTTGATGCTGGGGTTCGGCGTGTATTGGCCGGTGCTGCCGTTTTCGGGGCGTTTCAGTTCTGATGTGGTCGCTGCAGGGCCGACAGGATTTGTGCTCGTCGATTTTCTGGTGCGAGGTCAGCTTGGTAATTGGCTGGATGCCTTGTCGCATCTGATCTTGCCGGCTACTGCGTTGGCGTTGGGCTTCAGCCCGCTGATCGTGCGGGTATTGCGCGCCAGCTTGCTGGAGGTCAGTCATGAGCAATACGTCACCGTTGCGCGTCTGCGCGGCCAGCCGGAATGGCGGGTGATTTTGCGCCACATGTTGCGCAACGCATTCTTGCCTACCTTGACGCTCATCGGCGTGCAGTTTGGCTTTCTGTTTGGCGGCACTTTGCTGATCGAAATGATTTTTTCATTTCCGGGGCTGGGCAACATGATGGTGCAGGCCGTTCGCAACCATGATCTGCCTTTGATCCAGGGGATTTCTCTGGTGTTTTGCGCCGTCATTCTGCTGATCAACGCCAGCGTTGATTGCCTGTACGCCGTCATTGATCCCCGACTGCGAACGACCTGATGTCGACCTTGCCTATCTCCACGCGTACCTGGCGCACAGGGCTGTCTCCGCTAAAGGCAGCAATGCGCGCATCCCCCAAGGCCGCCATCGGCGGGGCCATCGTGTTGATGCTGGTGCTGATCGCGATATTTGCGCCTTACATTGCGCCCAATGATCCGCTGGAACAGGATCTGTTGTCGCCTCTGCTGCCGCCGGCCTGGGCCGCCGACGGCATGGCGCAGTTCCCATTAGGCACCGACAGTCTGGGGCGCTGTGTATTGTCGCGATTGATTTTTGGCACCCGCATTGCGCTATGGGTGGGCCTGTGCGCCGCTACCGGCGCCATGCTGGCCGGCTGCGTGCTGGCGCTGATTGCCGCTTATTTTGGCGGCCGTGTCGATCGCGCCATTGGCTATCTGGTCGATCTATGGATGTCCTTTCCCCCTGTCGTACTGTCGCTGATCCTGATGGTGGGATTGGGGACCGGGGTAGGGAACGTGATCCTTTCGATCATCCTGGTGGACTGGACGCGGTTCTGCCGGGTCGTGCGTGCCGAGGCGCTGAAAATCCGCCGCAACGATTACGTCACCGCCGCGCGATTGATGGGATTCGGCCATCTGCGCGTGATCTTGCGGGAAATGCTGCCGGGACTCGTTCCACTGATTCTGACCTTGTTCAGTCTGCAGATCGGTATCGCGATCATCGTCGAAGCGATCTTGAGTTTTGTGGGCCTGTCTGTGCCCGCCGATGTGGTCGCCTGGGGTGTCATGATCGCCGATGCCCGCAGCACGATGCAGGAGGCCATCTGGACATTGATTGCCCCGGTCGTTGGCATCGTATTCACTGTGTTCGGATTCAATCTGCTCAGCGACGGACTGCGGCGAGCGTTGGATCCGCGTCAGCGTGCGAGGAATTGAAGCCATGTCCTTATTGCAATTGAGCCATTTGACCTTGACCGTGGACGTTGCGCTGGACGACGCCGGCAATACCGCGCCTGCCGAGGTGCTGCGCGACATCACGCTCAGCGTTCCCGAGGGGCAGATGCTGGGCCTGGTAGGAGAATCCGGTGCCGGAAAAAGCATGATAGGGCGCATGGTCGCCGGCACCATCCCGGCAGGCTTTCGTATCAGCCAGGGCTCGCTCACGTTCAAAGGCCAGGATCTCAATCAGATCAGGCCCGCCCAACGCCGCCAACTGCTGGGGCGGCAGATCGCTTTTATTCCGCAGGAGCCGCTGTCAGGCCTGAATCCCGCGTTGACGGTACGCCAGCAGCTTTTCGAGCATTTGCGCCATGTAGGGATTCCCGCCGCCCAATGGGAAACCTATGCCAGCTCGCGTCTGGCCGAGGTCGGCTTGACAGATACGCAGGCCATGCTGTCACGCTATCCGCATCAGATGTCGGGCGGGCAATGCCAGCGCATCCTCATCGCGATGGCATTCTGCGGCGATCCTGCGTTGATCTTTGCCGACGAGCCCACGACGGCCTTGGATGTGATTACGCAGGCACAGATCATGCAGGTGTTGGCCGAACAACAACGGCGGCACAAGACGGCGGTGGTGCTGGTGACGCACGATTTGCGTCTGGCCGCACATGTTTGCGACGCAATCGCGGTGCTGTACGCGGGCGAGGTGGTAGAGCTGGGCTCGGCGCGGCAGGTGCTGGATGCGCCATTACATCCGTATACGCGCAGCCTGAAAGAGTCTGCTCCAGGCATGGGAAAAGCCACGCGGTTGCTGCAAGCCCTGCCGGACTTTATGCCTGGATTGAAAGATTTCGCGCGTCTACAAGGCTGCCGTTTTGCCTCGCGCTGCCCGATACGTCAGGAGAGTTGCGCCATGCATCATCCTGACTTGTCATCGCGGGATGGCGAGCGTGCCGCCCGATGCCTGGACCATATTCCTGCCTGGCCGGTGAACGAAGCCGACGGCACTGACGCTCTCGCGGCATTACGTAATGGCCCCCCAGCAGGCAGCCGCTCGCCCGTTGTGCAACTGCGTGATGTTGCGCTGAGCTATCCCGGGCCCGCTCGTTTGTTTCGGTCAAGCCGATCTATTCAGATATTGGAACCGTTGAATGTCCACGTCGAACAAGGAGAATTTCTTGGCATCGTCGGCGAGAGCGGCAGCGGCAAAACGAGCTTGGCACGTTTGATGGCAGGCATGGTGGCGCCGACAGCGGGTCAGATTGAATATCCGGGTTCTGCCAGCGGCAACCGGCGGCTCGGGGCTAGTATTCCGCTGGCGGATCCCCGCGATGTGCAATTGGTGTTTCAGAACCCCGATTCGGCATTGAATCCCCGGCGTCGCGTCGGCTCGCTGGTCACGCAGATCCTGGAGGTCAGTCGCCAAGCCCGCTTGCGCACAGGCGCTGCGTCTCATGACCGCAACCAGATCGCCCAACAGTTGCTGGCCTCAGTGGGGCTGCCGCCCGAGGCGGCGGATCGCTTGCCCTCGCAGCTGTCGGGCGGTCAGAAGCAGCGCGTCAACATAGCGCGCGCGCTGTGTGTGACGCCACGAATGATCGTCGCCGACGAAATCGTGTCCGGCCTGGATGTCTCGGTGCAGGCCTTGATCCTGAATCTATTGCTGCAGCTGAAACAAGAGTTGGGGATTGCGCTGGTGTTCGTCTCGCACGATCTGGCCGTGGTGCGGTATCTCTGTACGCGCGTGCTGGTGCTGCACAAAGGCCGCATCGTCGAACAGGGGCCGACTGATCAAGTATTCGAGCAACCCAGCCATCCCTATACCCGTGCGTTGATCGCAGCCGTTCCGCCAGACTCGGCTGCCGAGGCGTGGAGGCCTGCGGTCCAGGATGCAGGCGGTGCCTTGCACGCAACGCCTGCAGTACAGCGTGCCGCTGCGTAGGCAGCTTTCCAGGAGCCGTGGCCCCATGGCCAACATTTAATCAACCACTCGCACAGCCTCGCGGCTGAATGCTTTCTGTACCCGGCAGAATTACCGGGTTTATTCGGAGCAACCGATGCGTGAGTTCTCATCCACGACACCGCTGCGATCCCTGATCGAGCCGGATCGTGTCCATCGGGACCTGTATGTGGATCCCGATCTCTATCGAGCAGAAGTCGAGCGCCTGTGGATGCGCGCCTGGGTTTATCTGGGACACGAGAGCCAGATACCGAACGTCGGCGACTACGCCACCATCGATATCGTCGGGCAGTCGCTGATCATGCTGCGCAAAAGCGCCACGGAGGTCGTCTCGTTGATGAACCGGTGTGCGCACAAAGGCAGCCAACTGGTGCACGAGCGTCAGGGAAATTGCGGAAAATTCCTCCGTTGTCCTTATCATGCCTGGACCTATAAGCTCGATGGTTCGTTGTTGTCGGTTCCTCTGAAAAACGACTACGAGGGCACGCAGCTATCGAGCTGTCCGTCGGGAAAAGGGTTGTCCAGTCCCGGTGCGACGACGAATTACCGGGGCTTTGTGTTCGTACGCCTCAGTGATGAGGGCCCTGATTTCGAATCCTATTTTGGCGAGGCGCTGGCCACGCTGGACAACATCATCGCCCGTGCACCGGAGGGCGGGGTAGAGGTATTGGGCAAACCGCTGCGCAACGTCATTCGCTGCAACTGGAAACTCTATCTGGAAAACGTGAACGACACGGTGCATCCAATCTCCACGCACGAGTCCGCAGCCAGCGCGGCCAAGCACGTCAGCGAACACCTGCCTGAGGACAGCGATACCGTTTTGGCGATGGAGCAATTGCTGCCGTTTGGTGCCGGCTACAGTTTTTATTCGGAAATGGGCGCTCGCGTGCTGCCGCATGGACATAGCGTGCTGGGTACGAAGTTCAGTATCCATACGGGTTATGCACCGTTGCCGGACTACCAGGCCTCGCTGGAGTCCCGCTACGGCAAGGAGGAGGCTGAACGCATCCTCAGTTTCTCGCCGCAGAACACGGTGTTTTATCCGAGCCTCGCTGCAAAGGCCTCGCCGATGGTGCTGCGTGTGATCCGTCCGTTATCGGTGAATGAGACCTTGATCGAAGTGTGGGCCTTTGCCCCGAAAAACGCGCCGGCCCGATTGCGCCAACGCGCCGCATCCTACGCGCGGCTGGTGTTTTCGCCCATGTCGGTCGTTGCACACGATGATGTGCACCTGTTCGAAAGCCAGCAGCAGGGGCTGCAGTGTGCGGGCAACGAATGGCTGAGCCTGCACCGCGGCTATCGGGACGGAGAAATCGAGGCCGGCGCCATCTCGCTCGACAGCGGGAACAACGAGCTGGTGATTCGCAATCAGCACCGAGGATGGCTAGCGTTGATGGAGGATGCGTCATGAGCCGAGTCATGGCTGAGGGTGCGGACGGAGGGAGTATGGTGAATCAGGTCATTGCGGCAACAACACCGGAAAACGCAGCTTTGCATGCCGCATTGGCGAAATTCGTGTATCACGAGGCCATGTTGCTCGATACGAGGCAATACGAGGCGTGGTTGTCCTTGTTTGCCCATGACGGTTTGTATTGGATGCCGTTATCTCCCGACGGCGATGACGGCGCGATAGACTCCGCGCCGCCAGACGAGTCGCCTGCTTTGCTGTACGAGGACCTGTTGCTCTTGCGTTTGCGCGTGCAGCGATACGCCAACCCGCGCGCCCATTCGCTGCATCCTGCAGTACGAGGGCTGCGGGTGTTGCAGGCCCCCGCGGTCATCGGCGCCGACGAATCGGCTGGCACTTTTCACATGCGTACGCCGTTCATGTATGTGGAAACGCAAGGGGATACCCAGCGCGTATTCGCGGCGACCGCCTATCATGCGTTGATCGGTCAGCCGGGACAATGGCGGATACAACGCAAAAAAGTGGTATTGCTCAACGCTGATGCGAGCTTGCCTGCGGTGCAGCTGCTGCTATAGCCTGCCCCAACGCGACACTTGTTCCGGCAGCCAGTCAACCATGCCACTGCGTCAGTTGTGCATAGATCAGAAACAACACCACAATACTGAACCATATCCCGAACAGCGGCGCGAAAAATCGTATCCACTTGGGCCATGGCACACCGGCCACGCTGAGCGTAGCGATAAAGTAGCCGGCAGTCGGGTACACGATGTTGCTGATGCCATCGCCCATTTGGTAGGCTAATACCGTGGTTTGGCGGGTGACGCCGACGATGTCTCCGAGCGGCCCCATGATGGGCATGGTCAGCAATGCCTGGGCGCTGCCCGAGGGGACGACAAAGTTGATACCCATCTGCGAAAGCAGCATGCCGATGGCGGTGAACATGGGGGGCAGCTCGCCCACGATCTGAGACAGGCCATGCACGATGGTATCGAGAATGTGGCCGCTCTCCAGCACAACGCCGACTCCTCGTGCTATGCCCGCGACAAGAGCGCCGACCAAGACATCGCGAAATCCCTCGGAGAACCCATCACTGATCTCGTTGCCGTCCAGACCTGCCACGAGACCCACCAGAATGCCCATGGCGAGAAACAGGCCGGTCAGCTCTTTCATGTACCAGCCTTGCGTGGTGACCCCATAGATCAGCACGCCAAAGAATGCGACAGCGATCATGGCGGCCCAGACTTGGCGGCGGGTGGCGCAAAGCACTGGGCCAGCACCGATTTCCTGGAACTGCCGGCGTTTTTCCTGCTCGGCAGCATTGTCGTAGAGCAAGCCTTTCTCGGGATTGTGGCGAACCCGCCGTGCATACCACATCACGTAGGCTATGCATGAGACCAATAGCGCAATCAATATCGCGACACGCAGACCCCATCCCGAATACAAAGGCAGATCGGACAGGCGCTGTGCCAAGCCCGTGTTGAACGGATTGAGCACGCCTGCGGCATATCCTGCACACGTTGAACACAACGCGACCGCCGCGGCCGTCAAGGAGTCATAGCCCAGGGCGAGAAACAGCGGCAGCAGGATGGGTACATACACCATGGACAGCTCTGGCGTTCCGATAACTGATGCTACGGCGCCAAACAAGAACATCAATAGGGGCATCAGCATCAGACTATTGCGGGCAAACCGGTGGCTGAGTCTGCTGACACCGATTTCCACGATACCTGTGCGGCGCAGCACGGCAAAAACACCACCTATCATGAAGACGAAGAAGATCACCTCGCTGACGCTGACCAAGCCCTGCGGCACGGCCATCACGACGTCGCGCAATCCGGCGGGCGTTGAGTCGATGAAATGAAAACTCGCTGGATCGACGGTATTGCGTCCGCCGGGTCCGGGTACGCGATCATAGAGGCCTGCTGGTATCAGATGGGTGAGCACACAGGCAAGAACGATCAATGCCATCAGGATGACGTATATGTGTGGCATCGTAAAACGTCGCCGAATGGCGGCCTTTGCGCTTACCGGTGCGCTTGTCGATGCATTGGACATGGCGGTACCCCTTGATTAATGTTGTTGGTATTGGTTTGTTTAGCCTTGGCCGGCTGCGTCGCAAGCCAACATCGCGACGCAATCGCCTGGTTCGACGTCGGCGTAGGTGCGGGCACACATCACGATGCCGTCGCCTTCGAAGTACAGTTCGTGTGCGGGCTCCCATGGTGCGTGAGGCGCAAACACCCGCCCCGCGAGTTGGCCTTTCCGGACGTTATCGCCCAAGTGATAGCACGGCTCGAAGATTCCCGAGTGGCGCGCGAAGACGTAGTGGCTGCGGCCATGCATCGTCAGCATGCGCGTGCTGTACTGGGCCACGGGTGGCTCGTCACGGGGTGTGACACCCAATTCACGCAGCACTCGCCGCACGCCGTCCTCGACAATCTTGAGACAGTCGGGATCACAATGCGAGCCGCCGCCAAACTCGCCGCCAATGAACCAGATTCCGGCTCGCTGTGCCGCGGCACTATAAGTGCGGTCTTCTCCAAGCATGTCCAATAGCAACGCGCGTGGCGCTGCGAATGCATGCACCAGTCTCATATAGTCTGCCCGGGCCTTGCCCTCCGTGGGGACGGCCGTCAACAGAGTAGGTAAATGGTCGAATGACGCGCCGCCTGCATGCAGATCCAACGCTCCGTCGACCAAGGGAAAGAGCTCGGTTTCCACGTAGTGTGCGATCATTTCCGTGACGCTGCCGTCGCGGCGGCCGGGAAAGAGGCGATTCAGATTGCCGCCGTCAATGGGCGACGTGCGCGAGGCATTGAGCACTGCCGGCAGGTTCAGCGTAGGGATGATGATCAAGCGGCCTTGGATCGGTTCGTCTTTCAGCCGTTGGATCAACTTCGAAAGGGCAATTGGGCCTTCATACTCGTCACCGTGGTTGCCGCCCGTGAGCAATAGCCGCGGGCCAATGCCGTTGTTGATCACAACCACGGGAATGGGAATATGCCCATAAGCCGATCGATCACGGGAATAGGGAACTTCAAGGTAACCTGTCTGAAACCCAGGGCGCTCAAAATCGACTTGAGCGCGTATTAACGAACCGGCATGCGAGGCAATACTGATAGCGGCCATCGTGATCTCATCATGAGGAAAAGTCAGTCATGACAGGCACTATCGCGCAGATCTGGTGTGTTGAAAAATACCGTTTAGTGAGGGCGGTGATGCTTAAAATGCATCGCTAGGCCGTGCTCGTCGTGAGCTGGTCCCTGAGTGTCATGGAGAAAAGCTTTAGCGCGGGATTCGGATTGTCCTGTCTTGTCACGAAAGTCAGATGCATAGGAATCGACAGATCGTCCAACGACACAAACTCAACCAAGGCGGGTGGCCGGAATTGATTCGCCGAGTTCACAATCGCCGCGCCCATCCCTGAAGACACCAATGAAAGAATCGCGGCCTCCGTGGTCACTGACTGAACGCTATGCAACGGGCCGCCCAAGGCGGCGCAGGCGTTAAGCAAGTTGTCGTAGTAGTCCGGATAGACATGCCGCGGAAAGGTAATAAAGCTCCGGTCAGCCAAATCCCGCAGCCGGCGGGGTTTTCCCCCGCGGAATTGCCAAGAGTTGGGCAACGCTACGACCACGTCGTGCAAGGCAACCCTTTGGGACGTGCAGTGAGCGGGCAGCGAGGCGAACGGGTAGACGAATGCCCCGTCCAAGCTGCCCGCCTCAAGCTGGTCGAGTTGCTCCGGCGAGTGCAGCGGGCGTAACTCCAGATCGACCTCGGGAGCGTGTTCTTTAAAGGCTCGAAAGACTTGGGGCACTACGCCATCCCATGTCGCGTTTTCTACAAAGCCAACGGAGAGATGGCCGCTCAATCCTGTCGCCATGCGGCGCGCTTGATCTTTGGCGGCTTGTACATCAGCAAGGATGCCCCGCGCGCGCACCAGAAATGCCTCGCCGATAGGCGTCAGACTCAGGCCTCGGGGGCCCCGGTCAAACAGGGCCGCGCCCAGTTCTTCCTCTAAATCGTGAATCTGCCGCGAAATGGCTGGCTGACTGATATGCACGTGGTCGGCGGCCAGGCGCACGCTGCCGTGTTCGGTAATCGCGATGAAGTATCGCAGGTGGCGTAGATCCATGGACGCTCTCAATGATGCGTTGCTTGTTGGTCTGATCCAGACTCTGGTTGCCCATCCAGCAATAGTCCCGCTTTCGACGACAATACTGCGCCGGCCCGGTGATAGCCCACAACGCTGACGACACTCGCATGCCCCGTCATCGCCATGGTTTCGCCCAGCGGCAGCCCCTGGCGGCCCGCTTCGGTAACAAAGCCCGAGCGCAGGCTGTGGGCAGTGTAGTCTCCCGACAACCCAGCCTGGGCGGCACGCGCCTGCACGATCTTGCGCACGGCCTCGGCGCCCAGTCCCTCGCCGATCACGCCCCCCCGCCGCACACGGCGAAACAAGGGCCCTGATGTGATCCCGGCGGCACTCAACCACGCCTCTAATGCGGCCGCCGCACGGCCTACAACGGGTTTGTGGCTGTCAACGCGTTCGACGCCTTCCTGATTGGTTTTGGAATGCCCCATCGTGTAGAGAAAACCCTCGGGGACGCGACGTGTGTTTTCTATGGTAGCCCGCACGATTTCGGAGCGCCGGCGGCCGCCGCTGGCCCAGCCAAACAGCAGCAAGGCGCGATCGCGCAGCCCGATGAGCGAGTCGTCGCAAGTAGACAGGAGCTGTTCCAGTGGCTCTTTGGTCAAGGCGTCTTTGCGCGCGGGGCGATCGCCGCGTTTTGCGTAGGCGCTGCGCACACGTTCCAGCAAGGTTTGTACGGCCCGGCTGCGGCAGGGGTTGGGCAGCTCCTGCGTTTCGTGGGCCTCGGACAACACCGCAAGACGATGGCGGACCGTGGCGAGCTTGAAAGGGCCAGGCTTGCGTTTGACCTTGGCGGCTACCAGCGCTGCATCCACCTCTGCAGGCAAGTCATACGCCAATCCCTGATTCGTGACGTGCTCAAGGTGATCGGCGATGAATTGCATCACCGTATTGACCGGCACGGGCAGCAGAAACGGCGATCCCAAGCGCAATTGATGCCACGCGGCCCAGTATTGAATGGCCGATCGATAGGCGGCGAGGGTGTTTTCCGAACTGCCTTCACGCAGCAGCGACTGAATCGATGCCTCGCTGGCGCCGAGACTGTCCTGCAACGCCCCGGCAACCTGAGCGCGTTGCACGACAGCTTGCGAGGGGCTAAATCGGTCTTTTTTCACTGAATTTCTCACCAAAACACCGGATGTGTTCTATATAATATGTAGTGCGTATTAAATAATACATAAATTTCGAATTAGAACGGATAACTTTTAATTATCCGCTCTAATTTGCCACAAACCCGGTCCAGCGCCAAGCTGACCGTACGTGATCAGGGGCCCATCATGGCGACAGGCGTTCAAGAAGCAGACGTGTGGGCAGCAGCAGATGCGCTGCTGCAATCGGGCGAACAGCCGACCATCGAGCGGGTGCGTCTGCATCTGGGGCGTGGCTCGCCTAATACGGTAGGGCCCCATTTGAAGGCGTGGTTCCGAGGGCTGGGCGAGCGCCTCGGCGCCGGGCACAGAGGCATCAGTGGCGTACCGGAGGCTCTGACGCAATCGTTTGTCCACATATGGGAGACCGCTCTGGCCACCGCCCGCGACGAATGGTCCGCTACGGTGACCCGCGAACGCGCCGAGTTGGCCAAAGCAAGAGAAGCGCTTGCCATCGATCACGAGTCTGTGCAGCAGGTGCGGGTTCGCCTGCAAGCGCGCGAGGCGGATTTACAAGCCAGCGCCCAAGCCGCGCACGCTCAGGCCGCCGCCGCCGAGACTCGGCTGCAGGCAGCCGAGCAACAGGTCAACGAAGCCAGACTGGCGTCCAAAGACCTCGATGCCGAATTAGCCCGTACTCGGGAGCAGGTGACTGCTCTGCAGCAGACATTGCAGCAAGTTCAAGCATCGCACCGGGACGCCTTGGCAGCAGCCGAGGCGCGGCACGCCATACATGAGCGGCGCTGGCTGAGCGAAATTGACGAGCAACGTCAGGCATTGAAAAAGGCCAAAGACGAGTTGAATGAGCAGCGCAAATCTGCGGCCCGCGACAAAGCCGCTCACGCAGAGGCGCTGGAGAACGCAAGAAAAGCATCGCATGAGCTGACCGACGCGCTGGCGCAAGCGCAGATAGAACGGACACGGATGGGCTTGCAACTGGAAACGGACCGAGATGCCGCCCAGACGGTGCAGGCCGGATTAGTTCAGAGACAGATCGATCTGGAAAATCGGGTGGAAGAGCTGCGCGCTCAATTGCAAGTGAAAGACTCGCAGATTGCCGCGTTGACTCAGCAGTTAGTTGTACGGCGGCAGGCCAGCAGGCCGCGCCGATCAACCACGTAAAAGCCTGGTGGCCAGATTGTTGATGTAGATCAATACCATGCAGAACCAATCTGCTATCCTGAATCAGCGGCATCCATTAACCCCTTTTTTATGGAGCAGCTCATGATCAAAATCCTGGTTCCAATAGACGGCTCAGAATCCGCGATGCGCGCGCTAAAGGCAGCCATTGCCATGGCGCAGCAGCAAGATGACGCCGAACTGCATTTGTTGAACGTGCCTTTGCCTGTACTGTCCGGCCACGCCAAGATGTTTCTGGACAAGAGCGTTGTGCAGGACTATTACAACGACGAGGGTGAAAAGGCTTTGGCAGTGGCCCGTAAAGTTGCTGAAGACAGCGGCGTGCGATTCGTCACCGCCATCAAGGCAGGCCAATCTGCGCAGACGATTGTCGACTATTGCCGCGCGCAGCAATGCGGCCAGATCGTGATGGGCACGCGCGGCCTGAGCGCACTGCCGGGTATTTTGCTGGGTTCAGTGGCGAATAAAGTCATTCATCTGGCAGACGTGCCCGTGACCTTGGTGAAATAGGGCAGCGCTACGAATTCCTACGAACGGGTTCGGAAATGACGCACGCCAGCCCGGCCGCGGTAGCGGCTGGGCCTGTTGGGTCCTCGGCTGAGCACAATTGCCGAATTTCCATTATTATTCAGCTTTCTGTCAGCTAAGGACGCTGTCAGGCCGGCTGTGGCCAGCCGGGACTTGTGCGTCCTCTTTTATGAGCAACGAGCCTCCTAGTACCATCGCGCCGCTCGCGATCCAGCAGCGGCGCCTCCCTCTGAGGGCAATGCCCCTCGCACAGATTTTTCCCTCTCACGAGGCACAGGCTTGGCCAGGGCGCCAAGTACGACGGCCGTTCGTGCATCTCTTCCTCTATCGAGACCAGGGCCGGGCTCCGCCTGGCGCCATCGCGGCGCCCGCGCGGGCTCGCGCATGTTGACCCCGGATTTGTCCTCTATCGCGGCTGCCTCGCGCCGTGACGATCACTATTGCTTTTTCCTTCACTAGGATCACCGCATGTTTTTTGACTGGATGGCCGACCCCACTGCGTGGTTGGGTCTGGCGACGCTGATTATTCTGGAAGTTGTCCTGGGTATCGACAACTTGGTCTTTATCGCCATTCTTGCCGATAAATTGCCACCCGAGCAGCGCAACCGCGCGCGCGTGATCGGCCTGACGCTGGCGATGCTGATGCGTCTGGGCCTGCTGGCGAGTATCGCCTGGGTGGTCACGCTGACCGAGCCGTTGTTTACCGCATTCGGGGCCGAGATTTCCGGCCGGGATCTGATCCTGATCCTGGGCGGCCTGTTTTTGCTGTTCAAGGGCACGATGGAGCTGCACGAACGGGTCGAGGGCAGGGCGCATGGCGAAAGCCAGAAGGTCCAGCACGCCGTGTTCTGGCAGGTGATCCTGCAGATCGTCGTGCTGGATGCGGTGTTCTCGCTGGACTCTGTCATTACCGCCGTGGGGATGGTGCAGGAATTGAGCATCATGATGATTGCGGTGGTGATCGCCATGGCGGTCATGATGCTGGCCAGCCGTCCGTTGATGGCCTTCGTCAATCGCCACCCGACGGTCGTGATCTTGTGTCTGGGCTTGCTGCTGATGATCGGTTTCAGCCTGGTGGCCGAAGGCCTGGGCTTTCATGTGCCCAAGGGCTATTTGTATGCCGCGATTGGCTTTTCGGTCGTGGTCGAGGCCTGCAATCAGTTGGCCCGCCGCAACCGCAGCCGGCGCACGCAGAACCTGACCGGGCGTCAGCGCACGGCTCAAGCTGTATTGCGATTGCTGCGAGGCGGCAAGAGTCCGGCGGATCAGAATGCCGTGGAGGACGTGGCTGCCCTGGTCGATGGTGCGGGCGAGCCCGGGTTTGCGCCGGAGGAAAGCCAACTGGTGGAGCGTGTGTTGGGTATAGGCACGCGCAACGTGCGATCCATCATGGTGCCGCGCGGCGAGATGATCTGGCTGGACATCAAGGATCCCGTAGACGCCATCGTCAAGAAATTTTCGGCTGGCCATGCGCGTATGCCTCTGTGCGATGGCGATCCCGCGAATGTCATCGGCGTGGTCCATTTCAAGGATCTGCTGCATAAGCTGCAGTTGCCCAACGCGATCGATCTGGTTGAGTTGGCGCGTAAACCTTATTACATCCTCGAAAGTACGCCGGTGCTGAAGGTGCTGGATGTATTGCGCCAATCGCGCGAGCACATGTTGATCGTCGTGGACGAGCATGGTGGATGTGTAGGCCTGGCCACGCCGCTGGATGTGTTGGCGGCGGTGGGCGGAGACCTGCCCGAAGACGCGGACGAGCCCCCGCAGGCGACGAGACTCGCCGAGGAGGCGTGGTTGCTGGATGCCGCCATGCCTATTGAAGAAGTACGGTTGCTGCTGGCGAGTCCGGAAATGCATCAGTCGCTGCCCGACGCTACCTTGGCCGGTGCGCTATTGAGGCTGGCGGAGCGCTTGCCCGAGGTGGGGGAAACCATCCGCTGGGGCGACTGGGCGTTCGAGGTCACCCAGCGTGACGGCTTGCGCATCAGCCAAGTCCGTGCCGAGCGGATCGCCCGCCCGGATGACCAGATATGATGCGTCGGCTATGCCGCCGGCATGTCAAAATAGCGGCTACCTCTGCGCCATTGACATGAGGTGCACTAGGAGAGCTTGTGAATAATTCCAATGAAAGCGTCAGCATGGCGCTTTTCTGCGACTTCGAGAACGTCGCGCTCGGCGTGCGTGACACGAAGTACCAGAAATTCGATATTCGCCCCGTGCTGGAGCGGCTGCTGCTCAAAGGCAGCATCGTCGTCAAGAAAGCCTATTGCGACTGGGATCGTTACAAGGAATTCAAGTCTCCGATGCACGAGGCGAATTTCGAGTTGATCGAGATTCCGCATTTGCGGCAGTCGGGGAAGAATTCCGCCGACATCCGCCTGGTCGTGGACGCGCTGGACTTTTGCTATACGAAGTCGCACGTCGATACCTTTGTGATTATCAGCGGGGACTCCGATTTTTCGCCCTTGGTTTCAAAACTGAGGGAAAACAACAAAAAGGTCATCGGCGTGGGCGTCAAGCAGTCCACGTCCGACCTGCTGGTCGCCAATTGTGACGAGTTCATTTTCTATGACGATCTCGCCAGAGAAGGCCTGCGCAAGGCGGAGTCCCGGCGAGACAATCGGGGCGCATCCAGCTCAGGCCAGCGCCGTACCCCAGAAGAAGAGCGCAAACGGAAAGAAGAGCAGGAGCTGCGCAAGACGCAAGCGGTCGAGATGGTGGTCGAGACGTTCGAGGCCCTGATGGCCGAGCGCGGGGATAGCGGCAAGATCTGGGCGTCCGTGCTCAAAGACGCGCTCAAACGCCGCCGGCCCGATTTCAACGAATCGTATTATGGCTTTCGCGCCTTTGGAAACTTGCTGGATGAGGCGCAATCGCGCGGGTTTCTGGAGGTCGGCCGCGAGGAAAACTCCAGCGCCTATGTGTATCGCAGCCGCGCAGGGGCGCCTGCCGCTGTACAGGATGAGCCCCGTGCCAAATCAACGCGCAGAACTCGGGGCGGGCGTAGAGCCGAAGGCGCGGGCAAGGAAACTGCACAGCAGCAGCCCATTCAGCCCGCCGATCAGAATCGTGTGTTCATTGATGTCGATGCCGGCCATCAGGAACGTACTGTTGACGAGCCCGGCGCGCCGTTGATCGAGCAGCCGAAATATCCCGATGTCCTGGAGCCGCGAGCATCAGCCGAGCCAAATGGCGGTGACGCTGCGGCGGCCGCCTCGGCACTGCCGGAGGATTCTGGCAAGAGGGAGCCCGCCGCTGCGAAACGCAGCCGCCCCCGAACTCGTCGCGCCAGCAAGGGCACCGAGTCGGGAGAATCGGTGCCTCAGGACAACGTGCACTCGGAGGTTATTGCTCCCGACACCGGCGTCGTGTCGCCAACTGAGAGTGAGTCTGCCGCGCCCGCATCAGACCCCCCCAAAAAAGCCGTGCGTAAGACTGCTCGCAGCACCACGACACGGACTCGCCGTCCTCGCAAGACTGCGAACTCAGAGTCTTGAACGGCGGAGCGAGGCAGAGTATGTTGCGCACGGCAGGAACGACGCTTGCTCAGAGGTGTGGCCTCAATATCCGAGCAAGGAATCTGTCATGCCATCTGCCCCTCTCGCTGCCTACTGGGATCGCGATGCCGCGGTTCAAGCCGTACGCTTGGCGCGGCCGATGTTGGACGCCGCGTTGTCTGATGCAGGCGTAGGAGAAAGCGGTTTTTTACACGTGGTGGTCATGAACCCCTTGGCCAAGCCCGGCGGGTGCGATTTTGCCGATGCGATCCTGTATGAGGAAAGCATAGGCAATCCGGAAGAATGGGACGCGGACTATGGCGCGTTTGCGCGAGGCAAGGCGAGGCTCAGCTGGCGCACGGGTTTGCCCAGCCACGAAGTCGTAGCGTTAAAGCCGCATTTGTTGCAGGCGAAAGACGGCACCGTGTGGGGTAGCGTCTGCCTCGACGGCATTGTGGTGGGCGTGAGCGGCGCCAACCCATGGTTCGACGAGGCATTTGCGACGGCGGTCGCGGCGCTGTTCAAGGCGGTCGTGCATGGACGGCGCGATGAGGAAATGGTCCCTTAGTTCAGGCAAGCGACGCGTCCCACATACACGTTCCGTCCCCCGTACACCGTCAAGATATGAGGCCGGCTACGGGTAGCACTGGCTGCCCGGGTTTCGGCCATACCCGCCGGTAAAAAGTACAGGGATGGCGCGAGCTGGCGCTGGCATTCGTCCACCGCGGCATCTGGCATGGCACTTGCGAGATGCCGGGTCCCAACCCAATAAGGACATTGACGATGAAGCAGCCACAAAGTAAGCCTAATCCGTCCGAGGACGATACGGCGCGCGAAGCGCAAAGCAGCCATCGCGATACACAGAATCGCAGCAAGAAAGAAGGCCACGCCACGCAGATCGGGACAGGCCAGGATCAACAGAGCCAGCGCAACAGAGGGTCCGGCGCCCGGAGCAAACCTTAATGATTGGGCACTGGCAATGTCTGTTGTCTATGGGGAGTCGGACAAGGTGGTGAGGAATGCCGCGATGTCGCGCGCATCCTGATCGCTGATCCCCAAATCAGGCATTGCCGTGCCAGGTTTGATCGTGGTTGGCGCCATCAACCATAGCCGCATGTTTTCGGCATTATTGGGCAGCACGCCAGCAATGAAGGGCCGGGCGGCAATACCGCCTAGTGAGGGGCCTACGTGGTGAGACGCGCCAGCCACATCGGGAATGACATGGCAGGTGGCGCAGAGATATTGCTCTAGCGCTTGACGCCCTGCGGTGGCATCGCCGAGCCGTACTGTGTTGGTCGGCGCGGAGGCAGACGACGCGGACCGGGGCAATCTAGCCGTCGAACTCTCGTCCCATTGCCGGTAATCCACCGCCGACAAGGTCGGCAATATCCGCATGAATGCCACCACATCCCACATTTGGGTATCCGTCAGCCGGTATTTCCAGGCTGGCATGCCGGTCATCTTGATTCCCTCCCGGATAATCCAGAAAATTTCCGTCGCCGGACGTTCGCGGGCGCTGGCGACCAAGGATGCGGGAGCGGGATTCAGGCCCAACGCATAGGGCGCTGGAGCCGCACCGGGCGCGCCGTGACATTGAACACAGTGCGTACGGAATAATTCAAATCCATTTTTAATACGCGCCTCACCACTCAGATCCGGCTCTTGGATCTGTTCGGCGCGCACGGCGACCGAACGCGCCAGGCCTATATCCAACAACCGATGAACCAGCTTCGTATGCGGTTGGGTGGCGCTGACGTCGTACCAGCCTGTATAGACCAATAGGCCAGCGGCCAGCGCGCCGCACAAGGCCAATCCGGCAAAGGTAAGGACGACAACGCGTATGCAGCTTTTCATGTTTACCGTTGCTCAGGGTAACGAGATTAAGAAGGCGGCAATGTCCTCGGCTTGCGCCACGCTCAATCCCGTATTCGGCATGGCGGTTCGAGGGTTGACCGCGGGCGGGTCCAGCAACCACTGCACCAGGTTGGCCGGGGTGTTGGGCAGCAAACCGCTCAGATAGGCTCGGCGACGCATGTCATTCAAGGGAGGGCCGACCGTGGACACGGGGGCGCGGATCTGCGGTACGGCATGACAGGCGATGCAGCCTTTCTCGGCGATCAGCCGGCGGCCTCGATCTGGATCGGCCTGATTCAACAGGCGAGCCGCAGAGGCGTCCTGAGTCAGCGGCGGCTTGGCGTCGCCGCAGGCCGCCAGGCCACTCAATCCGAGGATCGCCAGCAAAAAGAGAGGGGTGCGGCCGGGCTCGCGCAAAGTCTTTCGCTCCTGATCCTGATGGCCATACCGGGGCGCAAGTTTCGTACCTGGGCCGGGTACGGCGCATGCTCCACGATCAGTCCCTGCTATTTACGCGCCGATTCTGCCTACTACATGTCTGGTGCCGCTCACTTTCTGGTGTTCGCCGTCTGGTCCGCTTTAACGTGGCGGTCGCTGGCGCGAGCGCAAGCGGCACGCGGCGAGCAGCCATCCAGTGAAGCCGCGATCCGGACCGCCGAACTCGGGGATGTGCTCTTCGCAGGGGCAGCCATCATTTTTGTGGCGATGGCGGTACTGATCGCCTTTGCCGTATTCGGTCCGGCGCGCATTCGCGACCGGCTGTCGCGCCCCGCGATCATCTACTTCGCCGGCATTGCCTTTCCAGTGATCGTGTTGACCGTATTGCTGTCCTATACCCTGGGCGTGCCAGGATCGATGAAACGGGAGGCGGCGCCACGCCTGCAGATCGAAGTCGTCGGCGAAATCTGGTGGTGGCGCGTGCGTTATCAGGACGCCTCGGGTTCGCTATGGTTCGAAACCGCCAATGAAATCCGTATTCCAGCGGGCGTACCCGTGGATATGGTGCTCAAGTCGGACAACGTCATTCATAGCTTCTGGGCGCCGGAGCTGGGCGGCAAACTGGACATGATCCCTGGCCACGTCAACCGCATGACGGTGCAGGCAGAGGAACCGGGCGTGTTCCACGGCGTATGTGCTGAATACTGCGGGGCGCAGCACGCGAAGATGCGTTTCTCGGTGCACGCATTGGCGCCGGAGGCGTTCGACGCTTGGTTGTCTGCGCAACGTCGCCCCGCCAGAGAGGCCGGGCCGGAGCTGCAACCGGGGGCCGAGCGGTTTGTCCAGGCCTGTGCTGCCTGCCATACCGTGCGCGGTACGGCCGCCGCGGGGACCTCAGGGCCAGACCTGACTCATGTGGGCAGCCGTTCATCGCTCGCTGCGGGGACCTTGCCGAATAACGTCGGGGCATTGGCGGGATGGATCGCCGCCAGCCAGCGCATCAAGCCAGGCAATCCCATGCCGTCATTCGATCACTGGTCGGGCGAGGAATTACGCGCCGTGGCCACTTATTTGCAGAGCCTGAAATGACGACACCTGTTCCAGTATCCACGCCATCGCAGTCTCTGCCGAATCCGCTTCCCCGTCCTCCAGGGGAGCTCGAGCTATTGGAGCAAGTCTGGCGGCGCCCGAGTGGAGTCAGATCGCTGACGGTCGTCAACAACACCCACATAGGCGTGCTCTATATCGGTACGGCGCTGCTGTTTTTTGTGCTGGCCGGGGTGTTGGCGCTGCTTATGCGCGCACAGTTGGCCGTGCCGGAAAGCGGACTGATCAGTCACGAGCTGTACAACCAGCTGTTCACCATGCACGGGACAGTGATGATGTTTCTGTTCGCGGTGCCGGCAGTCGAAGCGGTAGCCGTGCTGCTCCTGCCCAACATGCTGGGCGCGCGCGACCTGCCGTTTCCCCGGTTGTCGGCCTATGCGTATTGGGCCTATGCCGTAGGCGGCGTGGTGTTTTTCTGCAGTTTGTTTGCAGGCCTCGCGCCGGATGGCGGGTGGTTCATGTACCCGCCGCTCACCAGTACGCAGTATTCGCCCGCGGTCAATGCCGATTTGTGGCTGCTGGGAATAGGGTTTATCGAGATATCGGCTATTGCCGGTGCCGTGGAGTTGGCGGTGGGCATTCTCCGCACGCGCGCGCCCGGGATGTCGCTGGAAAAAATGCCTATTTTCGCGTGGGTGATGTTGGTATTCAGCGGAATGGTCATCGTCGCCTTTCCAGCGGTGATCGTGGCCACGGCATTACTGGAGTTGGAGCGTGCATTTGATATGCCGTTCTTTATCGCCGAGCGCGGCGGCGACCCGCTGCTGTGGCAGCATTTGTTCTGGTTCTTTGGCCATCCCGAGGTCTACATCATTTTTCTGCCGGCGGCCGGAATGGTGTCGATGATCATTCCTGCTATGACGGGTACGCCGTTGATCGGCTACCGTCTGGTGGTATTGGCGATCATAGGTACGGCGTTCCTCAGTTTTGGATTGTGGGTGCATCACATGTATGCCACGGGTATTCCACCGCTGTCCCTGAGCTTTGCCTCAGCAGCGAGCATGGCGGTGTCCGTACCCACCGCGATTCAGGTATTTGCATGGATCGCCACGATCGCTGCCGCCGTGCGCCTGCGGCCGATCAAGACGCCCATGCTGTTCATCCTGGGTTTCTTTTTCATTTTCATATTGGGCGGGCTGACCGGCGTCATGGTGGCGGTCATTCCCTTTGATATGCAAGTGCATGACACGTACTTCATCGTCGCGCATCTGCATTACGTCTTGTTTGGGGGCATGGTGTTCCCTTTGTTTGCGGCCTTTTATTACTGGATGCCGTTCGTCAGTAGGCGGGCACTGTCCGAACGCCTCGGCCGCTGGGCATTCTGGTTGATGTTCGTCGGCTTCAATGTGGCGTTTTTCCCCATGCATCTGACGGGGTTGGCGGGGATGCCGCGCCGCGTCTACACCTATGCAGAGAGTCAAGGTTGGGGAACACTCAATATGGTGTCGACGATTGGCGCATACCTGATCGGCGCCGGGGTGTTGGTGTTTCTATGGGATCTGGTGCGTAACTTCCGACCCAGCAGCGAGCACAATGCGGGCAACGTATGGAATGCAGGCACACTCGAGTGGCTGCCCTCGGCGAATCACGGGCTGCGCAGCATTCCTGTCGTTACCACACGTGAACCGCTATGGGACCAGCCGGGCATCGATGAGGATGTGGCGGCGGGGCGCTACTTTCTGCCCAATGCGCCTGCAGGACTGCGTTCGACGTTAGTGACAAACGCACTGGATGCCAGGCCCGAGTATGTGTTGCCATTGCCGGGGCCAGGATGGTCGCCGTTCGTGGCGGCGCTAGGGACGGCGGGCTTTTTTCTGTTGCTGACTTTCAAACTGACTTTGCCCGCCGGGGTCTGCGGTGTGCTGGCGATTGCGGCTATATGGCGCTGGCTATGGGACGCAGATAGGGCGCCTGACATTCCACCCGTCAGCATCGGGGCAGGCATTCGACTGCCCATGGGGTGTTCAGGCCGGGCGTCTCATGCCTGGTGGGCCATGATGATGCTGATCATTGTGTGCCTCAGTATTTTTGGTGCGTTGATTTTTGCTTATCTGTTTTTATGGGTCACGTCCCCAGAGGTCTGGCCTTCTGCTGCCGCGCTTTTGCCGCTCGCGTGGCCCGGGTTGTCTGCCGTTCTGCTCGTGGGGGCGTGCGCCGTAGCGATACATGCCGCGCGAAAGCTGAGTCGAGGGGGAGTAGGGGCGTTGAAGGGCTATCTGCCCTTGGGTATGGTGCTATTGATAGCAGCGAGCGCCTTGGATCTGTATACCTACTGGCAACAGGGCCTGCGGCCTCAGGAATCGGCCTATGCAGCCGTTGTGTTTGCCCTGATCGGCCTGCAAGCCACATTCATTGTGTTGACCTGCTTGATGGGGATATTCACGGTCGCGCGGCTATTGGCAGGCAGGTTGAGCGCCGCACGGCGAGCGTGTGTCGATTCGACCTTGATTATCTGGCACTACACGGTGGCGCAGGGTTTGATCAGTCTGGGAATCATTCATGGTTTTCCACGACTGGCAGCGGGGTAGCTGGCCATGCGAACGAGATTTTGGGTCGAACTGTTATTCCTGATCGCTGGTCCGGTGATCTGGCTGGTGCATTATCTGTTCATTTATATCGTCAATGCGCTGCACTGCGCCCGTCCGCAATCCTGGCTGGGCACGGTTTGGATGGCGCTGCCGATTTCGTCTTGGGTCATTCTGTGTGCCAGTGCCTTGGCATTAAGCGCAATGACGTGGGCCGCGATACGCCAGCATCAACGTATCGCGGCCTATGGGTTGCCGAAGTTTCATGCCAAACTGACCATTGCATTGTGTCTGTTGTCCGGACTGGCCGTCGTCTGGCAAACCTTGCCGGTTTTTATGGTTTCTGAATGCCGATGACATGGTTGGGGCAATCAGCGACGCGATGCAAATGTCGCGCACCGCGTCGCCGTCGCGGCGGATCAGGCCTCGGAATCCAAGTGCACTTGGACGGTCCCCGTGCCGTAAGTCACCGTGGCTTTGAAGCCGTCGACGCTCACGCTATCAAATTGGCCGTGAAGGCCTTTGGCATTGAGCACCGTCAGTGTTTGGCCTGCCGCAGGGGTGTAGCCTTCGGCGAACTCAACCTGCAGCGTACCGCCTAATGCGGCGACGCCTGCCACGGAGAGTTGGCCTGCGTTTTCGCTCCCCAGATTGACCGACAACGTACCGGAACCCAGTTGAGTGTAGGTACCTTTCACTTGCACGGCGTTCTTGGCGTTGACCTCCAACGTACCGCCATCGATATAGACGGCACCGGCGCCCAACGCAGATTCCGAGTCTGCGCGTAGCGTGCCTTCCGAAATTTCGGTGCCGCCGCTGTACTCGTTTGCCCCGGCCAATGCCAGGGTGCCGCTGCCTTTCTTGGTCAGCTTCCCTTCGCCAGTGATGTCGTTACGCCAGCTGTCCATGGCGTTGAAGCCGCCCTGGCTGGCATCCATGGTCACGGTGACGTCGCCGTTGAATGCACCATAGCCGTCGGCAGCCGCGAACAGGTTCAGGCGGCCGTAGCCTTCTTCATCATCCAGCACGGGATAACCAGCGGGCACGGCCGTGGTCTTGAGTACGACGCGGCGTTGATCAGCGCTGAGATAGGGCAGGCGAGTTTCCAGCACAACCTCGGCGCCCTTGGGCACGACGGCGTCGCTATCTGCATCGCTGGTGCGCTCGAAATCCCAGGTCAGGCGATAGCGATAGGTCTGTGCATTCGCTGCATGATCGGCAAAGCGGTCTGCCGACACGTCTTGCGAATGGGCGAAGTCGTAGAAGTCTTCTTCGGTCGCTGCGCCGACGGCAGCTTGCAGCGTGTCGTGGGCCTGTGTAAAGGCTGCCTGGCGGACTCCCGAGTCGCTGTTGTAGATGTTGGCCACTGCCGAGGCGGTGCCCAGGATACGGCCGCCCGTCACATCCAGCGGCGAGTGCATGCCGGCCATGATGCGGTTGTAGCCCAGCTCCATGCTGCGCGCGATCATCTCCTGGAAACGTTCGGGCACGAGGTAGGCCATGGCGATGGCATTGCGCACAGCTTCCGCCGTATGTCCGCTCGGATATCCGCCATCAGTGGCCGGCGTGCTGCTTTTGGCGGTTTCCAGCGAGGGTGCGATGATGACATCGCTGCTCCAACGCCACGGACGTCCGTATTTATAAAAACGCTTGCCGGGTTCGGTCGAGGCGTCGGCGCCCATGCTCTGTACAAAAGTGATGACGGTGCCGAACGAGGGGTTGGCATCACCCGCCACGCCGGTGTTATTGCCTGAGTCGTTCAGGTTGGTGGTATAGGCCTCGGCGGGGATAGAGGTGGCACCCGCAAACGTCGAGGTCTGCTGCGCCGCAGTACGCCAGTAGTCCGTCAACGGCCCCATGCCGTCGGTGACGCTGTAGTTTTTGCCACGGCGGTCATCGAGATAGGCGGCGAGTTCCTGCGCGGCCGTACGGTTTTGCGTGGTGCGTGCAGAGAACGCAATGTTTTCGGCATGAACGGCGGCATTGAGGACCTTGCCATCGGTCGCGTCTCCGGGAGTGCCGCTCCAGTCCGATGCGTCAAAGCCGGTGCATCCGTTGCTGCCTTCGGCGGATACACCCGCGTCAACGAGGCGGGTGCTGGGCTCCCAGACTTTCAAAAAGCCCTGCAATACGCGCACGCCCGCATTGGTTTCAATCGTGGCGTGGCAAGCATCGCCACGCACATTGGTCGCTGCAGTGTCGACAAAATATTGAATGCCCGAGGGCAGCGGCGCGCTGTCTTCGTATCCGAGACCAGCCGGTGCAGCAGGAACAACATAGTCGCCGCCGGAAGCGACATCGTCGTCATCATCGCTGCCACTGCCGCAGGCGGACAAGGCCATCATGACTGCGAGGGTGGTCAGACGCAGCGCGAGAACGGGGAACGGACGAGAATAAGGGAGTTTGGCGTGCATGGCGCTTATCAACGGTTGAAAAGCCCGCCATGCTAAGAATCAATTGTGTAGCCTTGATGACGCTTCGTTGCACCTAGCCTATATGCCCTCGGCAACGAGGCCTTATCTCGATCATTGACCCCGTGCTGGCCTTGCCATATGCTCGGATACCGCGTTCCGTAGGCGGCCCAGGGGGCTGCTGATCCCATCTGACAATCAACGACAGAATCGTGACGAAACTTTTTTATCATCCCGGCAATGCCAGCATGGCACCGCATTGCGTGCTCGAAGAAATCGGAAAACCGTTTGAGCTCGCCTTTGTCGATCGCGCCCACAATGCGCATAAATCTGCGGATTATCTCCAGCTCAATCCGAATGGCCTCATTCCCGTGCTGGTCGATGGCGATCTGGTGCTATACGAAACGGCCGCAATCTGTCTGCATTTGGCCGATACCCACCCGGACAAAAAACTGGCGCCCGAATTGGGCACGTCTGAGCGCGCGCAGTTCTATAAATGGCTGATGTGGCTGACCAATACGCTGCAGAGCACGCTGCTCGGCTATTTCTATCCGGAACGATGGGTGGACGAGGGCAACACTGAAGGCGCTGCACAAATCAAGGCTCACGCGGAAACGAAGGTCAATGGTCTTGTGGACCAGATAGAGGCGCATTTGGCAGCCGCCAAAGGTCCATGGTTCCTTGGCGAACAGTTCTCTATCCTGGATCCCTACGTCCTGATGCTGTGCCGCTGGACCCGAGGCTTTACGCGCCCGGCCCGCAATCTGCCGCACATCGGCCGCTATCTGGAACGCGTACTGGCCCGCCCGGCGGTGCAACGCGCACTACAGGCCGAAGGGCTGCAAGCGCCGTGGGTGTAGGCGTCGGCGCGAAGATTCTACGGAAACGGGCCACACCGTGCCAGAGACAGCGCGGAGGGAGGCGTTCGAGTGAGTGTGACGCTCTTAGGGGCGATAACACATTCAGTCAGAGCCTGCTATTTCGCGCGCCTGTCTTAATCTGTACCTGCGCCAGCTCTCGCGCTCGCAGAGTCTTCCATCTAGGGCAAACAGTAGGAAAAGGCATCCCCAGGTTCCTATGTCTGCCGAGGCGTACCATGTTGCAGCGGCAATGATGGTCAAGCCCACAACAAGGAAAATAACGTTAAGCACACGATTGGGCACACCCAAAGAGCTCGTGATCGGATCTCGAAAAGCGTGCATTAAACTCATACATACATGTATAACAATACTCATGGAGATCCACATTGAAATAGCCGGTATAACTGCCATGACTACTGGACTCTCCCCATATTGCGCTGATGCAAGGCAGATGGTCACGCCGATAGCGTAGACGATTAGCCTCTCTCGGTAGACGAGCCGCGTATCACGCAATTTACCCATCGATCAATATTCCTTCTGAAATTTTGCTGTGATAAGCGTACGGATGCTATTTACTTAAAAATAGGTAGGACTCAGTGAACAAAGCATATAGAGATAATCAGGACACCAGATTCTGCATAATGCCCTGATTACATCAACCTGCTGTAGCTCTTCCTATGCTGACAATCAATGGCGGGAACGCGATGACTGGCCGAGTGCGTTACAACCTTGTCTAGTAGCAACCCCGGCGGCGCCTCCTAATAGTGGGTTCCCGGTCAGTCCTCCTGCGATAGTTCCAGCACCTGCGCCGACCATGAAACAACCCAAGCCTACACCTGAGTTTTGACTCCAAACTAGTTTGCCGGAGCGGTCTTTCAAGTGAATGTCGGTCGAACCATCGCGTTGACGGACGAAATCAACATGGAACCCGGCATCGTTGCCCGGCCGTGGGGGCTCAAAGCGCTGCTGTAACTCTCCTCCTGCTACATCGGAGAGTTCCGAGAGGCTGATTGGTCTCATACGTCTTCCTCAATAAAGTAGAACCCGAACAACAACCTTGAACGGGTGAGAACGGATAGTGACCTTGAAACCTTGGCATGCCACGAAGGTTTGACACGCGCTGTATTGGACGTCGGTGCATAGCCGCTGCAAGAACACTGCTTCACACTCTATGCCGTTGACAATATGACGTTTCAAAAGCGATCCATGTGGCCCCAAAATCGGATCGTTTCAATGTCAAACGAAATTGAAATGTGAGCCGCCGCGACACGATTCTGTCGTGGGCACAGAATGACAAAGGCCTGAATCCGGCTAACGCCAGATTCAGGCCTTCTATGACCAGTAGCATTGCGCTGACAAACGGGCCTCATGGTCGCCGACCCGTTTGCAGGGGGAGGTGAGTTTCCCCTTTGATTGGCTGGATCAGCCGATCGAGGACAGGACCTGATTCAGCGTGGCGCTGGGGCGCATCGCGGCGCTGGCCTTGGCTTCGTTGGGCTGGTAATAGCCGCCGATGTCCACGGGCTTGCCTTGAGCGGCTTTCAGCTCGTTCAGGATCTTGGTTTCGAACTCGCCAAACGCGGCCGCCGGAGCCTTGAACTGCTGGGCCAACTCGGCATCCTCGGTCTGCGAGGCCAGGGCTTCAGCCCAGTACATCGCCAGGTAGAAGTGGCTGCCACGGTTGTCCAGGCCACCGACTTTGCGTGCCGGCGACTTGTTGTTGTCGAGGAACTTCGACGTGGCCTGGTCCAACGCACGAGCCAACACGCTGGCGCGCGGGTTGTTATAGGCGCGGCCCAGGTGATCCAGCGATTCGGCCAGCGCCATGAATTCGCCCAGCGAATCCCAACGCAGGAAGCCTTCTTCGACGAACTGCTGCACGTGCTTGGGCGCAGAGCCGCCTGCACCGGTTTCGAACAGCTGGCCGCCGGCCATCAACGGCACGATGGACAACATCTTGGCGCTGGTGCCCAGTTCCATGATGGGGAACAAGTCGGTCAGGTAGTCGCGCAGCACGTTGCCGGTCACCGAGATGGTGTCCTTGCCGGCGCGGATGCGTTCC
Source organism: Bordetella genomosp. 4 (assembly GCF_002261185.1). Classification (GTDB taxonomy): domain Bacteria; phylum Pseudomonadota; class Gammaproteobacteria; order Burkholderiales; family Burkholderiaceae_B; genus Bordetella_A. Next base: position 230,538 of record NZ_NEVQ01000013.1, read on the forward strand.
AGCGAAAAACGGGTCGCTTGGACCGGGTCGAAAATATGCAGTTCCAGGCCCTTGGTGTCGTGGTCGGCCAGGTATTTCTTGACCTTGACGATCAGTTGGGCGTCGTGGGCGCGCTTTTCGTCCAGCCAGAAGACCGCGGGCGTCTTGGTCAGGCGGGCGCGGGTGACGGCCAGCTTGACCCAGTCTTGTACCGCGGCGTCCTTGGTCTGGCACATGCGCCAGAGATCGCCGGCCTGAACGGCATGCTCGAGCAACACGGTGCCGGCTGTGTCAGTCACGCGCACGGTGCCGTCGGCGGGAATCACGAACGTCTTGTTGTGCGAACCGTATTCCTCGGCAGCCTGAGCCATCAGGCCGACGTTGGGCACGCTGCCCATGGTCACGGGATCGAAAGCGCCGCGGGCCTTGCAGTCGTCGATGACGGCTTGGTAGACACCGGCGTAGCAGCGGTCCGGAATGACAGCCTTGGCGTCTTGCAGTTCGCCGGCGGCGTTCCACATTTTGCCGGAATCACGGATCATGGCCGGCATCGATGCGTCGACGATCACATCGCTGGGCACGTGCAGGTTGGTGATGCCGCGATCGGAGTTCACCATGGCCAAGGCGGGCAGATCCTTGTAGGCGGCGTCGATGTCGGCCTTGATGGCGGCTTGTTGAGCCTCGGGCAGGGCGGTGATCTTCGCGTACAGGTCGCCGATCCCGTTGTTGGGGTCGAAACCGACTTGTTTCAGCGCGTCGGCATGGCGAGCCAGCACGTCTTGGTAGAACACGGACACCACGTGGCCAAAGATGACGGGGTCGGAGACCTTCATCATGGTGGCTTTCAGGTGGACCGAGAACAGCACGCCCTTGGCCTTGGCGTCGGCGATCTGGGCTTGCAGGAAGCTGCGCAGCTTGGCGGTGGACAGCACCGACGCGTCGATGATTTCACCGACCTTGACCGGGGTCTTGTCCTTGAGCACCGTTTTGGTGCCATCGGCGGCGGTCAGCTCGATCTTGACGTCGCCAGCGGTCGCCACGGTGGTCGACTTTTCGCTGCCGTAGAAGTCGCCGTCATCCATATGGCTGACGTGCGATTTGGAATCAGCGGTCCACGCGCCCATCTTGTGGGGATGCTTGCGTGCGTAGTTCTTGACCGACAGGGGGGCGCGGCGGTCGGAGTTGCCCTCGCGCAGCACCGGGTTCACGGCACTGCCCTTGACCTTGTCGTAGCGCGCTTTCACGTCGCGCTCGGTGTCGTTGGCGGGCTCGTCCGGATAATCCGGCAGCTTGTAGCCTTGGGCTTGCAGTTCCTTGATGGCAGCTTTCAACTGGGGCATCGAGGCGCTGATATTGGGCAATTTGATGATGTTGGCGTCGGGGGTGACGGCCAGCGCACCCAGCTCGGCCAATGCGTCACCGATTTTCTGGCTATCGTCCAGATAGTCGGGGAACACGGCAATAATGCGGCCAGCCAGCGAAATATCGCGGGTTTCGACCGTAATGCCTGCGGATTTAGCGAAAGACTGAACGATGGGCAGCAACGAACGGGTAGCGAGCGCCGGAGCTTCGTCAGTGAGGGTATAGATAATCTTCGGAGTTAGAGCCATAGTCTTCGTTTTTGCCCGGGCGCCAGGCGCCATCCGGACATGCGTTGCCGGACACCGTTGCCGATGTCATCGTAGGGTGGGTGAAACGGGAGGGCGCACCAGGCGTCTGCCCGTCATGCCGGTAATCCCCCCGTTATGGACTGCTTTGGGTAGGTATTGCCGCCATGAAGACTCTATTGTAATCCCGACAAGGGCAAAAGTGGTGAAAGTCTTATAGAAGACTTGCATATTTTTGAGTTTGAGTCTTATATAAGACCAAGGCTGACCGGCTCCCGCTCGGCTAGGTGTGGGCGAATGAGACCCTAATACGCGAGATGGCGGCATATCTTCGATTTTGCATTCAGGCCGCCCACCACTGCCATGCTGCGATCAATAGGACGATCCATACTGCCACGATGACCACCGCTGCGGTCCAATTGCGAGGCTTGGGCTCGTTTGCCTGCATTCGAGCGTCTGCCTGAGCCCGGCATTCATGCAGCACATCACTCGGCAAAAGCTTGACTGCCAGCCAAATCAGGCCCGGTAATAAGATCACATCGTCGAGATATCCCAGCACAGGGATGAAATCCGGGATCAGGTCGATGGGGCTGAGCGCATAGGCGACGGCAAATACGCCCAAAGCCTTGGCATACCAGGGCGTGTGCGGATGCCGGGCGGCAAACCATAGCGTCAAGCCGTCGCGCTTGATACGCTTGGCCCATGCTCTCAGACCAGTATTCAAAGGGGGAGCCGGGGCAGGCATGATACTTGCTTGGCCTTGGTGCAAACCCTGAGGGCATTCGGTAGATGGGTTGGACAGTTTACTGGTTTCACTGCCTTGGAGAATCGCTTATGGCCACACGCACCATCTGGAAGGGTGCCATCACGTTCGGTCTCGTCCATATTCCGGTCGGCTTGCATACGGCGACCACCGAATCGGGCGTGGACTTCGACTGGCTGGACCGGCGTTCGATGGATCCTGTGGGATACAAGCGCATCAACAAACGAACCGGAAAAGAGATCCAATCCAAAGATATCGTGAAGGGCGTCGAGTACGAGGATGGTCAATACGTCATCGTCTCGCCTGACGAGATCTCGGAAGCCTATCCGCGCACGACGCAGACCATAGAAATTCAGCAGTTCGTCCGAGCAGAGGAGGTGTCGTTCGTCTTTCTGGAGCGTCCGTACTACGTCGCGCCTATCAACAAAGGCCATAAGGTGTATGCGCTATTGCGCGACACATTGGTCAAGACAGGAAAGATCGGGATCGCCAAAGTGGTGATCCAGACAAAACAGCATCTGGCGGCGCTGATCCCATCCGGGGATGCGCTGGTGTTGAACCTGATGCGCTGGGGCGACGAGGTGAAATCGCCGGACGGGCTGGATCTGCCAAAGACCGGAGCCAAAAGCATGTCGCCCAGTGCATCCGAACTGAAGATGGCGAAAATGCTGGTCGACGAGATGTCCGAGGAATGGAATCCGGAGCAATACCAGGATGAGTTCAAGTCGGCCATCATGCATCTGGTGCAACAAAAGGTGAAGGCCGGCAAAACTGAGACCGTCATCGAGCCGCAAGAGGAGGCGCCCGCCTATGCAGATAATGTCATTGACTTGACGGAGTTGCTGCAACGCAGTCTGGGGCGGGGCGGCTCTGCGAAAACATCGCGCGGCAAGGCTGCCTCTGGCGGGGCAAAAAAAACAACCCGCAAATCCCCGGCAAAGAAAGCCTCGGCGAGCAAAACTGCGACGGCTAAAAAACGCGGCAAACCGGCGCGAAAGGCAGCCTGATCATGGTGGACAGTCTGAAAAAATACCGCGAGAAACGAAATTTCTCGGTGACCCCGGAGCCCTCCGGCGGTGGAGATTCCAACGACGAGGGGCTGGTATTCGTCATTCAGAAACACTGGGCAAGCCGTCTGCACTACGATTTCCGGCTGGAACTCAACGGCACCATGAAAAGCTGGGCGGTTCCCAAAGGGCCTTCTTTTGATCCCTCGGTAAAGCGCATGGCGGTACAAGTCGAGGATCACCCCATTGCGTACAACCAGTTCGAGGGGACCATACCGAAAGGCCAATACGGCGCCGGCAAAGTCATCATCTGGGACGAGGGACATTGGAGCCCGATCGGCGATCCTCGGCGGGGTTACCAGTCAGGACACCTGAAGTTCGAGCTGCTAGGCAAGAAGATGCGCGGCCGATGGGCGCTCGTGCGATTCAAAAACAAAGCGTCAGAGCGGCAGCCACCGTGGCTATTGATCAAAGAAAAAGACGAGTACGCCCGATCCGAATCCGAGTTCAGTGTGGTGGACGAAATGCCGGACAGTGTGGTGCCGTTGCGTGACCAGAAACCGGCCGCAGCATCATCAGGCAAGCGGAATTCCAAAAGTGATGTCTCTTCTGCGTCTGACGAAACCGCCTTGCCCGGCAGGGCAGCGAAACTCCCCACGCAGATGAAACCGCAACTGGCCACGCTGGTGGACGCCGTGCCACGCGGTGCGCAGGATTGGCTGTATGAGATGAAATTCGACGGATACCGGATTCTGGCCAGGATAGAGGGTGCAGAGGTAAAGCTATTCACGCGCAACGGACACGACTGGAGCGCCAAAATGCCGCATCTGGTGCGCGAGTTCAGCGAGCTGCAGCGCGATACCGGTTTTGGCAACGCATGGGTGGATGGTGAGATCGTTGTGTTGTCCAGCGAGGGCATTCCCAGTTTTCAATCCCTGCAGAACGCCTTTGACACAGAGCGTACCAAGGACATCGTCTTCTATGCATTTGACCTGCCTTATATCGCAGGCCGCGACATCAGCAGCGAGCCGCTCACGCTGCGCCGTCAGTTGCTGCATCAGTTAGTCAGCAAATCCAAAAAAGGCTCTCCTCTGCGATTCAGTGAGGCTTTTGAAAAGCCAGTGTCGGATTTGGTCGCCTCGGCCTGCAAGCTTGGCCTCGAAGGTGTGATTGGCAAGCGGCCGTCGGCGCCGTATGTCTCGCGGCGCTCGGACGATTGGATCAAGGTCAAGTGCGGGCGGCGGCAGGAGTTCGTGATCGTCGGCTATACCTTGCCAAAGGGCGGACGAGCGGGATTCGGTGCGCTGCTGCTGGCCGTCCACGGCCGTGATGGAGGCCTGCGGTATGCCGGCAAGGTAGGAACGGGGTTCGACGATCATCTGTTGCGCGAGCTGCATCAGAAACTCGAGCGTATCGAACAGTCGAGCCCCGCAATTACCGAAGGACGGCCTCCAGGGGGCAGAGATATCCGGTGGGTGCAGCCCAAGCTGGTCTGCGAAGTATCGTTTGCCCAATGGACCCATGGCGGTCATGTGCGCCATGCGACGTTCAAGGGATTGCGTACGGACAAGCCGGCTGATGAGATCGTGCGAGAAAAACCTGTACCGGCAGAGAAAGTCGCCAACAAACCAGACGGACGACGCACCAGGCGGGCGCAGAGCGATGCCCCCTCTGCCAAAGCACTGAAACTATCGCACCCTGAACGGGTGATCGACCCGTCGTCCGGCCTGACAAAACTGGACCTGGCACGCTATTACGCGCTGGTGGCGCCTTTGATGATGGAACATCTGCAGCGGCGGCCTGTGTCGTTCATGAGGATGCCGGCAGGCATACAGGGAGAGCAATTTTTTCAGAAGCATTCCGATGCGGACATTACGGGCGTGACGATGCTGCCCGAGCGATTGCAACCCGGACATCCTCCGCTGATGGAGATCGCCAAGGCCGAGGGCATTCTGGCAGCGGCGCAATTGAACGTCGTCGAGTTTCACACCTGGAACGCGATTAAAACCGCCATCACCAAACCGGATCGCATGGTATTGGACCTGGATCCAGGAGAAGGAATGTCATGGAAAGGCGTGCAGCAGGGCGCAGAATTGGTCCGCGTCCTGATGCACGAACTGGGTCTGCAGAGCTGGCTGAAAACCAGCGGAGGAAAGGGCCTGCACATTGTTGTACCGATCCGCAGGCAGTACGACTGGGACACGGTAAAGGATTTCTCGGCAGCGATCGTGCGTCATCTGGCCCGCACGATACCCCAGCTGTTTGTCGCCAAGAGCGGCCCGCGCAATCGGGTAGGAAAGATCTTTGCGGACTATCTGCGAAACGGCTTTGGCAGCACGACCGTGGCGGCATGGTCCGCGCGAGGCAGGCCGGGACTGCCGATTTCGGTGCCTGTGACGTGGGACGAACTGAGCTCGCTGAAAAGCTCGGCGCAATGGACGATCGCTACCGTCCATGAACGGCTGGATGTGGGAAATGATCCCTGGGCCGACTATGCCCCGCAAGGCATCGCCCAGGCGATGAAGGCGCTCGGTTTCGATCCGTCACGATAGGGATACGGGCAAGGCAACACGATATAAGGAGCGTTCACGATGAAATTCACAAAAGCTACCGGTGCGAAAGCGCAAGGCGATGCCGTGACATTCAATATGGAAATCTCTGGCGTCACGCGGCAGTTCGAGATATCGGGAGACGTATTGCGTCGAAAATTCGGCGCGGTCGACGACAACGCGATCGAGCTGCTACAAGCCTTTGAGCGCGGGGCAGATGCCATACGAGAGGCAACTCACCGCGTTCGCTCAACACCCACAGATGGCCGCGTGCTATTGGGAGCAGGGGATTTCGACTAAGGGCCAGGTGGGGCATGTGCCATGCGGCAGGCCTATGCATCCTTTTCGGCTGCTTCTAAGCAACTGCACAGTCTATCCAGCTCCAGCGCTACTTCATGCCATACCCAGCGGATCAGCTCGACGGCCTCCAGTTCCGCGGCATCAAAAGCGTTCTCCCGCATGGCGCTTTCCACGATCCGGTTCAGGCGGTTGAAGGGCTCGCTGGTATGACAGGCGGGGGGTTCGGCGTCCCGGTCGCGCACCGCGCGGGCCAAGCCGGCGATTTGATCCTTTGCTGCCGCGGCCAACTGGTCCAGCGCCGGACCGAGGCGTTGACAGATATTGTCGGACAGCTCCAGCCCGCCCACGCGCTTCATCAGTGGAACCGTACGCCATAATCCCTCGAGGTCATTGATCAGCGGGTGCGCCGTATGGCGTTTCCAGAAAGACATGGGGAATGCGTGCGATTGATACGCCATATCGTTGGCGCGCCAACGCGCGTGCTCCATGGCGGGCCTGTCGCTCACATCGGGACGCAACCGCCCCTCGTTCATGGCGGCTGCCCAATCGACAAGCAGGTCGCCGTATATCTCGATCGATTTCGCCAGATTGGATCGCATACTGAGATGGGCAGACAAGGGCAGCACGGCGACGGACGCGACAACGCCGGACAGCGAACCGATGACAATCGCCAAGGACTTGTTATAGGCGCCGCTGAGGATATCGTTGTCGGGCGCCACGGTGAGAATAGTGACCGTGACCAGGCTGTAACTGAGCGTGTTCCAACGCGCCGACAAGTAGGCCCCAATGCCGACGCCGATCAGAATGCTTCCGAGCGGCGACATCGATGTGCTGCGCGATATGAGCACGAGTGAAACGCCCAACGCCACCCCGATGAATGCGCCCATGAGGCGCGCCGCCGCTTCGCTCACCGTACCTTCGACGCTGGCGCGGACCACGAACAGTGCGGAAAATGCGCCCCACGCGATTTCGGGATAGCCTTTCCAGGTCATCCAGGCGTAGGCCAACAGTACCGCGGCGATATTCTGCAACGGCAGACGAATGCCGTCGCGTGTGAGGGCCGAGCGGCCGGCGTTGGCATAGGTGAGGATGCGGGAGCATGATTGAATCCAGTTGCGGGGCAAGGGGATAGGCACGGGTCACCGGAACAAGCAAATCAGGTCAAGGCTTCATTTCCGCAATATTCATGCCGCGTTCGGTCCTATCGGGCCAGGCACAACGCTTGCGCTGATTTATTCATCGTGCCGGGATCTTGCCCGCTGTGCTGAGGCCTTTCGAGGGGCGGTGCGCCGCGCGGCAGACTGCGACGCACCACCGATAACGGATTGGAGAATGTCATGGGTCCAAAGACTAAACGTGTGCTTACTATCACCGCAATCGTTGTCGCGTTCGCAGTATTGGTGTCATTGGTACCCTGGTAGAAAACCGCACGTGATCAGTCTTCGTCCTCGCCTCCTAAAGAACGGCCGGATGCCGGGGGCAGCCCGCCGTTGCGCGTTGGATCGGCCGGCGCGCGTGATATGCCGGCATGATCGGCATTGACCTCTTGATCGGTGTCTATATCGCGGCCCACATCATCGTCCTGAAGGCTGGGAGGTTCGGCGGAGGCGCGCTCGCCAGTACCCGCAGCATCACTATCGGCCGTTTCCGTGGGCCGGTCATTGGCTGAGTCCGATGAATCACTAGGTCCGTAAGGGTCTCGAGACGTGGCTGGTGCGTTCATGGTCTATCTCCAACATGAGATTGAAAATCCCGCTCGCCGCAAGCGTCATTCCTACGATGAGCTTGACGTGTCCTGGTCTCGCAAGAACGCCAGGAAACGCCGCTCCGCCGGGCTCAAGCCCTTGGGTGAACGCGGGGCGGGTCCGTTGCTGCTCAATGCAGACGCCTCATGTGCCTGTATCACCGCAGGGTGCACGTAACAGTTGCGGCAGACGGCCGGCGTGTTGGCCAAGGTGCGCGCTACGGTCTTGATCACATCGGGTGGTGAGGCCGACGGATCGTTACGCAGCAGCTCATAGGCCAACACCGAGGCCGCCCATGTCCGGTAGTGCTTGGTGGTGAAATCGCCCGCGCCCGCCGCGCGCAGGTAGTCGTTCACCATGCTCGAATCAACGGCATGGCGCATGCCCGATTCATCCTGGTACTTGAATAAACGCTGGCCTGGGATTTCCATGCAGCGCCGTATCAGGCGCGCCAATCGCCGATCGCGCAGGGTGACATCGTGCACGACGCCGCTTTTGCCGGTAAAGGCCAGGCGTATTTGGCTGCCCGCTACGGTCGTGTGGCGCCGCGACAAGGTAGTCAGCCCATACGACCGGTTTTCACGCGCGTACTCGTCTGAACCAATACGGATGAGCGTCCGCTCGAGCAAGGTCACGATCAACGCCAGTACGCGTTCCGGCGGCAAGCCGGGGCGTGCCAGATCCGCCTCAACCTGCCGGCGAATTTTCGGCAGGGATGCCCCAAAAAGCGCCAACTGCTGGAATTTGCCGGCATTGCGCTCGGCAGTCCAGTCCGCGTGATAGCGGTATTGTTTACGCCCACGCGCGTCGCGACCGGTGGCCTGCAGGTGCCCCACGGGCGACGGACAGATCCATACCTCTTCGTAAGCCGGTGGTATCGCCAGCGCTCGGATGCGGGCTAAGGTCTCCTCATCGCGAATCAGGTGGCCATTGACGTCGTAGTAACGGAATTCGCCGTCTTTGCCGCGTTTGCGCCGTAATCCGGGCTCGTTGTCGTCGTAGTAGATCAGGCCCGAAGGCGTCGCGCTTTCCCTGGGTTGAGTCGGCGCGTTCGACCGAGCGCGATCTGCCGACATGGTGCCGGCATCGAGTTGCTGACGTAAAGCCGCGCGGCGCGTCATGGGCGTCCCCGGGTCTGACGCAGGGCCTGCAGCCGATCGCGCCACGGCGGCGAGTCCATCGCGGTAATAGTGTTTCCCGGCAAGCGCCGCCGCCAGTTGGGAAACTCGACGGTGGTACCTGGCACGTTGGGGCTTTCATCCAATCCGGCAATATCTTCCAGCGATGCCAGCGCCAGCGCACAAGGCGCGCTCGCGACAAAGGCGAGCATTGCGGGCAAGGGGGCACTGGCTGGCAACGAGCCGCCATCGCCCAGTTGGCTCCATAGCGCGACCTTGTCGGCCTGGCGTTCCTGCAGCAGCTGTGTTGCTGTCTTCTCTTGAGTCAGCCGGCCGGCATCCTGGCGCTGGCGGATATCCTTACCATGCCACCACCCCATCAGGGTCGGTAAATCATGCGTGGTCGTCAGCGCCGCCGCATCGCTTGGCCACTGCTCCGGGGGCATAAATGGCGCTGACTCCGATTCTGAATCCCGCATGAACCACAGCACATTCATTCCGCCGATACCATGATCACGCAGCCGCTCGTCAAAGCCGGCCGGTACAGTGCCGAGATTTTCGCCAATCACCAGACAGCGATGGCGCCAGGCCTCCAGCGCGATCAGGCCGAGCAAAGCGTCGGCAGGCAGGCGCAGATAGGCGCCGTCGGCCGGATCGCCGTTATCGGGCACTAACCATAGGCGCTCCATACCGAGAATATGGTCTATGCGCGTACCGCCGGTGTGGGCCAAGGCTGCTCGCAGTACGCCGATAAACGCGTCATAACCGCGGCGTTGCAAAGCGGACGGGGACAGCGCGGCCAGCGCCCACGATTGACCGCGTGGCTGATGGACGTCCGGCGGAGCGCCAATTGATACGCCATGCAGAAAACTGCCGGGATCGCTCCAGACTTGGCTGCCTGCCGGGCTGACGCCTACCGCCAGGTCGCTCAACAAGCCGATTCCCATTCCCGCCTGGCGCGCGGTGGCTTGAGCGTGAGCCAGGCTCGCCGTTGTCAGCCATTGGGCAAAGCAATGGAAATCGACCTCTTTGGCATGATGAGCGGCGAAATCCTGTACATGGCGAGATCGCGGATCACGCCACGTTTTGTCCCATGCCGTCCAAGGCTGTATTCGACCCGGCGCGGCAATATGAGCCGCATGCAGGGTTTCGAATATGGCGTGGTCCCGCAGGGGCTGGCCCTGTTGGCTGCAGAAAGACCGATAGTCACGCTGCAGCGATGGGGCCATCATCACAAATTGGTCGTGCAGGCGGCGCAGCAACTGCAGCCGGGCCTCTGCGGCGCGGGGCCAGTTGATCTGGGCGCCTTGGTCCAATGCTGCCCAGTCCGTAGGCGGCAATGAGTCCAAGGCATGACGCACGGCGGCCTCGCCCAGCACCTGGGCAGGGGCAGCGTAGAGCACATTGAGAAACAGCCGGTTGGACGGAGAATAAGGACTGCACGCAGCAGGATCCGCGCTGAACATGGCATGCAGCGGATTCAAGGCCAGCACATCCGCGCCTGCGTCGCCCAGGCGTTGCGCCAGACTCGCTACGGTCGCGAGATCGCCATGGCCCCATGTGCGGTGTACGGGATCGAGATGCGCTTCGCGCAGGCTATAGACCTGCGCCATGACGCCCCAGCTGCGCGGCTGAGTGCGTCCCAGCAAGGCGGCCATATCGGGTGCGCGCGGGGTGACGGCCAGTCGCTGCGCAGTTTGCCCCGCCTGCCGCAGTTCGTAGTAGCCTGGTTTGACGGGCAAGCGCAACTGCGCACCTTGCGCATGCGGCTCAAGGCTAACCGCATGCGCGTTATGGTCGTCTTCGGATACCAGGTCGGCCGGTCCCTCACGCCATTGGGGCAAGGGCAGGACGTGGCCAGCCCGTTCGACGAGCAGGGCCGGCGTGTGTTGTTGCGTCGTGTCCAGGGCCGCATGAGCGGCCGCCACGTCGTCGGCAGTCTCGCACGGCACGCCCAGCGCTTGAAGCAGCCGGCGCAGTTGCTCGGGGCCGACGCGCCGTGCCTGCCGATGGGCGTCTATCCAATGCTCTTGCAGGCCACAGCGGCGGGCCAGCGCAGACAGGTCGGGCGCGACAGCCTCGCTCATTGGGGCTCCTCCAGCACGCAGAGTGTGCTGCCGGCAGGCAACTCGCCGGCGCAGGCGTGGGTCAAACCGCCGTCAACGCTTTCATAGCGCAAGGATTGGCAGGGCGTGGCGGACAGAGGATGGGGCAGGACGCATGGTGCCGAGCCTAGATTGGTCCACACAGTGAGCCCGGCGCCATCGCCTAGTCGCCATTGCGCCCGAACCGCAGCAGGGCCTAGGACCATGGCCGGTCCGCTACGTGCGCCAATGAGACGGGGCGCCAGACACCGGTGACGTAGATCGAGCAGATGCTGGTAGTAGTCTGTCCATGCTTGTCCGCCCGCGTTGTCCTGCCACGGGCAGCTACGCTGATAAGTGTCAGGCGAATTAGGATCAGGCAGATCGGCAACTGCCGCCAATGCCTCGAATTCACGTTGACGGCCTTGCCGTACCGCGTCGGCCAGCGCCTCATCGGTGTGGCTGGTGAAGTAGAGAAAGGGTGAATTCGATCCGATTTCTTCGCCCATGAAAATCATCGGCACGCCCGGCGACAAGAGTTGCAGCGCAATCGCGGCCCGCAAAGCCTGCTCGTCGCACAATTGATTCAAGCGCTCGCCGAATGCGCGGTTGCCGGTTTGATCATGATTCTGCAGGAACCAGACGAAAGAAGAGGGGGGCAAATCGCCGCTGGGCTCGCCACGGCGTTCACCTTTTCGAAAACGTGAGGCCTGGCCCTGATATTGCCAGCCTTGTGCCAGACAGCGGCTCAGCATGCGGGCAGGGGAGTCGGAATAATCGCTGTAATAGCTCGCCTTCTCGCCGGTCAGCAGGTGATGCAAGACATGATGGCCGTCGTCGTTCCACTGCGCATCAAAGCCGGCGCGCAGCAGTCTGGATCTATTTTTATCGTCCTCGATCACGAGATAGATGCGGCGTGGTGCGAAGCGCTGCCGCAGTCGCTGCGGTAACTCCAGCAGCCAGTCCTCGTCCTCGATGGCGTGCACAGCGTCCAGCCGCAGGCCATCAAAACGATATTCATCCAGCCAATAACATGCGCAATCTTCGAAAAAACGCCTGACTTCAGAGCGGCGAAAGTCGATTGCGGCGCCCCAGGGCGTGGCCACATCCTCGCGAAAAAAGGGCTGCGCGAGGCGAGGCAGATAGTTGCCATCCGGGCCAAAGTGGTTATAGACCACGTCCAGCATCACGGCCAGCCCCAGTCCATGTGCGCAATCGATCAGGGATTTCAGCTCTGCGGGCGTACCGTACGCGGTGTCGGGCGCGTAAGGCAGCACGCCGTCATAGCCCCAATTACGCGGACCGGGAAAGTCAGCTATCGGCATCAGTTCAATGGCGGTAATCCCCAGCGCAGCCAATTCGGGCAGCCGTTCTCGCAAGCCGTTGTAACCGCCGGCCAGCCCTGCGTGGACCTCGTAAAGAACGGTGCGTTCCCATGGCGGCGGCTGCCAGGACGGGTGCTGCCACGCATAGTCGTCCTGCCCCATCACAATGCTGCAGTCGTGCACATCGCCATCCTGCAGGCGCGATGCGGGGTCCGGAATCTCGGTGCCATCGGCCAGCCGGTAGCGGTAGCGCGTGCCGGGAGGGCAGGCGGGCACACGATGTTCTACCAGTCCATCCGGCCCTGGCTGCAGATCAATCGGTGCGCGGCCCGAGATCTCCAGACGCAGGCCAGGCCCCGCGGTAGGCGCCCAGAGTCTGAACACTGTGCTGCCGTCAGACTGCACATTGGCCCCATAGTACGGACTCATGCCACGCCTCCTGGATGGGTGGCCGACAGCAGCACCGCACTGTGCTGCTGGACCTGCACCTCGCCGTCTGGCGGTCCGCCGGCAGATGACAACGCCGAGGTATCCAACTCTTGCGTCCAAGCCAGATCGGGCGCGGGCAGCGTAAAGGCCATTGGCTCGGCGGTGGGGTTCATCATCAGCAGCGTGATGTCCAGTGTGCCGTCAGCGCGAGCCGCGCATCGGCGCAGTGCCAATGCGGCGCCATCGTCCGGGTGTCCCAACGGCGCACCGCTGGGCTCGAACCAGCCGATACGTCGCAAGGAGGGCGCCAGTTCCGCGCCAGGATCGCCGTAACGTTCCGCGCGCAGGCTCGGATGAGCCCGGCGTAACGCCGTCAGGCGCGAAACGAATTCGCTGAGCTCGCGTCCCTCCGCGCTGTCTGCCTGTGTCCAGTCCAACCACGACAGCGGATTATCCTGGCAATAGGCATTGTTGTTGCCGGACTGGCTATTACCGAAATCATCTCCGGCCAAAATCATCGGCGTGCCGTCGGCGCATAGCAGCGTCGTCAATAATGCCCGGGTCACGCGCAATCGGGTCTCGCGGATTTCAGGATCATCGGTAGGGCCTTCCGCTCCCCAGTTATGGCTGAGATTGTCCGGGTGGCCATCCTGGCCGTCTTCGCCATTCGCCTCGTTATGCCGCTCGGCATAGCTCACCAGGTCCGCCAGCGTGAACCCATCGTGCGAAGTGATGAAATTCACACTGGCCCAAGGCCTGCGATGACGGCGGTCGAATAGCGACCGCGAGCCGGTGAGCGCATCCATCATCGCGCCGCGCTGGCCTTCGTCGCCGCGCCAGTAGCGACGCGATGTATCGCGGAACACTCCGTTCCACTCTGCAAAGCCCGGCGGATGATTGCCCAATTGATAGCCATCGGGGCCGATGTCCCATGGCTCTGATATCAGTTTGCAGCGCGCCAGCACGGGATCCTGCAGAATGGCGTCAAAAAATCCAGACCCCGGATCAAAACCGGTTCCTTCCCTGCCCAGCGTCACGCCGAGATCAAAACGGAATCCGTCGATGCCATATGACTCGGCCCAGTAGCGCAAGGAATCCATCACCATCTGTAGCACGCGAGGATGCGAGAGATTCAGGGTATTGCCGCAACCGGTGTCGTTGATATAGTGCCGTTCCTCGCCGGGGATGAGCCGGTAGTAGCTCGCATTGTCCAGGCCTCGCCAGGACAGAGTTGGCCCCCATTCGTTGCCTTCGCAGGTATGGTTGTAGACCACATCGAGCCAGACTTGAATCCCGGCCGCATGCAGGCGTCGCACGGCTTGACGCAGCTCGTTGGCGCCTTGTGGCGTATAGGCTGGCTCGGGCGCGAAATATGACAAGGTGCTGTAGCCCCAGTAGTTACGCAGGTCTTTTTCGATCAAGAATCGATCCTGCAAAAAGGCGTGCACCGGCATGATTTCGAGCGTCGTGATACCCAGACGCAGCAGATGATCGATAAAGCGCGCGTCGCCGAGCGCGGCAGCCGTCCCCCGTATGGGTACACGCAAATCGTCTCGCTGCATCGACGCCCCGCGCAGATGCACTTCGTAGACGACGGTATCCTGCCACCCAATTGTGGGCGCACGTGAGTTGCCCCAGTTGAACGGCACGTCGGCAGTGACAATGCCTTTGGGCATCAGCGGCGCACTGTCACGGCGGTCCAGTGTCAGGTCCCCTCGAGGATGGCCCATGCGATAGCCGAACAGCGCGTCTCCCCAGCGCAGCGGCGCGTGTAGCTGGCGTGCATAAGGATCAATCAATAATTTGTTCGGATTAAAGCGATGGCCATGTTGCGGATCATAGGGGCCATGCGCCCGATAGCCGTAGATCAGGCCGGGCTGTGCATCCGGCAAGTAGCCATGCCAGATTTCGTCGGTGCATTCGGGCAATCGCACGCGCCGCAATTCCTTGCGCGCTTTGGCGTCGAACAGACACAGCTCGATCTGCGTCGCGTTGGCGGAGAAAACCGCGAAGTTGATGCCTAAACCATCGCTGGTAGCACCCAGCGGGTAGGGGGATCCAGGCAGCAAAGGCGCGGAGAGTGTGGCATCCATGATGAGCGGGTCTCCTCGTCAATCGACAGGTTTGAGCACCAGCGTAGTCAGGCCAGGCAAGGTGAGGCTCAGGCTATGGGAATGACCGTGAGCCGGGATATCCTCAGTTCGCCAGCTCTGGCCGTCGGACTCCAGGTGCCCGCCGTATGCCGCGTCGCTGGTGTTCAGCCGCTCGCGCCAGTTGCCGCCACGCGAGACGCCCACACGGTAACCGTGACGCGCCACGGGTGTCAGATTGCAGATCACCAATAATGGCGGCGCGTCGCCGCTGCGCCGTTCAAAGGCCAGCACGCTGTTGTCGGCATCGTCACCGATTGTCCAGGCGAACCCCGCCGGGTCGCTGTCTGCCCGGTACAGCACAGGCTCGTTGCGGTAAAACTGATTCAATGCGCGCACCAGCCGCTGCACGCCACGATGCGCGGGCTGATCCAGCAGATTCCAATCGAGCACGTGGTCATGATGCCATTCGTGCGGTTGAGCCAGTTCGCCGCCCATGAAGAGCAGCTTCTTGCCGGGATGCATCCACATATAGCCAAAATAGGCGCGCAAATTGGCGATACGTGCCTCGTGATCGCCGGGCATCCTGGCCAGCAGCGAGCCCTTGCCATGGACGACTTCGTCATGCGACAGGGGCAGAATGAAATGCTCGGAGTACGCATACACCAGGCCGAACGTCATATCGCGATGATGATAGCGGCGATGCACGGGGTCTTCTTTCATATATCGCAGCGTGTCGTTCATCCAGCCCATGTTCCACTTATAGTCAAAGCCCAGCCCACCGCCCGCGGTGGAACCCGTCACGCCAGGCCATGCCGTGGATTCCTCGGCCACCGTGATGCTACCGTCCTCGCGAGCGTGCACACTGTCATTGAGCGCCCGCAGAAAATCGATCGCCTCCAGATTCTCTCGTCCGCCATAGCGGTTGGGCAGCCATTCGCCCGGCGCCCGGCTGTAATCGCGATACAGCATCGATGCGACGGCGTCCACACGCAGCCCATCGATGTGAAAACGGTCTAGCCATTGATGGGCGCTGGCCAACAGCATGGCGCGGACTTCGTTGCGTCCCAGGTTATAGACGCAGCTGTGCCAATCCGGGTGATAGCCCTCGCGCGGGTCGGCATATTCGTACAACGCGGTGCCGTCAAAGCGCGCCAATCCGTGCGGGTCATCGGGGAAATGTGCCGGCACCCAGTCCATGATCACGCCCAGCCCGACGGCATGGCAACGATCGATGAATTTTGCCAATGCCGCTGGTGACCCGTAACGCGCGGTGGGCGCGAATTGCCCGAGCGGTTGGTAACCCCAGGAACCGCCGAACGGATACTCGGCGACCGGCATTAATTCCACATGAGTGAATCCCATGGCGCTGACATACGCGGGCAAACGGTCGCTCAGGCTGTCCCAGTCTTTCTCGTTGCTCCACGAGCCCGCATGTACTTCGTAAATGGCGACGGGTTGTTCTGGCGAAGCGTTGCGCGCATTCATCCAGGCGTCGTCCTGCCACTCGTACGGTTGCGGGTCGGTGATCACAGACGCAGTATCCGGCGGACATTCGGTCTGCTGCGCGAGCGGATCCGCTTTCCAACGTAATTGCCCCTGATGGTCTAGCACGGCGAACTTATAGCGCTGGCCGGGCTGGGCATGCGGCAGAAAGAATTCCCACACGCCAGCTTGATGGCGCAACCTCATACCATGACGCCGCACGTCCCAGCCATTGAAGTCGCCTGCCAGCGATACACGCCGGGCGTTTGGTGCCCATACGCTGCAACGCAATCCGGGGACACCCTGGCATTCTTCCAGCCTGGGCAACATGTCGAATACTGCGCGCCAGTCGCTCTGCGAAAACGCCGCCAGCGTTCCGTCCGACAAGCACGAATCAAACGCATACGGGTCGAATAGTTCCTCTTCGCTGTCGGGCCATCGCACGCGTAACCTGTAGCCTAGCGGCCCGCGGGATCGCAGCCCAGGCACGCGGGCGTGGAACAAACCATCCTGTCCTGACAGCTCTATGGTTTCACCGTCTGCCAACTGAGCCTGCACGCCCACTGCGCCCGGCATCAGCACCCGCAGGATATCTCCATGCGGGCCGAGCACGGAGAACGGATCACTGTGAGACCCCTCCAGCAATGCGCGGCGGTCAGTGTCGGAAAGACTGTCATTGCTCATCGCTGATCCTCCACTGGGCCTTCTTTGCGCAGGGCAGCGGACAGCAGCAGCTCACGCCCCAGTTCGGCCAGCGCCGCCAATGGCACCGGCAACCAGTCGGGGCGATGCGCCGCCTCGTAACACACTTCATAAGCAGCTTTCTCCAGTTGCGCCAGCGCCAGCAGCGATTGCTCCTGGTCGGACGGCAATGCTGTGCCATCGGATCGCGCTTCGCGATAGCCATCTAAAAAAGCGGTTGCAGCCAATGCGCGGAAACGTCCCAGCAGCACATCGTGATGGCTGGACACTGTGCCGGCCAACGCGTCCGCCGGCGGAGCACCCGGGCCCTCAGGCGATATGGGCGCCAACGCGGTGGCGCGGGCCGCCACACTCGCGGCATAGTCAAAGGACCGCAGCATGCCCGCCAGATCCTTGTACACCGTGCTCGGCGCCTGGCGTTGTTCTGCATCGCGCAGCGGTTCGCCTTCGAAATCGATCAAATAGGCATCGGTCTGCACGACGAGCACCTGGCCCAGATGGAAATCCCCATGCACCGATTGACATGGCACGCCGTGTTCAATAACCGCCAATTCCCGAATGCATGCTTCCAGGCGCGGAGCATGTTCAGCCAGCCACTGGCCGCTGGATTGCAGCGCAGGAGGCAGGTTGGCATGATGTCGCTGAATCACGTCCAGTGCCATCCGCAACTGTGTCAGGACGCGCATCGCCGTTTCATCGCTGTCGCCGGGGCGATCGCTGGTCTCATGCAGGGCAGCGTGCATTTGTGCCAGCCGTTGCCCGATGACACGAACGAACGCGTTATATCCGGCCAAGCGCTCTTCGAAGGCATTGGCGTCTTCGTCGGCGACCAAGGCCGCATCCAATACGCGCCGCAGATAATCGAGCGTCCATGTCCACGCATCGCCTTCATTGGGCACGTAACGATGAAATATCGCCAGCGTTGTACTCTTGCCATCGCGCTGGCACTGCAGCGTTCCTAGCAATGCCGGCGTATTGTGAAAGCCGCCGGCTGCCAGCCTGCGTCCCATCTCCGCCTCGAGAGAGGGGCCGTCTGGCGGTGCGCGCAACACCTTGACCATCACCTGCTCGTCCACGATCGCAGAACTGTTGCTTTGTTCAACGCTAAGCCAGCGCACGGTAGGCGTCTCGGCTGCAGCCAGTTCCTCAGCTGCGGGCTCTGCATTGAAAACCAACGGCCCGTCGTCGCCAGCGCCTTGACGCAATCCGTCGACTAACGCCCGCACGAAAGCCTCCTGCAGAAAAGCATCAGCGAGATAGCCTGTGACCGCGCCACGCCGCAACCGCGCCGCCGGATAGCTGACGTCGCTCGAGTCGTCCCACACCAATGCGAGCGGCAACTGCAGATCAGGCTTGTCGGCGGCGTGATGAACCGCCAACCAGTAGTACTGCCCCTCATGGCCTGGCAGCGGCAAGACCGCACTCACGCTCAGATTGCGTGCCGTGCTGCCTGGATACCATCGCTGACGCGCCAGATACTCGGGCAAGACCTCGTTTTCGAATGCGCGCCGTGCACCGTCGGTCAGGGCCAGATCGCCACGCGGCTTCAGCACCAGCGTAATCAGTTCGGGCATCTGTTCTGGCGCCTGAGCATGCCAGGCCGGGACACTGGCGTCGCGGCTCAGCTCGAACCAATAGAAACCATAAGGCGGCAGCGTCAACAGATAAGGCAGTTCTCCGATCGCCGGAAACGCCGTGCCGCCCAACAACTCGACCGGCACTGTGCCGGCGTATGCCTGCAAGGGCAACTCGACGGGCTGGGCGGCAGCCGACAGATTGGCGACACACAGGATGCTTGTGTCCTGCCATTCGCGCAGATAGGCCAATATTCTGCGATTGCCCGGCGAGAGAAAGCGCAGCGTGCCGCGACCGAACGCCTGAGTCTGGCGGCGTTGCGCCAGCATGCGGCGTGTCCAGTTCAATAGCGAATGGGGGTCGCGCTGCTGCGCCTCCACATTGACGGCCTCGTAGCCATACAGCGGGCTCATGATCGGCGGCAACTGCAACCGTTCCGGATCGGCGCGCGAGAACCCGCCATTGCGGTCGGCGGACCACTGCATCGGCGTACGCACACCATCGCGGTCGCCCAAGTGAATGTTGTCGCCCATCCCCAGCTCGTCACCGTAATAGAGCACAGGCGTACCGGGCATGGACAGCAACAGGCTGTTCATCAACTCAACCCGACGGCGATCGCGCTCAAGCAGCGGCGCCAGTCGCCTGCGGATGCCCAGATTGATGCGGGCTCGCGTGTCCGCCGCGTAGACCTTCCACAAATAGTCCCGTTCCCGGCTCGTCACCATTTCCAGCGTCAACTCATCGTGATTGCGCAGAAAGATGGCCCATTGGCAGTTCTCAGGGATGTCCGGCGTCTGGCGCATGATGTCGATGATGGGAAACCGATCCTCCTGCGCGATGGCCATATACATGCGTGGCATCAGCGGGAAATGAAAAGACATGTGGCATTCGTCGCCCTGGCCAAAGTATTCCTGCGCATCCTCCGGCCATTGATTGGCTTCGGCCAGCAACATACGTCCCGGATACTCGCGCTCGATGACGGCCCGTATTTGTTTAAGCACTGCATGGGTCTCCGGCAGGTTCTCGTTATTAGTCCCCTCGCGTTCGACCAGATAGGGCACCGCATCCAGGCGTAGCCCGTCCACGCCCATATCGAGCCAGTAGCGCATGACACTGATGACCTCCCGCAGCACGCGCGGATTGTCATAATTCAGGTCCGGTTGATGGCTGTAAAAACGATGCCAGTAATAGGCTTGCGCGACGGGGTCCCAGCTCCAGTTCGATGTCTCGGTATCGCAAAATATGATGCGGGTGCCGGCGTAATCGCGGTCCGAGTCGGACCAGACATAGTAGTTGCGTGCTGCCGAACCAGGCTTGGCGCGCCGGGCGCGTTGGAACCACGGATGTTGATCCGAGGTATGGTTGACGACCAGCTCGGTAATCACGCGCAGGCCACGCTCATGTGCAGCGCGAATCAATCGGCGCACGTCGCTGACCGTGCCGTAGTCGGGATGGACAGTCCGATAGTCTGCGATGTCATATCCGTCATCGCGGCGTGGCGACGGGTAGAACGGCAACAGCCAGATCGCGGTCACGCCCAGGCTCGCCACATAATCCAGCTTCGCCAAAAGACCAGGCAGATCTCCTACGCCGTCGTCGTTCGAATCAAAGAACGACTTCACATGCAACTGATACACGACGGCGTCCTTGAACCAGAGCAGATCTTCGCTTGGGGTCTGAGTCATGTTGCGCTCCTGCAAGGGTCGGCCGGTAATCTCCAGATAGAGTAGGGGGCTTCGGGTGTGAGCCTGATTCGTGCGACGCTGTCATGCCAGGCGCTGTGCGCACCCGTTAATAGATCGTCGGCGTGCGCGACGGGCTCAGGCAGCCGCACTTCGGCCTCTGTACTGTGCTGCGGGTCGAGGTTGATGACGACCAGAATTACATTGGCGCCGCCAGATGCGCGTTTGATATAGGCCATCACTGTGTCGGGCCCCGCATTCAAGGGTTGGAAACCGCGATGCGTTTGCAGGGCGGGGTTGGCGCGCCGGATGGCATTGAGCTGCGCGATTTCCGAGCGGATGTTGCCAGGCATGTGCCAGTCGCGAGGGCGTAGTTCGTACTTTTCGGAGTCGAGATATTCCTCGCGCCCAGGCAGCGCGGCCGATTCACACAGTTCGAATCCGCTGTAAACGCCCCAGAGACCCGATCCCGTTGCCGCGAGCGCGGCACGCGCCAGAAAACCTGGGCGGCCATGCGATTGCAAATAGTACGGATTGATATCCGGGGTGTTCACAAAGAAATGAGGCCGGAAAAAACTGGCTACCGGCTCGCCTGACAGCTCAGTGAAATACTCCACCAGTTCCTGCCGGTGGTTACGCCACGTGAAATAGGTGTACGACTGCGTGAATCCGATTTTCGCGAGCCGGTACATCATCGCCGGCCGCGTGAATGCCTCTGACAGAAATAGCGTGTCAGGGTATTTGGCACGAACCTCGGCGATCAACCATTCCCAAAACGGCAGGGGCTTCGTGTGGGGGTTATCCACGCGAAAGATGCGAACGCCACGCTGCGCCCAGAACAGCACAATGTCGCGTAAAGCCCGCCAGACCGGCGATTTGCGGCGCCATGGCGGCGTGTTCTCGTAGAACGCGACGTTGACGATGTCTTCGTATTTCTTCGGTGGATTTTCCGCGTAACGCAGACTGCCGTCTGCCAGCCATGAAAACCAGTTCGGATGGGACTTGAGCCATGGATGATCGGGCGAGCACTGGATAGCGAAATCCAGCGCCATTTCCATTCCCTCTGCGTGGGTGGCTGCCAGCAGACGATCGAAGTCTTCCAACGTACCCAGTTCCGGCGCCACGGCATCGTGTCCGCCTGCGGCCGACCCGATCGCATAAGGACTGCCGACATCGTCAGGACCGGCCTTCAAACTGTTGTTGCGGCCCTTGCGGTTGCGTTGACCTATGGGATGGATCGGGGGCAGATACAACACGTCAAAGCCCATTGCGCGGATATCGGGCAACCGGTTGATGACGTCGTCAAAGCATCCATGACCGCTCGCGGCCTGAGAGCGCGGGAATAGCTCGTACCAGGCTGCATGGCGGGCACGGTTGCGATCCACCCACAGCGGATAGACGGCGCTGGCGCGGGCATGCGGCCGCTGAGCCGTTTCCCGTATCGACGCGGCGAGCGCCGGATCACATAGCTGCTGTAAAGCGCGATCCACGGTCACGCCACCGTCAAAGACCTGCTGCAGTGTTTTCAGCGCGCGTTTGAGCCCGTTGCAGACCCGGGGCGGAGCATTGTCGCGCTCGGCCTTGGCAATCGTACGCGTCAACCATTGCGCGCCCTCGCGCAAAGGCATATCCACAGACTGTCCTGCCGTGTGTTTGCTGTGCCATTCATGGCAGTAGCCTGCCCAGATATCTTGCCAGGCCTGCACCCGATACTCGTGCGCGCCAATCCGTTGCGGCGCAAACGCGGCCTCCCACCGGTCGTTGCCGAGCAGACGCATGGGCACGCGATGCCAATGACGTTCGTCACATGCCCGCCAGCATAAATCGGCAGCCAGCTGCTCGTGACCGTCCATGATCAGCGTGGCCTGCACAGTAAGCTGCTCGTGAGCAATACATTTGACAGGCAGGCGCTCAGGCCCCAGAGCCGGCTGTACGGATTCGATCGCGAGCCGTGGCGCCTGTGGCTGGCGCTCGTCGGCCGGCGCCCGTGCGTCTGATTTCACCTCTGTGGACTCTTGCCAGACCAGTAGGGAACAACCGCTCTCGCCGACAATGCCATGGCGAGGGCGCAGCGCTGGCGGCACGTCCTGGTCAGTCAATGGACCCGCCGGCAAGACCCCGGCCAACGGTGGCAGATCGATGCAGCTGGACGACTCGCCCTGCGGGGCGACGGCCAAGCCCAGTGTCGTATCGTCTTGTGTCTGACGCAACAGCAACGTTGCTCTGCCAGCCTGTCCACCAATGATCGTCAATGGACCTGACAGTGCAACGCTAGCGTGCCATTGCAGCGCCGCGACCACGTCACTCGTGGGCGCATCGCCATCGCGCACATCCACCATCAATCCGTCGCCGCAAAACGCAGCCAGCCACGCGGCGCGGGCTTCTGAACGCCCATCCAACGGTGCCAGTACAGGCGCCAAGGCGCGCAGACGGGCGTCTTCCTGCGCCAGCCAATCTGCCCGGCCATCCCACCACGGCAGCGAATTGACCGTCCAATCGAAACCGACGTGTGTGCGTTGCTGCAGATCGTGCGGTGTCATGCCTTGTGTGGCGGCGATGAAGCGTACCTCGGGATGCCTCTGACGCAGTCCGCTCAACAACTCGTCCCACGTCGCGGGCGGCAGGCCTTGAGGCCGTTGAAGGTAGTAGCCATCGACGCCCGCATTCAGCCATTGGCCGAGACGTTCACTCCAACAACGCAGGAAATCCTCGCCATCGCCTCGCACCTGCCGCGACGACAATGCGTCCAGGGGCTGCCGGGGGTCGAGCTCCGGCAGGTCCCGATCCACTGCGAGCCAGTCGGCCTGCGCCGTCGTGGCCACAGCATCCCGGGCGACGCGATCCAGGATCACATCGACATAGCAAGCCAAGCCCACCGCATGTGCCGATTCGGCGTAGCGCGCAATGGCGTCAACGGCCGGCTCCTTACCGTCAGCCGCCAGGTCAGCATCGTAGGGAACGTTCTGCACGCCGGCTCCGCGCCAAGGCGCGGGCAGCAGAACAGCATTGATACCAGCGCGCGCCCAGGGAGCGAGCGCGTCGCGCTCGCATTGCGTCGTGCGCAACAGCCGCAGGGCAGGGGAGTGAACCAACACCATCCTCGTTCTACGCCGACGCGGCCGACTGCGTTTGCGCCGACTTGCTCAGCCGTATGCGTTCCGCACGCCGCTGTGCGACCGTCAAACGTCTGCCCGTCAGCTCGGCAAACAAGTCCAGATAACTCTGAACAGCATGCGACCATCCGTGGGTGCCTGTCATGGCATTGCGCTGCATGGCTCGCCATACCGCGTCATGCGCCTTCAAATGCGCCGCACGCGCCAGAACCGCCATCACCCCGTTCGTGTCTGGGCTATTCAACATCAGGCCATTAGCGTGCATCATGGCGGCTTCACCCGCGTGCGCGCCGGGATCGCGGACCGAGTCTGCCAGTCCGCCCACGGCGGTCACGATGGGCAGCGTGCCATAACGCATCGCGTAGAGCGGGGTCAATCCGAATGGCTCGAAGCGGCTGGGGTGCCACAGCACGTCCGCGCCCGCCAGCAAGCGATGAGCGACTGCCTCGTCATATCCAATATGCACCCCGCAACGTCCTGGATGTTTTGCCGCGATCTGTCTGAACGCCTCTTCGAATCTTTGCTCGCCCTTGCCGAGCAGGGCGAACTGCAGCCGCGGGTGGGCGGCTAGCGCATCTATCAAGGTATCGGCGGTGAGATCGGCCATCTTCTGTTCAGTCAGACGGCAACATGACACCGTCAGCAATGCGCCCGGATCCTGTGCGAGGCCGAATGCGCGCTGTACATGTTCTTTCCAGCGGGCCTTATTACCCAGATTATTGACACTGAATCCATTGGGCTGCAGGTGCACATTGGTCGCGGGATTCCACAGTTCATCGTCAATCCCATTAGGCAACGCCACCAGCGCGTCTGCCCGAAAACGCAGCGCGCCGTCCAATCCGCAACCGCGCTCGGGATCCAGAATTTCGCGCGCATAGGTATGACTGACTGTGGTCACGCGATCGGCATGCAGAATGCCGGCTTGCAAAAAATTCAGTCTGCCCCAGGCATAAAGCCCGGCCGCTTCGCGCACATTGGACGGCAAGCCGAGCTGTTGCACTTCACCCGGATCGAATGCCCCCTGGAATGCCAGATTGTGGATAGTGAGTACCGTTTTTACCGATCGCAGACCCGCGCCCTTGATGAGTAGCGGTGTCAGCGCCGCATGCCAATCGTGAGCATGTACGATCGCAGGCCGTTCCAGGCCCGGCAAGCCCGCAGCGACGGCAGCGGCCGCATGCGCGAGCGCGGCAAAGCGGCAGGCGTTATCGGCATAGTCGCGGCCGGTCTCGTCGATATAACATCCCGGCCGGTCAAAGAGCGCCGGATTGTCCAATAGCAGGCATGCCAATCCGGTAGAACGGCAGTGGCCAGACACCAGGCGGGCAGGGCCTCCGGGCAAACCCTCGATCGGCCAACTGGCATCGATACGGACCTTGTCCAGCACGCCCCGGTAGGCCGGTAACAATATCCGTACCTGAGCACCCGATTGGTCCAACGCCTGCGCCAAGCCCGTTACAGCATCTGCCAACCCCCCGGTCTTTACCAGCGGATACGCTTCCCCAGCGACAATCAGTACTGTGCTCGACATATTGGCTCCTTGTTTTGGCCCTTCCTTCCTACAGGAGCAAGTCGCGTGCCTGGCTATATCTCCGCGCTTTGAACCGCATCCTCGCGCAGGTGCAGGGTGCGTTCTTGGGGACGCAAGGTCACATCGCGCGCCGCAAAAGCACGCACAATCCCCAAGTTGATCGCCTGCTGAATGTCCATATACCGGTTGTAATCGGCGCTCAATACGTAATAGACCGCTTCAATTTCCAGACCATAGTCGCCGAATCTGGCTACGTGAGCGCGGTCAAAACGCGTTGCTGCCTGCGCTTCGATCTGCGCCTTGATGTCGGCGGGCAGTTCGAGCAGCGTGTCGGCCGGCGTGTCATAAGGCACGCGTAATGTGAAAATGATTCGCCGCTGTTCCATCCGTTTGTAGTTTTGAATGGTCTGCTTCAGCAGTTCTGTATTCGAGCAGACGATCTGCTCTCCGCCCAGACTGCGGATGCGCGTCGTTTTCAATCCGATATGTTCGATCGACCCGGCCACCGAGCCAAACACAATAAAATCGCCGACCTCAAAGGGCTTGTCCAGCCCGATCGAGATGGAGGCGAACAGGTCGCTCAGTATGGTTTGCACCGCCAACGCCACTGCGACGCCGCCTATCCCCAGGCTCGTGACGAGTGCCGTGATATTCACACCCAAATTGTCCAGGATTGCCAGCAACGCCACGACCCACACCACCGTGCGCACCAGGAAAGAAAGCAGCGTGATGGTCACGCGTCCGGCACGCAGCCGTTCACCCACGATGGTCAGCACGCTGCGGCAAGCGACGTCCAGCCATAAGGCCAGTTGTAACGCCAGCAACACGAACCATAGATGATCGGATACCCAGCTTTGCCAAGGGAATACCGCTTGAGTCAAACGCATGCCGATCATCAGCGCCAGCAGCGCGACGATAAGGCGATTAGTGCGTGTGACTACTGCCAGCAATGCCGATGCGTAGGGATGGTCGCCCTCGGCCATCCGAGAGGTCGCTTGGCGACGCACGACATTCAATACCGAGATAAACCCAATGAACAGCACAACAGCCAGTGCCAGGGTCCCAAACCAGGCGCCCCATATCGCGCCGTATTCTGCATACAAATCAGGCAAACTAATCATCGTCGTTTCCGCGCTCTCGAGATGCCAACCATTGGGCGTGATAATGCTGAATGCGCTGCAGCGCATACTCAGCGGCCATCTGCCTCACCTCGTTGCGGCTGCCGGAAAACTGGCGCGTCTCGGTGTAAATCCTGGTTGGAATGCCGGGCGTGCGTAATAACCAGGCATAGCATTGGGTTCCAGCCTCGACGCCTTCGCCGCCATCATCGGCCACACCGGTATTGGCGATGATCACTGATGCGCTGCAACGTTCAGCGGCACCTTTCGCCATCGCGCACGAGACTTCCGTGCTAGTCAGGTTGTACTGGCGCAAAATCTCGTCGGAGACGCCCAGGCAACTACGTTTGGCAGCCGGCGAATACACCACGAACTCACACTCCAGCAAACCGCCCGCACCCGGCACCTCGGCCAGCTGCGATGCAATGAGGCCGGCCGTGCAGCTCTCAGCGGTTGCCAGCGTCAAACTGCGACGGCGCAGGTAGTTGGCAACGTTCTCGATCTCCGTCATTTGATGGTCCTCCGGCTGCAGTCCATGCAGTTCGAATCGGGGAATAGGGCAGGGGAAATATTCATGCCGGCGCCGCAGCAAGCCCCGTTCCCGCTTGGGTACGCGACTTGCAGTGTCTATCCCATTCATCACCCCTCAGGGACATTCCCATGCTCGAATCGCTCTCTCAGTACCCAGCCACGCAAGCGACATCCGTTGCGCGCCATACCTACCCGGCGGCGATCAATCGTCAACACGTGTATCTGCCTGCGGAATTAGGACGACGCGTCACCGAACGTTTGCAGACCATACGAGCGCAGCGCTGGGTGTCGCGATTGTGGGCGGGCGACGCCAAACTGTGGACCGATACTGACGAAAGCCATTGGATGGGATGGGTCGACCCGTCGCGCCAGGAGCCGGTGATACGCCGTTATCTGGGGCAATGCGCACGGTTGCGCGATAACGGCTGCGTCAACGCTATCCTCATGGGCATGGGCGGAGCGGCGCTGGGCGCCCATGTCCTGCAAAATGCTTTGGGCAGCGCGGCCGGCGGTTTACGGCTGCATGTGCTGGACTCGACTGACCCGGATCAGGTGGCAGCACTGCAGCGCCGCGTTGCACCGGAAACCTGTCTGCACATCGTCGCCAGCAAATCGGGCACTACGATGGAATCGACACTGCTCGCCCAGCACTTCTATGAGAGCGCGCGCGACAGAATCGGCGCCAATGCGGGCCGGCACTTCTGCGCCATTACCGATCCCGGCTCGCCGTTGCAGGCGCTCGCCGAGCAACAAGGGTATGCCGCCATTTTTACCGGTGATCGCACGGTAGGCGGACGCTACTCGGTGCTTTCGCCCTTTGGCCTGGTGCCACTGGTTCTGATGGGACACGATCCGATAGACTTTCTACGTCACGCCAAGCTGCTGCGTAATCACTGCGGCCCACGGGTTCCATTGAACAACAACCCTGCGGCGTTGTTAGGGGCAACGCTAGGCGAAGCGGCCCTGGCTCACCGCGACAAGGTCACTATCTGGGCTGAGCCCGAACTGGAGGGCCTCGGCGAGTGGATTGAGCAACTGTTAGCCGAATCGACAGGAAAGTTTGGCGGTGGACTCATCCCCGTCAATCAAGAACCGATAGCGCAAGCAGACCGTTATTCGTCAGACCGCCTGTTCGTCATACTGCGCCATGGCGCCGCGATGGAGCGGCAGCGAGACGCCTTGAGAGCAGCAGGCCAAGCCGTGATCGATGTGGAGATCGGCGACGGCGCCGCGCTGGCTCAGGAATTCTATCGCTGGCAGTTTGCCACCGCCGTGGCGGGCTCGATCCTGCAGGTCAATCCCTTTGACCAACCGGATGTAGAGGCCAGCAAGTGGCGCACGCGTCAATTGCTGGGGGCCCCGGTGACGCCGGCGGACGGGCAACGTTACGGCAGCCTGATCGTCGATACCGGCGGTAATCAGGATCTGGGCGAATGGCTGCAGACACAGGCGGCGCGCTATTTCGCGTTGCTAGCCTACGTTCCGTGCAATTCGCGCAACCGCGCGTGGCTCTCGTATTGGCAAGGCCACCTACGCGACCTGTTCGGCACAGCCGCTACTGCGGGATTCGGACCACGTTATCTCCATGCCAGCGGTCAACTGCACAAGGGCGGCCCCGCGGGCGGCGCGTATCTATTCATCGGCCGCCAGGCTTGCGACACCAACGAACTGGGCAGGTGCCAAGCCGCCCAGGCGCAAGCCGATTTGGCAGAATTACGTGCTCGCGGCAGACGCTGCGCCGCCGTCTGGTTCACGGCGGATGCCGTCCAGGGTATGCGCGATCTAGGCGCGCTGTTGGAGCAGGCGCTGAGCGTTACAAGCGCCAGCGCCGCAGATGCCGCCTTGACCTAGTGGCGGCGTCGGGCGAGCGCAGTGCCGACCAGCAGTACTGCGCCTGTCCCCAGCCAGAACATCCCTTTACCACGTGTGTTGACTTCCGTGTAATAGCTGTGGCGCCGAACCTTCGAAGGCGATGGCGTTGCTGCGCGGACACCAGGCTCGTATAACCCGTCGCCGCCCTCTGTGGCAGGCACGTTGCTGCGTTGATGCCGCGTCAGCCAGCCCCCCAGCGCGTCCATCAGACCCGGTGCGCGATGCCCTAACGAGGACATTATCTTGGCTGCCGAGCCGACATACAGATCGCGCTGCGGCTTCTGGGCTGCATACAGAATGGCCTGCGCCACCGCCTCCGGCGAATAAATCGGAGGAGGCAAGACGGGCTCGACATCCATATAGTTGCGAGCGCGGCGTGTGTAATCCGTATCGATGGACCCGGGCTTGATCAGTGTGACGCTCACGGGCAGGTTCTCTTGCATCAGTTCCATGCGCAAGGCGTCGGTAAACCCTTTCACTGCATGCTTGGCGGCAGAATATGCGCCTTGCATCGGAATTGCCCGGTCCGAGACTTCGCTGCCCACGTTGATCAGCGCGCCGCCTCGCTCTCGCAGATAGGGTACGGCCGTGAGCGATCCGTACACCACGCCCCAGTAGTCCGTCTCGAAGAGCTTGCGCTGATCTTCAATCGGCACGCTCTGCAATGGCCCAAAAATAGACACACCAGCGTTGTTCACCCACGTATCGACCGAACCGTAGGCCTCCAGCGCTGCCTGCAGCAGCCGGTGATGATCTTCCTCGATCCCTACGTCCATCGTTACGGTGGTGACCTGACCGCCTTCGGTCCGGATCGATTCCGCTACCTTGTCCAACTCAGCCGCATCGCGGCCGGCCAAGACAACCCGAGCGCCCGCCCGGGCAGCGGCGCGGCCTGTGGCCGCCCCTATACCGCTGCTGCCGCCGGTGATGACGAGCACCTGTTCAGCCAACGGTTTCAAGTTCAATTTACGCATCGCGACCTCCCTGTGAAAGCAGAAAATCGCTGCAAGTCACGTGCCTGAATGGGCCCGCCGCTGCCGCAAAAGCGCAGGCCAGAGGAGGGCGCTCAGTCTGTCGTCATACAGATCGTGTCAGCCCGCCGTCGACCCGAATGTTCTGGCCGGTGATATACGCTGCGCCTTCGCTGGCCAGAAAGGCAACTGTGGCGGCAATTTCGTCACTCGTGCCGTAACGCTTCATTGGCACGTTGTCACGACGCTCATCACGCTGCGGCAGGCTGTCGATCCATCCGGGCAAGACGTTGTTGATGCGGATATTGTCCTGGGCATACGTATCGGCAAAAATCTTGCTGAATGCGGCCAAGCCGGCGCGAAACACTGCCGACGTCGGAAACATATCGCTGGGTTCGAACGCCCACGCGGTGGAAATATTGATGATCGCGCCGCCTTTCTGTTTCTGCATGACGGGGGTCACCAGACGGGTCGGGCGGATCACGTTCATCAGATAGGTATCCATCCCCTTGTGCCAGTCATCGTCGCTGATTTCCAGAATCTGCGCGCGCGGCCCGTGCCCGGCGCTATTGACCAGCACGTCGATCCGGTCCCATTTCGCGACGGCCGCATCGACCAGGCGGCGCAGATCGTCGTTGGACTGATTGCTGCCCGTGACGCCGATGCCGCCCAGTTCGTTGGCCAGTGCCTCGCCCTTGCCGGACGACGACAGAATTCCTACCTTGAAACCGTCTGCAGCCAGCCGCTTGGCTGCCGCTGCGCCCATGCCGCTGCCGCCTGCAATGATCAGTGCGACTTTTTCTGTTTTCATCATGACTCCTGCAAACAAAAAAGATATATGGTGAACGAGAGGGTAGCAGTATCCAGCCCGGCTGGTCCTCGGCGACCGTCAGAAACCTCGCAGAACCGTGCGGCCATACTGGTTGTTGCCCTCTACCAGCGTCGCGAGCAAGCGCATGAACACCTCACGGCTGCGCGCGTTCAGCGGTTCCAGCAGGCGCTCCTGGGCGCGAGCCATCCCGGCATGGAGTTCCTCGACCACTCTGGCGCCTTCTTTGGTCAGCTTGGCCTGCCGCGAGCGCTTGTCTTCGGGGTTGGTGCGGCGTTCGATCAGGCCGCGTTCTTGCAGCCGCTTGACCACGTCGGCGGTGGTGGTGCGGTCCAGCCCCACATCCATGCCTATTTCTGTCTGGTCCATCCACGGCACGAGCGACAGGGCCGTCAGGATGCCGTACTGGACTGGCGTGATGTTGTGAGCATGACATTCCTCAAAGAACATGGCGTAGTGGATCTGGTTCAAACGCCGTACAAGGAACCCGGGCCGTTCCCACAGTACCTCGCGGGCGACGTCCGCTGCCTCGTTCGCGCCTGCGGATGCCTTTGGGGAGGCTGTTTTTCGTGTGACTGGAGTCTGCTTCTTTGATAGTGTCATGCGGCCAAGTTTCCAATCCCCGCCAGTGGCGAGGAAATACTGAGGTTTTATACAGGATGGACCAGATCATTCGCCAGAATGTTGGTATCGTAAATGACGTCGCGTCGTTTTAGCAGCAAACGCCCATGCTCCCGGACAAACACGTCGTGATAGCTGCCGGCCAGGTGCACCGTCGTGGGGCCTTCCACGAGCGTCTGCATCAATAGGAAGGTGGCGTGCGCCTCGACCTCGCTGCCCTTGTCGTCGATCACGCGCACATTGCTGACGATGTGCAGCAAATAACGGGGTGCGAACATTTGGGTACGGGAGATCGCCACCGCGCGATCATGCATCATGTCGCGGCCCTCTGCGTAGACCAGGCCGACGGGCAGATTCAATTCTGCATTTTCGCGAGAGGTGATTCGATAGAGCGCGTCGGGCGTAAAAAAATCAGGCCATCGTTCTACATCGCCGCCATCCAGCGCCGCACAATACTCCGCATGGAACAGTTCTATTTCGGCTTTCAGCAATACCGCTTTCTCAATGGCCAACCGGCTAGGCACGTAAGTGTTCTTTTCGTTCATGTCGTCGGGCTCTTCAAAATTCCATGACTTGGCGGTAGTACTGATACATGGCGCGAATGGCGGCTTCGGAAATCAGCGTGTCGGAGGTTCCTACTTTGCCGCTCTCCAGCTTGAGCACGTTGAGATCCGTGCTGGAACGGCGTACGCCTTCTTGAACGAACTTCATGGCTTCGTTGTCTTCCAGGCCCAGAAAGCCCGCCGGTCCCATCAAATTGCCTTGGCGCAAGCGATGGCGCTGCATCTCGTCGGTGTCATCCTCATAGCCGAACATGGTCCATTGCATGATCATGCTGTTAGGGCCGTTGGGAATAATGTGACGCACGCCCAGGGTATTCATCTCGCGCTGCACGATCAGATTCGGCCAAATGGTCTGCATCGTCACTGACCAAGGCGAGTCAAATTCCTTGATGTACTCCAGAAACCGATCATCGCGCAGGCGCAGGCCATCGTGGAAAGAGCGCATCTCTTTCTTGTTTTCCTCGCTCACCGTCGCGTACTTATCCTCGCTCTTGGCCGATGCCATCGTGCCATGGCGGCCATGGGCAGTATCGACCGTCATCGCCGATTTATTGCCCGCCACGAGCAGTCCGAACACGACCAGGAATGAATGCAGCAGCGTGGCGTGATAGGGATCCTTCAGGTTTTCGTGATACATCTTCCAGTTGCAGGGCAACTCGTTGCGGTAATAGCCCAGTATTTTCAGCGGACGCCCTGGAAATACCGCGTCGAAATCCAAGAGCATCTCGGGCGTGAGATAGTCCTCCAGCGGTTCGACGTCGTGTGAGTACGACGCAAAAATCACGCCATGACGGGTGGTCACGTTCAGCTTGCGCAGGCCGTGCTCTTCGTTGCGGAAATCCCGCGGCATGCCGCCTGCCTTGTTGACCCCGCGCTTGAAGGGGACGCCCTGCAAGTTGCCCTTCAGGTCATAAGACCACTGGTGATACGGACAAACGAACTCTGCGGTCTTGCCTTGCCCATGCCGGCAAAATTCCGCACCACGATGCGCGCAGCGATTTTCAAAGACATGCAGGCTGCCGTCTTCCGCGCGTGAAACCACCACGGGAACGGCGCCAACATAAGAACGTTTATAACTACCGGGCTCCGGTACTTCCGCCTCCAAGCCGACGAAATTCCATGTCTTTCCGCGAAAGATCCGGTCCTGTTCGCGCTCGTAGACATCCTGGCTGGTATAGACCCAGTCAGGCACATAATGCAACGCGTCCTCTGGCCACACACAGTCGGCCAGCGGAGGGTCTTTTCGGGCGGGCGTAATGCCGATCACGGTTTGTGATTGATACATGGATAAAGCTCCTGAATGATGTGCGCTGTCAGGCTGGTTGCGCCATGCACGATTTAACGAATGGTTTCAAGCCAGTGGCCGTGTCTGCAAAGACCTCTGCGCGAATGCGAACCGATTGCTCGAACAGCGGACGCAATACTCGCAAGTCGCCTCCCGCGTTGATGGCCACGCCGTGTACCGGGACGCCGTCGCGCAACCCCAGATACAAGCATTTGGGAACAGTGTCATCGGGTGCGGCGTCGCCGCGCAGGACATACTCGAGGCCGGGGGACGGGGCGCCCAATATCTGGATATTGCAGCCCAGCTGATCAGTCCAGAACCAGGGGTAGGGGACTGCGGGCCTAGGCGCATTCAGGATGGCAGCCGCGGCGATGGCGGCTTGGGTGTTCGCGTTCTGCCACGACTCGATCCGCACAGGGGAGTCGCCCGGGGACTGATACTGGCTGGCGCAGTCACCTGCTGCCCATATGTACTCGTTCGATGTCCTGCAGTGCCTGTCCACCAGCACGCCGCCAGTCTTGGCGCAAATCGACAGATTGGCGGCGCGGGCAAGCGTGGTATCTGGCGTCAGGCCCACAGAGACCAACACGTGGTCAGCGTCGACGACACTGCCGTCGCCTAACGTGATGGCCATCTTCCCCTCAGCAGAGGTGTCGGCGAGCACGCTGGTCACCGCGACACCCAGGCGCACGTCCAGCCCCATGGCCTGGGCGCGCTGCGATAGCCAATCGCTGACCTGCGCGGGCAACACCCGGCCCAATAATGCAGGTCCGCCTTCGAGCACTGTCACGTGGGCGCCGCGCTGCTTGGCGCTCCAGCCGGCCTCCAGACCGAGGAAACCGCCGCCGATCACTACCAATCGCACACCAGGCTTCAGGGCCGAACCCAAGGTCATTGCGTCGTCGAGGGTCCGCAGCGTGTGCACGGCCGACGAGCGCGGCAACATGGGCAATTGCTTGGCTCGTCCTCCCGTGGCCAGCAGACAGGCGTCGTATGTCAACGTTCTGCCATCCGACAGGCCGACCTCTCGTCGTTGGGTATCAAGCGATTGAGCGCTGACGCCGTTGATCACCTCGATGTCCTGTTCCGAATAAAACTCAGCCGGATACAACCTGCCTATGGCGGGATCGACGCTCTGCTCCAGGGCGGCCTTGGACAGGGGAGGGCGCTCGTATGGCAGATGAGGCTCATTGCCGATTATCGTGATGCGTCCGTCATAGCCCAGATCGCGCAGCGTGCGTGCCGCGACCGCACCTGTCTGGCCGGCGCCGATGATCAGAATGGTTTTCGGCGTGAGCATGGTTCAGGTGTCCAGTTGGGCATAGACGGCGCCGTCCTCGACGCGAACCGGGTAAACCCGGATAGGTACCGTGGCGGGTCCGCATTGGGGAATGCCCGTACGCAAATCGAACTGTGCTTGATGCAGCGGGCATTCCACACAGCCGTCTTCCACATACCCCTCGGCCAACATGGCATGGCCGTGCGTACAGATGCCGTCGGAAAGAAAGAACTCGCCGCCGCATTTGTATAACGCCAACTGAGCCTGGCCTGCCGTGATTGAAATGGCGCTGTCGTCGTCGATATCCTGCACCGAGGCAATGCGAGTCCAATTCATGGGTTTTCCTTTGAAAATGATCAGCACACTGAATAAATTCTAGCAGTGAATTTTTTTCTTATCCAGTTCTGAATCGCGCATTTTTCAGGCATTGGGGAATGCCCTGATTGTCTTGTCGCTTCCGGCTTTAATCGGTTAATTAATGCATATATATAGGAACATTTGCGGAAATGTCGCTGCGTCGAATTATCGAAAATCGCGCGCGTCAGCTTCGGAAAAAAACCTATTGACTGATTCCATAAATAGTCAGCATACTGATCATAAATCAGCTTGAGTTTTGGTTTGGTCGTGTCATGGTCCGGTGGCACGGTCTCTGCGCAGCGCGCCGGATACTCCACAGCAAAGGGCCGAATACGGCCATTCATAACAAGGGAAATAGCTATGCAACGTCGTCGTTTCTTGACCCACGCCGCAGGGATCAGTGCAGTGGCCGTAGCGGCGCCTGCCGTGGCGCAGAGCGCTACAACCGTCCGCTGGCGCATGTCCACCAGTTGGCCCAAAAGCCTCGATGCCATGTACGGCTCGGCCGAGGCGCTCACCAAACGCGTCGCCGAGTTGACCGACGGGAAATTTGAAATCCGCGCCTTTCCCGCCGGGGAGCTCGTGCCTCCCGCACAGAACATGGACGCTGTCAGCAATGGCACCGTAGAGTGCAACCACGTTCTCGCCACCTTTCATATCGGAAAGAACACGGCGTTGGCTTTCGATACCGGTTTATCGTTCGGATTGAGCGCGCGCCAACATAACGCATGGATTCACTACGGTGGCGGCCTGGAAAAGCTGCGCGCGCTCTACAAGAAATACAACATCGTCAATCATGTCTGTGGCAACGTGGGTGTCCAGATGGGAGGATGGTTCCGCCGCGAGATTAAAACCGTGGAAGATCTCAAGGGGCTCAAAATGCGCATCGGCGGCATTGGGGGAATGGTGCTCTCGAAACTGGGCGCAATCCCTCAACAGATTCCGCCTGGCGATATCTATCCCTCGCTGGAAAAAGGCACGATTGACGCGGCTGAATGGATCGGCCCCTATGATGATCTGAAGCTCGGCCTGAACAAAGTCGCACCATACTATTACTCGCCCGGCTGGTTCGAGGGCAGTGCCTCGATCACCACCATGGTCAATGCCGAAGCCTGGAATGCGTTGCCGCCCCTTTTCAAGGCGGCCTTCGAATGCGCCAGCTCCGAGCAGACCATGAAGATGCTCGCCAAATACGATGCCGGCAACCCCGGCGCCTTGAAATCGCTGATCGCCGGCGGCGCAAAGCTGTCGTTCTTTCCCCGCGATGTCATGGATGCCGCTTACAAGGCCTCGCAAGAACTCTGGAAAGAACTGGGCGCGTCCAATCCCGATTTCGCCGCGCTGTATCCGCAATGGGCCGAGTTCCAGCGCGACGAGGCGAGTTGGTTCCGTGTGGCCGAGAGCGCACTTGATAACTACACATTCCAGGCAGTGACCCGCCGTTGAACCATGTGGCGGCGAGCCGCCGCCGATTTCCTGAGGTATTTATGCACGACAAGCCTCTCGCTTCGAAGAGTGCGGCACCGCAAGGTGTCGGCGCACGCGTCCCTCGCAAAGAGGACATCCGGCACCTCATGGGCAAAGGCCAGTTTGTTGGAGACATGTCCATGCCAGGCCTATGCGAAGTCGCGTTTCTTCGCAGCCCCTTGGCTCATGCCAGCCTGGACCGGATCCACTTGCCGCAATCGCTCGCGGGAAAAGTATTCACCCGCGAGCATATGCAGGTGCGAGACATCGTCGCGGATTCGACCCTGCCTACCTATCAGCGTTCCGCACAGCCGCCCCTGGCCAGCGGGAAAGTGCGATTCGTCGGTGAACCCATCGCCATGGCCATTGCGGCCTCTCGCGCGGAGGCCGAAGACCTGATCGAGGAGCTCAATGTCGACTATGGCGAGTTGCCCGTCTACGCCAATACGGAATCGGCGCTCGCGGCCACGGACCACCTGGTCCATGAAGAATGGCGCGACAACGTATTCGTCACCTTGAAGGCGGATCGCGATTTCGACGTGGCGGCGCTCGATGCGCCGGTGGTCGTGCGGCGGCGGGTCGAGCTGGCGCGTCAATGCATGGTGCCCATGGAGGGCAAGGCTGTGCTGGCCTATTGGGACCATCGTGATGATCAACTGGTTGTGGTCAGCGCTACTCAAGTTCCGCACATGATACGTACGGGGTTGGCTGAATGCCTGGAGATGGATCAGACCAAAATTCGGGTCATCTCCCCGGATGTGGGCGGCGCCTTCGGATACAAATGCGTGCTGCAGCAGGAAGAGGTCTGTATCGCATGGCTGGCAAAGACGTATAAACGGCCTTTTCGCTACCTCGAAGACCGTCGAGAGCATCTCATCGCCGGCGCTAACACGCGAGAGCACTACTACGATATGACGGCCTACGCCGATCGCGACGGACGGCTGTTGGCGCTCGACGCGCACATCGTGATCGACGGCGGCGCCTATTCGGTCTGGCCGTTCACCATCGGTCTGGAGCCTGGCCAGGCGACCGGCAATCTTCCCGGTCCGTATGATTTTCAGCGATACCGCTGCCTGACGCAGTGCGTGGCGACAAACAAACCTGGTTTCGTCCCATACCGCGGGGTGGCGCGCACCGGGGTGTGTTTTGCCATCGAATTGATGATGGATGCAATCGCCTACGAGGTCGGCCGCGAGCCCTGGGACATCAGACTGCTGAACCTGGTCAAGCCAGAGCAGATGCCCTATGTCAACGTCGCGAACAAACACTTCGACAGCGGCGACTATCCCGCCAGCCTGCGCCGAGCGCTGGAAATGATTGACGCACCCGCGATACGCGCTCGGCAGGCGCATGCGGAACGGGATGGACGTTTGATTGGCCTCGGCGTAGCGACCTATACCGAGCAGTCCGCGCACGGCACCTCGGTGTTCGCAGCATGGGGAACGCCAGTGATACCGGGCTACGACCAGGCCGGCGTCAAGGTCACTCCCGACGGTGGTCTGGAGATACGCGTGGGCGTGCATTCTCATGGACAGGGAATGGAAACGACGTTTGCCCAGATCGCCAACGAAATTCTGGGTGTCGATGTCGAGAACATCAGGGTCATACACGGCGATACGGGCCAAACGCCATTCTCCACCGGAACCTACGCGTCGCGCTCGCTGGTGATGTCGGGCGGGGCGGTCGCTCAGGCGTGTAAAGCGCTGGCGCCGCGCATTCTGCATATCGGCGCGCACTTGTTGAAGGCCGAGCCTTCCACGGCCGAACTGCGCGCTGGTGCGGTATGGGCGGGGGACAGTTCTGTCGGGATTCGTGACGTCGCCCAAGCGTGGTACATCAATCCCCAAACCCTGCCGGCGGACGCGCCTGTCGGCGGCCTCGAGACCACCGTGGGATACAAGCCCAAGGTCGACACTGGCGCATTTACCTACGCCACCCATGCCGCCGTGGTCGCGGTGGACCCTGGCACAGGCGAAGTCGAGATTCTGGACTATGTCGTGGTCGAAGACTGCGGCACCATGGTGAACCCCATGGTCGTCGAGGGGCAGACCTTTGGGGGAATTGCGCAGGGCTTGGGAACGGCACTGTACGAGGAAACTCCCTATGACGAAAATGCGCAGCCCTTAGCCTCGACCTTTGCCGACTATGTGATGCCAGGCGCCACGGAGGTTCCCCATATCCGCATCGATCATTTTGAAACCCCGTCGCCGCATACCGAGTTCGGCGCCAAAGGCATGGGGGAGGGAGGAGCCATTGCGCCGCCCGCTGTGATCTACAACGCGGTGAACGACGTGCTTCGGCGGTTGAATGCGCCGGTAGTAAACCGTACGCCGCTGACGCCCGCCAGATTGCGGCATGCCTTGGCGGGTGCGAATAGCGCAGCCGCGGACGCGGTCGCGACGCACCCGGCACCATCTGCGACGGTGCAAGCCGAGGTGGAGGCTCAATCATGAAGGCAGCACGTTTTGTTTACTCATGTCCCGTGACGCTGAGCGACGCGCTCGCGAGCCTGCAAGGCGCCGAAGCCGTCGCCAAGCCCATGGCGGGCAGCCAATCCCTGGGCCCTATGTTGAACCTGCGTTTGGCGCGCCCTCCCGCCGTGGTGGATGTCTCTCGTGTAGCGGAAATGCGCCAGGTCGAGCGCCGTGGTGATCGCCTGCGGGTGGGCGCGGCGGTGACGCATGCGGAAATCGAGGATGGCGTGCATGAATTGCTGCGCGGCCACCCCATGCAGCACGTCGCGCAGCGCATTGCCTATCGTGCAGTCCGCAATCGCGGGACGCTAGGCGGCAGCCTTGCACACGCCGACCCCGCGGCCGACTGGGTCGTCGTCTGTGCCGGGCTGGATGCCAGGATAGAAATCGCCGGGCCGCAGCAGGCGGTGCGCCACGAGAGCGTTCAGCAATTCATGGCTGGCACCTACACAACCTCACTCCAGGAAGGCGAACTCATCGTCGCCGTCGATGTTCCTGCCTTCAGCGCTGACTCGCGATTTGGCTACTACAAATTCTGCAGAAAGACCGGGGAGTTTGCCGAGGCCAGTTGTGTGGCGTGGTTTGACCCCGCCAGTCGCACCGCCCGGATAGTGCTGGGCGCCATTGACGCCACGCCCCGCTCGCTGACGGCATTGGCGCATGCTTGTGCCAAGACAGGCAGATCAGCCGTCACGGCAGCGTCGATACGTTCGGCGGTAGCACACGCACTGCCCGAGAAAGACGACGTCGAGCGCCATCTTTACGAAACCGCGGTGACCCGCTGCCTTGATCAAGCGCTCAACGGCGCGTCGCTGGCGGCAGAACCCTCCTTTGAACGCAAGGCGAGCGAGATAGCGCCATGAATAGAGTTTCCATGACAGTCAATGGCCAACAGGTGTGCCATGACGTTCCCCCGCGGATGCATCTGGCGGATTATCTGCGCGACAAAGAGCATCTCACCGGTACGCACCTGGGGTGCGAACACGGCGTGTGCGGAGCCTGTACGGTGCTGCTCGACGGCAAGCCCGTCAGATCCTGCATAACGTTCTCGGTTGCTTGCGAGTCGCGCAACATCACCACGGTCGAAGGCTACGACGATGACCCGGTCATGCAGCGTTTGCGCCTGGCTTTTCGCGCAAATCACGCCCTGCAGTGCGGGTTTTGTACACCAGGCATGTTGGCGACCGCCCGCGACATCGTGTTGCGCCTGCCGGATGCGGACGAAAAGCGGATTCGTATCGAACTCTCCGGCAATCTGTGCCGCTGCACGGGGTATATGGGGATAGTCGCGGCAATACGGTCGGTCCTCGACGAGTTGCGCGAGATGCCCGATCCCGCGGTCACGGCCTTGCGCGCCGCGCTATCCACGCCAGCGATCATTCCTATCGTCCACGAAAAGACGATGCCGGTTTTCGAGCCGGCAGAGCCCATGAACGGCGCTGTGGAACGGGAACAACCCTCGGCGCCTGCCTCGCCCGGAAGAGGCGAGAGCAAAGGAAAAGGGCAGCATATCAACGGTGAGTTCACATTGCCCTTTCCGCCCGAACAGGTCTGGTCATTCATGGTGGATCTCCCCATGGTGGCGGGCTGCCTGCCCGGTGCGCAGATAACGTCCCAACAGGGCAACGAAGTCCAGGGTCACATCGGCATCAAATTCGGTCCGATGCAGGCCGCGTTCCAGGGGACTGCGCAACTCGAGCTCGACAACGAAAAGCGCCTCGCCGTGTTGCATGGCACGGGGCGCGATACCGTCAGCCAGTCTCGCGCACAGGGCGATATCCAGTACCGGATATTGGCCGCAGGGCAGGGCACGCGAGTCGAGATTGATATGGACTATGCGCTGCAGGGTCCATTGGCACAGTTCTCGCGCTCAGGCCTGGTGCAGGACTTCGTGCGCCGCATGATCGCCGAATTCGGGCGCAACGTCACGCGCCGCATCGAGAATCCGAGCTCGGCGGACGAGCCAGTCAAGGCCTTGAATCCCGTCGCGCTGTTCTTCGGCGTACTCAAAGACCGGATTCTGCGCTTGTTCCAGCGACGCCGGCGATAGCCCGGTACGCACGGCGTGACGCTTTCCCATCAACCGCACTTTATCGACATCAAGAGACTGCCAATGCAAGCCTTGCTTAGGGTATCCCATGTCATAGACGCAATGAGCACTTTTGTAGGCCGCATTGTGGCTTGGCTTATCCTGGCCATGGTGCTGATCAGCACGGCCAACGCCTTTGGGCGCAAGCTTTTTCATACCAGCTCGAATGCGTGGCTGGAAATCCAGTGGTATATGTTCGGCGCACTGTTCCTGCTGACAGCAGGCTATGCATTGCTGCGCAATGATCACGTGCGCGTCGATATCATCGCTCAGCAATTCTCGCGCCGGGCCCAAGTACGCATGGAAATTGTGGGCGTGCTGTTTTTCCTCTTGCCCGGTTGCGGTCTGATCATGTGGCTGGCGTGGCCCATGTTTTGGGAATCCTATGTCAGTGGCGAGATGTCTTCCAATTCAGGTGGCCTGATCCGCTGGCCCGCGAAATTGCTGGTGCCGTTGGGTTTCACCTTATTGATCGTGGCGGCCCTGTCGCACCTCATCAAGTGCGTGGGATTTCTGAAAGGCCTGCGCGGCGATCCGCGCGAACGCGAAACGAATTCGGCAAAAGAGGCAGACTGACATGGAATTCTTTATCGGCAATATGGCGCCGATTATGTTCGCCACGCTGATTTTTCTGCTCTTGACTGGGTTTCCGGTAGCGTTCGCATTGATGGCCAACGGCATCCTGTTCGGCGTGATTGGCATGGAACTGGGCCTGCTTTCGCCGTCGCTGTTCCAGGCATTGCCGCAACGCGTATTTGGCGTCGTATCCAACGATACCTTGCTGGCCTTGCCGTTCTTTACGTTCATGGGCCTGGTACTGGAACGATCCGGCATGGCAGAGGAACTGCTGGAAACCGTAGGGCAGCTCTTTGGTCCAGTGCGTGGCGGCCTGGCGGTGGCAGTGGTGGCGGTCGGCGCCGTTCTGTCTGCAACGACCGGGGTCGTGTCGGCGTCCATCATTTCGATGGGGCTGATTTCCTTGCCCATCATGCTGCGGTATGGCTATGACCGCCGACTGGCCACCGGGGTGATCGCCGCCTCTGGCACGCTATCTCAGATTATTCCTCCCTCGTTGACCTTGATCATCCTGGCCGATCAACTGGGCCGCTCCGTGGGAGACATGTATCGCGGCGCGATCTTGCCAGGCATATTGATGATCGTCGCGTACCTGATCTACGCCCTCGTGCTCACCTGGATTCGACCGGCCGCGGGGCCGGCCATGCCGGTCGCTGCGAGAGATTTCGGTCAGGCCAATGGATCATCGGGGATTCGGTCCTTGGTGGTGTTGATGCTGATCTCCAGCCTTTGCGCCTATTTCCTGACCGTCAATGTCATTGATCCGAACGCACCGATCGACGAGACGGTCGTGATCGCCATCATCTGTTGGGGCTCCGTTGCGTTTCTGTTGGCCTCGCTCAACCGGATGTTGCGTCTGGGATGGCTTTCAACGATTGCCGAGCGCGTCACGTTTGCATTGATCCCTCCGCTGGCGCTCATCTTTCTGGTGCTGGGCACGATATTCATCGGGCTGGCCACGCCCACGGAAGGAGGAGCAATGGGAGCGCTGGGCGCAATCGTCATGGCGCTCTTCAAGCGTCGGCTCAGCTTGCCCCTGTTGAAACAAGCCATGGACTCCAGCGCCCGGTTGACGTGTTTTGCACTGTTCATCCTGATCGGTTCCACGGTGTTCGGTCTCACGTTTCGCGCTGTGAATGGCGATCTTTGGGTGGAACATCTGCTGGTGTCCGTACCAGGAGGCGAAACCGGCTTTCTGATTTTCGTCATGGCCTTCGTGTTCGTCGCCGCATTCTTCCTGGATTTTTTCGAGCTGGCTTTCATTATCGTGCCCTTGTTGGGGCCGGTGGCGGACAAACTGGGTATCGACCTGATCTGGTTTGGCGTGCTGCTGGCGCTGAACATGCAAACGTCATTCATGCATCCGCCATTCGGCCTGGCCTTGTTTTACCTGCGATCGGTTGCGCCGCGCGAGGATTATCCAGACAGGGTGACGGGCGCCATGATTCCAAAGGTCACCACAGGCCAGATCTATTGGGGTTCCTTGCCGTTCATCGCCATTCAGTTGCTCATGGTGGCCATCGTTCTGTGTATTCCCTCGTTAGTGACGCACTACCGCGATGGCGTGAAAGAAATCGATTCTTCCAATGTGCGCATAGAGATGCAAGGAGGGGGCTTTGACACCAACTACGGCGCCAACATGAGCAATCCTTTCGGCAAGTAGGATTTTTTTTAGAACCATTCATCAGTGTGCTGAATACTTTCGGCCAGAGCTAGCGGACGGTCTGCCGTCCAGCATTTAATCACCAGGAAACAGCGCCATGCGAAAGATTGCATTTGAAGAGCA
Source organism: Bordetella genomosp. 4 (assembly GCF_002261185.1). GTDB lineage: Bacteria > Pseudomonadota > Gammaproteobacteria > Burkholderiales > Burkholderiaceae_B > Bordetella_A. Next base: position 273,440 of record NZ_NEVQ01000013.1, read on the forward strand.
TTACACCGCCCCAGGCTTTCAGGAATACTCCAAAGTATTCGCGCAGCATATCGACGCCGCCACCTATGCAGAGACCGGACGCCGTCTCGCCGACTTCGACGAGCTGCGGCTCGCGGATATGGACCAGAATGGCATTGACTATGTCATCCTGTCGCAGACGGGACCAGGGGTGCAGGCCGAACCGGATCCCGCGACGGCGTTGCGACGCGCACGGGAGAATAATGACTTCCTGGCCGAGCGCGTCGCCAAGAACAACCGCAGATACGGCGGCTTTGCCGTCATCCCGATGCATGATCCCGAAATCGCGGCCGATGAGCTCGAACGCACGGTGCGCGACTATGGTTTCAAAGGCGCATTGATCAATGGCCATACGAATGGCACCTATTACGATGGACGCGAGTACGACGTATTCTGGGAACGTGTGCAGGCGCTGCAGGCGCCGATCTACTTGCATCCTGCCGATGCGTACGTAATGCCCCATGCCTATGGCGGCCATCCCGTGATCGAACGCGCGACTTGGGGGTGGGGCGTCGAGACAGGTACGCATGCGCTGCGCTTGCTGTTTGGGGGAGTGTTCGATCGATTCCCCGGTGTGCGCTTGATCTTGGGACATATGGGAGAGGGGCTGCCATTTCTGCGCTGGCGCTTTGATAGCCGATTTGCGGTGTATCCCCATGGTGTGAGGCTCGAACGGGCGCCTTCGGCATATTTCGGGTCCAACATCTTGATCACCACCTCGGGTGTCTGCTCGCATCCGACGCTGGTGGCTGCCATTGCCGAAATGGGCGCAGAGGCCGTCATGTTTTCGGTGGACTATCCCTACGAGTCCAGCGCGATCGCCGCCGAGTTCATCGAAACCGCACCGCTCGATGAGGCCACCCGCGCATTGGTGTGCCATGGCAATGCCGAGAGACTATTCAAACTCTGATCGATCCCGACGCGGATTCTTCTCAGCAAGGATTTCCTATGAGCACCTATCAATACGGCGGTCATGTTCATGCCAATGGCATACGCCAGCATTATTTGCGTTATGGCGGGACGAAACCGGGACGAGATCCCATCATCATCATTCCCGGGATTACCAGCCCGGCGGTGACATGGGGTTTTGTGGCCGAGCGTTTCGGATCGACGTTCGATACTTACGTCCTGGATGTGCGGGGCAGGGGATTGTCCCAGGCGGATGCGTCTCTCGATTACAGCCTGGACGCACAGGCGGCGGATGTCCTGGCCTTTGCGCAGGCGCTGGGCCTCGAGCGATACAGCATCGTGGGGCATTCCATGGGAGCACGCATCGGCATTCGCGCCGCACGCAGCCAAGCGTCGGCGCTCCACCGTCTCGTGATGGTGGATCCGCCCGTGTCTGGTCCCGGACGTCGCCCGTATCCGGCGCAGTTGCCCTGGTATGTCGGATCCATGGCTCAGGCGCGCGCGGGAATGAGCGCAGCAGACATGTCCGTATTTTGCCCGACCTGGACGGAAGAACAACGGCAATTGCGGGCGCAATGGCTGCATACGTGCGACGAACGCGCCATCCTGGCGAGCTTTGACGGCTTTCATATGGACGACATTCATGCCGACCTGACCCATCTGAAAATCCCGAGCCTGCTCATCACTGCCGAGCGCGGAGACGTGGTGCGCGATGACGATGTCAATGAGCTGCAGGCCTTGGTGCCCGGGTTGCTGCATGTTCGAGTGCCGGACGCTGGCCACATGATTCCGTGGGACAACGAGGAAGGCTTTTATGCCGCGTTCGGCACATTTCTTGGTGCGGCCCTGCCGGGCCCGAATCCACGTTGAGGTGACACGATGCCGGTAAGTGATTACGCAATGGTCAACGCCTGGCAGCAGGTATTGACGCTGTCCCAACTGCAACCGGGACAAACCGTCACCATCCTGACGGGGGCAACGACACACGCCCAGACCCTTTCCACCGCTCTTATCGCGGCGCAGTCGATGGGCGCCATCGTCAATCGCCTGGACTTGCCCCCGGTCAATGGCGACAAGGCGCTCAGCCGCGACCCGCTCGCATACCTGGGGACGACACCCTTGACGGGCAACCAGGCCGCCATCGCCGCGCTAAAGGCCAGTGATCTCGTGCTCGATCTGATGACGCTGCTGTTCTCGCCCGAACAGCACGAGATACTCAAAAGCGGCACCAAGATCCTGCTGGCAGTGGAACCGCCCGAAATCCTCGTCCGCATGGTGCCCACGGCAGCGGACCGCGAACGCGTCAAACAGGCATCTGCCTGCATCGAGGCAGCCAAGACCATGCACGTGACTTCGCCGGCAGGGACCGACGTACGCTTCGCGCTTGGGGAGTTTCCTGCGATCAGTGAGTACGGATACGTGGACGAACCCGGCAGGTGGGATCATTGGCCCAGCGGATTTGCACTGACCTGGCCTGACGAAGGCAGTGCCGAAGGGGTGATTGTCATCGACCGTGGCGACATTCTGCTGCCGCAGAAATGCTACGCGAATGACGCGATCAGAATAACCGTGTCCGGTGGGTATGCCACGCATATCGAGGGCGGTGTCGACGCCGAGCTGCTGAGCAGCTACATGGCTTCCTTTAACGATCCGGAAGGCTATGCGATCTCGCATATAGGCTGGGGCCTGCAGCCGCGCGCACATTGGAGCACGTTGTCGCTCTATGACCGTGAGGCCTCTATTGGCATGGATGCCCGTGCATTCGAGGGGAATTTCTTGTTTTCACTAGGTCCCAATAACGAGGCTGGCGGCAATCGCACGACTGCCTGCCATATCGACATTCCGTTGCGTGGCTGCACGGTTCGCCTGGATGACCAGATTGTCGTCGAACACGGCAAGGTCTTATTTCCCCCACCATCAGGAGCGAAGCAATGACACGACAGCAGGATGTCGAGACCTACAGCCGCCAAAGCTTCGGCACGGCCATGGCGCCCAAAGCGCCGTATGGCCTGTTGATCGTCGATTTTGTCAACGGATTCGCCGATCCCGCCGTTTTCGGCGGAGGCAATATTCGCCCCGCCATCGATCGCACCGTGGCATTGCTGGATGCGGCTCGATCACGTAAATGGCCGGTAGCGCATTCGCGTATCGTCTATGCCGATGATGGCGCCGACGCCAATGTTTTCTCGTTGAAAGTGCCCGGCATGCTTGGGCTGAAGGAGCACGAGTCCAATAGCGCCATCGTGCCCGAACTGACACCGATCGCAGGGGAGTTGGTCGTGCGCAAGAACGTGCCGTCGGCGTTCTTTGGCACAGGGCTCGCGGCATGGCTATCGTTTCATGGCGTGCAAACCCTGTTGGTGGCCGGCGCGGTCACCAGCGGCTGTGTGCGGGCCAGTGTCGTCGATGCCATGCAATACGGCTTTCGGCCCCTGGTGGTCACTGACTGCGTAGGGGACCGGGCGATTGCGCCGCATGAGGCGAACTTGTTCGATATGGAGCAAAAATACGCCACGTTGATGTCGAGAGACGAGGCGCTGGCGATAAGCGCCTAGCAGGGCACGGGATAGGGCGCTGCGCCCGGGTGCTGCGCCCGCGTGCAAGGTAGAGAATTCAAATACACTACCGCACGGTCAGTGTTCCCTATTCACCTCAGACGCTCTGTGATTTTTATTTGACGATGTCGGCTATCCGTAACCCCAAGTTCCCTTTGATGTCGAAATTTGCGATAGGCGCGGGCCTGTTCAGTATTGGTTTAGCCTTGGTGGGGGCTCCATTCCAGAGCCGCGCGCAGGAGGCGGCAGGCGCTCAGGTCGCCCAGACTCTCTCGTCCACGGGCCATCCGGCGCCAGGTACCGACACATTTGGGCAGCCGCAGTTTGTACTCTCCGGCGACCCGAGCGTGCCGCCGCGCGACTACAGCAAAGGCATCGAGGTCCCCCAGCCGCAGGACTACGATCCCCGGACGGTCGGCATCATCTACGACGTCTGCTTCCTGGGCATCGAAGACGGAAATATGCAGTTCGAAATCCGTGGCTTTTCGGCCGAGGACCTGGACTTGCCCGAAAGCGGCCAGACCATCGAGTTTCCTGCTGATCAAAAGACCATTGTCATCCGCGATCTGAAGATCGAAATCGATGAGGTACTGCCTGGCAGTTTGACGTACGTGGTTCGACGGTCGTGATCGCTCAGCGGCTGCATGTTGCAGCGACCAGCAGCCGTTGACCTACGCTGAAGACAACAGCGGTCGATAGGCATTGATCCATGCCGTGGTACGGATCAATGCAAATCACGCCGGTCAAATAACTGTCATCTTTCTGTCGTAGCATCCGCATCCAACGCTACAGGGTGCGCTCGTGGCGTGGGACCGTTTCGACACGACAGCCGGGGAGGGCACATTGAAAAGGAAATCATGGCGCAGTACCGCCAGACTTTTCCTCGTCGCCCTGAGCTTGCTGGTATTGCTGCCCACCTCGTTTGCCCAAACGGGGAAAGCCAAGGCGAAGACAAAAACTGCTACTAAACACCGTGCACCCGCGCCATCGGCCATGCAGATCATCGAAAACGGCATTGTCGTTGCCGAGATCAACGTCCGCGGTGGTGAGCTGGTCTTGTCCTTTCCTGCGCCTATAGTCGCCAAAGCTGCGCCCAGGCAACTTCAAGCGCCGGCGATATCCGACCCAGCGCAGCACTACGATCCCGTGATTCGCGAAGCGGCCTGGCGCTACGGCATGGATCCCGATCTACTTCACGCCGTCATCAAAGTCGAATCGAATTACAACCCCCATGCTGTTTCACCTAAAGGTGCGACGGGTCTGATGCAGATCATGCCCGCCACCGGCATGGAACTGGGTTTCGCCAACCCGCGACGGGATCTATTGATTCCTGCCAATAACATCGATGCGGGAACCCGTTACCTGGCATGGTTGAAAGACCAGTTCGACGGCGATCTGAGTCTGGCGCTCGCGGCCTACAACGCCGGCATAGGGGCTGTGACGCGGAACCAGGTGCTGTCCAATTATCCCGAAACGAGCAAGTACGTCAGGTCCGTGTTGGATCTGTACCGTCAGGCTGAACTGACGGCCTTGCTGCGTGCACGCTATTGAAAAGCCTCAGACCTCGAATCAAAGCCCGGCAGGGCGGCCGTATGGTCCCGGAGTACCGGCTTCGCGCAACACATTCTCAAACTCGCTGGCGAGGACACTGAGTCGCTCATAGCTGAAAGCGGCCACATGCACATCACGGCTGGCGTGCTTCAGATCGTTGAACAAGTTTTCCTCGTCGCCTTCTAGCCGCCACAGGATCCGGCCCTGCTCGTCGTCCTGGCGATAGGCAAACACGGAATAACAGTCGAACAAGGTCCCGCAGGTCAGGTTGTAGGGCCACGCCGCTTCGCTGAAGTCCTTGCCGTCTTCTTCGTCATAAGAGCACAGATCATCGTACAGCGCATGAAACAGGCGGTGTTTGTCAGTGCCCCGATATCGATCGGTCAAGCGTGGCTTCTTTTGGAGATCTTGCAAGCAGCCAAGTAAGTAACCGTCGAAGTAAATCAGGTCTTCGAGGCTACCCAGTGGCTACCCCTCAAACCAAAGTCTGCCATGGCCCATACGCGATGCTGGATCGGCCACCACATATTCGATGGCGATTATTGCTTTGTTTCCGATCAGTTGAGTCATGACCTTATGTGGCAATGACCAGAGACAATGCGACAATGGCTACCATCATCAGGGCGCCTGAAATGCCGGCGGACGGCCGGTAATCCGGCCCCGTGCCGTTGTCCTTGAACTGAAACGGCTGGGTGTAGCCGATGAACAGACTCGCAGCCAAGGCAACCACAGCCAGGAAACTCAAAACGTAAAGATGCATCGAACGACTTTAGCACACGAGTACCGTCTGGCCTTGCCTCCTGCACCGCCAGGAACAAGACATTCATGAGCCGACGTCCCATACAACTCGTCTCCATCCCGATGCAGGTCGCCTCGGGGCACCTGCGCTCAATCGAACCGCAGACGCCGGGCAGGGCTCGCCGGCGCGAGCAGGGCGCGCCATTGCTGCATCTACGTGTGGACGTAGCCGGAAAATCCCAACTCGCATTCACGCTCCCGGCCTCCGGGAATCAGGTGCCTGCCGCAATTGGCGACTTGCTGGAAATTGCCTACATCGACTATCCCGGGCACAGAAAGATCTACGGTCTGCGCAACCGAACTCGGCAAACCGTCCATCTGGCGGCTGCGGCCAAACCCGTTACTCCTTTCGCCGCCCTCTGCATGGCCTTGCTGCTCGTGGGACTTGGCGGTGTAGGCGCCTACGCTATGACTGCAGCAAACGGCCGGGGCGAGGCTGTCATCGTGCCCATGGCAGCCTTGCTGTTTGCGCTGAACCTGTTGGTAATCTGGCTGGGGTATGACTCTTATGTGCCTGGCACTCCTCAGCCGGGCGGCAGGCACCACCTCAAGGCCGCGTGCAAAGCACTCGCGCTAAGTCGCAAGGAAATGCGCAGCGTGCGCATGTCGCGTGCTGGTGCTAGCGTCTGAGGAGGTATAGTGTTGCGCCCTCAAGGTTCACGCCTTTGCCGCGAACCACGATTTGTCTTTGATTCAGGAAGCTTGTATGACCATGACCGCCGAACAGTTTCACCAACGCATGTGGGAGATTCTGGAAATCGTGGACACTGACTATTTCGAGGCCCTGTCCGCACCCGCGCCCGAAGCAAAAGCGATCGCTAGCCTGGAGGCCGCTGTCGGCTTTCCGCTGCCTGCGGCGTTTGCCGCGTTCTGCCAGCGCAGCAACGGTCTGTCCGTGATAGCGCGTGAAGACGTCTGGCCGCATGCGCAGGAATTCGACGTTGGCCCCGCCTGGACGTTCTGGCGCGGCCTGGTGCTCCTGGGTATCGACACGCCGGAGTTGCCCGAATGGGCCAGCATTTCTGCGCATCAGCGCCAGCTGGCCGAGGCTGGTTTACCCGGCATCCTACCCGTGCTGAAGATCGTCGGCGACGGCAGCCGGATCTGGGGCGTGGATCAAGAGGGAACAGTCGTCGTGATTGATGACTTGACCGATCCAGAGCCACTCAGCGGTGACCTCACCGATCTCTACGCCGAGCAGATCGCCGAACTGGTGCAACGCCAGCAGGATATGGCGCTGCGATTGGCCGAGCGTGCGGCGCGCAAGAAGCCCAGGTTGCCCGGCTAGGCGGACAGCAAGTGGGTGGTCTACAGTTATAGATCGCCTGCTCAGATGGATTGTTGATTCAGCCGCTTTGAGAGTTCAGCGGACGTTTCTTTACGTTCGCTATAACGGTCCAACAAATACGGTCCGATATCGCGTGTGAGCAAGGTGAACTTCATCAATTCCTCGACGACGTCGACGATCCGGTCATAGTACGGGGACGGCTTCATCCGTCCGCTGTCATCGAACTCTTGATAGGCCTTGGCCACGGAGGATTGATTCGGGATCGTCAACATCCGCATCCAGCGGCCCAGCACTCGCATCTGGTTCACGGCATTGAATGATTGCGAGCCACCGGATACCTGCATGACCGCGAGTGTCTTGCCTTGAGTTGGACGCACGGCGCCGGCCGACAATGGTATCCAGTCGATCTGTGTTTTCATGAGGCCAGTCATTGCGCCATGTCGCTCTGGCGAGCACCAAACCATTCCCTCGGCCCATTGAGCCAGTTCATGCAGTTCGCGCACCTTGGGATGTCCTGCGCTGGCGACGTCGTCTACCAATGGCAGCCCGGAGGGATTGAACAGCCGGGTTTCTCCGCCCAGCGCTCGAAGTAGTCGCGCGGCTTCTTCCGCGACCAGCCGGCTGTACGAGCGCTCGCGCAGCGAGCCGTACAACAAGAGAAAGCGCGGTGCATGAGTCGCTCGGCGCGGAGAAAATAATTGCGCTGTATCCGGCAATTGAAACAGCGAACTATCGATGTTCGGCATATCCTTCAGCGCGTCAGACACGTCGACCCTCCGCATCGACGACAGGCTCGCCGTCTTCCTTGTTAAAGCTTCCCCGTTGTGGCTGGGGCAGGATATCCAACACAGCCTCCGAGGGCCGGCACAGACGGGTTCCTAACGGCGTGACAACAATAGGGCGGTTGATGAGAATCGGATACTCGAGCATGAAGTCAATCAGTTGATCGTCAGTCCATTTTTCATCGGACAGTCCCAGCTCATCATACGGGGTGCCTTTTTGGCGAAGCAGATCGCGCACCGGATTGCCCATTGCAGAGATCAGCGTTTTCAGCGTTTCTCTATCGGGCGGGGTCTTCAGATACTCGATAACGTGTGGTTCTTCGCCGCTATTCCGGATAAGTGCAAGCACGTTTCGAGAGGTGCCGCAAGCAGGGTTGTGATAGATCGTGATGGAACTCATGGAGCACCTTTATTGAGACAAAATCCCCATCAATGGGTCGAAGGTTTCGCGTGCAGCGGCATTTACCGGCTGCACGAACGGGCACGCCCGGTACGGATCAATTCCGCTTGACGCCTGCGTCGTACCAACCTTTGCTGCGATTGACGATTCGTACAACGAGCAACATGATGGGCACCTCGATGAGTACGCCCACGACTGTCGCCAGCGCAGCCCCAGAGTGGAATCCAAACAGGCTGATCGCCGCGGCGACGGCCAGTTCAAAGAAGTTTGACGCACCGATCAGCGCAGAGGGGCACGCAATACTGTGCTGTTCGCCAACACGGCGATTGAGCCAGTATGCCAGGCCGGAATTAAAAAACACCTGGATGAGAATAGGCACAGCCAACATCGCAATGACCAATGGCTGGCTAATGATGGCCTCGCCCTGAAACGCGAACAGCAGCACCAAGGTCAACAGCAAAGCAGCCATCGAGAACGGCCCGATGCGTGTCAATGCGGCATCAAACGTGGCCTGTCCGCGACGCAGCAGCGCACGCCGCCAGAGCTGCGCAACGACGACCGGAATCACAATGTACAGACCGACAGATACCAGCAGCGTATCCCACGGCACCGTGATGGCCGACAGGCCCAGCAACAGCCCCACAATCGGCGCGAACGCGAACACCATGATCGTGTCGTTCAACGCTACCTGAGACAACGTAAACACCGGATCGCCACCGGTCAATCGACTCCACACAAAGACCATGGCCGTGCATGGCGCGGCCGCTAGAAGGATCAACCCCGCGATGTAGCTATCCAATTGGTCAGCGGGCAGCCAGGGAGAAAATATCTGGCGAATAAATAACCAGCCCAGCAACGCCATCGAGAACGGTTTCACCGCCCAATTGATGAACAACGTTACCCCGATGCCGCGCCAATGCTGCTTGACCTGGCCCAGCGCACCGAAATCCACCTTCAACAGCATCGGGATGATCATGACCCAGATAAGGATCCCGAGCGGCAGGTTGACCTGCGCGATCTCTAAACGTCCGATCGCCTGCGATAGCGCAGGCAGGAGCCTGCCGACGGCTACTCCCAACACGATGCACAGAAAGACCCACAGCGTGAGGTAGCGCTCAAAAACGCTCATCGCAGGGCGCTGGCGCGGGATCTGCGCCGACTCTACATTGGACAGCATCGTCTTTACTCGTGAGGCTTGCTAATACCGCGACGCTCGTTCTGGTGCGACATAGCATCCAGGCAGTCAGGCGGCAAATTGGTACTCGGCGCGCAACCACTGGACGGGGCCGGCGTTTGAGGCGACGGCGCACAGCAGCCAGTCACTGCAGATGGGATGGCAGTCGTGCCACGCGAAACACCATAAACCGGAATGGTGCCGAGAGTGTGAAAGTGCTCCCAGGCAAGTCCCTGCGGATCAGTGACCCAGTATTTTTCGCTACGGGCGTAGCAGCAGACCGTTTCTCCCTGGTCGTCCAATAGCAAGCTGGCAGCCTCTGCCCTGGACTTCAATGCGGCGAGTTCCTCGGCATCCTCTGTCTGAATACCGAAATGATCGACGCCATGGCTGACGCCACGGGTGGATATCGCGAAGTTCACAGGCGGATCGTCGAGCATCCATTTTGCATAGTCCGACTCGATGCGGGCCGGCGCCTGGGCAAAAAGCTGCGAGTAGAAACCAATATTCTTGGCTAAATCATCGACGTGTAAATGAACGTGAAAGCGCTTCATGGATAACTCCGGATCAGCAGGTGGTGCAACGTTCGGGACTGGAAACTTCGCAGGCGGCACCTTCGCAACAGTGTTCTGTGAGATAGCCCAGCAGCCCATTCATCTGAGAAAAGTCGGCTCGGTAGATCAGGTTGCGGCCGTGCTGTTCGATACTGACCAGGCCGGCATGTGATAGCTCTTTCAGGTGAAAGGAAAGGGTATTCCTGGCCACATCCAATCGCTCGGCCAGAACGCTCGGAGTGAGGCCCGAAGGCCCGGCAACAACCAAAGCGCGAAAGACGCGCAATCGTTGAGCGTGTGCCAGGGCGCCGAGCGCCGAAATGATTTGGTCTTCTTTCATGATTCGATAATACAACAAATATTGAATCATTGGATAGATGAGCCTGCCAACGATGCTCCACATCTGAGTTCGCGGCGCTCGCACGCCGCGACACATTGTTGACGGAGGGCTATGCCAATCACGCGGCGTGGCTGATTTTCTGAGCTCGACCGGCTCGCATGCCTATGACCGCGGCCAGTACCGCCAAGATGGTGCACAGCCCGAGGGGAACGTCCCACCCGCCCAGAGAGTCGTGCAGCGCACCCATGGCCATCGGGCCCGCTGCGGCCAGCAAATAGCCGATGCACTGCGCCATTCCAGACAAAGCTGCCGCTTGCTGCGCGTTCGTCGTACGCAGACTGATAAAGGCCAAGCCAAGAATGATGCCAGCCCCGGTGCCTATACCGAAGAGAATCGACCAAACGAGCGCGATTCCAGGGGCTACCATAAACCCGCCAAGCGCGGTCGCCGAGCATAGCGCGACGACCGCCGCCGCCAAGCGCTGGTCCCGCATTCGGCGCATGATCGGTGTGAGCAGAAAACCCGGTATTGCCGTGGCCAACTGCAATACGCCATGCAGCGATCCTGCCTGGTTTGGCGACATTCCTGATTCGGTCAGGATGGTGGGCAGCCATCCAATCGCCACGTAGTAAATCGTCGAGATCAGGCCAAGGAACAGCGTGACCTGCCACGCCAGACGGGAACGCCAGACCGTGCCGCCGTGGGGTGGGGTGGCTGTACCTGGGGCGGGCCGCGAATGCCCCGCCAATTGCGTGGACCACACGGCGATCGCCGCCGCCGGCAGGATGAGGAAAGCCAACAGAGCCGTGGTCCATCCCCATGCATGTGCGAGGGGAGCAATAGCGGCGGATCCTAACGCAGCAGCAACGCCCATCGCGAGCGCATACGCGCTCGTAATCGCCGTGACATTGTGCGGAAAATCGCGTTTGACCAGGCTTGGCAGCAGCACGTTTCCTACCGCAATACCCATCCCGATGATCCACGTGCCGAGATACAGGCTCCAGATCGATTCGGCTGACCGGATCGCGATGCCGGCAGCGATGGCGATCATTGCCCCGAACAACGTGCGCTCTAACCCGTACTCACGGGCAAAAAGTGCGCTGAAGGGGGAAAGCAGGGCGAATGCGAGCAAGGGAAGGGTGGTGAGAGCGCCAGCGGCCGCGGTGCTCAGCCCCAGATCGGCGCGAATAGCGTCCAGGAGCGGGGGCAATCCCGTGATCGGCGCGCGCAGATTTGCGGCAATCAAGAGGATTCCGATGAACAGAATAGGGTACGTTGAGGCTCGACCGTGTGTTGATGTCGTCATGAAGTTCTGAGGGAGTATTAGGGAATTCCCTAACTCTACGCCTCAAGACGGCGATCATAATAGAGAATGAATGACAATTAATCTCTAAAAAATGACAACACGTGCCCCGTTGGACCAGACGCTGTGCCATTTCGATCCGGATGAGATCGACCGGCCTGTCATTGCCTGGCGTATCGAAGTCGAGCAAAACGAAGCCGAACAACCCGTGCATACGCATCGAAAAGGCCAGCTCATTATGGCGCTGCACGGCGGCGTTACGTGCGAGGTGCCAAAAGCAATGTGGATGGTTCCGCCGCATCATGCCGTCTGGATACCGGGCGGAATGCCGCACAGCAATCGGGCGACCGACAATGCTCGGATCTACTTTCTATTCATTGAGCCGACAGCTGCCCGAATGCCGCAGGAATGCTGCACGGTCGCGATCTCGCCGATGCTGCGGGAAATGATCAAGTATCTTGCGGATCTAGGGCCCGATTACCCAGACAACGGGCCGACCGCCAGATTGGCAGCAGTGCTGCTTGACCAGGTTTCGGCGGCGCCTATTGAGCAGTTGAATTTGCCGATTTCCCAACATCCAAAGATTCGTCGCATTACCGATGCGCTGGCTGCAGATCCGTCTGATCGGACTACCTTGGCAGATTGGGGTGATCGATTGGCGATGAGCGAACGAACCTTGGCGCGTCTGGTCATGCGAGAGACTGGACTGACGTTCGGGCGCTGGCGACAACAGCTCCATCTCATCGTTGCGTTGCGTCAGTTGGCGGCAGGAACGACCGTCCAGCAAGTTGCCGGGAATCTCGGCTACGACTCGGTCACGGCGTTTATTACGATGTTCAAGAAGGCTCTAGGGCAACCGCCGGCGCAGTACTTTTCTACGTTGCGGTAAAAGCAGGGTGCGTGGCTGCGTCAGGGTCCATTTGGTGGCCGTACGACTATTTAGTCGGGCTTTGCAGTGCGTATTGATTGTCTTGAACAGACGACGCAGGCGGGAGATTGGTAGCAACTTGGGCCGATGTTAGGCCCAGCGAGTACGGTGGGCCTATCCCGGGTCAAGCCGGTTCAGCGCCGCCATTAGGCGGGCTGAAGGATGCTGGAGGCGAACTGCAGCCGGAAATTAACCCGAGTGCGGGCGCTTACCGGGATTTTTCTTGTGGTGGGTATGCGAGCCACGCTCCAGGCTGCAACGCTGGCCGCCGCCTTGTTTCTTAAAGGTCACGCCCTTGGGAGCGACGGGAGCGGGAGTGCGCTTGCGGTCGGCTTCCGTAACGATCTTGTTGCCCATGGAAAATCTCTCTGGTTTGGTTAAACCCGGTATTGTTCCACATTCACTTAGTTTTTTCTTGCGAAGCAGGGAGCAGACAGTGGAAATTGTGGTTTGCTTTGAACAGACGGGGTACCGCCCGGGCGGCCACGCGATTTTGCTAAATCCATTACTTTACATAATATACATTATGCGGTTATTGGATAGGTATCGGGCAGGCCTCATCTCGATCCTGTGAAATCATTGGCCACGTCCTTTTCGGCCCGCGTTTGTATATGCCCTGATTGATACCTGGCGCACTATAAAAAACCGATCCACCGTCCCGCAACGATGGCACCCAGCCAGACAAACAGCGACATCGCCGCGTGCAGCTTAACTCTCGTTGGTATCGATTCGCTCTGCATGGCCTGGCGCCATGGTCCCCCGTAATGCAGCCACAGAGCATTCGCGATTCCCAAGGCCAGCAATCCCAGTTTGGCGAGAAACGCAGAGTTATCCAGGTAGTTCTGAGGATTGACGGCGAACAGGCACATTCCTGTTAACAGCGCCGCTAGCAGTCCAGCAGCTGCCAGGCGCGACAGATAAGGCCCTGCCGTGGCCAATGGCAAGGTGCGTGCGGCCCCCAACAGGCGCAAATCCAGCGCCGCAATAGCCCCAAAAAGCAGACCGATCGACGCGACATGCCCTGCGTTGACCAGCAAATAGGCGGTGCCGGAACGCCGCAGCATAGCGGCCAGAGGCCAGCCAGCGATCCAGTCCAGCATTATTTTTTAATACGGTCCGGATAAATATCGTAGGTTTTGCCGCCTACGGTGATTTGCACGGCCTTCATGCGTTTCTCCGCATGATCCTGCGCGCGGTTACCTGTCGCAGTAATCGTATCGCCCGGTTTGGCGGATGACTCATCAAACCCGGCGCGGCTGGTCTGGTTGGGATTGCCCAGCTCTACGCGCCACAGACCATCCTGAGTTTCGACATCCAGCCAAGGATGTGGCGGCGCGACCTGCACTTGCTTGACCGTGCCCGTGAGCTTGATTTGCTCGGCGTCGGCCCATGACCAGCCGTGGTGCGCGAGCGCCTGGGGCATGGCAATGAAGACGGAAGCGGCCGCGCATAGCGTGCTGGCTGCGATGAGGCGGTGAGACATGACGACACCTTTGACGTTGTGCTTCACTATTCATCAACTGGCAATGAATCGGCGCCAGCCGGCGTGTGAACGACTATAACGTAGTCTTTTTTCCACCGGGTTTCAGTCAGTCGTCTTTTCCGTGCGTCGGTTTTTCGTAGGCATCCCTACCCGGCCGCGTCCGCTCGCCGCCAGCGGGATAGCCGGAGTCGCTATAGGGATCGGTGTTGGTCTTTTCCAATGGCTTTTTTCGGGCAAGCTCCTGCAATTTCTCGCCTAGATGTTCCTTTTGACCTTCCGGTTGATGAGGGCTCATTGAGTGCTCCAGTTGATGATGGGTTCTGGGAGCCCATTTGGTCGCAAGCGCCATACCTAAGCATGCGTCTGGCGGCGCGTTAGTCACAGACACACCAGCGATTTGCGCGGCGCATGAAACGCGAGAATTCGAGTCTGCTACGGGAACGCCGGATGCTGACGATCCTCCGCGGGCCGCACTCACGATGGCCTGACTGGAGATTGCTATGGAACGAAATGACTCAAAGGCAAGCGAGCACCTCATGGACTGGCTGAGGGATGCGCACGCCATGGAAGAACAGGCCGAAACGATGCTCACCAGCATGGCCTCACGTATTGAAAACTACCCTGACCTGCATCAACGTATTCAACGCCATATCGAAGAAACGCGCGAACAACAGCGTTTGGTGCGCAGTTGCATCGAGCGGCGTGGCGGCGATACCTCGATGCTCAAGGATCTTACCGCCAAGGCAATGGCAACTTTTCAAGGATTTTCCGGCGTTTTTGCGTCCGATGAGGTAGTGAAAGGCAGTCTGTTCAGCTTCGCCTTTGAAAACCTCGAAATCGCGGCGTATACCCAACTGAAAGAGGCCGCCAGCTTTGTAGGCGATACGGAGACCGCCGAGATCTGCCAAAGAATTCTGGTGGAGGAACAGGCGATGGCCCAATGGCTGGCGGACAACTCCCCTGCCCTTGTGCGCCATTTTCTGGCGCGTGCGCAAGATCCGGACGCGCAGGCAAAGCGATAACGAAATATCTGTGGCCGACGTGGAGGCGTCGCTGCATGTGCCGTCTCGTTTATTAATTGATCAACTCAAGGCCGGCACCATGGGGCGGATCCGGCGGGATCCGTGCCCCATATATATCGATCAGGTTGCATAGGCGTTCTACACAAAATGTCAATCAACCGTGTTGTGCTACGGGGTACTCCTGTTCGCCGTACGTGATCAGCCCTTGCGCCTTGGCGTCGGCCAATTCGCTACGGACTTCGGCACGGCTCTTGTCGCTGGCGATAGCCACGGGCACCGGATATGGGGCTTCGCCATCGCTGATCTGACCTGCTGCGCGAGCGGCGGCCAGTTCGGCGCGAACTTCCGCGCGGGTCTTGGTGCTGACAATGGATGCAGGCAGCGGGGACGGTGCTTCGCCGAAGCTCGCTTCGCTTGCTGCGAGTTGAGTCAGCGGCTCGCCATTGCCGCCATCAGCGTGGGCGGTGCCGATCAAGGCGGAAAAAACGATCAAGCTGGTCAGTGCGATTTTCATCGTGATACTCCTCGTGAATGATGGGAAAACTTGGGTATCAGCCCAGGCCGTTTAGTTGCCGGACTGCGTTCACGAAGATTAATTAGGCTTGCGGACTGGCAGAAGCCATTTGCCTGACACTTCAGAGTTGTATGTATGGCAACAATTCATCCCGGTGGGGCTTCGGCATTCGCCGGATCAACGTAACGATGTCGCGGATTGATGAATAGCATTCGACGTGAATGCGGGTCTGCACCCACCGACTGTTGGCGGGTGCGCGCCAACTCAGGCGGCCGCAGTCTCCGGCAACTTGGCGATCACTTTGATTTCAAACTGGAAGCCAGCCAACCAGGTAACACCGACAGCCGTCACAGTCGGATACGGCGCTTTGCCCCAGAACTCTGCAGCAACAGCCCACGCCCGTTCGAAATGCGTCTGCGGGTCGATCATGAATACCGTCACATCGACCACATCGTCGAAAGTGCATCCGGCCTCGGCGAGGATGGCATTGAGATTTTTGAACGCCAGACGAACCTGGTCATCAAGATTCGGCTCGGGAGAACCATCGAGCCGACTACCAACCTGGCCTGACACGAACAACAGGCCATTGGCACGGATAGCAGGGGAATATCGGTGTAGTTCGTACAGGGCGTGGCGTTCGGCCGGAATAACAACGTCGCGGGTGGTCATCTGACAAATTCCTTAAGTTGTGGCAGGCGGAGCCACTATATAAGGGCGTTAATCGCTGATAAACCAGCCAAATCCAAAAACATTATTCGATCAAAAGGGATAATTTTGATCGGCCTCTACCATTTTGCTCTCTGTTGCACTCCGGATCCGGGTTGGCGCATGGGCCGCCCCGCCCTTCCCAATCACTTCGGACGATGAACCACGCGCAGCTTGCCGCTACCGCCACCGCCGCAGAAAAACTGGCCGTCTCTACCTGCCTCTAAACCCGACACGCCTGTGCCGACCGGCATCTCTATCGTTTCGATGACCTCGCCTGTTTCCGGATCGATCCTTCTCAAGTCGCTTTCTTTGCCTTCCCACGTCCCGTGCCAGAGCTGGCCTTGCACCCACGTTACGCCAGTCACGACACGATTGGATTCAATGGTCCGCAGGATTTTCCCGGTATCCGGATCGATCTGATAGATTTTCCGGTCGCGATATTGGCCAACCCAAAGTGTGCCCTCTGCCCAGGCCAGCCCAGAGTTATTGCCTGAATCGCCCGGTGCCGGGATTGTGGCGAGTACGCGACCGGTCGCCACGTCGATTTTCCGGATGTGTTGGCCGGTGATCTGAAAGAGATGTTTGCCGTCGAAAGCCGTCCCGGCATCACCCTGGACATCAATCTGGCGCACCATCGCACCGGTGTTGGGATCGAATGCGTTGAGTTTGTCTCCCGAGGCGAACCAGACGAGTTGCCCATCATAGGTCACGCCGTGGACTTCGGCTGCGCCTTCGAATGGGCCGTATTCGCGGATAATTTCGGCGTTGGAATGTTTCATCTGTTGCTCCGGTTCCGCCCGCTCAAGTAGCAACTGCCACATGAGGCACGCTGGTTGATTAGGTTCTGACCCAGATAGTCTACTTATCGTGTAACAAGTCGGGGAGTAACAAGGCTGTCGGGAATCCTGGCACGGAGGCAACCGTCCAGCGACGTGCCCGGCCCGCACCGTAGGCCTGCACTTTGCCTGCTGCACACAGCGGTTCCAGCGCCCGTTGAACGGTGCGCGCGCTCATGCCTAGCGCGATCGCCAGGGCCGAACTCGACCACGCCTCGCCATCGGCGAGCAGCGCCAAAATCGCCGTGTTTCGTTCGTCAACAAGGGGCACCAACACCACAACGGGCTGCGCATCGCAAGGCGTCAGCACGAAGCCGCGTTTGGTCGCCCCAAGTTTGGCTATCCCCGCCAGCGCCACGCGCAGACGCCCTATTTCCACGCGCAAGCGCGCCCGATGCGATTCGTCAATGTGTTTTGCCCGAAACGCCCGCAGCAGCAGGGTTTCCCGCGCAACGTCGCTCGGCGAGGCTTCGCCCAGGCAACGGGCCAAGGTGAACAAGACCGGCCGCTTCGCCAGCCGCACGATCGCGTTGGAGCCGCGTACCAGGCCGCGGCATGCGTCGATAACGAGCGCCCCTGATGTCAACAACGACTCGACCTCATCGAGCAGGACCAGACGCTTCGCGCCGCCGGTGATAGCACATGCAACGGGCTGGTCGAGAATGCCTGCTGCCTGCTGGACCTCTGCAGTCAACGCGGGAATATCCGCTTGGCGCGCGGCGTCGGCGGCCTGGGTAAACGCCGAGCGCGCGGCAACCGTGTCCAGGCGGCGAACGGCGATGCCCGCTAACGTCAACTCGACGGCCGCCCGCAACGCGGGCGTCAAGCTGGCCGAATCCACATTGGAAAGCGCCTGCGCCGCCTCGTCCACCCGCCCGATCAACAACAGCCGGCGGGCAGCCAGGTTGCGCGCATGGGCGGCGTTCATGAGATCGCCATGCGTTTGGAGCACTGTATACGCAGCATCCAGGGCTGGGACGGGCCAGTTCAGGTTGCGTGAGACCAGGGCGATCTCGGCCTCGGCGACGATGCAGCGCGCACGGGCGATCTGGTCTGTCTGGCCGAATGCCCTCGCCGCGCGCTTGAGCAGCGCTTGTGCGCGGCCGAAATCACCCAACTGCGCCATGGCGATGCCACGCAGCGCCAGCGCTGCCGGTTCTTCACGTAGCGCGACGTGCTTGAGAGCGTCAAGGACATCGCCCCTGGCCAGGGCTTGCGCCGCCGCTCGAATCAAAGCGTCCATTGGATTCCCGTCACATTTGTCACTCCCATGATGTCGAGGCCTGGTGCGACCATGGTATCCAGCCCTGCCCTGACAGATCGATGATGCAGCGCAGTTTGTCAATTAGCCAACGAGGAATCAAGCCATGAACGAGACCACAGCCCCCCAGACCGAAAGTGCCAAAGTCAACGCAGGCGATCATCGCATCGTTTCCCGAGACGACTGGATTGCCGAACGTAAAGCCTTGCTGACGCGCGAAAAAGAACTGACGCGCTTGAGCGATCAGCTCGCCGCAGAACGCCGTGCCCTGCCCTGGGTTCGTGTCGAGAAAGAGTACGTCTTCAATACCAATAAAGGCCCCCGCAGGCTGATCGATCTATTTGACGGCCGCCATCAGTTGATTGTCCAACACTTTATGTTCGCGCCCGGCTGGGAGCAAGGCTGCCGGAGTTGTTCCTACATGGCCGACCATACCGATGGGATGACGACCCATTTGGCTCAGCGTGACGTGACGTTTATCGCGATTTCGCGTGCCCCGCTGGCGGATATCGAGCGTTTTCGTCGACGGATGGGATGGAAATTTAACTGGGTGTCATCCCAGGGTAGCCGGTTTAATTACGATTTCGGCGTGAGTTTCTCGCCGGAAGACGTCGCGCGGGGAACGCTGCAGTACAACTATGGCGATTGGCCCTATGCGTACGAGGAATGGCCGGGAATCAGTGTCTTTCTGAAAACCGACGCAGGCGAAGTTTTCCATACGTATTCCTGCTATACGCGTGGCGTCGAGATCATGATGGGCACGTATAACCTGCTGGACATCACGCCCAAGGGACGCGATGAACGAGAGGTGGAGAACAAAATGGAATGGGTGCGCCACCACGATCGCTATCAAACGGAGCCGGCACAAGACGCCGCGGCTCAAGGTACGGTCGCGGAGCTGCTCGATACCGTCAAATCGGCGTGTTGCCACGCCGATCTCGCCAGTGGAGCACGGCCATGACCCCGCTCAGCCAAAGCGAATGGTCGGGTGCGCCTCCGCCACGGGAGGCGCGTGGGGGCGCCCTGCGGATGGCCCGTTGGTTACACCTGGCCGCTGCCCCGGCCTTTGCAGCCATGGCGGCGATGACGTTTTTGCTGGGCGGCGATGCGCACCCGATGACGTGCCTGGGCGGCGATCGTGGCTCGCCGATTAGCGGCATGGGCCTGATGTATTTGCTGATGAGCGTTTTCCACGCGGCCCCGTGGCTGAAGTTTGTCGCGTCCCGGAGGTAAGCCGGAAACGATACTGCCGGGCGATGGTTTATTATTGCGCGCGAGCCCCTCTCTGGAAATTTGCGCGTGAAAACCATCGATAAATCCGTCAAGCTGAACAATGTTGCGTACGATATACGCGGTCCGGTTCTGGATCGCGCCCGGGAAATGGAAGAAGCCGGGCAACGTATTATCAAGCTGAATATCGGTAATGTCGCCGCGTTCGGGATCCAACCGCCGGACGAAATCATTCAGGACATCATCCGCAACGTGGCCGATTTTGCAGGCTATACCGATAGCAAGGGATTGTTCGCGCCGCGCAAAGCCGTCGTGCACTATATGCAGAGCAAGGGCGTCCACGGCGTCGACGTCAATGACGTTTATCTGGGTAACGGCGCATCGGAACTGATCTCGATGAGCATCAATGCGCTGTTGAACGATGGCGATGAGCTGCTCATCCCGTCCCCGGATTTTCCGCTGTACACGGCGGTGACGGGTCTGTCCGGTGGGCGCCCGGTGCATTATTTGTGCGACGAGAGCTCTGACTGGATGCCCGATATCGCGGATATCCGCGCCAAGATCACGCCCCGCACCCGCGGCATCGTCGTCATCAACCCAAACAATCCTACCGGGGCTCTGTATTCCCGTGAGGTACTCCTGGATATCATCCAGATCGCGCGCGAACACAATCTCGTCATCCTGTCGGACGAGATCTACGACAAGACGATCTACGACGATCTGACCCACGTCAGCATGGCGTCGCTGGCGGACGACGTATTGATCTTGACCTTTAACGGCCTGTCCAAGAACTATCGTTCCTGCGGCTACCGTGCGGGCTGGATGGTGGTCTCGGGCGACAAGCGGCCCGCACAGGGCTATATCGAGGGGCTGAACATGCTGGCCTCGCTGCGCCTGTGTTCGAATACCCCTGGCCAGGTCGCCATTCAGACCGCGCTGGGCGGATACCAGAGCATCAACGAACTGGTCGGCCCCACCGGCAGACTGCGCCGGCAACGAGACCTGGCCTATGATTTGCTGACCCAGATTCCGGGCGTCAGCGTAATGAAGCCCAAGGGCGCGCTGTATCTGTTCCCCCGTCTGGACCCAGCGGTTTACCCGATACAAGACGATCAGCAGTTTGCGTATAGCCTGTTGGACCAGGAGCGCGTCCTGGTGGTCCAGGGCACCGGCTTTAATTGGGCCAACCATGACCATTTCCGGATGGTGTTCCTGCCGAACGCCGACGATTTGACTGAGGCGATCGGGCGGATTGACCGCTTCTTGGGCCGGATGCGCAAGGGCGGCGTCTGAGGATAGGTATCTCTCTATCCTGATTCAATAATAAATCCATCGAGAGGAGACATCAGACGCCATGCGCCTGCAAAATTGCCACAATTTTCACGATTTTCGTGAGCTAGCAAAACGTCGTCTGCCCGGGCCGATTTTCAATTACATCGATGGCGCGGCGGACGACGAGGTCACATTGCGGCGCAATGCGGCGAGCTTTGAGCAATGTGACCTGGTGCCCAATGTGCTGCGCGGCGTGACGGATGTGGACCTCTCGGTCACGGTGATGGGACAGAAACTGGCGATGCCGGTGTATTGCTCCCCTACCGCGCTGCAGCGCCTGTTTCATCACGATGGGGAAAATGCAGTCGCAGCCGCGGCGTCGAAATTCGGCACGATGTTTGGCGTGTCCTCGCTAGGTACGGTCAGCCTCGAGCAGATACGCAAAACGTATAGCGGCCCGCAGGTCTACCAGTTTTATTTTCATAAAGACCGTGGCCTGAATCAGGCCATGATGCAGCGAGCGAAGGACGCGGGCGTCAACGTCATGATGTTGACGGTCGATAGCATTACGGGCGGCAATCGCGAACGGGATTTGCGCACGGGGTTCTCGATTCCCTTCAAGCTGAACCTCGCTGGGTTGACGCAGTTCGCTGTGAAGCCGGCCTGGGCGCTGAACTACCTGACGCACGAGCGTTTTCGGCTGCCTCAGCTCGATGAGCATGTAGACATGAGCGGCGGCGCGATGTCTATCGGGCGGTATTTCACCGAAATGCTGGACCCGGCGATGACTTGGGACGATGTGGCCCAGATGGTGAAGCTCTGGGGCGGTCAGTTTTGCCTGAAGGGCATCATGTCCGTAGAAGACGCCAAGCGTGCGGTGGACATCGGCTGCACGGGCATCATTTTGTCCAACCATGGTGGGCGCCAATTGGATGGTTCGCGTTCGGGCTTTGATCAGCTGGCCGAGATTGTCGATGCAGTGGGCGATCGGATCGACGTGATGATGGATGGCGGGATACAGCGCGGCACGCACGTGCTGAAGGCGCTGTCATTAGGCGCCAAGGCGGTGGGTATTGGCAGGTTCTACCTCTACCCTCTCGCGGCAGCCGGGCAACCCGGGGTCGAGCGTGCGCTGGGTCAACTGCGCACCGAGATCGAACGCGATATGAAACTCATGGGATGCACCTCAGTGTCGCAATTGACGCGTGAGAACCTGCGATTCCGTTGAACGATAGCTCCGCGTCTCGTGTGCGCGAATTCGCACGGTCTACGTTAGTCGGCAACGTAGACCTGCTCGGTAAACCTCAAGCGCTGTGTCTATCCAACGAGTCGCGTTTCCGCCGATACGCCATCACGTCGCGTCGGCATCGATCCGCAAATAGGTTTCCACCAGACGGCTCCAATACGCCGCACCGATAACCAAGTTGTTGTCGTTGAAGTCGTATTTGGGATTATGCAGCCCGCGGCCGTCAGTCGCGGGCCCGTTGCCCAGCCGTACAAGCGCACCAGGGCAGCGCTGCAGCATGTAGGCAAAATCCTCGCTGCCCATCAAACGCTTGGTTTGAGGCACAACCTGATCGTCGGGTAACACCATACGCGCCACCTCGATCGCGAGATCGTTGGCGGCGGCATCATTCACTAATACAGGATAGCCCTCGACATAATCGATGTCCGCCGTGACGCCCTGCGCGATGGCTGTGGACTGCACGATCTCAATGATGCGTTTCTTCAATAGCGCGCGCACGTCTGTACTGAACGAGCGGACGCTGATGCCTATTTCGGCGGAATCCGGGATGACATTGAGCGCCTGGCCAGCTTGCAGCCGGCCCACGGTGACGACTGCCGCCTCGTCCGGATCGACATTGCGGGAAACGACGGTCTGCAACGCTACCACGATGTGCGCCGCGGCGACCAGAGGATCGGCTGCCTGATGCGGCCGGGCGGCGTGGCCCCCTACTCCCTTTACTTTGATGAACACCCGGTCGCCGGCGGCCATGAAGGGGCCTTCGCGAAACAGCATCTGCCCTTGCGGCATGCCCGGGTGATTATGAATCGCAAAGACATAGTCGCAAGGGAACCGTTCAAACAAGCCATCGTCGAGCATAGCGGTTGCGCCGCTATCAAAACCACGCTCTTCAGCAGGCTGAAAAATGAGATGCACGGTGCCGTCGAAACGGCGAGTCTGCGCGAGGTGTTTCGCCGCACCCAGCAGCATGGTCGTATGGCCATCGTGGCCACAGGCGTGCATGACGCCGTTGTGTTGACTGGCGTATGGGAGGCCGGTTTCCTCGAGGATGGGCAAGGCGTCCATGTCGGCGCGAATGCCGATACTGCGGGCACTGGAGCCGCATCGCAGGGATCCCACTACGCCGGTTTTGCCAAGGCCCGTGGTGACCTCATAGCCCCACTCTTTCAGTTTTTCCGCCACCAGCGATGCTGTCGCCTGCTCGTTGAAAGCGAGTTCCGGATGCTCGTGAATATGATGCCGCAGTGTTCGCAACTCTGCGTCAAAGGCATTGAGGTCTGAGATCTCGGTGGAATTCTTGATAGTTGACATGGAAAGAACTTGAAGCGATGAAATCGTTGGTTAGGTTACTTCCAGACGGTATCTGGTGCAAAACCGGCAGGGGCCGAAACACTTACCGTTCACGCAAGTGAACTGCTATCTTTGGAAATTGACGGGTAGCACTGCATCCTTTCATCATTGACGCCCAATCGCATTACGTATCGCATCAGGAACGAACAATGACCCAAGACAGCCGCGCCAGCGCAGGCCCCCTGCTCTTTCAACCCATTTCGATCAACCAACTGAATCTGGCCAACAGGATCACTGTCGCACCCATGTGCCAGTACTCTGCTGTCGATGGACTGGCCAGCGACTGGCACCGCATGCATCTCGGCATGCTCGGCAGTAATGGATCGGGGCTCGTGATGCTGGAGGCCACGGCAGTGACAGAGGACGGCCGCATCAGTCCGGGATGCTTGGGGTTGTGGGGAGAAGATCAAGGCCGAGCCTTGACCGCTACGCTCGAAGCGAGCCGTAAATTCTCGACAGGCGCTTTCGGGATCCAGCTGTCGCACGCGGGACGCAAAGGATCTACCCAAGTCCCGTTTCACGGTGGCGCCCGTCTGGATGCCGAACAAGGCGGCTGGAGCACGCTGGCGCCTAGCGCAATACCCTCCCGGCCCTCCGATACTGTCCTGCCTGTCGAAATGACCATGGACGATCTCGCCGAGGTCCGCAAAGCATTCGTTCAAGCCGCTCATCGTGCATTGGCTGCGGGGATTGAGCTCATCGAATTGCACATGGCGCATGGATACCTGTTGCATCAGTTCTTGTCTCCCTTGGCCAATCAGCGGTCGGATCACTATGGCGGCTCGCTGGAAAATCGCATGCGATATCCGCTCGAGGTCTTTGATGCGGTACGTCAGGCAATCCCGACAGAGATTCCTCTAGGCGTACGCGTGTCGGCCACTGACTGGGTTGACGGCGGCTGGAACGAGGACGAAACCGAGGCGCTATGTCAGCGATTGCTGCCCATGGGTTGCGATTTCTTTGATATTTCCTCCGGAGGATTATCCGCGGCACAAAAGATCACGGTACATCCAGGTTATCAAGTCCCGTTTGCTGCACGCATCAAAAAATCCGTATCCGTGCCCGTCATCGCAGTCGGCATGATCACCGAGCCGGACCAGGCCGAGCAAATCCTGCAAGACGGCAGCGCCGACATGGTGGCACTGGCGCGTCAAATGCTGTTCGAGCCGCATTGGCCATGGCGCGCCGCCGCGCAACTGAAGGGACAGCTGCAGATTCCGCCTCAATACTTGCGCTCGTTGACGTCTGCGCCCGACATTGCAAAAACGTAGGCCGTCGCCTCATCATGCAGCGGCAATGCTGGCTGGCACACATCTCCTGCCAGCCAGCATTCGCTTACGGGCCCGGGTGAAATCCAGGCGCGAACTCAGGAAATCCCGGTAGCGCCCACGAGTTTTACCAACTCGCCCCACTTTGCATACTCGCTCTCGAAAAAAGCTCGCGTTTGCTCCGCCGTCATCGGCGCGTAGGCGGGAACGCCCTCATTTTCTACACGCGCATTGATGGCTGGATCCCTGAGTGAGGCTTGAATCGCCTCTCTCAATTGCGCTGCGATATCGGCCGGCAAGCCGGCGGGCGCGACATAGGCGTTCCACGTCACGACATCAAAATCGGTATTCAGCAGTTCCTCTACCGTAGGCACGTCCGGGGCAGCCTTCAGGCGCGCTTTGCCCGACACGGCCAGCGCAACGAGACGTCCTGATTTGACCTGGGGACCGACCACCGACCATGCGTCGAACGCGTAAGTCAACTGCCCGCCTGCGAGATCCGTCAGCACCTGGGGCCCTTGTTTGTAGGGTACGTGCACCGCCTTGGGCACACCCAATTTCTGGGCCAGCACGTGGCACGCGATATGGCTGGACGTCCCTGTACCGCTGGATCCGTAGGTTGCCGTGTCGGGATTCTCGCGCAAATGTGCGGCCAGCTGGTCGAGGGTCTTGATGCCGGACTCGGCTGTGACGACCAATACCACGGGCACCTGAATAGTGACCGCCAGCGGTTCGAACGCCGTGCGCGGATCAAACGGCAGGCTCGAGTACACATGCGGGTTGATAGCGAATGAACTGGCGGTGCTGTACAGCAAGGTATAGCCATCGGGTCGGGCGCGCGCCACGGCGGCTGCGCCGATGTTGCCGCCGGCGCCAGCTTTATTCTCGATGACCAGATTCGCGTCGAGGTGTTTGGACAGCACGGTTCCTATCAGGCGTGCGATGATGTCCGTATTGCCGCCAGGCGCAAACGGAACGACGATGGACACCGGTTTATCCGGAAACTTCGAAGCCGCTTGCACACTGCGCCACGGCATCATGGCGCCGGCGCCCACTAACGGCAAACTCGCTAATTGCGCACAAAACGTGCGGCGCTTTACGTTCATGGAATCCCCTTTTTTGTTTACTTGCTCACGCTTGGGGCAAATCGCCCCACGTGTGCACTGACATCGAAACGATTGGCATTGGCCGACGAACGGTGATATTCGGCAATCTGCATCGGCGTTGCCCACCAGACATCTTTCGCGGCTGAGATATGCGCGAAAAATCTGTCCAACAGCCGCAGACGCTGCGGGCGTCCCGAGATCCAGTCATGGACGGTGATCATGCAGAGCCCGCCCCATTCCCGCGTTCCTTCGAACTCTTCGATCCAGCTTTCCAGAACCGCATTGGGATTGGCGGGATGGGTCTTGTCGCGCGGCCCGTTCGTATAGCGGAAATACAGTGCATCGTCGATGGTCCAGGTGACGGGAACCTGCACCAGGCCGTCGATTGTGTAGGGATGATCGAACCCCATCAGCGAACTGTCGTAGGCGATATTCGCCCGCGCCAATGCAGCAAGGCTCTCGGGCGAGTGTTCAAATGAGGGCGCGCGATAGCCGCGTACCGCCTCGCCTGTCTGGGCGCGAAACACATCGATGCTGCGATTGAGGTAATCGTCCAGCAACGCATCATCGAGCGTATCCAGCCGCTCGTGGAAATAGCCGTGATACCCGACTTCATGGCCTGCTTGCAACAGCGTGGGCAACAGATCGGGATAAGTCGCGGCGACGACGCCGGGCACGTAGAAGGCGCCCTTGATATCCCATTTTTTCAACAAGGCCAAAATCCGTGCCACCCCTTGTCTGGGGCCATAGCGGCGCTGCTCCAGCTCTCCCAGAGACTTGGTTTGCTGCTGTCGTGTTACCCAAAAGTACGGCGACTCGGCATCCAGGTCCAACGTGAAAGCGACGGCGCTGCGCTTGCCCGACGGCCAGGTGTAGTCCGGAAAAGAAATGCGGCTGTCGTCGTGCATGTTCACGCAGGTCTCGTGCACGTTTGCGGGGCTCGGTGTGCTATTCATGGTTCAATCCTCAGTGATGCGTTTGCTCGGATCTGGGCGACGATTGATCCCGCCTCCGCCGTCTACAGAGAGCACTTGGCCTGTCGTGAACGACGCAGCGTCGCTCGCGAGAAAAAGCACTGCGCGGCTCAGCTCTCCGGGCTGGATCATGCGGCCAAGTGGAATCGCCGCGGATAGTGTCTTCAGATGATCGCCCGGCAATGCAGGGCTGTTCATCCCCTGCGCCAGCCCGGGTCGGACCGCGTTCGCACGGATGCCGTGAGGCGCCAGCTTCACCGCCAGAATGCGGGTCATCTGCTCGAGCGCGGCCTTCGATGGCCCGTATATCGCCCCATTGGGCCGCGCCACCTCGGCCGAGGCCGAACTGATATTGACCACTGCCCCGCGGATGCCGGCGGCGATCCAGCGTTTGGCCAGCAGCTGAGTCAGCAGCAACGGTGCCAGCACATTGACTTCCACGATGCTGCGGCACAGATCTGGCGTCGCGTCCAGGATGTCTACAAAGGGAAATACGGCAGCGTTATTGACCAGCACACGGGGCAATGCTTCATCGCTCCAGCTGGCGACCAGTTTCTCGATAGCGGCCGCATCGGTGATGTCTGCCACCACGGTTCGAATGGCTTTACCTACTTGAGACGAATGCTCGCGGTCGATGCTCGTCACCGTGGCGCCCTCTGCGATAAATGCGTGCGCCAACTCCAGTCCAAAATGGCCATTCCCGCCCGTCACCAGTACGTGCTGGCCCCGATACGCCTCGTTCATCACACCACCCTCTCCATGAGTTCGTCCAGATTGGCATTGCCAAAATCACGGCGTCCCGTCTCCATCTCGCGGATCATGGCGATCATGTGCGCGACAGTCGGGGTCTGAATACCGGCAGCCCGGCCATGCGCGACAATGTCGGTAATCTGCGGGTCGACCTCTGTCGCGCGTTTGCGCACCGCCAGGTCACGCCATACGCCGCTGCGGGGCTTTCCGACCCAGCGGCGGCAATGATCAGTGATCTGCTGCATCTGGGCCCAGGCGTCGTCCTCGTTCGCTTGCGCACTGAAAGCCTCGGGGGCAAAACCGTCAAACGGCATGGGTTGAACGCCGTTGGCGTTGGCTACCTTGACGACTTCGCCGCATAAAGCGCGCCAGAGGGGCAAATAGTGGCGATTGCCTAGTTGTTCGACGATGGTGTCGTTGGACAGCGCCGTCGTGAACAGCAGCGCGCCGATAGCGACCTTGCTCCACTTGTAACCCAACAAATGCGCCGTCCAGCTCGATTCCGGGTCAACCATCCGCACCAATGATTCGGCGTCTCTGGACCGCGTCGTGTCACGGCCATCCAGTTCGCCAACGCGAATACATCCTTTGCCACCGAACTGAATTCGCCCCGGGCCCAGATAATCCGAGGCGAAATTCACCAGTGCGCCCATGGTGCGCTCGGCACCAATCAGATTCGCGATGATGGATTCTGTCAGGCCGTTCTGCAACGCCAATACCCAGCCATCGTCACGCAGATGTGGGCGCAGCATGGTAACGGCGTCATGCGTGTGTTGCCCTTTGACAGACAGCAATATGCGCCCATAAACGCCCTCGATTTCCGACGCTAAACAAGCGTCCATACGAGAAAACGTGCTGCTGCCATCCGGTCCGACGATCTCCAGACCATGGGTGCGGACTGCCTGAACGTGTTCGGGAACCACATCCACCAGCAACACCGCCTGCCCGGCATCGGCGAGCTTTGCCGCCACGACGCCGCCGATCGCGCCACCCCCCCAAACAACGATTGGTTCCTGACTCACTACCACCCCCTGATTTCGATAATGCACCGCACGGCGCGTCCCAGACCGAAATTCTGAAGCGCCAAAACATATAATTCAATTTCTTAATTTGGCCATTTACTTGCATAAAACGTAAGTAATACACCAGGACCAGCGACATGAATTACCGCGCTTTCGAGGCGCTACACGCCTTTGTGGAAGGTGGCAGCATTGCGCAAGCCGCGATGCGATTGAACCGTACACAGCCCCAAATCAGCCGCCTGCTCAGCCAACTGGAGGAGGACGCGGGATTTGAGATCCTGACTAAAGTCGGACGCCGGCTCGAACTAACGGAGGACGGTCAAGCCCTCTATCAGCGGGTCTATGGACTGCTGCGCGCCCAAGATGCCGTACACGATTTTGCAGAAGACATGCGGCACGGCCGGCGAGACCGGGTGCGCATCATCGCAGCCAATCACATCATCGATGGCATGGCGGCAGAGGCGCTAGGCAACTGCCGCCTGCAGAATCCCGGCTTCTCGGCCGCGCTGACGGCCCGCATGCCTGCGGAGCTGCAATGGTGGCTGGCGCAGCAGCAGTTTGACGTGGCGTTGGTACAGTTGCCGCTGGAGCACCCCGCCATCGAGACAGAGCTGTTCTGCCAAAGCGAGATCGTAGCGGTGATGCATCCGGATCATCCCTATGCGGACCGTACACAGATCGAACCCAAAGACACCCAGGCCGAACCCTACATCAGCCTGGGACGCCGCAGCATTCTGGAGCAGCGCTGCCTGGCGTCATTCGAGGCCACTAATGCCAGTGCCAACAGCGAACTGGAGGTTTCTTTCAGCACCACCGCGATCCAATTGGCCGCGATGGGTTGCGGCATCGCTCTCGCAGAGCCCATGGCCGCGCTTGCGCAGCGGCATCTGAACATCGTCGTGAAAAAATTCCGACCGGTCGCGAAGCTGCATTACGGTATGGTGTTTCCGCGGGGAAAACGGCGTAGCCCTGCTACCGAGATCTTTGTCGAAGAGCTGCGTCGATGCGCGGACCGGAAAGTGGTCGAAATACAGAAGCTTTTGGCGGGCACGTAGCGCGGGATGCGCACGCAGCTGCTATCGCTCGCGCCGCATTCAATCTGTCGAAGCGGCCTTCTCCAGAATCCTGGGCAAGCTGAGCTCCAGCCAATCCACCAAGCCGCGCACTTTTTCGGCCGCCTCGACGCCAATGGGCGTCAACGAATACTCCACATGGGGCGGCACGGTATTGAAAGCGCGCCGATGCACCATGCCGTCGCCTTCGAGCCATTGCAGTGTCTGGGCCAGCATACGCTCGCTCACGCCGCCGATCTGACGCCGCAGATCGCTGAATCGCAGGGTCCCCGACTGGAGAGCAATCAATACCAATACACCCCAGCGGCTCGTCAGATGCTTGAGAATCGGGCGCGATGGACAGCCCGCCGCCATCACGTCGCCGCGGCGCAGTTTGGCCGATAGCGATTCCGCGACGGAGGATTTAGGAGAACGGGGCTTAGACATATCGGTGATGAGTTCACAACAACATAATCAGTGTAGCCCCTTAACTAACATTTTTGTACGTACTTACTAAAAATAAGTATTGGCTCTATAGTGTGTTCACCGCACATTTCTTGGAGTCGCATCATGACCATCGCAATCACTGGCGCCACAGGCCAGCTAGGACGTCTCGTTGTTCAAAAGCTGAAAGCAAAAATCAATCCTGGCGATATCGTCGGCCTGGTGCGCAGCCCTGAAAAAGCCGCCGATCTGGGCATCACGGTGCGCGCCGCGGACTACACGCAGCCCGCCACACTGGAGGCGGCACTGCAAGGGATAGATACCCTGCTGCTGATCTCGGGCAATGACATCGGGCATCGCACGGCGCAACACGCCAACGTCATTAACGCTGCCAAGCAATCCGGAATGAAGCGGATCGTCTATACCAGCCTTCTGCGTGCGGATACATCACCATTGAGTCTGGCGCCAGAGCATGCGCAGACCGAAGCGCTATTGAAACAATCCGGTCTGGTGTACACCATCCTGCGCAACGGCTGGTACACCGAAAATTACACCGGTGCTATTCCCCCCGCCCTCGCCCACGGCGCGCTCTATGGCAGCGCGAAGGACGGCAAAATCTCGTCTGCGCCCAGAGCCGACTATGCGGATGCTGCCGTGGCGGCACTGACGGGTGCGGGGCATGACGGAAAAATATATGAACTCGCGGGCGACACGTCGTACACATTGACCCAGCTGGCAGCAGAGGTCTCCAGGCAGACGGGCAAGGACATCCCTTATCGGGACATCCCGGAGGCAGATTACGCTGCCGCGCTCAAGGGCGCAGGTCTGCCAGAAGGACTCGCGGCCGCCATCGCTTCGTGGGACGTGGGCGTATCTCACGGAGCGCTATACGACGATAGCCGGCAACTCTCGAAACTGATCGGCCGGGCCACGGGCTCACTGCAGGATGCCGTTGCTGCAGCGCTGAAAGCCTGACCCCCCTCGATCTGGCACGCGTCGATAAATCATCGGCCGCCCGCCGCACTGCCCCACCAATGGGCCATCAGCGGGCGGCGTATCGTGCGGCAGCAACGCGGTCGTTATTCCACCTTCGTCCCGGTGGATTTCACCAAGTCGCCCCATTTCGCTATTTCCTTTTTCTGGAAAACCGCGAAATCGTCTGGCGACATCGCAGACGGTATGACGCCCATTCCCTCTAGACGCGCCTGCATATCGGGTGAATGGATAATCTGCGCGAGTGCTTGGTACAGCTTGTCCACGATGGGCCGCGGTGTGCCGGCAGGTGCAAAGATCGCTTGCCAGGCTTGTACCTCGTAGTCTTTGACGCCCGCCTCTTGCATGGTAGGCACGTCGGGCAGGCTTTTCAGCCGCTGGGGCGAGGTCACGGCCAACGCACGCAGGCGCCCGCCTTTGACCTGTGGCACGACTGTCGGTCCCTCGAACATGAAGTCGACTTGTTGCCCGATCACATCCGGAATGGCCGAGCGGCCCGAGTATGGCGCGTGCACGAGCTTGATGCCCGCTATCTGCTCCAGCAAGACTCCCGACAGATGTTGTGTCGTGCCGATCCCGGAGGATGCATACGAGATCGTGCCCGGTTTCTCGCGCGCGGCGTCGATGATGTCCTGGACCGATTTG
Source organism: Bordetella genomosp. 4 (assembly GCF_002261185.1). Taxonomy (GTDB): domain Bacteria; phylum Pseudomonadota; class Gammaproteobacteria; order Burkholderiales; family Burkholderiaceae_B; genus Bordetella_A. The sequence goes on from NZ_NEVQ01000013.1 coordinate 305,216, forward strand.
AATCGGCTTTCGTTAGATACGACCAGCGTATTTGCATTCATGCCGATGATCGTGATCGGCTGAAACGACGCCACCGGGTCGTATTGCATGTCTTTGAACAAGCTGGGATTGATCGCATGGGTCGCAATACTGGCGCCCAATAGCGTGTAGCCATCAGGCGGTGCCTTGGCGACATAGGCGGACCCGATCATCCCGGTCGCGCCGGCGCGATTTTCCACCACGACATTGTCCTTGAGCGCTTCGCCCAGTTTCTGCGCCATGATGCGGCCCAGCACGTCGCTGTTGCTGCCGGGCGCAAAAGCAATCACATAGTTGATCTGTTTACTGGGCCAGGCGTCTACCGAGGCCCGGGCGGAGCGCGGGGTGATACCGAATGCACATGCGACTGCACTGGCGACGCCGGTCAAGCCGGCCGCCACGAAAGTTCTGCGGTTCATGAGGTGTCTCCTCCCGGATCTCGCTCCGGGTTGTTGTTCAGCGGTGCCGGTGATGTCCTCCGGCTTTAAAAGTGATGCGTAGACATATGGCTTTTCTGAGGGATGCGCTACTTGGGTAATGCCAGTGTCTGCGCGCCCGGGATTTCAAAATTCACAGACGCCAGGCCGTCCTCCAGCGACGCGCGTTGCGCCGCTGTCAACTCGACGAGCGGCGGCCTGACGGTGGCCCAGCCCTCGTCGCCCGCTCGTTGCGCAATGGCGGCTTTCATTGCGGGAATCATGGGGAATTTCTGGAACACATTACGGACGGCATCCAGGCCGGCCTGCAACGTGTCGGCGTTATCGCTTTGCCATTCTCGATACAGCTCGGCGATGGGACCTGGATTGACGTTGCCGGTGGCGGTGATGCATCCCACACCGCCGCCTCGCAACGTGCGCAGCAGGAATGTCTCGCTGCCGGCAAACACGTCGAACCCTTGCGGCTGGAACGCCTTGAGCATGGCTTCGGTGTTGCTCCAGTCGCCGGAACTGTCCTTGATGCCGGCGATATTCTTGGGATAGGCCTTTAGTAAGCGCTCGATCAACCCCATACTGATACCGACCTGCGCGACGGGCGGGATGTGATACAGATACACGCGCAGGCTCTCGTCGGCGACTTCATCGATCACCTGTGCGAAGGCTCGATATAGTCCTTCGTCGCTGACGCCTTTGTAGTAGAACGGCGGCAACATCAGCACGCCTGCGCATCCCGCTGATACCGCATGGCGGGTCAGCTCAATCGCGTCGGGTAACGCGCATGCGCCAGTGCCAGGCATCATGCGGGCTGCAGGCAGGCCTGCTTCCAACAACGCATCGAGCAACGCTCGCTTCTCGGCAACGCTGAGCGAGTTTGCCTCCGAGTTGGTGCCGAATATCGCCAGACCTACGCCCTGCTCCAGCAGGTTCTTGCAGTGAGCCACAAAACGCGGCGCCGAGGGTGAATAATCGGGATTGAACGGTGTCAATACCGGAGAAAGCACGCCACGCAAACGCGGCGTGTCAGGGATCAATGCAGACATGATCGAGCGGACTCCATCGCAAAGTTAATCGTGAACGCCTCAACGCACGGTGCGCCATTGCCCATAGCGCTCGACCATGGACTCCTCGAAATCAAAGCCCAGACCGGGGTCTTGCCGCAACAGCACGCGGCCGTTTTTGTGTTCGAGCTGACGATCCACCAGTTTGCGGAAATTCAGCACCTGGTCGTCCCAGAAAAACTCGACATACCGCGCGTTGGGCGTGGCAGCGACCAGAGGCGCATGCAGATCGTGGAACCAGTGCGGGCATACGATGACGCCGTAGCTCGCGGCCGTCGCCGAGATGCGCCGCCATTCGGTAATGCCGCCGCAGACAGCCGCGTCATGCTGCAAGATCGCGGCGGCGTTTTTGTCCAGCAGTTCCTTGTGATACCAGCGGCCATAGCCGATCTCGGCCGTTGCCACGGGGATGTTGGTGAGCTTGGCCAATTTCGCATGGCTGTCCACGTCGTCGGGAGAGAACGGTTCCTCGATGAAATACGGGTTGTATTGCTCAAAACGGCGCACGTACTGCATCGCCTGCGTGGTATCCACCCAGGCATTGTTCATGTCCATCATGATTTCGACATCAGGACCCACTGCCTCGCGTGCGGCGCGCAAGCGCGCTTCTTCTTCGGCAGGCGACAGTCGGCCGGATTTCATTTTCACGGCGTTAAAGCCTTTGGCCACGTAGCTGGCCATTTCCTCGCCCAGCATTTGCGGGGTCTTTCCGTCCAGGTAATAGCCGCCGCTGGCGTATGCCGGGACCGACTCCAACTCGTATGCGCCCAAAAAACGATGCAGAGGCAATTGCGCAGTGCGCGCATTCAAATCCCATAGCGCCGTATCCAGCGCACTGATGGCACGCATCACGGTGCCGGCACGCCCCTGCAGTAGCGATTCCTGATACATGTTCTGCCATAGGCGTTCGACGGCGTGCGAGTCCTGGCCGATCAGAACCGGCGCGAGCAGTTGCTCCACGGCGTTGACGAACAACTCGCCGGCCGCGCTGCCGACATAGCAGAACCCGATGCCCTCGACACCGTCTGTCGAGCGGACTTTGACCAGGCCGTAATAACGAGTGCTCACGGTACGGGTGGAAAACGAGGTGACTTTATCCAGTGGGACGGCGGCGGCGCAAACGTCGACGGAAAGAATCTTGGGCACGTGGGGCTCCTCAGGGTGGGCATATGAAAGAAAGCGTATGGATGTATTCTGGGCCTGCTAAAGAAAAAGAAAAATAATGTTCTGGCATTTTGTGAAGTTATAAAATCCATCTTTTTAGTCGATTCGATATCGCCTCACACCCCAATGGACACACGATTCCTGCAGAGCTTTATCTATGTGGTGGAAACCGGATCGATCGCCGGCGCCGCACGCCGGCTGGATCTGACGCCAGCATCGGTCGCACAGCGGATCAAGGCGCTGGAGGCTGACGTAGGCAGCCAACTGATCGTACGCGCCGGACGCACGGTCAAGCCCACGCTGGCTGGCAATCGCATTCTGCAGCGCGCACATACGGTATTGAGCGAAGTCCGTGATCTGCGCTCTGCCGCCTCGGAAACCAATTTGCCGGCAGGCCCCTTACGTCTGGGAGCCACGCCGACGGGGTTGACGCACATCTTGCCTGGCGTGCTGAAGCAATGGGTGCAGGCGCATCCTCATATTGAGATCTATATCGAACCTGCGCCCACTACGGTGCTCTATCGACGCGTGCTCGATGGCCAGTTGGATGCCGCCGTCATGGTGCATCCCTTGTTCGACTTGCCTAAAAGCTGTGCCTGGCACAGGCTGCGCAACGAGCCTCTGACCCTGGTGACGCCTGCGGATATGCGGGTGCGGGATCCCATCAAAACACTGGCGGCAGAGCCTTTCATCCGATATGACCGCCAGGTCGTCGGCGGCAAACTGGCCGATGATTATCTGCGGCATCATGGCGTACGCCCGCGCGTACGTTTCGAGCTCGATGGCATCGAATCGATAGGCAGGCTCGTGGCCGAGGGGCTGGGCATTTCCATATTGCCCGACTGGAATGTCGGCGGCCCACCCAATATGGCGATCAAGCGCTGGACGCTGCCTGCGCCCCGGCTGGAGCGGCAGGTCGGCATCGTCTGGACGCGCGCGAACGTGCGCGCGCAGCTGGCGCAGGCGTTGGTGAATTTAGCCGCGCCGCTGTTTCCGGCCAAGCCTTAAGCCTTCAACCGTTCTTCTGTCGCTGTCCATTTCTCGTATTCGAATAGCGACCATAATTGCCGGTGCGACAGCATTTTATCGGCCGACCCTGCTGTCGTTCCTGTTGCAGCCAAGTCCCGCAACATCTCCGTCCCGGCATAGGTAAAGCAACGCGTGATCGCGTTAGGGTAAATCGCCATCGCAAAGCCCAACTCGCGCAAGCGAGCCGCAGGCACGATCGGCGTACGTCCGCCCTCGACCATATTGGCCAATACGGGCGCACGGACGTTACGGGCGACCTCGGCCAATTCCTGTTCATTTTCCGGGCTCTCGACAAAGATGACGTCGGCCCCGGCCTCGACATAGCTCGCTGCACGATCCAGCGCTGCCTGCAGGCCATGGTCGCTGCGCGCGTCGGTGCGGGCAATGATGGCCACATCCGGGTCAATCCTCGCATCGACCGCGGCTTTGATACGCCCTACCATTTCCTGAGTGGAAACCAAGTTGCGCCCGCCTTCGTGCCCGCATTTCTTGGGCCACGATTGGTCCTCGATCTGTATGCCCGAGATACCTGCGCGCTCGAAAGCACGCACAGTGCGGATTACGTTCAAGGGGCCACCGTATCCCGTATCTGCATCAACAATCACCGGGATGGACACCACATCCGCCACGCGCGCCGCGCGATCCAGGACTTCGGAGAAAGACATCAGGCCGACATCGGGCGCGCCGAGCGCCGACATGGACATGCCCGAGCCCGTCAGGTACAGCGCCTGAAAGCCAGCCTGTTCAATCAAGCGCGCCCCGACGCAATCGTAAGCGCCAGGCGCTACTAAGACCTCGGGCGCTGCGATCTGTTGCCGTAGCGCGGCGTTGCGACCGCTAGATTGACGCAGGCCCAAGGGATAGTCGTGAGGATCAGGCATGACGGTGAATGCTCCAGAATAAGGACTTGAACAATTAAATTTTATCTAATAGAATTAAATTCTTTTAAATAGAATATTGTCGTCGCCCCTTTGTTGTCAAGGACGAGGACCGTCACGCCATGCCCCGATACCCTGTCCGCGAGCCTGATCCGTCTCAAGTCGCCGAGGGCGGCGTAGCCGCCGTTGATCGTGCACTGGCCGTCTTGACCGCCTTTCGCGCAGAAGACACCGGCCTCACCTTGCGTGAGATCAGCGATCGCGTGGCATTGGTACCCAGCACGGTGCTGCGCCTCTTGGCCTCGCTCATTCATGCAGGTTTTGTGCAACGTCATGCCGATGCCCGCTACACGCTAGGGCCCGCTACAGCGCAACTGCATCGCGTATACGCTGCCTCGTTCAGCTTGCAGGACGTCGTACTCCCTACCCTGCGTGCGCTGGTTGATCAAACACGGGAGAGCGCATCTTTTCACGTGCGCCAGGGCGATCAACGCTTATTGCTTTATCGCGTCAACTCGCCTCAACCCCTATCGGATCAAAGCCGTGCGGGCGATCTGCTGCCCTTGGACAAAGGTACGGGCGGACACGTATTGCAGGCGTTTTCCGGTGCGCCCGGCGCTCACTATGAGCGTATTCGACAAGACGGGTACATGAGCCTGCCGGTCAGCGACCGCTCACGTGAACTGGCGGGGATATCCGCACCCGTCTTCTATCCAGGCGGAGAACTCGCCGGCGCATTGACGCTGACCATGCCGGCACATCGATTTCGCAAAACGCACATCCCTGTCTTGCGGCGTGCCGCCAAAGCGTTGACAGAGGCACTCGGCGGATAACTCGTCCCTCGATTTGCGAGGGCACGCCCCTGTTCGTGCTGCGGGTTTCTTGGAGCAATGGATGAATCTGGCCTTCTTCGCTACCTTGAACGCTGTCATCAAGTACGGCAGTTTTGCCCGCGCGGCGCTAGAGGTAAATCTGTCGCCCAGCACGGTGAGCCTGCAGATGAAACGGCTCGAGGAATACTACGGGCAACCGTTATTTGACCGCAGCGCGTCGACCATCAAACCCACTCCCCTGGCTCATGAGGTGGCCGGCCTGATCAGCGGCACGCTGGACCAAATGGAGTCATTGCGGCGTCGCGGCTCATCCGTTATCGAAGGCTGCGTTTCGCTGGGCGCTATTGAGAGCATGCAGGCCCACATCCTGCCTGAGGCCATGCGGTATCTGCGCGAACACAGCCCTCGGCTCACGGTCAGGCCCGTACGGGATACGAGCCACGGCTTGTTGAGCGGCTTGAAAGAAGGCACGATTGATGCGGCCATTGTGGCTTTTGCCGACGACGAACGTAACAAGCGCCTGGATTGGTATCCGCTCTTGCAAGAGGAAATGGTGCTGGTGGCCCCCAAGGACGTGGCAGAGGACAACGCTGCTGCCCTGTTGCGGGCTCATGATCTGATCCGCTATGGAAGGGGATCCAATATTGCTGTGGCCATCGATCGATACTTGGCAGCATCGGGCAATACGGCGCGCGGGACATTGGAAATGGATTCGACGCATGCCATCCTGGCCATGGTCTCGGCGGGGCTGGGTGTGTCCATTCTGGCCTGGCCTGATCGCCGCGCCTTTGTCGGCTATCCCGTGCGCGAGGTGCGGCTGGGCCAGCATGCGCCGCGTATGCATTTCTCGCTTGTGACGCGCCGCGGCGAGACCTCTGACCGCGTGCTGTCAGTCATCAAAGACGCAGTCGTTCGCGCCGCCAATGTCGCGGCAGGCCGCAATCGCTGGCTCTGACATCCTCGCAAGCATTCGATTTTCCTCATTTGCAAGTGTGAAATCCTCGCTGGAGGCTGGATCGTCTCGTCCCTAGAATGATCGGAGCAGTTTTCAAGAGCCGGACGGCGGCTGGCCGCATGCCAGCGCCGTACCGGCACGGAACAATCCGTACAAGGGGAAAACATGACTGTCATGTTCAAACGCGCGGCGCTCGCCGTGCTGAGTTTCACCATGCTATCGACCGCATCCGCGGTCTATGCGGACACCTATCCCAGCAAGCCCATTACGTTCGTCGTCGGCTACCCGCCAGGCGGGGCCAGCGACGTCATCACGCGCCTGATTGCCGGCCACATGCAGACGGCGCTGAAGCAACCGGTGATCGTCAAAAACCAGCCCGGCGTCAACGGCAATATCGCCACTGAAGAGGTCGCCAAAGCCCCCGCCGATGGCTACACCCTGCTGTTGGGAACGATCGCCAACGCCATTAATGCCAGTCTGCTGAAGAACATCCATCACGATGTGAACAAGGACTTCATTCCCGTCGTGCAATTCATGTCCTCGCCGAGTGTGCTCGTCGTCACCTCCAAGCTGCCGGTGAAAACCGTGGACGAGTTGGTAGCGCTCGCGAAACAAAAGCCAGGTGCATTGAGCTATGCCTCGACAGGGTCCGGCAGCTCTCCCCATTTGGCAGGCGAACTGTTCAAACTGCGCACTGGCACCGATCTATTGCATGTGCCCTACAAAGGGGCTGCGCCCGCCTTGACCGACGTCATTGCCGGTCACGTCCAGACAGGTTTCAAGACCGCATTGTCTGCGTTGCCCAGCATGCAGGACGGCAGCATCCGGCCGCTGGCGGTGGCTGACAAACAACGCATGCCCGATCTGCCTGACGTGCCGACGATGGCCGAGGCCGGCTATCCCGATTTCGAGGTGCTGTCCTGGAACGGCATCTTTGTGCCGGCCGGCACGCCGCCCGAGGTTGTCCAGCGCCTGAACGCCACCGTCAACGACATTCTCAAGGATCCCGAGATCGACAAACGTATCCGTGGCATGGCCGGCCGCCCTGGCGGAGGCACGCCGGAAGCATTCCGCGCTTTTGTGCAGTCGGAAACCGAAAAATGGGGCGAAGTCATTCGCAAGAACAACATCACACAGCAGTGATGTTTCGAAGCGATCTACGCCGAGGCAATACCACAAACAACGCAGTCAGGAGCAATGGATGGACAAGCTGGAAAAATGGCGCGGCTACGTGCCGGACGCAGAGTTGGAGACCTACCGCAAAGGAGGATTCGCCAATCGCCTGGGCATAGGGAAACGGCCGGCTCTCGTGAATATCGATACCACGCATATGTTCGTGGATCCGTCGTACTCATTCTGCGGCGCGGCGATGCCCGAGCTGATGACGGCACTGGAGCGCATCACCGCCCTATTCCGGCAATTGAACCTGCCGATCTACTATACCCGTCGCGACGATCGTTCCCTGCCGTCCTATCGCGGCGCGTGGAACTGGAAATTGGCCAAGCCTGATGATGTAGAGTTCGTAGCAGATCCCAAGGCGGACGAGTGGCCCGAGGCATATGGCCCGCGGCCGGGCGATCGCGTCGTTCTGAAAAACAAGCCATCGGGATTTTTTGGCACCATGCTGGCGGATTTTCTACGCTATGACGACGTCGATACCGTGATCATGGTCGGGATTTCCACCTCTGGCTGCGTGCGAGCATCGGCCGTGGACGCCTTCTCGCACAATTTTCGAGTCATTTTGGTAGACGACGCGTGCGGCGATCGCAGCCCGCAGGCACACAAGGCGAATATGTTTGACCTGGACATGAAATTCGCCGACGTTGAATCGTTGGACTACGTCCACGATGCGTTGGTGGCAAAGTTCGGTTGATAGGAACTCGGCCGATCAATCGCTCGCAATCATGAAAAAAGCGCTGGTCGATGTGTCTGACCAGCGCTTTTTTTGTCCGCGTTGATTACTGCTGTGGACTCGGCACGATGTTGCTCTACGTGCGGAGCGAGGCAAGCTATCAGCCCGCTATTTATTTCTCGACTTTCTTGCGTGCCGAGGCCGCCAGTTTCTCGTACAGCACCAGCTCGCGGTCAATGGTTTTTGCGAAGTCTGCCGGCGTATCCTCCAGCACGGGCATCATCCCCATTTCCAGAACTTGCTTTTTAAAATCATCGGATATCACCAGCTTGTCCAATGAAACCTTCAGGGTATCGATGACCGCCTGCGGCGTACCGGCCGGCATCAGCAATCCCGTCCACGAGTCAAAACGGAAATCCGGCATGCCCGACTCGGCAAAGGTCGGCGTATCCGGCAATAGCGCATAGCGTTCTGGCGATGCCACCGCCAGTACACGGACCTTGCCACTCTTGATATGCGGCAGCACGGACCCCAGCGTCGCAAACGACATATCGACGTGCCCGGCAATCAAATCCACCATCGCCGCTGCTGCACCTTTGTACGGTACAGGCGTTATCTGCGTGTTGGTCAACTGCGTGAACAGCTCCACCGCGAGCAATGGTGATGCTCCCTGTGCTGCCGAATTGTATTTGTTCGGCGCCTGGCGTACTGCCTCGACAAACTCACTGAAGTTTTTAGCCGGAAAATCATTGCGCACCACCAACACCGTCGGCGCAATCGCCACGGTGCGTACCGGCATCAGGTCCTTGCGGCTGTCTACATCCAATCCCTCGGTCATCCACGGATTGATCGTCAGGTTCAGGCTGGCCACCAGTCCCGTATAACCATCAGGTTGCGCGCGCGCTGCGGCCTTGGTGCCGATATTGCCGCCCGCGCCGCCCTTGTTTTCAACGATGAATTTCTCGCCCAGATCAGACCCCAGATGCTGGGCAATCAATCGCGCGATCAGATCAGTAGGGCCGCCTGCAGGAAAACCTACGATCAAATTGACCGGTTGGCTCGGGTACGTAGCCGCCATGGCGGCAGGCGCAGCCATCATGCCTAGACACAGCGGGATCAAAGCGACACGCCGCAAAAGAGTCGAAAGCTTCATTGTTGCGGCCTCCTCAGAGAACAAACAGAGCGTTGTGACGCGCATAAGCTGACGCGTCATCGAGTGCGTGATACAGAACGTCGTAAATACACTGCATGATTTTCCTCTTGAATCGTTATCGTGCCGGGTAATACGCAAGCGTGTTCTTCCGGCAGCAGAACACGCGGTGTCGTTCACAAATGGCGAGCCGCTATTTCTCCATGTCTAGTCGGCGCGTGCTTGCGACTCAATGTCGTGGCGGCGGCCGGTCATCGGCTGGATGGTCTTGTCTGCCACTCTCGGGATATGGCGGCCCGCTGCCAAGGCATGACGCAGATTTGACGCAGCGCGTGACAGTTCCTCGCCTTCGGGCGGCGTCTGACCGCATTGCTGCCAGATGATGCGCACTGCCGATTCCAATGAGGCCAATTCGAATTCAGATGTAGACATAATCAAACCGGGCTATGGACCGAAGAAGTGGATTGAGACACCACCTGCGCGCGCCGCGGCTGCGGGCTAAAGTGGCGTTCTACTACGCGGGCGGCACGCATCAAACGCGCCTCTTGCAGGAATCCCGTTGCCAATTGAATGGCTACAGGCAACCCGTTATGGTCAAAACCCGCAGGCACGGATACGGCAGGATGTCCCGTCAGTGAAAATGGACTGCCCGCCGAACGCGCGGTAAAGTCGATCACGGCCTGCTCGTCGGTCAGTGCCGGCGCGACGCGATCCGTCATGGGCAACAACAGCACATCGACATCGTCGAACAACGCATCCATACGCGCCACCAGCTCGCGCCGCTGGCGCAATGCCGCGAGATAATCTGCCGCGCGGATATACATGCCGATTTCCAGCTTTTCGCGCAAGGCTCGTCCCATCAGGGTGCGATGTTCCAGATAATCTTGCTCGTGAATCGAGAAACTTTCGCTGCGGTTGATGGGTAGCGCAATCGCCCGAAATTCCGCAGGTGCGAGCGGCAGTCGGATGTCACGTATCTGCGCACCCTCGTCTCGCAGAATGTCGCAGGTTTGATTCAAAGCCTCGTCGATGGCCGGCTCTACGCTATCCGCAGGATCCAGGCGGCGCACCACACCCACCCTCAGGCCCGCTACGCCGTCATTCAACGTAGGCAATAGCGGCTGCACGCTGCAAGCCAAACTGGCGGGGTCGGCCGCATCGTGACCCGCCATTGCCTCATACACGAGGCAGGCGTCCTCTACAGTCAGCGCCAATGGACCAGGGCCGTCAAAGCTCCAGCAATTCGGCATCACACCATGACGGCTGATACGGCCAAACGTGGGCTTCAGGCCAACGACACCACACGCGGCGGCGGGCAATCGCACCGATCCGCCCGTATCGGTACCGATCGCAAAACATGCCGTACCGGCAGCCACCGCTGCACCAGAACCACTGGACGATCCGCCTGTGAAATGACGAGGATCCCATGGGTTACGCGCTGGTGGGTTCTCCAGATCAAAGTGCACGGCGCCTGTCCCCGTGCCGTATTCCCACGTGTTCAGCTTTCCCACCAGGATGGCGCCGGCAGCCTGCAGCCGTCCGACCAAGGTCGCGTGCAACGCCGGATCGTGACGCTGAGGCACTCGCGATGCAGCGGTCGTCGCCAGCCCTTTGGTGTAGATGTTGTCCTTGACGGCAAAAGGGATGCCGTCCAATGGGCCGAGACGCCGCCCCTGCCCCGCCCGCACCTCCGCCGCCTGGGCTGCGGCCAATGCCGCATTCCGGTCATGACGCAGATACGAATGAATCACACCGTCCACCTGCTGAATACGGTCCAGAACCGCTTGCACAAGCTCCGAGGATCGTAACTGTCCGCCGGCCAATAAAGCGCCGGCCTGGGCAATAGACAGCGCGGCCGGGTCATCCGAGGAAAGGAAATTCAAACTCATATACCTGTATAAAACAACTGTTTCAAATATATGTTTGAATTATCATGTCGAGCAATCCCATGGCGCAAGACGTTTTTCCTCGGTGAAAACCCGAGTACGCCAAATGTGGGGAACACCCCGGACATGGACACCATGCAAGAATTCGACGACACGGATAGCCGTAACAGCCCCAAACGCCAGGCCATCCTGGCCGCAGCCAAAGAGCTGGTGGCACGCAAAGGGCCCAACGGCACGACCGTGCGCGACATCACCGCCGCCTCGGGCGCCAATGGCGCCGCGGTGAACTATTACTTTCAATCGAAAGACGGGCTGGTGAACCTGGCTCACCGGGAGATCACCGGCGAAGTCAACCGCGAGCGTCTGGCCAGGCTCGATGCCTATGAATTGAATGCCGCCGGACAGGCATTGGCGCCCCGCGACATCCTGGCTGCGCTGATCGAGCCTATCCTCACGATGTCGCGCTCAGCCGATGGCGGCAGCCTCTATGTCCGCAGCGTGTTCCAAATGCGTATTGACGCGCGCACGGGCTACCATACCTTCGATATCAACCAGCATGTCGCGCGCCGCTTTATGGATGCGATTGCCAAGACATTTCCGCAGCTCAGCCGCGAAGCCGTTATCTGGCACTATGAATTCGCGCGCGGGTCGGCGATTCATATGCTGGCCAATCTGGATCCGGTCTCGCGCCGGTTTGAGTTGTTGGCAAAAGAGCCCGACCAGAAACTGCCCGAGGTGCCTGCTTATGCGTTGGATCAAAAGCAGATCGATCGGGTGATTGCGATGATTCTGACGGGGTTCGGCCAGCCGTTGGAGTGAGAGCCTGCGGCACTGATGTATCGCAGACGCCGGAGTTAAGCTGTTCCTGACAATGATGACGACGATGCGCGTGGCCTACGTGTCGTCTAACCCGGCGTTACGAACTTAAAGTTGTATCGTGCACGGTCAGCAGCTCGGCGTAGTCATCAAAAGCCAAGGCCTGAGGATACTCGTGGACTAACTCGCCACCATAGCCTGCGCGAAACCACATAAACGGCACACCTGCGTTGTTTGCGCTCATCGCATCGACGTGCGTGTCGCCAACGTACGCGCCCTGGGCCGGGGCCACGCCCATCGCCTCAAAGGCTTTTAACAACGGTTCTCCGTCAGGCTTGGGCCGGCTGACCGAATCACTGCCCAATACAACCGAGAAATACCTCGTCAGGCCTTTTTGTTCTAGAGCCTTCAAAGCCGAAGCGTGCAGTTTATTGGTGCATACGGCCAGTTTTACCCCCCGCGATTGGCAATCTTCCAGGAAATCGATCACACCCGGATACGGCTGCGAATTACGGTGAGCAAGATAGGCGTAATGCTTGGTATAGGCCTTTATCACCGCATCCAATTCGGACAGCGGCACGTTCCGGTCCTGCATGACGGCCACCAGCACTGCGGGAAAAGCCCCATGCAGATTCGGCATGAGGTAATTCTCGGGCAGCTCGCCGTAGCCGCAATCGCGTAGCGCCACACTGACGGATGCGCGGATGTCGTGCATCGTGTCGAGCAAGGTGCCGTCCAGGTCGAAAGCGATGGCTTTGCAGTCAGCGAGCAAAAAAGGTGCGGTCATGGTGGGGTATTCAGGCGAATGAAAGTTAAACGTGTATGCCGATTGAAACACGTCTACAAGACGAGCGCATTGCACGGGTATCAGCCGCAGTGACGCGAAATGCTCGGCCCGAGCAGCCGAGGTTGGGGACAGACGCCCTATTTTTCGCCCAATTGCCGCGCCAGTTCTTGGACTTGGGCGGCCTCCATGGCCATGATGTCCGCCAGCAGATCGCGCGTGACGGGGTCTTTTTCGCCCAGGTAATCGACCATCTCGCGATAGCCCGCAACAGCTATCCGTTCGGTGACCAGGTTCTCGTTGAGCATGTCGGTCAGGGTAACGCCCTCTACATACTCGGATTGGCTGACGTGTACCAGGTGCTCTGTCGAGGCGAGTGATCCACCGTCCAGCTGAGCGATTCGTTGCAACAGGCGCTGAGCATGGCTATCGGCATCAGCGGCGTGACGTTCCAGTTCCTCTGCAACGGCGGGCGCCTGCAGGCCGCGGGCCAACACCGCCTGGCTCTGGCAACGCTGCGCGCACATGACTTCCATAGACAAGGCCTCGTTCAGCATCCGCAGCACCATCGTCCGGTCGGTCGAAGACAACGGCTCGGCGGGGACAACGGTCGCGGACACAGCGGCCTCATCGGGCGAGACCCCTGCCGTTGACGAAAAATTCGGCTGCTGAACTAGGATGGAACGTTCCATTTTTTCTCCTGAGTCAGACCGGCTGATGAGCACCCTGCCCAACCATGGGCGCACGGTGGTGCCCTTAATCCAACTGACGCAGGCCAGTGTATCGAGGCACAAGGCCCTATTCTGTATCGAAATCCTGTTGCATTGCAACAAAAATTCAAGCATTGGCCATAGATTTCGCGTACGCTGGCTCCTTTTGGGCCTCCGCCGCAAAATAGGCTACGGTGCGCGCGATACCTTCGGCCGGGCTGACTTTCGGATTCCATCCCAGGCACCGTTGCGCCAGCGAAATATCGGGGCACCGATGGGCCGGATCGTCTACCGGCAGATCCTGGTGCACCAGCGGGACTTGTGCACCCGTCGATGCCAATACAAGGTCCGCGATGTCCAGCATCGATAGTTCCACGGGGTTGCCCAGGTTGACGGGTTGCGAGATATTTTCCTGGCTTTCCATCAGCCGCACGAGACCGTCGATCAAATCATCGACATAACAGAGCGACCGCGTCTGAGTGCCATCACCGTAGATGGTCAGCGGCTTGCCCGCCAATGCCTGGCTGATGAAGTTGGACACTACCCGGCCATCATTTGGCGACATCTTGGGACCATAGGTATTGAAAATCCGCGCGATCCTGATCTCTACTCCCTCTCGATGTTCATATTCCATAAACAGCGTTTCGGCGCAGCGTTTTCCTTCGTCATAACAGGCCCGCGGCCCGACCGGATTCACATGTCCCCAATAGGCCTCGCGCTGCGGGTGCTGCAAGGGATCGCCGTACACCTCGCTTGTAGAAGCTTGCAAGACCCTTGCTCCCGTACGCCGGCCGAGTTCCAGCAACTGCATAGCCCCGAGCAAGCACGTCCGCAACGTCTTTATCGGATCGGCCTGATACTGCGCCGGCGAAGCCGGACACGCCAGGTTATAAATGCGCGTCACGCCCAGATCGCCCAGGGGCTCGACCACATCGTGACGCAGTACCGTAAACCGGGGATGATCGGCCAACGCAGCCAGATTGCCGGCACGCCCGGTCTGAAAGTTGTCCACGCAGATGACCTCCCACCCATCCACCAGTAATCGCGTGCAGAGATGAGATCCCAAAAAGCCCGCACCGCCCGCCACCAAAGCTCGACCCGTTTCTGTCATATCGTTTTTCATCTCTGCTCCATCACTGTATCGAATACGTTGAGCCAGTCGGCGATATAGCGTTCCATGCCAAACCGTTGCAGCGCCTTTTCCCGTGCCGCCCTGCCCCATTTGCGGGCCAATTCACGGTCGGCGATCAGTTCGCGAGCGACTTCGATCAGCCGCTCCAGCCGCGTATCAACATAGCCTTCTTTTCCATTGGTAATCACCGTGGGCAGTTCCGTCGTGGCATACCCTAAGACGGGCAGGCCGCAGAACATCGCTTCGACGAGGGACAGTCCCAGACTGGCGTAGCGGATCGGACTGAAGAAATAACGATAGCGGGCCATGTGCGCGGCGACTTGCAGGTTGGGGATTTCACCCAGACCGCCCAATGCCTCGGCGTCCATGCCGATCAATTCCAAGGGCGTATGCAAACGCATATGCTCGAAAATATCCCGCCCAATACGCCGTCCGCGCCGGGCCAGATGGTTGACGACGACGATGCCCTGCGCCAAGCTGCCGTCGTATGAGACCTGAGGGTCAGGCACTGCATGCTCGACGATCCTGACAGGCATGCCGCCACTGTTCCACATCACTGCATTGAAAGGCGTGACATGAACCATCAGGCCCCGCGGATGCTGAAACGGATGCTGCGTGTCCGTAGGATGCGGCTCGGGCGGATTGTGTTCGAGATAGACGCTGGGCAGCGCACGCTGTTGATCGGTCAGCAAAAGACGGGCGTCTTCGATATTCTGCCGGGCCTGATACAGGATGCAGTCGAACTGCATGTGCCGCAACTGTTCCGCCGGCACCTGGGTGAGATTGCTGCCCCAGGGAATCCGATTGCCCAGCGCGCCGTATCCTGGCATCGCGTGGTCCAGGCCCGGCACCACGAAATCGTGAGGCACATGATGCAGTGCGTAGAGATAATTGCCATGGACATGCCATGTCAGGATACGCAGACGGCGGCCGGGCTCGCGATCAAAGGCGGTTCTCATCCTGTCACCCTCTCGTGCGCATAGAGTTGATCCCGCGCCGCTGCCAACACCTCGGGCGCTGTCACCTGCAGCGCACAGGGGTGTCCAATCGGACACACTGGATGCGCGCAAGGACGGCACGGCACATCTGCCGACAGCACACGGTGCCGTCTGCGGTTCAGCGGCGCCCAGCGGCGCGTGTCGCTACCGCAGGCCACCACGACACTAGGCGCCTGCATCGCGGCTGCGACATGGGATATCCCCGTATCGTTGCAAACCAGCAAGCGGCTCGCTCGCACCAGCGCCGCCAGGCTGCCCAGGTTCGTCAGGCCCGACAGATCGGTCAAAGGGACTTGAGCGAGCTGCTGCAGCTCTGTGGTCATTGCGCTTTCGCCAGTGGTCCCGGTCAATGCGATTTGCCAACCATCTTGATGCAAGCCTCGCGCGAGGTCCGCGAAACGCGCCAACGGCCACCGGCGCGAGGCCAGGCGAGCCCCCACATGGATGAGTACGAGTCTGCGAGGATCCAGGTCCCATTGACGCATCAGTTCTATGGCGTCTCGCTCATCCGCATGAGAACACGGGAACTCCAGGTGTTCATCGTGTACATTTTCCAAGCCCGCAAAACGCAGCAGCGCCAGATACCGCAGCACCTCTGGCAGATGGTCTGGCCATGCCAGGCGAGCACCGGGGACTTCCTCGCTGGCATCCGGCACAAAGCCAGCCCATTGCCGCGCGCCGAATTGGCGCACCACCTCGTTAGACTGACGCCCGCTGCCGTGCAGTTGCAATGCGACATCGGGTTGCCACGCCCGGATGCGATCAAAGAACTCCGGTAGTGCTGCCTCATCGGGCTTTTGTTCCGGAAAGGCAGGATCCCCGGGGAATGGTGTCAATTCATCCACATAGGCATGGAATCTATCGACGAACTCCCGTGCCCCTGGCAACCCGGCCAAGACAATCTGAGCGCGCGGAAAGGCCTGCCGCACCGCCCTGAACGCAGGCACCGCGCACAACATATCACCCAGCTGCAGCGCACGGAATACGATGATGCGATGCGGGGGATGCTGGGGGTCAAGTACCGCAGTCATATTGCCGCCCTCTGGAATCGCACGAGTCCCACTACGCGCCATAGAATGGACAGCAAGGGGATGCAGACCGATGTAATCATCAAGTCGGCGACAGTCTGCACCGAGCGGCGCGTACCGCGAAGCCGGCGCACAAAGAAGATGATGGTCAGCATCAACCAGATCCCCGCAGCCGCGCCCGCCCACAGATACTGTCCAGCGATCGCCAAGACGATCGCCGCGAGAAACGATGCAGTCACATACAAATAAAAGGTGGGCCAACGGCTGCGGATATGCTTGCGATATAAGAACGGATACTTCCGCCGCAACAACATATCGAACATTACCTTTTTCTGCATTCCCAGCCCCGCCGCAAACGGAAAGGGCCTCACGGGATGCAGCACGCGCGCCAAGGGCGCCGCCTGAACCGAGAACCCACGATCCAGGAGCGCAAAATGCAAGTCGGAGTCTTCTCGCCATGCCATGGTATAGCGCGTGTCAAAGCCGCCGACCGCTTCTAATGCTGAGCGGCGGACAAAGCAGTTGGCAGTGATAAAGGCCGAGCGAGTCAACCCAGCGGCATCGCGTTCATAATCGCTGGGAGGATCGGGCAACGGCATTTCCGTGACGCCTGTGACGGCCGCAACGCTTGCAGTCATCGCCTGTACCCCCTGCCCCAACCAGTCAGGCGCCGGGATCGTGTCATCGTCCGTGAATGCGATGATGCCGCCACGTGCATTGCGCCAGCCCATATTGCGTGCGCCCGCGGGGCCTTTGGTGCCCGTCACGGCAAGATAGCGCACGGCGGGCCGGTCATGCTGGGCCTGCTGCCATTTACCGACCTGCCGGCGCGTGGCGTCGCTGCGCCCGTCGTCGCAGACGATGATCTCATAGCTGTCACGAGGAAAATGCTGATTGGCCAATGCCTGCAAACACCGCTCCAGCAGATCCGGACGGTGATACGTCGGCACAATCACCGACACCAGAATGGCAGGTGCAGTCGTTGCGGTCATCGCGGTTTCTCAACGAGATAAGATCCAATCACCAATGCATCCAGTGGCGACGTCCAGAAAGACTCCAGTGCGTCGCGCGGGCTGCACACCACAGGCTCGCCACGCGTGTTGAATGAGGTGTTGACCAGAACAGGCACGCCGGTACGCTTTTCAAATGCGGCCAGCAGGTCGTAATAGCGCGCGTTCTGATCCCGTCTCACCGTTTGTACGCGAGCGGTTCCATCTATATGCCTCACCGCGGGAATCTGTTTCGCACGATGCGGCAATACGTCATAGACAAACAACATGAATGGCGCGCAGATCGACGCCGCGCCGCGGCCGTCGAACCAGGCTGTGGCGCGTTCCTCCATCACCACCGGCGCGACGGGCCTGAAGTCTTCACGGTCTTTCAGGCCGTTCAAGCGTGCCTGCATCGCGCTGTCCAACGGCGACGCCAGGATCGATCTGGCGCCCAACGCGCGCGGGCCGAACTCCATGCGCCCCTGAAACCATCCCAGTATTTTTTCTTGGGCCAGCAGCTCTGCGGCCTCCTCCGCCACATCGTCCAGCTTGCGAAATGCCAATCTCGATTGATAGAGGAACCGCTCGATTTCCTCGTCCGTATAGTCGGGGCCCAGGTAGGCATGGTCCATGACCCATTCACGGGGACCGCCACGGCGCTGATAATCCACATATAGCGCCGCGCCCAACGCCGTCCCCGCGTCGCCCGCAGCGGGCTGCACCCAGACTTGATCGAATTCCCCGTCCCGCGCGATACGCGCGTTCATCACGCAGTTCAGCGCCACACCACCGGCCATGCACAGCCGCGACGATCCGGTTTGCTGGCGCAGCCAATGCGTCATGTGCAATGCGGTTTCTTCCAACACATACTGCAAGGAACTGGCGATGTCCTTGTGCCGTTCATCGAACGGTTCGCCGCGATGGCGTGGAGGACCGAATCGCTCGGCCAGCTTTGCGGGATGCAGAGCATAGCCCCCCTCGTCCTCGAGGCTCAGGATCTCGCGAAACTCCTTGCGATACGTCGGTTTCCCGAACGATGCGAGGGCCATCACTTTGTATTCGTCGGACGAATGCAGAAAGCCCAGGTACCGGGTGACTTCCTCATACAGCAGGCCGAGTGAATGCGGCAGATCGATTTGTTTGATGCGGTGATATTCGCCCTGCGAAAAATGGCCGAAACTCGTCGTCGTGCGTTCGCCTCGGCCGTCCATGGTCAACACCGCAGCCTCGTCAAAGGGCGCGGCTAGAAACGCACTCGCTTCGTGCGACAAATGATGGTCCAGATTGACCCACCGGTCTCTGATATGGTCCAGTGTCAGGCCGTCCAGCCGCGGCGACCTGAGGTGATGCGGCACGCCATCGAGCAGTTGCCGCGGGGCATTGACCAGGTACGATATGAACAACGGATCCCACGGCGATTCGCCGTTAGGTCCAAAGCCCGCCTTCGATGGTTCGAGCGGCAGCACAACATTCGGCTCGGCATTGCCCGCCGGCATCAGCAGCTTTGGGTCGTAGGCGTACGCAATATGATCGACCTGTCCCAGATGAGCGCCGGCCTGCGCCAGACAATAGTCGATCGCGTGATACGGCAACTGCCACGCCGTAAACGGCACGGGCCGTTTGCCATGCTTTATCCGGGTAAAGCGCTCTTCTTCCGCGGCGGCCAACACCTGGCCGTCTCGCACCAGTGCCGCGGCGCAATCGTGATAAGCGGCATTGATTCCTAGGGTAAGCATGAGACATCCTCCGCGTGAAGTGAAACGACGCTGTCGTCGCGCCCGTGCTGCAGCAACTCCCGTGCCGCGGCTGTGACACGGCGTGGATCCACGCCTGCGAGACAAGCATGATGGCCTTGTTCGCAAACACTGCGATAGCAGTACTTGCAGGGCACATCGTGATAAAGGACGCGCGAGGCGGTTTGCCACGGCGTGTGTTGTGGATTGGTCAGGGCATAGAGATCCACAATCGGGGTCTGCAAAGCGGCAGCAATATGCGCAGGGCCGCTGTTATTGCAGATCATCACTGCGGCCCCCTCCAGCGCGGCGCCTAATTCGCCCAAGCTCAGCTGACCGGACAGATCAATCAAACCTGGCAATAGCGCACGGTGATCGGCCAGTGCCTGGGATAATGCTAGATCCTCATGGCCGCCCAGCAGCAGTATGCGGCGCCCTTCTCCCCGCAGCCCGACCAAGGCCTGGACCATCAATGCCGCCGGATAACGGCGCGAGGCAGCGGTAGCGCCCGCATGTACGCAAATCCAACCTTCCGTTTCGCTCACGCCCAGATGCACGAGTTTGTGCTTGAGTGAAAGCCTATCGCCATCACGGACACGAAATGACAGCCGAGTCTCTGCGCTATGCGCGCCTACATGCGCGACGAGATCGAGTTGGCGTTGGACCTCGTGACGGATGCCGCTCTGAGGTTCGGTGTCACGTACCCAATCCGACAACAAGCGATAAGGGTTTTCGCGGCAATGAGCCAGTACGCTCGGTATGCCGGCCAGATGGCACATCAGCGCCGCGGGCAAGGCGCTCTGGCTGAAAGAGGTGAAGATCACCGCGGCGTCTGGGCGCAATGCGCGCAATCTGCCTATCATGTTGATATCGTCGTCTTGTCCGGACGAATTGTTTTTGACCCACGCAGGGTCATAGGCCAGCACCGTGTCGATCTCGGGAATATAGGGCGCCACGTGAGCGCCAGCGACGGAAGCCAGCAACGATATGCGCGAAGCGCCGGATTCGCGCAATGCGCGAATTGCCGGACTGCACATCAGCACATCGCCCATATTGTCCAAGCGCACGCATAAAACATGCCGTTTCGCAGCCCAATCCCACGCCATGGTCAACTCCCTCGTGCCGCGGCGTCATTGGCCATGGCGTTCAGTACCAGGCGAGCTGCCTCGTATAGGTCCGCGGCGCATCGATCGGGCTCGCGTTCCGGTGTCATGCGCCATTCGGTTTCGTGGCCCACGTCCAGCAAGACACTGCGGCACCCTGCCAGATGACCGGCTTGCACATCGTCGAGAATATCGCCGATGAACCACGATGCCTGCAGATCCAGGTCCAGCTCCCGTGCAGCCCGTAAAAGCAGGCCCGGCTGAGGCTTGCGGCACTCGCATTCGACGGCGTAATCCGGCAATATGCCCGCCGGGTCATGCGGGCACCAGTAAAAACCGTCAAGCCGCGCACCCGCTGCACGAAACATCTCGGCCAATTTGTGCTCGACTCGAATCAAGGCATCCGGGGAAAAGTATCCTCGGGCGACTCCCGCCTGATTGCTGATCACAACCAAGGGGAGATCGGCAGCCGCCAGACACGAGAGCGCCTGCGCGGCGCCCGGCGCGTAACTCATGAGATCCGGATCGACGTTATAAGGCTCGTCAACCAGCAGTGTGCCGTCTTTATCCAGGAACACTGCGGGCCTCAGGGCCATGATGTTTCCTTCATCGGCAACACCATGACTTCGGGCACGACGGTTTCCGGCGGCTGGGTCAAGATAAAGCGCACGGCACGTGCGACGTTGGCGGGATCCTGCAAGGTGCCGACGTCAATGTCTGGAAATCGATCCAGCAGAAACGGCGTGC
This sequence comes from Bordetella genomosp. 4, assembly GCF_002261185.1. GTDB lineage: Bacteria > Pseudomonadota > Gammaproteobacteria > Burkholderiales > Burkholderiaceae_B > Bordetella_A. The sequence goes on from NZ_NEVQ01000013.1 coordinate 326,519, forward strand.
GCATGCCGCCCGCGATGACGGCGCTGACTTTCAGGCCTGCACCTCGCAGCTCCGCATGCAAGGCATGCGACAGACCCATCAGCCCCCATTTGCTGGCATGGTAGGCGCTGGCATTCGGCCAGGCTCGCCGGGCGGCCGTGGATGCGATATTCACAATGTGTCCGCCGGGACTCAACCGGTCCTTGCCCATTTTCGCCATCAGGAATGGGCCCGTCAGATTGGTGCGCAGCACTCTTTCCCACACGTCGGTATCCAGCGTGTCGATTGGCGCCGTCACGTCCACACCGGCGCTATTGACGATGGCGTCCAGCTTGCCGAATTGACTGACCACGGCATCGAGTCCATTGCGCACATCCACCACCACGCCGACATCCATGCCGCAGGCCATGGCCTGGGCGCCGGTCTCCTTCAACTGCCCGGCCAGTTTCATTGCGCGTTGTTCGTCGATGTCCGCCACCGCGACACGGGCCCCTTCGGCCGCCAGCATCTGGCACAATGCCGCGCCCAGCCCGCTGCCACCGCCTGTCACCAGAATTGCGCGATCTTTCAGTGTTTCGAATTCATGCATCATTTCGCTCCTTTACGCCGCAATTTGAACGGCATGACGAGTGCGGCCGGTCTTGCCTGCTTCGAGGCGCTCATAGACCGACAGCAGATCCTGTCCCACGCGTTGCCATGTATAAAGCCGTCTGGCGCGCAATCGGCCCGCCTCGCCCATCCGTTCGCATAGTTCGGGATTCGAGGCCAGTTGCGCCAGGCGTTCGGCCAGCTTGTCGGGATTTTTAGGGGGAACCAGAAACCCGGTTTTTCCGTTCACGACGGTTGTGCGTATGCCCCCGGTATCGGCGCCAATCACGGGCCGGCCGCACGCCATGGCTTCGACTGGCGTAATGCCAAACGGCTCATACCATGGTGTGGTCACAAACACGTCGCTGGCGCTGTAGTACGTTGCCAGTTGGTCGCGATTGCGGCGGCCGGTAAATTGCACCAGCGAGGAGACGCCCTCTTCTGCTGCGATGCCGCGCAATCGTCCGATTTCAGGGGTTGCGGTTTCGTTTGCGTCTTCGGAGTTTCCGCCGACGACCAGCAATTTCGCGTCGATGCCGTAGCGGTGGCGCAATCGTCCCAACGCCCGAATCACGTTGTCGACGCCTTTGCGCGGTACCATGCGTCCCAACTGCAGCAAGGTGAAAGTCCCCTCATCCCAGCCGAGTGCGGCGCGCGCGGCGGCTTTGGGTTGCGGTTTCATTTCCCCGGCATCGTAGCCGCAGGGCACGATGTCGATATGCGTGGGATCGGCCTCGTACAGCTCCATCAGGTCGCGCCGATCTTGCGGACATTCCGCGATGATGCAGTCAGCGTGACGGACGATTTCATCTTCGATGTCAAATCGGCTATCAGGAAAACGGTCTGCTTCCTGCTGATAGCGGCGACGTACCTTGCCCAGTGCATGAAAAGTCACCACCATCGGCACGCCAAATCGTTGCGATACGGGTAATGCCGCCAACGCCGACATGAAAAAATTGGCATGAACGACATCGTAGCCACGGCGTTGCCGTGCGAAGTACCGTTGCAAAAAGGCGCTGAATTCGTCCATATACGGCAGCATTTGTTCCTTTGGCAGATAGCTCGCCGGCCCTGCCGGAACATGCACGATATTGACGCCGTCCATCCATTCCTGTTCTGTTGTCAGCAGTGGGTCATCCTTGCGCGTGAAAACATCGACTTGAAGCCCTGCGCGCGCCAGTTGACGGGCAACCTGCGCCACATAGATGTTCTGTCCGCCGCTATCGACGCCGCCTGCCAGCGCGAGCGGTGACGCATGCTCGCTGATGAGGGCAATCTTTCTCATAATGAAGCTCCGTTTTCTAGCCAGCGCTCGACGGGTGACGCACGCCGGTATCGCGTTTGAAGCAAGTGCTGTGCCGTTAAGGGGCGCATACGGCGATGTATGCCGGTGCAACAGGAAAGCCCGCGCGATGCGGCACTTCTTACCGGCAGGCGTAAGAAGTGCTGCGGGACGATCAAGCTTTAGAAATCGTGCGATTGCGCGGCAGTCAGCCTTTGTCCTGGCCGCTACCGGCGTTTGCCGGCGCAGCGGGCAACAAGGCTCCCACCGTCGCCAGCAGTTCCTGGGTATTGACCGGTTTGGCCAAATGAATCTGGAACCCGGCCAGCAAGGTACGCAATCGGTATTCGGGCTCTGCAAACCCCGATAACGCAATGGCAGGCAGGCGATGCGCCAACGCCGCGCCTCGCTCGGCCTCCAGGGCTCGGATCCTGCCAATGACCTCGTAGCCATCCATCTCGCCCAGGGACAGGTCGCAGATCAGCACGTCGGGCCATTGATCCGCGGACATAGCCTTGAACGCAGCCAACGCCTGCTCGCCGTCGGCATATTCGGTCACCCGTGCGCCGTTGTCCCTCAGCACCTCGGCGATCATCTCGCGCGCCTCGTCCTGATCGTCCACCACGATTACTGACACATTCTGCACATCGACACGTTGCGCATCCCGCCGTGTGACAGTGGGCTCAACGGCCCGAATCGGAAAATCCGCAGAGAACGTCACTCCGCCTACATCGGCTGCCGCGCTGTGAAAGACGCCGCCTTGGCGCTGGACCTGTGCAGCCAGCTGAGCCGGGTCCAGTGCCGCCGCGCGGCGCAGCGCTTCGGAACCATCCTGTCCCGTCGAGGACACGAGGTCCGAACGCCCATCGGTCACTGCCAGATGCGCCATGGGACCATTGCGTTGCAGCCGTATTTCGATGCGTCCGCCAGGTGGCGTGACCGCGATCGCATGCAGGCATAGATCCCATACCAACTGCTGCAAGGTACTGGGATCGCCACTGATCCGCGCCGCCTCGTTGCCGATGAGGGTATACAGGTTTACGCCGCGCTCTGCCGCGACCTCCCGTATCGCATCCAATACCCCTGCCACAACTGCCACCAGATTCACGGGCTGTCGGGTCTGGCGGTCCTGGGCTTCCTCCAGCTCGGACTGCTGGCGCTGCAACGCCCACATTTGCGCGTACATGCCCTGCTGCGCCAAGAGGTCCTTATGCTGGCCCTGTTCGATGACGCGGCCTCGATCCAGCACCACGATGTTGTCCGCGTGCACTATCGTCGACAGGCGATGCGCGATGATCAGCGTGGTACGGCCGCGCGACAGGCGTTCCAGCTCGGCTTGTATCGCGCGCTCGGTGCGCGTGTCCAGCGCCGATGTCGCCTCGTCAAAGACCATGATGGAGGGATTCTTGAGGATCGCTCTGGCGATGGCGATGCGCTGACGCTCGCCGCCGGACAGTTTGATGCCGCGTTCGCCGACCGGCGTCTCGTAGCCGCCGGGCAAACTCTCGATGAACTCATGCACCCGAGCGCCACGCGCCGCCTGGACGATCTGATCGCGTGTCGCACCGGGTTGACTGTAGGCGATGTTGTAGGCGATGGTTTCGTTAAACAACACCGTATCCTGCGGCACGATACCGAGAGCTTTGCGAATACTGCGTACGTTGACTGTACGCAGGTCCTGGCCATTGACGCGCACGCTGCCTTCGCTGGGATCGTAAAAACGGAACAACAAGCGTGCCAATGTGGATTTGCCCGATCCGCTGCCGCCGACCACCGCCAGCGTCGTTCCCGCGGGAACCGTCAGATCGATATCCCACAAGATCTGGCGCCCGGCCTCGTAGCCGAAATTGATTTTCTCAAATCGGATTTCTCCCATGCCGGGATCCAGATCCGGCAGCGTCGCATCGTCGCCCGTTTCCGTGGGCTTGCGCAACAGATCGCAGACCCGCTCGGCATTCACGAAAGCCTCTTTGGCTTGGCGAAAGATCAAGCCCAGCGTATTCAAGGGCAGGCAGATCTGAATGATGTATGCGTTGACCAATACCAGATCGCCGACTGTCATCCGCGCGTCCACGACCTGCTCGCCGGCCAACAACATGACGGTCGCCACGCCGCAGGCGATGATGGCGCTCTGCCCTACATGCAGCCGCGACAGGGATGCTTGATTGCGTATCCCCACATCAACCCATGATCCCAGCACATGGCTCAATCGCCGGGATTCCAGCCCCTCGTTCGCGTTGAGTTTGACGGCCTCGTAATTCAAAAGACTATCGACAATCCGGCCGCTGGCGCGTGAGTCCAGGTCATTCATATGGCGCTGGTAGACCACCCTTTTACGCACCATGATCACGGTATAAACAAAGTAGGCCGAGAACGTGGCGGCCAGGACCAGCGCAAACCACGCGCTATAACCCATGACCAGAATCAACACCACGGAAACCATTTCGACCAGCGTGGGCAACAGCGTAAAAAGCGCAGTACCGAGCAGAAACCCGATGCCGGCCGTGCCTCTTTCCACGTCGCGCGCCAGCTTGCCGGTCTGCCGCGTGCCGTGGAATCGCGCCCCTAAACGCTGCAGGTGATCGAACACCCTCAAAGTGAAATCGGCCACGGCCCGCTGCGCCACACGTACGAACACCACATCGCGCAATTCGGTGAACAGGCTACCGCCAAACCGGATCAACGCATAGCCCAATAGCAGAAACACAGGCAAAACCAGCAATCCGGGTTCGCTGAGCCTGTCCACGATGGACTTCAGCAGAAACGGGACCAGCACCATCAGCAATTTGGCTGCGACCAGCAGTGCGATTGCAGCCCCGGTCCTGCCCCGATGCTTCCACAACGCCTGCAAGATCGTGCGCGTGACCTCTTTGCGTGCAAAGCTGTCACCCGTGACGTCCTGATCCGATATGCCGGCGAATTCGTCTGTCTTACCGTTCATAGGCTGTGCACCGGTCCTTTGAGTCCAACGGTACGCGATCGCGATACCCGTTCGACCCGTGCACAAACAGAGGGATTCACGCACCGCCGGTGACGCCATATCATGACGGTCCCTCTCAATACGTCTGTCAGCAGTTGCAGCCGGGCAGGTAGCGATGGCGTGTTCTTGAATTCCTCAATGCTGCAGCGTATGGCCATATGCACCGGCAGCCGCAGCCATGCTGTCCAGATACTGTTGCGCGTCATCAACCGGCGCCGCCGCACGTTATCCCGTAACGAAGACGGCCAATGATGCGTCACGACGCTTGGCGCGTAGACGATGCACTGGCCCTGTTCCAGAATGTCCAACGCCAACAGGGTTTCCTCGCCGCCGATGAACAGCGGCGGCCAATAACCGCCCGCGTCGCGGAACGCCGCGGTCCGCATGACACAGGCTCCTGCCATGAATCCGACCAGTTCCGGGCCGACATCGTCCACTTCGGCCAGCGGGCTGGCGGCCATGACCTCGCAGGCGGGATCTATCCGACCCTCGTTGCCGACCAGGATCTGCGCATTGAGTACGGCGATAAGCGGGTGCGCATCCAAAATTTCGGTGGCGGTGTCCAGCGCCGTCGGCGACCACGCGGTATCGTCGTCGCTAAACGCAACATACGGTGTACGCACGCGCTGCACCCCCAGGTTTCGGCCTGCCGCGCCCCGATTGGTCTGCGACACGACCAACTCGACATCGGGATATTCGTCGGCGATGCGCTGCGCGGTGCCGTCGGTGCTTGCGTTGTCCACCACAATAATCGGCGGCGGACCCGTTGCCGTAGACAGCTCCTTCAAGCGCGCGAGCGTTGCGCACACTTCGTTCTGGCGGTTGTAGGTCAGCAGAACGATCGACACGCGCGGCGTGACACGTTGATCGGAAGCGATCATGGTCCGTCTCCCGATGGCGTCAATCGCCAATAGCCCTCGGGGCGCGCCAGATCGTCCGGACAGGCGCCAAAGCCTCGCAGCTGGCTGCCATACGCGCACACCGCCCGGGATTTACGGTCCGAGCGACATGGTGTGGGCACCCGCGATGTCTCTATGCCCCGCTGGCGAATCACAGACAGCCGTTGCGGCACGGCGTCAGGGCGTGCACGATAAGGCACGTCTTCATATGCCATCCAGACGGCACCTGGAAACAGGTACAACAACGATAGCAATATGTCCGATACGCGGATGTGATCCTCGTGAAACAACCCTAACGGCATCACAACCTGACGAGGATGCAGCCGCGCGAGCGCATTCTTCAGCGACTCGCGCAGCAAAGGAATAAAGGGCTGCCAATTGTGCACGTATTGGCTATCCGGCAGGCCCAGCTCCACGCCGTCGCTGCCCAGCAGCCTCAGCGCTTCGCGGTTTTCCTCCAGACGACCCTTCAGCGCGGCCCGGGCAGTCGGAAATCCGCAGCGCTGATCCCACGAGGTCAAGCGCGCGGGATCCTCCGGCAATCCCGTGCACACCGTAATGACCGTACTCAGGCGACTGCGGGCCAAGAGATCTCCGCAGCTGAACACTCCATCGTCCAGATGCGGAGACACCACGACGAGTGCATTCCTTTCACGCGTCAGCATGCTTTTCTACCACCATGAGGGAACGGCCAGAGACTTCCCGTCTACTGTTTTGCCGGCGCCACGGTTTGCTGCAGCTTGCGAGCCTCCTCGAGATGATGCTTCAGGCTAGGCAGCGTTTCTGTCGCGAACTGTTTGACGTCGGGGTCTTGCGCTTCGCTGGAAGCTTTCTCGAACAGCTTCACGGCGTCCTCATGAGCCGAAACACCGATCTCTTTCGCGTAGGCTTCGTCAAAGCTGTCGTCACGTACATCCAACATCTTGAGCTTGGCCTTTTGCATCATTGAAGGGTCGCTCGGGATTTCATATCCCTTGCTCTTGGCCAGCTCGGACAACTTCTGAGCGACCTTGGTATGCTCGTCGATCATCTTTTGCGCAAAGGCCTTGACGTCGGCGTGACGTCCCTTTTCCAGCGCGACTTTGCTCGCCTGAATTTCCAACGCGCCGGAGTGGGCGGCATCATTCAAAAATTCCCGATCGGTACTGTCCAACTTGGTGACGGGTTGACTAGGCTGTGGCGTGGTGGGCGCCTGTGCGGCACTGACACCCATCATGCCCAAGGTCAATACGACGGCCAGACCACTGTTTACAAAGCGATTCATCATGCTTATCTCCTGATGTGCGCGGCACATATTCCGCGGCGGCGCCGCGAGGGCGTGGCGCCTGTCTGCCCATCAGCAAGTCGCATGCCGCATACGCCCCTGTCCCGCAGCGGCGATCGCGCGTTTTCAAGCCCTTTTTGAACCACTCTGGGTATTCAGTGTTGCCGCCCTCGGCGCCTTCAAAAGACGGCAATGTGTTGTTTTATTGAAGTTTTTGCTAATATCGCAACACTTTTTGTTTCTTTTGGGTTGGCCTCCACCTATGCCGGCACTCCGAAGATGGCAGTCCCTCTCTGGCGCAGTCATCTTTACGATGCTGGCAGGCCACGCTATCGGGCCCAGCGCGGCGCGGGCATCGCAGTCAGAGATCATTCTGGACCCGGCAGTTGATCCGGCCATTGCTCCGCACGAAACCTATCCGCATGTCTCCGGCCAGTTCATCGGCTACATCGAAAACGCCCATTTCTATGATGTCAAAGGCCCTGAGGGCTCGGGGCTGCCGTCATCGTGGAACACGGTGGATCCCTTTATGCAGGGCGCCATCGTTGCAAAACTGACTCCCGCGCTCGCGATATCGGGATTGGCGGAATTCCGCTCGTTTGCCACCGCGCCCGAAGATCGCGCCTTTGAACAACTGGATGGGCAGCTGCGCAATCTGTTCGTGACCTACGATGCCGGCCACACCACACTGTTTGCGGGGAAATTCGAGGTGGGCTATGGCGAGGCCTGGCAGACCGTCGACGGCATCTATAGCGGATTTTCCGGGGATTACAGTTATCCCGGCTCGTTGGGCCTGGGTGCGCGGTGGTCATGGAAAAACGCGGACTCGGCGCGCCACACCCTGACCTCTATTGTGTTCAAGCGGGACAACACGATATTCGGGCATACCTGGACAAAAGACTATCCCGCCCTGCCACAACTCGAAGACGGAGGCCCAGGCAATACTCATGGATTGCAATCCGGCGGAATCGCCTATGACATTTCGGATATTCCCGGCCTGCCCGGTTTGCGCGGCGGTATCGCGGTAGGCCGAATGGCGCGTGGCGACGGCGAGGCGGACGAGCGCGGCGAAACCGGCATGTCGGTCACCGTCAACTACGACACGCCACTGTCCGAGACCTGGGGATTGCGATTGTTTGCCGAAGCCGTGTATCTACGCGGCTATATGGGACGCCAGGCGGCCGCCACCGATACCGTGCTGTCAGCCAGCCTCAGCCACGGCCAGATGCTGTACACGCTCACCGCGGCGCGGCGTGATCTGAACGCCATCCAAGGGAGTTTGGCCGACCAGGGCTTTGTCGATAACAACGATTGGGGCTGGTCGGCCACGGCGGCCTATCAAACGGATTTTGGCTTGATTGTGCAAGCTGGATTTTTGCGGCAGCAGGAGCAAGGCGTGGCATTCAATCAGGCATTGCTGCGATTGATTTATCAGACGGGATGGCAATAGCGGACAAGTCGGACTGACGCTCGCATCCGGAACAGGCACTACGTTGCAGGACAACCGAATAGGGATTCGTATGAAACAGCTATTCCCGTGCTATCGGCACAGTGTGATATCCGCCGCGATTGCCGCGGTCATGGCCATCGCCAGCGTGGACCGCGCCCACGCCTATAACTTGGACACCAGCGAGGCCACGACCGCCCGGGCGTTGACCACAGAGCAAGTCTCGCGAGTCCTGCCGGCGTTTGAGGCCTACGCAAGCGATCTGCTGGCGCGCAGTGGGTTGCCGGGTATGGCGGTAGGCATCCTTGTGGACGGCAAACCCGTGCTGGCCCGCGGCTATGGCGTGCGCGATGCCCGCAACGGCAAACCGGTCGATGCCGATACGCTGTTTCCTTTGGCCTCGGTGTCCAAGGTGTTTGCCGGCGCGTCGGTCGCGGCGCTGGTAGGCGATGACGCTGTGCAATGGGATAGCAAGGTGTCGGACCTGGCCACCGGCATCCGTTTTCAGGACCCTTACGTGACCAGTGAAATGACCTTGCGCGATTTGCTGTCGCAACGCACGGGCTACGGGTCGTTCTACGGTGATGACCTGGAGGTGGTCTTCAGCTATTCGCGCGCCGAGGTGTTCAAGCGGCTGCGATATCTGCCGCCAGTCACGCCCTTTCGTACGCAGTATGCCTATTCCAATTGGAATCTCACGCTGGCGGGCGAAGTCGCTGCACAGGCCGCAGGCATGTCGTGGGAAGACCTGGTGCGCAGCCGGATCATCAAGCCTCTGGGGATGAACCACACCGTCGTCACACACGAGGAATTCCTGGGGGTGGAAAACCGCTCGGCAGCCCACGAGATCATCAATGGCAAGGCGGTCGCGACCGAGATCAACTCGCACAATGCCGAGGCTCCTGCAGGAGGCGTGTATTCCACGCTGAATGACATGCTGCGCTTTATCGCGTTCGAGATGAATGCCGGTCAGTTGGACGGTAAACAGATTGTCTCCGAAGACGCCATGCATGAAACCCAGACGGCGCAAACCATCATCAACCCCGCGTTCCCCTCGCTGCATTACGGACTGGGGCTGGAGGTCCGCAACGATAACGGCCGCAAAGTGCTCGAGCATAACGGCGCGTTCGAGGAAGGCATCAATACGCGGATCTCGTTTTTGCCGGCTCAACGCCTGGGTATCGTGATACTCACGAACACGCCGCCCATGGGCGTGCCAGATGCGCTGGAATACAAGCTCATGTCCCTGCTGTTCGGTGATCGTCCGGATCAGGATATCTGGCCCGATCTGCGTGATAAATGGCATGAGGCCTTGATCCAGTTGCTGGACCGTCCGGGCCGTCTGCATGGCGCGCCCCCCGCCAGTGCGGACAAGACGATCGACACCAAGCGTTATGCGGGTCGATATACGCATCCCTATTACGGTGACATTGTCATTCAGCCAGATGGCGCGGGCTTGCTCATGATCGCGGGCAATGCTCCACCCAGGGCGCTGCAGCACTGGCAAGGCGATACCTTTCGGATCCCCGTGCTGTCGGATGCAGCCGTCAATTTCGTGCCGGGATCGAACCAGATCAGCGACGCGTTGACCTTGTCCGAGCTCGACGATATTCCCGACGCGCTATTCGTGAGGCTAGCGCAGCCCTGACCGCGATGAGCAGAGTCATTGAACGGCGTCAGCTGGCGCACTAACCGCGGGCGTTCTTTCCCGCAGGAGATAGCTATGCGAGTACAACATCCTTTAGCCGGCATGGTCAGCGCCGTGACGCCCCCCACGCAGAGCCGGTTGCGCGCGCTAGTCTGCACACTCGCGTTGTGCTGCCTGCCTCCCGTGGCGCATGGCGCAGACGTCGCCCTGAACGAGGCTGCCAGCTTTGCCGGCGCCGAGATCTGGCTTAATGCGAATCAGCCTGCCATGGTGATTGCGGTGGTCAAAGGAGACGATGTCTATGTAGAGGGCTTTGGCGAAACCCGCCCTGGCAGCGGCGTCGAACCCGATGGCGATTCGATCGTACGCATAGGATCATTATCGAAAGTACTCGCCGGTGACGTCCTGGCCGCCATGGTGGTTGACAAGAAAGTATCACTCACCTCCCCCTTGGCTGATTTCGCGCCGGCGGGTATCAGCATTCCGGTGGTGGATCAACGCCCCGTGACCTTGCTGGACCTGGCGACACATTCCGCCGGGCTGCCTCGCGAGATGCCCGACCACGCCTCTGCGCCCGATGAGAACCCCTATGCGGTGTACTCGGCCCAGGGCTACTGGAATTGGTTCAAGACCAATAAACCCGCGTATCGCCCAGGCTCTGTCGCGATGTACTCGAATTTCGGATTTGGGCTGCTGGGCGAAGCCCTGGCGAAAGCCGGCCAGGCGCCCTATGCGGACCTGCTCAAGCAGTATGTCACCGGCCCCTTGAACATGGCCGATACCGTGGGCCGACTCTCGCCGCAACAGCAATCACGCATGCTGCAGGGCATCGATCTGGATGGTACGCCCGCCAAACCCTGGGAGACTCCCTCCATCCTCGATGCCGGTGGCGGCATGCACTCCACGGCGAACGACATGGTGCGCTGGATGAAATGGCATTTGTCCAATGCCCAATCCGGCTCCGAGGCCCGTACGCTAGCCCACGCCTTGTATCGGCCCAACGATGGGCTGAAAAGCGCGGTGGGTGTCGAGGCTGACAGCGCCGATGGGATGGGGCTGGGCTGGGTGGTCGCCTTGCCGCGCGAAAACCGGCCGTTCGTACTGGGCAAGAGCGGCGGTCTTGTGGGATTCATGAGCTATGTTGCCCTGTCTCCTCAGCGCGATATCGGTGTCTTTGTCTCGGTCGGCAAAGTGGATTTCGCCATGTTCGAAGGCATGCAGCACAGCGTATTGAACTTGATCACCAGCCTGAGTCCACGATAGGCCGCCCCTCTGTGCCTGCCATGGATTGACGTTGGCGGGCGACGGGGCCTAAGCTGTGCCTCGTCATAGACCACAGGGCCAGGAAATCGTGCCTTCGATAACGGCAACGCATCACTATGTCGGCATATTGCTAGCCGCAGGCGAGGGTCTGCGGTATCGGGCCATGGCGGATAGCCCCACGGAACACGCCGCCTCGGCATACGCGGCGCATAAGCTATTGGCACGCCTGCCCGACGGCCGCTGCGTCGGGCAAGCCAGTGCCCAGACCCTGCTGTCCGTGCTGCCCGAGACGGTGGCCGTAGTTGCCACGGACCCGCCTGAGTTGCCCCGGCTATTGAGCGAGTCGGGATGCGATATCTTGACCGTGTCCAGCGCACCGCGCGGCATGGGGATCTCGCTGGCGGCGGCAGCCCGGCGGTTGTTGGGCGGTTCACACCCGGACGGCCACGTGCCGGGCTGCGTGGTGGCGCTGGCCGATATGCCTTGGCTACATGCCGGCACGATCAAAAACCTGCTGCGGCATGCCGGCTACGATCGCATCGTTGTACCCGTGCACCGGGGCCAGCGCGGACACCCTGTTATATTCGGCGCGCGGTTCTTGCCAGAGCTGGCCGAACTCAACGGCGATACAGGCGCACGGGCATTACTGTCGCGTCACGGCGCGCTCGAAATCGACTGCGATGACAGCGGCATTTTGCGCGATGTCGATGTCCCGGCCGATCTGGCATAGCCCCCTCCTCGCTGATCCACGTTTTAGTAACCCTCATACAAGGCTCTTTCGAATGAACTCGCTGGATATGGATGTACTGCGCCAAGCGCGCGAATGGATTCGGGAAGGCCATGCCGTACATTTGGCGACGGTGGCCCAGACGTGGGGGTCTGCGCCCCGCCAGGCGGGCGCGCTGATGGCGTTGCGTGGTGATGGCCGCATGGTGGGATCAGTCTCCGGCGGCTGTGTCGAAGACGATTTGATCGCTCGCGCCCAGGCCGGCACGCTGCCGGATCGGCCCGACCGCATAACCTACGGCGTGACCAGCGATGAGGCAGCGCGCTTCGGGCTGCCCTGTGGTGGCACGCTGCGGCTGGTCGTGGAGCCTCTGCCAACGCCCGAGTGGCTCGACGCCGTGTTGACGGAAATCACCGAACAGCGGCTGGTTGCGCGTACGCTCGACTTGCAGACTGGTGCCTGCACGCTGGCGCCGGCCAATCCCGCCGACGGCCCGGATTTTGATGGCCGGATTCTACGTGCAGTCTATGGGCCGCAATGGCGTTTATTGATCATCGGCGCCAATCAGACGGCACGCGCGCTGTGCCATATCGCCACGATGCTGGACTTTCACGTTCTGGTCTGCGACCCGCGCGAGGAAATCTATGGCGGATGGGATGTGCCGCAAGCGACGCTGCTGACCGCGATGCCTGACGATGCCGTGCTGGAAGTTGGCGTCGATGCACGCACCGCCATCGTGGCGCTGACGCATGACCCAAAATTGGACGATATGGCCTTGCTGGAAGCGCTGAAATCGCCCGCCTTTTATGTAGGCGCATTGGGGTCGCGGCCAAACCAGGCCAAACGGCGCGAGCGCCTGAGCCAGTTTGACTTGACTGACGAGCACATCGCCCGCCTGCGTGGCCCGGTGGGGCTGCCTATCGGCAGCCGTACCCCAGCGGAAATTGCCGTGGCCGTCGCGGCCGAACTGGTTCAGGTCCGGAACTCGCTCAGTGCGGCGCAAGCACCCTCTGCCGGCGCGGCACATTCTGTATCGGGTTCCACCTTGTCATTCACCAAGGATTTGCAATAATCAGCGCATCAGCCGTTTTCAATGAATAGATTTTGCGGGCCATTTATTTATTAACGGGTGTACACCTACAAATCAAAGAGAATCCAAATGATCAAATCTGATGACACCGGCAAGCTCGTTTTACGCCTCAGCCTCGGCATTCTGGTGCTGTTGCACGGCATCATGAAACTCTCCAGTGGCGTGGGAGGCATCTCCGGCATGCTGACCTCGCACGGGCTGCCGGGTTTCTTCGCCTACGCCGCCTATCTGGGCGAAGTCGTCGGCCCTCTGTTGATCATCCTCGGGTTCTATAGCCGCCTGGGTGGCCTGCTGGTCTTCGTCAACATGATTGTGGCGATCCTGCTGGCTCATACCGGACAACTCAGCAGTCTGAATGCGCAAGGCGGCTGGGCGCTGGAATTGCAAGGCATGTTCCTGTTTGGCGCATTGGCGATCGCCTTCATGGGTGCCGGGCGCTTCAGCCTGGGCGGCTCCGGCGGCCGCTGGAACTGAACCGAGGCTTGAGACTTGAGCGACTTATGCTGAAACGCGCTTTGACTTCGCTGGCCGTGGCTGCGGCCCTGGCCACCCCATTACTGGCCCATGCCGAATTGCCGGTCGGCGCAGCAGCGCCCGATTTTTCGGCGCCGGCGTCCTTGGGCGGCGAAGTCTTCACGTTCAAATTGGCAGAGGCGCTCAAGCAAGGCCCGGTCGTGCTGTACTTTTATCCTGCGGCCTTCACGCAGGGATGCACGATCGAGGCACGCAATTTTGCCGAGGCCATCGACGACTACAAGGCCCTCGGCGCCAGCGTGATCGGTGTCTCGGCCGACGATATCGATACGTTAAGGAAATTCTCGGTCAGCGAATGCCGAGGCAAGTTCGCGGTCGCGGCCGATGAGAATCAAGCCATCATGAAGGCCTATGATGCCGTCCATGACCGCCGGCCTGATTATGCGAAACGGGTGTCGTACGTGATTTTGCCGGACCATAAGGTCGGCTATGCCTATACCGACATGAGCCCGGACCGGCATGTGGCCAACACCCTGCAGGCGCTGCGGGACTGGCGCGCCAGCCATCCGCTGCAGACCCCTAAAAAATAGCCTTAGGGCAGGATTTCCTTGACCAATTCGGCGGGGCGGCAGAGACGCGCGCCCTGTTCGGTCACGACGAATGGACGATTGATCAGGATGGGATTTTCAATCATCGCATCCAGCAACTCGTCGTCCGTCACGTCGGCTGCGCTCAGGCCCAGTTCGTCATACAGGGGTTCTTTGGCGCGTACGGCCTCGCGCACGCTCAATCCCGATTGCTGAATCAACCCGGCCAGCGTCTGACGCGACGGCGGTGATTTGAGATACTCAATAATCGTGGGCTCGATACCGGCGTCACGGATCATCTGCAAAGCGTTGCGCGACGTACCGCAGCGCGGATTGTGATAAATGGTCGTAGACATACGGGTTCCTATGCAAAGAGCGACAACGATGCGTCAATTAAACGGCCAGACCGTCGGGTTCGTTCCCGGCGGAACGGAGGGCCTCGTCCACCGCGCAGGGGTCAATGAAAACTGCGCGGCATGACGCACAGCAGTCAATTGACCAAACCCTGACGGCGTCGTCTCGAGGTAGCTCTCTATCGGTGGCATCGGACACAGTAATCCATCGGCCACCCGGCCCAAGGAACGCAACCAGCGCGCGGTCTGCGCCAATGATACGCGCACATGCCAACTGCCGCCTTCGGTGGCCTGACGCGCGAGAGCCACTTGCGCCCCAAAGGCCATCAAATACCCCGACGCATGGTCGAGAATCTGCATAGGCAATGGCTTCGGACGGTCACTCCCGGCCGCCTGTGCCTCGGCGTGATTAAAGCCCGTTGCGGTCTGCACCAGCGAGTCGAATCCTCGGCGCTGCGCCCAGGGCCCGCTGTCACCGTAGGCGGACAGCGAGACATACACGATGCCCGGCCGTATGCGCGCCACGTCTTGCGGGCCGAACCCCACCGACTCTAGCGCGCCCGGGCGATATCCCTGCACGAATATGTGAGCACTGCGCAGCAGATTGGCCAAGGCGATGCGCCCATCGGCGGTTTCTAGATCCGCATGCACCGACAGTTTGCCGCGGCTGGTTTCGGCAATCGTCTCGATATTGGGCAGATGAGGCGAATTGACCAGCATGACATCGGCCCCATACGCAGCCAGCGCCCGACCGCACACTGGGCCGGCAATGATGCGCGTCAAGTCCAGCACGCGTATGTCCTTCAGCGGGCGCGCCTCCTGAGAATACTTGGGCAAGGGGCGCGGATCGGCCTCGCCCATGCGCGTCACCGTCAACACCGGCTGACCAGCGATTGCCAGGCCCTGCGGGTGGCGGTCCCATTCATCAAAGGTGCGCATGGCCGTCACCACCAGCCCTGCCTCAGCCGCCTGCTGCTCGAAGTCCAACGCGCTGCGTGTGGAAAGCGCCCGCTCTACCATTTCGCGGCTGGTCTCAGGGCCCGTCGGGCATCCCAGCAATGCCAACGCGCCATCCCGGTGGTGAGCGAAATTGGCGTGGATACGCACCCAGCCCCCATCGCCACAGCGATATACGCCAGTGATTTTGTCGTGCACATCCAGCTCGACCCCGTCGAGCGTGAAATAGCTGCGGCATTCCTGGGCCGCATGCAGCATGTTGACCGAAACGCGTTGCCGCGTGCCGCCTCGCAGATGCCAGATTTCCGCTGCAGCCAGTGCCGCAGCAGCCATACTGGCCTGCGCCGCAGTGCCTACCGCAAACGACGAGGGAAATACCGGCTCCGCGCCCGTCAGTTCGATGACGTCCATGGCCTCGTCGGGCATATTCAGACCGCGCCATAGCGATTGCAAGGCATCGCGTGCCGTTTTGCTGTGGCGATCCGGTCCATTGGCATAAGGGGATCGTAAATCTATCGGTTTGCCCATCTCAGCGTTGACCTCTATCACTCTCGTCCATGTCTTCGATTACAGAACCGTGCCCCTACAGGCGTCAATAGCCGTGCGGGTTCTGGCCGGGGTCGGGACACATCTCCTTGTCGCTTTTACATTTGGCTGGCGCGATCCAGACGTTTGATAAACACCTGTAATTCCTTGATGATCTGCTGATCGCCGCGCGTTTGCGCGGCGGCGATGCCGCTTTCCCATGCCTGTCGTGCGCCTGCCAGATCGCCCTGGCCTTGCAATGCCTTGCCCAGCCATTTCCACGCGACGGAATATTGCGGATCCAGCTCCAAGGCAGCGCGCAGATGCGGTGCTGCGACATCGAACTGTTCCTGTTCGGTATAGGCCTTGCCCAACGACAAACGCAACATGGCATTGTTTTGGCCTTTGGCCAGCATGGCTTCGAGTCGTTTTACTAAATCGTCCATGTGGGCTCCGTTCGAGTTCGGTGTGAATGCTATACCCTCCATCATAGGCGCGCTTGGTCGAAAAACATGCCGAAACCGCGGGCGCGGCAAGGACAAATCAGCGGTGTCAGGGTATTTCGGCATGCAATGCTGCATGTCAACGTGAAATTGCTGTCCGTATGACTCCCGCCCACAGCGCGCTACACTGAGCCGAGAGACCCATCACGAGGCCCTGTCACACGGTCTCACGGGACTCGTTGCAGACCGAACGACGAGAGGCCGCCATGAGCACAATCTACGATTTTTCCGCGACAGACATTCAGGGCAATGAACAAGCGCTGGAGGCATTTCGCGGCCAGGTACTGTTAGTGGTGAATGTCGCCTCGAAATGCGGTTTCACACCGCAGTATGCGGGGCTGGAAACGCTGTACCGCGATTACCACGCAGCGGGGCTGACCGTGCTGGGCTTTCCATGCGATCAGTTTGGCCATCAAGAACCCGGCGACGAAGCTGCCATTCGGAATTTTTGTTCGACGGAATACGGCGTGACCTTTCCGATGTTCGCCAAGATCGAGGTCAATGGGCCCAATGCTCATCCGATATATCGCTGGCTGAAAGGCGAAAAGCCCGGTGTGCTGGGCACCGAGGGCATCAAATGGAATTTCACTAAATTCCTCGTGGGCCGAGACGGTCAGGTGATCAAACGCTATGCGCCCACCGACAAGCCTGCTTCGCTGAAGGAAGATATCTTGCAGGCCTGCAGTGCTGAGGCTTGATTGACGCTGAGGCCTGATTGAGTACGGCTGCACCATGTGTGGCGCGATGTCAGGACCTCGATTGCAGCGGCGGCAGGCGGCGGCGCACCGTGCTGCTTTTTACTATCGCGGTATTCGTTTCTGCGAACTCAGTGATCCTGTCCAGCACGCCGTCGAGTTGCTCGATGGATTTCAATACCAGGCGCGCGATAAAACAATCGTCCCCTGTGACCTTGTCGCACTCGATCACTTCGCCGATTTCGGCGATGAGCTTTTCAACGCGACGCAGCTGACCAGGCAAGGGGCGGATACGCGCGACCGCGGTCAGGGTATAGCCCAGCGCCACGGGATCGACATCCAGCGTATAACCACGCACCACACCTGATTCCTCAAGACGCCGCAGGCGATCAGCGACGCTGGGCGAGGACATGCCAACCTGGCGCGCCAGATCGGCGGTCGTGGTGCGCGCATTCGCCGTCAACAGCTGCACTAGACGACGGTCGATGCCGTCCAGAACGTCATTTTCGATTTTTAGGTCATTACTCATAAAAAACCCTGAAAAGAAGGCAGGCGCAGAAATTTTCTGATTTTTGTGCATATTATCCGCTTTAACTCCCTGGGATAATTTTTCTCATCAACGGTGCGCCGCAAGCACCTATGGAACAGGGAGCAATCGATGAAAATCGCCAATCAAAATGCGGGTGTAGCCCAAATGGCCATGGCCATGACCATCTCGGGCACGGTCGGAATATTTGTCCTGGAGTCGGGTCAGAGTGCCTGGAACGTGGTCTTCTTTCGCTGCGTGTTTGGCGCGTTGGGACTGCTGGCCTACTGCCTGGCGCGTGGCCTGCTGCGGCCTGGCATTTTTACGCGCACAACGCTGGCATGGGCCATGGCGGCGGGCGTGGCCATTGTGTTGAACTGGGTGTTGTTGTTCTCTGCCTATCGCTGGGCGTCGATTTCCCTGTCCACGGCGGTCTACAACTTTCAGCCGTTTTTTTTGATCGCGCTAGGTGCGGTGTTTCTGGGTGAACGCCCAACGCTCGCCAAGCTGGGCTGGTCGGTACTGGCGTTTGGCGGTTTGATACTGGTATTGCGGATCGAACCCGCAGAGCTGGCGCAGGCCGGTGGCTATATCCACGGTTTGACGTTGGCGTTGGGCGCGGGCGCCCTTTATGCGGTTACTTCCATCATCGTCAAGCGGCTCAAGCATATCGCCCCGCACGTGCTGGCGCTCGTGCAGGTCAGCCTGGGCGCCGTGCTGTTGCTGCCGATGGTGGACCTGCATGCCCTGCCCTCCGCTCCAGTGCAATGGGGCTATCTGGCCGCGATCGGCCTGCTGCATACCAGCCTGACCTATATCCTGTTGTATTCGGCCATTCAAAAACTGCCCACGACCTCGACCGCGGCCCTGGCTTTCATTTACCCCGCCGTCGCGATCTTGCTGGACTACCTCGTCTATGGTCAGCAACTGGCCTGGTCGCAAATCGCCGGGATCAGCCTGATTTTCCTGGCTGCGGCGGCGGTCAGCCTGAATTGGAGATTTCGGCTGGTGGGTCCTCACGACATGCTGGCACGGTGGGCCGGAAAGCAAAAGAGGCAGTCGGAAGCCTGAGTCTCAGGTCCCACTGCCCAGCCAGGAGCAATATGTCCACCCCTGGCGGCAAGCGAGTTTGGGATAACCCGATTTGATGGCTATCATCACATCTCATCTGGAAAACCGTTCGCAGCGACCGTAGGAACCGTTCATGTCTCAGCCCGCTCCATTACAGTTTCGTCGCGCCGGCCGGGCCGACCTCGACGCTATCATCGCATTGCTCGCTGACGACGTGCTGGGCAGCCAGCGCGAGGATGCGTCCTTCCCCGCCGCCCCGTGCTATGTGCGGGCCTTCGAGGCTATCGACCGCGATCCGAATCAGTACCTGGCAGTGGCCGAGCGCGGCGGCGCGGTGGTAGGCTGCCTGCAATTGAGCTTTATTCCGGGCCTCTCGCGCCGCGGGCTGTGGCGCGGCCAGATCGAGAGCGTGCGCGTCGCATCAGACGAACGCGGCGCGGGTACGGGACGGGCCTTGTTTGAATGGGCTATCGAGCAATGCCGTGCGCACGGCTGCGGTATGGTTCAATTGACCACCGACAAGGCGCGCGCCGACGCCCGCCGATTCTATGAGTCGCTAGGCTTCGTCGCGACGCACGAAGGCATGAAGCTGGAACTCGCCATTTAATTCGGAGTCCGATATCGCCATGCATGGTGAATACAAAGTACCCGGCGGCAAACTCGTCGTCGTCGATCTGGAAGTCAAAGACGGCGCGCTCAGCGATGTGCGATTGAGCGGCGATTTTTTCCTGGAGCCGCCCGAGGCGCTGGATGTGATCAACGCTGCGCTCACGGGCCTGCCCGCCAATGCAGACGACGCGCGCATCGCAGCCGCTGTTCAACAATCCCTGCCCGCGCAGGCCGAGCTGTTCGGATTTTCTCCCGAGGCCATCGCAGTCACGGTACGGAGGGCGCTAGCGTGAGCGAACGTACACAGTGGGGCGACTACCAATGGGAATTGCTGCACGATGGGCCGCAATCCCCTGAATTGCACATGGCGCTGGACGCGGTCATTACCGACGAGGTCGGCGCGGGCCTGCGCCCCCCGACACTGCGAATCTGGGAATGGTCCCAACCCGCCGTCATCATCGGGCGCTTTCAGTCGTTGAAAAACGAAGTCGACCCCGAGGGTGCGCAACGTCATGGCGTCAAAGTCGTGCGCCGCGTCAGCGGCGGCGGCGCCATGTTTGTGGAGCCCGGCAATACCATTACCTACTCGCTCAGCGTCCCCCAGGCCCTCGTACAGGGCATGAGCTTTCAGCAATCGTATGAGTTTCTCGACGCCTGGGTGATCCAGGCGCTGCACGATCTGGGCATCAAGGCCTGGTATCAACCGCTGAATGACATTGCCTCGGAAAGCGGCAAAATCGGCGGCGCCGCGCAGGCCCGGCGCGCGGGAGCGGTCTTGCATCACGTGACAATGTCATACGATATCGATGCGGAAAAGATGGTGCAGGTGCTGCGCATCGGCCGCGAAAAGCTCTCTGACAAAGGCACGACGAGCGCGAAAAAACGCGTCGATCCGCTACGCAGTCAGACGGGCCTGGAGCGTGACGTCATCATCGAGCGCATGCTGCAAACCTTTCGGGGACTGGCGTCACTGACGCCGATATCCCTGTCACAGACCACGCTGGAAAAAGCCCAGGCCCAAGCGCGCGATAAATTTTCCAGCCAGGAATGGACTGCTCAAGTCCCTTGAATGCCATGAGATTGAATCTATCCGCTTTTCCTCGAACTCGCCGCCTTGCTCCTGCCGGCATCTTGTCCATGCTGGTGTTGCTGGCGGGCTGCGCGAGCTCGACGCCGTCCAATATCACCCTGCCCTCCAACGTCCCTCAACCTGCCAAGACCGAAGACAAAGTCGCCGGCCTGGAGGTCGAGAAAATCCAGTGGCAAGGCACCAAGCCTGGCTGCAAAGGACAATGCCCCACCATTGAGATCGACAGCGTGGGATTCCCCGGGATCCCGAAACTGACGGCGCTGGTGGACCATGTCCTGGCCTATATGACGGGCGTCGATCCCAGCCGGCCGCGACCGTATCAAACGCTATCGGAATACACGCAGTATTTCTGGCAGACCGCACAGTCCCGCGACAGCACCATTTTCAAGGCGAGCGTCAAGGACGTCAGTCCTCAGATCATTGCCATTGAGTTGCACACCGGCCAATACCTGACTGGTGCAGCGCATGGGATTCCTGCGACGCAGTATCTGAACTGGCAACGAGACCGCGAGCGCGTCCTGGCGCTGGACGAAGCCCTGCTGCCGAATCAGCATCCCGCGCTCGTCGAGGCGTTGCAGCGTGCCCATCAGGCCTGGCTCACGCGTAATGAGGATGCGCAACGCGATCGCGCTGCCTACGACCGCATGTGGCCGTTCCAGGAAAGCAATAACTTCGCGTTGACGCGCGAGGGCCTGGTCGTGAAATACGATGCGTATTCGATCGCCCCGTATTCTCATGGTGAACCGGAGTTGCTGATTCCCTATACTGAACTGCATGGCATCTTGCGACCGGAGTTCATGCCCACTGCCTGAATTTGGATGCGGGATTTGCGGCTGACATTTATCCCCGGCGTGAGGCGCGACAGCGGCCCAACAATAAAAAACGCCCCGCACGATTAGCAATCGTGCGGGGCGTTTTTTCGTCTCTCAGGTCTAGACTCGAGGGATCGCCAAACGCATCACGGATACAGACCTCGCACCTGGCGGGCTTGCAGAATGCGGGTGCAAGCCACGATAAACGCGGCCGTACGCAGCGTGACGTTGTGCTCCTTGGCCATTTGAGACACGGCAGCATAGGCCTCGCGCATCAGGCGCTCGAGACGATTATTGATTTCTTCCTCGCTCCAGAAGAAGCTCGAGAAATCCTGCACCCACTCAAAATAACTGACGGTCACGCCGCCGGCGTTGGCCAGCACATCGGGCACCACGTATACGCCGTTTTCACGCAGGATGTCATCGGCGATCGGCGTCGTGGGGCCGTTTGCGCCCTCGACCACGATCTTGGCCCGCACCTTGCCGGCATTGGCCTCGTTGATCTGGCCTTCGAGAGCGGCGGGGATCAGGAATTCCGTTTCCAATTCCCAGAACTGCGCGTTGTCCAGCGCTTCGCCGGCACTGAAACCGCCGACGCCGCCTTTTTGCGACACGTGGGACAGCAGCTTGTGCACGTCCAGGCCGGCTGGGTTGTATACCGTGCCGGTGTGATCCTGAACAGCGATCACTTTGGCGCCGGTCTCATGGAACAAGCGCGCTGCCGTGCCGCCCACATTACCAAAGCCCTGCACGATCACCCGAGCGGTGCTCACATCGATATTGCGATCGCGCGCTGCCTCGCATGCCGTTACGAACACGCCGCGACCCGTTGCCTCGACCCGGCCCAGGCTCCCGCCCAGCGCGATCGGCTTGCCGGTCACCACACCGGTTGCCGTCGCCCCCTCGTTCATGGAATACGTGTCCATCATCCACGCCATGGTTTGCGCGTTGGTGTTCACATCCGGTGCGGGGATATCCTTCGACGGCCCGATGATGACGCCGATCTCCGAGGTATAACGCCGCGTCATGCGCTCGAGCTCGGATTGAGACAGCAAGCGGGGATCTACGCGGATCCCGCCCTTTGCGCCGCCATACGGCAAATTGACCGCAGCGTTCTTGACCGACATCCACGCGGCCAGCGCCATGACCTCGGACAGCGTCACGTCTTGGTGAAAACGTACGCCCCCCTTGCCTGGACCGCGCGACGTATTGTGCTGGACCCGATAACCCTCGAAATGCGCGATGCTGCCGTTATCCAGCTCAATGGGCACATCGACAATCAACGCCCGCTTGGGGCGTTTCAGCGTTTCCACCCAACGTGCCAGTGGACCAAGATACGGGGTGACCCGATCGACTTGTTGCAGATAGATGCCCCAGGGACCGAGGTGCTCGGCATCCAGGTACGACGGCAAAGCATGAGTGGGTTTGTCCGACATGAGAGGATCTCCAGGCTAGGATCGGCATTATTGTAGCCACAGATTTTGTAGCGTCCCCAATTAATTTAAACAAAATAAATTAGGGACACATAAAAATTATCTGAATTTCGGTTCTGCTTGGGTCTTGCTCGGAGCCAACAACTGCCAGGCGAGCCTGGCCGCTACCTTTGAGGTGCGATGGTCGATATCGTAATCTGGATTGCATTCTGCCAAATCAGCCAGTCGCAATTTGCCACTTTGTTTTACCTTCAACGCGATTTCTTCGATGACGGTGAGCGGTACGCCGTACGCTGCAGGGGCGGACACGCCTGGCGCGACGGCTGCGGGTAGCACGTCGATATCGATGGTCAGATAAACATGCCCCGCACGAGCGAGCAGCGCATCCAGGTCAGCCAGACGTTGTGCGATGTGCCGTTCCTGCATGGCATGGTCTTCGATCCATAGCGCGCCGATCTCCGCCGCCCTGGAATAGAGTGCGGCCGTGTTTCCTAATCTGGACACCCCATAACAGGCGTATTGCCATGCATGACCATGTGCCTCGCAATACTCGGCAATCTGATCGAACGGCGTGCCCGAGCTGCCCGGCCGCCCCGTACGCAGGTCGAAATGCGCATCCAGGTTCAGAACCAGCACGGGTTGCGTATCGCCTATGCTATCCAGCCAGCGCCTAAGACCCTGGAAACTGCCCCAAGCAACCTCATGCCCTCCTCCCAATACCAGCGGCCGGGCTCCCGCAGATAGAACCTGGGCAATGCGAGCCGCCAATTGGTCCTGAGCAGCCTCGAGTTGATCACCGTCGCACACCACATCACCGGCATCAACCAAACGCTTGTAGTCGTGCGCTGGCAGGCCCGCCAGCATGCGCCGTATGCTCTGCGGTGCTTGAGCGGCGCCCAGGCGGCCCTGGTTTCTGGCTACGCCTGCGTCACAAGCGAAGCCGATCAACACAGGATCATCCTCCTGGATGCCAGTCTCGATCGCTGTCGCAACATGCGCCAGCCTGCGCGTATCACCGCGTTCATGGCTGTCATCACGCGCCCGCCAAATAGCGGGGTCCAACGCAGCAGTCATGCGGCCTCCCGCTGCGAGCTGCTCAGCACGGCTTGCAGAAAAGCGCGGGTTCGGGCCTCGCGGGGTTGAGTGAAGATCACCTCTGGCGGGCCGGATTCGACGATATTGCCTCCATCCATCACGGCCACCACGTCGGCCACATCCCGGGCGAAACCCATTTCATGGGTGACGACCATCATCGTCATCCCTTCTTTGGCCAGTACTTTCATGACTTGCAGGACCTCGCCCACCAGCTCGGGGTCCAGCGCGGAAGTGGGCTCGTCGAACAGCATGACCTCAGGCTCCATGGCCAAGGCACGGGCTATCGCCACGCGCTGTTTCTGGCCCCCGGACAGACTGCCAGGCATGGCGCGCATTTTCTCGCGCAGGCCGACTTTCGAGAGCAGCTGCTCGGCCTGCGCCTCGGCGTCGGCTCGGCTGACACCGCGCAACGTACGCGGCCCGACAGTGACGTTATCCAGTACCGACAAATGCGGGAACAGATTGAACGACTGAAACACCATCCCGACACGCATACGCAGTCGATTCAAGTCCGGCTCGCTCATCGGTTTTCCATGGTCCAGCAACGACTGCCCGCAGATGTCGATGGTGCCGCCTTGTGCGACTTCCAGGCCATTGCAGCAACGCAGCAATGTGCTCTTGCCCGAACCGCTGGGCCCGATCACGACGACGACCTGCGAGCGCTGCACGTCGAAATCAATGCCGCGCAACACGTCTACCGCGCCAAAGGATTTACGCAGACCACGGATACGGATCATTTCTTGTTGGCTCATTGGACCATCCCTCCTGCACGCAAGCGATGTTCGATCTTGCGCAAAATCATTGTCGTTGCCGTGGTCAGCACAAAGTAGATCAAGGCGATCACCAGGTACGTCTCCAGCGAGCGGTACGACACGCTGATGATTTTCTGGCCCTCGTGCATCAAGTCGTGAATCGTCAACAGCGAGACCAGCGCCGAGTTTTTGATGAGCGCAATGAATTCATTACCCAGCGGCGGAATCATGCGCACAATGGCTTGCGGCAAGATGATGATGCGCATGGCTTGTCCGCCGGACATCCCGAGCGAACGCGCCGCTTCCGTTTGGCCGCGCTCGACCGATTGGATCGCGCCACGCACGATCTCGGAGACATAGGCGCCAGAATATGTCCCTAGCCCGAGAACACCGCAGACAAATGCCGGCAGCAAGATATCAAACTGAGGCAGGCCAAAGAACCAGATGAACAACTGGACCAGCAGCGGCGTGCCACGGAAAGCCAGCAGATACGCGCTGCAGATCCCATAGACGATGCGCCGCTGCGGATTGAGCCGGCCGATACCGACCAGCAATCCAATCGCGCAGCCTAACAGCAATGCGCACGCGGTAATTTCGACGGTGACGATAGCGCCGCGCAGCAACGCATCAAAGTCGGCGAAGACGGGAGAAAAATCCAGGTTCATTGCGCCGGCGCCTCAAACCATTTGTTGACGATCTGCTCATAGGTGCCGTCAGCCTTGATCTTTTTGAGCGCCTCATTTAACTCAGTCTTGAGCTCAGGCAGACGTTTGGAGACTGCAATCCCATACTCTTCGGTAGTGATCTGATCGGCCAACACCGTCAAGTCAGGCGTGCTCTGCGCAAATAGTTTGGCGGCCGGCTTGCCCGTGACAGCGGCGTCGGCGCGGCCGATCTGCACCAGATTGAACATTTCCTGGTTCTTCTCAACCTCTACGCGTTGCACCGAGGGATAGTGCTCTTTCAGATAAGACACGGATTTGGTGCCGACCTGCACCGAGACTTTGCGCCCATCGAGATCCTTCAGCGTCTTGATGGGACCGTCTTTGCGAGTCAGGACAACCAGTCCGCCGGCATAGTACGGGTCAGTGAAATCCACCACTTGTTTGCGTGCGTCGGTGATGTAGATGGCCGAGACCGCCATCTCCGCCCTGCCTGCTTGTAGTGCGGGGATCAGCCCCTTGAAATCGATGTCGATCCATTCGATTTTCTTGCCCATCGCCTTACCGAGCGCTTCGATCAACTCGATATCGAAGCCGGTGCGTTTGCCGTCTTTGACGAACTCCATGGGAGGAAAGGTCGCGTCGGTCACCACGCGCAACGTTTCCTGGGCCTGGGCGGACGTTGCGCCCCAGGTCAAACCGAGAGCCACGACAGCGGTCAATAGTTGGCGGCGAGTATTCATGATGTTTCCTTGGAGAATGAATGAATAAAACGGCAGGTGAGGAACAACACAGATCGACGGGACGGCAAGTCCGCGCCCAAACACATCAGCGGCTTTGCAATCGATGCGAGATCCGCTTGGCAGCGGCAACCGTCATATCGGTCAGCAAGCTCGCGCGCTGCGCGGCCCGTGTGGATGGCGCCATCAACGTGATCGACGCCACAGCCAGATGAGGACGCTGGAATATTGGCGCACTGACGCCCCAGACGCCGGCGTCGACTTCGCTATCGGTGACGACATAGCCGGCGTTGCGAATGGGTTCCAGGCTCGCGGCCAATGCCGCGACGTCAGTGCCTGCGGCCTGCAAGTCGCTCAAGAGCGCCTGAAGGCGCGCCGGGGGCATAAAGGCCATGAGCGAACGGGCTGATGCGCCACGCACCAGCGGCAGACCGCGGCCTTTAACGAAGGAACAACGCAAGGGGTGCTGGCTCTCAACCATATCCAGGCACACGGCCTGGTCTTTCATGGCGACGAGCAGTCCGACCGTTTCGCCCGAGTCAGCCGCCAGGCGAGCCATGTCCGGCTGGGACTCTTGCACCAGAAACGAGGATTGATCAAAGCCCCATGCCAGTTGTACGCAGAGCGGGCCAGGGCCATATTCGCCGCCCTGCTCCGACACGAATCCCCAGCGTTTGAGCAACGCGATTTGCCGGTACAGCGTGCTTTGCGCCAGACCCGTTTGCTCGGTCAGCGCGGCGATTGAGAGCGGACCGTCGTGACGCGCGAGCGTAGCCAGCACGTATAGCACCCGGTCGGCGCCTCCGGCTATGGCTTGATCTGACATGCGTACGCTCCCTGCGGCTGATTAGAAGGCCGCAGGTTAGCGATTCTTTCTCAAATTTCTATCTGAAATTTCCCAAATTATGAGAATCACTAGGGAAATCCAGGACGTAAATCAGTCGTAATTATTCAACCGCACGCCAGACACGCCGCCAACAGAGGAGCCTTCGCCTTCTGATTGGGCTGGTGCCGAGATTTTGGCGGGCTGAGAGGTGTGCGCATCAGGCTGCACGGCCTGTGGAACTTGTTCCGGCTCGACGGGGGCCGCTGGCGTGCCCGTGACGGGAATCGCTGTCGTACGTCCCTGTTGCGCCCGCTGGGCAGCGCGTTGCTGCTCGGCTTTTGCAATCATCTTGGCCAGTTCTGCGCCGAGCTCGTTACGCTTGGCGGCATAGGCCCAATCGGACGCATTTTGTCCTTTGAGATTGCGGGTGGTGATGTCGGCGCCGGCATCCAGCAGTAGTTGCACCATGTACATACGCCCGGAAAAGCCGGCCATCATGATCGGCGTCGTCCCCTCGGGAGACGGCGCATTCACCATGGCTTTGTTGGCCAGCAGCAGCTTGGCCGTGTCCATCTGGGCTTTGGACGCGGCATAGTGCAGCGGGGTCCAGCCCAGGCGGTTGACCTGGGCGCCCCGGGCAATGAGCTTGCGCGCTCGTTCTGTTTCCCCTGCCACGGCCAGATACATCAAGGCAGTCTCATTGGCGGGATTGACGGCGTTGACGTCGGTACGGGGATCGGCGGCAAGCACATCAAAGACGTTCCATGCTCCGTCGACCACTGCACGCATCAAAGCCGGTTGTCCATTGGTGTAGCGCACATTGGGGTCTGCCCCCTTGGCGAGCAGTGCTTTGAGATCCGAAGCTTTGTCGTTATGGACATACACCCACCAATTTGCCGGTGCGGTATCGGCGTGAGCGGCGGGCGGCACAGCTGCCGCCGCCGTCGCTACCGCAAATGCTGCTAGGAGGCCGCGGGCTTTCATAGGAAAGGATGCATAACGTTTCATAGCATTCTCGGCATAAGCCCGTCTCTCGCGACAGCTACCGTCCTCGTACGAGGCAAGTGCAGTCAAAACCCGGGACTTCGTATTGTAGAAATTACTTTAAGAAAGAGCTTGGCACCAGACCTAGATTTCACTTCATAAAAATCACACAAATAATTGATTTTTAATTAGAAAAATCCAAATCCTTTCAGTGCGTATGGCATTGATATCAAGAAATTAGTTTAAATAATTTAATTTAAACAAATCAGTTTAAGTTAACGATCTATCTTATTGAATAATTTGAAGAAATTCTCTGTCGAAGCGCGTGCCACCTCAGCCACTGGAATGCCCTTCAGATCCGCGATCTTTTCGGCCACATGAATGACCTTGGACGGATCGTTGCGTTTGCCGCGGTAAGGCACCGGCGCCAAATAAGGCGAATCGGTCTCGATCAACAGGCGATCCAAGGGGACTTTAGTCGCGACCTCATGCACGATGCCGGCGTTCTTGAACGTAACGATGCCCGAAATGGAAATATAAAAATTCAGGTCGATGGCAGCCTGCGCCATTTCCCAAGACTCGGTAAAGCAGTGCATTACTCCCCCGACCTCGGCGGCATTCTCCTCGCGCAGAATACGCAGGGTGTCCTCGACTGACTGGCGGGTATGGATGATCAGCGGCAAGTTCGCTTGCCGCGCCACGCGAATATGGCGGCGGAATCGCTCGCGCTGCCAGTCCAGCGGCTCGCTCAGCCGGTAATAATCCAGCCCGGTTTCGCCTATGGCTACGACCTTTGGATGCCTCGACAATTCCAGCAGCTCTGCCTCGGTCGGATCCGAGGTCGCCTCATAGTCGGGATGCACGCCAACCGACGCCCACAAATGGCGATGCGGCTCGACCAATTCGATCAAACCCGGCCAATCGGGCATATCGACGCTGACAACCAAGGCGTGAGTGACCCGGTTCGTCTCCATGCGTTGCAGGATACCGGGCAAATCTTGCGCGAGATCGGGGAAATTCAGGTGGCAATGAGAATCTACGTACATACGGAATCGTCAAGCTTGGCAAGATGCTGCCACGCGCTGCAGGGTGGCATGCGCAAACAATTTAGGGCTGAGCGGATGGGTGGCCAGGCGGCGCTGTTGGGTAAGCCAGCGCGCACCCTCTGCCAGCCGCACGGCATCGGCACGCGAGGCGGTCTGCTGGACCGGCCGAGCCAGTGAGGGAAAATACCGCACCGGGGCTCCGACACCTGCCAGCATCAGATCCGCATATAGCCGCTGCAAGGTGTCAATCCAATCTGCAGGCGCATTTTTTTCCAGGCTCTCGGCCAAGGTGCCTATGTCGGGCGACTGGCCTTTGGCCAGCGGCTCGATCAATTTCGACAGCCATTCGGGGCAAGCCTGCTCGCCGCTTTGAGACAAACGCAACGCCGCCAAAGGAGCCCCGCCCGCCGCAGCCAGCCAGTCCTGAGCCGAGGCTACCCCCTGCTCTGTCAGCCATTGTAGAGCGACATCGCTGCCCGGCGCCGGCAGCGGCAGACGGCGGCAACGCGATACCAGCGTCGGCAACAGCCTGTCGGGCGCGTCGGCGACCAGCAGGAATACGGTATGAGGGGGAGGCTCCTCCAAGACCTTGAGCAAGGCGTTGGCGGAGATCACGTTCAGGGCCTGAGCGGGATACAGCAAGGCGACACGCCAGCCGCCCCGATGGGTCGCCGTATTGAACCAGGATTCCAACGCACGGATCTGGTCGATGCGAATCTCTTTGGAGGGCGCCCGTTTGGCCGCGCCGGTTTCGCTCGCAGGCGCCGCCGCATCGTCAGGATTCTCAGCCGTGGCCGCTCCCTCTTGCAATGCCACTGCCTCGGGCCGAATGCGCCGCAAATCAGGGTGGTTGCCGCTGGCGACCCAGGTACAGGCCGGGCAATGGCCGCAAGCCAAGTTGTCAATGGGCGACTCGCACAATAGACTGGCCGCCGCCGCGGCGGCGAATTCGACTTTGCCGATGCCCGCCACCCCGTGGATCAGCCAGGCGTGCGCGAAACGATCACGCCCAGCCAACCAGCTCTGCGCAATCTCGCGTTGCCACGGCAAAAACTGGGCGACGCTCATAGGGCTCGCGAGGCCTGTATCAGGGCCTTCAGTTCGGATTCCAACTGGGCGCGCACCTGGGGCATAGGCTGACTGGAATCCACGATACGAAAGCGTTCGGGTTGCGCCTGGGCTCGGGCATGGTAGGCCGACCGCGTGCGCTCGAAAAAGGCGGCTTCTTCGCGCTCGAAGCGGTCTGGCTCACGGGCATCTGCGAGGCGTGCGCGGGCCAATTCCAACGGCACATCGAACAACCAGGTCCGGTCGGGCTGCAACGAGGGCTGCATCCATTGTTCGAGCACGGCGACCCGTTGGGCACCCAACTGGCGTCCGCCGCCTTGATAGGCGTAGGTGGCGTCGGTATAGCGATCGCAAACCACCCAATCGCCTCGGGCCAACGCCGGCTCGATGACCTGCGCCACGTGTTCGCAACGTGCGGCAAACATGAGCAGAGTTTCCGTATCTAAGGTCATGGACTCGGACAACACCAGACCGCGCAGTATCTCGCCCAGCGGCGTGCCTCCAGGCTCTCGAGTCGTGATGACGCTGAGCCCCGCCGCACGCAGCGTATCCGCGATCCACGCGGCATGAGTGCTTTTCCCTGCCCCATCTACGCCCTCAAGGGTGATAAAACGTCCACGTGCTGTCATTGCGTCCTGCCCAGGATGTAGCGCGCCACGTTGCGGTTGTGCTCGGAAAGATTAGCCGAAAACTCGCTGGTGCCGTTGCCGCGCGAAACAAAGTACAAATATTTATGGCGCTCCGGCTGGACCGCAGCCAACAGCGCGGCACGCCCAGAGGCGGCAATCGGTGTCGGCGGCAGGCCGGCGCGCGTGTAGGTGTTCCACGGCGTATCGGCCTGCAGGTCTGCGCGCCGGATGCGGCCTTGGTAGCGTTCCCCCATGCCGTAGATGACTGTGGGATCGGTCTGCAACATCATGCCTATACGCAAGCGATTCACGAATACACCTGACACTCGGTTGCGGTCAGGGCCATGGCCGGTTTCTTTCTCGATGATCGAGGCCAGAATCAAGGCCTCGTACGGGGTCTTCAGCGGCAGATCATCCTGGCGTTGCGCCCAGATCGTGTTCAGCACCTGCTGTCCCTGTTGATAGGCTCGGCGCAGCAGGTCGAAATCTGTCGTCCCGGGGGTAAAAACGTAGGTGTCCGGGAAAAACATGCCCTCTGGCGCCTTGATGGAAGAGCCCAGTTTCTCCATCAGGGCCTCGTCGCTGATGTCGCCGAGCGTTTGTTTCACGTCGGGATTGGTGCGCAGTGCCTCGCGCATTTGCTGGTACGTCCACCCCTCCAGCAGGGTGACCTGCCGCTGCACCATTTCGCCTCGAGCGAGACGATCCAGCAATGTCCACGGAGAGTCGCCGCGGCGAGCCTCGTAGCCCCCCGCCTTGATCAATTTGTCACGTTCGGACAGCCGGGCCATCCAGGCAAAGCCGTCTTCCCAGATAGGAATCCCGGCCTCGTTCATGGCGCGTGCCATCGCGCGCGGGGTGCTGCCCGGCGTAACGATGAATTCGACCTTGTCGGCCGGCAAGGCAATCGCGCGGTTCATCCAATACCAGGCGCCACCGGCAGCTGCGCCTGCCAATACGAGTACTGTCAGACAGAGCAGCAGAAAATAGAGGAAAAGCTTTTTCATCCAGCTGAGTGCATGAGCGATGACGTGCAACGGCTCGGTTCGGGGAAATGGAAATTCCTTTCCTTTAGGGAAGGGATCGGTCAAAGATGTACGCAGTTTAATGGATCGCGCGCATTTGATCTGGCGCTGGCTGTGTCTCGTTGTGTCCGCAAGGGTATGGCTGGTCATCGATAGACCCCGCTTACGGCGCCTCTCCCATAGGCAAGGGGCGTCCCCGAGAGATCCGTTTTTTCCTGGAACAGACCAGGGTTTAAACCTCACCGCAGGCGACGTCCGGGTATCATCACGGCATCGGGCGCTCTAGCGCGCCCCACTCCATTGCCGGGCTACGACATGTCTGCTTTTTTTGACTCACTATCACCGAACACGGCAGGGACGGCCTATGCCGCCCCGCTGTCCGACTACACGGTCATTTACGCCTCGGGGGCGGATGCCTTGTCCTTTTTACACGGACAACTGACGCAGGACGTGACGGGACTGACGCCCGAAACCGCCCGACTGGGCGGGTACTGTACGGCCAAGGGACGCCTGCTGGCGACGCTGGTGCTGTGGCGGACGCAACAGAACGGCGAGGCATCGGAAAACGCGGACGGCCCCCAACTCTATGCATTGGTCCGCCGTGATCTGACCGAGGCGCTGGTCAAACGGCTATCAATGTTTGTGCTGCGCGCCAAAGCCAAGCTGGCGCCGGCGGCGCTGCACGTGACCGGTGTCTGGGCCGAACCTGCCGATATGGCGAAATTGGAGACTGCAGTTGGCGGAACCTTGCCCGCCACGCCCTGGCAACGGGCCGAGCTGCCCAGCGGAACATGGATTGCCGCGCCCTCTGTCAGCGGCGGCCTGCGTTGGTGGTGGATCGCCAGTGAGGCGCAGCAAACCAGCGCCGCGGCGCTGGCGGCGCTGGTGCAACGCGGCGACGCTGATCAATGGCACGCGGCCGACTTGGCCGCTGGCCTGCCCTGGGTGGGTGCCGCGACGCAAGACTTGTTCATTCCGCAAACCCTGAATCTGGACCTGATAGGCGGCGTGAGCTTTACCAAGGGCTGCTACCCAGGACAGGAAATCGTCGCCCGCAGCCACTATCGTGGCACGGTAAAACGCCGCACCGCGTATGGTCAGTGGGACACGATGGATGAGCCGCCGGCCCCCGGTACCGACATTTACGATGCCAGACAACCCGATGAGCCGTGCGGACGCATCGTCGATGCCTCGCGTGGCGGCGCGTTGTTCGAGATCGCTCTGGCCTCGCTGGACGATGGCGATCTGCGCGTAGGCACGCCTGACGGTGCAAAGATCACCGTAACGCCATTGCCGTACGATTTGGCCGACGGTGGGTTCAAACGATAAGGCTGGGATTTACCTTCGCGCCCCTATCGCGGCTTCACACGGACAGCCGTCATCAGCCCCACCACACATAGCGTGGATTGATCGCCGCGATAAGCATGGACCTCAACCTGGCAGATAGATAACCTCCGTCCGGGCTTGAGCACCCGCCCTGTCGCCACAAAACGCTCGCCGTCAGCCGGCGACAGGAAATTCATCTTGAATTCAGAGGTCAGGACGTCTTCGCCGGGCTCGAACAGCGACAGCGCCGCATAACCGCCTGCGCTGTCCGCGATGGTCGTGGATATCCCGGCGTGCAGATAGCCGTTCTGTTGGCACAGATCCGCACGAAACGGCAGTTCGATATGGACCAGCCCGGGCTCGACGCGCGATAAACGCGCATCAAACAAGGTCATGATGGTTTGCCGGGCAAAGCTGTCACGCACGCACTGGATAGCGGCGGTTTGTGTGGGCTCGGACGACACGGTTGTTCCCGTTATGAAAACTCATGGCCCCGCAAACACCGGGCTAGGAAAAATCCGCGTACGCAAACGCGGCTCAACGCGAGAGCTCATTGCGTAATGCGTACGCCTGCAGACCAACGCCTGCTCTTACTGCGTCTTGTGCGTGTACAGATTGACGATGCTGGAAAAATCCAGCTTGCCACTGCCGTCACCACTATGCAGCGAATACAGATTGCGTGCGAGCTCGCCTAAGGGAATCGACGATCGCGAGGACAACGCCGCCTCTGCGGCCAGGCCCAGATCTTTTAGCATCAGGTCGACGCCAAAGCCGCCGGCGTAGCCCTTTGATGCG
This sequence comes from Bordetella genomosp. 4, assembly GCF_002261185.1. GTDB lineage: Bacteria > Pseudomonadota > Gammaproteobacteria > Burkholderiales > Burkholderiaceae_B > Bordetella_A. Next base: position 360,269 of record NZ_NEVQ01000013.1, read on the forward strand.
GGCGTGTTTTCCATGACGCCGGGCCAGGGGTTGTACAACTCGGTTGCCCAGTTGCGGCCAGAGCTCTTTGCGATGATGTCCGACAGGACTTTGGGATCCAGGCCATTAGCCACGCCCAGGGCCAAAGCCTCTGAGGTTCCGGCCATCAAGATACCCAACAGCATGTTGTTGCAGATCTTGGCCACTTGGCCCGCGCCAGCCGGGCCGGCGTGGAAAATATTCTTGCCCATCGCTTGCAGAACCGGCATGGCACGCGCCAGATTGTCGGCCTCGCCGCCGACGATGAATGTCAACGTCCCTGCGGCCGCGCCTGCAGTGCCGCCGGACACCGGCGCGTCGATCATTGCCAGACCGCGCTGCTGAGCCGCTGTGGCGACTTTGCGCGCCGAATCCGGGGCGATGGTGCTGCACTCAATCACCAGTGCGCTGGGATCGATCGCGCCCAGCAGGTCCTGGCCCAGATACAGGGCCTCGACATGTTTGCTGGCAGGCAGCATGGTGACCACGACTTCGGCGCCTCGCACCGCATCGGCGGCAGACGTCGCCGCACGCGCGCCTGCATCGGCCAAGCTGTTGACCGCGCCAGGCACCAGATCGAACACCGCCAACTGGTGGCCGGCCTTGATCAGATTGTTTGCCATGGGCGCACCCATATTGCCCAGACCGATAAACGCAATACTGCTCATGTGGGGGTCTCCTCGTGTTTGTCTGTATGCGCTGTCTGAAATCAGATTACTACCGAATTTAAGCCTCGGCGCCCAAGTCCGCCAGCGGATGAGGCTGCCCTGCCGGCCAAGGCGCCTCGAAAAAGCGCTGCACCCACACCTCGGATGCCTGCTCCAAGGTCGCCGGATTCCATTTGGGTTGCTTGTCTTTGTCTATCAGCAAGGCTCGGATACCCTCGGCGAAATCCCCCTCGGCCGTGCATGCCAGGGCCGCAATGTATTCGATGCGGAACACCTCGGCCAATGAGCTGAGCCGCGTGCGGCGCAACAGGGTAAAAGCCAGGCGTGCCGAACCCGGCGAGCCCGCCAGCATCGTCGCTGCGGCGCGGGCCAGCCAAGGGTCTTCGTGGGTTTTCAGCTCGGCGATCGCGCCATAGATCGCGCTCAGGTTCTCGCCGCCGCACAGGCCATTGATCAATGCCGCATGCTGACGCAATGGCCCAGGGGAAAGCTCTGTCTCGGGCTCATGAGCCAGCAGGACATCACGCAACAGGTCGTCGTTCATCGAGCGCGCTGAGCGTCCATCCTCGGCACCCGACGCCGCCCAAGGCGTTTGCAGCAATGCTTGGACAAACTGGGGCCAGCCCGACGAGTCCAGACGATAATCCGCAACGCCGGCATACAAGGCATCCGAGGTCGTCAGATGCGCACCCGTCAGCGCCAAGAACAGCCCGATGCGCCCCTGCATATGGTTCAGCATCCAACTGCCGCCCACATCGGGAAACAGGGCAATCGAAATTTCCGGCATGGCCAGGCGCGTTGTTTCGCTGACTACCCGATGGCTGGCCCCCATCATGAGGCCGACGCCGCCGCCCATCACGATGCCATGCCCCCAGCACAGGATAGGCTTGGGATAGGTGTGAATCTGATAATCGAGACGATACTCGCGCTCAAAGAAATCACGGGCCAGCGGATTGGCCCAAGCACCCTGCCCCTGGTATTCCTGCATGCTGTGATACAGACCATGCAGATCTCCGCCCGCGCTGAAGGCTTTGCCGCCTGCGCCCTGCAGCACCACCATCGCCACCTTGTCGTCCTGCGACCAGGCCGTCAAGCGTTCGGCCAGCATATCGACCATCTCCAGCGACAGGCCGTTGAGCGTCTGCGGCGCGTTCAGCGTGGCAAACGCCACACGCATCCCATTGGCGGCGGTTTTTTCTTCGAACAGCACGGGGGCGGTCATCTGATATCTGCTCCTTTTTCCAGCAATTGGCGGGCAACGATCACACGCATGATCTCGTTGGTGCCCTCGAGAATCTGATGGACACGAGTATCGCGCACCAGGCGCTCCAAGGGATAGTCCCGCAAGTAGCCATAACCCCCATGAATCTGCTGTGCGTCCAGGCAGATCTGGAAACCCATATCGGTCGCAAAGCGCTTGGCCATGGCGCAATATGTGCCGGCATCGGGCGAGCCGGCGTCCAGCTTGCACGCTGCCAATCGCACCATCTGCCGGGCGGCAACCAAATGCGTAGCCATGTCCGCGAGTTTGAACTGCAAGGCCTGAAACTCAGCCAGGCGGCGGCCGAACTGTTTGCGCTCGTCCATGTAGCGCCGTGCGGCGTCCAATGCGCCCTGGGCAGCGCCCACGGAGCAGGTACCGATATTGATGCGTCCGCCGTCCAGGCCTTTCATGGCGATCTTGAAACCCTCGCCTTCCTTGCCCAGCATATTGGCGGCCGGCACTCGCACGTTTTCAAAGGTGATGGGACGCGTGGACTGGCTGTTCCATCCCATTTTTTCCTCTTTGCGGCCATAGCTGATACCAGCGCTGTCGGCCGGGACGGCAAAAGCGCTGACACCGCCAGGCCCCTCGCCGCCGGTGCGCGCCATGACGACCAGCAGATCCGTATCGCCGCCGCCCGAGATGAACGCCTTGGCGCCGTTGAGCACAAAATCGTCACCGTCGCGTTTCGCGCTGGTGCGCAACGAACCGGCATCCGACCCTGCGCCAGGCTCAGTCAAACAATACGAAGCGAGTTTTTCTCCGGTGGCCAGCAACGGCCCCCAGGCCTCACGCAGCGCCGGTTGGCCCCATTGGCCAACCATCCAGGTCGCCATGTTGTGAATCGTCAGGAACGCTGTCGTCGATGGATCGACCGCGGCCATTTCCTCGAACACCAGCGTGGCGTCCAACCGAGGCAGCCCCAGGCCGCCGATATCCTCGGACGCATAAATCGCGCAGAAACCCAATTCGCCCGCTCGCGCAAAGGCCTCACGGGGAAAAATGCCCTCGGCATCCCAACGAGCGGCGTTGGGGGCGAGCTCGCCCTGTGCATAGTCGCGCGCAGCCTGCGCAAAAGCCTGCTGCTCGTCAGTCAATTCCAGATCCACAGCGTTGTCTCCTGTTGGTTGGTCTAGCTGGCGTCATGGCTGTCTCGTGAACGGCCACATCCGCCATCCGTCCATTTTGCATGACGTTAACGTAAACGTAAATCTGTAGCCGGTATCTTACGCCGGAATCCAGGGACTATTTTGTCCTGCCGATGACTTTTTCCGCGACAGGCGGCGGGTTCGCTGCGAAACGGGGTCTACAACAATCCAGCTGGGCGCTCGCGGCCGTTGCGTGCCGCCGTGGCCTTGGCGCGGCGGTGATCAGCCCGTCGGCGGCGCGAGACCATGGGATCGAACGTCAGCGGACGATAGATCTCGATCCGATCACCGTCGGCCAATGGCGTCTCGGCCTGGCATTGTTTGCCAAACACGCCCACGCCCTGCCCCCACGGATCCAGCCCGGGAAACCCAGCCTCAAAACCGCTCTCGCGCAGCGCGTCTGCGGCCGTGGCGCCGGCCGGCAATGTCAATTCGCGCAGCCATGTGGCCGTAGGCGTGGGATAACACACGCTGACTCGCAGCACGGCAGGCTTATTCCCCATAGATCGCCTGCGCCCGTTTGGTAAAGGAATCGATAAAACTGGTCGCAATCCGGTTAAAGACCGGGCCCACCACCATTTCCAGGGCGCGGTTGGAAAACGCGTATTCCAGTGTGAACAGGACCTTGCACGCGTCCTCGGCCAGGGCCTGGAATTCCCAGTTGCCCACCAGCATCGAGAACGGGCCATCCACCAGCTCGAGCTGAATCCGGTTGGGGTACTCGTGGGTATTGCGGGTGGTGAAGCGCTGCTTCATCCCCGCAAAACTGATCATCACAGAGGCCTGCATCCCGTGTTCGTCCCGTGACTGGACCTCCGTTCCGCCGCACCACGGCATGAATTCGGGATACTTTTCCACGTCGGCAACGAGGTCGAACATCTGCGCGGCACTATAGGGAACCAGGACAGATCGCTGTACTTTATGCATCGGCTATCGCAAATCGCTAGAATGGTTGGATTTTACCGGTAGCGCAGCTACCGCCGCATTTTTCGCCGGATTACTGCCTGATCAGCCTTTATGAGCATTATCGACAACCGCAAGGCCACCCACGATTATTTCATCGAAGACCGCTACGAGGCCGGCCTGGTCCTGCAAGGCTGGGAGGTCAAGGCGATTCGCGAGGGCCGCGTCCAGCTCAAAGAAAGCTACGTCATCGTGCGCGATGGCGAGCTGTTTTTGCTGGGCATGCATGTCAGCCCCTTGCCTACTGCCTCCACGCACATCCATCCCGACGCCATGCGCACGCGCAAACTGCTGCTCAAAGGCGAGGAAATCAGCAAGCTGATCGGCAAGGTCGAGCAACGTGGCTACACCCTCGTCCCGCTGAATCTGCACTACAAAAATGGACGGATCAAGCTCGATTTCGCGCTGGGCCGCGGCAAGAAGCTTTACGACAAACGCGACAGCTCTCGTGAAAAAGACTGGCAGCGCGAGAAAGAACGCATCATGAAGCACGACACCCGCAGTTCGCGGCGCGACGATTGAACGACGGCTGGCCATCCTGCAGCCTCGCCAAGCCAGATGAGGCTAGACACATCTGTCAGTCGCCACCTTGACCTCGGCGAGACCCTTCTACAGAGGCCTTTGCCGAAACGCGCTCGAGGCTCGTTGAAACTGGCCGTCTGCTGGATACGCAGCGTTCTGACCAAGGCAGGCTGCCACGTCTGAACCAGGCAGTCTGGCGCATCCGGCACAAACCTGTATTACACCGGCTTGCTCGTCTTGACGATCGCCATCGCCGACGCAATCAGGCCGCCGACATCCGACAAATTGGACGGCAGGATCAGGGTGTTGCCTTCCTTGGCGACATTGCCGAAGGCATCGACATAACGCTCGGCGACCTTCAGGTTGACGGCTTCCATGCCGCCTGGCTGACGCACTGCCTCGCCCACTTGTGTGATCGCCTTCGCAGTTGCTTCGGCAATGGCCAGCACAGCAGCAGCCTCGCCCTGGGCCTGGTTGATCTGCGCCTGCTTTTCACCCTCCGAGCGCGCGATGGCGGCTTCCCGTTCGCCGGTCGCGATGTTGATCTGCTCCTGACGGCGGCCTTCGGAGGCTGCGATCAGCGCACGCTTTTCCCGCTCGGCGGTAATCTGAGCTTGCATCGCGCGCAGGATTTCGTTGGGCGGCGTCAAATCCTTGATTTCATAACGCAATACCTTCACCCCCCAGTTCAGCGCGGCCTCATCGAGTGAGGCCACAATCGTGGCGTTGATGAATTCGCGTTCCTCGAAAGTGCGATCCAATTCCAGTTTCCCGATCACCGAACGCAGCGTGGTCTGCGCCAGCTGAGTAATTGCCGAGATGTAGTTGGACGAACCGTACGACGCGCGCATCGGATCCGTTACCTGGAAATAGAGGACACCATCGACCTGCAATTGCGTGTTATCGCGCGTAATGCAGACCTGGCTCGGCACGTCCAGCGGGATTTCCTTGAGCGAATGTTTGTAGGAAACGCGCTCAATAAACGGGATCACAAACCCCGCGCCTGGCGAAAGCACCCGGTCGAACTTGCCCAGCCGTTCGACGACCCAGGCGTGCTGCTGCGGCACGATGGCAATGGCCTTGATGATGATCAACAACGCCAGAACGACCAAGACGATCAGGGCGATAGTGGAAGGTTCGAGCATCATGGAAATGGTCCTGCGTGGGATGAGAGACGACCGCACCCATCGAGGGCGGCCACGAAATCAGACAGACAAGCCTAGACTGTAACGTACTCGGCTATGCGATTCACACCTTGCGCTTCAGCACCAGCCGCGGACCACGGACCTCGCTGATCATGTACAGACCCGGCTCACGCGGTTGACCGGCTGCGAGCTCTGCTTGCCAATGCGCGCCACGATACCAGACGCGTGCAATGCCGGCGTCGGTCCAGCTTTCGACTTCGACAGTCTGGCCGATGTCCAGATGCACATCCGCATTACTCTTCGCATCGACCTCGCGTTTTTTCAGGACGCCGGTACGGCGCAATACAAATAATCCCACCAAAGCCACCACAGCGCATGCCACGAGTTGCCACTCGAAGCCGGCGTCGAACCACGCTACTGCGCCGCCCGCGGCCAGCCCCAGTGCGACCAGCAACAGGTAAAACGTGCCGCTAGCCACCTCACCGATGAGTGCGGCCGCTGCCAGTCCGAACCATATCCACATCATGTGATGCCTTATTTGATAAACCCTGGGTTGGACTCTACCGGCCCATATGCCCTCGGAAGCCAAGGAAGCAAGGGGCATCCCCGCGTCCCCTCTGCAACAGAATATGGCTCGATTGTACGGATTTCTGCGTCATGACGATTTATCATCATGCTGTGTTGACTGCGTTTTGCGCCCAATGGCAAGCCTCTGGATTTCCCAATGAATACTGCTGCCCCCCATTCCGACGGCCTACTGCCCGTCCTGATTCTGCATACCGGTGACCCTGATGAAGTCCTGCGCCAATCGCATGGCGGCTATGCCGACATGATGCGCCATGCTGCCGGACTGTCGCCCGATGCGGTGCACATCGTACGGGTGTATCTGGACGAGGAGCCTCTGGCGCCCTCGGCCTATCGCGCGGCACTGATCACGGGGTCACCTGCCATGGTGACGGACCTCGAGGCCTGGAGCGAGCGCACGGCCGCGTGGATACGGCAGGCAGCAGCCGAGAGCCTGCCTATGTTCGGCGTATGCTACGGCCATCAATTGCTGGCGCATGCGCTCGGGGGCGTAGTGGACTACAACATCAAGGGCCGCGAACTTGGAACGCAAACCATAGAGTGCTTGCCAGATGCGACAGGCGATGCCTTGATGACGGGTTTGCCCACCCGCTTTCCTGCCCAATTGCTGCACGCACAAAGCGTCACGCAGTTACCCCCCGGTGCCGTCGCGCTGGCCCGCTCAGATATGGATCCTCATCAATTGATCCGCCTGGCGCCCGCGATCTATTCCACGCAATTCCATCCAGAATTCGGGCCTGAGTTCATGCGCGATCATCTGCAGCAGTATCAGACCGCATATGGCCGCGAAGGGCTCGATACCGCCGCCCTCAGCGCTGCCTTGGGGCCGACACCCACGGCGGCTAGCCTGGTGCGACGATTTCTAGGACTGTGCCAGCGTACGTCCATGCGATCGCCTCAAAACACCGGCCATATCCAAGCAAAGTAACGCCCAAGGCGAAAAAAAGCCCTGCATTCTTTGAATGCAGGGCTTTTGCTATGACGAGCTGTTCCAGCCAGATTACTTAGCCAGACGCTGCCACGTATCGACCACCGTGTCCGGATTCAACGACATGGACAGAATGCCTTCGTCCTTGAGCCACTGAGCGAAATCGGGATGGTCGCTGGGGCCTTGGCCGCAGATACCGACGTACTTGTTGGCGGCCAGGCAAGCCTTGATCGCACGGCTCAGCATGAACTTCACCGCATCATCACGCTCGTCGAAGTCGGCGGCCAACAGCTCCATACCGGAGTCGCGATCCAGGCCCAGCGTCAACTGCGTCATGTCGTTCGAACCGATCGAGAAGCCGTCGAAATGTTCCAGGAACTGGTCGGCCAACAAGGCATTGGACGGGACTTCGCACATCATGATGAGCTTCAGGCCGTTTTCGCCGCGAGCCAAGCCATGGGCGGCCAGCAGGTCCACCACGCGCTTGGCCTGGCTGACCGTACGCACGAACGGCACCATGATCTCGACGTTGGTCAGGCCCATTTCGTCGCGCACTTTCTTGAGCGCCTCGCATTCCATGCGGAAGCACTCGGCAAAGTCGGCAGCGATATAGCGCGACGCGCCGCGGAAACCCAGCATGGGGTTTTCTTCCTCAGGCTCGTAACGCGAACCGCCCACCAGCTTGCGATATTCGTTGGACTTGAAGTCCGACATACGCACGATGACCGACTTGGGCCAGAACGCGGCGGCGATGGTGGCGATGCCTTCAGCGAGCTTTTCGACAAAGAAAGCGCGCGGGCTGGCATAGCCGCGGGCAGCCGATTCGACCGCCTTTTTCAGCTCGGCATCGACATTCGGGTAATCCAGCACGGCCTTCGGGTGAATGCCGATGTTGTTGTTGATGATGAACTCCAGGCGAGCCAGGCCCACACCCGAGTTGGGGATTTGCGCGAAATCGAAAGCCAGCTGAGGATTACCGACGTTCATCATGATCTTGACGTCGATCGGCGGCATTTCGCCGCGGCGGACCTCTTCGACTTCGGTTTCGATCAGACCGTCGTAAATGCGGCCCTCGTCACCCTCGGCGCACGACACGGTCACGGCCTGGCCTTCTTTCAGGACATCGGTCGCTTCTCCGCAGCCCACCACAGCCGGGATACCCAGTTCACGCGCAATAATGGCCGCGTGGCAGGTACGGCCGCCACGGTTGGTCACGATGGCCGAGGCGCGTTTCATGACCGGTTCCCAGTTAGGGTCGGTCATGTCGGTCACCAGCACATCGCCGGGCTGCACACGATCCATTTCAGAAATGTCGGCCACGACGCGCACGGGGCCGGAGCCGATTTTCTGGCCGATAGCACGGCCGGTGATCAGGACCTGGCCGGTAGCTTTCAGGCGATAGCGCTGCTGGACGTCGTTGCCGGTTTGCTGCGATTTCACCGTTTCGGGGCGAGCTTGCAGAATGTAGATTTTGCCATCCACGCCGTCACGGCCCCACTCGATATCCATCGGGCGCTTGTAGTGCTTTTCGATGATGACCGCGTAGCGCGCCAATTCAGAGACCTCATCATCGGTCAACGAATAACGGTTGCGCTCGGATACCGGCACATCCACTGTGCGTACGGCACGGCCTTCGGGGCGCTCGGGATCGAATTCCATCTTGATCAGCTTGGAGCCGATACGGCGGCTGACGATGGGATAGTGACCCTTTTCCAGCGTAGGCTTGAACACGTAGAACTCGTCGGGGTTCACGGCGCCCTGCACCACGGTTTCGCCCAGGCCATAGGAAGAGGTGATAAACACCACGTCTTGGAAGCCCGATTCGGTGTCGATGGTGAACATCACGCCGGCGCTGCCCTTGTCAGAGCGCACCATGCGTTGCACGCCCGCCGACAACGCGACTTCGGCGTGAGCATAGCCTTTGTGCACGCGATAGGAGATCGCACGGTCGTTGTACAACGACGCGAACACGTGGCGAATCTTGTCCAGCACGTCGTCAATACCGACGACATTCAGGAAGGTTTCCTGTTGGCCCGCGAACGAGGCATCAGGCAAATCCTCGGCCGTTGCGGACGAACGCACAGCGAACGAACCCTTGCCGTCAGCATCCAGCGCGGCAAAGGCCGTGCGGATCTGCTGCTCGAATTCGGGCGAGAACGGAGCATCGACGATCCATTGGCGGATCTCGGCGCCAGCCGTCGCCAGCTCGCGAACGTCTTCGGGGTTCAGCGTGCTGAGTCGCGTGGCAATGCGCGCATCCAGACCAGAGGCTTTGAGGAAATCACGGAAGGCTTCAGCAGTCGTAGCAAAACCGCCCGGTACGCGGACACCCGCGCCGGACAGCTGACTGATCATTTCACCTAGTGATGCGTTCTTACCTCCTACCGAGTCCACATCCGTCATGCGGAGCTGCTCGAACGAAACGACGTACGACATTTAAGTCACCTTTTACAATAGAGAAAGCGAGTTTGGTCAAAACATCACGATGCGCTGACCAAACCAGCCTGAGACCGCTCTTGGGGTGACTGATTGGGGTCGAATTGTACCCGGTCGGGCACTCCAGCCCTCCACTTTGGTTGGAATATTTTACATATGGCTTCGTCCCCTATCGAACGTACTGTCTACATCGTCTCGGACAGCACCGGCATCACCGCAGAAACATTCAGTCACTCTGTGTTGTCCCAATTTGAGCAAGTACGCTTCAAGCCGATCCGCCTGCCCTTTATCGACACACTGGAAAAAGCCCGGGAAGTCGCCGAGCGCATCGACCGCAACGCCAATGAAACCGGCCTGCCGCCTATTGTCTTCAGCACGCTGGTCGACCCCCACAGCATGGAATGCGTCCGCCGCGCCAATGGAATTTTTCTGGACCTTTTTGGCACCTTCGTCGGACATATCGAGCAGGCTTTGGGGATGAAATCCAATCATTCCGTCGGCCGTTCCCATATGGCGGCCAACTCTGAGCAGTACCGGAACCGGATTGATGCCATCAATTTCAGCCTGGCACATGACGACGGGCAGTTCATCAACCAATTGGACCAGGCCGATGTCATCCTAGTCGGCGTGTCCCGCTGTGGCAAGACGCCGACCAGCCTGTATCTGGCCATGCAGTACGCCATCAAAGCCGCCAATTTCCCGCTGACGCCCGACGATTTCGAGCGGGGCACGCTGCCCTCGACGGTGGCGCCGCATCGATCCAAGCTGTTTGGCCTCTCGATTCAGCCTGAACGCCTGTCCGAGGTCCGCAACGAACGCCGTCCCAACAGCCAGTACGCGACGTTGGAACAATGCCGCTACGAAGTGGCCGAGGCCGAGCGCATGATGCGCCGCGAAGGGATTTCCTGGTTATCCACGACGACAAAGTCCATCGAGGAAATCGCCACGACGGTCATGCAAGAGGTGGGCCTGGATAGATCGAATTAGACCGTCGTATGGAGGGCCGGCCATTCATGCAAGGACGCGAGCGCGGCATACGAGGCCTGTTTAGATAGCCCACATCACTCAGGCACTCCGTTCAAACCGTCGCAGGGAATCGCATCTGGTCAGCTCCGGCCGCGTGGAGCCGTTCCCTGGCGGCGCTGTTCAAACAGACACAGCGCCGTTGCCACGCCTACGTTCAAAGACTCCACCAAGGGGGCGTGGTCAATGCGTACCCGTAGCGTGGCGACAGACTGCAAGTCGGACGAAACGCCCTGCCCCTCGTGGCCGAATACCCAGGCGCATGCCTTTGGCAACGCAGTTGCATAGAGCTCCTGGGCGTTTTCCAACGTCGTCACCGCCAATGGCACATCCAGACGATCCACGCAGGCCATCAGATCCACCTGTTCGTGTATGGACAGCGCAAAATGCGCACCTTGGCCGCCACGCAGCACTTTGGGCGACCAGGCCGCCGCGCAGCCCGGCGACAGCAACACGCGAGACACGCCTGCGGCCGCGCATATCCGCAAAATCGTGCCGACGTTGCCCGGGTCCTGCACCCGGTCTAGCCATACCATGGACTCGTCCAAGCGCACAGGCAGCGTTGGCGACGGCGGATCGACAATGAACAGCACGCCCTGACCGGTTTCAACGGTCTCCAGATGCTTCAAAAGCTGCGGCGTCAACGCCAAAATTTGCCGCTCGGGCAGGACCGCCTGTACGGCAGCCAGCAACGCCGACAGTTCCGGACGGTCCAGCCGGTCCGCATCGAATACCGCCAAGGCCGGCGTCGTTGACGACGCCAACCAGGCCTGACACAAATGCACGCCCTCCAGGATCGCGTTTTCGCCACGACGCCCGGCATGCTGGGCCAGACGCTGCAATTGCTTGAATTGAGGATTGTCGCGGGACGCGATGTGTTTCATGGCAGAGATAGAGGGTGCAATACGCGGTGCACGATACCCGTGCGAAGAACGCCATTAAATCGAATTAAATGCAATTCAGCCTGCACCGCACGAGCGGGAAATCCTCGAGGTAAACAGTATCTTACGGTGCCGGCATCAACAGCTCGCGCACGGGCGCAAAACTGCGCCGGTGTTCCGCGCAGGGCCCATGTTCGCGCAGCCGCGTCAAGTGCAACGCAGTGCCGTAGCCCTTGTGCTGATCAAAACCGTACTGTGGATACTGTGCATGCAAGCGCAACAAATCAGCGTCACGAGCTGTTTTCGCCAGAATGGAGGCTGCCGAGATGGCCGGCACCAGCGCATCCCCCTTGATCACGGTTTGCACCGTACAGCGGAGCTTTGGCGCCTGGTTGCCATCGACCATGGCCACCTGCGGCGCATGAGCCAGCCCTTCGACGGCGCGCTGCATGGCCAAAAGTGTCGCCCGCAAAATGTTCAAGTTGTCGATTTCATCGACACTGGCACTGGCAACGCACCAACTCAATGCGTATTCCTGGATCTCTATGGCCAGCGCCTCGCGGCGGACTGCGGTGAGCACCTTGGAGTCGGCCAAGCCGTCGATGGGCCTGGCGGGATCCAGAATCACGGCAGCTGCGTATACAGCCCCTGCGAGCGGCCCGCGGCCGGCCTCGTCGACGCCGGCCATCGTCACGCCCGAAAAATCCGGCGTGGTGCAGGCAAAAAGGCTATGTTGATCCATGGGCCACATCGAGAATTGCGCGCGCCGCCAAGCTCGCCGTATCGCGCGTCAGATCGTGATGCATGGCGGTAAAACGCGAGTATATGCGTGCGGCATGGGCCTCGTCCGTCAGGGCAGCCCAGGTCGTCTCAGCCAGCTTATCCGGCGTAGCATCGTCCTGCAATAGCTCCGGCACGGCGAAATCCCGCAGCAGCACGTTAGGCAGCCCCACCCAGGGCAGATACGGCCGTTGCTGGCCGGATTTCCAAGCCATGATGCGGCGCATCCAGGGGGACAAATAATACGAAATAACCATGGGGCGCTTGAATAGCGCTGCCTCCAGGGTGGCCGTGCCACTGGCCACCAGCACCGCATCGCTGGCCTCAAGCGCTGTCCAGGCCACCGGTGCACTGCCTGCTGCTGTCAGATCATCGGCAGTCACACAGCGCAGCCCCGGGACCGGATATTGCGCCAAAATGGCGTCGAATTCCTGACGGCGCTGGGCATTGACCATGGGCACGATGCATATCAGACTGGGATCCCGCCGGCGCAGTTGTTGCGCCGCCTGCAGAAAACGCGGTGCGAGAATGCGGATCTCCGACGAGCGGCTGCCTGGCAAGATTGCCAAGACACGCGCATTGTCATCCAGGCCCAGACGGAGGCGTGCCGCCGCACGGTCGGGTTGCATCGGAATGGCGTCAGCCAAGGGATGCCCGACATAGGTTACCGGGATGCCTTCTTTGCGGTACAGGTCTTCCTCGAAAGGAAACAGCACCAGCATGTGCGACACCGCCTCGCGGATCTTGTGTATACGCTCGTAACGCCACGCCCAGATCGACGGGCCGACGAAATGCACGGTAGGCGTCCCCGCCTGGCGCAGCTGCAATTCGAGCTTCAGATTGAAATCCGGCGCGTCCACCCCAACGAACACTGAGGGCGGTTTGGACAGCCAGCGACGCTTGACGTCACCGTAGGTTCGTAACAACCCAGGCAGGCGTTTGAGGGCGTCCACATAGCCAAATACCGTCAGCGCATGCATGGGATGCCAGGCCTCGAAGCCGGCCGCATCCATGGCGGGCCCGCCTATGCCTTGGCAATGTAAATCGGACGATGCCTGATGCAGGCCGGTAATGACACGGCTGGCCAGCAGGTCACCCGAAGGCTCACCTGCCACCATGCCGACAGTAGTGGTCATGGCCGGATGATGCCCCGGTTCGAGGCATCAAAGAAATCCAGCAAGACCTGCAACGCCTCGGTCGCATCAGGATGCGACTGCTGGCGAGCGCGCAGCTCTGCGCGCGCCTCGTCCAACGACAACCCACGGCGGAAAACGATCTTGTATGCCTCTCGCAGGCTGGAAATCACCGACGCGCTGAAACCGCGACGGCGCAAGCCCTCGACATTAACGCCCACGGGTCGGCAAGGATTGCCGGCGCCCAACACAAAAGGCGGCATGTCCTGCATCAGCGAGCTATTGCCCCCAGTCATGCTGTGCGCCCCGATCTTGCTGAACTGGTGCACCCCGGTCAGTCCGCCCACAATGGCCCAGTCGCCGACGTGGACGTGACCGCCCAGTTGTACTGAGTTGGCCAGAATGGTGTTGTTGCCGAGATGGCAATCGTGCGCAACGTGCACGTAGGCCATGATCCAGTTGTCGTTGCCCATGGTGGTCACGCCACCGTCCTGGACCGTGCCCGTATTGAACGTGGTGAATTCCCGGACCGTATTACGGTCGCCAATCACTAGACGCGTGGGTTCTGCGGCGTATTTCTTGTCCTGCGGCATGCCGCCGATCGAACAAAACCGGTAAAACCGGTTATCTCGGCCTATCGTCGTCACGCCGTCGATCACGCAGTGAGGGCCGATCTCCGTCCCAGCACCGATAGTGACATCCGGGCCAACGACGCTATACGGCCCGATCCGCACGCTGCTGTCGATCTGAGCGCCCGGGTCGACCAAGGCGGTGGGATGGATATTTCCTGACATTTACGCTTCCAGGCTACGGATGGCGCACATGAGCTTGGCCTCGGCCACAACCTGGCCGTCCACCAGTGCACGCCCTTGGTATTTACAGATGGCGCGGCTGAGCCGTTCAGCCTGCACTTCCAGACGCAATTGGTCGCCGGGCACCACGGGGCGGCGGAAACGCGCCTCGTCAATGCCTACCAGGTAATAGGCCGTCTTGGCACTATCGCATTTCAGGCCGCCGTCGTCATCTGTGAAAGAAAACAGCGCCGCCGCTTGAGCCATGGCTTCGGTGATCAACACACCGGGCATCACAGGATGATGCGGGAAATGGCCTTCGAAGAAAGGCTCATTGATCGACACATTTTTTATGGCGACGATGGATTTGCCCGGCACGATTTCCAGCACGCGGTCAATGAGCAGCATCGGATAGCGATGCGGCAAGCGCTCCATGATCGCCTTGATGTCGAGTTCCATTTCGTAAAGATTCCTACCGTATTGAATGATGACGCCATCGCCGCGAGCCGCGGCGACAGGTCAGGCTTTTTCGAGTGCCCGCAGCCGGCGGCGCAGCTGCGACAGTTGTTGTATCACGGCGGCGTTACGTTGCCACTGGCCGTGTTCAGCGTAAGGATACACGCCAGTGTAACGGCCCGGCTGAGAAATGCTGGAGGTCACCGCCGTTCCCCCCGAAATATGAACGTCATCGGCCAGCGTCAGATGCCCGGACAGCATGGCTGCGCCAGCGATGGTACAGCGCGCGCCGATGACCGTCGAGCCGGCAATGCCCACGCAGGCGGCCACCGCGGTATGGGCGCCGATACGCACGTTGTGCGCCACCATGATCTGGTTATCGAGCTTGACGCCGTCACCGATATCGGTGTCCTCGAGAGCGCCGCGATCGATCGTGGTATTCGCGCCGATCTCGACGTCGTCGCCGATGCGCACCCCGCCCAATTGAGCGATTTTCCCCCATGCGCCCTTGCCAAGCGTCGGGTCCGGCGCGAAACCGAAACCGTCGGCGCCGAGCACGACCCCACTGTGCACGATGGCGCGCGCGCCGATGCGAACGTTGGCGTACAAGGTCACCCGGGCGTAAAGCATGCAGTCCGGCCCAACCGTGGAGCCCTGGCCTATCACGCATCCCGGCCCGAGCGTAGAGCCGCGCCCAATACGAGCGCCCGCCTCGACCACACAATGCGGACCGATACGCACGTCATCCTCGATGACGGCGTCGGGTGCCACCACCGCCAGCGGATGCACGCTGGCAGGCTGTTTCGGGTGGCGAGCGGCGTCGAACCACTGCGCTAGACGCGCGTAAAGCAGATAAGGATGCGCACACACAACCCGGATACACGAGGGGCCGTCCGCGCCTGCCGACATGGCCTGAGCCACATCCGGCGTGACGATGACGGCCGCAGCTCGCGTACCAGCCAACTGGCTCTGGTAGCGCGGATTGCTTAGAAAAGAGATTTCTTCCGGACCGGCCGACGCCAGCGTGCCGATGCCCCGGATACGGGGCAGCGCCGCGCGCAACGCGGCGGCATCACCCTGATCCGTATCGCCGAGAGCGATACTTTTGACATCCCCCGCCGCGCCCGTCTCGATACGCAGGTCCAGCCCTTGGGTATTCACCGAAGCCAGCAGCGCATCCAGGGCGGGTGCGCGGGCGGTATCCAACAGGATCGGCATGCGACCTCGGCGATTATTTGCCGAGCGCCTGAATCACCTTGTCGGTGATGTCGATACGCGGGTTGACCGTCACGGCGTCTTGCACGATCAGGTCGTAGTTTTCTTGTTCCGCAATTTTCTTGATGGCTTGATTAGCCTTGGTCACGATAGAGGAGAACTCCTCGTTGCGACGGCGGTTGAAGTCCTCTTGGAACTCACGGCGCTTGCGCTGCAGATCGGTATCCAGGCGCGACAAGTCACGTTGGCGGTTGACACGATCCGTCTCGGACAGCACTGGGGAGTCTTTGTCGAATTTTTCAGCCTGGCTGCGCAGACTGCTGCTCAGGCGCTGCAGCTCGTCATCGCGTCGTTTGAATTCCGACTCGATCTTGCTTTGTGCCGTCTTGGCAGGGCCGGATTCGCGCAGGATACGTTCGGTATTCACGAAGCCGATCTTGGTGCCTTGTGCATGCGCAGGCAGCGTCACGGCGGAGCCGAGGAACAGCGCACCCGCCAGGGCCAGCGTACCGCGCAGTTTGCCGGCGCGCTGGATGCGCGACGGGCTCGAGGTTTTGAGTGCGAAATCAGACATCATGAAAATCTCACCTTCCAATGAGGTAAAGCAAAACTGCTATTGTGCCACTAATCGAGCAAATACCGCGTTGCGGCGTCTTGCGAGTGTGATTATGCGTAACCTTTCTGGCCGCAGCACTGTTTAGAAACCAGTACCAATCTGGAACTGGAACGATTGCAAATCGTCACCCGACTTGGAATTGAGCGGACGGGCGTAAGACAACTGCAGCGGTCCCAGCGGAGACTGCCACGACAGGCCGATACCTGCCGAGAAGCGCCAGCCGCAAGGATCTTCGACCTCGCTACCCGGCTCGCCACCCGTGCATCGCATTCCGCTGCCCGCCGAGACCTGGCCCGCGTCAGCAAACAGGAACCAGCGCAGCGTACGGTCTTTGGATGCGCCGGGGAAAGGCAGATACAACTGCGCGTTACCGACGATACGACGCGCACCGCCCAGGTAATCGCCCGTGAGCGAGTCACGCGGACCCAGCGAGGAACCGTCGTAACCACGTACCGTCCCGATACCGCCCGCATAGACGTTCTTGATGACCGGGAAGTCCTTGCTGCCGTAGCTGAAGCCGTAATCCACCATGCCGTTGAAGGCCAGTGTGTAACTACGGCCCAACGGAACATAGTACTGCTGCTGAGCGGTCAGCATGTAGTACTGCAGGTCCATGGTAGAGACGTCAGCCTTCAGGCGGGTGTACGAACCCTTGGTCGGCGCCAGCGCGCTATCACGTGTGTCCTTGGACCAGCCGGCGTTGAAGATCAGCGCATTCGTGCTGTCGCCATACTCATCGACGAAATCGCGGTAGGCTTGCGGCGAGTTGTCGTACAGATCAATCTGGTTGTGCTCGAACGTGCCGCCCAGGAAGATCCGGTCGTATTCCGAAATCGGCACACCAAAGTTCATCCCCAGACCCATGGCCTTGACGCGGTAATCGCCATCGTTACCGTCCCAGGGCTCCGTCACGCGGTAGTACGCCGACGTAGTGCGGCTGATGCCGTCCTTGGTGAAATACGGATCCGTGTGCGACAGCACGACCGCGCGATTGCTCTTGCTGGTGTTGAATTGCAGGGTCAGGTTGGTGCCGCTGCCGAACACGTTGTCTTCGCTGATCCCGGCCGACAGAATGGCTTTTTCAGACGAACCGTAACCCACACCAAGGTTGATCATCCCGGTAGGCTTTTCTTTGACGTCCACGTTGACGTCGACCTGGTCAGGCGATCCCGGAACCGGATCCGTCGAAACGTTGACCTCATTGAAATAGCCCAGGCGGTCAATACGGTCGCGGGAGATCTTCAGATCGCCCGAGTCGTACCAGGCGGCTTCTTCTTGGCGCATTTCACGGCGCACCACCTCGTCGCGGGTACGGGTGTTGCCGCCGATCTGGATGCGGCGCACATAGACACGGCGGCTGGGATCGACGTAGAACGTCACATCGGCCTCGTGTTTGGCACGGTCCAGCGTCGGGTTCGGGTTGACGTTGGCAAAGGCGTAACCCAACTCGCCCAGATAATCCGTGATCGCCTTGGACGAATCGTTTGCCTGAGCCGCCGAGAAGGTCTCGCCTTCTTTGACTTGCACGAGATTCCTGATTTCGGAATCCAGGCCCAGCAGGTTGCCGGCAAGCTTCACGCTGCGAACCTTGTAAGGCTCACCCTCATGAATGGTGACCGTGATGTAGATGTCTTTGCGATCGGGGGAAATCGTGACCTGCGGCGGCTCGACCGAGAATTCCAGGTAACCCTGATCCAGGTAGAACGAACGCAGCGTCTCGATATCGCCTTCTAGTTTCTCGCGGGAATACTTGTCCGAATTGGTGTACCAGGTCAGCCAGCCGGGCGTCGACAACTGGAACAGATCCAGCAGGTCGCCTTCGGAAAAGGCCTTGTTGCCCACGACGCTGATCTGGCGGATCTTGGCGACCTCGCCTTCGAACACGTCAAAGCTTACGCCCACACGGTTGCGCGGCAGCGGCGTCACGGTCGCAGTGACCTCGACACCGTATTTGCCCTTGCTCAGATATTGTTCCTTGAGCTCGAACTCGGCGCGTTCCAGCATCGACTGGTCAAATACGCGGCCCTCGCCAAACCCCACTTGCATAAGCGATTTAGTGATGGCCTTGGAGTCGAACTCGCGCATACCGTTGAAGGTCACGGAAGCGATCGTGGGACGCTCCTGCACGACCACAACGACCACGTCGTTGTCCGTCTCGATTTTGACGTCACTGAAAAAACCCGTGCTATACAGGCGGCGGATGGCTTCGGTGGCTTCGGCCTCGGTGAATTGCTGGCCGACTTTGACGGGCATATAGCCGAACACCGTGCCCGCGTCCGTACGTTGAATGCCCTCGACGCGGATATCCCGCACGACAAAAGGTTCGAACGCATGAGCTAGCGCCGGCATGAGAAGCGCGGCAAGCAGGCCCGGCATCAAGCCCTTTTTGTGATGAAACATCCGAGAAAACATGTGCTTGGCTATCCTAGGTCGAGCAAATGGCGAAAGATTTTATTCTATTGCCTGTCATGTGAACAGGCGGGCGAAATCATTAAACAAGGCGAGCCCCATCAACCCTGCCAACACACCGATACCGGCGCGCTGCCCGATGTCTATCCATCGGTCGGGCGGAGGACTGCCTCGTACAATTTCGACGAGATAGTACAGCAGATGACCACCATCCAGCATGGGGATCGGCAACAAGTTCAATACACCCAGGCTGATACTGATGAGCGCCAGATAGGCAATATAGGCTGCAAAGCCGATACGTGCGGTCTGTCCAGCGTAGTCTGCGATGGTGACGGGACCGCTGATATTGCGCCAGGAAACCTCGCCGATCACCATGCGGCCCATCATGCGCAGTGACAGCCATGCGGTATCCCACGTGCGCACAGCCGCGTGACCAATGCTTGCAAACACACCGTAACGTACCGTCACCATGGGGAGGTCTCCCCCCAGCTGCACACCGATACGCCCGATGGTCTGGCCATCTACGGTTTCTGCTCGCGGCACGACGGTTACTGATTGCTCGCTCCCATTGCGAACCATGGTCAATGCCAGCGGTTGGCCCGCATGCTGCTGAATGATCTGCACCAGTTGCGCGGTATCGGGATCGATCAGATCGCCCGCGCGAATGATGCGGTCGCCGTCTATCAAGCCGGCACGCTCGCCTTCGCTGCCCGCCACCACACCGCGCACGATAGGCTTGGGCTGAGCCAGCCGCAATCCTGCATCTGCCAGAGGATCACCCTGCTGGGGATCCATCCCGCTGCCGGTCACCTGCAATACGCGGTGCTGAGTCGCCCCGTCGGACGTGCGGACCTCAACCTGTGCCTGTCCGCCCGTGGACAGCACGTCAATCAGATGCCAACGCGCGTCATTCCACGAGACGACCGGACTGCCATCGATGGCCACGATCTGATCGCCGCCATGAAACCCTGCCCGGCCGGCCGGTGTCTCGGTGGCAGGAGGCGCGATGATAGGCGCGGGTTCTTCAGTACCTGCGAGATTCAAGCCGGCATATAACGCCACGGCCAAAATCAGATTGAATACCGGCCCTGCCGCAACAATGGCGATACGGCGGCCCACCGGTTGGGTATTGAAAGATTGTGCCGCCTCTGCGCGAGTCGCCCCGGCTGGCGGGTCGTCCTGCATCTTGACGTAGCCGCCCAATGGAATCGCCGACAGCGCCCATTCGGTGCCATGCTTGTCGCGCCGGCGCAGCAGTACCGGGCCAAAGCCGACGGAAAACCGCAACACGCGCACCCCACACAGCCTCGCCACCCAGTAATGACCCAGCTCGTGAAATGTGATCAGGATGCCCAGGGCGACGATGAAAGCAAGCAGGGTAAAAAGCATGTGTCGATAGGCGAGAGAATCAGGCTAAGCCGAGATTACCGGTGTAGGCCCGTATTTCAGTATCGAGCGCCAACACATCGGCCAGATTATTGAGCGTAACAGAAGACTGTCGTTGCTGCCATTCCACGGCGGCGGCAATCACCCTCGGAATCCACGTATAACGCAGGCGCCCCGCCAAGAACGCCTCGACCGCGATTTCATTGGCAGCGTTCAGCGCAATACAGGCCCCCTGCCCGCGGCGCAAAGCGTCAAATGCCAGGCCCAGGCACGGGAAACGGTCCAGGTCTGGCGTTTCGAATTCCAGACGCCCGCATCGGGCCAGGTCCAAGGGGCTGACGCCGCTCGCCAAGCGATCCGGAAAACCCAGGCCATAGGCAATCGGGGTGCGCATATCGGGCTGTCCCAACTGCGCGAGCACCGAGCCGTCGTCATATTCCACCATCGAATGCACCACGCTTTGCGGGTGTATCAGGACCTCGATGCGCTCCGCAGGCATGGCAAACAGCCAATGTGCTTCAATGACCTCCAGCCCTTTGTTCAGCATGGTGGCCGAATCGACGGAGATCTTGCGTCCCATGCTCCAGTTGGGATGCGCGCAGGCCTGATCGGGGGTGACGTCGTGCAGATCCTCGGGGTCCTGACGCCGGAACGGCCCACCTGAAGCGGTCAACAGCAAGCGCCGCACGCCGCGCGCCGGCTCAGTCGGCGCGCCGGCGTGTTGCCCTTGAGGCAGGCATTGAAAAATGGCGTTGTGTTCGCTATCGATCGGCAGCAGCTCGGCGCCATTCTCGCGGACTGCCTGCATGAACAGGCCGCCTGCCGCTACCAGCGCCTCTTTATTGGCCAATAAGATCCGTTTGCCCGCCCGGGCCGCGGCCAACGCCGACGGCAAGCCTGCCGCGCCAACGATGGCAGCCATCACGGTATCGCATTCGGCATCTGCGGCGGTATCCGCCAGGGCCTGGGCCCCCACCCGGATTTCCGGCGCGGACTGTCCAGCCGGCCATGCGGCCAGAAAGCGGCGGCGCGCCGCGTCGTCCGGCACGACGACCACAGCCGCCCGGCTTGCCAAGGCTTGTTGGGCCAGACGTTCCATGCGGCTGTGCGCAGACAAGGCATACACCGCCAACCGGTCCGGATGGCGGGCAATCACATCCAGCGTGCTTTCACCGATAGATCCCGTAGCGCCGAGAACGGCAACGCGTTGAAAACGGCTCAAGACAACACTCCAGACAGCAATAAGGCAAATGGCGCCACCGGCAGGATCGCATCGATGCGGTCATAGACACCGCCATGCCCTGGCAACAGGCCACTGGAATCCTTGCGGCCGGCGCGGCGCTTGAGCAGCGATTCGAACAGATCGCCCACAATAGAGATGACGCCCAATAACATCGCGGCAAGCAAAGCCAGCGGCAGAGACAAACGTCCGATCAGCACCTGGCCAAAGCTGCCTTCCCAAAAACTCGATATCCAGACCCAGATGGCGGCGCCCGCGACGCCGGCTACGGCGCCAGCAATGGTCTTTCCGGGGCTGACCTTAGGGGCCAGTTTACGCTTGCCGAACGCCCGGCCGGCAAAATAGGCTGCAATGTCCGCGACCCACACCAGCGCCAACAAGGACACGACAAACCATGCGCCGTGCGTCATAAAGGCCAATGCCAATACCGACCATGCAGCAAAAATGGCCGGAACGCTAAATATCGACCAAAGGACACTGGCAGGCGGCGCATCGGATCGTCCGCGCACCACGGCTGCCGTGGCACCTACCAGCCATATCAGCGCCACGACGGGCACCAAGCCCTGAACGACCGCCTCACGCAGCGCGCCGCTATCAGGCATGCCATATAGCCAGGCCCAGCTTGCATATAGCATCACGGCCAGCAGCGCCAACGCTATCACAACGCTCAATACGCGAGCCGCCGGTGCTGCGATGGTCAACCGCAGCCATTCCCAGCATGCGCACGCCGCCCCTATCGCCAACAACACCATGAACCACCAGGGATTTCCCACAGACAGCGTCAGGGCCAGCACGGCCAGCAACACGACGGCGGTGATAACGCGTTGAACGAGCATAGATATCTCCGGTGGCCTCAGCGCGCCGCGTCTTCGCGCAATTGTGCGCTAGTACGGCCAAAACGGCGTTCGCGGGTGCGGTACCACTCGAAAGCTGCCTCGAGTTCATCAGCCCCGAAATCAGGCCAGTAATGATCGGTGAAGTACAGCTCGGTGTACGCCAATTGCCAAATCAGAAAATTGGAAATGCGTTGTTCGCCGCCAGTGCGGATAAACAAATCGGGCTCTGGCGCCCAGGACATGGACAAGTGGTTGCTCAGATGCGTTTCGTCGATGCGCTGCGGATCATTGGCCAACTCAGGGTGCTGGGCAAGCATGGCGCGCGTTGCCTGCAATACGTCCCAGCGTCCGCCGTAATTGGCGGCCACGGTCAGATGCAAGCGATCATTATGGGCTGTGCGGGCCTGCGCATCAGCGATCAATGACTGCAGCCGCGGCTCGAAATGCGACAGATCGCCGACCACATGCAGGCGTACACCCTGATCGTTGAGCTTGTCGACCTCGCGTTCCAGCGCCTGCACAAACAGGCGCATAAGCAGGGATACCTCTTCGACGGGCCGCCTCCAGTTCTCGGAGCTGAAGGCAAACAACGTCAGATAACGCACCCCACGCCGCCCGCAAGCCTCCACCACGCGCCGCACAGCCTGTACGCCCTTGGCGTGCCCGGCGGTACGCGGTAAATGCCGGCGCGTCGCCCAGCGGCCGTTGCCGTCCATGATGATGGCAACGTGCTGTGGAACTGCCTGCGTGGCGGGAATCGCCTGGGTGGAACTGATTGCCATGTAGGAAACAAGTCGGGCCGCCAGGGCCTTATGTAAGCTGAAAATCAAAAAAATCACGCCGCCACACCAGCACCGTGCCGGCCATGCAGCAGCGGTACGGCGCAAGCGGCGCGCGTGCGAACAATATCCTGACCCGATTATACGGTCATGATCTCCGCTTCTTTCGTGGAGACCAATTTGTCGATCTCTGTAACGTTACGATCGGTGAGCTTTTGCACCTCGTCCTGGGCGCGACGCTCGTCGTCCTCGGAGATTTCCTTGTCTTTGACAAGCTTCTTGAGCGACTCGTTAGCCTCGCGACGCAGGTTGCGCACGGCGATCTTGGCATCCTCGCCCTCGCTCTTGACCACTTTGGTCAGATCACGACGGCGCTCTTCGGTCAGAGCCGGCATCGGGACACGGATGGTTTCGCCCATCGAAATGGGGTTCAGGCCCAGGTCCGACTCACGGATGGCCTTCTCGATCACTGCGGCCATGGGCTTTTCGTAAGGCTGCACGCTGATGGTACGTGCGTCGACCAGGTTCACGTTGGCGACTTGGCTGACAGGAACCGGCGAACCGTAGTATTCGACCTGAACGTGATCCAGGATGCCCGTATGGGCACGGCCCGTACGAATCTTGGACAGGTTGACTTTCAGCGTTTCCAGCGACTTGGCCATGCGGGTTTCGGCCGATTTGCGGACTTCTGCGACGCTCATGAAAATATCCTTTGCTTAAACGTGTACCAACGTGCCTTCGTCTTCGCCACTGACGACACGCTTGAGTGCGCCGGACTTATTGATCGAAAACACTTTCAGGGGCAGTTTCTGGTCGCGGCAAAGCGCGAACGCCGTCGCATCCATGACTTCGAGGCGGCGCACGATGGCCTCGTCGAAGCTGATGCGGGTGTAACGCGTCGCCGTCGGGTCTTTGTTGGGATCGGCGCTATAGATGCCGTCGACCTTGGTGGCCTTCAACACGATTTCAGCGCCAATTTCGGCACCGCGCAACGCGGCAGCCGTGTCGGTCGTGAAAAACGGATTGCCCGTACCCGCCGCGAAAATCACGACCTTGCCTTCTTCGAGGTAACGCAGGGCCTTGGGACGGATGTAAGGCTCGACGACCTGATCGATATTCAGGGCCGACTGCACACGAGCGTCGACACCTTTGTTTTTCAGCGCGTCCTGGAGGGCGAGCGCGTTCATGATGGTCGCCATCATGCCCATGTAGTCGGCCGTGGCGCGATCCATGCCCTGGGCGCCGGGCGCAACGCCACGGAAAATATTGCCACCGCCAATCACGATGGCCAGTTCGACGCCTAGCGCCGAGACTTCTGCAATTTCATCGGTCATGCGCACGATGGTGCTGCGATTGATGCCAAAAGCATCATCGCCCATCAGCGCCTCGCCGGAAAGTTTGAGAAGAACCCGTTTGTATGATCTGCTGCTCATAGGTGATGTCCCAGGGAACGATCCGACGAAAGTGTAAGACAAGAAATAGGGCCGGACTAGATGTTTATCTAGCCGGCCCTGGGTACTACGACTACTTAGGCGCGGCCAGCGGCGGCTGCGGCAACTTCAGCGGCGAAGTCGCTGGTCTTTTTCTCGATGCCCTCGCCTACGACGAACAGCACGAATTGGCTGATCGAGGCGCTCTTTTCCTTGAGCATCTGTTCAACCGATTGCTTGTCGTTCTTGACGAAGGGCTGCGACAGCAGCGTAACTTCTTTCAGGAACTTCTGCACCGAACCCTCAACCATCTTGGCGACGATTTCGGCAGGCTTGCCGGACTCGGCGGCCTTTTGTTCGGCAACCGAACGCTCGGCAGCGATGTCAGCGGCGGCGACGCCTTCGGCGTTCAGGGCCTTGGGCTTGGTCGCAGCGATGTGCATGGCGAGGTCTTTACCGATTTCTTCGGCGCCCGTGTATTCAACCAGCACGCCGATCCGGCCGCCGTGCACATAGCTGGCCAGTGCGTTGGGGGTCTCGATGCGCTGGAAACGGCGTACGGAGATGTTTTCACCGATCTTGCCGACCAGGGCGGTACGGGTGGTGTCAACGGTACCTTCGCCCAGGGGCAGCGCCGACAAGGCAGCCACATCGGCGGGATTTTGTGTGGTGACCAGCTCGGCCAGCTTGTTCACAAAAGCGACGAAGTCGTCGTTCTTGGCAACGAAGTCGGTTTCGCAGTTGACTTCGATGACAGCGCCTTGCTTGGCGTCAGCCGAGATGAACAGGCCGATCAGGCCTTCGGCCGTCACGCGGGCGGCAGCCTTGCTGGCCTTGTTGCCCAGCTTGACGCGCAGGATTTCTTCGGCACGGGCCAGATCGCCTTCGGCTTCGGTCAGGGCCTTCTTGCACTCCATCATGGGCGCGTCGGTTTTCTCACGCAGTTCCTTGACGAGGGCGGCGGTAATTTCAGCCATGATTGCTCCAATTTCGCTTAGACATGCCCCGGTCGCACCGGGACATATGGTTTGATTCGACAAGACGCCCGCTTTCGGCGGGCATGAGACGGGAGCCCGTCTCGAGACGTCCGACGGCGGTTGTAACAGACCAGGCTGTCACAAACCACCACCGGATCAGGCATTAGGCCTGGTTGTCCTGCACTTCGACGAACTCTTCCGAACCTTCGCCGGCTTCTTCGACGATGCCGTTCAGGTTCTGTTCGCGGCCCTCGAGGACGGCGTCAGCGATGCCCTTGGCGTACAGCGCGATGGCCTTGGCCGAGTCGTCGTTGCCGGGGATGATGTAGTCCACGCCTTCGGGCGAGTGGTTGGTATCAACCACGGCGACCACGGGGATACCCAGCGTGCGGGCTTCGGCGATGGCGATCTTGTGGTAGCCAACGTCGATCACGAACAGCGCGTCGGGCAGACCGTTCATGTCCTTGATGCCGCCGATGGACTTGTTCAGCTTGTCCAGTTCGCGTTGGAACAGCAGGCCTTCTTTCTTGATCATGCGCTCGGCGCCGCCTTCGGCGACGACGGTTTCCATGTCTTTCAGGCGCTTGACCGAGGTCTTGACCGTCTTGAAGTTGGTCAGCATGCCGCCCAACCAGCGAGCGTCGACGTAGGGCATGCCGCAACGGGCGGCTTCGGTAGCGACC
Organism: Bordetella genomosp. 4; assembly: GCF_002261185.1. Lineage (GTDB taxonomy): Bacteria > Pseudomonadota > Gammaproteobacteria > Burkholderiales > Burkholderiaceae_B > Bordetella_A. The sequence continues at coordinate 386,581 of NZ_NEVQ01000013.1, forward strand.
AGTTCGCGAGCGGCGCGCTTGGTGCCAACGAACAGGATGTTGCCGCCACGGGCAGCCAGTTGTTTCACGAACTTGGTGGCTTCTTGGTATTTCGCCACGGTCTGTTCGAGGTTGATGATGTGAATCTTGTTACGGTGACCGAAGATGTACGGGGCCATCTTGGGGTTCCAGTAACGGGTCTGGTGACCAAAGTGGACACCGGCTTCCAGCATTTCGCGCATGAGGGACATAATGTTCTCCGAGGGTTGGTTCTTGCGTTACGCCTGTACCGGCCCGTGCATGACACGGCTGGCACCCTGGGTGGCATAACGCGCGATTTTTCGATGGCCACCTGGCCACCGAAATGGTCTAGCCCTGAACCCGGCCGGCCGATCACCACAGCAAAACACCCGCTATGGAGAACAAACCCAGACGACCGTAGCAGCATAGGGCCTACAATGCATCTCAAAGTAGACCCGGCCACCGGCAACACTTCGGCCCCCTCGCGATCACGAGCGCTATATAGATAGCAGCGATCAGCAGGCGGTTAACCCAAGCATTGCCCCCGGTTTTCAGGCAAGCCTATAATTCTACTATCTTTCTATCCACTTACTCAAGCCAAAGACACTTCGCCATACATGGGACTCGTTACCAACCCCGCCGATCTGGACAAAATGCGCGCCGCCTGCCGGGACGCCGCCAAAATCCTCGATTTCATCACCCCTTACGTCAAACCAGGTGTCACCACGGGTGAACTGGACCGTTTGTGCCTGGAATATCTGACTGACGAGCTCAAGGTGAAATCGGCGACGGTGGGCTACGCGCCTCCTGGATATCCGCCCTTTCCCGGCGCGATCTGTACCTCGGTCAACCACCAGATCTGCCACGGCATTCCGGGCGACAAAGTCCTGAAGAACGGCGATTCGCTCAATATCGACGTCACCATCATCAAGGACGGCTGGTTCGGCGATACCAGCCGCATGTACCACGTAGGCGAGCCCAGCATCCAGTCCCGCCGCCTGGCCGAGGTGACTTTCGAGTGCATGTGGAAAGGCATCCAGCAGGTGCGCAATGGCGCCACGCTGGGCGATATCGGCCATGCGATTCAAAAACATGCCGAATCCAACGGCTATTCCGTGGTGCGCGAATACTGCGGCCACGGTGTCGGCCGCCGCTTTCACGAAGACCCCCAGGTTCTGCACTATGGCAAGCCCGGTACGGGCGTGCCGCTGGTGACCGGGATGATTTTCACCATCGAACCGATGATCAACGCCGGCCGCCGCGAAATCCGCCAGTTGTCCGATGGCTGGACGGTCGTCACCCGCGATCACAGTCTGTCGGCACAATGGGAACATGCCGTGCTGGTCACGGACACGGGCTACGAAGTCTTGACCTTGTCGGCGGGCGTGCGCCAACCGCCCGACTTCATCGCCGACCGGCTCGTATTGCCGACGGCCTGATCGCCGGCGTGGCATGATCAAGGGCGCCTCGTGCGCCCTGCTCACCAGCTCTGTATCGGGTGCCAGCCACATGCCGGCCGGACGACGGTCTGAGCGACATTGCGTTTTATTTTGTACACCTACGGGGCAGGTCCTGCCATGAACGCCACTCTCACCAGGCTATCCGATCTGCGCGAGCGCCTCCAGGCGGCCCGTCGTGCCGCTATTGCGCAGTTTCGCCAACATCGACGGCCCGATACCCTGCTGAACGATCTGCGGCGCCTTGTCGATCAGGCGCTGCGCGACTTGCTCAAGCTGCATCCTTTGCCCGCCGGCGCCACGTTGGCAGCAGTGGGCGGTTACGGTCGCGGCGAACTCTATCCGCACTCTGACGTCGACCTGCTGATCCTGTTGCACCATGCGCCCTCGCCCGCCGAGGCCGAGGCCATTCAAGCGCTGGTCGCTGCGCTCTGGGATTTGGGGTTGGAGCCCGGTCATAGCGTACGCACGCTCGAGGACTGCGTCCGCGAGGCCGACGCCGACATCACGGTCCAAACGGCCCTGCTCGAATCGCGGTGGCTGGCCGGCAGCCGCTCGCTCATGAAGCAGTTCGAGTCCACCATCCAGCAGCAAATGGACGCACCGGCCTTTTTCCAGGCCAAACGCGTCGAAATGCAGCAGCGTCATGCACGCTATCAAGACACGCCGTACGCACTGGAGCCCAATTGCAAGGAGTCGCCGGGCGGCCTGCGCGATTTGCAGGTGATCTTGTGGATGGCGCGCGCGGCGGGCTTCGGCGGCACCTGGAAAGAAGTCGCCCAGGCGGGGTTATTGACGCCTTCCGAGGCACGCGACCTGCGACGTGCCGAGCAGGCTTTCAAACGCCTGCGAATTGAACTACACCTGCTGACCGGCCGTCGCGAAGACCGTCTGCTATTCGACCTGCAGCCTGGTCTGGCCGAGGTCTATGGCATACAGGCGACTGCCACTCGCCGCAGCAGCGAAATATTGATGCAACGCTACTACTGGGCCGCGCGCCTGGTGACGCAGCTAAACGCCATCCTGGTGCCCAGCATCGAAGAGCGGCTCTACCCTCGCCCCGACACCGACGCGCGCGACATCGACGAAGATTTCCGCAACGTACGCAACCGCCTGGATATCGTGCGCGACGATGGCTTCGAACGCAAACCGACGCTGTTGTTGCGCGCGTTCCTGCTGATGCAGCAGCACACCGAACTAACCGGCATGTCGCCGCGCACCCTGCGTGCCATCTGGCATTCGCGTCACCGCATCGATGCGCAATTCCGGCGCAATCCGGTCAACCGCAAACTGTTTCTGCAGATCCTGCAACAGCCGCGCGGCATTGTGCACGAACTGCGGCGCATGACGATGCTGAACATTCTGCCGCGTTACCTGCCGGTATTTCGGCGCATTGTCGGGCAAATGCAGCACGACTTGTTCCACGTCTATACCGTCGACCAGCACACCCTCGCTGTCGTGCGCAATGTTCGGCGCTTTACCATGCCTGAGCACGCGCAGGAATATCCGTTGGCCAGCCAGTTGATTGCCAACCTCGAACGCCATTGGCTGCTGTATGTCGCGGCACTGTTTCACGACATTGCCAAAGGCCGCGGCGGCGATCATTCGGAATTGGGCGCGCGCGAAGTACGGCGTTTCGCTCACGATCACGGCCTGGATCCCGAGGATGCAGAACTCGTGGAGTTTCTCGTGCGCCAGCATCTGCTGATGTCTGCCGTGGCACAGAAACGCGATCTCTCCGACCCCGCCGTGATCGCCGATTTTGCCGCCACGGTACGTGACGAACGGCATCTGACTGCGTTGTATTTGCTGACGGTAGCCGATATCCGCGGCACCAGCCCCAAGGTCTGGAATGCCTGGAAAGGCAAGCTTCTGGAGGACCTCTATCGCCTGACCTTGGCGGCGCTAGGGGGATCGCCTGCCGACACGCACACGGTGTTGACCGAGCGCAAAGAAGAAGCCGCACGCTTGACGCGTTTGGCGGGCCTGCGGGACGATGCCCGCGAGGCGTTCTGGAATCAACTGGACGTCGCGTATTTCCTGCGCCACGACGCCTCGGACATCGCATGGCACACGCGCCATTTGTATTACCAGGTCGCACCCGATGGACCCGTCGTGCGCGCCCGCCCCACCGAACACGGCGAAGGCCTGCAGATCATGGTGTACACGCGGGACGTCGCAGAGTTGGTGGTGGCGATCTGCGGCTACTTTGACGCCAAGGCGCTGAGCATTCAGGATGCCCGCATTCATACGACGCGGCACGGCTGGGCATTGGACAGTTTCATCGTGCTGCCGCCGGAAGGCGCGTCGGATCTACGCGCGCAGGCGACGTTGGTTGAGCACGAACTGACGCAGCGTTTGCGTCAGCTGCAGGATGGCACGAGCGCTTCGACCACATATCAGGTCGCGCCGCAGCGTCGTCAATCCCGTATTTCAAAGGCTTTTCCGGTCTTGCCTCAGGCTGAATTGCAGCCTGATGAGCGTAGCCAATCGTGGCGTTTGTCTGTGACGGCAACGGATCGGCCTGGGCTGTTGCATGCGTTGACGCGGGTGTTTTCCAAGCATAAGGTCGAGGTCAGCATGGCCAAGATCATGACGCTGGGCGATCGCGTCGAAGACGTGTTCATTCTCACGGGGGCGACGCTGGAGAAGCCACGTAGTCAGATGCAGTTTGAACGGGCTGTGTTGGATGCTTTGGCGGGGGATGAAGAGCAAAAGCGGGCGGCTTAGATTTTTATGATCGGCTGTTATTGGTTCTATTGAGTGGGTGTTGGGTCTTCTTTTGTGCGGTTGTTGGTTCTTTTGACGCTGGCGGCCGGGGTGCGAAGGCGATGCTGGCCTAATCGCAACGGCTCGGCGCAACACCAGGCGCCGAGGTCCCCTACGGGGACTACCCGTCGCTCAAAAGGCCAGCATCGCCTTCGCACCCCGACCACCAGCTGCATTAGAGATTAACGACGGCGGTCAAAACAATCTACAGATTGCGTTCATCTAGTGCTATGGCCCGCGGCTCAACGATTTTGCCATTAAGAACCTAGCCGCACGCCAGACAGCATCCGCGGCATTTCCTCATTGCGAGTCCCAGCCGGGAGCCTGAAAGCCACACCGGACCGTAGAGCCGCGATTTAGCCTCGCGCAGCGAGGCCGAGGCCCCTGGTCATGGGCCGAGTCGCGGCGATAGGCCCGGTGTGGCTTTCAGGCTCCCGGTTGGGACGCCTAAAGAACGACAATCCCGCAGCAGCAATAGCACTAACGACCATAGCAATAGTAGTAACAGCAGCAGCAGTGGCAGTGGCAACAACAATAAACGAATCAAAGCACTTTGCTCCGCCGAACCCTAACTTCAGCAAAAGCAAATAGTCACCGCAAGCTCCACCGGTAACACTCTATCCGTGCCGCACACATTGCGACCGAGATACCAATAACGCTGGAACATCGAAACATCCGGCGACCGTGGAGACATTCATGATCAAGAACGTACGGCGTCTTGCGATGATGTGCGCGCTGGCTTGCGCGACTCAGGCAAACGCGGCCTGGCCTGACCATCCCATCACCATCATCGTCCCCGCCGCCCCAGGCGGCACCACCGACATCGTCGCTCGTCTCGTAGGCGAAAAACTCAGCACTGCCTTGAAACAGCAAGTCGTCATAGAGAACCGCGCCGGTGCAGGCGGCATCATTGGCGCACAGCTCGTCGCCCGCGCCAAGAATGACGGCTATACGTTTCTCATGGGCAATATCGGCCCCAATGCCATCAATTATTCCCTGTACAAAGAGCTACCCTACAAACCCAGCGATTTCACGCCCGTGACGCAGGTCATCATGGTGCCCAACATCCTGGTCGTGAACGCCAAATCTCCCTACAAGACCGTAGCGGACTTGATTGCAGCCGCGAAAAAAGAGCCCGTTACCGTTGGATCGTCAGGCACAGGCCAATCACCGCATATGTCTGCCGAGATGTTCAAACAGCGCACCGGCATCGAGGCCACTCACGTTCCGTACAAAGGCGCCGGTCCCGCCGTCGCTGCATTGCTCGGATCTCAATTCACCTTCATGATCGACAACCTTCCGAGCTCGCTAGGCGCGATACAAGATGGAAAATTTCGCGCGCTGGCTGTGACCAGTGCAAAAAGATCACCCGTTCTGCCCGATGTCCCCACCATGGAAGAAGCCGGTGTAAAGGACATGGTGGTCACCGCGTGGTTCGGCCTGTTCGCCCCTGCGGGGACCGACATGAATATCGTGAACCAGATGCAGCAAGCGACCAACAAGATCATTCACGACGGTCCCATCGCCGAGCGTTTTCGCGCATTGGGGGGCGAGCCCGGCGGGGATACTCCCGACGATTATGCGGCGTTCGTAGAGCGCGAACGGACGCAATGGAAAGACATTGTGCAAAAAGCAGGCTTGAAGCAGGAGTAACCGGTGATCAACAAAATATGTCCTTCCCTGCGCGATGCCGTCTCGCCAATCGCAGACGGCGCTAGCATCATGATCGGCGGCTTCGGCGAAGCCGGTGTTCCAATGCAATTGATGCAAGCCCTGTTGGAACATGGCTCGCGGGATTTGACGATCATCAGCAACAACAGCGGCACATTCGATCGCGGCATTGCGGCGCTCATCCTGGCCAGGCAGGTGAGCAAGGTGATTTGTTCGCACCCCCGCCCGCCTAATTCCGAGGTCTTTGCCGCCGCCTACCGCGCAGGCCAGGTGGCGCTCGAAGTCGTCCCGCAAGGCACACTGGCCGAACGCATTCGCGCAGGCGGTGCCGGATTAGGGCCATTTTTTACCCCTACCGGCTATGGCACGCCGCTGGCCGAAGGCAAGCAGACCTGCGTCATCGATGACATCGGTTATGTGCTGGAGCAACCGTTGCGCGCTGACTTTGCATTGGTGCGCGGTCACTTGGGTGATCGCTGGGGCAATCTGACTTATCGATTTGCGGCGCGCAACTTCAACCCCGTCATGAGTTCGGCCGCACGGCACACGATCGCTCAGGTCGACCAGATCGTAGAGCTAGGCGCGATCGCACCAGAGCACGTCATGACGCCAGGCATTTTTGTAAAGACCGTGGTACTCGCCAAGGATCCCCAATGAGTCAAGCGCTATTGCCTCCACGCGAACAACGCCTATCTCGCCATCACATCGCTCAACTCGTGGCCAGCGATATCCCTGACGGATCTATCGTCAATCTGGGCATCGGCATGCCTACGCTGGTGTCGAACTACCTCCCGCCCGATCGAGAAATCGTGCTGCATAGCGAGAACGGCATTTTGGGCATGGGCGCCGTTGTTGAGGGTGAACGAGCCGATCCCGATCTGATCAACGCCAGCCGCGAGACCATCTCGCTGTTGCCGGGCGCATCTATCTCGGAACACACCGTATCCTTTGCCATGATGCGCGGCGGCCATCTGGACTACACCGTGCTGGGTGGATTTCAAGTCGCGGCTAACGGCGACCTGGCCAATTGGATTACCGATGCAAAGGACGCCATTCCCGCCGTGGGCGGCGCAATGGATCTGGCAGTAGGCGCGCGCAAGGTCTACATCACTATGGATCACTGCACACGCGAAGGGATGCCGAAGCTATTGGACCGATGCACCTATCCCCTGACGGGTTTAAAGGTGGTGGACCGCATATACACCGACATGGCCGTGGTCGACATCAGCACTCAGGGAATGGTGCTCTACGCCATTCTGGACGGAATCAGCATCGCCACGCTGCAATCCGTCACGCAAGCCACGCTGCACACGCCGATCCCGCCGCGCATTATCGAACGCGTATCCGATGATCGCGTGCAATATCGAGCGTGACTGACGCCCGGAATCGACTTTGCTCGAACGCGCGTGGATAAAGGACATCGCTGTCCGCAACGAGAGCGAATCCGACGACGCATAGCCTCATCACCACCAGACAGCAGGAGACGTCATGACACCCATAGCGACATTGAATCGACGTTGGACACGCCGGGTTGGCGCTGCCGCATTGAGTTTGGCGAGCGCACTGAGTTGCCTGATCACGACCGCAGTTGCCCATGCAGCATCGGACTATCCCAACAAACCAATTACGCTGCTGATCCCCTATCCGCCCGGTGGCAGCGCGGACATGCTGGCACGTCCACTGGGCGCGGTGCTACAGAAGGAACTGGGGCAACCGATCGTCATCGAATACAAACCCGGAGCAGGCGGCTCGATAGCGACGGCTCAGCTCGCACGCTCGGCGCCGGATGGCTACACCGTGCTGATGGTGTTGGCCGCCCATGCGATCAATCCCAGCCTGTACCCGTCATTGCCGTACGACACGCGCAAGGATTTTTCGCCGGTATCGTGGGTGGCGAATCTGCCGCTGTTAGTCGTCGCGCCCACGCCGGCGCCATACAACACATTGCCGGAAATGATCGCGTACGCCAAAGCCCATCCCGGCAAAATCTCATTTGCGTCGGCAGGCAACGGCAACACCAGTCACCTCGCGGTCGAATTGTTCAAGCGCAAGGCAGGCATCGACCTGCTGCATGTGCCATACAAAGGCAGCGGTCCGGCCGTCGTGGCCTTGATAGGCAACGAAGTGGGATTGATGTTCGACAGCATCTCGACATCATTACCCCAGGTCAAAGCCGGCAAACTGAAAGCACTGGCGGTGACAGGCAGCTCACGCGCAGCGGTGTTGCCCCAGGTGCCCACTGTGCAAGAGTCCGGTACGCCGGACTTTGTCGTCAACGGCTGGTACGGCATTATTGCGCCCGCAGGGGTACCGAAAGACGTCGTCGACAAACTCAGCAAAGGCATCGCCAACGCAGTCAAGCAACCCGCATTACAGGAACAATTGGCCGGCTATGGCTACGAGGTCGTGGGATCGACTCCGGCGGAATTCGGTAAACACATCGATGCCGAACTCGATACGTGGCACCAGGTGATCACGGATGCTCAGGTGAAATTGCAATAGGCATTCATGATCACCACGGCCACAGACCGAGCCGCACAGGTTTTTCGCAGAGACCGGCCGTCCGTCGTCGATCCCCTATCCCACGCCTGAGAAGGCCTGTCTCAGCCATACTGCTACGCTCACAGGCAGGCTTTCTCCATCGCGTCGCGTACGTCAGGGCAAGACGGTCACCACTACGCAGCCGCGCGCATCGGCGTCGCATCGACACGTGCCAATTGCGCCGCCGCGTCGCGTAATGCCGTGCGCAGGCCTTCTTCTACTACTGGGTGATAGAACGGCATATCGAGCATCTGTGCAATTGTCAGTTCTTGCTGCACGGCCCACGCCAGCAAATGGCCAATATGCTCAGCCGACGGGCCGATCATCTCTGCGCCCAGGAAACGCCCCGTGCCGATCTCGGCATAAACATGCAACATGCCTTTGTTCTTCAGCATGACGCGTGAACGGCCTTGATCCCCGAAATCCACTTCGCCGGTGACGTATCCGTCCTGCGGCAAACGGGCATACGGCGTTCCCACCAATGCGATCTGCGGGTCAGAAAAAACCACACCTAACTGCGCCCGGCGCAAACCGGGTTGCACGTCGGGATATCGCGCGGCGTTCTGGCCGGCAATGCGCCCTTCGTCAGCAGCCTCGTGCAACAACGGCACGTCTGCATTCGCATCTCCAGCGATAAAGATCTGCGAATTGCCCGATTGCAGCGTATGACGATCGAATTCCGGCACACCGCGCGCATCGCGCACGAGACTGGTGTTTTGCAGATCCAGCTGATCGACATTCGGGCGACGGCCGGTTGCCACCAACGCATAATCGAACGTCTCGGTGCGTTCAGTGTTATCCAGCGCGATGTAGCGTACTTCCACTTGATCGCCGACCCGCGTTGTCGACAGGACACGCGCATCCGGATCCAGATAGAACTCGTCCTGGAACGTGCGGCGCGCACGCTGGCGCACGGCGGGATCACTCAGGCCGCCCAGACTGCCACTCACACCAAACACACGTACGCGCACACCTAGACGCGCCAGGGCTTGCCCCAGTTCCAACCCAATCACGCCAGGACCAAAGACCGCCACACTGCTGGGCAAGTCGTCCCAGTCGAATACATCATCGTTCACCACGAGACGATCGCCCAATCCTTGGAATGGCGGGGGCACTATGGGACGCGACCCTGTCGCAATCACCACGCTAGCCGCCTTAATTTCCATTTGATCGTCGACGCGCAATACCGTGTCTGAAACGAACTTCGCATACCCGGGGATCTTGTCCTCGGCAGGAATGTTTTCAACGCCCTCGAGCACGAATCCGACAAAACGATCACGCTCACGGCGGACGCGCGCCATGACTTCACGCCCATCAACGCGGATCGGCCCATCCACATGCACGCCAAACGGCGCCGTATGCGCAGCATGATGAGCGGCCTCGGCAGCAGCGATCAACAGTTTGGAAGGCATGCATCCGACACGCGCACATGTCGTCCCATAGGGGCCGCCCTCGATCAAGAAAGCGCGCTTGCCAGCCGCACGCGCCGCACGATACGCCGCGAGCCCTGCGGTGCCCGCGCCAATTACCGCAACATCGGTATGCAGAGTCTTCATCATTTTTCCTACTGAATCTTGCGCTGCGCCCTGAGCAAGGCCAACGCGCCCAAAACAAACGCCCGCGCAGCCGCCTTAATGGCTGACGCGAGCGTTATCTATAAAAAACGGTTGGGGTGCCAAGAAACTCCCGGCCCCCTGGCCATCAGGCGAAATGCGCCTTCAGGTCTTCCAGGCCACCGATCAGCTTGCCGTTGATAAAGACCTGCGGAGCAGTCGCTTTACCCGACACTGCGCCGATCACACGGCCGCGCACCTTGTTTTCCAAGGGGATTTCGATGGCGTTGTAGCCTTTCTCATCCAACAGGGCCTTGGCTTCTACGCAGAACGGGCAGCCCGGCTTGGAGAACACGACAACTTGATCGGGTTTTTTGGCCTTCGGGGCGAAGTAAGCCAGCATCGTGTCCGCATCGGACACTTCAAACGGGTCGCCTTTTTTTTCCGGCTCGATGAACATTTTTTCAACCACGCCGTCTTTCACCAGCATGGAATAGCGCCAGCTGCGCTTGCCAAAGCCCAGGTCACGCTTGTCGACCAGCATGCCCATGCCTTCGGTGAAATCACCGTTGCCGTCGGGCAGCAGCGTGATGTTGGCGGACTCTTGATCCTTGGCCCATTCGTTCATCACGAACGTGTCGTTCACCGACACGCAGACGATGCTATCGACGCCTTCAGCAAAGAAGGCCGGCGCCAGTTCGTTGTAACGAGGCAGGTGGGTCGACGAGCAAGTCGGCGTAAAAGCACCAGGCAGGGAGAAGACAACAACGGTCTTGTTCTTGAAAATATCGTCGGTCGTCACTTGTTTCCACTCATTGCCCTCGCGGACAGGGAAAGTGACGTTAGGGACTCGTTGGCCTTCGCGGTTTTGCAGCATTCGTTTATCTCCAGATGTGTTGAGAGGTCCTCAGCGACCATGCGGAAATAATAAACAATAGCTATCGATATATCCAATTTAATTATTTTAATTAATTGATAGACAAAACCAATCGACTACTGGAAATAAAAAGACAACACTAATTAAACAACAAAAGTGAACTGCCGAACCACTATCGGGCCGAGGCCGCCTGCATGCTGTTTGCAGCACGGCCTGTGCCCACGGCGTGTCAGGCCAGTTGAGCCTCGTAGCCGGCGTCGACAATCGCCTGCCGTACTTCTTCGACGTCCGGGGCTCCGTCAACCGTGACGCGATGCGCACTCAGGTCGGTGGCCACGGTGGCGCCCGGCACCGCCTCTTTCACAGCCTTGGTAATCATGCTCACACAGTGGCCGCAGGTCATATCGGGAACGTTGAATTGGAAAGACATAAATGCTCCTTTTTAGGTAGTCAACATCAAGTCCGCGTGGCACGAGACGTGTTCAGCGTGGCACCGGACCGATTGCAACCAGCTTAAACCTTCCCATGATGTCAAGGTCAAGCGTACAATCAAGCTTGACCTTCCCATCATGTCAAGGTTGAGACTATCACTATTCGCTCTCAACTTTGACGGAGTTCACCATGAACGCCTCCTCTCTCACCCATACAGAGCTTGCCATTACGGGCATGACCTGCGCCTCGTGCGTCAAGCGCGTTGAAAAGGCACTAACGGCTGTGCCCGGCGTGAATCAGGCCAGCGTCAATCTGGCCACCGAACGTGCGCAAGTGAATTATGACCCTGCCGCCGCGAATGCCGAGGCGCTGATTGCTGCCGTCGTTCGCATGGGCTATGAGGCCCAGCCCATCACCGCCAACGACGGACACGAAGATCGCCAAACCCAGGCCCGTGCCGAGGAGGCTCGCGCGCTGCGCCGTGCCTTTACGATAGCCGTGATCCTGACCTTGCCGGTTTTCATATTGGAAATGGGTTCGCACATTGTGCCGGCCTTTCATCACTGGATTCTCGACACCCTGGGACGGGAAAATAGCTGGCTATTGCAGTTCGTCCTGACCACGCTCGTGCTGGCCTGGCCGGGCCGCGTGTTCTTTACCAAAGGCCTGACCGCATTATGGCGGCGCGCGCCAGAGATGAACTCGCTGGTTGCTGTCGGTGCCGGCGCAGCGTGGGGCTACTCCACTGTCGCGACCTTTTTGCCGGACTGGCTACCCAGCAATGCGCTGCACGTGTATTACGAAGCAGCCACCGTTATCGTTACGCTGATTTTGTTGGGACGCATGCTGGAAGCACGCGCCAAAGGCCGCACCGGCGCAGCCATCAAGCGTTTGATCGGCCTGCAGCCGCGCACCGCGCGTGTGCTGCGCGAGGGAAAATTGCAGGATGTGCCCATTGAACAGGTCTTGCGCGGCGAACATGTCGTTGTCCGTCCGGGAGAAAAAATCCCTATCGACGGTGAGATTATCGAAGGCCGCTCCTTTGTCGATGAGTCGATGTTGACGGGCGAGCCCGTTCCCGTCGAAAAAAGCGTAGGCATGTCCGCGACCGGCGGCACCCTGAACACTTCAGGCAGCTTCACACTGCGCGTCACTCACACCGGTGCGGACACGATGTTGGCACGCATCATCGGTATGGTGGAGGCCGCCCAAGGCGCGCGTCTGCCCATTCAAGCGCTCGTTGATCAGGTTACCGCGTGGTTTGTGCCAGCCGTGATGGCCGCCGCGCTGCTGACCTTTGCCGCGTGGTTGATGTGGGGGCCGGCGCCTGCCCTGCCCTTTGCGCTGGTAAATGCGGTCGCGGTGCTCATCATCGCCTGCCCCTGCGCCATGGGACTGGCCACGCCGACCTCGATTATGGTGGGTACAGGTCGAGCCGCGGATATGGGTATCCTGTTTCGTCAGGGCGACGCCTTGCAGGCGTTGCGCGACGTGGACGTGATCGCATTCGACAAGACCGGCACCTTGACCGAAGGCAAGCCCGCGCTCACTGATATCCATGTGATGAATGGATTCGACGAGACAGAGGTGCTGCGCTGGCTCGCTGCCGTACAGACTCGGTCCGAGCATCCCATTGCACTGGCCATCGTCGCAGCGGCTGAGGAGCGAGGCCTCAGCCTGCCGAACGCCGACGATTTTCAGGCCTTTACCGGCTCCGGCGTACAAGCCACCGTCGAAGCCAGAAAAGTCATTACCGGCAATAGCCGTTTGATGTCCGAGCATGGTGTCGACGTCGCCGCAAGGCACAATGCGGGCCATGGAGAGACGCAAGATCCCATTGCCGCCTGGGGCGCAGCAGGCAAAACCCCCATCTACGTGGCCGTGGACGGGCAAATTGCTGCCATGGTCGCGGTCAGCGATCCGATCAAGCCTTCCGCTGCGCAAGCCATCGCCACACTGCATCGCCTGGGCATCAAAACCGCAATGATTACCGGCGACAACACGCATACTGCTCGTGGCGTGGCCCGCCAGTTGGGTATCGACGAAGTGCGCGCCGAAGTTCTGCCCGACGGCAAAGTCGCCGCGATTGAAGACCTGCGCAAAAACGGACGCCGCCTGGCGTTTGTCGGCGATGGCATCAACGACGCTCCGGCGCTGGCGGCCTCGGATATCGGCATTGCTATCGGCACCGGCACCGATGTTGCCATCGAAGCCGCATCGGTGGTCCTCATGGCGGGGGATCTGAATGCCGTTCCCGATGCGATCGCTTTGAGCCGCGCCACGATGGCCAATATCCGGCAGAACCTGTTCTGGGCGTTTGCCTATAACGTTGCCTTGATTCCAGTGGCGGCAGGCGCGCTATATCCTGCGTATGGCGTTGCACTCTCGCCCATGTTCGCCGCCGCGGCAATGGCCATGTCCAGCGTATTTGTACTGGGTAACGCGCTGCGCCTGCGCCGCTTTCATGCCAGCGCGCGACCTGCCGCTGTTTAGGAGATTGAAGCCATGAATATTGGACAAGCTGCCGCTGCTTCCGGCATCTCTGCCAAGATGATTCGCTATTACGAAAGCATCGGCCTGATCGATTCGGCCACCCGCACCGACTCCGGATATCGCGTCTACGGCGACAAGGAACTGCACACCTTGCGCTTCGTACGCCGTGCGCGGGATCTGGGATTTTCGGTGGAGCAGATGCACGAGCTGCTGGCCCTGTGGCGAGACCGAGACCGCGCCAGCGCGGATGTGAAACGCATCGCCTTGGGCCACGTCGAAGGCTTGGAACGCAAGGCCGCAGAGCTGCAGCAGATGGCCGACACACTGCGGCATCTGGCTGAGCACTGCAAAGGGAACAACCGGCCGGAATGTCCGATCATCGCGGAGTTGGGCGGCGCTGCGGTGACGCGGGAGGGTTGAGGTGATGTGCGATAAATTGGTCCTATAGGCGGATTGTTCGGCCGCCGACAGCTCTCTAAGATTCCTCTCTTGTCTCAATCGCCAAATCAACGAGGCTCGCAACAGCGAGAGGATCAATGTGTATAATACACACTTAGATAGCAAAGCACTGACTAAACTGCTTGAGCAATCTGGGTGGAGATTACGGGGAGTCAAAGGCTCACACCATATTTATCACCATCCAGATCGTACTGGACACATCAGCGTCCCTCACCCCAAAAAGGATCTCGGCGTCGGGCTGGTCAACAAGATTCTCAAACAGGCAGGATTGAAGTAGCGAACAGTCCCAGGACATTTCTCGGGCCTATTCATCGCCACACCGGAGAAAGCCATGAAATACCCCATCGCGATTGAACCTGGCAGCGACACTCAAGCATGGGGGGTCGTTGTCCCCGACCTGCCAGGCTGCTATTCCGCGGCAGATGAAGGAATAGATCAAGCCATCGAAAACGCGAAAGTGGCTATTGAAATGTGGATTGAAGCCGCCATCGACTCAGGCGAGCGCGTGCCGCCACCCACCAATATTGCCCGCCACAGAGACGATCCAGACCTACAAGGCTGGATTTGGGCAATCGTTGAAATTGATCCCGCCGTGATGGACGAGACCGTCGAGCGTGTAAACATCACTCTCCCTCGCCGCATACTCAAGCGCTTGGACGATCGTGCTCGTGCGTCTGGCGAAAGCCGCAGCGGATACATCGCGCATTTAGCAATGATTTCCTGAGCAGGAGGATGCAGTATCGCACCTTGCCCGCCGATACCGTGTCCCTCACCATCCTGTCTGAACGACGTCAAGCCTCGGCTTTTCTGCGCCCTGCCCGGCGCGCATTGCGCGCCATCGTGCGGCGAGACATTTCCGAATCCAGGATCAAGCGGCCTTTCAGTTTGCCGTGCATGCGCGTCACTGAACGCATGCAGTCATGCATGTGATCGCTCATCAACACCCGTACCCGATCTGCATCGCGCTCGCGCGCGGCTTGCAGGATCTGCTTGTGGAATTTCGTGTTCGACATACCGAATTTTGCCTGTTCCTGCGGCGGCATCTCGTTGTCGAATACGGTCAGTTGCCGGATCATCTGATTGATCATTTCGCAACTAAAGCGCAAAAACGAATTCGGGCAGGCCGCGGCAAAAATATCGTGGAAGTTCATTTCCTCCTGGCGCTGCGCCAACTGATCTTCGACATGTTCAGCCATGGGATCGCAGCATTGGATGTTGTGCTCCAGCGCGGCAAAGTGCGCGTCGGTCAAGTGCGCGACGGCGCTGGCGGCCAGCTCCGGCTCCAGCAGCTTGCGCACCTGGTAGATGTCTTCGATGCGCACTTCCTTGAAGAACAGGTAGTTCTGCATCAGCTGGAACGTACGATCCAGCGGGACCTCGACCACCATCCCTCCGCCGCCCGGCCCAGTGCTGACCTTCACCAAGCCCTGCACCTCCAGGGACTTCAGTGCTTCGCGGATCGTGCTTTTGCTCACGGCGAACATGCTCTGCAATTCGCTTTCGCGCGGCAGCTTGTCGCCAGGCAACAGGTTCTTGGCGGTAATCAGCCGCTTGATTTCCTCGGCCACCAGATCGCTGCGTTTGGGTTGGCCCACCGCTGCCGCGGGCTGCATGTCCTGACTGTCAAAGTCCATAACGATCCTTTGCGCATGGGTCGCGTCATTGTCATCCTCACTGCTTTCGGTGCATCGGCCTCCCAGGGTTAAACCTGATACCTGAATTCTTGACACCGATTGCCGCCCTGCACGATTATGATATTAATCCTATTTATCATGATAAATAGGAGCGCAGGCGCAACATCAGTGGAAACACCCAGTCCACCTCGAGTCAGAGTCAGCCGTACAGGAATGCGCGCGAGCCGCGCATATAACGTCTATATGCCGCCGCCCATGCGCGCCGCGGCCAGGGAGAAAAATCTTGAATCGCCGTAACCTCTTGAAGATGGCTGCGTTGGGCGCAGTGCCGGGCTCATTGTGGGCCGCTCGTTCCGCGTTGGCGCAATCCGCTGGTGCTATTCAGTTCGCCTGCCCGGTGCCTATGTCCGGGGCGTTCGCCGCAAACGGCAAATTCGCGGACTTGGGCATGAAGCTGGCCTTGGAACAATATGGCAAGGCGCTGGATCGCCCCTTGGCCTATACCGTGCTGGACACCGAAGGCAAGCCCGCGACGGCGGTGCGCAAGGTTCAGGAAATCGCCCAGCAGAAAGGCGCCAAGTTCTGGGCCGGCGGCATTCTATCGTCCGAGGCACTGGCCATGGGCAAAGAAGCCGAAAAAGCCAACGCGGTCTTCATCACCACGGCGGGCGCAGACGAGATCACTGGCAAGGACTGCAACCGTGCGACATTCCGCTGGTCGGTGCCCACTTTTGGCGCGATCGAACAGACCCTGCGCCCGCTGCTGGCGGAAAAACCAAACGCCAAGCGCGTCTACACCATCACGCCGCAGTACGTATTCGGCGAAGGTCTGCTGAACGCCGCCAAGTCGATCCTCAAGGAAAAAGGCATTGAGCATGTCGGCAACAGCTACCACTCGTTGACCGAAAAAGAATTCAGCGGCTATCTGACCAACGCCATGGCCGCACAACCCGACGTCCTGCTGATTCTGAACTTTGGCTCGCAATCGTCGGACACGCTGCGCCAGGCCGTCAGCTTTGGCATGAAGCAGAACTGCACCATCCTGATTGCCTGGGCATCGGGTCTGGAGCAATTCGAAAGCCTGGGTGCGGACCTGTGCGAAGGCGTGTATTTTGGCGCGCAATACTGGCACGGCATCGATTCTCCGCTGAATAAAGAACTGGTCCAACTGACGCAGTCCAAGCTGAAGATGAATCCCAACTACAGTCTGGCAGGCTCCTATATCTGCACGCGCATCATGGTGGACGCCATGATCAAGGCCAACAGCGATGACCCCGCAAAAGTCATCGCGCAAATGGAAGGCATGCGCTACGAGGGCCTGACCGGCACCGAAGAAATCCGCAAGGAAGATCACCAGGTACTGAAAAACTACTACCTGCTGAAGGGCAAGAAAAAATCCGAAATGAAGGACAAGGACGATTACGCAACCATCGTCCATTCCGGCCAATCGTTCCTGCCTGTTGCCGAGACTGGCTGCAAGATGTAATGTCCGCACGCCGCGACGCGCCTGATATCAGGCACGCCGCGGTTTTCGTCTTCGAACATCTTCTCTTCTCTACGCACACTCCGCTTGACTGTTCCCTACCCTAAAGGAAAGGGATTCCCACTTCACCGAACCGAGCCGTTGTACATCATCACTCATGCACTCAGGTCTTACCGTTTCTCCATGGGCTAACACCGCCAGCCCGGCGGCTAATGGTTTGCATGCCCGAGATGCTATCCAAGTTAAGCCAGAAAGCTGGATATTTATCCAGACACCAACTCAAATCAGACCAATCTTGCAGCCTTGGGGCTTCACCCCCTTTCTCCCCGGCATGAATGCCGAGGTTTCTCGGAGCAATGGATGAATGTTTATTTGCTGCAGGTGGTCAATGGGATCGGCGTGGGCATGCTGTACTTCCTATTGGCAGTCGGCTTGTCCATCATTTTTGGTCTCTTGCGCTTCGTCAATTTTGCGCACGGCGCGTTTTATCTGCTGGGCGCTTATTTCTGTTTTCAGGCCATTCAATGGGGCCTGAATTTCTGGGTCGCCCTGGCCATCGTGCCGCTGATTGTGGGCGCCTGCGCCTGGGTGGTTGAAAAAGTGGTGCTGCGGCATGTGTACGCGCAGCCGCATGAATTCCACATCTTGATCACCGTCGGCCTGGCGCTGGTATTGCAAGAGGCCGTCATCGTGATCTGGGGACCACTGGGCGACAATGTCGCCGCTCCTGCGTCCCTGCAAGGCGTCGTGATGTGGGGCAGCTTTATCTATCCCAAGTATCGCTTGTTCGTGATCGGCTTTACTGCCGTGTTCGCTTTGCTGCTGTGGTATGTGCTCGAGGGCACGCGATTGGGCAGCGCAGTGCGGGCAGGCAGCGAATCGACGGAGATGGTGTCGCTGCTCGGCATCAATGTGTTCCGTGTCTTCAGTCTGGTGTTCGCGCTGGGCGCGGCCACCGCAGCGCTGGCCGGTGTGCTCGCTGCGCCCATCCGAGGTGTCGAGCCGTTCATGGGTATCGAAGCATTGGGCATCGCATTCGTTATTGTGGTGGTGGGCGGCATGGGCAGCTTTTCCGGCGCGCTGGTGGGCGGCCTGCTGATTGGCATCGTGCAAAGTGTCATGAGCACGCTGTGGCCTGAAGGCGCCCGCCTGATGATCTACGTCGCCATGGCTGCAGTATTGCTGCTGCGTCCGCACGGTCTGCTGGGGAGAGGCTGATGATCCGATTGAAATCCCACATGCAACTGGTGCTGGCGTTGCTGGTCGCGTTGATATTGCCGCTGTGCATGCAGTCCGGGTCGCTGGCGACCGAGGTACTGATCTACGCGCTGGCAGTACTGGGCTGCAACCTGCTATTGGGTTTTACCGGGCTGCTATCGTTCGGCCAGGGCATTTTTTTCGGGCTGGGAAGCTATACGGTCGGGATTCTGCTGACGCGGTTCGCGCTGCCGATGCCACTGGCCTTGGCGGCCGCCGTCGTGGTGGGCGCCCTCGCCGCAGCCTTTGTTGGCTGGTTCGCTATCCGCCAACGCGGCACGTATTTCGTCATGCTGACCTTGGCCTTTGCACAGATGTTTTATTTCCTGGCCTATAGCTTGCCCCACCTGACCGGCGGCGACAACGGCTTGCTCGATGTACCTCGCCCGCCCCTGTCAGTGGCAGGCGCGGAGCTGATGTCGCTCGCATCGCCCTGGCAGTTCTATACCTTTGTGGCAGTGTGTTTCCTGATCGTGTTCTGGTTATTGCTGCGCATCACGAATTCCGTATTCGGACGCACCTTGTTGGCCATACGCGATAACGAGGCGCGCGCGGCTGCGGTAGGCTACAACGTAAAGATGTTCAAATTGGCGGCCTTTGCCATCTCTGGTGCGGTGACCGCCCTGGCAGGTGCGTTCCTGGCCATGATGACCGGCATCGCGCCGCTGTCCAGTATCGAGTACCACACCAGCGAAATGATTCTGGTCATGACCGTGATTGGGGGCACCGGCAATCTGTTTGCGTCAGTGCTGGGCGCGGCGTTTTATGTCCTGTTTGCGGACTGGCTGTCGACGCTATGGCCACGTTGGTTGATGTTGTTGGGCTTCCTGTTGATTGCTGTCAGCCTGTTCATGCAGAAAGGCCTGTGGGGCCTGGGCGAGCGTCTGTGGCTGTCGATACGCCGAACGCCTGCCGCAGGCGACACCACCAAGGAGGAAAGCGCATGACGACGCACGACGGCATTGCAGCCACGGCTGCCTCGTCACCGCCGACGGCGCAGCCCCTATTACAAGCTCGCGGCGTCATCAAGCGGTTCGGCAAATTTGTCGCGTTGCACGGCGTCGACCTGCAGATCTATCCACGCACCGTGCACTCCGTGATTGGTCCTAATGGCGCCGGCAAGACCACCCTGTTCCACACACTGACCGGTACGCTGATGGCCAGCGAAGGCAACATCGTGTTCGACGGCCACGACGTCACGCGCGAAGCTGACCACCAACGCGTGCAACGCGGCATCGCCCGCTCGTTCCAGGTCACCAGCCTGTTCACGAATCTGTCTGTGCGCGAGAACCTGCGTCTGGCGGCGCAAGGGGTGCACCGATCAGGGGCTTTCGATTGCTGGCATCCGCCATCAGGCGCTCGCGCGCATAGCGATATCGTCGACACGTCGATGCAACGGATGGGGTTGGCGCGCCTGGCCAACGTGGCTGCAGGAGCCTTGTCACACGGCCAGCAACGGCGGCTCGAAGTCGCCATGGCGCTGGCGGCCAGACCGCGCGCCATTTTCCTGGACGAGCCCACATCCGGCATGGGTGTCGACGATCTCGATGAAATGAAGCACCTGATCCGCGGCCTGCGCGACGATCACACCGTGGTGCTGATCGAACACAATATGAACATCGTGATGGATATCTCGGACACGATCACGGTCATGCAGCAAGGCCGGGTTCTGGTCGAAGGCCGGCCCGACGTTATCCGCAACGACGAGCGTGTGCGTGCCGCCTACCTGGGCAACATGATTACCGGAGGCCGCGCATGACCCTGCAGATCGATGCCATCCACAGTTATTACGGCAAAAGCCATATCCTGCAGGGCGTGTCGCTGACCGTACCCGAGGGCTCTGTGGTCACGCTGTTAGGCCGCAACGGCGCAGGCAAGTCCACCACACTCAAATCGATCGCGGGGGTGATCGCGCCGAAGGCAGGCAGCATCCGGCTGCATTCTCGCGACATCACGAGCCTGCCCGCACACAGAATCGCCGCGATGGGCGTGTGCCTGGTGCCGGAACACCGCGGCATCTTCAAGCTGCTGACGGTCGAGGAAAACCTGAAACTCGGCGCTCGCCGCCAATCGCCCTGGCAACTGGACGACGTCTACAAGATCTTTCCGCGCCTGAAGGAACGGCGGCGCAATGGCGGCGGACAGCTCTCGGGGGGCGAGCAACAGATGCTGGCGATCGGCCGAGCCTTGATGAACCACCCGCGCGTGCTGATGTTGGACGAACCTGTAGAAGGTTTGGCGCCCGTCATCGTGGAAGAAATCGTGGCGCAGATCAAGCTGATCAAACAAGCCGGTGTCACAATCTTGCTGGTCGAACAAAATCTGGAGGTCTGCACACAGCTCGCAGATCACCATTTCATCATCGAACAAGGCGCCATTGTCTACGAAGGCTCCAACGAGGCCTTTCTGGCCAATGATGACGTCAAGGACCGTTATTTGGGCGTGGGTGTATAACGTACGGCACGCTGGAAGGAAATCATCATGGAAATGACAACGTTAGAATCCGTCAGCGCCTTGCGCGTGAACGGCGACCGTCTGTGGAACTCACTGATGGAACTGGCGCAAATCGGCGCCACCGACAAGGGCGGCGTCTGCCGTCTGGCATTGACCGATCTCGATCGCCAAGGGCGCGATCTGGTCTCGTCCTGGGCTCGCGAACTGGGCTGCACAGTGCGCGTGGACGCGATTGGCAATATTTTCATGCGCCGCGCCGGTCTGCGCGACGATCTGCCGCCGGTCATGACAGGCAGTCACATCGACACGCAGCCGACCGGCGGAAAATTCGACGGCAACTATGGGGTACTGTCGGGTATTGAAGTGCTGCGCACACTGCACGATCACGGTATCGAAACCGAGGCCCCCGTCGAAGTCGTCGTGTGGACCAACGAAGAAGGATCGCGTTTCGTGCCGGTCATGATGGGTTCCGGCGTATATGCCGGTGCCTTTACGCTGGCTCATGCTCTGAATGCGGTTGACCGCGACGGCGTATCCGTGCGCCAAGCGTTGAATGACATAGGCTATGCCGGCCCGGACCCCGTCGGCGGGCGTGACGTCGCCGCCTATTTCGAAGCGCACATCGAACAAGGGCCTATCCTGGAGGCCAAGAACATCACCATCGGCGCAGTCGAAGGTGCGTTGGGCCAGCGTTGGTACGACATCGTCATCACCGGCCAGGAGGCGCACGCCGGCCCGACACCGATGGAACTGCGCCGCGATGCCTTGTTGGTCGCCGCCGACGTGATCCGCGCGGTCAATCGTATTGCACTCGATCATGCGCCCCATGGCCGCGGCACCGTGGGTTGCCTGGATAATTTCCCCAATTCGCGCAATGTCATTCCCGGCCGCGTCAGCCTGACCGTCGACATGCGCGCCGCGGATGACGCCACGCTGGATAGCATGGCCGCCGCTCTGGCACGCACCGTACAGGACCTCGCCATTCCCGGAAAAATTGAGATCGAATCGAAAGAAGTGGTTTATTTCCCGCCCCAACCTTTCGAGCCGCGTTTGGTGCAGGCGATCCGCGACGGCGCAGCGACACTCGGCCTGGATCATCTGGACGTGATCAGCGGCGCGGGGCACGATGCCGTCTACATGGCACGCGTGACACCGACGGCGATGATCTTTGTGCCGTGCAAAGATGGCATCAGCCATAATGAAATCGAAGACGCTCAACCCGACCACCTGGAAGCAGGCTGCAACGTGTTGCTGCACGCGATGTTGCGCTGCTGCGGTGCGATTCAAACGCGCGCAGCAAAGCAGACCGTTTGACGACGCCCTTCCCTGCGTAAAGAAATCCCTCTCACTGATCCGAGCCGTTGCACATGAAAGTCCTGATCGCACGCATGAACCACGAGACCAACACGTTCTCGCCGGTCCCGACACCGCTATCCTCGTTCGGTAACGATGGTCCTACCTACGGCGCCGACGCCTACGCGGAAAACAAGGGCAAGCGCACGGCCATGTCGGCATTCATCGATCTGGCCGAAGCGCGCGGGGCCGAACTCGTCACCCCTGTGTCCGCGACGGCCTACCCTAGCGGCCGGGTCGATGCGCAGGCCTATCAACAGATCTGCGATTGCATCGTTGCCGAGGCAGCGGGATGCGATGCCATCCTGCTGGACCTGCATGGCGCGATGGCCGTTGAGACCACCGATGACGGCGAAGGCGATCTGCTCGAACGCGTGCGCGCTGCCGCGCCGGACACGCCGATCGCGGTGGCGCTCGACCTGCATGCGAACGTCACGCAGAAAATGATCGATAACGCCAACGTCATCATCAGTTTTAAAACCTATCCGCATATCGACATGTACGAGACGGGCGAGCATGCAGGTCGCCTGCTATTCGACAGTATGGATGGCAAATGCAAGCCCGTAATTGCATGGCGCAGCCTGCCGCTGGTATCGCATACCCTGCGCAGCAACACGGCCGAAGGCGCCATGCGGGATGCCGTGCAAGCCGCACGCGACGCCGAGGCCTCCGGTGCGTTGGGCGTGTCCATCCTGGCGGGCTTTGGCCTGGCAGACATTCCGAACCCCTGCCTGAGTGTCGTCGTGGTGGGTGATGGCGACACGGCAGCCGCGGATCGCGTGGCGGCTGAGATCGCCGGCGCTATCTGGGCCAACCGCGAAGGATTCCTGTACGACAGCGAGCCGCTGGCGCAGTCGCTCGCCCGTGCAAAAGCACTGGCTGAAACCGCAGACAAACCCGTGCTGCTTTTGGACCATGGCGACAACTGCATGAGCGGCGGGACCTGCGATACGATGGATGTACTGATGGCCGCACTCGAGGCCGGCCTGACGGGCATACAAGCCGGACTATATTGCGATCCGGAGGCAGTGCAGAAACTGTCTGAAGCTGGTGTCGGCGCGACGGTCGAGTTACCAGTAGGCAATAAACGTCCTATTGCCGAGATCGGCCGTAACACGCCGCCAGTGACGTTACGTGGCACCGTGCGCGCTGTCACCAATGGCGAATATGTGATCTCGGGCCCCACCTATACGGGGCAGCTCGCTTGCATGGGGCGCAGCGCGGTTCTGGATATCGGCGCTGCCCAACTGGTGTTGACCGAGCGCACGCATGAACCCTGGGACCTGGGCGTATTCCGCAGCATGGGGCTGGAGCCCACGCAAGCCAAATTCATTCTGGTGAAATCGCGCATGTATTGCCGGCCGGTGTTCGTGCCGATCTCGTCGGCGCTCATCGAATGCGACAGTCCGGGCGTGACCAGCTCAGACTGGTCGCTGTTCGACTTCAAAAAGCGCTTGAAACCCATGTTTCCGCTAGAGCCGCTGAACAAGGATGCATACGATCCTGTCACGGGAAAGCTGGCAGTGTGAAGGGCCCACGCCCTTCGAACACGATACAGAATCCGCCGTATATATGACCACCGATCAAGCTGCGATCGCTGCGTCCTCGACTTCTTTCGCCTTTCTCAATCGTGTCTGCTCTTGAACCGCCAGGACTTCCTCTGCCGGCAACGACTCGAACACCGCAATCGACTCGACGTGCCCCGTATGGGGAAACATGTTGATCACGCCGGCGCTCTTGACCACGTAACCGCCTTCGTGGGACATGATCGCCGCATCGCGCGCCAAGGTAGCGGGATTACAGGAAACATAGACAATACGGCGTGGACGCTCTTCGGGCGACAGCAAGGAGAGCGCCTGCGCCACGGCTTGCGCGCCTTCGCGCGGCGGATCGATCAGCATGCGATCAAAGTATCCCAGCCCGCGCAGCCACTCGACATCCACCTCGAACAGGTTCAACGTGGCAAAGCTCGTGCGATCCGCCAGCCCATGGCGTGTGGCGGCATCCAGTGCACGATCGGTCAAGGCCTTGCTGCCCTCGACACCGACCGCCTCGCGGCCCTGGGTCGCCAACGGCAAGGTGAAATTACCCAGCCCGCAGAACAAGTCCGCCACACGATCGGTAGGCTGCACGTCC
This sequence comes from Bordetella genomosp. 4, assembly GCF_002261185.1. Lineage (GTDB taxonomy): Bacteria > Pseudomonadota > Gammaproteobacteria > Burkholderiales > Burkholderiaceae_B > Bordetella_A. The sequence continues at coordinate 411,150 of NZ_NEVQ01000013.1, forward strand.
AGCAACATCAAGGCTCGCGACACCATGGCGCGGTTGATGGCGTGATTGACTTGCGTGAAATCGGTCGGCCGATACGGCATGCGCAATCCGAATTGAGGCATGGTATAGGCCAGCGCGTCCGCATGCTCTGGCTCCAGCGTGTGGACGGTATCCGGCCCCTTGGGCTGCAGCCACCATTGCACATCGTGTTTTGCCGCAAAGGCGCGCAACACCGCAATATCGCCATCGGTCAATGGCTCGAGGTGGCGCAGCACCAGCGCCGTGACGCCCTCGCCTAGCGCGACCTCGATCTGTGGCATGCGATCGGGTTTGGACATCGAGGCAATCATGGCGCGCAACGGCATCAGCATGTCACTGACGTGTTTCGGCAAGACATGGCACTCGCGCATGTCGGCGACGTAGCTGCTTTTACGCTCGTGAAAACCCACCAGCACACCGCCCTTCTTGGGAACCACGCGCACGGACAGACGGGCGCGGTAACGGTAACCCCAGGTCGGGCCGTGCAATGCCGGCAAAATGCGTTGCGGGCGCAGCTTGCCGACATGCCAGAACGTGTCTTCCAGTGAGCGTTGTTTGATGGCGACCTGTGCGCTGGGCTCCAGGTGCTGCATGGCACAGCCGCCACAGACGCCAAAGTGCGGGCAGCGCGGTGCCACGCGTAGCGACGATGGGCGCAGTATGTCCTCGACGCGGGCGATTTCATATGACGGTTTGCGGCGCACGGTCTCGGCGGTGACGCGCTCGGAAGGCAGTGCGCCCTCGACGAACACGACCTTGCCGTCGCGGCGTGCAATACCCCGGGCCTCGAGGTCCAGGGATTCGATATTCAGTACTTCGGCCATTTCTTGTGCAATCCAGGCTGATACGGGCAACCGGGTATTGTAAAAGAGAAGCCGAAGACTGCAGACCGCATGCTGATGCGGACCCGTTTTAGGCCCGCATCAGCGATCTGCGACACCCGCAGCGCCTGAAATCTGGCGTTCGGCTACGCCTGATCTCTTGCAGCGCCGGACTGGATACTGCAATTAAAACGCCCTCGTCACTGAAAACACTGCTCCTAAACGCCCTGACGGATGGCCGTTTTTGGTGGGCAGCCAGTTGTCCTTAGAGGCGCCGACGGCGGCCAGGCCCAGCACCCAGCCGTTCAGATCCTTGGTCACGCCCAGTTTGTAATCCACATAATGGTTGATATCGTCGCCATCCATGTTGACCTGTTTCTTGAGCTTCTGGTAGCCCACGTGCGCCACGAGGCCCCAACCGTCACCCAGGTCAAAGTTGGCTGTGCCGTCCAGATACCATGTGCCTTTGCTGTCAGGCGTGCTGAAAAAATCGCTCGGGGTATACGAATACTTCAACGAATAGTTTTCGTAGCTCAGCCCCAGATAGAGGTCCGTATTGTTGTAGTTGCCGCCTTTGGGCGACTTTGAGCCGGGGTAGTAGTAATACAGCGCGCCGACGTCCAGACTCAATCCGCTGTCGCCCAGCGCCCCTTTCCAGCCCCCGTAGAAATCCATTTCCAGATTGCCCTCTGGGAACACGAAATCAGAGACGTTGGAGTTCCAGTTTCCCAGATAAAAACCCGAGCTGTGCGCTAAATCAAAACCGACTTGAACGGCCGGACGGAAATTGGTCTGTGAATATCCACGGAACCGATAGTCGCTGACGATAGCGGCATTGCCGCTAAGCGAGAAACCTGCACCCAAATCGGTGGGTTCTGCATGGGCGATAACTGCATAACTGGCCGAGAACACGAGGGGCAAGGCGAGCAGCGTGCGTTTCATGGTGCGGATCCTGTGCGGAAAGAGAGTGATAGCGGCGAAAATGCCGGCCCGGATGACCGGATTCTTTTCAGAAAAATGACACCGGCGTATCTCTCAAAAGCACTTTCCGTGCCAGGTTTTATCGCTGCACAATATCGTCAATCCCGGCAGCTTTGCCTACACAAACACCATGTTGGTGCACTCATGATCGCGGATGGGCACACATTCGGTGCGTCTTTCGCTTGACCGCGCCATTTTGGGACAAAACGTGGACTGCGCACTCACGCCGCAATTAAAAAGCCACGACAAATCAGCGTTGACTCGTCGTGGCCTTTGGCGCCACCGGTGGTGGCTTTACTGCGCTACTGCCTTATTGTCTTTGCAACGGATGACGAGGCAACCGCTATCCGTGTGTCCTGCATCGATCAATGATCAATTGGTCATCGGGGGCGGAGGCACGTCAGACGGTGCCGGCGGCGGCGGGGGCACATCGCCGTTGGCTTTCTCGGCCTTGGCCGCGTCACGCTTGGCAAGACGTTCTGCCTTCTTGGCGCGATGAGCTTCCATCTTGGCTTGGCGCGCTTTGACCCAATCGGTCACTTGTTGCTGCTGGGTAGCGTTCAGGCTATCCCAGGCTGCGAGCCATTTACCGCGGACTTGCTCCGATTGCTTACGGAATTCTGCACGTTGAGCGTCCTCGTTGGCCGTCAAAGCATGAGGATCGAGCTTACCGTTTTGAATTTGCGTCTGGAGCAACTCATGGCGTTTGCCACGGTTCTCGCGCATCGATTTGAAAAAATCGCCTTGTGCCTGCTTGGCTGTATCAAAGGTGGCCTGCTGCTTGGCATCCAGCTTGAGCGAGGCGACTTGTTCCTTGGACAGCGGGCCTACGCCCGGCACCCAAAAACTATCGCGCAGCTCGGGACCGCCGCGACGATCACCATGCTTGAAATGACCGCCACGATGATCGCCGTGGCGATCCCCATGCATGCCGTCATGCTGTTTCGCAGCGGCGGCAGGCGGTGCGGTATCGGACGCGGCCAACGCGGTACCGGACAAGCCGGCAGCGGCAACGATGAAACCCAGGGCAGCCAGGGAAGAACGGATCGCGTATCGGGACATAGTGGTCTCCTGAAAAAGTAGAACGCGAGACCATTGTCAGTGCAGACCCGTTACGGGTGAATTTCGGATCGGCCGAGAATATTTCAGTCGATTGCCGAAGCTTACGCCGTGGCGTCCCAGGCAGCCAGATATTCCTGCCAATGCGGCGCATTGCTGGCCGCCAGCGTATCGCGTACCAGATCGATCTCGGCTTGGTACGACGCCGCGTCCAGCTCGCCCCGCAAAAAGCGGAACCGGCAATACACCAGCCAGGTATTGACCACATCGGTTTCGCAATAGGCGCGAACCTCATCCGCGCGGCCGGCCTGCCACGCTGGCCAAACCTGCCCGCCATCCATACCGAGCTTGCCCGGAAAACCGCACAGCTTGGCCAATTCGTCCAAAGGCGCATTGGCGCGCCCGTTGTACTTGGCCAGCAAATCCATCAGGTCGATATGGCGGTTGTGATAGCGGCTGATGTAGTTATTGAATTTGAACTCGCGATCTTCGTCGCCAGTATCCCAGTAGCGCGGCGCGGGGACGCCGTGAATCAAGCTGCGGTAATGCAGTACGGGCAGGTCAAAACCCGAGCCGTTCCAGCTGACCAGCCGTGGCGTATAACGCTCGATGGTTTTGAAGAAACCACCGATCAGAGCGGCCTCTGGATCGTCGGGCTGCCCCAGCGTCTTGACGCGAAAGCCCTGATCGTCGCGAAACACACAACCGATCACCGCAATACGCTGCAGATGCAGCGGCAGAAAATCGTGCCCGACTGCCTCGCGGCGTGCCGCGAAGGCACGCTCGGCGACCTCGGCGTCGGGGACGTCTGCCCCCCAGCCGTTCAGCTTGCGCAGCCCGTCGATGTCGGGCAGCGTTTCCAGGTCAAAGACGAGCGTCGGGGTCATCGTGCCGGCAGGTACTGCAAGGGATCTACCGGTGTGCCCTGACGGCGGATCTCGAAATGCAGCCGTGGCGAAGTCGTGTCGCTTTGGCCGATCTCGGCAATTTTCGAGCCGCGTTTGACCGCCTGGCCAGTCTTGACCAACAAGGTCTGGTTATGCGCGTAGGCCGTGATAAAGCCGTTTTCGTGGTTGATGATGATCAGATTGCCCAGCCCACGCACGCCATTGCCGCTGTACATGACTTTGCCATCCGCGGCCGCCACAACGGGGGCGCCGAGCGAACCGCCGATATCGATCCCCTTGGATGCGGTGGTGAACGTTTGCGTAACCGCGCCGCTGGCAGGCCAGCCCCAACTGATCAAGCTCGCATCGGCCGCGCGCTTGGGCGTGGCAACCGAGGCCGGCGGCGTTTCGCTGGCGGCAGGAGTCGTACTCGTCGCTGGCGGCGTCGCGCTGGATGCAGGCGGCGTCGTGGTCGAACTCGTCGTCCCGGGCGCAGTCGTCGCGCCCGTTCCGGCGCCCGTCGAACTGCCCTGCTCTCCCAGAGGAACCGGCGTTGCCGTGGTACCTGACGAAACTGGCGGCGGCGCGCTGGCCACCGTACTGCCCGCACTGCCGCCAGCAGAAAGCTTGAGCACCTGTCCCACGCTCAACTGATTGGCATCGGAGATATTGTTCCACTGCTTGAGGCTGTCTACGCTCACGCCGTTGCTGCGGGCGATCTGGTAGAGCGTATCGCCGGGCTTGACGACGTAACTGCCGCCGGCGGATGCCATGCTGCTGCCTGAAGGCTGATTGGATAGATCGACCACGGGCGCGCGCGACGTCGAGGTTGAGCAGCCGTATATCAGGCTCAAACCCAGCGCGCCGGCCGCCCACATGGCGGGCCGCTTCAGGCGTGCAAACGACACCTGAGGAAAATAAAGAGCGGTCAGTGGCAACTGCCCGTTGAGCATGTAATTCTCCTGTTGCTCAAGATTGGATTCCGGCCCGCAATGGGACGAAACGTACTGCTTCTAATTCGGTGCGCTTCCAGGTGGAAGTCCCGGTGCGTTCAACCAATACCAATCGCTGGCTGGACGTCCCCTCGGGGGCGATCAGACGTCCGCCTGGCGCCAATTGCATCAGCAACGCTTGCGGAATAGCCAGACCGGCCGCAGCCACAACGATAGCATCGAACGGCGCTACGCCGGGCAAGCCTACCATGCCGTCGCCATGCACGAGGCGCACACGCGTTGCGAGACGCAAAGCGCGCAGATTGCTGCGTGCCAGCTCGAACAACCCGCGGATGCGCTCAATGGCATGCACCTCACGTACGAACTGAGCCAGCACCGCGGCCTGATAGCCGCAGCCAGCGCCCACCTCGAGCACGCGCGTGGGGGTTCGATCCTCACAGACAGCCGAGATCATCCGCGCCACCACCCACGGTTGCGAAATGGTCTGCGAATGCCCGATCGGCAACGCCGCATCCTCGTATGCACGGCTGGCGAGAGCTTCGTCCACAAATACATGGCGCGGCACCGCCGCCATCGCACTCAGTACGCGCTCATCGGTGACTCCCTGGCTACGCAGGCGCTGGACCATGGCCTGACGCAAGCGGTCGGAATTCAGGCCCAGGTTACTGACCTGAGCTGCCGGGTTGCCGATGGCAGCGGGTTTGGCCAGCGTGGCCGGCGAAATCCGCGTATTGCTGTTGGTGGCGGTATAGCCGGGGGCCAGGCCGGTGCTGCCATAACCCGGGGTGGCTTTGGTGCGGCCGGGCGGGATGGGTGGGCTCACAGGCTTGCGCATAGCGGCTCCGCCCAGCCCCGGAGTTCATCCAATTGGCTGTGTTGGGTTAAATCCAGGCGCAACGGCGTCAGAGATACCTTGCCCTCGGAAATAGCATGAAAATCGGTGCCTGGCGAAGCGTCCGCCGCCACGCCCACAGGCCCTATCCAGTAGACGGTATCGCCATAAGGCGTAGTCGTACGTACGACCGGCTGGGAAGGATGACGCTTGCCGAGGCGAGTGACCTGCAAACCGCCCATCTGTTCGAAAGGACGGCATGGAATATTGACGTTCAGCAGGACCGGCGAAGCCAGCGGCTGTGCAAGCTGGCGTTCGACCACCGAGCGTGCAGCCCGCGCAGCCGATTCGATATGCTCCCAGCCTCTTTCGACCAAGGAAAACGCGATCGCAGGAATACCGAACAGATAGCCCTCGGCGGCGGCCGCGACGGTACCCGAATAGAGCGTGTCATCACCCATATTGGCGCCGTTGTTGATGCCGGAGACGACCAGATCCGGCCGTTCGTCCATCAAACCCGTCAGCGCCACGTGCACGCAATCGGAAGGCGTGCCATTGACGCACACAAAACCATTGGCTGCGGTACGCACCGTCAAGGGCCTGTTCAGCGTCAGGGAATTCGACGCGCCGCTGTGATTGGTTTCGGGAGCAACGACGGTAATCTCGCCCAGCCCTTGCAGCGCCTGAACCAGCGCTTCGAGCCCAGGGGCGCTATAGCCATCGTCGTTCGAAACCAGTATTCGCATTGAGCATCCCGCAAAATCAACAAAATGAAACGGGGTCGATTGTACCGCCGGAAGGTGACTGACAAATAGCTCTATGGATAACCCCCACACACAGCCATGCGTCGCGCGCGGTAGAATCCGCAGCCACGACCTTTCTGTAACGGACACTTTCTCATGGTGCACACTGCCCCCTCGTTCTTCTTCAGTGCCGGGTTGATCGCGCTGGCTTATCTGATCGGTTCGATTCCGTTCGCCGTGGTCGTCAGCAAACTCATGGGCTTGCAGGATCCTCGCAGCTACGGCTCCAAGAACCCCGGCGCCACGAACGTGCTGCGTACCGGCAATAAGGCGGCAGCGGCGCTGACCCTGCTGGGCGATGCCGCCAAAGGCTGGTTCGCCCTGTGGCTGGCGCAGACCCTGGCGCCGGGCCTGCCCTGGACGATCTACGCGCTAGTCGCGCTGGCCGTCTTTCTGGGGCATCTGTATCCTGTTTTTCTGGGCTTCAAAGGCGGCAAAGGCGTCGCGACGGCACTGGGTATCCTGCTCGCGATTCACCCAGGCCTGGCGCTGGCCACTGCGGCCACTTGGGTGATCATTGCCGTATTTACGCGCTATTCCTCGCTGGCTGCGCTGGTCGCTGCGTTTTTTGCCCCGGTGTATTACCTGTTCGGCTCGGGCGTGGCCTGGTATGCGCAAGGGCCCGTGGGCATTGCTCTGGCAATAATCAGTCTGCTGCTGTTCTATCGCCACCGCGCCAATATTGGCCGCCTGCTGTCGGGCAAAGAAAGCCGCATCGGCTCGAAAAAGAAATAAGGCAGCCTTCGATCGATGGCTGCCTCAGGTGATCGGGCGTCCTTTATTACGACGACACAGCGGCCTGCCTGGCGATAATCCGCCTGCAGGCCGCCTGATTTTGATGCCCCTGCACCAACTCAGGCGGGCGTATCGACGCAAATATCTGCCAGATCCCAGCGCGGGCGCACCGTAAAGGCATGCTCGCCCGGCTTTAACGTCACCAGGCCTGCCTTGACCCGCTCGGCGGCCGCAAAGGCGATCATCGCGCCGTTATCGGTACACAAAGCCAACGGCGGAAAATAGGCTTGCGCACGCAAGGGGCGCATCGCTTCGGCCAACTGGGCACGCAGCAATTGATTGGCGCCGACGCCGCCCGCGACGACCAATCGTTTCAGACCGGTCTGCTGCAGTGCCTTGACCGCCTTGGCCACCAGCACATCGACAATCGCTGCCTGCGTGGCGGCAGCCAGATCGGCACGCGTCTGCTCATCCAGCGACGTCCCGGCACGCTCCGCCTCTTTGACACGGGTCAATACCGCGGTTTTCAGGCCGCTGAAGCTGAAATCCAGATCGCCGCTATGCAACATCGGGCGCGGCAACGTAAAACGCTGCACGTCGCCATTGGCGGCCATACGGGACAGCGCCGGCCCGCCCGGATAACCCAGGCCCAGCAGTTTGGCAGATTTGTCGAACGCCTCGCCAGCCGCGTCATCCAGCGTCTCGCCCAGCAGCGCATACCGCCCCACTCCATCGACACGCATCAGCTGGGTATGTCCGCCCGACACCAAGAGCGCCACAAAAGGGAATTTAGGCCTTGGCGTGTCCAGCAGGGGCGACAGCAGATGCCCCTCGAGATGGTGAATCGGGATGGCGGGCAAGCCGCGCGCCCAGGCAAATGCCTGGGCGACGCTGGCGCCGACGAGCAGCGCGCCGGCCAGACCCGGCCCCGCGGTATAGGCCACCGCCTCCACGTCTTTCAACGTCAACCCAGCCTGCTCGAGCACCTGGCGGGCCAGCGGCACCGCACGCCGGATATGGTCGCGCGAGGCGAGCTCGGGCACCACGCCTCCGTATTCCTGGTGCATGGCGATCTGAGAATGCAGGGCATGCGCGAGCAAGCCGCGCTCTGTGCAGACGGCGGCAACGCCGGTCTCGTCACACGAGCTTTCAAAACCTAGAATGATCATGGCCGCGAGTTTACATCTGGTGCGAAAATGGCGGCTTGATAACCCTATAAAAACCAACCCGGGAACTTGCCATGCTGGAGAAGCTATTCCAATTACGCGAACACGGTACGAATACGCGGACCGAAATCGTCGCGGGCTTGACGACGTTTTTGACCATGTCGTACATCATTTTCGTCAACCCCAACATTCTCTCCTCCACCGGCATGGACCGCGACGCCGTATTCGTCGCAACCTGCCTGGCTGCGGCGCTGGGCTCATTGATCATGGCGCTGGTGGCCAACTGGCCCATCGGCATGGCCCCGGGCATGGGCTTGAACGCCTTTTTTGCCTTCACGGTCGTCAAGACCATGGGCTATACCTGGGAACAAGCGCTGGGCGCGGTCTTTATTTCTGGCGTGATTTTCCTGGTGCTCACCATAACAGGCGTGCGGGCCTGGTTGATCAAAGGCATCCCGCACTCACTGCGTAGCGCCATTGCAGCCGGTATCGGGTTGTTTTTGGCCATTATTGCCCTGTCGTCGGCCAAAATCGTGGTGCCGCATCCAGCCACCATGGTGACACTGGGCGACCTGCGCGAAGCCGGTCCTCTATTTGCGATTCTGGGATTTTTCGTCATTGCGGTCCTGGACGCATTGCGCGTGCGCGGCGCCATTCTGATTGGGATCCTGGTAGTGACGCTGCTATCGATGGCGACGGGCCATAACGAATTCCATGGCGTATTCTCGACGCCGCCCAGCCTCGCACCGACGTTCATGCAGCTCGACATACTGGGTGCCTTGCATACGGGCTTTGTACATGTGATCCTGGTTTTTGTGCTGGTGGAGGTCTTTGACGCCACCGGCACCCTCATGGGCGTTGCCAAGCGCGCCGGGCTCGTGCCCGAGGACCGCCCCAACCGCCTGGGCCGCGCATTGTTCGCCGATAGCACCGCCATCGTGGCGGGCTCGATGCTGGGCACCAGCAGCACGACCGCCTATGTCGAGAGCGCCTCAGGCGTGCAGGCCGGCGGCCGCACAGGACTGACCGCGCTGGTGGTCGCGCTGCTGTTTCTGGCCGCGTTGTTCATTTCTCCATTGGCCGGGTCCGTGCCGGCCTACGCGACTGCGCCGGCCCTGCTCTATGTCGCCGGCCTGATGATGCGCGAATTGATCGACATCGACTGGAACGATATTTCCGAGGCGACGCCCGCTGCATTGACCACGCTGGTCATGCCCTTTACGTACTCTATCGCCAATGGCCTGGCGTTTGGTTTCATCAGCTATGTCGTGTTGAAGACCTTCACCGGCCATTTCCGCACGATCCATGCCGCGACCTGGCTGGTCGCAGCGTTGTTTGTCATCCGCTACGCCTTCTTTCCTGGGTAGGCCAGGCGAAGACATCGCACCCCTGGCGACGCCAATATGTGGCAGGCATGACGCTTGCGCATCGGCATCATTGACGCTCGCTATCAACCCGATCAACCACAAGGTTGATCGGGTATCAGCTTGATTTCACCGATACACTCCCCAAGTATTAGAGGAATGCAGGGCGTAGCCGACGCATTCCGCCCTACTATTTCCGGAGAATTTCCCCATGTCCCAGTTGGCCCGCGTGCCCTTTTCCGTGCTCGACCTTGCCCCTATCGTGCAAGGCGGCGACGCCGCAGGCGCATTCCGCAATACGGTCGATCTGGCGCAACATGTCGAGCGTTGGGGCTACCAGCGATTCTGGCTGGCGGAACATCACAACATCACGGGCGTGGCCAGCAGCGCGACTGCTGTGATCATTGGCCAAGTCGCGGCTCATACCAAGACGCTGCGTGTAGGATCGGGCGGCATCATGCTGCCCAATCACGCACCGCTGATCATTGCTGAGCAGTTCGGCACACTGGAAAGCCTGTTCCCGGGCCGTATCGATCTGGGCCTGGGCCGTGCGCCCGGCAGTGACGGCGCCACGCAGCAGGCCCTGCGCCGCGGTCCCCGCAGCGGTTTCGATTTTCCGGAGCTGCTGGCCGAACTACGCGCATTTCTGGCGCCCGCAGTGCCGAATCAAGCGGTGCGTGCGATCCCCGGTGCGGGATTGGACATTCCGATCTGGTTATTGGGTTCCAGTGATTTCAGCGCACGTCTGGCGGCCGAGCTGGGCTTGCCGTTCTCGTTCGCAGGACACTTTTCGCCTGAAGGCATGGCAGCGATGCGCTTGTATCGCCACTTGTTCAAACCTTCCGCGACGCTGGAACGCCCCTACGCCATGATTGGCGTGCCGGTGGTCGCCGCCGACACCGATGAACAGGCACGCATGTTGTCCACCACCCAGCAAATGAAGTTTTTGTCCTTGATCCGCGGCAACCGCCTGCCGCTGCAACCGCCTGTCGAAAGCATGGACGGGTTGTGGAACGAATGGGAGCAGCAAGCGGTGCATCAAAAACTGGCCGCCTCTATCGTAGGCGGTCCGGAAACTGTCAAGCAGGGTCTCGAGTCATTGATCGCGCGCACAGAGGCGGACGAGGTCATGATCGTTTCGGACTTCTATCGTCACGAGGACCGCTTGCGTTCGTATGAAATCTTGGCGTCGTTGAAAAACCAGGGCAGCGCCTCCTGAACACTCTCAGGCAACCATACCAAGCTGGCCGCCCCACGCTCTGAAGAACGTGGACTTCCTACACACAACCTTGTTTATGCATACTGAAAAGCAAGGTCTATCGGAGCATCGTATGAGCAATATCGTTGAACTCACTCAAGCCTCTTTCCAAGAGTCGATCACGCCCGACAACACTGTGATTGTCGATTTCTGGGCCCCTTGGTGTGGCCCGTGCCGCGGTTTTGCGCCGGTGTTCGAACAGGCTGCAGAACAACATCCCGATGTGACTTTCGCCAAGGTCAACACGGACGTCGAGCAGGAGCTCGCCGGCGCCCTGGGGATCCGTTCTATCCCGACCCTGATGGTGTTTCGCGAACAGGTTCTGCTGTTCTCTCAACCAGGCGCGTTATCGGCCGGGCAATTGGGCGAACTGCTGGAAAAGGTCAAGGGCCTGGATATGGAGAAAGTGCATCAGGATATCGCTGCAGCCAAAGATGCAGGAGACGATAAGCAGCAGTAAAAAAGCCTGAACGCTGACGCAGTCGCCGCCACTGCGTCAGCGCATCGCTGCGTCCGAATTAACGGATTTTTGCGGCAACAACAGAACGCTCGATACCGCGGGATGTTACCTGCTTGCCTGTATGGCCAAGGAGGCAAGTAACATGGACAAGCGCGGTTTACTCTCTGCACTGGATCGTCATGCCAGAGGCGACATCAACTGGTGCTGCGGGACGAAGAAGCGCAGCAGCAAAACGTGCCTGATAGCGGTACTGAGTTTGGCGCTTGCGACGCTTGCGGCGCAGGCTGATGCTGCTGGAGGCGGCATCAACCTGTTTGATGCGTCATACTTCGACGACACCAATCGATTTGTACCAGCCGTTCCACCCGATCCTGTTGTTTACGTACGTCAAATAGCCGATGCTGACAGAGGTGTTGTAGGCACTGCCATTGAGGCCGTGAAGTATCTCGGTCGAGGCGCCTATGAGCATCCATATATCACCGTCGCTGTGGCCGTTAGCGCTACGGCCGTCTGGTTGACACAAACAGAATCCGGAGCCGCAACCCTGGAAGCGTTGAAAGACGCCACGGGCTCGGCGTTAGCAGAAGCGCAAGAATATTTCTGGAGCTCGAAGGACGAGGCACCAGACGCAGATTCCCATCAATCAGACAAAAAGACTCCTGGTGCCCTCCTCGCCCATAATGTGGAGGCGACCAATGACACCACAGCACCCATAGACAACGTAGAGGTGGGCGGCGATGCCACGGCATCCGCAAATAACACGGAGGTAAAGAGCGACAACGCGGCGACAGTAAATGACGAAGTCAGCGGTACGACCGCAGAAAGCCAAACAGCGCCCGTCCCGGCACAACCCGTGATGTTGGAGCAGGCGCAGCCAGCATCACCCATGCTTGACGAATCGCCAGCCGCAGTCATCATGCCGATCCGCCCTGCAGCAGGCTCATACATCAGCAACGCGTGGGCGGCTAATACGATGTTCCAGATGAATCTGAACGATCGTCTAGGCAGCTATTACCAGACTGAAGCCATCCCGCAGCAAGGCAGTGCATGGATCCGATACAGCGGCTCGCGCGGCCATCTGAAAGACAACTCTGGTGAATTGCGTACCGCGGCCGACAAGAACACCGTCATGATGGGCGTCGATATGCTGGCGCAATCGACCCATGCCCAGCATCAATTCACGATCGGCGTCATGGGCGGCTATGGCCACTATAGCGGTCATACCAACTCAAATAGCTTCGACTACTCAACCAAAGGCAAGGTCAATGGCTATAGTGTCGGTCTGTACGGCACCTACCAAAAGAGCGTTGCGACCCAACACGGCTTTTACGCCGATAGCTCAGTGTTGTGGAACCACTTCGACAATCGCGTCAAAGGCGGTGATCTGCCGGCGGAAAAATACGACTCCAAAGGCATGACCGCATCGCTGGAGCTGGGCTACCACATCCCGCTCGCCGACCGCAATAACGTGAAGTATGTGCTGCAACCTCACGCACAGGTCATGTACCAGAATGTGCGCAGCGAAAACTTCCGCCAAGCCGACGGCACCGATGTCGATTTCATAAACCGATCACGCGTGCAAACAGCATTCGGCGTGCGTGCCGCCGCACACATTACGACCGGCTTGACCTCCGTCATCACACCGCACATCGAAGCCAACTGGCTGCATGCCAACAAGGGTTATGGCGTGAGCATGGACAACGCCGAGGCGAACATGAATAGCGGACGCAATATCGGCCAAGTGAAACTGGGCGTACAAGGCGACATGAACCGCCACGTGTCGCTCAACATCGAGGTGTTCCATCACCAAGGCAATGCGGGTTATCACGAGACCGGAGGCAACGTGACAGCGAAATATCGCTTTTAATAGCGTCTTCTAATAGCATCTAAGAGCAGCGAGTCAAATCGCCGCGCTTAAGCGCATAGTTGTATGCAGCCGCAGTAGCAATCGCGGTACCCGTAGCATCGTCATACCACCTGCCATTCAGACCGGCCTCGGGTGATATCCGCGACGGTGCGCTCCAATTCATCCAGCACAGCACACGGTACGATCAGCGTCAACATTGCGCCGTCGCCATCGAAATGCTCCGCGTCGATCACAACGCCGGCCTGACTGATACGCGCCTTCATCAACGGCAATTCCGCGTAGTTACACCGGCAAGTAACCGTCTCAGTTGCGATGATCGGGGTACGCGGCCCCAAGCGCAGGCACTGTGCCGCACAGCCGCTATAAGCGCGCGCCAGACCGCCTGCGCCGAGCTTGATACCGCCGAACCAGCGCACCACCAGGACCGCGACCCGGTCGAGATCCTGGCCTTCGATGGCTTGCAGAATAGGCCGGCCAGCGGTGCCGCCTGGCTCTCCGTCGTCGTTGAAACGATAGGCCTGACCAATGCGATAGGCCCAGCAGTTGTGAGTGGCCGCCGGATCGCTATGCTGTGCAAAAAAATCCATCGCTTCGCCGACGCTGGCCACGGGAGCCGCGTAGGCCGCGAAACGGCTTTTTTTGATGTCCTCTTCGTAGGTGCAAGGCGCGCTTAAGGTATCGCTCATGGGCCGGAATTGTAGACGAGCAGGCTCCTCTTTCATCCGTGGCAGTCTGGGACCTCTTGATCCAGATAGACATCGAACGCGACGTCGCGGGCCCATTTGTCTACCATGCCCTGAACAATACCTTCACGACGCCACTGCTGCATAGCATCGGTCAGCCAAGCCCTTGTGACGCGATCGTTCGTCGATACTAACCAGACGCGCTCGACCCGCGGGCCGGCTTCGTCCAGCGTGGAAGAAAATTTTTTCCACTCGGGAAATTTCATGAGCGGAGCCCAGGCAACGTCATCAATGAGCCCGACGTCGCAGCCCCCCTCTCGCACCGCGACCAAGGCATCTGACGGCACACGGTAAGGGCGCACCGTCGCTCCCCATTGAGTTGCTAGCGCTTGAGCGTGGAAAGCAGCGCTAGACATACAAACAGTCAGGCCTTTGACGTCTTTCCATTGGCGCAGCTTGGTATCGCTACGAATGATGGCCTTTGGCCGGGCAGCATAGCCGGTAGGAATAGCGGCCGTCCCCTGACCGTCTGATGTCGCAAGATTTAAGCGTGACTCGTCCAACAGTGTGCTCGGCATCGCAGCACTCGAAGCTGCTCGAGCGTCCCCGGAATGCTTTGCCGCACCCGGATCGGGCACGCGATCAGCAATCAACACGTCGACGTCGCCTGCGGCCAACGCCGACAACCGCCGCGCGGGATCGACTTGTACGACTTTGACGGGCAGCCCCAGCTGCTGGCCCAGACGCTGGGCCATCACCGTGTCCAGGCGCTCCGGGGTGCGAATCTTCGCGCCAGCGGCTGGCTCGGGCGCCAGATAAGGCACGCCTACGACCAAGCTACCTCGCGCGCGTGCCTGGGAAAATGCCTCTTCCGACTGCGATGAAGCCACAGCGGCAGTCTGGGCAGAGGCGAGGATCGGCACCCATAGACAGGCGATCAACGGCCCCCATAGCGCAGCCAGCAATGCACGCCGGCCTGCGCGAGAAAGAACATTCAATGCCTTCATGAGCCCAGATGCGAGCGGGTTGCCACCCGCCCTCTCCTTTTATACGTACTGATAACGCAACAAGCGATGCTTGAGGTTTTCGAGTACGAATTGATCAATCAGTGCAGCAAGGATCGCAATAACCAGGATATTGGCCATCACGCCCGTCATATCGGCGATCTCGCCTGAATAGGCCAGCGAGCGGCCCAGGCCTTTGCCGAAACCGATCAGCATTTCCGCCGAAATCAGGGCACGCCACGCATTACCGAATGCGAGTTGCGCGCCGGTAATAAGCTCAGGCATGACCGCAGGCAGGTACACGCGTTTGATCAGCCCCCATGGTGTGGCCCCCATCACACGCGCAGCCGATACATGCACACGCTGCACGGATTCCGTCGCGTTCATCACGCTGAGAGCCGCTGGAAAAAACGCCGCCAGCGCCACGACAATGATGATAGGAGCACTGCCGAAGCCCATCACGATCAGGAACAACGGCACCCAGGCAATAGACGGGATCGACTGCAGAATGACGATCGCGCTGCGCAGGACTTCGCGAAAAAAATACAGCACCGCGGCGATCAGGCCAAAGCCCACCCCGGCCAGCAAAGCCAGCCCATAACCCGCACCCAGACGCCCCAGCGTGCCCATCAGACTCTGATGGAAAGATGACTCGCCCAGGTCGTTGAACAAGCGCTCGACGACGGCCGGCACGCCTGGCATCAGAAAGTCCGGCAACGCCCACGCAGCCGCCTGCCACAGGAACAAAATGAAGACTACGCCAAGCACCCCGGCGAGGTGCTTGCGCAGTCCCGTTACACGAGTCGATGAGGTCAAAGCTTGCGAGCCTCTTGCCAGGATAGATCGATGATGCTGGACACGTCGTACGGCTTGCCGTCACGCGTCTTCAGCGACCCCTGCGCTTGCAGAATATCCGCGATTTCCTGCATGCGGGCTGCGTCTTTGTCGGTCAGCTTGGCCGTGAAAACCTGCGTCTTGATCGCGTCGGTGATGATGGTTTCGCGCGGCAGCTCGCCCTTGTTCAGGGTTTTCAGCGTAGGCTCGGCAATGAAATACGACGCGATCAGTTTGGAGGCTTGTTCTGGATTGTTCTGCAGCAGATCGATGGCGGCCTTCTGTGCGTCCAGGGCCTTCCATACTGCATCCTTACGCTTTGCAAGAACCTCGCCCGACGTGATCACCACCATGCAGGGAAACGGCCAGGATTGACCGACTTCGTAGATCTGCTTGACCGGCGCAACCAATTGCGCAATGCGGTCATACGGCTCAAACAGGAAGGCTGCGTCGACACGCTTGCCCACCAGCGATTGCACGGCAACCGCCGGGCTCACTCCCATGATGTTCACGTCCGAAGGCTGCAGATTGCCTTCTTTCAGCACGACACCTTTCAGCACCACATCCGCTGTGCTGCCCTCTTGTTGTGAGGCCAGGGTCTTGCCTTTGAGATCGGCAATTTTCTCTACGCCTGCGTCGTCGCGAACGATCAGCGAGTGATAGCCCTGTTGGGCTCCGCCGACGACTTTGAGATCAGCGCCTTTTGACGCCCAGGCTACCGCGTTGGTAAAGCCCAATACGCCGATATCGGCCTGTCCGCCCACAATGGCCTTGATCAGGTCAGTGCCCGATTTGAACTCGATCAGCTCAGTGTCCAGGCCCGCCTTTTTGTAGAACTCGCCTTCTTGTGCAACGATGGCCTGCGCATCGTCCATCACACGCAGATAGCCCACACGCAATTTCTCAGCGGCCAACGCCGGCGCCGCCGCCACCAACGCCGCGACCAGCGGCAAGGACAACCATTGCTTCAATCTCATTTGTGCTCCCGGATAGGGGTATAGGTATGGATAGATTCGGATGACACGTCTGAACAGACGTATGAAATCAAGCTGCCAACGCGACATCGCCCTCGCTGTCGTCGGCGCTTTCGGCGACTTGGATGCCCAGCAGGCTGAGGATTTCGCGTTTTTCGGCAGCCAGGTCCGAGAGGTCGTGGGTCTTGCGCCGCTGCGTCAGATTGAATTCGCGCAGCACACGCGCCGGGCGCGGGCTGAACACCACAATACGGTCGGCCAGGAACAACGCCTCATCGACATCGTGAGTCACCAGCAGAACCGTAGGCTTTTCCTGTTTGATCAATTGACGCAAAACGTCTTGCAGACTCAGCCGCGTCAAGGCATCCAGCGCGCCAAAAGGCTCGTCCATCAGCATGGTTTGCGGCTGAGCAATGAATGCGCGAGCCAATGCGGCACGTTGGCGCATACCGCCCGAGACCTGTTGCGGATAGTAGTTTTCAAATCCCGCCAACCCTACGCGCGCCAACCAGGCCACCGCCTTGTCACGCGCCTGGGCTTTCGGGATGTTTTGAAACTCGAGCGCCAGCGACACATTGTCGCGCAGCGTCAGCCACGGATATAGCGCGTGCTCTTGAAATACCAGCGTGCGGCTGGGATGCGGCCCGGTGATGGCTTTGCCGTCGGCCAAGACCTGCCCCTGCGTCGGCGACTCCAATCCCGCAGCCATGTGCAGCAGCGTCGATTTGCCGCAGCCCGACGGCCCGACCAATGCCACCAGCTCGCCAGTTCTGAACTCACTGGAAAAGCCGTCGACGACATGTAAATCGCCGAAGTTCTTGTGGACGTGATCGAAGGTCAGATTCATAGACAGGCTCGTGCAACGCGGGCGTAGAGTAATTAGGTCCTAATCTAACAATTCGTTATATGAACTCAAACTATATTTTCATAATTGATAAATTACTTTTAGATATATAGATCATCGGCGGACACCGTCACGAGAAAGCGGCCATGCAAAGAACCCCGCGCTCGGATTCGCTATCCAGGCGCGGGGTTCTGTTGCGACTACCTCTGCAATGTTCCCAGTGCGGGATCAGCCCTCGATGCCACGCGAGGACAGGTAATCCTCGTAACCGCCACGGTAGTCAACGATCTCGCCACCCGGCAGGACTTCGATGATGCGCGTCGCCAGGCCAGACACGAACTCGCGGTCGTGCGACACGAAAATCAGGGTGCCCTGGTATTTCTCGAGCGCGAACTGCAGCGACTCGATGGATTCCATATCCAAATGGTTGGTGGGCTCGTCAAGCAGCATGACGTTATGGCGACCCAACATCAAGCGGCCGAAAGTCATGCGGTTCTTTTCGCCGCCGGACAAGACCTTGGGTGCTTTGGGCAAATCATCGGCCGAAAACAGCAAACGGCCCAGCACGGAACGAATGGATTGATCGTCATCGCCCGGTTGACGGTAGTCGCTCATCCAATCAAACAAATTGATATCCGTTTGTTGGAATTGATCGGACACGTCTTGCGCCATATAGCCCAGATCGGCGTTATCCGACCATTTCAGCGTGCCGGAATCCGCTGCCAGATCGCCCGCCAACATGCGCAAGAGCGTCGTTTTACCCACACCGTTCGCGCCGATGATCGCGATCTTTTCGCCCGCATCGATCATCGCGGAGAAATCGCGGATGACCGGTGCATCATAGGACTTGGAGAGCTTTTCAATGGTCGCCGCCAAGCGGTGCATGACCTTGTTCTGCTCGAATCGGATATAGGGGTTTTGGCGCGACGAGGGTTTGACCACGACCTGCTCGGCCTTGATACGGTCAATCTGCTTCAGACGCGAGGTGGCCTGGCGGGACTTGGACTTGTTGGCGGCAAAGCGGCGCACAAAGTCCTGCAGTTCGGCGACACGCTCTTTGGCCTTGGCATTGTTGGCGACCAGACGTTCGCGTGCCTGGGTCGACGCCAGCATATAGTCGTCATAGTTACCCGGATAAATGCGGATCTCGCCATAATCCAGGTCGGCCATGTGGGTGCACACCTGGTTCAGGAAGTGACGATCGTGGCTGATGATGATCATCGTGCTCTGATAGCCGTTGAGCACATTTTCCAGCCAACGGATCGTGTTGATATCCAGGTTGTTGGTCGGTTCGTCCAGCAGCAGCACATCGGGATTGGAGAACAGAGCTTGCGCCAGCAGCACACGCAGTTTCCAGCCCGGTGCGATCTCGCGCATGGGCAGTTGATGCTGGTCTACCGCGAATTCCAGGCCCAACAGCAGTTCGCCGGCGCGCGCTTCGGCGGTGTAGCCATCGTACTCGGCGAACTTGGCCTCGAGCTCGGCCGCGCGCATGTAATCGTCCTCGGTCGCCTCAGGGTTCGCGTAGATCGCATCACGCTCGGTCATGGCGGCCCACATTTCGGTATGGCCCATCATGACCACGTCCAAAACGCGCAGGTCTTCAAAAGCAAACTGATCCTGACGCAGCTTGCCCAGGCGTACACCGGGTTCGAGCGAGACGTTACCAGCGGACGGCTCCAGGTCGCCGCCGATGATTTTCATAAAGGTCGACTTGCCCGAGCCGTTGGCCCCGATCAAACCATAGCGGTTGCCTTCCCCGAACTTGACGCTGACGTTCTCGAAAAGGGGTTTGGGACCGAACTGGATAGTGAGATTGGCGGTAGATATCACGGCTTTGAATAGGGAAAGACGCCCGCGAAAAGTGCGAGGCTAAACCGGATAGTGTACCAATTCCGCGTTACCGGCGCTCTCGCACACGAGATGGCGCGTGCAGTAGGCGGAAATCCTGCACAGTCAAGCGTCAGCCGCGATAGCCTAACCGCTGAAGTATCCAGCCGGACACAGCAGGATGGATGATGGACAGCAGAAAACAGCCCAAATTCAAGGGAAACGGAAAACTGATGCGCGCGCGGTTGCGGGCGAGGCCGCGCCGGATGACGCGAGCCGCCTTGGCGGCAGGCCACAAAAAGGGTTTGGGACCGGGCATGTCAAAGCACATTTGCGATTCGACGTAGCCGGGCATGATGACATTGACCTTGACCCCCTGCCCGGCCAAGAGGTCGCGCATCGCCTCGCCATAGACTTTGACAGCCGCTTTGCTGGCGCTGTAGCTAGGGGTCTCGGGCAGGCCCCGCCAAGCAGCGAGCGAGCTGATCAAGGCAATCTGCCCACCGCGGCGCGCCTGCATCGCCGGCAAACTGGCGTGCAGGGTGGCCATGGCGGCCTTGACATTGACGTCGAAAAGACGATGCATATCGTCCCAGCTTTCACCCTGTTGTTGAGGACCGGTATTAATGTTGACGCCGGCGTTGGCAATCACCAGGTCGGGGGCTTCGGTCTGACCGATCTGCATCAGCCACTGCCGCAGCGCGTCATGGTCCCGTACATCCAGTTCGTGCACGATCACGCGCACGCCCATGGCGCCGCAATCCTGGGCCAACTCATCCAGGCGCTGACGATTGCGCCCCTGCAAGATCAATGTCTTGGTACCGGCACGGGCGTATTCCAGCGCCAACGCGCCACCGATTCCCCCTGTCGCACCGGTGATCAGGACAGACGCGGGAACATGAGCGGATAAGCCGGATGAATGAGCCATGCAGACGAATAGACGGGTAAAGGACGAAAGGTGCCAGGCAATCACGCCATGGCACGAATCAAAACGACACCGGCCTCTCTGGTGAGAAGCCGGCGGCACTGACTATGGAACTATGGAACGCAAGATGACGATTACTCGAGCAAGCTGCGCAGCATCCAGGCGTTCTTTTCGTGGATGTCCATGCGTTGGGTCAACAAATCAGCGGTAGGCTGGTCGTTGGCGCTGTCGGCCTTGTCAAAGGCGGAGCGAGCGGTTTTCGAGACGGCTTCGTTGCCTTTGACCAGCAGACGCACCATTTCCATGGCGTCGGGCACGTTGGCCGGCTCGGAAATAGAGGACAGCTTGGCGAACTCGCGATAGGTGCCCGGCGCATGGACGCCCAACGCACGAATGCGCTCGGCGATATCGTCCAGCGCAGCCCATTCCTCGGAGTACTGCGTCATGAACATCTGATGCAGGGTGTTGAACAGCGGCCCCGTGACGTTCCAGTGGAAATTGTGGGTCATCAGATACAGCGTGTAGGAATCTGCCAACACCTTGGAGAGCTCGGCCGCAATTGCCTCGCGGTCTTTGTCCGAAATGCCGATATTGATGCGAACAGCGGCGGTACTACTTGCTTTGGACTTTGCCATGTAGTGCTCCTAGTGCGGGTTGTAGACAGAATAAGAATACCACTGGATTGATATAGATTGTTTATCGCCTGAGGGCCTTACTCAACCTGTCGCAAAACTGAAAAAAATCAGCTTTCTACCGCCGCCTCGTGATCGAGCATGGTCACGCCAGGCAAACCGCATTCGTAGACGGCCTGGGCCAACGCTTCAATAGCGGCCAGACGGGGGAAACTGCGGCGCCACGCCAGCACCACACGCCGCTCGGGCGGGCGGCCCTCGAAAGGCAAATAGCGCAAGAGCGCTTTAGGTGGCGGGGATTCAGGGATGGCCGTCACCGGCAGGACGGTCACGCCTATGCCGGCAGCGACCATATGGCGGATGGTCTCCAATGACGATCCCTCAAAGGTCCGCTGAATGCCATCGCTCGCGGCGGAAAAGCGCGAGAGCTCGGGACAGACCTCCAAGACCTGATCGCGAAAACAATGGCCCGTGCCCAGCAGCAGCATAGTCTGCTGTTTGAGGTCTTCGGAACTGATGGCTTCTCGGTCGGCCCATTCGTGATCGCGCGGCACTGCCACGACAAAGGGTTCATCGTAAAGCGGTTGCGTGATCAATCCCGCCTCGGGCAAAGGCAATGCCATGATGGCGCAATCGATTTCGCCTTGACGCAGCAGTTCGACGAGACGCAGGGTAAAGTTTTCTTGCAGCAGTAACGGCATCTGCGGCGTACGGGCAATCTGCGTCGGCACCAGATGCGGCAACAGATACGGCCCGATCGTGTGAATCACGCCGACGCGCAGCGGACCAGCCAACGGGTCATGGCCCTGACGGGCGATTTCCTTGATGCTGGCACTTTCCTCGAGCACCTTTTGCGCCTGGGTCACGATGCGCTGACCGATAGCGGTCACGCCGACTTCGACGCCGCCCCGTTCGAACAGCGTCACGCCCAGCTCATCCTCCAGTTTGCGGATCGCCACGGACAAGGTGGGCTGACTCACAAAGCAGGCTTCGGCCGCACGGCCAAAATGCCGTTCGCGTGCGACGGCGACGATGTATTTGAGTTCAGTCAGAGTCATCTTATGCTCCGGGAAACCGCGGCATTCATACCGGGATGGAAAGGGGCGATGTTTGCCCTGAGGCGGGCCAGCCGAAAAAGGCGAAGCATGAGAGATTGCATGGCGCGCAGGATGTGCATAGTAGGCTCAGGTCCGCAGAAAGTCTTCGCGTCCACGCATCCAGCGTGCCAAATGCGCCGCTACCGCATCGGGATGATCGGCACGCAGCCATGCGGCAGCCTCGCGCGCCTGCTCGGCAATACCGACATCGCTTTCGAGATCGGCAAATCGCAAGAGCGCCATACCCGATTGACGGGTGCCTAGAAACTCGCCCGGGCCACGCTGCTCCAGATCGCGGCGCGCGATCTCGAAACCGTCATTGGTCTCGAACATGGCCCGCAGTCGCTGGCGGGCGATTTGCGACAGCGGCGTCTGGTAGAGCAGTACGCAAACGGACTCGGCACTGCCCCGCCCCACTCGGCCGCGCAATTGGTGCAATTGTGCCAAGCCAAAACGCTCGGCGTGTTCGATCACCATGAGCGATGCCTTGGGCACGTCAACACCGACCTCGATGACGGTGGTGGCCACGAGCAAATCGATCTCGCCATCACGAAAGGCTTGCATGACCGCGGCCTTTTCGGTTTGCGGCAGGCGGCCATGCACCAGGCCGATCCGCAAGTCGGGCAGATCCGCGCACATGGCGCCGTACGTGTCGACAGCAGTCTGCAACTGGAGGGCTTCGCTTTCCTCGACCAGCGGGCAGACCCAATACGCCTGCTGCCCCTGGCGTACGGCGTTGGCGATATGCGCGATGACTTCCTCGCGGCGATTATCGGAGACGAGCTTGGTCACCACAGGCGTGCGGCCCGGCGGCAGCTCGTCAATGACGGACACGTCCAGATCGGCGAAAAAAGTCATCGCCAAGGTACGCGGGATCGGCGTGGCGCTCATATTGAGCTGATGCGGGATCGTGGGAATCTGTTCTGCTTGGTCAGGCGCGACCTCGCCTTTGCGCGTCAAGGCCAATCGCTGACCTACGCCAAAGCGATGCTGCTCATCCACAATAGACAGGCCTAGACGCTGAAACTCGACATGGTCCTGTATCAGCGCCTGTGTGCCGACCAACAGCTGAATGCTGCCGTCGGCCGCACCGGCAGCGGATTGGCGCCGGGCCTTTGCCGTCTGGCTGCCGCTGAGCCATGCGACGTTCACACCCAACGGCTGCAGCCACGACACCAATTTATGGAAATGCTGTTCAGCCAGGATTTCTGTCGGCGCCATCAATGCCACCTGTGCGCCGCAGGCAATGGCCTGAGCGGCTGCGACAGCGGCGACCACGGTCTTGCCGCTGCCGACATCGCCCTGCAATAGACGATGCATCGGATACGGCTGCGCCAGGTCGGCCGAGATTTCCTTGATGACGCGCTGTTGTGCCGCAGTCAGCGTAAATGGCAATGCTCGATACAGGCGCGCCACCAAATCGTCACCAGCGTCGGCCGGGTCGGCCTGTAGAGGCAATGGCACAGCCCGAATGCTGCGCCTCGCCGCGCGCGCTGCGGCCAGCGACAACTGCTGGGCGAGCAATTCGTCGAATTTGATGCGGTGCCAGGCGGGATGACCGCGTTCGACCAGGTCTTGCTCGGATAAACCTGGCGGTGGCGCATGCAATAGGCGGATGGCGGGCGCAAACGGCATCAGCGCATAACGTTGCAGGGCTTCGTCGGGCAGCGTATCGCTCAAATCGGCCTGATCGAGGGCCTGGGCAATGGCCTTGCGTAACGACGGCTGGGTCAGCCCTTCTGTGCTGGGATAAACCGGGGTCAACGCCTCGGGCAAGGCGGCATCAGCGCTGGTCATGCGCGGATGCACCATCTCGCGGCCAAACAGACCGCCACGCACCTCGCCCCGGGCACGCAGCCGGCGGCCCGGCGTCAGTTGTTTTTGCTGGCTCGGATAGAAATTCAGCCAGCGCAATTGCAGTTCGCCGCTGTCGTCCGCCATCACGGCAGTCAACTGGCGGCGCGGACGAAACAACACCTCGCTACGCAGGATTTCGCCCTCGACCTGCGCAGGCGCACCGGGGCGCAACGAGCCTATCGGAACAATACGCGTCTCGTCCTCGTAACGCAGCGGCAGGTGCAAGATACAGTCGTTGGGTGTAACGAGGCCGAGGCTATGCAGCTTGCGCTGCACATCGGTCAGCGACCGGGCCGGGCCCGATTTGGTACCCGATTTCGCTTCGGGTCGCAAGCTGGCCGCGCTATCGGCAGCCGCATCCACGCCGGCGCGCTTGGGCGCGCCGGTACGATTGCGGGCAGCGGCAGTTGCCGGCATATGCGAAAAAACCAGGCGCCTCAGGCCAGAACCAGAATCGCTTCGACCTCGAATTGCGCGCCTTTGGGCAAGCTGGCCACACCGACCGTCGAACGGGCCGGGAACGGCTGCGGGATCAATTCGGCCATGATGGCGTTGGCGGCGGTGAATTTGTTCAAGTCGGTGAGGAACAAGGTCAATTTGACGATGTCGTTCAGCGTCCCGCCTGCCTCCTGGATGACGGCGGTCATGTTGGCAAAAGCCTGACGCACCTGAGCGTCGAAGTTTTCCGATACGAGATCGCCCGTGCCCGGCTCCAGGCCAATCTGGCCGGACAGATAAACCGTCTTGGTACCAGTCACGGCAACGGCCTGCGAATAAGGACCAACGGCGGCCGGGGCCGCATCGGTATGGATGATTTGCTTGCTCATAAGCCGAATCCTTGAAGAATAATCGATCGTAATACTGGACTATTGAAGTTTAAACGGCAATAGGTATTTGCGAAAGCGAGGCGGGATGCTTTGAGCCGCCTGGCTGACTCGGACATTGTCGACAGCTATATGACAAGAATAGAGGCGTTCGCCGCTTTTTGGCTAATTCAGCCTGATTCAGCCGAAATCGATATTCCAATGCGCTGACGGTGCTCTCGCAGCAAGTCATACAGGGTCTGCGCGGCGACCGACAACGCGCGGCCTTCGCGGCGCACCAAATACAGAGGCCGTGTGAGGGGTTTGCCTGCCAGGGGTTTGATCACCAGCTCGTCCCGCCGGAAATGAAACAGCGTCATAGCCGGCACGACGCTGATACCCATACCGGCCAGGACGAGCCCGGTCACGGTAGCCAAGTGCTCGACTTCGAGCAATGACTGCGGTGAGGCCGGGCCCAAGGCCTCGTCGAGATACCGGCGCACGCTGCTGCCTCTCGCCAACTGGATCAAAGGCCACCGGATGAGATCGCGCAGACGGACCTGATCGCGCGCGGCCAAAGGATGGTCCTTTCGGCAAACGAGAAAAAATCGGTCGGCATGGAGAAACTCGCTTTCCAGGTCTGTCATATCCGCACGCTGCGCCGCGACGGCAAAATCGGCCGCACCGCTTTGCACCATATCCAGACACGGATCCAAGAGCGCATCGCGCAACTGCAGAGTGACCCCCGGATAGTCCCGATGAAAGCGCGCCAACAATCCAGGCAGCCACCCCGCCGCCAAAGACGGCAAGGCCGCAATAGTGACGTGTCCGCGTCGCCGCGCAGCATGGTCGCGCAGGTCCTCGACGACCAGATCGAACTCGCCTAACAAACGGCGCGCCGAAGCGTCCAGCACCCTGCCCTCTGCGGTGAGCTCGACATTGCGCGTATTGCGGTCGAACAGCCGCACCCCGGCGGCGTCCTCGAGCGTACGGATCAACGCGCTAAACGCCGGTTGCGTCAGATGGCACCGCTGCGCGGCTCGGGTGAAGTGTTTCTCGTCGGCCAGCGCGACGAATGCGCGGAGTTGGCGGGTAGATAGATTCATAGAAATTTTGGATGAATTGATCTTTTATTTCTATTTCACTTATTAAGCAAGCCTACCTATAGTGAGTCGACTTTGCACAGCAAGTGCAGACATGACAAGAATTTGATCGCGAGACAACAATGACAGCAGCGCCTTTTTTGATTGGCTGTGCCACGGGGTTTTCCGGCGACCGCACGGATGGCGCATTGCCGATCGTACGGTCGCTGGCCGCGCGCGGCGGCGGCACGCTGATTTTCGAGACCTTGGCCGAACGCACACTGGCGTTGGCTCAATTGGCGCGCAATGCCAATCCGGACAGCGGCTATGAGCCTTTGCTGGATGATTTGTTGAATCCCATTCTGGCGAGCTGCCTGCAACACGATGTGCGCATCGTGAGTAATTTTGGGGCCGCAAATCCGCCGGGCGCCGCGCGCCGTATTGCTGAGCTGGCGCGCGCGCAGGGATTGCCTACGCCGCGAATTGCCGTCGTGCACGGCGACGCATTGACCACACGGGAGCAGCACGCGCTGCTGCGCGAGCGCCTGGGGCCGGCTTTCGACGAGATGGACGTCGTCAGCGCCACGGCCTATCTGGGCGCGAGCGAAATCGCGGCGGCATTGCGCGCAGATGCGCAAATAGTCGTGGCCGGACGCGTGGCAGACCCATCATTGACGCTGGGGCCTGCATTGGCGCATTTCGACTGGGCCGAAGACGACTGGGTACGATTGGGCCGGGCCACAATGGCAGGCCATATGCTCGAATGCGGCACCCAAGTCACGGGCGGCTATTTTTGCGTGCCGGGACTGAAAGACGTGCCCGACATTCATACAGCAGGCTATCCGATTGCCGAGATCGATGCGGACGGCGGATTCGTGATTACCAAACCTGATGGCACCGGAGGCGTCGTAGACGCGCGCACCGTCAAAGAGCAACTGCTTTATGAAGTCCATAACCCCGCAAGCTATTTGACGCCGGATGTCGTCGCAGACCTGAGCCAGGCCGCCGTTCAAACGATCGGCCCTGATCGCGTAGCCGTCACAGGTATTACCGGACACCCGCGCCCGAATGAATTAAAAGTCAACGTCTGTCATCGCGGCGGCTGGCTGGCCGAGGCAGAAATTTCCTACGCCGGCGTACAGGCCGAAGCCCGCGCCCGCCTCGCAGC
Source organism: Bordetella genomosp. 4 (assembly GCF_002261185.1). Lineage (GTDB taxonomy): Bacteria > Pseudomonadota > Gammaproteobacteria > Burkholderiales > Burkholderiaceae_B > Bordetella_A. The sequence continues at coordinate 438,087 of NZ_NEVQ01000013.1, forward strand.
CGATATGGTGCAAAAACGCCTCGGCTCGGCGTTGAAGGTACGCATGGACTTGATTGGCGTCGTCAGCATTCTGGGTGACGACAACGGCGGCATGCTGCGGGCGCAGGCACCCGGAAACGCGCGCGACGTGCGTCTGCGCTTGGCGGCCGAACACATCGAGGCGAAAACAGCGGAACGCTTGCTGCGCGAAGTGACGGCGCTCTATTGCTGCGGCCCAGCCGGCGGTGGTGGCGTACGCACCTCGCTGCGGCCACGATTGAATATGGTGTCCTGCACCATTGCACGAGATGCCGTGGAAAGCGGCTGGACGATGCTGGAGACCCAACAATGACGACGCCCTCGCCTGGCAACTCACCTGCCGCCACCGTATCGGTGCCCCTGTATCGTCTGGCGCACAGCCGCTCTGGCGACAAGGGCAATATTTCCAATCTCAGTCTGATTGCCTGGGATAAGGAGTGCTACGACGTGCTCGTCGAGCAAGTCACGGATGCGCGCGTGGCGCAATGGTTCGACTATCGTCATCCGGCTCGCGTCACACGCTATGAGATTGCGACATTGCAAGCCATGAATTTCGTATTGGAGGGCGTATTGGACGGCGGCGTGAATGATGCATTGAACCTGGACGCGCATGGCAAGAGCCTGTCGTTTCATCTACTGGATCTGCCAGTCGAAGTGAGCGCGAAACTCGCGCAACGCTTGCCCAACGTGCCAGGCGACGCTCTGTCGAACGCATGATTTCCGGCGGCGTTCTGACTGAGCGCCGTCTTTAGCCCGCCCGCGGTTGTCTATGGCGACGCCAGGTTGTCTGGATAGCCCTCGTTTTCCGCAGCAATACACCGTTCACGGCAATACCTTTAACACAACAACACACGGAGACTACGATGCACCTGACCCCTTTACGCATGATTGCCGCGCTATGCACTGCCCTGCCCTTGTCCGTCGCGGCACAGAATTTTCCGAATAAGCCGATCACATTCATCGTGCCCTTTGCTGCCGGCAGCGCCACCGACCAGATCGGCCGCGCCATCGGCCAAGGCGTCTCCGAACAAACCGGACAGTCCGTCGTCATCGAAAACAGAGCTGGCGCCAGCGCAATCATCGGCGCGCAGACCGCCGCCCGGGCGCCCGCCGATGGCTATACGGTATTGATCACCACCAACACCACGCACGCCGCAAACGAACATCTGTACAAAAGCCTGCCCTACGATCCGGTCAAGGATTTCTCGCCGGTCACCTTGCTTGGCAAAGGCGGCCAGATCATGGTGATCAACCCCTCGTCTTCGGCAAAAACCGTGAGCGATTTTCTCGCCCTTGCCAAGCAATCGCCCGGCAAGCTGAGTTTCGGCAGCGGCAGCTCCAGCAGCCGCATCGCCGGCGAGTTGCTGCAGCAGATGGCTGGCATCAAATTGCTGCACGTGCCCTACAAGAGCAATCCGCTGGCGGTCACCGATTTGCTGGGCGGCCAGATCGACATGATGATCACGGACACGGCTACTGGCTTGCCCCAAGTCGCCTCGGACAAGCTGCGCGCCCTAGGTTTTACCGGTAGCCAGCGCTCGCCGCTCGCTCCTGATCTGCCCACCATCGCTGAAGCCGGCGTTCCGGGATATGAAATGGGTTATTGGTTCGCCGCGTACGTGCCAGACGGTACGCCAGACGAGATCGTCACCAAACTGCACGATCTGCTGACCAAGGCCACAGAAAGCCAAGCCGCCAAACACTTCTATGAATCCACCGGCACCGCGCCGGCCACATCGACACCGAAAGAACTCGCTGACTTTCAACGCAGCGAGTCAGAAAAATGGGGCGATATCATCCGCAAGGCGGGTATTACGCCGGAATGATCGGACGCCCGCTGATTGGCGGCAGTTCCTAGGGCCATATCGCCTCGGCACGGTTGCGTGCGGCGCGATGTGGCCCACTCCATGTTGTCTGGCCGAGTGTTCTCACGATGGCACAGAGATACATCGCGCAGCGTCTGGTCGACTCAAGCCTCGTATTACAGAAGTGTCCGATTTTTCGGGGCGTGGAAAACAGATGGCGGGTGCCTCCTTACAAAATGGGACGATATCTTTATCGTCCTTGCCCCCAGGAGCCCCCCGTATGTTCAATGGACTCAATTACTCGCAAGAACTGCTGTTCTCGACTGATGCGGACAGTTTTGCTGAAACTCCACATGCACGCGAAATTCAGGCACCCCTGCTGCAAGCCTTGCGCGAAGACAATCTATCAGAGGCCTTGCATTGCGCCGCGCTAAGAGGCCACACCGAAACAGCGAGACGCCTGCTGGATGCCGGCGCCGATGCATCAAAGGCCCTGGCACAAGTCGTCGTGGCCGATGAAGCACATACGCCTCAAGCCAGAGCCAACGCTGCAAAGCTGCTGATCTCGCTGGGAGCCCATGTTTCGGACGCATTGGATTACGCGACGAAAAGCTCATGCGAAGAGGCGGCGAGCATATTGCTTTTGATGGGCGCCAACGGATCGCGAGCGCTGGCCTCAGCCGCAATATCGCGCGACACCAACGCGCTAAGGCTCTTGCTCTGGGCGGGCGCAGATGTCATGACGGCACTCATCAGTCTCGCAAAGAATCCCGACGAGAAAGCCCACGGCCATGCTGTGCGGCGCTTGATTCTCGAAAACCACAGCAGACATGCGCTCGATTCGTCCGCAAAGCTGCACAGCCAGACAGCCGCCCTGTCAAGGCTGGCAAAGGACGCTGATACAACGGCCGTGGTGAGATTACGAAAAGCCATCGCCTCCGAGCATCTCGATTGGAGCGAACTGGCCAACAGCGGCAATGTCGCGACCATAAAATCGCTGATGCCTTCCTCGCTCATGACCTATCCAGAACAGCATCTGCGCCAGCTTTCTCTGGACGGCCATTTTGTGGGAGTCAAAACCCTGATCGCCGCCGGTGTGCCGGCAAATGCGGCGATGAACGAACTGATCCTTCAGCACCGCAACTGGTCGGATCCCACCTCGTGCGGAGCAATAAAGCTATTGATCGCCGCAGGGGCAGAATCGTTACCGTTGACAGACGACATCGCAGCAGCGTTCGAAAAACGGAAAACCGAAATAGCGGCTCTCTCAGAGGGTGAGAAAATCATAACCTTGCTCTCTGCGATAAAGAAAGATGACATAGCAGAGATCGTGATGTTGAGTAGCGGCGTATCAGACGCGAAGGCTGCCTTAAAGTGCCTGCACCAAGCCGAAGGTCTGAACGACTTAGAAAAAACACTGGGAATATCCAGGTTAATTAACGCAGGCGCGATTTCGTCTCAGACGCTGATCGATCTGGTACGGGACGGCGACCTGGATGTCGCAAAGCCTCTGGCTCAGTTTGAGGACATTGCCGGCGATGCGCTTATTACTCTCATTGCAGCAGGAGACCACGATGCATCACGCACACTCCTTTCCGCCTTGACCGATGGACGGCATGCGCTGACGCAGGCGGCCGAAAATGGCGATGAGGATATGGCGGCAGCATTGATCGCGATAGGCGCAGATGGTCCTGGCGCTTTGCTGTCGCTGTTGCATGCCGGGTTTCGAGAGGCGGCGGGCCGGTTGATTGCCCTAGGCGTAGACATCCATGCAACGCTCAGGCGTGCCATGCGCGAGGATCCATCCTCATACCAGAGCGCCATCAAAGACCTGGCCGAGCTCGGGGCAGCGGTTCAGTGACGACTCAAGCCGCCCTTAGATATATACGTATGGAACGACATCAATGAAATTGATACTTACACAACCAAAGCCGCTCAAACCAGAGACATATTAGTTTGTGGCTGGGCGGCGATCCCCATTTCGATGGCCCATCGTATTTTCCCCCAGGGAAGCTCCCATGCCCCATGACATCAACGTCACACGCAACCCGCCTTGCGCTATCCCTGCGCCCGAGCTGCCCGCCTCGCAAGCCGAACGGAATGATCGAAACCGCCTGACTCACGCCCTCCGAGCAGACGATTGGCCGATGTTCGAGGCATTGATGGCAGACGATGACACGGTGTGGACCGTCGAAGACCGGCACGAAAACGGTCAGAACTGCCTACATATCGCTATTACCTCCGGCAGCTATTCAATAGCATCGAATCTCGCGCAATTCGCCAATGAGTTCGACGTCGATCTGATTAATGTCGAAGATCAGTTCGGATATACCCCCATCATGTACGCGGCCGAATCCCCCATAGATAATCCCGAGTTGGTAGATACGCTGATCAAAAACGGTGCCCATGCCGGCCTGCCTCGCGCAGTGAAATCCGCAGCGGAACGAGGCCATACAGAAATAACAAGACGTCTGGTCGCCAGCATGCCAAGGGAGGAGGCATCAAAGGCGCTCGCGGAGGTGCTGCAACATGATGAAAATCAGTCGGACCCGAACGCGGCAAAATTGCTCATATCGCTAGGGGTGGATGCAACAGTCGCGCTCGAATATGCGGGTACAAAATACTGGTTGGATGCCGCAAAGGCGTTGGTTTTACTTGGCGCAAAAGGATCCGATGCGCTGGTCTTGATGGCGACACAGTCTCCTGCCGCCAGGAGTGCTACGGTCGCACGCAGCGTCACGACCTCCGGAAGGAGAGCTTTGATTCAAACCGGGTCGGACGTCACGACGGCGCTGACGACCTTGGCGAAAAGACCTAAGAGCGAGCTCAACAGCCTGGGCTTGAGCCGGCTGATCGCGACGGACGAATTGGTAAGCAAGCAAACGGGCGACACGAAACCCTCGAGCGCCACGGCAGCACTGTTGAGGCTGGCGGATAGCGGGGACATTGCGGCCATGCTTGTGTTGGCCGAACAGATGGACTCCGGGCAGCTAGGATGCGACGAGTTGGCGAAAAGCGGGAATGTTGACGCGCTGCGAGCATTGGCCTCTGCTGGCCTGGTGACTCTGCAAAGAACGTTGGAGCGCGCTGCTCATACAAGAAACTTTGCTGCGGCAAAAACACTGATTAATACTGGTATGTCCACGTCGACGCTATTGCATGACATGTGGTCCAATAGCCAACGCCGCAAGGATCCGGACAGGTTTGAGGCGATAAAACTATTAATTGCCGCAGGAGCCGACGCATCCGCGCTGCCGAACGGGCTATCCGCAGAAATCGAGCTGAGAAAAGAAAAAATCTCGGATCTTTCACCCACTGAGAAAAACGTGGCGCTCCTGTCTGCCGCAATCAACGGAGATACAACAGAGGCGGCGATGTTGCTTGAACGAGAAGCAGACATCGCTGATGCGTTGAAACAACTGAGTGGCGCCGATGATTTAAATGGCATCCGCACATTGATCAAAGCCGGCAAGGCTGCACCGGCCACACTGATTGACAGGGTGCTGGCCGGCGACATGGATGGCGCACGAGCCTTGACCCGAGCGCTGGATGTATCGACTGAAGCACTTATTCATCTCATCAAAAACGGCGAATCGGCGTTGGCACGCCGGTTCATTCCAGATTTGACGAACGGACGGGAGGCACTGGTAGAGGCCGCGCAACGTAACGATGGCCACTTGGCACGCACTTTGATCGACCTAGGCGCAGACGGCCCGGGGGCATTGCTGTCGTTGCTGGAAACGAAGTACCGAGAAGAGGCTGCCAGATTGGCGGCTTGGGGGGTAAACATTCATAAGACGATGGCGCTCGCGGTCAGCAACGATAGTGTCATAGACGAAAGAGACCTGATAACCATGGGAGCCGATTTGTCTATCGCCCTGATGCACGCCATCGAGGCTGACGACTCCCAAGCCGCAGAGAAATTACTGCGCGCAGGAGGCGTCCCGGCTGGACAGAAAGCGCTGTTAGCTCTGGCCGCGGACGACACGGTGCCGGCTGCCGTCAAGCGCGCCCGAGTGGCGACGTTGGTGGGGATGCAGGTGGATACTGATGGGTTGCTGGAACAATTCATCAGCGACAAAAAGATTCCCCAACTGCAGGCGCTGATTGACCTGGGAGTGCCGACTGACAGACTGCTGATGGAACTGGGCAAGCAAGGCAATCGGATAGACGCAAGGACACTCATTATGGCGGGAGCGGACATTGCCACAGCCATGGCAACTCTGCTACATGACCGTGAACAGAACGCGGTCACCGTGTTGGGTGTGGCTCTCGCGGGAGCGAGAGAGGAGATCATTGCAGAGCAACGACGTGACGCCACGGGGACGTCGATCCAGACGTGAAGCGAAAAAAAGAGGATGCGTCGCGCATCCTCTTTTTCTTGGTGGCAAATACCGCCGACTCGCTACGCGAGTGCGGTGCATGCGCTATTTTTCGACAAAGGCGCGCTCAACCACGTAGTCGCCCGGCTCACCGACGCCCGGTGATACCTGGAAGCCCCGGGAATCCAGCATCGCGCTGATATCGGCCAGCATGTGCGGGCTGCCGCAGAGCATGGCGCGATCGGTTTCCGGGTTGATCTGTGGCAGGCCGATATCGGCGCAGAGCTTGCCGCTTTCGATCAGTTGCGTGATGCGGCCCTGATTGCGGAACGGCTCGCGCGTGACGGTGGGGTAGTAGACGAGTTTGTCGCGCACTACGTCGCCAAAGAACTCGTTGTTGGGCAGCTCGTTTTCGATGAAATCAGCATAGGCCAACTCGCTCACCCAGCGCACGCCGTGCACCAGGACGACTTTTTCGAACCGTTCATAGACGTCCGGGTCTTTGATGATGCTCATGAAGGGCGCCAGGCCAGTGCCCGTGCCGAACAGGAACAGGTTTTTGCCGGGCTTGAGGTCGTCGACGATCAATGTCCCCACCGGTTTGCGGCTGACGAGGATGGAGTCCCCCTCTTTCAGGTGCTGCAAACGGGAGGTCAAGGGGCCGTCCTGGACCTTGATGCTCAGGAATTCGAGGTTTTCCTCGTAGTTGGCACTGGCAATACTGTAGGCGCGCATCAGGGGCTTGCCTTCGACTTCCAGGCCAATCATGACAAAGTGGCCGTTGTGGAAACGCAAGGCCGAGTCACGTGTGGTGGTAAAGGAAAAAAGCGTATCGTTCCAGTGGCGCACGCTGAGTACGCGTTCGGTATTAAAAGCTGCCATGTCGTTGAAAAAGTGCAACGCACCAGGTGCGCCGAGTGGATTTCCGCGCTGTGCAAAAGGCTTGCAATAAGCTGGCGCGGGGCTCAGGGTTTTCCCGATTTTACCAAGACTACTTGATAACTCATCTCATTATTCCGTAATTCTCTTATAACTTTTTGGTAGAACCCCGGATCAGCCCCGGAAACAGGGCTTTAGCTGACGCTCAGTTGAACGGTTGGGCGGTTCCTGTTATTGTCGCACCCACTTGATAATAATTTTCGTTACCGGGAACCTGCCCCGCCTGGCGCCACTCGCGGCCCAGGTCCAAAGCGGTGCCCGAAACAAACGGCATTTCAGTCGTCTATTTAACGCTATATCGGAGCCAGGCCCTCTATGTCGACCCGACGCTTTTCCTTGTCCCCCCTCTTTGGCGCGCTGGCGCTCGCGGGCGCCGTGCTCGCCACGCCGGCCAATGCAGCCGAGGAAGTCAGCCTGTACACCACGCGCGAACCCAAATTGATCCAGCCGATGCTGGACGCCTTTACCAAGGAAACCGGCATCAAGGTCAACACCGTCTTTGTGAAAGATGGCCTGCTCGAACGCGTCAAAGCCGAGGGCGCACAATCGCCGGCCGATGTGCTGATGACGGTCGATATCGGCAACCTGATCGATCTGGTGGACGGCGGGATTACGCAAGCAGTCCAGTCGGAGACGCTGAACAAGGTCATTCCGGCAAATCTGCGCGGTGCGGACGGCAAATGGTATGCCCTGTCGCTGCGCGACCGTGTGCTGTATGTGGCCAATGATCTCAAGCTGGACAGCTTCCACTACGAAGACCTGGCCGATGCGCAATGGAAGAACAAGGTCTGCATCCGCTCGGGCCAGCACCCGTACAACACCGGCCTGGTCGCGGCGATGATCGCGCATGACGGGGCCGAGGCAACGGAAAAATGGCTGCGCGGGGTCAAGGCCAACTTGGCACGCAAGGCCGCGGGCGGCGATCGTGACGTCGCGCGCGACATTCTGGGCGGGATTTGCGATATCGGTATCGCCAACGCCTACTATGTCGGCCACATGAAAAACGCCGAACCCGGTACCGACGCCCGCAAATGGGGCGACGCGATCAAGGTGGTGCGCCCGACATTCAAGAATGGCGGCGATGGCACGCACGTGAACATCAGTGGTGCGGCCGTGGCGGCCCATGCCCCGCAAAAGGAAAACGCGGTCAAACTGTTGGAGTTCCTGGTTTCCGAGCCGGCACAGGCCCTGTACGCGCGCGCCAACTACGAATACCCCATCCGTCCCGGCGTGACGCTGGACCCCGTGGTGGCGAGTTTTGGCGAACTGAAGATCGATTCGCTGCCCGTGGCGGAAATCGCGAAGCATCGCAAGCAAGCCAGCGAATTGGTGGATAAGGTCGGCTTCGATAATTGATCGCGTCGAGGCGACAGGCGGAGCCAAGGGCTGCATCAGATATCATGCAGCCCGCACCTCAGCCTTAACTCATTATCACCGCCAGCGCTGCTGCCTATCTCGGCGGACAGTCATCAACCAGTGTCAGGCACCGCAAGGCGCCTGACATTTGCTTTTTCCACCGAACGACGGAAACTGCAGGCGCAGCGCTAGGATGTTTCTTTCTTTGTATGCAAACTGATTCTTTGCCACGCCCCTGGCGACTACGCGGCCCTGAACGCGGTGCGGGCTGGCTCCTGGGCGCGGCCCTGATCGCGTTCGCGGTGTTGCTGCCCCTCGGCGCGCTGGCCTGGCAGGCGCTGGATGCGGACCTGTCGCACTGGTCGCACTTGGCGACGTACGTTCTGCCTCAGGCGCTGGCGAATACCGCCATGCTGCTGCTGGGTGTTGGGATATTGGTCACAATGCTGGGCACCGGCGCGGCCTGGCTGGTCACCGCGTACGATTTTCCCAGCAGGCGGATATTGACCTGGGCGCTGCTGCTGCCTCTGGCCGTCCCGACCTACATTATCGCGTTCGCCTATCTGGACTTGCTGCATCCGATCGGGCCGATTCAGACGGCGATCCGTACGATACTGGGCTATGACAGCCCGCGGGATTTTCGCCTGCCGGATTTGCGCTCGATTTATGGCGCCATTTTTGTGCTGGGTTTCGTGTTGTACCCGTATGTTTATTTGAGCACGCGCGTGATGTTCATGACGCAAGCCGCGAGCCTGCTCGAGGCGGCACGTACGCTGGGCGCGGGTAAAGTCGGTGTCTTTGTGCGCGTTGCCCTGCCCTTGGCGCGCCCGGCGATTGCGGTGGGTGCCAGCCTGGCGTTGCTGGAAACGCTGAACGATATCGGCGCATCCGAGTTTTTAGGCGTGCAGACGCTGACGGTGTCGGTGTACACGACATGGGTGACACGCTCGGACCTGGCAAGCGCAGCGCAGATTGCGTTGACGATGTTGGCCATCGTCGTGGGGCTGATTTTGCTGGAACGTCACGGCCGCAAGCGGCAACGTTACGCCAACACGCAGCGCATGCGGCCCATGCAGGCTCGACGGTTGCGCGGCAGCGCCGCGTTGCTGGCTATCGTGCTGGGCTGGATTCCGGTGTTGCTGGGGTTTATCGCGCCGGCCTGGTATCTGGTGGTAGAGACGTCCAAACGCCTGCATCTCGTGGGCGGGGTGTCTGATCAGTTGATCAATGGCTTGACCAACACAGTCACCGTAGCGTTTGCCGCGACAGTGGTCACGCTGGGCTGCGGGCTGATCGTGGCGTGGGCCGGACGGACGCTGCGGGAAAGTGCGCGGCTGAATCCGGGCCGCGCGTGCGCCCGGATTGCCAGCCTCGGTTATGCCGTACCCGGGACCGTGCTGGCGATCGGTTTGCTGATGCCGTTTACCTGGATCGATCGTCAACTGGGCTCGGTGTTTGGTACGCAGGGCTTGCTGTTGATGGGATCGACGGGTGCGCTGGTATGCGCCTATACCATGCGTTTTCTGGCGATTTCGGTAGGCGGGATCGAAGCCGGCCTGTCGCGCATTCCGCCGTCTTTGGAGCAAGCCTCGCGATTGCTGGGTGAAAACGCGAGCGGGACGCTGCGCCGGGTCCATTTGCCCTTGCTCAAGCCGGCGTTGGCGACGGCGGCGCTGCTGGTGTTTGTCGATACGATGAAAGAATTGCCGGCCACGCTGCTGTTGCGGCCGCTGAATTTCGAGACGCTGGCGACGTGGCTTTATGCCGAAGCCGCACGCGGCACCTACGAGGAAGGCGCCGTCGCGGCCTTGGCCATCGTGGTCGCGGGCCTCGTGCCGGTGATTTTGCTGGCACGTACTAATTTGAAAATGGGACATTGAACGTGGCCGATTTGCTTGAACTCGACCGCATCCGCCTGGCCTACGATACGCCGCAGGGCCTGCGCCCGGTGGTGCAGGATCTGTCGCTGGCGCTGCCGGCTGGCCATATTGGTTGTTTGCTGGGCCAGTCCGGCTGCGGCAAGACCACGATTTTGCGCGCCATCGCGGGCTTTGAGCCGGTGCGTGCCGGGCTTATTGCACTGGACGGCACCATCATTTCATCCGAGTCCGTGCTGGTCGCCCCGGAACACCGCCGTGTAGGGATGATGTTCCAGGATTACGCGCTGTTTCCCCATCTGACGGCCGCGGAAAATGTGGCGTTCGGGCTGCGCAAGGTGATGAACAAGGCCCAGCGCGCGGCGCGCGTCAAGGAAATGCTGGATCTGGTCGGCTTGTCGGCAGCGGCCGATAGCTATCCGCACGAGATTTCCGGGGGACAGCAGCAGCGTGTGGCGCTGGCCCGGGCGCTGGCGCCCTCGCCCGATCTCTTGCTGCTGGACGAGCCCTTTTCCAATCTGGATGTAGATACGCGCGAACGCCTGGCGTTCGAGGTGCGCGATATTCTCAAGTCCACGGGCCACACCGCTATTCTCGTCACCCATAACCAGGCCGAAGCTTTTGCTATTGCCGATCGCATCGGCATCATGAGCGAAGGTAAAGTCGTGCAATGGGATACGCCGTATAACTTGCACCACCACCCTGCCACGGATTTTGTACGGGACTTTGTGCGACGCGAGGCGTTGGTGGAGCAGCGGCAACAGGCGTACGCGCGCGGGCGCTGATCCGCCATTACGTGTTCGCACGGGGTCGTATCCGTCGCCAACGTATATGCGCGCGGACACGGCGACGAGTCATGGTCTGTAGGCGACCCACCCCTTGAACGTGAACGCGCAATAGAACAGGTCGATGTCTGTGAATCCAGCCTCGCGCAGCAGGTCGACGTCCTGTTGCGGCGAAAGCACCGGTAGCCGTTCCTTGATCGCGGTGATACCGCCTTGGGCCTGTGCCACAGGGACGCCAGAGGCAGTCGCGAATGCCGCATTACGCGCGAGCCACCGATCCCTGGCAGGATCTTCGGTGGGAAAGCTGTGATGCGCGATGACCAAAGGCGCCCCGGGCTTGAGCCGCATGAGCATTTGCTTCAAGGTTCGCAGGCGTTCCTCGCGCGGCAGGAAATGCAGCGTCAGCAGGCAGACCGCGCCATTAAAGGGCCCGTTGGGCGCGGTGTCGATATAGCCTTCGTGCAAGCGCACGCGGGACGCTGTCGGGCCCAATATTGTGCGAGCCAAATCGAGCATCTCGGGAGACGGATCTACACCGTCGAAGCTCCAGCCTGGCTGCATGTCGGTGAAGGCCTTCAACTCCAACCCGCCGCCAGCGCCGAGCACCAGGACGCGCGCGTCGGCAGGTGCACGTTCGGCCAACAGAACGCCTGTCATCCTGTGCAAGTCCCGAAGACCGGGCACGATCCTCGCTGTCCTTTCCGCATAGTTCGCTACGGCCGTTGGATCAGAGAATGGGGTCATGAGCTGCTGCCCTCCTCTCGCTGTGGGGTATGCTCGGCGAGGCTCTCGACGGCAGGCGACTGATCGGCCAGGCCGACAGCTGGCCGGATGCGAAGGCCTCGGTAGGATCCGCTATAGTTTTTCACACTTTCGGCGCGGGCAGCGGAATATATTCCGTCTCGTCACCCGGCACGATCTGGCTGAAACGATCACGCTGCCAGTCTGCTTTGGCCTGCTCGATGCGGTCTTTGCGGCTGGAGACGAAATTCCACCAGACAAAGCGCGGACCATCCAGCGGCTCGCCACCCAGTATCGCAAAGCGGACGTTGTCCACGGCTCGTACAGTCACGGGCTGGCCCGCGGCGAACACGATGAGCTGCCCGGGTTGATAGACTTGTCCATCGACCTCGACGGAGCCGCGGCTGAGGTAGGCGGCGCGTTCTTCGTATTCGGCGGGAATGACCACGGTGGAGCCGGGCTTCATCACGATGTCGCCGAAGAACAGGGGCGACAGCGTACGCACTGAAGAGGTTTTGCCGAACAAGGAGCCTGCCACGACCTGGGCGCGTACGCCCTCTCCTTCGACGATAGGCTGCGCGTCGAGACCGTAGTGAACGAATCCAGGGTCGGTTTCCTCATGCTGGCTGGGCAAGCCCACCCAGAGCTGCAAACCCGCAATACGCTGGCCCGCGCTGCGTTGTGCAGCGGGACTGCGTTCGGAGTGGACGATCCCACGGCCGGCCGTCATCCAGTTGACTTCGCCGGGACGGATCTCCTGGACATTACCCGCGCCGTCGCGGTGCATCATGGCCCCCTCGTAGAGAAAGGTCACGGTAGATAAACCAATGTGCGGATGAGGACGTACGTCCATGCCGGCGCCCGGTTCGAACGACACGGGACCCATCTCATCCAGGAAGACGAACGGGCCGACGGTGCGGCGTTGGGCCGACGGCAAGGCGCGGCGGACGGTAACGCCGTCACCCAGATCGCTGGTGCGGGGGACGATGAGCGTTTCAACTAGGGACATGCGGTTCTCCTGGGGTGTCGCGCCGCGCGGGCGTGTTTAGCGCATTTTGGGGGATTACAGCCCGCATGGCTATCGCGGATAACCATGCGGGGACGTACCGCCGGGTCCGGCTGGACCCGGTCCTGCCAGCGGCCTCAGGCCAGATCGAACACCAGCACATCGGCCTGTTTGCCGTCACTGATGCGTACCGCAGCCTCGTCGATCAGGGCTAACGCGTCGCCGGCCTTGAGGGCTTGGCCATTGACCGTCACCTCGCCACGCGCCACATGCACCCAGGCACGACGGCCCGCGGCCAGAGGCAATTCAGCGGTTTCCACGTCATCGAACAGGCCGACATACAAGCGCGCGTCCTGGTGAATGCGCATGGAGCCATCGGCACCGTCGGGCGAGATCACCTGACGCAGGCGGCCACGCTTTTCGGCTTCGGGCACTTCTTGCTCTTCGTACTCGGGTTCGATACCCGTGACATTGGGCTCGATCCAGATTTGCAGCAAATGCGTGGTCTGGTCTTCCAGCGGGTTGAATTCCGAGTGCAACACACCGCGGCCAGCGCTCATACGCTGTACGTTGCCCGGGCGGATGGTCGAGCCGCTGCCCATGCTGTCCTTGTGCGCCACAGCGCCATCGAGCACATAGGTGATGATCTCCATGTCGCGGTGGCCATGCGTGCCAAAGCCACGGCTCGGGGCGATACGATCGTCATTGATGACGCGCAGCGAACCGAACCCCATGTGCGCCGGGTCGTAGTAGTTCGCAAAAGAAAAGGTGTGATAGCTGTCGAGCCAACCGTGATTGGCATGACCACGTTCGTTGCTACGGCGCAGGGTCAACATAGTAAGCTCCTTTCGATAATCTGAATGATTCGTGGTGAGACGTTGTTGTCTAATCACCATCCATGAAACGTATTGTGCGCGGATCACATGGGCTTGAGACTGAATTGGTTTGATGAGATCATTCAATTTATTTGAATGACTTTTTGCCATGCAAGCCATCACGCCTGAACTGCTTTATATGATCGACGCCATCGCTCGGCACGGCAGTTTTGCCAAGGCGGCGCGCGAGTTGGGCAAAGTGCCCTCGGCAGTGACCTATGCTGTACGCAAGCTCGAGGACGCGCTGGATGTGCTGTTATTTGATCGCAGCGGCCACCGCGCTCACCTCACGCCTGCGGGGGAAACGCTGCTACAGGATGGCCGGCAGGTGTTGCAATCGCTGGATGCGCTGGCGGGACGCGTCAAACGAGTGGCGACGGGATGGGAGCTGGATCTGAAGGTGGCAGTCAGTGCCGTACTGCCCCTGGCGCAGCTGTATGACTTGATTGCCGAGTTTCGCGAGCTGGCTTCGGTCACGACGTTGCGGCTGTCCACCGAGGTGCTCAGCGGAAATTGGGACGCTTTGGCGTCAGGGCGCGCAGATTTGGTCATTGGCGCGGATGCAGCGGGGGTGCCCTCTGGGGCCTATTGGTCACAGCCCTTAGGCGAACTGCAGTTCGGCTTTTGCGTGGCGCCCCATCATCCGCTTGCGCAGTTGAATCGCCCACTGACGGCGGCCGATATCTCGGCCCACTGCGCCATTGCGCTGGCCGATACGTCGCGCGATCTGCCGCCGCGCACGCGCGGTCTGCTGAACCAGCAGCCTTTCATCATGATGCCGACCATGCAAGCGAAGATCGACGCGCAGGTGCGCGGTCTGGGATGCGGCTACCTGCCCCTGTCGCTAGCAGCGCCCTACATCATGCGAGGGCAATTGGTGCAATGCCCCACGGATGACGTAGTGCCGATTACCGAACAACTGGTCTACGCCTGGCGCGAGCCGATCCCAGGACAGGCACTGAAATGGTGGCTGCAAAAGCTGCGTTCACCCCGGTTATGCGAAAGCCTGCTGGGTGTATGACCCTCGTCAAAAGCCCAGCGGGCATAACTCACCGAGACTCGGTGCTGTATTTCAACAGATCGATCAATGCCGCGAAAGGCTCTGCAACGGGTTCCACGACGAATTCCGCCATTCTGCCTGCCAAGCGCGCCGGCTGCAGATAGCGTTCGACGACATGATATTCGGGCCGGTCCACATAATCGTCGAACAAAATGACGCAGCCCGGCGGCGCCATCAGCATCGTGATCAGGAACGAAGCAACGCGGAACCGCCCATCGATCAATACCAGGTCGGGCCGCTCACCGGTTTTGAGGAGTTTTTCCCAAGGGGCCGTGCAATAAGCAGGCCAATCTCTGGCGTGAGACTCGTCCACCGGCCTGCCCCATTCTTTGGTGGCGCCGATGTCCGCGTAGATGGGGATGTAGCGGCGACGCGGTATGCCTTCGTCCAGCAGCCGCTGCCTGACAGCCTTTAAAAACTGCTTGTCGGTATCGACGGAATAAATGCTCTTGACGCCTGCCTGGGCGACCATCAATGAGCTGCCGCCCGAACCATATTCCAGAAAGACTCTGATTCCGGTGAGGTGTTCGCCGAGTAGCGCGATGCCTTCTGCCTCCATGTGGGGCAGATCGGGAATCGTATCGGCCGACCAGACCTGCGTCGATAGCTCGGCGGCAGATTTTGGTTTGGTCTGCTTGATTCTAGTTCGCTTGGTTTTGGCGCCGGAATCCTTTGCTTTGGCACGCTTGGGCGTGACGTCAGCGCCTTTTGCTTTAGCGCCCTTGACCTTGATGCTGCGGCCCTTTGTTTTGGCGTCCTTGGCCTTGACGTCTATAAGCTTGAGCCCTTTGGCCTTCGCCTCTTTAACCTTGGCAGCTTTGGTCTTGGTCATCTTAACCTTGCTTGCTTTAGCTTCAGTTTGCGCGGCTGCGGCCTGTGTAGAGGCCGAGACTGGTTCAGGATGTTTGCGACGAACAACTTTAGGCACTGCGAACTCCTACAAGTCCGAAGCCCCTATTGCACCACACTATCTATACAGTCCCAAGACACTCGCCCCTGCCCGGTAAACACGAGCGAGTGCGGCATTAATCTTCAATGCCGAGTTCCCGCAGTTTACGGGTGATTGTGTTGCGGCCGATACCCAGGCGCGAAGCCGCCTCGACCCGCCGGCCTCGACTGGCGTCGAGCGCCGTTTGCAGCAGAATGCGTTCAAATTGACGGGTGAGTGTCGCCATGACGGCAGGTTCGCCGCGCTCCAGGCGTTGCTGAGTTTCGCGCAACAACGCACCTTGCCAGTCCGGAATACCCGCGTTGGCAGCCGGCATTGCCGGCGCGGATGCCGCATAGGCTGGGGCAGCAGCGGCAGCCGGGAAACTGCTCCTGCCTGCCGTACCGGCCCCCATCGGACTGGCAGCCCCACCGTTGATCACGTTGGGCGCCGCCGCCCCGGAATGATGTGGCGCCTGCTGCTCCAATTCGATGGCGCGGATTTCTGGCGGCAGATCGGCCCGCTCGATAATCTGCCCCGGCGCCATGACGGTCAGCCAATGACAGAAATTTTCCAATTGGCGGACATTGCCCGGGAAATCGAATCGGGTCAGAACAGAAATCGCATCCGGGGTCAGGCGTTTGACCGGAACGCCCAGCGAGCGCGCACTGGCAGCCAGAAAATGATTCGCCAAGGCCGGAATGTCTTCGACACGCTCGCGCAACGGCGGCAAGCGCAGGCGAATGACATTCAAACGGTGAAACAAGTCCTCGCGAAACTGGCCCTGTTCGACGCGCTGCTCCAGCGGTTGGTGCGTGGCGGCGACGATGCGCACATCGACACGCACGGGTTGAGCGCCGCCCACCCGATAAAAACTGCCTTCGGCCAGCACCCGCAACAAACGCGTCTGCAGCTCGATCGGCATATCGCCGATTTCGTCTAAAAACAGCGTGCCGCCGTTGGCTTCTTCGAAACGGCCACGGCGCAAGGTATTCGCGCCGGTAAAGGCCCCGCGCTCGTGGCCGAAAAGCTCGGCCTCGAGCAGATCGCGCGGAATGGCGGCGGCGTTCAGCGCCACGAACGGCCCGCCTGCCCGCGCACCATGACCATGCAAAGCCCTTGCGACCAACTCCTTCCCGGTACCAGACTCGCCGGTGATCAATACGGTGACTTTGGATTGAGACAAACGGCCGATCGCGCGAAAGACTTCTTGCATGGCGCTGGAGGCCGACTGCGTCATCATCCAGCGCTCATTGTTTTGCAAAGGGTCTGCACCCTCGCCGGCAACGGTTTTCTCCTCGGGCGCGGATTCGAGCACTGCGCGCTCGATCAAGGCAACCGCCTCGTTCACGTCGAACGGCTTGGCCAGATAATCAAACGCGCCGCCCTGAAACGCCGACACGGTGCTATCCAGGTCAGCGAATGCAGTCATGACGATGACTGGCAGGCGCGGATGGCGCTCCTTGATTTGGCGCAACAAGTCCAGCCCGCTGCCGCCAGGCATGCGAATGTCCGAGACCAGGGCGGACGGCGTTTCGGTTTCCAACGCATCCAGCACATCGGTGGCCTGGGAAAAGCTGCGCGTTGGCACATCGGCACGAGCGAGCGCTTTTTCCAGGACCCACCGGATGGCCTGGTCATCATCAACGATCCAAACAGGTTTGCTCACTGTGGCTGCTCCATCGGTAAGACCAGACGGAATTCTGTGTGCCTGGGGCGGGATTCAAATTCGATAATGCCTCCGTGCTGCTGCACGAAATCCTGGGCCAGGCTCAGGCCCAGTCCTGTCCCGCCTGGCCGTGCGGTGACCAGGGGATGAAAAATACGATCGCGAATCGCCTCGGGCACGCCGGGCCCGTTATCGATGATCGCCAGTTCGAGCGCCAAACGATGTTGGCGATGGGCTAGCATGACCTGCCTCGCAACACGCGTGCGCAGCGTAATCTGCGGCGAAGGCACGTCTGCCCCGGTCTTTTGCAGAGATAGCTCCTGAGCCGCGTTACGTGCGACGTTCAGGACGGCCTGCATCAGACGAGCGGCATCGCCCTGCAAATCCGGCACCGATGCGTCATAGTCGCGCACCAGCGTGATTTTCTCGCGAAACTCGGCCTGGATCAGCGCGCAGACGCGCTCGCAGATCTCGTGAATATTGACGGGCCGCGCATTCAGGGGAACGCGTTGCGGACCACTGAGCCGGTCGACCAGGACTTGCAGGCGATCGGCTTCGGAAATAATGACCTGGGTGTATTCGGCCAGCGCCGCATCGGGCAGCTCGGCCTCGAGCAATTGCGCCGCACCACGCAACCCCCCCAGCGGGTTCTTGACCTCGTGCGCCAGGTTACGCAACAACTCGCGATGCGCTTCGATTTCTTCGACCAGGCGGTGATTGCGATCGGCCAGCACGCGCTGTTCGATCTCGCGCGCCTCGATCAGCACAGGCCAGGCTTGGCCGCTCAGTGACACCGTTGTCACGGTGACCTCGACGCACTCGCCTGCTCGACGCAACGAAGACAACTGGCGCACATCGGCAAAATGGCCGGATACGGCACGGTCGATGGACGACTGCACGGCCTCCGGATGGCCAAACAAGGTCGCAGCAGAATGGCCATGCAGTTGTCTGCGGGACCGGCCGAAGAGGTCTTCGGCTGCAGCGTTGGCCCATTCGACATGCCCTTTTTCGTTCAACAGCAGGACAGCCGTCGCCAGTAGATCAAACGCATCAACATTTATCATTTGCAGCACCGGGGTGGACGGGCCGGCGGGCCGCCCCGTCCGCCCCAACTAAGCCAAGAACATCACAGGCTGTAGTACATGTCGAATTCGACAGGGTGCGTGGTCATACGCAGACGCTGGACTTCACCTTCTTTGAGCGCCAGGTAGGCATCGATCATCTCGTTACTGAACACGCCACCGCGGGTCAGGAACTCGCGGTCCTTGTCGAGCGCTTCCAGGGCCTGGTCGAGCGATGCGCACACGGTCGGGATCTTTGCATCCTCTTCCGGCGGCAGATCGTACAGGTTCTTGTCGGCGGGATCGCCGGGGTGAATCTTGTTCTGCACACCGTCCAGACCGGCCATCATCAGTGCAGAGAAAGCCAGGTACGGGTTGGCCAGGGGATCCGGGAAACGGGTTTCGACGCGACGGCCCTTGGGGTTGCCCACGTAAGGAATACGGATCGAGGCCGAACGGTTGCGAGCCGAGTAGGCCAGCTTGACCGGAGCTTCGAAGTGAGGAACCAGACGCTTGTACGAGTTGGTGCCCGGGTTCGTGATGGCGTTCAAGGCACGGGCGTGCTTGATGATGCCGCCGATGTAGTACAGGGCGAACTCGGACAGACCGGCGTAGCCGTTGCCGGCGAACAGGTTCTGGCCGTCTTTCCAGATCGATTGGTGCACGTGCATGCCCGAGCCGTTGTCACCGACGATGGGCTTGGGCATGAAGGTCGCGGTCTTGCCATAGGCATGAGCCACGTTGTGGATCACATATTTGGTGATCTGGGTCCAGTCGGCGCGTTGCACCAGCGTGCTGAATTTGGTGCCGATTTCCAATTGGCCTGCACCCGCGACTTCGTGGTGATGCACTTCGACCGGCACGCCCATTTGTTCCAGCAACAGGCACATTTCCGAACGCATGTCCTGGAAAGAATCGACCGGAGGCACGGGGAAATAGCCGCCCTTGACAGCAGGACGGTGACCCAGGTTGCCGCCTTCGAATTCCAGGCCGCTGGACCAGGGGGCTTCTTCGGACTTGATCTTGACGAAGGTGCCCGACATGTCGGTGTTCCAGGTCACGCCGTCGAACACGAAGAATTCGGGTTCCGGACCAAAGTAGGCGGTGTCGCCCAGGCCGGAGGATTTCAGATAGGCTTCGGCGCGCTTGGCCAACGAACGCGGATCACGGTCGTAGCCCTTGAGATCGGACGGTTCTACGACGTCGCAGCTCAGGATCAAGGTGGGCTCTTCGCGGAACGGATCCAGGTTGGCGGTGTTCAGATCGGGGATGAGCAACATGTCCGATGCTTCGATACCCTTCCACCCCGGAATCGACGAACCGTCGAAGGCTTGGCCGCTTTCCAGCTTGTCTTCGTCTACGACAGACGTAGGCACCGAAACGTGGTGCTCACGGCCCATCGTATCGGTAAAGCGGAAGTCTACGAATTTGACTTCGTTGTCGGCGATTTGCTTCAGGATGTCTTTCGGGCTTGCCATGTCATCTCCATTAGATAAAAGCGCCGGGGGTCTAAGCCTGGCTCCGGCTGGCATAAACAGTAGAAAGCAATATGTGTGCCAGGTTCCATTACGGGGCATAGCCACATAAAGCATCCATGGCGGGGCATTAATGCACTATATTAGTGCATAACATGGTGCAGATAAGCACCATGTTGGTGCTTTTCGATTACAGGAACATTTCCTGGAGGTCGTTCAAGAAGCGCCAACCCAGTGCAGTCGCCCGCAGCCGAGTGGGATCCGCGTCCAGCAAGCCCTTGGCGCTGGCGGCCTGCAACGGGCGGGACATCGCTGCCAACGACAGACCGGTGCGCTCTTCGAAAGACGCCGCAGAGACGCCCTCTTTCAATCGCAACGCGTTGAGCATGAATTCGAACGGCAGCTCGTCGGGGCCTACCTGGCGGCTCTCTGCGATGTGGCTGCCATCACGCGCCTTGGCGCTCGCCATCCAGGTGTCGGGGTTACGCAAACGCGCCTCTCGCACAATACGGTCATGAAATGACAGTTTTCCATGCGCGCCTGGCCCCAGCCCCAGATAATCGCCGAATTCCCAATAATTCAGGTTATGGCGGCTGCGCGCGCCGGGTTTGGCGTAGGCGGAAACTTCGTAGCGCTGCAAGCCTGCTGCCGCCAGCCGGGCCTCGACTGCGTCCTGCATGGCAGCGCTGGTATCGTCATCGGGCAATTCGGGCGGATACTTGGCAAAGACGGTATTGGGCTCCAGTGTCAGGTGATACATCGACAGATGCTCTGTCCCATAGGACAAGGCCTGTTCGACGTCCTGCATACAGGCGGCCATATCCTGGCCGGGCAAGGCAAACATCAGGTCCAGATTGACGCGGGACACCGCCCTCTGCGCCATGTCGATGGCCGCACGGGCCTGGTTCGCATCGTGGATACGGCCCAGTTTTTTCAATTGGGCATCGTCAAAACTCTGGATCCCGAGCGAAAGACGATTGACGCCGCTCGCCGCATAGTCCCGGAACCGCTCGGCCTCCGCGGTGCCGGGGTTCGCCTCCATCGTGATTTCAGCGTCAGGCCATAGATTGAGATAGGCCCGCAGCATGGCCAGAATCTCGTCCATTGCCGCCGCCGACAAGAGGCTGGGCGTTCCTCCCCCGAAAAACACCGAGATGACTTGCCGGCCCCAGATCGAGGGTAAGGCCTGCTCCAGATCGGCGCGCAGCGCATCCAGATAAGCCCGTTCGGGGATCTCGGTGGGCGCCGCGTGCGAGTTGAAATCGCAGTACGGGCATTTGCGCACGCACCAGGGCACGTGGATGTAGACCGAGAGCGGCGGCAAGCTGGTCAGCGTGGCGCCCGGCGGCGTCACTACACGGGACGGATTACCTGCGCCAGCCGCGCGAATGGGAATGGTGATGGCCAAGATAGAGACTCAAAATACGAAAAGCGGTGACTGCAGCTCTCACACAAGATGGCGCGCCCGTACGCAAGACACACCACACCATGTGTCGGCGGACACCGCGTACTAGCGCGACGCCAGCTTGCTTAAAAGCTGCTGCAACGCCCGGGCACGGTGGCTGATACGGTTTTTCTCGGCAGGATCGAGTTCCGCCGCCGTGCGGCCCAGATCAGGCAGCAGGAAATACGGGTCATAGCCAAAGCCATGATCGCCTCTGGGTGTGTCGACAATTTCACCGTGCCACAGGCCCTCGCCGATCAGGGGTTGAGGATCATCGTGTGTACGCACCAATACCAGCAATGCCACATACCAGGCGCTGCGATCGGCCACATCGGCCAAGTTATTGACCAGCAAGGCGTTATTGGCGCTATCGCTGCGAGGAGCATCAGGATTGGTCAGCTGCGCATAACGAGCAGAATACACGCCCGGCGCACCGTCCAGGGCCGCAACGCACAGGCCCGAATCGTCTGCCAGCGCAGGTAAGCCTGTCAGCTGACTGGCATGGCGCGCTTTAGCCAAGGCGTTTTCAACAAACGTTACATGGGGCTCTGGCGCCTCGGGCACGCCCAGCTCACCTTGCGGAATAAGCTCAATGCCCAAAGGGGCAAACAAGGCCGAAAATTCGCGCAATTTGCCAGCATTGTTCGAGGCCAGCACCACGCGGCTCAGAGAGGGATGAATCGTTGTAGAGGTCATAGTCCCCATTGTATGCCGCGCGGGTTTTACTTGGCCGCGGGAGGAGTTTCGCGTTCGCTCTCGGGAACGTCGGCCACCAGCATATCCACCAGTTCTCTGGCAAACGCCGGCAAGGCCTCGCGACTACGCACGCAGATCTGCAGCTTGCGCACCGCCCATTCGTCGGTCAGGGGAACAATGGCGATTTTCAATACCCGGGCAAAACGCACGGCGACGGATTCGGGAATCACGCCGATCCCCACTCCTGTTTCGATCATACGGCAGACGGCTTCGAAATTGCCGACCTCGATACGGAATTTGAAGGTGCGCCCCAGCGCCTCGGCTGCCTGCACTAGAAAGGGATGAATCGCGCTCCATTCGGACAGCCCGACGTAGTCATTGCTGAGCGTATCGGCAAAAGCCACCGCAGCCTCTTTCGCCAGCGGGTGATTGCTGGCGGCAACCAGTACGAGCCGGTCTTTGCGGTACGGAATGAATTCCAGATTTGGATCAGCCGTGCAGCCCGCGACGATACCCACGTCGGCCGAGCCCTCAGCCACCGCCCGCATGATCAGATAGCTAAGCCGCTCGCGCAACTCGACGTTGACGTCCGGATGCGCCGCGAGAAATTTACCCAATACGGCGGGCATGAATTCCGTCATTGCCGTGGTGTTGGCCAACACGCGCACATGGCCTTTTACCCCGCGGGCAAACTCCTGCATATCGCCGCGCAATTGTTCGACCTGACGCATCACCGTGCGCGCATGGCGGGTCAGCGCCTCGCCGGACGGAGTGAGCGTGACGCCCTGGCTGGTACGGTACAACAACTGCGTCCCGAAATGCTCTTCCAGGTTTTTGATGCGCGTGCTGGCAGCCGGCAACGATAGATGGGTCTTCTCTGCAGCGCGCGTCAGGCTTTGGCGCTCGCCGATATGGACGATCAGTTGTAGATCTGTCAGATCAAAATGCCCTGCCATGGTTTCCTCTGTTCTTCGGCAATTGCTAACCCGGTATTAAGCAATCATAAATTGGCAAGGGTACCCGGGTTGCGGCAAAGTGCCGGTGTTGTTTTGGCCGCCGGGCCGCCGCCAAGCATAGGCGCGGCGCCGCAGGCCGTTATCTTTATTGGCGTCATCATAGACATAGAACCTGAACCATGCCCAATACGAATCACGATTTCCAGGACATCCGCGAAGCCGTCCGCGACCTGTGTTCCCAGTTTTCCGGTGAATATTTCCGCAAAATCGACGAAGAACGCGGGTATCCCGAGGAATTTGTGCGAGCGCTCACCGAGGCCGGCTGGCTGGCTGCGCTGATTCCCCAGGAATACGGCGGGTCGGGGCTGGGCCTGACCGAAGCCTCGGTCATTATGGAAGAAATCAACCGCAGCGGCGGCAATTCGGGCGCCTGCCACGGCCAGATGTACAACATGGGCACCCTGCTGCGCCATGGTTCCGAGGCGCAAAAGCGCGAGTATCTGCCCCGTATCGCCAATGGCGAACTGCGTTTGCAGTCCATGGGGGTTACCGAGCCCACGACGGGCACCGACACCACCAAAATCAAAACCACGGCGGTGCGTCGCGGCGACCGCTATGTCATCAACGGGCAGAAAGTCTGGATCTCGCGCGTGCAGCACTCGGATCTGATGATCTTGCTGGCCCGTACCACGCCCCTGGAGCAGGTGACCCGCAAATCAGAAGGCATGTCGATTTTCCTGGTGGATCTGCATCATGCAGTGAAACACGGCATGCAAGTGCGCCCTATTCCGAACATGGTCAATCACGAGACCAACGAGCTGTTTTTCGACAATCTGGAAATCCCCGCCGAAAATCTGATCGGCGAAGAAGGCAAAGGCTTTAAGTACATCCTGGATGGCCTCAACGCCGAGCGCACCCTGATCGCTGCAGAATGTATCGGGGACGGCTATTGGTTTGTCGATAAGGTCACTGCCTACGCCAAAGAACGCATCGTATTCGGCCGTCCGATCGGCCAGAACCAGGGCGTGCAGTTTCCAATCGCGCGTGCGCATATCAACGTCGAAGCGGCCAGCTTGATGCGCTACGAAGCCTGCCGCCTGTTTGACGCCCACCAACCCTGCGGCGCGCAAGCCAACATGGCCAAGCTGCTCGCTGCCGATGCCTCATGGGAAGCCGCCAACGCCTGCCTGCAGTTTCACGGCGGTTTTGGTTTCGCCAACGAATATGACGTCGAGCGCAAATTCCGCGAGACCCGCCTGTATCAAGTTGCGCCTATTTCGACCAATCTGATTTTGTCGTATGTGGCCGAGCACGTGCTGGGTATGCCGCGCTCGTTCTGATCAGCCCGATAATTGAAAACCGTTCATGACTGCTACTTCTCATCCGAGCGCTGCACTCGCTGAATTTGCCGCCAACCTGCGTTTTGAAGACATTCCGGCGCCCGTACTGCGCCGCGCCGAGGATTTGTTTCTGGACTGTCTGGCATCGATCCTGGCAGGCGCCAATACGCGCCCCATCCAGGCCATCGAGCGCTATGCTGTCGCCATGGGTCCGGCCGACGGCGGCGCAGAGGTCCTGATCTCCCGTCGCCAGACATCTCCTCTATTTGCCGCAATGGTCAATGCGGCCGCAGCCCATGTGGTCGAACAAGACGATGTCCATAATGGCTCGGTATTTCACCCCGCCGCCGTCGTGTTCCCTCCTGCCCTGGCCGTGGCGCAGGCTTTGGGCCGGTCCGGCAAAGAGCTGCTGGTGGCGGCCGTAGCGGGCTACGAGGTCGGCATCCGTATCGGTGAATACCTGGGTCGTTCGCACTACAAGATCTTTCATACTACCGGGACCGTCGGCACCCTGGCCGCTGCCGTCACCGTGGGCAAGCTGCTGAATTTGAACGCCGAACAAATGCTGCATGCATTGGGATCTGCGGGCACGCAGGCTGCCGGCCTGTGGGAATTTCTGCGCGATGCTGCCGATTCCAAACAGTTGCATACTGCCAAGGCTGCTGCCGACGGCATGACTGCCGCGTACCTGGCCAAAGAAGGCTTCACCGGCGCTCGCCGCATTCTCGAAGGCGCACAAGGAGTGGCAGCAGGCATGTCGACAGACGCAGACCCCGCGCGCCTGCTCGATCGGCTCGGCGAACGCTGGGCCTTGTCCGAGACATCGTTCAAATATCATGCCTCGTGCCGCCACACCCATCCTGCGGCCGATGCGCTGCAACAGGCGATGCGTGAATACAAGCTGCGCGATACCGATATCGCGGAAGTCATCACCCACGTCCACCAGGGTGCGATTGACGTGTTAGGGCCGGTCGTCGACCCTAAAACCGTGCACCAATCGAAATTCTCTATGGGCACCGTGCTGGCCTTGATCGCACGCGAAGGCCGCGCCGGCCTGGCTGAATTCGACGCAGCCCCAGGCAACGCCGATGTGGCTACGCTACGCACTAAAGTCCGTATGGAACTCGACCCCGAAGTCGATGCCGCGTATCCCGAAAGATGGATCGGCAAAGTGACCGTACGTACCACTGATGGGCGTGTCCTGCATGCGCGCGTGGACGAGCCGAAAGGAGATCCGGGCAACACACTCAGCCGCGACGAAATCGAAGAAAAAACGTTGCGGCTGGGCGTGTATGCGCAAGCGGCCAGCGAAGCAGAAGTCCGCGAGGTGATCAACAGCGTTTGGAATCTGGAAAACGCTGCCCGCGTCACAGCGCTATTACCCAAACGCTGAGGCGACATATCGACGCAGCAGCCAGCCTGCTGCGTCGAGCTTTCACAAGCCTACCCGCGCCGTTCGCTGATTGCCACAGACGCCCTGAGTATGTTGCAACCAGGCACGCATCACCGGCCGCTCATCGGCACGCGCGTAATCGATTTTCAGCGCGTCCAACTGCGCCTCGATTTGACTCGCATCTGCGCCGGCATCAATACCGCGGGCGATGACGTCGAACACATCGTGCACGCGCTGTTGAGCACTGGTGGGCTGTTCGGCGGTCAGGCCTTCCAGCACGCCAAAATGGCTCCAACTCAAGCCAAAATCCTCGGCATACAAGAGATGCGTCTTGGCGTGATCCAGAACCTTGCGCGATACCGAGGTAATGCTGGTGCGCAATGCGGAACCCTCTTCGGCCACGAGTATGAACATTTGACCTAGATTAGGCGAATTCATATCCAGCCTGTCTCCCACCTCGGTGAACGACGCGGGATCGATCACGATCGGAAAGTAGGATAGCTGACGGCCCGACATCTTTGACGCTTTCTCGGTGGCAGCCACGCTGCGCACCACCAGATCCGTGCTGCCTCCCAGGCTATAGTGCAAACCCATGAACCGTGTCCCGGGATCGCGGGCCATGACAGAAGCCATGCGCTCTGGATCCCGTCCGTGCAGCTCGAGAATCCTCGCGGCGTAGCCCTGGCGAACCAGCCAGTTGCCGCCATCCACGGCCAGCCCCTTATCCCAGCGCGCGCTCGACCACAACATGCCTGGATGCACGAACACGGTGTTCTTGTTGTTGACCTCTGGATTGGCGGTCGACGCGGTGCCCGCACTCGGTACCGTGCTGGTACCCGATACCGTGCCGCTGGTCGACGCAATGCCGTCGTGTGAAGCAGCGCTGCCCTGCGGAACGGCTTGCGCCACTGGCCCGGCACAGGTGCCAGCCGTCAGGTCTGCCGGCACTGCCGCATCCGCAGACGACACCGGCACCATCAGTTCGGGGTGAGAATAATACCGGCCGCTGGAACAGCCCGCGACACACAGCGCAAACACCGCGCATGGCAGCATACGCAAGCCAAATCATCTTCTTCCCCTGATTGCCGAAAACAGCTGGTTTATATCAGTGGAAGTTGGCTCGCGACTGCCTGGGCAATGCTATCTTTTACATCGTGACCCTTCGCAACACTCTTGTGACTTTTTAGCAGAAGATCGAGGCTCAGACCCCTGTTTTCAACGCAGCGCGCTGCGCCTGCACCAATTGTGCAATGCCCCGCTCTGCCAAGCCCAACATGGCGTCCAATTCCGAACGCGCAAACGTCGCGCCCTCGCCTGTGCCTTGCACTTCCACAAAAGCGCCGGCCCCCGTCATCACCACATTCACGTCGGCATCGCAGGCCGAGTCCTCCTGGTAATCCAGATCGAGCACGGGCCTGCCGTCGACCATGCCCACCGACACTGCAGCCACCGCATCACGTATCGGGTTGACCACCAGCTCACCGCGCTGCATCAACAACGCCACCGCATCTGCCGCTGCCACCCAGGCGCCTGTAATGCTCGCGCAACGGGTCCCGCCATCGGCCTGCAACACATCGCAATCCAGATGCAGCGTGCGCTCGCCCAATGCTTGCATATCGAACACAGCACGCAAACTACGGCCGATCAAGCGCTGAATTTCCTGGGTACGGCCGCTTTGTTTTCCGCGCGCGGCTTCGCGATCGCCGCGCGTATGGGTTGCGCGCGGCAACATGCCGTATTCAGCAGTGACCCAGCCCTCGCCACGGCCTTTCAGAAACGGGGGCACTTTATCCAGCACACTCGCTGTGCACAGCACATGCGTGTTGCCAGCGCGCACCAGCACTGATCCCTCGGCATAGCGCGTAAAACCTCGCTCCAGGCTAAACGGTCGCAGTTGATCGACCGAGCGGCCGGACGGACGAGAAACAGTGGCGGACGAGGACACAATGGGCTCCAAACAAAATTAGCGATTCGCCGCATTGTACGAGGCTTGTCCAGCGCAATCGAGAAAACGCAACGGACGCATATATTCAGGGCCCGCCCTTGCCACGCCGACTACGCGCCGATGCTCTCCGTCAGCGTCACTGAGGGTCTTTCACAAAGCGCCGTCGATCTGCTTGAGTTATCCTGCCGGGATACGGCTCCTGGCAGCCTGTTTTCTAGATTTCATCAGGACACCCCATGATTCGCAGCATGACCGCCTTCGGCAACGCCCGCGTCGATCTCGAGCAAGGCACTTTGGCGCTGGAACTGCGCAGCGTCAACAGCCGTTATCTGGATCTGTATTTCCGCCTGCCCGACGAACTGCGGCATGCGGAAACCCCGCTGCGCGAATTGCTCACCACCAATCTGGGCCGCGGCAAAGTCGAAGTGCGAGCGTCCTATGCCCGTAATGCCGGCGCTGAACTGACCACACTGGACCCCGCATGGCTGCAACATCTGGCCACGCAACTCGAGGCTGCCCGCAGCATCCTGCCCGAAGTCGAAGCCCCGCGCCTGGCCGAGCTTTTCAACTGGCCCGGCCAACGCGGCAATGATGCGCTCGATCCTCAGGTCTGGGGAGCCGCCTGCATCCAGGCCGCCAAACAAGCGCTGACACAGCTCCAGGAAGGCCGCGAACGCGAGGGCCAACGCCTGGCCGCCATCATGCTCGAATGCGCCGATGGTGTCGCTGGTATCGTGGAATCGGTCGAAACGCACCTGCCGCAACTGCTGCAAGACCATCGGGAAAAACTGGCCAATAAGCTGCGCGAATCGATGGAGACGGCGTTTCCTGGCGGATTCACGCATATTTCCGGCGCGGAACTATCCGAGCGCGTGGCCCATGAGGCCAATCTGTTCGCCCTGCGGATCGATGTCGCAGAAGAACTCGCCCGCTTGCGTTCACACCTGGAAGAACTCCGTCACCTGCTAGGCGGCGGGGAAGGCACAAGCACCAAGAAAGGCAAAGCCGACGGCAAACGCGGCAACACCAGCGGCAGTGCCGGCAAACGACTCGACTTCCTGTTCCAGGAAATGAACCGCGAAGCCAACACGTTAGGATCCAAAGCCGGCAGCATGGACGTCACACGCGCCGCGATGGATTTGAAATTGCTGATCGAGCAGATGCGGGAACAGGCGCAGAATATTGAGTGATTGAGGGTAGAACTAACAAGGGCTCCTGGATGGATCCAGAAGCCCTTTATCTGACCTAATAGTCAGGCTTCATCCCCTCGTACACCCCATCACGGGGTCCTCGAACTCATGCGCGTTCTGATGCGTGTTTTCCCAGTACCGCACGATCGACCCTTTGCCGTTCTGGACGATCTCCGCCACATGCGCGGGCCCGATACGGCCTGGGTCTTTGGTGTACAGCCGTTGGCCGCCAGGTATGGCGGACGACTGCACGGTTGCCTGCAATACCCAGGCACTGTTGATGCAGTCAACCACATCGCTCACCGCGCGAGCTGACTCAATAGTGGTCGAGGGCGCCGAATCGACGGTTTCGTCCAGGGTCGTGCAAGCGGTCAAGATCAAACTGGCGGACAGCGTGGCAATTAATTTCATGAGGGCTCCAATCGTGTGGCAGCTATGTCGCACGATTCGGCCCACCGAGTCAAGCACTACAGTGCTGATTTGCCTTAGGCGTGGCTGCCCCCGATCAACGCGGAATGCTCCATCCAATCGCGCTGCGGGTAAAAATTAAACAGGAATGCCTGCTCCGCCAATGTATCAATCAGCGGGCGCGCAATCGGCACGCGTACCGCCGGGCAGCCGAAACTACGTCCCAGCCGCCCGTGCGCCCGGATCATCTCGGCGCTCACATACGGCGCGCCATGAATGACGATGGCGCGGTCAAAGGCCAGATCGTTGAACCCCGGCTCCAATCCGTGCAAACGCAGGGAATAGCCGTTCTTTCCCGTATAGATCTCGCCCGCCTGATAAGCCCCCAGACTGGACATATGGCTTTCCGGGCGATTCGAGAACTCGCGCGCGAAATTGTCGCCGGTGTTGCGGCCGTGGGCGACCCATTCCTCGAACAGGACCTCATGAGTATTCAGGTCGAAAACCCACAAACGCTTGGCAGTGGAAGGCAAGCTGAAGTCCACCAGCGCCAGCACGCGTGGATCTCCACCGGGCAGGGCCTTGCCGGCCCGGGCACGTTCCAGTGCCTCGGTCGCGAGTTGCACGGCCAGCATCGAAGCGTTCGGCGCTTTGGCAGCCAGCGACAACGCCAGCTCGTTGGCGGCAGTGCGGGCCTGAGCCGCATTCGACGAGGCACTACTGCAGAATTCACTACCGGTCTGCACGCCGGCACCGCCTTGCGCCTCACAGGGCAAAGTGGAAAGCGCCGAGGCCTGCTTGAACGCGGCATCAGAACGCGCAAACGCAGAGGGAAGCACCCCGCCCAAGGACAGGGCGGCCAAGGTACGCAAGACACGACGACGGGAAGGATGATCAATCATGGGCAACTCTAACTTTCTCAAAGAAACAGCGGAAACCCGCGTCTCTTTGCCCCTAGCGGGGATCACAGCTCCTTGCCTCCTGCCGGAGAACGGCCAGACACGGCTGGCCGCAAGGAAGGTCTATCTAAGAAATGCCGGACCACAACCGGCATTGCGTCCCCAATTTGAGACGGGCCAAGTCTGGCCTTAAGGGACATTCAATCAACGTCAGATTCTAGTACACGTTCCGTCGGACCTGCTCCAGCAACGTCGGGAGCAGGCCTCACGGCAGGCAAGCTGGTGATCAGCATGGTGGTGCCAGGCGTGAGCAAACGGTACACACGGCGGATGAATTCAGGCTGTGCCTTGATGCTGTTTTCCAGGTTGGTCAAGGACGGCGGCGTGCCGAACAGGGGATAACTGGCCCATTGGTGCCGCAGTTGCGTCGGGTCAAACGGGCTAGGCTCGTTGACGGTCCCCGTCCCCATCACCAATAACAGCGCACCGTCAAAATGTGCGCCTGAATCGGCATGCAACCATGAGGAACCGATTGCGATCCCGTTGCGCAGGACGTAAAAGCGCTGCTCGCTCAAGCTGAGGACAATGCTCAACGGTCCCGACGGCGAAATACTCTCGTCCCAGAAATCTCCCTTGCCGCGCTGGGCAATCTGATCAACGGGAGATGCCGCGGCCCCAGGCGCTACAGGCGCCAGCAGCGCGGGAAACGCAATCCGGGAGGGGTCTACGCGAGCATCGGCCACCACCACCGTATCGCCGTTCTTCGTCTCGGCAAACAACCGTTGTGCAAATGCATTGGGTAACCGCACGCAGCCATGGGAAGCCGGATGCCCCGGGATCGCGCCACCGTGCAGCGCGATCCCGCTCCAGGTGAGCCGCTGCATGTACGGCATAGGCGCATTGTTATAGATATTGGACCGGTGATCACGGTCCTTTTGCAGGATGGTGAATACGCCGGTGGGCGTCTCATGCCCCGGCTTGCCGGAACTGATGGTCGATACGCCTATCGCAACGCCATTGCGGTAGACATACACGCGCTGCTCGTCCAGGCTGACCAGGACGACCAATGGACCGGCAGGCGCTGCCTCGGGATGCCAAATGAAATCCCCCGGGCTCATTTTTTTCACGTCCAGCGCCAGCGCCTCGGCGCTGACAACAAGAGCGGTTGAAAAGCACGCGCCCAAAAAAGCGCGACGCGAATACACGGCGTTCGATGTCAAAGGCATAGGGACTGAGAAATCGTTAAGAACACACAACTCTAACTGTAGCCCGTTTATTCAGCGCAGGTGAGCGTTATCCCGCTATCGGGAAAACCATGATTGGAACTTTAGTTTCACACAAATATAGTTATGAAACTAAAGTTTCATAGACATCACCATGACCCAATCCCTGCACGACCGAATCGTCAGCCTGCACGACCAACTGACAGACAGCGAACGCCGACTCGCCGAAGTCATGCTGGAGCACCTGAGCCAACTCGCCGCCTACACCGGCGCCGAACTGGCGCAAAAGGCTGGGGTGTCCAAAGCCACGGCGGGCCGGTTCTTTCGCCGTCTAGGTTACGACAATTTCAATGAGATACGTGCCGTGGTGCGTGAACAGGCGGATCTGGGTTCGCCGCTGCAACTGCTCGCGGGCGGCAATGCCGAGCCTCCCAGCGACGATGCGCTGGCTCAGCATCTGGCAAGCGATCTCCAGAACCTGGCTCACACCTTCGAACGCATCGAGCGCAAAACGATAGACGAGGCGATTCATTTACTGGGCAGCACGCGCCGCGTTTTTGTAGCGGGGTTCCGCAATGGCCGGGTATTGGCCCAGTATGCCTGGGCCCTGCTCACCCAATTGCGCGACGGCGTCGTACTGGTGCCCGGCGCGGGGCTGAATCTGGCAGAGGACCTCGCTGATCTCGGTCCGGACGACCTGCTGCTCGTGATGGACTTTCGCCGTCGCGTGACACTGCTGCGCCCCATGGTGGAACACGCCAATCGCGCCGGCGCGAAAGTCATCACGCTCACCGATCCCACAGCCACGGAACTGCCTGCGCGCTCTGACGTCGTCCTGCGCTGCGCGACACAAGGCGCACAGATTTTCGACTCGTATGTCGCGCCCATCAGCCTGATCAATCATTTGGGATCCAGCCTGGCGGCGACGCTGGGAGCCACGGCGCGTAAACGGCTGGAAACCATCGAATCACTGCATAACCATTATGGCGATCTCCATCGCTAATCTTTCTCGGGAGACCGGCTTGAATACCCCTCTTTCTAACGTAAAACTGCAGTACGCATCGAATCCGGCAGTCCAACCTGATGCCCCCTATGGTGCTGAACAGCAGTCCGTGCTCGGCGGCGCCGCGTTCGCGCAGGCGGCCACGCAAATCCGGCAATGGCCGGGCTACGCCCCTACCCCGCTGCACGACCTGACGGGCCTGGCGCAGGCTGCGGGTGTCGCGCAGATTCTGTATAAGGACGAAGCCGACCGGTTCGGATTGGGCAGCTTCAAAGCCCTCGGGGGTGCTTATGCCGTCAGCCGCCTGCTGTTGAAAGAGATCGCATCTCGTACGGGCGAGCAGAATGCGACGGCAGAAGACCTGCTCTCGGGCCGCTACGCCGCCATCACGCGTGACATTACCGTCACCTGCGCGACCGATGGCAATCACGGCCGGTCGGTCGCCTGGGGCGCGCAGCGATTCGGCTGCCAATGCGTCATCTACATCCACGCCACCGTCAGCGAGGGGCGCAAGGAAGCGATCGAGAAATACGGTGCACAGGTCGTGCGCACCGACGGCAACTATGACGACTCAGTGCGCCAGGCAGCCCGCGACGCCGAGCGCCTGGGCCGTTTCGTCGTATCGGACACCTCGTACGACGGGTACATGGACGTACCCAAAGACGTGATGCAGGGCTATGCGGTCATGGCCGACGAGGCCCTGGATCAAATCGGCACAGACCCGTTGCCCACCCACGTATTCCTGCAAGGCGGCGTCGGCGGCCTCGCAGCGGCCGTATGCGCGCATTTCTGGGAAACATTAGGCGCCAAGCGGCCGAAGTTCATTGTGGTCGAGCCCGACAAAGCCGCCTGCCTGTATGAAAGCGCACGCGCCGGCAAACCCGTCGCCGTACACGGTGACCTGGATACCATCATGGCCGGCCTGGCTTGCGGCGAAGTCTCATTGCTCGCCTGGAAAGTCCTGCACCCAGGCGCACGGGCGTTTCTCTGCATCGATGACGAGTCTGCGTTGAATACGGTGCGCTTGCTGGCCGAAGGCCGTTATGGCGATACGCCTATCGTCGCCGGTGAATCGGCAGTGGCCGGCTTGGCGGGCATGCTGGGCGCAATGAACGATCCGCAAGCTCGCGCCGCTCTCGGCCTGGATGCCGAGAGCCGTATTCTCGTGTTCGGGAGCGAAGGTGCGACGGATCCTGAGCTGTACCAGCGCATCGTCGGTAAATCGGCGCAGGCCGTGCGCGAATCCAGCAGGACGCCGGCATGAGCTCCCCCACATCACTGCAATCAGCGGCGGGGCCCGCGTCAGAGCACAAGCCGTTGCGCATCAATACGCAACGTCTGCTGGGCCGCATCGCAGAATTGGGAAAGATCGGCGAAATCGACGGCGGCGGCGTATGCCGTTTGGCCCTGACCGACGAAGACCGCCACGGACGAGACAGGGTCTGCAGCTGGATGCGCGAGCTAGGCCTGGACGTGACGATCGATGCCATCGGCAACGTTGTCGGCATACGCCGGGGCAGCGAAGATCTGCCTCCCGTCATGACGGGATCGCACATCGACACCGTGCGCACCGGTGGCCGCTATGACGGCAATCTCGGCGTGCTCGCCGGCCTGGAGGTCGTGGCGACACTGAATGACGCGGGCGTCACGACACGGCGGCCGCTGGCCGTGGCCTTTTTCACCAACGAAGAAGGCGCGCGCTTTGCACCGGACATGATGGGCAGCCTGGTCTTTCAGGGCGGTTTGCCGCTGGAAACGGCCTTGAACACGACAG
Source organism: Bordetella genomosp. 4 (assembly GCF_002261185.1). Classification (GTDB taxonomy): domain Bacteria; phylum Pseudomonadota; class Gammaproteobacteria; order Burkholderiales; family Burkholderiaceae_B; genus Bordetella_A. The sequence continues at coordinate 472,275 of NZ_NEVQ01000013.1, forward strand.
GAATCGACGGCACGACGGTGCGTGAAAATTTGCAGCGTATCGGCTATGCGGGCTCCTATCCCGTGGCCAGCAGAGCCGTCCATGCCTTTGTGGAACTGCACGTAGAACAAGGCCCCGTGCTGGAACACGAGGGCGTCACGATTGGCGCCGTCACCGGCGTACAAGGCATCCATTGGACCGAATTCACCATCGAAGGCACGTCCAATCACGCCGGCACGACGCCCATGCGGCTACGCCATGATGCAGGCGTGGTCGCCGCCCGGATCGCCTGCTTTGCGCGCGATCTGGCGGTCGAACTGGGCGCCGGCCAATTGGCCACTGTCGGGCATATTCAGATTGCGCCGAACCTGGTGAACGTCATTCCCAACCGCGCCGTCTTCACGCTGGATTTGCGCAACACCGATGGCGATGTCCTGGCCAACGCCGTGCAACGTGTTTTCGCGTTTGCGCAACAGGCCGCCGACGCCGAGGGCGTACAGCTGCGTCATCGCTCACTGGCGGACTTCCAGCCGGTGAGCTTTGATCGTCGCATCATCGAACGTGTGGAGGCCATCGCGCACCAGCATGGACACCGCGTACAGCGCATGCCCAGCGGCGCGGGCCACGACGCACAGATGCTGGCGCGCATGTGCCCGGCTGGCATGATTTTCGTCCCCAGCGTCAAAGGGCTGTCGCACAACGTCGCCGAATTCACCCACGACCACGACATCGAAGCCGGCGCCAACGTCCTGTTGACGTTGCTGACCGAACTTGCAGAACAACACTAGGAGACCACTTTGTCACGATTCATCAATGTCGCTGCCGCTCAACTCGGCCCCATACAACGCAGCGATACACGCAGTGAAATCATCGAGCGTCTGCTGGCCCACCTGCGGCAAGCCCACGCCATGGGCTGCCAGCTGGTGGTGTTTCCCGAGTTGGCATTGACCACGTTTTTCCCGCGCTGGTACATGGAAGACCCGGAGGAAGTCGACGCCTTCTATGAAAAAGAAATGCCCGGCCCTACGACCCGCGTTCTGTTCGATACTGCGGCCAAACTGGGCATCGGTTTCTACCTGGGCTACGCGGAACTGACGGTGGAGAACGGCCGTGCGCACCGCTACAACACGTCCATCCTGGTCGGACAAGACGGCAAAATCATCGGCAAGTATCGCAAAGTACATCTGCCCGGCCATGCCGAACACGAGCCATGGCGTGCCTTTCAGCATCTCGAAAAACACTACTTTGAACCCGGCCAGTCGTTCGATGTGTGGCGAGCGTTCGGCGGTGTCATGGGCATGGCGCTATGCAACGACCGGCGCTGGTCCGAAACCTATCGCGTGATGGGCCTGCAGGGCGTCGAGATGATCATGCTCGGCTACAACACACCCGTGCATAACCCGCCCGCTCCCGAACATGACGACCTGTCGATGTTTCACAATCAGCTCGTCATGCAGGCAGGGGCGTATCAAAACGGCACATGGGTGGTGGGTGTCGCCAAGGCGGGGGAGGAAGAAGGCTGCGAAATGATCGGCGGCACCTGCATCATCGCGCCCTCCGGTGAAATCGTCGCGGCCTGCTCCACCAAAGGCGATGAGCTCGCGATTGCCCGTTGCGATCTGGACCTGTGCCATTCCTACAAGAGCACGACCTTCAACTTTGAGCGTCATCGGCGTCCCGAGGCCTATGGATTGATCACTTCTCGTCGCGGTGCCATTGCCCCAGCCGACGTGGAGATGTCCCCAGCTTAACTCCCCGCTTCCCTCTTCCAGCTAGGTCATAGGGTGCCGGCGTTTTCCGGCACCCAAGGGGAGCGTTTGCCTTAAATTTCTTCGAGGTGCATGCTAATGAACACAAGTTTGGCTCCGGCTCACGCCGCAGATGCAGTATCTTCGACACAATCCGACAGCAAGGACGACGCTCTCTACCGCAAGGTCGCGTTCCGTCTGCTTCCCTTTTTGATGCTGTGCTATATCGCGGCCTTCCTGGATCGAGTCAATGTCGGCTTTGCAAAGCTGCAAATGCTCGACGAACTCGGTTTCAGCGAAGTCGTCTATGGGCTGGGCGCGGGCATTTTCTTCATCGGCTATTTTCTCTTTGAAGTCCCCAGCAATCTGCTCATGCATCGCATCGGGGCAAAGAAAACCCTGGCGCGCATCATGATCCTGTGGGGCATCATCTCTGGCGCGATGGCCCTGACGCAAACCCCGACGCAGTTCTACATCCTGCGATTCCTCCTGGGCGCCGCCGAAGCCGGGTTTTATCCCGCCATCATCCTCTATTTGACCTATTGGTTTCCGTCGCGCCGCAGAGGACAGATCGTCGCGATTTTCATGACGGCGGTACCGTTTGCCGGCATCATCGGCGGCCCGTTGTCGGGATACATCATGGAGGCCTTTCACGATGTGCATAGCCTGTCCGGCTGGCAATGGATGTTCCTGATCGAAGCCATCCCGTCCGTCGTACTGGGCATCTCTGTTATTTATTATCTGGACGATCGCATCGACGATGCGAAATGGCTCAGCGCCGCGGACAAGGCCCGCATGAATGCCAATCTGGACGTGGACCGATCCGCCAAAGTGGAACACGTCTCGCTGTGGACGCTGCTCAAGGACAAGCGCGTCATCCATATGGCGCTGATCTGCTATTGCACGGTATCCAGCCTGTCCGGCCTGGCCTTCTGGATTCCGTCCGTCATCAAGTCTACCGGCGTTGACTCGTTGCTGTCGGTCGGGCTGTTGACTGCGGTGCCCAATATCTGCGCGGTGATTTCGATGGTGCTGGTGTGCCGCCATTCAGACCTGAGCCGCGAGCGCCGTTGGCATATGATCGTGCCCTTTCTCATCGGCGGCACGGGCCTCGTGCTGAGCACCGTGTACAGCCATAACCCGCCGTTCGCCGTGCTGATGCTGTCCGTGGCGGCCGCGGGATGCATGGTGTGCTCACCGCTGTTCTGGAGCTTGCCCACCGCGTTTCTAAAGGGCCGCAGCGCCGCTGCCGGCATTGCAGGCATCAACTCGTTCGCCGGATTGGCGGCCTTTGTCAGCCCATATGTCATCGGCTGGATCAAGAACGCGACGGGGTCCACCGATTACGGCATGTATTTTCTGTCCGCGTTCACGGTACTGGGCGCCATTCTGGTCTATCTCGTCCCCAAAGACCTGGTCAATCGTTGATTGCCGCGCGCCGGTGCGCGCCACGGCCGGCAACATCCCTCAACGGTCGGCGCGCCAAGCCGGCCTCTCTGATTTGCAGTGGAGTGAATTACATGACTAGTGATGTCATCCAGTTGACCCAGGACATGGTGCGCATACCCAGCCTTTCAGGCCAGGAAAGCGCGATGGCTGACCTGATGAAGCAACGCATGCATGAATTTGGTTTTACCTCAGTCACCATGGATCGAAACGGATCTGTTCTGGGCTTGATCGGACCCGACGAAGCGGACGTCGCGTTGCTGTTCGATGGCCACATGGATGTCGTGCCCGTATCCGGCGACTGGCGATTTGATCCTTTCGGTGCGACGATTCACGAAGGCCGGTTGTACGGCCGCGGCAGCACCGACATGAAAGGCGGTATCGCGGCTGCAATCTGCGGCGTAGCCGCCGCCGCACGCGAAGGCGCGCTCAAACGCCGCGTCGCGGTGTCAGCCAGCGTACTGGAAGAAGTCATCGAAGGCCATGCCTTGGCTAGCGTATTGGACCGATGCCAGCCTGCCGCGGTGATCATCTGCGAACCCTCCAAACTCGATATCAAGATCGCACAGAAAGGCCGGCTGGAGATTCTGTTGACATTCAAAGGCGTGCCTGCACATGCCGCCTCGCCCCACCTGGGCCGCAATCCGCTGCATGCCGCGGCCCGCGCGCTGACCGCATTGGCATCGCTGCCGCTGCCCAGCGATCCTGTCGTGGGCGATGCGTTATTGGTGCCCACCGATATGATTTCGTCGCCCTACCCGTCTATCTCGATGATTCCTTCGTCGACCACCATACGCTTTGATCGTCGCACGCTCAGCGGCGAAACCGAGGAAAACGTGCTGGCCCAGATCGACGCCTGCCTTAAGCAGCATGGGCTATCGGATTACGCCTTGACGACAACGCGCGATAGCGTCAGCACGTTTACCGGGGAACGAGCCGAGCCGGCCCGATGGCTGCCAGCGTGGCAGCAGACGCAGGACCATCCTTTAGTGACCAGCGCCGTCGAGGCTGTCAAACGCAGCGGCCGCGAACCGCGCATCGGCGTCTGGCCATTCTGCACCAATGGCTCGGAGTCCGCCGGCAGACGACATATCCCGACCGTGGGACTGGGCCCCGGGCGTGAAGAAGATGCGCACATCATCGACGAGTCGATCGCGCTGGATCAACTCGAGGGCGCGCGCGAGATATACAAACAGTTGACGTTGATCGCGGCGGCGTGAGTTCTCGGCGTGCCGCTCATGGCCGAGACGTGGCGCGGTACGGTCGATTCGTTTGTCGCTGCGTCAGCGCATGCCGTCACAACAGCCACTCTATCGGCAGCCATCCGACCACCGTGACGATGGCCCGCTTGAGCCAGCCCGCGCCGGGTTCTTTGCGATGGATCTCGGTGCGGCCATCCGCGAACTGCTCAAGCCAAACCATGCCGCCGTCATCGGTCAATACGGGACGGTATGCCGCGAGCGCTATCGGGCCGTCAAAATCGCGTTGCGTGCGCGCCGCCATCGTCGGGCTATCGATCACAAACCCCATCTCACAATTGAGCCGCGCCGAACGGGGATCGAAATTGAACGAACCGATGAACACGCGCTGATCATCGACGGCAAACGTCTTGGCATGCAGCGCGGCCCCCGAGAGCCCCATCGGCTTGAGCTCATCGCGGCCTGACGGTTGACCGGCACGCAATTTCAGCTCAAACAACTCGATGCCTGCCTGCAACAGCTCACGGCGATACTTGGCATAGCCAGCGTGTACGACCAGCACATCGGTAGTGTTCATCGCATTGGTCAGCACCCGCACTCGCTTGCCTTGGGCCGCGAGACTCTCAAAAAAAGCAGCTCCTTCGCGTCCTGGTACGAAATAGGCCGACACCAGGTCCAATTGTTTTTCGACGCCGCCCCAGATATCGATCAACCGCGAAATCATCAGCTGATCGCGCTTGGCCCTGCCCTGCCCTTTGACCGGATCGTCGACCACCAACTGCACGGCCGTGAGCTCGGGACGCACTTGGCCATTGCGAAAGCGCACTGCGCTGGATACCAATTGATCCGTGAAGGTGCGCGCCCGATCGCTGGCCTCGGTGTCGGCGACTTTACGCAGAAATGCTGGCAGGTCTCCCGTGCGTCCGATGATTTGCTCGACTCCGAAAGCCGAGGCGCTATTCCAATACGCGTCAAAGGCAGCCGAGGTATCGGCGACCACCGTCCCCATGGCCAGGACGTCCAGATCCAGAAAATAATTGTCGTCGCCGACTTGGAAATACTCGTCGCCGATATTGCGGCCGCCAATGATCGCCGCCGCGCCATCGACGATGTACGCTTTGTTGTGCATGCGACGATTCATGCGCATGAAATCGAACGCGTAACCCGCTAATTTAGGGGTGCGCACCGTGGATGGATTGAACAGACGGATCTCGAAATTATCCAGCGCATTCAGCGCCGCCAGTGTGTCGTCCAGGCCTGGCACACCGTTATCGTCCAACAGCAGCCGCACCCGCACACCGCGGCGGGCCGCATCGTAAAGCGCCTTTAGCAATAGTTGGCCGGTCGTGTCATCGTGCCAGATATAGTACTGAGCATCGATTGACCTTTCTGCCATCCGCGCCAATGCCAGCCTGCTGCCGTACGCGTCATGACCGCTGGCCAAGGGCACCACGCCGCTTAGGTCCGGACGCGCGGCCATTTCGTGCGCCGCCCGTTGGCCCAACGGCGTGTTCGGGTCCATCGGCAGGGCTGCCTGCATCGGACGGTCGGAGATATCCGGCAGACGAAAGACCCCTCTGGCCGCGATGAGGGCGATGGCCAATACGGCAACGGCATAGAGTACAAACTTCATCATTCGGGCCGGCCGTGGCGAACGCCGTTGAATTCCGTTTTCGAATCGGCCATCAGCGCACCGATTTCACCATGGGATGCGCATGGAAATGCGCCAATAGATTCTGTTTTTGACGAGCGGTCAGCTTGGCTTGTTCGATCAGCGCAGGCCACTGCGCGTGCGCGGCTTTTACGCAGTCGCTCACTGCCTTGGCGGCAGGTTTTTCCGGAATACGCAGGTGCGCACAGAAAGCGCGCAGCATCGCGGGAGACAAGGCGGGCTTCAGTGCTGCCTTGGTGCTTGATGGCACATGGCCGCCGCCGATTGTTGGCTGATGGGTCCCGAACGCGGGAGCTTGTGCCTTTTCGGACGCAGTTGCTCTCGCACCGGATCTGCCGGGACGGCGCGGCTCCAGTCCCTCCGGCATGATGCGCAGCGCGTGTCCCTGACAAGGATGATAGGCCGCATACGCCACGATATCGTACGCAGGCGCCAACTGCGGCGTATGTCCATCCGCGTAGATGAGACCGATATTTTTCAGGTGCATGTCCGGATTGCCCAGCATCTCATTGACAGCCATACGGCGCAGCAACTCATGCACCGCGGGCTCGCCTAGGGATGGGAACGCCATCAATACCGCAGCCACATCCAGATAGGAAGCGGCTTGATATTTTTGCTCGGGCATGGCGCCCAGCACCTGAGCGAAATCCTCGCAATGAATACGCCGGCCCGGCTCGCGGTCATAACGCACGACTGCCAGAAACTGCGTACGTGCATCCGCGTCGCCCAAGTCATAGCCGTGTTCGGCCGCCAGATGTTCCAGCGGCTCGAGATAGGCCTCGCAAATATTCACGCCGGCCACCTGCGCCAATTGCAGGGACAGCGCTTCCAATTCCGGCAACAGCGGCTGGCCCACCACCGGCAGCTTGGCAATGATATGGGTGCTGTGATCCCGCGTTCGTCCCACATAACGTTGGCCCTGTTTGATCACGCCCAGCTTGGGTTGAACGCCGGACAGCGACACGCCCTGCTCCATCGGGTCCGCCGTGACGGTCATTTCCAACGCGTCCTGGTCCTGTGTGACATAGTGCGCCAACTCGTCGCGAGACAACTCGACCGGCCGCGCGTAGACATTCCCCGGTAAATCGCCGCCACACGCCGCCAACATCTCGAAGTGGTCCTTGGGATCGCAACCCCGCACGCGAGCCACGTGGTCGCGAAAAACTCCCTCGGGCAGCAAATTCTGGAAAAATGCCGGCAATAGCCAACCGTTTTGCGGAGAATAACGTCCATTTAGCGTCTCGCTACGGACATCCGCCCAGAACGCAGCCTGATCCTCGGGAGAGTTCGCCACATAGGCGGCCGACACCACCGGCGCATCCCGCTGATGCGCGAAAGCATCGTCGGCCACAAAACGGGTCACCACGTCCGCCCCCTGCATGCGGTACTGGAACAGCACGCCGACCCGCTCGGCGCCGATGAAAATGGCCAGTGCTTGCACGTTCATTGTGTCTCACCTAGTTGTCGACGTGCGACCTCGATGCGCGTGGGAATCTTCGGCTTGACCGCATCCCCCGCGTCCACCGCTGCGGCTGCGCCCTTGGGAACCAACAGCATTTCCAGCCCCAGGCGATCGGCCAGTGCCAGCAATGTGCTGACTTTGAAGTCCTGTTCGCCGCTCAAGACATTGGTCAGCGTGCGCTGTGCAATCCCTGCGGACTGGCGCAATTGAGCCTGCGTCTGTCCCTGCTGTTGCAAGCGCGCTCGCAGAATATCGGCGATATCGGATAGGCTGTTCATGCTAGCAATCCATAGCAATAAAGTAGCGTTATTAAAATAATAACTACTGTATTGCCATTCAACAAGCCAAAAAATGGCATCAAAGTAGTTTTTTATCAAAATTAACTACTTTAATGCTATTGAAACGCCGTCTCCATGAAGGTACGCAGTTTGCGGGAATGCAGACGTTCTGGCGGCATATCCCGCAAGCGCTCCAGCGCCCGTATCCCGATTTCCAGATGCTGATTCACCTGGTCCCGGTAAAACGCGCTGGCCATCCCCGGCAACTTGAGCTCACCATGCAAGGGCTTGTCCGACACGCACAACAAGGTCCCGTACGGGACGCGGAACCGGAACCCATTTGCCGCGATGGTCGCGGACTCCATATCCAGCGCAATCGCCCGCGACTGTGTGAAACGCTGCACCAGCTCGGTATGGTCCCGGAGTTCCCAATTGCGATTATCGATACTGGCTACCGTACCGGTGCGCATAATGCGCTTCAGTTCCCAACCGGATAAGCCTGCCACCTCCTCCACCGCCTGCTCCAGCGCCACTTGCACCTCGGCCAAAGGCGGAACCGGGACCCATGTGGGCAGATCGTCGTCCAACACGTGGTCTTCTCTCACATAACCGTGCGCCAGCACATAATCTCCCAGCCGCTGGGAATCACGCAGCCCGGCACAATGCCCCAGCATCAGCCATGCATGGGGGCGCAGCACGGCGATGTGATCGGTGATGGTTTTGGCATTCGAGGGGCCCACGCCGATATTGACCAAGGTAATACCCGAATGATTGGAACGCACCAGGTGATACGCCGGCATTTGCGGCAACCGCACGGCGCCCGCTGGCGCCGCCGCGGCCGTCTCGCCACGGTGCGTCATGCGATTACCCGGCTCGACCAGCGCATCGTAATCGCCTCCGCCCTGGGCCATCAGCGCACGGGCCCGCGCGCAGAACTCGTCCACATAAAACTGATAATTCGTAAACAGCACGAAATTCTGAAAATACGACGGCGCAGTCGCCGTATAGTGCTGCAGGCGATGCAGCGAATAATCCACCCGCGGCGCAGTAAACGGCGCCAAGGGACGCGGCTCGCCGTCCCGGCCATGCCAGGAACCATTGACGATCGCATCGTCCGTCACCGCCAAGTCCGGCACATCAAACAGATCACGCAATGGCCTGCGCATACCCGACAGGCGCTCACCCTCGACATAAGCGCCTTCCGGGAAGGCGAAATGCAACGGAATGGGGCTATCCGACTCCCCGACCTCGACTGCCACGCCGTGATTCTGAATCAGCAGACCGATCTGCTCCAGGTAGTAGTCACGAAACAGCGTTGGCTGGGTCACCGTCGTTTGATATACCCCCGGCTCGGCGACATGGCCGAATGACAGGCGGCTGTCAATCAGATCATAGGTATCCACCCTGATGCGGATAGCGGGGTAATACGCCCGCACCGGCCCCGGCAGTTCCCGGCCATTCACCACATCCTGAAACGCCGCCCGGATAAACGCCGTATTGCGGCCATAAATCTCTGTCAGGCGCTCAACGGCGGCCTGCGCCTGGTGAAAAGCCTCGAACCCCAGAGAAGGCGGAGAACTATGGGAACCAATCGAAAAGTCAACAGTCATTTTTTAGATTTCCGTAAAAACGGCACGCCTACGCAGCATATGCTTATCATGCATTAACACGATGACAGCACCAAATCCCCCTCAACCCGCCATCATTTGTTTCGATCAGGTTAGTAGTAACCCCAAAATGCAAAAAATCGTCAATGGGTTACAATGCCCCGTGGCTGCGTTGTATGCCCGCCACATTTTCGCCGGCTTGACGTAGTCAGCCATTCCGCCCCACTCCGAAAGTTGAAGTGTCGCAAATGACTCCACCGACGCGAAAAGACCGTCCTAATTTATTCGTACTCCCCTCATTCCTGGCCGCCCCGCTTTTGGCTCTCGGCCTCAGTTGGCTCCCCACCGCTCACGCCACCAAGACTCCCGAAGCAATCGCTTCGATGCAGGGCCTGCGGCTGATTGATCCCCTTACGGTTCCCAGCCTGTCCGACATGGTCGTGCGGGCCGGCCTGGAAACCATCGGCACCCCTTATGTCTGGGGCGGCGAGGATCCCGACGCCGGTTTTGATTGCAGTGGCCTGACGCAATTCGTCTATCGCGAGATCGTCGGCATGGAATTGCCTCGCACGGCACGCGAGCAGCGGCTCGAGGGTACCGGCATCAAGAAAAGCGAGCTCAAACCCGGCGACCTGGTGTTCTTTGCGACGATGCGCCGTCGCGGCGTCTCGCATGTGGGCATTTATATCGGCCAAAACCAGTTTGTCCATGCCCCCACACGTGGCTCGAAAGTCCGTGTCGACAGCCTGGACAACAGCTACTGGTCGCGTCACTACGTCGCGGCACGGCGCTACATTGAGCCGGACACTGCCCCTCAAGGCCATCTCGTTGCCAAGGCCGACACGGGCCAGTAATCTCCGCCCAAAGCAGGTACGATCCAACATCAAAGGGAGCCGGCGGCTCCCTTTTGATTGCGTGGGCGCGAACGAATCCCGGCGAATCAGCCCCTGCCGACAAACGGCATATTCGTCGCCATGATCGTCATGAACTGTACATTGGCATCCAACGGCAGCTTTGCCATTGAGACGACGGCATGTGCCACGTGCCCGACGTCCATACGAGGTTCCGGACGGCGGTCGCCGTTGGCCTGCAACACGCCCTCGGCCATGCGCTGGGTCATGTCCGTGGCTGCGTTACCGATGTCGATCTGTCCGCATGCAATGCCGTAAGCACGGCAATCGAGCGAAATGGATTTGGTCAGGCCCGTCACGGCATGCTTGGTCGCGGTATAGGCGATCGACAAGGGCCTGGGCGCGTGCGCCGAAATCGATCCGTTATTGATGATGCGCCCGCCACCGGGTTGTTGGGCCTTCATCAATCGAATCGCCGCTTGCGCGCACAGGAACATGCCCGTGAGGTTGACATCCACCACCTCGCGCCACACGTCCACGGGCAGGTCCTCGATAGGTACCGCCGGCGAATTGCGCCCCGCGTTATTGAACAGAACATCAAGCCGCCCATAATCCCGCTGTATTGCATCGAACAGCTCGCGCACGGCCTGCTCGTCGCTGACATCCGTAGGCACCACCAAAGCGCGTGCGCCGTCTTCGCCAGCCGCGGTACGGGTCTGCTCGAGCTGTTCGCGCCGGCGGCCCGCCAGCACCACTCGATAACCCTGCGCCAGAAACTCCAGCGCAACGGCACGGCCAATGCCGCTACCCGCGCCTGTCACCAACGCCACTGGCGAAATACCTGTCTGCTCATTTGACTGCATTTTTTTGTCTCTCTGTAGGGATCTACGTCGCGTAATCCTAAAGCAATCGCGCGACTCGCGTTGCAAACAACTGTGATAATCCTGCGTCACTCCGGGGGCACCGGCGCTGTTATCCTCCGTCACAAGGACTCGGGCTCGGAGACCAAATATAATAGTTAAAAGCGTAATTTTGTTATTCTTCGCGTCCTGTATCCCGTTAGTCGATCTGATTTATGTCAAAACGCCCCGGTAATGTGTTCATGGTGGTTGCGCCCAGCGGCGCTGGCAAGTCCAGCTTGGTCAAAGCCCTGCTCGACCATGACAAATCACTGGTCTTGTCGATTTCCTGCACCACGCGCGAGCCGCGCAGTGGCGAGGTTGACGGGCGCGAATACCGCTTCATCACCAAAGAGCAATTTGACGACCTGCGCCAGAATCAGGCGCTGCTCGAATGGGCCGAAGTACACGGCAATTTCTACGGCACCCCGCGTGACCTGATCGATCAAGCTACCGAGGACGGCCGCGACGTACTGCTGGAGATCGACTGGCAAGGCGCCCGCCAGGTCCGGCAACGTTTTCCTCAAGCCATCGGCATTTTTATTTTGCCGCCGTCGATCGAGGAACTCGAACATCGCCTCAAGGCCCGCGGCCAGGACGCCCCCCAAGTCATCGCTCGTCGATTGCTAGCGGCCGGCGGCGAAATCGCGCACGCGCCGGAATGCGAATATGTTATTATTAATCAAGAATTTAGCGTAGCCTTGGCGGAACTGTCTCAGGTGATCAGTGCTGCCCGGCTACGTTTTTCGTCTCAGGCCGTTCGCCATGCTCCGCTGTTCGCTCAGTTGGGCATTCCGGCCGATCACTGAGACGATCCTCCTTTTCACAGCCCGTTCCAGGTATAACTCATGGCTCGCATTACTGTCGAAGACTGTCTGAATCAGATTCCCAACCGCTTCAAGCTCACGCTGACTGCTACCTATCGCGCTCGCGAGCTGGCGCAGGGCCACGCCCCGCGTATCGACAGCAAAGACAAGCCCACCGTTACCGCCCTGCGCGAAATCGCCAGCGGCCATACCGGCCTGGAAATGCTGCGTAAAGTCCCCACCTGATCCAGTCCAGGGGGCGGCAACATGGCTTTTCCCCGGCTGAAGTACGCTTCTACGGGCCTGCTCGCTGCCTTGCGAGCAGGATCACGGCTCGGACGCCGTTCCGACAAAAAAAACTCGCCTGTCGAGCTTTCCAGCACGACTGCTAACGGCGCGCTTTCAGATACCCCCGCCTCTCCTGTCGCCTCGCTCGCGCCGCTGACCGAGATCATCAGCAGTTATCTCGACAAAAAAGACGTCGAGCGGGTGCGCGAAGCCTATCGCTTCGCCGATCAGGCGCATCTGGGCCAGTTCCGCGCCAGCGGTGCGCCCTATATCTCGCACCCCATCGCGGTGACAGAAATCTGTGCGGCCTGGAAGCTCGACGCGAACGCGCTGTCGGCAGCCTTGCTGCACGACGTCATCGAAGACCAAGGTATCCCCAAGCAAGAGCTCGCCGAAAAATTCGGCGTACAAGTCGCCGAATTAGTCGACGGCCTGTCCAAACTCGATCGCCTGGATTTCGCAACCAAGGCCCAGCAACAAGCCGAAAGCTTTCGCAAGATGCTGCTGGCCATGGCGCGCGATGTGCGTGTCATTCTGATCAAGCTGGCCGACCGCCTGCACAACATGCGCACACTGGATGCCGTCAGCCCTGAAAAGCGCCGCCGCATCGCCCGCGAGACGCTGGACATCTATGCGCCGATCGCGCATCGCCTGGGTTTGAACGTGCTGTTTCGCGAGCTGCAAGACCTGTGCTTTGCGGCCATGTATCCCAATCGCTATCAGGTTCTGTACAAGGCCGTACTGGCCGCACGCGGCAACCGGCGCGAAGTCATAGGCAAAATCAGCGACGCGGTACGCGCCGCCCTGCCCGCCGCCGGCATAGAGGCCGAGGTCTCCGGCCGTGAAAAAACCCTGTTCGGCATCTACACCAAGATGGTCGAACAGAAAAAGTCTTTCTCCGAGGTGCTGGACATCTACGGATTCCGCGTCATTGTGCACACGCTGCCGGAATGCTATCTGGCGTTGGGCACGCTGCACCAGCTCTATCGCCCGGTGCCTGGCAAGTTCAAAGACTACATCGCCATCCCCAAGGTCAACGGATATCAATCCTTGCATACGACGCTGGTGGGCCCCTATGGCACGCCCGTCGAATTCCAGTTCCGCACGCGCGACATGCATCACATTGCCGAGGCAGGCGTCGCATCGCACTGGCTCTACAAGGGATCCGATGTCACGCTGAACGATCTGCAAAAGCGTACGCACCAGTGGCTGCAATCGCTGCTGGACATCCAAAGCCAGACGGGCGATTCCGGCGAATTCCTCGAGCACGTCAAAGTCGATCTGTTCCCGGATGCCGTCTACGTATTCACCCCACGAGGCAAGATCATTTCCTTGCCGCGCGGCGCAACACCGGTGGATTTCGCCTACGCGATCCACACCGACATCGGCAACCAGGCCGTGGCGACCAAGGTCAACAACGAGTTCGTGCCGCTGCGCACAGAGCTCAGCAGCGGCGACGTGGTCGAGATCATCACCTCGCCTGCCTCGCGTCCCAATGCGCAATGGCTGAACTACGTGCGCACCGGGCGCGCACGGTCAGAGATCCGCCACTATCTGCGCACGGTCAAGTACGAGGAATCGGTCGCCTTTGGCGAGCGGCTGCTGGAACAGGCCCTGCAAGAGCTGCATCTGAACCTGCCCGCAGAGGACGATCCAGCCTGGCAAAAACTCGCGCGCAGCACGGGCGCGAGCTCTCGCGACGAAATTCTGGCCGATATCGGTTTGGGCAAGCGGCTGGCTGCCGTCGTCGCGCGACGCTTTGCGCCCGAACACCAACTGGTTGCCACGACAGCCGCCGCCGTCGACGAGATCACATCCGCGCGCAGTGCCCCCATTCTGATCCAGGGCAACGAGGGTCAGGCAGTACAACTGGCCTCCTGCTGTGGGCCATTGCCCGGCGACCCCATCGTCGCTGGGTTGCGTCTGGGCCAAGGCCTGGTCGTACACACAGCCGACTGCCCCACTGCGACGCGCCTACGGGCCCGCGAACCAGATCGCTGGGTCAACGTCGCATGGGACACACATACCGCCAAGCACCTGTCGACACGTCTGGACGTCATTACACGCAATGAACGTGGAGTCCTGGGCCGGCTCGCCGCCGAGGTCACCGCAGCCGACGCCAACATCGTGCAAATCACCATGCACGATGATGCCATCTCAACGGTCTCGCTGCATCTGACGATCCAAGTCGATAGCCGCAAACACTTGGCTCAGGTCATTCGCTCGATACGACACGTGCCGCAGGTCCAGAAAATCGTTCGGGTCAAAACCTGAAGGCCTTTTAAGCCACATGCTGTAAAAAGTCTTTCAGGCGCTGGCTCGGCGGATTGGACAATAGCTCCGCCGGTGGCCCGTCATGGGCGACCTTGCCGCCGTCGATAAAAATCAATCGGCTGCCGACTTTACGCGCGAACTCCATCTCGTGCGTCACGACCACCATCGTCATGCCTTCTTCGGCCAAGTCTCGCATGACTTTGAGCACCTCGTGCCGCAGTTCCGGGTCCAGCGCCGAGGTCGGCTCATCAAACAGCATGAGTTTGGGTTTGATCGCCAGCGCGCGCGCGATAGCCACACGTTGTTGCTGCCCGCCCGACAGCTCCGATGGATAGTGATTCATCCGCTCCCCGAGGCCGACCTTGCGCAATAGCTCCTCGGCCAATGCGCGTGCCTCTCGGCGCGGCACACCTCGCGTATGAATCGGCCCAAACATGACATTATCCAGCGCCGACATCTGAGGGAACAGATTGAACTGCTGGAATACCATCCCCGCCTCGCGCCGGATCTCGCGTATCTGTGCAGAGGGCCCTTTCACACTCAGGCCATCGACCAGCAGATCGCCACCCTCGATCGTTTCCAGCACATTGATGCAGCGCAGGAACGTGGATTTGCCTGAGCCCGAGGGCCCGACCACGACCACCACCTCGCCCGCATCAATATTCAGCGTGATGCCGTTCAGTACGACAGAATCGCCAAAGCGTTTGATGACATCGTGAAACTCGACCATGCTCATAAGATCCGCATCCTTTTTTCGACCAAGCGCAGGGCCAAGGCCAGCGCCCCGGTCAGAATCAGATAGATGATCGCCACAGCGGACCAGATCTCCACGGCCCGAAAATTACTGGCCATGATTTCCTGACCCTGGCGCGTCAGTTCGGCCACGCCGATCACGATAAACAGCGATGAGTCTTTCAAGCTGATGATGCATTGATTTCCCAATGGGGGAATCATGCGGCGAAACGCCACCGGCCCGATGATGTGCAGCAGAATTTTGTGAAACGGCAGGCCCATCGCCTGGCCGGCCTCTTTCAGGCCCTTGTGCACCGACAGCAGCGAGCCGCGCACGATCTCGGCGATATAGGCGCCCGAGTTGATGATCAAGGTGGCGATCGCCGCCCAGATAGCGTCTACGCGCAAACCCGGGATCATCAACGGCAAGGCAAAGTAGATGAACATCACTTGCACGACGATCGGCGTACCGCGGATGATCGATACATAAACCTGGGCAATGCCTGAGAGAATCGCGGGCCCGTACGCTCGCGCGATGCCGGCCAGCGCCCCGAGCACGAAGCCTCCTACCAGCCCCCAAAACGTGATTTTGACGGTCATCAGCGTACCGTCGAGCAGATTGGGCAAGGCAGCCCAGATGACAGACCAGTCGAATTGCACGGTCTTCCCCTTCGTTTTGATGGCGCGGGTCCGGCTGGCACCGCGCGTCGTTTGCTAAGTGGGTGCGAGCGGCCTCGCTCGCACCCAGCGTGCTCGGCAAACTAGTCAGGGCTTTTTACCAAACCACTTGGTATAGATCTGGTCGTATTGGCCGTTGGATTTCAGCGTGGCCAGGGCCTGATTGACCTTGGCCGTCAGATCGCTGCCCTTGGGAAAAGCGATCCCGTAAAAATCCCCGCTCTTGACCGTGCCGGCGACTTTGACACGGCCCTTGCCCGCTGTATTGGCGTAGTACTGCACGTTCGGCGTATCGTGCACGGCGGCGTCGACACGACCGGTAGCCAACTCGAGATAGGCATTGTCGATATTGGGAAACAGCCGCAGCTTGGCGTCGGGTACCTCTTTTTTCATGAAATCGACAGTTGCCGTGCCGGTCTTCACGGCGACACTTTTGCCCGCCAGATCGGAGGCGCCCTTGATATCGGTGTTGTTCTCAGCCACGAGAATGGCCAAACCGCTCTCGTAATAAGGATCCGAGAAATCGATGACCTGTTTCCGGTCATCCCGTATCGTGATCCCCGCCAGCGCCGCATCGATGTTTTTCGTCTGCAGACCGGGGATGATGCCGTTGAAATCCATCGGCTGCAGCTTGTATTTCAGGTTGAGCTCTTTGGCGATGGCCGCCCAGAGGTCGATGTCAAAACCGGTGTAGGTACTACCCTGCTTGAATTCAAACGGAATAAACGCCGTATCCGTGGCGACGATCAACTCTTTATCTTGGGCCGCGGCGGTGGAAACTGCGCCAATCAGGCTCAAGCCCATCAGCACGGCGGCAAATTTGCGTTTCATCATCGATCTGCTCCTGTAGAGACATCCGGCCTCTGGGAAACCCAGATAGGCCCCTAGACACATTGCAACGGGTAGCTGCATGTCTGTAATCCATCTTAACTCATGCGTCCCCATGAGCGTATACGGGACGACGCGTATCCTCATTCCGGCCCCAAAATGTAACTTCACTGGAAATATCGTGGAGCCCGGCGGAAAGTATCCTGTGGGGTGTGATCTTTTCCTCGATGACGCTCTATGCCGGAGACGACTCATGCCGTTCAAACCTGTACGCATCACAGGCACCCGCCGCCAAGTCGGCGTCGCATTAGGAAAGCTTGCCCGACCTTTGATGTCGGTCTATCTGGATCAAAGCACGACATGGCGAGCATTACGTCCCTGGCGCGGTCATGCCTATCTGCAGGAGCTCGCCGCACACATCCAGCGCAATCTGCCTGAACTCTGGCAAGAGTTCGAAGGCATGGTCGAGGGCCTGCAAATGTCCGCAGACGATTTGCTGCTGTGGAACTGTCGTGGTGATCTGTTGCATCAGACGACTGACGGCTGCACTTCTGTAGCGATACATGGGCCCGATGGCGCACGATGGATCGGCCACAACGAGGACGGTGACCCCTACCTTTATGGGCGTTGCCATCTGGTCGACGTACAGCCGGATGATGCGCCAGGTTATGTCAGTTTCTATTACCCGGGGTCATTGCCCGGGCATACCTTTGCCGCCAATCGCGCGGGGATTGTTCAGACCATCAATAATCTGCGTACGCGTAGCCGGCGTGCTGGCGTACCGCGTATGTTTTTGGCGCGTGCCGTGCTGGACTGCATGACCCTGGATCAGGCGATCACGCGTCTGCACGACACGCCACGTGCGGGTGCGTTTCATCACACCTTGGGCGCGGCGGGCGATAAGCGATTGTTCAGCGTAGAGGCTATGCCTGGTCTGTGCTCCATCGAGCCCATCCAGCGCCGATATGGGCATGCAAATCACCTCGTGCATGCGGCGAGCAAAGGCGTCGCGCAAATCATCACTGATTCATCCCGCGCACGCCAAAGCCGCATCGACACCCTGCTGGATAGCTGGCACGAAGACATCACCGAAAGCGACGTCGTCGCCGCCTTGCACGACAAAGAGGGAAACCTGCCCATCCTGCGGCGCGCAGCGGACGACCCCGATGAGGAAAACACCCTGGCAACTGCGGTATTTACCCTGGACGATGCCCACGTTACCCTGAAGGTTTACGATAGGAAAGCGACCGCGGCGCAAAGCCTCGCCATCAAATGATGGGCGCAAGGCGACACTGACCTTCCTCGCGTTGTGATGCAACTCACTGCGCAAAAAGCGGTCAAGATCGAGAATGATCTTGACCGCTGACTACGCGGCTAGGGTGTTATGCCCTATCGGGGGGATTAATAGCGGTACTTCGCCATCAGGTTGCCGCCGGTCTCGTGATAGCCAGCATTTCCCTGGTTATGGAACACCTCGACATTGAGCGAGAGGCGCTGGTTGATGTTGCCCTCCACGCCCAATTTCAACTGACCGGCATTGCGTCCGCTATCCATCCTTGCATCGGCATTGTTCATCCGAACACCATAGCCCTTGGTCGAATGCAGCCAGTTGGCCTCGATGTGCGGCGTGATGACAGACGTCAGCCCCGTGGGAACATGCGCAGCGGCGCGCAGCCCCACAGTGGTCTGAATACGCGACCCATTCAGGAACTCGATACGTGTGCCATTGCTGTCGGTGAAATTATCCGAACGCACATGTTGATAGGTCAGCTGCGCATGTGGCTGCAGCACGTATTTCACGTTATTGTGCTCGGCAATCTTGGCGTTGTAGCCGAGTTCCAGCGATGCAGTCATACCTTTTGATTTGTATTTCTCTCTCGGCAGGTCGTCACCTTTGACGCGGTTATCGAACTGATTCCACAACAGCCAGGTGTCGACGTACACCCCTTGCTCGGTTTCAGCATTCTGTTGATAGGTCCCATACAGGCCGAGACCGTAGCCTTCGACTTTGCCTTTGCTGCCAAAGCCGGCCAGGCTCGAACTGGTTTTGCCGTCATAGTGGCCGTACCCGCCCATCACACCAATCGTCACCTGATCGCGGTCATTGGTCGAGTCCGCCAGCATATCGATACCCATCACGACCGTATTCCTGTCACCCTTGGTGCGCAGTTGGCCAGACTCGTCTTTCAGAGCGCTGTGCGAGCCGCTGTACCGGATCCAGGCACTGCCCTGATGCGGATGGCCTTCGCCCTGGAAGTAGCTGCCCAGGCGATCGTTCAGGTTCATCTGGAACATCGTGTTGGCCGCCCAGGCGTTGCTGTTGTAGGAGCCTGCCTGGGGAGCGACAACGACTATGCCTTTCTCAGGGAATAGCCCCGGCGCAGGCGCTGGCGAGGATGACGTCGCAATGTCAGGCGCGGCATCAGTTTCCTCTTCAGGCCCGTGCCGCTGGTCGGGTTGATCTTCGTCCAAAGGATCAGGAGTCTCCCCGCCGTCATCAGATGAAGCATCTGAATCGTCATCCTCAAAGTCTGAGGCTTCCTCAATAATGATCTCCACATCATCAGGGAACCGATCCTCTTGATCATCAATTTCAAATCGCTCTGGCGAACGGTCAATGATCTCAGTTTGTGTCGAACTCGGAGATTGCGTCGCGCTTGGTGATTGCGTCACGCTCGCTGATTGCGTCGCACGCGTGAGTTTCTGCAAGATCGGGATTTGAGTCGAACTCGCAGATTTCGTCAAACTCCGAGATTGCGTCACGCTCGCTGGTTGCGCCGGACGCGTGGGTGCTGGCAAGCGCGGGACTTGAGTCGAACTCGCAGATTTCGTCAAACCTGGAGATTGCGTCACGCTCGCTGATTGTGCTGCACTCGTGAGTTTCTGCCAGCTCGGAATTGGCGTCGAACTCGCAGATTTCGTCAGACTCGGAGATTGCGCCGCACTAGAGGATGACGACGTCGCAGTCTGCGATTGCGCCATGCTGGGTAGCAACGGTCCCAACAATACGGCAATAGCCACAGACACAGTTTTTTTTGCGGGACTTTTCGGCCACTCCGGTACGAGTACGGAGCAATGCGAGCGCTGATGCCAGATTGGCTTAAGGGTCTTTTTCATTTGTTTCTCTTCGGTACGGAAGCGGCCATACCAAAACGTCGATGCGAAGACAGCAACGGGATACCGGCTGTCCAAGGATTTGGGGACTTCAAAAATTTTTCTGTTGGGAAAACTTTTCGGATTGGGCCACAGAGACTTCAAATATCAAATTTCAAAAGAAGCACCATTCTTTCCGAAAAAACGTCCAGTCCCCCCTTGAATATTTGATGAGGAACACCCCGTTTTCCGCTATTTTTCAAAGAGTTAATGTTGGTCTAGGCAGGCCGATTTGGCTCTTAGATATCTAAGGACATTGATCACCACTAAAACCAGACTATTCCTACACCCTTTGGAGAATTTCCCGAGCTCACGCCACATGGACTCAAATCTTCGGCGGACTGCTGTAGTCAGCGAAAGGGATCTGTAAAACATTCTTCCAAGCATTAAGCGAATCCATCGCCATCGACCGTCGCTGTCCGCTTTTTTCATAGGAGGCCACTCGCGCTCTATGACAGCGCCAAGAC
Source organism: Bordetella genomosp. 4 (assembly GCF_002261185.1). Taxonomy (GTDB): domain Bacteria; phylum Pseudomonadota; class Gammaproteobacteria; order Burkholderiales; family Burkholderiaceae_B; genus Bordetella_A. Next base: position 492,642 of record NZ_NEVQ01000013.1, read on the forward strand.
AACGCTCGGACTGAACTCCAAAATCCGCAACGCGGCAATGCATCGCTGTCAAAAAAATGCCTTTTTTCAGGCCTAGACTTCCGCCCCTGACGGTTGCAATCCGACCCTTTTTTTAAGCTGGCTTATCAACGTGCGCACTCTCGCCTGATCACCGCGAGCACGCACACTCTTTCCAGGCGATACGACACGATGATGCGAAGTAACACTGAGGGATGGCCCCATGCGCGCAAGCTGGCATGGGCACTGAGCCTGTCGTTGGCAGTCTTGCTGACAGCTTGCAGCAATAGCGACTCGGACGACGACGAGACCGCTCCTACTCCTCCTCCCGGCGGCGGCACCACCGAATGCACCGCCGACGTCCATTGCGCACCCGCGCCTTGATCCCCTCTTTCATTCACGACAATCACGTACCCAACATGTCATTTGATCCCTCCAAGCGCGGGTTCCTGCGTGCTTCGCTAGGAACCACCGCAGCATTGACTGCCCTCTCGACCTTGCCGCTGTCTATCCGGCGCGCTCTGGCCATTGAGGCGAACTCCGTCACAGGCACCTTGCAAGACGTCAAGCACGTGGTGTTGCTGATGCTGGAAAACCGTTCATTCGACAGCCATTTCGGGACCTTTCGCGGCGTGCGCGGATTTGGCGATCGCCATCCGATCCCATTGGCCAACGGCAGCCATGTGCTTTATCAGACCGACGCCAATGGCAATACGGAAACGCCCTATCACCTGGACGGCAGCAAGGGCAATGCACAGCGTGCCGGCGGCACACCACACACCTGGCCGGACGCGCAAGCTGCGTGGGACCACGGCCGCATGAACCGGTGGCCCGTTGCCAAACAGCCGCTATCCATGGCCTATATGGAAAACGCCGAAGTCCCGTTTCATCGCGCGCTGGCCGAGGCCTTTACGCTATGCGATGCGTATCACTGTTCCATGCACACGGGCACGATCCCGAATCGTCTGTTCTACTGGACCGGCACGAACGGCCCGTCAGGCGACAACTATGCGGCCATCATCAACCAGTACAACGGCGGCAACGATGTGGGGCCGTCGACCGAAGGTTGGACATGGACCACGTATGCAGACCGCCTTGAAAAGGCCGGCGTCAGCTGGAAGGTCTACCAAAGCCTGGACGATAACTTCGGCTGCAACCAGCTCATGTCGTTTCGCCATTGGCGCGAGGCCATGGAAGCCATGCCCGCGGATCGCCGTCCGGTAGCGTTGCCCGCCATTTCGCCGACCTATGATCCGGCCATCGACGATGCCCTCAGCCCGCTCGCCAAAGGCTTTGGCAACACCATGCCCGATGGCCTGCTGCAAAGCCTGCGAGACGACGTGAAAAATGGCACCTTGCCTGCTGTGTCATGGATCATTCCGCCGTCGACGTACAGCGAACATCCCGGCCCCTCCAGCCCTGCGCAAGGCGGGTGGTACATGCAAGAGGTCCTCGATGCATTAACCTCGAATCCCGAGGTGTGGGCCAACACCGTCTTGTTGATCAACTACGACGAAAACGACGGTTTTTTCGATCATCTACCGCCGCCGTCTGCCCCATCGGTTCGTGAGGATGGCTCCTTGGCCGGGAAAACGACGCTGAGCGACGAGGAGATGGCTTTCGAGTACCACAACTACGCTCCTGCCTCGTCCTCACATCCGGCACAAGACGGCAAACCTTTTGGTCCGGGTCCACGCGTGCCGATGTGGGTGGTGTCTCCCTGGAGCCGTGGCGGCTGGGTGAATTCCCAGGTGTTCGATCACACGTCGACGCTGTTGTTTCTGGAAAAGCGATTTGGCGTACAAGAGCCCAACATCAGCGCCTATCGCCGCGCCATATGCGGCGACCTGACGACGGCCTTCAATTTCGCCAATCCGAACGGCGAGGCGCTGCCGACGCTGGGCGGCAGCACGACGAAAGAAGCGGCGGCCGAACTGGTCGCTCAACAAGAATCCGCCTCGGCAATTCCTGTACCGGCGGATCCTGCCTTGCCGCATCAGGAAACGGGCACACGGCCCTCGCGCGCTTTACCGTACGAGCTGCACACTACTGCCAGACCCGATGCCAGCAAAGGGACCGTTACGCTGGCGTTTGCCAATAGCGGTCAGGCCGGTGCGGTGTTTCACGTGTACGACAAACTGCACCTGAGCCAGATCCCGCGCCGCTATATGGTCGAAGCCGGCAAGGAACTCGACGACACGATCGACGTCAACGTGGACAACGGCCGATACCATTTCTGGATACTGGGACCCAATGGCTACCATCGCGAGTTCATCGGCGATCTGCGCGATACGGCAACATCGGGATTGGAAATCCAGGTCTGCTATCAATCCTGCGAACCCGCAGAAGTCCAGGTCAAGCTGTTCAACCGCAGCAGCAGCGCAGTCACCTTCAGCGTGACCGCGCAAGGCTATCGCCAGGATGGTCCTTGGACGAGTCTGGTCGAGGCCGGAAAAATCGGCGAGCTGAGCTGGGCGCTGGGTGACAGCGGCAACTGGTATGACTTTGTCGTGAACGCAGGCGACTCCAAAGTCTGGTCGCGCCGCTTTGCCGGCCGTGTGGAAAACGGCAAAGACTCGGTTTCGGATCCCGAGATGGGCCAAGGCTGATGCCCCCCCGGGGCGAGACGCCGTGATGTTTCGCCCCGGATGTAGATTGGATTCAATAACTTGGGCTGCTCCTGCCATGCCCGATGCCTGGAACAGCCGGTCAGGCCGCGCCAGGCCCGGACTGGCCGTTCACCGCCATAGACAGATCATCGACATGTACCATCAAGTCGCGGACTTGGCGCAACAATGGATATTGACGCCGCACCGTGTCCCACCGCGCAGATGTCAACAATTGTTCCCAGACAGATGCCAGACTCTGCCTATCGCCTGAGGCGGCATCTGCCAAACTGCTGGCATACGCCACGCTGCCCGGTGCGGACAAGAGCTGCATACGCGTGGCAGTACTGAGCAATTTCGGATAGGCCTCAGCCTCGGCATCGCAGCAATAAAGAACACTGCCTGACACAGGGGTATCGTCAGCGGCGAATCTCTTTAATGATGAGCCGCGCAATCGCACGCGTCCCTGATGGGTGTCAAACGCATACGTGGCATCGCCCTGCGCACTGGCCAATAGCCGCAAGCCTCGCAGCAGGCGAGGTAAATCGGTAGTCGCCGCATCGACAGAGGCTTTGGCCTCAATCAGCAGGCAGACATCAAACGCCGACGTGTCTCCATCCGAAGGAGTTTGCTGCAACAGCACAGCATCCCACTCACTCTTGGCATAGTCGGCATTCCCGGGCAGCGACGGCGAGGCACGCATCGACGTCACGACGCGATAGGCTGTCTTGTCCTGCGCTTGCGCGTTCAGCCGCTGGGCCAATACCTCTAGCGCCTGTGCCGCGCGTGCTTCAACTGCCGCACCACGCTGCTGCGACGCAGCGCCTTGTTCCATCGCCACGGCACTGCCAGCACGGGGCCCTTGCTGGTCCCATAGCGACCGGTACCGCTGCACCTGCTGGTCCGATAGCAACACCGACAGACGTTGCAACCGCCCTAGCGCCGGGCTGCCAAACAAACGGTCCGTGCCGCGCGTAATCGCCGACTCGGATTCGGCCTGTGCCAGAGGCAGGACTTGCTCCGCACACGCAGACAGCGCATTCCAGTCTTCTGCGGCCGCAAAGGCCTGCAATTGCGTCAGCGCCGCATGCAGCGTCCCTGGGGGCATACGTTGAAGTTTCGCCGGATGAGCGATGGTATTGACCGCTGCATGGATTTCGCGGCGATCCTGACTGGCGTGGGCAGCCAGCGAGGCATACTCACGCACCGCAGTGGTCTGATGGCGCAAGACCATGGCCTGAAAAGCGGTGTCTCCCCGCGTCGGCTGCATCGCCTCTCGAATCAAACGATCCAGCGCATCGAAGAACCTGCATTTCAGGGCATCGTCCGGCGTATCGCCTGCCTCCAGCAAGACTCGAACCTGTTCCAGCACAATTGCAAGCGCCGTCGATGGACTCTCGCTTGCCGAGCTCGACGCCGCCGTCGGCATCGCGGGCAGCCGATATCGGCGCCTCACCGTACGCAGTATGTCTTGCAATAAGGGCGAAGGCTGCACGCGTTGCACTACGCTTGATGTTGAAACGGCGCCGGCGCAGTCGCGGGATCTACGAGTCTCAAGAACATATGTCTGTCCGCATAAAATTTGCCATCGATGCATAGCGAATCAGACTCTTCGCCACACAGTTGAAAGCCCAGGCTTGAATAGAGCTGAAACGCCACCGTGTTGGACGCTGTCACGTTCAAGGTGATTTGTCGAATTCCCGGCAGTTTGCGAGTGTGGGCTATAGCCGCCGTGACTAACGCCCTGGCCGCCCCCTTTCCCCTCAGATCGGGATGCACATACACGCCCCATATCGTGGCCTTATGCATGGCCTTTTTGCCTCGATGCCGGAATACGCCCGCGCTGCCCTTGAGCTCGCCAGCGACAAATGCGCCGACGATCAAGGCGCCGTCGTTGGGACCAACCCGGGCAGACCAATCCGCCTCTGACAGCACGGCCTCATCCTCCAGGCTGCTCATGAAAGACTCGGGCGAGTCTGCGAGCATCTGCGCGCGCAACACACGAAAGACCGCGACGTCTGCGTGATTCAGCAATCGGTATTCCACCCCATTGGCGACGGGTTTGTGTTCGAGAGACATGAAAGCTCGGACCTCCAAAATGTAAATTTTGACACAGCGCGACCCTAGGACTTTCCCCTATGTAGGGGTTTCCTGGGGCAATCGGCGTTCCTGGCCCCGTAGAATTGCAACGCTTATGGCACCGCAATGCTTGCTCGCAGTGTTTCTGTGATATGCCGGGCTCATCGCCCTCTCTATGCGAAGAAGGATCTCCGTGATGAAAAAGACCCTCCCCCTATTGGCCGGCAGCTTTGTGCTGGCTTTCAGCGCCAGCGCTATGGCTCAAACGAAGTGGGATCTGCCCAGCGCCTATCCTGCCAGCAATTTCCACGTCGAAAACCTGAATAACTTTGCCAAAGACGTCGATTCGCTGTCGGGCGGGAAACTCAAGATCACGATACACAATAATGCGTCGCTCTATAAAGCGCCCGAGATCAAGCGTGCTGTGCAAGGCAACCAGGCGCAGATCGGTGAGATCCTGCTGACCAACTTCGCGAACGAAGACCCGATCTATGCCCTGGACGGCCTGCCCTTTCTGGCCACGGGCTACGACGCCTCATTCAAGCTCTATCAGGCACAAAAGCCGTACCTGGAAAAGAAACTGGCTTCGCAAGGCATGACGCTGCTGTTTACCGTCGCCTGGCCTCCACAAGGCATCTTTGCCAACCGCGACCTGAAAACCGTCGACGATTTGAAAGGCCTGAAATGGCGTGCCTATAGCCCGGTCACCGCCAAAATCGCTGAGCTGGCTGGCGCACAGCCTGTCACGGTCCAGGCAGCCGAGCTGTCGCAAGCCATGGCCACCGGTGTGATCGACTCGTACATGTCTTCGGCCTCGACCGGGTATGACTCCAAGACCTACGAGTACATCAAGAAATGGTACGACACGCAGGCCTGGCTGCCCAAGAACGCGATCATTGTGAACAAGAAAGCCTTTGACGCGCTGGATCCGGCGACCCAAGAGGCCCTGAAGAAAGCGGGTGCACAGGCCGAAGAGCGCGGCTGGAAACTCGCCCAGGAAAAAGGCGAATGGTACAAAAAGGAACTCACGAAAAATGGCATGACCATCATTCAACCCACGCCTGAGCTGAAGGCCGGCTTGAACAAGATCGGCGAGGTCATGATCAACGAGTGGACCGAGCGCGCCGGCGATGACGGCAAAGCCATCATCGAAGCCTACCGCAAGATGTAATCCTCATGCGCCGTTTACTCGATACTCTGTACGGCGCGGCCGGCCTCTTGGCCGGCCTGTGCATGATAGGTGTGCTGATTTCAGTACTGATTTCCATCATTGGACGCCAGATCGATTGGCATGTGGCCGGCATCGATGCCTACGCTGGATATTTCATGGCCGGTGCAGGTTTTTTAGCATTAGCCAGTACGTTCAAACACGGCGAGCATATCCGCGTCACGCTCTTGCTGAACTCGCTGGCGGCGCGTGGCAACCGGCGACTGGATATTTTCGCGCTGTGTGCGGGCACCCTGCTCGCGGCCGCCTTTGCGTTCTTCAGTATCAAGCTGATGCTGGACTCGCACACCTATAACGATGTTTCTACGTCCAACGACGCCACGCCCTTGTGGATACCCCAGATCAGCATGGCTGTCGGGACCGTGTTGTTCCTGGTGTCGCTGGTCGACGAATTGATCCGCCGCTTGCACGGTCTGCCTGCTCCTACGTCACACCAAACCCATGAATGAAGTCCTGGTCATTACCTTATTGGTCGTCTCGATTTTTGCGCTGCTGGGTTGCGGTGTCTGGGTTGGCTTGACGCTGGCGGGCACGGCATGGATAGGCATGGAGATCTTTTCCAGCCGGCCTGCCGGAGACGCGATGGCCGTCACGATATGGGGCGCCTCGTCAAGCTGGACGCTGACGGCGCTGCCCTTGTTTTTGTGGATGGGCGAGATTCTGTTTCGCACGCGGTTGTCAGAAGATCTGTTCAAGGGGCTCGCGCCCTGGCTGAATCGCCTTCCCGGCCGTCTGTTGCACACCAACGTGATTGGCTGCGCGATCTTTGCCGCGGTATCGGGTTCGTCGGCGGCAACCTGCGCGACGGTCGGCAAGATGACGATCCCCGAATTGAAGCGGCGGGGTTACCCCGAGAGCAAGGTGTTGGGCACGTTGTCGGGCGCCGGCACGCTGGGGCTGCTGATTCCGCCGTCGATCATCATGATCGTGTATGGCGTGGCGGCGGACGTCTCGATCGCTCGCCTGTTCATCGCGGGCATTGTGCCGGGAATCATGCTGGCCGTGCTGTTCATGGGCTATATCGCCTGGTGGGCCATACGCAATCCGAAAGAGGTGCCCGCGTCGGACGAACACATGACGTTGCGGCAAAAGCTCCATCAATCCCGCCATTTGATTCCGGTATTGCTGTTGATCGCGGCGGTGCTGGGATCGATTTACACGGGCATTGCGACGGCGACGGAGGCGGCAGCCATAGGCGTAGTGGGTGCGTTGATCCTATCCGCGTTGCAAGGCTCGTTGAACAAGGATAGCTTTTGGCAATCGCTGATGGGCGCGACCCGGCTGTATTGCATGATCGCATTGATCCTGGCCGGCGCACAGTTCCTGACGCTGTCCATGGGCTATATCGGTCTGCCGCGCGCGCTGGCTGAATGGATCGGCGCGCTGGGACTGTCGCAGTTCGGATTGATCATGGCGCTGATGGTCTTTTTCATCGTGCTGGGTTGCTTTCTGGACGGTATCTCCATCGTCGTGCTCACGATGGGAGTCTTGTTGCCGACCGTGCAGGCAGCCGGCATCGATCTGATCTGGTTTGGCATCTTTATCGTGTTTGTGGTCGAGATGGCACAGATTACGCCGCCGGTCGGGTTCAATCTTTTTGTGCTGTCGGGGATGACTGGACGAGAGCTGCCTTATATCGCCAAGGCGTCGTTGCCGATGTTCTTTTTGATGATTCTGGCGGTGCTGTTGTTGTATGTGGTGCCAGGGATTGCTACCTGGTTGCCGCAGCATATGACGCTGTGATGCCGGGCTGACGATCAGCACACGTGTTGACTACGCTGGCGCCGTCTGCGACAGGTGGACGGCGCCTAGTTGCCACCACCCAGGCAATAATGCCTGCACCTTTCCTCTGCGGTAACGATCGTCGATCAGATAGACCGTACCCGTATCGTGCTCGCCGCGGATCACGCGGCCAGCGGCCTGTACGACCTTTTGCAGTCCGGGATACAAGTACGTGTAGTCATATCCCTGGTCCTTGCCATAGAGTTTTTCCATGGCGGCCTTCATCTGCTCGTTCACGGGATTGACCTGAGGCAAACCCAGTGTCGCGATAAAAGCGCCAATCAGGCGTTTTCCGGGCAAATCGACAGCCTCTGAAAACGCGCCTCCCAGCACGGCAAAGCCGACCCCGGACCCGGATTCGGTAAACCGGGCCAGAAATGCCTCGCGGCCGGCTTCGTTCATGGCAGGCGTTTGTTTCCAGAGCGGGACCTGCGGATGACACTGGCTCAACAGATCGGCCACCTGCTCCAGGTATTCGAAACTGCTCAAAAAGCTCAAATAGTTGCCTGGGTTTTTCGCATATTGCGCCGCGATCAGGTCGACGATAGGACGCAAAGACTGTTTGCGGTCACGATAGCGGGTAGACACATTACCCGCGACATGCACGGTCAACTGTTCCGCCTGAAAAGGCGCAGCCACCTCGATCCAACCCGTCTTGTCGGGCAGTCCCAACGTATCCCGGTAATACTGTTGCGGATTGAGCGTGGCGGAAAACAATACCGTGGCGTGCGCTGCAGCGTAACGTGCCGCCAAGTGCGGCGCGGGCACGACATTGCGAACGCAGAGCGTGGATGGGCTCGTGGGGACGTCTGAATCATCACGCCGATCTCGCGTGACATCGAACAGCGCGTGCGGGCCGAATTGCTCTGCCAATCGGGCAAAGCTCAGCATCTCGAAATAGAACAGCAACAGGGGATCGTCCTGGGCCAAAGGCGCCTGCCCCACGTGTTCCGCGACGGCAACGATGGCCTTCTGTACGGCGGCGAGCAAACCGGCGGGCACGGCGTCGTAGGCTTGATAGGCGCAGGCTTGTTTGCGGTTCAGTGCATTCCATGCCCGGTTCAAGCCATCCAGCAGTTTGCGCAGCGCCTTTGGCGCAGCCTGACGCGCCCGCTTGAGGGCAGGTTGCGACAGCGTGCTGCTGTACATATGGCGTGCGCGATCCACCAGATTGTGCGCTTCGTCCACCAGCACCGCCACACGCCATTGATGAGCCTGAGCGAGCGCGTACAAAATGGCATTGCTATCGAAATAATAGTTATAGTCGCCGATCACCACATCGCTCCAGCGTGCGAGCTCTTGCGACAGATAGTACGGGCATACACCGTGTGCCTGAGCGACGGTCCGTACGGTTGATCCATCTAACCGCGTATGCGCCAACGCGGCGGCACGAGCCTCAGGCAGACGGTCATAAAAACCCCGGGCCAATGGGCAGGACTCGCCATGGCAGGCCTTGTCGGGATATACGCAGACTTTATCGCGCGCCTGCAGGTCGAGCGCTCGCAATCCCGGTTGCGCGGCCGACTCGTTGAGACGGTCCAACGCCTGCTGCGCCAGCGCCTTGCCCGCGTTCTTGGCGGCGAGGAAAAATACCTTGTCGATACGCGTATCGGGTGCGGCCTTGAGCAGCGGAAACAAGGTGCCTAGCGTCTTGCCGATACCCGTGGATGCTTGCGCCAATAAACAGCCTCCATCACGGGCCGTACGATATACCGATACTGCCAACTCCCGCTGTCCCGCGCGAAATTGGCCCAATGGAAAATCCAATTGCGCCAACGCGAGATCACGCGCCTGACGATGGGCGAGCTCGGTGGTCGCCCACGCCTGAAAACGCGCACATTGCTCTTCGAAAAAAGTCCGGAGTTCCGCCGCGTCGTAGTCGCGGGGAAATTGGGTTTCTTCCTCGGTGACGACATTGAAATACACGACGGCCACGCGCAGACGGGAGATGCCTCGCGCTTGGCAAAACAAGTGGCCATAGATGCATGCCTGCGCCCAATGCAGGGCACGATGGTTGTCGCGCACACTGCTCAGTTCGCCTCGGTAGGTCTTGATTTCCTCGAGTTGATTCGTGTCCGGATCGTAACCGTCGGCACGGCCACGCACGAGCAGATCCTGGTATTGGCCCGACAATGCGATTTCGGACTCGTAGGCAGCGGTGCGCCGATCCACTACCGTAGCGTGCCCAGCCACACCTTCCGGGCCGGTCGGCGCGGGCGTGAAACGCAGATCCAGATCCCCTGCTCTAGCGGTGAATTCACACAGCGTGCGCACTGCAACCGAATAGCTCATGCCTGGACCTCATGCCAGCATGCTGCGTCGGTGACCTCGTGCCAAGGGCGCATTGCGACCGATTCGCTCATGTCTCATCCTCAAGCCATCGAACATGGCACACGTGCGCCGCAATTCCATGCGCGGCGCAATACTGCAGCCAGCGAATCTGGTTATCCTGCAGTTTGTCGCCCGGCCCCTTGATTTCGATCAGCTCATAACGCTTTTCGCCTGGCACAAACCGGATCAGATCGGGCAAGCCCGTGCGGTTTTGCGCGATGTCTTGCAGCATTCGCGTGAAAAACAATTTCAGATGATGCGCGGGCAGGCACTCCAACGCCAGACGCAGCAGTGGCTCGGATAACGCCCCCCAGAACACAAAAGGCGATTGCAGGCCGGCTTTTTCAGTGTAGCGGCGCCATATCGTGTCGCGGTAAACGCCCGATTCCAGCTGCGACAGAGCTGAGTCAAACAGATCTGCACGGCGTGAAACAAAGTCCGGCGCAGACAAATCCGCAGGGCCGCGCTGAAAGGGATGAAAGAAGGCACCCGGCAATGGCGCGAAAACGGCCGGCCAGCACAGCAAGCCAAATAACGCGTTGATCAAGGTGTTTTCGACGTAGTACACCGGCGCAGCGTCACAGTGCAGATGATCGCGCGCGACAATCTCGACAGACTGCTGCTCAACGGGGCGCCGCAGTGTCAGATCGACCCGGACAGGGGCGGCAATGGGTGCTCGAGCCGGCGCAGGCGCCCCGGCGTTGCGCCGCAGGCGCGGCAGCATTCTCGCCAGCGCCTGGCTCTCCGCCTCGCTTTCCGGGGCTTGCCGAGCATGCAGAGCCAGCCCTAACGCATCACCATGGCGTCCCATGCGCTCGAGCATCCGAATACGGCGATGACGAGCCCCCGGATAAGCACACTGCTCATACACGCGATAGGCCCTGTCCCAATGCCGCGCGCGCTCACAGGCGTGACCGATGCGCAAGAGCACCTTGGCGCGGCGTTGCTCCAGCCAGGCGTTTGTGCTGACACAGGACTGCACGACGTCCAACAGATCATCGATCTCGGGGTCCGTCTCCAGCGCCTCGCGGCATGCGTGCAGCGTCAGATACCTGTCGATATCGGCGCGTGCCTGGAATGCACGCGACGCGTGGTCGAACGCGACGGATTCGTAGCGGAACACCCCCAGATCGGCCAACACGAACTCTGACCAGTCCTGCCGCAGATTACCGAAAAACATCAGGCGCAGCCGGTCGCAATGTTCTCCCAGCATGAAGCGCCAGACCAGTTCCGGCGACGTAGGGCACCATTGTTCGTAGGATTGGACCTCATCATGCTGCTCGCGCAATACGGCCAGCCATTCCGGCTTACGCAGCCCCGCCCTGACAGACGCCGGGAACAAGCCACGCAACTCTGGCAAGGTGCAGATATCGAACAACTCATCCAACGCCATCGGTGCCCTGGCATCAAGCCAGCCCAGCGACACCAACGGCGCAGCGGCTGCAAGCAGATCGGGAATTTCTTCATACGCCAGGCGGCTGGCTCGAAACCACGGGCCCCGTCTCATTGCCATGCGCACGAACAGCGCGCGCGACATCTGCGGCAAGCGGTCGAATTCGTCAAAAAAGACGCGCTCGCCCTCATCGAGCAAATCGGCGTAACGATCGGCCACGACCTGCAGCGCACGCTGGAAGTTATGCAGATAGTAGTAACGGTGCGATGGAAGCATCTGGCAAAACTGGATATTTATCCAGTAATCATATCAAATCCCGGCGAGGCAGCATCTCGCTCGAGGGAAGTTGCCGACCCGGGTATGCGACTTGCAGCGCCACGTGACCAAACCTAGGGGATGCCATGATTTCAGAACGATTGAAGCGGATACGCCATCTGGCTGAGTTTGTCGCTGAACGCAGCGGCGATTATCTCGAATTAGCCGGCATTGAACTGTCGCTATACCGCTCGGCCTTGGTCACCACATTGATCAGCAGCGTGGCGCTGCTGTTCTGCGGACTCGGTACACTAGCCTTTATATCGGTAGCAGCCATCGTGAGTTTCTGGGACACGGATAGTCGGCTGCTCGTGGCGTGGCTGGTGGCTGGCGCGTGGCTGCTGATCACCCTCATCGCCCTGACCATTGCCGCCCGCAACGCGCCAAAGAACTCGCTTTTTTCCGAACTCAGCCACCAAGTACGCCTGGATGCCGCCGCCGCCCGGAGTCATTATGCCCAAGACGACCACACAAGCTGAAAAAGACGCCCTGCTGGCGAAGATGGAGCGCGATAGAGCGGAGCTGGCTGACGCCTTTGCGCGCGCCGCCACTCACACGAAAACATCCAGCGGATGGGCATCCACCACGGCGCTGGCGGCCGGCGCCGTCATCGGGTGGCCCCGATTTTTAAAGAAACCGATGCGAGCGATGGCGGCCGTGGCGCTGCGCGACCGCTTCAGCAACGTCCTTAAGCGCCGCCACCAAAGACGCGCCGACTCGCCGGCAGCCAACGCGGAAGTCGACCGCCTGGCCCAACTGACAACAGATCTGCGCCAAGCGATAGAACGCGTAGCGCCTGCGGAAGAGGTCGAGCACATACGGCGGGAACTTGACGATCAAGTGCGCCGCATCCGTGAACTCAAGGCGCTCGAAACAACCCCCGGGCAAACCCTCCCCCGCTAAAGGACAGACCGACCGATTTTCGGTATAGACTTGCGACCTGATTTCTCGGCCTCCTCGCAGCTATCCGCTGTGAGGCGGCCATATTTAATTCCGACTACGAGTCGGATCTCAGGGAGCGAGACAATGAAGAAAGCCGCTATGGCGCTGATGGCGCTGGGTGGGTTGGCCGCGGGCACCGCCGCCGCCGAATCGAGTGTGACCCTGTACGGGATTGCGGATGTCAGCATCCGGTACCTGAATCGCAGCAACCAAGTCGACAGCAGCCACATCGGATTGGCCAACGGCGCCATTTCCAACAGCCGTTGGGGACTGCGCGGGGTCGAAGACCTCGGCGACGGGAATAAAGCATTCTTCCGGTTGGAGAATGGCTTCAACGTCCAGAACGGAAATGGCACCGATCCAGACAAGACATTCAGCCGCCTGGCCTACGTCGGTCTGGATGGCGGCTCGCTCGGTGTCCTGACGCTGGGCTTGCAGAACACGCCCATGTTCAACCTGCTGGCCGATCATTTCGATCCCCTGACCGTCGGCAACTACGATCAAAACGCCTGGCTGCCCGCCGCCATGTCGCGTGTGCGCACGAGCAATATGTTCACCTATGCCAACACGCTAGGCGACCTGGCGCTGGTGCTGTCCTATGCCAACGGCGAGGACTACGACGACCACAAAGTCGGCTCCCAGTACGGCGCATCGCTGCGCTATACCTTTGGCCAATTCGCAGTGGGCGGCGCCTACCAGCAGACCTATTCCGAAACCAGTTCGGACTATCGCCAACGCGTCTGGAACTTGAACGCGTCATACCAATTCGAATCCGCCAAAGTCTTTGCCGGCTACTTCAACGGCCGCGACGAAACCGGATTCGTCAATGCCGTCATGGGCGGCAACCCCGTCGTAGGCCTGGACCGCAAGGACAACGGCTATTTCGCCGGCGTCACCTGGCAGGCCACCCCGAGTTGGGCCCTGACCGGCGCGGCCTACTATGACCGCAGCGAAAACGTCGTCGTCTCAGGTGACAAAGGCAAGCGCTACGCCCTGGTCGGCGTCGCCGAATATGCCCTGTCCAAACGCTCGCAAGTCTACGTGACCGTCGACTACAACAAGGTCAAAGACGCCGCCAGCGACGAAATCGCAGGCAGCGGCAGCCAACTAGGCGCCGCAGTAGGATTCCGCCACATCTTCTAAGCAATGCAGATTCCTACTACCTGACTAGGCCAGCCCCTGCTGCAAGTCCGGGCCGTCTTCCTGACCAGGCCCGCCCCTGCCGCAAATCCGGGCCGTCTTTCCTGACTAGGCCATCCCCTGCCGCGAGTCCGGGCCGTGTACGTGGGGGCTGCACCGGCCTTTTGAGCGACGGGCAGTCCGCGAAGCGGACCTCGGCGCCTGGTCTTGCGCCGAGCCGTTGCGATTAGGCCGGTGCGGCCCCCACGCACACGGCCCGGACGCCTAAACAGAGACCCCCTCAGCCAGCCCAAACACCCATACCTTCGTGAGCTACCCATGTCTCGTATTTTCGTATACGATTCTACAAAACTGAGAGAGAAGACATGGACTGGACCACCCCCAACCTCACTCCCGAAGCCTTCACCCACCTGAAAAACACCTCACTAGGCAAACTAGTGAGAGACCACCTGCTGACCCAAATCATGGCCGGCGCCCTGCAACCCGGCCAACCGTTACGCGAGCCCGATCTCGTAGAGCAACTGCAAGTCTCCCGCGTCCCCGTGCGCGAAGCCCTGCGCGAGCTGGAAAGCATGGGACTGGTCGTCTCGCGCAAACATTCCGGCGTCTACATCCGCGAACTCACTACCCAGGAAGTCCACGACCTGTACCAATTCCGCGCCCTGATGGACAGCCATGCAGGTCGCATCGTCACGCAATTACCCCAAGCCCAACAGACCGAACTGATCGACAAACTCCTGGCCTGCACCACCGCCATGGACGACGCCATCGAGACCGGCAACACGCAGGTCTACTACAACGCCAACCTGCAATTCCATTGGCTATTCATCGAGTACGCAGGCAATCAGGAAATCGCCAAAAGCTACCGCGAAGTCATTCAGAAACTGCACCTGGCTCGCGTAAAGAATCTTTCCTCGAAAGAGCACCGCGTGCAATCAAACGCGGAACACAAACAGATCGTCCGCGCCTTGATCGATTCCCACGCCTCGATCGGCGGCGCCGCGCGCTGTGCCGAACTGCTGTCCCATCACGTCATCAATGCTCACGAACGCCTGTCTGATATGTAGCGACTGACCTTACCCCCCCAAAAAAACCAGAGGAGACAAACAGCATGGACCGTCGATCGTTCCTGTGCGGCTTGAGTGCTGCCAGCGTTGCGGGCTTTCCCCTTGCATCTCGGGCTGCCACCGGTTTTCCGCAACGACCTATCACCTTTATCGTGCCAGTCGCAGCCGGCGGCGGCAGTGATTACATTGCGCGCGCGGTCACCAGCGAATGGGGCAAATCGCTGGGCAACAATGCTTCGTTTGTCGTCGAAAACGTCAGCGGTGGCGGCGGCGTCATCGCCTGTCAACGCGCAGCGAGATCAGACCCGGATGGCTATACGCTGATGCAAGGCTATGTCGCCACCCTGGGCACCAGTCCTGCCACGCGCACCGTCCCCTACGATCCCATCAAAGACTTCACCGCAGTAGGCATGATAGGTGGAACACCCAATGTGCTGATCGTCGATGCCAAGCTGCCGATCCGCACATTGAAAGAGTTCGCGCAATACGCAAAGGCGCATCCCAATGCCAATTATGGGTCCGCTGGGGCAGGTTCGTTGACGCACCTGCTGATGGAGCTGCTCAAACAACGCCTCGACCTTCCGATCCAGCATATTGCCTACAAGGGCATCGCGCCAGCGTTTCAGGACATCATAGGCGGGCGCACGCAAGCCATGTTCCCCGGCCTGGCGGCAGCCGTCCCACATCTCACCGCAAAAACCGTCAGGCCACTGGCCGTTACCGGCCAGGCACGCAGCCCGCGTTTTCCCGATGTGCCGACGTTTACCGAACTGGGACTGGACGGTTTTGACGACATCCTGCAGTGGTACGGCGTCTCGGGCCCTGCCGGCATGGACAGCGCCATCGTCAACACACTCAACGACAGCCTGAACAAGACACTGAAATCCTCAGAGGTCGACAAACGCCTGGAAATCGAGGCCGTGGTTCCCATGCCTATGACGCCCAAGGAATTTGCCGCCTACGTACACAAAGACCTGGAGCGATGGAAACGCGTCGCCGAAGAACAAAACATCCGGCTCGACGGATGAGTCCGCAGCCACATTCCCTATTCCCTTGACCGCAACGAAACACGAGACCTATGGCCATCAACACGAAAGTCGAAGCCGATCACAACGCGCCTCCTGTCACCCGCATCCTGGCCGAGTTTGTCGCCACGCATCCTTCGCGCGGCTGGAATGACGAGATCGAACACGAGGCCCATCGCACCATCATGAACTGGCTGGGCTGCGCCATCGGCGCTGCCCAACACGAGGCCGCGGACGCAGCGCTGAGCGCCGTCCAATTCCTGCAACCTGCGGCACAGGCCGCGATCTTTGGCCGCCCGGAACGGGTGGACATCAGCAACGCGGCGCTGATCAATGGCATCACCTCGCATACCTTCGACTTTGACGACACGCACCTCAAGACCATCATCCACCCAGCGGGCCCGGTGTGCTCGGCGGTATTTGCCCTGGCGGAACATACGGGTGCGAGCGGCCGCCAGATCATCGACGCCGTCGTACTCGGCATCGACGTGTCGTGCCGCATCGGCAACATGATCTATCCGCAACATTACGATCGTGGCTGGCACATCACCGGCTCGACCGGGACACTCGGCGCCGCCGCAGCATGCGCGCGTCTGCTGGGACTCGACGTGGAGCAGACTACCATGGCGCTCGGCATTGCGGCCTCTCAGCCGGTGGGCCTGCGCGACCAGTTCGGCACCATGACCAAGCCTTTTCATCCCGGTGGCGCCGCCAAGGCCGGACTGATGTCAGCCCTGCTGGCACGCGAAGGCTTTACCGCCAGTCCCCGCGCCATCGAAGCGCCGCGTGGATTCGCCCAGGTCACCTCGACGAAATACGACTGGAACGAGATCACCGGCGAACTCGGCCAACGATTCGAAATTGCCTACAACGCGTACAAGCCTTTCGCCTGCGGCATCGTCATTCATCCGAGCATTGACGCCAGCGTGCAGCTGCGCGACCAAGGCGTCACGCCCGATAACCTGGAACAACTGAAACTGCGCGTGCATTCGCTGGTGCTGGAACTGACCGGTAAAAAAGAACCCGCCGATGGACTGCAGGGCAAGTTCAGCGTTTATCACGGCTGCGCGGTAGGACTGCTCTTTGGCCGCGCCAGCGAAAGCGAGTACGCCGACGATATCGTGACCCGGGAAGACGTCGTGGCCACGCGTAGAAAAGTCCAAGCCGTCGTCGATGACAGTATTGACGAGGCTGCGGTTCATGCCACCGCTATTCTCAAGGATGGCCGGCAGATCCAAGTCGTCGTTGAGCATGCAATCGGCTCACTGCAGCGGCCGATGACGGATCAGGACCTGGAGGCGAAATTCAGCAACATGAGCAATCCGTTGCTGGGCGAAAGCCGCACACGCGCCTTGCTGGATGCATGCTGGACATTAGCCTCGGCGCCCTCGCTCAAAGAGCTGGTAGCACTGACGCACTAGCGCGGATAGTTGCTGCGTCCCAGCGCCTTCGGTACTCGGTACCGAAGGCCTAAAGAAACACGACGTCCAACCACGGCGCAGCATTCACAGCACTGCCATCCGACTATTCAACAGATCGGTAATCAACATGTGCCCGGGCGCATGCGTAATACAGAACTCCGGCTGTACCGCGGCAACGACCGATTGAGGGGTAACGCCACAGGCCCAGAACACAGGCACTTCGCCCTGGCGGATCTCAACCGCGTCGCCATAATCCGGGCGGTTAATGTCCGCAATGCCAATTTCAGCAGGATCGCCGAAATGCACGGGCGCGCCATGTACAGAGGGGAATCGCGACGTCACCTGGATGGCACGGATCGCATCGGCGGCCTTGAGCGGGCGCATGGAGACGACCAGTTGTCCATGAAAAGGGCCCGCAGGCTGCGTCGGAATCGAGGTGCGATACATCGGCACGTTGCAACCCTGCTCGATGTGACGGACAGGCAGGCCGTTATCCAGCATGGCCTCTTCGAACGAGAACGAGCAGCCGATCAAAAAAGACACCAGATCATCGCGCCATATGTTCCGGACATCGATGGGTTCATCCACCAGTTGCCCATTGTGCCAGACGCGATAGCGCGGCACATCGGTGCGGATGTCGATGTCATGCCCCAGATCGGGCAAGGCCGGACTGCCGGGCTCAGACATTGCCAGCAAAGGGCACGGCTTGGGATTGCGTTGGCAGAACCGCAGAAAATCCGCCGCCAGATTCGATGGCAGAATTGCCAGGTTGGCTTGCACGTAACCCGGCGCGATGTTGGCGGTGGGACCAGTCAACAGTCCGTCTCGCGCGTCAAGACGCGCGCGGTAAGCAGGATGGGTATCAGCAGTGTTGGTCATGATTCTATGCGGCCCCCTGGGTTGCAAGGGGTCACCGCACCTCTAAAAAAAACGGCGGCATCGGGATCGGCGAATGCCGCTGTTGCGTTACGCGCGCAACAGGTCTTCAATCGCCATCCCTATCGACAGGACACGGGCATCCGCGCCATTGGACCCCGCGATCATTAGCCCCACGGGCGCCGTATTCGCTGCATGGCACGGCACGGAAACGGCACAGCCGTCGAGGAAATTGATCAACGTGGGATTGCGCAGAATCAAGCCGTTCGTGGCGTAGTAGACCTCGTCGCTGGCGGTGACCTCTGCAATGGTCGGCGCGGTAATGGGCACGGTCGGCATGATCAAGGCATCGTAGCCTGCAATGCGATGATCAACCGCGGCGACCCAGGCCTCGCGCGCGTCCAGAAGGTCCAGATAGTCGGCCGCGGACATGCTCTCGCCGCGACGAATGCGCGAAACCACGCGCGGATCGTAGCGATCGCCCGCCGTGGCGATTAGATTACGATGCCAAGCCCAGGCCTCGGCGGCGGTAAAACCGCCTTTGGCGTTGATGGCTGCCAACTGCGCAAATTCTGGAATCTCGATTTCATCAACCAGCGCGCCTGCAGCCGACAGCCGGCTGATGGCCGCAGAAAAAGCGGCAGAGACGCTGGCGTCCATGCCGTCCAAAGCCAACGTCGTTGGCACCGCCAGGCGCAGGCCGCGCACAGCGGCGGGCTGCCACGATGGGCTCACGCTGTCGATATCGTCCCCAGCGAGGATCGCATCCAGGGTCGCACAACACCGTACTGTGGGCGCCAATGGGCCGATGGAATCGAGATTGGCCGACAAAGGCAACACGCCAGCCATGGACACTCGCCACGCGCTGGGCTTAAAGCCAGCCAGACCACACAAGGCTGCAGGAATGCGTACCGAGCCGCCGGTATCGGAGCCGATCGCGCCCAGCGCCATCCCGTCGGCGACGGACACCCCCGCCCCCGAGGACGAACCGCCCGGAATACGGCCGCTGGCGCGGTCCCAGGGATTGAGCGGCGTACCATAATGAGGATTGATGCCCAGGCCCGAGTAGGCGAATTCGACCATGTTCGTACGGCCGATGATGACCGCGCCCGCTGCCAACAAGCGCTGCACAACAACAGCATGTTCCTCTGCAGCGGGCGCCCCCTGCAAAGCGACAGAGCCCGCCAGCGTGGTTTCACCGGCAACGTCAAACAGGTCTTTGATTGAAATCGGCAACCCATCGATCGGCGAACGCGACAGGCCCGCGGCACGCAGGGTGTCAGAGGCTTGTGCCGCTGCGCGGGCCTGCTCGGCATAAATGCGCGTGAATACTCTAGCGCCCTCGCCTGCCGGATCGGCAGCGCGCGCCAGTGCGGTTTCAGTCAACTCGACGGCGCTCAAACGGCCTTGTTGCAAGGCCGTGGCGGTGTCATGCAATGTGGGAAGCATAAAATCCTCGTAGCCGCCTGAGCGGCGCGTCTATGATGGTCTGGTGCCGGGTCACACTCAAGCGACTTCCGGCAATACCTCTACATCATACCGATGGCGCAACGACCGTTGGCGGCGCGGGTCGAACAGTTCCATGATGAAGGTCGTCGAGGCGCGTATGCCGCCGATCGCCCCCACGGTGCCGCAGGTCATGCCGGTACCGTCGGGCAACGTTGAGCCGCCCGTATAACCGGCGATCAGTTCCTGGGGCGTGCGCAGCGCATCCAGCGTACCCTCTTGATACAGGATCTCTGCGCCGTTTTCGATGATGCGGGAACGAATCACGAGCTCGTCCCAGTACTCGGCGACGTCAGAGAGACGCCATGCCGACGTTCCTACGGGTTTCGCGCAGACCTGCTTGGACAAGGCCACACTATGCGATTCGAGCTTGCGGTCGGTATGGTCCGAGGCAATACTGACGTAAAGCTCGCCACCCACGGCGAAAACAAACGTCTCGACTTCGCCCGACGAGGCGTCGCCGACCGCCTGAATGCGATCGGTCTGCGTCAATTGGTTATCCGCGATGCGGTAGTACAACGGCACACTGCTGGGACGCGGCACGCCGATCGCGGCGAGCTCTTCGATATGGTGCTCGATGGCGGCGCGATCACGCCCCGCCCAACCCGCTACGACCAGATTGCGAATGTCGACTTCGATGGCGCTGACGACATTGTCAACAGCGGATTCGACTTGGAATACAGCTTTCATTTGTTGCTCCGAGAGACCTCGGCATCCATGCCAGGAGGAAAAAGGATGCAGCCGCGAGGCTGCAAATAAGTTCAATACGTCGAGATGGCATCAACCGAATACACGCGGCAGCCACAGCGCGATGTCCGGGATAAAGGCCAACAGCGCCAACAGCACGAACATGGCCAGCACGAACGGCAACGCGCCGACGATGACTGCCGTCATGTTTCCGCTCTTGCGCAGGCTCTGCACCACGAACAGATTCAGGCCCACGGGTGGCGTAATCAGCGCGGCCTCGACCAGCACGATGATGACGATGCCCAACCAGATCGGGTCATAGCCCAAGGCGATCATGATGGGCGCCACGATGGGAATGGTGGTGATCATCATGGACAGCGTTTCCATGAAGCAGCCAAGAACCAGGTAGAACAGAATCACGATCAGCAGCATCCACCCAGGCGACAGGCCGAGCCCGGTGATGGATTGCGTCAACGCATCGGTGATCCCCGTGGCTGCCAGAATGAAGTTCAAGAAGCTGGCAGCAATCACGATCAACATGATCATCGCGGTGGAACGCATCGTGCCTTCGATGGCATCGCGCAACATGGTGAGTGTCAACCGGCCATAGCATGCGGCGAGAACCAATGCGCCGAGTACACCCAAGGCCGCTGCCTCGGTAGGCGTGGCCAGACCCGCGTAAATAGAGCCGACCACCAGCAGAAAAATCCCCAACGGCGGTGCCAGATGTGTCAGGCTGACAATGCGCTGGCCCCACGTCGCGTGGATCTTGTGCCCACCCCACGCCGGTTTGATTACGCAAGCGATCACGACAGTCAGCATGAACAATGCTGCCAAGCCCAGGCCCGGGATGATCCCCGCCAAGTACAGCTTGGGCACCGACGAGTTCGTCAACACGCCGTAGATGACCAGATTGATAGACGGCGGAATCAAGATCCCCAGCGTGCCGCCCGCAGCGAGACTGCCCAGGAACAGCGGCTCGTTATAGCCGTACTTCTTGATCTGCGGCAATGCGACCGTGCCAACCGTGGCAGCTGTAGCCACGCTGGACCCCGAGGTCGCGGAAAACAAGGTCGATGCACCGATATTGGCATGCATCAATCCCCCTGGCAGCCACGACAGCCACAGGCTCATCGCGCTATACATGCGTTCGGCAAATCCGGAACGCAACAGGATTTCGCCCAACATGATGAACAAGGGAATCGCGACGAGCAGGAATTCGTTATTCGTGCTCCATGAAACCTCGCCCATGGCGCGCGTGAGCGGCAGCATCGAATACAGCGGGTCCAGGATCAAGCCCAGCACGCCCAACGCCGCACCGACCGGAATCGAAATCCCGATGAGCACCAGCAGCAGTGTCAAAGCAGTCGTGATCATGCTGCATCCCCTTTCACCATACGCTCGCCGGCGGCGGCTTCTTCCTCTGCCTCTTCTTGCGTTGAGCGCACGCCGCAGATGGATTTAACCAACGCGAGATCACCCGTCACCAGCGCCAGCGAGGCACGTACCAGCATCAGGGCCACGGTGATGCACATCCATACCAGCCCGAGCCACCACAAGCCCTGAGGAATCCAAAGCGGGGTCGCCAACGGCGTGTTCGCAGCGGAACGGCTCGTCCATGAGGTCTGCACGATCTCGAGGGCGTAATACGTCAGATACGCCATGAAGACGCCCAGGGCGACCAAGGCAATCCAATCGAGCAAGGCCGATATGCGCACAGGCAAAAACTGATACAGCACATCTACACGCACATTGGCGCGTTGCAGGGTGGCAAACGCCAAGGCCCACGTCGTGCTGATGGCAAACGCGTAGCTGGACAACTCGTCGGCGCCGCCCGTGGTAAAGCCAAAGAGTTTGCGCGCCACGACGTCGAACGAAATCAATAGCACGCTGGCCAGAATGAGCGCGCCCCCAGCCCAGACGGCCGCTCGCGAAAAGGACTCTGCGCAACGCAATAGCCTGCCCAGAGCACGAAAATGTTCGGATGAGGTCATAAATATCTACCTTCGTTGCCGCGCATCAGCACGAACGTCGCCTCACGTGCGATGCACGGCGTGTATTGCGATGATGGCGTACCTGTTGTGCGCGATCATCTGAACGATGTGTCACCATCGTTTGACGGCATGACTACCCGCAGCGCCAGGCGCTTTCAGGTAGTCATGTATCAGCCATTACTTCTTGGCCACGACGCCCAACTCTTTGCCTATGGTCGCGTTGAAATCCTCGACGCATTGCGCCGAGCAGCGTGCCGCCCATTTCGGCAACACGGCTTCGGCCAGGACTTTCTTCAGCAATTCGCGGTCAGCGTCGGTAGGCTGGACCAGCACCATCTTGCCCTTGACGGGATACGGGCATGCGGCTGCGCCCGTATTGCAGTCATAGCCTTCTTGCGTCTGACGGGCGGCCGCGTCCCAGATGTCGTCCACCAATTTGTCGATGTTGGTCTGCAGGAACGTCTGCACCTTGGGATCGAGCTTGTCCCAGGCTTTTTGGTTTACCGCATGAATCTGTTGATTCCAGTTGATAGGCAAGGCATACAGATGCGTGGACACCTCGTACCATTTCGCAGAATAGCCGGACAGCGAGCCGGTGATCGCGCAATCCACCACCTTGTTTTGCAGCGCAGGAACGACCTCGCCAAACGCCATGGTGACGCTGGAGCCACCCAGCGCCTGTACGAATTCGGCCGTCGTGCGGCTGCTGGTGCGAACCTTTTTGCCTTTGATGTCAGCCAGGCTCTTAATGTCGGCATTGCAGAACAGTACTTGACCAGGATAGGTCGAGATGCCCAGCAGCTTGACGTTGGCGCCCTCGCCATAGACCTTGGCGTAGACCGGCTCGAAGGCATTCGTCACCGCGCGCGCGGTTTTGACATCGGGGGCCAGGCCAGCCAGGTCGATCGCCTCGTTGATCGGATTGTCGGTGGCAAAGTAAGACAGCGTGGCAGTGCCGAACTCGATCACGCCCTGCGACATCAGGCGCAACAACTCGGGGCCTTTCAAGCCCATTTCGTTAAAGCCTTTGATATCTGCCGTCACCTGGCCTTTGGAAAGCTCGGGAACGGTCTTGGTCCAGAATGGTTTTTCGTAGTCGTTGTAGGCAGTCAGGTTGCTCAGGCCACCGACGACTTTCAAATGCGTCTTGGGCAGATCCTGAGCATGTGCGGCAGTGGCCAACAACGCTGCGGCGATGGCAGCTGAGATCAACGGCTTCTTCATGGAGGCTCTCCTTGCAGGCGGGATTCGATACGCGCCAGGCCCCGTTACCCGATGACGCGCTGCGATCAGCAAAACGACCGCCGCAGACTGTCTGCAGCCGGCCTTGCTCTCGCACGCATTCCACCGGCTGGACGTAACCCTGTCCAATCGTAAGTTGCGATGCTGAGATATAAATATTTTTTATGTCTATATCCCGGGCAGAAGGCCGGCTGCCGCAAAGCCAACAACGGCGCGGGTTTGCCGCCAGCTAGCCCCAAAACGCATCAGCATGTTGGATGCGGATGAACACCCGATCATGCGCAAGGATCAGGGAAAGTCCTAGCCCGTTTGGAACGGCGATTCAACTCCAACTGCGGTGTCCAACGCTCCGGCAGGTACGTCGGCCCGAGCGATTGCACGGCGAGGAAAATTACGAGCCCACCATCCCGCTCTGCGGCAAGGGCTGCAATTTGCCTTCGGCCGCTTGCTGCGCCAGCAATGCTATCGTGCGGGCCACATGGCTATCCGGTCCTTGTACCCAGGTCGCGGTGAAGGCCAGATCCGGCAAGGGATCGGCCTGAACATTCAGGATGCGTAACTCGCCATTGGCGAGCTCTTTATCCAGAAACACGGGCGCGATGACGCTGGTGCCGATGCAATCCAGCGTCATGCGCACCACCATCGACAGCGAGGCGCTGCCGTACATGCGCGGGGCCTGCACGCCGGCGCGCGTCAACATATCGCGCACCATTTGATATGGCCGGCTGCTCGAGGGATACGTAATCAGCGGCAGTTTGCCTATGCGCTCCAACGTCAGCGGCTCCGGGCCCAGCGCCAGGCGCGGGCTGGCCACCCATGCCAAGGGATACGCGCACAGCGGCAGATTCTCGAACCGCGGCTCGAGGATCGGTCCCATCAAGAAAGCCAGATCAATCTGGCGCGACGTCAGATGGCTGTGCAGGACCGATGTCGTATCGACCTCGATCTGCAGCACCAAGGCCGGATAGGCGGCGTGAACGTGCTCGATCAGCAGCGGCAACCAGGTCTGGACAATGGTCTCGGCTACACCCAGACGCAAAGGCCCCCGCATCACGTTCTGTTCGCGTGCCGCCCGCAACATATCGCTGCGCAACTGCAGCATCCGCTCGGCATGTGACAACAGCTCCTGCCCTTTGCCGGTCAGTGTCACGCCCCGGGCATCGCGTTCAAACAGCCGAACCCCCAGGTCGCCCTCCAACGAGGCGATCCGCTGAGAAATCGCCGGCTGCGTGGTGTTGAGTTTCTCCGCCGCCGCCCGAAAACTGCCCAGCGTGGATACCCAAAAGAAAGTTTCGATGTTGCGTAGATCGATCATGGTCCGCTCATCATAGCCGCCGCATCCCTTTCCGAGGGATAGGCGTATTATGTTGCGTTTTATCGAGCCGGCCTTGCGCCGGCTTGCGTTTGCCCTGCATTAAAACCAAGGAGACTCGCATGCACCGGGCCGCCGCCGGATCCAGACCGGCAGCTTCGCCATTGCCCTCTGCGCCGCGCGCACCGTCAGCGCGCCCGGTATTGGGCATTGTCCTGTTGATTTTGTCGGCCTGGACGCTCACCTGCCTGGATGCCAGCGGCAAATGGGTGATGGAGGCAGGCGTGCCCTTGTGGTTTCTATGCTGGGTACGCTATATGGTGCATCTGGTGCTGGTGCTGGGGCTGGTGTTGCCCAAACGAGGGATGGGCATTTTACGCAGCACACGCCCGCGCGAGCAGCTCATCCGCGGCGGCGCGATGCTGTGCGCGACCGCGTCTTTCTTTACCGCGCTGAGCTATATGCCGCAGGCCGAGGCCACGGCCATCAACTTTCTGGCGCCGCTGCTGGTCCTGGCCTTGGCGCCCTGGGTGCTGAAAGAACCTGCGCGCATGTCGCGTTGGGTGGCGGCCGTAGTGGCGTTCTGTGGTGTGCTGATCATCATCCGCCCCGGTGGCGGCCTGCATCCATTAGGCGTGCTCTTCGGCCTCTTGACCGCGTGCTGCTTTACCGCGCAATACATCGCCACGCGCCGCATTGCCGGTGACGATCCCTACACCTCGCTGATCTGGAGCGGCGCTGTAGGCTCGGTCTGCCTGACCCTGATGTTGCCCTTGATCCTGCCGGCTGCGCTTCCTGTATTGAGCAATCTGAGCCCCGGGAATTGGATGCTCCTGATTTCCACGGGGTTCTCGGGCGCGTTGGGCCATCTGCTGCAGATCGGCGCGTACCGCAATGCGGCGGCGTCAACGCTGGCGCC
Source organism: Bordetella genomosp. 4 (assembly GCF_002261185.1). Classification (GTDB taxonomy): domain Bacteria; phylum Pseudomonadota; class Gammaproteobacteria; order Burkholderiales; family Burkholderiaceae_B; genus Bordetella_A. Next base: position 518,504 of record NZ_NEVQ01000013.1, read on the forward strand.
ATTCGTCTACCTGCAGATCGTCAGCGCGACGACAGTGGGTTGGCTGGCCTGGGGACACTTTCCCGATGCGCTGACCTGGCTCGGAATTGCAATCATTTGCGCCAGCGGTATCGTGACGGGGCTGATTGAATGGCGCCGGGGTCAGACCACTGCACGGCAAGTACGGCAGGCTTGATAGCCCTCTGCACAGCCCATCAAGCGTCGACGACGCGCCCAGCCGAAAGCACCAGTTGCTGGCCACACCGCGAGGCCAGTTGCGGGTCATGGGTGACCAGGATCAACGTCGTCCCGTGCTCGCGATGCAAATCGAACATGAGGTCTATCACCGTCTCGCCGGTCGCGGCATCGAGACTGCCGGTGGGCTCGTCGGCAAATAACAGATCGGGTTGCACCACAAACGCGCGCGCCAGTGATACGCGCTGCTGCTCACCGCCGGACAATGTACGGGGATAGTGATGCAGGCGCTCGCCCAGGCCGACGCGTTGCAACATGCTCTGTGCAGCCTCTCGCGCCGGCTGGCCGGCGAGTTCTAGTGGCAACATGACATTTTCCAGCGCCGTCAGATTAGGCAGCAACTGGAAAGACTGGAACACGAACCCCACGTGCCGGGCGCGCAATTGCGCACGGCCGTCCTCGTCCAGAGAAAACAGGTCTTGCCCTGCCAGCCGGACCGTGCCCGAAGAGGGAACATCCAACCCCGCCATCAGTCCCAATAAGGTAGATTTACCGGAGCCGGAACTGCCAGTGATCGCCAAAGCGCTGCCGGCAGCCACCGTAAAATCGATATTTTGCAGGATCGACAAGGTACCGCCGGCATCGGAAACCTGTTTGCCCAGCCCTGAGACTTCAATCGAGACCTTACTATCCATGCGTATGCTTTTCCGTTGTTTTGCCATAGGCGCGTTGGCCATTTCCGCGACAGCCTTCGCTCAGACTCCCAATCCCTCCGCGGGTTCCGCAGAGCACACCTTACTCGTCGTCGGTGACAGCTTGTCGGCCGAATATGGCCTGACGCGCGGATCCGGTTGGGTGGACCTGCTGGCCAAGCGAATGTCAGAACAATACCCTAACTATCAGGTCGCGAACGCCAGCATCAGCGGCGACACGACCAGCGGAGGCGTCGCCCGCCTGCCGGCACTGCTGCAGCGCCATCATCCAGATATTGTCGTGATCGAACTGGGCTCGAATGATGCGCTGCGCGGCCTGTCACTGCAGATGACCGAGCAGAACCTGCGCACGATGACGCAGAGCGCGCAAAAAGCCGGAGCTCAGGTGCTATTGGTAGGCATGCAGATCCCGCCGAACTATGGCCGGGATTACACCCAGCGCTTTGCCAATGTCTTTCCGACGGTCGCCAAATCCGAGCAAGCTCATCTGGCGCCCTTCCTGATGGAAGGCATCGCCACGGACCGCACGCAGTTTCAGGCCGATGGCATTCATCCCAACGAACAAGCGCAACCCGCCCTGCTTAAAAACGTATGGGCCGCATTGCGGCCCATACTGGAAACAACAAGCAAAACGGCTAAACAGCCCTAGCCTGCGGCCGACTCGGGGTCATCCGACCCCTTGATCGCATTTGCCGCCTCGGGCAGGATCTTGACCTGATACTGCTCGCGCAGCATTTTCATGATGGCAGCGGACTCGGCATCGCCCCAGGCGGCGCTGAGTTGCCGGCTAAAGAGCTCGGAGTCAGCGGCCTCGACTTTGCCGGGCTCGACCTTGTCCAGGCGCACCACCACATAATCATTGCCGTCGACAGCCCCTGCATAAGCAGGCACAGGCTGCGAAGGCAAACGCATTGCAGCCTGCAACACAGGTGCGGTCAACTGCTGCGGCTGCTCGCGCGTCACAGTGATGCTCGCGCCAAAGCCCTCGGGCAGGCTGGCCGCATCGGCCGACCAGGTTTTCAAGGCGTCCTCGCCTGCCTTGCGGGCAGCCTCGGCGGCGCGCTCGTTGGTCAGGCGCTCACGGATGGACTCCGTGACTTTGTCCAGCGGCGACACGTGTTGCGGCTGAACCTCTGCCACCCGCACGACGAGCAAGGTGTCAGACGAGAGCTCGATCACACCGGAATTCAACTTTTCACGCAGGGTGTCGTTCGAGAACAGGGATTCACGCACGCGCGGATTGTCCAGCAAGGCCGCATCGCTGCTGGCCGATGCCGGATTCGCACCGACAGTTTTATCCGCAGGCAGCAAACCCTGGCGAGTAATGCCGCTGACGCTGCGAATCTTCAAGCCCAGCGCATCGGCGGCAGGCTGCAGACTATCGCGCTGGTCATAGACGATCTCGGTCAGCTTGGTGGCCATCTCTGCAAATCGCGTCGCCGCGATCTGTTTGCGGATCTCGGCCACGATCTCGTCACGGACCTCGGCCAGGGGCTTGGCGCTCGCCGGCTGGATATCGGTCACCTGGATCACGTGAAAGCCCGACGGGCTCTCGACCACGCCAGAGACTTGGTCCTTGTTCAGGCTGAAAATGGTCTTGTTCAGGTCGCCGGTCAGCATGCCGGAGGCCATCCATCCCAGATCGCCGCCCTTTTGGGCCGAGCCTGCATCCTGGGAGTTGGCTTTGGCCAGATCAGCAAAGCCGGCGGGGTTTGCGGCCGCCTGCTGGGCCAACGACTCGGCCTTGGCACGAGCGGCCTGGCGATCCGCATCTGAGGCGCCGGCGGCCACCTGAATCATGATGTGGCTGGCGCGGCGGCGTTCTGGCTGGCCAAAACGGTTCTTGTTCTGTTCGTAATAGCCGGTGACGTCCTCGTCTTTGACCTGGATGTCTTGCGAGGCGGCCGCCTCGTCCAGCACCAGGTATTGTGCGGTGACTTGCTCGGGCACGGTCAGCTGCTGCTGATTGGCGTCGTACCAGGTCTTGATGTCCTCGGGGGACACGGAGACTTGCGTCCGGTAATCGGCGGCGGCAAAGCGGCGCAACTGCACGGTGCGTTCCTGAGTCAGTGCCGACTCCAGCGACGCCGTCACAGCCGCCGGCGCAGTAGCGGACTCTGCCACGGGCTGCAGCACGCGCCCGATCGCCAGATCGCTGCGCAAGCCGGCCTCGTACATCGTCGGCGTCATTCCCTGGCTGGCCAACACCTGGCGGTAGCGCTCAGGCGAGAAACGGCCATTATCCTGAACCTGGGGAATAGAAGCGATGGTATTGCGCAGTGTGCTATCCGAGACTGAAAAGCGGTTGTCCTGAGCGACCTGGGCCAAGAGGCGCTGGTCGATCAACTGGTTCAACAGCTGCTCACGCATGGCCGGCGTATCCACCAGGGCCGGGTCGTAACGGCTGCCCAGGCGTTGGCGGAAATTCTCGAGCTGATTGCGGTGCGCGTTGTCGAACTCGCCGCGCGTAATGGGTTGCCCGGCGACCGTGGCCAACTCTGGTTCACGGCTGATGAAGCTGTCATAGCCCTGGATACCGACCAGGAAAAACGACGGCACGATCAAAATCAGCAGAATGAACTGCATCCAGCGACGGTGATTGCGTATTAGTTCGAACATGGAATCCTTGTTTGCCCTACGCGGCGCCCGGCATAAACGGACCCCGCGCCGCAAAAAAACGCATCAAAACAGACCGCAACGCCAATCTCATGAATGGCATTATCCCGAAGACACATGTTTTGCCTCGAGATGGCCCGGCACAAATAAATACGCCACGCTTGCCACGGCGCGGCGGCGCTACCCCAAAGGGGTTCCCTGCAAGGGTCTCCTCAGAGGGAAGACTTTCCTATCAACGGCCGATGGCACCTTACCCCGTCCCGCCGGCAGGACACCCCGACGGGACGTTCATGCCTTGAGGCAGCTGGGGCAAAAAAGGGCGAACCGATTCGCCCTTGCCACTGCTATAACCGCACTAGGTTAGCCGCCGGAGTTTACCATTGTCAGCGGGATATCAGACAAGCGGTTTGGCAGCGTCCGTCAGAGGGGCGACTTCCACCGTCAAGTGACGGATTTCATCGATAGAAGCGAGCTTGGCGCGAATCTCGCCTGCAGTAATACCAGCCGCTGCCTTGACGCTGACGATGGCTGCCCTCGCCTGCGGGCCGATCTGCCAGACGTGCAGGTCAGTGATGGTCGTGCCGGTGCATGATTCAAGGGCATCCCGGATCTCCTCGGCGACGTGATCGTCCGTGGCATCCAGCAGGATGCTGCTGGTGTCACGCATCAGTGTCCAGGCCCAGCGCGCGATGACGGCAGCCCCGACGATGCCCATGACAGGATCGAGCCATACCCAGCCGAGATAGCGGCCTGCCAGCAAGGCCAGAATAGCCAATACCGAGGTCAAGGCATCGGCCATCACATGTAAATAGGCCGACCGCAAGTTGTTATCCTGGCCGTGGCCATGAGCATTGTGCTCGTGGTCTTTGTGCTCGTGGCGATGATGGCCGTGACTGGCATGTCCGTGGCTGTGCGCCTCATGGCTATCGTGGTCCCGATGACCGTGCGCGTGATGATGGTGCCCATGGTGATGCCCGTGCCCGCCCGAGAGCAGCATGGCGCTCACGATATTGACCAGCAACCCGATGACCGCAATAACGGTGGCCTCGCCGAACGCCACCGAGCTCGGATTGACCAACCGGAGCGCCGATTCCACCCCGATGAACAGCGCCACGATGCCGAGGATCAAGGCGGAGGCGAAACCAGCCAATTCGCCGACCTTGCCCGTCCCGAAGCTGAATGCACGATCATCTGCATGACGTTTAGCGTATCTGTATGCCGCAGCTGCGATGCCCAGCGCCCCAGCGTGGGTCGCCATATGAAAACCATCGGCCAGCAAGGCCATGGAGCCCGTGACATAGCCTGCGATGACCTCCCCCACCATCATGACGAACGTCAGGGCGACGACCCAGGTCGTGCGTTTTGCGTTGGCGTCGTGGTCGCGGCCGAGGAACGAATGTCCATGCTGGTCCGCTGACAGGTTGTCGATCGTATGCATTGTGTAACTCGATAGGGCCAGATTACAGAGACGGAAAGAATGCAGCGGCAAGGCTGCAGGATCAGCTGATACGTGTGTCTGATGTCATGGACGTTCAACAGTCCATTACTTGGAGTAACGCCGGATGGCTGTGACCAGTGCCTCGACCCCCTGCTGCCGTTCATCTTCGGTCAAATCCGGATGGGCGACGTGCTCGCGGGCGTGGGCTTCGAGCAATTCATCCAACAGGCCATTCAGCGCGCCTCGGGTCGCTGCGACCAGATGCAGGATCTTGTCGCAGTCGGCCTCGGTCTCCAGAGAACGCTGGACCGCCTGGACCTGCCCTGCAATCCGTTGTACGCGCTTGAGCAGTTCATCTTTGTGAGTCGATAAATGGGACATAGGATACCCTCCTAAGGTATAAGCAGCTTAACATGAACTCTGCTAAACTCCCGGTTCTCTCTGGGGAGTAGCTTCCTTTCAGGATTATCTGAAAGAGGCTTGCGTCAACACTCTTGGCCCAACCGTGGCCATGGCGCAAGCGGCCCTTGCGGCTTGGCGAGACCATAGATCCTTCACATCCTGCCGGGCGTGTGATTGGTCTATGTTGTCCATGCCCGGCTGATCAGGTCACGATGAACGCACTTTCCACGCTCGTGCTCGCTTTAGCGATGTCCACGGACGCTTTTGCCGCCGCTGTCAGCAAAGGCACTGCCCTGCACAAACCCCGCTTCCCAGAGGCCCTGCGCACAGGGGTCATCTTCGGTGTCATCGAAGCCCTCACGCCGCTCATAGGCTGGGCGCTAGGGTCCGTCGCCGCGAAATACGTCCAGGAATGGGATCATTGGATCGCGTTCGTCATGCTCTGTATTCTGGGGCTGATGATGATCCGCAATGCGTTCAAGCAAGAGGATGAGGAATCAGCCCCCGTAAGCCGTCATTCATTCTGGCTGCTGGCTGCCACTGGATTTGCCACCAGCATTGACGCCATGGCGGTCGGTGTCAGCCTCGCCTTCATCGACAACAACATCGTCGTCACCGCCATCGCCATCGGCCTGGCGACCACGTTGATGGTCACAATAGGCGTCATGGTGGGCCGCGCTCTGGGCAGTATTGCCGGTAAACGTGCCGAAATCCTGGGCGGAATCGCGTTGATCGGGATCGGCTCCACGATTCTTTACGAGCATCTCACGGCAGCAGGACTCTGAACGTTTCTCCAGGCTGCGTCCATGGCTGCATAGATCAAGCCGCATTCAGCCAACTCTGCCCCGAGGCCAGTGCGTCCGCCCTTTGCGAGATACGGCCGTGGATCGCCGCGATTTCGTGAGCCTGACGCAGCGCCTTGAACCCAGGGCGATCCGCCATACGGCGTTGCTTATCCTCGGGGCGCAGTGTGGTGACATCGACGTTCTGAAAGAAATCGCGATTGCCCCCGTCCGCCCACGACTCGGAATAGACGCCATGGGCCAGCACCACATCGAACTGGTCCAACTCTACGTGGTAGTACGACACGCTTGTCACCTGATCTTCTTGCGTGATCGTGATGCCGTTGATCAGATCATGGGCACGCACCAGTACGCCCTCGACGTACAGATGATGCCAAGGCGAGACGAGCAGATCCTGTGCCGGCTGGTTGTCGCTCAATGCATTCTTGCGAACACGTACAGGCGCACAGCGGGCTTTTTGTGCGGCGGTACGCAACTCAAACGCGCCATAGTTGCGCCACCCTATCCACTTGACCGTACGCCATCCCGTACTGCCACGGACCTGCCAGCCCGGCACGAGGTTTTCGATGGCTACTGGCCCCGAGGGGGTCTCAATCAACGTGCCACGCACAAAACATACTGGAAACACGTCTGCGGGATCAGTCGAAAAGGGAATCGTGTCGCCGACTTCGTAGGACTGGCTGAAGTCAGTGGTCAGATAGGATAGATAGGGCGCCTCGCCCATCTGCGCCATGATACCGTTACTCGTAACGCCGATAATCCTCACGTCCTCGAAGAGTTGAGTCTCTCCGTCGACTGTGGTTTCGACCGTCACAGTATCCCCGATCGCGAAACTGCCATCATCGGACCCTTCGGTGACACGGTAGCTCACATTCGATGTCACGGGTAACTTGTAAAGCACAACACCCGCGTTGTCTACGAGATAGCCATGACTATTAGCTGGGTACTCGAACGTAAATGATTGGCTCACTGCGATTCCTTTTAATTAACCGAGCGCCAGAAGCGTTCACTGCTCACGCAGCCAGACACACCATGACAACAAATGCTGTTTTATGTTTAAAAATATAGCATTTGATGGTCAAAATGTGATCAAAAAGAATGGAGAGCAACAATCAGAAACACCACGTCTGGATGGCCGACTCGATATCCGATCTTCGGGATCTGCCAGGCGGAGCTTGCATTTTTTGGGGCGCTACAGGCGCCCCGATGCAAAGGCTCAGCGCCGTGCAGATCAAGCAGCATTCAATAAGCGCTGCGCCGGGGCCAATGCGCCCGCCCGTTGCGCAAGACGGCCATGGATCGGCGCGATCTCTCGAGCCTGACGCAGCGCCTTGAAACCGGGACGGTCCGCCATGCGGCGTTGCTTGTCCTCAGGGCGCAATGCGGTGACATCGACGTTCTGAAAGAAATCGCGATTGCCGCCGTCAGCCCACGACTCGGAATAGACGCCATGGGCCAGCACCACGTCGAATTGATCCAACTCCACGTGGTAGTACGACACGCTTGTGACCTGCGTTTCCTGGGTGATCGTGATTCCATTGACCAGGTCATGGGCACGCACCAGCACGCCGTCGACGTACAGATGATGCCAAGGTGAGACGAGCAGATCCTGTGCCGGTTGATTATCAGCTATTGCATCCTTGCGAATACGTACCGGCGCGCAGCGCGCTTTTTGTTCGGGCGTACGCAGTCCAAACGCGCCATAGTGGCGCCAACCCACCCATTTGACCGTACGCCATCCCGTACTGCCGAGAACTTGGTTGCCTGGAACAAGCTCTTCGATAGCTACCGGCCCCGAGGAGGTCTCAATCAACGTGCCACGCACGAAACAGACCGGAAATGTATCCGTGGTGGAATACGGAAATGTGTCTCCCACCTCATAAGACTCGCTCAGGTCGGTCGTGAAATAGGTTGCGCTGAATCCCCCTTCGACATGGAGGAGGATCCCTGTACCCGTCACCCCGCCGATCGTCCCGGAACCGATATAAACGCCGTCTTCATAGAGATCAACAGCATCGCCCGTACTGAACGCGCCGTCGTCAGCGTCTTGCGTCACAGTATAGGTGCGAGTCTCTGTTATCGGGGATTTGATGACCACCTGATCGGTGTATTGGCTGAACTCGGTACCCGTGTAGACCGTATACCCAAAACTGCCGGCCGGAAGGGTGAATGTGAACGACTGGCTCATACGATTCCTCAAACCGCGCGGCAAAGACGGCAAGCGCCAGCGCAACCAGATATAAAAAGACAAAAATGCGGCCGAAGCCGCAAAGTATCACATTAATTGTCTAAATGTAATATCCATCAGGCACGACAGGCGATGACAATCCACGCCTCAGGATGGCGTCTTACCGAACAACAGGGGCGCCGAACGTTTCGACCTGCCCCGGCCTCAGCCGCGCCGCGCTGCTTCAATCGTCGCGATATCGATTTTTTGCATTGTCATCATGGCATCGAAGGCGCGCTTCGCAGCAGCAGGATCGGGATCGGTGATGGCTTCGAGCAGGACTCGGGGCGTGATTTGCCAGGACAATCCCCAACGATCCTTGCACCAACCGCAATCGCTCTCCTGGCCTCCATTGCCGACGACGGCATTCCACAGACGGTCGGTTTCCGCCTGGTCGTCAGTGGCGATCTGAAACGAGAACGCCTCGCTGTGCTTGAACACCGGGCCACCATTCAGGCCAACGCACGGAATGCCAGCGACGGTAAATTGCACCGTCAAGACATCACCCTGCTTGCCATCGGGATAGTCGCCCGGGGCTCGGAGAATATCCCCCACCGAGCTATTGGGAAAGGTTTCGGCGTAGAACGTCGCAGCGTCCAACGCGTCGCGGTCGAACCACAAACAGATCGTGTTTTTGCTGCTCATTGCGCGTCTCCTCAAAGAAATGCGGGGTCATCTGCCCCCTCAAAGTAACGCAAATCGTCTCCGGCGCGAATCCCGTATCGATCGTGTGACCCATAAAAAATCGGCGCCCGCAAATTGCCGGGCGCCGAATGTCACGGGCATGCAGAACAATCAGTCTTTATAAACCTTGATCTGATCGCTCTTGAGCACCTCGGCACTCAAGCTCTTTTCGATCCAGCCCATCGAGGTCTCCTCAACGCCCGGGGTGACCAGATCGGCCGGCACGATGGTGATATCCGACAGCACCTTGAACGGATACTTGTCGCTCTTTTTGGTCACGCCGAAAAGCTGTGCCTCCAGGCTCTGTCCGTCGACGCGATTGAGCGTCAGCTCGCGCCCAAAGCCTTTGAACTTGATGTCATGCATCGCCGCGGCCACCTGCTCGGGCGTAGGCCATGCTCCACCGTTGTCCTTGATGGCCTTTTCGTAACCCGCTTTCAGGCCATTGAGGGCTTGCACCATGTGGTACACCGAGTAAATCGGATAGGCGCCGGTTTTGTCATGGAATTTCTTGATGAACGCCTGGTGGGCGGGATCATCTTTGGTTTCCGGGTGCAGGAAATAATGATCGCCACGCGCGCCGACGTAAACGCCTTCGGGCAGAGCGTTGCCGAGCCGCTCCAGCGAGCTTTCCGCCAGGGACAGGACGAAAGTCGAGTTCTTGAACAGATTGCGTTGCGAGGCCTGGCGTACGAAATTATCCAGATCGCCGCCCCATGAGGTCGACAGGATCACGTCCGGACGCAGCGCCTGCAGGCGGCTGATTTCCGTGGAGAAGTCTGCCGCACCGAATTTCGGGAACATCTCGGCGACGACTTTCACATCGGGTTTGAATTTCTTCAGCGCTGCCATGAAGATGTCGCGCGAATCGCGGCCCCAGGCGTAGTCCTGGTTGACGATGGCCAGGGTCTTGAAGTCCGGCTTCACCTTCATCAGGTACAGCACCTGTGCCACCATCTCGGTGGTGGCGTTGGCCTGGGTACGGACCACGTATTTGTATTTCTTGCCCTCCAGCGCTTTTTCCGTGCCGCAGTCCCACAGCACGTTCAGGACCTTCAGGTCCTCGGCGACCGGCGCCACGATATTGCAGTGGCCGCTGGAAATTGCCGACAGCATGACACGCGTGCCGCCCTCGGCCAAACGGCGATACTCGGTCAACAGCTTTTCGCCGCCGCCGCCCTCGTCGATATAGCTGGGCACGATTTTCACGCCATCGATGCCGCCATTGGCATTGATGTCCTGGATCAAAATTTCGGCAGCATCGCGGGCGGGAATCCCGAACACCGAGGCCGAACCCGACAAATAGGTCGAGATGCCGACACTGAGCTCTTTGGGTTTGTCGGCGGCGTGGGCAAATGCCGCCACGCTCGATAGCAGCACGGCGCCCAGCATGGGGGTCAGCCTGGAAAGTTTCTTCATTGTGTTGTCTCCTGGTCCAACGGTTTATGTTGTCAATGCAAATGGGTAATGAAATGCACCCTCGTTAAAACACAATCGCGTCGCGCAGATTGCTCCCTGTGGCCAACTCGTCAAAACCTTCGTTGATCTGATCCAGCGTAAAGGACTTGCCCATCATCTTGTCTACCGGCAAACGGCCGCCTTTGTACAGATCGATATAGCGCCCAATATCGATGGCAGGCACCCCCGAGCCCAGATAACTGCCTCGGATTTCGCGTTCCTCGCCCACCATTTGCGACAATGACAGCGAGAAACCCAGTTTGGGATTCGGCAGGCCTGAGGTAACGGTGGCACCGCCCCGGCGAGTCAGTTTGTAGGCAGTTTCAAACGCCGGCACCGCGCCCGCCATATCCAGCCCGTAGTGCACGCGGCCGCCAGCCAGGTCATAGAGATCGTCATCGCTCTTGACCTGCTTGGGGTTCACCGTATGCGTGGCGCCCAGCTCACGCGCCAAGGCCAGTTTGTCATCGGACAGATCCACCGCCACTACCCGGCGCGCGCCAGCTGCGACGGCAGCGAGCAAGGCGCTGAGACCCACGCCGCCCAAACCGACAATCGCCACATCGTCGCCTGCCTTGACGCGGGCGCGGTTCAACACCGCTCCCGCCCCGGTCAAGACGGCGCAACCGAATAGTGCCGCCTCGCGATGAGATAGTTCGACATTGACCTTGACGCATGAACGGCGTGACACCACGGCGTATTCGGCAAAGCACGACACACCGGTGTGGTGATTCAGATACTCGTCACCGACATGCAAACGCCGCGCGCCGCTCAACAATGTCCCTTGCGTATTCGCGGCCGCCCCTGGTTCACATAGTGCCGGCCTGCCCTCCAGGCAGGGATGGCAGCATCCGCAGCTGGGGACGAAGACCATGGCGACATGATCGCCGGCTTTCAGATCCGTGACACCGGCCCCGACCTCCACGACCTCACCCGATGATTCGTGGCCCAGCACCATAGGCAGGCCGCGTGGGCGGTCGCCATTGATGACGGATAGATCTGAATGGCAAAGGCCCGCGGCACGGATACGCACCAAGACTTCGCCAAAACCTGGCGGGTCCAGTTCGACTTCGGTGATTTGCAAGGGACGGCTGTCTGCATAAGGTGCAGTCAGGCCCATATTGCGCAAAACGGCGGCTTTGATTTTCATCGACAACTCCGAAAAATCTGAACGCATGGCTGCTGCGAACCGGCTGCAGCAAAGACACATCTATGTAAAACCTCAGGCACCCAGCTATGCGTCAGTACCTGTCAATACGAATCGCTGAATCCTGTGCTGCATGACTACGTCCTTCAATCGTGCCACACAGGATCGCATGACTACACCATTCAAAGCACGCCGCTCTGCATCAAATCGTGCGGCCACCGTCCACCGGGAATTCGACGCCGGTGATGAACTCCGCGGCGTCGCTGGCCAGATACAGCGCAGCCGCGGCGACATCCGACGGTTGGCAGAAACGGCCCAATGGAATCGTGGACGAGAATTTCGCGCGGTTCTCCGGCGTGTCCGGCAGCCCCATGAACAGCTCAAACATGCCCGTCACGCCCATCACCGGGCAAATGGCGTTGACACGGATATTGTCGGGCCCCAGTTCAACGGCCATCGACTTGGACAATACGTTTACAGCGCCTTTGGAGGCGTTGTACCAGCTCAGCCCGGGACGCGGACGAATGCCCGCGGTGGAGCCGATGTTCAAGATCACACCGCGCTTTTGCTGCCGCATGTGCGGAATCACGGCCTGCGACATGTGGTAGATGGATTTCACATTGACCGCGAACATACGATCAAACATTTCCTCATCCACATCCAGCATGGGCTGGTTTTTGTGGGTGATGGCGGCGTTGTTCACCACGATGTCCAATCCGCCAAACGCTTCGAGGGTGTGCTTGACCATCGCATCGATGTCCGCACGGCTGGAGACATCCGCCTGCAGTGACAGCGCGACGCTGCCGATCTCGCCGGCCACGCGATCAGCGGCCTTTTTATTGATGTCGGCGATCACGACCTGAGCGCCCTCTTTGGCGAACAGCTTGGCGATGCCTTCGCCAAAGCCACTGCCTGCGCCCGTGATGATGGCGACTTTGCCTTGTAATTGACCCATCTCTCTCTCCGTCTTCTGCCTGGGGTTACTTACCGTGTTGCCAAATGGTCTTCAGTGTCAAGAACACGATTCACTGAGGGCCACCCGTATTGTGTTTACATGCGGCCCTGCGATGAAGTCTCACCTCAATTCAGCGCGATCGCGCCACGTTCAATGGTCCAGATCTGGTCCGGGATATCGCCGAGCAGTTTGACATTGGACTCGGTAATCACCACACACAGATCAGGTTGCAAGTCTTTCAACCGGGCCAGCGCCTCGGTGTAGTCGCGCGCGAGCTTCGGCGCCAGCCCCTGAAAGGGCTCGTCCAGCATCAACAGGCGCGTGCCCACCATCACCGCTCTCGCGAGCGCCACCATCTTGCCCTGCCCGCCCGACAGGGCCGCGCCGGAACGCGCCAACATGGGTTCCAGCTGAGGTACGACCTTCAGCACCGTGTCGATACGTTGCCGGATCGCGTCATTCGACTGGCCCTGGACTTCACAAGGCAGACGCAGGTTCTGCTCCACCGTCATCGTGGGAAAAATCACGCGGTCCTCGGGGGAATAGCCGATCTGGTGTGCCGCCCGCAGATGTCCCGGCAATGCCGAGAGTTCGATGCCGTCGAACTCGATGCGCCCGGATTTCAGCCGGGTCAGGCCCATGATGGTGCGCAACAGCGTAGTCTTGCCCGCGCCATTGCGGCCCACAATGCCGATCGTTTTCGCCGCCTCGAATCGGGCGGTGACATCACGCAGAATGCGATTGCCGGCGAGGTCTACGTTAATGGCCGATAGATTCAACATGGCTCATACCCCCAGGACTTCGCTCTTGATTTGCGGATGGTTCAGGACGTGCTCGGGCGAACCGTCGGCAGCGACCTTGCCGGCGATCCACGCCGCCACGCGCGTGGCGTAGCGAGATACGATATCCACGTCGTGTTCCACGAACCAGCTCGTCACCCTGCGCTCGTCCAGCGCATGCATGACAGTTTCCATCAAGCCGTGTTTGTCCTCCGAGGCTACGCCGCTGGTGGGCTCGTCCATGATCAGGAGTTTGGGTTGCAGGGCCAGAGCCATCGCCACGTCCAGCAGCTTGCGTTTGCCCTCCGGCAGCTCAATGCAAAGCGCATCGGCGTCCGGCAGCAAGCCCACCAGATCCAAGGTCGCATCGACTTCGCGACCATCTATGGTGTGCTCCAGGGCACGGAACCAGCTCAGGTCTTTATTGCGTCTCGCGGCGGCAATTTGCACGCATTGGCGCACCGTATGCTCGGTAAATAACTGCGGCAATTGAAACGAGCGTCCGAGGCCGAGCCGCACTATCCTGCGCGGCGCCATGCCGGTCACGTCTTTGCCGTTGAAGTACACCTTGCCCTTTGAAGGCTTCAGGTATCCGGTGCAGATGTTGATGAACGTGGTCTTGCCCGCACCGTTCTGCCCGATCACGGCCAGGCGCTCGCCCTCATGCAGCTCAAAATCAATATTGTCCGCCGCCACCACGCCGCCAAAGGCGAGCGTCAGGCCGGTCGTTTTCACTAACGGTTCCATGCTCAGTTCCTTGCCGGTTTGGAGTTGGCGATGCGCTTCACGATCTGACCGACAAAGCCAGTTGGGAAGATAAAGATCACCAAGATCAGCGTCAGCCCCAACAGGAACTGCCACAGTCCAGGGAAATAGGCGGCCGACGCCAGCTTGACGAACTCGAACGCGGCGGCACCCAGGAATGCGCCAGCCGCGTGGCCCGCACCGCCCAGAATGGTGATGAAGACGAACTCCCCTGACCGTAGCCAGGAACCCAGTTCAGGCGTGACCAACCCCTGCATCAAGGCGAGCAAAGCACCCGATATGCCCACCACCACAGCCGACAACAGATACCCCTTCCACATGATCAGATAGGCCGAAAAGCCCAGGTACTCGATGCGAGTCTCATTGGTCTTGATGGCGGACAATGCCTGCCCGCTGCCTGAACGGAAATAACGTTGTACCCACCACGCCAGCAGCAGCGACAACACCAAGGTCAGCACCAGCAGGCCACGCTCAAAGGCCGCGCGTTCCATAACCATGCCGAACAAGGTAGGACGCACGATGCGCAAACCATCTGAGCCGCCCGTCAAGTGATAGAGCTTGCCCAGCAACGCAAAGAGCACCATGCTGAGCGCGAGGTTCAACATCCCGAAGAAAATCCCCCGGTAGCGCACCACAAATGAGCCGACGATCAATGCAGCGGCGAAGCTGGCGACGACACCCGCCAGGATCAATAACAACGCATCTGCGCCGGGCATGGCCCGCGCCAGGAATGCCACCGTATATGCCGAGATGCAGGCATACATGGCATGACCGAACGACACCTGGCCCGCGCGCGCCATGATCGAGACCCCCAGGGCAGCGATGGCGTATGTCAGCCCGATCACAATCGGCGTGATGGTCCAGGAAAAGCTATAGCCCACGATGAGGGTGATAAGCGCGGCCAGTACGCTGAGGATAGGAACGCTCATCAGATCCTCCTCGCTTGAGCCACGGTGAACAAGCCATGCGGCCGGATGATCAGCACGAGCACCATGATGATGTAAGGGACTGCGACTTCCAGTTCCGGCGCGGTGTAGACCGTCATGGCGCGGATGATGCCGATCAACAGCGATGCGATCAACGCACCTGTGATCTGCCCTAGGCCTGCCGTGGCTACCACAGCAAAGGACAACACCGTCATATCCGTACCGGCGCCAGGCACGAGCGAGGTCGTGGGCGCCGCCAGCGCACCGCCCAGAGCCCCCAGAATCGTCGCGATCACAAAAGTCACCAGGCCGATTTTCTTTGCGTTGATGCCCAGGGACGTCGCGACTTCGCGATGGTGGGTCATGGCCACGGTCTGCTTGCCCAGTTTGGTGTGCTTCAGGAAAAACTCCAGGAACACATAAGCCAGCAAGGCGGTCACCGGCACGATGATCAACTGATACGTCGTGTAGGTGATGTCGCCCAACTCGATATTGCCCAGCCGGTTTACCACCTCGCTGGCGCTATAGGGCTGCGCACCCCAGATCATGCGCTGGATATCTTCCAGCATCAAAAACGCCCCAAAGGTCAGCAGCAGTTTGAGGATGGGATCGTAGTTCTGCGCGCGGCGGATCAGCAAAAACTCCATCACGCCGCCTAACACCAGCCCCACGACAATCGCGGCCGCGAACAGAGCCGCAAACAACAAAACGGGGGATTCGCTATGCGGCGCGAGCGCCATGACAAAAGTGGCCGCCGCATAACCGCCATACGCATAAAACGCACCATGAGCGACGTTCAGTATTCCCATGACGCCAAACACCAGCGTCAGGCCCATCGAGACCAAAAATAGCAGGCTGGCATAAGCCACGCCGTCTACCAAGGCCAGAGGCAGTAGATCCCAGGTCAAACCTTGTCTCCTTCTTTTATGGAATACCGCTGGAACGTGAGGCCTTGTCCTGCAGATAAACAAGGTCGTACATACACAGCGATAGGGGGTTACCCGGGTGTGAGTCACACCCTTCTCTGTTGTGGTGACAAAGTATAGGTATACCCCCCGGTCAGGACCTATTTAATTTTCTGGAAACCCAGCTTAATGAACCCTGAAGGGTTATTCTTGCAATCTCGGCCTTTATTCAGTCTCGTTTTCACTATCACACCATCATGCCTATGTCCGCTTCCTGGCCATATCCCACCCATATTGCTCATCGCGGCGGCGGCCGCCTGGCGCCCGAAAACACATTGGCTGCGATGCGCGTGGGTGCAGCGCATGGTTTTCGCATGGTCGAGTTCGACGTCAAACTCAGTCGCGATAACGTCGCCTTTCTGTTGCACGACGATGACCTGGATCGCACAACAGACGGCTGTGGTCCTGCTGGCGCCCTGCCCTACACGGAACTGGTGTTGCTGGACGCGGGCGGCTGGCATTCACCGGACTATGTGGGCGAACCCGTTGCCAGCTTTCAGGCCGTAGCCCGCTACGCGATTGCCAACCACATTGCCTGCAACGTCGAAATCAAACCCAGTCCCGGCCGCGAAGCCGAAACCGGCACCGCAGTAGCGTTAACAGCACGGGCGCTCTGGCAGGGCGCCACCGTCGCGCCCTTGCTGTCCTCGTTTTCCGAAGCCTCTCTGGCCGCCGCCCAGACCGCCGCACCGGAATTGCCCAGGGCCCTGCTGGTCGAACAAGTGCCCGTCGATTGGCGTGAACGCTTGGCCAAGTATGATTGCGTCGCCCTTAACATCAATCAGCGTGATGCCACGCCTGAACTGATCGCGGACGTACACGCCGCGGGCTACCGCATCGCCGCCTGGACCGTCAACGAGCCGGCGCGCGCGCAACTGCTGCTATCCTGGGGCATGGACGCCATTTTCACCGACGAGCTGGCCAGTATTTCCCCTCTTGCCTGACGACAGGAAATTATTTTGTTTAGTTATCGACACGCTTTCCATGCCGGCAATCATGCCGACGTGTTAAAGCACGCGCTGCTGGTTCAAATGCTGGATTATCTGAACCGCAAGGACACCCCCTACTGGGTCATCGACACCCATGCTGGCGCAGGTTTGTATGCGCTCGATGGCGAATGGGCCAACAAGAACGCCGAATTTGCCGATGGCATCGGCCGCCTGTGGGACCTGAAAGACCTGCCGCCGCTTTTGGAAGACTACGTCGCCCAAGTCCGGCGCTATAACCCTAACGGGCGCTTGCGTCATTACCCCGGCTCGCCCTGGCTGACATTGGACGCACTGCGCGACCGCGACCGGTTGCGGCTGTTCGAAATGCATCCGAACGAATCCGGCATCTTGGCCAGCAATCTCGAGAAACTCGACCGCGTCGCATTACGTCAAACCACTATCTTCGCGGCCGACGGTTTCGAAGGCATGAAATCACTATTGCCCCCGCCCACGCGGCGTGGAATGGTGCTGATCGATCCCTCATACGAGGACAAACAGGACTACAAACGCACTCTGAACGCCGTCAAGGAAGGCCTCAAGCGTTTTGCCACCGGCACCTATGCCGTCTGGTATCCGCTGGTTCAACGGCGCGAGGCTACCGAAATGCCTCGCCACCTCGAAAACCTGCCGATCAAAAACTGGCTGCACGTATCGTTGACGGTAAAACGACCCGCAGCCGATGGGTTCGGCCTGCATGGCAGCGGCATGTTCATCGTCAACCCGCCCTGGACCTTGCACGCGGCATTGAAAGAAACGATGCCCGTCCTGACGAAATTGCTAGCGCAAGACGACCGCGCTACCTACAGCCTGCAGCATCGTACAGACTGATAAACCGTCTGGCAGTCCGCAGCCTCTCCTCATACGATTGACTCGTCGCAGCGTGCGGCACCCGCGTTCACCGATTGGCTAGTTGGTGCTGAATAGTCGTGGGGAGGGTGGCGTGCTTATGGACGTCGAGCCGAGGCAATCGGGCCGTGAGGGCTTCACAAAGCCGGTCCGGCGCGCGGGCGCCGGACACCGTGTTCGCTCACCTCGTCCGCGCCTTCGCGCTTCCTTCGGTATCCGCTCCACTCGGCTTTGAGGCGCCCTCACGGCCCGATTGCCTCGGCTCGACTCGCAGTAATTCAAGCTCATCACATCGCTGGCACGGCTGTCTTGCTTGGCGTTTTTCTGTGACCGTGTTGGCAAAGAGGAAGATCTTGCAGGGCTGCTATTCGCGCGTGCCCTGCACACGCGCGAATAGCGATCGGTCCGGGCATGCGGCGGGGTGGCGTGGTGCCAAGTTGGAAGATCTGCTTGGCTAGAGTTGATGCATGCGACGATGATACGTAGAACGTACGACGAGATGTAGAGCATGACGCATGTGGCGCATCCGACGATGCGTAGTAAGTCTCTATGTGTCACGACGCCCTAGCTCGAGAGATCTTCTGTTCATCTCCGATGCCAAAGCCTTCGCATGCAGATCACGCACGCTATTCATGGCCGCGCCCGTAGGCGGCCATGAATAGCAGCCCTGCAAGATCTTCATCCTTGCAAAAGCCAGTTCCTACGAAGCCTACGTAGACCACCCGTGCCAGCGACGAGGGAATCAGAGATACTGCGAGTCGAGGCGGGGCAGTGACCGTGTTGGCGCGCCTCGTGGCCGAGCGAGTGGATACCGTAGGGAGCGCGCAGGCGCGGACGAGGTGAACGAAGCGGTGTCGGACGCGCAGGCGGCCGACCAGCCACGTGAAGCGCCAACACGGTCACTGCCCCGCCTCGACGTCCAATAGCACTCGATCCCCCCGTCCTGCGCGATTACCTCCGCAACATCCCCCACAAACTCGCCAACAACAACAAAACAAACAAACTCAAACTCCAGAGCGCATACTCCACCCCGAGCACTTCCACCATGGCATCCATGCAACTGGCATAAATCCCAAACAGCCAAGGCACCGCCCCATCCAACCCCGACGCACTCATGAACTGATCCGCAAACGTCTGATCGCAAGAAAACATATGCGCCGCCACATCATATTGATACCAAGCCGCAGCAATCCCGCCGACGCTCAATAAGGCCGCCAACCCCGCGCACAACCGAGCCAGCACCCGCACATTGGCACCGATCAAAGCAATCACGCCGATAGTCAGATAGATCAAGCGCTGCAACACACACCATGCGCAAGGCGGCATGTCATACACATGCTGCGACACCAGGGCAACGCCCAACGCACCAAAGCAGAGAATGGCGATCAGCCATAACAGGCGACGAGAAGATTGCATGTAATGTGCACCGAGGTAAAAAATATGATGCCGGGCCATACCACAGCCCGGCATCGTTACAGAAAGGAAAGACCGATCATGCGCCGTATCAGGCGTCGTTCGACGAATATCCCATGTTGAACTGCAGCCCGCCGGTAGACTCATCGCCACCTGGGTCGCCACGCGATTGGCCCAGGCGCTCGAGGTATTCCGCCGTAATATCGCCGGTCACGTACTGACCGTCAAAGCACGACGACTCAAAACGCGTCAGAGCCGGATTGATATCCGTGACCGCGCGCTGCATATCGCTGAGGTCTTGATAGATCAACCCGTCAGCACCGATCGTACGCGCGATTTCCTCGTCAGAACGGCCGGTGGCGATCAACTCGCTCTGCGTAGGCATATCGATGCCATACACGTTGGGGAAGCGCACTGGAGGCGCAGCAGAGGCGAAGTAGACCTTGTTTGCGCCAGCGGCACGCGCCATATCGACGATTTCGCGGCTGGTCGTGCCGCGCACGATGGAATCATCGACCAGCAGCACGTTTTTGCCCTTGAACTCGCTGCCGATCGCGTTGAGTTTCTGGCGAACAGACTTACGGCGCACCGCCTGGCCCGGCATGATGAACGTACGGCCCACGTAGCGGTTCTTGATCAGGCCTTCGCGATAATCGAGTCCCAGACGGGCGGCCAACTGCATGGCGGCAGGACGCGACGAATCCGGAATCGGCATCACGACGTCGATGTCGCCCAGGCGCATATTGCGCGCGACCTTGTCGGCCAGGTATTCACCCATGCGCAGACGGGCGTCGTACACCGACACGCCATTGATCATCGAATCCGGACGTGCGAAATACACGTATTCGAAAATACACGGAACGAGCTGCGGATTTTCAGCGCATTGGCGGCTGACCATGCGGCCGTCCAGATCGACAAAAATCGCCTCGCCCGGCTCGACGTCGCGCACAAACGCAAAACCGCTACCCTCAAGGGCGACCGATTCCGAAGCGACCATCCACTCGACGCCCTCATCGGTTTCCTGGCGGCCGATACACAACGGACGAATGCCGTGCGGATCGCGGAATGCCAACATGCCATAGCCGGAAATCTGGGCCACGACAGCATAAGCGCCACGCACCCGTTTGTGCACGGCTGCGACAGCGCGAAACAGCGTGTCGTCATTGAGCGACACGCCCGTGGCAGCCGACTGCAGCTCGTGCGCCAGCACATTGAGCAGCACCTCGGAATCGGAATTCGTATTGATGTGGCGGCGGTCATCGCGATACAGCGACTCGCGCAACTCGCGCCAGTTGGTCAGATTGCCGTTATGGGCAAAAGTGATGCCGAACGGGGCGTTCACGTAGAACGGCTGCGCTTCTTCTTCGCTGGCGCTGGAGCCCGCCGTGGGGTAGCGCACATGACCGATACCGCTGGTACCGGGCAGCGATCGCATGTTGCGGGTGCGGAAAACATCCCGCACCAGGCCGTGGGCCTTGAACATGTTGAAGTGGCTGCCTTGGGACGACGTCGCAATACCAGCCGCGTCCTGGCCACGATGCTGCAGCAGCAGCAAACCGTCATAGAGCAGCTGGTTGACCGGCCCGCGCCCAATGACCCCGATGATTCCACACATGGTGATTTCCCGTTAAACGAAACTTAGTAGGGCAGCCACGTCGCCAATGACGGCGGCAACCACAACTTGATATGCCTGACGGCCTCGGTGGCCGAATGCGAAAACATGGCGTTTTGCCACCAGGGCTCTTGCGGCAACGGCGTATAGCCGCCCAACGCCACCAATATCAACACAAACAACAAACCTCGCGCCAAGCCGAACACGGCGCCCAGGCCATGATCTGCCGGCGACAAGCCGGTCGTACGGATCAGGGCAGCCAACGTCATATTGAGCAGCCCTACCCCTAGCAACACCAAAATAAACACCGCTGCGTACGCAATACCCATACGCAGCATCGGAGTCTCTATATAGGGTTCAATCCAGCCATATACAGAGGGCCCCCACCAGATCGCTGCCACGAAGGCCAACAGAAACGCCATCAACGACAGGATTTCTTTCAGCAGGCCGCGTACCAACCCCAGCAGACCAGAGGCTGCCAGGATGGCCAACACGACGAAATCGAAACCGGTCACTGGCTGGCGATGAAGCCGTTGTCATAACCCAGCGTGCGCAGGCGTGCCTGAGCGGCCTGGGCTGCCTCACGCGACGGGAATGGCCCCACGCGCAGGCGGTACGACTGTTTACCTCCAACGGAAGCTTGTTCGACAAAGGCGTTGGTGACGCCGGCCTGGTGCAGCTTGGTACGTCGCGACTGGGCATCGGCCTGGGCGCCGTACGAGGCGATCTGCAGGACGAAATTGCCTTTGGCGGCGGGCTTAGGCGCGGCCGGCTTGGGTGCAGCTGGCGCAGGCGTGTCTGTAGGAGAACGGCCCTCCAGCAGCGCCAACGCCCGCGCACCGTCGTCGTCGCGCGGCTTGGGCGGCGTGACTGGCGGTTTGGTCGCCGGCGGCTTGGGCGGGGTCACCGCGGCAGGCGGTGTCTCGGGGCGCTGAGCGGTGGCAGGCGGCGGCGTCTCGGGCGGTGTAGAGACGTCGGGCGGCATGGGAACGGCCGGCGGCTCTGCGGGAGTCGTCGCAGGCGGTGTGACCGCGGTGCCCTCTGGCGTGGTACCCGTGGCAGCATTGCCCGCGTCGGCCACGGCCGGTGGCGAAACCTGTGGTTGGTAAGGCGTATTGCGATCCGGCAAACGAATGGGGATATCGTCCGCCACTGGTACGGGCTCGGAGTCCAATACCATCGGCAGCACGATGACAGCTGCGAGCACCAGCGCGACGGCGCCAGCTAACCGCCGGCGAGCACGCCCACGGAGTTCTGCCGCCTGGGCTTCGCTCGATACCGACGGACGCGGTCTAGAGGGCGATGCCTGAGAGGCGGAGTCTTTGCGAGTGAAAAATCCCATGGGCAGGAATTCCTTGCGACCTGACCGGAGCCTGCGCCCCGACTGCCGAAACCTTAAATTTTGCGACCCAGTGCCTGCAAAACCGCGGCAACGGTGAGAAACGAGCCAAACACCACGATTCTATCACCCTCGCCTGCCCGTTCACGGGCCGCAGCGAACGCTGCCGCGGGGTCGGCGTACGCTTGCACAGTAGGGCCGTCGGAATCAGCCGGAGCCGTCTCGATGGCAGATGAGACGTGCTTGGCGAGGTCGTCCCCGCTGCCTCCGCGGGGCCCTGGCAACCCTGCGCAATACCAGTGATCGATACGCCCCAGCATCTTGGCCAGCACGCCGTCGACATCTTTGTCGTTGAGCATGCCGACGACCGCATGGGTGTAGGGATGAAAACCCATGTTATCGAGGTTTTGCGCCAGCACTGCCGCCGCGTGCGGGTTGTGCGCGACATCCAGAATGATGGTGGGTTGACCGGGCAAAATCTGGAATCGGCCCGGCACCGATGCCTGCAACAGACCGATGCGGACGGCTTGCTGGGGCACGGGCAGACGGTCGCGCACCGACTCCAGTGCGGCCAGTGCAGCGGACGCATTCAGCAATTGATTTGCGCCCCGCAATGCGGGATAGGCCAATGCATTGCGGCGCTGGCCGCGGCCGCCATAGGCCCATTGCTGGCGATCGCCGGAATAGTTGAAGTCTTTACCAAACAGCCACAGATCGGCGCCGATCTCTGCGGCGTAGTCCAGCAACGATTGTGGCGGCTGCGGATCACTGCATATGGCCGGCCGGCCGTTGCGGTAGATATGGGCCTTTTCCCAGCCGATTTTTTCGCGGGTATCGCCCAGCCAGTCGGTATGATCCAGATCGACGCTGGTGATGATGGAGCAATCGGCATCAACGATATTGACGGCATCCAGACGCCCCCCGAGACCCACCTCGAGCACGATGGCATCGAGATTCGACTGCGCAAACAAACGCAAAATTGCCAGCGTGGTGAACTCGAAATAGGTCAGCGTAATCTCGCCGCGTGCCGCTTCGACTGCGGCAAACTGCTCGGTCAACGCAGCGTCGCTGGCAATCTCGCCGTTGACCCGGGCGCGTTCATTGAAATCGATCAAGTGCGGCGAGGTGTACAAGCCCACCCGATAGCCCGCGGCCAGCAAGATGGCCTCGAGCATGGCACAGGTCGAGCCCTTGCCATTGGTGCCGCCGACGACGAACTTCACGCCGTTCAGTTGCAATGCCAGGCGGTCCGCCACCTGCTTGACCCGGTCCAGCCCCAGATCGATAGCCTTGCTGTGAATGGATTCAAGGTACTGCAGCCACTGAGGCAACGGCGTGGCGGCGTCTAAACGGGGGGCAGACATGAAAATATTCGAAAAAGGCGAAGACGCGGCAGTGTAACAGCCGCGTTGGCCTACCGGGGCATAGTCCCTGTTGCCGTTGATGGATTCGGCGACTGGTCGGCCCAGGCGAAAACTACGCCGCTTGCAGCATCAAATCCAGGTTCTGCACCGCTGCCCCCGAAGCCCCCTTACCCAGGTTATCGAATACTGCTGTCAAAAGAATCTGGCCATGCTCGGGATTGGAGAAAACAGCAAGCTCCATATTATTGGTGTTATTCAAACGCTGGGGGTCCAGGGCCTGCAACGCGGAAGACCCGGCTTGCGGCAACACACGCACGTGTTGCGCACCCGCGTAATGATCGGCAAGGCAGGCGTGCACCGCCTCGGCATCCGCACCCGCGGGCAACAGCCGTTGTTGTAACGCAATAGTGAGCACGATCCCCTGGCGATAAGACCCGTACGCCGGCACAAAAACCGGCGGCAATGCCAAGCCGGCATAACGTTGAATCTCCGGGACGTGTTTATGTTGCAGCGGCAAGCCATAGATCTGGAACGCGGGCAGGCTGCTGGACTGTTGGCTGCCGCTGCTCCCTGCTCTGTGCGGATCGACGCCCTCGTACCGTTCGACAGCCGCGCGCCCGCCGCCGGAATACCCCGACACAGCGTGAATGGCCAGGGGATAGTCAGACGGCAGCAAGCCCGCCGTCACCAAAGGCGATAGCAGGCCGACAGCGCCCGTAGGATAACAACCCGGATTCGTGACGCGTTTGGACTGCGCAATCAGACGCGATTGATCGGCGCTCAACTCCGGAAATCCATAGGTCCAGCCATCCTGGACGCGATGGGCCGAACTGGCGTCGATGATGCGCACGTCGGGATTTTTAACCAGCGCCACCGCCTCGCGCGCCGCCGCGTCGGGCAGGCACAAAATGGCAATATCGCAGGCGTTCAACGCCTCGGCGCGACGTTGCGGGTCCTTGCGATAAGCCGCCGGCAAAGTGTCAATGACGATATCGCCGCGCCCCTGCAAGCGCGCATGGATCTGCAGGCCCGTCGTGCCTTGGTCGCCGTCGATAAAAACATGAGGGATGGTCATCGCAATGATCCTGGTGAAAGTTCGATGGCGTTTATCGTGCCTCCGACCGTAGAATTAGAAAAGTTGAATTTAATAATCTATTTATTCAGAAATTCTGACCTGTGAGGCATCATGCGGGAAATCAACCTGGATCAGTTGCGCACGCTCGTCACGATTGCTGACCAGGGTTCGTTCGCCAAGGCAGCGGCATTGCTGCACCTGGCGCCGCCCACGGTCAGCCTGCACATCAGCGAACTGGAGCAGCGCGTAGGCGCACAACTGCTGTCCCGGGCCAAGGGCCATGTACGCCCCACGGCCATTGGCGAGAGCCTGATCGACCATGCACGAAAGCTGCTGGCGGACGTGACGCATGCGCTGGATGACGTATCACGCCAGGCCCAAGGTCTGGCGGGCCGCGTCCGTCTGGGAGCGTCCACCGGCGTCATCGCTCATTTACTGCCGCGAGCGCTGGCGTCTTTAGCGCAATCGCATCCAGCCATTGACGTACAAATCGCAGTCCTGACCTCGCAACAAACCCTTGCGCAATTGAGCGACGGATCGCTCGACATCGGCATCGTCGCCTTGCCCCAGTCCAAGGTTGCAGGCCTGACCATCCAGCCCTGGCGGCGTGATCCCGTTGTGGCATTCCTGCCAGCGGCCTGGCGTGCACCTGCTCATATCACCCCGCGTTGGATGGCCGAACGGCCGCTCATCCTGAACGACCCCGGCACCCACCTGTCTCGATTGACCACACAGTGGTTTGCCAAGGTCGGCCTGCGGCCTGTTCCCCGCATCGCGTTGAACTACAACGACGCCATCAAGAGCCTCGTCGGTGCAGGTTACGGTGGGACATTGCTGCCTCACGAGGCGGGCGCGCCAGCGCCGGATGAACGCATTCTCATGCGGCCATTGCGACCGGCTTTGTGGCGGCAATTAGGCGTCGCTTATCGCGAGCAACTGAGCGAGCCCGTTACACGGCATATGTTGGCGGCTTTGTGGGATTTACAGCAGCAGTGAAATCCAGTTGTTTTGCCAGCTAGTGGCCAGACACCATCGCCGCAAGCCTCACTCGCGGCCAAGCAGATCTTCCAACCAAGCACCACGCCCCCCCCCCGTAGCATGCCCGGACCGATAGCTTGAGGTGGCCGCGCAGGGCGGCCGCCGAAAGCAGCACCGCAAGATCTTCTTCTTTGCCATCGCGGCTGCAGAAAAACGCCAAGCAAGAAAGTCGTGCCAGCGATGCAGAGAATTCTAATTGCTGCCAGTCGAGCCGAGGCAATCGGCCCGGCCGGGCGCCTCAAAGTCGAGTGGAGCGGACACCGTAGGTAGGCCCGAACGGGCCGGACGAGGTGAGCGAACACGGTGTCCGGCGCCCGCGCGCCGGACCGGCTTTGTGAAGCCCGGCCGGGCCGATTGCCTCGGCTCGACGACCAACAGAACCCTCTCCCCCCGTAAACAAATCATTCCGCTGCCCGGGAAAACCCCCTTGCCCAACATTTCACATCCATGAAATAATTTTCACACTCATAAAATTCAACCATCCAATCATGCCCAACCTCCCCACCTGGCTAGTCCGCGAATCCCAAGTCCCCGGCTACCACCCCGCCAACCACACCGGCACCCTCAACCGCCGTCTGATCGGCCGAGAAAACGTCGGCGCCAAACACGTAGAAGTCCTATTAGGCGTAATAGAAAAAGGCCAAGGCGCCCTACCCCATGCGCACCCCGGCATCGAGCAAGTCTGTTATCTGCTAGAAGGCACCGCCCGCGCGCAAGTCGGTGACGAATCCGCCGACATGGTCGCTGGCGACTGCTGCTATTTCCCCCCGGACATCCCGCACGTTTTCACCGTCACCAGCGACACCCCCGTGCGTTTGCTGGTCATCTACTCGCCGCCCTACGAAGAATCACCAGATCGCGTAATACGCGGTTTCCCAGCCCCCGCAACGGGAAAAGCGTCCACGTAATACCCTGCCACCCGGCCCAGCGGCCACGGCCAGCTAAACCGCCATCACAGAGCCGCAGCCATCCACCAACCGGAGAGAGACCCCATGTTGTTACGCATCCTACGCGCCGCGGCGCTATGCAGCATCGCACTTGCGTCCGTATTCACGTCCCCCGCCCAAGCCGCCTATCCTGAAAAACCGATCACGCTGATCGTGCCCTTTCCCGCAGGATCCGGCACCGATGCGGTAGGCCGGATCTTTGCCGCCGAACTAGGCCAGATACTGGGTCAACAAGTGATCGTGGAAAACAAACCCGGCGCCAACGCCACCATCGCCGCACAGTACGTCGCACGCGCCAAACCCGACGGCTACACCTTGTTCGTCACCACGAACACCTCGCATTCCGCCGCACCGTTCCTGATGAAGAACGTCCCCTACGACCCGGTCAAGGATTTCACGCCGATTGCACGTGGCGGCAACTTGCCATTTCTGTTGGTGGCCAATCCCAAACAGCCCTACACCACGGTAAAGGAACTCATCGACTACGCCCGCAAAAATCCGGGCAAAGTCACCTATGCCAGTGGCAATAGCACAGGCATCGTCGCAGGCGGCACCCTGGCGCATCGCGCCGGCATCGACATTCTGCATGTGCCTTACAAAGGGACCCCGCAGGCTCTGACCGATCTCGTCGGCGGCCAGGTCAACATCATGTTTACTGATCTGGCCTCGGGCCTGCCGTTCGTGCAATCCGGCCAACTGCGCGCATTGGCCGTGTCCACGGCAGAACGCAGCACCATCGTGCCAGACCTGCCCTCGATGCGTGAGGCCGGCGTGAGCGATTTTGATTTGAACTCATGGAACGGCTATTTCGGCCCGGCGGGGTTGCCGCCGGAGATCGTGACCAAACTCAATGCCGCCATCAACCAGATCGTCAACAAACCCGACGTGCGTAAACGCTTGGCAGATCTCGGGTTCGACGCGTTTAGCGGCACACCCGAAAGTTTCGCCGCCTTCGTCAGCGAACAACGCGACCTCTGGGGGAAACTGATTAAAGACGCAGGGATCCAGGCGCAATGATCGCGCTGTTTTTACAGAGATATACAGATTGCGCCTCGCCCTCTGCACCTGCATTGATGCGTGTTGACGAAGTGTACGGCGCCAGCAAACCACAGAGATTCGAACACTATGCAGCATGATGACGCACCCGCCCGCAACGGGCCGACATCTGACATTGACGCAGGCTCATCACCTGTGAACACCGGTCCGCTGTCCGGCGTACGCATTCTGGATTTGAGCTCAGTCGTCATGGGCCCGTATGCCACGCAGGTATTGGGTGACCTGGGCGCAGACGTGATCAAAGTCGAATCTCCCGCTGGCGACAACATGCGGGCCGTCGGCCCGATGCGCAACGCCGGCATGGGACATTTGTACCTGCATTTGAATCGCAATAAACGGTCCATCGTGCTGGACCTGAAAACCGAAGCGGGCCGCGAAGCGTGTCTAAAGCTGGCAGAGAACTGCGATGCGCTGCTCTACAACATCCGGCCTCAAGCCATGGCGAGACTAGGCCTATCGTACGAGGCCGTGTCCGCCCGCAACCCGCGCCTGGTCTATATTGGCGCCTATGGTTTCAGCGAGGCCGGCCCCTATGCGGGGCGACCTGCTTATGATGATTTGATCCAGGGACAAACAGGCATTGCGGATCTGTTTCGCCAACAGAGTGGCGACGTTCCGCGCTATGCGCCATTGACGCTGGCAGATCGCGCCGTTGGCCTGCATGTGGCCATCGCGCTCGTGTCCGCCGTCCTGCATGCTCGTGCGCAAGGCCAAGGCCAATCGGTTGAAATCCCCATGTTCGAAGGCATGGCCCATATGGTGCTGGGCGATCACCTGGGCGGCGCGACATTCGAGCCAGCGCTGGGTCCTACCGGCTATGCCCGCCTGCTCGCCGCGCATCGGCGCCCCTACGCAACCGCAGACGGCTATTTGTGCCTGCTGATTTACAACGACAAGCACTGGCGAAATTTCTTTGCATTAATCGGCCGGTCCGAGTTGGAGCAAGACCCGCGTTTTAGCAGCCACACCGCTCGCGCTCGTCATATTGATGAGGCGTATGCCTTTGTGGCCGAAATCATGCGTACGCGCAGCAGTGCCGAATGGCTCGCAGACCTGACGCAAGCAGACATTCCCGCGGCGCACCTTTATTCAGTAGACGATCTGATTCGAGACACACATCTGCAGAGCACGGGTTTTATTCGCGAACTAGACCATCCGACCGAGGGAAAATTGCGTACGACCGCGCCGCTGGGACGCTACGAGCGCACCCCGACCACCATACGCCGGCCTGCGCCCCGCTTGGGAGAACACAGCCGGGAGATCCTGCGCGAAGCCGGTTGCACCGATGCCGAGATTGACGCACTGATTGCCGCGCGAGCCACGCAGGAAGCCAGACGTACGTGAGGGTTATCGACGACCTGCTTCAGAAAACGTGGCACCAGAAAGACACACACCGCGCCGCCATACTCGGGCGTCGCGGGCCGACAGAGGAACTTCGACATGGACTTTGAATTTTCATCCGATCAACTGGCGTTGCGCGATGCAATTGAACGCGTGTGCGAGCGCTATTCCAATGAATACTGGCTCGAACGAGATCGCGACGGCGGTTTTCCCCATGACTTTCATGCTGATCTGGCACGCGATGGCTGGTTAGGCATTGCCATGCCGCAAGCGTATGGCGGCGCCGGATTGGGCATGACAGAAGCCGCGCTGATGATGCAAACCATCGCCGCCTCAGGCGCGGGTTTTGCCGGCGCATCAGCCGTGCATATGAATATCTTTGGCTTGAATCCGGTAGTCGTATTTGGCAGCGACGAACAGCGCCAGCGCTGGCTCGAACCGTTGATTGCTGGCCGCGAAAAGGCCTGCTTTGCTGTCACCGAGCCCGATGCAGGCCTGGACACCACCAAACTTTCCACGCGAGCAGAACGTCATGGCGACGAGTACATTGTCCATGGCCGCAAAATCTGGATCTCGACCGCACAAGTCGCTCACAAGATGTTGCTGCTGGCCCGCACCACGCCGCTGGCCGACGTCGCCAAACCCACCCAGGGCCTGTCGCTGTTCTACACCGACCTGGACCGCAGCAAAATCGAAGTCCGCGAAATCGACAAAATGGGCCGCAAAGCCGTCGACTCCAACATGTTGTTCATCGACGGCCTGCGCATCCCCGTCGCAGACCGCATCGGTGAAGAAGGCCGAGGCTTTGAATACATTTTGCACGGCCTGAACCCCGAACGTATCCTCATCGCCGCCGAAGCCGTCGGCATAGGCCGCGCCGCCCTCGATCGAGCCGTGCAGTATGCGGGCGAACGCACCGTATTCGGACGCCCCATCGGACAGAACCAAGGTATTCAACATCCCTTGGCCCAAGCATGGATGCAATTGGAAGCAGCCAATCTAATGGTCTTCAAAGCAGCCAGCATGTACGACGCCGGCTTGGCCTGCGGCCCCTACGCCAATACGGCCAAGTATCTCTCTGCAGAGGCGGGACATAATGCCTGCCAGACAGCCGTACTCACCCTGGGTGGCATGGGCTATGCCAAGGAATACCACGTTGAACGTTTATTGCGGGAGAGCTATATCCCGCGCATTGCACCGGTCAGCCCGCAATTGATCATGTGCTTCATAGCGGAGAAGGTGCTGGGTTTGCCAAAGTCTTATTGAATCGGCGTGGAGAGACTATTGGTGTTGAAGATTAGAGAGTACTGACGGACCTCCTGCGAGGCGCAGGCATGCAATCAACGAGTCTCCAAAGAGACCCTCCCCGCATCATCGTCGCAAGCCTCAACGCAGCCAAACAGATCTTCCAACCAGGCACCACGCCCCCCCCTCCCGCATGCCCGGACCGATAGCTTGAGGTGGCCGCGCAGGGCGGCCGCCGAAAGCAGCACCGCAAGATCTTTCTCTCTACCATTGCGGCGGCAAAAAAACGCCAAGCAAGAAAGTCGTGCCAGCGATGCAGAGAATTCTAATTGCTGCCAGTCGAGCCGAGGCAATCGGCCCGGCCGGGCGCCTCAAAGTCGAGTGGAGCGGACACCGTAGGTAGGCCCGAACGGGCCGGACGAGGTGAGCGAACACGGTGTCCGGCGCCCGCGCGCCGGACCGACTTTGTAAAGCCCGGCCGGGCCGATTGCCTCGGCTCGACGACCAATAGAACCCCTCACCGCAAGCAAAAACCCTATCCCTGCTCCAACCCCGTACAAGCCGCCCTCAATATCCGAGCACACTCCTCCTGCCGAGGCTCCAGCCGATAAACCGGCCCCCCCACAGAAATCGCATACGTCTCCCCCGACAATGTCACAGGCCAAGCCAGTGCGCAAACGTCGGAAATCGACTCACCGAGATTCATGAACCACCCCCGCTGCCGAGACAATTCGAGGTCGGCATCAACGGCCTCGATGGAGGTCAAGGTACGCTCGTTATAGCGAGTCAAAGAATAGCTATTGAGCAACGCATGCCGAGCCTTCGTATCCAGGACAGACAGCAACGCCTTGCCTAAAGAGTTCGCATGCACCTCGCGAAACTCGCCCGCTACCGGGGCATAGCGAATGGTATGCGGAGAATCCAGCACATCCAGATAGACAACCTTGCCGTCTCCGCTGAGCTTGCCGAACACAATCGTTTCCTGCGTCGCATCGCGCAGTTCGACCAAGCTGGGATAAACACGGTCCAGGACCGGATCAGACGCGGCGATGCGTTGCGCCATCGCCAGCAGCCGACCCGTAGGGTAATAACCCTGCCGACGTCCTGTCTCGTACAAATAGCCGAGATCGGCCAACGTACGAATCAGCGCCAGACAGCTCGAAACCGGCACGCCCAATAGGCGCGCCAGCTCCGACAAGGGCAACGCGCGCCGCTCGCGAGCATAGGTTTCTATGATCTCGATGACGCGCAGCGCTGTCTTGACGCTCATGGGCTGGGCAAACAGGCGTTCACGAAAGGATTACTTCTTGCGCATCGGAGGCAAATCCGTGCACACGCCTTCCGCGACTTCAGCCGCCATACCGACAGACTCGCCCAGCGTCGGATGCGGATGGATGGTCTTGGCAATATCGACTACATCCGCGCCCATCTCGATCGCCAACGCGATCTCGCTGATCAAATCGCCCGCATGCGTGCCGACAATGCCGCCACCCAGAATGCGGTGCGTTTCGGCATCGAACAGCAGCTTGGTAAAGCCCTCGTCGCGGCCGTTCGCAATCGCGCGGCCCGATGCCGCCCAGGGGAACAGGCCCTTTTCGACCTTGATACCCTGTTTCTTGGCCTCGTCCTCGGTCAAGCCGACCCATGCAACTTCCGGATCGGTATAGGCTACCGACGGGATCACACGGGCATCGAAGAACGACTTCTGGCCTGCCGCAGCCTCTGCAGCCACATGGCCTTCGTGCACGGCCTTGTGCGCCAACATGGGCTGGCCCACGATGTCGCCGATCGCATAAATATGCGGCACATTGGTGCGCATTTGACGATCGACTTCGATAAAGCCGCGATCCGTCACGGCAACACCGGCCTTGTCGGCGGCGATTTTCTTGCCGTTCGGGCTGCGGCCCACCGCCTGCAACACCAGGTCATAGCGTTGTGGTTCTTTCGGTGCGCCCTCGCCTTCGAAGCTGACGTAAATGCCGTCTTTCTTCGCTTCGGCGCCGACGGTCTTGGTCTTGAGCATGATGTTGTCAAAACGGTCGGCGTTCATTTTCTGCCAGACCTTGACCAGATCACGATCCGCACCTTGCATCAGGCCGTCGAGCATTTCCACGACGTCCAGACGCGCGCCCAAGGTGGAATACACCGTGCCCATTTCCAGGCCGATGATCCCGCCGCCGATGATGAGCATTTTTTTCGGAATCTCGCGCAGCTGCAATGCCCCGGTCGAGTCGACGATACGTTCGTCATCGGGCAGGAACGGCAGCTTCACCGATTGACTGCCCGCCGCAATGATGGCGTTCTTGAAACGGATGGTCTGTGTCTTGCCATCAGCGCTCTTGACCGACAAGTGGTGCGGATCGGCAAACTCGCCGACACCCGTGACCACCTTGACCTTGCGCGCCTTGGCCATGCCGGCCAGGCCGCCAGTCAGCTTCGCCACCACGCTGTCTTTGTAGCCGCGCAGCTTGTCCAGATCGATCTTGGGTTCGCCAAAGCTGATCCCGTGCGCAGCCAGCGCACGTGCTTCATCGATGACGGCTGCGTTGTGCAACAGCGCCTTGGACGGAATGCAGCCTACGTTCAGGCAGACACCACCCAGCGTTTCGTAACGCTCGACCAGCACGACGGACAGACCCAGGTCTGCTGCACGGAAAGCCGCCGAATAGCCGCCGGGGCCTGCGCCCAGGACCAGCATGTCGCATTCCAGATCTGCGGAGCCGCTGTACGACGCCGCCGTCGGCGCCGGGGCTTTGTCAGCCGCGGCAGCCGCCGGTGCCGGTGCCGGCGCAGACGAGGCCTGCGACGCGTTGCCGCTCGCTTTCGTCTCGGCCTGGGCATTGCCGCCCGCGGGTGCTGCGGCTTTGCCCGCGTCCGCCGACGCCGCCTCAGCAGCCTCGACCTGCAGGATCACCGTGCCCTCGGCGACCTTGTCGCCGACCTTGACCTGCACGGATTTCACCACGCCGCCTGCGGACGCGGGGATTTCCATGGAGGCCTTGTCGGATTCGACCGTGATCAGGCTTTGTTCGGCCTTGATCGTGTCGCCCGCGGCAACCAGCACCTCGATGACCTCGACTTCCTTGAAGTCACCGATGTCGGGTACCTTGATATCAACCAGTGTGCTCATGAGGCCTCCTTACAGCAAGATGCGGCGGAAGTCGGCCAGCAACTGACCCAAGTACGCATTGAAACGCGCGGCAGCGGCACCGTCGATGACACGATGGTCATAGGACAGCGACAGCGGCATCGTCAGGCGCGGCACGAACTGCTTGCCGTCCCAGACGGGCTTTTGCGCCGAACGCGACACACCGAGGATGGCGACTTCCGGCGCATTGATGATGGGCGTGAAGTGCGTGCCGCCGATCCCGCCCAGCGACGAAATCGAGAAGCAGCCGCCCTGCATTTCGGCGGGAGAGATCTTGCCTTCGCGAGCCTTCTTGGACAGCTCGCCCATTTCCTTGGCGATCTCGATAATGCCTTTCTTGTCCGCATCGCGGATGACCGGCACGACCAAACCGTTAGGCGTGTCGGCAGCAAAACCGATATGGAAGTATTGCTTGTAGATCAATTGATCGCCATCGAGCGACGCATTGAACTCGGGGAATTTCTTCAGCGCAGAAACAACGGCCTTGATCAAGAACGCCAGCATGGTGACTTTGACACCGGCTTTTTCGTTCTCTTTGTTCAAGGTCACGCGGAAGGCTTCCAGGTCAGTGATGTCCGCTTCGTCATTGTTGGTGACGTGCGGGATCATGACCCAGTTGCGATGCAGGTTTGCACCCGAGATTTTCTTGATGCGCGACAGCGGCTTGGCGTCGATCGGACCGAACTTGGTGAAGTCGATCTTCGGCCACGGCAGAAGGCCCAGCGCAGCGCCGTCGGCGCCGCCAGAAGCCGCTGCAGCCGGAGCCGCCAAGGCTTGCTTCACGAAGGCGCGCACGTCGTCGGCCGTGATGCGGTCTTTCGGGCCGGAGCCTTTGACCTTGCTCAGGTTCACGCCCAGCTCGCGCGCGAACTTGCGCACCGAGGGCGACGCATGCGGCAACTGGCCGGGCTTCAGACCCGGATCTTCGAGCGCGGCAGTAGGCGCGGGCTTGGCAGCCGATGCAGCAGGTGCTGCGGCAGGCGCAGGGGTGCTGGCAGCCGGTGCGGCGGCAGCGGCTGCGGGCTGTGCGCTGGGCTGTGCCGCGGCTGCTGCAGGCGCGGAGCCGGCGCCGCTTTCCACTACCACGATCACGGTGCCCTTGGACACCTTGTCGCCCACCTTGGTCTTGATTTCCTTGACCACACCGCCGGCCGACGCCGGGATTTCCATCGAGGCCTTGTCGGACTCGACGGTGATCAGGCTTTGTTCGGCCTTGATGGTGTCGCCCACCGCGACCATGACTTCGATGACTTCGACTTCCTTGAAATCGCCGATATCGGGCACGGCAACTTCCACCAGGCCGCCGCCTTTCTGGTCCTGTTCCGCCGGTGCGGCAGCAGTTGCAGGCGCTGCCGCCGGAGCGGCCTCGGCCGCAGGGGCTGCTGCAGGCGCGGCGTCAGCCGACGCTTCGCCCGCCTCGACTTCCAGGATGACGGTGCCTTCGGCAACCTTGTCACCGACTTTGACCTTGACGGACTTCACGACGCCGCCGGCCGACGCCGGGATTTCCATCGATGCCTTGTCGGACTCGACGGTGATCAGGCTTTGTTCGGCCTTGATCGTGTCACCCGCCGCGACCAGAACTTCGATGACTTCGACTTCTTTGAAATCACCGATGTCGGGTACCTTGATTTCCACGAGTTTGCTCATGTCTGTTTACCTTCAAGCGTGGTGCGGGTTGGCTTTTTCCGGGTTGATGCCGTATTTCTTGATGGCCTCGGCGACCTTGGCAGCGGGGACTTTGCCCTCGTCGGCCAGGGCGCGCAATGCGGCCAACACCACGAAATGGCGATCGACCTCGAAGTGCTCGCGCAGCTTGTAGCGGAAATCCGAACGGCCGAAACCATCGGTGCCCAGTACGCGATAGGTGCGGTCCTTCGGCACAAACGGACGGATCTGGTCGGCGAACAACTTCATGTAGTCGGTCGACGCGATGATCGGGCCTTCGGTTTTTTCGAGCTGCTGCGTGACATAGGGCACCTGCGGCTTTTTCTGTTCCGGGTGCAGCAGGTTGTGGCGATCGGCATCCAGGCCATCGCGGCGCAGCTCGGTAAAGCTGGTCACGCTCCACAGATCCGAGGCGACGCCCCAGTCGGCTTCGAGCAGTTCCTGAGCCGCCATGACTTCGCGCAGGATGGTGCCGGAGCCCATCAGTTGCACGCGGGTCTTGCCCTTGCCATGGGATTTGAGCTTGTACATCCCCTTGATGATGCCTTCCTCGTCGCCCTTGGTCAGACCGGGCTGCGGGTAGTTTTCGTTCATCACCGTCAGGTAGTAGTACACGTTCTCCTGGTCTTCGACCATGCGCTTCAAGCCGTGCTGGATGATCACGGCCAGCTCGTGGCCGAACGTCGGGTCATAGGACACGCAATTCGGAATGGTCGAGGCCAGGATATGGCTATGACCATCCTCGTGCTGCAAGCCCTCGCCGTTCAGCGTGGTGCGGCCAGCAGTGCCGCCCAGCAAG
This sequence comes from Bordetella genomosp. 4, assembly GCF_002261185.1. Taxonomy (GTDB): domain Bacteria; phylum Pseudomonadota; class Gammaproteobacteria; order Burkholderiales; family Burkholderiaceae_B; genus Bordetella_A. The sequence continues at coordinate 554,436 of NZ_NEVQ01000013.1, forward strand.
AAGCCGCGCGCCTGCATATCGCCTGCCGCCCAAGCCAGATCGCCAATGCGCTGGAAGCCGAACATCGAGTAATAGATGTAGAACGGCACCATGATGCGGTTGTTCGTCGAGTACGACGTGGCCGCGGCAATCCACGAGCTCATCGCGCCGGCTTCGTTGATGCCTTCCTGCAGCAGTTGGCCGTCGGCGGATTCCTTGTAGTACATGACCTGGTCTTTATCGACCGGCACGTACTTCTGCCCTTCCGGTGCATAAATACCGATCTGGCGGAACAGGCCTTCCATACCGAAAGTCCGCGACTCGTCGGCCAGGATAGGCACGACGCGCGAACCCAGGTCCTTGTCGCGCAGGATCTGATTCAACACACGCACAAACGCCTGCGTGGTCGAGATCTCGCGGCCTTCGGCGGTGGGTTCGAGCACAGCCTTGAATGCGTCCAGCGTCGGGACCTTGAGCTGCTCGTCGGCCTTGGCGCGGCGCGCAGGCAGGTAGCCGCCCAGCGCTTTGCGGCGTTCGTGCAGGTACTTCATTTCCGGCGAGTCTTCGGCCGGCTTGAAATAAGGCAGTTTTTCGAGTTGGTCGTCGGGAATCGGAATCGCGAAACGATCGCGGAATTCGCGGATCGACTCGAGCTCGAGTTTCTTTTGCTGGTGAGTCGGGTTCTTGGCCTGGCCCACGTGGCCCATGCCGTAGCCCTTGATGGTCTTGGCCAGAATGACGGTGGGTTGGCCGGTGTGCGTACTGGCCGCCTTGAATGCCGCGTAGACCTTGTGCGGATCGTGGCCGCCACGGTTCAGGCGCCAGATGTCCTCGTCGCTCATGCGCGAGACGGCTTCCAGCAGTTTGGGGTGCTTGCCAAAGAAGTGTTCGCGCACGAACTTGCCATCGTTGGCCTTGTACGCCTGGTACTCGCCGTCGACGGTTTCTTCCATAATCTTGCGCAGGATGCCCTCTTTGTCGTGCGCCAAGAGCGGATCCCAGTAGCCGCCCCAGATCAGTTTGATCACGTTCCAGCCCGATCCGCGGAAATCGCCTTCGAGTTCCTGGATGATCTTGCCGTTGCCGCGCACCGGTCCGTCCAGACGCTGCAGGTTGCAGTTGATGACGAAGATCAGGTTGTCGAGCTTTTCACGAGCGGCCAGCGCAATCGCGCCCAGCGACTCGGGCTCGTCCATTTCGCCGTCGCCGCAGAATACCCAGACCTTGCGCTTGCTGGTGTCGGCCAGACCGCGGGCATGCAGGTATTTCAGGAAACGGGCCTGGTAGATCGCCATCAGCGGGCCCAGGCCCATCGACACCGTCGGGAACTGCCAGAAATCGGGCATCAGCTTCGGATGCGGATACGAGGACAGGCCCTTGCCGTCGACTTCTTGGCGGAAATGGTTGAGCTGCTCTTCGGTCAGACGGCCTTCGAGGTAGGCGCGGCCGTACATGCCCGGCGAGGTGTGGCCCTGGAAATACACCAGGTCGCCGCCGTGGTCTTCGCTCTCGGCATGCCAGAAATGGTTCTGACCGCAGCCAATCATGGTGGCCAGCGAGGCGAACGAGGCAATGTGGCCGCCCAGATCGCCGCCGTCGGGCGGGTTATGCTTGTTGGCCTTGACCACCATGGCCATGGCGTTCCAGCGCACATAGGAGCGAATACGGGATTCCAGCTCCAGGTTGCCGGGATGGGCCGGCTCCAGTCCAGGCGGAATGGTGTTGACATAGGCCGTGTTGGGCGAAAATGGGATATGCGCCCCCGAACGACGGGCCTCGTCAATCAGGCGTTCCAGCAGGTAATGGGCACGCTCGGGACCTTCGCGGTCGAGTACGGCAGCCAGGGCTTCAAGCCACTCTTGGGTTTCTAGAGTGTCTTCGTCGTTGGCGGCCGATAGCGCGCTAGCCTGGGCATTAGAGGACATCGTATGTCTCCTGTGGGAGTTCTGAGCAGGCCCGCTCCAATGTCATGGACCGGGCAATCCAAAGGGGTCCGGCTCCTGGCCGGGGCGTGTCTTGCCGCCTGAACGCTCAATGCTATCGCGTCAGGCAGCAAGTACGAAACGCGAAGATTAACCTGTCTGCGTGAAAATTTCATGTTGCGGTACGGCATTTCATAATGCGGAATAATGACAAATTCCTGAATCTATTTTCCTCATCATGACAGACCGCAGCACCCTACTCTGCGCACACAGGCGCAACACGCTCTAAAATGCCGGGTCTATACGTGCCGACTGTCATGTCCAGCCCTTACAAATCCAGCATTCCCAATTCGTTTCACGACCACGCTCGCAAACGCCGGCGGGGCGTGTACTGGGTCACGCCAGCGGTGGTGTTGATCCTGTACCTGTGCGTAATGGGTGCGTTTTTCTGGCTGCAGCGCCTGCACGACGACAGCGTCATGTTCGTCACGATCGACCAGGAGGTCCGCCAACAGCGTCTGATCTGGGTCGTGCTGGCACTGTCTTGTGTGATCATCATCAGCTTGCTGATGCTGTGGCGTTACACCCGTTTCCGCTCTACTGCCGAGGCCGCGCTGATTGCCGAGACCGGTTTTCGCCGCGCCATGGAAAACTCCATGTCCACGGGGATGCGCGTACTCGATATGGAGGGCCGCATCGCCTATGTCAATCCCGCGTTCTGCCGCATGATCGGCTGGAACGAGGCGGATCTCATCGGACGCAGTCCCCCTTTCCCCTATTGGGTGCCGGGGCGGCACGAGCAGCACCAGCACACGCTCGATGTGCTGACCTCGGGCAAAACCCCCAGCAGCGGACTCGAAATCGAAGCCCAGCGCCGCGACGGCTCGCGCTTTACTGCTCGGATGTATGTATCGCCGCTGCTCGACCCCAATGGCACGCAGATCGGCTGGATGACCTCGATGACGGACATCACCGAGCCCAAGCGCATTCGCGAGGCCCTGACCGCCGCGCATGAACGTTTCATGACCGTGCTCGAAGGGCTCGACGACGCGATTTCCGTGACTGCGGACACTCATGACGGCCTCGAACTGCTATTCGCCAACCGCACTTACCGCCGCGTGTTCGGCGCGCAGACCGGCGGCCACAACGAACTGCTGGCACGACGCCGCGGCCGCTTCACCGATGAGGCGATCGAGATATTTGCGCCCTCGGTACAGCGCTGGTTCGAGGTGCACCACCGTATGTTGGCCTGGACCGATGGCCGCCGCGTACGCATGCAGGTCGCACGCGACATTACCGAGCGCCGCGACCACGAAGAAGCCTCGCGCATCCAGCAGGAAAAGATCCAGCTCACCAGCCGCCTGACCACCATGGGCGAGATGGCTTCGTCCCTGGCTCACGAGCTGAATCAGCCTCTGACTGCCATCGCCAACTACAGCATGGGCGCGGTCGCTTTGGTCAAAGCCGGCCACACCAGCCCGACCATGCTGCTGCCCGCACTGGAAAAGGCCGCGTCGCAGGCCGAGCGCGCCGGCAAGATCATCAGCCGTATCCGCGAATTCGTAAAACGCAGCGAGCCGCGCCGCCAGCGCGTGCCGATCAGCCGCATCGTCGACAATGCCATCGGTTTTGCCGAGATCGACGCACGCAAACGCCGCATCCGCATTGATTCGTTTGTGCCGTCCAACGCGCCCGACGTGCTGGCCGACCCGATTCTGATCGAACAGGTATTGCTCAATCTGCTGAAAAATGGCCTGGAGGCCATGGACAAGAGCGATTCCGACGAGCTCAAGGTCGCGGTCATTCCGCATGAACAGCACATCGAAGTCGCTGTCGTGGATCGTGGCCATGGCCTGACCGATCCCGAGCGTCTGTTCGAGCCTTTCTTCAGCACCAAGACCCAGGGCCTGGGCATGGGTCTGAATATCTGCCGTACCATTATCGAATCGCACCATGGCCGCCTGTGGGCGGATCCGAATCCCGCCGGCGGTACTATTTTCCGCTTTACACTGCCCTGCGCGGTGCCTGAAAAGCCCGCACAGAACGATCAGCCTGAGGAGTTGCACGCATGAACACCCCCCCCCAGTCGAGCACGGTATTCATTGTCGATGACGACGAAGCGGTACGCGATTCATTGCGCTGGCTGCTCGAAGCCAACGGTTATCGCGTGCGCGCTTTCGCCAGTGGCGAGACCTTTCTCGAGGAATATGATCCCAGCCAGATCGGCGTCTTGATCGCCGACGTGCGTATGCCCGGCATGAGCGGCCTCGAGTTGCAAGAGCAACTGCTGGCCCGCAATGCCCCGCTGCCCATCGTGTTCATCACCGGTCACGGCGATGTTCCCATGGCGGTATCGACCATGAAAAAGGGCGCGGTCGATTTTCTGGAAAAACCTTTCAATGAATCGGATCTGCGCGAGATCGTGGCCCGCATGCTCGAGCAAGCGACCCAGCGCATCAGCCAGTTCCAGGCTCAAAAGGACCACGAAGCCATGCTGGCCCGCCTGACCGCGCGCGAGCAGCAGGTATTGGAACGCATCGTCGCCGGCCGTCTGAACAAGCAGATCGCCGACGATCTGGGCATCAGCATCAAAACGGTGGAAGCGCATCGCGCCAACATCATGGAAAAACTGGAAGTCACCACTGTCGCCGACTTGATGAAAGTCGCGCTGGCAAAACCCGAGGCACACGCATGACCCTGCAGGACCCTTCTACACCCGCCGTCCAAGGCGCACGCATCATTGACGGCACCGCTCTGTCGCAACGCATCCGCGAAGAGGTCGCACAACGTGTGCAGGCCCTCGCCGCCAAGGGAACCCGTCCCGGTCTGGCCGTCGTGCTGGTCGGCGAAGACCCCGCCTCGCAGGTCTATGTACGCAACAAGGTCGCTGCTTGCGAAAAGGCCGGCCTGCACTCGATCAAAGAGCAGTACCCCGCGGACATGACCGAGGCCGATCTGCTGGCCCGCATTGATGCGCTCAATCGCGACCCGTCGATTCACGGCATTCTGGTTCAGCTGCCGCTGCCGCCGCACATGAACAGCCACAAGGTCATCGAAGCGATCGCCGCCGAAAAGGACGTGGACGGTTTTCACATCAGCAATGCCGGGCTGCTGATGACAGGCCAGCCCTTGTTTCGCCCCTGCACGCCCTACGGCGTGATGAAGATGCTGGAATCCGAGGGCGTCACCCTGCGTGGCGCCGAGGCTGTCATCGTGGGCGCCAGCAACATCGTGGGCAAGCCCATGGCCATGTTGCTGCTGCAGGCCGGCGCCACCATCACGATCTGCAATTCCAAAACCCGTGATCTGGCCGCGCAGACGCGACGTGCGGATGTATTGGTGGTCGCAACGGGTAAGCCAGGCATGATCACCGGCGACATGATCAAACCGGGTGCGGTCGTCATCGACGTCGGCATCAACCGCGGCGCCGACGGCAAGCTCTGCGGAGACGTGGATTTTGCTTCGGCGCGTGAAGTCGCTGGTGCTATCACGCCAGTGCCGGGTGGGGTTGGACCTATGACCATTGCCATGCTGCTGGTGAATACCGTTGAGGCGGCTGAACGAGCGGCTGCCTGATATGTGGCAACGATGCCGGGGATCATCATAAATTCCTGGCATCGTTGACTATCGCCTCAAGTTCCTATCGAAATCGGAACCACAACGCCCACAGCATGAACACGCCGCCCGTCATGAACAGGGCCTGATATCCCCTGACGATGGGCTGCTGATGACGCAAGAACCCTCGCACAGGCTGGCGATCCAGATTGGCGGCATTATGCGTGGTGTGAAATTTCGCCATTGCGCTCACACCTCTTTGCGCCAGGGCGGCGAAAAAATTGAGCAGAAAAATCATCAAGACCGCCATGTATAGCTTGATGCCGAGCAGCAGTGCCGCTGCCACGCCCGGGGAACCCCGCAGCCCTAAAGACTTGATGCCCTGACCATGTTTCGTGAGCAGGATCGCCGCTGCACTCAGCACGACATGCACAGCCAGCACCATCAAAAAATGCACAGCCACCGTTTTGAACGGTTTTCTCAGCGTAACGCCAAAGAAATAAGCCAATAGCAAAACCGAAGACGTCCCCCACATCAGCGTCTTCACCACAATATCGATCATCCCAAACGCCTCTGAACTGCGATAAGCTGTGCAGCACAGAGGGCATTTTATCGTCGGCGAGTTCCTCCCGCAGGACTGCCCTTGTTTTCCGCACAAACGCCCTCATCTTTATCGCATATCCGTCTCATCCGCAGCGACACCGCACATGACTCAAAATCCCCTGCTTGCCCCCGTCTCCGACCTGATCGACTATGCCACCGTGCAGCCCGCGCACATCGTGCCCGCCATCGAAGAACTGCTGGCCGGCGCGCGACAGGCTGTTGATGCAGCGGCGGATCCGGGCTTGCCGGCCAATTGGGAATCTGTGGTGCAACCGCTGGATACCGCTTCAGAGCGCCTGTGGCGCGCCTGGTCGGTCGCGGGCCATCTGAATGCCGTGGTCAACACGCCGGAATTGCGCGAGGCCTATAACGCTGCCCTGCCGCTGGTGACTGAGTTTTCGACCTGGGTGGGCCTGCACGAGGGACTGTACAAGCAATACCAACGCCTGCGTGCCGCCAGCGATTTCGATAGCTGGGATCCAGTGCGGCGCCGGGTGATCGAATTGGCGTTGCGTGATTTCCGGCTGAGCGGCGTCGAACTGCAAGGCGAAGCGCGCGAGCGCTATGCCGAGATCTCCGACCGCGAGGCGCAGGTGTCGCAAAAATTCTCGGAAAACGTTCTCGATTCCATCGACGCCTGGTCGCTGCTCGTCGAGGACGAATCCCGCCTCGCAGGGTTGCCTGCCGATGTGTTGCAGGCCACTCGCCAGGCTGCTCAGGATGATGGACACGATACCGGCTGGAAACTGACTCTGAAAATGCCGTGCTACCTGCCCGTCATGCAATACGCACGCGACCGCAGCCTGCGCGAACAGATGTATCGCGCCTATGGCACCGTAGCCTCTGAACAAGGCGACACCCGCTTTGATAATTCCCCCCTGATCGAGGAACTGCTGTCCCTGCGCGCCGAGGAATCCGGCCTGCTGGGTTTTGGCACCTTTGCCGCGTTGCGCCTGCAAACCCGCATGGCCCGCGATGCCGACGAGGTCACCGGTTTTCTGCGCGACCTCGCATCACGTGCCCGCCCCTACGCCGAACGCGACCTGGCAGAGATCAAGGCCTTTGCCGCCAGCGAACTCGGGCTGGCCGAGCTCGAGCCCTGGGACATTCCTTACGCTTCCGAGCGCCTGCGCGAGACGCGCTATGCCTACTCCGAAGACGAGATCAAACAGTACTTCACCGAGCCGCGTGTCCTCGAAGGCCTGTTCCAGGTCATTGAGTCCCTATTCAGCGTACGCCTGCGCGAAACCGACGTCTCGCGCTGGCACGCCGACGTACGAGGCGTGCGCGTCGAATCGCCCGAGGGTGCGCTGATCGGCCACCTGTACCTGGACCTCTACGCCCGTGCCGGCAAACAAAGCGGCGCCTGGGTCGACAGTGAGCGCAGCCGCCGCCGTCTAGGCGATCATGTCCAGACGCCGGTCGTGTACCTCACCTGCAACTTTGCTCGCCCCGGCGACGGCAAGCCCGCCTTGCTCACCCACGACGACGTCATCACGCTGTTCCACGAAACCGGCCATGCCTTGCATGCCTTGCTTTCCGAAGTCGACGAGCCCGGCGCTTCGGCATTCTCCAGCGTCGAATGGGACGCCATCGAACTGCCCTCGCAGTTCATGGAGAACTTCTGCTGGGAATGGCCCGTCGTACAACGCCTCTCTGCCCACGTCACCAGCGGCGAGGCCCTGCCACGTGCGCTGTACGACAAACTCGTCGCCGCCCGCAATTTCCAAAGCGGCATGCAGACCGTGCGTCAAATCGAATTCGCACTATTCGATATGCTGCTGCATAGCCGCACCGACGGCGCGACCATCGCGCAGACCATGGACCTGCTACAGCAAGTCCGCAAAGAAGTCGCCGTCTTATTCCCGCCCGCCTGGCACCGCTTCCCCCACGCCTTCTCCCACCTGTTCGCAGGCGGTTATGGCGCTGGCTACTACAGCTACAAGTGGGCCGAAGTCCTGTCCGCCGACGCCTACGAGGCATTCGAAGAAGCCGCCCAAGCCAACGCAAACAGCACGGCGGGCACCCTGGATCCTGTCACCGGCGCACGCTACCGCAAAGAAATCCTCGCCGTTGGCGGCGCCCGTCCCGCAGCGGAATCCTTTGCCGCCTTCCGCGGCCGCGCCCCACGGATCGACGCCCTGCTGCGCCACAGCGGCATGGCGAACTGACCTGCCGCGCTCGTCACATCAGAGAGCCTGAAGACCGACGCCGCTTGCAGGCGCATCATAGGGCTCTCTGACCGTCACGCTCCGAGATAAGCCTTCCGCACTGCATCGTTAACCAGCAAGTTCGCCCCCGTATCCTGCAGCACGACCTTGCCGTTTTCCAACACGTACCCTCGGTCCGCCACCTGCAGCGCCTTGTTCGCATTCTGCTCGACCAAGAACACCGTCACGCCCTCGGACCGTATCGTCCGGATGATCTCAAAGATCTGCGCAATAATCAGCGGCGCCAAGCCCAGCGTAGGCTCATCCAGCAACAGCAACTTAGGCTGCGTCATCAACGCCCGCCCAATCGCCAGCATCTGCTGTTCCCCGCCAGACATGGTCCCCGCACGCTGCGAAGCCCGCTCCTTCAGACGAGGGAACAGCTTATACACGTGCTCGAGCCCCGCCTCGATCGCATGACGGTCAGCGAAAAAGCCCCCCATCATCAGATTTTCCGCCACCGTCAGATCCTTGAACACCCGACGGCCCTCGGGCGAAATCGCGATCCCGCTACGCATGATGTGATGCGTTTCCTTGTGCGTAATATCCTCGCCCTCGAACGTGATCGTCCCGGAACGCGCCCGAGGATTCCCGCACACTGTCATCAACAACGTCGTCTTGCCCGCACCGTTCGCGCCGATCAACGTGACGATCTCACCTTGATTGACCTCGACCGACACGCCGTTCAACGCCTGGATCGCACCATAGTAGGTATGAATATTGTCCAGCTTCAGCATCATTCTTCCCCCAGGTACGCTTTGATGACGCGCTCGTCGTTGCGCACCTGATCCGGCGTGCCCGTCGTAATAGGCTTGCCGTGTTCCATCACCAGAATCCGGTCCGAGATGCCCATGATCAGGCTCATATCGTGCTCGATCAACAACACCGCCACACCGAACTCGCGACGCAACTGGTCGATCAAATGCTGCAGATCGCGCTTTTCCTGAGGGTTCAGGCCCGCTGCGGGCTCATCCAACATCAACAGACGAGGCTTGGTGATCATGCAGCGCGCGATCTCCAGACGGCGCTGGTGGCCATAGGCCAGATTGCCCGCCTCGCGGTTGGCGTATTCGCGCAGTCCCATGAAATCCAGCCACTGCGCCGCACGCTGCAACGCGTCAGCCTCCGACTGGCGATACGACTTCAGCTTCAACAGCCCAGGCAATAGGCGCGACTCCACCTGCGTGTGCTGCGCAACCAACAGGTTTTCCAACACTGTCAGCTGCTTGAACAAGCGCACGTTCTGGAAAGTGCGCACCAACCCATGATGCGCCACCTTGTGGCTGGGCAAACCGGTGATGGGCTTGCCATCCATGATGATCTCGCCGCCGGTCGGCTTGTAAAAACCGCCCACGCAGTTGAACACAGTCGTCTTGCCCGCGCCATTAGGACCGATGATGGCGAAAACCTCATCACGCTTGACCTCGAACCCGACGCTGTCGACGGCCAACAAACCGCCGAACCGCATCGTCAGGCCAGATACTTTCAACAAGGCTTCACTCATTTATCCAGCTCCACGTGGGGACGCTTCATGGGCAACAACCCTTGTGGACGCCACATCATCATCAACACCATTACCAGACCGAACATCAGCATCCGGTACTCGGCAAACTCGCGCGCCACCTCGGGCAGCACGGTCAATAGAATCGCCGCGAGAATGACGCCCACCTGCGACCCCATCCCGCCCAGCACCACGATCGCCAGGATCAATGCCGACTCGATGAAGGTAAAGGATTCCGGGTTCACCATGCCTTGGCGGGCCGCAAAAAAAGCGCCGCCAAAACCGGCAAACATCGCGCCCAGCGTAAAGGCCGACAGCTTGATCCGCGTCGGGTTCAGCCCCAGCGAACGGCAAGCGATTTCGTCCTCGCGCAGAGCTTCCCAGGCGCGTCCTACCGGCATGCGGATCAAGCGCGTCGATACGAACAAGGTCACCAGCGCCAGCGCCAAAGCCATCAAATACAGATAGTTCACCATGTGCTGGTTATCGAACGTCCAGCCCATCAACTGGTGAAAGGTCTGCGTGCCCTCTTCGCTCGGACGGCGCGCCATCTCAAAGCCAAAGACGGTAGGTTTCGGAATCCCCGAAATCCCATCCGGACCGCCCGTGAAGAAATTCAAATTGATCAGCAACAGGCGAATGATTTCCCCAAAGCCCAGCGTCACAATCGCCAGATAATCCCCGCGCAAGCGCAGCACCGGGAATCCCAGCAGAAAACCGAACAACGCCGCCATGGCGCCGGAGAAAGGCAGCGCCTCCCAAAAGCCCCAGCCGGCCCAGTGATACAGCAAGGCATACGTGTACGCGCCCACCGCATAAAAGCCCACAAAGCCTAGATCCAACAGCCCTGCAAAGCCCACCACGATGTTCAGGCCCAAGCCCAGCATCACGTAAATCAGCACCAGCGTGGCGATATCCACCGAACTGCGGCCGCTGAAAAACGGCCAGATCACCGCCGCCGCGATCAGCAGGACAAAGATCCATTTACGGCCTTTGGTCGGTGCCGCCGGTAATACCGGCACGCTGGTTTTCAGGCGCCGGAACGGCACCGCCAACCACGGGCGCAAAAGTTGGAAAACGAACACCACTGCGGCGGCCAAAGCCACCAGGTCCCAGCGGGATTCCAGATGGGTTTGCGCGCCCTGACGAATCAGTTGCAGCCCAAACACCGGCATCACAATGACAGCCGTCAACACGGCCGCCATGAAAGCGTTCTTTATCGTGTTATTAGCCATCAGACTTTTTCCACCTCAGGTTTGCCGAGCAGCCCGGTCGGGCGGAACAGCAGAATCAAGACCAGCAGCGCAAAAGCCACGATGTCCTTGTACTGCGACGAGATATAGGCTGCCGCCAGCGTCTCTGCCAGCCCCAGCAACACCCCGCCCAGCATCGCGCCGGGAATGCTGCCGATACCGCCCAGCACCGCCGCCGTGAACGCCTTGATCCCGGCGAGAAAGCCGATGAAGGGATTGAGCTTGCCGACCGTGATAGCGATCAACACGCCACCTACCGCCGCCAGCATCGCGCCCAGAACAAAGGTGAAGGAAATCACCCGGTTGGTGTCGATACCCAGCAGATTGGCCATGTGGATGTCTTGCGAGCAAGCGCGCGATGCACGGCCCATACGCGAGTATTTAATGAACAGCGACAGCGCGATCATCAACAGCACCGTCACCACAATAATCATGATGCGCGAATACGGCAGCGTGACATCAAAGTTCGTACCCATGTGGAACTGCAGCGATCCTGACACCAGCGACGGCACCGCCATATCGCGTGCGCCCTGGCCCAATGCGACCCAGTTCTGCAGAAAAATCGACATACCGATAGCGGAAATCAGCGCCACCAGCCGTTGGCTGCCGCGTACCGGCCGATAGGCCACGCGTTCGACACTGAAGCCATAGATACCGGTCACCACAATCGCCACCAGCAGCATGGCAGCTACGATAAACGGCAGAGGCAAACCGCTGCCTGTGCCGATCGCGGTCAATGTGACCAGGCCCACGTAGGCGCCGATCATATAGATCTCGCCGTGAGCAAAGTTGATCATACCGATGATGCCATAGACCATTGTGTAGCCGATGGCGATCAACGCGTAAATCGCGCCCAGAGACAGACCGTTAAAGATCTGCTGGGTGAGTTGAGGGATAAGGTCTGACATGAATAATTACCTATGCTCCAAATGGCACCGGCCCCGGTAACAACAACCCGGAGCCGGAAACCTGGGCGTGCGGACAAGCCCTAGCGGATAGCCAGAGCTTCGCGTGTTTACAGCTGGGTTTTCTTACCGTCCTTGTCCCACTTGAATACGGCGAACTCAAAGTCCTTCAGGTCGCCCTTGGCGTCGTATTCGACTTTACCGATACCGGTATCGAACGAATGGCTGTGCATGTAGTCCGCAACCTTGGCGGGATCTTCGCCCACGGCTTCGATGCTCTTGGCCAGGATTTGCACAGCGGCGTAGGCCGGCATCTGGAACGCGCCGTCCGGATCGCGCTTGGCGTCCTTGAAGGCCTTCACGATGCCTTCGTTGCCGGGCATCTTGGTAAAGTCAGCCGGCAGCGTGACCAGCAAGCCTTCGATGGCCGGACCGGCGATTGCCACCAGATCCTGGTTGGCGGTGCCCTCGGGGCCCATGAACTGCACGGTCAGGCCCTGTTCGCGCGACTGGCGCAGCAACAAGCCGAGTTCGGGGTGATAGCCGCCGAAATAGACCAGATCTACGCCCGCGGATTTGAGCTTGGTGATCACGGCCGAATAGTCGCTATCGCCAACGTTGATGCCCTCGTACAGGGCGATGTTCACACCCTCTTTTTCCAGAGAGGCCTTCACTTGCGAGGCCACGCCCGAGCCGTAAGTCTGCTTGTCGTGCAGCACGGCGACTTTCTTGGGCTTGAGCGTTTTTGCGATGTAATTCGCGGCGAACGGGCCTTGCTGGTCATCGCGGCCGATCGTGCGGAAGAAGAAATGCGGCTTGATCGTGTCCGTCACCAGCGGCGACGTCGCGCCCGGGGTGATGGCAACGATGCCTTCTTGTTCATAGACGTTCACTGCGGGCACTGTAACACCCGAGCACGCGTGCGCCACGGCGAACTTGGCGCCGGAGTTGACTACGCGGTTCGCGGCAGGCACGGCCTGCTTGGGCTCGCAGCCGTCATCGATCAGGATGGCTTCGAGCTTTTTGCCCTTGACGCCGCCTTGTGCATTGATGGTTTCAATGGCGGTCAGCGCGCCGGCCTGGATCTGCGTCCCATACTGAGTATTGGGGCCAGTCATGGGCTGGGGCATGCCGATCTTGATGGTGTCGGCTGCATGGGCAGCGCCAGCCAACAGCAACGAACCCAGGGCCAAAGCGATGGGGTTAACGCGATGCAGAAGCTTCATTCGATATTCTCCGGCGATAAGGATGGACAGCGTTGTACGGCTTTGGCATCGACGGGGGATACCCGGCGGCCCCAGACGTGCATTGCCGGCTTCTTGGGCAAAGGTACAGCGTGGGCGGTATTCTGAAAGCTGCCTGACACCCTGTCACTGCGTGTAATCCCCAATATCGTGTAATGCCACATATTCAGGGACGCATCGCAGCAATCTCGCCATGGCGCTCCACCTGTCTGCCGGACATGGCGCACGCAGCCTTTTCATTACCGAATTCCCCCGCTGCCCTGGGAAAAAGAGGCGCGCAAGTATTCATCAGCTTACTTACGCCAAGCTTGCAAATAATAAATACCCCTGGAAAACACCGACGTCTCACGCCCATATTCCTGGCTGACAGCTACAATCACGCCATGAATCACGACCTCTCTATCGCCTTTATCGGTGGCGGCAACATGGCCACGGCGCTGGCCAGCGGGCTCGCCGGAAAAACCTGCCCTGCTGGCAACCTGCATGTCGTCGACCCCAACGCCGACGTACAAAACGCCTGGCGCCAACGCGGCGCGACAGCCGCAGGCGCACCCGACGAGGCACTGCGCGCCTGCAAAGTCTGGCTCTATGCCGTCAAACCTCAACAACTGCGCGATGTCGTCGCCGCGACACGTCAGTGGTTGCAGCCCGATACCCTCATTATCAGCGTGGCCGCAGGCATCCGCGCTGACACCTTGGCCGAGTGGCTGGGCGAGCCCGGCCGGCCCTGGCAGAACCTGGTGCGCTGCATGCCCAATACACCGGCGCTGGTCGGTGCGGGCGTGTCCGGCCTGGCTGCCCTGCCCGGCGTCGATGATGCGGGCCGTTCCTTGGCCGAAAGCCTGTTGGCCTCGGTAGGTCAGGTCGTATGGGTAGCGGACGATGCCGCCCTGGACGCGGTCACCGCGCTGTCCGGCAGCGGCCCGGCGTATGTCTTCCTGTTTCTGGAGTCCCTGATTGCAGGCGGCGTGGCCGTCGGCCTCAGCCCTGACCAGGCACATCAATTGGCCCTGGGCACCCTGGCTGGCGCAACCAAGCTCGCCGAGCAGGCTACCGATTCGCCATCAGTATTGCGCGAACGCGTCACTTCCAAGGGCGGCACCACTGCCGCTGCATTGCAGGTGTTTGAGCAAGCCGACCTGCGCGGCATCGTGCGCCAGGCTCTCGAAGCCGCCGCGCAGCGCTCGCGAGAGCTCGCTGACGAGTTCGGCAAATAAGTCCCGAGGGGGTATCTGACATCGCGATGTCAGATACCCTCCATGCAAGCAATGAACATCAATACCCCTAAGCCTGGTTTGAGCAGCATCAACCCGGCCCCGCCCACATCCCGCCATTTTCAGGCAATGACGGCCGGCCAGTTCGCCGTGGCCGTCTTTTGCATGGGTCTGATCGTCGTCGGGTCCAACATCCTCGTCCAGGTACCGCTCAACGACTGGCTGACCTGGGGTGGGCTGTCGTACCCGATCGCGTTTCTGGTGACCGATGTCCTGAACCGGCGCTTTGGCCCGAGCGCAGCGCGCCGCGTCGCCTGGGTGGGCTTTGCCCTGGCCCTCGCCGTATCCATCTGGCTGGCCTCTCCCCGTATCGCGCTGGCCTCGGGGCTGGCCTACATCTGCGCACAATTGGCCGACATCCAGGTCTTTGACCGGCTGCGCGATCAGCGCTGGTGGCGCGCGCCGCTGCTGTCAGGCACTGTCGGCGCCCTGCTCGATACCGCGGTGTTTTTCAGCGTAGCCTTTGCCGCGACCGGAACGCCGTGGGTGACCTGGATGCTCGGCGATCTGGCCATCAAACTGGTCGTCAACGTCAGCATGCTGGCACCCTTCCGAGCGCTGATGTGGAATCTGGCGCGGCCCGAACCTCTGGATATTTGACAGCGCCCCTCAGTGGTGTAAAAGTCACAACTCTGTCACATCCCATACATAAGGTGTCGTGTTCATTGCGGCCCAGTACCCTTGGCCCCCACTACGCACGCAAACCGGAGAACAAATCCATGAGACCGCAACGCCTAGCCCTCACCTTTGCCGCACTAATGACTGCCTTTGCCGCGACCTCGGCATACGCCGCGACGGAAATCCAATTCTGGCACTCGATGGAAGGCGCATTGGGTGAGCGCGTCAATGAACTCGTCCAGGAATTCAACAAGAAAAATCCCGACTACAAGGTCAATGCCGTCTACAAAGGCAACTATGGCGAGTCGATGAACGCCGGCATCGCCGCGTTCCGCGCCGGCAACGCTCCCGACATTCTGCAGGTATTCGAGGTCGGCACGGCCACCATGATGTACGCCAAGGGCGCCGTCAAGCCGGTGCAGGAGATGTCCGAAGAAGCCGGCGAGCCCTTGGATCCGAAAGCCTTTATCGGCGCGGTGGCAGGCTACTACTCGTCGCAAGACGGCAAGCTGATCTCCATGCCGTTCAACAGTTCGACGGTGGTGTTCTACTACAACAAGGACGCCTTCAAGAAAGCCGGCCTCGATCCCGAAAAGCCGCCCAAGACCTGGGAAGAGCTCGCGGACGCCGGCCAGAAACTGAAGGCCGCCGGCCAGGAATGCGGCTACACCACGTCCTGGCCGTCCTGGGTCCAGCTGGAAACGCTGTCGGCCTGGCATAACGTGCCCTACGCCACCAAAGACAACGGCTTTGGCGGCCTGGACGCCCGTCTGGCGATCGACACGCCGCTGCACGTACGCCACCTGGAAAACCTGGCCAAGCTCGCCAAAGAAGGCATCTTCATGTACGGCGGCCGCGGCGACCAGCCCAACTCACTGTTCATCGGCGGCAAATGCGCCATGATTACGGGTTCCAGCGGTCTGCGCGCCAACATCGCCAAGAACGCCAAATTCGAATTCGGCACCTCGACACTGCCCTACTACGCGGACGTCAAAGGCGCACCGCAGAACACCATCATCGGCGGCGCCTCGCTGTGGGTCTTTGCCAAGAAATCGCCCGAGGTCTACAAAGGCGTGACCAAGTTCTTCCATTTCCTGGCCAGCCCCGAAATCGCTGCCCGCTGGCACCAACAGACCGGCTACGTGCCCGTCACCGTCGCCGCCTACGAGCAAACCAAAAAATCCGGCTACTACGACAAGAATCCGGGTACCGAAGTCGGCGTCAAACAGTTGAACGTCCAGACCACGGCGCAATCGCGCGGCCTGCGCCTGGGCTACCTGCCGCAGATCCGTGAAATCGAAGATCAGGAAATCGAACGCATCGTTTCCGGCAAGACCAGCGCCCAGGATGGCATCAAGACCATGGTCACGCGTGGCAACGAGCTGCTCGAGAAATTCGAAAAGAGCGTGAAGTAAAACCCGCTGTCACGGCGGCTTTCATCAGGAGAGCCGCCGCTTTTTTTGCGGTGATATGTATTTCCAAATTACATTGATAGGTCTGATGACGGACCTTTTTGCTAGCTGACCAGGGCTTGCCTCATGGAAAAACGCGTCGTCTTCCGACACAAGACCCTGCCATACCTGTTACTGGCGCCGCAGATTGCGGTCACGCTGGTGTTCTTTTTCTGGCCTGCCGGCCAAGCCCTGTGGCAATCGACGCAGTTACAGGATGTCTTCGGTCTATCTACTGAATTCGTAGGCCTGGACAATTTCGTTGATCTGTTCAACCAGACGGCCTATCTGGAATCTTTCCGGGTCACCGCCGTGTTCTCGGCGCTGGTGGCCTTTGTCGGGCTGGCCGTTTCCCTCCTGTTGGCCGTCATGGCCGATCGCGTCATCCGCGGTGCAGGCTTGTACAAAACCCTGCTGATCTGGCCCTACGCCGTCGCGCCTGCGGTCGTTGGCGTGCTGTGGCTGTTCCTCTTTTCCCCATCGGTCGGCATCCTGGCCGTCGCGCTGGGCAAAATGGGCATAGGCTGGAATCCGCGGCTGGACGGCGACCAGGCCATGATGCTGGTGCTCATTGCCGCTGTCTGGAAACAGATCTCGTACAACTTCCTGTTTTTCCTGGCTGGCCTGCAATCCATTCCGCGCTCGTTGATCGAGGCCGCCGCGATCGATGGCGCGTCGCCTACGCGCCGTTTCTGGACCATCGTCTTTCCGCTGCTGTCGCCGACCACGTTCTTTCTGCTGGTCGTCAACGTCATCTATGCGTTCTTCGATACGTTTGCGGTGATCGACACCACCACGCAAGGCGGCCCGGGCACGTCCACCTCCATCCTGGTCTACAAAGTCTACAGCGATGCTTTCAACGGCCTGGACCTGGGTTCCTCGGCCGCACAGTCCGTCGTGCTGATGGCCATCGTCGTGGCGCTCACCGTCGTGCAGTTCCGCTACATCGACCGCAAAGTCCAGTACTGATCAAAAAGGCTACGCATCATGGTTGAACGCCGCCCCTGGCTGGACATCCTCGCTCACATCATCCTGCTGTGCGGGGTGGCGCTGGTCGCCTTTCCGCTGTATGTGACATTTGTCGCCTCGACCCAGACCGCCCAGGAAGTCGCCGCTGCACCGATGTCGCTGCTGCCCGGCCCGCATTTCGTCGAGAACTACACGCGCGCGCTGACCAACGCGGGCGTGGGCAGCATGCTGTATGTCAGCTTGATCATGGCGCTGGCCATCTCGCTGGGCAAAATCGCCATCTCATTGCTCTCGGCTTTTGCCGTGGTGTATTTCCGCTTTCCGGGGCGCATGTTCTTTTTCTGGATGATCTTCGTCACCCTGATGCTGCCCGTCGAAGTCCGTATCGCGCCCACCTACAAAGTGGTCGCCGATCTGGGACTGCTCAACAGCTACGCCGGTCTGACGCTGCCGCTCATTGCCTCGGCGACTGCGACGTTCCTGTTCCGCCAGTTCTTTCTGACCGTGCCCGACGAGCTCGTCGAAGCCGCGCGCATCGACGGCGCCAGCCCGCTGCGATTTTTCCGCGACGTGCTGTTGCCGCTATCGCGCACGAGCATCGCCGCCCTCTTTGTCATCCAGTTCATCTACGGCTGGAACCAGTACCTCTGGCCACTGCTCATCACCACCCAGGAAGACATGTACCCCGTGGTCATCGGCATCAAACGCATGATCAGCGGCGGCGACAGCGTCACCGAGTGGAACATCACCATGGCCACCGCGCTATTGGCCATGATCCCGCCGGTACTGGTCGTGATCCTGATGCAAAAGTGGTTCGTCAAAGGCTTGGTCGACACCGAAAAATAACCGTGCCGCCCCTCACCCGGGCAGCCGCTTACGCAAAGAATATCTCATGGCAACCCTGAGCTTTCGCAACGTCAAGAAAACCTATGCCGGCAACGTCGCCGTCATCCACGGCATCGACGCAGACGTAAAGGACGGCGAATTCATCGTCATTGTCGGCCCGTCCGGCTGCGGAAAATCCACGCTGATGCGCATGGTCGCCGGCCTGGAGACTGTCACCAGCGGCGAGATCCTGATCGACAACAAAGTCGTCAATCAACTCGAGCCTGCCGAACGCGACATCGCCATGGTGTTCCAGAACTACGCGCTCTACCCGCACATGAGCGTGTTCGATAACATGGCCTACGGCCTGAAAATCCGCAAATTCTCCAAGGACGACATACGCAAACGCGTCGACGCCGCCGCCAAAATCCTGGAGCTCGAAAAGCTGCTGGACCGCCGCCCGCGGCAATTGTCCGGCGGCCAGCGCCAGCGCGTCGCCATGGGCCGCGCCATCGTGCGCGAACCCAAAGTCTTTCTGTTCGACGAGCCCCTCTCCAACCTGGACGCCAAACTGCGCGTGGCCATGCGTCTGGAAATCATGAAACTGCATCGGCGCCTGGGCACCACCAGCCTGTACGTCACGCACGATCAAGTCGAGGCCATGACGCTGGCCCATCGCATGATTGTCATGAACCAGGGCGTGCCCGAGCAGATCGGCACTCCCATGGAGGTCTTCGAAAAGCCCGCCTCCACCTTTGTCGCAGGCTTCATCGGCTCTCCGCCCATGAACCTGATTACGGTTGCCACCACCGCCGAAGGCAGCGTCCAGACTCAAGACGGCATCGCTCTGCAAATCCCGGCAGACCAAGTCCCCGCCGCCATACGTGGCCGCCCCGTCATCCTGGGCATACGTCCGGAGCACATCAGTCTCGATAGTCAGGGCATCCCCGCTGAAGTCGAAATGATCGAAACCCTGGGCTCGGAACAACTCTTGCACGCGCGCTGCGGTCAATCGCCTATCGTCGTCCGCTGTCCCACCAGCCTGTTGGCCGCCACGCCGTACAAACCCGGTGACTCCATCCAACTCGGTTCAGACGGCCGCCACGCCCTGCACTGGTTCGACGTGCAGACCGGGCGGCGGATCTGACGATGCCGTGATCCATCGGCGTCCGCCATCAGTCTCTAGGCACCGCGAACCGTATGCGCCTGAATCGCTGATGGCATCGGCACGGACCACGTCTCGGACAACTTGTGCAACGCCGGCACAATCGTGGGATCCAGGGACACGCCCTGACTGAGCTGCTGTGCCCGCAATGCCAGGCCCCGGTCACCCGGCAATCGCACTGCGTCCACGCCTGGCCGAGGCAGATTCTCGCGGCACTGCTGTGCCAGCCAATCCATCTGCCGATGAAAGTCTTCTTTGCCACCAAAACCCGTTGTGTCATGCAGCGTCAGATACACCGTAGCGCCCCACCCCTCGGCGCCGTCGGCACGGCCATAACCGCCTAAGCCGCCTGTCAGCGCCTCGATCAGCAAAGCCAGGCCATACCCTTTGTGCCCTGCGGAGATGCCGCCCACGGGCAGGATGGTGCCGGGCGGCTGAGCAAACAAGACTGACGGGTCACGCGTAGGATTGCCCTGCGCATCGATCAACCAGGCCTCATCGAACTGCCTGCCCTGCTGCGCCAAACGTGCGGACATACCGTTAGTCGTGATCGAAGCGGAGATATCGATCAACAACGGCGATGCTGCAGGGATGCCTGCGGCAATAGGATTAGGCGTAAACACGGCCTGAGTGCCGCCAAAAGGCGCCACGCTACGTCCTGCCGGATCGGATGACGCCAGCACGATCAACATGTCTTGTTCAACTGCGCGCAACAGATAGCTGGCCAGGCACGCAATATGGTGGCTGCGCCGGATGACCAGGGTTGCCGAACCGAAACGTCGCGCACGCGGCAGCAATTCATCGATTGCGCGGCACACCAGCCAGGGGCCCGGCAAGCGCCGGCCGTCCCACAATACCGCCGCTTCTTTGTCGGACAGGACCTCCGGCTCGCCGTCATTGGTCATGCGGCCTTGCTGCAGTTCCGCTGCATAGGGGGCCAACAACGCCAGGCCATGCGTCGTATGTCCCAGTAAATCGCCCTCCACCAATACCTCGGCCACGGTAGCCGCGATATCTGTACGCATCCCGGCCTGCACCAACACCCGCTCGGCAAACTCCCGTAGCGCGCCAGCTGCATAAACCCCAATTTCATCACGACTCATGCCGTCACGCTCCTTTTCTGCATCGACATGCGATATACGCCTTTGCACAGCGGTATCAACCACACCAGGATTGCCAGGACACCCAGGCCGCACGCAATCGGACGGCTGAAGAAAGCCCAGAAATTCCCATCGGCCTTGATCATCGAGAAAACGAAATGCTCTTCGAGCATGCCGCCCAGCACCACTCCCAGCACAGCAGGTGCAATCGGAAAGTCGTTCTCCTCCATCAGATATGCCAGCACGCCCATCACCAACATCACCAGCACATCGAACACGCTGTTATTGATCGCAAAAGTCCCCACGATGCAGAACAGCAGAATGATGGGCATCAACACATTACGCGGCACATTCAGCACCTGCTTGGCCGTCTTTACCGCCAGATAGCCCAAGGGCAACATGATGATGTTCGCCAACACGAACACAGTGAAAACCGCATACATCTCGACCGGGCTGTTGGTGAAAATCATTGGGCCTGGCGTCATGTTTTTCATATACAGCACACCGATCACGATAGCCGTAATCGAATCTCCCGGAATCCCGAACACCAACGCGGGGATCCACGCGCCGGCCAATGCGGAATTATTGGCGGCCCCGGCCTCGACGATTCCTTCTACATGGCCTGTGCCGAATTTCGCTGGCTCGCGCGAAAAACGTTTGCTCACGCCATACGACATCCAGGCGGCGATGTCGGCCCCAGCCCCCGGCAGAATACCCACCACGGTTCCCAGCACGCTGCCGCGTGCGACACTGGCAGGATACTTGCGCATCAATCCGCCCATTCCCGTGAAAATATTCCCGATGCGCCCTTTTATATCCACCGGTCGCTGACTGATATCCGTGGCATAACGCAGCACCTCGGACACCGCAAACATCCCCACCATCATCGGCAACAGCGTCACGCCATTGAGCATGTCATCATTGCCGAACGTGAAACGCGGGTACGCCGCGGGATTGTTCATCCCAACACAGGCCAGCAACAACCCGATCAACAACGACACAAAACCACGCAGCGTGCTCGATGGAGAAATGAATATCGCACACGACAGGCCCAGCACCACCAGCCAGAAAAACTCGTACGACGTGAAATTCAGCGCAAAATCGGCCAGCATCGGTGCGCACGTAATCAACACGAACGTGCCGAACAGTCCGCCTATGCACGAGAACACGATACTCGCGCCCAACGCCTGATCGGCCAGGCCTCGCCGCGTCATGCTGTAGGCCTCGTCGGTATAAGCCGCCGACGACGGCGTGCCCGGTATGCGCAGCAAACACCCCGGAATATCCCCGGACGTGATCGCCATCGCCGTGGCCGTCACCATCATCGCGATGGCCGGGATCGGGTCCATGAAAAACGTGATGGGCACCAGCAACGCGACGGCCATCGTCGCGCTCAGGCCGGGCACTGCCCCCACGAACAGACCGAATATCGCAGACAGCAAAATCACGCCCAGCACAAACGGGTCGGCTACCTGCAGCAATGCCTGATAGATATGTTCAGATGCCATGATGTCACCATGCCAACGGTTCGAGCAGACCCCACGGCAATGGCACGTGCAGCACACTGTAGAACATCACATGAATCACGAGCGAGACGGCCACCGAGACAATCAACGCGCGCATCCAGCGCACGCCAAACAGGCGTTGCATCACCAGCAGCAGCAAAAAGGAACACAGCAAGAATCCCAGCCAGTCCGCCGCCATGAAATAAAACACCAGCGAAATCGGCACCATCAGAAAACGCAGCACCGCCATCGGATCCCGCAACCACGCGGGCCAGCCTTTGCGCGCGGCACCTGCGCGGCGCGCACGCCATCCCTGGATCACCAACAACACGGAACAAATAAACAGGCCTATGGAAATCAGCGTCGGAAACAGACTCGCGCCAAAATGCTGGCCAGGTATCACGGGAAAAGTGCGCGCAGCGGCGAAAACCAATACAGAGAAAACGCCCAGCACAATCCCAATTCGAATATCGTCGAATTTCATGGGACCTCTACGAAATGAGGGTTCGACACCCCGACCGGCATAGCGGCCGGGGAATGCGATGCGGCAACGATGCCAATGGCTACTGCGGTGCGGGACGCGCCATGCCAATCGCGGAAATCACTTGCCCGAAATCATCCATCGAACGTTGCATGAAGGCGCCGTACTCCGCGCCGCCGGCCCAGCCGATGCCAAAGCCGCGCTGCTTCATGAAATCCTGGAATTCCTTGCTGTGATTGATCTTGTCGAGCGCCTGCACCATCCGCTTGGTAACATCGTCGGGCAGGCCCTTGGGACCTGCGATGCCGCGCCACACGCCGATTTTCCAATCCACGCCGATCGACTCTTTCAGCGTCGGCACATCGGGATACAGGGCCTCGCGCTTGTCGGCCATCACCGCCAATGGTTTCGCTTTACCAGCGTCGATCATCGGACGCGCCTCGGGCAAGGAAGTCGGCACGATGTCGATACCTCCGGAGGCCAATTCCAACATGGCCGGCGCCGCGCCGTTAGATGGCACAAAGGGGACTGCCGCCGGATCCAGGCCTGCGGTCTTGAGCAAACCGGCAATCGCAATGTGCCAGATACCGCCCTGGCCAGTGCCTGATGCCTTGAGCTTGCCGGGATTCGCCTTGATCGCCTCCATCAGATCGCCCATCGTTTTGTACGAAGACGAGGCGCTGACAGAAACCGCAGCGGGGTCCACGTTCATCAACCCGAGCGGCGTATAGTCCGCTGGCGACAGAGACGTCAAGCCCAGATGCTTCATCATCGCAATCTCGACCGTCAACATGCCCAACGTGTAGCCATCAGGCCGGGCCTTGGCAATCGCTGCATGTCCTACGACGCCGTTACCGCCCGTGCGATTGACGACGTTGACGGGTTGGCCCAATTCCTTTTCCAGCAGCGAGGCGATGATGCGCGCCGTGGCATCGGTGCCTCCTCCTGCGCCCCACGCCACATACATCGTGATAGGCCTTTCAGGCCAATCCGCGTATGCCAGCGGAGAAAAAGCGCATAGCGCTAACGCCCATCCAAGCAAGCGGTGTTTCCTCATCGTATTGTCTCCAGGTCCTTCGTGGAATGCCCGGCGGATGCCGGATCCGGTCAGCTACGATAGGGGCGCAATGTGTACTTGCACCCTCGTTTTGAAATAACAACAGACGCTCTGTGATAGTGTGAAACCATCTTAATTGATCGTTATTAGCAGAGCAATCGACGATTCGACTATCGGGTTATCCCGGTGAGGGTTTTGTTATTGGCTGGATCGATTGGGTTGAATTTCGTTGGCGGTTTAGATGGGCGTAGGGTGTGTGTGCTTATGGACGTCGAGCCGAGGCAATCGGGCCGTGCGGGCTTCACAAAGCCGGTCCGGCGCGCGGGCGCCGGACACCGTGTTCGCTCGCTTCGTCCGGCCCCTTCGGGCCTCCCTTCAGCCTCCGCTCCACTCGGCTTTGAGGCGCCCGCACGGCCCGATTGCCTCGGCTCGACTCGCAGTAATTCAAGCTCATCACATCGCTGGCACGATTTTCTTGCTTGGCGTTTTTTTGTAGCCCTGTTGGCAAAGAGAAAGATCTTGCGGTGCTGCTATTCGCGCGTGCCCTGCACACGCGCGAATAGCGATCGGTCCGGGCATGCGGCGGGGTGGCATGGTGCCAGTTTGGAAGATCTGCTTGGCTAGAGTTGATGCATGCGGCGATGATGCGTAGCGCATCTCTGGGTATAACGAAATCGTAGCTCGAGAGATCTTCTGTTCATCCCCGATGCCAAAGCCTTCGCATGCAGATTATGAACGCTATTCATGGCCGCGCCCGTAGGCGGCCATGAATAGCAGCCCTGCAAGATCTTCATCCTTGCAAACGCCAGTTCCTACGAAGCCTACGTAGACCAGTCGTGCCAGCGGCGAGGGAATCAGAGATGCTGCGAGTCGAGGCGGGGCAGTGACCGTGTTGGCGCGCCTCGGAGTCGAGCGAGGGAAACCGAAGGAGCGTAGCGACGAGGTTGACAAAGCGGTGTCGGCCGCGCAGGCGGCCGACCGACTCCGTGAAGCGCCAACACGGTCACTGCCCCGCCTCGACGTCCAATAGCACTCGCCCCCCCATCCTGCCCACACTGCAACGCTCAGCGCCCCCCTTCAGCAGGCCATCCAAACCAGCCACAACTGAAAACCTGAACGACTAAACACACGGTTATTCAAACCCGACTACTCAATATCAAGGCAACGCCACAGACTCCTGCACCCGCGAGACGCGAGGCAATGGCGCAGCGACACGCCAGATGGCTCGACGGCGCAGCGCGGTGAGCAATTTCAAACCGTGAGGCCAATCCCCAAAGCCGCTCTCTGTGTTGATATGTCCCGCACCGGAGAGAACCTCGAAACGACTTCCCCACGCCGACGCGAACTGCCGGGCGCGGTCCAACCGGCAGTACGGATCATCATCGCTGGCGACAACAACAGATTGGAATGGCAGCGAATGCAGCGGCACCGGCCCAAATGCCCGTAGGCAATCCGGCGCACTGTGGCGTTCAACATCAGCCGGCGCCACCAACAAAGCACCCGCGACCTTGGCTCGCAATGGAACCGGCAGGCTCACGGATGCCAGGCATCCCAGGCTATGGGCGATCAGCAGCACAGGACACGCCGCACGGTCCACGTAGGCAGCCACCGTCGCATGCCAGACCGCCGGATCGGGATTGTCCCAATCAGGCGGCTGCACGCGCTGCGCATGTGGTAAACAATGCGCCCAGCGCGTCTGCCAATGGCCGGGGCCGGAATCTTTCCAGCCCGGAACGATAATCGGTTGGAATCTCATGGCGGATATGATGCCGCGCAGCCTTATGATGGCAAACGAATAAATTGTCTTTTGTATATATGCGGATTTGCATATAGCGCCGACTGCCATCGTCTATCGGGCTCAGTATCCAATTTTGCCGGCACGGTAGTGCGGGCGCGAAGTGACTGCAGACCGACCATTCGCGTTGATACGGGATTTCCCTGCCCTGCGCAAGGCCATTTACGCCCCCGTTTTCACCTCAAACCGGTGCTTGTTTCAGGTATGCTTGCCCTGCACCGAGCGGGTGCATAGACACGATCAGCCCCCGCCCGAATACGAAATATGAAGCCAAGGAGATCCCTCATGAAACAAACATTCCGCCTCAGCCCGGTACTGGCTGCGCTGGGCATCGCGGCAGGCCTCACGGTATCTGCTGGCGTACAGGCAGAGAGCATCAAAATTGGCGTTGTCGGTCCGACCACGGGCCCCGTGACCCAATACGGCGCCATGGTGCGCGAGGGGGTCGATACGGCCGTCGAGATGATCAACGCTGCCGGCGGCGTGGATGGCAAAAAATTGGAAACCGTCGTCATCGACGATGGCTGCGAGCCCAAGCAAGGGCCGGTCGCAGCCAACCGCGTCGTCAATGACGAAATCGGTTTTGTCGTTGGCCACGTCTGCTCGGGCGCCACGATCGCGGCGGCCGACGTCTACAACAATGAGGGCGTGGTGATGGTGACGCCCTCGGCCACGGCCCCTGCCCTGACCGACGGCAAAGGCTACGAGTTCATTTTCCGCACCATAGGCCGCGACGACCAACAAGGCCCCGCCGCAGCGAAATTCATTCTGAATACGCTCAAACCCAAAACCGTCGCGGTTTTGCACGACAAACAATCCTATGGCCAGGGTATCGCCACCGCCGTTAAAAACGATCTGGAAAAAGCCGGCACAAAAGTCGCGGTCTTCGAGGGTATCAACGCGGGCGACAGCGACTATTCTGCCGTCATCACCAAACTGAAATCCAATAATGTGGATTTCGTCTATTACGGTGGTTATCACCCCGAAATGGGCTTGTTGCTGCGCCAGGCCGCCGAACAAGGCGTCAAGGCCAAATTCATGGGCCCCGAGGGTGTCGGCAATCCGGACATCAACGCCATTGCCGGACCTGCTGCCGAAGGCATGTTGCTGACCTTGCCCGCCGATTTCACGCAAAACCCGGCCAACGCCGATATCGTCAAAGCGTTCGAAAGCAAAAAGCGCAACGCCAGTGGCGCATTCCAATTGACCGCCTACGCCGCCACTCAGGTCATTGCCGACGGCATCAAGGGCGCGGGCAGCACCGATCCGACCAAGGTCGCTCAGTACCTGCACGCCAATACCTTCGAAACTCCCATCGGCAAAACGTCATGGAACAAACAAGGCGATCTGAACGAATTCGAATTCCAGGTCTTTACCTGGCACAAGGACGGCAGCAAGACCGCCTATAAGTAATATCGCTCGGTCGCCGTCGGGTAACTCAAGCGTTCATTAGTATCAAAAACCCGGATATCCGGGTCACACAAACGGGGCTCCGAAAGCCCCGTTTTGCTTTATTTCCGTACAATTTCCCCAGTCTTGACAATTATTTTCAAAGTTTCGTGTAGAAACCACACCACGAAACAAGAAATGTCTAACCGGCCATGAACTATAATTAGCCGCTGGTTTAGTTACATAATTTTCATTTAATTAATAACAAATGCAGCAATTACCGGCTAGATAGCAGAGAGGATTTTCGCGTATTTCCCGAGAAATAGCTCTTTTCGTGTACACGATGCCGACGATAAGCGGGCCAATTGTATCTATATTTTTCCGTATATCGTCTTACGATCTTGCAGACACAATATAAACAGTAAAATTTGCGAACTCGAACTCTACGGATACTCCCTTCATAATGGCCGAGCCTCTTTTTTATGGCACAGGTATCAGTATGTCAGCGGTTTGCCCTGCCTTGAGAAGCAGCGGGCACGCCGTCTTCCACATCATCGCAGATAGTCTGGCTTTACCCGTCGGATAATCGGCGCGGCTTGGGCGACTACTGGCAGGCGCAGCCAGTATGTCCAGTGCCTCGTGGGCTGGTGTAATCGGTTGTGCGGCTACTGGTTGCCAGCAGAACAAAATCAAAAGGCTCTCAAGAGCTGTTGTTGAAGGAATTTCATTCATGGCAAAACGTGTTGCCGTCGTAGGGCTCTCGTTCCGGTTTCCGCAAACGGATACCGAGCGATATTGGAATGACCTGATGGCCGGACGCGATCTGGTCACCCAAGTTGACGCCAGCCGTTGGCAGCAAGACGCCTATCTGCATCCCGCCAAGGACCACCCCGGCACTGCCTACACCTTCTCTGCTGGATCCCTGGGGGATATTTCCGGTTTTGACGCGCACTTTTTTGGCATCTCGCCGCGCGAAGCTTCTCTGATGGACCCGCAGCAACGCATGTTGCTGGAATTGTGCTGGGAAGCCATCGAAAGCGCTGGCATACCACCCTCGCGCATGCGCGGCAGCGACTGCGGGGTCTATATCGGCATCGCCAGCGCCGATTATTCATATCGCCTTTCCGACGACATGGGGGCCGTCGACGCATCGATGGCCACGGGCAACACGTCCAGTATCGCGGCCAACCGCCTGTCGTACCTGTTCGATCTGCACGGCCCCAGCATGGCCGTGGACACCGCATGCTCGTCGGCGCTGGTCGCCGTGCACCAGGCCTGCCGCGCCATCATGACCGGCGAAACCACGCAGGCCATCGCGGGCGGCATCAGCTTGCATTTGCACCCCTATGGCTTCATCACGTTTTCCAAGGCCTCGATGTTGTCGCCCGAAGGGCGCTGCAAGGTTTTCGATGCCTCGGGTGACGGCTACGTCCGATCCGAGGGTGGCGGCCTGTTTTTGCTGAAAGATTACGACCAGGCTGTCGCCGACCGCAATCACATCCTGGCCGTCATTGCGGGCAGCGCCGTCAACACCGACGGCCGCAAATCGGGCCTGACCGTGCCCAACGCCAATGCTCAGATTTCGCTGATGCAGCAGGTGTACGAACGCGCGGGCATCGACATCGCCGACATTGACTATCTGGAGGCTCACGGCACAGGCACCGCCGTGGGCGACCCGATCGAGACGCGCGCCATCGGCGCGGCGCTGGGTCAGCCTCGCGGCACGGGCAAACCCCTGACCATCGGCTCGGTCAAGAGCAACCTGGGCCACCTCGAGGCCGCCTCGGGCGTGGCCGGCCTGGTCAAGGCCATCTACAGCCTGCAACATCGCGTCGTGCCCGCCACCATCGGCATCAAGACGCTGAACCCGGCCATCGAGTTCGACAACTGGAATATTTCGGTTGCCACGGAGAACTACGCCCTGCCCGCCAGCGGCACGCTGACCATCGGCGTGAACTCGTTCGGTTTTGGCGGCGCCAACGCCCACGTCATTCTGCAAAGCGCGCCTGAAGCCGATAACGATCCGGCCGACAAGCTGGCCAACACCGCAGCCGTGCCCGTGATCGTGTCCGGCAAAACGCCCGAGGCGCTCAAGGCCGCGGCTCGCGACCTGGCAGGCGTGCTGCAGAGCCAGCCCGGACGCGCGCTGTATGACGTGGCCTACCACGCCGCCATGCGCCGCGAATGGCATGCCGAGCGTGCTGTCGTCTACGGCACCGACAGCGAACAAGTCGCGCAGGCCTTGAGCCAGTTTGCCGAGGGCGACGCCCCTCGGTACAGCGTGGCATCCGGCAGCGCCGTGCCCGACGCCCAAGGCGCAGTGTTCGTCTATTCCGGTAACGGGTCGCAGTGGGACGGCATGGGCCGCCAACTGCTGGCCGATCCGGTCTTTGCCGAAGCGGTCCACGAAATCGATACGCTGTTCGCCCCCCTGGCGGGTTATCGCCTGGGTGACGAGCTCGCACGCACCGACAGCGCCAATCAATATGCACGCACCGAGGTCGCGCAGCCGGCCTTGTTCGCGATCCAGGTAGGCATCACCCGCATGCTCGCGCAGCGCGGCATCCTGCCGACCGGCGTCATCGGCCATAGCGTCGGCGAAGTCGCTGCCGCATGGGCCTGCGGCGCGTTGACCCTGGCCGACGCGGTTCAGGTCATATTCCATCGCAGCCGGCTGCAAGGCAGCACCAAGGGCCACGGCTGCATGACTGCCGTCGGGATAGACGGAGGCGCTGCCCTCGCCCTGTTGACCGAGCTGCAGCTCACCAACGCCGTATGTGTGGCGGGCTACAACAGCGCACGCGGCGCCACGCTGGCTGGCGATCCGGCTGCCTTGGCGGCCGTCGAGGCTGCTCTGGCCGAGCGCAAGGTTTTCTACAAGCGCCTGGACCTGGACTACGCATTTCACAGCGCTGCCATGGACCCCATCCAGGCCGACCTGCAGCAGGCCCTGGCCGGCTTGACACCCAAGGCCGGCCACACGCCCTTCTATTCATCCGTAGACGGCAAGCTGCTGGACGGCAAGAAACTCGGCGCAGACTATTGGTGGCGCAACGTCCGTGAACCGGTACGTTTTCACCAGGCCATCGACGCCCTGGTCGAGCGAGGCGACAACGTCTACATCGAAGTCGGCCCGCATCCGGTGCTGCGCTCATACGTCAACGATGGCCTGAACAGCGCCGAACGCAAAGGCCGTGTCCTGTTGACCGCCAGCCGCGGCAATGACGATCCCGCCCGCATTCACGACACCGCTGGCCAGGCCATCCTGAGCGGCGCGCAAATCGACTGGCAGGACCTGTTCCCCTGGGAAGGCCGCCACGTCATCATGCCCGCCTACCCCTGGCAACGCGAGCGCTACTGGCACCCGGCCACCGCCGACTCGCTCGGCCAGTTGCAGCGCGCCAAGGTCCATCCCCTGCTGGGATATCCGCTCAGCCAGCACGAAGGCATCTGGGAAAACCAGCTCGATACGAGGCTGTATTCCTGGCTGGCCGACCACATCGTAGGCGACGCGACGGTATTCCCGGGCAGCGGATTTGCCGAGATTGCCCTGGCCGCAGCACAGCAATGGCAACCGGCGCCCTGGCTGGAAATCGAAGAGCTCGAGATCCGCGCCCCGCTGCTGCTGGCCCCCTCGCCGTCCAAACGTACCCGCGTGACGGTCGATACCTCCGACGGCAGCTTGCGGATCCAAGCAAAAGACGTGGGCAGCCCCGAACCCTGGACCCTGCATGCCACGGCCCGGGTGCTGCGTGAGGCCAGCGACGCCCTGATTACCGGTGCCCCTGTGCGCGCGCTGGAACGTCCATACGACTTCAATACCGACAGTCATGCGCTGCTGACTCGTGCAGTAGGACTCGATTACGGCGACGCCTTCCGCGCCGTACATCACGGCTGGAAAGAATCCGACGATACCGTACTGGCTGTGTTGCAGCCTGCCGCGGTCCTGCAAGACCAGTTGTCACGCAGCCTGTTGCATCCGGCGCTGCTTGACTGCACGTTCCAGTTGATCATCCAACTGTTGCGCGATGACCCGGCCATGGGCCAAGGCGTCGCCTTCGTGCCCGCCAAAATCGGACGCATGGCCGTACGCTCAGAGACAGACGTGCCGCATTTCGTGCGCGCCCGCCTCTTGCGCCGCGCCCCGCATTCGCTGACGGCCGAATTCGACATCTACAACGCCGAGGGCGAACAAATCGCCGCCGTGCGCGAAGCCCGATTCAAGAGCATCCGTCTCTCGAAAGCGACCGGCGACACGCTGGATTTCGTCGACGACGCGGGCGTGCCTCGTCCGCATGTCCTGGATCCACGCAGCCGCATCAGTGCGCTGGATGCAGGCGCAGCCTCCGACGCCTGGGCGAGCGTGGCGGCCGGTGCCGCTCAGGACCAGACACATACGCGTTACGCTCACGAAATCGAGCCTTTGCTCGATAGCCTGTGCGACCATTTCTTTGTCCGGGCGCTGACGGCATTGGCGCCCAACGGCCACCATCTGTACAACGATGCTGTCGAACGTTGCCGCCAGGCTTCGCCCGACTCCGCTGCCTTGCTGGACCATCTGTTGGCGCGGGCTACCGATACAGGACTGCTGGAGCGCTCACCGTCGGGCTGGGGCATCCCTGTCCAGGAAGACAACGCCCCCGATGTCATCGACATCTGGAACAGCCTGCTGCGCGAATACCCCGATTATGCGCACATCGTGCACGCCGTCGGCCGTGTCGGCCTGCATCTGGGCCGGCTCTTGCAGGGTCAAGTCACATTGGACAGCGTCTGCCCCGCTGACGCCTCGCCCAGCGCGCTGACGCATCAGATCCTGGGCACCGAGGCTCGCGAACGCATCGGCGCCGCCTTGCAGACCTTGCTGACCCAGGCGCAAGGCCAACTGCCAGCCGGTGCCCGGTTGAACGTACTGGAAATCAGCGCCTACGCGCCGGCTTTTGCGGTGCACTGCTGCACCACGCTGGATTTCGACGTGGCGGACTACCGCTACGTGTCCACCCAGCAATCCGCCGTCGACAACGCGCAACGTCTGCTCGATGCGTATCCTGACGCCTCGTGCGGCCTGATCGAGGGCGCGCCGCAAGCCAACGAGTCCGGTTATTACGACCTGATCGTGCTGCATGCCGATGCCAGCAGCCCCGACGACGCCCTGCGGTCGTTGGAATATGCCCGTGCGCATTTGAAGACCGGCGGCACCTTGTTGCTGCTTGGCCATCATCCCGTTGCGTGGCTGGATTTCGTGGCAGGTGCGCAAGCCACATGGTGGACGCCGGCGGACGCCGAGGGACTGCAAGCCTCATGCCAGTATCCCGCCCGCCTGTGGCAGGACATGCTGACACAGCAGGGCTATACCTGCGGCCCGGTCCTGGAATTCGTGTCCGAGTCCTTGTCGGGTCCGTATCTGCTGAGCGCCGTTGCCACAACAGCATCCGCCGTCGCCCAGCCTGCGGCTGCCGCAGCGCAAACTGCTTCCCAACCCGAACAGCCGGGCTGGCTGGTGCTCATCGGATCCCGAGACACCGACGCCACGCTGGCCCAGGCCATCACCACGGCCCTGAATGCGGCAGGCCATCGCACGCTGATCCAACGCGAGGTGGATGACGCCCATCTGGACGCGCTGCTGGCGCAAGCCACCAGCCAGTTGGGCACCATCCACGGCGTCATCCATCTGGACGGTCTGATTCCGAGCGCGGCCAGCCACACCACGGAGCTGCAAACCCAAGTCCGCCGTTGTGCTCTGGCCG
The DNA here is from genome assembly GCF_002261185.1 of Bordetella genomosp. 4. Lineage (GTDB taxonomy): Bacteria > Pseudomonadota > Gammaproteobacteria > Burkholderiales > Burkholderiaceae_B > Bordetella_A. The sequence goes on from NZ_NEVQ01000013.1 coordinate 586,981, forward strand.
CCTCTATCGCCCAGGCGCTCGAACGCAGTAATAGCAAAGCCACCCTCTGGCTCATCACCGTCGGCGCCGCGCAGCATCTGGCCACGCCCGACGCCGCCTCCACGGGCCTGAACGACACGACGCTGTGGGGCTATGGCCGCACGATGATGAACGAGGCGGCCAACTACGGCGTACGCCTGCTGGATTTGCCGCATGCCGAGCCCACTGAGGTGTTGATCGACGCCCTGGTGCGCGAGCTATGCCACCCTGATGCCGAGCAAGAGGCCGCCCTGACGGCCAATGGCGAGCGTTACGCGCCCCGCCTGCATACTCTGCCCCGCCCATCCAATGCCGCTGCGCTGGATCACACCGCCGACCAGATCAGCCTGGGCTTTGAGTTCCCAGGGCAACTGCGCAACCTGCGCTGGCAGGCCGGCCCGGCGGCCGAACTGGCCGACGACCAGCTGGAAATCGAAGTCCACGCCACAGGCCTGAATTTCCGCGACGTGATGTACGCGCTGGGCCTGCTGTCGGACGAAGCCATCGAAAACGGCTTTGCCGGCCCCACCCTCGGCCTGGAATTCGCAGGCACCGTGCGACGCGTGGGCCCGCAGGCCGAAGGCGGCTATCAACCCGGAGACGCCGTCGTAGGCTTTGGCCCGGCCAGCTTCTCCAACCGCGTCTTTACGAAGGCCAGCGCCATCGCCCACATCCCCGAAGGCATCTCCTTCGAGGCGGCGGCGACGATTCCCAGTACTTTCTTTACCGTCTACTACGCGCTGCACCATCTGGCTCAGCTCGAAGAAGGCGAAAAGGTCCTGATCCATGGCGCGGCAGGCGGCGTCGGCATTGCCGCCATCCAGTTTGCGCAAGCCCGCGGCGCCGAGATCTACGCCACCGCCGGCTCTGAAGAAAAACGCGACTTCCTGCGCCTGATGGGCGTGCAGCACATCTACGACTCGCGTTCGCTGGCCTATGCCGACGACATCCTGGCTGATACCCAGGGCCAAGGCGTAGACGTGGTCCTGAACTCCCTGGCCGGCGAAGCCGTCAACCGCAACCTGCGTGTCCTGAAACCCTTTGGCCGGTTCCTCGAACTGGGCAAACGCGATTTCTACGAAAACACCCGCATCGGCCTGCGCCCATTCCGCAACAACATCAGCTACTTCGGCATCGACGCCGACCAACTGATGCACGAGCGCCCCGCCCTGACCCGCCGCCTGTTCGGCGAAATGATGGCGCTCTTTGCCCAGGGCGTGCTGCATCCTCTGCCCTATCAGGAATTCGACGCCAACGACATTGTCGACGCCTTCCGCTACATGCAGCAGGCGCGCCAGATCGGCAAAATCGTCATCACGTACCGCAACGGTATCCGCCACACGCACACGGCCGCCGCGACGACCGATGCCGCCGCACTGACCCTGCCCGAACAGGCCACCTACCTGATCACTGGCGGTCTCAGCGGCTTTGGCCTGCGCACCGCGCAATGGCTGGCCGACAAAGGCGCGCGTCATCTGGCGCTGGTCAGCCGCAGCGGCCCTGCGTCCGAGACGGCACAACAAGCCATCGCCGAGCTGCAAGCTCGCGGCGTCACCGTCCATGCCGCGCCTTGCGACGTCACCGATGCACAGGCCGTCAACGATCTGGTCGCGCATATCCAGGGCACCATGCCGCCACTGAAAGGCATTGTGCACGCCGCCATGGTCATCGACGACGGCCTCATCCGCAACGCGACCGCCGAACAAATCGAGCGTGTGCTGGCCCCCAAAGTCCTGGGCGGGCAGCATCTGGATGCCGCCACACAGGACCTGACGCTGGATTTCTTTGTCATGTTCTCGTCGGGCACCACGCTGTTCGGCAACCCGGGGCAAGCCAACTACGTTGCCGCCAACATGTGGCTGGAGGGCCTGGCCCGCCAGCGCCGCGCCCAAGGCCGTCCGGCCACCTGCGTACGCTGGGGCGCCATCGACGACGTCGGTTACCTGGCGCGCAACAAGAAAATCAAGGATGCCTTGCAGAGCCGCATGGGTGGCGCAGCACTGGCCTCCGACGCAGCGCTGCACGCGTTGGAAGACATGCTGCTGGCCAACGCCAGCGGCCTGGGCGTCCTGGAACTGGACTGGCGCGCCCTGCGGCGGTTCCTGCCCAGCGCCAATACGCCTAAATTCAGCGTCCTGGCCCGCCGCAGCAGCGACAGCGGCGACGACGACGGCGACGCCCGCGACATCTCGCATCTGCTGGCCACCATGGACGACGCTGCCTTGCATCCGGTATTCGTCGAGATGCTCAAGACCGAAGTCAGCGAAATCCTGCGCGTATCTGCCGACAAGATCGATCCCGACGTCTCGGTCTACGACATGGGTCTCGACTCCCTCATGGGCGTCGAGCTGGTCGTCGCGCTGGAAAACCGGTTTGGCATCCGCCTGCCGGTCATGGCGCTCAACGAAAGCCCCACCTTGTCCAAGCTGGCTGGCCGCTTGATCCAACTGCTGCGCGGCGAGGGCGACCATGCCGAACAGGACACGGTATTGGCCCAAGTCGAGCAGGTGGTCTCACAACACACCGACGAAGTCCCGGCCGAAGCCATGGCCAAATTCGCCGATGAACTAAAATCAGGGAACATCAACAGCAAACGCATGATCCACTGACCGTGAGCCTCACTAAAAAAGGCCTGCCCGGCCTATCAGCCAGCATCAAAGACAAGCTGATCCAGCAAGCCCTGGAACGCAAGCTGCGCCAAGCCGGGCAAGAGCCGCCGTCGCGGACGCTATTCCAATCGTCCGCGCGCAAAAACGCCATTCCCGAAGAGTTCTATCGATTCGATCTGCACCCGGGATACCGTCAGCTGCAAATCATGAACGAAGGCGCCGCCCGCATGGGCGTGCGCAGCCCATTTTTCAAGCTGCACGAAGGCACCGCCGGGGCCGACACCCAGATTGGCGGCAAGTCCTACATCAACTACGCCAGCTACAACTACCTCGGCATGTCCGGCGACCCGGTGGTCCAGGCTGCCGCACGCCAGGCCATGGAGCGCTACGGCACCTCCGTATCCGCCAGCCGGCTGGTGTCGGGCGAACGCCCCGTCCATCGAGAGCTCGAGCGGGCCCTCGCCGATATCTACGAGGTCGACGAGGCCGTCGCATTCGTCAGCGGCCACGCGACCAATGTATCCACGATCGGATATCTGTTCGGACCGCGCGACCTGATCCTGCACGACGAGTTCATCCACAACAGCATCCTGCAGGGCGCGCAGCTGTCGGGCGCACGCCGCCTGTCCTTTCCCCATAACGACTGGGCAGCGCTGGACGACATCCTGACCCAGCAACGCCATCAGTTCGAACGCGTCCTCATCGTGCTCGAAGGCATCTACAGCATGGACGGCGACTACCCCGACCTGCCCCGCTTCGTCGAGATCAAACGCCGCCATAAAGCCTTTTTGATGGTGGACGAGGCGCATTCGCTAGGTGTCATGGGCAAACGCGGCTACGGCATTCGCGAACACTTTGGCCTGGCCGGCAAAGACGTAGACATCTGGATGGGCACGCTCAGCAAAACGCTGGCAGGCTGCGGCGGCTACATTGCGGGCGAACATGCCCTCATCGAACACCTGAAATTCCTGGCGCCGGGTTTTCTATACAGCGTGGGCATGCCCCCCAGCGTCGCCGCCGCGTCGCTGGCCGCGTTGCGCCGCATGCAAGACCTGCCAGAACGCGTCGCCACGATGCAGGCGCGTGGCCGTTATTTCCTCGAAACCGCACAGGCCGCCGGCATCGACACCGGCAGCAGTACAGGTTATGCGGTGGTGCCTGCCATCACCGCCAGTTCGTTAAAAGCCGCGCGCCTATCCGCATCGCTATTCGAACAAGGCATCAACGTACAGCCCATCCTGTATCCCGCCGTACCTGAAAAATCCGCGCGCTTGCGATTCTTTATCTCGTGCCTGCATACCGAAGCACAATTGACGCGTACGGTTGCGGCGTTGAGTGCGTTGTTGCAGAACGGGCATTAACGCTGACCGTCATGGCCGCGGCACGTCAGTCGCAGCCCTGAATCAACTGCGAATCCAGCAAAGCCTCGCGCGCCATGTCTGCAATGCTTTCCGATATACGTATGTCGCCGATGAGCGGGAACGACGCATAAATAGCCAGTGGCGGCACCGGCCGGTCAACCGTCAGGATATCGATGCTGTCATCGGCCAACTCGCGCTCCAGGATGGCTCGCGGCAAAATAGCGACTGCCGTGCCGGACACGACCAGACGCACCATGACTGCCAATGAATTGCACGAATTGATCCGTGGAGGCGAAACGCGTGCGCCAGCGAACCACGACATATTCAGTGCATGCAACGCAGACGGCGCCGGCACCGTCAGCACGGGCATGCGGGCAATATCGGCCGCTGTCAGAGGCGCAGTCTGGTTGACCTTTCCCTTTGCCGCGACCCAGCACATTTCAGAATCACCCAACAACACATCGCGGATATGCGGGTGAGCGCCGGGATCGGTGGAAATGGCGAAATCCAATCCCCCCGCACACAACCTGCCACGCAAAATAGAGCCGACATCGACGCTCAGCTCCACCTGCAACGACGGATAGCGCTCGCTGAGTGCGGCGAGAAAAGCCCCTAATCCAGACAGCGCAGCGGACTCATTCGTGCCCAAGCGCAGCAGGCCGCGCATAGGCACGACGTCCTCGGTCAACACATCGTCGGCGAGCTTGAGCAGCTGCGTCGCCTTATTCAGAAACGATGCGCCTTTGGGCGTGAGGGCCGCGCCCTTTGCGTCGCGCTCGAAAAGCCGGTAGCCCACGACGCTTTCGAGTTCGTGAATACGCGTAGATACCGTCGGCTGCGTCAAATGCAGATGCCGGGAGGCTGCATGGAAACTCTTTAGCCGGGCAACCCAGTAAAAAGTTTCTATCTGGGTTAGGGAAATCATCATGATAGAAATTGACCGCAGCCCACATAGGATTTTTGATTACCCACGCACCTGGCATGCCATATAGGATGGAAGTGGCAGTGACATAAAAGTGTACCAAAGCGGTCACAACATAGATTCCGGGGAAAAAAGCATGCTTCCAAAGCGTATCGGTATTCTCATTCCGTCGACCAACACATCCGTCGAAGCCGATTTTCAGCGGCTGCTATCTGATGCAGTAACCGTGCACAGCGAACGTTTGTACATTCCTGACGGCACCATGACCGAGACATCGCTGGACCTGATGAATCGGGATCTGCAGGAAAAAGCCGCGCTGCTGGCCACTGCAAAGATAGACGTCATCGCCTACGCTTGCACCTCAGGCAGCTTTTATCGCGGCGCAGATTGGGACGAGCAGGTCACGAACACCATCGAGCAACGCACCGGCATCCCGTGCGTGACTACCAGCACTGCGGTATCAAAAGCGTTCCAGTCGTTGAACGTGCGCTCCATCTCGGTCATGACCCCCTACCCCGATTGGACCAACCAGAAACTCGCCGAGTACTACATCGCACATGGCATGGACGTCAAAGGCGTCCACGGCGATGCGCGTGCTGCCGCAAACGGTCATCGTGCCATCAACGATCAAGATCCCGCGGAAATCGCGCAGTTTGCGCTCGAACATTTCGACGGCGGCGCCCAGGCCTTGTTTTGCTCGTGCACCGCTTGGCGGTCGCTGGAATGCATACAGACGCTAGAGGCCTCATTGAACGTGCCCGTCGTTACGTCAAACCAGGCCACGATATGGGCCGCTTTACACGCCATCGACAGTCTCGAACAGGCAACGCCGACAGGCCGTTTATTCTCGGAGCATCCCGTCCAATGACTTCCACCGATACGCAATCTCAACTGCCGCCATGGGCCGCCACACCAGCAGGTGTACGCTCGCAAGCACGCCAGGGCTTGTTCAACGGCAACACCAGCGGCATGGCGCCGGGCTATGGCCAGAGCAATCTGGTGATTCTGCCCAAAAGCTGGGCCGAGGATTTCTATGGTTACTGCCAAGCCAACCCCACGCCCTGCCCCTTGATCGGGATGACTCAACCCGGTGATCCCGCTGTGCCCATGCTGGGCACTGACATCGATCTCAGAACCGACCTGCCGCGCTACCGCGTCTGGCGCGATGGACAGCTCGTGGATGAAATCGATGATGTGTCCTCCTTGTGGCAAGACGATTTCGTGGGCTTTGTGCTGGGATGCTCCTTGTCATTTGAGTACGCCCTGGAACAAGCAGGCCTGCGCGTCAGGCATGTGGACGAAGGCAAAATCGTCCCGATGTATCACAGTTCGATCCAGACCAGGCGCGTCGGCGCATTCCATGGGCCTATGGTGGTATCGATGCGGCCTTATACGCCTGAAGAGGCCCGAATCGCATACGAGGTTTGCGCCCGCCTGCCCGGCGCACATGGCGCGCCCATACATATGGGCAATCCCGCCGAGATCGGCATCGCCGATGTCCATCACCCCGACGAAGGCGAGCCCACTGACATCCTGCCCGGCGAAGTCCCCGTATTCTGGGGCTGCGGCGTCACGCCACAGGCTGCTGCGCTACTCGCCAAACCCCCGATCCTGATTACTCACGCCCCAGGGCACATGCTGATCGGCGATGTCCCGGTCGAACATTTACGTTTGATCTAGATTGCACACGGGCCCCTGGGCTCCTGCTGTTATTCACCTAGTTCCGCCGCCGCGCCTTGCGCACGCGGTCACACAACAGAGGGCTGACAACATGAAGCAGATCCATAAACAACTTCTTTCCGCCGTAGCGGTGCTGGTCACCGCAGTCGCTGCCACAACCGTGCGCGCACAGACCGATACCAAGGCAGAACTGCTTTCTCTTGCACAGGAAATGAAGCCCTTTTCCATGCGCGTGCTGGGACCGCCTGTAGGCACGGCGGAATGGGTATTCGTCGTCAAGCCCTTCTGGAGCGAAACCGTCAAGGAGCTGGGCGCTGGCAAAGTCACCGCAACACTTAACAGCGTCACCGACATCAACGCCCAACCATCAGATGCCCTGCAACTCATTTCTCAGGGCACTTTCGACATGGCCAACATGGTAGCCAACTATGGTTCGGGCGATGTGCCGACCCTGGACGGCTTCGATCTGGCCGGAGTAGCCACCTCAGTAGACACCATCAAGAAGGTCCTGGCCGCCTACGAGCCAGCTGCCGAAGCTGCGCTGCAAAAGCGCTACCGCCTCAATCTGCTGGGTGCAGGCATGTCCGGCGCGCAGACCTTTTTCTGCAGGGGCGACATCAAAACCATTGACGACCTGAAAGGCAAAAAAGTGCGCGTCAGCTCGAGCACACTATCCGAGCTGGTACAAGGCCTGGGCGCCGCGCCTGTCACGATGGCTTTCGGCGAACTGGTCCCAGCGCTGCAGCGCGGTGTCATCGATTGCGTGATCACGGGCACCATGTCCGGCAATACCGCAAAGCTCTACGAAGTCTCCGACACCATGTTCACGCTGATCGCAGGCTGGGCCCCCACCATCCAGGTCATCAACACCAAGAGCCTGGCCAAACTGGACGAGACCCAACGCGCATGGCTGACCAAAGCGATAGATTATTACTACCGCAACATCAGCGACACCATCCAGGCCAAGAACGTACAGGAAGGCATCTGGTGCAACACCGCCGACAAACGCTGCACGATGATCGGTAAAGCCGGCGTCACGCCGGGCAATATGAAACTAGTCGAACCCAGCAAAGAAGACCTGGCCAAAGTACGCGAAGTCGTTCAGCAGAAAGTACTGCCCCAATATGGCAAGGCATGCGGCAAAGACTGCGCCACGGCCTGGAACGACACCGTCGGCAAGGTCGTCGACATGACGATTCCCGCACCGTAATCCAACCTACACGCTGCCCGCCAGTCCCTGAGGTACGCGGGACAGGCGGGCAGCACGGGAGAAAACATGTCCTATCTCACCAGTGCCCGAATGCTGTTCGAGCGCCTGTCTTGCATGGCAGCCTTGGCTGGACTCTACGTCCTGTTCGCCACGACGCTGTTAGTCAGCGCCGACGTCTTGGTTCGCAAAGTATTTGGCGTCGCCTTCGTCGGCGCCGACGAGCTTGGCGGCTATGCACTTGCCCTGGCTACCAGTTGGGCCTTGTCATACGCTTTTTTCCAAGGCAGCCACATACGAGTGAATGTTCTGCACATGACGCTGCCGCCACGCGCCAAAGCCTGGCTTGACGTATTGGCCGTGCTGACGACAGTCGTCTTGATCGGCATCCTGACATGGCAGATATGGGTTCTTGCGTTCGACTCATGGACGTTTGATGCAGTATCAAACACACCGTTGCGCGTACCTATGTGGATACCTCAATTCATTTTCCTGGCTGGCGTTCTGCTCTTTCTGATTTCCGCGGTACTGGTACTGCTGGAGAGCCTCGGCCTCGCCCTGCAAGGCAAGTATGAAGAAACCATCGCACTCGTAGAAGAGGACGAGCAGGCTGGGGAGTACACACTATGACGATCGGCATTGCCTTCATCGTGGGCGCATTCATTCTTTTCCTTGCGGGCCTGCCCATTTTTTCAGTCATCGGCCTGGGCGCGCTCGCTGTCGGGCTGATCTCTCCGGCCCCCATCGTAGATTCACTCGGCATGACAGCCTGGGCCCAGTCGCAAAACTATGTGCTGATCTCGGTGCCCTTATTCATCATGCTGGGCGAGATCTTCGTGCGCAGCGGGATTGCCGGTGAAATGTACGATGCCGTCGCGCCATGGCTGAACAGGATGCCGGGTCGATTGATGCAAACCAATGTCGCCACCAGCGCCATCTTTGCTGCGACCTCGGGTTCCAGCCTCGCCACCGCTGCCACCATCGGCTCGATCGCCGTCCCCCAGATCAAACTGCATGGCTATAACGAGCGGCTGTTTCTGGGCAGCATTGCTGCAGGCGGCACGCTGGGGATCCTGATTCCGCCCTCCATCAACCTGATCGTCTACGGCAGCATTACCAACACCTCCATTCCCGAGCTCTATCTGGCCGGCATTGTGCCGGGCCTGATCCTGACTGCACTGTTCATGCTGGTGACAACCATCCTGTGCATCCTACGCCCGGAATGGAGCGGCAAGCCGATCGAGACCGACTGGAACATGCGCATTGCCACGCTGCCCAAACTGCTGCCGCCTCTGGGATTGTTTCTGGTCGTGGTGGGCTCCATTTATGCAGGCATTGCCACGCCGACCGAGGCCGCTGCGCTCGGTGTCATTGCGACCGTCGTTCTGGCACTCGTCAGGGGCCGCATGTCTTTCAGCATTCTGAACTCCGCGCTATTTGCCACGGCGAAGACCAATGCCATTCTGATGATCATCATCATCTTTGCCGCCTTGCTGAATTTTGCGCTGGGCATGATCGGTTTTTCGCGCCTGCTCGAGAGCTTTGTGCTCGACCTGAATCTCAGCACCTATGCGCTGGTCCTGCTGGTCGTGCTCATCTACCTGATCCTGGGCTGCTTTCTGGAGGGCCTGTCGCTGACGGTCCTGACCGTACCCGTACTCGCCCCCATCATGGCCAAACTGGGCTTTGATCCCGTCTGGTTCGGCATCATGGTGATCCTCGTCACCGAGGCCGGCCTCATCACGCCGCCCGTCGGCATGAACTGCTACGTCGTACAGGCAACGCGCGGACGCGGCTCGCTCATGGACGTGTTCATCGGCGTGTCGCCCTATTTGCTCGCACTGCTGACCTTGGTCGGAATCATCATCGTCTGGCCCGAAGTCGCTCTCTGGTATCGCTAGACCGCCGCCTTATCAAAGCTCAGCCGAACCGAACATCGGCTCCCATACCTGAATCTGGAGACTGTTCTCATGTACCTGTTGAAATCGCTTCCCGAACCCATCGCCGCCGAACGTATTGACCTGCTCAGCCGCGCCGAGCCAGCCACGATCGGCCATTTTCTGCACACGGGTTTCATGGATAGCGGCATCCGCGCCATGCTGCCGCCCAAACGTATTGCCGGCACTGCCGTGACCGTGCGCTACCCCGGCCCCGATGGCGCGATGGCGCATTACGCCGTGGGTCAGGCCCGTCCAGGCGATATTCTGGTCATCGACCGCTGCGGCGATCAGCGCCACGCCAGCCTCGGCGGCGCACTGGCCTACGCCGCTCGCGCAGCCGGGGTCGCAGGCATCATCGTGGACGGCGTCGTCACCGATATCGAGGAATTGCGACGCTATGGCCTGCCGGTCTGGTCGCGGGGACTCACCACCATTACCGTAAAAACGTTGGGCATAGGCGGAGAATTCTGCATCCCCGTGTCCTGCGGCGGCGTAGCCGTATCCCCCGGGGACGCCATACTGGCCGACGAAAACGGTGTGCTCGTCCTGCGGCCCGAGCTGATCGAATATGCCGCCAACAAAGCCATCGGATTGCAAACCGCGGAAAAACAAACCTTGCAACGGGTAGACGCCGGCGAGAAATACCCTGATATTCTCGGTACCTCGGCAATCATCGCACAACACTTGGCGCAGCATTGAACAGGGAAACCGTGCAATGTCATTACCCAATCCGTTCACGACCGTCACCGAACTCTCTGCCCAGCTCGAGGCAGGCACGCTATCATCCGCAACCCTGGTAGAGCACTATCTGCAGCGCATCGCAGACCAGGACGACCGCCTGCACGCGTTTGTCGATACCTATGCGCAAGAAGCCCTACAGCTCGCACAAAGCGCAGACCTCGCCCGCCAGGCGGGCAGTGCCCTCGGTCCATTGCACGGCATTCCCATCGCCCTCAAAGACCTGATCGAGATCGAAGGACGTATCACCATGGGAGGCTGCGCCGCCAACCGGGATCGCCGCAGCCCTGTCACGGCGGCCCTCGTGCACCGCCTTCGGCAACAAGGGATGATCATCCTGGGCAAAACGCACACCGTCGAGTTTGCCACTGGCGGATGGGGTACCAACACTCGCCTGGGGACACCACTGAACCCCTGGGATCTGGACGTGCCGCGCACGCCCGGCGGATCGAGCAGCGGCTCGGGTGTGGCCGTCGCGGCGGGCCTGGCGCCGTGGGCCATCGGCACCGACACAGGCGGATCCGTGCGACTGCCCGCCTCCTGGTGCAATCTGACCGCCCTGAAAGTCTGCACCGGACGCATCAGTACCGAGGGCGTACTGCCGCTGAGCACCACACTGGACACCCCGGGCCCCATGACTCGTACAGTGGGCGATGCACGCCTGCTCTACCACGCGTTACGAGAGCACGACGATTGCGGCCGCGCCAGCAGCCCCCACCATGCACAACGTATCGTGCAGGCACGACGGCACAACGGCCTGAAAGGACTGCGCCTGGCCCGCCTGCCAGACAGCGAGCGCGCCGTTGCAACGGCAGAAGTCCTGGCCGCCTATGATGCCTCTCTCGAGGTGTTGCGCGCAGCCGGTGCCGACATCGTGGACATCACACTGCCCTATGGCTTTGCCGAAGTTGCCGAGTTCAATAGCCTGATCATGAATGCCGAGGGCTATAGTTTCTACGCCGAACTCGTCGACGATCCCTCTCAACCCCTGGACGAGGACGTGCGCCCCCGTTTGCTGAAAGGCAGCACTGTGCGCGCCGCAGATTATCTGAATGCACTACGGCGCCGGCAAGCCATGCAGCGCGAACTCGAACCCATTTTCGAGCAGGTCGATGCCCTGCTGACCCCTACCACTGCCACCGCGCCATTGCCGCTGACGGGAGTCGACCAGAACTCCACCCCCGCCTATTACACGCGGTTTGCCAACTTCTTCAATCTAGCGGCCTTGGCTGTACCGAACGGCGCTACACAACACGGTCTGCCGCTGTCACTGCAGATCATCGGCCGTCCTTACAGCGAAGAAAGCATCCTCGACATCGGCGAAATCTATCAATCCCGTACACAGTGGCATCTGCGCACGCCAACGTTGCCCCAATGACCGCACATGACCCGTCCTGCCGCTAAACCGATCTGCTCCAGGCAAGGCGAATACGCCATCCTGTGCGACCTCGGCATTCCCACCTCATCTACCGCGGACCTCACCGTGCAGCAGAAAGTCTGGGGCATGTCCGCCTGCCTATCGGCTCGCGAAGACGTGCTCGAAGTCGTGCCCGGCATGAACAACCTGCTGGTGATTTTCCGCAGCATCCAGCACGACTTCGATGCCTGCCAGGCTTTCATCCACGACGCTTGGGAAACGGCCGGGGCCAGCGCAGCCCCCGGCCGTCAGATTATCGTGCCGGTGGTATACGGCGGACAGGATGGAGAAGATCTCGGCCTCGTGGCGCGTCACTCTGGATTGACGACCCGAGACTATATCGACCTGCATGCGCAGGGTACCTATGTCGTCTATGCCTTGGGCAGCCAACCGGGATTCGCTTATCTAGGCGGCCTGGACCCCCGCCTGGCCGTGCCACGACGCGACGTACCCAGGCCTCGTGTGGAGGCCGGATCCGTCATCGTAGGCGGCAGCCAAGCTGCCATCCTTTCCCGCACCACACCGTGTGGTTGGCACATCATCGGCAAGACGGCGCTCAACTGCTTTGATCATACGCAGGAGCGTCCCGCCCTGTTCACGCCCGGGGATACCGTATGCTTTGAAATCCAGGAGGTCCTGCCATGATTGAAATCAATCAGGCCGGCTTCTATACATCGGTGCAAGACCTGGGCCGCAAATCCTGGCGCCATCTCGGCGTCGGCTTGAGCGGCGCCATGGATCCCGTGGCGTTGTCAGTCGCGAATCTGATGCTGGGCAATGCCATTGACGCAGCGGGCCTGGAGATCACGATGGGCCATGCATGCGTGACCTTTCACACCGACACTGAAATCGCGCTATCAGGCGCCACCGTCGAGGCTACCCTCGACGGTCGGTCATTACCCAACTGGTGGGCGCTGAGCGTGCGGGCCGGTCAGCAATTGAGATTGGGTGCAGTCAACGCCGGCGTGCGCAGCTATCTGGCGTTTCGCGGCGGATTGGCGGTGCCCTCCGTAATGGGGTCTGCCTCCACCGATCTGAAAGGCGGATATGGCGGGATGCAAGGCCGTGCGCTCAAGAACGGCGACATGCTGGACCTCTGCCCCATGCCGGCCCTCACGCGCCGCAATACGGGCTTTGGCTTGCCGGTCATGCAACGCGCGCCCTACGCGCACCAGGGAGACCGTGCGGACCAGACCACCCCGGACGGCGAGACCGTCGTTCCGCTGGTGCATATTCTGCCGGCAGCGCAATGGCCGGACCTGACCCCAGCCGCACAGCAGCAATTAGTGAACGCCACCTGGCAAGTTTCCCCCCAAAGCAACCGCGTCGGCTGCCGGTTGGAAGGCCCCACCTTGCCAATGCAGAGACGGCATGAAATGCGCTCCCATGGCATCATGCCTGGCGTAGTGCAGTTGCCTCCCGCAGGCCTGCCCATCGTCCAACTCTGCGATGGCAACACCAGCGGCGGCTATCCCGTCATCGCCACCGTGATCGAGGCAGACTTGCACATGTTCGCGCAACTGCGCCCCGGCACGCCCGTGCGGTTTGCCCTCTGCGATATCGCCTATGCTGCGGCGATCACCACCCGCCATCAGAAATTCCTGGACGACATCGCGCTGCGTTGCGAGTTGACGCGCCGACGCTTTCACTGAAACCCATTATGAAAACCATCGACATCAATTCCGACCTGGGCGAAGGCTATGGCGACTATGCCAAGGCCGACGACGCTGCGATTCTGGGCCTCATCACATCGGCTAACGTCGCCTGCGGCTTTCATGCTGGCGACTACATGACGATGCATCAGACGGCAGTGCTGGCAAACAAGAACGGCGTCCGCATAGGCGCCCATGTCGGCTATCCAGACATCCAGGGCTTTGGACGCCGCCATATCGCCTATACCCCCAAGGAACTCGAGCTGATGACCATCTATCAGCTCGGTGCGCTGCGCGCCATCGCAGAACACGCTGGATCCCGGCTCACCCATGCCAATTTTCACGGGGCGCTGGGCAATCTGTCTTTTGTCGACGAGGACGTTTCCCTTGCCACATTGAGCGCGGTAAAGGCCTTTGACCCGACGCTCAAATTCGTCGCCCTGCCCCACACCGCTGCATACCGGGTGGCGCAGAAACTGGGCATCGACATCGTCGCATCATTCCTGGCCGACCGTGCCTACACGCCCGACGGCGTCCTCGTCAGCCGCAAAACGCCAGGCGCAGTGATCCATGATCCGGCCGTGATCCGCGAACGGGTGCAACGCGTATTGCAGGACGGCAAAGTCCGCGCCATCGACGGAACGGAGCTCGACATGCCTGTAGACTCCATCCTCGTGCACAGCGACACACCGGACTCTATCGAAATCGCCCGCACCATACGCCAAGCTGCGCAGGATATTGGCTATCCGATCGCGGCTTTTGCCTGACTACGAGCGTCACAAATGGCTCGCTGCATGACCGAATCTTCTGTCACGCGCGCAGCAATGCCCGCACAGCCACATCAGGAACGCTCGCTACGATCTTCAAAAGCGCAACAGCAGGGCCCGTCGGATTGCGATGGCCTTGTTCCCAGTTTTGCAGTGTACGAACGCTGACCTGAATTGCCTTGGCGAACTCGGCCTGAGACAAATGGGTTTTCTCACGCGTCGCCTTTACATCGATCACATCGACCTTGAACACGCGCGACGGCTTCATCGCGCCTTTACGAATGGCAGCCGCCTGCTTCAGACTGGTTTGCAAATCGTCAAATACAGCGTTGTCCTTCTTCATTTTTACAGCTCCTTGACTAATTCGCGCAGCACTGCAATTTCGCCGGAGGTCAAATTAGCCTGCTTAGACTTTGGGTAGGCGGCCAACATATAGATTTGGTGGGCTTCACTAATCCAGTAATAAATAACTCGGATTCCACCGCTCTTGCCCACGCCTTGCCGCCCATAACGCAGTTTCCGTATGCCGCCCCCGCCGCGGATCAGGTCTCCCTTCTCGGGATTCTCGATGAGCAAACTCTGTAGCCCGGCGTATTCCTCATCTGACAACAACGCGGTAATCAACCTCGTGAAAACTGGGGTTTCGATAAATTCCATTTAATTATATACGTCAATGACGTATATTCCAATCCACATCAAGTTAGACCTATCGGCCGCCGATTTCTTTACTATCGACCTAACCCTCGCCTGCCGGAAGCCACAGTGAATCCCTATGTCTATGCGTAGTTGCCGTAACGGAAATCGCACGATGCTCGACAACTCCGTCCCTACGCGCCTGACGCGTCATGTACCGCCGTTTGTGTAGCGCATCATCACGTTGCTAGCGCTACCATGTTAGCGCCATCAAATCACGCATTAGGAACGCCAATCATCGGCCTGGCTGATAGAATGCGCATACTCTGTCATTGGCCCGATCATGAAAGTCAAAAAAACGAGAGAACAAAAAGCCGGCGGCGCAGTCACCATGTTCGACGTCGCCGAATATGCCGGCGTATCGCCGCAAACGGTTTCACGCGTCGTCGCGAATTCCTCTCTCGTCGCTGACAAGACTCGCCGCCGGGTCGAGGCTGCGATCCAGGCGCTGCGATACATCCCCAATGCCGCTGCCCGGAGTCTGGCGTCGGCATCAAGCCGCGTCGTTGCGGTCATCATTCCGACATTGTCCAGTTCCGCCTTCGCCGCCGAAGTCAAAGGCGTGATCGACACGCTGGAGCCCCACAAAATCTCGGTCATCATTGGCAATACCGAGTATTCCGCCGAGCGCGAGGAATCCCTGGTGCGCAGCCTGCTCGAACGACGCCCCATGGGCATCATCCTCACGGGCCTGCAGCATAGCGAAAAGGTACGAACGCTGCTGCAGCAAAGCGGCGTGACCGTCATCGAAACCTGGGACACCGACGGCGATCCGATCGACATGGCGGTCGGCTTTTCCAACTTCACGGCCGGCTACGATGTGGGCCGCCTGCTCTGCCAGCGCGGCAGCAAGCGGATCGCGTTTGTCGGCGGGTCGAGTTCCCAGGACTCTCGCGCACAAAGCCGCTATCTGGGCCTGTGCAAGGCCGTCAAAAAAGCCAGACTGCCCAATGTCTATCGCGTAGAACTGCAACTGCCCATGAGCAGCGCCGATGGCGTGCGAGGACTCGACGAAGTCCTGCGCAATGCGCCTGAGACAGATGCAATCTTCTTTTCAGCCGACACCATGGCGCTCGCCGCGATCCTGGAATGCAACCGACGCGGCATCAAGGTTCCGGATCAGCTCGCCATCTGCGGATTCGGCGACTATGAGCTGGCGACGATGGTTTCGCCTTCCTTGACCACAGTCCGCACCCGGCCCGAGGAAATGGGCGCTACCGCTGCACAAATGTTGCTCGCTCGAGCTGACGGCGCAGACAACCTCGAGTCGACCATACGCCTCGACCACCAGTTGATACAGCGCGAGAGCGCCTGATCACCCTGTAAATGCAAACCAGGGAAAACCCTGATTCGAAATGAATTGATAGCGCAAACATGATAGCGCTATCATGTTTGCGCTATCAATCCTCTCAGGTGTCGTACTTTCATGTCGGAACAAGCTGCTAAATCCATCCTCTCGGGCTATACGGTCGTAGACTGCACTATTGCCATGGCAGGCCCCTTTGCCACCCAACGTCTTGGCGACCTCGGCGCTGACGTCATCAAGGTCGAGCCTACCAATGGCGAATGGCAACGGCACACGCCCGCCGGCGGCGCCACGGGCAACAAGATCAACGCATCCTTTCTGTCTCTGAACCGCAATAAACGCTCGCTTGCGGTGAACCTCAAAGACGAGGCGGGACACGCGATTCTGCTCGACCTCGTCAAATCCGCCGACGTCTTTGTGCAGAACTATCGGCCCGGCGTGGCCAAGCGGCTGGGTGTCGACTACGAATCATTGTCGAAACTCAATCCCTCGCTGATCTATGTATCGATGTCAGGCTATGGCGAGGACGGCCCCTACGCCCATCGGCCAGGCCAGGACTTGTTGCTGCAGGGGATGTCAGGCGCCATGCTGTCGACGGGACGCGAAGGCGATGCCCCCTCCCCCGCGGGCCAATATCTCGTAGACGCGGTCGCAGCATCGACGGCCTTTGAGGCCGTACTGGCCGCGCTTTTGCATCGCGAAAGAACCGGCGAAGGACAACTGGTCACCGTGAACATGCTGGATGCCATCACGACTCTGCAAATGCAGGAGCTGGCAGTATTCATGCAGGGTGGCCTGCCGCAGAAACGCTCCAACGAACCTCACGCACACGTTTATATCCGTGCGCCCTACGGCGCGTTCCCGACCCAAGACGGATTCGTCATCGTGGCTATGCCCTCGCTGAAAACGTTCGGCGAAGTCATCGGCGAACCGACCTTTGTCGAGATGAACGATTCGACCGACCCATGGACCTATCGCGACGAAATCTACGCGCGCACCAGAACCCGCCTCAAAGCGAAAACCACCGCCGAATGGCTGGCGCTATTCGATGCCCATGGCATCTGGGCCGGCCCGGTATATGGATACGGGGACTTGCTCAAAGACCCCCAGATCGCACACAACGGAACCTTCATCGAATACGATCATCCGACAGAAGGCCGCGTCAAAGCGCCTGGATTCCCTTATAAGTTCTCAAAGACGCCCGCCTCGGTGACACGCGGCGCGCCTCTGGTCGGACAACACACTCGTGCGGTGCTGGCTGGACTGGGCTACAGCGAAACGCAGATCGCGCAGCTCCTGGAAAAACACGTTATCGCCGAAACGGTGAACTAGATGTCCGAGCTTGCCATTAATGGTCTCACGTGGGATCACCCTCGCGGATTTACCGCCCTGGACGCGGCCTCCAGACTCCCCCAGGCGCAGGCACTGCATCTGCGTTGGCGCACGCAACCGCTGGAGGGATTCGAATCCCATCCTTTGCGCGAGCTGTGCGACCAGTACGACTTGGTGGTGATCGATCATCCGCATATCGGCGAAGCAGTACAGGAGCAATGCCTGTGGCCGCTGGAGGATCTGTTTGCCCCAGACGAGCTGCGTGCGTGGGCGGCACAATCTGTCGGCCTCAGCTATGCCTCGTATTCCTGGCAAGGGAAACAATGGGCCATCCCCCTGGATGCAGCCACACAAGTTGCCGCCGCACGGACGGATCTGATCGACAGGTCCATGCCTGTCACCTGGCAGGACGTCGTGCAACTGTCGTCACAAGGCGGCGTGTGCCTGTCCGTTGCGGGGCCGCACGCCTTATTGAGTTTCTGCTCGATGATGGCCGCTCATGGGGCACCCGCCGAGGTCGATCCAGACCGCCCTTATTTCGTCAAGGAAAGCGTGGCGCTGGACGTCCTCGACATCATGGCGACGCTGTATGGCCGAATGCCGAAATCGGTCCATACCCTGAATCCGATCGGCATCCTCGAACTGATGGCCAATCACGATGAGGTGCGATATTGCCCATTGGTCTACGGCTATGTGAATTATTCGATGCCAAGGGCCGGCCGGAAAATCGTCACATTCCATGACGCGCCCATCCTCGCCGCTGGCGGGCGCCGTGGGTCTACCTTGGGCGGTACAGGCATCGCATTGAGCAAGAGATCAAAGCCGTCCAAAGCACTGCTGGACCACCTGCGCCATCTCATGGCCGAGCATACACAAGTCTCGTTCATTCCCGCACACGAAGGGCAACCCAGTCATCGAACGGCATGGACCAGCCCAGACGTGAATGCCGCATCGAATAATTTCTATCAGAACACACTGCAGACAATGGAAGACGCCTATGTCCGTCCACGCTGTCCGGGGTATATCGAGTTTCAGACTCGAGCCTCGGCGGCGATACGTGCTGCGCTCGCCGATCAGACAGCGCATCGGCAGCTCATTGCAGAACTGAACCGGGAATTCACGCGGCTATCGCATTAACCGCCCGTCGCGCACGCAATAGAAATACCGGGCATCGTCCGCCTGGTATTACTCATACCTATCCCCATAAGGAGAAGACAGTGACCCAGCAGAACGCTATTCTGCCAACCCATTCGGGACAAGATTCCCGAGCCCACGAAAGCTCGGCCCTGTCCGATGCCAATGCGCGCAACTTGCGCAAGGCGACGACCTCGGCCGTGATCGGCACCGCGCTCGAGTGGTACGACTTTTACATCTACGCGACAGCGGCCGCGTTGATTTTCAATCGGCTCTTCTTTCCTGAGCTCTCGTCCTTCATGGGCACGCTGGCCGCCTTTGGCACTTATGCGGTGGGCTTTCTTGCACGGCCCCTGGGCGGCGTGGTGTTTGGCCGGATGGGTGACCTGTACGGCCGCAAGAAAGTATTGGTCGTCACATTGGTGTTGATGGGTGTCGCCACCATGGCCGTGGGATTCCTGCCCACCTATCATTCCATCGGCATCCTCGCCCCGATCTGCCTGATCGTGCTGCGCATTCTCCAAGGCCTGGCCGCAGGCGCAGAATATGGCGGCGCCGTCACGCTGGCGGCCGAATGCGCGCCGGCGGAAAAACGCGGGTTTTATGCCAGCCTGCCGACCTTGGGCGTATGTCTGGGCACCTTGCTATCGGCCGGCGTGTTCTTTCTGCTCAACAATGTCATGTCGGAAGACGATTTCATCGGCTATGGCTGGCGCATCCCCTTCCTGCTCAGCATATTCGCCATCATCGCCGGCGTATATATCCGCAAACAGGTGAATGAGTCTCCCGTATTCGAGCAGCTCAAAAAGACACGCAACGTCACCAAGAGCCCGATGAAAGACATGTTCCGTGACGCGGGACAAAAGTTCTGGATCGCCTTTGCCACGCGTTTCGCTGAAAACGTGTCGGGATACTTTTTCCAAGTCTGGACGCTCGCCTACATCACCAAGCAATTGGCCGTATCCAGGAGCGTGGGTTTGGCCGGCGTCCTGCTGGGCGCCAGCCTCGGGATACTGACCATTCCCTTTTTCGGATGGCTGTCGGATCGCGTGGGCAGAAAACCCGTGTACCTGTTCGGCTCACTGCTGTTCGGCCTGGGAACCCTGCCCTATTTCTGGCTGCTGAATTCCGGCAGTGATGCCGTGGTCATTGCCACGATCGCCATCGCGATCGGATTCTCGAACTACGCGATGCTGTCCGTCCAAGGCGCCTATTTCAATGAGCTCTTCAACGCGCGTACCCGCTTTACCGCTATTTCCACCGTACGCGAAATTTCCGCCGTATTTGCAGGCGGCATCGCGCCCTTTATCTGCACAGCACTGCTCGAGGCGGGCGACGGCGCCTATACCTATGTCGCGATATACGCCATCGCCATGGCTGTCATCACCACGATAGGGTTGCTCGTCAGCCCAGAGACTCGTGGACGGTCGTTGTCCGATTGAGCTTTTCCGCCCTATTTTTTAGTAGTCATCCCTATGCATACCACTCAACTGAACAAATTTGACGATCTGTCGGTGGGCGACTCGTTCAAGACGCCCGGAATCACCATCAGCGAAAGCCAGATCCTGGGATTCGCAGGATTGACGGGCGATTTCATGCCTCACCACGTCGACGAAAAATTCGCCACTGATCTCGGCTTTCGAGGCAGGCTTGCACACGGACTGCTGGTGCTCAGCCTCGTCGATGGCTTAAAGAATCGCTCGCTCGTGCAATTTGACGTGATCGCTGCACTCAACTGGGAATCATGGCGTTTTGTCGGCCCCGTGTTTGTCGGCGATCGCATCGAGGCCGAGCTCACTGTGTCGGCAAAGAGGCTGACAACTTCGGGCAAGCGCGGCATCGTCACGCTGGACATCAAAGTCAAGAACCAGCACGGCGAGATCGTGCAAGAAGGCAGCAACCAACTGATGCTGGCCGTTTGACAACAAACGTCAGCTGCAATCGGACGCGATCAAACCCATCGAGAACAATTCAACAATGAATGCGAGAAACATACACGCCGGCCTGCCCACCGATCTGGATCGTGCATTGCTGGTCGGCAGAGTCTGGCGCAAAACGCCCTCCTTCGAGGGCCCCTGCGTCGTCCTGGTCCGTCAGGGAAAAATGCTGGACATCACCCACATCGCTGCCACATCGGCCGATCTTTTCGACAAACCGGATCTCGCCGCGTTATTGAATCAATGCGACGGCGACGAATTGGGGGATGCTGCCGACATCCTGGCCAGCCAACTGCACGACGAACCGCCAGCATTGAAACTGTTGGCCCCTTGCGACGTACAGGCCATCAAGGCCTGCGGTGTCACCTTTGCCGTCAGCCTGATCGAGCGCGTCATCGAAGAACAAGCCGGTGGCGACGCCAGCCGTGCGCAGGATGTGCGCGCATCCATTCAACAGCTCATCGGTGCCGATCTATCGCAGATCATCCCTGGCTCCGACGCCGCCATCCGCCTGAAGGCCGAGCTGCAAAAGCGCGGCCTATGGTCCCAATACCTGGAAGTCGGGATCGGGCCCGACGCCGAGGTCTTCACCAAGGCGCAGCCCATGTCGTCTGTCGCGTTCGGCGACGAGGTGGGCTTGCTGCCTGCCTCGAATTGGAATAATCCCGAGCCCGAAGTCGTACTGGCGGCCAATGCCCACGGCGTCGCCGTCGGCGCCACGCTGGGCAACGATGTCAATCTGCGCGACATCGAAGGGCGTTCGGCATTGCTGCTGGGTAAATGCAAAGACAATAATGCGTCGTGCGCGATTGGTCCCTTCGTCCGGATATTCGACGAGCACTTCACGATCGATACGGTACGCACATTGTCGGTCAGGCTGCGTATCGAAGGGGAAGACAAATTTGAGTTGGATGGCGTCAGCCACATGCAATCGATCAGCCGTGACCCTCTTGACTTGCTCGCCCAGACATATGGCGCACACCATCAATATCCCGATGGCTTCATGCTGTTTCTCGGAACGATGTTCTCCCCCGTCAAGGATCGAGACCAAACCGGAGGAGGATTCACGCATCACCTAGGCGACATCGTAACCATCTCGACTGACTCCCTCGGGGCGCTAGTGAATCGAGTTGGCTTGTGCACCGAGATAGCGCCCTGGCAATTCGGCACGCGCGCACTGTACCGGAATCTGGCCCAGCGCGGCTTGGTGTAGACGGCCGCCGACTCCACCATGAGGAAACAGCAGCGCCCACACTCGCCGCCTGGCCTACGCCCGCCCCTGATGCGGACGATTGAACGCCAGAAAATGGCGCACCACAGGCGGCTGCTCTCCTTGATGGAAACGCAGGACCTCTCCTTGAACGTCGGCGTCCGCCTTGGACACCCGCCTATGCTGGCGCAAATGCTCGGCCCACGACTCGACGTGGAACCATTCGAGCATCAGTTCGGGATTGGCAGAGTCCTCTGCCACGCCCCACGCATAGGCGCCATCGCGGCGGCGTTCTGCCGACAGCCGTGCCAAGGCCTTGAGAAAATCCGCACGATCCGCAGGTGCAATGCGGTACTCGATCTGGATCAGCACCGGCCCGCGGTCATGTTCGATAGGGGCAGCGGTCAGTGGCTCGGGCCAATGATTCGACGGCACCAAGTCGGCCTCGCCCGCTGGCAGCTTGATACGGTGCGCGATCAGGCCAACCACCACGAGCCCCGCCGCGCCGGTCAACAGCGCTATAGGTACCGACGTCCATTGCGCGACCGCGCCCCAGCTCAGGCTGCCCACGGTCATCGCGCCGTTGAACACAGTCAGGTACACCGCCAATGAACGCCCACGCACCCAGTTCGGCAAGATCGCCTGCGCCACCCCGTTGAGCGTCGTCAACGCAGTGATCCAAGCCATCCCTAGCACCAGCAACGCAGCCACCGCAGCCCATTGCGGCGGCGCGAAAGACAGGAACGTCATCACCGCCGCCGTGACCAACGCCGCCGCCAACAGCAATCCATCCGCATCCAGACGCGCACGCAGGCTCGGCATGACGACCGCGCCGCCGATCGCGCCCAAACCGACCGCTCCAAGCAAAATGCCATAAAAACCGGCGCCGCCGCCCAACAACTGGCGTGCGACCAAAGGCAGCAAAGCCCAGATCGAACTGGCGAGCGCGAAAAACAAGAACGCCCGAATCAACACCACATGCAACTCGCGGCTGGCGCGGACATAGCGCAATCCGGCACGAAAAGCCCCCACGAAACGCTCGGATAGCTCATCGTCTACCGCCTGCGGGCGGCGCCACCACAGCAACGCGGCGACCACGAACACATAGCTGATCACATCCACGCCATAGGTGAAGGCCGCCCCGAAACTGGCCAGAATCAGCCCTCCCAGTGCGGGGCCAACCGCACGCGCGATATTGATGCCCAGCGAATTGAGCGCCACCGCGCTCTTGAGATCTTTCTTTTGAACCAGCTCAGGAACGATGGCCTGCCAAGTCGGCCCCATCAACGCCGCACCGACACCCCCCAGAAACGTCAAGGCCACCAGGGACGCCACCGATTGCAGACCCGCAGCCGACAACAGCATCAGGGTGACACTGACACCTGCCAACAGGAACTGGATACCGACCAGAAACTTGCGCCGATCCAGAACATCGGCCAGCACGCCCGCTGGAATTGCCAACAAAAACACAGGCAACGTGGCCGCAGCCTGCACCATCGCCACCGCGGTGGGCGATGAAGACAAGTCAGTCATCAACCACGCGCTGGCGACATCACGCACGAAACTGCCGGTGTTGCCTATGACCGTGGCCACCCACAACACCGCAAACAGCGTCTGCCGCAGCGGCGCAAAGCTGCCTGATGGGGATTCATCCGTATGCGTCATGCCCGCCGATCCCTCAAATCCAGCCAGGCCACCAGCAGAAAGCCGCCAACCAAGCCCACGTGTTCAAAAAACGAATTAGCGGCCATGAAACGCGCTTGCCCGGCCGGCAATTCCCAAAACCGCAGGGCCATGCCGGTCGCCAGCACCGTAAACCCTGCCAGAGCCAGCGCCCCCAGCCACCGTAGCCGGCCTGTGAGAATCATCAGGGAAGCGCCCAGTTCAAGCACTATCACCGCCCCCGCAAACAGCGGGGCCGGCGACAGGCCAAAATGGTTCATCTCGTCGATAGCTCCCGAAAAATCGGTGAGCTTCACGAGTCCGCCTTGCAGATAAGCCGCGCACAAGGCCAGATAAGCGACAAAGCGTGCAGCACGGCTCCCAAATATCGGCCGGACAGCGGCAGTCAGCGCGTGATCCGTCGCAGCATCAGGTGCAGGCATGGAGGGTCCCTTTTCCACGACGGTCAGACGGCCCAGCACGAGCAGCCCAGCGCACCGAAAAAGCCCTTCAGATCCGATACAGGCGCTTTCGATGCCCAGGCATTCGCATGGTCGTGTCCATGCAAGCCGCACGCACTGGCGCAACCACAACCTGCCACCGCCTGATAGCGCCGGTATGACGAAGACGACAGCGAGTTCTTGCCTGCGCCCTCGGGGTCCCCCCAGGCCGCATAGCCGCCAAACAAGCGCGTGGGCGACCAGTCGGGCATTGCGGGCGGCAACGGATTATCGTCGTGCTGGGCAAACTCGCCCTCGCCATACACCACCCTTCCGCCCACGACGGTCAGGTGCGACGTCAAAAACGAGATCTCATCCTCGGGCACGCTGAAGAAATCCTTGCTCGGCACAATAAAGTCTGCCAACTGACCGACCGAAATCCGGCCGCGCTTGCCTTCCTCGTTGGAAAACCAGGCCACATTCTCCGTCCACATGCGCAATGCCGTCTCACGATCCAGCAAATTGCGTTGGGGATACATCTGCGTGCCGCCCAAGGTCTTGCCCGTGATCATCCACGACAACGACACCCAAGGGTTATACGAGGCAACGCGCGTAGCATCTGTGCCAGCCGACACCTTGACACCCTTTTCCAGAATACGCTTGACCGGCGGCGAGGCTTCGGCCGCCTTTGCGCCATAGCGTTCGATGAAATACTCGCCCTGGTAGGCCATACGATGCTGCACGGCGATACCACCGCCCAGCGCCGCAATACGGTCAATGGACTTGTCGGAAATCGTCTCCGCATGGTCAAAGAACCAGTTGATTCCCTCTAACGGAGTATCCCGGTTGACCTTTTCAAACACATCCAGCGCGCGCGAGATCGTTTCGTCATATGTCGCGTGCAAACGCCATGGCCATTTGTTCTGTACCAATACGCGTACGACTTCTTCGAGCTCGCTTTCCATCTGCGGCGGCATATCCGGGCGCTCGACACGGAAATCCTCGAAATCGGCAGCCGAATAGACCAGCATTTCCCCTGCCCCATTGTGGCGGAAATAGTCATCGCCCTGCTTGTACTTGACCGACTTGGTCCAGTTCAGAAAATCTTCCTTCTCCTGCTTGGGCTTCTGCGTAAACAGGTTATAGGCCAGGCGCACCGTGATCTGGTTGGCATCGGCCAGTTTCTGGATGACTTCGTAGTCCTCGGGATAGTTCTGAAAACCGCCGCCCGCATCGATCACCCCCGTGACGCCCAGTCGATTCAGTTCGCGCATGAAATGGCGCGTCGAATTGATCTGATAGTCCAGCGGCAGCTTGGGGCCTTTGGCCAGCGTGGAATAGAGAATCGTGGCGTTGGGTTTTGCCAGCAGCAAACCCGTGGGGTTCCCATTGGCATCACGCACGATCTGCCCGCCCAACGGATCCGGCGTATCTTTGGTGTAGCCCACCGCACGCAACGCCGCCCCATTGAGCAGCGCACGGTCATACAGATGCAACAGAAAGACCGGCGTATCAGGCGCGATCGCGTTGATCTCGTCTATCGTCGGCAGGCGTTTCTCGACGAATTGCTGCTCGGTGAACCCGCCCACTACACGCACCCATTGCGGCGCAGGCGTGATGGCCACCTGGCGCTTGAGCATCTCCAGCGCGTCGGCCAGCGAACGCACGCCATCCCAGCGCAGCTCCATGTTGTAGTTCAAACCGCCACGCACCACGTGCGTGTGGTTATCGAACAGCCCGGGCAGCACATGGCGGCGTTTCAAGTCGATCAGGCGGGTATTCGATCCCGCCAGCCGTGTGACCTCTTCGTTGGTGCCCACCGCGACAAAACGGCCAGACTTGATCGCGACGGCGCTGACCACCGGTTTGGCACGATCCAGCGTCGTGATCTGGCCGTTATGGAAAATGATGTCAGGACTAGCATCGGACACGGTCGACGTTCCTTTCCGGAGTGCCTCGGCCGCCGCATTGCGGCCCAATGCGCCATTGAACGCTGCTGTGGCAGCCAGCGTGGTGGCCGCGCCGAGAATTTTTCGACGAGTTGTCATTGTCACGCTTTTCTCCTCGTTGTGGAGCTTTTCTTGAGGCCGCCGATGAACGCCGGCAGACATAGCTGCGCCCCAGACCGCGCGGGCCCGGGGCTACTCTTGGCCAGATTCAGATTATTTGGCCGGATTCGGGCCAATACGCTCGCCGTGCTTCACACGCTCCGGGGCCTTGTGCACCATCGTATAGGCGTAGTCTACGCCCATGCCATAAGCGCCCGAGTGTTCTTTGACTATCTCCATCACCGCATCGTACGTATCACGGCGGGCCCAGTCGCGCTGCCATTCCAGCAACACCTGTTGCCACGTCACAGGCACAATACCCGCCTGAACCATGCGGTCCATCGCGTATTTATGCGCATCGACCGACGTGCCTCCCGACGCGTCGCTCACCATGTAAATCTCATAGTCCGTGTCATGCAGGCACGACAGTGCGAACGTCGTATTGCACACTTCGGTCCACAGACCTGAGACTACGATTTTCTTGCGGCCTTGCGCTGCATGTGCAGCCAACGCATCACGCACATTCTGATCGTCCCACGAGTTCATCGACGTGCGCTCGAGGATCGGATGATCCGGAAAAACGGCCAACAACTCGGGATATGTAAAACCGGAAAAGCTTTCCGTTTCGACGGTGGTGATGGTGGCTGGAATATCGAACACTTTCGCGGCTTTAGCCAAGCCAACGACATTGTTCTTTAACACTTGGCGATCGATCGACTGGACACCGAAGGCCATCTGCGGCTGCTGGTCGATGAAGATGATCTGGCTATTCTGGGGGGTCAGGACTTCGAGATACTTGGACATCGCATTGCTCCCTACAGTGATGATCGAATAAAGTGCCGCAGCGCAGCAGTGTAGGGCTCGATAGATGTCATCAGAAGAGCCAAATTGGAAATGCATCCTTTCCAAAATTGAGGTGGACGCGTCATTGCGCCAAGGGCGCATTCCTCACACGCGCCAGGAACAGCCTCGTAGCGAGCCGTCAATAGATCCCTGCCAGCCAGGCAAACAGGCTGCGACGCATTGCCGCCAGCACCATGCGGTCAGTAGAATCCAGCACAACACACTCATTCGCCCGTCCCCATGAACAGACTGCCAGATCTCGAAGCCTGGGCCATCTTTGCCAAGGTTGCCGAAACAGGATCCTTTGCCCGCGCCGCCAACGAGTTCACCTTGTCACAAGCCACGGTGTCCAAAGCCATCACGCGCCTGGAAGCACGCATGAAAACCATGCTGTTTCACCGCACCTCCCGCCGCATGAGCTTGACCGAGAGCGGGCTGGCTGCGCTGGAGCGCGCCACCCGCATTCTCGAGGAAGGCGAGGCCGTCGAAGCCGACCTGGCCGAACAGGCCACCGCCCTGCGCGGCCTGGTCCGCGTCACCGCCCCGATGTCCTTCGGGCTCTCACATCTGGCGCCCGTCCTGCCTCCATTCATGCAGGCCCACCCCGATGTGAGTCTGGACATCGAATTCAGCGACGAACAAAAGGACCTCGTTGCGAACCGGTTCGACGTCGCCGTGCGCATTTCTGCTCTGTCCGATTCCAGCCTACTGGCCAAACGCCTGTGCAACGTGCGCATCCTGCTGGTGGGCTCGCCCGGCTATTTCGAGCGTCATGGCCGGCCACAGCACCCGAGCGAACTCGTTGACCACCGCGCCCTGCAATATGCCTATTCGCGCAACGGCCCGAGCTGGCGATTCCGGCATGAGCGAGACGGCGAATTCAGCCAGACGATGCACACTCCCTTGCGCGTCAACAACGCCGAAGCCCTGACGCATGCGCTGACAGCCGGTCTCGGCCTGGCGCTACAGCCGGAATTCCTGGTCTGGCAGGATATTGAGGCAGGCCGGCTGGAGACCGTGATGGATGAATGGGAGGTCGAACCCATTGCTCTGCACATTCTGACCCCGCCCGGACGCAAACGCCCTGCCCGTGTGCAGGCTTTCATCGATTATCTGGCGCAATGCTACGCCAGTCAGCCGTGGGCTCGGCGGGATGGTGAAACCTGAGCGAGCCTATCCACTATCGATCTAAGGACACGCTATCGGAAGATGCAGTGAACGTTTATGTCCATACGCAATTGCCGCATGGTGAATAGACCGTCACGCCTATTGCACCTGCAGATTCGACTCCTTGACCAGGTCGCCCCACTTTTTGGCTTCCGCCTGCAGAAACTCTGATGCCTGCGTTGGACTGTTCGCCACCAGGTCTACCCCGTCACGCGCCAGCAGCTCTTTCATCGCCGGCGTATTCAGCGCCGTGCGCGACGCTGCGTTCAGCTTGTCGATGACCGCTGGCGGTGTTCCCGCCGGGGCCACCAGCACGAACCAATTGCGGGCCTCGAAGCCTGGCAGGGTTTCCGCCACGGTCGGTACATCCGGCAAAATGCTCATCCGTTTTGCGCCCGTGGTGGCCAGCAGCCGCAGCTTTCCCGAACGTACATGCACCAATGAAGACGCGGGATTATCGATCATCAGATCCACCTCGCCGCTGATCAGGTCGACAAAGGCAGCGCCGGCCCCTTTGTACGGAATCTTCGTGAAAGCCACGCCGCCTTGCTTGGCCAGCATTGCCGTGGCCAGCGCCTGAATTCCGGTGCTCGCGGACAAGGCGAAATTGATCTTGTCTGACTGCTTGGCCTGAGCCAACACGTCCTGCAGAGACTCGGCCTTGAACTTGTTGCTGGCCACCAGCACTTGCGGCGCGGCCGCCATGATCATCACCGGACTGAAATCCTTGATCGGGTCATACGGAACCTGCGGATAGAACGCGGGTGTCGTACCAAAAGCCGCCGAGCTCAACAACACGGTATAACCATCGGCCGCAGACCGGGCAACATCGATGGCGCCGATCTGGCCGGTATTGCTGGCCTTGTTTTCGACCACGATGCTCTGTCCGAGAATCTCGCCCAGCTCCTTTGCGAACGGCCGCGCCAGCGTATCCACGCCACCACCGGCCGCAAAAGGAACCACGATGCGTATCGCCTTGTCGGGAAATTCCGCCTGGGCTGCGCTGCCCATCAACAACGCAGCCATCATGGCCCCGATGATTTTCTTTTTCACGCAGTGTCTCCTATTTACGAGTGGCGGCCAGGCGCATAGGCAACGCGGCATCGGCAGCCGTCTCCAATGACCAGACCGAATCAATCAAGCGATCGGCATTCACATCCACGCCGGCATAACGCACGAGGTCACGCAGTTTCTGCTCGATCGCGTCGTCCTCCAGCGGACGAGCCAACGACCCACGCGGCGCAGTGATTTCACGCAGCAACGCCGCGCCGTCGTTGAACTCAACGCGCACCTTGACCGCGTCAACCGACATCGCGGCATCATCGTTGAACGCCAGCCGTGCACCCAGCGTGCGCAGAACAGGATCCGCCACTGCCTCATCAGAAAACTCAGCGAGACCGGCGCGACCTCGTACCAATGCCACTGCCACAGCGTGCTGCGCGCACACTTGAGACTGTCGCCCGCTGGTGATACCGGGACGATCCGTCCGTTGGCGCAACAAAGGATGCCCCGTCAGTTCGATACGGGAAATACCGCGCCATCCCTCATTCTGAATACGAGGATCCGACGACAGCTCCAGGCAAGCATCGATGACCGGATTCAACACCACGCCGCAGGGATACGGCTTGTAGGCGTTATTCAACAATTCCCAGCTGCCCCCGAGCCCCTCTGTCATCGCATTCAGGCGCGGCGCGTCGCTGACGACTCTCAAGAACCCGCGCTCCCCTTCCAACGGCAACGCCGGCCCATCAAAACCATCAGCAGCCAAAAGAGCCGACAACAGCCCATTTCGCGCGGCATTTCCCACACTGACACTCTTGGCCCCGGTACCCAGCGCCTCCACCAGTCCACCCGCCTGCACGGCCGCAATACCCAGCGCATGAACGTTCTGCCGCGCATCCAAGCCCAGTGTCTTCGCCGCTGCCAGCCCCGCGCCAAACACCCCGCACGTCGAGGTGATATGCCAGCCACGCGCATAGTGTTCGGGCGAGATCGAATTACCGATACGGCAAGCCACCTCAACACCCAGCACAAAAGCATGCAGCAATTCCTGCCCACTCATGGGCCGCGTCTCGGCCAAGGCGAACAACACCGGCGCAATCGGCGACGAGGGATGAATAATGGTCGGATGATGGGTATCGTCAAAATCGAACACATTCGCCGCCATCGCGTTCAACGCAGCAGCGCTCAACACATCCACGCGATCAGGCCGGCCCGCCAGGCTCGCCTGCGGCCCCGCCGAAAATCGCGCATACGTACGCACCGCAATATCCAGCGACGGCGTACGTGCCGCAGAGATCGCCACGGCGAAAAAATTCAAAATCGCCCGTCGTGCGGCATGCCGCACCTCTGCCGGTACATCCTCCCATCGCGACGCCGCAACGAAACGCGATAGTTCGATAGAGGGGGAAATCGCATCGGAAACAGCGGGTTGATTCATTGTCATTTCACTTGTTGGGGGAGCCACATGACGATCTGCGGAAAGGCATAAATCAGGCACAAGAAGAGCAGAATCATCAGCACGAACGGCAACGCGCCGCGGATGATGTCGCCGAATCGGGCCTTATCATTCATGCTGCGCAACACGAACAGCACCATGCCGACAGGCGGCGTGATCAGGCCCACCTCGATCATCAACACCAGAAACACACCGAACCAGATCGGATCCAGCCCGAGCGCCATAGCGATCGGATAGGTCACCGGCAGCGTCATCAGCATCATCGCGATCGACTCTACGAACATGCCCAGGACCAGATAAATCAACACCATCGCTCCCATCACGAGGACGGGCGAGAAATCGGCCCCCTGAATGAGATTGACGACTTCGCGCGGCAACCTCAGATAGTCGAACACCCAACTGAAGATGCCCGCCCCCACCACGATCAGCAGCAACAAGGCGGTGACCTTCGCCGAGTCATAGGCGATCTCCATCAGCGCGCGCCAATTGAGTTTGCCGCGCAACCAGCACAGCACGAACGCACTGACGGCGCCGATGGCGGCAGCCTCGGTCGGTGTGGCGATCCCCGCATACATAGAGCCCAGCACCGCGCCGATGATGGCCACGAACGGCACCATGCCGCGCGAGGCCGAGAGCTTTTCACGCATGGTGTATGCACGCGCAGGCGGAGCCGATCCCGGCACCGTCAGCGCCCATACCAGCGCACCCAGCATAAAGACGCCCATCAACAACAAGCCCGGAATCATCCCGGCGAGAAACAAGTGAGTCACCGAGGCCCCCACCGTCGTCCCATAAATAATCATCGGAATACTGGGTGGAATCAGAATGCCCAACGTAGCGCCCGCCGCTGCGACCCCATACGTCAGTCGCGGGCTATAGCCGCGCTCGATCATGTCCGGGCAGGCGACCTTTCCCAACGTCGCCGCCGTGGCGAGACTGGACCCCGACACCGCCGCAAAGATCGCCGAAGCCCCCGCAGAGGCATGCGCCAGGCCGCCCGGCGCGCGGCCGAACCAGCGCACCAACGCGTCAAACATGCCGGACGTAATCCCACTACGCAGCAACAGCCCGCCCATAAAAATAAACATGGGAACGGCCGTCAACGTAAAAGTATTCGTACTGCTCCAGGCCCGCTCGGCC
This sequence comes from Bordetella genomosp. 4, assembly GCF_002261185.1. Taxonomy (GTDB): domain Bacteria; phylum Pseudomonadota; class Gammaproteobacteria; order Burkholderiales; family Burkholderiaceae_B; genus Bordetella_A. Next base: position 618,662 of record NZ_NEVQ01000013.1, read on the forward strand.
AGCAGCGAAAGCTGAGGGCGCGACAACAAAAAATACACGCCCAGCAACCCCACCATCCCCAACGCCACACCGATACGTACGCCGAGAAACAGAAACACCATCATGCTGGCCACCAACAGCGCAGCCACCCATCCCAACGACTGCCCGCGCGCCAAGGCATACAAGGCGGCGCAGCCGCCGATGAGAATCAAGGACTGCACCAGCGTAGCCGTGCCGCTCCACGCCCAGATCGCAATGATGAACGCCACGGCGATCACCGCCATCCCCCAATCGATCCGGCTGCCTGCAATAAGCACAGGATTAGACCCCAGGCCGACGAGCGCGAGCACCATCACGGCCAACGCAATCGGCGCCAGCCAACGGCGCCCATGCTCCGCGGGCGGACGCAAACGATAGATATCGACCAGAATCGACAAGCAGAAAGTCAACATGCCCAGCGACACTGACAACTGCGGCATCCATTGCGGCGTCGACAACAAGCCCCAATCCCGCGTGTCATTCACATACTCGCGAAAATTAAAGCTGGCCATCTGCCATCCCAGCACCACACTGAACAGCAAAGCCAGCCATTGCCCCAGCAGTTCCAGTTGCACCCGCGCCGATGAGGACACGCGATCAATCCAGAGTTCTACTTGCACGTGCGCATTCGCCGACTGCGCCGCGGCCAGCCCAAAAAAAACCGTCGCCACCAACAGATACCCCGAGATTTCCGTGGCCCACGCGGTCGGCGAATTAAAGACGTAACGGGAAAAGATCTCGTAGCACATCGACAGCGCCATCAACAGCAACGCTGCCGTCGCGAGCGATCCAGCACAGCGGGTGATACCCACCATTGCCCGAATCAGGCTGAAGTCCGCGCTGCCACCCAATGGATAAGGCGACGCCCCTGGCGATATGACGCCCTCTGCCGGCGCCTGCATCGGCATATCAATGCTGCTCATGCTTGTCTCCTCGACGCTGTGCGCGCGATGGTGTTTTCCCTGATCGATATCGACCGCCAGAGAATTGCTACGACGATATTATAGGCATATTGTATGATCGAATGATCATAATTTCACACAGCGCACCGCGCATCATCCAGGAGGAGCAACATGAATCACCCCTCTCGCCCGCCCTCGCGGCTACGGTCACTAGTGCTCTCGGCGGCCATGGGCGCCACCCTATGGGCTGCCAGCGTTCAGGCACAGACCTATGACCTGACCATGGCTGTCATCACTTCACCAGGCGACGGTTACTCCATTCTCACCGCGTCAGTTCCCGACCGCGTCGCCAAAGCCACCGGCGGCAAGGTCAAGGTCACCGTCAGCGACTCATTGGTGCCGCCCGCCCAAATGGCGACCGCTGTACGCGAAGGCCGCGTGGACATGAGCGCGGCCCTGCACACCTATCTGGCGGCCGACGAGCCGCGCATGGGCATCTTTAACCTGCCGGGGCTCATCAACGACATCAAAGAGTACAAGCAGGTCTGCGACGCCTTCTGGTGCGAAGACACCCGCAAAATCTGGAAAGACAAATGGAATGCCATCGTGCTTGCCGAGGGCACCTGGTGCACTCAACAGCTGTTTTCCAAGGACCCCATCCATAAAATCGAGGATTTCAAGGGCAAACGCCTGCGCGTGCACAATCCCCAGACCGCCGAAGTCGTCAACGCCCTGGGCGGCAAGCCGGTCGCCATGCCCACCACTGAGATTTTCCCGGCGCTAGAGCGTGGCGTCATCGATGGCCTGTTTATCTCTATGTGCGTAGGCGGATCGCTGGAATTCTGGCGCATCGCCAGGAACGTCCAGAACTGGAGCCTCGGCCCAATCAACGGCTGGGCCATACTCGTCAACCCCGACAGCTGGGAAAAACTGCCGCCCGACGTCCAGAAACAAGTCCAAAGCGCCATGGACGGCGTGCAACACGACGCCTTTACCCAATACGACCAGTTTGTCGCCAATGCGCGCCAGGCGATGGAAAAGAACGGCGTGACCTTCTGGGTCGCACCGGATGAAGAAAGGGCTAAACTAATGCAGCCGCAATATATAGGATCCGCGTACGATGCTTGGAACAAACGTGCCCAGCAAGTTGGATTCGATGGCCCTGCCTACCTGGACCGTGTTCGAAAGGTATTAGGCAAAACGCAATAATCGACGGGCGCACCCAACGGTATCCGGGGCGCTCGAACATGCCCTGGATACCTTTTGCATTACGCCCATGACTGCCCACGTAGAGCCACAAGACGATTTCAAGGTCCAACGCGTCGCTTCAGTACTGAGGCACAGCGTGACAGAGAACATTCGCAACGCCATCCTGGTCGGGCGGTTCCGGCCCGGTGAACGATTACCCGAGCGTGACCTGTGCGAGATGACCGGCGTGAGCCGGACTTTGGTCCGCGAGGCCTTGCGCCAGCTGGAATCCGAAGGCCTGATTCTCGTCATTCCTCACCGCGGTCCAGTCGTCGCCCGCCTCTCGCCTGAACAAGCGCGCGGCATCTACCAAGTCCGCGAAGAACTCGAAGGCCTGGCCTGTGAGCTTTTCGCCGAGCACGCCACGCAAGCGCAACTGACGGCGCTGCGCAAAGCACTCGAAGCGCTGAAACGCACCCTGCCCAAGGGTACCGCCCTCCAACAATTAGCTGCGAAAAACGCCTTTTATCAGCAATTGCTGGATGGCGCCGGCAACGAGGCGCTGACCAACAGCCTGCATCTGCTGAACTCTCGCGTCATGCTGCTGCGCTCGACATCAATCCAGGCGCCTGGACGCTCCAAGCACAGCATCGCCGAGTTGACCGAGCTGCTGCAGGCACTAGAAGCGCGTGACGGCAAGGCCGCCCGCGCAGCGGCGCGACGTCACGTACGCAATGCCGCCGACGTCGCGATCAAAATCCTGCAGGAATCGCTACAGTCCGAGAGCGCGGACTAACCAAGCGGATTAACAGAGCCTATACCGTTCAGGGTCCACGGACGATGATCGCCCTAAAAACCGCTGGCGCCACTCAACGAGCCGCCGACTTTCCAAAGGGATCCGCATTCACCGGGGTATCCACGGTATACGGCAGGGCTTCAGGCAGCCCCGCGAGACTGCGCATCAAGGGATAAATAGCGCTGTAGTCCTGCCCGCCCCTGCCCTGCGCCCGCGCCGCGGTATACGACTGATACGCGGCGCTACCCATCGGCACGCACGCACGGCTGCGCGATGCCAACTCCAGGGCCAGACCCAGGTCTTTATGCGCGAGATCGACCTGAAAACCCGCCGACAGGTCACCCCGCAGCACCTTGTTCGGATACGTGATATTCATGTGGCCCTGGCCCGCGATAGTCCCGCGCATCACCTGCAACGCCAGCTCCACACTCAGCCCGCAGGCCTCGGCCAGCGTCAATGCCTCGGCCGTCAAGGCATTGAGTGAGATCCCCATGAAGTTGTTGATCACCTTCACCCGCGAGCCGCCGCCTACCTCGCCGCAATCAATGATCTGATTGCCCATGCAGAGCAACGCCTCCTCTGCCCGGGCCTTGTCGGCGGCCGCGCCACTGGCCAGAATCAGCAGCGTCCCACGCTCGGCCTCCATCGCAGAACGCCCCACCGGGGAATCCAGCATCCGCAGGCCACGCGCTGCCAACACCGCGGCAATGCCCTCCGTCTCGTGCGGCAGGATGGTCGACATATTGATCAGCAGCGACGCCTCCGAGAGCGATTGCAACGCGCCTTCGGGGCCCTCCAGCGCGGCGCGAATGTGAGCCGCCGTCGGCAGCATCGTGATCACCAACCCTGCATCGGCCGCAGCCTCCCGCGCACTCGCTGCCCGCTTGCCGCCCGCCTGCACCAGCGCTTCCAGCGCCTGCGGATTCAAGTCATATCCCGTCACCGCAAATCCGTTCTTGACGAGATTGCGCGCCATCGGCAGGCCCATCGCCCCTAGACCGATAAACGCAATCGACTCATTCTTCATATTCGTGTCTCCTCGTTATGGCGTGCCGATCGTTTCTCGCCACCGGCACACACCTGACATATCAGCATCCGCGGCTGTGCTTTACGGTAATGCGCCTTCCTTTTCCATCTCGGCGATCACCTCACGCGCCGCCTTCATCGCGTCCAACGAAGCCGGCACACCGCAATAGATAGCGGCCTGCAGAATCACCTCGACGATCTCTTCCTTCGTCACGCCGTTATTGACCGCGCCACGCATATGCAGCCGCAACTCGTTCGGCCGATTCAATGCGATCAGCATCGCCAGATTGAGAAAACTACGGGTCTTGCGCTCCAGCCCGGGCCGGGTCCACACATCCCCCCAGCAGTACTCCGTCACCAGCTTCTGCAGCGGGGCGCTCATGTCGTCGGCCCCATTGAGCGACTTGTCGACATAGGCGTCACCCACAACAGCTCGACGCACCTCCAGCCCCTTTTGGAACTGCTCGGATTGGAATTCGGGCCTCAATGCCATGATATTTTTTCTCCACGGATGAAATGCGGCGCCGGACCATCCTCTTGCCACCGCATGATGTATTACTATAATACAATCCTATTGTATTTGAATAAAACCGACACCTCGACCAGGAGGAGACATACCTTGGACTACGCCCCTTTCAGCGTGTACGCGATTCGCTACGCGCGCCATTCCGGCCGGACTTCATCCGACAACTATCTAGGCCACGTTGATTTCCACGATGCAGAGTCCGACCTGGACTATTACGTCTGGGTCCTGCGCCGTGACGACGAGATCTATCTGGTCGACACCGGCTTTGGCGAAACAGCCGCACAGCAGCGAGGCCGCGAACTGTTCATGCGTCCCGCCCAAGGGCTAAAGCTGCTGGGCATAGATGCCGCTCAAGTCCGCAACATCATCCTCACCCACCTGCACTACGACCACGCGGGGACGCTGGCCGACTTCCCCAACGCCACCTTTCACGTTCAAGACGCAGAGCCCACCTATGCCACCGGGCGTTGCATGTGCCACGGCGCATTGCGCCATCCCTATGACGTCGAGGACATCGTCGAGTACGTGCGGCGGCTCTATGCAGGCCGTGTCACCTTTCACCAAGGCAGCAGCGAACTCGCCCCTGGCTTGTCCGTGCATCTGGTAGGCGGCCACACCGCCGGCCTGCAAATCGTGCGCGTGTGGACCAAGCGCGGATGGGTCGTGCTGGCCTCGGACGCCACCCACCTATACGGAAACATCGGCAACAACGCCCCCTTTCCCGTCGTCTATAACGTAGGCGACATGCTCGAGGGCTATCGCATCGTGCGCAGCCTCGCCGATTCCGAGGACCACATCATTCCCGGACACGATCCGCAGGTCATGCAACGCTATCCCGCGCCCTCGCCCGAGCACGCAGGCCAGATCGCGCAGCTCGACGTCACGCCGACCAAGACTGCCGGGGACGCCGCATGAGCTCACCGCTAAAAGGCCGCCATGCACTCGTGACGGGCGCAGAAGCCGGCCTGGGATACGCCATTGCCGATCAATTGGCATCCGCCGGTGCATCCGTCGTGATGCATTGCCTCGCAGCCAACGACCAAGCGCGCCACGCCCGCGACACCATCGCAGACCGCCATGGCGCCCACGTCGAGCTCTTGCAAGCCGACCTGCGCGATGTAGACCAGATTGAGGTCATGACCGCACAGGCATTGGCACGATTTCCCCGCATCGACATCCTGGTCAACAACGCCGTGATCCGGCATTTCGAGCCGGCCCATCAACTGCCTCGTGAACACTGGGATGAGGGGTTGGCCGTCAATCTCTCTGCCCCGTTTCACCTGGCACGACTCACCCTGCCCGGCATGCTCGCCCAGCGATGGGGCCGCATCATCAACCTGTCCTCCGTCTATGGCAGCGGCGCAGCACCGAATCGCGTGGGCTACATCACCACCAAGACCGCGCTGCTGGGCATGACCCGCGCCCTGGCCATCGAAACAGCCGGCAGCGGCATCACCTGCAACGCCGTCGCGCCCGGCACCGCCCCGACGCCCGCCATCGTCAGCAAGATTGCCGCCATCGCCAAACAGTCGGGCCAAAGCATCGAGGACGCCGAGCGCGAGTATCTCGCCGCACGCCAGCCCACCGGCCGTTTTGTGGCCCTGGAAAACGTGGCTGCCCTGATTTGTTTTCTCTGCGCCGATACCGGCAGCGATATCACCGGCGCGACGCTACCCATTGATGGCGGCTGGACAGCCGCTTGAACCCCTTCCCCTTTTGTGCGAGTGAAAAACATCATGACGACGGAAAAACATCTAGGCTTTGTCGGCATCGGCCGCATGGGCACCCCGATGGCAGAACGGCTGCTCAATGCCGGCTACACCCTGACCATCTACGACACCCAGCCCGAGGCCTTGCAGGCCCTGAAAGACAAAGGCGCGATCATCGCAGAGTCGCCCAAAGCCGTGGCCGATAGCGCCACCACCGTACTGGTATCGCTGCCCACCCCCGATATCGTCATTGCCGTGGCGCTCGGCGAACAAGGTCTGGCGCGCGGCAAAGCCGTACGTACCGTGATCGACCTATCCACCAGCGGCTCCGCCGCCGCGCGTACCCTGGCCGATGGCCTGGCGGCTGCCAATATCCAGAGCATCGACTGCCCCGTCAGCGGCGGCGTCACAGGCGCCACGCGTGGCACTTTGGCTCTGATGATTTCCGGTCCGCGCGAGCGTTTCGAGCAGTTGCAGGACATCTTCAACGTGCTGGGCAAGCCCGTGTACGTTGGTGAAAAACCCGGCATGGCCCAGACCATGAAAGTCATCAACAACCTGATCTCCGTCACCGCGCTGAGCATCACCTCCGAACTGATGGTGATGGGTGTCAAGGCGGGCCTCGATCCGGACGTCATGGTGCAAATCATCAACTCCGGTTCAGGCCGCACCAACGCTTCTGAGGACAAAATCCCGCGCTTTGTGCTGACGCGCAGCTTTGACTTCGGTTTTGCAATCGGCCTGTCCACCAAAGACGTGCGCCTCTGCCTGGAAGAAAGCGAGCAACTCGGCGTACCGCTGCGAGTCGGCGACGCCGCGCGAAAACTCCTCAACGATGCCCGCGACAAACTCGGCAGCGATGCCGACCTGACCGAAATCATTCGCTACGTCGAAGACAGCGCAGGCGTACAAGTCCGCGGCAAAGCGGCAGCGGGTCAGGCATGAGCACGGCGACCGGCGTTGCCGTCATCACCGGAGGCGCCAGCGGCATCGGCGCCGCATGCGCACGACGTTTCGCGGCCCGGGGGCTGGCCGTAGCCATCCTGGACGTCACGCAGGAATCGGGCGAGGCACTCGCCGCTGAACTGCACAGCCAGGGTGCCCGCGCCTGCTTTTATGCCTGCGACGTCGCCAATGCCGATGCGGTGCAGTCCTGCGCCGACACCATCAGCGCGGACCTGGGTGAACCGACCGTACTGGTCACCTCCGCCGCGTTGATTCCCAATACCGAATCCGTGCTGGACATGGCCCTGTCGGCACACGACCGCATGTGGCGCGTGAACTACCACGGCACCGTGCACGCATGCCGCAGCTTCGGCGTACGCATGCGTGCGCAGGGGCATGGCAACATCGTGACCATCGGCTCCATCAACAGTCTGCACCCATTGCCCCTGCCCGCCTACAACCCGGGCAAGGCGGCGATCGCCCGTCTGACGCAAATCCTCGCCCAAGAGCTCGGGCCGCATGGCGTACGTGTCAATAGTGTTGCCCCCACCTACGTCATGACCCCTGCCCTGCAGGCCAGAATCGACGGCGGCCAACGCGACCTGGCGCAGATGATGTCTGTGCATGCATTAGCGGCATTACCCGTGCCTGATGACGTCGCCAACGCCGTCGCGTTTCTGTGTTCCGACCAGGCCAGCCTGATCACCGGTGTGCTATTGCCAGTGGATGCCGGCTGGAATAGCGGCGTCAGCTATCGCACCTACGCCGGCGGCGTTCCGGCTACCAGCATTCCATAAGCCATCACATTACAAAAACAACACAGGAGACTTTCTCATGCGCAGCATTCTCAAGGCAGTCGCGCCAACGCTGGCCATCTGTTTCGCTGCACTCGGCGCTAGCCACGCCGAGGCCGCCTACCCCGACCGCCCGGTCAAGGTCATCGTCCCCTTCGCCGCCGGCGGTGGCGCGGACATCGTCGCACGCCTCGTATTTAAAGGCGTCAGCGAACAACTGGGCCAGCCCTTCATCATCGACAACCGCGGTGGCGCTGGCGGCATCATAGGCACCGATGCAGTGGCCAAAGCCGCCCCCGACGGATACACCCTGCTGCTGGGGCAAAGCGGCCCCAATGCGATCAATCCCTCGGTCTATAGCAAACTGCCCTATGACGCACGGCGGGATTTTGCGACTATTACGCAACTGACCAGCTATCCCTACGTCGTGGCGGTGAAGAAACAACTGCCCGTCAACACCCTGGCAGAGCTGATCGAACTCGCCAAACGTCAACCTCGTACATTGACCCTGTCCACGGCGGGCCAAGGCAGCTCTGCGCATTTGGCGGTCGAGCTGTTCATGCGTCAGGCTGATATTTCGCTGATTCCCGTGCCTTATAAAGGCGCAGGACCTGCCCTGCTCGATGTCGTGGGTGGTGTCGTGGACATGACGTTTGGCGACGCTGCATCGGCGTCGAAACAGGCGCAGGCGGGTAATGTAAAGGCCGTGGCGGTGACGGGTGCGCGCCGCTCGCCATTGCTGCCTGATGTGCCTACCGTGGCCGAGGCAGGCGTTCCCGGCTATGAGGCCTCTGCGTGGCATGGCGTATTGGCGCCACGCGGCACGCCCGAGCCTATCATCCAGACGCTGCACGCCTCCATCGTCAAGGTCCTGGCCGATCCGGCATTAAAGGAGCGTCTCGCGCAGGACGGCATTGAAACCGTGGGTAGTACACCGGAGGAATTCAATCGCTCGCTACAAGCGGAGATCGAGAAATGGCTGAAAGTCGTGAAGGATGCGGGAATCAAGCTGGAATAGCAGGTGCTGAGGTCGCCATCAAGGCGTCCTCAGTCCTGGCGTCTCAATTTGTGGACAGGCGCGCTGCAATACAGTTGCTCCAGACTGTACTTGGCGCGCGGGCCGGCGCAATCAGAGCTGCTGGCGGCCAAAGTCAGTGCGGTCAGCACCAGCGCGATGGCGAACAGGATTGCGCCGAGCGTTGAGATTGCGGAAACAATATGGTGACCCAGGGCATCGCGGCGCAAACGCCGAGTTGGCTCGCCCTGCGCAAAAGCATCCTGCAGCCGACGCGCGCGCTGCTGAAACAGCGATTGGCGCATTTGCAGATTGAAGACGCCACATAAAACCGGCAGCAGAAAGCCCACAATCAACACACAGAGGCCTGTAGCGCTGAGGATTCTCAACTCGCCCAAAGCGACGATGCCAGCGATACTGGCCAATGACAGCGTCGAAATCAGCTTTGCCAATTCCCGTTCCGCCGCTAATGCATTTTCCTGGGTCTGCCACCACAACTCGAACTGGCGTTGCCCCCAACCTAGCGCAGGGTCGTCGGGCAATGCCGAATCGCGCTCGTTGTCCTGTTGGACGTAAACGCTGAGTTTGCCCATACCGTAGGCGACGATGCCTACGAGGATTGCCGTTATTCCTGTTGCGAGCGTCATGCTGGCTTTCCTGGAAATCGTCGGCGAATCCGGTGAGGGACATATGCCAGATGCAACAGCTGGCACTACGCCGACCTTTACTGAATTGTCTAACAAAAGTCCGCAGCTTGCAGGCAGAGTGATTTCTGATGCAATGATTGTGCGCCCCAATGACGGTCAGCGTCACACTCCCAGTGCCATGCACGCCGCTGCATACCTGCGGTTCCGATCGCTCCATCCGTTAGGCAGACCCCTGACATTCCTGCCATTGACCCGTATGGACAGACGCAAAAAATCGCCGCTATCGGCGATCTCGTTGCATCCATTATTCAGCCACCACCAGCCGCTGCCTCTGGCGGCGTCCACGGCGCGTTCGAGCCATTCTGGATGGGTCACGTAGTCAACGTCCAGCCCATTCGACACCGCGCGATAGTTGGCGCGGCCAGTGATCTGGATCAGGCCGCGCCCCCGGTATCGGAATCCGTCGCCGGGGTGGGTGTTGCCCAGGCTAGTTCGGCCCTCGTAGCGCCGCTGCGCGGCTGTGGGGCCCCATATTTCACGGGTGCAGGTGAACCCGCATGATTCGTGGCCCAGGGTGGCGATATACATCGCGGCGCGCAGGGGTGAGATGATTCCGAACTCCATCATGGATTGTTCGACGGGGTGGTACCAGCGGGTAGCTCGATGCGGGGGTAGCAAGGCGGCCTTTGCGAAATCGGATTTGCGCATGGGGGTTAGGTGCGTTGGTGGGGTTATGGATTGGCTTGAGGGTGTAGTGACGTAATATGGGATTACGTTCCAATGCTTTCCACGCAACCACTCGCCTGGTCTTTCCACCTGGCTGCCGAGTCAGCCCAAGCCCACATTACCCGTTACGCACCTGACACGCTTCGGTGCTATAACTGGCCTAATCTGGATCCGCAACGAGTTCTATCGGGAGGCTGAAATGGCTGATGATGCACTACGAGGTGATCTTGCAAATGCGACCGATCCTGCAAAGGGAGCGGCGTTGGTGGGATATGTCAACCGAGACGTGTATTCTCGGCTTCAAGACACCCTTTCGATCAAAGACTTCGGTGCCATCGGAGACGGCACAAGCCGGCCTCTAAGCTCCAAATTCGCGTCTTTAGCTGCAGCTCAAGCCGTCTATCCGCATGCGACTTCGCTCAACCAACAACTGGACTGGGCGGCATTTCAACTTGCTATTAACACGGGGAAAAGCCGCGGTGGTATCGCGGTGCATTGCGTAGACCAAGGCCACATCTGGATGATGGGTTCAGACAAACTCACATTTGGAACAGCCGCCAAAGATATTTCTTTTGACTGCGTGGCAGCACGATCAAGTTTCAGCGATACGGCATAGGCGGAAACCTGTTCGAAGCCAATGCACCCGATGGCATCGTATTTCGTAATCTCAAGCTCGATGGTGGAATGCTGGGGCTCGATGGAAATGCCCCAGCGACGGGCGGACAAGGCTTCTCGTTCAAAACCCCTAAAAACTGCATACTGGACAATATATCGATCGTGAACACCAGAGGCTTTCAAGTCCTGTGGTATGCAGATCGAGACAACAATCAAGCCTATAGCAACTATCTAATCGATGTACGAACCGATGGTGCCAGCCTGACTTCGGCAGGGCTGCTGTTCGCCAACCTGTACGCATCATACATGGTGCGGCCATATGTCCGAGGAATCGTTAAACAACCCGATACTACCGGCTATGCCATTGACATCAAGAATCGCTGTGTCGATTGCGGCGTTATTGACTTCCTGACTGAAGATTGCTACCTCGGAATGGTGATTTCCGACGATCGATCGGGCATCCCAGAAGGTGAGGATCTGCGCGGAAAAGGAGCGCAGAACACGAGAATTACTGGCACAGCTAATCGCTGCAAGAGCGCATTCTCCACCAACTTGGCTATTGGAACCACCGCGAGCATCCAGGCCGTCAGTTGCGGCAGTGCATCGACCGAGGAAAATATCGCTGCCATCACTATTGCAGGCTTCAACAGATTCTGCAACTACGACCTCCATATTCGGGAGGTGCACGCTGACGCTCCTGTGATACGAAATGGTAGTGAATACCAAGTCTTCAACATCCAGTTTTATGACAACAGCGGTACTCCACTTTATCTTGGGTTAGCAGGCTCTTATTACTCAGAAATTAACGTGATGGGCGGCCCTAACCGAAGCAGCGGGCTGTTCAATATGTGGTCCAAAATCACGCCATTCGACATCGAGGATGCACGGACCATCCCTCGATATTTGGACATGAGAGACGTACCATCTCCCATATACGCGAGCGGAGTATGGCGGTCAGCGCTGAATTTTCTGCTACCAGGAGGTAGCCGAGGTGCCAACCAATTTTCAGTAAGGGACAACGGCAATATCTACATGCAGACGCTCGGCACCCCGCGACTTTCATATCGGCAGTCATCAAACTCCTGGGTGTTTGACAACGGGGTCCCGGCTGCTGCCGACGACGCGGCAGCGGCCGCAGCTGGAATTCCTGTAAACGGGATTTATCAGACAGGTGGTGTATTGAAAGTGCGAATCACCTAGCCAATACGATTGGCGGGTCTTTTCGAACTTCGGCTGAACTAGCAACACCTCGAACCAGCTTGATCGCTGGTTATCACATCAACGGAATTCGCCAATGGAGGCTTGAATGGCTGATGACGCATTGCGCAGTGATCTTGCAAACGCTACAGATCCCGCAAAGGGCGCCGCATTAGTTGGATATTACGGTGGCACCGGGTCATCGCCCAATGACACCGTGTTTGACCAACTGAGCAGCACGCCGTTAAGAATCGAGGCCTACGGAGCAGTAGGTGACGGCGTTACAGACGACACTGCAGCTTTTCAAGCTGCCTATGCTGCGCTAGCTACGAGCCCTCGACCCTTATGGCTCGAGCAGGGCAAAAACTATCTGGTCACGCAGCAACTTGTTCCGCTACCTCCGAGTGTGATCCTTTACGGTAACGGTTCGACCATTACTTATGCACGGTCCGATGGGAGCAGGAACACGCAGTTCAGCTTCGGCAACTACACCCGTGTCCTCAACCTGACACTGCACGTTCCCAGCGGGTTTGTCATTCGTCGATTTGCGTCATTCGGCGAGGGAGCCTCGGCCGACGGGCTCATTATCTCCAGTGCAGATCAACAGCCCCTCGGAGAGGCAAACCAAGACGCATGTATCTGGGCGTTCCGCAATAACGTTCGTCTGCGTAACCTGCAGATCCATAACTGGGAACTTCCGATCAGGCTTTACCACCCGGATTTCATTCCAGACAATGTGGAAATTGAAGGATTCAAGATCACGTCCTATGGAAAAGGCATCATCTTTTCGAGTGTGACCAATTCCCGAGTCCACGCTGGCTCCTTTGTCGGAAAATCCCCTAACGCGGGGACAAACCCAGGCTACAACGCCATTGGTGGCGCCCCCGGCAACGGATGCAGTATTTCGGACATCTACATTAACGAATCCGGTGAACATGGGATCTATTTCTCCAATCCCGCTGCGCAACCTCGCGGGCTCAGGATCAGCAACATCACATTGGAGAACACAGGCCAATGTGGGATAAAGGTCCGCGGATATCACGCATTAAGTATTAACAGTATCGTTGTCAATGATTGTGCGACCGGCAACCTTACGGGCTCGAACGAGGATGGCCTTCGGCTAGAGCAATGCGTGGATGTGCTCGTTTCCGGCTATCGCGTTATGAAGACCCTGAAGGCACAATCCTGCAACGTAGGTGCCGTGATAGCCGGATGCTCGAATGTCTACATCAATAGCTTTTATGTTGATACCCCTGCGGCGAACGGAACGGACATCACGACTCAACTCGTCGTCGATAAGGAAACCGGAACCTCGACGCCCTACCCTTGCCACGACATCTACTTCAACGGATTCACCGTCCGAAACTCGGTCGGCCCTTGCATCAATGTCCGCGATAGCTCCGATCTCGGCATCGGAAACATCCATGTCTCCGGGTCGGACATCGACTCCCCCGCGAGCAACATCATTACAGTCGATGTTCCCTCTCCTCTGACTGGGCCTATCTCGGTCAATGGGGTGGCCAGAACCAGCAATACCTACGTCAACAACGTAAACAACACTCCTGGCATCAATGTAAGCCTACTCGCAAAAGACGCGACGCAGAATATTGGGCTCGTGAATCGAATGGCTGTCCTCGACCTGAACAATTTTGTGCCTGGAAATAGCGGAGGCTCCCTCGGAACCTTGGCGCTGCGTTGTGCAGGAACCACCGGCCAGGACAACTACGGAGGGTCGATTTCATTTCGAGGGATCGGCGTAGAGCGCCGTAAAGCTGCCATTGCCTCAGTGCAGAACGGCGCCAACGCTAGCCAGACCGGCATCGCTTTCCTGGCGACTGATGCTTCAACCATCGCAACAGACGAAGTTTTTGAAATTGCCCGCATAACAGGTGGAGGCTTTCGCCCTGGCGTAGACAATAGCCGTCAGCTTGGATCTGCAGCGTACCGCTGGTCTGAGGTATACGCGGCAACAGGTGCTATCAATACATCTGATGCGCGATTAAAGACGCAGGTAACGCCGCTCTCCTCCGCAGAGATCGCATGCGCGCAAGCGTTGGCTCGCGAAATCGGATGGTATCAATGGCTGCAGCAAATTGCTGACAAGGGATCCACAGCCCGCCGTCATTTTGGTATGACAGTTCAGCGCGCAATTGAAGTGTTTAGATCTCACAATCTGGATCCATTTGCCTATGGAGCGATCTGCTATGACGAGTATGAGGCTGAGCCCGAGGTGAAGTATGCCGATGAAGAGACCGGGAAAGACATCGTCGTACGCCCGGCCAGGCCGGCCGGTGATGTCTATTCATTCCGTTGGGATGAGCTTGGCGCGTTTATCATGCGGGGGATCGTGGCAGCCCAGGATGCACTAGAGTCGCGTGTAGCAGCGTTGGAGGCAAAATAAGATTATTCGGGGCCTACTAATGGCCCCGCTTTTCATTTAGGCGCGTACACTGTAAGCATAAAAAAACCTGGGGGCACCGAAGTGTGTCTCTCGTTGAGCACGCCGTAGATTCTTCTTGAGGATACGACGATGGACCAGAACGATGATAGAACGCGGGATTCCGATCAATTTGGCCTAAGTGCCGATGAGCTGGCGGCTTTCGCGGAGGCCGCCGGGATTGAGGAAATCGAACCCACAGCCTTGATGGCATTCGCTTTGTCGATAGCCGAGGAATGCGCTGAAATCGGAGACCGTTACTCGTTGAACGGGCGCAATTGTGGGGACGAAATACGGGCTCGATTTGGACTAGGTTAACTACACCGTGGAAGTTAGCCGAGTTCTAGCGTAGGGGGCTCCCGGAGGATACTGACGAATAGGCATGCCGCAGTCATTCCTATGACGGGATCCTGCGCCAAAACACGGTCCAGAGTCCTTCCGAGTTCTCAGCAAAGTTACTTAATAGATTTCATGCCGCCTTTGACGCCGGCTCGATAAACAAGCCTTTCGCGCGCGCCGCAATTCGTTTGCGAATGACGGCGATTTCAAAGCTCACGGAGCACGGCCGTGTAACAATAAATGACTGGACGCTGCGAAATTAATCGGTTAAACCCCTGAAAATTGCGATCAATGGCAAAAATCTTTACCGTCGGGAGATCAATTATGGTCAGTTTTACAGGCTCATACCTCTACTACTTAGATCTACAAGAAGACGGCCAACTCGTCGTCACACACAAGATTGGAGCCGCGACCACTACAGTAGTCGGCGACAACGATGATTTTTTTCGGGCTGACGAAATGGTGCGAATTACTCAGCACTATAACGACCTCCACGGCGCTCTCAGGAAGACTTTCGGGTTTACCGACGATGGCATCCTCTACGCTGAGCTTGATGAGGGTGCGGAGGAATTAAGTTATATCTATGGCCTGGCGACCACTAACGCGGACTATGAAATCGGTCAGACCATCTCATATCACACAGAGCCGTCTCTTCCGGAGTCCGCGCCACCATGCTTTGTCAATGGGACGCTGATCGAGACGGATCGGGGGCCGGTGCCCGTCGAGTCGTTGGCCGTCGGTGATAGAGTCATGGGCAGCTCTGGTTTGCGCACAGTTAAGTGGATCGGTTGGCGTAACTATCATGCTCGATCGTTGCGTACACCCCATCAACGTTAGCGTCCGGCCATCCCATATTGACACGCCCGCATAAGCGGGCGTTGCTGTTTATGGTGTTTGCGGTTGCCAGTTATGCGGCAGTAATTGATCGATCCGGCTGGCCGGCTGCGTAGGCAGACGCGTGAGTACGTCTTTGAGATAGGCATACGGATCGTGCCCATTGAGCTTGGCCGATTGAACCAGCGTCATCACAGCAGCCGCCCGTTTGCCTGCACGCAGCGATCCCGCGAACAGCCAATTATTCCGGCCCACCGCAACCGGTCGGATCTGCCGCTCAATGTGGTTGTTGTCGATCGGCAACTGCCCATCATCTAGATAGCGCGTGAGCGCACTCCAGCGTTTAAGGCTGTAATCGAAGGCTTTGGCGGTGGCTGAGCCGTCGGGAACGCGGGTGCGTTGCTCTTGCATCCAGAGGTGCAGCGCGTCGGCCAGGGGTTTGGATCGTTCCTGACGTATTCGCCTTCGAGCATCGATATCCTAGTCCTTGACCTGGCGTTCAACCTCATAGAGTTGACCGATATGCTGCAGAGCTTGCTCAGCTAACTGACTCTTACTCGCGGCATGCAGCTCGTAGAATTTGCGCCGCGCATGCGCCATGCAGCCGACCTCGGCCATGCCTTGAGTAAAGCAGGCTTTATAGCCCGAGTAGTCGTCACAGAGTAGACTGCCTTGCCAGTCCCCCAGGAAGGCGCGAGCGTGTTCACCAGCACGGCCTTGCGTAAAGTCGTAGATCACCGCCTTCAGTGATTCGAAGGCACCAGGTGCATAGGCCCAGAGATAGGCTCGATGGGTCTTTTTGCTGCCAGGCTGGAATTTGCACCGGCGTTTCGTCGGCATGCACCACGCGATGCGCGAGAATCGCCTGACGCAAGGCGTCCACCAAGGGTTGCAGATGAACGCCGCAGGTTCCCACCCATTCGGCAAGCGTTGAGCGAGCCAGCTTCATGCCCGCTCGCTCGAAGATCGCCTCTTGCCGGTACAGCGGCAGATGGTCGGCGTACTTGGCCACCAGAACGTGAGCCAACAAGCCGGTAGTGGCCATGCCTTTGTCGATGACATGGGCTGGTACCGGCGCCTGCTTTAGGGTGGCGCATTGTTTGCACACCCATTTGCCGCGGATGTGGCGCTCTACGCTAAACAATCCCGGTGTGTAATCCAGCTTCTCCGAGACCTCTTCTCCGATGCGCAACAACTCGCATCCGCACTGGCAGTGCGTGCTATCGGGCTCATGGCGGTATTCGGTGCGGGGCAAGTGCTCGGGTAACCGGGCACGCTTGGGGCGGTTGGCCGGTCTGGATAGGGGCTGGCCGCTTAGTATCTCTAGTTCAGTCTCAATGGCCGCGATGTCCGTACTGACGGTCTCATCCAGCAGATTGCCTTGTACCCCTGAGAGCTGCTCGCCTTTTTTACCGAATTGATAGCGACGCAGGCTCGCGATCTCGTGGGTCAACTGCGCGATCTTGGCGTCCTTGTATCGGATCTCGTCCTGGTAGACCGTTTGCGCTTGTGCCTGACGCA
Source organism: Bordetella genomosp. 4 (assembly GCF_002261185.1). Taxonomy (GTDB): domain Bacteria; phylum Pseudomonadota; class Gammaproteobacteria; order Burkholderiales; family Burkholderiaceae_B; genus Bordetella_A. Next base: position 635,897 of record NZ_NEVQ01000013.1, read on the forward strand.
CTGTTAATTGTTCAAGCTCGGATCGCGTCTGCTCGAGCGCCTCGCGCTCGGCCAGCACCTCGAGCAACAGCGTGCGCAAGGCGGGCGCATCCATGGTGGCAAGGTCGGGCATCGGCGGCGTAGTCATGGCCCTAAGTGTTACATGACTGAGGCACCTACGCCATTGGCGCATGCCCCGATGGCATAACGCGGCAGTTACGTGCCAAGTAAAAGTGAGTCGCCAGAATCCAGCCTGATCAGAGAACGTCAATCACGCCGTTAGGCCCGATACGGTGCCACGGCAGACCTATGACCAAGGCCTGCAGTTGTTCGTCGCTCAACATGAGCTGCGCCTCGCCCGAACGAGGCCAAGTAAACCCGCCCTGGTGCAACCGTCTGGCCGCCAGCCAGACGCCCAGCCCATCGTGTACCAACACTTTTAAACGGTTAGCTCGACGGTTGGCGAACAAATACGCGTGGTGTGGCTGTGCAGCACCGAAGACCTTTACCACTCGGGCCAGTGCCGTGTCAGTACCCGCGCGCATATCCATCGGCTCGACGGCCAGCCAGATCTGGTCGATACGGATCATCGAGTGACTTCATTTAGCCACGCAGCACATTGCTGCGCGTGGCTCAGTGGCCATTGAATCGAGACGATTAAATCGCCACGTTCAAGCTTGATCTGGATCGGTGGTGAAGGGGCCTGTGACGCCGGCTCGATAGGTTTGTTCATCGAGGCCGGCACGGCAATGAACTGGGCCGCGACATCACGTTGGATCGGCGAGGGTGTTGTGCTGACATCGAGGTCACCATAACGCTCATGTTCCTGGATCCAACGGCGAACAAGATTCGCGTTGATGCCGTGATCCCGGGCAACCGAGGCCACGGAGATGCCACGCTGCTGACAATAGGCAACCAGTTCGGCCTTGAATTGGGGATCATATCGCCGCCGCCGTGACGCCGGACTGACTTCAAGAGGTTCTGAAGAGTGCATTGCTCCACCTATATAAATGGAGACTTATGCTCTTCGATACGCCCTAACGTATCAAGATGGGTTGCCCGGACGCTAACACTGAACGGCCATGATCCGTATGCCTATCTGAAAGATGTACTGGCCCGCCTGCCCACGCACCCGGCCAACCGCATCGACGAATTACTACCGCACAACTGGTCGGCACAAACCAAGAATTAAAAGACAACGGCCGCTGACGCGGCCATGTCAATGTGTGTTCGCCGGACTCTTACATTCTTTCTGAGCACGGGCCAGTTTTTGGTTTCGTCACAGGGTGTGCCTCGTGCTCCACCGTCTCCATCGCGCCGTGCCAGCCGACGAGAGGTCCATGCAAATCCTCGCCGTTGAGCGCCCGCAGCATTTTTACGATCGAATCACTCCGCCTGGCGGCACCCCACTGCCCTCTAGCGAACTGAAAATCGGTACATTCCGCTGCAGCGCGCGCTCTAAACGAGGTGGTGGCTCCACAAAAGCCCCTGGCTCATTAACCAGATCATTCATCACTCGTCGCACGATTTCGCGACAAGCGTACTGCCGCCCTTCCGCATGATAAAACGATCCATGCACCTGAATCGTGGCAGCCAAGGCACTCACTAGCGCATTGCGCAAGGTTTTATCTACCTTTTGTGGTTTACGCCAAAACAAGTCCAGCGATCCTTGATGCGTCAGACCGGGAATGTCATACACGGCCATCCCCAGTACTTTCACTGGCGTGCCGGCACGCAAGCTATGTAAACCCACAGTGGAATTAATCGTAATAACTCCGCGGCTACGCCGTATTGTCCGCTTCAAGTCGCATTTGCTGACAGCCAGAACACGATCGACCACGCCGTGTTTCTTCGCCAAGCGGTCGACCACGCTCTCCCAGCGTTCAATGCCATTATCCAATGGATGCAGCTTCACAATTAGATGGCCCTCTGAATGCGCATGCTTGGCAAAGGACTCGATCACCTCGGCAATCATGTCGGCCTGATGACGATAGTGCGCATTGGTACGCAATTGGTAATCAGCCTGAATCTGCAAAGCCAACATCCAATAACGCTTGCGTTCAAGGCGCAGTCGTAACGCTGCGTCGGAACGTTTGCGTTCCGTGAACATCTTGCGTAGCGCGCTAGGGAGCCAACTTAAGTAGTCCAGCAGCGGGTGATAGTACTTATCCGAGCGGTAAAATGGGTACCCATATGGCACGAGTGCCGTCAACAAGTTATAAACCACCTCGTTGGTCGCTTCTTGCGCAAAACGGTGGGTAAAGTGCTCCTTGGGCTGTACAAAGCTGCGCACATTCCGAGCAATCTGCCGGATAGTATCCGCATCATTGGGGAAATGTGACAAGGCCCCCATGGCACCGCGCTCAAGGGTCAGCCAGTCGGGCCGCAGATAGCCAAACTCGAGCGCGTAGGTCCGTATGCCCAGTGACGCCCCTATCTCCCGTGCCACGGCGTGATACGGTAGACGATCTGCGTAGTACAAAATGTCAGTAATTTGGTGGTCAACCAGATACTTTCTTAAAAAGTCGCCCCACCGGCTGAACCGACCTCGATAGTTGTCTGCCCCGGCCTTGCGCCAGTAAGCCCAGTCCCCCATCGAAAAATTAATGCGGCGCGTAATAGCGCCTGCCGATTCGAAATGATCGCAGAGCTGACGCCAGAATGTGGAAGGGGGGCCCTGCAAGAACAGGATTCTACGCTGCGTATCAGCTATCATTCGCGACTGTTAACGGGGCACAAACGCCGACAAGAAAAGCAGATGATTGTACTCGCCCCCACGCCTGACCGCTATCGCCACCATGCCTGCTCCTAAACTGAATATAAGTATTTGGAGCGTTACCAATCTTGCGTCCCTAATATTGCGTTGCAATATTTCTTATTTTTCCCCTCCTATTTATGTATCATAAAGTGCTTTGAAGCGTCAGGTTGCATATGCCGCATAATCACAAACTAAACAAAATAGTTACCTTACCTTTATAGATACAGAGGGCCTACTGTCTTAACCTGTTGTTCCCGCCGCTTCGCTGACGCCAGAACTTAGCGAGCGTGATCTGATTTACGTTTGCCCCCGCGACTGCAACAAATACCGATGAAAGACTCAGCCTCCACTTTGACCCCTGTTCCCGTCAGCGATTCGCCTGCCCTACCCTCGATGCCCGAATGGCAAGCTTTTCAAGAGGCGGCCGAGCAAGCAGACCGAAAGGGGGGAACGTTGCGTATCATCGAAGCCGCCGGTCTCAGCATCGATCTCAGCGCTCAACCCTCCTCAGAGGCATTTACCGAGGCCTCTCATGCACTGCTGCGAGTTCGCAATTTCAAACAAATGCGCCGCGAATTGCTAGAGGGGGGCATCGTTAACCACACAGAAGATCGCGCTGCGTGGCACTCCATGTTACGTGAGCCCTCTCCTACGCCTGAGGTGGCTCATGAGCGAACTCGGCTACTGCAATTTGTACAGCGGGCCGATAACGAACGACGGTGGCGTCATGTATTACATATTGGTATTGGCGGGAGCGACTGGGGTTTGCGTCTGACCGTCGCTGCTTTCGGCTATACCGGTACATGGCGCGATATCCGTTTCGTGGCCAACATCGACGGTCATGCTATTGAGGGAGGCCTGTCAGGTCTAAATCCGCATGAAACCGTCGTGGTGATCGCGTCCAAATCGTTCACCACTGCGGAAACACTGGAGAACGCGCAACGTGCGATCGAATGGCTTCGGGCCGCTGGCGTGAAACATCCCGAACGCCAACTAGTGGCCGTTACTGCTCGACCCACTATAGCTCGCAAATTTGGCGTACCCAAAGACCAGATTTTTCCGTTTTGGGATTGGGTGGGCGGCCGATTCTCTTTCTGGTCCTCCGTTTGCGTGTCCGCCGCTCTGACCGTAGGTACTGATGTAATGGCCGGTATGCTTGCAGGTGCCCACGCTATGGACGAGCACTTCCGTACCGCGCCGATCAACCGTAATGCCCCCGTACAGCTCGCCTTGGCTGGCGTAGCCAACCGTAGCGTACTGGGGTTTAGCTCGCTAAATATTTCAGTCTACGACTCACGGCTCTTCCATTTAGTGCCTTATCTACAGCAATTGGAAATGGAATCGTTAGGCAAGTCTGTCACCTTGGCAGGCGAGGCGGTAGGTGTCCCCACTGGACCTGCAGTATGGGGAATGCCAGGCACCGATGCCCAACATACTTTCTTCCAATGGTTGCACCAAGGCGACGGTGCGGCGGTCGATTTCATCGTCTGCCAACAGGCAGACCACCGCTGGCCCGATCACCATCAACAGCTAATTGCCAACTGCTTGGCGCAACGTGAGGCCTTGTTACGCGGAAAATCCTATGAGGATGTCCTCGCCGAAATGGACAAAAATACCGATCCTGAGTATGCCAAGTGGCTCGCCAAGCACAAAGTTTACCCAGGAGGCCGGCCTTCTAGCCTGATCGTATTACCACGCCTGAGCCCTTATACGCTGGGTGCATTGATAGCACTATACGAGCACAAGGTGTTTGTACAAGCCCTGATCTGGGGGATCAATCCTTTCGACCAATGGGGCGTAGAACTGGGAAAAACACTAACCTCCCGAATACGCAAAGATTGGCAGAATATTGCGGATGGCAAGACTGTCACGAAGATGTCTCATGATGCGTCTACACAGCATTGGTTACAACGGTTCGCGCCCCGCCCCTCACAGTAAATCGCTGGCCGAGATATACTCGTCTGCTGTCCAACAATAACAAAGCGAACGAGTGTCATTGAAATTAAGTGTAGCGGCCATCGTCAAAAATGAAGCCGACTCTTTAGTGGAATGGATTGCCTATCATCGCGTTGTCGGCGTTGAGTTCTTTTTTATCGCCGACAACGAAAGCAATGATGGCACCAGCGAAATACTGGAAGCACTAGCTGCGCATAGGCTAGTGCAATACCTTCGTTTTCCTACCCCAAAAAATGGTAACGCACAAATACCCGCCTATGCGGCCTTATTGGCACGCGCACGCGACCAGTGTGATGTCGTAGCATTTATTGACGCAGATGAATACCTGCTTCCCATGGATGGCTCAACCTCTCTCATCCCACTATTGGAACGGTTATTCCGAAATACAAACATCAGCGCTGTAGGCTTGAATTGGGCGAACTTTGGATCAGGCGGAGCCTTATTTGCTGAGGAGGGAATGGTTATTGACCGCTTCACGAAACGAGCCAAACACGATTTCGGCGTGCATTACCACATCAAAACGTTAGCGCGGCCGGACCGCGTCGTAGGTTTTGCCAATCCCCATTTCGCACTCCTTTCTAATGGCCGATATGTTGATGCCACGGGTATCGATATCGTTCCTCACCCAAAGCATGGCAAAGGATTAAGCAGCAATATCATCTGGAGTGGCGCTCGCATTAATCACTATGCCACCAAATCACTAGAGGAGTTTCTGATCGGCAAAAGCCGCCGTGGCAGTGCTACAAAAAAAACGCGGATCAAACATAAAAAGTATTTCACTAGCCACGATAGAAACGAAGAAGAAGACCTCATAGCCACCCAATTTAGCGCAGCAGTCAAGGCGGAATACGAAAGACTCACAAAGTTGATTGAAACAACATTTGATCGTGTAGGGGGACCATTACAGACCCCCTCTCGTTGGCGAACATTAGCGCAGAGCTTATTGCAAAAAAAATAAACTGGCGGACATGCTCAAACTTAACAGCCTCAACGATTTCTGGGCGATTCGAGCCTTACTTTTGGCTACCGCTCACCCCTTGTTCGAGCAATGATAACTTTTCCAACCGACCTATAATATCGGTGTATAGTCGTACGGCATACGCGCCATCAAGTCGGGCTCGCTCCAACACCAACTTATTAGCATCTTTGACATTACCCAAAATCAATTCATCAGAAATACTGGTCCGCACACTGCCCAGCAACGTAGCTTTTACCAACTCTAAAGCTAATTGTTCATTGGAGCGTGCCGCAGCAGCCGTCTTGGAAGTACGAGTCGCCATTTTAATTCCTAATTTAAATTGAAACTGAGAGAGTACACGAGTTTTCAAAAGCTGCGGGGCTCTGCAACCCTTCTGACTACGCCTCGGGTTCCATTTATATTACTATTCGATGAAGATTTGTCTAACTGCATCAGAATCTTAGTGTAAATCTGCACAGCGTAGGCTCCATCCAGTCGAGCCCGCTCTGCAACAAGCTCTTCAGCATCGCAGCCGGAATTCAAGATCAACTCATCTGCCGCGCCCGTTCGGCTAGGCCCCACGAACGCGGCCGCTATTAGTTCCAGCGCTAACTGTTGTCGGAAATTCAGCAAGGCATCTTCGTTATTATGCAAGCGCCCTATTATCGCCCCCCGATCATCCAAAACCCGTTGGAATAACGCCGGGGGACGTGATTGTCGTATGATGCAGCCCTCGTAGCTTGCGCGCCGGGCTCTGGACTCTACCGCAGCCCCATCGTCTCCCTGCGTAATCAACAATTCATCGTAAATCATGCCTAGTGCCTTGCTCACTATGTGCGGATGATACGAATTTGCTCGAGCAATGTAGTCGTGTGCCATCTTCTTGCGAGTTTTCGGCGACATTTCTACCAAGGTCAACACCGCACGCCGCATATCCTTTGTAGAACGCGGATTGAATAATAGATGGTGCGACGACTCGGGAAACAACTCCCTCATTGCTGAAGTATTCGGTGCCACAGTGGGGATCCCTAAGCTTAACGACAGTACGGCCACCCCAGACGAAAACACCTTATGATATGGAAGGATTAATCCCGCGTGGGACCGCAACAATTCTGCGACTTGGTTGACAGGGACGGAGCGGAGACTAAGCTTGATATCTGGCCGCCTCTCACATTCGGCCACAAGCTCCTCCAAAAAAGAATCCGCTCGAAGAGGTTCGCCACATACGTGTAGGGATAATTGGTGCTCCGACATGAACTCCCTGGACAGTTTGCGCACTAGCGCAGGGATCCCCTTGTATTCACGCACCATACCAAAATGCAGGATCGTGCGAGGATGAACGGGTAGTTGTCCTGCAGATGCGGTAGTTTTCTCGATTGACTCATAGACATTGAAATATGCGGGATGAGGCAAGATCGAGACTTTATTTAAGTCGGTTAATGCAGTTTGGTCTTGCAATATCGACAACGCAGCCCGATTGTGCACCAAAATACGATGTGACAATAGAGCAAGCTCTCTGCGCAATGAAAGAAGGGTTTGAACGAAGCGCGACTCATGAGGCTTGATATTATGCAATGTCCATACGACCTTCCCTCCTATAGATATATATCGCTTCAGCATATCGACGTATACACGTTGAGTTTGCAGTGCTTGAGCGACCGTATTACATTTCACGAAAAGGGCTTCTTCCCAATGAATGTGGTATATCGAGCGCCGAGTTATCAGTTGCTTAGCGATCACTTCGCTTAATGTGCCGGAAACCAAGTTATACCTTGATTCTATCGCGGTATATAATAGTCTCTGATATGGATTTCTGTAGACTCGCGAGTTAATGACGTCGAGCTGCATAATGGAAACTCACACCGAAAAATACAAATACGCCCTGCGGTTAAATCAAATCAATAACTTAGCCTACCGCAGTATTGAGCAAACGACGCGCCAAGGGAACAACGCCTCTAATTCTCGGAGACTTGGGCGACGAGACCCCCCACATCCATTTTGAGAGCGGTTTAAATACTTTTTTCTTCAAAAGAACCGGCTTAGCTACTGTGCAATGTCTCAATGAAAGGTTTTAAGACAATGAATCAGCTAAACCGTGACACTGCCTTTCATTCGGAATTCTCTGTCAACTTTATAAAGTCTGGTTTTGGATGTCCCGAGGAGGCCAGATACTCATAGTAGCTTTGATCTTTAACTGCATTTGCGCTTGTCCAAAAAATATCTTTGCTCGTTACACGACAGGGATTCCCAGCCGCCGCACAATTGTTCGGTATCCGACCGGACAAAACGCTATACGATCCAATCACCGAGCCCGCTCCTACACGTGCGCCCGTTAATATACGGGTGCCTTGTCCAAGCCAAACGTGTTTAGAGATAACGACCTCAGCCTTAAATCTTCTCATCCCATCAGCCACGTTATATAGCGCATGTGCGTTCGATGCGTAAATAACGACATCTCGGGAAATGAGGCAGCCACTATCAATGCCAATCCTGCTTTTCTGCGAACATAAAATAGTAAGGCCTCTCACGGACACGGGGGCCTTAATATGTACTTGGGACCCATTTACACACGCTATGTCAAGCCCGTAGACCCCTTTTAGATTCTCAAGAATAATGGTACTTCCTTTGCCACTAAAATAAACAAATGTCTTCTTGAGAGACTCCACACTATTCGCGCGTTTGAATATTATTCTATTACCAGACGGCGTAACCACGTGATTCGTAGACAAACTCTCGCAATACTGCTGAATTTCGTATGCGTTGCCACCAATAAACGCGATATCCGGAAATTTTTCCAAACGAGATTTGGTCAGTAACCGATCAAGCATATAGCCCTTCTGCACGTATCTAGTCTTACTACATAGACGAAACATAAGGAGAAGCTTCAGCTCCGCCACAAAAGATTTACCTCACCAATTTCTCGCCCTCGTTCCTTTCAATTAAGTCGTTAAGATTTTTCTCATATAACACTATATTTCTCAGAATTAATGTCCAGAGATCCCTTGGCGCCGCGCTATGGCCTTTGCCCCAGTCGCCGATAAGCGACAGAAAATTTCCTTGTTGGCTAAAGCCCACTTCGTCCGCGACAGTTACCCCTAGCGCCTGCGCAAATAGCCGATAATGCTGCTCATAGTGAAATCGATCGTTTATATTTTGCATGTATATTATTTTATTGCGCAACCCGCCTTTCCTCGGATCATACATGCGGCATAAGTCTTTTGTAATTCGGCAAGTAACTTCGCTGTCTTTAGCTGCCGCGCTTATGCTATATACGTTGTAGCAAATACTAAGAAATTTTCGAACCATCGTCTTGTGATACCTCAAAATATTCGTTTGAGGATTACACACGACGGCTATTGAGCCCGGACACAGTCTAGAAAAAAACAAGCTTGCAAATCCGCCTCCAGAGCCCCCAACGAATACTATCGTGCTAGGCTTAGCAAGGGATATTATTTTGTCCAAAATCGCCGGAATTACAATCTTCTGCGTTTCAAAATATTTCGAGCCAGCGTACCATCCCAATTTAAACTTCTCTGAAATGTGCAACGCAGGATCACTAATTGACAGTCTAGAGCACTCATCAGAAGGATGTATCCTACTACCCGAGAATATTGGAAATTTTACCGATCTTCGATCCTTCGGGGCGCCATTAAAATAGATAAAAAGCGGATTTCCGTGTCTTATAGTCGCGTAGATATCAACGAATGTCGGGCCGATTCCAATCTTTGTAAGTCCGTCCTCTAGGTTTACAGCGCTCTGAAATTGGTCCAGAGTCTCAAAGTTATGCTTTACTCCCCCCCAAACATCCTCGTCGCGCACATCCCAACCAGAAAACGGCCTCTTCACCCCTGTGTCGATATCCACGGTTCGGCTCAGCGTCTGTGCGGAAACGTTTATAAGTTCGCTCCCCTCGCCTGCAGTAAACTCCCCTGTCATTCCACCTTCATTCCCTGCTGCGTCGTCTATTAAATCACCTCTTGTCCCCACGCCATTCTCCAAGCAGAGGCCTGATGCTCACATGCGAGGCCATCTCTAACAATCAATAACACAAATACGGAGCCCGATTCTCGGTATATACAGTGCCAGTACACTATCAACAGTTACTGGCATTGTATCAGGAGTCTAAAATAATCCCGCTTCCGAAAATTATTCTTCGAACCCTAGTTTATTTAACTTCCGTAGTACTAGTTCTTTGCAGTTCCTTGCTATCAGCTTTCCGCCGCCGACCAATCTCGAGTACCGTGCGCAGCATATGAAAATTAATTTGACCGCTCTCAATCTTACGCAGCACCCAACGCCCTATGGGCTGCCCAATATCCAAAGGATCTTCGTCTCTATTTTTGCGGGCAGCAGTGGCTACCTTTAGATCTTGGAGCGTCGATCGCATTCTTTTCCGAAAAGATCTTACGTTCAAAGTCTTGTTCCAATATAGCAGGCTTTTAGATCGTGCTCGCTCCCTACGAATCTGAATTAACGCTTCAGAAATCGGGACGTTAGTCAACAATCTGGGCCGAATGACGGGAACTGGAATACTGGAGAAATTATTAGCTTGCCATATCCGAAACTTAAGACTGGCGCGCTTGTGCCTGAAACCACCACCTTGAGATCGTGAGATACTAGAAATCGGGGCCGCGTCAAGAACAAGCTCGCCAGACTCAATTCCAGACTGGATAATTTTCTCCGCTAATTGACTTCGGGTAACAACAACGCTGTTGCCCATTCCATCGGCCTTATATTCGGGTAACCAAGCATCGCCCAACGATATATCAGCAAGCTCCGTTAATACATCTGTACAGAAATCGCATGCTCGTGCTTTAAATAGGCCTGAGCCCCACATATCCCCAAGGCGTTGCATTTTTACTTCATGTACGAGGGAATTTCTGTCTATGGCCGAGAACGAATACTCCTTGGCGGAACTATTAGGATCCTTTACTCTATAGCTTGGATTTGTATATGGACCTTTAATGCCAGCACTTTGTGCGAGAAAATCCGTATAATTCCTGCTCTTTAGTCCGCCACAAATAATACCAATAAGAAAGGGAATTCGGTCCTTTAGTTCAGGATAATAGTGCTGTTTAAGACGTATAGCCTTGATGAAACACGCCACTCCAGAAACAGCAACCCGTCCTTTCTTCCTCGCTAGAACCGTAAACAGCTCTTCCAACGACACAGGGAAATAGCGCGTTTTCGAGATACTTCGTATATCGTCCTCTTTATCAAATATCTGATATTTATATCCGCCACCGCCATCGCTACGAACGATAAAGAGATAATCGACCTCGCCTCGCTTCAACAGTTGGTCGAACACATAAGTTGCAATCCCTCCCGAGGATGACGTGGGGCGATATTCCTTACTATATCCGATATATGCATTCTCGTACCGCCCCGCTTTCGCATCTACATTTTTCGCGCTGGAAAAAAATAGTTCCCCGATCGCATCCTCATCTTCGACCTCCTTATCTGGACTAGGATTAAATGGACATACTTTAACGGCGCTGATCGGTATCACCTTAGATTTCTGCTCCGGGACTAGAAAACCATCCTTGCTCCAGGCCATACCAAGAGAGCCTTGAGATTCAGATACACAGACACCGCATCCAGAACATAGTACGTTAAGCGGAACGCAAATCGGATTCGAGTGCGCAGCTTCGCTCCGCGGCGTTGTTGACACATGATTAATTTTCGTTACTACAGCAGAGCGGGATGTCCCATTTGGCGACGGGGAAGCTCGAATTTCTTTCGAACTAGACAAAGCCTTCCTCAAAAACCCAAAGGACTCAGCCCGCCAATTGGCGAGTCTTTCGTTGACCACGTTCCAATTAACAGGTTCAAGCATCTTGTTGATATCCACGTCCGAAGACTTGATAACCAATCTATCCTCTAAGCCCACTATTTTCAGCAAGGACGTGAAACGAGATATACCCCGACTTGGATTCCCATAGGCTATGAAAGGTTTATTGAACAAGATGCAAAACGCAACCCCGTGAAACGAGTCGGTAACCACGAAGGCGGCATTGTCTAAGGACGCTAACCATTGCTGCACAGACTTATCGCCCTTCGCCCCCTCACCTCCATTTTTATGAACGGGAAAGGCGTCACCGGTGGTGGAAAACGCGTTAAGCCCAAGAGATTTTGATAGTTCTTCTACGACAGCCACCTTATCGTCAGTTACGTCAAGAACATATGCGACTACCTGTCCAACGTTCGAAGTCTGTTTCGCCTCAGCAATTACTTGCGCATAATCGCCCCGAGCAAGTAATAACGTCGGATCAAGGACATGCTTGGCTTCCACTCCCAAATAGGAGGAACACAACTCAACACCTCGATCCTCACGGACACCGACTGCGTCAAAATATTTTATTAAACGAGCCGCCTCGCGAGTTTGATCCTCGCTGAACTCCCAATTAGGAGCACCGAATGACGCAGCGTAGCTAATACGTTTAATTTTGCTATCCTCAGGCAGAAACCCGAAGAAAAAACTGGTCAGGTGAGATCTCGCATACCTCGGCCGCCATATTTGATCACTTCCCGCAACGATGGCGTCGAGACCTAAGCGATCTATGTCCCGGGCAAGCAGTTCCGATGAATTAAACGGCACCGTGATCGGTACAAGGTACTTATCAGTAAAGGAGGTGTTCGATAAACGAGCCCCTAACTTGACACTGCTTGCCAATAAAGGCTTTGAAAGATCCGCTGGACCAACTGGTGGTTGCTTCGATTCATCATCATCGGGTAGGCGCTTGCTGTTGATGAATACTGGAGAATGCCCCAATTTTCTGAGCGCCTCCATCATCGCGTAAGCCTGTAGATTGCCGCCAATATTCGCGTTAAGAGGCAAGGTCAACACACCGACCCGAAGGCTCTTTGCCGTCGGCGCAACAGTTCGGCGACGGCTAGACACTGAAGTTCCCGAACTATCATTATTCGAATGAAAGGTATCGATCTCTACGATAGCCTGATTTATGGTTTTGCCAATCAAGCTTATGACGTCATCTATAGGCGCACTCCTGGCGAGAATCTGCTTCCTATTTGCGGTGCTGACTAGGATCGGGACGTTTTTATGACGCCGTTCGACTAGTTCTAGGAGAAAGCGACCGTTACTAAGAGGCGACACATCGAAACCGAACTTGACGTCCTGGTATACAAAATCCAGGACATAGGAAATATTTCGGTATACCCATTTTCTGACCAAGTATTGATCCAACTTAGTACTTCGCAAAAATGAGCCTATCTTTTGGGATATTTCTTTGAACATGTATTAACCACAGCCTTTCAAAAACATAAACGGCGAGACCAAGACGATCTGACTATCAGGGATTTTCCAAGCCACTAACCAATCAGCGCGGCTTATTTCATTCCACAACCCCGTCTATCAATCAACGAAATCTACGAGGACTACATTGACCTACCAGCATATCTTGACTCCAATAAGGACAAGCCAATTGAACCAAAATTACGCAGAACCAAACTGAACCTAGCTCTTCACTTATGCCCTTATCTATGTACAGGAGTCGCCCCGGATCGCATAATGGTTAATTGGCACAGATCTCCCCCGAGTCTTAGGATCTGAGGGCAGCGAACGTTTCCGCGATCGATGACATCCGCTGCCGATGTACCTGCCACCAAGCTGTCATACAAAGAAATCCATCCCGGCTCTGAAATGCGCATCTGTTTTACGCCAACTTTGTTAGCAATGTACGAAGGGTCGGTTGCAGTAGCTTTTAACAACTCAACTAGTCTACCAAATGGGCCTTTATTGAGCTCTTCAAAGTTTGCATTGTGAAGCAACGCAAGGCCGAAAATAGCTTGCGCCGCAAAAGCATGATAAATCGCTGCCCTTTGGCCTCTTCGCAGCTCGAGAGGCAACGTGCCATCGGCCTCTATATCTCGAAGAGATGATAAGAAAATATCACGAGACCTATCTTGATATGATTTATCATCTAGTACTAGCCCCATAACGCCCAGCGAATATCCTGACCAATAATATAGATTACTTTCTCGTTTTCGCTGATTAATAAATTCCTCTACTTCGGCCCCAAGATCGCGAAGCCAATTCCATAGAACGGGCGAGCTATTTGTGTCGTTAAGGCCCAGTTTCAACACAGCAATGCCGATCGTTCCGGCAGCCCAAAACCTTACGAGCGCACCGTTACCCGACACTTTAGGTCCCAACAACGCCCTACCAGACGCCCATTTCTCCAGATATCGTTGTCCACATTCCAACTTTTCCCGAGAAGGTTGTCGATAATAGTCATCCGCAATGCGATTGATATCTTTTTGAAATTGATCGATCGGAGCTCTTATCTTCCTATTTCTCGCTTCCTGCTTGGGGTCAGCTATGGAGGCCTGTTTGTCGATATATACGCTGCGAGTATTAATATTTCTAGCGACCTCGGGGGCAAGCGGGCATTCAAAAGCGCGAGATTCGGCAGAACCCAAAAACAACACCGCGGCAGCAAGAGCGCTCGCAAACCTAAATCCTAAAGCCGACCTCAAGGAAAAATTTCGAAATAAGGACAATTTATGCACCCTTTTGACTGTTAGCTAAAAAGGAATACCGCGGCGAGAAAATAAAAGGTGCTATAAAGTGCAGATAGAGCACAATACGATATTCTCTGAATCGGAAGAACATCGAAATAAGCACACCAATCACAATATAATGTTAAAAATTTCGGCCACCTGCTTTGCTTCAATTTCTTCCATCTTCAAATAGGCATTAGTCGCTGATTTTTCTATCTTCGTATCTGCGTGATCATGAATTGCTCTCAAGAAGCTATGATATCTAGAGTCAAGAATGGTCGGTACACGTTTATCAACGCGCTGATGATGACCTAATGCGTATACCGATTTCAGCTTAGCCGGTTTCGCTTTGGGTTTATAATTTACGAAAGCCATTCCTTGAGCACACTTTGGAAAGTAGTATTCTCGGAAAGAAGTGAACTTACCGTCTTGCATTAAAGCAGCCACGCCCTTACCAAACGAAATACAAAATCCATCGAAGCTGGGCTGCACGTATTCCAAAAGTCGCTCGAAGTAATCATACGACAAGGCATCATCGTCATCCAATCGAACGGTAGCGTAAGCCAGCTCCCCGTTTTCCTGGCGCAATGCTGCGGCTACCGGAGCGCCGAGTGTCGTGTTTTCCACAGGAAGCGGAGCAATTCTTATCCAATCATACTTGGATACCAAGTCTGCCAATTGTTGGCGACTGTGCTCGGGCATTTCCTCTGAGACAAGCAAAAAAACTGTCAACCAATCCGCTGAAGGACGTTTTGTCTGTTGAACCAATGACGGCAACGTAATTCGCTCAAACAAATCTTGTCTCGCTTGAAGACGATCTGTCGCGAACAGATTAGCCCGATAGTTCTCGAATTCGTCTCGACCTACCACCCAGCTTTCGCTCAAGCTTTTAGAAAGCACGGAATATCGAATCATCACGAAAATATGTTGTCGCATAATTATCCTTGTAATTATATTATTTAAATATCTTGGTCTCGGCCAATAAGAACTAATAGTAACGATGATCTTAAGTTATTGCATAAATCGGGAAATCAAACTTCGCGTATCACAATAATCAAGGGCGAACTTTCTTGATCTTTGACTTATATCGGCATACCTGTTTTTATCGGCCCAATACTCAGCAATAGTTGAAGCCACTTTTTCTGGTGTAGAGTAGATTGCAGCGTTCCTAAAGACTTCTCTTAACGCCGGGTAAGTAACTACTGGTATTCCCCAATACAAGGCATGCGGTATAACCGGATCAAATATTCCAAAATAATTACGATCCGGATAATAAATATAGAAATCTATCTCGGTTAAAAATTCAGGAATACCCACATCTGCTTCACGTTTAAACGTCCAATTGTTTGGCCGCCTCCCAAAATGGCTACACACCACATCTTCGTCTCCCACGAAATGGACTTTCATATTACTATCCACGCAGTATGCTCTCTTCACATCCTTAAAGCTATCAGGCCAACTTCCACCTATCTCAGGAGAAGCGCCATAATATCTTCCCAAATTCGGCACATTCCGCTTTCGACGTGACAACGCGACGTCTAGTTTCCGGTCATTCAGGTCAACTAACGGCAACCAGATATCCGGGGAAATGTTGATGCTCGGGTCGACATCTGCCAATTTGGAATGTACAGAAACAGAAATGGGCCACCATGTTCCGCTAGTGCCAAATAACTGTAAAAGATGGGATTTTACGACGTTAATCTTTGCCCCTCGCGTGGTCGCAGAGCTGAACGAACCGGAACCATCAACATCATCATTCGGAATTAAAGCTTCTGTAGCGACGACCGCGACTTGCTCTACATCCATTTGGGGAAACTGATCGAGTCTATACTGAAAAATTTCGGGATGTGGCACCAGAGCCGATCTCACCGTGATCTCATCCCCATTAGTGATAATTTCTAAATCATATTGCTGACACGCCTCATACACGCGGGGATCAATGGGCGCATGCACATAGCTCTCATAGCGAGGCCAATGGTATAGCGCAGTGCTCCAACCATGCTCACGGGAAGCCTGTATATATGACAATAACTCCGGTACCCACGCACCAGCAGCAAGATCGGTAACGATCAAGAAGTCAAAACTCCCGCCTTGATTCACACGTGACCTGAGAATTTTTGGTACGGGGAAAGGTCGAGCGGATCCGGACTCTAGTGCGGAATTATCACGGAAACGATCAGAGCCATGCCAATATTGATAGGCGTCACGATATAACCATCTTAGTCCAAAGTCCAAACTTCTCAGGTGAGTCACTTTTGTTTGAGTTAACGAATCGTCCCGCATTAAAGATACAGACAAGAGATAGCCTTGTGAAATTTTTACAAGAGCATCTTTTCCATACTTCCGAACGATTCGTGCTCTAAATTCAGCATCCCCGCTTACACGAACTTCGTCCCACCCTCCCATTGCCTGTAAAACTTCGCGCTTGAACATCAAGGAAGAAAAGTTCAAATCAAAAAAGCTTCCTGTTGGACGCCACGCCCCAACAGGTCGTAGATACTGATTAAATCGAACCCAATGTGATATAACGGCAACGGGATTATCAGCAGCCTTCAGTCCAGCCATTTGTATTTCGAGCTTCTGCGGGTGAGACCAGTCGTCACTGTCGTGGACCATAATGTAATCGCCAGTGACATATTTCAACCCCAGATTCCGTGCCGGATATGCCCCACCGTTTACTTCTTTGCGAATGAGCCTAACCCGTTCGTCTTGACGGGCGAGCTCTTCCACGACATTCGCTGTTCCATCAGGACTGCAATCGTCGACCACTATTATCTCGAGATTAGACCACGTTTGTTTCAACAAACTCGTTATGGGAATATGTATAGTCTCTTCTGCCCCGTAAGCCGGGATGATGATAGATATTTTCTCTGGCGTATCAGATCGGGGTAACGGAGCAACTTCCTGAGCAGTGAAATTAAAAAAACTAAGGGGGGCATTTTCATCCCGTTTCTGTAGCGTGGCCAATCCCCGATCTTCAAACAGTTTATTAATCCATGCTAACGGAGCATCCCTTTCTGACAATGAATTCTCATCGAAAAAATCCTTTTCACCTGAAACAGCTGCCCATGCTAAATTTAAGTTCGGACTGTCGGGTATCCTAGACGAAATATTGACCAAAGCTTTTCTAGCACGCGTCATTTTTCCCATTCGAGCCAAGCACTGGCTCTCCACAACCGCTAGCTTCATTAATGGCACACTGAGCCTGCGGTGGAAGCGGATGCAATAATACTTGGAAAACAGGATATTTTTCAGCGCAACATCAAACTGCCCTTCCACAAAATACCATCTAGCCAGATGCCAGCCGATATTTATTTTTTCAATAATGCTGGTCGATGAAATATATTTCATCTTTTCCAGAATGGGTAAAGCGTACGACGAATAACCTCCCCATAACTTCACCTCCAGGTCCATTACGGAAAACGGAGTTAGTAGCTGTCCTTTGGAGATTAAGTTCTGTCTAGGAAGGTGCCAATCTGGTAGCGAAATCAGATTATCCGGCTCAGCGGATTTAGCCGTCAGCGACTCGAACTTCAACGAATCGAAGGTCGGAATCGGCGACTTTTCATCTGAGATTGGAAAACGTTGGCCCGCACGCCGACTCTCGCGCCCTTCATTTTCGCCCCAAATTAAAAAATGATAGAGAGGATTAATACCCGCTCGGAGTACGTCTGGATTATCCAGCAAATACGCTCTAGTAGAAAAATTCGGTCCTGGATCTCGGTATAAAGATGCACCCAATTGCACATAGTGATCTACTGGATCCATGTTCAGAACAACTACATCGGGATATTCTGAGAGATACCACTCCGGATCCAGTAGACCCGAATCTCTAATAGTCGATATCACTTTATCCATTGATCACTTCTCGCTCATGCAATTGATTAACCATTTCTCTTTATATAGTGCAATAAGGGATTTTCTCCAGAATCTCTCAGCTCCGCATGCGTTCTCAGATACTCCAATGTACTGAACTTAGGACCAGGGTCACGTCCTTCTTTAGCGCCAAACTTTAAATAATGGAGCGCCGGATCAAGGCCACTAATTCGAACGTCCGGATATTGTTCTAAGTACCATGCCTGATCGAAAAAAGGGGTCTTCCTTAGTGCCAGCAAGTCTCCTTTGAGTTTCGAATCGCCGCGCTTCATCCACGACGAAATTCCCCACAGGCTCTTTCTCCGAGGTTTTGATGTGCTCGAGCTAGCAGCCATCTGCACCGATCCAATCTGCTTCCGGAGTTCAAACACCAGCCTACTGAGAATAATAATCTCCTGCAGTCGGGTATCCGCTAGCTTCTGAGCAGCTATCCATTTGTCAGACAAGCTCTTGACGTGCTCGATCGCGCTTGTATCCTTAGCGCCACCTTCGGGTTTACTGGACTTGGCTAGCAAGTCAGATTTACTGTGCACATTATCCTTTTTGCTGACCTTATGAGACGTCACCAAATCTTTCATAGCTATGTTCTCAATATATTGTCAGAAAACCCGTTAATTAATCACGTCCAAAGATATCCCTAGTGTAAACTTTCTCTGCAACGTCATTGAGTGCGTCGCTCATCCGGTTGGTGATAATGACATCCGATATACTTTTAAATTCCTCAAAATCTTTCACAACCGGAGAATGGAAAAATTCCGCGTCATCTATAGTGGGCTCGTACACAACAATGTCTACACCCTTCGCTTTTATACGCTTCATTACACCCTGAATGCTAGATGAGCGAAAGTTGTCAGAGCCACTTTTCATGATTAGCCGATGAATACCCACTACTTTAGGGTTACGGCTCAAAATGTCTTCGGCTATAAAATCTTTCCTAGTCGTATTGGATGCAACGATGGCGTGAATTAAGTTCTGAGGAACTAGTTGATAATTGGCCAGCAATTGCTTTGTATCCTTAGGAAGGCAATATCCGCCGTAGCCAAAGGAAGGATTGTTATAGCCAGTCGCTACCCGTGGATCCAAGCACACTCCTTCGATGATCTGTTTTGTACTCAGTCCATGAATAGCGGAATAAGTGTCCAGCTCATTGAAAAAAGATACTCGCATCGCCAAGTACGTGTTAGCAAAAAGCTTAATTGCCTCTGCCTCGGTAGGTCCTGTATATAAAATAGGAACGTCCCGGCTTACAGCGGCATCGCGAAGTAGTTCCGCGAATACTTCGGCTCTTTTTGACTTCTCTCCGACAATTATTCTTGCCGGATGCAAATTATCATAAAGGGCTCGACCTTCGCGCAAAAACTCCGGTGAGAATATTACCTGATTGCAATTTAGCTCTTTAGTGATGTGAGCGGTATATCCTACAGGGACTGTCGACTTTATGATCATGACGGCATCCGGGTTGATAGCCATTACGTCCCTAATAACCGCTTCAATAGACTTCGTATTAAAGTAATTAGTTTCAGGATCATAGTCGGTAGGCGTAGCGATCAAAACGTAATCAGCACCGCCATAAGCCTCATACTTATCGAGTGTGGCACGGAAATTAAGAGGCTTATTTTTCAAATAGAACTCAATTTCCGCATCGGCAATTGGCGATTCTTTACGCTGCAACATCTCGACCTTTTCTGGAATGATATCCAGGGCCACAACTTCATGATTCTGAGCAAGCAGTATGCCGTTAGACAAACCCACGTACCCTGTACCAGCAATCGCGATCTTCATTAAATTTCCTTACTCTATATCGAAACGCTATCAGACTCTGCTCTTATACGCTATTCAGACTATATAGAGCGTATAAGAATGGGCAAATATTTTTACCAACCTCGCATCCAGTCCAATATTAAAAAATACTTAATTTAGACAATATATATGGTGCTGTAAAACCCTTAATCGGAAGCCCAGGGCCGTCTGTCAATCTTTAAGCGGGCCGCTAAATCAGCAGGCCAAATATTCTTGGTCAACATCGAATCGTATTCATTGCCGTCGCCATCCCGCTGGGCAAGTTCTCTTGTCGCAATTTGAGCGCCATGATGGACTGTCGCGTCAGGAGTATAGACAATCCGCTGTCTCAGCACTTGTTTGATAAAATCGCACATTATTCGGTCGGATCGATAGTGTCGTCCATTTTCATAATCCAATCCGCCACAAGCGTCCCATACCGGACGTTTTATATAAACGCAAAAGAAGGGTGCAAAACTCAATTCGACGCGACGCCCATCATGAAACAGGTCGACTGAGGCTATATTCTTGTGGTGCTTCGATAGACTCACGTCGCAGGCCAGGCTCGTTGTCGCATACGGAACGTGCAGACTTATATTCTCTGCGCCTGCGGGCAAAACTTGACGGGGTACTGACATCGCAATATCCGACGCCTCATAGGCGATCTCCTGTAGCCGCGTCAAACCGCCTGCCTCGATGCGAGCGTCGTTATTCATCAATACAATGTCCGCGTCGAGCGACGCCATGGTCGCGCCCTGGTTCACCGCATACGAAAAACCATAATTGACGTCGTTAAATATTATTTTAATTTTTTTATTCTCTATGCTTTTGAGATACTGCTTTACTTCGTGATCAGAATTGTTGTCTACGACGATGAGTTCAAACAAATCCTGATCCAAGTACGACGCAAGAGCATTGATACAATCCCGAAGGAAATGCAGTGCTTGGTAACTAGGAATAATGACGCAGATCCGTTTTTTTAAGGTGTTATCCGTCGAAAGAAGCGAAGTCTGGGAGTTCCTAAATGCTATAGTCTGTAAGGCCGGTCCTATATCGACTGTTTTAGTGATTGTATCCTCTGCCGCGTGTAAATAGTAACGCGACAGAAGCACAGGTATGGAAATTATCCGGAATCCTGAATTTATTCGCAGAATAAAATCCCAATCGACCAGTCGCTGCAAGGATTCATCGAATCGAATTCCTTTCTCCACTATATTGCGCTTATGCAAAAAACAATTCAGATCAATATAATTATGTTGCTCTAACAAAGAAACATTCATCGGGCCAAAACGCACCGCCGATAGCTGGCTTAAATCGCTCTCTGCATAGATATATTGACCGCCGTAGATTGCGTCGGCCGTCGGCAAAAGACGAAATGCCCCGACTGCCGCGCCGAGATAATCTTCTAACCAGGTATTGTCCGAATCTAGATAGCCAACAATCTCACCTGTAGCATTCGCCAGCCCAACATTTCGTGCTACACATACACCACGAGGTTGCTCAATCCTTATCAAACGAATACGAGAATCCCGAAGCATGGCGGTCTGCGCAATAGAGACGGACGCGTCATTGCTGCCATCATCAACTATAATCAGCTCGAAATTTCGATACCGTTGAGCAACAACTGAATCGATTGCCTGCTGTAAAGTTCGCGCCCGATTTCGCACGGGCATGATGACTGATATCTTGAGCGTCTCATCCCCGTTCGTCTGCCGAACAAGATATTTTGCGATAGACTCCATCACAGCAAAACACCGTTTATCCTCTTCTTTGAATGGTGCTAGAGTTACTGGGCTGAGCATCGCACAGTTGAGAAACTCGCCAAAGCTCGAATAACCTCGCTTCGGTGCCGCCTCGGGTAAAATAAATTTATCTCGATTTTCGAGATAATGTAGCAATGGATTCTGAATCGCGGCCCTATTCGCCTGTGCCCCCAGATATCGCTCGATATCGAACCATGGACCCGGCCGCCTGCCCTCTTTCGCACCATGGCGGACATAGTGCAGCACCGGGTCAAAACCGGCTTGCATCACGTCAGGATATTGATCGAGATACCAAGCAGAATCAAAAAGGTCACTACTTCTGATCAAGCTACATGCGATTGACTCTTCACTTGGCGGCTTCTGATTACGGCGTCGAAAAATCATCGTTGACTCAATAATATAGATACCGCCAATACGCAGATGGAACCGTAGCGGACTGTTTGTCTAGCTTCTTACCCTTAAAACACACCCTAAGATGCCGTCATCACGATAACCTTATTAGACATATATCAGATGACAAACGTTATAGGCTTGCCAACATCAAGCGGTTAAAATCCATTGTGCAGCGTCCTGCCAGCAGCAATAGCCTGGACTATCGGCGTAATAATTTTCTGCCATTCATATACCGCAGCATTCGTCACATAGACGGCATCTTCAGGCTGTACCAAAAACTGCTTTGCTAAAAATATGGCGGCCGGATCGCGCATATTGAGGGAGAATACCTCGGGCGTAGCTTCGGCCGCGCCCGGCTTACGTGACAAACGAAACACAAAAACTCCATGAGGATCGGCTTTGGCCTCATCCATCCATCCCGCCTGTCCGAGCACTTCCAATAAGCTAGACTGGTCCGAAGGCAGATCGTGCAAGCCGGGTTGACCTACAGCCCCCATGGCCACGAAACGCTTTCTCGATCTGGAGACTACAATTTCGGAACGAGGTGAAACAGGCCTGTTCAGTCCATTCAATAAGCTCTGGTACGAGTAGACTTGGGCATCTTTACCATTGCGGACAGTCACATCAACTAGATGTGGCTCTAACACCGGGCCGCCCGCAAGATTAATCGCGTCCAATAGCGTTAGCGGGCCCTGAAGGGCAGAAAATCTACCAGGTTGCTTCACAGCTCCCGCAACCAAAACGGAGCCCGAAACGTCCCCTAGCAGACTAACCATTACCTGCGGATCAGTGGCGACGTTTCGCAATCGGCCCCGAATTTCGCTCGCCACCCCCTCCGGTGTCTTGCCTGATACCGAAAAGCGCCCGGCATAAGGCAACGAGATTTTCCCTGCGGAGTCAACTCGAGCCTCGAACTTTGTACCTCCAGTTGCCAACGGTGCAAACATGGCATTCTGCTCACCAATATCAGCGATCATCACCTGCAGTACGTCGCCTGGCACCAAGCGAATCTCATAGGCTTTTGTGGGGGACACTGTCGGGGCAATCGGCTCATCAATAGGCCGAGCATATGCGGCTATTGTCTCAGGCCCAAGCTCAATCAATTCGTATGGGATTGTCCGATCTTCCACATTAGTCGACACGATAGTCGTCATGCGTGGTCCGGCACCCGATAAAATTCCTCCAGCACAACCGGACAGCAGCACTAACATACCCAGCGCCCCAAAAATCCGAGAGGGGCATCTCGAAGAAACGATATGGCTAGTCACGATGATCCTCAATGCTGGCAATTACGAATCGGGTAATGCCATAAATAAATAGCAAAACAACAAAAAACGTAAATAAGTTATAGAGCTTCCGCGGATAGGACGAATCTTCCGGCATATTCGGCTGAACCACCGTCACCAGACTATGTATATTTTTATTTGCTTCGATTTTGGCATTTTGCAATGCCGACACGCTCAATTTATAGGCCTCTTCCGCGACCTCAGTGTCGACCGTTAATTTCCTAAAATCGGCGGCGACCACATTAAGATGCCCGTCGACCGACGACGACACCAGCGCTTTTTTCTCAAAAGCCAGCTGCTTCTCTATCGCGCTTACACGATTCTTCTGCTGACGAACTTGGGGTGCGCTGGAATTAAGCGTGGCCAGCAGCCCATTCAGATTAGCCTGCTCCGTCGCCAAGGTCGCCTCCAACGTAGCAATTATTCCTGCTTGCGATTTAGCGGCGGCTTCCGCATCTAATATACTGTTTTTGCTTTGAAATTCAATTAACGCAGCTCGCTTGCTCTCGTAATCACTGCGTGCCTTGACTAATTCATCCTCCGCGAAACGCACTTGATCCGTTGCCAGTTGGCGCGATAAATCATTAATAAACCTCTCGCTTTGCCCTAACATCTCCGTCAACGTCAGATGAGCGAATTCAGGGGTCAGCCCCTGCACCTCTACCGTCAAGAGACCGGTGAGTTCGTCAACATGGACCGTTATCATGCGTTTGTAATATTCCAGTAAGTCTTCACGAGATACTTTCCGAGATATCCAATAGAACGGGTCAGATAGTTGCTCCGCGAAATGTTCATGCCAGTTAAGTTTGTCTTCCAGCACTTTCAGCAGATCAGGGGAAGTCAAATAAGAAAGCAAAAAAATGGTTTCTTGTTTCGAGACCTGTTTGGCATTAGAAGCCAATATCGCCGCTCCAGCTGTTTGCTGAGTCAGATTGGAAGCCCCGGTTGAATCAACTACCACTACCTGTGCGGTACTGGCGTAACGATCAACGGCAAAAAACGAATAATAAATTATTGCAATAGCCATAGGCAGCGCAATAATAAATAGCTGGAGCAGCTTATTTCGACGTTTTTTATTTCTATCCATTATCTATTCCATGCATTATTTTGTTCGATAAGCCTCGATACCCTTCGCGACGTCGTCATATACTTTTAACTCCCCATTATCCACCAAAAGGACAATATCGCAAAGTCGTTCCACCTCTTTCATATTATGCGTAGTGAGAAAAATTTTAGATTTCCCTAGCTTTTCTCGGAATACTTCCTCGCATTTTTTTCGAAAGGAATTATCTCCGGCGGCCATCACTTCATCAATCAGGTAATAATCGAACTCAAAAGCCATGCTGAGGCCAAATGCTATACGCGAACGCATCCCAGAAGAATAGGTGCGGATAGGCTCGTCAAACCAGGAACCTATTTCTGCAAAGTCCTGAACATAACGCACTCTACGTGTCATCTCCTCCCCGACAAAGCCGTAAATCCGACAGACGAACTTTACGTTGTCGCGTGCACTTAAGCTACCCTGAAAGCCTCCTGATTGCCCTACTGGCCATGAAATACTTTTGTCCGTGCGAATCACGCCGGAATCAGGAGTGTCCACTCCTGCCAACAATCGCATAAGCGTAGATTTTCCCGCACCATTTTTACCGATCAGGCCAATATTTTTATCGGGAGGCACTACCATCGATAAATTTCGGAAAATATACTTTCTCCCACTTGCAGTGAGATACGATTTCGTAATGTTCTCTAAGGTAAACATCGACTAGACGATTCCCTTGATCGCCAACATCCTGGAGCGCCTTATTCTAAAAAGCCCCAGACCAACGCAAAGAAGCAGTGCCATGCAAATCAACACATAAGGAAGCGACACTAATTCAAGCGCTCTATAAAACGGAAATACAGCCTTTCGTATTAATTCCGTCATGTGTAGGAATGGGTTCCAAGCCAGGTAGGGGAGTATATAGCTAGGAAAATGAGAAACCGGGAATATCGCACCGGAAGAAAAATAGAGCACCATAAAGAAGAAACGAATAAAGGTGCGTATTTCGGGAATTGCATCCGCTATTACAGCAAGCACCATTCCCAGGCCGAAAGACATCGCGATCCCCAGAAGCAATAACCCGAGCCATTCTAAAGGGCTGCGAATACTCACATCATAGCCATACCATGCAAAGGTAGCTAAGACAAACATGTACGAGATACTAGCAATACAACATTGCATTATCGTTCTCGCCACAAAAGTATCCATTGGAGTTACTTGCTTGTACGAAAATAGCCCTCGGTTGGCTGACAGGCCTTCCATAATAAGCATCGCGACCCCTCTGAACATAACAAAGGGCGCAACACCTGTTAACAAAAAGACGGGAAATGGGATACCTTGAGTAGGCCCACGACCACGGATTATTCCCATTACGACGACCATGACTATTAGCTGGACAATCGGTTCAGCCAACATCCAAAATGCCCCCATCCGCCGCTGACCAAAGCGCGTGCGCATTTCGCGCAACAACAGCGCGAATACTACGGCACGGGTAATTTGGAACGAAGTACGTGGAGTCATAAGGAAGAAACTCTAGTAGATCCATGTTGCATCGCAGTATACCTATAAAAACATACAAGTACGCTGAGGGAATGTTGCAGACTGCAAGGTAAGCAATGAACTACTCCTCGCTGGCGCCCTTCTTTCTATCTCCAAGGCAGCGCCACATGAGGCGTGCCGCTCAAACTGAAATCAGGATGTTGATAGTTTAGATTCGGGTTATAAAATGGGTCGTGATGCATCAAATGAGCCCAACGCATACGCATATACTCAACCTCCATCCGAGCGCGCAAGACCTGCGCCGGGCTGGTATCCTTACCCCGGGTGATCGACTCATGATGGTATAGCAATGCGTGTGGGGTCCATACCACCCTGAACCCTTTGTCTCGCACTCTTAAACAGAAGTCTACGTCATTGAAGGCGACAGTGAGATGAACCTCGTTCAAACCACCCAGGGACTGATACAGTGACTTGTGCGTCAATAAGCACGCAGCCGTCACAGCAGATAATTCCTGTGAGACTAGGGCGCGCCCACAGTAGCCCGGCTCGTCCCTGCCTATACCCGTATGTAAATGGTTTGCGCATCCACCCGGCCCGACCGTATCGCCACCGTGCTGAACGGTATCGTCTCCATATAATAGTTTCGCGCCAACCGCGCCTACTCCGTCCTGCATCAGTAAACTGACCATTTCGTCGAGCCAATCAGGTGAAATAACCTCCGTATCGTTGTTCAACAAACAAACAATCTCGCCGCGCGCCTGTTCTACAGCATGATTGTTTATTCGTGAGTAATTAAATGGCTCGTCAAATCGCAGAACGCGAATGTTTGATCTGATCGTAAGTGCCCTCAGATACGCCAGCGTTGCAGGTTCAACGCTCTGATTATCCATAACGATGATCTCGTACGCGGGATACAAAGTTTTTTGCAAGAGGCTGTCGATACAGCAACGCAAATGAGCCAAACCGTCGCGTGTGGGAATCACGATGGTGACCAAGGGGCGCGGCTCCGGCAAGGTATAACGGACATGACAACGCCCTGTGCCGGTAGCCTCCACCGACGCGCTCAGGCCTTGCCGCTGCAAATGAGCCGCGACAACGTCGCGGGTTTCCGTCCTGGCACTGATTGCATTACATTGACCTTCCTTATTTAAGTGCCAAATTGGCGCCAGTATATGTTCGACGCGAGGCGTATCAGCTGTTAAGGCCAATAGTAAGCTATGCAATGCGCCCGCCGTGCTATAAGTGGCGGCCTGTGCAACGTCCCAAATAGGCGATAGCGGCCTAGAACGCCATGCAAACGCCTCACCGATATAGTTAGTTGCGCGAAGTAACTCCGGTGACCAATCCGGCTTAAAAACCGGCTGCGACAAGCGATTGTCAACATCGATGCTGTCGTGATCTGCGTAAATCACCCCTAGCTGGCTAGCCTTCACAATACTATGCGCAAGCCAATACAAAGCAACCTCGGATAATTGCGAATCGTGCCGTAAGATGATTGTCCAGGAAGCACTTTTCGTAGCCCCTTCCCCTCCCACCACGTGTTGCGCAGTGACTTGGGACAACTCTGTCAAAGCCTGAACCCAACCGTCGTAGGGTAAGTGGATCCGCGAGAAATACGGGTAAAGCTGTTTATCCAGAGTCTGGTCGGCTGACGAGCCCGCAGCGCCATCCCTATTCGTCAGGATGACGACCTGAAAATGAGGAAACTGCCCCCATTCGCGTAAATGCTTGAGTATTAAATGACGGTCATCCGGGGACACGCTATAAAACTCAGCGTGCCAGTCCGCATAGCTGCGCATATACGCATTAGCCCTAAACCGGCAAGACACAGCATATGCGTGACTCAGATTGGTAAATACTGTGTGTAACTCTAAGCCAGCTCGGGCCCGACGTTGCTTCGGCTGCCGGAAAAACACGGGCAGTATCCGCCGAAGTTGGCGAAAACGATACTCGAGCCAGGACAAACGCCGTAGTGACAGAGAGATATTACCCGGTGTCGTTAAGTCGGATGAAGGATTGACCCTCAGAGCTTGGATTCCGGCCGGCACTTTGACCATCTCTTGTATCTGACCACGTCGGGTCACCAGAACATCAACGTCTACCATTTGCCCGTTCATTAAACTGAGCTTCAGTACAGCGCTATAGGCACGATCATGCCCAGTCACCCTACCTTTGATCAAGTAGACGCCACCGAGAGATGCTCCATCTCCCTGCCTAGCTGGAGTCAGCCAAGTATTTGGGGCCTGCTGCGTGAAAACAGTGTTCTCCGAAAACATTGCCCACTTAGCCCCGTTGTAAGCCTGATTTCAAGCTATATAACCACTGTCGCCAAGCCGAACCCCGCGCTTCGAGCTCGGGGGCGACCAGGGCCTCTAAACGAGCGACTTCTTCTTTGACGGCGGGTACAAAAATCAACATATCGTCGCACTGCTCGTTGTTTTTATCGTGCAGTTCGAAGTACTTCCGATGCTTAATACGTCCGGCTTTAGTAGCGCTGCCCTTGGGGCTTTTACGCAACACAAATTCTTCAAACGATTTCACGACATAGTGGTTGATGCGAATATTCGACCAGATAACCGACTTGCTTAAGCTGTCCTGCCGACCATCCCGACAGACTAGGCTATTTCCCAGAACATCGACATATCGGCCGCTTTTCAACATAGCATGATGCGGTGTTGCCCAATGACCAACGTTTGCCGGCCTGACCACCGCCTTGTAATGCTGATTCACGGGAAACTTCGCCAGTGATCGTCGCAAGAAGCGCTCAATAACAAGCCCCTCTTCCCAAAAGCGCTGGCCGCCAGAACCAAAACAAGCCCAGTTCAGCGCCACTCCGCCCACTCCGGGATCGGAAAACAGCTCAGTCAACTTCGGCACGACCGAAGTCGCGCCGCCCATCGGTGTCACAAACTCATCCGCATCAATAAACGCAATCGCATCAATATCCGCCGGACACATCTTCGTCAGCAGGTTATACGCACCCAACTGCGGCCGAACATCCGGTTGATCCGGATAATCTACCAGCGCAATAGGCTCGTGCTTCTGCAAGATCGACAGTATCTGTCGAGTCAAATCCGTGCTGCCATTATCGGCAATCAAAAACTGACTAAACCCGACGATCTTGTGGAACGCCAGCCACTCCAATACATATGCGTCTTCGTTTTTGAAGATCGCACCCACAGCAAACTTCATAGGATGATGATCAAAATGGCTGTTGACGCCGTGATCGGGCGTAGTCGCACTTATTCGGTGGTAAAGCCGTGATATTTCCGGCCTAAAGCCACGGTAGCGGAAAAGAAACCCTGCTTATTGCCGCAATCGTAACGAGTACCTGCGTATTGATAACCAAAAACCGAACGGTCTCGCAGCATTGCAGCGATGCCATCGGTCAACTGAATTTCGCCACCAGCACCCTGCCCCGTTTGACGCAAGTATTCAAAAATTTCCGGCTCCAACACATAACGGCCTACGACGGCCTGAGTCGACGGAGCCTGCGCAGGATCAGGCTTCTCCACCATCGAGTCCAGACGCCACGTTTCGCCGTCCAACTGATTGCCAGAAATAATCCCGTACTTATTCGTCTCATGACGCTCAACGTTCTGAATCCCCAGCACGCTGCCCTCGCACGAATGAGCGACCTGCACCAACTGCCGCGTCACAGGGACTTCAGCATCAATCAAGTCATCCGCCAACAACACAGCAAACGGCTCATTGCCCACCACCGGCGCAGCGCACAACACCGCATGTCCCAATCCCAGCGGAGCCGGCTGACGGATATAAACGCAGTTCACATGCGCCGGCAGGATGCTGCGAATCGCCTGCAGCTGCTGTTGCTTGTTTTTCGCTTCCAGCTCGGCCTCGAGCTCGGGCATCGTATCGAAATGATCCTCAATTGCACGTTTGTTACGTCCAGTTACGAAAATCAACTCGGTAATGCCAGCTGCGACGGCCTCTTCTGCCGCGTATTGGATGAGAGGCTTGTCCACCACGGGAAGCATCTCTTTGGGCATCGCTTTGGTGGCCGGCAAAAAACGAGTGCCGAGACCCGCGACGGGAAATACTGCTTTACGGATTGGTTTCATAGCGACCTACGGAGAAAACGCGAGTATGAAGGAAGTTAACAGGCGAAACTGCAAGGAAAGGCAAACATGACTACAGGAAACTAACTGAGCATTTTGACGGTTTGAAGTGCCACACTACGAAACAATCTATCAGTTGTGTAACGGAGTCATACCACTCTCCGGCACTGTGTCGATTAGAGCACCTTCCCTGCAAGATTGCGCATCATTTCTCTCGAAATATTTTGGCAATCCAATGACGCCAACGGGCACTGTGGTGGGGCATTCGCCGCCAATCAATTAATTCTTGCAACACACGCTCTGGGGTGGCGAATCGACGGGTGATCCGGCTGACGTAGGTGGGATACAGGATCAGCGTGCCCGCCACCAATTCGTCCAGTGCCAACGATCGGCCCCGTCTGCGCTTTACGTCGTCGATCAATGCCCTATCTTCGGTCAATCCCCATCCTGCGTAGAACGGCTGGCCGTAGGTCACAACCGGTTTGTGGCGCAGCAGCGCCTCGAAACCGGCCAGGGACGTCAGGACATGAACCTCATCCACCAGGGGGAATAGCTGTTCCAGTGAAACGTTGCCGATGATTTCGTCGCACCATTGGAGTGCACCGCCCTCGCCTTGGCCGGAGGAACGCAAACCGGCCATGACATCGGGATGTGGCTTATATAAGACGTAGTCGTCCGGATAGGCCTCTCGTACAGCGCGCAGCAGATCCATGTTGCGCCGAACGGTGCTGGCGCCATAGCGGATCGAGGCGTCGGTTTCGACCTGGCCCACGACCAGGAGTACACGCTGTGCCTGTGCCGGGCGCGACCATGCGGTTTGCCCCGACAGGTTGTATTTGGTGATGCCGGACGCGCAGATGGTCTCGCGCAATGCCGCCGCACGAGCCAGTAGGGGCTCGGGAAAGTCGGTTTCAGACAGAATCCGCTCTAACCTCGAGGCGCGGGTGGCGTCGTAGTAGATGCCTACGTCGTCCTGCACCCAGGATACGGGGCGGATCAGGTCTGCACCCAACCCCACGGAACGCAGGAAACCGTCCTCCACGCGGATGACGGGTTTTTCCGGCGGACGGCTGGCGAGAGCCGCATCGAGTTTGCGGCCCCAGCTGGCGACGCTGGTGTGTTGGCTCGCGCGTTTGGCAAACCAGCTGAAATGGATACGGCTGCCGTCAAAGAAATCTCGGACAAAACCATGTTTCCAGCCGGAAAACCCGACTGCGGTGATGTGCTCGGGAAAGCGCTGGCGCATGCGGCGCTGCAGAGCAATCCAGGCGAGGACCGTCTCGACCTCGCAGCGGCGGCCCGTTTCGGGGTCGACGTAACGGCAATAG
This sequence comes from Bordetella genomosp. 4, assembly GCF_002261185.1. Classification (GTDB taxonomy): domain Bacteria; phylum Pseudomonadota; class Gammaproteobacteria; order Burkholderiales; family Burkholderiaceae_B; genus Bordetella_A. The sequence goes on from NZ_NEVQ01000013.1 coordinate 667,111, forward strand.
TCAATCAAGGCAGCGTGAGTCAGTTGTGCCAGGGAGACTGCCTGGCGCCGCCTCTCGGGCGCAAGCTGCTCGTCATGGGTCAGGCCCCAGCCTGCGTAGAACGGCATGCCGAATACGCGGACGGGCTTGCCCCATAACAAGGCCTCGAAACCCAATTGGGATGTCACGGTATAGACGGCATGGGCGTCGGCCAACAGGCCTGCCGGATGCACGTCCTGGTCCATCAGCACGACGCGCGGCATGGCGCGTACCTGCTGGACGTCGAAATAGCCGCGTTTACGGCCGGACACGACGTCGGGATGGACTTTCAGGACGATGGTCCGCTCAGGATGCTCGGCCAAGGCGGCCTCCAGCATGCGCGGAAAATCCCCGGGGCTGGCGCCGCCTGCGGTGACGGAGGCGTCGCCAAAGGTCTGGTCGACAACCAGCACGTACCCTGCGGGTAGCGGCGCATGGGCGTCACGGGTGTGGTTGTATTTGGATACCCTGCCCTGGCGCCAGGCCGCCATCAATGCCAGGGCACGCTGTTGCTGCACCGGGTCCAGGGGACGTTTGATCAGGGTCTCTAATCGGGTCGGGCTGCCAGCATCCAGGTAAAGGCCTTGGTCATCCATGACCACGGATAAGGGCGGGTCCGTGAAACCCAGGCCGACTGACCGCAGAAAGCCGTCTTCGATATGCCACACGTTCAGGCCATGTTTTTCGGCATAGCGCTGCGCGCGTTGTGCGCTGGGACGCTGCCCCCAGGCCAGCACGCTATCGCCGGGCTGCGGCCGCGAGGGTTTTGGATAGACCAGGTCGAAATCGTCCAGCAAGGCAGCGAGCGTCGCGTTGCGGCGTACGCCGGCCGAGCAGATGATGAGGCGTGGCTGCGTCATCGGCGCGGATCAGTATTCAAACAGGTCTGCCTGCGCAAAGGTGCCGGCTTGCAGGTCCTTGGCGGACAGGATCAGTTGTGGACTCGCAGGCCAGTCGATTTTGAGCTGGGGGTCGTTCCAGACGATGGCGCGCTCTGAGCTTTTGTCCCAGTAGTCGGTCGTCTTGTATGACACGTCGGCGGAATCGGACAGGACGAGAAAGCCATGCGCGAAGCCCTCGGGGATCCATAGCTGGCGGCGGTTTGCCGAGGACAGGATTTCCCCTACCCATTGCCCCAGGGTGGGCGAACCACGCCGCAGGTCGATCGCGACGTCGTAGATTTCGCCCGAGAGCACGCGCAACAGCTTGCCCTGTGCATGCGGGTTCAGTTGGTAGTGCAAGCCGCGCAACACGCCGCGCACGGAATGGGAATGGTTGTCCTGGACGAACGTGACGGACCGCCCGATGGCGTCCTCGAAGCTCTGTTGGTTGAAGCTTTCAAAGAAAAAGCCGCGCTCATCGTCGAACACGCGAGGTTCAAAGACGCATACCTCGGGGATCGCGGTGCGAATGACGTTCATGGGGCTGGGCTCAGATTTCGGTCACGATGTTCATCAAGTATTCCCCGTAGCCATTTTTCCTCAACGGCTCGGCCAGGTGTACCAGTTGTTCCGCGTTGATATAGCCCAGGCGATAGGCGATTTCCTCGGGACACGCGACCTTCAGGCCTTGGCGGGCCTCGATGGTGGCGATGAACTGGCTGGCCTCTAGCATGGACTGATGCGTGCCGGTGTCCAGCCATGCATAGCCGCGTCCCATGGTGACGACGTCGAGCTTGTCTTGCTGCAGGTAGGCGCGATTCAGGTCGGTGATTTCGAGTTCGCCGCGTATGGAGGGCTTGATGGTTTTGGCGATCTCGGGCGCCTGATGGTCATAGAAGTACAACCCGGTGACGGCGTAGTGCGAACGCGGCCGCAGGGGTTTTTCTTCCAGGCTCTGGGCCTTGCCGTGTTTGTCGAACTCGACGACGCCGTAGCGCTGCGGGTCATGGACGTGATAGGCAAAGATGGTGGCCCCGCTTTCCTGGGCTGCGGCATCGTGCAGCAGCTTGGAAAAGTCGTGGCCGTAAAAGATGTTGTCGCCCAGCACCAGTGCAGAGGGCGCGCCATCCAGAAAGGTGTCGCCGATGAGAAAGGCCTGGGCCAGTCCCTCGGGATTGGGCTGAATGGCGTACTGCAGGTTCAGGCCCCATTGGCTGCCGTCACCCAGCAGCTGTTCAAACCGCGGCATGTCCTGCGGGGTGGAAATCACCAGGATGTCCTGAATACCCGCCAGCATCAGCACGCTGAGCGGATAGTAGATCATCGGTTTGTCGTAGACGGGCAATAGTTGTTTTGAGACGGCCAATGTGGCCGGGTACAAACGTGTACCCGAGCCTCCCGCCAGAATAATGCCCTTGCGCCTCTTCATTGAGTGTGATCCTTGCGTATCTTATCGGCGCGCTAATTGCGCAATCGTTTGTTGAACGCCGTCTTCCCAGTTCGGCAGAGATACATCAAACGTTTGACGTAGTTTAGAGGTATCCAGACAACAATTGGCAGGTCTGGGTGCAGGGGACGTGTAGGACGAGGCTGGAATCGGCTGAATGGTATCGGGCGACGCCTGCAGCGCCATGCCGGCCTCTCGTGCCAATCGCACCAACAGGCGGGCATATTCGTACCACGAGGTATGCCCCGCCGCCGTCAGGTGATAGCAACCGTAGGGAAATTCGCCAGCGGTGTTCGTCTTTATGCTCTGCTGATAGCGGGCGATGAGCTGCGCCGTGATGTCGGCAATCAGCGCTGCGCTGGTGGGTGCGCCAACCTGGTCGGCAACGATGTTCAACTGTTCCTGGTTCTGGGCAATGCGCAGAATGGTCTTGATGAAATTGCCGCCATGTTCGCTGTGTACCCAGCTGGTACGCAGGATCAGGTGTTGCGGCAGATGCCGGACGATGCCCTGCTCGCCCGCGAGTTTGCTGCGGCCGTAGCTGGACTGCGGGGCAACCTCGTCGGATTCGACATAGGCCGCGGGTTTGTGCCCGTTAAAGACGTAGTCGGTCGAGTAGTGCACGAGCAGCGCGCCCGACGCGCTGGCTGCTTTGGCCAATAGTTCTGGGCCGGTGCCGTTGATCTGCATGGCGAGCTCGGGCTCGGCCTCGGCGCGATCGACGGCGGTGTAGGCGGCGGCGTTGACGATGATGTCGGGCCGGTGCGCCTCGAGCGTGGCCTGGATGGTGGCCGGCTTGGCCAGATCGCAGTCCTGGCGATCTACCGCGACGAGTTCGCCCAGCGGGGCCAGGCTGCCTTGCAGGGCATGACCAACCTGGCCGTTTTTACCAATGATCAGAATCTTCAAACGTTTGCTCCCGCCGGGCCGTAGTGCTGCGCAATCCATTCACGGTAGGCGCCGCTGACGACCCCCTCTACCCAGTCGGGGTGATCCAGATACCACGTGACGGTCTGGCGCAAGCCGGATGCAAAGGTCTCGGACGGAGTCCATCCGAGTTCCTGTGCGATTTTGTTGGCGTCGATGGCGTAGCGCCGATCGTGCCCCGGCCGGTCGGTGACGTGGGTGATTTGCCGTGCGTAGGATCGGCCGTCTGCGCGCGGTCGCAATTCGTCTAGCAAGGTACAGATAGTGTGAACGACATCGAGGTTGGCACGCTCGCTGGCGCCGCCAATGTTATAGGTCTGGCCGGGTCTGCCCGCCTGCAGGACGCGCCGCAAGGCGCTGCAATGGTCTTTGACGTACAGCCAATCGCGCACCTGCTGGCCATCGCCATAGATGGGCAGGGGTTTGCCGTCCAGAGCGTTCAGGATGACGAGCGGGATCAGTTTTTCCGGAAACTGGTAGGGACCGTAATTGTTCGAGCAATTTGTGGTCACCACCGGCAGCCCGTAGGTGTGGTGCCAGGCGCGGATCAGGTGATCGGACGCGGCCTTTGAGGCGGAATACGGGCTGTTGGGCTGATATGCATGCGTCTCGGTGAACGGCGCATCGGACGGGGCCAGCGAGCCATAGACCTCGTCGGTGGAGACGTGCAGCAAACGGAATTCGTCTTGCTGCGCGCTCGGCAGCGATCCGTGATAGGCGCGCACGGCTTCTAGCAGGGTGAATACGCCAATGATGTTGGTCTGGATGAACGGCGCAGGGCCATCGATGGAACGGTCCACATGGGACTCGGCAGCAAAGTTGATGACCGCGCGCGGGGTGTGCTGAGCCAGCAGTCGGTCGACGCAGGTGCGGTCCGCGATATCGCCTCGCACAAAGAGATGGCGCGCATCGCCTTGCAGCGATGCGAGGGTGTCGCAGTTACCTGCGTAGGTCAGCTTGTCCAGGTTGATAACAGGCTCATCAGATTGCGCCAGCCAATCTAGAACAAAGTTACCGCCAATAAAGCCTGCACCGCCCGTAACAAGTATTGTCATTTCTCAAATGTTTCTTAAAACCCGGCCGAGGCAAAGGCGTTTTGCATGCGTGTAATGTACTATTACAAGCTCGCTAGTATAAACCTTTGCCGCTGTTCACTAGAACGTTGCCATTATCCAGAATACTTTCTCGCTTGAGGCGTTTGCGCGGCGGCCAAACGCATTGGCCGCAGAATACGCTACGCCAATGGCTGGTATTGCAACAAAGTGACAACCCCTCTACTGATTATTACATTCGCCCACGTTTGCAAGAATCCGGGCTGCCGGTCTCGTATAAAAACATAGACAAAGACTTGCCGCATTTCGGCGATCTGGCGCCTGGAACGGGGGTCGTGATCGTCCGGTATTTAAATTCGCGATGGGTGTCGGCGCTGCGCACGCACCGCAGCCAGCTTAGCCAAGTGGCCTATTTTATGGACGATGATTTACTTCGTCCGAAACATTGGGTGGGTTTGCCGCGAGCTTATGTTAAAAAACTGAATAAGTATTGCGCGGCATTTATTCCGGATATCCTGGCGCTGTCGTCGGAATATTGGTTTTCTACTGAGGAACTGCGTCAGCGATATTCATTTAAAACGGCGCAGGTGATTTCCCCTCGCCCGCTGATAGGCGATGCATATGGCCCGAGCATGCTGCGTCCGCTGCGCGAACGCGACCCTATTCAAATGTTTTATCACGGCTCGGCGACACATCATGCCGAGATGGAATGGCTGTTCCCGATTATTGAGGCGCTGCTGAAAAAATGCCCGGACCTGCATTTCGAGTTAATCGGCAATCACACGATCAATCAGAAATTCCGCCATTTACCTCGTACCCGGATTTTGCATCCGCTGTCCTGGCATAACTACATCAGCCATTGCCATACTTTGCATGGCCATATTGGGCTGGCGCCGATCCTGCCCTCGCCTTTCAATGGGGGACGTTCGCATAGCAAGATCTACGACATTGCGCGCTGCGGCGCGGTGGGAATCTACTCGACGCCGAGTCCCTATGTGGATGCGATCGCTCACGGGGAAGACGGGTTGTTGTTAAAAAATGACCCGGACTTGTGGGTGGAGACGATTCACGAGCTCGTGAACGACCGCGCCAGGCTCAATGCGATGCGCGCCACGGCCATCGAGAAACACGCGGCGCCCGTGGTGCAATCCGCTGCGGTATTGGATCAGGCCCTGCATACTGCGCAGGCTTGATGCGGGTTATCCCCACATATCAACTAATTGTCAGGATTCTTTCAGCAAGGTTTAATCCAGTAGCGGTAAGTCGTAGTACGACCCGGTTCTCAATCTGATCGGTCGGTGGCTGCGCCGTCCAGTCTCATGCATTGCGCTTTGTTCTTGCTGCACCTTTAAAGCTGTTTCATAACACGCTGGTTCATGCAGTTCACTCAGGAGACAACAAGCCATGCTAAACAACGCGTCATCTCGCCGCCGTTTCATTGCCGGCGCCACCACTATCGCAGGGTCCGCGGCGCTAGGGTTTCCGGCTGTCACTCGTGCCCAGGGTTCACCGATTTCGCTGCGATTTCAGAGCACGTGGCCGGCCAACGATATTTTTCACGAGTTTGCACAGGACTACGCCCGCAAGGTCAATGATATGGCCGAGGGTCAGCTAAAGATCGAGGTGCTGCCCGCCGGTGCGGTGGTCAAGGCCTTTGACCTGCTGGATGCGGTGTCCGCCGGCACGCTGGATGGCGGCCATGGCGTGGTGGCCTATTGGTATGGCAAGAATACGGCGGTGGCGCTGTGGGGCTCGGGTCCTTCGTTTGGCATGGACGCCAATATGCTGCTGGCGTGGCACGAATATGGCGGCGGCAAAGAGCTGCTGGTGGAAATCCAGAAGGCGATGGGCGTCAATGTCGTGTCGCTGATGTACGGGCCGATGCCGACACAACCGTTTGGCTGGTTCAAGAAACCGATTACGAAATACGAGGACGTCAAAGGGCTGAAGTTCCGCACGGTGGGTCTCGCGATCGATATGTATAGCGCGATGGGCGCGGCGGTGAACGCCCTGCCCGGCGGCGAAATTGTGCCGGCGTTGGATCGCGGCCTGTTGGATGGGGCGGAATTCAACAACGCGTCGTCCGATCTGGCCCTGGGCTTTCAGGATGTCTCAAAGATCTGCATGCTGCAAAGCTTTCACCAAAGCGCCGAGCAGTTCGAGATCCTGTTCAACAAGAATAAATACGAATCGCTGCCCAAGCATCTGAAGCATATCCTCGCCTATGCCGCGCAGGCGGCGAGTGCCGATATGTCGTGGAAAGCGGCCAACCGCTATTCGGCCGACTATATCAAGCTGCAGAAAGAGCACAACGTCAAGTTCTACAAAACGCCCGATACGATTCTGCAAGAGCAGTTGAAAATCTGGGACACCATGATCGAAAAACGCTCGGCGGAAAACCCCTTGTTCAAAAAGGTGCTGGAATCACAGCGCGAGTTTGCACAACGGGCAGGACGCTGGCAGAACGACGTCTCGGTGAATTTCCGGATGGCATTCAACCATTATTTTGCGCGTAAACCTGCGGCTTGAAGGGCCATTGGTTGATGTTGCGCCACGGCCTCGTACCCGTTTGCTGTGCTGGGCATTAGCCCGATGCTGTGAGCGGGTGCGAAGCCGTGCCTGTGTGGTTGGCGTCGAGTCGATATAGGGACTTCAGGATATTCGATGCAGGTGCCTCGATGGCGTTTCGACGAGAATGCCTCGATGCCGTTGCCGCAATGCAGTGTCTTCCTATGCCGCCGTCATGCCCAACCGCGCCGTTGTGACCGCCCTATTTTCTCCTGATCTGGATCAAGCCCTATGCTAAAGCTGATACGCATGGTGGACCGCTTGTCTACTTTCGTCGGGCAGGCCTTTGCCTGGCTGATCGTCGTGCTGACGGTGCATATATGTTGGGAAGTATCCGCCCGGTACATATTCAACACTCCGAGTGCCTGGGCCTTTGATTTGCAGCTCATGTATTACGGCGTGCTGTTCATGATGGCGGGCGCGTATACGCTGGCGAAAAGCGGTCACGTCCGTGGCGATATTCTGTACGGCTTTTTGCCCCCGCGCGTGCAGGCGGGGCTGGACGTGATTTTGTATATCGCGTTCTTTATTCCGGGTGTGGTCGCGTTGGTCTGGGCGGGATGGTATTACGCAGGAGAGTCGATTGCGATTCGTGAGCACTCGTCGTTGATGGCGAATGGTCCACCGATTTATCCCTTTAAGGCGTTTATCCCTGTTGCAGGCGCAGTACTGTTGTTGCAAGGCTTCGCGGAAATCGGACGTTGTCTGCTCTGTCTGCGCGATGGTGCCTGGCCCTCACGCGAAGAGGACGTAGAGGAAGTCGACGTCGACAAGCTCAAGAAAATGGTGCACGTCAAAGACGAAGACATCGCGAAGCTGGATCGCTATGTCACTGATGAACAACACGGTGAACGGGATCGCGCAGTGACAAACGAAGCGCGCAGCAAATCAGGCCGCTCCGAGAATGACCAGGAGCGCAACAAATGAAAATTCACAAAGCACTGTGGTTTGGTTTGACGTGTATTGGCATTGTGCTGGCGATGATAGGGTTCTTGACGCCATGGCACGATCTGACGACAGGACACCTTGGATTATTGATGCTGGCCTTGATTGTGGTCGCCATCATGTTGGGCTTTCCGACGGCGTTTACGTTGATGGGCATGGGGGTGTTGTTCACCTTTCTCGCGTACTACCTGCAGAATCCGGATGCGCAGCGCTCGATTCATCAGACCCTGGATCTGATGGTGCAGCGGACCTACGCCACGATGACCAACGATGCGTTGATCTCGGTGCCGCTGTTTGTGTTCATGGGCTATCTCGTCGAACGCGCGAACTTGATTGAAAAGCTGTTTCGTTCGATGCATCTGGCGTTAGCCAGGCTGCCCGGCGCATTGGCCGTGGCGACGCTCGCAACGTGCGCGATATTCGCGACGGCCACAGGCATCGTGGGTGCGGTGGTCACGTTGATGGGCCTGCTGGCCATGCCGGCGATGTTAAAGGCCGGCTATAGCGTTCGATTGACTGCCGGTTCGATTACTGCGGGGGGATGTCTGGGCATTCTGCTGCCGCCCTCGGTGATGTTGATCGTGTATGGCGCGACGACAGGCGTGTCGGTCGTACAGTTGTATGCCGGAGCGTTTTTTCCGGGGCTGATGCTGGCCGGACTGTATGTACTGTACGTCATGCTCGTCGCCAAATTGCGGCCCGACATGGCGCCGCCATTGACAGCCGAAGAACGGCGCATCGCCCTGCCTGCCGACGCTGACGCATTATCGCGCCAAGGCTATACCCATGCGGTCAACGGTCTGCTGGGAACGCTGTTCAAGGGTCGCCGCAACGCCAGCGTATCGTTTGGATTTCTGTCTCGATACACGATGTTGGCATTGACGCCATTACTGGCGTTTGTGGTGCTGACCGGGTCGGTCTATTACCTGGTGACGCAACCGCCGACGGTGTATGAGATCCCCGATGAGTTGCGTCTGGGCAGCGGCGGTGATGATTTTGGTGGACTCGCTGAGCCTCCGATGGCAGGAGGATTGAGTGAACCGCCTGTTGAGGGAGGACTGAGCGAACCGCCAATGGAAGGTGGATTGAGTGAGCCGCCGGGCAGCGCTGCTGCAGCGCCGAATACAGCTGCCAACTCTGCCGTAGCCGGCGCCGCGCCCGCTCCATCCGACACAGGCCCCGCACGCGTCCCTGCCCCCACTGGCTATTGGATATTCTTCGGCATCTGCCTGGCCATCCTCGCAGTCTTTTATGTGCTGCTGACGTGGGCGCGATTGGAAATCTTCAAAATGCTGATGGGGTCGTTTTTCCCCTTGGCATTGATGATCGCGGCGGTGTTGGGCTCCATCACGTTCGGACTCGCCACGCCGAGCGAAGCCGCCGCGATGGGGGCCATGGGAGGCGCATTGTTGGCACTGGCCTATCGGCGGCTCAACATGCCTGTGCTGAAAGAATCGGTCTACCTGACCGCAAAGACCAGCGCCATGGTGTGCTGGCTGTTTGTAGGGTCGTCGATCTTTTCCGCCGCGTTCGCGCTGTTGGGTGGTCAGCGCATCATCGAAGAATGGGTGCTGTCGCTGGGCCTGACGCCGATCGAGTTCATGCTGCTGGCGCAGATCATTATCTTTTTGCTGGGCTGGCCATTGGAATGGACAGAGATCATCGTCATCTTCATGCCGATCTTTGTGCCCCTGTTGATCACATTCCAGATCGACCCGCTGTTCTTTGGCCTGCTCGTGGCGCTGAACCTGCAAACCGCATTCCTGTCGCCGCCGGTCGCCATGTCTGCGTTCTATCTAAAAGGCATCTCGCCGCCGCACGTCACCTTGAACCAGATATTCTTGGGCATGATGCCGTTCATGGGAATCCAGGTCGTGGCGATTTTCTTGCTGTACATGTTCCCGGGCATCGGGCTTTGGTTGCCGACAGTGTTGTATCGTTGAAATCGAGGGGCCGATACACCCTGCCGCACATGCCGCATCATTGTGGCCCGCTTTGAACCGTAAAAGGAATCCGCTCACATGCTGCAAACGCTGGAAGTGGCCTATGGTCCGCAAACCGCCGTCATCTGGCTGGCCCGCCCTGAGGTGCGCAACGCGCTGGACTCGCGCCTCATTGCCGAGTTGACAGAGACGTTCATGACGCTCGCCGACGACAGCGAAATACGCGCCATCGTCCTGGCGGGCCACGGCAAAGTCTTTTGCGCCGGCGCCGACCTCAACGCCATGCGCCATAGCGCCCAAGCCAGCGAAGCCGACAACCGCGCCGACGCGCTGGCCCTCGCCACACTGCTGCACACCATCTACACCTGCCCCAAACCCACCATCGCACGCGTACACGGCGCCTGCATGGCTGGCGGCCTCGGCCTGGCCACCGCCTGCGACATCGCCATCGCCGGCCGCGACACCCGTTTCGCCCTCACCGAAACCCGCCTCGGCCTCATCCCCGCCATGATCTCGCCCTACGTCCTGCGCGCCATCGGCCCTCGCGCCGCCAGCCGCTGGTTTCTCACAGCGGAGACGTTCGATGCCGCCGAAGCCTGGCGCATCGGCCTCGTCCACGACATCTGCGAACCCGAAGAACTCGACGCCCACGTCAACGCATTACTAGGCAAACTCATGCTGGCGTCGCCCAACGCACTGAAAGAATCCAAGCGTTTGATTCATGACGTCTCTCAACATCCCATCGACGACGCCATACTGGAAAACACCGCGACCCGCTTGGCCGCGCTACGCTCATCGCCTGACGGCCAGGAGGGTATCTCTGCTTTTCTGGAAAAACGTGCGCCATCGTGGGTGCCGGACCAAGAAGCGTCCTAGCCGCCAGCACATCCGTTCGCATGCAGATAGCGTCAAGCTGACGCATCATCGCCCTCTATTCGCGCCTAGATCCGTAGCGATCACACCGTGCGCGCCTCCGATCGCCCCATCGCTGCCATGCAGCCGTGGCCGGCCTTCATCGCAAGTCCCTGTCGGGCGCGTGTGGGTGGTGCTGGCCCGTTGAGCGGCGGGCAGTCCCCGCAGGGGACCTCGGCGCCTGGTGTTGCGCCGAGCCGCTGCGATAGGGCCGGCGCCACCCACACGCGCCCGGCAGGGACGCATTAAGAACCCCCACCTACATCAGCACAAACAAACTCAATGCTGATGCTCATCAATCACCAAATGTGCCATCCCCGCCTCAGTAGCGATGCCAACCTTTTGACCAACAGGCAGCGTAGCCTTGGTCCGGATGTGTCCATAAGGCAACCCAGTAATAACCGGAACTTTAACGACACCACGCAGCCATTTCACGACGGCGGGCATGTCGTACCCGGCATCATGCGGTGCCAACCGATAGTCTGTGAAATGACCGAATACGATAGCCTTTTGGCGTTGCAGCACGCCGGCCTGCCACAGCTGAGCCAGCATGCGCTCCACCCGATACGGATGCTCTGCAACGTCCTCAATGAACAGAATACCCCCGCGCACTTTGGGCATATATGGCGTGCCCATCAACGACATCAAGGTGGCCAGATTGCCGCCCCACAATACGCCACGCGCATCGACAGGATCGGCGTCCTGAGTCTCAAAACTGAGGATCTCCAGCTCGCCGCGCATGATCTCGCCGAACAATGCAGCCGTCAGATCGTCGACCGTTTTACCGCCAAAATCCGCAACGGCTGTCGGCCCGCTGTAGCTGACCGCCCCCGTCTGCGCGAGCAAGGCCAGATTGAACGCTGTGAAATCGCTCAACCCCACGAAACGCTTGCCACTGTCCGCCACAGCGCGCCAATCGATCTGCGGCAATAAACGGCTGAGCCCATAGCCACCACGCGTAGCCATCACAATCGGATGTTTTTGCTTCAACGCACGCGTGATGCCCGCCAGGCGTTGTTTTTCCGTGCCGGCAAAACGTTGATGCACAGCCAATGCGGCGCGATCCACCGTAGTCTTGAATCCCTCTTGCGCCAGGCGCTCGCACGCCAACGCCACGGTGTCCGGGTCACGCACCGCAGACGAAGGCGAAATCAAATAGATCCCGCCGGCAGGCTTGGCATGATGATGGTGCGAGTGGCCGTGATCGTGACCGCAATCGTCATCGCAATCATGCCCATCGTGCCCATGTGCGGGATGTGTAGAGGTACTCATTTCGTGGATTCCTTTGTACGGCGTTCGCGGAAAAACCGCCGCAGCATATCGCCGCAAGGCTGCGCCAATACGCCGCCTATAACAGTCGTGTGATGATTCAATCGCTCTACCGCGCCCACATCCAGCACGCTGCCGCAGGCGCCGGTCTTGGGATCCGTGGCCCCGTAGACCACACGTGCCAATCGGGCATGCAACATGGCGCCGATGCACATGACGCAGGGTTCCAGCGTGACGTACAGGCTCAATCCAGGTAACCGGTAATTGTCCAGATGCAGAGCGGCTGCGCGTAATGCAACGATCTCTGCATGCGCAGTAGGATCGCTGTCAGTGATGGTGCGGTTATAACCTGTGCCGAGCACCTGACCCTCGGCATCGACGACGACGGCACCTACGGGGACTTCGCCCACACGCCAGGCGGCCTCGGCCTGCTCGATCGCCAGAGACATGAATGATTCGTCCGCTGGGGACGCCAGCGTCACCACATCAACCACGGTACACCCGGGATTTCAGTGCGATCCGCCCGGCCAGGCTGGTGACGGCCTCTTCGAGCCATTGATAGAGCTCCGCTTCTTCGCCATAGCGGGCCTGATTCAAATTCGACACGCGGCCTTCTTCGATAAAACCCCAGGCGCGGCTGCGTTTGTCGCGGTGTTTCGGATCCCATACACCGAAGGCAAAACCACCGGCTTTGCGAATCAAGGAAAAACACGGGATGTCAGTGTAGCCATCACCAACGAACACCATCTGGTCAAAGGGCACGCGCAGACGGTCCTCGGGGATTTTGCGATTGACTTCGAAGGGCTTGTTGCGAAACTCGCGTCCGATGATGCCTTTTTGAATATGGAACAGATAACGGGTCTTGTCCGTGAAGCTGACCAGGCGCCGCGGGAAAGCAATCCCGCCATCGGCGCCGTACACGAACTCCGACGCCCAGATTTCGGTGAATTCGTGGGCGATGGGTGTTGAACGCACGACATCGCCGATGCCGCTGGAGATCAAGTAAAACTCGAGTTGCACCTGAGGGTGCTCGGCTCGGACTGCGGCACGCAAGCGTTGGAACAATGTGGTGACGCCATCATGCAAAGGCAGCCTGGCGCCCCAGTCTCGCAGGCCCTGTTGCGTGATCAAGCCATGCGCGCCGCTGCGCGACAGCTCGATCATCTCGTAGAGATAGGCTGGAACAGGGTCCCAGTCCTGATCGGACAGCAGTGGGCCGACTTTGTCTTTCCAGAATGCAGCCGTATCCACCCCCAGGCTGTCGAGGAAGCCAGAAGTGCTGTCTGGCGCCAGCGTGTCGTCGAAATCGAATATCAGGGCGATGACGTCAGACATGGATGCGGCAAAGAGTCGGTAATAGGCGACATTTTGCCTGATCCCGACTCTGCCGTCTTATTGCTGCACGGGCACAGGTGTCGCGGGTGTCCCGGCAGGCGGCGTCGTTACCGTACCCGGCGTCGTCGAACTGCCCGGCGCAGCCCCTGGGACCGTACCCGGCGCGGTGGAACTACCAGGCATGGCGCCCGAAGTCCCCGGCGTCGTACCCGTCTGAGACGGAGGCACCTGGATGACCGTTTCGCGCAGAACACCGCCGCTCTCCACGCTGCCCTTTACCGTCGAGGGTGACTGCATTTGCTGCAGGCAGTCCTGACGCTGGGGTTGAGGCAGTTTCGTGCAGCGATCGACCGAATTGTTGCTGTAATTCGCCGACTGACCGTCATCGAGCCGCTTGCGCTGGGCCTCGTCGCGCGCCGCGCCTGCCTCTTGCAGGCACACGGCCTTGCTCTGGTTGGTCTGGCCGCTGTTGCAGCGCTGCACGTCATATTCGTACTGAGACTGGATAGAGGCGGCCGTCGGTGCATCGGCCGCGTTGGCGGCAGAAATCCCTGCCATCCCGCCCAACGCGCTCAAAGTCGCAAATGCCAGGCAGCAATACCGATTGTGCATACGTAGGTTCATTTTCCGCTCCTTCAACTTGGCCAGGCTGCTACTGCGCCCGGCTCAGCTTTTACAGTACGCCAAAGCGGCAAACCAGAGGGCGTGCAGATGTTACAAACGCTAGCAGATTCGGACGATGTAACTGCCCTATTTCGAGTTGAACTCGCCACGGTCCCGCTGGCCGCGATAGACCGCCGCCCGCATCAGCAACATGGCCGTCACCGGCGACGTGATAAACAGCAACAATGTGATGAGAATTTCATGAATCACGAAACGTTGCTGTATAGAGGAAAACACCAGAATCGACGCCAGCAAGACGCAGACCGCGCCCAGGGTATTGCCGAGAGTCGGCGCATGAATACGCGAGACGAAATTCTTGAACCGTAGTAACCCGGCTGAGCCGATCAACGAAATGACGCCCCCTACGACCAGCAAGATGCTGGCCGGGATGCCCGCCCACAATGGAATCTCGAGGTTCATGGCTCGATCACCTCGCCACGCAGCAAAAATTTGGCCATCGCGGTAGAGCCGACAAAACCGAACAAGGCGATCAGCAAGGCCACGTCAAAGTACACCGGCGTGCCTGACCGGATACCAAAGGCCAGCATGGTTAGCATGCCATTGATGTAAAACGCGTCCAACGCCAGCACGCGGTCCTGCGCGGTGGGCCCGCGCACCAGCCGCACCGTCGCACACGCCATGCCCAGGACAAAACACAACAAGGCAAAGGATGCGGCCCAGAATAGAACAAGGTTCACTGAAACACCTCAATCAGGGTACGCTCGTAGCGCTGTTTGACCAATTCGACCCAGGCTGCTTCGTTTTCCAGGTCGAGCACATGCAATGTCAGAATATTGTTGGACACATCGACCCACACGGTGCCTGGCGTATAGGTCAGGATGCAGCCCAGCAGCGCACGGCCATGCGGGTCATGCAGATCCAGCGGGATGTGCACGAACCCCGGCGTGTACTCGCGCCGATAGGCGATGATCAGTTTAGCGACCGCAATATTCGACCGGATGATATCGATCGCCACTCGCCGGCTCAGCCCCAGCAGCAACCATAATTTATGAGGCCGTCCGCGCAGCGGCCGCAGGCGGCTGGACGCAAAACCCAGCCATAGCGCGAGCGCCAGGCCTAATGCGATCTGCCCGGCAGAAAGCGACTCGTTGAGCAGCAGCCACAAGACGAGCAACGCCGCAGGCAGCAGGAGTTTGTACCAACGCCGCATCAATGCCCCCCCAAGGTACGCGCCGGATTGGCCGACAGTACCGCATCAATGTATAGCGCGGGTTGATCGAGCGAGCGCGCCGCATCATCCAGATAAGCCGACACCGGCCCCGCGCCCGCCGCGAGTGCGACACACAACAGGATCAACACGGCAACGGGCCCCGCCTCGAACACGCGCAGCCGCGGCGTCGTACGTTCCTCGTTACCCCAGAAAATCCGCATCCCGGCTCGCCCAAACGCCACGATGCCGGCCAACCCCGCGGCCAACACGGCGGCCACCAGAATCCAGGCATCCGCCGGCTGGGTCGAGGCATTGGCCTCGGCAACCGCCGCGGACAAGAGCGAGAACTTGGCCACAAAGCCGGACAATGGCGGTAACCCCGTCACGAGCAAGGCGCACGACACAAACGACAACCCCAGAAACGCCATCGCCGCAGGAATCGCCACACCCACCACATCGTCGGAGCGGTTCGGGCTCTCTGGATCATCCAGGTCGAACATATCCAGCGTGACCGCCAGCACATTCGCCCCGAAAGTCTGGGTGCGCTCGACCAGCTCGACCAGCATGAAAAAGGCCCCCGTAGCCAGCACGGAGCTCAACAGATAGAACAACGCCGGCCCTGTCAGCCGCACGCCCGGCATGCCCAACGCCGTGAGCAGCGTCCCAGCGGAAAGGATCACGCAATAGCTGACGAGCTGATCCAATCGCTGGGTCGCGAGCAAACCGATCGCCCCGAAAATCAAGGTCGCCAGGCCAGCCGCAAACATCCAGTCAAGGCTGAATGCCGCCGGCGCCCCCGTGGGCAGCAATAGCGAGCCAATGCGCAGCAAGGCGTAGATGCCCACCTTGGTCATGATGGAAAACACGGCCGCTACCGGCGCACTGGCCGCGCTATAGCCGCGCACCAGCCAGAAATTCAGCGGCCAGGCACCGGCCTTGACCAGAAACGCCAGGCCCAGCACAGCCGCGCCGGCCTCGAACAACAAGCGATCACTGCCACCCAGGACGCCGGCGCGCACCGCGAGATCGGCGAGATTCAGGGTGCCCGTGACCCCATAGATCAGCGCAATACTGATAAGCAGCAGAAACGACGCCACCAGATTGATCGCAATGTACTGCAGGCCGGCACTGACGCGCGCCACCCCCGATCCGTGCAGAATCAGACCATACGAGGCCGCCAGCAAGACCTCGAAAAATACAAATAAGTTGAACAGGTCCCCCGTCAGGAACGCCCCATTGAGGCCCATCAACAGGAACTGGAACAGCGAATGAAAATGCACACCCAGGTGGTCCCAGCGCGCCAGGGAATAGATCAATGACGCCAAGCCCAGCACGGCCGTCAACGTCAACATGACGGCCGACAAGCGATCGACGACCAGCACGATGCCGAACGGCGCGGGCCAATCCCCGGGCAGATACACCCCTACGCCACTGGGCCAGACGCCGCCGACACCGGCTGCCAGCGCGAGCAAGGTAATCGCCGCCGCGAGCTGAGCGAGACTAGCCGCCAGCCCGATTCCCGCCCGTAAACCCCGGCGCTTGTCCGCCAGCAATAACATTGCCGCGCCCGCAATCAGCGGGACGGCAATGGGATATATAGGCGCGTGTTGCAACCAATCGATCAAGATTCCGACTCCCTGCCATCAACGTGGTCGGTGCCGGTCAACCCGCGAGAAGCCAGCAATACGACAAGAAACAATGCGGTGGTTGCGAACCCGATCACGATAGCCGTGAGCACCAATGCCTGGGGTATGGGGTCGGCCATGGCGGCCGGATCCGGCGTGGCGCCAGGATCGATAACGGGAGGCCGTCCGACGGTCAGCCGCCCCATTCCGAAAATAAACAGGTTGACGGCATAGGACATCAAGGTCAGTCCCATGATGACCTGAAACGTACGGGGCCGCAGGATCAGCCATACGCCAGATCCGGCCAACACGCCAATCGCGATGGCATATATCAATTCCATTAGGCAGGACTCCCGGATTCTGCGGCGGCTTGAGCTTCTGCCGCCGCCTTGCGTTGTGCGCGCAAGGATTGGTGAGCCAAGGCCACCAACACGAGCATGGTGCCGCCCACGACCAGCATGTACACGCCCACGTCAAAGAACAACACGCTGGAAAGATGGACATGGCCGATCAGGGGCAACGAAACATCCCACGCCATGGCCGATAGAAAGGGACGCGCAGCGAACCAGGCCGACACCGCAGTGAAGCCCGCACACAGCAGGCCCAAACCGATCCAATGCTGGGGATTCAGGCGGCTGCGCGACTCCACCCAATACACGCCGCCCACCATGTACTGCAGAATCACGGCGGTCGCCATGACCAGGCCGCCCACAAACCCGCCGCCCGGCGAATTGTGCCCGCGCAAGAGCAAATACACCGATACCATGGCCGCGATCGGTAACAGGAAACGTACCAGCACGGCAGGCAGGGCCAAGGCATTGTCCGGCAACAGCGCCTGAATGTCGGGCGCCACGATGGCACCCTGATCGCGTTGCTGGCGCGGCAAAGCGATACTTTCGGCCGCTGGCCGGAAACGGCGCAGCAAGGCGTACACCGTCAGTGCAACAATACCGACCACGGTGATCTCGCCAAAGGTGTCAAAGCCGCGGAAATCCACCAGAATCACGTTGACGACATTGGTACCGCCCCCCTCTGGCAAGGCCTTTTCCACAAAATACGAGGCCACCGTCTGGCCCTGCGGGCGGGTCAATATGGCATAAGCCAAGGCGGCCAGCGACGTGCCTGTCACGGTGGCAATCACCAGATCGCGCGCGCGGCGCGCACGGGCCCGGGCGCTGCCATCCTGGCCCCCGCCTTCGATACGGCGCGGCAACCACCGCAGCCCCAACAGCAACAGCACGACGGTTACTACTTCTACCGCAAGTTGCGTCAACGCCAGATCCGGCGCAGAAAACCAGACAAACGTCAGACAGGTCACCAGACCGGCGCCGCCGGCCAGAATCAATGCTGCCAATCGGTGGAATTTGGCCTGAAACGCCGCCCCGACCGCGCAAATCGCACCCACCACCCACAGTACGGCAAAAGCCGGATCCAGGGGAGTGATGGGCGACGGCGCGTCGTTCCACTGGCCGCGCTGCAACGGCAGCCAAGCCACAAGCAGCGCACCCAGCACGATCAGCACCATCTGAATCTGCATGCGTGGCGACGAAACACGCGCCAGCACCCAACTGGCGGCGACGCTGGAATAGTCAAACAAAAACTCGAACGTGCGCCGGCCATCGAAACGGTAGATGAATGGCACCTGCCCCGGCAACGCACGCTGGCGGGCACGTAACCCGGCATACAACAAAACGCCCGCAAGCATGGCGACAAAACTCATGACCAGCGGCAGATTCACGCCATGCCATACGGCCAGGCTGTATTCGGGCATGTCGGCGCCGAGGATGCTTTGTGCCGCCGTATGCAGAAACGGCCCTACTGTCAGCCCTGGGATGACGCCCACGACCAAACACATCAGCACCAGCAAGCCGCTCGGAACCAGCATGAAGCGCGGCGGCTCATGCGGCGCACGAGGCAAATCCTCTGCCGGCGGACCGAAAAACACCTGAAGGATGAAACGCAGCGAATAGGCCACGCTGAACGCGCTGGCCAGCACTGCCATCGCAGGCAGACCGTATTGAATCATCGGATCGCCGCTGACAAAGGTCGTCTCGGCAAAGAACATTTCCTTGGAAATGAAGCCATTGAGCAGCGGCACCCCTGCCATGGCAGCGGCGGCCACCACGGCCAAAGTCGCGGTTATCGGCATGGCTCGCCTGAGCCCGCTCAGACGACCCAGATCGCGCGTACCGGTCTCGTGATCGACGATGCCGGCCGCCATGAACAACGACGCCTTGAACGTGGCGTGGTTCACCATATGAAAGATCGCGGCGACCAGGCCCAACGAGCTGTTCATCCCCAACAACAAGGTGATCAGACCCAGATGGCTGATCGTGGAGTACGCCAGCACGCCCTTCATGTCCTGTTGGAAAATCGCGGCATAGGCGCCCAGGACCAGCGAGCACAGCCCTGCTCCGCCTATGATCCAGAACCATTCTTCGGTACCCGATAGCACGGGCCAAAATCTCGCCAGCAAGAACACCCCTGCCTTGACCATCGTGGCAGAGTGCAGATAGGCCGATACCGGTGTCGGCGCCGCCATGGCATTCGGCAGCCAGAACTGGAAAGGGAATTGCGCGCTCTTGGTGAGCGCGCCCAGCGCTACGAGCACCAACACGGCGGGATACCAGGGATCAGCGCGAACCACCTCGCCGGCGGCCAGCACCTGGTCCATGTCGTAGCTGCCCACGATATTGCCCAGGATCAAGACCCCAGCCAGCAGACACAAGCCACCCGCGCCCGTGACCGTCAGCGCCATCCGCGCGCCGCGCCGGGCGTCCTGGCGATGATGCCAATAGGCAATCAGCATGAACGACGCCAGACTGGTCATTTCCCAGAACAGCACCAACTGAATCAGGTTGCCCGACAGCACCACGCCCAGCATGGCCGCCATGAAGGCCTGGAAAAACGAGAAAAACCGCGGCACCGGATCCTCGGGCGACATGTAATAGCGTGCGTAGAGCACCACTAAAGCGCCCATGCCCGAGACGATCAAGGCGAACAACCAGGCATAGCCGTCCATACGCAGGGTGAACTGCAGGCCCAGTGCCGGTGCCCACTCCAGATCGGCACGAACCACCCCGCCATCGGCGACCTGGGGATAGAGACTGGCCACCAGGACGAAGCAGCTCAGCGCCATCAAGCCTGCCAGCCACGCCTCGGCATTACGGGCGTTGGAAGGCAACAGCGCGGCGCACAGGCTGCCGATAAACGGCAGAGCGAGTATGAGAATCAGCGACATGGTATTCCGGGAGGGCCGGCGGCCTGGCTCTTGGGCAGGAGCCAGATTTGAGACCGGGGTGACGTTATACAGATGCGAAATTGAACCCATCGTTGCCGTAACACCGCCAATCCGGTGTCAAGCTGCCGACAAGCGCCAACCAAGTATCCACCCCGAAAAATATCAGATTCTTGTAAGGTTCGCATGGCGATCTAAGTGATTTTTTTGGTTGATCAGTGCTTTAAATACATTTTTCGCGTTAATTTGACTCTTTTAGCAGGCAACCAAATGAAACAGCCGGCCCAATCAGGGCACCGCCCGCACCCCCACTCCCATGTCTTGCCACGCCTCGCCATGACAGGTCAGCAGCAGCATCTGGTGCCGCGAAGCGGCGTCGTACAGCGCGCGCTTCATCAATTCTCGGCGCTCCTGATCCGCATGCACCAGAGTATCGTCCAATATCAGCAAGGTGGGCCGGCCAGCTTGTTGTAACAAATCTGCATAGGCAAAACGCGCCAGGACGCCGAGCTGCTCTCGCGTGCCGAAGCTCAAGGCGTTCAACGTTTCGGTCGCATCGGGACCTGTCCCCCGCACCACCGCAGCCGGCATCAGCGCATCGTCCAGGCGCCATTGCGCCCCAGGAAACAACAGCCCGACATAGTGTTGCAGACGCTGGGCCAGCGGGTCCAGCAAACGTTGCGTGGCGTCGGCGCGCCGCTGCCCCAGCAATTGCCATAACAGGTCCAACGCCTGCGCCCGGGTCGCAAACTCGTCGCGCCGCCGGGTCAGCCGCTGCGCCTCAGCCTGCGCCTGCAGCAGTTGCTCGCCCAGGCCATGAGCCTGGGCTTGTTCGAGTTTGCCCTGCAACTGCAGTAATTCAGCGTGGCGGCGCTGCTGCTCCTCGCGCTGCAGGCGAGCGGACTGCTCGAAACGCTGCGCATCCTGCTCGATCAGTTCCGGCTGCAGCGCCTGCAAAGCGGCTTGCGCCGCCTGACAGCGTTGCGCCAAGGTGTCACGGGTCGCGCGTGCCTCGACCAACCGGGCGCCTCGCTGTTCGCGTTGCTCTACCCGGCCCACCGCGCCGAGTTCCGCCTGGAGTGCAGCCCACTGGGTCTGAAAAATCTGCGCCTTGGTCTGCTGGGTATCCAGTGCGGTGCGAGCGGATGTCACCGCCTGACCGGCGAGGTCGGCCTCGACGGTCGCGGCGTGCAAAGCCTGCTGGGCCTGGGCCAGATCCACGGGCGCTGCGGCACTCTCGGGCAGCACGGCCAGTTGTCCCTGCAATTGCGTCAATCGCGATTGCGCCTGCGACTGCAATTCGCGCAATGCCTCGATGCCCTCCGGCGCCTGGATACGCAAGGTCTGGCGGGCCATGTCCAGATCGCGCCGTGTCTGTTCATATGTCACGGCCCGTGCCTCGGCCTGAGCCAGCGACGTCGCGCCCAAACGGCCCAGACACGCGGTGCGCTCTGTCTGCGTCTGCTGGATAGCCGTCAATATGGCCGGCAAGTCGCTGCCGCCCGGCTCGATATGCAACACGCCGATTCCGGGAATTTGTAGCTCGGTAGCCTCGGAGACCAGGACCTCGCCCTCGCCCGCGACATCCCGGCCGGCCATCTGCAGTGTCTGCCCGTCCAGCAAACGATGATGCACCCGCGTCGCGCCGGCATTCTGTTGTGCCTGCAACTGCGCCAGACGCTGTTCCAGCTGGCGCAAGGTGTGTAGTGCCTTGTCATCGATTTCCAGTTGCGCGGACGATGCCTGCAGGGTGCGGACCTGCTCGGCGAGTTGCTCGGCCTGCACGATACTGTCCTGCGCCCGGCGCAATTCCTGGTTCAAGCGATCGATTTGCGCCAGGCAATCCGCCCGCTGAGCCGCCTGCTGGGCCGCGGCCACCTGAGCATTGGCCTGCGCCAGATTCTGGGCCGCGCGCTGCTGTTGCAGCAGAGCCCGGTCCAGCGCCTCGCGCGCAGGCACCAGACTGGCGGCAGCCGCCTCTGCATCGGCTTGCAATGTCACCAGGGCTGCTGCATCACGCTGATCGCGTTCGACCTGCTCGTGCAACAGAGCCAAGGTGTCATCGGCCTGTGTCAGCTCGCGCTGCAGACCGGCCAGAGCGTCCCGCTCGCGGCTGATTTCGGCCAAGCGGGCACGCGCCTGGGCGGCGCGCTGCTCCAGGTTGAGCCAAGGCTGCTCCTGCTCGGCTTTGTCATGATCGCGGCGCAATAGCGCCAGGCGATCCACGTCGGCATCGAGCGCCTGTTTTGAGGCGGTCAAGGTGGCGACGGACTCCTCCGCGCGCAGCAGCGCGTCCTCGGCGTCTTTATAGGCCCCCTTGGGGCGGCCACTGCGCCCATCGCGCAAGGCAGCACGCTCGACCTCGACCCTCTCGTAGAGCGAATCGCCGTCGGCCGAGGTCAATTCGCCCGTCAATCGTGTCAGTGCATCCCGAACGTGACTTTGTGCGTAACCTGCGGGCTCTAGCAGGTTTTGCCCCTCGCCCTGGGCGATCCAGAGCAGCCCGGGAATGCCGCCGTGTTCTGGGCGGCTATTGCCCTTTGCCGAGAATTCAAATCCCAGCAAGCTTGCCAAGGCGTTTTCCGCCGCCTCGCCCTCGTGCCGCTCGACGCCGTCGTCGACCACCAGCTCGCAACGCGCTCGGCTCAAAAATGATTTTCGCAGCAGATATTCATGGCCGTCGTGCTGGAACGCGATCTCCACCGAAGGCCGAGCGCCAGACATGCCCCACGGCGCCAGGTCGGATACTTTGGTTGTCTTGTAGCGCTCGAGAAAGGCCGCACGAATCGCCGCCGCCAGGGTGCTTTTGCCGGCCTCGTTCGGCCCGGCAATGACATTGAGCCCGTCGGCCAAGCCATCCAGCACGACCGGATCGCGGAATTTTCGGAACTCTTGCAGCGCGATGCGGTGCAGCTTCATAGCGACACCTGCAGGGCGACGTGAAACCGCGCAACGGGAGACACCAGCGCAGCGATGCAGTGCTGCTTCATTGCGCCCCCTCCCGCTCGCGCTGAAATTGCACCAGCAACCGCAGCGCCTGGCGCGCGGCGGTGGCCTGGGCCGGATCGTCCTGCATGGCCTGCAGTTGCGCCGCGACCTCGCCTACATAGCCGCTCGCTCCTAGCGCCGCCAGATCCTGGGCGTCAGGCGCCAAGGACAAACCGTCGGTGTCTAATAACAATGCCCGGCTGCGTGCCGCGGCGCGCGCGATAGCGGCCTGCAGTGCATCCCACGCCTCTAGCGGCAGTTGTCCTGACAGTTCTAGTCGCAACACGTCCTCTGCGCCCAGATCCTGCAGCCGATGGGCCAATGCCTCGGCGTCTGACGCCAAGATCAGCGACTCGGCCCACAACGTCCAGCGAAATCGCCCGACAGGCACGCTTTGCACGACGGGTTCCGCCCCAGGCGTGAGCCGCACGTCCAGCACGCTGCCATTGGCGTTGGATCGAAAACGATCCGGTTCCGGCGTGCCGGCATACCAAGTCCGCGCATCGATCTGCAAGGTGCCATGCCAATCGCCCAGCGCCAGATAATCCAAGCGCGCGTGAGCAGCACGGTCGGCGGCAATGGGATTGGCCGAATCCACAGTGTCCGGCAGGCGGCCCGTCACGCTGCCATGCGCCAAGCCCACGCGCAACCGCCCAGGTTCGGTCTCCAAGACATCAAAAATGGCCGTCGTATCGTCGTAGGTGTGGCGCTGCGTGAGTGGGGCCGCCAATACCGCGAGGTTCTGCCCTGGCAAATCGACCACGCCTGGCCGCAGGGGAATATGCACGTTGGGCCCGATGCATCCCAGTTGATGCGCACGCGACCACACACTGTCGGCCAAGGCGGCGTCATGGTTTCCGGCAATCATGACCCATGGCCCGGCAAACGCGCCTAACGCGTCAAACAAGCGTCGAATGCTGCGGTCCGACACGGCCTGCGTATCGAACACATCTCCCGCCACCAGCACCGCATCGGCGCGGCGCTCGGCCGCCAGAGCGGCAATGCGCGCGACGGTTTCGTAGCGTGCCTCGGCCAACATGGCCGCATCGTCGGTTTCAAACTGACCGTACTGCCGTCCGATCTGCCAATCAGCGGTATGGATGAGATGTGTCACGGAGCCCCTGCAAGTGCCTGCGCCATGATGGCGTCATGGCGCGATTGTGGCACAAAGGCAGGGACGGCAAGCAGGCGGCGTGACGAATCGAGCCCTCAGGCTGCGGCGTGGTCGCCTAGCGCGACGCGAGGCTGACGCTTGGCTGCCGCGCCATAGCGCGACAGTGCCAGATCATCGGCGCGGATTTCCGGCCGTTGGCCCATGACCAGATCCGACAAGAGCTTGGCAGAGCCGCAAGACATCGTCCACCCCAGCGTGCCATGCCCCGTATTCAAATACAGATTGGTATAACGCGTTGCACCCACGATAGGTGTGCTATCGGGCGTCATGGGCCGCAGACCGGTCCAGAACTCGGCTTGCTCTACCTCGCCGCTGCCCGGGTACAAATCATTGACCACGAACTCCAGGGTGCGGCGGCGCTCTGGATGCAACCGCAGATCAAAGCCGGCCAGCTCCGCCATGCCGCCGACGCGGATACGGTGGTCAAAACGCGTGACCGCCACTTTGTAGGTCTCATCCAACACTGTCGAAACCGGCGCAGCATCTGCGTTCAATAAAGGAATCGTCAAGGAATAACCTTTGACCGGATAGACCGGCAAATCCAATCCCAGCGGCGCCAGAAAACCACGCGAATAGCTGCCAAATGCCGCGACGTAGCGATCCGCGGTGAGTACGTCGTCACCGACACGCACACCGGTAATTTCCCCGCGCGCGGTCTCCAGACGCGTGACGCTTTGTCCATAGCGAAACTCTACGCCCAACTCTGCCGCCAACTGCGCCAATCGTCTCGTAAACAGACGGCAATCACCCGTTTCGTCGTTGGGCAGGCGTAGACCGCCAGTCAATTTGTGCGCGGTGCGCGCCAAAGCCGGCTCGGCAGTTTCCAGGCGATTGCGATCGAGTAGTTCATACGGCACGCCGCACGCCTCCAGCACCTGGATATCGCGCTGCGCCGCCTCGTATTGGTGTTCGGTGCGAAACAGCTGCAAGGTCCCCTTCGTACGCGCCTCGTACTGGATGCCCGTCTCAGTGCGCAGGGCCTTCAGGCAATCGCGGCTGTACTCGGCCAGACGCAGCATGCGCTCCTTGTTCACGGCGTAACGACTGGCCGAGCAGTTGGCCAACATCGCCGCCATCCAGCGCCACTGATACAGCGTGCCGTCCGGACGGATCGACAAGGGGGCATGGTCTTTCTGGAACATCCATTTCAGCGCCTTCAGGGGGATACCCGGCGCGGCCCACGGGGTGGAATAACCCGGTGACACCTGGCCGGCGTTGGCGTAGCTGGTTTCGCTGGCAGCCTCGGACTGGCGGTCCAATACCGTCACTTTGGCGCCCTGACGTGCCAGGTAGTACGCGGTGGTCGTGCCGATCACGCCACTGCCCAAGACGATGACATGCATGAAAATCCCCTGAGTTAGGCATCTCTGATGGATGAATCAATAGTCTAGGACGATGTCACCAGTGAAAAGCACTAAAATCAGCGGCTCTGAAATGTACTTTTACTGACAACAGGGGCTAAATGGCCCCGCTCAAAGTGAAATGCGCGAACTCGATCGTATCGACCGGAAAATTCTGGATATATTGCAGCGCGATGGGCGGATGTCTATCACCGATCTGGCGGAGCGGATCAGCCTGTCGGCGACGCCGTGCTCCGAACGCGTCAAGCGTCTGGAACGCGAAGGTGTCATCACCGGGTATCATGCTCGCGTCAACCCTGCCGCGCTGGGATTGAATCTGTTGGTCTTTCTGGAAATCAAGCTGTCGGCCAAATCGGGCGACGTCTTTGATAGGGTCAAACAGGAATTGCTGTATGTCCCCGAGGTCATGGAATGCCATCTGGTATCCGGAGATTTTGACTATCTCGTCAAAGCACGATTGAGTGAAATGAATGAATACCGGCGGTTATTGGGCGAAATACTGAAACGCCTGCCCGCCTCGGCCGAATCGCATAGCTATGTGGTCATGGAAGAAATCAAGGAAACCTTGAGCTTGCCTGTCACCGGCCATTGAATCACTACGTATTACCGGAGCTTCACCCTATGATGACGCGTTTGTCTCGATATTTCTTCCGCGGGCTGATTACCGTACTGCCGATCGCACTGACGCTATATCTGCTGTTCATCTTTTTGGCATGGACGGAAACTGCCGCCCTGTCGTTGCTCAGCCCCTTTATTGGCAGCTTTTATATTCCCGGCATGGGACTGGCCCTGGGTGTCCTGGGCATTTTGCTGGTTGGCTATCTGGTTTCCAAAGAGCGTATGCAACGGATATTCCATTTTGTGGAAATGCCGTTTACCAATATCCCGGTCGTCAAGAGTATTTATTCGTCGCTGAAAAGTTTTGCGGATTATTTTTCGCCCAGCGCGAAAGCCGATACTCAGCACGTCGTCGTGCTGCGTATTCCGGGTCAACCGCTGGAGCTGGTCGGCCTGATCACGCGGCGCAGCACCGAGGGACTGCCTGAGGGTTTTCTGCCTGGAGAACGGGTCGCTGTTTATCTACCCATGGGATACATGATTGGCGGCTATACGGTGTTTGTCCCGACCGACTGGGTCCAACCCATCGATATGTCGGTCGAGGAAGCCATGCGAGCCTCGCTGATTGCCTGGATGGCGCGCGCGCCGGGCGACTCGACGGCAGGGGGACGCTCATCGACTCCGCCCTCATCGGGCGGCACGCCGCCGGAGCACGTACCAGGCGTGCGCCCTGCGCCCTCGGCTCCTACGCATCCGTCGGATACGCAGAGTCACTGACCGCTGCGACAAGCTCCAAGACGCTAGAGAGCGCGATGATCGCAAATCCTGCGATCATTCCAACTCACCCTTTCGACAAGCTGCTCAGGACCTCCATCCATGAAATTCATGGCCAAGAATTCGTTGTTTGCGATTTTGCTCCGCTCGTCATGGTGGATCAGCATGCTCGTGGCGGCTGCTCTGATTCTGGTGGCCGTTGCAGTCGTACCGCCGGCCTATGCGCTGTTTCCCATATGTGGCGCGGTGCCGTTCATCATTATTTCCGGCATCGCCGCCTGGAAACAACGCAACAAGCCCTCGTCAGCCCGCGTCGAGCAAACGGCGCAGGCTCTGTCGGCCATGTCCTGGGCCACCTTTGCCAATCAGCTCGAGGCCGCGTTGCGTCATGACGGCTGCCAGGTCAAACGCCTGAAAACCGATGCTGCCGATTTCGAGGTCGCGCGCCCCGGCGCTGGGCGCGCACTGATATCCGCCCGCCGCTGGAAAGCCGCTCACACGGGTGTCGAACCGCTGCAACGCCTGCAGACGGCGCGCAGCGCGGCAGGCGCCAGCGAGGGGATCTACGTCACGCTGGGCGATATTTCAAAGCCCGCGCAGGACTACGCGACCCAAAACAATATCCAGTTCATGGACGCCGAATCGCTGACGCAGTTGTTCCGTCATCAGAAACTTTGACCAGAATCCGACTGCTCTCTTCCCTCACCAACGCCCAGCAGCAGTAGAATTTCTCGCGCCAGACACGGCGCGCTTTTTCTCCCCAACGTTGGGGACCGCTCCGGTCTACGGAGCCCTCGCATGCCCACATCCGCATCCCCTCGCGATCCTGCCCTGCGGCAAGGCATCCACATCGTCACGCCTGTACCCAGCGCGTTGCCCATGGAAACTCAGACAGCGCTGGATTGGTTGCAGACGCTGGGCCTCAATGCCTATCTGACCACGGTGCCAGACGGCGCCAACGCGATCCATTTCGAGCCGAGCGAGACCTTATTGGCCCTGGCGCCGCAACGCGATACGACGGCCTTGTGTACCACGCTGCAACTGGACACGGAAAATCGTCCCGATGATCTCGCTCGCGAAATCGTGCTGGCCATGTTGCTGGGGCCGGTGGCGTTCCCCTTTCCCAGCGCGGCCGAACTGCGTAGCGCCGTGCGCATTCGTCAGCACATCGTGCAGGCCGCGCGCAAAACCGCGTTGGCCTTCGACACCGAGCAGGCCGAGCGCCCCGCCGGCTATTGGCGCTACGACGAAGCGCGCGGTTTTACCATCGAACCCGGCGTATCGTTGATCGACGCCTTGACCAAGGCCACGCAACCCGACGCTTCGGACAAGCGCTATGCGTTCTCGTGCTATCGGGCCACCGAATATGTCACCCTGCTGGGCATCGCGCTGGAATTGCGGGACGCCCACCCCGGGCTCTATGCCAAGCTGCAACAGCAGTGGGAAACGCGCGCCGTGATGTCGGGCGCTTTTCACGAAGTCTTTCTGCGCGAGTATGGATCGATGGACGAGCCTCTGCCATCCAAGTATTACGTACCCGGAGACCGCCTGTGGTTTCGCAACCCGGATTCCCATTCCTCAAATGTCGAAGGCTATGAAGGATCCTGGGTGTTTTATCTGGGCGACGGCCGGTTCAATAATTTTTGGAAACGCGATCAGCCCTATACATTGACGTCCAAATGCGTAGAGATCTATCACTGGCGCGATGGCGCACGCACCGATGAGCAAGACCGGCTGGTCATCGACGAGACCATCGTCGAAGCCCGCGCGGCCCAGACGCTGCAAGACCCCGAGGCGCTGCGGGCCGTACTCGATCGCATGCTGCGACGGCGTGACCCGCAAGGGGTATACGCCGACGGCGGCTGCATCGATGCGACACGGGAATGCGTGCAGTGGATCCTGCCAGGTACGGCACAAATCAAACTGCCGGATTGCCCATAGCCATTACGAGCAGGAGGTCGGCGTGTAAAAGCGCCGCCGGGCCGTTGAGCCGCGATTTAGCCCGCGAAGCGGGCCGAGTCGCGGCGATAGGCCCGGCGGCGCTTTTACACGCCGACCTCCTGCGCCAAAAGAACTCCGCACCACGCATGCCACAGACTGCAACCGTGGCGGGAAAAAGCCCCGTACCACGGCGGCTTCCTGCCTCAGTCAACTCACCGTACCTTGCCTTCTTTCCAGGCTTGCAGCAGTTGATCATATGGAATGGTCTGGCCTTGTGGTTTTTCGTTGGCCAGTTTTTTCCACGGCGCATGCTCGTCCGACAGCCACTTGGAAGGATCGCTCTTCTTGTTCAGTTTTGGCGCGCACTGTGCCATCCCCGCACGTTCCAGGCGCGCCATCACTTTGTCCATCTCATCTGCCAGGTTGTCCATGGCTTTTTGCGGCGTCTGCTCGCCGGTAACGGCGGTGGCGACGTTCTTCCACCAGAGTTGAGCCAGTTTGGGATAGTCGGGCACGTTGTTGCCAGTAGGCGTCCACGCCACCCGCGCCGGGCTGCGATAGAACTCGATCAGGCCGCCATAATTGGCCGCATTTTTCGTGAAGTAATCGCTGTGTATATCGCTGTCACGCGTAAAGGTCAGCCCAGTGATGGACTTTTTCAACGATACGGTTTTGGCGTTCACGAACTGCGCATAGAGCCATGCGGCAGCCAGGCGATTCGGATCGGTGGACTTGAAGAACGTCCACGAGCCCACGTCCTGATAGCCGTTCTGCATGCCCTCTTTCCAATACGGGCCATAAGGCGATGGCGCCATCCGCCATTTCGGCGTGCCATCCTCGTTCACCACAGGCAGACCCTTTTTGGTCATATCCGCGGTAAAGGCCGTGTACCAGAAGATCTGCTGTGCAATATGCCCCTGCGCCGGGACGGGCCCCGACTCAGAGAACGTCATGCCCATCGCCTGCGGCGGCGCGTATTTTTTCATCCAATCGATGTATTTGGTCAGCGCATAGACCGCAGCCGGGCTATTGGTCGCCCCGCCCCGCTCCACCGACGCACCCACCGGCGTGCATTTATCGTCGGCGACACGAATACCCCATTCATCGACCGGCATGCCGTTTGGCAAGCCCTTGTCGGCAGCGCCCGCCATCGACAGCCACGCATCGGTAAAGCGCCAGCCCAGCGACGGATCCTTTTTGCCATAGTCCATGTGACCATAGACTTTCTTGCCGTCGAGCTCTTTCACATCATTCGTAAAGAAATCGGCGATGTCCTCGTAGGCGGACCAGTTTGTCGGCACGCCTAATTCATAGCCATACTTGGCTTTGAATTTCTCGCGCAGGTCCGGCCGCGCGAACCAGTCCGCACGGAACCAATACACGTTGGCAAACTGCTGATCAGGCAATTGATAGAGTTTGCCATCAGGCGCAGTCGTAAAGCTCGTGCCGATAAAGTCCTTGATATCCAGATCGGGATTGGTCCATTCCTTGCCGTCCCCGCTCATATAGTCGGACAGCGGCAGAATCGCGCCATAGCGATAATGCGTGCCGATCAAATCCGAATCGGAAATCCAGCCGTCGTAAATCGACTTGCCCGACTGCATCGAGGTCTGCAGTTTCTCGACCACGTCGCCTTCCTGGATCAGATCGTGATTGACCTTGATACCGGTGATTTCGGTAAAGGCGCGCGCCAGCGTTTTCGACTCATATTCGTGGGTCGTGATCGTCTCGGACACCACATTGATTTCGTTGACGCCTTTGGCCTTGAGCTTGGCTGCCGCGTCGATGAACCACTGCATTTCGGCCATCTGCTTGTCCTTGGACAAGGTCGATGGCTGGAACTCTGAGTTCACCCATTTCTCTGCCTCGGGCGCGCCGGCCCAGGCCGCCGAGCTGCCGATTAACGCGATGGCCAGCGCCATCGTCCGCATACGCAATTTCATGCCCCATCTCCTCGAAATACCTTCCCGTTATGCTGCGGACCTGGGCCTGGGAAGAATTCGGCCGACGGTCGTTTCCCTGCTATTTGTTATTCAACCCTTGCGCATGATCCAGGCCAGCACCAGCAGCGACACGGCAAAGCTGATCCACAAGGTCGGCGGATCGTCCAATGCCAGCCAGTCCATCAATTTTTCGCCGAATCCCACATAGGCCAGATTGATCCAGGCCATCACCATCAGACCGATAAAAAGCCGATCGCCGCGCGTCGTCGCCATAGGCAAAAAGCCTTTACGCAATCGCGTCGGCGATTTCAATTCCCACACCGTCATGCCGGCCAGCATGAGCACGATGCAAATGAAGAACACCGCAACCGGCGTCGTCCATACCATCCACTGAAACATGGTGCGCGCTCCTTTAGACCCGGCCCATCGCAAAGCCTTTTGCGATGTAATGCCGCACGAACCAGATCACGATGCCGCCGGGCACGATGGTCAAAACGCCTGCGGCCGCCAACACTCCCCAGTCCATGCCCGAGGCCGACACCGTCCGCGTCATCGTCGCCACAATGGGTTTGGCATTGACCGACGTCAACGTGCGCGCCAGCAGCAGCTCTACCCAACTGAACATAAAGCAGAAGAACGCAGCCACCCCCACACCCGATTTGATGAGCGGCAAGAAAATCGTCAGGAAAAACCGCGGAAACGAATAGCCATCGACATAGGCCGTCTCATCGATCTCGCGCGGCACGCCGGACATAAAGCCCTCCAGGATCCACACGGCGAGCGGGACGTTGAACACCAGATGCGCCAGCGCCACTGCCAGATGGGTATCCATCAAACCCAGCGAGCTATACAGCTGGAAAAACGGCAACAGAAACACCGCCGGCGGCGTCATGCGATTGGTCAGCAGCCAGAAAAATACATGCTTGTCGCCGATGAAGCGATACCGAGAAAACGCGTAGGCGGCGGGCAACGCCACTGCCAGCGAAATCAAGGTATTGATCACCACATAAATCAGGGAATTGATATAGCCCGAATACCAGGCCGAGTCCGTGAAAATGGTGAGATAGTGTTCAAAGGTGAAATCGCGCGGCCACAGGGTCAACGACCCGACGATCTCGGTATTGGTCTTGAACGACATGTTCAACATCCAATACAGCGGCAGGATGGCAAACACCAGATACAACAGCAGAAAGCCTGTGCGCCAGGCTCGGCCCCGGTTATCCATGAGACTCCTCCTGCGTGGCCGTGCCGGCGCGCTGCATCCAGTTATACAGAACAAAGCACAGCAGCAAAATGATCAGGAAATACACAATGGAAAATGCCGCCGCCGGCCCCAGATCAAATTGGCCTACCGCTTTCTGTGTCAAATATTGCGATAAGAACGTCGTGGCATTGCCCGGCCCGCCACCGGTCAGGACAAAGGGCTCGGTATAAATCATGAAGCTGTCCATGAAACGCAGCAGCACCGCGATCATCAACACGCCGCGCAGCTTGGGCAACTGGATATAGCGAAACACCGCCCACCGCGTGGCGCCGTCGATACGCGCAGCCTGGTAGTAAGCCTCGGGAATCGCGCGCAGCCCGGCATAACACAACAGCGCCACCAACGGCGTCCAATGCCACACATCCATGACCAACACCGTCAGCCATGCATCCAGCGGGTCGCCCGTGTATTGATACTGCACGCCCAACCATGTCAGCGCAGCGCCCATCAGCCCGATATCGGTGCGCCCGAATACCTGCCAGATCGTGCCGACCACGTTCCACGGGATCAACAACGACAGCGCAATGATCACCAGCACCGCAGATGCGCGCCACCCCGAGGCGGGCATGCACAGGGCCAACAGAATACCCAAGGGGATTTCAATCGCCAGCACCGCCAGGGAAAAACCTATCTGCCGCAGCAAGGCACTGTGCAGCTCCTCGTCCTGCAGCACCGCCGCATACCATTCCGTGCCGACAAATACACGCCGCTCGGGCGACAGGATATCTTGCACCGAATAATTGACGATCGTCATCAGCGGCAAAATCGCCGAGAACGCCACACATATCACCACCGGCAACACCAATAGCCAGGCACGCTGATTGATCGGTTTCATGTCAGCAGTTCCTCGTTCCGGTAGAAGCACGTATGCGCATTCAACAAAGGCAGCCACACCGTATCGCCTACGGCGATTGCACTGCCGGCACGCGCACGGGCGCGCAACAGCGTTCCTTCGAACTCGCAACTCAAGAGCAGATAGGTCCCCAGGTCCTGTACTCGCGATACCCGTACAGACGCGGCCCCAGATGTATCGGTCGCGCAAGGATGCAAATATTCTGGCCGTACGCCCAGTCGAACCTCGCCGGCTTCTGCCAGCGCTGCCGCCCTGTCTGATGACCAGCCCGCGGGCAGCACGACATCCGTGAGCGCCCCATCCCACAAGCGCTGCGCCCCGACCGTCAAGACACCGCCCTGCCATTGCGCCGGCAAGAAATTCATCCCCGGCGAGCCAATGAAATTTCCCACAAATGTGTGCGCGGGACGTTCGAACAGATCCTCAGGTGTGCCAATCTGCACCGCCTTGCCGCGCGACATGACAACGACCTCTTCAGCGAACGTCAGTGCCTCCGTCTGATCGTGCGTGACGTAAATCAGCGTCAGATTCAGTTCTTGATGGATTTCTTTGAGCTTGCGCCGCAGTTGCCATTTCAGATGCGGGTCGATCACGGTCAGGGGCTCGTCGAACAGCACCGCAGATACGTCGCTGCGCACAAGTCCTCGGCCCAGTGAGATTTTTTGCTTCGCATCTGCGCTCAATCCATTCGCGCGGCGATTCAATTGCGCGGACATATCCAGCATCTCGGCAATACGGCCTACGCGTTCCCGGATATGGGCCTCGGGCATACCGCGATTGCGCAGCGGAAAAGCCAGGTTATCGGCCACCGTCATCGTGTCGTACACCACCGGAAACTGAAACACCTGAGCGATATTCCGCTGCTGCGGCGTCAAGTCCGTGACATCCCGGCCATCAAACACAATACGTCCCTGCGACGGTTTCAACAGACCGGAAATGCAATTGAGCAGCGTCGTCTTGCCGCACCCCGACGGCCCGAGCAAAGCATAGGCGCCCCCATCGCGAAACGTAAAACGCAAGGGCAACAACGCGTAATCGTCATCCGATTGGGGATGACTGACATACGCATGAGCTAAATCCAGTTCGATCGCAGCCATCAGGCGGCCCCCGCCGGATTACCGGCCGCAAGCAGCCGGCCGCCCGCATCAAAGGTGTACAAGCTTGCCGGATCGAAATACAGGGTCAAAGGGTCCTCCAGCTGATAGCGGTGCACGCCGGCCAGTTGCGCCACCACAGGCCCCGCCGCCGTCTCGGCATGCACGTAGGTATCCGATCCGGAAATTTCCGCAAGCTTCACTGCGCCTTTCAGGGCGACACGATTCTGGTCCGGCTCGACGCTAAAGGCTCCGGCACGCAGTCCCGCCGTAATGGCGGCGTCGCCTGCCCCTTCGGGCAATCGTCGCGCGGCGGTCACGCCTCCCTGCAAGACGATGCCATTGTCTTGGCGCTGCGCAGCAAATAAATTCATTGGAGGATCGCTGAACACCTGCGCCACCCGCAAGGAGGCCGGCTGATGGAACACCTCTGCCGCCGGACCATATTGCAGCAGTTCGCCCGCATCCAGCACCGCTGTGTAGCCGCCCAACAGCAAAGCCTCGGTCGGCTCGGTGGTGGCGTACACCACAGTCGACTCGCCGCCGGCAAACAGGCTGCCCAACTCATCGCGCAACTCTTCGCGCAGCTTGTAATCCAGATTGACCAGCGGCTCGTCCAGCAAAATCAACGGCGCCTGCTTGGCCAAGGCGCGGGCCAAGGCCACACGCTGTTGTTGGCCGCCCGACAGCTCCGCCGGATAACGTTTGAGCAGATGTTCGATGTGCAGCCGCTCGGCCATCGCTCGGACCCGCGCCGGGATGTCCGCAGCGCCGCGCAGCTTCAGCGGCGACGCGATGTTGTCGTAGACGGACATCGAGGGATAGTTGATGAATTGCTGGTACACCATCGCCACGTTGCGGCGCCGCACAGGCACCCCTGTCACGTCGGTGCCGTCGACCAACACCTTCCCCGCGGTGGGTCGATCCAGGCCCGCCATAATGCGCATCAACGAGGTCTTGCCGGCCTGGGTCACCCCTAGCAGCACGGTCATCACCCCCGGTATGGGCGCCAAGCTCATCGGATACAGATGAGTCTGCGCCCCTGCCTGCAGGGCGATCTGGTCCAGCGTCAACTGCATTGCTCTCCTCCGGATCACGGATTCGCTGCGTTTTCGTTGTATTTTTGGTTTTTTGCGTTTTACCTAACAAACGAAAGAAAAACAATCTTGCAGTGCGTCATTATTTTTCGCTTTTGTTGTTTTAATATACAAACATGATCCTAAATCCTCGCCAAAGCGCGCTGGTAGAAATGGTCCGTTCCCACGGATCGGCCAGCATCGAGTCCCTGGCCCGGCATTTTGATGTCACGCTGCAGACCGTGCGGCGCGATGTCAATCTGCTGGCTGAGGCCGGCCTCCTGTCACGTTTTCATGGTGGCGTACGCATCGAGTCGTCCACCATCGAAAATATCGCCTACCGCAAGCGCCAGGGCCTGCACGCCGAGGCCAAGCAGCGCATCGCCCAGGCCGTTGCGAAAGCCGTCCCGGACGGCTGTTCGCTGATTTTGAACATAGGCACGACGACCGAGGCCATCGCTCGCGCGCTATTGCATCATCGAGGTCTGCGGGTCATCACCAACAATCTGCATGTGGCCGATATCCTGTCCGACAATCCGGACTGTGAAGTCATCATCGCAGGCGGCGTCGTGCGCTCGCGCGACCGCGGCATTGTCGGCGAGGCCACCATCGACTTTATCCGCCAGTTCAAGGTCGATATTGGCCTGATCGGCATTTCCGGCATCGAGGCCGACGGCACCCTGCGTGACTACGATTTCCGCGAGGTGCGCGTCGCGCGCAGCATCATCGACCAGTCGCGCGAGGTCTGGCTGGCGGCCGACAGCAGCAAATTCCAGCGGCAAGCCATGGTCGAGCTGGCGCATATTTCGCAGATCGACAGATTCTTTACGGACGCTTATCCCCAACCGCCCCTGGCCCAGGTGCTGCAGGAATCCGGCGTGCGCTGCGTGATCGCCGAAGCGGACGCAAATGCTCTGGATGCAGGTTCCTCTATTGCGGGCGCCGCTGAGGCAGCCGCCTCGGGCCGGGACACTCAGGTCCGTGACTCAGGCGGCGCGCGCCCGTAACGCTGTACGCACTATTTCCCCTCTCTGCCCACACCAATAAAACCACCATGAACACCGCCCCCGTTCCCAAAGCCATTCCCGGCCGCGATGCCCTGTTGGGCGCACTGAATGACAACGCGACCTGGGATGTGGTCGTGATCGGCGGGGGTGCGACCGGGCTGGGGACCGCGGTCGATGCCGCCGCACGCGGCTACCGCACCTTGCTGGTCGAAGGCCAGGATTTCGCCAAAGGAACCTCCAGCAAAGCCACCAAACTCGTACACGGCGGTGTACGTTACCTGGCACAAGGCAATATCAGCCTGGTACGCGAGGCCCTGCATGAACGCGGGCTGCTCAACCGCAACGCACCGCACTTGGTATGGCCCCTGGGGTTCGTCGTGCCTGCCTACGGTCTGTTTGATCAGCCGTTCTACGGCGTCGGGCTCAAGATGTACGACATGCTGGCCGGCAAACTCAACTTGGCGCCCAGCCGTTGGCTGTCGAAAAAAGAGACCTTGGCCGCGGCCAGCACCATTGCCCCGAACGTCAGCGGCCGCAGTCTGCGAGGCGGCGTGCTGTATTACGACGGCCAATTCGATGACGCACGATTGGCGATAGCGCTAATGCGCACCTTGTTCGACCTGGGCGGTACCGCCATCAATTACGTACGTGCCGCGGGCCTGCTAGGTGGCAGCGCTGCCCGTGAGAGTAAAGGCGCCATCGAAGGCGTGATCGTGCAGGATGTTTTCAGCGGTACGGAATACCCCGTGCGTGCGCGCTGTGTGGTGAACGCTACCGGCGTATGGGTCGACAGCGTGCGCCGCATGGATGACCCGCAGGCTCAGACCATGGTGGCGCCCAGCCAAGGCGTGCATCTGACGTTGCCGCGCGACTTTCTGCCGGGAGACAAAGCCATCCTCATTCCCAAGACCGACGATGGCCGCGTGCTTTTTGTCGTTCCATGGAATGGCCATACCATCGTCGGCACCACCGATGCCCCACGCGACGATCTGCCGTTGGACCCGGTCGCCTCAAACGCCGACATCGATTTCATTCTGCAAACGGCGGCCCGTTATCTCAGCCGCAAACCCACGCGCGCAGATGTGACGAGCGTCTGGGCAGGCCTGCGTCCCCTGGTCAAGGCCACCGGCGAGGCCGCGACAAAAACGCTGTCGCGCGAACACACAATCCTGGTGTCGCGCAACGGCCTGGTCACCGTGACGGGCGGGAAATGGACGACGTACCGCCGGATGGCTCAGGATGTCATCGACACCGCGATTCAGCATCAGTTGTTGCCTCAGGCGCATTGCCGGACCGCGGATCTGCCGTTGCATGGCGCAAGTCCAGCGGGAACACCGCCTGGCGGGGCCAGCACGGGCGCGACATTGCGTACGGGCTCGAACACGGACTCCTACGCCAATGCGACACGCAACACGCCAATGTCGCCGTTCGCGCATCAACCGGCTCATGGCACACCCGACAGCTATTACGGCACGGATCTGCCGACGTTGCGCGCCCTGCCCGGCATCGAGCATGTGCTCGTCAGGGCCAGCGGCCTGACGGAGGCCCATGTGCGCTTTGCCGCGGAGCACGAGCTGGCGCGCACCGTCGAAGACGTCCTGGCCCGGCGCAACCGTGCCTTGTTCCTCGATAGCGAAGCCGCCATCCTCGCCGCGCCCGAAGTCGCGCGCATTCTCGCTGAAGAACTGGGCCACGACGCCGCCTGGCAAAAAGCCACGCTGGAGGCTTTCATGCACACGGCGTCGCATTATCGTCTGAACAAATAACACGTAGCCGTAGATCCTCCGGCCCGCGCTTTACAGCTTATCCAGATCCAGATACCGGCTGGTTTGCACGATCTGCTCGCGCTCCTTGAAGCTGGTCAGTTGCTCAGCCAACGCGCTGCTGTCGCCAGTGCGCCTGATCTCCTGCAAGGTAATCTGCATGGCGTGGATAGCAGCACGCTGCAAATCGGACGGGATGATGGCGATCTGATAGCCCAAGGCCGACAATTCATCGATAGGCACCAGTGGCGTCTTGCCACCGTAAAACATGTTGATCAGCTTCGGGCCGGGAATCCGTCGCGCGATCTCGCGAATCTGCTCGATGGTCTCTGGGGCCTCGACAAACAACATATCCGCACCAGCGGCGGCGTACTGCTCGGCGCGCACGAGCGCGGATTCAAAGCCTTCGACGGCAATGGCGTCAGTGCGCGCGATCACCAGGCAATCGGGATCAGTGAGGGTCTGCCGGGCGATCTTGATCTTGCGCACCATTTCGTCCGTATCGACCAGACTCTTGTCGTCCAGATGGCCGCAACGTTTGGGAAATGACTGGTCTTCCAGATGGAAAGCCGCCACGCCCGCACGTTCCATGACGCGCACGGTACGCTCGACGTTGGCCGATCCGCCAAAACCGGTATCGGCATCGGCAATGACCGGCAGTCCGCTGGCCTCGACGATTTTCTCGACCCGGTCCATGACCTCGGTAAAACTCAGCAGGCCCAGATCGGGCACCCCCGCCGCGCGCGCGATCGCCCCGCCGCTGGCGTAGACCGCATCGAAACCCGCCATCGCGACCAAACGCGCCGACAGCCCGTCGAACGCCCCTGGCGCTACCAAGGTCTTGCCCGTCGTCAATGCCTGCCGCAATTGCTGCGTCGCTTTCATTTGCTATTCCTCGTCATTTGATTCTGAATGGAGCCGCATGTGTCCCATACAGATAGATGGCCATGTCAATTACGGCGCAAATTATGGCGCGGCCAAATCATTACGTCTAATATATTGAAAATCAATAATCAATACCTTTTAAATACCAATATGGAACTACGCCATCTGCGTTACTTCGTAGCCACCGCGCAGGCGGAACATTTCACCCGCGCCGCGCAGCAACTGGGTATTGCGCAACCGCCCCTGAGCCAGCAGATACGCGAGCTGGAAAAGGAAATAGGCACCCCGCTGTTCGATCGCGTCGGCCGCGGCGTGGTGCTCAACAGCGTGGGCAAAGTATTCCTGGAACGCGCCCTCGATATCTTGTCGCGCGTCGATGATGCCCTGCACACGGCGCAGCGTGCCGCACGCGGCGAGGCTGGCGTGCTGCGCATCGGCTTTACCGAATCCGCGTCCTTTAACGATCTGGTGACGCACACTATCAGTCTGTACCAGCATCGGCATCCCGAGGTCGAAGTCAGCCTGGAGGAAAGCGACAGCGAGTCACTGATCGCCTCGCTCGGTGACAAGACGATTGACGCTGTGTTTGTACGGCCGCCCTTTTCCGTGGCCAGCGGCATTCATTTTGTGAAGCTTGCCGAAGAATCGCTCGTGGTCGTGCTGCCAAACAATCATCCTCTCGCTGCGCAGACCCGGCTGCAACTGCGGGATCTGCATGCCGAACGCTTCATCATCTATGCCCGCAAATCAGGCTATGGCCTGAGCGCCGACATCATTTCCGCCTGCCGTCAAAACGGCTTCAACCCTGACATCGGGCAGCGCGCACCCCAGCTGTCTTCCGCCGTCAACCTGGTCGCCGCCGGCATGGGCATCGCCGTCATTCCAGCCTCCATGCGCTGCATGCAGCCGGCGGGTGTGACCTTTCGCCCTCTGGACTCGTCCTGGCCCAAAGCCGTGCTGGGCTTGGCCACGCGCCGCGATGAAACGTCGAGCGTGGTGTCGAATCTGCTGCAGTTGGTAAGTGAGGCCGGCGATGGCCGAACCGGTGCGCTCGATAGCCCGACCCATTGAGAGGGCGTATTATCTCGGGGTCGACTACCGC
Source organism: Bordetella genomosp. 4 (assembly GCF_002261185.1). Lineage (GTDB taxonomy): Bacteria > Pseudomonadota > Gammaproteobacteria > Burkholderiales > Burkholderiaceae_B > Bordetella_A. The sequence continues at coordinate 706,888 of NZ_NEVQ01000013.1, forward strand.
ACTGCTCACTTGCCATGGATGTATTTCAGCAACTGCAAACCCTGCTGACCGATCACCAGATTTCCTATCGCCTCCTACGCCACGAGCCTGCGGGCAAATCCGAAGAAGTCGCCGTCATCCGCGGCACTGCCGTCAGTCAAGGCGCCAAGGCACTGGTTTGCCGCGTCAAGATCACGTCTAATCAGCGCAAAAATGTCTTGGCGGTTTTTCCGGCCGATAAACAAGCCGATCTGGCCGCCATTGCTTTAGCAGCTGGCGGTAAAAAGGCCTCGCTGGCTTCACAAGACCTCGCGCGCGAGCTCACAGGCTGCGAAATCGGCGCCATTCCTCCTTTCTCGTTCAACGACGAACTATCGCTATTGGTAGATCCTTCGCTGCGCGAACGGCATGACGAAATTGTTTTCAACGCAGGACGATTAGACGCATCCATCATCATGCGCACAGAGGATTATTTTCGTCTGGCGCAGCCGGTACAGGCGGCTTTTGTGCATGGCTGACGACGCACGCTGACTCTTTCACCTCACTGAATCATCCCATGTGTCTCGCCGTACTTGCCCTCCACCACCTCACCGGCATTCCCGTTCTCATTGCCTCCAATCGCGATGAGTTTCACGAGCGTCCGGCTCAAGCAGCATCAATGTGGCCCGGCGAGCCCCGCATCTATGCGGGCCGTGATCTGCGCGCGGGCGGCACCTGGATGGGCGTGAACGAACACGGCCGCTACGCCATCGTCACCAATTTTCGCGATCCGCAGCACGTGCTGAACGACGCCCCGTCGCGTGGCGCGTTGGTCGAAGACTTTCTACGCAGCGACGCCAGCCCGGCCGACTATCTCGCCGCGGTGCATGAGCGCGATGCTCTCTACAACGGATTCAACCTGATCGTAGGCGACATCGCCGGCGCCTGTTATCTCAGCAATCGCGACGGCGCACCGCGTGCGCTGCCGCCGGGGATCTATGCCCTCTCGAACCATCTGCTGGATACGCCCTGGCCCAAACTCACGCGTACCAAGATCGGCTTTGAACGCATATTGCAGGCCACGCCGCAACCCGACGTGCCCGCGCTCTACGCCAATCTCTTTGACCGCACGCCTGCCGACGACGCAGATCTACCGGCGACTGGCATTCCGTTGGACCGCGAACGCCTGCTCAGCAGCCCCTTTATCGTCAGCCCCAACTACGGCACGCGCGCCTCGACCGTGTTGGCCTTGCACGCGGATGGCCGTGGTGAACTGCACGAACGCCGCTACAGTCCGAATGGCGAACCGGTGGGTGATAGCGATTTGACGTTCAGTTGGCAGGCATAAACCGCCGTTGCCGCTCAGTCGCCCGTCACTCTCCCGCGCAGGCGCTTGATTTCTCCGTGTAGTACCTTGCGCTGCACCCTGCGCTGCTGCGACGCGCGTGTCGGTCGCGTTGGCCGCCGAGCCTTTACTGGCCGAGCCGCTGCGCGCACCATCTCCGCCAGGCGCTCCAGCGCCTCGGCGCGATTTTTTTCCTGGCTGCGGTAGGCCTGTGCTTTGATCACGATGACGCCGTCTTTCGACACACGCCGATCCGGCAACTCGCACAGCGCGTCCTTGATGTGATCGGGCAAGCTCGATGCCCGCACATCAAACCGCAGATGCACCGCGCTGGAGACCTTGTTGACGTTCTGGCCGCCCGCCCCCTGGGCGCGGATCATGCCGAACTCGATATCGCGCTCGTCGAGGTATAGGTCGTCTTGAATGTGATACATGAATAGAAAATCAGCGCGGCAAAGGACACATCCATCGCCGCGCTGGATCAAAATGAGAGCTACAGCTCACATTTCATCGTTATTTTCCGGTTTTGTGAAGTATCGATCACATTCTGCTGCTTATCGGATCGAGCGCAATACCCGCACGCATTAATGGATAGGAGGCTCCGGCGTAGGGTCATTGCCTGACAGACTGGCAAAGTCGCACCCCAGATGGGCCTGCGTCACCTCGTTTTGATAGATGCGCGTAAAGCCGCGCGTATACGGCTGAGGCGGCGGCGACCATTGGCGACGGCGTTCAGCCAGCTCTTCGTCGGACACCAGCATATCCAGGCTGCGCGCGCCAATGTCCAATCGGACCATATCGCCCGTGCGCAACAACGCCAGCGGCCCGCCGATGGCTGATTCGGGCGAGACGTGCAGCACGCAAGTACCGTAATGCGTGCCGCTCATCCGCGAATCGGAAATACGCAGCATGTCGCGTACGCCTTTTTGCAGGAGCTTTTTGGGAATCGGCAGATTGCCCCATTCCGGCATGCCAGGCCCGCCGATGGGTCCGCCGTTGCGCAGCACCAGGACCGTGTTCTCGTCCACATCCAGATCGGGGTCCGCCATAGCCTCGAACATCTCGGCGTTCGAATCGAATACCAGCGCCGGACCGGTATGGCGCAAGAGATGCGGGCTCGCTGCCGAAGGCTTGATGACCGCGCCGTCGGGAGCAAGGTTGCCACGTACCACAGCCATCGCCAGACCGGCCTCGGCGCAATCTCCTACGCCCTGCTTGAGCGGCGCCGCAGGGTCCAGGATCGTGCCGTCCTCCTCGACCTCTGGCCAGTCTGCGAGGTTTTCACCCAGGGTGCGGCCGGTACAGGTCAACGTGGACAGATCCAGATGTGCAGCCACCTTGCGCAATACCGTCGGCAATCCACCCGCGTAGAAAAAATCCTCCATCAGGCGCGTGCCCGATGGATAAAGATTAGCGATCACCGGAACGTCTCGCGCAATCGCGTCGATTTCGTCCAGATTCAACTCGATCCCAGCCCTGCCCGCCATGGCGGGTAAATGCACCGCGGCATTGGTCGAGCCGCCCAGGGCGACATAGGTCACCACGGCATTGCGAAATGCCGCAGCCGTGCAAATCCGCGAGGGTTTCAAGTCCTCCCACACCATTTCAACCGCGCGATGGCCGCACTGCCATGCCATGCGCGTATGTGCAGCGTCCACCGCCGGAATCGCCATCGAGCCCGGCAGCGATAGTCCCAGAGCCTCGACGATGGCAGTCATGGTGCTGGCCGTTCCCATGGTGTTGCAGGTCCCCACGCTGCGCGTCATGCGCGACTCCATGGCTACCCATTCCGATTTGTCGATGGCGCCAATGGTGTACTCGGCAAAGAACTTTTTAGTATGCGTGCCGGCGCCTACGGCTTCGCCGCGATACCGGTCGTTCAACATCGGGCCCGCCGGCATGAAAATGACGGGCAAGTCCATCGACAACGCGCCCATCACCAACGCAGGCGGTGTCTTGTCGCAGCCTCCCATCAGCACGGCGCCGTCTATAGGCAGGCTGCGCAACAACTCCTCGCACTCTACCGATAGCAAATTGCGATACAGCATGGTGGTGGGCTTGACCATCACTTCGCCCAGGCTCAGTGCAGGCAGTTCCAGCGGATAACCGCCCGCCTGCAAAACACCGCGCTTGACTGCTTCGGCGCGCTCGCGCAAATGCGCGTGGCACGGAGATAAATCGCTCCAGGTGTTGATGATGCCAATCACTGGCCGTCCCATGAATTCCTCACGGTTCAGGCCCTGTTGCTGCATACGCTGGCGGTGCGCGAAACCGCGGATGTCGTCGCTGGCGAACCAACGGTGGCTGCGCAGCGTTTCTGGTGTCTTGCGTTTGGGTGTGGTCATGGGGACGATCAGATAATCGAGGCCGATCAGGTTAATAGGTGGCAGGCGTCACATCGGCGCCGCGTTTCGCGAACCGGGCTGCCGTCTCATCGCAGGCCTTGCGCAGCAGTACTTGATCCGTCGCCACAGCGACAAACAAGGCGCCCAAATCCAGGCATTCGCGGGCGCGGGGCTCGTCCAGCATCAATATACCCGGCGCTTTTCCACAAGCGAGAATGCGGGGGATGGCGCTGTCAATCGCTGCACGCACCTTGGGATGATGCAACTCTCCAGGAACGCCCATACTGGCTGACAAATCCGCGGGACCGATGAATACCCCATCGATGCCATCAACCGAAGCAATCTGCTCCAACTGATCCAACGCCTCCATGGTCTCGATCTGCACCAACACGCAAAGCTCGCGTTCGGCCTCTTGCACGTAATTCGTGTCCCGGCCAAAACGCGAACCTCGCATCGAGCCTCCCATCCCGCGCACGCCTCGCGGCGGATAACGCGTCGCCGCCACCGCCGCCTCGGCCTCATCGCGGTTTTGCACAAAAGGCAGCAACAGCGACTGCGCTCCCACATCGAGATGCCGCTTGATCAGCACCGTGTCATTCCACGCGGGCCGCACGACGGCGGATGCGGGCCGATCATGTTCCGCGGCGACGGCCTGCAATAGCTGCTGAACCACAATGGGATCACTGGGCGTGTGCTCGGTATCGATCAGCAGCCAATCAAAACCGGCGCCTGCGATGAGCTCGGATACCATGGGAAACGGCAGCGTCGACCACAGGCCGATCTGTGCCTGGCGCGCCTGCAAGGCACGTTTGAAAAGATTAGGGCTAGGCATAGGAGAATAGAAAATCAATCGATGTGTACGTTGCCGGCCTTGATGACCTCGGCCATGCGTTGGGAATCGGCTTTCAGGCGCGCCTCGAATTCCTGGGGTGTGGACGACAGGATTTCACTGCCTTGGGCCTCTTGCGGTTTGCGAAACTCCGGCGTGGCGAGAATGGCGACCATTTCTTTGTGCAGCCGATCGACGATGGGCGCTGGCGTACCGCTACGCACCAACATGCCGCTCCACGCGATCTGCACGGTGCCAGGCGCGCCGGCCTCCGCCATCGTCGGGACGTCGGGCGCCAGCGGCGAGCGCTTCTCATCGGCTACTGCCAGAATGCGCACCTTGCCCGCTTGCGCCACCGGCAACACCGCCGACAGATTGTGGAACATCATGGGAATCTGTCCGCCCATGACATCGGTCAGGGCGGCTGGCCCGCCCTTGTACGGCACATGTACCAATTTGGTTCCCGTACTGGCCTCGAACTGCAGGCCGGTCAAATGCATGGTGTTGCCGTTACCGGCAGAACCAAACGCCAATTGACCAGGTTCAGCCTTTGCCGCCTTGACCACATCGGCCACCGATTTGTATGGCGTCTGAGCACCGACCACCAGTACGTTCGGCGTCTGGTTCGTCAGCGTAATCGGCTGAAAATCCTTAAACGGATCAAAGCCCGGCGATTTATAGAGATGCGGATTGACCGCCAGCGTGCTGATCGAGCCGTAGAAAATGGTGTAGCCATCGGCCGGACGCTGCGCCACATAGGCCGCCGCGATGTTGCCGTTTGCCCCCGCCCGGTTCTCGACCACGACAGGTTGGCCAAGCCGGGCGGCCAAGGCCTGCGCGAACGGCCGGGCCACTGCATCGGCAGCGCCGCCGGGAGGCTGCGGCACCACCAACGTGACGGGTTTCTGCGGATAGTCCGCCGCGTGGGCAAGCGGCACGGCGGCCAACGCCACCGCGGAAAAAACGGCGCAGCCTAGGCGCGAGATCGTCATGGTTTGTCTCCTGTCTGCCAGATTCAGGGTTGTCGTTATCTGCTTCCGGATCAAATGATACCGGTTTCATTTGTTATGGTACCGGTATCATTTTGCACATGCAAGCGGTATAGTTCCGTCCTATGACGCAAGCACCCCCGCCCTCTCCTGACTCTGACCAAGCGGCCGATCCCCCCGCGGAATCTCAGCCACGGTCCCGCACCCGTCCCAAACTGGGTCATTACACGATCCATGACGTGGCCGCCCTGGCCGGCGTCTCATCTGTCACCGCGTCACGCTATTTCAATGCGCCGCATAAGGTCTCGCAAAAGCTGCGCGAGCGCATCGATGCCGTCATCGCCCAGACCGGCTATGCCCCCAATCAGATCGCGCGGCGGCTCGCCTCGACTCATGGCGGCCCTGTCGGTGCGATCATGCAGAACGTCAGCAGCCCTACGTTCGCCCAGATGGTACGGGGAATGACCGATGCGCTCGAGGCGCAAGGATTGCAATTGCTGCTGGCCAATACCGAGTATTCGGTGGACACTGAATCACGCGCGATTCGTGCCTTTGTGGGATGGCACCCCAGCGGCCTCATATTGACTCGTGGCGATCACGCCCCTGCCATCGACAGCCTGCTGCAGACCTTGCAGATCCCTATCGTAGAGGCCTGGGAAATACTCGAAGGCCGCCCGTATCACCAAGTCGGTTTTTCTCAGCACGATGTCGGGCTGATGCTGGCCGAGCATTTCCTGCAGCAAGGCGCGCGGCGCATCCGCTTTGCCATGGCGCATGGCGCGCACGGCACGCAGGACACGCGCGCCGAACGGCGGGCGCAAGGCTATTCACAGGCCATGCAGCAGGCGGGGCTCAGCAGCGACATCGTGCGCGTCGCGGCTGACGATGACTACGCGGCGGGCTTGGCTCACGCGACACGGTTGGCCCAGGAACCCGCAGAGCAACGCCCCGAGGCCGTCATCTTTGCGCACGATCATCTGGCGCTGACGGCACTGTTGCGCGCGCCTACATTGGGTCTATCCATACCGCGCGACTGCGCGATCGCAGGCTTTGGCGATGTCCCGCTGGCCAGCATAGTCGAACCCGGACTGACCACGGTACGCACGCAACCCTACAAAATCGGCGAGCAAGCCGCCGCCACGCTAGTGACTGCCATGCAAAACGCTGCGGGGGAGATCACTGCCCCCACCGTCCATCACGTGCCCTGCGAGTTGGTCGTGCGCAACAGCAGCCGGCTTCGGGCTTGAACCGCGAGGTTTTCGCATAACCCGGTAAAATACTGGATTACCCTAGATCGGCCCATGCCGTTCTCGCATGACTTATTCCGCCAAAGAAATCTTCAAAACCCTGCAAGGCGAAGGCGCCCAGGCGGGGCGTGCCGCCGTGTTCTGCCGATTCGCCGGCTGCAATCTCTGGTCGGGCCGCGAGGCCGACCGGGCTAGTGCCGCCTGTACGTTCTGTGACACGGATTTCGTCGGCACTAATGGCGAGGGTGGCGGCAAATTCGCCACGGCCGCCCTGCTCGCCGATACCATCGCGGCGACATGGGGCCCGGATACCAAGGACCGCTACGTTGTCTTTACCGGCGGCGAACCGCTGTTGCAGCTCGACGAGGCCTTGCTCGAGGCCGTGCACGCGCACGGCTTTACCGTCGCCATCGAAACCAACGGCACGCTGCCGCCGCCCCCGGGCATCGACTGGATCTGTGTCAGCCCCAAAGGCACTGCGCCCGTCGTGATCGAACGCGGCCACGAGCTCAAGCTGGTCTACCCTCAAGCCAATGCATTGCCCGAAACCTACGCTCACCTGGATTTCGAGCATTTTTTCCTGCAGCCCATGGATGGGCCGGCGCGCGCCGCGAACACCGAGCAGGCCGTTCAGTACTGTTTGCAGCACCCGCAATGGCGGCTCAGCCTGCAAACCCATAAATACATAGGCATTCCTTAATGATGACCCCTCACGCCCAGCGAGGCTTGCGATGATCTCAGTGACTCGCAAGCTGGAATTCGATGCCGGGCATCGCATCCCCGATCACCGCAGCCAATGCCGCAACCTGCATGGCCATCGCTACGTCCTGGAGGTCACGCTCACCGGCGATATCGTCGATGCACCGGGGGAATCCGACAACGGCATGGTGATGGATTTTTCGGAAATCAAATCCATCGCCAAGCAGCATATCGTCGACCCCTGGGATCATGCCTTTCTGGTGTATCGCGGCGATGAGACGGTGCGCGGCTTTCTGGACACGCTGCCGGGCCACAAGACCGTGGTGCTGGACTGCATCCCCACGGTCGAAAACCTGGCCAGCATTGTCTTTCGCACCCTGGCGCCGCACTATCATGGGCACTATGGCGCACAACTGCGCCTGAGCCGTGTGCGCCTGTACGAGACGCCTAATTGCTGGGCGGATTGCGAGGGCTGAAGCCTCCTTCTCACAGGCCTTTCTCTCGCGTTGCCATCAGATAGTTTTCGGCCGCGCCATCGTTCACGCTGTTCCACAGCAGTTGATCCGCCCGAAACTCCCGCCACGAGGCAAAGACCTTGGCGAACTGCGGGCTCTTGGCTGCGTAGTCTTCCAGGACCTGTTTGGTCGCGCTTTGCATCGCATGCATGACCTCGCGCGGCCAGGCTTTCAGCTTGACGCCCTGCCCGACCAGGCGCTTGAGCGCCACGATATTGTTGGCGTCATATTTGGCCAGTAAATCGTCCGCTGCCATGGCGCTGGCGGCACGCAATGCCTCTTGGTAGCGAGGCGGCAGTTTGGCCCAGCTGTCGCGATTGATCGCCAGGCACAGGTTCGCTCCCAGTTCCATCACACCAGGACCGTAGTAGTAGCTCGCGACCTTGGCAAAGCCCAGTTTCTCGTCGTCGTATGGCCCGACAAACTCCACTGCGTCCAGCGCCCCCTTTTCCATCGCGGGATAAATATCGCTGCCCGCGACCTGCTGCGGAATGGCGCCGAGTTTTTCGTACACCATGCTCAGCATGCCGGGCGTGCGTATCCGCAGTCCCTTCAGATCGTCGACTGTCTTGATTTCCTTGCGAAACCAGCCTCCCATCTGCGCGCCCGTATTCCCGCAAGGAATCGCCAAAGCATTGAAGCGCGCATACAACTCGTCCATCAATGCGCCACCTCCGCCATGCAAGAGCCACGCCATCTGCTGACGTGGCGTCAACCCGAACGGAACCCCGGTATCGAATGCCAAGGCAGGCTCTTTACCGAGATAATAAAAACCCGCCGTATGCCCGCACTCCGTCGTGCCGTTCTGCACAGCGTCCAGCACCTGTAATGGCGGCACGATCTCGCCTGCAGGGAATCCTCGGATCGTGAATTTCCCGTCCGTCAGATCGGAAACGCGCTTAGTCAGGTATTCCGCAGCTCCCCAGACGGTGTCCAGGGACCGTGGAAAACTGCTGGGCATACGCCAATTGATGGCGGGAGCCTCTTGCGCCACGACAGGCGCAGACAATAGGGCCCCACCCGCCCCTGCCAAAGTTAGGAAACGGCGGCGTTGCATGGCAAAGCTCCTCTTAGTCGAGACAGTCAGGCGCCTCGCGCAAGGCGCGACGGGCGAAATAGGCGAAAGTCAGCTCCAGTATCTTGGGCTTGACCAGAAAATCGTGGGATTCGCGGGCGCGGTCAGCGGGCACGGATTTGACTGGCCCGATCGCCCGCGCGCGCAATTGCAGCGCGGCGACTTGTTCCAGCCAGATCGCCATCACCGTGGCTTCCTCGACCGATTTGCCGGCCGTAAGCAGGCCGTGATTCGCCAACAGGATCGCGCGCTTGTTGCCTAATGCCTTGGAGATGATTTCGCCTTCGTCATCGCCGATGGGCAAGCCCGGCCACTCGGGCAGATAGGCGCAATCATCAAAGAAAGGCGTGGCATCCATGTGTGCCACCACCAGCGGCTCGCCCACCATCGACAGCGCCGACACGGCGGGAGGATGCGTGTGCACAATGCATTGGACTTCCGGGCGATGGCGATAAATCCAGGCGTGGAAACGATTGGCCGGATTCGGCAGCGATTTGCCGTCCAGAGGATTGATGTCTTCGTCGATCAGAATCAGCTCGCTCGCACGCGCCTCGTCGGCGCCGATCCCGAAAGGCAGGGTCCAGATCGTGCCAGGCTCATCGCCCCGCGAGGTGATCTGACCGGCCAGGCCGCCATGCCAATGGCCTTGCGCTGCCAGCATCCGGCAAGCCAGGGCCATTTTTTGCGCGGAGGTCCAATTCGCCGAGGGCGTCGCGCGCGATTCGATCTCGCGATCGACACGGCTGCGCAGGGCGTCTTTATCTTGAAAAGCGTAATCCGACATCTTGATATCCGTTGATTCCAGGGGAGAGACAACGCGTATCGGCTATCCCGTCCGTTTTGCCTAATAGGCAACATGTTGCCCAAAGTACAAATAATTGCCTTTATAGGCAACGAGGGGAAACCCTCAAGGCCGCGCTGTGCGTCACGCCTAAAAGTGGCATCATCGCGTTTTCGCCCGAGATAGTTGCCGTCTTTCCATGCCGCCCAAACGTCCACCTCTAGCCGCCACGCCCCCCGATGCTCAGCAAGTGGGATTACGTATCCGGGCGACACGGCGCCAGCGCAAGTTGACGCTGACAGCACTAGCGGAGCAAACCGGCTTGGACAAGGGGTTTCTGTCGCGCCTGGAACGCGGCGAAAAATTCGGCTCGGTCGGCACGCTGCATACGGTGGCGACGGTGTTGGGGACACCGCTCTCCGCCCTGCTCGGCGAGGCCGATCCCAAAAACGAAATCCATATCGTGCGTGCAGGCGAGCGGCACCGATTGAGCTCGTCAGACACGGAGCCGGGCGAACATACTTATGAAGCCATCACCATGGGAGCCAGCAACAGCGGTCTGTCGGTTATGGTGGTAGAGGTCGGCACGCATGGCGAACGCACGGTGGCCCACCATGGCGGCGATGAGTTGATTTTTGTATTGGAAGGCCGCGTCCGCGTGCATTTCGGCGAACATACAGTGCTGCTGGAACGCGACGATAGCGTGCGTTTTCCGGGCTATCTGCCACACAGCCTGTGCGCCGAGGGCCGCAAGACCGCGCGGGCGCTCATCATTATCGCCAGCGATCAGACCTGATAGGGCCTTGCCTGACCGGTGCCCCGCCGCCACGGAATAATACGCTCGGATCTCGGGTAATGAAGAGCGAGAGTCTCAGTAGAGAGGTCTTCAGCCGCCCACGGCAGCCACCCCCACGGATACCGCCGTCTCGTTCATGAAGCGGGCCATGCGCACATCCAACTCGGTCACGCCATCAGCCGAATGGGTGGACAGGACCACGTCAACGCGGTTGTACACGTTGAACCATTCGGGATGGTGATCGAGCTTTTCGGCATACATGGCCACGCGTGCCATGAAACCAAAGGCGGCGTTGAAGTCTTTGAACTGAAAGCTTTTCTGAATGGCGTCACGCTCGGCATGCGCCCGCCAGCCGGCAAGGCCGGACAGTACGCTCTGCGCGCCGAGCCGGGGTGAGGATGGTTTATTCACAGTAGCGCTCCTGAATAGCGGTAAAAACCCCCATGCTGCGCCTGCGGCTTGCTGCCCCCCAAGGGGCGTCTTTGCCTTGGGGCGGCCCGGGGGCAAAAAGGACCCAAACATTTTCGCTCAAATATATTGATAGGATGCTAATAAATAGCATACAATGCATATATGACGAATCCACACACCGACTCCTGCCTCATGGCGACCACCGCCAGCCTCATGGTGCTATCGCGTGCTTATCGCAGCGTAGCGGATAACGCCCTGTCTGAATATGGCTTGTCACAGGCGACCGCCTGGCCCGTCATCCTGACGGGCCGCTTGGGCGATGGCGTGCGCCAGGGCGCGCTGGCCGAGGCTCTCGGTGTCGAGGGGCCTTCGCTGGTCCGCGTGCTGGATCAATTGGTCTCCTCAGGCCTGATCCAGCGCCGCGAGGACCCTCATGACCGCCGCGCCCGCACCATCCATCTCACTCCCGATGGCCACGCCCTGCGCGAACAAGTCGAGGGCGTCCTGGTCAAGCTGCGCCGCCAAATTTTCAAGGATGTGAGCCACGAAGATTTGCAGGCTTGCCTGCGGGTATTCGACACGCTAAAAACAGCGCTAGGCCGCGACGATGCCGTTCCTGTACGAAAGGAACATCGACCATGAAACTGCCCGATGCAAACGAGCTGCTGTTCTCGGTCAAGTGCTACATAGGCGCCATCACGGCGCTTTATCTGTCGTACACGATCGGGCTGCCGCGTCCATTCTGGGCCATGACGACGGCCTATGTCGTGTCGCAGCCATGGGCCGGCGCCGTGCGTTCAAAGGCGGTTTTCCGGCTTGGCGGGACATTCTTTGGCAGCGCAGTCGTTGTCTACCTGGTCCCTCGCCTGTCCAACCAGCCCGTGCTGATGGTGCTGGCCATGTCGCTATGGATAGGTATATGCCTGTATATCTCGGTGCTTGACCGCACGCCGCGCTCGTACCTGTTCATGTTGGCGGGCTACACCGCCGCCATGATCGGTTTTCCCAGCGTCACCGATCCCTTGACGGTATTCGATACGGCGCTCGCCCGGGTCGAGGAAATCTGTCTGGGCATTGTGTGTGCGACGCTGGCTCATAGTTTGATTTTCCCGCGCGGCATCGCCGGCCCCTTGATGGCCCGGCTGGACGCCACCGTACGCGATGCACGCAACTGGGTCCACGACATCCTGACCAATCGCGAGACCGTGCAGCGCGGTAAAGAGCGCCGCGTCCTGGCCGAGGATCTGTCGCAACTGCGGATGCTGTCTACCCACGTGCCGTTCGATACCGGCAATATCCGTTGGACAGCAGGCGCGGTGCGCGCCATGCAGGATCAGATCGCAGCCCTGACGCCATTGGTGTCAGCCGTCGACGATCGCTTGCACGCTCTGCAAAAGGACGGACAACCGCTACCCGACGCGGTCAACGCGATCCTGCAGGACATTGCCGCCTGGGTCGATGCGGGCCCCAAGGCCGATCGCTCGCAGGCGCATACGCTGCGCACTGCGCTGACAGAGCTCAACCCCGAGATCGGCCCTGCCTCTCAATGGCACGATGTGCTGATGGTCAGTCTGGTGAATCGCTTGCGTGAATTGGTTGACGGCTATGATCGCTGCCTGGCGCTGAGGCAGGACATTCATGACGGCCTGGCCGGTGTACCCCGCCAGTCCGGGCGCCAGGCGCGCTTTGGCAGCGGCTCGACCATGCACCGCGACCATGGCTTGGCCTTGCTGTCTGCACTGGCCGCTGGTTTGGCCGTGTCGGTATGCTGCATTTTCTGGATCCAGACCTCATGGACCAACGGCTCGACCGCTGTCATGATGGCGGCGATTTTCAGCTGCTTTTTTGCCGCACAGGACAACCCCGTGCCGGGCATCATGCAGTTTTTGACTTACACCATTTACTCGATCCCCATCTCGGCGCTGTATCTGCTGGGGATTTTGCCGGCGGTCCATTCATTCGAAATGCTGGCGCTGGTGATGGCGCCTGTAGCATTGGCGTTGGGTGTACTACTGCCCCGCCCGGCCTACACCGGCAAAGCCATGGCATTGCTGTTCGGTTTTTTGGGCACGCTTGCGTTGCATGATACGAACACGGCCGACCTGGTGTCGTTTGTCGATACGATGACGGCGCAAATCATGGGCGTCGCGACCGCAGCCATCATTGCCGCGATTTTCCGCACCATCAGTGCCGATCGCAGCGCACGCCGCATCCAGATCGCCAACTGGAAAGAACTGGTGGCATTGGCGAGCGCCAGCCAGGTGCCCTCGCGCTCGGCCTATGCCGCGCGGATGCTGGACCGGATCGGCATGCTGCAGCCGCGCTTGTCGCTGGCCAAACGCGCAGACGATCATCTGGCCGACGATGCCTTGAAAGATTTACGCGTGGGCAATGACATTGCGGAATTGCAGCGTGCCCGCCGTATCCTGCCGGCGATTGACCCCAGTGTTCGGCCGGTACTGAAAGGCTTGGCCGACTTTTTCCGTCAACGTGCAACCCATCATCGCAAGGCCTCTGATTTCCCGAACTTGCTCGACAACATCGACCGCGCATTGGCGCGTGTCACAGCGTCCCCGGGCGCCCTCGTGGCGCGCGAGCGTGCCGTCGTGGCCCTGGTCGGGGTTCGCCGCGCCTTGTTCCCTGAGGCCCCTGACTATCAATCCGGCATTCTGCAGCCGGCCCACGCATCATGATCGGCGAGTTTAATTTTTACGGCATTTATTTTCCCTGGCCTCTGGTGCTGGGGCTGATCACGCTGGGTGTGTCCTGGGTTGTGCGCCGGGTATTGGCACGTGTCGGCTTTTATCGACTGGTATGGCATCCGGCCTTGTTCGATGTCGCGCTGTATGTGGTCTTGCTCTATGGCGTGTTTCTGATTTCACCTTATATATTCAAGCAGTAGTTCCATGAAAATCCTCAATTCGCCGCGTTTTCGCCGTCTAGGCAAATTCTTCGTGACGGTATTGACCGTCTGCGTGGCGGTCTATGCCGGCTGGCAATTATGGGTGCATTATGAAATGGACCCCTGGACACGCGACGGCCGCGTCAAGGCCTACGTCGTGCAGGTCGCCCCTGATGTATCCGGCCTGGTGACCGCCGTTCCGGTGCACGATAACCAGGACATCAAAAAAGGAGATGTCCTCTTTGAGATCGATCGCGCCCGTTTCCAATTGGCGCTGAATCAGGCCGAGGCTGCCTTGCGCTCACAGCAAGTCGCCCGCGATCAAGCCGCACGAGACGTCAAACGCAATCGCTCGCTAGGCTCATTGGTCTCGACCGAGGACGTCGAACAAAGCCAGGCCAAATTGCAACAAGCCGAGGCCGCGCTGGCCGAAGCCCACGTCCAGCTCGATACAGCCAAACTGAATCTGGATCGCAGCCGCGTGGTCTCCATGGTCGATGGCCGCGTGACCAACCTGGATCTGCGCGCCGGCTCCTATGTCACGGCGGGCCGAGGCGTCATGGCGATGATCGATGCGAACTCGTTCTACGTCGAAGGCTATTTCGAGGAAACCAAACTGGTTCACATCCACGAGGGCGACGCCGCCACGGTCACCCTGATGGGCGAATCGCGCCAAATCCAGGGCCATGTCGAAAGCATCTCAATGGGCATCGCGGATCGCGATCGCAGCACAGGCGCCAACCTGCTGCCCAATGTGAATCCCAATTTCAACTGGGTCCGTCTGGCGCAGCGTATCCCGGTGCGCATTCATATCGATCAAGTTCCCGAGGGGGTGCGTCTGGTGGCGGGGCAAACCGCAACAGTGGAGATCGATCCAAAATGATTTCCTCTCGCGTATTGACCCCATTGGCACTGGCCATCACCCTGGCAATAGCCGGCTGCGCCGCAGTGGGCCCCGACTACAAAGTCCCAGAGGACGCGGCGGTAAATCGTCCCGCCGCAGCTGGCGAGTTTCAACAATCTCACGAGGCCGTCTTTCAGCAGAACGCAGTGCCGGGCACGTGGTGGCGGTTATACCAGGACCCCACGCTGGACCAACTGATCGGCCAGGCGCTGCAAGCCAATACGAGTTTGCGTATGGCCGCGGCGAATCTGGAACGCGCTCAGGCCCTGACCGAAGAAGCCCGCGGCGCGCAACAGCCCACCATCGGCGTGAACGCGTCACCAGCCACCTACGGACATTCGTCGGGAGTATCGGTGCTGGCGCCGGACACGCGTCCCAAGAATCGCTGGTCGTATTCGGGCGGCATCAGTATTGGCTACCAGATTGATCTCGCCGGCAGAATCCGCCGCACCATCGAAGCCGCCGAGGGCGATGAAGCCGCCGCCCAGGCTGCCTACGATGCCGCGCGCGTGACGGTCGTAGCGGAAACGGCGCGTGCCTATGCCGACATCTGCGCCAGCGGCATGCAGCTCGCCTCGGCCCAGCGCTCCGTCGCCGTACAGCGCGATTCGCTCAATGCGGTACAACGCCTGCAGCAGGCCGGCCGCGGCACCGTGCTGGATGTCACACGCGCACGCAGTCAATTACAGCAACTGCAAGCCAACCTGCCGCCCTTTCAGGCCAGCCAACGCCAGGCGCTCTATCGCCTGGCAGCCTTGACCGGCCGTACACCGGCCGAAATGCCTGCGTCGCTATTGGCGTGCCATACGCCGCCACAACTGACGCAACCGATCCCGGTCGGAGACGGCGCTGCCCTATTGCGCCGCCGCCCCGATATCCGCGAAGCCGAACGCAAGCTCGCCGCCGCTACCGCGCGCATCGGCGTGGCCACAGCGTCGTTATATCCGACGATTTCATTGGGACTGTCCGGTTCGTCCGCAGCCCCCATGACGATGATAGGCGAACGCGGCACGTATAGCTGGAGCGTGGGTCCGTTGATTTCCTGGACCATTCCCAATACCGGCATTGCGCAGGCACAAATCGCTCAAGCGAAAGCGGTCGCGAGTTCTGCACTGGCCAACTTCGACGATACGGTGTTGGGTGCATTGCGTGAAACGGAAAGCGCGCTGGTCGCCTATGCCCGGCAACTCGATAGACACGCTGCGCTGCAAGAAGCACGCAATCAAAGCGCCATCGCGGCCAAGCAAGCCGAGCAGCTATTTCATGCAGGTAAAACCGATTATCTGAACGTGCTGGATGCGCAGCGTACCCTGGCGACGGACGAGAGCGCGCTCGCGGCCTCGCAGGCTGCGCTGAGCGGCGATCAGATTGATGTGTTCCTGGCGCTGGGGGGTGGGTGGCAGGATGCGCCCGTGCAACCCGTGTCGCAACCGGCATCGACGCCGCGATAAGTGGCCACGCGAGGCCTGCGATAGGCACCGCGACGAGAGCGCGCTGCCTGGACGACGCTTTGTGTTGACACCCTCAGAACGGCTGAGCGTGCCGCACATCGGATCAATGCAGCGTCTCGCCCTTTGACGGCGCCTGATCCAGTCCCAGCGCGGCTTCCCAGCTGCGCAGCGGCACGCAGGTTTGCAGACGCTCGATTCCGCGTTGAATCAAGGCCGGATGCAGTTCGTGGCCGACGCGGCTGGCCACGTCGATGGTGCAATCCCCGTGCAGAGAATCCAGCCACGCCTGCGCCGTTTGGGCATACGACACGTTCATCACGTGATCATCAGCCCCGTGCAATAAATGGATCGTGGTGTATTGCGGCGGGACCTTAGGTAGCTGGGCATAGCGGCCGGAAAATGCCAGCACGCGCCCTGCCAGACCATCATGTGCCTGTACAGCCTCGAGCGACATGATCGCCCCCTGCGAGAAACCGGCCAGCGCGGTATCGGACTGCAATAGACCAAATCGAGCCTGGGCGGCGCGGACGTAATCCACCAACGGCGGCAAAGCACGGGCCACACGTTCCGCGCGGTTGTCTTCGTCGATTCCTCGCACCGAAAACCATTGGCGCCCCTCGCCCCCACCGTCATAGGGCTCAAACCCCGCCGGCGCCAAAATCGCTGCCGCCGGAAATGCCGTGCGTACAGCCTGAATCAAGGCCGCCAGGCTGTGCGGTGTACTACCGACACCGTGCAGCAGGATAAAGAGTTGTTTGATCTCGGTATCGGCGTCAGGCAGGAATTCGAGGGTGGCGGGCTCTGTCATGGGGTGCTCCAGGGGGCATCAACCTGGCCCCAATAAGCCATTGTAAATCCCCTCTCAAAATACTGTATATTTATACAGCAAACGAGATTTATCATGTCGTCCCCAGAACATATCCATCCTGCTTTATGGCGTGCTACTCAATTGGCGCATAGCGCCCATCGTGGCATTTCCACCGGCTATGCGGCGCTGTCGGCCCAGTTGCCCGGCGGCGGCTGGCCGGTGGGCGCCCTGATCGAGCTCCTGACGCCGCACGCCGGCATCGGCGAAATCCGCCTGCTGCAGCCCGCGCTGGCGCAACTCGACCGCCGGCATCCGATTGCCTTGGTGCAGCCGCCTCATGTGCCGCATCTGGCCTGTTGGCAAGGCTGGCGTCTGAATCCTGCGCAATTGCTCTGGGTCGCTCCCGAACGCCCCCTGGATGCGCTCTGGGCAGCCGAACAGATTCTGAAGCATGGCAGTTGCGGGGCGCTGCTGTGCTGGTTGCCGCGTGTGCGGCCGGAATCCTTGCGCCGCCTGCATCTGGCAGCGCAGATGGCCGAAACGCTGTGCTTTGTGTTGCGTCCGGCTACCGCTGCGCAACAGGCGTCTCCCGCGCCGCTGCGGCTGGCCCTATCGCCTGCGCCCGGCGGCCTGTCCGTGCACATCCTGAAACGCCGTGGCCCGAGTTGCACGCAGCCGTTATTTTTAGTGTTGGAATCTGCGGCGGCGCATACGTCTGCCACTGAAGAAACCATTCACACCTCTGTTGTCCAGACTGCCAGCGTACCGGTTGGCAGTCTCTCTGATCATGCCTCTCTGGATCGCCATCTTTCTGCACAGCCTGCCGCTGGACGCCGCACGCCCACGATGGTCTCCTGATGCAGCGTTTGCGATGCTGGATCAGGCGGCGCGTATCGCGGCGCTGACGCCTGCTGCCGCAGCGTCGGGCATCCATGTCGGAATGCGCCGCGCGGGTGCTGCCGCCATCGCGCCGGACGTGCCTTTGCTCGCACGTGATCCGTTGATCGAACAGCATCTGCTGCACGAAACGGCACTGGCTTTGTTGCAATACACGCCCGAGATTGCAATAGCGGAACCCGACACGCTGCTCTTACAGGTCGGCGCCAGCCTGACGTATTTTGGCGGCCCGCGACGATTGCATGGGCGCATGGCCGCCACACTGCACAGTATGGGTTTGCATACCTGGTCAGGCATGGCGCCCACCGCTCAAGGCGCGTGGTTGTTAGCGCATCAGGCTCGCGCACGGGCATCGCGGCGCGCATTACAGCTCAGCACATTGGCGCGGCGGCTGGACACATTGCCCTGTGCCTTATTGCCCAGCGCACAGCCTCGTCTGGATTGGTTGCACGGCATAGGCTGCCGCACGCTGGGCGATTTGCGCCGCCTGCCACGCGCCGGCCTGCAACGCCGTTGCGGCACCGAACTGCTGCACTCTCTCGATGCCGCCTATGGCGCCGCCCCCGAATGCCATGCGTGGATTCAGCCGCCTGCGCGGTTTCTCCAGCGTCTGGAGCTACCCGATTACATCGAACATGCCGAGGCCGTCTTGTCCTGGGCGCAGCGGTTGATAGAGCCCCTTTGCGGCTGGCTCATCGCGAGACGCCGTGCCGTTCAACATCTCACGCTGGAACTCGAGCACGAACGCGGCCGGCGCGCGCGCGCCCCCACTACGCTGCCCATCGACCTGGCTCAGCCAGCATGGCAGCCCTCGCATTTACTGAGTCTGCTGCGTGAAAAACTCGGCCGTTTGCCGCTGGAGGCGCCTGCCATCGCCCTCAGTCTGCGCGTAGACGACACTGTCGAACAACCCGCGGCCAGCACCAGCCTGTTTCCCGAACCTGGCGGCTCGCCGGCGGATCATGCCCGTCTGCTGGATCTGCTCAGTGCGCGCCTGGGACGCGAACGCGTGCTGCAAGCCAACCCCATCGCCGATCATCGCCCCGAGACTGCCAATCGCTGGTGCGCGGCACAGCAACCGTCGCCAGCGCCCCAGCAGAGCTCATTTGCATTCATGGACCGCCCCTTCTGGCTGCTGGATCCTCCCATTCCATTGCAGGTTCTGCAGAATCGTCCCACCTATGCGGGCCAGTCCTTGCGTCTCGTACGTGGCCCCGAGCGCATCGAAAGCGGCTGGTGGGATGCGGCCTTGACCGTACGCGACTATTTCGTTGCGGAGGATGCCGCGTCCGCCCGCTATTGGATTTATCGCGAACGCGACACCGAAAACGCTCGTTGGTTTTTGCATGGACGCTATGCCTGATGACACACGCCGCGCCCTTGCCTGGATTGCCCGCTTATGCGGAATTGCAATGCCTTTCAAATTTTTCGTTTCTGCAGGGTGCCTCGCATCCAAAGGAGTTGGTCGCACAAGCCGCGCAACTCGGTTACGCCGCGATCGCCATCACCGACGAGTGTTCATTGGCCGGCGTAGTACGCGCACTGGTCGAAGCAGAAAAGCACGAGATCTCGCTCATCATCGGGAGCACATTGCGTTTAGCTGCTGCGCCTTTTGCCCCTGACGCTCACGCGCTATCACTTGTGCTGCTGGCACAAACGCGCGAGGGTTATGGCAATCTGTCCGAACTGATCACTCTCGGCCGATCGCGCACAGAGAAAGGCCATTATCAGCTCTATCGGGATGACATCGCCGCCCCTCAGCCGCCCTATGCACATCTGCGCAATATGCCTGAATGTTTGGCGATTTTGGCGCCCCCTCATGGCACGCCGCCCGAGATCATCGTGGAACAAGCCCGTTGGCTGGCGCGCACCTTTCCGGGCCGCGCCTGGATCGGAATGACTTTGCTGCATCAGGCGCGCGATGATCTGCACCGCGCGGCTATACAACATGCCGCCCGTATCACCGGGTTACCCATCACCGCGCTTGGCAATGTGCAGATGCACCTGCGTTCACGCAAGCCGCTGCACGATACCTTGACCGCCATCCGCAGCAAACGCGCGGTCTCGCAATGCGGCTACGATCTGCAATCTAATGCCGAACAGCATCTGCGCACTCGCCTGCGTCTGTCCTCGCTCTATCCCGCAGAAATATTGGCCGAAACGATAGCTATCGCACAACGCTGCACGTTTTCGTTGCGCAGCTTGCGTTACGAATATCCCGATGAGATCGTGCCCGAGGGGGAAACGCCCACCAGCTATTTGCGAAAAGAGGTCTATGCGGGTGCCGCAAAACGCTTTGCCGAGGGCATTCCTTCCTCCGTGCTCGAGACCATCGAAAAAGAGCTCAAGCTCATCGTCGAGTTGGAGTACGAGCCGTATTTCCTGACGGTCTATGACATCGTGCAAGAGGCAAAGCGCCTGGACATTCTCTGCCAGGGGCGCGGCTCGGCCGCCAATTCAGTCGTGTGCTATTGCCTGGGCATTACTGCCGTCGATCCGCAACGCAGCCAGGCATTGTTCGAACGTTTTATCAGCAAAGAACGCAACGAGCCTCCCGATATCGATGTCGATTTCGAACATCAACGCCGCGAAGACATCATCCAGTACATCTACGACAAATACGGCCGTCATCGCGCAGCGCTGACCGGCGTTGTCATTTCCTATCGGCCCCGCAGCGTACTGCGCGATACTGGCCGTGCGCTGGGAGTCGACCCAGGCGTCATCGATGCCGTCGCCCGCGCCCACCAATGGTGGGATAGCAAACTCGCTCTGTTGCGCACCCTGGATAGCTGCGGTCTCGACCCTAACTCAACGGTCGCCAGGCAGTGGGCCGCTTTGGCCGAAACTTTGATCAATTTTCCGCGCCATCTGTCGCAGCATCCCGGCGGATTCGTGATCGCGCGCAACAACTTGGCGCGTTTGGTCCCCATCGAAAACGCGGCCATGCCCGATCGCAGCGTCGTGCAATGGGACAAGGATGATCTTGATGCACTCAAGCTGTTGAAAGTCGACGTGCTCGCGCTGGGCATGCTCTCCGTTTTGCATCGCGCGCTGAATTTTGTCAGTCAACGCCGCGGACGCTCTTGGTCCCTGGACGATATTCCAGAAGGGGATTCTGCTACTTACGACATGATTTGCAAGGCTGACACTGTCGGCGTATTCCAGATTGAATCGCGCGCGCAAATGAGCATGCTGCCACGCCTGAAGCCGCAAAAATATTACGATCTGGTCGTGCAAGTCGCCATCGTACGGCCAGGCCCGATTCAGGGCGGCATGGTGCATCCATACTTGAAACGGCGGCAAGGCCTCGAAAAAGAAACCTATCCGAGCGACGCCGTGCGTGGTGTACTGAAACGCACCATGGGCGTACCCATTTTTCAAGAACAAGTCATGCAAATCGCTATGGTCGCAGCCGATTTTTCGCCTGGCGAAGCTGACGAATTACGACGCTCCATGGCAGCCTGGAAACGCAAAGGCGGCATCGGAAAATTCAATGAAAAGCTGATCAATGGCTTGCTAAAAAATGGCTACACCGAAGCATTCGCCACCGCCATCATCCGCCAAATAGAAGGCTTTGGCGAATATGGTTTCCCGGAAAGCCATGCTGCCAGCTTTGCTCTGCTGGCCTATGCGAGCGCTTGGATAAAGTGCCACGAACCCGAAGCCTTTCTGGCAGCGCTATTGAACTCCCAACCGATGGGCTTCTATGCTCCCGCGCAATTAATCCAAGACGCGCAACGCCATGGCGTGCGCGTGTTACCGACCGATGTCACCATCAGCAACTGGGACGCAACATTGGAGACTAACGCACATCGCAACACGTCATCCGTGGATGAGTCCTCCGCGCAATCCACATCCCCACGTCCCGCCGTCCGGCTGGGCTTGAACCAAATCCAAGGCCTCTCAGAAGCCGCTGCGCTACGCATCGAACAGGCTCGCGCCAGACAGCCTTTCGCTCACATCCAAGACCTCGCCCGCCGCGCGGAGCTCACGCGCCACGACCTCGATGCGCTGGCCGCGGCCGATGCGCTGTACAGTTTGGCCGGCCATCGCAGGCTGGCCAGTTGGGAGGCCAGCGCCAGCGTAGCCAGCCGCGACCTGTTGCGCCACGCCGATATCATAGACAGCGAAACACCGTCCTTGCCTACCCAAACAGAAGGCCAGGCGATCATCGACGACTATCGCAGCTTGCGCATGACCTTGCGACGCCATCCGCTGGCGTTGCTGCGCACACATCTGCAAAGCCTGCGCTTTGAGTCCGCCGAGATACTCAACACCTATCCCGACCGGCGCCTGGCGCGCGCCTGCGGACTCGTCATCAACCGCCAGCGTCCGCAAACCTCCAAAGGCGTGATCTTTCTCACCTTGGAGGACGAAACAGGCTCTGTAAACGTCGTCGTCCGTCCTGAACTCATAGAGCGCCAACGCCGGGAGCTTCTCGGATCTACGTTGCTAGGGGTTTATGGCACGTGGCAAAGCGTCCAGGGCATCCGCCATCTCATTGCGAAACGGCTGGTCGATCTATCGTCCTTGCTGGGCGGACTGGCGGCACGCAGCCGGGATTTCCATTAAAGGCACGTCGATTATCGCCACCAAACATACGCTATAGAAACGTCCACTATGTGTGCCGGATATCGATAATCAGCCATCGCCATACATATCAAGGCCGAAACGGCATCGCGTCAATCGGCAATTCCAATCCCGACATCTGCGCCGTCAACAGCGCCGCGCTGCCGCAGGCGAGCGTAAAGCCCAAAGCGCCCTGCCCCACGTTCAACCATAGGTTATCGGCGACGCGGCTCTCGCCGATCAAGGGTTTGCCGGTGGGCGTCGCCGGGCGCTGCCCTGCCCACGGTACGGCTTGGGTCAGATCCAGTTGGGGAAAGGCCTCGTGCACTTGCCGTTTCAGCAATGCAATACGCGCCGGGTCAATATCGGCATTCGGGCTGCCGATATCCACCATGGCCGCAATGCGCAATACTCGCCCGATGCGCGCATACACAATGCGCCGCTCGTAATCCGTCACACTGATTTCGGGCGCAGTGTCGTCGCCGGGCTCCATCGGCACGCTCAGGCTGTAGCCTTTCAACGGATACAGCGGCAAATCCCGGCCCAAAGGCTTGATCAGACTGCGCGATGCGACGCCCGCCGCCAACACGACCGCATCGACCGGTATATCTCCATTCGCGGTTTCAACCGCCACAATCTTGCGGCCCTCGCGACGCAGCGATTGCACGGGCGTTGCCATGCGGCATTCAACGTTGCCCAGGTCTTTCAGACGCCGGAACAAACCCTCGGTGAATTGACGGCAATCGCCCGCCTCTTCGCTGGGGGTGTAGACGGCGCCCGCCAGATTCGCGCCCAGCCCTGACAAGGCAGGCTCCAGTGCAATCGTTTCGGCCGCGCTCAATACCCGCTGCTCAGCCCCCAACGCCGCCTGATAGTCCACCAATCGGCGCGCTTTCTCCAACAATTCGGGGCTGCGATAGGCAATCAGTTTGCCGTTGCGGACATGACCGAAATCGAGGTCTTCTTCTTCGAGCAGGCGGTGCAATACATCCCGGCTCAGATACGACAAGGACTGTAATTGCGCGGTCGACGCCTGGGCCACGGACGCGCGGCAAGCCAATGCGAATTGCAGGCACCACAGCCATTGATGCGGATCCAGACGTGGCTGGAACCGCAATGGCGAATCGGACCGCAATAGCCAGCCCGGCACGCTGGGCAACACGCCCGGCCCTGCCAACGGGGCCACATAGCTGTAGCTCAGTTGCCCGCCGTTGGCGTAACTGGACACCGTCGCCGGACGCGCACGGCTATCCACCAGCACGACATCATGACCTTGACGCGCCAGAAAATAAGCCGACGTCACGCCGATGACGCCGGCACCAATTACACAAACTTTCATCGAAACCCTGGCTGATAAGAGACATTTACGCTGTTTCCTATTCTGAGAGCTTGACCCCGGTCCCACAAATGCCAATCTGACGGGTAGTCATAACCTAAGGTTTACCCTTAGCCCGTCACGCCACCAGTTGCAGCCTCACAATCGCCTCGCCCGTGGGGGCTCGCACCAGATCGGCCAAGGTATGGCGATTCAATTCGTCGTAAAACGTCTTCAGGCTGTCTGCCAGTACGCCCGAGAGCAGGCAAAAACCCTGCAGTGCACAAACAGGCTCCCCGCAATTCACCAACGCTTTTTGATTCTCCAGGGCATACACCAGGTCCCCTAGCCGGTATTCGGCCGGCGCGCGCGCCAGCCGCAGGCCACCGCCCTTGCCCCGGGCGGTGGTCACCCAGCCCTGCTGGGCCAGGAAATGCGCGACCTTGACCAAATGATTGCGCGACACGTCGAACCGCTCGGCGATCTCGGGGATCGTCACCGGCGTTTTACGGCCATTGCCCTGCGTCAGGTACATCATGACGCGCAGGCCGAAATCAGTGTATTTGGTCAGTTGCATGCGGTCGAACTATACCGGTTAAGCGCCCGGCCCGCCCGTGCCGAACAACTCGGCATGGATGCGCTCCGGCGCCACGCCCAGCGAGGTCAACGCTTGACGTTGCGCACTCATAAAGGGCAAAGGACCGCACAAGTAGTAATCCGCGTCCGGCAACACAGCGACATCGCGAATCGCCTCCAGGTTCATACGGCCTGCGTAGTCATAATCCTGGCCTTGTTGATCGTCCGGCGAGACGGTTTCGTAATAGACCACTTTACGCACATTGGGCCGCGAATTCGCAATGTCGTTCACATGCGATTTCATGGCATGCACCGAACGGTCGCGGCAAGCATGTACGAATCGAATCTGACGGCCGTCGTCGCGTGCCACCAGATGATTCAGCATCGATACCATGGGCGTCAAACCTACGCCGCCGCTCAACAGCACGACTGGCGCGGCGCCTTTATCGTTCAAGGTGAACTCGCCTTGCGGGGGAGCCAGGTCCACCACGTCGCCCTCTTTTACGTTGGCGTGCAAAACATTGGACACGCTGCCGGCTGGCGTATTGTCAGTGCCATCCTCGCGTTTGACCGAAATGCGCAGACGGCCTTTGCCTGGCGCATCCGACAGGCTGTACTGACGGGGCTGCATGATGCCTAATTGAGGCACATAGACGCGCAGGGAAATGTATTGCCCGGGCAGATAATCTGGTACAGGGCCGCCATCTGCGGGGACCAGGTAGAACGACGTGATTTCGGCGCTTTCGGGGACTTTGCTGTCCACGCGGAAACCACGCCAGCCAGTCCAACCGCCGTCCTTGCCAGCGGACTCTGCGTAAAGTTTGGCTTCCTCGGCGATGAGCAGATCGGCCAACTGACCATAAGCCGCAGCCCAGGCCGCAATCAACTCATCGGTCGCGGCCTCTTCGCCCAGGACCTCTCTGATCGAGGCCAGCAAATGCTTGCCGACAATCGCGTAATGCTCAGGCCGTATCCCCAAACTGACGTGCTTGTGCACGATGCGGGTCACTACCGGCATCAACACCGAAGGATCATCAATATGCTCTGCATACGCGGCAACGGCCGCGGCCAAGGCCTGCTGCTGTTGCCCGCCGTCCTGGTGGCCTTGATTGAACACCTGCTTCAGTTCCGGGTTGTGGCGGAACATGCGGGCATAAAAGTGACAGGTGAGCGTTTCACCGTGGACTTTCAATACCGGCGCAGTGGCTTTTACCAGATCGCGGACTTCCTGGCTCAACATGATGCTAGCTCCTTCGGCTACTAGAAAACTTTAAACATGTATTTATTATACATATTTAGTTTGCCTATGGATAAGGTGGGTATGAAGTGAGGTAGGAGTTCTATTGGTCGTCGAGCCGAGGCAATCGGCCCGGCCGGGCTTCACAAAGTCGGTCCGGCGCGCGGGCGCCGGACACCGTGTTCGCTCACCTCGTCCGGCCCGTTCGGGCCTACCTACGGTGTCCGCTCCACTCGACTTTGAGGCGCCCGGCCGGGCCGATTGCCTCGGCTCGACTGGCAGCAATTAGAGCTCTCTGCACCGCTGGCACGACTTTCTTGCTTGGCATTTTTCTGCAGCCGCGTTGGTAGAGAGAAAGATCTTGCAGTGCTGCTTTCGGCAGGCGCCCAGCGCGCCTACCTCAAGCGATCGGTCCGGGCATGCGACGGGGTGGCGTGGTGGCTGATTGGAAGATCTGCTTGGCAGCGAGTGAGGCTTGCGGCGATGATGCGTAGGCTACTTTTTTTCGGCAGCGTATCCGTAGCATGCTCGTGCTCTGGATCACGAGTTCATTGTCGCAGACATGATTTGCGCTCACCATGATGGCGCTAGAACGAGTGCCATGCGTGGCATTACGTCAATGTGACTCGAGAGATCTTTCGCCGGTAACGGTGCCACAGCCTCTGCATGCAGATCCCGAACGCGATGACCGGGTGTGCAGGGCACCCGGTCATCGCAGCCCTGCAAGATCTTTCTCTTCACCCAGACTGATGCAGAAGAATGCCAAGCAAAAAACCCGTGCCAGCGATGTGATGAGCTTGAGTTACTGCGAGTCGATGCGGGGCAGTGGCTGCGTGGGGGCGCCTCGTTGGCGAGCGGAGCGGACACCGTAGGTAGGCCCGAACGGGCCGGACGAGGTGAGCGAACGCGGTGTCCGGCGCCCGCGCGCCGGACCGCCAACGTGAAGCCCCCACGCAGCCACTGCCCCGCATCGACGTCCAATAGCACTAACCCCCACCCTCATCCGGTTTACACTTGACTCTCCCCCTCCGTATCTAAACAAAGGTTTCCCCATGAGCACCACTACGCTCAAAACCCGCCTGACCGACGCCGTCAAAGAAGCCATGCGCGCCCGTGACGCCCAGCGCTTGTCCACGCTACGTTTCCTCGTTGCCGCGGTCAAACAGAAAGAAGTCGACGAACGCAGAGAACTGAGCGACGCAGACATCACGGCGATCATCGAAAAGCAGGTAAAGCAACGCCGCGAATCGATTGCCGCGTTCGAGCAAGCCGGCCGATTGGAAACCGCGGCACAGGAAACTGCCGAGCTGGACGTGCTGCGTGAATTCCTACCGCAAGCAGCCTCCCCCGAGGAAATCGCTGCAGCAGTAGACGCAGCCCTCGCAGAAGTCGCGGCACAGGGCCTGAGCGGCGGTGCTGCCATGGGCAAGGTCATGGCGATTCTCAAGCCCGCATTAGCTGGCAAAGCCGATATGTCCGAAGTATCGCAACAGGTCAAACAGCGCCTGAACGGCTGATTCTGATCAGCAAGCTGCCTCGCCGAACAAGTCCAGATCAGCCTGTCGGGCTTGTTCGGCAACATCCTCAAAATTGCTCATACCCACACCGGCCAATCGATACCGCGTCGTGCCGGGCAAATCCACGCGCAGGCAGAGCTGCTGAGCAACCATCGCGAGATCCTGGGCCGAGGCCGGCGCGCGTGTCAGCGTCAACGTGCGCGTCACGATACGAAAACGATCTGTCTTCAGCTTCAGGACCACCGTGCGGCCAATCGCGCCCTTTTTCAGTCCCTGATCCCAGACCTTGATCGCCAGACGCCCCAGCACCTCATTCAATGCCTCGATCGGCTGATCCACCATCAGAGTCGTTTCCGCCGATATCTGCTGCAATGGCGCATCAGGCTGCACAGCGCGATTGTCGATGCCTTGTGACAGCTCGTGCAATCGCACCCCATAGCGCCCAAAATGATGCTCCAATTCGACCGCAGTAAAACGCGATAAATCGCCCACAGTCTGCACGCCCAGCGCGTCGAGCTTGCCCTGCATGACCTTGCCCACCCCGGGTACTTTGCGCACCGGCAACGGCTGCAAAAATGCGAGCACCTGCGATGGTTTGATCACAAAAAGGCCATCGGGCTTATTCCAGTCAGAGGCAATTTTGGCCAGGAACTTATTGGGCGCAACGCCCGCAGAGGCCGTCAGACGCGTCTCCTGCAAGATCTCGCTGCGGATCACACGGGCAACCTCCGTGGCCGATGCCAGGCCCATCTTGTTTACCGTCACATCCAGATAAGCCTCATCCAAGGACAAAGGCTCGATCAAATCGGTATGGCGCGCAAAAACCTGCCGCACCTGGCGCGAGACCTCGCGATATCGATTGAAATCGGGCGGCACGTAAATGGCATTGGGACAAAGCCTCTGTGCGCGGGCCACCGACATGGCCGAATGCACCCCGAACCGGCGAGCTTCGTAAGAGGCCGCACAGACCACCGACCGCGGCCCTTCCCAGGCAACGACCACGGGCAACCCGCGCAACGATGGGTTATCGCGCTGCTCCACCGATGCATAAAACGCATCCATGTCTACATGTACGATCTTGCGCGAAAACGAAAGCATGACAAATGGGGATAACAATCTGCCGGGAAACCGGCATCACACTCACTGCAACGGGCGGATCCGCCAATAAGCAGATATCACACTGGCTGCCGCATGCGAACGACCACCGTGCGGACAAAAATACGCCAATGCTTCCCAGGTAAACAGACCGATAATCGTCACGCCTGCCGGCAGCCCAATCCAAAAAAAGAATATTATGACGCGCTATCGCATCGCGCTTTTAACAATTTTGCTGATCTTCTCGTATCCATGACCACGCCTGCCACGACTGACTATTTTGGCCTGACGATTCCTTTGATGCACCTGATGGGTGTGATTCCCGAAAGCATCGGCCCTGGCCATGCGCGTACGCGACTGCCCTGGCGCGAGGATCTGACCAATAGCCGCGGCGATATTCATGGCGGTACGCTGATGAG
The DNA here is from genome assembly GCF_002261185.1 of Bordetella genomosp. 4. GTDB lineage: Bacteria > Pseudomonadota > Gammaproteobacteria > Burkholderiales > Burkholderiaceae_B > Bordetella_A. Next base: position 735,568 of record NZ_NEVQ01000013.1, read on the forward strand.
CGTGCTGGATTTCACGCTCAGCGCCGCCGCCCGCGGCAGCGATCCTGAGCTGGGCATGGCCACCATCGACATGACCACCAGTTTCCTTTCCCCCGGCAACAGCGACCTCGTCATCGAAGCCCGTTGTCTGCGCCTGGGCACATCGATCGCCTTCTGTGAAGGAGAAATCCGCAATACCGAAGGTCAAATCGTCGCCAAGGCCTCGGCCTCCTTCAAAGTCATCAAACGACGGCCCGGCAGTGACTGACCTGCATGACTGAGCGACGCGGCAAGCAGCGAAACGGCCTCACGGCAGCCCGCCAGGCGTCTATCCCAGCAGCATAGCCGCGACCGCAGTCAAGACAACAGCGGATCACTCGCTATCGCACTGTCCTACTATCCTTATTTTCGGGATTTTTGCTCCGCAGGCGGATCCTTGGGCATATACGTCGTGCACGACGGCACCTGGTAAATCACCGCCGCACGCATGGCGTCGACGGCTTTCTCGTTCCAGATGCCGCGCCCCCACATCAGGATGTCCACCTGAGACTCACGATCGCCCTGGCCGGTGATTTTCACCCTCGCCACGTCGTCACCCGTAATCGGCGCCTCGACCCGCATCAATGCGGTGCGGCTCGCATCGTCCACCGTGCCATGCACGGTATACGCCCCTGTGCCGCGCAGGCACCGCTCGGCCTGCGCCGTCGCCGCCTCGTACGTCGAACGGTAATCCGACTGCACCGTCAAACTATCCGACGGCATATTTCCGCCCGATGAAATCCCGGTCGAGCAGCCCGCCAGGCCGGCCACGGCGAGCGCCGCCACTGCAATTCTGATCATGTTCACTCCAATAACCAGCCGCGATTATCCCGCAATCCGGCTCTCCATCGCCAGTTTGCCCCACGGTTCGACGGAACCCTGCCCCCTATGGCATGATCAAGAGGTAAAACCGCCGGCCCGAATGCCGCTCAGGAGACCGACTTTGCCTCACACCACGCCGTTGCCCAAAAAATACCCGCTGAAAGACTTTTTCCGTAATCCCGACCGCGGCTATTTCCGCTTGGCCGACGACGGCAAGACGCTGGGATTCATGCAGCCTGTGGCGCTGGACGACCAGCCGGCCCGCATGAATATTTTTGTGCAAGCCCTGCAAAACGCCCAGCCCGTGGGCGAGCCGCGCAGACTGACCAGCGAAACTGCTCGCGATATCAGCAATTTCTTCTGGAAAGGCGACGACATCGTCCTGTATCAGAAAGATTTCGGTGGAGACGAAAATTTCCACGTCCTGGCTGTCAACGCGCAAACTGGCGTGGCCCACGATCTGACCCCCTACGAAAACGTCCGGGCCGGCATCGAAGACGATCTGCCTGACGATCCCGACCATGTCCTGATCAGCCACAACCAGCGCGATCCGCAGGTATTCGACGTCTATCGCGTCAACGTCCATACCGGCGCGGCCGTCCTTGTGGCGCAAAACCCGGGCAATGTCGTAGGCTGGCAAACCGATCACGCCGGTAAAGTCCGCGCCGCCATCACCAGCGATGGGCTGGACACGACGCTGCTCTATCGTGACAACGAGGCGGCGCCTTTCAAGCCGTTGATCACCACTGACTACCGCACCACCGTCAGTCCGGCATTTTTCACCTTTGACGATCGCAAGTTCTACGCCCTGAGCAATCGCGGCCGCGACAAACTGGCGCTGGTCATCATCGACCCCGCCACGCCCGACCAAGAGGAACTGATATTCGCCACCGACGAGGTTGATCTCGATGCCGCCGGCTATTCCCGCAAGCGCCGTGTCCTGACTGTCGCCGCCTATCAAACCGACAAACCGCGCCGTCACTATTTCGACGCGCAGACCGAGGCGCTATACCAGCAATTGGAAAGCCTGCTGCCCGGCTACGATCTGGCCATCCAGGGCCTGAATCGCAACGAGGACACCTTCATCGTTGCGGCCTACAACGACCGCACGCCTGGCGCGCGCTACCTGTTCCAGACAGCAACGGGCGCGCTGCACAAGCTCGCGGATATCAACCCGTCCATTCCCGAGGCGGAGATGTCGCCGGTGCAGCCCATCCGCTACACCAGCCGCGACGGCCTGGAGATTCACGGCTATCTGACCCTGCCTGCCGGCCGCGACCCGAAAGGCCTGCCCTGCATCATCAATCCGCACGGCGGCCCCTGGGCGCGCGACGGTTGGGGCTATAACCCCGAGATTCAGTTCCTGGCCAACCGCGGATTCTGCGTCTTGCAGATGAATTTCCGTGGATCCACAGGCTATGGCCGCCGTTTCTGGGAAGCCAGTTTCGGTCAATGGGGTCTGGCCATGCAGGACGACATCACTGACGGCGTGCGGTGGCTCATCGACCAGGGTATTGCCGATCCTGCGCGCATCGGCATCTATGGCGGCAGCTACGGCGGCTACGCCACGCTCGCGGGCATCACCTTTACCCCCGACCTCTATGCCGCTGCAGTGGACTACGTGGGCGTGTCCAACCTGTTCACCTTCATGAACACCATCCCGCCCTATTGGAAACCCCTGTTGGCCAAAATGTACGACATGGTCGGACACCCAGAGCATGATCAGGAACGCCTGGCCGCCACCTCGCCCGCGCTGCACGTCGATCGCATCCGGACGCCGCTCTTGATCGCCCAGGGCGCGCAGGACCCGCGGGTCAACAAGGCCGAAAGCGATCAAGTGGTACAGGCGCTACGCGAACGCGGCGTCGAAGTGCAATACCTCGTCAAAGACAACGAGGGCCACGGTTTCCACAACGACGAGAACAAATTCGAGTTTTATGAGGCCATGGAGGCATTTTTTGTCGCCCATCTCAAACCCTGATTCATCCCAAAACAGGGACGATCCCCGATAAAATAGCTTCAACACCGCCTCGCCCCGGGGCGGATAAATCGCCCTTTGCCACGATTGGTTACGGAAACCTAATCCGCAGAGGGTGTGTCTATCTGGTTCTGGCCTAGAATCAGCAGCAAATGAATACCCCTGAAAAATCGAATTCAGCCCCCCGTCGGGGCATCAAGCAGTTTCTGCGCAAACGTATCGTGGCGCAGGCGGCAGTCGGCGTGGCGGGCCTGGGCGTGTGCGGCGCAGTGCTCGTGGGCCTCGCGGTCGCGCTGACCTGGCCCAATCTGCCGTCGCTGCACGCCATGACCGACTACCGGCCCAGCGTGCCGTTGCGTATTTACACAGCCGATCACGTCCTGATCGGCGAGTTTGGCCAGGAACACCGCAACGTCGTGCCCTTTGACGAAATCCCGCTGGTGATGAAACAAGCCATGCTGGCAGCCGAGGACGACGACTTTTACTCCCACGGCGGTATCGACTGGATGGGTATGGCGCGCGCCATGCTGACCAATCTGGTCCACATGTCGAAAAGTCAGGGTGCCAGCACCATCACCATGCAGGCCGCGCGCAATTTCTATCTGTCGTCCGACAAGACCTATTTGCGCAAATTCTACGAGCTGCTGCTGACCTTCAAGATCGAATCCGAGCTGACCAAGGACCAGATCCTGGAGCTCTACATGAACCAGATTTATCTGGGTCACCGCGCCTACGGCTTCGAGGCCGCCTCGCGCACCTATCTGGGCAAGCCCCTGGCCGAAGTCACCCCAGCGGAGGCCGCATTGTTGGCAGGTATTCCCAAAGCCCCCTCGCGCTCCAACCCGATTACGAATCTCGACCGCGCCGTCGTCCGTCAGCACTACGTGCTGGGACGGATGCAAACGCTAGGCTATCTCACGCCGGAACAAGCCCAAGCCGCCCGCGAGCAGCCGCTGCAGATTCGCGGCCGCCCAGGCGACCAAAGCGACGACTTCACGGTCCACGGCGAATATCCGGCGGAACTGGTGCGCCAGATCATGTACGGCCTGTTCCAGGACGGCACATATACGCGCGGCATCGACGTCTACACTACCATCGACTCCAAAGCCCAACAGGCGGCCTATCAGGCGGTGCGCACGGGCGTGCTGGACTACACCCGCCGCGCCGCCTATCCAGGCCCCGAGGACCAGATCGACCTGCCTGCCGGCATCGAACAGGATCCGCAAGCTTTCGAAGAAATCCTCGATGGCGTCCAAGACGAAACGCCTGACAGCAGCGACCTGCTGACCGCTGTGGTGCTCTCGGCCAGTCCGACCGAAATCAAAGTGGCGCGCAGCGCCAAAGAAGTCATCACCATCTCCGATAAGAAAGCCCTGGCCGTAGTGGCCCGGGCTCTCAACCCACAGGCCAGCGAAACCCAGCGCATTAAGCGCGGCTCGGTCGTACGCCTGCATAAAAACGGCGATCAGTGGGAAATCCTGAATATGCCGACGCTGCAAGCCGCGTTGGTCTCATTGGCGCCCAAGGACGGCGCCATCCGTGCCCTGATTGGCGGCTTCGATTTCTATAGCGGCACCTTCAACCGTGCGACGCAGGCATGGCGCCAGCCGGGCTCGACCATCAAGCCGTTCATCTATGCGGCCTCGCTCGAGCGCGGCATGACGCCCGCCACGCAGATATCGGATCAGCCCTTTACCCTGTCGGTAGAACAGACCGGTTCTCGCCCCTGGACGCCCAAAAACGACGGCAATGACTATCAGCCGATGCAAACCATGCGCCAGGGCCTGTATCGGTCCAAAAACATGGTCTCCATCCGCATCCTGCAGGCCATCACGCCGCAATACGCCCAGGAATACCTGACTCGTTTCGGATTCCAGAAAGATCGTTGGCCCGCGGTATTACCGATGGCCTTGGGTGCAGGCGGCGCAACGCCATTGCAGGTCGCTGACGCTTATGCCGTCTTTGCCAATGGCGGGTACCACGTGCCGCCCTATCTGATCGACAAAGTCACGGACCGCTCGGGCAATGTCCTGATGCAGGCCCAACCCGTCGTAGCGGGCGACGAGGCCGCTCGTACCATCGATCCGCGCACCGCGTGGGTCATGGACGACATGTTGCGTGGCGTGGCCGCCAGCGGCACGGCGGCGCGCGCCAAGCGCACACTCAAGCGCAGCGACGTCGCGGGCAAGACCGGCACCACCAATGATGCGGTCGACGTCTGGTTTGCGGGCTACACCCCAGCACTGGCCACCGCCGTCTGGATGGGCTTCGATCAACCGCAGTCACTGGGCAGCAACGCATTCGGCAGCGGCCTGGCGCTGTCGACTTGGCTGGACTATATGCAGCCCGTGCTCAAAGACGTGCCCGAACAACCTCAGCGCCCTCGTCCCGACGGTTTGCTGGTCGATAACGGCGAATACTATTACTCGGAATTCCCGCCCGGCCAAGCCATCGCTTCGCTGGATCTGCCCACCGGCGATCAGTTGACCGACTTCCTCAATAACATGCGGCCCAGCGATGGCGCCCCGACGCAAGTGCGTCCGTTAAATACGCCTGGCGGCAGCCTGCCTGCGCCAGCGAGCCCTGCCGCGCCGCTGAGCCAGGGGAATTCTCCCGCACAGGGGACCATCGTTGCGCCGGCCGTCGCTGTTCCAGCCCCGCCACCGGCTACTGCTGCACAAGCATCGCCCGGCACACGTTCCGCCACCAACCGCACACCTGGCGCGTCCGGCAGCGACTCACCGGGCCAGCACGATGCGGCACTGGCCATCCCCATTCCACTGGCTCCGCCACCGGCCAGCCCGCGTCCTGTCACAGAATATTGATAGGAATAAATATTATTCGTGATATCGTTGCGGACTAGGTCAACTTAGCTCGCAACGACCATGACTGCCGCCACCACGATCAAAACCTGGTATCTGGTCCACAAATGGACCAGCCTTATCTGCACCGTATTCCTACTGGTCATCTGTCTGACCGGGCTGCCGCTGATTTTTCATCACGAAATCGAACACTTGTTCGACGAAGGCAAACCCGTCGCGGCCTTGCCCGAGGGCACGCCACCCGCCAGCCTGGACAAAATCGTCGCTGCGGCCAAGGCCCTATATCCAGAAGAATACGTCGACTACGTCTACATGGACGATCACGAGCCTCAGGTCTACGTAGGCTTTGCCCCAGAGCTGGGCACGGCGGTAGAAAAAGGCCACGCCGTACGTGTCGATCTGCGCACCGCCGAAGTCCTGCACGATGCACCGCCCTATTCCGAGGATCGTTTCTCGTTCATGGGCATCATGCTGGCGCTGCACGTAGACCTGTTCGCTGGGTTGCCTGGCGAATTGTTCCTGGGATTCATGGGCCTGCTTTTCGTGATCGCCATCGTGTCAGGCGTTGTCCTCTATGGCCCTTTCATGAAAAAAGTGGAGTTCGGCACCGTGCGTGCCGCGCGATCGACTCGCCTGAAGTGGCTGGATCTGCATAACCTGCTGGGCATTGTTACGCTCGTCTGGGCCTTTGTCGTCGGCGTGACGGGCGTGATCAACGAACTGTCCACGCCCCTGTTCCGTATGTGGCAAGCCTCGGAACTGCCGCGCATTCTGGCGCCCTATCAGGGCCGCAGCGTGCCCAAGGACCTGGCCTCTGTGCAAAACGCCGCCGATACCGCAATCAAAGCCCTGCCAGGTCGCGAAGTCTCGTTCATCGCCTATCCCGGCAACGCCTACGGCAGCCCGCACCATTACGTGGTCTGGCTAAAGGGCGACACTCCCCTGACCTCAAAACTGAATACGCCCGTGCTGGTGGATGGCGTCAGCGGCGACCTCAGCGCCGTAGCGCGCATGCCTTGGTACCTGACGGCCCTGGAGGTCTCGCGCCCCCTGCACTTTGGCGACTATGGCGGCATGCCGTTGAAAATTTTGTGGACCCTGCTCGATCTCGTCACCATCGTGGTGCTCGGTAGCGGCCTGTACCTCTGGATCGCTCGCCGCAAGGCAAACAACGCTCGCATCGCAGAACTTGTTCGGCGTCATCAACAACTCAAACCGCAACAAACCCCCGCATGAGTTCACGCAGCCGCTTTTTATTCGTATGGGGTGCACCCATTGTGCTGGGCCTGCTCAGCGTCTTCGGACTGCTGGCGGCCCTGCTGGGTACGGGCCTATGGCACTGGGCCTCCTGGCTCTCGCTGGCGATCCTGCTGGTGGTCATCGTCAAGTACTGGTGGTTCCCGGCAAAGCCAGCGGATTCGACTGCCAAGCGTTGAGATCGAAAGGTCTCTCAGGCTCCCCGGGGTCGTTGCGCGCGATATAAGCGCCATGCGCCTTCTGTCATCAACACCAGGACCGCCAACCAGATCGCGATATAGGTGGGCCATTGCGCGGCGGCAATGGTCTCGCCCAACAAAACTGATACGACTACCAACAACACAGGCTCAACATAAATCAGTAGTCCAAATAACGTCAGATTCAACCGCGGCGCAGACAATGCCTGGCACCCCAATGCCGAGGCGCTAATGACCCCCAATCCCAGCACCAGCCATAGTAAATGGGACGAACTGTCCAATGTGCCCAACACTTCGCCGCCCTGAAAAATGAAAAATAGGCTGATGGGCAGACTCAAATTCATGTCAAACCACAGACCGCCCAGCGTATTGGTATTAGTGACTCGGCGCAGCCAAAAATACCAGGGATACCCGAGACATACTGCCAATACGGGCCATGAGATTGCACGCGCAATCACCACCTGATTCACGATACCCGCCAGCGCCAGCAAACACGCCGCCAGTTGAAACCCGCTGAGCCGGTCGCCGAATGCCGCACGCCCCAGCACGACCATCGCCAACGGCAAGAGAAAATAGCCCAGAGACACGTCCAGCCCATAACCATTGATCGGCGCCCACATGAACAGCCACAACTGCGCCCCTAGCAAAATGGACGACAACAGGCGTTTTCCCCAGAACCATTTCTCGTGGCGAACGCGATGCAAAATCGCACGCACCTCGTGCCAGCGGCCGGTGAGCAACACCATCAACGTCAGGCACGGCGCGGTCAACAAGATACGCCATCCATAGATCTCCTCGCCGCCCAGCTCTGCGAGCAAGCTGGTGTAGCCGTACATGATGGCAAACAACACCGATGCCAGGACGTTGAACCCCACCCCGATAGAGGTGCTTACGGTACTGCTCGTACCCGTATTACCCGTACTCATTAATTCGCCAACGGCCTCTGCTCAATCAACCCAAGGGTAAAACGCGGGAATGCGATGTGACCCTCAAGGCTCGATAATTTATTGCAAATCGCCTAATAAATGGTCTCATTTTTCAGCGTTGCACAATAAAATTTCTCGTTTATTGTCCCGCCTCCATCGAGACTGGTTACGCCGCCTGATGAAACCCGACATCGTTTTAGACAACTATGATCTCGCCTTGCTGGACGCCCTGCAGCAAGACAACAGCGTGCCGTTGCGCGAACTGGCCGAGCATGTGCACTTATCCACGGCATCGGTACAACGGCGCATTCAACGCCTACGTAAAGCCGGGTATATCCAGGCTAATTCGGCGGTTATCGACCCGGAAAAACTGGGACAAGTCATCACCATGGTGGTGGAAGTGCACGCCGATCGAACCCAATCTGCGGATCTGGACGTGATGAAACAGACGTTTTCCGGGCCGGAGATCCAGCAGTGCTATTACGTGACCGGCGACGCGGATTTTCTGTTGATCTTGACCGTGCCCAATATGACCGTCTTTCAGGACTTGGCGCAGCGCCTGTTTCACGATAATCCGAACGTGAAATGGTTCCGGACCGCGGTCGTGCTCGATCGCGTCAAAACCACCTTGCATGTCCCTCTCAGGGGGCCAGCTTGAACCCGAGGTCTGTGCCCCACTTGTCCGTCTCGCGCAGCCATTTGGCCTCGCAAACCAGGCAGCGGAAACGGTCCTCGCGACTGCCTTCCCGCCCCCTTTGGGTAGAGTAAATAAAGCCCTGATGCCCCAATTCACCGTGGGGTTCTGTTCCCGGTACACCCGGCATGATTGCCTGGCACGCTGGACACATGATGCTCATGACCAATCTCTGAACGATAATTGGCAAATTGTAAGCGATTACACCAATTATTGACCTCCCCTTCGTGATCGGGGTCCGGAGATCCGGCCCTGGCGACCGTTTTTGCGGCAAAAAACCCTCATTGTGGGAGCGTTCTTATCGCTAGCAGATGTGCCAAACTGGCAACACTGTCTGCTCTCAAGCGGCAGGCAATGCGGCGTAACAGGTAGCCAGGTGATAAGGCGTTGACGAGGGCATATCCGCGCGTGCGAGTCGGCCGCTGCCATCCAGGCATTCGCGCCAGCCACCCGGGTGCAGAAAGCGGCTCTGGAACTGCTGCAGGTGCCGCGCCAACTCGGCCCATTCCCCCAACGCCGCCAGATAACGCGCGTACTCGGCCTGCGCCCAGATACGTTCTGTCGGGTCCTTGATCCGGCCATCCTCGTGCAGTGCGGCGCACACACCTGCGGTCCTGACCGCGACTCCCTGCTCTCGCGCCCATTCGCAACCGCGTGGCAGCGTCAGAGGCAATTCCAGATCCGCGAACACGGCCGGCGCACTATTGAGCAACACAAACCATTCAAACTGATGTCCGGGCTCTATGTGATTGTCGGCCTGCCCGGACGGCGCTTCAGTAATACACAAGGTCGGCGCATGCACAAAAGTATCCGCCACGCTTTGCACCAAACTACGCAACGTCTGCGCAAACCAGGCGGGCTCCGCAACGCGCGAAGCTGCCAGATAGGCTTCGGTCAGATGCATGACGGGGTTTTGCGCCGGGCCGGCTAGCGCTTTCTGCCAATCCGCCGACATCGATGCGTGATAGCGGCCGTCCTCACGCCGAAACCGCGCTTCGATCTGTTGGGCGGTTTGCAGCATCGCTTGTCTGGCTTCGGCCCGGCGCGAGCGTTCGAAATACGCGGCGCAGGCAAACACTACAAACGCGTGCGTATACAAGTCCTGTGCATCATCCAACGGCAGCCCGTCAGCATCGATGCTATAGCGCCATCCGCCATGCACGTCATCGCGAAAATGACGCAGCAACGCATCGAACAAGCGATCCGCGTGATGCGCATATCTTGCCCCTGGGGCACCTGCATAGACATACAACTGACGCGCGCATGCCATCGCACGATAGCGCTGCACGGGCAACGGCAATCCGGTATCGCCCGCCAATGCCTCGTAAGGCAGGTTCATGCGTTCGTTAAAACCGCGTCCTGCCCACAAGGGCAAAATCACATCATTGAAATGCTGTCGCAGCGCCTGAATGGTGTGCGCGAGCTCGGTAGGGACAGAATTAGCCATCGGGACATGGCGCGCATCAACGCGCGCCGGAAATGACGAAGTAACGACGATAACCCGAATCATGCTACCACCAGAACCGGCGTCGTTCCGACCTCATGCGGCGCGCGTGACTTGCATCAAGTTTTCACCTACCCCATGTCAGCGAACGATGTTTTCCTCGACCCAATTTTGGGCAAAGATCTCTGCACGATCACGTGCCTCATGCAATGAAGAACAAACCCCCAGATAGGAAAAGGCGGCATCGACTTCGGTGCCTCCCTCAGCCGTTACCGTCAGCAGTACGCCGTACCCGCCGGTATCCATGGCTGCTGTGGATACGTCGATCAGCACTTCCTGGTCTTGATGCTGCATGGCTTCCTCCCAGTCGGTTATCCAAACGCGTGAATCCACGCGCAACAGAGAGCGGGATCCAATGCAGATGCATGTTGGACACGTCTTTGTCACGCAAGTTCATCTTACCCAGTAGTTGTCGGCTGCGATACTCAAACCATGTCGCAAACGTGACCAAATCCCCTGGGATATTCCCTAGTTCTGCAGCCGAAAAATGCAAAGCATTGCAAAGTGCACGAGCGCTAGCCGAGATGAATAGCGCCCGGGGACTCCATGCGTAGCGCCAGGCGCCCTTTGTCGGTCAGAACCAGCTTGCCCTGATCGGTTTCTTTTATGCACAGCAGGATCAGCAATCCCTCGGCGACATGTGACGGAATTTGTTCTCGCGATACCCCTGCCGCCTCACCATCCGAGATGAATTGTAACCATTGGGCTAATTCGCCTTGTTGAACGTTGATACGGGGCATAACGGGTGTCCGAATAGATGTGCAAAACCGGGGGCTACGATAGCATGCCGTCCCGCTGTGCCGAGCTGGAACCCGGCCACACGGCGGTGTTGCCTTTATGCCAAGATTTCACCGTGCTGGAAACAATTTAGGGCTTGCATCCGCAAAATCGCAGCGCTACATTGAACTCACCAAGTGTTCTGATACCCAATGCGTACGAAACTTGGTAGGAGCGCCCCAGACTCATCTCGAGTTGGGGCGCTCTTCATTGGGCGCATGGGAATACAGGTCTTTCCTCGAGACCACGCTGATGCCCGTCGCCCAATTGACGATTTCCGAGGGTTTCAATGGCGGGATTTTTGTGCGGCGGAAGCGGACGTCAATAGATTCATCGCCTTCCAGTCGCCGCGCTCATCGGCATGTCTTATCGCAGCCGCAGCATCCACGCCCATGCCAATCAACTGCTCTACTGCATATTGGTTGCTGATGGCTGCTGCATGCATGAGCACAGCGGAGAGATCCGCGCCGAACAGGCGGAATACGGCGGGATGGGCCATGTATTCGCCGGTCACTGCGTCCTTCATGGCGACAGTCGGATCGATGCCCAATGAAACCAGCTCTCTGACGGCGACGATGTGTCCCTTGGAAATCGCGATGCCCAACGCCGCGGCAGCATCGACACCCGCGGCACTCAGCATCTCACGCCAATACTGATCACCGGGTTGCGCGGTCCGCATGACGGCCTCGTACGCGTCCACCAGCCTGGCTCCACGGGTAACCATAACCGTCGCGTCGTGTGATCCCCCCCTCGTGCCTCTATCGCTGGGTTTTATCAAAAGCAGACTGTTGGCGTCCCGTGCTGTGGGGGCTGTCGCCATGCCCAGGGACAAAACCGTCATCTCTCGTTTCGCAGCCTCAATAAAAGCTTTTCGCTCGTCCAAACGCCTTTTTGGCGTTGATCTCAACACACCCGATATATCTGCTCCTGCAGCGATCAACATGGCCGCCGTCCGGAGATCTTTCTTTATCACGGTGTCGGTGAGGGCAATCACAGAGTTCTGTCCCGCGTCGATCAATGACTTTATCGCCGGGACATTGCCTGCTTTGGCAAGCTCCAGAAGCAGCTCCACCATATATGTGTCTCCGCCTGCATCGGACCACAATTTGATCGCTCGAATATCGCCGGATTGGGCGAGCTTTCTCATGACGGCAGATACGTCGGCTGTCTCATTCACCAACCATTGAACGACATTCAGCAGACCACGCTCCACAGCCTGTTTAACCACTACCAACGGATCCAGTCCTGCCTGCAACAATGATTGCGCTTCTTTGTATTTTCCGTTGTCAATCGCGGATATCAGCGCAGTGGTGCCGTCCGCCCCCAGCAGCAGCAATGCGCGTATTGCCGCCTGAGAGCCGTCGTCGATCGCATATGCCAATGCCACCGATAAATCGGCGCCCCGGGTAATCAACGCCCGCACGGCATCAGGCCAGCCTGACACGGCGGCATGCAGCAACAGCAGCGGCATATCGACCCCAGCGGCAAGCATCGTTGTCACCGCAGTCAGTCCATCGTGGGCAGCTGTCCCTGACAAAGCAAGGCGTATATCTGCGCCGCCGACCACCAATACTCTCGCTGCGCTGGGCTGACTGTTTACTGCGGCGATTCGTAATGCTGCCGCCTGATTGGCGCCTTTTTGCATGCAGAGAACGGCAACTCTGAGATCCCCCCGGCCAGTTGCCTGCACCAGTGCATCGACATAGTCTGCCCCGGTATCAACCAGGGCATCAGCCGCTTTCGCCTGCCCGCTTTTCAAGGCATACATGAGTGCCACCGACACCTCTGCGCCCATCATGATCAGAACCTGTGCGGCACCTTTTTGATTGGCCGCCATGGCGTAGGCCAACGCGGCAGACATATCGACGCCGTATTTGACAAGCGCGCGTGCCGCCTTGATATCGGCCTTGCCTATCACATTCACGAGCGCCTTGGCGCTATCTGCGCCAGCCGATAGCAACGCGCTGATCAGTGCATCATCATTGTTTTTTATCGCACGGATCAACGCATCGCTGCCATCGACCATATCTGGAATAAACCATTTCAATGCGCCTGGCATTCCGGATTCGGTCAACTCTTTCAGAACATCAAGATAGTCGACGCCCTCATTCTGGATCAACGCTTTTGCCAAATGCGCCAGTTCCTCGGCGATGAGCAGTTTCAGTGCACGAGGTCTGTCAACGCCCGCGTTGATCAAGAACGCCAGCGTGGCAACGTCGCCGCGCTCGGCAGCTGCGCGAAACAGTGCTGAATAGCCGACTCCCGCGGCAATCAACAGTTGCGCTGCGGTAGCATCGCGCTCCTCCAGGGCCAGTGCCAACGTCTTGCGTGCCGCCTCCGGGAATCCTTGACTCAGGGACTTGATATTTTTCCAATCGCCGCTGTACAGAGCGAATCCCAGAGCAGTAGCGCCGACCGTGGTATTACGAACCAGCGCCTGCAGATCCCGTAACGCTACACCTGCAGATTGATGCGACGCCCGTTGCAAGGAGAGGCGCGGCTCTCTGATGGCGAGCAGTTTTGCCACCACCGCCGTATTGTCAGGTACACCGACCTCATTCAACACCAGAGAGACTTCCGAGCGTACCGCCGTCAATGTCTCTGCTAATGCTACGCTGTCATTTGACTCTGCCCGCTGCAGCGCCAGGGATGCATCTGCGCCACTGGCCAATAATATGGCCGCATTCAACAGTTTCCCTGCCTTTAGATTGTGCATCAACAGCTCTGAGGGATCTGCACCCGATGCGATCAACAGCCGCAACGCCGCGATATCTCGGCGCTGTACAAATGCCAACATTACGTCGTACGTCGGCGCCCCGGCACTGATCAGCGCCGTTACTGCCGCCTTATTGCGGCCCTCGACGACGCTCGTCAAAACCACAGCCGCGCTTTTCTCTGCCACGGCCAGCAAGGCTTTGACGGCATTGGCGCGGTCGTTGGCAGCCAGAGTTTTCAATGCGGTGCGAACATCGGCGCGCTCAGCAACCATGAATTTCAACGATTCAACATCGTTAAGTTCGGCAAAGCGTTCCAGTGCCGTCGAGGCGTCTGCTCCCGCATCGATCAATAGTGCCGTGCCCTTTGCATCGCGGTCCTGCACCGCGGATACCAAAGCATGTGCACCATCTGCGCCCAAAAAGAGCAGTATGCGTACCGAGACGATCTGATTGGCCGCCACAGCATAGGCTAATGCCGTCGACAGATCTGCACCGACGGACAGCAACATCTGCACAGCTTTCGCTCGATTCTTGGCGCTATCCAGCGAACCAAAAGCGGCCGTCATCAAGGCATGAGAGGGATCCGCCCCTGCCGCGACCAAGGTCGCTGCCTCGTGGAGGCTGCCACATATCGAGACAGAACAAAGCGCAGCGGATGGGTCCGCTTCGGCCGCGATGAACGACTCGGCCGCCGAAATATTTCCACGTGTCGCGGCGATCAACAAAGCCGCGAAGACATTGCCCTTTGCATCCTGCAAGATGAACGCCTTGGAAATGGCCGTTCTTTTCGCGGTGAGCATCGAAGGCGAGCAGTTCACGTCATGGCCATTGATGATTGCGGCTCTGACACGAATCAAGGCCACCATCAGCGCGATATTGTTGTTCTCCGACGCTCGCATGAGCGGCGTATAGCCATACCTGTCGCACGCGTTGACGAAGTTGTGATCACCGCCGCATTTTTCGATCAACGCCAGCGCCGCTTCGTTGTTGCCGATGGAAACGGCGTAGTGAAGCGGATTCTGCGCACTGTCGTTCTCAACGTTCAGATCAACATGCGGGTCATCCAACATCGCGCGAACAGCACGTATGTCAGCACTTTCGATGGCACGAAAAATGTCTCCACTGGCCTCCTCCTTGTTTGGGCAATGGTAAAGATCAGCAGGGGTCAGGGTTGACGGCGCATTTGCAAAAATCGGATCAATGTCCATAGGGCGGCTCGGAAATCGCGAACGAGGAAGGCTTCCACATCAGTAAAAGCCACCCAGCGCGATACTAGCTGCATTCCCGAAAACGACTGGACATTCATCCAGAGCACAACTCAAACCGGACCGATCCGGCCTTGCGCTGCGCCCAAACCCAATCAGGGACGGTCGCTAACGCGACCGCTCCCACGCCTTGAAAATACGGGGCTTTGCCAACCTCAGGAATTTCTTCCATGCTCGGGGGATCCCGTTTGTCCGCCATTGAGACACGGCCCCCGTTGTCAGGTCGCACAGACGCGCAACTTCACTGGTGCCGCCCAGCGCGTCAATTAAGTCACCATCAGTCTTTTGCTCATTCATGTTTAAATTTTAGTTGACTAATAATACATAAGCAACCAAATCACAGCCAACTAAGATTGAATTTGTTTAGCCTACTAAGATGTTGCTGTTCAAAGACCGCATTCAAACCGCCTTCAATGAGGAAAACCACCGCCGCAAAGCGGAGGGCGCGCCGCGCCTGACAAAAACCGATTTGTGGAAGACAGCAGGCATGACGTCCGCGGCTGCCACGTTCTGGTTTGACGGTTCCAACGGTGCGGATATGGATACCTGCATGAAAATCGCGCCCCTGATGCGCGTGAATGCCAAATGGCTGTTTGACGGCACAAAACCCAAGCACGTTGTTCCACCACCCGTTGTCGCAGACGATCACACACCGATCCGTTTCGTCAATGCCAGGGCCTCGGCCGGGAAAGGCAAGCTCGTTTTTTCGGACGATGTCGCAAAGACATTGATGTTCCGCCGCGACTGGCTGGCAAAGCACGACGCCAGCCCCGAGGACACCCTCGCCTTTCATGTTGATGGCGCATCCATGTCGGATCTGCACATTGTCGATGGCGCTGTCGTGCTGGCAAATCAAAAGAAGACTGACCCTATATCCAAAAAGGTGTACGTCCTGTGGCTCCATGGCCAGCTGTACGTCAAGCAATTGGTCAAACACAAAGGCGTCTGGTACGCGAGATCGCACAACGCCACGCACTCGGACGACTACCCCGATATCCCAATCGAACCCGACGACCGTATTGTCGGACGGGTATTTTGGTGCGGTTTTGAGTTGTAGAGAATAATAGCAACGCCAGCACGTTGCCCCTGCTGGCATTGCGGCATACACCCGTCAAACAGCGCACGCAAGATAGACCCCCGCCCAAAAGAGCGCAGGACTGGTCTGATTCGCTCAGCGGCGAGGCGAACAAACGCGATCCTCTGTACGGAACATGTCGGTGGCAGCATCGCCGTCAACGGCCAAGTGAACCGCACCAATCCGGACTTGAGCGCATGTTGGATTCCCAGCTTGCAGCTTTTTCTCAGACCTCGGCATTGGTAACAAATATAGCGACATGTACACGTTTGGACGTAGGCGCGGGCCCATTGATCGGAAATAATGAATCCTTGTCACTACCAAGGCTTTACCGCTATGCGTTTACCGCCTATCCGTCCCACTGCGCCCCAGTATTCGTCACTCGCCGGGCGGGCGGGCTTGCTGGCCTCTGTCGTGTTGTTGACCGCTTGCGCGCCCACTCCGACCATAGACGAGCGCGATTCCTTTACGCAGGAAAGCACCTATTCCCATCGCTTTGCAGCCACGTCCAGCCAGGCTGCCTGCGAAGCCGGACGGCGCGCCTTGCTGGGCCAGGGATATATCATCGACAAGGCCGAATCCAATCAGGTCAGCGGCCACAAAAACTACCAGGATCAGGAAAACGATAATCAGCACGGACAGATCCTGTTCAACGTTAATTGCACAACGAGCGGCCCGAACGAGGCCACGGTCTACGCCAACGCGCTGCGCGAGCTGTATACGATGAAGCGGTCGAGCAATTCTGCCAGCGTGGGTCTGAGCGTGCTGGGCTCGGTGTCCATGCCGTTGGGGGCCAGCGACGATTCGTTAGTCAAAACCTCCAGCGAAACGATATCGCGCGGCGTGTTCTACGAGGGTTTTTTTCAACAATTGGAACAGAATCTGACCTCAGCAAAAGCTGCGATCGACTCGGGCACGACGCCGGGACAGAATCCGAAAGCGGCTGATGCCGCTGCGAAGCAGCAGATAGAGAAACCGGGCCTGCCTGTTACGCCAATCAAAACAGCACCGGAGCAAACGACCTCCCCAACTACAACCCAACCGGCAAAACCTGCGTCCACGGACTCTTCGACGGCTCCGGCGTCGGGTCAATAGCAGTGGCAACTGGCCATATTCACATGTGATCGTTGCGCACGTCGAGTGCATCGCGCAATCCGTCGCCGATGAAGTTGAAACTGGTAACCGCCATCGTGATCATTATGCCCGGCACGATGGCCAACCAAGGCGCACTGGCCAGATACTGCTGCGCACCGTTGAGCATGTTGCCCCAGCTCGGCAATGGCGGCTGGATCCCATAGCCGAGAAAGCTGACATAGGCTTCCAGCAAGATCGCACGCGCCACGGTGAGCGTCGCGGCCACGATAATCGGCCCCACGACATTGGGCAGGATCTCGCGAAACATGATGTGAGTACCGCTCAAACCCAGCATCCGCCCCGCCTGCACGAATTCCCGCTCGCGCAGCGAACGCACCTCGGCTTCGACAATACGCGCTACCTCCATCCAACTGGTGATCGCAATGATCACCGTGATCATGGTCGGGCTGGGCTTTAACAACGCGGCGAGCGCCAGCACGAGAAAAATCGAGGGGAAGGCCAGAAAAGCATCGACCATCCGCATCAGTGCAGCGCCTACCCTGCCGCCACGATAACCGGCGATCACGCCCACCGCCGTGCCGATAATCGTAGACAACACCATCGCGGAAAATCCCACCAGCAGCGAGATCCGCCCTGCCTCTAACAAACGGGCCGTCTGGTCGCGCCCCAGAGGGTCAGTGCCTAGAAAATGCAGCCCCGAAAAGGGCGGCGCGAAACGTGCGCGCAGATCGACATAGAGCGAGTCGTATGGCAGCAGCCACGGCCCCACGATGCAGGCCAATACCAACACCGTAATCATCACTATGCCCACCAACGCCAACCGGTGACGAACGAACCGGCGCACAGCTCGGCTCTGCCACCAATGGTTGCGGTCTGAGGGGACGGCGATAGTAGTCATGACAAGTCCTGAGCGGATGGGTTCAGCTAAGTCGGATGCGCGGATCAACCATCGCCACAATAATGTCGGCAATAAGGTTTCCCAGCAGGGTCAAAAAGGCAGACAGCATCAGCAGCCCCATGATCACCGGATAATCGCTATAACCGAGACTATCGAGAAACAAGCGCCCCATGCCGGGCCAGGTGAACACCGTCTCGGTCACCAACGCCCCTCCCAAAATCGTGGGCAGTTGCATCCCCGCCAATGTGATCATGGGAAGCAAGGCATTGCCCACCACATGCTTCATCAGAACGCGGCGCTCGGGTACTCCCTTGGCCCTAGCGGTTTTAATGAAGTCCTGATTGATCACGTCCAACGTGGCCGATCGCATGTAGCGGCTCCAGGTAGCGACATGCACCAGCGACAGCACCAGGCTCGGCAACACCAGGTGATGCAGGTAATTCAGCCACGACTGATCCCCGATGGTGTACATATTGCCCGCGGGCACCCACCCGAGTTTCAGCGAAAAAATGTAGATCCCCACCAAGCCAAACCAAAAGGTCGGGATCGACAATGCCACCATGGCGCCGATGGTGGCGACATAATCAAAGCCCGAATAGCGATGCGTCGCCCCGCGGATACCGATCCATGTGCCAATGGCAATGGAAATGGCTGTCGACGTTCCCATCAATAACAGCGTCGCGGGTAAATGGCGCGCGATGACTTGCAGGACCGGCGTGCCGTCACGATAAGACCGTCCCCAGTCGCCCTGCAGCATCTGCCAAGCCCAATCGAGATACCGCAGCGGCAAAGGCTGATCCAGGCCCAGCTGGCGCGTCAGGCGATCGATATCCGCCTGCGTCATACTCGCATCCAGCGCGAATTGCGACAGCGGGCCACCGGGGATCATATTCAGCACCGCAAAGCCGATGATCGACACGATTAGCAGCAAAATGATGCTTTGCCACAAACGATTAAGCAGAAATCCGGCCATTCATCCCTCACGACGGATTACAAAAGACGCACTACCGGGGCCCTCATCAAGCCGTGCGAAACCACCCCGCCGCATGCCAGGACTCGGTACGCGTATTGCTATTGCTGGCCGTACCCTGGATGTCGGATTTCCGCCCCCGAATCACGTTTTCGGAGAAGAGCGGCAGAAAAGGCAGATCGGCACGCACCTGAGCCTGGATCTCCTTGTAGATCTCAACGCGACGCTTCTGATCAAAGGTGCGGGCGCCCTCTTCCAGCAATTTGTCTACGCGTGGATTACTGTATTGCGCCGTGTTGGAGCCGCGCCCGCCCTTGGCGCGAATCGCGCCCGTATGGAATCGGTTGAATACATCGGGATCGGCGCCCACTAGATAATTGATGCCCACGACGACCGAGTCATATTGCGACAGCGTCCAGAAATCGCCCCAGATCACGGCCGCCGGCAGATTCGAGATCTTCATCTCGATGCCGATTTCCTTCATGGTCTGCTGGACAAACTGCTGCAGTTGCTCGCGCAAGTGATTGCCCGAGGTGGTGGAGCAACTGAAGGCGAGCCGTACCCCGTTCTTGGCACGAATGCCATCCGAGCCTTTGACCCAGCCCGCATCATCGAGCAGCTTGCGTGCTTTATCGAGACTGAATTCGTGTTTGGGCAAATCATGGTTGTAGTAGACCGAGCCACGCGGCATATAAGACTCGACGGGTTCGGGCAAGCCATAGTACAGCGCGTCGATGATCGCTTGTTTATCGATGGCCGCATAGATCGCCTGGCGAACGGCGAGCTCCTTGAATACCGGACGTTCCAGATTCAGATAGATCTGCTCAACGGTGGGCGCCGGTTGTAATTCAACAACGCGGTTCTTCAGCGTCTTGGCCTCTGCGTAGTTATCGGGCGTGATGTATTGACGTCCCACCAGATCAATATCGCCGCTCTTGAACTGCGTATACAGCACCGTCAGATCGGGGATGTATTTGAATACCAGTTGTTCGATGTAAGGCCCCTCGCCGTGGTAGTTGGTATTAGCGACCAACTCGACGTGGTCGCCCGCAACGCGGCGGCCCCATTTGAATGCGCCGGTACCGATCGGGGCTTGGTTGAACGCCGCAGTGTTCTTGTCGGCCTCTTTCTCCAGCACATGCTTGGGAACGATAAACGTCTCCGTCAGAAACGACATATACGGCGCGAATGGCTCTTTCATCTTCCAGGTCAATTCGGTCGGAGAAACGACGGTAATGTCCTGAACGAGATTGTGCCCAGCGGTGCGCCAACTGCGGAATTTCGGATCGACGATCAGCTCGAGTGTGAACTTCACATCCTCGGCTGTCATGGGCGTGCCGTCATGCCACTTCACATCGTCGCGCAGCTTCACTCGCCATTGCAGACCATCTGCAGACAGGCCGCCGTTTTCCTGACTGGGCACTTCTGTCGCGAGGTTGGGCACAATCGAACCATCCGGCATGGTGCGGAACAAGGCATCGAACACCGAAAAATGCAGACCGTCATCGACTTCAATCTTGAGCATCAACGGATTGAACACGGTCGGCTCTTGCGACAGACCAACAATGACTCGGCCTGTTGGCGCGGCAGGCGGCGTCTGGGCAAAAGCAGGTTTGCCCAGCAGATTCGTTGCAAACAAACCCGTCGCACCGGCGAGCCCCATCAGTTTCAGTGCGGAACGACGGCTCATCGAGGTGTTTGTGTCAGTCATGGGAGATCCTCCGTGGGAATACGGCATGGTTAGCGCTGAAGTCTTCATTTACCAGCTCGCGCTGGCCTGGCTCCTGGCCGGGAATGGCGGCCACCAGCTCGCGGGTATAGGCAGATTGGGGATTGAGAAAGATCTGTGAGGGTGGTCCCATCTCGACGATCTTGCCCCTCTGCATCACAATGATTTCGTCGCAAATCTGGCTGGCAACGCGCAAATCATGGGTGATAAACACCATCGATACGCCCGTCTCGCGCTGCACTTGATCGAGCAACATCAGGATTTGCGCCTGAATCGATACATCGAGCGCCGAGACAGACTCATCAGCCACCAACAGCTTGGGCTTGAACATCAACGCCCGGGCGATGCCGATACGTTGACGCTGCCCACCAGAGAACTCATGCGGATAGCGCTCGAAAGCCCCCGCATCCAGGCCTACGTGCGACAACAGCGCTTTGGCCTGTTCACGAGCCTGCGCGACGGGCATGCCATACGCGACCGGCCCGACGGTCAGGATATGTGCAATGGTCGAGCGCGGATTGAGCGACGCGAAAGGATCCTGAAAGATCATCTGGATCTTTGGACGCATCGCACGGAATTTGTCCTCGCTCATCGGAGCGATATCCGTGCCCTCAAAGACGATCCGGCCGCTATCGCTGTCCATCAGCTTGATCAACAGCCGTCCAAGCGAAGTTTTTCCCGAACCACTTTCTCCCACGACGCCAAGCGTGCGACCGGGTTTCAGTTCAAAAGAGACATCGTCGACGGCCTTGACGAGTCGTTCGCTACGCAGCAGACGACTGCCGCTGCGATAAGTCTTGACCAGATTTTCGACCTTCAGAATCGGCGTGTCGGTCGTCGGCGACAACTCGCGGTCGGTGCCGGTCAGATGAGGGACAGCTGCGATCAAACGCTGTGTATAGGGATGCTCTGGAGTTTTCAGCACCCGGCTTGCAGGCCCTTGCTCGACGATTTTTCCCTTTTCCATCACCACCACGCTATCGGCGATCTCCGCCACCACGCCGAAGTCATGGGTGATGAACATCACGCTCATCCCTTTGCGCCGCTGGATATCGCGAATCAGATCCAGAATCTGCGCCTGCGTGGTCACATCGAGCGCGGTCGTCGGCTCGTCGGCGATCAGGATAGTGGGCTCCAGCGCCAGTGCGATCGCGATCATCACCCGTTGCCGTTGTCCGCCGGACAGACGGAACGGATACTGGTGATACATCAAGGCCGGGTCCGGCAAACCGACTTCGGTCAACAGTTTGAGGGCGCGCTCCTTGCGGCTGTCTGCGGTGCCCACACCGTGAGCTGTCAACGCCTCGGTAATCTGCTCGCCTACCGTCATCAAGGGATTCAATGCCGACAGCGGATCCTGAAAGATCATGGAAACCACGCGCCCACGCAGGTCGCGTAAGCGCTCGGGCGCGGCACCAATGATCTCGTCATCACCGAGCCGGATCGAACCGCCACAGACACGAATGATCTTGGGCAGCAAGCCCATGATGGCATTGGCGGTAACGGACTTACCCGAGCCCGACTCGCCGATGATGCAAAGAATCTGCCCTTTCACCAGATCGAACGAAATATCGTCGACGGCATGGGCGCGCTCCATGCCAACCGGCAGACTGACGGTCAGATTGCGCACCGAGAGTGTCGCCTCAGAGGCTGCTGTACTGCTTGCCGGTATAGAAGCCACAAATCCCCCTACCCTGTAGTGATAGTGATGGCGTTCGAGCAAAAATTTAGGATATATTGAAAATCTGGTAGATATCTTCATTATCTTGCTAGACGATCATTTCCTGTCAATAGGGGATTTCGATGCCGGCATCCGGGAAAAGCGCAAATCAGCGTGACACCGCCCACCATGCGGATGCCGCTGAATTTCATGTCGGCGCCAATCTGCGAAAACTGCGCAAGCAAAAGGGAATGTCGCTCGAGAGCCTCGCTCAGGCCTCGGGGGTTTCCATGGGAATGATCAGTCAGGTTGAGCGCGGTATCGCGAATCCATCAATGCGGCTGCTGACCTCACTGCGCAGAGCGTTGAACATTTCGATGCAGGAATTGTTTGGCGAAACGAAAAACGAGGCGCTCAAGACCGGCGAACCCTCTTTTGTGCGTCGCCGTGCACAGCGGCCAGTCATCGATCTGGGCATGCTGCACAAAGAACTTCTCACGCCGTCTGACCGGCAAAATCTGCAGATCATGATCCTGCGGCTGGAGCCTGGCGGTAAATCGGGCGGGCATGCCCTGAGCTATCCGGCAGAGAAAGGCGGCCTCGTCCTGTCAGGCAAGGTGGTTCTCACCGTCGATGATGAAGCCTCTGAGTTGGAGACCGGTGACAGCTTCGTCTTTGATAGCAACCGGCCGCACTCCCTGCGCAATACCAGCGATGCTCCGACCGAGGTTCTGTGGATCATCGGAGCAGTCCAGTTCGATCGTTTCCTCTAGCCCCCTATCCTGCACAAGGAGATCCTCCATGCAACAGCCCCCTCTCGCCCACAAGAGCACCCCCTATTGGTGGGAAGCTGCGCCGGTCCGACCGCTGCCGACACAACCGTTGGCCAAACAAGCCGATGTCGTGATCGTGGGCGCCGGCTACGCTGGGTTGACAGCGGGGTTGACGCTGGCGCGCGCAGGCCGCCGCGTCGTGGTGCTGGACAAGATGAATCCCGGCGAAGGCGCATCATCGCGTAATGGCGGCATCACCAGTGGCAACATCCGATTGAGCTATGCCGAACTGGTACGGAAATATGGCGAAGCACGCGCCATGGCTATCGAAGCCGAAGGCAAGGCCGCACGCGAATTCATCTACGACTTTATTCGGACCGAAAACCTGAATTGCGATTTCAGTTTGACCGGCCGCTTTTACGGCGCCATCGGGAAAGCGCAATACGAGACGATGGCCCGTAGTGCTGAAAAGCTGCAGAAAACGCTGGGAATCGAATCCTATGCGGTTCCGTATGCCGAGCAGCGTCAGTATTTGGGCACCGGCTACTATCGAGGCGGGTCGGTCCGCATGGATATAGGCGGACTGCATCCCGGCAAATATCATGCAGAGATTCTGCGTGTGACATTGGCGGCCGGCGTTACCGTGCATTCTGACACGGCAGTGAAATCCATCTCGAATAACGGCACCGGTTTTCGGGTTGAGACTTCGGCGGGCACCATCATCGGCCGTCAGGTGTTGATCTGCACCAATGGCTATACGGATGGCGCCAATCCGTGGCTGCGGCGGCGCCTGGTGCCCGTACGCAGCCGCATCATCGCCACTGAGGAACTGCCCTCCGAACTGATGGCGCAATTGATGCCACGCAGAATGATGTGCGGCGAAGGCAAGGTGCTTGGCTATTACTATCGTCCATCGCCCGACGGAAAACGCATTCTGCTGGGCGGTCGCGATGCATCGCAAAGCGGCGATCCGACGGCATCTACCGTCCAGCTGCGCGACGGATTGATCAATCTTTTCCCAGAGCTCGCGGATGTGAAACTCAGCCACAGCTGGTTTGGCAATGTCGCCATGCACCGCGACATGCTGCCTCGAATCTTTGAACACAATGGGCTGACTTACGCGACGGGCTTTTGCGGCTCGGGCGTCGTGTGGGCCCCTTGGATCGGCAGCCGTGCGGCGCACAAGCTATTGGCGGACGATCAACGGAAATCGGCTTTTGATTTCCGGCCTATCCCTGCCATTCCTCTCTACGCCGGCAAACCATACTTTATGCCTGCGCTCATCCAGGTCTATCGGCTGCAGGATCGCCTGGCGCTGGCTCGCGCCGAGCGCTGAATACGTTCTGCCTGCGCAGTTCCAGCCTGGGACGCGCTCGGCAGTTTTGATTTCATAAGGATGTCTGATGGCTTTTCTCATGCTGTCCTATCCCGAACGCGTCGAAGTGTTTCGCCGCGCTTTCGCCCGTGATTTACCCAGCGTCCCGTTCTACAGCGACGCGACGCAGGTCGATCCGCATGCGGTGCGCTATCTGATGACGTGGACCTTTCCAGACGATCTGGCTGACCGCTACCCGAATCTGGAAGTGATTTTTTCTGTGGGTGCGGGCATCGATCAGGTTGCCCAGACGCCGGTCCCGCCTGGGGCAAAGCTGGTACGCATGATAGAAAGCGGCCTGACCAGCCTGATGCGGGACTATGTCGTGATGAGCGTCCTGGCGCTGCATCGCCGCCTGCCGGCTTATCTGGAGCAACAGCGGCGCCATGAATGGATAAATCTCGATTTCGTCTGGGCAGATCAACGCCGTGTGTCGGTGCTGGGTCTAGGTGAACTCGGGCGCGCGTCGCTCGAGGCGCTCAAACCATTCGGGTTCCAACTCGCCGGCTGGAGCCGCAGCCCGAAAAACATCGAAGGCATCCATGCATATCATGGTCCTGATGGATTGCGGACCATGCTGGCTGCAACCGACATCCTCATCTGCCTGCTGCCACTCACCAACGAGACCACCTACATTTTGAACGCCGAACTCTTTGCGCAATTACCTCGCGGGGCCTCGCTCGTTCAAGTGGGCCGTGGCAAACACATGGACCAGGATGCACTATTGGCAGCACTGGATAGCGGACAATTGGAAGCCGCGTTTGTCGACGTGACCGAACCCGAGCCGCTGCCCGCTGATCATCCGCTATGGTCTCACGCGAAGGTCGTGCTGACGCCACATATTGCCGCACACACGCGCGCCGACAGCGCGGCCGCCGCGACGATCGCCAATATGCAACGGATACTAGCGGGCAAAGACCCTCATGGGCTCGTCGATCCTTTACGAGGGTATTGACGTCTACCGGCTGGAAGTCATTCGGCGCAGCACCCCATCGCGTAATACATAGTGATGGAACAGCGCCGAGAGTGCATGTCCAGCTGCCAATACCATAATGGTCCAGGCCACGTAGTAGTGCAGAGCGCCAAGGAGCTGGCGCTGTTCATGAGCGATCGGAATCAGTGTGGGAATGGAGAACAGCCCAAAGAACGTAAAAGGCTCGCCCTGTGCCCACCGGAACAAAAAACCCAACACAATCTGCGCAGCCAGCAACAAGTAGAACACGCCGTGCACAGTCGCTGCGGCGCTTTGCATCAGACCGCTCGAGGCAGGCGGCAAGCGCCGGCCCAACGACACTCGCCACAGTATGCGCAGCACGAACACCACGGCGAAGAGCAAACCAAACGAAATATGCAGCCACTGCAACAGGCGCCGCACCGGCGTGCCTTTGGGCAAAAATTCCCAGATTTCCGCCAAGGCAAAAAGCCCCACCACCAAAAACACCGTTGCCCAATGAAAGAAGATCGTCAAGCGATCATAGTGACAGGTTTTCGGGTCGCCCAAGGTAGTCGTTGAAGTCGCCACGTCGCATGCTCGCTGGTTGTGAACGGGTAAAAATCCGAGGCCCCTAGCGTAAATAGGGACGACTTACAAACCCCTGACTTCTGAATGCAGCAACTACTCGTTGATCCAGTTCTGTGTATCCCTGACGAACCAGGGGAGATTTAATCGTTCACCCTCGCCAGACTGGATCGTCAGCCGGGGTTTTGGCGCAACGTGTACGGTATCGCCATCCTTTGCGGTATAGGTGTATTCCGGCGGCGATGAACCCTGTACCTCAGGAGGCTCGAACGCCGTATTGGCGCACGAGACGAGCAGCGCGCTCATGATCGCCAACGGGACTCGCGATGATGCCAAACGATGGATATGCATGATGCCGGCGGCTCCAGGTAGGTATGCCGCCAAGCATAGCAAATCTATCAAGTCTTATTCAGGCCGCCGATCGATTGAATCACGGCCCGCCATTTTTTAGTCTCGGAATCGACTAATTGGGTCAACGCGTCAGGCGTCGAGCCCACAGGGGTTGCGCTCAAGTCCTTGAGCTGAGCCTGCACATCCGGCTGCGCAACCACCTCATGCAAGGCGCCGCTCAGCGCGTCGACCATAGGACGGGGCACACCGGCAGGCCCGAATACGGCGTTCCATGTCCATGTCTCGTAGCCCGGCACACCGGATTCCGCCATCGTGGGCAGATCAGGAAAAGACGCTACCCTCTCGCTCGTGGTCACCGCGAGCGCGCGTACCGAACCTGCGCGTATATGCGACGCTGCGCCGCTCAATACGTCGAACAGAATCGGAATGTGGCCTGCGATGAGATCCGTCATTGCCGGGCCGCCGCCCTTGTATGGCACATGGGCCATCTGCAATCCCATCATTGATTTGAACAGCTCGCCAGACAAATGCGGTGGCGTACCCACGCCCGATGAGCCATAGCTGAATTGATTGGGCTGCGCCTTCACCAAGGCGATCAACTCTTGTACGTTGTTGGCTTTGACCGACTTGTTGACCAGCAGCACATTAGGCACCGTCACGACCAACGACACGGGCGTGAAATCGGTCTGAGCGTGGTATGGCAACTGCTGCCCCATAGACAGCGGATTGATCACGTGCGTGGCGATGGTGCCCATCAACAGGGTATGGCCATCGGGCGTAGCGCGTGCGACTTTCGCAGCACCGATTGCACCACCGCCTCCGGATAAATTTTCCACCACGACGGTCCGTTGGATACGGTCCCCGAGCTTTTGCGCCACCAGACGGGAAACGACATCGGTCGCACCGCCCGCGGCGAAAGGGACCACCAGATTAATCGGCCCTTTGGGTAGAGCGGGATCAGCGGAACGCCCCAACACAGGTGAAACTGCCAGCCCGAACGTCGCTGAAGCGCCAGCCTGCAATAGCCGGCGGCGTGAAGGATTCTGCATGGTGATGTCTCCGTTTTTGGTATAGGTAATAGACGCATCCCATGGCAGAAGCAAGGATCAGGATGCCGGAGCTGCAATAGTAGGAATCAATCCCTTGATCCTTCAAATAGAATTTTGGCATCGGTGGATCAAGATTGTTGATCGATCGGAAATCAGGCTGAGTTGGGGCTCTGCCTTATAGGGTGTTACGGTTACCGTACGAACATCCGCAAAAAGGAGACGAAAATGAAAACGCAGATTAGCTTCAAAAGGACCGATGGAAGCGATGGCGTAGCGCTTGTCGACGGAGCCATTTCCGACCTGGTACACGCCAAACGCGAATTAGCTCATGCCAAGAGCCTGCCTGTGGTAGAGACTAATGATGGACAGTCAGAGGATATCGATGCACGACTGCGAAATGGAGGCGTCGATCCGAATTCGGTGGAGTTTCTGCATATCAGTGAGTGAGATACCCGCAGAATTGCTCGCTCAGAAACCAGAAAGGGCCTACAGAGAAAACTCTGTAGGCCCTCGGTATTGCTGGTCGGGACGGCGGGATTCGAACTCGCGACCCCTTGCACCCCATGCAAGTGCGCTACCAGGCTGCGCTACGCCCCGAAAGAAAAAGAGTATAGCAGAGATAAAAAAAGCCTGCATCGAAATGCAGGCTTTTTTGAAGAAAAATGCGAAAAATTTTTTAAGGCTTTGCGATACCGACTTGATGACTTCGATATGCCAGACAGACTTATACATTGCTGCCGGCTTGCCCTGCCGAAACGGTCGGAGCAGCGCCACCCGATGATGAATTCAACGCCTCTGCCAACATCGTCGAGATGTTGCCCAATTCGGTACGCAGCGACTGCAACTCTGCCCCACTCAAGCGCACTGCAGCATCCTGATCATGCGGTGTATCGCGCGTATCGCCGAGACGATTGCGCGCGCCACTGATCGTGAAGCCTTGTTCGTACAACAAGGAACGGATACGGCGTATCAGCAGGACTTCGTGGTGTTGGTAATAGCGGCGGTTGCCACGACGCTTTACCGGACTGAGTTGCGTGAATTCCTGTTCCCAGTAACGCAGCACGTGAGGCTTGACGAGACACAGATCGCTGACCTCACCGATGGTGAAGTAGCGTTTGGCGGGAATGGGCGGAAGCGCAACGGTGGGTTCGGGACGAGTCATGGATTGATTTTATGCCGTGATGGACGTTAAGCCGATAACAATTGCCGACAAAGCGTATCACTCCTCGTTGGAGTCCGCACCCGCCGGCTCGGTCTGTTCGACCACGCTTTTCAATTTTTGACTCGCGTGAAACGTAACCACGCGCCGCGCAGCGATGGGAATCGTCTCGCCCGTCTTGGGATTGCGCCCGGGACGGGGAGGCTTGTTGCGCACCTGAAAATTGCCAAATCCCGATAGCTTGACGGCATCTCCGCGCGCCAGGGCATCGCGGATTTCCTCGAAGAACGTATCGACGATGTCTTTGGCTTCGCGTTTATTCAGGCCGACCCGCTCGAACAGCAATTCGGCGAGTTCGGCTTTGGTCAAGGTACGCGGCTCAGCAAGCATAGAGGTTCCCATGATCAAGTACGTTGACGCGCGCCGTGTGCACTGATGAGCGCCTGAGTGATGCGGGCCAGGCAGTCGGCAACACGGGCTTCGTCCAGCGTGACTTCAGTGTCTTGTAGCCAGAAACGGAAAGCAAGACTTTTCTCGGTGACGGGTTTGCCGTCCTGGGGTTTGTCGCGCCATACATCGAACAGGCGCGTGTCTTGCACTACAGCCAATGTAGCATCTGCAGCGATGGTTGCGGCAACGGTGTCCAGCATCGCCTGCGCGCTGACGGGCAAATCGACCCACAGGGCCAGGTCGCGAACGACGACGGGCTGACGCGATAGCTCGCGCACCTGAGGCAGCTGTCCCTGCGACAGGGCCTGGACGTCGAGTTCGAACACGACGGGGGCATGCGCCAAGTCGGCCTGTTGCGCCCAACGCGGGTGCAATTCACCGATCCAACCGACGGGCTGACCATCGAGATCGATGCGAGCGCTACGGCCGGGATGCAACGCAGGATGCGTGGCAGCCTCGAAGCGCAATTCGCTGGCGCGCGCGCCGAACAGAGCCTCTACGTCCATTTTGACGTCGTAGAAATCGACCTGGCGAGTCGGCGTGCCCCACTGTTCCTCAACCGCCGGCCCCCAGGCAGCACCCGACAGGCGCAAGGGCTGGCGTACGCCGGCCACATCGAGCGGACCGTCCTGGTGCGCCGAGTCGCGCAGGAACACGCGGCCCAGTTCAAAGACGCGCACACGCGATTGCTTGCGATTGGCGTTGTAGCGGATGTTGGCGACCAGGCCTGCGATCAGGCTGGAACGCATGACCGACAGATGGCTGGCGATCGGATTGAGCAGGCGGACGGGCTCGTTGTTGCCGGCGTAGTCGCGTTCCCAATCGGCCTCGACGAAGCTGTAATTGACGACTTCCTGGTAGTCCTGGGCTGCGGCCATGCGGCGCAACATATGCGGGCCGCGGCGTTGCTCGGGCTGCGAGAACATCTGGGCACGCGCGATGGGCGGCACATCGGGCAGACGCTCGAAACCGTAGATGCGGGCGACTTCTTCGATGAGGTCTTCTTCGATCTCGAGGTCAAAACGATAAGAAGGCGGGTCGACGATGAAATCATCGCCATCGACCTGGAACGACAGACCGAGACTGTTGAAAATCTGCGCGACCTCGGCTTGGGGCACGGGGACACCCAACACACGATGGCAGCGCGACAGGCGCATGCGTACGGATTGGCGTGTAGGCAGATTCACGACTTGGTCGTCAACGGGTCCGGCCTGGCCACCGCAGATGTCGATGATCAGACGCGAGATGAATTCCAGATGCTCGGGAATGCTGGCGTAGTCGACGCCGCGTTCGAATCGGTGGCTGGCTTCGGAGCTGAATTTGTAGCGGCGTGCGCGGCCGGCGATGGCCTCGGGCCACCAGAACGCTGCCTCCAGATAGATGTTGGTCGTATCCAGCGTGACAGAGGTGGCCTCGCCGCCCATGATGCCGGCCAGGCTCTCGACCTGATCACCCGCCACGACAACGCCGACCTTGGGGTTGAGCTCGACGGTTTGGCCATTGAGCAATTCAAGGGTCTCGCCCTCGCGCGCCCAGCGTACGTCGATATCGCCGCCAATCTTGTCCAGATCGAAGACGTGCGACGGACGGCCCAACTCGAGCATGACGTAGTTGGAGATATCCACCAGCGCCGAGATCGAACGCTGCCCTGCTCGCTCGAGGCGGGTCTTCATCCATTCGGGCGTCGCGGCGCGCGCATTGACGCCACGGATCACGCGGCCGGCGAAACGGCCACATAGATCCGGCGCGGAGACGGTCACGGGCAGGCGATCCTGCAAGGCGACCGGCACGGCGACGGCGGTCGGGACCGACAGCGGAGCACCAGTCAGGGCTGCGACCTCACGTGCGACGCCGAGGATGGACAGGCAATCGGCACGGTTGGGCGTGAGTTTCAGGGTAAAGAGCGTGTCGTCCAGATCCAACGCCTCGCGGATCGACTGACCGGGGGTCAAGGTGCCGGGCAACTCGAGCAGTCCAGCGTGATCCTGGGACAGGCCCAGTTCGCGAGCGGAACACAGCATGCCGGCGGACTGAACGCCGCGCATTTTGGCGATACCGATTTTCATGCCGCCGGGCAATTCGGCGCCGACACGGGCCAGGGGCACGGTCAGGCCTTGGGCGGCATTGGGGGCACCGCATACGATTTGCAGCAGCTCGCCCGAGCCGTCGTCAACCTGGCAGACGCGCAGCTTGTCGGCATCGGGGTGCGGCGCGATCGAGACGATGTGCGCAACGACCACGCCCGTAAACGGCGGCGCGGCGGTGGTGGTTTCTTCGACTTCCAGGCCGGCCATGGTGAGCCGATGAGCCAGTTCGTCGGTAGTGATCGCGGGGTTAACCAGGGCGCGTAGCCAAGATTCAGGAAATTGCATGATCAGCCGTCGGTTATACGTTGAACTGGCGCAGGAAGCGCAGGTCGCCTTCGTAGAATTGGCGCAGGTCGTTGACGCCGTAGCGCAACATCGTCAGGCGCTCGAGGCCGGAGCCGAACGCAAAGCCGATGTAACGCTCGGGATCCAGGCCGAAGTTGCGCACGACTTGCGGGTGCACCTGGCCCGAACCGGAGATTTCCAGCCAACGGCCGCGGTTCGGGCCCG
The DNA here is from genome assembly GCF_002261185.1 of Bordetella genomosp. 4. GTDB lineage: Bacteria > Pseudomonadota > Gammaproteobacteria > Burkholderiales > Burkholderiaceae_B > Bordetella_A. The sequence goes on from NZ_NEVQ01000013.1 coordinate 767,245, forward strand.
AGGTGAACATCATGTCGATCTCGGCCGAGGGCTCGGTGAACGGGAAAAAAGACGGGCGGAATCGCACGACCAGATCGTCGCTCTCGAAAAAGCGGCGCAGGAAATCGGTGTAGACGCCTTTCAGGTCGGCAAAGGAGATGTCCTCGGCGATCCACAGGCCCTCGACCTGGTGGAACATGGGCGAGTGCGTAGCGTCGCTGTCGACGCGATACGTACGACCCGGAGCGATGACCTTGATGGGTGGCTTGTTCATGCGGGCATAGCGCACCTGCATGGGGCTGGTGTGCGTGCGCAACAGCAGCGGCAGGCCATCGCCGTCTTGCAGATCGACGTAGAACGTGTCCTGCATGGATCGCGCGGGGTGATCCAGGGGGTTGTTCAGTGCGGTGAAGTTGGTCCAGTCGTTTTCAATTTCGGGACCGTCGGCCACGTCGAAACCGATGGAGCGGAAGATTTCCTCGACGCGTTCCCAACTGCGGGCCACGGGGTGAATGCCGCCCATTCCACGGCCACGGCCAGGCAAGGTGACGTCGATGGTTTCGGCAGCAAGGCGAGCATCGAGCTCGGCCTGAGCCAGTTCAGCACGACGCTGGTTCAGCAGGGCTTCGATCTGCTGCTTGGCCTGGTTGATGCGGCCGCCCATTTCGCGTTTTTGCTCGGGGTCGAGCTTGCCCAGACCCTTGAGCAACGCGGTGAGTGCGCCCTCTTTGCCCAGAAAACGCGCCTTGGCATTTTCCAGAGCCGCAGCGTCGGTGGCTTCGGCGAATCGTTCTTGGGCCTGGGAGACCAGGTCTTCAGCCAATAAAGTCATGGAGTCAGTGCCATAAAATGCGCCCCCACGCCGCGCCTGGCGGCTTGCTGCCCCCTTTGAGGGGCTGTTTTGCCTTGGGGCGGCCCGACGGCAAAACGCAACTAAGCCTCGAAGAGGCATTTTGCCTAAAGACGCAGCTCGATGGGCGCATACGCCCTGATACTACGTTCGATGGCTTGCTGCCCCACAAGGGGTGTTTTGTCTAAGTACAGTCCCAGACAAAACGCAAACGGGGCCAAAAAGCCCCGTTTGCAGCGATGCGCGATGCGCGATGCGATCAGCGCACGTTAGGCAGCCAATGCTGCCTTGGCCTGCTGCACGATGGCGGCGAAGCCGGCCTTGTCGCGCACAGCCAGATCGGCCAGAACCTTGCGGTCGAGTTCGATCGAAGCCTTTTTCAGGCCGGCGATGAACACGCTGTAGCTCAGACCCTGCTCACGCACAGCGGCGTTGATACGGGTGATCCACAGGGCACGGAACGTGCGCTTTTTGTTGCGGCGATCGCGATAGGCGTATTGGCCAGCACGCATGACCGCCTGTTTGGCGATGCGGAATACGTTACCGCGGCGGCCACGGTAACCCTTGGCGGCGGCAATGACTTTTTTATGACGGGCGCGGGCAGTAACGCCGCGTTTGACGCGAGGCATAGTAGATCTCCGTTATCAAGCGAAAGGCATCATGGCTTTCACGGAAGCCACGTTGGTTTCATGGACCGCAGCCGAACCGCGCAGCTGGCGCTTGTTCTTGGTGGTCTTCTTGGTCAGGATGTGGCGCTTGAAAGCCTGGCCACGCTTGATCGATCCGCTGCCGCGAACCTGAAAGCGCTTGGATGCGCTTTTCTTGGTTTTCATCTTGGGCATGATGATTCCTACGTTTGTTAATTTAATATGGACGCACAGGTGCTCGACGGGCTGGCAGACGCATCGCCTGCCGGCACGGCAAGACTTGCCGGACCTGGATCCACTTCTGGTTTTCCCCGAAAGATCCGGGAAAGCCTTTGATTATATGGTGATTTTGGGATTTTTGTCTAATTTGATTGCTGCCAATGTTCAAGGTGGTGCTCAATCCCGAGAACACTGTGTCCCCTATTGCCCATTCACAGGCGGCCGACGCAGAACCCTGGCTCCGGTGGAGCCTATCGCAAACGACAACGATACTGCAGCGCCTCGGCGACATGACGAGCCTGTATACGAGGCTGTCCGTCCAGATCGGCGACCGTGCGGGCCACGCGGAGCACGCGATGAGTGGCCCGGGCGGAGCCGTGCAAACGCTGTATGGCCTGAATCAGCAACTGCTGACTCTCGGCATCCAGCTCGCAGTGAGAGTCTATATCCGGGCCCTGGAGCTGGGCGTTGGTGCACCCCTGCCGCTGCTGTTGATGCTCGCGGCAACGGGCAACGCGTTCGCGTACGGGCTCGGAAGGTTCCCCGGCAGGCAGAGATAGGCAGTCTGTGCCTGTCGCCGGCAACTCGATCAACAAGTCGAGCCGGTCAACGAGCGGCCCGGACAATCTGCCGACATATCGAGCCACCTGTTCGGGGGTACACGCACAGGGGCGTTTGGGATGCCCGCGCCAGCCGCAAGGACACGGGTTCATCGCCGCAACGAGCTGGAAATGCGCAGGATACTCGACCGTATGTCTGGCCCGGGCGATAACCACCCTGCCCGTCTCCAGCGGCTCTCGCAGCGATTCCAGTGACCTGCGGTTGAATTCGGGAAGCTCGTCCAGAAAGAGGACGCCATGATGGGCAAGGCTGATCTCGCCCGGTCTGGGATAAGCGCCGCCGCCAATCAAGGCGGCGGCTGAGGCGCCATGGTGCGGCGCGCGAAACGGCGGCTGGCCTGGCAACGCAGCGGCGAGCGCTCCTGCCAGGCTCGACAATGCTGCGGCTTCGAGAGCCTGCACTCGAGAGAGAGGCGGCAGCAGGCCAGGCAATCGCTGCGCCAACATGCTCTTGCCCGCCCCTGGCGGGCCGACCATTAATAAGCTGTGCCCGCCTGCTGCCGTGACCTCGAGCGCCCGTCTGGCCAGAGGTTGACCCCGTACGTCGGATAGGCAAGGCGGATGTGCCGCCTCGGTCCATGGGCTGGGCTGCGCCGCCGGTAGTGTCATGCTGCCCGTCAAATGCGCCGCCACGTCGGCCAGGGTGTTTGCACAGAGCACAGTCAAATCCGGCACCCACGCCGCCATGGCGGCACTGGCCGCAGGCAGAATCATGGTGCTGCCAGGCTGATCGCGGGCAACAGCCAGCGCCAATGCCAGAGGCGCCCCAACGGGCACCAATGCCCCAGTCAACGACAACTCGCCGGCAAACACCAACGTCTGCAATCCCGATGGCGCGGCATCGCCATGCGCGCCTGGCACCGCAATTTGACCCGACGCCAGCAACACGCCCAATGCGATGGGCAGGTCGAAACGCGCCGATGCCTTTGGCAGATCGGCAGGAGACAGATTGACAGTGATACGGCCGTTCGGGAACTCGAAGCCGCTATTGATGATTGCGGCACGGACCCGTTCACGGCTCTCGCGGACCTCGGTGTCTGGCAGACCCACCACGGTAAAGGCCGGCAATCCCACGCCCAAATGCGTTTCTACGCGCACGGCAGGCGCGTCGGCGCCGGACAAGGCGCGGCTGGCAAGGATGGCTAGAGTCATGGCGGCGTCTGAAGTGAAAACGACGGCCAGTATGCGTAAATGCACTCGACTTGGGCAGTGCCATGGTGATAGCGATGTCACGCTTTTCAGGCACTTTTTTATGGTGCAGAAAAAGCTTCATCTGATTTGCGGCGGCGATGGATGGCGTTCCTGAATTAGGCAACGGCACTAGCCCCGCCGTCACTCCATATCAAACAGCCACCGCAGGCCAATCGGCGAACGCAAAATGCGAGCGCCTTCGTGCCCAAGTCGCGGCACGATCTCGAACACATGACTGGCCGGCAGGCTGCCATACAAATACGCCAGATAGTCTCGGTAGGCGAGACAGCGATCCCGCCGGTCGCTGCCTTGCAGCATGGCCGCTGCACTGCGGTCCAGGTGCGGATCGTTGGGATCATTGTCGTGCTCACCCACCAGATAGACGACCTCTTTGCCGGCATAGCTGCGGCGCAGTTCGTCCGGATCGATGCGGCTGACGTAGGCGTTGGGTCGCTGCAAGCCGTATTTGTAATGGTCGTAATCCGGGCAATGCAGCAAGGCCTGCCCGGATGGTTGGCCGTATGCGCCATCGGGCCCGTGGCCGCGGCGGGCGGCGTCCAGGTACAGATACGACGACGGCCCCACCACGATGTGGCGCAGCGCAATGCCCAGCTCTCTGGTCAACGCAGGAACAGAACTCGCTGCCGCATGGCGTTGCACGAATTGTGCCCCTGCCGAATGTCCCACGATAACGAGGCGTTCTAGATCGGGAAAGCGTTCTCGGCACGCCAGGCGCCGGACCATGGCATCGAGCACTGAAAACGCGCTGATGCCTGTGCCGTGGCGCGATGCATCACCCTGTTTCCAGGCCTGCGGCGCCCAGGCCAGCGTGGATGCGCCCAGGCCCCGCGCACGGGCCTCGCGTCGCGTGTAGAACTGCGGCGCGGCCAGCAAGGTCTGGTTACGGATGCCTCGTCCCGCCAGACGCGCGGCCCTGTCCAACGCTCGCCAATAACGGTGGCCGTCGCGCTCGGTGCCATGGACGACCAGTACTGCACGACGTATGCCAGGCTGGGGTTCGTCCAACGTGCTGTCGCTGATATAGACGCAGGCCAGGCCTTCGCGCAGCCAGAGGCGGCGCGCATGCCCGGCATCTGAAACGTGTCGCAGGTTCAAACCGGATTCGCCTCCTACCTCGTGCACAGCGCGGCACTGTGCCGCGCGAATTGATGATGCGAAATCGTTGTAGCACGCGGATTTGAAACTCGTGGGGCTCTTACCTGTTTTTAATCTGGCGCTTTTCTATTTCTCAATTGCGCGCGAGGTGCGCTTGATATCGTGAGCACATCAACTTTTCACGATCGAATATCTTGCGGAGATAGACATGTACGACCTCGACCTGCACCAGCGGTTGCAACATTGCAAGACGGCATACAGCACCCGCCACGTTGATCTGTCCATGGCCACGGATCTGGTCACCACTGTCAGCCCGCGCGCGGGTGACCTGGTCCTCGCGGTAGTGAGCAAGCTCGGCCATCACAAGGCGCTGGAATCGCGTGATGGCCGGCGCTGCACTTTGTTTGTCGGCGACGAAATCGTGGTGGCTTACGGTAATCGCTACGCACCGGATCAATTCGAAGCGGAAATCCGCGGCGACCTGGGCCCATGTGACCTGGTCGCCGCAGGCGGCATCGCTTCCAATGTGTTGTCGCGCAGCGCGAAAACCAGTGCTGCGACTACCATCACGCCCGTGGGGTTGCTGGCCGATCGCACGGGCCGGATCCTGAACGTGGCCGATGCGGCGTTGCCAACTTTACGTGAGCCCAAGACCGCTCGTGTCTACGCTGTCATCGGTGCGTCGATGAACGCCGGCAAAACCACAACCGCCGTGAGCCTGATACGCGGTTTTCGCGCTGCAGGATATCGCGTCGGTTCTGCGAAAGTCACGGGCACCGGAGCAGGCGGCGATTTGTGGCGCATGATGGACGCCGGCGCCCGCCCTGCTCTGGACTTCACCTCTGCTGGCGTGGTGTCCACGTACAAGGTAGAGCACGCAGAGCTGTTGCGTATCTGCTTCACCCTGGCATCGCATGCCATGAGGACCGGCATCGATGTTCTGGTACTGGAAATCGCCGACGGGCTGTACCAGCGGGAAACGGCGATGCTGCTGCAATCGCCGGAATTCCAGCAGTTGGTCGATGGTGTGTTTTTCGCCGCGCGCGACGCACTCGGCGCCAAGGCCGGCGTCGATTGGCTGGCGCGGCATCATCTCAAAACGCTGGCGATCAGCGGCATCATCACCATTGCGCCCCTGGCCATCCAGGAAGCCACTGAGGCTGTCGGGCTGCCCGTGCTGGGCCTGGATGCGTTGGGCGACCCGGCCATGCTGGAAGAATTGACCGGCGCGGAATCGGTGCAGGCCGTCCTGTGAAGCGCCGCGGGCCGCTTCCAGCCGTATTGGCGGGCAGCCGTCGTGGACTGATGGCGTGGCTGCTGGCCAACGGAATCGCGCAAGCAGCCACCATGGCGGGTATCGCGATCGCCACGCGGCATGGCTTTGACGGGCTGCATCAACCGGAAGTTGCGCCGAATTCGGTACTGGCCCATGCCGCGGCAATTGCCGTGCTGGGCCTCGCGCTGATGTGGCTGCGTATGGCAGAGCGGACCACGGCGGAAAGACTGGGCCAGAGTTATCTGACGGCGACTCGCCTGCGGCTTTTCGATCATCTGAACAATCTGCCCAGCCGCGTGCTGCAAAAACGCACTCAGGGCGTCCTGATGGTGCGTTTTGTCGCTGACCTCAATGCGCTCAATGACTGGGTCAGCCGCGGGCTGGCTCGGCTGGCGGTGGCGGCGATCACGATCGTGTCGGCCGTGGGCGTATTGGCTTGGCTCGATCCACTCATCGCCACCTGTGTCGCTGGGGCGATCGCGGTGGCAGTGGCAACGCTGGCGGCGGCCGGTTCGCCCCTGTACCTGCGCGTGCGCGAACTACGGCGCGCACGCGGCCGCATGGCTGCCAATCTGGGGGAAAAACTGAATGTCTATTCGCCGGTACGCGTATTCGGCCGCACACGCGGCGAACGCTCGCGCCTGCAGAAGCAAAGTTCGCGGCTGGCGCAGGCGGCCGTATCACAGGCTCGCCTGGCTGCTTTGCTGCGTGCGGTGCCGGATGCCGCGTCGACCATTCTGACCGCGTTGGTGCTGGCTGCGGGCCTGTTACGCGTGCAGCAGGCCGGATGGGGCACCCTGTTGGCGGCCATCCTGGTAGTCAACCTGCTGGATTCGCCGTTACGCGATCTGGGCCGTATTTTCGTGTTCTGGCAGAACTTCCGCGCGGCGCGGGATGTGCTGGGCGGCTTTTTGCGCCTGCCCACGCTGGCGTCGGGCCGGCGCCTGCCGCCCCTGAGTCCTGGGCCAGGCCATTTGGCGCTGGACCAGGTATCGGTGGCCGGTGCGCTCACGCAGGTCAGCGCCGAGGCGCCTGCAGGCTCGCTGATCGCCATCACAGGCGGCAGCGGCGCGGGAAAGTCCACGATACTGGGGCTGGCTGCCCGCATGTTCGATCCCGACCAAGGCACGGTGCGCCTGGACGGACAAGCGCTGGCCGCGCATGATCTGACCTCTATCCGCCAAGCGGTAGGCATGATCTCGCCCGATCTGCCGCTGTTGCGCGGCTCGATTCGGCGAAATCTGACTTATCGTGCGAGCGACGCCAATGATGCCGAGATTGCCGACGCCTTGCAGTTGTGCGGATTGCAGCAGGCCATTGCCGCCCTGCCACGCGGCCTGGATACCCGCATCGCCGAGCGTGGCGCCGATCTGCCTGCAGCGCTGCGGCAGCGGCTGATCGTGGCACGGGCGGTAATGGGCGGGCCGCGCCTGCTGTTGATCGATGATGCAGACGCCATGCTCGACGAGGTACGTACCGGTACGCTTGCGCAGGTGTTAAGACGCCGCAGCACGACGATTCTGCTGGTCACCAGCGATCCGCAATGGCTATCTGCGGCCGACGCGGTATGGCGTCTGGATGCAGGGCAACTCCAATCAGTTAAAGAGACGAAACATCTACATACATCAGAACATGCATGTGCGGAAGTAAATATATAAAAGGATGCCCTCGCCGGGCGCCTCCGCACAAGTATGATGCGCGGCCCATTCGCGTACTCTGAGTGTATGAGGATAACTTGAGTATCAAGACTCGGATCTGGGTGTTCCAGTCCATAGTCGCCTTTTCCGTCATAGTCATGGCGATTACTTCTGTCTTTGCCACGCGCACAGCCAAGGATTATTTCGACCGGCTTTTGCATGCGCGCAAAGAGCTGGCCCTGACGTCTGATCTGGCGATCAACGCCAATCGCTATGCGGAGCAGATCGCCGAACTGATATTGATCGGCCCTGCGGAACTGTCTGATTTCGAAAGCGCCCGTGCCGACGTTTATAAATCGTTCTTCGACTTGAAGCAGCTGGATCTGCGCATCAAGGCAGAATCGGAGCGCGACGACATCATGACGCTGTCGCTCTATGAGCGCATGCATCTGCTTATCGACAGCATAGGCGGCTCCGTCGATGAGTTGCTCGCCCTGTCCTTGACCGGCAAACGCGATGAGGCCATTGCCCTGTTCCGTTATCAGATCGAGAACCGGCTGGATTCGGAGCTCGAATATCTGATTGCCGAGAATGTCCGCAGCAAACAAGCCGAGGTCGACGCGCTGGAGTCTGTCACTGAACAATTGCGACAGAAGGTGACGGTGTCCATGCTGAGTTTGCTGGCAGCCCTGCTGGCATTGATCTCCGTATCGGGCTATTTGCTGGCCCGCTCCATTGGCCGCCCTATCCGAGCCCTGGCAGCAGGCACGCGCGCCATTGAACAAGGCTCGCTGCACTATCGCATCGGCAGCCAGGCGCGTGACGAACTGGGCGTACTGTCGCGCAGTTTCGATGCGATGGCCGAGCAACTGCATGCACAGCACGCGCAATTGCTCGCGTCCAAGAGCCAATTGGAATGCGAGGTTGCGCAACGCACACGCGACCTGGCCCAGGCCAATCATCGGCTGACCCAGGTAGACCAGCAGCGCGTACGCCTTCTGGCCGATATCAGCCACGAACTGCGCACTCCGTTGACCGCGCTGCGGGGCGAGGCCGAGATTGCGCTGCGCGGCAAAGCCTGGCACGAAACGATGTACCGTGAGGCGCTCGCTGCGGTGGTGGCGCGCGCGCAGGAAATGGGACATCTGATCGAAGACCTGCTTTTCCTGGCGCGTTCGGAGGGCGATGATATTGCATTTGAAAAAGACGCCCTGGACCTGAAGGAAGTCGCGCGGGCGGCCATCCATGACACCAATGTGCTGGCCTGCCACCGGGATGTGCGTCTGGTGATGCGTCAGGATGCGCCAGCGGACGGCGTGCCCATATGGGGCGATCGGGCACGGCTCAAGCAGGCCGCCATGATCGCGTTGGACAACGCGATCAAGTATTCACTCGCCGGCACGACGGTCGAGATCTCGGTACACGCAGGCGCACAGGCGCAGCTGGTCATCCGTGACCACGGCGTGGGCTGCGCTGCCGACGAGCTGTGCCATGTTTTTGAGCGCTTCTATCGCGGTACGGCGGCACGTGAGCGCTGGGCAGCCGGCAGCGGCCTGGGCCTGTCGATCGCTCGCTGGATTGTGCAGAAACACCAAGGCACCGTCGAGTTCAGCAGTACCGTCGGGGAAGGCTCGACATTCACCGTTCGACTGCCATTGAGACATCAACATGTATAACGCCAGAATTTTGCTGGTCGAAGACGACCCTCGCATTATTTCTTTCCTGCAGCGCGGCCTGCAAGCCGAAGGCTACGGCGTCGAAGTCTCGCGCGATGGCCAGCATGGATACGAAACCGCTCGCGACGGCGAATTCGATCTCATCATCCTCGACCGCATGTTGCCGCGGATGGAGGGCGTTGAAATCTGCGCCCGCTTGCGCGCGGATGGTTGCCGCTGCCTGATTCTGATGTTGACGGCCAAAGCGGAACTGCAAGAACGGATTCAAGGCTTAAAACAAGGAGCGGACGATTATCTGTCCAAACCATTCGCATTCGACGAGCTGGTGGCGCGCATGCAGGCGCTGTTGCGCCGGCGCCAGGATGGCCGCGCCCCAGGCACGACGCTCAGCGTCGGCGATCTGCGGCTGGATTTCGCCGCCAGAACTGCGCATCGTGGCGAGCGCCGCATCGAACTGACGGCGCGCGAATTCGCGCTGCTGGCTTATCTGATGGAGCATGCCGGTACAGTGGTCAGCCGTGCGCGGTTATTGCGCGACGTCTGGGGAATGGACTTCGATCCGGGCACCAAGGTGGTAGATGTCTATATCCGTTATCTGCGACGCAAGATCGAACAAGAGGGCGAACTCCCCCTGCTGCGCACCGCTCGCGGCTTTGGCTATACGATCAGTGCAGAAAAGGTCGATTAGAAAAGACCGATTCGACCTTTCGTGATGATGCTGCAGCAATCTAGTAGAGTTTGACCAAGGACGTACAAGCCGCAAGAACCCAAGGAGACACGGATGAGTACAAAGCGAGTGCTGGTGACGGGTGCCAGCAAAGAGATCGGCCGACCTACGGGACACAGACTCATGACATTGATTTCCACGATCTAAGGAGTAGAAAGTGGATTTCTATTCCCTGCTTTCACAACATGCTCGGACGGCGCCGGCACGGATCGCGTTTCAAGATAAAGACCGCCAGCTGAACTACGCGGCGTTATTGGCCGAGGTGGATCGGGTGGCTGCGCTGATGGCCTCGCGCGGGGCTCGCCGAGGAGACCGTCTGGCGCTGTGGATGCCCAATTGCATTGAATGGCTCGTGACGTTTCTCGCCTGTGCCAGATTGGGAATGACGGTGATCGCTGTCAATACCCGTTTCAAGGAACATGAGGTCGGCCAACTGTTGCAACGCGGCCAATGCCGCTGGCTGGCATTCTGGCCGGCCTTTAAAGGGCTGCCGTTTGTTGACGTGCTCAAGCGCGTGGACACTGCTATCGTTGGTCAACTGAAAGGCGTCATTGCCATCCAGGCCAACGCAGACACCGCTCAAGTCTTGCGCAACGCGTGGCCCGCGCTCGATCTGATCCCGTACTCCGACACCGCGGCGGGGATTGCCGTTTCCGACCCTGGACAGGCCTATGACGGCGCGTTGGTGTACACCACCTCGGGCACCACCTCCGCACCAAAGCTTGTTTTGCATCGACAAGAGGGGCTGATCAATCACGGAGCCATCGCAGCCTCGGCCTATGGTGTCACGCCACAGAGCGTGGTGCTCATTGCCGCGCCGATGTGCGGCGCGTTTGGGTTTTCCACGATGCTCAGCGGCCTGGTCCCTGGCGCCTCCTTGGTCTCACTGCCAGTATTCGAGGCCAGCACTACTGTGCGGCAGATTGGCGATCACGCGGTGACCCATACCTTTGCCAATAACGAACTCATTGATCTGCTGCTAAAGGAAACGGCAGGCAATGCGCGGCCCTTTCCTACGCTGCAGTATGTGGGCTACGCCAGTTTTGCTCCCTCGATGGACGATCTGCCCGAACGCGCGTTACGGGCGGGGATTCCCATTGCCGGGTTATACGGATCCAGCGAGCTCCAGGCCTTGGTCGCCGGCCAAAGGCTCGATGCAGACTGGCAATATCGACGTGCCGCCGGAGGCACCTTGGCCTCGCCAGCCGGCAGGGTCCGTGCCGTGGATCCCGAGCATGGCGACACGCTGCCTCACGGAGCCATCGGGCAGATTGAAATCAAGGCCCCGAGCCTGATGTCGGAGTATCTGGATAATCCTGAGGCCACTAGCAAAGCGATCCATCCTGATGGATTTTTCCGCACTGGCGACCTGGGCTTCACCGTCGATGAACGCACGTTTGTTTTTCAGGGCAGAGACGGGGAGCATCTGCGCCTGGCAGGTTTTCTGGTCAACCCGATGGAAATCGAGACATTCATCCGCGGGCTCGAGGGCATTCAAGCGGCGCAAGTCGTGGGCGCCGAACGCGGCGGGAAAACCGTACCGGTGGCATTTGCCATTGCCATACCTGGAGCCGATGTGAACGAGGCAGCCATCATTCGCGCCTGTCAGGCCTCAATGGCAAAATTCAAGGTCCCTGAACGGGTCGCGTTTGTGCAGCAGTTTCCAATGGTGCAAAGCGCCAACTCCAACAAGGTGCAAAAGCACGAGCTCAGGAAAATGGCGCAAATGCTGCTTGACGGAGATCCGCGCACCACGTCGTAAAGCCACAGTTCAATGCACCGCTCGACGCAGCGGCAGAGATCCCTGTCTATTCATTGCGCGCCGCCCTTCGAGGGCAGCGCGAGCCCAACCTATTCCGGCTTGCTCTCCAAAGCTGACACGCGCAGCTCCAGTTGCTGCACCTGAGCCTGCAGTTGATCCACACGCTCGCGCGCACGTGCAAGCAGATCAGCCTGCACGTCGAATTCCTCGCGGGTGATCAGATCCATTTTCGTAAAGGCCTGCCCCATCATCGCCTTTACATTGCGTTCCAGATCGGCGGCCGGGCTGCGGGCGATCAAGTCGGATAAATTTTTCTGGAAATCTTCGAGCCATTGGGTGCGGTTCATGACGTCCTCGCATTCGATGTTCTGAATGTATAGAGTGTAGCCGCTTCAGCCCTGCCAAACCCTAGCTACAAAAAAATGGGCGGGCCGTACACGGCACCGCCTCAAAGCACAGGAGAAAATCGAATTGCACCAGAGCCATTGCTTGCGATAAACACACTGTCCGAGTGCCCGTCGCACTGCATCTGGTACGGTTTGATTCTTCCTGACGTTGCCGCCGACAACAAGCCACTGGGTGTAATGCCGCGTATCAACAAATTCGATACATTGCTGCGAGAGGCCGAAACAGACGCAGCAATTCGATACAACCCTAGCCGTTGGCAAATGTTTTGTTTCAACCGTCCCTACCCCGGTGCTGCGCACCAATCAAGGGACTAACCCAGGGCATAAATGCACCAAAATAGTGCAATGGCGCACTATATCTGTTCAAAATTTGATCAGCGCCCCGCGCCTCCACGGCATCAACGGCGTCGCCGCGCGGCATTCCCAGTGCGCTCATAGCGAATTTGCGCCCTGACAACGCTTTTTTGTCCTGCGGCGGCGCGGCGTCCAAAAGATGGCACGCATATTGCTTTATTGCTCATGCGTGAATGCAACCATCAGAGGAACTGCCATGAAACTCATCATCGCCATCATCAAGCCGTTCAAGCTCGACGAAGTACGAGTAGCGCTTTCCGGGATCGGCGTACAGGGGCTGACGGTCACCGAAGTCAAAGGCTTTGGCCGTCAAAAGGGACACACTGAACTGTACCGCGGTGCGGAATACGCCGTGGACTTCTTGCCCAAGCTGCGCGTGGAAGCCGCCGTGCCGGATCACCTGGTGGACCAAGTGATCGACGTGATCGAGCAGGCCGCGCGCACTGGCAAGATCGGCGACGGCAAGATCTTTACCGCTCCGTTGGAGCAAGTCATTCGTATTCGCACAGGTGAGTCCGGCGAAGCGGCCCTGTAAGCACAACAACAAAGCAAGAGCATTGGAGCCTGAAAAATGGATAAAGCGGATATCTCCTGGATGCTGGTATCAACGCTGTTGGTACTGATGATGGCAGCGCCCGGATTGGCATTGTTTTACGGCGGCATGGTGCGCAGCAAGAATGTGCTGTCCGTCATGCTGCAGGTGTTGTGCACATTCGCCTTGGGCGTCGTGCTGTGGTTCGTTTATGGTTACTCCTTGGCCTTTACGGAAGGCAATGCCTTTTTTGGCGGACTGTCGCGCGCGTTTTTCTCTGGGATGTTCAATTCCGCGGATGGCACCTACGCCATGTCCGGTTCGCTGACCGAACTGCTGTTTGCGTCGTTCCAGGCTACGTTCGCCGGGCTGACATGCGCGCTGATCGTAGGCAGCTTTGCCGAGCGCGCACGCTTTTCCGCCGTGCTCGTGTTCACGGTCATCTGGTTCACCTTTGCCTACGTGCCTATTGCGCACATGGTGTGGTTTGCCTCGGAGACCGCACCCGGCTTGCTCAATGCCCGTAAGGCGCTGGATTTCGCCGGTGGCACCGTAGTGCATATCAATGCGGGGATTGCAGGCCTGGTAGGCGCCTATGTCATCGGCAAGCGCGTAGGCTATGGCCGCGAAGCCATGCAGCCGCACAGCCTGCCCATGACCTTCATCGGCGCCGCACTGCTGTGGGTGGGTTGGTTCGGTTTCAACGGCGGTTCGGCGCTGGCATCGAACGAAGGCGCTACGCTGGCGTTCTTTAACACCATGATTGCGACCGCTGGTGCGATTCTGTCCTGGCTGTTTACCGAGTGGGCCATCAAGGGCAAGCCCTCGATGCTGGGCGCCGCGTCGGGTGCCGTTGCAGGCCTGGTAGGTATTACGCCTGCCGCAGGTTTCGTGGGCCCTGGCGGTGCACTGATCATCGGCGTGCTGGCGGGTATTGTCTGCGTCTGGGGCGTCAATGGTTTGAAGCGCATGCTGCGTGCGGATGACTCGCTGGATGTGTTCGGCGTGCACGGCGTCGGCGGTATCGTCGGAGCGTTGCTGACGGGTGTTTTCAATGCCAAAGCGTTGGGCGGTCTGGGCGCCGGCACCGGTGAGATGATGTCTCAGCTCTGGGTGCAGTTGGAAGGCGTGCTGCTGACCATCGTATGGTCGGGCGTGGTGGCTTGGATTGCCTACAAGGTCGCCAACATGCTCTGCGGCATCCGCGTACCGGAAGACCAAGAGCGCGAAGGCCTGGATGTCACCAGCCACGGCGAATCGGCATACCACAGTTAAAAGGAAGGGGCTGACGCCGCACTGCGGCGTACCGTCTCCCCAAGGGGAAAAACCACCGATGTGCGAGCATCGGTGGTTTTTTTATCGCCGGGGCAGCAAGCCGCAGGCGCAGCGTGGGAGACATTTTTATTTGCTTCCGTATTTAGCCCGCTATTACCCATCCCCGATCAAATCTGCCTAGACTGCTCTCCATGCAGCGATGACGAACTGCATTGCTGACTATAAAAACTGCTGGAGACTTGCATCATGGCAAAACTGATCCACACGATGATACGTGTGCGCGATCTCGATAAATCGCTGAGCTTCTATCAAAGCGCATTCGGACTGGAACCGAGTTATCGCCTGGATTTCGATAGTTTCTCGCTCGTGTATTTACGCAACAGTGAAAGCGAAACTGAAATCGAGCTCACGTGGAATAAGGGCCGAGCTGAGCCCTATTCTCACGGCGATGGATATGGGCACGTGGCCTTTGTGGTGGACGATGCCATTCACGAACGCGAGCGCCTGAGCGCATTGGGCTTCACGCCCAATGATCTCAAAGAATTCTTTGCCGCGGACGGTGCATTGATCGCGCGCTATTTCTTTATCCAGGACCCAGACGGCTACAAGATCGAAGTGCTCGAACGCCACGGGCATTATCAGTAGGCTATTGCCGCCGCACCATACTCTGAGAGCATCAGAGCCTGCGCACGAGAAAAGCCCAAGCACGGGGCTAGAAGGAGACAAGCATGCAATCCAAACACATCGCGCTCGCTGTCGAGCGAGAACAGTCACGCGCCACAGGCAAGCCCTGTATTTCGCTCACGCGCAGAGCCTTGTTAAAAGGCACGGGCGTGCTATTTGGCACCTTGGCGATGTCGTCCGCGCTGGCCCTGATCGCGCCCAGCCGAGCCTGGGCGTTGGAATTGAAAAGCCTGGACGAGCACCAAGGAAAAGTCCTGCTTGCGCTGGTCAAGCGCATCTATCCCCATGCCACACTAGAAGACGCGGTGTACGCGCTCGTCATCAAAGACCTGGATGGCAAGGCCGCAAACACTGCCACGATACGTGACCAACTCGCCGAGGGTGTACGCAAACTCGATGCGCAAGCAGGTGGCGATTGGTCCGCGCGTGCGGCTGGCGACCAGGACCGGGATATCGCGGCGCTGGCGGACACGTCGTTTTTTCAGACTGTACGCTCGACGGCAGTGGTCTCGCTCTACTCCAACGCCCTGGCCTATGCCCATTTCGGTTATGGCGCGCAGGCAGGCGACGGCGGCTATCTATACAAGGGATTCAATGATCTGGCGTGGCTGCCGAATCCCCCGGAACAAGACAGCGGGCCGATCCCGGCAAACTGATTAAAACGAGGAGACCAGACATGGCAAACACAAATACCCAAGAACAGCCGGGCAAAAAATTTTCTCTCGACGACGATCATGTCATCGTAGTGATCGGCTCAGGCGCAGGGGGCGGCACATTGGCCAATGAACTCGCGCAGAAAGGCGTGGACGTCGTCATCCTCGAAGCCGGAAAACTGCATACCCAAGCGGATTTTCTGGCTGACGAATGGGCGTCGTTTCAGCAACTGGCGTGGCTCGACCCGCGTACCGCATCGGGTTCATGGCGTATCGCGAAAGATTTTCCCAACTTGCCCGCATGGATCTGTAAAACCGTCGGAGGAACATCGGTGCACTGGGCCGGGGCGAGCCTGCGCATTCAACCGTACGAATTCAAGGCGCTGACGACATACGGAAAAGTCGACGGCGCAACGTTGCTCGACTGGCCGATCTCGCGCGAGGATCTCGATCCCTACTATGCACGAGCCGAGAAAAAACTCGGTGTGACACGTACCAACGGCTTGCCCGGACTGCCGGGCAACAACAACTTCAAAATATTCCACGAAGGCGCTACCAAGATCGGCTACAAGCACGTCAATACAGGCCATATGGCCATCAACAGCGTGACCAATGACGATCGGGCGCACTGTTATCAGCGGGGATTCTGTTTTCAGGGCTGTCGATTCGGTGCGAAGTGGTCGACGTTGTATACGGAGCTGCCGCGCGCAATTGAAACCGGGCATGCGGAGTTGCGTACCGAGGCACACGTGGCGCGTATCGAGCATGATGAGACGGGCAAGGTGAATGCCGTGCTGTACTACGACGCCAAAGGCGCGCTGCAACGACAGAAAGCCCGCGCCGTTGCCGTGGCGGGGAATTCGATCGAAACACCTCGCCTGCTGATGAACTCACACTCGGCGAAGTTCGCCAATGGGTTGGCAAACAGCTCGGATCAGGTGGGCCGCAACTACATGCGCCATACGACGGGCTCGGTCTACGCCACGTTTGCGAATAAGGTCGATATGTACAAGGGCACGGTGATGGCAGGCATCGTCGAAGACGAGGCGCGCCACGATACCTCGCGAGGATTCGCAGGCGGCTATCACATGGAGACGATATCTCTGGGCCTGTCGTTCTACGCGGCATTCCTGGATCCGGGCGCATGGGGTCCGAAGTTCGCGGATGCCATGGATCAGTATGCGCACACGGCAGGGCTATGGATCGTGGGCGAAGACATGCCCCAATCCTCCAACCGCGTCACGCTGAATACCGAGTTAAAGGACCAATACGGCCTGCCAACCGCAAACGTGCATTTCGACGACCATCCAAACGATGTGGCCATGCGCGAACATGGCTTCAAGCAATCGGAGGCCCTGTACAAAGCCGCGGGTGCGAAAGACACCTATCGTGTACCGCCCTATCCTTCCACGCACAATCTGGGCACGGCGAGGATGAGCGACAAGCCCGAAGACGGCGTCGTCAACAAGCATGGCCAATCTCACGATATCCGTAACCTGTTCATTTCGGATGGCAGCCAATTCACGACTGGTGCGGCCGAGAATCCTACGCTGACGATCGTGTCATTGGCCATTCGCCAGGCGGACTACATTGCCGCACAGATGAAGCAAGGATCCATTTGAACGCTTGAGGCCTTGAAACAGAGAGCACGCCACATTGCGTCTGCTCTCGTCACCGACGCCGATACTGTACCCGCACCAGCGAATACGAAATCGGCGTAACATCATTGCGACAAGCCCGGCGCTCGACCGGGCTGCGCCATTCATCAAGGTAGGAGGACAATCGTGTGCCAGATCTATGTAAATACGGATCCGATTCTTTACGAATCCCGCACGCGCTCGTTGCGCATTCATGGCGTGGTGACGACAGTCCGATTGGAAAATCTGTTCTGGAACGTCTTGCAGGAAATCGCCGAACGCGAAGACCTGACGACGAGTCAGTTCGCGATCAAATTGCACGATGAACTGCTCGCTCGTCATGGGGACATGCCCATGAGCTTTGCGTCGTTTTTACGTGTCTGCTGTCTGCGATATTTGTCGCAGAAGAACACCGACCTCACGCCTTTATGCGATGGCCGTGACGCAACGCGGTTTCAGCCAGTGTTGGCCCATGCGCGGTGATGTGCCGTTGAACCGGTTGGCTGCTCAGCGTTTGAGCGGCGCCGCCGGCTCTGGAGGCGCCATGCTGGCGTCTATCAGGCGGCTGGCGACTTCGGGCAGATAGCGCGCCGGCCCGCCCTCGCCGAATATCTGGCCGGACACAAACGCCCCCTCCAGCAGCAGCACCAGGCCATCAGCCAGGATTGCCGGCTCGGCGGCTCCCATCGCCGTCGCGAGTTCGACCATGCGCGCGCGCAGCGCCGCCTT
Source organism: Bordetella genomosp. 4 (assembly GCF_002261185.1). Lineage (GTDB taxonomy): Bacteria > Pseudomonadota > Gammaproteobacteria > Burkholderiales > Burkholderiaceae_B > Bordetella_A. Next base: position 785,216 of record NZ_NEVQ01000013.1, read on the forward strand.
GTGCGTCACGGCAACTTGATGAGCGGGATGATCGGGTTCGGGATACTCGACGACGGCATTGGTCAAACCGCAACCCCGATAGCGCGTGGTGGCCGGGGGCATGAAAGCCTCGTCCGCAACAACGCGATCTGATTCCGGCTGTGCCCGCCTACCTGCCGACCGTTGAGCCAGGCGTTCGAAATACACCATCAATGCAGCGCGCGGATCATCGGGGTACAGGGCCGCTCCCTCATTGAACTTGGCCCAGAACTCCCCTTCGTAGTCGCGTAAATACGACGCCGCTAACTCGTCTTTCGACGAAAAGCTGCGATACAGACTGGGCTTGGTCACACCCGCCTCGGCCACCAAGGCGTCTACGCCCACCGCGCGAATGCCGTCCTCATAGAACATGCGGCGCGCGGTCTCGCGAATACGCTCGGACGCCAGCTTGGGCGACGCCGATTGGGGGGACAACTCAGCCGCAGCAGAGGACGCAGTTTTACGGGTCATGGCAATACTCCTGACATCGGATCAATATTTTTTACTTGACGATGTTACTGACCGGTACGTAGCATACGAGTTCCCGATACGTACTGGTCAGTAACATGAGTATATCCCAGCTCCCTCGCCCCTTTCGGCACTATGGGCAACGCTACGCCTTTGTCGTGGTTGCCGTCATCTTTCTATCCCTATTAGCCTCGGCAGGCCTGCGCTCTACGCCGAGCGTGTTGCTCGTCCCATTGGAGGAAAACTTTGGGTGGTCTCGCGCCACCACGTCATTGTCGGCCGCCGTGGGGATTTTTCTGTACGGTTTGGTGGGCCCCTTCGCTGCGGCAGCGATGGAACGGTTTGGCGTACGCCGCGTGTTGATCGCTGCATTGAGCTTGATGGCGGTATCCACCGGGCTGAGCAGCTTCATGACCGAACCCTGGCATCTGCTGCTGACCTGGGGTGTGTTTTCCGGTATTGGCTCGGGCGCGGTGGCGGTGGTGTTGGGCGCGACGGTGGTCAACCGCTGGTTCTCGTCACGCCGTGGCCTGATGATGGGTTTGCTGACCGCCAGTACGGCGACTGGGACGTTGCTGTTTTTGCCCGGTTTGGCCGCACTAGCCTCGTCCGGCGACTGGCGGCGTGCGGTGTGGGCAGTGACTGCGGCGACCGCGGCATTGGTACCGCTGGCTTGGTGGCTGGTGCGTGACCGGCCGGCCAGCGTGGGCCTGACACCCTATGGCTCTGCGCCCGATACGCCGCTGGTGGCACCGGCGCCGCGCACAGGCTTGCTGACCGCGACATTCGGTGCGCTGAATCGTGCGATTCGCACACGCGCATTCTGGTATTTGTTTGCGACGTTTTTCGTCTGTGGTTTCACGACGAATGGTCTGGTGGGTACGCATTTGATTGCTCTGTGCGGTGATCATGGCATTCCCGAAGTGCGTGCGGCAGGACTATTGGCCGTCATGGGGATTTTTGATCTGATCGGCACGACGGCCTCTGGATGGCTGACGGATCGCTATGACCCGCGCAAGCTGCTGTTTGTTTACTATGGGCTACGCGGGTTGGCGCTGATGTACCTGCCCTATTCCGATTTCTCGTTCTATAGTCTGTCGATTTTTGCGATATTTTTTGGTCTGGACTGGATAGCGACCGTTCCGCCCACATTGCGCCTGACGACCGAGGCGTTCGGTGAGCGCGATGCGCCGATCGTGTTCGGCTGGATCGTCGCGGGCCATCAGGTCGGCGCTGCGTCGGCGGCATGGATGGCGGGCTATATCCGCGACACGCAAGGCAGCTATTTGGTGGCGTTTGTGTTGGCGGGAGCGACCGGCATCATCGCGGCCATCCTGGCGCTGATGATTCGGCGCTCGGGCAGAGCGCCCGAGCCGAATCCGTTGGCAGCAACCTGAGCTTGGCTTAAAAGCGATATTTCAACGCCAGATTTCCACCGGTCTCGTAATATCCCGAGTTGCCTTGATTGCGGAACAAGGCAACATCGAGCGAGACACGCTGGTTGATATCGCCCTCCACGCCCAATTTCAATTGGCCCGCGTTGCGGCCGCCGTCCATCTCGGCGCCCACCCCGTTCATACGCACCCCGTAGTTTTTGCTGGAACGCAGCCAGTTGAGCTCGAGGTGCGGAGTGATGGTCGAGGTCAGGCCGCTGGGGATGTGTGCGGCCGCCCGTAAACCGACGACCGTCTGCGTACGGCCTCGATTCAGGAAGTCGACGCGCGTACCGTTAGCCTCCTGCAGATTAGCCGAGCGTACGTTCTGATAAATGATCTGCGCGTGGGGCTGCAACACGTACTTTACGTTATTGCGCTCGGCGATCTTGGCGTTGTAGCCGAGTTCTGCCGAGGCCGTGACGCCTTTCGAGGTGTACTTTTCGAGCGGCAGGTCATCACCTTTGACCTTGTTGTTGAACCGGTTCCATAGCACCCAGGTGTCCAGGTATATCCCGCTCTGGGTGTCGGCATTTTGCTGATAGGTGCCATAGATCCCCACGCTGTGACCATCCACTTTGCCGTGACTCGAATAACCCGACACACGCGATGTCGTGCGCCCACCGTAGTGTCCGTATCCGCCCATGACGCCAATGGTGATCTGATCGAGCAGGTTGGTTGAGCTCGCCAGCATATCGATGCCCAGCATCGCCATGTTTTTGTTGCCCCGGATACGTAATTGCCCCGAAGCCTCATTGAGGTGATTGCGGGAGCCGTTGTACCGCACCCATACGCTGCCATGATGGCCATGGCCCTCGCCCTGATAGTAGCTGCTCAGCCGGTCGTTCAGATTCATCCGAAACATGGTGTTGGCTGCCAAGGCATTGCTGTTGTAGGAGCCCGCTTCGGGGCGGATGATTTTGATACGTGGCACTAGGGGCGCCCGCATGCTGAGGGCTTTCCCCTGTGCAGTGTTGAGCTTTGAGTCTGAGGAACGACCAGCGTTGGCCGCAGCGTTCTGTTCGCTCTCGGACTGTCCTTCGGAGACCGGCTCGGTAGACGTGCCGCCCTCTGGACTCGATGAATCTCCCGCGGGTTCTTCTGATTGCTGCTTATTCCCCGATGTTGGTGATGCATCACTCACCAAATACCAGTCCTTCAACGAGCTCGAAGCTGGGTCGCGATCATCTCGTCGTACCAGACGGTACTCATAGGAACCCGCCACGGCGCGCCCCGCCAGGGTGAACTCCGCCTCCGAATTCCCCCGTACGGTAATCAACTTGATAAGGCCGCGAGCGTAATCGATATCGGCGCCACGACCCAAATTGATGATTCTGACTTTGGATTCGCCGCTGCTATTTCCCATGATCACCAATTTGTCGTGGGCCATGCTGTGCGACGGAGCAACCACCTCCACCAGACGAGAGCGCTCATCGATTGCCATATGCACGACACTTCCTTTTTCGCCATGGTAGTCCCCCTCCACATACAGCGTACTGCCAGCCCCGCTTTCCAAATTGTGAATCCAAACGTCCCCATGGACAGTCAGATTGCCTTTGATTACAAAGCTTTTGATTTGATCTTTTTTCTTTGCCTCTAACGAGCCTACTTGCAGCGATCCACCACGCTCTATCAGAACGTGTTGATCATGCTGCCGTCGAGGCCCATCGAGGGGCAGGGCCAAGCCGCTTCCTACTAACCACGTATCATTTTTCACTCTGATCAGTTTTGCAGCGATACGGCTATCGTCCACCTGCAGCGTGCCCGCATCGAGGATTATTTCTCCCTTGAAATCGTTGTCATGCATGACCAACGGCTTGGAGATGCTTCCCCCTCTGATGATCAATTTGCCCAGGTGATCACCGACAATATGCACGTCCTCGAAGGGATGATCGTCCCGTGTATTCATACCGTCACGGACAATCACGGTTTGAGAGCCGAAAAACACCTTGGGCCGTTGCCAGATAACCCGTTCAGGCCAGGACTGCTTTTCACTGCGGAACTCAGAGAAAGGAACGGCTTGAGACAGGCGGCTATCGTTGCCGACATGCGGCCCCGCCGCAGACTGAACGGCGCAGGGCAGGAACAACCACGTCAGCAAGACAAACGACTTGCCCCTTGCGGATGGCTTTCGCCCGCGCTTACGCATTGCCGAGGACACCACCCAGCCACGGACATCCGAGTTCCCGTTGAGTTTGCAGATCGTGATCATTCGCTCGCTCCCACTCAGTTAGATGACGCGAGTTATTGAGCCACGACCTTTCGGAAACCGCGGAAATGCGCCGATTAGAGTCCAGAAATGAGACGAACCGAATTCGAACGAGTAGAAACGACAAGGCCGATCGCGTACGCCATCGGCGACGACGTTATCCCGCCTTTATCGGGCGCGGGCACGCGCGATTTCAGAACTCACGACGCAGCGGCCGGCGCCGTGCGCACCGTCCGCATCTGATAAGCCTTGCGTCCCTTTAAATGACCGCGGATCAGGGATTCCGCCTCTTCCCCGTCGCGCCGCAGCAAGGCGCCTACAAACGCCTCATGGTCGTTCATCGCCTTGGTCCATTCGTCCAGATCGAAATTTGAGCGATAGCGCAGTGCCTGGACTTGCAGATTGAATCGGTCGTAGGCGTGCGTCAGCGCCGGGTTGTGCGCCGCGCGGTTGATCGCGATGTGCGTACCCATGCTGGTGGCGTAATAGGCACGGATGTCGCGGTTGTTGTAGTAATCGCGGGTCTGCTCGTGCAACTGCGCGATGTGCGCGAGCTCTTCGTCCGTGGCGCGCTCGGCCGCACTGCGGGCGGCCAAGCCTTCCAGTACCGCCAAGACGTCGAAGATGTTCTCGATGTCTTCGGCAGACAGCTCTATCACCATGGCGCCGCGTTTAGGCTGCAGCGTCAACAACCCGTCAGAGGCCAGCATCCGATAGGCCTCGCGCAACGGCGTGCGCGAAATTTTCAGGCGGTCGCACAGATCCCGCTCGTTGAGCCAGGTGCCCGGTTTGAGCGTGCCATCGATGATCAATTGGCGCAGCCGTTCAGCCACGACGGCCGGCAAAGTGGGATGGTGAATGGCCAAATCCAGGGGAGATTGGTCGGAAACCGAAGCTTCAGCGTTAGCCATGGGTTGTTCGTACGTCCTAAATCGTCTATTGTTGTATCTGGTATACCAAACACCGAAGGCATACCAAGCCTGTACCAATCATAGAGCAAGCAATGCCCGGACAGGCTCACTTACTGAGGAGACACACCCCTATGCATACCCCCGTTCGTGCCTGGGCCAGCGCCTTGGCGATCACCACTCTGATTTCCGCCGGCTCCCCTGCTCTAGCCCAGGACGCGTCCAAATGGCCTGAACGGCCGATCCGCCTGGTTGTCGGTTTTGTACCCGGCGGCGGCACCGATGTATCAGCGCGCATTCTGTCGGCGAAACTGTCCAGCGTTTTAGGCCAGCAGATCGTCGTGGAAAACAAACCCGGCGCCTCGGGCTTGATCGCGTCCGATTACGTGGCCAAGGCCGATCCCGACGGCTATACCCTGATGCTGGCCAATATGCAGTCGACGGTGTCCGCGCCCTATGTGGTCCAGTCGGACATCGACCCGATCAGGGATTTCACCGCTGTGCGCTATATCGGGTCGGTGCCGAACGTATTGGTGATCAATCCCACCAAGCACGACTACAAGACAGTGCAAAATCTGATCGACGATGCCAAGGCTCGTCCAAAGCAATTGCTATACGCCTCATCCGGCCAGGGCAGCCCGCAGCACCTGAGCGCCGCCCGGTTCTCGCAGATTGCCGGCGTCGAGATGGAACACGTGCCGTACAAAGGCAGCGGCCAGGCGATGACGGACCTGCTGGGCGGCAACGTGGACATGAATTTCGATACGCTGCCAGGCGCGATCGGCCAGGTCCAGGCCGGCAAATTGCGCCCGCTGGCTGTCACCAGCGCGCAGCGCAGCAAGCGTTTGCCTGAGGTCCCTACCCTGGCCGAGGCCGGCATCAAGGGAATGGACATCATCCAATGGTATGCCTTGCTGGCGCCTGCCAAACTACCCAAACCGATTCTGGACAAGCTAGACCAAGCCGTGGCACAGACGCTGGCCGATCCTGAAATCCAGGCGAAACTGGCCGACCAAGGCATGGAGCTGGGCGGCGGCCCCGAGACGCCGGTCGAGTTCGCCAGCTATATCAAGGACGAATGGAGCAAATACGGAAAAATCACCAGCAGCCTGGGGTTGAGCAAGCAGTAGACCTGCCGGCTCACCGGACGGCTGCGCGTCTGAGACGCCATACGCAACATTTTTGACTGATCCTGCAGCCTGGCGGCTGCGCCCTTTTCCCACCCGGCATCAATATCGAGGCCGATCGGAGAATCAATGAACACAACTTCCACCACCAACGCTGCCGGCGAATCGCTGGTCCAGGTGCAACGCGATGGCGGCATCGTGACCGTCGTCCTGAATCGTCCGGAAAAGCTCAATGCCTTCACCATCGATGGCTGGAGATTGCTGGGCGATACCTTTCTGGAACTGAACGATGATGACAGCGTACGCTGCATCGTATTGCGCGGCGCCGGGGAAAAATCCTTTTCGCCCGGCAACGACATCAGCGAATTCGAAACCTCGCGCAGCAATAAAAAACAAGCCGTCGCGTACGGTGCGGTCATGCGCCGCACGATTGAATCACTGGCCAACTGCCGCCATCCGATCGTGGCGCAGATTCATGGGATCTGCGTAGGCGGCGGCCTGGAAATCGCCAGCCTGGCCGACATCCGCATCTGCGGCGAGAGTTCGCGTTTTGGCGTGCCGATCAAGAATCTCGGCTTGGTGATGTCGTACTCGGAGCTGTCGCCCCTGGTACGTCTGGTGGGACCTACCGTGGCGCTGCAGGTACTGCTGGAAGGCACGATTTTCGACGCCAGCGAGGCCCTGAGGCTGGGCGTAGTCACGCGCGTAGCCGCGGACGATCAGGTCGCTGCCGAGGCCCAGGCGACCGCACGCCGCGTTGCCGAAGGCGCGCCGCTGGTAGCGCGTTGGCACAAGAAATTCGTCCGCAATCTGATGGCGGGCACGCCATTGACCGACGCTGATCGCGACGAGGCCTTCGATTGTTTTGATACGGAAGACTTCCGCACCGGCTATCGCGCGTTTTTGGCAAAAGAAAAACCCCAATTCAACGGACGCTGAGCCTCGTTTCAGGAAACACTATGGAAAAGCACGCATCCAATCCCCCCTCTGCTAGTGGCGCTGCGAAAGGCGCGCTAGCAGGCATGCGCGTGATCGAGTTGTCGCAGATCATGGCGGGCCCCACCTGCGGCATGATGTTGGCCGACTTGGGCGCCGACGTGATCAAGGTCGAAAAAATCAACGGCGGCGACGATTCGCGGCAGTATCGCGACCCGCAGATCAATGGGATCTCGGCGCCGTATTTGATGTTGAACCGGAACAAGCGCGCCATCGCGCTGGATTTAAAGCATCCCGAGGGCAAGAAAGTCCTGCTGCGCATGATCCGCGACGCCGATGTGGTCACGGAGAACTTTCGCAAGGGCACGATGGAGAAACTGGGCCTGGGGTACGAGACGTTGCGCAAGGAAAATCCGGGTCTGATTTACTGCGCAGTATCGGGTTACGGCCTGTCTGGTCCTTATGCGGACAAGGGTGGCTTTGATCTGGTCGCGCAGGGTTTCTCGGGCCTGATGGCCATTACCGGTGAACCTGGCGGGCCGCCGTTGCGCACGGGGAATTCGGTGGCCGATATCAATGCGGGCTTGCTGGCGGCATTCGGCGTATTGGCTGCGTATCAGCACAAACAGCGCACGGGCGAAGGCCAGATTGTCGAGACCTCGCTGCTGGAGGCCAGTCTGCAGCAGTTGTATTGGCATGCCGCGATTTATTTTGGCAGCGGCGTATCGCCTGGGCCTACCGGATCGGCGCACGTATTGAGCGCACCGTACCAGGCATTTCCGACAGGGACGGACTGGATCATCATCGGCGGGGCCAACGAAAAGAACTGGCAGCGTATTGCAGCAGCGTTGGGCAAACCTGAATGGGCAGAGGATCCGCGCTTTGCACGCAACCGGGATCGGATGAACAATCGCGATGAGCTCGTTGAATGCATGTCCGCTATCTTGAAAACCCGCAGTGCACAGGAATGGCTGGATATTTTCGATGAAGCTGGCGTACCGGCCGGGCCCGTGCATTCGATCGCACAGGCGCTGTCGCATCCGCAGACACTGGCGCGGGGCATGGTGGTGGAACAGGAGCACTCTGTCGCGGGCACAGTGCGTACTGTGGGGATGCCGGTCAAGTTGTCGGCTACACCGGCGCAGTATCATCGGCCTGCTCCGCAGTTGGGTGAAGATACTGTCGCTATTCTGGGGGAATTTGGCTATAGCGAGTCGGAGATTGACGATTTGATCAAGACTGGGGTCGTGGCGGCGATTGATCGTGAGGCTGCGACGGCGTAGGTGTGGCTAGCTGTGGATTCCGTCAGGGGAATGAGTGAGGCTGGTGTGTTTATTGGACGTCGAGCCGAGGCAATCGGGCCGTGCGGGCTTCACAAAGCCGGTCCGGCGCGCGGGCGCCGGACATCGTGTTCGCTCGCTTCGTCCGGCCCCTACGGGCCTCCCTTCAGCCTCCGCTCCACTCGGCTTTGAGGCGCCCGCACGGCCCGATTGCCTCGGCTCGACTCGCAGTAATTCAAGCTCATCACATCGCTGGCACGATTTTCGTGCTTGGCGTTTTTCTGTGGCCGTGTTGGCAAAGAGGAAGATCTTGCAGGGCTGCTATTCGCGCGTGCCCTGCACACGCGCGAATAGCGATCGGTCCGGGCATGCGGCGGGGTGGCGTGTTGCCAAGTTGGAAGATCTGCTTGGCTAGCGTTGATGCATGCGACGATGATGCGTAGTTCATCTCTAGGTATGACGAAATCGTAGCTCGAGAGATTTTCCGTTTGCCGCTGATGCCACAACCTTCGCATGCAGATCCCGAACGCTATTCATGGCCGCGCCCGTAGGCGGCCATGAATAGCGGCCCTGCAAGATCTTCCTCCTTGCAAACGCCAGTGCTACGAAGCCTACGAAGACCAGTCGTGCCAGCTACGAGGGGATCCGAGATTCTGCGAGTCGAGGCGGGGCAGTGACCGTGTTGGCGCGCCTCGGAGTCGCGCGAGCGGAGGTCGTAGGTAGGCCCGAAGGGGCCGGACGAGACGAGCGATGCGGCAGTCGGCCGCGCAGGCGGCCGACCGACTCCGTGAAGCGCCAACACGGTCACTGCCCCGCCTCGACGTCCAATAGCACTCGCCCCTCCAACAGCAACCGACTTACACCTCACCCAGATACGCCGCCCGAACTTTCGGATCAGTCAACAACTGATCGGAAGGCCCCGATAGAGTCAGTTCACCGGACTCCATCACATAACCACGATGGCTATGTTCCAACGCAAGCTTGGCGTTCTGCTCGATGAGCAAAATGGTCACACCCTCATTGGCGATGGTGCGTACGACTTCGAAGACCTTTTCCACCATCAAGGGCGCGAGGCCCATCGAAGGCTCGTCGAGCAGCAGCAATTTCGGACGCGCGATCATGGCACGACCCATGGCGACCATCTGCTGTTCACCTCCCGACAGCGTGCCGGCCGCCTGTTTGCGGCGTTCAGCCAGACGCGGAAATAGCGTGAACACGCGCTCGGTGTCCTGCCGTACCTGCGCGACATCGCGTCGCGTATAGGCACCCATCGCCAGATTTTCTTCGATGGTGAGTTGGCCGAAAATGCCTCGCCCCTCGGGAACCATCACCAGGCCGCGACGTACGAGTTCAAACGATTTGCAGCCATTGACGGACTGGCCATCGTAGTGCACATCGCCACCTGCCAACGGTACCAGGCCGCATATGGCTCGCAGCGTGGTGCTCTTACCAGCGCCGTTCGCCCCGATCAGGCAAACGAGTTCGCCAGCATCGACGTGCAGGTCGATGCCACGCACAGCACGGATACCGCCATAGGCAACCTCCAGGCCGCGCAGATCCAATAAAGGTCGGGTTGCGCTCATGATTGGGGATGCTCCGCAGGAATCGCCTGGGCATCCTGGGCCGCGCCCGCACCCAGATAGGCTTCGATGACTTTGGGATCGCGCTGGACCTGGGCCGGCTTGCCCATGGACAGGACCTTGCCGTATTCCAGGACCAGCACGCGATCGCATAGTCCCATGACGAGTTTCATATCGTGTTCAATCAACAATACGGTGATCCCGTCGTTACGGATTTTCTCGATCAGCTGACGCAGGACCACAGTTTCGGATGCATTCATACCCGCAGCGGGCTCGTCCAACGCGAGCAGCTTGGGCTCGGTGGCAAGCGCCCGGGCAATCTCCAGCCGCCGCTGGTCGCCATACGACAACGAACGCGCCACATCATTGGCACGCGCGCCGATGCCGACGTAATCCAGCAACTCGTGCGCACGCTGTTCGATGGCAGATTCCTCTGCACGCGTAGCGCGAGTGCGAAACACCGCGCCAAACACCCCTGCACGCGTGCGGACGTGACGGCCGATCATCACGTTTTCGATCGCGCTCAGATTGGCGAACAAACGAATGTTCTGAAAGGTACGCGCGAGACCGACTTCGGCGACCTCGTGCGGCTTGCGGCCGATGAGGGATTCACCGTTGAACGTGCAGCGGCCTTCTTCCGGGATATACAGACCCGTCAACACATTGAACAACGTCGTTTTACCCGCACCATTCGGGCCGATCAGGCCGTAGATTTCGCCGGCTTGGATATCGAAGCTGACGCCCGATAGCGCCTGCAGACCGCCAAAGCGCTTACCTAGGCCTTCGGCTTGCAAAATGATACTCATGCCTGGCCTCCGTTCGTGCCGGCCAACTCGCGTTTACGCACGGCAGACGGCCATAACCCTGCAGGACGGAACAGCATGACGCACACCATGGCCAGACCAAACAACAACATACGGATGCCCTCGGGGTCGAGTACGACCTCGCCAAAAATCAAACGCTGCAAGGGCTCTACAACGGCACGCAAGAACTCGGGCAATGCGGCCAGCAGAATCGCACCCAGAATTACGCCCGGAATATTGCCCATGCCACCGAGCACGACCATGCACAACACGGAAATGGATTCGGTGAGGCTGAAGCTCTCGGGGCTGACAAACCCCTGCATCGAGGCGAACAGCGCCCCCGCTACACCGCCAAACGACGCGCCCATGGCGAATGCCAGGAGCTTGACGTTGCGGGTGTTGATGCCCATCGCCTTGGCGGCGATTTCGTCTTCGCGGATAGCCTCCCAGGCGCGGCCGATGCGGGAATTCTGCAAGCGCATGCACACCAGGACGATCAACAACGTGATGCCCAACAGCAGGTAGTAGTATTTCTCGGGGCTGGTGAACCGCATGCCCATGATGGTTTCTGAACGGCTGAACATGAATTCGCCGACTTTGAAACCATCAATGCGGTTGATGCCCTGCGGCCCGTTAGTGATGTTCACTGGTGCGTTCAGGTTGTTCAGAAAGATGCGGATGATCTCGCCAAAACCCAGGGTCACGATCGCGAGGTAATCGCCGCGCAGTTTCAAGGTAGGCGCGCCGAGCAACACACCAAACACGCACGCCAGGCCCAGACTGATGGGCAGAATGGCCCAGAACGGCAGATGCAAACCGAAATGCGGCGAGGCCAAGAGTGCCCATGTATAGGCGCCCACCGCATAGAACGCGATATAGCCTAGATCGAGCAGGCCGGCAAAGCCTACGACAATATTCAGGCCCAAAGACAACATGACGTACAGCAACGCAAAGTTGACGATACGCACCCAGCTTTGTCCGGCCATGCCCAGCACAAATGGCAACACGGCCAGGACAACGCCTATCAACACGATGCCCAGCAAATGGCGGCTCGACAGGCCGCGAGAGGATATGGTGGTATTCATGCGCGGTCTCCTACGCGTTCGCCGAGCAGACCCGACGGGCGGAAGATCAACACCAGCACCAATACGACAAAGGCAAACACATCCTGGTAATGGCTGCCGAGGAATCCTCCGGTAATGTCGCCGATATAACCCGCCCCCAAGGACTCGATGATGCCCAACAACAAGCCACCCGCCATCGCGCCGACCAGATTACCGATCCCGCCTAATACGGCGGCGGTAAAAGCCTTAAGCCCCAGCATGAAACCCATGGTGTATTGCGCCACCCCATAATAGGTCGTGACCATCATGCCGGCGATGGCGGCCAATGCCGAGCCAATCAAGAATGCCGCGGAGATCACCGTATTGATATTCACGCCCATGAGGCCCGCTACCTCACGATTCTGCGCGGTGGCGCGCATGGCAGTACCCAATCGCGTTTTATGCACGACCGCGAGCAGCGCGCCCATGATCAACGCGGCAATCAGCACGATAGCCATCTGCAGCGAGCTCATACGCGCGCCGGCCAGCTCGAACACACGGGGTTCCAGGACTTGGGGAAAGTTCAGATAGTTGCGCCCCCACACCATCATGGCGAGGTTTTGCAGGATGATCGAAACGCCGATGGCCGTGATCAATGCGGCCAGGCGCGGCGCGCGGCGCAACGGCCGGTAAGCTACGCGCTCGGCAGTCCAGCCCACGGCCATGCACAAGGGCACCGACACCAATAAGCCTACCCCCAGCACGGCAAAAGCCGAGACAGTGGGATCACCGCCGACCAGTGCGGTAGCGATCATGGTGGCCGCCATGGCCCCGATCATGACCACATCGCCGTGCGCGAAATTGATGAGCCCGATGATGCCGTACACCATCGTATAGCCCAACGCGACAAGCGCATATACGCTGCCCAGCGTCAGGCCATTAATGAGCTGCTGAATGAAAATATCCATAGGAATACTGAGCCTGTGATGTGCTCGTAAAGAGAGGTTGCCGCGCCGCGCGGACGTCATGCCGCGCGGCACTGATGCGGCGCTGCGGGCGCGCGGCGCCCGCAGACGAGGCCAGGCTTAGTTGGCTTGGCTGACCATGGTCTCGACCATTTCCCATTTACCGTTCTTGACTTCGTAAATGGTGACCGAGATTTCTTTCAGATCGCCTTTGTCGTCGTAGGCGATGTGTTCGCTGGTCGCACCCTTGCGCTCGATTTTGGCCAGCTTGGGCAGATAATCCTCAGGGTCTGCGGAGCCGGCCTGTTCGATCGCGGTGATCATGGTCCAGGCGCCATCATAGGCATAGGGAGCATAAACGCCAGGAGCCTTTTTGAAGCGGGCCTCGTAGCGTTGCGCGAAATCCTTGCCGGCCGCCATCTTGTCCAGCGGTACGCCAGCCAGCGAGGCATAGGTGCCCTCTGCGGCATCGCCAGCCAACTTCAGGAACGTATCGCTGCGCGTCATTTCGCCCGACACCAATGGCGCCTTGATACCGAGGCTGGCCAATTGACGCTTCATGGGACCGGACTGCGCGTCCAGACCGCCGTAGAAAATCGCGTCCGGCGCGGCAGCCTTGATGTTGGTCAGGATAGCGGTGAAGTCGTTGGCCTTGTCAGTGGTGTATTCGCGGCGCACGATTTCACCGCCGGCTTTTTTGACGGCTTTTTCGACCTCGTCGGCCAGACCCTGTCCGTAAGCAGTGCGATCGTCGATGATGGCGACTTTTTTCGCCTTGAGCTTTTCAACGATGAACTGGCCCACGGCAGCGCCCTGCTGCGTGTCGCTGGTCATCATGCGGAATGTCGTGTCGTAGCCTTGGGCCGTGTATTCCGGCGAGGTCGCCATCGCGATCTGCGGCAAGCCTGCTTCGTTGTAGACCCGCGAAGCCGGAATGGTAGTGCCCGAGTTGAAATGGCCCAGAATACCGTCGACGTCTTCGTCGACCAGTTGCTGCGCCACCTGCACAGCGGTACGCGGATCGGCTTGATCGTCACGCGACACCAACTGGAATTTGGCGGTCTCGCCGTCGACCTTGATGCCTTTTTTGTTGGCCTCTTCCAGGGCCAGCGTCAGCCCGTTCTGCATGTCTTCGCCGTAGTGCGATTGCGGCCCGGTCAACGGCGCCGCAAAACCGAATTTGATGTCTTCGGCATGCGCCACGCCGACGAGGCTGGCGGCGGCCAATGCTGCCAGCAGAACTGGCCGGGAAAATGCGAATGTCATCTCTATACCCTCCTGTGTGAATTAGGTACTGCATAGGCACACTGCTGCTTTTGGCGCAGCGGCCTGACTCTTCTGAATCTGCACCGAAAAAAGTTGCACCGGATTTTTGATCGAGTACAACCTTTCGGCTATTGGCGATAACCCGCGCGTTGCTCTACAACCAAACGGCGATCGGCCGTGCGGCTGCAGACCATTGCCGCCGACGCCGACACGGATGCGCAGCGTCATACGGCGGATCTGCGATTAACCGATAGACATCAGACTGGCGTTGCCCCCTGCCGCGGCCGTATTGACACTGATGGAACGTTCGGCCACGAGCTGCTCGAGCGTATAGGCGGCGCCGGCGGCCAGCGCATCCGGGGTCAAGCCCTGCACAATCAAGATCGGGCCATTGCGCGCGGCAATCCGCTCGTTCCAGGCACGCAGGTCGTCGCCGTCCCCTTCGAACAATACGCCTTGGAATGCAGTCTCGTCGACTTTGTCGTCAGTCAACAGCGTCACGTTCACGCCTGCGCCTGCTGCAGCACGCCACGCCTGGGCGGCCGGCGTATCCAGGAACAGAGCCTTGTTCCCCGAGGCCTGCGTGGCCGCATACTGGGCCTGCGCGCCTGTCTCGGTGGCGGCCACACACAGCACCGTACCGCGGGACTGCAACTGATAGGTGTTCTGTTCGCCCGTCGGACCGGGCAAGATCTGCGCGGCAGGCAAGGAGGTTCCGTCCACGCAGGGCGGCAGCCCTGCCGGGCGCACGGCCAGCAGACGATACAAGTACAACGGGCCGCCGGCCTTAGGCCCCGTCCCCGAGAGCCCCTCGCCGCCAAACGGTTGCACGCCCACCACCGCACCGACGATGTTGCGATTGACGTACATATTGCCGGCATGCACGCGCCCGGTGACATGTGCAATGGTTTCATCGATGCGGCTGTGCACGCCAAAGGTCAGTCCGTAGCCTGTGGCATTGATCTGATCCAGCACCTGATCCAAGGCATCGCGCCGGTAACGCAGCACGTGCAATACCGGGCCGAACACTTCTCGCGTGAGTTCGTCGATGCTGCCGATTTCGATCAGGGTCGGCGGCACAAACGTGCCATAACGGCAGTTGGCATTAAGCTCGACCTGATCAATACGATGGCCGGCGGCACGCATGGCCTCGATATGGCGCAGGATGTTGTCGCGCGCCTCGGCATCGATGACGGGGCCGACGTTGGCGGCCAATTGATCGGGATTGCCGACATGCAATTCGCGCATCGCGCCACGCAGCATGTGCAGGATGTGATCGGCGCTGTCTTCTTGCAAGCACAGCACGCGCAAGGCGGAACAACGCTGGCCCGCGGAATCGTAGGCCGAGTTCAGGACATCGAACACGACCTGCTCGGCCAGGGCGGACGAATCCACAATCATGGCATTTTGCCCGCCTGTTTCCGCAATCAGTGGAATGGTGTGGCCCTGGTCGTCCAGGCGGCGCGCCAGCGTACGCGCAATCAGGCGCGCCACATCGGTGGACCCGGTGAACATGACGCCATCAATCGCAGGACTTTCGACGAGCTGCGCACCGACGGTTTCGCCGCGGCCGGGCAACAATTGCACCGCGCCGCTCGGCACACCTGCCGCACGCAGAATCTGTACGGCCTGCGCCGCGATCAGGCAGGTCTGTTCGGCGGGCTTGGCGATCACGCTATTGCCTGCGACCAGCGCGGCGGCGACTTGGCCGGTAAAGATGGCGAGCGGGAAATTCCAGGGGCTGATGCACAGCACAGTGCCCAATGGACGATGGGTATCGTTGTTGAATTCGCGTTCGGCCTGGTCCGCGTAATAGCGCAGAAAATCCACGGCCTCGCGTACCTCGGCAATGGCATTGGGCAGCGATTTGCCCGCCTCGCGCACGATCAGGCCCAACAAGGGCTGCATGCCTTCTTCGAGCAGTTGCGCAGCACGGCGCAGGCAGTGGGCACGCTCGCTGACGGGCGTGGCTTGCCAGATCGGCGCCGTGCTTTCTGCGACGCGCAGGGCTTGCTCGACTTCTGCAGGCTGAGCCTCGATCACATAACCGACGCGGTCGCGATGATCGGCGGGATTGCGCACCTCGATCGCACGCTCGGTATCCCAGGCGCCATGAGATTCGCCCAACATGGGCATGGCCTGCCAGGGTGTCGCCGCGCTGGTCAGCAACGCCGCCGCGAGCGAGCCCAGGCGATGTTCATTGGTCAGGTCCAGGCCGGCCGAGTTCAGCCGCGCGCCGCTGCCGGCCGGGCCATAGAGTTCGCGCGGCAGCGGGATTTGCTCGTGCGGCGCGCCCAGCGGCGTAATACGCATGGCGACATCGACCGGGTCTGCAACGAGTGTATCGATCGAGATGTCTTCGTCGCCGATCAAGTTGACGAAGGACGTGTTCGCGCCATTTTCCAACAAACGCCGCACCAGATAGGCCAGCAGGGTTTCGTGCGTGCCCACTGGCGCGTAGATGCGGCACGGCCGGTTGAGTTTGCCATTGGCCACGGGGCCGACGACCTCTTCGTACAGAGGCTCGCCCATGCCATGCAGGCATTGGAATTCGTATTGGCCGGGATAATAGTTCTGTCCGGCCAATTGATACACCGCGGCCAAGGTGTACGCGTTATGCGTCGCAAACTGAGGATAGACAGCCTCTGGCGCGCCCAAGAGCTTGCGCGCACAAGCCAGGTACGCCACATCGGTGTAGACCTTGCGGGTATAGACCGGATAGCCTTCCAGGCCGTCGATCTGCGCGCGTTTGATTTCGGTGTCCCAATAGGCGCCCTTGACCAGACGCACCATGATGCGATGGCGGCTGCGGCGTGCCAGATCGATAACGTAATCGATGACGAACGGCGCACGTTTCTGATATGCCTGGATGACGAATCCGATGCCGTTCCAACCCTCGAGCTCCGGGGTCATGCAGAGCGCTTCGAGCAGATCCAGGGAGATTTCCAGGCGATCGGCTTCCTCTGCATCGATGTTCAGGCCGATGTCGTATTGGCGCGCCAATATCGTCAGCGCGCGCACGCGCGGCAGCAACTCCCGCATGACACGCTCGCGCTGAGCGCGGGAATACGTGGGGTGTAATGCTGAGAGTTTGATGGAGATGCCTGGGCCTTCGTAAATGCCGCGGCCCGCGGCTGCCTTGCCAATGGCGTGAATAGCCTGCTCATACGAGGCATAGTAACGGTCCGCGTCTTCGCTGGTCGTAGCGGCCTCGCCC
This sequence comes from Bordetella genomosp. 4, assembly GCF_002261185.1. Lineage (GTDB taxonomy): Bacteria > Pseudomonadota > Gammaproteobacteria > Burkholderiales > Burkholderiaceae_B > Bordetella_A. The sequence continues at coordinate 802,469 of NZ_NEVQ01000013.1, forward strand.
AGCATGTCGTACGAATACCGAAAGCCTTTGGATTCCTGTTTGCGATTGTTGGCCAGGGCCTCGGAAATCGTCTGGCCCGACACGAATTGTTCGCCCATCATGCGCATGGCCATGTTGACGCCTTTGCGCACCAGAGGCTCGCCGCCCTTGCCAATCAAGCGCGTCAAAGCCTTGGACAAGGACTGCTCGCTGTTGACCGCAACCAGTTTGCCAGTCAGCATCAAACCCCAGGTGGCGGCGTTGACGAACAAGGACTGCGAACCACCCATATGCGAACGCCAGTCGCCGCGCGAGATCTTGTCGCGTATCAGCGCATCGCGCGTCGCTCGATCAGGAATACGCAGCAAGGCCTCGGCCAGACACATTAGCGCGACGCCCTCCTGGCTGGACAGCGAGAATTCTTGAATCAAGCCCTCGACTCCACCGCCGCCGCGCTTGTCGCGCAGGGCTTTTACCAGGCGCGTGGCCATGGCGTGGATTTTTTCGGGATGGGGCATGCGAGCCTGGCCGAGCAACAACGGTACGCACTCGGGTTCAGGGCGGCGATACGCGGCCGTGATCGCGGCACGCAGGACGGATTGCGGCTGCACGTCCTGGCCAAACTCGAAGAACGGCGGCGTGATGGCATGCGTCGCCGCGTCGTTGTCCTCGGCGTCCGGCTCGTCAGAGGATAGATGCAAAATTTCTGCCGGCAGTTGGCCGCGCTCGATTTTGTCCAGATATGCCAGCAGCGCCTGCTTGTGCAGCCAATGCGGAGTGCAGCTGAGTTTCCGCGCAGCGGCCTTCAGGCGATCACGCAAGGTGTCGTCCACCTTGACGCCCAGTGTGGTGCTGGTCATGATGAAGCAAATCCTCAGTAAGGCAGCCCGTCCCTGGGCGTCGCGCGCCACGGCACTGAGTTGCGGTTTCGGTAAAACCGAATACTAAGGAAGATACAACCAGTTTGAAATCATGGTTAACCTTTAAGGGTTAACCCGTGTTTCAAGTGCATCCCAGCATTTGTACCTGCTCTGCAGCTGGCGTAGCGCGCGCACCGCCCGATTGAATCGCCGATGCGATCGTATTTCCCAACAGCACCACTGCCTGTTGTTGGGCCTGCACCAGCGAATTCACGGCGTTGAATTGATCCGCCGGCAACTGCACCGTCGAACGGCATAGCAAGGCACGCCCGCCTTTCACATTGAGCGGCCGCACGCGCCAGGTGGCATCCAACCGCGCCGGGCCGCCCACGACCATGTCAAAACGCTGCACGTCGACCTGGATCCGCCACACCGGCACATCCGGTGCAGGGGTGAGTGTCTGCACATCCAGCGCACCCAGGGTGCGCGTCAGCGTGTCGGCCAAAGCTGAGCGTATTTCATCGGCCAGCGGTGCACTCCAGCGGTCGGAATACATCGGCGTCAAGGCACTGTCGCCCCCCGGCCGCAACATGATTTGCGGCTGATCGGCCTGTTGCGGCACGTTCACGGGCGCAACCTCGATTTGATAATCCACGCGCGGCACGCTGCGCACCGCCGTTTCCGGATCCGATTGCAGCGTGTAATAGCGGACCGAAGGCGAGCCCCCGCAGCCAGCCAACACGGCCGACAGCATCAAGGTGGACAACAACGGAATGCGTCGTGTAGCAGACATAGATCAATTCCTGATTTGACCGGGTATCGGGTCTTCGCCACGGCCGCGGATCAAGGCCTCGGGATGGACTTGCAGATAGTCGGCCAAGCTGCGCAGCGAACGCGCCGCGCGACTCAGCTCGGTCATCGCACGTTCGGCGTTGACTGGCAGCGACCCATCGCGCGACAGCAGTTCATTGATGCTATCGAGCGATTTACGAGCTGCCTGCAGGGTATTGCGCAGGTCTGGCGCGACGCGCTTGTCCAGGTTCTCGAGCAAGCGTGAGGTACTCGACAAGGTCGTACGCAAATCGCGGCCGATTTGATCGAACGGGATTTTGTCGATCTTGTCGACGATGTTCGTAATCTGCTGCTGCAGTTGTTCCAGATTGCCCGGGACCGTGGGGATCATCACTGGATCAGTGAGTTTGAAATCCACGGGTTCGGCTTTCGGGAAATTCTCCAACACGATGTACAACTGGCCCGTCAGGAGATTGGCGGTGCGCAGTTGGGCACGCAGGCCGTATCTGATCATGACGCCCAGCAGGCGCCCGCCCGCATCGCCATCGGCTTCTGCACGCGCGTGCATCCTGTCATACACCGGACCCAGGCGCTCGGGATACGTGACGGCATCGACCACCGCGAAGAAGCGTTTTTTCTCGTTGTCGAAATCGATACTGATCTTGGTGACCTGACCCAAGGTGATGCCCTGGAAGTCGATCGTCGCGCCGACTGCCAGGCCGCGGATGGACTGGTCGAAACGCATCCGGATCGGGAACGGGTCGCCATCCGGATTGGCCTTTGCCGCGCTTTCGCTGTCATACAGCTCAAATTGCGCACCGGATTTGGCCATCTCGGGTTGGCTGACGTTGACAGGCGCAAACGCCACACCACCCAGCGCCAGGGACAGCAAGGACTGCGTATGCAGCTTCACGCCGCTGCCGTCCACCTGTAAATCGATGCCGCTGGCATTCCAGAAACGTGAGCCTGCAGTGACGAATTTGTCGTTGGGTGCATCGATAAAGACTTCGACATTCACTGAATCGCCGCTGCCATCGAGGCTATACCCGATCACCCGCCCGACGTTGATGCGCCGAAAATATACCGGAGAGCCGATATCCAAAGACCCCAAATCACGGGCTTTAAGGATAAAACGTTTGCCGTCCCGATCGTGAGTCACCGGCGGCGGCGTTTCCAGGCCGACGAATTCGAATTTCGTGGCCGAAGTGGACGCTCCTGATCCTTCGCGAGCGTCGACATCGATATACGCGCCCGACAGCAGCGTCCCCAAGCCCGACACGCCGCTAAATCCCAACCGCGGCCGAACCACCCAAAAATTCGTGCCTTCGGTGGCCAAGCCTGCCGCATTCTTGGACAGCTGGACCTTGACGATGACCTTGGAGCGATCGTCGTTGAAATGCACGCGCTGCACCATGCCGATCACGACGTCCTTGTAGCGGACCTGAGTCTTGCCGACTTCCAGGCCTTCGGCCGTGTTGAATGTGATGGCAATTTCCGGCCCTTCTTGCATCCAGGTGCGCAACACCAGCGACAGCGCGACGACGGCCGCGACGACAGGCACCAGCCATATCCAGCCGATACGCCGTGTTTTTTTGCGTACGACCTCTGGCGCGGCGATCTCGTCGCCAGGATTCGAAGGAGTTTGTTCAGCCATAGTATGAAGGCGAGCCTGTTATTTTTGCTATGCAGAGTCTTGCAAGGAAGCCGCCGACGGTCGTGCCGAGCCACGCTCGATCTGCGGGTCAGCATTCAAAGACTCATGACGCCGCTCGTCTTGGGTCCCCTGCTGTGGTGTCACATTATCAGATTCTTCTTGCACTTCGTTATCCCAGGCAATACGAGGATCAAAGCTCATTGCCGCCAGCATTGTCAACACCACGACCAGACCAAAAGACGCGGCTGCGGGACCGGCAGAGATTTCCATCAGCCCCTGAAAATGCGCCAAGGCCGCCAACAGAATCACCACGAAGACGTCCAACATCGACCATTGCCCAATGAACTCGATCATTTCGTACATCCGAGTCCGTTGGCGCAGATTAAACGGACTGCAGCGATCTACGCTAGCGGCCAACGCCGCCAAGGCCAGCATTTTGGTCAATGGAACCACGATACTCGCGATAAAAACGATCAGCGCGATATCCCAGGATCCAGTTTGCCAGAGCTCGACCACCCCCCCGAGGATGGTATGGCCGCTGTCGCCGAAGAGAACGGAACTGATGTTCATGATGGGCAGCACATTGGCAGGCACATAGAACGCTGCGGCCGCCAACAGTAGCGCCCAGGTGCGCCTCAGGCTGGCAGGCTTGCGCTCATGCACTACCGCATGACAACGGATGCAATGAGGTGTCTCGCCGTCCGAATGTTCATGTTCATGCGCCTGTGCGGGCACTGCCTGCACTTGCCCGCACACATGGCAGCCTGTCAGGACCTCACCTGCCTTGCGTCTCGGCGTATAGCTCGGCACGACGCCTTCCTGCTCGGCATAACGCCATAAGGCATGCGGCGACAAGCGCGAGAGCATCGTCATCAGGATGGTCAATATGCCAAACGCAAACAGACCCGGCTGCGGGCTGACCGAGGCCATGCCAGCGAGCTTTACCACCGCCACCAATACGCCGAGCAAAAAGACAGGCACCATCCCCCAAGGGCGCAACGCGCCGTACAGGCGCATGATGGGGCGAAAGCCGATGGGTTGTCGCCCCATCGTCAGCGGAAACAGCACCCACAGCAACAGGATCAGGCTGGCCAGCGGCACCGCGAACCCTGCCATACCCGTCATCGCGGCCGTGAGCACGTACCCCTGATCCCAGGTCATGATAACTGCGTCGAGCAAGGATGCGTCACGAGTCATGCCTTGCACCGACATGCTCATGACGGGATAGGCGTTGGCCACCACAAAGACGATCAACGCCGTCACACCCAAGGCCGACCAACTCGACAGGCTGATCCCGCTATATTTCCACAACGTGGTGCCGCAGCGCGCGCACGAGGCGGTTTCGCCGCGCTGCAACTCGTGCCGCCGGAAAATATTGCCGCAATGTTCGCAGGCAATCAGCGGTTCTGTGGGCAGGCTCAATCGACCAACTCGACTTCCTGTCGATCACGGGCGCCCGAGTCGGACGATTTGCGGCCGTCGAAACTCAGCTGTACCTTGCCGTCGGCATCCAGATCGACTGTCACTGTACCGCCATCGGCCAGCTTGCCGAACAACAGTTCGTCGGCCAAGGCACGACGGATCGTGTCCTGGATGAGACGCTGCATCGGCCGCGCGCCCATGAGCGGATCGAAGCCCTCTTTGGCCAGGTGATCCCGCAGTGCATCGGTGAAAACGGCCTCGACACGGCGCTCGTGCAACTGATCCTCGAGCTGCATGAGGAATTTGTCGACCACGCGCAAAATGATTTCGCGCGACAGCGCCGCAAACGGAATGATGGCATCCAGGCGGTTGCGGAACTCCGGTGTAAACACGCGGCGGATCTCGGCCATTTCGTCGCCCGCCACCCGGCTGTTCGAAAAGCCGATCGTGGGACGGTTCAGCGTTTCGGCGCCCGCGTTCGTCGTCATGATGATGATGACGTTGCGGAAATCGGCCTTGCGTCCGTTGTTGTCGGTCAGCGTACCGTGGTCCATCACCTGCAGCAGGATGTTGAACACATCGGGATGCGCTTTTTCGATCTCGTCCAGCAGCAACACACAGTGCGGTTGCTTGGTAATGGCCTCGGTCAAAAGGCCGCCTTGATCAAATCCGACATATCCCGGAGGCGCGCCGATCAGTCGCGACACGGCATGACGCTCCATGTATTCGGACATGTCAAAACGCAGCAGCTCGACGCCCAAGGTAAACGCGAGTTGACGGGCAACTTCGGTTTTGCCCACGCCTGTGGGGCCGGAAAACAGGAACGACCCGATAGGACGCTCTGGCTTACCCAAACCGGAACGCGCCATTTTGATCGACGCCGCCAGCGCTTCGATCGCGTTGTCCTGTCCGAACACCACGGTTTTCAGATCGCGTTCCAGCGTGGCCAGCTTGCTGCGGTCATCGTTGGACACGGATTGCGGCGGAATGCGCGCGATCTTGGACACGATGTTTTCGATGTCGATCTTGCCGATGACTTTTTTCTGGCGCGAGCGCGGCAGCAGGCGTTGCGCGGCGCCGGCCTCGTCGATGACGTCGATGGCCTTGTCGGGCAAATGACGATCATTGATGTAGCGCGCAGACAACTCCGCAGCCGCACTCAAGGCCGCAGCGGAATAGCGCACGCTGTGGTGTTCTTCGAAGCGGCTCTTCAGACCGCGCAGAATCTGCACAGTCTGCTCGACGCTAGGCTCGGGCACGTCGATCTTCTGGAAACGGCGCGACAGCGCGTGGTCTTTTTCAAAGACGCCGCGGAATTCGGTATAGGTCGTGGCGCCGATGCATTTCAACTGCCCGGATGACAAGGCAGGCTTGAGCAGATTGGACGCATCCAGCGTACCGCCCGATGCCGATCCGGCACCGATCAGGGTGTGTATTTCGTCGATGAACAGAATAGCGTCGGGATTGCCGCGGATCTGTTTCAGAACGCCTTTGAGACGCTGTTCGAAATCGCCGCGATATTTGGTGCCGGCGAGCAGCGCGCCCATATCCAATGCGTAAACATGAGCAGCCTGCAAGACCTCGGGGACTTCGCCGCGCGTAATACGCCAGGCCAATCCCTCGGCGATCGCGGTTTTACCCACGCCAGCCTCGCCCACCAACAATGGGTTGTTTTTCCGGCGGCGGCACAACACCTGGATCACGCGTTCGACTTCGTGTTCGCGGCCGATCAGCGGATCGATACGCCCCGCCAGTGCAGCGGCATTCAGATCGGTGGCGTATTGATCCAGCGGCGACTGGCGCGACTCGGCGTTTTCGTCGGCGCCGGGTTGTTCTTTGGGCGTGGCGGAGGCGGATTCTTCCTGGGGCTGCTTGGTAATGCCATGCGACAGGAAATTGACCACGTCCAGCCGTGTCACGCCCTGCTGTTGCAGGTAGTACACAGCATGCGAATCTTTCTCGCCAAAAATGGCGACCAGCACGTTGGCGCCTGTGACCGGTTTCTTACCGGTACCGCCCGCCGATACGTGCATGATGGCGCGTTGGATCACGCGCTGAAAACCCAGCGTCGGCTGCGTGTCGACCTCGGCGCCGGTGGGAATGACCGGCGTGTTTTCGGACACGAACTGACGCAGATTGCGACGCAAATCATCGAGATTGGCCGAGCAGGCGCGCAGCACCTCGATGGCCGACGCATTGTCGAGCAGCGACAACAGCAGGTGCTCGACGGTAATAAATTCATGCCGGGCCGAACGGGCCTCGACGAAAGCCATATGCAGGCTGACTTCAAGCTCTTGGGAAATCACGCTTCCTCCGTAACGCATTGAAGCGATCGAAATACACGATTCATATTCTAAGCTGATCAGGGCGTAACGCCAGTGATTTCAAAAACCACACGATCGTATCGGCCTTGTTCATCCATCGCGGTCAAGGTATACCGGCCATTGTGCACCATAGATAGTTTCACTGACTCCGAAGCCTCGCCGCGTTGTTGAACCCGCCCATCCAGCATCCACCATACCTGCCCGCGTGCGCCTTGCACACTGACATCGACTGACACGACTTGACGCCCCGGTACGGGACGCAACACCGACCCGGTCGCAATGCCTTGCAAACGCAGCGGGCCATTCGCCACATCAGCATAACCTGCAAAAGTCGGCGGCACCGTATCGTCCAGGGACCAGGCGGTACGCGGCTGGGCACACTGCTCGGCCTGCGGACTGCCTTGCCGCCATCCGAAGGGCCAGCACGTCACTACCGGTTTTACACTAACCGGCCGGGTACGTGCAGAGAATGGCCCTGGTGGTAACGCGGCTACTAGATCGCTCAACAACGGGGCAGCCACATTGGCGCCGAAAAAACCGGGATTAGGCGTGCCATCCGGCCGCCCTACCCACACTCCGATGGTCCAGTTGTCGGTCACCCCGATCGCCCAGGCATCGCGGAAACCGAAACTGGTACCCGTTTTCCAGGCCAATCGGCGTCCGGTTTGCTCAAGAGGACGATCAGGATGCCCCCCGCCCTCGAGGATGTCGCGCACGATCCAAGCCGCGCCAGCGCTCATCATGCGCGACTCGACGCGGGGCTGATCGGGCGACAATCGCGGCCGCCCGGCCAGTCCGCCGCGTGCCAACGCACGATAAGCACCGACCAGTTCCTCTAAAGTGGTGCCTCCCCCGCCCAAAATCAAGCTCAGATTTGGCGACGCACCCGCTGGCAGGCGCAATTGCACGCCCCCGGCCAGCATCATGGACGCAAAGCGGTTCGGCCCGACGCGGTCCAGCAGATCAACGGCCGGCACATTCAGCGAACGCTGCAAGGCCTGCGCCACGCTGACGGGGCCGGAAAATGCGGCTTGAAAATTCCCCGGCGCGTAACCGCCGAAGGAGAGCGGCGCATCCAGCAACATGCTTTCGGAATGCACGATCCCGTCATCCAGGGCCTGTGCATACAAAAACGGTTTGAGCGTCGATCCCGGCGAACGTACCCCCCGCACCATATCGACGTGGGAATAACGGCTCTCATCGGAGAAATCCGCCGACCCCGCATAGGCCTTGATTTCCAGCGTGTCGTTATCCATGACGAGCACCGCCATCGAGACTTTGGCGGGCAACGCGTCGACGCGATCCAGCAACATGTGTTCCGCAGTCGTCTGAATATCCGCGTCCAGCGTGGATTGCACGATGGCCGCGCGTTCACCGCTGCGGCGCTGCTCGGTTTGCAGTCGCTGCGCTGCCAACGGTGCCAGCCAACGCGCGCGCAACGGCGGAGCCAGTATGTTTTCGATTTTGGCGTCGGCAACCTCGGCAGCGCTCCAGACGCCATTGGTTGCCATGCGATCCAGCACTTTATCGCGCGCGGCCTGGGCTGCCTGCGGATGGCGGTCCGGACGCAAGCGCGATGGCGATTGCGGCAATGCGGTCAGCAGCGCGGCCTCGGCCGGGCTCAGGTCCATCGCCGATTTGCCCAGCCACATGCGTGAGGCCATCTCGGCGCCCTCGACAATGCCGCCCATCGGCGCATGCGTCAGGTACATACCGAGGATTTCGTCTTTGCTGTAGTGCAGTTCCAACTGGACGGCGCGCGCCATCTGGCGCAGCTTGGCCGACAGAAAACGCGAGGGTTGCCCGGCTAGCTCGGGATCCAATAAACGCGCCACCTGCATGGTGATGGTGGACCCGCCGGAGACGATACGCCCGTGCGCAGCCCACTGCCACGCAGCACGCATCAGCGAGACAGGGTTGACGCCTGGATGCCAGTAGAACCAGCGGTCTTCGTATCCCAGCAGCGTTTGCAGGTAATACGGCGAGACCTGCTCCGGCGTCACGGGGTAACGCCAGATGCCGTCGCGGCTGGGATAGGTGCGCAACGGCGTCCCGTCGGCAGCGATCACGACCGAGGCGCCGCCGCTGCCCACCGGCGGTAAAGGAAACAGCCGATCCAGGATCAAGAGCAGCGCGGCCAGCACGATGAGCGTGCTGGCCAGCCCTATCACCCCCCGGCGGAAGAGTTTCACCAAACCGGTCCCTCAAATACCCTTACCGAGCAGCCGCGCGATCACGGACTTCGATGGGACTCCACCGTTCGCCTACGCCCCGCAATTCGGGCCGGTACATGTCCTCGGCCACCGTAGACGGCACGGCATAGCGTCCAGGCGTCACTACGCGGGCCATGTAGAACACATCGACGTTGCTACGTGTCAAGGATACTGCGGCCACATAGCGATCGTCGCGGAACTCACGGTGCTTGATCGCCGAATTGGACATGGCCTCAGCCACGCGCACGCCGCCGATTTCCCACTCTTGCATGTCGGGGCTCTGCGACAGGTTGAGGTTCTCGATTTCCAGGCCTGCCGGCACGCGATCGACGATCAGCGCATCAGGAATCGTCTGGTTCGCGCTCGCCGTGAGGCGGACCACCAGCATATCGCCCGTGCGCAGGACACCGCCATCCCACGAACGGCCGTCGGGCGTGTACCAACGACGTTGCAGCGAGATCACGTCGCTGCGCGGCGCCGGGGCCTCCTGTCGCGTGCCTTGCAGATCGAACTCGGCAAACAGAACATTCGAACCCGTATTGGTCACTTGCAGCAAAGACAAATCGTCCGCTTTCAACGCGACGGTTTCGTCCTCGGCGCTGGTCAGGTTTTTCGTTCCCGACGCCGCAGCCATGGCCGCAGCCCAGGGCTGCCCCGCGTCGCCACCCGCCGCGCGGGCCGCCAGCACCAGCGCCATTTGCTCTTGCGTCGACAGGTACGAGCGCCCGCGCAAATGGTCATCAAGCTGCATCATCAACGTTTCGCGACGTTGCGGCGAGAGCTGATACTTGCTCGCGATGGCGTAGCCCAAAGCGTAATCACGCACGGGGCTGCCGTAGTCGCCGAGCCAGGCGCCGTAGTAGTAGCTGCCCTTGATCGGGTAGCCATAGGCTCGCTCCATGGCCAGCTGCGTGGCTTTTTCCATACGCCCCGTGTCGCCCATCAACTGGAATGCCGCCGCCAATTGAATCAACGGCAGAGGCGACAGGGCGCGTTCCTGGTAACGGTCGAACAACTGACGCACCGTCGCCAATGAAGCCTGCTTGTCGCGCGCCAAGGTCAGCGCGGCAGCCGCATAGCCTGCGAAACGGCGATGATCGCCACGCATCATGTCGATATAGCCGCTCTCGACGCTGCCTTTCTGCAGCGATTTACGCAACGCATCGGGCCACGTGCCGAACGATCCCGAGCTCTGCTGCAACTGCTCTTGCAGCCATTGCCGCGAACGATCGAGCGATTGTTCGGGCACATCAAAGCCCTGATCCCGCGCGTCCTGCAGGAAGCCGACCGCATACGAGGTCAGCCAGACATCCCGCGCAGAGGCCTCATTGCCCCACAGCGAGTATCCGCCTGCGGCGTTACGCATACCGGCCAGCCGTCCCACTGCGACGGCGACTTTTTCGGCGCGCTGTTCTTTGGTCTGCACAGGCAGGCCGAAACGCTTGCCGTCGGTCTCGTCCAGCAGCACCCACGGTATGGCCGAACTGATGGTCTGTTCGGTGCACCCGTAGGGATAGCGCAACAGATCCTGCACCAGACGCGAGACGTTGATCGGTGGGCGATTCGACAGGCTGATGTTGGCGGTGACGGAGTCGGGGTAATAACCGGCCATCACGCCGGCACCCGGCGTAAAGCTCTCGCCCGGGGCCAGACGCACGCGTTTGACGACATGCTCGGCGGCATGCGAGGGCTGCACCTGCAGCACGGACTCGCGTTCGATATGGATCGGTTTTGCACCGCCCTTGCCGTCGATCACCAGGCGCATCAGACCCAATCCGTAGGACCCGGTCGGGGTGGCGGTAAAGCGCACGGTGGTGCGTTGACGATCCTTCAGCGTGAGCGTACGCGTGCCGCCGTCCGCGATGGACAAGGGGTCTAGTGCCTGCAGCGTCACGGTGACTTGCTGCGCCGATCCGCTCAGGTTGGCCACATCGACCGCCACCGTCGCCCGGTCACCCGGCGAGATGAAACGCGGCATGTTCAGTTCGGCCACGATAGGCGCGGCCACGACCATTTCCTGATCGGCATGGCCGTAGTGCGAGTCGGTAAACGCGACCGCCATCAAACGCAGCGTGCCATTGAAATCGGGCAGATCCAGGGGAATATCGGCCTCGCCCTGATCGTTCAGCTTGACCGGACCAGAGTACAGGTCGACCAGTTTGACCTTTTTGGGCAGGCTGCGGCTATCGCCGCGCATGGCTGCATCGCCGCCCCATTTCAGTCGGCCCTGGGTGCCGTCCATTTTCTCGATCAGCTTGCCGTACATGTCGCGCAATTCGGCGTCATAACGGTGTTTGCCAAAGAAGAAATCCATCGGATCCGGCGTCGCGTACTGATTGATATTCAGGATGCCGACATCCACCGCAGACAGCGTGACATGGGCGGTCTGCCCTTTCGCGCCGTCGACCTTCACACGCACCGTGGTCCGTTTTTCAGGCTCGACCTTCGCGGGTGCCGTCACGGTGACGTTCAGCTTGCGATCGTCGCTGGCGATAGGCAGGAAAGCGAGGCCGACAGCACGCGCAGGCGTCACGCGATCACCGGCGCTGCCCGGGCGGAACACCACGGCAGAGACGTAGAGATCGTGACGTTTCCACGATTCGTCGATGGGGATGCTGACCTCGGTCCCGGTCGCCTTGACGTCGACCCAGTTCGACCACAGCATGCGATCGCCTTCGACGGTGACCAGCGCCTGGCCGTCGTGCGGCGGCGTCACGGTCAGTTTGACCTTGTCGCCCGGGCGTGCAGGTACGCCTTCGAGTTTCATTTGGACGCGATCGGGACGGTTGCCTACCGAATCGGCGTCCTGCGCATCCCAGCCTGCGTAGAAACGGTAGCGCATCACCTCGCCGGTTTCCGGATCGGTGATTTCCAGACGATAGCGGCCCCAACTGACCGGCAGGGTCAGCGCCGTGCGATTTGGCAACGCGATCGTGCGCGAGTCTTCGAGGTCTTCGGTATCGGTATAGCCGCTGTTCCAGCCGCGCTGGTCGTCATAACGCCAATAGTAGTTGCGGTTTTCGCGGAACAGACGCACCTGGGCTTCCGGCAGCGGTACTACCTCGCCCGAGGCGTTGACGCGCACCACCTCGAAGCTCGCAGGCGAGCCTTCACGGGTCACGTCATTGTTGAACAAGGGACGCACGGCGATCAGTTTGTCGGCAGGCCAGACGCTGCGCTCGATCGAGCGCACAACCGGGCGGCCGCCGGATTCCAACAGGCTGGCGGACAAGCGTACGCTCAGCGGCGATTTCGCCTTGCCGGCAGACTGCGGATCGATCGTCAGTTGCGTGGATCCGCTGTCGTCCAATGTCGTTTCGGGCATTTCCTCGTAGTGACGCAGCGCGTCGTCGGCCACGTCGCCAAAGATAAAACCAGGCCACTGTTGCGCCAGAGCGTAGCGGTTACGCTTGACCTGGAAGCTCGACAGCAGGCGGTTGCCGGCGGCTGGCGCGCCATAGAGGTAATCGCCCTGCACATCTACGGTCCAGGCCTCTCCCGGCGACAGCACGGGCTGCTTGGAGTCCAGATGCAGCTTCATGCGTTCGGGCAGGAATTCCTCGGTCTGGAACCACCACGCGGCATCAGGCACCTTGGCCGCTGGGTCGACACGCAGTTCGAGCAGCCATTTACCGGTCTGGGCATCAACCGGCAGAGTGATCGCGTGTTCGATATAGTTCGCGACTTTGCTATCCGGTTGCCAGAGCTCGCTGCGCACTACCCTGCCGTCGGGGCGTTTCAGGACGGCCGTCAAGGGCGCGGCCTTCAGAGGCCGGCCGTCGAGATCACGCGGCAACACGGATACGTGGAACGTTTCGCCGGGGCGGTAGAGATTGCGGCCGGAATACACGAACAGGTTGTTCGGACGCGAGGTATGACCACCGATGTCGTATTCGGACAAATCCAGCGCAGGCTCGCCCAGGGACAACATGGTCAATTCGCTGCCGCGCAGAGCGCGGATCAAGCGCGCACGCGACGAATCGCCGTCAAAACGGACGTGGCCGCCCTTGTCGGACGCGGCCTTTGCCAGGACTTTGCCCGAGCCGTCGACCAATTCGACCTCGGCATCGGCAATAGGCTGACCCGTCTTCAGCGAAATGGTATAGGCCTCGGTGCGATCGGTATAACGACGCACGTGCAAGCCCATGTCGCTGATGTAGAAATAGGTCACCTGGTATTCATAGCGGAACCGGCCGGGTTCGCTCATGATCGCCACGTAGATGCCGGGCTGACGCAATTCCTGGATGTTTTCCACCGGCAGGAAGGTCACGTGACGACGATTGGGCTTGTCGTCGGTGACGAAACGGCCCTGATAGACGCTGGTGGTCAGGCTATGCAGGCGGTCCAGGTCCCAGTTGCTGACCAGGCCCTTCAGGCTGCGGTTGTCCGAATAACGCCACTCATCCTCGTCATCCTCATCGCTGGAGGCGCTCAGACCCAGGACATCATCGAAAAACTCAGGCATGTGCTCGGGCGAGACGCGCAGAAACTGCACATCGACCTCGGGCATATTGACGGTCGCCACGGGCAAGCCGCCATTCTGTCCTGCCGGCAGCACGACGCCGCGGCTGGCAAAGTAAAACGACGGCGGCATGGCTTCAGTTTGCACGCTGCACTGGCGCTCGTCGCCCAGGGTGGTGCCTTTTTGGGCAGCCGGGAAATCGGAGCGCACGCGGATGGCGTAAGCTCGCTGCGGTTGCACATAGGGGAAATAGACGATGCGCGGATTGTCGCCGACCGCCCATGCTCCCTCGACGGTCTTGCCTGCCGGTGCGGCCTGGCCCGGCGGCACCGCAGTGGCGGTCTGTCCGGCGGTCGATTGCTCGCCGTCCTCGGCGGGCTTGGCTTCGCCGGTGTCGATGACGCTGAAATAGCGCGTCAGGTCTGTCTCGCGGCCCACCGGCTGGGTAAAGGTGACGGCCAATGCCATGGAATCGCGGAACTGGCGCGGCTTGCAATCCAGCATGGCAAAGGGATCGTTCTGGCCAATGGTGGCGGTAGAACTGCCCGAGGTCTGTGGTGTTGATGCCGAAGGACTTGCCGTTTGAGCAGTGCCGCTCGCCGCATCGGCTTGCGCCGCCGCTGGCGCCGCGGGAGGATCCGCACTCGGCGGCGCATCACTGCGCCATTGCCATACCCCGATACCCACAGCGATGGCAACCACCAGCGCCACGACTCCGATCACGCCACTCTTTTTACCCATGGCTTTGCCTCTGTACAACATGTTAGGGCACCAGACGCCCACGATTCCTCGCCCGGCACGCACCGGCGCGCCGCGACTATACGCCAATTACCAGATCACTACTACGTGCAGGCGCCCCGTCTGGCCTGAATTTGCTATCTCCCGTCGCAGTCCCGAAGTCCTGCATGTGCCGTTTTGTCTATACCCACCCGTTGCGATGGCTGTGCTTTAGGCGCTGCTACACAGGCTCCATCACGCACTGCAGCGGATGCTGGCGCTCGCGCGCATACTGCGCGACCTGGGAAATACGCGTGGCCGCCACGTCTCGTGGATAAACACCACAGACGCCGCGACCCTCATGGTGCACCTGCAGCATGATCCGGGTAGCATCTTCTTGATTCTTGCCGAAGAACTTTTGCAGGACCTTCACCACGAACTCCATGGGCGTGTAATCATCATTGAGCAACACTACCTGATACATGGGCGGCGGCGCGGTACGGGCCGTCTGTTTCTCCACGACGAGGTCATGCTGTGTATCAAAGGTCGAACTCATAAGGCGGAATTGTATTGAAACAATGGGCGGCAACGCCGCGTATTACTTAAAATTACACGTACAGATGCGTAATTTCCACACTTGACGGTTTAAAGAAAAGCAGAGCATTATCCACGCATTCGGGGGCTATCTTGTGTCAACAAGCGCCGTCGGAAGCCGGGAGGCAATGGCTTCGGCCAAGGGTTCTCTGTCAAATATACGATTCAAATGAGGCAGTCCGCATGTCTGATACGACCGCAACCGCCGTCCAAGGGGACAATCCCAAATCGACGGGCACCGTCAAATGGTTCAACGACGCGAAAGGTTTTGGCTTCATTACGCCTGACGATGGCGGTGAAGATCTGTTCGCACATTTTTCGTCGATCCAGATGAACGGGTTCAAAACCCTGAAAGAAGGCCAGAAAGTGGCATTCGAAATTATTCAGGGACCTAAAGGCAAACAGGCGCTGAATATTACGGCGGCCTGACGCCCAGTATCATTATCGCGCCGAACGATAGACAAACCGGACCTACGGCAGGATTGTTCTAGAAGGCGGCGCTATTACCCAGGCGGGGCACCATGCCCCGCCTTGTTATTTTTTGCTGTTTTCCGGTCTCATGTCGATTCATCGTTTCACGTGGTTTGCGCGCGCCCTCTCCCGTTTGGCCACTGGGCAATACTCCTTTCACTTGCCGCTGCGGAGCGCCCGTACGGCGACCACGCTGGCGATAAGTGCACTCCTGACCACGGCGAGCATTGCCGCGGCAGCGCAAACACCTGCCGGTCCGCAGACCGGTTTGCCCATCACCGAATTGACCGCGGGAATCCACGTGATCCGGGCCGAAGTCGCCAATACCGACGAAACCCGGCGCGTCGGCTTGATGCTACGCAAAAGCCTGCCCGACAATAACGGCATGCTCTTCGTGTTCGAAGAACCCGAGCTGCAGTGTTTCTGGATGCGCAATACGCTGGTGCCCTTGTCCATCGCATTCATCGCCGATGACGGCACGATCGTCAATATGGCCGATATGGCGCCACAGACCGATGATCCACATTGTTCGGAACGGCCGGTGCGCTACGCGCTGGAAATGGCGCAAGGCTGGTTTGAGACCCGTGGCGTGGCAGCGGGCCAGCGGCTGGGAGGCATTTCCCAGTAGACGCGCGGTAAACGCGTTTGAAACGTCTCCGGAATGCGCGATGCGGCAAATGCCGCCAGCCGTTGATTGGAGTCATCTAACAAAAAAGCCGGTAAAACCGGCTTTTTTGTTTGGACAGGCGACGGCGAAACGCCGCCTCTGCCTCGGTATTACACGCGCTCGAGCACGACGGCGATGCCCTGGCCCACGCCGATGCACATCGTGCACAGCGCATAGCGGCCGCCGGTGCGGTGCAATTGATTGACGGCAGTCGTCGCCAGACGCGCGCCACTGGCACCCAGCGGATGGCCCAGCGCGATCGCGCCGCCATTCGGATTCACGCGCGCATCGTCGTCGGCGAGGCCCAGATCACGCAGAACAGCCAAGCCCTGCGCGGCAAAGGCTTCGTTGAGCTCGATGACATCGATCTGATCCAAGGTCAGGCCAGTGAGGGCCAAGACCTTGCGCGTGGCCGGTGCGGGGCCCATGCCCATGATGCGCGGAGCCACGCCAGCGGTAGCCATGCCCACGACGCGCGCACGCGGCGTCAGGCCATGACGCGCTGCGCTGGCCTCATCAGCGAGCAAGAGCGCGGCCGAACCGTCATTCACGCCCGACGCATTGCCGGCGGTCACCGAGCCGCCTTCGCGGACTACGCCTTTGAGGCGGCCCAGGGCTTCCAGACTGGTTTCGCGCGGATGCTCGTCTGTCGTCACGACGACGGGATCGCCCTTTTTCTGAGCAATCGACACCGGAGTGATTTCAGCGTCGAAATAGCCTTCTTTCTGAGCACGAGCCGTTTTGGATTGGCTGGCCAGCGCGAATTTGTCCTGGTCCTCGCGGCTGATCTTGAAATCATCCGCCACGTTTTCCGCGGTTTCCGGCATGGAGTCCACGCCGTATTGCGCCTTCATCAGTTTGTTGACAAAGCGCCAGCCGATGGTCGTGTCGTAAATCGCGGCGCTGCGCGAAAATGCGCTCTCGGCCTTGCCCATGACGAATGGCGCACGGCTCATGCTTTCGACACCGCCGGCTAACATCAAGCCGGCCTCGCCGGCGCGAATGGCGCGAGCGGCCGTACCCACGGCGTCCAGGCCCGAGCCGCACAAACGGTTGACCGTACCGCCGGGCACATCGACCGGCAATCCGGCCAGCAATGCCGCCATGCGGGCGACGTTACGGTTGTCTTCGCCGGCTTGGTTGGCGCAGCCGTAGATCACATCGGTCAACTCTTCCCAGTTCACGCCCGGATTGCGCGCCATCAGGGCCTTGATAGGCACAGCCGCCAGATCGTCGGCGCGCACGGGCGCCAGAGCGCCGCCGTAACGGCCAAAAGGAGTACGGATGGCATCACAAATATAAGCGTGCACGGTCATGGATCGAAGCTCGTAAGAAAAGTGAATGACAAAAAAGATAGCATGCGATCTTACGCCACTCGACCATGCACCGGCGCAGTGCCATGCCAGAGCGTCCATTCTTTGGACGCAGTCCAGTGCATGGACACGTACTTTACGACGGTCCGCTATGTCGCGGTGCGACCGGCCTCGACCTGAGCCTGGCGGCGATACCGTCCCGCAGCAAAATGATAAAACGGCTGCGGACAAAACTGCCGCGCGATCACCGACGCCGACAGCGAGCCCACCAATAACCAGAACAGCATCGGCTGGCTGCCCGTCATTTCCATCACAATGACACTCGCCGTCAACGGAGACTGCGTTGCTGCCGCCAGGAACGCCGCCATGGAAATCAACACCAGCACGCGGCGGTCAATTTCACCGCCTGTCAGTTCCCAGATATGCTGGCCGATGCCCGCCCCTGTGGTTAGCGCTGGAGTGAAAATGCCGCCCGGGATTCCTGCCCAGTATGACGCCACCGTCGCTCCGAGCTTGGCCAGGCCAAAGGCAGCCGGCCCCTCGGCCTCGCCTGAAAGCAGGCCGTTGGCCACGCCGTATCCCGTGCCATAGACAGTCTGACCGCTCAATACGCCCAGACACGCCAGAATCAATCCCATGGCAGCGGCCGTATAAACAGGATGGCGCCGGATCCAGCCACGCCAATTCATGGGGGCAACCCCTGAGACCCCTTTGCTCAGCAACCAGCTGAACAGACCGCCCAGTACGCCATTAGCCAAACCACACAGCAAGACCCACAGCACCATGTAGTTAGGCAGCGCCTGGCCGCCAAAGGTACCGAAATACGGGTTGTTTCCAATGACGGCGACGACCAGAAACCCGGAGGCCAGCACGCCGATCAATACCAGACGCTGCCAACGCAGGATGGTGCCACGCCCCAGCTCCTCGATCGCAAAAATGACGCCAGCCAGTGGCGCATTAAAGGCGGCAGCCAAGCCTCCGGCCGCACCGGCCGCGATCAGCTCATTCGCATGAAAGCCGCGTAACGGCACTCCTTTGCTGCGCCAAAAGTTTCCCCAGGCCAGCATGACTGCCGCGCCCACCTGCACGGACGGGCCTTCGCGTCCGGCGGAAGCGCCGGCAGCCAGTCCCAGAAAGGTCAATGGAATTTTCAACAGCGTTTGCCGCATCGAAACCAGGCTGCTTTGTGCAGCGCCGGGCGGCAACGACAACGAGCCGATGACTTGCGGGATCCCGCTGCCTGCGGCGTTGGGCGCCCAACGCATCGTCATCCAGCGCAAGACCGCAAAGGCCACGGGCAGCACGACGAACGCCAGCCAACCCGCACGCGAGGTCCAGGCATGGTTCCATTCCAGTGCCAGATCGGCCAACCACGCAAACCCCAGCGACACGAGAGCCACCAAGGCAGCGCCGCCCAATAGCAAACTGAGCTGCAGGCTCTTGCGCGAGAGACGGCTGAACTGCCGCAATTTACGACGGGCGAGTAGAGACAGGCGCGAGAACAGGCTGCGAGGAGGTGAGGTCGTGGACATCGCGGCATTTTGCCAGAATCGACACAAAACAACGGACGGTGTGCGCGAAATATGGCCCAAGAAAAACACTGCGCCTTTTCGATCGAGGCCGGATTGGCGCCAACGCAGTGATACGACTCAACAAAAACGCCCAGCCTAAGCTGGGCGTTTTCATCGAAACCGGATACGACTCAGGCGAAGTTTTTCGCAGCGAAGTCCCAGTTCACCAGCGCCCAGAAGTTCTCCAGGTACTTGGGACGGGCATTGCGGTAGTCGATGTAGTAGGCGTGTTCCCACACATCACAGGTCAGCAGAGGCTTGTCTGCGGTGGTCAGCGGGGTAGCAGCGTTGCTGGTATTGACGATATCCAGCGAGCCGTCGGCCTTTTTGACGAGCCAGGTCCAGCCCGAACCGAAGTTGCCGGCAGCCGATTTGTTGAAGGCTTCTTTGAAAGCGTCAAAGCTGCCCCATTTGGCGTTGATGGCGTCGGCCAGTGCGCCCGAGGGTGCGCCGCCAGCATTGGGAGCCAGGCTGTTCCAGTAGAACGTGTGGTTCCAGATTTGTGCGGCATTGTTGAATACGCCACCGGAGGACTTTTTGACGACGTCTTCGAGCGACGCGTTTTCAAACTCGGTGCCCGGGACCAGGTTGTTCAGGTTCGTGACGTAGGTCTGATGGTGCTTGCCGTAGTGAAACTCGAGGGTTTCTTTGGAGATATGCGGCGCCAGGGCGTCCAGCGCATAAGGCAGGGGAGGAAGCGTAAATGCCATGTGAGTTCCTTCTTGGTTGATTGCACGATCAAGCAAATAGATTGTATCGGCTCTTTGGCCTGCACTCTGGGTTAACCCAGTGCAGCGCGGGGTTACGCGAAAGGAGAATCAGTCTTAAGCAATCTGCACCGCGTTCGCCGCGGCCGTGACATCATGTGCCCTGCGTATCCAGCACTTGCACCTGTGCCCCGCCTCGCGCGAACGTCAGATTCAGCGCC
This sequence comes from Bordetella genomosp. 4, assembly GCF_002261185.1. Taxonomy (GTDB): domain Bacteria; phylum Pseudomonadota; class Gammaproteobacteria; order Burkholderiales; family Burkholderiaceae_B; genus Bordetella_A. The sequence continues at coordinate 822,436 of NZ_NEVQ01000013.1, forward strand.
TGGCCTTTGGTCAACGGCGCAGCGTCACGCAGAATCCGGCCCTCGGCATCCCGCACGATGGCATAGCCTCGCGCCAAGGTGTGTTGCGGATCCAGGGCACGCAAATGCGCGCTGACGGCAGCAGTCCTAGCTTGGCGGGTAGCCAATTGGCGTTCCTGGGCTTGATGCAGACGGCGGGCCAGCGCGGCTACACGCTCACTCGCCCGGCCAGTATCCGGGGTGGCGTGCGACAAGCGCTGCACCAACATGCCCAAGCGCGCGGTCCTGCGGCCATGAGGCCCCTGCCACGCAGAATGCAAACGATGGCGCAGCGTGTTCAGGCGTTCGGCCTGATGCGCCAGGCGGCGCGCGGGCGACACCAATTGTGCCGCGGCGCGATCCAGGCGCTGCGCTGCCTGGTCGAGGCGGCGCTGCTGCCCTCGCGTCAAACGCTGTACGGCATGGCCAATACGCGCCAGCAAGTCCGCTCGCGGCACGCAGGCCAGCTCCGCCGCCGCTGTAGGCGTCGGCGCCCGCACGTCCGCCACAAAGTCCACGATCGTAAAATCGGTTTCGTGCCCCACCCCGCTAATGATAGGAATGGCGCTCGCTGCCACCAGCCGGGCCAGGGCCTCGTCGTTAAAGCTCCATAGGTCCTCGATACTACCGCCGCCACGCACCAGGAGCAGCGTGTCGACCTCTTGGCGGGCATTTGCCAATTGCACCTGGGCCGCCAGTCTGGCTGCCGAATCAGCGCCCTGCACCGGAGCGGGATAAATCACGACCGGCACTTGCGGCGCACGGCGGGCCAGAGCGGACAGCACATCCCGCAATGCCGCCGCATGCAACGAGGTAACCACGCCGATGGCGCGCGGCAGAGCGACCGGCTTGCGCTTGACGCTATCGTCAAACAAACCCTCTGCGGCCAGCTGGGTCTTCAGACGCAGAAATGCCTCGTACAAATTGCCCAAGCCCGCGCGCCGCATGGCGTCGGCTTGCAATTGGTAGTCCCCTCGGGGCTCGTACAGCGAGACGCGAGCCCGGATTTCGACCTGATCACCGGCTCTGGGCACGAACCCGACTGCTGACGCGCGGCCGCGAAACATGACCGCCCGCACAGCGGCCCGGCTGTCCTTCAATGTGAAGTACCAATGCCCTGACGCCGCCTGGGTGAAATTCGAAATCTCGCCGCGCACCCACAACGGCGGGACATTGCGTTCCAACAATTGGCCTACAGCCTGGTTCAACTGGGCGACTGTGAGGATATCCCGCGTAAATACGTCGTTTGTGACGGGAAATTCAATTGTCATAAGGCTTTCCAGAGAGATAGCTGTCCACAGGGCGCGCCAAGTGGGCCGCGATGATACCGTAAGCACGCAAATCTTGCAGCGCTGCCTGCAACGCTAGCAAATTCGTACTAAGTAATTGTTTTATATGAATAAATTAATATCACAAAAATAACGACTGCGGGCCCAATCCAGCGCAAACCCAGCATTTATCCATGTTTAGCCTCAGTTTTGCACAGAATTATCCACAAAATCTGTGGATAGATTGGCGGTTATCCCCCGCTCTCGCCCCGGCCTTGCCATAGCCCCCTTCTGACCGGTACAGTGCGCGCTTAAATCGGCTGCGACCTTTACCGCAGCCCTCTCCCGGAGCCCTTCTTTTGCTGTCCATTTTCCGCGAAGCCGGCTGGCCCATCTGGCCGCTGCTGATCACCTCTATCCTGGGCCTGGCGCTGATCGTCGAACGGCTGCTCTCCCTGCGCCGCAATTTGATTTTGCCGAAAGGCCTGGCCGAGCAAGTGCTGGAAATGCAGCGCAACGGCCAAGACAGCCCGGAAGCGCTGGCCCGGCTGGAACAGCATTCGCCCATGGGACGCATTCTGGCCGAAGTCCTGCGCCACCGGAACCAACCGCGCGAAGTCCAGCGCTCTGCCGTCGAAGACGTGGGCCGAGCCGTCGCGCACGATCTGAACCGGTACATTTCCGCGCTCGGCACGGTTGCCGTCATCGCTCCGTTGCTCGGCTTGTTCGGCACCGTCGTGGGCATGATCGAGATTTTTGCGTCGTACACGCCCGCCGGTGGCGACCCCGCCCAGTTGGCGCGCGGCATTTCCATTGCGCTGTACAACACCGCTTTCGGCATCCTGATCGCCATCCCTGCGATGATCGGCCATCGTTATCTGCGCAGCCGGGCCGACAACCTGCTCAACGACATGGAGCAAGCCGCGGCGCGCCTCGCACGGCTGAGCCGCCCGACCATTCCGCCCCGGGCCCAGCCATGAATTTTCGCAGCCGGCGCGGTGACCGCGATGAACTCGACATCAATCTGATTCCTTTGATTGATGTCTTGCTGGTGATTCTGATTTTTCTGGCCGCCACCACGTCTTTTGCCCGCTATACGCAGTTGCAGATCACCCTGCCCGAGGCCGCCATCGAGCAAGACACGGCTCCCGAGATCACGCTCGACGTCAGCCGCGATGGCCGCTATGCCTTGAACGGAACGGTGATCGACGCCGCCAACGCCAGCGACATCGCCAACATGCTCGCCCTCGCCGCGGCGGGGAAAGAATCCCCCATGCTGCTGATCAACGCCGATGCGCAAGCCACTCACCAGGCTGTGGTCAACGTCATGGAGGCAGCTCGCCTGGCGGGCATCAGCCGCGTCAATTTTGCGGCTCAGAACGCCCGGTGATTTCCCCGTGCCGCGCAACAGCTCGCCCCCCTCGCCGTCCGCTTCGGACTTTATGCAACGCCAGTGGCAGCACGATGGCTGGCTGGCCATGCTGCTGCGCCCGCTCGCGGCCCTGACGAGCTGGCATGTGAAACGACGGCGTGCCCAGTACGTGAATGGCCAGCGTCCAGTCTATCGCGCCCCCGTGCCGGTGGTCGTGATCGGCAACATTTATGTCGGCGGCACCGGTAAAACACCTGTGGTGATCGCCACCGTACAGGCTTTGCGCGAACGCGGCTGGACACCCGGCGTCGTGAGCCGCGGATACGGCGCCAAGATCGGCCCCCAACCGCGAGTCGGCCATGGCGAACTGAATCCCGCTGACTTTGGCGACGAACCTGCCCTGATCGCCCACATAAGCGGCGCCCCTGTCGCAGTTCACCCGCGCCGCGCCCTGGCTGCCCAGGCCCTGCTACAACAGTACCCGCAAACGGACGTCATCGTGTCCGACGACGGGTTGCAACACTTGGCGCTGGCGCGTGACGCGGAACTCGTCGTGCAGGACGAACGCGGCGTCGGTAACGGGCGCCTGCTCCCGGCCGGGCCATTGCGCGAACCCGCGTCCCGCTTGGATACGGTGGACGCCATTATCACGAATCGCTCGGCCAGCGGTACAAATCCACACGCGTCACCCGCGGCATCGTTTCCCTCGGGCGGCCAGCCCTCGCGGCCTGGCGCCGATGTTTCGCAGCAGGCGCTTTCGGCCTCATCAAATGCCACTGAGCCGTCCCTGGCACCGTCGGCCGGGGATAAGTCGACTGTCCCCAGACGGACCGACGTGCGGTTGCGCCCCGATGCTGCCCGCCAGATCGCCACGGGCGTAGAACGGCCCCTGGCGGACTTTGCCGATCCATCGGCCTTTCGCAGTGTTGCCGCGGCGGCCGGCATCGGTAATCCCAACCGATTTTTCGCGACCTTGCAGGCGGCCGGTATACAGGCAGCCCCGTGCCTGGCGCTGCCCGATCATTACGACTATCGTCAGTCTCCGTTCGACGCCGTGCAGGCCGACGCCATTCTGATCACCTCGAAAGACGCCATCAAATGCCGGGATCACCGTGACGCGCGCCTCTGGGAAATCCCGGTCCAGGCGCAGTTCTCCGATCCAACCCTGTTCGATTGGCTCGACCAGCGTCTACGTAGAATTGCCGACGCACGCAACCACGACGGCTCTCCAGGCTGAAAACGTCACACCAAACCTCGCATCTCAGGTAGCGCAGCGTCCGTTCTGGCCCCAAACTGCTTTAGAATTACGCCTATGGAATCCCGCCTACTTGATACGCTCGTCTGCCCGCTTTGCAAGGGCCGTCTCGACTACGACCGCCCCCAGGCCGAACTAACCTGCCGCGCCGACCGCCTGGCCTACCCGGTGCGCGACGGCATTCCCGTCATGCTCGAATCCGAGGCCAGGTCGCTGGACACCCCCCGCCCTGATACGGCGACATCGTGAGTTTCATCGCCCTCATCCCCGCCCGCATGGCGTCCACGCGCCTGCCCGACAAGCCATTGGCCGATATTGCCGGCAAACCGATGGTTGTGCGCGTGGCGGAGCGGGCCGCAGGCTCGCAGGCTGCGCAAGTCATCATCGCCACGGACGATACTCGCGTGCAGCAGGCAGCTACGCAGCACGGTCACCAGGCCGTCTTGACTCGTGCAGATCATCCCACCGGTACCGATCGCCTGGCCGAGGCCGTCGAACAACTGGGCCTGGCTGATGACGCCATCGTCGTCAACGTCCAGGGCGACGAGCCGCTGATCGATCCCTCTCTCGTCGATGCCGTGGCGGCGATGCTGCACGATCATCCCGATGCCGACATCGCCACGTGCGCGTGTCCTGTGGCTGACGCCGAGTCCCTCTTCAATCCCAACGTGGTCAAGGTCGTCTGCGGCGCCGATGGGCGTGCGCTGTACTTTTCCCGTGCGCCGATTCCGTGGGCTCGCGATGCCCTGGCCAGCGGCGAGCGCGTGCTGACCCCGGGATTACCGGCACTGCATCACATTGGGCTGTATGCCTACCGCGTAGCCTTCTTGCGGCGTTTTCCGAATCTGCCCCAGGGCACGCTGGAGCGTTTCGAGGCCCTCGAACAGCTGCGCGCGCTCGAACACGGCCACACCATTGTCGTACATCGCACTCCGCAACCGCCTATGGCTGGCGTAGATACCCCCGCCGATCTCGAAAGAGTCCGTGCGTGGTATGCCAATCGCCCCCAATGACGGGTTTTCCCTGATTCTCGTAATCACACCGTCCACCGCGTTGCGGCATAATCGTCCTCATTCTTAAAATTCATCCACTATTCAGGAGCTCCTCCCATGCGTCTCATCCTGCTCGGTCCGCCCGGCGCCGGCAAAGGCACCCAGGCCGCCTTCGTCACCCAGCAGTTCGCCATCCCGCAGATTTCCACCGGCGATATGCTGCGTGCGGCCGTCAAGGCCGGCACCCCGCTCGGCCTGGAAGCCAAAAAGGTCATGGACGCAGGAGGTCTGGTCTCTGATGACATCATCATCGGCTTGGTGCGAGACCGCCTGAAACAGCCTGATTGCGCCAACGGTTACTTGTTTGACGGTTTTCCGCGCACGATCCCGCAGGCCGATGCACTCAAAAGCGCGGGCGTCGCACTCGACTACGTCGTCGAAATCGCCGTTCCTGAAGAAGACATCATCGAACGCATCAGTGGCCGCCGCGTCCATCCGGCCAGCGGCCGCAGCTATCATGTGCGCTTCAATCCGCCCAAGGTCGCCGGCGTGGACGATGTCACCGGCGAGCCGTTGATCCAGCGCGACGATGATAGCGAAGCCACCGTACGCAACCGTCTGGCCGTCTACCAAAGCCAGACGCGCCCGCTCGTGGACTATTACTCGTCGTGGGCCGACGCAGGCGATGCCAAAGCCCCCAAATATCGCAAGATTTCAGGCGTAGGCGCGGTTGACGAAATCAAAGCCCGCCTATTCGAGGCGCTGGCCAGCTAAGGCTCTCGCGCTACCCCCTGGGCGCCGTGGCATGCCACGGCGTTTCTTTGAACCTCTCCCTCTGAAGAACTCGTATGGAAATCGCGAACAAGGTATTCATTGTGACTGGCGGGGCCTCTGGCCTGGGTGCCGGCACTGTGCGCATGCTGGTCGACAACGGCGCCAAAGTCGTCATCGCCGATGTTCAAGACGAACCCGGCGAAGCCTTGGCCAAAGAACTGGGCCAACGCTACGTGCATTGCGATGTCACCCAAGAGGCTGACGGTCAGCGAGCGGTCGCTGCCGCGCTGGAACTCGGTGCATTATTCGGCCTGGTCAACTGCGCAGGCGTTGCCCCAGCCGCCAAGATCGTCGGCAAAAATGGCGCGCATCCGCTGGACTTGTTCCAAAAAGTCGTCTCGATCAACCTGATCGGCAGCTTCAACATGATGCGCCTGGCAGCCGAAGCCATGAGCGCCAACAGCCCTGAGCCCACCGGCGAACGTGGCGTCCTGATCAACACCGCCTCGGTAGCGGCGTTCGACGGCCAGATCGGCCAAGCCGCCTACGCCGCCTCAAAGGCCGGCGTCGCGGGCATGACCCTGCCGATTGCGCGAGATCTATCCAAAGCCGGCATCCGCTGCATGACCATCGCCCCTGGAATCTTCGGCACCCCGATGATCTTCGGCATGCCCCAAGAGGTCCAGGACTCCCTGGCTGCCAGCATCCCGTTCCCCGCACGCCTGGGTCGTCCCGAGGACTACGCCAAGCTGGTGCACAGTATCGTCACCAACGACATGCTCAACGGTGAGACCATCCGTCTGGATGGCGCGATCCGCATGCCGCCCAAATGATACAAACCCTGCGCGCCGACGCTGCGGGTGCGCACCATGCCGTCCCGGGCACGCCCGGAACGACCATCCCCCTGGCGGCAACTTGCGCCAGGGGGATTTTTGCCGCTGGACCGGCCCCAAGACAAAAAAGCCTCCTGACGGAGCAGCAAGCCGAAGGTGCAGCGTGGGGCTTTTTTACCGTTTAATTCCCTTATCACCCTATGAGTCTGTTTCGCTCGGCTGCTACGGTCAGTAGCTTCACGCTGTTGTCGCGCATCACCGGTTTGGTTCGCGACATTCTGGTTGCGCGCGCCTTTGGCGCCGGGCCACTGACAGACGCCTTCTGGGTCGCCTTCCGGATTCCCAATCTGCTGCGGCGCCTGTTCGCCGAGGGCGCCTTCGCGCAGGCCTTCGTGCCCATCCTGGGTGCCGCCCGCACCGAACGCACAGACGCCGAAGTGCGCACTCTGCTCGATCGCGTCGCGCTGCTGCTGACGCTGGCCCTCATGGCCGTCACACTCGTCGGCATTCTGGCCGCTCCCTGGGTTGTCACCGCCATGGCCAGCGGCTTGCGCGGCGAAGCCCGCGGCACGGAGTTCGGTGCGGCCGTCTGGATGACGCGGATGATGTTCCCGTACATCCTGTGCATGTCGCTGGTGGCCTTTGCCTCGGGGGTTCTCAATACCTGGCGGCGCTTTGCCGTGCCGGCCTTCACTCCTGTTCTGCTTAACCTCTCCATGATTGGGGCCTGCCTATGGCTGGCTCCGCGCCTGGACATTCCGATATACGCCCTGGCAATTGGCGTCATGGCGGGTGGCGTAGCCCAACTGGCGGTGCAGTGGATAGCCCTGGCGCGTCTGGGCCTGACGCCCCGCTTTGCGACCAATCTGCGGCTAGCCTGCGGCGACGCCACCGTCAAACGCATCCTCAAGCAAATGGCGCCCGCCACCCTGGGCGTATCCGTTGCCCAAATATCGCTGTTGATCAATACCAATATCGCCACGTGGCTCGCGCCAGGTAGCGTCACATGGCTATCGTTTGCCGATCGCTTGATGGAATTTCCCACCGCCTTGCTGGGGGTCGCGTTGGGCACGGTACTGCTACCCAGCCTGTCGGCCGCGCATGCGAAACAGGACCAGGTTGGCTATTCCGCCCTGCTGGACTGGGGACTGCGCTTGGTGATATTGCTGGGTCTGCCTGCCGCGCTGGGCCTGGCGCTGTTATCGGACGGGCTGGTAGCCACGCTCTTTCATTACGGCGCCTTTCAGGCACAAGACGTCATACAGACCCGCCTGGCCGTGATGGCCTATTCCGTCGGCCTGATTGGCATTCTCAGTGTGAAAATCCTGGCGCCCGGCTTTTATGCGCAACAGGATATCCGTACCCCGGTCAAAATCGCTGTCATGGTGCTGATTGTGACCCAGCTCATGAACCTGGCCCTGGTCCCGGCACTGGCTCACGCCGGCCTGGCGCTGGCCATCGGCCTGGGCGCTACGCTTAACGCTCTGGCATTATTGTTCGGCCTTTTGCGCCGAGGGACGTACCGTCCCGGCCCGGGCTGGCTGACGTTTGCGTTGCGCCTGCTGCCCGCTTTAGCAGCCTTGGCTGCCGTCCTTTATTACGCCGATCGTCATCTGGATTGGATAGCATTACAAAACCATCCGGCACAACGCGCATTGTGGCTAGCGGCCGTCCTTGCCGCCAGCGGCATCGCATATTTTGCTGTGCTTTTCATTTTTGGTTTCCGCCTGCTCGATTTCGGCCGCCGGCGCAGTCAATAATCCCCATCATCGTTAATAACAAAAAGTTTTTAACTTCAATTAAAAGAATTTTCACAATTAATGTAAACTAAAGTAAAAATAGCATTACTATTTAACCTTCAATAGCCGTTCGGATTCGCTTATGGGAATGATGCCTCCCTTCAGCCACGCATCCCCTCTGGCAAACCAAGCCATCGATTGGCTGTTATTGCTGCGGTCAGGCCGTGCCACGCAGCTCGACTACGCAGAGTTTCGGGCGTGGCGCGACGCGCACCCTCAGCACCATCAAGCCTGGCAAAATTTGACTACCAGCATTGATGGCGCAGCCTTTGATCAGGCGGACGATTCGCATCCCCCGTCCAGCTCTGCCTCGTATAGCCGGCGCCGTTTCCTGGCTCGCGCGGGACTCACGGTGCTCGTTGGCGGCGCTACAGCCTATGCTTGCAACGCGGTTTACCCACTGCAGAACTTGGCGTCAGACGCTGCAACAGGTACCTCCGAGCGGCGTCGTTACACGCTCACCGACGGCAGCAGCCTGCTGCTCGATGCACGCAGCTCCTTGGACTTGAGCTACACCCCCTATCTGCGCCAGCTCAATTTGCAAAGCGGCGCGGTCACGATCGAGGCTGCGGCGAATGAATCCCGGCCGTTCCTGACCAAGACGGCCGAGGGGCTGATTCGATCGCACGGCGCCCGTTACATGGTTCGCCAACAATCGCACCGCACACTGGTTGTCGCTCATGACGAGCCAATCGAAATCCAGACTCGTGCCGGCGCACATACCATTCTGCAACCGGGCATGGGCATACGCTTTGATGCGCTTCGCCTGGGTGAACCCAGCCGAGAAATGGCTACCCGAGCCGCCTGGGAACATGGACGCATCGTAGCGCGTGACGTTACCCTGAACGAGGTCGTCGAGACCTTACGTCCTTACTATTCGGGGACGCTACGTGTTACCGTCGCGGCAGGGGGACTTCCCGTTTCCGGCGAATACTCGCTCGATGACGTCAGCGGGACATTGCGCAGCCTCGAACAGAGTCTGCCCATCACCGTGCAGCGTTTCACACCCTGGGTCACCTCCATTGCCGTTGCTTCAGCCTGACGCAACGCTGTTCTGGCTGCCGCCGCACGACGCGTCTGTGGCGCCTCGGCAGACTCTTGAGACACAACACTAGAAATTCCTTGCAATCCCCGGCAAACTTGCTACAATGTTGGACTTTGCCGAATTCACTTAATTAATCAACACATGGCCAATACCGCCCAAGCCCGCAAACGCGCTCGCCAATCCGTAGAGCGTAACAAGCACAACTCCAGCCTGCGCTCGATGCTGCGCACCGCCATCAAGCGCGTACGCCAATCGATCGAAGCCGGCGACAAGGCGGCGGCTAGCGAAGTGTTCCAAAAAGCCACCAGCGTGATCGATCGCGTGGCTGACAAGAACATCATTCACAAAAACAAGGCCGCTCGCCACAAGAGCCGCTTGGCTGCCGCCATCAAGGCGCTGGCCTAAGCCATTCTGCTGCCCCTGCTCTGCAGGGCTGCATGAATACGGCAAAACAAAAGGATGCCCGTGGGCATCCTTTTGTTATTGCAGCAACGGATTTCGCTTGTCGTTGCTGATCGCACACGCTCCGCTGCGGGCTAACGCGTGCCTATGCGACATGCGCCAGCAAGCAGCCGGCCGGATCGCCGGCCGATTTCATTCACTTCGCAAACGCCTCACGCAGCGCGAAGGTCGCTTGCTTGAACACGCCCAGGTCCGTGCCCACCGCGACAAAGTGCATACCCATGTCCAGATAGCGGCGTGCATCTGCCTGCACGGGCGCCAGGGTGCCTACAGCCTTGCCCTGAGCAGTGACGCGGTCATATAGATGGCGAATGACCTCTTGCACCTCTGGATGGCCCGGATTACCCAAGTGCCCCAAGCCCGCCGCCAGATCCGACGGACCAATAAAGATGCCGTCCACGCCCTCGACCGCCGCGATCTCATCGACGGCATCCACGCCGGCTCGGCTTTCGATCTGCAACAGTACGCAGACATTGTCGTTGATCGTCGTCAGATAATCCGGCACCGTGCCATAGCGGTTGCTGCGCTGTGCCCCCGCCACACCGCGGATCCCCTGCGGCGGATAGCGCGTAGCAGCGACGGCGCGACGCGCCTCTTCCGCCGTCTCGATAAACGGTATCAACAGGTTATAAAACCCGATATCCAGCAAACGCTTGATCTCGACCGGATCATTCCAAGAAGGCCGGCCGATTGCCGCGCTCGTGCTGCCCTGCAGCGCCTGCAATTGCTGCAACATCAGCGGGACCTCGTTGGGCGAATGTTCGCCATCGATCAGCAACCAATCGTAGTTGGCCAGGCCCGCCAGTTCGGCGGTAATGTGGTTGGACATGCACATCCAAAAGCCGATCAACCGCTCGCGAGCCAGGATCTGCTGGCGAAAACGGTTAGGCAACGGTGAATTCATAATCACTTCCTTGGCTAAGTAGAAAGCTCTCGTGGCTGCACGCAATCCAGCAGCGAGAGACAGAAACGTGGCGCGATACGCGCTCTAGCAAAAACCCCCATCGAGCGTAACGCCAGCGGCTCACGCGGCGCTCAGCACATAGTCCACGCCGCTACGTTCGCAAATAGCGCGCAGACGCTGTTCCAGCGCCAATGGAATGGGAATGCCCTCGCGCAGGCGACGCTCCCGCTCGACCGCCTCGGGCTCTCCAGCCACTTGCACGGGCTTGGCCGGATCGGCCGGCGGCGTTTCATGCAAGGTGTCGATCACCTCGTCCAGTTCGTCTTCGAATGACCCCGAGTCCCGGAATGCATCCGGATTCAGTGCCAAAAAGAAATGTCCGATATCGTCGGGATCGCCCGGACGGCGCACTGCGGCTTGCCGCGCCGCCAACGCACTGCCGCTCAACGTGCCGCCCAGGATTTGCGCCATCATCGCCAGGCCATAGCCCTTATGGCTGCTCATGGCGGCGGTACCGCCCAACGGCGTCAAGCCACCCTCGCGCCGGTCAAAGATGTAGCGCATCGCTTCGGCCGAATCGGTCACATTGCCGCCCTGGCCATCGACCGCCCACCCCTCGGGCAAGGGCTTGCCATGAAAGTCGTACACCTTGACCTTGTTCGCAGCGACCGTGGTCGTGGCCATATCCAGCACGAAGGGTTCGTTCTGGGCCGCTGGGGCTGCAAACGCAATCGGATTGGTCCCCAGCATCGGAAACGCCCCATGCGTAGGCACCATGATCAGCGTCGTCGCACTACTGGTCACCAACCCCACCGTGCCACGCCGCACGGCCATACGCGCATAAACACCCGCCGCGCCGAAGTGATGCGAATTTCGCACCGAAACGGCGCCTACGCCATGCTCCAAGGCCTTGTCTACCGCGAGATTCATCGCCTGCGCCGCGACCGGATACCCGAGACCTGCCATGCCGTCGAGCAACGCGGTAGACGCTGCCTCGCGCACCAAACGAGGCCGCGCACCGATCTGCAACGTACCGGCACGCAACTTGGCCTCATACGCAGGCAACATGGAAATGCCGTGCGAATCGATTCCCAGCAAATCCGTTTCCGCCATCAGGTCCGATGTGGTGACGGCCAGATCCTCCGGCATCCCCCACGCCATCAACACCAGCCGTATCTGCTGACGCACCTGCTGCGCCGGCACATTGGTCACTTGGCTACTACCACCCTTCACTGCCGCTCTCCTTCGGGCTTCACACCCTTGTTCTCAACGGGCATTGCACCCGTCTTGCCGCCACATATGTGTTGAACCACGCTGGACCGCGCCCAGCCGCTCGATTCTCATTGATCCCGTTCACGATCCACCAGTCGATGACGTGCCTGACCCAGATGAAACTGCATCGCCACCCGCGCCCGCTCGCCGTCCTGTTCGCGTATCGCCGACAAAATGGCGGCGTGCTCGTCCACAACGCGTTGCGCGCGTTGACGCGACCCGGTACGCGTCAGACTCAATGTCAGGCGCATGAAACCGCTGATCGACTCGTGAATCGATTCCAGCACCCCCAGGTAATAATCATTACCCGTCGCCTGTGCAATACAGGCATGAAAGGCCAGGTCCGCTTCCGCGGAAATATGGCCACGTTCCAGTTCATCCACGAACGCCGCATGTGCCTGCTCGATCTGAAGCAGCTCCTCGTCCGTGCGCCGCATGGCTGCCAGGCGTGCGGCGTCGCCCTCGAGCGCAACACGGACCTCTTGGGCCCGTAAATACGCTCCCACATTCCGCACATCGCTGAACGTTTTTAAACGAGGCGCGGGCTGATGACTGACAAACGTCCCCAAGCCCTGATGCGCCGTCACCAACCCATCTGCACGCAAGCGCAGCAGCGCCTCGCGTACTACCGGCCGCGAGACGCCAAAACGCTCGCAGATCTCGTGCTCGGATGGCAGCTTGTCGCCGACATTCAACCCGCCTTCGACTATCTGTTCAAAGATCTGGCCGTATAGCTGATCTGCCAGACGCACGCGCTGGCCTCGCTCCAGGACCAAGGCACCACCGCCCTGCTTGTCGGCTGCGGCTGCGTTCGCCTCGCCGGCGAGCGTGCCAGGCCCCGCTTGCATTGCTGGACTCAAGGGGCTGGCATTCGTCGTGCCCGCCCCCGATCTCGCTGCTCGTTTACGTGTAGTCGACATGACGCGCTAACCGCCAACCGCCCCTTGCGTATTCACATACAAGGCATAAACGGAATGCGACGATGCCATGAACAAGCGGTTACGCTGCGCGCCGCCAAAGCACAGATTGGCGCAGCGCTCGGGCAAATGAATATGGCCCAGGCGTTTGCCTTGAGGCGAGACGACCATCACGCCGTCCTTGCCCTCGCCCATGCCCCAGCCCAGCCACAGATTGCCGTCCACATCGCAGCGCAGGCCGTCGATGGTGCCGCCTTGCGCGTCCAGGAACACCCGCCCGTTAGACAGCTTTTTGCCGCCCTCGGTCACGTCATACACATGGACCAAGCGATTCGGCGTCGCGCGCCCTTCGACCACATACAGCAGCGACTCATCAGGCGAAAAGCACAGACCATTGGTGCCCTTCAGGTTCGTGATCATGGCCTCGCCCTTGCCCGTCTGCGCATCGATGCGATAGACCGTGTGCGGCAATTCGGCCTTGGCCTTGCGGCCCTCGTAATTGCCGCCAATCCCGAACGGCGGATCCGAAAACCAGATCGAACCATCCGAATGGCAAATCACATCATTGGGCGAATTCAGAGGCTTGCCTTCATAGCTATCCATCAGCACCGTGATCGAACCATCGTATTCCGTACGGGTGACGCGGCGCGTCAGATGCTCGCACGTCACGAGACGGCCCTGCCGATCGCGCGTATTGCCATTGGCGTAGTTCGAGGGTTTGCGAAACTCGCTGACCGCCCCCGTGGACTCATCCCATTTCATGATGCGGTCGTTGGGAATATCGCTCCACAGCAAAAACCGCCCATCGCCAAACCATACCGGCCCCTCGTTCCAGCGCATACCCGTCGCAATGCGCTCCACGCCCGCATTGAACAAGCGATAGGGTTCGAATGCGGCATCCAGCACTTGCACCGAAGGATCGGGATACGCCGCAGCAGGCTCCCAGGCACGCGCCCATGCGGGCAGCGTCACCGCCGCTGCGCCGACCCCCGCCAACCACCGGCGGCGCCCGTTATGGACCGATGTCTCGTCTTCAGGATTCGGCTGCTTTGGTAGGGATGCGGCAGCGGACTGTGGAGCAGGAATATCACGCATAAAGTTGTCTCCGGCTTATCGTTATCTTCGCTGTGCGAGCATACTCACACTAGGGTATTTACTGCTAAAAATGCCGTGTTTATCACCGTACGATACGGCCTCGGAAAAGTATACTTGGTTGACAAGCATACTCTCAACGCTTGGTCTTGTTTTACAAGACTCCCCGCTCACAAGATGCGCCCAACGCGCACAGGAGACATCGTGAAGAAACTGATTAGCGCCATCGCAACCGCCAGCCTCACCCTGCTCGGCGGCACTGCTGCCCAAGCCGCCTCGTATCCCGACAAGCCCGTCACCGTCATTGTGCCCTTTGTTCCTGGCGGCTCGTCCGACATCACGGCGCGCTCGGTCCTGCCGGGGATGCAAAAGCTCCTGGGCCAGACCTTCGTAGCCGAAAACAAACCCGGCGCCAACAGCGCCATCGGCGCTCAGGCTCTCGCACGCTCCACGCCAGACGGCTACACCATGATGGTCGGCTCGATCGGCACCTTTGCGATTAACGAAGCCTTGTACAAAGAACTCTCGTACAACCCCAGCAAGGACTTTGCCTATCTGACCCAGGCCGTGCGCAACCCCAACATCCTGGTCGCACCGCCCTCGTTCCCGCCCAACACCGTCGCCGAACTGGTGGAATACGCCAAGAAAAACCCCGGCAAAGTCTCGTACGCCTCCTCCGGCACAGGTTCGTCGGACCACCTGTCTGCCATCCTGTTTCGCCAGCGCACCGGCACGACCGGCGTAGACGTCCCCTACCGCGGCGGTGGTGCTGCCATTGCCGACCTGTTGGGCGCCCAAGTCAACGTCTCGTTCCAGAACCTTGGCGCAGTACAGAAACACGTACAGGCCGGCAAACTGAAGGCCCTGGCCATCACCGGCGATGCCCGTTCACCGGAATTGCCCAACGTGCCCACCCTGGCCGAAGCCGGCATCAAAGACATGGTGGTGTACTCGTGGCAAGGTTTTGCCGTACCTAAAGACACCCCGGCCCCGATCGTGAAAACCCTGTCCGACGCACTGCGCACCACGCTGCGTGACCCCAGCGTGATGAAAACCCTGCAAGGCCTGGGCTTTGAGGTCGTGGCCAACACACCCGAAGAGTTCGCCGCCTTCCAAAAAGCCGAGGTCGCCCGCTGGAAGCAGGTCATCAAAGAAGGCGGCATTGAGCTGCAATAAATCAAGTAGCATTTGTTTTTTCTCACCCCAACCATCAACGACATGACCACCAAGCCACGCATTCTTCAGGTCGGCTCTCTGTCCGGCTCTCCTTCCGCCAACCAACGGCTCGCCAACGACTACGACGTCTTCGAGCTCTGGAAACACGGAGATCGCAAAGCCGCCCTCACCGACCACGGCAAAGGCATCACCGCCGTGGTCACCTCGGCAACCATGGGCGCCGATGCCGACCTGATCAATGCGTTGCCTGATCTGAAGGCCATCTGCAGTTGGGGCGTGGGCTATGAAACCATCGACATACAAGCGGCCCGTGCCCGCGGTGTCCTCGTCAGCAACACGCCGGACGTCCTGACCGACTGCGTGGCCGATCTGGCCTGGGGGCTGATGATCGCCGGGGCGCGCCGCATGAGTCTGGGCGACCGCTTTGTACGGGCCGGCCGCTGGGGCCAGGTCCACGGCAACATCCCGCTGGGCACCCGCGTCAGCGGCAAAAAACTGGGTGTGATCGGGCTGGGCCGCATTGGCCAGGCCATCGCCCGCCGCGGCGATGGTTTCGACATGGAAGTCCGCTATCACAACCGCCGTGCACGGTCCGATGTGCCGTACGGCTACGAAGCCTCGCTGATCGATCTCGCTACCTGGGCCGATTTCTTGGTTGTTGCTACCGTCGGCGGCCCGGAAACCCGCCATCTGGTCAATCAGCAGGTCATCGAGGCATTGGGCCCGAAAGGCATCATCGTCAACATCGCGCGCGGCCCCGTCATTGACGAACAAGCCCTGACAACCGCCCTCGAAAACGGCAAACTCGGTTGCGCTGCCCTGGACGTGTTCGAATACGAGCCCAAGGTGCCCGAGGCCCTCATCGACAGCGATAACACGGTCTTGCTGCCTCACATCGGCAGCGCCACCTACGAAACCCGCCTGGCCATGGAAGACCTGATGCTGGAAAACCTGGCATCGTATTTCCAGAGCGGCAAGCTGGTCACGCCGGTCGAATAAACCCTCAGCCGCCACAGTGAGCCGCGCAACGGCTCGCTCTCGTGCCGGCGCCGATCTGCCGAGCGGGTGCAACGCCCGCTATTGCGCCTGAATCTGGGCGCTTTCCTTGTAGCGTCAGATGCTTTCCTCAAGGCCGTCCAACACCATTGCCTGTCATGGCCAACGCTTCAAAATTTAAGAAACAAAAACGATTATCATTATTGGTGCAATAATTATTATTCCTGGCTAGCCCGGCCGGCGCCTCTTCGCCGCTGTCGCCTCGCCCCTCACCTCGCTGCATTTCACATCACGCCATGCCGTTGCCGCAACGCCCCCTTGTTTGCCTGATCGCACTCATCCCTACCCTGGCCATAGCGCAGCCTGCCACGACAAGCCGTCCCGATGATGACATCGCGCAAATGCCGACGGTACAGATAACCGGCGATGATGGCGCCGAAGCATTCAATCCGGTCACCCCGCCTCAAGTCAATAAATCCTCTATTCCGCTATCGGCGACACCGCAATCCATCACCGTGGTGCCACGCGGCGTGCTCGACAGCCAACAGGCGCAGACCCTGGCCGATGCTCTGCACAATGTGCCGGGCGTGGTCAGCAATCAATTTGGCCGTCGCGGCTGGGACGATCTGATCATTCGCGGCCAAGTGGCATCGGATTCCATTTTCCTGGACGGCCTGCGCGTCTCAGACAGCAACCGTGTCGCACAAGAATTGTTCGGCGTAGACCAAGTCGAAGTCCTCAAAGGGCCCGCCTCATTGCTGTATGGCCTGGTGCTGCCCGGCGGACTGGTAAACATGGTGAGCAAACGTCCGCAGGCCGAGGCCTTTGCCCGCGCCGATGTCACGGTGGCCAGCCATGATTTCTATCAGGGCACGCTGGACATGGGAACGCCTCTGTCCGACAGTGGCAAGGCGGCGTTTCGTCTGAACGCGCTGGCCATGAACTCGCACGATGCGACCGATTATGTGTGGTTCAAGAATCGCTGGATCGCCCCCTCGCTGTCGCTGGACCTCGGCGCCGCCACCGACTTTACGATTCTGGCCAGCTACCAGGAACGCCGCTACATCCGCCAGCAGGGTTTGCCGCTGGCGGGTTCCGTCCTGCCCAACCCCTTGGGCAGCATTACCCGCAGCCGATTCATCGGCGAACCGGACCAAGACCCTTATCGGGCATTCCAAAGCCGCATCGGCTACGCCCTCACCCATCGCTTTGCCAACGGTTGGACGCTCAATCAAAACCTGCGCTGGCAACAGTTCTCGGTTACGGGTCAGTTGATCGCCAACGGCACGCTGAATGCGGACAATCGAACGCTGCGACGCACCGCGACAGATCAAGCCTGGGACGGCGACACCTTTTCTCTGGACACCAATGCTCAACGCCGTTTCGACACCCCGCTGGGCCGTCATACCATCATGGTCGGGGTCGACTATCTACGTTCAAGGGAAAACGCGCTGTCGTACAACTGCAGCGTAGGCACGCTGGATGTTTACGATCCCGTCTACGGCAGCGCTATTACCTGCCCCGCCAATCCGCGAACCGACACCACGTCGACACTGCGCGCATTGGGCGTCTACTTACGCGACCAGATAGAGTTCGGCGAGCGTTGGCAACTCGTCGCGGGCCTGAGACGCGACCATGCCGCGACCTATTCCACCAACCATTTGAACGGCGAGCGCGCAGACAATCCGTCTCAAGCCACCACCGGCTCTGCGGCCCTCATGTACGAAATATGGCCCGGCGTGCGCCCCTATATCAGCTATGCGACCTCGTTCTATCCCAACAGCGGGACCGACGTCGATGGCAACGTGTTTGATCCCGAAAAAGGATCGCAATGGGAAATCGGCGTGAAATTCGATCTGGATGACGGGGCTACCAGTTTGACGCTGGCCGCCTTCGATTTGCGCCGTCGCAGCGTCCTGCAATCCGACCCCTTCAACGACGGTTTCAGTATCGCCGTAGGCGAACAACGTACGCAGGGTGCGGAAATCGGCTTTGCCTCCGATCTGGGCAACGGCCTGAGCCTGATGGGAGGCTATGCCTATACTGCCGCCGTCATCACCGACGATGGCGGTCAATCGCCCTCCACAGAGGGAGACTGGCTGGACAACGTACCACGGCACAGTTTCAATCTGACGGCGCGATATCGCCTGCAAGACCGGCTGCTAGGCTGGGAACTCAACGGCACCGTACGCGGAGAAAGCCGCCGTCATGCCTACGGGTACGAAATTCCCGGTTACGCCGTGGCAGACGTCGGTGTCGCGTATCACGCGGCACATTGGCGCGCGGCGCTGACCGTGCGAAACCTGTTCGACAAGGACTACTTCACTGGCGGCTTGCGTAACGCGGTCGCGCTGGGAGACGGCCGCACCGCCATGCTGACGCTGGGATACCAATATTAGGGCCAGGCGTCACACCTCGCGTTCCTCGGTCTTGAGGTTATTGTCGCGGGCGAAGTCCACCACGAATTTGTAGGCCAGCGGCTCCAGGTCTCGCAGCCGCAGATCCACCACCACGCCGCGAACCCCATCGATCAACATGGGTAACACATAAGGCGAATAGGTCAGGTGGCTGCCAGCCGAGCCAGGCGGCCGGAACTGGGCCATCACGCCGGCCAGGCGCTCGGCCCAATCACTGGGACGAAAACGGGAGCCACTCTCGGTGACGCCGTGAATAACGAATTGTTTGACGCGATTTGTCATGAATTTTTCACCACGGGCGGCGTGCGCTGCGTCCGGATCGGACAAACGACAAAGATGCGGCCCGCGCCGCGAATTGTATATGATTGATGTTTTGGCTTCGCCCTTTTCATCATGACACCTCCTGCGCACCAGACTGGCCCGTTGCGGCACTTCCTGCAGTTCCGGGACTTTTCCCCCAGTGAAATCGCCTATGTTCTCGACCGTGCCCGCTTGATCAAAGACAAGTTCAAGCGCTACGAGCCCCATATGCCTCTGCACGACCGCACTCTGGCCATGGTGTTCGAGAAAGCCAGCACCCGTACCCGCGTCTCGTTCGAGGCCGGGATGTACCAAATGGGTGGCTCTGTCATCAACCTGACGTCCAACGATTCGCAACTGGGCCGCTCCGAGCCCATCGAAGACACGGCCCGCGTGATTTCCCGCATGGTCGACATCGTCATGATCCGCACGTTCGAGCAGACCCGCATCGAGCGCTTTGCCTCGCATTCGCGCGTGCCTGTCATCAACGGGCTGACCAACGAATTCCACCCTTGCCAGATTCTGGCCGACATCTTCACGTACGTCGAACACCGTGGCCCCATCGCCGGCAAGACCGTTGCCTGGATCGGTGATGCCAACAATATGTCCTACACCTGGCTGCAGGCGGCCGAAATGCTGGGCTTTACGCTGCATGTGTCCACACCGCCTGGCTACGAACTCGAGCCCAATCGCATCGGCACCCCACCCGAGGGCGTGCTGCGCCAGTTTGCCGACCCCATCGAGGCCTGCCGCGGCGCTCATCTGGTGACGACCGACGTCTGGACCAGCATGGGCTACGAGGCCGAAAACGACGCCCGTCGCGCGGCCTTTGCCGATTGGTGCGTCGACGCCGAAATGATGGCTGCTGCCGATCCCCAGGCTGTGTTCATGCACTGCCTGCCCGCTCACCGTGGCGAAGAAGTCACCGGCGAAGTCATCGACGGGCCGCAAAGCGTTGTCTGGGATGAGGCGGAAAACCGGCTGCACGTTCAGAAAGCGCTGATGGAATTCCTGTTATTGGGCAAAATCGATTGACGGCGAATTCCGGGGCGAGGTGATTCAGTTCGCTTCGGCCTCTTGCGGTTTGACGTCGTTCGTGCGGCGAGAAAAATGAGTTCTTGAGGCGTTTGCCGCAGCCGGGGCGCAGTGGCGGACAGGCCTGGTCGGCTGACTCGTCCCCTCAACGGGGACTCGGCCTACGTCCGCGGGCCATCGGCGGGCCGGGGGCCAAACTCGCTCCGCTGCGCTCCACTCAAACATGGCCCCCGGACTGCCCCCGCCGATGGCCCGCGGACTCGGCAGCCTCCGACAGGCCTGCCCGCCACTGCACCCCGGCTGCGGCAAACTCACAGCTAGGAACAGCTGCATTTCTGCTCGCCAAGGCGTTGAAAGGTGGATGCTTGAACGAGAAGCGCCACGGCTGGCGGTAGTTACGACCACGCCCGGCAAACGCGTTAAAATGGATAATTCCGCGTACGCGCCGCAGGGCTTTGCCCTGCTCAACGCGTCAGTTGGTTCTTCTTACGTTTCATTCGTCCGTCGTCCCGTAGGCGATTTACACACCATGACCACTATTCTTCCCAATCTGCCCATCGGCCAGAAAGTCGGCATCGCCTTTTCGGGCGGCCTGGATACCAGCGCGGCCCTGCTGTGGATGCGCAATAACGGCGTCGTCCCCTACGCGTACACCGCCAACCTGGGCCAACCCGACGAATCCGACTACGACGAAATCCCGCGCAAAGCCCTCGCCTACGGCGCTGAAAGCGCCCGCCTGATCGACTGCCGTCCTCAGCTCGTGGCCGAAGGCATTGCCGCCCTGCAATCGGGCGCGTTCCACATTTCCACTGGCGGCATCACCTATTTCAACACCACGCCCATCGGCCGCGCTGTCACCGGCACCATGCTCGTGGCCGCCATGAAAGAAGACAACGTCAACATCTGGGGCGACGGCAGCACGTTCAAGGGCAACGACATCGAGCGTTTCTACCGCTACGGTCTGTTGACCAACCCGGAACTGAAAATCTACAAGCCCTGGCTCGACCAGCGCTTTATCGACGAACTCGGCGGCCGCTCGGAGATGTCCGAGTACATGCGCCAAGCCGGCTTCGACTACAAGATGTCCGCCGAAAAGGCCTACTCGACCGACTCCAACCTGCTGGGCGCCACGCACGAGGCCAAAGACCTCGAGCACCTGAACTCCGGCATCCGCATCGTCAAGCCCATCATGGGCGTTGCGTTCTGGCGCGATGACGTCGCCGTCAAAGCCGAAGAAGTCACCATCCGCTTCGAAGAAGGCCAACCCGTTGCGCTGAACGGCGTCGCATACGACGATCCCGTCGAACTGATGCTCGAAGCGAACCGTATCGGCGGCCGTCATGGCCTGGGCATGAGCGACCAGATCGAAAACCGCATCATCGAAGCCAAGAGCCGCGGCATCTACGAGGCCCCGGGCATGGCGTTGCTCTTCATCGCCTACGAGCGTCTGGTCACCGGCATCCACAACGAAGACACCATCGAGCAATACCGCGAAAGCGGCCGCAAGCTCGGCCGACTGCTGTACCAAGGCCGCTGGTTCGACCCCCAAGCCATCATGCTGCGCGAAACCGCCCAACGCTGGGTTGCCCGCGCCGTCACTGGCGAGGTGACCCTGGAACTGCGCCGCGGCAACGACTACTCGATCCTGAACACCGAGTCGCCCAACCTGACCTACGCGCCCGAGCGCCTGTCCATGGAAAAGGTGGAAAACGCCCCCTTCACCCCAGCGGACCGTATCGGCCAGCTGACCATGCGCAATCTCGACATCACCGACACGCGCGCCAAGCTCTTCACCTACGTGCAAACCGGCCTCCTGGCCGCCTCTGGCACGGCGTTGCCCCAGTTGAAGGACAACGACAAAAAGTAATCAGCTAGCACCCACAAAAAAACCGCACTGATGTGCGGTTTTTTTGTGGCCCGAATTATTTCCGATAACGACGCGATCAAACCGCAACGGCCAGCCCCTGTATGAGTTCCTGCCGGTCGCCGGGGAGCCGCGCCGGGCCGTAGAGCGCGGATTTAGCCCGCGAAGCGGGCCGAGGCCCCTGATCACGGGCCGAGTCCGTGCGATAGGCCCGGTGCGGCTCCCCGGCGACCGGCAGGAACGGCTAAAGAACCCCATCGCCACGCCAATCAACGCCTGCACCGGCCCCCAAAAACCATCTCCAACTCTCACGCTGCAAACCCGCAGCAACACCACCACTTACACTTCGACCTGCATCCCCATCTCCACCACGCGATTCGGCGGAATCTTGAAAAACTTCGTACTGCGCGTCGCATTGCGCGCCATAAATGCAAACACCCCGCGCCGCCAACGCCACATCGCAGGTTTTCTCGCCGCCACGACCGTCTGACGCGACAGGTAATACGACGTCCGCATAGGCTCCAAATCAATTTCAGGATAAGCCTCTGCCACCTGCCTCAAGACATCAGGCACATTGGGATCTTCTTTAAACCCATAATCCACCACAATCTGCCAGCACGACGCACTGATCTGTTCAACCTTAAAGCGCTCGTGCTCCGACACGTAAGGCACGTCGGCCACCGCAACCGTCAAGAACAACACATGCTCGTGCAGCACCTTGTTGTGCTTTAAATTATGCAGCAGCGCAGCCGGTACCAAGCCTGGACTCATGGTCATGAAAATCGCCGTACCTGGCACGCGCGCGGGCGGATACTCCTCGAGTTGCACCATGAATTCTTTCAGCGGCTGCTGATCGCGGCGCTGCTGCTGGGCCAGCAATTGACGGCCCCGGCGCCACGTCATCATCAAAGAAAACACGATCGCGCCTACCAGCAAAGGCAACCACCCGCCTTCATGAATCTTGAAAATATTGGCACCGAACAGCAGGATATCCACCACCAGCAGCACACCGAGCGTTGCCAGCCACAACACCCGCTTGCCGCCTGTCGCACCGCGCGGCAATACCGCAAATGCCAGCACCGTTGTCACCAACATGGTGCCCGTGACTGCAAAACCATACGCCGCAGCGAGGTTTTCAGAATCCTGGAACACCAGAACCAGAATCAACACTGACACCAGCAGCAACGCGTTGACCTGCGGCAAATAGATCTGGCCCTTTTCGACCGCCGACGTATGCAAAATCTGCATCCGCGGCCAAAAGCCCAATTGCACCGCTTGGCGCGTCACCGAATACGCGCCAGAAATCACAGCCTGAGCCGCTACGACCGTAGCAATAGTCGCCAAGATCACCAGCGGTACCAGCCCCCATTCCGGCGCCATCAGGAAAAACGGATTGCGAATGGCCTGCGGGTCACGCAACAACAACGCGCCCTGACCGAAATAGCACAGCACCAAAGCCGGCAACACCATCGAGAACCAGGCACGCCGGATCGCCGGGCGGCCAAAATGGCCCATGTCCGCATAAAGCGCCTCCGCCCCTGTCAGCGCCAGCACCACAGCGCCCAGCAACAGGAAGCTGCCCAAAGGAAACTCATCGATGAAGCTCAGCGCCCATGCGGGATTCAAGGCCTGCAGCACCTGGGGCGCTTGCCAGATCTGCCATCCCCCCAATATCGCCAGCGTCGTAAACCACAGCGCCATGATAGGGCCGAACAACTTACCCATGGCCCCGGTGCCTTTGGACTGGATCACAAACAGCAATATGAGGACCACTAGCGCCAACGGGACGATCCAGGGATCCAGCGTATGCGACACCACGCCTATGCCTTCCAGCGCCGACAACACCGAAATCGCCGGGGTAATCATGCTATCGCCGTAAAACAGCGACGCCCCGAAAATCCCCAGCACCACCAGCAGCCACCGCGAGCGCTCCGAACGCCCGCGTACGGCAAGCTCCAGCAATGCCAGTGTGCCGCCCTCGCCCCGGTTATCGGCGCGCAGCACCAACATGACGTACTTGAACGAGACGACCAGCATCAACAGCCAGAACAGAATCGACAGCACACCCAGAATGTGATCAGGCTCAACATCGGCAAAGCCGACCAGACAGGCGCGCAGGGTATACAGTGGGCTGGTGCCGATATCACCATAAACCACTCCCAGCGCCCCGAGCATCAGCATGGCTTTCGACGACGCAACATGGTCGTTGCCTGAAATAGGGACCTGCACAGGCGAACTCATCCGTTACTCCCAGTGAGTCAAACAGTACGATCCTGACGGGTCAATTGCGCCCCCTTGCGAGGGCCGGGGAAAGCCACAGACAAGCGCGTGCCAGGATATTCGGGCCGGCTGGTCAGTTTCCACCACGCGCCATGGGCATGCGCAATCTCGCGCACGATGGCCAGCCCCAATCCCGAGCCGCCGGCAGTAGAGCCTGGCGAACGATAAAACGCCTCGAACACGCGCTCGCGTTCTTCGCCAGGGATCCCAGGGCCGTCGTCCTCGACAATCAGTGTTGGCGGATTCTCGCTGACTGTCAGCGTAATACGGCCAATGCCATTGCCATAGCGCACGGCATTGTCGATCAGGTTGCCCAGCAGCTCATCCAGCAGCAATGGATCGCCATCGATCCAGACAGGATGATCCGGCGCCACCAGGTCAATATCAAAATGTGCCGCATGGGCATGCGGTATCCATTCCGCACCGCTCACCCGTACCCATTCACACAGGTCGATGCGGACAAAACTGTCCTGCGGACGCGCGTTCGGATCCGATCGCGCCAATACCAGCAGTTGCTGCCCGAGCCGGATCATGCGGTCGCTGACAGCTTTGATGCGTTCGGCACGCGCCCGCACATCGTCCGGTAGCGGACGCGCCAACATCAGCTCGGATTCCATGCGCAGCCCGCTCAACGGCGTACGCAGTTGATGCGCGGCATGGCCGATGAACCGGCGCTGCGCGGCCAATGAAGCATCCAGACGCAACAACAGATCATTGGTGTGCGTCACCAAAGGCGCGATCTCGTCTGGCACGCCCGCAACCTCCAGCGGCTGCATATCATCGATAGATCGCTGACGGATTTCTTCGGATAGATGATTGACCGAACGCAACCCGGATCGCACACCCTGCACGATCACGGCGGCGAAGACCCCCACCAGTACCGCCTGGCCCAGGACCATGACCCAGAAGAAATCCTCCAGCATCCAGCCGGCCATATCGAATTTATGGCTGATGACCCAGGTGGCCAGCAAATCCAGCGCCACCAGCACCAGAATGGGCGGTAGCAGCCGTTTGACCAGATAGCGCGCCAACGAGCCGCGCGAAAAACGCCAACGCCCGGTCGCAGACGCGTCCGAAATAGAGGAATGTGAATCCAGCATAGTGGAAGACGCAGGTCGGGGCACAGCGTGCGCGGACCTGCGATGGGTATTCACGCTGCTTGCGTTTCCAGCATATAGCCGAAACCCCGTACCGTCTGGATACTGGCGCCCGTGCCTTCGAGGCGCTTGCGCAAACGGTAGACGTAGACCTCGACCGCGTTTTCGCTGAAGTCTGCGTCCCAGGCCGACAGAGAATTGACGATCTGGCGCTTGGTCACCACGCGTCCCGCGCGCGCCATCAGCATTTCCAGCACGGAAAGCTCACGCACCGATAAGGATAAACGCTGACCATTGGCGCGAACCTCGCGCCCGACCGTATCGAAACTGAGCGGGCCCGCCTCGATCAACGGCTGTGCCTGGCCCGAGCGGCGGCGGCCGAAAACACGTACGCGTGCGGCCAGCTCAGGCAAATCAAAGGGCTTGGTCACGTAGTCATCCGCCCCGGCATCCAGTCCCGCCACGCGATCGTCCAGACCATCGCGGGCTGTCACGATCAACACGGGAACCTGGTTGCCGTCCTGGCGCAGTTGCCGCAGCACATCCAGCCCGCTGCGGCCCGGCAGATTCAAGTCGAGTAAAAGCAGATCGTAGGTCTGCCCGGCCAAGGCGCCCAGCACCTTGTCTCCGTCGGTTAGCCAATCGACCGCATAACCCTGGTCGGCCAAAAACTCCTGGAGCGCGTGGCCCAGGGTCATGTCGTCTTCGATTACAAGTACTCGCATGGCGGAATTCTAGCGCGAAGTATGGTTTAGAAGAAATTCGCCGTGAGGCGCCCGGCCGTATCTGCCGCAGTTAAGGATTGAGACAGGCGCTGCGAAAACGCTGTAAATCAAGCGCCAAATCCGCGACATGATATGCCAAGGCGCTGAAATGCACTGCGTCACACTTGTGAC
Organism: Bordetella genomosp. 4; assembly: GCF_002261185.1. Classification (GTDB taxonomy): domain Bacteria; phylum Pseudomonadota; class Gammaproteobacteria; order Burkholderiales; family Burkholderiaceae_B; genus Bordetella_A. Next base: position 848,500 of record NZ_NEVQ01000013.1, read on the forward strand.
AGTTATGCCCAGATGCCGATACGGGACATGCGAGCTCGCTGCCGCGCTGACAAGGCGCTGAAACGCAACGTGCCAGACCTGGTGAGTCTGGCACGTTTTGGGCATGACCATCACAGCGTGTGTCATGCCGAGTCGGCAGCGGTTTACTGTGCCGCGGCGGGCGCCGGTGCCGCAGGGGCGGCAGACGGTGCGGGCGATCCGCTAGACGGCGTTCCAGCGCCAGCAGGTGCACCGCCTGGTGCAGCACTGCCTGGGGCGCCGCCCTGAGCCGCCGGTGTAGTGATAAAGCCTATTCGCGACAAGCCCGAGCGGCGCGCCGCCGCCATGACCTTGGCCAAGGTCTCGTAGCGCGTGTTCAGGTCAGCGCGAATGCGCAGTTCGGGTTGCGGCTTGGTCTGCGCCATCGTATAGAAACGGTTGGGCAAATCATCCATCGCCACGGGCTTATCGTCCCAGAACAACGCCCCGGCGGGATCGATCGCCAGGTCCACGCTTTTGGGTTCCTGGTCGATCGGCTCGGAGCTGACCTGCGGCATATTGATGCGCACCGAGTGCGCCATCAACGGTGCCGTGATGATGAAAATCACCAGCAGCACCAACATGACGTCGATCAGCGGCACCATGTTGATTTCCGACACCGCGTGGCTGCCCGGACCTTTACTGTCAAAGCTGCCAAAAGCCATTATTCCGCTCCTCGGCCGTTCCCGCCCTGGCCATGACGGCGCAGCGCGCGCACTTTGCCATCAGACAACTCCACCTGCTGGCCCGTGCTCAGGAAGGCAAACAAATCATGCGCAAACGCGTCCAGACGCGACAGGAACACGCGGTTATTACGTACAAATGCGTTATAGGCCAACACTGCCGGGATAGCGACCGCCAGACCCAGGCCGGTCATGATCAGCGCCTCGCCCACGGGGCCGGCAATACGGTTGATCGTCACTCCGTCGGCCAGGCCGATACCGACCAGCGCGTGGTACACCCCCCACACCGTGCCGAACAAACCGACAAACGGCGCCGTCGAGCCGACCGAGGCCAATACCGTCAAGCCGTTTTCGAGCTTGGCGGTCTCTTCGTCGATGACTTTACGCATCGTGCGCGTCACAAACTCGCCATTCGCGCCTGACTCTTCGAGCTTGGTCGCACCGAATTTGGCGTGGTGAGCCTGCGCATGCATGGCATGGCTGGCCAAATGCGAGAACGGATCACGCGCACCATGCGTCACGATCTCGTTCTCGACCTGTTCCAGCGAACTGGAATTCCAGAACTTGTTCAGAAAATCGGCCGAACGGCGGCGCATGCGCACATTGCTGACGCACTTCACCAGGATCAGATACCACGTCACCAGCGACATGATGATCAGGATGGCGAACAAGCTCTTGCCGACAAAATCGCTCTGCGCGACAAAATGCAGGAAACCCATGTCCGGTACCGTGGGCATGGGGGGCAACGCGCCAGCGGCCTGCTGCAACGTGTCGCCTGCCTGCGACAGGGCGGGGCCTGCCTGATGCAGCGCATCGGCGGCTTGTTGCGCGCCAGGCACAGCAGGAGCGGCGCCGGAAGCGGCAGGCGCCACGGCGCCTGCGGCGGGCGCAAGGCCCGAAGCAGCGGGAGCGACAGAGCCTGCAGCCGCCGCGGCGCCAGAGGCCGCGGGCGCCGTCGGCGTGGTGCTTGCCTGCGCCACCAGGATGGCATTATGCATAGCGTTAGACATCTCAGTTCCTTAGTACGAAATCGAACGGTAATTTGGCCTTGGCGGGATACGGCACGCCATTGCGCATCAGAGGTTTAAAGCGTGCTTTACGCGCCGCTGCCAGAGCAGACTCGTCTAAACGATCAAAGCCCGAGCTTTTATCCACCGTTGCCTTTTCCACGACACCGATGGTGTTGATCTCGACCAAGATCACGACCCGCCCTTCTTCACGAAAGCGTTTGGACATCGTCGGGTAGTTCGGCATCGGACGACGCCCTGCATACTCGACGCTGGACACCAGAATCGGCTCATCCGGCGGCGGCCCCTGCACCGGAGCCTGCGTCACCTTGGCTCCTTCGGGCGTACCGGTAGGCGGGGCCTCGGACGGCGGCGTAGGCTTGGGCGGCGTTGGTTTTTCGACCGGTTTTTCGACCTTGGGTTTAGGTTTGGGCTTAGGCTTCGGTTTAGGTTTCGGCTTGGGAGCAGGCTCCACAGGCTTTTCGATGACCGGCTCGGGCTCGGGCTCGGGCTCGACCACGGGCTCAGGCTCTGGCTCCGGCTCAATCTCCGGTTCCGGCTCGGGCGGCGGCGGTTCCACCTCGGGCTCTGGCGGCGGTTCCGGTTGCGGCTCAACCGTGGGTTCGGCCTTTGCAATTTCAGGCACCGGCGCTTCAATGACGCTGACCATCACCGCTTCGGGTTCCAGCAGTTCGGGCGGAGTTTCGTCGGGCATCCAGTAAATCGCTCCGACTACCGCCAAATGCACTGCCAGCACCGTGAGACCGGCGCCTATACGCAAAGCAGCAGAGGATTGTGGACCAGAAGACCAACCGTGTTGAAGACGAGGCATGAATCAGCCAAAAAACGTCGAAGTGTCGTCCGGCCACGCAACCGGCACCACGCCGGAAACGCCAGAACCGGCAAATTCCAAGTCCGACATGATATCTTAAATGCGAATGATTCGCACACGCTTCTATGCAAAAAGCAGCGCTCCAGCCAGAGGGCCGGGCTCAGCGGCAAATAGCCAGTGCACACCACCAGCACCATCACCATCACAAACGGTGAAATGCTCCTGTACCGGTGCCCGCTACCGCTCTGCCCTATAGCAAGCAACCGCTCCACGCCCGGGGCGCACCGCTATTTCTACCGATCGATATGCCCCAAATCCCTCTGGGGATCGAGGCGGTCGCGTACACGTTGTTTCAATATTTTGGCGTCCGGGAACCCTCCGTCCACCGTGCGGTCCCAGATGAGGTCGCCATCGTAATGAATACGGAAAACACCGCCGGTGCCTGGCACCAAGGCCACCGATCCCAGATCGGTGCCGAACGTAGACAGCAGTTCCTGCGCCATCCACCCCGCCCGTAATAGCCACTGGCACTGCGTGCAATACGTGATCGTTATTTGAGGATGATTTGATTCGACAGTCATGAAACACTCCGGGCCAGACTCTACGGCAATCCCACTCGATGCCACAGCCGCCAGTATGCTTGCGCCAGCAAGTGGCCGGCAACCGTCCCTCATTGCAGCGCAGCAGTGCGCATCGAATCGCAATACAATAGGGTCTGCTTGCCTATCCCAGGGCGTCGCCCCTGCTTTGCCCCATCACTGCAGGTCCTTGCCTCTCCAGAGCCCCCGCGCCTGGCGTTCGCGCCTACGCTTGGCCCTGAATTTTGTTATGCCTGGTAGTTCCGCCAATTCGTTCCTGCGCTCTCTATGCACACTACGTTGGCTGGCCATCGCTGGCCAGGCCACGACGGTGCTCGTCGCCAGCGAATTGCTGGATCTGGAACTCCCCCTGGTTGCCCTCTGGAGCGGTATCGGCATTCTGGTGGCATTCAACCTGTATGCCACGCTGCGAGTGCTGCACAGCCGCGGCGAGATCTCCCCCGCTGTCGCCTTCGCCCACCTGCTCGTCGACATCATCGTCCTGGGCTGGATGGTGGGTTGGAGCGGCGGCATCCATAACCCTTTCGGGCTGATGTTCCTGATCCTGATCGCGCTGGCCGCCCTGGCGTTGCCGCGCAGTTGGGCCTTGGCCGCAGCGATGGCTTGCCTGATCGGCTATCTCGTTTCGGGCCTGTTGGGACGGCCGCTAGAGGGTCACCATAATCCTTACGCACTCATCGTCTCGGGCATTGCCGCCAGCTTCCTGATCTCGGCCATGGTGGTTCTGTATTTTTCCACGCGCCTGGCGGCCGATCTGCGCAGCCGGGAACGCGAGCTGGCAGCGTTGCGCGAGCGTTTCACCCGCAATGAGGGCATCGTCGCGCTGGCCACCCATGCCGCCGCCATGGCGCACGAGCTCAATACGCCGTTGGCCACCATGACCTTGTTGGCCGACGAGATCGCCGCCGAAGTCGACACGGATGATCTGCGCGCCGACGCCGAGCTGCTCGGCCAACTGCTGGCGCTGTGCCGCGAGCGCATCCGCAATCTGGCCGTCCCCACCGAGGTCGATCTCGTGCGCGAAGTCAGCCAATGGCGTCTTGTGCGCCCGACTATCGACTTGCACCGAACGGGCGAGCTGCCCGCTGCGCTACGGGTGGAGCCCTCGATTTCGCATCTGATACAAGCTCTACTCAATAATGCCGCCGATGCCGGCGAAACCGCGGGTAATTCGCGGGTCGACCTGCATCTGGAGTATCGCGACGGCGCCCTCGAAGGCGAGGTGCGCGATCACGGCCACGGCTTCGATCCCGACCATTCGCTGCTGCCCGCCACCAGCTTATTCAATAGCGAAAAACCGGGCGGACTCGGCGTCGGGCTGGCCCTGTCGCATGCCACCGTAGAACAGCTCGGCGGCGACATGACGATGGCCCCCGCCGAGGGCGGCGGCACCCGCATCCGTTTTCACTTGCCTCTGACGCCACTCGCGACGCGTGGCACCGGAACTCAACTATGAATGCCTCTGATGTCGGCCTATTGATCGACGACGATGAACTCTATGTGCGCACCTTGCAGCGCAGCCTGACGCGGCACCACCTGGACACCCGCGTCGCCACCAGCATTGCCGAGGCCTTGCGCGTGGCCGAAGAAACCCTGCCCGCTTTCGCGCTGGTCGATCTGCGCCTGGGCGAGGACTCCGGGCTCACGCTGATCCGGCCGCTGCGCGCCTTGCGTCCCGACATGCGCATTTTGCTGGTCACCGGCTACGCCAGCGTGGCGACTGCGGTCGAGGCCATCAAGCGCGGCGCGGACGATTACCTGCCCAAGCCCGCCACCGCCCCGATGATCTTGCGCGCCCTGGGTCTGGTAAAGGCCGAATCGGCCGCCATCGAAACCACCATGACGCCTCTGCACCGCCTGGAATGGGAACACATCCAGCAGGCACTGCACGAGTGCAGCGGCAATGTATCTGCCGCCGCCCGGCTGCTGGGCATGCATCGTCGCTCGTTGCAACGCAAGCTCGCCAAAAAGCCCGGCCCCGAGCGGGATCTCGTCCTGGATTGATTTTTCTAGATACCTTTCAGCCGCATCAGTTGGCAGCTCACGCGGCCGCAGCATCCCCTCCGTCAATTCACCCCCATTCAACGGATCGGATCGGATTCGGCGCCACCCCTAAATTTCGATGCGACACATTGTCGCACCCCTGCTGCTTCGCACAAATACCTTGTCCCAATGGCGTTACTGCCGTTTACAATGCCCGCGCTTTTCCCGCGATGCGACCTTTCGTCGCAGGTTTGCGCCGCAACAAACGGCTAGCATTGCGGCTTCACCGCATCTTTGCGTCCTAACAAGACGCGTTGTGCATTCTTGCCGGCTTCGGCAATTAACCCTCAAGGTTGTACGTGAAACACCCCCACTTCACCACCGTCGGGCGCACGCTCGGTATTGGTGCGCTCATGCTGCTCAGCGGCTGCACAATGGAAGTGCTGTCGCCCAAGGGAGACATCGGCGCCCAGGAAAAAACGCTGCTTCTCACCTCTTTGGGGCTCATGCTCCTCATCGTGGTGCCTGTCATCATCATGACGCTGTATTTCGCCTGGAAATACCGAGCGAGCAATGCCAAAGCGGTGTACATGCCGCGCTGGTCGCACTCGACGCGTATCGAAGTGGTCGTCTGGACCATCCCCTGCATCATCGTGGCGATTCTGGGCGTGTTGACCTACAAGTCGACGCACGCGCTGGACCCCTACAAACCCATCGAGTCCTCGGTAAAGCCGATCAACATCGACGTCGTGTCGCTGGATTGGAAATGGCTGTTCATCTACCCCGACTACGACATTGCGACTGTCAACCAGATTGCGTTCCCGGTCGATACGCCCGTGAATTTCCGCATCACCTCGTCGTCGTTGATGAACTCGTTCTTCATTCCGCAATTGGGTAGCCAGATCTACTCGATGGCCGGCATGGAAACCAAGCTCCATCTGATCGCCCGCGAGGCTGGCGACTACGCCGGCATCTCGGCCAACTACAGCGGCGCCGGCTTCTCCGGCATGCGTTTCCGCGCCATCGCGACCAGCAACGAGGGATTCCAGGACTGGATCAACAAAGCCAAGGCCGCCAACAACCCGTTGACGCCCGAGTCGTATCAAGCCCTGGTTCAGCCCAGCGAACATAACCCTGTCACGTACTACTCCAGCGCACCGACGGGCATGTTCGACAACATCATGCACAACACGATGAGCAAGATAGCTGGCCTGGATCCGGCTAGCTGCACGCCCACGTCGAAGAATTTGATCGCAGGAAACAACTGATGTTCGGCAAACTCACACTAGAGGCCATTCCTTTTCACGAGCCCATCGTCATGGTGACGATGGCTGCCGTGATACTGGGCGGCGTTGCGCTATTGGGCGCGATTACCTATTTCGGTAAATGGAAGTACCTGTGGACCGAATGGTTCACCAGCGTCGATCACAAACGCATTGGTGTCATGTACATCATCGTTGCGCTGATCATGCTCTTGCGCGGCTTTGCCGACGCCATCATGATGCGTGGCCAGCAGGCTGTCGCAGCTGCCGACGCAGTCGGATTCCTTCCTCCCCACCATTACGACCAGATCTTCACGGCTCACGGCGTCATCATGATTTTCTTCATGGCGATGCCCTTCATCACAGGCCTGATGAACGTCGTCGTGCCGCTGCAAATCGGTGCGCGCGACGTGGCCTACCCGTTCCTGAACTCGCTGAGCTTCTGGCTGTTCTGTGTCGGTGTCGTGCTGATGATGCTGTCGCTGTTCGTGGGCGAATTCGCCGCGACTGGCTGGCTGGCTTATCCGCCGCTCTCGGGCCTGGAGGGCAGCCCCGGCGTCGGGGTCGACTACTATATCTGGGCGCTCCAGATATCGGGGGTAGGCACCACGCTGAGCGGCATCAACTTCATCGTCACCATCCTGCGTATGCGTACGCCGGGCATGACGCTCATGAAAATGCCGGTCTTCACCTGGACCGCGCTGGTGACCAACATCCTGATCGTGGCCGCCTTCCCGGTACTGGCCGGTACGTTGGCCCTGCTGTCGGCTGACCGCTATCTGGACATGCATTTCTTCACGAACGATCTCGGCGGCAACGTCATGATGTACGTGAACCTGATCTGGATCTGGGGCCACCCCGAGGTTTACATCCTGATCCTGCCGTGCTTTGGCGCGTTCTCGGAAATCATCGCCACCTACTCGAAAAAGCCTCTGTTTGGCTACAAGTCCATGGTTTACGCCACGGCCGCCATCGGTGTGCTCTCGTTCATGGTGTGGCTGCACCACTTCTTCACCATGGGCGCCGGGGCCAACGTCAACACGTTCTTCGGTATCGCCACGATGATCATTTCGGTCCCGACCGGGGTCAAGATTTTCAACTGGCTGTTCACGATGTACCGCGGCCGCGTCGAAATGACCACCCCTGTGCTCTGGACGATCGGCTTCATGGTCACCTTCGTGATCGGCGGCATGACCGGCGTGCTGATGGCCATCCCCGGCGTGTCGTTCGTGTTGCACAACAGCTTGTTCCTGATTGCTCACTTCCACAACGTGATCATCGGTGGCGTGGTGTTCGGTTGTATCGCCGCCATGACCTACTGGTTCCCCAAGGCCTTTGGCTTCAAGCTCAATGAGCGTCTGGGCAAATACTCGTTCTGGTGCTGGTTCATCGGCTTCTACCTGGCTTTCATGCCCCTGTACATCCTGGGCCTGAAAGGCATGACGCGCCGTATCAACCACTACGACGACCCGACCTGGCAGCCTTATCTGATCGTAGCCTTCATCGGCGCCTGCTTCGTGGCCGCTGGCATTGGCTTCATCCTGCTGCAGATCTTCGTCAGCATCCGCGACCGCAAGAAAAACCTGGACACCACCGGTGATCCCTGGGGCGGCCGCACGCTGGAATGGTCGATCGCTTCGCCGGCACCGTTCTACAACTTTGCCCACCTGCCCAAGGTCGACCATCTGGATCAACACTGGGAAGACAAGGAAAACGGCACGGCCTATGCCCGTCCGGCCCGATACGAAGACATCCATATGCCACGCAATACTGGTGCGGGCGTGTTCATCGGTCTCTTTGGCCTGGTAATGACCTTCGCCCTGGTCTGGCACATCTGGTGGCTGGCCATCGTGGGCTTCGTCGGCATGATCGGCTCGTTCATCGTGCGCGCCTATGACCGCGACGTGGACTACTACGTGCCCGCAAAAGAAGTCGAGCGCATCGACTCCGCCCATCTTGCTTCTATTCAAAAGGCCGTCTGAGTCATGACTCACGCTGCAACACACCTCCCCCACGGGTCCGGCGCTCACGCCGGACACCATGACGAGCATCACGACGATGGATCCAAGACCGTAGTCGGATTCTGGATCTATCTGATGAGCGATTTGCTCATCTTCGCCGTCCTGTTCGCCACGTTCGCCGTACTATCCAACGCCACCGCCGGTGGCCCCACCGGCAAAGAGCTGTTCGAACTGCCGTTCGTACTGGTCGAAACCATGCTGCTGCTGATCAGCAGCTTCACCTTCGGCATAGCCATGCTGAACATGCACGCCGGCAACAAAGGCCGCGTGATCGGCTGGCTCATGGTGACGTTCCTGTTCGGCGCAGGCTTTATCGGAATGGAAATCTATGAGTTCCATCACCTGATCCACATCGGCGCTGGTCCTGATCGCAGCGCCTTCCTGTCGGCATTCTTTACGCTGGTCGGCACCCACGGGCTGCACGTCACGTTCGGCCTGATCTGGATCATCATCATGATCGACATGGTTCGCCGCCACGGCCTGGACTCGATCAACAAACGTCGTCTGGCGTGCCTGAGCCTGTTCTGGCACTTCCTGGACATCGTCTGGATCTGCGTCTTTACCTTCATCTACCTCATGGGAGCGATCTAATGTCGCACCACACGACCTCTACTGCAGGCCATGGTCACGGTGATCACGGCCACGACAGCGCCGATCACGGCTCGCTGAAGTCCTACATCGTAGGCTTCATCCTGTCCATTATCCTGACCCTGGGCTCGTTCGGTCTGCTCATGGTCGAAGGCGTCCCGCGCGGCATCATCCTGCCCGGCATCATCGTGCTGTGTGTGGCACAGTTGCTGGTGCAATTGGTGTTCTTCCTGCACATGGGCACCTCGAAGTCCCAGCGCGACAATCTGTCGGCTTTCATCTTCGCCGTGTTCGTGATCGCGATCATCGTGGTAGGCTCGATCTGGGTGCTGCACAACATGAACGCCAACATGATGCACCCGATGCCCGGCATGTAATGCCCGTCAATGTCATGCATCATGATCAACGCCGTACTGCATTTGCCGAACTCGTTTTGCTCCGGTATACTGCCGTCCTCGTTGAACGTGATGCACGACATCACGCAGCACTCGGGGGTGCTTAGCTCAGTTGGTAGAGCGGCGCCCTTACAAGGCGTAGGTCACAGGTTCGACCCCTGTAGCACCCACCAGTCCCCCGAATAAAACACCCAGCCACGGTGGCTGGATGTGAAAAAAGGCACCGGATTATTCCAGGTGCCTTTTTTGTTGCCGGGCCGCCCCAAGACAAAAAACGCCCTCTCGGGGGGCAGCAAGCCGAAGGCGCAGCGTGGGAGCTTTTTTATTTGCCGGGCTGCCCTGCCCCGTCCACAAACACAAAAGCCCTTGAATATTCAGCGCAGCGCGCTGCTTCCAAGGGCTTTCGTGTTTTGCGGCGATGTTGCTCGCCGCGCGATCGCGACCGTCGATTAGTTGACGGCATCCTTCAGGGCTTTGCCCGGACGGAATTTCGGCACTTTGGCCTTTTTGATCTTGATGGTCTCGCCAGTGCGAGGGTTACGGCCCGTGCGAGCAGCGCGCGCCGACACAGCAAACGTGCCAAAGCCAACCAACGTCACTGTGCCGCCCTTTTTGAGCGTGGTTTTTACGGCACCGATCAGGGCATCAAGCGAACGGCCGGCGGCAGCTTTGGAGATATCGGCCTTGCTGGCGATATGATCGATGAGTTCGGTTTTGTTCATTCAGGTTTACCCCTCAAGGTGTTGGTTCTGTCGGATGCGCGCCGACACCGGGAACAAGCAAGGTGCCAGCAAACGGAGGTAGATATGCTTCTCGGGCACTGCGCATATCCCAGTGCCCTGCCAAACGCAACGGCAAAATTGCTACGTCGCGGATGTCTTTCGCACCAGAGAAAGTGCTAAGACATCAGCGACGCAGGAACATATTAGGCCCCTCGTTGTGGCGACGTCAAGGGGAAAGACTCCGCTGTAAGCCGCGTGGATACTGGCTTCCAGGTGTTTTCGTAATATGCACCCAATCTGCGCGCATTTCCGCAACAATCCCGCAAGACGCTGCAAATCCATGATGCGCCGGTCGGGTACATCAGCCTCAACCCATGCAAGCCTGCAAAGCCTGATCAAAATCGTGCAGCAGATCCGCCTGATCCTCGATCCCGACGGACACCCGGATCAGACTGTCCGCAATACCCATCTGGGCACGACGCTCCGGACCCATTTCATAATAAATCGTATGCGCGGCCGGCAGCGCCAGACTGCGAGTATCACCCAAATGGGTAGCATTGAGCACGATCTGCAAGTGATTCAGGAAATCAAAGCAATCGATTCCGTCGGCCAGCTCTATGCCCAATAGCCCGCCGAATCGGCCGCCAAACAATGCCGCTGCACGCTCATGCTGCGGGTGCGTAGGCAAGCCGGGGTAATGCACCTTTGTCACGCCGGGATGGGCGTCGAGCATTTGCGCCAAGGCCAACGCATTGCTGCAATGCGCCGCCATACGCAACGCCAAGGTCTCGGCGCCGATGGCGATGCGATGCGCGGAATCAGCCGACAGCGTGCCGCCCATATCGCGCAGGCCCTTCTTTTTGACCTGCAACAGCCCCCAGCCGGTGGACGGCCCTTTACGGTAGCTGTCATAGATGTTGGGATAGCTTGCCCAGTCGTAGAGGCCCGTGTCCGTGATCGCCCCGCCGAGCGCGTCGCCATGGCCGCTGATGTATTTGGACAGCGAGTTCATCACCAGTGATGCGCCGGCCGAACGGCCTTGGAACAGCCAGGGCGAGGTCAAGGTATTGTCGATCACATAAACAAGATTACGCTCGCGGCACAGTTCGCCGATACCCGCCAGATCTGCCAACTGGGTGCCCGGATTGGCAATCGTCTCGGTAAACACCATACGCGTATTGGGCTGCAAGGCCGCACGCACCTGATCCAGATCGGTAGGATCCACGTAGGTAACCTCGACCCCCAACTCAATCAAGGTGCCCAACAGACTGTTCGTGTTGCCGAACACATACTGGCTGGACAACAGATGATCGCCCTTGCGCAACAAAGTCGAAAACACCGCCGCCAGCGAAGCCATCCCCGTTGCGAACGAGACCGTTGCTGCGCCGCCTTCCATTTGGGTGATTTTCGCTTCCAGCGCAGTCGTCGTCGGCGTGCCTTGGCGGCCATACGTAAAGCCTGCCTTGCCCTGAAACACCGCCGCCAGTTCGCGCGCATCGGCGTAGGCGAACTCGGACGAGGTATGGATAGGCTTATGCACAGCGCCGTGCTCGACGGACAGGCGACGATCAGAATGAAGAATCGTAGTAGTAAAGCCGTTCTTATGCATGATGAATGACTGAGAAAAGTAAATGGCGGATGACGGCACGCGGGACCGGGCTCGAATCAATTGGGCCCGCGGGGGAGCAAGGGACCGGGAATGCTTGATAGTCTCCTTGCGCGTTACGATGGAAGTTTACGCCTGCCGCTGCCGTACGGACTCGTACAAACACACGGCGCTAGCCACACTGACGTTCAGGCTCTCGACAGAGCCCAGCATCGGAATCGTCACCAATTGATCGCAGGTCTCGCGCGTCAGGCGGCGCATCCCCTCGCCTTCGGCCCCCATCACCCACGCCATGGACCGGCGAGCGTCGACAGCGTGGAGGCTTTCGCTCGCCTGATCGTCCGTGCCAACCACCCAGACATCACGCTCTTTCAACGCGCGCAAGGTCCGCGCCAGATTCGTCACCGTGATGTAAGGCACCGTATCCGCCGCACCGCACGCCACGCGCTGCACCGTGCTATTGAGCCCGACCGCGCGATCCCGCGGCGCGATCACCGCGTGCACGCCTGCCGCATCGGCCGTGCGCAGACATGCGCCAAGATTGTGCGGATCAGTCACCCCGTCCAACACCAACAACAGCGCGGGACCTTCGATGGTATCCAAGACCTCGTCGACATCCACCGCCAAGAGCCGTTCCTCGGCCAGCGCAACCACACCCTGGTGGCGCGTCCCGCGCGCCAGACCATCCAGCCGCTCCATTGTCACCGGATGCACGCGCCGCCCCGCGCGTTCGGCTTGCTCGATAAGCCCTTGCATGCGTTTGTCGCGGCGCGAGGCCTCGACGTAGATCTCTTTGACGGACTCCGGTGCGTGCCGCAGTCGCGCCACCACCGCATGAAACCCCGCCAGGACTTGGGCTGACGCCATGAATATTCACCTTATATGCGTAAAGAAAAGCCGGCGCCAATGCACCCGCCCGCCGAGCCGGATGCCCATGCATCCCCCGGCGCAACCGTCATGTTACTGCGTGGCCCGCCAGCGTGCGCAACTGGCCGGCCAACGAGGCCTCGCGAGTCCGCGAGGCCGTGGCGCATCACATGCATACGGAGAGATAGATGCTGCCGGCGCGCAGGCCCCACGAACGGGGCCTACGGCACAGCTCAACGACGCCCGCGCGCCGGTGCCTTTTTGACGGCGGAACGCTTTTTCGCCGGCGCAGCGGGTTTGGCCTCTTTTTTCGCCTGAGCGCGCCGCTGCTTGGCGGTCTGCCCTTTCAAGGCCGCAGGCTTGGGGGCCGCCGCCTTTTTGATTTTGCGCGGCTCGTCCGGATTACGCGAAGCGGCCTTGCGCAATGCATCAAAGCTCGTGCCCTTGACCAGGCGGAACTCGATACGGCGCGCCTCCAGGTCAACGCGCGAGACCTGGACCTGGACCTTGTCCGTCAAACGATATCGCAGGCCCGTACGCTCGCCCCGCAGCTCGTGCAACGCTTCGTTGAACTGGAAATACTCGCCGCCCAGCTCGGACACGTGCACCAGCCCCTCAACGTGCAGCGTGTCCAGCGTGACGAATATGCCGAAGCTAGCAACACCCGTCACTGTGCCGCTGAAGTCCTCGCCCACGCGCTCTTTGACGAACCAGCACTTGAGCCACGCCTCGACATCGCGCGAGGCCTCATCGGCACGGCGTTCGCTGGCAGACAACAGCAAGCCCAGCTTTTCCCAGGTGGCGTGTTCGTGCTCGCGTTGAGTCCGCCCTATGACCAGCGGCTGGTCTTCCAGACCCGGCACATAGCGCTTGCCTGCCAGCAGCGCCTTGATAACGCGATGCGTCAACAAGTCGGGATAACGTCTGATCGGCGACGTAAAGTGGCTATAACCCGGATACGCCAACCCAAAATGGCCGACATTATCCGGACTGTAAATCGCCTGCTGCATCGATCGCAGACACATGGTCTGCAACAGCTGAAAGTCAGGACGGCCGCGCACCGAATCCAGAAACTCGCCGTAGTCCTTGGCCGTCGGCGCATCGCCCCCGCCCAGTGACAGGCCCATCGTGCGCAGGAACTCACGCAACGATGTCAGACGCTCGGGCGTCGGGCCCTCGTGGATCCGATACAGGCCCGGATGCTTGCTGCGAGTCATGAAATCTGCCGCGCAGGTATTGGCGGCCAGCATGCATTCCTCGATGAGCTTGTGGGCGTCGTTACGCACCAACCCCACGATCTGTTCGATGCGCCCCAGTTCGTTGCAGACGATCTTGGTTTCGACGGTATCGAAATCGATAGCGCCGCGCTTTTTCCGCTGCTGTACCAGCAACAGGTACAACTCGTGCAGATGGCGCACGTGCGGCATCACCGCGCTCAGGCTGTTGGCAACCGGGCCGCCAGGCTGCTGCAGAGCCTCCCAGATCTGGGTATAGGTCGTGCGCGCATGGGAATGGATGACGGCGTTGTAAAACTGATAGGCCGAAATCGTACCTGCCTTGGCGCCCGTCGCAGGGATCACCATATCGCAGACCAACACCAATCGGTCCACGTTCGGATTCAGCGAACACAAGCCGTTGGACAACGACTCGGGCAACATGGGAATGACTCGGCGCGGGAAATACACACTGGTGCCGCGCTCGAGCGCATCATCGTCCAACGCGTCGTTGGGCGTCACATAGTGGCTGACATCGGCAATCGCCACCAGCAAACGCCAACCGGGACGCTTGCGCTGGCCGGTGCCCAGTTCGACTGGTTCACAGTACACGGCATCGTCAAAATCCCGCGCATCCTCGCCGTCGATGGTGATCAGCGGCACGTCGCGCAAATCGAACCGATCTTTCAGGTCGGACTTGCGCACCACGTCCGGCAAACGTGCAGCCTGCTTGGCGGCTGCCTCGGAAAAGTCCACCGGCACGTCGAACTTGCGCACCGCGATCTCGATTTCCATGCCGGGATCGTCAATCTCGCCCAGCACTTCGAATACGCGGCCCAGCGGCTGCGTATGGCGCGTGGGCTGCTCCATGATCTCTACCGACACGACCTGCCCGTGCTGAGCGCCGTTGGTATCGCCAGGCGGGATCAGGATGTCGTGCTTGATGCGCTGGTCTTCCGGCACCACAATCGACAGACCATGCTCATGCAGGAAACGCCCCACCAGCTTATTAGTGCGGCGTTCGATGACCTCGACGATCACGCCTTCGGGCTTGCCCCGGTACTCGCCCGACGGCTTGACCAGCACACGGTCGCCGTGCAGGACCTTGAGCATTTCGCGCGGCGACAAAAACAGATCCTGCCCGCCATCGTCGCGCAACAAGAACCCGAAGCCGTCGCGGTGCCCTTGCACTTTGCCCGCCACGAAATCGAGCTTGGTGGCCAGCAGCAACACGCCTTTGCGATTGGGCATGAGCTGACCGTCGCGCTCCATGGCATTCAGGCGGCGCTCGAATCCCACCAGCGTGGCCGGCCGTTCGACGCCCATGCGTTCGGCCAGCTCCGTCGGCGACAGGGGTGCCCCGGCCGAGCGCAGCGCCTTGAGAATGGTCTCTCGGCTCGGCACATCGGGATCAAAGTCTGGAGGGGTTTCGGGCAAGACGGATCCGGATCTGCCGTTGTTATTGTTATTGGAGTCTTTATTCGATCGTTTTGCCAAAGTTTAAAATCCTGTATATAATCTTTTGCTTCTGTGGTCTGCCCTAGGCTGATCACTGTAGCAAAAACCAAGCGGTGATTTAAAGTTTAAAACACTAATTGGCCTGGGAACTGCTGATACGTCTCTATTTCTTCGAAGCGTATCACACAAACCCGTAGATTTTTGCACAGTGCCCAGGTGGCGGAATTGGTAGACGCGCATGGTTCAGGTCCATGTGCCGCAAGGTGTGGAGGTTCGAGTCCTCTCCTGGGCACCACGGAATTCAGACGATTCGATCGTCGCATGCCCCCGGCAGCCTTATGGTTCCCGGGGGTTTGTTTTTGTGCGCTCCCGACGGCTGCCCACCCGCCTCACGTGATGCCGCTCATAACGCTCGGCCCCCATGGCGGCGATCTGCGCAGCGACCAAGGCCTCGAACGGCGCCAACAATGCTGCAAACGATTGCGGCGCCTCTAATACATCCAGCGCGGCGGCAATCGCCTCAATGGTGGACAGGGCCGTCGCCTCTCCGGCATAACGCACCCGGTATCGCGTCGTCATGCCGTCTGGCAAGGTCACTCGTGGCAACGCCGCCAGATCGGAATGCGTCGCCAGCAAATGGCGCGCGTGCCGCCAGGTTCCATCAGGCACCACCAATAAAAGAGGCCGCGCCGCTGCGCCGAGGCGAGAGCCCGGTCCAATGGGCTCTACGGCGGCAGCGTGCGCATCAACGATTCCCACATCGACAGCCGCATCTGGAGTTGCTGTACCTCCAGCTGCCGTCTCGACCTCGCCCCCCAGGACAGCAACCCCTCGAACCAAGACCCGCGCGCCCTCACCCGGAAACAGCAAGCAGGGTTCGTACTCCCCCGCGCTCCAAAGCGCCGCATCAAACTGCCGCCCCACATGCAGCGCCGCGTTACGCAAGCCCAACACCGCCAACCGGGCGGTATTCAGCGCATGGCGGGATTCATCCGGATGCTGCAGCACCAGCACACGCGTACGGCTATCCAAAGAGGGAATCAGCGCGCACAAACAATGCGTCAGCGGCCGCCGACAACGCTCGCACTTGGGCCGCTTATTCGCCGACGCATCGTCCGCGCCGCCGCCTGCATATCCGTTCCCGCCAATTTCATTCACCGCCATCAAAATCGATACCCTCGCCTGACTTCCAGGCTGAACCCATGACCACGCAGGCCCTGTCCGTTAAGGGCGGCAATTTTCACATTATTTTGCCGCCCCATTTGCACACTTCAAAAAAAGTGTGCATAATGCGCGTCCTCTGATGTTCAAACGCACTGACAACAGTGTGCCAGAACAACAGCGCCCAGGTGGCGGAATTGGTAGACGCGCATGGTTCAGGTCCATGTGCCGCAAGGTGTGGAGGTTCGAGTCCTCTCCTGGGCACCAATTACTACACTGCGACTTACCTTCGCGGTGCGCCGAAAAAACCCCGATTGCTTAACCGCATCGGGGTTTTTCTTTTTCAGTTGCCCAGAGCGCGGGTCATGGCAACGTGCGCGATACCTGCCTCAATGAATTCCTCGCCGTCGGCGGTAAAGCCGTGTGCCTCATAAAACCCACGGGCATGAGTCTGTGCGTGCAACAGCAGCATCCGATGCCCATCGCCGTGCCCTTGGGTAATCAGGGCGTCCAGCACCTGGCTGCCCACTCCCGTCCCTCGGGCCGACTTGCGCACCGCCATCCGGCCTATGTGCCCATCAGGCAACAAACGGCCCGTCGCGACCGGCACATTGTCAGGCCCGTAGGCCACGGCATGCACAGACAAGGGATCATCGTCGTCCAACTCGACCTCGACCGGCACTGCCTGCTCGACCACAAAGACCTCGTGGCGAACGAGATACGCATCATCACGCAGACGGTCCCAGGTTCCCAAGACGATACGGACAGGAAGGGGTTTAGGCATGACGTTCTCCTGCGTTGCTCATAAAACAGATACCCGGCGTACACACCGCCGCATGGCTAATGATAAAGCCACAGTAGAATGTCCGCTCTTTCCTTCCGCCCTGCACCATGGACGCCGTTGTCACCGCCGCTTTGCCGGTATTCGCCCTCATCCTGACAGGCTGGCTGGCGGCCCGCTGCGGCGTACTCGGCCCGGCAGCAACCGACGCGCTCAATCGCTACGTCGCCTACCTGTCGCTGCCCGCGCTGCTGTTTCGCGCCATGGCTCAGGCCGACTTGAGTCTCATGTCCTGGCATTTCGTGGTGTCGGTGGCTGGTGGCATCGCCATTACCTTTGCAATCACTTGTTTGGTCTCGCGCCGGCATGACGTCCGCCTGACCGATCTCAGCATCCACGGCCTGGCTGCCTCATACGCCAACGCCGGGTATATGGGCATCCCGTTATGCCTGGCATTGCTGGGGCCAGCCAGTCTGGCGCCCGCCATCATCTGCACCCTGATGACGGCCTGCGTCCTGTTTGGCGTTGCCATTGCCTTGATCGAATTTGATCAACACCGCGACCGCAGGCTGGGAACCACACTGTTGAAAGTCGCCCGCGCGCTGATCCGTAATCCCCTGCTGATTTCCCCTCTGGCCGGGCTGGCCTGGTCCTTATCGGGCCTGACGCTGCCCCTGGGCATTGATCGCTATGTCGAATTATTGGGCGCATCGGCCAGCCCCTGCGCATTAGTGACGATCGGTCTGTTCCTGGCCCAGGCAAGGCCCGGCGGCGAGCGCGACTCGGTCGGCAAACTCGTCGCCGGCAAGCTGCTGCTGCAGCCCGCCGCGACGGCTATTTTTGTCTTTTGGGCCTTTCCCGTGCCGCCACTATGGGCCTGGAGCGCGGTACTCATGAGCGCCCTGCCCATAGGAACCGGGCCCTTCATGCTGGCTCAACTCTACGGCCGCGACGCCCGGGCGACTTCGCGCGCGATCTTGCTGTCGACCATACTATCCGTGATCACCGTTTCATTATTGGTGGCGTGGATCAGCAAACAAGCTCTGTATTAAGGCACTCCAGCATGCATAGAACGCATCGCCTCATCACCTAAAGCATCACACGCACCCCCACACCGCGTTTTCCTGATAATTCGCCCTTCTGATCACCCGCTCATCATGTTGCTGCCCGCCATCATTTTCATTGCCACGCTGATCCTGGTCATCTGGCAGCCTCGAGGCCTGAACATCGGCTGGAGCGCCTCAGCAGGCGCCGTGGTCGCGCTGCTGACGGGCGTCGTTCAACCGAACGACGTGGTCGCCGTCTGGCACATCGTGTGGAACGCAACAGCCACCTTTATCGCCATCATCATCACCAGCATCATCCTCGATGCCGCGGGTTTCTTTAAATGGGCTGCACTGCATGTCGCCCGCTGGGGCGGCGGGCGCGGCCACTGGCTGTTTGCGTTGATCGTGCTGCTGGGCGCTGCCGTCTCTGCGTTATTTGCCAACGACGGCGCCGCCCTGATCCTGACCCCCATCGTCATGGAAATGCTGCTGGCATTGGGTTTTGGATTGGGCGCGACACTGGCCTTTGTCATGGCGGCAGGCTTTATCGCCGACACGGCCAGCACCCCTCTTGTCGTGTCGAATCTGGTCAATATCGTATCGGCCGACTTTTTCGGCATCGGCTTCGGTCAATATGCATCGGTCATGGTGCCGGTCAACTTTGCAGCTGTCGCGGCATCGCTGGCGATCTTGTTCCTCTATTTCCGCAAACAGATTCCGGCGCGCTACAACGTCGCGCAAATCCCGCCTCCGCAGTCGGCCATCCGCGACCACATCACCTTTCGCGTCGGCATGGCGGTCCTGGTATTGCTGCTGACAGGATTTTTCATCCTGGAGCCGCTGGGCATCCCCGTCAGCGCCATCGCCGCGGTTGGCGCGCTGGTACTGCTATTAGTCGCCGGCCAACAACACATTGTCGGCACACGGCGCGTCATGCGCGAAGCGCCCTGGCATATCGTGGTGTTCTCGCTCGGCATGTACCTGGTGGTCTACGGACTGCGCAACGCAGGCCTGACGGCCTACCTGACGCAATTGCTGGAGGTCTTCGGCCACTATGGCATCTGGGCCGCCTCGCTGGGTACAGGCCTGGTCACCGCCTTTCTGGCCTCGGTATTGAACAACCTGCCCGCCGTGCTGGTAGGCGCACTGGCGATTGCCGACACAACGGCGACCGGCGTGATTCGCGACGCTATGATCTACGCCAACGTCATCGGCACCGACCTGGGCCCCAAAATCACCCCGATCGGCAGCCTGGCCACCCTGCTCTGGCTGCACGTCCTGGCCCGCAAGGGCTTGCGTATCACCTGGGGTTATTACTTCAAAGTCGGTATTGTCCTGACGCTGCCGGTGCTGCTGGTCACCTTGATGGCGCTGGCTTTACGCCTGCAATAGTCATTGGTGACAATGCACTAGCCGACAGCCAACCATCCCTGCTATGGTTGCCTACTATTCGCACGCCCGGAGCATGGCATGAGCTGGATCATTGGCAGGTACACAACATTCACCCTGGTATTGCTGGGCACCTTTGTCACGCTGGCACTGGCCCTAACGATATCCATGGCCTGGCTCTGGGCAGCTATACCGCTGGCCTTGCTGACCCTGCTGGGTATCTACGACCTGATCCAGCCCCGCCACGCCATCCGGCGCAATTATCCGGTACTGGGCAATCTGCGTTTTTTGTTCGAATTCATTCGCCCTGAAATCCGCCAGTACTTTTTAGAGGACGACACACACGCCGCGCCTTTCTCGCGCGCACAGCGATCGATCGTTTACCAGCGTGCCAAGCAGGATGTCGACAAACGGCCCTTTGGCACCCAAGAGGACGTATACGGCGACCGCTACGAATGGATCAACCATTCCTTGGTCCCCGCACAGATCAACGACCCCGACTTTCGCGTCACCGTGGGCGGTCCCGATTGCGAGCAGCCCTATTCGATGTCGGTGTTCAATATTTCGGCAATGAGCTTTGGAGCGCTGTCGGCCAACGCTGTCCTCGCTCTCAACGAAGGCGCGCGCCAAGGCAATTTCGCCCACGATACCGGCGAAGGCGGCATCAGCCGCTATCACCGTCAGCCAGGCGGCGCATTGGTATGGAACATCGGCTCGGGCTATTTTGGCTGCCGTGACGAGAACGGCGCCTTTTCCGAAGAAGCCTTTGTTCGCAACGCCTGTACGCCGCAGGTCAAGATGATCGAGATCAAGCTGTCGCAAGGCGCCAAGCCCGGCCACGGCGGCATCCTGCCCGGCGCCAAAGTCACCGCAGAAATTGCCGAAGCCCGAGGGGTAGCCATCGGTCAGGACTGCAACTCTCCGTCCAGCCACAGTGCGTTCGATTCGCCTATCGGCCTGCTGCATTTTGTGGCGCGGCTGCGCACGCTATCGGGCGGTAAACCCGTCGGATTCAAGTTCTGCATGGGCCACCCGTGGGAATGGTTCGCCATCGTCAAAGCCATGCTGGAAACTGGCATCACGCCGGATTTCATCGTCGTCGATGGCGCCGAGGGCGGCACGGGCGCGGCGCCCGTTGAGTTCGTCGATCACGTCGGCACGCCGCTGCGCGAAGCCCTGCGCATCGTGCATAACACCTTGATCGGCGTCAATCTGCGTGACCGCATCCGTCTGGGGGCCTCGGGCAAAATCATCACCGCATTTGACATGGCCCGCGTGATGGCCATGGGCGCCGACTGGTGTAACGCGGCGCGCGGCTTCATGTTCGCCGTGGGCTGCATCCAGGCACAGGCTTGCCACACAGACAAATGCCCGACCGGCGTCACCACCCAGGACCGTGTACGCCAACGCGCCCTCGTCGTCCCCGACAAGGCGCAACGCGCCGCGAATTTTCATCGCAACAGCCTGCACGCGCTCGCTGAGCTATTGCAGGCCGCCGGCCTCACGCATCCGAACCAGTTGCGTCCGCATCACATCGCCCGCCGCATCTCGCCCAGCGAGGTTCGTCTGCTGTCCGCATTATTTCCCGAGCTGGAGCCGGGCGAACTGTTGCGCGGGGAATTCCGCCACACGGTATTCAGAGTGGGTTGGTCGATGGCGCGCGCAGATTCGTTCAAGCCCGCGCACGACGTGACGGCAGCCTTGGCCGCCATACACTTGGCCCAGACCAACGCGACAACGGCCCCCGCCGCGCTCACGCCAAATGCTGCCGCACCGGCGACGCCATAATGCATGCCTGAAGCATCCTGCGCGGTATTGAGGTACTGACCACAGTACCTCAAGCCTGCACAGCCCTATCCCATTTATGAAGGGCAACGCACAACAGTGTGAAACAGCAGTAAACAAAAATGCCAATGGACGCGCCAGCGCACGCAGAGCTTGACAACGCAAAGGGGGGTTAGGCCACAATAGGCTTCGCGCAACGCAACTCTGCAAGGAACCACCACATGTTCCAGTCCAGCAGCATGCTAGCCACGGAGCCATCCGACTATGTGGCCCCCCTCTTTCACGGCCCCCCGCAAGCTATCGAAGCATTGCAGGCGGGATTGCTGGCTCGTCCAGCCCACATCGAACCGAAGTATTTATACGATGCACTGGGATCCAGTCTGTTCAGCGCGATCACGCAGTTGCCCGAGTATTACCCCACCCGATGCGAAGCTGAGATATTGCGAGACCATGCCGCAGACATCGCTCAGCACGTCGGCAAAGTCAAAGCACTGATTGATTTGGGCGCAGGCGACTGCATCAAGGCGGAAAAGCTGTTTCCGTCACTGCGTCCTGAAATGTATATCCCGATTGATATCTCGGTCGAGTATCTTCATAGCGCCGTACAGCGTTTAAAAAACACGTACCGCGACCTGAACATCGCTCCGATCGGTGACGATTTTCATCATGACCTGAGGCTGCCCGATACCATTCCACCATCGGGTCGATTGTTTTTCTATCCTGGCTCCAGCATCGGAAACCTGGACCCCGATCACGCGCTGGCACTGCTGACCCGCATCCGGACATACTGTGACGAGGGCGGCCTGCTGATAGGCGTAGACCGCGTCAAATCGCGCGACATCCTGGAGCCGGCCTACGACGACGCGCTGCATCTGACCGCCGCGTTCAATCTGAATTTATTACGCCACGTGAATCAACGGCTCGGCAGTGATTTTGATGTACAGCAATGGCAACACGTCGCGCATTACGACGAAGCCCATGCCCGGATTCAGATGCACCTGCAAGCCCAGACCGACGTGGATATTCGTTGGCCCCATGGACAGCGAGCGTTTTGCAAAGGCGAACGCATCCATACCGAGAACTCGTACAAATACACGCCAGAGGGTTTTCGCGATCTCTTGACGCGAGCTGGCTTTTCATACGTCGAACATTGGTCGGATGCGTGCGGATGGTTTTCGGTATTCAGCGCACGCGCCTGATCCTGGGCATGCCACTTGCGACAGAACAGGAAGCCTCTTTTCATGGATCCCGCCTGCCTGCTGACCCATCCGATGACGCGCCAAGACCCCACACGCGCGCTGGCCGCTCGCTATGAGCAGATACGCCAGCAGACCCGCATACTCGCCGAGCCGCTCAGCCCCGAAGACTGCCAGATACAGTCCATGCCGGATTGCAGCCCGGTCAAATGGCATCTGGCACACACGACCTGGTTTTTCGAGACCTTTATTCTGAGCCGCTTTCAGCCTGACCGGACGGCCTTTCATCCCCAGTACCGGATGCTGTTCAATTCGTACTACAACGCCATCGGCGCCCGGCATCCGCGCCCCCAGCGCGGTCTGCTGTCGCGCCCGCCGTTGGACGACATCTGGCGTTATCGCAATGTCGTCGATGAAGCGATGCGCCACCTGTTCATTCGCATGGCAGGCACGGATCCCGCCTTTGATCAACTGGTGGAACTGGGCCTGAATCACGAACAGCAGCACCAGGAATTGATTCTGACCGATATCAAACACGCGCTATCGTTGAATCCGCTGCAACCAGCCTATATGCCGCAGCGCGATGCCGTTGCAGGAGCGAGCGGCGCGACGCCGGGCTGGGTGCGGTATGAAGGTGGCCGTACGCGAGTCGGCCATCAAGGCTCCGGCTTCGCCTTTGATAATGAAAGCCCCGCCCATGACGTTCTATTGCCGCCCTTTTATCTGGCCGACCGTCTCGTCACCCAAGGCGAATATCTCGAATTCATTCGTGATGGCGGCTATCGGCGCCCCGATCTCTGGCTGTCGTTAGGCTGGGATCGCGTCAGCGCGGAACAATGGCGTGCACCGCTGTATTGGGAAGGACAAAAGGACGATTGGCAGATCTACACACTGCATGGGCTGCGCCCCCTCGACCCGCAGGCGCCAGTCGCGCACGTCAGCTATTTCGAAGCCGATGCCTACGCACGCTGGGCGCGCGTGCGATTGCCCCGAGAGGCAGAGTGGGAACATGCAGCCCAGCAAATACCGAGCGATCGCAGCCTGGCCGCCGCCAATCTGCTGGAAAGCGGGCACCTACGCCCCATCGCGGCGCCTGCCGCCCCTGCCGGCGGCAATCCCGCACAGCTATTCGGCGACGTCTGGGAATGGACGTGCAGCGCCTACGACGCCTATCCGGGCTATGCGCCGCCAGCTGGCGCCGTTGGCGAATACAACGGCAAGTTCATGTGCAATCAATATGTGCTGCGTGGCGGATCTTGTGTGACGCCTGCGAGCCATATCCGGGCGACCTATCGGAACTTCTTTCCGCCCGAGGCGCGTTGGCAGTTTTCAGGAATCCGGCTGGCGCGGGACGTGTAGGCAAAGACCCTGCCTACATTATCCGATCAGCAGTTGCCCTTTTTGGCTTGGCCCGGGGGACAGAATCCACCGCCGCCGCCACCGCCCACACCGTGCGGGTCCACGATCACGGCGCCGTCTGGTGTATAGACCGCACAACCGCCCAAGAGGCCGGCAAGTACGGCCAAGGTACAGAGGAGTTTCATCAACCTATTTCCGAAAATTTGAGGCGACGCAAGTGTATTGCCAAACAATGAAACCAGGCTGGCCACTTTGTAACGACCTTTGCTGGTGAGTTTTTTCTTTTAGGTCATTTCGATTTGCATCCGTAAAAAATTTCGTGCTAGAATTTCGTTCTTGCTTAGCACGACGCTTCGCAAGATTGCAGCAGAGGCTCAGCCGACATCATTGGCCGCCTCAGATGCAAAGGCGCATTAGCTCAGCCGGTTAGAGCGACGGAATCATAATCCGCAGGTCCCCTGTTCGAATCAGGGATGCGCCACCAAGGAATTCAAAAAGCCTCCACCTACGTGGAGGCTTTTTTATTACCTATGCTCAGAGCGGTTGCTTGGACGATGCCGAAATAACCCTGGACACCGGCCACTCAGCGCTCGGCCTGAGGCGCTGCCCCCTCCACCAAAATCACAAAACTCTGCGGACGGCTGGCCAGATAATGCACCGGGAACGGCTGGCCAGCGGCCGGATAGCGCACCTGATTTCGCGACGGATAGACGTTGAAGTCCGAACTATCAAAGTGTGTGGCGATCTTTTGCCCATCGGCCTTTTGCAGTTCGACGGTATAACGCTCGACAGGCTGATTGTTATAGATATTGCCGGTCTGTGCGCTAGAGACGATTACCGCCTGCCCCGGGACGCCGTAGTGATAGATCAACGGCGCGGTCAGGCTGGAGCCAAAAATAAGCAAGGCTGGCGTGCCGAATGGGATGAAAAGCATCAGGACCACCAGTACGGCGAGCAGTCCCTTGCTAGATTGAGGCACGCGCATCAGCCGGGCAATCAGCAATACAGCGAGCACCAGAACGAGAATAAGAACCGGAAACGGCCATACCTCGTCCGTCATCCACACCAGCAACGAAATCAGTGTTTCGCTCATAGCGATGAATCCGTGATAGCCATCACACTGTACCCGTGCGCAATCATCAAGGCGCACATACCAGCACTTTCAGCTGGCTGGGAACGATACGGCATGACAGCGGGCAATTGATGAGATTAGCCGGACCGATACTGGTTACCCGCGTACTCGGCGTGCCCCTCACGATAACCGTAAATGCGCCCGTGACATGCTGCTGCCTGGACATCACGGTTTGTGAAACGAGCCCCAACCCAATCCCGGGCGTATCACCCATCGTCAGCGGACGGACACTCATCAGGTTATGCCACGGCCCGCCGCCAGCCAGCACATTGAACGCAATAGGAATAGTCAACGGCCCCAGGGCAATATTGGGATAGGGAATCGGTGGAATAGGCGTCTTGCAGACATCCGGAAAACCCAGATCCATTCCGCCAAACTGTGCATTTGCAAACATGACGTTTTCCTTTACGGGAGCTGACAGCTAACCCACCAAAATTTGTTTGCCATCGGCCTTCACCACGGTCTCACCATTGACGAGCGTGGTATTGCCGCTGAGCCGGGCAATGAAATCCGCGGCGTAGTCCAGATTGATGGCTTTGACTGTATCTGTGCCCGCCACATACCGTGACGATTGGCCCACCGTTTCCGTGACGGACCGGTAATACGACTCTCGTTGGTCGCCGCTATATTTCGATGCCCGCGCCACGACATTGAGCTCTGCGCTGGCCAGCATGTGGTAATGGCTCTTGACTGTCCAGCTTTTCGCGTCGACGGCCCCAGAACCGGCTTCCAGGCTGAAGGCTTCCGTATTCATCGCGAGACGGCGGCCACCCTGCAACGACAGCTCGTCTGCGCAGACCGTCAGCGCGCCATCGACCTGCAAGGTCATGCTACCGGCCGTACGCTGTTCCAGCACGGCAATGATATATAGCCCGCCCGCGGCGTCCCCCGATACCAGGACCTTGTCGCCCGGCTCGGGCAATAGCAGGCAGCTCGCCGCGCGCTTGACCTCATACCGACGTCCGTGTTCACGATTGCTGACCGTGAAACGGGCATGATCATGCGCCTCTACCAGAAACGCGCTATGGACATGCGTATCGCCATTGAGCGAATTCGGCCTTTTTTGCAGCAGCGGCTGCAATGTATCCGGTTGCCCGATCTGATTACCTGCCTCACTATCGAGATCGACCTGCATATTGCTATCCGATTGACGATGATTCATCACAATTTCACCCATTGTTCAGCACGCAATAATTCATGATCGGGCGGGAGAATGCCCTGCTTGGGCCCATAACGAGTCCCGTCATCAATCACCGCATGATGTTTGCTGCGCATGAAACGCCCGCCCCGAAAATCGGCATGGCTGATATTGGCGTACGAGAAATCCGTGAACTCCATGCTGCAATCGGAAAAATCCGCATACTGCAGATTGCAGCGATTGAGTGCAGTCATCGTCATGTTGGCGCCGCAAAATACGGCGCGCTCGCCGTTAGTGCCCGACAAATTAGCGCACTCTAGCTGCGCACCCGCAAAAATCGCGTGAGCAGCATTGGCGTCGATCATTAAGGCCTGGCGCATATCTGCACGATCGAATCGGCACTCCTGTAATTCACACCCCTTGAAGCAGGCCTGAAATAGATTCGCGTGCGAAAAGTCGCTGCCCGACATATCGCTGTCCGTAAACTGGCTTTGGGTCAACTGTGTGCCTTGAAAGCTATAGTTCCTAGCAGTGCATTCCAGTGCAATCAGATTCGTGAAGGCGGTATTCTCCAAAGTCAGGCACTTGAAATCAAAGTCCGTCAAGACGAGATGCATAAAGGTCGAGTCCTTGAACTGCAGATGTACCTGTTGATTGCCGGACATAACGAGTTTCTCTATGCGAGAAGCCTCTATTCTCAAATCCAGCACCGGCGAATTGGCCAACGCGCCCTCAAGGTACTGGCATTCGCTGAACACACAGGCTTCAAAGGCACACTCGACAAACTGATGCGCATTAAAGACCGTCCTCTCGAAGACACAGTTCACGAATCTGCAGCTCGTAAATACGCAATCTCTGAGTCTTGTTTCTGACCAACTGACTCCAGCGAACACGACGGTATCCAGGTGACATGACCACCAGTCCATTCCGATAAACCGGTTGTGCTCAAAAATGCATTTCTGGACTTCGGCACCGTGCCATTCGATCCCTTGCCAATGCAGGTCTTTCCATAGAAAACCCTCGATCGAGTCTCCCTCGCTCACTTTAGACAAAAACTGCTGTTGTACTGCTGCTTGCTCCATGATTTATTTACGCAAGGGATAAATATTGGACCGTTCCATCAACATATCGCGCTGAGCCGTGCCTGCATCGGCTTTGATCATGGCCAGCTCGGCACTGAAAAAAGACACGTGCTGCAACGTGGCAGCGCTCAAGTCGGCGGACTTCATTTGTGCCTTGCTGAAATCCGAATTGATGATGCGTGCGCCAGACAAATCGGTCCGGATAAACAAGCTCTGCTTGAAGAAGCTATCCGCCAGACTGATCTCACGCATCTTCGTTTCTGAAAAATCGCAGGTACTCAAATCGCTGGCCTGGATGTTTCCTCGGATAAGGTCGAGCTTTCTGAAGCTCGAGGCCGAGATAGTCGAGTGAGAAATTTCGATATCTTCGATCATGGTCGAGGGGGCAATATAGAGCTTGGACACATTGCTTTCGATTATGTGAAACGCCTGCAGCTTTTGCATTTCGACGAATGTCATCGAATCGATATGGCAAGCCTCCATGCGCAACCCGTCAATCGATCCTTTGAGAAAGGTATGCCTTAAGAAATGGCAATGCTCAAAGGCCACGCGCTCCAATCTGCCTCGCACAACCGGAAAATTGACAAAGCGGCAGCGCTCAAAAATGCAGTCTTTCAGCCTGATCCTGAAATGCATCCATTCCTGCAGATCCGATCGAACAAAGCGACAGGCTTCAAAGCGTGCCTTATCCGACTGCACGCCAGACAATCGGCAATCGATAAATTGACACTCATTAAAGTGCGCCCGCGTCCAATCTGCCGACGAAAAATCGCAGCCGGTAAAAACAACGCGATCAAAATCACAACATGCCATCTTCGCCTTGGCGAAATCACAGTCCGAAATACGGCTGTCTCTGATGACCAGGCCGCTCACATCCCAGCCTGAATAGGATGTACTGGTCGCGATAAATTCCTGCAATCCGTAGCCGTCAAAGCCCGCAGGCAGTGGCTCGGTATTGCGCTGATTCAGCCCATAGATACGATACAAGGTCCTGGGATTGCCGGAATAGTCGCGCTTGCCGGTTTGCGCGCCGGGCGCTCTGGCCACCGTGTCCTCGAACCGCTCGAGCTGCTGTCGCCGCAACTGCTGCAATTGACTATGTGCGGCGCTGGCAGTGCCAGCCTGCGCTCCCCCGACTGCTTCGACCTGTTTCTGGGCCTCTTCTCTCAGGGAGGCCAATAACGCTTCTTGCTGCTCCTTCAGAAACCGCTCGCGCGCATCGACCATCGATTGCGGCACATCATCGGCGTCTGGCGCAGTTTTTTGCCGTCCCTTGCGGAACCGTTCCTTGGCGGCCTTCAGCGTCATGGTTTGACGCTGCCGGTTGAGCGCCTCTTCGATCATGTCGTCCTGCGCGATTTTTCCATTTTGGCTTTTTTTCAGCCAGGCGAGCTCTGCTTCCACCTCCAGCACCGCCGCGGATTTCTCTGATTTTGGAACATCCTGCAGAACGTTGTTCGTCAGCTCCTTCTCCAGTTTCCTGAGCTTGTTACGCAGCAGCGGAGAAAGCTCCACCTCGTCCAGCGAGGTCGCACGAATCAAACGGGCGTCAACGAGTTGTTTATCCAACAACGCATGAAATCCCCCCGTCTCGGGGTGAGTACGCTTGTGAAAGATATCCTCGTAGTGAGCCAACGCCTTCGGGGAATCGTGGTGCTCCACCGCATACACGATATGGCTGATGTCACTGGCGTCATCCTCGCTGATCTCCACCACGCCCTGATACACCAGAATCGCCTTTTCCAGGTGCGGATAGGCCCAATAGGTCGTGAGGCTCAACGGAACGTCTTTCAAAAACCCACTATTCGTCGCGGCATCTGCCCCGTGCTTGATAAACGCTTTGGCAGCCAACGGCGGGACCGTCGTGACCAGCTTTTCCTTTTCTGGATGCAGATGGATAAACGTAATCTGATCCCCCGCCTCGAGCCGATTCAGCCGCTGCCCTGGCGGACTCTGATTGAAATAGCTCCAATCGATATCCCGCGCAAATCCGGGAAACTCATGCGTGCGCCACTGCTCATCGTAGGTCCCGAGCATCCGATTCCTGCCCGGGGATTCAATGGCAATCGCCGAGTACCCGGCAGGGTGATAGTGCTGCCCTTCCCGATTGACGGGGTAGGCCGGATCTTCGACATTGGGCAGGAAGCGGGCGCGCAGGCCGTTGACGTCGGTTTCCACATAGCCTTTGCCCACCGGGTTCTCATCAAATCCTGGTCCACCGTAGGCATTGCGCCAACTGATGGGAATCCTGTCGAAAGGCAGCGCGCGGCTGGGCCTGCCGTCTGACCAATAGCGCTCGCCGGTCACCCATAGATCTTTTCTGACGTTGTTGACGGACATCGATACGGCCGTCCTGCCATCGATCGCATAGGCACCGAAGCCATAGGCGTTCAAAATGATTTCCGGTGTGCGCTTGGGAATGCCCAGATCCAAAGCTTCGACACCGAAGTTCAGGACGGACTCTTCATTGAATATGCCCCAGAGCCTTTGCTCAGTCTCCAGGAACAACTCCGAGGAAAAGTCGATCATCACATATGCGCTGACCGCCAGGTAATTATTGTTCAGATACCGATATGGGCGAGTCAGGCACGATAGGCGATTGGGCTTCAGGACTTTCATCAAACAACCAGCAGCAGCGCCTTGAGCAATACCTTGGGACCACCCATCTCGAACCTGGCCGGCTCATTCTGGCCGCGGAATGCGCAGTAATCCAATTTGAGCACTCCCAGATCCAGCTTTTTCACGTAGTACGTATTCTGCGACACGTTCAACTGATGTCTCGCCGCCGAAATCGACTGATGGAAAGCGCGGAACTGAAATATCTCCACAAAGGCCTCGCCTTTCCATATGCCTTTTGTGAAATTCGATTTATGAACATCTTTGACCGTGGGCGCGTCCATGATCAGCTGGCTGGTCTTGAGCGTGATCGTACTGGGCGACTTCACCATCATGTCGCCACCCGTCATGTTGATGGAATGATCCGCACCGCCTCGTTGAATATCCAGCGGCCCAGCATCCGAAAACAGTTTCATGCTGGTGGCCGTCGTAAATTCGCCCTTGCCGCCGGTCGCATCGATATAAACGTCAGTAGGCGCTTTCAGGGTGGCATTGTCGCCGGCGAATTCCAACTGATGGTCCGGTCCGCCCTTTTGCAGCCAGACACTGTTGTCGCCAGTCGATTTGACGCGTATATAGTTATCCGCCTCGAATACGCCGTAGCCGCTGTCCGCTTTAATGTGGACATGGCCCGAGGTCGACGTCATGTCAATGTCCGATGTGGTCGTGTTCCTGTATTTGTGCTTGAAGGTTTCTTCTCGATCGCCCCCGGTGACCGTGAGCTTGTCGTATCCCTCGATGGTCGTATCCCGATAGGACTTGACGAGGTTCTTCTGATAGCCGACGACCGTATTGTCCTCATAATCACCGATCGTGGTGGTGCGCGACTCGCCCACATCACGCGTCTCCAGGCCCTCGACGACTACATGCAGATCTTTTTCCGAATGCAGTCGCACGTACTCGGCACCCAGCTTATTTTCAATATAAAAATAGCTTTCATTGGCGGGAGTGCCGTGATGGGAACGGCTGCTGAATCCCACAATAGTCGGTGATGGGGTGAATCCGCCCGCCGGCATCTGGCGATCGTTATAGACGCGCCCCGTCACCAAGGGACGGTCGGGATTGCCGCCGATGAAATCCACTACGACTTCCTGGCCAACGCGCGGCGTGCTGACGGCTCCATAGCCATTACCCGCCGAATCATTCGATACGCGCACCCAGCATGAGCTGTTTTCATCGGGCCGGTTATACCTGTCCCAACGAAAATGCAGTTTCACGCGCTGGTATTCGTCGGTATAGACCTCTGCTCCCGCCGGGCCCGTCACGACCGCTGTCTGTGGACCAGTGGTTTTGGGAATGGGCGTGTTCATTGGCGCCCGGAAAGGCAGACTCGTCGGCTGAACCGTGAACTCGAACCGATATTCACCGTCCTCGCTGCCAGAGTGATAACCCGCCTCGGTCAGAAAATACTCGACCGAGACAATGAGATACTCCTTGATATCCACCTTGCGCGGACTGCGCCGCAACTTGAACGTATAGCCGGGAGCCAGCCCACGCACATTGGCGCTGCCGCTGCTCCGCTCACTGGCCGATCGAGTTTCCTCGAGCCGAATCTTGACGTAGTGCTCACCGTCTTGAATATCGGCGTATCCGCCCTGCCATTCATAGATCTCGCGATTGGCCTGCTCTACGGGATATGCCTCTTTGAGCCGGCTATGCAGATTCAAGCTGGATTTTTTGAAGTTATAGTCATTAACGACGTATTCCACGCCGCGCAACTCTTCGCCACTGCTCCAGGCATGAATCGTCTGCTCGCTGGCCAGGACATTCCTGTCCCGGGGAAAATAATCCAAAGCAGGATAATCCGGTAAAGGCTTGTGCTCGCCAATATCGTCGGTCAGCACCAGGATATGCTGATTTTTTTCGTGCTTGAAATAATAATAAATCCCTTCGTGTTCCATCAGCCGGCTGACGAAATCGAAATCGCTTTCTTCGTATTGGACGCAGTATTCGCGGGTCCGGTAGCTGCCCTGCAGTTGCTTCTCATAAACGTAGCCGGAATATGACCCCAGCACCTCGTCCAGTATTTCGACCACGCTTTTGTTCTGATAGATCTTGCAGTCGCGGTTGCGCGTCAGATACCACAGCCAGGGACTGACGGTGGCGCGATAACGTGCCAGGCGCAGCCCTCCGGACTCCTGCCCGATATAGGCAAACCGGACCACGTCGCCACTCAAATAACGTTTTGCGCCACCCTCGGTTTCTATTTCCAGCGTCAGGGGCTTGCCCAATACCGACGTCCCGCTGATAGCCGTTGTTTTCGCGACGAGCTCTACTTCAAACTCATACAATTCGGACAGCGCTTCTCGTCCATGCATGCATTTGAATTCCAGCACCGCGCCCAGGGCGGTCTCTGCGACAACGACTCTATTCATGACCCTAACTCGATCCAGGTGTTAGATGAGCACGGATACTCTGATCCGACTATGACATTTCCGGGACCATGCTAGATTTTCGAGATGCCAGCCGTATGACAGTTAATAAAGATTACATTTGAAGCATCTCTGTTGAAAATACACTCGACAGGCGATGGCGCCGGGCTATTACTGAGCCGACGAGCCCGCAGCTGCCCCACCGGATCGCATCGCCGATGCCGTCCCCGCAGCCCTTGTCGGCAAAAACTGTATCCCGGTCCGTTTGACCAGTTCGTCGTAAGTAATCGGTGGACCTGCCTTGGTGCTGGCGCTATTGGCCTGCCAATATGCCCATGACCGTCCCGTCGTCGCGTCGTAGACGAGTTTGTAGAGATAGGCGGGTATCGCAACCCCGTCACCGATGGCCTTCGGGTTTTCGGTATAGACCGGACCGGTGAACAGGTAAACATCGCCCGACGCCCTCATCACATATTTTCTCGTGTCCTGCTCAATACGGCTCCAGGGGCCCGCATTATGCGTCTGGTCCTGCGGCACCATATTGGCCAACGAAAAACTCTGCGCCATGGTCTGCGAGCTATACATATCCGCGGCAGGCGCCATATGGCCGCGCGAATAACCCGAGCCCTTGTAGTCGTCCAGATCGGCCCGCTCGGCCTGGGGCAAACGCGCTTCGCTATAGAACTTGTCGGTCCGTTGTAATCCCTGGGCCTGCGTCAACAGCTGGCGATTCAAGCGCTCGGCCACAAAAACCGGCGTCTTGGTCTGGCCGCTGTGCAGGATGGCAAATCCGGAAAAGCACAACTCGCGCAAGCCCTGTGTTGCCGGGACGATGGGCGGATGCTGGCTGGGGAAAAACTGCGGGCACGCGAAAAATTGAGTTTGAACCGATGGGCCGCTCAGTTTGACGGCGGGTGCGGTCTGGGCAGATGTCCCCTGCCCGGCGCCTTGGGTCAGCCGCTCCCATGGCCAGCCCAGATGAGCCAGAATTTCCTTTGCCGATGCCGGTAGCTGCCATTGACTCGGCAATCGCCACTGAGACGGCATATCCCATTGCGGATTCAGGAAATACGTGCCGGCACTGAAACCGGCTATCCCGGCAACGACGAATGCCCGCATAAATCGCATCAAGCGATTGGCCGGTCTGGATTGCGTCTTGGAAGTTGAACGTTTCTTTTTCGGGGCTGATTTCTTGGGGCGGGTCATACTGCTTTTATGAGGCTGCGGGCCGGCGCGTCTCTATCGCCGGCACAGCGCTCAATTGTAGATGACGTATGATTCGGCCCGTACCAGCAAAAAAGGAATAATACGCATGCGTACCGTATTCATACTGATCGGGATAGCCGTGGTCGCTTTCTTTCTGGTCAAAGGCATCAAAGCCTATTTTGCCGAACGCAACGGCAACCGTTTTAGATAATCGGAGAAGAGCCTCATGGCAACCAAGCAGCAAATGGAAAACGTCGCACAACAGGCGCGCGGGGCAGTGAAGTGGGGATTCCTGGGCATCGTGATCTTTGCGATCATTGTGACGCTCGTTTTTGGATCCTGGTTCCAGGTGGACCAGGGCGATCGCGGCGTGGTGCTGCGCAACGGCAAAATCGTGGCGGTGGCCGAGCCCGGCCTGGGTTTCAAAATACCGGTCATCGATGCGGTGCATCCGATTTCCGTGCGAGATCACACGATTACTTTTGGCGGCCAGCATTCCGCACCGCTGGAAGCCTACAGCTATGACCAGCAACCGGCCACGCTGCGCGTGTCGATCACCTATCAGGTGCCGCCCGCCAAAGTCGCTGAGCTGTATTCCGAATATCAAACCCTCGAAAACGTAGAACAGCGCGTGATTGAGCGCCGCACCTTCGATGTGATCAAGAACGTCTTCGGCAAATACACCGCCGCCAGCGCGATTCAACAGCGCGAAAAAATGGGCATGGATGCCAACACTGCTATGCGTGCGGCGCTGCAGGATGTGCCCATCAACGTTGTGAGCGTGCAAATCGAAGAAGTCGGCTTCTCAAAAGCTTACGAAGACAGTATCGAAAAACGCATGCTGGCCCAGGTGCAGATCGAAACGACCCGCCAGCAGAAGCAGACCGCAGAAATCCAGGCGGAAATCCAGGTCGTTCAGGCAGAGGCTGCCGCCCGCGCGCGCGTGGCCTCCTACAAAGCCGAAGCCGACGGGATCAAACTGCGTGGCGATGCCGAGGCCGCAGCCATCGAAGCCAAGGCCCGCGCGTTGGCCACCAACACCAATCTCGTCAACCTGAATGCCGTCGAAAAATGGGACGGCAAACTACCCGAGACGCAGGTCCCCGGCTCTGCCCTGCCCTTTATTGGGATAAAGTAGTCAGCCAGGCCCGGCAACGCTGACGCGAGTATGCGTCAGCGTCCGGATGAGCATACGCAGGCATCAAACCTTGCGAAACATGAGCACTCGGCTAGATCTTTATTCCCTGCAGGTTTTCTTGGCCGTGCTCGAAGAAGGCAGTATCGCCGCTGCCGCCGTGCGCGAGCACATTGCACCCTCGGCTTTATCCAAGCGGCTTTCCGAGCTGGAACGCACGCTCGACGTCACCCTGTTTCAACGCCACGCCCGCGGGGTAGAACCGACCAGCGCCGCCCGCGCGCTGGCGCGGCGTGCCCGGGCCCTGTTGCATCAAACGCAGGATCTGGCGTCCGAGATACGCGACTACTCCACCGGCCTGCGCGGCCGCGTCCGTGTGGCGGCCAACCTGTCTTCGATCGCCCAGTTTCTGCCGGCCGAGCTGCGTCGATTCATGGATCAGCACCCCAATGTGCAGATCGATCTGGAAGAATCCGTCAGCGCAGGCGTCACCCGTGCCGTCCTGGATAGTGCGGCCGACATCGGAGTCTATACCCAGTCCGATGACGAACAGGGATTGGACGTCTTTCCCTATCACCGCGACGTGATGGCCGTGGTCATCCCACGTAATCACCCCTTGGCCAGACGCAAATCCGTCGCGTTTGCCGAAACGCTGGACTATGACCACGTCGGCATGCATCGCGGCAGCGCCGCCAATTATCTGTTTACGCGCGAGGCCGCGGCGATCAACCGGACGCTGCGCCTGCGTTTTCAGGTCACCTCATACGATGCGCTGGTGGCCATGGTCCGTGCCAATCTGGGCCTGGGCATCGTGCCGGTCAAGGCCCTGTCGATACATACTACCGAGGACCTGCGCATCGTCCCGCTCAAGGACATGTGGGCTCAACGCCAATTGAAATTGTGCGTACGCAGCAATGAAGCGCTGTCGGGCGCCGCCAGACGGTTGCTCGACCATCTCATCCAGGAAGCCGCCTGATTCACGCTGCGGCTGGCCATCCCGCCCGGGCTGAAAAGCATCGCCCCGACGCCAAGGCTTGCTGCATCAGCCATCGCGTTTGGCGATGGCCCATCGAATATTCACGAATTGTCGCATCGGCGCTGATCTCGGAACATAAAAACCGACATCAGCACGCCGGGCTCGACCGCTGCCAGCCTGGCCATCAGGAGACAGACGCCGTGACGCTTCCAGATCGAGTCGAGATCGTGGAGGTAGGCCTGCGCGACGGATTGCAGATCGAATCCGAGTTTGTGCCTACCGACACGAAAGTCGATATTCTCCACGCCTTGATAGATGCCGGCGTGCGGCATTTCGAGGCTACCTCCTTTGTGTCCCCGCGCGCCGTCCCGCAGATGCGCGATGCGATCGACGTGCTCGCAGGGGTGCGCAAACAGCCGGGGGTCGTACTGAGTGCCTTGGCTCCCAACCGCAAAGGCGTCGAGCGTGCGCTGGAATCTGAGGCAGACGAAGTAGTGGTTTTCTTGTCGGCCACGGAAAGCCACAACCTGAAAAACCTGAACCGACCTATCGAGCAGTCGCTACGCGATATCGAAGAGATCGCCGAATTGCTCAAGGACAAACCGTTGAAACGCAAGGGCGCCATTGCCGTCGCCTTCGGCTGTCCATTTGAAGGCGATGTGGACCTGGGCACGATCAAGACCATCTTCAACCGCTTCGTAGACCTGGGATTCAACGCGGTAACGCTGGGCGATACCACCGGCATGGCAACACCGAAGCTCGTACGGCAGACAGTAGAAGCCCTGCGCGCCGAAGCCCCCGACATGAAGATATCCCTGCATTTTCATAACACGCGCGGCATAGGCCTGGTCAATGTTGTCGAAGGCCTGCGTGCAGGCATTACGTCCTATGAGTCCTCATTGGCAGGCCTTGGCGGATGTCCGTTCGCACCCGGCGCCACCGGCAATATCTGTACCGAGGACCTGGTCTATTTGCTGGACGAAATGGGCATCGACAGCGGCATTGACCTGCAGGCGTTGATCCGCATTGCACAGCGTCTGGAAGGCGTAGTAGGACGGCGCCTGCCCGGGCAATTGATGAAGGCGGGCCCGCGTCTCAATCTGCATGATGTGCATGCCGCCACTGCTGCTGTGGGTTAACGCCGAGGAGCCTTGATGAACGATACGACCGGTCTATCGCCCGCGGCACTGCCGCTCTCGGCGATACGTGAAACTGCCGTCAATCTCAACCGTCCGGAATGTGTGCTTTGCACCGCCGCGGGGGATCTTTACGTTTCGGATAAAGCTGGCGGTATTCGGCACATCCAGTCCAATGGCGACGCCCGCCTGATTGGCGCCCAACCAGGCCTCATTCCCAATGGCTTTGCCCTGATGCGCGACGGATCCTTTACCGTCGCCAATCTGGCCGATAACGGCGGTGTATGGCGCATTACCCGCAATGGACAGGCGACGCCCCATATCCAGGAGATCGATGGCGTCGCGCTACCCAGTGTAAATTTTGTCTGGCTGGATGACGCGGAACGATTGTGGATTTGCGTCAGCACCGTACGCAAAGGCGATCATCAGTTCCGCCGCGATATAGCCGATGGATTCATCGCAGTGCAGGACCAGCAAGGCGTGCGCGTCGTCGCACAGGACATACATTGGACTAATGAATGCCGTGCGGATCCCACAGGTCAGTTCCTCTATGTAAACGAGACCTTCGGCCGCCGCCTGCTGCGCTTTCGCATCGGAGCGCGCGGCACCCTGAGTGAACGCACTGTCATTACCGAATTTGGCAAAGGCACCTATCCGGATGGCATGGCGGTAGACGAAGAAGGCCATGTCTGGGTCATCAGCGTTGTGTCCAACCGCGTCATCCGCGTCAGCCCTGACGGCAAACAACAACTGATCATCGAAGACCTCGATACTGCACATATCGACAAGCTGGAAACCGAATATCTCGCGAATCGCCTGAGCCGCCCCCTGGTGTACGACAACCATAGCGTCAAGCTGCAGAACATCACCAGCCTGGCCTTTGGCGGACCCGATAGAAAAACGGCATATATGGGCTGCATCAACGGCACCTCGCTGGCGGTGTTCGACGCCCCTGTCGCTGGCCTGAAGCCCGTGCACTGGAACTGGTAAAGATCGGCGCGATTTACATGCGCATCACAAAGGCAATACGTCCGTAGACGACGAGCCCCCAAGGAGGAGACATCATGAAGCAGCAATGGCTTACGCAGGCCTGCAGGCAAAAAATATTGTTGACGGTATCGGTGGCCGCCGCGCTCGTCGCCGGCACATTAGGTTTCGCAGGCGACGTGCAGGCGCGCGAGATGAAGATCGCCACCATCGCCGCCTCAAACAGCCCTTGGGACCATGCGATGCGCGCCTTCGCTGACGAGGCGGCCAAACAGTCACAAGACGATCTGAAGGTACATGTCTATACCGACGGACAACTCGGGGATATCAGCAAGATCCTCTCGTCCATGCAGTTAGGCACCTTGGACATGGGATATTTTGGCCTGGGTTCGGTGGTCTTTCTGCGCGGCGCGCAACCCCTGAACATTCTGTACGCGCCCTACTTATTCAAAAGCGGCGAGCAAGCCGAACGTATCGTCAATAGCGAAGAATTCCAAAAACTTTTCGACGAGGTCGCCAAGAAGTCCGGCGTCCGGGTGTTTGCCGCTTTCGGCATCCGGTCGCCCCGCGCGCTGCAGACCGTCTCACGCGCGATCAACAAACCGGAGGACGTGAAAGGCTTGAAACTGCGCATTCCGTCCATTCCGATCCTGAAGACCACGTTTGAAACGCTGGGCGCGCAGGTGGTTCCTTTGGGCATGACAGAGATCTATACCGCCTTGGGCAGAGGCATGATAGACGGGCAGGACAATGGTTTCGATCTGTCCATTCCGCTGCGCTTTCATGAGGAAGCCAAATATTGGGCTGCGACAGACCACGCCTATGAACTCACCGGCTGGTTCATTTCCGAACGCACCTGGCAGGGCCTGAGCGACAAAGAGCGTGCTGCCCTTGTCGCCGCTGCCAAGGCCGGCGGCCAAGTCGCGACGAAACTGGACAAGGAACTGGACGACAACGCCGTCAAAATCCTGAAAGATGCCGGCGTGACCTATACGCAACCCGACAAAGCCGCGTTCCAGGCCGCGCTGGCCAACGTCTACAAACAATACGAGGGCAAAGATTGGCCCGAAGGCCTGGTCGAGCGCATTCAAAAAATGCAGGAGTGAACCATGAGCGTGCCGATACGCGCGGCTGCACCCTCCTCTGCTGTCTTGCACAGCGCCACCGGTTGGCGTTCGTGGGTATTGCGAGCGGACCGCGTGGTTTGCTGGATCGGCCGATTGAGCGTCGTCCTGACGCTGGCCGTCGTGCTGATATCCTGTTTTTTCCAGGTGCTGGACCGCTATGCCCTGAAAACCCAGTTCGATGCCTGGGACCAGATAGCGCGTATCGGCATGCTGTGGTCTGCCTTTTTAGGTGCGGCGATGGCGCTGCGGGAGCGCCGCAACGTGGTCATCGATATCATCGACCGACATCTGTCTGAACGCGTGCGCAAGGTCCGAGATAGACTTTTTGATGCACTGCTGCTCGTGCTGGCCATTACGCTGTTCGTCAAAGGACTGGATGTGGTCGCCGTCGGCCGGTTTCAAGACATCGTAGGGACGCCGTTCACCTATGCCGTGAGCTATGCCTCCCTGACAACGGGCATGGTGTTTTTCATCCTGTTTTTGGCTCTGCGTCTGATCATTCCTCAGGCACCGCCTCCACAGGATGTCTTTCACACCGAGCCGGACGTGGACCATACGGCGGTGCCGCCAGGAGACCCGTCATGATCATCGGCTCGGTCATTCTGTTCATTGTGCTGATATTGATAGGCCTGGATATTGGTTTTTCGATGATTACGGCAGCGATGGTGGGCATGCTGTTCAAATCGGGCGGCGGCGTAGACATCGTGCAGGCGCCGCTGACAATGCTCGGCAGCATCGACGAAACTGCCCTGGTGGCGATTCCCCTATTCATTCTGGCTGGCGAGCTGATGAACCGCGGCGGCGTCACCCTGCGCCTGATCGACTGGTCCATGGCAATGGTGGGCCACTTGCGCGGCAGTCTGTCGCAGGTCTCGTTGACCACCAATCTGGTCATGGCCGGCATCAGCGGCTCAGCCGTCGCCGACGCCAGCGCCATTGGCACGGCGATGATTCCGTCGATGAAACAAGAGGGCTATCGACGCGGCTACCCAGAGGCCGTCATCGCGTGCGGCGCCATGTTGGGCCCTATCCTGCCGCCCTCCATCCCGATGATCGTCTACGCTGTGCTGGCCAATTTGTCGATCATCCGCCTGTTCCTGGCAGGCGTCATTCCCGGCTTCATGTTGCTGGCAGGCTATATGGCCATATGCGCATGGCAGGCGCGCCGTCATCACTATCGCTCGCGGCCCAGGGCCAGCTGGCCGGAACGTGCTCGCGTGACGCGTGCGTCGATCTGGGCGTTGATGATGCCCATCTTGATCATCGTGGGAATTCGTTTTGGCCTGTTGACGGATACCGAAGCGGCCGCCTTTGTCGCGGTCTATGCCCTGTTGGTTGGCCTGCTGGTGTATCGCGAACTGAAGCCGGGGAATTTGAGCGAAGTGTTCTATTCGGCCGGCCGCACTATGGCGGTGGTGTTGTTTCTGCTCGCGGCGGCGGGCCCGTTCAGTTGGCTGATCAGCGAATCTCGTGTCGCGGCCTCGATTGCCCATGCCATTTTGGGGATATCGGATCAACCTTGGGTGATCCTGTTGACGGTGAATGTTTTTCTTATCCTGGTCGGAAAGATCCTGGAACCCCTGCCCGCCATGATCATCACGTTGCCTGCGCTGTTGCCGATCGGTGCACAACTAGGCATGGATCCGATCCAGTACGCGATGATTTTGATCCTGAATCTGATGACCGGCATGCTGACACCGCCCGTCGGCATTCTGCTCTTTGTGACCTCTGCGGTAGGCCGCACCCCTATCGGCCCTATCGTACGCGAGGTCATTCCGTT
The DNA here is from genome assembly GCF_002261185.1 of Bordetella genomosp. 4. Lineage (GTDB taxonomy): Bacteria > Pseudomonadota > Gammaproteobacteria > Burkholderiales > Burkholderiaceae_B > Bordetella_A. Next base: position 889,159 of record NZ_NEVQ01000013.1, read on the forward strand.
CTTTATCTGGTCGTTGATCGTCCTCGCATTGATCTGCGCCTTTCCTCCACTGACTTTATGGCTACCCAGCCTGGGCGGCTGACACATGCATCCATCTGAACAAGACACGAACATGCCATTGACGGGAATTCGCGTTCTCGATCTGACTCGAATTATCTCCGGCCCCTACTGCACGTCGATCCTGGCGGATATGGGCGCCGAGGTGATCAAAATCGAAACGCCGGGTGAAGGTGACCCAGTACGCCGCCAGGGTGTCATTCGCGATGGCCTGAGTTGGTATTTCGCGAACTACAACCGCAACAAGAAATCCGTGACCCTGGACTTGTACAGCCAGGAAGGCAAGGACATTTTGCGCAGCCTGATCCCGCGCTGCGATGTCATCATCGAGAACTATCGCCCGGGCATCATGGAAAAAATGGGCTTGGGCAGCGACGCGCTGAAGGTCCTGCGGCCCGACATCATTCACTGCAGTATCAACGGATTCGGCACATCGGGCCCCTACCGTGACCGGCCTTCGTTCGATTTCATCGCCCAGGCCATGAGCGGATTCATGAGCCTGAATGGCGCGGAAAGTGATCCTCCCATGCGTGCCGCACCGCCTATCAGCGATTTGATTGCCGGGATGAACGGCGCATTGGGCGTCATGGCTGCACTACTGCGGCGTGACCGCACGGGCCGCGGCGATACGATCAGCGTCAGCCTGCTGAGCAGCATGATAGGCCTGCTTAGTTTTCATGCGGCAAACTATTTCGCCAATGGACAACTGCCTGCCCGCACCGGCAACGATCACGGCATCGTCGCGCCATACGGTCTGTTCGAAACGGCAGACGGCCAGGTGGCGATTGCGCCGTCCAACGACGCAATGTATGAAAAACTCCTCGATGCGCTGGAATTACAGGAGTTGCGCACCCATCCCGATTTCCAGGCAAACGCCGATCGCATGCTGAACCGGACGTCGATCAAGGCCATCGTCGAGGCACGCACTCGAGAACAACCTACGCACTACTGGATCGAGCGCTTGAATCGCTACGGTGTGCCGTGCGGACCAGTGATGAACCTGCGAGAGGTCTTTGCCGATCCCCAAGTCGCAGATCAAGAAATGGCGATTGACGTCCCGCATCCGGATGGCCAACAAGTACGCATGCTGGGCTTTCCTGTGAAATTCACCGAAGCACCCTGCCGGGCATATCGCGCGTCACCAGAACTCGGGGCTGACACCGATGACGTGCTCACCGAGCTGGGGCTCTCTCGCGAATACATAGCCCAACTGCGCCAAGCCGGCAAAATCTGAAATACCTACACAAGGCCTGCACTCGGGCCTTATTCGCATCGAGCAGTACACAACGCTGGCATCATGACCAGCGCACAACCCCCAAAGGAGACAGACATCATGCTACGTGCCACCCTACTCGCGGGCTGCTTTATGGCCCTTGCAATGCCCGCCGTGGCGCAAAAGAATTATCCCGACCAACCGATTCGCATCATCGTACCGTTCACCCCCGGCGGAGGTACCGATTTTCTCTCTCGTACCGTTGCGGCGAAATTGGCCGAGACCACTAAATGGAACGTCGTCGCAGAAAACCGCGCCGGCGCGGGCGGCACGGTTGGTATCTCGGCCGCAGCACGCGCGCAACCCAACGGCTACGAAATCGTCATGGGCCAGACCGACAATCTGGCCGTCGCGCCCTCGCTCTATAGCAAACTCACTTATGACCCGATCAAGGACTTTGCACCCATCGGCATCGTCGGCGAAGCCCCGCTGATCGTCGTGGCGGGCAAGAACAGCCCCTACAAGTCGTTGGACGATTTGATCAAAGCGGCCAAGAAAGCACCTGGCACCATCAACTATGGTTCGCCCGGTGCAGGCACGATTACCCATCTGGCTGCGGAACTGCTGCAACAAAAGGCCGATATCAAACTGGTGCACGTGCCATACAAGGGCTCTGGTCCGGCGATGGCCGACCTGTTGGGCGGACAGATCCCCATCATCTTTACATCCATACCCTCGTCAGCACCGCAGATCAAAGCAGGCACCGTGATTCCCTTGGCGGTCACCTCGCCCAAGCGCAGCCCCGCCATGCCAGATGTACCAACCGTCGCCGAGCTGGGTTATCCCGATTTCGACGTACGCGTCTGGTATGGTTTGCTGGCGCCGGCACAGACAGACAAGCATATCGTGCAGACGTTGAATACGGAGCTGAACAAGATTCTTGCGCTCCAGGACATTAAAGACGCGCTGGCAGCTCAAGGCGCAACGGCCATGCCGACGACGCCTGATCAATTTGCGCAAACCATAGAGCACGATCTCCAAAAATGGAAACCGGTCATCAAGGCCGCCAATCTCAAACTGGACTAGCGGCCTGACTGCAGCGACTACGCCGCCACACGCAGATGCCGCTTGCCGCGGCGGCCAGTGGCGGGGCCGGGGCTGGGGTTGAGCAGGCTGCTCGGGATATCGGCGAGCAGCGCTTGCTCGCCTGTTTGGCTGATCTGCCCTGGCAAGATCCAGCTCTTGCCATCACCGCACTCGGTGTCCCGCAGATGTTGCGCAAGACGCATGGCGTCATGTTCCGCCCGCTCGCGGCTGGGACGGGCAACCTCGCAAAAACGCGTAAAGCTGAACGTCCAGTCGGATTCACGGCCAATGACCTCGACACACCCCCGGTATTCGCCCAGGTCGGCCTCGTGCACACGAGGACGAATGGTATAGCTCACCTTGGAAGCGAACGCAGCATAAGTGTCCATAGCGGATCTCCCTGATGATGTCCTGCCCATTCAGAGTAGACCAAGAACATGATCAAACTATGGCCATTTGCAATCTTTGAAAACCATTACGAAAAAGTTACATAAGCCATAATTCAGTACATTCGCGCCCGGCTTTTGACATCAGATCTTGTCGGATCGCCGTTTTCCCCGGGAGCGAGCACTTTGACGGGGCGGGTTATTTTGGTCGGAATGTTGCGCTCCCGAGGTGAAATCCCCCGATTTTGTATCTGTAGAACGTTGCGCATGGGCCACACGAGGCGCTTGAGCGGGGCGCGCCTGGCTGGATGATCCGTCTTGCGGCATACGCCATTCATGACTGTCACGCCGCTGCGAACGCTGTCCTTTTCGTTGACCCGTCAAGGTCGCAAAATCCGACGAAAACAAGTCCCACGATGCAATGAACAGCGCGGCGATCAACGGCCCGATCACAAAGCCGTTCAGCCCGAATAGCCCCATCCCGCCCAGCGTGGAAATCAGCACCACATAGTCGGGGAGCTTGGTGTCTTTACCGACCAGCAAGGGACGCAATACGTTGTCGACCATGCCGATCACCAGCACACCGTACAAAGCCAACGCCACGCCCTGCCACAGCTCGCCCGAGACCAGGAAATAGACGGCGACCGGCCCCCAGACCAAGCCTGCGCCGATGGCGGGCAGCAATGACAGAAATGCCATCACTACGCCCCATAACACCGGCCCCTGGATGCCAAGTATGTAAAAAATCACCCCGCCCAGCGCCCCCTGCGCAGCCGCCACAGCGATGTTGCCTTTGACGGTTGCCCGGATCACGGTGGTGAATTTGCGCAGCAAGTGCAATTTGTGTGTATCGCTCAAGGGAATTGCCTCGCGCAACCGCGCCGACACAATCGAGCCATCACGCAGCAAAAAGAACAGCAGATACAACATCACGCCAAAGCTGATCAGAAACTCAAAGGTGTTCTGGCCGATATTGAATGCCTGCGTGGCGATGTACTGACTGCCTTGCATGGCGCCGGCAGTCAGCTTGTCCTGCATGCTGGATAGATCGCCGATTCCGAAACGATCCATCATGTTTTGCACGCTGGCGGGCATCGCATCCAGTATCTGCTGCACATAAGAACCGAAGTTCAAATTCCCTGACTTGACGCGTTGATACAGACTGCTGCCCTCCTGCACCAGCGAGCCGGCAATGAACGTCACCGGTACGATCACCACCACCAACACCAGCATCAATGAGATCAGTGCCGCGAGATTGCGCCTGCCGCCGAGTTTGGCGGCGATGCGCCGATGAATCGGCGCAAAAATGATGGCTAGAATCGCGCCCCAGAAAACCGCGCCATACAGCGGCCACAATACCCAGACAAAGGCGATCGACACGACCACCAGGAGAAACAGGAAAAAGCGGTAATGCAGGTTGGAGCCATTCATAGCGTGAATTCCATGCGCGGCGTTGGCCGCGAGTGCTGCGATTGTACAAATGGTCGGATCATAGGGGCTGCAATGTCTGCAAACGAGCTTGTGCCTGCTCGACAGCGGCAGCGTGACTATTCAACGTATCGAGCAGTTGGTTGAGCTCGCGTTGCACAGAGGGATCGCGCACAGCGGCAGAGTCGGCTTCGATCGTGATCTGATCCGCGTGCTTGGTGAGGAAATCCGCTACACGCAGGGCGTCATCCAAAGAAGCCAGGGCTATAGCAGTCAGCTCGTCCAGGACGCCGACCGGCTGGGTCGCGATTTTGTCGTAGGCTTTGGTGTACACCGGCTGCAGGTCCGCAGGCTGCTCCCATTCGGCACGCTCGGACTGCGCATGAGCCTGTGCCTGACGCAGTGCCTCTTGCCCGGCAGCCAAGGCTTGACGGTCGGCCAACAGGGTCTGGTGGCGTGCCTGCAGCTGCGCTAGCGATGCCAGCTCCTCGTGCTCGAAAGCATTCGTCAGATTCTGCATTTGTTGCTGGACAGCATTGTCCACGGCACTCAGCACCGCATATTGGTCGGCATAATCGCCCAACGCATCACGCTGCGTCTCGTCCAGCGCGGGAACGCGGCGATCGGCCGTATCAATTACCTGAGTCTGCAGCCATGCAATAAACGCGGCACGTTGCTCCGGCTCTTTATTGACGCAGCCGGCAATGGCCATACTCAGCAAGACGATGCTGATGAACTGAAAGGCGATACGCATGATTCTCCTGAAATACGCCGATACTGCGCCGGCTGCCTGTCGCTCACGCCGCAGCCGGACCGCTTACGCCGCATAGACTACCCTACAATGGCGACATGAACGCATCCAACTCTTCGCCTTCTGTTACCGGCTCCAGCGAATCGCAACCCTGGGGTTACACCCATCCCGACTGCCGAGGCTCGTCGGCATTCCTGTTTTTCACATCGGACCTCGCTCGCGTGGTGAACCAGGAGCTGGCCGGCCAATCGCTGGACGCCGCTGCCATGGCGCGCGCACAGCAAGCGGTCGACGCCTTGGTTCAACGATATATAGACATCCAGGCAGCACCCGCGGCGTTCAATGGCCAGCGCATCCTCCTCAAACTGGATACCACCGCCCCTGGCGGCACACCGCAAGTCGCCCTGGAAATGTCGCCAGAGCTCGAAGACCAAATCATCGAAGCTCAACGCCTGGCGCACCAGCAGGCCGCAATGCGTCAGTAATACTCTGTCATGTATGGGCCGACTTAAAGAAAAGAAACGTCGGCTTGTACCATTGCCAAGAAAAGTCTTGCCAAAACAATAATTTAGCGTTATATTAGAAAACTTGGCAGTAAATGCCCCCGGGATACGCTAGGCAAAACGCCTGGCACATTATTTAAATCCATAATTCATCCCGGCGGCGGCCTTGGCGAAATACACCCAACATTAATCCGCCATCCTGCCTTGACTCCATGGCCATTGGCCTTTTGTTTGAATTGCCCCGCCCCAACCGAGGCATTTGCCGCATTGCGCATACGGCCAACGTTCGTGCAGCATTTGCGGCTCGAGATTGACACCCCTTTGGTCTTTCCTGCTTTTACGCAGCTTGCTCAAGGCTTGTCATTGCATTTCCATAACCATAATGAGAACTCAAATGAACCACTACATTCACCCTATTACGCCGTCTGAACTGCTGCCTCGCCGCGCCCATACCAAGCTCGATCAGATGCCGATCCACGTCGGCGATATCGTGCACCTGCGGCCGGCTCATGGCCCTGCAATTCGCGCCACGGTGATTTACAACGCACCGATCAACGGCACGGTGACGTACACGACCGACGTCGTGCGCCCCCGCGGCTGCGCAGATCAGCGCGGCATGCGTATCCGATTCCGGCACGAACACGTGCATCGAATCGAGCCCGTACGCAAGCAGGCAGCTTGATCCCATCACATAATGGGTTAGCTCCAACGACTGCCAGCCCGAGTGCGCCGCATCCGATGCGGCACACTCGGGCTGCGAACGGCGCGTTGGGCGATTAAGTATCGAACTCCAAACGCTGGAAGCAACAAGCCCGTGATAAAGTGGTTTTCCCTTTTTCCGAGCCGGCTTCGCCCATGCTGCACACGCGTTCCTGTATCCGCATCTGGGACTTTCCCACTCGTCTATTCCACTGGGCCTTGGCCATCTGTGTCATCGGCGCCTACGTCAGCGTCAAGCTGGGCGGTTTGTACATGGATTGGCATGTCCGCTTCGGGCTGGCCACGCTAGGCCTGATCCTGTTTCGCGTGCTCTGGGGGCTGATCGGCCCACGCTATGCGCGTTTTTCCACCTTTGTCCGCGGGCCCGGCGCTATCAAACGCTATATGCAGGGCGCTGCGACTTCTGCCGGCCATAACCCCCTGGGCGCTTTGTCCGTCATTGCCATGCTGGTGGTATTGGGTTTTCAGACAATCAGCGGCCTGTTCATCAGCGACGATATCATGACGCAAGGTCCGTTATATGGCCGGGTCGACGACAGCATCTCGTCCTGGCTCGCGTCATGGCATGAGCGCAATGAATGGATCATCATCGGGCTGGTTGCCCTGCACTTGGTCGCCATCGTGTGGTACGTCGCGGTACGCCGGCGGCGTATCGTAGGCCCGATGATCACCGGCAACGCCCGGCCCCAGGACCTGCCGGCTGGCACGCCGCCGACCGAAGACGGCCCCATGATCTGGCTACGCGCCGCGATCATCGCAGCGGCGGTGACCGCCCTGGTGTTGTGGATCCGCTCGCTGGAACTCGTGGCGGATTTTTCGTTTTCGTAATCACCCGCGTGTCGCAACAAGCGCTACCCAGCAATGGTGGCGCGTCATGGGACGCTGGGCGCAAGCGTGGCGTCTCTATTGGCCAGCGTTGGCATCCTGCGCTTCTTCTTTGATCCATTCCGCAAACGCCCTGACTTCGGGGCGCTGCATGGCGCCCGGCAGCGTGACCAGGTAATAGGCAAAGCGCGCCGGCCAGGGCTTGTCCAGCACTTGCACCAGGCGGCCGGCGGCGATTTCCTCGCGCGCATATTCCTGCGGCACCAGGGCCAGCCCTTGGCAGGCCGCAGCAGCCCGGATCAGCAGATAGTCGTCCTCGAACGCCGTGCCGCGCTGCGCCCGAGGATCCTTGGCCGCACCGTGCGCGGCAAACCAAAGCGGCCAGTCCACCCGGTCGGAATCGTGCAGGAGCGGATAGTTCAGGCAGTCTTCCGGCTCTCGAATGGCATGGCTATGCGCCACTAGATCCGGGCAGGCCACCGGCACCAGCACCGGAGCCATCAGGCGAGTGACTTCCAGGCCGGGGTAATTGCCGAGCCCGTGACGCAACGCCACGTCCACACGGTCGCGGCGCATGTCCATCAAGGCGGAAGTCGCCTCGACGCGCACCTCGATCTGCGGATGCCGCTGGCTAAAGCGACCCAATCTCGGCACCAGCCAGGATGCGGCGAAGGTGGCGACGGTACTGACGGTCAGCGTTTGGCGGCCCTTGAATGCTTCCAGCGTGTCCACGGCTTTGTCGATCTGCGCGAACGCTTCGAGCAGCGAAGGATGGACGCCGGCGCCAGCTTCGGTCAGGCGCAAACCCTGCCGTTCCCGCGTGAATAACGCCATCCCCAGCCGATCTTCCAGCAATCGAATCTGCTGACTGACTGCACCGGAGGTGACATGCAGGGCTTCGGCGGCGGCCTTGATGCTGCCGCGCTGGCCAACTTCGACAAAGGTACGTAGCGCAGGCAGAGGCAGTGAGATAGCCATTAGATTTAGTTTTTCTAAAGACAGAAGCTAGAAATGATCGCTTTCGATTGCTCGATGATACAGCGATGATGCATGAAGTTTAGTGCTGTGAATTGTCTTTAGTAAACCTTAATTTTGGATGCTGCGATGATCGATCTTTACACCGACAGTTCGCCCAACGGCTTCAAAGCGACGATTGCCCTGGAAGAACTGGCACTGCCCTACCGCGTGCACCATGTCCGCATCAACGCGGGCGAACACCGGCAGCCGGCGTTCCTGGCGCTGAATCCGCATGGCCGCATCCCAGTCATCACAGACGATGAAACCGGCATCACGCTGTTCGAGTCGGCCGCCATTCTGCTCTACCTGGCCGAGAAGACCGGCCGGCTGCTGCCGCAGGACCCGGTGGCGCGCTGGGAGGCGATCAAGTGGCTGCAGTTCCACTCATCCAGCGCCGGTCCCATCATCGGGCAGCGCGTGCATTTCGAACTGTTCGCCCCGGAAAAGATACCGGCTGCCATCGAACGCTTCCGCCACCTGACAGAAACCGTATTTGCCGTGATAGACAGTCGCCTGAGCCAGCATCCCTACTTGGCTGGTGAGGATTACTCGATCGCCGACATTGCGCACTTTGGCTGGACGCACATCGCGCGCATCGTCGACTTCGATTTCAGCCAGCACACGCACATGAGCGCCTGGCATGAACGGATAGCGCAGCGGCCCGCCGTGCGCAAGGGCGTCACGCTACCCGAACCGGCAACGGGCGCATGAAGGAGGCCGACACGATGAACACGACGAGCACGATTCGGCCCATCACCAAAAACACGCCGTCTACAGCGTTTCACTCCCATCCCGGCTACCGGCGCATGTTCGCACCCGACCGCCTGACTATCGGCCTCTTTCTGCCACTGCGCTTCTATGAGGGTGACATGCGCGTCCTGAACGGGCAGACAGAGTTGGTGGAAATTATCGACCGCCACGGCTTCGCCGCCGTGTGGGTGCGTGACGTGCCGCTGTTCGATCCCAGGTTTGGCGATGCCGGGCAGGTTTTCGACCCCTTCACCTATCTGGCCTTTCTCGCCGCACGAACGAAGAACGTGGCACTGGCAACGGGTAGCGCCATTTTTTCGCTGCGCCATCCGATTGACCTGGCCAAGGCATCGGCCACCATCGACCAGCTATCGGGCGGCCGCCTGGTGCTGGGGATCGCCTCGGGCGACCGGCCCATTGAGTTCCCTGCCTATGGACTGCAACACGGGGAGCGCGGTGAGCGGTTTGCGCAGGCAGTCGCCTACTTCCGCCGACTCATGCAGGCCGGCCGGCTGGCGATAGACTCGCCGCTGGGCCGTTTTGAGAATGCGGAATTTCTGCCGCAGCCCACTACCGGTTCGATCCCGCTGATCGTCACCGGCTCGTCAGGCCAATCGCTGCCCTGGATCGCCGAGCACGCCGATGGCTGGCTGACGTATCCTGATGCCACGAATACGCCCACGGGTCCGCAGCGCCTGGCCCAAAAAATACGTGCCTGGCGCGACCTCATTCCCGATGGCGGCTTTCGTCCGCACATGACGAACGAATGGGTGGATTTGGTGGATGACCCCGACCATCCGCGCACGCCGCTGCAAGGCGGCTACGTTCTGCGCACCGGGCGTCATGGCCTGATCACCTTGCTGGAGGAATGGCAGGCGGCAGGTGTCAACCATGCCGCACTGGGGATACAGTTCGCGCAGCGGCCAGCGGCTGAGGTGATTCAGGAACTGGCCGAAGACGTATTGCCGCATTTCCCCACACATCAAGGACCGCCGACGATTACGGCCTCTTGGTGACGGCATGAAAAAACCCACCCCGGCCTGATGCCTTGGGTGGGTTTGCCGGCGGATTGCTTCGCGCTTATTTCTTTTCGCGATAGCTATCGTGGCAGGATTTACAGCTGGAGCCTACGCCGCCAAACGCGGCGCGGACCTTGTCCAGATCACCGGAGTCGGCAGCCACCTGCAGCTTGGCCAGATTTTCTTTCAGTGCATCGCGTTTTTGCTGAAAGCCTGCGGCATCGCTCCAGACCTCGGGGCGCGCCTCGCCGCCCTCGGTACCCGGTCCGAAACCCGCCCAAGGCAGTTCGGCCAGGGTATTGAGCAATTTCACATTGGCCTTGATCTGCTCGGCATCATAGGGGGCCTGTCCCTTGATCACTGGCTGCATGCGGCCGAAATGCGAGGCCATCAGCGTCAAAGCGGCCTGGCGGTATTTGATAGCGTCAGCCGGCTTGGCAAACTGTGCCTGCGCAGGCGCGGACCACAGAGACACAGCGATCGTACAGGCCGCAGCGGCCAGCAAGGGGAATTGCTTCATAGGGGGATCTCCCGATAGGTGCGACGAGGTGCCGGACAAGCCGGCACACACGACTATACCTCTCGTGCGAGACCCGCGGCCAGCCCGATGTAGGAGCGCGGCGTCATGGCCAACAGACGCGCCTTGGGCTCTTCCGGCAATGCCAGACCGCTGACGAATTCGCGCAAGGCGGCTTCGGTAATGCCTTTGCCGCGGGTCAGGGCCTTGAGTTGCTCGTAGGGCTGCGGCAGGCCATAGCGGCGCATGACGGTCTGCACGGGCTCGGCCAGGACTTCCCAGCAGGCGTCGATGTCGGCATCGATGGCCGCTGCGTTGACCTCGAGCTTGCCCAGGCCACGCAGGCAGGAATCCCACGCGACCAGGCTGTAACCCAAACCCACACCGAGGTTGCGCAGCACGGTCGAGTCGGTCAGATCACGCTGCCAACGCGACACGGGCAGTTTTTCCGACAGGTGGCGCAGCACGGCGTTGGCCAGGCCGAGGTTGCCCTCGGAATTCTCGAAATCGATGGGGTTGACCTTGTGCGGCATGGTGGACGAACCGACCTCGCCTTCCTTGAGGCGCTGCTTGAAATAGCCGAGCGCCACATAACCCCAGATATCGCGGTCCAGGTCGAGAATGATGACGTTGGCACGAGCCACGGCATCAAACAAGGCAGCCATCCAGTCGTGCGGCTCGATTTGAATGGTGTGACGGTTTTGTGTCAGCCCCAGCCCGCCGAGCACGCGCGCGCTGAACGCGGGCCAGTCGATTTCAGGATAAGCCGACAAATGGGCGTTGTAGTTGCCGGTGGCGCCGTTGAGCTTGGCCAGCGGTTCGACCGCCTCGATCGCCACGATGGCGCGCTGCAGGCGCGCAGCGACGTTGGCGAATTCCTTGCCCAGCGTGGTGGGGCTGGCAGGCTGGCCGTGGGTACGCGACAGCAGAGGCTGGTCGGCGTACTGGCGAGCCATGTCGCCCAGCGTATCCGCGATCTGGCGCAAACGCGGCACCACGACCTCGGCGCGAGCGCGCGTCAACATCAGGGCGTGGGACGTGTTGTTGATATCCTCGGAGGTGCAGGCAAAGTGAATGAACTCGGCGGCCCGGGCCAGTTCTTCATCGCCAGCGACCTTTTCTTTCAGCCAATATTCGACCGCTTTTACATCATGGTTCGTGGTGCGCTCGATGTCTTTGATACGAGCGGCATCAGCCTCGGAAAAGTCGCTGACCAACTGGGCCAGGCGCGCCCGTGCGCCCTGCGAAAAGCTCGGCAGCTCGGGCAGACCGGCATCCGACAACGCCACCAGCCAGGCCACCTCGACCTCGACGCGGTGCGCCATGAAGCCGGCTTCGGACAACAAACCCCGCAGCGCATCCCCGCGCGAGGCATAGCGGCCATCTAGCGGCGAAAGAGCATTGAGGTGACTGATTTGGTCGGCGATCTGCATGGCGTGAAGGGATGAAAAAAGAAGTAGGCAACCTGTGATTTTATCATCCAGGATAGGAGCATCATGCGGTAAAAACGTCACGTAGGGCCAACTTTGCATTTTTGCGGGGCTCGCCCTGCTATACTTCGCCCGCTTTCCGACTTCGCCTGTGGCCCCTATGAAACTGATCGGTTCACTCACTAGCCCCTACGTTCGCAAAGTGCGAGTCGTCATGGCCGAGAAAAAGCTGGATTACCAGCTCGAACTCGAAAATGTCTGGTCACCCGACACGCAAATCCAAACCTACAACCCGCTAGGCAAAGTGCCCTGTCTCGTCATGGAAGACGGCGGTGCGCTGTTTGATTCGCGCGTCATCGTCGAGTACCTGGACACGCTCTCGCCAGTCGCACGGCTGATCCCGCAGTCGGGCCGCGACCGCGCGGCGGTGAAATGCTGGGAGGCCATCGCCGACGGGCTGTTGGACGCCGGCATCCTGATCGTCCGCGAAAACCAGCGCCCCGAGGCACTGCGCAGCGCGGACTGGATCGAACGCCAATACGGCAAAATCGACGCCGCCCTGCATGCCATGGACGAGAGTCTGGGCGAGCAGGCTCACTGCATGGGCATCAATTACAGCCTGGCGGACATCGCCGTCGGCTGCGCATTGGGCTATCTGGACTTGCGTTTTTCGCATCTGAACTGGCGCGAGAGCCATGCCAACCTGGCACGCCATTACGAAAAGCTCTCGGCACGCCAATCATTTATCGACAGCGTCCCGCCGCCTCCGGCAGCCTGAACAAGGTCAAAAAAAGCCCCCCCCACGCTGCGCCTTCGGCTTGCTGCCCCCCCCAAAGGGGGCGCTTTTTGCCTTGGGGCGGCCCGGCGGCAAAAAAACGCCCCGCTGGCCGGATTTCGAGTCCGGTCTGCGGGGCGTTTTTTTGGAGCGGGCTCTCGACACTGCACGGTGTGGGCGGCCCTTTCCTGAAACACAATGCTCTGCGCAGGGCCGTCCGGTGAAAAACAGCCCGCGTACCGCTCGTAGCTCAGTGACTGAACGCCTGGACAGCCTTGAACAGCATATAGGCCGCTAACGCAAACAGCAGGCAGGCAAAAACCCGCTTCAACGTGCTGACCGGCAACCGATGCGCCATGCGCGCGCCCGCCGGCGCGGTCAACACGCTGGTGGCTACCAGTGCCAGCAGACCGGGCCAATAGATATAACCCAGCATGCCCGGCTGCGAGATGCTCTGGCCCAGGCCCGAGATGATATAGCCCGCGCTATTGGCCAGCGCAATCGGAAAGCCCAAGGCAGCCGACGTCGATACCGCCGCATGCAGAGCGACGTTACACCACACCATGAAGGGCACGGACAGAAAGCCGCCCCCTGCCCCCACCAGACCGGAGATGAAGCCGATGCCGACCCCCGCGGCGGACGTACCGACGATGCCCGGCATCTGGCGAGATGGTTTGGGCTTGGAGTTACGCAGCATGTTCCAGCCCGAGTAACTCACAAACAAGGCGAAAAACAGAGACAACCAGGCGGTACTGATCGCGGCAAATGCAGCGCCGCCCGACAACAGGCCGCCCGCAATGATGCCGGGCGCCATGGCGAGGACGATCTTCCACTGGATGGTGCCCTTGCGCTGATGCGCCCGCACACTCGATAGCGAAGTGAACAGAATCGAAGTCATCGACGTGGCAATCGCAGCATGCACGATCAAGTCTGGTTGCATGCCATTCCAGGCAAACAACATCGTCAGGAACGGCACCAGCAACATTCCACCGCCGATACCCAGCAACCCTGCTGCGAATCCGGCAACCGCTCCCAACGCCAGCAAGCACACCACTAGCACGACATTGACATCCACTTCGACCTCCTCTTCGTTAACAACATCCCTGAGACCATCGCGGCACATGCCGTGACTCAGGTAATAACGCCATCCCCTCCGGACGGCGGCTCAAATCATCTTGATGCGCTTGAAGCGCATCGCGGTATTACCCGAGGAAACGCATCGAACGATCCTCGCATCACGCAATCGGGCGCGCGCAGCACGCCCCCGCTACGACATTACGTCTCTGATGACGCGATGATCCCTCCACCCAGGCACACATCCCCGTCATACAACACGGCCGATTGCCCGGGCGTCACGGCCCATTGGGGTTGGCTGAATGACAACTCGAACGCGCTCAAGTCCGCCGACACCACACGACTGGCCGCATCAGGCTGCCGATAGCGCGTTTTGGCGCCGTAATCCTTTGCCTCAGGCGGTCGACCAGCTATCCAGCTGGCGTCCAGCGCCTGCAGACGGTCTGACAAGAGCCAAGGGTGATCATGCCCTTGGACGACGTACAACACATTGCGTGCCAGATCCTTGCGGGCGACATACCAGGCGTCTGCCGTACCGTCGTCGCGTTGACTGCCCTTGACGCCGCCTACGCCCAGGCCTTTACGCTGGCCCAGGGTATAAAACGACAGGCCGTGATGTCGCCCGACTCGCTTGCCCTCTGGCGTCAGGATATCGCCCGGCTCCGTCGGCAAATAGCGATTCAAAAACTCGCGGAACGGCCGTTCGCCGATAAAACAGATACCGGTGGAATCTTTCTTGGCTGCATTGTGCAAACCGATTTCGTGTGCAATGCGGCGAACCTCGGTTTTATGGACCTCGCCCAACGGAAACAGGGTGCGCGACAGTTGTGCCTGATTCAGGCGATGCAGGAAATAGCTTTGGTCCTTGCTGCCATCCAGCGCCTTTAGCAACTGGTATTCGGTACCGTTCTGACCCTCGACGGCACGCACGCGCGCGTAATGCCCGGTCGCGATGTGGTCGGCGCCCAGCGTCATGGCATGATCGAGGAACGCTTTGAATTTGATCTCGGCGTTACACAAGACGTCGGGATTCGGCGTACGCCCTGCGGAGTACTCGCGCAAAAATTCGGCAAAAACGCGGTCTTTGTATTCGGCAGCGAAATTGACGTATTCGAAATCCACGCCGACCAAGTCGGCCACACTGGCTGCGTCCAGCAGATCCTGGCGGGTCGAGCAGTACTCAGAATCGTCGTCGTCTTCCCAGTTTTTCATGAACAGGCCGATGACCTCGTAACCCTGCTGCTTGAGCAGCCAGGCGGTTACCGAAGAGTCAACGCCGCCGGACATGCCGACGACGACGCGGCCTTTGCCGGTGGGAGAATGGGGAGTTAAAGACATGATGGCGGGATTTTATCGCGTCTTCCCCGGACCCACGGATTTACTCGATGCCGGGGGTTCAATTCCCCCGTCCACATTAAGGGCTTTGGGCGCCAAGAAATGTAGCTACGTCGAGTATCGAGGAGATGAGCTTTGAGGCCTGATAGTTGTTGACTTGCCTGGACGTCTCTATGAATCCGTAGCCTGGAGACAACGTGAGCCGCGTGTTGGTGGGCAAATGCCATGCCGGCCCGTAGAGCCCGCCGAACCTGCCTTGTCAGGCGGGGGGCAGTCGGCTGGGCATGTCTGAGCGCAGCGCAGCGGAGCGAGTTTGCCCAGCCGCCCCGCCTGGCGAGGCAGGTGAAGGGGAGTCTGGCCGCGCAGGCGGCCAGACCGGGCGATAGGGCCGGCATGGCATTTGCCCGCCAACACGCGGCGCTTTTAGAACCGAGCATTACGCATGCCACCATGCCCTACACGCAAAGACGGGTTCACCCGCGCGCCATCAACCTCTCATCCACCACTTCAATCCAATGCCGCACCGGCACATCCGTCCCGCTCTGCAAATGCGACACACACCCAATATTCGACGAAACAATCACCGACGGCTCAGTCTGTGAAATCGCCGCAAGCTTGCGATCCCGCAACGTCAACGCCATCTCCGGATTCAACACCGAATACGCTCCTGCCGACCCGCAGCACAGATGCGTATCCGCAAACGGCTGCAACTCAAAGCCCAAATCACGAAGCAGCCTTTCGCTCAACGGGCGCAACCCTTGCCAATGCTGCAAGGTACATGGAGGATGAAACGCCGCACGCCCACCCGGCGCCAGCCGCGCACGCAGCAACTCAGCATGCGGCGCAACGATTTCCGCGACGTCCTTGACTAAAGACACAATGCGTTCCGCACGACTAGCGTAATTAGCATCATGGCGTAAATGGTGCGCGTACTCCTTCACCATCGCCCCGCAGCCAGACGCATTCATCACAATCGCCTCAACGTTGCCTGCGTCGATCAGAGGCCACCAGGCATCGATGTTGGCGCGCATCTGATCCAGCGCGTCTGCCTGCGCATCGAGGTGAAAATTCACGGCGCCACAGCATCCCGCGCCGGGTGCCAGCCGTGCACCAATGCCTATCGCATCGAGCACTCGGATCGTCGCTGCGTCGATAGTCGGCATCATGGAAGGCTGCACACAGCCGGTCAGCATCAGCACCTGGCGTGTGTGCTGTGCCACCGATGGCAACTGCCCTGGATCACGACGCGCCGGAACCTTGCGCTTGAGCGTATCCGGCAACACATGACGCAGCGCCTGCCCCAGACGCATCGCAGGGCCGAACAACGACGAATTAATGCCTTTACGCAACAACAGGCGGCGCATACGGTCAGACCAAGACCGGCTGACCTTCTGATCTACCAAGTGGCGGCCGATATCGATCAGATGCCCATACTGCACACCCGACGGACACGTGGTTTCGCAGTTGCGGCATGTCAGGCATCGGTCCAGATGCTGTTGCGTGGCCTGCGTGGGCTCCGCGCCCTCCAGAACCTGCTTGATCAAATAGATGCGACCGCGCGGGCTGTCGAGCTCGTCGCCCAGCACCTGATAGGTCGGACACGTCGCCGTGCAAAATCCGCAGTGCACGCAACGACGCAGAATGGCGTCGGCCTCTCGGCCCTCATTCGTATCTCGCACCCACGAAGCTAAATTGGTCTGCATGCTGCGCTATAGCTCCAACACCAGTCGGCCGGGATTGAATAATCCCGCAGGATCCAGCTCTTGTTTCAATCGCCGTGTGATGGCAGCAACACCGGACGATAGAGGATGAAAGACCCCATCGGCCGGAATCGCGCTCCCGGCAGAACGGAACAAGGTGGCATGCCCGCCTAATTGCTCCGCCCTCGCCCGCACGGCCTGCGCATCGAGATTGCCGCTCAGCCAACGCTGGCCGCCGCCCCACTCTACCAATGTCGGCACGCCAAAGTCCTGGGCCGGTGTGGTCGGAGGCAGCGCGACGCGCCACAGAGGTCGATCTGATTTGAAAAAAGGATGCACCTGTTCGCGTAACGACGTCCACCACAGATGGGCTTGCTCAGCGTCCAACTCATCACCGCCTATGCTTGCCTTGGCGGCACGGATGGCAGGCGGCGCCCCTGACAGCCGCACGGTGACATAGCCTGCGGTGTTGGCGGTGCGGGCAGCGTTGGCCATATCCGCAGCGTCAGCACCAATGGCCGCCTCGGCACCATGATCCGCCTGTGCAGTGCCAGCGTCGTAGCCATCAGCCGGACTCCAGCTCGTCGCCGAGATCGCCAATGGTTGACTGCGCCATTGCGCAAAGTACGTCAGCGCCTCTTGCTGCGTCGCCTCGAATCGCAAGCTGCACTCTTCGAACGGTTTGGGCAGGACCTTGAGAGAAACATCTACGATCGCTCCAAAGATGCCCAACGATCCCGCAAGCAGGCGCGATACGTCATAGCCTGCCACGTTTTTCATGACCTCTCCGCCGAATGACAGGAGACGGCCTTGCGAATCCAGCAGGCGCGCGCCCAACACAAAGTCGCGCACGCTGCCCGCCGTCATGCGGCGCGGGCCAGCCAAGCCGGCCGCCACGCATCCGCCGACCGTGGCCGTGGGGCTGAAATGGGGCGGCTCGAACGCCAGCATTTGGCCGTGTTCGGCCAGTTCGGCCTCGAGCATGGCCAGAGGCGTGCCGGCGCGCACCGTCACGACGAGCTCAGACGGCTGATAATTGATGATGCCGTTATAGGCGGTCATGTCCAACAGGCAATGCCCGTCTTGCGGCGTCACTGGGCGGTGATTGCCGTAAAACGATTTGCTGCCGCCGCCACAGACAAATAACGGCTTGTGACCGGCGTGCGCCGTCATGACCTGATCACACAGCTCCGACAGAACGAATTCCATACGCGCCGGACCTAAAAGCGCGAGAGATCGGGAAATCGCAGCTCTCCGCCGTGTACATGCATCTTGCCGTATTCGGCGCAGCGTGCCAGGGTCGGAATGACTTTTTCAGGATTTAACAGACCGGGCGGATCAAACGCCCGCTTGACAGCCAGAAATGCCTCCAGCTCATCACGCGAAAATTGCACGCACATTTGATTTATCTTCTCCATACCCACCCCGTGTTCCCCAGTCAGGGTGCCTCCTACTTGCACGCACAATTCGAGAATTGCCGCGCCAAATTTTTCTGCCCGCTCGACCTCGTCGGGCTTGTTTGAATCGAACAAAATCAGCGGATGCAGATTGCCGTCGCCCGCATGAAAGACATTCGCGCAACGCAGCTCAAACTCGTCTTCCATTTGCTCGATCGCGCCCAGCACACGCGCCAGATGACGGCGAGGGATGGTGCCATCCATGCAATAGTAGTCAGGCGAAATACGCCCTGCTGCAGGAAAGGCATTCTTGCGTCCGGCCCAGAACAACAAGCGCTCGGCCTCATCGCGCGAGACTTGCAAACGCGTCGCACCGGCCTGGCCAAAAATAGCCTCCATGTGCTCGATCTCGTGCGCAACCTCTTCGATTGTGCCGTCGGACTCGCACAGCAGAATGGCCTGTGCCGTCACGTCATAGCCGGCGTTCACAAAAGGCTCGACCATTTGCACGGCTCGGCGGTCCATCATTTCCAGGCCTGCAGGAATGATGCCGGCCGCAATCACATCGGTCACCGCCTGTCCTGCGGCCTCGACACTGGAAAAACTGGCCATGACGACCTGAGCACATGCGGGCTTTGGGATGAGCTTGACGGTGATTTCGGTCACCACACCCAGCATGCCCTCGGAACCGATGAACAAGGCCAGCAGATCCAGACCCGGTGCATCCGGCGCCTCGGATCCCAACTCGACTACCTCTCCATCCACGGTCACCACGCGCACTCGCAATACATTGTGAACCGTGAGACCGTACTTCAGGCAATGCACGCCCCCGGAGTTCTCCGCCACATTGCCGCCGATGGAACAGGCGATCTGGCTGGACGGATCTGGTGCGTAATACAGACCATGAGGCGCCGCAGCCTCGGAAATCGCCAGGTTGCGTACACCAGGCTCAACCACCGCCGTGGCGCTGACGGGATCCACTCGCCGAATGCGGTTGAATTTCGCCAGGCCCAGCAGCACGCCTTGTGCGTGCGGCATGGCGCCGCCGGATAGACCTGTGCCTGCGCCGCGGGCCACGATAGGAACACTCAACCGTTTGCAGACTCGCATGACGGCAATGACCTGCTCCTCGGTCTCGGGCAACACCACAATAGGCGGCAATGCTCGATAGAGAGACAAGCCATCGCATTCGTAAGGACGCGTGTCCTCCTCGCGATGCAGGATGCAATGCGTGGGCAATACACTGTGCAGCGCGTCCAGAACCGGACTCGCAGAAAACGATTGCTCGGTGTGACGCAAATTGGGCTCAACCAATGAGTTCATCTGTACACAATAGCGTGTCGCTATCAATCGTGGCAGAGCGGATTTACCCGCATCCGCCACATCATCCTTGTCCCAGCCGGCAGCTTTACAAGCTGCGGCCCCCGCGGTTTACCAGTTGATGATTTTGCCGGGATTGAGGATGTTATTGGGATCGAAGGCGTGTTTCAGGCTACGCATCAGCGCCAGCGCGTCTTCGCCGTGCTCTTCTGCCATGAATTGCATCTTGTGCAGACCAATCCCGTGCTCGCCGGTGCATGTGCCATCGGCAGCGATCGCACGCCGGACCAAATTGTGATTAATCGTTTCCGATTCGCGCCACTGGGCCTCATTGTCGGGATCCAACAACATCAGCACGTGAAAATTACCGTCTCCGACGTGGCCGACGATCGTGTAGGGAAAGCTGGCGCGATCCAGTTCCTCAACCGTCTCTCGCACGCAATCGGCCAGACGGGAAATAGGCACGCACACATCGGTCGTGCTCGCCCGGCATCCCGGCCGCAGTTGCAGGCCGGCAAAATAGGCAGCATGCCGTGCCGCCCACAAGCGGCTGCGATCCTCGGGACGCTCGGCCCATTCGAAATCCATGCCGCCATGATCGGCCGTAATACCCTGCACGATCTCGGCTTGCTCTTGCACGCCAGCCGGGCTGCCGTGGAACTCGAACACCAGCAATGGTGTCTCGCGCAGCGTCAGCTTGCTGTGCAGATTGACCGAGCGCACGGCGGCCTCGTCCATGAACTCGACGCGCGCCACCGGCACACCCATCTGGATGATTTCGATCACGCTTTGCACCGCGTCGTTCAACGACGGGAAATTGCAGATAGCTGCGGACACCGCCTCGGGCTGCGGATACAAGCGCACCGTGACTTCCGTAATGATGCCCAGCGTGCCTTCGCTGCCAACAAAGATACGCGTCAGGTCGTAGCCTGCCGACGATTTGCGGGCGCGGCTCGCGGTACGAACGATACGGCCGTCGGCCGTCACCACCGTCAACGACACCACGTTTTCGCGCATGGTGCCGTAACGCACCGCATTGGTGCCCGAGGCTCGCGTAGCCGCCATGCCGCCCAGACTGGCATCGGCGCCCGGATCAATGGGGAAAAACAAACCGGTATCGCGGATCTCTTCGTTCAGTTGCTTGCGTGTCACGCCCGCCTGCACCGTCGCGGTCAGGTCTTCTGCGTTGACCGCCAGCAACTGGTTCATCTGCGACAGGTCAATACTGATACCGCCCTGGATCGCCAGCAAATGCCCTTCGATCGATGACCCTGCACCGTAGGGAATCAGCGGCACGCGGTGTTCGTTGCACAACCGCGCGACCGCAGCGACCTCTTCGGTGCTTTGCGCAAAAACCACCGCATCCGGCAGCATGGGCGGATACGGCGACTCGTCGCGGCCGTGATGCTCGCGCACAGCCTCGGCCACAGAGAGACGATCCGCAAACCGCTCGCGCAGAGCATCCAGACAGGCAGCGGGAACAGGTCGGCGCAAAGATTCGGTATGGGCAGGAGCATTCATGGCAGGCAACAGCGTAGAAAGTAAAAAACCTATTCTACGCCTTGCGCGGCATCATTTCCCCACAACTGCCGCGGCCAGCCGCCGGGCTTTCACTGCCCCCGCGAGCCGCTCCAATACCGCCACCGAAGCATCCCAATCGATGCAGCCATCGGTGATGCTCTGGCCATACACCAGCGGCTCGCCCGGCACCATATCCTGACGGCCGGCGACCAGGTGGCTTTCGATCATCAGGCCGACAATACGCGTGTCGCCGGCTTCGAGCTGACGTGCGACATCATCCACGACCAAGGGTTGGTTTTCCGGTTTTTTGCTGCTGTTAGCGTGACTGGCATCGATCATCACGCGCTGCGCGAGACCGGATTTCGCCATATCCGCGCAGGCTGCGGAGACACTGGCCGCATCATAATTAGGCGTCTTGCCGCCGCGCAGAATCACGTGGCAGTCCTCGTTGCCAGCCGTCGAGACAATGGCCGAATGCCCGCCTTTGGTCACCGACAGGAAATGATGGGGCTGTGATGCCGCCTTGATCGCGTCCACTGCGATCTTCACATTGCCGTCCGTGCCATTCTTGAAGCCGACCGGACACGACAGGCCGGAAGCCAGCTCGCGGTGAACTTGGCTTTCGGTCGTACGCGCCCCGATGGCGCCCCAGGACACCAGGTCGGCGATGTACTGCGGCGTGATCATATCCAGAAACTCGCAGCCCGCCGGCAGCCCCTGGCTATTGATGTCCAGCAACAACTCACGGGCGACACGAATGCCGCGATTGATGTCGAAACTGCCGTCCAGGCCCGGATCGTTGATCAATCCCTTCCAGCCCACGGTCGTGCGAGGCTTTTCGAAATACACACGCATCACGACTTCCAGCTCACCCTTCAGGCGATCGCGTACCGGCTTCAGGCGTTGGGCGTATTCGAGGGCGGCCTTGGTGTCGTGAATCGAACACGGCCCGATGACCACGATCAAACGGTCATCCATGCCATGCAAAATGCGGTGCATTGCCTGGCGCGCGGCGAATACCGTTTCAGATGCCTCCTGAGTGCAGGAAAACTCGCGCATGACGTGCGAGGGCGGATTCAGTTCTTTGATTTCGCGGATGCGAAGATCGTCAGTATTGTGTGACACGAGAGACTCCTGGGTGACCCACCAGGCTGGCGGCACAAAAAAGCCGCCAGGGCAGCTGGCGGCTTTTTTTAAGGAATTTTGTACGACTTTAGTTTAAGTGCGTCCCTTCCTCCGCCAGCGGCTTCAGAAAACCAAAAAAATAAAAGTAAAAGGCGGGGGACGCGAATTTCATAGGGAAAGACTCTAGCACAAATTTCCGAACATCGTCTACGACTTTTGAGAACCAGGAGCCTTCAGGGATTAGACTGCCACCCCTGACGCAGAAACCCTGCCCCCGGCCGCAAGTCAGGCTGTTCCGCCCACGGTCAGGCCGTCCATGCGCACCGTAGGCATCCCGACCCCTACTGGCACACTCTGACCATCTTTGCCGCACGTGCCAACCCCGGAATCCAACTGCAGGTCGTTACCGATCAGGCTGACCTGGTTCATGGCGTCTGGTCCGTTACCGATCAGCGTGGCACCCTTGACCGGATAGGTGATTTTGCCGTTTTCGATCATGTAGGCCTCGGAAGCCGAGAACACGAACTTGCCGTTGGTGATGTCGACTTGCCCGCCACCGAAATTCGCGGCATAAAGCCCATGCTTGACCGAGGCGATGATTTCCTCGGGCGGGGTTTGGCCAGCCAACATATACGTGTTGGTCATACGGGGCATGGGCAGATGCGCAAAGGATTCGCGCCGGCCATTACCGGTAGCGGACGTTTTCATCAAACGAGCGTTCAGCGTGTCTTGCATGTATCCGCGCAGGAAACCGTCCTCAATGAGCACGTTGCGCTGTGTAGCATTGCCTTCGTCGTCGATGTTCAACGAACCGCGGCGGTCCGGCAGTGTGCCGTCATCCACCACTGTTACGCCCTTGGATGCCACGCGCTCGCCGATACGGCCTGAAAACACGCTGGAACCCTTGCGATTGAAGTCGCCTTCCAGGCCATGACCGACCGCCTCGTGCAGCAAAATGCCCGGCCAGCCCGAGCCCAGCACCACCGTCATTTCACCAGCGGGAGCAGGACGCGCCTCCAGGTTGACCATGGCCTCGTGCACCGCGCGTTCTACATAGCCTTTCAGGATTTCGTCGGAGAAATAGGCCAACCCGGTGCGGCCACCGCCACCGGCGTGTCCCATCTCGCGACGGCCATTGCGCTCGGCGATCACCGTCAGCGACAAACGCACCAGCGGGCGCACATCAGCGGCCAAGCGGCCATCGCTACCCGCCACCAGAATCACGTCATATTCCGCCCCCAGGCCTGCCATGACCTGGATGACATGCGGATCCCGCGCGCGCGCCATCCGCTCAACGCGTTCCAGCAATGCCACTTTGTCCGGTGCGCTCAGCGTCGTCAGCGGATCCAGGTCGGCATACAGGCTGCGGCCAGCCAGGGGAGGAACCTGGGCGGCAACTTTGACTTTGCCGGCGCCACGGCGGGCAATGCCTCGCACCGTACGAGCCGACGACAATAAGGCATCGGGCGACAAGGAATCGGAATAGGCAAACGCGGTTTTCTCGCCGCTGATGGCACGCACGCCCACGCCCTGCCCAATCGAAAAACTGCCGGTTTTCACAATACCCTCTTCGAGACTCCAGCCTTCGCTACGGGTATATTGAAAATACAGATCAGCGTAATCGACCTTGTGGGTGAAAATTTCCCCCAGCGCACGCGCCATGTCGGATTCGGTCAGGCCCCAGGGGTCCAGCAATAATGACTTGGCCGTAGCCAACGATTGGATATCGGGATCGATCAGGTTCATAAAATCTCTGTTTTACAGGACTCGGTGGCGCAACGCAGGCAGCGAGGCGCGCACTTGCGTCAGGCGCTCAGGCTCTATGGTACCGCTGACCACGCCTGGCCCCTCGGGTAACACGTCAATTATCTCGCCCCACGGGTCAATCAGCATGGAATGTCCCCAAGTACGCCGGCCATTGACGTGATGCCCGCCCTGGGCGGCCGCCAGCACATAGCATTGGTTCTCGATGGCACGCGCCCGCAACAATAGTTCCCAATGGGCTTTGCCTGTAGTGTAGGTGAAGGCGGCCGGCACCAAAATCAAGTCCACCTGCCCCAACGCCCGATAAAGCTCGGGAAACCGCAGGTCATAACATATCGACAAGCCGACACGCGCCCAGGGAGTCTGCACGGTCTGCACGGCGTCTCCAGGACGAATGGCAATCGATTCGTCATAAGCCTCGGCGCCGCGTTGAAAATTGAATAAATGAATTTTGTCGTATCGCGCAGCGGATTTCCCGTCTGGCCCGTAAACGAACGTGGTATTGAATACACGTCCGGCATCCGGACATGCCAGTGGCAAGGTGCCGCCTGCCAGCCAGATCTGGTGTTTGGCGGCCTGCTCGGCCAGAAAGTCTTGAATCGGCCCCGAACCGGGTTGCTCCTTGATCTCGAGTTTCTGCAGATCAGCGGTTCCCATAAAACAAAAATATTCGGGTAACGACACCAGCTTTGCCCCCGAACCAGCCGCCCTTTCAATTAATTCGCCAGCCGCGCGCAAATTATCCTGTACGTCGGGACTGGAAACCATCTGAATAGCAGCGACTGATGTCGAATTCAATTTGGAATTACTCATTCATTACCTACTTTTAATGCGATGAGCTTGACTCATCCATCCATTTATGGGTTATTTTAGGTATTATTGGTGATATAGCCGTATCAAAACAATATCCCGCACACCATCCCTACTCAAAAACTGTCTGATTATTCGCCAGGACCAAGTCATGCCCCGTGAAAGTTACGCTACCTTGCAAGCCAAAATAGAAAAAGAAATCAGCAAGTTGCAGAAAAAAGCTGAAGCACTGCAAACGAAACGCCGCAAACCGGTGATTGCCTCGATTGTGTCTTCCATGCGTGAATACAATATCACTCCGGAGGAAATCGCTGCGGCATTCAGTGGCGCTGCTAAAACTCCCCGCGCCACCAGCAGCCGCAAGGCCATACCTAATGCGGCCAAACGCCAAGTGGCTCCGAAATACCGCCACCCCCAGAGCGGTGAAACCTGGAGCGGCCGCGGCAAAGCGCCACGCTGGCTCGCTGCCGAAGAAGCCGCTGGCAACAGCCGCGAAACGTTTCTCATCACCGAATAAATTATTGCCCCCAGGTTCCCCTGGGGCAATAGTATTCCAGCCAATACCGATTTAATCCGTCCCTAAAATCTAATATATCGGCTGAACCGGAGCACCGGACGACATCATCCGACATATTCACATCTGGATTATTTCCATTCACTCCAGGCCGATTATTGCTGTTAATGGAAAACAGTTAACGATTAATGGGATATTCGACTTCGCGCTCCGAGCCATTATTTCCGGGAAAATTGTCGAATATTGCCCGCGTTAAATAAGGCATCGTGCGTACGAGATCCTCCCGGCCACTCAAAATATAGGCCGACGAACGGTAAACTTCCGCCCCCTTGTTGGCGTTGTCGTAAATTTCAACCGTCAAACGATTACGATAGGCAACGGTCGGCACATCTACCCAGGTAGGCCCCCAATAGCCCGGGCCCCACCATGGCGGCCCATAAAAGCCGCCAAACCCGCCATAGAAATACGGGTCGTACGATTGCCGGGTCATGACTTGAGTTTGTTCGGTGCCGTATTTGAATGACACATTAAACCGAGCTGAGGCGCCTGGTTGCGCTTCGACCAGACCCGTAGGCCCGATACTGGCGCGCATCGAGTCCTGGTAAGCCTGATATTCGAGATTATTCGCCTGGCCGGGCGTGGCGTCCACGAACCGGTAGGTGGCACCGACCACATCAGAGGGCCAATGCTGGAACGAGGTCACCCTGGCCTGTACTGTCGGGGTGGCGCATCCCGTCACCAGAATGGTCGCTGACAACACGGTGGCCACACCCGCCAGACGGCACAGGCCTAGCCATTTGCGGGATTCAAACATAGCGGGTCTCCTAATGAGGCCCCAGGGCCGGACGCGGATCCGTCCAGCGTTTCCGTGGGCACACGAAACTCATCATACCTGGGCAGACTTCGACACTTCTGGCGAGCAAAAGTTTTTCAACTGGATATTTCTGTCCACCGAATGCCTGGCGGGGTACTACTACAATAGGGCATTACCTATTCTGATCCGATCTAGGCATGCGCACCGAAACGCCTGTAACCGTATATCGCAAAGATTATCAGCCCTACCCCTACGCCATCCCGACGGTGGCCCTGGCGTTCGACCTGGATCCCGAAACCACCCTGGTGCATAGCACGCTGCGCATTGAGCGCAAAGCAGACGCGCCGGCCAATGCCCCACTGGTCCTGGATGGCGCCGAACTCGAATTGGTGTCGCTGCATGTCGATGGCAAACCCTGGCCGACCGAGCAGTACACGCTGGATGATGCGGCCTTGGTGTTGTCCAATCTGCCGGCCCAGGCGACGGTCGAGATCGTCAGCCGCTGCCAGCCCAGCGCCAACTCCACCCTGATGGGTCTTTATGTATCGGGCGGCAATTTCTTTACACAATGTGAGGCCGAGGGCTTTCGCCGCATTACTTATTTTGCCGACCGACCCGACGTCATGTCGCGCTATCAAGTGACCTTGCGAGCGGGCGACGCGTACCCGGTGCTGCTGTCCAACGGCAACTTGCTATCCACGCGTACCCTGCCCGATGGCCGCCAGGAAGCCCACTGGGAAGACCCCTTTCCCAAACCTTGCTATCTCTTTGCCCTGGTGGCCGGCCAGCTCACGCACCGGGAAACCACCGTCAAGACGGCATCCGGGCGCCCTGTCCTGCTGCAAGTCTATAGCGATCCAGGCTCCGAAGACCGCACCGAATGGGCGCTGGAGTCCCTCGTACGTGCGTTGCAATGGGACGAAACCCGATTTGGGCTGGAACTGGATCTGGACCGCTTCATGGTGGTCGCCGTGCGCGACTTCAACATGGGCGCCATGGAAAACAAGGGCCTGAATATCTTCAACGCCGCCTACGTGCTGGCCGATCCGCACACGGCGACAGATGCCAATTACGAAGGCATTGAGGCGGTCATTGGCCATGAATATTTCCACAACTGGACGGGCAACCGCGTCACGTGCCGCGACTGGTTCCAGCTCAGCCTGAAAGAAGGCCTGACGGTTTTCCGTGACCAGGAGTTCACCGCCGATATGATGGCTCGGGGATTGGACGCAGCGGCTGCAGCCAGCGCCCGTGCCGTCAAGCGCATAGATGACGTCGTGACGCTGCGCGCGGCCCAGTTCCCCGAAGACGCGGGCCCCATGGCCCACCCGATTCGCCCGGAAAGCTACCAGGAAATTGGCAATTTCTACACCGCAACGGTGTACGAAAAAGGCGCCGAGGTCATCCGGATGCAGCATACGTTGCTGGGCGCAGACGGCTTCCGTGCCGGGATCGACGAGTATTTCCGCCGTCACGATGGCCAGGCGGTGACGTGCGACGATTTCGTCGCCGCCATGGAGTCGGTCTATACCCGTTTGAACCCGGGCCGGGACTTGTCGGTATTTCGTCGTTGGTATCGCCAAGCGGGTACGCCTCGCGTCGCAGTAACTCTGGATTACGATGCCGCGGCACAACGCTGCACTGTGACGCTGAGCCAAAGCTGCCCGCTGGTCGGCGTGGAAAAACGCGCAGGCGGCGACTATGTCAAAGCGCCTTTCCACATCCCCTTTGCGCTGGGTTTGCTCGACGCCGAGGGACGCGCCCTGCCGTTGCATCTCGACGGCGCCTCGCAGCCACAGGACACAGCGCTGCTGGAACTGACCGAGCCCCGTCAGCAGTGGGTATTCGACAACGTTCCCGCTAAACCGGTCCCTTCATTGCTGCGCGGTTTTTCGGCGCCTGTCATTGTGGAGTACGACTGGACGGACGAAGAACTCGCGCTGCTTTCTGCCCACGACCGCGACCCGTTTGCCCGCTGGGAAGCCGGCCAGGAACTGGCAACTCGGCAGATTTTGGCCCTGGCGGCCCAGCATCAGGCGGGTGCGCCGCTCCAGGTCAACACCGGTTTTATCGACGCGTGGCGCGCTTTGCTGACTGATCCGGCCTTGGATGCGGGCTATCGCGCGCGCGCTTTGGCTTTGCCCTCGGAAAAGACCCTGGCAGAGCGCCAGGAAGCCATCGATCCTCCTGCCCTCGCTGCCGCCCGGGATTTCCTGCGCAGGGAATTGGGACGGCAACTGGCGACGCAATGGCGCGAGGCTTTCGACGCCAACCAGACGCCTGGCGCCTATAGCCCCGCTCCTGGCCCCGCCGGCCAGCGGGCCCTGAAAAACCAGGCGCTCGGCCATTTGATGGCCGCCGGGGTCGAGGGTGCGCAGGCGCTGGCCCAGTCGCAATTCGACCAGGCGGGCAACATGACCGACAGCTTGGCCGCGCTCGGGACGCTCGTGAACTACGCCCCTGGCGAGGTTGCAGCGCACGCGCTGGACACGTTCTATACGCGCTGGAAGGACGATCCGCTGGTCATCGACAAATGGTTCATGCTGCAGGCGACTGCCTTGAGCAGCAATGTCGATAGCGTGCGCGCGCTGATGAATCACCCCGCATTTACGCTGCGCAACCCGAATCGCGCTCGCGCGCTGGTTTTTCAGTTCTGCCTGAACAATGCGCGCGGCTTGCATCGAGCAGATGGCGCTGGTTACGACTACTGGGCCGAGCAAGTCCTGGCACTCGACGCCCTGAACCCTGAAATCGCTGCCCGCCTGACGCGTGCGCTGGATAACTGGGCACGCTTTGTGCCTGAATTACGCGCCCCCATGCAAGCGGCGCTGCAACGCGTGCGCAACCACACCGGCTTGTCACGCAATGTGCTGGAGATCGTATCGAAAGCCTTGGAGTTTGCGGCTTAACACCACGTCACCGAGGGCCCGGATATTCCTGCCCTCGGTCTTGCCCCCTGCCTGCTTATTCGCGGCAGTTTGTGCGGCCCACCTGTTTTACGTTGATTACGGAGACCCCTCTTGAAACGCAAAACCCTCACCCAATACCTGGTCGAGCAGCAACGCTCTGCCCAGGCCCTGGCTCCGGAAGTCCGGCTGCTCATCGAAGTCGTGGCTCGCGCCTGCAAGGCCATCAGCCATGCGGTCAGCAAAGGCGCGCTCGGTGGTGTGCTCGGTGCCCTGGAATCGGAAAACGTCCAAGGCGAAGTTCAGAAAAAGCTCGATGTGCTGTCCAACGAAATCCTGTTGGAAGCCAACGAATGGGGCGGCCATCTGGCGGCCATGGCTTCCGAGGAAATGGAAACCATCCACTTGATTCCGAACCGCTATCCCAAGGGCGAATATCTGTTGTTGTTCGATCCGCTGGACGGCTCGTCGAACATCGACGTCAACGTCTCGATCGGCACGATTTTCTCGGTCCTGCGCGCTCCGCATCGCGTGGCCGGCGCGGACGAAGTCTGCGAACAGGATTTCCTGCAACCGGGCAATCAGCAAGTCGTCGCTGGCTATGCGGTGTATGGGCCGCAAACGATGTTGGTGCTAACGATTGGCAATGGCGTTGTCGGCTTTACCTTGGATCGCGAGATGGGTTCGTGGGTGTTGACGCATGAAAACATCCGCATTCCCGAGGACACCAAGGAATTCGCGATCAATATGTCGAACATGCGTCACTGGGCACCGCCGGTCAAACGCTATATCGACGAATGCCTGGCCGGCAAAACCGGGCCTTTGGGCAAAGACTTCAACATGCGTTGGATCGCCTCGATGGTGGCGGATGTGCATCGCATTCTGACGCGTGGCGGGATCTTCATGTATCCCTGGGATGCGCGTGAGCCGGGCAAGGCGGGCAAACTGCGCTTGATGTACGAGGCTAATCCGATGAGCTGGATTGTCGAGCAGGCGGGTGGCGCGTCGATTGACGGTAATCAGCGGATTCTCGATATTCACCCGGAGAAACTGCACCAGCGAGTTAGTGTGGTGTTGGGGTCGAAGAATGAAGTCGAGCGTGTGGGGCGGTATCACGCTGAGGCGTCTGCGGGGGCTTGATGGGAGGACTCTGCGGCGTAGAGGATATGGCGCGTAGGAGTTCTTGAAACGCCGGGGGTTGCCATGTAAAGGCTGCGCCGGCCCTATCGTCCGGTCTGGTCGCCTGCGCGACCAGACTGCCCTTCGCCATCCTCGCCAGGCGGGGCGGCTGGGCAAACTCGCTCCGCTACGCTGCGCTCAAACATGCCCAGCCGACTGCCCCCCGCCTGACAAGGATGGCTCGGCGGACTCAACGGGCCGGCGCAGCCTTTACATGGCAACCCCCGGCTCGCGTTATCTGCACATCATGGATGATCTGCGCTCACCGGGTTTACGTGATGAGCATCATCACTAATCGGACGGCCGTAGTGTGTCGTCAAGCGCGGCAGCGTGCAAACCTCCATCAGCCAGCATCCGCGGCATGCTTCACTGTGAGTCCCTGTCGGGCGCCTGGAAGCCACACCGGGCCGTCGAGCCGCGATTTAGCCCGCGAAGCGGGCCGAGGCCCCTGGTCATGGGCCGAGTCGCGGCGATAGGCCCGGTGTGGCTTCCAGGCGCCCGACAGGGACGTCTTCACAGAGAAGACCCATGCATCTAACCGACTGGCAGATTCGAATCGCATAAACGCATACAAAAAGACCCAAGCAACTACTCGCTCGGGTCTTCTTTAATACACAAAGCCAAGACTACTTAACTTCTTCGATGGTCTTCACATCGTCTTTGTTGACTTGTACTCTCTGGCCGTTTTTGTCGTACTCGTAAAAGCCAGTGTCCTCGTTATATTCAGGCTTGTCAGAAGTCATAACCTGACTGCCATCGCGCTTTTGGATCACTGAGGGCGTTGAGCAGCCAGCCAAAACAGCGATTCCAGTAATGGTCGAAGCGAGCATCAGGGTCTTGAATTTCATATAGTGGTAACTCCGTCAATCTTGAACGAAGCTTCACTTTAGGCCGTAACCCTGCCCATTCCGTGACCGGATGTGGTCAAAATGCATAAGTCTGTAATGACACCGCCCCTAACGAGGCGGCGTCATAAAACAGCCTGCAACGCCTCTTACACCTTGGCGTGCGCCTCAATGTAGCGTCGCACCAACTGTGCGTCGCAATCCATGACCTCGACCCGCTGGGGCAAGGACTCCAGGTCGGCCAGGGGCGCAGGGGGTTCGACCCTTTTACCCAGGGCCGCTTCGATGGTTTCGGAAAATTTCGCGGGCAAGGCGGTTTCCAGGACCAGCATCGGTACGCCGGGTTCCACATGCTCGCGAGCGACTTTCACGCCATCAGCGGTATGGGGATCGATTAACACGCCGGTTGCCTCATGCGTGGTGCGAATCACAGACAAGCGATCGTCGTGCGTACTCGTGCCCGCCACGAAGCCATATTGTGATTCGAATGCAGGTTTGAGCGAGGACAGATCGAAATGACCATCGCGGGCGAGGTCGGCCCACAGTGCCTTGATGCGTTGCGGATCGCGCCCCACCAGGTCGAACACAAAGCGCTCGAAGTTCGATGCGCGCGAGATGTCCATGGAGGGGCTGGAGGTAGCGTAGGTATGCTCTGCGCCGCGAGGACGGTATATGCCCGTGCGGAAGAACTCTTCGAGCACGTTGTTTTCATTGGTGGCCAACACCAGACGGCGTACGGGCAAGCCCATGCTGCGGGCGATGTGACCCGACAGGATGTTGCCGAAATTGCCCGACGGCACGGCGAACGAGACTTGTTGGCCGCGGCCTGTCGTGGCGCGTAACCAGCCGTGGAAGTAGTACACGACCTGTGCAGCGATCCGCGCCCAGTTGATGGAGTTCACCGCGCCCAAGCGATATTGGGTCTTGAATTGCAGATCACCGGCCAGCGATTTGACGATGTCCTGAGCCTCGTCGAACACGCCGCGCACAGCGATGTTATGAATGTTTTCGTCTTGCAGCGAATACATCTGCGCGCGTTGGAACGCGCTCATGCGGCCATGCGGCGACAGCATGAATACCGATACGCCGCGCTTGCCGCGCAGGGCATATTCCGCAGCCGAACCGGTATCGCCGGAGGTTGCGCCCAGGATATTCAAGGTCGCGCCACGTTGCGTCAGAACGTACTCGAAGACTTGGCCAAGGAACTGCATGGCCATGTCTTTGAAAGCCAGCGTGGGACCTTCAGACAAGCCCAGCAGTTGCAGGCCGCCATCCAGCGGACGCAAAGGCACTATGTCTGCAGTGCTGAAGACGCCTTCGCGATACGCGGCATGCGTCAAACGACGCAGGTCGTCGGCGGGAATGTCGGTCGCAAATGTCGATAGCACCTCGAAGGCGAGATCGGCGTAGGACAGGCCTCGCCAGGATTCGAGCGTGTCGGCCGAGATTTGCGGCAGCGTTTCGGGAACGGCCAACCCGCCATCGGGCGCCAAGCCCTCCAGCAGGATGTCGGTGAACGCTTGCGGCGCCATGCCGCCGCGTGTGGAGATGTATTTCATCGGGAGCCTCGAGAAACCTCGATATTCGTACCGGAAAGATAAGGGAACACTGTCAATTCAAGGTCTCTACGCGCAGGCGCGTGACGCTGGAACGTACAAACGGCAGTTGTTCGATGCTGTGGATGGCTTTGTCTACGTTGCCCTCGGTGGCCTCATGCGTCAGGAAAATGATGTCGGCGCCACCGATGTGCGAGGGTTGCTGGATCATCGAGCCGATGGAGATCTCGCGATCCGCCAGCACACGTGCGATATCGGCCAGCACGCCCGGCTGATCGTCGACGCGCAGACGCAGGTAATACGATGTGCTGATCTGATCGATAGGCAGAATAGCCAGGTCAGACAGCGCGTCAGGCTGGAATGCCAAGTGCGGAACGCGGTTGCCCGGATCAGCGGTATGCAGACGCGTCACGTCAACAAGATCCGCGACCACGGCGGACGCGGTGGGCTCCTCGCCTGCGCCCTGGCCGTAGTACAGCGTCGGGCCGACGGCATCGCCACGGACCAGCACGGCATTCATCGCACCCTCGACATTGGCGAGCAGACGCTCGGCCGGTACCAGCGCAGGATGCACACGCAGCTCGATGCCGTCTGCACGACGCTTCGTGATGCCCAGCAGTTTGATGCGATAACCCAGGCGTTCGGCGTGGGCGATGTCTTCTTGGGCGAGCTGCGAGATGCCTTCGATGTACGCTTTGTCGAATTGCACCGGCACACCAAAAGCCAGCGAGGCCAACAAAGTGAGTTTGTGGGCCGCATCGACACCCTCGACGTCGAAGGTCGGATCAGCCTCTGCATAGCCCAGGCGTTGCGCCTCTGCCAAGACCTCGGCAAAAGGCAGCCCGCGCGAACGCATTTCAGACAGGATGAAATTCGTGGTGCCGTTGATGATGCCAGCCACCCATTCGATGCGGTTGGCGGTCAGCCCTTCGCGAATGGCCTTGATGATGGGGATACCGCCCGCGACGGCGGCCTCGAACGCTACCATCACGCCTTTGGCGGATGCCGCGGCAAAGATCTCGTTGCCATGCTTGGCCAGCAAGGCTTTGTTTGCGGTAACGACATGCTTGCCGTTTGCAATGGCTTCGAGCACCAGTTCGCGCGCGAGCGTGTCGCCGCCAATGAGCTCGACCACGATGTCGACATTGGGATCGCGGACCAAGGCCTGCACGTCAGTATCCACAGGAAGGGCCTCGCCGATACGGCCGCGCGCCTTGGCTACGTCACGCACGGCGATCCGGCTGATCTCGATGCGACGGCCGGCACGGCGGGCGATTTCTTCGGCGTTGCGAGTGAGCACGCTCCAGGTGCCACCGCCCACGACACCTAAGCCCAACAGGCCAATCTTGATGGGTTTCAGGTCGGCGCCCGGATGAACTGCCCCGGAGGCGGGCTGGGTACTTGCAGCGTTTGTCATTTCCAATTTCCAGAATGCGATGGCTGGTCTGTGATGCCGGGATCGGCAACAACCAGGTTTATTTCAACAAGCCGTCCTTGCGGAACATTTCTTTGATACCCCGCACGGCTTGGCGCGTGCGTTGTTCGTTTTCAATCAGGGCAAAGCGCACATACTCGTCGCCGTACTCGCCAAAACCGATGCCCGGCGATACGGCAACCTTGGCGTCAGACAGGACGCGCTTGGAGAATTCCAGGGAACCCATGGCCCGGTATGGCTCGGGAATCTGCGCCCAGATGTACATGGATGCCTTGGGGATCTCTACATTCCAGCCGGCCTCGTGCAGCCCGCGCGCCAGCACGTCCCGGCGATTGCGGTATTGCTCGACGACCTCGGCGACGCAGTCCTGTGGGCCGTCCAGGGCGGCAATGGAGGCCACCTGAATCGGCGTGAACGTGCCGTAGTCGTGATAGCTCTTGATCCGCGCCAGCGCGTTGACCAGATCGCGATTGCCGACCATATAGCCGATGCGCCAGCCAGCCATGTTGTAGCTTTTGCTCATGGTAAAGAACTCGACCGCGACATCGCGAGCGCCCGGGACCTGCATGATGGACGGCGCGACATAGCCGTCAAAACAGATATCCGCATAGGCCAGATCATGTACGACGAGGATGTCGTGCTCTTTGGCCAGCGCCACCACGCGTTCGAAAAATGACAGGTCGACACATTGCGCAGTCGGATTGCTGGGAAACCCGAGAATCATCATCTTGGGCTTCGGGATCGACTCGCGAACCGCGCGCTGGAGTTCTTCGAAGAAATCCACACCCGGCGTCATGCGCACCGAGCGGATATTGGCGCCGGCGATTACCGCGCCATAAATATGGATGGGATAGCTAGGATTGGGCACCAGCACGGTATCGCCGCGATCCAGCGTCGCCAGCATCAAGTGCGCCAGGCCCTCTTTCGAGCCGATGGTGACGATGGCCTCGCTATCCGGGTCGAATTCGACATCATAGCGGCGCTGATACCAATCACAGATGGCTTTGCGCAGACGCGGAATGCCCTTGGAAACGGAATAGCCATGGGTGGTAGGCCGCAACGTGGCCTCGACCATCTTGTCTACGATATGTTTGGGGGTGGCGCCATCAGGGTTGCCCATGGACATATCGATGATGTCCTCGCCCCGCCGGCGGGCGGCCATCTTGAGCTCGCCGGTGATGTTGAACACATACGGGGGCAGACGCTCGATGCGGGAGAACTTCCTCATAGGGAACCATTCCTTGGTATGGGGCGGGGTGCCGCGGATTTGCAGCGCAGCAAAACTTAGTAATCTAGCGCATGCAGGCCCCGTCGGCAAATTGACACGTTCTGTCCCTCTACTCGTAGATACCCTGCCACAAACCGACATCCCGATGCGCTATTATCGGAAGCATCAAGTTGGAGTTTTTATTGAAGCTGCACACCGACCCTGCATCGGCCCTGAATACCGTCACCGCCTACGGTGATGGGTACATTGAAGTCAACCAGGTACGATTTTCCCATGCCGTCGCCTTCGGCCCCGAAGGCACGGTCTCTGAATGGCCTGTCCAGGCTGCCGCGGACATCACCGCGTCCCTTTTGCAACAGGCCGCCGGGCTCTCCGAGGCCAAGCGCGATCCGTTGGCCTTTCTGGACGAACCCGAGAGCGGCACGCTGGCCAAGGGCACGGGCCCCGAAGTCCTGCTCGTCGGGACGGGAGCCCGGCAACGCCTGCTGAGCCAAGACGTCCTGCGCCCGCTGTTGGCGGTCGGCATTGGCGTCGAAGTCATGGACACCCAGGCCGCCGCCCGCACGTACAACATCCTGATGGCGGAGGGCCGGCGCGTGGTCGTCGCCCTGCTGCCGCCCCAAGGAGATCTCCCCACATGACCACGCTCATCGGCAAACCCGCCCCTCTTTTTACCGCTGAAAGCACCATCGGCCCGATCAGCCTGGAACAATGCCAGGGTCGCGCCGTCGTGCTGTATTTCTACCCCAAGGACAACACCCCGGGCTGCACGACCGAGAGCCAGAATTTCCGCGACCTGCATCCCGAGTTCCTCGATGCCAGCACCGTCGTCATCGGCGTGTCGCGCGACTCGCTGAAATCGCACCAGAATTTCCAGGGAAAGTACGAGCTGCCCTTTCCTCTCATCGCGGACACCGATGAGACCGTCTGCAACCTATACGGTGTCATCAAGCAGAAGAACATGTACGGTAAACAAGTACGTGGTATCGAACGCAGTACGTTTCTGATCGACGCGTACGGTCGGCTGGTCCAGGAATGGCGCGGGGTCAAGGTGCCCAATCACGCCAACGAAGTCCTGCAAGCTGCCCGCAGTATTGGTTAAGTCTGTCTGAGCATCATCGTCAGGCGCTAGAGCCGGCCAACCAGGAGAACCCCCTATATGCCGCTACCCAAGTTGCCCTCCCGACCCGCAGCTATCCTGACATTCCCCTCGGGCGAGACCGCCCGACCCAAAGCCCGCCCCAGCAAAGCTGCGGGAACGGCACCCTCGGCACGCGCCGAGGCGGTCAACACCCTCCCTGTACAACCCGAACTAGACGGCCTCAAATCGCAGGCCCACGCACCGGCGACGGTGCCCAGTATTGCCCCAGCCCCCGTAGCAGCCAAGACGCGCGCACCGCGCGCTGCCAAGCCCGCCGCCCCGGCCCGCAAACCCAAGGCGCGCGCCCAATCCGCCGTACGCAAGCTGTTCGTGCTGGACACCAACGTCCTGCTGCATGACCCGAGCTCGCTGTTCCGCTTCGAGGAACACGACATCTTCCTGCCCATGATGACGCTCGAAGAGCTCGATCATCAAAAGAAAGGCATGTCCGAGGTCGCCCGCAATGCGCGCCAAGTCAGCCGTTCGCTGGATGCGCTGGTCAACGATGCCGAGCAACTGGACGAAGGACTGGAGCTCAGCGCCCTAGGCAACAAGGACGCCACCGGCCGGTTGATGTTCCAGACCACGGCGATCCACAGCACCCTGCCCTCGGATCTGCCGATGGGCAAGGCAGACAACCAGATCCTGGGCGTCGTGCGCGCGCTGCAAGAAAAATTCCCGCAGCGCGAGGTGGTGCTGGTGTCCAAGGACATCAACATGCGCCTGAAGGCCCGTGCCCTGGGCATGGCCGCCGAGGACTACTACAACGATCACGTTCTCGAAGACTCGGATCTGATGTATTCGGGCGTGATGCAATTGCCCGAAGATTTCTGGAATCGCCATGGCAAGGACGTCGAGTCCTGGCAACAAGGCGGCACCACGTTTTACCGTATCCATGGCCCGCTGTGTTCGCAGTTCATGGTCAACCAGTTCGTGTATTTCGAAGGCCAGATGCCGCTGTACGCGCAAGTACGTGAGGTCAGCGGCAAGACCGCCGTTCTGGCCACCCTGCGCGACTATACCCACGGCAAAAACAACGTCTGGGGCATTACCGCACGCAATCGCGAGCAGAACTTCGCCATGAACCTGCTCATGAATCCCGACTGTGACTTTGTGTCGCTGCTGGGTCAGGCCGGTACGGGCAAAACGCTGTTGGCGCTGGCAGCCGGGATCACACAAGTCCTGGAAACCAAGCGCTATACCGAAATCATTATGACCCGCGTGACGGTTCCGGTCGGCGAAGACATCGGCTTTTTGCCGGGCACCGAGGAAGAAAAAATGCTGCCCTGGATGGGCGCATTGGAAGACAACCTCGACGTGCTCAACATGAACGACAGCGAGGGCGGCGCCGACTGGGGTCGCGCTGCAACGATGGATCTGATCCGTTCGCGGATCAAGGTCAAATCGCTGAACTTCATGCGCGGCCGTACGTTCCTGAACAAATATCTGATCATCGACGAAGCCCAGAACCTGACGCCCAAACAGATGAAGACATTGGTTACCCGGGCGGGCCCGGGCACCAAGGTCGTCTGCCTCGGCAACGTGGCGCAGATCGATACGCCATATCTGACCGAAGGCAGCTCGGGCCTGACGTTTGTGGTGGACCGGTTCAAGGGTTGGCCACACGCGGGGCACGTCACGCTGCAACGTGGCGAGCGTTCGCGTCTGGCGGATTACGCCGGCGACGTGCTGTAACGACTACTGCGTCTGGTGCGCATCGTGAGCAGCCCCTTCTACGTCAGAGGGGGCTGTTCCATTTCATGCTGATCACACCGGCCGCCAAGAGGCGTACTATGCACGCAAAGCACTGCGATGCCTGCTAGCTATCACCTTCAAATTACCGTCCACCTATCATGTCTGAATTGCTTCCTGTCGGCATTACCATGGGCGATGCCGCCGGCATCGGTCCGGAAATCATTGTGAAAGCCTGCGCACAAGGTTTACGCGCACCTGTGGTCGTCTACGGCGATGCAGGAGCGTTGCGCCATGCAGCCGGCCTGCTCGGCGCCAGGATGGAAGTTATGGACATTGCAAACGCCAGCTTGGCCAGCGGGACGCCGGGCCGTATCGAAGTCATTCCCTGTAGCGCTCCCCTGCCGCCGGACCTGCCTATTGGAAAAACCAGCGCAGCCGCCGGGCAGGCTGCCTACGACTATCTGTGCGCAGCCATCGACGATGCACAGGCAGGCCAGATCCGCGCCATCGTCACCGCGCCATTGAGCAAGCATTCCATGCATCTGGCCGGCATCGATCAGCCGGGCCACACCGAAATCCTGGCAGAGCGGTCAAACACTACCGATTTCGCCATGATGCTGGCCAATGATGAGTTACGGGTGCTGCTGGTGACCATCCACATGGCGTTGGCGGACGTACCCAAGGCCATCACGCCCCAAGCCGAGCTTCGCGCCATTCGCCTGGCCGATCTGGCTTGCCGGCAAATGAGCATTGCGCGCCCCCGCATCGCGGTGGCCGGACTGAATCCTCACGCCGGCGAAGACGGGAAATTCGGCCGCGAAGACCTGGATGTGATCGCGCCGGCGATCCGTCACGCACGCGCCGAGGGATTAGAGGTTTCCGGCCCCTGGCCCGGTGACACCATTTTCATGCGGGCGCGTCGCGGTGAATTCGATATCGTCGTGGCGCAATATCACGACCAGGGCTTGATCCCGGTGAAGTACCTGGGCGTTGATCATGGGGTCAATGTGACTGTTGGACTGCCCTTCGTACGCACCAGCGTGGATCACGGCACCGCTTTTGATATTGCCGGTAAAGGTATCGCGGATCATTCGTCGCTGGTTGCAGCGTTTGATCTGGCGCTGGCCATGACGCCGTAACTGCTGGGCCTTCGACACGGCCGCTGGCCAGTAGCCGGTTGACTGGCTTGACTGGCTATCGCCCTCCCCACGGCCGGCCATCAGGATGCCGACTTGCTTTTCCTCAGCTCCGACGCCAATCGAGTACGCGCCAATCTGCCAGCCGCCGCGCGATTCGATCCCTGCCAATATTCCGCGTCGACATTCTGTATGCGAGTCGCGGTGCTGAGCATGTGGTGAAAAGCCGCGGCCCTGGCGGCCTCGACATCTCGCCTCTCGATGGCGGCCCGTATTGCCTCGTGTTCGTTACGCACCTGATTGGCCAACTGCTCCTGGCGCGCTTCGTTGCCACGCGTCACGCGAATAGCATCCTTCAACGCGCGCGTCAGCATCCCCAGCAGTTCGGGATAATGCGGATTACCGGTCGCCTGCGCAATCGCGATATGAAACGCCAGGTCCTCTTCCACCCCATCGCCATTTTTGGCGACAGCGTGATCTATCTCCGCCAGCGCCTGATTGATACGCACCATATCTTGGTCGCTGCGCCGCTCGGCCGCTAATGCGGCCATTTCCGCCTCCAGCCCACGACGCAGCTCGATGATGCGCAACACCCCGCGCGCGGGATCCTCGTCCGGCGTGCCCAACCGGAACACATCGCTGGACGCCGGATCCAGCACCACCGTGCCGCTGCCCTGACGCGTATCCACCAAGCCCGCGGACTTCAAGCGCGAAATCGCCTCCCGGATCACGGTACGGCTCACGCCATACTGCTCCATCATGAATTTTTCCGTAGGCAGCCGGGCGTTGACGGGATACGCGCCACGCCGGATTTCCTGCGCCAGCATATCCGTCAGTTGATCGGATAGCGTCCTTTCAGGGGTTGTTTTTTTTTCGGGCATGGCTGGGTTAACGGATTCCCTCTTGACAAATTCGTCGTACAAATTGATAGTACCAAAAAAT
Organism: Bordetella genomosp. 4; assembly: GCF_002261185.1. Classification (GTDB taxonomy): domain Bacteria; phylum Pseudomonadota; class Gammaproteobacteria; order Burkholderiales; family Burkholderiaceae_B; genus Bordetella_A. The sequence goes on from NZ_NEVQ01000013.1 coordinate 929,073, forward strand.
AGACGAAGGAGGCATTGCAGGAAATGGCAGTCACTGCGACCAAACCCAAGGCATATCTATGCCGCCGTTTTCCGAAAGCGATCGAAGCCGCTTTGGGCGAACGCTATCAGCTTCAGGTCAATACGGACGACAGCATTTTGCGGCCGGAACAGATCGCGCAATCCGCGCAGGGATCCGAAATCCTGTTTGCCAGCGCGACCGAGCAAATCAACGCGGATGTGCTGCGCCAGCTGGCCCCTACGCTGCGCTATGTCGCCACGCTGTCCGTGGGATACAACCACATCGATATGGCGACGGCTCAAGCGCTGGGAATCGGCGTCCTGCATACGCCCGACGTGCTGAGCGACGCTTGCGCAGAGATTGCCATGATGCTGATGCTCAATGCCTGCCGCCGTGGATACGAGGCAGACCGCATGGTCCGTACCGACAGCTGGCCCGGATGGAGCCCCACCCAACTATTGGGCCTGGGCTTGAAAGGCAGACGGGTGCTGATCTTCGGCATGGGCCGCATCGGCAGGGAGATCGCCACCCGGGCGCGTGCCTTTGGGATGGAAATCCATTACCACAATCGCCGCGCGCTAGCCGACGATCTGGCCCAGGGCGCGATCTATCACGCGGACTTTGACGACGGCCTGCGCAATGCCGACGTACTGGTCATTGCCGCACCGGGTTCGCCTGAACTGAAAGGCATCATCAACGCAGAACGCATCGCCCAACTGCCCGAAAACGCCGTAGTGATCAACATTTCACGCGGCGAGCTGGTTGACGACGACGCCCTGATCCAGGCCCTGTCCTCAGGCAAGCTATTTGCTGCGGGCCTGGATGTCTACGCCAACGAACCGAATATCGACCCACGCTACCGTGAATTGGACAACGTGTTTCTGACCCCGCACATCGGCAGCGCCACACACGAAACCCGTGACGCCATGGGATGGCTGCTGATCAACGGCCTGGACGCCCTGTACCAAGGCACGACTCCCGACAATTTGCTCGGCACGCGCTGAGATGCCCTTTTTTCATGAGGTTATCCAATGAATTTGCAACGACCCTCTCTATTTCGCCAACAATGCTACGTCGGAGGAAAATGGATCGACGCCTCCGGCGGCAAGACCATTGACGTCACCAACCCCGCCGACGGCTCCGTCCTCGGCACCGTCCCATCGCTGACGCAGCAGGACGTACGCCAAGCGGTCGAGGCGGCAAACAAGGCGCTGCCCGCATGGCGATCCATGGCTGCCAAGCAACGCTCACAGTTGATCCGCCGCTGGTTCGACTTGTGCATGGCGAACCAGGAAGACCTGGCCACACTGCTGACTTTGGAACAGGGCAAACCGTTGAAAGAATCGCGCGGCGAGATTGCCTACGGTTCGTCGTTCCTGGAATGGTTCGCAGAAGAAGCCAAACGCGTCTATGGCGACATCATTCCCGCCGCCTCGTCCGATCGCCGTATCGTCGTGATCAAGCAGCCTGTCGGCGTCGTCGCCGCCATTACGCCGTGGAATTTCCCCAATGCAATGATCACGCGCAAAGCCGGCGCGGCGCTGGCTGCGGGCTGCACCATCGTCATCAAGCCAGCGACGGCCACGCCCTATTCCGCCCTGGCTCTGGCCGAATTGGCAGAAGAAGCAGGCATTCCCGCAGGCGTGCTGAACGTCGTGACGGGCAGCTCGGGCACGGTCGGTGGTGAACTCACCAGCAACCCACTGGTGCGCAAACTATCCTTTACCGGCTCGACCAGTGTCGGCAAATTGCTGATGGAACAATGCGCCGGCACCATGAAAAAAGTCTCAATGGAGCTTGGCGGCAATGCGCCTTTCATCGTGTTCGATGACGCGGACCTGGACTTGGCCGTGGCTGGCGCCATGGCTTCGAAATTCCGCAATGCCGGTCAGACCTGCGTCTGCGCCAATCGGATTTTCGTACAGGACGGGATTTATGATGCCTTTGCCGAGCGCCTGAAACAAGCCGTGCTGGCACTGAAGGTCGGCGACGGTCTACAAGACAGCATAGACCTGGGTCCGCTGATCGACCAGGCCGCTATCGACAAGGTACAGGAGCACGTCGATGACGCGCTCGCAGGCGGCGCCACCGCATTGACCGGCGGCCGCGCCCATGCATTGGGCGGCCTGTTTTATGAGCCATCCATCCTGGTCAACGTCTCGCGCGACGCCAAGCTCATGCAGGAAGAAACCTTTGGCCCGGTCGCGCCGCTCATTCGATTCAGTACGGAACAAGAAGTCATCGACCTGGCCAACGACACGCCGTTCGGCCTGGCTTCTTATTTCTATACATCGGACTATAGCCGCGCCTGGCGCGTGTCCGAGGCGCTCGAAACCGGCATCGTAGGTTTGAACGAAGGCATCATCTCGACCGAGCTAGCCCCGTTTGGCGGCATCAAGGAATCCGGCGTCGGCCGCGAAGGCTCCAAATACGGCGTCGATGATTATGTCGAGATCAAATATATCTGCGCGGGCGGCCTGGGCAAGGCCTGAGCGCTGCCCCGACACCAGGGCAAAGCGCGACTCGCCCTGCACATAGAACCCTCATACCACCCACACCCGACGAGGCCCGCAGCCTGATGGCTGCGCCTCGTTCCTCCCCGGCAGTCATGTCGGGGTTTCTCGGAGCAATGAATGACATCCAATAAACCGCAAATCGGACTGATTGGCGCCGGTCTGATGGGATCGGGCATCGCGGCCAGCCTGCTGCGCAACGGTTTCCCCCTGACCATCCTCGAACATGCGGGCAACCAGCCGCTGGACAAACTGCTCGCGGCCGGCGCAAAAACGCTGCCGAAGGCGTCGGCGTTGGCCGCCGCGGCAGACATTCTGATCATATGCGTCACGGGCTCGCCCCAGGTCGAGGCCGTACTGTTTGACGCGGACGGCGCGTTGCAAGGCCTGCGTCCCGGCAGCACGGTGATCGACTGCTCGACTGCGATCCCGTCTTCCACACGCAAAATCGCTCAAGCCGTCCAAGAGGCGGGCTGCGATTTCCTGGATGCCCCGATGACGCGCACGCCCAAGGAAGCAGCAGAGGGCCGGCTGAACCTGATCGTCGGCGGCGACAAGAACGTCTTTGAAAAATGCCTGCCCGTGCTGCAGAGCTACGCCGAAAACATCGCCTACGCGGGCGGCGTGGGCAGCGGCCATCAGATGAAATTGCTGCACAACTACGTGTCGCTGGGCTTTTCCGCAGTCTTGGCCGAGGCCGCCGCATGCGCCCGTCAGGCGGGCACCGATCCAAAAGTGTTCTGCGACATCCTGGCCGCAGGCGGTGGCGGCGGCGTGGTGCTCAATCGACTGCGCCCCTACATCGAGTCGGAAGACTCATCGGGTTTCGTGTTCTCTATTTCCAACGCGCTGAAGGACATGGGCTACTACTGCACCATGGCTGAAGAACAAGACTCGCACAATGCCCTGGCCAACGGCGTCAAACGCTTGTATGAGCAGGCAGCGGAGACGGGCCTGAGCCAATCGCCCGTCCCTACGCTGGTCAGCTATTTGGCTACATCGCCGACAGGCACGGCGAAATAGTCGCAACGTCCTACTGCAGTACCCGACAGGTTTGATTAACGTGCCCCTGGCTGCAGGCTTCATAGAGCCTCTAGCCAGGGATACCCCAATCATGCCGTCAACAATCAAAACGACATCAACGAGGAGACAATATGAAAATTACCCGCATTACTGCGATCCCCATTTCCTACCGCTTGCCTGAAGGCAAGACGGTGACGATGGGCGTAGGCAGCACCTTGAAACGCGACGCCATCATCGTGCGTGTCGAAACGTCCGAAGGCATCACCGGATACGGCGAATCGCATCCGGGACGCAGCCCCAGCGCGATCGTCAGCCACATCCACAACACCTTGTCGCCCTTGCTGGTCGGCATGCCTGCCACCGACGTCGTGGGCGCATGGCAGCGCATACACCGCATGCAGTTCTCTAGCCACGGCCTGGGTGCAGGCGCCGCCCTGGCGCTGTCCGGCATCGACATGGCCTTGTGGGACATTCGCGGCAAGGCCGCCAACATGCCTCTGTACGAACTGCTCGGCGGCTCGAGCAAACGCTTGCCCGCGTATGCCGGCGGAATTGCATTGGGTTATCAAGCCCCGGAAACGCTTGCTGAAGAAGCACTGTCATACATCGAGCAGGGCTATCGTGCGGTCAAACTGCGCATCGGCGATACGGTAAAAGACGACATTGCCCGCTGCGTGCACGTCAGGAAAATGGTGGGCGACGAGATCGATATCCTGACCGACGCGAACACCGCCTACACCATCGCCCAGGCGCGCCGCATGCTGCCGGCTTTGGCGGACATTCAAGCAGGCTGGCTGGAAGAACCCTTTGCCTGCAACGATTTTGCGTCCTATCGCGAAGCCGCCAAGATCACGCCGCTGGTTCCTCTGGCCGCAGGAGAGAACCATTTCATGCGATTCGAGTTCGCCCAGATGCTGGAGGCAGGCGCCGTACAAGTATGGCAACCGGATCTGTCCAAGACCGGCGGCATTACCGAGTCGGTGCGGATTGCTGCGATGGCATCGGCCTTCCGTATCCCCATCAACGCACATAGTTCAGCAACCGGATTGAACCACGCCGCGACCCTGCATTTTCTCGCGGCAACGGAAAACGCGGGATATTTCGAGGCCTGTGTCTCTCACTTCAATCCGTTCCGGGACATGTTCGGGCCGACGTTCACCATCGGCAAAGATGGCTGCGTCGAGCCGCCCACGGGCCCAGGCCTGGGCGTAGAAGTCGACGAATCCCTGTTCGACAAATTCCCCATGGTTGACGGCCCCGGCTACGTCGTGAAGTTCTAAATCAACAACACCGGACGGGCCCCCTCGCCCGTCCACCGCAGCACCAAGTCGATCGATCCACAACAACATCAACGGAGACAGATCGCCGATGCGCTGCATAGCAGTTGGATGCGAAGGCAAATACAGGCTGGATCTGACGCTGCACCTCCATCCTGTCCTGCCTTCGTCACACCGCTATGCCAGCGTCAAAGGCGGTCGGATAACACATCATGACGATTGGAAAACTGAGTGTAGTGCTGGGCAGCCTGAGTCTGGTCATCGCCACCGCCGTCGCGCCGACAGCTCAAGCCGCATCCCCGTATCCCAACCAACCCGTACGCATTGTCGTCCCCTATCCTCCCGGCGGATTCAACGACACGCTTGCCCGGACCGCGAGCGAGTATCTGACCAAGGCATGGAAGCAGTCTGTCATTGTCGAGAATAAACCCGGCGGCAACACGCTGATCGGCAATACCTTCGTCGCGGAATCCAAGCCGGATGGCTATACGCTGCTGATCACGCCCTTGCCGTTTTCTGCGTTGCCCGGACTGTATCGAGACAAGATGAAGTACGACGCACTCAAGGATTTCGAACCCATCATCTGGGCGGGCAGCACACAAAACATCCTGACGGTACGCGCCGACTCCCCGTTCAAAGACGTCAAATCGCTCATCGCATACGCCAAGGCCAATCCCGGCAAGCTCAATTATGGATCCACCGGTTCCGGTTCATCGAACCATCTTTCTATGGAGCTCTTTCTCGAATTGACCGGCACCAAGATGTCGCACATTCCCTATAAAGGCAGTGCGCCAGCGGTGACAGCACTACTAGCCGGGGACATTGACGTGTTGTTCGATAACCTGCCGAACGTTTATCCCAACATCACAGCGGGCAAATTGACCGCGCTGGCTGCGACCGGCGCCAAGCGCCCGGCCTTGTTGCCCAACATTCCCACGGTCGTCGAAGCAGGTGTTCCAGGATATGAAGTCAACGTCTGGTTCGGCATGCAAGCCCCTGCCGGCACGCCCACCGACATCGTGCAAAAAATCAACGCCGACATGGTAAAGATGCTGCATGAAAAGGATGTCGTCGAGCGATTCGGCAAACAAGGCGTGGAAATTGTCGCGAGCACGCCAGCGGAATTCAAAACATTGGTCAATAGCGAGGTCAAGAAATGGACCGGCGTTATTGACCGGGCGGGAATCAAAATCGAATAGCCAGCCGGACGTCCACCCTACAAATAGCTGAATATCGCACTAGACGTGGCGGTCTACAATAATCGCCTTTGACCGCCACGTCGGCGATCGTTTAGCAGCTTATTTCCAATGTCCCGCTACACCCGATTTTTGCCCGACCGCTTCACGCTCTTTCTTGTTACCACTGTCATCATAGCCAGTCTGTTTCCTGCTCATGGGCAGGGTTTGGTGGCTTTTAACTGGATCACCAATCTAGGCATCGCACTGCTGTTTTTCCTGCATGGCGCCCGTCTATCGCGCGAGGCCATTATTGCCGGTGTCATGCATTGGCGCTTGCACCTGACGGTATTCTCGGCAACGTTCATCATGTTCCCCATCCTGGGGGTAGCGCTCAAACCGCTGCTTCAGCCGCTGGTCACGCCCGAGCTCTATACCGGCATTCTGTTCCTGTGCTGCTTGCCCGCGACGGTGCAGTCGGCCATCGCCTTCACGTCCATGGCCCGGGGAAACGTCCCTGCCGCGGTCTGCAGTGCGTCGGCATCCAGCCTGCTGGGTATTTTCCTCACGCCGCTGTTGGCGGGCACGGTCGTAGTGGCCAGCGCAAACGCACCGATTTCGTTTGATGCCGTAGGCCAGATCATGTTGCAGCTGTTGCTGCCATTTATCCTGGGCCAGATCATGCGCCGCTGGATCGGTGCATGGGTATACAAACGCAAGGCCTTGCTGAAATTCGTGGACCAGGGGTCGATTTTGCTGGTGGTGTATACGGCTTTTTCAGAAGCGGTCAACGAAGGGCTCTGGCATAACACGCCTGTGCCTGCGTTGCTGGGCCTGGTATTTTCCTGCGCAGTGTTGCTGGCCTTGGCGCTGCTGGGCTGCGTGATTATGGGCAAAGTCTTCAAATTCAGCATCGAAGATCGCATCACGCTGTTGTTCGGCGGCTCAAAGAAAAGCCTGGCTAGCGGGATTCCTATGGCACAGGTGATTTTTGCGGGGCAAGCCGTAGGAGCCATCGTGTTGCCGTTGATGTTGTTTCATCAGATTCAACTGATGGTTTGCGCGATGTTGGCTAGCCGGTTTGCGAAGCGGCCGCATTGACGAACGTTTGATGATGCTTGGATTATTGGAGAATTTCTGAGTACTCATGGACGTCGATGCACTGTCAAAGAAGCGCCCTACGCATCATCGCCGCAAGCCTCACTCGCGGCCAAGCAGATCTTCCAACCAAGCACCACGCCACCCCGTCGCATGCCCGGACCGATCGCTTGAGGTGGCCGCGCAGGGCGGCCGCCGAAAGCAGCACCGCAAGATCTTTCTCTCTACCATTGCGGCGGCAGAAAAACGCCAAGCAAGAAAGTCGTGCCAGCGGTGCAGAGAGCTCTAATTGCTGCTAGTCGAGCCGAGGCAATCGGCCCGGCCGGGCGCCTCAAAGTCGAGTGGAGCGGACACCGTAGGTAGGCCCGAACGGGCCGGACGAGGTGAGCGAACACGATGTCCGGCGCCCGCGCGCCGGACCGACTTTGTGAAGCCCGGCCGGGCCGATTGCCTCGGCTCGACGACCAATAGAACCCGACTCGACCAATAGAACCCTACTCCGCCGCCATCAACCTCCGCCATCCCTCCCAGCCCAGCCTCCTCAACGTAGCGATATTCTTCTCATAAATCTCCGCCGCATCCTCAAACGCCTCCACAGCGCGATCAATACTATCCTCTCGCAAGATATGCAAAATAGGATAAGGCGAGCGATTAGTACAGTTCTCAACATCATCCGGCTCAGTATCCGCAAACTGAAAATCCGGATGAAACGTCGCCACCTGCAGTTCCCCCACCAGCCGCATACGCTTTAGCAGCCGATCGGAATAATCCTCAAAATCGTTGAACTCATAAAAATCGTTCAACGCATCCGGCACGATCAACAACGTCGTGTCGGTTTGATCAGGATCCGTCTCAGACAACAACAGCAGTTCGCTCTCCAGGTCAGTCAGCACGCCCTCTGCATCGGTAGCGTCACTGACGGCATAGCGAACCTGGTTTTTCACCTGCACAGCTTTGGCAAAAGGACAGAGGTTCAGGCCAATCACAGCCCGTTCCACCCAAACACGAGTCTCGTCAATGATGCGCTGATAAGCGCCGTCGATATGAATCATAGGAATGTGCTCAACCGACAGACATCAAACCGGCAACGCTGCCATGATTTGCGCCACCGACGCCGTCAGGCGTTTACCGTATGGCACATGCAGGAACTCGTTCGGACCGTGTGCGTTGGAACGCGGCCCCAACACGCCGCAGACCATGAACTGGGCTCTGGGAAAACCCTCTTGCAGCAGACTCATCAGAGGAATCGTGCCCCCCTGCCCAATATAGCCGCACGGTGCGTCGTAATACTGGCGCGACGCCGCATCCAGTGCCTGGGTGAGCCAGGCTTCGGACTCGGGAGCATTCCAGCCCGTAGCGCCATGCTGGGCATCGAAAATGACTTTCGCGTTATAGGGCGAATCCGCCTCGAGCAACTGCTTGATCTCATCCGACGCCGCAGCGGCATCCACCAGGGGCGGCAAACGGAGCGACAGTTTGAACGACGTGCGCGGACGCAGCACGTTCCCAGCGCTCATCAGCGGCGGCAGCCCCTCGGCACCGGTCACAGACAGCGTCGGCCGCCACGTGCGGTTCAGCAAGGCTTCTTCCGGCTCGGTCGTCATCGGCAATACGAAACTGCCGTCGGCGCCACAGCTCCAGGGGAAACGGCGCCAGACTTCGTCGCCCAGGATACGGGCAGTTTCCTTGACCTGCTCGCGGCGGGCGGTCGGGATCTCGCAGTGCAGACTCTGCGGCAACAAGCGGCCAGTGGCGCTGTCCTCCAGGCGATCCAGCAAATGACGCAGGATACGGAAACTCGACGGCACGACACCGCTCGAATCGCCCGAGTGCACGCCTTCGTCCAGCACCTGGACCTCGAGCGTACCGGCCACCATCCCGCGCAGCGACGTGGTCATCCACAACTGGTCATAGTTGCCAGCCCCGGAATCCAGACAGACCACCAGCGCCACATTCCCCAAGCGATCCCGCAGCGCATCGACATAAGGCAGCAAGTCGTAGCTGCCCGATTCCTCACAGGTCTCTACGATGCCCACACAGCGAGGGCGCGGAATGCCCTGCGCATCGAGCGCCATGATGGCCGTGACCGACGCATAGATCGCATAACCATCATCGGCGCCGCCACGGCCGTACAGCTTGCCATCCTCGTATTTAGGGGTCCACGGGCCTAAATCCGAACGCCAGCCCGAAAACTCAGGCTGTTTGTCCAGGTGGCCATACAACAGTACGGTATCCCCATTGTCGGCACGCGTCGCGGGCGCATCGAAAAAGATCACAGGCGTACGCCCGGGCAAGCGCACGACCTCCAGCTTCAGGCCGGCAACCTTGCGCGACTCGACCCACTGCGCCGCATCGCGCACGACGCGCTCAATGTAAGCATTTTTTTCCCAATCCGCGTCAAATGCCGGGCTCTTGGCGGGGACGGCGATATAGTCGGTCAGGGCCGGGATGATTTCATCGTCCCATTGGCGGTCCACAAACGCCTGCAGGGCGTCGGGGTCTAAGGTAGGCGGCAAAGCGTCGTCGGGAATGCGAGCGTTCATGGCGCAGATCCTGTACGAAAAAAGGGGTAAACCTGGATTTTATGCTATCGCATATCATTAGCAACGATGTGAACGCCCGGATTCCAAGTCCCTCCATAGCGAGCTATGGTGCATATCCCGGGTTGCTGCCGACAAGCGCTTGCAGTGCAATAACTACAATCCGAGCCTAACAGCCAGTACTCCTTTAATGTCGAAAAAATTCCCTCCCATGAATCCTCTGCGTGCGTTCTACGTCGTAGCGCGCACCAAGAGCTTGACCAAAGCGGCAAAAGAGCTTCATGTCGGCCAATCGGCCATCAGCAAGCAACTGGATGTACTGGAAAAATATCTGGGCGTGAAGCTGTTCCGCCGTGAACAGCGCGGAATCAGCCTGACTCATATCGGGCAGGAATACGCCGATCGCATTATTCCGGCGTTTGAGCAGATCTCCGGGGCGACCGACAGCCTCTTGGAGCACGGCAATGACAACAAAATCCGGGTACGTACCTACACGACCTTTGCCGCGAAATGGTTGATCCCCAGGCTCGAAGATTTTCACAAACAGCACCCGGACCTGTCGGTATTGATCACCAACTCTGTACACAACACAGACTTTGAAAAGGATCACATCGACTTCAGTATCCAGCTTGGAACGGGAGAGCAGGCCGATACCGTAGCCGACCGCTTGTTCGACGACATCATCGAGCCGGTATGCAGCCGCGAATTTTTGCAAAAGCATGCACCGGAAGCGCTCTACCCCCAAGCGTTATTGCGCACACGATTACTGGTTTCACACTATCGGCCCAAAGGCGAATGGGCCATGTGGGCTCAGGCGTGCGCGTACTCGTCGGAAATTTCCGATACGCCGCAAATGAACTTCAGCAGCTCGGTGCTGACCTGGCAAGCGGCCATGGACGGTTTAGGAATAGCCATAGGCCAAAAAGCCCTGATACTCGAAGACCTCCAGGAGGGAAAACTGATCACGCCGTTCAATCAACCCGTCAGAACCGGCCTTTCTTTTTATCTGCTACGGCCCAAAGTTCGACGCGAATCCCGGAAAACCGCCCTGTTCAGAGACTGGATCCTCGCGCAGGCGGCGACGACCCAGTCCTTGCTGCCGGATTGTTAAAGGCTGTCTGCGGAGTTCAACGACATCATCTTGTACATGACGGGGTAGTAGTTGTCTGCATAGCCGACATCGATCGCCTGCTGCAACTTTCTGGCCGTCACTGCCGTGAGCTCATTATCAACCTCCACAGAAGCAGATAGCCCCAGAGCCAATTTCAGGTCTTTGAGCGCATAGGATGCCGAGAACATTTTCTCCGGGAACGTGTCTTTGGCCAGATAATCGGCACCGGTGAGCTTCAAGGCAAACGAAGCCGCGGACCCCAGCCCCAGGACCTGGCTCAACAAGTCTTTTGAAACTCCCGAGCGTTCCGATATCGCAAACGCGGCGGCTAATGCATGCACCGTATTGATCAAGACCATATTGTTCATGGCCTTGACCACCTGCCCTGCGCCTGTCGGACCACAGAGCAGAACATCGCTGCCCATACAGTCGAGATAGGGTTTCACCTGATCGAATTGATCTTGCCGGGCGCCGACGGTGATCAACAGCGTCCCGCTTTTTGCGGCGGCACGGCTTCTCGCCACCGGTGCATCGATCAGGCTGACGCCACGCTCCTGCAGTGTGGAGGCTAGCGCGCGAACACGCTCGACCTCGCTGGTGCTCATGTCGACAATCGTCTTCAAGGACCCGGCGTTCGCCAACAGCCCCTGTTCTCCGAGGCAGACCTGCTCCACTTCGTTAATCGAAGGCAGCGATAGAAACACTGTATCCGCTCTGCTGGCTATTTCGGCGATATTGCTTGCGATGACGCCATAGGAGGACAAGGCATAAACATTTTGCATGTCCAGATCAGTGGCCAACACCTCGCACCCCGACTTCTGCGCGAGGTTCATACACATTCCGCCACCCATCGCGCCCAAGCCAATGAACCCCAGGGTAGTCTTCATACCAGTCCCCCTTGACGCACGCACTTCACGCGCAGGAATTCCCGCAGGCCTTCGATTCCTCCTTCGGAGCCCAAGCCACTGTCCTTGTAGCCGCCGAATGGCGTTTCGGGCAGGGATGCCTGCAGCTCGTTGATGCAAACGACCCCGCTTTGGATTTCGTTAGCGAATCGATGAGCCAACCTCATATTCTCAGTGAATGCGTACGCAGCCAAACCAAATGGCAAGGCATTCGCTTCCGCGATCGCCTCGTCTGCGGTTTCTACCGGGATCAGCAATGCCACGGGGCCGAAAGGCTCGATTCTGCAGACGTCCGCCTTTCTGTCGTGAATGGCCAGTACCGTCGGCTGGTAGAAATAGCCAGGCCCCTCGATGGCTTTACCGCCCGCCAGCAGTTTGGCGCCCGACTCCACCGCGTTATTGACCAAGCGATCAATCGCATCGCGCCGCCGTTTGTTTTTCAACGGGCCCATCGTCGAGTCAGGATCAAACGGATTCTTTACCTGCAGGCTATTGGCGTGCTTGACAAACTGTTCGCAGAATTTGTCGTAGATTTCCTTTTGAATGAGAAATCTCGTGGGTGACGTACATACCTGGCCCGCGTTGCGGAATTTCGTCGCTACGCAGGTCTTGGCGACCTTCTCGATATCCACATCTTTCCAGATCACCACGGGCGCGTGTCCGCCAAGCTCCAGCGTCGCTTTTTTCATGTGCAACGCTGCCTTGGCACCGAGCTGCTTGCCCACGTCGGTGCCGCCCGTGAACGTAATCATGGAGACCGATGGCGATGTGCAAAGCTGATCGGCAATGAAAGCAGGATCGCCAAACACCATGTTCACCGTACCAGCAGGCAGGCCCGCCCGCTCGATGGCCTGCGCAATCAACAGCGCAACCCCGATTGTTTCTTCGGAGGGTTTCAGCACAATGGTGCAGCCGGCCGCAAGCGCGGCGCTGATCTTGCGTGCAGGCGTGATGGCTGGCGCGTTCCATCCCGAGAACGCGCCCACCACGCCATAAGGCTCTAATTGCACCAACTGTTGTATGCCGGGCGCCCGGGCGGGAATCAGCCTGCCGTACAAGCGGCGCGCCTCTTCCGCCGACCACTCAAACATTTCGGCGGCGGTGTCCACTTCCTTCTGCGCCTCGGACAGCGGTTTTCCCAGTTCGGCCGAGATCTGGCGAGCCAGATTGTCTCGATCACGACGCATCTCGTTTGCCACATTGCGCAGCAATTCCGACCGCCGCGTTACCCCGGTTCTGCGCCATGCATCAAAAGCCCCCTGTGCGCAGGCGATGGCTTGTTCCACGTCGTCTTTAGACGCGCCACGATATCGTCCCAGTTCCTGCCCGGTTCCCGGTGAGACAACGGTCAACTCTGCCTTGTCAGTGCCGTCACGAAACGTGCCACCAATATATTGTGAATATTGCATGCTGTAGGCTCCGAGATTACTCAATCACTATGTTCGCTTTTTTAATGATGCTTTCCCAACGGGCCGACTGGTCCTTGATGCGCTGCCTGAATTCATCCGGGGTGCCGGAAAAAGGATACTGGTCCAGTTTGAGAAGCTGAGCCTTGACCTCTGGATCAGACAGCACCTCGTTGACTGCGGTATTCAACGTGGTCACGACTTCTTGCGGCAAACCGGCTGGGCCCATCAGGCCATTCCATGGTTCGGCTTCGAATCCCGGGACTTTTTTCTGCCCGATGATTTCGATATTCGGCGCGCCTTTATCGGGGGATGAACTCGCCGACGCCAGAATCCGCAACTTGCCTGCTTCGGCCTGCGGCAGCGCGACGATCCCCGCCAGCAATGCGTAATCGATCCGCCCTGCAATCAGGTCGGGAACCGCCGCCGAATCGCCCTTGTACGGCGCGTGCAAGGCGTTGATCTTCGTCTCATCTTTCAGCCACTCGCCGGCCAGATGATTGACGGCCCCGGTTCCTGCGGAGGCGTAGCTCAGTTGATTGTTCTTGTCGCGGCCATAGGCGATCAGATCGTCAAAGGTCTTGAATTTCGAGTCCGCCGGCACCACCAGATAGTACGGATAGCTTGCGACCAGCGCGATGGACGTGAAGTCTTTCAGCGCGTCATACTGGATGCCCTTCTGAACATACGGAACGATGGACAGTGTGCTGCTGCTGCCGAGCATCAATGTATAACCGTCCGGCTTGGCTTTTTTCAAAAGATTGGCCGCGACGACGCCGCTGGCTCCGACTTTGTTTTCGACGACAAACGTCTGCCCGAGCTTTTGGCTGAGTTTATCTGCCAACAGACGTCCGACCATATCGGTGGGCCCGCCGGCAGAAAAACCAATGTAGAGCGTGACGGGCTTTTCCGGATACGCGGCAGCATGAACGATAGACGCCATGCTGAGCGCAGCGGCACCTGCGCAAGCAGCAGCAAAGCCGAGTATGGAACGGCGATTGATGACCACGAAAGTCTCCTGACTCATTGTTGATTTATTGACGAGACGCACCCTCGTTTCGGTGTAATTTCGCCGCAGTCTATCAATCAAGCGCTAAGGGCTGCGCTCACTTTTCGTCTGCCAAATATGCCTTTTTGGACTATCAGCGGCCCGCTCTCTCGAAGGCCTGTTGCGCTGCACGATTGATATTCCATAAACGACTATCAAGGGGACAAAAAGTCCCGGCAGGGTGCGATGGAACGTCGATACACTTTGCGCGTTCAATAGGAGGCAACATGAATATAGGGTTTGTCGGCTTGGGCAGAATGGGATTCTCGTTAGCACGTTCATTGGTCAACAAAGGCGAAAAAGTCTGCGTTTTTGACCTGAATGAGGACGCCGCGAAAAAGCTGGAAGCGCAAGGCGCCCAGCGCGCCCGCACCGTGGCCGACCTGTGCAAGCAATCTGACGTCGTGTTTACGATGCTGCCAGGGCCGAAGCAAGTAAAAGAAGTGGCGCTGGGCGCAGAAGGAATCATCAATAACATCCCCCGTGGCGCGATATATATCGATATGAGCACCGTCGACGTGGATACGGTCGACATGCTTTCGCAGGCGTTCACAGCAAAGGGAATCGCATTCGGTGACGCGCCAGTCGGCAGGTTGGCCATGCACGCAGACACGGGAGAGTCCCTCTTCATGCTCGGCATTGACAGCCAACATCTCCCACAAGTCGAACCCGTGCTGTACAAGATGGGCACCACTGTCTATCACTGCGGCGCCGCGGGCACAGGCACCCGCACCAAGCTCATCAATAACATGATGGTCCTGTGCTATTGCCAGATCAACTCCGAGGCCCTGGTCCTGGCGCAGTCGTTGGGACTGGACCTGAACAATACGTTCAATGTGCTGACCAGCACCACCGCCAGCAACGGCCAGTTGAAACAAAAATGGCCCGAGAAAGTATTGAAAGGCGATCTCTCGCCCGGCTTTGATCTAGCGCTGGGCTACAAAGACATTTCCTTGGCCTCCAATGCGGGCGCATCGAGCCAGATCGCGCTGCCGGTGTGCGACACCACCAAGAACATTTTCCGCATGGCGCTCGCGGCAGGAAAGGCGGGCCAGGATACTTCATGCCTCACTGATTTCTGGGCCGAAGTCAACAACTGCGCCAAACCGCGGTTGAGTTAATTACCGCCAAACACCAAAACAATAAGCATAAAACTTTTATAGCGCGAACCGTACCGGGTCTCGCGCTCACACGGAGGAGACAACACATGCGTGTTAACAAACGACTTCCTTTAGCCAGCCTGCTCGTCGTATTAGGGGCTGCGTCCGCCGCGGCGTCCGCGGCGATTTCCGACGATGCCGTGAAAATCGCCGTCCTCACGGATCTCTCGGGCGCCTACTCGGGCAACGTGGGGCCCGGCTCAGTGCTCGCCACCAAGCTGGCTATCGCCGAGTTCGGTGGGAAAGTGCTGGGGAAACCGATCGAACTGGTCGTTGCCGACCATATGAATAAAGTCGATATCGGCTCGGCCAAGGCCCGGGAATGGCTGGATCAAGACAAGGTGGATGTCATCACCGAATTGGGCAACAGCGCCGTCGCGTTAGCCGTGATGAACATCGCGGAGCAAAAACAACGCATGACGATGGTGACCGGAGCCGGTGCAACCCGAATCACCAGCGAAGAATGCAAGCCCACCAATGTGCAATGGGTATACGACACCTATGCCCTGGCAAAGGTGGGCACGATGCCGCTGGTCGAATCGGGCACAAAGAACTGGTATTTCATCACCGCCGATTATGCATTTGGCCACTCATTGGAAAATGACGGTTCCCGCTTTATCAAGGAGGCCGGCGGCAAGGTCTTAGGCTCGTCCAGATATCCGTTCCCAGGCTCTGATTTTGCGTCTTATCTGCTTTCCGCCCAATCCAGCGGCGCCCAGGGCGTCGCTTTGGCAAGCGCGGGCGCGGATCTGCAAAACGAAATCAAACAGGCCAACGAATTCGGGCTGACAGAATCGCAGAAAATCGTCGCCATGCTGATGAGCATCACCGACGTTCACGGTGTGGGGCTGGATGCAGCCAAAAACATGAACTTCGCCGAGACCTTCTATTGGAACCTCGACGACGAATCACGTACATTTTCCCGGAAGTTCTATAAAGAATTCGGAAAAATGCCAACAGCACTGCAAGCGGGCCAGTACTCGGCCGTTCTGAACTATTTACGAGCAGTCGAAAAGTCAGGCAGCGATAACGTGGCAGACGTCATGAAAACCCTGCAGGATATGCCCATCCACGACGCCTTTGCCAGAAACGCCCGGCTCAGAAAAGACGGCAAACTGCTGCATGATCTGTATCTCGTTTCAGTCAAGTCTCCTGCGGACTCCAAAGAACCCTGGGATTACTACAACGTCGTAAAAACAGTCAGTGGCGATCAGGCTTTCATGCCACTCTCTGAAAGCAAATGTCCTTTGCTCAAGAACTGAGATCCGGCCTCCATGTACGAAGTCTTTGCAATTCGGTATGCCACCGTCGCGCGCCGAGCCGCGGATAATTTTTTGGTTCATGACTTCCACGAAGGAAACATGGACCTGGATTTCTATTTCTGGCTCATTCGGGGAGAAAATCGAAATATCCTCGTTGACTCAGGATTCAGCGCCTGCTCGGCAGCAGCACGGAATAGATCATTCCTGCTGCATCCCGATACCGCGTTGGCGCGACTCGGCCTGCGACCGCAAGACATCGACAGCCTGATCATCACGCACCTGCACTACGATCATGCCGGCAATGTGGACGCCTACCCCTGCGCCCAAGTCCATATTCAAGACGCTGAAATGCAGTACGCGACGGGCCGCTATATGTGCTACAACGCGCTGCGCCATTTCTTTTCGGTCGACGACGTGGCGACAGTCCTCAAACGTGTCTACGAAGGACGCGTGACCTTTCACGACGGTGATGCGCAAATTGCTCATGGCGTCGAGGTATACCGAATCGGGGGCCATACGCCCGGCCTGCAGATTGTGCGCGTCATGACACGGCGAGGATGGATCGTGCTGGCCTCGGACGCCATGCATTACTACCGAAATTTTCACGACGAGAACCCGTTTCCGGCCATCGTGCACGTGGACAAGATGCTGGATGGCTACAAGCGGATTTCAACGCTGGCCGTCGAAGATA
Source organism: Bordetella genomosp. 4 (assembly GCF_002261185.1). Taxonomy (GTDB): domain Bacteria; phylum Pseudomonadota; class Gammaproteobacteria; order Burkholderiales; family Burkholderiaceae_B; genus Bordetella_A. Next base: position 946,282 of record NZ_NEVQ01000013.1, read on the forward strand.
CGCACATCATCCCCGGCCACGATCCCCTCGTCGCCAAACAATATCCGGCCATGGGCGGCGACGGCAGCGAGATTTACTGTCTGCACCTGAATCCGGGCTAGTACGCCGCAGGTGGCGCCATACAGAGATTCTCGAACAGAATCCATGAGGAGAACAACGGTGATCGATATCCAGGAGTCGCTGGCTCAGTTACCAGAACGATTCAACAAGAAACTCTATTTCGTACAGCATGCAAAGCGGCTGAACACCCGTTTCTTGCTAGTGTCCGGTGACGCCAGTTATCGCATTCAGATTTTGGAAGGCAAAGTGGCTGCGGTCCAGACGGGACCTTTCATCATGGGCGAGTGGGACTTTTGCATTCGAGCGGACGAGGACACGTGGCAGATATTCTGGTCACCTGCTCCCCCGCCCGGATATCACGACGTCATGGCGCTGTCCAAGGCGCGCAGAATGTCGATTCAGGGAAACATCTACCCGTTCATGTCCAACCTGCTTTATTTCAAAGAACTGCTGTCTACCGTCCGGCATCCGGGAGCAACGAAATGAACACTTCAGGCGTTGAAATCGAACCCATCGTTGGCCGATATGTCCGCATCTCGCTCAACGGCAAGCCGCATCGGATTTATTTTGAAGAGGCAGGAGCTGGCACCCCCCTGCTCTGCCTACATACCGCAGGCTCAGACACGCGCCAGTATCGCGCGCTCATGAACGAGGCGCGGGTCACACAGCGATTTAGAGTGATCTGCTTCGACCTGCCCTGGCACGGCAAATCCTCGCCACCCGCCGGCTGGCACGAAGAACGCTACCAACTCGGATCGAAGGAATATACCGACATCATTCTATCCGTGGCGCAAGCGCTGTCGCTGGAGCGGCCGGTGGTCATGGGATGTTCGATCGGCGGCCGGATTGTGCTGCACCTGGCCTTGCATCATGCGAAGCAATTCCGGGGCCTGATTGGCCTGCAATCCGGGGCTCACGTCGATCCCTACTACGATCTGGACTGGCTGCATCGACCCGACGTTCATGGCGGCGAGATGTGCGCAGGCATCGTTTCCGGGCTCGTCGGCCCAGCCAGCCCGACAGAACATCGTTGGGAAACGCTCTGGCACTACATGCAAAGCGGACCCGGTGTTTTCAAAGGCGACCTGCATTTCTACACCGCCGATGGCGACATTCGAAAGGACCTGACTCGGATCAATACGCAGGACTGCCCGCTATGGCTGCTGACGGGTGAGTACGATTACTCATGCACACCCGAAGACACTGCGCTGCTGGGAAAATCCATACCAGGCTCAAAGTGGCAAATCATGAAAGGCATGGGCCATTTCCCCATGAGCGAGGATCCAGAGCGATTCTTGAGTTACCTGTTGCCGGTTCTCGACGAAATAGCCTGACGTCATTGGCGCCGTCGATCAGCAGATCGCTTTGATCCAAGTATTCGAATAAGATTGCGAGCATGCCACACCGAATGGGAATAGAGGCCCTATAAGAAAAATTCGTGACCCCTATTCCACGGTGTTGGCTGACAAGAGGTAGGAGACAGTCATTTCATATATGCATGCTTCGTGAATTCATTTTTTTATAAATACTGGAGACAAGCGTGAAAGTGAAAACAAAATCCCTGAAAGTCGGCGTCTTAGCAGCTCTGTGCACGGCGCTATTCTCTGCTTCCGCCATGGCCGACGTAAAGATCGGAGTCATCAATAGCCTATCCGGCAACTTCGCGGCATTCGGCCAGCGATACAACACTGGCATGCAGGTCGCCCTGGAAGAAATCAATGCGAAAGGCGGAATCAACGGCGAAAAGGTGGAACTGATTATTCAGGATGATCGCTCGGAAGCGCAGAGTGCACTGGCTGCCGTTGAATCGCTAAACAAGCAACAGGTTCCATTGATCATCGGCTCGTACGCATCAGGAATCACTGGCCCCGTATCCAAGGTCGCCACTCGTCAGAAAATTCCGTTGATTGTGCTCGGCAGCGCTGACGATTCGATCACAAAGCCCGGATCGGATTGGGTATTCCGTGCAAAGCATAACTCTACGATTGTCGCGAAGGCCTATTTCGACTATTTCGACAACCTCCGTAAAAATAATCCCGAGATCAAGAAGATCGCGGTGATGTATGGCAACGGTGCGTGGCCGACGTCCATGAGTGAAGAAGGCATCCGGCAGGCGGAGAAAAGAGGCTACGAAATCGTCGGGAAGCAAGCCTATGATCAAGGCACCACCGATTTCAGGCCGATTTTGAACAAGTTCCGCGCCGCCAATCCGGATATCCTGCTGACCAGCTCGTATGCCGACGATGGCATCGCGATTGCCCGTCAGATCAAAGAAGTCGGGCTTAATACCAAGGTGGTCGCGATCGATACGGCCTCGTCCATGGTGAGCTTCATCCAACAGGTTGGAAATCCGTCAGAGAATATCGTCTCCGCCGTCAGCTGGAGCCCCGACGTCAAATACGAGGGCACGCCAGAGCTATACGAGCGCCTGAAAAAGAAAGCAAAAGAAGACCCCTCTTTTTATGAAGCAGAGGGCTATCTCGCTTTGACGGTTGCCGCAGACGCGCTGCGTAGAGCGAAATCCCTGGACCGGGATGCAGTACGGGACGCGCTGACAAAAACGGATCTGAAGACCCCCGTCACTGATGTCACGTTCGAAAACTACGACGGTTTCAAGGGACAAAATCCCATCAAGAGCGTGATCATTCAGATTCAGAACGGCAAGCACGTGACCGTGTTCCCAGAGAATCTTGCTTCGCAGAAAGCAAAATTCTCCAACTGAGCAACAACAATAAATAAGAAATGCCGTGTATTGGCTATACGCCAATACACGGCGATGCCTGCCCGGCAGTTATCGCTATCTAAATCTGACGGCTAATGTAGATCGGCCAAAGGTGCTCCATGATCGACTATGTTTCCTTTTTTCAGAATCTCTCAAACGGGATTCTGATCGGCGCTGTCTACGCCTTGATCGGCGTCGGGCTTACGCTGGTTTTTGGTGTGATGAGAACGATCAATTTTGCGCATGGCGATTTTGTGGTTCTAGGTATGTACTTCGCCGTGACACTCAATCATGCATTCGGCTGGGACCCTTACCTGACCCTGATTCCAGCCATCCCATTAGGGTTTCTCGTCGGCGGGTTGATCCAGAAAGCCATATTGGCTCGCGTCATTGATGCCAAGCCGGAGACCATGATGTTGGCAACGCTAGGCCTCTCTCTCGTGATCGCCAACCTGTTGTTGCTGACTTTCGGCGGCGAGCCCAAATCGGTCAACGTACCTTACTCATCCAGCACGCTGCCGTTAGGCCCCATCAACATTTCGGCAGTGCTTCTCTTTGCGGGCCTGGCCACTGTGGCGGTCATTGTTGCGCTATATCTCCTGCTAAATAAAACAGAGGTGGGCAGAGCCATCAAGGCAACGGCAGAGAACAGGCTAGGCGCAGAACTGATCGGGATCAACACAAGAAAAATTCAGGCCATCGTTTTCGGCTTGGGGATGGCATTAGCCGTGACAGCAGGAGTCTCGTTGATTCCCCTGCTTTTTGCATCTCCGGTGACTACTGGGGCGCTGTTCACACTGAAGGCGTTCGTCGTGACTGTCCTGGGAGGGTTGGGAAATATCGGTGCGGCGATTATCGGCGGTGTACTACTGGGGGTTGTTGAAGTGATGGGCGCGTCCTATCTCGACTCAGCTTATCGCGATGCGTATGGGCTGTTGGCGTTCGTCGTCGTGCTATTGGTCAAACCCGAAGGCCTCTTTGGTAAATCGGTGAAACGAGTATGAACAAGAACTACTTATTTCTTGCCGGTCTCATCATCATCGCCGCCCTGTATCCAATCACGTCGTCGGCGTATATCACGGTTGGCATCTCGGTGCTGCTCTTTACCGGTTGGGCCACCTCATGGAATCTGCTCGGGGGCTGGGCCGGACAACTCAGCCTGGGACACGCCAGCTTTGTCGGCCTGGGAGCCTACTTCGTCGCCATTGGATCATCGCAGTTCGGCTTGGCCCCATGGTGGTCGATACTGGTAGCGATGGCCGTGGCAGCCGTGATGGCGCTGATCTGGGGAAAGCTGACATTCGGCCTGCGAGGTCCCTATTTCAGCTTATCCACCATCGCTATTGCCGAGATTCTCAGGCTGGTCGCGATCAATGAGAGCTGGTTGACCGGCGGTGCATCGGGCGTCTTTATCGACACCCTGCCGCAGCCATTTGGCGTCGATCTCTTCGACCAGAAAATCCAATACTATCTCGCCCTGCTCTACGCGGCGGTCACGATAGCCGTGACTATATTCATTTCCAGCAGGCGCTTCGGCTATCAATTGAAGGCGGTCCGAGACAACGAAGAAGCAGCAATGGCAGCAGGGATCAATCCCAGCGTGGTCAAGCTGAAAGCCTTCGTCCTGTCCGGCGCGATGACGGCTCTAGGTGGCGGGATCTACGGAATCTTTCTGTCGTTCATAGAACCTCACATCATTTTCAACCTGCTGTTTTCCATACAGATAGCGCTGACCGTGATCATCGGTGGGCGCGGCACCATCTGGGGACCGGCGGTCGGCGCCGCCCTGCTGGTGATATCCGGAGAAATCTTCAGAACGGCCTTTGCGCAAGCCAATATGCTGGTCTATGGCGTGCTGATACTAGTCGTCATACTGGTTCTGCCACGCGGCGTGGTAGGCGAGTACGCCCACAAGCTGATTAGGAGAAAATATGCAAACCGTGCTTAAGGCTGATGGCGTAAAAGTGCAATTTGGCGGCCTGATCGCTGTCAATGACGTCTCGCTTTCGCTGGAAAAAGGCAACATCCTGGGACTGATCGGGCCGAACGGAGCAGGGAAATCAACCTTGTTCAACGCCATGACGGGATTTGCTCCCGTGCGGTCTGGCACGGTCTCGTTTCTGGGGCAGGACGTCACAAGGCTGCCGCCCTACGTCAGAACCAGAAATGGCATGGGACGCACCTTTCAGACGGAGAGGCCGTACGACGATCTGACCGTGCTGGAAAATGTACTCGTTGCGGCGTTTTTAAAACATCCTAAACGCAAGGACGCCGAAAAGGTTGCGCTATCTGCATTGGAGAAAGTGGGATTGCTCGATAGAGCGAACCAATTGTCATCCGATCTGAATCTGGCGCGGTTGAGACGGCTGGAGCTTGCCAAGGCCCTGGCCCTGGAACCTCAGGTCCTGTTCCTGGATGAAATCATGGCGGGCCTGAATCCGCCGGCTCTGAAAGAAATGATCGAGTTCCTGCAGACGCTCACCGCCACAGGCATGTCGATTGTCATGGTCGAACACATCATGGAAGCGATCATCCAACTCGCCGATCATGTGATAGTGCTAGCCAGTGGGAACAAGATCGCAGAAGGCTCCGCCACGGACGTCATTAACGACGAGAGAGTCATTGAAGCTTATCTGGGAACGGACTGATAAACATGAGCACTACAGATGAAGCCGTATTGAAGGTAGAGGGAGTCAGTCTCGGATACGGAACGCTGCAGGTCGTCTTCGACGTCTCTCTGGAAGTCAAAAAGAACGAATTGGTCGGCCTGGTCGGAGGCAATGGCAGCGGCAAATCGACCATACTGCGTTCGGTGTCCGGCATGATCAAGCCATGGCACGGAAAGATTCTGTTCAAGGGCGAAGAGATCTCCGGGTTGGAACCTCACCAGATGGCGGAACGGGGCTTGGCCCACGTACCGATGGGCCGGCAGCTCTTTCCCAATCTGACCGTCAAGGACAATATCCTTTTGGGAGGATATCTTCCTCGCCTGCGCAAAAACAGAAACAGGAACCTGGAAAAGGTGTTCTCCCTGTTTCCCGACATCCAGAAGTTTGCCGAGATGGAGGCAGGCGCCCTGTCCGGCGGCCAACAACAGATGGTCGCGATCGGCCGGGCGCTGATGCTTGAACCCGATCTGCTGATCATGGATGAGCCGAGCCTGGGCCTGTCGCCCTTGTACGTCAAACAGGTCATGCGGGCGATCCGTCAAATTGCCGATCTGGGCTTTCCTGTGTTGCTCGTCGAACAGAACATCAAGCAAGTGCTTCAGTTCAGCCACCGCACTTACGTTCTGGAAAACGGCAAACTGGTGTTGGAGGGCGCCTCTTCTACGCTGGAAGGCCATCCCATGATTCGGAAAGCCTATTTAGGTCTATAGATCAATATTCAAACGATTCGATATTTTCGGAGGAGCAAACATGAATGATCTGCCGCTTGATCCATTTAGCCAGGGCGGCCTGGAGGGCTTCGCAAAGGACTTCCGCGCAGGAAAGGTAAGCTCGGAAGCCGTCACGAAAATCTATCTCGAGCGTATCCGGGCAATAGACGCCAAGCTCGGCGCATTCGAGACCGTCGCTACCGATAGTGCATTGGCCACCGCGCGCGCCATGGACTTGTTGATCCGATCGGGAACGGATCTGGGGCCATTGATGGGGGTCCCTATTGCGATCAAGGATGTCTTCGTGATCTCGCAGATGCCTGGTCCGAAGGTCGGCTCCAACATTGACCTGCCCGATGTCATGGGATCCGAAGAAGGCACATTCATTAAAGCCCTCAGAAAAGCCGGCTGCGTGTTTCTAGGGCAAACCAAGGCAGTGGAATTCTGCCTGGGCATCACCGGCCATTCGTCTCCCCGAGGCACGCCCTGGAACGTATCGGATATGGAGAACCATCGCGCACCAGGAGGCTCCAGCTCCGGCTCTGGCGTAGCCATCGCCGCAGGACTGTGCGCGTTTGCCATAGGGTCGGATTCTGGCGGTTCGGTTCGAGTTCCCGCCGCTTTCAATGGCGTATTCGGCTTGAAGACCACCGCAGGCCTCTGGCCGACCGATGGCGCATTTCCATTGGATCCGAGAGTCGATTCCATCGGTCTATTAACGCGGTCAGCCAAAGACGCGCTGCTGGCGTTTAACACCATATCTGCCATTCTGTTCGGCTGCGGGTATCAGCCTCGCCGTTCAGGTGTCCGCCTGGACCGTCTATGCCTCGGCGTTCCTGAAAACCATTTCGGCGACAACGTCAATCCGCAGATCAGCAATGCCTTTCAAAAGACGAACCAGCATCTGCAGGAAAGAGGATGTCTGTTTGAGAAACTAACCGTACCGGAAGCCCCCGAACGCGCCGGCTATTTCCCCGTCTCGATGCCATCGGCCTTGCTATCTATCCTGGGCAAAGAGAATTTTCTCTCGCAAAAACATCTGATGGATCCTGTTATTGCGAAAAGAATAGCGTCTGGGCTTGAGGTAAAAGCCTATGAGTTCCTCGCGCTTGAGGACAAGAGAACCGAGAGCAGAAAATCCGTTGCCGACAGATTCATCGGATTTGATGCCTGGGTCAGCCCGACAACTGCCGACTTTGCACCATTGGTCTCTGATCTGGAAGACCCTGAAAAAGGCATGACACTGGCCATGGGCATGACGCAAAACACCCAGCCTGCGAACTATCTGGGACTATGCGCGGTATCGCTGCCGCTGCCGGTAGACGGCCTGCCCATCGGTTATCAATTGATGGCGGCGCCCGGGTCCGATCAAAAGCTGTTGGAAATAGCGGTCGAAGTCGAAGCATCGCTTGCCCAGCAAGCTTGAGTTTTGAACGTGGAGCGTCAGCCCTTGTCTCCTTGATCAAGGGCCGACGCCTGCCTCGTTCAAACGTCCATTCTACGTCAGTGTCTTTTTACATTTTCTCGATATGCGCGCCCTCTACGATCTCCGCATATTTCCGCATTTCACTTTTGAAGAACTCCTTCGTGCGATCAGGCGGCATTAATTTAATAACGTTACCCTGAGTCGCCATAGCGGCCTTGACCTCTGGGGTGTTGAATGCCTCACTAAAGGCCCGGTACACGCGTTGCACATTTTCGGCGGGCAACTTTGCCGGCCCAACGGCGGCGATCCAACCCTCGACGTTGTAATTGGACATTCCCTGTTCGCGCAGAGTGGGAATATTCGGCAGCGCGGCGCTACGCTCGATGCCACAGTATCCAATGGCCTGTAACGCGCCGCTCTCCAGATGCGAACGAATCGACGCCACCGACAGCACTCCCAGATCCACCTGGCCGCTCAACAGGTCGGTCACCATAGGGCCTACCCCCTTGTACGGGATATGGCGCGCCTTTGTACCGCTTTGCAGCAAGAACATTTCTACAGCCAATTGCAGGATGGTGCCATTGCCGGACGAGGCATAGTTGTAGTCATCCGGATGCGCTTTCAAGAGAGCAATCAACTCGGACGCTGTCTGGGCCTTGATCCGTGCGGAATTGGTGACCAATACCAGGGGTGATGTTCCCACCACTGAGATCGGGGTGATGTCGGCTAGAGGATCGAACGGCAGGGACTTGTATACGCTGGGGAAGATCACATGGTTGTTCGATACCATGCTCAGCGTATAGCCGTCTGCCGGAGATCGAACCAACGCAGACGTGCCTACGATGCCGCCGGCTCCAGGCTGATTTTCCACGACTACGGTATGCCCCAATGCGCGCGATAGCGCCTCCGAGGCGCTGCGCGTGATCGTGTCCACGCCCGAACCAACACCCACCGGCAAAATGAATTTGATTGGCCGATCGCTTTGGGCGCGCAGCAATCCGGGCGTGGCCAAGGCAGCCAGGCTCGCCCCTATATGCATCAATACATGGCGGCGCGACCATCGGGCCGGTTGCGTAGAACAGATGTTGCTTGTGCGTTTGATGTCGCTATCGCCAACTTTATTCAGAATGTCTTTCGAGTTCTTCATGTCACCTCCTTTGTTATCCAGCCCTGTCGTCCTCTTTATCGAAGGATCTTCCAACACGGTGGCTGGCAGAGCCCTATGCTTGCACTGAGACGGCACAGGGTTACCCCACTGCCTTTCGCGCTTTCATCTCTGCGATTTTCCGTTCGTCGTATCCTAGGTCCCTTAACAACTCGGCCGTATGTTCGCCCTGTCTGGGTGGATCCAGCCGCACGCCCAGGCGCTTGCCATCCAGCGTCATCGGGAACAGTGTCGTGCGGGTGATTTCGCCCGCACGCTCGCCATCCGGCAGACGGATCTCCGCCAACCCGCCCGTCGCACGCAGATGCGGATCGTCGTAGAGTTCCTCGGGTTTTACGATGGGCGCATACGGCAGACCCTGTGCTTCGAAGATCGCGGACAACTCGCTGGCGCTATAGTTTTTCAAGCGCTCGCGCAACTCAGGCAACAAGGTGGGCCGTGCGATGACGCGATCATTATTGGTCGCCAAGTGCGGCGCCGATTTCAAATCATCAAAGCCAAACGCGTCGCAAAACGTACGCCATTGCGCATCGCTGACCGCCGCCAGGAAGATCTGCTCACCGTCTTTCACGGTAAAGACATCATAGAGCGCCCAGGCGGAGATACGCTCCGGCATGGGTGACGCCGCCTTGCCCGTGATCGCATACTGCAGCATATGCTGGCCGACCAGGAACACATTGTTTTCGAACAAGGCTGACTGCACCTCCTGCCCACGCCCGGTAATACCGCGCTGAATCAGCGCCGCCATTGCCCCGATCGCACCGAACATCCCGCCCATGATGTCATTGACACTGGTTCCTGCGCGCAGAGGATCACCGGGTCGGCCGGTCATGTAGGCCAGGCCTCCCATCATCTGAACGACTTCGTCCAGCGCCGTACGCAACTCGTAAGGCCCTGGCAAAAAGCCTTTGTGGCTCACGTAGATGATGCGGGGATTCACACGATTCAGCGATGCGTAGTCCAGGCCATATTTGGCCATCGTGCCGGGTTTGAAGTTCTCGGCCACGACATCGGCGCTGGCCGCCAAACGGCGCGCCGCCTCGGCGCCCTCAGGATCGTGCAGGTCGAGCTCGATGCTTTTCTTGTTGCGATTGAACAGCGGGAAAAATCCTGCGCCCGCACCCAGTAAATGACGCGTGCGATCGCCGCCAACGGGCTCGACCTTGATGACCTCCGCTCCCAGATCGGCCAGCACCATGCCGCACGTGGGGCCCATGACCATGTGAGTAAACTCGACAACCCGCAACCCTTGCAGCGGCAATGCGCGCGCCGCAGTCTGGCGGCTATCCGAAGGTGCCCGCACTGCGTCGGAACCAGGCGCAGCATGAGTTGGCGTCGTCGCACCAGACGGCGCTGCCGTGTCAAAAGATGAAGTACCGCTGGGTTGCTGCATGTATTTTTCCGAGAAATTGTTGGCTCGTTCTGATCGCAACGGCGTATCAAATCAACGCCGACGAGGCTCGCGCCTGAATTGATGAAGAAAATGCCGGCGCCTGATGCGTGGGAATCCCCGCCCGCCACAACGTGCCATGCAGCGATTCTCCGGCCAGCCAGTCCGCCACCTGCTCGCGCAGCTCAAGCAAACTCGGCAAATCTATGCCTGTCTGGATATGCATGGTCTGCAACATGTAGACCAGATCCTCGGTCGCGGCGTTGCCGCTGGCGCCCGGCGCATGCGGGCAACCCCCAATACCGGCCAGACTGGCGTCGTAGCGTTCAATGCCCGTTTGCAAGGCGGCAAGCACATTCGCCAGAGCCAGCCCACGCGTATCGTGAAAATGACCGCAGCACAGGCGGTCCGCGGCCACATCCCGAGCCGCGCTGAACAAGGCCAGCACCGAGGCGGGATCAGCATGGCCTACCGTGTCGGCCAGACTGACCTGATCGGCTCCCGCGTCCAACGCGTCCTGCAGCAGCGCCAACACATCGTCCGCCTCCACCTTGCCCTGCAAGGTACAGCCGAATGCCGTGCCTATGCCCACCTCCAGACGCGTACGGGATCCTCTGGCATCCCGCTCTGCACGCATACGTGCAACCTCGGCGATAGCCTCTTTCGGTGTTTTACGCAGGTTCGCCACGCTGTGTGCGTGGCTCGCTGACAAGGGCACCAACATCATGTCGGCCCCCTCGTCCATCGCGCGCTGGGCGCCGATCAGATTCGGCACCAGCACCGATACGGACAAGCCCGGCAATGTCTTCGCGAACTGCACCAGTTCGGCGGTATCCGCCAACTGCGGCAAAAGACGTGCAGGAACGAACGAGCCGACCTCGATTTCGCGTTGCCCCGCTTCGTACGCGGCGCGTATCCATTGTTGCTTTTGCTGCGTGGGGAGAATGCGCGAAATGCTTTGCAGTCCATCTCGCAAACCGACCTCTCGCACAATCGCACGCGTGGGCCACGGTGATGCGGTTGCCGGGCGGACAAGGTCCGGATCCTGCTGCAGCGATGACGACGATGATGATCCTACCTGTGTGCTGCGCGTCTGTCTGGTCATGAGGATGTAATACCTGAGTCGCAATGGCTCAAGTTTAGATATTCCTCATGATTAAAAAAGTGGTAATTTGGAACCCTAAAAATTCCAAAGCAGAATATCTCGAGACACTCACTATGCGCGACCTGGATATCACCACCCTGCGCCTGTTCGTACGCGTCTGCGAAACGCGCAACATCGCCCGCGCAGGCGAACAATCCAACATTGTCGGCTCGGCCATCAGCAAGCGGCTGGCCCAACTCGAAGAAACCGTTGGAGTACGGCTATTGACGCGGCGACGCCATGGCGTCGAACCGACGGTGGCCGGCCAGACCTTGCTCGAACACGCGCGCGACATGCTGGCCAGTGCGGAACGCATCGATCGCGACATGGCGGCATATGCGTCTGGCATACGCGGCAATGTCCGCATCCTGGCTTCGGCATCAGCGTTGGCAGAGTCGCTCGCCGAAGACATCGCCGTGTTTCTGCAGGACCCGCAGCACCGCGATATCAAGATCGAGCTCGAAGAGCGCGTCACCCGCGACCTGATACGCGGAATACGCGATGGCGTGGCCTCGCTGGGTATCTGTTGGGATGCGGCGGATTTTGATGAGCTGCAAACCCGCCCTTATCGCAGTGATCGCCTGGCCATCGTCGCCCACCCATCGCACCCGATCGCCGCGCATCGCACCATCAGTTTTGCCGACACGCTCGACTACGAACACGTCAACATGCCGCCAGCCAGCGCGGTCCTGCTCATGCTGCAACAGGCGGCGTCCCGCGCAGGAAAAGTACTGCGGCATCGCGTCACAGTGTCGAATCTGGACTCGGCATTCAGGGTGGTGCGCGCCAACCTCGCCATCAGCGTCTCGCCGCGGGAGATCGCCGAACCCTATGCCAACGCCAACGGACTGCGCATCATCGATCTGACAGATGACTGGGCTCAGCGGCGCTTTGCCCTGGTCACCCGAGACGAGGCCTCGCTATCGGGCGCGGCCCGCTTGTTATTGGCGCATCTGGAGCAAGCCGCCAAGACACCTCTGAGCACGCCAGCCTCGTAAAGGGCCAAGATTCGGACTGAGGCCGTCCTCTAGATCATTGAGGCCGAGTCACTGCGCAGCCTGGTCGCTACGCCGCCATGACGGCGAATACCCGCAAAGGCGATCCAGACCCGTTCTGAATTTTCAACGGCGCTGCCACGATCAACGCACCTCGAGCAGGCAACTGATTGAGGTTGGTCAGACACTGCAAGCCCAATTTATTCGCGCCATGCATGAGCGTATGGCAAGGAAACGGCATCGGCCACGCATACGACTGACCCGCATCGGTATTAATCGTCTCGACGCCGAATCCACGTACGTTGCGCTCGTCAATCAGCCATTGAACGGCTTCTTGTGACGGGCCGGGCGTATGGGCGCCGTCTTCGCGCGCATTCAGAAAGGCCGCAGCGTCGGGCATGCGCTTGTGCCAGTCCGTGCGCAACAACACCCATTCGTCTTCGCCTATCCGTCCGTGCTGGCTTTCCCATTGCTGCAGAAACTCCACCGTCAACACAAAGTCCTCGTCCTGCGCAGCCTGGGCACTGGCGTCTATCACACACGCCTGCCCGACAAAACGCCGGGGATCCATCGTCTCGACGGTATTCGAGGGATAGTCTTTCCCTGTGACCCAGTGCACGGGCGCATCCAGGTGAGTGCCGGTATGTTCGCCGCAGGTGAAGTTGTTCCAATACCACCCCGGGCCAGCCTCATCATACTGAGAGATGCGCTCGATCTTGAATGCGCTGACCTGGGCAAACTGTTGCGGCAATTGCAAGGCCGGAAACTCGGGCGACAGCGTGTGCGTCAGATCGACAATACGCAACGCCCCACTCGCCACGTCCTGGGCAAACTGCGTCATTGAAACGGCCATGTCTTGAACTCCTGTCCATATGTCTGCGATTCGTACGCGCGCCAGCCCCTCTTCGGCGCAGGCACGAGCCGTAATAAAAACAGCATCACGTAGCACCCAATGCGCTCGCCACGTGAAAACCGGATGTGCCTCCCAGCCCCGGCCCCGGATGCGTAGACGCACCAATGTGCCACAGCCCGCGCACTGGCGTCGAGTGATTGCGATTGATACGCGACGGGCGCCAAAAGAACGATTGATCCAGGCCGCAATCCCCGCCATAGGGATCGCCGCCCACCAGATTGATATTCATCGCTGCCAGGTCGGCCGGCGACAGCACGGCGCGTCCCAATATGCTGCGGCGCAGATTCGGAATATGCTGCGCTAAAGTATCGATGATGCGATCGGCATAAGCGTCGCGCAAACCAGCGGTCCAATTTCCCGGCTCGGGAATTGCCAACGCGCCTAATGCATCGGCCACGGGATGACGCGGGCATTCGGGCAATTGCACCCACAGAATATGTTTACCGGGCGGCGCACGCGTCGGGTCCAGCACAGTCGGCTGGGCCACGCAGATCGTGGGTTCAGCAGGCAATGACCCGCGCTCTGCCTCATTTACCGCTCTGGACACAGCATCCACGCCGCGCGTGATGTGCACATAGCCGACGTCTCGTAACGCTTCGACGTTCCACTGCGGCGCCTCGTCCAGCGCCAGATGGATCTGCATATTGCCTTTGCCGTAACGCCAGGCCTGGGCCTCGGCCCGCACCGCCTCAGGCACCTCGGTCTGATCCAGCAGCCGGCCATACAACTGCGTCGGCGTCACATTGCAGACCACGTTTGCCGCGCGATAAACACGGCCATCGGCCAGTGTTACGCCCGTGGCTCTGCCCTGCTCTACGCGCACCCTGACCACGTCGGCCTGCGTTTCAATCCGGCCGCCTGCGTCACGGATCAACCGTTCAAACGCTAGCACCGTATTGGCATTACCGCCTTTTACGATAGGCAAACCGACTCCCTCCAGTGTCATTGCCACGACCTGCGCCATCAGTGAGGACAGCGGCGCATCCGGGCTCAGGCCGCAGTGCAGCACCCACGGCGCCAGCAATGCCGCCGTCAAATCGGATTTAAAGTCCTGGCGCAGCCATGCCGACGCCGGCGTGAGCGATCTGCCCATAAATCCGACCAGATGACGTGGCCCCTGCTTCCAGGCTGTCCCCGCTACGGTACGCAATGTCTTCCAGCGCCACAACTCATTGCCCAGCAGACCAAAGACCAGTGGCGCATTCGCCTGCACGTTCGCCAGCGCCGCCGCATACGCCTGCCCGTCGCCCGCATGCGCCTGCTCAAAGGCAGCGCGATTTTGTTCGTGAGAAGTCGACAGTACCAGGTGCCGGCCATCCGGCAACAATACTGCCGTCGGCTGCGATGTGTTGCAGTATTCCAGCCCTGCCTCGTGCAGCGCCTTTCCCAGCGCAGCGTACGCTGGCCCCACCATGAACAGCGGATGAGCAGTCGACAATGTGTCATGGTGAAAGCCAGGCACGGTCAGCTCATCGGTCCGGATGCAGCCGCCCAATTGCGCCTCGCGCTCCAGCATCAGCACCCTGCGGCCGCTGCGGGCGAGCAGCGCCGTACACACCAGGGAATTCATGCCGCTGCCTACGACGATGACATCGAATACGGGATCAGAGGATTGCGCCATCAGAGGTTCCGAAAATCCCCGGCCCGCGTGCCGAGGTTGAGAGACGTCACCGTCGGCGATGACGGCTGGCCGGGTGCCTCAATCATGGCGTCCTCGAACCACGCAAACTATCCATAAAACGCAGCGGCTTATCCAGTTTTGTCCTCACGATGCCATGGCGGCAAGACGCTGCGTGCCCAGCTGGGGTGTCTGGGCACACGGTGCTTCTTTCAATGCACGACCGGTTTGCTTGGGCAGTTCGCCAAAACGTTCGCGGTAATAGGCGGAGAATCGGCCCAAATGTCCAAAGCCATACTCCATGGCGACCTCGGTGATGCTGACGGGCAGACCTGACAGCAGGCGTTGGCGGGCCGCATCCAGCCGCAGATTACGCACCAACGTCATCGGCGCGACGCCACGGTGCCGATGGCAGACCACGTTCAGCGTCCGCGTGGTGACGCCAGCCGCGCGTGCCAGGTCTGCCAGGGACAATGGCGCAAACAGCCGGCTGCGGATGTAATCCTCCAGTCGATCCAGTTGCGGGCATTGCCCCGCACGATAGCCTGGCGCCGTCTCATCAGGCCCACCATCGTCGAATCGCTCGGCGGCCTTCAGGACAGTCGGCTGATGGGCATAGACAAACCCTGCCAGTGTTTGCTCGAACTGGTTCAACCATGCAGGATGCAGCAAGTGTGTCTTCCCTGCCGGCAACAATGTCACCGCCTGCTGCAACATCCCGATCCAGGGGTCAATCAGATCCGCTCGGATTTTGTAGACCGGGTCAGCCCAATTGAGCTTTGAGCCGCCCGCTGTCGAGGTTGCCATACCGCTGCGCAACCCGAGCGCTTCTCTCACAAACCCCTGAGGCCCATGATCGGGCGGCGTACAGGCGCCTGACAATGACACCGCACCGTCAGAGGTTTCGCCACCATCGGCCAAAAGACTATCCGGTAAACGCAGAATGAGCTGCTCACATCCGGGCTCCCATAGCAAACGCACCGGGCATCCACGTGGGATCACTGCGACCTCGCCAGGTACGACGCGGATACAGGTGCCCGCGGATTCGATCTGCACTGCGCCCTTAAGCGGCATCTGCACCAGGGTAAAGTCCTCGAATGCTAATGGCGAGACCTCGACCTCAGTGCCATACTGCAGGATCATCAGACTGATACGGTTGAGCTCGCGGCGATACAACGAGGCCGATACCTCGCCAGGAAACCACCGCAAACCATGATCTATCAATTGGCGGCTGAGCTGGTACTGCGCGTCTCGGGCCGAACGCGTCTGGAATATCGGGGCACGATAAATCTTAGATAAATCCAGATTCCATCTGACGTCCATCATGCGTTCCCCCCGGATGCAAGTCATGAGTCACGTGGTACGTGCCATCAAACATCCGACGATAACGCTTCGTTTAGCCCTAAACTATTCGTGCAAATCCCTAGTTAGTGTTCCGGCTCGTCTCGAACCAACGCCTGGCGGACATACCCTGATCTGGCCCCAGGCAACTGAATCCCCCGTCAACAGCCAGATCCGTTCCCGTCATCCACGAGGCCTCATCGCTGACGGCGAACACCACTGCTTTGCCGATTTCTTCGCCGCGACCGACACGGCCCAAGGGATGCAGAGCGGCCCCGACCTGATCTGCCCGCTCGATGGACCCCTGGCTCATCTGCGCCAACATCGGCGACCAGGTCCAGGCGGGAGAGACCGATAACACTCGAATCCCCGCAGGCGCCAAGGTGACAGCGAAATTTTTGGTGATCTGCAACAGGGCGGCTTTCGAGGCGGGATAGATGGCTCGCCCCGCCGCGCCGAATTTCCCGCCGATGCTGCCCATGTTGATCACGACGCCGCCACGAGGCATATGTGGTGTGACCATCTGTGTCAGTATGGCTGCTGAAATCAGGTTCACGTTCAAGGTACTGAGCCACTGCTCACGCGTCGAGGCCAGTCCCGCATCGTCATACGCGGCGGCGCAATTGACCAGGATATCGATACGGCCGGCATAGCCGGTTGCGATCTGCACGCATCGCTCCAATGCCTTGTCGTCCGTGATATCTGCCTCTATCGCCACGCCAGCCCCGCCCAGCGAGGCCGCCACGTCTTCCCCTGCCTGCTTGCCACGACCTACAACAAAGACTCGCTCTGCGCCCGCCGCCGCGAGCTCACGGGCCACGTCCGCTCCCAATCCCTGTGTGCCGCCTGTCACTAGTGCAACTTTTCCGGCCAAGCGGGCGGGAACCGTGCCAGAGGCCTGTGCAGGCACGATGCGCTGCTGCTCCATGATCATTCCTTTTACGCTGATGCGATCAGTTCTTGAACCGTGGTCACTTGCGCCATCAGCGCCATCGAGGCCAATGCGGCCTCATGCGTCGCACGCTGTGCTGCGGCACAGGCATCGGCAACAACGGTGACCTCGTAGCCCGACTCCGCCGCCTCGCGCACGGTGCCCTCGACCACTGAATGCGTGGCAACCCCTGCCGCCACCACTCGCACAATGCCATGCGATCTCAACAACTGATCCAGCGGCGTGCCTCGAAATGCGCTGATGCTGGTGTGCTTCACGGCAAATTCGCGCTGGCTGCTCTGCGGCGCCAATGATGGATAGAACTCGGCGCCCCACTCCCCGTCTTTTACCGCGCCGAGGGCTTCGGTCCGCAAGAAAATAGGAATATTGCGCGGCATATCTGCATAGTCCGGCCGAAAAGCGATACGCACATGCACGATCAGCCAACCGCGGCGCCGCGCCTCGGCCAACAGCGCCGCTGCGCGCTCGATCAACGCCGTTCGCACCTCGTCATCAGCGATCCCCACGCGGATCAGCCCGTCGGGATGCAACACCTCGTTCTGATAGTGCAGAGCCAGCAACGCCGTCGGGACTCGGCTCATATAAAAACCTCGAGGTTGGCAAACACGCTATCGCAATTCACCAGGTCAACCCGTTTGAGACGTATGCGCCATCCCCCCTCTGCGCCGCGTACCAACTTGTGATGTACGGTGCCTGCCAGGTGCCGCTGTTCGCCACGCCACTCAGTGTGATGTACGCTGGAACGCACAATCAAATGCCCCGCCGAGTCCAAGCCCTTGACCGCCACATTGCCCACCAGATGCGAACATCGCGTGGGTGGCTGCTGTGACCAGTTCCGGGCGTTGTTCAAGCGCTTGACTCGCACCTCTCGCAGCATTTTGTCTTCCCAGAACAGCGAAACCTGTTCAAAGGGATTCGCCTGGCGTTCAAACCGTGGAACCCAATATCGTCCATCCTCGTCCCACAAGGCCAGCCACGCGTCAAAATCCCGATCATCCAGATACTGGACTTCCTGGAACAGAAACTGCTCCACGCCACGCGTCTCGTCGGCACTCAACGCGGCAGGCGACACGGGTGTCACCGAGACATCAAAATTACGATCAAGCAACAGCACGGCCCGCTCCTTGGATATGTTCTGATCCCGTGTCCAGCATGTACTGGCGCCATGCCTTGAATTGATTGCGCATGGGCAATTCGCTGGTGCCATTGGTGGACACCATGCCATCGGGCAAGACTTTGTCGGTACCCATGTAGCGATGCAGGCTGACCCAATCGCCGCCGTCGGTCAGGTTGCCTTCCTGGCAACGCTTGTAGACTTCGACATCGTCGGGCATGACGTTGGACGAAGGGGAATTGATCACGTTGGCATATGTGAGAGCCCGGTCAAACACCCCGTCCGGCGCACCTTTCAGGCGAAAGGTCTGGATTTCTACCATCGTGCGATTGACCGCGATCGGACGTATCACACGAAACTGCTGAAAAACCGTATGCGGCGAGCCGCTGCCATAGATGATGGTATTGTGCCGGTTCACTCCCAGGATCTCACGCGCACGCGCCTCGCCGTGCACCGAGGACAAGGACTCGAAATGCGCCCGCGACACAGGATCACGCGTCGCTGCAGCGGGATCGAAAATGCCTTCCATATAGCCGTGACCATTGTCATAGGCACGCAGCTCCAGCTTTTCCCAGAACTCGTAGGGTTCGCCATTGCCATCCATGATCAACAGCTCAAACGGCATCTCACCCAACACCGCAGCCTCGTCGCGCGCTGCCTGAAACGAAGACTCGTGCGTCACTCGCGCGTGCATGGTGTCGTGCAGATTTTCGTAAAACACCTTCCAGTTCGAGGGTTGCAGCACGCGGAACACGCCGCCTGCCACCTCGACCTCGCCCACCGGCGAGCGGTCACACATATTGTCGATCGACGAGATCACGCCCCCGAGAAAGCTGCGCAGATCCGGCCCCTCGGCTGACTGGCTCGCAAACACAAAGCCGCGATAGCTCTCGACCCTAGCGACTTTCCTCATCGAAAAATCGGGATGCGCGGGGTCGTAGCAAGTGCCCTCCATGGCATTCTTTAACGGCACCGCCAACGACTTGCCGTCCAGCTTGTAAGTCCACGCATGGTACGGGCAGCGAAAGAATTTTCCGGTATTGCCATCTCCGTCGGCCAGCAATTTCGCGCCCTTGTGCGGACATCGGTTGTACAGCACGTGCACGGCACCGCCTGTACTGCGCACCATGATGACATCCTGATCACCGATGCGCGTCGTGTGATAGTCGCCGGTATTGGGCACCTGGCTTTCGTGCCCGACATATATCCAGGCCTTGCCGTAGATACGCTTCATTTCCAGACTAAAGATGTCCGGGTCCGTATATACCCGCTTGTTTACGCTATCCGGCCGGACCAACTCGGCCAGTGCTTCATTGGAAAGCGTCATCGCCATCTCCCAAAAGGTCCAGAGACCTAACACCAGATACCCGACAATCTAGAGACATCCCGACCGGCAAAATAGCCAGAGTTCGCAATCCGGTATCCATGTTTGGCAAAAACGCGCCTCGCTGCACGATACGGATAAGACCGGGCGCCAGCCCGCCAAATTCGGATAGTTTGCAGCCATGGGTTTGCGCACAATCTGCACGAGGCTTGGCGACTTCCGCCGGCGTATTGCAGTGCCACAAACCTGGACCCGACACCATGAGTAAAGCTGCCTCCCTTGCGCGCATGCGCGCCACAGCGACCGTTGCCGCCTTGATCGCCAGCCTGGCGTTCTGTCCTGCCCAAGCAGAAGACGCCGTCAAAATCGGCCTCTTGACCACGCTGTCCGGCCCTGGCAGCGCGCTGGGCAATGAAATCCGCGACGGCTTCAACCTCGCCGTGGAGCATGCAGGCGGCAAGCTCGGTGGCGTGCCCGTCGAACTGGAAATCGAAGACGATCACCAAGACCCGCAAACCGCACGCCGCGCGGTCGAACGCTTTCTCAAACGCGACAAAGTCGATGTTGTGACCGGCGTCGTGTTCTCGAATGTCCTCTTGCCCGTACTCCCTGAAATCCTGCGCAGCGATACCGTCTATCTATCGGTAAACACCGGTCCCAAAGACTACGCTGGCGCAAAATGTGATCCGCGCTTTTATGCCGTCGCCTGGCAGAACGAAGACATCCCCGCCGCCATGGGCAAGTTCGCAACCGAAAAAGGCTACAAAAGCGTCGCCCTCATTGCCCCCAACTATCCTGGCGGGCGCGAATCGCTGGATGGTTTCAAACGCCTGTACAAAGGCACCATCGCCGACGAGGTCTACACCAAACTCAGCCAGCTCGATTTTTCCGCCGAACTGGCGCAATTGCGCGCCACCAAGCCTGACGCCGTGTTCTTGTTCCTGCCAGGCGGCCTGGGCGTGAACTTCATCAAACAGATGGGCGCGGCCGGCATGGACAAACAAATGGCCATTCTCACCCCGGGTTTCTCCGCCGACGTAGACACGATTCGCGCCGTCGGCGACGCCATGGAAGGCCTGTACAACGCCTCACAGTGGGCCGCCGACCTGGATAATCCCGCCAACAAAAAATTCGTGGCCGACTTTGAAAAATCCTACGGGCGCTCACCCACCATGTACGCCGCCCAGGCCTACGACACCGCCATGCTCATCGACAGCGCCGTACGCAAAGTCGGCGGCAAAATGGAAGACAAAGCCGCCTTCAGGCAAGCCCTGAAAGCCGCGGACTTTCAATCCATCCGCGGCAGTTTCAAATTCAACACCAACCAGTATCCGATCCAGGACATCTACATGCGCCAAGTCCAGCGCACCGCGGATGGCAAACTGCAAAACAAACTCGTCGGCACCACGCTGACCAACCATGCAGACGCCTTCGCCGCCGAATGCAAAATGCCGTAATTCAAACCTGGGATTCAGACATGCAAGAGCTAAGCGAATATCACCCAACGTACTCGTTCAAGCCAAATCCCTTCAAAAAAACTCGGAACACCGTTGCACTGCCCAGCCTCGACGTCCAATAGAACGCCAACGTTGCCACCTTTACCGGCCCAACAAAAAAAGCCCAGCTAAAAAGCCAGGCTTTTTTTCACCGAAAGCAGTTAACGCTCACCCCACCCAGACGCGAGCATTACGGAACATCCGCATCCACGGGCTATAGGCACCACCACTATCGGCATCCCCCCATTGCTGAGGCGCCCAAGACATCATCACATTACGCGTCACACGCTCAGGGTGCGGCATGATCACAGTAAAGCGCCCATCGGCCGTCGTCACCGACGTCTGCCCATCCGGACTGCCGTTCGGGTTAAACGGATAAGCCTCCGTCGCCTTGCCATAGTTGTCGATAAACCGCGCAGCGACCAGAACCTTGCCCGCGTCGCCTTGCTTGCTGTAGTCCGCATAGCCTTCGCCGTGCGCCACCGCTACAGGCACTCGCGTCCCTTCCATTCCCTTGAAGAAGATGGACGGCGATGCAGCCAACTCGACCAGCGACAAACGCGCCTCG
The DNA here is from genome assembly GCF_002261185.1 of Bordetella genomosp. 4. Lineage (GTDB taxonomy): Bacteria > Pseudomonadota > Gammaproteobacteria > Burkholderiales > Burkholderiaceae_B > Bordetella_A. Next base: position 967,889 of record NZ_NEVQ01000013.1, read on the forward strand.
TACTTCTCGGATTGGTTACGCGTGAATCGCGGCCAGAACTCTGCACCAGGGATCATCGGCGCCAACGCCGCCATCATCTGGCAACCGTTACACACACCCAAGCCAAAGGTATCCGAACGCCCGAAATACGCCGCGAACTGATCCGACAAACGGCTATTAAACCGAATCGTACGCGCCCAGCCTTCACCCGCGCCCAGCACATCGCCGTAGCTGAAGCCACCGACAGCCACCAGACCCTGCATCGTGCTCAGATCAATACGGCCTGACAACAAGTCGGTCATGTGCACGTCAACCGCATCAAAGCCCGCCGTATCAAACGCCCAGGCCATTTCAACCTGGCTGTTGCAACCCTGCTCACGCAAGATCGCGACACGAGGACGCTTGCCCATCGCGATGAACGGCGCGGCGATGTCCTCTTGCGGGTCGAATGCCACGCGTGGTGACAGGCCAGGGTCCTTGACGTCGTTCCACGTATCCAGCTCTGCCTGTGCGCAGGCCGGATTATCCCGGCGCGTCATGATCTGGTAGCTGACCTCGCTCCAGGCACGCCCCAGATTGGCGCGCGGCTCGCTCCAGATCTTCTTACCGTCACGATAAAACTCGACTGTATCGGTATCGTTCAGCCCGCCAATCACATGCGAATGCGCCGACAGCCCCGCACCGCGCAGGACTTGCATCACCGCATCGCGCTCGGATGCGGGGACTTGAATCACCGCACCGGCTTCCTCGGTAAAGAGTGCCTTGAGCGTCAGCTCATCACGTTGCACCGCGACCTGCTCGGGACGGATCTTGTAATCGCCCCAATCCGCCGAGTTCGCATCGAAGGTCAACATGTCCAGGTTGACCGAAATCCCGGTGCGGCCGGCAAACGCCATTTCGCACAAGGTAGCAAACAGACCGCCGTCGGAACGGTCGTGATACGCCAACAATACCCCAGCCTCGGCCAAGGTCCGAATCGTCACAAAGAAAGCGCGCAAATCCTGCGGCTCGTCGATATCCGGCACGCTTTCGCCGACCTGGTTGTAGGCCTGCGCCAGGATAGAGCCACCCATGCGATGCCGGCCACGGCCCAGATCGATCACGATCAGCACGCTGTCGCCCACCTCGGACCGCAGTTGCGGCGTCAGGCTGGCACGCGCGTCGCCCACCGGCGCGAACGCCGTCACGATCAGCGACACAGGCGCCACGACCTGGCGATTTTCACCGTCCTGGTTCCACGAGGTCTTCATGGACAGGGAGTCTTTGCCGACTGGGATCGACAGGCCCGTTGCCTGGCACAGTTCGCTGACGGCAGACACCGTGTCGTACAAGGCAGCATCCTGACCGTCGACACCGCACGCGGCCATCCAGTTGGCCGACAGCTTGATGTCCTCCAGGCGCGCCACATCAGCGGCAGCCAGGTTGGTCAGCGCCTCGGCAACAGCCATACGGCCCGATGCCGGTGCATTCAATACAGCCAGCGGCGTGCGCTCGCCCATCGCCATGGCCTCGCCACGGAAACCCTCGTAATCGGCCAACGTGACCGCGCAATCCGCCACCGGGATCTGCCATGGCCCGACCATCTGGTCACGGCTCGACAAACCACCCACGGTACGGTCGCCAATGGTGATCAAGAATGATTTGTTGGCCACAGTCGGATGACGCAACACGCGATAGGCGGCCTCGGTCAGGTCGATGCCCACCAGATCCAAGGGCTCCGACACACCAGGCAAGCGCTGCACATCGCGCGTCATGCGCGGAGGCTTGCCCAGAATCACATCGATCGGCACATCGACTGGCCGCGCATTGGCGTCGCCTGCGGCCGCAGAGTCCACAACCGCCGCACTCTCACCGGCTGCAGCCGTATCAACACCCGGCAGCCCTTCGCCATCCACCACACGCAGTTGGCGCTCTTCTGTCGCCACCCCTACGACCGCATACGGGCAACGCTCACGACGCGCGATCGCGTCGAAACGCTCCAGGTCCTGCGGCAAGATCGACAGCACATAGCGCTCTTGCGACTCGTTGCTCCAGATCTCGGCCGGCGACAGGCCGGACTCCTCCAGCGGCACACGCTTCAAATCGAAAACTGCACCGCGGCCGGCATCGTTGACCAATTCGGGGAAGGCATTGGACAAACCGCCCGCACCCACGTCATGGATCGCCAGAATCGGATTATTCGTACCTTGCTGCCAGCAACGATCGATGACCTCTTGCGCGCGGCGCTCGATTTCCGGGTTGCCGCGCTGCACCGAATCAAAGTCCAGCTCGGCGGAGTTGCTGCCCATGCTGATACTGGAGGCCGCGCCACCGCCCATCCCGATACGGAAGCCCGGACCGCCCAACTGGATCAGCAAGGCACCGGGGGGAATGATTTCTTTCTTGGTCAGCTCGGCATCGATGCTGCCCAGACCGCCCGCGATCATAATGGGCTTGTGATAGCCCCAGCGCGTATCGCCCGCGGTCTGTTCGTACGTCCGGAAATAACCCAACAGGTTTGGCCGGCCAAATTCGTTATTGAACGCAGCACCGCCAATAGGGCCATCAATCATGATGGACAGCGGCGAAGCAATACGGTCGGGCAAGCCATGATGATCGGCTTCCCACGGCTGCATGGCATCCGGAAAGCGCAAATGCGACACGGTAAAGCCCGTCAGGCCGGCTTTGGGTTTGGATCCACGGCCGGTAGCGCCCTCGTCGCGGATCTCTCCGCCCGCACCGGTCGCGGCCCCCGGAAACGGCGCAATCGCCGTGGGGTGGTTGTGCGTCTCGACCTTCATCAAGGTATGCACGGTGGCATCGCGCCGCACATAGCGCGCAGCCTCGCCGCCCTGCCCGTCAGACGTCGGCACACCGGCTTGGAAACGTTGGGCAGCACCGCCCTCCATGACGGCTGCGTTATCCGAATACGCAATGACCGTGCCCTGAGGCTGAGCCTTGTGCGTAGCGCGGATCATGCCGAACAGCGTTTCTGATTGCGGCTGGCCGTCAATCACCCATTGGGCGTTGAAAATCTTGTGGCGGCAGTGTTCGCTGTTGGCCTGGGCGAACATCATCAGTTCGACGTCCGTGGGATCGCGCCCCAGGCTGGTGAACGACTGCGCCAGGTAATCGATCTCGTCTTCGGACAGCGCCAAGCCCAATGTCGTATTGGCCTCAACCAATGCATCACGCCCCTGTGCCTGTACAGCGACAGTGCGCATGGGCTTGCCTGCCAGCGGCTGAAACAGCGCCTGAGCGTCAAAATCCGCTCCCACGACGGTTTCCGTCATGCGGTCATGCAGGCAATCGGCCGCACGGGCCAACATCGCATCATCCAGCGTTTTCGCGCCCAGCAGGCCGCGCTCGGGCACCAGGAAATAACGCACGCCGCGCTCGATGCGCCGCACCGCAGCCAGGCCACAGTTGTGGGCAATATCGGTCGCCTTGCTGGCCCACGGGGAAATCGTACCCAGGCGGGGGATCACCAGCAGAGTCAGGCTCTTGGCCGGCGCCTCGCCAGCCACGGGCGTGCCGTAGTCCAGCAACTGCGTCAATTGCTGCTGCTGAGCGTCATCCAGGGCGGTATCCGTACTGATGAAATGTTCGTAGCGGGCGGAAACGTCTGCGACAGGCAGGCCCGCCTCTTGCAGCTGTGCCAGGAGACGCTCGCGGCGAAAGGCGGAAAGGACAGAAGAACCGGGCAAATGCTGGACGAGAGACACGATGCGGGCGCCGTTTGGAAAGTGGAAAGAAGCAAAACAGGCATTTTACCTTTTCAGGGATTTCCCGAGCGAATCCCCCTAAAGTTGTGCAGAACCCGGGCCCGCCGGAGTTACAAAATAATTCAAAATCGCACTACATCCGTGATGCCGCTATGCAGCAAACAGCACCCTCCCTGGAAAATCGGCCAGAAAAATCTCTTCTTTGAGGCCAGATCGCGGGCAATTTCCGTGCCGCAACATGTTGCAAAAGCCCTTCATCCACGGGAAAACACGCACTAACGCAAGGCGCGGTCAACGGTAGGATGCTGCGATCCTGGCCCGTATGGCCTGCATGGCTTGCTCTGGCCTGTTTGCGTTGGCATGCGTGCGCTAGCCGGACTGCTGTTTATCCCGGTTATCTGCATTTTCTGTTTTCCGATTACTGCCCTCTATTCCAAGCTGCTGTTACCCATGTCCCACCCAGACGTCCCCGTCGACTCGGCCAATCCTGCCGAACCCATCATCCCCGCCACCCCCGATCCTGACGTCAAAGTCCCCCTGGCTATCGAAGACTGGCTCGCCGTCGGCGTACTGGCGGTCCTTGCCCTGATCACCTTTGTCAACGTCCTGGTGCGCTATTTCACCGATCAGTCGTTTGCGTGGACCGAAGAAATCTCGGTGTTCCTGTTGATCGTGCTGACCATGGCGGGAGGCAGTAGCGCATTTGTCCGCAACCACCATATCCGTATCGAGGCGGTCGCCGATAGCGGCTCGCCCGCCCGCCAGCGACGACTGGCCATCATTTCGCACACCGTCGTCCTGCTGTTTTTCATCTTGCTGACGGTGTTGTCTGCCCGCCTGGTGCTGGACGAGTACATGTACGAGGAAACATCGCCCGCCATCGGCGTGCCGACGTGGTGGTATTCGATCTGGCTGCCGGCCATGGCGGCGGCGATTGCGCTGCGCACCCTGGGCACACTGCGCCGTCTCCTGCAGGGCAAAACGCAATGATCGCCGCCCTGCTTTTCATCGTCTTCGCCATCCTGATGGTCATTGGCGTCCCAGTGTGCGTGTCGCTGGGCGTTGCGGGCACGCTGGCCATTGCGATCTCCAATCACGATGTCGCGTGGTTCGGCCTGTTGGCCGTCCCGCAGAATTTTTACGCTGGCTTAGCCAAGTATCCCTTGTTGGCCATCCCGATGTTTGTGCTGGTCGGCTCGATTTTCGACCGGTCAGGGGTGGCTCGCCGGCTCGTCGATCTGGCCATTGCCATCGTGGGACGCGGCCCCGGCATGCTGCCGCTGATCGCCATTGCCGTTGCCATGTTCCTGGGCGGCATTTCGGGCTCGGGGCCGGCCTGCGCGGCAGCCGTCGGCGCCGTCATGATCACCGCTATGTCGCGCGCAGGATATCCTGCGCCGTTTTCCGCCTCGGTCGTTGCAGCCGGCGCCGCCACCGACATCCTGATCCCGCCGTCTATCGCATTCATCATCTATTCGGTACTGGTGCCGGGCGCGTCCGTGCCCGCGCTGTTCGCCGCCGGCATGGTGCCCGGCATTCTGGCCGGCATCGCCCTGATCGTGCCCGCCGTATGGCTGTCCCGCAAGCACAAACTCGGCATTCAGGAAGCCCACCTGCCCCGTCCACCCTTTTGGGCCAGCTTGCGCGAGGCCAGTTGGGGCCTGGCAGCCCCTGTCCTGATCCTGGGCGGGATGCGGATGGGCTGGTTCACCCCGACCGAGGCCGCGGTCGTCGCCGTGTTCTATGGCCTGTTCGTCGGCATGTTCATCCATCGCACGATCAAGGTCCGCGACCTGTTCATCATCTTGCGCGAGGCCGCCGAGCTCTCGGCGGTCATCATGATGGTGGTCGCCTTGGCCGGCATCTTTGCCTGGGCACTGTCCACACTGAGCATCATCGACCCGATCACCCACGCGATCGTCAATTCGGGCTTGGGTGAATGGGGCGTACTGTCCTTATTGATCCTGCTGCTGATGACGATGGGTATGTTCCTGGATGGCATCTCGATCTTTTTGATCTTTGTGCCGCTGCTGATGCCCATCGCCAATGCCTATGGATGGGACCCCGTCTGGTTTGGCGTCATCCTGACCTTGAAAGTGGCGCTGGGCCAATTCACCCCGCCGCTGGCTGTCAATCTGATGGTATCTTGCCGCATTGCTCGCGTACCTATGGAATCCACGATCCCGTGGGTATTGTGGCTGTTGGCGGCGATGTTCCTGGTACTGGTCGCGGTATTGGTGTTTCCGCAACTGGCACTGTGGCTGCCGCACAAGCTGGGGTATTGAGCATCACACCCAGCCGTTGAATCAATAACGCATAAATTTCACAAACACGAGGAGATAACCCCATGAAGCTACGCAACCTGATCGGCGCCGCCTTGTGCGCGGCAGCCGCATTCGCGTTAACCCCGGCGCACGCTCAGAACTACAAGTCGGAATACAAACTCTCCATCGTCGTAGGCACCAGCTTTCCCTGGGGCCAAGGCGCGGTGATCTGGTCGGATCTGGTGCGCGAACGCACCAACGGGCGCATCAACATCAAAGTCTATCCCGGCACCTCGCTGGTCCAGGGCGATCAGACCCGTGAATTCACTGCCATCCGTCAGGGCGTCATCGACATGGCCGTCGGCTCGACCATCAACTGGTCGCCGCAGGTCAAACAGCTCAATCTGTTTTCGCTGCCCTTCCTGATGCCTGACTACGCCGCTATTGACGCGCTGGTACAAGGCGACGTCGGCGCGGAGCTGTTCAAGGTCATTGAAAAAGCCGGCGTCGTTCCGCTGGCCTGGGGTGAAAACGGCTATCGTCAGTTGAGCAACTCGCGCCACGCCATCTCCAAGCCCGAGGATCTCAAGGGCCTGAAACTGCGCGTCGTCGGCTCGCCGCTTTACATCGACACCTTCACCGCCCTGGGCGCCAACCCCGCCCAAATGAGCTGGGCCGATGCGCAGCCTGCACTGGCCAGCGGCGCAGTAGATGGTCAGGAGAATCCCCTATCGATTTACACCGGCGCAAAGCTCTACGATGTCGCCCAGAAATACCTGACGTTGTGGAATTACGTTGCCGATCCGCTGGTGTTTGTCGTCAATCGCGAAGTCTGGGAATCCTGGTCTGAAGCCGATCGCAAGATCGTCCGCGAAGCTGCCATCGAAGCCGGCAAGAAAGAAATCGCGATCGCCCGTAAAGGCGTGACCCCGGAAGACCCATCGTTACTCAAGGAAATCGAAGGCCATGGCGTAACCGTCACATCGCTGACGGAGGAACAACACAAAGCATTTGTCGCCGTGACCAAGCCGGTCTACGACAAATGGAAATCACGTGTCGGCGAAGACCTGGTCAACATGGCCGAAAAAGCCATCGCCGCCCGCAAGAAATAAGCAGCAACCCAAGGGGATATGGCGGCCACGGCCGCCAACCGGAAGGCACGGCCAACAGAGCCCGCTTCCACGACGGACGCCGATCGGCGTCCGTTTTTTTTTTTGCTGACATGTTGCACGGCCACGACCGGGGCATCAGAAACAGACTATTCCTATAGGCTCAAATACCCCGTTTCGCAAGACGGGGCGACACGTGCACGCTATGTTCTGGCTCACGCACGAATGTTGCGTTCCGGCGCGCTCACCTACACGGAGAACGTTTTTTGGTATAAAATTTTATACAATCATTATTAATGAAACAGCTGAAGGAAATACGCTGGATTGGTTCTTCGTATAACGATTTGATCCAGTTCCCTACTGAGGCCCGGCGATGCGCAGGCTTTCAGTTGAGTTTGGTGCAAGCTGGTCTGCTCCCTCATGACTGGAAGCCGTTCGATGGAATCGGCCAGGGCGCTCTAGAAATCAGGATTAGAGTACACCCTGGAACGTATCGGATCATCTACGTCGCCAAATTCGAAGAAGCCGTATATGTATTGCATTGCTTTGAAAAGAAAACGCAAACCACTAGTAAACACGACAAGACATTAGCAACAGAACGCTATCGCGCTATTGTCGGTTCACGGAAGGGAAAATCATGAAGATCGATACCAAAATCCGCCATGTGACCAAAGCAAATTCCAATCTGTTCCTTGAACTAGGCTTCTCGGCTCAAGAAGCCAAGCGTCTACACGCCGCGGCTCAAAAGCAGATCAATGACACGTATCAATTAAAGGAACAGCTAATGTCGGAACTTGCAAAATGGATTAGCGAGCATGGTCTGAAACAAGCGGAAGCTGCTGAAATACTGATGGTGTCCCGACCGCGCGTCTCCGACGTCGTGAATAAGAAAGCCGGAAAATTCACCATCGATACGCTAGTCGAAATGCTCAGTCGCATCGGTAAGCCGGTGCGCTTGGCTATTGGCTAATTGCCGGATACTGCACTTCGAGAATATCCAACTCTTCCACGCCACCGGGCGTGCGTAAGACAACTGTATCGCCTTCGCGTGCCTTGATCAGCGCGCGTGCCACGGGGGAAATCCAGCTGATCTTCCCGGCCAGGGGCTCTGCCTCGTCGACGCCGACAATCGTGACGACGTGATCTTCGCCCGCCTTGTCCGAATACGTCACGGTCGCGCCGAAAAAAACTTGGTCGCGATTCGGTTGTGCAGCAGGATCGACTACCTCGGCAATGTCCAAGCGTTTGGTCAAGAAACGCATACGGCGATCAATCTCGCGCAGGCGTTTCTTGCCGTATAGATAATCGCCGTTCTCGGAACGATCGCCATTCGAGGCGGCCCACGACACGACCTGCACGACCGAGGGGCGCTCGACGTTCATCAAGTGAGCCAGCTCATCACGCAAACGGGCATAGCCCGCCGGCGTCATGTAATTGCGCGTCCCTGCCGGCAGCGCCTGCACCTCGGGCAAATCTTCGTCGTCGTCGCGATCCGACTCTTTAACAAAAGCCTTGTTCATTCTTACCTAGAACCAGTCGTGCCAGACTGGCTTTAAATCATCGGGTAATGGGGGCAGCGAACCGAGATCCGCCTTGCTCTCTGTCGGACTATGGAAATCCGATCCCCGCGAGGCCAGAAACCCAAAGCGTCGAGCAACGCCCGCGTAGTGACGAGCCTCGTCGGCGGTGTGGCTCCCCGTCACCACCTCGATCCCGACGCCGCCCAACTGCAAAAACTCGTCGAACAGCGCATTGAACTGCAGCAAGGAATATTTATAACGGCCGGGGTGCGCAATGACGGCACGTCCGCCTGCGCCAATGATCCAGCTCACAGCATCCTGCAATGTCGCCCATTGCATGGGAACATGCCCCGGGCAATCGTCGCCCAGGTATTTGTTGAAAACAGTCTGCACATCCGGGCAATACCCAGCTTGCACCAAATAACGGGCAAAGTGGGTGCGGCTGACCAGGTCCGGATTACCGGCCAAGGGAATGGCTCCCTCGTATGCCCCAGGCATCCCCATATCCGCCAAACGCTGCCCCATGCGGCGCGCCCGCTCGGCGCGGCCAGACCGCGTATTACGCAGGCCCTCGAGCAACGCGGGATTTTCGGGGTCAAATCCCAGGCCGACAATATGGACCGTTTGCCCAGCCCAAGTGACGGAGACCTCGCTACCCGTGATGAACTGCATCCCGAGTTCGCGCGCAGCCTCGCCGGCCTGCGCGATACCGCCCACCTCGTCGTGATCCGTCAATGCCCAGACATCCACGCCATTGGCGTGCGCACGACGAGCCACCTCGGCCGGCGGCAAAATGCCGTCGGACACAGTGGAATGGCAGTGCAGATCGATGTTCAGGGTGGCGGTGTACATAAGGACTATTGTACGGCCCTCTCGCGGGCTGGCAATGCCGGCTTTCATACCGCAGATTTCAACCTAATTCTGGCAGCGTGCCCGTTTGCAAAGCCACTGCCCAGTCCAGCCGGCCGTTACGTCGAGCCAGGTCCGCGGCAGCCTGATAGTCGTAGGGCACTTTACGCACCTCGACGGACCAATCAGCACCTTGGCGCTCGACGATGGCATATCGCGCCTGGGGCGATCCAGTCTGCACGACGTGTGGCACCGGATGGCTATCATCATAAGCCTGAAGGCCAACGCTACCAGGGTTGATTACCCTCCGCCCATCGGGCAGACGTACCGATCGCGGAATATGAGTGTGGCCGCAGAAAATAATCGATTGGTTTACCCCATCGAGACGGCTTGTTATTCGTCTGCGCTGGCTGGCCGCAATCCTGTCTCGTCCACCGTCTCCATGAGGTACTGCAAATCATTGCCGGGCGAACCGTGCACTAACAATATGTCGCCGTCCAATTGCATATCGAGCGGCAAACTCCTGATCCAGTCCAAATGCGCCTTACCCAGGCGTTCATAGGCAAATCGATCAGAAGCCCCCATTGACTCCACCGGATGAGTCAGCAGTTGCCGCTCATGATTGCCACGGATGGTAGGCAGGTCGAGTGACATCAGCAGATCAGCCGTCTCAACAGGATGTAGCGGTCCTGAAAGAATGTCTCCCAGATTGACCGTACAGTCCACTCCTTGCTGTGCAATGTCCTCCAGGACAGCTTGCAAGGCGGAAATATTGCCGTGGATGTCAGAAAGGACTGCAATCTTCATTGTGAGTTCGTTGGAAGGCAGCAATAGATATGCCTGCTCAGTTCATTACCAACAACGTATCGAGCCCGGGCAAACGTATCGCGGTTTTCGCTTAAGAATCAGCGTACCATCTTGTGCATAAAGATACTGTTTGGGTCGTCAACATATTCCCCGAATGGTTCACAACGCTCGTAACCGCAACGAGCATAGAACGCTAGTGCCGCGGGCTGCAGATTGCCCGTTTCCAATACAAAGTTCGTGCAGCCTTTGATTCCCGCCTGCTCCTCCAGAAAACTTAAAAGCTCCTGAGCGATCCCTTTACCCCGATGAGAAGGAACGGCATAAAAACGCTTCAGTTCCCCATAATTGGCGGTAAGAAGAATCGCGCCACAAGCAATGGGGATGTTGTTCTCGTCCCGGACAACCGCAAACAGTACGTTCGGTTGACTCAGCGTCGCGATGTCAACACCGTGATGACTCTCTGCCGGATAAAGAGGTATTTGAAAGGCGTCCAAGTCCTCAATGAGCTTCAATACGCCGGGTTGATTGGGCGACTCGAGAGAGATATTCATATATAAACGTAATGGCTGAAATCGGGAGAGCCGCCAACATAACTGAGCACCTGCATCACGACGGCCGTAATGCCATGCTTTACGCCAATATCAGTGATGTACGCAAACTAACGTCGTTTAGCGGAACGCTCAACTCATCGCCCGTTGGGCGCGACAAGCCATTCAAAGTCTACGACAGCCCAAACACACGCCACTGCACATCTTCAATGAACTTGTCCCGGTTCAACGGCGATACGAGTATCGAGTCGAACGGCCCGACCTGGATTTCCACTCGCTGTAGCGACAACGCCGGCCCAGCCAGAAAACTCCGCGAGCGCCTGACAGATTTGATATCGGTATAGGGGATTTTCCTCTGTCGCATGCCGGAACGGACCAACAAATGACTGTCAGTCAAAACGTAGTAACAAGGAAAAATCATCAGGGCGAGAATGGCGAGCCAAAGGATCATCACCACAAAAGCGAGTACATGCCCGGAATGCCATGCGCCCCAAGCAAGCAGCGCAGTCAGCACCGCCAACAAAGCTATCAGCCACAGGTCAATTTTCGAGGGATACTTTTTCATAGAAAACCTCGCTTACTCAACCTTCTATTCGAATTGATGCGCTCAAGCACAGCGTTAGCCTCATGGGGACGTGGTTCAGGATCGAACAAACCACGTTGGACGTCGATGATCAGAAGTACACTCTTCATTACCTGATCCTGTTCTGCAGCTGACCACTGGTCGAGGAGGAGCTTCAACTTTTGTTGAAACCCAATCAATCATAGTTCTTTCTATTGCACGCTATAGTGCACAGTCATCGAAAACCAAAAAAATGATCCAGAATCACAGCATGATCCTCGAATAGATCAGCTTCGATTTCGGACAGCCCCTCAATGGGCCACCACACAGCCTCCTTGGCATCGTCGGCACCTTGTACCTGCGGCAGCTCATCCCGACTGAAGCGAAAGTGAAACGCCTGAGTGATGAGGCGTCCTCGAGGACTGCGATCCGGGTGATCAAAAACGGCGCTGCTCTTCAGGGCCGCCCTCATCACGCCAGGTAATGCAGCAAAGCGCGTCTCTTCGTTCAGCTCGCGCACCGCGGCGTCATAGAACTGTTCTCCTGGATCAACAAAGCCGCCCGGCAATGCCCATTGCCCATGGCCCATTTCACCGCCACGCTTGATCAGCAGCACATGATCATTCACCTGCAGCACACTATCGGCCGTCAGAAAGTACGGCCCCGTGTACTTTGCCTTGTACCGCTTGATCGCCTGGTGCTCGGCGCGTCGCACCTCGTATTCCGGCAACGCTGCCCATGATCGCAAATAGTCCAGCACGCCTGGATCGACATAGGGTTCCAGGACCTGAATGCTGGATGACAACGAGCCCTCTCCGAAATAGACATCGCGCAAACGCGTCGCGTCTAGCGGCTGGATGCTGCCTGCGTCCTCATACGCCCAATCGGGAAACAGATCGAGGTAATAGCCCGACGCGTCTTTTTTGAAGCCCACCAAACCGACTCGTTGACCCGCAGCGCGCGCTCGTACCTCCTCTCGCAAGACATCGGCCCAACGCCGATCATCGTAATAGTCCCGAACGAATACAAACTCCACACGTGCGCGTTGCGCCTGCGTCAACATGCTCTCCAGCATGGCGCGGCGTTCGAATTCACGAAATGGATTTTTATCATTGCGTGAGCGAAATGAAGAGCCAATCACGATCATCACGCGTTCGCCAGCGGCAAACGCGTGCTCGATCAGCGCTTTATGCGCCAAGTGCGGCAACTGCCAGCGGCCGATGACAACGGTGACGGGGTAACGAAAAGTCGAAGACATCACAATTCCTGGTTTTCTAGACAATGTCCGCCATCATCCCGTTTCACTTATGAAATGGGATGAACGGACGCCAGCACCGAGTCCTTTCAATATTGCCGCGCCGTGATAGGTACCTGCCTGCCCGTGCCAAACGCACGAGCACGCACCCGAATGATAGGGGGGGCCTGGCGGCGTTTGTATTCACTACGCGCGATGAGCCGCTGCACCTTGTCCAGCGTCTGCCGTCCTGTCTCCGTCTGCGTCAACGCATCGACCGTATTCTGCGCGATCGCCAGATCCTCGGCATCAAGCAACGAGCCTTCGATCAAGACTTTCAGAATCTCATCCAGCACCTCATACGGCGGCAGCGAATCCGTATCCTTTTGATCGGGCGCCAACTCCGCCGAGGGCGCCTTCTCGATGATGCTCTGCGGAATCAGTTCCCGGCCCGCTGTCTTGTTGATATGCCACGACAGGGCAAAAACCTCGGTCTTGTAGAGGTCACCGATCAGCCCCAAACCACCGTTGGTGTCACCATACAGTGTGCAATACCCGACCGACAGCTCCGACTTGTTGCCGGTCGTGAGCAACAACGGGCCATACTGGTTGGAATACGTCATCAGCAACGTTCCCCGAACACGCGCCTGCAGATTCTCCAGCGCCAAGCCGCTCGCCGCCTCGCCCACCGTACTGTTTTCTATCGAGGCCGAAAACTGCGACACGATGTCCCGTATGGGAATCTCATGCAGCGTCACACCCAGATTGCGGCACAACGCCACCGAGTCAGACACACTGCCCTCGCTCGAATAGACCGACGGCATAGTGATGGCGATCACGTTTTCAGGCCCGAGGGCCTCCACCGCCAACGCTATCGTCAGCGCCGAGTCTATGCCTCCAGAGCAGCCCACCAGGACTTTGCTGAAGCCGCAGCGGCGCGCATAGTCGCGCAGGCCCAACACGATCTGCTCGCGATAGAACTCCAACACGGGCAAGCCATCGCGCGGCACCGGCTGTAGCGTTTGTCCCTGCTCGCCAAAGAATGTCTGGCTGTTCAAATCAAAACACAGCGTGGGCGAATCGACCTCGAACCGCTTGGCCTCGAACACCACAGTCCCAGCCGCATCCACCGCAAACGACGCCCCGTCAAACACCAGCTGATCATGTCCACCCACCTGGGCCACGTACAACACCGGTAATTTGTGACGCGCGCACGCCTTGGAAAACAACTGATGGCGAACCTGGCGCTTGCCCTTGCTGCTGGGGCTGGCGTTGATAGAAATCACCAGGTCCGGCGCCGCATCCGCCAAGCGCAGGAAAGGATTCACCGAATAATCCTGAGCCTCATCGTTCCAGGCATCCTCGCAAATCAGAAAGCCGATCGTCGCGCCTCTAACACGCAGGATTTTTGCGGTATCCGGCCCAGGTGCGAAGTGACGTTGCTCATCGAACACCCCATAGGTAGGCAATAGCTGCTTGTACTGCGTATGTACGACTTCGCCGTTCAACAGCACCTGAAGGCCGTTATAAAAAGGCTTTCCAGACGTACCCTCTCGCCGTATTGGCAGACCAACGACCCAATACACATCCGGTGTCTGACGGCTGGTCTCATAGAGTTTTGCCTGCGCCGCCGCGCGGCGGCGCTCAAAAAGCGGATCGTCCAACAGATCGCCTGGGGTGTAGCCCGTCAACGCGAGCTCCGGGAACACCACCATGTCCGCGCCAGTTTGCTGCGCCTGTTGAGCGACCGCCAACATCATGGCGATGTTGCCGTCCATGTCCCCGACCGTGGGATTGATCTGGCCTATGGTGATCGAAAATGGGTTTTGCATAGTTCGGCCTCTATAAAGGAGTCGGCTCAATCCGCCGTGCGGTTAAACACCTGACGCAGATACGCCAGGAATGTTTCATCGTCGCACAGCGTTTTCCCGGGCGAGTCCGCCAATTTGGCCACTGGCTGATCATTGCAACTCACCAGCTTCATGACGATATTCAAAGGCGTCGCCCCCACGTCATTCGTCAAGTTCGTGCCGATCCCGAAACCCAATTGGCAGCGATCGCCAAAATGCGCATACAGCGACAACATCTTTGGCACATCCAGCCCATCGGAAAACGTCAGGCGCTTGGTATGGGCATCGATACGCAGCGATTTGTAGTGTGCCAAAGCCTTTTCCCCCCATACTACAGGGTCGCCCGAGTCATGACGCAGGCCATCGAACAGCTTGGCGAAATACAGATCGAAATCCGCCAGGAACGCATCCATGCCGATCACATCCGTCAGCGCGATACCCAGGTCGCCACGATATTCCTGTACCCAGGCCTCCAGAGCAGCCTTTTGCGACAAACGCAGTTGCACACCGACCGCCTGAAACGTCTGCAAATACTCGTGCGCCATCGTACCAATGGGCACCAGATCGAATTTCTTGGCCAAATATACGTTGGACGTACCACGAAAATAGGCCGGCAATTCGGCAGCCAAAGTCGCCACGACCTCTTCTTGCCAGGCACCGCTGAAACGGCGACGCAGACCAAAATCAAAAAACTCAAAAGGATGACGCAGCTGCAGGTCAGCCAAGGCGTCTCGCAATTGCGTCACCTTATTGCGCAGCCGTGAACGCCCTTCCGACAGATCCTCGATTTCCAATCGACGGAAGTACAGTTCGTTCACAATCGCCAGCACGTAAATCTCGAACAACATGACATGCACCTGCGGCCCGTGAGCGATGATCGAGAGTTGATCGCCGTCAGCGCGCGCCTCGATAAACGGGCGGTGCAACTGAAACATGCGCAAATACTCGATAAAGTCCGGCTTGAAATAGCTGCGCGTGGCCAGGTATTTCAATTCATCCGGAGAAAAACGCAAGGTGCACAAATAATCCAGTTGCCGGTTTACCTCATCGGCCAGCTCGGCCAACGGAAAGGCCGGTTTGTTGCGGCACACGAACCGGTATTGCGCGGTATTGGTCGGGTACTTGTGCAGCAATGCCTGCAGCATCGAGAACTTGTACAGATCGGTTTCCAACAACGATTGAATGACGGGACGAAAATATTGAGACATCGTGATTCTCTTTAATGAGTTGCTGGAATATCAGAGCCTGTACGCATCAAATATTTGCTGGGAGGTCTGCAGCTGAACACCTGCGGCACCCGCGCGCTGCAAGAACTGTTCCGCCTGCGCCTCGAAGCCACCGACGGGACTCATGCAGTCGGTCAGCAGCACCATTTGAAAGCCCGACTTGAGCGGCAGCCGCGGCAACGCGCCCAATAATTGATCGACGCTCGCCGCCACACAGTGACTGGATGCCAGGCCTGCCACCAAGAGCAGATCGACATCCTCGGTGACCCGTCGAGCCAGCGGCATATTGAACTGAGTCGATGGCACATCAGCAAGGGGAACCTCTGCCTCGAATGCACCGTAATGTTCGCTCCAGGGATATTCACCCTTCAATACCTTGTGCGGCGTACTGTGAGACAGCGACTCCCAGTCAGCCAATGCATCGGCCACATCGGCGTGGATATTGTGCCCCCACGTGCCCGTCACGCAATGCACCGGCCACACCACCAACTGATAGCGTCCGGCACGCTCCAATGCGCGCAATTGCCGCAACACCAGATCCGCGTGACTGGCCGGCACGAAGTCCCCCGCCTCGACGCTATCCGCCGAAATCAGCGTAAAAGGCGCAACGGACTGTCCATCACGGTCTTTCCAGAACGTCGTGCGCTCGATCGCGACATGGGGGTGGGAATCCAGCGTAATCGCAATGTCGCGCAGACGCGGCCCCATCCGGGTCACAAAATCGGCCAACCGTTTCATATCCTGGTGCCCGCCAGAAACCGGCAAAGCTGGCGACGTCATCATTGCCCCCACCTGCGGTCGAACATCAACCGGCAAATCGCAGAAGTCGTTCTGAGGATCGATGATCAAGAGGTGAATGTGCTGGCTCATGATGGTTCTCCACAAAGGCATCTCGGCTGGTTTGATCAGATTATACACACTTACGGCATATTTGCCTTAAGTTATACACGCCTATTTATGTAGATATATGTGACATACTGCGTTTTCGCCGTTAATATCCTGACATCCGATTCTGGTCTGGCTATGAGCAATATCTCTCCCACCTCACACCCTACTCCGATCCTGACCGTCGATGTCGTACTGTTGACGCTGCTCGATCGCCGGCTCCAGGTCGGCCTGGTTCGGCGTGACAATCCGCAAGAGCCCTTTTTTGATGCATGGGCCCTGCCCGGGGGATTTGTGCGTCCCCAGGTCGATCATGATGCGCAACGTACGGCGACGCGCGTGCTGCAGGAAAAGGCCGGCGTACAAAGCCCCTATCTCGAGCAGCTCGCCACGTTCACCGGCGCCGCACGCGATCCGCGCGGCTGGTCGGCCTCCATCGTCTATTACGCACTGGTGGCGCCGCACATCGCGCCTGAAGGCAACGATAAATTCCAGTGGGAGCCCGTCAACGAGGTCGGAAAGCGCACCCTGCCCTTTGACCATTCCGCGATTCTGCGTGCCGCCGTCGAGCGTGTGCAATCCAAGACCAGTTATTCCGCGCTGCCCATTCATCTGATGCCGCCTGAGTTCACGATTTCGGAATTGCGGGGGGTATATGAACAGCTGCTGGGGGGCCCGCTGGAACCCCGTGGATTCATCCGCCGGATCCAGGAAATGAACGCGCTGGAGGAAACTGGCCGGACAAAAACAGAGGGACACCGGCCTGCGCGCTTGTATCGCGCCAGGCGCGATGATGTACTCGCGACGCTGGAGCCGTCGCTGCTGCCCAAATAATCCCTCGTACCGCTTTGATCCGCAGCTTGACTCTCACGTCGCGCCTGCTTAAGTATGCGTCGGCACACCTGCCATCACGACGAGATCGGCTCTCCGCGTAGAAAACTCGCCACAGGATCGATCTGCGCATCATCCATGAGCGTCGGCGCATGTCCAACGCCCGCGACAGTGACCAGACTAGCTCGGGCGTTGCGTGCCAACATCTCGTGGGCAGTCACCTCGCTCAACAAATCCGATTCCGCACCTCGCACGATCAGGATGGGACAATCCAGCGAATCATAGGCATTCCACAAGATCTGTTCTCCCGTGGAATACGCCTCAGCGGCCTGCGACGCCAGAGGCACTGCCAGATTCAGATCATAGTGTTTGACCCATTTATCGCCACGCTGGACGTAGACATTGCGCGTGAGGTCTTCCCATTGCGCATCTGTATGCGGCCCAAACGTCGCCGACACCTCTCGCACCGCGCGTACCGCCTGATCGAAAGACTCGAACTCGACAGGCTGGCCGACATATTGACCGATGCGGCCCAAGGCCTCGGGGCTCAACCTCGGCCCCACATCGTTTAACACCATCCGATCAAAGCGGATATCCTGATCGGCCGGCCACGCCTCGGGACGAGGCTGCACAGCATGCATCATGCGGGCAAAGGTGGCAATGCCGGCCAAGCCCAACCCGATCAAGCCCCCCATCGACGTCCCCACCCACGACAACGAGGCGGGCCGCAGTCGTGCAACCAAAGTCACCATGTCGGAAACATACTGCGGCACGCTATAGAGCGCCGGCGTGGGCAGCCAGTCAGAACGGCCTCGCCCCACCACGTCCGGGCAGACCACCCGGAAGTCGCCCGCCATTCGCCGGGCCAGGGAATCAAAGTCCCGGCCCGTACGGGTCAATCCATGTACGCAGAGCAAAACGCGATCGTTATCGGGATCCCCCCATTCGGTATAAGCCATGCGGTGCAATCCCGCGGGACTGGCGCAGGTGACGTAATCGAATCTGGGTTCCAGCATGGGGGCTCCTGACCGTGTTGGGGGGGAGCAGAGATCTTATCGCAGATAGACCGTTGGCCTTCTGTCATACCCCTCACTTCCATCCTCCTTCATCACCGCCCCACATCTGAGTCGCGATAATAAAATCGTTTCCGCAAAATTATGGTTATCCCTAATTAAATACTGCTAAAAACGCCATGATAATTTGTAGAAACGTTTCCACAATATCAGCGAAAGGCGGACAATGAATCAGGAACTTCAGGCGGCACGAGTACAAACCGTGATCGATCACATGGCGCTCGAATGCGTACAGGAATGGGATAAGGTCATCGACACCTTCGAGCACCCCCGCTATGAAATGCACTCAAGCGGCGCAACGTTTGATGGCGTCGACCAGGTGATGGGCTACTTTCATTCGTCGCGCGCCGCCTTTCCAGATTTGAAAAACGAGATCATCGCGGTTGCCGCGGCAGAGGGAACAGACACGGTCCTGGTTGAGTTCTGGCTCACGGGAACCCACAAAGGCCCCTTCTCCGTAGACGGCAAAACATATGAACCAACGGGACGCACCTTTCGCGTACGCATGGCGGCCACATTTGAATTTGCTCCCAACTCCGACAGAATCATTTGCGAACGTCCCTATAGCTGTCAGAACGCAAAATTGCGTTCGCTAGGGTTGCTGTAAAGCTCATACGGCGCTGTCAAAGGAGGCGGCGTCGCTTATCGCCTATCGAGCATGACATAAACCGGCCTCAACGAGCGCAGGGAAAAAACGACCTCTCAGGAGACAAAAAATGCAGAAACTATTTACCGCTGCAATGATGGCGGGCTTGCTCATATCCGGCGCCGTACATGCCGAATACCCCGATCGTCCGATTCGCATGCTCTTGCCGTTCTCCGCCGGTGGAGGCGGAGATACGCTAGGGCGCATTCTCGCCGAGCGATTCGCTGCCGAACTCAAGCAGCCCGTCATTGTTGAAAACAAGCCCGGAGCAGGCGGCACCATCGGGATCGCCGCCGTGGCCAGATCCGCGCCTGACGGCTACACCATCACCATCGGTGGAATGACCACACATGTGCTTTCCCCATTGGTCTACCAGAATCTGCCTTATGACCCCATCAAGAGCTTTACCTCATTAGGCGCAATCGGAAACTCGGCGATCATCGTCGTCGCCAACAACAACTTCCCCGCCAACAATGTTGCCGAGCTGCGCAAGCTCGCGGACTCCAGGAAAGAACCCGTGCAATATGCCAGTTGGGGAGTCGGCTCGACAGGCCATTTCTGCGGTGAGGTCATGGCGCAGAAAGGCAATGTCAAACTCACGCATGTGCCCTATAAAGGGACCACGCAAGTCATGACCGACGTGATAGGCGGGCATATAGATCTGGGCTTTGTCGACATGGCCACAGCCACGCCCATGGTCACGCAGCACAAAGTAAAAGCATTGGCAGTCTGTACCAAGCGATCCCCGAGCACACCGGACGTACCCAGCTACAAGGAACAGGGGATTGATTTCGACCGCGATTTGAACTGGGCAATGTATGTCCCCGCCGGCACCCCTGCCCCCGTCGTCCAGCGGCTCTCCTCGACATTGGAAAAAGTTCTGCAAGAACCCGACGTTGTCCAGAAACTGCTTGGCCTGGGGATCACCGCGAACTATATATCCGGGCCCAAACACGAAAAAGCCAATGCGGCAGACATAGAGGCCTGGCGTGCCGTTGCCAAAGAGGCCGGGATCAAACCGCAATAAGCCGGCGAACCATCTCTCCTCCCCCCCTAGTTCTCGTTACCCAACGCTTATGAAACTGCTCCAAGGCCGTGTCGCGATTATCTCCGGCGCCTCGCATCCCAAAGGAATTGGGAAAGCCACCGCACGCTTGTTCCTGGAACACGGCGCGCGGGTTGCCATACTCGATCTGAATGAAGACGCGATCAGGGAAAGCGCGCACGACCTGGGGGGAAATGAGTCCAGTCTATTGCCATTGACGTGCGACGTTGGCGATCCTGAACAGTGCGCACGAGCGGTCGATAGTGTCCGCACATGGTCGGCCAGCCGAATCGACATCCTGGTGAATAATGCTGCCATCACACAAAAAGCCGTCTTCCAAGACATCGCTGATGACGACTTTGACCGCCTCGTCCGCGTCAATCTGAAAGGTGTCTTCAACCTCAGCAAAGCTACCGTTCCATTCATGATCGAGAGATCCGCTGGCAGCATTATCAGCATCTCCTCGCTATCCGCACAGAATGGCGGCGGCGTCTTTGGCGGCGCACACTATTGCGCTGCCAAAGCTGGTGTGCAAGGGCTGACAAGAGCCATGGCTAGAGAGCTCGGTGCCCACAACATCCGCGCCAATGCAATCGCTCCAGGGCTTATTACGACGGACTTTTCCCGTACGGGCCGATCCGACGAGAGCAAAGACCAGGCCGCCCAGCATTGGCCGTTACAGCGAGCCGGACGCCCCCACGAAATCGCTGGAGGTTGCCTGTTCCTGGCGAGCGACCTGAGCAGTTATGTCACCGGCACGACGTTGGATATCAACGGCGGCGCCCACATGAATTGATGAGCGATCGATATGAGTATTTTCTTCAAAGGCGCACGCCAGGTCGGCTACGTGGTGCGAGACATCGAAAAAGCCATGAAACATTGGTCGGATGTGCTCGGTGTTGGCCCCTGGTTCTACAAAGAAGAAGTCGGGACGACGGAGTTTCGATACTACGGCAAAACCTCTCAACCGCCCCGGCTGTCCATCGCACTGGCAAACTCCGGCGACCTGCAAATCGAACTCATCCAGCAACGTGACGACGCACCTTCACTGTATATGGACTCGCTAAAGCAGGCAGGCGAATGCGCGCAGCACATCGCGTACTGGACGCTGAATGAGTTTGACGCCTTTACTGCCAGGCTGCTGCAGCACGGCTACGTGGAGGGCCATGGCGGACAAATGGGCACGAGAGGCCGTTTCGCCTATTTCGTTCACCCGGACCTGCCCAGCGGCATGATCGAGATCTCTGAGATGAAAGGCGGCAAAGGCGAATATTTCGATGAGATCAGGAAAGCAAGCGAAGGCTGGGATGGCTCGGCCCCCATTCGCCGACGGTCATAAGGTATGTCACGAGCCTGAAGACGGTGTATGTTAGCCAATTTTGGCACGGGCAAATGCGAACATGAAAGACCGTATCACTATCCGCGATGTTGCGAAGAAAGCTGGCGTTTCCCTCGGCACGGCCTCACGCGCGCTTAATCGTACAGGCCGCGTGAGCGACGCCGCCATCGCCGCGGTCAACCAAGCCGCGCGTGAGCTGGACTACAAGCCGGACGTCGTCGCACGCAGCCTGCGCACCCGCTCATCTGGCGTCATTGGTTTGCTCGTGTCCGATTTGGCCAACCCTCTGTATGCGAGGATCATCACCGCCGCCGAGGCTGCCTTGCAGGCAGAGGGGTATTCTTTGCTGGTGGCCAGCACGCACAATGAACGCAAACGGGAAGAATCCCTGATCGAGATTTTCCGCGGCAGGCGTGTCGATGCCTTGATCATGGGACCGTGCGAAAAAGAGTCCGCCGAGCTCATTGAAAAACTGACTCAGGATCTGCCCGTCGTCGCTCTGGATCGTGATTTTGCAGCTGGCTCGGTCGGCGTTCTGGTCGACCATAATGCCGGAGCCTTTCAGGCCACGCAGTATTTATTGAATCTGGGACACACCCGGATCGCCTTGCTGACGCCAGGTACAGAACTCCGAACCGGTAAAGAACGGATTGCGGGATTCCGCAAGGCGTTCGAGGCCCGGGGCCTGACTTCCGATCCGGCCTTGATTCGAGCCGAGCGCTCTGCCATGCAGTTCGCCTTTGCCGAGGCGATGTCGCTGCTGTCGCAGGCCGAGCGTCCCACCGCATTCCTCTGTCTCGGCACGCGGATTCTCTCAGGGGTCCTCCAGGCTATCCGCCATACCGGGTACTCAGTTCCGCAAGACGTCAGCGTCATCAGCATCGGGGACACCGACCTGTCTCAACTTTTCAGCCCCACCATCACATCGCTGAGCTGGGATCTGGAAGTCATGGGGACCTGCGCCGCACAGCTAGTTCTCAAGCATCTGGACCGGCAGTTGCCCACTGCCTCCAGCGATCGCATTGCCATCAAAACGCAACTGATACTGCGCGAATCGTGCGCCCCCGCCGCACCGCCTAGTTGATTCATTTTTCACCAAGGAGCAGTCATGGCATTACCCAACACCATCACCCATCAGGATCGTCTGCTGAGCGTCAATATTGCAGACGGCGTCGAGCTGCCAGGTGCCGCGCCCGGTTCGTCCATCACTCCGCTGTTTCTGGACCGGGAAAACGGCGTCTGGGTGCTCTATGGCAAGTTCGCTCCAGGCACTCGGCTGCCCACGCATTTCCATACTGGCGTGGTTCATTTCTTTACCACGAAGGGTCAATGGAACTACCTCGAGTATCCAAATGATCCGCAGACGGCGGGAAGCTATCTCTACGAGCCCGGTGGCTCCGTGCACACGTTCGCTGTGCCCGAAGACGCAACAGAGCCCGCAGAGGGCTTCATGGTGGTGTTCGGTGCCAATATCAATTTCGTCGATAACGAGTTCGCCAATATCCGGGATGCCGGCGCGATTGAAGACTCCATCCTCGCTGCCGCAGAAAAAGCCGGCCTGCCTATCCCCCGCTACATCAGACCCAAAGGCGGCGCTGAATTTACGCGCGATTAATAAGTGTGCATCCCGCAGTCCCAAACACGTTGAGAAAAAAATGAGACTAGCAGGCAAGATCGCCCTGGTGTCAGGCGCAGGAACGCTGAAGAAATCCTTTACCGCGACTGATCAAGTGGGCAACGGCGCTGCCTGTGCCATACGATTCGCTCGAGAAGGCGCCAAAGTGATCTGTACGGACAGATCACTGGATGCCGCTCAAGAAACGGCAGACATGATTCGTGCAGAAGGCGGCGACGCTGTTGCGCTGGCACTCGACGTCACCGACACCCCGCAGATCGACGAGGTCATAAGGAATATCGCCGGCCTCCACGGCGGCATCGACGTTCTGCACAATAATGTAGGAATAGAGATCCAGGGCGATCTGCTCGCTGTCAAAGACGAAGAATGGGATCAGGTCATGGCCGTCAATCTGCGCGGCACGATGGCCATGTCCCGCGCCGTTGTACCGCATATGCGTATGCGCGGAGGAGGCGCCATTATCAATGTCTCGTCAACTGCAAGCTTGAAATGGAGCCCAATGCAGTTTTTGTCGTATAGCACGGCGAAAGCCGGGCTCAACCACATGACGCGCGTCATTGCCCGGCAATATGCCAATGAACAGATCCGCTGTAATTGCATCGTTCCTGGCATGATACGCACGCCGCACGCTGACGCGCTCTATGCCAGCGAGGCAGAGGCCGCCAAAGGCCATGAATTCCGGGATTCGCGATGCCCCATGGGCCGCCAAGGAACACCTTGGGACATCGCAAATGCTGCGTTATTCCTGGCCTCTGACGAAGCCGCCTACGTCACGGGGACACTTTTAGTGGTGGACGGTGGGTCGAGTTTGTGAGGCATCAAGCGCATGGACCGCGTAGCACGCAAGCGCACCACCGTCTACTGTGGTTCCCGATGCCAATATCTACGCGATATATGCGCCTGCGCCTCGATGCGCAGTCCTTGTTCCGGGTCGGAAATCGCCACAGTGGCACCGTGGTGATCAGTACGCCAGAAAGTCGCCCCTGCCTCGCGCCAACGCGCTTGCACTGTGGCTGCAGGATGCCCGAACCGGTTCATATACCCGACCTGCGCAATCACGTGCGTTGCATCGGCCGCCCACACCAACGCCTCGCCAGAGGATGTCGCTGAGCCGTGATGCGGCGCCATGACGACATCCACGCGCGGCAGGCCATGTACCAGACGACGCTCTTGCGCGACGCCGATATCGCCCGGCAGCAATGCGGTATGCGCCTTGCCTTGGATCATCAGCACGCAACTGCGTGCATTGCCCGGGCCATCGGTTTTTATCGCGGCATCCGGATGCAAAAAGCGAAACTGCACGCCATCTACGGTCCATGCTTGTCCAGCCTGACACCGCTGCATGGATTGAGGCATTCGCACCTCGGTGAAAAGCGCCGATGCCGTTCTGCCTGCACCCTGCTTGCGTATCAACGCCGATAAATCAAACGAGCTAAAGGATTGGTCCACAACCAACGAGGACAACACGCTACGCACGCCACCGGCATGATCCATATCCGCGTGAGACACCACAAGTCCGTTTAGCGCCCGATATCCCCAGGCACGCAAAAATGGCACGACAACGCGTTCCCCGGCATCATTCCCCTGCCGAGTCATCGGCCCAGTATCGAACAGCCACACCTGCGTCGCCGTCTCGATCACGATGGCGCTACCCTGCCCTACATCCAGCGCCGTCAACGTCCAGTATCCAGGCGCAGGCCGTTCCGGCCGCCAGCACAACATCGGCAACATCAACAGCCATGCGGCCGTACGCAAAGGCAAGCCATATGGCTGCACGGCCCATGCGACGCCAAACAATGCCAGTGCCATCCAGGGCCATGGTGCCGCGGCCACATCCAGGACGGCCCAGTTCGAGGCGCTCATCCACTTCACCGGCACCATCATGGCATCAAAAATCGCATGCCCGAGAACGCCGGCCCCATGAGCCAACCACTGCAATCCTGGAATGGTGCTCAACAGAGCACACGCCAACGCCAGTGGCGTCACCAGAAAGCTCACGATAGGAATGGCATACACATTGACCAAAGGCGACGCCAAAGACACCTGTTGCATCAGATAGGCCAACAATGGCACCAGACCCAACGTGATCGCCGACTGTACCCAGCCGAACTCGACGAGGATCGCGCGCAACCGCCCCCTCCAATTGGGACGCTCGCGCCGCCCGCCCGAATCCATTGATGTGCCTATCCGCAACAAGATCGCCACAGCGCCAAACGACAACCAGAACCCTGGCGCCAGCACCGACCAGGGATCCAATAGCGACACCACAGCACCTGCCAGCGCCAGAATCCGCGACGGCGACAAAGGCAAGCGCACCATGGCAGCCAGGGCCACCACCGCCAGCATGAAAAAGGTACGGCGTGCGGGCACGCCCCACCCAGCCAATAGGCAATACAACAACGCGACCCACAACGCAGCGGCTGCGCCTACGACCTGCGCTGGCAAATACTCGGCCACCCGCACGGTTCGCCAACGCGCCCGCCGCCATAAAAATGCCGTCGCCACCCCACCCACGGCCGCGATCAGGGTGACATGCATGCCGCTGATCGATACCAGATGCGTAATGCCTGCACGGTTGAATATCTGCCAATCCACATGCTCGACGGCGGCTTGATCCCCCATAGCCAAGGCGATCAGTACCGGTGCATAACGACGCGTCCCCAACGCCTCTCGCATGCCATCCCGCATCCAATGACGGACGCGTTCGATCAGGATGCCGGGACTATGCCAAGGCTCGTCGCCCAACAAGCGTGGCACGCCGCGCACCGTCGCCGTCGCGCGAATACCCATCGCGAACAAGCGCCCCTCGGCATCGTAACCATGAGGATTGCGCGCACCATGAGGTTGACGCAACACCAACGCCATGCGCCAGATCTGGCCGGGCTTCAACGCTGGCAATGGGGCACCAGACTGTGCATGCCAACTCACAGCAATACGCGACGGGATGCCTTCGAGACGAGGTTCATCAACATCCGCCATGAACCGGTAATGCTTTCCATCACCCTGCGGCAAATCAGTGATCCGCACAATCAAGCGGCTGACCACGTCATGATGAGCCCAGGCCAACGCATCGTCCAAGCGGAGTTGAGCTTGCCACAGGGCGGAGGCTGCGCCGACGCATAGACCCAACATTGATGCGATGCCAAAACGAGCCAAGCGCCAAAGCAATCCCAATCGCGGGGCTGACACGGCCCCGGCCCCTCTTGGAAAACCCAGCCATGCAACGGACCACAGTATCACCACAACAACGGCCGACGCCATTACCATCGGCGCCGCCCATCGCTGCTGCGGCAATGCCGGCAAACGCTGCACCCAACCCGCCCCGGCGACAATCCCCAACAACAGCAAACGACCAGTAATGTCCGACTCCCAAATCACAAAGCATAGGAGTTGAACCAAATCGTTGGTGAAGCAGTGAATGGAAATGTCCGTGCGTAAAAGCCGCAGGTTGGAGGGAATATTACGAAAACGCCGAAGTCTTCGGTACGGAAACCGTTTTTCTAACGGAGGCCTCGAAATCGACGGACCAAGTAATCGGTCCGACTTTCCGCCAAATCCAGATATTCCAGAATAGATTGCTCGGAATTCAGTTGGAGTCTTGACTGTTCATTTTACCAATTGTCCTTTTTAAGCGACAATCAGAGATGTTGAGATTCGAAGAGACTGACGTTTTTTCTGAATGGCTTGCCACACTGCGAGACGTCAGAGCAAAGACACAAATCATGCGCAGACTGGTCAGGGCCAGAACAGGAAATTTTGGTGACGTAGCCCCTGTAGGCGAAGGCATCAGCGAAATGCGGGTTGACGAAGGGGCCGGCTATCGCGTGTATTTCGGTAGGCGAGAAAAAGTGGTTTATATCCTGCTATGTGGGGGGTGACAAAAAAAGCCAGCGTCGTGACATCGCAGCGGCCAAACAATTATGGGCTGCAATTAAGAAAGGAACCTCCAATGATTAAGCTACGTGAATTTGACCCGGCCACCTATCTCACCGACGATGAAACGATCGCGCACTATCTAGCCGCTGCTGCACAAGAAGATGATCCAGACGCTTTTCTTCAGGCGCTCGGTGATGTCGCTCGTGCCAGAGGAATCGGCTCCATTGCAAAAGAGACAGGCTTGGCTCGCACAAATCTGTATCGTGTGTTAGCGCCCGGCGCGAACCCAAGCTACTACACACTGCGTCGCGTCATGAAAGCGTTAGGAGTGTCACTGACTGCAGCCGCTCGTTCCCAAAAACATAGACGGGCGTAAAAAACTAAATCGTCTCAACCACAAACCTGCCTCAGCGACTCGATCAATAACGCCAGTACCGAACTCCTGGGAGCGCCCTTTCTGGACACCAGCTCGTACGGCTCGCTACGTGACTTCAGCGTGAGGGCTAGCGCCCCCACCAGGCCGTTATGACAAAAATAGCTGGCCACATCATCGGACACCAACGCAACAAGATCGGTATTGCGGCCCAGCATGGTCACGGTGGTGAGCGCCGAGGTCGTCTCGATCAGGTGCAACGGAAAATTGAGCCGGGCCTCATGGAATTCGCGCTCCAGCAAACGGCGCATCGGCATATGTGCGCGATAAACCACCCAGCGGCTGTCCTGTAACTCGCGCAACTCTACTGCGTCGGCGCCCATGGCAGGGTGGCGCACGTTGGCGATCACGGATAACGACTCGTCTTTCACAAATAGAGACTCGTATGCCTCGGGGTTGCGGCTGACCGACGAACGGCAGATCGCTGCGTCCAGGCGGCCGCGCTCAATCAGGCCGAGCAATGTCTCGCTGGTGTCCTCCACGATCTCTACCGACATATGCGGCTGCTGCATCAGCAGATTGGAAACCGCATCGGATAAAAGGGGCACAGCCCCCATGATCGTGCCGATGGCGAGATGTCCGCCCGCGCCGCTGGCGATGGCGTCCAGCTCAAACCGCAGGTTATTGATGTCGGACTGGATCAGCCGGGCAAATCGCAACGCACAGCGCCCCGCCTCGGTAGGTATTAACCCTCGGTTGGTGCGTTCGAACAACTCGACCGCCAAGGTCGCCTCGAGCTCGCGCAACGCTTTACTAGCGCCAGGTTGCGTCAACCCGACTTTGTTCGCAGCACCGAGCAGGGAGCCGCTTTCCTCGATGGCAATAAGCAACCGCAGCTGTTTCGCATGCAACCGGGACATCAACGAATTCAAGCTGAGAACACCATCTGACATGAATGAAAGTTATATCGGTATAGAAAGCTGTCAGTGTACCGGACATCGTCGAGTTCATAGACTTCTCATTTTCGACACCAGCAAAACATTTGGAGAGGATGAGAAAAAAATGGCTCTGATCAACTACGTGACCGAAATTCGCTTCGGTGCCGGCGCGCTCGGTGAACTGAAGGAGGCCTGCGACAAGCTGGGTATTACTAGACCTTTGATCGTCACCGACAAGGGCGTGCAGGCTGCCGGCATCGTCGACAAGGTCGCCGCGGCGCTCGGACACCAACAATTCGCGATATTCAACGACACGCCTCCCAACCCCTCGGAATCAGCAGTCCGGGCCGGTGTCGAAGCCCTCAAGCATGCAGAGGGCAACGGCGTCATCGCTGTAGGCGGCGGATCGTCGATCGATCTGGCCAAGGCGGTCGCCGTGGCCGCGCGGCATGACGGCCCGCTGCGCCATTTCGCGCTCATCGAAGGCGGCGCCCAGAGCATCACCGCGGCGACGCTGCCTGTTGTTGCCGTGCCAACGACGGCGGGCACTGGCAGCGAGGTGGGACGCGGCGCCATCATTATCTTGGACGATGGCCGCAAGGTAGGTATCTTGTCCCCGCATGTGATTCCAAAAGTCGCTATCTGCGATCCTGAGTTGACCCTGGGCCTGCCTGCGACCCTGACCGCAGCGACTGGCATGGATGCCATCGCGCACTGCATCGAGACTTTTCTCGCTCCGTCCTTCAACCCGCCTGCCGACGGTATTGCACTGGATGGTCTGTGGCGTGGGTGGCGTCACATCGAGACCGCATTCCGCGACCCCGGCAATCTCGAGGCTCGGACCAATATGATGAGCGCGTCGCTGCAAGGCGCTCTGGCCTTTCAAAAGGGCCTGGGATGCGTGCACAGTCTGAGCCACTCGCTGGGCGGCATCAACCCCAAGCTGCACCACGGCACGCTCAACGCGATTTTGCTGCCGGCCGTGATCCGATTCAATCGCGGAGCCGAATCGGTCGTGCGCGAGGACAAGATCGCGCGTCTCGCGCACATCCTGCAGCTGCCGGCATCGGTCTCTATCGAAGAAGCACTCATCACCAAATCCCGCGCCTTGCAACTGCCTACCGGACTGTCGCAGCTCGGGGTAACCGAAGACTTGTTCGACCGCATCGTAAAAGGCGCGCTGGCCGATCACAGCCATCGCACTAACCCACGTGAGGCCACAGTTGCCGATTACGTCGAAATGCTGCGGCAATCGATGTAAATGCCCTTGCGATATTCCCGCTACAACACATGCCTGCCGCCCTCGCTTGCCGGTGAATGGGCAGACATGTGTACCCAATTCTGAAAATACCGACTGATACAGGTGGAGACGTGAGCAGTATTTCCATTGACGAACTGAGCAAAGCAACCCAAAAAGAAACCATGGTCCCGGCGATCGAGCGCAAGCGCGCGCTCATCGGCAGCGCAGTGGGCAGCACGATCGAGTGGTACGACTATTTCCTGTACGGAACCATGTCGTCCATCATCTTTGCCAAGCAGTTTTTCCCCAGCGACAATGCGCTGGTGAGCCAAATGATGTCGCTGGCCACCTTTGCGTTGGCGTTCTTGATCCGGCCGCTGGGCGGCGTCATTTTCTCGCATATCGGCGATCGCATCGGCCGCAAAAAAACGCTGGCGATGACGCTCTCGATGATGGGCCTGTCTACCGTGTTCATGGGCCTGCTGCCCAATTACGCGCAAATCGGTCTGCTCGCTCCGATCCTGCTGATCATCCTGCGCCTGCTGCAAGGTCTCGCTCTCGGCGGCGAATGGGGCGGCGGCGTGTTATTGGCCGTGGAATACTCGCCGCGCCAGAAACGCGGCTTTTATGGCGCAGTTCCGCAGACGGGCGCGGTGTTGGGCCTGGCGCTGGGCAACATCATTACATCACTATTGAGCGCGAGCATGAGCGAGGAGGCTTTTCTCTCGTGGGGCTGGCGCATTCCGTTCGTAGGCTCGATCGTATTGGTCGTCATCGGCATGTGGATTCGCAATGCCGTCGGCGAGACGCCCTCGTTCAAGAAAATCCAGGCGACGCGCAGCAGCGCGCGTATTCCACTCAAAGAAACGATACAACACCATTGGCGCGAAGTCCTGATCGCCATTGGCGCGAAGGTCGTTGAAACATCGACATTCTTCCTCTATGCGACATTTACCATCTCGTACATGATGGATCACGGCTTTGAGCGCTCTACCATCCTGAGCATTGTGCTGGTCTGTGCACTGGTCGCCTTTCCTTTCATGCTGTTTTTTGGCCATCTCTCTGACAAGATCGGCCGCAAAAAGGTCTTCATCGGCGGCAGTATCGCTTTCATTTTGTGGATTTTCCCGTTCTTCTGGCTGCTAGATCAGAAATCCGTGTTCGCCGCCTCGATCGCCGTGGGCGTAGGGCTGGGCATCATCTGGGCCAGCTACGGCGCCATGATAGGAACTCTGCTCGCTGAAGCCTTCCCACCGTCGATTCGCTATACCGGCATGTCGCTCGGTTACCAGATCGGCGCCGCACTGGTCGGTGGGCCTATGCCTTTGATCGCCACAGCGCTGATCGCCTACTACAGCGGCAGCTATGTACCTGTTGTTGTCTTTCTTGTCGCCTGCGCCTTGGTGTCCATCGCAGCGGTCGCGGTGGCGCGGGATCGTAGCGGACAGCCATTGGACGACTGACCCGAACTTGCACCGGGCGGCTCGTCGCCCCTTTCTTTTAAGGCACCGCACATCCGAGGGCGTACGGTGCTGTCTCGATAAACCCCTCTTTTCCCATCAGGAGCTCTCACGTGCAAATCACTGGAGAAATGCTTATTGGCTATGCTTGCGTACGCGGCAGCGCCGGCAATCAACTGGCTTTCAATCCTGCCCTGAACACCGCGATTGCTACGCCCGAATTTGGCCTCGGCACCCGTGCGGATGTCGATCGGGCCGCTTCGCTGGCGGCAAGTGCGTTTGATGTCTACCGCTACCTGCCATTGGAGCGCCGCGCTGCATTCCTGGACGCGATCGCCGATGAAATCATGGCGCTGGGCGATGCGCTGATCGAGCGCGCTCATGCCGAGAGCGGTCTGCCCATCGCTCGCCTGACCGGCGAACGCGCTCGGACGACAGGACAACTGCGAATGTTTGCAAACGTCGTGCGGGCAGGCCTGTTTTTACACGCCACGATTGACCCGGCTCAACCCGAGCGCCAGCCTATGCCTCGCGCGGACATACGCCTGGCCAAGATTCCGCTGGGCCCCGTTGCCGTGTTCGGCGCCAGCAACTTCCCCCTGGCTTTCTCTGTCGCAGGAGGCGACACCGCCTCGGCGTTGGCGGCCGGCGCTCCAGTGATCGTCAAGGCCCACAGCGCGCACCTGGGCACGTCCGAGATGGTGGGCCGCGCTGTCCAGAAGGCAGCGAAACAACAAGGGATGCCAGAGGGCGTGTTCTCGCTGTTGATCGGAGCGGGACGCGACATCGGCGAAGCTCTCGTGGCACATCCCGAAATCAAGGCAGTAGGTTTCACCGGCTCGCGCCAAGGCGGCCTGGCGCTCTTGCACGTCGCCAACAACCGTAAAGAACCGATCCCGGTTTATGCAGAGATGAGCAGCATCAACCCGGTATTCGTGTTGCCGCACGCATTGGCGGCTCGGTCGCAGGCGCTGGCTCAGGGGTTCGTCGACTCGCTCGCAATGGGCGCGGGGCAGTTCTGCACCAATCCAGGTCTCGTGCTCGCCATCGACAGCCCAGAACTGCAGAACTTCATCAACGCGGCCAGCCAGGCGCTCAGTGCCAAGGCAGCACAGACCATGCTCACACCGGGCATTCACGCTGCCTATGAGTCCGCCCGTACACAGGTCGAGGCCGTTTCCGGGGTCGAACGCGTAGCGAGTGGCGTCGCAGCTGACGCGCAACCCAACGCGGCACAAGCGCAGCTCTATGTCACCGACGCTCAACGGTTGCTGCAAAGCGAAACGCTGCAAGCCGAAATGTTCGGCCCAGCCTCTATCGTGATCAAGGCCAAAGATATCGCGGAACTGCTGCAAGTCGCCAATCGACTCGAAGGTCAACTTACCGCGACGCTGCTGCTGGACGACGCCGATCACGAGATCGCCCGTACCCTGCTGCCCGTGCTGGAACGCAAATGCGGGCGCATCCTCGCCAATGGATTCCCGACAGGCGTAGAAGTGTGCCATGCCATGGTACATGGCGGTCCCTTCCCCGCCACGTCCAATGCGATGTATACCTCCGTCGGCGCCAGCGCCATTGATCGATTCCTGCGACCGGTCTGCTATCAAGACCTGCCGGACACGCTGCGTCCGCAAGCCGTGCAAGACAGCAACGAACTGTCTCTCTGGCGTCTCGTCGATGGAGAGATGACGCGGGAAGTGCTCTAGCGTCATCCGGCGGCAATATGGCGGCGCGTGGCAGGCCGCCCTATTGCCGCCTTGCAACGCTACAAGCTGCTGCCGCGCGGCCGCATATCAATATCACCACAAGCGCCGATCAAATGTTGACACGGCTCGGTTCACATTTCTAGAATATTAGAAATTAATTTCCAATATTATAGAAATGACCAACTCATCTCTGGACGTCAACAGCCTGATCGCCCGGCGCTTGCGCGAACTGCGCGATGCCCAGGGGTGGTCTCTCGATGATTTAGCGGAACGCAGTACGGTGAGCCGCTCTGCTATCTCCCTGATAGAGCGGGCACAAAGCAGTCCCACTGCCACCGTACTCGACAAACTCGCAATGGCGCTGAATGTGCCGCTGGCCTCGTTGTTCGAGCCTGGCACGCCTCAAAGCGAAGCTGCCCCCTCACCGGTATCGCGTGCCGACGAACAACATTCGTGGGCCGATCCATCCTCGGGCTACATACGTCGCAACCTATCGCCCTCGTTTCCTTCGCCCATCCAGCTCGTGGAAGTCGAGTTTCCGGCCAAGCAGCGCGTCGCCTACGATACCGCTATTCCCGATAGCGATATCTATCAGCAAGTCTGGCTGATCGAAGGCACCATGGATATCTCGGTGGGTGCTGAACAATGGCGGCTGAAACGCGGCGACTGTCTTGCCATGCGTCTGGACAGCCCTATTGTCTATCACAACCCCACCAACAAGCCTGCGCGTTATCTCGTGGCACTGGCTCGATTGGCGTTTAATAAACCACGGAAACAATCATGAACAGCGGAATCAAGATACGCCGAGTCGATGGCCATGACGCCGAAGCCCGCATACCAGGCTTGGCCGACATTCTGATAGATTGCGTAGAAGGTGGTGCCTCGGTCAGCTTCATGCTGCCGCTCTCGCGCGACAAGGCGATACGATTTTGGCAAAACGTGACCGATAGCGTCGCACGCGGTGAACGGGTGCTGCTCGTTGCTGAAGACGAGCAGGGGCAGGCCGTCGGCACGGTGCAGCTCATCATGGACCAGCCAGAGAATCAACCACACCGCGCCGACATCGCAAAAATGCTGGTCCACCGCCGCGCACGCCGCCAAGGCATTGCCGCGCTCTTGATGGCCGAGATTGAACAGATCGCCCGGCATGAGGGCAAGACCGTGCTGGCGCTGGATACTACGACAGGCGGGGACGCGGAACGCGTGTATACGCGAGCAGGTTGGCAACGCGTGGGTAGCGTGCCCGACTATGCATTGATGCCCGATGGGACCTTGAGCGGGACGACTTACTACTACAAATTACTGGAAACGAAACCCCGAACAGTAGGCATACTGTCTCACTGAGCGTCGTGAAAAATCAATCCCGCCGTGTATCGCTCTCCGCTTCGCAACCGGCTGACGCCATGCCGCATAGCGGCCTTGCGGAAGCCGTGTTTGCCAATTTCGGGCCGTTGATTCACGGTAAAAACCACCGCATCGCCTTGTTGTAGCGGCACCACCTCTACGCGCTGGCTTCTCGCCGACAGGCCGGTCATCACAAACTCCCCGCCCGTGAAATCCTCGCCAGGCTTAGACAACAAGATGGTCGCCTGCAGCGGAAAAACATGTTCGCCGTACAGGTCCCGATGCAGGCAGTTGTAATCGCCATCGGTGTAATGCAGCATCAGTGGCGTCGGCCGGATTTGGCCAGCGTCGTGGCACCGCTGCAAGAAGGCATCCAGCTCGTCGGGATATTGCACATCGATCCCTAGTTGCTGATTCCAGCGATTGGCGATCGGGGCCAGGCCGCGATACAGCTCGTGACGCAGTTGGTCTATCAGCGGCGGCAATGGATAAGCGAAGTACTTGTACTCCCCCCGCCCAAACCCGTGGCGCGCCATGATGACGCGGGAGCGGTACGCGTCGTCTTTGGCGTAAAGCGCGGCGAGGGCTTCGCATTGCTCGGCGTTCAATAGCCCGTGCAGTAATGCATTCCCATGAGTATCAAGCGAATGTTCGATGTCCGTCCAATTGCAGGTCGAGACATATCGTTCGCGTTTGGCGGTGGTTTTCAACGGTATCCCTCTCCGTGGACCAAAAGCATGAGACCAGTTTAAAACCCAGCCTCATGTACGACACCCCGCTCTTTGCGGTCGAATTATTCCGATCAACGACGCGTGATACGCATGCAACTGCTGGCCGTGTCCCGACGCCTTCCGCTATCGCTCCGATGCTCACCATCGCCCCACCTTGACGCGAACCACATAACAGCTTTGTCTATCGCGCCCCTGCCTTCTCGTACCCGGAATTCCTAGACTGGCAACACGTTACTGGAATCAAGGAGAGGGTCTTGCCTGCGCTGTTGTCGAATATCAAGGTGCTGGATCTCAGTCGTGTGTTGGCAGGTCCCTGGGCCAGCCAGATTCTGGCTGATCTGGGCGCAGACGTCATCAAGGTGGAACGGCCCGGGCGCGGAGACGATACCCGATCCTGGGGGCCGCCTTTTCTGAAGAACGGCGTGGGCGAGGACACGAGCGATGGGGCTTATTTCATTGCGACCAATCGCGGCAAACGCTCCATGACGCTGGATCTGCAGACTCCAGAGGGGCAAGAGCTCGTCAAAACGCTATGCCGCGACGCCGATGTGGTGCTGGAGAACTACAAGGTCGGGACGCTGGCGCGCCTGGGCCTGGACTATGCCGCACTGTCTGCTATCAATCCGCGGCTCATTTACTGCTCTGTCACGGGCTTTGGGCAGACCGGCCCACGCGCGGCGGAGCCTGCCTATGACTTTCTCATCCAGGCCATGGGTGGCTTGATGAGCGTGACCGGCGAACGGGATGATAAGCCCGGTGGCGGGCCGCAAAAAGTCGGCGTTCCTATTGTGGATCTCAGTACCGGCGTTTACGCGGCACTAGGCATTGTGGCGGCATTGCTGCGCCGCACCCAGACCGGCCAAGGCGAATACGTCGATGTCTCGATGCTGGATGTGCAGGTAGGCCTGCTGGCCAACCAGGCAATGAACTTTCTATTGGGTCACCGCATCCCCAAGCGCACCGGCACCGCTCACCCCAATATTCAGCCACAGCGCACGTTCAGTTGCGCCGACGGCGACATCATCATTGTGGTCGGCAACGACGCGCAATTTGTCACCTTATGCGATGTCATTGGAAAGCCCGAGTTGGCCCAGGACGCCCGCTATGCGACCAATAGCCAGCGTGTCAAAAACCTGGAAAGCCTGGATCCGATACTGGATGCCGTCTTTGCAAGCCGGCCACGGGCATATTGGCTGGACAGACTCAAGCAGGCAGGCGTGCCTGCTGGCTCCATCAACAACGTTGCCGAGGTCTTCGAAGACCCGCAAGTGCAGCATCGCGCCATGCTGCGCTATCTGCCCCATCCCGTCTCGGGCTCGGTCCCCCAGGTCATGAACCCCCTGCGTTTTGGCCATTCGGATTTGCGTGTGGATCGTGCCCCGCCGCTATTGGGCGAACACACGGACGAGATTCTTAATGAGCTGGGAATGAGTGCCGAGCGCATCCAGGACCTGCGCGCGCGAAAAATTATCTGATTCATTACAAGGAGACAGCTTTGACTATGCCCCCCGCTTTGCAAGGTCCTTATACCGCCCTCGATGTCACGCTGGACGACGGTGTCGCCGTGATTCTGCTGGCCAATCCGCCCGTCAATGCGCTCTCGACAGAGATGATGAATGAGCTGTCGTGGGTACTGGACCGCATCTCCGAAACGCCTGAGGTCAGAGCGGTCGTGCTATCGGGACAAGGCAAGACGTTCTGCGCTGGCGCCGATCTGAAGAACCGTGCCGCGACGATCAAAGGACCGGGTGATCTGCCTCAGCATTCGCGCAGGACAAGAGAGTGCTTTCACGCCATCCGGGAATGCGCCAAACCGGTCATCGCAGCGATCAATGGCCCGGCTCTGGGTGCGGGCCTGGCGATCGTGGCTTCTTGCGACATCCTGATTGCCGCGACGACGGCCACGGTAGGCCTGCCGGAAATCAATGTCGGGCTGTTGGGCGGCGGCCGTCACGGCATGCGCTTGTTCAGCCACTCGCGGCTGCGCCGCATGATGTTGACGGGACTGCGAGTCGATGGGAACGAGCTATATCGATTGGGCATTGTCGAGGCTGCCGTGCCACCGGAAACGCTGATGGACGAGGCCATGACATTGGCGCGCGAGCTCGCCTCCAAGAGCCCGCTCGCCTCGGTGCTGGCGAAGCAAACCCTCAATGCCATCGAGGAAATGAGCCTGCGCGATGGCTATCGGTATGAACAAGATATGACGGCCGCCATCGCAAAGACGGACGACGCACAAGAAGCGCGGCGCGCGTTTCTGGAAAAACGGCCGCCGGTTTTCAAAGGGCGATAGGTCATCCGATTCGCTCGCAAAGAGCGTGCACGGTGACGAGGCAAGGCCTGCGCATGGGCCTGCCCAGCACGATTCCAACAATCAAGGAGACATTCATGTCAGGAGCGCTCGACGGCGTAAAGGTATTGGATCTGAGCCGTGTGTTTTCCGGTCCCTGGGCAGCGCAGATGCTGGCGGATTTCGGGGCGCATGTCATCAAGGTCGAGCGCCCGGGCCGCGGCGACGACGTGCGGCATCAGGGCTACAAGATGCCTGACCCCGATGGCAAACCCAGCAGTGAAACATCGTCATTTGTGGCCATGAACCGCGGCAAACAGTCCCTGACCATCGATATTTCGCGTCCGCAAGGTCAAGACTTGATTCGCCGCCTGGCGCAGAAGGCGGACATTTTGATAGAAAACTTCAAGGCCGGCGACTTGCGCCGTTATGGCTTGGATTATGCGGCGTTATCGGAACTGAATCCGCGTCTCATCTATTGCTCGATCACGGGATTCGGACAGGACGGCCCCTATAGCCATATGCCAGGCTACGACCCGATCTTTCAATCGATGAGCGGCTTGATGAGCGTGACCGGCGTCCCCGACGGCGAACCGGGCGCTGGCCCCGTCAAGGCCGGATATTCGGTATCCGACCTGACTGCGGGGTTCTATGCCGTGTGTGCCATGCTGGCCGCCCTGCACCATCGCGACCAGCATTCCGGCCGTGGGCAGCATATCGACCTGGCATTGCTGGACGCCCAGATCGCGGCCATGTCCCATATCGGCATGAACTATCTGGCAACCGGCCAATTACCCAAGCGTACGGGATCGTCGTCCCAGATCACCGCGCCATTCAGAGCCTTTGCCTGCGCAGACGGACATCTCATGGTCGCTGTGGGCAACGATACCCAGTTCCAGAGTTTCTGTAGCGTAATCGGCCTGCCTGACCTGGCCCACGATCCGCGCTTTGTCACCAACCCCAAACGCGCCGCAGCACAAGCCGAACTGTCCACCCTGATAGAACCAGCAATGCTCACAAGAAAAGTCGGCGATTGGATCATTGCACTGGAACAGGCGAAGGTACCTTGCGGACCGATCTACACAATGAATCAAGTATTCGAAGACCCTCAGGTCAAACATAGACAGGTACTGGGACAGATGCCGCATCCCAGCCTCGGGACCATGCCTTTCATTCGCAACCCTATCCATTTTTCAAGCACACCGGTAACACCTCAGCTGCCGCCTCCCTTACTGGGACAACATACGGTCGAAGTCCTGGCCGATGAATTGGGACTCACCGCACAAGAGATCGCGCAACTACAACAGGACGGCATCGTATGACTGGCCCCGACCCTTCTCTGATCGAAGAAATCCGCGATAGTGCGCGAGACTTTCTGCAACGGCAGGATCAAAAGAAGCGCAAACGCCTGAATGCGCCGCTTGACCGAGACTACTGGCGTGCCATCGCGGATGTCGGCTGGCTGGGGTTGACAGTGTCCGAACAACATGGAGGACTGGGTTTAGACTGGCATGCCATGGCAGCCGTGATGGAGGAAGCCGGCCGAGCCCAACTGCCTGAGCCCCTGATCGGCGCTGCCATATTGCCTGCTGCTGTCCTGTCGCGCCTGGCCGCCCCGGAGGGCGCGCAGTCCCGTGAATCTCTGCTGCAGGATATCTGCGCCGGTGAGCGTATCGTCGCACTCGCATGGCAGGAAACGGACGGCCAGCTGGAGACCGAAGAAGCTGCCGGTGCGTTCGGCGTCAATGTCACTTGGCTCGAAAACACCTATGTGCTCAATGGCGAAAAACGCCATGTCATTCCGGGCGATGATGTTGACGGCTGGCTCGTGTCCGCCGACGGCGAGCAAGGGCTCGCCTTGTTTTATGTTGCAGCCCGTACACCCGGCGTGCACGTCCGTTCTTATAGACGTGCAGACGGCAGCCGGGCCTGCCACCTGATACTGGAGTCCGTCGCGATACCGCCTGAGGCATTGATTGCCCGGCACAGCGTGGCAGACGCAATTGATACGGCACTGGATCTGAGCCGTCTCATGCAATCTGCCGAATTGATAGGCGCGGCTCGTCAGGTATTGGCGGACACAGTCGCCTATCTGAATACACGCCAGCAGTTTGGCAAACCGCTGTCCTCGTTTCAAGCCCTGCAACACCGGCTCGTCGATACCACGCTGCAAGTCGAGTTGGCGGCAAAGAGTTTGTTGAATGCGCTGAATAGCCTCGAGCACGGAGATCGCGCTGCTGTCCGAGCCATCGCCAGTCGCGTAAAAGCGCGCGCCGCCAAAGCCGGACTGGAAGCCGGACGTCAAGCGGTGCAATTGCATGGCGCCATCGGATACACCGACGAATGTGACGTCAGTCTGTATTTCAACAACGCGTTGCATCTGGCCTCGTGGCTGGGCAACGCTACGGCGCATCGGCAGCGGTTTCAAGCGCTGACGCCTATTCCCTCGCAAACGGACGAAGAAGATCGAGAGGTCCCGATCACGGAGGAGGCATTTCCCCGTCATGCCGACTGGAACACCATGCCGGAGGAGGAGTTTCGCGCCATGCTTCAGCGTTTTTTCCGGCGCTATTACCCATCGCACTTGCGCCATGTGGCGCGCCGGCTGCATTGGAGCGAAATCAAAGACTGGTATTTCACGCTTTCCCGCCAAGGCTGGATCGCACCGTCCTGGCCGCTGGAACACGGCGGCATGGCTTTGTCTCCGTCACGGCTGATCGCCTACATCGAGGAAGCCGAACGCTACGGCGTGGCACGCGCTCCGGATCAAGGCCTGGTCATGCTCGGGCCCATTCTGTTTCGCTACGGCACGCAAGCACAGCGCGACCGGTTTCTGCCCGGCATCCTGTCTGGCGCAGATGTCTGGGCTCAGGGATATTCAGAGCCGAACGCGGGATCAGACCTGGCGGCGGTCCGTTGCGAGGCAGTCATTGACGGCGACGAGCTGATCGTCACGGGACAGAAAACCTGGTCCACGCTGGCGCAGGATGCCACGCATATGTTCATGTTGGTGCGCACCGACAAGACTGTCAAAAAACAGGCGGGCATCAGTTTCCTGCTGGTCGACCTGCGCACCCCGGGTGTCACTCGCCGTCCGATCCGGACATTGGCAGGCCACGAGGAATTCTGTGAGGTGTTCTTTGACCAAGTCCGTGTCCCACGCAGCAATCTGGTGGGCGAGCTCAACGCCGGCTGGACCATCGCCAAGGCCCTGCTCGGTTTTGAACGCCTGTTCAGCGGCAGCCCCAAGCATGCGAATCACACGTTGCAGCAGATATTCCAGCTTGCGCGCCAGCGAGGCTTGCTGACGGACCCCGCGTTTTGCGATCGCTTGGCAGAACTGCGTATGGATGCGGCTGACTTGACCGCGATGTACGAGGTCTTTGCCGACATGGTGCGGGCGGGCCAGCCGTTGCCGCCCGAGCTATCGCTATTGAAAATCTGGGCAACTGAAACGCACGAGCGTCTGGGCGCGCTGTTGATTCAAGCCACCGAAGAGTATGGCGGTGCGGCGATCGAAGAAGCACATGGAAAGGTGTACGCGTTGGCGCCGTATATCAACGCCATGGCAGCCACCATTTTCAGCGGCACCAACGAAATACAACGCAATATCTACGCCAAACAGGTTCTGAGTTTGGACGTGGCATGACTTGCGCAACCATCGCGCCACAAGGAGACATTCTTGAAAAACACTCGCGCCATCCTGGCCGCTGCCTTTACCGTCGCACTCGGTACGGCCCACCCTATCGCCGCACAGG
This sequence comes from Bordetella genomosp. 4, assembly GCF_002261185.1. Classification (GTDB taxonomy): domain Bacteria; phylum Pseudomonadota; class Gammaproteobacteria; order Burkholderiales; family Burkholderiaceae_B; genus Bordetella_A. Next base: position 1,008,712 of record NZ_NEVQ01000013.1, read on the forward strand.
CGGCTCAATCCTGGCCCAATCAACCGATACGCCTGATCGTTCCCTACCCGCCTGGCGGTTCGGTCGATAGTCTGGCACGGATACTGGCTCCTACCCTGGGCAAAAAACTGGGCCAAACCATTGTTGTAGAAAACAAGGCGGGCGCTTCGGGCACCATCGGCGTGGACGCCACGGTCCGCGCCACACCGGACGGATCGACATTTGGTTTCGGTGTTCCAGGAGCGATATCGGGATTACCGCACGTGATGAAGGTGCCCTACGATGTGTCCAAGATCCAGTACGTGTCGCTGGTTGCGCGTATTCCCATGGTGTTCGTGGTCAATCCCGCATTACCGGACACCACCTTGCCTGCCTTTGTCGATGCAGCGAAGCAGCATCCCGGTAAATACAATTACGGTTCAGCGGGTAATGTGACCACACCGCATTTAGGGGTCGAGTTGCTGAAGCAACAGACAGGCATCGACATCGCACATATTCCCTACAAGGGCGCCGCGCCAGCCGTCACGGCATTGCTGTCCAATGAGGTGCAATTGTTCCTCGGCGATGCTTCGGCAGTGTTGGGGTTCATCAAGGCCGGCAAATTACGCGCTCTCGCGGTCGGCAGTGCAGAACGCTTTGAGGGTCTGCCCGATATACCTACGACCAAGGAGCTGGGATTTCCCGGCGTGCAGGTCGAATCGAACTATGGTGTCATTGCTCCGACCGGCACTCCCCCGGACATTGTGAACAAAATGGCGTCGGCGATTGCCGAATCACTTGCCGACCCAGAGTTGCACCGCAAGATGATCGATCAGGGCGCCGTACCGGCAGCCACTACGCCGGACGAATATCGCTCGCTCATGGAAGCCGAGTCAAAGAAATGGGGGGACGTCATCCGCCGAGGAAAATTGGGACTGCAGTAAGGAGACTGTCCCGATAATGAGGGCGCACACGATTGCGGCTGCACCCCGCCGGAGGCTGCCGTATAGTGTGATCGCCCTCCTGCTCTGCGAACGACCATGCCCTCTGTCAAAGCCACTAGCCCCAGCCTGGACCTGACTGCCGACCTGCATAAATGGCGCGCTTTCATCGCCATCGCGGAATTAGGCAGCATCACGCGGGCCGCCTTGCATCTCGATCAAGACCAGTCCGTGCTGAGCCGCCGTATCAACGCGCTCGAGCGCGAGTGCAATGCGCGCCTGTTCAATCGTACCGGCCGCGGCGTGCATCTGTCGGAGGTCGGGCAACGGCTCTTTCCGCTGGTGCGAACGCTGCTCGATGATGCCGAACGCCTGGAACTCGAGGTCAACGGCCAGGCTCGCGAACCCGCAGGCGAGGTCAGGCTGGGCCTGCTGCCATCGACCGCGCATCCGATGATACGCAGGTTGTTCTCACGTTTGCGTAAACAATTTCCTAAAGTCCATCTGAGAATATTCGAGGGTTCCAGTGGGCAGATCGAAGAATGGCTCACCGATAGCCGGGTAGATATCGCGATTTTGTATCGTTATGCGGAAAAATGCCCGCCCGGAGAAACAGCGCTGGCCTATGTAGACTCGTATTTGATTGGCGCCGCGAATGATCCGCTCACGCAATCCGGTGAGATCGATTTCGATGCGCTGGACGGTCTGCCGTTCATCTTGCCGGGCGCGCCGAATGGCTTGCGAAATACCCTGGATGGTCTGGCGCGGGCACGCAAGATCACTATTTCACCGCTGATCGAGGCCGATTCTCTGCCCTTGATGAAATCCATCGTGGAACACGAGAAGATGTACACGGTCCTGCCGCTACACGCGGTATGGCAGGAGGTGCACGAGGGACGGCTCAGCGTCGCCGCGCTGCGCAATCCGACCATGGGAAGGATTATTTCCATGGCTTATGCTCGCAGCAAAGGCCCCGGACGCACGGTCAAGGAGGTCGCCGATCAAATCGAGGCCTTGGTACGAGAAATCGGCGATGAGGGTATTTGGCACGCTAGCCCACAGGCGGACGTACCACCGGGACCTGCCTAAAACCCGTACAGGCGCGCCGGATTGTCCACCCATACTTTCTGACGCAACGCGTCGGTTCCCAGCCAGTCCCACGCCAGATCAATCAAGGCATCCGCAGCCGGAGCGTTCTCGCCCATGCGCACATAGGGCCAATCAGATCCCCATACGACTTGATCTGGATTCGCCGCCACAAAAGCATCATGCAGCGGTTTCACGTCGGCATAATCAGGCGCGGTCCCGACCCGGCACACGCTCAATTTCATCCAGATCGTCCCCTCGGCCAACTGTGCCCGCAGCAGTTGGAACACCGCGTCGGCGTATCCACGCGCGGGCGCCAGGCTGCCCATATGGTCGATCACCAGCGGCAAGCCCAGCCTGACCAGCGACGGGAGATGCTGCGCATAGACATCGCTGGGGCCCCACAGCTGCGCATGCAGACCGAACTGCCTCATGCGCGGCGCCAGTGCCGCCACCTGTTCGAAACCCACGCTGCCGGGAAACAACCGGCCCGCCGGGTCTCTCGCCTCGACAAAGCGCAATGCCCGCACGCCCGCATCGGCCATATTCTGGAGTTCCGCATCGCTGACACTGGCATCCGCTACAGCGGCCCCTCGCAGACGCCCCCGTCCTCGCGCGAGGGCATCCAGCAATGCCGCGGGATTTGTTCCGTAAGGCGCTGGCTGAACCAGCACGCCGCGCTGCGCGCCCAATGTGTCCAACATCGTCAGATAACGCTCGGCGGGCGCATCGGGCGCTGCATACGATGACGCATGCTGCAATGGAAACCGGTCATACGGCCCAAACACATGGCAATGCGTATCGCACGCCAGCGCCGGCAACTCATGGCGCGGCCGGCCAGGCATACGAGGGATTTCGATGGTTTCGGGTACGTACGAGATCGCCTGCGATTCGATCGTCATGGCTTATCCTGGTGCACGATAGGAGGCAACGTGCTCAGGCTCGGTCGGCCAGATGCAGTCGGCACATCCAATGGCTCCGGCGCCTCGTCGGGCATGGGGATCTCATGCGCGTTCAAAGTCATCGATACCAGTGTGTAGTAGCCGATGACGGCGGTCAATTCGACCACGCCCGCGACACCCCATTGTGCAACGGCCTTCGCGTGCAGCGCCGAGTCCACGCGACTGGTTTCCTGCAGCTGCCTCGCGTATTCATAGACGATCTCGTCGGCGGCGGTTGCGAATTCCGGTACGCGCCGTTCGCGAATGGCATCCAGGACACGGGCATCGATCCCGGCGTCCAGCGCAGCCTGCGCATGAATATGCCACTCGATCTGGCTGTTCCAACGCCTTGCGGTGACGATGATCGCCAATTCGCTCACGTGCGGCGGCAGGCTGGTGCCGAATCGCAACAAGGCGCCGAAGGCCTGCCAGCGTTCCGCCAACTCTGGGTTGTGCAAGGCTGCGCGCAGCGGGCCCACCAATCGGCCACGGGGCCCGGACACGATGCGCTCATAGACGCTGCGCTGCGCCTCGTTCATCGTCTCAGGAGTGGGAAATGGAATACGGCTCACAGAATTCTCCTCGCTATGCTGGCGCTCATGCTGCAGCGTCGTCTGGCCGGCTGCGGATCACCGAAGGCCGTTCGCTGAAACGGCGATGCCATGCCGCCAGCGCCGGATGGCCGTCGCGCCACGGCAGATCGGCGAATCGATAGTCCATGTACGACAGCGCGCAGCCTATCGAGATCAGCCCTAAATCAAAAGAGGTTGTCTCCAGAGCGGGAGCCTCTTTTTCCAATGCAGTCAATACGGCTTTCACCTTCAGATCGAACGCGCTCAACCATGCGGGGGTCTGGCGCTCATGAGGCTTATTGCGTTCCTGACGGAACAGCAACAATGCATCGAGAAAACCATCGCCCAATGCCTGACGGCGCTCTGCAGTCAGGCGGGCCTGGGGTTCAGCGGGCAACAGACCCGCACCCGCCACGCCATCCAGATATCCGCAAATCACACGCGAGTCGTAAATGGCCGTGCCATCATCCAGCACCAATGTCGGCAGCTTGATCAGCGGATTATCAGGTATCAGATCCAGATTGGGCTTGTCCATCGCGACAGGCGTGCGTACGCATGTCACTTGATGTTCCATGCCGGCTTCGTACAGCACGATCATGACCTTGCGTACAAACGGCGAACGCGGCGACCAATGCAGTTTCATTCGACCCTCCTGAAAGTATCCGCTATGGTAGGAGACATTCCGGGGACAGGCTATGCCGGGAACGGCAAATCAGCTATGCACGTTACGAGAATGACTGTCGACCTAGCTCTGTCTGCCCCTGCGCCTGAAAGAATTGCACAATGCGCAGGGCCGGTCTCTCGACGGATTAGCGGACCGCGACGCCGACAGCCGCATTGGACAGGGATAACGCCTCGTCCCGCGACATCACCATCGCGTACTTCTGCGCCATGTCGAACAGATTGGCCTCGTGAGGGCCTATCGCGCGGTCACCCACGCAGTCCGACAGAACAACCGGGCGAAACCCGTAAGACATTGCGTCCACCACACTGGCTCGCACGCATCCGCTGGTGACAGCACCGGCAACCATCAGGGTCTGTACGCCCCGCTGCGACAGCCAGGCCGACAGCCCCGTTCCAAAGAACGCGGAAGGCACTGTTTTACGCACCACCAGCTCGCCCGCTATCGGAGCCAACTCCGGCACGATTGCACTGGCATGACCAGTCTCCTTCAAGGTCAACATGCCGGGGACTTTCAACGTGAAAATGTTGTGATCTGCGTCGTCGTCGGCAAATACGATTCGGCTATGCGCAATCGGCCAGTGACGTTGGCGCGCCTCGGCCAGCAGCCGCGTTGTTTGCGCAATGGCCGCGGGGATATTTCCCCCTCCGAATATCGCGGGGTCGGCGAAGCTATTGACGAAATCGACAATCAATAAGCCGTACGGGGCCTTCAGACTCATCGCCGTGCCAAATCCCTGACGAGCGTAGGTGGCCTGATCGGCCGCGTTTCCGGTGGCATGGGGGTTCGGTGACGACACGATTTACTCCTTATCCAGAACGACGCCACGGCGCACTACGACCTCTCCATCGAGGTCGACCGTGCACCGCCTGAGCGGAACATCGATATGGCAAGCAGTAGTACGTGACCCGCCTGCCTCATTGTTCGGCCCTAAAGAAAACAGGAAATTTCCTTCGTACGCCCGCGCATCCATGCCTATCGTGGCTTCGCGGCCATATAACGCCAACGTGGACCAACGCGCCTTCGGCTGCAGCCCCCAGCCGATATGCGAGATGGCGAATGCTTCGGGATCCTGAAAAGCGCTCATGTAGTCGTTCAGCAAGTCGGCATCCGTGCCACCCTCGATACGCGTGGCGAACCCGTTTTCGACGGTGATGCGAATGGGCGCATTCACATAGGATTTCTGCGGCAGCAGGATGTCACCCTGATCGATCACAATGGTGCCGTATGCTTTCCCTTCATCAGGAAAAGTCAGCGCAAAGCCACTGGGCCAATGATCCCAGCGCCCGGGCTCGTCAACAAAGCCATACTCCGGAATGGCCGGAAACTCGCCGATGGGGCAGTAGAGATCGGTGCCTGCATCGGAGACGACATGCATCATCTTGGCCTGTTCTATTTTTGCGGCGGCGGCTTTGACGCGTGTCCGGTCAACCTCACTGGGCAGCGCGCGCACCAGAATTTCCGGCGGCTCTACCGCCAGCAGGATCTTGGTTCCCGATGCCAGGATCTCATGCTGCTCGGCAGAGAACAGCAACGTCATCAAATCCAACACTAGATCGCTGGCCTTCAGCGCTGCGATAGCGGCGCGGTTGCCCGTCAACGGCGTCGTGCCCAGATACGCCAGCGCGTCGCGGCTATGGGCTTTTTCGGCGTTGATCGACGGCAGGTCGAGGCGGTTGACGATTGCGCCCATGGACTGGACGGCGAGCAGTGCTACGCGCAGGTTCTGTTCGTTCGTCGCCGCGCTGGTCAGAATAGTCACAGTCTGTCCAGGCTCCAGCCGGGACAAAGTCAGTACCTGTTTCCAGGCACGCAAGAGGTCATAGTCGCTGACGGACATGAATCAACTCCTTGAAAAATACGGATCGATTGATAGAAGGTCTCAGGCCGTCAAGGGTGTACCCAGAAAATCGCCGAACGCCTCATAGAACCCTTCTTCGTTGTCCCACGGAATCATGTGTCCCGCGTTGGCGACTCGCACGAAACGCAAATCGGGGACCAAAGTTTCGATTTCCTTGACGTCCTCATCCCGGACCACATCGCCGCGCTCGGCCGCGATTAACAACGTAGGCACGGTCACGCGCGACAGGTCCTGGTGAAAGTCTTCCGTATGGAAGTCCTCAAAACTGCGAACCACTGCGGCTGTGTTGCAGGTATGCAGCCACTGCGCACGCAAATGCAATTGTTCATCGGTCCATGTCGGGCAGAACGCGCGCATACCCTCCAGGTCCATGCCGTGGCGTGCCAGCGCAATCGAGTCGACATACCACGGCAATTGCGCGGGATACGGCCGCCGTCCTGGTCCTGAGACAGGTGGATCTACCAGTACCAGGCGATCCATATTTGGACCCGCCAATGCCGCCGCACGCGCACCGATACGGGCTCCCATGGAGTGGCCCACCAGGCAATAACGCGACAGCCCCAACGCCTGAGCAAAGGCGACAACGTCGGCCGCCTGTGCATCCACGCTGTAATCGAGATCTGGCCCAGCTTCGGTCAATCCCCTGCCTCGCACATCCAGAATATAGGTATCCAGATGCGCGCCGAACCGCTCACCCACAAATCCCCAGGTTACAGCGGGGCTGGTGATCCCGGGAACGATGATGACAGGCAAGCGTCCGTTGTTATTGCGTTTGGCTCCGCCATAGCGCAAATAGTGTTGGCGAATGCCGTTAGCGTGTACCTGCGCCCCGTATTGAAAAGTACTCATTGCCGACATCCCCTTCAGGCCGCCACAACCGCGTTCGAGGCCACGAAATCGGGTGCCGAATAGGCGTAAACCCAGTTCGCCTGGATACCCGACGATTGCGGGTCGAGATACGAGCGGAATTTGTAGACCAGGTCGCGTTTATATTGCGCAAAGGCATTGGGTAGATGATAGGTGCGGCCACGTTCACGGGACTCGATCTGCACGCGCGACGTACGCGGCAGGCGCTCTTTCTCATAATCGCGCAATGCCGTGCCAACGTCGGCGCCATGCGCGCCTAGCGCCTGCGCCAGGACATAACCGTCCTCGATCGCCATAGCAGCCCCCTGAGATAGAAACGGCAGCATGGGATGCGCGGCATCGCCCAGCAATGCAATCCGGCCTCGAGTCCAGGTCTCCATTGGATCTCGATCGAATAGTCCCCACTTGAACACCGACTCGGCACGCTCGAATAGACGGATGAGATTGGGATGCCAGCCCTCAAAGGCGGCGAGCAACTCCTCTCGACTGCTGGCGGCATTCCAGGATTCTTCCACCCATGAGTCGGTTTCGACCACTGCGACCACGTTGACGGCAGCCCCGCCACGGACGTAATACGTCACGACATGCGCTTTGGGACCCAGCCAGAATGACGAGTCCGGACTGACAAACTCGGGCATCTCATCAAACGGCACGACCGTGCGAAAACACATGTTGCCGGTAAAACGCGGAGCTTCCGCGCCAAATAGCCGATCACGCACCAGCGAACGCACACCATCCGCCCCAATGATGACGTCCCCTTCGAATGTCGTCCCATCGCTGAATGTCGCCCTGGCAGAATGCTCGTCCTGCTCCACGCCGGTGCAGGCAACGCCCAAGTGCGCAACGGAATCAGGAACGAGCGACGTCAGTATTTGATGCAGATCCGCGCGGTGTACGTGGAAAAACGGTGCCCCATATAGTTTGGGGCATTCTTCGCGCAGCGGCGTGCGAAAGTTCTCTTTTGCGGTTTTCCAATTGCGGCCAACAATGGCGTTGGGGCGAAAAGCCACTTTCTCCAACTCGGACATCAAGCCCAATGCCCGGATCGCTTTGACGGCATTCGGTGTGACTTGTATGCCCGCCCCCACCTCGCCAAAGGCTGTCGCACGCTCGAACACCTGAACGTCGAGCCCCTGTTTCAAGAGAGCGCCCGTCAGGGCAACACCACCGATCCCGCCACCTATTACGCCGACACGCAGCTTTCGACTCATCACTTCCTCCTTGAAGGTTTATCCTGTCTACCGATTTAATTAATTATACGACCATATAATTAATTTTCAATAAAACCATCCCTTAAAGCGTCGTGAGACGATCGGGTATCCCCTCATCTGCGGGCGTCGTAGAATGAGCCCTTGTCCATTTCGTGGCCCCGACCGGCTTCTGACGTAGACGCCACTGAACATCTATGACCACACTCACGCAACCACCCTCTGCAAAAGCAAACGCCACCAAACCTCGTAAAGGATTGGGCAGGCCAGCGGGCATGAGCAACGTGCGCGAACAGATCCTGGATACCGCAGAGATAGATTTCGCTGACCGTGGCTATGCGGGCACATCTCTGCGAGAAATTTCGACCGCGACCGGCGTCACCCAGGCGCTGATCACCTACTATTTCGGCACGAAGCAACAGCTGTTCGAACAGGTCTTTCTGAGACGCGCATTATTTATTTCATCGGAGCGCATGCGACTGCTGGCCGAACTGCGCCAGACGTCCAAGCAGATCACGCTGGAACAAGTCATCCGCACGTTTTTGGAACCCATGCTCGAGTTGCGCAAATCCACTGGTGGCAAAGCGTTTATTCGCTTGCACGCCCGCTTGCACACTGAACCGCCGGAGATTTCCTACCCGCTGCGCAGCCAAGCGTATGACGAGTCCATGCAAGCCTATATCCAGGCTCTGCAGGCCGCACTGCCGAATCTGCCCGCCAAGGATATCTATTGGCGGGCAACGCTGATGGTGGGAGCCTATCTCTACGCATTCTCAGACGCTCATCGTCTGGAAATATTGAGCAAAGGCATATGCAACCCGGATGACGATCGTGAGACGTTCAATCAACTGTTGAACTTTATTTTGGGCGGATTGCAAGCGCCGACACGTACAGCGCGGGATACGCCTCTCGCAAAACAGGCGCCCAAAAAGCGGGCGCCTGCCAAGAAAGCGTCGCGTACTAACACACCCAAGCCGTAACCCGCTCAGGCGTCCTGGCGCAGCGGCGTCTGCAAAGCGTCTATCACCTGAGCCACGACGCTTTGCATCGCCTGCGTCGCGGTTGGACCGACCGACGCCGGAATATCTGCTGTCATCGCCTGCAACGCCTCGGCGGCATCAGCCGATGCCGCATCTGGCAATGTCGCGGCAATCGCGCTCACTGAGGCCACCAGGCCATGCACGGTGCCCAGCAGGGTTTCAAACTCTTGTGCCATGAATAAACTCCTAGATTAAACAACGCACTGTGGCGAATGCGTTTACAGAACGGTGTGGCGATGGACTCGCCATTTCACCAGCAAGGCCAAAGCCGCGATCAGCGAAGGAACCGCCAAAAGGGTAAATACCGCCGGCAAACCTAATTTCATGGACGTAAACACGCCCCCGAGAAATACGCCAGCAATGCCGCCCATCCGGCCCACGCCATACATGAAAGCAACCCCGGTGGCGCGAGCATCCGTCGGATAAAAAGCCGCTGCGATCGCAGGCATGGACGACTGCGCGCCATTCATTGCAGTACCCGCGATAAATATCAACACGGCGAGCAGCCCGATATCGCCCATCTGCTGGCCAACCAAATAGATGAAAATCGCGGTCAGCAAGTAACCCGATGCCACGACTTTATGGGGATTCATCCGGTCCATCAGCCAGCCGGAAAAAATCGTTCCAATGCCACCGCCCAACGGAAACAACGCGGTCAGCAATGCGGCATTGGCGGGGGTGAAACCCGCATCGCTCATGAGCAAAGGCATCCAACTCGTCAGCAGATAGAACACCACCAAGCCCATGAAATACACGATCCACAACATGATCGTGCCAACGAGATAGTTGGACGACAGGATGGTGCTCAGTGCCGAATTGGACTTGGGCGCTGCCGCCTCAGCCAATACGAAGCGCTCTACGGGCCCCGTCCCCAGGTCGCCCAGCCGGTTCAAGATCGCCTTGACGCGCTGCACCGGCGCTCCTCGGGAAACCAAATAACGTACGGACTCGGGCACCAAAGCGGCAACCAGAACAGCGAGGATGAGAGGAACCACTCCACCCACCACCAACACGCTATGCCAGCCGAAATTCGGGATCAGCCAAATCGACGCGAAACCGCCGACTGCAGCACCCACCGGAAATCCGCAGTAGGTCGCGTTGACCAGCAGTGAGCGATATCGTTGTGGCGCATACTCCGCGACGAGTGTGACGCAATTCGGAATCGCGGCCCCTAACCCTATGCCGGTGATGAATCGCAGCACGGCTAAAGCGGTAAGCGTGTTGACGAACGCCGTAGCCAGGGTCGTTACGCCAAAAAACACGGCGGCGCCAATGACGACGGATTTGCGGCCCGCACGATCGCCGAGAGGCCCGGCCAGCAATGCCCCGATGGCGACCCCGACCAGCGATGCGCTCAGGACGGGAGCAAGGTCCGCTTTGGATATTTGCCATAGTTCTGTCAACGATGGCGCGATATAGCCGATTGCCGCCGTATCAAACCCATCGGCCAGGACCACCAGAAAACAAAGCAGCACAGTCGCCCATTGAGTACGGGAGACCGGTTGTGAATCGATAAAGGATTCGACGACGACCGTGCCACCACGGCCCGCCGAAGAACGCTCTACATCATCAGGTACAGCATTTCCCGCAGGGATAACCAGTGCGGATCTTGACATCGCTTTCTCCCTTGTTCTGTCGGGTTGAGCCAACAGAGTTGTCGTTAATCGGCCATCGCCAAAGAAGGCCTGCACCGCGCAAGGTGCGCCAGTGAATTAATTATATGTACATATAATTAATTATCGCCTTCAGGGAAAACACTGATGTGAGTGATTCAGACAACGTGAGAGATGAGATAAAGGCGCAGGAACCGGACGGCAGAAGCACCGTCGGCGGTCTGATCGACTAACGCGCCAGGCGTGGCAGTACGCGCTGCGCGGTGGCTGTCGTCGCCTCGGCAATGTCGCAGACGCTCTGCCCTCGCAGCTCGGCGAGGACTTGAGCAATACGCGGCAATTGATCGGGGGAATTGCGCCGATTCGGCGCATACAACCAGGCAGGAGGAATATCCGGCGCATCGGTTTCCAGGACCAGATGTTCCAGTCCAACATCCGCAGCGTGACGGCGGATCTGCAGGGCGCGAGGGTAAGTCATTGCGCCGCCCAACCCCAAGGCAAAGCCATGGTCGACAAAGGCATGCGCCTGTTGAGCACTGCCGTTAAAGGCGTGTGCGATACCGCCGCGCACATCCGTGCGGCGGCGCAGGTATTTCAGCACAATGTCTTGCGACCGGCGTACGTGCAACAACACGGGCAGATCGAACTCCGCTGCCAAGGCCAACTGCGCATCGTAGAAATACTCCTGGCGTTCGCGCGGCTTGCCAGATGCGATGTCCTGGACGAAAAAATCCAATCCGATCTCGCCTATCGCCACGAAACGGGGATCATCCAATGCGCTGATCACGGCTTGGCGCAAGGTATCCAGATCGGTGTCCTGGGCACGGCTAACGTAAAGCGGATGGATACCCAACGCATACGCACCACCCTGGATCTGCGCAGCCAAGTCTCGTACCGTTGCGAAATTTGCGACCTCGACCGCCGGAATCACGATCCTGCGCACGTCGGCCGCCCATGCCGTCTCAGCCACCTGCACCCTGTCAGGATCGAATTCGGAGGCGTCGAGATGACAGTGCGTGTCGATCAACATGGCAGCCTCGTGCCGATGAGTGGGTTACCCCGAAACCAATTGCCCGCGCTCCATCAGCAATTGCCGATCCGCGCGTGCAGCCAATTCGATGTCATGCGTCACGATAACAAATGCAGTACCTGACTCGCGATTTACCTGAGTCAGCAACTCGAACATTTTATGGGCGGTTGTCCGATCCAGGTTGCCCGTTGGCTCATCTGCCAACACGCACGCGGGCCGCGTGACCAATGCCCGGGCCAGTGCGACGCGCTGGCGTTCGCCGCCGGACAATTGCCCCGGGAAATGGCCTTCTCGCTCGGCCAAACCGACCAGAGATAGTACTTTGCGAGCCGCCTCGCGAGCTGTGTCGCGGCTTTCCCGGCGCACAATCAGCGGCATCGCAACGTTGTCCAGAGCGGAAAACTCCGACAACAAATGATGAAACTGGTAAACGAAGCCCAGGCTGCGATTACGCAAAGCGCTCTTTTCCCCCTCAGACAGCCCCGTCGCCGAGATACCATCGACGGTCACTTCGCCAGTGCTGGGGACGTCCAACAGCCCCAGGATATGCAGCAATGTGCTCTTGCCTGAACCTGAAGCCCCGACAATCGCAACCATCTCGCCTCGCACTACACTCAAGCTGACATTGTCCAACACCTGAATACGGGCCGGACCTTCGTCATAGACCTTGCTCAAGTGGCTGGCTTGCAAGGCAGGCGCGCCATTGGAGATCGTCACATTGATATCAGTCATGGCGCAGCACCTGTGCAGGTTGCAGACGCGAGGCACGCCAACTGGGATACAAGGTGGCCAGAAGCGACAATACGAATGATGTCGCGGCAATGATGACAACGTCTTGCAATTGCGGATCCGAAGGCATCCCGCTGATGAAATAGATCTCGCGTGGCAGGAAATGAACGCCCAGAAGGCCCTCGATAAAGGACACGATGGCACCTACGTTGTAGGCAATCAGCAGGCCGGACACTACTCCCATAAGAGTTCCAACCACGCCTATCAACATCCCCTGAACCAGAAAAATACGCGCGATCACGCCCGGTTTGGCACCCAAGGTGCGCAAGATAGCTATGTCGGACTGCTTATCCTTGACCACCATGATCAGCGAGGACAACAGGTTAAATGCCGCCACTGCGACAATGATCACCAGGATCAGGAACATCATGCGTTTTTCGGTTTGTACGGCGGCGAACCAGGTGCGATTATTATGCGACCAGTCGGCTGCCATCACATACGGCGGCAGGGTTTTGGAAAGGTCGAGCGCCACCTGCGGGGCTCGTTGCATATCCTTGACGCGCAGGCGTACTCCCCCCGTACCGCTCTCACGGAACATTTTGGCGGCATCGTCCTTGTCGACGAATACCAGGCTGGAGTCGTACTCGTAATGGCCGGATGAAAAAATGCCGGCCACGGTGAACTGGCGCATACGCGGCGCAAATCCCGCCGGACTGATAGAGCCCTGCGGCGCCAGCATCATGAGCGTATCGCCAACCTTGACCCCCATCATGTTGGCGAGGTCGCTGCCCAGAATGGCACCAAAGCCCCCGGGTTTCAGGTCAGTCAATTTGCCAGTGACCATCTGCTCGGGCAGCTCCGACACGCTACCCTCGCGCTCCGGATCGATGCCGCGCACTTGTACGCCACGCAGCGCCTGACCGCGCACCACCATGCCCTGCGCAGCCACAAACGGGGCGGCGCCTTGGACCTCGGGGTTGCGTTCGGCGACACTGGCGAACCGTTGCCATTGCTCGATGACGCGTTCGGATGACGCACCCGGGACGTACAACTCAATATGAGGCAGTACCGACAACATGCGGTCACGCACGTCCTTCTGAAAACCGTTCATCACAGACAAGACAATGATCAAGGCGGCGACGCCCAGCGCAATGCCCACCATGGACGTGGCGGAATGGAAGGAGATGAAGCCGTCGCGGCGGCCACGGCGTTTGCGGAGTCGGGCCATCCCCGCATAGCGGGCGCCGATCCATAGTTCGTAGGGTATTTTCAGCACGCGTGCATTATGGCATTAACTGGGAGGTGAGTTTGAGCGGCGAAGGCTGAGGCAGTTCCCAGATGTTCCAGGAAACAACATTCGGAAATATGTAGATGGAAATCGGCTCGACATGCCCATGGACGGGCAGCGACTACAATCGTCGCCATGCTGATCGTAATTCCGGGCGCTCTGCCCTCTTTACCTGTTGCCGCCGAGCTGGCGCGCTTGCTGCCGCAGCGCGCGCCTGTCCTGCACGGCTGGCTGCAAGCTGCTGCCGCCGAGGTGAACGGCTTTGATGTCCGCGCGCAAGGCTGCACGCCGTATGAGGCTTGGCAGCTCGAGCAAGCCGGCTATCGGCCCGCCACCGGGACGCCGTACGGGGCGGGGCTGGGCCCGTTTTTGGCAGGCAATGCCATCAAGGACGACCACCCGGTATGGCTGGCCGATTTGGCGCATCTGTCTCTAGGCACGGATCAAGCCGTTTTGCTGGACCCAGGCCTGATGGATATTCGGGCGGACGAGGCCCAGACCCTGTTGGCCACGGCGCAGCCCAGCATTGAGGCTGCGGGCTTCGGCGTCACGGTCCTGACACCGCAGCGCTGGCGCTTGACGCTGCCCGCGGGTCTGGAACCCCGCACGGGCAGCCCGGCCGCCGTCGCCGGCCAACCATTGCGCGACTGGTGGAGCCAGGATGCCGCCATGCGGCCCTGGCGGCGCCTGCTCAATGAGATACAAATGGCCTGGCACGAGCATCCGGCCAACGAGGCCCGGGCCGAACGAGGTTTGCCACCCGTCAATGCACTGTGGCTGTACGGTGGCGCACGGCGCTGGGAAAAAGCTTCGACGGGTTCGGTCACGAGAGATGATTCCACCCCGTCTGCGGGCCAAACGCATCTCCTCACGGAGCTGGATGCCGCCCATCGCACCGAAGACTGGGCCACTTGGCTTGACGCTCTGACCCATCTGGACAAGCATCATCTCCAGCCGCTCAGCGGCGTCTCCGGCCTGCCTGCGCAGCCGGCACAACTCATATTGCTGGGCGCCGACCGGCGCGCCACACTTACCCTGCAACCGCGCAACCGCCTGCTCGCCTGGCTGCCCGCGCCCAAAAAGAACTGGAATTCCTGGTGGTCTCGCCCCGTCTAACTGTCCGCTCGACCAATCACGATGCCCGACTGTCGCTGGAGGCTGCGGGCATTCATCCTTTATTAGCCAGGCTGTGGGCAGCGCGTGGGGTGACTCACCCCGACCAGACCCGCATGGCATGGCCTGCGCTGATTCCTCCGGGAGGCCTGACCCACGTGGATCACGCCGCCCGCATTCTGGCCGACGCGATCTCGGCAGGGAAACGGCTGCTGATCGTCGCCGATTATGACTGTGACGGGGCCACCGCCTGCGCCGTCGGGTTACGGGCGCTGCGCGCCTTTGGGGCAAATGTCGATTTCCTAGTACCCAATCGTTTTGAAACCGGCTATGGCCTGTCGCCTGCCGTGGTCGATTTGGCCTGCGCTCACCGCAACGGCAAGCCGGACCTGATTATTACCGTAGACAACGGGATCGCCAGCGTGGACGGCGTCGCCGCGGCGAACGCGGCGGGTATTGGCGTAGTCGTCACGGACCACCACCTGCCCGGCGACACGCTGCCCGACGCTTTGGCCCTCGTCAACCCCAATCAGCCGGGCTGCGGCTTTCCCTCTAAAAACCTCGCAGGGGTGGGCGTAATCTTCTACGTGATGCTGGCCGTCCGTGCCGAGATGCGCAGGCGCGGGGTTTACCCGGCCGACGGCGGCCCGCGCCTGGATGCATTGTCCGATCTGGTTGCCTTGGGCACCGTGGCCGACGTGGTCAAGCTGGACAACAACAATCGCCTGCTGGTCACCCAGGGCCTGCAGCGTATGCGTGCGGGACGGATGCAGCCCGGTTTGCGCGCCCTCTTTGCCGTCGCTTCGCGCGAGCCGCGCAATGCCAGCGGCTTTGACCTGGGATTCGCCATAGGTCCTCGTATCAACGCGGCTGGGCGACTGGCGGACATGAGTCTGGGCATCGCCTGCCTGACCACCGATGACGAGGCGCAGGCGCTGGACATGGCGCGCCAACTCGACCAGATCAACCGCGAACGCCGCGGCATCGAAGCGGAAATGCGCGAACAGGCCCTGGCCGCCATGGAAAACGCAGGAGCCGCCCCGGGCGCAACGGTTTGCGTGTTTGATCCAGGCTGGCATCAGGGGGTGGTAGGGCTGGTTGCCTCACGCCTGAAAGAAAAATTCTGGCGCCCTACTCTGGCCTTTGCGCCTGCCGACGACGACGAAATCCGGGGTTCCGGCCGGTCAATTCCGGACGTGCACCTGCGCGACGTCCTGGATCTGGTGTCCAAACGCCATCCGGGACTGATCCGCAAATTCGGCGGCCACGCCATGGCGGCGGGCCTGACGTTGGGCCGCCAGGATTTTCCGGCTTTTGCCCCGGCATTTGACGCGGCGGTCCAGGAACTCACTGGGCGCAATCATTTTGAACCCCTGCTGGAAACCGACGGGTCGCTCGAATCCGGCTATGCCAATGCCGAGGTGGCCAACTTGCTGCAACAGCAAGTCTGGGGCGCAGGCTTTGCCGCCCCCCTGTTCCTGGACGAATTCATTGTCCGCAATCAGCGCCTGGTAGGCGAAAAGCACCTGAAACTGTCTCTGGAACGCGGCCATCAGCGTTTTGACGCCATCTGGTTCGGCCACGACCAATCGCTGCCGGAATACGTCCAGGTGGCATACCGTCTCGAACCCAACGTCTGGAATGGCGTCGTATCCGCCCAGCTCGTCGTCGAGCATGCGGAGTAATCCACGCTAAAATGTCGGGTTTCGCTTAATCGCTATCAGGATTCACCATGGAAGCCGAACGTCAGAACCAACTCGCCGCCCGCCTCTCCGACTACGCAGAGCGCGAGCTGGCGTTACGGGGGTATCTTTGACTACGATCTGAAGGCCGAACGCCTGCAGGTCGTCAACGCAGAACTCGAAGACCCCGCGGTCTGGAATGACCCCAAACACGCCCAGGATCTGGGGCGCGAGAAAAAATCCCTCGAAGACGTCGTCGAAACGCTGAGCGCACTGCACAGCGGCATCGCCGACGCGCAGGAGCTTTTCGAACTGGCTGCTGCCGATGATGACGACGCCACGCTGGAGTCCATCGAGGGCGACGCCGACGGTTTCCAGGAAAAACTCGAGGGCCTCGAGTTCCGCCGCATGTTCTCGAACCCTGCCGATCCGATGAACTGCTTCCTGGATATCCAGGCCGGCGCCGGCGGTACGGAAGCCCAGGACTGGGCCTCGATGCTGCTGCGGCAATATCTGAAATACGCCGAACGCAAAGGCTTCAAGGCCGAGGTGCTCGAAGAATCCGAAGGCGAAGTCGCCGGGATCAAATCCGCCACCATCAAATTCGAAGGCGAGTACGCATTCGGCTTTTTGCGCACCGAAACCGGCGTGCACCGCCTGGTGCGCAAGAGCCCCTTCGACTCGTCCGGCGGCCGTCATACCTCGTTTGCCAGTGTGTTCGTCTATCCCGAGGTCGACGACTCGTTTGAAATCGAGGTCAATCCGGCCGACTTGCGCGTGGATACCTACCGTGCCAGCGGCGCGGGCGGCCAGCACATCAACAAGACCGACTCGGCGGTGCGTTTGACCCACATGCCTACCGGGATCGTGGTGCAATGCCAGAACGACCGTTCACAGCATCGTAACCGTGCTGAAGCCATGCAGATGTTGAAATCCAAGCTCTACGAGCTGGAAATGCGCAACCGCATGGCGGAACAACAAAAGCTCGAAGACTCCAAGACCGATGTGGGTTGGGGACATCAGATCCGTTCGTACGTGCTCGACCAGAGCCGCATCAAGGATTTGCGCACCAATGTGGAAATTTCCAACACACAGAAAGTTCTGGACGGCGACCTGGATCCATTCATTCAGGCCAGCCTGAAGCAAGGCGTGTGATCCAACTGGCTTGCACCGTATCCCGGTGCAAGCCTTACTCCTGAAGAGGGCAAGCGCATGACCGATACGATTGCAATCCTGACTGGCGCCTCGCGCGGTATTGGCGCAGGCTTGGCTCGCGGCCTGATTCGCCCGGGTACGCGGCTGATCACCCTGGCGCGCCGCGCCGACCCGCAGCTGGCTGCCTTGGCGCAGGCTCAGGGCGTCGAGCTCGAACAAATCCAGGTCGATCTGTCCGACCTGCAGGCCGCCGAGCAAACCGCCGAACGCGTCTGCGCCGCCCTGCCCCGCGATGCCAAACGCTATCTGCTGATCAACAATGCCGGCACCGTCGAGCCCGTCGCGGCCGTGGGGGCATTGACTGACGGGGCCGCCATCAATACGGCCTTTACGCTGAACGTATCCGCCGTGATCCTGTTGACGGCCCGGTTTATCGACGCCGTGCAAGGCCTGCAAGCCGATCGCCGCGTCTTGAATATCTCGTCAGGCGCGGGCCGCAATCCCAACGCAGGATGGGGCGTGTATTGCGCCACCAAAGCTGCCCTCGACATGTATACCCGTGTGCTCAAACAGGAACAAGGCGGCAACGGCGTACGCACCGTCGCCTTGGCTCCCGGCATCGTCGACACCGGCATGCAAGAAACCATCCGTGCCAGCGACCCCGCCGACTTTCCGGCGCTGGCCAAATTCCAGGAATTCCACGCCACCGGCAAATTGGCCTCGCCCGCCGACGTCGCCCCCCGCATCCTGGCCTATCTAGACCGTGACGATTTCGGCACAACTGAAATCGACGATATCCGCAATTACCAGTAATCACCATGACCGACCATACGCCCGCCGCCCCGTCCGCCCAAGATGAAAACCGCTTGATCGCCGAGCGGCGCGCCAAACTGGCCAAACTCCGCGAAACCGGCGTCGCCTATCCCAACGATTTCGTCCCGGACGCACGTGCGGCCGACTTGCACCGCCAATACGGCGAACAAGAACAACAAGCCTTGGCCGACGCTGGCGTGCAAGTCAAAGTCGCCGGCCGCATGATGCTCAAACGCGTCATGGGCAAGGCCAGCTTTGCCACTGTCCAGGACAGCACCGGCCGCATTCAGATCTACCTGGAGCGGGGCACGCTGGGCGAGGACGTCTATGCGGCGTTCAAGCAATGGGACATCGGTGACATCATCGCCATCGAAGGGTCGGTCTTCAAAACCAACAAGGGCGAACTCTCGGTGCACGCGACGTCGGCACGCTTGTTGTCGAAATCGCTGCGCCCCCTGCCGGACAAATTCCACGGCGTTGCCGACCAGGAACTGCGTTACCGTCAGCGCTACGTCGATCTGATCATGACCGAAGGCACGCGCCGCACCTTCGAGGCGCGCAGCAAGGCCATTGGCAGCATTCGCCAGGTCATGCTGGACGCGGGATTTCTCGAGGTCGAAACGCCCATGCTGCACCCCATCCCCGGCGGTGCCGCGGCCAAGCCTTTCGTGACGCATCACAATGCGCTGGACATGGAAATGTACCTGCGCATCGCGCCCGAGCTGTACCTCAAGCGCCTGATCGTCGGCGGCTTCGAGCGCGTCTTCGAAATCAATCGCAATTTCCGTAACGAGGGCGTCAGCCCGCGTCACAATCCCGAATTCACGATGATGGAGTTCTACGCGGCCTATGCGGACTACCGCTGGCTGATGGACTTCACCGAACACGTCATCCGCCAGGCTGCCATCGCCGCCACCGGCAGTGCCGTGCTCACTTATCAGGAACGCGAGCTGGACCTGTCCAAGCCCTTTGACCGCCTGACCATCTGCGAAGCCATCCTCAAGTACGCGCCTGATTACACGCAGGCCCAACTGGATGACATCGATTTCGTCCGTGGCGAACTCAAGCGCCTGGGCGCCGATGTTGCGGGCCCCGTGCTTGCACGCGCCGGCCTCGGCGCATTGCAACTCGCGCTCTTCGAAGAAACGGCCGAAGCCAAACTGTGGAGTCCGACCTACATCATCGACTACCCGGTCGAGGTCTCGCCACTGGCCCGCGCCTCTGACACGCGCCCCGGCATCACCGAGCGCTTCGAGTTGTTCATGACTGGCCGTGAAATCGCCAATGGCTTCTCGGAATTGAACGACCCCGAAGACCAGGCCGAACGCTTCCGTTCCCAGGTCGAAGCCAAGGACGCCGGCGACGAAGAGGCCATGTACTACGACGCCGATTACATCCGCGCGCTGGAATACGGCATGCCTCCGACGGGTGGCTGCGGCATCGGCATCGACCGCCTGATCATGCTGTTGACCGACAGCCCCACGATCCGTGATGTGCTGCTGTTCCCTCACCTGCGACGCGAAGACTGATAGGACCTGACCGCCATGCTCGTCAAAATACTGATCATCGCGGTCTTCATCGTCCTCGTCATGTACGTGGTGCTGCCCAAGCGCCGCGTCTCTACTGTATCGGCTGCACCCACACGCGGCAGCCGGCTGGCTCTGAACTTGTTCGCCAGTGCAGCCACTCTGTTATTCATTCTCGCGCTTTTCTGCCTGCTGCTCTGGCTCGGCGGATTAGCCGGCATCATCACTGGCGGCGGCGAAGTACTCAATGGCACCGGCCTGCTGCGTATTGGCGGCGTGCTGTTCGTCCTCGCCATTGCTTGCGCGCTGGCCGCATGGACCAAGCGGCCACGCTGATCCGAAGCGCGGCTAGTCCGCGCTTTTTTCCAATAAAACAAATCCCAACTAATGTGAGGAGACCACATCCATGCAGCGCGTTTTGAGCGTACTGGCGATCGGCGTATCGTCTGTCTTCATCGCCTCGCCTGCGACAGCGGCGGATACAGCAAACTATCCCGACAGGCCCATCAAGATCGTTGTGCCATTTCCGCCGGGAGGCTCTACCGATGTGCTGATCCGCTTGATCGGCCCGCGCCTGTCCACACGATTGGGACAAACCGTTGTAGTCGAAAACAAACCGGGAGCGTCCGCAACCGTAGGCGCTGACAACGTCGCCCGCGCCTCCCCGGACGGCTATACCTTATTGGCGGCGTCGGCTCATCACACTATCGCCCAGGCCGTCATCCCGACCTTGAATTACCGCATCGATAAAAGCTTCGCACCGATCGGCACCATTGCCATGGTGCCGAACCTGGTCGTGGTAAACAGCACCCTGCCGGCCAAAAACATCGCCGAACTCGTCACGCTGACCAAGGCGGAGCCGGAGCGCTTTAACTATGGCTCGGCCGGCCCTGGATCGGCACATCATCTGATCGGGGAAATGTTCAAGCTGCGCACGGGTGCGCAGCTCACGCATGTTCCTTACGCCGGCAGCGCTCCCGCCGTCACGGGCTTGCTGTCTAATCAAGTGCAGGTGATGTTCGATACGGTGCCATCTGCCCTGCCGCACATACGAGCCGGCAAAACGCGAGCCTTGGCAGTTACTACAGCCAAACGATCCAGCGCCTTGCCTGATGTGCCGACTTTGCAGGAAAGCGGATTGGACGGGTTTGATGTAGGGACGTGGATGGGACTCGTTGCCCCTGCAGGAACCCCAACGGAAATCGTTCAGCGCTTGAACCAGGAACTCGTCGCCGTCGTCAATGACCCAGACGTGCAAAAACAGTTGTTGAATCAGGGTATCGAACCTGATGCCAGCACACCAGAAGCACTCGGCCAACGGATCAACAATGAAGTCCACCAGTTCGCAGATCTGGTCAAGCAGGCCGGACTCAAAGTCGAATAGCGCAACCGGCCCTGCCGGTAAATCCGGCCAGATGCATGCATAAGCGGCGCTGCCTAAGTACTGGCAGGGCCGGTAACGCAGAGCCTTATATGTCCTGCCGCTTACGCACCGCCTCTGCCCAACGTCGCGCGACAGAGGGCGAGGTCGCGCACGTTGCGCTTTCCGTCACCACACGTACGGCACGCTCCAGCAATTGGATGTCGGCCTCGTGCTGTCGTGCCACGTGCGGGTCTTCGAAGAAGATCACGCGCTGGCATTGATGCTCCAGCACCAGCTCGGCGATCTGCGCATCGCCGCCGAGCGGGCCGCTGAGGTAACGCGTCACCCAGGGCGTGTCCTTGGGCCAGCCTCGCGACCATGCCAAGTCATTCAAGCGGCCGCCCGTTGTCCCCGTCGCCACGCGTCGCGCATACTGCGACAACACCTCAAAGTGCTCGTCGGCGAACGCCACCATCTCGTCTTTCAACGCATCGTGCGCAATCAATGCCAAAGTCTGCCCTTCGAAATTGAACAATCGCGACAAGGCGGGATCCGGCGGCAAATCCGCCAACACGCGCTCGACCTCGATCCATTCAATGGCGCCAGCCAACGTCGAAATGAACGGCCGCCCGTGCGTGATGCATTGACGCTTTAACGCCAGCGCCTCGGGAAAAATAGAGGAAGGATCGACCGGATCGATAAGATAAATCGCGCCGTCAAATGGCGCCTGCCCATCTCGCCCTTCGGTCACGCGAGCGACGAGTTTCATCAAACCGCCTTCGCGGCCATAGGGATAGCGGATCAACCCCCGATAGCCTTGCAACATGCCCTCGCGCACAATGGCATCATGCGTGCGGCCCACCGTGTGTAGTTCGATCCCCATCTCGCGAATAGTGGCTCCCGACGCACGCAACCAAGTAAATAACGCCGCGTCAGGCGTCTCATGATGAAGCCGGTTGGCCGCCAGGCCGAAGCGAAGATGAGGCACGGTCATATTGCTAGCAAAATAAGGTAGGTAGAAGAGAAATCTTAAGCCATATTACGTGCTTTCGCGTGCAACGATGTGAAAGCCGATTTCGACGACTTGCTGCGCAGGCCAAAGGCCGTTGGCGCGGGCATCAATCATCTCGGCGGCCTGCTCGCCTATCGCCGCGCCGTCGACGTGCACTGACGTGATCGACGGCGACATCGACGCAGCGAAATCCATGTCGCCAAAACCCACGACGGCCAAATCATCCGGTACGCTCAACCCTTGCACGACGGCCTCTGTCAGCACACCGGCGGCCATCAGGTCAGAGGAGCAAAACACCGCATCGATATCTTTTTGCATAGCCTGCAATTGACGCAACCCATCCCTGCCCTGCGCGTGCGTCGTCGGCGCAGGCATATGAATCACTTTCGGCTCAGGCAATCCGAGCGCCATCGCCGTGCGCACAAAACTCTGCGCACGTAATCGCGCACGCTCATCATCGCCGGCGAGCACCGCCTGACGCATTTTGCCGCGCTCGTGTAGATACCGGCTGACGGCGGCGCCAATCGCTTCGTGCGACAGGCTCAACAACATATCGATCGGCGTAGGCGTCGCATCCCACGTCTCGACGATCGGAATGCCCGAGGCCTTGAGCAATTGCCGCCCTTGCTCAGAATGCATCACCCCCGTCAGCACAATGCCATCCGGCCGCCGGCCGATGATGGCGCGCAATAAGGCATCTTCGCTGGGCATGTCATAACCGCTCTGTCCCACGATCAGTTGATACCCCTTGGCCCCCAGCGATCGCGTCAACGCGGTAATCATTCCGCTGAACAACGAACCCGCAATCGTGGGTACTAGCACCGTCACCAGATGACTGCGGGACAACCTCAGGCTGCCCGCCATCAAATTCGGCACATAACCCAACGCCTGGATCGCCGCATTGACCTTTTCCAATGTCTGCGGCGACACCGCTTGGGGTGTGTTGATCGCGCGCGAGACCGTGATCATCGCCACCCCGGCAGCCCGAGCCACGTCGCGAACGGTCACACTGGCGCGTTCGCTGGAGCGGGAAAGATTGGGTTTATCTGATGACATGTTCAATTTACGAATGACAAGGCCAACAAGCCTAACCGCTAGCTCACCGAAAGGGGAACCAGGACACCTAGGGTTTGTACGGATATGCCGTGCAAAGCAGATATCCGTATTCTATAAAACCTAAATGACAACGTTACCAAACCATATGATAACGTTGCCATCAATTATGGTAACGTTGCCATCCATATAAAATTGACAGGAGAGACACATGCACCAACGTGCACGTAAATGGTTCACAGGCTTGACTCTGATGCTGGCGGCCGGCGCCGCACAAGCCTGGCCCGACAAACCCGTCACCATGGTTGTCCCCTTCCCGCCCGGCGGCGCGACGGATTCCGTCGCCCGCGCAGTTGCCAACAAACTGGGCGAACAGCTCAAGCAATCCTTTGTCGTGGAAAATAAAGCGGGAGCCACCGGCACTATCGGCGCCTCTCAAGTCGCCCGCGCCACGCCTGACGGCTACACCCTGATGGTGACCTCGCTCGCTCCCTTGGTCGTCGCTCCCCATCTGATGAAGGGCCTGAGCTACGATCCGGCAAAGGACTTCACCTACCTGACCGTCGCTGTGCAAACGCCGAACGTCCTGGTCGTCAGCCCGAAACTCGCGCCTAGCATCAACTCGATACAAGACGTGCTCGCGCTGCTGAAGTCCAAGCCGGGCGAGATCAGCTTTGCGACCTCCGGCTCAGGCTCCTCCGATCATCTCACGGCAGAGCTGTTCTGGCAGAAAACCGGCACTAAAGGCCTGCATATTCCCTACAAGGGCGGTGCGCCAGCCATCTCCGATCTGCTCGGCAGCCAGGTAGATATGTCATTCCAGAACGTGAATGCAGTACTGCCGCACATCCAATCGGGCAAGCTCAAAGCCATCGCCATCACCGGCAACAAGCGCTCGCCCGTGTTGCAGAACGTGCCCACGCTTTCCGAAGCAAACGTCCCTGGTGTTGAAGTCTACGCCTGGCAAGGCATTGTTGCCCCCAAGAACCTGCCCGCGGATATCCGCGACAAGCTCTCGACGGCACTTTCCACTGCCATCAAGGATCCAGCCGTCAGCAAACCCTTTACCGACGTAGGCTTGGAAGTCGTTGCTAACTCTCCAGAAGCCTTTACGAAATTCCAGCAAGACGAAAGCAAACGCTGGCAAACCGTGATCGAAACCGGCAACATTACCGTGCAGTAAGTCACCTTCGGCCGCGGTGAAAATAGATCGCTGCCCGGGCCTGTCCCGCACGTAGCGATCTATCAATCCCGCTGCTCAGTTAAATGCGCCATTCGGTCTGTTCAGCTAGTCGTCTGCAATACCCCGATCCCGGGCACACCAGCATCTGCAACGCCGTCGCACTAGGCACTCCGATTATCGCCCGCCGTTATTTTCTGCCATCCCGTTTCCCGCAGCAGGCTTTGTTTAAAGAAATCACCATGTCGACCACTGCTACTCCCTCTCGCCAAACTCCCGTCATCACTCACATGCGTGTCGTTCCCGTGGCGGGCCAGGACTCGATGCTGCTCAATCTGAGCGGCGCACACGCCCCATATTTCACGCGCAATCTGATCATTCTGACCGACAGCGCGGGCAACACGGGCGCGGGCGAAGTTCCTGGTGGAGAAAAGATCCGCGAAACGCTGGAAGACGCACGCGACATCATCGTCGGCAGCGCCATCGGCGACTACAACCGTACGTTGAATAAAATGCGCCAGGCTTTCGCCAATCGAGACAGCGCGGGGCGTGGGCAACAAACCTTTGATTTACGCGTCGCGATTCACGCCGTGACGGCGGCAGAATCCGCGCTGCTAGACCTGCTGGGCCAACATTTGCAAGTCCCGCTGGCCGCCTTGCTGGGCGAAGGCGTACAACGCACGTCAGTGCAAATGCTGGGCTACCTGTTTTACGTCGGCGACCGCAACGCCACGTCCCTGCCCTATCACAGCGAGCCCGAGTCCGCGGATGACTGGCTGCGCCTGCGTCATGAAAAAGCCCTGACGCCCGAGGCCATCGTCAAACTCGCCGAGGCATCCTACCACCGCTATGGCTTTGAGGACTTCAAGCTCAAAGGCGGCGTGCTGCGCGGCGAAGAGGAAGTCGAAGCCATCCGCGCCCTGCACGAACGCTTTCCGAAAGCGCGCATCACGCTGGATCCCAACGGCGGCTGGCTGCTGCAAGACGCGATCCGCCTGTGCCGAGACCTGCATGGGGTGATGGCGTACGCAGAAGATCCCTGCGGCGCCGAGGGCGTATTCTCCGGCCGTGAAGTCATGGCCGAATTCCGCCGCGCCACAGGCCTGCCCACCGCCACCAACATGATTGCCACCGACTGGCGTGAAATGGCGCATGCGCTTTCACTGCAATCCGTTGATATCCCGCTGGCCGATCCGCATTTCTGGACGCTGCAGGGCTCGGTACGCGTCGCGCAGACATGCCAGGCCTTTGGCCTGACCTGGGGCTCGCATTCGAACAACCATTTCGACATCTCACTGGCGATGTTCACCCATGTGGGAGCAGCCGCCCCAGGACGCGTCACGGCGATCGACACACACTGGATCTGGCAAGACGGCCAACACCTGACGCGCAATCCCCTGCAGATCAAGCACGGCTACATCGAGCTGCCGCAGACCGGTGGGCTGGGTATCGAGCTGGACATGGACGCCATCGAGCGCGCCCATCAACTCTATCTGCAGCACGGCCTGGGTGCACGCGACGACGCCATGGCAATGCAGTATCTCGTGCCGAACTGGAAATTCAATAACAAACTGCCGTGCCTGGTGCGTTGATACCCCTGCATGCGGCCGGCTCGCTGCTGACAAAGTACTCGAAATCGTCAGACACAGCGCAGCCAGCAAAAGCTGTGCTGCAGCTGGGTCTGAGCTTTAGGCAGCCCAGCAACGGCGGGCCCCACGCTCCGCCGTGCTCCTCAAAAAGGCCCCCACGCTGCGTCTCCGGCTTGCTGCCCCCAACGGGGCGTTTTTGTTTTGGGGCGGCCCGGCAACAAAAAACCCCGGCCACTGAGCTCATGTCCCAGTGCCGGGGTTTCATTCTTTGACGTGACCTCGCACGCCGCGCGGAAAATCAATCCGCCTCTTCGATCCAGGCCATTTGAATCGCCTCGAGGATTTTTTCCCCGCTGCGGTTCGGATCATCATCGAAGCCCGGCAAGGCAATGACCCATTCACGCAGCTGCGTAAAACGCACGGTGTTGGGATCGACGTCCGGATGCGTATCCACCAAAGCGGCGGCGATATCGTATGTATCTACCCACTTCATCAGTGTGCCTCTTTCGCGTGATTGATCGTGTATTTGGGAATCTCGACCGTCAGGTCGGCGTCTTCGACAATCGCCTGGCACGACAGACGAGAGGTCGAGCTCAATCCCCAGGCCTTGTCCAGCATGTCTTCTTCGCTATCCGACGCATCCTCCAACGAGGAAAAACCTTCGCGCACAATCACGTGACAGGTCGTGCAGGCACACGACAATTCGCATGCATGCTCGATATCAATGTGATTGTTGAGCAGGACACGGCAAATGGACTGGCCCTTGGGTGCGTCTTCGATGACGGCACCATCGGGGCACAATTCCGGGTGAGGCAATACGGTCAGTTTAGGCATACGTCAGGCGAGTTCATCTAGTTTACGGCCAGCCAGCGCCGCACGGATACCACGATCCATGCGGCGGGCAGCGAATTCTTCTGTGGCATCGGACAGAGCTTGCACAGCGGCGCGTACGGTGTCTACATCGTCGGCGTCTTGCGCAGCGGCTGCAGCCGCGACGCGCTCGTCCACCAACTGTCGTTCCGCCGCATCCAGCAAGTCTCCATCGGCGGCCAGCGCGGCCTGCACGGATTCAACGAGTTGGCGCGCCTCGACCTGCTGCTCGCGCAGCATGCGGGCTCGCGCATCGCTGTCGGCCTGCGCCACGCTATCGGCGAGCATGCGGGTGATCTCGTCATCCGACAGGCCGTACGAGGGCTTGACCGACACAGAGGCCTCGACGCCGGTGCTTTGCTCGCGCGCCGTCACACTCAACAAACCATCGGCGTCGACCTGAAACGTCACGCGAATCCGCGCCGCGCCTGCCACCATGGGCGGTATACCGCGCAACTCAAAACGAGCCAGCGAACGGCAATCGGACACTAGCTCACGCTCGCCCTGCACCACATGCACGCTCATGGCGCCCTGGCCATCTTTGAACGTGGTGAATTCCTGGGCACGCGCCACAGGGATCGTGCTGTTGCGCGGAATAATGCGCTCGACCAGCCCACCCATGGTCTCCAGCCCCAGCGACAAGGGCGTCACATCCAATAGCAACCAATCCTCACCAGGCATGCGATTGCCAGCCAGTAAATTAGCCTGCAACGCCGCGCCCAGGGCCACCACCTGGTCGGGATCCAGATCGACCAGAGGTTGCGTTCCGAACAAATCAGCTACTGCTTGGCGGATCACCGGCATACGAGTGGCCCCGCCTACCATCACGACGCCTTTGACATCGGACACAGTCAAACCCGCATCACGCAATGCCGCGCGGGCGCGATCCAATGTACGGCGCACCAGCGGCTGGGCCAACTCTTCAAACTTCGCACGGCTCAATGTGACGTTCAGCGTGCGGCCGTCTTGCAACACCACATTCAGTACCGCGCTGTCGGCGTCAGACAAAGCCTCGCGCGCTGCACGTGCGGCAACGAGCAAAGCACGACGATCGGCAGGGGCTAACGACCTGAGCGACGATTGATCATCATGGGATGCGTTGGACACGGCTCCCGCAGCGCCCTCATCCGCCAACGCTGCATAGGCATACTCGCCGATGAGCCAATCGAAATCGTCACCGCCCAATGCGGTATCGCCACCGGTAGCAACGACTTCGAATACCCCTTTGGTCAAACGCAGGATGGAAACATCAAATGTGCCTCCGCCCAGGTCATACACCGCGTAAGTGCCTTCGGCAGCCTGATCCAGGCCATAAGCAATCGCCGCGGCGGTAGGCTCATTCAACAGGCGCAAAACATTCAGACCCGCCAGGCGCGCCGCGTCGCGCGTCGCCTGACGCTGCGCATCGTCAAAATACGCGGGCACCGTAATCACCGCACCGACCAGGTCATCGCCCAAAACGTCTTCGGCGCGTTGGCGCAACGTAGCCAATATCTGCGCGGATATCTCGACCGGGCTCAAATCGCCCTGCACAGTGCGCAGCCGCACCATGCCCGGCGCGTCAACAAACTCGTACGGCGCCCCGCTGGCCACCGCCTCATCGAGCGAGCGCCCCATGAAGCGCTTGACCGACACAATGGTGTTCAAAGGATCTGCGGCCTGCTGCGCCAACGCTTGCCGGCCAATATTGACCTTGCCATCGGCAAAATAACGCACGGCGGACGGCAGCAAAGCCTGGCCATCGGCATCGCGCAGAACCTCTGAGGCGCTGCTGCGCACAGCGGCGACCAGAGAGTTTGTCGTCCCCAGGTCTATGCCCACTGCCAGCTTGCGTTGGTGTGGCGCCGGCGATTCGCCGGGCTCGGAAATCTGCAATAAGGCCATGATTATGCTTCGAATCGAAAAGCGAAAAAGCGGCGCAAGCCGCGTAGCGCTGACACAATGACCGCTAGTGGGTCACCTGCACGGCGGCGAGTTCTTGCGCCAGTTTCTCGACGAACATCCACTCTCGTACCTTGCTACCCGCGGCGGCGTAGTCCTGGCGCTCGTCGAGCAATGTCGTGAGGGTGTCTTGCATCTGCTGGCGAGCCTGAGTCAACTCGGCCTCGAGCGCTGCGTAAGCATCCGGATCGTTGCGCGCGTCGTCCAGCATTTCGCGCCACTGCATCTGCTGCATCAAAAACGACACGTCCATCGACGTATTGCTTTCGGTTTGCAGATCGACGCCTGCCTGCTCGCACAAATAACGCGCCCGCAATAGCGGGTCCCGCAATTGCCGATAGGCCTCGTTGGCACGCGCGGCCCATTGCATCGCGACGCGGCGCTCGGCCGGACTGGCCGTCGCAAAACGATCAGGATGCACCTGCGCGGCCACCGTGCGCCAAGCGCTTTCGAGCGCCTGCGCGTCGATATTGAATCGCGCGGGCAAACCAAACAAGCTGAAGTGATTGTCCGCGGCCAAGACTACACCGTGAACGACTCGCCGCAGCCGCAGGTCGCCTTTTCGTTGGGATTGCTGAACTTGAAGCCCTCGTTCAGACCCTCGCGCGCATAGTCGAGCTCGGTGCCATCCAGATACGACAGGCTCTTGGGATCGACGAACACCTTGACGCCAAAGCTCTCGAAGACCAGGTCTTCGGCTGCGGGATCATCGACATATTCGAGCTTGTAAGCCATGCCCGAACATCCCGTAGTACGCACGCCCAGGCGCAGGCCGACGCCCTTGCCACGCTTTTGCAGGTAGCGCCCGACATGCAAGGCTGCCTGTTGAGTCAAGGTTACAGCCATCGTTCAGTCCGCCGTCGCAACTGCCGCCGCCTCGGATTGCGCAGGCACAGCAGCGTGTTTGTCTTTGTAGTCCTGGACGGCAGCCTTGATGGCGTCTTCGGCCAGGATCGAACAGTGGATCTTCACGGGAGGCAAAGCCAGCTCTTCCGCGATCTGGGTATTGCGGATGTTCAGGGCCTCATCGAGCGATTTACCCTTGACCCACTCGGTCACGAGCGAGCTCGATGCAATGGCCGAACCACAGCCGTAGGTCTTGAAGCGTGCGTCTTCGATGATGCCCGCGTCGTTCACCTTGATTTGCAGCTTCATCACGTCGCCGCAAGCCGGCGCGCCGACCATACCGGTGCCGACCGAATCGTCACCCTTTTCAAACGAACCCACATTGCGGGGATTTTCGTAGTGATCCAGAACTTTGGTGCTGTATGCCATGATGTTTCTCCTGTATGTGTCGCGTGGCGCCTTAGTGGGCGGCCCACTGCACGCTATTCAGGTCAATGCCTTCCTGGGCCATTTCCCACAGCGGCGACATATCGCGCAATTTGCCCACGCGGCTCTTGATGAGCTCGATCGTGAAGTCGACTTCTTGTTCGGTGGTAAAGCGGCCCAGCGTAAAACGAATGGAGCTGTGCGCCAGCTCGTCATTGCGGCCAAGCGCGCGCAGCACGTAGGACGGCTCCAGGCTGGCCGAGGTGCAGGCCGAACCGCTCGAGACGGCCAGTTCCTTGATCGCCATGATCAGCGACTCGCCCTCGACATAGTTGAAGCTGACGTTCAGATTGTGCGGAACGCGGTGTTCCATGCTGCCGTTCAGATAGGTTTCCTCGATCTGCGACAAACCCGCCCACAAACGATCACGCAGCATGCGGATGCGTTCGTTTTCGGTGCCCATTTCCTCGCGCGCCAGGCGGAATGCTTCGCCCATACCGACAATCTGATGCGTGGCCAAGGTGCCCGACCGGAAACCGCGCTCGTGACCGCCGCCGTGCATTTGGGCCTCGATACGCACGCGCGGCTTGCGGCGTACATACAAGGCACCGATGCCCTTGGGACCGTAGGTCTTGTGTGCAGAAAACGCCATCAGATCGACTTTCAGCTTTTGCAGATCGATCTCGACCTTGCCGGTAGCCTGCGCCGCATCCACGTGGAAAATAATGCCCTTTTCGCGGCAGATTTCGCCGAGCGTCTCGATATCCTGGATCACGCCGATTTCGTTGTTGACCATCATCACCGAAACCAGAATGGTGTCGGGACGAAGCGCTGCCTTGAAAACGTCCAGATCCAGCAGACCGTCATCACGCACATCGAGGTAGGTAACCTCGAAGCCTTGGCGCTCCAGCTCCCGACAGGTGTCCAGCACCGCCTTGTGCTCGGTCTTGACCGTAATGATGTGCTTGCCGCGCTCGGCGTAGAAATTGGCTGCGCCCTTGATAGCCAGGTTATCGGACTCGGTAGCGCCCGATGTCCAGATGATCTCGCGGGGATCAGCGTTGACGAGCTTGGCGACTTCGTTGCGGGCGTTTTCTACGGCCTCTTCGGCCTCCCAGCCGAAAGCGTGGCTGCGCGATGCGGGGTTGCCAAAGTTGTCATACAGCCAAGGCACCATTTTGTCGACCACGCGCGGGTCAACCGGCGTGGTGGCAGAGTAATCGAGATAAATTGGGCGAGTGGTCATGAAGTGCTACTCCTGCTTATACGGTGGCGTCGGCGGCTACGGCGGACACAGCAGACGCGGGCTCACCCGCGCTTCGCTCCATCCGTACGGTGGAACACCCTTGTGCCGCCTTGGAGGCCTCCTGCAATTGGCGCAGCCGTTGCTGATCGACCAGATCTTGCAGGGAAACGGAATCTAGGTAATCGACCATTTTGCGGTTCAGCGTGGTCCAGAGCTCGTGCGTCATGCACTTGCCGGATTTGCCGTCTCGACCGCTGGTGCAGTCGTGCTTGCCGCCACAACTGGTGGCGTCCAGCGGCTCGTCTACCGCAAAAATGATGTCGGCAACTGTGACGTTGCGCGCCAGGCGGGCCAGCGAATACCCGCCGCCCGGGCCGCGCACGCTGTCGACCAGCTCGTGCCGGCGCAGTTTGCCGAAGAGCTGTTCGAGATAAGAAAGCGAGATATTCTGGCGCTGACTGATCGCCGCGAGCGTTACCGGACCGCTGTGCTGCCGCATGGCCAGGTCGATCATCGCGGTAACCGCGAAACGCCCCTTTGTAGTGAGCCGCATGGTGGATTCCTGTGGAAACGTGCTGGCGCCCATCACCGGGCAACCAATACCTGAGTAATTGCGTCAAGTATAGCAAATTCCCGACTAAATTGCTAAGTCATCTTCAGGAATATGCATATAAGCCAGGCGAGGACGGTGCAATCCGGAACGTGGCCGCCGACCATGCCTGCACATCACCCCCGCAAACTCGCGCGCCCCGCACCCTGAACTCCAACACGCATCCACCATAAAAAACCGCGCCAAAGCGCGGTTTTTGGGCTGGCCGAGCCAGCTTATGCCATAGCCAGTAATTAGGCTGCCTGGTATTGGGTAGCCCGCTTGCGGACCAGCTCCAATACGCCCTGACAGGCATCCTCGAGGTAATCCAGGACCTTGCCGAAGCCATCGAGACCGCCATAGTACGGATCAGGCACTGTGGCTTCTTCGAATTCGTTGGCAAAGCGCATCAACAACATCAGCTTGTGCTGATAAATTTTTGGGCATTGCTGTTGCAGCGCGGAAAGGTTGTCCCAATCCATGGCCAAAATGAGGTCAAATTCGCGGAAGTCGTCCGCCGTCACCTGGCGGGCCTCGCAATGGTTGATCTCGTAGCCGCGCTTGCGAGCGGCCGCCTGGGCGCGGGCGTCAGGCGCCTCGCCAATGTGATAGGCATGCGTACCAGCGGAATCCACACGCACCACGTCCCCCAAACCGGCATCGCTCACCAAATGGCGAAAAACGCCCTCTGCGCTCGGGGAGCGGCAGATGTTACCCATGCAAACGAAAAGTACCTTGGTCATCATGGGTGTAAGTCTGCGGGAAAACCCGGAATATAGCAAGTTTTTTTTGCAATTGCGCAACTGCCCCAGCCTTTAGTGTTACTGTAATTTTTCCGTTGAAAGTCAGTGACATATAACGATAATTACAAGTAACACATCAGCTATTTGGGCCATTGCCTGTAACAAACCCATCGAATTGACCGCAGCGCAGCAGCGGCATGTAACCGCCGCTGGTTGATACGCCGCAGACGTCATTGCCCGGCCGCCGGCTGCCATGCCGTTTCCCGCCAATGGCCTGAGTTCTCACCCACCCTTTTGGGCCAGGCGCGGGCCGTTGTCCCGTCCCGCCGAGCTAGGCAGCGCCATCCAGCAACACGCGTTGCTTGAGCGCATTGAGGGCGTCTCGCGCGGCAGCAGCTTGCTCGAACTCCAAGTTGCGGGCATGGTCTGTCATGAGCTTTTCGAGGCGGCGGATTTCCTTGGCTACCGCCTTTTCGTCGGTCAGGACCTCGGGCCCGATGGCCGCCTCCAGCGTATCGTGACGAACCGGGGCCACGATGCCATCGATGAGCTCACGAACCGCCTTGTTTACGCCGCGCGCCGTGATGCCATTGTCCGCATTGAATTTCAGCTGCTTGTTGCGGCGGCGCTCCGTTTCGTCCATGGCTCGCCGCATGGAGGCGGTGATCTGGT
This sequence comes from Bordetella genomosp. 4, assembly GCF_002261185.1. Lineage (GTDB taxonomy): Bacteria > Pseudomonadota > Gammaproteobacteria > Burkholderiales > Burkholderiaceae_B > Bordetella_A. The sequence continues at coordinate 1,042,347 of NZ_NEVQ01000013.1, forward strand.
CAGCGTACAAAATGGCATGCCCGTTGAGATTTCGCGCCGCCCGCCCGATCGTCTGGATCAAGCTGCGCTCCGAGCGCAGAAAACCCTCTTTGTCGGCATCGAGAATGGCGACCAGAGACACCTCGGGGATGTCCAGGCCCTCGCGCAGCAAGTTGATCCCTACCAGCACATCAAAGGTGCCGAGCCGCAGATCACGAATGATCTCGACCCGTTCGACCGTATCGATATCGGAGTGCAAATAGCGGACGCGGATACCATGCTCGGACAGGTAGTCCGTGAGGTCTTCGGCCATACGCTTGGTCAAAGTGGTGACCAGGACGCGCTCTTGCGCGGCTACGCGCATCTTGATTTCGCCGAGCAAATCGTCGACCTGAGTTCGCGCCGGCCGTACCTCTACCTGAGGGTCCACCAAACCTGTGGGCCGCACGACCTGTTCGACCACATTGTCGGCATGTTCTTGCTCATAGGCCGCAGGCGTCGCCGAAACGAACACACACTGACGCATACGGGCCTCGAACTCCTCCAGTTTCAACGGCCGGTTATCCAGGGCTGAGGGCAGTCTGAAACCGTATTGCACGAGGGTCTCTTTGCGCGCTCGGTCGCCCCGATACATCCCGCCCAACTGCCCTATCGTGACGTGGCTTTCGTCGATGAACATCAAGGCATCCGAGGGCAGATAATCGATCAGCGTAGGCGGCGGTTCGCCGGCTGCAGCCCCCGACAAATGGCGGGAATAGTTTTCGATACCCTTGCAAAACCCGAGCTCTTGCAGCATTTCCAGGTCGAATCGCGTACGTTGCTCGAGCCGCTGCGCCTCGACGAGCTTGCCCTCGGCAGTCAAGAATTTCAGGCGCTCGCGCAGTTCTTCTTTGATTGTCTCGATGGCACGCAGCACGGTATCACGCGGCGTGACATAGTGCGAACCAGGATAAACCGTAAAACGCGGGACCTTTTGACGGACCCGGCCGGTCAGTGGATCGAACAATTCCAGCGACTCGATCTCGTCATCGAATAGCGTCAGGCGCAACGCCAATTCCGGGCTTTCTGCCGGAAAAATATCGATCGTCTCACCGCGCACACGAAATGTGCCACGCGTGAAATCTGCATCGTTGCGCGTGTACTGCATGGCGACCAGGCGGGCCAGGATTTCGCGCCGGGAAATGCGGTCGCCGGAACGCAAAATCAACACCATCGCGTGGTAATCACCGGGATTACCGATACCGTAGATACACGAGACGGTGCCCACGATCACCGTGTCGCGCCGCTCGAGCAGGCTCTTGGTCGCGGACAGACGCATCTGCTCGATATGCTCGTTGATGGACGAATCCTTTTCAATGAACAGATCGCGCGTGGGCACGTAGGCCTCGGGCTGATAGTAGTCGTAGTACGACACGAAATACTCGACGGCGTTCTTGGGAAAGAACTCGCGCATTTCGGCGTACAGCTGGGCTGCCAGGGTCTTGTTTGGCGCCAACACCAACGCGGGCCGGCCGAGCCGGGCGATGATGTTAGCCATGGTGTAGGTCTTGCCCGAGCCTGTCACACCCAGCAAGGTCTGGCACATCAAACCATCTCGAATGCCCTCGCTCAGCCCTTCGATCGCGCCCGGCTGGTCGCCTGCGGGCGGATACGGCTGATACAAATGGAAGGGGCTGTCGGGGAAATCGACGAATCCAGGAGCTGTCATGCTAGACTGTCTGAGGGTAAACCCCTCATTATCCACAGCAGTGCCTTCCGCGTCTATCTACCCTTAGCGAATCCTCATGAGCTCTCTTTTCGATTCCGTCGAACTTGCGCCGCGCGACCCCATCCTGGGTCTGAACGAACAATACAACGCTGATACCCGCCCCGGTAAAGTCAATCTGGGCGTGGGCGTGTACTACGATGACGACGGTCGCATTCCCCTGCTGGCTGCTGTGCGCAAGGCCGAAATTGCGCGCATAGAAGCCGCTGCCGCACGCGGCTACCTGCCTATCGAGGGCATCGCCGGCTACAACAAGGGCGCTCAAACGCTGTTGCTGGGTGCTGATTCCACGCTGGCCGCCGAAGGCCGCGTGTTGACCACCCAGGCACTGGGCGGCACGGGAGCGTTGAAAATCGGCGCAGATTTCCTGCGTCAGTTGCTGCCGCAATCCAAAGTGCTGATCAGCAACCCCAGCTGGGAAAACCACCGCGCCCTGTTCGAGCGCGCCGGTTTCCCGGTCGACACCTATGCCTATTACGACGCCGCGACGCACGGCCTGGATTTTCAGGGCATGTTGGCCTCGCTACAGGCCGCTCCTGAACAAACCATCGTCGTGTTGCACGCTTGCTGCCACAATCCGACTGGTGTTGATCCGACGGCCGAGCAGTGGCAACAGATCGCCCAGGTCGTCAAGTCGCGCAACCTGGTGCCGTTCCTGGACATCGCCTACCAAGGCTTTGGCGCCGGTCTACAAGAGGATGCTGCCGTCGTGCGTCTGTTTGCCGATCTGGGCCTGACGATGCTGATCAGCTCGTCGTTCTCGAAATCGTTCTCGCTGTATGGCGAGCGCGTCGGCGCCCTGACTGTGGTCGCAGGCAACCAGGACGAAGCCAAACGCGTCCTGAGCCAGCTCAAGCGCGTGATCCGCACCAACTACTCCAACCCGCCCACGCACGGCGGCACGGTGGTGTCGTCGGTGTTGAATACGCCCGAGCTGTACACGCTGTGGGAACAGGAACTTGCCGGCATGCGTGACCGTATCCGCCTGATGCGCGAACAACTGGTCGATAAAATCAAGGCTGCAGGTGCCTCGCAGGATTTCAGCTTCGTACGCCAACAGCGCGGCATGTTCTCGTATTCGGGCCTGACCTCGGCGCAAGTCGACACCCTGCGCGAAGAGCACGGCATCTATGCCGTGTCCAGCGGCCGCATCTGCGTCGCTGCGCTCAACAGCCGCAATATCGATACGGTGGCCAAGGCGATCGCGGCGGTCATCAAATAAATCGCAAACCCTTTCACGCCTGACAAAGAAGGACCCGGACGCAAGAACGGGTCCTTTTTCTTTTGGTGTGAACGTGTCGATACCATTGTTCTCAAAGTCCTATTCGTCGCCACATGACTTGCTTTTTTATACAGGCTCGTCCAAAATCCAGCTGTATATTCATACAGTCCGCAGCGGATCATTGCCATGGCTACCAAACTCACCGAGCGCCAACAGGAAATCCTGAACCATATCCGGCAAACGGTGGCACGCACCGGCTTCCCTCCTACTCGTGCCGAAATCGCCCGGGCGTTGGGGTTTCGTTCTCCCAATGCCGCGGAGGACCATCTCAAGGCGCTCGCGCGCAAGGGGGCCATCGAGTTGACGGCCGGCGCGTCGCGCGGCATTCGCCTGATAGAGTCGATTGATCCCGCTGCCTCTTCTCATGCTCACACCGCGCCGTCTAGCGGCGCCGCAACGCCATCGAATCTTGCTGGATTCGCCGCGGAAGCGATGAGCCGGCTGTTGCTGCCGCTGGTAGGCCGCGTGGCGGCAGGCAGCCCCATCCTGGCCGCCGAGCATGTCGAACGCGAGGTCGGCGTGGACCCCGGCCTATTTGCCCAGACGCCCGACTACCTGCTGAAGGTACGCGGCATGAGCATGCGCGACGCAGGAATCCTCGAAGGCGATCTACTCGCTGTCAAGCGAGCCAGCGAAGCGCGCAATGGCCAGATCGTCGTGGCCCGCCTGGGCGACGACGTTACGGTAAAACGCCTGCAGCATCGCCAGGGACACATCGAACTGCTGCCGGAAAATCCAGATTTCTCGCCCATCGTGGTGGATGGCACGCTGGACTTTGCACTTGAGGGCATTGCTGTCGGCCTGATCCGCACGCAGGCGCTGCATTAACCAACGGCCGTACGCGCCGCCGTTAGCAAAAGGCCCCCGGACTCATACACGACTTGTAATGAATCCGGGGGCCTTTGTGCCATATCGTCGGTATGGCACGAACTACTTAAGGCTTAATGCTTGAACACGGGGTCACCTGGTGCGGCGTTTTCCGCTGCCTTGGCGACCAAGGGTTCTTTGACGACCTCTTCCTCTGACAGAGGCTCGGGCTGGCGTTCGAGCGCCAGCTCTAGCACCTTGTCAATCCAACGCACCGGTACGATCTCGAGGTGGTTTTTGACGTTGTCCGGGATATCGGCCAAGTCCTTGACGTTTTCCTCGGGGATCAGCACAGTCTTGATGCCGCCACGGTGAGCCGCCAGGAGTTTTTCCTTCAGGCCGCCGATCGGCAAGACCTCGCCACGCAGAGTGATTTCACCCGTCATGGCGACATCAGCACGCACCGGGATACGTGACAAGGCCGAGACCATGGCAGTGGTGATGGCGATACCCGCCGATGGGCCGTCCTTGGGCGTCGCGCCTTCGGGCACGTGAACGTGCATGTCGTGCTTTTCGAACACGCTGTCGGCAAAACCCAAGCGGCGCGCACGCGAACGCACGACGGTACGGGCGGCTTCTACCGACTCTTTCATCACGTCGCCCAGCGAACCGGTACGCTGAATCACGCCTTTACCCGGCATATCGGCGACTTCGATCGTGAGCAAATCGCCGCCTACCTCGGTCCAGGCCAGACCAGTCACTTGGCCGATCTGGTTTTCCTTTTCTGCCATGCCAAAGGTATAACGACGCACGCCCAGGTATTTGCTGAGGTTGTCGGCATCGACTTTGACGGGTTCGGCTTGTGAGGCAGACTTGCCCTCGACCTTGGCCTTGTCGGCCTGAGCCAAGTATTCTTTCACGACCTTGCGGCAGATCTTGCCGACTTCGCGTTCCAGCGCACGGACACCGGCCTCGCGAGTGTAGTAACGCACGATGTCTCGCAGCGCTGAATCGTCGACCACCAACTCGGATTCCTTGACGCCGTTGTTCTTCATCAGCTTGGGCAGCAGATGGTCGCGGGCGATATGGATTTTTTCGTCTTCGGTGTAGCCCGAGAGACGAATGACTTCCATACGATCGAGCAAGGCGGGCGGGATGTTCAGCGTGTTGCTGGTGGCCACGAACATGACGTCGGACAGATCAAAGTCGACTTCGATGTAGTGATCCTGGAACGTGTGGTTCTGTTCCGGGTCGAGCACCTCGAGCAATGCCGAGGCGGGATCGCCACGGAAATCCATGCCGAGCTTGTCGATCTCGTCCAGCAGGAACAAGGGGTTACGGACACCGACCTTGCTCATGTTCTGCACGATCTTGCCGGGCATCGAACCGATGTAGGTGCGGCGATGGCCGCGGATCTCGGCCTCATCGCGCACGCCGCCCAAGGCCATGCGCACGAACTTGCGGTTCGTGGCACGCGCAATGGATTGTCCCAGCGAGGTTTTACCGACACCCGGGGGGCCTACCAGGCAGAGAATCGGGGCCTTGACCTTGTCGACACGCTGTTGCACGGCCAGATACTCGACGATGCGCTCTTTGACCTTTTCCAAGCCATAGTGATCGTCGTCGAGGACTTTCTCGGCGTTGCTGATGGAGTTGTTGATCTTGCTCTTTTTCTTCCAGGGAAGATTGATGAGCGTATCGATGTAGTTGCGCACCACGGTGGCTTCGGCCGACATGGGCGACATGAGCTTGAGCTTTTTGAGCTCGGCATCGGCCTTCTTGCGCGCATCTTTGGGCATATGCGCCGCAATGATTTTCTTTTCGAGCTCTTCGATGTCGGCGCCTTCTTCGCCCTCGCCCAGCTCTTTCTGAATGGCTTTGACTTGCTCGTTCAGGTAGTAGTCGCGCTGGCTCTTTTCCATCTGCTTTTTGACGCGGCCGCGGATACGCTTTTCGACCTGAAGGATGTCGATTTCCGTTTCCAATTGCGTCAGCAGACCCTCGAGGCGCTCGGAAGTGCCGAGGATTTCGAGCATTGTCTGCTTTTGCTCGAGCTTGAGCGGCAGATGTGCGGCGATGGTGTCGGCCAGACGGCCGGCATCGTCGATCCCGGCCAGCGAAGTCAGAATCTCGGGCGGGATCTTTTTGTTGAGTTTGACGTACTGTTCGAACTGAGCCACGATCGCGCGGCGCAGGGCCTCGGTCTCGGAGCTTTGCGCGGGATCGAGCTCGACGGGGGTGACCTGGCACACGAAATGCGTTTCAGCGTCGTCGATCGTATCGATACGCGCACGCTGGGTGCCCTCGACCAGTACCTTGACGGTGCCGTCGGGCAATTTCAGCATCTGCAGAATGCTGGCCACGCAACCGATTTCGTACACGTCTTCGGGCGTGGGATCGTCTTTGCCGGCGGATTTCTGCGCCACCAGCATGATGCTTTTGCCCGATTCCATGGCGACTTCGAGCGCCTTGATCGAACGGGGACGGCCCACAAACAGCGGAATAACCATGTGCGGGAACACCACCACGTCGCGCAGAGGCAGCAGCGGCAGGTCGATGGGTTCGGATGGCAGGGTCTGACTGGCAGACATATAGGATTCCTTGATTTGACTCGGCGTAATGTAGATCGGAGTCCAAGCAGACTTGGTGATCCGAATCCGTTACGTCTGATATGGGAACAATAGCCGAAAATTCAAGCCGCCGTCGTCCGCATAACCCCCTAAATGCAAAAAAACCCGTTACAAAACGGGCTTTTTTGCTGGATTTTGCTTTTTTTGACGACGCAATGATTCAGGCAGCAGCGCCTCGCACCTGCGGCTGAGCCGGTTTGTCGGATGTCGCCGTCTCCTCGGCATAAATCAGCAAGGGCTTGCCGTCGCCATCGATGACGTTTTCATCCAGAACCACGCGGCTGACGTTGCCCTGAGACGGCAAGTCATACATGGTGTCGAGCAAGGCGCCTTCGATGATGGAACGCAGGCCGCGAGCACCGGTTTTGCGCTTGAGCGCTTTGCGGGCAATGGCCTTGAGTGCGCCCGGACGCACGTCGAGCTCGGCGCCCTCCATGGCGAAGAGCTTTTGGAACTGCTTGATCAGCGAGTTCTTGGGCTCGGTCAGGATCTGCACGAGTGCTGCCTCGTCGAGTTCGTCCAGGGTCGCCACGACGGGCAGACGGCCCACCAGTTCAGGAATCAGACCAAACTTGATCAGATCCTCGGGCTCGACTTCGCTGAACAGCTCACCCACACCCCGCTCGGATTTTGCCTTGACGGAGGCGGAGAAGCCGATGCCGGACTTTTCGGTACGGTCGCGGATGATTTTTTCCAGGCCGTCGAACGCGCCACCCACGATGAACAGAATGTTGGTGGTATCAACCTGGACGAAATCCTGGTTGGGATGTTTGCGGCCACCCTGCGGCGGCACGGAGGCGACGGTGCCCTCGATGAGCTTGAGCAGTGCCTGCTGTACGCCTTCGCCCGAAACGTCGCGGGTGATGGAAGGGTTATCGGACTTGCGCGAGATCTTGTCGATTTCGTCGATATAGATGATGGCGCGCTGAGCCTTGTCGACCTCGTAGTTGCAGTTCTGCAGCAGCTTTTGGATGATGTTTTCGACGTCTTCACCCACGTAACCGGCTTCGGTCAGAGTGGTGGCGTCGGCCATCACAAACGGGACATTCAGCATGCGGGCCAAGGTCTGGGCCAGGAGCGTCTTGCCCGAGCCGGTCGGCCCGATGAGCATGATGTTGCTCTTGGAGAGCTCGACCTCGTCGCCTTTGATTTCGCCGTGGCGAATGCGTTTGTAGTGGTTGTACACCGACACGGCCAGCATGCGCTTGGGCAGCGTCTGGCCGATGACGTATTGGTCGAGAAAGGTCTTGATTTCGGTCGGCGTAGGCAGCTCAGACCGTATAGCGGCACGCGCAGAAGCTTGCGCTTCCTCGCGGATGATGTCATTGCAGAGGTCAATACACTCATCGCAAATGAACACCGATGGCCCTGCAATCAGCTTGCGGACTTCGTGCTGGCTCTTGTTGCAGAACGAGCAGTGCAGCACTTTTGCGTCGGCCGGTCCCTTTTTATCAGGCATATGTGTTTCGTATCTCTGGTGAAAATGCGCCGCCGGTCAAGGCCGGCGCATTCAACGCTTACTTGGACGTCACGGCACTGCTTAGGCCCGGTGTTTCGCGAGCCTAGCCCTCGGAACGGGATGCGAGAACCTTGTCCACCAAACCATACGATACCGCATCTTCGGCCGACATGAAGTTGTCACGCTCTGTGTCTACGGCAATACGGTCGACGGGCTGGCCGGTATTGTCGGCCAGAATGCGGTTCAGGCGTTCACGCAGGTCGAGAATTTCCCGGGCCTGGATCTGGATATCAGAGGCCTGGCCCTGCGCACCGCCGGAGGGCTGGTGAATCATGATACGCGAATTGGGCAAAGTGAAACGCTTGCCCTTTTTGCCCGCTGCCAGCAAGAATGCACCCATGCTGGCGGCCAGGCCCGTGCACAACGTCGAAACGTCAGGTTTGACGAACTGCATGGTATCGAAAATGGCCATCCCGGCATACACCGATCCGCCAGGCGAATTGATGTACAACGAGATGTCCTTATCGGGGTTTTCCGATTCCAGGAACAGCAATTGCGCCACGATCAGGTTGGCCGTGTTGTCATTGACCGGGCCGACCAGAAAGATCAAACGCTCGCGCAGCAGGCGCGAGTAGATGTCATAGGCGCGCTCGCCGCGCCCGGACTGCTCGATGACCATGGGAATGTAACCCAGGCCAGTCGGCGTGACCGAAGCCCCGCCATGCATTGCCGCATAGAAATCGGTAAACCGCTGCATGCTTACGCCATCCCCATCAACTGATCGAAAGGTACCTGCTCTTCCGTGACCTTGGCTTTTTCGAGCACGTGCTGCACAACGTTGTCTTCGAGCACGATGGCTTCGATTTCAGCGCGGCGCTGGCGGTCGGTCAGGTAGTAGCTGACAACCTGAGCAGGCTGTTCATAGTTTTGCGCGAACTCTTCGATGCGAGCACGGACTTGTTCGGGCTTGGCTTGCAATTGGGCTTGTTTGACCAGTTCGGAAACCAGCAGGCCCAGGCGCACGCGACGCTCGGATTCGGTCGTGAAGGCTTCGGCCGGGATCGGCACGGACTCGGCGTTGGGGATGCCGCGTTGCTTGAGCTCTTCGCGGGCAGCTTGGACGCGGCTTTGCACATCGCTGTCGACCAGCGCTTTGGGCACGTCGAATTTGCTGGCCTCGACCAGAGCGTCCATGACGCTGGCCTTGGTGCGGCCTTGCGAACGGGCTTTGACTTCGCGCTCGATGTTGGTGCGGATGTCGGCCTTGAGTTTTTCGACGTCGCCTTCGGCTTGGCCGAGGGCCTTGGCGAACTCGCCATCGACCTCGGGCAGAACGCCTTCGGCGACTTCTTTGACGGTGATGGTGAACTCAGCCGTTTTGCCGGCGACTTCTTTGCCTTGGTAGTCTTCGGGGAAGCTCAGCGGGAACACCTTGGTTTCGCCGGCTTTGAGGCCTTTGGCAGCCGCCTCGAATTCAGGCAGCATGCGGCCTTGGCCCAACACGAAGGGGAAGTCTTCGGCTTTGCCGCCTTCGAAGGGGACGCCGTCGATGGTGCCGGCGAAATCGAGCGTGACGCGGTCACCGTCTGCGGCGGCGCGGCCTTCGCGAGCCTCGTAGGTAGCGCGTTGCTTGCGCAGCACGTCGAGGGTTTGCTGGACTTCGGCGTCAGAAACGGCGGTGTCGTAACGGGTAACGGCGAGCGCAGACAGATCAGGCACGGCGACTTCGGGATACACCTCGAAGGTGGCCGTAAAGGCCAGCGTGTCATCGGCCACGCCTTCGGTCTTGGGCTCGAGCGTGGGTGCACCGGCCACACGGAGCTTGGCGCCGTCGATGGCTTGTTCGAAAGCACGGCCGACCTGGCCATTGATCACGTCGTAGCGGATGCCGGGGCCATGGCTGCGTTCGAGCATGGACAGAGGAGCCTTGCCAGGACGGAACCCGGGCACTTTGGCCGTACGGGCTACGCGCTTCAATTGCGCCTGGACTTCCTTTTCGACGTCGGCCACGGAAACCGACAGATCTACGCGGCGTTCCAGACCAGAGAGGGTTTCAACCACAGGCTGCATCAAAATTATCCGAGAAATAAGTGAAGTGTGAACAAACGGGTTAACAGGTGATTTTACCGGAAAGTTCAAGACCTCTGCCAAAGGAGGGGTTTTGCCTCGGGAAAGCCCTGACCCGGACGCGTTTTCGGTAAGGAAAACGCAGAGTTTACGGGCCCAAGCAAAACGCTCCTGACAGCGGCTGCCGCCAGGAGCGCAAACAGGCTGAAAAACGCCTGGTGCGGCCAGATCAGGCCGTGACTTTGATGTTCTTGGCGCTGGGGCCCTTGGGTCCCTGGCCCACCTCGAACGTCACGCGTTGATTTTCCTGCAGAGATTTGTAACCGTCGCTGCGAATTTCCGAGTAGTGGGCGAAAAGATCTTTGCTGCCATCATCGGGCGTAATGAAACCGTAGCCCTTTTCCGAGTTGAACCACTTGACGATACCTGTTGCCATGACTGTGTCCTTCACCTTCTAGTAGCGATTGCTCGCGGGAGCGCCAGATGATCAAGGAGTGGCAACTAACTGGGTACCATGACGGCGACAGGAATAACGACCGCGTCGCTTGAAAATCTCGCTTGCCCAGTGTATGTGGCGTCTTGCAGAACGTCAAACTTTGCAAATTGACACAACAAAACCGACTAATCGTTGCTGAATTGCTACCGTCGCAAAGGCCATGATCGTTACAAATCGAGCATGCGCAATAAAAAAGCCCCGGAAGGGGCTTTTGTTCATCAAGATCTGATTACAGAACTTGAATCTTCGTTGCTTGCGGCCCCTTGGGACCATTAGCTGTCACGAAGCTGACGCGCTGGTTTTCTTCCAGGGACTTGAAGCCGTTGGCTTGGATTTCCGAGAAGTGCGCGAACAGATCTTTGCCACCCGCTTCCGGGGTGATGAAGCCGTAGCCTTTTTCCGAGTTGAACCACTTAACAACGCCGGTTTCCATACTGTATTTCCTAAATGTTGTGGGCAAAATGCCCGGGAGTCACGAATCAATCAAGAAGGGGACAGTAGAACAATAACGCCGGCCGGAAAGGCACTGCACTGATCGAAAATCACAACGCTTGAGATCGTGTGCCGTCACTATCGTTAGGTTCCCCTGACAAGTCAACATAATCCTCAAAAATACGTACCAATAATGCAACAAAGCGCAACTGCAAGGCCGTATTTTCGGAACTATTTGCGCAGGAACGGGTCGTGCGCAGAATCTGAAATCAGTCGACCGGAAGTCCCAACAAATCGAGTGCGGCGTTATAGGCGTCTTCGTCTGCGCACAGGAAGACGGCTACGTCGCCGGGATTGAGGTTGTCGAGCACTTGGTCGATTTGATCTTGCGCCGTGTCGATTTCGTCGACCACAGTCACGTGAATTTCCGCGCCTGCATCGACTTTTTCGTGAGGCACGATATCGGCGATGGCCTCCAGGTCGGACACCCCCGTGACGACGTAAGTGCTGATGCGCTCGCCGTCTATGGTGGTCTCCAGCGCGACGCCGCCTGAAATTTCGGCGGTCTGTGTGCTGATTATGTCCATGTGCGTGCCCCTCCTTCATGCTTTGGTACGCAAGGGACGCGACTATACCAGCCTGGAGTGAACTATGTAGTCATAATCGACCGTTATATGGGGTTCGGATTTACCCTAATCTTTGGCTGAATCTGTTTTTTCTGAGCTGCCGTCGCCCCATACTTGGCTTTGTTGTCGCCCACAGGGTTTGACAGTACTCAACAACTAAAAGGACCTGAGACTATGCAACGTGATTTCGATCTGGTCGTGACCATTCTGGGCGAGCTGCGTGACGCGGATACGGCAGCGCTATCGCAAGAGGACATCGAGGCTGCTGTGCAAGCAAGCATGCCGGATGCGCCCCCCGCCCCATTGATTGCGCACCATCTGGATATTTTGTCGGATGCAGGTTTGATCACACTGGTGCCTGCCACCGATGACAGTGATGCGGAAACCTACTGGCGACTGACCTGGAAGGGTCACGATGCGCTGGAGCAGGAAGAAGACGATGAGGATGAAGACGAGGACGACTATGATGATGAGGACGACGACGAAAATTGACAGCGTCCGGTATTAATCAAACCGACACGATTTGCACGAGCCCATGCCCCGCTCGTGCATGACTGGATCAGCCCGGCTCCAAATCAATCTACACCGGCCCGTCGTTCGCGCAATACACGACGGGCCAGCAAAGCCGCTGCAGCACCGATCACTAACGAAAACATGGAGGCAGCGATGGCCAGCAGCGCCACCATGTCCCCTGCCCCGGCATCGGCCGCCAAATACGCTACGACAGCCAGCACAACGAGGGACTGGGCACCCACGCCCGCTAGACTTTGCGTGACGCGGGCGAATCGTCCCATCAGCGCTCCGCCAGCCAGCGCCAACGACACCACAACCGCCATTCCCCAAAAAATGGATTCGTACGACTGCACGATGGTGACTCGCTTGTGAACAATAGGTAGCGGCCAGAATAGCATGGGCGTTACAAATGAATTGGGCTGCGCGTCACACACCGACGCGTAGCCCAGTTAGCCCCCCACAACCGCCCATGACGCGCATGGCAGGACGCTAGGCGGCAGGCTGATCAAAGATCAAACACGTCGTCGTGGCATGGGCGTACAGCTTGCCATCGGGGCCGACGAGCCGGCCCTCTGCTGTCGCCACTTGGCGCCCGGCGTGGATGACTTTGCCCTCTGCACGCACCAGAGGAACGCGGTCGCTTAAGGCCCGCACCATGTTGACCTTGAGCTCCAGCGTGGTGTAGCCCTTGCCCGCAGGCAACATCGAATGAACGGCGCAGCCGACCGCGGAATCGAGCAGCGTGGCAAACCAGCCGCCGTGCACGCTGCCCAGCGGGTTGTAATGTTTGCGTTGGGGCCGACCCTGGAATACGGCAACTCCCGGCTCGATATGGACGGGCACGAAATCCAGCGTCGCACCGATGGGCGCAGGAGGCAATTCCCCGGCAAAAATCGCTTGCAACAGCTCCATCCCAGTCTTGCCGGCGATGGCCGTGGACGGTCGGCTGTCTGCGGGCATCAGACGCGCGCGCACGGCTTGCTCTTCGGCTTCCCATTGGGCGACTTGTTGTTCTATGTCCATCGGCACTCCTCGTCATCAGCATCGTAGATATGCGAGAGCTTAATCGACCTGGACGCCTGCCCGACGGCGCTTGGTCCCGAAGTAGCATTTCGCACACGACGATCACACTATCGACGCCCGCGCTTGGTAGAATCGCTCCCTGCCTGTTTTCTTACAGATTCCTGAAACACCATGAATTCGTCTGATCGTACCTCCCGTCCACTGGCCCCTCTGGCGGCATTGATTTTCAGCTCGCGCTGGCTGCAACTCCCGCTTTATCTGGGCTTGATCATTGCCCAGGGCGTCTATGTGATGCTCTTTCTCAAAGAGCTGTGGCATCTGGTCTCGCATGCCTCCAGCTTTGGGGAAATGGAGATCATGCTGATCGTGCTGGGACTGATCGATGTGGTGATGATTTCCAACCTGCTGGTCATGGTCATCGTGGGCGGCTATGAGACCTTTGTGTCCAGGCTGCGCCTGGAAGGCCACCCGGACAGCCCGGAGTGGTTGAGCCACGTCAATGCCAGCGTGCTGAAGGTCAAGCTGGCCATGGCCATCATCGGGATTTCGTCTATCCATCTGCTGCGCACCTTTATCGAGGCAGGCAATATCGGCTCGCCCAACTCGCGTTTCACCGAGACCGGTGTGATGTGGCAGACCATCATTCATGTGACGTTTATTTTGTCGGCAGTCGGGATTGCCTATGTCGATAAGCTACTGGCGGCGCCGGTCAAGGAGCATTGAGCCAGCACTGCCAAGTATCGGCAGCAAAAACCCGCCGGGGCTGTGGAAAACACAGCCCCGGCGGGTTTCTCTTTTGGGCTGCCTGGGCCGGCAGGAGGATGTCGCAATAAAAGGCGCGCGGCCCGGCGCATAAAGCGCACCAAAAGAAAATCCCCCAAAGACACCGGAATGCCAGGGGGATCATCAGAAAGTCAGCACAAGGCCAACCGAGTCGTACATAATCGTGGTGCGAAGGGGGGGACAACAACTCCTAGGCTTGGCGCGGCTTTCAGCGGTATGTGGGGCTTTAATGGGGCGCGTTGCCCTCATTTCAGGGAGAGAAAATTATGTGCGGTCGCATCGTCCAAAAGTCTGGCCCGCAGGATTACGTCGAGCGCATCTTTACCAACCTGGGAAGGATATTCGATGATCCGGTCGGGCCTCGCTATAACGTGGCGCCTGGGACTCGTCCGCTCACGATCCATTGCCTGGACGGGGCTGAGCAAATGATGCGCCTGCCCTGGGGTTACCAGCCGCACAACTCCAAGCATTTCATGGTCAATGCCAAGCTCGAGACGATCCAAAAGAATGGTTGGCCGTGGAAGATGTTGATTGGCCGGGGCCGCATCCTCGTTCCCGCCGATGGTTGGTACGAGTGGAAACCGCTCACAGACGACCCGAAGCCGCCCAAACAGCCCTACTACATCCACGGCGATGGCCCGTTATTCTTCGCAGCCCTGACGGCTTGGCGTCCCGGTGACGAACTGGACAAGGCTCATGGGTTCGCCATCGCAACGAACGATTCCCGGGGCGGGATGGTGGACGTCCACGATCGACGCCCAATCGCGCTGCCTGCCGATTTAGCGCGCCAGTGGATCGCCCCTGATCTGCCGGTTGACGAGGCCAAGGCCTTGCTGGCCGCGGGCCTGCCCGAAACCGCCTTCACGTGGCACCCGGTGCGGCTAGAGGTCGGCAGCTCGAAGTATGAACTGCCAGACGCGATCGAGCCCGTACCGGCTATCGAGGGCGAAAATTAGGGGACATGGACCTGATTTCTGGCTGGAATATACTGGATGAAGCTACAGTGTTTTCAGCCATGCCAGAATCGAAATATCCCCCCATGACTCGCGACGAGTTAAGCGAAATCATGCAGCGCCGCCTAGGCGATCCAGACATTATGAAGCTGCTGCGGGAGGTATCGCGGCTGCGGGCTCACGCGCGCCAGACTCACTATGTCTACCGGATGTGGATTAATGATCCGAACTCCATGGCAATCGTTTGCGCGGAAACGCACCTCCGGCAGCTAGATAAAGAGCCGTTCGTCCGGGAAGACGACGAGGACGAACGGGCAAAATCCCACATTCCGGGGACCAAGTATTACAAGCCTAAGCCGGTCAAATAGCCCGGCCCATACGGGGTAACATGTGATTACCATGATCTACCCTATCCCCGAATACCTACAGGACACCCGCGACGGCAATGAATGGGCTATAGCAGCAATACTTAGCGACCGCGTTGTCGGTCTGCTCCATCTAGCCAATGTAGCGTCAGACCTTGTCGAGCATCTGGACACGCCTTCCGCTGAATTCATCGTCAAACGATGGGTCCAGACAGCGCCGGCCGATTTACTTGAGCTACAGGCGCTCGGCAATGTGAGTGCCGGCGTCATTACTGCCGAGGGTTTTGAAGAGCGGTGGAAATTGGCCGAGTGGCGGCCTCTCGATCAGTTGCCCGAGGACTCTTAGACTCCAACGATAGATAAGCAGGCAACTTTGGCGTTTCCCCTAAATTGACCATGCAACATATTTTCAGCTACTAAGCATCTATTATCGACCAAGGGGAAAAATCATGTCCTTTACCAAAAATTGGGTCAACCAGCAGGAAAACAAGGAAGAACTGCAGGACTTAATGAAGGCTCTTGTTGAGGAGGGAGGGCTGCAACGTGCGAGCGAAGGTATCGCAAAAAAGCTGGCGAGCACCGGAGATTTTCAAGAGCTCTCAACAGACCAAAAGAGCGTGTTTGACAAATATATCCAACCAAATTTGGTCATTAATTGCGCAAACCCAGATTGCGAGAATGAAATAGAGATGCATCTAGTGGCCGATGCTATTCGCTACGGCAGAGACGACGCTCTATGCGCACATTGCAATTACGTAATCAATGACATGCCGGATAACATGTAAAGAAATTACGGGTTTTTAGAACTGAAAATCCATCAAATCACATAAATTATCTGACTGCATCGTACGCCCTCTCACACATCATGCCCGCTATTCGGGCACGGTCTGCAACTTTTGCAAGTTCTGCAGCTCGGTCGCTAACGCGGCTGAGCATGTAGGCAAGCAGATCGACGGCGTTGGTCCCTGCCGGGCCTCCGTCGGCAGCGACGGGATCGCGGGCGACTGCGGCTCTAGCCAACGTGTTTGCGTGCTTGCGCAGCCTGCCAAGCTCAGTGTGCACACGGTCAGCATCAGCCGCCGCAACACGGGCTTTCTCTTGCGCTTCATCACGGGCTTTCTCCACGGCGGCAGTGCGCCGCCTTTCTTCGGTTCGCGCGGCCTCGACGGCTGCAACGGTGGCTTGCGCCTGGTCGTTCATGGTTTGGGCGTGTGCCGCCTCTATATTTGCGATCCGCGCTTCGTACCGCCAACCCTGAATGACCCACGCGCACGGCCCTACCAAGATCGCAGCGACCACAGCAACGGCGGCATAGCCCTTCCAACCCGCCAGCGCCTTAATTGCCTTCTCGATCATGATCCACCCAACCAGTCAGGAGGATCTTTGGGCTCGACAGGCTGAGGCGTGACCGCTTCTTTCACGTCTGCTACAGCCTCGCTCGCCTTATTGGCTGCGGACTTCGCGGTAGTTGCTGCCTGACGAGCCGTCGCGCCAGCCCCCGCGGCAGTTTTGGAAGCGCCTTCAGCCTTGGAAACCGCCTCTTGCGCGGCCTGAACGGCAGCGTCAGTCTTTGCCACCAATGGGGGCAGTCGCTGCTCAATGATCAGCATCAGTTGATGGTTTATATCCTGCATCCGCTGAATCTCCGACTGGGTCGATGCCACAACCTGAGCCTCCCTGTCGTCGGAACGGAGTTTGGCCAGCGACCAGCCTGCTAGTAGCCCTCCCGCTGCCACCAGGCCAATCATTAGGCAAACTAGCCACGCCCAGCGGCGGCAATCAATTTGTTTGTCCGGATGCGGTTCCATCTAGTGTCTCCTTCTTGAGAGATTCCAAGGTAGCGATGCGAGACTGCAAGGTCTGTATGCGCGCTTCTGCCACGCTAATTTGCTGCAGCAGCATATCGATTCGAGCTTGCTTGGCGCCGTCTTCGCTTAATGCTCGATTGCGTTCCGCATAAGCCTCGTCTAGCCGCTGAAGAAGGTCACCTATAAATGTCTTTTGATCGCTAATGATTGCCTTAAGACTTTCCACCAGTTGCTGTATCTGCTCGATTGAGTACACTGCTCCACCGGCCGAAGCCTCTGCCACACGATCACGCCGCATGACTCCGCGTACCAGCCAGATCGCGACGCAGACTATGACGGCAGAACCGCCAGTCAGCCCGAGCGCGTTGACTAGAGCATTGCCCTGGGCCCACCCACTAACAACATCAATTCCGCCGTCCATCAGCCCCCCAGCGCAGCGCGAGCCGCCTCAAACCTGCGTTGCCGGTCCTCCCACCCATTGGGCAGCCCGTTTTTGTTCTTGCCATTGACGCGGATCGACAGCCGTAAAAAATCGCCGGTATCGGCGATCTCGTTGCAGCCATTGTTTTTCCACCACCAGCCACTACATCGGGCTGCGTCGACTGGTCGCTCTAGCCATTCGGGATGATTGACATAATCCACGCCCAAGCCGTCAGAAACCGCCTGGTAATTGGCCCTGCCGGTAATCTGGATCAGGCCGCGCCCTCGATACCTTGAACCGTCGCCGGGCTGACTATTGCCGAGGTCTGCCCTACCCTCGTAACGCAACTGTGCCGGCGTCGGCCCCCAGATCTCGTGCGTATGCACGAAACCCGCCGACTCGTGCCCGATGGTGGCGATATACATCGCGGCACGCAGAGGCGAGACGATCGCGAACTCCATCATTGATCGCTCTATTGCGTCATACCACTTGGCGGCCATAGTAGGCGAGAGCATGGCCGCTTTTGCAAAATCAGACTCGCGCATCAAAACTCCAGACGTAAAAAAGCCCGCCGAAGCGGGCTCTTCGTTGTTACAGGTCATTCAGTCCGACGCTCGGGCCAAACCCCGTGCGGACACTATTGACAAGGGCCCCCAGCGCACCACTTGGGGGAACGGTGTTGTAGATAGCCACCATCCGAACGCGACACTCGCCGCTCAGACTGCCGCTATGCGTGGCCCCGATTCGCAAATTGGCGGAGAAACTAGTCCGAACTTCACCGAGGGCCGGATAATTACTGCTTGCGTTTGCACCGCCCTGTCCTAGAACCGCCGCCCCTGAATTGTCTTCAGCCTTGAACGCAGCCCCAATGATCGCCCAGCCGCCGGGGAGATTCCGGGTGACCGTAGGACCGCCCGATGGCGCAGCATCTGCGCCGTTTCGATCTCGAAATAACTGCGTGTAAAGACTCGACCCTGAAATTCCGACAGAGACTGAGTCGCCTCTTGAAAAAGGGGTGCCCGCCTGCTCAGCAGAGGAAAGATTCGACACCACTGCTGCGCCGCCACCATCCAGCTTTTGCGCGACGGCAAGAATGGTCATGTCGGCGGTGCTGGGCAACTGCGTATCGAAATAAGCTTCTGGACCCACGCCAGCCCCATCGGTCGAATAGTCGGGAGAACCGACAACAAGCAGTGGTAGATTAGGGTTCACGAAATTTCGGCTCGACATCGAGTCACTGGTCCCAAGCACATACAGACCCACCAGCCCCGTCGTGTAGGAAAGCTCAGGGGCGCTGAAGTCGCCCAGCCAGGGGAAATTCAACGAAGGGGCATCGACGCCAAGTTTCAGATAAGCCATAACTCACACTCCAAGTGTAGGAAGAATTTGTTGACGCACGAAGCGATGTGCTCCGCCTTCGCTGACATGAGCACCATCTGCCCACTGACCCCGCGAGTTCTCGATGCTGAAGCTATCCCAGGCGTCAAAGCCATTGATGAACTCCACTTGCCGAGCCTTCGCCGTCTCCCAGGCTGCGTCGCGGTAGCGGATGAGCGGGATCACGGTGGAGCCATTCGACTTCATGGGAACGGCTACTACGGACCCGCAGTCTGCGTTCGCTGAACGGTAGGCATCGATAAGCATCTCGTGCGCAGCTTTAAAGCTTTCGATGCTCGCCCGCGTCCGGCGGAAATCGTTCGTGCCGAGAATCTGCACTGTGACGTCTACATCGAGCGCCGCCGCAAAAGGCTGCACCCAATCAGCGAATGTCATAAAGTCGTAGCCGGTCGCTCCGCCCTGCCCGACCTTCAGCACCTCGACGCCGACCGCCGTGCTATCGCGCAGCAGTTGACCGAATAGCGCCACCGTGCCAGACACCCATTCCATCTGCACCGTATGGGCCGATCCCGTTGCAAGCGCAATCACAGTCGACTGAACCGCAGCACCAGCTGGGTTTGGCGTCACCGTCGTCCACGCGCCTCCGTCAACGCGCCATCGGAATGAGCCGGTTTGCGCGCCGAAGAACACGGTGAACGTGTCTCCGTGCACGAGGTTGCCAAACGTGATCGCATCGCCGGCCGTCGTCCAATACAAGGCGAACCCGTCTGGACCGCACCCCATAGGAGGGCCTGGCTGTGGGTCGTTTGTTGCGTCGAAAAGTGTGCCGCCCGTACGCGAGCCGGTGACGCCATCAAGATAGTATTGAGGATCGAAAGACAGCCAACCGGTCCCCGCTCGGCCAAACTCCGCGTGCAGTACAGCAGCCAGCGCCTGGGTTATGGTCAGATGCTCCGTCCAACTGTCGCCCGTCAGAAGGATGCGGGCCTGACCCACGCCCGCTTTGACGAGCCCAAGCTTGGCCAGCCAGCGGCGCAACGATGAACCATCTGTGCGCAAAGGCAAATCCCGATCCAAAAAAGTCGGAACTGACGAGGCCGAATCGTTTCCAGCCGTAGCCTGGATAGCTTGCGTGAGCCGCGGGCCGAACCCCATAGCGTCCAAAAGTCCGCCGTCTAGCCAAACAGGGACCCGCTCATTTGCATAGCTCGCGAGAGCGGCGATGCTGCTCGTTCCAATGCTCTCACTGATCGCCGTCCTTGACAGCGCTTTGGCGGCTACAGACAAACGCGGGCCAAGGCCCATCGCATCCAATCTGCCCGCATCCAGCCATACCGCTACCCGTTCGTTGTCGTAAAGCGCGACCGCTACCGAGGCTGGCTCCATGGTTTCAAATCCCAGACCGCCTTGGAGCTCAGCCACGTCAGCCTGTTTAGCCGGCTGCACCTCCGCCCATTCCCATCCGGCCGCCGTCATTACCCAGTCGCCGTTCTTCTCTGGGTCGGCGTCATTTGTCACCCGCCCAAGCGTGCCAACCGGCTGCGAGGTGTCGTCCACCATCCGTTTATCTGATGGGCTGTCGTAGCTGAGGTAGGTTTTTCCGGCAAAATCAATGATTGCCGTTGTGAGCCCTTCATCGCGCCAATCAATTGCGGGTTTCAAGGACGTGATGCGATAGGCGTCCGCCAAAGCATAGAAGTACGCATACCCATTCTCATCGGCCGTGACAGTGCCCGTTGGATATGGATTCGTACCGTCTCGATCACGATAGATAGTCACCAGCGCCTGATCGGACTCACGGCGAATAGTCAGCACAGCACCAGGTTGAACATTCCCCTGGCGATCAACAATGGTCTTTTGCCAACGAATTAGCATTGGTTCACCCAATAAAAAAGCCACCCGAAGGTGGCAATAAGCAAAAAGAAACCCGCTCTAGGCGGGTTATCTGATGGGGGCAAAAACGATAAATGACCCTGGCATGGTGATGACTCCGCCAGAAGGCCGTTCAAATTCGATTCGGAAATCGTTGTTTCCCGCAGAGACAGGGGCCAGCGTCCATAGTTGCCTATCCGCCACCTGGTCTCCTTCAATCAATACATTCGAGCCGTGGTAAAGCCGCACCCAGCGACCAGCGACGCCAACACCCGACCACTGCCCCATCACTACGGCCATATAGGTGCCCGGCACATCAATAGATACCGCCGAGAAGCTCGTCCCCGAGGATTCGCCGTAAGTCAGGTTGAAAGCATCAGAGCCGAATCTGGTCGCAGCCCCCGTAAATAATTTATCGAATGAAATTGACGTATCGCCATATGCAGGATTCTGAATTCGCGGCGCGCCCGCGTCCCCATTGGCAATCGCAATCGGATTGTCACGCAGCGCCAGCCCATCGACGGCGCGTATCGGTTTACCGGGCTCAAGAACCGAGTCCGGGATAGCAGTCCATGCCATGTTTTAGGTCCAGTTAAAACCAGGATCGCCATCGACCCGGCCATTTTCATCGGCCCACCATGCGCCGGTGAACTTCTGCTCATCCGTCGCATTTTCATAGGTGGGTGCATCGGACTCCATCCAGAGGCCAATGCGGTAATTGATCGAATACTCGAACACCTCGAGCTGGTACTCCGCCTCATGTCCAGGTGTGGTTTCCTCGGCGCTGAGAATCTGATAGCGAGTCTCTAGCGGGGCGCCGGTGTCATCGACGACGCCTCGGTGCAGAATATCCACCACGTCGCCCGTCCACATCGCGCGATCTTTGGCATCCACGCTGATCGTGATGTAACGCGGATTGTTCCGGTACCGACTGAGTAGACGCGCTGTCACATTGACCGCCTGGGCATCGCTGTGAAGCCAGCGCGAGTAGATCTTGCGGATCTTTTGCTCGCCGTACTGCTGTACCCCCTCGGCTTCCAGGTCTGCCCGAACTCTCAGCCGCCGGTAGTTGGATTCCTTCTCCAGGTCCTCGGTTGGGTCGCGTTGCCCCCAGTACACCCAGACCTGCGAAACCCGACCTTTCGGATCTTGGGTGACGGTTGCGCTGTCTGCGATGATGTTGGCGTTGTCGTTGATCTTGGGAACAACCTGAAACACTGGAGGCTTGATGGCCTCAAGCTTAATCTTTTGCTGCCGCTCGTCCCACCAGATGAAAAACAGACATTGCTCTGTGATCTCCGACAGCAGGTCAGTGATACCCGTCGGCTCAGTAATCAGGCCTGTCAAATCGAACTGCTGAAGCCACAGCGCCGCCTCGTCGGCCCACTCCGCCTTATTGATCCACTCCGTCGGAACGTCGCCATATTCGGTGAGCCATTCATATGCCAAGTCATCGACTCGGATATTCACGTATCGCAAACATATCTGCACCCGGTCACCCGCCTCGTGGCTGTCCGGGCTGCTGCCGTCAGTTGCCCGCGTGATCCCGGTCAGTTGGATCTCCGTATCACTGACCGTTACCACCCCCGTATAGGTCATCAACTCGTCGTTGATGCGCACGGTTCCGGGAGCCGGATACTCGGACGCAGCGGCGCCCGTTACCCGCAACTCACTAATGGCCCCCTCTTGCTCATAATCAACAAGCAGGCTCCCTTCGCTTGGGCGTGGCGCCTGTGCCTTGTCGTTATCCGCGAGCTTCAGCACATCCTTGGCGGTAACCTGCACACGCCCACGAGAGTCGGGGCCGTCGATCTTGTCGATCAGGTATGTCCTGGTAACCATGTCGCCCAGGGCCTGGCCAGCGTAGCCCTCGCGCACGCGCAGCACGCGATTGTTGTAGTACGGATTCCTCGCCAGCCATTTCGACCAGAACGTGCCTCGTTCCAGCGGGTTGTACCCACGATCTGAAACGTAGGGGTCTACCAGGTTGTCGGAGTGCGGGTGATCGTTGAACGATACTCGGACCGATGCCCGTTTCCCTAGCGGGCCGCTGTTCTGACTCCCTCCCCCGGGGTTGATTTCCGTAGGGGCAGTCGAAACCGACTGTACGCTGGGGATGCAATAGACATCCGGCAATCTCTCGCCAGGCTTGCAGAACCGTAGCACCAGTGGCTGCGGCGAATAGTTCGCGGGGTCCTGGCACGTCGTGCGCGTATTGAAGCACTTCCGGTCGCCGGTGACGCCCAGCGCCGCAGCGCAAGGCGAAACGCCATAACGATGCTCACAGAAGTCCTGCTCGATCTCGATAACGGTTTGCAGTTCCCGGCCTACTGTCGTCTCGTTCATGCGATCGCCTCGACCGAAAAACCGACTGACATCAGATCGCGCTGCCCCTGGTTGGATGGCTGAATATCGTCATTGCACCAGGCGTACAGCACCTCCTGCGGAAACTTCAGCGGATACCACGCAATGAAGAACGGGTACTTCCGAGCTGACTCTACGAATGGATCGAACCACTGCCGGTACCAAGCGGCAGTAAGGTTTTTCCAACTATAGGAAGTCGCGTAGCCCTCACGAATAATTGACCGACCCAGGAACTGCCCACCTTCGCTCTTGTTCGGCAAGATTTCCGTCTGGCGAGACAAAGTTCCAGGCGAGTGTCCGCCATATAGGCCGCGCTGCATTTCCAGAACGCGGCCCAGGTAAACCACGCCGATAGATGCCACTGAGTTATAGACTCGAATAACCCAATACCGCGCTGTCACTGGTGCGAACAGCAACATCATGGCCTTGTCATCAGCGGGCTCGACCGTCTCCAGTGTCACCCACGTGGCGTTGTCGTCGCTGTACTCAATGACGATAGTGGCGCCAGACGACCCTAGGGTATGACTTGCGATGCCGATATAGTCAATCTCAACCGGTGCTCCCGCATCCCAACCTGCCCAAGCGGGCACGGATGCCGGTCGCCACCGCTCGTACGTCATCGGGTTAGACAGCGCTGCCCCAGGAAATCCCGGCGTCTCGCTACTGACGTTCAGGATCGCGTCCCGCGTGATGGTCTGCCAGCCAATCCTCGCATGGTTCAGAGGGTATCCGCGTCCATCCGCATGGTCGCCCTGCTCTACCAGGCTCGGGCTTACGACAATTACGCTCATGCTACCCTCAGTCGGGCGCCGTCGCCCACAGCTTCGTTAATCGCGCTGATCAGATCGCGCACGGCCTTGCCAGAATACAGGCCATCGCCAATGTTGATCGTTACCGCCGGGGACTGCGCTTGCTGTTGTGCCCCCGCTGGCTGAGGTCCGCTGGCGGTCGCGTCGGATGGCTTGGAGTATCCCGACGACGGCGACCCGCCCCCGCCATACTGGGTGTTCTTGATTGAGGCAATCTGTGCTGCGGTAGCAGCGGCAGCAGTGGCAGCAAAGGCAGCGCCCAGCGGGGGGCCACCAATCTCTGTCCCCACTCGATATGCCTGCGTCACCGCTTCATAACCAGATAGAACTGCCCGAGAGATAGCCGCAATCTTGCCGATCTGGAACATCTTCTTGTTCCCGCTGTCCATGAGAGACGCCAGATTTCCGAGCATTCCATCCATGACGGAAACTCGTTTCGCTCGCTCCTGCTCGGCGATCTTGATCCGAGCCGCAGCAGCGGCCGCGTCAATGTCAGTTAGGCGTTCCTGGTGCTCCTCTGCCAGGCGGAGCTCGGCGATCCGGCGCTCATCCTCCGTATCCTGCCTGTCCCCATAGAGTTCATCTATTGCCGCCAGCCGTTCTACGTACCCCTGTATCTCAATCTCCGTTAAGGCGGCCTGCTGCTCAGCGGAAATTCTCATCTGATTGCTCAGATAGTCCTGGTAGCCAATCAGCCGCCCCTCGTATAGTTTCTGATTTCGATCCAGATCTTGTTGAGCATCTGCTTCGGCAATCTTCGCCATGTTTTCAGCATGTTTGTTGGCCAGTTGCTCTAACAGGCTGTAATACTCTCCTCGATCAACTTGTCCATTCTTAAATATTTCAGCCAACTTGGTTTGGCGCTCTAGCGCCTCGGCCACCTCCACTTGCGTTCCTTCGCCGGCATACTTCTGTATTTGCTTGAGTTCTTCTTTAAGTTTCTCTATTCGGGTCTTTTCTTTCTCGGCATCTCGCTTTCCGCTAGCCTCGTCCTTCTTTCCTTGAGCAGCGGCTTTTTTCTGTTGCTCATATCGCTTCTCAGCAACATCTAGAGCGTCTATCTGAACCTTCAGTTTTTCCCGCTCTGCATCCGTTAGCTTGGAAAGCTCGCCATGCTCTAGGTCATAGCGTAAAGATGCTGCTTGGCCGGACACCCCCATAAGCGCGATCTGTTTTTTAATGATCGCTTCCTGTTTAAGGAACTCGGCAGATAATGACGCGGCCGCTCCAGCAGTAGCCGCTCCTGCCGCAGAAGCCACTGCCTTGAGTTCGCTCATCCTTCCTGTTAGTCTTTCCACGGCAGACGATGCAGTGTCTAAATCCCCTCTAGCACGGATCAATGCCTGTTCGAACTCAGCGAGCAGCGGCGACCCCGGGGGGATTCGTTTCATTTCCTGACTCAGGCCCGCTATATTGTCCTCAAGAAGTTGTACGCGCGACTTTGCCTCATCCAGAGGCGACTGAAGATCCAGCATCGCTTGACGCGCTTGGTTCTGGGTTAGCTTGCTGGCTTCACTATTGAACGCGTCAACCCTTTCGGTCAGCGCCTCGATACTCTGCTTTGCCTGATCTCCACCACGCCCGAACGCGATCAAGGACGTAGCCGCAACCGCGGCGAGCGTAATAAATCCTGCCGGGCCGCCAAACAATGCCGCCAAAGAACGTCCAACGGTAACCTGTGCTGCCTGCGCGGCTGTGACACGCTTCTCCGCAAGCTCAAGCGCGATCTTCGCAGCCGTCAGCTTGCGGGTAGATACGTCCGCAGCGTTTGTCGCCGCAATCTGCGCCATCGTTGCCCGAGCCTGCACTAGCTGAGCCTGAGACAGCCTTATTTCCTCTGCTGTTGCTACGCGTTTGGCTTGATATGCCGCCACCGTCGCTACGGTAGACGCGCCCATTCTTCCAATGTAAGCAGCTAGTGCGGTAACAGCCACACCGCCAGCGATTTTCGCCAGCGTCTCGATATGATCGGCCAGGAAATCAATCCCGCTAACTAGCGCAGCAGTTGCGCCGCTAGCCTCATTTTGTATTCCGATCAGGTTTTGGAAGTTGTTCGATACCCTCTGCAAGGCATCACGCACAGTGGTAGGCATCTCACCCACTTTGCGCATGTTGTCATCGAGGGTTTCCAGCAGGGCGGTATTGATCTCGTTCAGGGCGAGTTTGCCCTCGATGCCCAGCTTTCGGATCTCTTCTGCAGACTTCCCGGACGACTTCGAAATAGCGTCAATTATCGTAGGCATGGCGGACAGGATCGTCTGCCACGTCTGAGAATCTACCCGACCGGTCTGAATAGCCTTGGAGTAAGCGTCAATGGCCGCGCGTCCCCGATCCGCGCTGGCGGCATTTGTCACCAGCAACGCCGAGAAGCTATCCGTCAGATCAATCGACTGCTCCAGGGAATACCCGAGGCTGCGGATTGACTGGGATGTCTGGATGAATAGCTCTTGCGACTCCTGCAAAGACCGATAAGTGCTATTGGCCGACTGCACCAGACGACTTTGCACCAGGTTGTACTCTTCCTGGCTATTCGTGGCCTGCTTGATCCGGCTGGCTACCTGCCCCCAGTTATCGGCAATGTCGATAATCTTGACCGCCGAAAATGCAGCGGCGAAGCGCGCGCCGAGCGAAGCAATGCTGCGCGTAGCCATTTGCGCTTGACGATCAAAATCGTTAATGCGCGCAGTGGCCTCACGCAGGCCGCGATTCAGGCCAGTAGTGTCCGCCCCGACCCGGACAAACACACCGCCGATCTGGCTACCGGTTGCGCTTGTTGCCATTCTTCATCATCCTTTCAAGGCGGTCAACATCATCCTGGGTCAATGACCCCGCGTAATCCCGCTCTTTGTCCCGAGGCCGCTTGATCTCGTAGATACGCCACCATTCCGTCGGCGTCATATCCCAGACCTCGCTTGGGGCAAGGCCCCAGTTGCATACGGCCAGGTCATACAGGACGCCCCAATCAACGTCTTTTATTTCTTCTTCACTGCTCGCGTCTTGGGGCTTTCCGCGTTTCCCTTATTAGGGTTCTCCGGGAATGCCGCCATCACAATGGCATGCGCCATGCTTGTGACTGCATTCTGATCGCCGTGGATAAGTTCGACGTATACGTCATCTTCGGTCGCAGCCACCCCGGCAGCCTGGAGAAAGACAGCAATGGCCGATGCGATATGCGTCAACTTCGGCGCTCCGGTCCCCAGGCTATGAGCCAGAGCCGAAAGCGATACCTTCTGCTCCACGCGATTCAGCAGGGCAAGCGTCGGCTTGATCGTGTATTGCTTGCCCTTCCATCCAATGGCGACTTCCTGAAAGATCGCGGCCATTATGCGGAGGCCTCAGGAGTGAACACCCAGGCGCCGGAGGACTGGACCGTCGCCGAGAAAGTCACAGCGTCTTGATACTCAGCGCCAACCTCGAAGTTGCCCAGGAAAAAGTCGCCTGTAATGGTCCCAAGGCCGGGGATCACGAGCGCGTACTGCTCCAGGAAATTGTTGGATGCTGGGTCAAACGCGATCAACGCCCAGTCGTCTTGGCGCATGATGCCTTCGACAGACATGTCGATCGAGCGAGTGGCAGGAGTATTCAGCAGCGTGCGGAACGCGCCGTCGCAGTCCTGCGTAATGTCGATGGGTTCGCCAGCGATGGTAATGGTTTTGGTACGCGCGCAGATTCGAGGGCCAGAATCATCGGTCCCCACGTAAAAGGCGACGTCGCGACCAGCAATAGCATTCAAGTCAGCCATGGTGCAAAACTCCGTTAAGAGTAGGTGGTAAGGAGACGGAACCGGATAACGCCGTGGCGAGTGATGCCGTCGGGGTCAAGAAAGGTTTCTTGAAATGTCGCCTGCAGATCTACGCAATACGTGTCGTCTATCGGCAGGTTGTATCGGTGCAGGGATTCATAAACCGCCTGCAAAATCTGTTTCGTTCGCTTGCGACCCTGGGGCCCGCCGGCCTGCGAGGGTCTGTCCCACACGTGGATAACAACATCCGTGTCCGCGCCCAGCCCACAATCCTGGCTCCACTCGACTGCCGATGCCTCACCAATCACGATGTAGGGAAACACGGTGTTCTGCGGAACATCGTCATACACTCGGGTACCGACAAGCGAGACAACGGGCGCGTCAGTAGTAAGCCGCTGGTAGATCGCGACTTGAACTTCCCACTGATTCATTGGCCTGACCTCTTCCGGGCGATCTCGACAATCCCACGCAGCTTCTTGAAGAACTCGAATCGGTTCCGCTGCAAAGCCGGCCCCAAAAATGGCCGGGCTGGCATCTGCTGGATTCCGAACTCAAGCCACGCTGCCTTGAAATCATTCGTGTACACGTCTGCGACCGTTCCCCGATAATCCACGCCAAGGCTATTTACGAGCTCGCCACTATCCACGTTCGGCGCTTCACCTGGCTGAGAAACCGGTCGGCCACCTTTTATCTGGCCGTTCGACGTATTCCGCATGGATCGCTGCGCACTATCCAGTACCGCATCGGCCGTCTCGCTAACCACATCGGCGATCTCGGCGTTCATTGACTGCTCAAAGCTCCGGATCTGTTTGAGCGTGGCCTGTATGCCAAGCGTGCCAGCGCGTCGAGTAGCCATTACGTCGGCACTCCTTCCTCGACCTGGAGCTCCATCTTGTCGTTGAGCTCGTTGACGTTGACAACCGCCCGGATCTGATAGGCGTTGCCCTTGTACAGAATCCGATGCTTGGGCGTGATGTCGTCCCGATACCGAACTACCAGCCGGTGGACCACCCCGGATTGCAACTGCATGGCCTGCAGGCGTTCGTACATGCTCTGGTGCTTCCAATGCGCCCAAACGGAAAAGACCGTCTGCCAGGTCTTGACGAATCCGCCGCCGCCGTCAGGCGTCGTGATTTCCTCCTGAATCGCAATTCTGGAGTTCATGGGGCCCGCTCGCATCACACACCCATCTTCACGCGGTGGGGCATCAGCAGGTACTCGGCGCCAACCGGAATCTTGGCAAACGACACGCCGGCTGCCACGTCCTCACGGTTGGCGTACAGGTGCCCAACCGTCAGCAGGATTGCCGCGCGGATCAGGTCATTGACCACCATCGGATCGTCGCCTGCCGTACCGGCATTCACTGCGGCATCGAGTTCGGCCTGATCCGCGTACACATTCCGACCGAGGAAAGATTGCGCCGACAGCTCCGCGGCGTTGATCCAAAGCGCGATGAGGCTGTCTTCCTCTGTCTCGTCCACGCGCAGATGCAACCGCGCCTGCTCCAATGTCACCAGCGCCATTACTGCCTCCGGAAGGCGTAGGAGCCTATGCCCTCGCGCCCAATCTCTGTTTCGACCGTGTTGCTTTCGACGCACGCGAACCCCTGGGCTGCCATCCATCGGATGATGCCGTCATGGGTCCAGTACCAAATGTGTTCGTTCTTGCGGAAGTGCTTGCTCCGCAGGCAGTGATCCGCACCTTCAAATATCGGTAGGGACACGAAGACCCATTCCCGCGCCTGCTGCACCGCCGCGCCCGGGTCCTGGATGTGTTCCAAGCTGTCCCAAAAGGACAGCGCTGCGCACGTGCCGGCATACAGATCCTGGTACCAGCCTCGCTCGCGCAGCCATTGCACCCCGGCCGGGTTGACGTCGTATCCGTACGTCTGGCTCCGTGCCTCCACAAACTGCCCACAGCCGATGCCCACATCGAGCAGGGGTCCCTCGTAATGCCGGGATACCAGATCCACCCGGGCCTGAGTCAGCGCACGGCCTATCTCGGTGTCAGCGTTCTGGCGGTACTTGGCGAAGTACTCCGTGTCGTAGGGCATGTCCTCCGGCTTCACCGGGTAGTAACCCATCCCGTACTCGGGTAGCCAAACCAGGCCGGTGCTTGCCTGTTCCGAAAAGGCCTTGTCCATCCAGCCAGGCGCGGAAACCTTCGTCAAATCCATGAATTTCCTTGTTGCAGTGGTGGAGCATGTTGGTGCACATGCACATCTTCTTTGGCTCCGCCCAGCCCACCTTCGATAGATCCATCCATGGCGCTGTTAGCCTGGATCGATGGTTATGGCCGCCCTGCCCACCGTGAATCACATAGAGGGGCGTTCCAGCCGCGATACATGCGGGCACGATCCAACCCACTCCCCCAACTACGACGTCTGCCGCTTGGATGGCCCCCAACAGTTGGGACACATCCCACTGCCCTCGGTGCAGTACCAGATCCGCCTTCGGCGCCGGGCCGACAAGCCATTCCTTGCCGGGCTCCAGGTCAGCGACCGACACGACGTAGTACCCGCGCCGCTTCAACTCATCGACTGCCGCGTGCACATACTGCGGGTCGGGGTTCCTGGCCGGGTTGTGCCACTCGGCCCGCTCGGTCACCGGCCTAACAATCGCCGTGGGCTTTCCTGGCCGCAGCGGCGATCCGAACTGGGGCAGATCGAAGGCCCCTGGGCGAACCCCCGACTGCCGTCGCATCGCATCCAGAATCGAGCCAATCGCCAGTTCGCGTGGCCCATATGCAACCCGAACTCTCCTGGCCCCTGCGGGAGGGCTCACCCAGCGGGCCCGCGAGCGCTCAGCGTTCTTGGCTTGCGTCCTTAGCTTCGTGTTCGGCTTGACCAGATGAAGGTCGAGATCCGAGTACAGTTCCGGCCAGGGAGTGACCACATAGGCACCCGGCATGTTCTTCAGAAATGCCCGTTGGTAGATCGAATCCCCCAATCCATGCATTCCGTCGACAATTACCGTGCCTTTCGACGAACGTGGCCGAACCGCTGACCGCTGTTCGCTCAAAGCCTCCTTCAAGGTAATTCGGTCGAAGCAAGTCAGAGCGGTAACCCTCGTGCAGTTCACGATCGCCACGTCCCTAAGACGCGAGGCGAGTTGCGTGAACTGCGCAGGCCAGTCTTTCACGCCACCGGCATTGCCCAGCCCTTTGGGATGGTCCTCATGCCAATGGGCTCGGCCACCAGTGAGCTGGCAGTCGTACCCGAGAAGGATGATCTGCCTGGCGCCCCAATGCGCTGCCAGGGCAATCGCTCCCACTCCAGAGTTTTTCCCCCGGTTGAAAATCTCACGCCGCACGCCTGGATAGCGAATCGGGGCCCATCTCTCCCCGGAGAAAACCTGCTCCGCCTCTTTTCCGTAACTCTCCCACCACACCTTGTCCATGGCGTACAAGACGTCCGCCCATGGAGCCATCCGGAACGTGGTGTTCGTTACGATTACTCCGCGGCCTTTTTCCGCCTTCCGCCACGCTTTGACGGCTGCGCAATCGTCTGCGGTGAGACTTGGGCCACTGGCGATGCAGACAACGGTATGCCAGCGGCCTGCGGAGGGACATCGCCTTCCGTGAGTTTGGCAAGCCCACGCCGCACAAGCTCCTTAGCCTGTACATCGCTGACGTCAAACTCGTCTCCGGGGCGCCTTACCCCGCCGTGCATGAAAGACGACCGCGCAGTCACCATCACCATTCAGGATCTCCGATAGAGGCGGGGCCGAAGCCCCGCCCACGCCTTAAGCCGAAACCGGCAGACCGTCGAAGTCGCCCTTGACGAACGACTCGGGACGGTACACCGACAAGCCCACACGCTCCTCGCACAAGATGGTGACCATGTTCTTGACGAAGTTGTCACGGTCTTCGGTCGAAACCGTCACCGAAACGTCTTCGCGGTCCCAGCCCTGCGCGCCCTGCTGGAAGGCGCCGACCAGGAAGTCGCCGGCATCCATCGCCTTGGTCGGAACGACCGGCCGACCCCACAGCCCAGGGGTGGCCAAGCCGGTGGGGGTGGCGAACAGATAGGCGTTGTCCGTGGTCTTGGTCAGCTCGATCGCCGCCCAATCGATCGGGCTGAGCACGATGCCGTCGGCGTCGAATTCGGCCAGAGTCACCTGCAGCAGAGCCAGGCGGAGGCGGTCAATCGCGGTTTCCGCTTGAACCGTCACGCCCGGGTTGACGTAAGTCGTCGCCTGCGTATAGATGCCGTTCAGGTTCAGGCCAACGCCCGAGCCCTTCAGAAGCTGCGCTTCTTCCTTCAGCTTCAGGCCATAGCGCAGGCGTCCGTCGATATAGCTGGCCAGCATGGCAGCGTCCGACAGGACTTGACGCGAGGCGCGCACCCAGTGAGCGATCGTGGCAACCGGGTCAGTGTCCAGCTCAAACCTCAGATCCGACTCCGGCTTCGGGTTGGCCGGGTTTTCCGAAACGACGTCCGCGTTGTTGGTAAAGCCGGACTCCCGGACGTACTCAATGCTGTTGGAAGTCGTGCGACCCCACGACAGCAAGTCACGGATGAACAGACGCTGCTGAACCGGTTGGATCAGGCCAACGCGGGTAGGCTGAATCAGTTCACCTGCCGAGGTGTCCAGGCTGGTGACCGCGGCCTTCACCGGGACAGAGAAGCTGCCCTTGGCGCCACCGGCAGCCTTGGCCGCGAACGCATCGAAGCCGTCAGCTGCGATGAACTCTTCGCCCATCGACTTGGGCCGACCCGCTCCGCCGCCGCCTTCCATCTTGACGATCAGCTGCTCCGCAGCTTGCAGGCGAGCTTGCAGTTCGCCTTGCTGCACCAGCAGTTTGTCGACAGAGGCCTTGGTTTCTTCGGAGAGCTTGGCGTGGGCCTTGATCTCTTGCTGCGACTGCTCGGCGTAACGCTTCAGGTCGTCGCCAACCTGCTTGAGATCTGCTTGGACCTGCTTGTATTCCTGTTCAATTGCGCTCATCGCAATTACTCCTATATCCGTGGAACTTCGAACTTTGTTCGGGGCATGGGCCCCACCGATGCAACTACGGCTGAATCGCTCAGGCCGTGTTCGGTGGAATCGCGCCCACCGCTGCCAGCCGAATCCCTCAGGCTGGACTTAAATTCGTAGATCAGGCGCTGCGCCTCGCTACGGGGCATGCCCGAGCTGCGCAGAGCCGCCTCCAGCCTGCGCACGGCAGCAGCGCTCGCTTTGGCTTCACCTTGGGATACTTGATCGGACGGCAGAAGCTCGTCAGCGAACCCACCGTCAATTGCTGCGCTGCCGCCTATCCAGGATTCGGCGTCCATCAGCTTCTGCATCTCAACCACCGGTCGCCCGGTCCGCGCGGCATAGATGTCCGCCATCGCCGCGTCAAACGGCGCCAACGTGTCAGCGGTGGCCTGCAGGTCGTGGCGATTCCCAACAGCCATAACCCAGCAGTTGTGGATCATCAGGAACCCGGCGCGTGCAATCTGCACTGTGTCCCCCGCCATAGCGATGACAGACGCAGCCGAGGCCGCAAGGCCAAGTACCTTCACCGTCACCTCGCCGTCGTGTTCGCGAAGCAGGTTGTAGATGGCCATGCCCTCGAACATGTCGCCGCCCGGCGAATTGATGTTCACCGTCACCGGACCCGCGCCAATGCTGCGCAATGCCCCGGCAATCCGCTTGGCCGTCACGCCTTCCCCGGTCCACCAGTCTGTGCCTATGACGTCAAAAACGCTGATGCTGCGATCGTCGCCGTCCGCTGCCGCTTGGATGCCGGTGTTCCAGCGGTCCAACGCCCGGGGCAGCAGCTGGCCCGCCACGCCCGCGCAGGGGCTTCCCGACGGAGCAGTCGGCAAAGTTTTCAAAGACATATGCTTACCCTTCCTGGGATTGGGTCACGCCCAGTTGATTGATGGGCACGAGTGCCGTCTGAACGGTCAGGACATCAGCGTTGCCACCCATCGGCGGCAGGTTTTCGAGACGACGCACTTCATCGCGCGTCATGATCCCGTTGTTGACCATCGTGGATTCGTACTGAGCCCGAGCCGCACTATCCGCGCGTAGAAGCCCCTCAACGCTGAATTCAGCGTAGTAGCGGGTCTGGTCGTACGGGGCGAGCAGATCCTTGTTGATGGCCTGCTCTATGCGAGTCAGCCAGGGGCGCAGCGTGAACGTCAGAAAGCCGATCATCTGCTGCTCAATGCCAGTTCCCCAGCTGGTCGAGTTGCTCGTGTGCCCGACCATGTGAGGCGGAACCCTGAACCAACGGCAGAGTTCCTCCACGCCAAACTGCCGGGACTCGATCAGCTGGGCATCCTTCGGGTTGATGCCAATCGTCTTGGCGTCAATTCCGCCCTCAAGGACCGGCGACTTGCCTGCATTGATCGCCCCGCTGATGAGCTCGATCGATTTCCGGAAGTCGTCCCGTTGCTCCGGCTTGAGCACCCGGTCGACGGTGAACGCCACGGTCGGCGCCAGGCCCTTTTCGAAGGTGCTATTCGCAGCCGACGAAGCAGCCAGGGCGGATCCGAAAACGCTCGACCCGTATTCGATGACGCTTACACCCCAGTCACCATCCAGAGTGAAGCCTGGGATTCGAAAGATTCGGCTCTCGGGGATCTCCCTCTGTTCGCCGTCGCGCTCCGTGTAGCGAAACCGCCTATTCCCCTTGATGTCACGAGAAACTGTCAGCCGGCCTGGAACTAGAAACTCCAGAGCCACCAGCCGATTGCCGATGTACTTCTTCTCCGCGAAGCCATTCCCGCGCAGCAGCATTGAGGCTATCACCGCCTCCCAAAACACAGCTGCGGTCGAATCCGAGTTTGGCCGGGAATGGATGATCGTATAGATTGGGTGCCCATCGGCACTCACGCGACCAGCCCCCGACCGCATGTACAAGCCGAGCGGCAGCGTGGATATCGTCTCCGATATCAGGCGTGTACATGCCCATACCGTAGATAGCTGCAGGGCAGTCTTCTCGTTGACCTGCTGCCCGGCAGCGGAGACCCCGAATTGCGACCAGAAGTCAGCGTCAGTCAGGCCTATGGGCACCCCAAGCCAGTCCAACAGCGCGGCCCTGATGCGACCGGGCTTTGTCTTGGTTTTCATACGATGATGGGATCCCTGAGAAAGTCGGTGAAGTCGTCCTCGGCCTCAACGTCGACTGGCATGGCGCCCACCGCCATGGCGAGCGCCACCATGCCGTCAATGCGGCCTGACACCTTCGATTTCGTGAATTTCCTGTTTCCGGCTGGGTCCGACACCGCCACCGCATTGGCCGCGCACATCGTCAGTACCGGGTGATTGCCGTGGCGCAGCTTCTTCGCCAGCAGCTTGCTTTCCAGCTCGCGCAGCGCCGGGCTCATGGACACAAAGCCCTGACCGAACTCCACGAACCGCTCCAGCTCTTCTTCGTCAAACCCGACGCGCTCGAGCCAGGGCCTGAGAAACCGCATGTTGTAGCGATCAAAGGCAA
Organism: Bordetella genomosp. 4; assembly: GCF_002261185.1. Taxonomy (GTDB): domain Bacteria; phylum Pseudomonadota; class Gammaproteobacteria; order Burkholderiales; family Burkholderiaceae_B; genus Bordetella_A. The sequence goes on from NZ_NEVQ01000013.1 coordinate 1,077,315, forward strand.
GCGCCCGAACGTCGTAGGTATCGAACACCTCGCGTAGGTGATGGGCAATGAACTCGTACTCGATTGCCCGCCCGGGCGTCGTAAGCAGTAGACCGTCACCAGCCCACACGTCATACGGCACCCGGTCATTCCTGGACTTCTCTTCCAGTCCTTCCTCCGGCAGCCAGAAGGTCGGGTAAACGTCACCGGCCTCCGACACCAGAACCAGAGCCGTCAAGTCAGACACGCTCGATAAGTCCAGCCCGCCGTAAACCGTTTGTCCTCGGCAAGGCTCGGGCTGCGCCCCGTTCTCCTGCCAGATCGCCCTGGCGATGAACGGATTGCTTGCCTCTACCCGCTGATTCAGGATCAGGTTCCGGTAAGACGCCTCCCGGCTCGGTAGGCGCTTGGCATCGGCTGCCTGGCGCCTGACCTCCTCCTTATTCATGAAGTCGTCGTAGTGCGGGTTAGCCGCCCGGATCGCCTCTTCCGAGAACGGATCCAGATCGAGCGGTGCCGAGTGCAGCACCACCTTCTGCCTCGGGTCAGCGCCGGTCAATGCATCGTCGATCAGCAGGCTCAGCAGGTCCGCATCTGTCGGCGCCTGCGTGCTGATCACGATCGACAGCGGCGACTCCTGAGCCGCACTTGCTGTTTCCAGCGCCTCGTACAGTTCGAACCTGGGCCCGCGTACCTGGCCCAGCTCATCGTGGATCGTCAGTACCGGGCTCAGGCCGTAGGCCGTACTAGCCTCAGCCGACAGCGCCCGGTACAGCGTCCCCATTTCGGGGCAGAACAGTTGCTTGGCCGTGTCGCGGATAACCACGTACTGCGACAGGTCCGGCGACATTCGAACTACCTTCGCCGCCAGAGCGAACAGGATCGCCGCCTGCTCCCGCGACTGCGCTGCGCTGTAAAGCTGGCTGTTCGGTTTCGCCTCCGGACCGCACAGGTGGAGCAATAGCAGGAAGGCCGACAGCGCCGTCTTCGCGTTCTTCCGAGCCATGCTCAGAATGAACATCCGGGTCGGCGTGTCGTAGATCTGTTTGATCCACTTCCGCTGGTGCTTCGTCAGTTTGACCGGCTTACCTACCAGCTTCCCCTCAGGGATGCGGCAGTACTGCTCGATCCACTGGATGTTGCGGTCGCCACGCGTCAAACGTCGATCGGCGCTTCCCACGGCTTCCTTGCCCGCGCCTGACGAGCGTTCGCCCGTCCCGCGGTAGTCGGGTGATCCACCGCCTGCCGGGTGATGCGCAGCCTGGTAGCCAGCGACGACGCCGCTCGCCCTTCCCGCTCTTGCATCGCCAGCAGCCGGTCATACCGCTTCAGGCCGTCGTCATCCGCCAGCCAGGCGCGGTCAAAGTTCATGATTTCTTCGGCCAAGATCCGGGACTGCACGATATGACGGCAGTACTGCTCCAGAAGTGGGCCATGTGTCGGAGTGAAGGCTGAGGCCGGCTGATCGTTGACGACCTCCAGCCATACCGCGCGCTCCGCATCCGTCAGATGCACCGGCGCCGGCAGACGGTCGGAGCTGGCAACAGGCGCAACTTGGGCAACGACAGTCATTTCCGCTGTCGACTTACGGCCCCGAGTGCCCATTCCCTGTGTCCTTCGCTAACTTTTCGCTGAATCGTTTTCAGCTTTTTTATCCACGTTTATGAAAAGAAAGCCCCCCGCGCGGTTTTCGGGCCCCCATCGCTCAACTTTTGACCCGCCCCCTCCCGGATTTTCTCCGGAATCGAGCGGCCAACCGTCGAGCCCGATGCGGCATCGATACCGCCTACCCAGGTCCTCTGCTGTCTTGACCTCATGGCAGGCATGGCACAGCACCTGCAGGTTCTCGTCCTCGTTGCCGCCGCCCTTGTGGACTGGGGCAATGTGATCCAATTCGAATCCGCTTGGGTACTCAGTCAGATTCCTGCACCTGGCGCAACGTGGGTCGTGTGCCCATATCCTCAGTCTTGCCTGCTGAAGCCTTCTTCCTCTCAGCCGATCGTGGGGCTCTTGCTCTGTCACGACGCTCCCTTGCAGCCTGCTGCAGCTTCCTCAGCCAGGCTACCGCTTGCTCGCGTCGGCGCTGGCATTGTTCGCAGGGCATAACGGCCCACCAAAAAGAACGCCCCGCCGAGCAATGCTCAAAGCGGGGCGAGACCGGAAAGTAAGACCACAGACGCAACTACACAGCCTACGGGATTTATTCTGATTCAGTCCGGACAGTCATACAAGGTGTCCGGACAAAATAAATTCGGCCGGAACAACACACGGGATTTGATATCGCTCCCCCATCCAGTGCGACAGCTGCTTATGCGCCATTTCCAGCAGGTCGTAGTAGCGCGTGCGCGTCGCCTTCACCCGGTCTAGCTTTGTTTTGACCGGGCCCGGCCACACGTAATGCGCCACCACCACGACATGCGCCTCGGGGAACAGTCTGGCTATGTGCTCATCCACCTTGCGCAAGTCGTCATCGACCATCAGCGCATACGGGTCGGCACGCCGCTGCCCGTCGACTCGCATGCGTTGAAAGGCTGACTGACCAGGATAGCCGAGGCTGGAACGGTTCTCCCCCCGCTTCCACGCGCCCCACTCTCCCAGCAATACCTCGATATTCGACTTCACTTGGCCACACCTCCCACAAACTGACTACATTTCTTTCCATACGGCCGGCCCTTCAGGCACCGGGTTACCGTTTCCCCGAATGGCGTGAGCACTGGTTTCGCGTTGGAGCAGCCGGCACAACTGCGCTTGATGGCGGCCTGCTCGCGGCTGATCAGGATCGTCAGCGGGTCTTTAAGCTCCCACTTGCATAGCTCGGCTGTCATGACGCCTCCTGATTTCTGATCGGGTTGATAAACACCCTGACAAACCCCTTGGGCGCCATACCGCAACGCTCGATCGATAGCTTGTCTATGAGGCTGTCGTCCTCAATGACTCGGGCGTGCACCAGGCCGTCAAGCAATGCCTTGAGCATGTTGTCCAAGTCTCGACGGCGGCGGTCTGGCATGAATGCATCGATTGTTACGGCGACCCTCCCTCGGATCATCGGGACTCGATACCGGGCAGCGACCTCTAGCACGTCAGCGCGGTACACGCGCCCTTTCTCGCTGATCAAGGTGCGGCCGGCCAATTTCCCGCTGTTGGGGCTGCGCCAGTAGCTGTTTACGCTGGGCGGGAATGGGAGTTCTATAACGGTCATCGTCAGTCCCTCAACATGCTGAATTTCTTCTTGGGCTGGCTGGCCGCCAGATTCCGAGCCGCAGCCAATGAGTGCGGATCGGCATCAAGGAATCGTGAGTGCTGCCCCTCGAATACCAACGTCACCTCGCCCAACGGGCCCATGCGTTGTTTGCGAATCAGGATCTCGGCGTAGCCTTTGAGTGGGCTGTCCTCGTTGTAGTAGTCGTCGCGGTATGCCATCAGGATCACGTCGGCGTCCTGCTCGATCGCGCCAGATTCCCGCAGATCACTCATGATCGGGCGCTTGTTCAGCCGCTCTTCGACTTTGCGCGAAAGCTGAGACAGCAGGATGATCGGGCAACCGATTTCGCGTGCAACCAGTTTCAGGGCCCGGGTTATGCCGCCCAATTCCTCGTTGCGGTTCGAGCCATCCCCAGCCATGAGCTGCAGGTAGTCGATAACGATCAGATCTAGTCGTCCCTGGCGTTGCTTGATCTTTCTCGCTGCCAGACGAATGCGGGATGCGCTCGACAGGCTTGGGTCGTCGGCAATGATGAGTCTCTGGTCCTGTAGCCGCCCCAGTGCTCCCGTCAGCTTGGTGTAGTCGTCCTGGCTGAGTCGGCCTGTTCTCATGCGTTGAGTGTCAATCTCGCCAAAGCGGGCCACCGTGCGTTCAGCAAGTTGCGCGGCGGACATTTCCAGACTGATCACCAACGAAACACCACCAGCGACCGCAACGTTTTCCGCGATATTTACGGCAAACGTGGTCTTGCCCATCGACGGGCGTCCGGCGATGATGATCAGGTCGCCACTTTGCAATCCGCTGGTTTTCTGATCCATGTCAGCAAAACCTGTCGAGATGCCTGATACGCCACCCTTTTGATCCACTCGGGATTCCAGCGCGTTCAGAACGTCCGTCAACAGCTCGCCAATCGGCTGCGGATCGCGGCCTGCTTGGCGCTGATCAGCCAAGGCCATAGCCATGCTGGTGACTTTCTCGACCAGTTCAGCTGGATCCATGCCCTCGGCTGCCATCGCGGATATCTCATTGCCCAGTGCCTGAACGTCACGACGCACGCGGTGGGCGTGAACAATCTCAGCGTATCGCTTGACGTTGGCACTGCTCGGCACGCTGGTGGCGATGGAATTCAGGTACTCCAGTCCGCCTGCCTCGTTGACCTCGCCAGCCGATGACAAGCTGTCCAGAACGGTCAGCACATCGACGGGTTTGCCTTCGTTGAACAGCCTCGACATAGCGCCGAAGATCAGCCGATGATCGTGGCGGTAAAAATCGTTGGGAGCAAGCGCGCCATCAAGGCGGTCCCATGCCCCGTTATCCAGCATCAATGCCCCGATGACGGACTGTTCCGCACTCACAGAACTGACGGAAATCGGCGCCGTGGTCATGCCGCCTCCTTCGAATGAATTTTCTTGGCCTGAATGCCGACAGTCGTCAGACTGAAATGGCCTTCAGCGTTTGCGTACCAAAGCCGGTAATACCCCTTGGTCACGTAGTTAAGGAAATGCCTTCGCCAATCGGCCTGCAGACGCCGATCGTTCGCGCCGCCGGCCAAGTGCTCAGACTTGAAAACCTCCCACGCCAGTTGCACGAAATCCATCGGCAGGCCAGTACCGTCCACGTACTCCAGCAAGGGCTTGTAGCCGCTGATAGCCGTCTCGCCAGCCGTTCGGCATTGGTCGATGAAGGTTTTCAGGGTGCAACGCGCCTTGCGTTCCCGCTTGGGTTTGTTAGCCGAAGGCTCAACGGGCTCTTCACCCCCCGGCGGGGGGTTGGGGGGTGGTTCTTCCTTTCCTATTCCATTCCCTTCCTTTCCGTCAGTGACAACTCCATGAGTGTTCACTGAGTCCTCATTGAAAGCGGGCTCAGGAATGGCCGACTTCGATGGTCGGTTGATGATCTGGTGCTTCTTAAAACCCTTTATATTTAGGAACTTATCTCCATTCACTGAGTACTCAATGACTACTCCATGAGCAATCAACTCATCAAGTAAGGGTTGGCAATCGATGTTGTCAGCCGGGAATATCTGCATCTTCAGCTTCTTAGCTGAAGCGGCCAGATTGCCGTTGTCATCTGCAAAGTTCAGCATTCCGATGAACATCAACCGAGCACTCAGTGAGCACTCAGTGAGCTTTTCGTCCGTCCAGAAATCCGGCTTAATGGTTCTGATGCGCGCCATCACCGATCTCCTGCCAGCATCCGCTTGAGCGCTTCGGCCCATGCATGCACGTGCGGCGCCATAGCGCTACGCCGCTTTAACGTGGACAACTTACGCGCCTCTTTCATGGCGTCTTGATAGGCTTTCTCTTGGTTCGTCATGCCTGCCTCCGCAAGTACGCACCCAGCAGGCGCTGCATGTCAGACTCGGCCTCTTCTGGCCATTGCCGGCGCGCGCGCAACTGATCGCGGGTTTCTTGGAGCCACTGGATTTGATAAGCGGCTGATGTGGCTTTGTCGTACGCAGCGCCCTGGTCTAATTGGTGGTGGCACCCACGGCGCCCTAGTTCGTCACAGCACAGCGGAACCAGCAGCGCATCGGAGGCTTTTAAGCCCAGGCCTTTGCCCGCAGCCAACAAATTCAAATGTGCAGCCTGGGAACGCTTCGAGCGGCCGCAGCAGACGCAATTCAGCGCCGCGACGTTCATGCGGTGCTGACGGCTGCGGAACACGCTTTCAGGCTTACGCTCCGCTGGGCGCGCAAGATTCAATGCAGCCTCTACCTTGTGCCCCAGGCCTTTCGAGCGATCGGCCTTCGCGCGCTTTATGAAGACTTTGCGAACGAGTGAGCTATTCCACATTAGATGGCCCCTCCCAAGCTGGTCGGCGACCACTCGACGCCGCGCTCGTTTCCGAATGCGTGCGCGAGGTCGATCAGATCCGTCATTTCGCGCACGGTCATCTTGCTGGTGCGCTGGCCGAGCAAAACCATGCCGCCGTCGATTCCCAGCGCCATGCGCGTCTCGCGACGCAGGCCGGCGGTGAGAATGTCTTTGACTTCCTCTGCGGATACTTTGACCAGGGCGCCATTAACGACGAACTCGACCTGCTTGCTGATATCGGTCAGGATCGACCAGAGAAAGTCGTTTTGCGCCAGCGTGCGAGTGCGGGGCCTGATCTCAACCCGGTACCCGTCGGGCGCATTCGCGCAGGCATATGCGGCATTTCTGCGCACCTGAGGGCTGACCAATTGGAAAACCTGTTTGTCCATCAGCTTTTCCTCTTCCAAGTTTCCTGGCGAGCCTGCAGATACTTGAACGCTAAGCTTTCAATGGCTTGCTGCTCGCGTTGATCCACGACTACCGCGTCACTGGGAGCTAGCTGCAGATCGATCGCTGCCAGCAACTGGCAGACCTTCTCCACGTCCTCTTTCATCCGACTCACAGTGCTCGCCGATGAGCCCATGAAATCGGCCGCACGCTCCTGCGTTACCTCTGCAAGGCGCTGCAAGATCTCGGCATAAAGGCGTGCGCCGATCTTGCGTGTGATTTCAATCTGATCAGCAGATACTGCTTGCGTACTCATTTCTGAACTCGATTTAGGAATTAAAGAACGTGACTGAAACGGAAAAGCTTCTGACTGAAGCCCAGGACTTGGCCCTGCGGGCCTTTGAGTCGCCTACGCAGGAAACCGTGATGGAATTGATGCGCCGCCTGTGTGATGAGGCGGACCGTCTGCGATACGAAACCCCGGACGCTGACGATCGGGTGCTGCATTGACATCACGCCACCTCTTGTTGGGAGAGTTCGATATCGGAGCGCTTTCGAGACTCACGTTTATGGAGACGAATCAATCGCTGTCCGTCCGACCACTTCAGATCTCGATATCGACCTTTGAGAATGTCGGCTACCCACGACTGAGGCTTACCCCCCAGAGCGGCGGCGATTCGTGCCTGGGTCCAGCCCCAGGTTTGCATGTCGGAAATTAGGTTTGCCCAGTTCATGGGCCTAATTTAATCGCAATTGCGCTTATTATGCAAGCGCCATTGCGATCGAAACATCAATCACAATTGCGATATGAGCGAATTAGCATCCCGTATGAAACGCGCCAGGGCCGAGTCCAAGCTGTCACAAGCTGGGCTGGCTAAGCGCATTGGCGCCGGCCAATCAACTATAGCCAGCATCGAGAATGGCCGAAATAACGGCTCGGGCCGACTAGTCGATATTGCGAAAGCGCTTGGTGTGCGACCCGAATGGCTCTCCAATGGGGACGGGCCTATGTATGCAGTCGGTCGGGACGACGAATTAACCCCATCTTCTGAACCGTCGAAATCCTCCGTTACCATCGGCCGGTATGACACTGGCGGGAGGATGGGCGTGACCGGGATAGAGCTGAAAGATCAGCCGGGCGTAATTGAGAGTTGGCACGTCAGTAGGGAATGGCTGGAAAAGAACGTCCGTGGCTTTGCGGCCACAAATAGTTTGTGCATCGTTACCGGTTTTGGGGATTCCATGCGCCCCTTGTTTAACCCAGGCGATCCGCTGATTATTGATGCCAGCGTCAAGGCCGTGGAATTCGATGCGATTTACTTTTTCCGGGTGGGTAGCGAGGGCTTTATCAAGCGTCTGCAGCGCGTGCCCGGCAAAGGCTTGATAGCTATTTCTGAAAACTCAGCCTATCGGGACTGGGTGATTGATGAGTCTATGGATTTCGAGGTGTTCGGGCGTGTTCTGAAGGTCTGGCGCAGCGAGGATTTCTAATTTTTTCAGATCGATGTGACGAAATGAGACTTTTTTATCTATTGTTGCTATCGCCACTGAGTGCCTGTGTGGCCCCATACGAGGCCATGAAAAACAACCAGTACAGTCAGATCGATCCATCTTCGCCGCCGCAAGAGATCGTTGGCACCTGGACGGGAACTAGCGGGCCATACCTGATGACGATACGAGTTGATCAGGACGGTCGCGGCCTCTACTGCTCCAGCTGGCACACCAATGAATCCATCAATAACCTCAAATACTCCGGCGGGCGCCTGTATTTTCCGGATGGGATGACAATGACAGCCGCGACCGAAGGCGGTCAGCTAATTGCCTCCTATGACCAGAAAGGCGTGCCCCCTGTTCGGCTGAGTCGCGACGGGAATCTGGTCGAGGCGTCCCCATACTGTAAAGAAAAGCTGCGCTAACCCACCCCACCGAGAAGCTGATGAGTGGCGATGACTTGCTTATCCAGGATGCGCGGATTAAACTAAACTTGTTTAGCCGGCGCTTAGCGGCGCGCGGCAGTGAGTCTGATTGGTTAACCCCTTTCAGCGGCCCGCCTGAGGCGATTAGCAAGCTTTGGCGGGTGCCGATCCGGCCCCCCTTCATGGGGGGCTTTGCTTTTCAGAGACAAGAATGACAACAATTCCAACCGGAGTGAAAACCGGGCATGTGTTGATCTGTGATTTTGAGAGGGGATTTGTCCCGCCTGAAATGGTCAAGATCCGACCTGTTGTCGTTATTTCAAAAGCCAGCGTACATAGCCGTGGGCTTTGCACAATTGTCCCGCTATCCACGACGGCGCCAAGCCCCATTGAGCCATGGCACGTCCAATTAACCCACTCACCCCTGCCGTCCGAGTCTCAAGTATGGGCCAAGTGCGACATGCTCTATACGGTATCTTTCCATAGACTCAAATGGCCGCACAGGAAAGAGAACGGAAAGCGGGCATACATGAAGGCTCGCCTAGGGAATGAGGATTTAGATGCCGTGTTTGCGGGAGTAAGAGCATATTTGCCTGCACCCCCTGCCGTTGCGGCAAGCGCCGTTTCGGTGAATATTTCAGCGGTAAGCGTCTCTACCACCATCATCCAGAGTGAAATCCCTCCCTGGGAAGATATCTAGACTGCCCATTGCGCATCTGTCCAACCGCCCTCCCCGGGCGGTTTTATTTTGGGCTATTGGGAGAGGCAGGAGTCAATCGAGCCAGCCAGGTCGTGTAGCGACTCCACAATTTCAATGCCCGATCCGCCAGACCACGCCCCGATTGGGATAAATCCCATTTCAGGGGATCCCGACAAACGCTGGTCCATCTTTTCGAACAAATAGCTTCGTCCTTGCGGGGTTATGGATGCGTCCAGGGTATAGCGAACCAGAGTTTCGCTAGGGATGCCCAGCGTAGATTCATAGACGCGCAGGCCTCCCTCTGCTACAGCGCGCCTCTTGTCGTCAGCCATAAACCTGATTGGCTGGGCAGTGGACGGGTAGGCATTCACCCCCTTGGCGATACACAAAGGCAGTGCTTCTTTGTTTTTTGGCTCGGTGCCAGGAAATTGAAACTTTGCAGATGTGATGTATTCCTGCCCGCTGGAGCTTTTCGTGTAGGTAATGCCGTCATATTGGGCCAGCGACGGGTCTTTTCCCACTGCGCACCCAGCCAACATCAACGCCGTTCCCACGGCTATCAAGTTTCTCATCTCCGCCTCCGTAACAAATCAAGTCTGAATCGTACTCCATAAGACTCCCGTTCTGCCGCAGATACATTAATCGCATTTGCGCTTGACATATAAGCGCATTTGCGATTACAGTTCACCCATCGCATCCCAACCGCAGAACAGCCTAGGCGGAAGCCAGCTTAGTAACGGATCGGATGCGGGATTTCTCAGCAGTGCCGCAAGCCCATGCGTGTCCAGCAGTACCCGTCGAGACGGATCTAGCTGGAGAGTCGAAAGAGGAATGCCCAGCCGAGCTAGCGCAATCGGTGGACGCGATGAAGGGGTAGTAAGCGGAGAGCCCCTGAGCCGACAGAGCCGCGAGGCAGTGAGCAAACAGGAACCGTCTGGAGCTTACTGCCCGGAATTTATCCGTTAGGCCGTTCATTGAGCGCTGCCTGACGAATGAATTCGCCCCACAAATCACACCGGGGCACGTTCTTTGACAACTTGGGATTCAGGAGAGGGCGCAGCACGGTAGCCGTGCAGTGCGTAAACACTTCACAGCACGAGCGATGGACCAGTAATCCATGGACGCGGGAGTAGTGCCCCGCCCGGCGCGCCGCTGAGACGTGCCGGTAGCTCAGAGTGATCTAGGTAACCAACCCTAGCGCCTTCTTGAAGCAGATGCCAGTAGCCCTGAGCCGCTATTTGCGGGACGTGGCAAGGCGGAACCACTCAGGTAAACGCTGGTGCAGCTTCTGACAGCCGGGAAAGACCGGCGCCCTCCCCTGAATCTCACGTTGTCTTGATACGCCCCATTGGGTTGGGGCTTGGGAGATAACAGATGGACATCAAGACACTGGAAGCCCTCGGCGTAAGCGTAGAGGATTTGGCAGATCGAATCGTCGATCAAGCTGTGAGCGTTCTGCTCTCTAGTACAGGATTTGATCCTGATAGCGAAGAAGAATTCAGCTACGAATCCCGATTCAAACGCGAGATCGAAAAGCGTGTGCAGGAGTCAGTTGACGCCAAAATCGCTGCGCTGGCCGCTGAGCACTTGGTGCCTCGCGTTGGCGAAATGATCGAAAACGCCGACATGCGACAGACCAATCGCTACGGCGAGCCCGTCACGCCGAAGATGACGTTCAAGGAATATATCGCTGCCCGCGCAGAGACGTACATGACCGAGGACGTCGACCACAATGCCAAGTCCAAAGCGGAATCAGGCGACTCCTACAACTGGCGGGCTAGTGGTCCGCGCTTGACCGTGCTGATGCGTACATACATCCGCGAAACATTGGAGCAGCACGCCAAAGCCGCTGTGACCGATGTGAATAAGGTCATCGCCAAGAACATTGAGAACGCGGCCAAGGATGCGATCACGGCAGCCGCCCAGGCGATCAAGGTTACTGCGACAGCCTAACCCCACCGCCCCGGTCGGGGCTAGGAGACTGTTATGGACTATCCAGGCGAATTCAAAGTCAAGGCTGATATCCAGGCTGCCTCGCGTCATCGCCAGTGGGCCAGCGAGGCGACCGCTGATGCTTCGGTACCCACGGTCAGCGACGAGAAAACGGCGCATTGCATGGTTGCTCACGGCGGCGGCTTCATCAAATCGCTGGCCCGCACCTGGCAGCTTGCCGACCCGAACAACCGTGACCGTCTGAAGGCTGCATTTGCGCCTGAGTTCGTTCGGTATGCGCAGTTGGCTGAGTCGTTTGGCGAGGCCTGAGATGGAAACGATCGAGCGCCTGTACGCGACTGTTGAGGGCGTCTATGAGGTTCTGCAGGCTCCCTACAACTTCGACGTTGACGGCCATGACGGCGAGTGGTGGGCGCAATGCCTGCGTGACCGGGATTTCTTCGAGAACCTGAGCGACCAAGACCGTGCGGTGATGCTGGCTGGTGTAGCGCGTCTGCCGGTTACCAGCTGGTCGAAGGGCCTTCAAAAACAACTCAAAGCGGCCATCAAGGACGCGATCGAGGAATGGGCATGACTACGAAACACACGCCGGGCCCCTGGCACTGGACGCGATATTCAAGCGAGTACGGCTGCCTCGAGGATGAAAAGGGGCGGGATGTTCTCAGGGCTGTCTCGGGCATTGTTTATGACGAATACGACTCTGACCCGCCATCTATTGAGGTTGATGCGGCCGATGCGGATCTGATCGCCGCCGCGCCTGAGTTGCTTGAGGCCCTTCAAGCGCTAGACGCCCTTCGCGGGCCATTTTCCCCTACGGATGAGCGGATTAACGAGGCATGGGCAAAAGCCCGTGCCGCAATCGCTAAGGCCACCGGAGAGCAGCAATGACCACCATCTACATCCTACTCGCCCTGTACGTCGTGCTGACCATCGTCATCGCCTTTTCTGGTGACTGGTTTTACAGCAACACCTGGGATCTGGACATCGCTGGCTACGCCGCCGTACTCGTCGCCCTGGTAGCGCTCTCCGGCGTACTCGGCCCCACCCTAGATAGCGAGCCTATTGCCAAGGATGGCCGTGGGACTGCTTATGCGGCGAGACAGCAATGAAGGCCGAAGACGCCTATGCACCCGGCCTCCCCGACCCATATTTGCGTGCCCAACGTGGCCGCTCTGTAGCACTCATAGCAACCGATCAATCAGGAGCAATCGATGAGCACCGTGACGATGATATTAGGACAGTCTGGCACCGGCAAGTCCACCAGCCTACGCAACCTGGACCCCGAGCAAACCTTGCTGATTCAGGCGATCAAGAAGCCGCTGCCGTTTAAGTCTGGCGCATGGAAGATGGTCACCAAAGAGAATCCCCAAGGCAGCATCTTTGTGTGCGATATGGCGGCCACCATCGTCGGAGCCATGAAGCGCACCAAGCGCAAGGTCATTGTGGTTGATGACTTCCAGTATGTGATGGCCAACGAATTTATGCGCCGCAGTGCTGAGAAGGGATTCGACAAGTTCACCGAGATCGGCAAGAACGCGTGGGACATTCTGGCCGAAGCTGCACGCCTCCCTGACGACGTTCGGGTGTATGTGCTCTCCCATGTCGAAATTGCCGATGACGGTCGTACCAAGATCAAGACCATCGGCAAGATGCTGGACGAAAAGATCACGCTGGAAGGCATGGTTTCCATCGTCCTCAAAACCGTGGTGCAAGACGGACAGTACTACTTCGCCACCCGCAATAACGGCAGTGACACCGTTAAGACCCCCATGGGCATGTTTGACGCGGACATGATCGACAACGATCTGGCTGCCGTCGATACCGCCATTTATCAGTACTACGACCTCACCGAAGCTGCTTAATCAGGAGCCAGCATGTACGCACTCGACCCCAATGCCGCCAAGCAGGCGGAAAACACCGGCTCACGCATCACCGAGTTGGGCAAATACAAGGGCCAATTTACCCGCGCCCAGCACATCGTCAGCAAGAACACCGGAACGATGGGCATCGATTTTGATTTCGTGAGCGAGACAAATCAGCGCGCACGGTTCTCCATTTATACGCAGAAGTCCGACGGATCGACCATCTACGGCTACAAGCAACTGATGGCGATGATGACCTGCCTGGGCCTGCGCAACTTGGCAGAGCCGAAATACATCAAGGCAAAGATCTATGACTTCGATCTGAAACGCGAAGTCGAAACCGAGGTAGAGCAGTTCGCGGAATTGCTGGGTAAGCCGATTGGCCTGCTGTTCTCCATGGAAGAGTACGACGACGGCAAATGGCGCCCCAGCCTCTCAGGCGTGTTCCGCGCATCGGATGAGTTGGTTGCGTCCGAAATTCTCGACCGCAAGACCCAGCCCCAACAGCTCGCCAAGATGGTCTTGGCCCTCCGTGACAAGCCGTTCCGAGGATCACGTGGCGGCTCGATCGATGAAGGCAATCGCGCCCTGGCCGCTGCCGGCGGGGACGACGACGATATCCCATTCTGACCCAGAGGTTATCCATGACCGCGATCACACTCTATCAACTGGCCGCTGAGCACAGCGCTGCGCTCGAGCAACTGGCGGATATGGACCTACCGCCTGAAGTTGTAGCCGACACGCTGGAATCACTCGGCGGCGAACTGGAAACTAAGGCGCAAAACGTCGTGGCCTTCATGCGCAATCTGGAAACGACTGCTGCAGCGATCAAAGAGGCCGAGAAAAGCATGGCCGACCGCCGCAAAGCCATTGAGAACCGCGTCGAAGGGCTCAAGCGCTATGTGCTGGAAAGCATGGTGAATAACAACATTCAGGTCATCGAATGCCCGTTGTTCAAGATCAGCATTGCCAAGAACCCGCCCGCTGTGGAGATCGAGGACGAGCGCTTGATCCCGGCTGACTACTTCACCAGCCCGCCGCCACCCCCGCCCCAGTTGGACAAGACGCTGATCAAGAAGGCGATTCAAGACGGCTTCGACGTTCCCGGCGCTCGCCTGCGTCAGGGTGTGCGCCTGGCGATCCGCTAACCCCTTCGGGCGCCCGCCAGCACAAGCGCTTGGACAAGCATTGCGCAGCGGGTGGCGCGCCCGCCCTATTCCGAGACTGATATGACAACGCAACGACTCACGGCAGACAAGGCCCGCGACATTGCGCGAGCCAAAGACCCATCTTTCGCCGTGGACACTATCCTGGCTGGCGTCGAAAAGGCGGCTCGAGACGGCAAGTATGAGTACATCACGCGGGAGTTCGGGTTTGGCGACGGAAGTTGCTACACGAACGAAGACAAATACTCAGAACTCTGCAAGGCCATTCTCAAGGAACTGCGAGGGCTAGGCTTTGGCGCGATCGTCGGTAGCAATTGCGGGCAATTTGTCGATCTGTGGCTGTCAGTCACGTGGAGCAATGTTAAATGAGCAATCCTCACCGCAAAGCCCGGCGCAATAAGCGCTATCGCCCGCGCGAGATCCGCACCCCAATGATTGTCGGCACTGACCTCGTCCTGCGCTCGCTTGAGGCCATCGTTGACCGTCTTGAGATCGACGGCACCGTAGGCGTAGACGGCAAAGGCAATCCCGTGTTCCAGGCCGGTGATGGCGAGTGGTATGACGCTGCCGGCGCGATCGAGGGTGTGCACAAGCATTTCGACATGTTCGCCACCAGACACAAGCTGACGTTGCCGCTGGATTGCTTGCGCGAGCTGAGCATTGCTTTCCGCTATTGCGTACCGGTGCAGCAGAGCACGATGCAAAAGCTGCGCACCTCTTTGCCCGCGCTACGGCGTGCCATGTCGATGGCCGATCCCGATGAACAGGTCGATCTGCTGCGCCAGACGCAGATATGGTCTGAATTGCAATATGCCGAGGCTGCCGCATGAAATCATTTATAGAGATACCCGTTGAAGATCTTCGTGCAATGTTCGAGTACTTACCGGATACCGGTGACTTAATTTGGAAATGCGATCGGCAAAAGAAATTCACTGGCTCGAAGGCAGGGCATGTCGAACCTTCCGGGCATTTGCGGGTTGGAATCCGCGGACGCTATTACCTAGTCCATCGAGTCTGTTGGGCGATCTACCACGGGTCTTGGCCAGAGCAGTTTATCGACCATGCCAACGGAAAGCCTGACGACAATCGGATCGTGAATTTACGTCAAGCGACTAGATGGCAAAACAACTCGAATCAGAAACTGAGCAGAAAAAACAAACTTGGCCTGAAAGGTGTCCATTTTCATCGAGTTACTGGCAAGTACGCAGCCAAGATAAAGCATCGAGGGCGCTCGCGGCATCTTGGTGTTTATGTGACGCCGGAAGAGGCTCACGAGGTTTATAGCTTGGCGGCAGAAATGCTGTTCGGTGACTTCTGTCGAGAAAGCTCCGCCCCATATGGGTGCGCTGAGTTGGAGCATGCAGCATGATCTGTCTAGGAAACCTGACCATCGAGCAGATGGAAACCCGCTCCGGCGTCGAGTTCCCCGCCGAGTTGAAGGAATACCTGGCCGTTCGCCATCAGCCAGCGGCATCGAACATCGCCGCAGGTAAGTGGCATTGCTTTGATATCCCGTTCCAACTGGTATGCGGAGATATGGAAACCGCTCAGACGGTGTACGGCCATCTGTCGCCGCTGTCCGCGTCGTTCAAAGAGCCGCTTCAGATCGGAGTCCAATCATGACCACCACAACGAAGCCTATGGACGATGGGGGGCCAGCTTTCCCATGGGGCGAGTACGGATCGCACTTGGGCGGCATGTCCCTGCGCGATTACTTCGCCGCCAAGGCGATGCAGGGCCTAGTCACAGCTGAAGACCCATGG
The DNA here is from genome assembly GCF_002261185.1 of Bordetella genomosp. 4. Taxonomy (GTDB): domain Bacteria; phylum Pseudomonadota; class Gammaproteobacteria; order Burkholderiales; family Burkholderiaceae_B; genus Bordetella_A. Next base: position 1,093,059 of record NZ_NEVQ01000013.1, read on the forward strand.
CGGGGTTACGACTATAAGCCGGTGAATGGGCTCACCATCCCTGAAAACGACGCTCGCCTGGCATATCGGATCGCAGACGCCATGCTGAAGGCACGCCAGGAGAATAGTAATGAATAACGGTTTCTGGGATCTGCCTGCTGATGAGCGCGCAGCCATCATGGAGCACGCCGCAGAACGAGGTGGAGTAGATAACTTCTTCGACCTGGACCCGGATGAGCGCGCGTGGGCCTACGACTGGGAGCATAACGATGACCGTTGACACACAAAAGCTGAGGGAGCTGATAGCGCGGGCAACGCCCGGCCCCCTGACCCTGGCCACAAGCAATTCGTGGCGCCGAATCGTTAGCTATCTAGGTTCAAAGCCGGTGTGCGTACCGTGCACGCAGCCAGACGGACACCCAGACTTGCATTTCCCCAACGGCGGCGCTGAAGGCCCTGACGCCACGTTGCTGATCGAGGCGTGGAATAACCAGCCCGCCCTGCTGGACGAAATCGACCGCCTGCGCGCAGTCATTTTAGCGATAGACAGCCTGCGCGGCCCATTTATGAGTAATGACGACGTGGCATCTGTTTGGAAACTTGTGGACGCCGCTCTCAATCCGCCCGCCCCTCCCCAAGGAGAGAGGGAATAGCCACATGGCTGCCTACTACAACGAAATCGACCCGTATGTCGCCCAGTGGCTGAGGAATCTGATTGCAGCCGGCCACATAGCGCCGGGCGACGTAGACGAACGCAGCATAGAGGACGTACACCCTGATGACCTTCGACCATACACACAGTGCCATTTCTTCGCAGGAATCGGCGTCTGGTCATATGCCCTTCGCCTCGCAGGCTGGCCAGATGATCGACCTGTTTGGACCGGTTCCTGTCCGTGCCAACCTTTCTCCGCGGCAGGCAAAGGAGCTGGATTTGATGACGAGCGGCACCTATGGCCGGCCTGGCACTGGCTCATCCAAGAGCGCCGCCCTGCAAAAGTCTTTGGAGAGCAGGTTGAAAGCCGTGACGGCCTTGGCTGGCTCGACCTTGTACAAGCTGACTTGGAAGGACTGGAGTACGCCTGCGGGGCGGTCGTTACCCCTGCTGCGGGCTACGGCGCCCCGCACGGACGCGGGCGGCTTTACTTCGTGGCCCACCCCAACGGTCAACGACAGCCGGGGCGGACGCAACAAAACCTCCGGCAGATCCAATCCGGACAGCAAGCACCACGACGGGACGACGCTTTGCGATGCGGCAGTCTTCGCGGCATGGGCAACGCCGAAAGCGAGCGATGGCAGTGGCGGACGGACAACCAAGACCAAAGGCGGCGGGAACGTTCATTTGGACCTGCAGGCGCGGTCAGCGGGTTCTGGTCGAACGCCGAATGGATCTACTGCGCCGATCGAGGCGGGGTCTATCGGCCAGTTGAACCCGGCACATTCCCGCTGGCTCATGGGGCTCCCGCCCGAGTGGGACGCCTGCGCGCCTACGGCAACGCCATCGTCGCGCAAGCGGCGGCAACCTTCATCAAAGCGAGTATGACGCTATGACCACTGACAACAAGCAATACGTTCTGACCGGTGACGAGGTTGAAAGCCTGCTGATTCAGTACAACTCGGGTCGCACTCCACCATCAGCTAATTTTCTCGCTGCCTTCGAGCAGGCGGTCCTCTTCAAGCTGCGCGTCCCTTTAGCCGATGAGCGGGCGAAATGGCAGAACGCTCAGCGCATTGCCGAACTGCCCGCAGTGGATAAAGCGCTGGCCAACTTCTGCGACGACGGCATCCAGAACAACGCTGTCTTGCTGGTGCAGGCCATTCTGGATGCCGCGCCCCATGCCATCCCCGACACAAGCGAGGCCGATGCAAGCCCTGTCGTCCCTGGCGGTCCTTATAGCGATCCAGAGGATTTGATCGCAACTTTAGAGGCCGCGCCCCAGGCCAGCGCCGACCCGACCCGACCCATGCTGGAAGGCAAGCCGCTGGATAGCGAGTTTTCCAAAGTGCTGGCCGACAATTTTGACGAGCTATGCATTCGGCCTGCCGCCGAGGATTCCGCAAAAGGTGCGGGGGATGTGGCGCTGCCGCTGCTGCCGAAGCCACAAAACGGCGGGCTGCATCACACACAAAAGGACATCAAAGACTACGCCCGCGCCGCCCTGGCCGCGCAGCCTGCCGCGAGCGCCAGCGAAGCATGCGACCACAGCGAGCATGTGCGCCCGGCTGATGGGGTATGCGTGGAGTGTGGCGAACAAGTGCAGCCTGCCGCGAGCGCGGAGCCTGCCCTGCTGCGCCAACTTGAGGCGGCCGCGAACTACATCGACAAACTGGGCGGGGATAGCAAAGGCTTTCGGATGAGCGCCCTGCTATCCCGCTACGGCAGGCCCGCAGGGGATGCGCAGCCGATCCGACTAGAGCATATGGCAGTTGCCGACGAGGACGGCCTGCGGTGGATGAGCGGTCGGAAGATGCCTGCCGGTGTGGAATCGGTGGAACTGTACGCCGTGCCGGGTTACGGCAAAGCGCCCAATGCCGTCTATGCCGCACCAGTGGCCTCGCAGAAGGCGGACGATGCGCGGGATGCGGAGCGGTGGCGTTTACTTGGTGCGGACGACATTATCCAGGTTGGCGACGAGTTCCTGCATGATGATTGCGTAAGGTGGGAGCCAATCGAGCCACATCATGCATTATGGATTGGTATGCGCTATGCGACCCTGCTTAAGCCGGCTCGACGCTTGTACGACGCCGCCATCGCCCAGCAGCGCAAGGGCGAGGGGGCAGCGTGATGGACACCTATTTATTCGCCACTCGTGGCCGACTCATCCCCATTACGACCAGAGGCACGCCCCCGATGAGCATGCCTGCGCCCATCAACAAAAACGTCAGGTTGCTCATGGATAACCCAATGACACCAAAGGTCACTGCACACACCAGTAGTGGCAACGCCGCCGTCATGTATCCATTCATTATGATGTGCTCCAACGCTCGGATGAAGGGAGGAACTATAGCATCTGGACGGCCGGAGTTCGCCTGCATTTCCGCCACAGCGAACGATGGGGAGGCGAAGAATGGCTAAGCCACTCGCAGGAAAACGACTGTATGAAGCATGGGGCAGATCCGCGCATTCGCGTGGGCTGCCCATTACGGCGGGACGCGTCGGCCGTCAACGTTGGCCAGAATGGGCAAAGTCTGCATGGGCTCGGGGCTGGCTGAATCAGCAAACTGGCGCCATGGGTACGCAGCATAAGAACGTAGGAGGCGCATGATGAATCTCGCTATTCTCGCCGCCTTTTTTGCCGGGCTACTCACCGGCTGGATGCTATGGAAAGAATGACCACCGACGTAATCGAGCGGCTGCTGGAAACGACGCGCCGCGCTTGGATGAGTGAGAAAATCACATCATGACTATCACCCTAGAAACCACCGATTTTGAGCGGATGCTGGAAGAAGCGGCCCGGCGTGGCGCCGAGCGCGCAATAGAGGATATGGTTTGCTACCACTATCAGGACGCGTGCGCACGCCTGGGCATCAGCTACAACACGCTGCAGAAGCGCATCAAGGAAGGCAAGATCAGGCCGGTGGATGGACGGATTACTGGCGCAGAGCTCCGGCGCTACCTATCCCAAGCGCGCAGCAATGCTTGATGCGTGCGGGTTGTAATAAACCATCGCCATTTTTGGATCAGTCCAGCCAAACATCTTGCACAGGTCGAGCACGTCGATTCTCTTCGAAATCATTGTCGCCGCCGTATGCCGGGTGTCGTGAAAGGTAAAGCCATCCAAGCCAGCACGACCCCGGTACTTTCGAAAGAGTGCATCCAGGCTGGCCGTCTTCAGGCCAAACACCAGATCATCATCCCAGCCTCGCATCCGATCCAGAATCCGCCTCGCACGTGTCGACAGCGGTACATCCCGGGGGCGATCACTTTTGGTCTGCGGCAAGTGGCAATGTTGCTCGTGCACGTTGTCCCATGTGAGGCCGCACAATTCCCCTGCCCTCATACCGGTGCGCAGCGCCAGCAGCATGCAGTTGGCCACCGCTGCGCTCATGGATGCCACCCGAGCCCGGGGGTCATAACCCATCTCGCGCAGCATCGCCCGCATCTCACGCCAATGAATCGTCCTGGTTCGATGCTTTGGGCTGGCGGGCTTGCGGATGTTCCGGCATGGGTTATCGGTGATCCACCCCCACTCAGTGCGGGCCGATTCAAACACCGACGCCAGCAGACTTAGTTCCCGCAGCACCGATGCGGGGCCAACCTTCTTCGATCGAGCATCACGGAAATCCGCGATATGTTGGGCAGTGACTTTGGAGATTGGCAATGCGATCGGCAGCCGGTAGGATTCAAAGGCGGCAAGCCGTATCTGCTCCCAGCGCTCGCCGCGCTTGTGCGGCGACACCTCATCGCTGTATTTCCGCAACGCTTCCTGCAAGGTATGCAAGTCACCGGGCGGCTTTTCGGCACGCTCTCGGATCTCTGCCTCTCGCCTGGCGGACCACTCTACCGCCTCACGACGAGTGGTAAAAACCCTACTGTCGCGCGCGCCCAGTAATTTAATTTGAGCGCGATACCCTTTATCGGTCTTCTGGATGCTTGCCATGTGGGGCCGATAGCGGGGCAGAAATGGGGCCGATGACTGCGAATTTTTGAGATTCGGCAATCAGTCGATCACCCACCCAGCCTGCTAAACCGTTGATTTGAAAGAAATTGATTATATGTAATCAACGGTTTTAAGTATTATGGTGCGAAGGGGGGGACTCGAACCCCCACACCTGTTACGGCGTCAGGACCTAAACCTGGTGCGTCTACCAATTTCGCCACCTTCGCGGTACCAAGCCCGCTATTGTAGCTTGCTTGTTAAAATCGTGCTTATGAATCCCCGATTAAATTTCCTGCACCCCTATCCCTTTGAAAAATTGCGGGCTTTGCTGGCCGAGGCCGGCACCCCGCCAGAGGGACTGACGCCGATCAATTTGTCGATCGGCGAGCCCAAACACGCCGCACCCGCGCGCGTGGGCGAAGCCCTGTGCGGCGCCCTGCAGGGACTGTCGGTGTATCCGGCGACCAAGGGCGACGCGGCGCTGCGTCAGGCGATCGCTCAATGGCTGGCGCAGCGCTACAGCATTCCTGCGCCGGACGCTGACCGGGAAGTCCTGCCGGTGCTGGGATCGCGGGAGGCCTTGTTTGCCTTTACGCAAACCGTCGTGGACCCGAATGCAGACGCGCTGGTGGTCTGCCCGAACCCGTTTTATCAGATCTATGAAGGCGCGGCGCTGCTGGCCGGCGCGACGCCGTATTACGTCAACGCCGATCCGGCGCGCGATTTCGGCTGCGACTGGGGCAGCGTGCCCGAGGATGTGTGGAAACGGACGCAATTGGTGTTTGTGTGTTCCCCCGGCAACCCCGCCGGCAACGTCATGTCGCTGGACGAATGGCGGGTGTTGTTCGAGCTGTCGGATCGCCATGGTTTCGTGATTGCCTCGGATGAGTGCTATTCCGAGATCTATTTCGCCGAGGGCAACCCGCCGCTGGGCGGCCTGCAGGCGGCGCGCCGCCTGGGGCGCGATGACTATGCCAATCTGGTGGCGTTTTCCAGCCTGTCCAAACGCTCTAACGTGCCGGGCATGCGCTCGGGCTTTGTCGCAGGCGATGCCAAACTGATCGGGCAGTTCCTGCTGTATCGCACCTACCATGGCAGCGCGATGAGCCCCGTGATTGCCACGGCCAGCGTCGCAGCCTGGACCGACGAGGGCCATGTTGCCGATAATCGCCGGCAATATCGTGCGAAATTCGAGGCTGTCGTACCGATCCTGCAACGCGCGCTGGACGTGCGCATGCCGCAGGCGTCTTTTTATCTATGGGTGCCGACGCCAGCGTCGGACACCAGCTTTGCGCGCGACCTTTACGGCCGTACTGGTGTTACCGTACTGCCCGGCAGTTTCCTCGGCCGCGAGGTGCACGGCGTCAATCCGGGTGCGGGCCGTGTCCGCATCGCGCTGGTGGCTCCTTTGGCGCAATGCGTCGAGGCGGCCGAACGCATCGCGCATTTTGTCAAAACCTCTGTTTGATCAACCCTTTCTAGTAAATAAAGCGTCATGACTCTCGACCTGCAAACCACTATCGAACAAGCCTGGGAAAACCGGGCCAACCTGTCGCCCTCCGACGCAAGCGCCGAAGTGCGTGATGCGGTCGAGCACACCATCGCGGCCCTGGACCAGGGCCGCCTGCGTGTGGCCGACAAATCGACCGGCGAATGGGTGGTGCATCAGTGGATCAAAAAGGCCGTGCTGCTGTCGTTCCGCCTGCACGACAACGCCGTCATGGGCCAGGCTCCGTTGACGTTCTACGACAAGGTGCCGACGAAATTCGCGGACTTCGGCAACACGGCCTTTCAGGCAGGCGGCTATCGCGTGGTGCCGCCGGCGGTGGCCCGCCGTGGCGCCTTTATCGGCAAGAACGTGGTGTTGATGCCGTCGTACGTGAACATCGGCGCCTACGTTGACGAAGGCACGATGGTCGATACGTGGGCCACGGTCGGCTCGTGCGCGCAGATCGGCAAGAACGTGCACTTGTCGGGCGGCGTCGGCATCGGCGGCGTGCTGGAACCCCTGCAAGCCAACCCCACCATCATCGAAGACAACTGCTTTATCGGCGCCCGTTCCGAGGTCGTCGAAGGTGTCGTGGTCGAAGAAAACTCGGTGCTGGCCATGGGCGTGTTCCTGTCGCAAAGCACGAAGATCTACGATCGCGCCACGGGCAAGGTCACCTATGGCCGCGTGCCCTCGGGGTCGGTGGTCGTACCCGGCTCGCTGCCCTCGGAAGACGGTTCGCACAGCCTGGCTTGCGCCGTCATCGTCAAGCGTGTCGATGCGCAAACGCGTGCCAAGACCAGCATCAACGATTTGCTGAGAGCTTAATGAGTCAATCCGCCGTACTGGATCTGGTCAAGGACCTGATCGCCCGCCCCTCGGTCACGCCTGTCGACGAGGATTGCCAAAGCCTGTTGGCCGAGCGTCTGACGCGCATCGGCTTTCATTGCGAAACCATCGCGCAAGGCGGTGTGACGAATCTCTGGGCCCGTCGCGGCACCGCAGGTCCGCTCACCGTCTTTGCCGGGCACACGGATGTCGTGCCACCCGGCCCGCGCGAGAAATGGAATAGCGATCCCTTTGTTCCGACCGAGCGTGACGGGTTTCTGTACGGCCGCGGTGCGGCCGACATGAAAAGCTCGATCGCCGCCTTTGTGGTGGCAGTCGAGGAGTTCGTGGCGGCCCACCCGCAACATCCCGGCTCGATTGCTTTTTTGATCACCTCAGACGAAGAAGGCCCCGCCATCGATGGCACGGTGATCGTCTGCAATGCCTTGAAAGCGCGAGGCGAGCAGCTCGATTACTGCATTGTGGGCGAACCGACGTCGACTGCAGAGATCGGCGATGTCTGCAAAAACGGACGCCGTGGATCGCTGTCGGGCAAGTTGACCGTAAAAGGCATCCAAGGACACGTGGCCTACCCACATCTGGCCCGCAATCCGGTGCACCAACTCGCGCCCGCGCTGGCCGAGATCGTGAATATCGAATGGGATCAGGGCAATGAGTATTTTCCGCCCACGACGTTCCAAGTGTCGAATCTGAATGCGGGTACAGGCGCGACGAATGTGGTGCCTGGCGAAGCCGTCGCGCTATTTAATTTCCGTTTTTCTACGGCCAGCACGCCGGATTCCTTGAAGGCGCGTGTGCATGAGGTACTGGATCGCCATGGATTGGAATACGACCTGCAGTGGGAATTGGGCGGCGAGCCGTTCCTGACTCCACGTGGCTCGTTGACCGATGCCCTGTCTGCGGCCATCGAATCCGAAACAGGCCTCAAGACTGAGCTGTCCACCACGGGCGGCACCTCGGATGGACGCTTCATCGCCAAGATCTGTCCGCAGGTCATCGAGTTTGGCCCCTGCAATGCCACGATCCACAAGGTCAACGAGTGCATCGCACTCGATAGTCTGAATCCCCTGAAGAATATTTACCGGCGCACGTTGGAAAACCTGCTGCTGGCTCACTGAGGCGCTATGTCGTCATCTGATCGCCAAGAATTGCAGACCCTGCGTGACTTGATACGCTATGGCGTGTCGCGCTTTAACGCGGCCCGGATTGCACTGGGTCATGGTTCCGACAATGCCTGGGACGAAGCCGTCTATCTGGTGTTGCACGGACTCCATCTGCCACCCGACACGCTGGATCCATTTCTGGATGCGCGCGTCACCGCCAACGAGCGCACCCGTGTATTGGAGTTGATCGATAGGCGCGTGACCGAACGCCTGCCCGCGGCATACCTGACACACGAAGCCTGGTTGCGCGGCCACCGTTTTTACGTCGATCAACGCGTCATCGTGCCGCGATCGCCGATTGCGGAATTGCTGGATCAGGGCCTGTCGCCCTGGGTGCGCAATCCGTTCGAGGTCACGCGTGCGCTGGATATGTGTACGGGTTCCGGGTGTCTGGCGATCCTGACTGCCCTGGCCTTTCCGAATGCAGAAGTAGACGCCGTCGATGTGTCGACCGATGCGTTGGAGGTGGCTCGCCGGAATGTGGATGAGTACGGCTTGCAGGATCGTCTGGCCTTGCATCACAGCAATCTGTTTGATGCGTTGCCGGCGGCGGCCTATGACGTCATCGTGTGCAACCCGCCTTATGTGAATAGCCAATCGATGAACGAACTGCCGGACGAGTACCGGCATGAGCCGTCGCTTGCGCTGGCGGGCGGCACGGATGGCATGGATCTGGTGCGGCGCATTTTGCAAGCCGCCCCGCAATACCTGTCGCCCGAGGGCGTGTTGGTATTGGAAATCGGCCACGAGCGCGATCATTTCGAAGCCGCGTTCCCCGAGCTTGAACCCATCTGGCTGGATACCGAAGAAGCGTCGGACCAGATTCTGCTACTGACCCGCGAACAGCTGTGATACGAGCATCAGGATTGACGCTGCGCCGCGGTACCAAGGTACTGCTCGATGGCGCGGAATTTGTAGTGAACCCTGGCGAACGGGTGGGTTTTGTCGGCAAGAACGGCGCGGGCAAATCGTCGCTGTTTGCCTTGTTGACGGGCGCCCTGGACCAGGATGCCGGCACGCTGGACGTGCCGGCTGGATGGCGCATCGCGAGCGTACAGCAGGAAATCGCCGCCGACGAACGCCCTGCCCGCGAATTCGTGATTGACGGCGACACGCATCTGCGTGCGCTGCAAGCCGAACGCGCAGCGGTGCATGATGATCAAGGCACACGCATCGCAGAACTCGAGGCGGCGCTGGCCGAAGCCGGCGTGTGGAGCGCGAACTCGCGTGCGGAGCAACTGCTGGCAGGCCTGGGATTTGCACCGGACGAATGGATGAAACCGGTCGCCAGTTTCTCGGGCGGCTGGCGTATGCGTCTGGCCTTGGCGCGGGCACTGATGGCGCCGTCCGAATTGCTGCTGCTGGACGAGCCGACCAACCACTTGGATCTGGACGCCATGTTGTGGCTGGAGAAATGGCTGGCGGCGTATCCGGGCACGGTGCTGTTGATTTCGCACGATACCGAGTTCCTGGATGCGGTGGCGCGGATCATTTTGCATTTTGACCACGGCAAGCTGGTGCGCTATCGCGGCGGCTATCAGGATTTCCTGACGCAACGCGCCGAGCGGTTGCGCCTGGTCGGTATTGCGCATGAACGTCAGTCTCGCGAGGCCGCGCGGCTGCAGAGTTTTATTGATCGCTTCAAGGCTAAAGCGTCCAAGGCTAAACAAGCGCAAAGCCGGGTCAAGGCGCTGGCGCGTATGGAAACGCTGGCGCCGCTGCACGCCGAGGCCGGCATCGATATACGTATTCCCTCGCCTGAGCATACGCCGGATCCGCTATTGGTGTTGGAAAAGGTGGCAGCGGGCTACACGGGCGCGGCTGGGCAGCAAGTTTCCATTTTGAAAGATGTCACGCTGATGGTGCGTGCAGGCGCTCGTGTCGGCGTACTGGGCGCAAACGGCGCCGGCAAAAGTACGCTGATCAAGACCTTGGCCGAGGAAATCCCGGTACAAGCAGGAGAGCGTCGCGCCTCGAAGGGCCTGGCGATTGGCTATTTCCACCAGCATCAACTGGATATGCTGGACCTGGATGGCACGCCGCTGGAGCATCTGGCCAGATTGGCACCCGATGCGCGCGAGCAGGAACTGCGCAATTATCTGGGCGGTTTTGGTTTTTCCGGCGACACCGTCAATGGCAAAGTCGGGCCCATGTCGGGCGGCGAAAAAGCGCGTCTGGCGCTCTCGTTGATCGTATGGCAAAAACCCAATCTGCTACTGCTGGACGAACCCAGCAACCACTTGGATGTGGAGACACGCGAAGCGCTGGCCGCAGCATTGGCCGAGTTTTCGGGCAGCATGCTATTGGTCTCGCACGATCGTCATTTATTGCGCACGACCGTGGATAGTTTCTGGATCGTTGCCGATGGACAGGTGCGTGAGTTCGATGGCGATCTGGAGGATTACCGGGATTGGCTGAACGCGCGCCAAGCTGAATCTCGCGCAGAAGCGCGGGCAGAAGCACGCGGCGAAGCCGCATCAAGCAGCACAGACAATGCGAACGTAGACCGCAAGACCCAACGCCGCCTGGAAGCCGAGCAACGCCAGAAGCTGGCCACCTTGCGCAAACCCTTGCAGGCCAAGCTGACCAAAGTGGAAAGCGAGATGGACAAGCTGCGGGCACGGTTGCAGGTGTTGGATGCGCTGATTGCCGATGCAGACCTGTATTCCGATGCGCGCCGTACCGAACGCCAACAAGTGATGGCCGAGCACGGTGAGCTGGGCAAACGAATGGACAATCTCGAAGAACAATGGCTGGAAATCCAGACGGAGCTCGAAGAGATTGAGCAGGGAACGAGCGAATAAGCGGTCTCAACGTGTGCGAGGCTGCATCGCATGGGCCGTACCATGCTCGTGTCGCCAGCCAACTGCGGTGATGGCGTCTAGCGTGACGCAGCCCATCTGATGAATTCGTTCATCAGTCGCCGTGGCTGCCGCTCAAGCCGCCTCGTAGCGTGCCTTGAGTTCCTCAAAGGACATCAATTCCCCCGCCAACGCACTGGCGATCACTGTCGGCGGGCTGGCCAGCCACACGCTGCCCGGCCCCGAGCGGCCGGGAAAATTGCGGTTGATCGCGCTGACGGTGATTTGATTCGCATGGGTGGATGAGCCTGGACCGCAGTTTGCGCACGCGCCACACGATGGCTGCAGGATGCGCGCCCCCATGCGGGCAAAAGTCTGGTCGTAGCCTTTTGCCTGGCAGTAATCGCGTACGGCGGTTGTGCCGTACTGCAGAAAAAGCGTCACCCCATCGGCGATACGTAGGTTGTTTGCCAACGCCCACGCCAGCACGTCGTGATAGTGATCGAAATCCTCGCGTTTTCCGGCCGTGCATGAGCCTCCATACGCGATATCGACGCGCGGACGTTCATTGAGCTCGGCCAACGGCATGCCATTGCCGGGATCACCCGGTGCGGCGACGTAGGGCGATAGTGCAGCACAATCGACGGTAAACGTCGCCGCATAGCCCGCGCCCTCGTCGCTGTGCATCCACGGTTCGACCTCCGTTTGCACGCCGCGACGCTCACGCAAAAAGGCACAGGTCACCTCGTCGGGTGCAACGATGCCGGTCAAACCGCCCAGCTCTGCCGTCATATTGGTCAACGTCGCGCGTTCGTCGATCGACATGGCCCGCACAGCTGGTCCGATGAACTCGAATACTTTTCCTACCCCTGCTCCCGCCCGGATTTCGGGCAGCGCCAGCAGATGCAGCACGACATCTTTTGCGGTGACGCCGGCTGGCAATTGGCCGCGCAAGTCGATCTTCAGACTCGCTGGCATCGTCAATCGGATAGTGCCGGTCATGAACGCGTTGGCCATATCCGTCGTACCTACACCGAATGCGACACAACCCAGGGCACCGCTATGCGGGGTATGCGAATCGGTCCCCACCACCACCTGTCCCGGCGAGGCATAATGCTCGGCCATCATCGCGTGCGAAATACCGGCAACGTTCGTGCCAGGATCCAAGACGGCCTCGGCATCGGTCAAGGTGCGATGTTGACGTAACCCGTAGTCGCGGATGAAGTCGCGTTGCGCCTGGCACATGAAGCGCACCTTAGGCACAAAACCCATACGCATATGATTCGGGCTTTCATCCACATACGAGGTGTGGTCTTCGAATACCACGATGCTGTCGGTGTCGACGAGCGTCAACGGACGGCCGAAGCGCGCGTGCAGCATATGCGCAGCCATGCCGGTGTAGTACTCGTGGATGAATCGCCAATCCGCACGTACGAAGACGCCCTCGCCTATCGACAATGCCGGCGACGTCACGGGCGTACGCAACAGGTGGCGCCGAATGATTTTTTCGAACAGCGTCTGCGGCCCGGTGTCCGTCGAGTCCTGCTGCGCCGCTGTGCGCAGATGCCGTTGTCCGAACGCCAGTAATCCGCCCTCGCGCACGATCGCCGCCGCCAAATCATCGCGATCCGCCACGATGTCGTCGACAGTAATGCGCTCGCCGCGTTGCAGGCGTTCCACCAGGCTCATATCGGTGCTGGTGTACAGGCCTATGTTGTCGGCGTTCTGCCGATAGATACGTTCGAAACTCTCGGCAATGACCAGACGCACCCCCGCCGACTTTTCCGCCATGGGACTGTGTTCACGGGACGAGCCCTTGCCGTAGCGCTTGCCGCCGACGACGACGTTGACTCCCGACTGGCGAATCGCATTCTCCGCAATGGGGCGCTGACCTGCGACCTGCAGTCCGGTATAGGGGAATCGCCCCAGGCTTTCGTCAAAGTGCGTCAGGATGGTCACCGGCGTGATCTCGTCGGTGGACACGTCGTCGCGCAAAGGACTTGCCTGGATCAAGGTCGCGGGTTTACCGGCGAGTTGCGCGGTGATCTGCGCAGGGTCGCGGGACAAAAACAGAAAACGCGCAGGACGATCTAGTACCAGAGTTTCAGACATACTTCACACTATTCAACAGAGATTCCTGCGGCCGATACCAGGCCTTGGGATTTGGTGACTTCGTCCACCAGGACTTTACGGGCCTGCTCCGTTGTGCTGCCTTGTGACACGAATCCCAGGGGTTGCAAGGCTTTTAATACGTCGGGATCTTTCATCACACGCGCCGTGGCGGATTGCAGCTGACTCACCTGTTCCGGCGCCATGCCGGCGGGGCCAATCAACGCGATCCAGGCATCATAGGAATAATCTTTTACCCCCGATTCGGCCAATGTAGGAACGTCTGGCAGCACCGCCAAACGCTCTGGCGTACTGACGGCCAATGCGCGGAGCTTGCCCGCCTGAATCTGCGCCAACACCGAGGGCACTGCCAGAAATGCCGTTTGAATCTGGCCGGACATCACGTCGGTAATCAAGGCATTGCCGCCTCGATATGGGATGTGGGTCATCTCGACGTTCGCTTGCGACTTGAGCAACTCGCCAGCCAGGTGCAGGACGCTGCCCGTGCCCGAAGAGCCGTAGTTGAGCTCTTTTGGGTGGGCCCGCGCGGCCGACAGCAAAGCCCCGATATCGCGATACGGCGAGGTGTCCGACACGACAACGACCAGCGGCGTGGTGCCGATCATCGAGATGGGCGTGATGTCGCGCACACTGTCGTACGGCATGTCTTTGTACAAACTGGGATTGATGGCGTGATTCGACGACACAATCGCGAGGGTATAGCCATCGGGTTTGGCGGACACTAATTGCCGGGTGCCGGGAATACCGGCGGCGCCTGACAGGTTTTCGACGATCAGAGGCTGGGCCAGCGCCTTGCCCAGATGATCGGCAACCACACGGGCGACCACGTCTGCGGTGGAGCCAGGCGACGTAGGCACAATCAGCCGGATCGGGTGATCGGGATAGTTGGCCGCCTGCGCGACAGGTGTCTGGAACAATGCGGTTGAGATGGCGAGCGTACAGGCCGCCAAAGTTCGAGCGATCATCAAGCGAGTCTCCTCATTCGGTGCAAACGGGGTCTATTGCCCTGTGGCTGAGACTATAAGGAGACGTTGAGACGATCCGAAGTGCCGTCTCGGCATGGCTGACATCGTGAACCGAGATTACGTGTCCTGCGCGAGAAACCGCAGCAACACCGAGGCGCTGGCCGACAGTTGCTCTGGATCAATACAGACGATGCTCATTTCTCGCCGTGCCCAAGGATCCGACAAGGGTTTTACCACCACATCCAACGCAGAGAGATACAACTCCGCCACCTGCTGCGGCATGATAGCGATGCCCAATCCGGCATGCGCCATCCGGCACAATGCATCCAGGCTGGTGACGCGAATCTTGACCGTCAACGTCGTGCCCATGGCCTGAGCTCGAGCGGCCAACATCTGCGTCAGCGCGCTGTCGGGGCCCAGACCGACGAAGGTCTCCGCCGCGATATCCTGCAAGCTCAGTTGACGGGCCGCGGCCTTGGGATGCGATGCGGGCAACATGACGGCCAGCCGATCACGGCGATACGGCAATGCGTGCAGGCCCTCTATATCGGCCGTCTTATTGCAGATACCGAAATCCACGTCGCGCTCACGTACGCGCCGCAACACATCGGGACTGTGGCACTCCTCGAGCTCAATGTCTATGTCGGGAAACAAGCGCTGAAAAGCAGCGACATCCTCGGGCAGAAACTGCACGATCGCCGATAGATTGGCGGCGACATGCACATGCCCCTTGGCGCCCGAGAACAGCCGGGAGAGATCCGCCCCCATGGCCTCGACATCACCGATGAGCTTGCCGGCATGATGCAAGACGGTTCGCCCGGCCTCTGTAATCGTCACGCCACGCGTATGGCGTTGAATGAGCGGCAGGCCGATCAGCGATTCGAGTTCTGCGATGCGTCGGCTGACCGCCGAGGGCGCGATGAACTCACGTTCGGCCGCGCGCGCGATGCTGTGCTCCTGGCAAACGGCTACGAAGAGCCGCAACGAGGTCAGATCGAGTTTGCGTAATAGATTTTCCATGCCGTTGCCGGTCGTGCACCGTCCTCGTCAGAGGAGGTGATCGTACTACACAGGTAGTAACGAGGTTCACGACTGCGGCACGCGCACGGCCATACAGGCCATCGCGCACAAAAAAGGCCTCGGCGTTAACCGGAGAGCGCAAGCGCATCATGCGGCGCCTGCTTCCTCGATGACTTAAGCCGCCTTTGCGACGCTTGAACCCTCGCGATACTGCCGCAGCAATGCCTCACGCCGTGCAGCGGCCCGCTCCGCGTTGCGCGCCTTGACGTGGCCATAGCCGCGGATGCTGTCGGGCAGTTCGGCCAGTTGGACTGCGGTATCTCGATTCAGTGCGTCCAGGCTTTGGGCGAACTCATTGATCAGGTCGAAATAATCGCGCACCAGGGCTTGTTCCATACGACGCTCGGCGGTTTTGCCAAAAAAGTCCAGGCTTGTTCCGCGTAAACGCTTCATGGGCGCTAGCGCGCGGAATACCCATTCCACCCACGGTCCAAAGGCCCGTTTCTTGCCACCGGTCAATGCGGGCGGAGCCAAGTGGTAAATCACTCGGTAATCCTTGCCCGGCTCACCCTCGAACTGCTCTCGCAAACGCTGCTTGAATGCAGGATCGGTGTGCAAGCGCGCGACTTCGTATTCGTCTTTGTAAGCCATCAATTTGGCCAGATTCTTTGCCACTGCCCGCGTCAATATCGCCTCGCCCGGCAAGCGGGACTCGCGATCACGGATGGCGGAGACGGCGTTCACATAGCGTTGTGCATAGGCCTCGTCCTGATACGCGCGCAAATGGTCTGCCAGACGGCGGATCGTCGTATCCAGCGACTCGGGCAATACCGTTACGGGTTTTGCCGGGCGCAGCGCCGCCACGCCATGGTGCGCTGCCTGACGTCCCAGCTCAAAGGCTGCGAGGTTCTTTTCTACCGATACGCCATTGAGCTTGATGGCCTGATGCAGACTGTCGCGCGATAGCGGGATGCTGCCCTTTTGCCAGGCATAGCCCAGCAACAGAGGATTCGCGTAGATGCCATCGCCCAACAAAGCTTCTGCCAATGGGCCTGCCTCAATGAAATCGCATTGCCCCGAGGTGCTGCGGCGCAAGGCGGCCTCGGCCTGGGCGCCGGGGAATGTCCACGCGGGCTGAGAAAGCAGCGAGGCCGTCGGCGCGGCCGTGCTGTTGACCACGGCTCG
Source organism: Bordetella genomosp. 4 (assembly GCF_002261185.1). Lineage (GTDB taxonomy): Bacteria > Pseudomonadota > Gammaproteobacteria > Burkholderiales > Burkholderiaceae_B > Bordetella_A. Next base: position 1,109,238 of record NZ_NEVQ01000013.1, read on the forward strand.
GCCGCCATCGGGGCGCAAACGAGACAAGACCTCGGGCGAGGCCGCGACCAAGGCGTCGCAGCCGATCACCAGATCGGCTTCGCCCAAGGCGACACGCGTGGCCTGCAGGTCCTCGGGTGTCGACGCCAGCTGCACGTGGCTGAGCACGGCGCCACCCTTTTGGGCGAGCCCGGCCATGTCCAATACGGTGACGCCCTTGCCTTCGATATGGGCCGCCACGCCTAGCAAGGCGCCGATGGTGACCACGCCAGTGCCGCCCACGCCCGCTACGACCAAACGATGAGCGCGGCCAGCTTTCAGCGGCATGATGGCCGGCTCAGGTGCCTCGGCTAACGACGCCGCCGTGTTGACCGGACGAGGCTTGCGCACCGTGGCGCCCTCTGCAGTGACAAAGCTCGGGCAGAATCCCTGCACGCAGGAAAAATCCTTGTTGCAAGACGATTGGTTGATGCGGCGTTTGCTGCCCATCGACGTCTCTAATGGCTCGACCGACAGGCAGTTGGATTGCACGGAACAATCACCGCAGCCCTCGCATACGGCCTCGTTGATAAAGGCGCGGCGCAGCGGATCGGGGTAATCGCCACGCTTGCGGCGGCGGCGTTTTTCGGTGGCACAAGTCTGATCGTAGATCAATACGGTGGTGGCCAAGATATCGCGCAACTCGCGCTGCACGGCATCGAGTTCCTGACGATGGTGGACCGCCACATTGGCGGGCAACTGCAGCGGGCCATGATATTTATCGGGCTCGTCGCTGACGACCACGACACGGTTGACGCCTTCGGCCAGGACCTGCGCGGCAATCTGAGGCACGGTCAATGTGCCATCCACGGGTTGGCCGCCCGTCATCGCGACCGCATCGTTGTACAGGATTTTGTAGGTGATGGGCGCGTTGGCGGCCACAGCGGCGCGAATGGCCAATAGCCCCGAATGGAAATACGTCCCGTCGCCCAGATTGGCAAAAATATGGCGCTCGCTGGTGAAGTCCTTTTGCCCGAGCCACGCCACGCCCTCGCCGCCCATCTGGCTGAAGGTATCGGTATTGCGATCCATCCATATCGCCATATAGTGGCACCCAATGCCGGCCACGGCACGCGAGCCCTCGGGAACGCGCGTCGACGTATTGTGCGGACAGCCGGAACAGAACCAGGGCTTGCGCTCCTCGACCATGATGGGCTTGGCGGCCTCGCGCTCTTTGGCATCGATGATGGCCAGGCGTGCGGCGATGCGAGCCCTGATCTCGTCTGGCAAGCTTGCCTTGTCCAGGCGCGCGGCAATCGCGCGGGCGATCAGTGCGGGCGAGAGTTCGTATTCCGTGGGCAATAGCGGCCGGCCGCGCGGCATGGACCATTCGCCGCCGCCATTGTCGCGCTCGTCGAATTTGCCGAATATGCGGGGCCTCACATCATCGCGCCAGTTGTAGAGCTCCTCTTTTAAGGCGTACTCGAGGATCTGGCGTTTTTCTTCGACCACCAGGATTTCTTTCAGGCCTGTCGCAAAGGCCCGCGCGCCCTGTGCATCGAGAGGCCAGACACAGCCGACCTTCATCAAGCGGATGCCCGCGATCTTACAGGCCTCGTCGTCCAGCCCCAGATCGGTCAGCGCCTGACGCACGTCGAGATAGGCCTTGCCCGCCGTCATGATGCCGAAGTGCGCATCCGGCGCGTCCAGCACGACGCGATTGAGGCCATTGGCACGCACGTAATCCAATGCGGCGTACCATTTGTGATTCAACAAACGGGCCTCTTGCGCCACAGGGGTGTCCGGCCAACGGATATTCAATCCCCCGGCGGGCAGTTCGGTATCGGGCAATACCACGCGTACACGTGCGGGATCGAGTTCGACCGACGCACTGGATTCGACCACGTCCGTGACGCATTTCATCGCAACCCACAAGCCGGTATAGCGGCTCATCGCCCAACCATGCAAGCCGTAGTCCAGATATTCCTGCACGTTCGACGGATACAGCACGGGAATGCCTGCGGCGATCAGGACATGCTCGGATTGATGCGCCACGGTGGACGATTTGGCGGCATGGTCGTCGCCCGCCAACAGCAGCACGCCCCCATGGGCTGCGGTGCCCGCGGAATTGGCGTGCTTGAGCACGTCGATAGAACGATCGACGCCCGGCCCTTTGCCGTACCACATGCCGAATACCCCGTCGCGCGTCGCGTTGGGGAATAGATTCAACTGCTGCGTTCCCCAGACAGCCGTGGCAGCCAGGTCTTCGTTCAGGCCGGGCTGGAAGACGATGTCGTTGGACTGGAGATGGCTTTTGGCTTTCCAGAGGGCCAGATCCAGCCCGCCCAGCGGCGAGCCGCGGTAGCCCGAGATATAGCCTGCCGTGTTCAACCCCATCGCCTGATCGCGCGCCCGTTGCAGCATGGGCAGCCGTACCAGGGCCTGTGTGCCGCTCAAATAGATGCGGCCGCTTTCTTGCGTGTATTTATCGTCCAGCGTGACATGGGTGGGCAATGGGGCGTTCACTGTGTCTCCTGATGCCTATTGATTGGCTTGCTAGGAGTGTAGAAAGCCGGCTGGTTATCGTATATTCATATATTCAGTTAGCTGGTATATAAAAAATTAATACCCGGAGACCCCATGGCCAAAGACGTCACCGTACGGCAATTGCGTTATTTCACCGCGGCTGCCCGCACGGGCCGCTTGTCGATGGCGGCGACCGACGAGCATGTATCGCAGTCGGCCGTGACCAACGCCATCCTGGCGCTGGAGGCCCAATTGGGCATACGCCTGTTTGACCGTCATCCGCATGGCGTCACGCTGACGCCAGAGGGCCATCATTTTCATCAGCGCGCGCGGGAAATCCTGGACGCTCTGGACGATGCGCTACGCGAGCCTGGGTTCCAGCGCTATACCCTGCGCGGCTCGGTACGCATTGCGGCGTCCTATACGGTGCTAGGCTATTTTCTGCCCGAGTTGCTGGCGCGTTTTCGCCGCCGCTATCCGGATATCGTGCTGGACCTGGTGGATATGGACCGCCCTGAGATCGAGGCTGCGATCGCCAGCGGCGACGTGGAACTCGGTGTGACACTGCTGTCGAATTCGGATACGCGCAACACGCTGAGCAAGCACGTATTGGTCAAATCGCGTCGGCAGTTGTGGGTGCCGGCGGGTCATCCGTTGCTGGAACACGCCGCGCCGTCCCTCGCCGACGTGTCCAAGCTGCCCTATATTCTGCTCGAGATGGATGAGGGCGAACGCTCTACGCTGGGTTATTGGCAGGCGCATGGATTACAGCCCGATATTGCTTTTCGCACGCGGTCCATGGAGGCACTGCGAGGCCTGGTGGCGCACGGATTTGGCGTCACGATTTTGTCGGATATGGTTTATCGGCCGTGGTCGCTAGAGGGCAAGAAGATCGAAGCGATTCCGCTGACCGATGCGGTGCCGCCTATGGATGCGGGGCTGTTGTGGCATCCGCGCGCGTCCATGGCGCGGCCGGCGAGCGCGTTTCGGGATTTCATGATTCATGCGGCAGGCAGTTGACCGGCGTGCGCACGCTACAACGAACTCAACTGCCATCCTGGAAAACACCGCAGCACGAAGCAACGCGTAGCAGCGTTGCTTCGTGCTGCACAACTTTCACCGCAGATACATGCCTGCGGTGGGAACATCCATCAATCCAGCAACTCGGCATTCCACGCATGGACGCGTTGCGTTTGCTCGCCCAGCCCTTCGATACCCAGCCTCACCACGTCGCCGTCCTTGAGATACACAGGCGGCTTTTGGCCCAGGCCCACACCAGGCGGCGTTCCCGTGGAAATCAGGTCACCGGGGTACAAAGTAATGAATTGGCTGACGTAGTGGATGAGATACGCCACGTTGAAAATCATGGTCTTGGTGCTGCCGTTCTGGAAACGCTTGCCATTGACCTCTAGCCACATGGCCAGATTTTGGGGATCAGGGATCTCGTCCGGGGTCACGAGCCACGGACCGATCGGACCAAACGTGTCGCAGCCCTTGCCCTTGTCCCAGGTGCCGCCGCGCTCGATCTGATATTCGCGTTCGGACACGTCGTTGATCACGCAGTAGCCGGCGACATGTTTGAGCGCATCCTCCAGCGTGACGTATCGCGCCTTGGTGCCGATCACCACGCCTAACTCGACTTCCCAGTCCGTTTTCACAGAGCCTTTGGGCAGCACGATGGGGTCGTTGGCACCCGACGCGCGGGACCATTTGTTGAACAGAATGGGCTCAGCCGGCGGCTCGGCGCCTGTCTCGGCAGCATGATCGCTGTAGTTCAAACCTATGCAGACAAACTTGCCGGGATCGGCATAGGGAGTCCCCATGCGGCCGGGCTGGGCTACAACGGGCAGACTGGCTGGATCGACCTTGCGCAAGGTATCCAGCGCCTGGGGCGACAAGGTCTGGGCCGTGATATCCGGCAGCACGCCCGACAGATCACGGACGGCGCCCTGGGCATCCAACAGGCCGGGTTTTTCCTGGCCCACAGGGCCGTATCGCAACAGTTTCAACTCTAACTCCTTATCAAGATGCAGGACTATCTATTCTGTTCAGTTCGACCAGCCGCCGTCGATGATCTGCGTGGTGCCAGTCGTGAAGCTGGACTCGTCTGACGCGAGATACAACGCCAGGGCGGCAATCTCTTGCGGTTTTCCTACCCGCCCAATGGGTTGGCGGGACACGAAATCTGCCCGCACCTGTTCTATGGATTTTCCATATTTGTCGGCTTGGCCGGCAATGCGCTCCTGCAAGGACGGTGACTCGACTGTGCCGGGACAAATACTGTTGCAGCGAATGCCCTGCCCGACAAAATCCGCCGCGATGGATTTGGTCAGGCCGACCACGGCCGCCTTGCTGGCGCCGTATGCAAATCGGTTAGGCACACCCTTGACGCTGGATGCAGCCGAGGCCATATTGATGATAGAGCCACGGCCCTGGCGCAGCATGCCCGGCAAAAATGCGCGGATCGTCTCGTACATGGCGGTGACGTTCAACGCAAAGGAAAAGTCCCAAGCCTGGCGATCGCAACCCAGGATACTGCCGTCATGCACATAGCCTGCGCAATTGAACAACACGTCGATATCGCCCAATTCGGCCGCCAGCGCATTGATCGCACCGGAATCCATCACGTCCAATTGCCGCGTTTCGCAGCCACTGAGTTTACTTAGCAACTCTGGTTTGATATCGGTGGCGATGACCCGCGCGCCCTCTGCGATGAACAACTCGGCCGTTGCGCGACCAATGCCTTGGCCCGCTGCCGTCACCAAGGCGATTTTTCCTGCCAAACGATCAGCCATCATGTCTCCGTTTGTTGATTGAATGGATTTCAGTTTTATATATAAAAATATTTTTTATCACGTATCCAACGTAACTTGGCTATTAATATAGTATTTTTTGCTTTGCCTGGGGAAAATACAGCGCTCCCGGCCGAAAAATTTTTCCCAAAATTATTTTATATATAGGATTAATTTTTATATATAAAATTGCTCCTCCGTGATGTGCGGCTCTGCTGCCGCGGCGTCCACCCCTGCTACTCGGCCCTGGATATATGAGTACCTCCATTCCCCCCTCAGATAACTTGCCGAACCACCATGCCGTGGGCGAAGCGCTGGTCGAAAAGGCTGCGCGCTACAGCGCGCCTGCGCTGGAAAAAGGCTTGGACATCCTGGAAGCGCTCAGCGCCAGTGCACAGGGCTATACGCTGAACCAGCTCAGCCAGGTCCTGGGACGCAACGTGAATGAGATTTTCCGTATGGTCGTGACGCTGCAGCACCGCGGCTACATCCAGACTGACGAGAACGACCGCTACACGCTGACGCTCAAAATGTTCACCCTGGCAAACCGCCAACCGCCACTCAAATCGCTCGTGAGTGCGGCATTGCCATTGCTGCAAGAGCTGGCCGAGCGCACACGCCAGTCCGCCCATCTGGCCATCTATCAAAACGGCCGTGTCGTTGTCGTAGCCCAGGCCGACAGCCCGGAACGCTGGTCGTTCGGCCTGAAGGTCGGTGTTGTGATGGGACTGACCGATACGTCCTCGGGCCACGTCCTGCTGGCCTATCAAGACGAGGTGACCCGCACACGCATGCTGAGCAGCCATATCCATGTCGAGGGCGAGCTCGACATGGATCCGGGGCAATTGTTTTCATTGCTGGAGACTGTGCGCCAGACCGGCTACGCCATGATGCCCAGTATTCAGATCCAAGGCGTAACGAATATCGCCCATCCCGTGTGGGGCCAGGGGCAACGCGTGGTGGCCGCCATCAATATCCCGCATATCGCCCGCATTGACGGTACGCCCACACCGAATACCGAGCAGATCAAACAGATGCTGGCCGAGATTTGCACGCGCCTGTCTCAGCGAATCAGCGAAGCGCCTGATCTTCAGGGTTGAAGATGGCTGCAGAGGAATGCGGCGCCTCCGGGGAGAGCGCTGCGCGGCACCGTGCGGCGAGAAAGTCCCGATTGACGCTTCGCTTGAACGCGAGTTAAACAAGGGCAGGACTCGCCCGAGTCCACACAAGCAAAAAGCGCAAACAGGCGGGCATCCTCTCGCGGCAATGTCCGGCCCGGCGCACAAGGAGACCACATGAAGCTTTCAGTAAAGAGGTTTGCATGTATCCTGGGTTTCTCACTGCTGGCCGTGCAGACGGCCGGGGCCGAGAACCTCTCCATTGCAACGGGCGGCACGGGCGGGGTCTATTACCCGATCGGCGGCGGCATGGCTTCCATTCTGTCCAAGAAAGTCCCTGGCATGGAGGCCACGGCGGAAGTCACCGGCGGGTCCGTGGACAATCTCAAACTGGTGGGCTCGGATGACAGCTATATCGGCATGACCATGTCCGATGCGGCGCTGGACGCCTACCAGGGAAAAGACAAATTCAAGGGAAATAAACAGGCACTGCGCACGCTGATGATCATGTATCCCAACAGCATGCATGTCGTCACGTTGCAGGGTAAAAACATAGAAAAATTCGCCGATCTGAAAGGCAAACGCATATCGACGGGATCGCCCGGCAGCGCGACCGAAGTAATGGCGTTTCGCCAATTGGAGGCTGCCGGGTTGGATCGTGACAAGGATGTCCAACGCGAGCGCCTGAGCGTGGCCGAATCGGTCAATGCCCTGAAAGACAACAAGATCGATGCGTTCTTTTGGGTTGGAGGCCTGCCCACTGCAGCGGTGACAGACCTGGCCAACACACCGGGCACCACGTTGTTGATGATAGACAACGCCGAACTGGTGCCGGCCATGAACGAGAAGTACGGCAAACTCTACGTGCAATCGGTCATCGGCAAAGACGTCTACCGCGGCATGAAGACCGACAACAAGAATGCCAACGTGATGAACCTGCTGGTGGCTAACGAGGAGATGGACGACAAGACGGCCTACAACATCGTCAAGACCATCTTTGAAAGCCGTGACGATCTGATTGCCGTACACAAGATCACGGCGGACTTTGCGCTCGACAAACAAAAGTCGGCAGCCAGCCCCATTCCCTTTCACCCCGGCGCGGCGAAGTATTTCCAGGAACGCGGCGTCTCGCTCGATTAAGCAGGCTCCGCTTTATGCCGGTCTCGCCTCAGGCGAGGCCGGCGTCGGCACACCTTGCCGTAACCGCATCCTGGAAGAGAGTCTCCGGCAATGATCGAATCCAACGAACAGAATTCCGCACAGGTCAGTGACGAGGCCTTGCGCAAGGCCGAGCAATATATCGAGGAAGAGGAAGGCGCGATCAATCGTATCGGCGGCAAGCTGGGCGTGTTTCTGGCAGTGGTGGCGGTATTGATGTCGCTATTCCATCTGTACGCTGCTTACGCGATCGTGCCTACGCAGGCGCTGCGTCCCTTGCACGTGAGCATGGTGCTGGCGCTGTGCTTTCTGATGTTCCCCATCGCCAAACGTTATCGGCATCGCATCATGTGGTGGGACTGGCTCATGGCTGCGCTGGCGGTCGCTATCGTGGTCTATCTGCTGTTGGGTGGCGACGATTTCACCGACCGCAACACCTTGCCCAATGGCTGGGACATTGCTTTTGGATCGGCCTTGATTCTGTTGGTGCTGGAGGCAATGCGCCGCACGATAGGCTGGATTCTGCCCGTCATATCGAGCTGTTTTCTGCTGTACGCCTTTCTGGGCGACTATCTGCCTCACCCCTGGACACATCGAGGCTATGACCTGGGACGGCTGGTAGGCTTCATGTACATGACGCTCGAGGGCATCTATGGGGTCGCCGCGGATGTATCCTCATCCTTGATCATTCTGTTCACGATTTTCGGCGCTTTTCTGCAGTTTTCCGGTGCCGGGAAGTTCTATATCGATTTCTCTTTTTCAGCCATGGGAGGCAAACCCGCCGGCGCGGGACGCACCGTGGTGCTGGCCTCTTTTCTGCTGGGCGGACCATCGGGTTCGGGCGTTGCTACGACGGTGACACTAGGTACGGTGGCGTGGCCTATGTTGGCCAAAGTCGGTTACGCGCGCAACGCGGCAGGCGGACTATTATCAGCGGGCGGGCTGGGGGCAATCATTTCGCCGCCAGTGATGGGAGCTGCAGCTTTTATCATCGCCGAGTTCCTGCACATCTCGTATCTGGACGTGCTGCTGATGGCGGCCATCCCGACCTTGCTCTTTTATCTCGCGCTGTTTTTCATGGTCGAGATCGATGTGCACAAGTACGGCATGCACAACGTCGACATCAAGCGCGTAGACACGGTGTGGAATCTGACTCGACGCTATTGGTACCATTTTCTGTCGCTGGTTTCCATCATTGCGTTCATGCTGCTGGGTTTCTCGCCCGTGCTGTCGGTCTTCTGGGCTACGGTGGTGTCTTTCCTGACCAGCTTTCTACGTCCCGAAACCGCGATGATCTCTCGCGATCTGTTCCGCGGCAAGGGGCGGATATCCGAGCATCTGTTCAACTCGCCGCTGATACAGGCGTTGAAAGCCGGTTCGCTCGGCATGTTGAACGTGGGTGCGACATGCGCCGGCGCTGGCATCATCGTCGGCGTCGTCACGCTGACCGGACTCGGCCTGAAATTCAGCGGCATTGTCATCGATTATGCGGCCGGGTCGTTGCTGCTGACGGCAATCTATACCGCGCTGGTCGTATGGATCATCGGCCTGGCCGTACCTGTGACGGCGTCGTACATCATCTGCGCCGTCATCACGGCGCCCGCGCTGATCAAACTGGGCGTGCCGGATTTCGCCGCGCACATGTTCATTTTTTACTACGCCGTCTTGTCGGAGGTCTCGCCTCCCACTGCCTTGTCGCCATTCGCTGCGTCGGCGATCACTGGCGGAGACCCATACAAGACCACCATGCAGTGTTGGAAATATACGATCCCGGCCTTTCTGGTGCCTTTTATTTTCGTGCTCGATCCCAGCGGCCAGGGATTGTTGTTGATGGGATCGACCAAGGCCCTGGCGGGAGCTGACTGGTGGAGCATCGCCGCTGTCACGTTCACCGCAGCAAGCGGTATTTTCGCGTTGGCGATCGGCTTTCAAGGATGGCTGCTGGATCGGGTCAACGCGCTCGAGCGCACGATGCTGATCGTGGCAGGTTTCGCGTTGGTATATCCCGATCCGGTGTCGACCACGCTCGGTTTTGTGCTGGTAGCGATTGCGCTGGCGTTGTACGGATGGCGCCGGCGCATGACGGTACGAACGAGTTAACCCTTCGGGCTTGACTGGTTTCCGACGCGGGATGCGGCTCCCGCGTCGACCTGATTGCGTCTTGGTTGGCGGAGACGGCGAGCTCAGCCCTGGATGATATCCAGCTTGGCAATGCCGAGCGCCAAGGTTTTGGCACCCACATCGCGAAATTGGATTTGCGCCTGGGCGTCCTGACCGGAGCCGCTCAGGCCAATGATGGTGCCATCACCGAAGCGGGCATGGTGAACACCCTGACCGATGCGGAACTGCTTGTCGCCTACGGTCACGCCAGACGTCACGCCGCGAGGCGTACGCGGTGAAATCGTTCCAGTCGCACGGCGTCCGAACGCATCACCATGGTTGACACGAGCCGCCGATTCGCCAAAACCGGCGTGCGCGTGACCCACCCCGCCCCGCGGGGTCAACCATTTAAGGTGTTGCTCCGGAATCTCGTCCAGGAACCGCGAACGCATGGCGTAGCGAGTCTGGCCGTGCAGCATGCGACTCTGTGCCAAAGTGAGGTAAAGACGCTCGCGCGCGCGCGTGATGGCCACATACATCAGGCGGCGTTCTTCCTCGAGCCCGGAGGCCTCGAGAATGCTGTTCTCATGAGGAAATAAGCCCTCCTCGAGCCCAGTGATAAACACCGCGTCGAATTCCAGCCCTTTGGCGGCGTGAACTGTCATCAGTTGCACGGCGTCCTGACCGGCCTGAGCCTGGTTGTCGCCGGCCTCCAGCGAGGCATGCGACAGAAACGCGGCCAACGGCGTCATGCCTGCGGGAACCGCTGCTGGGGCATCGACCACGCCGGGCATCAAAGCGCTATCGACAGCCCCCTCGGGCACGACGCCGGCGGGCAGGCCGTCGAAGTTTTCCTCCGAGGCAAACACCGCCGCAGCCGTGATCAGTTCGTTCAAGTTTTCAAGCCGCTCCGCGCCGTCGCGGTCGGCCTTATAGTGCTCGACGAGCCCGCTGGTTTCCAGCATGTGCTCGACCAGCTCGGGCAGAGGCAGCTCGCGGGTCTCGTCAGTCAAACGGCCGATCAGTTGTGCGAACTGAGCCAGGTTGGCGCCGCCTTTTCCAGGCACTCGGGCCACGGCGCCATACAGACTGGTGTCGAGCGTGCGAGCCGCATCAGCCAACTGTTCCAGCGTGCGCGCACCAATGCCTCGCGTGGGGAAATTGACGACGCGCATCCATGATGTGTCATCATGGGGATTGGCCATCAGACGCAAATAGGCCAAGGCATGCTTGATTTCCTGGCGCTCGAAAAAGCGCAGGCCGCCGTAGACCTTGTACGGAATGCCGGCTGAAAACAGCGCATGCTCGATCACACGGGATTGCGCGTTGCTACGATACAGAACGGCGATTTCGCGGCGCAGGCTGCCCTCGTTGATGAGCGAACGCACCTCGTCGACCAGCCATTGGGCCTCCATGCCATCCGAGGGTTGTTCGATGACGCGGATGGGCTCGCCCTCGCCTTGTTCGGTCCAGAGGTTCTTACCCAGGCGGCCGCTATTGTGGCCGATGAGCGCATTGGCCGAATCCAGGATGTGACCGTAGGATCGGTAGTTTTGCTCCAGCCGAATGACGGTGCCGCGCGCATAGTCGCGCTCGAAATCCGCCATGTTGCCCACGTTGGCCCCACGAAACGCATAAATCGACTGATCGTCGTCGCCCACCGCAAAAATGGCGGCACCGCCCCCGGCCAACAGTTTGAGCCACTTGTACTGCAGGGTGTTGGTGTCCTGAAACTCGTCGACCAGAATGTGGCGAAAACGTCGCTGATAGTGTTCGCGCACGGGAGCGTTGCGCGTCAACAGCTCATACGCACGTAACAGCAGCTCGGCGAAATCGACCACGCCCTCGCGCTGGCACTGCGCCTCGTAGAGCTGATAGATCTCGATCAAGCGGCGTCGATGACTATCGTAGGCCTCGATATCGCCCGGACGCTCGCCCGCCTCTTTGGCGCCGCTGATAAAACGCTGGACGTCGCGAGGGGGATATTTTTCGTCGTCGATACCGTTCGCCTTCAAGAGGCGCTTGATGGCCGCCAATTGATCGGAGGTATCGAGAATCTGAAAGGATTGCGGCAGACCGGCATCACGATGATGTGCACGCAACATGCGGTTGCACAGCCCGTGAAAGGTGCCGATCCACAAGCCACGCGTATCGATCGGCAAGATCGCCGACATGCGCGAGAGCATCTCGCGCGCAGCCTTGTTGGTAAACGTGACAGCCAGCAGCCCAAAAGGACTGGCCTGGCCGGTTTGAATCAGCCAGGCCATGCGGGTCGTCAAGACCCGTGTCTTGCCGCTGCCCGCCCCGGCGAGAACCAGGGCGTGCTGCGGATCAAGCGTTACTGCGGCGCGTTGTTCGGGATTGAGTTGCTCTAGCATCATGCCGCGTAGCGGCTGAGACGTTGCGCAAATTGCTCGAGCCCAGCGATGCCGCTTTGCTGGGCGCGCTGGCACCAGGCCTGCAGGTCATGTAAAAGTTGCTCGCTGCTGGCGCTGGAGCTTTCCCACAAACGGCCCAACTCACGGCGCATTTGCACCAGGGTGGACAAGGACTTGTTGTGTGCGATGGCCTGATCGACCTCGGCGCGCTGCTCGGGATGCAGGACATCCTCGTTGCGGTGCAGCCAACGGCGGACACGCTGCAAACGCGAGGCGCTGTGATCCTTGCCGAGCTCTTCGCGCAGCGTGGTCTTGATGATCTCGCCGTAACGGGCCATGACCTCGTAGCGGTGCGTGATCACGCCTTGCAGCGTACGCAGATCGATAGCCTTGGTGCCGGTTTCGAGCTTGAGCTTGGGCGCGACCTTGCGGACCTTGGCCAGACCGAAGAATTTCAGGACCTGGATGTAACCCCAACCGATATCGATCTCATACCATTTGGCCGAGAACTTGGCCGAGGTGCCATGAGCGTGGTGGTTGTTGTGCAATTCCTCGCCACCGATCACGATGCCCCACGGGAATACGTTGGTGCTGGTGTCCGGGCTGTTGTAGTTGCGATAGCCCCAGAAGTGACCGATACCGTTGACCACACCAGCAGCCCAGAACGGAATCCACGCCATTTGCACCGCCCACACCGTCAGGCCGATCGCGCCAAACAGCGCCAGATCGATCGCCAGCATGGTGAGCACGCCCCACAGGCTGTGCTTGGCATAGAGATTGTGCTCGAGCCAGTCGTCCGGCGTGCCGTGGCCGAATTTAGCCATGGTTTCCTTGTTGGCGGACTCTACGCGATACAGATCCGCGCCACGGAACAATACCTTCCAGACACCGAACAGCATCGGCGAATGAGGATCGCCCTCTTTTTCGCATTTGGCGTGGTGTTTACGGTGAATGGCGACCCATTCCTTTGTGACCATGCCCGTCGTCATCCAGAGCCAGAACCGGAAGAAATGCATTACTGCGGGGTGTAAGTCGAGACCGCGGTGCGTCTGGCTGCGGTGCAGGAAGATCGTGACTGCCACGATGGTGACGTGCGTCATCACCAGGGTGTACAGAACGATCTGCCACCAACTGGCTTGGGTAAATCCGCCGGAGAGGAAGGAAAGGAATTGATCCATAAAGCTTTTTGCGACCCTCGCATAAAGGAATGGAACGCAGTTTAGCGTACCTGACTTGCTTATGACAGCGGGATTTCAAAATAGTTTTTGTGATAAATCAAGGACTAAGCAGCGACGCCTCGGCCCGGAGGGAGAATTTCGACCCGCTGAGGGCCTTTGCCCCGGGGCGAGGCGGCATGTCGATGACGCTCTACCAAAAACACATTTTGCAACAAATCATCAAACGAACTGTCGCTTTTCCGTCCCTATGGCAGGGTTATTCGGCGGACGACTTGGTTTCTGGAGGAGCAAGTTTGCCTCCTGCGGGTGTCGAGCCGGTAGCAGGCGCACTGTCGGCGACGGCTTTGCCCTCCATAGCCACGGATTCACTATCCGCGGAGGACGCTGCCCCGTCAGCCCTGGACGCCGTCTCATCGTACACCGGCGCTGCAGCACCCATTTTTTTACGTTCCAACACTGCGGCAAAAAATCCATCGGTGCCGTGTACGTCGGGGCGCAACTGGACGTAGGGTCCCTCGAGATCGAGTCCCGGGCAGCGGCTGGCCAGAATTTCCGCGGCATCCAGGCGTTCAAAATCGGGGTGCGTGTCCAGGAACTTCTGAACCTGCACCTCGTTTTCCTCGGCCAGCAGGCTGCAGGTGGCATACACCAGGCGCCCGCCAGGGGCGACGCAACGCGCCGCACTATTCAGGATACGCGTTTGCAGCGCTCCCAATTCCGCCAGGGCCTCGGGATGCTGGCGCCATTTCAGATCCGGATTGCGGCGCAACGTGCCGATTCCGCTGCAAGGCGCATCGACCAGTACCCGCTGCGCTTTGCCGGCCAGGCGTTTGACGCGCGCGTCGTTTTCGCTTTCGATGGCTACCGGCACCACGTTGGATAGCCCGCTACGGGCAAAACGGGGTTTGGCCCGCGCCAACCGGGCAGCCGAGACGTCAAAGGCGTACAAACGCCCGGTAGAACGCATCAGCGCGCCCAAGAGCAAGGTTTTACCGCCCGCCCCTGCGCAGAAATCAATAATCATTTCGCCGCGGCGCGGGCCGACCAGCAAAGCCAACAGTTGACTGCCCTCGTCCTGGACCTCGAGGCTGCCGTTCTCGAATAGCGGCCAGCGATTGACGGCAGGCCGGCCGGCTAGTCGGATCCCCCACGGGGAATATGGGGTAGGCTGAGGTTCGAAACGCGCCGCGGGACCGTCGCCCAGGGTGGCCAACGCAGCCTCGCGTTCCATCTTGAGGGGATTGACCCGCAGATCGAGTGCCGCCGGGCGGTTCAGCGCCGACATCAGCGATTCCGGATCGTCCAGTTTGCCCAGGCGCTCGTCCAGCCAGTCAGGCATGCTGGTACGGACGGCCCGGGGTAACGTAGCGGGATCGATGCGGCTGACGCGCTCGAGCCAATCGTGTTCGGAGGGATCCAGACCGTCTTCTAAAAACGCCGCGCCCAGCGTAGCCGTCAGGCCCAGGATTGCCAGGCGGCGCGACGCCGGGCCGCTGCCGCTTTCGGCGAGCTGGCGATAGCGGCGCAGGTGGCGCAGCACGTCGTACACGGCTTCGGCCACCTCGCCACGGTCGCGCCCCCCCAGCGTGGGATGAGCACGGAACCAGTGCGACAAGGCAGCATCGGCCGGATAGGTCCATTGCAGGATCTCGCCCAAGACACGCTGAACCTGATCGATGCGGATCACTGCGCGCGGCGTGCGAGGTTGCATGTCGGGCTGAAGCCGGGGTTCGCCGGGGCGCCCCTGGGAGCGAAACCGGTCAGAGTCGCCCGAGCGGCCTTCAGACCGAGGCCGGTCCGGATAGTCTGATCGTCCTTCGGAGCGAAACCGATCCGAGCCACCCGAGCGCCCTTCGGACCGAGGCCGATCCGGATAGCCTGACCGTCCCTCGGAGCGAAACCGATCAGAGTCGCCCGAGCGCCCCTCGGGCCGAGGCCGGTCCGGATAGCCTGATCGTCCCTCAGACCGAGACGGCCCGCTGGATGTGCGACGGGCTCCACCACGCGAACCGGTTTCAGAACGGTTCGTGGAAAAAGCGCCTGCTGGACGCTGCCGAGAGGCGGGATTCTTGCTCATTGTCTTTCCATAAGGCCAAGGCAACGCCTTGACCGATCAAAATTCAGGGCCGAGACAAACTGCCTCGGCGGATGATAACGAGAGGTTGCGCTGCGGGATACAGCCTGGCTGCGGGATACAGCCTGGCCGTCAGATCTCGCCCTCGGTAAACAGACGTTGCGGGTCGCCATCGACCTCGACACGATGATCGACCGTCAGGCGCACCCTGCCCTCGACCAGCCAGCGAACCGCTGCGGGATAGGCCTGGTGTTCGACGGCCAGCACGCGGTCAGCCAGGATATCAGGTGTATCACCCACACGGACAGGAACGCAGCCCTGCGCGATGATGGGCCCGTGATCCAGTACCGGCGTCACAAAATGCACCGTACATCCGTGCAGTTGCACCCCTGTCGCCAATGCCTGAGCGTGCGTATGCAAGCCGGGGAACATGGGCAGCAGCGACGGATGAATATTCACCAACCGGCCCGCGTAGTGATTCACGAATCCCGGCGTCAAGACGCGCATGAAACCCGCCAACAACACATAATCAGGCTGGTACCGGTCGATTTCCTCGGCCAGGGCCGTATCGAAAGCTTCCCGGCTGGGGAAATCCTTGTGATACAGCGCGCCGGTGGCGATGCCCTGTTCGCGCGCCCACGATAATCCCGCCGCATCCGGACGGCTGGCAATGACGGCGCAGACTTCGGCGGGCCATGCCTCGTCGCGACAGGCGTGAACCAGGGCTTGCATATTGCTGCCACGCCCCGAAATAAGGATAACCAGGCGACGTTTCAAAGGTAAGGATTCCGGCAAGATGAGATATTCCAAGGCAAACCAACCTAAAATTGTAAACTCTCGGTCGTGAAAACCTTGCTGCAACTCTATCGATCGGTCCCGCCGCCTGCGCGGCGATCCCCTTGCGCGCTGACAATCGGCAATTTTGACGGCGTTCACCGCGGTCATCAGGCCATTCTGGCGCGCGTACGGCAGGCGGCTCGCGAACGCGGACTGCTGCCCTCGGTGCTGACATTCGAGCCGCATCCCCGTGAGTATTTCGCCACGCTGAACCAGCGGCCGGAGCTCGCGCCGACGCGTATCTCCGGTTTGCGCGACAAACTCGAAGCGCTTGCCAGCCAGGACATGGCGCAGATCATCATCGAGCGATTCAATGCGCGATTTGCGGATATGTCTGCAAATGCCTTCATTGAGGAACTCTTGGTGGGTGGCCTGCAGACGCGTTGGCTGCTGGTGGGAGAAGACTTCCGCTTTGGCCGCAAGCGCAGCGGCGACGTGGATCTGCTGCGCGAGGCGGGCATGGTGCACGGGTTCGAGGTCCAGACGATTGCCGACGTGACCGACCGCCTGGGGCACCGGGTATCGAGCTCGGAGGTCCGCACCGCGCTCGCCGTGGGCGATCTGGATCGGGCCGAGCATCTGCTGGGACGCCCGTTCCAGATCAGCGGACATGTGATCCACGGCCAGAAACTCGGCCGTACGCTGGGTTTTCCCACCTTGAATCTGCGTGTTGCGCCACGCTGTGCCGCGCGCTCGGGAATTTATGTAGTGCGAGTACATGGCTTGGGCGAGCAACCACGTCCCGCCGTCGCCAGCCTGGGAGTGCGCCCCACGGTCGAGGATCACGGACGTGTGCTATTAGAGTCGCACCTGCTCGATGGCCCGGCTGACGCATACGGTAAACTCATACGCGTTGAGTTCCTGCACAAGTTGCGGGACGAAGAAAAATTTCCCGATCTGCCTTCCCTGACAGCCGCCATCGCCGACGACGCGCAAAACGCGCGTGCCTATTTTGCCGTTCATGGACTATAAAAAAACCCTCAATCTGCCCGACACCTCCTTTCCGATGCGAGGTGATCTTGCCAAACGCGAACCCGCCTGGGTCACCCAGTGGGAAGAAAACCACGTGTATCAAGCCATACGCGCTGCCAGCCGTGGCCGGCCGCGTTTTGTGCTGCACGACGGACCGCCCTATGCCAACGGCGACATCCACATTGGCCACGCAGTCAACAAGATCCTGAAGGACATCATCGTCAAAAGCCGCAACATGGCGGGCTACGACGCGCATTATGTGCCAGGCTGGGACTGTCATGGCATGCCGATCGAGATCCAGATCGAAAAGAAATTCGGCAAGCACCTGCCCGTGACGGAAGTCCAGTCCAAGGCGCGGGCTTATGCATTGGAACAGATCGATCGTCAACGCCAGGACTTCAAGCGTCTGGGTGTGTTGGGCGAGTGGGATCGCCCCTACCTGACCATGAACTACAGCAACGAAGCGAACGAGATCCGGGCGCTGGGCGGCATCCTGCAAAAGGGCTACGTATTTCGCGGCCTGAAGCCCGTGAATTGGTGTTTCGACTGCGGCTCGGCCTTGGCCGAGGCCGAGGTTGAATACGCTGATCGCGTGGACCCGGCGATCGACGTGGCATTTCCGTTCGCAGATAAACCGGGCGTGGCAAAGGCCTTTGGACTGGACTCGGTCGACGATGGCGCAGTAGTAATCTGGACCACGACGCCGTGGACGATTCCTGCCAACCAGGCATTGAATGTGCACCCTGAGCTGGAATACGCGCTGGTGCGCGTCACGCCGGCAACGGCGCATGGGTCGCTGCTGCTGTTGGCCAGCGAGCGCGTCGAGGCCTGCCTGAAAGCCTGGAATCTGCAGGGCGAAATCGTCGCCACCGCCACAGGTGCAGCACTGGACGGATTGCGTTTCCATCATCCGCTGGCCTCGGCGGATGCAGGGTATGCACGCACCTCGCCGATCTACCTGGGCGACTACGTCACGATCGACACCGGCACCGGTGTCGTGCACTCGGCCCCCGCCTACGGTATCGAAGACTTTGTGTCGTGCAAGGCGCATGACCTGCCCGACGATCAGATCCTGAATCCCGTGCTGGGCGATGGCAAATATGCCGAGAGCCTGCCGCTGTTCGGCGGCCTGTCGATCTGGGACGCCAATCCGCGCATCGTCGAAGCCCTGAAGGCTGCGGGGTCGCTGATGGACGTGCAAAAGCTGTCGCACAGCTACATGCATTGCTGGCGGCACAAGACCCCCGTCATTTACCGCGCTACCAGCCAGTGGTTCGCCGGCATGGACGTCAAGCCTGCCGATGGCGGCCCCACATTGCGCGAAAGCGCCTTGGCCGGCATCGATGCAACGGCGTTCTACCCGTCCTGGGGCCGCGCCCGCCTGCACGCCATGATCGCCAACCGGCCCGACTGGACCTTGTCGCGCCAACGCCAATGGGGCGTGCCCATGGCGTTCTTTGTTCACAAGGAAACCGGCGCTCTGCATCCGCGTACGGCCGAATTGCTGGAACAAGTCGCACAGCGCGTTGAACAACACGGCATCGAGGCGTGGCAATCGCTGGATCCACGCGAGCTGCTGGGCGACGAGGCGGATCAATACGAAAAGAACCGCGACACGCTCGATGTCTGGTTCGACTCGGGCACCACGCACGCCACCGTGCTGGGCGGCAAAGACCAGGCTCTGGGCGGCTCGCACGGCGCCGAGCTGGCCTGGCCGGCAGATCTGTACCTGGAGGGTTCCGACCAGCATCGCGGTTGGTTCCATTCGTCGCTGCTGACCGGCTGCATGCTGTATGGCCAACCGCCGTACAAGGCCCTGTTGACGCACGGGTTCGTGGTCGATGGCCAAGGCCGCAAGATGAGCAAGTCAGTAGGCAACGTCATCGCCCCGCAAAAAGTGTCCGACTCGCTCGGTGCCGAGATCTTGCGCTTGTGGGTCGCATCCACGGACTACTCCGGCGAACTGTCGATTTCCGACGAGATCCTCAAACGCGTGGTCGAAGGCTACCGCCGCATTCGCAACACGCTGCGCTTCTTGCTGGCCAACCTGGCCGACTTCGACGCCGTCAGTCAGGCAGTGCCGTATGACGAGCTGTTCGAGATCGACCGCTACGCATTGGCCATGACGGCGCAAATGCAGGCTGAAGTCATCGCGCAATACGAGCGCTATGATTTCCACCCCGCCGTCTCGCGTCTGCAGACGTTCTGCTCCGAAGATCTGGGCGCGTTCTATCTGGATATCCTCAAGGACCGTCTGTACACCACCGCCACCGATAGCGTAGCGCGCCGTTCGGCACAGACGGCTCTGTTGGAAATCACGCAGACGCTGCTCAAGCTGATGGCTCCCATCCTGTCGTTCACGGCAGAAGAAGCCTGGAAAGTCCTGGTCGATTCCGCGCTGAAACACCAAGCCGATGCGCCGCGCGTCACGATTTTCACCGAGGTGTTCCACACGCTGCCGCCGTACGCCGAGGCGTTGACTGGGAAATGGGCACGTCTGCGCGCCATCCGTGCCGACGTACAGCGCAAGCTCGAAGAGGTCCGCACCGCAGGCGGCATCGGCTCGTCGTTGCAGGCCGAAGTCGATCTGCATGCCGACGGTGACGATCGCGCCATCCTGGAAAGCCTGGGCGACGATCTGCGATTCGTATTGATCGTCTCGCGCGCCACGGTCCATGCTGGCACGGGCGATTTGCGCATCGAGATCACGCCATCCACGAACAAGAAATGCGAGCGCTGCTGGCACTGGCGACTGGATGTGGGCAGCGATGCGGATCATCCCGAGATCTGCGGCCGCTGCGTGTCCAACCTGTTTGGCTCGGGCGAGCCGCGCGACAAGGCCTGACACCATGTCGCGTGAGGTACCAAGCCAATCCTCTGCGGGCACCGTGAATGACGTGAGCCCGCAGCCCGGCCGTGGGCCAGGAAAGCCGATCCAACCAGCGCCACGTACCACCGGGCGCTGGTTATCGATCGCCTTGCTGCTGATCGTCCTGGACCAGATCACCAAGCTGTATTTCGACTCGGCTTACACATACGGCCAACGCGTCAATGTGCTGCCGATTTTTGATTTCACGTTGATGTACAACCGCGGCGCGGCGTTCAGTTTCCTGGCCTCCGAAGCCGGTTGGCAACGCTGGCTGTTCACCGGACTGGGCATCGTCGCGTCCGTCGTCATTGTCTGGCTGCTACGCCGCAATACGGCGCAGCCGCGCTTTTGCCTGGCGCTGACGTTGATACTGGGCGGCGCACTGGGCAATGTGATCGATCGCGTGGTCTACGGCCACGTCATCGATTTTCTGTTGTTCTACTGGAACGACTGGTACTACCCCGCCTTTAACATTGCCGATGTCTGCATCACCTGCGGTGCAGTGCTGCTGGTACTGGACGAACTGTTGCGCGCACGCAAGCCGCGCAACTGACGCCTGCACAGGTGGCGGTTCTCACCCCGCCTGTGTGTCTGCCGCGGCCTCCCGGCGACGCAACAATTGATGGATATAGGTTCCTGCCTCGGAAATGTCGCGCCGAATGGCGTCCGCCACGCCCTGCGCATCCTGGCGCTGCAACGCATCCAATGCCGCGGCATGGTAGTCCGTCTTTTTCAAATACGGCACATATTCAGGTAATACGATGGTCAGGACAGGACCACATCGCAGCCACAGCGTCTCGATGGCATCCTGGATGATCGGCATGCGCGCCAGCGCATAAATACCGAAATGAAAGCGGCGATGCATCTCCAGATAATGATCTCGCCGTTCCTCATTGATGTGATCCGTCATCTGCGCCAGGTGCTGGCGCAATAACGCAATATCCGAGTCGGTCGCATGGGCCGCGGCCTCGTAGGCGGCGCGTGACTCCAGATCCGCACGCATGATGGTCAACTGCCGAAATTGATCGGGATCGATAGGCGGCACGATTGCGCCGCCTCCCTGCCCCCCCGTGCCACGTTCGAGCACACGCTCCGCGATCAGATGATTCACGGCATCGCGCACAGGCGTCAGGCTGATCCCCAACTCGCCAGCCACGTCGCGCAACAGAATGCGTTGACCCGGCACGAAACGCCCCGCCAGCAACGCGCCCCGTAATTCTGCATACGCCCGGTCCCACAGCGTGTATTTCTCGATTTGCTTCAGGCCGGTTGCGCCCACGTAAAACCCCTTTGTTACAACGAATAGCGAACCCCGATGTTCGCACTGTCGGGCTCGCTTGGCAAATTGCCGATTCCCTATTGTTGTTTGTTATAACGAATGCTAGCATCACAGCAAAACCGCAAGCCAAAAAATCGGCCAACCCCAAGGAGGAGACAACCATGTCCTTGATAAAGAAAGCGTTTTTTGCCGTCGCGTTGACCGCTGCATCCCTGCCGGCCTGGTCAGCCGACGCTTATCCGTCCAGAGATATCCGATTTATCGTGCCTTGGAATGCCGGCGGCTCGAACGACATTGCCGCCCGCGCACTGCAGCAGATCCTGGCAAAAGACGGGTTCAACATCGTGGTGGAAAACGCCCCGGGCGCCACCGGCGCAATTGGCCTGACCAAGGTCGCCAACGCTCCGCCAGACGGTTATGTCATCGGCATGGGCACAAGTTCGACGCTGGCTCAGATTGCCCAGAAAATGACGCCGCTGCGCAACGATCAATTCACTCATATCGCGCGCGTATCGACCGATCCGCTCATCCTGCTGGTACCCGCCTCAAGCCCGACGCAGACGCTGGAGCAGTTCCTCGACTACATGAAGAAGAATCCCGGCAAGGTCTCTATCGGCACGCCAGGCACCAATAATCTGAACCATATTTTTGCGGAGATGACGGCCCGCGTTGCAGGTGTTCCTTACGTCAATGTGCCCTACCCCGGCGGATCCAAGGTCATCGCAGATTTGTCCGGCAAACAAATCCAGGCCGCAGTGCTAAAGCCTTCGGAAAGCCGCGGCCAGATCGAAGCCGGCTACGTCAAGCCCATCGCTGTCTTTGACAACCAGCGCTTGAAGGTCATGCCCGACGTGCCGACGTTCAAGGAAAAAGGCTATGACGTATTCCCTTACGGCCCCTTGGTGCAGATGGCTTATGTCGTTGGCCCCGCCGGTCTGCCCGGCCCGGTACGCGACAAACTCATCCAGGCTTTCGAGACTGCGATCTTGAGCCCCACGTTCAAATCCTTTTCCGAACAGAACGGTTTTCTCGTGGACGGGCTTTCTGGCGACGCCCTGGAAAAAGAAGTATTGGCCGTCCAGAAAACACTGGATGACGTTGGAACCAAAGTCTTCAAAGCAAAATGAGGTCGGATGTGAGCACCATCAAGAAAGTCACCTGCCATGTTGTCAGCGCGCCTGTCGAACGCCCCTTTACCTCGTCGCGCGGATGGTTGTACAGAACGCGCGGCTCATGCATTGTCGAGATCGAAACCACAGACGGCGTCGTCGGCTGGGGCGAATGCTATGGCCCTGCCCAGGTTGCACGCGCCTACATCGACTCGCAATACGGCCCGCGTATTGTCGGACGCGATGCCTTCGATGTGGAGGTGATCTGGGAAGACCTCTACAACCGTATCAAAGACTACGGATCCAAGGGCATGGCGATTTCTGCCCTGAGCGGTATCGACATTGCACTGTGGGACATCATCGGCAAGGTCTGCGGCAAGCCCATTCATAAACTCATTGGTGGCGCTTACCGGACCGAAGTCTCTGCCTATGCGACCGGCTTGTATTTCATCGATATGGACCGGCTCATCGAAGAAGCCGTCGACGAAGCGCGCGGCTACGTGGAAGAAGGCTTCACCGCGATCAAGATGAAAATCGGCCTGGGCTCGCCCAAGCTGGACATCGAACGCGTGGCCGCGGTACGCAAAGCCATCGGCGACGATGTGCGGTTGATGGTGGATGCCAATCATTGTTTCACCGTGCCCGCGGCCATACGCCTGGGGCGCGAGCTGGAACAACTGAATGTGGAATGGTTCGAAGAACCCATTTCGCCCGAAGACGTCGATGGCTATGTCGAAGTCACGCGCGCGCTGGACATGGCTGTCGCGGGCGGCGAAAACGAATTTACCCGATGGGGTTTTCGCGATCTGGTCGTGCGTAAGGCCATGGATATTGTGCAGCCCGACGTCTGCGCCGCCGGGGGCATCAGCGAATGCCGCAAGATCGCCACGCTGGCGGCCGCGCATGGCGTCGAATGCGTGCCCCACGCGTGGGGTTCAGCCATCGGGCTGGCGGCCACGCTGCACTTTTTAGCCGCGTTGCCGGATCAACCGCCGAGCTTTCGCCCCGTGCCGCCACTGCTCGAGTTCGAACAGTGCGAGAACCCGTTCCGCGATCACTTGTCGACCGAACCCATCGTGCAACAAGCCGGCATCGTACAGGTGCCGACCGGCGCGGGGCTGGGTATCGACATACGGCGTGAAATCCTCGACCAATATCGCGTGGTGTGACGACTATGCGATTCGTTTCCTACTATGACGCAGCCGGGCGTATCGTGCCCGGCATACTGCCAGGCGATCCCACCGCCCCTGACGCCTGGGTGGTCAACGTCCGGCATCCCAGCTGCTCAGCCGATTATGCGGACTTGCCGGACACGCTGATGGGCTGGGTCGAATATGGCTTGATCACCGTCGCTCAACGTTTTGTAGGCGCTGCGCCTATCGACAAAAGCGCACGGTTGCCTTTGTCCACGTTGCGCCTGGCTGCCCCTTTGCCTCGCCCCGGCAAGATCGTCGGCGCCGCGTTCAACTACCATGACGCGTTAGCCGAACGCGACATGGCGCCGCCTGCGGAACCGGTGATCTTTGTCAAATCGGGACGCACTGTCATCGGTCCCAATGACGTCATTCGCGTGCTCCCCGATGCGGGCAATGTCACTTATGAGGCCGAGCTCGCCGCCATCATCGGCAAGCCCGCTTTGCGCGTGTCGCGTCAACAAGCCATGGAACATGTGGCCGCCTACACCATCATCAACGATGTCAGCGCCACGACACTGGTCAAAGCCGATGGCGGCTTTGTACGCGGAAAGAATCAGCCTACGTCTGGTCCTCTGGGGCCATGGCTGGTGACACCCGATGAGATCCCGGATCCCTATGCTCTGGATATCCACCTGGATATCGACGGGCGTGTGCTGCAACAGTCGAGCACGCGCAGCATGCTGTTCAACATTGCCGAACTGATTGAGTATGCCTCGGCACGCATGCCTCTGGATCCCGGCGACATCATTGCCACCGGCACGCCCGCCGGTGTCGCGGGCGCCCATCAGCCCCCAGCATGGCTGAAAGCCGGCGATAGTGTGTCGATATCGCTCAGCAAACTCGGCACCTTAAGCAATCCCGTCGCTGCCGGAGCATCACATGACAGCTAAGCCTCGCGTCTTGCTTACCAATCCCATTCATCCCGATATTCAACCCGCGCTCGCGGCGCAGGTTGATCTGGTCGTCGCCCCCGATACGTCCGCGGACACACTGCGTCGATACGTTGCGGACGTACATGGGCTCGTCGTCCGCGCCCAGTTGCCCGCCGATATTTTTGATCATGCGCCCCACCTGCGAGCCGTGGTGCGGCATGGTGTCGGACTCGACATGATCCCCATGGACGCAGCCAACCAACATCGAATCCCGGTTGCCAATGTCCCCGGGTCGAATACCTCTGCGGTGGTCGAGTATTGCGTGGCGGCCATGCTCAATCTGCGCCGGCCGCTAGCCGCCATCGATGCCCGGCTGCGCCATGCCGGCTGGAGCGCTGCTCGGCCATTGGCGGATCACACCGCCGAACTGGACGGCATGACGTGCGGCATCGTAGGTGTGGGCGCAATTGGCGGCCGGCTGGCGCAGACCGCCGCTGGCTTGGGGATGTCGGTGCTGGGCCTGACGCGCCGGCCGGAATCCTTGCCGCCGGGCGTACAGCCCGCGACGCGCGAGGCCTTGTTCGCCAACGCGGACATCATTGTGCTGTGCTGCCCGTTAACCGACGAAACGCGGGGCCTGGCGAATGCCGACATGATCAATAGCATGAAGCCTGGCGCCATCCTCATCAATGTGTCGCGCGGCCCCGTCGTGCAGACCGCTGCGTTGCTGGATGCCTTGCGCCGCGGCCATTTAGGCGGCGCGGCGCTGGATGTCCATGACATTCAACCGCTGCCTGCAGACAGCCCCGCCCTGGACGCCCCGAATCTGCTGCTGACGCCGCACATTGCAGGGATCACCGATTCCAGCATGAGGCGCATGAGCGAAGGCGCGGTTGCCAATCTATTGGCACTCTTGCGCGGCGACGCCGCGTCCAACATCGTCAACCCACATGTGTTGACCTCCTCTCAATCCATCTCCTGAGATCCGTCATGCGAATTGCCGACATACGCGCCGTACCCATCTCCTTTCCTGTTCCCGCTGAAAAATCGGTACGCCTGGGCATCGGCCGCAGCGTCAAGCGCGACGCGGTGCTGGTGCGCGTCGAAACCGACGACGGCCTGGTGGGCTGGGGCGAAGCCCATCACGGACGCTGCCCTGGCGCCATTGCGCGCCTGATCGACACCACGCTGCGCGAACTGGTGCTGGGCATGGACGCTACAGACGTTGCGGGCGTCTGGCATCGCGTCTACAAAATGCAGTTGGCCAGCCATGGCATGGGCGCCGCAGCAGCGCTGGCGCTCAGTGGACTGGACCTGGCGTTGTGGGACATCCGCTGCCAGGCGACCCAATGGCCGCTGTGCCAGTTACTCGGCGGCACGCCCAAGCCGATCAAAGCCTATGCCGGCGGTATCGCGCTGGGATGGCAGGCGCCGGAGTCCCTCGTCGACGAGGCTCGCGCCTTGGTGGAACTGGGCTTTCGTGCGTTGAAACTGCGTGTAGGCGACACAGCGCGCCGTGACGTGGAACGCGTGCGTGCCGTGCGGCAAGCGCTGGGCGACGACATCGATCTGCTGGTAGACGCCAACACGGGATATACCCTGGATGATGTAGGCCGCGTCATGCCCGCCTACGAAGAACTCGGCGTCAGCTGGCTCGAAGAACCCTTTCCCGCCTGGGACAGGCACGCCTATGCCAACGCTGCCCGGCTGGGCCGCGTACCCTTGGCGGCAGGCGAAAACCACTACACCCGATATGAATTCGGCCCATTGTTAGAAGACGGCAGTGTCGGGTTCCTGCAACCGGACCTGTCCAAGACCGGAGGAATCACAGAGGGCATGCGCATCGCCGCCATGGCGTCGGCCCAGAAACTGACGGTCAATCCCCATACATCGGCAACCGCCATCAATATGGCGACCTCGATCCACTATCTGTGCGCGGTCGACAATCCAGGCTATTTCGAAGCCGACGTGACCCAGTTGAACCCGTTTCGCGACCATCTGGCGGACGTGCTGCCCTATCGCCTGGACGCTCAGGGCTGCGTTCAACCGCTGGCCGGCCCGGGGATAGGCTTGCGTCCCGACCCGGATTTCCTCGCCAAACACCCGCTGATCGAAGGGCCTTGCTACGTCTAAGCCCCGCTCGTGCCAGGGGCTGCCGGGCGAGCCGGAGGTTTTTTGCCGCATAATGGCGGAATTCGGAATTTTCATATATCCCCATGCTCGACCTCGCCCGCAAACGCATCGTCCTCGGCCTGACCGGCGGTATTGCTTGCTACAAGATCGCCGAATTGGTGCGGCGCCTGACGGAACAAGGCGCCGTCGTCGACGTCGTCATGACTGAGGCGGCGACGCATTTCATCACGCCGGTCACCATGCAGGCGCTGTCGGGGCGTCCGGTGTTTGTGGACGCATGGGATGCCCGCATTGGCAACAACATGGCGCACATCGAACTGACGCGCGGTGCGGATGCGGTCTTGATCGCCCCCGCCAGCGCCGATTTCATGGCCAAGCTGGTGCACGGCCTGGCCGACGATCTGCTCTCGACGCTGTGTCTGGCACGTGCCTGTCCGCTATTGGTGGCGCCCGCCATGAATCGCGAAATGTGGGCAAATCCGGCGACGCAGCGCAATGTGGCCCAGCTGCGCGCCGATGGCGTCAGTGTGCTGGGCCCGGCATCGGGCGAACAGGCCTGCGGCGAGACCGGCGACGGCCGCATGCTGGAGGCCCACGAGCTCTTGACCGACCTGGTGGCCTTTTTCCAGCCTAAAGTCCTGGCGGGACGCCATATTCTGCTGACGGCCGGCCCGACGTCTGAGCCGGTCGATCCGGTACGCGTATTGAGCAACCGTTCGTCCGGCAAGACGGGTTATGCCCTGGCCCGCGCGGCGCGCGAGGCTGGCGCGCGCGTCACCCTGGTGACAGGGGCGACTGCCCTGCCCTTGCCACGCGGCGTGACGGCCCTCTCGGTCAACACGGCGCGGCAAATGCACGACGCCGTCATGGCCAATGTGCACGACGCCGACGTCTTTATCGCCGTCGCCGCGGTAGCGGACTGGCGGGTAAAAAACGTCAGCGATCAAAAACTGAAGAAGACCAGCGAAGGCGGCGGCGCGCCGGTCATGGAATTCGAGCCTAATCCCGATATTCTGGCCGAGGTGGCCAAGCTGCCCAAGGGACCCTGGTGCGTGGGCTTTGCCGCTGAAACGGAAAAGCTCGCGGAACACGCCGAGGCCAAACGAGTACGCAAAGGCATTCCCTTGCTGGTCGGCAATTTGGCGCACAAAGTCATGGACGCCGACACGACGGAACTGGTGCTTTTTGACGCTCAGGGGTCTCACCCCATGCCGGCGGGATCCAAGCTGGACGCCGCACGCAGGCTCATCGCAGAAATCGCCGCACGGCTGCCTGCGGCCCGGCGATAAGAGCGCCTCACTCTGCACGCGACCTGCCATTCGCCGAGCGTCAGGTACTCGCTCGGCTGGGAAGAACAAGGCGCCCCACTTACAGACGACGCATTACTGCGCCAAGGCAGGCTGAATCGCACGCTCGGCCCATTGCGCCAATGGCAGCGGCGTCGCGCTATCGACGATACGGGCCAGCACGATTTTCATTTGGGCCCATCCGCCACGCTCACTCGGCCAGATGTACGGCGTGACGGGATGCCAAACCCCATCGGCGGCTCGCTCGGCCATGACAAAACGAAAGGTGTAATACCCTGCCATTCCCATGCGCAAATCCGTCACGACCAATCGATCGCCGAGCTCGTCGTAGCGCAGCCAGTCATTGGTGAACCAACGCAAGCGTTCATGCAGGGGCACGCCGTCCAAGACACTTGCCTGTGACACATGCAGCGGCAAGCGCACCATCTCTGGGCGATCGCGATCGAACCAGCCACTGACGGCCTCGTAGTAGTTGTTCGCACCGTCCTTGGCGATGACACGCCACAACAGCGTATTAAAAGGCATCGGCGTTGCCAACACCGCCGTCGGCTGCACGCCCTGCTCCCGCAACGCTTGTTCGACCCGAGCCTCCGCATGCCAACGCCCCGCCAGCGAAATACCGAGATAGGCCGTACTGAACACCAATGCAGCAGCCAGCGCAGTCCGGGCTCGCGCAGTGCACCCGATGACTGCTGCGGCCAGCACCGTCACGACCAACGGCACCGTATACATCGGGTCAATGATGAACACCGCCGACCAGCTCTCGGGAATACGCGCCAACGGCCAGAACAGCTGAGTGCCATACACCGTAAACGCATCCAGCACGGGATGCGTCACCAACACCAGCCAGAGCGTGAGAAACAAGCGCCTGCCACTATAGGGCGCATCCGGCCACTTTTTACGTATCAGCCACGCCAACACCACAGCCAAGGCCGTCAGCACAAACACCGAATGAGAAAACCCTCGGTGAAACGTCATTTGCGACACCGGATCGGCGTAACGCACCAACACGTCCATATCCGGCAACGTGCCCAGCAAAGCGCCGTACAGCAAGGCCTTGCGGCCCTGACTGCGGCCCAGCAATGCGCCCTGGATGCCTGCGCCCAGCACAGCTTGTGTAATTGAATCCATATTTTCAGGATGTTGTTCTAAAAAACGCGGCGCCCGCACGCCGGCTCGCCCGGACCATCCCGTGGCGACAAGCGTTAAGATACCGCACAGATACTTCCGCCTGCTTTCACCGGACAAATCCCATGGCCATTTACGGCGAACCCAAGAACGGCGATTTCGTACGCTATATCGAGACGCTGAATCGGCAGACCGGCAGCCCTGGCCAGGTCTTGCCACGCCAGCGCAATGCCAAGCCGAACGCGCAGCCGGCCGAGACCACACAAGCCGGCACGCCGGAATCGATCTATACCTATGCGCCACGGAATAAACCGACGGCGCCGAGCTATTCGCCAGATTCAGATACCTCGTCAACCGCCTATACGCGCAATGCGTCCCCCGGCTCAACGAGAGAAAGCGACGACGAGCCGGAAACCACTTTAGCGGCGCGCAGCGGTCAGCGGCATCTGTCGCTAGGCCTGGGCATCGCGGGCGCGATCGCATTGTGGAACGCCGTACACAGACTGATCACGGCTATCAATACGCGCAGCCTCGACCTTGACAGCATGGTGCCGATCTTTTTTCTATTGATATGCGCATGGATGCTGTTCAAAGGCGCCCGTGGCGCACGCCGGAAACAGAACAAGCCTCTGGCCAAGCTGCCGCCGCTCACGACCGTCCACATGGGCCGGAAACCGCAGAAATAACGTGACCGAACACGGGGGACGCCCCCCGGACAGTTGGTGCTAACATTTCGGGCCTACGGCCTCAGGGCCAGTTGATTTTACGGAGCGAACGTGAGCCACACCCCAGCCGGATTGACCGCTGCCCAGGCAGCAACGATGCTGACCCTGCAAGACCGCCTCAACAGCATCATCAACCCTGACTGGGTGAATGGAGGCGCACGTTTTCTGCGGGCAGCCTTTGTCGAATCCGCCGAAGCGCTCGAACATCACGGCTGGAAGTGGTGGAAAAAACAGACGATCGATCTGCCCCAGGTGCAAATGGAGCTGATCGACATCCTGCATTTCTATTTATCGCACACGCTCGTATCCGCAGCGGGCTCCGCCCCGGATGCCACGCTCATGCTGGTCGCAGACCTGTCCTCTCCCGAGGCCATTGCGCTGGACGGCCACACCTATCGCCTGCCCGATCTGGATGTGCCTGAACTGCTGGAGCTGATCGGCGGTCTGGCCGTTTGCGGCCGCGCCAGCTATAAAACGCTGGAACACACCATGGCGCGCTGTGAACTGACGTGGCAGGACGCCTTTACGCAATACGTGTCCAAGAACGTGCTGAACCTGTTCCGCCAGGAAAACGGCTACAAGACCGGCACCTACGTCAAAATCTGGCAAGGCGAAGAAGACAACGTCGTCCTCGCTCGCCTGATGTCGGCGCTGGACCCTACCCGTCCGGATTTCGCCGAGGCGCTGCATGCGGGGCTGCAACAGGCCTACGCAGACGCGACGCGTTGATCACAGATCAGCGCCGTAAAGACATTCCTCTATGCCGGCCTGTCCCGGCACATTCGGGGAACACCGTCACCCTTTGATCACCAACGTTCTCGCGCAAACGCGGTTTCAGGCTGTCTTGCCCCGCCCGTTTGAGTCAGGCCAGCCGGAATCGCTTCGGATCAATCCGCCTCGATCACCGTCTGCAGGAATTGCTGCGTGCGTTCTTCTTTGGGGTTGGAGAACAGCACGCTGGATTCAGCGTCCTCGACGATGTTGCCCTGATCGAAAAACAGCGTGCGATCCGAGCTGCGTTCGGCGAAACCCATCTGGTGCGTCACGATGATCATCGTCATCGTGCGCTTGGCAGCGAGGTCCCGCAAAATCTGCAAGATCCCGCCGACAAGCTCCGGATCCAGCGCCGACGTGACCTCGTCGAACAGCATGATTTCCGGATGCATGGCCAGGGCGCGCGCAATCCCCACGCGCTGCTTCTGTCCACCAGAAAGCTGGGCAGGATAAGCATCGAGCTTGTCGCCGAGACCCACGAGTTCCAGGTATTCCTTTGCGCGTTGCGCAGCCTCGTCACGAGGCACGCCGGACACATGGACAGGCGCCTCCATGACATTACCCAGCGCGGTCTTGTGCGGGAATAGATTGAAGTGTTGAAACACCATGCCGATCTTGCCGCGCACCCGCCGCACATGCGCCGAATTCGGCCCCATCTCGCGTCCCTGCGCATCGGTCCACATCGACTCATCATCAATCAGAATTTCGCCGCTGGTGGGGCGATCCAGCGTCATCAACAATCTCAGCAAGGTCGACTTTCCCGAGCCTGATGGCCCGATGACCGACACGGTCTGCCCGGCAGGAATCTCCAGATCGATGCCGCGCAACACCTCCAACTCGCCATAACGTTTGCATAGCTGATTCAGGCGAATGCTCGCGCTCATCTTGATCCTCCAAATTTTTTCAACCACGCCTCCAGGCGCCGGACGCCCCAGGCGGCAATCAGGCTCAAGAGCAAAAACAGCAGCCCGACGAGCGTCAACGGCTCGGTATAGCGAAACGTCGCCGAGCCGATGATTTTGCTTTGCTGCAGCAACTCGACCACCGTGATCGCCGACAGCAGCGGCGTGTCTTTAAACATCGCGACGAGATAATTTCCCAACGCAGGCACCACTGGAGGGATCGCTTGCGGCAGAACCACCCCAACCGCCGTGCGCCACGGCGACAGATTCAACGCTGTAGCCGCCTCGATCTGTCCACGCGGCACCGACTCGATACCGGCGCGATAGACCTCGGCGCAATAGGCCGCGTAATGTACGCCCAGCGCCAGAATGCCTGTGACCAATGGCGACAACTGCACGCCGCTTTGCGGCAACACATAAAACAGAAAATACATCTGCACCAGCAACGGCGTGCTGCGCACGAACTCGATCAACACCGCAACCGGCGCCGAGATCCAACGCGAACGCATACGCCGCAGCATGGCCAGCACCAGTCCCAGCACGACGGCCAACGCCATGCCGAGTACGGTCGCCTGTATCGTGATGATCAACGCCGAGCCCAAGGCCGGCAGAATTTCCCAGGCAAATGCCCAATCGAAAATAGGAGTCATCGGACGCGAAACCTCCGCTCCAGCAAGCGGATGCCCGCCGTGATCACCAACGCCACGGCAAAATACAACAGCAGCAGCAAGAGAAATATCTCAGTCGTACGCAAGGTCTCCGCCCGCAACATCTGACCGCGGAAAGTGAGATCGGTAATCGTGATCAACGACACCAGCGCCGTATTTTTCAGCAGTTCAATCAGCAAATTGCCCGCGGGCGGCAACATCGCGGGAAACGCCTGCGGCAGCACGATACGGCGCAGGGTTTGTGCAGACGTCATATTCAATGCCACCGCAGCCTCGCGCTGGCCGGGCGCCACTGCCAAAATTGCCCCGCGCACCACCTCGGCGCCATACGCGCCCGCATTCGCCGCCAGCACCACAATGCCCACCGTCACGGCAGGCAATTTCAAACCGAACAACGGCAGCACGTAATAAAACCAGAACAACTGCACCAAGGCAGAAGTCCCCCGGAATATCTCGACATAGACCAGCGCGATGGCGCTGACGATGCGATGCGTAGACAAGCGCGCCAGGCCGGCCGCAAGCGCCAACGGGACGGCCAGCAACGCCGCCCCTGCCGTGATACGCAACGTCATCCATAAGCCGTCGAGCAACGGCGGCAATAGCGCGGCGAACCCTTCCATCGAAAAAGCCACGCCTTATTTACCGGCGGCCGGTTCACCAGCGCAGAGCTTGGCCGCCGTCACATCGCCGGGCAATTCCGCTTTGGTAAAGCCGAACGGCTCAACGATCTTGGCGTGTTCTTCGGTGCCGATGAATTTGGCCAGCTCGGCGTTAAAGGCATCCACAAACGCCTGATCATCTTTGCGGAATGCAAACGCGCCGTAGCCCCGCACGCTCTTGCCATCGATCACAGGATCGGTGAAAGGCTCGGCTTTTTCCAGATCGCCGGCAGCCGTCTTATTCATCAGATCATTTATCGTCATCGCCGTCGCGGCATAGGCGTCGGCGCGTCCTGCCTGCACCCCGGACAGTGCACTCACCACATCCGGAAACACCACGACGCGGTCAAGGGGAATATCCATCTTGCGGGCGTACTCGCTCTGAATGGCGCCTACGACCACGCCCAGTTTCGTATCGTCCTGTTTGACGAGGTCTTCGTAGCTGTGCAGTTTCTTGGGGTTTCCTTTTTGCACCAGGAACGACTCGCCCACACCGTAGGTCGGGTTCGAAAACGCCGCCTGCTGACAGCGCTCCGGCGTGACGTACATCCCTGCGGCAATGATGTCGAAACGTTTGGCTTGCAAGCCCGGGATCAACGATCCGAACTCGGTCAACACGCCTTCAACTTCGTTGATGCCCATACGTTTGAGCACCACGCGCGCAATCTCGACGGCCTCGCCAGTAATGCGATTGGAATTGCTATCCATGTATGCGTAAGGCGCTTCGTTCGCATAGCCGATGCGTATGGTGCCCGCGGCTTTGGCGGCCTCCAGCGTGCTTTGCGCCGCTGGCGGATTATTGGCGGCAGAGGGTTTGGCGGCAGAGTCATCGGAGTCCGAATCGGAGCATGCCGCCATCAATCCAAGACTCAGCGCCAATACGGCCCATTTGGTCGTCTTCAGAATGTGTGTCATGCGAGGCTCCCTTTCAGAATATTATGGACAGAACTAATTCACACGAAATAGTACGTCAATTAATCATTTCAACACAAAGTATATGATGACAAAAATCGCATGCGCGCCCCTCGCCTTCAGGGGCGACGCGCGACAAAGTAAAAAAACACGGCAGCGCTGGTTCGCTGCCGTGTT
Organism: Bordetella genomosp. 4; assembly: GCF_002261185.1. Lineage (GTDB taxonomy): Bacteria > Pseudomonadota > Gammaproteobacteria > Burkholderiales > Burkholderiaceae_B > Bordetella_A. Next base: position 1,143,039 of record NZ_NEVQ01000013.1, read on the forward strand.
CAATGGGTAAAAAACATTAAGCCGCCTGTCAGGCGGCAGGACACTGCCTATCGCTTATTGCGCGTAAGAAAACCGCCCATCGCGAATCACCCCCATCACGCGGGCGCGCTCATCAAAGCCCTGGTGATCGGTCTTGGAAATATTCAGCACCCCATTGGGGACCACCAATTCCCGCGTGTTTTCCAACGCGTCGCGCAACGCCGCACGGAACTCGGGCGTCCCCGGCTTGGCGCCCGTTTTCAAGGCACGACCCACTGCAGAATCCAGCAGCATCCACGCTCCGTATGCATCCCCCGCAAACTGCGTCAGGCTGTTGGGGCCGTGCTGAGCCTCATACTTGTCTGCAAAGGCCACCGCCACTGATTTAACGGGGTTGCTGTCCGGCAGTTCTCGCGCCACCACGCCAGGCCCCGTGGGGAACAACGTGCCTTCGACGTCTTTACCGCCCACTTGCAGGAACTCCAGCGTGCCGATGCCATGGGTCTGATAAATGGGGCCTTTGTAGCCACGCTCGATCAAGGTTTTTTGCGGCAGCGCCGCGGGCGTGCCCGAACCGGCGATCAGGACCGCATCTGGCTTTGCCGCCATGGCTTTGAGCACCTGTCCCATCACCGAAGCATCAGTACGCTGAAAGCGTTCTTGAGCGACGACTTTGATATCGTTGCCGGCGGCCTTGTTGAATTCGGCCCACCAGCTATCGCCGTAGGAGTCGGCAAACCCGATAAACGCTACATTTTTGATGCCTTTTGCGCGCATATCATCCACTAGCGCCGACGCCATCAGCGAGTCGTTTTGCGGCATCTTGAAGGCCCAGCGGCGCTTGGGATCATCGGCAGGCTCGACAATGACCGCCGAGGCAGCGAGAGCGACCATAGGTGTACCGGTCTCAGCCAGAACATCCAGGCCAGCCAGGGCGGACGCCGTGATGTTGGGGCCGACAATCGCGTCGACCTTGTCCTCGGAGGTCAGCTTTCGGAAATTCTTTACCGCCCGGCTCACGTCCGTACCGTCATCCAGAACGACGTACCGTGCGGGCTCCCCTCCTAACGTCGCCGGCCACAGGCGGATGGCATTATTGGTCTGAATACCAATCGCAGCGGCGGGTCCAGTCGACGAGATATCGACCCCGATGACGACTTCGGCCTGAGCGGACCAAGACAGCAAAGGCGCAATAGTGGCGGCCAACGCAGCCAGGCGCAATAAAGGATTAGGCATGAGGGAGTCCAGCAGAGTAGTGAAAAATAATGAATGGATGCGCATCCGTGCCACGGATGATATTCAAAACAAGCCATTATTTTGCCGGAACCTGATTGTCGCGCCGAGACACGTCCGTCAGATGGTGAATTAGGACGCATTGAAAGCCACTGAAATCGGAACTGTCGGCAATGATGAAGCCCCGCCGGTATCAGGTAGCTTAAAAGCAAAATGCCAGCGCTAGCGCTGGCATTTCGTCTGGCTGGCAGATAAGCCAGATCAGCGGCGTATAACGCGGCAAGAGGAGATGATCGGATGCGCCTGGCGGGCCTCATCCATACCGTGCAGTATTTCTCCGATGGCTTCCAGGAAATGGGTCACGCCATCCCGAAAACCACGCCAACCGCTTGGCGCTCCACCGGCCGGTTTGCCCGGCGGCGTAGCTCTGCTTGTGGAAACTTCCATGACCTACTCCTTGAGAAGAATGAAAGGGAACCACAAGAGTCATCTTACGCTCGGTCTTGTTGCAGCACAACATAGAACCGAATCCACTATGGCAAACCAGCAACACCACGGGGAATTATGATTTTTTGCAACGCAGCAAAAATGGATAGCGCCGCTATTCCAGACGATCCAGATCGACGCGCAACGCGCGATTTAGCGGCGTCGCAACCTTGACCCGCAGATCATTGCTGTGAGCACGCAAGATCTCGCGCTTGACGTCCAGGATCTGCTGGGAATGCATGGAAAACTCGGTCAGGCCGAGCCCCAGCAACAGGCGTGTCAGGCGGGCGTCTCCGGCCATTTCGCCGCATACCGCCACAGGCTTGCCCATACGGGCGCCGACGTTGATCGTATTAGCGATCAGCCGCAATACGGCGGGATGGAGAGGGTCATACAGACTCGCCACGTCGTGATCTCCCCGGTCGACCGCCAGGGTGTACTGGATCAAGTCGTTGGTGCCGATGGACAGGAAATCCAGGGCCTCGGCAAAGGGCTCGATCGCAATCGCTGTGGCGGGAACCTCGACCATGGCGCCGACTTCGATCCGATCGGCGTAAGACTGGCCGCGTGCATCCAGTTCCCGTTTGGCCGCCTCGATGGCGGCGAATGCTGCTCGGACCTCGTGCATATGCGCCACCATGGGCAGCAGCAGCCGGACATGGCCATGCGCCGACGCCCGCAAAATGGCGCGCAATTGCGTCGCGAACATGTCCGGATGCGCCAGGCAGTAGCGGATCGCCCTCAGCCCGAGCGCAGGATTCATTGCGACGGTAGCTTCTTCGTCCAGGGTTTTGTCGGCGCCTATGTCCAGCGTGCGGATCGTCACCGGCCGCCCCGCCATGGTCCGCACGACGGAGGAATAAGCCTGGTACTGTTCTTCTTCGTTGGGCAGCGTCTGGCGTCCCATGAACAGAAATTCGCTGCGGAACAGTCCTATGCCATGAGCGCCGGCAGCCAACGCAGCCTCGGCTTCATCGGGCAATTCGATATTGGCATGGAGCACGATTTCGATGCCGTCCAGCGTGACGGCGGGTTCATCGCGCAACAGCGCCAGCGCGGCGCGCTCGGCAGCGTAAGCCACTTGACGGTCGCGGTATTCCTGCAGCATGCGTGGCGAAGGATTGACCAGCACCGCGCCCGTAGCGCCGTCCACCACCACCGTGTCGCCATCGCGCACCAGCTCGCGCACGTGGCCCAATGCAACGACTGCCGGCACGCCCATGCTGCGCGCCACAATCGCGGTGTGCGATGTCGGCCCGCCCAGGTCCGTGACGAAAGCCGCAAAACGGCCGCCACGCAAACGCAGCATATCGGCCGGAGAAATATCGTGCGCCACGACGATCAAAGGATCGTCGCCGTCCAGACTCCCTGCATCGGGCAAGATCACCGGATTGCCCGACAAGACTTGCAGCACCCTCTCGATCACCTGACGCACATCGGCGCCACGCTCGCGCAGATACTCGTCCTCCATGGCCTCGAATTGCTCGCCCAGAATCTGACCTTGCGCGGCCAACGCCCATTCTGCGTTGTAATGGCGCTCGCTGATCAGTGCGCGGGTCTGCTCGGCCAACAACGGATCGGCCAACAACAGGCAGTGCACGTTCAACATGGCGCCCAGTTCGCGCGGCGCATCCGCCGGCAGGCTATCGGCCATTTTCTGCAGATCTGCCAGAGCGACGGTCAGCGCTTGCGTCAGGCGTTCGCTTTCTGCGGCGACGTCTTCCGGAGCAATACGATAGTGAGCGACCTCAAGCGAGGCGGCCCCCATCACCACTGCACGTCCTATCGCGTATCCCCGCGCCACGCCCTTGCCCTGCAAGGCGACCACGGCACTACCGACGGCAGCAGGAGGCGCAGTCATAGGACATTCCAGGCTGGTGTTATTCGTGCTCACCGAATTTGCTGTCGAACAGGTTCTGAATTTCAGAAAGCGCCTGGTCGGCATCGCCCCCCGAGGCCTCTAGACGTACGGTAATCCCCTTGCCTGCAGCCAGCATCATGACGCCCATGATGCTTTTGGCGTTGACACGCTGCGCACCGCGGGAAATGAAGATTTCACTGCCGAACTTGCTGGCCAATTGTGTCAATTTGGCGGCAGCTCGCGCGTGCAGGCCCAGCTTGTTGGAGATGGTGATGTCAGAAATCGGCATAGAGTCAGTCTACCTGTAAACAACCTTGCACGCCGCCAGCCAATGCCTTGGCGCGCGTCTGCGCCAAGCCTTGATCACGCGAGGTCAGGGCCCGCAACAACATCGAAGTATTCAATCCTGCTACCACACAGCATTGCGTGCCCAGCGCCTGGGCCTCTGCCACTGCACGCTTGGCGATATTGGCAGGGGTGGCGCCAATCAAATCGGTCAGCACCAACACCCCCTGCCCCTCATCGGCAGCCCGGATGTCGCGCAATAGGGATGGCACCTGTTCCTCGGGCATATCCTCCGGCTGGATATCATGCACCGACATGCGGTTGCCCGCCTCGCCCAGCACGTGAACGGCAAACTCACGCATCGCCTCGCCCAACGGCGCGTGCACGACAATGACAATACCCGTCATGACAGAACCTTTATGCCACCGCGCGTTCGAGGGCCGCTGCGAACATGTCGGCCACGTCAAACCCGGTTTGCTCGGCGATCTCCACGAAACAGGTCGGGCTGGTGACGTTGACTTCGGTCACATAATCGCCGATGACGTCCAGTCCGACCAAGAGCAGACCGCGTGCAGCCAGCTTCGGGCCGACCTGTGCGGCGATCTCTGCGTCACGCGCCGACAGCGGCTGCGCCACGCCCCGGCCGCCAGCGGCCAGATTGCCGCGCGTTTCGCCCGCCAAAGGAATGCGCGCCAGCGAATACGGCACCGCCTCGCCGCCTATCAGCAAGATGCGCTTGTCGCCCTGGACGATCTCTGGAATGTAGCGCTGCGCCATGATGGTGCGCTCGCCATTGTCGGTGAGCGTTTCGAGAATGGCGTTCAGATTGGGCTCAACGGCCTGCAGGCGGAATATACCCGTGCCGCCCATGCCATCCAGCGGCTTGACGATGACGTCCTGATGCTTGGCGTGAAAAGCCTTGATCCGCTGCATGTCGCGCGTCACCAACGTGGGCGCTGCCAAATCGGCGAACTCGGTGATCGCCAATTTTTCCGGGTGATTACGGATTGCTGCCGCGTCGTTAAAGACCTTGGCGCCCTGGGCCTGGGCATACTCCAGCATATGCGTCGAATAGACGTACTCCATGTCGAATGGAGGGTCTTTGCGCATCAGCACAGCGCCGAACTGCGACAGCGGCACGTCGCGTGCCTCGCCGCTGTCACGCCACCAATCATGGCCGTGCAGATCGGCGCCTTCGACCAGCTCGATCGCGGTGCTGCGCGCCAGCACAACGCCCGCGTCGATGAACAGGTCACCCTGTAATGCCACGCTGAGCGTATGGCCGCGCGCGACCAGCGCGCGCATCATGGCAACCGAACTATCCTTGTAGGCCTTCAGGCGCGGCAAGGGGTCAATAACGAATAAGACATGCATAGAGATATCCCGGTCGCGCGTGGAACACACCCCCACGCGCCATACCGCCATCGTAGCGTAAATGACCCGCCCGCGCCGGGCGGCTTGACGATCTTTTTGCGGCGACACGGTCAGCCGCGCATAGCGGCTGGCCGTGGGCCAAAGCATCCTCAACCGGCGGCGTCAGCCTTGCCGGGCGTGCTCTTTTTGCGAGGAGCAAGCACCATGACCATCTGACGGCCCTCGAGCTTGGGCATGGCCTCGACCTGGGCCAACTCGGTCAGATCGTCGCGCACACGTTCGAGAACGCGCATGCCGAGCTCTTGGTGAGCCATTTCGCGGCCGCGGAACCGCAGCGTGACCTTGGCCTTGTCGCCTTCTTCCAGGAAGCGGCGCAGGTTGCGCAGCTTGACCTGGTAGTCGCCTTCGTCGGTCGCCGGACGGAATTTGACTTCCTTGACCTGGATGACCTTTTGTTTGGCGCGAGCTTCGGCTTGGCGCTTTTGTTCCTGGTACTTGAACTTACCGTAGTCCATCAGACGGCAGACTGGAGGATCCGCGTTGGGCGCGATTTCGACCAGATCCACGTCGGCTTGTTCGGAAAGACGGAACGCTTCGGCGAGCTTTACGATGCCCAGCTGTTCTCCGTCCAGACCTATCAGGCGCACCTCGGGGACACGGATCTCACCGTTGATGCGATTGGCTTTTTCAGTGGCGATGTTGACAACTCCTAAAAGATTTAAGCAGCACTGCTATCGGTATTGACGACGTCCCGGCGGGCGGCGACGTCTTGGGTCAAGCGGTCGGAGAAGGCCTCCAGCGTAATGACGCCGAGGTCCAGCCCGCCCAGACCACGCACCGCAACAGTGCCATTCTGCTTTTCCTTGTCGCCCACGACAAGGATATATGGCACCTTTTGCAGGCTGTGCTCGCGGATTTTACGGGTGATTTTTTCACCACGCAAATCGGACTGCACCCTAAAGCCTTGTTTTTTAAGGTTTTGCGTGATTTCCGCCGCATATTCGGCCGACGGCTCGGAAATACAACACACGACGGCCTGCACCGGGGCCAGCCAGGGCGGCATCGCACCGGCGTGGTTTTCGATCAGCATACCAATAAAACGCTCGAGCGAACCGAGGATAGCCCGGTGCAGCATCACCGGCGGACGGCGCTGATCCTGCTGGTCGACGTATTCCGCGCCCAAGCGGACAGGCATGGAAAAATCGACTTGAATCGTGCCGCACTGCCAATGACGGCCGATCGCGTCTTTCAGCGTGTACTCGATCTTGGGACCGTAGAACGCGCCCTCCCCGGGAGAAATCTCGAACTCGCAACCGGTGCGGCGCAGGCTTTCCATGAGCGCCGTTTCCGCCTTGTCCCAGACTTCGTCGGTGCCGATGCGTTTCTCGGGGCGTGTCGCGACCTTGTACAGCACCTCGGTAAAACCGAAATCGCGGTACACCTTTTGCAAGAGTGCCGTGAAATCGGCGCATTCGTCCTGCAATTGGTCTTCGGTACAGAAAATATGGCCGTCATCTTGCGTAAACCCGCGCACGCGCATCATGCCGTGCAAGGAACCGGAGGGCTCATTGCGATGGCATTGGCCGAATTCGCCGTAGCGCAAAGGCAGCTCGCGATAGGAGTGCAAGCCCGCGTTGAAGATCTGCACATGGCCCGGGCAGTTCATCGGCTTGAGGCCATACACGCGGTTTTCGGACTCGGTCGTGAACATGTTTTCACGATAGTTGTCCCAGTGGCCGGTCTTTTTCCAGAGCGAAATGTCGAGAATCTGCGGGGCCTTGACCTCTTGGTAGCCGTTGTCCTGGTAGACCTTGCGCATGTATTGCTCGACTTGCTGCCACAACGCCCAGCCTTTGGGGTGCCAGAAAATCAGCCCCGGCGCCTCGTCCTGGAAGTGGAACAGATCCAGTTCACGGCCGATCTTGCGATGGTCGCGGCGCTCGGCTTCTTCGAGCATGTGCAGATAGGCGTCTTGCTCGTCTTTCGTCGCCCAGGCGGTGCCGTAGATGCGCTGAAGCATCTCGTTGTTGCTATCGCCGCGCCAATAGGCGCCCGCGACCTTCATGAGCTTGAAGACTTTCAGCTTGCCCGTAGACGGGACGTGAGGCCCGCGGCACAGATCGATGAAATCGCCCTCGCGGTAGAGGCTGAGCGTCTCGTTGGACGGGATCGAGGCGATGATCTCAGCCTTGTAGTCCTCGCCGATGCTCTTGAAAAAAGCGACCGCGTCGTCGCGCGTCCATTCCTCGCGCGTCACGATCTCGTCCTTGCGGGCGAGCTCGGTCATCTTTTTCTCGATAGCCGCCAGATCCTCAGGCGTAAAGGGACGCTTGTAGGAAAAGTCGTAATAAAAGCCGTTTTCGATGACCGGACCTATCGTGACCTGCGCATCGGGAAACAAGGACTTGACCGCATACGCCAGCAAGTGCGCTGTCGAGTGACGGATCAAATCCAGGCCGTCGGGGTCCTTGGCCGTGACGATGGCCAGTTGAGCATCCTGATCAATGCGAAAACTCGTGTCGACCAGCTTGGCCTCGCTGCCAGGCAGCGTAACACGGCCGCCCAGCGCGGCCTTGGCCAGCCCGGTGCCGATGGACTGCGCAACCTCGGCGACCGTGACCGGTGCCGGGAACTGACGCTGCGAACCATCGGGCAATGTGATCTGTACCATCGAAAATTTCCTGGGGGAAGAAACAACAAACGCGGCTATCGGCCGCGTTTTGTCTGGTTGCTTGTTTGGGGCCTGCCGTCTACCTGACGAGAACCCGACGCTGAATAAAACTAACGCGGCATGGGGCGGAAGTTTCCGGTCGTAGTTCGTGTCGGGCGAATAATCATGTGCTGGCCACCTGAGGCGGGCACGCAAAAACGGGAACAACAATCATCGGGCGCGTGCCTGGATTCCCTATTGTATCACTCGACATCCAACAATACTTAACTTCAGATAGGTCTTATTTATCGGTCAATTCAGGCGCTGCGCCTCAGGTCTGCATCGTTTTGGATAAGGTCAGCAATGGAACGTTTCTCCACCACTGGCCACACACCAGGACTATGTCAGCCATTACGCCTTCGACCTCCCCCGAGCACGCTGCGACCTCGCCATACGTGGAGCGGCGTTACCTGCTGCTATCCGGCACCAACCATCGAGTCCGTATCGCCATACTGGACGACCACCCGGTCATCACGCTGGGCGTGGCCGCCTATCTGCGGGCACAACCCGATTTTGATATCGTCCATACCGACACCTCGTCCGAGTCTCTGCTGCGAAATCTGCATGAGCATCCTTGCGACGTCGCACTGGTGGACTTCTACCTCCCCAGACAGACCGTGGACGGCGTGGATTTCATCCGGCGCCTACGCCGCCACCACCCCAAAATGGCGATCATTACCTTTTCCGCGGGTGCTGCCGACGAAACCGAATACGCAGCGTTTCGTGCCGGCGCGACGGGATATCTGCCCAAATCCGCCCCGCTGCCTACGCTGGTCGAGGTCATCCGCGCCTCTTGCAACGCCAATCTCGACGGGTTCATTACGCACAAAAACGGCGCGCTGAGCCTGACGCCGCCGCGCCACCCCGATACGCGGCTGACGCTGGCGGAAATCGAAGTCCTGCGCCTCATTTCCCAGGGCCTGTCGGTCACTCAGGTCTCCGCCCGCCTGCTACGCAGCAAAAAAACCGTCAGTACACACAAACGCCGCGCCATGGCCAAATTGGGCGTCGCAGACGATCTATCCCTGGCCTTGTACCTGAAAGAAAAGTTCGATCGGCCTGCCGGCCCCTGACTTCTATCAGGCCGATCTATGCTGCATATAGACACTGTCTTGTCGCTGTATCCCGATGATGCTGCCCGTTTGTTGCTGCTGTCGCAGGCAATGGCTCAGACACAAGCCGACTTGACTTCGCTGCGCGATGCCATCAATACCGGCAATCGAAAAGCCGCCCTGGACCACACTCACAAGGCCAAGGGTACGGCCAGTTTTCTCGGCGCTGACAAACAGGCCTTGCAGCACTTCGACCAATTGACGCAAGCCTTGAAAAATGCAGATGGCAAGCAGTCTGATACCACCACGCATCGGCATCCGGCAGGACAACCGCATCATTGCGAGCCCACAAACCATCCCGCGCTTCTCGCCCCGATGCCCGCCACCGTCAGGCACTCATTCATAGCCGTAGAATCGATTTTGCAGGATCTGGAAGTGTCAATACAGACTCGGATCAAGGCGCTAAAAAACAAGCAAACCCGCAGCCGCAACGCATAATCAAAACGCCGAAAATCTAAAAGATAGTCAAGTGTCAAGGAAACTTTGCGATTCAGACACGTTCTGTGCCATTCCGGCCAGCTGGGCATCATCTCATTTCAACTCGATGCTTACGTAATATTTTTCCTTTACTAGACTCGTCACGTCGATATTTCACTTGGCAAGTCACATGAAACTATTTAATCGCACCGATCGTATTCAAACCCTGCGCCCACGCGTACTCGAAATCGATACGGGTCTGTTTCGCGGGTATGTAGATATTCGAGAACGCCCAGCCGTTATATCGGCGGCCGCCAGATCCGAATACTGCGCAAATACTGCAGTATCCCGAGACTTGGCGGAGCGACAGGCATTGGAGCTCGCCAAGCAGATTCGTGCGGCTTCACAACGCGTCGGCATACGCTCGCAATTGTTATGCGACAGCCTCAGCGACAATCATGCGGGCCGCCACGAACTGGACAGCATTCCGGCATTTTTAATTCGCCGCCCGGCTACCGCGCCATCGACGCGTAAACATCTGCGCGCCGTGGCTTAACCAACAAAATGATAGAAATTCCCATTTCTAATCTTACAGATTGAAATATTCTGCGTATAATATGGGCGTTAGCAGCAAATAACCTGATAGTTTGAGTTGTAAAAGGAGAGCCGCCCATGAGTATCGCAAGCGCCAATCCTGGCTGGACAGACGACCTCCCCACCGCCGCTGAAGCGCGGGCGCAGCGCACCCTGCAGGCTGCTGAGCGCCTCCTGGCCGAGCCCACCCCTTCCGCTCCTGCCTCTGCAGAACATCAATTGCGTGAATATATGCAGGAAATGAGCCTGACACGCTACGGCCATGCGAGCGCCCTGCTAAGCCGGCTATACGGAAAATCGCGATAGCGCAACGCTGATAACGGCAGCGGTTGTAAGACCCGGCCAAATAAAAAAGCCGCCATGGTTATCGATGGCGGCTTTTTTATTTGGGCCATACAAATCTATGGGATCATCATCAAGAAATGACGCAGTTAAATGTCGCTGCCATTTCTACTGAAATGAATATATGACTCGCATCAATTGCATTCCCGTACAAGAACTCAGCGGCCCTCATCTGGTGGCCGAATACCGAGAATTACCCCGCGTTTTTGCACTGGCGGAAAAGGCAGCCGCTCGCGGCATAAACGCTCAACCCCGCGCCTATACGCTCGGAAAAGGCCACCTGCTTTTCTTTTACACACGGCTGGATTATCTGGTCCGCCGACATGCCGACCTGATCGAGGAGATGCGACGCCGCGGGTACAAACCCACCTTTACCGGTATACGGCGCGAAGACTTTCCGGCCATTCCAGACGATTGCTGGGGAAGCTGGGAGCCCACGGCAGAAGCCCAGCGCCTGAACCGTGAACGAATCCAAGAACGGCAACAAGACGCCGAAAACAAAAAAGCCACCAAATTGTGATTGGCGGCCTTTTTGCAGGGTAGTGATGAACTACCAGAATCCTGGTAGGCGGTATTGGAATCGAACCAACGACCTCTACGATGTCAACGTAGCGCTCTAACCATCTGAGCTAACCGCCTGCGAACTGCGAAGAAACGAGATTATGCACGAGTTTTTTTATCTGTGCAAGTCGACTTGCCTCTCGTATTGAATCATCAGCCGCCGAAAAGCCGTCAACACCTGCCCCGGCCGTAACCAACGACGCCAAAGCAGGTCGCGCCAGCGGCCTCCGGGAATGTATGCGGGATACACGATCTGCGACGGCGACCAGCCCGGACGCCAGGCGCGCGTACGAGTCGGCCTGCCAGTCACTGTCAGCGTCGGAATCCCCAGATTGGAGGCGAGATGCCCTACCCCGGATTCATTGCCAATGAACCAGCCGCATTCATGAATGAACTTCGCGACATCGGAGAGCGATTCAGATTGAAAAATCGCCAGGCCGTTGTCCTCAAGGCAGCGCCACTGCGCTCTCTCGTGGCTCGCCAGGATATAAACCGGATCATAGCCAGAACGCTTCAGACGCAGGCCAAGCTCGACGAAGTGCGACGCTGCCCAGCATCGTTGTGCGCTCGTGGATGAAGGATGTACTGCAACCCGTCTGGCGTAATGGCGATGCCGCAGACCCATCATCGGCACCAGGCCGTTGCCGACCTCGCTATTTTTCAAACCTAGCTGATCGCGACAGTAATCGCGGATTTGATTCAGCTTGACGAAACCTCTGCCGGTGATGACGACATGGGCGTCATAGTAAAAATAATGCCGGGCGTAGCGGTGCAGCGCATAAGGCCACCCCACATGCATCTGCGCCACGCAGTCGTATTCGGACAAAACCTGAGCGGCCTCCGACTCTGGCAGAGACGGACGAACATCGATATCAGGAAACCAAGCGCGTAATTGATGAGCATAGTCGCCAAAGACCGTCACGCTACGTCCATTGATGACCAGGTTTTGCGCCATGGTCATCATGAGCAATGTATCCCCGAGGCGCGGCGCCATGAGTATGGCTATCTTGGTGGCTTGTCTTAAATGCTGCTGATGGTCGGCAGCCAGATAATGAGATACGCCGGAAAGGAGCGTTGCCATGCGTCGAAAATACCTCTACCAGGCCAGGAGCGGCTAAAACAGGCCAGAGAACAGACAAAGGAGAATTCCTTCAGATCTGTTTGGTTACATTACAGCACGGAGACGTAAAAAAAGCACGATTTCCAATGCAAGGACAGCCGGCATTGCCAATGATTCCGTCAAGCTTCAGCGTTGTTACAAAAACCTTCGCATCAGAAAAAATTCCGCCCTCCCGGGTTGGCAACCGATCGTGCTGGCATGTGTTTTTACAACGCGACAGCCCCAGACAAAAAAACCGGCTGGTAGCCGGTAAATGTATTGCCATGTTCAGTGATCAGCGCCGCAGCTATTGGCCAGCGCACGGCACAAACGCATTATTGGGTTAACAGCCATCCGCCTGCCGGACGACACGCATCAAAGCGTCGATCTTGTCTGCCGACTTCACGCCGGGTGCGGTTTCCACACCGCTGCTCAAGTCGATTGCCCAAGGGCGCAAGACCTGGATGGCTGCAGCCACGTTATCGGCATTGAGTCCCCCTGACAGGACAATGGGCCGCGCAGCCGTATCAGCCCGGACGGTCGATAGCAATGCATGGTCAAAAGCCTGACCGCTACCGCCATAGGCCGCGCTGTAGCTGTCGAACAACCACCCCGCCGCCTCGCTGTAGGCCCTGCAACTCTCGGCCAAACCGTCGGGCGTATCGAGCCCAGGAGCGCCAACACGGAAGGCCCGCAAGAAGCGCGCGCCGTAACGTGTGCAATCCTGGACGGATTCATTGCCATGGAATTGGAGCAGATCGGGACCGACTTGCTCCAGCACGGCGCGAACGTCAGCAGGATCCGGATCCACGAACAGCGCCACCACATCGACAAATGCCGGCACGGTGCGGCGCAAGGCTGCCGCCTGCACGGGGGTGAGGTAACGCTTGCTGCGCGGATAGAACACGAAACCGATCGCGTCCGCCCCTGCCTGCACGGCCGAGGCGATATCTGCTTCGCGGGTCAAGCCGCAGATTTTGACGCGAGTACGCATAACGCTATTTGAAAAGCCAGTTGAGTCAGGTTACTTGAACGCAGCACCAGGATCGCCGCTCTCGTCACCGTAAATACTGGTGCCATAGGTCGTGTCGATTTCGATCTTGACGCTGCTGGGGTCTACCGTGGATTGGCCCGCCTTATAGTGCATCACCATCCCAGGGAAAATCATAACAGCAGCCACCATGGCCAATTGGATGACAATGAAAGGCACTGACCCCCAATAGATCTGTCCTGTGGTCACCGGCTCGATACGCTGACCGGTGACTTTGTCACGATAGGCGTCTTTGGGTGCCACCGAACGCAGGTAGAACAGCGCGAACCCGAACGGTGGATGCATGAACGAAGTCTGCATGTTCACGGCCAGGATGATGCCGAACCAGATCAGGTCGATACCCAGCTTGTCGGCGACCGGCCCGAGCAGTGGCACGATGATGAATGCCAGTTCAAAGAAATCCAGGAAGAACGCCAACACGAATGTCAGGATGCTGACGACGATCAGGAAACCCCATTCTCCACCGGGCAAGCCGATCAGCAGATGCTCGACCCACAAGTCACCGCTGACGCCCCGGAAGGTCAAGCCGAATACCGTCGAACCCACCAGGATGAACACCACGAAGCAGGATAGCTTGGTGGTCGTATCCATGGCCTGGCGCAACAGATCCAGGGTCAACCGCCCGCGGATCAGCGCCATGACGATGGCGCCCACGGCACCCATGGCTCCGCCCTCGGTAGGCGTCGCGATACCGATGAAGATAGTCCCGAGAACCAGGAAGATCAGGAACAGCGGCGGGATCATCACAAAAGTGACGCGCTCGGCCAATGCAGAAAGCATTTTCAGGCGGAACACCTTGTTGACGATGGCGATGACAAAGGCGGTCAGGCCCCACAGCAGCAAGCTGAGAACGACTTTCTCATCAACCGGTGCGGTGTCTTTTTCCAGCCACTGCGTCAGCAGATACGCCGAGGCAGCCGAAATCAACATCAACACCAACAGCGAACGGCCGCCGCGGGAGCCGTTCGGCTCCCGAAAGGTGCGCGCTTCTTCGGGCAAAGCGGGAGCCGAAGACGGTTTGATGAGAGACATCAATACGATGTAAGCGATATAGGCGCCTGCCAGCAGAAAGCCCGGGACCATCGCGGCACGGTACATGTCTCCGATCGAGCGGCCCAGTTGGTCAGCCAGAATGATCAGCACCAGCGACGGCGGAATGATCTGCGAGAGTGTGCCGGATGCCGCGATCACGCCAGAGGCCAGACGCCTGTCATAACCGTAACGCAGCATGATGGGCAGCGAGATCAAGCCCATCGAAATGACCGAGGCGGACACCACGCCGGTTGTCGCGGCCAGCATCGCCCCCACCAGCACCACGGCAATTGCCAAGCCGCCACGCAGCGGCCCGAACACCTGGCCGATGGTCTCGAGCAAGTCCTCTGCCATCCCCGATCGTTCGAGTACCAACCCCATCAGGGTAAAGAACGGCACCGCCAGCAAGGTGTCGTTGGACACGATGCCGAACACCCGCTGCGGCAGGGCCTGAAACAGCGAGGCACTGAACAGGTTCAATTCCATACCGATCAAACCGTACAGAATGCCGTTCGCGGCGAGAGCAAATGCCACCGGAAAGCCCAGCAGCAAAAACACCACCAAGGTGCCGAACATGATCGGCGCCATATTTGCGATGAAAAACTCCATGATCATTGGCCCTTGTTCTGTTGTTGCAGGGCCGCCGCTTCGCGCTCTTGCGCTTCGCGGGCGATCTCATCTGCCAATTGCTCTTCGGCGGTTTTGCCTTCGGCGCGCGCCAACGGATCCGGCGCCTGGCCGCACAGGTAACCCACGCATTTGATCAAGCGCGAAATCCCCGCGAGAACGAGCAGCGCAAAGCCGATCGGGATCAAGAGCTTGACCGGCCAGCGGACCAAACCGCCAGAGTTGGACGACTGTTCGTTGGAAATATACGAATCCATGAACATCGGCCAAGACAGGTACATGATCAAGATCGCCATGGGGAGCAGAAAAAACAGCACCCCGAAAATCTCGATGTAAATCTGCGTGCGCTTGGAGAGCTGGGAGGACAGAATGTCCACCCGGACGTGTTCGTTTTTGAGCAGGGTGTAGCCGGCGGTGAGCAGGAACATGGCACCAAACATGTACCACTGCAGTTCCAGCCAGGCATTCGAACTGGTTCCGAATACCTTGCGGACCACCGCATTGCCGGCGCTGACCAGCACCACCAACAGGGTGACCCATGTCACGGCTTTTCCAACCCGCACATTCAGCGCGTCGATGGCGCGCGATAAAGCGAGTAATGCTTTCATGATGGGAATAATGAGCTAGATAGAAGGTCGCAACTAGCCAAATACGGCATAGCGCACGAGCATGCGGGGCCTCGCCTGGGGTAGCCGGGCGACAGACTTCGGCAATGCGCCACTCCTGTCGCCCCAGCTTTTGGCGGACACGAAAACGAGCGGAAACCTGAGATTTTATAACGTTACGCTCGTTCGCCTGCCGCCCCTCCCCGGAGGGCATGGTTACTTGCCCCGGCCAATGGTCCCCATAAAGCCATCGAAGCTGCCCTCGGCCACGCGGAACCACGGGATCTCGTTGTCACGGAACGCCACCATGTCGTCGTAGATCTTTTTGAACGTAGCATCCTTGGCGGAGAGCTCTGCATAGACCTTGACGGCCTCGGTATAGCAGGCTTCCATGACGGGCTTGGGGAAAGCCTTGAGCTGAGCTCCCTGCGAAACCAGGCGGCGCAGCGCAGCCGGATTTTCGGCGTCATAGGTGGCGATCATGTCGTTGGTGGCAGCCGCGGCAGCCTGCGCCAAGACAGCCTGATAATGTTTGGGCAGCTTGTTGTAGACCTCTTGGTTCACATACAGCGAGACCTGCAGCGTGCCTTCCCACCAGCCCGGGAAATAATAGTTTTTGGCGACCTTGTGGAAACCGAGCTTTTCGTCGTCGTACGGTCCGATCCATTCGGCGGCGTCGATCGTGCCTTTTTCCAATGACGGATAGATGTCGCCGCCTGCGATCTGCTGCGGCACCACGCCCAAGCGGGACAACACAGCGCCGGCAAACGCGCTGGCGCGGAATTTCAGTCCCTTGAGGTCATCGACCGTTTTGATTTCGTTGCGGAACCAGCCGCCCATCTGGGTGCCGGTGTAGCCGCAAGGGAAATTCACGATGTTGTATTTTTGAAAGAGCTCGCGCGTGAGCTTCAGGCCATTGCCGTGGCGCATCCACGCGTTCATTTGGCGCGTATTCAGGCCGAAAGGCACAGCGCCGTCAAAACACAGCGCAGGATCTTTGCCGAAGTAGTAGTACGAGGCTGTGTGACCGCATTCGATGGTGTTGTTCTGCACGGCGTCGAGCACTTGCAGCGCAGGCACGATTTCGCCTGCAGGAAAGGCTCGAATGTTGAATTTGCCGTCCGTTGCCTCGGCAACATATTTGGCCAGATTCTCACCGCCGCTGAAGATCGCGTCGGCGCTGCGGGGAAAACTGGACGCCAGGCGCCAGTTGAGCGTGGGGGATTCTTGTGCGAGAACGGGTGCGGCAAGCGCAGCACCGCCAGCGGCGGCACCTAAGGTGGCCTTTTTGAGGAACGAACGACGTTGCATGAAGGGAGTCTCCTGATTGGACAACGCTGCAAACGCAGACCGCTCGTGTGAAGCGGACGCGCATCGTGACAGCTCGTGTAAGAGGCTGCCGTTGTTTGTGTGTATTGCTGGGGCCTTTTCAGAACGTCGCCGCATCGCAGCAAACGTCGGCCTTTTGCGTCCGCAATCATATAGTGACAATTGATTGCTGCCCCCCTGCTGATAACCCTAAGCAGAGGTAAAAGGCGACAATAAATGCGCCCCACCGTCCAAGTCTTTCAGCTGGAATTCAGGGGGGTATTCGATCGCGGACAGGTAGAGCCCATCAGGAGAAAAGGTAGGCGCGGCCAAGCGTCGGTCTCGCGCTGCCAACAGTGCGGGCATCCAGGAAACGGATTCGCGGCCTTGTCCGATTTGCAGCAATGCACCGATCAGATTGCGCACCATGTGATGCAAAAAGGCATTCGCGCGCAATGTGAATACAAGAAAAGGACCGCGTTCCTGGATGTCGAGTTGATGCAGCGTGCGCACCGGATGGCGAGCCTGGCACTGCGAGGAGCGGAAGCTGGAAAAATCGTGTTCGCCGAGCAGGGCCGAGGAAGCTTGCCTCATTGCGTCCACATCCAACGGCTGGAAACACCAGCCTGCCCGCGCGGCCCACAGCGGCGGCCGTACACGGCCGCGCCATAGCAAATAGATGTAGGTGCGAGAGCGTGCCGAAAAGCGCGCATGAAAGTCGTCGGGGACCGATTGTGCCCACTGGACGGCAATGCTGGGTGGAAGAAAGGCATTGACGCCGCGCACCCAGGATTCGTCGCGGCGCGCCAGAGGCGTATCCAGATGCACGACTTGCATGGCTGCATGCACGCCCGTATCGGTACGGCCCGCGCAAATGGTGGGCACGATGCCATCGATGCCGCTGAAACGGCCCAGTGCCGCCTCTAGCGTGTCTTGCACCGTTTGGCGATGCGGTTGTGTCTGCCAGCCTTGCCAGGGGGAGCCGTCATAAGCCAGCCCCAATGCCATACGCGCCATGAGAATCAGACGCGTGGTCCGCGAGCGGGAGGCTCGTCGGTGGGAGGTTTATTCAGATCCAGATCGATGCCGTCGAGCTTGCGAGTGAGCAAAGAGGTGTCCAGAACGGGTTCTCCGCCATAGGACGCGTCTTCGTCCTCGTTTTCATCTGCACGGCGAGCGCCGGCACGGCGCAGCAGCCACGCGATGATCAATACGATCAATGCCAGTATGGCGGTCACGACAACCAGGAGATTGTCGGTCAGCCAATTGCCGGTGGTGGAGGTGGAACCCCCGGTATTGGTACCCGAGGCAGCGGCGAGATCCTGAGCGGCGGCTTCGGTTCCGGCGGCATTGGGCGCGCCAGTTGCGTTTGAGTCGGATGTACCGGCACCTGCGCCAGTCCCCGCTGCACCTGCACCTGCTGCACCAGCGGCGCTGGAGCCTGGGCCATTGGATCCAGCCGCCGCACCATCGGGTCCTCCGGCCGCGCCGGTATTTGCGCCTGCGGCCGGCCCGGCGCCTGCGCCCGCAGCTCCGCCCCCCGTAGCACCTGTTCCAGCGCCCGCGGCACCGCTGCCGCCAACACCCGTTCCTGCACCTGCCGCGCCACTGCCTGCCGCCCCCGCTCCTGCACCCTCCGCGCCACTGCCCGACGTACCGTCAGTGCCGGCGGCGCCAGAGCCCGCTGCACCATTTTGGTTGGCTGCGCTCCCCGCCTTACCGCCAGCCGCGGCCTGGTTCAGGGCATCGACGTTGCCTTGCAGGGTCTCGACACGCTGCTGTGCATCTTTCAAAGCATGTTGTTCGGACGTACGTGCGTCCGCTTGGGCATCGGCCTGGGCGCCCGCGGCATCCGAGGAACTGAGACGCAAACGGTCTTGCGGACTCGCACCAGCGCTGCCGCCCGATGGCGAAGCCGCACTCACATGGCCGCCACCGGCATTGGCGCCCTCGCCGGCCGCAGCCGCACCCGCGACGGCCGCGCCAGCGCGGCCGCGATAACGTGCGAACGCTTCAGCCTGCTCGATATAGATGCGGCGCGCCTCGGCGGGATCAATCGCACGTACCGCGGCGGCATCGGGAATCGTCAGCGTTTCTCCCGCACGCACCAGGTTCATATTGTTCTGGATAAATGCCTGGGGATTGGCGCGCCATATGGCTACCAGCATCTGATAGACGCTGGCGTCCGACACGCCGTTACGGCGGGCAATGCGGAACAGGTTGTCGCCCGCACGCACGGTCTCTGCCGAGGCAGGCGCCGCACGCTCTGCGCTGACGGATCCGATACGCGCCGACTGAACCGGCGCCGCGGCTGCCCGCTGCGGCACCAGGATGGTGACCTGGACCTGGCGATGGCCTGAACTGGATTGCAAGTCAAGCAAGAGATCCACAGCCGACGTCGCCAGGGGCTGCGAGGACTCAATACGGATACTTTTGCTTGTGGCCCGCGGGCCATCCTGCACACTCACACGCGCGGTATTCAGAGGCACAGGAGGCTGCAGCCCGGCGCGTTGCCACGCGGCGGCATCGGCCAGCGATACCTTGAGTGAAGCCAGTTCCTCGGCCGTGATGTTCTCGAGCGGCACCACCACTCGCAAAGGCGCTCCCGGCGCGGAAATCACACGCGAATGCCCCACAGTCGCGGCATGCACCGTCGTCCCCATCGAGACACCCAATGCAAGCGCGATGGCCCATTGCGAGGCTTTGATACGGTGGGTCGGCGAAAAACGACGTGAACGCAATGTCATGTTGGGAAATCCTGCTGGACGAATCGGGTTACCGGCCAATGCTGGGCGAAAGTGTAATAGATCGACCTTGATTCACAAACCTGCCATCAAGGCTGCGGCAAGGACAAAATAGCAGAAAGGCACCCGCAGGTGCCTTTACCGAGCCCGGCAAAAAACCGGGCAAGCCTGAATGCAAAACGGCGCTGCCGCTCAAACAGCCGGCGCCGTTGCGTATGACGTTCAGGCCTCGGACAATGCGATGCGCAACATGCGGCGCAGCGGCTCGGCCGCACCCCACAACAATTGGTCGCCGACCGTGAAGGCGCCCAGGTATTGGGAACCCATGGACAGCTTGCGCAACCGGCCAACCGGGATGTCGAGGGTTCCCGTCACCGCCACCGGCGTAAGCGCACGCACGGTGTCTTCTTTGGTGTTGGGGATGACCTTGGCCCATTGGGTGCCTTCGGCAATCAGGCCCTCGATTTCATCCAGAGGCACATCACGCTTGAGCTTGATGGTCAGTGCCTGGCTGTGGCAACGCATGGCGCCAATACGCACGCACAGGCCGTCAATCGGCGTGGCAGGCGTACCAAACGCCTCGCCGCGGCCCAGGATCTTGTTGGTCTCGGCTTCGGCTTTCCATTCCTCGCGCGACATGCCGTTGCCCAGGTCCTTGTCGATCCAGGGGATCAGGTTGCCGCCCAGCGGCACGCCGAAGTGCTCTTGCGGCAGAGCCGGGTCTTGTTGCGCGGTCAACACGCCGCGATCGATTTCGAGAATGGCCGAGGCCGGATCGTCCAGCAGAGGCTTCACAGCCTGGTTCAGCAGACCGAATTGCGTCAGCAGTTCGCGCATGTGCTGCGCGCCGCCGCCCGATGCAGCCTGATAGGTCATGGAGGTCATCCATTCCACCAGGTCGTTGTTGAACAGGCCTGCCAGACCCATCAGCATGCAGCTGACGGTGCAGTTGCCGCCGATGAAATTGCGCACGCCGCGCTTGAGCGCCGCATCGATCACGGGACGGTTGACCGGATCGAGCACGATGATGGCGTCGTCTTTCATGCGCAGGGTGCTGGCGGCATCGATCCAGATGCCGTTCCAACCTGCGCCGCGCAGCTTGGGATAGACCTCGGTCGTATAGTCACCGCCCTGGGCGGTCACGATAATCGGCAGTTTTTTCAGAGCATCGATGTCGTAGGCATTCTGCAACGGACCAGCGCCCTCGGCCCACGTGGGCGCGGCACCGCCAGCGTTGCTGGTGGAAAAGAATACGGGATCGATCAGGGCGAAGTCGTTTTCGTCACGCATGCGCTGCATGAGAACGGAACCGACCATGCCGCGCCAGCCGACCAGGCCTACTGCTTGCGTCATGTTCAATGCTCTTGAGGTTGATAAATAAGAAAAAAAGCTAACGATCCCGACAATTTATCAGAATAAGCGGGACTATGTTGCACTGCGATGATATTAGGGACAAACCATGGCTCCTATTGGCGTTGTGAAAGCGCCACCCAGGCAGTCGTGAAGGCAACGTGCGCGAGAAATGTAGATGAGGTTGCGCTGCGTTTAATGCACCGCCCCCGGCGCGACATCATGCCAGGGGCGGCGCAATCAGGCGGGGGAGAATCAGCCCAGCGCTTTCACTACGGCATCGCCCATTTGCGAGGTGGACACTTTGGTGGTGCCTTCTTCGTAAATATCGGCGGTGCGCAGGCCATCGGCCAACACCTTGCGTACGGCGGCTTCGATGCGGTCTGCTTGTGCGTTCTGGTTCAGCGAATAACGCAGCAACATGGCAGCAGACAGAATCGTCGCCAGCGGGTTGGCAATGCCTTGGCCCGCGATGTCGGGAGCCGAACCATGGCTGGGCTCGTACAGGCCCTGCCCCGATTCGTTCAGCGCGGCCGAGGGCAGCATGCCGATCGAGCCCGTCAACATCGCAGCCTCGTCCGACAGGATATCGCCGAACAGGTTGCCGGTCACGATGACGTCGAACTGGCGCGGGTTGCGTACCAATTGCATCGCGGCGTTGTCGACGTACATGTGCGAGAGTTCGACATCGGGATAGTCGCGTGCGACTTCGATGACGATGTCGCGCCAGAACTGCGAGGTTTCCAGCACGTTGGCCTTGTCCACGCTGCACAGTTTCTTGCCGCGTTTGCGAGCCGATTCGAAACCGATGCGCGCGATGCGGCGCACCTCGGAATCGGCGTAGCGCATGGTATCGAAGCCCTCGCGTTCGCCGGCGAAAACGCCATCTGCTGCAGTACGCACACCGCGCGGCGTGCCGAAATAAATGTCGCCAGTCAGTTCGCGAATGATCAGGATATCCAGGCCCGACACGATCTCGGGCTTGAGCGACGATGCGCTGGCCAGCTCGGGATAGAGGATCGCAGGACGCAGATTCGCAAACAGGCCGAGCGCCTTGCGCAAGCCCAGGATGGCTTGCTCGGGACGGAACTCGCGCGGCAGGCTGTCGTATTTCCAGTCGCCCACGGCGCCGAACAACACCGCATGCGATTTGCGTGCGAGTTCCAGCGTCGCGGGCGGCAGCGGATGTTCGAACTGGTCGTAGGCGGCGCCGCCCACGGGGGCTTGCTGAATATCGAGCGGCAGACTCAATGCGCTCAGTACGCGCACAGCCTGCTCCACAATCTCGGGACCAATGCCGTCACCAGGCAGCACTGCAATGTTATGTGTCATGAAAAAAACCTATATGGGAAAACGGAAAGGCTTAAGCAATAGGCCGGCTTTCCAGCCAGGGATGACGGGCCAGGCGTTCTGCCTCGAAGGCACGGATCTTGTCGGACTGACGCAGGGTCAGGCCGATGTCATCGAAGCCATTGATCAAACAGTATTTGCGGAAGGGCTCGATGTCGAACGACATTTCGCGGTTGTCCGCCGCGATCACGACTTGGCGTTCGAGGTCGATACGCAGCTTGTAG
Source organism: Bordetella genomosp. 4 (assembly GCF_002261185.1). Lineage (GTDB taxonomy): Bacteria > Pseudomonadota > Gammaproteobacteria > Burkholderiales > Burkholderiaceae_B > Bordetella_A. The sequence continues at coordinate 1,165,383 of NZ_NEVQ01000013.1, forward strand.
CCGGGGAACGCCTTGACCTCGTCGAACAAACGCGCGACTTCCAGCTCGGACAGCACGATGGGCAAGAGACCGTTCTTGAAGCTGTTGTTAAAGAAGATATCGGCGTAGGACGGCGCGATGATGGCGCGAAAACCGAACTGCGTCAGCGCCCACGGGGCGTGCTCACGGCTGGAGCCGCAGCCGAAGTTTTTACGCGCCAACAATACCGACGCGCCTTGGTAACGCGGTTGGTTCAACACGAAATCCGGATTCAACGGACGCTTGCTGTTGTCCATGCCCGGCTCGCCATGATCCAGGTAACGCAGTTCGTCAAACAGATTCGGGCCAAAGCCGGTGCGCTTGATGGACTTCAGGAATTGCTTCGGGATGATGAGGTCGGTGTCGACGTTCTCGCGATCGAGCGGCGCCACCAGGCCTTCGTGAGTGGTAAATGCTTGCATGATGTCTGAGCTCTTAGCGGAAGTTGCGGACGTCGACGAAATGACCGGCTACGGCAGCGGCAGCGGCCATCGCGGGGCTGACCAGATGAGTGCGGCCACCCTGCCCTTGGCGGCCTTCGAAGTTGCGGTTCGAGGTCGAGGCGCAGCGCTCTTCAGGCTCAAGGCGGTCGGCGTTCATTGCCAGGCACATCGAGCAACCCGGTTCACGCCATTCGAAACCAGCCTCGATAAAGATCTTGTCCAGGCCTTCGCGTTCGGCTTGCTGCTTGACCAGGCCAGAACCCGGCACCACCATGGCTTGCTTGACGTTGGAGGCCACGTGTTTGCCACGGGCGACGGCGGCGGCTTCGCGCAGGTCTTCGATGCGGGAGTTGGTGCACGAGCCGATGAACACGCGATCGACGCGGATGTCGGTCAAGGGCGTGTTGGGCTTCAGGCCCATGTATTGCAGGGCGCGCTCCATGCCGCTGCGGCGTACATCGTCTTTTTCGCGATCGGGATCGGGGACACGGGAATCCACCGACAGGACCATCTCGGGCGAGGTGCCCCAGGTGACTTGCGGCTTGATGTCTTTCGCATTGACTTCGACCACGCGGTCGAATTTGGCGCCTGCGTCGCTATGCAAGGTGCGCCAGTAGGCGACCGCCTGATCCCACAACACGCCCGTGGGCGAGAATGGACGGCCACGGAAATATTCGATGGTCTTGTCGTCAACAGCGACCATGCCGGAACGTGCACCGGCCTCGATGGCCATGTTGCAGACCGTCATGCGGCCTTCCATGGACAAGCCGCGAATCGTGCTGCCGGCGAATTCGATGGCGTGCCCGGTGCCGCCTGCCGTGCCGATGATGCCGATGATATGCAGCACGACATCCTTGGCCGTACAGCCGAAAGGCAATTCGCCCTCGACCTTGATCAGCATGCTCTTGTTCTTTTTCATCAGCAGGGTCTGCGTGGCGAGCACGTGCTCGACCTCGGAGGTGCCGATACCAAAGGCCAATGCCCCCATCGCGCCGTGCGTGCTGGTGTGCGAGTCGCCACATACCACCGTCATGCCGGGAAGCGTCGCGCCCTGCTCCGGTCCGATGACGTGCACGATGCCTTGGCGCAGGTCGGCCATGCGGAATTCGGTGATCCCGTATTTGTCGCAGTTGGCATCCAGCGTGTCGACCTGCAGTTTCGAAATCGGGTCGTCGATGCCGCGATTGCGGTTGATCGTAGGCACGTTGTGATCGGCCACGGCCAGGTTGGCGCTGATGCGCCAGGGCTTGCGGCCGGCCAGGGTCAGGCCTTCGAAGGCCTGCGGGCTGGTCACCTCGTGCAACAGGTGCCGGTCGATGTAGAGCAAACAGGTGCCGTCGGATTCCTGGTTCACGACGTGCGCGTTCCAGAGTTTGTCGTAGAGGGTTTGGGCCATGAATAGACTCGCGGAATATCCGGCTGGGCCGGTAGGGACATCAGAATCGATGCCTCATTATGCCCATGCTCTCAACCTAGTACAACGGCAGCATTTATCCTAGTATTAGAAGCACCACCTTTCTGAGGCGCGCGGTGGTGCGCGCAACTCAAGACGGACCAAAACAGAACCGCCCCATCAGGAGGGGCGGTTCTGTCAAAAGTCTGAGTCGAGAGGAAGCGCCTTGACGCCAGATACCGACATCGGGCAGCTATTTTTTGCCCTTTGCCTGATCGTATAGCGGCATCACGCGTTGCGACGCAGCCTGCAATTCGCTGATGCGTGTCGCCGCCGAGGGGTGGGTCGACAGGAACTCGGGCGGCGCGCCACTGCTGGCCGCACCCATTTTTTGCCATAGCGTCACCGCAGCACGGGGGTCATACCCCGCCCGGGCGGCGAGTTCCACACCCATCATGTCGGCCTCGCTCTCATGAGTACGGCTGTTGGGCAGGGTAAACATGACGTCGGTGAGCTTGCTGCCCAGGTCCGTAGAGACGCCCGTCGCTATCGACAGCACGGACAGACCTACATTGGTCACCATCTGCTGCGACATACGCTCGCGTGCGTGTTCGCGCAAAGCGTGCGCAATCTCGTGCCCCAGGACCGCTGCCAACTCAGCGTCGGTGGGTTTGATCTGCGTCAACAGCCCTGTATAGACCGCTATTTTGCCGCCGGGCATGCACCATGCGTTGACCTCATCGGACGACAGCACGTGCACCTCCCAGGCCCAGTTGGCTGCGTCGGGCCGGAACGCGCCTACCTGCGCAATCAGCCGTTGAGAAATCGCACGCACGCGCGACACTTGTTCGGCATTGCGATCCAACGCACCCTGCGCCTTGGCCTGCTGGATGAGTTCGGAATACTGCTGGCCGGCTTCTTGCTCGAGCTCTTTTTCCGGCACCATGCTGGACATGTACTGTGTGCGTTCAACGCCTACAGTGCCGGACTGCGTCGTCTGCACGCTGGCGCAACCGGTCACGGCCATGGTGCCAGCTACGGCGACGACCCCAAGCAGCTTGCGCCAGACTGTTCGAAATCCTGCGTTCATGTGTGTGCTCCTCCTCATCAACATTGTCGGACCAACGCAACGCGCCGCGAAGGCCGAACTGTCGTCCCGGACCAGAGGCCCAGGACAGACGTATCAGCATCATCGCCACATGGCCTTTGTGCGATCAGCCGCACTGCGCCCGTTGGCGCAAAGCATGGTCCATCAGCACCAGCGCCAACATCGCCTCGACAATCGGGGTGGCACGGATGCCGACGCATGGATCGTGGCGGCCCAGCGTTTGCACCATGATGGGTTCGCCCTCGCTATTGATCGAGTGGCGCTCGACGCGAATACTCGAGGTCGGCTTGATCGCCAGAGATACCGTCATCGGCTGCCCGGTGGAAATCCCCCCCAGCACACCGCCCGCATTGTTCCCGATAAAGCCTTCGGGCGTGATCTCGTCCCCGTGCTCAGAGCCTCGCTGCGTAATAGCACCGAAACCCGCCCCGATCGACACGCCTTTGACAGCGTTCAGACCCATCATGACGTGCGCGATATCGGCGTCCAGACGGTCGTAAATGGGTTCTCCCCAGCCGACCGGCACGTTTTCCGCGACGACCTCGATGCGTGCGCCTATCGAATCCCCATCGCGGCGCAACTGATCCATATAGGCTTCGAGCTCGGGCACAACACCGGCATTTGGCGCGTAAAAGGCATTGTTGGGCACGTCGTCCCACGACACGAACGGAATCGGAATGGGCCCCAACTGGCTCATATAACCGCGCACACGAATCCCGTGCTGCTCGGCCAGCCATTTTTTGGCAATCGCCCCGGCGGCGACCGTAGGCGCCGTCAGGCGCGCAGAGGAACGCCCACCGCCACGCGGATCGCGCAGGCCGTATTTGCGGGTATAGGTGAAATCGGCATGCCCGGGGCGGAAAGTATCGGCAATATTGGAATAGTCCTTGCTGCGCGCATCGGTATTGCGAATCAGCAATGCGATGGGCGTGCCGGTCGTCACGCCCTGGTACACCCCGGACAGAATCTCGACCTGGTCGGCCTCCTGGCGCTGCGTCACGTGGCGCGAGGTGCCGGGACGGCGGCGATCCAGTTCGGCCTGGATATCGGCAGCCTCCAGCGCCAGCCCCGGTGGGCAGCCATCCACCACACAGCCGATGGCAGGGCCATGGGATTCGCCAAAATTCGTGACGCAGAAAAGAGTACCGAGAGTATTGCCGGACATGGACGTTAAGGAATCAGAAAAGCATTAGAAGGCAGGCCTGATTATGACATTGACGGGCGGCCGCCTGCGCAGGAGCATGCAAAAGACGCGTTTATGACGAACAGCTGACTTCGATTCCGCCTGCCCAATCCGGCGGCAGTCCCGCGTAGGCTTCGTAGCCGGCTTTCTCGGTATAGGGGTCGCGCAGCAAGTGCAGCAGGGTATCGATTTCGCCGGCATCGCCGGTTTTCGCCGCACGGATCGCCTGCTCGGCCAAGTGGTTGCGCAGCACATAAAGCGGGTTGACGGCGTCCATCGCCTGGGCCCGTGCCTGTGCAGCAGCATCCGGGTGGCTCGCTGCGGTCGAGGGCGCGCCCTCAGCGGCTGGCTCGCGGTCAGCCCGGCCCATTGAACCGCCAGAGGCATTGATGCCGTCAATGGGATCCTGCGCATGGCGTGCCTCCAGGCGCTCGTACCACTCACGGGCCGCCTCACGGTCTATGAAGAGATCTTGAAAACCCTGCGGACGGCCGCGCACAGCATCGGCCAAGCGACGGAACGTCAGGGTGAAATCGGCTCGCTGGTCGTGCATGAGCTTGAGCAGCGCATCCAAAAGCGCCTCATCGTCGGCCTGCCAGCGATAGAGCCCGAGTTTCGCAGCCATCCGTTGATGAAAGGCCTGGATAAAAATCGCCTCGTAGCCATCCAGGACCCCGCGCAGTGCGTCGACGTCGGCCACCAGGGTATGCAAGCTGCCCGCCAGACGATAGAGATTCCACAGGGCCACCGAAGGTTGGCGGTTCCAGGAATAGCGGCCCTCGGTGTCTGAATGATTGCAGACGTGATCCAGTCTGAAAGTATCCATGAATCCATACGGGCCATAATCCAGCGTGAGCCCCAGAATCGACATGTTGTCGGTGTTCATCACCCCGTGGCAAAAGCCTACGGCCTGCCAGTCCGCCATGAGCAATGCCGTGCGGCGGGTGACCTCGGCGAGCAAACGCAATATCGCAGCGTCAGTCCCCGATGCGCCGCCCGTTTCGGCATCACGGCAATGGGGATAGAACTTGTCAATCACATAGTCGGTCAACACCCGCAACTCCTCGGGCTGGCGGCGCGAGGACCAGTGCTCAAACGATCCGAATCGCACAAAACTCGGAGACATGCGGGTGACGATCGCGGCCGTTTCCATCGTTTCGCGCCAGACGGGATCATCGGAGACTACCAAGGCCAAGGCGCGCGTGGTCGGGATCCCCAAGCCGTGCATGGCCTCGCTGGCCAGATACTCGCGTACGGACGAACGCAGTACCGCCCGGCCATCGCCCATGCGGGAATACGGCGTCATCCCGGCGCCTTTCAGCTGCAATTCCCAATTACCGTGAGGACCCACCACCTCGCCCAGCAGATGCGCGCGGCCGTCGCCCAGTTGCCCGGCCCACACGCCGAATTGATGACCGCTATATACGGCAGCCAGGGTGTCCCCGCCCGGCAGGGGCTGCTGACCTGAACAGACACGCAGAAATGTCTCGGATTGCAGGGCCTCGGGCGACAGGCCGATCAACTCAGCGGCCTGCTCGTTAGCATGCAACAGCCTGGGCGCAGTCAAGGGTTGCGCCGCCAGCCGTGTGTAAAACGCAGGCGGCAGCGCGGCAAAGGAATTGTCCAGCCGTAAGTCGTCCAGTTGATGCAGCAAGGTCGGTGAATCGGTCATAGTGAGAAATGAATCGTCAGGAATCGCGGAGACTGCCGTGGTATCTGTGGCGCTAGCATGGACATCCACAGAGCGGAATCGACTGTGGCCCGTTTGCGGCATGCGGGTCACAGCCGTCACATCATCGCGGCACGCCAACTCTTGCCCGGGCGCGTGCCGCGCGCTTGGCCGGCCGTACATACAGGATAGCAGCGACGAAAAACACCAGCGACAGCGCAATTTCCAGGCCTGCCAGGGCAGCCGACATCGGCGCGGGGTCGGACATGGCCCGCACGACGCCCTCCATCAAATACAGCAATATCAGCATTGAGGCCCATTGATAGGTATAGAGATTGCCCCGCAACACGCCGCGCAGCGGAAAGGCCAGCGGCAGCGCCTTGAGCAACAGCCACGAACCGCCCGGCCGGATCGGCGCCAGCACGGTTTCCCATGCCACGCACAAGACGATCAGGGCCAACAAGGCTGCCGACGCCAGACGCCGCAGATTGGGATTCAACTCAACGTTCATCAATGGTCTCGAGAAGTAACGCCCCGGCTCAATCCTGTGCGAAGCCGTCTACACCTGCCCCAAGCATCCCGGCATGCAGGCCAGGAAGATGCCGGGAAAGAAACGCCCAAACTGCTATTATCGCCCGATGAGCCCCTCTGCCGAGCCCGCTACCGCTGCGCCGGAGCCGCCCCCAGTCACGCGCACGCGTACCCCCTGGATCACGCGTGTGGGCCGGGTGTTCCGTTTTGCCGCCCAACGGGCTGACGAGGAACGGCTGCTGCAGGTGGCGTCCAGTCTGACTTTCACCACAGTGTTAGGGCTGGTGCCCATGTTGGCCGTAGTGCTGTCGCTGTTCACGGCCTTTCCGGTGTTCCAGGATTTTCGGCTCGCGCTCGAAGATTTTCTCACGCACAGCCTGATGCCGCCGGCCGTGTCCGACAACATCATGAATTACCTGAATCAGTTCGCCCGCCAGGCTACGCGGCTCACCGCGATTGGCGGGGCTTTTCTGGTGGTCACGTCGATCCTGCTCATCATGACCATCGACAAGACCTTTAACGATATCTGGCATGTGACGCGCCAACGCCCGATTCCGCAGCGCGCGCTGGTGTACTGGGCAGTCGTGACACTGGGGCCAGTGGTGGCAGGCGCAAGCCTCTGGGCGACCTCTTTCGTGGCTCGCGAATCCATGGGCCTGGTGCGCGATGTGCCAGAGATCCTGAGCCTGATCATTTCGTTTGTGCCCGTCATCCTGACGGGTCTGGGCTTTGCGGCCTTGTTTGTGGTGGTGCCCAATCGGCAGGTGTTTTGGCGCGACGCCATGGCAGGTGGTTTCGGCACGGCAATTGTGCTGGAGCTAATGAAAGCTGCGTTTGCGTACTATCTGACACGTTTTCCAACATACACCGTGATTTACGGCGCATTTGCCACGCTGCCGATTTTCCTGCTGTGGATTTATCTGTCGTGGCTGGCCGTGCTGTTCGGCGCCACCGTAGCGGCCAGTGTGCCCTTGATCCGCCTGGGCCGCTGGGAAATCAACCGTAGCCCGGGTGCGCCATACATCGATGCCATGGCCGTCCTGCGCTCGCTGCATGCCGCCCAAGGGCGCAGGCCCGCCGGCCGCAGCACGAGCTCCTTGGCCAAGCGTCTGCATCTACACCACGACGAGTTGAATGCCGTCCTGGAAAAACTCGAACAATTGGACATCATCGCCCGCACGTCAGAACAACGCTGGATACTGACCTGCGATCCGCGCAAGATCCCGCTCGCACCAGTGGTTGATCATTTTCTGCTCGACCGGCAACAGCCCAGGCTGCAAGACGATCCGCACATTTTGGACGTCGCGGCAGCCGCTCTGGGCAAACATGACACCCCCACACTGGAAGAACTCTCTCAGCTGGCGCACAATACGCCTATGGACGCGGCTGCGCCCGTGCCGCCGCTCGCAAGCCAGAATACAAAATCGGGGCAATAGTCCCCAGGAGAAGCATCATGTTGAAAGTCAGTGAAATTCTACGAGTAAAGGGCGATACGCTTTATACGGCCTCGCCCGATATGTCCGTGTCCCTGGCCGTTCAAACCATGAGCGAGCAAGACATCGGCTCGCTGGTCATCATGGAGTCCGGCATGCTGACGGGCATGCTGACCTTTCGCGAAATCATCCGCCACCTGCATGACCACACGGACGGCGAATGGGGCAAGACCACGATCCGCGCCATCATGGACGACGCGCCGGTCAGCGTGTCGCCCAACACCAGCGCCGACGAGGTCCAACGCCTCATGCTGGAAAAGCATGCCCGCTATATCCCGGTGATGGATGGCCCCATGCTGATGGGCGTGATTTCGTTCTACGACATGGCCCAAGCCATCGTGGCGGCGCAGCAATTTGAAAACAACATGCTGAAGGCCTATATCCGCGATTGGCCTGTGGACGGCAACAACGCCTCTGCAGAGCCCGCCTGAGCGGCGAAACGAGGTCCGTACAGGCAATCTGTACGGACCAGGCTGTCATCAAAATATTTGCAACAGCTCCTGTGGCTGACGCAGCCAGAGTGCGCCAGCCTGATGCTGTGAGCAGCTTACGCGATCTGCAACCAGCCTATCGGCCTAGCCGGCCGGCATCGCAGCGGCGGCGGGCACATGCGACGGACTCTGCAGACTGCGCCATGCTTCGTAAATCAACCCGGGCTCATTCCCTGCCAAACGCGTTGGATCGGACAACATGCGCCGCCAGCGCCGCGCCCCCGACTGGCCATTGACCAGTCCCAACATAGGGCGCGTCATCACGCGCAGCGGCACCCCACGGCTCACCTGCTCCGCCGCGTAACGCACCATGGCGTCAACGACTTGTGCGTCCGTGGGCAAACGTCCAGACGGCCAAAGCCGCAGTGACACCTCGGACAACACGCGCGGCGTGTGCCAGGCGGCGCGCCCCAACATCACGCCATCGAACTCATTCGCGGCAGCTACGGACTGGTCCGCATCCGCCAACCCGCCATTGAGCACAAAAATGCTGTCGGGAAAATCTGCCTTGAGCTGCTTTGCGACCTCGTAGCGCAGCGGGGGGATCTCGCGATTGTCTTTGGGAGACAAGCCCTTTAACACGGCATTACGTGCATGTACAACAAACACACGGCAACCCGTGTCATGAATCTGTCCCACGAAATCCCGCACAAAGGCATAAGACTCGTCGTAATCCAGCCCCAGACGATGCTTTACCGTCACCGGGATATCGACCGCATCCTGCATCGCCTTGATGCAATCTGCCACCAGGGCGGGTTCGGCCATCAGGCATGCGCCGAACGCGCCACGTTGCACACGCTCTGACGGGCAGCCGCAATTCAGATTGATCTCGTCGTATCCCCATTGGCGCCCCAGCCGCGCCGCGTGCGCCAGCGCGTCAGGCTCGCTGCCTCCCAACTGCAGCGCCACGGGATGTTCGGCCTCGTCAAAATCCAGATGACGCTCGACGTTGCCGTGCAGCAGCGCGCCGGTGGTAATCATCTCGGTATAGAGACGCGCGCGCGGCGCCAGCAGCCGGTGAAAATAACGGCAGTGCCGGTCTGTCACATCGATCATGGGGGCGACACAGAGCCGCCAGTCAGAGGGGTTCAACATTACGTAACGCACGAGAAGAATGCCGTATTTTACGGCGTTCGCCAAAATCAGCCGCATCGTCCGGCGGCCGGCCTGGCGCGTAGACTAAAATTGGGGCGCCGCTCCAGGCAGAGCCCCGTCGGTGCCCTGCCCCACGTCCACCCTTACTCGCTGATCCATGGCCGTTTTTACCCCTGTTTCCGATAACGACGCCCGCGCCCTGCTGGCGCATTTTGATCTAGGCGACCTGGTGTCGCTACGCGGCATCACGGCCGGCATCGAAAACACCAATTATTTTCTGGTCACGACACGTGGCGAGTACGTATTGACGATATTCGAGGTGCTGACTCAAGCGCAGCTACCCTTTTATATCGAGCTGATGCACCATCTGGCATCGCGCGGCGTGCCTGTACCGCAGCCTCAGACACTGCGTGACGGCAGCCGCCTGACCACGCTGCATGGCAAACCGTGCTCCATCGTGACGCGCCTGCCCGGCGGTTATGAGCCAGCACCGGGCGCGGGCCATTGCGCGTTGACCGGCGCCACTCTGGCTCGCGCGCATCTGGCCGCCCAGGATTTTCCCCTGCAGCAGCCCAATCTGCGCGGTCTGGCCTGGTGGGTAGAGACTGCGCCCAAAGTCCTGCCGTTTCTGGACTCGGCCCAAACTCAGCTGCTGACCCAGGAATTGTCGGCTCAGCAACAGGCGGCCCAGAGCCCTGCGTGGCAGAGCTTGCCTGCCGGGCCGGCACATTGCGACCTGTTTCGCGACAACGTCCTGTTTGCGGGCACTTTTGACAGTCCGCTCATGGGCGGTTTCATCGATTTTTACTTTGCCGGCTGCGACACCTGGCTGTTCGACGTGGCCGTCAGCGTCAATGACTGGTGTATCGAGCGCGAGACGGGCAATTTCATCCCCGAACTGGTACAGGCCTGGCTGCAGGCTTATGCCGAGGTGCGCCCCTTTACCGAGGCCGAGCGGCAAGCCTGGCCGACCATGCTGCGGGCCGCCGCGCTGCGCTTCTGGCTCTCGCGCCTGTACGACTACTATCTGCCACGACCGGCCCAGACACTCAAGCCGCACGATCCGCGCCATTTTGAACGAGTGTTGCAAGCGCGCCACCGCGAGGCGCTGCCCGCCTTGCCCTGAACGACCAGGCCCGCATAATAGAATGTAACGTGCGTCCGGGAAAATCTGGGCTATTCCGAACCTCCTCGCCCTCATGTTGAGGATGGTCCAGGCCCAGCCTGACTGCGGGGACATCCATTTAACGCTAATCGAGACTTATGCAAGCAGCATCCTTACCCGCATCCTATGGCTGGCAATGGGTACGAGACGGCCTGAAGTTGTTCATGAAACAACCGCTCGCGGTCTTTACCTGGGCATTGGCTATCAGTCTGCTGGTGATGTTTGCCAGTTTTACCCCGCCAGTGGGCCCATTGCTCTTTGTCGCGCTGATGCCCGTCGTGACCTTGATGACGCTGTCTGCCTGCAAGCATATCGAGGCGGGTCGCATCATGCTGCCCTCGATGTGGCCGCAGCCGCTGATGCGGCCCGGCGTCTTTAAAAAACTGCTGATCATGGGCGCGGTGTACGCGGGACTCAGTATTGCAGCGGGCCTGATTACCTTTTTGCCCTTTTCGGCCGAGTTGACCGAAGGGTTGCGCATCGCGTCGATCGAGCAGAATCTGACGCCCTTTCTCAGCGCCATGACCGTACCGCTGACGCTGTTCGGCATCTTTTACGTCATCATCGCGGCGTTGTTCTGGCATGCGCCCGCACTGGTGGCCTGGCACGGCTTGCGCTTGGGTCAAGCGCTGTTCTTTTCCGGCGTGGCGTGCTGGCGCAATAAATGGCCATTCGTAGTGTATGGCATCACCTGGATCCTGGCATTTCTACTCATCGACCTGTGCGCGGGGATTCTGGTCAGCATCGGACTATCTCCGCAGATAGCCGGCACACTCCAGATTCCCTTCAATATCGCGGCTGGCGGTGTGCTGTACTGCAGCTTTTATCCCGTCTATACGTCGGTATTCGGCATCGAAGACACCCATGCCCACCCTGACCATCAATCGAACGACAGACCGCAGTCGGAACCATGAGATAAAGCGCGGCGATGCAGATATCTGCCGCCGCTCTGACAGCGCTCAATAGCTCTGCGCGCCGGTGAAGTTCAAGAAGCGCGTGCTCGACCCCTGGAAGGTCAAGCGAACGGTGCCGATCGGGCCGTTACGCTGCTTGCCGATGATGATCTCGGCCGTCCCTTTGTCGGGCGAATCGGGGTTGTAAACCTCGTCGCGATAAATGAACAGAATCAAGTCGGCATCCTGTTCAATAGCGCCCGATTCACGCAAGTCGCTCATCACGGGACGCTTGTTGGGACGCTGTTCCAGACTGCGGTTCAACTGCGACAGCGCAATCAAGGGGCAACCCAGTTCTTTTGCCAGACCTTTGAGCGAGCGGCTGATTTCCGAAATTTCGGTCGCACGGTTTTCCCCGCCGCTGCCTGCCATCAGCTGCATATAGTCGATGATGATCAGGCCCAATTGCCCGCACTGGCGCGCCAGACGGCGTGCACGGGCCCGGACTTCCATGGCGCTGAGCGCCGGGGTCTCGTCGATATAGACCTGCGCGTCCTGCATCAACTGCACGGCATGTGTCACGCGAGGCCAATCGTCCGCGATCAGTTTCCCGGTCCGCATACGGTGCTGATCGAGCATCCCGACCGAACCCAGCATACGCATGGCCAATTGCACCGCGCCCATTTCCATCGAGAACACGGCGACAGGCAGGCCCTGCTCGATCGCGACGTGCTCACCGATGTTCATCGAGAACGAGGTTTTACCCATCGAGGGACGCCCCGCCACAATCACCAGATCCCCAGGCTGCAAGCCCGAAGTCATCTTGTCCAGATCGGCGAACCCCGTCGGCACACCGGTAACGTCGGAATCCGTGTCGCGGTGATACAGCTCGTCGATGCGCTCCACCACCTGGGTCAACAGCGGTTGGATCTCCTGGAACCCGGCAGAGCCTTTTTCGCCCTCTTGGGCAATCTTGAAGACCTTGGACTCGGCTTCGTCCAGCAGTTGGCGTGCCTCTTTGCCCTGCGGATTGAATGCTGCAGCGGAAATTTCGTCAGCGATGGACACCAGCTTGCGCAGCATGGATCGCTCGCGCACGATTTCCGCATAGCGCCGGATGTTGGCCGCCGATGGCGTGTTGTGGGCCAAAGCATTCAAATAGGCCAAGCCGCCGGTGTCCTCGGCCTTGCCTGCGCTGACCAGGGACTCGTTGACCGTGATCACGTCGGCAGGCCGGGCCAAGCCGATCAGGCGCGCAATGTGGTGCCAGATCAGGCGATGGTCATGGCGATAAAAATCCTGTTCGTCCAATACATCGGCAATGCGATCCCAGGTGGCGTTATCCAGCAACAGTCCGCCCAAGACCGACTGCTCGGCCTCGATCGAGTGTGGAGGGACGCGTAGATAATCTAATTGGGGATCGGCAGGAGTATTCATAAACAAGACAAGAATGCGGGCGGCGAAGCATCGCGGACAAATGAACGAGCCCCGGTATCTCAACGCCTAATGGGATCGACTGCCTTGTTGCAGCAGCGAAAGACAGTGTCAATAATAAGTCACTTACGACTGGATTTCTCGCGAGAAATCACGTAGTCGCCAACAGTACGGTCAGAGCAAGGTACGCAAGGTATCCGCCACCTGGAAAAAACCCCGGATATCACGTCCCGGCAGACGCCCTGCCACAGGACGCAGCACGGCCGCGCTGCCGCAAATCACGCGCGCCAGCCGTTTCAGACGGGCACGGACCTCCGGGGCAGGATAGGTTTCGAAATATGCAGCCAGCATCACTTTGCCAAGCCCTACGGGATCGGCATCGTCCAATTTGCGCAATCCGAGCAGAGACGACAGTAACTGATACAGATCATAGGCCTGGGCGAGCGGCAACGACAACGCTGCGCCAGTGTTTTCTTCGAAGTCGATGCGCCACAGCAGGCCGTCGCGCAACGTCACATTACGAATCTGTGCACCGCCATGGCAGTGCCCCTGCGCATGAAACTGAGCCAGGTCCACAGCCAGCTCACGCACCCATTGCAGGCGCTGTTCAGGGCTCGCATGCCGGATCAGATTGGCAAAATCCTCGCCAACATGCTCCAGCACCAACAATCCGGGAGCCTCCATCCACACATCAGGGACGCGGCATCCGGCCGCGGACAATTGACGAAGGCGCTCGGCCTCGTAAGCCAAGCCGTTACGCAAGAGCACACTGGGTCTCGGAAACTCGCCCAAAAACACTTTGCAGCCCACTGCCAGACCCAGCGCCCGCAGATAGCGCAAGCCGTAGCTCAGGCCCTGCATCACGTTCGCCCGGCGGCGCTTTACCACGCACGCCACACCGTCTATCTCGATTTCACGCACCGAGGGCTCGCGTGCAGCGTCGACGCTGTCCAGCCAGGCTTGCAGTCCAGCGGGGGCTTGGTGATGAGGGGACGTCGCAGGATGGTTAGGCAAAGGTAGGCTCAGGGGGGCTCAGATGAATGAACACAGGCCGCGACGGATATGCCAATGCGTATCCGGCGTCGCGGAACAGGTCGAAAGAGATGGGACGGACATGAGATCGAGCAATCGATCAGCTGAAACCATAGGCTACCATTGCTGCCCCCCGAGGGGGCGTTTTTGTCTTGGGGCGGCCCAACAACAAAAAAGCCGGCACCGCCGGCTTTTTTGCGGGTGTGAATCGAGTGGTGCTTAGGAGATGTCGCCTTCGACCAGCACGTTCACGTCCACCAACACATCCGCGTGCAGCGCGACTTGGATGGGGAATTCGCCGACGGCCTTCAGCGGACCGTTGGGCAGGCGGACTTGAGCCTTTTCGACGGCGTCAAAGCCGGCTTTCTTCAGGCCTTCGGCCACGTCGCCGTTGGTCACGGAACCGAACAAACGACCGTCAACGCCGGCCTTTTGTTGGATCTTGAGCTGGTAGCCGTTCAGACGGGCACCCAGAGCCTCGGCAGCGGCCAGCTTTTCAGCCTGGATTTTTTCCAGTTCGGCGCGGCGGGCTTCGAATTCCTTCAGGGCGGCGTCGGTAGCACGACGAGCCTTTTTCTGAGGGATCAGGAAGTTGCGAGCGTAACCATCGCGAACACGGACGACTTCGCCCAGGTTGCCGAGGTTGACGACTTTTTCGAGCAGGATAACTTGCATTTCAGTGCCCCGGATTAGTTGTGGTTGTCGGTGTAAGGCAACAGGGCCAGGAAGCGCGCACGCTTGATGGCGCTGTCCAGCTGGCGCTGGTAGTGAGCCTTGGTGCCGGTCAAACGAGCCGGGATGATCTTGCCGTTTTCTTGCACGAAGTCGCGCAGGGTGTCCAGATCTTTGTAATCGATCTCTTCGACGCCAGCAGCGGTGAAGCGGCAGAACTTGCGGCGCTTGAACAGCGGGTTCTGCTGCGTGAATTTACGTTTCTCTTTGCGTTTTCCGAAGAAAGCCATGATGTGCCTCTTAGTCTAGCTGGGCGAGGTTTTGTTCAGCCTTGCCCAAAATCTGATGTCTGAATCCGATGTTTCTGTTATGCCACCAACGGGTCATGCCCCGCACTGCCACCGACTTTACGGGCCTGCTGCATATGCAGCTTGACCTTTACCGAGTCTTTGCGAGCAGCGGCCAGAAAGCCCTGTATCAGCAACTCGGTCCCCAGAGGGGTGCCAGCCAGCAGTTGTGCCAGATCGCCCAAGGCCACAGCGGTGATCGTCAGCTCGACGCGGCGCGGATGGCCGGCTTCGATGACTTCCGATTCGTGGGCCAGCAGCATTTCCAGCGCTGGCACGCCGGCGGGAGTGTGGCGCAAAGGCTCGCATTCGAGAACGCGGGCGCTGAGTTCCAGGGTATTCATCCGCCAGATCGTGGTGAAAAAACAGTATCGTCGGGTTATTGAGCCTGAGCAGGAGCCGCGGCTTCGGCGCTGGCCTTGCGGGCCTCTTCGCGCTCGACCGACTTCATCATGATCGAGGGCGTGGTCTGGGCTTTCTTGGTCTTGATGACCAGGTGGCGCAGAACAGCGTCGTTGTAGCGGAACGAGTGCTCGAGCTCATCCAGCGTGGCTTGGCCGCACTCGATGTTGATGCAGACGTAATGGGCCTTGACGAGCTTTTGAATGGGGTAAGCCAATTGGCGACGGCCCCAGTCTTCCAGGCGGTGCACGGTGCCGCCTTGGCCGGTAACCAGCGCTTGGTAGCGCTCGACCATGGCGGGCACTTGCTCGCTTTGGTCCGGATGGACGATGAACACTACTTCGTAGTGACGCATAGGTAAAACTCCTTGAGGATGTCCTGGCAGAAAGCGACGCCAAACACGCCGTTCCCCGCCAAGGGGCAGCCCGCCACCCAAAAAACATGGGCAATCGAGCAAGAAAGCTTTTAATTATCGCCGATTTTTTGGTATGAAGCAATATGCAGCCCTGTGCCGCCACTACAGCGGTAGCGCACAGGACGATTGACAATGCTCACCATGACGTAGCTAATTATCATCAGGAGAAACCAGGACCCGAGCTTCGCAGGCGATACCCAATCCCAGCCGTGCTGTTGGTTGGGATAACTCCAAGCCCGCGCAAAGGTACCGATATTTTCGGCAAACCAGATAAACAACGCCACCAGTCCGAAACCCACCAACAAAGGCATACGCCGGTGTACCCGCCAGATACGGTAATACACCCAGGTGCGCGCAAACAGCACACCGGTCAACGCGAACAGAATCACTCGCAGATCGACGATGTAGTGGTGCGTGAAAAAATTGGCGTAGATCAGCGCCGACAGCAACAGCGTGGCGGCCAGCGGCGGATGAGAAGTGAACTGGAAATCAAACAGGCGCCAGACCCGCGCCAGATAGCTGCCGACGGCGGCGTACATGAAACCGGTAAAGAGCGGCACCCCGCCCAGACGCAGGACACTGGCCTCTGGATAGATCCAGGATCCCACCGAGGTTTTGAACAGCTCCATGATGGTGCCCACGACATGGAACATCAGAATCACCCGGGCCTCGGCCCAGGTTTCCATGCGCAGCATCAACAACACGGCCTGAATGCCTAGCGCCGCCAAGGTCAGAAAATCGTAGCGCGCCAACGCGGCGTCGGGCGGATACCACCAATGCGTCGCCAGAAGCAAGGCGCACATCAGGCCACCAAAGAGACAGGCCCATGCCTGCTTGACGCCAAAGCGGAAAAACTCGTATAGCGCCGTACGCACCCGGCTGTGGCCAGCCCAGCGCTGAGCCAAACCGGTTTCCCAATCTTCCAGTTGCGCAATCAGCGGCCAGTCACGTGCAGCCGGGTCCGCCGCCACAGCCTCGCGGCAGGCAGCCGGGGCCAAGCCCATGGCGGGCTGGCCGACAGCCGGCGAGCCCGGCCCCGAGGCGGACGAGCCGCTCATTCGCGCGCTCAGCCCTCTACGACGGCGTACGCGGAATGGTTGTGAATGGATTCGAAGTTTTCGGCCTCGACGCGGTAGCGCGCCACACCCGGATAGGCCGCCACGCGCGCAGCCACGTCACGCACCAGGTCCTCGACAAATTTGGGGTTGTCGTAGGCGCGCTCGGTGACGTATTTCTCGTCGGGCCGCTTGAGCAGGCCCCACAGCTCGCAGGAGCCTTCGTCTTCCACTAGGCGAATGATGCGATCCATCGCGACGACGCCGTTCAACACGGCCGATACCGTCACGTGCGAGCGCTGATTGTGCGCGCCGTATTCGGAAATAGCCTTGGAACACGGGCACAGACTGGTCACAGGGACCTGCACAACCAATTCGAACTCAACCTGATCGCCCGCGGCACGCGCGATCCACTGGACCTCGTAATCGAGCAGGCTTTGCACGCCCGATACCGGAGCGGATTTGTTGATGAAATACGGGAAAGCCGCCGTAATGTCGCCACGTTCGGCATGCAACAAGGGCAACATGTCGCGCGCCATCTCGGAAAACAGCGCCGGCGTCATCGGCACGGTGCGGTACTTTTCCAACAATGCCACGAAACGCGACATATGCGTGCCCTTTTCCTCGGCGGGCAGAGCCACCGTCAGGGTCCAGTTCGCCACGGTGGGCTGCGGGCCATCGGCCGTCGCCACCAACATGGGATGGCGCACGCCACGGATGCCTACGCGCTGAATCGGGATGTGCCGCGTATCAGCCGAGCTCTGGACATCGGGCATCACGAGGGCGGAATCGATCGGAGAATTCATAGGATTACCTGTCAGGGCAAAAAAGAAAAATCCACTGCCCTGAAATATGTCAAGGGGGCCATTATTACCGAAAACATGGCGTCAGGGCCGGGAAAACCCTCTTGCCAGTAGGTTAGCCCGCCCGACTGGCAGCTCGGAGTGTACGCCGAGGCGGTGGATCGGCGCCATGGTACGGGCGCCAACTGCCAGTTCCGGAGATTACGACTGCGAGGCCGGCACGGCGTCCGCAGTGGCGTATTGCCGCACAAAACGGGCGCGGATGGCGTTTTCGATGCCCGCTGCGTCCAAGCCGACACCCGCCAGCAAGGCCGCTTGATCGCCATGATCGATGAACTGATCGGGCAATCCCAATTGCAAGACCGGCACCTGCACGCCCTCTTGGTTGAGCAGCTCTGTCACTGCACTGCCTGCTCCGCCCATGATGGCGGCTTCTTCGAGCGTGACCAGGGCATCGTGGCGCGCAGCCAGGTCGAGGATCAGGTCACGATCAATAGGCTTGACGAAACGCATGTCTGCCACCGTCGCGTCGAGCGACTCGGCGGCGGGCAGCGCGGCGTGTAGCAGGGTGCCGAACGCCAGAATGGCAATGCCCTTGCCCTCACGCCGGATCAGGCCTTTACCGACCGGCACGGTATCCAGGCTGGCGGTGATCTCGGCGCCGCATCCGGCGCCACGGGGATAGCGCACCGAGGCCGGGCCGGGATATTGGTAACAGGTCGACAGCAGCAGCCGCGCCTCGTTTTCGTCGGAAGGCGTCGCCACCACCATATTGGGAATGCAACGCAGATAGGCAATATCGTAATTGCCGGCATGCGTGGCCCCGTCGGCCCCGACCAAACCGGCGCGATCCAGCGCGAAGGTCACATCCAGGTTCTGCAACGCCACATCGTGCACGAGCTGATCATAGCCCCGCTGCAAAAAGGTCGAATAAATCGCCACCACCGGCTTTTGCCCTTCGCAAGCCAGGCCTGCGCCGAACGTCACCGCATGCTGTTCGGCGATGCCGACGTCGAAATAGCGGCGCGGAAAACGTTTCTCGAACTCAACCAGACCACTACCCTCACGCATCGCAGGCGTGATTCCCACCAGGCGTTCGTCTTTCTCGGCCATGTCGCAAAGCCATTGTCCGAACACCTGAGTGAAGGTTTTGCGCGACGAGGGCTTGCCCTGTTGGATACCTACGGTCGGATCGAATTTTCCGGGGCCGTGATACAGCACCGGGTCGGCTTCGGCCAGCTTGTACCCCTGCCCCTTGCGCGTGACCACGTGCACGAACTGCAGGCCTTGCAAGGCTTTGAGGTTTTGCAGCGTAGGAATGAGTGCATCCAGATCGTGGCCGTCAATAGGGCCGACGTAGTTGAAGCCGAATTCTTCGAACAAGGTGGCCGGCGTGACCATGCCCTTGGCATGCCCCTCGAAGCGGCGCGCCAACTCGAGCACCGGAGGCACGTGTTGCAACACGGCCCGCCCGACATTTTTGGCGGTCGCATAAAAGCGTCCGGACATCAGACGCGCCAGATAGCGATTCAATGCACCCACCGGCGGCGAGATCGACATATCGTTGTCGTTGAGCACCACCAGCAAATTGATATCGGGCGTGACACCGGCGTTGTTCATGGCCTCAAAGGCCATCCCGGCCGACATCGCCCCATCGCCGATCACGGCGATATGCTGACGTTGGATGCCGGCGTTGCGCGAGGCGACCGCCATGCCCAACGCGGCAGAAATCGAGGTGGACGAGTGCGCCGTGCCAAACGCGTCGTATTCGGACTCGCTGCGCTTGGGAAAACCTGAAATGCCGCCCGCCTGGCGCAGATGCGCCATGCCAGCGCGCCGGCCTGTCAGGATCTTGTGCGGATAAGACTGATGGCCGACATCCCACACGATGCGATCATGCGGCGTGTCAAAAACGCGATGCAGCGCCAAGGTCAGTTCGATGGTACCCAGATTCGACGACAAATGGCCGCCCGTTTTGGATACCGATTCCAGCACAAAGCCGCGCAGCTCTTGCGCCAGAGCCTTGAGCTCACGGCGGTCTAGTTGGCGCAGGTCCGCCGGGGTGTGGATACGGTCCAGTATTTCTGTCGTCATGCTCGGTTCAGCGATCTCTGAGTACGATGTAGTCGGCCAGACGGCCCAACATCGAGGCGGAATCCCCTAGCGGGACCAGTGCCGCATGAGCCGCAACGCGTAGCTCTTCGGCCAGCGCACGGGCATCGTCCAGTCCCAATAAAGAAACATAAGTGGGCTTGTTGCCCGCGGCGTCCTTGCCTGCGGTCTTGCCGAGGCTGGCGGTATCGGCGGTCACGTCGAGAATATCATCGACCACCTGAAACGCCAGGCCAATGGCATGGGCGTAGTCGTCAAGCGCCTCGCGCGTCGCAGAACTGGCGCCAGCCACAATACCGCCCAACGCCACACTACACGCCAGCATAGCGCCGGTTTTCATCGTGTGCATCGTTTGCAGTTCGTCGCGCGACAGCGAGCGGCCCACACTATCTAGATCGATAGCCTGCCCACCCGCCATGCCCAGGCTGCCGGCGGCCTGGGCCAGCGCGCGCGTGGCTTGCACAACCAGGGCCGGCGCGATGGGCATTTCGGCCAACAGCTCAAACGCCAGAGGCTGCAGCGCATCGCCAGCCAGCATGGCCGTGGCCTCGTCAAACTGCACGTGCGTCGTAGGACGGCCGCGACGCAGCACATCGTCGTCCATGCACGGCAAATCGTCGTGGATCAAAGAATACGCGTGAATGAGCTCGACGGCCGCAGCGGCACGATCCATCGAGGCCTGTACTGCGACAGTACTGCCATTGACCGGGCACGCCTGGCCTGCCGCATAGACGAGCGCAGCACGAACCCGTTTGCCGCCACCCAGCACGGCATAACGCATGGCAGCATGCAGACGCGCGGGTTGCGCGTCCGCCGCCGGCAGACAGTCGTCCAGTACGGTTTCGATATGCTGTGCGCGGCTCTGCAGCCAGTCCGCGAACGCAAGATGTTGTTGAGTCATTCGATTTTATTCTTCGTCCAGCGCATGGGGATCCAGGGGCCGCAGCAGACCGTCCTCCAGGACTTTGACCTGCTGCTCCGCCTGCGCCAAGCGCTCTTGGCAGATACGGGTAAGCTCGACGCCGCGGCGATAGGCCGCCAACGATTGCTCTAGCGGCAACGATCCCCCTTCCATGGTGGCGACCAGCGTTTCGAGCTCGGCTAACGCCGTCTCGAAATCCTGAGGCAAAGGACGGTCGTCTTGGGGAGTATCGGTGTGCGAGGAAGTGGCCAAACGGGGCTCCGAGCGCAAAAGAGTCATTAATTTCTGAATTGTACGAGATCGCGAACCCCGCCCGTTTGTGTATAGACGTGTGAAATAAATAAAACCTCTATACCCAGCCTGCGGACTGGTATTCGCGCCAAGCGCCCTTTTCATCCTGAGACGCTTTGTAAAAAAAAGCGCCCGCAAACGCCGTGCCCGCGCCTCTATTTGCATTTGTATGCCACGGTTAACGGCTGGAAACACCGCCTCCCAGCGGCGCTGCTATGGTGACCGCATGCCTCAACGTCTGAACGCCTCCTCTCTGTCTACCGCCCAGGCCTTTTCCCCTTCCTCTCTCGACGACCGCCTGGACCGGCTGGATGCCGCACGGTGGCTGGCCGCGCTGGCCGTCGTGCTACTGCATTGTGCCGCGCAGGCGGTATCGGATGCGAATGCTTATGGGACCAAAGATTGGCTGGCCGCCAATCTCTATGACTCGGCGGTGCGCTGGTGTGTGCCGGTATTTGTGATGATCAGCGGCGCCTTGCTGCTCAATCGCGACAAGCCCCTGGATGCCCGGCAGTTTTATGCGCGCCGCGCCGCCCGCATTTGCGCGCCTTTGATTTTCTGGACCTTGTTTTATCTGGCATGGCGCAGTTTGCTCGACTGGTGGGACGACGGCCGCGTCGATTTGTCGTTCTGGCCGCGCAAAATCGCAGAAGGCGCGCCCTATTACCACCTCTGGTATCTGTACATGATCGTCGGGCTGTATCTTTTTACCCCGATGATCCGCGCGCTCTACCATCGCAGCCAGCCGGCCGCGCGGCGCCTCTGGGTGGTCGGTATCTTGGGGGTGGCGATTCTGGATGCGTTATATCGCCAGGCGCTGGACACCGGACAGGGCTTTTTCCTGACATGGTTCCTGCCGTACCTGGGCTATTTTGTGGCCGGCCGCATGATTTACGACGGTGAGCTGCGCATTCCGCGCCCCGGCTTGATGCTGATACTCAGCGTCCTGGCTACCGCCTGGGGCGTCTTCACCCTGTCGGATTCAGGCAGGCTGAATCTGTATTTCTACGACTATTTCAGCATTACGGTGCCGTTCATGTCTCTGGCGGCATTCCAATGGATCATGAATACCCCCCGGCTGCCGCCGCTGTCGACGTTGGCGCCGCTGACATTCGGGGTCTATCTGATCCACCCCTTGTTTCTGGACCTGGTAGACCGCACCGGACCGGTCATCACGCCCAGCGCCGCCTGGAGCCTGCCGGTACAGACCGTCGCCGTGTTCGGCCTGTCGGCGGCGAGCTGCTGGCTGTTGCGGCGTCACCCGGCCACACGAAAACTCGTGTGATATTGTGATTTATGACATGTTTCTGACCTAAGCCCCTCTAACTTTTGTCATTTTTTTCTGAGTTGATTCGCATTTCGGTGTCGTTTTTACCCCCCGGACTCCCTGAATAGGGTAAACTTCAACGTTTGATCGGCCGGACCGATTTTTCTTCGCGCCAGAACGGAAACCCTGCCGTCCTGGCTTTTTTATCCGAGCGGAGGGAATCATGACCGACATTGGTCGGATGGCGCATGTTGTGCCGGCTCGCACCCAGCTACCCGTCAACGCTTATTTTGACGAAGCCCGCTTCAAGCGCGAGCAAGAACTCATTTTCAACCAGTCATCTCTATACGTCGGCAACCAGAAATTGGTGCCCGAGGTCGGCGACTGGCGTACGTTGCCCCAAGAAAACGGAGGGCGCGTGCTGGTTCGCAACCAGCATGGCGTTGAACTCATCTCAAATGTCTGCCGTCACCGCCAGGCATTGATGCTCGGCGGCGAGGCCGGAAATGTCGCAGGCAACTGCAACACGAAAGGCAACCTGAAATCCACAGGCGGCAATATTGTCTGCCCCCTGCACCGTTGGACGTACAACAACCAAGGCGAGTTGTTGGGCGCGCCTCAGTTCGAGCAAACGCCCTGCATGAATTTGCAGAAGTACCGTTTGCGCGATTGCCATGGTTTGCTTTTTGAGGGCCCGCGTGACCCGGCTTCGGATATGGCGCCGCTGTTTTCGCGTCCCGAGTTCGACTTTGGCGATTACGTGCTGGACCATGTCGAGATCCACCAGTGCAATTACAACTGGAAGACCTTTATCGAGGTCTATCTCGAGGACTATCACGTTGGCCCGTTCCATCCTGGCCTGGGCCGCTTTGTGACCTGCGACGACCTGACGTGGGAGTTCAACGACTGGTACAGCCTGCAAAAGGTCGGCGTACACAATGCGTTGGCACAACCCGGCTCGGACGTCTACAAGCAATGGCACGATCGCCTGCTGTCGTTCCGCGAGGGCGATGCACCGGATTTCGGCGCGGTATGGGTGACGTATTTCCCGACGCACATGATCGAGCTGTACCCGCATGTGCTGGTACTGTCGACGCTGTATCCCAAGAGCCCGCAAGAAACCGTGAACGTGGTGGAGTTCTACTACCCCGAGGAGATCGCGGCTTTCGAGCGCGAGTTCGTCGAGGCGCAACGTGCGGCTTATATGGAAACGGCAGTCGAGGATGACGAGATTGCCGAGCGCATGGATGCGGGGCGCAAGGCATTGATGCTGCGTGGCGTTAACGAGACTGGGCCTTATCAATCGCCGATGGAAGATGGCATGCAGCATTTCCATGAGTGGTATCGGCGGGTGATGCAGGAAAGCTGATCTTTCTGGCGGTGCGTCTCTTTCTGGCGATGTGCCTTTAGAGCGTTATTGTTTGCAGAGGGCATCTCATTGAGATGCCCTCTGTCCTTTTGATCGCTGTTAGATGGCGCTCACTGGGCAGAGTGGATTGCAGCGTTGGGTTTTAGATCGTTGATTAACAACGGTAGTCGCTATTGAGACGTCCCTGCCGGGGGCCGCGAATTGCCATGCCGGCCCTATCGCCTGGTCTGGCCGCCTGCGCGGCCAGACTACCCTTCGTCTGGCTTGTCAGGCGGGGCGGCTGGGCAAACTCGCTCCGCTACGCTGCGCTCAGACATGCCCAGCCGACTACCCCCCGCCTGACAAGCCAGACTCGGCAGCCTCAACGGGCCGGCATGGCAATTCGCGGCCCCCGGCAGGAACTCACAATAGTGGCATGCGTGGAAAACAAATCCTCTTGGTCCACCTATGCTTTCTAATCTACATGCCGTGACATGCTGACCCCAAACGTTGTCAATGGGCGCGCCCGTAGGCGCCCATTGACAACAGCACTGCGAGATCTTCTTCCTGGCAGAGATCAGTCCCTACGAAGCCTAAGCACGAAGTTCGTCCCAGCGTTGCCAGGAGCTTGAGACATTGCGAGTCGATGCGGGGCAGTGGCCGCGTTGGGGCGCCTCGTGGTCGAGCGAGGGAAACCGAAGGAGCGCAGCGACGAGGTTGACGAAGCGGTGTCGGCCGCGCAGGCGGCCGACCGACCACGTGAAGCCCCAACGCGGCCGCTGCCCCGCATCGACGCCAAAAGAACCAAGCACCGACAACCAACAACAACCTCTAAAAATCAAGCTCGATTTCCACCTCATCACCCACATTCAATCGACTCCCCTCCGGCGCACTCACAATCGCGTTCTGGCCAAAGACAACGCCGATCTCCAATTGGCGATAGGTCGCCAGCGTACGCCCAGGCTCCTCGTAGCGCTCGCCTGTCAGTTGATCAATATTCGGCATAGGGCAACGCGTGCAAGGCTTTACCAGCGCCAGACGCACATCGCCGATCGACACCAACGCGGTGACATCCTCGTCAAAGGCCTCCCACTCACCCTCGATGACGATATTGGGCCGGAATCGATCCATCGGCACAGGAGACTGACCCTTGGCAATCAAGCGGGCATTCAGATCATCGAGCGAAGCCTGATTGGCGATCAAAAGAGGAAAGCCGTCCGCGAATCCGAACACGTGATCGCCGGCAAAGTCTTCGGCAAACTCGGGGTGAGCCTCTCGCCAACGATCAACCCAGTCGGCCTTGGCGGGCCGTTGTGCTTGTACATCGACCTTGACGAGCACGCAGCTCACGCCGAGCGCCTGACTGAGCCATGCAGCCGCATCGGGGCTCTCCTCGCGGGCGAGGACGGTGTCTTTCCACACGACCACATCGCGCACCGTGTCATTCAATTGCGAGCCGTCGAGCGGAATTCGCAGTACGGGCTGACCGGGCGCCTGCAGCTCGAGATGAGTATCCGTGAGCGCCGGCCGAATCCGCGCCATCGCGGGCCACTGGCGCTGCGTCATGAACTGACCGTCGTCAGCGGTCAAGATCATCCAACGGCGATCACCGAGCAGACCCGCACGGTCGATAGACGACGTGGACAAATCAATAGCGGCGCAAGATTTAATGGGATAGATATGCAGGCTGAGTATGCGAGCAGTCATGACGGCGGCCAATGAGCGAAGAAGAGGAATGCGCCAAGCTTAGCATCGGCGTGCATCTCGCAGGGTGACAGGTGGGCCGCCGGCGCTCCGGCTATTTACCCTCGCGCAATCGACGCAGCATTTCCAACGCCGTTTGCAGTGCAGCCTCCGCAGCAGCCAGTGACACCTCGCTCTGCGGCACGCCCCCGGCCGGGGTCATAGGCTCGGAATGTCTCGCGCCATCAGGCAAGGCCGCATGAACACGCTCGCCTGCTGGCGTCACATCGACATCGAACACCAGCTTTTCGCCGCGATGCCAGGTCGTGAACCACTCGAGCGCTTGGCCATGCTGATCGTGTCCTTGGCCTTCGAGCATGAGCAATGGACTGCCCTTGTTGACTTCCAGCGCATCCGCCAACGCCGCATCGGCGCCCACTGCGCGGATACGGTTGCGGCCGCGACCGGGGTGCAGGCCAAAGCGTTGTACCAGGATGCGATGCAGCGAAGCATCCTGCAAGTGATCTGCCGCCAAGCCCGGCAAACGCGCACGTGGCAACCACGTGCGGACAAAAGCCAAAGGCTCGTCATCGACGCGACGCAGCCTTTCTAATAACAACGTATCCTCAGAGCCAAAAAACGCCGCGACCTCGGGAGGCGGCGCGGCAGGCTCCAACCGCAATACCCGTGTGCGCAGTGCCGTTCCCGTACTGGCGAATTGTTCGAACAACCCCGTGGAGCGCTGCACCATACGATGGTGTTCCAACACAGGGGCCACCGTAGGCGCCCGGCCAGGCTCGCGCCGGATCAACCCCTCGGCCACCAGCGCGGCCAAAGCCTGGCGCACCACACTGCGCGCCACGCCAAATTGACGACACAACCCTGCCTCACTCGGCAACGCCGTCCCCGGCGCCAATTGCCGCGCCTGAATATCCTGGCGCAGCGCCTGGGCAACTTGTACATGCAGCGGGGCGCCGCTGGATCGATCCAACGGCGCCCCGAGGTCGGCGTTCAACGCCATGAAATCAGCCTCCGGTTGTGGAGCGCGCAGTTTCCCATACTTGCGACCAACCTGGGGCCAAATGTGCGGCACGCTCGGCAGCCAGGACCAGACTATCCTCTCGGGCGACGCCCTTGCCCGCGATGTCGAACGCGGTGCCGTGATCCACAGAAACACGCACGACCGGCAGGCCAACCGTAATATTCACGCCATCGTCGCCATAGACCGACTTGAACGGTGCATGTCCCTGGTCGTGATAGCAGGCAATCACGAACTTCCATTTGCCGCGCACCGCTTGCGGGAACAAGGCATCAGCAGGAATGGGACCCGCGGCGAGAATACCGGCAGCATTGGCCTCGGCCACTGCGGGCACCAGAATATCAGCGTCTTCTGTACCGAAAATGCCGTTTTCGCCAGCGTGCGGATTCAGGCCCGCGACGGCGACCGGCTCGTCGCTGCGACCCAGCGCTTTTGCAAACGAACCCGCCAAACGTAATACGGCGCGCATACGCTGTGGCGTCACATCGTCAATGGCCTGGCGCAAGGACACATGCGTCGTGGCATGGAAAATGTACAAATCGCCAGCGGACAATACAAGCGAGAAAGTCTTCACGCCGAATTCGTGGGCCAGCAATTCGGTGTGGCCCGGCCACTTGTGGCCGCCCAGATGCATAGCGGCCTTGTTCAACGGCGCCGTCACAATGCCGTCGATACGGCCTTGGCGGGCCAGCTCGCAGGCGGTGGTGACAAAACGCACCGAGCCTGCGCCCGCATCAGCGCTCAACTGGCCGAACGGGACGTGTTCCAACGATGGACCGGCCTGAATGACTTCGATCGTGCCGGGTTTGTTTTTCACCTGTTCCGGACCGTCGACGACGAGCACACGAGAGGCATCGGCGCCCAACGCCTGGGTCGCTTTACGCAATGCACCCGCATCGCCCACCACGACCAGGCGCGCACGTTGACGCAGATCGTCATGGCCCAACAACATTTTGGCGGTGATCTCCGGCCCAATCCCTGCCACATCACCCAGCGTGACCGCCAGGGTGGGAATACGGTTGGGGGTTGCGTCTTGCGTCATATTCAGAATCTCCGTTCTCGGACCGCACGCGCGGCCCGGATCAATACATCGTCAGTGCCAAAGCCACCGGCCTTGGTCACAATGGGCAGCCCTGCGGCCGGCCCGCCGGTCAACGTGCCCAGCGGCACGCCTCCGGTGACTTCGTCTACCAATGCGATGCCGCCGGCCTGTAGCGCAGCCAGCACCGCACTGGCGCCATCGCCGCCCGTGGCGACCACTCCTGCGACTTTACCGGTACTATCCGCCGCTTCGCCCGCGCGTCCGACTTCATCGGCGTTCAAACCGCGCCGAATCAGCCGACCCGCCAACTCGCCCAGACGAGCGGCAACGGCACCCGAATCCAACCCGGCCAAGCGGCCTTCGGGCGCCAATAACAATAAAGTGGCTTGTGGCGAGGCCGAAGCGACCGATTGGCAAACCTCGGCAGACCACTCTGCCCAAGCCGCATCATCGGCCAATTGCGCCAGCGTCGGAGACCATGTGCGTGCGCCATCGGCCTGCAGCGCCGCGGCCTGGCGACGTGCGGCACTGTGCTGCGATGTCACCACGACAACAACTGAGCCTTGGCTTTCTGCACCGGCCCACAAACGCGCCAACGGCGCAGCCAAGCCCCCGGAACCGACGGGCAAGGCACGTTCGCCAATCAACGCAATCGCGCGAGCCAGGCGGTCCATATCCTGCGCCGTCGCGGCGTCAACCACCACGACGTCGCCTGCGGCCAGAATCCGGTCGGCCAATGAACGGGGCGTTTCGTCCGCCACGATCTCGACCTGCGCCCCGCCCAACAGCGTCGGGATATGGCTTTCGGTCACAGGCGTCACCGGATCCGTCGCAGCCGACGTCTCCGTCACGGGCTTGCCGTTCACATAAAGCACACCGCCACGCACCGTACGGCCCGTATCCGGAAACGCCGGACAGACCACGGCGATCGCGTCGTCACGCCATGCCTGACGGGCAGCATCGATCTCGGCCTTGAAGGCGCCGCGCAAGGTCGAGTCGACCTTTTTGTACAAACGTTTTACGCCAGCGGCCCGCAGCGCCGCCACATCCTCGCGCACGACAGCCGCGGCCTGCTCGGCCAGCAACGCCCGGCTATGCGTCGTGACGGCGACCACCTCGGCCTGGCTGGCAGCGGGATCGGCCAATGCCTGCTCGGCCCGGCCGACCGACAACTGCGTGGGCCAGCCGGAGCGCACAAATTGCACAGCGGTGTCACCGGAGCCGGTCAGATCGTCAGCAACGATGGCGATGAACAACGTCACGATTACACCTTTGCGTCGGCAACCGCCGGCGTGTTTTCACCCAGAACGGCCGCAACATCATCAGCGGGTTTCAATTCACCAGCACGTTTCAGGAAATACGATGCCAACAACGGAGCCAGGATCGAACTGATCAGCACGCATGCAGCCACCTGCGCAGTCGCCGTCCCGACATAATG
Organism: Bordetella genomosp. 4; assembly: GCF_002261185.1. GTDB lineage: Bacteria > Pseudomonadota > Gammaproteobacteria > Burkholderiales > Burkholderiaceae_B > Bordetella_A. The sequence goes on from NZ_NEVQ01000013.1 coordinate 1,194,167, forward strand.
CTGCAGCGATGGATCGGCGGCAGCAACGACGGCGGGAGTCGCGATCGCATTACCTGCAGTCGTGCCGGCAGCAAAGCCGATACCGCTCTTGCCACCACGGCGCAGAATATAGCGATAGCCCAGGTACACCAGGAAGCCGGTCACGGGGCTGATCAACAGCCCCAGGATCAGGCCGGTCATCCCGCCTGACACCACCGAGCCGAGGTTGATCCCCGTTCCCAATGCGAAAGCAAAAAACGGAATCACGATGTTCGGCACCGGCTTGAGCACATTACGCCATTGCACGTCCAGGTTGCCGACAACCACGCCCAGCAGGAAAGGCACCAGCGCAGCTATCAAAGCGGTGACAGGGATATCGGCCAGCCCCGAGGCGCCAAGAAACAACAGGCTGAAGAACGGGCCATCATTTACGGCGCTGGCGACATACGCACCGCGGTCGCGGCTGTCGCCGTATTGACCGGTATAGGCCAGCCACAGGCCGCCGTTGCTGTTATCGAAAGCGGCCAGCATGGCCAGGATCGACACGCCCCATATCCCGTCCAGCCCGACAAAACTGCCCAGCAGGATGATCAATGAGGCCGGCACGATGGTCTTCATCAACAAGATCGTGCCCGCGGTCGCCAGAATCGGGCCGCCGGTACGCATATTGACCTGGGTACCCGTTGCGAAAATGAGCAGCGCGATCAAAGGCATGGCGCTGTTCTTGAACAATGCCGTGGTAAAGCCCCCTACTGCCAGCGCGTCAGGCGCAAACGTGCCGATCAGGGAGCCGAGAATCAGGGGTAGCAGCATCAACCCGCCGGGCACCTTCATCATCGCCGAGAACATGGGGAAACGGGAAACTTCGGGGTTCATAGAGAGGCGTCTCCAACGCTTTTGTCATAGGCCGGCCCGTCCACTGTAAACCGGATGCCGGGTGCGGAAAACGCGTAGTGTACAACCTATACGTACAGGTTGTACGTACAGAATTTGTAAATGATTGGCAGCAATAGCTGGGCGAAGCGTTGCGCGGAATACCGATATTTATCCCGAATTACGACAAAAACCGACCCAATAAAACCCATTACAAACAAAAATGGAAAAATATTTTCAACAAATCCGGGTTTATCCCAGGTGCTGGCAAGCGCACAATGAACTCATCGGGAAACAAACACGAACCACGACGGAAGACCGCCGGATTCCAAATCCCAAATTCAGACAAATGGAGGTCTTATCATGAAAACCATAACTTCTGCCCTGCTAGTTTCGATGAGCCTGCTGAGCGCCGGCGCCTACGCCGCCTCGCCCAATATCGAACCTAACAACGTGCCTTTCCAAGGCGTGTATGGCCAAGTCGATGCCAACGCCCCGACCCGCGCTCAAGTCATGGCCGATCTGGCCCAAGCCAAGGCCGCCGGCCTGGTGACCTATGGCGAGGAAGAATATCCCGCGCAAGTCGCCGTCCACTCAGACAAGAGCCGCGACCAGGTCGTTGCCGAGTTGGCTCAAGCCAAGGCTAATGGCGAATACTCCTTCGGCGAACTGGACTACCCGGTTGTTCGCTGAGCGCCAGCAATAACGCCCCCAAAAGGAGGGCGCGGTAGCACCAAAAACCCTGCCATGCATTGCGCATGGCAGGGTTTTTGTCATCACGACGCGGCAAAAAAACGTGCGCGCGTTCCACCCATACTCACTATGCGCGCATCAAGTCGACCAACCGGGACATGATTGCTCTGTCTCGCATCTTGGTTGCATGTCCGAGTGCGTCCCGGAGATCTGCCCCTAGAGACAGCAATACCTGCGCCACGTCATCCTGCTTTTGTACAAGAGCCTCCACTAGTGCCACAGCGGTATTAGTCCCCAGGGACACCAGTCGTTTCGCCACTTCGATCTCGGCATTCGAAATCGCAGACACTAAAGTTTTCGGAGTGTCTACACCGGCTCCGATCAACACCCTCATCAGGTCGCTATTGTTCCCTGCAACCGCACGGATCAGCTCACGCTGCCCGTCAGTAATCGCCGGGATAAACTGCTTCACTCTCGACGGTTCGCCACGCTCTGCCAGATATTTGAGAGTTTTAAAGACGTCGAGTCTTTCCCTCTGGATGAGAGCCTGAGCCAAACGGTTCCCTGTCGGCCTCATCAGCAGGTTTGCCAACACAATACTTTCATCGCAACCTGCGCGAATCAAGAAAGACAGGCGATCAAGATTATTGCTGTCCGTAGCGTCAACAATGGCATGATGGGGCTCTGCGCCCGCATCCAACAACAATCGCGCCAACGGCAAACACTTCAGCCTGGTCAACAGCATGAGCGCCTCTCCGGCAGCAGTCTCATCGGCATGCACCAGCTCGTTGATCAGCGCCCAATCGACGTTCCCAAGCGCGTGCAGCAACTCGGAAAAATTGCGGCGATCGTCCCCGGCATTCTTTGTCATCCCTTGGACGATCGTCTTGTACTCTTTTCCTTTAGGGCTGGCGATGTAGTCCTGAGCCACGATAAGCTTTGATGCCAGCGTAGCATCGGCATAGCCGGACCGCGCCATCTGCTGGCTCGTCTGGACCACCTCGTTATACGCCTGCGCCAGCGTAATCTCCAGATCGGCACGCTCAGGCACAGGAGCGTACAAGAGCGCGTCATTAATCGGTGCCTTGGCGGCAATCAATATTTTGGCCTCGGTTTTCTTGCCCTCCTTGGCCATGTCATACAAGGTCGAGGCAGAATCGACGCCAAGCGCAATCAACGTGCCTAGTGGTTCGATCTCGTCCGGGTGATCGACGGCGCCCATCGTCAGCGTTCGCACTAGCCCTGAGACGTTTGCGCCGGCGCGAATCAATAATTTCGCGTCATCTTTGACCCCGAGCGTAAGCTGCTGGAACAGGAAATCGTGTACATCGACGCCCTCATCAATCAACAGTTTCACGGCGTCCTGACAGCGGCTCGCAGTCAAGGCTTTCAACACCTGCGTTTTGTCCAACTTGTCACTGATCGACGCTTCACCGAGCAACAACCGTACGGCCTTCACATCACCGTTTTTAGCCTGATTGATCAACGTGCTTTCAGCCTTGACGCCTGATTTCACTAACAGGCTCATAGCCTGGAGACCATGAGCCTCTGCGGCACGCATCAGCGCTTGCTCTCCTGTCGCGCCGAGCAGCAACAATGCGCGCACCGCCTCGACACTGTTGGCCGCGACAGCATGGCTCAACGCCGAGAATAGGTCGACGCCCGCTGAAATCAGGTGGCGCACAGCCTTTCCACACGCGGGCGACAGTGGGGAATGCTGTTCCAACATGCGCATCAGCACAAACGAAGCATCCACACCCGCATCCATCAATGTCTTTACTTTGACTGTATCTCCCTCTTCACAAGCACGACGCAGTGCGGCATGCTGCCCGGCAAATAGTTTTTCAAAACCTAGAAGGCCAACTTTGAGCGCCCACGTATGCGCGGCAGCGACGTCTCCCTTCGTCGCAATCAATAGCAGTGCATTCGCGTACGTGTCGTCCTTTTGCGTGTCGCCCTCAACACTCCTCCCGACCGGGGGAGTCCCGCCCATCTCGATCAGAACTTTGATCAGCCGTAGATTTCGGGTATCTGCAGCAAGCCGTTCTACCGCAAGCGTCAGCGGTGTATGGCCGTCCCTGTTCACTGCATGGATCGCAACGCTCATGTCGCTACGCGGATTTTCCAATAGCGCGATCGCGATACCGATTTTGCCTAGCGCGATGGCCAGATGAAGAGGGGTTTGTCCCTGGCTATCGACTGCCGACATATCGAACTGGAAACGAGCCAAGGCATCACGAACCGCATTCGGGGCGCCCTGCTCGATCATCGAAAACAACGCGTCAGGAGGCGGGGGCACGTCTGTTGGCGTAAGAGATCCGTAGATCTGGCCCGTTTCGGAAATTCTGGGAGGATTGTATTGTTCAGTCTGCACAGCTAGACACCTTTTTGCAATTGAGAATAATGTGCCGTCTGTTTTTATGGTTTTGAAATACTAGATGCAGAATCGGCCACTTTTCTAGGTGACGAGACATCAAAAGCGGTTCCGTTCAACAGTGAGCAAATGGATAAGCGCTGCAGCTCCGCAAAATAGAAATAGGACCGATCTCATAAGCGGATCGAATTCGCATTCGATCCACTCATAAGATCGGTCCTACACACCTAACGCACAAGCCGAATATGGCGTTGATTGACTCGTGCCATTCTTGGCACGAAGACGGGCGGCGGCATGATTGCCGCCGTCCCCGCATATCACGCTACGACTCCACTAGCTTCAGCGCGTCCAACGGCGTCACCGCTTTGAATGCCTGGCGGGTCGCAATATGCTCCGGCCGAGGGTCCAATCCATACTTCGGCGGATTCAGCGTGTTTTCCATGCTGTTGTAGACCATGAACACATTCGCGCGCGGCCACGGCGAAATATTGCTGTTCGAGCCATGCATGGTATTGCAGTCGAAGAACACCACCGAGCCAGCCTTGGCCGTCATGGTACGAATGCCACCCTGCTCCACCAGCAACTGCAGGCTGACGGCGTCGGGCACACCGTATTCCTGTTTTTTCAGCGACTGCTTGTAGTGCTCTTTCGGCGTTTCGCCCACGCATGAAATGAAATGGCGATGCGATCCTGGCACCAGCATCAGCGGGCCGTTGCATTCATTGTTGTCGCTCAGGAGTACCGAACAACTCAATGCGCGCATCGACGGCATGCCGTCTTCGACGTGCCAGGTTTCGAAGTCCGAATGCCAGTAGAACTCTTTGCCTTTGAAGCCTGGCTTCATATTGGCGCGCGACTGGTGGATGTATACCTCGGATCCCAATAACTGACGCGCGACATTGGCCAGACGCGGATCGCGGGTCAGACGTCCCAACATGGCGTTGAGCACGTGGACACGAAAGATCGAACGCACGGCATTGCTGCCGGGCTCGGTGATGGATTCCTCGCGGCGTACGATCGCCGGATCGCGCGTCATGCGGTCGACTTCGGCAATCAGCGCCTGGACCTCTGCCTCGGAAAATACATTTTCCAGCAAGAGGAAGCCATCGCGGTCATAGCTTTCAACTTGTTCGGCCGACAACGCGTCGGCGTAGGTACCATCGCCATACACCACAGGGTCTTGGCGGGCGATGATGGCTGAGCTGCGATCCGTACGCGAGGCGTACGGATCCTGTGCAGGTGAGATCATCATTAGCCTCCTAATTCGTTAATCACTGGGTTGATCGATGCGCCCTCGATCACCTGCCGTAGACATCAGAATGCTGAGCTACGACTGGCGACCGTCGAACGACTGCTCGATTACGCCGCTTCCGCCGTTGCGGGCAATGCATATACGCCATCGGCGTCGTGCACTTCCTGGCCCGTCAGCGGCGGATTGAACACGCAGATGACGCGCAACGGCTCTTTTCCGCCGCACAGCCAGTGCTCGTCGTTTTCGTTCAGGGCGTAGACCACACCAGGGCCCAAGTCGTATTTTTTGCCGTCGGCGATGGTTTCGATAGAGCCATCGCCCTCGATGCACCACACCGCTTCAAGATGGTTCTTGTAGTGGATGTGGGTCCGTCCGCCCGGAAAAATGGTGGTCTCGTGAAACGAAAACCCCATTCCGTCCTTCTTCAGCAGCACACGGCGGCTGACCCAGGTGTCGGTCCGGACTTCGTCTTGGGTTCCGATCACATCTTTCACATTGCGTACGATCATCGACGTTTTCCTCCAAATTTCAGAACACGGGCAGATTGCCCAGACTCGCCCAGCGCTTCGGCCACAGAGGCCTCGATCGTTTCGAGACCGCGCGTGAGCAGCTCGTCTTCGATCGTCAGCGCCGGCAACAGCTTCAGGACTTCGTCCTGCGCCCCCGAGGTCTCGATCACGACACCACGTTTAAAGGCTTGCTGCGCAATACGGTTGGCCAGTGCCGGCTCGGCAGTGGCGACCAGACCTTGAATCAGGCCGCGGCCGCGCACGGCCAGACCTGCATTGGGATAGCTGTGTGCCAGGTTTTCCAGCCAATCCCGCACCAGACGCTCTTTGCGCTGGACTTCGCTGGCAAACGCATCGCTGGCCCAGTAGGAATCCAGCGCCTGAGTCGCCGTGACGAATGCCAGGTTGTTGCCGCGGAACGTGCCGCTATGCGCGCCGGGTTTCCAGATGTCCAGCTCAGGGCGCATCAGGACCAGCGACATGGGCAGGCCAAAGCCCGACAGCGATTTCGACAGCGTGATGATGTCGGGGCGAATCCCGGCCGACTCAAAGCTGAAGAAGTTGCCCGTACGGCCGCAACCGACTTGAATGTCATCGACGATCAGCAGCATGTCATGACGGCGGCAGAGCTTTTCCAACTCTTTCAACCAACGCAGGGTAGCGACGTTGACACCGCCCTCGCCCTGTACCGTTTCGACAATCACGCCAGCCGGCTTGTCCAAGCCGCTGCTGGGATCGTCAAGCATGCGTTCGAGGTAAGCGATGGTGTCGACGTCGGGACCAAAATAACCGTCATAAGGCATGAACGTCGTATTGCCCAAGGCATAGCCGGCCGCATCGCGGAACTTCATATTGGCGGTCGCCGCCAATGAGCCGCCGCTGACGCCATGGAACCCATGGGTGAACGAAATGATGTTGGAGCGGCCTTTGACTTGGCGGGCAATCTTCAGCGCCGCCTCAACCGCGTTGGTACCGGTGGGGCCGGTGAACTGCAAGGTGTATTGCCAATTGCGCGGCTTGAGCAGCACGCGATCGACGGTCTCGAGGAATTGTTTCTTGGCGCTGGTGGCCATGTCCAGGCCATGCACCACGCCATCCGATTCCAGATACTCGAGCAGTTTCTCTTTGAAGACAGGGTTGTTATGCCCGTAGTTCAGCGTCCCTGCACCGCTGAAGAAATCGATGTATTCACCGCCCTCTTCGTCGATCAGGAGCGAGCCGCGCGCCTGGCTGAATATGACCGGAAACGACCGGATGTAGCCACGCACTTCCGACTCCATCCGGTCAAAAATTTTCAAGTCCATAGAATCCTCCCTTCATCTCGTGAATTGACAGACACAGCCGCACCGATGCCACAGAAGGCATTCGGGCAACACTGCGTCCCGGTTCCAATAGACCGCAAACACACTCCCCTATTGGGGCGGCAGTGTGAACGGGCCTATCTTCAACAACATCTCGTCGTCATGGTCTGCGCCACCGAACAACTGCCGATCAAAGAACGGCTGCTCGGAGACGTGCGCACCCAGCTCGCCGGCCAAGCCGGTGAACGTGCGGCGCGAGGCCTGGTTATCAGGACCTACCGTGGTTTCAAGATGACGAACATGCTTGAGCTCATCGCGTTGCAAGAGCTCTCGAAGCATGGCGCGGCCTAACCGTTGGCCGCGTGCTCGGGCGTGCACGGCAACCTGCCAGACGAAAATCACGTCGGGCCGGGTCGGCGGCACATATGCGGATATGAACCCATCGATGCGGCCGCCGGCACTCTCGGCTACCACACACGTGGCGCTGAAGTGCTCGCACAGCAACAGATAGGCATATAAAGAGTTGACATCGAGTGGCGGGCACTCGGAAACCAGACGGTGCAATGCGGCACCGTCGGTGCGACGCGGCTGCCTGAGTTGCAGACGCGATGATGAATTGGCCGGCTGAGCGGCCGAGGCTGGCAGAGAGGGGGTCAGGTCTTGCCCCCTCATACGACCAACCCCGACTCGGGCGGCGCACCGCCGGTGGGGACCTCGAGAATGGGCGAGGACACATCGCCATGCACTTCACTCACATGGCCTTCTTGTTCCATTAGATTCACAATGCGCTCCAGCGCTAGGGTAATAGTGGCCTGCTCCAGTTCAGGCAAGGCATTCAGACCATCGGCCAGATGCTTTTGCAGTGGCGACGGCGCCCCGGCCGCGAGATCGCGCCCCGCGTCGGTCGCGGTCACGAAAACAATACGGCGGTCTTCGCGGCCGCGTTCGCGGCGAACGAATCCCTTGTCCTCGAGGCGGTCCAGAATGCCTACCACGGTACTGGGGCTGACGTGGATTTCTCGGCTGATCGCCGTCGCCGTCAGGGGGCCATTGGCTATGACCGTGCGCAGGCACATCAACTGCGGCGCGGTGATGTGACTCACGGCGGCCAGTTGGCGCGAATGCAGCGCAATCGAGCGCGTGATGCGGCGCAAGGCACGCAAAATGCGCAGGTCGTACTGCTGTGACGGATCGGGCGTAGGTACGGTGTTCATGACTGAAAATAGTTCAGCAGGATTAATTTCTACTCAAATGATTCTACCCAGATAATATGCGGATGAGCCGACATGGTCAACCCGTGCTATCCAGAAAAAATGAAGAAATAAGCTCATATTTACAGAAGATAAAGAAAAATATGAACTTTTTTATTTTCCCCCGGGAAAAGAATTCGTACGAATCGGACGGGAGAGACGCCGTGATTGCCCTGGAAAAGATGTGCGATTCAAGGGTTTCAGACACAGTCCAACGACAGAAAGCTATCGGGGCGCTCCTCAGGAATACCCTGATTGCAAAAAAAACAAACGTTTTCTACATTTCACATCCGTTCTCATGTGTTTTTTTGCGTAGCGGGCCGCCGTTCTTTCATGCCTCCTCCTTCTGCCCCACCGTTGGTATTGCAGCGCCTGCAAAGCCTCTTGGACCAATTGCCGCCTGAGCTGCGGCGGGCGGCGCATTGGGTGGTGGATCATCCCGCCGAGGTCAGCCTGTGGTCCATGCGGCGCCAAGCCCAGGGCGTGGGTGTTGCACCAGCCACTATGCTGCGGCTGGCGCGCGCGGCAGGATACGACAGCTACGAGGCCTTTCGGGCGCCGTTTCAGGCAGCCTTGGCCGGCGAACGTCCTAGCACACTGCGTGAACGCGCTGCGGAACTGCAGGCGACTCAAGACCAAAACAATGTGCCAGGCCACGACAGGCTGACCGAGATACAAGCCGACGCCATCGAATCTATCGTCTCGGTAAACAGCCCGGCGACATTCGATGCCGCGGTCAAGACCTTGCTCACGGCGCGTCACGTCGGGTTTTTGGGCACGCGATCGGCCTTTGGCATTGCGTTTCAAATGCACTATGCCTATCAACTGGTACGACCCAACAGCATATTGATTGATGGACTGGGGGGCTTGCAGGCCGAGGCCATCGACAACCTGTGCGAGGGCGATGCGTTGATTGCCATTTCGCAAGCGCCCTACCCATCTGCCACAGTTCGTCTGGCGCGCCTGGCGGCTCAGCAGCGCGTGGCCATCATTGCTTTGACCGACACCCCCTTGTCCCCCCTGGCCGCGGATGCCCGACACGTCCTGACGTTTGATCGCGCAGATCGCGAACAGGTCGGACAGCGGCCCGCGCGTCGAGGCCCGGGTTCGTTTTTCCATACGACGGCAGGACTACTGGGATTGGCCGAACACCTCATTGCCCGCCTCACTGCCCGCGGCGGTGAGGCGGTATTGAATCGACTGAGTGAAATCGAAGCACGTATGCATGCCGACAAAGTGTTTTGGTCGGCATCTGCCGCAGCACCGGATCGTTAACTATTACGCGGCTTCGGAACATCCGGCGCCGCAGCCATCGCGCACCCTGGCTCGGGTGCATCATTTGCCGGAACACCGGCGGTTTTCACGGGGAAAATCCTCAAAAGGAGTTTGTATGCGTCAGTTCGTCAAACCCACTTTGGACAACAAAAGAAAAACTGGGGCTCTGGCCGCCATGTGCGCCGCAATGGCCTTGGCGTTTGCCGCGCCGTCGCCCGCCTCGGCACAGCAGAAATTCGTCAGCATCGGCACCGGCGGCGTGACGGGGGTGTATTACGCCGCGGGCGGGTCGATTTGCCGTCTGGTCAACAAAGACCGCTCATCGCACGGCGTGCGCTGCTCGGTCGAGTCCACCGGCGGGTCAGTGTTCAACGTCAACACCATCAAAGCCGGCGAACTGGATCTGGGCGTCGTGCAATCCGATGTCGGCTACAACGCCTACAACGGCGTCGGTCAATTCAAAGATGCCGGCAAATTCGAAAAACTGCGCTCGGTGTTTTCGATCCACCCGGAACCGTTCACAGTCGTAGCTCGCAAAGAAGCCAACATCAAGTCGTTTGAAGATTTCAAAGGCAAGCGCTTCAACGTGGGCAATCCAGGCTCGGGCACGCGCGCCTCCATGGAAGAACTGCTGGCCACGATGGGCTGGACGCTGAAAGACTTCTCGCTGGCCTCTGAACTGCGGCCCGACGAGCACGGCTCGGCACTGTGCGACGGCAAGATCGACGGCTTCTTCTATGGCGTCGGCCACCCGTCCGCCAACATCCAGGACCCGGCTACCACTTGCGGCGCGCAACTGGTGTCTTTGACCGGTCCTGCCGTGGATAAATTGGTCGAGAAATATGCGTATTACGCGCACGCCACCATTCCGGGCGGGCTCTACCCAGGCAACCCCAATGACACCAAGACCTATGGCGTCACCGCGACCTTTGTGACCTCCGCCGACGTGCCGGAAGAAACGGTGTACGTGATCGTCAAAGCCGTCTTCGACAATCTGGAAGACTTCAAGAAGCTGCACCCTGCCTTTGCCCACCTGAAGGCAGAGGACATGGTCAAGAACGGCTTGTCGGCGCCGTTGCATCCCGGCGCCCAGAAGTACTTCAAAGAAAAAGGTCTGCTGTAAATACGGATACGGTCTCGGCGCGCGCGCTCAGCGCGTCGCCCCGAGACCGTATTCAGCAATTCGCCTGGCTGCGTCCAAGACCTATCACATCGCGCATGCCTGCCAGGCAGATCAACCATGTAGGGGAATCCGATGAAAACTGAGCCGTCCACCACAACCGCTGATCTAGAGCAGTTGGTTGCGGACGTCGATCGCGGCGGACGCCAAGCAGGCGGAATCGCCGGCGCCACGTTGGCAATAGGTGCGCTGCTATGGTCGCTGTTCCAGCTCTGGTATGCCTCGCCGCTGCCGTTCTCGCTGCGCTGGGGCATTTTCAATGATACCGAGGCGCGCGCACTGCACCTGGGCATCGCGATGTTTTTGGGCTACTTGGCCTATCCCGCACGCAAGAGCTCGCCGCGCGATCGCATGCCGTGGCACGACTGGATACTCGCCATCGTCGCAGCCTTTTGCGGCGCGTATTTGTTTTTGTTTTACAAAGAACTGGCAGGCCGTCCTGGCCAGCCCACCACGATGGATGTGGCCACCGCGGCCATCGGTCTGGTGCTGCTGCTGGAGGTCACACGCCGCTCGCTAGGCTTGCCCATGACGGTGCTCGGCGCCGTATTCGTGCTGTACGTACTGGCCGGCCCCTGGCTGCCCGACGTGCTCGCGCACCGTGGCGCCTCCATCGAGCGGCTCGCCTCGCATATGTGGCTGACGACAGAGGGCGTCTACGGCGTCGCGCTGGGCGTGTCGGTCTCGTACATCTTTATTTTTGTCTTGCTGGGTTCGCTGCTGGACAAATGCGGTGCGGGCAACTACATGATGCAAGTCTCATTCGCACTGCTGGGCCACTTGCGTGGCGGTCCGGCCAAAGTCGCCGTCGTATCGTCTGCGGTCAACGGACTGGTCTCTGCCTCATCAGTCGCCAACGTGGTCACAGGCGGGATTTTCACCATCCCCTTGATGAAAAAAGCCGGCTATGGCGGCATTCGTGCAGGCGCTATCGAAACCGCATCATCGGTCAATGGACAGATCATGCCCCCGGTCATGGGAGCAGCGGCATTTCTGATGATCGAATACGTCGGCATCCCCTACACCGACATCATTCGCCACGCGATTCTGCCGGCCTCGATCTCGTACATTGCGCTGTTCTACATCGTCCACCTGGAAGCGCTCAAGCTCGGCATCCAGCCCATGATGTCCGGCGGCAAACCCCGTACGCCACTGCAGAAACTCGCAGGTTGGGGCATGGGAATTTGCGGCACGCTGATCGTCATGGGATTGGTGTACTGGATCGGGATGGGTGTCAAAGCGGTCGCAGGCGCGTCTGCGGTCTGGATACTGCTGGCGCTGCTGGTGATCCTGAACGTCTGGCTGCTGCGTGTGGCAGCACGCTATCCCGATTTGTCCGAAGAGATCAACGTCACAAACCCTGTGCGTCCCGAGCCATGGCCCACCGTACGGGCCGGCCTGCATTTCCTGATCCCCATCGGCATTCTCGTATGGTGCCTGAGTATCGAGGAACTGTCTGCCGGGCTGTCCGCATTCTGGGCCGCCGTCGCGATGCTGGTGCAGATGATCACGCAGCGTCCTCTGACTGCATGGTTCCGGCAACAACCCGTCGCACCTGCTCTGCAGCGCGGCTGGCGTGAGGCTATCGGCGGACTGGAGGACGGTGCCCGCAACATGATCGGCATCGCCATCGCCTGCGGCACTGCAGGACTGATCGTGGGCGCGATCACGCTCACCGGCCTGGGCTTGCGCATGACCGCGTTCGTCGAATTGGTATCGATGGGCAACGTGCTGCTGATGCTGATCTTTACCGCCATCGTGTGCCTGATTCTGGGCCTGGGCATGCCGACCACGGCCAACTACATTTTGATGGCCACCTTGATGGCCCCTGTGGTTGTCGAACTCGGTGCGCAGAACGGACTCGTGATTCCGCTCATCGCCGTGCACATGTTCGTGTTCTATTACGGGATCATGGCCGACATCACACCGCCAGTGGGGTTGGCCACTTTCGCTGCGGCGGCGATTTCCGGCGAAGATCCCATCAAGACCGGCATCCAGGGCACGACCTATGCATTGCGTACCGCCGTGCTGCCTTTCATGTTTGTCTTCAACCCGCTGCTGTTGTTGATCGATGTGCATGGATGGGCGGAGTTGCTGTTGGTGATCACCGGCGCGACCTTGGCGTCCCTGACCTTTGCAGCAGCAACGCTGGGTTGGTTCCGTGTGCGGTGCACGATCGTCGAGATCGCTGTGCTGCTGCTGGTGACGTTCATGCTGTTCCGCCCAGACTGGTTCATGAACCATCTGTATGGCAAATACGAAAGCTTGCCTGCGTCCCAGATCAATCAGGTCGCATCCGAACTGCCTGACAGCGGTCGGCTGGTCGCGGTCTTGCATGGCATGAACATCGAGGGCGATGAGCTTACGAAAACGGTTGCCGTGACGCTATCGCCATTGCCCGAAGGCGATACCAGCACCGGTGTCGCCGCAGGACGCAAGCGACTGAGCGACGCCGGTCTCATGGTCACGGCCTTAGGGGATCAAGTCCAAATTGGCGCTGTGCAATTCGGCAGCCGTGCGCGCAAGGCAGGATGGGAGCAAGGATGGGATGTCGTCAGCGTCCAGATTCCGAATCCGCATCGGCCGTCGGAGTTCTGGGTGTATATCCCGGCGTTGGCGCTGTTGGCAGCGGTGTGGGGATTGCAAGGACGTCGGCAGCGTCGGGAGTTAACGCCTTCTGTCGCGTAGTTGATGGGTTGATCGTTTGCTTGCGGGAACGTTCTCTGTGAACACGTTCCTGTCGGGGGCAAAACGCCTAGCCGAGCCTATCGCACGGACTCGCCCCATGACCAGGGGGCTCGGCCTCGCTACGCGAGGCTAAATCCGTGCTCTACGGCGCGGCTAGGCGTTTTGCCCCCGACAGGAACTCACAGTAGAGATGAATCACGGATGCAGACGACGTATAGAGCGTGCACATGTTGAGAGCTGCCGTGAATAAGAGACGCTGCGAGCCAGGCCTCGCCGTGCAAAAGGGGCACCGGGCCGTAGAGCGCGGATTCAGCCTCGCGCAGCGAGGCCGAGGCCCCTGGTCATGGGCCGAGTCCGTGCGATAGGCCCGGTGCCCCTTTTACACGGCGAGGCCTGGCGCCAAAAGAACCTTACCCTTCACCAGCAAACAACAAACAACAAACACCCTACCCCAACCGCCCCCCAACAGTCCGTTCCCCAATCGCCAACCCCACCGTCATCCCCACCCCCGAATGCATCACCGCCACCGTGGTAGCCTCATCAACCGGCATCACAGAGAACGGCGCCGGCCCATGCGCCCCATAAACCCCTTGCCAGCGCTCAACAACCCGTAACCGCGCCCCCAACGCCTGCGAGGCCAGCTCGAGCATCGCGTTATCCACCGCCTCGTCATTGAACGGCGGCGCATCCTGCCCATAACGATGCGAATCACCAATGATCAATTCCCCATAAGGCGTAGGGCTGATCAAAAGATGAATCCCATTCTCGAGCAAATACGGCGAGCGCTCCTGGATGATGTCGCGCAACACCTGTGCCGAGGGCAGATCCGAAAACGCCCCATAGTGCACACATGACAGCCCCGTCAACAACGGACGGTCCAACTGCTCGATAGGATTAGACTCGAACACGGCACGCAGCATTTGCAGCCGTGTCACCTCCAGATCCATCGGCGCAAACAACTCAGGCATCAGCGTCAGATAATCATGCCCCGGGCACACAAACACATGCCCGCCCTGAAAATCCCCCGCCGTCGTACTGACAAGGCCGCCCTGCACTGCACGCGCCAACGTGCCGGTAATGAACGTCACGCCCAATGACTCCGCCAGATAGCGAGTAATGGCCGGCAACGCTTCGCGCGAATAGATCTGCAGATCGTCGTGCCCTTGTATCGCGGCGCAATGATGTGCAAGCCTGCCGCCATACAGACGGGCGACCTCGCGGCTGGATAATAGCTGCGCACGATAGCCTTCCTGGTGCAATCGCGTATCCGCAAATTCCTGCAATACATCCGCCTCATCGGCATTACGCGCCAGCACGAGCGCACCGTTGGCACGCACATGAAATCCAGCCTTTGCAGCCAGGTCCAGCCAGAGCTCGCGCGCCTGCTGCGCATGCGACAACATCATGCCGGGAGGCTGCCCCGTGACGATGACTTGGCCAAAATTGCGGACAGTGGCCCCATGCGCCTGACGGCTGCGTTCGATGACGGCCACAGACAGACCGCGCTTGGCCGCAGCCCAGGCGTGGGCAACGCCGAGCATACCGGCGCCGACCACGATGACGTCGAAGTTTTTCATTTCCAAAGAACCCTGCTTATTTTTTCTTGGCTTCGGACTTGCCGTCGTAACGCTTGGTCCACTCGGCGATGATGCGGTCACGATTGGTGGCGGCCCACGTGAAATCGTTCTTGATCATGCGCGAGCTCAGGTCTGCCGGCAGATTGGGATTGGCCGTTGCGATGGACGGAATCGCCAGCACGGCAAAGTTCGTCTTGTACAACTCGTTGGCTTCGCGGCTGGCCGAGAAATCCGCCAGTTTTTTCGCAGCATCCAGATTCTTGGTGCCCTTGATGATCGCGGTCGCCTCGACTTCCCAGCCCAGGCCTTCCGAGGGGAATACGGCCTCGATGGGTGCGCCATCGGCTTTCAGCTTGGCGGCGCGATAGTCAAACGAGATGCCGATCGGAAACTCGCCGGCGGCCGCCATGTTGCAAGGCTTGGAGCCCGAATGCGTGTACGAGCCGATATTCTTGTGCAAGGCATCCATGAACGCCCAGCCTTTTTCTTCGCCAAACATCTGCAGCCACGCACTCACATCCAGGAACCCCGTCCCGGAGGAAGCCGGATTCGGCATCACGATTTTGCCAGCGTATTCGGGCTTGGTCAGGTCCTGCCATGACGCGGGCTTGGGCAGTTTCTGCTTTTCGGCTTCGATGGTGTTAAAGCAGATCGCGGCAGCGAAACCGTCCATGCCGACCCAGCTCGGCTCAGCCTTGGCGTCGCGCATGTTAGCGGCGATCTGATCCAAGCCCTTCGGCGCATATGGCAGCAACATGCCTTCACTGTCCATCAAGCCGAGCGACGTGCCCGCCAAGCCCCAGACGACATCTGCTTTCGGATTCGCCTTCTCGGCCAGCAATTTCGCGGTGATGATGCCGGTGGAATCACGTACCCATTGAATCTTGATATCGGGATTGGCCTTTTCGAACGCCGCCTGATAGGCCTTGATCTGGTCGGCTTCCAGCGCAGTGTAAACGGTCAGCGTGGTCGCAGCCGAAGCGGTACCCATGACGCCAGTCAGCGCGGCGGCCAGGGCGATTAGCGTATAGTGTTTCATCTTTTACTCCGATAGATTCCGGCATCGCCGGACAGGAAAGGGGAGCAGCCCAAAGGCTGCAGGATTGGTCAGATTCGCGCGGATGCTTTATCGAGTCAGTGCAGAGGTCGCTCAGACGATCATGGACGCTCGCCAGCAGCCAGACGTGACTCGATTTCACTGATGATGGCCGGTAAATCGGCCACGGTATCAATCAGAAAATGCGGAGCGGCGCCAGAGAGCTCCTGGTTGGCACGCGTGCGCGCTGCATCGCGGCCAGCTGCATCCAGATGCTGATATTCCTCTAGCGTTAACCCGGCGGCATTACCCGATAGCAGCAGGCCAACCGTCCACATTCCGGCGCGACGGCCTTCTTCGATACCCGGCGCGGTATCGTCGACCTTGACGCAACCTGCCACATCCGCGAGGCCCAATTCCACGACATTTTTCAACGCCATCGCGGGCGCCGGGCGGGCGCGCGGCACTTCGTCGCT
The DNA here is from genome assembly GCF_002261185.1 of Bordetella genomosp. 4. GTDB lineage: Bacteria > Pseudomonadota > Gammaproteobacteria > Burkholderiales > Burkholderiaceae_B > Bordetella_A. The sequence goes on from NZ_NEVQ01000013.1 coordinate 1,210,630, forward strand.
GGCAACGATGTACTCCGGTGCAATACCTTCGGTGGCGGCGCGCTCGATGACGCGATCCATCACGCTGCGGGGGTAGCCCGAGCAGGAACCGATTTTCAAACCCCGGTCACGCAAGGTGTTCAACACCTCGACAGCACCAGGGATGGCAGCGGAATACTGCGCCACCTTTTCCAACTGCATCGGCAAAAAACGTTCGTAGATGGCCGTCACATCATCGTCAGTGGGCAGATGGCCAAATTTTGCCTCGTACTGGCTCGCAATCGCGGGCTCGTCGCACAGCGTACGAATGTGATCCCATTTGCCCATCCCCATCGGGCCACGGGCCTGCTCCAGCGAAACATCCATGCCGAATTGTGCAAACGCCTCGACAAAAACTTTGGTCGGCGCAAAGGAGCCGAAATCGACCAAGGTGCCGGCCCAGTCAAAAATCACCGCTTCCAGGCGGACGGGCAATGACGGTACTGTCATGATAGTTATTCCAGAAAAATTAGACGGAGACGGGGCGACGCCACGCTTGCGTGCGAGCCACCAGGGCGCGGCTGGCCACATGCATCGCCAACGCCGCGATGGCGGAGCTGGCCATGATCACAGTGCACATCGCCGCAGCAGGACCTATGAATCCGGCATCGTCCATGTTCAACACCGCCACGGCCGCCAACACCGTAGAGGGGCTATACAAAAACACCACCGCAGAGACGGTCGTCATCGACGACACGAACAGATAACGAGCAATGTCCAGCGCAGCGGGCAAGCACATCGGAAGCGTCACACGCAAAAAGGTGGTGATACGCGGTACTTTCAGCGATGCGGAGGCCGCTTCGAATTCAGGATCCAACGCGTTCAGCGCCGTGGCCGCAGTCAAATGAGCGCTGGTATAGAAATGCACCACCGTGCACAACACCAGCAACGGCATCGTCCCGTACAACACATTCAGCGGATTCGACGGACTATTGAAAAAGAAGATATAGCCCAGGCCCAACACCAATCCCGGCACGGCCATCGGCATGAGCGCCAGCATGCCGACCAGGCCACGCAAACTGCGCGCAACCACGCCGCGTGCAGGGATTTTCTCCATCATCCATGCGCCGACGAAAACCACCGTCGTGCCCACGACTGCCGTGCAGAACGCCAACTGCAGACTATTGCGCCACGCCAACCACCCACCACCGTCCATATTGTTGAAATCGTATGAACGCAGCGACATGGACAAGTTGTACGGCCACATCTTGACGAACGATGCCCAGACCGCCACACCGATGATCAGCAGCAGGAACGCCGCCACAATGCCGGCCAGCGTCAAGAACACGGTATCGCGCTTGCGATTCGTTTCGGCCACATAGGGCTGGGCACGGCCACTCATTTGCGCCCCTTGGCGAGCACGCAAGCGGCGATCCAGCACAAAGGTCAAGATCGCGGGCAACAACAGCATGATGCCGATGGCCGCGCCCTTCGGAAAATTCTGCTGACCGACGACCGCTTTATAGGCCTCCATGGCGAGGACGTTATAGTCGCCGCCAACGACCTTGGGCACGCCAAAGTCCGTCACAGTCAAGGTAAAAACCACGCAGCAGGCGGAAAACACCGCGTAGCGCGTTCCTGGCAAGGTGACCGTCCAGAACGTGCGCAGCGCGCCCGCCCCCATCGCACGGGTCGCATCATAGAGACGGCCGTCGGCCAATGCGAGGCCGGTCAACAGAATCATGAGCGCATGGGGAAATGTATAAAACGCCTCGCCTACGACAATGCCCCAGAACCCGTAAATCGTGACGCCGCCGAGCAAGTCTTTCAGCAGACCCTGGTTGCCCAGCAGATACACCAACGCGATCCCCGGCAACAACGAGGGCGCCAGCAACGGCAGCAGCGCGATCGTACGCAACAGGCTTTTGCCTACGATGCGCGTGCGCGTCAGCGCATAGGCAAACGCGTACGCGCAGGGCACTACGACCGCCATCGTCACCATGCCCACAGTCAAACTGCGCGCCACCATCGCCAGAAAACCGTCGGCGCTGATGATGCCGGCCAATACCGACAACCCTGCCCAATTGCCGTCGCTGTCCATGACGGACTTGGCCAGAATTCCCAGCAACGGCAGCGCCAGGAAAATCAGCAGGCCGAGCACCAAGGCCCCCTGCCCCGCGTTCAGGCCCCACGTGCCCACCCAGGCGGGCATGGGACGCCTGCCCAACGCATGCGAAGCTCCCTCTGAGGCGAAATGACGGTTACGCACTGCGTTTGCCGCAGCGTCTCGCGTTCCCATTGACAAGGTAGTTCCAGACGGCTCAGTCATCGCAGGCTCAAGCGTAGGCGCGTATCGCATGGCAAGGCAGCTCCACCCAGCAACGGCTGGCAGCATGAGGGCCCAGCAGGGCGTCTCCGATTTCAGGGGAAACGATGGAGTGCAACGTGGTACCGGGCACGCCGTCCAGACGCAGCGCCAGACGATAGCTGCGACCCAGGAACACACCATCCAGCACCTCGGCCAACACGGCGTTGGGCTCATCGGGACGGACCGTACTGACGCGCACGGCTTCCGGGCGTACAAAGAGTTTGCCTGCATCGAGGTCCAGTGCCGATTCCACGGCCAGCTCCTGACGCCCTACCCGCGCACGATGTGCATCGACGCGCTGGAACGGCAGCCAGTTGGCCTCGCCCACGAAATCCGCGATGAATGCCGAACCCGGCTGGCGATACAGATCGCGCGGCGTGCCATACTGCTCGATCACGCCGCCGTTCATGACCGCAATACGATCTGCCATGACCATGGCCTCCTCCTGGTCATGGGTCACCATCAGCATGGTGATCGACAAACGTTTTTGCAACGCGCGCAGTTCAACGCGCAAATGCTCGCGGACGCGGGCATCCAGCGCGGACATGGGCTCATCCAGCAGCAATAACGACGGCGACGGAGCCAAGGCACGCGCCATCGCCACCCGCTGCTGTTGTCCGCCGGAAATCTGCCCGGGATATTTCTTCGCCGCCCCCTCCAGCCCGACCAGCGTCAGCATTTCCTCGACACGGTGCTCTACGTGTTTGCGATGCGAGCGTTTGCCGCTGAGGCCATAAGCCACGTTCTGTGCAACAGTCAGATTGGGAAACAGGGCATACGACTGAAACAGAATGCCGTAATCGCGTTCCTGAGGTGGGACGTGAGAAATATCACGTCCCGACAACACGATCGTGCCACTATCCTGCCGCTCCAGCCCTGCGATGGCGCGCAGCAAGGTCGTTTTGCCGCAGCCCGACGGCCCCAGCAGGCAGACCAGCTCGCCCGCGCGGATATCGAGCGACACATCGGCCAAAGCCGTATGCGCGCCAAATCGCTTGACGAGTTGCCTGACAGAAAGAAATGCTTGGCCGGGTTGGGGCATAGTGCCTCCGCGTAAAAGACAGAGGCAGTATGAGAACCGCGTATTGTGTGTTTATGACACTACGCAAAAATGTCGTAATAGAAATATCAAATAATTTTGGTTTACTTAGGGGTTGGCCTCACGCCCCTTTTTTGGGCCAAGGGATCCGGCCCCTGTTCGGGACAGGGACCTTCGCCTCAGCGTGCGGGCTTTTGCCTCATTTGATATTCAGGACACCGTGCTCGTCGCCGAACTCAAATCTTTTTATGCCGTCGCCCGCTGGGGCACTGTCACCAAGGCCGCCGCGCAACTCGGGATCAGCCAGCCCACCGTCACTGGCCAGTTGCGCCAACTGGAGTCCCGCTACGGCATCGAGCTGTTTTACCGCCATGGGCGCAGCATGCACCTGTCCGATGCGGGCCAGCGCCTGATGCCCTTGGCCGAAAAACTGGTTCAGCAGGAAACCGAGATCGATTTTTGGCTGCGCGATGCCAGCGACCTGCGTGAGGGCCACCTGCGCGTCGGCGCCACGGGGCCGTTTTACATCATGGATACGGTGCAGCGGTACAGCCAGCGGTACCCAGGTATTGATTTGACGCTCACGATCGGCAACTCGCAGGCCATGTTGCAGGCCCTGCAGGATTACCGTATCGAGGTTGCCACCTCATCGTATCTGAGCGAAGAAAAACACTTCTATCGCCGGATGATCGCCGCCGACCCGCTGCGCATCGTGACGCATCGCGAGCATCCCCTTGCCCGCCGCAGCCAGGTCCAGTTATCCGACTTGTCCCACTATGCGCTGCTGCTGCGTGAGCCAGGCTCGATGACCCGGAAATTGACAGAGAGCGCGCTGGAGGCCGCGGGCGTCACCGTCGGCCGCGTCCTGGAAATCGGCAGCCGCGAATCGATACGCCAGGCCATTCTGTGCGATCTGGGTATCAGCCTGATTCCGTCACGCGAGGCCCCGACGCATCCCGACCTGGTCACGCTGGACATTACCGACGCGACCATCGTGATGAACGAATACCTCTATTGCCTGCGCGAACGCCAACCCGTGCAATTGATTGCACGGTTCCTGGAAATGGCGCCCACAGCGGGTTGAGAAAACCACGCCGTTCCCCAAACCGTCACACGTCGCGCGCTACGGGGCGGGTTGAATCACTGCACCATTCGCTCCACGAGCCCGGATACAGACGCGACCCGCTCAATCCCGCGACCTCCATGGCCAGCAGATTGTGGCAAGCCGTAATCCCCGAGCCGCACTGATGCACGATCGTCGCGGGGTCGCGATCGCCCAGCAGCGCCGTGAACTCGGCGCGCAGTTGCGCCGCGTCCTTGAACCGTCCATCCGCCTGCAGGTTCTCACCATTGGGACGATTCAAGGCTCCCGGAATATGGCCTGCCACGGGGTCCATGGGCTCGACTTCGCCTCTATAGCGGTTCGCCGCACGGGCGTCCAGCACGGTAAACGCGGGCGCCGCCAGGTTTGCCAGCACCGCATTGGCATCGACAGTATCGGCCAACGGCTGGCCCAACAGCGTAGCGTTTTCGGTCTGCTCGGCATGAGTCGCCACCGTGCCGCCGGGAACTTGAGCGTCCGTCGTCGTGGGCAGGCCCGCCGCCGTCCATCCCTGCCAGCCGCCATCCAGCACAGCGACACGCTCGTGCCCCAGCCAGCGCAACATCCACCACAAATGGGCAGCAAACATACCGCCACTGGCGTCATAGGCGACGACAAAGGTATCCGGCCCCACGCCATGCGCGGTCAGCAACGCGGCCAGCGCCTCGCGCGTAGGCAGAGGATGACGGCCATTTTTGCCCGTGCGCGGCGCGGCGAGCTCCGTTTCGTGATCCAGATAGTGCGCCCCAGGGATATGCCCCTGTTCATATGCGCGCCGCCCCGCAGCATGATCCATCAGGTCGTGGCGCACGTCGAATACCCGCAGATCGGAAGAACCCAGGCGAGCAGCAAGCTCGGTCGCGGAAATCAAGGTCGTAGTCATCCGTTTTCGCTCCGGCAAATCAAAAAAACGCCACGCCTCCATCCCCCCCTCACGAGCCGGCGGGCATGCGCATGGTCCGCCACACTGACAATAGTCCCGCGGCGATAATGAGGGCCATCCCCGCCCAGGCCAGGCCATCGGGCTGATCGCCCCAGAACCCCATGCCCAGCAAGGCGGCAAAAATGATCGTGGTGTATTGCAAGGCAGCCGTCAACAGCGCCGAGCCGACGCCAAAGGCCCGCGTCATCGTCAATTGCCCGAACAGACCCGCCACGCCGATGCCGACCAGCGAGGCGTAGCCCTCCCAACCGACCTGCCCCCAACCCTCGAGCGTCAGGCCGAGGGCGCTGCTCAGGCACACCGCCAGCGAGAAAAACAGGACAGTGCGCCATTCGGGCTCGCCGACGCGGCCAAGCAGGCGGATCTGCATCATCGCCACGGCAGACGTCGCGCCGGCGCACAAACCGAACAACGCCGCCATCCATTGGTCGGGGTTGATGCTGGGACGCAATATGGAAATGACCCCGGCAAATCCCAGGACCACAGCCAGGATCCGTACCGGGTCGCGCTGCGATCCGCCCCATCCCAGCATCCAGCAGGCAATAAACAGCGGCGCGGTGTAATTCAGGCTGGTCGCCGTCGCCAGAGGCAGATGCGAGATCGCAAAAAAACCCAGCCACATGGACGCCACCCCGGCCACATTGCGCCATACGTGCAGGCGCCAACTGGTCGGCACAATGGACTGACGTCCGGCACGAGCCCAGATCAACAGCAGAACAACCGACGGGAATCCACGGAAAAGGACGATCTGCGGCAGCGACGCGCCATACTCCGTGGCCATTTTCACAAATGACCCCATGAGGGCAAACATGGCCGACGCCACCAACATCCAAAGAGCCTGCATGGGGGCTACGCGATGAAAATGAAGAAAAACGGGGGAAAGCGCTACTATACTCCGGGTCCGAAAAATCAACGTTGGCCAGACGGGAACTGCCGCGCTTTTTCCCAGTCAAAAAAGGCCCTCATCGCTCGCAGAGGAATACCCCAAGCATGAAACGCATTTTTCTGTTTATCATCACCAACTTAGCTGTCATGGTGGTGCTATCGGCTACGCTCCGCATTCTGGGCGTGGACCGCATGATCACGGCCCAAGGCCTCAACGTCCAAGCGCTGCTGATTTTTTCGGTGGTGGTGGGCTTTACGGGCGCCATCATCTCGCTGCTGATGAGCAAGCCCATGGCCAAATGGAGCACGGGCGCTCAGGTGATCGATCCTAATGCCCCCGGGGGCCCCCGCGAGGCGTGGCTGATCGATACGGTGCACCAGTTGGCCGACCGCGCCGGTATCGGCCGCCCCGAGGTCGCCATCTACGAGGGTGCACCCAACGCGTTTGCGACGGGCGCCTTTAAAAACGATTCGCTCGTGGCCGTGTCCACCGGCCTGCTCGACAGCATGACCGAAGAAGAAATCGCCGCCGTCCTCGGTCACGAGGTGGCGCACGTGGCCAACGGCGACATGGTCACGCTGACCCTGATCCAGGGCGTGGTCAACACCTTCGTCGTATTCCTGGCGCGCCTGGTCGGCTATTTCATCGACCGCGTGGTGTTCAAGAACGAGCGCGGCGTCGGCATCGGCTACTACGTCACCGTCATCGTCTGTGAGATCGTCTTCGGCATTCTGGCCTCGATCATCGTGGCCTGGTTCTCGCGCCAACGCGAATACCGCGCTGATGCCGGTTCGGCTCAACTGATGGGTTCGCGTGAACCCATGATGCGCGCCCTGGCTCGCCTGGGTGGCATAGAGGCGGGCGAGTTGCCGAAGAGCTTCGAGGCCTCGGGTATCGCCGGCAAAGGCGGCCTGGCTGCGATTTTTGCCTCGCACCCGCCTATTCAGTCCCGTATCGCTGCCTTGCAGCAAATGCGCGTCGCCTGAAACGGCTCGAGAGGGTGATCAGCAACGCTGGCTGACCACCAGCAAAAAACCGGCTTGACGATTTTTACGTCAAGCCGGTTTTTTGTTGATGAGACACTGCAAAACCCAACCGCCCTGCGCCACGCTGCAGGCGCTGCGCGAGGGCCTTTTACTGCCCGGCCCTTAATCCAAGGTCAGGACGGTTGCCCCGGTCGTCTTGCGCGAGGCCAAGGCCGTCTGCGCCTCGCCTGCGTCCTCCAAGCGGTAACGCTGGTCGATGCGCACCTTGATCTTTTTCTTCAAGACCAGGTCGAACATCTCCTTAGCCGCGGCATTCAGTTTCTCGTGCGTGTTGACGTGCAGCCCCAGCGACGGGCGCGTCACATACAAGCAGCCTTTTTGATTCAGCGTCGCCAGGTTCACGCCCGACACGGGACCCGAGGCATTGCCAAAGCTGACCATCAGCCCGCGTGGCTCTATGCAGTCCAACGAGGTTTCCCAGGTATCCTTGCCCACGCCGTCGTACACCACCGGGACTTTCTTGCCGTTGGTCAGCTCCAACACGCGCTCGGCCACGTTTTCACGCGAGTAATCGATGGTTTCCCATGCGCCGTTGGCGCGAGCCAACTCGGCTTTCTCCGGGCTGGAGACCGTACCGATCAGCTTGACGCCCAGCGCCTTGGCCCATTGGCAAGCAATCAAGCCCACGCCGCCGGCTGCCGCGTGGAACAAGATGGTTTCGTTACCCTGCAGGCGATAGGTCTGGCGGAACAGATACTGTACGGTCAGGCCCTTGAGCATCAGCGCAGCCGCATCGTCGAACTCGACGCCCTTGGGCAGCTTGACGACCTGCGCCGCCGGCACATTGCGCGCTTGGGCATAGGCACCGATCGGGCTCTGGCCATAGGCCACACGATCGCCGATTTTCAGGTGCTTGACGTCCGCGCCCACCGCCTCGACCACGCCCGCTGCCTCAAAACCCAGACCATGTGGCAAGGGATGCGGATACAAGCCCGTGCGGTAATAGATATCGATGAAATTCAATCCAACCGCATGCTGGCGGATCGTGATCTCGTTGGCTGCGGGCGGCGGGACCTCGACGTCCACGAGTTTCAGGACTTCGGGTCCGCCATGCTGCTCAATACGGATTGCCTTGACGACATTGCTGGTCATACCAGCCTCCTATGTTGTGATGAATATCCAAACTGCCTGCGGCGACATACCGCGTCATTGCTTTGGCTCTGGACGGCGGCCGCCCATGAGTACCAATATCCCACATAACACCAGCGCGGTTCCCCCTAGCTGCCACAGCGTAATGGGCTCGTCCAGCAGCCATGCAGCCAGAAACAAGACCGACACCGGTCCCACCATACCCAACAACGACGCGGTCGGCGCGCCAATCAGCGCGACCGCCCACATCAACATGAACACCGGCATCACCGTGTTGAATGTGGCGTGTACAAAAGAGTAGACATATACGCCCAAAGGCTGGATCAACATGGATGGCGGGTGAACGACAAAGAACTGCACGATACAGGCGATGCACGATACCGTCATGGCATAAGCCACCAGCCGCGTTGCGCCCACACGCTTGACGAGCTCGCCCGAGCAAATCAGGTACACAGCATAGCTGAGCGCCGAGCCAAAAATAAACAAAGCCCCAAGCGCCACATGGGAACCGGTCCCATGCGCCAGATCCTGCGCGAACACCAGGATCACGCCCAGATACGAAACCACCATGGCCACCCATTGGCGCGGCGAAACCGGGCGCTTGAGCCACCACGCAGACAACAGCACCACCAGCGTAGGAGACAAGAACAGGATCAAACGCTCCAGGCTTGCCGTCACATACTGCAGGCCCAGGAAATCCAGAAAGCTGGACAGGTAATACCCCAGCAGTCCCAGCAAACACAGCACGACCCGCTCTCGTCCTGTCAAGACGGGCAGCTCACCCTGAGCAGCCCGGTGGGACTCGCGCCACGCCACTGCGGCAAAAAACGGCAAGGAAAACAGCATGCGAAAAGCAATCAAAGTGACCGCGTCGATGCCGTAGCGATAGGTGAATTTCACTACGATGGCCTTGGCGGCAAAAAGCACGGCCCCCACGGTCGCCAGGAAAAAACCAAGGACACGGGGCGAAACAATCGTGGTGAAGCGCAATTGAGAAGGAAGATTCATCAGGGGCTTTAAGAAACCACAGCATTCGGGCGAAGACGAAAGAGATCCCGCACGGCGCCTGCAGCAAAACGGCCGAGGCCACACCGCTATAATCGTCGGATCCTGGGAACGGCGACAACCAAGCCAATCCGGTCCCCGCTCCTCACGACTCACGCATGACCCGTCAACGCGCCCTAGTTTATATCCACATTGCCGCTGTGCTGTTCGGCCTGACAGGCGTTTTCGGCGAACTCATCCAGGCCAGCGCCGCCCTCATTACGCTGGGCCGTGCCCTGTTCGCGGTGGTCGCTTTGCTTGGTTTTTCGCGGTTGCAACGCAGGCCGCTGTTCACGTCGCTGACTCCCGCGCAATTATTCATGTTGATCGTCGCCGGCTGCCTGCTGGCTGCCCATTGGGTGACGTTCTTCATCTCGGTCAAGGTCGGCGGCATCGCCGTCGCCACGCTGGGTTTTGCCAGTTTTCCGGCTTTCATCACCCTGTTCGAAGGTCTGCTGTTTCGTGAAAAAGTCCGCTTGGCGGAATGGCTGGTACTCGGACTGGTCACCCTCGGGCTGGTCCTGGTGACGCCGTCGTTCGATTTCGCTGATCAGGGCACAGTGGGCTTGGCCTGGGGCATTCTGTCCGGTCTGTCGTTCGCGCTATTGGCGCTGAGCAACCGGCGCTCCACCGTCGGGCTGGATGCCATGCAGGTCGCCTGCGGCCAGAACATCGTCGTGGTGCTCGCCATGTTGCCCTTTGCCGCCAGCCAGTTGCCGCAGCTCGCCGGCATAGACCTGTTCTGGATCGTCTTGCTGGGCGTTTTCTGCACGGGCCTGTCGCACTATTTGTTCGTGTCCAGCCTGACAAAGCTCAATGCACGTACCGCGGGCCTCGTGATTGCCCTCGAGCCCGTATACGCCATCGCGTTCGCCTGGGTGTTGTTCTCGCAGGAGCCTAGCCTGCGCATGATGGCGGGGGCCGTGCTGATCGTGGCGGCGATTGTGTGGTCGGGGCTGCGCAAGGCGGCGCATTAAACACACATGAGTCTGGATTTGGCTGTTCGATAATTCCTGCGTTGACAATTATTGCCTAGGCAATAAAATACGCTCCATGAACGCCCCCCGCTCCGCTCCCGACGACGGCACGCCAGCGCACTACCGCGCTACGTCCCGCTGTACCTCCGACGACAATGTCGGTTTCATGATCAAGCAGGTCTATCATTCGCTGACCCGCCTGCTGGACATGGAAACCGCTCCGTTGGGGCTGACAGCCATCCAATGGCGACCCATCGCCTTGATTGCGCGCGGCACCGCCGACACGCCGGCCGAGCTGGCACGCTTGAACGGAGTCGATACCGGCGCGATGACCCGTACCCTCGACCGCCTCGAGAGCAAGGGCCTGCTGCGCCGGATTCGCAGTCACGAGGATCGCCGCGTGGTCAAAATCGAGCTCACCGAATTGGGCCACGAAAAGGCCAAAGCCATTCCTTCCTGTATCGCTCGCGTGTTGAATCATCACCTACGAGGCTTTTCCAACGAGGAGCACTCGCAATTGCGCCATTTGCTCGGCCGAATGCTGGCCAACGGCTCGGACGGCAAATCCCCCGAGCCCTGACTTCACGCAGCACGAAACCCTGGATCAAAATGGGGATATTCCCCTCGGCAGGGCTTTTTTACGCCATAATATTTGCCTAGGCAAATACAGTTTAATCAACAATATTCAGCAAAACGTCAGATTGACTGCTACCGACGACTGATGAAACCTCTACTTCCCGTAGCGCTGCTGTTGGTCCTGGCAGGCTGCGCATCTATGGACCCGACGACCGAGCCCGTGGCGCCGCTCGAGGCCACACAACTCGGATTGCAGAACGCATCTGTATCCTGGCCCGACACGCAGTGGTGGCGCCGCTATGGCGACGCGCAACTGGATGCGCTGGTTGACGAGGCCTTGGCCAACAGCCCGTCCATGACATCGGCTCAGGCGCGTCTGGCCCAGGCGAATGCAGCCGTGCGCGGCGCACGCGCGCCGTTGATGCCTCGTGTAGACGCCAACTATTCGCTCAGCCGCGAGCATCTGCCCGAAAAATACATTTACCAACCGCCCATGGCGGGGTCTGTGGTTTCGGATAATCGTCTTGCACTGGACTTCAGCTACGAGCTGGATTTCTGGGGCAAGAATCGCGCGCGGCTCAATGCCGCGATTTCGCAGCGTGCCGCCGCCGAGGCCGACACCCAGGCAGCGCGCAACGTGCTGGCTCGCGCCATGGTACGCAGCTATTTGAATCTGCAAAATGCGTTTGCGCAGCGGCAAGTCCTGCAACGTATCGTGCAGCAACGCATCGATGTGCTGCAACTGACGCGTGATCGCCAACGCGCGGGCCTGGACACGCAAGTCGAAGTCAAGCAGGCCGAATCGTCGGTCGCCGCGGCCAAGGTAGACCTGACGCAGACAGAAACCAATCTGGCCCAGTTGCGCAACCAGGTCGCCGCGCTGGCAGGCGCGGGGCCGGTACGCGGCCAGTCCTTGCAACCCGTCGCCCTGTCGGCACGTGCGGGCGTCATACCGGAGAACGTGCCGCTCGAACTGCTGGGCCATCGCCCCGACATCACGGCTGCACGCTGGCGTGCCGAGGCGGCCCAGCGCCAGATCGAGGCGGCTCGCGCCGAGTTCTACCCCAATATCAACTTGGTGGCCTTTGCCGGATTTCAAGCTATCGGGACCGGCAACCTGCTGGACGCCGCCAGCCGCACCGCCGGCATCGGCCCTGCCATCACGCTGCCGATTTTCCATGGCGGCGAACTCAATGCCAACCTGGCGGGCCGCAAGGCGGACGCAGACGTAGCGGTATCGGATTACAACCAGACCGTGCTGGACGCCGTGCATCAGACCGCCGACGCCATCGATGGCCTGCGCCTGATCGATCGCGAAATCGAACAGCAACACCAGGCCCGCGAAGCCATCGATGCCGCCTATGAGCTGGCCGTGCAGCGCTACCGCGCAGGCATGGGCAACTATCTTACGGTGCTGGTCGCCCAGACCGGCGTGCTCACCCAGACCCGGCTGGATACCGACGTGCGCTTTCGCGCCTACCAGTTAGATGCCGATCTGGCCTATGCCCTGGGTGGCGGCTACGCGCCCGCCGCCGACACCCCGGCTGACTCCTCTTCTCATTGACCGACCCGGACCCCGACGTCATGACCGCAACTCCTGTAACTCATCCTGCCCGCAAACGCCTGCTGTTGATCGCCGCTGGCGTATTCATCGTGCTGGCCGTCTTGTATGCCATCTGGTGGGTCTTGTTTGGCTCTCATGTGGAAAGTACCGACGATGCCTATGTGCATGGAAACCTGGTGCAAATTACCCCGCAGGTTCCCGGTACTGTGATCGCCATCGAAGCAGGCGACACCGAACATGTCTCGGCCGGCCAGGCCGTGATCCGGCTGGATCCGGCCGATGCCGAGATCGCCCTGCAACAGGCCCAGGCCCAGCTGGCCCAGACCGTGCGCCAAGTCCGCACGCTGTACGTGCAAAACGATTCTCTGGCCGCCGATGTCAACGTTCAACGCGCCAACATCGAACGCGCGCAGGCTGACCTGAAACGCGCACAGAGTGACTTGCAACGGCGCCAGACACTGGCCAAATCCGGCGGCGTCAGCGGCGAAGAACTGCTGCATGCCCAGACCGAGCTGAAATCAGCACAGTCCGGCCTGGCGCAAGCCGAGGCCACACTGGCTGCCGCACAGGCCCGCCTGGCGACGAATCAGGCACTGACCAACGGCACAACCGTCACCGATCATCCTGATGTCCGCCAAGCAGCCGCCAGACTGCGTGACGCATGGCTCGCCCATACCCGCACGGTCCTGCCCGCCCCCGTGGACGGCCTGGTCGCGCGCCGCAGCGTGCAGGTCGGCCAACGTGTCGCCCCCGGCAACACGCTGATGAATGTCGTGCCACTCGATCAAGTCTGGGTCGAGGCCAACTTCAAAGAAGGCCAATTACGCCACATGCATCCCGGCCAACGTGCCACGCTGGTCTCCGACATGTACGGTGACGACGTTGTCTATCACGGCACCATCGTCGGCCTGGACGCCGGCACGGGCAGCGCGTTCTCGCTCCTGCCCGCACAGAATGCTACGGGCAACTGGATCAAAGTCGTACAGCGCGTACCGGTACGTATCGAACTCGATCCCGAGGAACTCAAGGCCCATCCGTTGCGCGTCGGCCTGTCGATGGACGTAGAGGTTGATGTCAGCCAGAAAGAGACGTCATCCGGCACACCAGCCCAGCCGCGCCATGAACCCGCCTGGTCGACGCATGTGTTTACCGATACCCAGGCTGGCGCAGATGCGTTGATCGACAAAATCATCAAGGCCAATCTAGAACCATGAGCGCGCCCCGTTCCTCTGGACAGCCCAGCGCGCCGCCCCCTCTAGAGGGGGCCACCCGCATCATAGGCTCCATCGCGCTGTCGACTGCGGTGTTCATGAACGTGCTGGACACCTCGATCGCCAACGTCTCGATCCCTACCATTTCCGGGGACTTGGGCGTCAGCAGCAGCCAGGGCACGTGGGTCATTACCTCGTTTGCGGTCGCCAACGCCATCACAGTGCCGCTCACCGGCTGGTTGACACAGCGGTTCGGCCAGGTCCGGCTATTCCTTATTTCTACCTTGCTGTTCGTGCTGTCGTCATGGCTGTGCGGTTTTTCGCCGTCGCTGGAGGCGCTGATCGCCTTTCGCGTGCTGCAAGGCGCGGTCGCAGGCCCCATGATTCCGCTGTCACAGGCGCTGATGCTGGCCAGTTTCCCGAAATCCAAAGCCGGCATGGCGCTGGCGATCTGGTCCATGACCACGCTGGTGGCGCCCGTCGCCGGACCGCTGCTGGGTGGATGGATCTCGGATAACTACACCTGGCCCTGGATTTTCTACATCAACGTCCCTGTGGGCCTGCTGGCCGCGTGGATCAGTTGGCGAGTCTATCGTGACCGCGAGTCCGCCACCCGCAAGCTCCCCATCGACAAGGTCGGCCTGGTACTGCTGGTGGTCTGGGTGGGGTCCCTGCAGATCATGCTGGACAAGGGCAAAGAACTCGATTGGTTTGCCAGCCAGACCATTCAGTTGCTCGCCTTGGTCGCCTTTGTCGCGTTCGTGTTCTTTTTGATCTGGGAACTCACCGATGCCCATCCTATCGTCGACTTGCGCTTGTTCAAGGAGCGTAACTTCACGGTCGGTGCGGTGACGCTGGCGGTGGCGTATGGCGTGTTCTTTGGTAATGTCGTGCTGCTGCCGCTCTGGCTGCAAAGCAATATGGGATACACGGCCACATACGCCGGTCTGGTCACCGCTCCCGTCGGGATTCTGGCGATTCTGCTGACACCGCTGGTGGGCAAGCTACTGGCGACACGCGATGCGCGGGTTCTCGTCACCATCGCGTTCCTCATTTTCGCGCTGGTGTGTTTCATGCGATCCAGCTTCAACACCGATGTCGATATGCGGACCTTGATGATTCCTACCATCATCCAAGGAGCCGCGATGGCAGCGTTCTTCGTGCCGCTGACCTCGATCACCCTCTCGGGTCTGGAGCCATGGCGCATTCCCGCCGCCTCGGGGCTGTCGAATTTTGCCCGCCTGACAGCGGGCGCATTCGGCACCTCCATTGCCACGACGGTATGGGAAAACCGCGCTACGCAACACCATGCCCGTTTGACCGAAATCGCCGGCCCGGGACATCAGCCGTTTGACCAGGCCCTAGATACCCTGCAAAACGGAGTGGGAATGTCACACCAAGCCGCCCTCGCCCGGCTCGACGGCCTGATCAACACGCAGGCTTTCACCATGTCAGCCATTGACGTGTTCTACGCCTCAGGGGTGATTTTCATTCTGCTGACCGGGCTGGTGTGGTTCGCGCACGGCCGCAAGAAAACCGCAGCGGGCGGCGACGGCGGAGCCGCCGAAGCGGCAGCCGGCGCTCACTGAGTCCCAAACGACGCACGAATGCCCCGACAGCGATAAACTGCCACCTTTGTGTGCGTAAACGACGAACACAACGGCGGGGCCGGAATCTTCTGGCCCCGCCGTAGATTCCCACTCGCGCACCTCATCAGTCGAACAACATCTGGAGAACAGTGGTGGCAGGAACCAAGCACAAAATCGCAGTCATCGCCGGTGACGGCATCGGCAAAGAAGTCGTTCCCGAGGGATTGCGCGTCCTGGACGCGGTGGCAACGCGCTTCGGCATTGATTTTCAGTGGGATCATTTCGACTGGAGCTGCGACCACTACGCCAAGCACGGCAAAATGATGCCTGACGACTGGGCGACCCAGATCGGCGGCCACGAGGCAATTTTCTTTGGCGCCATCGGCTGGCCCGCGACCGTGCCCGATCACGAGGCACTGTGGGGCTCGTTGTTCCAGTTCCGCCGCCATTTCGACCAATACATCAACCTGCGCCCCGTGCGCCTGATGCCCGGCGTGCCATCGCCCCTGGCCAATCGCAAACCCGGCGATATCGATTTCTTCATCGTCCGCGAAAACACCGAAGGCGAATACTCCAATAGCGGCGGCCGCCTGTTTGCCGGCACCGAGCGCGAAGTCGTCATCCAGGAAAGCGTCTTTACCCGCATCGGCGCCGACCGCGTATTGAAATTCGCCTTTGACCTGGCGCAAAAACGCGGCAAACACCTCACCGCAGCAACCAAGTCCAACGGCATTTCGATTTCCATGCCCTGGTGGGACGAGCGCGTCGCCGACATCGCTACCCAGTATCCCGACGTGCGCTGGGACAAATATCACATCGACATTCTGTGCGCGCACTTCGTGCAGCACCCGGACTGGTTCGATGTGGTCGTCGCATCGAACCTGTTTGGCGATATCCTGTCTGACCTGGGCCCGGCCTGCACCGGCACCATCGGCATCGCTCCCTCGGCGAACTTGAACCCGGAACGCAAATTCCCCTCGCTGTTCGAGCCCGTGCACGGCTCCGCCCCCGACATCTACGGCAAAGGCATCGCCAACCCGATCGGCCAGATCTGGAGCGGCGCGCTGATGCTGGATTTCCTGGGCTATCCGGATGCGTCCAAGGCCGTGGTCAGCGCCATTGAAACCGTACTCGCCGAAGGTCCGCGCACCCGCGACATGCAAGGTACGGCCTCCACGGAAGAAGTCGGCAAAGCCATCGCCGGGATCATCGCAGCCGGCAAATAAGCCGCCTCGGGGCAGATATCCAGCCCCGCGTACGCATCGGGCGCGTGGATAAAACGTCTCGCAGAAATTGGAATGACGTTCAATTTCCGAAGGACACCTCATCCACGTGCCCGCAGTGTTTCATCACCCTGGCCTGCGCTCCCAGCCGGCACCGCCAGCGGCGATCACGAACGCAACCATGATGAACCGGACCGACCGATCACAACGCTACGGTCAATAACCACGCTCGCGCGCAATCAAGCCCGTCAAAGGTTGGCCTTTGAAAAAACGCTCGATTTTGTCGACCACCTGCGCAAGCGTCTCATGTTGCAAGGTGATTGCCGAAACGTGCGGCGTGATGGTGACGGCAGGATGCGTCCAGAACGGATGACCGGCAGGCAAGGGCTCTTGGCGAAACACATCCAGCGTCGCTCCCTGCACGCGCCCCGTACCGAGCAGTGCAAGCAAGTCCTCTTCCACGAGATGGTCGCCACGCCCCATGTTGACGATATGCGCTTGCGGCAACAATTGCTCTAGCGTCTCGCGCCGCAAGATATTGCGCGTTTCGGGTGTCAGCGGCAAGGTATTGATCAACACCCGCGTACGCGCCAGAAACGCCGGCAATTGTTCTGTTCCCGCAAAGCTTTCTACTCCGGCAGGAACCTTGCCGCTGCGCGACCATCCGGCTACAGGGTAGTCCAGTGCGGCCAGCGTCTGCGCGACCTTGGTTCCCATGACCCCTGTGCCCAACACACCGATCGGCCATGCTTCACGCCGCAATTCGGGCAAGGGCTGCCACACGCCAGCACCTTGCTGAGCGACATAATCATCGAATTGCCGGCTCGCACGTGTCACCGCCCAGACGGCATACTCCGCCATCTGCACGGCCATGCCGGCGTCTTCAAGGCGCACGATAGGCAGTTCGGCGGGCAGCGACGGCAGCTTCAGCAGCCCATCAACGCCCGCGCCGAGATTAAACACCACTCGCAGTTTGCGCTCACGCTCGAAAAACTCGGCTGGTGGCGACCACACCACCGCGACGTCAGCGTCTTGCGGCGGCAGATCGGCATGCCATAACGCTACCTCGGCATGCGGCATCACCGCCGCCAGCGGCCGGACCCATTTTTCCTCTGCGGCACTATTCGTCGAAACAACCAGAATTTTCATTGCAAGGCCCTCGTGTCAGCATCAACCCTCTATGCTGCCATAGTCTTGCAATCCGACCCGGCTGAGCGTGGACCCTCGCAGGCTAATCCTGGCCGCGCTCAGCGTGGATCCCCTCGCAGGCGAGTCTTGGCTGCGAACACAAATCACGCCGGTGCCACGCGTCAGCGTGGCGTACGACGCCCGGCAATCAACGCCGCTTCGATCCCAGCAACGAGCCCAGCACCCCGCGCACCAACTGCCGCGCCATCGAACGTGCCGTGCTCTTGACGACAGACTGCACCACGCCGTCACGCTTGCCGCCACGCGGGCCGGTAGAGCCAAACAGCAATTCGTTCAAGCCGTCCATCACCCCGCCCGACTCGCTCTGCTCCGCCGTTCCCTTCTGCGCACCCGCAGCCTTGCCTGCTGCAGATCCAGCCGTCGCATTTGCCACATCGGTGCTGGCACGAGCGGACAACACCTCGTATGCCGACTCGCGATCGACCGCCTTCGCATACTTGGCCGACATGGTGGGATCCTGACGCAGCGCCTGCCGCTCCGCGTCCGTGGCCGGTCCGATACGGCTGCCCGGCGGCATGATCCATGCGCGCTGCGTGGGCTCTGGTCGGCCTTTGGCATCGAGCAGCGACACCAGGGCCTCGCCCACACCCAGTTCCGTAATGGCCGCTTCGATATCCAGTCCCGGATTCGGACGCATGGTCTCTGCGGCAGTTTTGACCGCCTTCTGGTCGCGTGGCGTAAACGCGCGTAGCGCATGCTGCACACGATTGCCCAACTGACCCAATACCGTATCCGGGATATCCAGAGGATTCTGGGTCACGAAATACACGCCCACCCCTTTGGATCGCACCAACCGCACAACCTGTTCTATCTTGTCCAACAGCGCCTTGGGCGCATCGTTGAACAACAGATGCGCTTCGTCAAAGAAAAACACCAGTTTGGGTTGATCCACATCACCCACTTCGGGCAGCTTTTCGTACAGATCGGCCAGCATCCACAACAGGAATACGCTGTACAGACGCGGCGCCTGCATCAACTTGTCGGCTGCCAGAATATTGATGATGCCGCGCCCCTGCGCGTCGGTGCGCATCAGATCTGCGACATCCAGCATCGGTTCGCCAAAAAACTGCTCGGCGCCTTGCGACTCCAGTGTCAGCAAATTGCGCTGGATCGCGCCCACCGATGCCGAGGACACGTTGCCATACTTGGTCTTCAGTTCCGCGGCCCGGTCGGCCACGTTTTGCAGCATGGCGCGCAGGTCCTTCAGATCCAGCAGCAGCTGTCCTTCGTCGTCGGCCACTCGAAACACCAAGGTCAACACGCCCTCTTGGGTATCGTTCAGCTCGAGCATGCGCGACAACAACAAGGGCCCCATGTCAGAGATCGTCGCGCGCACGGGCAGGCCCTGCTCACCAAACACATCCCATAGCACGGCCGGGTTCCCGCCCCAGACCGGCTCGGGCAACCCGTTGTTTTTCAGGCGTTCCTGCAACTTGGGCGACGCCGTCCCTTGCTGGGAAACGCCCGTCAGATCACCCTTGATGTCAGCCAGGAACACCGGCGTGCCCATACGGGAAAAGGCCTCGGCCAGCACCTGCAAGGTGACCGTTTTACCCGTTCCCGTCGCCCCTGTGATACAGCCGTGGCGATTCGCCAATGCCGGCAACAAGGCCAATTGAGTCTCGTTATTTTTTGCAATGACAATGGGATCAGGCATCAGTGCTCTCCGACAGCAAGACAAGGCCCCCACGCCGCGCCTTCGGCTTGCTGCCCCCCCAGGGGGCGCTTTTGCCTTGAGGCGGCTCGGCGGCAGAAAAATGCCCCCACGCCGCGCCTTCGGCTTGCTGCCCCCCAGGGGGCGCTTTTGCCTTGAGGCGGCTCGGCGGCAAAAAACAGTGCCGCAAGTGTAGAGCGTAAGGGCAGCCTTGTGCGGACTTTGAAGATAGGAAAACGGCAGGAATTGTCAATGCCGGGCCGTGCAATGGTCTGGCAGGCGCACAGAACGCACATCCGGCCACTCGTCTGTCCTCCAACCACGGTAAAATGCCGGTTTTGCAGACATTTTCATCTGGGACACCATGGCCGGACACAGTAAATGGGCCAATATTCAGCACCGCAAAGGCCGCCAAGACGCCAAACGCGGAAAGCTCTGGACCAAAATCATTCGTGAAATCACCGTCGCGGCGCGTGCCGGCGGCCCGGATCCCGACAGCAATCCGCGCCTGCGGATGGCCTGGGATAAGGCCACCGACGCCAATATGCCCAAGGACAACATCCAACGCGCCATCCAGCGCGGCGCAGGCGGCACCGACGGCGCCAACTACGAAGAAGTCCGCTACGAGGGCTACGGCATCGGCGGCGCGGCCGTCATCGTCGATTGCATGACGGACAATCGCACCCGTACCGTTGCCGAGGTCCGTCACGCCTTCTCCAAAAACGGCGGCAACCTGGGTCAAGAAGGCTCCGTTGCCTTCATGTTCAAACATTGCGGCCAGTTTGTGTTCGCACCGGGCACCCCCGAGGACGCCGTCATGGAAGCCGCCCTCGAAGCCGGCGCCGAAGACGTGACCACCGATGACGAAGGCGTCATCGAAGTCATCTGCGCCCCAACGGACTACGCCGCCGTGCGCCAGGCGTTCGAATCGGCCGGCCTGAAGGCCGAGGTCGACGGCATCATCATGAAGCCGCAAAACGAAACCGAGCTCACTGGCGACGACGCCGTCAAGATGCAAAAGCTGCTCGACGCGCTGGAGAGCCTGGACGACGTGCAGGAAGTCTATACCACCGTTGTATTTGACGAAGCCCAGTAGTTAACCGTCATACCCCAGGGACATATGTCCCCGGGCGGGTCTGCAGTAAAAACCGACCGGCGAAACGGGGCGACCCGTCAGCCTTTTGTGCCAAGCCTGTGGCGGCAACGCCCTGGCCTCTTTAAGAAGTCATCGAAAAATGAAACTCCTGGTAATCGGCTCTGGCGGCCGCGAACACGCCCTGGCTTGGCGCCTGGCCCGCTCGCCCCGTGTCCACAAGGTCTATGTCGCGCCCGGCAATGGCGGCACCGAGCAGGGCGACCTGCTGCAAAACGTGCCGCTCACCAGCCCAGAGGATCTGGCTGATTTCGTCGAGCGCGAGGGAGTTTCTCTGACGGTCGTAGGCCCCGAGGCCCCTCTGGCAGCCGGCGTCGTCGACGTCTTTCGTGAACGCAAACTGAAAATCTTCGGCCCGACCAAGGCCGCCGCTCAGCTGGAAAGCTCCAAGGACTACGCCAAGGCCTTCATGGTGCGCCATGGCATTCCCACGGCCCGCTACGAAACCTTCACCGATCCGGCCAAGGCGCACGCCTACGTCGACCAGGAAGGCGCGCCCATCGTGATCAAGGCAGATGGCCTGGCCGCTGGCAAAGGTGTCGTCGTCGCCGCCGACCTGGCCGAAGCCCACGCCGCCATTGACGCCATGCTCGGCGACGGTAGCATGGGTGAGGCCGGTGCCCGCGTCGTCATCGAAGAATGCCTCGTCGGCGAAGAAGCCAGCTTCATCGTCATGTGCGACGGCCGCAACGTCCTGGCGCTGGCCACCAGCCAAGACCACAAGCGCCTGAAGGACGGCGATGCCGGTCCCAACACGGGCGGCATGGGCGCCTATTCGCCCGCCCCTATCGTCACGCCCGAACTCCATCACCGCATCATGCGCGAAATCATTCTGCCCACCGTACAGGGCATGGCGCGCGACGGTATTCCCTACACGGGTTTCCTGTACGCCGGCCTGATGATCGCGCCGGGCGACGATCCGGATCGCGCTATCAAGACGCTGGAATTCAATTGCCGCATGGGCGACCCCGAAACCCAGCCCATCATGATGCGCGTCAAAAGCGATCTGCTCGATGCGCTCGAGCACGCCGTCGAGGGCACGCTTGACCAGGCCGACATCACCTGGGATCGACGTACCGCGCTGGGCGTCGTTCTGGCCGCGCACAACTACCCCGGCACCCCGCGCAACGGCGACACCATTGCGCCGCTGCCAGCCGAAACCGAAGACTGCACCATTTTCCACGCAGGCACCCGCCTGGAGAACGGTCAATTGAAAACCTCTGGCGGCCGCGTGCTTTGCGTCACCGCATTGGGCGACTCCGTCCGCATGGCGCGCGAGCGCGCTTATGCTGCCGTTGACGGCGTGCATTTCGATGGCCGCCAATACCGGACAGACATCGGATGGCGCGCGCTGAAACCGTCCCAACAAAAGGCCAAACCTTAATCAAACGCAAAGCATTGGTGGCCCCTCAGGCTTAAGCTATCCAGGTCACGCGGCGTCAGCTCCTCGCCAACCGCCGCGCCCTACGCTGCTGACGCTTTTTGTCAGCAACCAGCCTGAATCCCATCTGGACACCGCATGAGCAACATCCCCGTTTCCGACGTACGAGACTACCTGACCGGCCTGCAAGCACACATCGTGCAAGCGCTGGAGCAAGCCGGCGGCGAAGGCTTCCGCACCGACGCCTGGCAGCGCGCCGAAGGCGGCGGCGGTGTGTCTCGCCTGATCGAAGGCGGTCAGTTGCTCGAACGCGGCGGCGTGTTGTTCAGCCACGTCCAAGGCACCCAATTGCCTCCTTCTGCCAGCGCGCACCGCCCAGAGCTGGCCGGCCGTCCGTGGCAAGCCATGGGCGTGTCGATGGTGTTGCATCCTCGCAACCCCTATGTGCCCACCGTGCACATGAACGTGCGCATGTTCATGGCTGCGGCTCGTCCGGGGCAGGACGAAGACGACGTGTTCTGGTTCGGCGGCGGCATGGACCTGACACCGTACTATCCCTTCGAAGAAGACGCACGGCATTTCCACCAGATATGCCACGATGCGCTCGCCCCCCACGGCGACACGTACTATCCCCGCTACAAACGCTGGTGTGACGAATACTTTTTCCTGAAACATCGCCAGGAAACCCGCGGCGTCGGCGGCGTGTTCTTCGACGACCTCAACGAACCCGGCTTTGACGCCTCGTTTGCGCTGCTGCGCTCGGTTGGCGACGCATTTTTGCCTGCCTACCTGCCCATCGTCGAACGCCGCCGCCATATCCCGTATGAACAGGCTCAGCGCGATTTTCAGGCCTATCGGCGCGGGCGGTATGTCGAGTTCAATCTCGTATTTGACCGCGGCACGCTATTCGGCCTGCAATCCGGTGGCCGCACTGAGTCGATTTTGCTTTCGATGCCGCCCATGGCACAGTGGCGGTACGACTGGCACCCCGAGCCCGGCACGCCGGAATCCGAGCTCGCCGCCTTCCTGAAACCCCGAGACTGGGTGTAATCCCAACGCCGCTGTCCACAATGCCTGTCCATCAAGAAAACGAACCCCGTATTGGCCTGCTGGGCGGCAGTTTCGACCCCATTCACCTCGCCCACCTGGCGTTGGCTCGCGCGGCCTTGCGTGAATTGCATCTCGCACAGGTGCAATTCATCCCCGCTGCCAACCCATGGCAACGCGCGCCCCTGAACGCCGCGCCCGAGCATCGCCTGCGCATGATCGAGCTGGCGATCGATGGCGAGTCCGGCATGGCCGTCAATCCGAGCGAAATCGAACGCGGCGGCGCCACCTACACCGTCGACACCATACGTGCCTTGCCGGCTGGCGCCCGTTACGTCTGGATCCTGGGCGCCGATCAGCTGACCAATTTCTGCACTTGGCACCAATGGCAAGAGATCTCCGCCAGGGTAGACCTGGCCGTTGCGACGCGCCCGGGCACGCCATTGATTCCCCCAGAGGAACTGACCGAATGGCTAGCCAGCCAGCGCCGTCAGGATGGCTCCACACACCGCGAATTGACCACGCTGCCCTTTACTCCCATGGCGATATCCGCCTCTGACATCCGTGCCAGACTGGCTCGCGGCGACACGACCGAGGGCCTGCTCACCGAGCCGGTCGCCCGTTACATCGCAGCACACGGCCTTTACCGCTAATTCCAATAGGCCGCCCCCGGCAGCCGGATTCGCGCTGCCGTCAAACGGCTCCACCAGGTCCCCTCGCGGGTTATATTTACATCCATGGATATTCAAAAACTACAACGCGCCGTCATTGACGCCCTCGAAGACGTCAAAGCCCAAGACATCAAAGTCTTTAACACGACGCACCTGACCAGCCTGTTCGACCGCGTGGTCATTGCCAGCGGGACCTCCAACCGGCAAACCCGCGCCCTGGCCTCCAGCGTGGCCGATTGCGGCCGCGCCCTGGACCTGACCGGCATCACCGTCGAAGGCGAAGACACCGGCGAATGGGTCGTCGTCGACTTGGGCGATATTGTCGTCCACGTCATGCAGCCGGCAATCCGCCAGTATTACAACCTCGAAGAAATCTGGGGCGACAAACCCGTTCGCGTCAAACTGCTGCCCGGATCGGGATCGCCCGTGCACGCAGCTGAACGAGCCGGCGACACCGACGAAGCCTGACATCCTCGACAGCCAGCTCGCGTGGCTCGACTCGCCATAGCCTGATTCGCCTTGGGTCGAGCCCTCCTTAGCCGTAAACTGAAGCTGCCGTACCCTGGACTCATCACGCCTCAAACCGTATCGTGTGAGCTCCTTCAGCCAGAGGCCATCACGTGAAACTCATCGTCATCGCCGTCGGCAACCGCATGCCCGCCTGGGTCGAAACCGCCTGGGACGACTACGCGAAACGCTTACCCGCCGACTGCGCCCTCGAACTGCGGGAAATCAAGCCTGAACCGCGCACAACCGGTAAAACACCAGCGCAAATGATGGCGGCAGAAGCCCGCCGCATCGAGGCCGCCATACCTCCTGGCGCCTTGAAACTCGCACTGGACGAACGCGGGCGCGATCTGACCACCATGGCCCTGTCGCAGCGCCTCGAACAATGGCGCGGCGATGGCCGGGACGTGGTATTCCTGGTGGGCGGCCCGGATGGCCTGGACGCCTCGCTCAAAGCCGCCAGCGACGGGCAAATACGCCTGTCTTCGCTGACATTGCCGCACCCCATGGTGCGCGTCGTACTCGCCGAGCAACTCTATCGTGCCTGGGCCATCATGACCAATCATCCCTATCATCGGGCTTGAAATCACCAGGCGCCAGACTATCCGACTCATTCATGGTCAACCCGAGCCCCTTTCCCAGCAACATGACCCCACAGATCTATCTCGCCTCGGCCAGCCCGCGCCGCCGTGAACTGTTGACCCAGATCGGGGTGGCCCACACGGTACTACAAGTCCCCGCGCCTCCAGGAGAAGACGAGCCGCAGCATGCCGGCGAAGCGGCAGCGGACTACGTCAAACGCACTGCGCGCGAAAAAGCCGAGCGCGGACAGCAATGGATGACATCCCAATCACTATCAACGCTGCCCATCCTGGCGGCCGATACTACTGTCATCCTGCGCGACGAGGTATTGGGCAAACCCACCGACCGCGCCCACGCCATCGACATGCTCAGCCGCCTGTCCGGCACCGCTCATCACGTTCATACCGCCGTCGTCCTGTGGCACGACGGCCAACTGTACGAAGACGTATCGATCTCCGAAGTCCGCATGCGCACACTCGACGCAGACGACATCGCCCGCTACTGCGACAGCGGCGAACCCTTTGGCAAGGCGGGCGCGTACGGCATCCAGGGCCTGGCAGGCACATTCATCGCCCATCTCGCCGGCAGCTACACCGGCGTCATGGGCTTACCCGTATTTGAAACGGCGAATCTGCTGCGCCGCGTGGGCATATTGCTGCCGTAGCCTCATCTGATTCGCCCCAATCAAATGGCCAACCTGCACAATTCACAGGCTGGCCATTTTTTGTTTGGATAAACGCGGCGGAATTACTTTTCCGCTTTCGCCCCGGAGATCTGCACCAGCTCCGCTGCCTCGACCATCCCCTTTTGCACCATATCCCAATACGTATCGATCGACATGGGTTCAGCGGGCACGGAGCCGAGATCTATGAACTTTTTACGCAGTTCGGGATCTTGCATTGCCTTGGTCAAGGCCTCATTCAACTTCATCAAAATCGGACGCGGCGTCCCGGCAGGCGCCACGAGCCCATACCAGGAATCCATATAAAACCCTTTGACGCCCGCCTCATCAAACGTCGGCACATCCGGCAACGCGGCGATCCGCGATTTCGCCGTGATCGCCAGGGGACGCACTTTGCCCGAAGCAATCGGCGCCATCGCACCCGTCGTGATGATCATATCGATACGGCCCGCCATCACATCCGTCAACGCGGGCGCAGTGCCTTTGAACGGGACGTGCAAAATATCGATTCCGGTACGTGTCTTGAAACTCGCTCCCGCCAGATGCTGCGACGAGCCCACACCGCCGGAGCCGTACGTCAACTTCCCCGGATTCGCTTTCGCGTACGCCACATAATCCTGGACCGTTTTAAACGGCGAATCCAGCGGCACCAACATCGTCGAAGGCGAAGTATTGACCAACCCTACCGGCGCAAAATCCTTGATCGGGTCATATCCGATATTGTCGTAGAGCGCTGAATTCAGCCCGTGCGATGCGACCGTCGCCAACATGATGGTGTAGCCATCAGGCGCGGCGCGTGCAGCAGCCACCGAGCCAATATTGCCGCCCGCTCCTCCTTTGTTGTCCACGACAATGGACTGGCCCAAATGCTTGCCCATTTCCGCGGCCACCATGCGCCCTACGCCGTCCGCCGGCCCACCGGCAGCCCAGCCGATAACCATCGTGACGGGCCTGCTCGGATAGCTATCCGCCGATTCAGCCTGAGCGGACAAAGCAGACAGCCCGAGAGAGAGTGCAAACGCAACCTGTTTATAACGACGCAATAGTGTGGTCATAGAAAAATGCCTGATCAGAAAAAATCATCACATTACGGTACTGCGCCGTTGAATACGACGCGCTGGCTATCACGTCTCCGACGCGACCTGACGCAACGCCTGCTCAAACGCCTCGGGCGGCTGCCCGCCAGACACCAGATACTTATCATTAATGATCACTGACGGCACAGAAGTAATCCCCAACTCGCGCCATTTCGCCTGCTCCGCGCGAACCTCGTCCGTGTAGCGTCCGGACTCTACGACATCGCGGGCAGCATCTGCGTCCAGCCCCACGTCTTGTGCGGCTTGTACCAACACGTCGGTCTCACTAGTGTCGTAGTTATCAAAGTGATAGACCTTCAGCAGTTGCCGCTTGAGCGCGACTTGCTGCTCCTGCCCCAGCGTGCCTGCCCAATGCAGCAATCGGTGCGCGCCGAACGTATTGTAGGAGCGGCTCTCCTCAGTCTGATGCATCGGCATCCCCACCGCTGCCGCGCGCTCCGCGATCACCTTGCGGTTCTCCTGCAAACGCGCCTGGTCAAAGCCGTACTTTTTCATCAAACGCTCACCCGTATTCTGCCCACCCTTGGGCATATCCGGATTCAGCTCGAACGGCTGCATATGAATCTCGAACTGCGCCTCGGAGCCGATGCGATCGATAGCGGTCAACAACC
Organism: Bordetella genomosp. 4; assembly: GCF_002261185.1. Classification (GTDB taxonomy): domain Bacteria; phylum Pseudomonadota; class Gammaproteobacteria; order Burkholderiales; family Burkholderiaceae_B; genus Bordetella_A. Next base: position 1,237,839 of record NZ_NEVQ01000013.1, read on the forward strand.
CACCCAGGCCTACTGCACACCACGGGCACGCGACATCGGATACGAAATCAATTTTGATCTTTTTGGACATGAATGGCTCCGAACGAAGTGTGCTGATGGAGTAAGCCTATGCACCAAATACAAGGAAATACGAGCTGGAGGCTAAAACATCAATCTAACACGGGCCGCCAATCAATAGAATTCACCGCCGTCAAACGGCATGGCGACATAAAACCGCCTGAGTGGTCGACTGCATGATTTTGCATCTGCTTGCCTTATGATTAACGCGTCTGCCATCACCCGGACGCGCCCATGATCCGACTAACGCGAGCCCCCGATTTAATGCTGGCTCAACACTGTTAATGCTGGCTCAACACTGGCTCAACCTGCTGACGCAAGCAGGCATCCCCTGCCACCTCACGAACCGCTACATGCAAGGCGGCGCGGGGGAAATCCCCGTGGACCAATGCGGCCCAGATATCTGGTTGGAAAACGCGCAGGATAAGGCCGCGGCCATGCAAATTATCGATGGCCCAGTGAGGAACGAGCTATTCAACGCCAGATTCAATTGGCACTGCGACGACTGCGGCGAATGGCTGGAGCCTCAATTCACCACCTGCTGGCAATGCGGCGCTGCACGTTCGCAGAGTAACGAATAAGCGCGACGTCTTAATCGCTCAATCGCTTAATCGCGACACCGGTCTATTTGCGCTTGCTGATAGCCCTCGCCGCACGCATGACCAATGGCCCCAGTTCTTGCCGCGCACGGTCCAATGACCAGCGCGGCTTGGGAACAGAGATATTCACCGCCCCTATCGGCGCACCGGTTTCGTCATAGATGGCGGCCGCGACGTTCACATCGCCCGCATAAAACTCCTCGTCCGCATAGCCATACTGATCGTGGCGGGCTTGCTCGATCAACGCTCGCAACGCCGCAATGTCGGTGGTGGTGCGCGGCGTGTGCTTTACAGGTGTGACAGACTCCAGCTTCTGATCGAGTTCCGCAGGTGGCAAATGCGCCCATAAAGCACGCCCCGACGCGGACGATATGCATGGGATACGGGTGCCCACCGGCATGTACTCCGGGATATGGCGAGCTGGCGCGACCCGCATGACAAAGACCATGTTGTCCGCATCGTCAGGCACGCTCAAATTGACGATTTCTCCGCACTCCTGATTCAGCTGATGCAGCACAGCATGCGCGTGTTGAAACAACGGTTGCCGATACAGATAGCTGTACCCCAGCCCGACGCCTTTGACGGTCACGCTATAACGCTTACTACGCGGGTCCTTCGATAAATAGCCTGTGCGCTCCAGCGTATACGCCACGCGCTGCGCCGACCCCATCGTGATGCCGTTGATCTGGGCGATCTCCTGCAGACTCAGCGAGGCATGGGCTCGAAACGACTCGAGCACCGACAGTCCTTTCTCCAATGACTGGATCATCAACGCGGAAGGCTCAGACATTCAAACTCCAAAAATTGGCGAGACGCAGATTAGCAGCCAGACCCGCCATCGTCCTTCCTAGGGAAACCCAGACGTTGCCGCGTGGACGGCCTTGCAGTATAAATTCCCATCATTATATCGCTATACGTTTTTATTTATCGAATAGCGATAATAAACAACAACAGAAGGGGTGAGCGTTGCACCACCAAAGCAGTCATTCAGCCGCATTTCCGGATCATGTCGAGGTCGCCATCGTGGGCGGCGGCATCATCGGAATCAGCACCGCCTACGCCCTCGCCCGCGCCGGCGTGCGGACGGCGGTATTTGAAAAAGCAACGCTAGGCTGTGAACAGTCGTCCCGCAATTGGGGGTGGGTCAGGACGCTGGGACGCGATCTGCCAGAGGTCCCGCTGGCGATACGTTCGAATCAGATTTGGGGAGAAATCCAAGAGCAAATCGATGTGGGATTTCGCCGTACAGGCATGCTGTACTTGCAGGACAATGATGCGGACGCATCCTCGCACCAAGCCTGGATCGACAATGCACGAGCCTATGGCACCGATGCGCGCCTGCTTGATAGCGTGGCCGCCAAACGCCTGCTGCCCCAAACCGCCCGGGTCTGGACCGGGGCCATGTACAGCGCCACCGACGGCGTTGCCGAGCCCCAATTGGCCACGACTGCGATCGCCGCATTAGCACGCGCCGCCGGAGCTCAAATTCTGGAAGACTGCGCCGTGCGTGGCGTAGAACAGTCCGCGGGGCGAGTATCCGCTCTGCTCACCGAAAAGGGGCGTGTCGAAACCGCCACGGTACTGATCGCTGCCGGCGCCTGGTCCAGGCTGTTTTGCGGCAACTTGGGCGCAGACTTTCCCCAGCTAAAGGTTCGTGGGTCGGTACTGCGCACGACACCCGTCGATACGGGTTCGACAGCGGCGATCAACGGCAAGGACTTTACCTGCCGCAAGCGTGCAGACGGCGGCTACACCGTATCGCAATTCGGCGCCTCGATGGCGGATGTCGTGCCCGATAGTTTCAGATTGATGCGTTACTTCATGCGCTCATGGCTGGCCAATCGCAGCTTTGTGCGGTTGAGATTCGGCAAACGGTTTTTCGAAGAGCTGTCCCTGCCTCGCCGTTACCCCACGGATCGACAATCGCCGTTCGAACGCCATCGCGTGTTGGATCCGCGTCCGTCGATACGAGGCAATGCGCAGGCCTGGAAGAAATTGACGGACGCCTTTCCGGCATTCCATCACGCCCGCATCGCACAATCCTGGGCAGGCTACATCGATGTCACACCAGATGCGATGCCCGTCATGGATGCCGTGCCCAATGTGCCCGGCCTATTTCTGGCCTCGGGGTTTTCCGGTCATGGCTTTGGTATCGGACCCGCCGCCGGCGAGGCCATGGCTCAGCTCATTCAAGGTAAACGAACCACTGTTGACTTGAAGCCATTCCGCTATGACCGATACCACCGCTAGGTCATCCAGTCCAAATAATCATCTCAATAGCAAGGGAAATAGTTCATGATCAGCCGCACCGCCGATTTGCATCGTCAAGCCACGATTGTCGATGGCCTGGTTTTCTTTAGTGATGGCAGTACCCGCGACATGTTGACCGGTGGCGTGAGCGCCATCAACGTCACAATCAGCGACATGGGCGCCGATTTTGAACAGGCACTTAAAGACACCATGCTATGGCGTCAACGTTGTGCGGCGCCTGATAGCCCCTGGCTGCTGGTCGAAAACGCCGAAGATATCGCGCGCGCCAAGCAGACCGGCAAGCTCGGACTCATCATGGGTTGGCAAAATGCCAAGCCTCTCGGCGATCAGATCGACCGTGTCGCGCTTTTCCACACACTCGGCATCCGTGTCATTCAACTGACCTACAACGAGGCCAATCTGATCGGCGACGGATGCCTCGAAAAACGCAATGCAGGCTTGAGCGATCTGGGCCTGAATATGGTCGACGAGATGAATCGCGTCGGCATAGCGATCGACCTGAGCCATTGCGCGCCCCAGACTTGCCTGGACGCCGCGGCACGCAGCACTCGGCCGGTTTTTCTGACCCATGCCAACGCGAATGCCGTGATCAAGCGCCCGCGCAACAAATCGGACGACGTCATCAAGGCGGTGGCAGCTACGGGCGGCGTGATCGGCTGCAGCATTCACGCCTACCTCAATTGGAGCGGCGATCCGAAGCAACAGCCCTTGTTGTCGGACTTCGTCGCGAACGTCAAATATATCGGAGACCTGGTTGGCTACGAACATGTGGGCATAGGCACCGACTATCCGTCCGTAGACACCTATGAGGCCGTGCGTCACGTGATGGTGATGTCGCGCACCAAATACGCCAGATCCGGCGGAGACTTCTCCGATGCCTTCGGCGATGTGATGGAAGCACGATATCCCGTCGAGATGCCCACCCCGGCACAATTTCCCGCCTTCACCGAGGCGCTGCATCAGGCCGGGTTGACGGACAGCCAGATCCTGGGCGTGCTGGGCGGCAACTTCGCCCGTGCGTTTGCGCAAGCCTGGGACGCCAACTGAAACTCGCGGAGATCCTCATGACATCACTCGCCAGCAGCATTCGCAACGCTGCACCACAACAGTCCATCTCCCGTTGCGCCAGATTTGCCGCCGCCTTGGTAACCGGTATGGCCGCAATCCTTCCCATTACAGCATCCGCAGCGGATGACTACCCCACTCGGCCTGTGCATATCATCGTGCCCTATCAAGCGGGCGGTTCGACGGATACCGTCATCCGCAAGTTTGCCGAGCTGGCTGCGCCCAAACTGGGGCAATCCATCGTAATCGAGAACCGGGGCGGTGCAGGCGCCACACTCGGCGCGCGTGCCATCAAAACGGCTGAACCCAACGGCTACACGCTCGCCATCCTGCCCAGCCCCGTCTATCGCATGCCGCACATCCAGGATATGGGCTATGACCCCACTCGCGATTTCACCTACATCATGATGCTCAGCGGGTATACATTGGGTGTCGCGGTACCTGCGGCGTCTCCTCATAAGACATGGGGCGAATTCATCAGCTTTGCCCAACAGCATCCGAACGAGATCACTTACGGCACGGCGAGCGTGGGTAGCGCCTCGAATGTCATGATGGAACAGATCGCGACCCGCAACAACGTGACATGGCGTCACATACCATACAAGGGTGAGTCCGATGTCATCACGGCAGTACTAGGCGGCCAAGTCTCGGCATACGCCGGGTCCACGACAGTACAGCCCTTGGTGCAAGCCGGAAAAATGCGTATGCTGGTCACGTGGGGTGCGCAACGCAGTGCGCAATATCCCCAGACTCCCACCTTGCATGAACTGGATGGCACACCGCCTGCGAATGCACCTTTTGGTATTGCAGGTCCCAAAGGCATGCCGCCTGAGACGGTCGCCAAGCTGCATGCCGTATTCAAAGACATCGCAGAATCTGATGCCTTCAAACAAATCCTGACACAGTATGGACAGGAACTGGTCTATATGAATGGCGAGGAGTACGCGGCCTATGCGAAAGAGCAGTATCAACAAGAAGCCGAAATTGTTCAGAAACTGGGATTGGCTTCTAAATAACCCCTGCCCGCCTCACGCATTCAGGAGATCACCATGACGACTCGTTCAGCAGTGTTCTTGAAAGTGCAATCCAGCATCCGCCGCACCGCGCGGCTCAGCGCCTTTGCAGCGCTATTGACGACGTGCCTGCCAGCCACCATCCAGGCAGCCGAGCCCTGGCCTGAGCAACCAATACGCCTGATTGTCGGCTACCCGCCCGGTGGAGGCACCGACACCGTGGCACGCGTCTTGGCACAACAGTTGGGCAAAGAACTCAAGCAAACTGTCATCGTGGAAAACCGGGGCGGCGCCAGCGGTACCATCGCAGCCCAACAAGTCGTCAGATCCGCGCCCGACGGCTATACCGTGATGTTCGCCACAGCGTCGCCGTTGACCGGCGCGCCGCTGACCGTGAAAGGCCTCACGTATGACCCGATGAATGACCTCGTCCCGGTCACCCGCATCGGTGGGGGCCCATTCATCCTGGTGGCGAATCCCAAATTTCCGCCCAATAATCTGCGCGAACTGGTCGAGTACGCAAAGGCGCATCCAGGCGAGGTGAACTACGCCTCGCCGGGCATCATGACCGCCAATTATTTCTTTTCCGAGCAATTGAACATGGACTCGGGTATCCACACGGTACATGTCCCATATAAAGGCAGCTCAGCACTGCTGAACGACACCATGGCGGGTCAGGTGCAATACACTCTGGATACCCCAGGCACAACACTGCCGCTGATCAAAAACGGCAAACTCAAGGCACTGGCCGTCTTCAGCGAACAACGCCTGGAGCGGGCGCCAGACATCCCGACCGCAAAAGAAAGCGGCTTTCCGGCATTGGTCGGTGGCTCGTGGTATGGCCTGCTTGTGCCCAAAGGAACGCCGCCTGAAATTGTCGATGCCTTGTACAAAGCAACCAAAACCGCATTGAAAAGTCCCGACGTCCGCCGCACCATGGAAGACAGGGACGTCATCATCGAGGGCAGTTCCCCAGCGGAGTTTCGAAAGTACCTGACCGCGGAATTCGACCGGTGGAAATCTGTCACGCAAAAGCTCGGCATCACGCCACAATGACTCCGCTCGATCTTCGAAGACGCGCACGCTTGACCACCCATTAGAGATTGCCATGTCCACTACGACATACGCTCCCGACCTCACTGCCGGCAGCGCCCCTTCATCGATGCGGCCCACCCTGGCCGGCCTGAAGCACATGATCTCGGCCGGCCACTATCTCGCGACGCAGGCGGGGATGGACGTTCTACAGCAAGGCGGCAACGCCATTGATGCCGGTGTCGCGGCAGGCATTGCGCTAGGAGTGGTCCAGAGCGATATCGTCAACGTAGGCGGCGTGGCGCCCATCCTGGTCTACGAAGCAAAATCAAATAAGGTGTGGAGCATTTCCGGGCTGGGATACTGGCCCCGCGCAACCCGTCTGGAAACGTTCATGCAGAAATTCGGCGGCACCATCCCTGCCGGAGTTTTACGCACGGTCATCCCTGCCGCGCCAGACGCGTGGATCACGGCGTTGGAGCGTTTTGGCACAATGAGTTTTGGCGAGGTCGCCGCTGGCGCGATACGGTTGGCCCGCGAAGGCTTTGTCATGTACCCCCTGATGGCAGAGGTAATCGCCGACAACGCCAAAAACTACGCCCGCTGGGCCTCGAGTGCTGCCGTCTATCTGCCTGGCGGCCAGCCTCCTGTCGCCGGATCCATCTTTCGCCAGGCGGATCTCGCGGCCAGTCTCCAATATATGGCGGACGAAGAACGCCTCTGCCAAGGCAGCGGCCGTCTGGCGGGTCTCGCAGCCGCACGCCGCGCCTTTTACGAAGGCGATATCGCAACCGCCATCGTCAACTATCACAAACAAGAAGGCGGTTGGCTGAGCCATGAGGATTTGCGCGATTTCTCCGTCGAGGTAGACCCGGCGCTGAGCATCGACTTTCGAGGCACACAGGTCCATAGCTGTGGGTTCTGGTGCCAGGGCCCATCGCTGCTGCAAATGCTGAACATCCTCGAATCGCGAGACTTGCGTGCGCTAGGCCACAACTCGGCCTCGTACATCCACTTGCTGACGGAAGCCATCAAACTGGCCTTTGCAGATCGCGAAGTGCACTATGCCGACCCTCGCTACGCGACCGTGCCGCAACAGGAGCTGCTATCCAAAGCCTATGCCGCTGAACGTCTGGCCATGATTGCCATGAACCATGCAGGCCCCGACATGCCGGCGGCCGGTCGATTGCCGCAGAACCGTGCGATCGAGATGCGGCCTGCGACTGCTGAGGATACGGCCCGCACCGATCCCCGGTTGGATACCTCATATGTCGCCGTCGTCGATAAAGATGGCAATGCATTTTCCGCAACCCCTAGCGACGGCTCATATAACACGCCTGTTATCCCAGGCACTGGGTTGTGCGCATCCGGGCGCGGCAGCCAATCCTGGGCTGATCCCGAGCACCCCTGCCGCGTCGGCGCTGGGCGCCGCCCTCGCCTGACGCCCAACCCGTCTCTGGCAATCAGGCCTGGACAATATGTCATGCCCTTCGGCACACCCGGTGGAGACGTGCAGTGTCAAGCGATGTTGCAGACGTTTCTGAATATCGAAGTGTTCGGCATGGAACTGCAACAAGCTATCGAGGCTCCCCGCTTTGCGACTTTCAGCTTTCCGTCGTCGTTTGAGCCTCATAACGCGATGCCAGGCCGTCTCATGATCGAGGACATGGTGGACCACAGCGTCGGTGACGAATTGAAAGCGCTGGGCCACGCCGTGCAGTGGTGGGCAGGCCGCAACTGGCGCGCCGGCGCAATGTGCGCAGTGAAATATGATCAACAAACAGGGATCCGATGGGGCGCGGCGGACCCGCGCAGACCGGCGTACGCAAGTGGTTGGTGACGTCAAAAAAACTTAAGCGGCGGATCAAACAACAGCGCTGTTCAAATCAGAAAATGGACTCGAGCCAACTCAAACGCCTGCTTTCAACAACGGTTCCAGCGCAGCCAAAAAATCAGCCGGAATCGGTGCAGGCCGACGGGTTTCCTTATCGACATAGACATGCACAAAGTGCCCCGCCGCGCGCGTCTCTGTGTCGCCTGCTTTAAAGATACCGACCTCATATCGAACACTCGATCGTCCAATATGCGCCACACGCAGGCCTGCCTCGAGCGTATCGGGAAACGACACTGACGAGAAATACTGGCAACCCGTTTCAACGACCAGACCAATCGTGCTGCCCGATGTAAAGTCGAGCACGCCACATTGGATCAGATAATGATTGACCGCCGTGTCGAAATACGAATAGTAGGTCACGTTATTGACATGGCCATACACGTCGTTGTCCATCCATCGCGTCTGGATCGGGACAAAGACCGGATAGTCGTTGCGGCTGATGGGTTGTGGTCTGCTCATACTGTCTAACTCAACGAGAGGGAGGTAAGAGATCGCCTGACAAAAGGCCCGTTCTACGCGACCGGCGAGCTTTTCAAATGCTGCACAAACGTTCGCGCGAGCTCGGTCTGTGGCCGCAGCGTACTCCACGACACATAACTATGCACCTGGACCTCGGGCGTCAACGGTCGGCTCGTCAGCCCCGGCACAGGCAACGCATTCAACAGACTCGATTCAACCAGCGCAACTCCTGCGCCGTGAAAAGCCAGCACAATTCCCGTCATTGACGTCGCGACTTCCACCTGTATGTTCGGCGGTGGATTGAGAAACTCCGCCAGACAACGACGCAACAACGCTTGCGGAACATAAGTAATCACCGGATAAAGAGACAGATCCTCAACAGTAATCGACTCGAGTGCGGCCAAGGGATGCGTCTCAAGGAAAATACAGCTCAGCTCCGCATGCCCCATAGGCAGCGATTGCACGCCCTCGTGCTCTCCCGGAGCAAAAGCCACGCCCAGATCTATTTGTTCATTGATAAGCTTTTCCGTAATCAGATTCGAGTCCATCGATTGCAGTGAGACGCGGACCTTTGGGCGTATCTTCACGAACTCGGCGACTGCCTGCGCCAACCATGCATTGGCGATAGGCGAGCTGGCCGCGATAGACAGCGATCCCTGAATGCCTTCGGCAAGGTCCTGGCTAAAGCGCTCCAAACCGGCAACCCGCCCGAAAATATCCTGCACCTCCGGCAAGAGTGCGCGAGCCTCCGGCGTTGGGACCAGCCTGCCACCTTGACGTTGAAACAGCGTAAACCCCAGGCGCTGCTCAAAATGCTTGATCGTCGCGCTGACCGCGGGCTGCGTAACGTGTAACAACGCCGCCGCGCCCGTGATCGAGCCCGACATCATGACGGCATGAAAAGCCTCTAAATGGCGCAATTGAATACGAGCAAGCATAGCGGACCCAACGTCTCCATAAGCCGCGTTTATGACCGGCACTATTTATGTGATTGGTTCCTATGTTAGAGCACTGCCTAGAATCCAGGCATTCACCAGCCCCAGCAGAACGCCGCACAGCCTACAGCGCGTCGCCCAGTCTCTGCCACAAACCTGCCAGGAGTCCTCATGCCGTCAACACAGGAAACCGTCTACCGCCCCAAGCAAGAGAATCTGTATTTTCCCAAATACCCGACATTCGACTCTATTGAGGCGGAGCGTTGGCACCGCCGGCAGCGCCTGGCTGCGGTCTGTCGCGTATTTGCGAAGTTCCGCTACGAATACGGTTTTGCGGGCCATGTCACGGTCAGAGATCCGGAACATCCCAACCTGTATTGGACCAACCCCTTTGCCATGGATTTCGGACGGGTGCGCGCCAGCGACATGCTGTTGGTGGACCATGCCGGCACCGTCCTGGAGGGCACATGGGCAGTCAACCGTGCAGGCTTTGTCCTGCACTCGGCTATCCACGAAGCCAACCCCGATGTAATGGCCTCGTGCCATGCCCACACCACTAACGGCATGGCATGGGCCGCACTGGGACGGCCGCTGGACCCGATCACCCAGACCGCTTGCGGATTCTACGAAGACCAGGCCCTGATTACCGAGGAAGCCGGCGCAGTGGTGGTGGAAGATGACAAGGGTCACGCTGTCGCGCACGCCTTCGGCAACGCCAAAATCGCGATCCATCAGAATCACGGTCTGTTTTCAGCGGGACGGGAAACCATCGAGGAAGCTGCCTGGTGGTTCATCGCGGCAGAGCGCGCCTGCGAAATTCAGCTCAAGGCCGAAGCCACCGGCAAACCGCTGAAAATGATCAACCGGGAGGCCGCCTTGCACTCGAAAAATCACTTGGCGACCCCCTTTATGGCCTGGCTGCATTTTCAGCCTATCTACGACGCCATCGTGCGCGAACAACCTGATTGCTTGCTGTAATCACAGGGCCTGCGAAGCGGGCCCCGAACAACAATAAATGAGATAAAGGAGAATAACCATGGCATTCCCCATCCGCTCAACGCTGTTCGCCGCAATAGTTGCCGGCGCGAGCCTCTGTGCGCCCGCCTGGGCAGCATGGCCAGATGATAAACCCATAGAACTCGTCGTAGGCTTCGCCGCGGGCGGAGAGACGGACGTATTGGCGCGCACGCTGGCGCCGTTCATGCAAAAGCATTTGTCCAATGCGGCCAACATCGTCGTCGTCAACAAACCTGGTGCATCCGGGGCGATCGCAAATTCTTACGTGCAGCGCGCACCCAAGGATGGCTACACAGTGGCAATGGTCAATACGCCACCAATGAACTTCATGCCTCTGGTGCAATCTACGCCCTACGATCCAGATCAGTTTGCATTGATCGGCCGCGTCGTCAGTGACCCGACATTGCTAGTGGTACGTGACGACAGTCCCTATACCTCTCTCAAAGATCTCGTCGCAGCGGTGAAAGCCAAGCCAGAGAGCGTCTCGATCGGCCAAAATGGATTGGGCAGCAATGGCGGTGTCGCACTCAATGTCCTGATGCTGGAAAGCGGTGCTGCGTTTACGGAGGTGCCATTCGGTGGCACGGGTCAATCCAAGATCGCATTGATGGGCAAGCATGTGGACATGATTTTCGCCAGCCACACGGCCGTACCTGACCCCGCGGGAGAGCAGACCAAACTCCGCATCCTGGCACAGTTCGTACAGGATCGTGCCCCCATGCTGCCAAACGTCCCCACCGCAAAAGAAGAAGGATTCGATGTGGTTGTCCCATCGGACCGTGGATTAGCCGTAGACAAAGGCGTGCCAACCGAGATTCGGGATAAATTGCAGACCGCGTTGGAAGCGGCATTGAAAGATCCTGGCTTTCTCGAATCGGCAAAAGCTTTCTCAGCGATCATTGCCTATAAAGACGGACAGGCATGGCAAAAAGATATCGATGCTGCGAAACCGTCATTGACCCGGCTGGCAGCCGAGCTCAAACGCAGCGGCCGTCTTCCTGCGCCATAGCGCACGGCTCTGGCTCGCCGCACATTATGGGGGACTCGGCGCATTACGAAGGGCTTCCCCTTACCGCGTGTCAATGATTATGACGCGACTCACCACGTGTCTCCAAGATGTTCATATAAAGCGTGGCGGGTTCCAGGCACGCGCCGCTGCCGTGCTGGCCCACGAGGCTCCGATAAATTTCCTCCCACGGAGTCTTGTGCTGCAACGTGGGGGCGACCCACGCATCGCGCCTGCGGGCGAGCTCATCTTCCGGCAATATCACGTCCACCTTGCGCGATTTCAGATCAATGCGAATCCGGTCGCCTGTTTTGAGTAGTGCAAGGCCACCGCCGACAGCCGCCTCCGGCGAAACGTTGAGGATCGATGGACTCGCCGAAGTACCGCTCTGCCTGCCATCACCTATCGTCGGCAATGTTGTGACACCGCGCTTCAGTAATTCAGCAGGCGGCTGCATATTAACGACTTCCGCGCCGCCCGGATAACCGACGGGCCCGCAGTTGCGAATGACGAGAATGGATCGCTCGTCGATACCCAATTCCGGATCGTCGATGTGCGCATGATAATCCTCTGGTCCCTCAAACACGATAGCCCTACCCTCGAATACGTCTGGGTTGTCAGGGTCGGACAAGAACTGTTTGCGGAAAGCGGGATCAATAACGCTAATCTTCATCACGGCGCTGTCGAACAGGTTGCCGGACATGACAACATAACCCGCCGCCTCCTTCAACGGACAGGCAAAGGCGCGAATTACTGTACGGTCCGGCGCCTCGACTGCAGCCAGGTCTTCGGCCAGTGTACGTCCCGTGACCGTCCTGACCTCCGTGTTGAGACGTCCGGCCCACATCAGTTCCTTCATGACCGCCGGTACACCTCCCGCGCGGTAAAACGCCTCGCCGAGAAACCGTCCGGCCGGCTGGCAGTCGACCAGTAGTGGAATCTCGGGCCCAAGGCGCTGCCAATCGTCAAGTGTGTGGTCGACTCCCATGTGCCTCGCGATTGCGACGATGTGAATCGGACAGTTCGATGATGCCCCAAGCGCCGCTGCTGCGACGACCGCATTCTCGAATGCGGCCCGGGTCATGATATCGGACGGCCGCAGGTTTTCGGCGACCATCTCGACGATTCGCTCGCCTGTGCGATACGCCATCCAGCCACGCTCCCGATAAGGCGCCGGAATCGCGGCGCACCCGGGCAGTGACATGCCAAGGGCCTCGGCGAGGGAATTCATCGACAGCGCTGTGCCCATCGTATTGCAATGCCCCACCGACGGTGCAGACGACGCCACCATGTTCATAAAAGCGTCATAGTCGATTTCGCCCGTAGCAAACCGCTTGCGTGCGTCCCACACGACGGTGCCAGAGCCCGCCAGACGCCCCTGGTACCAACCGTCGAGCATCGGTCCACCCGAAAGAACGATCGATGGAATATTCACCGTGGCCGCCGCCATCAGACAGGCCGGCGTAGTCTTGTCACAGCCGGTGGTGAGCACCACGCCGTCGATGGGATAGCCGTGCAGAATCTCGACGAGACCGAGATACGCGAGGTTGCGATCGATCGCGGCCGTCGGGCGTTTACCGGTTTCCTGGATAGGATGTACAGGGAATTCGAGGGGAATTCCACCTGCATCGCGGATGCCGTCCCTGACGCGCTTGGCCAGGTCCAGATGATGCCTATTACATGGCGCAAGGTCCGAGCCGGTTTGCGCGATTCCGATAATCGGTTTGCCCGACTGCAGCTCAGCGCGTGTGATACCGAAGTTCATGTACCTCTCGAGATACAGAGCGGTCATGCCCGGGTCGGCGGGATCGTCAAACCAGCGGCGGCTGCGCAGGCGGGGACGACTCCCCGTTGCAACCGACGGATGCTTTTCTGTCGTCATGGTACGCACGTTCCTAAAAAAGTGTCAGCCGCGCACATTGGGGCGCGACACCCGATGCATTGGTACGGTTCTTAATTGCCGTAAAACTCGACAACATGGCATATCTGATTGCTCATCTCTTGCCTATCTCACTGGCCCAAGAAACTCCGTCAGCAACGGCCGACCGGCGAAGTAAGCGCTCAGATTGTCGCGCACGAGAGCCCCCATTGAGGCGCGCGTTTCCTTCGTTGCACTCGATTGATGGGGCTGCAGAATTACATTGTCGAGTTCACCGAACTCCCGTGCGATATTCGGCTCATTGTGAAAGACATCAAGTGCCGCTCCGGCAATTAGGTGCTCGCGCAAATACCTTAGCAAGACAGGTTCGTCAACGATCGCGCCACGGGCAACATTAATTAACATCCCATCGTGTCCCAATGCGTCGAGCACATGACTGCCGATCAGGCCTCGCGTGTCAGTATCTGCGGACGCACAGATCACGAGGAAGTCCACTTCAAGAGCCAACGCGGCCACGTCGTCAAAATACCGATAGTGCACATCGTCGAAACGGCATCGATCATGGTATGCGATTTCCAGCTTGAATGCTTCTGCTCGCGTGGCCACGGCGCGCCCCACGCGGCCGAGGCCCAGTATGCCGAGACGCTTGCCCCATACGCGTGTGGTCAGGCCGGGACCACCCTCGAGCCAGCGCCCCTGCCTCACGTAGCTATCGCACTGCGGAATACGGCGGGCGCACGCGAGCAGCAAGCCGAACGCCATGTCCGCGACATCCTCCGTCAACACATCCGGCGTGTGGGTCACGCGGATATTTCGCCGCCTTGCGTGCGACAGGTCGATGGCGTCAAGTCCGACGCCAAAGCTGGCGACGAGCTCGAGATCCGGGAGCAAATCCATCGTCGCTGCGTCGGCGCCGTGCTCACCGTCAGTCGCGAGCGCGCGCACACCTGGGCCGAATTTCCGAAGGAAGCTGACCTTGTCGGTTGCCTCCCACAGACGGTACACGTCATACGTTTGTTCGAGAATCGCCATATCAGTCGGCGTATATGGCCGTACAACAATCAAGGGCTGCTTGCTCATAAGGTCGTAGTCAGTAGAAGACGTGGGTATTTATCGTCGCTGGCCGACATCGCGGAAGCGAATGTTTCGCGGTATCGCATAGGCGATGAGTAAAGCCGTTACTGCGCAAGTCAGTGCGATCGTGTAGAGACCCATTGATGCGCTGCCGGTGACCTCCTTGACTTTGCCCACCATATACGGTGCGATGAGCCCGCCGATCTGCCCGATCGAATTAATGAGCGCCACACCCGCAGCGGCCGCCGCCCCAGTCAATACGCGAGCGGGGAAAATCCAGAAAATGCCAAACGATGCGATCACACCGGTCGCCGCGATCATCATGCCAATGACGAGAATTACCGTATTATTTCCGTACGCCGCGCTGAGCACATAGCCGATTGCCGCCGCCAATGCGCATCCTGTGAGGTGCCAGCGGCGCTCACCAGTACGGTCCGACGTCCTGCCCAGCAAGATCGTGCCAACCAACGCGACGACGTACGGCAGCGACGTAATCAGACCGATCATGAACGGATCGGTGGTACCGGCTGTCTTGATCAGCTGTGGCATCCAGAACAGAAAGCCGTAGATGCCCATGCACAGCCCGAAATAAATAAGCGAGAACAGATACGTGATTGGCAGCTTCAGCGCCGCAGCGAACGAATGTGTGCTGCCCACTTGGGAGTCGCGCGCAAGGATCTCGCTCAGGCGCTGCTTCTCGTCTTGCGTGAGCCACTTCGCATCCTTGACGTGATCGTCGAGTACCAGCAGCACGACTACGCCCAGAAAGATCGAAGGCACGCCTTCCAGCAGAAACAGCCATTGCCATCCTGGCAAGCCGTGCACACCGTCGAAATACTTGAGAATCGCACCCGAAACCGGCCCTGCGATAATGCCGCACAGCGCGATGCTGCCGAAAAAGAGATTATTGATCCGTCCACGGCGCTCGGCCGGAAACCACCGTGTGAAGTAATAGAGCACACCCGGCACGAAACCGGCTTCCAGTACACCAAGCAGGAACCGCAAAAAGTAGAACATATTTTCCGAGCGCACGAACATCATCCCAGCCGAGACGAGGCCCCACGTAATCATGATCCGCGCGATCCAGAGGCGCGGACCCACTTTCACCAAAATGGCATTACTCGGAATTTCGAATAGTAGGTAGCCGACAAAAAAAGCACTGGCGCCGAGACCATAGGCGGCGTCGCTCAGACCGATATCCGATTGCATCTGCAGTTTGGCGAAACTGACATTTACCCGGTCCAAGTAAGCGATGACGAAACAGGCGAGGATTAACGGAACAATACGCCAACTGACCTTGTTTAGAATTCTGGCCTCGTCTAGCAGATCGGCAGGCTGTTCGCCTGCCACCAATGATGCTTGCATTTCGTGTCTCCAATTTATTTTGTAGTGCTAGTTAAAACAACCCACTTCTAAGGACTACACCTGCTTGCGCTAACCACGACCTATAAAAGGCATCGCGGTCGCCATGACGGTCATGAACTGAACGTTGGCTTCCAGCGGCAGGCTCGCCATGTAGGCCACGGAGCGCGCCGCGTGCGACACGTCCATGACCGGCTCAATTGCACGTTCGCCGTTCGCCTGAAGTGTGCCCGCGCCCATCTTCGCCGTCATGTGAGTCTGGGCATTGCCGAAATCGATCTGGCAAACCGCTATGCCGTATTGGCGTCCGTCCAGCGCACAGGCCTTTGTCAAGCCGTTGACCGCGTGCTTGCTTGCGGTGTAGTCGGCAGAATGCAATCGTGGGACGTGCGCGGAGAGCGAGCCGTTATTGATAATGCGCCCACCGCTGGGGGTCTGCGCGCGCATCTGCCGGAACGCGGCCTGCGTGCAAAGCAGCGTCCCCGTCACGTTGACGTCCATCAATTTCTTCCACCGGTCGATGGACAATGCCTCTACCGACACCCCTTCCACGCCAAGGCCCGCGTTATTAAAGAGCAGGTCAAGGCGCCCGAACCTGTCCCGCGTAACGTCAAACAGTTGTTGCACCGATGCCGGATCGGACACGTCAGTGGGTACCGCGATGACACGAGCGCTGTCTCCCCCGGCCTCACGATACTCACGCACCACTTCATTGAGTGCATCCCCACGGCGGCTGGCCAGCACAACGCACCAGCCATCATCGAGCAACGTACGCGTAGTGGCTCGGCCGATTCCAGTGCTCGCCCCAGTCACGATTGCTACACGGTTATGCTTCACGCCTTCTTGTGGTGTTCCTTTCTCCATGTCATACCCTCCTCTTGCTGGCATGCGTGCCAGTGTGTTTGTTAAGTCCCTGTGCCTGTATCAAGGATGAATACCTCGCACTAGGGGCAATCTTGTTTTCCGCGAGCGGCGATATGCTCGATGGGCACAACGACAAAATGGGATAAATCGCCTCCCGAATGTCAAACGTCGAGATTCACCTGCGCGCAAGCGCCCCACGTCCCAGCCGTGCCCCTCCCGCACGCCTCACAGCGACGCTTCAAGCATGACGTGGTAATCCGCCGCAGACGCCTCGCGCGGATTGGTTTTGTGGCTATGATCCTTGAGCGCGCCCGTGATGATGTCCGGAAACGTCGCGGGCGTGACGCCCAGTTGCGCGAGCCCGGTGGGCAAGCCGAGCCGCTGCGTCATAGCGCGCACCGACGAAGCCACTTCATTGCCCTTGCTCAGACCCATTGCCGTTGCGATGCGGTCGAGCTTGTTCTCGTTGCGTACGGAAGTTGCTTCCTGGTTAAACGAGAGCACAGCCGGCAGAAAGATGGCGTTCAGCGTGCCGTGATGCAGTCGCGGATTGATGCCGCCGAGCGAATGGCTCAGGCTGTGCACGCAACCAAGACCCTTCTGGAATGCGAGCGCGCCCTGCATCGACGCGCTCATCATGTTCATGCGCGCGACACGGTCGCCGGGCTCGCGCGTCGCGCGCTCGATATGCCGCCACGCGCGCCACAACCCGTCGAGCGCGATGCCGTCCGCAGGCGGGTTAAAAGCGGGAGCAAGAAACGTTTCGATGCAATGCGCGATGGCGTCCATACCCGTTGCCGCCGTCAACGCGCTCGGCAAGCCCAGTGTTAGTTCGGGATCGCAGATCGCAACGCGTGGCACCACGAACGGTGAGATCACGCCGACTTTACGGCCATCGTCAAGAATCAGGATCGCGCCGCGGCCCACTTCGCTGCCGGTGCCGGCCGTCGTCGGCACCGCAATGACCGGCGCGGTTTTCGCAGTGATATTTGCCACGCCGCCTTCGATCACAGCAAAGCGCTGCAGCGGACCATCGTGCGTTGCGCAAACGGCCACGCCCTTGGCCAGATCAATAGAGGAACCCCCGCCTACGGCGATAATGCCGTCGCACTCTCCGGCCTCGTAAACCGCCACGGCTTCGCGCACAGCGGCCTCGTTGGGATTCGGAGGTGTGCCATCATAGATCGTTGCCGGCACACTGCCCGCAAGCGCCTCGAGCACGGTATCGATAATGCCTGCAGCGCGCACCCCCTTATCGGTCACAATCAATGCTCGGGATACGCCCACGCGTTCGCATTCACTCTTAAGCAGGCGGACGGCACCAAAGTCGAACTGAATCTGCGTGATGTAGTTGATGAGAGACATGGCAATAAGCGTTAGTTATAATGAGTCAGCCAATGAATGCGTTACTACGGCGCTAGATTCTGGCCGTCTAGACCCAGGTGGTGCTTTACCGCCTGAAAATTCTGCGCTGACCCAGTATAGGAAAAAGCTTATCGCGCAGTAATTGAGAACTTCTAATACGGGTATAACTTTTCCTCAAGTCCATGATACCCTCGCTCAATTCCATCATCTCCCGACTACACCTGAAGCAATTGCGGCTTTTGATTGCGCTCGGCGACCACGGCTCGCTGCTCAAGGCCGCGCAGCAGGTCGCGCTCACGCAGCCAGGTGCGAGCAAAGCATTGCAGGAAATCGAAACCACCTTCGACACGCCGCTATTCAATCGCACCAATCGTGGTCTCCAGCCCAACGAAACCGGACATTGTGCGATTCGTTATGCGCGCGTGATTTACACGGAGCTTTCGAATATGCGCGAGGAAATGGTGGGGATCCAAGGGGGTCGTGTGTCCGTTGGCGTCATCATGGGAGCAGTGCCGCTTCTTACCGATGCGATCACGGCGCTCAACCCGGACCTGTCGGTCGAGATAGTGGAAGATACAAGCGCAGCCCTGCTGAGTCTGATCGATGTGGGTCGGCTCGATCTTGCAATCTGCCGTACAACAATCAGCCAGACGCCACAGATTTACGATTCGCTCAAGCTGCAGGACGAAACCCTCGCGGTGGTTGCCAACGTGCAGCATCCACTGAGGCGGGCAAAGCGGCTTACGCTACAGGACCTTGCGGAATACCGATGGGTGGTGTATCGCGCGAACATGCCGATGCGCCTGCTACTCGAGCGTGAGTTCAGGGATGCCGAAATCAGCTTTCCGAGACATCTGCTCGAAACGACCTCCGTGTTCGCCACCCTCGCGATTCTGCGAAGCAATCCGTCATTCGTCGCGCTCGTGTCCATCGACGTCGCGCAGTTTTTTGCCCGTCACGAGATGACCTGCATTCTTTCGCTCGATCTAGCCTCACGCAGTGAACCCTATGAACTCGTTACGCGAAAAGGTGCACCGCTCTCACACGGTGCAAGACTGCTAATGGAAGCGTTGACCCGCGACCAAGGCAAGAAGCGTCCGCCGAACGCATCTAGACAGCCCGCATGAGAGGGCATTTTGACTTTATGGCATTGCTGGTTGCCAGTGATGAAACCCGTTCATCTTGAGACAAGACGGCGCGGTCTGTCTGGATGCTTGATCACGCTGCAAGCTTGATCTTTTTTACGATTGCGCAAAGACAAAACCCCTCGCAGCGTATGCTGGAGGGGTTTTGCGGGATAAGAGCCTGACGATGACCTACTTTCACAAACGAATGTTCACTATCATCGGCGCAAAGGCGTTTCACTGTCCTGTTCGGGATGGGAAGGAGTGGGACCACCTTGCTATGGTCGTCAGGCGTAAGGGGTTGGGCTGGTAGAGGATGAGTCTACGAGCCCCAATTTGGAAGAAGCACGACGTGTTGCGCGAGTCAGGTGCAGCGGGTGCACCGATCGGCGAGCAACAGGGGGTTATGTTTGACGAATTCTTTCTATATAAACGGCACTTGTCGCTACGGTCTCATATCAGGTCATAAAACCCACAGAGTTATAGGATCAAGCCGCACGGGCAATTAGTATCGGTTAGCTCAACGCATTACTGCGCTTCCACACCCGACCTATCAACGTTCTGGTCTCGAACGACCCTTCAGGGGGATCTAGTCCCCGGGATACCTAATCTTCAGACGAGTTTCCCGCTTAGATGCCTTCAGCGGTTATCTCTTCCGTACTTAGCTACCCGGCAATGCCATTGGCATGACAACCGGTACACCAGAGGTACGTCCACTCCGGTCCTCTCGTACTAGGAGCAGGCTCCGTCAAGTATCCAACGCCCACGGCAGATAGGGACCAAACTGTCTCACGACGTTTTAAACCCAGCTCACGTACCTCTTTAAATGGCGAACAGCCATACCCTTGGGACCGGCTACAGCCCCAGGATGAGATGAGCCGACATCGAGGTGCCAAACACCGCCGTCGATATGAACTCTTGGGCGGTATCAGCCTGTTATCCCCAGAGTACCTTTTATCCGTTGAGCGATGGCCCTTCCATTCAGAACCACCGGATCACTATGTCCTGCTTTCGCACCTGTTCGACTTGTCAGTCTCACAGTCAAGCACGCTTATGCCATTGCACTATCAGCACGATTTCCGACCGTACCTAGCGTACCTTCGAACTCCTCCGTTACACTTTGGGAGGAGACCGCCCCAGTCAAACTGCCTACCATGCACTGTCCCCGATCCGGATAACGGACCAAGGTTAGAACCGCAAACAAACCAGGGTGGTATTTCAAGGTCGGCTCCACCGAATCTAGCGACTCGGTTTCAGCGCCTCCCACCTATCCTACACAGGCCGGTTCACAGTCCAATGCAAAGCTACAGTAAAGGTTCATGGGGTCTTTCCGTCTAGCCGCGGGGAGATTGCATCATCACAAACACTTCAACTTCGCTGAGTCTCAGGAGGAGACAGTGTGGCCATCGTTACGCCATTCGTGCAGGTCGGAACTTACCCGACAAGGAATTTCGCTACCTTAGGACCGTTATAGTTACGGCCGCCGTTTACCGGGGCTTCGATCAAGAGCTTGCACCCCATCACTTAACCTTCCGGCACCGGGCAGGCGTCACACCCTATACGTCGACTTTCGTCTTGGCAGAGTGCTGTGTTTTTAATAAACAGTCGCAGCCACCGATTCTCTGCGGCCCCTTCGAGCTCTGCGCGCAGGCGCATCACCCTACCGGGGCATACCTTCTCCCGAAGTTACGGTATCAATTTGCCGAGTTCCTTCTCCTGAGTTCTCTCAAGCGCCTTGGAATATTCATCCCGTCCACCTGTGTCGGTTTGCGGTACGGTCTCGTACAGCTGAAGCTTAGAGGCTTTTCTTGGAACCACTTCCAATCACTTCGGTCCACATGGGACCTCGTGCCACACCCTTGAATTTCGCGCCCGGATTTGCCTAAAGCGCCTTCTCTAATGTAGCAACAGGGACTTCCAACACCCTGATGACCTTCCGCGATCCGTCCCCCCATCGCACTGTACGACGGTGCTGGAATATTAACCAGCTTCCCATCAGCTACGCATCTCTGCCTCGCCTTAGGGGCCGACTCACCCTGCGCCGATGAACGTTGCGCAGGAAACCTTGGACTTACGGCGAGGGGGCTTTTCACCCCCTTTATCGCTACTCATGTCAGCATTCGCACTTCTGATACCTCCAGCAGCCTTTACAAGCCACCTTCGCAGGCTTACAGAACGCTCTCCTACCGCGTGTACCAACGGTACACACCCGCAGCTTCGGTTTATTGCTTAGCCCCGTTACATCTTCCGCGCAGGACGACTCGATCAGTGAGCTATTACGCTTTCTTTAAAGGGTGGCTGCTTCTAAGCCAACCTCCTGACTGTCTATGCCTTCCCACTTCGTTTCCCACTTAGCAATAATTTGGGACCTTAGCTGGCGGTCTGGGTTGTTTCCCTCTTGAGTCCGGACGTTAGCACCCGGTGCTCTGTCTCCCAAGCTGTACTTGCAGGTATTCGGAGTTTGCCATGGTTTGGTAAGTCGCCATGACCCCCTAGCCATAACAGTGCTCTACCCCCTGCAGTAATACTTGAGGCACTACCTAAATAGTTTTCGGAGAGAACCAGCTATTTCCAGATTTGTTTAGCCTTTCACCCCTATCCACAGCTCATCCCCTAATTTTTCAACATTAGTGGGTTCGGTCCTCCAGCACGTGTTACCGTGCCTTCAACCTGGCCATGGGTAGATCATCTGGTTTCGGGTCTACACCCAGCGACTAATTCGCCCTATTCGGACTCGCTTTCGCTACGCCTTCCCTATTCGGTTAAGCTCGCCACTGAATGTAAGTCGCTGACCCATTATACAAAAGGTACGCCGTCACCCCATTAAGAGGCTCCGACTGTTTGTATGCACACGGTTTCAGGATCTATTTCACTCCCCTTCCGGGGTTCTTTTCGCCTTTCCCTCACGGTACTGGTTCACTATCGGTCGATCACGAGTATTTAGCCTTGGAGGATGGTCCCCCCATCTTCAGACAGGATTTCACGTGTCCCGCCCTACTTCTCTTACGCTTAGTTCCACAATCCAGATTTCATCTACAGGGCTATCACCTGCTACGGCCGGACTTTCCATTCCGTTCGATTATCTGTACTGCTAAATCGTAAAGGCTACTCCGATTTCGCTCGCCACTACTTTCGGAATCTCGGTTGATGTCTTTTCCTCGAGCTACTGAGATGTTTCAGTTCACCCGGTTCGCCTTCGCTGGCCTATGTATTCAGCCAGGAATACTGCATCGCTGCAGTGGGTTTCCCCATTCGGACATCTGCGGATCAAAGCTTGTTTGCCAGCTCCCCGCAGCTTTTCGCAGGCTACCACGTCCTTCATCGCCTGTGATCGCCAAGGCATCCACCATGTGCACTTAGTCGCTTGATCCTATAACACTAGAGTCTTATAGGACGCTGATATGTTTCGCGTTTGTGCCGTTCATAAGTTTCAAAGCGACAGATCTCTCGATCCATCTTGAGAACTAGAACTAAATCTTAATGCAATCACAACCCGCATTTACGTTTCATCAACTCTCGTCGACTACTTCATAAACGCTTTCGTTGTGCTTCTTCCTAATTGTTAAAGAACGAATGTATAACCTTGTTGAGCAAAACCCAACACATAACACTGACTCGCAGCACTATGTGTTGAACTCTACAACCACACCAGAGTAATGGTGGAGGTGAACGGGATCGAACCGATGACATCCTGCTTGCAAAGCAGGCGCTCTCCCAGCTGAGCTACACCCCCATTTTCCTATCCGCTTCACTCAGGCATCTCTACCCTCGCGCCGCACACAGTAAAACCTGGTGGGTCTGGTTGGATTCGAACCAACGACCCCCGCCTTATCAAGACGGTGCTCTAACCGACTGAGCTACAGACCCAAATTTCTTCGGATCAGTCAGCCCAGAATCCGCAGACCACAGGGAGGTATCCCCTCTCGACTGCCGACTGCTCACCGATCCCAGCTATACATCTCACAAACAACCGATAAGCGTGGACGCTTAATAGCCACAGCTCGCTCTTAAAGGAGGTGATCCAGCCGCACCTTCCGATACGGCTACCTTGTTACGACTTCACCCCAGTCATGAATCCTACCGTGGTAATCGCCCCCCTTGCGGTTAGGCTAACTACTTCTGGTAAAACCCACTCCCATGGTGTGACGGGCGGTGTGTACAAGACCCGGGAACGTATTCACCGCGACATGCTGATCCGCGATTACTAGCGATTCCGACTTCACGCAGTCGAGTTGCAGACTGCGATCCGGACTACGATCGGGTTTATGAGATTAGCTCCACCTCGCGGCTTGGCAACCCTCTGTCCCGACCATTGTATGACGTGTGAAGCCCTACCCATAAGGGCCATGAGGACTTGACGTCATCCCCACCTTCCTCCGGTTTGTCACCGGCAGTCTCATTAGAGTGCCCTTTCGTAGCAACTAATGACAAGGGTTGCGCTCGTTGCGGGACTTAACCCAACATCTCACGACACGAGCTGACGACAGCCATGCAGCACCTGTGTTCCAGTTCTCTTGCGAGCACTGCCAAATCTCTTCGGCATTCCAGACATGTCAAGGGTAGGTAAGGTTTTTCGCGTTGCATCGAATTAATCCACATCATCCACCGCTTGTGCGGGTCCCCGTCAATTCCTTTGAGTTTTAATCTTGCGACCGTACTCCCCAGGCGGTCAACTTCACGCGTTAGCTGCGCTACCAAGGCCCGAAGGCCCCAACAGCTAGTTGACATCGTTTAGGGCGTGGACTACCAGGGTATCTAATCCTGTTTGCTCCCCACGCTTTCGTGCATGAGCGTCAGTGTTATCCCAGGAGGCTGCCTTCGCCATCGGTGTTCCTCCGCATCTCTACGCATTTCACTGCTACACGCGGAATTCCACCTCCCTCTGACACACTCTAGCCCGGTAGTTAAAAATGCAGTTCCAAAGTTAAGCTCTGGGATTTCACATCTTTCTTTCCGAACCGCCTGCGCACGCTTTACGCCCAGTAATTCCGATTAACGCTTGCACCCTACGTATTACCGCGGCTGCTGGCACGTAGTTAGCCGGTGCTTATTCTGCAGGTACCGTCAGTTGCCTCAGGTATTATCCAAGACCGTTTCTTTCCTGCCAAAAGTGCTTTACAACCCGAAGGCCTTCATCGCACACGCGGGATGGCTGGATCAGGGTTGCCCCCATTGTCCAAAATTCCCCACTGCTGCCTCCCGTAGGAGTCTGGGCCGTGTCTCAGTCCCAGTGTGGCTGGTCGTCCTCTCAAACCAGCTACGGATCGTCGCCTTGGTAGGCCTTTACCCCACCAACTAGCTAATCCGATATCGGCCGCTCCAATAGTGCGAGGCCCGAAGGTCCCCCGCTTTCCCCCGTAGGGCGTATGCGGTATTAGCTACGCTTTCGCGTAGTTATCCCCCGCTACTGGGCACGTTCCGATACATTACTCACCCGTTCGCCACTCGCCGCCAGACCGAAGTCCGCGCTGCCGTTCGACTTGCATGTGTAAAGCATCCCGCTAGCGTTCAATCTGAGCCAGGATCAAACTCTTCAGTTCAATCTCTGTTTAATTCGCACCCCGTTCTCACGAGGCACTTCACTCAAAGGAAGTGAGGTTCTATGAATATCTTTGACATTCAAGGTACTTCACTTCAAATGTGTGCGCTTGATTTTGTTTAGCTTCCGAGCACCCCGACGAATCGGAGCCACTCGTGCTGCGCTACCAAGCGCCCACACTTATCGGTTGTTTCGTTGTTAAAGAGCAGG
>NZ_NEVQ01000010.1 GCF_002261185.1 Bordetella genomosp. 4
CGCCTCGGAGTCGAGCGAGGGAAACCGAAGGAGCGTAGCGACGAGGTTGACAAAGCGGTGTCGGCCGCGCAGGCGGCCGACCGACTCCGTGAAGCGCCAACACGGTCACTGCCCCGCCTCGACGTCCCACAGAACTCATTCCCCACCCTACACACCGAACCGTCCCAAAGAACTCAACACCGGCATCAGCCCCGACCTCTACGCCCCTATAACTACCATCCGCTCAAACGAACATCTTAGGAGGAAGAGGAAACCCGCCGCCGAGCCATAAACGCCTGCAATTCCCCCACAATGCCGCGCCGGAACGCCAGCACGCAGATGATGAAGATCAGCCCTATGACGATCGTGACCGATTCGCCCAGTCGCAGGAACCATTCGTTGCCTGTGACACCGGCCATGAATCGTCCGAAGTCGCCGACTTTGTTTTCCAGCAGCACAACGATAAAGGCTCCCAGGATAGGCCCGGTCAATGTTCCCAGGCCACCGACAAGCGTCATCAGAATCACCAGCCCCGACATCTGCCACGTCGCATCGGACAGGGTGGCGGATACGAACACCAGCGTCTTCGTTGCGCCCGCGAGTCCCGCGATCGCCGCAGATAAAACGAAAGCCAGCAGTTTGAACCTGTCCACGTCATAGCCCAATGACAAGGCTCGCGGCTCGTTCTCGCGCAATGCTTGCAGCACTTGGCCGAATGGCGAATGGACGGTGCGCCAGATGATGAAGTAGCCGATCGCAAAGATCCCCATCACTACGTAATAGAGATTCAGGTCATTGCTCAGATCAATAAAGCCCAGCAGTGTGCCGCGCGGGACACGTTGCAAGCCGTCTTCGCCGCCAGTGAATGGCGCCTGCAGGAAATAGAAAAAGACCATTTGCGCCAAGGCCAGCGTGATCATCGCAAAATAGATGCCGCTGCGGCGAATGGCCAGCAAGCCCATCACGAGGCCGAGTGCGGCGGCGACAGCCGTGCCGAATATCAGGCCCAGTTCGGTGGGAAATCCCCATATCTTGATGGCATGTCCTGCCGCATAGGCTGCACTGCCCAGAAATGCGGCATGGCCGAATGAGAGCAGGCCGGTGTATCCCAACAGCAGGTTAAAGGCGCAGGCAAACAGCGCGTAGCACATCACCTTCATCGCAAAGATGGGATACACGCCCACATAGGGCAACAGGGCCACAATGATGGCCGCCGCCACGTAGCAGAGTAATTGGCGATTCATTTTTCTTTTCCGAACAGCCCGGCGGGGCGAAGCAACAGGACGATGGCCATGATGATGAATACGACGGTGCTCGAGGCCTCGGGCCAGAATACTTTGGTCAGGCCTTCAATCACCCCGAGCCCCAAGCCTGTGACGATGGCGCCCAAGATTGAACCCATGCCGCCGATCACCACCACGGCGAAGACGACGATGATGAGATTCGAGCCCATCAGTGGCGATATTTGCAGTACGGGCGCTGCGAGTACGCCTGCAAAGCCAGCCAACGCCACACCGAAACCATAGGTCAAGGTGACCATGCGCGGGACATTCACGCCAAAGGCTTCGACGAGTTTGGGGTTTTCCGTGCCGGCGCGCAGCAGGGCGCCCAGGCGCGTGCGTTCGATGACGAACCAGGTCGCCAGACAGACGGTGATTGATGCGACCACAACCCAGCCGCGATAGTTGGGCAAAATCATGAAGCCCAGGTTGGTTGCGCCGCGTAGGGCCTCGGGCGTGGGGTAGGGTTGGCCTGACACACCGTAAAAGCTGCGGAACAATCCCTCGATCAAGAGCGTCAAGCCAAAGGTCAGCAGCAGCCCGTAGAGGTGATCGAGCTTGTAGAGATGCTTGAGCAGCAGTTTTTCGATGATGATGCCAAACAGGCCTACGATGATCGGCGCCAGGATCAGCATGACCCAGTAATTCAGGCCGAAATATGACAACCCCATCCACGCGACAAATGCCCCCAGCATGTATAGCGAGCCGTGTGCGAAGTTGATGACGTTGAGCAGTCCGAAGATGACAGCCAGACCCAAGGACAGCATGGCATAGAACGAACCATTGACCAGGCCCAGAAGCAATTGGCCCAGCAAGGCCTGTATTGGTATGCCGAATAAATCAGTCATGTGGCAAGAATCCTGCGCGTTCGGATGGATGCGTGCTAATTCGGAGCGCCCTGGTCCGGATAGAGAACCAGGGCGCCGAGAGGATTAGCGGATTACTTCTTGATGAGTTTGCAGGTGGATTCCGAGGGCTTGGTGTAGACCTCGTCGCCAGGGAGCTTGGCAACGACCTTGTAGTAGTCCCACGGGCCTTTGGATTCTGCGGGGGTCTTGACCTGCATCAGGTACATTTCGTGCACCATGCGGCCGTCTTCGCGTACGTAGCCGTCTTTGGCGTAGAAATCGTTGACCTTGTTGGACTTCATCCATTTCATCAACGCATCGCCGTCGTCGGTGCCAGTGGCCTTGACGCCTTTCAGATAAAAGGCGACCGAAGAGTAGTCGGCAGCCTGCAGGCTGGAGGGCTTGCGTTTGACCTTTTCCTCGAACTTCTTCGACCAGGCGCGTGCCTCGTCGGATTGATCCCAGTACCAGCTGTCGGTCAGGTACATGTTCTGGGTCGCTTGTAAACCCAGCGAATGGATGTCGTTGATGAAGATCAGCAGGCCCGCCATTTTCATCGTCTGCGTAACGCCGAACTCATTGGCGGCTTTGATCGAGTTGATCGTGTCGCCGCCTGCATTGGCCAGGCCCAGGATTTGAGCGCCGGAGGCTTGGGCTTGCAGCAGGAATGACGAGAAATCGGCAGTGGCCAGCGGTGCGCGCACTGCGCCTTTGATTTCGCCGCCGGCGGCCTTGACCACGGCGCTGGTGTCGCGTTCGAGCGCATGGCCGAACGCATAGTCAGCCGTCAGGAAGAACCAGCTCGTGCCGCCGTTTTTCACGACTGCCGAACCGGTGCCGCGCGCCAACGCGACGGTGTCGTAGGCATAGTGCACGGTGTACGGCGTGCACTGCGCGTTGGTCAGGTCCGATGCGCCCGCGCCGATCGAAATAAAGGGGCGTTTCTTTTCTGCCGCAACGGCTGCCATGGCCAGGTTGGTGGCAGAGTTGGTGCCGCCGATCAGAACATCGAGCCCTTGTTGATCGAACCATTCGCGCGCGCGGCTCGAGGCGATGTCGGCTTTGTTTTGATGGTCTGCGGTGACGAGCTCGATTTTTTTGCCATTGATTGCACCGCCCGCATCGGCAATCGCCATGCGGATGGCTTCGACACCGGCCGGACCGTCGATGTCGGAATACACGCCCGACATGTCAGTAATGAAACCGATGCGGATGACATCGCCGGAGATACCTTGTGCCTGGGCGGGTAGCCCGGCCAATCCCAGACCCGCTAGGGCCAGCACGGCAGTGATGTGATGCAGCTTCATGGGATGACTCCTTTGCTTCTCTTTTATGGATGCCGTCAATGCGGCGAATGACAGGATTCTTATACGCCCAACAGTTCGTTCAACGTATCCTGTTTCTCTTGAAGTTGATGGGCCTCGAAGTGCTCGACGATCTGGCCGTGTTCCATGACATAGAAACGATCAGACAACGGCGCCGCAAAGTGGAAGTTCTGCTCGACCATCACAATGGTGTACCCACGTTGTTTCAAAGCGGTAATCATGCGGGCGAGGGCTTGCACGATGACGGGGGCAAGCCCTTCGGATATTTCGTCCAGCAACAGCAGATTGGCGCCTGTGCGCAAGATGCGTGCTACGGCCAGCATCTGCTGTTCGCCGCCGGACAGACGCGTGCCCGGCGAATTGCGGCGTTCCTGCAGGTTGGGAAACATGTCGTAGATTTCGGCTAACGACATGCCGCCTCCCAGCGCACCGCCGACGGCGGGAGGCAATAGCAGGTTTTCTTCGCACGACAGGCTGGCAAAGATGCCGCGTTCTTCGGGGCAGTAGCCGACGCCCAGATGCGCGATCTTGTAGGTGGGCAGATCAATCGCCTCGGTACCATGAATCCGTACCGAGCCTTTGCGTGAGCCCGTCAAGCCGAGGATCGCACGCAGGGTAGTCGTACGGCCTGCGCCGTTGCGCCCGAGGAGGGTAACGACTTCGCCTTGGCCTACCTTTATATCTACGCCATGCAGAATATGCGATTCGCCGTACCAGGCCTGCAAGCCGGAGATTTCGAGGGCAAGCGTACTCATGCGTGTGCTCCTTGCAATGCTCCTTCCGTGGTTCCCATATACGCTTGCATGACTGCGGGATGGCGCGACACCTCTGCGTAGGGTCCTTCTGCCAGCACGGCGCCGCGTGCCAGCACGGTGATGGTGTCTGCGATCGACGAGATGACGTTCATGTTGTGCTCGACCATCAAGATCGTGCGGCCTTCGCTGACGCGCTTGATCAGCTGAGTCACGCGGTCTACGTCTTCGTGGCCCATGCCCTGCGTGGGCTCGTCCAGCAGCATCAATTCGGGCTCCATGGCCAATGTCGTCGCAATCTCAAGTGCGCGTTTGCGGCCGTAAGGAAGGTTGACCGTGATTTCGTTGGCGAATGCGCCGAGATCGACTTGTTCCAGCAGCGCGAGCGCTGCTGCGTTGAGCGAGTTCAGTTGTTTTTCGCTACGCCAGAAATGAAATGACAAGCCTGTCTTGCGCTGCAGGCCGATGCGTACGTTTTCCAGTACGGACAGGTGTGGGAATACGGCTGAAATCTGAAATGAGCGAATAATGCCGCGCCGCGCAATTTGCGCAGGACGGTCGCGGGTGATGTCAGTGCCGTTAAACAGAATCTGACCCTTGGTCGGCGCAAGAAATTTCGTCAGCAGATTGAAGCAGGTGGTTTTGCCCGCGCCGTTCGGGCCGATCAACGCGTGGATTTGCCCGCGCTTGACGCGCAGGTTCACCCCGTTGACGGCAACGAAGCCGAGAAATTCTTTCGTGAGGCCTTTTGTCTCCAGGATTATGTCATCCATACTCGCGGCACCCGCATTATCTTTTCTAAGAGTTGCGGCGAGTATGCGCATCTACGGTTGAAAATTCCATGAGGGTTTTTCATAGGTATTGCAATGCGGCATTACGCATTGTCGGCCAGCCGACAATGCGCCGGGCCGATACCTGGAATAATCAACGGTAACAAGCAAATAACCCTGTCATCCAAAGGGATGACAGGGTTATGTCTGCATTATTGCAGCGGGGTTTTATGTTTGTATTCGCACAAGTCCGCAATGCCGCATTGCGGACATTTGGGTTTACGCGCGACGCATATATAACGGCCCAACAAGATCAGCCAATGGTGGGCATCCTGCATGTATTCGGCGGGGACGAATTTGACTAATTTGTTTTCGACTTCGAGCACATTTTTGCCTGGTGCGATGCCGGTGCGATTGGATACCCGAAAGATATGCGTATCGACTGCCATGGTCGGCTGACCAAAAGCGGTATTGAGCACCACGTTGGCCGTTTTGCGGCCCACGCCGGGCAAGGCCTCGAGGGCTTCGCGGCTTTGCGGAACCTCGCCCCCGTGCCGCTCGAGCAGCAGCTTACAGGTGGCGATCGCGTTCTTGGCCTTGGTGCGATACAGCCCGATGGTCTTGATGTATTCCGATAATCCTTCTTCGCCGAGTTCAACCATTGCCGTGGGCGTACCGTAGCGCGGGAAAAACTTGCGCGTTGCGATGTTGACGGATTTGTCGGTGGCCTGGGCCGACAACAACACCGCGATCAGCAATTGAAAGGGCGTTTCGTATTCGAGTTCGGTCGTAGGATGTGGATTGGCGGCTTTGAGGCGTTCAAAAATGGCCCGGCGTTTTGCAGCGTTCATATTTATTTATGTGGAGGCGGTGCGGCGTGCGCGGGCGCGCGCCAAGGCGGACTCGATAGCCGAGCGTTTACGCGTTTCGTCGTCGGCGCTGGTGATCGGTGGTGGCGTGGCGGGCAAGGGCACGGAGTTGTCCAATTCAGCCGATGCTGCCATGAGCCGTTCGTTGTGCGCGGTTTCGCGCGCCAGGCGCAATTGCCGGGCCCGATGACGTTGGCGGCTCACGTCTGCATCTGCAGGGGTCCAGGCTCGATTGGCCGGCATCATTTCGATGCAATCTACAGGGCACGGCGCAACGCAGAGGTCGCACCCTGTGCACCAGTCGGTAAGCACGGTATGCATGCGCTTGTTGGCGCCTACGATGGCATCGACGGGACAGGCTCGGATGCACAGCATGCAGCCGATGCAATGCGCCTCGTCGATACGTGCGACCTGCAGCGGGCCGGGTTCGCCGCGGCTCTGATCCAGCGGCAGGACGGCGGTGTGCAGCAACGCAGCCAGGGCGGCAATGCCCTCGTCGCCCCCGGGCGGACAACGGTTGATGGGCGCTGCGCCATCGGCAATCGCCTGGGCGTAAGGTTGACAGCCGTCGTAGCCGCACTTTGTGCACTGTGTCTGCGGCAGCAGGGCGTCGATACGGTCGGCAAGGGTAAGACAGGACATGGCGGAGAAAACGGGAACAAGGCGTGCGGACGATATAGACCAAGCGCAATGCCGCTGCCGACGCGAGCGTATCAGCCCGCACAAGGGCGGGGGCGAGCGCGAACGTATAAATGGACAAGGGCGGCCGTCAGGCCCGCCCATCATTCATCTGGCTTGCGAGGCAATCGTTGCCCGCCAGGACTATGCCTGACGGATGAATTCCGCAATTTTAGGACAGATCAGCTCGCGCCACCGCCGGCCGGAGAAAATGCCGTAATGGCCACAGCCTTTCGCGGTGTAATGCTGTTTGCGTGCCGCTGGAATGCCGCTGCATAGCGAGATCGCTGCGCGCGTCTGGCCCTGGCCGGAAATATCGTCCAATTCTCCTTCGATGGTCAGCAAGGCGACTTGCTTGATATCGGCGGGTTTGACGGTCTGTTTGCCAACCTTCCAGGTGCCGTTGGGCAACTGGAACTCCTGGAACACGATGCGTATGGTGTCGAGATAAAACTCGGCGGGCATGTCCAATACGGCGTTGTATTCGTCGTAAAAGCGCCGATGGGCCTCGGCATCGCTGTCGTCCCCGCGCAGCAGATCCAGATAGAAATCGTAGTGGGACTTCAGGTGGCGATCAGGGTTCATCGCCACGAAGCCCGCATGCTGGAGAAAACCGGGGTAGACCCGGCGGCCGGCGCCTGGATAACGGGCCGGCACGGTGTCGATCAGTTGGTTTTCGAACCAGGAATGGGGCTTGGTCGTGGCCAGGCGATTGACCTGAGTCGGGGATTGGCGCGGATCGATCGGGCCGCCCATCATGACCATGCTGCGCGGCTGTTGGGCGTCGCCCGCGGTGGCCATCAGGGACACGGCCGCCAGCACCGGCACCGTCGGCTGACAGACCGAGATCACGTGCACGTCCGGGCCCAGATGACGGATGAAGTCCTGGATATAGCGAACGTAGTCGTTCAGGTGAAAGGGGCCGGCCGCCAGAGGGACCATGCGCGCATCGACCCAATCGGTGACGTAGACCTCATGATCAGGCAGCAGTGCGCGGACGGTGTCCCGCAGCAGGGTGGCATGGTGGCCGGACAGAGGTGCGACAAGCAGCACGCGCGGATCGTTGCGGCGCACTGCGCGTTCAAAATGCACGAGGCGGCAAAACGGCTGCGCCAGGGCCACCGTTTCCTTGACCTCGACGTGTTTGCCGTCGATCTGGGTGGCAGGCAAACCCCAGGCCGGCTTTTGATATTCCTTGCCCAGCCGATGTATCAACTCACAGCTGGCCGCCAATTGGCGGGAGAGCGGGGTATAGGCCAGCGGGCTGTACGGGTTGGAAAACAATTGCGAGCTGGCGTCGGTGAATGCAGCGAGAGGCGTCAGGAATGCTCGCTGCATTTCATGTAAGTGATACAGCATCTAGGCGAGGGTCCTTTAACTGAGCGGGGGCAGCAGAGCTGGCCAAAGCGTCCATGAATGAACCGGACTATCCGTCGGAACGCGTCCTGACGTCGAATTGATTATTACTATTTCGAGTAAGGATATATCTATTTCGTCTGGCAAGTCGGGCACAAAAGCGCGAGTTTTGTCCCTAAAAAACAACATTTTGCCGCCAAGGACGCGTCACCAGTAATTTTCGACGGCCAAATTTCCGGGAATGCCGCGTCGGCCGGGCGCAAACCCTCGTGCCGCGAGCAGTTTGCGGGCTTCGCTCAGCATGGCAGGGTTGCCGCACAGCATGATCTTGGACTGCTGGGCGTCCAACGGCATGCCGACGAGTTGTTCCAGTCCGCCGTTTTCGATCAAGGTCGTCAGCCGTGCCTGAGGCATCCCTGGGATGGTCTCGCGCGTGGCGATAGGCAGGTACGTCAGTTTGCGCGGATCTTCCTTGAAATAGTCCGCGTAGGCGGGCTGCTGCGACCAGTTTTCGATCTCGTCTCGATAGGCCAGCTCGCTGGCGGATCGCACGCCATGGACCAGAACAATGCGTCGAAAGGCCCGCCACGTAGCGGGATCGCGCAGGATGGATAGATAGGCCGACAGGCCCGTCCCCGTGGCCAGCAGCCAGAGGTCGCCACCCTGAGGGAACCGCTCGATGGTCAGAAAGCCAAAGGGCGTCTTGTCGACGTAGAGGGCATCGCCCGGGCGCAGTTGCGCCAGCCGTGGGCTGAATTGCCCGTCGGGCACCACGATGGAATAGAACTCCAGCCGGTCTTCTTGGGGGGCGGAGACCATGGAATAGGCGCGCCACAACGTGGGTTCGCCGTTCGGGTCGTTCGCCTCAGGCAGCCCCACGCGCGCGAATTGTCCGGCCTGAAACGTAAAGGCCGGGTCGCGGGTGACGTGTACCGAGAACAGTTTTTCGGGGACCCATGTCTGTACATGGGTGACGGTTTGGCGCGTGTACTTGGATTCTGTCATCTAGAACGCAGTCGGGCATGTGGCAGCGGAGGGCGCAGCCGGGCCCGGCCTATTTTTCCAGGAGCTCGAGTTTGCCTTCCTTGCCATTCCATTCGTCGGCATCGGGCAGCGGTTTTTTCGCGCGGCTGATGGGGGCGAACTCGGGGGTCAGCTCTGCGTTGATCGCGATGAACTGTATCTGGTCCTGCGGCACGTCTTCTTCGGCGTAGATGGCGTTGGCAGGGCATTCTGGGATACAGACTGCACAATCAATGCACTCGTCGGGGTCGATCACCAGAAAGTTGGGGCCTTCGCGGAAACAGTCTACCGGGCACACGTCGACGCAATCGGTGTACTTGCATTTGATACAGTTTTCGGTAACGACGTGGGTCATTCGGGGCTCCGCAGACAAGCAACAGCTTTTTTGAATTCCTAAGATTTTACCCATATGCGGCCCGTCGGGGCGATGATAACCCTGGCTGCGGTAGTGGCGGGGCGCCCTGGCGGGAGGACAGTCCCGGGGGGCGCATATGCTATGGTGTCGAAAAAAATCGGTTTGACGAACCCCTGCGCGCCCGACGCGCGTCATCATGATCATTACTTCACTGCTTGACACCGATCTGTACAAATTCAGCATGATGCAGGTGGTGTTGCATCAGTTTCCCGCTGCGCAGGTCGAATATCGCTATAAATGCCGCACGCCGGGCGTGAATTTGCGGCCGTATCTGGATGAAATCCGCGCCGAGGTCCACGCGCTATGCCAGTTGCGTTTTACTGATGCCGAGCTGCAATACTTGGGCGGATTGCGCTTTATCAAGAGCGATTTTGTGGATTTTCTGCGCCTGTTCCACCTGCCCGAGCGCTGCATTTTCATCGGCGAGGGCGATCAGCCTGGCGAGATATCGATCACGGTAAAAGGTCCGTGGCTGCATACGATCTTGTTCGAGATCCCTGTGCTGGCCATTGTGAACGAAGTGTATTTCCGTAACACCCGCAGGGATCCCGATTGGGACGAAGGCCGCAAACGCCTGCAGTCAAAAATGCATCTGGTGTTGGATGATCCCGCATTGGCGGATTTCCGGGTGGCCGAATATGGGACGCGCCGGCGCTTCTCCAAGCAGTGGCACGAGGAAATCGTGGCGACGATGAAAGCGCAGATGGGCAAGCATTTTGCGGGCACCAGCAATGTGCTGTTGGCGATGGAGCACAACGTGTTGCCGCTGGGCACCATGGGGCACGAGTATTTGCAGGCTTGCCAGGCATTGGGGCCGAGGCTGCGCGATTCGCAGGTGTATGCGCTGGAGGTCTGGGCGAAAGAGTACCGGGGCGACTTGGGTATCGCGCTATCGGATGTCTACGGCATGGACGCGTTCCTGCGTGATTTCGATATGTATTTCTGCAAGCTGTTCGATGGTGCGCGGCATGATTCGGGCGATCCTTTCGTGTGGGGCGAGCGATTGCTGGAGCACTATAGGAACAATCGTGTCGATCCGCGCGCCAAGACGCTGGTGTTTTCCGATTCGCTGACTTTTCCGCGTGCGATTGAGCTGGCTCGGCAATTTGCGGGACGTTGCAAGGTGTCGTTCGGGATCGGTACGAATCTGACGAATGATCTGGGCCACGAGCCGCTGCAAATTGTGATGAAGATGGTTCGCTGCAATGGCCAGCCGGTGGCGAAGGTCTCGGATGCGCCGGAAAAGACGATGTGCGACGATCCAGCGTATCTGGCGTATCTGCGCCAGGTGTTTCAGTTGCCGCCGGCTTGAGCAGGTGATTTTTTTTGCCGAGCCGTTTTGAAGGCTAGGCATTTCTTTGACTTACTCTTTGGGGATGTTTGATGAGTGGTATTAAGCGCGTCAATGTGGAAAAACGTCTGTCCGATATGGCCGTATATAACGGTGTGGCGTATTTGGCAGGTCAGGTGCCGGATGATGCTTCGCTGGATATGACGGGGCAGACGGAACAGGTGCTGGCGACGATTGATCGTTTGCTGGCTGAGGCCGGTACCGACAAGACCAAGATCCTGATGGCGCAGATTTTTGTGGCCAATATGAAAGAGTTCGATGCCATGAACAAGGCTTGGGATGCATGGGTGCCGGCGGGCAATGCGCCTCCGCGTGCCACGGTCGAGGCGCGTTTGGCTAATCCTGATTTCAAAGTTGAGATTGTGGTGACTGCTGCTGTCGCTTAAGGAGGGGCGCTGCGCTTCTTTCTTTTGAGGTAGTGATGGGCCGTCGTGTGGGAATGCGCGATGGCTCTTTTTGTTTTTGGTCTATGCGTGTGTCGTGAGCGTGGGGTTCTATTGGTCGTCGAGCCGAGGCAATCGGCCCGGCCGGGCTTCACAAAGTCGGTCCGGCGCGCGGGCGCCGGACACCGTGTTCGCTCACCTCGTCCGCGCCTGCGCGCTCCCTACGGTGTCCGCTCCACTCGACTTTGAGGCGCCCGGCCGGGCCGATTGCCTCGGCTCGACTAGCAGCAATTAGAGCTCTCTGCATCGCTGGCACGACTTTCTTGCTTGGCGTTTTTCTGCAGCCGCATTGGTAAAGAGAAAGATCTTGCAGTGCTGCTTTCGGCAGGCGCCCAGCGCGCCTACCTCAAGCGATCGGTCCGGGCATGCGACGGGGTGGCGTGGTGGCTGATTGGAAGATCTGCTTGGCAGCGAGTGAGGCTT
>NZ_NEVQ01000005.1 GCF_002261185.1 Bordetella genomosp. 4
GCGGATTACCCATCAGGGACCGTGCAGCGGGTGTTGCACAGCAAGTCCGAATGTACGGGTGCAATCCCTACCGTGGCGTCATCAAGAAGTGAAGGCTTGGCAAACCAGGGGCGTCCATGTACGAAGGAAGCTATCTCAAACCTATCGCGGGCACAGATCCATCGACGCTGCAATTTCTGAACAACTGCCTGTCAGTCAGGCCGTTGAAAGAAAATCTCTGTACCATTCGCTGCGGTGCAAAAAATTCGTGAGTCGCGGATTTTTTCTGTCATCGTTGGCGCCGTCACATCTGGCGTTTGTCCTGTAATCATTTATTCACAATGGTTTCCTTGATTCGCTCATACCGAATCGCACAGGCATAGTCCGTTCTTCGTCGCGCCAATAAGGGGCATGTTGCGCCCCATTTTTGTGCAGCACACCAGGATACGTCCGCTTAAATGTTCCCCACCCTGTCGTTGTTGATCTGGGTGCCCATCGTGGCCGGCGCGCTTGTCATGGCGCTTGGTAACGACCGGCATCCGAATGCTGTCCGCTGGCTGTCGCTGATTGCCGCTTTGATCAGTGCAATTCCCACCATACCTCTCGTGCACGGCTTTGAAGGCTCTGTACCAGGCTTGCAGTTTGTCGAGTATGCGCGCTGGATTCCGTCATTTGATGCTGCGTGGCATGTGGGCGTGGATGGTATCTCGCTGTGGATGATCACACTCACGGCGCTGACGACGATCGTGGTGGTGCTCGCATCCTGGCGCACGATCAATACGCGCATGGGGGCTTATTACGGCAGTTTCCTGGTGCTTTCGGGCCTGATGCAAGGCGTATTTTCGGCACAGGACGGTTTGCTGTTCTTTGTGTTTTTCGAAGCCACGCTGTTGCCGTTGTACCTGCTGATCGGGGTCTACGGACGGCAGAATCGCAATCACGCTGCGATCAAGTTTTTCTTCTTCTCGTTCACCGGCTCGTTGATGATGCTGGTGTCGGTGCTTTATCTGTACTTCGAAGCGCACAGTTTTGATCTGGCGCGTTGGCATGCACTGCAGTTGCCGTTTAGCGTGCAGATCGCGCTATTCATCGGTTTCCTGGGTGCGTTCTCGGTCAAGGTACCCATGTGGCCGGTGCATACCTGGCTGCCCAATGTTCACCTCGACGGCCCGACTGGCGCAGCTGTCATGCTGGGCATGCTGAAGATGGGCGGCTACGGCCTGATGCGCTTTAACCTGCCGCTGCTGCCGGACGCCAGCCACTATCTCGCGCCGATGATGATCGTGCTTTCGCTGATCGCCGTGGTCTACGCCAGTATCGTCGCGCTCATGCAAACCGATCTGCGCCGGCTGCTGGCCTATTCGACGGTGTCCCACATGGGTCTGGTCACGCTCGGCCTGTTCATGTTTTCCGATATGGGTACGGCGGGTGCGGTCATGCAAATGATCTCGTACGGCATCGTCTCGGGCGCCATGCTGCTGTGTACTGGCATGCTCTACGATCGCACGCACAGCGCGACGATCGACGCCTATGGCGGTGTCGTGCAGACCATGCCAAAGTTCGCGGTATTCGCAATGTTGTTCGCGATGGCCAACATCGGCATGCCCGGCACCTCAGGTTTTGTCGGCGAATTCCTGGTCCTGATGGCGGCGATCAAAGCCAATTTCTGGATTGGCGCAATCGCTGCGCTGACGTTGATCCTCAGCGCGGCCTATACGCTCTGGATGTACAAGCGCGTGATCTTCGGTGTCGTGACCAACGCTCGCGTCGCCGCGCTCAAGGATCTGAGCCGTCGCGAATTCGCACTGCTCGGCGCCATGGCCTTGCTCGTACTGGGCATTGGTATCGATCCGAAGCCCATCACCGATGACATTGATGTCTCGACCCAGCAACTCGTGCAAGGCATGGAGGAACATCGCCTTGCGCATGTCGAAGACACGTGGATTCATGGTCCGCACATCATCCACCGCAGCATCGCAAAGCGCCATGGCGCTACCGGCTAAGGCGGCCATTGACGTGATGCCACCCTCGTTTTTTACAGAAATGTGAACGACAATGAAATGTATCTCATTCCGTCTGGCTCCTCATGGGAAAATACATAGATCACGGAATGATCTGCAGCATTCCATTATCGCGCGCGGCAGCGTCAGTTCGACGATTGAACGGCGGCTCGCGCCAACGTCGCACCGGGACTCAGCTATCGGCCGTCATTCCGCCCCGAAGACGATGACCCATTAGTGCAGCGTTCGGGAGGCACAAGGTAGAATCGATACGTGTCCCACTTTGAGGGCCTGCCCGCCCTCGCCGCGTAGATGACCCTTGGCCAGAATCTGTTGCTGTTATTCGCGCTGCTGATCGCATCGGCTTTTTTCTCTATTGCCGAGATCTCCATCGCCGCTTCGCGCCGCCTGCGCCTGCGACAACTTGCCGAAGACGGCAACCCGCGGGCCGAGGAGGTTTTACGTGTGCAGCAACAGCCGGGCCATTACTTCACGGCGATTCAAATCGGCGTCAACGCATTGGCGATACTGGGCGGCATTGTGGGCGAAGGCATTTTCAGCCCCAGTTTCTCGCGTTTTCTCAGCCAATGGCTGCCGCCGGAAATGGCCGCATCGCTGGGTTTTATCGGCTCATTCGTGCTGGTGACGTCGCTATTCATCATCCTGACCGACCTCATCCCCAAACAGGCGGGCATGGCAGAGCCCGAGCGCTTTGCGCTGCATGTGATCGGACCCATGCGCATGCTGGTGCGAATTTTCTCGCCGCTGGTCTGGGTGTACTCGCGCAGCGCCGACCAACTGATGCGGTTGCTGCGCCTGCCGACACGGCGCGATGAGCGCATCACCTCGGATGACATTCTGGCACTGGCCGAGGCCGGCACACGCTCGGGCGTGCTGGCGCGCGGTGAACAGCGCATCATTGAAAACATCTTTGAACTGGACACGCGCACGGTATCCAGCGCCATGACCCAACGCGACCGCATCGCGTGGTTTTCGCAGGACGCACCCGAAGACATCATTCGCGCGCGCATTGCTGAAGAGCCTTTTTCCACGTATCCGGTGTGCCGGGGCGATATCGATCACGTCGTGGGCTATGTGGACACTCGCGACCTGTATCAACGATTGCTGAACGGACAATCGATCTCCCTGACTGACAGCAAGCTCATCCACAAAGCGTTGGTCGTGCCGGACAGGCTGACTCTGGCGGAGGTTCTGGAGCAGTTTCGTCAGGTCGGCGAAGATTTCGCGATGATCGTCAATGAATACAGCTTGGTCGTGGGATTGGTGACACTCAACGATGTCATGAGCACTGTGATGGGCGAGCTGGTGTCACCGTGGGACGAAGACTTTATCATCCAGCGCGATGACAATTCGTGGCTGATCGATGGCGCTACACCTATCCAGGATGTAGGCCGCGTACTCGGCATCGAAGAGCACCTCAATGGAGAAGAATACGAAACGCTGGCAGGGTTCCTGATGGACGCACTGCGCCGTGTACCACGCCGTACCGACGTCGTTTCCCTGGGTGGCTACAAGTTCGAGGTCATGGACGTGGATACTTATCGCGTGGACCAGGTATTAGTGACCCGTGTCACGGCGCCAGCGCCATCCGGTGCCAGCGCCGCGGGACAATTGCCGGACTGACTACGGAGGGCGGCTCCGTACAGCACAGCGGCCACCGCACCGTATCGCGTTACGCTGCAAAAGACAGAGGCTATGATGGCGCCTACTCTGTCAAGACTTTGTGATCGCTTATCTATGCTTCGGCAACTCAAACTGCTGATTTTGACCCTGTTCGGCTTGTCATTGAGCATCAGTGCTTATGCTCAATATTCCGTCGAGTCGCTCCCCAATCCCAAAGCTCGCGGACAGAACTATTACGTCAGTGATCCTGATGGCAATCTTCAAAGCAGCACTGTCGCGGAGCTCGATGCAATAAGCGCCGCCATCGAGCAACAGAACGGCAGCGAGTTTGCCATCGCTGTGGTCGATGATTATCAGGGAGGCAGCGATTTTGAGTTTGCGCTGGATCTCTTTAACCACTGGGGCATCGGCAAACAAGGCGCCAATAACGGTCTGCTGCTTTTTCTCGCGATGGATCGACGCGAATACCGGTTTATCAGCGGCTACGGCGTAGAAGGCATATTGCCAGACGCTCTGCTAAAGCAGATAGGAGAACGCTATCTCGTTCCGTATTTGCAGTCCGGCAACAAGGGTATGGCAGTGTTGTCTGCCGCCAAGGCGGTCGAGAGTGTGTTTCTTTCCCCCGAGCACGCACTCGAACTGGAGGGTTTAAGGGCCTACGAGCCGACCTTTTGGAACCGGCACGGCGAGGTATTCGATCAATCCGGTTTTGTGATCGCGCTGTTTGCCATCGCCATGCTGTGGATGAGCCTGGCTCGCAAACGTGTGCTGAAGAAATTTTCCATAAAAGGCGCCAAGTACGAAGGCCATCCTTTCTGGTTTGGACTGTTTACATTCGTGTTTCTGCTCTTTATGAGCCTGTTTGTTTTTCTTTTGACGGAAACGATCGAACAAGCCTACCAGTTCAAGAACCTGCCCTACTTTGTCGCGGCGTTCTGTGCATTGGTGTTGAGTTTTCATTACCACGCATGTTCTGTCCTGCTTGATCGCAGCACCAAGGATAAGAAAACAGCCTTGGACATGCGCACGTCATTCACGCGCTGGAGTCTGTTGCCGCTGGTGCTCGCACCTTTTGCTTACCTGGCCTACGCTGGCGTCGTAAAGAACGGCAGAATGGCGCGCCTGCGGGCAATGCCTCCTGACAACTCTGGAGACTGGTTACGCCAGAGTCGGGACAAGCTCACGTCGAAGGACCTGACGCGCTATCTCACCAGCGAGCAGCAATGCGAAGAAAAAATCGAGTCTAAGTCGTATGAGATCTGGATCAACCAGAAAACCGGCGCCAAGCAGCTCAGCGGCTTTGCGGGGAAACAGGCCAAGTCGTTCAGCATCTGTCCTCAATGCCATGCACAGACGCTGAAAAAGCCTACGATAAAAGTCATAGAGCCCTCGACCTATACCGAGGAAGGAAAGGGCGAGCGCATCCAGACGTGCGCGTATTGCGACTATAAAAAATCGCTGGGCTTCATCGCATTGGCCCTATTGAGCGACAACGACTCCAGCTCCGGCGGGTCCAGCGGCGGTAGCGGCGGCAGCAGCAGCTCGTCGAGCGGCAGCTTTGGTGGCGGTTCCAGCGGCGGAGGCGGTGCTGGTGGGCGCTGGTAGCCAGTCGGGGGGGGTGCGTTAGCCTATTTTGTGTTTCTTCGGTTGGTTGGGTCGACGTATAGGTCGGGGGAAGAGTTCTGTTGGACGTCGAGGCGGGGCAGTGACCGTGTTGGCGCTTCACGTGGCCGGTCGGCCGCCTGCGCGTCCGACACCGCTTCGTTCGTCTCGTACGGCCCCTTCGGGCCTCCCTTCGTACATGGACGCCCCTGGTTTGCCAAGCCTTCACTTCTTGATGACGCCACGGTAGGGATTGCACCCGTACATTCGGACTTGCTGTGCAACACCCGCTGCACGGTCCCTGATGGGTAATCCGC
>NZ_NEVQ01000003.1 GCF_002261185.1 Bordetella genomosp. 4
TTTGATCGCGCTTGAGCTGCTTACGCACCAATGGCTTACCGCGTTTGTCGGCACCGTGGATCTGAAAGACACTCTTTGCCAAATCGATCGCAACTGTCGTAATCTCCATAGCGGACGCTCCTTCCGTTCAAGTGGTTGTACGCACTCCCACTTTGGCACATTGATGCCGTTTCAGGTAGGGGCGTCCATCCCATTGATTTCGGCTGATGCTGCAGGCGAGTACCGCCTGCATCTTACGACCAATGCATTCGCTGTCGTCCGTCAGCAGCGCCGATCAATGTGCACGCCGAGCCAATACTTCATCACGCGGTCCTGCATCCACCACACGTCCCGCCTCCATCACCACAATCGTGTCAAAGCGGCTGAGCAGGCTGGGCCGATGCACAGAGGCCACGATACACGCCGTGGGAAATGCGGCATACATGCGATCGAATACTTGGCCTTCCGCTTGCGGGTCCAGCGCGCTGGTGGGCTCATCGAGCAGCAACAACGAACTGCCTTGCGCCGCCAATGCCCCGCGTGACAGAGCCAGGCGTTGCCGCTGCCCGCCCGACA
Source organism: Bordetella genomosp. 4 (assembly GCF_002261185.1). Classification (GTDB taxonomy): domain Bacteria; phylum Pseudomonadota; class Gammaproteobacteria; order Burkholderiales; family Burkholderiaceae_B; genus Bordetella_A. The sequence goes on from NZ_NEVQ01000003.1 coordinate 556, forward strand.
GATTGCTGCCGCGTTCGTTGACCGGGCTGGCCAGGCCGTCGGGCATTCGTTGCAGGACTTCGTCGAACACACCGGTATGTACGGCGGACTGCAGGGCGGCTGACGTGGCGGGCTCGCCAAAGGTCAGGTTCTCTTGCACGCTGGCTTCGAACACCTCGGCTTCTTGCGGGATGAGCGTCGCCAATGTGCGCAGTTCGGCCCAGTCTACTGATTTGCCGTCGCGCAGCAGATCGCCTTGCTGCGGCGGATAGAGGCCGGCCAATGTGCGCAACAGTGTGCTCTTGCCGCCTCCGCTGGGACCTATCAACGCGATGCGTGATCCGCGGCGCAATACCAGATCGACGTCATGCAAGCCACCGCGTCCATCAGCGGAATAGCTCCAGGTGAGGCCGCGCAGCGCCAAAGTTTGCCAAGGCGCATCGGGCACGACGGCGGGCACGGTGGCCTGCGGATTGCCAGGCGCCTGCCAGATGGGCTCGGCGCTGGTGAAGTCGGTGTGGATTCTTGAAAAGCTCTGGAAGTTCGACGCAATGGCGCTGACGACCGAGGCGACCTGCTGGGCATATTGATAGATCATGAAGATCGTGCCTAACAGCACTGCCTGTCCCGGTTCGCGATGTTGCAGTACGTAATGGACGACCAGTATCCACGTCAGGCCCATGCCCATCAGATCCACCACGCACCACTTGACCTCGTTGACCCAGAGCGCCCGGCGCAGCGGGACCATCACGGTTGCCAGGCGACGGCCCAGAATCTTGCGCGAGGCAGCTTGCAGCCGCAGACCAATTACCGTCCCTGCATTGCTGACAAAGTCGAGCAGCGCCGCAACATAGCGACGTTCCTCATCGTTCTCGGAGCGCGCCAGCCGCATCAGGACGAGGTCGAAACGCAAGGTGATGAGCGCGATCACCAGGTAACCGCCAACGGCAATGCTGCCGCTAGCCTGAGACAGCAAGAACAACGCTACCAGGGGCCCGACGAAGTTCAAGGCGCTGTGCAAGTAGCCATACATGCCGCGCGCGAATGTCGACAAGGCACGGCTGGACTGCAGCACGCGGTGCTGCAAGTCGCCGGAGTGACGGCCATCGCGCCAGGTCAGCGGTGCGGCAGCGATACGCGCGTAGAGCTCATCGGCCAGTTGTTCGCGCGCCTGTATGCCCACCTGACCTTCCAGCACGCGACCGGGACCGTGAAATACCCAGTGCATCGCGTAGCAACTGACCAGGAACATGATCCACAGTCCGGCCGTCGGCATATCGTTCTGCTGCAGGGCATTGATGGCGTGGCCTGCCAGCCAGGGCAAAGTCAGCTTGATCAGCTGCGCGCCGGACAGCAGGGTGATGGCACCGATCAGGTGCCGGCGCTTGCCTTCGGCATAGCGCCACAGCGCGCCACACAGCTCGAGCGCTGCGCGGGTCATGCCGATAGAGGAAGATGAGGAGGATGAATCAAGTTTCATTATGCAGGGCAGGCAGGTCGGACTGGCTTGGCAGGATTAGGCAGAACATTCTTGTGGGGAAGTCTGTTGATTCAGCAACGTCGCTATTTTGACATTTACTATCTCTCATGCCTTTGGCTTGCGGTGTTTGCTCGCCAGATAGTGCTCGCCCCAGGATTTCATGGCTTCCAGTGTCGGAGCCAGCGTGAGGCCAAGCGCTGTCAGTGTGTATTCGACCCGTGGTGGGACCTCGGCAAACACTTTACGGCTGATGATGCCGTTTGCCTCCAGCTGTCGCAACTGCAACGTCAACGACCGCTGCGTCACCCCGCCGATCAGTTTTTTCAGTTTCCCGAAACGCTTGGTCCCGCTTAGCAGATAGTGAATGATTAATGGCTTCCATTTGCCGCCGGTGATGTCGACCGTGATCTCCACCGCGCGTCGGTATTGATCGAGCTTGCTAAGTGCCATAGGTGTTCCGCGAGTCCATGCATAGATTTCATTAGTGTAATTAATATACTTAGGATCGCGGACGCCCACCCGGCACCCGAATCGGGATCCATGATGGGCAAATTGTTCGTAGCCTGGTGAGTGGATGTAGGCGCGCGGCGAGTCGTTGCTGCCCGCTTATCGTTTAGATACTCCGCAATAGAGTTCCAGCGCCATATGAAGTCGCCTCCTGTAGCGGCTCGCAATGGCCGTTGCCAACAATCCCCCGATCAGCGATATGTGTTCCAGCCCCCAGTACATAGCTTGAGCTGCCTGTGGCGCTTCCGGCGCCTGAAGGCAATGGACGATCAGGCGGGTCAGCAGCAAGAGCGCCACTAACGCGGCGGCACCCAGCCAAAGCGCTTTGTCCAGGATGATCAGGACTGCGCCGCCGATCAAGATCGTAGCGGTGGAGATATTCAAAAGCCACGCCGGCTGCAGGCCACCTGATGGCATCTGACCTTGGCTGCCCGGTAGGCCAATGAGCTTGGCCAGGCCTGATGACAGGAACACGATCGCTACCAGGACCCGGGCAGTGATCCACAACCATCGGCTGTCCAATACGGAGCCGATCCGAGTGCGCATGCGAGTCAGCCTCATGCCTGCCCCATTAATAGCGGGTACAGCGAAAGCTCTTTGGCGCGTTGTTCCAGACGCTGGTAGTAGACCTGCACCGCTTCCAAGTGCGGACGATCGAATGGAGTCTGAAGCCAGCGCTGAACCGACAAACCCACGGCAATATCGGCCAGGCTGAAGTCCGGCCCGGCAACATAGGCGCCAGTCTCCGTTAGTCGGCCCTCCAAGACCAGCATGAATCGCGTCCACGATCGGAGCGAAATCTGAATCTGCGTTGAGTCACCATGATCGGGCGAGCGCCTGACCAGCGACATGAAGGCATAGCTCCACGCACGATTGAGGTCGGACGCCTGCCAGTCGAGCCACTGATCGACCCGAGCTCGGGCTGTAGCCTCAACGGGATAAAGTGCGCCGTCACCATAACGATTGGCCAGGTAGCGCAGGATGCTGTTGGATTCCCACAGCACGAAATCGCCGTCTATCAACACAGGCACCATTGCGTTCGGGTTCAGAGCCCTGAATGCATCGGTATCGATGTCGCGAAAGCCGCTGCCCCAGTCTTCCTGCTGGAACGGCAGGCCGAGTTCGGCGCATGCCCATAGAACCTTGCGAACGTTGATGGAAGATTGTTTTCCGAGAATAGTCAGCATACAGCGCAGCAACGGTGAAAACTGATTCACCCACGGCCATCAAGCCGTCCGTGATCAGGTAGGGAGTCGTTGCACGCCATCATAATTGCACATACCATTACATTCAAAAAATTGTCATGGATACACCGATAATGGCGACGGCGCGCTACAAGCAATTGGTTGACCGGTTTGCTGCCGATATTCGTTCAGGAAAATTGCCGCCCGGCACTCGATTGCCCACACACCGCCAGCTCGCGGCAAAAGAGAAGGTAGCGCTCGTTACCGCCACGCGTGTCTATGCAGAGCTCGAAACGATGGGCTTGGCGATCGGGGAAACCGGGCGCGGCACATTTGTGCGCGAGATCGCGCTTCCGTCGGGACTGGGCATGGATCAACAGGCGATAGCTGCGGACATGCTCGATCTGAACTTCAACTACCCGGCCTTGCCCGAGCAGACCGAGTTGCTGCGTACGGCATTGCGGCAGCTCTCCACCGCTGGCGACCTGGACGCATTCCTGCGTTGTCATCCTCATGGCGGCCGTCCGCATGAACGAGTAGTATTTGCCAACCACTTGGCGCAGTCCGGCCTGCCAGTGAAACCCGAGCAAGTGCTGGTGGTCAACGGCGCTCAGCATGGCTTGGCCGTGGTGACGATGGCGCTGTTGCAGCCTGGTGATGTAGTGGCCGTTGATGCGCTGACCTATCCTGGTTTCAAGGCATTGGCTGAACAGTGCAAATTGGATCTTCTGCCACTGCCTGCATCTGGCTCCGGTTGCGACTTGGATGCACTGGAGCGAGCATGCAAGAAACGGCCCGTACGTGCCGTCTACGCCATGCCGACGGTGCACAATCCTTTAGGGTGGGTGCAGGACATCGACGGCCGCAAGCGGTTGGTAGCCCTTGCCAGACGTCACGATCTGATGTTGATCGAGGATGCGCCTTATGCATTTCTTGAACGGCGTCCACCGCCGCCACTGGCCGCTCTGGCCCCCGAGCGATGTGTGCATGTCACGACGCTGTCCAAGAGCGTAGCAGCGGGGTTGCGCGTAGGTTTTGTGACGGCGCCCGCAGACTGGATCGCCAGGCTCGAACGCGCCATCCGTGCGACTGTCTGGAATACGCCCGCAGCCATGACAGCCTTGGCCTGCGCATGGTTGCTCGATGGGACGGTGGACCGGCTGGTCACAGAGAAACGGCGAGACGCAATTGCCAGGCAGGCCGTGGCGGCAAAGGCGCTCGCCGGCTTGAATCCCGTCAGCCATCCCGCTTCATACTTTGTCTGGTTGCCTTTGACCGAAGACGTGCGCGCCGAGTCGGTTGCCATGTCGCTCCTGCAACGCCGGATATCGGTATCAACCGCCGCACCATTTTCCGTAGGGTCGCGTATTCCTCATGCTTTGCGCATCGCTTTGGGATCTGTAGATCTCGCCACGTTAAAGCGCGCCCTCGACATCGTTAGAGAGGTCGTCGAGCGCGCCGAGTGACGAGTCAGCGTTCTATCGCGGATCCAGCTCGCGTTTGTGCTGGATGATTCTCGACACCAGACCATAGGCGACGGCGTCTCCAGCGGACATCCACAGGTCGCGCTCGATATCCATGCGCACCCGTTCGATAGGTTGGCCGGTTTCACGCGAGATGACCTGCGCGATACGTTCGCGCGCCTTGATGATCTCTTTTGCCTGTAGCGCCATGTCGCTGGCAGAACCACCCGCTCCGCCACTGGGCTGGTGAATGAGAAAGCGGGTTTGCGGCAGGCAATAGCGTCGCTCGCGGGGCGCTCCTAAAAAAAGATGAGTGGCCGCGCTGCCAACCCATCCCGTGCCGACCATGTTGACGGGCGCCGAAATAAAGCGCACCACATCATGGATCGCGTCACCCGATTCGAGATGCCCTCCCGGCGACGAGACGATAACGGTGATTGGCGCGTCCGAGTCGGCATCCAGCGCCAGCAACTTGCGCACCGTTTCGGAAGCAAGTGTGTCCGTAACGGTACCGAATATCAGGACCGTTCTGGACTGAAATGCCTTTTCCTCCAGGAAAGTGCTGTCGCGCAGTGACGAGGGCCCGGGTTGCGTGTCTATCTGTTGTGCAAACATATACTATCGTTCCTTGGTGTTGATTCATTTAGTAGACGAACGAACAGGTGTTTGCGTGACATATCCAGACGACTCTGCTTTTTCAATCGATGATGAAGCACTGCACCGCCGCCTTCTTGCGCTAGCTCGCCACTGGTTGTCCGTTGGCGACGAGGCCCAAGATCTGGTGCAGGACACATGGGAACGCGCCCTCGACGGCAGGCTGCCTTCCGACGCCGAGAGCCGCGAGGCCTGGATGGTGACTGTCCTGCGCAACCTTTGCATCGATGCCTGGCGCCGTCAGGAGCGGCTACGGATCATCAAGGATAGGCTTGTAGAGGATGGTTCACCGGCGTCTGGCGTCGACTTCCCCGAGCGATTGGTCGAACAGGCACAGCGTGTAGAGCAGGCTCTACGGCATCTTGTTCGCGTCTTGCCCGCAGGCGAAGTTGCGATGGTCCTTCTGTATGAGGTATTCGATTACAGTCACGTCGAACTCGGCGCACTGACGGGACACAACGCGGTCGCTTCACGCCAGCAACTGCACCGTATATTGCAGCGGGTACGCCGCTCCGACCCGAAGGACGACCCGGTAGACGACGATTCAAGCGATTTGCTCGTCCTATGTTATTGGGCGTTGGCGCAACGCGACCCTGCCGGATTGGTCGCTGTGTTGCGGACTTCACAGCCGCAGGCGATGGCGCTTTCGGTTCCGGCTGTCGGGTATGAGTTTGGCGACTCGGTCCAGTTGCCCCAGGCTACGCCGACCCGGATCATCGATCTGTTTACCTCGCAGTTCTGCATTGTCAGCGGTTTTCACTTTTACCTGCCCCAAATTGAGGCAATCGCTGAGCTCGCCTGATTGCAAGGCCTGCTTGCGCTAGGCGGCAACGAGCGCCATGATCAGGTCGTTGAGCTCGTTTCGAATATTTCGAGAATTTCGAACTTATGCTATCATGCGAGGCATGGCTACCAAGTTGACTCCTTCCCGTTCGAGCAAGCGGCGCGCTGCTGCGGCTGTTCGCCAAGTGGCTAGGGCGCGCGTAGAAACAGCTCGTCCTATGCCGGTGTTCGAATTGTCATTCGACGTGGAGCCTGTCGTATCCATCGTCCGGCGTCACGTCAAGCTCAGTAAAAAAGCCGACGCGGCCATCACGCATGAATTGGTCGAAATGCTGGGTCGCGCCACCGTGCAGTTGCGGACCGCGGATCACAAAGCCAAAGCTCAAGAAGACGATCCGGTACTCACTACGGAGCAAGCAGCACAGCTTGCCAATGTCAGCCGGCCATACATGGCCAAGCTAATTGACGCTGGTACAGTGGCATTGCACCAGAAGGTCGGTAATCAGCGCCGCGTGCTGCGCAGCGCCGTGATCCGCTGGCAGGAAAGCGAACGGACACGTCAGGCCAAGGCACTCAAGCGTCTGTCCAAGGACCTGGACGAGGAAATCTTCTCGTCGTGAGCGTTCCTGTTGTCGCCGATGCTGATACGCTGTTTGCAGCCACGACGCGCGGGCTATTGATCTACCTGGACTACCACGGGCTCATCAAGCTGCACTGGTCTCCGCTGATACTGGATGAAGTCAGTCGGGCGCTGGTGGACACGGGACGTAAGCCAACACTGAAAGATGCGAGGGCGCACGAGGCGCGCATGTGCAAGGCCTTGCCTAATGCGCTGGTGTCGACGGCCGACGTGCAAGCCCAGTTTGCGGCCGTAGCGTCTGCTGTTCGCTCTGGGAAGGACATCCACGTTGCGGCGTGTGCGTACTGCGTGATCGCTGGCGAGGTGTATGGCGGTACACCGGCGGTCGCGCTGGTGTCGCGCAATACTAAGGACTTCAGGAAAACCGCGCTCGCCAGACTTGGCATTGTGCTGCAGCTACCGGACGCTTTTCTCTACGGGTTAATTACGGCGCAGCCCGTGGAAGTCGCAGCAGCGTTTCGCCGGTTCCGCATGGATCTGGCTTCCAAACCCGAGCCGGAGGCTCTATTAGAACGCCTGGAGCGGGATGGACAGGTGAAAGCCGTGCAGCGGTTGCTCGACTTATATCGGGCACAGGAAATCGAACTTTAGGATTTCTTCCCATCGGTATGATCGGAAATGGGCGGGCAACGATTGTCAATCAGGTCATATCCCAATCCCATCTATTTGGCACCCGGGTATATGTAGTCGCTCCTATAGCAACAACCCGGGAGACGGCTTTGAAGAGACTACCATTCTTGATAGCGGGAGTGATGGCGATGGCGGCACAAGCGTATGCGCAGGACAAGCCCACGGTCCAGTTGATCGCCACAGGCGGCACGATCGCGATGAAAATCGATCCGGTCAAGAAAGCGCCGGTGCCCGCGATTTCCGGCGACGATTTGATGGCCACCGTGCCCGACGTCGCAAAGTACGCCAAAGTCGAAGTCAACAACCTATCCAACGTCCCGTCCGATTACATGGACCCGGTACGCTGGACAGCCTTGACCAAGGCCGTCGAAGAAACGCTGAAGCGCCCCGAGGTAGCGGGCGTGGTGGTGTCGCACGGTACGGACACGCTCGAAGAAACCGCATTCTGGCTGGATACGACAGTCAAGTCGGATAAGCCCGTGATCTTGATCGGCGCCCAGCGCAATGCTTCATCATCGGACTTCGACGGCCCGCGTAACCTGCTCAACGCGGTACGCATTGCGGTCGACGGACAAGCGAAAGGCAAGGGCGCCATGTTGGCCATGAATAACCAGATCAACGCGGCGCGTTATGTCACAAAGACGCACACGGCCAATGTGGAGACCTTTCAATCGGGCAGCTATGGCTTGATCGGCGAAGTCTATGCGGACAAGGTCGTCATTGACCGAGCGCCGTTGCGCCGCCAGCACATCCCGATTGTCGCCTCGCAAATGCCACGGGTGGATATCGTGGCCATGTATGGAGGCGCCGACGACCGTATGTTGCGCAGCGCGGTTGATCAGGGGGCCAAGGGTATCGTGGTACAGGCCCTGGGCATGGGCAACGTCAACATGCCTATGTTCGAAGGGATCAAGTACGCGCTGTCCAAAGGGGTGCCGGTGGTCATTTCGACCCGGGTACATAACGGCCGAGTCATGGCGAACTATGGTTTCGAGGGCGGCGGCAAGACGCTGGCCGATGCGGGCGCCATCATGGCGGGCGACCTGACGCCACAGAAATCACGCATTTTGCTGATGTTGCTGCTGCAGCAGGGCAAGACGGGCAAGGAAGATATCCAGGCCGCGTTTGATCTGTAGCGGGATCGGCCAGCGGGCGCCTTCTCGTAGCGCCTAATCGAAATCGATCAGGCGCTGCCACTGCCACTGGGGATCGTTCCTAACCCAGTCACGCCTGGGGTTGAGGCGCCTTACCAGGTTCATTCGGACGGACAGGACGCTTTGGTTCGTGCCGAAATGGATCGGGAGCGTCGCCCGGAACAGGCTGCTGACGTCCGGGGGCGTTCTTCCCTGGGAGATCGCCGGGGAACTGATCCCGGTTGCCCGACTCCGGACGGCCGGGCTGGCCGTTCTGATCTACGCTTTGCTGACTCATATGCATGGATATTTCCTTTTGATTGTAGGAAGCAGCATGACGCTGCATCCACATCCTAAATATCCAGCGGCAAGCTAGATAGATCGCGTCATACTGATTTTTCTAGTACTTTTGGCTCACCGATCCTGCTGGCATTCGACTACCAATCTCATAAAAGGGACGAGATGCAACAGTTGTCCACCGTCTTCACCACCGAACGCCGTCATCTTCTGGAAATCATCGATGGATTGGTGGAGGGCATTATCCTGCTGGACATGAACCGGCATATCGCCTGGGCCAATGACACCGCCTTGTCCATGCATGGCGTGGCCAATCTTTCCGATCTGGGCGGTACGGCTTCCGGTTATCGCAAGAACTATAAGCTGCGATATCGTAATCAGCGCAAATTGCTGGCCCGCCAATATCCCATGTACCGAGCGTTGGCCGGAGAGTCGTTTAACGATATCGTCGTGGAAGTCACCAGCGTGCGCGATTCGGATTTCTATCGAATCCATCAAGCCAGGAATCTCGTGCTCAGCGATGCACAAGGCAATCCCGAGGGCATTGTGCTGGTGCTGCTGGACGTCACCGAGCGCTACAGCGCCGAAGAACGCTTCGAGAAGACCTTCAACACCAACCCCGCTCCGGCAATCATCTGTTCGCTGGAGGACATGCGTTACGTCAAGGTCAATCAGGGCTTTCTGCAGATGACGGGTTACGAGCGTCAGAACGTCCTGGATCATCCCTTTGATGAGATCGACATACTCGGTAATTCGCCACAGCGAGAGAGCGCCGAAGAACGGCTGAAGGAGCGGCGGACCATCTCGCAAATGGAAACCTGCATACCGCTGCCGGACGGCACCGACAAACTGGTGGTCGTAGCCGGCCAGCCCATAGAGGTCGGCGATGCTGAATGCATGCTTTTTACGTTCAACGATCTGGAGCCGCGGCGCAAAGCGGAAAACGCACTGCGCTATAGCGAGGAGCGTTTTTCGAAAGCGTTCCGGTTAGCACCTGTGCCCATGGTGCTGAGCACGCCTGCAGGCGATGTATTGGAGGTCAATGACGCGTTCGTCGAGACGACAGGTTATACGTTAAACGCTCTGAGCGGGAATAAGGCATTAGCTGATCTGTGTGTGGAATCGGGCGTCTACGACGAGACGATGACCAAGCTAGAGGAGGGCGCAGGGGTTAGAAGCCGGGAGTTCAAACTAAGCACGCAAGACGGACAAGTACTGGACTGCCTGCTGTCAGCCGAACCTGTTGTTATCCAGGACCAACCCTGCATTCTGACCGTGATTCAGGACATCACTGAGCGCAAGCGCAGCGAGACCGAACTGATGGCTGCTATCGAAGCCGTCATGCAGGATACTTCCTGGTTCAGTCAGACGGTGATCGAGAAACTGGCCCAGATCCGCCAGCCTCAAGGTGCCCCCAAGGCCGATGCCCAACTGGCCGACCTCACGCCGCGTGAACGCGAAATACTTGGTCTGATGTGTCAGGGTCTGAGCGATCCCGATATTGCGCAGCACCTGAACGTGTCCCGTCATACGGTGCGCAATCATGTTGCGTCGCTGTATAGCAAGCTTCAGGTTCACCGGCGCAGTGCTGCAATTGTCTGGGCACGTGAACGCGGCATTGTGGGATATGAAAAGCCGCAGCGCGTCCGGCGAAAAGCCGGCCGGTAGTTTGATACTAGAAAAAATAGTATTTCCGTCGCTTTTTAGGTCTGATAGTGCTTTTTATAGTGCAGCCATCCGGAATCGCTTCGCAGAGGTGCTGCCGGGTACTTCTTCAATGCACGAATAGGGAGACCGTTATGGATAACGATCGCATCAAAGGCGCAGCCAAGGAAGTCAAAGGCAATATCAAGGAAGCTGTAGGCAAGGTGACTGGCAATCGCCAGACCGAGGCTGAAGGTAAGGTTGAAAAGACCGTCGGTAAAGTTCAGCGCAATGTCGGCGAAGCCAAGGACGAGGTTCGCGACGCACTCAAAGGAAAACAGTAATCAAGCGCGAAGCCGATGACGCGTTCAGGCAAATAATCTGGATTCGAAAAGGACACACCATGAGAAGCAAAACATTGGTCGTTGCGATGACACTGCTGCTAACGGGTTTGATGGCCGGTTGCAACACCATGCACGGAGCAGGCAAGGATATCGAGCGTGGTGGTGAAAAGATCCAGGAGCAGGCCCGATAAGGGGGCACTTGCAAGCTAGAGCTGCGACCCACTCATTGGGAGTGGGTCGTTTTTTAAATTCGTCCAGTAAAGAGCGGCAAGCGCGACTCGATACGGCGCAACAATTCGGCGGCCGCGGTCGACAGCGGCCGGCCCAATCGCACCATCAGCTGCATCTCGGCCTGATGCATTACGGGGTGATCGATGGGCACCAATACCAATGATCCATTGGCCACGTCATGTGTGACGCCGAGGTCGGCCATTAGCACGACGCCCGCGCCACTTAAGGCATAGTGCCGCAGCACGCCCAGCGAATTCGTCGTCAAGGCGGGCGATATATGAATCTTCTCGGTGAATTCCAGCATGTCGACCATGCGCCGCAGGCCGTAAGGCGCCGTCATCAGAGCCAAGGGATGCTGTAGCAGTTCCTTGATCGAGATCGCTCTGCGACGCCGTGCGAGCGGATGATCGGCACGTACCAACGCGCCCACGGGGATACGCTGCTTTGCGCGTACTCGTACTTCGGGATGTTGCGGTGGATTGAACGCAAGGCCGATGTGTACACGATCGCTGCGTACGGCTTCCACCACCTCGTCGACCGATGCAGTGTTGATACCTATGCGTATATCCGGAAACTCCTGACAATAGGGTGCCAACGCATGCGTCATCAACGCTTCTATCATGCCTTCACTGAGGCTGATCTCGATACGCCCGCGCCGCATGCCCCGCAGCGCTTGCAGCCGGTCTTCCAAGTGCTCGTGCTGGGCACGATAGCCTCTCAGGAATTCCTCCAGCATCTCGGCAGCTTCAGTAGGCGTCAATCCGCGTGCTCGGCGCTCGAACAGCGGCAGGCCGACCTCTTTCTCCAGTAATTGGATCTGTCTGCTGATCACGGACGGTGACATATCCAGCTTCTCTGCGGCGCCACGTATTGATCCGCAGACGATGACTTCGTGCATGTAGCGCAAACGCGCCTGATTCAATTCGTTCATTGGGCTCGCCTGCCGACGTCTAACGCCTGTTGTTTGCCGCCAGGTACCGCCGCAGCACGATCGTTGCCTAAAAGCGAACGATAAGTGATAACTAGTTCATTGTCTACAACACTAGCGTCTGCGAAGATCGCGCCTGGAACCTGCACGACTATTACCACAATACATAGGGAAAACTCGCATGAATCACGGCGCCTCTTTGCCAGCAACCCGCGACGCATATGCGTCTGCGGACCTATCTTCCATCTATCGCAAGATCAACTGGCGCCTGTTGCCGCTACTCGTTCTCTGCTACACCTTTGCCTATCTGGATCGCGTCAACATCGGCTTCGCCAAGCTGCAGATGCAGGCCGACGTCGGCATTTCCGATGCGGTATATGGACTGGGCGCGGGTATCTTCTTTCTGGGATACGTGTTGTTCGAGGTGCCCAGCAATCTGCTGCTGGTGCGCATCGGCGCGCGCAAAACGATCTGCCGCATCATGATTCTGTGGGGGCTGACCTCGGCCAGCATGCTGTTCGTGCAGGGCGAGTACAGCTTTTACGCGCTGCGCTTTCTGCTGGGCGTATTCGAGGCCGGCTTCGCACCTGGCATGATCTTCTTCCTGACCTATTGGTACTCTACCCGGCGCATGGCGGGCGTCATGGCAGTAGTGATGTGTGCCGGCCCGCTTGGTGGCATGCTGGGTGGACCGGTGTCCGCCTGGATCATGACGCGCTTTAGCGGTGCGCACGGCCTAGACGGCTGGCAATGGATGTTTCTGCTGGAGGGCCTGCCCTGCGTGCTGTTGGGTATCGTGGCTTTTATATGCCTGGCTGACAAGCCGGAAAAAGCCCGCTGGCTGTCGCCACAAGAACGTGAATTGCTGGCGGCCGACCTGCAGACGAGGCAGGCCGCACACGCGACGCATGCCTTCAAGGACGTGCTGAAAGATCCCGGCATCTATGCACTGGCCATCCCGTATTTCTGCCTCATCAGCGGCTTGTACGCGGTCAGTTTCTGGTTGCCGACTTTGTTGCAGCAGTCGGGCCTGCGCGACACCATGGAGATCGGCATCTGGTCGGCAATCCCGTACATCGCTGCCATTGCGGCCATGTTCGTCCTGTCGCGCCACTCGGACAGGACGAACGAGCGGCGTTGGCATGTGACTGCACCAGCCATTCTCGCTGGCGTCCTGCTCGTCGGCGCGCTGTCGGTACCCGATCATTTTCTATTGTCGATGACGATGCTGGCGTTAGCCACGGCCCTGATGTGGGCTGCGTACACCGTATTCTGGGCGATCCCATCGCAACACTTGAAAGGCCCGGCAGCGGCAGGCGGCATTGCGCTGATCAACAGCATAGGCCTGTTGGGCGGTTTCGCCAGCCCCTCATTGATAGGCTGGATCAAAACGTCGACACAGTCGCTGAACGCGGGTTTATACGTCATTGCCGCACTACTTGTCGTCGGCGTCCTGCCCATACTGTTTACCCGCCACGCGCGCACGCAAGGATGAACACTGCCATGAAAATTCTAGTCGCCGGTTTTCAACACGAGACCAACACCTTCGCGCCTACGCAGACCGACTATGTAAACTTCGAGCGCGGCGAAGGCTTTCCCGCCATGACGCGGGGCGCGGATTTGCTGGCTTTCGCCGATATCAACATACCGGCGGGAGGCTTCATCCGCGCCGCGCAAGCCGCCGGGCACCAGCTCGAACCGGTCATCTGGACCGCCGCCAGTCCCGCGGCACACGTCACGCGGCAAGCCTATGAACGTATTGCGGCCGAGATTATCGATGCCGCGGGCCATCGCGAGTACGATGCGATTTACCTGGACTTGCACGGCGCCATGGTCACCGTCGACGCCGATGACGGCGAGGGAGAACTGCTGTCGCGCCTGCGCGCCCGCGTTGGCAACCGCGTGCCGATCGTGGCCAGCCTGGACCTGCATGCCAACGTGACAACGGCAATGTTGCGTCACGCGAGTGGCATGACTGCCTTTCGCACCTATCCGCATGTGGACATGGCCGACACGGGCGCTCGCGCGTATCGGTTGCTCGAAGATCTATTGCAGCCGGACAGCACGTTGCACACGCGGTCGTTGCGCTTGCCATTCTTGATCCCGATCAATGGAATGTGCTCCATGCTGGAGCCTGCAAAATCCATCTACGCCACGCTGGCATCGCTGGAAGACCGGTTCGGCCTGGCATCTCTGTCATTCTCTCCAGGTTTCCCAGCGGCGGACTTTCCCGAATGCGGGCCAGTAGTGTGGGGACATGGTCGAGATCTCGAGGCGGTAGAGCAGGCCGTGCAAGCATTGTATGACGCCGTGCTGCAGGCCGAACCGCTATGGGCCGTTCCGTTTCTCGAGCCGTCGGAGGCCGTACGCCAAGCCCAGGTCTTGGCGCGGGATGCGGACCGGCCGGTAGTCATCGCCGACACGCAGGACAATCCGGGAGCAGGAGGCGACTCGAACACCACAGGCATGCTGCGTGCGCTGATCGAAGCCGATGCGCAAGGTGCTGCGCTGGGCCTGCTGTGGGATCCGCAAGCCGTACAGCAGGCAGTGCAGGCGGGAGTAGGCAACCGGGTCACCCTGTCTCTGGGTGGCAAGTCGCGCATACCTGGAGACGAGCCCGTGAATGCGGAGTTCGACGTCGAGTACATTGGCGACGGCAAATGCCGTTTCGACGGTCCCATGATGCACGGCGTCCAAGCCGACGTAGGGCCGGTCGCCTGCTTGCGCCTGGGCGGAATCCGCGTGGTGGTCAGTTCAGGCAAATCACAAATGCTGGACCGGAATCTATTCCGTACGGGTAATGTGCAACCGGAACAGATGAAAATTCTGGTGGTGAAAAGCTCGGTGCATTTCCGCGCCGATTTCCAGCCTATCGCTCAGGATATCTTGGTAGCGAAAGCGCCTGGCCCCATGAAGGCCGACAGTGCGGACTTGCCCTGGATGCGCTTGGCGCCAGGAATGCGCATGCGCCCGATGGGCGAGCCATTTGCGCCGCCATCTGCAAACGCTGTCCCAGACCGCGTCACAGGAACGGGGCTCCCATGAAGAACGTGGGGAAGCCTCAGTATTGAATAAGAACCAGCCACTCGTGAACGCTCCACAGGTGGTTGGTTCTGTTCCGCGACTGTGTGAAGGGAGGTCACAGTCCTTCACACTAGGGACGAGATCAGCCCAGCAGGCCGCCGCCCAGCAGGCCGTTCAGCAGATTGTTGACGAGGCCGAGAACAGTACCCAACAAGTTGTTGACGAGATCCATAATGACTCCGTAAATAATGGTCACAACGCGGAAATGCATTGTGATCCTTTGTCATTCTCAGCGAGTGATACAGTTGTTGTCAAGACCGTTCTTTTCAAGTATTCGCAGTGTGTTTTGAGCTGCGCTAAGGGCTCGCCTTTAATGGGGGAAGCGCATTTCTTTGGTCAAAAGCCGGAAATGACAAGACAGATCCTGGCTGACGTCCGGGGAACGCAGGGACTCAACGATCCGCTCAAGTGCGGCGACTCGCGCGGTGGCCCGAATCATTGATCGAGTACTATTAGCGCGTTGGTGGCCAATCTCTGGCCGTCCCCTGTCAGAGCTACCTGTTTCCATCTGTCTCAAGACTGCCGCATCGCATGCCCCACTCGACGACGAAGCCTTTGGGTAAAAGCAAGAGAAAACGTTATATATGGATCGCGGTGGCCGTGGCAGTGATGCTGTTGCTGGGCAAGATCTTGTTCTTCGGCGCGCCGCCCAAGCCCGATTACGCCACCGCCGAAGTCAAGGTGGCCGACATGGAAGACAGCGTGCTCGCTTCCGGCACCCTGGAAGCAGTGCGGCAAGTCAGCGTGGGTGCCCAGGTATCGGGCCAGCTCAAGTCGCTCAAGGTGCAACTGGGCGACGAAGTCCAACAGGGTCAGCTCGTCGCCGAGATCGACGACATGACTCAGCAGAACGATCTGCGCAACGCGCAGGCCGCGCTGGCTACTCGCAAGGCCGAACGCCAGGCCAAGCTCGCCACCCTGAAACAGGCTGAACTCGCCTACAAACGCCAGCGCCAGATGCTCGCCCGCGATGCCAGTTCCCGCGAAGATTTCGAGCAGGCCGAAGCCACTCTGAAAGTGACGCGCGCCGACATCGCGGCCCTGGACGCGCAAATCGCCCAGGCCGAGATCGAGGTTGACACGGCGCGGGTCAACCTTGGCTACACTCGTATCTCTTCGCCCATGGACGGCAAGGTGGTCGCCATCGTCACTAAGGAAGGCCAGACGGTGAACTCGATCCAGATCGCGCCTACCATCATCAAGGTGGCGCAGGTCGACACCATGACGGTGAAGGCGCAGATCTCGGAAGCCGACGTCACGCGCGTGCGGCCGGGCCAGAAGGTGTACTTCACGATCCTGGGCGAGCCGGACAAACGCCACTATGGCACGCTGCGGGCCATCGAACCGGCGCCCGACTCGATCCAGCGCGACGAAAGCACCAGTGCCCTCACCGGCGCGGCCTCGAGCGCCAGTGGCACCAGCGCGGCGGTGTACTACAACGGCTTGTTCGACGTACCCAATCCTGACGAGACGCTCCGTATCTCGATGACGGCGCAAGTCTTCATCGTGCTGGGCGAAGCGGAGCAGACACTGGTCATACCGTCATCGGCATTGGGCAAGCGCGGCGAGGACGGCCTCTATACCGTGCGGGTGATCGGTCCGGACGACAAACCAGTCGAACGCCAGATCAAAGTGGGCATGAACAACAATGTCAACGCCCAGGTACTGGAAGGCCTGGCGGCTGGCGACAAGGTAGTTTCGGCTGAGGCTGCCGCTCCTGCGACGCCGCTATGACGGAGCAGGCCATGCCGCCGCTCTCAGGCGAACATCCACTGATCAGCCTGCGCGATGTGTGGCGCGAATTCGCCGCCGGCGACCAGACCGTCGCCGTGCTACGCGAGGTAAATCTGCGGATCGAAGCCGGCGAAATGGTGGCCATTGTGGGCGCCTCGGGGTCGGGCAAGTCCACCCTGATGAACATCCTGGGCTGCCTGGACCAGCCCAGCCGCGGGGTATACCAGGTCGACGGCCGCGCCACCGATACCATGGACCCCGACGAATTGGCCGAGTTGCGTCGCGAGCACTTCGGCTTCATCTTCCAGCGATATCACCTGCTGTCCGATCTGACCGCGCAAGGCAACGTAGAAATGCCGGCCATCTATGCCGCCACGCCGCGCGCAGCACGGCACACGCGTGCCCAGGCTCTGCTGCGTCGCCTGGGGTTGGACCAACGCTTGGACTACCGGCCCGGGCAATTGTCGGGGGGCCAGCAACAACGTGTGAGCATCGCGCGCGCCTTGATGAACGGCGGCCGCATCATCCTGGCCGACGAACCTACGGGCGCGCTGGACTCCCATACGGGCCAGGAGGTGCTGCGCATTCTCGAAGAGTTGAACGCGGCGGGACATACCGTGGTGATCGTCACGCACGATATGAGCGTGGCCCGGCACGCGCGGCGCATCATTGAAATCAGCGACGGCCGCATCGTGGCCGACCGTCGTAATGCCGAGACGCTGCCGGCACCTGCCGTGGCGCCCAGCGACCCGGTCCGTGCCGAGCCGCCGAGTGAGCGCGCCCGCCCCTGGCAGGCGGAGCTGGAACGCATCAACGAGTCACTGCACATGGCGCTGCTGGCCATGAATGCGCACCGGCTGCGCACTTTCCTGACCATGCTGGGCATCGTGATCGGCATTGCCGCGGTGGTCACCGTGGTGGCGTTGGGCGAAGGCTCGCGACAGAAAATCCTGGCCGACATTAGCGAGATCGGCACCAACACGGTCGGTATTTATCCGGGCAAGGACTTCGGTGATGAAAAGGCCAGCACCATCCGCACCCTGGTGCCTGCCGACGCGGACGCCCTGGCACGCCAGACGTACGTCGACAGTGTCACGCCCGAGGCCGCGACGACGGCCTCGTTGCGCTACCGGAATGTATCGGTCAATGGCTCGATCCAGGGGGTGGGCGAGCAGTTCTTCCGCGTGCGCGGCCTGAAACTGGCCCAGGGGCAGTTTTTCGATGCCGAGGCGGTGACGCGCCGCGCTCAGGAAGTGGTGATTGACGAGAACACCCGCAAGGCGCTGTTCGGTAACCATACCGACCCGATCGGGCAGGTGATTTTCCTGGGCACGGTACCGGCGCGCGTCGTCGGCGTGACCGTCCGCAAGGAGAGCCTGTTCGGCGACAGCCAGACGCTCAGCGTCTGGATTCCCTATACCACGGCGCTCAGCCGCTTGTTAGGCCAGCAACACCTGCGCAGCATCACCGTACGGGTCAGCGACACCATGCCCACCAAGCTCGCCGAACAGGCCATCACGCGACTGATGATGCAGCGCCATGGCGCTAAGGATTTCTTCGTCTTCAATACCGACACCATCCGACAGACCATCGAGCGCACCACCACCACCATGACACTACTGGTGTCGGCGATTGCCGTCATCTCACTGGTGGTGGGCGGCATCGGCGTGATGAACATCATGCTGGTGTCGGTCACCGAGCGTACGCGCGAGATCGGTGTGCGCATGGCCGTGGGCGCGCGCCGCGGCGACATCATGCAACAGTTCCTGATCGAAGCCGTGCTGGTCTGCCTGATCGGCGGGATGCTGGGCATCCTGCTGTCGCTGGGCCTGGGCGTGCTGGTCGCGCAGCTGTCCGGCGGGAGCTTCCGCCTCATCTATTCCGGCGCCTCGATGGTGGCCGCCTTCGTGTGTTCCACGCTGATCGGCGTGGGCTTCGGTTACCTGCCGGCGCGCAACGCCGCCCGGCTCAACCCTGTCGAATCCCTGGCCAGAGAATGAGTCCCCTGTTTCCGAGCGTGCCCCGCCCCGTGCTTGCCTGCCTGTTAGCCGTGCCGTTGGCGCTCGGCGGCTGTGGCCTGATGCGCACGGACTACGAACGTCCGGCCGTGCAAAGCCCCGCTACCTGGACGTACGATACTGCGCGGGACGTGGCGGCCGCTGGCGGCGTCTGGTGGCGCAACTTCAACGATCCCACGCTCGAGCGCCTGATCGACCAGGCGCTCGAGCGGAACAACGACCTGGCCGCTGCCGCTCTGCGCGTGCAGCAGGCTCGACTGCAGGCGGGCTTGGCGCGTTCGGACCAATTCCCCACGCTAGACGGTGAGATCGACATCAGCCGCCAGCGCAACCTGCGCGGTGAACGCCAGATACTGCGCAGCAACCGCGCCAACCTGTCAGTGAGCTACGAGCTGGATCTGTGGGACCGCCTGCAGGCCCAGCGCGACGCCGCTGAATGGGAGGCCGCCGCCACCGAGCAGGACCGCGCCAGCGCCGCGCTGTCGCTAGTCGGCACCACAGCCACGCTCTATTGGCAAACGGCCTTCCTCAACCAGCGCCTGGCCAGCGCTGCCGACAGTATTGCCTATGCGCAGCGCACGCTGGAATTGGTGCAGTCGCAATATGACGCCGGAGGCGCCTCGGCGCTCGAAGTGGCAGAGGCGCGCCAGAACCTGGCCAGCCAGCAGGCGGCTCGTACAGAATTGGCGCAACAACGCGTGGAAGACCTCAACGCGATGGCCATCTTGTTCGACGGCCCGCCCGATCGCATCATGGCCGACCCGTTGCGCCTGCCGCCCACCACCCTGCCGCCGGTTCCCGCCGGTGTGCCGGCCGATCTACTGGCGCGGCGCCCCGACCTGCGCGCCGCCGAACTGCGTTTGCGCGAAGCGCTGGCACAGACGGATGCCACGCGCGCCAGCTTCTATCCGCCGCTGGTTCTTACCGGCTCACTGGGCAGTAGCAGTACGGTACTGAGCAACCTGTTGCAGAATCCAGTGGGCACGTTGGGCGCAGGGCTGACGCTGCCATTCCTGAACTGGAACCAGATGCGGCTCAATATCCGCGTGTCCGAAACCGAATACGAGTTGCGCGTGGTGGAATTCCGGCAAGCCCTGTACCAGGCGATGGCGGACGTCGAAAACGCTCTGTCCGGCCGCACCCAACTTGCCGCGCGGGCCGACCTGCTGCAGCAATCGCTTGCCGCAGCGCGCCAGGCGGAAGACCTGTACGAAGTGCGCTACCGCAGCGGGGCAGTGTCACTGCGTTTCTGGCTCGACGCGCAGGAAAAGCGCCGTACCGCCGAGATCGAACTGGACCAGAATACACTGGACCGGCTGCTTAACCAGGTGAATCTGTACCAGGCCCTGGGTGGCGATACGCGCTGAGCGATCCGTCGGCCACCAATTTCTATATCGTAGATACGGATTTATTGCTTTTCCGAACAATACCCAGAGGCTATTCCTGCCGATGGCAACGATACGTCAATTGCAAGAGTCTTGAGCGAAAACCCCGAAGGTTGGATTTCCGTCCAACTTCCTGCGTTAAGGAACCATCATGTCGACGTTGAACGATATTTGGCTGACGGTAGTGAGCGAGTTTTCCGATATCGCAGACATTAAAGAAGCGACGGTGATAGTGCTTCGGCTGGGCCTGGCCGTCATTCTGGGTGCGGCGATCGGCTATGAGCGCGAAATGAAAGGAAAGGACGCCGGTTTGCGAACCCATATGCTGGTGTCTCTAGGCGCAGCCATTTTCGTTCTGGTTCCTAGCGCCAGTGGAATGCAGATTGCCGATATGAGCCGGGTAATGCAGGGCGTGATCGCAGGGGTGGGTTTTCTCGGCGCAGGCGCCATCCTCAAGCAGGAAAATGATCGCGTCGTCAAAGGTTTGACAACGGCAGCCAGCATCTGGATTGTCGCCGCCATTGGCGTTGCCGCGGGCTATGGTCGGGAAGCCACCGCCGTTGCCAGCACCCTGATCGCCTTGTTTGTTTTGGCGGTCGTTAATCGGTTCGAGAAAAAGATCCCCAAGGATGGTGACGCCCCTGCGAAAAGAACCAATACATGACCAAAAAGTAAGGAAAAGCTCATTTGACGCATAGGGGTTGCTCAAACGGATAATTCGGGTCCGCAGTTTCGCGCACTAGAGCGGAGCTGAGTTCGATAAATTCCAAGGAGACAACTACATGCGTCGAGTCGACTACCGCGACTTGCTCGGGGGCGGATTGATCACGCTTGTCGGGGCTGCAGCGATGTACCACTCATTGACCTCATTCACCCTCGGCACGTCCGACCGGATGGGGCCTGGCTATTTTCCCGCCCTCGTCGGCGGCGTGCTGGCGTTGTGCGGGCTCGCAATACTGATCCCCGCATTGCTGCGTGCGGGGCCGGTGCCCACATTCGAATGGCGACCGCTGCTCTGGATCAGTCTGTCAACGCTCGCATTTGCGTTGCTGCTTGTTCCGTTCGGCCTGATTCCCGCGATCATCGGGCAGACTATTCTGGCCGGTATTTCCGATTGCAAACTGTCCTGGAAGGGGTCGCTGATTCTTGCCGTGGGCGTTGCTGTCGGCGCGACCCTGCTCTTCAAGATGGCCCTGGGCCTGATTGTGCCGGTCTTCGCCTGGCCCTGGTAGGAGAGAGCAAAAATGGAATTACTTGGCAACCTCGTGCTCGGTCTGTCAACCGCGCTCGCCTGGAACAACCTTCTTTGGTGTGTTATCGGCGTAGCACTGGGCACGCTGATCGGCGTAATACCGGGCGTCGGAACGCTGGCGACCATGTCGCTGCTGTTCCCGATTACCTACCACCTGGAGCCGACCGCCGCGCTGATCATGCTGTCCGGCATCTGGTATGGCAGTACCTACGGCGGGTCAACTGCCTCGATTCTGCTGAATCTTCCGGGGACACCGGCCAATGCCGTGACCTGTTTGGATGGGTTTCCGATGGCCAAACAAGGCCGGGGCGGCGTGGCGCTGCTCATGACGACCGTTGCCTCCTTTGTCGGGGCCAGCGTGGGTATCGTCTTGTTAACGCTGTTCTCCGAGCCGATTGCCAACATCGCGTTCAAGTTCGGCCCGGCCGAGTACTTTGCGATCATGGTGCTGGGCCTGGTGGCAGCTTCTGTCGTGTCGTCCGGTTCAGCAATCAAGGGCATCACCATGGTCGTAGGCGGTGTGCTGCTGGGTCTGGTCGGCACCGACGTCAATTCGGGTGTGTCGCGCTTCGACTTCGGCTTTCCCGAGTTGCAAGATGGGGTGGGCATCGTCGCACTGGCCATGGGGCTGTTTGGCATTACCGAGATCATCGCCAGCATTAATCATGTAAAGGCGGCTGACAGCAAAATGGACGTATCCATGAAGAGCATGCTGCCGACGCGTGACGAGGTCAAGCGCTCGTGGGGCGGGATGGCACGCGGATCGGGCATAGGGGCATGGTTGGGCGTGCTGCCCGGCGTAGGCCCCACTGTGGCAGCCTACATGGCCTACGCAGTCGAGAAACGGGTCTCAAAAAAGCCGGAGCGCTTCGGCAAGGGAACCATCGAGGGCATCATGGCACCGGAGACCGCCAACAGTGCGTCCGACATGGCCTCCTTCATCCCGACGCTGACGCTTGGCATCCCCGGCAGCGTGACGATGGCGTTGATCATCGGTGCGATGATGATCCATGGCATTCAGCCCGGCCCGCAAATGCTCACGGAGCAACCTGGCATGTTCTGGGGCCTGGTGATGAGCTTCTGGATCGGCAATATCGTTCTGGTGATTTTGAACGTGCCGATGATCGGTATGTGGATCCGTGTGCTGACGATTCCGTATCACATCCTCTATCCGGCGATCGTGATGTTCGTCTGCATTGGGGTCTATGGGGTCAACAATAATGTCTTCGACGTCTACCTTGTGCTGTTGTTCGGCATTGTCGGCTATGTGCTGCGGGTGCTCGACTTCGAGCCTGCACCGCTGTTGCTGGGCTATGTGCTGGGTCCGATGCTGGAAGAGAATTTCCGGCGTGCCATGCTGCTCTCGCGAGGTAGCTTCCAGACTTTCATCGATCGCCCGATCAGCATGTGGGTGCTGATACTGACGGTCGTCTTGCTGGTGTGGGGCGTGTGGAGCAGCCTGCGCCAGCGGTCGAGCGTGGCGCTCTCCGACGCAAGCCCGAAAGCAGCTTGACGCAAGTCGGCCGCTTGGGGGATTCGCCAGGTACGGAACAGCCCGTGGGACTGTTTTGTGCCTGGCAAAAGCGCGCGTGGAGGTATATGTCGTGAACACTGAGCGGCGGCAACAGTGTGAGTCACTACCTTTATTCGAGGATAAGGGCGTTCTGGTGGCCCTCACAGTGTCAACTGTGTGTTGAATCCAGCGGCAGTGACAAGCTGACCCGCAGACCTGGCTGAGCATCCGCAAAAGAGAGGGTACCGCCGTGCAAGGCGACAATATTCATTACGCTGGTCAAGCCCAAGCCATGGCCTTCCGAGGATGGATCTAATCGGTAGAAGTGTTTGCCCAGATGTTCATACTCGGTAGCAGGCAGCCCAGGGCCATCGTCCTCAATCGTAATAAGCGCAGCATCCCCGTGCTTGACGACGTCGACCTCTACCTGGCTGGTGGCATACTTAATCGCGTTGTGGAGCAGATTGGCGAGCGCACTGGCCAATAAATTGACATCGCCAGAAAGGGTGACGTTATCCAGGTTGCTGCTGTGTAACGCAACACCTTTTTCTTCTGCTAGCGCCTCATGCATCTCCATCACGTCGGTGACGATGGCATTCAATTCGCAGGATCTAAACGAGCGGCGTCGTATACCTGCCTCCATCTCGGCAATTTGCAAAAGTCTTTCCAGCAGGATGTTCAGGTTCTCGATGCCTTCTATTGCGCGCTGATTGGCTTCCAGTACTTCAGTCATGGACGCGTCCGGCCGTTGCGCCGCGCGCAATCCGCCAACAATGCGAGTCAGCGGAGTGCGAAGATTATGTGCAATGGTGTCCGAGATGTGCCTCGCGCTCTTCATCAAGAGCTCGATCCTGTCCAGCATCGTGTTGATATCGCGATTCAGCAGCGTGAACTCGTCTTCGCTAGTGGGGGGAGATATGCGCTTTGAGAGTTGGCCGGCACCGATTTGCTGCGTGGTGCGGCGAATGTGACTGACACGGTACGCCAGTTCTCTTCTGAATAGATACGTTCCCAGCAGTACCAGCAGTACAGCTAAAAAAATCGCCGCTGCCGTGGCCCGGCCAATCAATGCCGTGATGTCGCGTATCTCGCTCAGATCCTGTCCTACGACTAACGTTTCTCCCTGCGCCAGGGTTTGGACTTTCAGATGGCCACGCGCAGGGATGCCGTCTTGAATCACCTCGGCGTCAAAGACTTCGGTAGATGTTGCGCTCGATAGAGGGATATTCGTCAGATTTCCGGCTAGCTTGCGGCCGTCTTTATCCAGTAGCAAATAGATCTCGCGGGGCGAGTCGATCCGATCCGACAGCGTCAGTTCAATAGCCGATATCAGGTCCTCGGGGCCACCCTCTTCATAGGTCACCATTAGACGTTGTGCTGTCGCTGTTATTTGCCGCGCATACTCAGTGCGCAGGGCCCCGATAAATTGAACGTATATGAATACGATCAATATCAACGTCGTCAAAATTGCCAGTAACCCATAATTCAACGTCAGGCGAAAGGAAATGGAGTTCCATAGGCGTCGAAAAAAATGCGTCATGCTTCTGCGAGTTTTCTATCGTGGAGATTCGGCTTGTCGGAGATCGTGTATCCCGCGCCGCGTATCGTGTGAATCAGCGGGGTGGATGAATTGGAGTCGATCTTGCGACGCAGTCTGCTGACCTGAACATCAATAACATTCGACTGCGGGTCAAAGCTGTATCCCCAAATCGTTTCGAGCAGCATTGTTCGTGTCACGATTCTGTGCATATTGAGCATGAGATAGACCAGCAAACGGAATTCCTGCGGTTGCAGGGAAATCGGCTGACCGGCACGGTGCACTTTCTGTGTGGCGACATTGACAGTCAGGTCTGCGATGCGAAGTTGTTTGACTTCTAGATGGTCGGGGCGCGTGCGCCTGACCAACGCATCCATTCGAGCGACGAGTTCAGAAAAGGAGAACGGTTTGACCAGATAGTCATCGCCTCCTGCTCTTAGGCCGTCAACCCGATCGTCAACGGCCGACAGCGCGCTCAACACCAACACCGGCGTTTTTTTTCCCAATGATCTCAGGGTGGAGAGTATCGAAAGGCCATCGACATGATTGGGCAGTATGCGATCCAAAATGATGATGTCCCACTTGTCCTTCATGGCGTTTTCAAGGCCACTCACGCCATCTCTGCTGACGCTGACCATGTGCCCGAGTTCCGTCAGGCCATTGGCGAGATAACGAGCGTTCTCTCGGTCGTCCTCAATGATAAGACACTGCCACATAGTTATTTCCGATGCTATTTTTCGATTGCCTTCGTGCGTCGCTGCGACTCTTATTGATTGAGTCAGCAACGACGTTAGCACGCTCTGTCAGCTTTTTCTCTTACCAAATGGTAAGGCAGGCGTAATACGCTCCTGGCTGGTTTTGACTAAGATGATTCAACCTGCCCGAAGTTATTCTCTTGCCTCAAGAAGGTCGCGTAGTGAGTGTTCATGTCAGCCCCGGTCTGGATCAAGACCAACGCATTTGTAAGCCGATCAGTTTCTACGACCTGGTTGAGCTAGTGACGTATGGGCGACTCACTTTCAACCCGTCAGCTAGCCTCCGGTTCGCTTCATTAGGTCCTCCCGTCATAAATAAAAAAGGGATGGCCGACATGGCTGCAACCAGCATGCCGAGTCTACAGGATGGAGCGTCTATCCAGGCATCCCGTGCCCCGAGCGCCATTGGATATCAGTCATGGGACCTGCTGGAGCACGAGTTCTCTATAGATTGGGACGGTGACGATGCGTCGACACCTACCATCTATATCCTTTCGACTATTCAGGCGCTATCGGAATCATTATTCCTCAGCCAGGACATGGAGGCGTTTGTTAATCGTACCTCACGCTTCGCTGGCGCTGCGGTGCAGCGGCGGTCAACGCGTTCCACCGCCGTGCCGATATGTGGCGAGGACAGGTTGACGGTGACATTGTGGTCGCGCAGTCACCCTGTAGCCAGCGGTCAACACTCCGTTTCACGGTTGCCTGTTGATCTGAGAACGCTGCTGACCAGTGTCCTCGTATCTCCGAGGGCACCAACCCGATTTTTTGAGTTGGTTTCGGATATCGTGCAGCGGATCAGCCGCGCCAGGGTATCCTATCCTCAGGAGACATCCGAGATCGCAGGGTACTTATGACAGCGCTGCGAATTACGTCAGACTGGATAATGTGGTCTGGCTCTCGGCAATTTCGGGCGTATAGTCTTCATCGAAGAAATCACGAATCGCCTTGTATGCGACGAGGCGATTTTTTTCGAGCAGGACGAGGTGGGTGGCTTCCCCAATCTCAACCCATTTCCGGTATGCCGCATTCTTCAGTTCGAGGAATAAGGCCTGAGCGAGGTCGATAGGTACGTCGATATCCCATTCGCCATGAATCAGCAGCACCGGGGCCGAGATTTCTGCGGGGTTGTAATACTTGCGGCCAGCGGCCCAATAGTCGCGAATGTCCTGGATGGGGCCGTTGCTCGCGCGCATCAGATTGGGCGTACGTTCCCGGCTCCATGGATCTTCGGCTAGTGTAAAGTCCGCCCATTGCTCAAACCAGCCATCCGGTATCAAAGTAGCGCGTCCATGCTCGGGCGCGGTGCTTAGCCAGCGACCCTTGCTTTCCCGTACCGGGACCAGCCTGTAGGCGCCCAAAGGGCCTCCCGAGTCGATCGGGATCGGCTTGTCGCTTAGCCACTGAGGCGCGAGCAGGGCGAGTTTCTCAACTTTATCCGCGTTGCGGCTGGTATAGGCGCCAGCCACTGTACCCCCCCAGGACATGCCGAACACGCAGACACGCTCCAAGCCACGAAGTGCGCGAACGTGATCCACCACCACTCCCAAGTCGTGTACGCCTATATCCGTCCCGATCACTGGAGCTGACTCGTCTGCAGGCGATTCCATCTCCGATGGCCGTGATGAATGTCCGTAGCCCCGGACATCCAACGCATGAACGTCGTAACCCGCCGCCGCCAGAAAGTCGAGGAAAGACATGCCATTGAATGGAACGTCGTAAAGGCTGCCTGACGAAAACGTCGCGCCGTGTACGATTACGATGGTGCGGTCTGCACGAAAGCGCGTCATAGAGGCAGGACGCTTGTTGCGTACGTGAATTTCGATACCCACGTCATCGGTCGGCACGTAGTACTGGTCAAAAACGAGATCTGTTCCGCAGGATGAGTATTTCTCGGTCATGATGAGTTCCCTGAAAGTGGTTTATTCATAGCGCCAGGCAAAGTGATCGCCGCGGCGCGTCACGTAGCCAGCAGAACTCTCTGCGAAATGTGGCGTGAAAAAAAGCAACTGGCGTTCGGCAGCATATTCGAGTGCCCAACGGCGGGACGCACGTGCCTCATCCTGCCATTCACAGAAAACGGAGTTCCAGTCCGGGCGAATGACTTGCAAGGGATGGTGCATGACGTCGCCACTGAACAGTGCAGCTGTCCCTTTGGAGCGCAGTTCTATCGACATATGCCCGATGCTATGTCCCTTAGACGGCCGGAAAATAAAGTTGTCGAGATACTCACCACCGGCGTTACTGATACGGTCGGCCTGTCCCGAGGCGATAATTGGCGCAACGCTGTCTTCGTAAACCCCCAGACTTGGCACATTGACGTCGTTATGGCTTGCCGGACTGCTGTAGTAGTCCTCTTCGGCATGCGAGAACACATGGCGTGCATTCGGAAAGGTAGGAATCCAGCGGCCGTCTACGAGTCTTGTATTCCAGCCGACATGATCGACGTGCAGATGCGTATGAAGAACGTAGTCCACATCCTCGGGTTTCACTCCCGCTGCAGCCAGGCGCTGGAGGTAAGGCGTCTGCAATCGATGGAAAATCGTGTTTCGTGGCCGTTCCTTGTTATTGCCGGAGCCGGTGTCGACGAGGATCGTATGGTGCTTGGTCCGTACCAGCCAAGTATGGATGCTCTGAATCAGGTTGCCAGTAGCGGCATCCATGTTGCTGGGCGTGAGCCAGTGCAGGTTTCTGTCCAGCTCGTCAGCGTCCCAATCCGGGAACAGAAAAGACGGCTGAGCGACATTCAACCGCATTTCTTCGATTTTCGTGATGGTTACGTCGCCGATCTGGTACGTCTTGTTTGTATGAGGCATTATTCAATAGGATTTGTTTGTCGGGTTGCTGCACGGACGTGCCGTGTTCACTTTCTTTGATGCTCGTGAAAGCTTAAGTGCGATACCCAAGTGACCGTTAATTGTTAGATTCGATGGGAGGTATCGGCATGTTCGATATGAAAAGATCGGAGTTGTACCTGCTGATCTCGTTGGACACATTGCTGGACGAATTGAACGTGACGCGCGCAGCGCAGCGTCTGCACATCAGTCAACCGACCTTGTCGGGCCATCTGTCTCGCCTGCGCGAGCTGTTCCAGGACCCACTGCTTGTACCTTCGGAAACGGGGCGCGGTATGGTGCCGACTGAGCGGGCGCTTGCATTACGTTCGAGCTTGGCCGATGCTCTTGTCAGGCTCCGCGACGCTGTGACGCAGCCGCATGAGTTTGATCCCAAGACCTCGGCCAGAACCTTTGTCGTCGCGACAAATGACAGTGTGTTTACGATCCTGGCGTTGGACGTAATGGCGCAGGTGATGAGTTATGGCAATCCGGAGTTGCGGATGGCCGTTGTGCCCGCTGACGACGCCGGACTGGTTGAGCGCATGGCGCGTCGTGAGATCGATTTATTTCTCGGGGATATCGACAAAGTGCCTGAGCCTCTGAAGGCACGGTTTCTGCTCAGTGACGATTTCGTGCTGGCGCAGCGTCGTGGCCACCCCCGGGGGACCGGCACACCGGATTTGGCAGAGTACTGCGCTCTGCACCATATCGTTGTTTCATCCCGTGCAGACTTCTCCACTCCGGTGGACATGATCTTGGAAAAACTCGGCGTGACGAGAAAAGTAGTCGCTACCGTGCCCAGTTACAACCAAGTGGCGCTTGTTCTGTCTCAGACTGACGCCGTGGCCAGTCTTCCGCAGAAACTGCTGCAGCGCTATGCGGCGTTTGTGGATTTGCTCCCTCTCCCATTTGACATTCCATCATTTCGCCTGGCGATGGCATGGCATCCGCGGGCACACAGTGATCCTGCTGGCATATGGATCAGAAATCGCTTTCAGGACGTCGGCGAACGAGGGTAGGCGCTCGAGTCCGGCTCGGCTAGATCCAAGGCTTCGGACTGCACATGCCCATATTTTCCAGAACCAACCCGGTGCCCATGCTTTGCACGGCAGAAAAGCCTGTGTGGATCCCAGGCTGGTCTGCAATCAGCTTTGCGGGCAAACAGCAATTGCATGCTGGGTCGATGATTAAAGCTTGCCTGAATCAGGCTAATCCTGGGGGTAAGTGCGAATGAGGCAGCCTATCCGAAGCGGCCGGATCTCTTTTGCGCGCATTAGTGGCCAGGGAGTTTCAGCATTTCGAGTTCGGCGAGCAGTCCATGTTGCTTCGGCTTCCATCCGAGCTTGTCCCGAGTCTGCGAGCTGGAGGCGGGCATGTCGTGTGCGGCAATCATCGAGAGCCAGCCAAAGAAGGACTGGGTCTCCTGCGGCGCAATAGATTTGACGGGCAGTTTCAAGAGTCGGCCAAGACTTTCGACAATATCGCGTACAGGCAGGCCTTCCTCAGCGACAGCGTGATATTTGGCCCCTGGTTCGGCCTTTTCGATGGCCAGCCTGTAAAGTTGGGCGACATCCAGGACGTGCGCTGCGGGCCAGCGGTTCAGACCGTCTCCAACATAAGCACACACACCCTTTTCGCGATATAGCTCGATCAGGGGAGTAATGAGCCCCTGCGTTACTGGATCGTGGACTTGCGGGAGCCGCACGATCGAGACGTTAACTCCCTCTGCGGCGACGGAGGCGGCAGCCTCTTCGGAGGCCGCGCGTGGGTTGATATCGGATCCGAAGGTGGCATTGTCTTCCCTGGCAGGTTCACCCGGTACTGTGTTGGCAATCGGAGTTCCCGAGGTGACGATCAATGGACGTTGCGAGCCCGTGAGGGCCGAGCCGAGCGCCTTGATTACTCCGCGGTCATCCTCGCAGCTTTGCACGAATCTCGAAAAATCGTGGTTGAAGGCCAGATGGATGATACCGTCCGAACGCGTGATCGCTTCCCTCAGGTTATCGATATCCGCGATCGATCCTCGGTGTACTTCGGCCCCGGTCGCGGCCAACGAGGCAGCTTTCTCTTCGGAACGGCAAAGACCGATCACCTGATGATTTGCCGCAATCAACTCGTTCACGACTCTCGAGCCGATATTTCCAGTAGCACCCGTAACAAATACTCGCATGAGCAGTCTCCATTTCGATGAAGACAAATTTATGCTCAATTTTTATACTCTTAAAGTAGTGACATTATCATGGTAAAAGCACTAACAGGATGGACAAACCTTCAGACGCAGCCAACGCGCTAGGGATGTTTCTAAGAGATCGGCGGAGCAAACTCGATCCGGCGACATTCGGGTTCTCGACGGCGCGCCGCCGCACGATCGGCCTGCGCCGTGAGGAGGTGGCGCAACGCGCCAATATCAGTTCGACCTGGTATACCTGGCTTGAACAAGGACGCGGCGGAGCTCCCTCGGCCGATGTGCTTGATCGGATAGCGCGCGCGCTCATGCTCACGGATGTCGAACGTGAACATCTATTTCTCATTGGTCTGGGCTACTCCCCTCAGGCGCGCTACCGGAAAAATGACAGTGTGACGCCCCGACTGCAGCGTGTGCTTGACGCGCTGGATCCGAGTCCGGCGGTGATCAGGACGGCAGGCTGGGATGTCATCGCCTGGAATCGTGCGGCGACCCTCATGTTGGGCGACTACGGGTCGCTGCCGCTGCATCGGCGCAATATCCTGCGAATGCTCTTTCTCGACCCGCAAGCGCGCGAGTCGCAATACGATTGGGAAAGCGTGGCGCACCACGTGGTCCGTGCGTTTCGTGCTGATGTCGCTCGCGCGGGAGCCTCTAGCGAGGTGGGACCTCTAGTCGACGAACTGTGCCTGCTCAGTCCAGAGTTCAGCACGATGTGGCGCGACAATGAGGTTGCCAGCGCTCGTATTGAAGCCGTCAAGTATATCCGCCACCCTGTGCTCGGCTCTATCGGTCTCGAATATTCAGCCTTCTCCGTCGACGGCAGAACGGACTTGACAATGGTGGTCTACAACCCGGCAACGCCAGCGGATGCTGAACTTATCAAGTCACTAAGTCACGACCCGAAAGCAGCAGGCCGTCGGACCCGCGTTCGACATTCGGATTCTGTGCGGCCAGGGTGATGCAGGCATTTTCGGGGTGCGTCCGGAACGCATCTATGGCGGGAACAGCGTGCAAGCCCTGGTGGGGTTGATCTCTGCCGGCGTGGGTGTCAACCGCCTTCCGATCGCCCTTGGACGTGACTGGATTGCACGTGATGATGGTGTCGGCGTTCTTCGCCAACGCCGAGATGTGTGCCGAGCGCACGGGTCTTGGAGCCGCCCATGGCGTTTGTACGGCTTACTTGCCCCGAACTTGCTCGATCGCTCGGTGCCAATCTTCAATGTGGTAGCTCAACACGATCTTGTTGTTCTCCACGGTATGGATGTCGATGGCCATGATGTCGAAACCACGTCCTGTTGCAGGCACGCCCATGAAGGTTCCGGTCGGTGTTGCACGTGCCCGGCTGCGTACGATGAAGCGATTCCCTATCGAAAGGACCTCTTCAACTTTCCATGTAAAGTTCGGAGCAATGGTTCCCATCCGCTGGAGTTGAGTGACAAACTGATCCCGGGTTTTCACGGGACTGGTGTAGTCTCCAATGCTCTGCCAATTCGGCGCCAAGACTGCTTCGATGCGAGAGGGCAGGTCCGGGCTGGTGATGGCGTTAAGAACCTGG
This sequence comes from Bordetella genomosp. 4, assembly GCF_002261185.1. Classification (GTDB taxonomy): domain Bacteria; phylum Pseudomonadota; class Gammaproteobacteria; order Burkholderiales; family Burkholderiaceae_B; genus Bordetella_A. The sequence goes on from NZ_NEVQ01000003.1 coordinate 32,311, forward strand.
CTGTAGAGGGCTTCGACGACGTCTTTGTCCGCAGCGTGAGCAGACCCGAGCATCGCGGCAGCGGCAGCCATGGCAAGGGCTGTGATTAACTTTTTCATGTGCGTTCCTTTAGGGTTCTCTTGGCCACGGAGCCAGGAGTGACTGCGTTCACCGTGATGGCGTGCCCCCTGAGTCCGTTGGCACTTACATGCACAAGCCCCTCGACAGCAGCCTTGGAGGCGATATGTACCGTCCCAATGCCTGATCCCGCACCCGTCACCAGGATCACTTGTTCGTCTTGTGCCACAGGCGATAGTGAGATGTTGGGTGTAAGGATAAAATTTGTCCAACAAATAAACTGTATATATGTTTATTCATCACATGAATTGTCATGGCGTGATCTGAGTCTGCCACGTACTCATGTCTAGCCCGTTGATCGACCGGGTTGCCGCCCAAGTTTGTACGATGCCGAGCCTCCGGCATCGCCGCGGCGAGTTGTAGTCCAGTTGCAATGTGCCTGTCACTATTGAATTCAATAATGGACGCCATTGAGTGTGGGAGTCGTGCGATGCAAAGGGCAGGCATATTCCGCTTTTTCGGTGCTCGCATGGAGATGCTTGGTGTTGTGTTGAGCATCGGGCTGGGTTGCGCGTCTGCCCATGCTGTGACTCAGATCGGCATGTTGAATCAACCTTATCCGTATCTGGTGATCGAGCAGGACTTGCGGATCGTACTGAGCGAGTTCGGGCGCAATCTGGGCATCGAAACGAAGGTGTCGCGGAATGTCGGCGGTATGGTGCGTGGTTTGCGAAATGTCGACAGCGCTGATGCGTTTCTGCGTAGCCTGACCGACGCCCACGATTTGGTCTGGTATATGGATCGTAATACGTTATTTGTCAGTACCCGGAAAGAAAACAGCACGGAGGTGCTGCCAGTGCCGTCGATGAACGTGGAACAACGCCAGGCGTTGGCGAGCGAATGGTCAAGGCAGGGGGCGGGTATCAGCATCGTGTTGGATGACCGGTCTCCAGCGCTATTCGTGACGGGGCCGGCATCCTTTCGTGAACGTATTGCAGCCGTCGTGAGTAGTGAACGCGTGACCAGTAGTCCTGGCGTGCACAGCCGGGACGTAGCGGAGATCACGGTGTATCGGGGCCAGGCTGGTCCCCAGCGGGTCATGGTCTCCAGGTGAGGCGGAGTTTGTTTTGTCATGCAACGTTTTCAGGAGCAAGAATATGTCAGTGACGCCAGTTGATTCCGTGGCAGTACCTAATGCGCCAGCAGAAGCCTCGTTCGACGCCGCCGTTCAGAATGCCCAAGCAAATTCTTCGGAAGATCAGGCACGGCTGGATGAAGCGATGCTGACGGGCGTGACGGCGCTGGCACAGACCATCCTTATGCCCCGTATGAACGAAATGCTCAGCGAAGCCCAGTCCGATGAGTGATCTCTCGGCTTGGGGTAAGGTAAAAGAGAACAGATAATGGATTTGCCGAGCGCTTCTGGCATCGCCCTGGAAGTTTCCGTGCATCAGGGCGGCGCGCCTCCTGCGTCGCAGGACTTGTTCGAAGTTATGGCCTTGCAGGCACGTGATCGGCATCTTTCCGGTGTCGGTGAGATCGGCCAAGTGGTGGCTAAGTATCTAGATGGGTATCTGGCGCGGAGCAGTCTAGCCTCGTCGCGGGCGGAGCACGTGGCGGGTAATCACGACCGCCTGTACACCATGCCCAAAACCGAGGCCGCCAGTACAGGTCAGGAGACGGATCAGAGGGTGATGATCGCGCTGAATGCTCTGAATCGCATGTTCGATTATTCCATTGAGACCCAGGTTGTCGTCCGCAGCGCAACCCAGGTTTCCGGTGCCGCTAATACTCTGATTCGAGGCCAGTGATTCGTGTTCGATTTGATCGGTTGGCGCACTTTGCGCACGGTTGCCTTGGTCATGTGCGTTTTGATTTTGCAGGCTTGTAAAACGGAGCTGTATTCCGGCCTGAATGAGCGGCAAGCCAATCAGATGATTTCCGTATTGATGAAGCATGGCATCGATGCCAGGCGGGAAAGCACCAAGGATGGCAGTCTGACCGTGATGGTCGATGAAGAGCGCTTTGCATCGGCTGTGCAGGTGCTGGAGGCCGCCGGCCTGCCCCAGGCCCATTTCGATTCCCTGGGCGATGTCTTCAAGAGCAACGGTCTAGTGGCCTCGCCAATTCAGGAACGGGCGCAACTGGTCTATGCCATGAGCCAGGAGCTCTCCAATACTGTGGCCCAGGTAGATGGCATCCGTACCGCCCGGGTACATGTGGATTTGCCGGATACGGATTTGCGAAGCAAGGAGACGCGTCCGGCGTCCGCCGCCGTATTTGTGCGTTATGAAGCGAACGTAGATGTCGAGCCTTTGATTCCGAAGATCAAGTCGCTGGTGTCGGGGAGCATTTCCGGACTGAGCTACGAGCGAGTGTCGGTGATTCCAGTGGCGGCGTCCATCGAGGAAGTCGCGGCCGAGCCCAGGATGACCAGTTGGCTGGGGGTGCCCGTGCCTGAGCATAGCGTCGGCAGGCTCTTCCAGTGGTCGCTGTTGATCTGCGTCTTGGCAGCCATCGTGGCTGGCGGCGGAACATGGTGGTTCTTGACCCGGTCTGCCAGACGGACGCGTATCTATCGCCAAGCGTCGTAATCATGGCCAGGACGACGACATCTACCGGCGAGTGGGAGCGATTTCAGAAAAATCCGTTGCCCGGTGTGCACGTGGCAAATTTGACGCGGTGCTTGGCGCCCCTCCGGATCCAGGACGAGTCGCGGCTACGGCAGGCCTTCGGGGTGGAGCCGTTCAGGTCGTCGCTCATCGATTTGCTGCGCCAGACACTTGGCGTAAAGCCGCTGGCGCAGTTGACCGTCGCACCCGAGGAAGCCGGATTCGTAGCTCTGGACGTGGCGGGCTGGGAACGGGCTGCCGGAGCCTGCGGCCTGATGTTCTGGTCTCAGGCGTTGGCGCGCGAATTGCGGGCGCCCGTGCTCAGGTCGCTGGAAACGTATTTTGGCGCGTCGTGGTGGCGATGGGTGGAGTTGGGCCAGGATCTGGCTCACGATACGGCCTTGGCCGCACAGGCGAGACACCGGCCGGATACCGCACAAGAGTGGATATCCGGGATCTGCGATGTGGGTTTTGCTGTGCTGGATGCCAAGGTCTCGTTGCTGGACGAGGACCTGGCGGCATGGGTGCATTTGAAGCGGCCGCTGAACTCGGATGTGGCGGGCGTGGATGGTATCCGGCATGTCGATGAGAAATTGGCTGTGGCGCTCGTCGACGTCCTGAATCGTCATCTGCGAGAGTCTTCATGAGTGCGACTGTTCCAGCGGATCGAGAGGACGCCTTGATCGTGCGTGCCGAGAGTTTGGCCGCATGGCGTGAGGGCGAACGCTTTCTCGAACAGGCCAGGCAAGAAGCGGACGCGATACGAAGCGAGGCCCTTGCGCAAGCGCAGGCCTTGCGCGAACAGGCCTGGCACGAGGGCTATGAAAACGGCCAACGTGCCGCGATGGACGAGGCGGCGGAGTTGGCGCTACGGATTTCGGCCGAGCGGGAGTCGTATAAGGCCGAGCTGGAGCCGCACCTCGTGCGGGTGATCGATACCGCGCTCAGAAAAATCCTCGATAGCATGCCTGATCAGGACCTGGTCATGTTCGCCGCGCGTAAGGCTATCGGTGAACTGAGAGAGTCCGGCAGGTTCACCTTGAAGGTGGCGCCACGGATGGCCGCGATTCTGGGCGAAGAGGTCACGCATCATCTGGCCCGCTTGGTCGTGCTGCGTGAAGATGATTCCTTACAAGAATCGCAATGCTTTCTGGAAACGCCGGCGGGCATCATCGAGTTGACGCCGCACGTCCAATGGGAGCGTATTCTCAAAGCACTACCTCGTACCAGCGGGGGCGATAAGTGACGGTAGGTCTAACAACGGATATTGCGGACCCCCTGCATCATATTCATATCGCCATGCAGGGGGTGGACACCCGTCCCAGGCAAGGAAAAGTCCAGGAAATACGTGGGCTGACCATCAGAGCCTGGCTGCCTGGGGCAACGCTGGGTGAATTCTGCAGTATCGAGCCCAGCATGCCCGACTATGCACCAGTTCCCGCGGAAGTCGTGGGTTTCGCGGATGAGCTGGCCTGGCTCGCGCCGATGGCCAAGGCAAACGGCATTAGCGCCGGTTGCCCTGTGTACCGCACGTCGCGGGGGTTCTCCATTGCGGTGGGCGAGCCGCTGCTGGGCACGGCCATCGATGCGTTTGGTCACGACCTGGACCCCCGGGCGCCGCGCCGAATAGGCGAGATGGTCCTGCGCGCTGTTCACGGCACAGCGCCGGCGGCGATAGAGCGCCAACGCATCAGCGAGCCTTGTCCGTTGGGCATCCGTGCCATCGATGGGCTCTTGACCGTGGGCCAAGGGCAGCGGGTGGCTATCCTGGGTGAGGCCGGTGCAGGCAAGTCTTCGCTGCTTGCCTCTATGTTGGCGGGTGCACAGGCCGATGTCATCGTGCTCGCGTTGATCGGCGAACGCGGTCGTGAAGTCCGGGAATGGCTGGAAGATGCCATGAGCCCGGACACCCGCGCTCGCACGGTTACCGTCGTGGCGACTTCGGATAAATCGGCCCTGGAGCGGGTCAAGGCGGCGGAGACGGCCACTTGCGTGGCGGAGTATTTCCGGGATACCGGCAAGCATGTCCTGTTGATGGTCGATAGTGTGACACGGTATGCGCGCGCGCGTCGCGAGATCGGTCTGGCCGTCGGGGAACCGCCCACACGCCGGGGATTTCCGCCTTCGTTGTTTGCAGCATTGCCGGAGCTGCTCGAGCGTGCCGGTCCAGGCGTGCGCGGCAGCATTACCGGCATTTACACGGTGCTGGTCGAAGGTGACGGTGAAGCCGATCCGGTCGCAGAGGAGGTCACCTCTATCGCCGACGGCCACATCGTGCTAGACGCTCAGTTGGCGCGCAGGAACCGGTTTCCGGCGATCGACATTCTGCGCAGCCGAAGCCGTCTGATGCACAAAGTCGTACATGACCAGCACGGTAATGCGGCCGCGCAGGTGCGTGACTTGATGGCGCGCTATGCGCAAGTGGAATTGCTTATCCGGCTGGGCGAATACGCTGCCGGCACGGATGCACAGACCGACGCTGCGATCCAGCGCCACGAGGCGATAGAAAGCTTTCTGTGCCAGGACATGAAAACGATATCCAGTTTTTCCGAGACGCGCAGCCGCCTGATGGAGTTGATAGCGTGAGTGCGGAACTGAAGAGAATCCGTACTGTGAAGGAAATCCGTCTCCGGCGCGAGGAGCGGCTGCTGTATTTGAAGAGTCTCCAGGCCAGGCACTGCGAACGCGTCGAGCAGGAGTTCCTGGCCGAGAGCCATCGTTCCGAGGAAACGATGGTTTCGATACGGCAGCGAAAGCATGAGCGTTGGCAGGAACTGTTCAGTGAACCTTTCGATAGCCGGAAAATCATGCATGTCCACGATCAGGATAGTGACGATGCGTGGCAACTATTGGAGATGGAGGCTTCGTTACAGAAGCTGAAAGGCAAGTTGGCGCAGATGCAAGCGGAGCTCGACCAGCTTACGGCTAATCACGCGCAATGTGTGCGCAAGCTTGAAGCCTGCAACGAGTTGGCGGTCTGGCATGGCCGCCAGCAGTCCAAACGTAATGCGTTGCGCGAGGAGTTTCTGGCCGACGAACTGCAGGGGGCGCGCCATGGCCGATGAGGCTGCCATTCCGGTGGTGCCGCTGTGGCAGGAGTTACCGATTTTCGACCCGGCCGCGGTGGCCGCGTTACAAGACGGCGTGGCATTGTCGCCGCTGGTATTCAACCTATTTGACGAGTCGATCACGTTCAATCTGCGCGAAGTGCAGCAGACTCCACCGGCCGATGCGTGTTGCGCAGCGCTTGAGATGGAGGGCGCGTACGGCCGCTTGTTCGCCGATGCCAAATGGTTGGATGGCGCATGCCTGCGGGCTGGTATGTCCCGTCCGCAGCAAACACCGTGGTCTGAGATCGCGCCGTCGCTGCGGGTCTTCCTGCTGTCCTGGGCGATGGCCAATGTGCTGTCACGCCTGGAGGCCGTGTGCGGCCATGACTTCGTGCTGTCTCCCAAGGACGGGCACCAGAATGCCGCTCCCGGTCTTCGTCGCGTGGCCTTGTTTCCTGAGGGCGCCGAAGAGGCGCAGGGCGCCTTGATATGGCTGGATTTGCCCGACGCCACCATGAGCCGCCTGCCGCGCGAGCAGGCCCATGAGGAAATCTGGCAGCGTGTGCCTATCCTGGCAGCGCTTCAGGCCGGGCGGCAGATGCTGAGCCTTGTCCAGTTGGCTTCCTTGAGGCCGGGGGATGTCGTGCTGTTGAACCGGCCGTTGGATGGGCTGCATTTGGCCGTAGCGCCCTCGCTGCTGGCCGATGTCCGCGAGCAGGATGGCGGTTACGTCATGTGCAGCGCTTGGTATATCGATGAACGAAGAGAGGTTGCCGTGGAAGAAATCAATACCGAAACGCAAACGGTTCCGTCCGTGATGCTGGATCAATTGACCGTGCCGGTGGTGTGTGAAGTCGGCCGTCTTACCATGAGCATGGCGGACCTGAAGACCCTCAAGCCGGGGGCGGTGCTGCCGATGAGCCGGCGGATCGATCAGGCGGTAGACCTGATGGTGAATGGGCAGAAAATCGGGCAAGGAGAGTTGGTACGGTTCGATGGCACGCTCGGTGTTCGGGTAACGAGGCTGGCAGATGCAAATGGCTGAGTATCAGCCGAATCTCGGCGTCATCATCCTATTGGTGGCAACGGTAGGCCTGCTGCCGCTGTTCATCGTGACGATGACCGGGTTCTTGAAAATTTCTGTTGTGCTGTTTCTGATCCGTAATGCACTTGGTGTGCAGCAGACGCCGCCGAACCTGGTGCTCTACGGTATTGCTCTGATCCTGGCATGCTACGTCACCGCACCTCTGATCGGCGAAATCAGCCATCAATTCCAGGGGGCGCAGATACAGCTTAATTCTATGGAAGACTTGAGCGATATCGCCAGTCGCGTGCGCGGACCCTTGCAGACGCATCTGGCCAGATATGCCTCGCCCGAAGAAAGGGAGTTCTTCCTGAACGCGACCGAGGGGTTATGGTCTGAGCAGGCGCGTCAGAATTTGCGCGACGACGACCTGGTCGTGTTGGTACCTGCCTTCGTCGGTTCAGAGCTGGCTAGAGCGTTCGAGATCGGTTTTCTGTTGTACATCCCGTTTCTGGTCATTGATTTGATCGTGTCCAACATACTGATGGCCATGGGCATGATGATGGTGTCGCCCGCCCTGATTTCCGTTCCATTGAAAATATTTTTGTTCGTTATTGTGGACGGATGGTCGCGCCTGATGCATGGATTGATCGTCAGTTATGGAGGTTGAGCGGAGATGGATCAGACGCTGATTATTTCACTGATGAACAAGGCGCTGATGACGGTTCTGATCATCTCGGCGCCGGCTTTGTTGATTGCGATCGTCATTGGTCTGGGTGTGGGGCTGCTGCAGGCCCTGACGCAGATCCAGGATCAGACCCTGCCGCAGGCAGTGAAACTGGTGGCGGTGTTGTTCTCGCTGATCTTCGGTCTGCCATTGCTGGCGGGGCAAGTGTCAGAACTGGCAGATCTGTTGCTGGCCGGATTTCCCCTATGGACACGATAGCGGGCGCTTCGACGGATCTATGGTGGCAAGGGGCGTTGTTATGGCTGGGTGCTGCGTATCCGGCGATCACGGCCACATCGCTTGCTATGGCGCGTTGCCTGGGGCTGGTAATGATTTCTCCGGTGTTCAACCGCCTGGGCATTACAGGCATGCTTCGCACTATGATCGCGTTGGTATTTGCGGCGCCGGCGGTGCCCATGTTGCTGCCGGAAGTCATGGACGGTTATTCCCATGCCGGTCATCGCCTGATAGGTGCGTTGGTGATAGAGATGCTGGTGGGCATGGTGCTGGGCGCAGTCTATGGCGTGCCTATCTGGGCCGCCGAGGCTGCGGGCGAATTGATCGATCTGCAGCGGGGTTCGACGATGGCGCAGTTGATCGATCCGTTATCCGCCACGGAGTCTGGCGTGACCGCCACCTTACTGAGCGTCGTCATGGTGGCCATGTTTTTCCTGGCAGGTGGACTGTTCTTCATGCTGCAGGGGTTGTATACCAGTTACTCGATCTGGCCGGTCGGCGGGTTTTTCCCCGTCATGGACGGCTTGGGACCGGCAATGCTTGGCTTGTTGGATAACGTGCTGAGACTGGCGGTCATGATGATTGCCCCGTTGATGATAGCCATTCTGGTTTCAGACTTGATGATGGCATATCTGTCGCGCATGGCGCCCAGCTTGCACGTTTTCGATTTGTCTCTGCCGGTGAAGAACTTGCTGTTCGCCATATTGCTCGTCCTTTACATGGCGGTGCTGTTGCCCGATATGGCGAGTCTGGTGGAGTCGGCCCAAGGCGTGTCCGATTGGGTAGGCAAGATGCGCAGATAAGGCGATAAGCATGGGTGCGGGAGGCTCAAGATGAGCAATGAATCGAGCGAAGAAAAGACCGAACCAGGCTCAGACAAGAAACTGCGCGATGCCAGGCAAAAGGGGCAGGTGGCGAAAAGCCAGGACATGATTACGGCGCTGGTCGTGCTGGCATCGACGGTCTATCTGGGCCTGTCGGCTCATACCATGGCGGTCCGAGCGATAGCTTTGTTCGACAGAGTGGCTCTGGCACTTGAGGCGCCCGATATGAAGTTCTCCGAAGTCTGGGGTGCTATCGTGGTGGAGGCGTTGGACGCGCTGATGTCTACGACTTTTCCGCTGTTTGTGCTCATCGTGCTCGTTGTCTTCATCGGGAACGTCCTGATTAGCAAGGGAATCGTCTTTTCGACAGAACCTGTCAAACCGGATATCAAGAGAGTCGACCCGATCAGCGGGTTCAAACGATTATTCAGTCTGAGAAACGTCGTGGAGTTTCTAAAGGCGCTGTTGAAAGTGGCGGCTTTGAGCGTGGCATTTTTCATCGCGTATAAAACAAGCCTGCCTTTTCTGTTCGGTGCTCCGTCCTGTGGCGTCGATTGTCTGCTGGCATCGTTCAATCATTTATTCATCCCCATTGCACTTACCGCGATTCTGGCATTTCTGGGTACCGGAATACTCGATCTGCTGCTTCAGAAATGGCTGTTTGCGCGCGATATGCGCATGTCGCATAGCGAAGTGAAACGCGAACGCAAGGATATGGATGGGTCGCCAGAAATCCGCAAGGAAAGACACCGGCAGCGTGTGGCCATGCAAGCAACTTCATCGGCCCGGGGCGAGCATATGGCCTCTGTAATGATCGGGAGCGAGAAGGGCTGGATCGTCGGTATACGGTATGTCCGTGGCGAAACCAAGGTGCCTGTGGTGGTGCACGTGGTCCCTCCGGACAAAGCGCCCCAGGCATGGGCGCAGCGCCATGAGAAGAGCACGCCGCACGTGTACGACCCAAACCTCGCCGGCGAGGTGGCGCGCCAATGCGCACTGGGGGAGCCGCTGCAGGAACGCCATTTTGGCCGAGTGGCGGAAGTGCTTGTCAAAGTGGGCCTGATATGACGATGGCGCACCCGGGCCACACGGCGGCCATGTTATTGCAACCGCCAGCATGTTTGTAATGCTGTGAAAGTGTAATGCCGTAGTCATTTCGGCCAAGCAGAATGGATTTGCTCGCAGGGGCATCTGATGAGCTCTCTATTTTTCGAGTGTTCAATTTCATATTTTTTGGAGTCAATTATGAGCAACGTTTCTCCTACCACGACTGGTGGCGGCGCCGAAGCCGGTTTGGCCAAAATGGAAGCGGCTTTCGATCGCGCGATCGAAATGTCGGCCAAGGTTACCGAAATCACCACGGAAAAAAAGGCGGAGTTGGACGCCAGCAAGCAACGTCCTAACTAATAGCGGTTTTCGGTGGCAGGGCCGGGAACGCTTCCGGCCCTTTTCTGTTTTTTATGTATCCGCCATGCGCAATTTAGTGACAATATGTCTGCTGGCCGGTATCGATCCCGGATGGTGTCGATTGTATGGATGAGCGCAGCGAATCACTTGCGCTGCATATAGCCAGCGGCATGCATGCAGGAGCCAGGACGCGTCTCCAGGAACATGTCACATATCGTCTCGGGGCCGATCTCGATGGCGATCTTGTCGTGCGGGATGAGGGAATTGCTCCGTGCCATATGACAGTCGAGGTCTGCAACGGCTGCGTCAGGCTGCAATCTTATGCGGAATCGGTACTGATAGACGGTGTGCGTAAACTGCCAATGGGGCATATTGCAGAAAGTCGTTTGCCGTGCCGCTTTGCCATAGGAAGCGTGCAGTTTCGGATCGGCAGTGAGGTGAGTGAGGCGGGGCGGCATGGCCTGCACCTGAATGCCTGGCTAGTGGGGCTGGTTTGCCTGGGGATAATGGGGGGCTACCTGCTACTGCCAGAGTCGGGCGCGGCAAAGAATGCCCAGGTCGGCCCAAAGCCCGATACTGCGCATGTGCGTCTGCCGAAGCCGACGGCGCAAGAAGTCCAGCGGGCGTTGCAGTCACGCTTGCAGGTAGCGGGCTTGCAGGACATGGTGGTCCAGGTTGATGGTGTCGTGGCCGAGGTGCGAGGTGTACTGCCGGACCACAGCAAAGCGCGATGGCGGGCCGTGCAGGAATGGTTCGATCTGCGTTATGGATCAAGCTATCTACTCAGATCAAAGATGGTCGACGTGGAAGTCCCCAAAGTCGCCATTACGGCCGTCTGGTTAGGAACGCACCCCTATATCGTCGATGCCGAAGGTGAACGCCATTACCAGGGAACCATGCTCAATGAAGGCTGGATGTTGAAGAGCATAGACAAAGGGCGAATAGTCCTGGTTCGCGGTGGCCAAGAGCATATTTTCGGACTGTGAGGGGATGCTGGAATAATGCGGATCACTCGATCAGATGTTGATCTCTGGCGTGCGCGCGAGATGCAGGGGCTGCGGCGATTGGCCGAGGCTTCGCCCTTCTCTTCTCAGGAAAGGCGGCCCGAACCGGCGCTCAGGCGAGCCTCGAGCAGCCGTCGTCGGCTTGTTGACCGAACTGAACAGGCAAACGCCGCGCCGCCTATCGACGATCAATTATCGGATACGGTGGGAAACGTCACGATTTTGCAGCATCTACTTGACAGCGTGCTGCCGGCGCTTGATCTGCCGGCTGAAGTGCGTCTTGCAGCGGCATCGTTGCTGTCTGAAGACATGAATCATCATTTGCGGGTCCTGGGTGCCGGCCTGGCCGGCGAAGAAGAACTCGAAGAAGGCGAACCGGAGGCCGAACCGGATGGAAGACTGGGATAGCCTCAGTGCGCAATGGCTGTGCCGCCGGGCGCGGTTGCTTGCGCTCAATGGACATGTGAGCCGAGGTCTGGTGTATCAATTAGTTGCCCATCACATGCAGCCCGTCGATATCGGGGTATTACATGGCTTGGCCGAGTTGTTCGCTATGGCGGGCGATGGCACACGTGCACTGACCGTGACCAACAAAATGGAGGCACTGGGTGTGCCGGCATCCGACCTGGCCTTGCTGCGAATCGACGCGCACCTGGCTTTGGGCCAGTTTGATACGGCTACGGAATTGCTGGCCCGGTACGACCGCGGGCCGGAGGCGAACGCGTGAAAGACCTGCTGAATCGCATCGTCCGGATGGCGGCGGGCCGCAGCGACATCGTCGTCGCGTCCTTCCTGCTGCTGGTGGTGGTGATGATGATCATCCCCATTCCGCTCTTTCTAGTAGATGTCATGGTCAGCTTCAGCATCGCATTTACGGTGCTGGTCTTGATCGTGGCATTCTACAGTTCTCGGGCAGCCGACTTTTCCGCATTGCCTCCCATCATTCTGTTGAGCACCCTGTTTCGCCTGTCGCTGTCCATCACCACCACGCGCCTCATTCTCCGCGATGCGGATGCTGGCGAGATCGTCGCTGCGTTTGGCGAGTACGTGATTGCTGGTGATGTGGTCGTTGGCCTGGTGATCTTTCTCATCATCACGGCAGCGCAATTCATCGTGATCACCAAAGGAGCAGAGCGCGTCGCTGAAGTAGGCGCGCGCTTTAGTCTCGACGCCATGCCGGGCAAGCAGATGAGTATCGATGCGGATCTGCGCAATGGCGACATCAACAAGGACGAAGCCAAGTTGCGTCGCCAGAGCCTGGAGCGCGAGAGCCAGTTGTTCGGCGCCATGGATGGCGCCATGAAATTCGTCAAGGGCGATGCGATTGCCAGTCTTATTATTCTTTGTGTCAATCTGATGGGCGGCATCATTATCGGTACTGTCCGCCACGGCCTGTCATTCTCGGATGCGGTGCATACGTATTCGCTGCTGTCGGTGGGTGATGGCCTGATTGCGCAACTTCCCGCGCTGATGACTGCGGTAGCTGCCGGGATTGTCGTCACGCGTGTCAACTCGGGTCAGAATGTCGACTTGGGTGCGGAAATCATCGGTCAATTGGGTGCGCAATCGAAGGTGATGGCCTTGTGCGCTGGTGTGCTCGTGCTTTTGTCGCTGGTGCCAGGCTTTCCCATGCATACGTTTCTTGGTATTGCCGTCCTGTTGGGCGGCGCGGCGTATATGGCCCGACGGCGCGAGGCTGCTGCCGTTGAGGTGGATAGCGATGAGGCGGCTGAGGAAGGGCAAGGCGATGTCGGTGCTGTTCAAGTCAGCGCAGTCCATATGTTGTCTGACTGGGTTGATCCTCCGTCGGGACGCGTGACGTTGCGTGTCGGTCCCGAATTGGCGACGGCCCTCGGCCTGCAGCCAGTACAGCTGGCACTCGAAGATGCCCGGATTCGTGCCGAGATTGCCTTGGGGATACCGTTTCAGCCAATCGGTTTCAAACTCGATGATTTGTTGCCCGACCCCCTGTTCAGTGTGTACCTGGATGGGGTGCCGGTGGCGGGCGGCGCAGTGCATCCGGGATGCGTGTTTGCCCGTGGCAATTTGCCGATGCTGGAGGTGCTGGGCGTCGAACCGCGGGAAACGGTCAGCATCGAAGGCCAGCCGGCTGTTTGGATACCGCATCAATACACGCAGGAAATCGAGAAACTCGGCGGTGTGTGTCTGACACCGGAAGAAGCGCTGGCAGAGTATCTGTTGGCCATCCAGCTTCAGCATGCGCCAGAGTTTCTCGGCATACAAGAGACACGGCAATTGCTGGGAGAACTGGAGCAGAGCTTTCCGGAGTTGGTTCGACAGGCTACGCAAGCCGTGCCTTTGCAGCGGATGGCAGAGATATTCAGACGTCTGCTGGAAGAGCGGGTGTGCATCGGCAACCTCAGGGCAGTTCTGGAGGTGCTGGCGAGGACGGGGGAAGGCAATTCCTTGCCTGCACAGGTTGAAAGCATCCGGGCTGCCTTGTCTCGCCACATCTGTCATCAGTATGCGGATGTGCATCGCACGATTGCCGTCTACGTTTTTTCGCGAGACCTGGAACAAGAGATCCGTCGGGAGCTTTCGTCCAAGGAAGGACGTGGCGGCATGCTGTCGGCAGGCCTGAGTTCCCGTCTGATCGAGGGCTTGCAGGCGGTGCCGAGTGTGGCGGGGCGCACATCCAGGGCGGTATTGATGATTGCAGCGGATATGCGTCGATATATGTACCACCACCTGTCCAGACATGGGGTGAACATCCCCGTCATGTCGTATACCGAATTGGCAAACGGTTATGTGTCGCACCCCCTGGGCATGCTGGGTCTGAATGGACGCCTGGAGGCCTTGGGTACGCCGTCTCCGAATGAAGCGGACAAGGCGGCTGCGTGAACTTTTTATTGGCATAGGGAAGACTTCATGGCGTTTCCGAACAGTAGAAGAAAAACAAGCGGGCTGGCGAATTCGGTGTGTGGAAAACGCTCGCTGGACGCCGTTCGACTGCTGCTGGTCTTGCTGGCGTTTATCAGTGGATCGATGGCGCCCGCCGCTACGGCGATCGCGGCGCAGACTCGCTGGACGGTCGGCAAGGACGATGGGCTGATCATTCGTTTCGATCGTCCTGTCAGCTCAGTAATGGTCGCGAACGAAAATATTGCGGATGTAGAAATGGTCAGCACCACCTCCGCGTATCTGTTTGGCAAGAATGTGGGCACCACGCGCGTGACGGCCCTGGATGCGCAGCACAATGTGGTCGCCGATGCGAGAGTGCAGGTCGGTGTCGGGCTGGCAGGAAATGCGCGGGAAGACGTCCGCGGCCGCCGCATCGTCGCCAGAGGCGAAGTCGATGACCTGGACGAAGGTGTCGAACAGAATGTCCTGCTTGATGGACACGCGTCCCAAGGCGTCAAGGCAGTGAACATGATGACGCAAGGGGATTTGCAACAGATCAATTTGCGGGTGCGCTTTGCCGAAGTCTCGCGCCGAGAACTACTGAGCTACGGCGTGAATTGGCAGGCGTTGATCAATTCCGGGTCGTTCTCTTTCGGGCTGATCACGGGCGGTCCGCTGTCTGGGAGTACTGGTGCTACCAACACAGCGACCGGCGGATTCAGTTCGAGCAGCGCCAATGTCGATCTTATCCTCGATGCCTTGCAGAGCAACGGGGTGCTGGAAATCCTGGCAGAGCCGAACATCACCACCGTGACGGGGCGTTCGGCGAGCTTCCTGGCCGGAGGTGAAATTCCGGTGCCGGTGCCTGTCACCAGCGATATGGTCGGCATTGAATATAAATCCTATGGGGTGTCGCTGGTGTTCACGCCGACCCTGCTGCCCAACAATAGAATATCGCTGCAGGTCAAGCCCGAGGTCAGTACGCTGGCCGGGACGGGAATCGTGGAGATCGCCGGAGTAAGCGTGCCGGAATTCCGCGTGCGAAGAGCCGACACGCAAGTTGAAGTCGCCAGCGGGCAGACCTTTGCGATTGCAGGCCTGTTCCAGCGCGATAGCTCCACGGATGCCGATCAACTGCCTTTACTCGGTGACATCCCTATCCTGGGCAATCTGTTCCGATCCAAACGTTTCCAGCGCAATGAGACAGAATTGGTAATTCTGATCACGCCCTATCTGGTGCGTCCGGTTTCCAGCCAGGTTAGTGCGACGCCGCTGGATCCGGCCAGCGAGAACCCCGCCATTCTGGCTGCCGGTAGCGCTGCCGCGGTCCGGCGCAACGCGCTGGATTTCGGCTTCTATGTGTTCTGAGGGAAACGTGATGAATAGGCGTGTCCGCAACGTCATTTGCGCCGCTGCATTGAGCAGCATGCTTGGCTGCACGACAATGTCTGAAACGGGTTATTCGCCGAGATATGCGGGCGTGGCTGGCCCCGGGGGTGATATCGGCTATCTTCCCCGCGCATGTTCGACGGATGTGGGTATCAGGCCAGGCGGGTTCTTGCCGCCTGGTTGTGCCAATGCCCTTAATTTGTTGGGTATGGTCGCCGACAAAAGAGATCTGCTGCAGGGGCGCGAAATGGGGCCGGCTTTTGTGGCGCCGGCCGCTGCCGCGGTGGAACGTTACCTGGGGGGAATACAAGATGATGGTGCCCCGGATCAACAGATCGCTGAACCCAGCGTTTCGAACTAGCACGGTGAATGTCCGGCTTTTTCGTCTCAAACGGAGTCATGCTCAAGGCGGATGGGGGTCACTGTGCAGCAGGTAAGTCTTTGGAGGATGGCGAGGATATGCTGCCAGCCGGGCCGGGAGCCCTCAGTGAGGTTGTGATCCCGATGGCGGCCGCCTTTTCGACAACGGTAGGCAATTCGCGGATGTGCTGGGCGCGACTGATCAGCGAAGCACGTTCGGATTCTGGGAGTTCGCGTGTCAAGGCGAGGGCCTGCTCGTCGTCCCCGGCCAGCATCAGAATGAGAATCGCCCGCCGCGTATGGTGTGTTTCGGCCAACGGCGATGTGGTGACTGCCGATACTTGCTCGATGGCGACCGCCGATTGTCCAGCCAACGCGTTGGCTAATGCCTCGTTGGTCTTGATTTCCAGATTGGCTGGTGCAAGCTGCTGCGCGCTGTGGAACGCGGACATGGCGGCATCTATTTCTCCGTTCAAGGTGCGGCTGATGCCTAGCAAGTTGTAGGCGCCGAACGTATTTAGTGCAGGTGCCGCCTGCGCGATGAGATCATTGGCACGCTTGACTCTGCCCTCCATGAGAGCGGCTTGGCCTAGCCCGAGCAGGGCCCGGGGGGCTCCTTCCTGCAGGCGGTAGGCCTGCTGGAAGGCGGTGGTGGCCGATTGGGGATCGTTATTGCGCAAATACGCTCGGCCCAACGCTAGCAGGATATCGGGATTGTTTGGCATCGCCATCGCGGCGCGTTCGTACAGCGCGATGGCAGATGCCGTGTCCCCTTTCCGGTCGAGTTCCGTCGCCAGTGTGGTCAGGCGGTTATCTGCTTTATCAGCAAACAGATGGCCGGCGCAGCCCGTAATCAGCACTACGGCTGGTATAGCAGCAAAGAGGCGGAGCATCTGTATTCCCATACTATCTATTCCATGCATAAACCAACCATGCATTGGATGACTTTTCAATGACGTGTGCGTGACAGGTGCACGCGGACCACGGCTTTCACGTCATATGGAAACTTGGCTATCGCAGTATCTGTATAGCCATGATGAGGCTTGTTTGATCCACTATCTGCGTCATAGTGGCGTCATGCGGGTACGCTAATTTGCGGGTAATGCATCAGACGTTCAGCGGCTATGGGAAATGCCATGCTGCGACGGTTTACAGATCAAGGCGCGCGCAGGATCAAGGCAAAAGATGGTATTGCCATTTCAACTTGATGGTTTAACTCGAGTATGGAGTGACGATATCGGGATCCCTCGCTTCATTGGGAGAGTGATATGCAGGCAGGAACAGATTCCATTGGCGGATGGCAGGCTTTCTACGCTGACCGTACAGCACGTCTCAATGCGACAACGGACGACGCCTTGCGCAAGCATTTCGAGGCTGAACTGGAAGTCGCGCGTATTACGATGCAGGCGATGGGTATAGAGGTACCCGGTGCCGGTGTTTCTCCGTCGGACACTCCGCAGGAAAACAATGCGGTGGAACAACCCGACGCAACTGCCCCTGGTGGCGACGGCACCGCAGATCAGGCGCAACCGCCTACGAAGGAAGGTCCTGGCAACAGCAAGGCGTTGAGCCCGAATTTAAATCCGCAATTGGAGCCTTTCCGGGACGAGATTCTTGCGGCGTCGGAGGCGACGGGTATTGCGCCGAATCTGCTTGCGGCAGTGATCTGGGACGAGTCGAAAGGAGTCGTGTCGGCCGGTTCGGTCAATGGGGAAAACGGAATGACCGATTCCGGTTTGATGCAACTGAATCCGCAAACGTTTGCCGATATGAAGGCGAAGAATCCGGGCTTGATCACCGGCGACAGTTCTGATGCGCGCTCCAATATCATGGCGGGCGCGATGTATCTCAAAGAAATGTATGACCAGTTCGGCGATTGGGATTTTGCATTGCGCGCATATAACTCGGGTCCTCTTTCCGTTGATATGAGCGATGCCTCCATTTCCACGACAGGATTCGGTACGAAGAATTATGTAGAGAAGGTCAATTTCTATCGCGAGACCCTTGATCAAGGCAATGTCATGCCCGATGGGTTCCCTGGCGGAAACCAGATGTACTAGGTTTTATTCGCGGGATATTCATTTCAATTCCCCGCCATTTCTGGTTGCGCCATCCCGAACATATTTTCGAGGGCCATATCGATCGGCCGAATTTTTTTGAAACTTTGTATGGAGAGTTCAAATGTCAGTAGCCATGCCAAACGCGGGTGCCACTCCGCCCTCTCAGACCCAGCCTTCGTCGCAATTCGACCAGTATCTCGATTCGGCGAAGTCCAGTCAGATTTTGGTCGATTATCTGAAAGGTAAGGACCAGTCGGCAATCAACATCACGGAATTGAGAGAATTGGCCGATAACAAGAGCGGTAACGTGCCCGACGATGTGCAGTCGGCTGCCGCCTATATGGTGCGTCACGAGGCCATCTTTACCGCCGTGGAAACCCATGACGTGCCTGGCGCCGATGGTTTGTCTGGGGTCTGGAATTTCGAATGGGCAGCCGAAGGCGGCATGACGGGTACCGCGGAAGAGGCTTTGGCCAAAATGACCGACGCTTTTGATCGCGCCATCGCGATGTCTGCCGAAGTGACCAAGGTCACGACCGAGAAGAAGGCCTCGCTTGATGCCAGCAAGCAGCGTCCACAGTAACTATCTGAGAGTACGGCGGGAAGCAGGGAGCTGTCCTGTCGTGATGTCTGCAGCAGAAAAGACCTGCTGGCAGAAAGCGGCCTGGGCGATGCTTCACGGCTGTGTCATCGAGATGGTTTAGTTTTTGTCGCAAGCTACGTTAACCCCCTTATTTCCAGGAACGTTCTCATGTCCAATGTCGCTGCCTCTGCCCCCGTGGATCCCAAATCGGTTGATCCCCACAACACCGAAGCCTGGAACGAGGCGAAGCAGCAGGCAAAGGAAGCCGGCATTCGTTGGGAGCGTCCCGAAGGCGATAAGCGTACGGCGAAGGAAATTCTCGAAGACAGCGAGTTGCTGAAGAACCTTGGTAATCAAGCGGGTGTGCGCGAGTCATTAGAAAAGCGCGTGAACGGCAAGATCGGCGTGGATGCCGACGCGACTTATCGCGCCGTGCAGGTACTGGAACATATCGAGCGCTTCGATGGTGATGGAAAGCGTTTGGTTGGCGACGAAGTCGGCAATGGCCAGATCAACGGATTCTCCAAGGATCAAGAGGCTTATCACGGGACCGAGGCCGGGCGGCTGCAGGATTTCGGTAAATACGGTTTCGGCAACCTCAAGGGTGAACTGCAGCATATCGAAAGCGCATCCGAGGATCCCAAGGCCCGAGAGCAGGCTGAGGCCCTGGGTATCGAATGGGAGCTGCCAGAGGGAGACGATAGATCCGCCAAGGAAATCATCGACAAGAACCCGTTGCTGAAGAACCTTGGCAATCAAAGTCACGTCAGGGAGATGCTGAAAGAGCGGGTCGGAGATTTCGAAAACGATCCTAATGCGGCGTACCGTGCTGTGCAGGTGCTACAACACATCGAGCAATACGATGAGGGTGGAAATCGCATTGCCAGTACGGATGTCGGGAACGGCGAAATCAACGGCTTCCGTAAGAGTGGCGAGGCAGATCATGGCACCGAGGCAGGGCGTCTGCAAGACTTTGGCAAATATGGTTTCGAAAGCCTGAAGGGCAAGGTCCGTAACAGCGGAAACGCTGCCGATGACAAAGACGCGCGCGCCAAGGCCGAAGCGCTAGGCATCCATTGGGAGCGTCCCGAAACGGACAAGCGCAGCGCCAAGGACATTATCGAAAACAATCCGTTGCTGAAGAATCTGGGCAACCAGTCCGGTGTCAGGGACATGCTGAAGGAACAGGTTGGCGACTTCGAGAATGATGCCGATGCCGCCTTTCGCGCCGAACAGGTTCTGAAGCATATCGAGACTTATGATGCCACCGGGAACTCGACTGGCGCGCAAAGCGACGGCAAGATCAACGGGTTTGATCCCGAAGGCCGAGCGGAGCCCGATACCGAGGCTGCGCGGCTGCAGGATTTCGGTAAATACGGCTTTGGCGCCTTGAAGGGCAAGATGGCTGACGAAATCACTCCCAAGCATGAGGACGCGGCCGAAAAGGAACGCATCGACGCTGTCAATAAAGCCCGCGAGGAAGCCGGCCTGCCGCCGATGGACAAGCAGGACGTCACACAGCTGCTGACCTCAGACAAAGGTGCCGACGGCAAGAACCTGACGGTCACCGAATCCGCCTGGCAACAGGTCATGTCCGATTGGAAAGCCGGCATCGATAACGGCTCGATCAAGGCTGATGATGATCGTGCGAAGCTCTACAACGCGATGAAGGCTGGCGCGTTTGTTGATAATGGCGCGCAAATGTATACGCTGAACATCAGCGAGGGTGTCACGACCCGCGCCGTCACGGGCAGCGACATGGAAGATATCATCGACCGTGCTAAGGTCGATGAACAGATCGAAACACTGATGAAGTCCGAGGCGGTGGCCAAGGACATTACGGCAGCCCGCAAGACTGCACTCGGTAAGGTCGAAGGTGGCGACAAGGTTGTCCAAGAGCTGAAGGAGATGGCAGAGAGCGCGGAATATGCGAAGTACATCCAGGATCTCAGCAAGGATCCCAAGATGAAGCAAGTGGCCGAGGATGACATCTCCGCGACGTATACGTCACTTTTGGCAGCCGACCCGGAAGCCGCGGCCAAGTTTGCCCAGAACATGCAGATCGACAGCATGACGATGGAGCTAGACGCGCTGATGGCTGATCCAAGCAAGATCAGTGAGGAAAACCTGACCCTTGCCGGTTCTGATGTAGGCAAGATGCTGTTGACGCTGATCAAGAAGGGAGGGCTTGATCTGGGGCGCCGTGCAGCCGAAGCACAGAAATTCTTAGAAGGCATGCTGGGCGACAAGAAGACCAATAAAGAATTTGCGCAGGCAATCGCCGAGCTCGGGGCGAAATATTCGCATTCCGGCGAAGTGACTACGAAGGATGTCGAGAAAATCATCGGCAGCGGCAAATACAAGGGCCTTGAGGCGGGCGGTGCGCGCGCCTTTTTCGAAACCATGACCAAGGCTGGCGTCATTGGCTCGCTCGGTGGCATGGTTTCGCTGGCCTCGGGAATTTATCAACTGGCCGGAAAGGGTGGAACACTGGCCGACACACCTGAAGAACGGTTGGCTATCGCCAAGGATTTTGTCAGCTTCGTCGGCGCCGGCAAGCACTTCGCTGATCTGGGTAACCATATCATCGGTGAGCACAACAAGAGCGTCATGGAGTTTAACGAGGCGATCGACAAGAAATATGTTGCCAGCGATGCGCCGAGAGTAGGAGACGGGCCGAACCCGCTTGAGGACGAAACGCGCGAAGTTAAGACTCAGGCTGAAATCGACGCAATGAAAAAGAAGCCGGCCCCTTCGTTGCTGGGTTTGGACAAGACGCTGGACGATCTGCTAAGAAGTCCCTCTGGAATCACGCCCGCCGGAGCACACAACAGCTACGGTGGTTTCTACGAAGCGATGGATAAAGCGTTATCGAGTTCGACCAACCGAGAAACCTACGAAAAGCGGATGGCTCAGTTCAAGATCGATGAGAAGGAAGGCAATAAGATCATCAAGGCGGTTGAAGAGGGGATTCAGACTCGGCCTGGCGTCAAGGGGCCGGACGGTAAGCCGGCCAGTGGATTGCACAAGGGCGCCTCGGCCTATTTGCTGGTGGCCAGTGCTGGCGCCGACACTTTTGCCGGGGCGGCGGACATCGCCATCGGAGCGCTGACCATCAAAAAGGGCGTGGCGTCGGGCGACGATACCACGACGGCCAAGGGCGCGCTTCAGGTCGCGGCCGGCGGCTTTGGTCTGGCGGGCGGCGTCGCGTCCTCGCTGGGGCTGCTCAAGAGCTTGCAGTTCGTCAAGGCCGCTGCGGCGCCATCCTTCCTTGTCTCCGCGGTGTTATCCATCGCTACCGTTATTCCTGACATCATTAACGACATCAAGAAGACCGACCAGATCCGAAGTTACCGTACAGACATGCAGGAGTTCATGATCCAGCTGAACGATCAGGGTCTCTTGACCGAGGACGGGTTGGACAAGTTCCGCTTCCTGGATAGCTATATGGCCAGCTATGGTCAGCGGGATGCTCCGGACGGCGTCAGCATCTTCGATTACCGCGATGAGGAAGTAGATCACTTCTTGAGTTATTGGGATAGTGAGGCCGGCAGGAAAGCCGAGGAGCGCGGCCAGTTCTCCTCAACCTTCGGTCTGGATGAGGACAATCACGAGGACTACAAAGGCGATGGCGATAACCTGAATACCGATATGGAGGGGCAGGGCGGGTTGTCTTGATCTTTGCGCGAGTTCAACGGATCGGCTTTGCCTTCACGAAGAGTTTTCAGGGCTTGACGCGGCAACGGCACAACGTGCCCCGGCGTGCGGTTGTCGCGCTTTT
The DNA here is from genome assembly GCF_002261185.1 of Bordetella genomosp. 4. Taxonomy (GTDB): domain Bacteria; phylum Pseudomonadota; class Gammaproteobacteria; order Burkholderiales; family Burkholderiaceae_B; genus Bordetella_A. The sequence goes on from NZ_NEVQ01000003.1 coordinate 54,288, forward strand.
GCCATTCGTGGCTGACCGGACGGTAGCCGAGGCCGTCGCTCGCCACGTGTTTTGGTGCTTTGTTGGAAAATCCGCTTTGCTTCACCGTTGCGGATTCGGCCTCCCTTGCTCTGCTGCGTCATAGGCGCGCCGCGATGCTTCGATCTCCTGCCACGTATTACGTATCCAGTTGGTAAACCCGGCAAGCGGTTCTAGCATTGAGTGTCCTCTTGGGGTGAGCTCGTACTCAACCCGTGGCGGCACTTCTGCGTAGTAATGCCGTGCAACGAGACCGTCACGCTCGAGATTGCGCAAGGTGAGTGTCAGCATCCGTTGAGAAATATCCGGAATGCCGCGCCTTAGAGCGCTGAACCGCATAGGCCTGTCGGGCGAGAGCGAAAGCATCGAGATCACGAGAATCGTCCATTTGTCGCCCAATCGAGCGAGTACGCTTCCCGGTGCGCAGGGCGTAAGAACCGGCCCGCTCGTGGTCTCTATGACAGGTCGACCGTTTACCTCACGTGGTGTGTCTGTTTCTGTGGAGTTGCGCGCCATTCGTTACCTCTCTGTAACTGAGAACCAAAAACGTGCCGTCTTGCGAGGAAGAAACAATAGTTCAAAATGGGAACTGGCAACAGTTACGATGGAGAACTTTCATGAAGGGCACTGAAGAATTTCTGGTTTTCGGAGTCACTGGTCAACAAGGTGGGGCCGTTGCACGGGCACTTCTGGCAAACGGGCGTACCGTGCGAGGTTTCGTGCGTGATCCACAAAGCGACAAGGCGAAGGCGCTTGCCAATCAAGGTGTTTCACTGGTCGTTGGCGATCTGTTCGATCGTGCTTCCATTGATCGGGCAATGGTTGGGGTAAGAGGCGTATACAGCGTGCAAACCAGTTCACCGTCAGGAATGGTGTCGGATGAACAGGAGGTCTTTCAGGGCAAAGCAATCGCCGACAGCGCGGTCGCTTCGGGCGTAGAACACCTTGTCTATTCCTCGGGAGGCGCAGCCGGAAAAGGCCATACAGGGATGGGACATTTCGACAGCAAGTCTGAGATTGAGGATTACATCCGCAGCCTGCCAATCCCCGCTACGATCACCCGCCCAGCCAGTTTCATGGAAATGATGATGCTTCCCGGCATGGGGCTTAATGACGGGGTCTTTACGTTCTTCATGCACCCAAATCAAACCATGCAGATGATTGCGCTGCACGATCTTGGCCGCATCAATGCGGAAATCCTGTGTCACCCACAGCGCTACGTGGGACAGTCATTGGAACTATCCGGGCAAGCCATTACAGGTGAAGATCTGGAGCGGGCCTTCTCCCGTGCCGCGGGCCGCCCAATCCGCTATCAGCGGTTCCCGGAAGAGCTGCTGGCCACCAACGCTTTCTTGAGAAAGCTTACAGCGCTTGTCGATAACGGCGTCGTCGCGGGTGTTGCAGATATCCCTGCGCTAGAGCGTGTATTCGGTCCAATGCTCACATTGGAGCAATGGCTTTCGGGACCGGGAAAAGAACTTTTTCAGGCGGCACTGAATGCACCAAAGTCCGATATTGCTTTGCGGTGATCTGACCCCAGTTCGAGCAAAGTCTTGGCTCAGTGCGGTTGGAACGATGTGATTAAGCGGGTCTGTGAATGCCTATCCGCCGTTTACGGGGTAGAGCCCGTTTAACGGCTAGAGGCACGTTCATTGCCCGCGCGGTCGCCTACTAACTGCATGTGCACGCGCGGGCATACTCAAGTAGATTTCGCCACCTCGGTAATTATCGCTGTGAGCACCATGTTAGGAAGGTCTCTGGTTTGACGCCGTCCTTTCGCGCGTTCTCGATCAGCGGTCTGAGGGTCTTTTGAATGAATTCTTCCATGGTCGTGCTCAGCGCGGGACGATCATCGCGGAATTTCACGCGCCCATCGTTAAGAGCAGCCGCGGTGTTCTTATCATAGACCCAGCGATCGAGCGTGCCGAACCTCTCCCGGAATACCGTTTCGACCTCACGATCGCTCGTATCGACGAAGCGATAGTCCACCTCTCTGCCGAGTGCGCGGCCGATAATCTCGGTAATCTCGGCCATCGTGTAATCGATGCCCAGTTGCTTTACCGATCGGCGCTGGTCGCTCGGCGTGTCGAACTCCTTCGCTGCGATATCCGCGATGTCCCGAATGGCAACCCACGGAGCTCTGACGTTGGGATCAAGCGTCCAGCCGATCCTGTCGTGCTGCGCGATCGCGTCGCTCCATCTCGATAAGTCCTCCATGAACCAGCCACCCTGCAGGTGCACCAGGTTGATGTCGCGTAGCCGGTTGAGGATCTGATCCAGAATATGGAAGCCCTGGAAATGGCCGGTGTTTCCGCTGAGCTCGGACCCCATTCCGGTCAGGCTTACGGCCAATTTCACCGGGGAATCCCGAAGGGCGTCAAAAAACCGAAGCGCTACCGCTGGGTAGTGCCCATGAAGATCCCCATCCCAAATGGTTTTGACCATCAGGAACGCAGCGTCGGCATCTTCGAAGAACCTACCAAGTTCACCAGCACCTGTGTCGAAGCTGCCGAGGAACGGTTCTGCTCCTTTCGCGACAAGCGCATCGAGGCCGGGGCCTCCTCTCGACAGAGCTTTGACTGAATGGCCTTTGGCCAAGAGGTTCTCGGTAAGTTTGGCGCCGATCCTGCCGGTCGCGCCCACCACGGCGATACGCATGGCTAATCTCCTGGAGTTGTCTAACCATGATCCTAGAGGATTGCGCCGCGGCCGGAATTGGAAATAATGCCATATGATCTCGAAATTGGGCCAAACTTCGAACAAGCGGCCTCCCCCGCGCACGGCTCCTTAGATGGGGGGAGCAGTGACGCTGAAGCCGGTCGCCTTTTCCATCGAGCGATGGGGCATCGCGCAGTCGGGTTCTGGGCGATCCGGGAGGATTGCGTCGCGAACGAAATTGGCGATAATGCCATATGATCTCGAAATTAGGCCAAGCTGCAAATAAGCGACCTCCCTGCGGTACCGCGATCAATCTGAGCCTCTCGCGAGGGCCAGCGATGGCAATCAGGGTGGACTTTGCCGACTATGAAGCCGAGGGGGCGCTGCACCAACACCCGCAGGGTCAACTGGTCCTGGCGCTACATGGCGCGGTTACCTGCAGAGCGGAAAGCAGGGTCTGGATCGTGCCGCCCGACTGCGGCGTTTGGATACCGGGTGGCGTTCCTCATAGCAATCAGGTCACGTCCAATGCTCGCCTGGCATATCTGTTTGTCGAGCCCGGTGTGGCCATGCTTCCGGATGCGTGCTGCACGCTTGCGGTGTCGCCGATGCTGCGCGAGATGATACTCCGGGTAGCGGACCTATCGGAAAGTAATGCGCGCGATGCTCATCTCGATCGGCTCATGCGGGTCATGCTCGATGAGCTCGCGCTGATGCCGCGGGAGAGGCTGGAGCTGCCCGTATCTGACCATCCAAAGATCGCCTTGATCGCTGCGGCTCTTTTGGCAGACCCGAGCGACCGCCGGACCGTCGGCCAATGGGCGGAGCGTGTTGCCCTCAGCGAGCGATCTCTGAAGAGGCTTATGGTCCACGAGACTGGATTGAGCTTCGGCCGTTGGCGGCGCCAGCTTCATCTCGTCATCGCGCTGCGGGAACTTGCTGGCGGTGCGACCGTCCAGCGGGTCGCAGGCGACTTGGGGTATGAATCCACGACGGCCTTCATAGTCATGTTCAAGAAGGCCCTCGGGACCACACCAACGCGTTACTTTGCCGACCGTTCATTGGCAACGGAGTACGCGTGAGGCAGTCCTATCCAAATCTCCGGCCGCCTTCATCCAGTTCGTGTCTGGAGCGAGCACGGCCCCGCACATTCGCCAAGTAAGAGGGCCAGCAGGAATCGCCGTGCATATGGCTGCGCCCAAAGCGCTTCCTGACAACCTCATTGTCACACGCCTCGCGCACAGATCCCCACGTTCTCATTGTCAATATTGGCCCAACGGCGCTCGGCTATCCAATCACGCTCCTCGAGTAGCATCGTGCAGGCGGTCCCGGTATAGGGCGCGTGCAGGTCGAAGCCGAAAAGCGCGTCGGCTGTGATCAAGGAACTGCCTACCTCAACGCCTACGGCGGCGCCGATGGCCGTCCGACACCGGGGATTAGAAGAACGCCCCGGTGGGCGGCAGGACGCCGTTGAGCAAGTGATCGCCGAGAAAACGCTCTTTGTACAGGCGCGGGTTGTGCGACGAAATGACCTTGATGTTGCGCCAATGCCGGTCCAGCGCGCCCTCGATGGTGACGACTGAACCTGAGCCCAGGTCTATCAGCCATCCTGCCAGTTGCGGCGCGATGTCGTCGGCGACGATCTTGGCCTCGGTCGCCTTGAGCGTAGCAGCCAGGGCCAGTGCGTCGGCCTGTGCGCTGCCGTAGGCGTCGAAAGCCGCTGCAAGCGCCAATATCGCGCGTTCTATGACAGCGTCCAGTGCGCCGGCGTGCGCGGCGATGCGGCCAAGCTGTGCCTGAAGCACGGCTTCGTCACGTGGCATGTCGGCCTGACCATGATAGAAGTTGCGCTGCCGTCCGTGGATGAGCTGAACGCCGTCGCACGCGATGCGGCGGGCGATGCCGGCGATGGCGTTGGTCAGGTACACCTGGTGGAAGGTGTAGCGCCAGGTGCCGTTGTACTCTGCCCTGGCGGGTACAGGATAGATATCGCCGGCCTGGATTTGTACCTCGGCGAACCGCGTGTTGCCGGAGCCCGTGAGCTTCTGTCCAAAACCGGGCCAGTCGTCGTTCAAATCCACGCCCGGAGCGCTGGTTGAGGCGAGGTAATGGACCAGTTTGTCCTCGCGGTTTTCGCGGGCAGGGCCGATGAGCCAGTCGGCATAAAGGTTGCCGGTGGAATAGGGTTTGATGCCGCTGCCCACATAAAAGCCCTGCGCGGCACGCCATTCCAGGCGTCCAGTAACGCCTGACGGTGCTTCGCCGGCGCGTTTGGGCGGGGCGTTGCCGAACCCTAGACCGAATGTGCGTCCTTCGGCGGCTTCGCGCAGCAGCCGCGCATACAAGGGCTCGCTGGGCGCGCGCAGGGCTTCTTCTACCGCATAGAAGTGATTGCGGAAAGCGTGCGCGATATTGGAGTCGGCATAGGCGAGGTCGCGCGCGAGCCGGAAAAGATCAGGCAGCGCCAGTCCGGCGCCCCCTTGTTCGCGTGACAGGCGCAGCCTGCCCAAGCCTGCGGCCTTGAGTTCAGCGACGCGATCCCGTGGAAGCCGACGCTCGACGTCGCGCTGCGCCGCTTCGTTGGCGATCGATTCGAACAGCGGCTCGAATCCCAGCATGTGCGTGACGGCGCTCCAGGCATAGCCTGACGTCTCTGTGGCGAATTCATGCGGCATGGTGCGGCTCCCTTCAGGCGCTGAGGCGCTCGGCAGCGCCGGGACGAAAGGGCTCCAGGCCCAGGTGGCCGCGCAGCGTGCGGGTTTCGTACTCGTGGCGAAAGCGCCCCGCGCGCTGCAGGACGGGAATCACATGGTCCGCGATCAGATCCAGGCCGGCGGGTTGCACGTCGATGTTGAGGTTGAATCCGTCGGCGCCCCGCGCATCCACCCATTCGATGATGTTGCGCGCGAAGCCGTCCGGTGTGCCTGTGTAGACGCGATGCCCGCCCGTGATGTTGGAGAACATCAGTTCGCGGATGTTCCAGCCATTGGCGCGCGCTTCCTTGAGCATCTCGTTGCGGTGCCAGCGCGAGGCAATGGGTACGATGGGTTCATTCGCATCTATCTTGGCGTGAGGCAACGGCGCGTCAAGGTCGGCGAGGTCCGCAGGTTCTAATGCCAGGTGGCGGGCCAGTTCGGCGCGTAGCGCCTCGGTGTTCAGCAAATCATCCAGCGCCCGCTTGTGGCGCTGCGCCTCGTCATCGGTGGAGCCCAGGATGGGGAACAGGCCGGGCATGATGAGCAACTGGCCGGGATCGCGGCCGAAGGAAGCCGCCAGCCGCTTGGTCTCGGCATAGAACGCTTGTGCGCTGGCCAGCAGCCGCTGGCCCGTAAACAGCGCATCGGCGTAGCGCGCGCCAAAGGCCTTGGAATCGGCGGATTGGCCGGCCTGAAAGATCACCGGGCGGCCTTGCGGGCTTTCCGGCACCGACAGTGCGCCGCGTGACGTGAAATGGCGGCCGCGGAAGTCGATGGGGCGCAGTTTGGCTGGGTTCAGGTAGACGTGTGAGGCCGCGTCGGCCTCGATGGCCTGTCTCGGCAAACTGCTCCACAGGCTTGTGACGATTTCAACGAATTCGCGGGCGCGCTCGTAGCGTTCGGCCTGATCCCAGCCTTTGTCGACGCCGAAGGCGCCGAGCGACGGCGGATTCTGCGAGGTGATGATGTTCCACGCTGCGCGGCCCCGGCTGATGTGATCGATGGACGCGATCTGCCGGGCGATGGTGTGGGGATGGCCGAACAGCGAGGTTGTGGTGGCGACCAAGCCTACATACTGCGTGTGCTGTGAGAGTGCCGCGACGAGGATGGAGGGGTCCAAGGCACGCCAGGGGCGGCTGTGGCTTTCCGTCACCAGGCCGCCCGGGCCGTCGGCCAGGAAGATAGCGTCTATCAATGCCCGTTCGGCGGATTTGGCGATGGCCGCGAAGTGGTCGATGTCGGTGGACAGGGTCGCAGCGTCAGGCAGGGTCTTCCAGGCCGCGTCGTGGCGGCCAGAGGCCAGTACGTTGACGCCCAGTCGTATCGGATTTGCAGACATGGTGGGTTCAAACCTTGATACTGTGGTCAGCGACCTTGATGTTGGACTTGATGATGCCGTGCGAGGCCAGCCAATCGGCGGCCCGCTGGAACTGGGCGATAAAGTGATCGTCATCCGGCTCGTAAAACTTGTTTTTGCGGGCGTAGCTGACCAGCTTGTCCCGCACGGCGTCGTTGTACTTGCCCTCGCGTTGGGCAATGGCCTCAGCTTCGACGGGATGTTCGGAGATCCATTGACCCTCGATGTAATAGGCGTCCTGCACGGCGCGCACCAAGGCGGCGTTGCGCGTGGCGAAGTCGCGAGTCACCACCAGCGAGCTGTAATCGATCAGAAAGTCCAGGTCGGTACCCTCGAAGAAAATGTCCTTGGCGCCGTTCTGTTCCCGCGAGATGTCCACGCCGGGCGACCACATGGACCAGGCGTCGACCTTGCCCTGGGCGAACGCGGGTCCGGCGTCGGGCGGGTTCAGGTAGACGAACTGCACCTTCTCGCGCGGCACGTTGAATTTTTTCAGCGCGGCGACGACCAGGAACTCGCCGAGTCCAGCCTTGTTGACCGCTACGCGCTTGCCGGCCAGGTCGCGCACATGGTTGATGCCGCTGTCTGTCCTGACGATGATGGCGGTCGATCGGGGCGAATACACATTGAAGGAGGTGAACACCAGCGGCGAGCCGGCCAATATGGCCGCCAAGGCGGGAGTGGTGGAACCCCAAAAGCCGAAATCGGCGCTGCCGCCCACGACTGCCTGCAGAGAGGGAGCGTGGTTGGCGAACGGGCCTACCCATTCGACTTTGATGTCTTGTTCCTTCAGGCGCTTTTCCAGTTCTCCACGTTCGCGCGCGACCAGCGGGATTCCGCCGCGGCCATAGCCCAGGCGGACAGTATCGGTATCGCGGGCGTCCTGGGCGGCCAGTCCTCGCGTAGGGACAATCAATCCTGAGGCCAGCGTTGCGGCGCCCATTTTCAGCAGATCGCGGCGGGTCAGAGAGGTCTTGAGTACGGGCATGAAATGCGGCTCCTGTTTTTTTGGCCGAAGACTACCGGCGGATCAGATCGTCGGCCACGCCCAGCTTGGTGAGCAGACGGTGGCGCAGCTGTGTGAAATCGTCTTGGCCGCTGGTGCGGTGCTCGCTGGCAATGCGGCCGTCGCTCATGACGAGGATACGGTCGGCGATGGCAATAGCCTCGTCGACATCGTGAGTCACGATAAGGACGCCGGGGCGGTGGCGGGCCACCAGCTCCCTCACCAGCACGTGCATCTTGATGCGGGTCAGTGCATCGAGCGCGGCGAAAGGTTCGTCCAGGAGCAGCAGGCCGGGCTCTCGGACCAGGGCTCGGGCCAGCGCCACGCGCTGTGCCTGACCGCCCGACAGCTTGCGCGGCCAGTCGTTCTCGCGGCCAGACAGTCCGACCTCGGCCAGGGCGGCTCGCGCCTGATGCACGGAGTCAGGCGGCCGCCCGAGCATGACGTTATCGAGCACGCTGGCCCAGGGCAGCAGACGGTGCTCCTGGAAGACCACCGCGGCCGAGCCGCGGGCGTGGATGGTGCCGGCATCGGGCGCGTCCAGGCCGGCCAGCGCGCGCAGCAGCGTAGTTTTGCCGCAGCCGCTTTCGCCCAACAGGGCAACAAACTCGCCTTTGCGTATGGTGAGGCCGAGGTCTTCGATGACGGTGCGTTCGCCATAGTCGCGCCGCAGGCCATGCACTTGGACCGCGAGTTCGGCCGAGGGAATCGGGGTATCCATGGTTCAGCCCTTGTCCGCGAAGTTGGGATGCCAGGACAACAGCCGGCGTTCCAGCATTCGAGCCAGGCCGTCGGCGACGACGCCGATGAGGGCGTAGATGATGATGGTCAGCACGATGACGTTGGTCTGCAGAAATTCCCTGGCGTCCATCGCCAGGAAGCCTATCCCTGAAGTGGTGGCCAGTGTTTCGGCGATGACCAGGGCCAGCCAGGCCGTGGCCAGCGAGTAGCGCACGCCGGTCAGCACTGAGGGCATGGCACCGGGCAGGATGATGCGGCGCACGGTGTCCAGCCGCGACAGGCCCGTGACTTTGGAGACTTCCAAAAGCTTGGGATCGATCTGGCGGATGCCGAGGACGGTGTTTACGTAGAGAGGAAAAAATACGGCCAGCGAGACCAAGAAGACCTTGCCTATCTCGTCCACCCCGAACCAGACGATGACCAGCGGCAGCAGGGCTAGAAAAGGGATGGCGCGGATCATCTGGATGGGGCGGTCCAGCAGGGCATGCGCTATGCGGGAGAAGCCTGTCAGCACGCCGAACCCGAATCCGGCTGTGCCGCCGATGAGAAAGCCTGCGATGGCGCGCAACAGGGAGGCTCCCAGGTGCCGGAACAATTCCCCAGAACGCAGCAGGTCCCATGCGGTGATCAGTACCGAGCTGGGAGGCGGGAGGACTTGAGATCGGATGAGGCCTGCTCGGGTAGCTGTTTCCCAGACTATGACAAGCAACGCCGGAACCAGCCAAGAGAGCAGAAAGTAGCTGGCCGGATTGACGAGGCCGGCGTGCGCCGTCGTGCTGAGGGGACGGGTTTGCGCGACGCTGCGCGCCGGAGAGTCAGCACGCGTAGAGGGGGGCGAGGTGGCAGTACCGAGGGACATGAATCGTGCCCGAAAAACTATTGAGGAACGGGGCATTCTAGGTAACCCCTTTTCCGGTGCAAACGATCAATTAGGCATTTCTTTACTAGGTATATTCAAATTACGGAGGGTGTGTTCATCCTTCGGGATTATTTGAAGGACTTGTCATTTTTTCGAACGGCGACTGATATCAGCGTTGAAACGTGAGCGGAGACCGATTGTCTTACCTTCCAGGAAGCATCGCATGCCCGGCTCTACATCATTAACGGGGGACATCGACATTCATTAGACTTGTTTAGGGTTGCGGGTTGATGGTGTTGCACCTGAGTGTGCCCAAGTACCACTGCACTGACTGCCATCGCTATTTCCGGCATCGATTCTCTGGGATTCGCCCTCGGCTTCGGGCCACCGAGGCCTATCGGCTGGAGGTGTTTGAGGCCCACGAGGGCGGCGTTAGTCAACGCAAGCTGACGGTCACACACCGGATCGGCAGCGCGACGGTCGAGCGCTGGTATCAATCGTTTGTGAGGCAGCGCGTCTCAGAGCTCTCGCGCCGGGCGTTTGGGTTCAGAAATTTTGAGAATTACCGCATGAGAGTCTTGGCTCAGTGCGGTTGGAACGGTGTGATTAACCGGGTCTGATGAATGCCCATCCCCCGTTTATGGGGTAGAGCCCACAAAAGAAAATGCCCAGCTTTTAGGGCTGGGCATCGAATTCGTGGTGGCCTGGGGCGGAATCGAACCACCGACACGCGGATTTTCAATCCGACCCCAGAATCGCCCGGAAAGCCGTGCCAAGTAACGATGTAGCGGACGGAAACGTCACATTGATTCCATCCGCTCTGCACACCTTTTCCCCTTGATCAGTCCGCCAAAACCACTGTTTATGCGACATGCTTTTTGCCTGGCTCGATAGCGTTCGGGGCCACCGTTTCGCGCCATCGAGCTTTGACGTATGTCTCTGTCGTGGCTTTCTGTTGGTGGCCGCATAGCATTTGGATACGTTCTATCCTTTCGCCAGATAGCCACATGTCCGTTGCGCCTTTGCCCTTCAAGTCCCTGAACCCAAAAGATGGCATGTTCTCCATCCCCTGGCGCTTACGAGCCTTTGCTTGGGCGCGGGTGAGCATGGACGTTATGCCACTATAGGTGTAGGCATTACCGTCAGCGGTGTGCACGATGGGTTGATGCAACACGGGGTTAGGGCCGATGGCCTGCTCGATCAGCTCCAAAAGCCTGCCAGTGAGTTCGATCTCCAAGACCTGGCCCGTCTTGTTCTGAGTTACCCGCAACACCCTTTGCTCACCTCGCCGCCGGACGTTTGCGGCTGTCCAGCCAGTCATGTCGCTTTCGGGGCGTTGCAGCGTGCGGTACACCAGCTCCATCATCAGACGAACAGGGGCGGGGGCGCAGTCATAGACGGTCAAGTACTCTTCGTCGGTGACGTATCTATCTCTGGGTCTTTCCGTATTACGCTGAATGCCGCTTGCCCGCATGCAGGGGTTGACCTTGAGGGTAGTCTTGCCCTTTCGGATGAGCCAGGAGATGCATGCGGAAAGGCAGGCCCGCTCCCTGTTGGCCCGTACGGCGCGCTGGGCTCGCTTGCCTTCGTCTAGGTATAGCTGCACCAGCTCAGGCGTAACAGCCTCCGGCGTCCGTTGGCCGAAAAAAACCTTGAGTTCGACAACGTTCTTCCAGTAGTCGTTCCGAGTGCGTTCGGCCAAATCCTTCGACGCCACTCGGGCGTCACAGTCCAACAAAAACTCATCCAGCCAATAGGCCATCGTGCCATAGTCTTTGCGGTCGCCGTTGTATATAGCGGCTTTTCGCTTGGCCTCGGTTACGTCAGTGCCTACCTTCTCCCATCGTCCGTCGCGATGTCTGTACCAGAATTTATTCCGTCGCCATGCTAACCGAGTGCCTGCGAGATTTAGCGGGTCATCGCCCGCGCGCCGCCGCCCCATGTCCGTTTCTCCTGTTTTGCCAATGATGCCGCAGGGCTATCACGTCGGCGGCTGGTGTGGATATTGGCACCTCGACGAGCCTAGGTGCCGGTTGTTCTGATGTCATTACGCGGTCGAAATCGGCACGAGCTACCAGCGGACGACCGTTGGGTTTTGCTCGTGCGTTCAGGCCGAGCCGCTTGAGGTGCCTCATCTGAGCCGCTGGCTGCGTGAGTGGTGTGCAGATATTGGCGATTTCCTCGTCGGTGAGGTATGGAGGGGTAATCATGCGATCTCCAAAACAATGCCCGCGTTATGCGGGCATCCAAGATTTTCTAGTTGTGTCGAGCAAGCGCTCGATGATGTCTGTGGTCATGCGGTATTCTGGAATGAATGGACTACGATGGTCTCAACATCAGCTTCGAGTGACTACCATGAAAATATGCGAACTTTGCCGGGAGTTGGACGGTAAGCCTGCCGCAGCCAAACCGCACTCTTCCCTTCTTCTCCATCACGGCACTGCTGCTGACGTTAGGGGTGAGAGTCCGCTTAAGCGTTGGAATTATCATTGTTCTGATTGTGATACGGAGATGTGGAGAAGCGTTGACGGTGGCGATTTCGTCGGAAATTGGAGGGCGGTTAATAACTAAGCGCTGTGCGTCTGTTGTTTCCCAGTCTCTTGCAGGGTTAGGGCGGCGTCAACAGCGCGGATATGTCGCTGCTGTTCCCGCTTACAGATTTTGATGATCTGTTGGGCGGCCTCGTTTGACAAAGGTTCGTAGAGGCATCCGCCTTCGAGAATTGCTATAACGGCTCCGAATACGGTTAGGTCGGTATGCGCGTGCATGGCCTTCTTGATTGCAGGCATATTCATTCTTTTCCCGGTTTCTGCGCCGCCAGCGCGCTGTACCTCTTCACTTCCGCCTTCGCCGCCTCAAATGCAGCTCGCTCATTTTTTCCCAACAGGTCATACAGTGTCGGGTTTAAGAAACTCACCACTGACCGAAGCGCACTGAGGTAATCCGCGCTGTCCGCAAAATAGATCGCGGCGACCGCTGAATGGCAGGCTTCTGCACGGTCCAGGTCCGGCAAATCGTCCGCACCCTTTGCGGAATCCTCACCATCCTCCCAATTCAGACATCCGCCGGTAAGATACTCACCGACCACGCGGGTTTTGCCGTCGTTGGGGGGGGCGTCTTGCGTACGGTCGTGTTCAATTGCCTTGTTCGGATCCATCGTGCGCCAGTCAGGCCATGCGCGGCCCTCATTCTTGGTCTGTTTGGCAACAATGGCGTCGATGATCTCCTGCGGCGTAGCACCGCTGCGCCATGCGCCATCAAGCGCCAGAATGATCACGTCCACCCATTCGCGTAAGTCGCCGGGGTCGGATTCGATTTCTCTTAGCTCCTTCCGAATGTGGTCGACGACCCCTTTGGCGCGGGAGCCGGGGCCGAATGTGCGCCCAGACCATTCTCGTTGCCGGTCAAGGTGGGCACAAAAATCGAATGCATCAGCGCTTGCCTGGGGTTTGCCGCTAATCAACGTGAGGAATTCTTCATCAGACCACAGGCCAGCTATTGCATCTTCAATAAGCAGCCGCTCAAACTCAGTGGGGGTGTGATCGCCCTCATCGGCGCGCAGTTCGTACATGTCTAGGTACTCGTCCACAGCGGCGTCTATAGCTCGCCAATCACGTTTTGTGGGCTCAGCTGCCTCGGGCTTTCCAACTGAATACGTGCCGTCAGGGTTAAAGTGCGCTGTTGTGTCGCTTTTATTGAAGGTCATGCTGACACTCCTGTTAGGGTGGGGTACGATCAATCTCCTAATTGGGAGACAGGTATGAACGGAAGCAATGAGGCTGTGCACGGAGAGTCTGGGCAGCAAAGCGCTGAGTTTGCCGCCGACACCCAAGCGGTACAGTTGATCAAAATGAAGGATCTTCGGAGCGCGGAGCTAAATGCAGAACTGTTAACTCAAATCGCTGAGGGCCTACGTTCCATCCAGCCGCAGATGAACGAGTTCCTTGATAATTTTTCTAAGGCTGTACAAGGGGCTCGGCAATGGTGGCGCTCGAATGGCCCACAAATTAAGGCAGCTATTGAGTGGCTTATATCGATTGATTGGCCTGCCGTTCTTAGCGCTATCCCTGAAACGTTCAGAAGGGCAATGGTTCGGGCGGCTGCACACGGATGGTTTGTGGGGTGGAACGACACGGCCCAAGAAGTATTCGACCTTACAGCAAAAATAAACTCGGCCGCAGATGCCGATATAGACGAAGTCCTTGCGACTCATTACCGGGCTCGGGTGCATGCCTATGGCGCGGAACTGTGTGCTGCATATCCCCACCGTGCCAAGCCAATTAATGCCGCCGTTTCCGTCCATCGGAGCCCCGACAGCGACGGCTTCTTCCTTTCAGTGCCCGTTTTTCTTGCCCAAGCGGATGGGGTTCTTCATGAAATTACTGGCTGTGAATCACCTATGTCAAAGGTAGGAAAGGCCGGCGCCAAGAGGATTAAAGCCGCGCCATTTTTGGAGTCTAATGCTGATGACTCCATGATTGCTTTTGGGGCACTAGAGCCAATCTTGGACATTATTCATTCACGGCTTTTGATGTCGAGTAGCGAACGAAGTGAAACGCAACGAATGACGGGAACGTCGTTTAGCTTCCTAAATCGTCACCAGGTAATGCATGGAGAGTCTAGCGACTACGGGAGCGAGGTTAATAGTCTCAAAGCGTTTACGCTCCTGACCTTTATTGGATTGCATTTGCCACTGGCGATGAAGCATAAGTAGAAATTGCCCTTGCGATACACCAACGCAGACGCCTCCCGGGTCCGGCACCACTTCGATGTGAATCGGTTCTTGTTTGGGGGGGGCGGTGTTCATGCTTCTGTCTCCTCGGGAGAGTTGATCGTCTGTTGAGGTGAGGGCTGCTTGGCTTCAGCGCGTTTGCGGTCGCGTTCAGCCTGTCGGGTGCGGGCAGTTTCTACGGCTCCATGGGCTGACAGCAGCGCTAAGAGTTGGTCCGTGTCCACTTGGATCGATTCGGGCGCTACGCGACCTTCCTGTCGATCGAGCAACGCCGCTTTCTGATTGGGTGTTAGCCCGCTAATAAAGGCATCGACCTGAAACACAAGCGGAACGACGACCTTTTTCGGCAGCGCCCGTCCATGGATGGTGCTAGAGGTGACTTTCGTTTTTCCTGCGGCTTTGGCCTGCGAGACCTTACCGCGAAGGAACTCGCCAGCTTGGGTCCCCATCTTGCGTACGGCTTCGATGGCAACCTCGGCGGCAACCTGCCCCAACCTCACCAACTCTTGGACATCCGGCTCCGCATCCGCGAGGACCAGATAGTTCTCGACGTGGGTACGGCTGCAATGGACCAGGGTCGCGATCTCATCACTATCCAGTCCCATCCCTCGGAACCGCTTAAAGCCCTTGGCCGCTTCAAGGGGGCGCAATTGAGCGTTCTTGTTGCTGGTGAAGATGCGCGCCTGCCGGTCCAGCTCGTTGCCACTGAATCCGACTATCGACACCCATTCAATCGGAGCACCTGCGGCAATGGCACGTCCGATGGCATCGTATCGGCGGTGGCCATCTACGATCTCGACGCCAGACCCATCGGGCAGCGGCACGACTTCCAAGGCAGGTAGCGTGCCGCCAGCCAGGATATAAGCAGTCAGGTCCTGAATTCCGGCTTCGTACTCGTCGTCAAGGTCGCGAAGGTTGAAACCGGCTTTTATGCGAATGTCGCTGTATCGGGCTTTCATCGCATCGGCGCGCTTGATCGTCTTGCTGTCGATCATTGACCGGAACGATGCGGGCGGGGTCGGATGGCTGCTCATGCTGTGGCCTCCTCGGTGGGCGCAACGGGTTCGGGCAGCTTGTCGTCCGTGAAAGTCGCTTTACTTTCGTCATGCTGTGCCCAAGCGGGCTTCGTACGCGTGGCCTTTTCGCTCTTGAACGGCATCACGATGCCAATGAAGCTTTCGTCCTTCATGTAAGGGAACACCAAAGCCGCGCCGTCGCCGTTCTGGGCGATCTCAACGCTGGGGAATCGATGCCCAGAGCCCAGTCCAAAGAACACACGCGCAGCCGATTGAAAGTCTTGCAAGTACTTGGGATTGAGGTCAGCGGCCACCCCTGATACGGAATCGGGGATAACTTTGCGCCAGACCGGATAATTGGCCGGAACAGGGGTGAAACTGATTTCGACTGCCCACTTGAACAGCGGAATCGACCACTTTCCATTTTCCTGAAAGGTCGCGGGGATGGCCCTCTGATTCCGTACAGAGCCGTCGATGATGCGTTGCAAGGCATCTTCAGGGATGATGAGGTTGATATCGTCCTCAATCTCATTGATGGCCGAAGAGCGCAGCGCGATCAGTCGATGTCCGTCAGTTGCGACGACAATCGTTTGCTCTTTGGTTGCCTCGACATAAACGCCGTTGAGGTAGTAGCGGATATCACTCTTGGCTTTGATTAAGCTTGCTGCTTTCAATGCAAGGTGATCGATAAGGATGGTCGGTTGGGTCATTTCGATCCTTGGGGGCGAAGGAATCTGCCTGCGCCTGGGTGGCCTTTCCAAATCTTGCAGACGATGGTGATGCTCACGTCGAATTGCTCAGCGAGCACTCGGGAAGGCAGAACACCGCGCATTGCGGTGATGTAGTCGATGTGTTCGTCTTGGAGTGGTGCGCCCTTGGGCGGAGGCTCCGGTATGGCGAACTCGGGATGAATGATTGGCGTCGGGGGCGGTATCGGTGGAGTCCATCCCAGCATGTCCCGAACGATGAATCCGATTCCGTTCATGGTCAGAAGCCTGCCCCGCGTCCAAGCCAGGGCAGCACCACGAGATAGAGGACGACGAACAGCAGTGCCCCGAGCCATGCGCCGAGCGGTATGCGGTCGTTGTTGTCCCAATTGCCTCGCCCTGCATGGTCTTTGGGCGCGATGAAATCCACCAGCCTATCTACTACCTTGGCGGGCGAGATTCGCTTTCGATTCGCGTACGGGGGCGCGATAGCGGTGAGTGTTTTCATATCGGTTTCCAAGGATCATTCGCCGCGTGGCGGCGGGTGAAGTAGTCTCCGAGGGGAGCCAGGACCAGCAGCACGAGGGCGAGCAGGGCCAGTCCCCAGCAGATAGCGGGGATGGATAAGGTCATGGGAAACGGCGCGGGGTGCGCGAGGGAGGGTGTAGATTGAGCGCTTTAAGCTAGTAACAAAATGCTATAAAGGCCTGTGGTCCTTCGTCCTAGTTGGTGCCAACTCAATTAAGAGAGTGATAAATGAGAACCGTATTGGTAGGTGTTGCCGTAGCGTTGGTGGCAGTTGTCCAGTCGTCCCATGCAGCTGAAGTCAGGATTCCTCGGAGCATGCAGGGAGACAAAGGGAAGTACTATCTTTTGGAGCGGTCAACGAAGGGCGGGATCATCACCGCGGTGTCGAGGCGCGACGGTGTTGATAGTGTTGTCTTTACTCGCACCGAGACCAACTGCAAAACCAAGAAAATGCGGGTCTTGGGAGAAAGCGAGACGTCGGTCCGCGACATCAACAATAATTCCACCAAGTGGTTTGATCTAGTCCCTGGTTCGAGCAAAAGCGATTTGTTCAACTATCTATGCAAGAAGTGAGTGGGGCGCCGGATCAATGATCAACGTAGCCTGATTCTACGAGGTGTCTAGATGGATGAATTCTGGGCAGTATTAAAGACTCACGGTATGTCTACGTTAGCGGAATTTCGTGTTCTTTGGGTGGAGGCTCAGCGGGGTAATGCTGATGCAGTAGCGAAGGTTTTCCGGATCAGCAGGGATTCGGCGTTTGCGGCAAATCGCATTGCCGAATGGGGCCAGCAACGCCGAGAATTTCTTCAGAAGAAAGGTGCATCGACAAAGAAGCGACCTGCCAAAGCTACTAACAACAAGAGTGTTTGGGAAAGACATCGCGAAAAGGCACAGGAGTCAAAGTGGACCCCCGTGTATCCCGGCGGTCTTCCGTCACTGGGGAAGAGGTCTAAGTAGCACTTCAGGCAGACTTCTTTCATGTGCTTCACATAATTGTTTCAGTGAACATCGACACGCGACGCTGGCCGAAACCCACTTTTCAGTGGTTCGGAGCCGTGCATGCCTGACAACACCCGTTCATCACGGCTCCAGGACTTGCACTGCTCATCAATCGCCGCAGGGTGCAGCCGTAGTGCTTGCCGCCCCTGGGTCGTTGAAATCCTCTGGTCTTGAGCAAACTTCGCTTCCGGGGTAGAGGGTTGCGCCCGGTGCCTAGAGACGCTTGTGCGCCATCGGCCTGTTCTATCGCTTGGCTGGTTGTTAAAGAGCGGTTTGTGCTGCTGCGGAACAAATAGTAGCAATAGCTACGCATATCATCAATAGCAAATGCTACGCTTTTTTTGTAACAAGCGAACTCCGATGTTTGTTGTACGATTCGGAATGATTTTGTTACGGAAGGGGTAGAGATGAGGTTTTGGGCTAGCGTGTGCGCATTGGTACTGATTGCCGGATGCGTATCGACCGGCGTACAGGTCAAAGATGAGCAGCTATCGTCATTCGTACCGGGGCAGACGACGAGGCAAGAGGTGATTGCGGCCTTGGGTCAGCCGACGACTCAAATGCGCAATGCGGATGGCACGAGCATGCTGATATACACGCACGTAGAGGCCCAAGCACGCGCCGCCAGCTTTATCCCTATCGTTGGCGCGTTTGTCGGGGGCGCTGATTCCCGGTCGAATCAGGTGACGTTGAATTTTGACTCTGACGGCAAACTCCTTGGGCACAGCAGCACAGAGAGCGCGTACGGCACAGGCTATGGCCTATCCGCAGGCCAGGTCGAATCTGTTACAGATCAGCCCCGAAAGGCTCCCTGACGAGAGAAAGTAGGTTTCAGCGAGGGAGCTTCCGAAGCTCCTGTCAAATTTAATTAAGACGAAGTTACGGAACCGAACTCGGTAATTTGGTACTCAGATAAATTAGACACTAGCGGCAGTTCGTAAATTGTTAGATTTGTGAAAAACACAACGTAATCGCTTGACGAACACAATGTGAACCTTTAAGCGAACTTTATGTCTATAATTCGTACGCCTTACTGATCGAATAATCAGTAAAGTTGCAGAAAGATCCCGAATGTGGTAGCCGATTAGGCCAGATTGCCGTCGCAAGACCTCACGCTCACCGAACCGATGGTGTGCCGCCTGTACGAAATGATTTGGCGTAGGGAGGCTCAGAAAGGAAATGGATAAGTTCAGCAGAAACCGTCTTATTAACGCGATTGTGTATTTCGCGCGTAATACGAAGTCTTCCGGCAAGATTAAGATCTTTAAGCTGCTGTATCTGCTCGACTTTGAACATTTCAGACAAACGGGCAAGAGTGTCACGGGCTTCGAGTATCAAGCATGGAAGTTTGGCCCTGTGCCGGTGGCTCTTATGGAAGAATGGGAGCAGCCAAAACCGGATATGGCGGAAGCTCTTCATATCGAGGCGGTGCGGGTGATTGACTATTGCCGTTATGAGGTCAAGGTCAATGATGGTGTTGAGTTTGATGATGAAGACTTTACGCCTCGTCAACTTCGAATCATGGAAGAGCTCTGCGCTCGTTTTGGCGGAGCGCTGTCCGAGAAAATGATTGACGTAACGCACGAGCAAAACGAAGCGTGGGACCGAGTTTGGCAGAAAGGCCAGGGTGCCTTCCACACGATCCCTTACGAACTCTCCATCCGTGAGGATGACGAGCATCGTGACGCTCTTTTGCAGATTGCCGCTGAGCAGCGGATGTACGAGCATGCCCTAGCAGGCGCGAGAAGCGTTAGCGTCCACTGATGAATAAGCCGAGATACGCGCCAGGTCAAATCTGGCGAGATGAATGCTATTACCTGGATGCCGTAACGCAAAGTTGCAAACCCAAGTATTTTGCGATACTCGCGCTAAGTGGCGATCAAACCGATTTTCTCACAGCAGTCCTGACATCGAAGCCCAATGGCTTGACCGAGCATCCCGCATGTTGTCTGGGACCTCCTCGCGCTGGTTTCTACCTCGGTGTTCTGGGTGGGCCTCTGCAGAAGCCCACCTGGATAGATTTCAGCAGTCTCCGGACGATGGAAGATCGAGACTTGAATCTACTTATTCAGCAGAAACGAACGACGATTGTCGAAGTGTCCCTTGAAACACGGCAACTGCGCTCCGCACTTGAATGCTTAAGGCAATCTGACGATATAAGTGGACGACAAGCCCGATGGATTGCTGATACGCTTGCCGGACTATAGTTAAAGGCCACCATTCGGTGGCCTTTTGCCTATCGTGCAGGAGTGGCCTACTTCGATAGCAGCCTTTCATCCACTCCATTTCTAAGGTCATAGGGTGACCAAAGAATTCTTCCAATGATGCGCACTTCGCGCCCGTCTTCTTTCTGTAGCGGGAAGGGCTTGTAGTCGAGGTTTATCGACTTAGCGAGCCATCTGCCATCTCGCTCGCGCTTGATGCATTTCACGATCATCTTTCCGCCGTGGTTGATGGCGTAGACGATACGCGGGTCGATCTGGCGCGGGTCGGTGATTTCTTCCTGATAGAAAAGCATGGGGCTGCGGTGCCTGATGATCGGCACCATGCTGTCCCCGTCTGCGTAGACGATTGTCATGCGGTCAATTGGCAAGCCGAAAGACTCTAAGAACGAACGGCGCAGCAGAATTTCCCCGATTTGCGTCTCGTGGTAGTTCTCAATGCCAAGGCTACCGGCGGCGAGCCGGACATCCAGCTCCGGGACGGGCAGGAACTCATGGTCATTCGCTGAGTACCCTGAATCCACGACGCGTCCCACATCTGGAGCGCGACTTATCCGCAGGGGCTGCTCGCGCTCCATTTGCTTGGTAGTGACGCCTCCTGGCTCCCATGGTGCCGGTGGGAGGCCATCGATTCTCATTGGGAACTCGTCAGCAGCGGAATCGAGATCGGCTAGGCCACCATGGCTAGGCGGAGCTGGTTGAGTCGGGGGCGCAACCTTGATGCCCAGCTTTAGTTGAGCAATCGCCAGGGCCATTGCGCCTTGTAGGGCGTTCAGCTTGTCGGGGGAGAGGTCGCGCACGTCCTTCTCAGGGATGGCGGGGAAGGGCCAGGACTCTATTGTTTGAGTGATGGCAGCTTTGCTCCCGTCCGGGTCAAACCAGCCTTTCATTCCCGGCATTGCTTCTACTGCCCTTACCGTCTTCTCGGAAATTGGCCGTCCGCCAGAAACCATTTGGCGAACAAAAGCCCCGTCTTTGTAGCCAAGGCGGCGACCAAAGTCGGTTTTGTTTCCGTGAGAAATCCGGTCCACAGCAGCCGCTAAGCGGGAAATGCGGAACTCGTTCAGTTGCACCTCGTTCATGCCAGAAAAGTAGCATACGCTACGGGTGCAATTGCTACTTGATATACGTAGCAATTGCTACTACCATGTCGCCATGGACGTGAACACATACCTATCTTCTCCCGGAGCCATGACCGTGTCGCAACTGCGTACGCGGATGATCGCTCTTGGATACCCCGTAAAAAGCGACGCACAAATTCGACAGTGGCGGACTCGCCACGAGGGGCGGGTTCCATCCCCTGAAAACTGTGTCGGTCTCGAACTAGCCACTTGTGGCGCCATCCGTCGCCAAGACCTGCGCCAGGACTGGATGAGGGTATGGCCGGAATTGGCTGGGGATAAGCAGACACGTTTACAGAACTCTCTGGAGGCGGAGTCATGAAATGGCCGCTTTACCTGTTGGTTTTAGGTGCTGGCGTTGTTGCCGTTCTTGTTTGGCGTCACACGACTGGAGATAGTCCAGCTGACTCATTCGTCGGAATTCTGTTTGTGTTTCTTTTGCAGTTCTTGGCCCTGACTCTCGCCTCGTTGTTTTCGAATTGCCGAGACCATCAAAAAGATAGCGGCAGCGTAGACGCTCAGTCCCACGAAGACGGCAAAGATGGCGAAGGTGGTGGCCGGTCTCGTGTCGCTGATATAGCGGCCGCAGATATATCCCGCAATTGCCAGGAGGAGTAGTGACATGAAGTACTCCCATCTCCTCCCTAAAAGCCGTGCCAATTTTGATGCTCCGCATTTGGCGACGCGGGCAAGCCTGGGAGCCATGATCCCGATCCCCAAGGGGACGAGCATCAACACTGCGTCCTTCAATGTGATCCCGAAAAACAATATTTTGTCCGGCTCCACGAGTAGTCCTTGTCTCTGTCTTTGGGTTAGGACTCTCGATCATATCCGGATGGGGTCGATTTTCAATTCTCTGGAGGTGGCGCATGCCTGATTCCTGCCAGCTGATCACGTCACACCCTATCTCAGTTGCAGAAATCTGCCGCTGGTTCCAAGTGGACCCGACAGACATCTTTCCGGTGGGTTGGGTCATAGACGCGCATATCCCTGGCGACACAACAACGCCGCCGCCATCCAACGCGATCCAAATCGGACCAACAGACATTTCCTGATTCGTTTGCATGTTGCTCATCTTAAAGACAGCGCCGTGTACCCGAAACCCTGATATCCGCAGTTTCCAAGGTAAGCCTATGACCATCCGCCTGCATTCTCATCACTGGCTTGATGTCCTTTACAACGATGTCCGCAATGCGCCTGGGGGCGTGAAGGACGCAGCACGGTTTCTGAGTGAACGCCGTGGCAAGTCCATTCATTACGAATCTCTGCGCGCCAAGCTCAACGGCCAGGAAGGCGAGGCGATGACGTTCGAAATGGCCGACCTATTGACGGAGTGGCTGTCGCAAAAAGCTGGTGGCGCAGAAGTGGCACATCGTTGGGCGCAAACCTACGCGATGGTCGAACACGGCCTTACCTGCTTGGATGTGCCTGCACCTCCTGAGGGCGGCTGGGCCGATGAGCTCAAGGCCATTCACGAAAAGGTTCTCAAGGTAGGCATGACCGTTGGGAGCTTGAATGCTTCGACGCTGAGCGCGATGGCAGACGGCCAGATTGACGCTGACGAACGTAGCGCTCTTTACACGTTGTTTATGGACTTGGCTGTTTTGGCATTCCGTGGTGCCCGCAATGTGTCGAGGGTGCAATGCTGAGTCGTTCGAGTTCAGGTAGCCCCGTAAGAGCGCGTGTAGCGCCTGGGGTGGGCAAGGGGGCGGTGCTGGCGCGAGTGGCGGGCCAGCTGTGCGCGAACAAGCGCTTTCAAGAGTGGGTCATTGCCCGCGCTGGCGCCGTCCCTCATGGTGTAGCAACGAGTGAGTACGCAGCCGACTACATACGTCGTGCTTGCGGCATTTCGAGCCGGAGCGAGCTGGGCCATAACGCTCAGGCGGCAGCACTGTTCCATGAGCGCATTCGTAAGCCGTTTCTCAAGTGGAGCGGTACGTATGCCTAGCTTGCATGTATTCCGTGGCTACCGCGTTCCTCTGGAGGTCATCACTCAGGTTCGTCAGATGATCCTCGACACTGAGCGTACCGTTGACGTTGACGCTCTGGTCTCTGTGATCAAGCCCAAGCTTATTGCGGTTGACCCCTGGTTCAGCACCACACGTGAAATGGCTGCGCGCCTTGCAGTGGATTCCCTGTTGGTCGATTACGCCCGGGCAGGAATGCTGACGCGTCATCCTCGCCGGTTGAGTTCGCCAGTATGGCGACGTGCGCAGACGGCAAAGGCCAAGCCATGACGTTGACCCGCAAAACCGGACTGAAGCAGCGCACGCCGCTCAAACGCGGCAAGCCGCTGACAACCAAGGCCCCGATGATGCGCGCTACGGCTGTTAAGCCGCCTCGTGCCGCGATGAAGGCACGTAGGAAAGGGAAGAGGGCGACCAAGACCGTTTATCGCAATCCCGAGCTGCTGGCTCTTGCTAACGGCGAAGAGTGCTTGCTGCGCGTGCCTGTGTACTGCTGGGGTGGAACAGATACCACCGTGGCTTGCCATTCGAACCGTACGCGTGACGGCAAGGGCAAGGGCATCAAGGCGCATGACTGGGCTATCGCGTTCGGCTGTGGTGGCTGTCACTGGTTCATAGACCAATCCCCGGCTTCCCGGGAAATCAAGTTGAGTTATTTCGTGCCTGCTCTGCGTCTGACGCGGCTGCGGATCATCGCTTTGGGCAAATGGCCTGAGCAAGCTGAGAGCGGGTATCAATCTTTGTATGGAGAGTCGGCATGAGCGTTGAAGTCATGACGATGGTGTTTAAGCGCTATCCCAACGGGGGCGGCGAGATGTTGCTTGCGCTGGCACTCGCTGACCATTCGAATGATGTAGGGACGGGGATATACCCCTCTATTGCGTCTCTGTCGGATAAGACTAGGCAGTCCGTGCGTGCTGTGCAGTATCAGCTGCGTGCCATGGAAAAGGCTGGCTGGTTGATCTTGGTCAATTCTGGGAATGGAGGGCGCAATCAGCGTCGTGAATACCGTATTTCCGAGGCTTGGATAAAGGGTGCAGATTTTGCATCCCTCGCCCCAGCCGACTCAGATCAAGAAAACGGTGCAAATTCTGCACCCATTAATTCAGCGGAAAAGGGTGCAATCCACGACATAAAGGGTGCAACTGATGACGCAAAGGGTGCAAATGACGACATAAAAGGGTGCAACGGGTTGCACCCGCATATAACCGTCATAGAACCATCAGAACCATCAAGAACCGTCAAAGGCGCACGTAAGCGTTCGCCTCATGGGTTCGACCCGATGAGCTTGGAATTGCCGGACTGGCTGGATGCAGACCTGTGGGGGCGTTGGGTACGTCACCGTGTGGAACTCCGCAAGCCGTTGACCGAAGAGGCCGCAAAGCAGCAGCTGAAGGACCTGGCTGCATACCGACTCCAAGGGCACACACCGACGGATGTGATCGAGAACGCCATCGGCAAGAGCTGGCAAGGCCTGTTTGCTCCGAAGGGGGCGGGCCTCGTTGGTGGCGCAAGCCAGCCGGGCAAGTTCAACCCAACGCAGTACGTCAATCGCAATCGCAACCACGGAGGCAACGGCCATGACGACGGTCGCACAATCGACATCTAAGCAGGCTGGCTGGTCTGTACCGCTGGCGAAGCTTGAGGGCATTTCCCTGATCGATCATCTGTGGAACAGGCTTTCGGGCACGTACGGGGGGCGGTGGCTTAAGGATTTCCCCGACATGCAGAGCATCGAGAACTGGAAGGGGGCATGGGCCGAAGCATTCGACGAAGAGGGCTTGACGCCTCACGAGGTTGCCGAAGGCTTGCGTGCTTGCCGTCGTATGTACGACTGGCCCCCGTCTGTCAGCGAGTTCATCAAGGCATGTCGGCCTGGCCTGATCCCGGAGAACGCGTTTCACGATGCCGTTGCGGGCATGACGGCACGCCAGCGTGGCGAGGTCGGCAGCTGGAGCCATCCGGCGGTGTACTGGGCAGCGGTTCGGGTCGGGCGCCACGACTTGCTCAACTGCGGATATGCAGTGATGCAGACACGTTGGGAGCGAGCATTGTCGGAAGAGCTGGCGCGATCCTCGTGGGAACCGATCCCGGCACCGGCGAAGGCGTTGCCGCCTCCTGCGGTCGATGAGCGGGCGAACGCCAAGGCTGCGGAGGCGATCAAGGAAATCAGCAGTCGAGCAGTGAGGCCTGATTGCGCTCGCGATCCAATCCGAGGAGCGCGGCGAGTGTTGGCTGAGCAGGCGCGCAAAGGTGGTCGGCGGTACTCGCCCGCAGTGGTGAAGCTTGCGCAAGCTGCCGTCGATGCCATGCAAAGCCAGGGGGCGCAGGTATGAGCGCGATGCAGCGGAACAAAGGGGCAGCATTCGAACGCAAAGTTGCCAACTTGCTTACCGAATCGACCGGCACTATCTGGCGCAGACGTGTTCGCAATGCGCTGGGTGACAGTGATGTCGTCGCAGATGACGCCGCTTTCGCCCTCATATCTGTCGAATGCAAGCATGCCAACACGCTTTGCCTGCCCGCGTGGTGGAGACAGGCACAAGCGCAGGCGGGCGATCAAGGGATACCCGTCCTCATCTACCGGCAAACGGGAGCGCGAGGCGAGTCCGTGATGCTGGATGCTTATCACGTTAATTCTCGGCATTGGCCGGTGCGGGGGCGTCACACCGTCACTCTCGACTGGGATGCCGCAATGCAATGGATGCGGGAAATGCTCCCGCTCAACACTACCTACAGCCCGGACATTATCTGATGAATACCACGACTATCTCTCGCGTGCCGAGTGTTGCGGCAGCAAAGCAAGAAGCAGAGCCCCTCTTTCGTAGCGCACACGCTGCGCTGACCTTTGCGTTGAATTATTCAATGCAGCAATATGACCGGCCCCTAATGAATCGGGCCATGGCAGGCCGATCTTCCCATGAAGGGAAGGGCCTTTTCGGAACGGACGGTGCTGGACAAGCAGGAATGATCCGAGCGGAGCTTGACCAACTGTTGCCTATCCACAAAGCTGTGTTGATCGCTTCGGTCGGGCCGTGGCAAGTCCCGTGCAGTTGCAAGGTTAGCTGCTGCTCTGGATGGAAACCTAACGCCGAGTGGGAGGCAGCAATGAGCCAGTTGACCACCTTGGCTGCTGGCGCTGCGTTGTCCGGTTGTGTGTCTAATGGGCGCGTCCGTTCGGCGTTGATACAGCGCTTGCTTGGGGCAAAGGTGACGCTGGCTGAGATAGCAGAGCGGTTTGATGTTTGCGAGCGCACGGTGACGGCTCACAGCCTGAAGATCAAGCGCTGGCTGTTTGGAAGTCAAGGGAAGAGCGAAGAGGACTCGAAGCTTGGACTGCATCAGGAGGCATACGCAGCAATCACCAGGCGGCTTCAGAATGGCGGCTTGGTGGGCGAAACCAACGAATCAAATAAATGATGTTGACGGTTGCAGTTTTTTCCTGCAATATCCGTCCTTAACGGATAAGGTGTATTAGTCCGTCTACAGAAACCCGCCCTCAAAAAAGGCGGGTTTTTCTTTTGCAGAATCCCATTGGCCCTGACTGGATAACCGGTCGGGGCCTTTTCATTTTCGCGGCGTAGCGCAGTGGGAGCGCGCCGGGCTCATGCCCCGGAGGTCACAGGTTCGAACCCTGTCGCCGCAACCAATCTCCCTTTGCTACCGAGGGCCGCACGTTGTGGATGGCGTGCGGGGGTTCGGGCGTCGCCGCCGGGCGGCGTGCAGTTGGTGGCACCCGGCACGATCACTTGAGGACTCTCAGCTATGACCTGCCTTGGATGCGCACGTAGGCGCGAGACTCTACGACGATGGACGGACCTTGCATATGAGCGAGCACGAAGCCTCTTTAACCCAACAGCTCCTAGCAGCACTGCTGGAGAACACGCAGGCCCAGAACAGACTGGCGCAAGCGATAGTGAGCCAAGCGGACGCGATAGCCGACCTAGCCGACGCCGTCGCAGGTCAGCTGAATGATGACGACCAAGGTTCGGGTACTACGTATCTGAGCGGCGCTCCACGCTGATGCCGACCAAGCCGAAGACGCACAAGGTTCGGCACGGCACGCCACGTCATGAGCCCATTGCCCCATCGTATGGACAAGGGCGAGGCGGCAGACCATGGCGCAGGCTCCGACTGATGATCCTGAATAGAGATGGCTGGCTATGCCAATGCGACGAATGCAAACGGCTTGGCCGTGTGCTCGTTGCACATGAAGTGGATCACCACATCCCGCTGTCTCGTGGTGGTACGGACGACCCTAGCAACCTGCGGGCTATCAACAGGGACTGCCACAAAGCAAAGACGCAACGTGAAGGCGGCAGGCGGTATCCAAAGCGGTCGCGCAACGCGGTTGGCACGTGACCCCGCCGCCCGACCCTGAAGCGGGGAGGGGTGGGTTCAAACTCTAGAGCCCTCTTGCCGGACACCGCGCCTCCAGCTTTTTTTTTACGCGTGCAATTCAAAAAAACGGTTTTTTCAACATGCCAAGACCCCGCAAACCTGACCACCTTAAGGTCGTTTCGGGCACGGACCAGCCTTGCAGGATGGACGGCCCGAACGCCGTCGAACTGCCATTGGTGGATGACATTCCGCCTGCGCCTGAATGGCTGATCAATCCGGCAGCAGTTGAAGAATGGAATCGCTTAGCGCGAATTCTGTACGCAAACAAACTTTTAACCGAGGCAAGCCTGACTTCGTTGGCGCACATGTGTGCGCTGCATGGAAAGATTCGTCAGCTGTATGCAGCTGGTGAAGCTCCAACAGCCAGCATGATCGGTGCTCTTCGCGCATATCAGAACGACTTTGGCCTAACGCCGGTCGCCCAGGGAAAGGTTAAGCCCTCTGGTGAAGTGCCAGCGGCAAACGAGTTCGCTAAAAATGGCCGCCCAGGTAAACGACAAGCCGCGTGATTATGTGGCAATCGCCATTGACTATGCGAAGGCAGCGGTAGCAGACAAAAAAAGGAAGAAATTTGGCAAGTGGATACGGCTCGCTGCAAAACGCTTTCTTGACGACCTAAAGCGAGCGAAACGTAAGAACTCTCCATTCATCTTCGATGAGTGGCATGCCAATGACCCTTGCGACTTTCTTGAAAAACTGCCCCACGTAGAAGGGAAGTGGGTGAATCCAGATGGTACGCCGCAGCCAAACCTTGTTTTGCACCCGTCTCACATCTTTTTCGTGGTGCAGTTGTTTGGATTTCGCAAACGCGATGGCACCGAAATACCTGACTACGGTTACTTCAGGCCGAGGCGATTCACGTCTGCGCTGTTCGCCGTAGCGCGTAAGAACGCGAAGAGCACGCTATCCGCCGGAATTCTGCTCTATTGCCAGTGCTGTGAGCCTGAAGAGGGCGCGCAGATCATGAGCGCCGCTACTACCTACAGCCAGGCCGCGATCATCTTCAAGGTCGCCAAGCGCATGGTCGAGCTGAAGACGGCTCTTCGCGAGGCCTTTGGCTTGCAGGTATGGGCGAAGGCAGTAACCCGCTTTGAAACTGGCGGCAGCTTCAAGGCGATCCACGCTAAAGCGAGTACGCAGGATGGTTTAAACCCGTCTCACACGGGGCTTGATGAGATTCATGCGCACAAGAACTCGGACTTGCTGAACGTTCTTACATCGGCAGCTGGTGCCCGGTCTAATCCGCTATGGCTATTCACCACAACGGAGGGATACGCAAACCCAGGCCCTTGGTCGGAAATTCGGCAGTTTGCAAGAAATCTGCTGCTCGGAGTGGTGGAGGCTGATCACTACTTGGCCTTGATATATGCGCTCGACGATGAGGATAAATCCGCTGGCTATAAAGAGGATGATGAGTTTGACGAAAGCAAATGGGTGAAGGCTAATCCACTGCTCGACATCAACCCGCACTTGATGGCGGCTGTTCGCAAAGAGGCGATTGAAGCCAAGCAAATGCCGTCGAAGCTGGCCGAGTTTCGAATCAAACGTCTGAATCGCCCTGCGTCAACAGCCAGCGGCTGGGTAGATCTGAACAAGTGGGCGAAGTGCAACGGAAAGGTTGATCTCGACTGGCTTTCTGACTATCCGTGCTGGGGAGGGCTTGACCTTGCGAGCACGACGGACATTGCCGCGTTCAGACTGGTTTGGGTTGTTGAGGGCGTTATCTATACCCATGGTTGGCGCTGGGTGCCAGCCGATGCTGTGACTCAACGCACGGAGCGCGGCACCGTCCCGTACGCGGGGTGGGTAGAAGACAAGCACTTAATCCAGACCGAAGGCGACGTAACCGACTATGCGGTAATCGAACGCGATGTCCTGGCCGCTGTCGAGCGATTTCAGATTGAGGCGATTGCCTACGACAACTGGAATGCTGCGGACTTGGTTAATAGGTTGGTTTCCGCGCAGGTCCCCATGGTTCAGTTTGTCCAGGGGACGAAGAGCTACCACCCCGCTATGCAGGCGTTGGAGCGCGCCTATGTTGGTCGAAAGCTGGCGCATGGTGGAGACCCGATTCTGTATTGGTGCGCATCGAATCTTGTTGCCAGACGAGATGTGAATTTGAGCATGGCTCCAGACAGAAAGCGCTCGGCAGACAAGATCGACGATATGGCCGCTTTGTTAATGGCTGTCGGGCTGGCGACAGCCAGCGAGGATGGAGAAGACCTCTCCGAATTTTTCAATAAAGCGGTGATTGGATGAAACACAAAGCGCAGAAAATCGGTCGTCTCCGCGCAGCGGTGCTCGGCTGGCTGGGCGCGCCGTTTGGCCTCACCGATACTGAGGCCTGGGCGCGACTTGGCAGAAGTAGCTCAGCTGGCGTCAACGTCAATGATCACAACGTTCTCCAGTTGTCTGCTGTATGGGCATGTGTCCGATTGATATCGGAGACATTGGGCACCCTGCCGCTCGGCATGAACGAGAAAACGACGACTGGAAAGCGTCCGGCACCTCAGCATTGGCTCCACTCCATTATTGGTACACAGCCGAACAGTGACTCGATAGCCTCCGTATTTTGGGAATCGGTAGTGGCTACGATGCTTTTGCGGGGCAATGCGCACTGCGAAAAGCTGATGATTGGCGAAAAGACGGTGGGGTTGCAGTTCCTCTACCCTCATCGCCTGAGCATTTCGCGATTGGGTGCGGGTACAAAAGAGTATCGATATACAGACGATGACGGTCGCCAGCGAATAATTCCGGAATCACGGATTTGGACTATCCCAGGATGGTCTTTGAACGGGAAGACAGGCGTTTCCGTCATTCGCTACGGCGCAGAGGTCTTTGGCGCCGCGCTGGCTACCGACGAAGCCGCGTCCGGCGTGTTCAAACGGGGGCTGATGCCAACGACATGGTTTAAGTACCCGAAGGTCCTCAAGGACAACCAGCGTGAAGAGGCAAGGCTGTTTATCGAGGACCGCCTGTCAGGCGCTGTAAACGCGGGTAGACCGGCCATTCTGGAAGCCGACATGGAGGTCGGCACCATTGGGATCAATCCCGCCGACGCGCAGTTACTTCAGTCTCGTGGCTATTCAGTCGAAGAGATTTGCCGTTGGTTCCGTGTCCCCCCTTGGATGGTGGGCCATACTGAGAAAAGCACCAGCTGGGGGACAGGCATCGAACAACAGATGATTGGCTTCCTCGTGTTCACGCTTGGCCCCTGGTTAAAGAGGATTGAGCAAAGCATCTCAAAGGACCTTTTGAGTCCCATCGAACGCATGCGCTATTACCCGAAATTTTCCGTCGAGGGATTGCTGCGAGCGGACAGCGCTGCACGCGCTTCGTTCTATAGCGTGATGGTGAATAACGGAATCCTGACACGTGACGAAGTGCGTGAACTAGAGGATAGGGCACCGATGGGCGGCAACGCCGCCGTGCTGACGGTGCAAACAGCATTGGCACCTCTAGATAGCCTAGGCAGCAACACAGTTGATCAGCAAGCCCGCGCCGCATTGGCGAATTGGCTGAAGGACATGATGGCCTCCACGGCCGACACCTGAAGGAAACCCCATGAGCATTAAGAACCTGCCGGTCGCACCGGCTGGGCGGCCTTGTTCGGCCGTCAATTCCTATCTGTCGCCGCGTGCCTTGGAGCGCTGGGACGCAGGTGTTCGGGCGGCTACTGAATCAGAAGAGGATCGTTCTATCAGTGTCTATGACGTAATTGGTTATGACTGGTGGACCGGAGAAGGGGTAACCGCGAAACGTATCGCTGGTGCCTTGCGAAGCTTGGGAGCAGGCCCTGTCACGGTGAACGTGAACAGCCCCGGCGGCGATATGTTCGAAGGGTTGGCGATTTACAACCTGCTGCGCGAACACCAAGGCGAAGTGACGATAAAGGTGCTTGGCCTGGCAGCTTCGGCGGCATCGGTCATTGCTATGGCTGGCGACAAAGTGCAGATCGCCCGCGCCGGTTTCTTGATGATTCACAACTGCTGGGTTGTAGCGCAAGGAAACCGGCACGACCTACGAGAGTTCGCGAACACCATGGAGCCCTTTGATGCGGCGATGGCGGACATCTACGCAGCCCGCACTGGCCAAGAAATGGCGACCGTCCAGCAGCAGATGGACGGAGAGACATGGATTGGCGGTAGTCAGGCGATTGATCAAGGCTACGCCGACGAACTTCTTCCGTCTGATCAAGTTGGCAAAACGGACTCAAAAGCTTCGGCTAGTGCAGTGCGTCGTATCGAAGCGGCAATTCGTGCTGCTGGCCTACCCAGAAGCGAGGCCCAGCGCCTTATTCACGATTTCAAGTCCAGCCTGAGCGATTCGGCTGGCGGCGGTGAGCGCGATGCCACCGGACGCGACCCGAGTGATTCGGTCGCCCTCAGCACTACGGCCCAACTGGCCGCATCCCTCACCAATATATTCACGAAGAGGTAAACATGTCGCAAATCGACAATGACATCAAGGCGATCAATGCCAGCCTGAAAGAGGTCAATGATCAGCTGAAGACGCACGCGGAGGAAGCAGACAAGCAAATCCGTGCCCACCAGCAGCTTTCCCAAGAAGCAAAATCTCAGGTGGACGATCTGCTGGTCAAACAAGGCGAACTGCAGGCGGACTTGCGTGCCGCCATGCAAGTGATCGCGAAGCTGGAGCAAGGCGGCGGATCGCCTGCAAAGGCCAAGTCCATCGGACAGGTGGTGGCCGAGTCCGACGAACTGAAGAAGTTCAACCCCAGCATGCAGGGCAGCTTTACCATCAAGGCTGCTATCACTCGTGAAGATGATTCCGCTGGCCCGCTGATTCAGCCCACGCGTGTTCCGGGAATTGTGGCTACGCCTAATCAACGGCTTTTTATCCGCGACTTGCTCACCTGGGGACCGACGGACTCTAGCGACGTTGAGTATGTGCGGGAGACGCTGTTCACCAACAACGCGAACGTCGTCGCAGAGAACCCCGTTGACCCGAAGCCCGAATCGGACATCAAGTTCGAACTGGATTCGGAGAAAGTGGCGACCATCGCTCACTGGATTCGCGCATCCAAGCAGGTGCTGCGCAATGCACGACAGCTGCAAACCTACATCAACGGTCGGTTGATGTACGGCTTGGACTTGAAGGAAGAGCTTCAGATTCTGAAGGGTTCGGGCGTCGGCTTGAACATGAACGGCATCCTGACACAGGCGATTGCGTACGCAAACCCTGGCGTGGTGGTTCAAAATGAAACGCGCCTGGATCGTCTCCGTATCGCCATGCTGCAAGTCACATTGGCCGAATACGAGGCTGATGGCATTGTCCTGAACCCGATTGATTGGACCAGTATCGAACTGACCAAAACGGAGGACAAGCAGTACTTATTTGCCACGCCTCGCGGTTTATCTGTGCCAGGCCTCTGGGCGCGTCCGGTTGTGGCTACGCAGGCAATGGACCTCAATCAATTCCTGACCGGCGCGTTCAAGCTCGGCGCGCAGGGTTGGGATGGTGAAGAGGCCAACATCACGGTATCGAATCAGGACCGAGACAACTTCGTCAAGAACATGGTCACGATTCTGTGTGAGAAGCAATCCACGGTTACCGTATTCCGCCCGCAGGCGTTCGTGAAAGGCGACTTTACCGGCTTGGATGTAGCCCCCTAAGGCGAGTTCATAGCCCGTCCGGCGACGGCGCAAAGCCGTCGCTGGATTACTGGAGAGTGATATGCCACAAGTGATTGCGATCAGGTCATTCGATCATGATGGCCTGCGCCGAGTGGGTGACCAGTTCGATGTGTCGGAAAAGGTAGCCGAGCAGCTGGAAGGCAAGGGCCTTGTCAAGATTGAGCAAGGCGATGGCAGCGTACCTGAGAGTGCGAAATCGCCAGAGTCGGCTAGTGCTACAGAAGGCGATCAGAAACCCAAACGGGCGCGCCGAAGAGCTTCGACGGAGTAATCCATGTCTGTTATCCCTCTTGCGACTGCAAAGCAGTTCTTGGACGTGATCCACGGGGCCGATGACGGCAAGTTGCAGATGCTGTTAGACGGCGCAGAGGAAGAGGCCGTTCAGTACATGAATCGGGCCAATTTTGAGGGGCCGTGGACGGGATTCGAGCCTAAGCCTGATGCTACTGGCGCGGAGACACTGCCTCCATCCGTGGTGGTGGGAATACTCCTGCTGCTTCAGGGGGTCTATCAAGCCTCACCAGAAGACGCTGAGAAGCTGCGTATGGCTGGTGAAATCAAGCTTCATCCTCAGCGCGTTTGTTTGGGGGCGTAATGCTCAGTTATCGACTTCGGCATCGAATCACATTCGAGCGCCCCGTTCATATAAAGAACGAAGAGTCCGGTTCTGTTCGCACGGTTTGGGAGGTGGTCATCGTCGGGGGGGTGCAGATGGTAGATGTGCCTGCTGAGGTCCTGACAGGTGCTGGACGCGAGCTCATTGCGGCAGACGCGCGTCAAGCACAAACCACTGCGCGCATCAATTTGCGATGGTTTCCTGTTGACCGGCTGGAGCTAGCCAAGTGGCGCATCCTTTGGGATGACCGCCAGCTTGGCATCGTCTCTGCGGAGACTGATATCACCGCTCGGCGCGAATGGCGTCTTCGTTGTGAGGATGGGGTGCGCGATAAAACTTGAGGGGGCGTAATGGCCGAAAACCGCTTTTCAGGCTTAGACCAAGCCTTGAAGAACATGAAGGACTTGCCCGTCAAGATTCGGCGCTCAGCAGCCCGCAAGGCTGTTGGCAAGGGAGCTGCGATATTGCGCCGCAGAGCAAAAGAGAACGCTTTGCGCATTGACGATAAGGACACAGGGCGAAGAATCGCCGACAACGTCGGCCAGCGCTATCGCAGCAAAGAATCCCGGCGTACTGGAGACGTGATCATCAGTGTTGGTGTTCTCACTAAGAGGGGCCGCATCCCCCGGGGCAATCCTGATGAGGGGCCGAAGGGAAATACGCCCCACTGGCATCTTAAGGAACTTGGAACGAGCAAGGTTCGTGCTGAGCCATTCATTCGCCCTGCTGGCGAGGGCAGTGTTGACGAGGTGCTTAATGCCGTCGCCGCCGAGCTGGACAAGCAAGTCACCAACGAAGTTAAGAAATTGGGGGTGTGATGTATCCGCCCATATACGCAACAGTAAAGACCTCTCCCGCTGTCCAGGCCGTGCTAGGCGAGGACGTACGCCTCTTTCCTTTCGGAAGGGTCCCGCAAGGCACGCCGACGCCTTATGGAGTCTGGCAACTGGTTCCTGGCGGTAGCCCTGAAAACTACCTTGGGAATCTTCCCGACATTGACAGCATGCTGGTGCAGGTCGATGTCTACGCGACCGACGATGTTGACGCACGCGAGGCAGCAAAGGCCTTACGAGATGCTATAGAGCCGCACGCACACATTGTCTCTTGGCGTGGAGAGGACACAGACACCGAAACCGACTTGGCCTTCGTGAGCTTTGACGTGAGGTGGTGGGTACCTCGATAGCTAACCCAACTTTATTTCACCTATGCCCCGCACCTCGCGGGGCTTTTTTTGCCCGTGAATCGGGTTCCTTTGGAGTTGAAACCATGTCCATCTTGACCCAGGGCACACAAATCTATGTATTGGCGCCCACTGTTGAGGACCCGACTACGTTCGAGGCCTTGGAAATTGAATGTGCAACAGCGTTCTCGCCAGGCGGAAACCCCGCTGATCAGATCGAAACCACGTGCCTAAGTGACAAGATTCGCAGCTATTTGCGTGGCTTGCGTACGCCGGGGCAGGCCACGCTGAACATTAATGCTGACCCGCGCAACGTGTCGCATATCCGCCTGCATCAGTTATCTGAGGATGACAACGTTGAGGATCTGGCCTGGGCTGTGGGCTGGTCTGATGGCAAGGCGCCGCCGACTGTAATGGCGACTGGCATCGTCTCAGGCATCACCGTGACGAACGGGGGTAGCGGTTATACCACCGCGCCTACGGTGACGCTCTCGGGCGGGGGTGGCACCGGCGCGACAGCGACCGCTACCGTGTCGGGCGGTGTGGTCACCGCAATCACCGTAACTAACCCTGGCTCTGGGTACACGTCGGCCCCGACTGTCGCTATTGATGGCGACGGAACTGGCGCAGCAGCGACGGCGACTCTTGGCGCAGGTGACGATTTCAATCTGCCTTCGACTCGCACTTGGTTTGTTTTCCGCGCTTACGTGTCTGACTTCCCGTTCGACTTCGCGGCAAACACTGTTGTGGCGACGGCTGCAACCCTTCAACGCACGGGCGGCTCCGCCTGGATTCGTAAGGTGGCCTAAGCATGTTGATGACCAAAGAGAGTTTGGCGACAGCGGGCGCTTTCACAGGCAAGCCCGTTGAGAAAGAGGTTAAGTGGAAGAAAGACGGTAAAGAGCTGGTCTTTACTGTCTACGTCCGGCCTCTGGGTTATAGCGCCGCAGTATCCGACCTGCTGGCGATGTCCGGAAAGGTGGATGCGGTTGCGGGCCGTATTGCTGCCAGCATTTGCGATGCAGATGGAAAGCCTGTTTTTACCGTCGGGGACATTACTGGCGAAGCTGATTCAGATCGTGGTCCATTGGACGGCGAGCTGACTACTTCGCTTCTTGCTGTGATTGGCGAGGTGAACGGCTTGGGAAAGTCGAAGACCTCACCGAAGAGGATGAAATCTGGTGCGAGCTAGTAATGAACGGCGTTGGCGGTTGCACTATCGCCGAAGCGAAGGAGCGTCTTAGCTACCGAGAGTTCGTTACGTGGAGGCAGTACCGGACGAAGCGGGGAAGCCTGAATCTAGGCATGCGTGTAGAGCGTGCAGCTGCAACGCTTGCGGCGCTTTACGCCAACTCCCACAGCAAGAACGGTGGATACACCATCTACGACTTCATGCCTCATGAGAGTGCGCCAGCGATTTCGCTGGAACAGGCCATGAAGGAATGGGCATAAGCATTACCCCGCTTCGGCGGGGATTTTTTTGGGCGTTGAAAATGTCGAACTCTCGAAGTCTGGGCACTCTGACGCTTGATTTGATTGCGAAGCTAGGAGGGTTCGAATCCGGAATGGATCGGGCTGGCCGCATCTCCAAGGCCAAGAGCGACCAAATCGGAAAGGATGCTGAATCAGCCGCAGCACGGACCAAAGCAGCGTATGCGACTATCGCCGCCGTCGCGGCGGGGACTATTGCAGGAATATCGCTGGGTACGATTTTCGGGTCGGTTATCCAGGAGACAAAGCAGGCGGAGCGCGAGCAGGCTCAGTTGGCGGCGGTCTTGAAATCGACCGGTGAAGCTGCTGGCTTCAGTCGAGATCAGTTGAATGCGATGGCAGCGGAGCTTGAAGGCAAGAGCATATTTAGCGCCGGAGACATCAATCAAGCGCAAACAGCCTTTCTTGCCTTCAACAATATCGTCGGAAACGAATTTGTTAGGGCTCAGCAGGCCGCTGCGGACATGGCCACCCGCACAGGCATGTCGATACAGTCGGCTGCTGAGACGATAGGTCGAGCGCTGGATATTCCATCTGAAGGAATGGCGTCGCTGACTCGGCAGGGATTTAAATTCGGGGAGCAGGAACGAGAACTCGTCGCCGCGTTGGAGTCGGTCGGAAAGGTGGGCGAGGCGCAGGCGATTGTTTTGCAAGCGCTCGAATCGAGTTATGGTGGCGCAGCCGAGGCTGCTCGGAATACGTTCGGTGGCGCATTGGATGGCCTTCGAAACACCATCAGCGGCCTGCTGACAGCCGATGATGGGAGCCTGGAAGGTGCGCGCCTAGCCGTCGAGGATTTCAATAAGCAATTATCGAGTCCCGAGGCAGTCGCGGCCTTTAGTGCACTTGTCACGACGATTGCGGAAGGCGCTGGCTTGCTTGTTCGGGCGCTAACGTCTGTCCCTTGGGAAAAGACTCTTACGGTAGCGGGGGCGATTGCTGTTGTCCTGGGCGCGCGCCTTGCTGCGGCAGCGACGGCGTCAGCGGTAAGCTTCGCAGCTGCGACGGCAGAGTCTGTGCGCTATCAAATGGCCCTGGCGTCAATGGCTGGGCTCACAACGAGAGCGGCGGCGGGGATCACAGCCATGGGTGTTGCTGCCCGCGTAGCTTCCGGGGCTATGGCACTTCTGGGTGGTCCTGTTGGCGCGGCAATCACCGCTGGTGCCGCGCTGGTCTACTTTGCCACGTCAGCAGGAGAGTCCAAGAGTAAAGCAGAAGACCTGGGCCAGCAGGTTGATTACCTGAGCGCCTCATTCGATGGGTTTACAAAAAGCAATGCTCAAGCTGCGCTGATTGATATCCGGAATCAATT
The DNA here is from genome assembly GCF_002261185.1 of Bordetella genomosp. 4. Taxonomy (GTDB): domain Bacteria; phylum Pseudomonadota; class Gammaproteobacteria; order Burkholderiales; family Burkholderiaceae_B; genus Bordetella_A. The sequence goes on from NZ_NEVQ01000003.1 coordinate 91,575, forward strand.
GGCGCAGGCGCAGCTTAAGTCACTTGATGCCAGTGATGCGGTTAATACGCTGTCTGCGAAACTGGCCGGTATACCGAATACGGACCCGAGATTTCAGAGCCTCAACGACCAGCTAATAAAGGCAAGAAGTGAGTTTGACAATGCCAGTGGGGCAGCGTCCCGGCTGAATGACCGCATAGTCGAGCTGAGCGCCATTATTGCGGGCTTTGACGCTTCAGCAGCCGGGGGGGCGGTCACTGCATCCAAGACGTTCACAGAGCTGTCTGACAAGATTAATGAGCAGATATTGCTCACTGGGAAACGGACTGAGGCCGACAAGTTAGCGGCTCGTATTGGCGCAGGACTCGTTAAGGGATTAAAGGAGGGCGAAGGCGAGAAACTTATCGCTCTCCAACGCACCGCGGATCAGAAAGCTGAGGAGGACAAGAAAGAGAGGGAGCGTGAAGCCAAGGCCAAGGCCGCAGCTCAGTCCGCGCAGAGTGCCGCTGCAAGTGCGGCAAAGGCTCGTGAACAACGAGCTGCTGAAGCAATCAAGGACTATGAACGTCAGATTGAATTAATCAATACGACGGGAAATCGTCAGCAGGACGCTAGCGAGGCGTCAAAACTAGCCTTTGAGCTGGAGTCCGGCAAGCTGACAGGCATCAGCGAGCAGCAGAAAGCGCGTTTGAAGCAGCTAGCGCAAGAGCTAGACATTAAATTGCAGCTCAAGCGTGAGAACGAAAACGCGATCAAGCTGGCGTCCTACGCGGCTACGCTCGATGAGCGGAACCAGACGGCTAGTGATGGCTTTGAGCTGGAACTCGCTGGCGCGGGGATGGGGGACAAGTACAAAGAGCGGTTGAGAGAAATTCTTACCATACGGCAAGAGTTCAATCGTGAAATGAGCGACCTCCAGGCTCAGTTGAATAAAGGTGATATTGATCAGGGGCTCTACGACGCTGAGACTGAAATCCTTCGAAAGGCCCTAGAAGATCGGCTTGCTCTTCAGCGGGATTTCTATGAGCAGCAGGACGAGGCGCAGGCGAACTGGCTGGATGGTGTTTCCTCTGCTTGGGAAAACTACCGCGATACGGCTGTCAACTATCAGCAACAGGCAGCGGACTTTATTTCGGGAACGCTCGATGACACAACCGTCGCTATTGGCAACAACCTCGCTGCGATGGCGCTGGAAAGCGAAAATCTTGGGGATGCCGTTGTAAACGTCGCTGCAACGATGGCGCGGAGCATTATCAATGCTCTGGCACAAATGGCAGCGCAATGGCTCGTGTATCAGGCAGTTCAATTGGTGGCGGGTAAGACGGCCCAGGCTAGCGCCGCCACGACATTGGCCGCCAACGCAACTGCTACATCGTTGCAGGCTGGGCTAGCTGCATTTGCAAGTACCGCAGCAATTCCAATCGTAGGTCCGTTCTTGGCTCCTGCCGCAATGGCAACGGCTTTGGCTGCTACTGCTCCAGTCGCGGCAGCAGTCAGCGCGGCAGCATTTACCGGGATGGCACACGACGGTATTGACGCAGTGCCGGAAACCGGCACATGGCTTTTGAAAAAAGGCGAGCGCGTTACCACGGCTGAAACGAGCGCAAAGCTCGATTCGGTGCTCAGCCGCATTGATTCGAATGTGGATCGGTCGGGGCGCGGCTTAACGGTCGTCCTCAACGAAGACCGCGAGCGGGCCGGAACAGTTGATCAGTCTACGGGGCTGGATGGCGAGGATGTCATCCGCATCTTTGTTGCCAACATCCGCAACGGCGGAGATGCCGCTGATGCGATTCAGAGCAGCTATGGATTAAGAAGGGTTGGGCGATGATTTCAACGGACATTGATTTCCCGGCTGGCTTGCCCCTCCCATTGCGCGAGGGGTATGGGTTCAAGCATGCCCAAACATTCAAGCGGACGGAGATGCAGTCGGGTAGGCCTCGCTATAGGCGCATCCCGTCCGGGCCTAGCGTAGTGCCGGTGTACTGGATATTTCGACAGAACCAAGCAGCCGCATTTGAGGCTTGGTATCGAGACTCCATCAATGACGGTGCGGCCTGGTTCAACTTCAAGCTGTTGACTCCCGTAGGGATGCTGACTGCTGTCTGTCATTTCAAGCAGATGTATGAGGGGCCGGAGCTCGTCGGCCTTTCATCGTGGCGTGTCTCGGCTGAATTGGAAGTTTGGAGCCGTCCTTTGTTGCCGCCAGGCTGGGGGAACTTCCCCGAGTTCGTGACTGGGGCAAGCATCTTTGATATTGCAATGAACCAAAAGTGGCCTAGAGCATGACAATCCTATCTGTCGTCTACGCCTCCGCGCCAACGGACGAACTCATCATCCCGACGCTTGAGATACAGCTGCCAGAGCGATGGATTCGTATCTGCGCCAGTTTTGAAGATCAGCTGCTTGGCGTTAACGGTGAAATGGTTTGGTTCGAGGCAGGCTCATTGAGCATCACTCTGCCATCCAAGAACTCCACGAGCGTGCAGACGCTGACTTTCGGAGTTCCTGCGATAGATGGAGCCATTCAGCGTTATGTAGATCAGGCGCTTGAGGCTGATCAGGAAGTCAAGCTTATATATCGGGAGTACCTGGAGAGCGATAAATCAGCGCCGTCCCGTGCCCCGACAGTTATGGCCATACGAGGTGGCATTTTTGAGGATGTCGAGGCCCAATTTGAAGCGGGGTATTACGACATTTTGAACACGGCGTGGCCGCGCCCTAGATACACGGCGGAAACTGCGCCGGGGATTAGGTTCACATGATCAATCGGTATCTGTTGACGCGCTACGTGGCGGGTGGACGTGGCCCGCATGAGTATGACTGTTGGGGCATGGCGCGGGATGCGCGTGCTGAGCTGTTTAACAAGCCGCTTTTGCCATCGTGTCCGGCGGCTAAACCAGGGGCCTTACAGGAAATCACGTTGGCATGTGGAGAGGTCGCAGGTGCTTACGGACTTAGGCCTGCACCAAGAATTCCTGGCGCCATCGCTACCGCCTGGCGGGCAGGATTGTGCGTGCATGTGGGGCTAGTTGTGGAGGCGGACAACATGCAATGGATTCTGGAGACCGACATCGGAACCGGGCCGTGTTTGACTCGCCCGAGCAAGTTCGAAGAGCGCTATACAAAGGTTGTCTACTATGCGGATTGAGGTGTACTCCACATTCCTGCCTGAGGTCGTGCTCGAAACGAACGAGTGGAAGGGTGATACGTTCGCAGGCTTCTTGGATTCCAACAAGATCGAATGGCGAGGCATTGCCTCGCAGCCCATCGTTGTCAAAATCGACGATGCAGAGATTCCTTCGACCTTGTGGGAAAAGGTACTTTCGCCGGAAACGGTCGTGCGCGTCTACGCGTTACCGCGTGGTGGCGTATTCAAGAGCATCGGCAGCATTATCGGCAAGATTTTTAATGCCGTTTTTGGATGGCTTACTCCAAAGACGAACGTGTCAAGTTCCAATTCTGCGGAACAGAGCAAACGCCTTGAGACCGTGGACGCCAAAGCGAACCAAGCCAAGCTTGGTCAAGTGGTTCCTGAAATAGCGGGTAGGCATCAGCGCTATCCCGACTATCTAGTGCCGCCGCATCGCTTCTTTGAAGATCAGCGTACGCAGCGAGTGCAGTTTCTGGTATGTATTGGACCGGGTCTTTATAGCGTCAATGGACAGGAAGTCAAATTAGGTGACACGCCGTTCGAAACGCTGGGCGACGATGCAACCTATCAGATATATCCGCCAGGTGTTGAATTGTCTGGCGACTATGCGTCGGAGCACTGGCACCAGACTGAAGAAGTCGGCGGGACCTCTTCAGGAACGCCAGGGCTTGTTCTTTCGACCAACGTCGCGAATCGGGATAACGTTGACCCGGCTGCTTACCTGTTTGACTGGGACACCATCCGTCGCACAGAGGGCGAGTGGCCGAGTGGCTGGGGGCCAGGGTCGAACGTTCAAGTGGAGTTCCCTGTTCCCTATGGTGTTGTAACCATCTCAGTGCCGCCTACGGAATCAGCGCCGGGATATCAAATTAGCGAAATCACAGGGTGGTTCCATCATCTGCCGAATAGCTTGCTTGCCCCAAATGCGATCATCGGATTAGGCCCGATAGATAGCGTGGAGGTCTACCGCATTCGGTCGATAGAGCCGGGCGCTACGCTGGGCATCTACACGGTTCGATTGGAACAGGTCGGTACGGGCAATCCGATTGTTTTTCCCCCAGGGTCGTCCGTGGTCTTGCGCTTTGGGAGCGACTTATCCCGGAATATCTATGCAGCGGTAGGGGAGGATGCTTTTCAAGTCGCGCCGGGGCGCTTTCAGACAGAAGGCGATCCGATGTCCGTCTCTGGGGCTAAGGTTCGCTATCGTGATGGTGCGGCGTACGGGGAATGGACCGGCGAGTTTGTAGCTACGCCGGGCGAAGAGAAGACATCAACCATTGAGTATGACGTTTTCTATCAGAACGGTCTCGCCTACATAGAGGATGACGCGGAGACTTCTCCGCGCAGTGTGAGCGTCCAGTTTCAATATCGAGACATTGAAACGGATGTTCGGACAACCATTACCAAGACCTATACAGAGGCTACGCTTGACCAAATCGGTTTTACGGAGCGGGTTGACCTGCCATATCCGATGCGTCCGTCCTGCCGCATGCGCCGCATTACCGCCAATGCTATCGATAACCAGGTGCGAGATGAGTGCACGTGGTACGGCCTGAAGGTTCGGATACCGACTCGGACTGTTTATCCCGATTGGACGACGATGTCAGTGTCATTGCGCTCTGGAGGGCGGATAGCTGCTCAGTCTGAAAATCAGGTCAACTTGGTTGTGGAGCGCCTGCTGCCGCAACTTAATCCGGATAACACGTGGACAGAGCCACAGGCCACACGGCAGATTTCTGCGTTCTTTCGGTACATCTTGACGACCATCGGCTATACCGACGAGCAAATCGATATGGAGGCGCTGCAACAGCTGCATTCAGTTTGGTATTCGAGAGGCGAAACACTGGACTACGTCTTTGACGAGACGACAGTGAAGGAGGCGCTTCAGCTGGCGGTAGAGGCGGGGATGGGCGAGTTCACGATTTCTGACGGGAAAGTGAGGCCCATTCGCGAGGGAATTCGGACGGTGTTCGAACAAGCCTATTCGCCGCAGAATATGACCAGCCCGTTGAGGCGGCAGTTCGCGTTTCGATTGCCGGACGATTCTGATGGTGTCGAGGTGGAATTTATCAACGCGAAGACCTGGGCAAAGGATGTAGTGCGGTGCGGTCTGCCGGGAGACAACTTCTTCAAGGTGGAGAAACTTACCATCAAGGGGGTGACTGATCGCACGATTGCGTGGCGTATCGGAATGCGCTATCGAAGGCGGTTGCGTTACCGGCGCGGGTCATACAGCTTTTCCACGGAACTCGATGCACTGAACAGTGAATACAAGAGCTACGTGCCCCTGTTTGCTGATATCCCAGGCTTCGGACAGTCGTCGCGGATTGTGCGCATCAGTGCCGCGCCTGACGGTTCCGCAAGAATAGGCCTAAATGACGCAGTCACCTGGGAGGACGGCAAGACGCATGTCTTCGGATACCGCCGCCCAGACGGTACGTTTGTAGGGCCTTATCCGGCGGAGCGTGGTGACAACGATTTTGAAGTCATCGTTCCGCTGCCTCAGCCCTGGCCCACAGTCACGCTCAAGATGGAACTGCCGCATGCCTTTTTCGGAGTGTCGGAGAGATTCTGCTTTCCCGCTTGGATCACCGACATCTCCCCAAAGGGAAATGACTCTGTATCTGTCAAAGCCGAGAACTACGACGAAAGGGAGTACGCGTCCGACGACGCGTTCCCACCTGATTAATTAGATAACTTGCATCAACACAAGCCCCTTTTCGAGGGGCTTTTTTTATGGGCGACGGTATGACGACCTATAACACTGGGAATCCAGTTCCTAGCACCGACCCGCGAGACCTGCGCGACAACGCGGAGAACTACGACACCGCAATGAACGACCGGGACAGTCCGAGTTGGATTGATCGGCTAGGGCGCCCGCGTAAAACTTTCGCTGAAATTGAGCGCCTCGCTGACCCTGGAACAGTGCTGGCAGCTGTAGAGACCGCCGAAGAGGCGGCGAGAACTGCGGTTGCTGCCAATCGAACAATCTTTCGCGCAACTAAAGCCGAGCTCTTGGCTGCGATGCAAGGCCCTCCAGCGCAGTTGGATGAAACTCCAGGAAAAGTTACGAACGATCCCGGCCACACCGTTGAGAACCCTGTAAACGGTGATTATGTATGGAGGAATGGGCAGCTGGTCTATTCCGCCGCACAGCCCGCAACGCGAGAGGAAGTGGATTATGCCCTGGAGACCTATAGCGCTCTAGTGGGGGAGCCAGTTGAGCAGTATGAATTCTTTAACGAGTACCCAGTACCGGAGTTCTTTACAGACAAAGCATACGTGGGTACAGATTCGGCCGATTTCGTGATCGAGTCCAAAACCACGTCCGGCGAGTTTGTGTTCAACGGCTCCGCTTCTAGCGGCGACGAGACTCAATATGAATTTCATAATGCCCCCGATACAGAGGGTATGGGGTCTGTGTTTGTTGATCGCAACGAGTACATTTTTGCGAACTTCAGCCAGGTCGGCGACTGGTCGGGTGAGGCCACACCTGCAAACTCTGAGGCGAACCTCAAATTCCCTCTCAATCCCTTGACTCAAATGTTGGGTCAGATCTTATATGGGCAATCCTTATACATGGGGTGCCGAGGGATTCCTCCGCTATCTACGGATCAGCCATATTCCAATTGGACGTTTGGCCAAGGTCCTCGCTCAACTCGACCAGGCGGAACGGGTGGTGGAACAGGTACGCAGTCGGCTATTCCGCTGATTGAAAACACGTCAAACATCGCTGGGAACGGATCTCCAGATCCTGGCGAGACTCCATGTTCGGGCGCGGCGAACTTTTTTAGCGTCCAAATCAAAGATTGGGGTATCGACCCTAATGCATTGCCGGTTTTCTCATCAACGGCGGGTCATGGCGGTTATAGCATTACGCAGCTAAATGAGAACTCATCGTGGATCGCTGTTTGGCGCGATCACGTGACACAGCAAAAGGCGCGTGCGGAAGAGATGGGGAAAGAGTACATCGTTCCCGTCCTGCATTACGGACAAGGCGAATCTGATGGCGGGATGGATGAGATCGTATGGCGTAACTATTTTCTCGCTCTGTACGCTTATCAAGTGTCCTTCGTCAAGTCTGTTACTGGTCAGAAGTGGACGCCGCCGATGCATACTTATCAAAACTGGGCCACCGGCAACGCGAGTAACCCTGCTAAGGCTTATTTGTGGCTGGCCCGAAATTATCCTAACACCTTCAGGTTGGTTACTCCGCTGTATCACTTGCCGCGTGCCGACTATGCCAGCGATGGCACTCATCTGAGCAATATCGGTTCCAAGCATCTGGGTTGCTATCTAGGTCGCGCCTCGGCTGACGTAGTTCTAAGCCGCCCGATGACCAACTTCATCATGCCAGGCAAGCCTGTGTATGAGTCTGATACTCGCATTCGCATTCCGCATGCCAGTGGATTTCCTCTGCAGCTGACTGAGACCACCGCGCAGAGCGGATACAAGGTGTTGACTGGGGGAGAGGACGCTGGCGTTCCTGTCGTTACGTTGGATGAGTACAAGAACGTAATTTTGACCCTGCCCCAAAGCGTAAGTCCCGAGGATTTGGTTGTCCGCTATGCGCGAGATTACAAGCCTGAGGGCATTGTATTGAACGGTGGTGCGGGTGATCTGTGTGATACCGACCCGAGTACTGTGATCATCTCGGATGAGCTTCGGAGCCTTCGTAGCTATTGCCCGTCGTTCGTAGAAACCGTCACTCTGTCTCGCGTTTGAATTTAAGAAGGTAAACCAATCATGATGCAAGTCCAACAATATCCGAGCGTGGTCACTGACAACCCAGATCTGCCAAAACTGGTCAGATCAGCGGACGCGCAGGCAATCGCAAAATTCCCTGATTTCGGAATAGTCATTGACCCCAGCTATATTTTTAATGATGGGAAGTCGCCCATCAATCGAGCCACAGGCCAACTCATGCCAACTGCGCTCGTGGATAACCCGCTTGTGATTGGGACGTTCCCTAATGGGGCGCCGTGTTTTGATATCTTGGCATCAGCCAACAATCTGCCGAGTGGCGTGAATGTGTTGCGTCTAGGTGATGTGAGTGCATCGCCGTTTCCCGCCACTGAATTCTCGATGGCTTTTGTGATGATGCGCGTTGGTGCGGCAGCGTCAACACTCGGTTTTTTAACGTCGGCGAACGGCACTGCCGGCAACCCCCGCATACTTGTGAACACTGCCGGTCGGCTGGTGATTGCCAACGGTACAGCATTCCCGGTCTCTGACACTGTTACGTCAAACCCTTTACCTACGCGCTATGTAATCACTTATTCCAACGATCTCGGCGGGAAATTATTTCGAGACGAAGCTTTGATTTCTTCGAGTCCAACCGCGTTTGCAGATCCTGGTTCGGTGTTAAACCGCATGTACGAATTCAATAAGTTGAACTTAGGAACTTTGGAGAGTTTCCTGCTTTCGGTCGGCTATCACACCACGATTGATCTTTCTCGACCGCAGAACGCCGGACATCTGGCGCGTATCAACAAACACATGAGGTCAATGTTCATCGACTAGTTTGAATTTTCAAAAAAACATCATGCCCACGTTTGTGGGCTTTTTTAATGGGATTCGGATGAATAACTTAGACCCGGTCAACGTTGCTGTAGCCGTCGCGTCGGTGCTGTTTGGTCCAACGTTGGCGGCGATCATCGGCCCGTATGCCGTCATAGTCATTGCTTCAACAGTGGGGGCTGCGTGGTCGTTGGGGCGGCGCGACCCTACGGCCAGGCTCGGGGCCGTTTGGTACTTCCTACGTCTCAACGCTACGGCAGTACTTATCACCGCAGGTTTGGCTGACATTGTTGGGCGTTGGATTGGCGGGAGCGATACGTCATGGTTGTTGGCACCCATTGCTTTGTTGGTTGGGGGCGTGGGCGACGACTGGCCTCGCATAGGCCGTTGGATCATTGCCCGCGTAGGCAGCGTGTTTGAGCGCCGGATCGGCGGGGGGCCGCAATGACCTGGGAAACACATCAAATCACAGCCATCGTCAATCTAGCGATCTGCATCGCTATTTGTGGCTCATGCATTTGCCGACTGACTCATGTCGGCAAGCACGACCTTGCGCGCAGGGCGCGGTATGCGTTGATGGTGGGCGGTTCAGTTACGTGCGGCTTGCAGCCTGTCTTGTTCGGTCAGTGGCCGAGCGTAGCGACGACGGTGTTTGCGGGCTGCATCCTGCTCAACATGATGATTAATGCGTCACGGTGGAGACGATCATGACACTACAGGACCAGCTCACAACTCAGCTGCGTCGTGACGAGGGCGAAGTACTGCACGCCTATCAGGATCACCTTGGCTACTGGACCTTGGGGATAGGCCGTTTGATTGATAAACGGAAAGGGGGCGGGATAACGCCTGATGAAGCAGCATATCTGCTCGCCAATGACATCAATCGTGTGTCAACCGAAGTCAGCGAGCGATTGCCCTGGTTTGAATCCCTGGACGAAGCACGGAAGGGTGTTCTGTTGAACATGGCGTTTCAAATGGGCGTGAATGGCCTGTTGGGCTTTAAAAACACTCTTGCGATGGTTGCACGCCATGACTATGCAAAGGCCGCAGACGGCATGCTCAACAGTCTGTGGGCGCGTCAGACTCCAGACAGGGCGCTGCGCCTATCAAAGCAGATGCGTACGGGGGAGTGGCAATGATAGCCATCCTTGATCGATTCAAGGGCTACCTGATAGCCCTTGGCGCAGCCATCCTGACGCTGATCGCTGTTTATGTTCGAGGGCGGAGCACTGGCCGAGCCACCGAACGGCAGGAACGAGAGGCCCAAATCAATAAACAGGCGGACGAAGCCCGCCTAATTGTTCAAGAGGTGCGCAATGAATCGGCTTCTAAGTCTGATGACGCTATTCTTGCTGAGCTTGAGCGTGACTGGGTGCGCAACAACTCAGACACGAATCGGCGTTGAATATTGCGATCACGCTTTCCCAATTCGGTTTGACACAGCGGAGGATGTGCGCTCGACGCCGCCCACGGTGAGGCGACAAATCCATGAGACCAATGCGACCTGGGCAAAGCTTTGCGGCAGGCGATGAAATTGGCAATAAAGTAGTGATTTGTCCCCGAGTACTTCTTTGTTTCTATTGGTTGGACTTTTAACGCAATAGATTGGAGCTTTTAACAGGCTCCTGAAGCCACTTCAGTGCAATCCCGTCAGTGCCCACGAGCCCGACGCCGACAGGCCCCAGCGCGTGCAGTTCACGCAACTCTAATGGATCGCTGTGCAACCATTCAGTGATTGGCTGCGCCTCAAGTGCGATATGGGGCGCTATATCTGAGATATAGCGCAGCGCCACGACGCGGCCGCCCAGGAGGGCACCAATGGCCCACTCGTCGCCGTCGTGGGAGTCTTGGAGGGATTCGGGGATGGGATAGATCATGGTGATCGTATGTTACTTCCAGTCTACCGCTTGCGGCTCTTTCTGCGTGGTGTGGCAATCGGCTGGACGGGGCCAACGAATTCCCTGAAAGGCGCATAGTGGGCGAACAGATTCCCACGCTCTGCTGATTTTCTTCTTATTTCTTCGTCTTTGAGTCGCCACCATCGCACCCCCGGCTCTTGTTCAAGCAGAACGACACAATGGCTTTTTGCGACGCCGACGAAATAGCTTAAGTCGGGATCTAGTCCTCGCAGATGCAGGTCCAAACTAATCAGCACTTCGTGTAGGCGGTGAATCTCCCAAAGCAAACGACGGGCGGCCGGATTGCTCTTATTAGCTTCCTGGATCGCTTGGAGTTCGCGAATTGTGAGGGCTGGATATCTTGGCATGGCTATATACTGGTTGAATATCCAGTATATGCGACATAAAATCGGTGCCACAGTGGCAATCTGTCACGAAATATCGAGGCACCCATGAGCGCAACCGATTGGCAGCAGGTCGATGAGTATTATTGGTCGGGTCCTGGTGGCTGGACCATATGCCGGGTCTTCGTGAATGGCGGGTGGATATTTGAGCTTTGGAGTGGCGGTGAGTGCCGCGGCTCTAGGGCTTCACTCGAAGGCGCAGTCGCCCTTCATCAGCAAATCACTTAATTGGTTCGGGCGTGGCTACCAGAGCGTCCGCCGGGTAGGGCAGCAGGAAATCCCGCGTTTCGCCTGGGGCTGCGGCCAGCCAGTCACCATATGCGCCATCGGGCAGGATCACCACCATGCGTTTTTCTTTGTTTGGCTGGTGATAATGTTTGAATAGCGGGTGAGCGTCGGCGTTGATGGTCAGCATGGTGTAGCTGAGCCGCCAATTGCCGTCCACGTCTTTATATCGGTCCCACAGCCCCGCGATGCCCATGGGCGCGCCATCGGCTCTAGTAAAGCGAGTCGGCACCGATTTACCTGATCGCCAGTCTGGTTCGTAGATCGCCTCGGCCGGAACGATGCAGTGTTGACCGCGCTGCCAGGCGCTGCGGAACGTCCATAGCTTATCGGCGGTTTCGGAGCGAGCGTTGAACGTGCTTTTCTTGCCCGCTTCATCCAGTTTGTCCGGCTTCGTGCCTGGTGGGATCATGCCCCAACGCCCGACCTCTATCTCACGCTCTGGAACTGCTTCATCGCCCGAATCCCACTCGGGAGGGCGGCGGATGAATTCGCCTGTGTACTTCGGCCACATGTCCCAGTCCGCAGGCAAGGGGATTCCATGAGCGCGGAAATACTTTTCCATCTGCTCTCGTTTTTTTATGCCTTGGTAGTGGCTGCACATACTAGGCCTGCCGTTCGTTCTCGGCGTTCTTCGCAGCCAAATATTGCCGTTCGAATGCCGGGAAACGGAATACGAAGGATTCCCGCTCGGCTACGATCTGTTCGATGGGGAATTCGTTCAGCGGGTCCTTTACGGAATCTGGCCATTGTGAAAAAGCTATCACGACAGCAGCCGACTTGGGGACGATGGTTCGCTGAAGGTCTGAGTCGCCCTCGGGAGGGTCGAAATAGCCGTATCGCTTTTCAAGCGGCTCCAAAATGAGATAAAAGCGAAGACGCCATGCTTCCTCTCTCTCATTGCAAATCAACTGTTGGGTGCCCTGTAAGTGGGATTTAAGCTTTCGGTAGCGGAGAAGGTGGCGAGCGCTCGTCAACCAGTTCAGGCGCGATTGTGCAGGTGCTCCATTCTCTAGATCCTTAGTTAGGGATTCATAGGCCACTTCCAATGCGGTCGAAGCTTGCGCCAATAATGCATCCCCGCGTTTCTCTGCATCCGCCCTAGTCTGCAACTCTTGGCTGAGTCGTAACCCACGCAGGGCGGCGCCCGCAGCCACGCAGGCGCTCAAGGCGGAAACCAAATTCACAAAATCGACCATTGGAGCGACACGCACTTGACTGGAATGCGGCCACGATAGCTCAAAAGTCAGGCCGAGCGGCAAGAAATGCGGGAGACTGCGACTACTGGATATGCGACAGGTGTCTCATATCCGTGTCTCAAATGAAAATAAAAAAGGGCTACGCAATCGCGTAACCCTTTGAATTCGTTGGTGGCCTGGGGCGGAATCGAACCACCGACACGCGGATTTTCAATCCGCTGCTCTACCAACTGAGCTACCAGGCCAACGAAGTCCGCAACTATACACAATTTTTTGACCTTGTGCAGGCGAATCCCGAAAAAAAGTGCCAGACCGGCAAAAAAACATGTGTAAATCAGCTTTACTAAGGGATAACCCTTGGCTGTATAATTTTGATCTACCACATGTTACAAATGCGTCGTGCTCCGCCTGACGGCGCTTATTTCTGTATCCCATGTTCGTAGCTGTTCTTGCGTTCGGTCTGAATCACACGTCTGCGCCCGTATCGGTGCGCGAACGGGTGTCTATGCCCGTCGATTTGGTGCGACCGGCGTTAGAGGGCTTGCGTTCTGCATTTGGCGGGGCGGTGCGCGAGGCGGCGATTCTGTCTACCTGTAATCGCACTGAGGTCTACTGTGCGGCGGATGCGCACGTGGCCGAGCACTTGCCCGTGTGGCTGGCTGATCATAACCGCCTGGAGGCGGGGGCGCTCAGTCCGCACCTGTATCGCCACCAGCAGGACGACGCCGTGCGCCATGCATTCCGCGTGGCCAGCGGGCTCGATTCGATGGTGCTGGGCGAGCCGCAAATCCTGGGCCAGATGAAAGACGCGGTGCGTGCCGCCGGCGAGGCCGGTTCGTTGGGCACGTTGCTGCACCAGCTGTTCCAGCGGACGTTTTCTGTTGCCAAAGAGGTCCGGTCACAGACCGAGATCGGCGCGCATTCAGTATCGATGGCAGCGGCGGCGGTGCGCTTGGCCGAACGTGTCTTCGGCAATCTGGATCAGGCGCGCACGCTGTTCATCGGCGCGGGCGAGATGATCGACCTGTGTGCGACGCACTTTGCGGCGCAGCGTCCGCGCAGCATGATGGTGGCCAATCGTACGGCAGAGCGCGCCGAGGCCTTGGCCGGAAAATTCTCGGCCAGCACGATGAAGCTCGCCGATCTGCCCGACCGCCTGGCGGAATTCGACGTCATTGTTTCCTGTACGGCCAGTTCCCTGCCCATATTGGGTCTGGGGTTGGTCGAACGTGCGACGCGCCAGCGCCGTCACCGGCCGATGGTGATGATCGATCTGGCGGTGCCGCGCGATATCGAGCCCGAAGTCGGCCGGCTCGATGATGTGTATCTGTATTCTGTTGATGACCTGGGCCGCCTGGTGCAAAGCGGCACCGATGCGCGCCGCGCTGCGGTGGTACAGGCCGAGGCCATCATCGAGACGCGTGTCCAGGGCTTTATGCACTGGATGCAGTCGCGCGAAGTCGTGCCCGTGATCCGCGACCTGCATCAGGCCGCCGAGGACGTGCGCGCCGCAGAGCTCGACCGCGCCCGCCGCATGCTGGCGCGTGGCGAGTCGCCCGAGGCCGTGCTGGAGCAATTGGCACACGGCCTCACTCAGAAATACTTGCACGGCCCGCTGGCGGCACTGAACCGCAGCGAGGGCGACGAGCGCAAGCAATTGCTCGCCTGGATGCCGCGCCTGTTCCCGGGTCGTGATACGCGCCGTTAGCGCTGCTGCCGCAATGCCCGCCTCTTGGCGGGCGTTCGCATTTCGGGCGCCCGCGTTTCGCTAATCCCCTTTTGTCTCTTTGGTATCCATATATGAAATCTTCCATGCGCAGCCGGCTGGAACAGTTGTCTCACCGCCTCATCGAGGTAGACGCGCTGTTGGCCGAACCCGAAACCGCTGCCGATATGGAACGCTTTCGCAAACTATCGCGCGAGCGGGCAGAGCTCGAGCCTGTCGCATCGGCGTTCGGACATTTCGCGCGGACGGAAGACGATCTGGCGACCGCGCAGGAAATGCTGAGCGATCCCGACCTGAAGTCCATGGCCGAGGAAGAAATCAAAACGGCCAAGGATCGCCTGGAAGTCCTGGAAAGCGAACTGCAGTTGTTGCTGTTGCCGCGCGATCCCAACGACGGCCGCAGCTTGTTCCTGGAAATCCGGGCGGGCACGGGCGGCGACGAGAGCGCACTGTTTTCCGGCGATCTGCTGCGTATGTATTCACGCTATGCCGAACAACGCGGCTGGCGCGTCGAACTGATGTCGGAAAGTCCCTCGGAGCTGGGCGGCTACAAGGAAGTGATCGCGCGCATCGACGGCGATGGCGCCTACGGACGGCTGAAATTCGAGTCGGGAGCGCATCGTGTGCAACGCGTGCCCGCCACCGAGGCCCAAGGCCGCATCCATACCTCGGCGTGCACCGTGGCCGTGATGCCCGAGGCCGACGAGATGGGCGAAATCGTCATCAATCCGTCAGATCTGCGTATCGACACGTTCCGCGCCAGCGGCGCGGGCGGCCAGCACATCAACAAGACCGATTCCGCCGTGCGCATCACGCACTTGCCGACGGGACTGGTGGTGGAATGCCAGGACGACCGTTCGCAGCACCGCAACAAAGACAAGGCCATGCAGGTGCTGGCCGCGCGCCTGAAAGACCGCGAACTGCGCGAGCGCCAAAGCAAAGAGGCCGCAGAGCGCAAGAGCCTGGTGGGCTCGGGAGACCGTTCCGAGCGCATTCGCACGTACAATTTCCCACAAGGTCGTGTGACCGATCACCGCATCAACCTGACGTTGTACAAGCTGCAGCAAATCATGGAAGGCGATTTGGAAGAACTGACCGGCGCACTCATCGCCGAACACCAGGCCGAGCTATTGGCGGCGCTGGGAGACGAGGTCTAGCGTGAGCCGCCCCATCCTGCAAACCTTGTTGCGGGACGCGCGCTTGCCGCGGCTGGAGGTGCGTATGCTGCTCGAGCACGTGTTGAACAAACCGCGCGCGTGGATGCTGGCGCATGACACCGATCCGATCGAATCCTGGCAGGCTCAGCAATACCAGGCCCTGGTCACGCGCCGGCTCGCTGGCGAGCCTATGGCCTATCTTGTGGGACATCGCGAGTTCATGGGCCACGATTTCGCGGTGACGCCTGATGTGTTGATTCCGCGGCCGGAAACGGAATTACTGGTTGAGACGGCTTTGGCCTGGCTCGCCGATCGCCCCGAGTCCGCCGTGCTGGATTTAGGCACTGGCAGCGGCGTGATTGCTGTGTCCATCGCGCTGGGAGCACCGCAAGCCACAGTGACGGCCACGGACATCAGCGCGACCGCGTTGCAGATGGCCGTGCGCAATGCGGCACGTCTGAACGCGCGCGTGGATTTTGCGCAAGGCAGTTGGTATGAAGCCTTGCCGCCCCGCGCGCGTTATGACCTGATCGTATCCAACCCGCCTTATATTTCTCGTGATGACGAGCATCTGGGACAAGGCGACCTGCGGTTCGAGCCTCGGGGCGCATTGACTGACGGCGCCAACGGGTTGCGCGATTTGACCACCATTGTGAATGGCGCCGTCGACCGTTTACGTCCGGGCGGCACACTGTGGGTCGAACATGGCTGGGATCAGGCCGCAGCTGTTCGGCGATTGCTGACAAATGCCGGCTTCAAGAATGTTTCCAGTTTGCGCGATCTCCCGGGAATCGAGCGAATTTCTGGCGGGTCTCTATAATGGATTTATCCGAATTTTCGAGAACCCCCGCGCTGGCATCAGGGGCTGCGATGAGGTACCACTTCTTTCCTGTCATCCCCTGAGGCTAAAGCCCACGCCACATCGTTTTGCGGCACATTATTCAGGACCTGGGGCAATCCATCCGTTTTACATGTTTGTGAGATCACCATGAGCGACGTACAAGAATTCATCCGCGACACCGTGACCCAGCACCCCGTGGTGTTGTTCATGAAGGGCACGGCCCAATTTCCCCAGTGTGGCTTTTCCGGCCGCGCCATTCAGATTCTGAAAGGCTGTGGCGTCAAAAAGCTGATCACCGTCAACGTGCTCGAGGACGACGAAGTCCGCCAGGGCATCAAGGAATACTCCAACTGGCCCACCATCCCGCAGCTGTACGTCAGCGGCGAATTCATTGGCGGTTCGGACATCATGACCGAGATGAACGAAAGCGGCGAGCTGAAGACGCTGTTGGATCAATCCGGCGCGACAGCATAAATCGTAGAGCGCGGTAACCACCCGCAATCAAGCGAGACGCGGAATGGCGAACAACATTCCGCGATAGTGATTTTGGTCGCGCCCGTAGGCGACCAAAATCGCAGCCCTGCAAGATCTTCCGTTCCGCAAAAACGGCAACCCACGAAGCCCAAGCACGCAGCCCGTCCCAGCGATCGTACGATTTGATTTGCTGCGAGTTGATGCGGGGCAGTGGCCGTGTTGGGGCGCCTCGGCGTCGAGCGAGGGAAACCGAAGGAGCGCAGCGACGAGGTTGACGAAGCGGTGTCGGCCGCGCAGGCGGCCGACCGACGCCGCGAAGCCCCAACGCGGCCACTGCCTCGCATCAACGTCCAGAAGAACTCAACCGCTCGACTGGAACCAGCACCTGCCGCATTCAGAAGAAACTCAACTCCTCGCCGGAATCAATCCTGCTGCGTCTGAATCCTGCCAACCGTCACAGCAGACATGAGTCACCGCGGAACGAAAGGAATTCGAATTCAAGCAGCCAACAATTCCGGCGGCTTCGGATAGGTCTTCTGGTAATGCACCGTAAACGTCCTGAACGCAGCCAGCGCCTTCTCAGGATCGTGCCCAGGCTTCACCAAGAAGCTATCAAACCCCACCCGCGCCTGATAGTGAATCGTATCGATCATCACATCTCCGATCGCACGCAATTCACCCTGCCATCCATGACGCGTACGCAGCAACTGCGCCAGCGAATAACCTCGCCCGTCCGTATAGATTGGAAAGTCAATCGCAATAAATGCGAGACCCGCATCATCAACACGGCCGTCTTCGCCAATCAGATCCTGCAACTTAGAGTCAGGCGACAGCAGCACCGCAACCGGATGCTGCCGTTGACGCAGCGTATCGCGATGCGTCGTCCAGAGCGCCAACGGAACAATCCATCCCGGCTCATCCACAGGTAACGCAGGAGCCGCATCAGCAGCGACCTGGGCGTCCTCACCAGTGGCCTCTTCAGCGGCCGGCGCAAAAACACGCCCATCGTTAACCTGCAATTGGCCGTGGCGAATCAGGCGCGCAACATTGTCATCCGCAGAAATAAGATCAGACATGAGCCACCTCACGAGCTGCCGGCGCGGCCTTGGCCACGGCGGGATCGGAATACACGTCTTCCTTGAATGGGGCGATACCCACGCGGTCGACGACATCAATAAAACGCTCCGCGTCGCTGTCACGCAACCGCAGATAAGTCTGGATCAAACGCTCGACGACATCGGGCACCTGCTCGCGAGCAAATGATGGCCCGATGATGCGGCCAATCGCTGCCCCGCCGCCTCGTGTGGATTGCAGATCCGGCAGCGGTTTCGCTGCGCCATTTTGGCGCCCGCCCAGCGTGACCTGATACCACTCTTCGCCGTTCTTATCGACGCCCAGAATGCCGATATGGCCGACGTGGTGATGGCCACAGGCGTTGATACAGCCCGAGATATTCAGATCGAGTTCGCCGATTTCGAACAGATAATCCAGATCGTCAAAACGCGCCTGGATGGCCTCGGCGACCGGAATGGACACGGCATTGGCCAAGGCGCAGAAATCACCGCCAGGGCAAGAAATGATGTTGGTCAGCAATCCGATGTTAGGCGTGGCCATGTTCAGCGCGCGCAGTTCTTCCCAGAGAGAGAACAGTTGAGAACGGCGCACGTCGGCCAGTACCAGGTTTTGCTCGTGCGAGACGCGAACCTCGCCATAGCCGTAACGCTCGGAGAGATCGGCGACGGCATCCATCTGGTCGGCCGTGATATCGCCGGGAGGCACGCCCGTGGGCTTCAGCGACAACGTTACGCTCGCGTAGCCTGGGATCTTGTGGTCGCGTACGTTCTTTTGCAGCCAGCGGGCAAAGGCAGGATGTGCGGCCGCATGCATTTCAGTCGGGTCGGGCTCGCCTGCAGCAGAGGCGTCATAGTCGGGCCACGTAAAGCGCTGTGCAATGGTGTCGACGTATTCCTGGGTCAGCGTGTCGGGGCCGCCCTTGATGAGTTGCCATTGTTCATCGACCTGCTCGGCATAGACCTCGGGTGTGAGTTCCTTGACCAGGATTTTGATACGCGCTTTGTATTTGTTGTCGCGTCGGCCATGCAGGTTGTAGACACGTAATGCCGCTTGCAAATACGTCAGCAGATGCTGCCATTCGACAAACGGATTGATCAGATGGCCCACCATGGGGGTACGGCCCAGGCCGCCACCGACCCAGACACGGAAACCGAGTACGCCATCGCGCTCGACAGCCTGCAGGCCGATGTCGTGGACGCCGACCGCGGCGCGGTCTTCTTCGGCGCCGCTGACGGCGATCTTGAATTTACGCGGCAGAAATGCGAATTCCGGATGCAACGTCGACCATTGGCGAATGATCTCGCACCACACGAGCGGATTGACCAGCTCGTCGGGGGCAACGCCTGCAAAATGGTCGGAGGTGGTGTTGCGTATGCAATTGCCGCTGGTCTGGATCGAGTGCATTTGGACCTTGGCCAATTCTGCCAGAATCGTCGGCACGTCTTCCAGCTTGGGCCAGTTGAATTGCATATTCTGGCGTGTGCTGAAGTGGCCGTAGCCACGATCCCACGTGCGGGCGATATGGGCCAGGGTGCGCAGTTGGCGCGCGGCCAGCAGGCCGTACGGAATCGCGATGCGCAGCATCGGCGCATGACGCTGAATGTACAGGCCGTTCTGCAGGCGCAGGGTACGGAAATCGTCTTCGGTTAGCTGACCATCGAGAAAGCGCTGCGTCTGGTCGGTGAACTGCGCGACACGTTGTTCTACAAGCTGTTGATCGACAGGGTCGTACACATACATGGCAAGTTGCCCTATTGGGGCGCCCGGTGGGGCGTAATGGAACCACTGACAACAAACGACGCTTAAGGCATGACAATAAACGTCGCGGACGCAAAAGCGCGCCGCCAGGCGGCGCCGCTACATGCTATGTACATAACCGTAACAGGCGATATCCTCGGCTGTCTAAGTCATTTTCGTTATAAGAATAGAAGCCGGCCGAGGACTCAAACGGTCAATCTGCCGTGCCGGAAGCCTCCGGCTGGCAGGGGGCGAACTTTCCGCTTTCAGGGTCACGCAGGAACAGCAGGCCGGTGGCCACGCCGAAGTAGGCGCCGTGCAGTTCGATCTGGCCGGCTTCGACACGTCGGCGAATCGACGGGAAGGTCTGCAGGTTGCGCAAGCTGTGCTCGACCACGGCCCATTCCAGACGCTGGATATCCGTGGTGCGGTCGCCAGTGCGCGGCAGTGCATCGGCGACGGGGGTGATCTGCGACATCCATTTGCCGACGAAGTCGATTTTGGTCAACGGTTCGGCGTCGTCGAACACCGCACGCACGCCGCCGCACGAGGCGTGGCCCAGCACGACGATGTGCTTGACGTTCAGCGCGTTGACGGCGAATTCGATGGCCGCACTGGTGCCGTGATAGGACGAGGACTCGGCATCGCCCTCATAGGGCGGGACCAGGTTGGCGACGTTACGGATGACGAACATCTCGCCGGGGCCCGCATCGAAGATGACCTCGGGCGACACCCGGGAATCACAGCAGCCGATCAGCAGGATCTCGGGGTTTTGGCCCAATTCGCCCAGGGCTTCGTAGCGTTTGCGTTCATTGTGAAAGCGGCCGTCCAGAAAAGCCTGATAGCCGTCAGTAAGTCGTTTGGGGAACATAGAAACTCCTTGTTGTTATGGCGAACGCACGACGTTATTTTCCCACAGCACGCTTACATCTAGCCTGCAGTTTTCTCTGTCCCCATTTATTGGATCTGGATATCCTTGGCGCTAAAGCGTGTGAAATTCGTGGTGGTCGGCGTCTGCGAGTGCCAGCTTTCGCCGGGGGCGAGAGGGGTATCCCGGCGGCCTGTGACGCGGCCGATTTCCTTTCCCTGGGCGTCGTATAACGCGTAGGTGACCGACAGGCCCGTGACTGCAGTATCGCGATGGTTGGAGACGGTGCTGGTAATGATCCAGACGCCGTCGGCCTGGCGAGTGGCGCCCAGGTCCTGGATCGATACGCCGTGCGGCAGGCTGCTTTGCGCCGAGGCGCCGGCGCTGATCAGGGACAGCAGCAGGGAAGCGAGATACTTTTTCATGGGAATCTCCTCGCCGCGGGAGCGGCTGGGTGTTTGCCATAAATTAAGGGGGGCTCGCCGATGATGCAATGGCCGATTGTGTTAGGAGTTTGCTATTTGCAAGGATGCGCCCCTCTGTGCGCTGTTATACCGTCGCGACAGGGGTAACTGGCGAGCCGACCGCGTGCGGCAATCGCAACGGAGGCGCGGTCAGCATGAACCGGTGCCGGCCATTGCTATGCAGCCATTCGGCCAGGTCCTTGAGGTACCACAGCTCTGCCAGGGGCAGGCCCAGTTTGAACAGGCAGTGATGATGCAGCGGCAGCATCGCGCGCGGACCTTGGCGATCACGGGCGGGATAGGCTTCGACGGCGTAGTTGTCGGCGCAGATGGCCGCGATGCCGCTGTCCGTGATCCACTGCAGCAACGCCGCATCGGTACCGTCCAGGGCTGCACCGTAGGTGTGCAGCACGTCGGCCTCGGGCTGGCCGGCCATCTCGATGATTTTTTCTGCGTAGCCGGTGCGCAGGACCAGCATGTCGCCGGATTCGATCGTGATGTTGTCGGCCTGTAAAACTTGCATGAGCTCGGCATGGCCGATCAAGGTGCGTCCGGTGCCGAAGTGGCGGGCCAGATCGACCAGCACGCCGCGTCCTTGTATGCCTTTCTGAGCGAGGTTTTCGATACCGAGCTTCAGGGCGGCCGAAGGGCCGCCGCTGTTGCAACCGCAGCCGGCATGGTCGCCGTCGGCCGGCCCGACGATGTCTACGCCGGCGCGGTAGCCGTTGTAGTAGCAGAGTTCGGCACGGCCGTCGCCGTCTGCGTCGAACAGGGCGCCGACGTGTGCCAGGGAATCCCACTGGGTGGAGTACTGCATCGATAGCAGCACCTGATCGTCGCTCAAGACGTCCACCGCGTCAGGGTTCAGATTGCGCAATGGAAAGTTCAGATAGGGCGTGTCTTGCAATCGCGTGGGGCTCAGCTGCGGCGGGTGGCGGCGCGGATTCAGGATGTTGCCGCCGGGCAGATCCAGGGGCAGCGACAGGCAGAACGTTTTGCCTGCCTGGATTTCGCGAGCGCCTTTGAGGACTTGAGCCTCGGTCAGCAGATTGAGCCGGCCCAGTTGATCGTCGGGGCCATAGTCGCCCCAGTTCGAGCCCTCTGGGCGTTGTTTCCAGCGTTGCATAGACATGCCTCCCTGACTGGTTTATGCCGTGAGAAAGTCCACAAGCGCGCGGGTGTAGGCTTGCGGCTGTTCCCAATTGGCGATGTGCGAGGTGTTCAGTTCCAGGTACTGAGCGCCTGCGATACCGGCCTGGAGTTCGCGGCCGTTTTCCGGTGTGGTCGCGGGGTCCTGAGTGCCGGCGATGACCAGGGTGGGAACTTTGATTTCGGACAGACGTGTCCGCAGGTCGGCATCACGCAAGGCCGCGCAGTTGGCGCTGTAGCCCTCGTTGGAGGTACGGCGCAGCATGTCGACCAGCACTTGGGTCAGGCCGGGCTGAGCGGCGCGGAAATCGTCCGTCAACCAGCGTTCAACCAGGCTGGGCGCCATGTTTTCCAGGCCGTTTTGCGCGACGGCTTCGATGCGGCTGGTCCAGCCTTCGGCGCTGCCAATGCGGGCAGCCGTGTTGGACAACACCAGCTTGCGCACGCGTTGCGGATGATCCAGCGCCAGTTGCAGGCCGGTGGGCCCGCCCATCGACAGGCCGCAGAAGCTCGCCTGATCGATATTCAGGTGGTCGAGCAGTTCGGCGACGTCGCCCGCCAGTTGCGAGAACGTGTATTCGCCCGCCGGGACTGACGATTTGCCGTGGCCGCGGGTGTCGTAGCGCAGTACGCGGAAGTGTTGCGACAAGGCCGGGATCTGGCGCGCCCACATGTCGGAACTTGTGCCGAGCGAATTGGAGAGCACCAGCACGGGCGCATCGGCGGGACCGTCGATGACATAGTACAGGCGGGCCTGGCTGAGATCAGCGTAAGACATATGAAAAATCCTGGGTGCTGTGGAAAGCTTGTCGGGCAATGGTCGATGGATGCGGACTACAGCATCAATTCGCCGCCGACGTAGGCTTTGCGCCAACGTGTGATGGTGACGCGTTCGAACAGGTCGGCCTGGGCAAAGGGATCTGCCGCGATAAAGGCTTCGGTTTCCGCTCGGGTATCCAGATCGACCACATAGAGGCCGCCGCCTGCATCGGAGCCATCGTCATTGAGTTTTGCGCCGCAAGCCAATAGCAGCGCTTTGTTGGCCGCCAGGTATTCCAGATGGGCCGGGCGATGCGCCTGGCGCACAGCTTGATGGTTCGGCTTGTCGAAGGTTTCGATGATGTAAGGCATGTGGGGCTCCGTGGTCGATGGGCTTAGATAGCCGAGGGGTGACGCGCCAGTGCAGTGACCTGAATATCCATGTACGGGAACAGCGGCAGCGACGACAACAGTTGATGCAGTTCATCATTGTTTTCAACGTCGAAAATGCTGACGTTGGCGTAGCGGCCGACGACGCGCCACAGGCTGACCCATTTTCCATCGCGTTGCAGCTGTTGCGCCAGGGCTTTTTCGTCGGCCTTGAGTTTGTCGGCGCGCTCGGCAGGCATGTCTACGGGCAGGTTTACTTGCATTTGGACCATGAACAGCATGGCAGACTCCAATTAAAAAGGTTTGATGCTGATTTATTGAGCGAATTTCAAAGGCAGGCCCGTCAGGCGCAGCAACTCGTCGGCTGTGATGTCGCCAAACATGTCGATGACTTTGACTTCGCCGTTGCGGATGTCAAAGACTGCCACGTCGGTATAGACACGCGAGACGCAGCGCACGCCGGTCAGCGGATAGGTGCATTCGGCAACCAGTTTGCTCTGGCCGTCGCGGGTGAGTAATTCCATCATCACAAAGACGTCTTTTGCGCCGATGGCCAGGTCCATCGCGCCGCCGACTGCGGGGATGGCATCCGGTGCACCGGTGTGCCAGTTGGCCAGGTCGCCGTGTTGCGAAACCTGAAACGCACCGAGCACGCAGATGTCCAGATGGCCGCCGCGCATCATGGCAAACGAATCGGCATGATGAAAGAACGAGCAGCCCGGCAACTCCGTGACGGGTTGCTTGCCGGCATTGATGAGGTCGTAGTCTTCTTCGCCTTTGGCGGGGGCGGGCCCCATGCCCAGCATGCCGTTTTCGGTATGCAGGATGATGTCGCGGTCCGTCGGCAAATAGTTGGCGACCAGCGTGGGCAGGCCGATGCCGAGGTTGACGTAGGCGCCTTCGGGGATGTCTTGGGCGACGCGTGCGGCGATCTGGTCGCGGGTCAGTTTGCTGCTCATTGTTGCTCCTTGGCCGCCGGGGCGATTTGCACGACGCGTTGAACAAAGATGCCGGGGGTGACGACGGTCTCGGGATTGAGTTCACCGAGTTCTACCGTTTCGCGGACCTGGGCGACGGCGATGCGCGCGGCGCTGGCCATGATGGGACCGAAATTACGTGCGGTCTTGCGATAGACCAGGTTGCCCCAGCGGTCGCCGCGCTCGGCCTTGATCAGCGCGTAATCGGCGTGCAAGGGGTATTCCAATACATAGTGGCGGCCGTTGATTTCGCGGGTCTCTTTGCCCTCGGCCAGTGGCGTGCCGTAGCCTGTGGGCGTAAAGAACGCGCCGATACCGGCGCCGGCTGCGCGGATGCGTTCGGCCAGGTTGCCTTGCGGAACCAGTTCGAGTTCGAGCTTGCCGCTGCGATACAGGCCGTCAAATACTTGCGAGTCCGATTGGCGCGGGAACGAGCAAATGATTTTGCGTACACGGCCAGCAGCAAGCAATGCCGCCAGGCCGGTCGTGCCATTGCCTGCGTTGTTGTTGATGATGGTGAGATCTTTGGCGCCCTGTTCCAGCAGGGCATCGATCAGTTCCATGGGCTGGCCGGCGGTGCCGAAGCCTCCGATCATGACGGTGGCGCCGTCGGGTACGTCCGCTAAGGCGGCCGCCGCATTTGCAACGAGCTTTGAGATCATGGGGTGAGTCCGCAATAAAAAGGGCGTGTCATAATTTGTTCTTAATTAGAACTTTCGTTCTTTTGAAGAACATCGTTTCATGGTGACCGGGAGGTGTCAAGGCGGTAGCGCCAAACGTCTCACGGCGTGGATATCCGGACTTGCGCGGACATGGTTACAGATATGGAAAATACTCAACAACCCAGTGACAGCTATGTGCAGTCGTTTGCGCGCGGGCTGTCGGTGATCAGGGCGTTCGGACCGCAGCGGCCGCAGATGACCTTGTCGGAAGTTGCGGCGCAATGCGGGTTGACGCGCGCTGGAGCGCGCCGCATCCTGTTGACCCTGGAGCACCTGGGCTATGTCGCTGTCGAAGGGCGCCAGTTTTCCTTGACGCCGCGCATCCTGGAGTTGGGCTATTCCTATTTGTCGGCCACGCCCTTGTGGGATCTGGCCTTGCCCTATATGGAAGAGGTTGCCGAGGCGACGCGCGAATCGTGTTCGGTGTCGGTGCTCGATGGCACGGATATCGTGTACATCCTGCGCCTGTCCATGCATAAGGTCATGAGCATCAATCTGGCCGTAGGCAGCCGCTTGCCTGCGTGGGTGACTTCGATGGGCCGTGTGTTGCTGGCGGGTTTGCCTGCTGCGGAACAAGACCGGGTGCTGGCGGCCAGCGATATTCGGGCGCACACGGCGCATACGGTCACCAGCATGGCCGATTTGAAACGCATGCTGGCGCAAGTCCGTGTTGATGGCTATGCCTGCGTGGTGCAAGAGCTGGAGCCCGGTTTGCAATCGGTGGCCGTGCCCATCATGGATCGCACGGGTCGCGTGATTGGCGCGATGAACGTCAGTGGTCATGCGAACCGATACTCGCGCGACGCCATGCTGGAGGCGTTCCTGCCGCCACTGCGTCACGCTGCGGATCAGATCAACCAAGCACTGCGGCGCCGTTGAGGCTCGAGGGGCGGGCATTGAATGCCGGCGCGTCTGCGCGCATGCGACGCTGCGATATCTCTCAGCCGACGTAGCCCTGGGAGATATCGTTGCGGAGACGGAATCGCTGCGCATTGTTGCAACCATGAGGCTGATCAATCAGATCGGCGCGACGCCGAGTGTGGTGCCGCCGCAGACGTACAGCATCTGTCCCGTGACAAAGCCATTGTCGGGCGATAGAAAGAACATCGCAGCCCGCGCAACGTCTTCCGGTGTGCCGAGACGTTTGACGACGATGCTGTTGATGATGCGCTCCGTTTGCGGCGCGCCATCGGGATTGCTGTTGCGAAACAGGTCAGTGGCAATCGGGCCGGGGCCGATCGCATTGACAGTGATGCCGTCGCCGCCCAGCTCCATGGCCAACGTGCGCGTCAGTCCTACCAGGCCAGCCTTGGTGGCCGAGTACACCACGCGATCGGGCTTGCCCAGCGCAGCGCGCGACGACATGTTGACGATGCGGCCAAAGCCGGCCTCGCGCATGTCGGGCAATACGGCCTGCACCAGAATCATGGCGGTGCGCAGGTGCAGGGCGACGACATAATCCAGATCCGCCAGCGTGGCCGTATCGGCGGTGCCGGGGCGCGTCGCGCCTGCGTTGTTGACCAGGCCAACGATGGCATGATCACGCGTGGCCTGTGCGGCGGCGGCTTTGGTTTGTGCTTCGTCGGTCAGATCTGCCTGGATCGACACCAGGCCCTCGGGCGGATTCTCGGGCAGACGATAGTCGATGTTGACGACGCGGTGTCCGGCATCGAGCAGGGGCCGCACAATAGCGGCTCCGATGCCGGCGCTGCCGCCGGTGACGAGATAAGCCTGGGGTTTCATGATGGACTCCTCGGATCGGTTAGTGGGTCAGGATGCCCCAGCTCAGCACGGCGATGATTTCAATGATGCCGACCCAGATCATCATGATCACGGTGTAGCTCATCACGTCGCGCAGCTTGAGTTTCGAGAGCGCCAAAGCTGGCAGAATCCAGAACGGCTGAACCAGGTCATTCCAGGAGTTGCCCAGCATGACGGCCATCGAGGTCTGGCTGATCGAGCTGCCGATTTCCTTGGCGGCGTCGATCATGAAGGGGCCTTGGATCATCCAGTGGCCGCCGCCAGAAGGCGCGAAGAAGTTGATGAAGAACGAACTGATCAGGCCCCAGAACGGCAGCGTGCCCGGCGTGGCGACGTCAACAAAAACGTGGGAAATGGTATTCACCAGGCCCGAGCCCGCCATGATGGCCATGATGCCGGCGTAGAAGGGATACTGCAGAATGATGCCGGAGATCGTCTTGATGCCGTCATTCAGCTTGGCCACATAAGCAGCCGGCGTGCCCAGCAGCAATACGCCCAGAAAGAGGATAAAGAAGTTGATCAGGTTCAGATCCAGCGAGCCGCCGTCCACGAAGTGAAAAACGACATAGGCCATGCCGAGCAAACCGATCAACAGGCTCAGGATGCGGCTGTTGTTGAGCTTGGAAGCAATGGTGTTTTGTTCGATCAGGTCGCTGCCTGGCGCAGGCTCGGTCGACTTGTCGATGGCCGGATCGACTTCGATGACTTTTTCACCGGCACGGGGATGCAGCCAGGCGTTGAGCAAGGGCAGCGTGACGATGATGATCAGGCTCGTGATCAGCATGGGCGCGGAGAAAATCGTTTCCGACAGCGGCACCGTACCCATCTGATCGACCAGGGGATGGCCTGGCGTTGCGATCAGCACCGGGATGCTGGCAGACAGGCCCAGGCCGTACATGGTAAAGCCGCTATAGGCTGCGGCGATGATCAATGGGTAGTGCACGCCTTTGACTTTCAAGGCCAGTTTCTTGGCGACGATACCGCCGATGACCAGGCCAAAGCCCCAGTTCAGATAGCTGCCGATGCCGCCTACCAGCGTGGCCACGATGATGGCCGTGCGAGGCTGATGCACGTGGCTGACGATGCGGTTGAGCAGGCGATCCGTGAGCGGCGCGGTGGCCAGCACGTAGCCCATGGCCAGGATCACGGCCATCTGCGTGGTGAACGCCAAGAGGCTCCAGAATCCTTTGCCCCATTCACGGGTAATCTGGCCCAGGCTCTGCCCCTCGATGCCCATGGCCATCAGCACGGTCAACAGCGTCAGCGCGATGGCGAACACAAAAGGATCGGGCAGATACTTGCGCATCAGCTCCGTAAAGAAGGACGTTAATTTGTTCATGCTGCCTCCAACTCACTCCGTAAGGCGTACTTAAAGGCAGAGCCGATCATCAGGCGCGACAGGGCGTCCTGGATGCAAGGGTCTGCGGGGGATTACATAAATCGATATGAGGGACAAGCCTTTACTGGGCTTGTCGTTTGTTCAACCAGGCCACTAATTCACCCAGGGCTGCGCTTTTGTCGCGCAGTACTTGTTCGCGGCGCTCGGGCGGCCAGGCATAGAAACCCTGGCCGGTCTTGGCGCCGAGTTGGCCGGTGGCAACTTTCTCAGTGAGCAACGCCGAAGGCGTGGTGCGGTTTTCCAGGTCGGCGTAAAGGTAGCTCGCGATGGCATGATGGACATCGATGCCGTTCATGTCGCGCTGCTCCAGCGGCCCGGATAGCGCCAGGCGGATACCCAGGCTCCATTTCACGACTTCGTCGATGTCTTCGGCGCTGGCGATGCCTTGTTCCAGCAGCGAGATGGCCTCGCGGGCGAGGGCGTGTTGAATGCGGTTGGCGATAAAGCCCGGGATATCGCGATTGACCAGCACGGGGCGTTTGCCGCCGAATCTCAGCGTTGCCATCACGCGCTCGACGGTTTCGGCCGAGGTGTCGTCATTGCGTACGACCTCGACCAGAGGAATGACATCGGCGGGCGTAAAGAAGTGCGTGCCCACAAAACGATCGCGGCGTGTCACGGCCTGGGCAATGGCGTTGATCGACAGGCCCGACGTATTCGTCGCGAAGATCGTCTCGGGTTTGCACAGCGTGTCCAGGCGAGCGAATGTGTCGCGCTTGAGCTCCAGCTTTTCCGGAATGGCTTCGATGACCAGGTCGCAGGCGCAGGCGGCCTCCAGACCAGTATCCATGCGAATGCGGCGTCGTGTCTCAGCCACCGCATCGGGGGCGTAGACACCGAGTTGCCGATCAATGACACCGGCCGCGCGTTCGAGCGCGCCGGGTACGGGGTCGATCAAGACGACCTCAAGTCCTTTTGCTGCAAACAGGGCAGCGATGCCGCTGCCCATGGCGCCTGCGCCGACGACGGCCAGGCTCTGGATAGGAAGATCCATGTCGAAAGGCTCCGGGAGGCTCGCGCTCGGTGATGGGCGCGTCGGAGCACGTCTCATCCGAATACTGTTCCAGGCGCGGGCCAGGAATCGTTGTTGTTCTATATACGAACATTTGTGCGTATATAGAATTTATTTAGGGATAGTACTAAGAATTTCGGGCGGACGCCAATGGGCCGGGATTGTCATGCGGCACGATGATCATCACAACGGCCACGTAGATCGACGGCGCAGGCCAAAAATTTCCTAAGTTAGAATTGCTAGTTATTCTCATTTAGATTGGTGACCCTACGCCCGCCAGAGGCTGCGGTATCCCACCTCTCTGGTGAAAACCACGGGCGTTGAAAGTGGCTCGCCCATGCGCCGTTCTGTGACGGTCAACCTGAAACGCAATTGCTGGATGATGTTGAGAAACGATTTGTCTATGAAGTTATCGATGCTGTCTTTGTGCTGCCTGCTGGGCACCACCTACGTTCATGCGCAAACCCCTGCAGCCGGTCAAATGCCGGGTATGCAATTGGTGGGCGAGACAGTCGTGGATCATCCGTCCGAGTGGTATCAGTTTGAACGGCATCAGATCGACTCGGCCGATGGCAAACGGCATTACCGCATCGAGATTTCGATTCCTCGCGCCGCTGCGCCGGCGGCAGGCTATCCCGTGCTGTACATGTTGGATGGCAACGCTGCGATGGCGACGTTGAAAGACGCGGACTTGGCGGCGCTGGCGCGCAGCGGCCATCCGCCTGTGCTGGTGGCGATCGGTTACGACGTGCCTACACGCAATGATGTCGTGTCGCGTGCGTTCGACTACACGCCGCCCACATATGAAAACGGCCAGCGTGTGCACCAGGAAGACGATCGGGGACGCGCCGGCGGCGGTGCCGATATTTTTCTGGAATACATCAAGTCGTCCATCAAGCCTCTGGTGCAGTCGCGCGTCAAAGTGGATCCGCAAAAGGAATATTTGTGGGGCCATTCCTATGGAGGGCTGTTCACCTTGCATACCTTGTATACGCAGCCCAATGCCTTTGCGCGCTACATCGTCGGCGACCCTTCGGCGTGGTGGAATGATGGTGTGCTGGTTCAGGAATGGCACGCGTTCGACGCGAACAAGGCGGCGGGCAAGCGCATCGCGATTCTCGTTGGCACAAAGCCCCGTGATCCTAATCGGCCGATGCCGAATCTGCCGCGTGCAAAGCCTGGCCGCGCGCCGATTGAAAATCCTCGCGCCGTCATCGGCGATATGGCCGACGGACTGCGCAAGGCTGGTGGCGATGTCAGCTACGAGACCTTCCCGCAATACGGGCACGGCGACATGATCCGCGTGTCGCTCGAGCGCGCATTAGAGGTCGCTGTGCAACCTTGAGGCAACGATCGAAGGACAGACGAGTCGGCATGCGGCATGTCTGTCCTTGAGCGGTTTGCATGTTTGTCTGGATTGATGCGCGCTCGCGCTGACTGATGAGCGGGGGCGCTTCATCAGCCAGAGTTGCGCAGCCCCGCCGAGATGCCGTTGATGGTCAGGTGAATTGCACTGCGCACGCGTTTGTCGGGCTCTGTCGCGCCATCCTGTTGGGCGGCACGGTAGCGGCGGATCAGATCGATCTGTAGATAATTCAACGGATCGATGTAGGCAAAGCGTTCGCGCAGCGAGGCCTGCAGGGCAGGGTTGTCCGCCAACAGTTCCCGTTGCGTCAATAAACGGAGCATGGCGATGGTACGGCCATGTTCCGCACTGATCTGGTTGAAAATACGTTCACGCAGTGCCCGCGCGGGCAGCAGTTGCGCATAGCGCGCCGCAATGGCCAGATCGGATTTGGCCAGCACCATCTCCATATTGGAGAGCAGCGTGCGAAACGCGGGCCACTCTCGCGCCATCTCTCGCAACTGGGCGAGCCGGGCGCGGCGCGAACGGGGCGCGCCTGTCGCACCGGTCTCGAGATAGGATTCGATGGCAGAGCCCACACCGTACCAGCCGGTCAGCATGAGGCGGCACTGTGCCCATGAGAACCCCCATGGAATGGCCCGCAACTCGTCGATGTGCTGGCCTTGTTTGCGCGAGGCCGGGCGAGAGCCGATGTTCAGCCCGGCGATTTCCGTAATCGGTGTGGTGGCAAAGAAATACTCTGCAAATCCCGGCGTTTCATAAACGAGGCCGCGATAGCTGCGTTGCGCCGTGTCGGACATGAAGGACATGGCCGGACCATAATGTGCCATATGGGCGTCTTCGGCACTGGCGGCAGCCGCACGGGGCGCCAGCGACGACTCCAGCGTGGCCGCAACCAGCAGTTCAAGATGCCAGCGGCCCACTTCGGCATCTTTGTACTTGCTCTGGATGACTTCGCCTTGTTCTGTCAGGCGCAGTTGACCGGCCACGGTGCCCGGCGGCTGTGCCAGGATGGCGTCAAAGCTCGAGCCGCCGCCGCGCCCTACTGAACCGCCACGTCCGTGAAAGAGCCGCAGCCGCACACGGCGCGTGCTGAACACATTGACCAGTGCGCGCTCGGCTTGATAAAGCGACCAGTTCGATGTGAGAAAACCGCCGTCCTTGTTGCTGTCGGAATAGCCCAGCATGACTTCCTGGGTGTCGTTCTGCGCGTGTTTGACGCGTGCCCGCACCTCGGGCAGATCCAACCACGCCGCCATGATCTCCGGACCGCGCTCCAAGTCAGGAATGGTTTCGAATAACGGGACGACCATCAGGCCGTCCTGCGGTTCGATGTCCTGACCGGGAGCCGTGGTCAAGCCGGTTTCTTTTTGCAGCACCAGGACTTCGAGCAGATCGCTCAAGGTTTCCGTATGCGACACAATCGTCTGCTGCACTGCCTGTTTGCCGTACCGTGCGCGCCCCGCGGCGGCGGCGCGCAAAATGGCCAGCTCGCGAGTGGTTTCTTCGCTGTAGGTGATCCAGGGCGAGGCCAGAGGCCGGGCCTGGGCCAATTCGGATCGCAGCAACGCCACGCGTGCGTCTTCGTCGAGTTGGCGGTAATCGACCGGTTTGCCATCGTGCTGCGTGCCGGCACGGGTGAATAGTTCGGTGAGCACGCGTTCGTGCACATCTGAACTCTGACGCAGGTCGACCGTCGCGAGGTGAAAGCCGAAGACTTCCACAGCCTGCTGCAAGCCGCTCAGATGCAGCCGGGCGATCGGCGCGCCATGGTTGGCAGACAGCGATGAGGCAATGACGGCCAGATCGTTGGCCAGCTCGCGCGGGGTGTTGTACGGTGGCGCCGGATGCGTGACGCGGCGAGCCAGATCGCGGCCAGTCAGTTGCTGAGCCGTCGCTGCCAGACGGGCATAGATGCCCACCAGAGCGCGGCGGTACGGCTCGTCGCGGCGGTGAGCCGAATCGTCGCCGCCTGCATCGGCCAAGGCTCGCAGGTCCGAGTCGGCATCGATCAGCAGCGTGGTGATCGATAGTTCTGCGCCGAGCGCATGGACCTCTTGCAGGTAGTATTCGAACAGCACGGTGGCCTGGCGCAACAACGCGAGTTCCAGCGTGCCTGCGTCTACATTGGGATTGCCGTCGCGGTCACCCCCGATCCAGCTGCCCATGCGCAGAAAGGGTTCCAAGGGCGGCGGGGGGGCTGCAAAGGGTTTGACCGGGTCGCGGGCCAGCAGGCGGGACAGGTCCGAATACACCCGCGGGATGACGTTCAAAAACGTGCTGCGATAGTACGACAAGGCGTTTTCGATCTCGTCGGCCACGGTCAGCCGCGTGTAGCGCAGCATCCGCGTTTGCCACAGCGTGGCGATGCGTCCCAGCAGGACGAGGTCCAGGTCGGCGATCTCCTGGGCTGTCAACGGCCCCTCGCGTTGCAAGAGTGCTGTTGCGATTTCCCGGTGCACGTCCAGGGTGCTCTTGCGCTGCACCTCGGTCGGGTGTGCTGTCAGGACAGGTACGAGGCAGGCCTCGGAGAGTAAGCGGCGGATTTGGGCGGGGGTGACGCCTTGCGCCTCCAGCGAGCTGACGGCCTCGCGCAGGCTGCCACGTGCTGGCGTCTCGTTGGCCAAAGCGTGTTCGCGTTGCGCGCGATTCTGGTCGCGATCTTCGGCGATATTCGACAAATGCAGAAAATAACTGAACGCGCGGGCCACTGAGTTCGGGTCATTGCCGCGCAGCCGCTTCACGCGTTGTTCCAGCAGCTTGCCGTCGGCCTTGTTGCCCTCGCGGCGAAACCGCACGGCTGTACGGCGCAGGGTTTCGATCGTATCGAATACCCGCTCGCCCTCACAGGCTTGGATGACTTCGCCTAATAAACGCCCCAGCAGCCGGATATCGTGACGTAAGGGTTCAGCAGTATCGGACTGCGGGCGGATGGCTTTCATAGGCAGGAAATCCGTCGGGCAAAAGGGTGGGTTGAGAATTCGGGCTGATCGCAAAAACAGTGAGGCTATGGATGCAAATCATTTTACGCAGCATCCGTGACAAATAACCCTAAATAAAAAAGGGGATATTTGGGCGTGGTGCTGCGCTGATTTTTCTCATTCTGTGGGGTGGCGTGCGGCGCGGTGCGTCATGGGTTGCGGTACAGTTTCTGCTCGGGCGCTTTGCCTGGCAACGAATCTGAAAGTGTTATGCAAAATCATCAACGACGCGCACTGGTCCTGTTTTCCGGCGGCCAGGATTCCACGACTTGTCTGGCTTGGGCGTTGGATCGCTATGCTCACGTCGAGACGGTCGCGTTCGACTATGGACAACGCCATCGCATCGAGCTGGACGCGCGGCTGCGTGTGTTGAGCGAGTTGCGCGCGCAATTTCCGGATTGGGCGCAGCGGTTGGGCGACGATCATTTATTGGATCTACGGGTGCTGGGCCAAGTCGGCGATACGGCGATGACCAGCGATCGCGCCATCGAGATGCAGGAAAACGGTTTGCCCAATACCTTCGTGCCCGGCCGCAATCTGCTGTTCCTGACGCTGGCTGCTGCGTTGGGCTACCGCCGCCAATTGGATGTGCTGGTAGGCGGGATGTGCGAAACCGATTTTTCGGGCTATCCGGATTGCCGGGATGACACCATCAAGGCTCAGCAGGTCGCACTGGGTCTGGGCCTGGGGTCGCGTGTGACGATCGAGACACCATTGATGTGGATCGACAAGGCGGACACCTGGGATCTGGCGCAGCAACTCGGCGGTCAGGCGTTGGTTGATATCGTGGTCGAGCAGAGCCATACCTGCTACCTGGGTGAGCGTGGCGCGCGCCATGCTTGGGGCTATGGCTGCGGAACGTGTCCGGCATGCGCGTTGCGCAAAGCCGGGTGGGAACGTTGGCAGGCGCGATAAGCGTCAAGCACCCATATCGTGCGATGCGTCCCGCCGCACTGAAAGTCTGAAGGCTCGATCTCGTGAGATCGAGCAGGTCATGCTGCGAAATGAATAGACCGTCTTAGTAAAGACGCCGATTGCAAACTCCCCTCTGAAACTGATATGTTTAAACCTAAACTATCTTGCTGACGCACCGCTATCGCGGCGGCAAGTGTTCAGGTGGTTCTATCGCTGTCTTACCCAGCTTCAGAGGGACTTGCAACATGAATACTGCCGGCGCGCAGCCTTGGCATCCGTCATCCCGTACGACGTATACCGTGCTTTTCGTGTGCTTTCTGGCCATCCTGTTCGAGGGGTATGACGTGGGCGTCATGGGCGCTGTGCTGCCGTCGATGGCCGACGATCGCAATTGGAATCTGACGCCGCTGGAGCTGGGCGCGCTCAGCAGCTATGCCCTGGTCGGGATGTTCTTTGGCGCGTTCATGGTGGGTACCCTGAGCGAAATGCTGGGCCGTCGCCGCATGCTGCTGCTGTGTGTCTCGGTGTTTTCCTTGACGATGGTGGGCGCGGCGTTAGCGCCTGCGCCTTGGTTCTTTGGGCTGATGCGTTTTATTGGCGGTCTGGGGTTGGGCGGTGTGATCCCGGTGGCAGCGGCATTGACGGTGGAATATTCGCCCGTGCATCGCCGCAGCTTCAACTATGGTTTGATGTACTCGGGATACTCGATCGGCATTCTTTGCGCTGCGCTGATCGCGATCTGGCTGCTGCCCACGATGGGATGGCGCGGCGTGATCGGATTGGGGGTCGTTCCATTAGTGCTGGTGCCGTTCATGGCGCGCCTGTTGCCCGAGTCGATCGAGTACCTGCAAGGATGCGGCCGTATCCAGGAGGCCCAGGCGTTGGCGTCGGCAACGGGCGAGGGCGTGTGGCGCCGGCCTGAAGCGAGCCCGTCCTCCGAGTCGCGCACATCGTGGCGCGATGTGGTCAAAATCATCTTCTCTCGCGACTACATCCGCGCGACGGCGTGCTTCTGGATTGCACTCTTTCTGGGCTTGCTGCTGGTCTATGGCTTGAATACCTGGCTGCCTTCGATCATGCGCAAGAACGGCTATGACTTGGGCTCCAGTCTGCTGTTCCTGGTGGTTTTCAGTCTGACTTCTGCAGCGGGCGGTTTGTTTTTAGGCAGCGTGGCCGACAAGCTGGGCGTGCGCGGTACCGTGGCTGTGTTTTACCTGATAGGCGCAGCGGCGATCGGCGCGTTGCTGTTCGGTAATTCGCTGGTGGTCAACTACACGCTGGTGGGCCTGGCGGGCGTGGGCAGTGTGTCTGCATCGTTGATCTTGACTGGCTACATCGCGGGCTATTATCCGGCGCATATCCGGGCGGCCGCCACAGGATGGGCATTGAGTTTTGCGCGCGTGGGTGCGATGGCCGGGCCCATGGTCGGCGGCTATGTCGCAGGGTCGGGATTGAGTTTTTCGTGGAATTTCATTGTGTTCGCTGCGGCGGCTCTGGTCGCGGCGATCGCAGTCATTCTGCTGCCGGGAACCAGGCGCAGGGCGCTCGCCGCAGCAGAAATCCGGCCGGTGAAGGCTTGATGGCTATGCGAAGCCAGGCGCGGCATGACCCAATTCAGGTCTGCTTTGCCTGATTGCGATGAGCCGTGCGCCCAAATCGCAGGTACAACCAGACAGAGGCACCTAGAATCACGCCGGACAGTATCAGCGACGCCGCCATGGCTGCGCGTGGTCCTTGCCAGGCAATCAGCTGCGCGTAGGCGACGGGCGCCGCTGCGGTCAATACAAAACTGGGGACCAGCAGACGGCCGACCAGCGTGCCGTAGATGCGATAGTCGAATAGGGCCAGGGGCAATGTTCCCCGGGTAATCGTGAGCAGGCCATTGCACGCGCCATACAGGCAGGTATAGATCGCTGCCGCTACAGGATGGCTGGCTGCCAGGCCGGCCAGAAAGCACCACGGCATGACGATGGTCGTCAACAGATTCAAGGTCAATGGCGGCAGGCGAGCGCCGAACAGCAATTCCAGCAGGCGTGCGCTGACTTGGCCGATCCCCCACAGTGACGCTATGCCCACCACGACCGATGCCAATAATCCCAGATCAGTCAGCATCGCGATCATATGCGTGGCGTTCGCTGCTGTCAGAAACGTGGTCAACATGGTGATCACGGCATACAGGCACTGCGCCAGGCGCTGGTCGGCCCGGGTCCGGGCCAGCCCCTCATGCTGCGTCGAGTGGATATCGCCGGTGTAACGAGCGCGAGGCAATATCCAATACAAGGGCAGCGTCAGCAGCGACAGGCCCGCATAGACCAGCACCGCGCCGCGCCAGCCCAGCAGTTGCGCCAGCCATTGGCCAACGGGCCACATGACGGTCGAGGCCAAACCGCCAAATAGCGTGATCTGCGACATCGCCCGCCGGGCTTGCGGGCCGCCGATGCGCGCGAGCGTCGCGAAGGCGGCATCGTAAAGCGATAGCCGCATGCCTATGCCCAGTGCAACCCAGGCTGTGTAATACGGCAAGGTCGAATGGGACAGCGACAACAGGGCGCAGCCCATCGCGGTCAATATCGCGCCCACGGGCATGACGCGCTGGCCGCCCCAACGGTCAATCGCGCGCCCAGCGGCAGGCGAGGTGAGGGCCATCACGATGATGGCCAACGAAAATCCGCCAAACAGACGCGCGGCGCTCCATCCCAGATCGGCCTGCATGGCAGGTCCGAAATTGCTGATCAGGTAAAACGACACGCCCCAATTGATGAGCTGGGTGACGCCCAGGCACATGACGGCCCGGGTAGGGATGACCGTTGCCATGATGTCAAATTAATGGCGCAGTTTCTGGGTCACCTTGGTCGCCGTCCCCGAGAGCGCGTTGCATCAGGACCGTGTCCCGCCATTGGCCAAATTTGTAGCCCACGGATCGCAGCGTACCCACGGGATGAAAGCCCTGGCGGGCATGCAGCGCCAGCGAGGCGGCGTTACGGCTATCACCCACGACCGCCAGCATTTGCCGCCATCCGCCCGCGGTGCATCTTTCCACCAGCTCGGCGAGCAATCGGCTTCCTATGCCCTGGCCGGCGATGCCGGGTTTGACATACACCGAGTCTTCCACGGTATAGCGGTAGGCCGGGCGGGGTCGGTACGGCGTTGCGTAGGCATAGCCGACGATTTCGCCTTCGCGTTCGGCTACCAGATAAGGCAGGCGTTGGGCCAACACCGCCTCGCGCCGCGCGTGCATGTCGGCGAGCGTGGGCGGGTCGAGTTCAAATGAGGCGGTGCCCTGCGAGACGTGATGGGCGTAAATGGCTTGGATCGCTGGCACATCGTCGGGCGTGCTGTCGCGCAGGATCAAGGCAGAAGATTCGGGCATGTTCGTATGTGCGGGAAGAACTGTGCGGGCCAACGGATTATGAGTCCGTTGGGGTATTCACAGTGTGAGGCACGATCAAGTATTAATAAAGCTTTGGTTTATTATTCAAAGCATAAGGAATTCTTTGCTTTCCCCAAGCAACCGATGTTTTTCAAGAGCGACCCATGCGCGGCCTGAACCTGGATCACCTGCGTATTTTTCTGGATGTGATCGAGCTGGGCAGTTTTTCCGCCGCGGCGGATAGGCACGGGTTGACGCAGCCTGCAGTGAGCCTGCAGGTGCGGCAATTGGAGCGCCGTTATGGTTTGCGCCTGGCCGAACGCGTCGGCAAGCGAGTAACCGCGACGGCCGCAGGCATGGATCTGGTGACACATATCCGCGCTATCGATGCCGCCGTCGAGCAGGCCGAGCGCAGCATGCAGGCACACAGCGCCCAAGTGGTGGGCCGCGTACGCTTGGGAACGGGGGCGACCGCTTGTACGTATTTGCTGCCGCCGCTGCTGGCGGATCTGCGGCGGCGGTTTCCTGCCTTGGAAATTGTGGCGAGCACGGGAAATACAGCGGATGTGCTGCGCGACATTGAGGCCAATACCCTGGATATCGGCCTGGTGACCTTGCCCGTGTCAGGCCGTATGTTTCAGGTGACGCCGGTGCTGGAGGATGAGTTCGTAGCGATTTTCCCGGGTGCGGACGAGGTTCCTCCCGCCATTACCCCGCAGGCCTTGGCCGAACGGCCGGTCGTGTTGTTCGAACCGGGTGCGCGCACCCGCGAACTGGTGGATAACTGGTTCGAAGCGGCCGGGGTGCAGGCTCGGCCGGCGATGGAGTTAGGCAGCACCGAAGCCATGAAGGAGCTCGTCGCGGCGGGCCTGGGATGCGCCATTTTGCCGGCACTGGCGGTCCCGAAACGGCGAGAGTCGACCCTGCAAGTCCGGTCTTTGACCCCACGGCTGTCGCGTACCCTGGCGGTGGTGTTGCGCAGCGATAAACCGCTGCAGCGAGGGCTGGCGCAGCTGCATACGGCGCTCTTGGCGTTGCGCCAGGGGCACGGCTGAATACAGCCCCCGGGCGATCCGGCGTATTATTGACGACTTTGCGAACTTTCCCCGTCCGAGAAATATCATGCCGCAATACCGTTCCCGTACTTCCACCCACGGCCGTAACATGGCCGGCGCTCGCGCCCTCTGGCGCGCCACCGGTATGCAGGACGGCGACTTTGGCAAACCGATTATTGCGGTAGTGAACTCG
This sequence comes from Bordetella genomosp. 4, assembly GCF_002261185.1. Lineage (GTDB taxonomy): Bacteria > Pseudomonadota > Gammaproteobacteria > Burkholderiales > Burkholderiaceae_B > Bordetella_A. Next base: position 130,404 of record NZ_NEVQ01000003.1, read on the forward strand.
TTTACGCAGTTTGTGCCGGGTCACGTGCACCTGCGCGATCTGGGCGCTCTCGTTGCCAAAGAAATCGAAGCCGCCGGCGGCGTCGCCAAAGAGTTCAATACCATTGCCGTGGATGACGGTATCGCCATGGGTCACGGCGGCATGCTGTATTCGCTGCCCTCGCGCGAGCTGATCGCGGATTCGGTCGAGTACATGGTCAATGCCCACTGCGCCGACGCCATGGTGTGTATCTCGAACTGCGACAAGATCACCCCGGGAATGCTGATGGCCGCGATGCGGTTGAATATCCCGGTGGTCTTCGTATCCGGCGGCCCCATGGAGGCTGGCAAGATCAAGTCGCCGACTGACGGTAAAGTCATCGCCAAGATCGACCTGATCGACGCCATGATCAAGGCCGCCGATCCCAACATCACTGACGCCGAGGCCGAACAATACGAGCGCAGCGCCTGTCCGACATGTGGATCGTGCTCGGGTATGTTTACCGCCAATTCCATGAACTGCCTGACCGAGGCGATCGGCTTGGCCTTGCCAGGCAACGGCACGATCGTCGCGACGCATGCGTGGCGCAAGGGCCTGTTCGAACAGGCCGGCCGTCTGGTGGTCGATCTGTGCCGCCGCTATTACGAGCAAGACGACGCGTCGGTCCTGCCGCGCAATATCGCGACCAAGAGTGCTTTCCAGAATGCCATGACGCTGGATGTCGCCATGGGCGGTTCGACCAACACCGTGTTGCACTTGCTCGCCGCAGCCCAAGAGGCCGGCGTGGATTTCAACATGGAGGATATTGACCGCATTTCGCGTAACGTGCCCTGCCTGTGCAAGGCGGCGCCAGCGACGGACAAGTATCACATTGAAGACGTGCACCGTGCCGGCGGCATCCTGGGCATCCTGGGCGAACTGGCGCGCGCGGATCTGCTGGATCTGAGCTGCGGCAACGTGCACAGCGGCACGCTGGGCAAAGCGATCGAGCAGTGGGATATCAACGGCGGAGCCGGCGAGGCGGCGCAAAAGTTCTATCGCGCAGCGCCTGGCGGCATTCCTACGACGGTGGCATTCAGCCAGGATGCGACTTATCTGACGCTGGATCTGGATCGCAAATCAGGCTGCATTCGCGACAAGGCCAACGCTTATTCGAAAGACGGCGGCTTGGCGGTGTTGTACGGCAATCTCGCGCCCAAGGGCTGCATTGTCAAAACGGCTGGCGTGGATGAGTCGCAGTGGGTGTTTACGGGTCGCGCACGGGTCTTTGAAAGCCAGGATGATGCGGTGGAAGGCATTCTGGGCGACAAGGTCGTGGCCGGCGATGTCGTGGTGATTCGCTATGAAGGTCCGAAGGGTGGCCCGGGGATGCAGGAAATGCTGTATCCGACGTCGTATCTGAAGTCCAAAGGCTTGGGCAAGACCTGCGCGTTGTTCACGGATGGCCGCTTCTCTGGCGGTTCGTCGGGGTTGGTGATTGGTCACGCGTCGCCTGAGGCGGCCGAGGGTGGCAATGTGGGTCTGGTCGAGGATGGCGATACGATCGAGATCGATATTCCCAATCGCAAGATCCATCTCGCGATTTCCGATGATGAGCTGGCCAAGCGCCGTGCGGCGATGGAAGCCCGTGGTGACAAGGCATGGAAGCCCGTGGATCGTCAGCGTGTGGTGTCGCAGGCGTTGCAGGCTTATGCGGCGTTGGCGACTTCTGCCGATCGTGGCGCGGTGCGGGATGTGTCGCAGTTGAAGCGTTGATGCCGTTGGGCAGGCGGGGTTCTTGAGACGTCCCGGCCGGTTGCCGTGGGCCGCACCGGCCTAATCGGATCGGCTCGGCGCAAGACCAGGCGCCTCGGCCCCGCTACGCGGGGCTGCCCGACCCTCAAAAGGCCGGCGCGGCCCACGGCAACCGGCCGGGACTCGCAGTAATGGCTGACTGAGAACGCTGTTGCCGGTCGCGGTATTTTTCGAGCGCTTTCTGTTTTCTGGTGCGTCGATTTGTTGATGCCGTGCACATGTGTGAAGCATGTGCACGGCATTGATTTTTGTATCGCCGCTAAATCGCCGACGACAGGCCTTAGATCACCGAAGACATACCGCCATCCACTGGGATGATGGCGCCTACTACATAGGCTGAACGTGGGCTGGCCAGGAACAGGGCGACGTCGGCGACTTCTTCGGCCTTGCCGTAGCGGCCCAGGGGGATGCGGGCCTGGCTGTCGGCCAGAGCCTGGTCGCGCGAGATGCCTTGGCGTTGGGCGTCGAGTTCCAGGACCTGCTCGACGCGTTGCGTGAAGGTCGGGCCGGGGTTGATGCCGTTGATGCGGATGCCGTAGCGGGCGTAGTGGGCGGCCAGGCCGACCGTTGACAGCATCAACGCGGCGTTGGCGGAACCGCCGGCCAAATGGGTGCTGGTGGGGCGCTTGCCGCCGTTGCCGATGATGTTGACGACGATGCCATTGGTAGCGCCTGCGGGGCGGGTGGCGGCACGCTCGCGCATGCGGGTGAGGACGGCGTCTTGTACATGGATGTAAGGAAAGAATTTCGCGTCCATGGCGGCGCGCCATTTGCTGGCGTCCAGGTCTTCGGGCTCGTGGCGGCGGGCGGCACCGGCGCTGTTGATCAAAATGTCGATCGGGCCTATCTCGGTCTCAATCCGCTCGATCGTCCGGGTAGCAGCCTGTGGATCAGAGAGGTCTGCGGCAAAGGTGGCGACGTTGTGTCCGCTCGCTTGTAGTTGGGCTCGAGCCTGTTCGAGTCCCTGTGGATCGCGCGCGATGATGGCGACGAACGCGCCTTCGGCTGCGAATGCGTTGGCGACCGCCAGGCCTATGCCTTTGCTGCCGCCCGTGACTACTGTGACTTTGCCGTTCAGTTTCAGATTCACCTGATGCTCCGCGAGAGATGGACGATGCGGTTAACGATACTTCATTCACGCCATGCGAGGCGTCGCCTGACGCGGCGCACATGAGGGTCCACGTTTATCGCGCCGCGCACGGACTTTGCCGTTGCCGCGGGGGACGTTCAGGCAAATGTCTGCTCCATTTCCCGGCGGAACTGCACCGCGGCGGACTTTTCGTCGAATTCGACGTCGTGCCAGCGGATGGGTTGTGATTGCCGGACAGGGTTTTTCAGTTTGACTTTGTGCGCGAGGCCCAGCGGCAGATAGCCGTCCGCGACGGAGTCGCGAGCGGGCATCAGCCGGCCGTAAACGGTATAGCCGCCTTCACCATCGAGCTCTTGGCCGACCGCCAGGTCCTGTTTGGCGGTCGCAACCACATCACCATGCCAGCCGGTCGGCGAACCGGTCGGCTCGTGACGCAATCCGACACTGGCCACGCTGATGCCCAGTTCGAGGCCGATCAGGTGGTAGGGCTTGTACATGGCAGCGTAATTACCGCTGGGGTCCGTCAGTAGGCCATATTCCTTGAAGCAGCGCCGGACGTAGTCGCTGTCGGCTGCCAGCGTGACATAGACGCCCCAGCGCAAGTCTCGAAATACGGGGCGGCCGTCGCGTTCCAGAGAGGAGATGACTTCGACCTGGCCGCGGTGGTGCAGCATGCCGCCCTCTTCCCGTGGACGCAGTACGCGCGGCAGATCGTCTACGCCGCACGGCGGAAAGTGCAGTCCCGACGGGGCGGGCAGCAGGCCGGTGGCGTTAGACACGGCCGCCATTTCGATGGCGCTCTTGGTGCCGTCCAGAAAGCTGTTGAACATCTGGGCGTTGAAGTCGCCTGCCGCCACCATCTCATCGGTGAAGCCGTAGTAGGGCCACACGGTGTCGGGGGTAGAGGTGTGAAACTCTGGCAAATACTTGGTGCCTTTGCCAGCGGCGATGACCTCAAAGCCGCTTGCGCGTGCCCAGTCGACCATATCGCAGATGAGGGCAGGCTGATCGCCGTAGGCCAATGAATAGACGATGCCGGCTTCGCGTGCGCGGCGTGCCAGTAGCGGACCGGCCAAGGCGTCGGCTTCGACGTTGACCATGATGATGTGTTTGCCGTGTTCGCAGCAGGCGAGCACATGCGCGATGCCTCCCGCCGCATGGCCGGTGGCGTCGATGACGATCTGTATTTCCGGGCTGGCGATTACCTCCAGCGCATCGTCGCTGAAATAGACGCGGCGTGATCGCGCTGCATCGGGCAGGCTGTCTGCATGCAAGGCGTCGGCGGGCCAGCCTACTCGTGTCAACGCTGCGCGCGCTCGAGAGGGCTGCAGGTCTGCGACGGCGACGAGTTGAATGCCTGGGGTGCGCCGGGCTTGGCTGAGAAACATGGAGCCAAACTTGCCGGCGCCGATGAGGGCGACACGCAAGGGTTTGTTGTCGGCCTGGCGCTGTTTGAGCAGGCGGTGCAGATTCATTGCGTCTCCTTCGCGGATTGGGGCGTGGGCCGTCGGGGCGCGGCTCATCAATCTGATGTCAGGAATGTCGGCGGTGCTGCAGATGGCAGCATAGCGGTTTTCCGTGACGGATAGCTGAAGAATTTGCTGCCGGTGCTCGGGATGGGCGATTGCCTCAGGCGTCGGCGGTGTAGAGCTCGCCGGCGAGGACGTTGCGCCAGTTTGCCCAGGTGAGGCGGGGGCGGCCGGTGATGTGTCGGTTGTACGGGGCGTCGTACAGGATGTGTTTCCATTTCGGACGGACGGCGCCGGTGATTTCGGGTTTGTCGTCGATGAGGAGATCGCCCTGGATCAGGGTTTTATCTTTGGTCAGAATCAGACGGTTGGTGGCCTCGCGGCCGAGATGCTTTTCTACCCAGAGGTATTTTTCGGCGACGCAGTTTTCGAATTGCGATAGAGGGGATGAGCAGATGCGGATGTCCATGCCTAATGCCAGCAGTTCTTTGAGGGCTTCGATGGCGCCAGGGATGGGGGGGAGGTTACGTATGAAGCCGGGAGCGGTATAGATGGCTTCGGCGCGGGCGCGTAGTTCGGGGGGGTAGTTTTGCAGGATGTAGAACGAGGTGCGGTCATGGTATTCGACCGGGGGGATGTCGGGGTATTGCTCGCGCCAAGCGGTTACAAAGCCGTGCTCGAAGTCAGCTAGGACGCCGTCTTGATCTAGCAGGATTAGCATGGTGGGCAATGGGAGTATCGGAGGGAGATTGATTTTGCCATGAGGTTGCTTTTTGGGGATGGCTCATTGTCTGTGCATGGCGAGGTGTTGTTCTTTTGGCGTCGAGGAGGGGCAGTGGCCGCGTGCGGGCTTCACGTGATCGGTCGGCCGCCTGCGCGGCCGACACCGCTTCGTCAACCTTGTCGCTACGCTCCTTCGGTTTCCCTCGCTCGATCACGAGGCGCCCGCCAGGAGCGATCGGGATGTTGATGCGTCGTACTGTGGATGCGCGGGTACGGGTCGCTACGTTCGGGTATGGGCTACAAAGTACAGGATGCAGGTCTGGGTCACGTTTGCAGGTTAAAGGGGCGGAGCCGGCATGTCAGCGGGCTGCCAGCTCTGGGGGTAATGGCGTGTCCCAGCCGCCGCCCAGGGCGCGTACCAGATTGACTGCTGATCGTGCCCGCTCGCCATCCAGTTGCACTGATACTCGCTGCTGGGCTAATACGGTGCGATCGGCTTCGATGACGTCGAGGTAGCTGATCGAGCCTTCGTTGTATTGCGTGTGCGAGATGCGGGCGGCGCGTTGGGAGGCTTGCAGGGCGGCGTCTTGGGCGGATATCTGGCCGGACATGATGCGCAGGTTGGCCAGGTTGTCTTCGACTTCGCGGAATGCGGTCAGTACGGTTTGGCGGTAGTTTGCTACGTCTTCTTCGTAGACGGCGCGTGCACGGTCCAGACCGGCTTGACGGCGGCCGCCGTCAAAGATGGGCAGCGAGAGTGCAGCGCCTACCAGCGGGCCCAGCAGGAAGGTACGCGTTGACCATTCGAACAAGTTGCCGAGCTCTGCAGACTCAAAGCCCGCGCCGCCGGTAATGTTCAGCCTCGGGAAGAACGCTGCCTGCGCAGCACCGATACGGGCGTTGGCCGCGGCCATGGCGCGTTCTGCGGCAGCGATGTCGGGGCGGCGTTCCAGCAGGGTCGAGGGCAGGCCGGCGGGGATGGTGACGGCGATGCGCGTGAGCGGTTGTTCGGGCAAGCTGAATTCCGATGGGGTTTTGCCTAACAAAACCGCCAAGGCATGCTCTGCCGTGGTGCGGCGGCGTTCGAACCCCAGCGTTTCTGCGCGAGCGGATTCCAGCTCTGATCGGGCACGGGCCAGATCCAGTTCACTGATGTCGCCGGCATCGTAGCGGCGCTGGATGAGTTGCAGAGTTTCTTCGCGCAAGGTGACGGTCTGGCGATACAGGCGCAGCCCTGCGTCCAGTTCACGCACTTGAAAATAGGCCTCTGCGACGTCGGCTTGCAGGGCGAGCAGTACGGAGCGGTAGAGGGCTTCGCTCTGCTGTGCGTCGGCCGTGGCTGCGTCTACGGTCGAGGCGACACGGCCGAACAGGTCGGCCTCATAGGCCACGGTGGCTTCAGCCCGCCAGAGCGTCGACGCGTCAGAGGACGCGCTGTCGGACAGGCCTTGCGAGGCAGGCGAGGGGCGTTGGCGTGTTGGACCGAAGCCTGCGTCTACGCGGGGAAAGAGCTCCGAGCGGGCGTCGCCCAGCAGCGCGCGCGCCTGTTTCAAGCGTGCCGCAGCAGCCTGCAGATTCTGGTTGGATTTCTGTGCTTCCTGTTCCAGGGCGTTGAGCGTGTCGTCGCCGAACAGCTTCCACCATTCTCCGCGCAGCGCCTGCTCGGCGGGCTGAGCGGTCTGCCAGGAACCGGCCTCGTGCGCGGGCAGGGACTGTTCTGTCGGGGCCTCTTTGTAGGCCGCGGGGGTGGCGACCTCAGGACGTTGGTATTCGGGCCCTACCGCACATCCGGCCAGTACCAACAGCATCGCCAGCAGCCCGGAAATTTTGGGCAGAAAGGTGCGCACTGCATGCGTCTTTGCTGCGGGCGCTGCGGCCAGCAGCGCGTGCATTTGGGAACGAGGAGCATCACTTTGTTGTGAAAGCGATGCTGCGACTCGCGGCCGTGTCATGAGGCTTTCTGCAGCGAAAGCCGGTGTCGATAAGTGTGTCATGAAGGTGTTCTCTTAATCGCGGATATCCATGAGTGCCGTCATGTTCAATGGCTCGAGTGATCGGTTGCAGGATGCGTCGTTACAGGAGCTTCGTGATGCGAGGCCGAATGCAGTTTGCGCGCGCTCATGGTCCGCAGCAGGACGTAAAACACGGGGGTCAGGAACAGGCCGAACAAGGTCACGCCCAGCATGCCGAAGAACACGGCTACCCCCATGGCTTGCCTCATCTCCGAGCCGGCACCAGAGGACAGCACCAGTGGCACAACACCCATGATGAAAGCAATGGAGGTCATCAGGATGGGACGCAAGCGCAGACGGCTGGCTTCGATCGCGGCTTGCAGCGGCGTGCTGCCTTGCATCTCCAGTTCGCGTGCAAACTCCACAATCAAGATGGCGTTCTTGGCGGACAGGCCGACCAGGACCATCAAGCCAATCTGCGTAAAGATGTTGTTGTCGCCGCCGGTCAACCAGACGCCTGTCAGAGCGGCCAGGATGCTCATGGGCACGATCAGAATGACGGCCAGAGGCAGCGTCAGGCTTTCGTACAGCGCGGCGAGCACGAGGAACACCAGCAATACACTGATCGGGAACACCCAGATGCCTGCGTTACCCGCCAGGATCTGCTGATAGGTCAAGTCGGTCCATTCAAACTTGATGCCGCGCGGCAAGGTCTCGGCTGCGATGCGTTCAGCTGCCTCTTGCGCCTGGTTGGACGAGTATCCCGGCGCGGGCCCGCCGTTGATGTCGGCGGCCGTATAGCCGTTGTATCGCACCACCATTTCCGGCCCAAAGGTCTGACGCACATCGACCAACGCGGACAGCGGCACCATCTGGCCGGTATCGCTGCGTGTCTTGAGTTGCAGGATATCGTCCGGATGAGAGCGGAAGGGCGCATCAGCTTGGGCGCGTACTTGGAAGACACGGCCAAAACGGTTGAAGTCGTTGACGTACATGGACCCCAGATAAATCTGCAGCGTATCGAACACGTCAGTCACCGGTACACCCAACTGCTTGGCTTTGACACGATCGAGATCGACATCCAACTGTGGCACGTTGATCTGATAGTTCGAGAAAGTGGGGCCCAGTTCGGGTGTTTGGCGCGCTTTTTCCAAGAATGCCTGGGTAGCCTTGTCCAGCTCCGCATAGCCCAATGACGCGCGGTCTTCGATCTGCAATTTAAAACCGCCCATCGTGCCTAGTCCCATGACCGGCGGAGGCGGGAACACTGCGATATAGGCGTCCTTGATGGCTCCGAACTTGGCGTTGAGTTTGCCTGTAATGGCGTCGCCCGACAGCTCGGCGCTGTGGCGTTCTTCGAACGGTTTGAGCATCACGAATACGATCCCGGCGCTCGAGCTGTTGGTGAAACCATTGATCGACAGACCCGGGAAAGCGATGGCGCTTGCCACGCCTGGCTCTGCTAACGCAATGTCGGTCATGCGGCGAATCACGTCTTCGGTGCGATCCAACGACGCGCCATTGGGCAACTGCGTAAAACCGATCAGGTACTGCTTGTCCTGTGCGGGCACGAATCCGCCCGGCACCAATTGGGAAATACCCACCGTCGCCGCAAGCAGCACTGCGTATACCGCCATCGAGCTGCCTTTGCGACGAATTACCCCCTTGACTCCGACGGCATAGGCGTCCGAGGAGCGCGAGAAAAATCGGTTGAAGGCGTTAAAGAACCGGCCGAACAGGCGATTCATGACGCGCGTCAGCCAATCGGGCTTGTCGTGATGACCCTTTAGCAAGATGGCCGACAAGGCGGGTGACAACGTCAACGAATTGAACGCCGAAATCACCGTCGAGATGGCGATGGTCATGGCGAACTGTTTATAGAACTGACCCGACAGTCCCGTCATGAAAGCTAGCGGTACAAACACCGCGCATAGCGTCAGGGCGATGGCGATGATAGGGCCGCTGACCTCGCGCATGGCGCGATAGGTGGCGTCTCGAGGCGTCAACCCGGCCGCGATGTTGCGCTCGACGTTTTCGACCACCACGATGGCGTCGTCGACCACGATCCCAATGGCGAGCACCATGCCGAACAACGACAAGGCGTTAATCGAATAGCCGAACATCAATAGCAGGGAGAAAGTCCCTACGATAGAAACGGGCACCGCCAGTAGCGGAATCAGTGACGCGCGCCACGTTTGTAGAAAGACGATGACCACCAGTACCACCAGCGCGATGGCCTCCAATAAGGTCATGATTACCGCTTTGATGCTGGCACGCACAAACTGTGTCGGGTCGTACTCGATGCGATATTCCACCGAGGGCGGGAAATCGGCAGACAACTCTTTCATGACTTCCCGGACCTGCGACGAGACATCCAGCGCGTTGGCGCCGGGCGATTGCATGATCCCCATCCCAATGGCGGATTGGTTATCCAGTAAGGAGCGCAATCCGTATTCCTGAGCCCCCAGTTCGATACGGGCGACATCAGAGAGTCGCGTGATCGCACCGTCCGGCGAGGATTTCAGGATGATGTTGCCGAATTCGGTTTCGTTCTGCAGACGACCTTGGGCATTGACCGAGAACTGCATCGGTACATCACCCATTGTGGGCGATTGGCCGATCACGCCGGCCGCGACCTGCACGTTCTGCTCGCGGATGGCGTTAACGACATCGGTGGCAGTCAGATCGCGCTGTGCCACTTTTTGTGGATCCAGCCACACGCGCATGGAGTAGCTGCCCGATCCCCAAATCTGGACTTCGCCCACACCACTGATCCGTGCCAGGCGATCTTTTACGTTCAGGACGGCATAGTTGCGCAGGTAGGTGCTGTCGTAGCGGTCGTCGGGCGAAATCAGGTGAACGACCAGCGTCAGTGTCGGCGAGCTCTTGGTGGTGGTGACCCCGAGGCGCTGCACATCGGGCGGCAGGCGTGGCAATGCCTGCGAGACACGGTTTTGCACGAGCTGCTGTGCTTTGTCTGGATCGACGCCCAGCCTGAAATACACGGTCACCGCCAGATTGCCATCACTGTTGGCCTGCGACTGCATATACAGCATGTCTTCGACGCCATTGATGGATTCCTCCAATGGCGATGCCACCGTTTTGGCGATCACATCAGGATTGGCGCCAGGATATTGGGCACGCACCACGACCGAGGGCGGAACGACTTCGGGGTATTCCGAGATGGGCAGTTGGAACATGGCCAACAGGCCTGCCAACAACACGATCACCGATAGAACACCTGCGAAGATGGGCCGGTCGATAAAGAATTTAGAGATATTCATCTTGCTCTTCCTGCAAGGGGCATGGCGGCTTCGGGCAACACGGGGCCTAGCCAGCACACAACATCGTGTGCTGGCGGCGAAAGCGGGCTAAAGCCTTTTTATTAGTTCAGGTGCGAATTTCCTGGTGCGGGCGCAGTGTTTTTCAGTTCAGGCTGGCAGTGGTCTTGGGCTTCGCAGGCGCGGCCGAGGCCGGTGTCGTCGCAGCAGCCGGCGTCGCAGCTATCTCGGAGGTCGAGGCAGGCACCGTTGCCGGCTTTGCGGCCGGCGCCGTTGTCGACCCGGTGGCAGCGATCGGCGGGCTGGACGACGGCGTATCCATCGACACGAGGTTCGGCGCGACGGTCTCGCCGGGACGCACGCGCTGCAGGCCATTGACCACGATGCGTTCACCCGGCTGCAAACCGCTGGTGACCACGCGCAGTTTGCCCTGGCTCGCACCTAACGAGACTTGCCGGTATGCGGTGCGGCCTTGGTCGTCTACCACGAGGACAAAGCGCTTGTCCTGATCAGTACCGATGGCACGTTCTTCGATCAGCACGGCTTGATGAGGTTCGGTGCCGCCCAGGCGGATGCGGGCGTACATGCCCGGCACGAGCTGGCCATCCGTGTTGTTGAACACGGCCCTGACGCGTATCGTGCCCGAGGTGGTGTTGATGCGGTTGTCCACCGATTGCACGACTCCTTCGCGGGAGTAGCCGTCCTCATTGGCCAGGCCCAACTGGACTGGCACCGAGGCGCCGGTGACACGGGCCGGGCTCACGTATTTCAGATAGGCTTGTTCATCGACGTCAAAGGACGCATACATCTGCGAGACCGACACCAGTGTCGTCAGCGGCACCGAGCTGGCGCCCGCGGCTACGACGTTGCCCTCGGTGATTTCTGCGCGGGAAACCCGGCCCGCCACGGGCGCGACGATCTCGGTATAGCCGAGGTTCAGTTTCGCGGCATCCAGGGCGGCTTCGGCAGCCTGGAGGTTGGCGCTCGCTTCGTTGGCATCGTTGCGTTTGGATTCGAAATCGCGCTTGGCGATGGCATTTTCCGCCAGCAGCCGTTTGCCGCGTGCGAATTCGGATGCCGTGAAGGCCACCCGAGCGCGGGCCGCAGCGAGCTGAGCGGCGGCGCGGTTGACTTCGGCGGCATAGGGGCGCGGGTCGATCGTAAAGAGCCGGTCGCCCTTATTCACCAGGCTGCCGTCTTTAAAATGCACGGCAGTCAGCGTGCCGGACACGAGCGGCCGGATGTCGACCCGGTCGATGGCTTCCAGCCGGCCGGAGTAGTCTTGCCAGTCGATGATGGTTTTACCCAGCGCCGGGGCCACGTCCACCGACGGAGCGGACGGTGCGTTCTGGGCTTGGGCGGCTCCCGTGCCGGACTTGTCGTTCCACAGGGAATAACCGCCCCCCGCGGCCAGCAAGGCCACGAAAACCGCCAATAAGGCAACGCGTGGACGCGAAACAGACATGGTGTTTCCTTAAACTTGTGATGCTTAATGGGGGAGATGGACGAGAGCGGCGGGAACAGGCATTCCGCTGGGCACAGACCCGGGAACAGAGGGGTCAGAGGCTATCGGCCAACTTAGATGAGGTGTATTCTGAATGTTTTCTGATTCAGGATAAATACAGCTGATTCGTCAACACTGTTTGTACAAAACGAACAATCAGAGCCAAAAGCGCGGTATGCTTTGCACACTGCTACTACTCAAACTACCTGGACCGAACCATGGATCGTTTTCAAGCCATGCAGGTATTCGCACGCGTTGTCGAGGTCAATAGCTTCACTCGTGCCGCCGACACCCTGGGATTGCCTCGCACGACGGTAACCACCACGATTCAGAATCTGGAGCGCCATCTGGGCGTTCGATTGCTGAATCGCACCACCCGCCGCATCAGCCTGACCCCGGACGGGGCGGCCTATTACGAACACAGCAAGCGTATCCTCGCCGACGTCGAGGAAACGGAGGCGTGCTTCCAGGAGGCCGCCGTGCGGCCGCAGGGCAGATTGCGCATTGATGTCCCTGCCAGCGTCGGTCAACTGATTCTGTTGCCGGCTTTGTGTGAGTTCCACACGCGTTATCCGGATATTGAGTTGGTCCTGGGGATGAGTGACCGCCGGGTCGATCTGGTCCAGGAGGCCGTCGACTGCGTCATCCGCGGCGGCGATTTAGAAGACTCTACGCTAGTGGCGCGCCGGATTGGCTCGTTTCAGTTCCTGACTTGCGCGGCCCCGTCGTATCTGGAACGCTACGGTGTGCCTCATAGTCTGGAGGAACTGGCGAACCACAAGGCGGTGAACTATTTTGCCAGCCGCTCAGGCCGGGACTACGCCTGGGATTTCGTGGTCGGCGGCGAGGTGCGTGAAATCAATATGCCCGGCGCCGTGTCGGTGAACGACTGGAACGCCCACATGACATTGGCCCGGCAAGGTGTCGGTCTGATTCAGACGGCGCGGTTCATTGCCTTGCCTCATATACAGTCCGGCGAGCTGCTCGAAGTCTTGCCTCAATGGAAACCCCGGTCCTTGCCGATTTCCTTGCTCTACCCTCAAAGCCGCCAGCTCTCGCCCAAAGTACGGGTGTTCTCGGACTGGGTGGCGGAGCTGTTTTCCCGCTGTCCGTTGCTGCGAGGCGGCGACGGGACCGAGAGCTGTCATGATGTCCAGTGCGCTGAGCTGCACGAGGCGGCGCTGCGCGCGCCCCGGCGTGGTGAACTGGTCGAGGCCGAGTATGTGATGTAACGCTGGCGGCCGCAATGGCCGCCGGTTTGTGGCGGGGCGGAGGCAGGCCGGGATCAGGGCCGGCCCGCCGGGCGGCAGGCGCCGGGGGGCGGGCATGCCATACCTGTGCGTACTGTATATTTGGGCGGTTGCCTTTACGCCTCATTGGCCCACTCTATGCAGCAGCCCGTTCTTCCCGCGTATTTGATTGCCCGCTGGCTACTTTTGCTGGTGCTGTTGGCCGGCGTCTATTTTCTGAGTGGATTTTTGGTGCCCGCCCTGGCGGCGCTGATCATCGGCTTGGCGACATGGCCATTGTTTCAGCGCATCGTAGCCGCATGCGGCGGGCGCACCATGCTGGCGGCCTCGCTGGCGCTGATAGGCGTGATCCTGGTGTTGATCGTGCCGCTGTCGCTGGCACTGTCCTATGCCGTGCAGGAGGCCAGCAATTTCATCGCCTGGGCACTGGCGGCTAATCGCCACGGAGTGTCGGTGCCCGTCTGGATTTCGTCCATGCCTATTTTCGGCGACCGGCTGTCCGAATATTGGCGCACCTACCTGGGCGAGCCTCATGCGTTGGGGACTCTCGTCGAAATGGTCAGCGGCGAGCATCTGGGCAACATCTATCGCATGGTGTTGTCCGCCACCGGCAACGCGTTCCAGTTGCTGCTGAATGTCGTGTTCATGTTGATCACCCTGTTCTTTGTTTACAAAGACGGCGATCGCATGATCGGTCAGTTGGATATCCTGGGAGAGCGCATCCTGCCCTCGCGTTGGCTGCGGTTTTCTCGCGTGGTGCCGGCAACAGTGGGCTCGACCGTCACGGGTATGAGCCTGATTGCCGTGGGCGAAGGCGTTGTGCTGGGTTTGGCGTATTGGATTGCCGGTGTGCCGTCGCCTGTGTTGTTGGGGGTAGTAACGGGTTTTATGGCCTTGATTCCTGGCGGTGCGCCGTTGTCATTTACGCTGGTGTCCTTGTATCTGGTGGGATCGGGGCATCTGGTGGCGGGCATTGCCTTGTTTGTCTGGGGCACGGTCGAGCTTTTCATCGTCGACAAGACCCTGCGCCCGCGGCTCGTGGGCGGGCCGGTCAAATTGCCGTTTCTGCCGACGTTCTTTGGGCTGATCGGCGGCGTTAAAACCATGGGCATTGTCGGTCTCTTTGTGGGGCCGGTGTTGATGGCGCTGCTGGTCGCTGTATGGCGGGAATGGGTACGAAACGTGCAGCGTGAGCGCGATGCTGGCCAGTTGAATAATGACCACATTGACCCCGCGCTGCAGCGCGACGAGCGCGCGTAAAGCGATATGATGGCATTTATATCGACGCATTCGCGTTGATATCACTGGGCGCCCCCAAGACCGGGCTGCGCCCGGCCAGCCTCTGATGAGAGGCAAGAAACGTGGGACAGCCCGGTGTTTCTGTAGAGGAAAAAATGTCTGCATCATCCGTGGCGGAGCAAGTCGCCACTTTGCGCAATCAAGGTTTTGTCGTGGCTCGCCAGCTAGCGTCACCGGATACGGTGAAAGCCATACGAGCCGAGGCGCAGCGTCAATTGGCCGAGGCGATCGAGCCTCTGGAATACGAGGCTGATGTGCAGTATCCCGGTGCGCCTGCCTCGCGCCAGGCACAGGGCGGCGCCACGGCGCGCCGGCTGCTCAATGCGTATGGCCGCGGTCCTCTGTTTCAAGCCTGGGCTACTTCGCCTGTGGTGGCGAAGTGGCTGCATACCTATTTTGCCGATACGCCTGTGCTGTCCAAAGTGCATCACAATTGCGTGATGACCAAGCACCCTGCCTATGGCAGCTTGACGGGCTGGCATCAGGACATTCGCTATTGGTCGTTCTCTGACGATGACTTGGTGTCGACGTGGCTGGCCTTGGGACAAGAGACGGCCGACAATGGCGGACTGTTCTTTCTGCCTGGGTCGCATGCAGCCTCATTTTCAGCATCGCAGTTCGACGAACAGAAGTTCTTTCGCGCGGATCTGCCGGAAAATCAGAATTGGATCGAGCGTGCTGTCTGTCCGGAACTGCAGCCCGGCGATGTTGTATTTTTTCATTGCCGTACCTTGCACGCTGCACGGCAGAACAGCAGTGATCAGGTGAAGCTGTCCTTGGTTCACACCTATTATCCGCAGACCACAACGCCGTTGCCGGGAACGCGCTCGGCGTCGGTGCCAGGAGTACCGCTGGCGACGTGAGTGCCGGCGCGATCTGCGGCAAGTAGTCGCCAACCTCCATGGCCGTCCAACCGCAGTACCTGGGTGTGAAACGCATCCAGCGTACTGCGATGTCCGACGCTCACGAGCATGCTGCCAGGCAGCTCGGTGCGCAGCAGCGTATAGAGCGCATGTTCCAGCCCCTCATCGGTGGCAGAGGTCGCCTCGTCCAGAAAGACGATGGCGGGCCGATTGAACAAAACGCGTGCAAACGCCAATCGCTGTTGCTCGCCGAGCGAGAGCACGCGCGACCAATCGTTGGTCAGGTCCAGCGCCGTGACCAGATGTGCGAGTTGGGTGTGTTGCAATGCGGTGATGAGGCGTGCATCGTCGGCTGCAGCGGCGGTGGCGGGATAGGCCAATGCCGTACGCAAGTCGCCTAGCGGCAGATAGGGGCGTTGCGAAAGGAACAGCGCGTCGGCTTGTGTAGGGCGCTGTACCTGGCCCTCAGCATGGGGCCACAGGCCGGCGAGCGCGCGTAATAGCGTGGTCTTGCCGCTGCCGGATGGACCTTTGATCAACAAGGTCTCGCCCGGTGATAGCTGCAGATGCAAGTCGCGCAGCAACGGGTGATCGCGATCATCCGGGCGATAGACGCTCATGTTCTCGATGCGCAACGCATCGGCCAGTGATTGCGTTTGCACATGCGGCAGTGAGCGGGCTTGTTGATTGGCTTCTTGGAATCCATCCAACCGGCTGAGCGTGGCACGGTACTGCGCAAACGTGTCGTACGAGGTGCGAAAGAACGATAGCGAATCCTGAACTTGGCCGAAGGCTTGCGAGGTTTGCATGACATCGCCGAGTTTGATGGCGCCACTGAAAAATCTGGGCGCTTGCAAGATAAACGGGAACACCACCGCGATCTGGCTGACGGCGAGGTTCAGGCCGCTGAACTTCAAGGTACGGCGAATCAACGCCCATTGGTTGCTGATGTAGGCGGCAAAGCGCGCACCCAGGGTCTGCTGTTCGACGGCGGCGCCTTGGTAAAACGCGATGTTCTCCGCGTTTTCGCGCAGCCGCACGAGGGCATAGCGAAAGTTTGCGGTGAGGCGTTCTGCCAGAAAATTCAAACGGATCAGAGGATGCCCGATCTTGAATGCCAGCAGTGTGGCCACGATGACGTACAGATAGACCAGCATGACCATGGCGCGGGGAATCTCGATGCTGCCTAACGACAGGGGGCCGGATAGATTCCAGAGAATCTGCGTGAATGCCACCAGCGACACGATGGCGCTGATCGCACCGAACGCGAGACTGCGCGATCCGCTGATGAATGCCGCGATGTCCAATTCAATGCGTTGGTCGGGGTTGTCGACAGGCTGATCGAGGAACTGGCCGCGATAATAGGCGCTGCCCGCCAGCCAATCTTGTGTCAGGCGTTCATTGAGCCAGACGCGCCAGTGAATCTCAAAGGCTTGACCGACATAGTAGTCAATCAACGCCCGTGCGACGTGTACGGTGGCCAGCACGCCGAATATGCCCAGCATGAGCCAGAATGCTTTGGCGTTGAGCGCCTGGAGGGCGTTGTAAAACCCTTGGTACCAATACGAAAACAACACGGTCATGCGTACGGCGGCTAAGGCCAGGAACAGCTGTAGTGCCAGACTGAGCAGTGGTTTATAACTGCGCCTCGGATCGAGATATGGCCACGTGAGACGCCAGAATTGCCGGCCCCAGGTCGTGGTGCGCGCCAAGATGAAAATCGAGATAGCCGAGACACTGCCTGCGATGAGAAAGCTGTATGTCAGCCAGAGCAGACTGCTGCCCAGTTGCTGATGCCAATCCAGATCCATGAAACGCCTGCCTTGCCGTGAGTTCTTTTTAGTCGCAGGACTGCCGCAAAAACAACGCGTTTGGCAGCAAGCCAAAGGCGCAGCATCGGTTTCTTTTCGCGATGAGTCCTATTGCGAGCGTGCGGCGTCGGGCTAGCCCCATGCCGCTACTCATGGAAAATTAGAGCGGATATCGTTGAATAGTTCCCTGAACGCCAGTTGAATGGCGATGCAGCGTCACGGGCAATGTGCAGTTTGCGCGGCGAGCCAGAACGCTTCGGCCGCAGGGGTGAGTGTGCTGTTGGGGCGGAACAGGCAGATATCGGCAATGACTTGCCAGTCAGCGTCACCCGCCTCGACCAGGCGGCCCTCTTGCAGATCGGTTGCGATCAGACTTTGTGGCAGCCATGTCACCCCTCGGCCATCGAGCGCCATGTTTTTCAGCACAGCGGCCAGATGAGCCGTGAAAACGGGTTCTACGCGAGCGCGTTGCAGAGCGGGTCCCAGCAGGGCGCGGATCAAGCGGCCGAGCCCGGATTCGGTGTTGTAGGTCAACATGGGAATGGCCTTGCGCGCGTGGGTGGACAAGGCATGACGCGGACGGCCGGCACGATCGGGAGCACACACCGGGATCAAGGTATCGGTGCCGATTTTCAATAATCGATAGCCAGGGGTATCCAGGCGGCTGGGCGCCTGCGCGTGCGTGTGGCATATCAGAAACTGCACCCGGCCTTGCTGCATCCAGGCTTCGCATTGCTGCAGCATGTCGGACACCAATTGAATGGGCCCGATGGATGTGCGCGACTCGAGGCCCCGCAGCCATTGCGGCAGGAACGTCAGCGAAAGCGCATGCGTGGCGGCAAAGCGCAAGGTGGCCGAGCCCGCCGAGGCCACAGCGCGCGCCTCATCGGGCACGCGCGCGACACGCCCCAGGATTTCCTGTGCGGTAGTGCGGAACCAGGCCCCTGTCTCGGTCAGCGTGGCGGGATGCGTGCTGCGGTCAAACAGCTCTACGCCCAGCCATTGCTCCAGCGCACGGATCCGGCGGCTGAATGCTGGCTGTGTCATGTGGCGGTCTTCGGCTGCGCGCGAAAAATTGCCACTGGCAGCCAATGCGAGAAAGTCTTCCAGCCAGGACAAATTCATGGGGTTGCTCCGAGGATGCCGCGGGCTATTAAAAGCTATGCCGGCAAAGCATGAAAACAGAAAAAAACAGCATTGGGCAAGGCTGCCGCACGACCTCGATAATACGCTGCATCGATCGCCGGGACATCGGCGCGAACCAGAACTCATCAGTGACCGGAGACCAGCTCATGAAGATCGTCGACATCCGTGAATCGACTCGTCCGATTAAATCCAATATCCGTAACGCCTACATCGATTTTTCGAAGATGACGCTCAGCCTGGTTGCAGTGGTGACCGACGTCATCCGCGATGGTAAGCCGGTGATCGGTTACGGGTTCAATTCCAACGGGCGCTATGGCCAGGGCGGCCTGATCCGCGAGCGTTTCGCGCCGCGTGTATTACAGGCCGATCCTGCCAGCCTGCTCGACGATGAGCGCGACAACCTGGACGCCCATAAAATCTGGGCCACGATGATGACCAACGAGAAACCTGGCGGTCATGGTGAGCGATCGGTGGCGGTGGGCACCATCGATATGGCGGTCTGGGATGCCGTCGCCAAAATCGAAGGCAAGCCCCTCTATCAACTGCTGGCCGAGCGCTATGGCAATGGCACGCCGAACCGCGACGTTTTCGTCTATGCCGCCGGTGGCTATTATTGGCCAGGGCAGGGTCTGGATGGATTGCGTCGCGAAATGCAAAGCTATCTGGATCGTGGTTATTCCGTGGTGAAAAAGAAAATCGGCGGGGCCTCTTTGGCCGAGGATTGCGAGCGGATCGAGACGGTATTGAAACTGCTCGGACCAGGGCAGCGTCTGGCTGTCGATGCCAATGGCCGCTTCGATTTAAAGACAGCGGTGGAATATGCCAAGGCGCTGTCTCAATACGACCTGTTCTGGTACGAGGAAGCTGGTGATCCGCTGGACTATGCCTTGCAGGCGGAACTGGCGAATCATTACGCAGGGCCGATGGCGACAGGTGAGAACCTGTTCTCCATGCAGGACGCGCGCAACCTCATCCGCTACGGGGGCATGCGTCCAGATCGCGATTGGCTGCAATTCGATTGTGCGTTGAGCTACGGGCTGGTGGAGTATCTGCGTACCTTGGATATGTTGAAAGAAAACGGCTGGTCGGCTTCGCGTTGCATTCCCCATGGTGGCCATCAAATGTCGCTCGCTATTGCGGCAGGGCTGGGATTGGGGGGCAATGAATCGTATCCGGATCTGTTCCAGCCCTATGGGGGGTTTCCGGATGGGGTGCAGGTCAAGGACAGTATCGTGACCTTGCCGGAATTGCCGGGGATTGGGTTTGAGGGGAAGGCGGATTTGTATGCGGAGATGAAGGCGTTGGCGGAGTAAAGGTGTGTTGCGTGAAGGAGGGAGTTCTATTGGTCGTCGAGCCGAGGCAATCGGCCCGGCCGGGCTTCACAAAGTCGGTCCGGCGCGCGGGCGCCGGACACCGTGTTCGCTCGCTTCGTCCGGCCCCTTCGGGCCTCCCTTCAGCGTCCGCTCCACTCGACTTTGAGGCGCCCGGCCGGGCCGATTGCCTCGGCTCGACTAGCAGCAATTAGAATTCTCTGCACCGCTGGCACGACTTTCTTGCTTGGCGTTTTTTCGCAGCCGCATTGGTAGAGAGAAAGATCTTGCGGTGCTGCTTTCGGCGGCCGCCCTGCGCGGCCACCTCAAGCGATCGGTCCGGGCATGCGACGGGGTGGCGTGGTGCCTAGTTGGAATATCTGCTTGGCCGCGAGTGAGGCTTGCGGCGATGATGCGTAGGGCACTTTTCCCGGCGGCATATCCGTAGCATGCCCGTGTTCTGGATCAGAGTTCATCCGCGGACGTGATTTGGGCTAACCATGATGGCATTACAACGAGTGCCATGCGTGGCATTACGTCAATGTGACTCGAGAGATCTTTTGTCGAGTAACGGTGCCACAGCCTCTGCATGCAGATCCCGAACGCGGTGAGCGGGTGTGCAGGGCACCCGCTCATCGCAGCCCTGCAAGATCTTTCTCTTCACCCAGACTGATGCAGAAGAATGCCAAGCAAGAAACCCGTGCCAGCGATGTGATGAGCTTGAGTTACTGCGAGTCGATGCGGGGCAGTGGCTGCGTGGGGGCGCCTCGTTGGCGAGCGGAGCGGACACCGTAGGTAGGCCCGAACGGGCCGGACGAGGTGAGCGAACGCGGTGTCCGGCGCCCGCGCGCCGGACCGTCAACGTGAAGCCCCCACGCAGCCACTGCCCCGCATCGACGCCAATAGCACCAAAACCGCCCCACCCCCTACAACATCACCCTCAAATGCTCATCCAAATGCCCCGTAGGCACCACCCTCCACCCACTCTGCGCATACCGCAACCACCGCCCCAATACGAGATGCGTCAGCAAACTAGCCCGAGCACTGACATCCGTATCAACCGGCAGATCCCCGTTAGTCACCGCAACCCGCAGCGACTGCTTCAACGAAGCTTCAATCCGATCATTGATGTGATTGATCCGCTCCTGCAGCCGATTATCCTCAGTCACCAGCGCATCCCCCGTCAGCACGCGCGTCATGCCTTTATTGCGTTCTGAAAACGCCAGCAGCATCGACACCGTTTTGCGCGCCTGCCCCACACCATGCGGCTCGGCTGCGACGATCTGATTGACCAGCGTGAACAGGCTGACCTCGATGAATTCGATCAGCCCCTCAAACATCTGCGCCTTGCTCGCAAAATGTCGATACAACGCTGCTTCGGATACCTGCATGCGCGCCGCCAGCGCAGCCGTGGTGATACGTGCCGCGTGTGGTTGCTCTAGCATTTCTGCCAGGGTTTGCAGGATCTGGGTCTTGCGCTCGCCGGGTTTGCTGGCCATGGCTGACTACAGTTGGTCTGAATCAAGGAAAAGAATGAATGCCCGCTATACCACGCGCAGCGGACGGCGACGGAGCAGTAAATCACTGACCGAGTTTACCCGCAAGTCGACATAGCTCGGACGTTGGTTGTTGCGGCGTGCGAAAGGCGTGCCCGTGTGATAGACATGGACCGTTCGCAAGCCCACCTGGCGAGCGCCGCGCAGATTGGGCAATGTGTCCTCGACCAGGACCGCTCGCGACGCAGGCACGCCTTCGTGCGCCAGGACGTACCGTAGCAAGGCAGCAGAAGGCTTGGGACGAAACTCGCCATGCAAGCGCATATGCTCAATGGCCCACATGCTGTCGAAATGCCGCAAGATGCCCAGGTGCCTCAGCACGTCGCGCGCGTAGTGAAACGGCGCGTTGGTGAGCAGGACCTTGCGCCCGGGCAACTGACGCAGCTTGCCCGCCAGGCCCGTCTCTGCACGGATCAACGGACGCACGTCAAAGTCGTGACTCAGACGCAGAAAGGCATGAGGATCGACGCCATGATGGCGCACCATGCCAATGACGGTCGCCCCATAGCGCCGCCAATACTTCGAGCGCAATTGATTGGCCGTGTCGATATCGACATTGAGCGATTCGGCGACAGCACGGGTCATGCCATGATCGATACGCGGAAAAATCGCGTGTGAGCAATCGTGCAGCGTGTTGTCCAGATCGAACAGCCACAGGCGTTCGGACACGCCCGTGGCAATGCGGCGCGAGCGGCGCTGGCGCGCCGCGGGCCGCAACAGATAGCGTTGGGCTCGCATCAATGCGAGCTGATCATGGTGCCAACGCCTTCGCTGGTCAGGATTTCCAACAACAGGCAGTGAGGTACGCGGCCATCGACGATGTGGACCGAATTCACGCCGTTTTTCGCAGCATCCAATGATGACGAAATCTTGGGCAGCATGCCGCCAGAGATGGTGCCATCGGCGAACAACTCATCGATGGTCTGGGCCGACAAGGTACGCAGCAGTTTGCCGGCCTTGTCCAGCACGCCCGGGGTATTGGTCATCATCAGCAGTTTTTCTGCGCCCAGGACCTCGGCCATTTTGCCAGCCACCACATCCGCATTGATGTTGTAGGCCGTACCGTCCTCGCCATAACCAATGGGCGAAATCACCGGAATGAACTGATCGTCCTGCAGGGCCTTGACCACCGCGGGCTCGACCTGCGTGATGTCGCCGACAAACCCGATGTCCAGCGGCTCGGCGGGGTTGTCCTTGTTGGCCATCAGTTTCTTTTTGGCCTGGATCAACATGCCGTCTTTGCCGGTCAGGCCGACGGCCTTGCCGCCTGCTTCGTTGATCATCATGACGATGTCTTGCTGGACCTGGCCGCCCAGCACCCATTCGACGACTTCCATCGTCTCGGCATCTGTGACGCGCATGCCTTGGATGAACGTGCCTTGTTTACCGACACGGCGCAGGGCATCGTCGATCTGCGGGCCGCCGCCGTGCACGACGACAGGGTTCAGGCCGACGAGCTTGAGCAGCACCACATCGTGGGCGAAGCTGCGTTGCAGGCGCTCTTCGGTCATGGCGTTGCCGCCGTACTTCACCACGATGGTCTTGCCATGGAATCGTCGGATATACGGCAGCGCTTCGGAAAGAACGGCCGCCTTTAGAGCGGGCGACGAAACGACGGCAGGATCGGGGGTGTCGGTCATGGCAAAAAAACTCAGTCAGAAGGTCAGGAAAAATGAAAATGCCTGCGCCGGCGCGTAGAAATCGGCGCTGCCAGGGCAAGCATACGGCAGATTGTAGACCGCGCGTATGCCATATATCCAAAACCTATGTTGTTATGCCCGACAAATAACTGCTATTCAGGTAAATTGAGGGCGTTTTTGCAACGGCCACGGCTCACGAGGCCTGTGATTGTTTACTTTACGAGGTTATTTATGCGCTTCCCCTTTGTCCGGACGGCCCTGGTGGCCTCTGCATTTTTCCTGGCCGGCGCCGCTCATGCCGAAAAGCTGGTGGTGGGCGCGACACAGGTGCCGCACGCCGAGATTCTGGAGGTCGTCAAACCCGAGCTGGCCAAAGAAGGCGTGGAATTGGACATCAAGGTGTTCAGCGACTATGTGCAGCCCAATCTGCAGTTGGCCGATAAAGAACTGGATGCCAATTTTTTCCAGCATCAGCCTTATCTGGATACCTTTAACAAGGATCGCGGTGCGAAACTCGTGGCGGTCGGCCTGGTGCACGTCGAGCCCTTCGGCGGTTACTCGCGCAAGCTGAAATCGCTGGCCGATTTGCCCTCGGGCGCGACGGTTGCGATCCCGAATGACCCGTCCAACAGCGGCCGCGCTTTGTTATTGCTGCAAAAACAGGGCGTGATCAAGCTGAAAGATCCGACCAATATCACGGCGACTCCGCTGGATATTGCCGAAAATCCCAAAAAATTGCAGTTCCGCGAACTCGAGGCGGCCATCTTGCCGCGTGCACTGGATGACGTGGCGCTGGCGCTGATCAATACCAATTACGCGCTGGAAGCCGGCCTGGTACCGACCAAGGATGCCCTGTTCATCGAGGGGGCGGATTCGCCCTACGCGAATATCGTGGTCACGCGCGAAGACAACAAGGACGCTCCGGCCATCAAGAAACTGGTCAACGCGCTGCACACTCCCGCAGTGAAGAAATTCATCGAGGAAAAGTACAAGGGCGCGGTGGTGCCGGCGTTTTAAGCCGTACCAGATATCCAGGCTTGCCCATGAGGGCGGGCTGAGGATGGCGCAGCGGTAAAAAGCCGAACCGGGATTCCGGTTCGGCTTTTTTTATGTGTTGTTATCGCATGAAATTACGGGTTTTCCCTTATTTGCATACGTATGCAAGGCGTCGAAAGTGCAGCCACTTTATGGATTCACTGACCTTTGCAGGGATGCAAACATGATTCGCTATTTGAAGCGTGGCAGGACCGCTGCCGTAAAAACGGATGACGACGCCAAAGTCCGAGCGACGGTCGAAGGCATCATCCGAGACATCGAGGCGCGTGGCGACGAGGCGGTGCGGGAATACAGCCGCAAGTTCGATCAATGGGATCCCGCAGATTTTCGTTTGTCGCGCGCCGAAATCGAGGCGGCTCGCAAACAGCTGTCTGATCGGGAAATCGAGGACATCGCGTTCGCGCAAACTCAGGTGCGCAATTTCGCGCAGATACAGCGCGACTCGATGCGTGAAGTCGAAGTCGAAACGTATCCGGGAGTGGTGCTGGGCCACAAGCACGTGCCCATGAATGCGGTCGGATGTTATATCCCGGGCGGCAAGTATCCGCTGCTCGCCTCGGCGCACATGAGCGTGCTGACCGCAAAGGTCGCGGGCGTAAAACGTATCGTGTCGACGGCGCCGCCTTATCAAGGTCAGCCGCATCCCGCCATCGTGACGGCCATGGACATGGCTGGTGCAGACGAGATCCTGGTGCTGGGCGGTGTGCAGGCGGTGGTGGCCATGGCAGTCGGGACGCCCAGCGTGGCGCCTGTGGATATGCTGGTCGGGCCCGGCAACATGTTTGTGGCCGAGGCAAAGCGCCAACTGTATGGCCGTGTGGGCATCGATCTGTTTGCGGGTCCGACGGAAACGCTGGTGATCGCCGATGACAGCGTCGACGGCGAATTGTGTGCTGTCGATCTGTTGGGCCAGGCCGAACACGGACCGACTTCGCCCGCGGTGCTGCTGACAAACAGCGAGCAACTGGCACGCGACACGATGGCCGAGATCGAGCGGCAATTGGCGATTCTGCCGACGGCGGGCATTGCCGCGGTTTCATGGGCGGATTGCGGCGAGGTCATCGTCTGCGACAGCTATGAAGAAATGCTGCAGGTGGCTGACGAGATTGCCTCCGAGCATGTGCAGGTCATGACGCGCGATCCGGACTATTTCCTTAACAACATGACCAACTACGGCGCGCTGTTCCTCGGGCCGCGCACCAATGTGAGCTTTGGCGACAAGGTGATTGGCACCAATCACACGCTGCCGACCAATCGCAATGCGCGTTATACGGGTGGCTTGTGGGTAGGCAAGTTCCTGAAGACCTGCACCTATCAACGCGTGTTGACGGACGAGGCCAGCGCCACCATGGGAGCATATTGCTCGCGCTTGTGCCATATGGAAAATTTCGCCGGGCACGGCGAGCAGGCCAACATCCGCGTGCGCCGCTATGGTAATCGTCCCGATTTGCCGTGGTATCAACCGGTCGACGCCGAGGCGGACGCATGATTGCCTTGCCCAAAGGCCCCGATTTTCGTGTGGACGGGCGCCGCGCGCTGGTCACGGGCGGCAGCGGCGGGATCGGGCTGGCGGCGGCGGCCGCGCTGGGGCGTGCCGGTGCGCACGTGACGGTAGCGGCGCGGCGTGAGCCTGAGTTGATGCAGGTGTGCGAGGCGCTGCGCGCCGAGGGTATCGCCTGCGCGCCCATGGTGCTGGACGTGACGGACGCGGCCGCGGTAGACCATGCGATCGAACAGGGTGAGCCCTTCGATATCCTGGTGAACAACGCCGGGATGAATCGCCCCAAGCCTCTGGTCGAACAACCCGTCGAGGATATCGACGCCGTGCTCGATCTCAATGTGAAGGCCGCCTTTTATACCAGCCGTGCAGTCGCGCGCCGTTTATTGAAATCAGGATTGGCGGGGTCCATCATCAATGTCTCATCCCAGATGGGACATGTGGGAAGCCCGCGCCGCACCCTGTACTGTGCCAGTAAACACGCCCTGGAAGGGATGACGCGTGCGTTGGCATGGGAGCTGGGCGGCGCGAATATCCGCGTGAACACGGTATGTCCGACGTTCATTGAAACGCCGATGACTGCAGGCATGCTGCAGGAGCCCGGTTTCCGTGATTGGATCTGTGCACGTAACGCATTGGGACGCGTCGGCCGGCTGGAAGAGGTGATGGGAGCCATCGTCTTTCTGGCCAGTGATGCATCCAGCCTGATGACAGGCAGTGCGTTGATGTTGGATGCAGGATGGACCGCCGCATGAAAACCGCACCTCGTGCCCAGGATGTCGCCGATCTGGCGCAGGTGTCGCAGTCCGCGGTGAGCCGCACCTTTACGCCCGGGGCCAGCGTGTCAGAGGAAACGCGGCGCAAGGTGCTGGCCGCGGCGCAGAGGCTGGGCTATCGGCCCAATGCCTTGGCGCGCAGTCTGATTACGCGCCGCAGCCGTATCGTAGCGCTGGTGATGAGCTATCTCGAAAACCAGTTTTACCCGCTGGTCATCGAAAAGCTTTCGCAAAAATTGCAGAAAGAGGGCTATCACGTCTTGATGTTCATTGCCGAGGTCGACGAGGCCGCGGACGGCGTGTTGGCAGAGATTTTGCAATATCAAGTCGATGGCATCGTGATGGCCTCGGCCATGCTGTCGTCTAACGTCGCGCAGAGTTGTGCCGAGGTCGGCGTACCGGTGGTGCAGTTCAACCGGGTATCCATTCTGGGTGGGCTGGCTCGGCATGCCAGCAGCTCAGTGACTTCGGACAACTATGCTGGAGGCGCCAAGGTCGCGCGGCTGCTGGTTGAACGGGGGTATCGTCGCTTTGGTTATCTCGCCGGGCTCGAGGATTCGTCTACCAGCATCGAGCGGGAGCGTGGTTATCGCGATACGTTGCAGCAACTGGGGCACGATGTCGGTTACCGCGAGGTGGGGCACTACAACTTTGACCTTGCGCAGGCCGCAGTGCGTCGCATGTTTGCGGGTGATGCTCGTCCCGATGCTTTGTTCGCAGGCAACGATCATATGGCCATTGCGGCCTTGGACGTGCTGCGCCAGGAGATTGGCTTGCGCATCCCCGAGGACGTCGCTGTGGTCGGGTTTGACGACGTCCCCCAGGCGGCTTGGGGAGCATATCAATTGACGACCGTGCGCCAACAAGTCGAGCCCATGGTCGATGCCACCGTCAGCTTGCTGCGTGAACAGATGCAGGCCGAGCTGCGGCCGCGCGACGTGGTCGTGCCTTGCGATCTCATAGAGCGTGCGACCGTCAGATCGAAACCGAAACACAACAACCTTTAACGGCGTGTATTGAACACGCCGACAATGATTTGCAGGAGACAATATGATCAGCCGTTTTTTCGTTGCCGGACAGTTTCAAAACAAAAGCACCCGCTTGGGGCGCAGCAGGCCGAGGGCGCAGCGCGGGGGCTTTCTCGTTCGCGCCTTGATTGCATTGGCGACCATGGGGAGCGTTGTTCCGGTGGCCCAGGCCCAGACGAATGACACCGCCTGGCCCACCAAAAGCATTCGATACATTGTGCCGTTCTCGCCGGGCGGGGTATCCGATGGCGTGGCCAGATTGATGGCGGAACAATTGAGCGCGCGGCTGGGGCAGTCGGTGATCGTCGAGAACAAACCAGGCGTGTCAGGGCTGGTTGGCACACAGCAGGCGGCTCGTGCCGAGCCGGATGGCTACACCCTGGTGGGTGGCACGATCACGACACATGCAGTCAATCCGTTCTTCATCAAGTCGCCTGGCTACGATCCGGTGAAGGATTTCACGCCGGTTGCGCTGGTGGGGATGGTCAGCAATGCGCTGGTGGTGCGTGCCGACAGTCCGTTCAACTCGGTACAGCAGATCATCGATGCCGCGCGCGCGCAGCCGGACAGTTTGACTTACGGCACGGCGGGCGCAGGGACTTCGCAGCATTTGTCGGGCCAGTTGTTCCAGTCCATCTCGGACACGCGCCTGCGTCAGATCATCTACAAAGGCGGGTCGCAAGCCATGGTGGATTTGATCGGCGGGCAAATCGATATGGTGTTTGAGACGGTCGCCGCGGCTCGTCCCATGATCGATGCGAAACGCGTCAAGGTATTGGGCGTCACCTCGGCACAGCCTTTGGCAGATTTGCCTGGGGTCAAGCCATTGGCCGAACTCGGGCTGCCGGGTTTTGAGATGCAGTCCTGGCAGGGTATCTTTGCACCTGCAGGAACACCCGCGCCCATCGTAGACCGGCTGGCGCGCGAGATAGCGGAAATTGTGAAGACACCGCAGGTGCATGCCAAATTGATGACGCTGGGCGTCGCGCCGGATGGCCGGGATTCGGCTGCATTTTCGCAATTCCAGCGCAGTGAAATGGAAAAATGGGGCAAAGTGATCAAGGATGCGGGTATTCAAGCCGATTGATCACATATCGCTGTATTTGGAGACAGGTAATGACTGATGCGCGTTTTCCCCTGGACGGCCGCTTGCCCGCCATGCTGCGCAGTGGCAAGCCTCTACGAGGCCTGTTCAATGGCCTGCCCAGCCCGGCCATTGTTGAGATGTGCGCCTATGCGGGCTTTGATTTCATCATTCTGGACAACGAGCACGGCAGTGCGGATTTCGGGATGACGGAACACATGCTGCGCGCGGCGCGTGCCACCGGTATCGTGCCCATCGTGCGTTGCTTTGAACCAGACCTGCCGCGCATCCTGGACATGGGGGCCAGTGCGGTGCAGATACCCATGGTCGAGAGTGTTGCGCAGGCGCAGCGTCTGGCGGACATGATTCACTATCCGCCAGTGGGCCGGCGCGGCAGCGCATTCAGCACGCGTGCCGCAGGCTACGGCGCGTTCGGCGGGGCCGGGCATACCCAACGCAGCAATGACGGCATTGGATTCATTGCCATGATCGAAACCCCGCAGGCTATTGCCGTCGCAGGAGAGATCGCTGCAGTGGATGGCGTAGACGCGGTGTTTATCGGCCCGAACGATCTGGCCCATGCCATGGGATACGGCAGCGACTGGAATGCTGCACCCGTGCAGCAGGCCATCGAGCAGGGGCTGAAGGCGATTGCCTCGGCAGGAAAGTGTCCGGGCATCATCGCATTGACGCCCGCCGACGAGGAAAAGTACGGCGCCCTGGGGGCACGCTATTTTGCCAATGTGTCGACCAGCATCATTACCAAGGCGCTGGCGCAGGCGGCATCGGGCGGCAAAGAGGCCCAGTTGCGATACTGATCGCTGCGATCAGCCGGTTGCCAAGGCTCTTTCCAGCGTGGCGTGAAATTCCGCCACGTCGTAGTCGCCCAGATAGCGTTTGATGATGTGTCCTTCCTTGTCGATCAGGAACGCCGTGGGGGTGAGCTTGACGTCGCCAAAGGCGCGCGCGAGTTCGCCTTTGGTGTCCAGTGCCACCGGGAAGGGCAGCTTGCGCGTTTCGGCGTAGTTCAAGACGTAATTGGGCGGATCGTAGCTCATGGCCACGGCCACGGCTTCATAGCCTTTCGGAGCGTATTTCTTGTACGTCTCGATGGCGCCCGGCATTTGCTTGACGCAGGTGACGCAGCTCGTGGCCCAGAATTTCACCAGCACGACCTTGCCGCGCAGGTCTTGCATGCTGAACGTTTTGCCTTCGAGCGTTGTAAAAGCCACATCAGGCGCGGTCGGGGCCGGGCGCCACACGAACCAGGCGCCGATGCCGGCCGCCACCAGGACGGCCAGGGTGAGAACGATTTTCTTCATCTTGTGCCTCGAAAAACCGCGGCATTCATACCGAGGAAAAAAGGGCGTAGCCGCAAGGCGGCCGGGTTGGTCTATTTGGTTTATTTGATCGGCATGAGTTCGACACCGCCCCCGGTATTGCCGCTGCCGGACTCGATGGGGGCGTGGGTTTGCGAGGACGTGCCGGACGACGAGGTATTACTCGACTTGGCGTTGCTCTGCCCGGACAGGCGCAGGGCTTCTTCGCGGCTGATGGTTTCGAAGATTTTGACGACTTTGGTCACGCCGCTGACTGTCGAGGCGGCATTGGCGGCGTAGTCGCCTTCGGCTTCGGTGACCAGGCCCATCATGTACACCACGCCGCGATCCGTCGTGATGTCAATCGTGGCAGACGGTACATACTTGGTGTTGATCAACTGGGTTTTGACTTTGGACGTCAGCCAGGTGTCGTTCGAGCGGGTGCTAAACGGCGCTGCGGGCCCAATATTGAGCTGATTGACCACTTTCTTGACGTGCTGGATGCTCTGGGCAATGGACGTGGCCTGGGCTTTGGCTTCTGCAGAGGGGACATCCCCCGTCAATAACAACACATTGTTGTAGGACAGTGCATTGACCCTAGCGCTGTCGCCCAGTTTGTCGCCGATCTGCTTTTCGGCCTTGAACTCGATGTTTTTATCCTCGAGCTGAGCGCCGGAGGTGCGCCGATCCGTGATGACGACCGCCGTGGTGGCCGCCGCGCCGCCCACGATCAGTGGAGCGCAGGCCGAAAGGGAAACCGCCGCAGTGGCGATCATGGCAGCCAGAAGCAGGGGGCGAGCAACCTTTTGAGTGTCCAACATTATTCGGTGTCTCCGAGAAGTAAGGCATCGATACCGTCACAGAGCGCATGCAACAGCAGGGAGTGAATCTCCTGGATGCGCATGGTGCGGTCATGAGGCACACATAAATTGACGTCGTGTTCGGTCAATAGTTCACTCATGACTCCGCCGCCCTTGCCCGTCAGGACGATGATGGTCATTTCACGGTCGTGAGCGGCCTCCATGGCGCGGATCACGTTGGGGGAATTGCCGCTGGTCGAAATCGCGACCAGCACGTCGCCCGGCTGTCCGAGCGCGCTGACCTGGCGTTCGTAGATTTCTTCGAAGCCGTAATCGTTGCCGACGGCGGTCAGAATGGCGGTATCGGTGTTCAGCGCGATGCCTGCCAACGGCAGTCGTTCGCGTTCGAAGCGGCCGACCAGCTCGGCAATGAAATGTTGAGCGTCGGCAGCCGAGCCGCCGTTGCCGCAAGCGAGAATCTTGCCATTGTTGGCCAGCGCAGCAAATAGCATATCCACCGCGCTGGCCAGCGGGGCCGACAGCGCGTGCATGCTTTCTTCACAGGCAGCCATGGCGTCGCGAAAGTGCGACGTCATTCTAGAGGTCATATCCATGCGCGCATTATCTCATGGTCGCAAGGGGCGGGGCGGACGCGCCCAGGGGCAGCGAGGCGGGTTCACGAGGTGTCACGTCGGTGTCGGCCGGGGGAGCAGACCGGCAAACTCAGGGCGGCTGGGCGGGGCACATTCGGTGTTTGCAGGAGGGATACATGTGTCACTAAAACTATCCGCCTTTCACAGACTGAACGCCGCGCGCAGCCATTCAATCTCATCGCCGTCAAAGGCGACCACGTCAAAGCGGGCGACCGGGGTCTGGCCCCGCCAGTACCGGCGGGCCAAGCCGGGCAGTAGCAATGTCGCGCTGCGAATGAGGCGCGCGCGTTTCTCGGGGCCGACGCTGGCCGCGGCGCCGCCGTAGCGATTGCTGGCCCGGGCTCGGACCTCGACAAAGACCAGCACGTCGCCATCCCGCATGACGAGATCGATTTCGCCGGCGCGGCACTGGAGATTGCGCGCTAAAGGAACCAGCCCTGCATCGATGAGCCGTTGCAACGCCCGGTCTTCATGTGCGGCGCCCACGCGTTGCGTTGGGGATATTGATGGTTCGTGATCAAAGTCGCCGTCTGGTGTGGACGTTCGAGCTGCTCGCCGGGCGGCGGCACGGCGCCGCTTGAGTTGACGCTGCTGCGCCTGCTGAGCGCGCGCATAGGCAATATTCAGAAAAGGGTCATGCATGGGGCCGGATGCCATCGTCCTGTCGAGGCGGCTACACTGACATACTTTGCTGTTTGGTGGTGTCCAGAATGAATCAAAATGTCCCATTGGCGCAGGCTGGCGATGCCTGGAGCCGCATGGCCGAGCGCGTGACTGGCCAATTCTGGCCCGAGGCCGCCTTGTACGTTGTGGCTACCCCGATCGGCAACCTGGGGGATCTGGGACTGCGCGCCTGGCAGGCTCTGGCGCAGGCGGATGTGATCGCCGCCGAAGACACGCGTTCCAGCCGGAGTCTGTTGGACGCCTGGGGCATTTCCACGCCGCTCATGGCTGCCCATCGTCATAACGAGGCCGCTGCCGCCCAGGACATTTGCCAACGCCTGGAGCAGGGCCAACGTGTAGCGCTCATCTCCGACGCGGGTGCACCTGCGGTCAGCGATCCAGGTGCGCGTGTAGTGCGTGCCGTGCGTGCCGCCGGCTATGCTGTAGTGCCAGTGCCCGGGCCCAGCGCAGTCATCACGGCCCTGATGGGCAGCGGCGTGACCTCCGACGAAAATCCTGCCTATGCTTTCGCGGGCTTTGCGCCGCACAAGGCCGTGGCACGGCAGCGCTGGCTACGTTCGTGGTGCGCATTACCAGCGCCGGTAGTGATGTTCGAGTCGCCGCACCGGCTTACCGCCATGCTGGCCGACTTGCTCGACGTGTGCGGCGGTCAACGGGATCTGACGATCGCCCGTGAATTGACCAAGCGTTTTGAGCAAATCGTCACCCTGCCGCTGGCGCAGGCCGCCGATTGGTTCGCCGAAGACCCCCATCGCGCCCAGGGCGAATTCGTATTGATCGTGCACGCAGCACCTTCGTCTGGAGATGACGAGTCTGGCCCCGACGACCCCGCGACCCTCGTATTACTCGATGCCCTGCTCGAGACATTATCCGTGCGCGATACTGCAAAGGTCGCCGCAAAAGTCACCGGCCAGCCGCGGGACGTCTTGTACGCGCTGGCACTAGCTCGCAAGGCAGACGCATGAAACTCCCTAGTGCCGAACACCGCGTGATTTATCTCGACACCGAAACGCCCTTGGGCCCGATGCGCCTCGCCGCAGCATCTCTGTCCAGTGCCGATAATGATTTCCCCGCCTTGAGCGGAGCTTGGTTTCTGGACCAATGGGATCTGCCTGCCTACTCGGATGCGTGGCAACAGCACCCCGAACACCCGATACTTTGCCAGGCCCAAACCGAGCTGGCCGAGTGGTTCGCGGGACAACGCCGTGAATTCGACGTGCCGCTCGCCCCGCAGGGTACGCCGTTCCAACGCACCGTCTGGGATGCCTTGTTGGCGCTGCCCTTTGGTACGACCAATAGTTATAGCGATCTCGCCTTGTCCATCGGCAAGCCCAAATCCGTTCGTGCCGCCGCCCAGGCCGTCGGCCGCAATCCGATTTCGATTTTCATTCCCTGTCACCGCATCATCGGCCGCGATACCTCGCTAACCGGATTCGGCGGCGGCTTGGAACGCAAACAAGCTTTGCTAAAACACGAGGGCCACCGCTACCTGGGTCATCATCCCCGCGTGCGCCGTGTGGACAACGGGCAGCTAGACCTGCCGTGGTGATGCAGTAACTACCCTCAATAAGTCGCCAAACTCGGCAAAATGCCGGTCCGATCCGCCACCTGCTGCGCCACATTCAACGCCGTAGCCCGATCGGCGTAAGGGCCCAGCCGTACCCGATACAGCGATCCATTCTGCTGCACGACGGCGGGCACATTCCCCGCTGACGAATCCAGTTGACTATTGACCCGCCGCACCAGCGCCTGCGCATTCGCAGGCTGGCTGAAGGCACCCATTTGCAGATAAACCCCGGCAGGCGGAGCGGCCGCCGGCATCGGCGTATTTGCAGCACTTGCAACGGCTGCCCCTGCGCCTGCGCCAGCGGGGACCCCCGATACCGCAGCCGGCGCCATCGAGGCCACCGGCGTAGGCTCCAACTCCGTCATAGTCAATGTCGATGCTGGCAGCGGTGTGGGCGTGACCGTCTCAGTCCGGGCGGTGGACGCCGCCTCGCCCGTTGCCGTCACCACTGTCCCCCGCGACTGCGCCAGACGGATCTCTTCGGGCAGAATGCGCTCCACCGTTACTTCGCCGCTGCCGCCGCCGATCAAGCCCAGCTTATGCGCCGCGGTATACGACAGATCCATGATGCGGCCGCGATGAAACGGCCCTCGGTCATTGACTCGGACAATGATCGTACGGCCATTGACGCTGCTGGTCACACGCGCATAACTGGGCAGAGGCATCGTGGGATGTGCCGCCGTCATCGCGTACATGTCATAAGACTCGCCAATCGAGGTGCTGTTGCCGTGAAATTTTTTGCCGTACCAGGAGGCCACTCCGCGCGCCTTGTAGGGCTGGTCCGGATCTGTGATCGGCACATAGCGTTTGCCCAATACGGTGTACGGACGGTTGGCCCCGCTGGCCAGCGGCTCGATACGCGGAATCGCGTCCGGCGTCGTATCGATATCAGCGGGTACGTCTTTACCTGGACCATCGTCCTTGTAATATCCGCCCGCCTTCCGGGTGCTGGTGGACGAACAGCCAGCGATGATCACGGCCAGGCTGACCACAAAGGGCATCAGGAGTTGGCGGGTGCGGATCACGTGTGTTCGTCCGGTAACTGGGCGCGGTGGCGTATCAGCAACGGGTCGTGGTCGGCAAAACGTTTGGCCAGTTGTTCGACGACATAGACCGAACGATGTTGTCCACCGGTGCATCCCACGGCGACAGTCAGATAATTGCGCGTATCGTGCGTGTATTGCGGCAACCAGCGCCGTAAATAGCCCGTAATGTCGTCGATCATCTGCCCGACAACATCAAAGCTCGCCAGCCAGGTGGCCACAGGCTCGTCGCGGCCCGTCAATGGACGCAAGTTGCGGTCATAGTACGGATTGGGCAAACAGCGCGCGTCAAATACCAGGTCTGCGTCGTTCGGCACACCGCGTTTATAAGCAAACGACTCGAACGTCAGCACCAACGGCGGCCGATCGTCTTGGATCAGATCTGCGATCCACGAACGCAATTGACCTGGCGTCAGGCCCGAGGTGTCGATCACATGCTCCTGCTCGCGCAAGGGCGCCAGCAGATCGCGCTCGAGCGAAATCGCATCAAGCAGCGAGGGAGCTTGCCCACCCCGTGACAGACGGTCTGTCAGCGGGTGACGGCGGCGAGACTCGGAATAACGCTGGACCAGTGTCTGTGTGTTGGCATCCAGGAAAATGACCCGTAGCGACGTGCCCATGGCACGCAGCGCGGTCACCACGTCAGGCAGTTCTGCCAGCTCTCCTGGCGAACGCACGTCGATGGCAATAGCGACCCGCTCCAGATTTTCGTCGCGCGCACTGGAGATGAACTCGCTTAAGAAGCGCACCGGCAGGTTGTCGATGCAGGTATAGCCGGTGTCTTCGAGCATACGCAATGCCACCGACTTGCCTGAGCCAGATATTCCGGTAATGAGGACGACTCTTAACATGACCCTGATTGTTGCATGATTTTGGCTACCCGTTCTTTACCGGATCCCTTGTGATGTGATCAGTAGCAGGCGAGAACCCTAGGAGCTTGCTGTACCTATCCGACTTGGCAGCGTAAGATGAGGCCGCCATGTCATGCCGGCCGTTCATTGTCCTGATTTCTTTCCTTTGCAGCAATCAATGTCAGCATCTTCCATGTCAGCATTTTCCTGTTGGTATCGAATTGGATGGTCCTTGCGCTGGATCTTCGGCCTGGCGGTGACGGCGATAAGCGTTCTGTCACCGGTCTCAGCGCAATCTGCTCCGGACAACAACCTCCTGCAACCAGGCACCATGCAGGCCCGTGTGGCAGCCTGTACCGCCTGCCACGGCGAGCAGGGCAAGGCTGGCGCCGACGGCTATTACCCCCGGTTGGCCGGCAAGCCCAGCGACTATCTTTACCATCAGTTATTGAATTTTCGTGACGGTTTACGTCTATATCGGCCCATGACCCATTTGCTGGCGGGGTTGCCGGACGACTACTTGCGCGAAATAGCGGCCTATTTTGCGGACCAGCACGTGCCGTATCCGCCTCCTGTTCGGGCGGCGGTGTCGCCCGACATGTTGGAGCATGGCCGCGTGCTGGCCATGCAGGGAGATCCCGCTCGCGGTTTACCTGCATGCGTTGCCTGTCATGGTACGGCGCTCAGCGGGCATTCGCCAGCGATTCCCGGTCTGCTGGGCTTGCCGCGCGACTATATCGGAGCGCAGATCGGCGGCTGGAAAAACGGACTGCGTCGGGCGGCCGCGCCGGATTGCATGGCTGACGTTGCGCAAAAACTTACCCCGGAGGATATTGGCGCATTGTCGGCGTGGCTGTCCTCGCGTCCCGTAGTAGAGCCATACCAACCCGACCCCGCAGGGGAAACGACCTTGCCTGCCGAATGTGGCAGCCAGGCGCAACGCTGAGAGGGGGGCGGCATGAAACGCATTATTCAATATGGTCTGCTGGCTTTGTTTGCGGCGTGCGTGGTGGCCGTGGGCGTCTTGTACTGGATAGGCACCCGTGACGACGCGGCGCCGAACCCGGCCGTTGTGCAGGCCGGTGCTGGCGGGGCTGCCGCGGGACAACAGCTGGTTGAGCAGGGGCGCTACCTGGCTAGGCTGGGCAACTGCATGGGATGTCACACGGTACCCGGCGGCCAAGCCTACGCAGGCGGCACGCCCATCCCCACGCCGTTTGGGACCTTGTATGGGCCGAACATTACGCCGGATCCGCAAGCCGGTATCGGCGGTTGGAACGCTGATGATTTTTGGCAAGCCCTGCATAACGGCAAGTCCAAGGATGGCAGCCTGCTGTATCCCGCTTTCCCTTATACGGAGTACACCCGAGTTTCACGTGCGGATTCGGATGCTTTGTTTGCGTTCTTGCGCACAGTGACGCCCTCCAGTCAGCCGAGTCGCGCACATGAGCTGAAATTCCCCTACGATCAGAGAGGGTTATTGGCGTTTTGGCGCGCGCTGTATTTCGAGCCCGGCGTGTTGCCAACGAACGAGAGCCAATCTGCGCAGTGGAATCGCGGCCGCTATCTGGTCGAGGGGCTGGGACACTGCGCTGCGTGCCACGCGCCGCGCAACAGCCTTGGGGCGACGCGAGCCGCAGACGGGCTGACCGGCGGCATGATCGTGGGGTTGGACTGGTATGCCCCTGCTCTGACCGCCGATCCGGTGAGGGGCTTGGGCAAATGGACTGCCCACGACATCGCGGCGTTGTTGCGCACAGGCGTGGCGCAGCACTCGACGGCCAGCGGGCCCATGGCCGAAGTCGTGCTGGGCAGTTCGCAGTATCTGAGCGAGGCGGATGCTTTAGCCATGGGGACGTATCTGAAGTCCCTGCCTCCTACACAGGGCAGTCCGGACGCATCCTCGTCCAACAGCCCGTCCGGCGGCGCCGCCACTCAGCCCTCGAACGCAGTAATGGACCGTGGCGGAAAGCTGTATGCCCAGCATTGCGCACAATGCCATCAAGACCAGGGCCAGGGCAGCGGGCTGGCCTGGCCGCCATTGGCGGGCAATCCCACGGTGACCGCTCCATCGCCGATCAACGCGATCCGTCTGGTGCTGGATGGGGCTTATGCGCCGGCCACGGCGGCTAATCCGCGGCCACATGGTATGCCGCCCTTTGGGCAGGTCCTGGGAGACAACGATATTGCCGCACTGGTCTCGTTTATCCGATTCAGCTGGGACAACCGGGCCAGCGCGGTGACGGCGTTCGAGGTCAAGCGTGTGCGGGATGCTTCGCGTTGAGCTGAGCGCGTTTATTTGCTGCTTTGCAGGATCGCCATGGCCTGGCGTTCCATGAACTCGCCCAGCGTGTCGATGCCGCGCAGTTTCAGGATGGTATTGCGTACGGCGGCCTCGACCAGCACGGCCAGGTTGCGGCCGGCGGCCACTTGCAGCATGACTTTGCGCACGGGCAAGCCCAGCATGTCCTGCGTGATGTCTTGCAATGGCAGGCGCTCGAATTTGTCTTGCGCTGTCGCACGTACCAAATGCACGATGAGCTTCAGACGCATTTTGCGGCGAACGGAGGTCTCGCCAAAAATCGTGCGGATATCCAGCAGCCCTAGTCCGCGCACCTCCAGCATGTTTTGCAGCAGAGGCGGACAATGGCCCTCGATCATGTTTGGAGCAATACGCGAAAACTCCACGGCATCGTCGGCGACCAGGCCGTGCCCGCGCGAGATCAATTCCAGCGCCAGTTCGCTTTTGCCCAGCCCCGACTCGCCGGTGATGAGCACGCCCAGGCCCAGCACGTCCATGAAGACGCCATGTACGGTAGTCGTAGGCGCGAGCTTCTTGCTCAGGTAGATCCGCAGCAGATCGATCAGTTGGGCGGCGGCCACTGGCGTCGATAGCAGGGGCACCTGATGCTGTTCGCATTGGTCGATCAGGTCCTGCGTTGAAGTCAGGCCGTCGGCTAGCAAAATGGCCGGCACGCCGCCGAGCAAGAGCTCGTCCATGAGGTGGGTGCGGCGGCGCCTGTCGATGCGCTGATAGTAGGCGATTTCCTCTTGGCCAAAGACCTGGACGCGAGAGGGGTGGATGAGGTTGAGGTGACCGACCAGGTCGGCGGCCGCCATGCCGTCGTCAGGAATTGCCCGTTGGGCCGCATTCTGGCCCGCGATCCAGTTAAGGGGAATGTCACCAACGTTATCGTCGATCAGTTCCTGCACCGTCAGCATGGCGTTGTCCCGCGATATCAGCGTTGGCCGGTGGTCAGCATGCGGTGTACCTCGGCCGGATCGGTTTCCGTGGCCAGGGCTTCGCGCAAGGCTTTGTTGGACATGAGCTGGGCCAATTCGGCCAGAATGTCCAGATGCTGTTGGGTAGCCGTTTCCGGCACGAGCAGGCACATCAGCATGGAGACTGGCTCGCCATCGGGAGCATCGAATGCGATGGGCTGTGCCAGCCGGACGAAAGCGGCCAACGGCGTTTCCAGCCCCTTGACGCGGCCGTGGGGCACGGCCACGCCCTGACCCAGGGCCGTAGACCCAAGACGCTCGCGAGCGAACAGGCTGTCGAACACGACGGTTCGGGCCAGACCGTGATGGTTTTCAAAGAGTAGCCCGGCCTGCTCGAATGCTCGTTTCTTGCTGGTAACGGCCATGTCGAGCACAACGTTGCCGGCGGGTAGGATGCGCGACAAATGATTCATGCGGGTCATTATAGAGTTTTATGCCGCAGTGCAAAAAAGCCTCCACGCTGCGCCCTCGGTTGGCTGCCCTCGAGGGGGAGCTTTCTGCCTTGGGGCGGCCCGGCGGCAAAATCGCTGCGGTCGCTCGCCTGTTTGAATCCGAAAGCATAGTCGGTTCCGGGCAAGAATGAAAAGGGGGACGCCGAGCCAGGGATGTAACCGGTGACCAGGGTTTTGGGGGAGGGGGGCGGGGGAGTAACTTGCCGATGCCCCGGCGGGATTTTTGCATCCTGCGGGACACCGGTGTCAGCATGATCCGTCGAGAGGATCTAGGAGGATTGGGTCGCGTTATATGCGAGCCCGTCGTGCTACAGAGGCCTTATGGGGAAGGCGGCGCGCTAAAGTCCGTCTGTCTTTTGACGGATTCAGCTGTATGGCTTTGCACCTTGTCTTTGTGTTTCAGGACTTGACGGTCGATCTTGTCGGCCAGAAGGTCGATCGCTGCATAGAGATTTTCGTCCACCGCTTCGCAATGGATGTCCTTACCACGCAGTCTCATCGTAATTTCGGCTCTATGCCGCAGGGGCTCTACTGAGAGCATAACCTGGGTATCGATCACGTGATCGAAATGCCGCAGCACTCGCGCCAGTTTGTTCATGACATATTCCCGGATGGCCGGGGTGACGTCGAGATGACGACCGCAGATGCTCAGGTTCATAGTGCGCTCTCCTTCTATATCAAAGAGAAGTTTGCCGTCAGGCCGTCCGTGGGCAAACGCGCTCCCTCGGGGGAGCAGCAAGCCGAAGGTGCGGC
The DNA here is from genome assembly GCF_002261185.1 of Bordetella genomosp. 4. GTDB lineage: Bacteria > Pseudomonadota > Gammaproteobacteria > Burkholderiales > Burkholderiaceae_B > Bordetella_A. Next base: position 169,917 of record NZ_NEVQ01000003.1, read on the forward strand.
GAGGGCATTACAGATGCGCTTATCGCGCGGGAAAGTGAATAAAAGGGTCTCCTGTAGGAAAGATGAAAAGGAACTCTGTTAGTACTAGTGTATAGACTCTGTCGGGTAAAACAAGTCGGGTTCGTAGCAATTGTTTTGCTTACATCCGGAAATGCTCGCCCAGGTATACACGGCGCACGGCGGGGTCGCCCACGATTTCGTCAGGCTGGCCGTCGGTGAGGACTTTGCCCTCGCTGATGATGTAGGCGCGGTCGCAAATACCCAGGGTTTCACGCACGTTGTGATCGGTGATCAGAACGCCAATCCCACGGCCTTTCAGAAAACGAACGATGCGCTGAATCTCGATCACGGCGATGGGATCCACCCCGGCAAAAGGCTCGTCCAGCAAAATGAAACGCGGCCGTGTGGCCAAAGCGCGCGCGATCTCTACGCGCCGGCGTTCACCGCCGGACAAGGAAATCGCGGCACTGCCGCGGATGTGGCCGATCTGCAGTTCGTCGAGCAGTGTTTCGAGCTGCTCTTTGATTTGCGGTTCGGAAAGGCTTTTACCGTGTGCATCGAGCTGTAATTCCAGGACTGCCCGGATGTTTTGTTCGACGGTCAGGCGACGGAATACCGATGCGTCCTGAGGCAGATACGACAGCCCCATGCGAGCCCGTTTGTGAATCGGCATGGAAGTGATGGCTGTCCCGTCGATTTCGATGCGGCCTGAGTCGGCCGGCACCAAGCCGACAATCATATAGAAGCTGGTGGTTTTGCCGGCGCCGTTGGGGCCCAGCAGCCCCACCACTTCGCCGCTGACAACCGACAGGGAGACGTCTTGCACGACGGTGCGGCCGTTGTAGACCTTGCGCAGGCCCGTGGCACGCAGGCTGCCTTGCTTGGCGCCTGCGATAGAGGGTGACGCAGACGGCGTGCGAGTGTCAGTCATTGCTGCGGTACTGAGAGATGAAGAAGAATTAGCCATTAGTTTGTTTGGCCTTATTGTTGCCCTTGCCGGCGCGGCATTCGGCGACTGCCGCATCGGCCTTGGAGCGCGGCTCGACGACGGAACGCACGCGACCGCCGGGGGCAGAAGAGTTGGCCCCGCCTTGCGCTTGATAAACGCCGGTTTTTTCGTTGTAACGCACTCGCTCGCCGCGGATTGTGTCGAACTGTTTGCCGCAGATATAGCGGATCACCACGGCTTGGCCGATCAGGTCGAACTGACTTTTGCTGCTGTCGTATTCGGCGCGCAGACCCGTGCCTTCGATGACGTCGAAGGTCTCCGGGCGCTCTTGGCGGATCGTGACGACTTTGCCCTTGTTGGCAATGGCCGTACCGTGCTGGTTGCCCGCCTCGTCCTCGTTGACCTCGAGCTTGTCGGCGGTCAGTTTCATCAGCCCGCGTGTGAGCACCACGTTGCCCGTGAATACACTTTGGCGTTTGATATCGTCATAGTGGAGCGTGTCCGACAAGATCATGGTGCTGGGCTCTTCAGCCGAACCACTTTGTTGTTGCGCATGAACGTTGGCGCCCACACCCAGCAACAGCATTGTCAGGAGCAAGGCGCCGGTACGTGCCACATTGTGGCGGCTGGCCAGGGGCGCGACATGGGGGAAAGTTCTGTCTGTCATGGTCAATTCTGGTTGGCGCCGTTTCGAGTACGGCCACGTGTTTCGGAACCGGAAATCTCAACGTCGGTCGACGCGGAGACCTGGAGTTGCCGGGTCTTGTTGTTGTAGTGCATGCCAGTGCCGCTCATGCGCGAATTGCCTTTGAGGACGACGGCGGGCAGGTCGGTATAAATGACATCCTCATCAGGCAGGATGATGAGCTGTTCGCTGCGTACGTCAAGTGCATCGTTTTGGGCGTCTTGCTGGCGGTGCAAATGGGCCTTGCCGTTCATCACGATGCGTTTGCCGCCCTGTTCCATGATGGCGGTATCGGCCGTGCCGACGGTGATGGGGTTGGCTTCTTGTTGGCCGATCGCACGCGGAGCCGTGACATGGTACGAGTCGTCATCGGGAAAGTGTTCCGCGTATTTGCCTTCCATGCGATTGATGGGTTTGCCCTGGGGGTCGGTGCGCAACATGACAAAATCGCGTGCCCAGGAATCCATTTCGTGCGTCAGGCGGCGTGGCGGATCGACGGGAATGGCGCGTTGTGCGTAGTCGGCAGCCCACCAGGTGCATGCCACCAGTGCAATCAACAACAATAATGCGATTAATGCGGGAAGTCGCTCTTTCATGCCTGGCCGATGGTTATTGGATGGCGCCTGCGCTCAGCAGGCCTGGCGCCGTCATGAAGGGGCCGAGCCGGCCCTGCGAGGCCAACAGCAGGTCGCAGCATTCGCGTACGGCACCGCTGCCGCCAGGCTGCGAGGCGACCCAGTGCGCCGCCTGAGTGATATAGCCCGGCGCGTTGGGCACGCTCGCGGCAAAGCCGGCGCGCTGCATGGCGGGCAGATCAATGATGTCGTCACCCATAAAGCCTGTCTGGTTGAGCGCGACCGCGTGCCGTTGGGCGAGTTCTGTCAGCGCACCGGCCTTGTCGCGGACGCCTTGCATGACGTCGGCAATCCCGAGTTCCGCTGCGCGGCGGCTCACGATGGGGCCTGAACGTCCCGTGACGAGCGCGATTTTCAGGCCACCCTCAGTGAGCAGGCGCAGACCATGGCCGTCCAGGGTATGGAATCGTTTCAGTTCTTCGCCGTTTTCACCGTAGTACAGGCTGCCGTCGGTCAGTACGCCATCCACGTCGAAGACCATCAAACGCACAGCGGCGGCACGTTCGCGCACGGCAGGCGGAATGCGGGCCAGCACCAGCGCTTCGGCGGGGTGGGGAGAAGAGCGGGGGATATTCATATTCATACTACCTTGGCTGCCATCAGATCATGCATATGCAAAGCGCCCAGCAGGGCTCCACTAGCGTCGACAACCAGCATCTGGTTGAGCCGTTGCTCATCCATCAGGCGGGCGGCATCGACGGCCAGCGCGTCGGGGCCTATGCTGCGCGGCATACGGGTCATGCCCTGAGCGACAGTCAGATTGCGGATGTCGCCGTGGCGTTCGATGAGGCGGCGCAAGTCGCCGTCGGTAAAAATGCCGACCGGTTTATCCGACGAATCTACCACGATGGTCATGCCCATGCCTTTTGCGGACATTTCTTCGAGGGCAGTGAACAGTTTGGCGTCCTCCGCGACCAGCGGCAGGGCTGGGCCATCACGCATGACGTCGCGTACGTGAGTCAGCAAACGGCGGCCCAGGGTGCCGCCGGGATGCGACCGGGCAAAGTCCTCGGGGCCGAAACCGCGAGCCTCCAGGCAGGCGACAGCGAGCGCATCGCCCAATGCCAGTGCTGTCGTCGTGCTGGCCGTGGGAGCCAGATTCAGCGGGCAGGCTTCTTGGGCCACGCTGGTGTCCAGATGCAGATCTGCCAGTTGCGCCAATTCGGATGCGGGGTTGCCGGTGATGGCGACCAGCCGGGCGCCCATGCGGCGAGCGACCGGCAGAATGGTGAGCAACTCCTGGCCTGAACCGGAGTGCGAGACCGCGATCAGGACATCATCGCGGGTGATCATGCCCAGGTCGCCGTGTATGGCCTCGGCGGCATGCACAAAAAACGCGGGCGTCCCGGTCGAGGCAAAAGTGGCGGCGATTTTGCGGGCGATATGGCCGGTCTTGCCGATGCCGCTGACGACAACCCTGCCGCGACAGGCCAGGAGCAGTTCTACGACGCGCGTAAAGTCGCCGTCCAGCCGGGCGGACAGGTCGATGATGGCCTGGGCCTCGATTTGCAGCGTTCGGCGCGCCGATTCGAGTGCCGTGTCAGGCGAGAGAGTGGGATGGTCGGTCATGAGCGGATTTTAATCGCAGTACGGTCAGTTGCCGCCGGTCGGGGGCTATGGCATGCTGGCGCGGCAAAATTTCGTTTTTACTCGTTTTTTCACTTAGACAGGTTTCTCATCATGTCCTCGTTTCCCGCGCCCGTATTGGGTACGCCCTTGTCCCCCTCGGCTACCCGCGTCATGCTGCTGGGTAGCGGGGAACTTGGCAAAGAAGTCATCGTTGCATTGCAGCGGCTCGGTGTCGAGGTCATTGCCGTCGATCGTTATGCCGACGCGCCAGGTCATCAGGTCGCCCATCGTGCGCACGTGATCACGATGACCGATCCCGAGGCCTTGCGGCGCGTGATCGAACAAGAGCGCCCTGACGTGGTGGTACCCGAGATCGAGGCGATTGCGACGGATGTGCTGGTGGCCTTGGAGGCGGCTGGCGCTGTGCGCGTCACGCCGACTGCCCGGGCGGCGCAACTGACGATGAATCGCGAGGGCATCCGCCGTCTGGCGGCAGAAACGCTGAAGCTGCCGACTTCGCCATACCGCTTTGTGGATACCGAGGCGGCGCTGCGCGAAGCCATCGAGGGCGGTATCGGCTATCCGTGTGTGGTCAAGCCGGTGATGTCCTCGTCCGGCAAAGGCCAGTCGGTGATTCATGGACCCGATGAGATCGCTGCTGCCTGGCAATATTCCCAAGAAGGCGGTCGTGTCGGTGCGGGCCGCATCATCGTCGAGGGGTTCATCAAGTTCGATTACGAAATCACCTTGTTGACCGTACGGGCGCGCGCCGCCGATGGCAGTATCGAAACGTATTTCTGCGACCCGATCGGCCATCGTCAGGTGGACGGCGATTATGTCGAGAGCTGGCAACCGCATCCCATGTCGCCGGCCGCGCTCGAGCGTGCCCGCGACATCGCCCGTGCCATCACGGGGGATTTGGGCGGTATGGGAGTCTTCGGGGTCGAGTTGTTTGTGGCGGGCGATCAGGTCTGGTTTTCCGAGGTCAGCCCCCGGCCGCACGACACGGGGATGGTGACCATGATTTCGCAGGTGCAAAGCGAATTCGAGCTGCATGCGCGCGCGCTCTTGGGCTTGCCGGTCGATACGTCGCTGCGTCAACCGGGCGCCAGCAGCGTTATTTACGGGGGCGTCGACACCAAAGATGTGACGTTCCATAACGTCGCACAGGCGCTGGCTGAGCCGGGCACTGATCTGCGGCTGTTCGGCAAACCGGAGTCCTTTGTCAAACGTCGCATGGGTGTGGCGTTGGCGGTCGCTGCCGATGTGGACGCGGCTCGAGAAAAGGCCAAGCGCGTGTCATCGACGGTGGTCGTCCAGGGCTGATCCTGGTCTCATGCAGAACGCCGCGGCATCGCCTGCCGCGGTGAGCGCGCCCCCCAGGGGGCGTTTTTGTTTTGGGGCGGCCCGGCAAGGGAAAAGCCCCCACGCTGCGCCTTTGGCTTGCTGCCCCCCCAGGGGGTGTTTTTGTTTTGGGGCGGCCCGGCAACAAAAAAAGCCCCACATTTGATTTTTGTCATGGCATGACGATTTGTCGGGGCAATTGTCACGCCCGACGCATTTTGCAGCCGTATGATGCCGCGATTGCAATTTCATGTTTCTTGATGGCGAATGCGACTTGTGCGGGTCACCGCACATGAGCCAGTTGTCTTCATGTTCTATTTGTTCGATAATTTCAGGAATTTCTGAAGTTAAAGTAACAAAATTATGCCACTTAGCCCTCAAACAGAACGATTCGTACTGCATTTCGGAGAAATGGGCAGCCGCTGGGGCGTGAATCGCACCGTGGGGCAGATGTACGCATTGCTGTTTCTGTCGCCACAGCCATTACATGCGGATGACATCGCAGAGGCGCTGAGTTTTTCGCGCTCGAACGTCAGCATGGGGCTCAAGGAACTGCAGTCCTGGCGCTTGGTGAAACTGGTCCATCGAGTCGGTGACCGGCGCGACTATTTCGAAACACCTAAAGACGTCTGGGAGATCTTTCGCATCCTGATGGAGGAAAAGCGCAAGCGTGAAATCGACCCGACGTTGACATTGCTGCGCGATACCTTGCTTGAACCGCCACAAGGCGAATCGGAGGCGTATGCCCAGCAACGCATGAACGAAATGCTCGAACTCATCGAGTTGACGACGGGGTGGTTCGACGAAGTGCACGGCCTACCCCCCGAGACGCTGCAACGTCTGATGCAGTTAGGGAAAAAGGTGCAAAAGGCATTGGATTTTGCCGGCAAGCTGCGGGGCCGGGATTGACGTCGTGGCGTATATAGAGAAGGGTTATGAAGCTGCCTTGTAGGTCCTTATCAGGAAAGCGCCGGGTGACGCCCGATTTTCCTGGTCTCCGCGGCACGGCCGCTGGGTTTATTCACGCCGTTGAGAGTATCGTATGCAACACTCATTGCGTCGGCTGTGGTCTACGCATGCCGTCCGGGTTCGTTGTCTGTCTGGGGAGAGCGGTCCATGGTTGATTTAGATGTTGTGAACCTGTCGCGGTTTCAGTTTGCCGCGACCGCGATGTACCACTTCATTTTTGTGCCGCTGACGCTAGGGCTGTCGTTCATTCTGGCCATCATGGAAAGCGTGTACGTCATGACAGGCCGGGACATCTGGCGCCGCATGACGATGTTCTGGGGCACTTTGTTCGGCATCAACTTTGCCTTGGGCGTGGCGACCGGCGTGGTGATGGAATTCCAGTTCGGCATGAACTGGTCCTATTACAGCCACTACGTGGGCGATGTGTTCGGGGCGCCGTTAGCACTGGAAGGCCTGATGGCTTTCTTCCTCGAGGCCACGTTCGTCGGTCTGTTTTTCTTTGGCTGGAATCGCCTGTCCAAGGTCGGCCATTTGATTGTGACCTGGCTGGTGGCGTTTGGCACCAATTTCTCGGCGCTGTGGATTCTGATCGCCAATGGGTGGATGCAGAACCCGGTCGGCGCGGTGTTCAACCCCGACACCATGCGGATGGAAATGACCGATTTTGCTGCGGTCATTTTCAACCCGGTCGCTCAGGCGAAATTCGTGCACACCGTGAGCGCAGGGTATGTCGCGGGGGCCATGTTCGTCATGTCGATCAGCGCCTGGTATCTCTTGCGCCGCCGTCATGTGGATCTGGCCAAGCGTTCGATGGCCGTAGCTGCCAGCTTTGGCCTGGCCGCATCGCTGTCTGTGGTGGTGCTGGGAGACGAAAGCGGCTATCTGACTACCGAACATCAGAAAATGAAGATCGCGGCGATAGAGGCTATGTGGCACACCGAGCCGGCGCCGGCCAGCTTCAATCTGTTTGCAATTCCCAACCAGGCTGAGCGCAAAAACGATTTTGCCATCGAAATTCCGTATGTAATGGGCATCATCGGTACTCGTTCACTGACGACGCCGCTGCTCGGTATTGACGATCTGGTCAGGCGGGCCGAGTTCCGCATTCGCGAGGGCATCGTGGCATACCAGGCGATGGAGCGGATCCGGAAAAATCCCGGCGACGCCGAGGCACGCATGGTGTTGGACAAAGGATGGCCCGACTTGGGATACGCCTTGTTGGTCAAGCGTTATCAGTCTGACCTGAGCAAGGTCACCGACGCCGATATCAAAAAGGCGGCGTTGGACACGATCCCGAATGTCGCGCCGCTGTTCTGGGCGTTCCGCATCATGGTCGCGGTCGGAATGTATTTGATTGCCTTTTTTGCGGTCGCATTCTGGCTGGCGTCGCGCGGCCGTCTGGATAGCCGGCCGACCTTGTTGAAGATCGCACTGTGGAGCCTGCCGCTGCCGTGGGTGGCGATCGAAGCCGGCTGGTTTGTCGCCGAGTACGGGCGTCAACCTTGGGTGATCGAAGGCGTCCTTCCCACGTACTATGCCGCCTCTGGCCTGACGTTCACCGATCTGGCGATCAGTTTGGGAATATTCCTGGTCTTGTACACCGTGCTGTTGATTGTGGGCGTGAAAGTCATGTTGCACGCGATCAAAGCCGGGCCCAAAACCGAGGCGCCCGCACCGCGTCCGACCCAGGCCGACCCCGTGGCGGCTGCTGTTGATGCCTACTGAGCACGGAGACCGCACATGGAAACGTTGATTCCTTTTGATTACGCGACACTGCGCGTGGTGTGGTGGGGGCTGCTGGGCTTCCTGCTGATTGCTTTCGCCGTGATGGACGGCTTTGATCTGGGTATTGCGGCGTTGTTGCCGGTGGTGGCGCGCACTGATGCCGAACGGCGTGTGGTAATCAATGTGGTGGGCCCCGTCTGGGAGGGCAACCAAGTCTGGCTGATTACCGCGGGTGCAGGCGTGTTTGCGGCGTGGCCGCTGTTGTACGCGGCGTCGTTCTCGGGCTTCTATCTGGCGATGATGTTGGTGCTGATCGCATTGATTGTGCGGCCGGTAGGCTTTAAATATCGCAGCAAGATGGAAGGCACGCGCTGGCGCAGTACGTGGGACCACGTGCTGTGCGGTTCGGGGATAGTGGCCGCTTTGGTGTTTGGGGTGGCCATGGGCAACCTGATTGTGGGTGTCCCGTTTGGCTTTGACAGCAATACGCTGCGGCCGGAGTATCACGGGCATTTTTATCAGCTGTTCAGCCCGTTTGCCCTGCTGGCCGGGGTGTTGAGCGTGGTCATGTTGGTCATGCACGGCGCGGTGGTGTTGGCGTGGCGTACCGACGGCGCAGTGGCGATGCGTGCGCGCAACGTAGGCCGTATTGCCGCGGTGCTGACTGCCGCATTGTTTGCTGCGGGCGGGTTCTGGGTTGCGGGCGGTCTGGACGGACATGTCGTCGTCAGTGCGACCAATACGCTGGCCGCGTCGGACCCCGCGCTCAAAGAGGTTTCGGTACAGGCCGGCGCGTGGATGGCTAATTTTGAAAAATGGCCTGTCGCCTGGATTGCACCGGCATTGGGCGTGGGTGGCGCGCTGATCGTGGCATTGCTGCTTAGCGTTCGGGTGAATTGGCTGGCCTTCGTCGTGTCGTCATTGGCAGTGGCCGGCGTCATTCTGACGGTGGGGGTCGCGCTGTTTCCATTCCTGATGCCTTCGTCGACCGTGCCGCGTTTCGGACTGACGATATGGGATGCGTCGTCGAGCCATCTGACGTTATGGATCATGCTGCTGGCGGTGGCGTTCTTCATGCCCATCATCACGGTCTACACCGCGTGGGTTTATCGCGTCATGCGCGGCAAGGTCACGACCGAGTCGATCTCGGGTACGCCTAATTCTTATTAGTCCATCCCATTGTCTGGAGCGTAAAAGCATGTGGTATTTTTCGTGGATTCTGGGCTTGAGTCTGGCCTGTGCGTTTGGCATTTTGAACGCCATGTGGTTTGAGCTGCGTGAAGGTGAGGAACACGATCCTGTCAGATTGGCCAAGGCATCTGAACGCACGTGACAAGCACGCAGTTTGATGCTGCTCAGACGGCATCCAATCCGGGGCCCGAGGCAGCGAAGCTGGCGCGTGAGCAATCGCGTTGGTTGAGTGAGCAGGCGCGCTTGCCGCGGCTGCCGCTCATTGTGGCTGTCGGGGCGCCTCTGCTGGGTGGGGTGCTGTTATTGGTGCAGGCTTGGTTGTTGGCCCGGGTGCTGGATGCGGCGATTGTCAGCCAGGCGCCTCGCAGTGCATTGCTCGGTGATATCGCGGTGATCGTTGTCCTGATGTTGGGCAGAGCGGGCCTGGCCTGGGCCAGCGAACGGGCGGGAGCTCACGCGGCTGAAAGCATCAAACAACGTATTCGTCTGGCCTTGTTCGATCGCCTGGTGGGCCGCGGCCCTGTGTGGTCGCGGACCCGGGTGTCGGGGGAACTGGCTAGCGCTATTGTCGATCAGGTCGAAGCGCTGGACGGGTTTTTTTCGCGGTATCTGCCTGCAGCGGTATCGGCGGCAATATTGCCGCTGGCATTTGCGGTAGTGCTGTTGCCCTTTGATTGGATTGCGGGGTTGCTGTTGCTCGTGACGGCGCCCTTGATTCCGCTGTTCATGGCACTGGTGGGGTGGGGCGCCGAGGCGGCGAGCCGGCGGCATGTGCGCGCATTTGCCAGGCTATCCGGGTTTTTCGCCGATCGTCTGCGCGGCCTGGCCACCCTGAAACTCTACGGCCGTGCACAAGCCGAGGCCTCGTCGGTCGCCACGGCCAGCGAGGCCGTGCGCAAGCGCACGCTGTCAGTATTGCGCATTGCTTTTCTGTCGTCGGCGGTGCTGGAGTTTTTTGCGGCCTTGGGCGTTGCCGGGATGGCGGTGTATTTCGGTTTGTCGTACCTGGGGTTTCTCGATGTGCGGGCGACGCCGTTGACGCTGCAAGTCGGTTTCTTCTGTTTGTTGATGGCGCCGGAGACTTATGCGCCATTGCGTCAATTTGCGGCGCACTATCATGATCGTGCGGCGGCGCGTGCCGCGGCAGCGCAGATCGCCGCATCGTTCGAGGGCTTGCCCGACACGTCGGCGCCGTTCGGCGACACTCATGTCACGGCTGCATCGGCCGATACATGCGCTGCGGGGCTTGCAGTATCGGTGCGCGGCCTGAGTATTCAAGCCCCCGGGCGAATTTCGCCGGTGATGGACGATGCATCGCTGACGTTGTCTGCGGGCGAGCATGTTGCTCTGATGGGGCCTAGCGGCAGCGGCAAGACGACTTTGCTGGAAGTCCTCTCTCGTTTGCGTCCCGGCGCAGGACACATCATGCTGGACGATGTGCCGCTCGCCGAGTGGGATGAAGCCCTGCTGCGTGAGCGTGTGGCCTTGATCGGTCAGCGGCCTTTTTTGTTTGCGGCCAGTATTGCCGACAATATCCGTTTGGGGCGGCCGCAGGCAACTGACGAACAAGTGCTCGAGGCCGCCCGCCGTGCTTGCGTCATGACGTTCGCCGAGCCATTGCGCGAGGGGTTGGATACGATGCTGGGGCCTCGCGGACGCGGCTTGTCGGGAGGACAGGCACAGCGCGTGGCGTTGGCGCGCTTGTTTCTGCGAGATCCCGGCCTGATTTTGCTGGATGAGCCTACGGCCTCTCTCGACGAGACCACGCAGTCCCAGGTCCTGGACGAAATCCTGGCATTTGCGCGTGGACGAACATTGTTGCTGGCAACGCATGCTTCAGCCGTGGCGCAGCGCCTGCCGCGCACGGTCACGCTGATCCACGGCAAATTGGAGCCGGCATGACAGCATTGCTGCGTTTGTTGCCGGCTTTATATCGTCGCCGTCTGGGAGCTTTGCTGGGTGCGTTGTTCCTGGCATTGCTCACCATCGCAGCCGGTGTCGGCTTGCTGGGCGTATCAGGTTGGTTTCTCAGCGCTGCGGCCTTGGCCGGCGCAGGTTCTGTTTTTAATCTTTTTGTCCCCTCTGCGTTGGTGCGCTTGTTGTCGTTCGTGCGTATTGCGGCGCGTTACGCGGAGCGATTGGTAGGGCATGCTGCCACGTTGCGCTTATTGACGGATCTGCGCAGCCACGTGTTCGAGGCGCTGGTGCGTTTGACGCCGCGTCAATTAGGGCGCTATCGCGATGGCGATCTGGTGACTCGCCTGACAGGGGATGTGGATGCGCTGGATACGGTGTTCCTGCATGTGCTGACACCGATGGCCACGTCGGCGATTGCCGCCGCCGTGTTGGCTGTGGTGGTAGGCGTCTGGGTGCCGGCCGCGGGGTGGGTATTGGCGGGTGCGATGTTGATGGCATGTGTGGTGCTGCCTGTATGGCAGGCGCGTGCTGCGCGCTTGCCAGGCTTGGCGATCCAGGAAAGTCAGGCGGCGTTGCGTGCCATGACGTTAGAGACGGTGGAAAGCCACGCCGATGTCGTGGCGCTGTCGGCGGTCGACCAAGTACGGACCGGCTTTATGTCGCACTGCGCGGATATGACACGTGCGCGCAAAGCGCAGGTACGTATTGCCGCCAATGGAGCATGGGCCTTGCAGGTTTTGGCCGGCCTTTGTGTCTTGGCGATCTTGTGGTTTGGCCTGGACGAGCTCAGCCGGCAGCATCTGAGCGGGCCGTTATTGGCGGGATTGCTGTTGGCAGTCATTGGCATTTTTGAAGTGGCAGGGCCGCTGATGCGAGGGGCGGCGCGGCTGGGTGGCGCGGTGGCGGCGGCACAGCGGATTCAGGCGGTGGTGGAACAAACACCGGACGACGCTGACCCAGACCGGCCCGTACCATTGCCCGCGCGGGGCGCAATCGAGTTGGACCGGGTGTCGTTTGCCTATCCTGCAGCTGTTGGCGAGTTGGGGCCGTTGGTGTTGAATGCCGTCAGTCTGCGCATCGAGCCTGGTGAGCGTGTGGCGATTAGCGGGCCGAGCGGTTCGGGTAAATCGACGCTGTTGCAACTATTGCTGCGGCTGGAGGATCCCGTTTCCGGTTGTATTCGTTTCGGCGGAATCGATCTGCGGCACGCGTCGTTGACCGAACTGCATCGCCGCATTGCCTGGCTTGCCCAGGACGCGCCTGTTTTTCTGGGGACATTGCGGACCAATTTATTGATTGGCGATCCGGGGGCGGACGATGCCATGTTGTGGTCTGCCTTGGACGCCGCACGGCTGGGCGATTTTGTGCGTGGCTTGCCCGATGGTCTGGATACATGGGTCGGCGAAACTGGCGCGAGTTTGTCGGTAGGACAGGCGCGGCGGCTGTGTCTGGCCAGGGCGTTGTTGACGTCTTGTCCCGTCCTCGCCTTGGATGAGCCGACCACGGGTCTGGACGAAGCCGCGCAGGCGGCATTCTTTAATGATCTGGCTCACGCTACGGCGGGGCGTACGGTGGTGCTGGTAACGCATGCCGCCCTGCCGCAGGGGGCGGTTGAGCGCCATCTGGTTTTGCGCGATGGTTGTCTGAACGTTTCTGTTCTGGCCTAACCGCATCGGCGCGGTTATAGTTCGCCTTGCTTCAATTTCCCCGGGGTAGGTTCATGCAGACTGACACCGTCGAACTCATTCGGCGCACTATCCGCAGCATCCCCGATTGGCCTCGCCCGGGTGTGGTGTTCCGCGACATTACGCCTTTGTTACAAGACCCGCGTACTTTCCGTGTCTTGATCGATCTTTTTGTCTATCGCTATATGCGGCAGCGCCTGGATCTGGTCGCGGGCGTCGACGCGCGCGGCTTCATTATTGGCAGTGTGCTGGCCTACGAACTGAATCTGGGTTTCGTGCCTGTGCGCAAGAGCGGCAAACTGCCGTATCGCACAGTGGCCGAGGAATACTCGCTCGAGTACGGCAACTCGTCGGTGGAGATCCACACGGATGCTGTGCGTACCGGCCAGCGGGTGCTGTTGGTGGATGATCTGATCGCTACGGGCGGCACGATGTTGGCCGCGGTCAAATTGCTGCAACGCCTCGGCGCCAATGTCGTCGAGGCTGCTGCGATTATCGATTTGCCGGAGTTGGGTGGCTCTGGCAAGATCGCCGCGACGGGCACGCCCTTGTTTACCGTATGTAGTTACGATAGCGCCGAGTGAGGCCGTTGTCTCAGGCGGCGTCCGGAATCGCCCACGAGCCCGGATCGGTCAGGCGCGGCTGGATAAAGTCCAAAAACGCCCGCGTCTTGGCCGGGATTGTTCGCGAGGGCAAGAGGGCGAATAGCGGAATCGGGGTCAGGGCCCAGTCGGGCAATACCGGCACGAGCCCTTTGTTTTGAATCGGCTGACCGATGGTGTCGAAATATAGCAGCGGGGCAATGCCCAGCCCCTGGCCCGCCAGGCGCGACAGCATGCTGACGTTATTGGCGGCGACGCGCCCGGACACGGCGACACGTTCGACTTTATCGCCCGAATGCAGCACCCAATAAGAATAGGCCTCGCTCATCGCGGGGCGCAGACATTCGTGATGCCCCAGATCAGCGGGCGACCGCGGTGTGCCATGCAAAGCCAGATACTGCGGCGAGGCATATAGACGATGCTCCAGCAGTACGATCTGGCGTGCGACCAAATTGGAGTCGGGTTGCCGCCCAAAACGCAGCACGAGGTCAAAGGGGTTGCTGATCGGATCGATCGGCTGCATGTTCAGATCAAAATCGCACTCGATATCCGGATACTGAGCACGAAAGCCCTGGATCACCGCGGGCAGGAACAACTGCGCCAGGCTCGAAGGCATCGACACACGCAGACGTCCTTTCGGCTGCGCGGCCATGTCCAGCAATTGATCATGAGCGACGCGGACTTCTTCGATAATGGGCCGGCAGCGTTCAAAGTACATCAATCCGGCTTCGGTCAGATCGATGCGCCGGGTGCTGCGATTGAGCAGCTTCATGCCGATATTGTGTTCGAGATCGCTCACGCGCCGCGACAGAGTCGATGCGGGGATGTTGAGCGCCTCGGCAGCATGGCTGAAATTTTTGCGCTTGGCGACTTCGACAAACAACGCGATGTCGTTTAGCTGGATATCCATGTGATTCTGTATGTTGCGTGCTGGATATAGACAATATCCCAACACTACCTGGAATGTATGCAGCAAAAATGGAAATAACTGTTCCGTTTGCTGGAATAACGCTCGCTGCAACACGGGTGAGGTCCATCGTATGCGGGCGAAGCGCCCTAGATAGGACGCTAATACTGGAAAAACGTTCCTGGCCGACCCGCAATTAGGACGGGCCCGAAGGTTCAATAATATGAGGGACGCGGATGTCCGCTAGGCGCGGCATGGCAGGGTGATGAGGGCGTTGAAAGCGGCGGTCTTTCATCATTAACCATCACTAATCAATAATGGGGCGTATCCCGAGATCGTGTCACACTGGTCCAAGTCGGCGCCGTCGCCGAACTGAGCGCGGCCGTGGCGTGCTGCCTGTCGCCGCTAATAATATGAGCGACATGTCGCGAATGTTGTTCAAATGCAACGTTGCTTATTAACAAATGATCACTGGATACTGGCTGATTCGGGCGCAGTGATCTAGGACGAAATCGCCGTCTTGCCTAGGGACGCCGCCGATTGTTGCATCGCAAGTCATGGTTTACCCGCATTTATGGAAAACAGCTCTCCAAATTTGTGGTTAATCCCTATTGCCCAAGGAAAGATACTTCTAACCGTACATGCGTCGTCCGACGTTGCCCTTGGCATAAAGCGGGTCACGCATGCCCTTTCCTGTCACATCGCTTTAGGAAATCATGATGAAAAAAACGCTACTGGCCGTTGCGCTGGCCGCCGGCTTCGCAGGCGTGGCTCAAGCCGAAACCTCGGTTACGCTGTACGGCCTGATTGACGCAGGTATCGGTTACAACCAAGTCAAGGGTGCTAATGGCGACAAAGCCAGCCGTGTTGGCGCTGTGGACGGCGTGAACAGCGGTTCGCGTTTCGGTCTGCGCGGCTCCGAAGACCTGGGCGATGGCCTGAAGGCTGTCTTCACCCTGGAAGGCGGTTTCTCGCCCAACAACGGTAATTCTTCGCAAAGCGGCCGCCTGTTCGGTCGTCAAGCTACCGTTGGCCTGCAAAGCGACAGCTGGGGTCAATTGGACTTCGGTCGCCAAACCAACTTGGCTTCGAAGTACTTCGCTGGCATCGATCCCTCGGGCATCAGCTACGACCAAGCCACCATGGGTACGTCGTTCAGCTCGGCTAACACCGTCCGTCTGGACAACATGGTGTTGTATCAAACCCCCTCGTTCTCGGGCTTCAAATTCGGCGTTGGCTACTCGTTCAATGCTGACGACGAAGCGTCGACCGGCGGCGGCTTCCGTACCAACAACAACAACCGTGTTGTGACCGTTGGTGGCCGTTACCAAAATGGTCCCCTGGATGTGGCCCTGTCGTACGACAACTTCCGTCCGGACAGCAGCCGTACCAAGGGTCAATACGACACCGACAACGTTCAGTCGTACATCATCGGTGCCGCTTATGACTTCGAAGTTGTCAAGGTTTCGGCCGCTTTCGGTCAAACGTTTGACGGCTGGTTCGTCGGTACCAGCGCTGATGGCATTGGCGACGTCGACGGCACCAACATCGGCAGCTGGAAATTGGCTGACGGTTCGCGCGTGAACTCCTACCTGTTGGGTGTCAGCGCTCCGATCGGCGGCGCCAGCAACATCTGGGCGTCCTGGCAGCGTGCTGACGTCAACAACAGCCGTCTGGCTGGTGATGACGCCACGAGCAACACGTTCAGCGTCGGTTACACCTACGACCTGAGCAAGCGTACCAACCTGTACGCCTTGGCTTCGTACGGCGACAACTGGGCGTTCCAAGAAGACCAGCGCAGCACCTTCGCTGCGGTCGGTCTGCGCCACCGCTTCTAAGTACCTCACACGTCCCGGCGCGGGTTGACGAATGTATGGTCTTCTCCGTTATCCATCGAGTGACAACTGACCCCGCGAAGGTTTGCGCCGGGCGTGTGTAGTACCTAGAAAGGGGGGCCTCTTCGGAGGCCCCCCACTTTTTTGCGCTGTTGATTTATGGCCGCGACGAGTGAATGGCAAGTGGCGCTAGCAAAACGCCGGAGCATGCGAAATAAAACGGCCCAGAGCAATGCCCCAGGCCGCGTTGACGAGCGATGGATGTCGTGACGGTTACAGGAACAGCCTGTAGGCAGGATTGTCCGTCTCGTTCCAGTGGGGATAGCCCAATTCGGCGACAAAAGTCTTGAACAATTTCTTGTCCGAAGGCGGAACCTGGATACCTATCAGGATGCGGCCGTAGTCGGCGCCCTGATTACGGTAATGGAACAGGCTGATGTTCCAGTCCGGATTCATCGCATTCAAAAAGCGCATCAGCGCGCCCGGACGTTCGGGGAATTCAAAGCGATACAGCAGCTCATTGCTGGCCAGGGCAGAGTGGCCTCCTACCATGTGGCGCAAGTGCGTCTTGGCCATTTCGTCATGGGTCAAGTCCAGGGTATCAAAACCATGGCGGCGGAAATTTGCCGCGATCTTGTCTGGCTCGGCCGGCGAGTTGATTTGAACGCCGACAAAGACATGGGCGCGCTGGGCGTCGGATATCCGATAGTTGAACTCCGTGACGCTGCGGTTGCCCACCAGCTCACAGAACCGACGGAAACTGCCGCGTTGTTCGGGCATGGTGACGGCAAATACGGCTTCGCGCATTTCACCGACCTCGGCACGTTCTGCGACGAAACGCAGGCGGTCGAAGTTCATATTGGCGCCGCATGCGACAGCGATCAAGGTTTTGCCCTTGAGTTTGTGGTCGGCCGCGTATTGTTTGGCCGCCGCGACAGCCATGGCGCCAGCGGGCTCGAGCACGCTGCGTGTATCCGTAAACACGTCTTTGATGGCAGCGCAGATCGCGTCGGTATCGACCACCACGAAATCGTCCACGTATTTGCGCGTCAGTCGGAATGTTTCCGCTCCTACCATCTTGACCGCCGTGCCATCGGAAAACAAGCCGACGTCATTGAGCTGGACTCGCCGCCCGGCCCGTACGCTGCGCAGCATGGCGTCCGAGTCTTCGGTCTGGACACCGATGATCTTGATCTCGGGCCGTAGTTGTTTGACATAAGCGGCGACGCCCGAGACCAAGCCACCACCCCCAATAGCGACAAAAATGGCGTCGATGGGGCCGGGGTGCTGGCGCAAAATCTCCATCCCGATGGTTCCTTGGCCGGCGATCACATCCGGATCATCAAAGGGATGTACGAAGGTGAGTTTTTCTTTCTTTTCCAGCGTCAACGCATGGGCGTAAGCGTCGGAAAAACTTTCGCCCGCCAGCACGACTTCGCCGCCCAGGCCGCGCACGGCATCGATCTTGACCTGCGGGCTGGTGGTTGGCATGACGATGACCGCACGGCATCCTAGCCGGCGAGCCGATAAGGCTACGCCCTGCGCGTGATTGCCCGCGGAGGCCGCGATCACGCCGCGATTGCGGGCCGCCGGGCTCAGGTTGGCCATCTTGTTGTACGCACCGCGCAGCTTGAAGCTGAACACTGCCTGAGTATCTTCACGCTTGAGCAGAATCGTGTTCGAAATTCGCTGAGACAACTGAGTGGCGGTTTCGAGGGGGGATTCGACAGCGACGTCGTAGACCTTGGAGGTCAGGATGCGTTTTAGATAATCGTCAGACATGATGGCGTAAAAGGCCGGGTGAGAGAAATAAGGCGTGGGCCAGATTACCACAGCGTCCGGCGCGACTTTGCCGTCCGGGCTACACTGCCGCCCATCCGGTATCGATTGATCGATCTTCGCGCGCCGCATTGCGCTTTGAATGGGCAACGCGTGTCGCGTGTGCGGCTTCGTGCCGCGCCCCTCGCCGGGGCTCTATGAGGAAATATTGGGCAACTCGTCCGTGGCGCCATGGAACAAAGTCTACTGAGTGCGGTGCATTGGTTATTAGCGGTCTTGGCATTGCCAACGATCGGTTTGCCCGCCATCTTTTTGATCAGCCTGATTTCGGCGACGCTGCTGCCTTTGGGATCCGAGCCGGCCGTCTTCGGGTTCGTGAAATTGGCCCCGGATATGTTCTGGCCAGCCGTCCTGGTGGCCACGGTGGGCAACACCATCGGCGGCGCGATCAGCTACGCCATGGGACTTGGCGCGCACCGGGCCCTGGAACGCTGGCGTGAGAAGCATCCCCATCTGTCTTCGGAGGGTGGGGAGCCTGTCATGGGCAAGAATATGCGCAGCCGCTGGCATCAATATGCCCAGCAATGGTTGCATCGCATGGGACCGCCTGCCTTGCTCCTGTCCTGGTTGCCTGCCGTAGGCGACCCGCTATGTGCGGTAGCCGGGTGGCTGCGCCTGGCATTCTGGCCCTGCGTGCTGTACATGGCCATTGGGAAATTCGCTCGCTACACAGTGATGACCGCAGGCCTGTTATGGTTTTTTCCGCAGCCGGTGTAGTGCTGGAAGATGGGCTGCTGAATGGCCCGGTCGACCTTAACCCATTGGCATGTATGCGTTTTTTATACATTACGCTATTTCGTCAAGGGGCGGGGCACCGCCGTTTTTTCAGACGCGTCAGCACGCCGCAGGGCAATTTCTGCGCAATGTCATAAAATGATTCTTTAAGGGCCATTCCCAGTCTTGTTTCATGAACGCCCCCCTCGCCAGCCAAATCCTCTCTGAGGCGATTCCGCCCGCAGCTACTGCGCGTTTGCGCGAAATTCCGTACAACTACACCTCGTTCTCCGATCGCGAGATCGTGGGCCGTCTGTTAGGCGAAGACGCCTGGCAATGGCTCTGCGATCTGCGTGGCGAACGGCGCACCGGCCGGTCCGCACGGATGCTGTACGAGGTGTTGGGCGATATCTGGGTGGTACGCCGCAATCCCTATTTGCAGGACGATCTGCTCGACAACCCGAAACGGCGCAAGCTGTTGATCGAAGCACTCCATCATCGTCTGAGCGAAATCGACAAGCGCCGCGAGCCGGATTCGCCTACCGAAGCCGGCCATGACCCGCAGCGCGACAGTAAAGTCGTCGAGCTGCTGGCCCGCGCGCGCTCGGCCATCGCGGCGTTCGAGAGCGAGTTCGATCAAACCCAGCACCTGCGCAAGCAAGCCCAGAAAGTGCTGGGCCGCATCACAGCCAAGGACAATATCAAGTTCGATGGTCTGTCGCGGGTGTCTCACGTGACCGATGCGACGGACTGGCGCGTCGAATATCCCTTTGTCGTACTGACTCCGGACAACGAGTCCGAGATCGCCGCCCTGGTGCGCGCCTGTATTGAGCTGGGCCTGACCATCATTCCTCGCGGGGGCGGCACCGGCTATACCGGCGGCGCGATCCCATTGACCTGGAAATCGGCTGTCATCAATACCGAGAAATTCGACACGCTGGGTGCGGTCGAGTCCTGTATCTTGCCCGGCCTGACCGAACCCGCGGCCGTGGTGTTTGCCGGGGCAGGGGTTGTGACCAAGCGCGTCGCCGAGGCTGCCGAACAGGCGGGATTCGTGTTTGCGGTGGATCCGACTTCGGCAGAGGCCTCGTGCGTGGGCGGCAACATCGCCATGAACGCGGGCGGAAAAAAAGCCGTGCTGTGGGGCACGGCGCTGGATAACCTGGCCTGGTGGCGCATGGTCGATCCCAACGGCAACTGGCTGGAGGTCACCCGCCTGGATCACAATCTGGGCAAGATCCACGACGTCGAGACCGCGCGGTTCGAGCTGAAATGGTTCGACGGCAGCGGTCAGCCTGGCGAAAAACTGCTGAAGACCGAATTGCTCGAAATCGCCGGCAAGGTGTTCCGCAAAGAAGGCCTGGGCAAAGACGTCACCGATAAATTCCTGGCGGGCCTGCCTGGCGTGCAAAAAGAAGGCTGCGACGGCCTGATCACGTCGGCGCGGTGGGTGCTGCATCGCATGCCGCGTCATACGCGCACGGTCTGTATGGAGTTTTTCGGTCAGGCTCGCGATGCGATTCCGTCGATCGTCGAGGTCAAGGGTTACCTGGATGGCGAGGGCCGCGCACGCGGGGCCATTCTGGCAGGCCTGGAGCATCTGGACGAACGCTACCTGCGCGCGGTCGGCTATGCGACCAAGAGCAAACGCGGCACGCTGCCAAAAATGGTGTTGATTGGCGATATCGTCGGTGACGATGAGGACGCGGTGGCGGTTGCTGCCAGCGAGGTCGTGCGTCTGGCCAACACGCGCCACGGCGAGGGCTTCGTCGCCGTCAGTGCCGAGGCGCGCAAGAAATTCTGGCTCGACCGTTCGCGTACGGCGGCGATCGCCCGCCATACCAATGCGTTCAAGATCAATGAAGACGTGGTCATCCCGTTGTCGCGCATGGGCGAGTACACGGATCACATCGAACGCATCAACATCGAACTGTCGACGCGCAACAAGCTCAAGCTGTTGACCGCGCTGGATGCTTATCTGTCCGAACCTTTGCCTGTGGGCAAAGCCGAGGACGAGGATGATGAGATCACGCGTACCCAGACGCTGGCCGAGCGGACCAGTCACGCGAAGGAGGTCTTGGCCGAGGTGCGCCGGCGCTGGCAATGGCTGCTGGACAATCTCGACTTGCCGCTGCGCCAGGCATTGCCGGATCTGGCCAGCGTGGGCATGACGCCCTTGCAAGGTGCTTTGTCTGATCGTGTAGCTGCCCAACCAGACGCTCGCCTTTTTGATGTGGTGCAGGATCGCACGATACGCGTGTCCTGGAAGACCGAAGTCCTGGCGCCGTTGCAGAACGTTTTTTCCGGTGCGACGGGCGCGCACATCGTGGACGAACTCAAGGCCATACACGCTCGCGTGCTGAAGGGGCGTGTATTCGTTGCGCTGCATATGCATGCGGGCGATGGCAACGTGCACACCAACATCCCGGTCAACTCCGACGATTACGAGATGCTGACCGAGGCCCACCAGGCAGTGGATCGCATCATGCAGATCGCACGGGATCTGGATGGCGTGATCTCGGGCGAGCACGGTATCGGGCTGACCAAGTATGAGTTCCTGACCGAGGCCGAGCTGGCGCCATTTCAGGAATACAAGCGCCGTGTCGACCCGCGCGGGCATTTCAACGCAGGCAAACTGATGCCGGGTGCAGATTTGCGCCACGCCTGGACGCCTAGTTTCAGTCTGATGGGGCACGAATCGCTGATCATGCAGCAGAGCGATATCGGCGCGATCTCTGCATCGGTCAAAGACTGTCTGCGCTGCGGCAAGTGCAAGCCCGTCTGCGCCACGCATGTGCCGCGCGCCAATCTGCTGTATTCGCCTCGCAACAAGATCCTGGCCACATCGCTGCTGGTCGAAGCGTTCCTCTACGAGGAGCAGACCCGTCGCGGCGTCAGCTTGAAGCACTGGGAAGAGTTCGAGGACGTTGCCGACCACTGCACGGTTTGCCACAAGTGCTACAACCCCTGTCCGGTAGATATCGATTTTGGCGACGTGTCGATGAATATGCGGGCGTTGTTGCGACGGATGGGGCGCAAGTCCTTTAATCCGGGCACGGCGGCGGCCATGTTCTTTTTGAATGCGAAAGATCCGGCCACGATCAATGCGACGCGCAAGGCGATGGTGGGCGTCGGGTACAAGGCCCAGCGTCTGGCCAATGATGTGTTGTCGTCGTTTGCGCGCAAGCAGACCGCGCATCCGCCTGCCACGGTCGGCAAGCCGCCGCTGCGCGAACAGATCGTGCACTTCGTCAACAAGAAAATGCCGGGCGGTCTGCCCAAGCAAAGCGCACGCAAGCTGCTCGACATCGAAGATGCCAATTACGTGCCCATCATTCGCGATCCCAAGACCACGTCGGCGGATACCGAGGCGGTATTTTATTTCCCGGGTTGCGGATCGGAGCGTTTGTTTTCGCAGGTAGGGCTGGCTACGCAAGCCATGCTCTGGCACGCAGGCGTGCAGACTGTCTTGCCGCCGGGCTATCTATGTTGCGGTTATCCGCAGCGTGGCAATGGCATGAACGACAAGGCCGAACAGATCATCACGGATAACCGGGTACTGTTCCATCGTGTGGCGAACACGTTGAACTACCTGGACATCAAGACGGTCGTGGTGAGCTGCGGGACGTGTTATGACCAGCTGGCCGGCTATGAATTCGAAAAAATCTTTCCGGGCTGCCGTCTGATCGATATTCACGAATATCTGCTGGAAAAGGGCATCAAGCTCGATGGCATCACCGGTACTCGCTACATGTACCACGATCCTTGCCACACGCCGATGAAGCTGCAGGATCCGATGAAGACCGTGCGTTCACTCGTAGGCGATGGGGCGATCAAGACGGATCGTTGCTGTGGCGAATCGGGGACCTTGGCGGTGACGCGTCCTGACGTATCTACTCAGGTGCGTTTCCGCAAGCAAGAGGAACTGCTTAAAAACCAGAACACCTTGCGTCAGGATGGATACGCCGGGGATATCAAAGTACTGACATCTTGTCCGTCGTGTCTGCAGGGCTTGTCGCGCTATGAGGGTGATACGGCTATGGATGCGGATTACATCGTTGTTGAGATGGCGCGGAATATTCTTGGTGAGCAGTGGATGGAGGAGTATGTTAGGCGGGCTAACTCGGGGGGGATTGAGCGGGTGCTCGTGTAAGGGGGGCGGTGCCTCTTAGGACGAGGTAGGGGTTCTATTGGTCGTCGAGCCGAGGCAATCGGCCCGGCCGGGCTTCACAAAGTCGGTCCGGCGCGCGGGCGCCGGACACCGTGTTCGCTCACCTCGTCCGCGCCTGCGCGCTCCCTACGGTGTCCGCTCCACTCGACTTTGAGGCGCCCGGCCGGGCCGATTGCCTCGGCTCGACTGGCAGCAATTAGAGCTCTCTGCATCGCTGGCACGACTTTCTTGCTTGGCGTTTTTTCGCAGCCGCATTGGTAGAGAGAAAGATCTTGCGGTGCTGCTTTCGGCGGCCGCCCTGCGCGGCCACCTCAAGCGATCGGTCCGGGCATGCGGGAGGGGTGGCGTGGTGCCTAGTTGGAAGATCTGCTTGGCCGCGAGTGAGGCTTGCGGCGATGATGCATAGCGCAGGTTTTCTGCCGGCGTATCCGTAGCATGCCCGTGCTCTGGATCAGAGTTCATTCGCAGACCTGATTTGCGCTCACCATGACCGCGCTATAACGAGTGCCATGCGTGGCATTACGTCAATGTGACTCGAGAGATCTTTTGTCCGGCAACGGTGCCACAGCGTCTGCATGCAGATCCCGAACGCGATGACCGGGTGTGCAGGGCACCCGGTCATCGCAGCCCTGCAAGATCTTTCTCTTCACCCAGGCTGACACAGAAAAATGCCAAGCAAAAAAGCCGTGCCAGCGATGTGATGAGCTTGAGTTACTGCGAGTCGATGCGGGGCAGTGGCTGCGTGGGGGCGCCTCGTTGGCGAGCGGAGCGGACACCGTAGGTAGGCCCGAACGGGCCGGACGAGGTGAGCGAACGCGGTGTCCGGCGCCCGCGCGCCGGACCGCCAACGTGAAGCCCCCACGCAGCCACTGCCCCGCATCGACGTCCAATAGCACTCAAACCTTCCGAATCTCAACTCCCGCCTTCAGCAACGCCTCTCTAAGCCCTTCAGCAAACACCACCGCATTAGGCTGATCCCCATGAATGCAAAGCGTGTCTGCTTGAACCGGAACATCACGTCCATTGACCGAGCGGACAACTCGATCCTGGACCATGCGCAGCACCTGGGCGACGGCAGTATCGAGATCCTCGATCATCGCGCCCGCCTGTGTGCGAGGCGTCAGGGATCCATCATCCTGGTAAGTGCGATCGGCAAACACCTCATTGGCAGCCCGCAAACCGAGTTCATTGGCAGCCTCGATGAGATAGCTGCCCGGTAAACCATACAGGACAAGGCTTGCATCGACATCGTGAACCGCCCGAGCGATGGCTTGCGCTAGAGGGCGGTCTTTGACGGCCATGTTGTAGAGCGCGCCGTGAGCTTTGACATGATGCAGACGCGTGCCCTGCGTGGCAGCGACGGCGGCCAGGGCGCCGACCTGGTAGACCACCATATCGTAGGCTTCTTGCGGCGTGACCTGCATCGGGCGGCGGCCGAAGCCCACCAGATCGGGCAGGCTCGGGTGGGCGCCGATTGATACGTTGTGCTTCAGCGCAGCGGCGACCGTCTTGCGCATGGTAGAGGGATCGCCACCATGAAATCCACAGGCGACGTTCGCTGAGCTGACAAACTGCAGCACCGCATCGTCGTTGCCCATGTGCCAGGCGCCATAGCTTTCGCCCATGTCGCAGTTCAGATCGATGACGAGATTGGTCGTGGCGGTCATGATGAAGTTCCTGATAGAACGAATGATTGTGAGTGGCCGTGACGGTGCAGGGTGGGCGTCGGATTCTGTGTTCGACGTCTAGCCGAGGATCAACATAATCCTAACCCGTAGACGTCAGGTGCGCAGCAATGCCCGTAACGGCGCGAGCGCTTCCTGCAGCTGCGTGAAGGCTTCTTCGCGCTCGCCGTCGAGCCGTTGCGCTTCGTCGAGCTCGATCGATGCAAAGCGCACGCTTTGCCCGGGCCTGCGTTGTGCGAGGTCGGGCAAATCGACTGAGATGACCTGCGCGATTTTGGGATAGCCACCGGTACTCTGGCGATCGGCCATGAGGACAATGGCTTCGCCACCGGATGGAACCTGAATGGTGCCGTAACCGGTCGCTTCGGACAGAATCTGGCGCGGCGTGGTCATGGCCAGCGGTGGGCCTTCCAGCCGATAGCCCATGCGATCCGATTGTGTGCTGATGCGGAATTCGGCATGCAAGAGATCGTGTTGCGACTCGGGGGTGAATTCGTCCCAGTGCACACCCGGGAGCAAGCGCAAGTAGTCCCGTGTCCGTCCTGACAACGCAGACGGCACATAAACGCGGATTTGCCATAGTGCCTGAGCCAATTCGGATAGCGACTCTGGCGCAGTGGGCAGTGATGCGTGCAGCCCGATGACATCGCCTTTGGCCAAGGCGCGCCCCGCATGGCCGCCAAAGCCGCCACGTACATAAGTGCTCGTGCTGCCCAGGACAGGCGTTAGCGCATAGCCTCCATGAACAGCGAGATAGGCTCGTACGCCCGTATCTGGAGGCGCAGCGCCAAACGCCAATACATCACCCGCACGCGCGATCAGAGGGCGATAGCCTGCAACCGGATTGCCGTTGAGCGTGGGCTGCAAGTTGGCGCCGGTCATGGCAAAACAGGCGGGCGCCTCGAATCGCAGCGTCGGACCCGTCAGGGTGATTTCCAAAGAGGCGTGATCTGCATCGTTGCCCGCCAGCAAGTTCGCCAGCCGATGGGCTTTCAGATCCATCGCGCCACAGACGGGGACTCCCACGTGCTGGCTGCCGGTGCGGCCAAGGTCCTGGAATGTCGACAATAGACCCGGTTTGAGGACGGTGATACTCATCGCTTTGTCTCGCGCAGACGGTCAAACTCGGCCGCGTCGATCGGCACAAAGCGTACTCGATCACCGGGCTGCATCAGGGTCGAGGGCGTACGCGCCGGATCGAATAGCGATAGCGGGGTCGCACCGATGATGTTCCATCCGCCTGGCAAGCGGCTGGGATACAGCACGCTTTGACGATTGGCGACGGCGACGGAGCCGGGAGGTACCGCTGTGCGCGGTGACGCGCGGCGAGGGATGTTCAAGCGCTCGTCGTGTACGCCGATGTACGGCAGACCTGGGGCGAATCCCAGCATGAACACCAGATTGCCCGGTTGTGTGTGCAACGCGATGACCTCGTCGGTCGAGATGCCGGCATGCCGAGCCACCTCGTCCAGATCGGGGCCATATTCCCCGCCATAACAGACCGGGATCTCGACATCTCCCCCCGTTTGCGTATCGGGGGTGATGCCTTGCGACAGGATCCGTTCGATTTGTGCCGCGAGCTCAGCGTAACGCGGTCCGTGCCGGCCATTAGGCTGGTAATGAACGGCCAGTGCAATGAATGACGGCACCACGTCCGTCACACCGGGCAGCTCGGCTTGCCGCAGCAGATTCGCCGCGGCCAGGCACAGGCGGCCGATCGACATGTCGATCTGGTC
Source organism: Bordetella genomosp. 4 (assembly GCF_002261185.1). Lineage (GTDB taxonomy): Bacteria > Pseudomonadota > Gammaproteobacteria > Burkholderiales > Burkholderiaceae_B > Bordetella_A. The sequence goes on from NZ_NEVQ01000003.1 coordinate 196,075, forward strand.
GCCAAAGTAAATCATCAGGCAACGATCGCCTTGGGGCTGAATGCGCCAGGCGGCTGAACTGGATGTGAGGGGAGATTCGTTCACCAGGGCAACCGCCTCCAGACGGGATTATTTTGCGAACAAAGAGTCCAGGTTTTTGAACGACTTGAATTCCAGAGCATTGCCCGACGGATCCAGGAAGAACATCGTAGCCTGTTCGCCGACTTCGCCTTTGAAACGGACGTAGGGCTCGATCACGAATTTCGTGCCGGCATCGGTCAGTTTTTTGGCCAGGGCTTCCCAGTCTTCCATGGGCAGGACCGCGCCAAAGTGGCGAACCGGCACATCGTGGTCGTCGACAGCGCTGGTCGATTTGTGACCGCACTCGTCGGGCGACAAGTGTGCAACGATCTGGTGGCCATAGAAATTGAAATCCACCCACTCAGGCGCGCTGCGCCCCTCCGGACAGCCTAGCAACTCGCCATAAAATGCGCGGGCCTCGGCGATGTCGCGGACAGGAAATGCGAGGTGAAAAGGGGGCAGGACGGCAGGGGTACTCATACAAACTCCGAATCGATAAGGATAAATCAAAATAAGTGGGCCTGTGTCGCGATCCCGTCACCGAGAAACTCAGCGTACGGATGGCAACCGCATGGCGGATAGTGTAGCCACTGTTTTTTGATAGAAAAACGATATTTTTTGGGTGTGAGCATCAAAAAAATCGATTATTTCATCGATGCGTATTTCGGGGAGCTATGTCATCGGGGCGTTGAAAGTTTGTCGTGCTCACGGCCGGGACGAGGTCCCCGAATCGGACGGTATGGCGCAATAGCGAGCGGCGCCCACTCCGACGCCGCCCCTGTCCTGTCAATAACAGTCTGTCAGACCAGATCGCAGCGCACCGTAATGGGGTGGTTGCGCAGCGTCGCCAGCACGGCGTCGCTGACTTCGCCGTCGACGTCTGTAATCACATAGCCTACCTGGCCGCGTGTCTGCAGGCTCTGGCTGACGATGTTCAGGCCCTGTTCGGCCAGCAGATTGTCCAACGTACCCAATGCCCCCGGCGCGTTGCGGTGCACGTGCAAAATACGCGCCTCGCCTGCGGGCTCTTGGTAGGGCAGTTCGGGGAAATTGACCGCCCCCTTGGTTGTGCCTGCCTGCAGGAATCTCACCAGTTTTTCCGCGACCTCGCGGCCGATGTTCTCTTGGGATTCCTGCGTGCTGCCGCCAATGTGCGGCGTCAACAATACATTGGGCATGCCGATGAGCGGGCTGGCCAGCGGCTCGTTCGGGCCTTTGGGCTCGGTGGGAAAGACGTCTAGTGCAGCGCCCGCCACATGGCCGGCTTTCAGCGCTGCATGCAGCGCATCGATATCCACGACGGTGCCGCGGGAGGCGTTGATCAAGATCGCACCGCGTTTCATCTGCGCCAGCGTGTCTGCATTGATCAGGTTTTCGGTGCTTTTGCCACCCGGCACATGCAGCGTCACCACATCGGCCTGCTCCAGCAATTCCGTCAGCGTGGTCGCTGCGCGGGCATTGCCTAGCGGCAGTTTGCCCTCGACATCATGGAACACGACTCGCATGCCGAGACTTTCCGCCAGTGTGCTGATCTGCGAGCCGATATTGCCATAGCCGATGATGCCCAGTGTCTTGCCTCGGATCTCGAACGCGCCCGTGGCGGATTTATCCCAGTGCCCCTGATGCACACGGGCATTCTTCTCCGGGATACGCCGCAGCAGCAGAATCGCCTCGCCGAGCACCAGCTCTGCGACCGAACGGGTGTTGGAAAATGGCGCGTTGAATACCGGGATGCCGCGTTGCATCGCGTGATTCAGGTCCACCTGATTGGTGCCGATACAAAAACATCCCACCAGCCGCAGATCGGGAGCGGCGGCAAAGGCCTCTGCGTCCATTTGGGTGCGAGAACGGATCCCCGCCACGTGCGCGCCGCGCAGGGCTTCGCGCAGTTCAGACGGCGGCAGGGCCGTCGCATGCGTGACGATGTCGGTGTAGCCCGCTGCGGCGAAGACTTCGCGGGCACTGGGATGGATGTTCTCGAACAGGACGATCTTGGTCATGGATGCGGCAGGGGGAAAGGCGGTGAAAAAAAGGCAGGCCCGAACGGAAGGAGTAAATGAAACTCTTTCCGTTCATTGTGACGCAGTTTTCCGCCCGGGACCCGAGAGTCCATTCGGTCTGTATGGCGATAGCGCCGGTCAGGCAGCCGCGACCCTTTCCGCTGGAAAATGCAACGCGAACGTGCTGCCTTTACCCGGCTCGCTGGTGATGGTCAGCTCTGCATCGTGGCGGATGGCGATGTGTTTGGTGATGGCCAACCCCAGACCCGTGCCGCCTGCAGCGCGCGAACGGCCCCGGTCAACGCGGTAAAAACGCTCGGTGAGACGCGGGATATGCAGCGCTGCGATGCCGATCCCCGTGTCTTGGACACTGTAGCGCGCTCCGCCATCGGGCGCGCCCTGCCAGCGTACTGTGATGGTGCCCCCGTCAGGCGTATAGCGCACGGCATTGGTCAGCAGATTTGACATGGCCGAGGCCAGTTCGGTCTCTGCGCCCAGGACGTCAAGGGACTCGTCGATATCCCAGTGAAAGACATGCCGGCCAGCGGAGAGGGCTTCGATCTGCTGGCGGGTGGTCTGCAACAGGGCGGGCACATTGACGGCTCGCGGGTCGGATCCGGGCGACGATTCCAGCGTGGACAGGGTCAGCAGGTCTTCTACGATGGCCTGCATGCGCAAGGCCTGCTCGTGCATCATGGACAGGTACTGGGCGCGCTGCTCTTCATCCAACGCCTCGGCGGGCATATCGCGCAGCGTTTCCAGAAATCCGGCCAATACCGTCAGCGGCGTGCGCAGTTCGTGCGATACGTTGGCGACGAAATCGCGCCGCGTCGTTTCCAGTTTTTCGATCTGCGTGACGTCGCGCGTGATCAACAGGCGGCGATTGCTGGCGTAGGCAGCCAAGTGCATCATCATGACGCGCTCTTGCCCTCCGTGAACCAGGCGGACCAGGATGGGCTCGGGCCAGTCGCTGCGGTGGGCGTAGGCGACAAACTCCGGAGCGCGCAGCAGATTCAGCAGATTCTGGCCGCGATCGGCCGGCAGATTCAGCGTCAAATGGTGGCGTGCGACGCGATTGCACCATTCAATCTGAAAGTCTTCGTTCAATGTCACGACGCCGTCGGGCAAGGCCTGGGCCGCGGACAGCATGCTTTGCATGGCAGCACGGGCCTCGGCCAAATCCCGTGCGCGAGCGCGGGTATAGCGATACAGCGGCGCCAGTATGTCGTCCCACGGTCCGACCGACGCAGGGGGCGAGGTTTCGGGATGGTGGGCCCAATGCGACACCGAACGCAGCCGCCAGCTGCGCCAGAACAGCATGAATAACAGTGCTGCGCAAAATACCACCCAACCCGCCGGGTCGCCGATCAGCCATTGCAGGAACAGTGAAATGATCGCCCAGAGGGTGACCAGGAAAAAAGTGCGCAGCCAGATCATCGTGGCTGTTTTTTAACGTGCCGGGACCTGGGCCGTAAAGCGATATCCGCTGCCACGGACTGTTTCGACATGCGAATCATGCCCGGAGGGCTCTAGCGCCTTGCGTAGACGGCGGATGTGCACGTCGACGGTGCGCTCTTCGACGAACACGTGGTCGCCCCACACTTGATCCAGCAGTTGCGAGCGGGAGAATACGCGTTCCGGGTGCGTCATGAAGAAATGCAGCAGGCGGAATTCGGTCGGCCCGATCGACAACGATTGCTCGTTGCCCGACAGGCGGTGAGTCACGGGATCGAGTTTCAGCCCGCTGACGTCGATGATGTCGTCCGTCAGTTGCGGCGCGCGGCGGCGCAAGACCGCCTTGATGCGTGCCATCAGCTCCTTGGGCGAGAACGGCTTGGTGATGTAATCATCGGCGCCGGCTTCCAGGCCGTCGACCTTGTCCTGCTCGGATCCCTTGGCTGTCAACATGATGACGGGAACGGCTCGGGTGCGCTCGCTGTCGCGCAGCTTGCGGGCCAGGGCCAGGCCAGAAGTGCCGGGCAGCATCCAGTCCAGCAAAATGAGGTCGGGCAGTTCGGCGCGGATCAGGGTCTGGGCCTGTTCAGCGTCGAAAGCGCGCAAGACTTTATGGCCGGCAAACGACAGGTTGACGGCAATGAGTTCTTGGATGGCGGGTTCGTCTTCGACGACAAGAATGGTGCTGGACATTGGCAATAGAGGCAGACGATGAGCGCCGGCAGGCGCGAACATTGCGATAGTATGGCCGGAATATTTCAGGTATGTGACGATTTGGTGTTTTGCTGCCGGCTTTCTGCTGTCTTGGGCCTCGATCGGCTACCATTGCGTCATATACCGGGCTCTTACTATGCAACAAAACCCTGATTCTTCTTCTGATTCGGCCAGCACGCATTTCGGTTTTCAATCCGTCCCTGAAAACGAAAAGGCGCGCAAGGTCGCCGAGGTCTTCCATTCGGTGGCGTCGCGCTACGACGTCATGAACGATTTGATGTCAGGCGGCCTGCACCGCATCTGGAAGGCCTTCACCATCGGGCGCGCCGCCATCCGTCCAGGCATGAAAGTGCTGGACATTGCTGGCGGGACGGGCGATCTGGCGAAGGCCTTTGCCCGCCGCGCGGGCCCGACAGGCGAGGTCTGGCTGACTGATATTAACGATTCCATGCTGCGTGTGGGGCGGGATCGCATGACTGATGCCGGGCTATTGTTGCCCACTGCAGTCTGTGACGCCGAGAAATTGCCCTTTCCATCTGGATATTTTGACCGGGTCAGCGTGGCATTCGGGCTGCGTAATATGACCCACAAAGACCGCGCGCTGGCGGAAATGACGCGCGTGCTCAAGCCCGGCGGAAAACTGCTGGTGCTGGAGTTCTCGCGCGTGGCGCGGCCTCTGGCGCCGGTATATGACTGGTATTCGTTCAACGTGCTGCCCTGGCTGGGCAAAAAGGTCGCGGGGGACGAAGCCAGTTACCGCTATTTGGCAGAATCCATTCGCATGCATCCAGACCAGGATACCCTGGCCGACATGATGCGTACCGCAGGTCTGGAACGCGTGCAGTATTTCAACCTGACCGCGGGTGTGACGGCTCTGCACGAAGGCGTGCGTCTGGGTTGAGGGCTGGCGGATACAGCGTCCCTGACGGCGTTACCTATCTATTACGACGGTCGCCTCGCCATACGGTGTTGCCGGGATAGGGTTATTCAAAAGAAAGACGGGACCTGGCGGGAACTTGTCGTCCGTCAGCTTGTCCGTTATTCTTAAGGCATTCAGCTTTCTGTCAGAAAGTGTTCAACAAAAAGCCAGCCACCTAGCGGGGGGCTGGCGGGCAGGGGTCATTCAGGCCCCGGTCACGTGTCAGGAGTCACACAATATGTCCCGATCCGGAATTTCCCGGTTTTTCGCCGCAGCCCTGATTGCTGTCGCCGGCACGGCGATGCTGGCGACGTCGTTCGACGCCGAAGCCCGTCGCATGGGCGGGGGCAGCAGCGTGGGCCGTCAATCGACCAATGTTACCCAGCAGCGGCAGGCCACGACGCCGCCGGCGACCGCAACCACCACCAACCGTACGGCAGCACCGGCCACCGCTGCGACGGGCGCGGCAGCCGCAGGCACCGCCGCGAAAAGCGGTATGTCACGCTGGTTAGGTCCTATCGCCGGTATCGCCGCTGGTCTGGGTATCGCGGCCTTGCTGTCACATCTGGGTCTGTCCGGCGCATTTGCCGAGTTCCTGTCCAGCATGTTGCTGATCGCGCTGGTCGTGTTCGCCGTGATCTTCATCGTGCGCCGTCTGCGCGGCGCGGGTGCACGTCGTCCGGCGATGCAGGGCGCTTATGGCGCCAGCAACGCGGCACGTCAGGGCGATGACCGCCAAGGCCAGCAGCCTCTGTGGCGCGAATCGCTGGCGCCCTCGGCCGCTGCGCCAGCCGCTGCCGCTGCAGCGCCTGCAGCAGCCGAGTTGCCTGCGGCCGGTGCCAGCGACAACTGGTACGTCCCCGGCGATTTCGACAGCACGGCTTTCCTGGCCAATGCCAAGAAGCAGTTTGTGGAAATCCAGGCCATCTGGGATAGCGGCAATACCGATCGCCTGCGCGAATACTTGACCGACGATTTGATCGCCGAACTCAAGCAACAGCTGACCGAGCGCGGTGCGGCGCCCAGCCAGACCGAAGTCGTCCTGCTGAACGCCGAGCTGCTGGGCATCGAGACGGTGTCTGACGGTCACTTGGCCAGCGTACGCTTCTCCGGCATGCTGCGCGAAGCCCCGGGTACCGAGGCCTTCCGCTTCGAAGAAGTCTGGAACCTGTTCAAGCCCCAGCAAGGCGGCTGGCTGTTGGCCGGTATTCAACAGATTCCTGTGGAATACGCCAGCTGATTGGAGCCTGGGCCGGAACATTTCTCTTGATCCGGCCTGGTCTCCAGCCACTGCAGAAGGGCGCCGTTCGTGCGGTGCCCTACTTTTTTGTCCAAGCCGCCTCAAGAGGGCAGCAAGCCGCAGGCGCGGCGTGGGGGCCGATTTCCACGGGTTGCAGCCCGTTTTCAGGGACGGCACGCCCTGACCCGGTAAACTCCGGGTATCTCCGTTTTTTTGGCGGGGTCTGCCAGTGCAGGCTCGCTTTGCATCGATGTTGCCTTTTTCCTTTTTGCCCACTCCGTCGCGGTTAGCCGTTCGCGCGCTCAACGGCTTGTTGTCGCGTGAAGACTGGGCGCGCGAGCGCCTGTCGCGCCACGCGGGCAAAACCGTGCGTTTTGCGCTGGGCGGCTTTGTGACTGGCTTGGCAATCAATAGCGAAGGCTATGCCGATCTGGCCGACACCGCGGTGGTGCCCGACGTCACCCTGACTGTCAATCCCGGCAAACTCAATCCACTAGGGATGCTGCCTGGACAGGATAGGCCCGATGTCGCCGAGGCGACGCACATCGAGGGCGATGCTGCGCTGGCTCGCGTGGTGGCTGAGCTGGCGGAAAACCTGCGTTGGGACCCCGAGGACGATTTGTCGCGGCTGGTGGGTGATATTCCCGCCACGCGTCTGATGGCCGGCGCTCGCGCGGCGGGCGAGGGGGCCAAGGCCGCGGTGGCCAGTCTGAGCCGCAACGTATCGGAATATTTGGCCGAAGAGCGCGGCGTTCTCGTCGGGACATCGCTGCTGGAGCAGTGGAGGCTGGATCTCGCCGACCTGAATCAACGACGTGATGCCGCTGCCAGAGCGGCAGCGGCATTGGATGCGCGCCTGGCTCGTCTGGCTGCGAAGCGAGGCGCTTGATTCATGCTCAGCTTTTTCCGCGTCCTTCGCATTCTGTGTGTCGCCTACCGTTACGGCCTGGACGATCTGGCCTTGTCCAGCCTCAATCATCCCTTGGCAAAGGGGCTGCGATGGTTGCTGCGTCTCGGACGGCGGCCAAAAGCGCCTCGAGGGCTGAGGCTACGGCGTGCGCTGGAGTCGCTAGGTCCCATTTTCGTCAAATTCGGCCAGGTGCTTTCCACCCGGCGCGATCTGATTCCGGCGGATATTGCCGACGAACTGGCGCTGTTGCAGGATCGCGTGGCACCCTTTCCCTCTGCCGAGGCGGCGGCATGTATTGAGGCCGCACTGGGGGCGCCGCCGTCCAAGCTGTTTGCACAGTTCGAGGTGGACCCTGTGGCCTCGGCGTCCATCGCTCAGGTGCATTTTGCTGTGCTTCACGATGGCCGCGAGGTCGCGGTAAAGGTCTTGCGCCCGGGCATGCGCCAAGCAATCGAGCGTGATTTGTCGTTGCTGCATATTGTGGCGCGCATCGTCGAGCGCGCCGGTGCAGACGGGCGGCGCCTGAAGCCTCGTGAGGTCGTTGCCGAGTTCGACAATTATCTGCATGACGAGTTGGACCTGGTGCGCGAGGCCTCGAACTGCAGTCAGCTGCGCCGGAATTTTGACGCGGCATCGGGGCGCGGCGATTTGCTGATCGTGCCGGAAGTCATCTGGGAATACACCGCGGCGACGGTGTTCACCATGCAAAGGATGTACGGCATTCCCGTGGGACAGATCGATCGCTTGCGCGCTGCAGGTATTGATATTCCCACGTTGGCGCGCAGTGGCGTCGATATCTTCTTTACCCAGGTGTTTTCCGACGGGTTTTTCCATGCGGACATGCATCCGGGCAACATTTACGTTTCTGACCGGCCCGAGACGCTCGGGCGTTATATCGCGCTGGATTTTGGCATCGTCGGTTCGTTGTCGGAGTTCGACAAGAACTATCTCGCGCAGAATTTCCTGGCTTTCTTCCATCGGGACTACCGCCGTGTGGCGCAGTTGCATATCGAGTCTGGCTGGGTGCCGGCCGATACCCGCGAAGAAGAGCTCGAGGGCGCTGTACGGGCCGTCTGCGAACCGTATTTCGATCGGCCGTTGTCCGAGATTTCGTTAGGGCAAGTGCTGCTGCGCCTGTTCCAGACGTCGCGGCGCTTCAACGTCGAGATTCAGCCGCAATTGGTACTGCTGCAAAAAACGCTGCTCAACGTCGAAGGGCTCGGCCGCCAACTCGATCCGAATCTGGATCTCTGGAAAACGGCCAAGCCTTATCTGGAAAACTGGATGCGGCGTCGTATGGGATTTGAAGGCTTTCGCCAGTCGTTGGCCAAAGAAGCCGCGCAATGGTCGCAGACACTGCCGGCCTTGCCGCGCTTGATGTACGAGCAGCTCAGCCGTCCCGATACGGCGCCGCAGTTGCTCAATGAAATGACCCGTCTGCGCCACGCGCAAGAACAGGGAAACCGCCTATTAGTCGCCTTGACGGCGGTGTTGGCGGTCGCAGTGGGGGTGGCCTTGTGGGCACTGACTCGCTGATACGCTGACTGTGCGTCTGTCATGATTTTGTCGTAAATCTGTCATGACAGATTCGCACGCAACAGCGATAAACACGCTTGCGTGACATGCGCGTAGCGTCCGGGCCGTGATGACACGGCATTCCGAAAATGATAGCGCCCCACGCGGGAAAAACTAAGGGCCACACCATGCTTTATCCTGAACTCTTCAAGACCATGGAAGCCGTGCGCTGGAACATGGCGAGCGATATTCCTTGGCACGAATTTGATCGCAGTAAACTGTCGGACGAACAGGCGTACACCATCAAGATGAACGCCATCACCGAATGGGCAGCGCTGCCGGCGACGGAAATGTTCCTGCGCGATAACCGCGGCGATAGTGATTTTTGCGCGTTCATGTCGGTGTGGTTTTTCGAGGAACAGAAGCATTCCCTGGTGTTGATGGAATACTTGCGGCGTTTTTGCCCCGAGCTGGTTCCGACTGAGGAAGAACTGCACAAGATCCGTTTCGAATTTGATCCGGCGCCTGAGCTCGACACGCTGATGCTGCATTTTTGCGGTGAGATCCGTTTGAACCACTGGTATCGCCGCGCTGCGGACTGGCATACGGAACCGGTGATCCGCGAGATCTATCGCACGATTTCGCGCGACGAGGCTCGGCATGCGGGGGCGTATTTGCAATACATGCGGCGCGCGCTGCATGATCGTGGCGAGCAGACCAGCGCCCAGGCACGCTTGTCGTTTTCGAAGATTGGCGTGTTGATGGCCTCGGCCAGCCGTACCTCGCAGGCGATGCATCCGACCAATTTGCACGTGAACAAAAATCTGTTCCCGAATGACACGGTGCAGTCGCGCCTGCCCGAGCCGGGTTGGCTGGAAAACTGGTTGGATACGCAGATTCGTTTTGACGATGTGTGGGAACAAAAGGTCGCTACGCGCATTCTGCATATCCTGTCCAAGCTGATGGGTCGGACTTTCGATACGGTGAAGGACTTGAGCCGCTATCGCAAGGAAGTCTCCAGCTTGATCTCGGCAAGCAACGAGAAGTCCGGATTGATCGTGCCTGTTGGCGCGTGATACGCATCCAGGACGGCGGCGGCGTACAATCCGGGTATGTCTGCCGCTCGTTTTGAATCCAAAATCCTGTCCCGCGACGCTTGCGCCGCGGCGATTGCGTTGGGGAAATTGCCCCGGCCGCTGGTCTTTACCAATGGCGTCTTCGATATTCTGCATCGAGGCCATGCTACCTATCTGGATCAGGCCGCTCAATTAGGGGCGACGCTGGTGGTGGCGATCAATACCGATGATTCGGTGCGGCGCTTGGGCAAGGGGGATGATCGTCCGCTCAATCGCCAAGAGGATCGCGCTGCGTTGCTGGCCGCGTTGGAATGCGTGAGTATCGTTACGACTTTCCACGAGGATACGCCGGTGGAGATCATTGGCGAGTTGCGGCCGGATTTGATCGTCAAGGGCGGCGATTACGATATGGAGACGCTGCCTGAGACGGCGCTCGTGAAGACCTGGGGCGGGAAGGCGTTGGCGATTCCGTTTGAGTTTGAGCGGTCTACGACGTCGTTGGTGCGGAAGATTCGGGGCGATTGACGTCGGTCGCGGCTGGAGAGTCCGCTTGAGCAGGCTTATGAGTTCCGGTGGCGGCTGAGGAGTCCGCTTGAGACGGCTTACGAGTTCCGGTGGCGGCTGAGGAGTTCGCTGTTTGGGCTTATGAGTTCTTTAGGCGCCGGGGCTCGTCGTGTAAAGGGCGCGCTGGCCCTATCGCCTGGTCTGGCCGCCTGCGCGGCCAGACTGCCCTCCACCTGTCTTGCCAGGCGGGGCGGCTGGGCAAACTCGCTCCGCTACGCTCCACTCAAACATGCCCAGCCGACTTCCCCCCGCCTGGCAAGACAGGTTCGGCAGGCTCTACGGGCCAGCGCACCCTTTACACGACGAACCCCGGCTCGCGGCGGTTATGAACGCATCAGGAGGACAGCCGACAGCCGCAGCCGCGGCCGACTCTTGCGGCGTTGACGCGCGTTGGGTCGAGCCGGGGCGTTGAGGCGCGTTCGGCTGGTTCGCAGGGTGGGGGTGTTTTATCCTCGTTGAGAGATGCCGGATAGGGCTTGGCCGGCGGGTTTGGGGCTGCTTGCGCCGATGGCCAGGTCGCCCAGCGCTACGATGCCTACCAGGCGCTTGTCGGTGTTGATGATGGGTAAGCGGCGGATCTGGTTCTCGCTCATGATTTGGCAGGCTTTTTCTACCGAGTCGTTGTCGTACGCCCACAGTACTTTTTCGGACATGATGTCTCGGACTCTGGTGCCAGAGTCGCGGCCTTCTGCGACTGCGCGCAGCACGATGTCACGGTCTGACAGCGTTCCGATCAGGCGATCGTTTTCTCCTACGGGCATGAGGCCAAAGTCGCCGTCGCGCATTTGGCTTGCAGCATCTTTGATGGTCGTCTCAGGGTTCAGGATTTTGACGCGTTCGGTCATTACGTCTTTGAGCTGTTGCATGATTGCTCCTTATTCACGGTTGAGGCCTGTCTGGAACGGCCGCAAGCGGCGATCCTGCGCATTGCGCGGTGCATCCATGCATTGCCACTTGGGCCGCGGCCCTTTTCACGGACTCGGCGCGTGGTCGCCGCTTTCGATGCGTTGAAAGTTTTCGTTAACCAGGAGGATCCAAGAAGAAGAAATTTTCCGATTGCGCAGGCACAAATTGCCTGCAATCAGGCAAGGCGTCGCGGGGGGGGCAGCAAGGGGAGTATTGCGGCGGTGCAGGCAATTTGGGTCAGGCACTTTACTTGCTGCTTTTTATTGGCGTTGTAGTCCGGCGATCTATCAAGGAGGCTACCAGTGCCCCAAATTGTCGAACCTCGCTATGCCTTGACAGTGCACCCCTTGCATGCAGTATTTGTTGGGGGAGCGTTCTCTTTATTTATCGGCGCGGCTCTCAGCGATGTCGCCTATGCGATGTCGTTTGATATCCAGTGGAATAACTTTGCCTCGTGGCTCCTGGTTGGCGCGCTGATTTTTGGTGGCATCGCGCTGGTCTTTGCCATCGTTGATCTTTTTCGGGCGCAGCAGCGTGAGCGCGGAGTGATCCCCTATTCGCTGGTGTGGATAGCGGCGTGGGTCGTGGGTTTTTTCAATGCGTTGATTCATGCGCGCGACGCGTGGGCGAGCATGCCTGCCGGCCTGGTCTTGTCGGTGATCACAGTGGTGCTTGCCGGCATAGCTACGTGGCTGGGTTTTCGCACTCCGCATATTTTTCGCACTCCGCATATCAGCAGAGGTGCCGTATGAAAACGCTGAGCGTGATCGCCGCGGTGCCGTTGCTCGCCGCTGTGGGCGTGTGCAGCGCCCAATCCGGATCTTTGGTCGGGCCAGAGCCTGAGCTGCCCAAGCCCCAGCAAGGGCTGCTGCCTGATATGGTGATCGCAGAGCCTGCGCCATGGGGAGACAAGGTTCCAACAGTGCCAGAAGGCTATACGATTGCCGCCATCGCGACAGATCTGAAGATCCCGCGGCAGACGCTGGTATTGCCCAACGGCGACATCCTGGTGGCCGAGGGGCGGGGCGGTAATGCCGCGAAGCTCAAGCCCAAAGACGTGATCGCCGGCATCATCAAGGCGAGGGGCACGAGCCCGGTCAAGGGGGGCAACCGCCTGACGTTGCTGCGCGATCCCGAGGGAGACGGTACCTATGAGGCGTCGACTTTCGCGGAGAATCTGAATGCGCCTTACGGGCTTGCGTTGGTAGATAACAATCTTTACGTTGCTAACCAGGACGCCCTGGTGCGTTTCGACTATCAGCCAGGGCAGATGAAGGCCAGCGGCCCGCCTGAGACGGTTACGCTGCTGCCATCGGAAATCAACCATCACTGGACCAAGGCTCTGACTGCTAGCGCGGACGGGCAGTATCTGTATGTAGGCATCGGGTCCAATAGCAATATCACCGAACGCGGCATGACGGCGGAAGCTGACCGTGCGCGTGTCTGGAGGGTGAATGCCCGCACCGGCGAGTACAAGACTTACGCCACGGGCCTGCGCAATCCCACTGCGCTGACCATCCAGCCTGATACGGGTCAGTTATGGGCGGTCGTCAATGAGCGCGACGAGCTCGGCTCGGATTTGGTTCCCGACTATCTGACGGCGGTGCAGGAAAACGCCTTCTATGGCTGGCCGTACAGTTATTGGGGGCAACACGTAGATGAGCGTGTGCGGCCGCAGGATCCGGAAAAGGTCAAGGCTGCGATCAAACCCGATTACAGCTTGGGCGCGCACGTGGCGGCGCTAGGGGTGGATTTCTCGACTGCCGCGATGGGCGACCGGTTTGCCGAAGGCGTCTTCGTCGGCGAACACGGCAGTTGGAATCGCAGCGAACCCTCTGGCTACAAGGTGGTCTTTGTGCCCTTCAGTGCGGGGCGTCCATCTGGGCCGCCGGTAGATTTTGTGGCTGGATTCCGGGACAGTGACGGCACGACTCGCGGCCGTCCGGTAGGGGTGACGGTAGACCCGCGCGGCGCGCTTATTGTCGCTGACGATCTGTCAAACACGATCTGGCGCATCACGCCGACACAGCCCGCCGGGCCGCGGACGCAGACTGACGGGCCGGCGTCGGTGCAGACACCGACATCGCCCCCAACACCGACACAGACACCCACACAGACACCGACGTCAACGCCGCCGACCTAGCCGCTCCGACGGTCTCTTGAGCGACTCGGCGTCCTACGCGACTCAGCGGCTTAGGGACCCAGCCGTGTCACCGATGTAGCCATGTAGTCCACCGATCGCCGGCAGACCGTCGGACCCAGCGCGGCTTTCTGAAGCGTCGCAGCCCCCAGCCCGTACGCAAGTCCGCTTATTGCGGCGGCAAGCGTAGCAGACGGTTGATGGTCTCAAGGTCGACTTCGGACAGGATGCCGCCGGCCGCCTTGAGGCGCAGGCCGTCCAATAGCGTGGCGTAGCGTGCCTGCGCGAGGTCGCGCTGGGTGGCGTAGAGCTGTTGCTGGGCGTTCAGGACGTCCAGGTTGATGCGCACGCCGATCTCATAACCGGTTTTGTTGGCTTCTACAGAGGCCCGGCTGGATTTTTCCCCGGCCTCCAGGGCACGGATACGGGCCAGGCCGGTCATGACGCCTGTGTAGTACTGACGGGCAGATTGTGCAGCCTGACGGCGGGCTGCCTGGTAGTCGTTGCGCGCTTTTTGTTCGAGCTGGACTTTTTCTGTGACCTGAGAGGATATGCCGCCGCCCGCGTAGATGGGCACAGACAATACCAGGCCGACAGCGCTGTCGGCCGCCCGGCTGCCGGCGGCGCTGCGATTCGAGGTGCTGGCGCTGCCGCTGCTGGCCTGCAGGCTCAGGGTGGGGTAATGTCCGCCGCGTGCTATTTGGATATCGCGTTGAGCAATCTGGGTCTGCAATTGGGCGCGTGCGACTTCCAGGCTGGCGGATTCGGCCTGGGTAGACCAATCGTCCTGTCTCGCTGGCTGAGGCGCTGGCAGCGGGACTGTGGACGGCAACTCGGCCAGCGCTTCAGGGGGCTGGCCAATGATTTGGGTCAGCTGCCCGCGTAATACTGTCAGGTCGTGCTGTTGCTGCAATTCCTGGGCGACAACCAGGTCGTAGCGGGCCTGCGCCTCGTAGGTGTCGGTGATCGTGGCATTGCCCAGCTCGAAATTTCGCTTGGCGGACTCGAGTTGGGCGGCTACCGAGGCCTTTTCTCCCTCGGTGGCTGTCAGGGCGTCCTGAGCAGTGAGGATGCCGAAATAGGTGTCCGATACGCGCAGCAGCAGGTCTTGATAGGCCTGTTGCAGGGCGAGCTCCGCGTCGGCGACGCCGAGTTTGGCCTGTTCGTAGCGCTGCCAGCTTGACCAGTCGTAAAGCGGCTGCGTCAGGACCAGTTCCCACGGCGCCCGCGTGTTGTCCTGAACACGCCGGGACAGATTGCGCGTGGCGCGGGTGTCTTGGTAGGTCAGGCCGATTTCGGCATTGATGGCCGGCAGCAGCCCAGCGCGCGCCTGAGGCAATTGTTCGATCGACGCACGGTACTGGGCACGGGCCGCTGCGTATACGGGATCGTTGGCCAGTGCCGCCTGCCATGTCTGCAGCAGGTCCTGCGCAGCGCTAGCCGGGAAGCACCAGCTGGTACTGAGCGCCAGACCCAGCGTAGCCGCAAGCGATCTGGCGCGCATGGGGCCGTATCAGAACTTGAAATGCGAAACGGTGGTCCCGCGCAGCGGCTTGACGACGGTCTCGAACAAATTGACGGTTTCGAAGCTGGCTGCCGTAGTGCGCGTGATGCGACAGGCGGTCATGATGGGGGCCTGCCCCACGATGATCACCAGGCGGCCACCTACGCGCAACTGATATTTCAGTGCATCCGGCACGGCGGGCACTGAACCCGTGACCAGAATGGCATCATATTCGGTGGTACCCCAGCCATTGCGTCCGTCACCGGTTTCGACCTTGACGTTGGTGACGTTGTTCGCCTGCAGGTTGTTCTGCGCGAATGCCACCAGGCGATTGTCGATTTCGACCGAGGTGACCTGTTGGGCCAGATGTGCCAGCAAGGCTGCCTGGTAGCCCGATCCCGTGCCGATTTCCAGCACGCAGTCGGTCGCGGTCAGTTGCAACTCCTGGGTCAGACGGGCCTCGACCTTGGGGGCCAGCATGTTCTGGCGGGTGTTGGTCGCATTGATTTCCAGCGGCAGTTCCAGGTCGGAAAACGCCAGGGCTCGCAACGCCGGCGGCACGAATTGCTCGCGGCGGACAACAAACAGAGCGTCCAGGACCTTGGGATCGAGTACGTCCCAGGGGCGGATTTGCTGCTCCACCATGTTGAAGCGGGCTTGTTCTACATCAGGCAGGGTCGAAGCGTTCATGACAGCGAAGAGAAAATCAAGAAGAACCAACCGGACATTGTACTGATTCGGTGGGAATGTGGGTGACGGCCCCCCGGAGTGGGGCGGGCGCCTTCATCGGGACTGTTTCCAGCGGGGCTCATGCGGCTGGTCAGGGCGGCGAGGGGAGCCTGTAGCTGCGGCCAGGCCTAGGCGCCGTTACCGGCACGATTACCACCAAGCGTGAAAATGGTGTGTGGGGCCATGTCCGGAGCCGACCTTCAGGCGGTCAGCATGGCGCAAAGCCTCGGCCAGGTAGGCCTTGGCGCGGCGGGCGGCCTCGGGAACATCATCGATCTGCGGCAGCAGCGCGGCCAGGGCTGCCGACAGCGTGCAGCCTGTGCCGTGGGTGTTGCGTGTTTCGATGCGATGGCCGGGCAGTTCGATCATCCGGTCGCCGTCGTGCAGCAGGTCGATGGTGTCGTTGCCCGGCAGGTGGCCGCCTTTTAGCAGCACCCATCGCTGCCCGGAATACGCCATGATGTTGCGCAGCCGCTCGGCGACGCGACGCATTTCCTTGACGGTTTCGACGGGGCGTTCGTCCAGCAGTACGCCCGCCTCGGGCAGATTG
Organism: Bordetella genomosp. 4; assembly: GCF_002261185.1. Classification (GTDB taxonomy): domain Bacteria; phylum Pseudomonadota; class Gammaproteobacteria; order Burkholderiales; family Burkholderiaceae_B; genus Bordetella_A. The sequence continues at coordinate 212,357 of NZ_NEVQ01000003.1, forward strand.
GGCGTCAACATGGTGGCGTGCGGCAACAGGGCCTCGCGCAGGGCGCCGACGGCATCGCGCTCGAGCAGGTGGTCGCCGCTCTTGGCGACCATGACCGGATCCAGGACGACATGAGCGGGCAGCCATTTGGCCAATTTTTCCGCGACGACGAGCGTTACCGGCCGTTGACCCAGCATGCCGATCTTGACCGCGTCGATGCGGACATCGGCAAATAGCGTGTCGATCTGTAGGCCGACGAACTCGGGCGGCACGGGGGCGATGCCGGTGACGCCTTGGGTGTTCTGTGCGGTGAGCGCGGCAATGACCGCGCATCCATAGGCACCCAGTGCGCTCATGGCTTTGACGTCGGCCAGCACGCCGGCGCCGCCGGAGGGGTCTACGCCGGCGATGCTGAGCGCGTTGGGAATCGGCCGGCCGCTGCCTTGCGAAGTGCTCATCGCGTATTGGCCGGGGCGGCGGTGATCAGGCCTTCGGTGGGCGAGCTGGGCGCGCCACTGTACAACTTGCGTGGCATGCGGCCGGCCAGGAAGGCATCGCGGCCGGCCTGGACGGCGTTCTTCATGGCGCGAGCCATCAGAACGGGGTCTTTGGCGCCCGCGATCGCGGTATTCATCAGGACGCCGTCGCAGCCGAGTTCCAGAGCGATGGCGGCGTCAGACGCGGTGCCCACCCCTGCGTCTACCAGCACCGGGACACGGGCCTGATCAATGATCAGGCGCAGGTTCCAGGGATTCAGAATGCCCATGCCCGAGCCGATCAACGAGGCCAGCGGCATGACCGCGACCACGCCGATGTCTTCCAGCATGCGGCACTGGATGGGGTCGTCGGTGCAATAGACCATGACTTTGAAGCCATCGTTGACCAGGGTCTTTGCGGCCTCGAGGGTGGCAGGCATGTTGGGGAACAGCGTGTGCGGATCGCCCAGGACCTCGAGTTTGACGAGGTCATGGCCGTCGAGCAGCTCGCGCGCCAGCCGCAGGGTACGCACCGCGTCGTCAGCGGTGTAGCAGCCCGCGGTATTGGGCAACAGAGTGAACTGCGAGGGCGGGACATAGTCCAGCAGGCTGGGTTCGCCTGGATTTTGACCGATATTCGTGCGGCGGATGGCCACGGTCACGATTTGCGTGCCGCTGGCATCCAGCGCGGCGCGGGTTTGTTCGAAATCTTTGTATTTGCCGGTGCCTACCAACAGGCGCGACTGGTATTCGCGCCCGGCGATGGTCAAAGTGTCTGGAGTCGTCATTGTGCAGCGTGCTGAAAAAGAGTCCGGTGGCCGGGCGTGAGGCGACCGGCATCTAGGTCTCCATGATAATCCACCTGGAGAGCCGAGGCGGTTCTGCGGCTAGCGAGAATGGCGGACCCGATCCAGGTCCTGGCATATTTGCTCCGCCATGCCGATCAAACGTGGTCCGGGACGATAGAGCGCATCGGCATCGAGGCTGAATACGAAGCCTTGCTGTGCGGCGGGCAGGCCATATTGTCGCCAGGTTTGCAGGTTGCTACGGCCATCGTCGGCGCTGATCGCCCCGGCTATCACCGCGTCCGGCCGCGCGGCAAGCACGCTTTCGAGCGACACCTGCGGCGCCAGCGCGTTTGTCTGCGCAAACACATTGACGCCGCCGCACAGACGTATGGCATCGCTGACGATACTGCGGCCGTTCAGGGTGTAAATCGGCTGCAGGCCGGCTTGAATGAAAACGCGCACGGGTGCGAGATGCGTGTAGCGTGCGGACAGCGAGGCGAGCCGGGCGCGTAAAGCCTCGGCTGCAGGATTGGCCTGCGTCTCGGTGCCGAACAAGCGGCCCATGGTTTCCACCGCGTCGGGAATCTCGGCCAAGGTGCGCGGGTCGCTGTAGAACACCGGCACTTTCTGGCGTTGCATGAGATCCCCCAATGGATCAGGGACCGCTGGCTGCCAGGCGATCAGCAGGTCGGGTTGCAGCGCTGCTGCGATTTCCAGGTTCGGTCGCAGTGTGGTGCCGATGGAAGGCAGCGTGAGGGCCGCGGGGGGGTAGTTACTGCCCTGGGCAGTGCCGGCGAGATAGATGCCTGCGCCAGCCGCGTAAACCAATTCTGTGGCATGTGGCGCGGCCGTGATGGCACGCCGCGCGGGGGCGGGCAGCGTGATGGTATGGCCGTGATCATCGCGCAGTGTGATCACTGCGCGATGCGCCGTCGTTGCAACGGGTGCGGGGGCCGTCGCTATTTGTGGTCGCTCCGATGCCGTTGCTGCCACAGCGGTTGACGGGACAGTCGCAGCCGAGATTGTTTTTGCGGTCGTTGAGGCAACGTGGGCAGCACCCCGTGTCACGGTTGCCGTATCCGCCCACGCAGACATTGCGGTCAGGCCGAGCAGTGCTGCCGCCAATGCCCGTCCATCCAGGCTGAAAAGCCTGGCACCACTGGAGGCGGGCAGGGCGGATTGCATCAGTAGCGGATCGTCAAGGACGCCTGGACGTTGCGGCCGGCAGCCGGATAGAGGTTATACGCACCCGTAGCGCCGGTGCTGCCCGAGCGAATGCCATAGGTCGCGTATTCCTTGTCAAACAGATTGTTTACCGCCAACGTGCCTGAGATGTTTTTGGTAAAGGCATAGCCGACCTTGCCGTTGACCAGGAAATAGTCATCCAGTTGTTTGTCGAACTCGTTGGCCTGGTCGTTATCCATGCGTGCTTTGCCTACGTATTGGCCGGACAGGCTGATGAAAAGCTTGTCCATGGGGCGCCATGTGGCGCCCAGGTTGGCCATCCATTTTGGCACCAAGGGCACGGTGTTGCCGGCCAGGTCCACGCCAGCGGCGTTGCCGGAGCGGAATTCAGCTTGCATCCACGTGACGTTTGCATCCAGGCTCAAGGTCTTGGTCAGATCGTGATGGCCTTCCAGTTCGACCCCTTGGCGGCGCGTCGGATCCAGGTTGACGTTGGAGAACGTGATCGGGTTGTACTGGATCTCGTTGGTCAGATCGTAGCGATACCAGGTCAGGCGGGCGCTGGAGGTATCCGACTTCCACAAAATGCCCAATTCCTTGTCCACCGAGGTCTGCGGTTTGAGCGGGGTCGCGACGTATAGCAGTTCGTCGGAATTGGCGAAACGGAAGCTGCGGCCGACTTTGCCGTAGGCGCTGAAACCCGCGCCGAGTTCCTGGCGCAGGGCCAGTTGCCACGCGCCCAGATGGCGTGTCTCGTCGGAGTTGCCACTGTAGCCCGACAGGGTTTCCAACTGATCGTTGGCATATTGGCGGCGGCCGCCCAGCGTGATGCGGGTCGTATCGGTAGCCTGGATTTGGGCCTCGGCAAAGAAGCCGTGCTGACGCTGTTTGGCGCGCCATTGATCCGGCGTAGGCGAGTACGAGTAGAGATTGGAAGCGTCCAGGCTGCTGTCGAGCATGTCGGCGCCCACGATCAGTGCGTGCTTGCCGGCAATCGGCAACTGATAGCGAATGCTGCCGGTGGTTTCGTCCAGATCCTGTTCGCGGGTCGTGTCGCCGTAGCTGGATCCCGTGAAACCTGTCAACGACTTGTCGCGTTGATTCAAGTCGGCATACAGGGTGCCCGTGCCCAGGCGCTGTTCGATTTGCAGGCCGAACGCGTCTGTTTGGGTGTTGACATAATCGTCGGGCGTGGAGGTGCCGCGCGGGTCGTCCTCGTACTCGTTCAGGCCTGTGGCAGGATCCACGCGGCGCGGGCCAGGCAGGCCGAGTTTCTGCGTGGTGGTGCGGGCATAGAGGCGGATCTGGCCATCGTCGTGATGAAACGCCAGGCCGATGCCGCCACCGTCGCGGCTTTCGCGATTATTGTCGCGGTAGTTGTCGGTACGCAGCGTTTGCCCGTAGACGTCGACAGTCACGTGTTCGTTTTGCAGGCTGACGGCGGCATCCAGTTGATGCAGGCCGTAATTGCCTACCGTGCCGGTCACGCTGGCCGAGACGGGTTGGCCGTCGGGATTGCCGCGCTTGGTCAGGATGTTGATGACGCCGCCGGTCGTGCCGCCGCCATATTGAACGGAACCGCTGCCGCGTACGATCTCGATGCGTTCGATGCGGTCCAGCGGCACCGTGCCCAGCGAGGGCGCCGACAGGTCATTGTTGTTCTGCGGTACGCCATCGATCAGGATCAGCGTGTTGCTGAACCCTGCAATACCAAACCCGCGCAGGTCTATCTGCGCCTGTGCCGCTGCCCCCGTGCTGTTGATCGCGTGTACGCCGGCTTGGGTGGACAACAGCTCCTGAACCGTCATGGCGCTGCTGGTGCGGATTTGTTCCTGGGTCAGCACAGACACCTGTACGGGTTGCTCGCGGGCCTCGGTAGGCACGCGCGAGGCCGTGACGGTGACGGTGCTGAGCTCTGGGGCGGCTGCCGCAGTCGATGTTTGAGTTTGTTGTTGGGATTGTTGGGCGGCGGCCAGCGCGGGCACCGCGCAAATCAAGATTCCGGCTGCATGCCGGAAGGGGCGGGATTTCATCAGACAAGCCTCGGTTTGACGCGCGACCCCGCACGTCGTTCACGGTAATGGGCCGCACGGGGCGTCCCGGTGGGTGAACTGGCCGGTGTCGGGCTGCCATGCGGCGCGATGCACGCATGGGGACCGTTGCGGGGGCAGCACAGGCTGGGCGCGGCGCGCCTTCCTGTTTCCCGTTTACCTTCGGCGCGCATCGCGCACCAGAAGCACCAGTTCGGGGCCGCACTGTAGCATTGGCAGACAGAGCATTAGCCATTTTGTTACCATCAAGTGTCGGTTTTCGGGCATTTTTTGCCTTTTCGCCACATTTCCGAGATATTTCCGTGTCGTATCCCCGCCTGCCTTATCCGCCTTCATCCTATACCCGGGGTGGTGATTTTGCCCGCCTGCTCGGCGAGCGCATTCTGATCCTGGATGGTGCGATGGGCACCATGATCCAGCGCTACAAGCTCGGCGAAGCTGATTTCCGCGGTCAGCGTTTCGCGGATCACCACAAAGATCTCAAGGGCGATAACGAACTGCTGTCGCTGGTGCGGCCGGATGTCATCGACGAGATCCACCGCCAGTATCTCGAGGCAGGCGCCGATGTCATCGAAACCAATACTTTTGGCGCGACGTCTATTGCGCAGGGCGACTATGACTTGCCCGAGTTGGCGTACGAGCTGAATCTCGAGTCTGCAAAACTCGCGCGTGCGGCCTGTGATGCGTACAGCACCCCTGAGCGTCCGCGTTTTGTGGCGGGCGCGTTGGGGCCGCAACCCAAGACCGCGTCGATTTCCCCCGATGTGAACGATCCTGGCGCGCGCAACATCACCTTTGATGAGCTGCGCATCGCCTATATCGAGCAATTGAATGGCCTGCTCGACGGTGGCATTGACATTGTGTTGATCGAAACCATTTTCGACACGCTCAATGCCAAGGCTGCGATTTTTGCCGTCGAATCCGTGTTTGAAGAGCGCGGCGTACGCCTGCCCGTCATGATCTCGGGCACCGTCACCGATGCGTCAGGCCGCATTCTCTCGGGCCAGACTGTCGAGGCGTTCTGGAATTCCGTGCGTCATGCTAGGCCGGTCACGATCGGATTGAACTGTGCGTTGGGTGCGGCGTTGATGCGCCCCTATGTTGCCGAGCTGTCCAAGATCTGCGATACCTACGTCTGTGTGTATCCCAACGCAGGTCTGCCCAATCCCATGGCAGAAACGGGCTTTGACGAAACGCCCGCCGATACCTCCGCGTTACTAGAGGAATTCGCGCGCGCCGGATTGGTCAACATGTCGGGCGGCTGCTGTGGCACGACCCCTGACCATATTCGTGCGATTGCAGAGAAAGTCACCGCGCTGACGCCGCGCGTTGTGCCAGAAATTCCCGTAAAGACTCGCCTGTCAGGGCTGGAGCCGTTGAACATCGACGAGGAGTCCTTGTTCGTCAACGTGGGCGAGCGCACCAACGTGACAGGCAGCAAAATGTTCGCGCGCCTGATTCGCGAAGAAAAATACGACGAGGCTTTGGCTGTCGCGCGGCAACAGGTCGAGAACGGCGCACAGATCATCGATATCAATATGGACGAAGCCATGTTGGATTCGGTGGCGTGCATGCACCGTTTTCTGAACCTGATCGCTTCCGAGCCCGACATTGCCCGCGTGCCGATCATGATCGACAGCTCCAAGTGGGAGGTCATCGAGGCAGGGCTCAAATGCGTGCAAGGCAAGCCCGTGGTGAACTCGATCTCCATGAAAGAGGGCATCGAGATCTTTCGCGAGCATGCCCGTCTGTGCCGCCGCTATGGCGCAGCCGTGGTGGTGATGGCCTTTGACGAACAAGGCCAGGCCGATACGCTCGAGCGGCGCAAAGAGATTTGCGGGCGCGCCTACAAAATACTGGTCGAAGAAGAACAATTCCCGCCCGAGGACATCATCTTTGACCCCAACGTGTTTGCGGTGGCCACCGGTATCGACGAACACAATCACTATGCGATGGATTTCATCGAGGGTACGCGTTGGATCCGGCAAAATCTGCCGCACGCGCGCATCTCCGGCGGTATCTCGAACGTAAGCTTTTCGTTCCGCGGCAATGAGCCCATGCGCGAAGCCATTCACACGGTGTTCTTGTACTACGCCATTCGCGAAGGCCTGACGATGGGTATCGTCAACGCGGGTCAGTTGGGCGTGTACGCCGATCTGGATGGTGTGCTGCGAGACCTGGTCGAAGACGTCATCCTGGACCGTGATCCCCCCGTGGGCAAAACCGATCCCGCCGACGAGCGCACGCCCACCGAGCGGCTGGTGCAGTTCGCCGATACCGTCAAAGGCTCGGGCGCAAAGAAAGAAGAGGATCTCGCCTGGCGCGACGCTCCTGTGCAAGACCGCTTGTCGCACGCGTTGGTGCATGGCATCACGACATTCATCGTCGAAGACACGGAGGAAGTCCGTCAGCAGATCGCCGCGCGTGGAGGCCGTCCGATCGAGGTGATCGAAGGGCCATTGATGGATGGGATGAATATCGTCGGCGATCTATTTGGCGCCGGAAAAATGTTCCTGCCCCAGGTGGTGAAATCCGCACGCGTGATGAAGCAGGCCGTGGCGCATCTGATTCCCTTTATCGAAGAAGAAAAGCGTCAGATTGCGGCGGCAGGCGGCGACGTGCGCGCCAAGGGCAAAATGGTGATTGCCACCGTCAAAGGCGACGTGCATGACATTGGCAAGAACATCGTTTCTGTCGTGCTGCAATGTAATAACTTCGAAGTCGTGAACATGGGCGTGATGGTGCCGTGCGCGCAGATTCTGGAGAAAGCCAAAGAAGAGCAGGCCGATATTGTGGGCCTGTCGGGCCTGATCACGCCCAGCCTCGAGGAAATGGCCTATGTGGCTTCGGAAATGCAGCGCGATCCGTATTTCCGCGATCGCAAGATTCCGCTGATGATCGGTGGCGCGACGACCAGCCGCGTCCACACGGCCGTAAAAATTGCGCCCAATTACGATGGCCCCGTGATCTACACCCCCGATGCCAGCCGTGCTGTGGGGGTGGCAGCCAATCTGGTATCCGAACAGGCCCAAACGTATATCGACGAGATCGCCCAGGAATACGAAGAAGTCCGCCGCCGCCATGCGAATCGCAAGGCCACGCCGCTGATCTCATTGGCCGAGGCACGTGCCGCACGTCCGCAGATCGATTGGGCCAACTACACGCCGCCGCGTCCGAAATTCATCGGTCGTCGTTCGTTCAAAAGCTACGATCTGAGCGAGATCGCCAAGTATCTGGATTGGACGCCGTTCTTTCAGACCTGGAGTCTGTTCGGGCAATTCCCGGCCATTCTCGAGGACAAGGTCGTCGGCGAGCAGGCGAAAAAGGTATATGCCGATGGGCAGGCCATGCTCAAGCGCATCATCGATGGCCGTTGGCTGACCGCCAATGGCGCGGTGGCGTTTTATCCGGCCAATACCGTCAACGACGAAGACATCGAGATCTATACCGATGAGTCGCGCAGCGAAGTGCTGTTCACTTATCGCAACCTGCGTCAGCAAGGTGCCAAGCGCGAGGGCGTCAGCAACAAATGCCTGGCGGATTTCATCGCGCCGAAGTCTTCTGGCGTGGCCGATTACATCGGCATGTTCGCGGTGACAGCGGGATTGGGCATCGAAAAGAAAGAGGCCGAATTCCAGGCGGCGTTGGATGACTATTCCAGCATCATGCTCAAGGCCATGGCGGATCGTTTGGCAGAAGGCTTTGCCGAGTGCCTGCATGCGCGCGTGCGGCAGGATCTGTGGGGCTATGCACCTGACGAAGGTTTGTCCAACGATGACATGATTGCCGAGAAATACGTTGGCATCCGTCCGGCGCCGGGGTATCCGGCTTGTCCTGAGCATGTGGTCAAGACCGATATGTTCCGTGTGTTGGATGGTGCGGATATCGGGATGATGTTGACCGATAGCTATGCGATGTATCCGGCGTCCAGCGTGTCTGGGTTCTACTTCAGTCATCCGCAGTCGCAGTATTTCAACGTGGGAACGATTGGTGAGGATCAGCTTGCTGATTACATCGCGCGTAGTGGGCGGACTGAGGGGGATGTTCGGCGGACGTTGGTTAGTAGTTTGGGGTGATGGGGGTTAGTGCTATTGGACGTCGATGCGGGGCAGTGGCTGCGTGGGGGCTTCACGTGGCCGGTCCGGCGCCCTGCGCGCCGGACACCGTGTTCGCTCACCTCGTCCGCGCCTTCGCGCTCCCTACGGTGTCCGCTCCACTCGACCACGAGGCGCCCCCACGCAGCCACTGCCCCGCATCGACTCGCAGTAACTCAAGCTCATCACATCGCTGGCACGGTTTTCTTGCTTGGCATTTTTCTGCATCAGTCTGGGTAAAGAGAAAGATCTTGCAGGGCTGCGATTCACGGGTGCCCTGCACACCCGTGAATCGCGTTCGGAATCTGCATGCACAGGCTGTGGCACCGTTGGATGGCAAAAGATCTCTCGAGTCACATTGACGTAATGCCACGCATGGCACTCGTTGTAATGCCATCATGGTTAGCCCAAATCACGTCCGCGAATGAACTCTAATCCAGAGCACGGACATGCTACGGATACGTCGCCGGAAAAAGTGCCCTACGCATCATCGTCGCAAGCACCAAACGCAGCCAAGCAGATCTTCCGATCAGGCATGACGCCACCCCGTCGCATGCCCGGACCGATCGCTTGAGGTAGGCGCGCTGGGCGCCTGCCGAAAGCAGCACCGCAAGATCTTTCTCTCTACCAATGCGGCTGCAAAAAAACGCCAAGCAAGAAAGTCGTGCCAGCGGTGTAGAGAATTCTAATTGCTGCCAGTCGGGCCGATTGCCTCGGCTCGACGACCAACAGAACTCCATCCCTCACACAGCCCCATCACCCCCTACGCACCACCAACGTCCCCGTATCACTACTAAACGACCCATCCCCCTGAATCTCAAAATGCCCCCGCACCACATCCGGCGCAATCGCATGCAGGGCTCTCAATGCGGCCACGAACGTCTCGGGCGTCCGCATCCGTGCCACCCAGGACGAGAACTCCAGCGGCAAACGCCGCAATGTCGTGCTTTGCAACGTAAAGCCCGCTTGCGTCAGCAACGCAGACCATTCCGCGATCGAGTAATTACGCACATGCGAAGTATCACGCAGTAATTCGAACGTTTGCAGCCACGTATCGAGTAATGCTTCGCCGGGCGAAACCACATCTGCAAAGGCTGCGATACCCCCGGGCTTCAATACGCGTCTTGCTTCGCGTATGGCTTGTCCGGGGTCCTGCCAATGGTGGGTCGAATAGCGGCACAGCACCAGATCGAACTGCTCATCGTCGAATGGCAGACGTTCCGCCTTGCCCTGACAGGTGTCCAGGTTGTGCAATCCGCGGCGGCCAGCTTCGGCGGCGACGACATCGAGCATGGCTTGGGACAGATCGTAAGCAGTGACGTGTTGAACCAAGGGGGCAACGAGAAAACTCACATGGCCTCCGCCGCAACCGAGATCCAAGACACGAGCCTTTGGTTGCTCCCGAGCGAGGCTGGCCAGTTGTTGCAGGTCTTCGCCCTGCGCGTGAACTGCGCTGGTCAAATATGCGGCGGCTTGTGGACTGAACTGACGCTCGACAGCGGCGTCGTGAGAGGCAGAGAGGGTCATTAATGACTCCAAAAACGGCGTTGGGACAGATGGCATGACGTGCCAGGAGTTAAGATAAGTGTCTGTTGATACGCGTACAAGACCATTGCTTATCCTGGTATGAGTGCTTCCCCCCAAGCCGGTTTGCCGGCATCACATGACAGTTCGACCCGCCGCCGTCACGCTTTGGGTGAATTCGTGCGTGCCGCGCGGGCGCGGATTACGCCGCAGATGGCGGGATTGCCGGAAGGTATGCGACGTCGCACACCCGGACTGCGGCGCGAAGAGGTCGCGCAGTTATGCGGGATCAGCGTGACCTGGTACACCTGGATCGAGCAAGGACGCGAGGTCTCTGTGTCGCCTGCCGTGTGGGCGCGGATTGCAGGTGTGCTGCAGTTGGCGCGCGCCGAGCGTGCATACCTGTTCGAGTTGGCCGAGTGCGCGGACCCACAGCACCCGCGCGACGAGGGTAGCGAGGCGCCCGGGTTGTTGCGCGAATGTGTGGATGCGATCACTGCGCCGGCTTATGTACTAGATCGCGCATGGAATGTGTTGGTGCACAACGCATCGATGAGCGAGCTGTTTGACGACTGGCCGGTACGCGATCCTCAGCCGAATCTGTTGCGTTATATCTTTCTCGATCCGGCCGCGCGCCAACTGGTGGTGGACTGGGATCAGCGCGCGCGCCGCGTCGTGGCCGAGTTCCGAGCCGATGCCGGGGCGCATCTGGATGAACCAGATGTGTTGACGCTGCTCGATGAGCTGAATCGAGACAGCGATGTGTTTGCGCATTGGTGGACACGTCACGCCGTGGTCGAGCGCGAAGGCGGTCTACGCGAATTTCAACATCCGCGTCATGGCCGGCTGGCTTATCAGCAAACGACGTTTCGCTTGGCGACGCATCCGGATCTGAAATTGGTGATGCTGTTGCAGGGCACTTGAGCAATCTGGAATTTTCCTGGATTGTTCAATGACCGCTCGCCTAAGCGATCGGCCGTGCCGCCGTGTGAATAGCAAACGAAGGCTTTCAACTCGGTCGATCAGGCGGAGCTCCATGTTGCCGCCGAGTACCGTACTGTCAGGGGCAGTGGCTTATTCAGGCAAGCCTGCCTCCAGCAGCCCTTCCAATAATTTTCGTATCGGTGCCGGCAGCGCCAGCGATGGCAGCTCCGCGAGGCTAGCCCAGCGCTGCGGTGTCGTCGGCTCGGCTATGGCCGCAGCTTGGCTCACGGGCAGATACCACGGTTTGATATGCAACCGGTAATGCGTGAACGTATGCGCAAACGCGGCCAGTTCGTATCGCTGCGTGGGCTCCAGGCCCAATTGTCGTGCGGCCTGAGCCGGATCGCCGCCTGCTTCGAATTCCGGCAAGCTCCACAAACCACCCCAGATACCCGGCGACGGCCGTTGTTCCAGCAAAATTGCACCATCGCGTTGCAGTATAAGCATGCCGGTCTGGCGTTCGGGGATGGCTTTGCGGGCCTTGGGAGTGGGGAGTTCGCTCTGGCGCCCATCGCGGCGCGCGATACAGGTGTCGGCTACCGGGCAGCGCGTACAGTCGGGCTTGCCGCGCGTGCATAATGTGGCGCCCAGGTCCATCAAGCCCTGGGTATAGGTGGCCATGTTCAGGCCGGGCGCCTCGGCAACCTGTGCATCTGCCAGTTCCCACAAGCGCTGTTCGACTTCACGCCGCGTGGGCTCGCCCTCGACACCGAAATGCCGCGTGAATACGCGCTTGACGTTACCGTCCAGGATCGGAGACCTCTCCCCGTAGGCAAAGGCCGCAATCGCGGCCGCCGTGGACCGGCCTATGCCCGGCAACGTGGCGATCTGCTCGGCGGTGGGCGGAAAACGTCCGTCCCAGTCGCTCATGATGGTTTGCGCGCAACGGTGCAGGTTGCGCGCGCGTGCGTAATAACCCAGGCCTGCCCAATAAGGCATGACCGCTTCCTGGTCCGCAGCCGCCAGCGTTGCAACGTCGGGGAACCGTTCCAGAAACCGCTGGTAGTACGGAATGACCGTCGTCACCTGCGTTTGCTGCAGCATGATTTCTGACAGCCAGATCCGATACGGGTCTTGCGTATGTTGCCAGGGGAGTCCGTGGCGGCCGTGGCTAGCTTGCCAGGCGACGATGCGAAGGGCGAAATCCATAGCGCGGGATTATCGCACCCCGCGCCTGCCCAGCGGTTCGCTCGACTTCAACGAGTACGGCGAGGCATGGGTACATAATTAGATGATTTTAAAAAATGGCCTGACTATATATATAAGTTATGTAGCCATGATCAGAGGCCATTTGCCGCGACAGTTCGTCTGAAACTTTTATTTTCTGAACGTAACAGAAAAATAAAAATACGTCCGAATTTCTTGGCCATGAGCCCGAAAAAATCGGTCTCATGGCCGGCTTGGCTTTAATGCGTCCCCGATTAAAAACGGGTGCTGCGAGTGACTGACCAGCGTGCCGCCAGTGCTCCCAGGATACCCGTGCCCACCACCGCAATCGCCAGTATTGGCAATCCCGGCAAATGCAGGGCAAAGTTTGCCCCGTAACTACGGGCGAGCCCCACCAATGCGTTATTCAGCGGAGTCAGGGCGGCAGCCGCCGCGCCTATGGCGATCAAGGCCGCCAACGCACCCGACAGGGCGCCCAGATATAGAAAGGGCCGGCGGACAAAGGATTCCGTGGCGCCCACCAGGCGTGCAACCGCGATCTCTTCTCGTTGCAGCATGGCCTGCATGCGTACCGTATTGAAGACCGCTGCCAGCACCACTGCCGCGACGCATGCCGCCAGGAATATCAGCCCCACACGTGCAAAACGCAGAATGGCTTCCAGTCGCTGCACCCACGCGCTGTCCAGCTGCACCATATCGACGTGCTCCCATTTCTGCCACGTCTCGGCGAGCGCGTTGGCGCGCTCCGCGAGTTGTTCTCCCTCGGTCAGCGTGGCCACTACCGCATCAGGCAGCGGATTGCCAGGTAACACGGCCAGGGCCTGATCCCAAGTAGGATCGTTGCGCAATGAGGCCAGTGCCTCGTCGCGCGGCACGACACGTACTGCTTGTACCTGCCCGGCATTCTCGTCGCGGATGCGTTGCGCAATCGCGGCGGCAGCGCCGTCGGGGGCGGACGTCTTCAGGAACAACGTGATCTCAGGCGTTACCGATACTTGGCGGGCGACTGGCTGGGCAGAGACCAGAATCGCCGCTCCCAATAGCGGCAAGGCCAAGGCCAGAGCCATGACCACGAGATTCGCCAACGAGGAAAAGGGGTGCGCCGCCAGCCGGCGCAACGTCACTATCAGCGCATAGCGATGCAATCGCAACCAGGATTTCATTCGTGGGCTCCCGAATCAAAGAACTTGCCGGGTTCCAGCCGCAGGGTGCGCGTCGCGTACTGCGCCATCAGGGCCTGATCGTGCGAAGCAATCAATGTCGTGACACCAACGCGATTGAAGTCGCGAAACACATTCAAAATGCGCCGCGCCGTGTCCTGGTCCAGGTTTGCCGTCGGTTCGTCGGCAATCAAGATCGCAGGCCGGTTCACGATCGCGCGCGCAATGGCCAGGCGTTGTTGTTCACCGCCAGAGAGTTCGATCGGATTCATATCTTCTTTACCTGCCAGGCCGACCTTGTCCAGGGCGGCGCGCGCTCGCGCGCTGGCGGGCCCGTGGGCTTGACCGGTGACCGCCAGGGGAAGCATGACGTTCTGCAGGGCGCTGCGATCAAACAGCAAGTGAGTGTCTTGCAGGATCACGCCCACCGCACGCCGCAGATAGGGCCGCGCACGTGCCGAGAGCTGGTCCAGACGCTGGCCGTTGACCTGGATCGAACCCCGGCTGGCAGGCTCCAGCCCGCCGATTAGTTTCAGCAAGGTGGATTTGCCCGCGCCCGACGCCCCTGAGACAAACAGGAACTCGCCGGCGGTTACGCGGAAATTGATGTCGGCCAGGATGTTGCGGCCGCGCCCATACGATTTGAAGACGTGCTGGAATTCGATCATGGCGGCAAGAAAGGATGAAGCAGCAATAGTACCGTGTGTATTCCGGTTAGTGGGACGTGTCACGCTTGTTGCATATTTCTTGTGTCCCCTTTTTTTGCTCAACTTGTCGAGGGATTTCCCCCATGTCCCCGAATATCTCCAACCGCTACCATCCCCGGCGATGCTTGAATTGCCGGATTACGTTGCACAGCAAGCGTTTCTTACAGGAGATCCAAATGAAAGCACTAAAATTAGCCGCAGTGGCTGCTGCGTTATTGGCTACTGCGGCGACCGCTCATGCGGGTGCCACTTTTGATAGCGTCAAAAAGAAAGGTTTCGTCCAGTGCGGCGTGTCCACGGGGATTTCGGGTTTTTCCATGGCCGACAGCAAAGGGCAATGGCAAGGGATTGACATCGATATGTGCCGCGCCATCGCAGCCACGATGTTCAACGACGCGACCAAATTCAAAGTCACTCCGCTGAATACGCAGCAGCGTTTTACCGCGCTGCAGTCCGGCGAGGTCGATGTATTGACTCGTAATACGACGCAAACGCTGACGCGCGACACCACCCTGGGCCTGATTGGCGCCGGCGTGAACTACTACGACAGCCAAGGCGTGATGGTGTCCAAAGAGCTGGGCGTCAAGAGCGCGAAAGAACTGAACGGCGCTACCGTCTGCGTTCAGCCTGGCACCACTACCGAACTCAACCTGGCCGACTGGTTCCGCGGCGAAAAGATCGAGTTCAAGCCAGTCGTGATCGACAAGTACGACGAAATCATCCGCGCTTTCTCGGCCGGTCGCTGCGACGCCTTCACGACCGACAAGTCGCAATTGGCTTCGAGCCGCACCACGCTCGAAAAACCTGACAATTACATCATCCTGCCGGAAGACTTCTCGAAAGAGCCGCTCGGCCCCATGGTGCGTCAGGGCGATGAGCAGTGGTTCAACGTTGTTCGTTGGACGCTGAACGCCATGATCGAAGCCGAAGAATATGGCATTACGTCCAAGAACGTCGACGAAATGACCAAGAATCCCAATCCCAATATTCAACGCATCCTGGGCGTGACCCCGGGCATGGGCAAGAACCTGGGTGTGGATGACAAGTGGGCCTACAACATCATCAAGCAGGTCGGTAACTACGGCGAAAGCTTTGAGCGCACGCTCGGGATGAGCAGCCCCATGAAACTTGAACGCGGCCTGAATGCCTCGTACAAGAAGGGCGGCATTATGTACGGTTGGCCGGTGCGCTAAGCATCGCTGCCGGGCAAGACGGGATCAACCCGTCTTGCTTTGATGTCCGCATCATGCGGACGGCAGGAGTGAGGTGGCCTGCGGCGGGTCCCAGGCCATTCCTGTTTTGACTTCTGTAGAAGCTTTTCATGACGACAAACAACCCTCAAGCTCCAGTGGCCGCGCCCAAACGCCGCCTCAGCTGGAACGATCCCGGCGTGCGCGCCGTGGTCTATCAGGTTGTCGCGCTGGCCCTCGTTGCCTGGGCCGTGTGGTTCCTGGTTTCTAATACTCTGAATAATCTGCAGGTACGCAATATTTCGACGGGTTTCGGCTTTCTCGATCGAGAGGCTGGATTCGCGATCGGCGAGACTCCGGTCGCCTATAGCCCTGCGGACACGTACGGCCGCGCCATCTGGGTCGGCTTGCTCAATACGCTGCGCGCTGCGGTGCTGGGCATTATCTTTGCGACGATTCTGGGCACGCTCATCGGCGTGGGACGCTTGTCCAAGAACTGGTTGATCGCCAAAGTCTGCTCGGTCTATGTCGAGGTCATGCGCAACGTACCACTGCTGTTGCAGCTGTTCTTCTGGTACGCGCTGATTACCGAAAACATGCCCGGTCCGCGCCAGGCGTACAACCCGCTGCCTGGTGTGTTTATTTCCAATCGTGGCTTGAAGGTGCCTGGTCTGGAAGGCAACTCCATGGATTGGATACTCGGCGGCTTGGCGCTGGCGATTGTCGGCACGATTCTGGTGGCGCACTGGGGCAAGAAACGCCAAGAGGCCACCGGTCAGATTTTCCCGCTGGGGCGTGCAGCGTTAGCGCTGTTCATTGGTTTGCCGATACTAGGCTGGCTCGTCAGCGGCGCGTCGCTGTCGTTGAATATGCCCGAGTTGAAAGGTTTTAACTTCAGCGGCGGCTTGACGCTGTCGCCTGAGTTTGCTGCATTGCTCGCGGGTCTGGTGATCTACACCGCTGCCTTTATTGCGGAAGTCGTTCGCTCGGGTATCCAGGCTGTCAACCATGGCCAATGGGAGGCTGCCGGCTCGTTAGGGTTGCGACGTTCCCGCGTACTGCGTCTGGTGGTATTGCCTCAGGCCTTGCGCGTGATCATTCCGCCCATGACCAGTCAGTACCTGAACTTGACCAAGAACAGCTCGCTGGCGGTGGCGATCGGCTACCCCGATATCGTGTCGGTGGTCAACACCATGATGAATCAGACGGGCCAGGCGATCGAGGGCATCTTGATCATCATGGCGGCCTATCTGACCGTCAGTCTGTCGATCTCGATTTTCATGAACTGGTACAACAAGCGCATTGCGCTGGTGGAGCGTTGATATGAGTACGACTACGCCTATCCCCAGCGAAGGCCTGCCGCCGCCCAAAAACCAGGTGGGCCTGTGGCCCACCTGGAAAGAACGCCTGTTCTCGTCTCCCTTGAGCATCCTGGCCACGGTGTTGACGGCCTGGGTGCTGATCATGGCGGTGCCCGCGTTGATCGATTGGGCATTCTTGCAGGCGGATTTCACCTCGTCGACTGCGCAGGAATGCCGCAAGGCCGCAGGCGCATGCTGGGCATTCATTGCTGAAAAGCATCGTCTGATCTTGTTTGGCACTTATCCCTACGATGAACAGTGGCGGCCGCTGATCGCTACCATCATCTTGATTGCGGTCATCGTGTGCAGCGGCTTGCGCCGCTTCTGGAACGCACGCCTGGCGCTGATCTGGGTTGTGGGCCTGACGGCTGTGGCGGTGCTGATGTGGGGCGGTGTGTTTGGTCTGACCTACGTCGAAAACTCGTTGTGGGGCGGCCTGCCGCTGACATTGATCCTGTCGACGTTCGGTATTGCTTTTGCTTTCCCGCTGGGCGTGTTGCTGGCCCTGGGCCGCCGATCAAAAATGCCGGCTATCAAAGCCCTCTGCGTCGTGTACATCGAGTTGATTCGCGGCGTGCCGCTGATCAGCCTGTTGTTCATGTCCTCGGTCATGTTGCCGCTGTTCTTGCCGGTAGGCTTTTCCATCGACAAACTGCTGCGTGCGCAGATCGCCATCATCATGTTCGCGGCGGCCTACATCGCCGAGACTGTGCGGGGCGGCTTGCAGGCTATTCCAAAGGGGCAGTACGAGGGCGCCGATTCACTGGGGCTGAACTACTGGCAGCAAATGCGCAAGATCATCTTGCCGCAGGCGCTGCGCATCGTGATTCCGCCTTTGGTCAGCATCTTTATCGCGCTGTTCAAAGACACGTCGCTGGTGGTGATCATCGGGATTTTCGATCTGACGCTGGCTGCCAAGGCAGCGCTGTCGGATGCGGCATGGCGCGGCTTCGGTATTGAGGCCTACGTCTTCATTTCACTGATTTATTTCGTGTTCTGCTTTTCGATGTCGAAATACAGCCAACGTCTGGAAACGCGCTTGGCGGCCGGACAGAAACGATAGTTGCCTGGCCCGGGACCGCTCAGAGCGGCTCGGGCAGGCGAACCTTTTGGGAGTACAGGCATGAGTGATGCCATCATCCGCTTGCAGAACGTGAACAAGTGGTACGGTCAGTTCCACGTGCTGCGCAATATCAATCTGGATGTGACGCCAGGCGAACGTATTGTAATCTGCGGTCCATCGGGCTCGGGTAAGTCGACGATGATTCGCTGCATCAATCGTCTGGAGGAACACCAGCAAGGTCAGATCATTGTCGATGGCACTGAGTTGACCAATGACCTGAAGCAGATCGAAACCATCCGCCGCGATGTCGGCATGGTGTTTCAGCACTTCAATCTGTTTCCGCATCTGACCGTGCTGGAAAACCTGACGTTGGGGCCGACGTGGGTGCTGAAGAAATCACGTGCCGAGGCCGAGGCGACGGCCATGAAATATCTGGAGCGTGTTCGTATTCCAGAGCAGGCCAACAAGTATCCCGGTCAGCTTTCGGGCGGCCAGCAACAGCGTGTGGCGATTGCGCGGTCTTTGTGCATGAGCCCCAAGATCATGCTGTTCGATGAGCCGACCTCCGCGTTGGATCCGGAAATGGTGAAAGAAGTGCTGGACGTGATGGTGACGCTGGCTCAGGAAAGCGGCATGACCATGCTGTGCGTGACGCACGAAATGACGTTCGCGCGTAAGGTGGCTGATCGGGTCATCTTCATGGACCGTGGTGAGATCATCGAGCAGAATAGTCCGGATCAGTTCTTTGATAATCCGCAGAACGAGCGTACGAAGCATTTCTTGAGTCAGATTTTGCATTGAGGAGTGCTTGCCGGGGGGGGGGCGTCGGCGGCGTGGGGGTGCATGAGTTCTGTTGGACGTCGAGGCGGGGCAGTGACCGTGTTGGCGCTTCACGGAGTCGGTCGGCCGCCTGCGCGTCCGACTCCGCTTCGTCAACCTCGTCGCTACGCTCCTTCGGTTTCCCTCGCTCGACTCCGAGGCGCGCCAACACGGTCACTGCCCCGCCTCGACTCGCAGCATCTCTGATTCCCTCGTCGCTGGCACGACTGGTCTACGTAGGCTTCGTAGGAACTGGCGTTTGCAAGGATGAAGATCTTGCAGGGCGGCTATTCATGGCCGCCTACGGGCGCGGCCATGAATAGCGTTCGGGATTGGCATGCGAAGGCTTTGGCATCGGAGATGAACAGAAGCTCTCTCGAGCTACGATTTCGTTATACCTAGAGATGAGCTGCGCATCATCGTCGCATGCATCAACGCTAGCCAAGCAGATCTTCCAACTTGGCAACACGCCACCCCGCCGCATGCCCGGACCGATCGCTATTCGCGCGTGTGCAGGGCACGCGCGAATAGCAGCACCGCAAGATCTTTCTCTTTGCCAACAGGGCTACAAAAAAACGCCAAGCAAGAAAATCGTGCCAGCGATGTGATGAGCTTGAATTACTGCGAGTCGAGCCGAGGCAATCGGGCCGTGCGGGCGCCTCAAAGCCGAGTGGAGCGGAGGCTGAAGGGAGGCCCGTAGGGGCCGGACGAAGCGAGCGAACACGATGTCCGGCGCCCGCGCGCCGGACCGGCTTTGTGAAGCCCGCACGGCCCGATTGCCTCGGCTCGACGTCCAACAACCACGCCAACCTCACAACACTTCGATCACCGCCAACGCCTTCCGTCATTCCCACGTGATACGCGCCCTCTGACCCAGGTCACGCCACAATGCGATGTCCTTGTTCAGATAAGCCACGAATTCCTCCGGCGTACTGCCCACGATTTCAACGGCGTCGGCAGCCAGTCTTTCTTTCAAGGCCGGCGTATTGCAGGCTTGTATGATTTCATTGTGCAGCCGGTCGACGATGGCTGTTGCCGTGCCGGCCGCTACTGCGAATCCCCACCATCCCACGACGTCGTAACTCGGGTACCCAGATTCGGCAATGGTAGGGATATCGGGAAAGACCGGTGCCCGTTTTGCACTGGTCACCGCCAAGACTTTCAACCGATCCGCCTGGATGGCCGCCGCTGCGCCCGAGTAGGTGCTGAATGTGCATTGGACTTGACCGCCAATGATGTCATTGATCGCAGCGGCCGTGCCTTTGTATGGCACGTGCAGCATCTGGATGTCCGCTACGTTATTGAGCAATTCTCCCATCAAGTGCGCATTACCACCGGTGCCGGATGAGGCAAAGCTGATGGCGTCGGGGGCTTTCTTTGCGGCAGCTACTAGATCTTGTACGGAATTGATCGGTGAAGCTTTGCTGACGACCAGCAAAAAGGGCGCCCGGGCAGCCAGGGTGATAAAGCTGAAATCCTTGATTGGGTCATAGGGCAAACGGCGTTGGAGCGCCGCATTGATGGCATGCGCGGCGGGGACTTGCAGCAGCGTGTAGCCATCCGGGTCGGATTTGGCGACAAACTGCGTGCCGATCAGGGTATTGCCGCCGGGCTTGTTCTCTACGATGACCGCTTTGCCCATCGACGCGGTCAACCTTTCGCCAATGGCGCGCGCCAGCACATCATTGATTGCACCGGGCGGATAAGGAACAACGATGCGCAGCGCCCGCGAAGGATAGGGCTCGCTTGCCCGACTCGACTTGCCAGCGATGGCCGGCGCCATGGACAGCGCGGCCAGTCCTCGCAGCAGGCTGCGTCGCTTTCTGCTGTCTATTTTTGTTGTGATCATCTCCCTTCTCCTGTTCTGAGCTGCTATCGGGCGCGCAGGCTGACGCCGCTGCCGTAGCCGTCCGAGACCGGAACGTGGCCATCCTGGGCGCCAAACCCCGAAAATGGGTCGTCCAGCAAATGTTCGGATTCGGCGATCTCGGCGCCGCCCTCTATGGACTGCAGACCAGCGGCCAGATGGGCCGCCTGAGCCGATGCCAGACGAGGCCCAAAAATGGCGCCGAGCCGGCATTGAACGCCTGCCGCTTCGCACAGCCGTGCGGCAGTCAGCGTGTTGCGCAGGCCGCCCATATAAGGCACCTTCAAGTTGTACGAGTGCGCAGCCCCCATGGCGATGAGTTCGACCAAACCACGCAGCGAGCCGATGGCTTCATCGGCTTCGATACGCATCACGCCACTTTGCGTGATACGCCGCAGGCCATCGCGGTCTGCGGCGGGCACAGGCTGTTCCATGAGCGTGACCTGTTGTTCGGACAAGGCACGGCAGACCTCGATTGCGGTGTCGGCGTCGTAAGCCTGATTGGCATCAACAGTGAGGAGCAGATCGGTCCCTACGGCTGCACGTACGGCACGTACGCGAGAAATGTCGGTGTCAGCTTCGCCATTGAGCTTGAGCTTCAGGCCGCGAAACCCCTGGCTTTGCAATCGCAGGGCTTCGGTGGCCATGAGCTCGGGCGACTTGATAGGAATCAGTCTGGTAGCGGGAATGCGGTGACGGACCGTACCTCCCAATAGCGCATGCAACGGCACCCTCAGACAACGTGCGGCCAGTTCCAATGCGGCGGAAGTGATGCCTGACTGAATGCAAGGCAGGCCATGGCAGGGTTCTGCCAGCACCGCGTGCATCTGTTGTTGGTCCAGCGGGCGATGTCCTACGACGAGCGGCAATGCCGCTTTGAGCGCGTTCTCCGTGCGGGCCACGTCCGGATTCGCTATCGGCGTGGTAAGGACATGTCCCCAGCCTTGTTCGCCTGAGCGGGCAGTGAGCGTGACGATCCAACCCTGGATCTGCGGGATGCCGCCTCGGGAGAATCTCCAGGTGGGATCTTCCTGGCGTTGCAGGTATGGCGTGCAAGTGGCTGATTCAATGATCATCGATTCGCCGGGGGCGTGGTCGGGGGCATTCATGGTGGCGCTCCTGGGGCCATTAGGGTGGCGATAAATTTCGTTTTGTTGTTCTTTTGTAAAGTTGAATTTATCCACTAATTAGTTTCATATGTCAACCAATAGTGATTTTTTCATTGGTCATGGATGGTGAAAAAAATCATGATGTTTTTTTTGATTTGTTCTTGTTGTGGATTTGAAAGTAGTTTAAATTGTCAACTAGTTTGGTTTGGCGAAATTTTCATGGCTACCCGCATTACGAATTTGTTAGGCATCAAGTACCCCATCGTGCAGGCGGGGATGAGTTGGGCGTCGTCGAATGTCGAACTGCCTGCCGCAGTGTCCAATGCCGGCGCACTGGGGGTGTTGGCCGCGGGGCCAATGCGCGTAGACGATTTCAGCCGCACTTTGGATGCTCTGGCAGGGGCAACCGATAAACCCTATGCCGTCAATATCCCGCTGTATCGACCGCAGGCCGCCGAGTTGCTGGACGCCATGGCTGCGCGTCAGGTGCCCGTAGTCATTGCTTCTCAGGGCGGTCCGAAAGCGCATTTGCCGCGATTCCGGGAATACGGCGCGGTGTGGATTCAAGTGGTCTCGACGCTTGAACATGCCAAAAAGGCGGCCGATGCCGGCGTCGATGCCTTGGTCGTCGTAGGCGGCGAGGCCGGCGGGCATCCTCCGGCCAATGAGGTCAGTACGCTCGTCACTGTGCGTCGGGTCCTGCAAGAAGTCTCCGTTCCCGTGATCGCGGGTGGAGGCGTTGCCGACGGTTGGGGCATCGCAGCGTTGCTTGCATTAGGGGCGGATGCCGTGCAGTTGGGGACGCGGTTTCTACTCACGCAAGAGGCTGGCGTACACGAACGCTACAAGGCGGCCGTACTGGCAGCCGACGTGCATGACACGGCGCTGATCGGACGCAGAGGCCTGCCCGTCAGAGGAATACGCAACGCCTTTGCGCAAGCGATATTTGACGCCGAACGCGAACAGATGCCTCAAGAGCACTACGACGCGCTATTCAAAAAAGGCACGCTCAAGCAGGCGGCCCTGGATGGCGATATCGAATGGGGAAAGGTCGAGCTCGGACAGTCGGCCGGCCTCATTTCCAGTATTCGGCCGGCCGCCGAGGTGGTCAAGCAATTGGTTGACGAGCTCAGGCAGGCCAGTGCCCGGCTGCACGAGATGGATCTGAGAGGCTGACCGCATGTCAGGCCTTTCTTGTTGATAACGAGAGATACCAAACCATGATGGAACACCTGCTCATCGAAGACCGCGGTGCGGTTCGCATTTTGACGATGAATCGTCCGGAAAAACATAACGCCTTGAATACGGCATTGACGCAGACGCTGCTGGACAGCCTGCGCGCGGCAGATAGCAACCCCGCCGTCAACGCGGTGGTGCTGACTGGTGCAGGGAAATCGTTCTGCGCCGGCGCCGACACGACCGAGTTTTCGGCACTGACACCAGAAGACCCTCAGGCCGTGACCGCGCGAGCGGATTTGACTACGGCATTGCATCTCGTTTTCTCGCAGATGAACAAACCCGTCATTTCGGCGGTGCGCGGCAATGCATTGGGTGGCGGCGCAGGCCTCGCCATTGCCTGCGATCTTTCGGTTATGTCCGAGACTGTGCGATTCGGTTATCCAGAACTGAAGCACGGCATCGTGGCTGCCGTAGTGATGGCGAATCTGGTCCGGCAGGTTGGGCGTAAACAGGCTTTCGAACTGGTGGCTTTAGCCGAGCCGCTGGATGGCCATGCTGCCAAAGCGATGGGACTATGCAATCGTGTTGTGCCTGATGCACAGGTGCTCGATGTGGCTTTGGCGTTGGCCAGCACGGTCGCCGGCTGGAGTCCGGTCGCCATGGCAACGACCAAGCGGAGCTTTCATCGGGTTGCCGATCTGGCTCTGGCTCCCGCGTTAGAGGTCGGGCGCGACGCCAATGTGATGATGCGGGGCTTTCGCAAGGCCAAAGGAGCGTGAAATGAGGCCGCTCGAAGGAATCACCATTCTGGATCTATCGCGCGTACTGGCATGTCCATTCGCGTCGATGATACTCGCGGAATTGGGTGCTGAGGTCATCAAGGTCGAGCAGCCAAAGACTGGAGACGAAACTCGGTCGTTCGAGCCCATGGTGCAGGGCGATGCGGCAGCGGTGTCGGCCTACTATCTCGCTTTTAATCGCAGCAAGCGTTCTATCACCGTCAATCTGCGATCGCCTCAGGGGCAGGACATCGTGCGTCAGCTCGCGGCGCAAGCGGACGTAGTGCTGGAGAACTTCCCCGTTGGAACCTTGGGCAAGTATGGCCTGGACTATGCGGCGCTGCGTGCAGTCAACGAACGACTGGTCTATGTCAGTTGCACAGGCTTTGGCATGACGGGGCCCTATGCCAATCGCAAAGGCTACGACACGGTATTTCAAGCAATGGCAGGCATCATGAGCCTGACAGGCGAGCGCGGTGGCGGTCCGGTCAAGCCCGGCTTGCCTGTGGCGGATTTGAGCTCCGGACTCTGGGTGACGATTGCTGTGCTGGCCGGGCTGACAGGACGCGACAAGACGGGCAAAGGCAGTCATGTAGATTTTTCGATGTTCGATGGCCAAGTGGGCTTGTTGTCGCTCGCTGCCGCACGCTGGTTCGCCCTCGGAGAGGTCCCTGAGCGTCTCGGCACGGAACATCCAGGGCGCATCCCGTCTGCGGCATTTGTTTGCGGCGATGGAAAATGGGTGCAGATCACCGGCAGCGATCAACATTGGGCGCCCTTGTGCAATTTGCTGGGACTGGAAGACTGGGCCAGCGATGCCGAGCTCGCAAAAAATGCCGGCCGCCTGGCGCGCCGCGAAGAGGTGATGGCAGGCTTGCAAGCGGCGATCAGTCGGCTGGATCGGGATGAGTTATGCCGCCGTTGCGACGCAGTAGGTGTGCCGGCTGGCCCTATTTTGCAGGTCGACGAAGTGCTCAGCAACGAACATGTCGCTGCGCGCGGCATGGTGGTGGAGTATCCGCATCCGCAAATCGGCCGTTTTCATGGCCTGAAAATCCCGTTCCGCTTTGACGGGTTCGATGATCCCAGCGTCACGCGCCCGCCCATGCTGGGCGAACACACGCACGATATCCTGCACGAAAAGCTGTCGCTCAGCGATGCGGAGATTCAACGCTTGCACGCCGAGGGGGCGATCTGAGCTTTTCCGGAGATGAAGGAGACAATCATGAGAAAAACTATTCGCTTGTTGAGAAATGCATTATTGCTGTTGTCCGCGGGTATGGTGACGTCGGCCGCCGTGGCGCAAGATAATTACCCATCCCGGCCTATTACCCTGGTCAATCCGTATGCGGTAGGCGGTCCGGCAGATTTGCTGGGCCGCGCACTGGCGAAGGAATTGGGCGATGTCCTCGGTCAATCCATCATCGTTGAAAACAAAGCCGGCGGCGGGGCTTCGATTGGCGCCGCCTATGTCGCCAAGGCCGCACCCGATGGCTACACCTTGCTGTTGGGGACAGCCGCCGCCCACACGGTGACGCCGCTGGCCACTCATGTGCCTTATGACGGTGTCGCGGATTTCGAGTTCATCGGCATGGTGGCCAATGTGCCGAATGTGCTGACGGTGCATCCGTCGGTGTCTGCTAAAACCGTGCAGGAATTCATTGCCCTGGCCAAGGCCGAACCAGGGAAGATCAGTTATGGTTCGGCGGGGATGGGCAGTTCACCGCACATAGGCGGTGAAATGTTCAAGAAGGCCGCTGGCGTCGATCTGATGCACGTGCCCTACAAGGGTGCTGCGCCGGCCGCCAATGATATGGTGGCTGGCGTCGTGCAAGCCGGGTTCCTGAATGTCTCTGCCGTATTGCCATTGATCAAATCCGGCCGTTTGCGTGCATTGGCGTATGGCGGTAGCAAGCGCCTGGCGGATTTGCCCGATGTGCCGATTTTTGCGCAGGCCGGGCTGCCTGATCTGGAAATGGGCAGCTGGTATTCGCTGGCAGTGCCTGCCAAGACGCCGGCAGCGGTGGTGGACAAGCTCGCAGCCGCCCTGCAGACGGTACAGGCCAAGCCCGAGTTTCAAAAGACGCTGGCCGTCCAGAATGCCGAAACCATGCCTCAGCTAAAGGCGCAGGCAACCGAATACATCCGCGCGGATGGGCAACGGCTGGCCGAGCTCGTGCGTGCCACAGGCATGAAATTGCAGAACTGAGATCCAAGGTGGCTTTGACTATGCAGACTTATCCGGAATTCACCACATTACGTTTGGCAGTTACCGAAGGCGTAGCCACGCTGTGGCTGGCGCGCCCAGATAGCCGCAACGCTTTGAATGTCGCGATGTGCCAGGAGTTGACGGCCGCGTGCGAAGCGCTCGAAAACGACGACGAGGTGCGGGTCGTCGTCATCCGTGGCGAAGGCGTCGCATTCTGCGCCGGAGCCGATCTCAAGGAACGCCAGGGCATGAGTCCTGCCGAGATGGTGGCGCGGCGCGTCAATGGCTTTACCGCCTATGCTGCGATCGAGGCAGTGTCCAAACCCGTCATCGCGGCGGTGCATGGCCCGGCGTTCGGGTCGGGTTGCGAGATTGCGGCAGCGTGTGATTTTGTGCTGGCCAGCCCTGCCGCCGTTTTCAAGTATCCCGAAGTGGGCTGGGGAACGGTGGGTGCGACGCAGCGTTTGCCGCGCATTGTGGGACGGCGCATGGCAAAGGAACTCTTGTTCACTGGCCGGCTCGTCGACGCCAGCGAGGCGGCACAACTGGGTCTGGTCAATCATGTGTTTGATGCAGAGACATTTGATATGCGGGTGACGGAGATGGCCACGCAGATTGCCGCCGCAAATCCGTTGACGGTAAAGCTGACCAAACGCAGCATCGATAACGGTCTGGAGACTACGCGCGAGGGAGCGATGGCGATCGAGCTGTTGGCGATTCAGGAAAATCTGCGCCATAGCGATTGGAAAAAAGCCATCGAAAATTTTGGCAAGAAAGGTTGAAGACGATGCGATTGCTGGATGAGGCAGGGATTCCTGTACCCACTACGCTGCCGCAGGTGCTGCGAGAGACGGTGACCAGCCGGGGCGATCATGAGGCTTATGTGGGACCGGGCGAGCGTCATGCCTGGTCGGCCCTTGCGGCCGACAGCCGCCGTATCGCAAAGTCGCTGTACGCTGCCGGGATTAAAAAAGGCGATCATGTCGGGCTGATGCTGGGCAACTCCGGCGGCTGGATCGCGGCGTTTTTTGCTTGCGCCTCCATTGGGGCAGTGACTGTTCCCGTCAATACGCGCTTCAAGGCCGAAGAACTCTTGTTTTGCCTGCAGCAATCGAACGTCAAGCTGCTGATCTATGCAGACAGTTTCTTGGGGATCGATTTCACAGGGTTGCTGCGCCAGGTCGAGCCCGCGATCGACGGGCAGTTGCCGGGCACGGTGCTGCCTGCGCTGGCTTATGTGGTCACCGTAGGTGATGCGGGCGTTCCTGCTGGCACTGTGTCTTACGACGCGTTCTTATCGGCAGGCGGGAAAATTTCCGACGAGGAAATCGAACTGGTGATGGCTCGCGTTGTGCCCGACGATGTGCTGCTGATTCAGTACACCTCCGGTACGACGTCATTTCCCAAAGGCGTCATGTTGACCCATGCGAACATGCTCGGCGATGCAGCGAGCGTTGCCAGGCGCATGGGCGTATGCGCGGATGACCGCTATTTCAGCATTCGTCCTTTTTTCCATGTGGCCGGCAGTACTTTGTCTGTGCTTGTATCGCTGGTGTCGGGGTGTTGTCTGCTAAGCATGCCAAAGTTCGACGTAGCCGAGGCTTTGCGCGTGCTGGAGACAGAGCGTTGTACGTTGACATCGGGCAATGACACGATTTTCTTGATGCTGATGGGCCACGAAGATTTCGATCCGGCTCGCTTGCATCTGACCGGCGGGTGGGCCGCCGCGGGCCCAGAGGTCATGCAGAAAATCCGCGATGTGATGAACGTGCCGTTCGTCTGCAATGCCTATGGTCAGTCCGAGGCCTCGCCTAACGTGCTCATCAGCGACAAAGCCGACGATTTCGCATTGCGGCGCGATGGCTTCATGTGGCCTCACCCGGGTGTCGATGTACGCATTGCAGATGCAGAAACGGGTGCAGTGTTGGCGCCCGGTACCGGCCAAGGAGAAATCCAGGTTCGCGGCTGGAACGTGATGCGGGGCTACTACAACATGCCCTATGCGACTGCCAAGGCATTTACTGCCGATGGCTGGCTGCGTACCGGCGATTTGGGAGAGCAGCGCGCCGATGGGCGAATGCGCATGGTGGGCCGTCTGAAGGACATGTACCGTGTCGGCGGGGAAAATGTCGCACCGGCAGAAGTCGAGGAGGTTCTACATGCGCATCCTGCTGTCAGGCAGGCTCAGGTGATCGGTGTGCCGGATGCCAGACTTGGTGAGGTGACGGGCGCATTCATTTTGCTCAAGCCGGGGCAGCAGGCAACCAACGATGAATTGGTGGCATGGTGCAAGGCACGATGCGCAAATTTCAAGGTGCCTAGATATATTGCCCAGGTTGATACGTTTGAGCATATTGGCATGACGGGCAGCAGCAAGGTTCAGAAAAACAAGCTGCGCGAGCATGCCATCAAACTGTGGGATATTCGTTCGGATACGGTGGCGTCATGACGATGGATGCGTTTACGCTTGAAGACGACGGGCGCGATGTGGTGCTGTGCGAATGCTTTGCCCGTGACGGGCTGCAGCATGAACCGAATCACTTGGCAACCTCGACCAAGGTGGATTTGGTCGCTCGCTTTGCCGAACTGGGATTCGCCCGCGTCGAGGCGACGTCTTATTCCAATCCCAAGGTGATTCCGCAGTTTGCCGATGCGTCGGCCATGCTGCAGGCATTGCCGCGCAAACGCGGGGTCTTTTATAAAGCCACCTGCGCCAATATGCGAGCGGTTGAGCGTGCATTGGCCGACGCCGAGGCAGGTTTCGGTGCGAACGAGATCAGCTTGCTGGTATCTGCCACCGATACGCACTCGCAAAAAAACCTGGCGCGCAGCCGGGCTGACCAATGGAATAACGTTGCCGAGATGGCGGCAGCCGCCGCAGACCGTTTCCGTTTGATCGGCACGATCTCCATGGCTTTTGGCTGCCCATTCGAAGGGCGTGTCGATCCAGAGAGTGTGTTGGCCGATGTGGGGCGATTTCGAGACGCGGGCGTACGCTATATCGCGCTGGGCGATACCACGGGCACGGCCACACCGCGGACCACGGCAGACCTGTTTCGCCGCATGCGCAATGCTTATCCGGATGTGCATCCTATCGCGCATTTTCACGATACGCGCGGCACCGGCCTGGTCAATTATGTGGCGGCCCTGGATCAGGGTGTACGCCATTTTGACTGTGCCATTGGCGGTGTGGGCGGTCATCCGGTCAAGGTGAAATATGGCGGCGGACACACCGGTAATGTCGTTAGCGAAGACCTGATCGATCTTTTCGAAAACATGGGGGTGAAAACCGGTGTGAACATGGATGCCTTGCTGGAGACGGTGGAGGCTTGCGAAGCCGCGCTGGGAAGAGAGCTGCAAGGGCGTGTGGCACGCAGTGGGCTCAATCCGCTGCGCAATGCGTTGAACCACCGGGATTGATTGCGGCGGTCGGTGCTTCTTTCACTGTTGACCGGGATTTTTTATACTTGCGCCCATGCCTAATACCGACCTCCCCTCGCCCGAATCCGCGCCCACTGCCGCGAGTCACTTCAAGGAACTGGTCTCGTTTCGCCTGAATATGCTGGCCAACCACTGGAGCCGCCTGGCAGCCGAGTCGAACCAGCGTGATTTTGATCTCGATCCGCGAGAGTGGCGGATCCTGGGCATGCTGGGGGCTTACGCACCGATGTCGCTGCAGGGGCTGGCCAGAGAGGTCAATATCGACAAAAGCCTGGCGAGCCGGGCGGTGTCATTAATGATCGAGCGGGGGTTGCTGCGGCGTGGTTCGGATGAGAACGATGGCCGTGGTGTACAGCTAAGCCTGACGACGAAAGGCAAGAATCTGTATCGCAAGGTCTTTCCCAAGGCGGTGGAGCGCAATGAGGCTCTGTTGTCGGTATTGAGTCCGGAAGAGCGAGAGGTCTTTGAGCGTGCTCTGACTCGGCTCACGGAGCATGCGCAACAGACTTTGGCGTTGGATCGTGTCAAAACGTCCAGGCGTAAGAAGGAAGCTTGAATCTTCGACGTCCAATAGAACTCGACTCCTTCCTCAGCCGCCTCCCCCGACGCGGCAAAAAACAGAAAGCCCGCCTTGTGACCAACAGAGTTATTGAATACGACCTTAGTAAGTCACTCCCACCCGCGCCCAGACCGCACGTCCTGGTTCGTTAAAAGCAGTATTTCCCGAATATCCGAACGCCGCGTTGCCCGCGCGATTCAGATGTTCGCTGTACGTCTTGTTCAATAGATTGTCTATCCCGGCTGTGAGTTGAACATGCTTGTTCACGGCGTAGCCGCCATTGAGGGAAAGCACGCCAAATCCGCTGCTGGCGCTGAAGTCTTTACCGGCCGCGTTGCCGGTGTTCAACGCGTAGCGGTGTTGCGGAGCAACCAGACGCCACAAGACGCCCGCCGTCCACGTGCCATCGTCGTAGGTCGCCATCAGGCGTGCATCCAGCGGCGGAATTTGCGGCAGGGGGCGGCCATCGCTGGTGTTCTTGGCCCAGGCATAGGCCAAGGTCGCCGTCGTCGTCCAGGTGCGGGTGAGTGCATACCGGGTGCCGAATTCGCCACCGAAAATGCGCGCGTCGACGTTGGTGGCCTGTGTGCCGCCCATCATGCCTGCCGCCGGGTATTTCAAGAGGATGAAGTCGTGGATGTAGCCCGCATAGGCAGAGACCCACGCGCTGAACGCTTCAGTTTTGTACTGTGCGCCTATATCCAGCTGCGTGGTTTTCTCCGGCTTGACGCCCTGAAATGCGTTGACCGATCCTTGAGGGCCGCGGCTGGGGGGAAACATTTCCCAATAATCCGGAAAGCGCTCGACATGTCCAAGCCCGACGTACCACGTCGCGGGAGCCGCCGCCAGATCGTGCTCGTAACGCAGGAATCCGCTGGGCAGTGTGTCAGTGCGGCGTTCGCCCGCCGTGGGATCGGGCATACGCGTGACAGGGCGTTTCGTGCCGCGTAAATCGGTGGCCTGTGCCCAGTCCAGGCGCGCACCGCCAATGATCCGTTGTGTGTCTTCTGCGAGATGCCACGTCATTTCGCCGAACAGGCCAGTATTGGCAAAGGTGGCATTCGTGGTCCAAGACTCACGGCGATATGATGCCGTGTCTGTGCCGCGACGCACACGGTGTCGGCTGCGCTGGAAATCCAATCCCGTGACGAGGCTGGTGCGATCTGACAGGGTCCAGGTTCCAGCGACCCGGCCGCCCCAGGTGGTGCGATTGACGTTAGACGCAAGCCCCGAGGACATGGAGCTCATACGGTCAGGTGCACGTAGTGTGAAGTTGTCCATGACATGATTGGCGTCGTTGTAATACATCTGCGCTTGTATGGCGCTCAACGTATAGCCGAGGTTGTCTTTTTCGAAACGAAAGCCGAAGCTCTCTCGTTTGAACTGTGTCCCGTCCATGCCACGGCTGGCATAACGGGCCTCGCCATCGCCGGTGCCGGCCGTCAACTCGTAGCGCGTGTCGGCATCCGGAGTGAAGCCTAGCGTCAGCTCGGCACCCCATTTGTCCCAGCGCGAAGGAACGGTGTTGCCGTCGCCATCCTTGTAGTCTTGAGAGTGCGAGTGATTGGCCGTCACGCGAGCGTATGTCTTGTCGTTGCCCATGGTCAGGTCCGCGGCTTGATCGTTGCGGCCAAAGGAGCCGCCAACCAGGCTGCCATCGAAACGGACGCCCGTTTCGGCAAAGCGCGGCGTGTCCCTATCGAATTTGACAGTGCCAGCCGATGCGCCCGGCCCCCACTGCACGGTCTGAGGGCCCTTGATCACTGTCAATTGATCAAAGTTCGACGGCGAAATATAAGACGTGGGCGGGTCCATCCGGCCGCCGCACGCACCGGGCATGGAGGTGCCGTTGCTCAGGATATTCAGGCGCGAGCCAAAGAGTCCGCGCAATACCGGATCGCTATTGGTGCCGCCATTGCCAATCGCAGAAAACCCGGGGATGGTCTTCAGATAGTCGGTTCCATCGCTGGCTGGCAGAGGCTGCCGAGGCAGCTTGGGATCGGTGATAAAGATCAGCGGCGCGCTCGGTGACGTGCTGGTGATGACGATGGGGCCGGGTTGATAAACCGCGCCAGGCGCGTCATCAGCGTGAGTGACGGCGGGATGGATGCATATCAGTGCAGGGGCAAGGAGGCTCACGTGGAGCCAAGAGGGAGGATTTTGCATGAGGGCCGGCGTGGTGTGAACAGGGGCAGTGCTGACAGGTACCCCATCCGGCGGCAGCGGTGTCCAGAAACGGCATCTTTGTGCTCAAAATAGGACCGGGCGTCCTTCTTTGCTCGATTCGCCTGGCGGCCTGAGATCGCATGGAGTATGCTGCGGGCCTTACAAAAACCCATGCCTTGGAGACAACGCCATGTTTCAATCACCATCGCATTCACTTGTTTCGACGGTGCGCCGCACACTGGTGCTCGGGGCTGCCGCTGTCGTGACCGGGCTGGCCTGCATCGCGCCGGCGAGTGCGCAAAACACCGATTTCCCCACCAAACCCCTGCGCTTTATCGTGCCTTATCCGCCTGGCGGGCCGCTGGATTCTTCCGCGCGTTTGCTCGCCGAGAAAGTCCGCGCCTCGCTGGGCCAGCCCGTCATCGTGGAAAACCGCGCTGGCGCGGGCGGTAACATCGGCGCCGATCTGGTGGCCAAGGCTGCGCCAGACGGCTATACCCTGGTCATGGGCGCCGTGGCGACGCACGCCATCAATCCCTGGCTGTTCGCCAATTTGCCGTACGACCCCATCAAGGATTTCGCGCCAGTCACCATCGTGGCGGCGGTGCCGAATGTCCTGGTAATGAACGTCGATTTCGCCAAGGCCAACCACATCAATACGCTGGCCGACCTGATCGATTACGCCAAGAAAAACCCTGACCGTTTGAACTACGGTTCAGGCGGCAACGGCAGCGCCGGCCATCTGGCAGGAGAGTTGCTCAAGGCACGCGCCGGCGTCCAGGCCGTGCATGTACCCTATCAAGGGGCGTCCCCCGCTCAACTGGCGCTGCTGGCCGGGCAGTCGGACTTCATGTTCGACAATCTGGCTGCCTCGGCCCCCATGATCAAGGACGGCAAAGTCAAAGCCCTGGCCGTTACGACCCTGCAGCGTTCTTCACTGTTGCCTGACGTGCCTACGATGGACGAGGCTGGCGTCAAAGGCTTTGACCTGGGTACCTGGTTCGGTATCTTTACCACCGGCGGCACGCCGCCCGATGTGGTGGCAAAGCTGAATAAAGCCTACGCAGACGCCATGCGCCAACCCGATATCCGCGAACGTCTGCTCGCCATGGGTTCCGAGGCACAGCCTATGACGGCCGAGGCGTTTGCGGAGTTCGTGAAAAAAGAAAAGGCCAAGTACCAGGAAATCGTCAAACTTTCGGGTGCCAGCCTGAATTAAAGACTACGCCCGGGCATTCAGTTGCCTGGGCGTGCCCAGCCTTTGGCGTGTTCCACGGCCTGGCGCCAACGCGCCAGCCGTGCAGTGCGCTGATCCGCGCTCCACTGCGGTTCAAAGCGGTGTTCAGCTTCCCATTGGCTGGCAAATTCGTCCAGTCCCGACCAGAAACCGACGGCCAATCCTGCCAGCCCGGCTGCGCCGCGTGCGGTGGACTCCGACACGCGCGGCCTGACGACAGCGACCCCCAGCAGATCGGCTTGCATCTGCATTAATAGATCGTTGCGCGCCGCACCGCCGTCCACGCGGAGTTCCGACAATTCAATGTTGCTGTCGGCCTTCATGCAGGTCATCAGCTCGGCGCTTTGCAGTGCGATGGCTTCCAGCGTGGCTCGCGCGACGTGAGCGTGTGTCGTGCCGCGAGTCAGCCCGACTAGCGTGCCGCGCGCATAAGGATCCCAGTCCGGTGCCCCCAAGCCTGCAAAGGCGGGGACCAGAAACACATCGTCCGTGTCGGCTACGCTGGCTGCCAAGGCCTCGATCTGGTCGGAGCGTTGAATGATCTTCAGCCCGTCCCGCAGCCATTGCACGGCGGCACCCGCCATGAAGACTCCACCTTCCAGCATATACGTGGGTGTCCCGGCGGAAGACGTGGCGTCATTCGATCTGTGCTTGTCGGCAGGCAACCCCCAGCCTATCGTCGATAGCAGGTTGTTGTGCGACACGACCGGTTTATCGCCGACATTCATCAGCATGAAACATCCGGTGCCATAGGTATTTTTGGCCATGCCTGGCTTGAAACACGCCTGGCCAAAGGTCGCAGCCTGTTGATCGCCTGCGACGCCGGCAATGGGAATGGGGCCGCCAAACCAGTCAGGCAGCGCCTGACCGATCACGGCGCTGCTGGGTGCGATCGATGGCAGGACGCTGCGTGGAATGTCGAGCAAGGCCAGGATCTCGTCGCTCCAGTCTTGCGTATGAATGTCGAATAACAGGGTGCGCGAGGCATTGCTGGGATCTGTGCTGTGCACAGCGCCGCCGGTCAGATGCCAGATCAGCCAGCTGTCTATCGTGCCAAAAGCGACTTCGCCCCGTTGCGCGGCTTTGCGTGCGCCGGGGACGTTATCCAGCAACCATGCCAGCTTGGTGCCGGAAAAATATGCATCCAGCACCAGCCCGGTGCGTTCCTGCAGCAGCTTGTCATGACCCTGCGCGCGCAGTTCATCGCACAAGGGGGCCGTACGGCGGTCTTGCCAGACCAGCGCATGCGCCAACGGTTGACCGGTGGCACGGTCCCAGATCAATGTGGTTTCACGCTGATTGGTGATGCCGATCGCCGCAATGTCGGCCGCGGTGGCGCCGGCATTGCGCAGCGCGATACGGGCGACGTCCAACTGGCTTTGCCAGATTTCGTTGGCATCGTGTTCCACCCAACCCGGCTGCGGGTAGTGCTGTCGGAATTCGCGCTGGCCCAGGCCTCGGGCCGTGCCTTGGCGGTCGAACACGATGGCACGTGAGCTGGTGGTGCCCTGGTCCAAGGCCAGGATGAACGATTTGGTCATATTGCTCGGGCCCTAGGAAATGCGTTGTCTCGTGGAATGCTGTTTTTGGCTTGCCTATATCCGCAAGTATGACCGACGTCGCGAACGAGGGGTAGTCAGCTCCCGCGGCCGTAGCCGGGCCCTGGCTGGCGGGCTACGCCTGCCGCAGTTGCGCGCCGGCTGTTTTCGACAAGCGCTGAAACGAGAACGTGGCGGCCGAACACAGGACGCCGATGACCACAAAGGCCACCATGACGTCGCTGATCGCGACTCGGTCGGCGCCGCGGGCTGCGATGCTGAGATTCAGCGTGACAGCCGCGACGCCGACGCCCAGGCTGATGCCCAGTTGTTGCGCCATCGCCGCGAAACTGCTGGCGCGGCTCATGCGTTCGGGCGACATGTCGGCATAGGTCAAGGTGTTGACGGCGGTGAACTGCAGCGACCGGAAAAATCCGCCCGCAAGCAAAATCGCGATCATCAACCAGACGGGCGTCGTGGGCGTAAAGGCGGCGCAAGCAATGATGAACACCCCGGTCAACACGGCATTGATCGTCAGCACACGGCGAAAACCGAAATGTTGCACGATAGGGGTAGCGACGAACTTCATCAGCAGGGCGCCTGCCGCGCTGGCAAAGGTAACCAGGCCGGCGGCAAAGGGAGTCATGTTGAAACCGACCTGCAACTGGACAGCCAACAAAAATGGCATCGCGCCTACGGCGAACCGGCAAAGATTGCCGCCCAGCACCGAAATCGCAAAGGTCGGCTCACGCATCAGCGTCAGGTCCAGAATGGGGTGCTCGGCGCGTTTGGCATGTTGCACATACAGCCACCCGCAGATCAGCCCGACAGCGGCCAGGCCGATGACGGCGGCCGGCGGAATCAGGCTATGCCCCAATGCCTCAAAAGCGCTGACCAGGGTGGCCAGGCAGACGGCGCTCAGCAGAAAGCCCGGCCAATCCAGCCCCGGCACCGAGGCCTCGCGAATTTCGGGGACATAGCGCCGAACCAACATGATCCCGATCGCGCCGATAGGGATATTGATCAGGAAAATCCAGTGCCACGACATGTAAGTGACCATAAACCCCCCCAGCGGCGGCCCGATGACAGGCCCGAGCAAGGCGGGGATGGACAGGAACGACATGGCTTTGAGCAGGTCTTGCTTGGGCACCACGCGCAGCAAAATGATACGGCCGACCGGCACCATCATCGCCCCGGCAATCCCCTGGGCAATCCGGGCCAGCACCAGGTGGATCAGATTCTGCGACAGCGCGCAGGCTACCGAACTGAGGGTGAACAGGGCGATAGCCGCCATGAACACGCGCCGGGCGCCATAACGGTCGGCGGCCCAGCCGCTGACAGGGACAAAGACCGCCACCGCCAGCAGATAGGAGGTGATCGCCACGTTCAGCCGTACTGCCGTCGATCCCAGCGCCTGAGCCATCGCCGGCAGCGCGGTCGCCACCACGGTGGAGTCGAGCATCTGCATGAACAGCGCGCATCCCACGATAAAGGGGATCATTCGGGCTGCGCGAGTGGTGTCCTGGGCAGAATCGGGTGGCGAGGCAGTACTGGCGGATTCGGAGGGCATGTCGGCGAGAGGTTCGGGGGCCTGTCGATTGTAACGCCGAGTTTTGGCCGGGCTGAAGTAAACTTGGGTTATCCGTAACCTGTTGACGCTGGTGTCATGGCCAAGAACTACGAATCCGAAATCACTCTCTTCCTCAAGGACTACAAGGCATCGCACCCCGATGTCGAGCAGCGCCAGCTCGAAGGGCGTGCCCGTCTCTGGGACAAGCCGCAGGATCCCGAGCTTCTCGAAGGCTTTCGCGCCGCTCGCGTGCCGCAAAAGCCTTACGTGTACCAAGCCGACTGATCTCAGTCGGCGACGCTCGTAACGCGCTCGAATGCCCTCCAAACCGCCGGTTTCCGGCGATGCAATGGCCGCTCTGGTGGAACCCCCGGTAGACAGCACGCCTGATGTCGTCGATACCGTCGCGTTCGCACGTCTGTACGGCGAGCCGCTGTTTCAGCTGCCCACCGATCTGTACATTCCGCCGGATGCGCTGGAGGTCTTCCTCGAGACTTTCGAGGGTCCGCTTGACCTGCTGCTGTATCTGATCCGCAAGCAGAACTTCAACGTGCTCGACATCCCGATGGCGGATGTCACGCGTCAGTATCTGTCTTATGTCGACCAGATCCGCGTGCACAACCTCGAGTTGGCGGCCGAATATCTGCTGATGGCGGCCATGCTGATCGAGATCAAGTCGCGCATGCTGCTGCCGGTCAAAAAGACCGACACCGGCGAAGAGCCCGAGGATCCGCGAGCCGAACTGGTACGCCGCCTGCTCGAATACGAGCAGATGAAACTGGCCGCCCAGAAGCTCGATGCCATGCCTCAATTGGGCCGGGATTTCAAAAGCGCTCAGGCCGTGGCGGACATCAGTTTCGAACGCATGCAGCCCGAGGTCAATCTCGATGATCTGCGTGCGGCATGGGCCGATATTCTCAAGCGC
The DNA here is from genome assembly GCF_002261185.1 of Bordetella genomosp. 4. GTDB lineage: Bacteria > Pseudomonadota > Gammaproteobacteria > Burkholderiales > Burkholderiaceae_B > Bordetella_A. The sequence goes on from NZ_NEVQ01000003.1 coordinate 249,484, forward strand.
GCCAAGCTCAATCAACACCATCACATCACTCGCGAACAGCTCTCGGTGCGCGATCATATGACGCACATTCTGCGCCGTCTGAACGACGTGCGGTTCATGGAATTCGGCGAACTGTTCATGGAGCGCATCCTCGAAGGCGCGCCCGTCGCCGTGGTGGTGGTGCACTTTATCGCCATGCTGGAACTGGCGCGCGAATCGCTTCTGGATATCACTCAGGCCGAGCCCTATGCGCCCATATACGTGCGCCTGGCCTATACCAGCGTTGCCGCCGCCGCGTGAGCGCGCGGCGGGTCCTCGTTTTCGGAGAATCTTTTGAAAGTCGTTCACACGATTCAGGAATTGCGTGACCATTTGCGCGGGCAGAACCGCGTGTCGTTCGTGCCCACCATGGGCAATTTGCACGAGGGTCACCTGGCCCTGATGAAACTGGCGCGCCAGCACGGCGATCCGGTGGTGGCCAGTATTTTCGTGAATCGTCTGCAGTTCGGCCCTAACGAGGACTTTGATCGATATCCTCGCACGCTGCGCGATGACATCGAGAAACTCGAACGCGAGCGTGACGTCTATGTGCTGTTCGCGCCCGACGAGCGCGAGATGTATCCCGAGCCGCAAAGCTATCGTGTGCAGCCGCCCGATGATCTGGGCGATATTCTCGAGGGGGAGTTCCGCCCCGGATTTTTTGGCGGTGTCAGCACAGTCGTGCTGAAGCTGCTGTCCTGCGTGCAGCCGCGCGTGGCCGTATTTGGCAAAAAAGACTATCAACAATTGATGATCGTGCGTCAGATGTGCCGGCAATTCCAGTTGCCTGTGGACATCGTGGCGCATGAGACGGTTCGTGCTCAGGACGGTCTGGCCTTGTCCTCGCGCAACCGCTACTTGTCGGCCGAGGATCGTGCCGAGGCGCCCGCACTGTACGCTGCTCTGCAAAGCATCAAACAACGAGTCGCTGCCGGTGAGCATGATTTGTCCGTGGTCGAACATGAGGCGATGCAGGCCTTGGCCGGGCGCGGCTGGCAGGTGGATTACCTGGCCGTACGCCGCCAGCGCGATCTGCAACGTCCCGAGCTCGCCGAGATTGCGGCAGGCGAACCTCTGGTAGCGTTGGCTGCTGCCAAATTGGGCGCGACGCGTTTAATCGACAACCTGGAACTGTAAGTCCGAGGCGGCCGCCGTCGCGCGCATGGTATGCCCCGGCCGCTCCCGGTTTGCCGTTCATCCTGAGGACCTGGCGCGCCGCTTGGGTATGCTCAGACAGTGTGAGCATTTTGTCCCGCCTGTCAGGACTGACAGTTGTTGGGACTGCGTATGCCCTGGCAGACTCTCTTGCAATATTGCGATGCACAAGAGAGCTACCGATGTCGAATTCCGCTGCGCTGCCCATTACTGCGGCTCGTTTATTGACTCCTCGCGAATGCGAGGTCGCGTCATATCTGGCGACGGGGCGGCCTAACAAGGTCGTCGCGATTGAATTGGGTATTTCATTGCGTACGGCAGAGGCGCACCGGGCACGCATTTTCCGCAAACTAGGCGTGCGCAACACGGTGGAGCTGGCATGCAGCCTGTGCCGTCATGGCGGCTGTCGCAGATGACTGCAGGCTTGCCGTGCTGATTGCGCGGTGCCTGGCGATTGCAAACCCGCAGCGGCGGCGAGTTGATCGCCCGACCGCTCGTGGATCACTGTACCGTGGCGGCCGGCGCGGCGACGGTACTCACCGCAGACGTTGCCAGCATGCCGGATTCGTTTGCCGCCATACCGATAAATGGTCCGCCGCCAGCCTCGGGCAGGGCGCCAATGGCCGTCGCTGTTGCCCAAACGCCCTCACGGTTGCGCGCCATCACCTGGTACGACTGTACGCGCCCGGCGCTGCGGGCCACGACATACAGAGTTCCGTGTAGCGAGCGCATGGCCGGCAGCGAGGCGGCTTTGGCTTCCAGTTGAATGGCCTGTCCATCGTCAATCAGCCAGAGCGGTCCATCCTGGCGTTCCAGCACGGCGACGAGGACTTCACCGTCGTGGTCCAGGCCGATAGCGGGTTTGCCCACGTAGCTCACGCCCAGATCGGTGATGGCGGCCCGGCGTACCTCTGCAACATCCGCCTTATTGGCGGCCTGGGGCGCAGGCTGAATGATGCGCACGAGGTGACGACTATCCCGGTCGCGCAAGTACAACTCTATCTGCCCTTGGCTATTGCGTATTGCGGCCAATCCGCCGTCGCTGACAGGCGAGGGCACGCGTTGCCAGGGGCTCCAGCTCAAGGCTGGCTCGGGGCGTTGGGCGCTCATGTACACATGGCCCGCTCGATCGGCCGCGAAGGCAACGAAATGGTTGTCGGGCGTTTTGGCAATAGCGGCGTTGCCGCGCGCGTGAGGCAAGGCAGGCAGCGCCTGCCACGCGGACCATCCGCTATCCAGGCCTTTGAGGGCCGTCCAGTAATACAGGCCATCGTTGCCCATGGCGATAGCGGCCGCGTCGCCATTGGGCGCAACAGCGGGAGAACGGGTCACTCGCAGGCCCGCCATGGCCTGCCAGCCTTTCCAGGATCCGTCGCGGTTTTGTTTGTTGACCCACAGCCCGCCCAAGGTATCGCGAGCAAAGAGGCCTGCCGTTGCATCGGGATAAGCAAAGGACACGAGCGGCCCGGCAGTGCGTCCGCCCAGGGTATTCCATCGATGGTTGCGGCCATCCCACATATTGACGGCGTCGTTGTTTTCGCCTGCCGCAAATAACATCAGGCCTCCTTGGGAGTCTGAAAACAGGTCGGGCGCCACGTCGTGGCGCGACACATAGTACGAGCGTTTCACCCACGCCGCCGCGGGGCCGGCCGGCTCCTGGCATCCCTGCTGTCCCGAGCAGTAGTGGTAATCGTCCCAGGCATAGCGCCGGAAGATCTCGGATTTGATGGTGGCTTCGGCGTCGGCCAGATTGGCCTCGTGTTCCTGGCTGGGATAGTCGATATAGCCCGTTTCCGCATAGTTGCCGGGGGCTTGGGCAATCGCCTCGCGGACTAGCCTGGCGCTGGCAATGTGATCAGGATGCCCATGGCCCGCGCAACGCCAGCACAGTTGGGTATAGGGCACGGCAATGGTGTCGTCCAGATGGCGCACCGTGGTCGGGTTGTATCCGGTGATGATATTGGCCAACGTGCGCACCAGTTCATCGCGCGTGTAGACGTCGTGATAGGGGCCCAGCGTGTCCGCAGTCATATTGGCGACGGACTCCATACGGCTCAACGGCGTCAGGCTGCCCCAGCCTTTGCCCAGCCAGGGGTCTTTCAGGCGCATGTGCCACAGCTGCACATGCGGGTTGCCTTGCAGGGTAAAGCGCGCAATATGATAAGTGCCGACTTGCACCGTGTCTTCTTTCCATAGGTCGGGCTGCTTGGCCATGTAGGCATAGGCGGCGCGCACGCCGCGCTCGCGGCCCAGCATATAGCCTTCGCCTTCCCCGGCATCGCTCGCGGTCAGATATACCACTTGCACACAGGCTCCCGCCTGAATGTTCGACGCAATATCGGGGTTCATGAACAGCAAGTCGTCGTCCAGATGAGCGACAAACGTCAGGTCTTTAACGCCGTGACATTCGCTCAACGAGGGCGGGGCGGGCGAGATGAGTTCGGGGGCGGCATACGCCTGGGAAAAGATCGCAAACCCGGCCAGCCATGGCAACACGAGGCGCATGGCGCGAGCAGCGCTGACGAGGATGGAATGCATGAAGGAGTCGGCAGCCGATAACTCGATGCCGAAGGGGCAGGCATCGCATGCCGCGCCCTCCAGTCACACGATGCCAGCGGCACAGGGAGAGGGTGCGCGGCGAGTGTAGCCGGTTGCCCGCCGTTGCGCTATCGGGTGTTGCTATGAGACAGCAGGTCTAGGGATATCCCTGCTGTCAGGGGCCTGATGCCGGGATGTCAGGGGCACTTGGGCGCGGGCTGTTGCGACAATTCGTCGATGGGGTCCAGGTCGGGCTGGCGCGTCAAGCTGTAGTTCAGGTTGGGGGTGACGCCCAATACCGATCTGACACGCAGCACGTTATTGGCCGCGACGACGAATTCCACGCGCTGATTACCGGAAGCATCCGCCAGGAACACTCTAGGCGGCCGTTCGGAGGTCACATCCCAGCAGCCTTGTTCGGTCGAGGGCGTGGCTTGGTTGCCGGCGTTGTCCAGATAGGCCGAACGGCTGCGCCAGCGGCCGTTGGGGGCCAAGGTCAGTGTGACGCGCTGGGCGGCGCATTGCGCCGATGGCGACATGCACGGCAGCGTGCCCATATAGGTCTGAGCCTGAGGCACGAGCGCATGAGCCGCAGCCGAGGTACTGCCCGCGGCGGTGGCGGCGGCTTCCGCCTGAGCGTCGGCGACGGCGGCTTGCTGAGCTGCTTGCTCCGGGGTCGGAGCGGGCTTGCGAGGCTGGCCCGGAGGCGTGGCTTTCAGCTCGATCTGCAGTTGCGAGGGGGCCTGAACCAGAGGCAGGTAGCCGGCTCCTTGCCCTTGGTATTGCGCATCTGTGACAGTGCTCTCTCGGGGTGGGTTGTAGTATCCCTCTGAGCGTTGCTGCGCGCAGCCGGCAGCCATCGTGGCACCCGCCAGGACGGTCGCGATCAGAATCAGGGAATTTCGGCGAAACGGAACAGGCGCGGAATCGGACATGGCAGATGCAGCATGAATAGTGAGTATGTCCCGAATTCTACGCATTTATGTGCGCCTCCGATACGGCTGGATGAACGATGGCGCGTGGCCGAATGGTCACGTCCCGGTTGAACAATTTCCCGCATGCCGGAATAATGGCGCCTTTCCTGGTGAGCCCTCGCGGCCGTGTTCTGATTGCTATGTGGCACACCTTTGCTATCGATCCTGCCTGGGCTGTCGCGCTGGCTGCCGTGTTGGGCTTGTTGGTTGGCAGTTGGCTGACTGTCGTCGGCCATCGCTTGCCGCGGATGATGGAACGCGACTGGCTGCAGCAGGTCCAGGAATCCCAACAAGGGCAGCAGGACAGTCTCTCTGATGTCTCCGACGTAGTGCCTGGGCGTTCTTCCTATAACTTGTGGCGGCCCGGCTGGCATTGCCCGTTCTGTGCGGCGCCGGTGCGGGGCTGGCGCCGCGTACCGCTCGTGGGTTGGGTCCTTGCCCGCGGGCGCTGTCAATCATGCCGACGCAATATCGGCTGGCGCTACCCGTTGACCGAGATCTTGACCGCCTTGCTGTTCGGTTTATGCGCATGGCGTTTCGGGCCCACGCCGATTGCCCTATGTGCCATGGCGCTATGTGCGGCGCTGGTGGTGCTCTCGTGGATCGATTTGCAGACCAGCCTGCTGCCCGACGCGATCACCTTCCCTCTGGTATGGGCCGGGTTGTTGATCAACCTCAATGGCGCCTTGGCACCTCTGCCGCTGGCGGTGTTGGGCGCGGCGGTGGGCTATGTCTTCTTGTGGCTGCTGTTTCACATGTTTCGTTTGCTGACAGGTCGCGAGGGCATGGGCTATGGCGACTTCAAGCTGCTGGCGGCATTGGGGGCTTGGTTCGGCTTGGCGGCGCTTCCCTCGTTATTGCTGGTGGCGTCGCTGACCGGGGTGCTAGCTGCCGGATGTCTGCGCCTAACGGGCCACGCGCAGCGAGGCCAGGCATTGCCTTTCGGGCCCTACCTGGCGCTGGCAGGGGTTGTGGCGTTGTTTGCAGTGGCGGGGCGCTCTGCGTGGTTCTGAGCGCAGGGCGCGCCAAGCCATCTCGCGCTGAGGGCGCGGGCGTTGCTGCCGAACATACCTGCAGCGTATGCTGTCCTCGAACATGCAGGTCCGTCGCTTGCCGCGGCCTGGTAATGAGCAACACTCTCTGGGTGACTTAGTATGTACAAAATCGGCTTGACCGGCGGGATTGGCTCCGGCAAGACGCGGGTGGCGGATATGTTGGCCGAATGGGGCGCAGCGTTGGTCGATACCGATGCCATCGCCCATGCCCTGACCTCGCCGGGCGGAGAGGCGATGCCCGGCATCATCGCGGCGTTCGGGGGCGAGGCCGCGAACGCTGATGGGTCGTTGAATCGCGGCTGGATGCGGGACCTGGTGTTTCGCGAACCGCAGGCTCGTGCGCGCCTGGAAGGCATATTGCATCCGCTCATCGGCCTGCATACCGAGCGTGCCGCGGCGCAAGCCCAGGGCGTGTACCTCGTGTACGTCGTCCCATTATTGGTGGAGTCGGGGCGTTGGCGTGACCGGGTTGACCGCATCTGCGTCGTCGATTGCGACCCGGAAACCCAGGTCGCCCGGGTGCAGGCACGCAGCGGGCTGACGGCGGAAGCTATCCGGCGTATCATGGCGGCACAGGCCGCGCGGGCTACCCGGCTGGCGGCAGCGGACGATGTCATCGTGAACGATGGTGCGACCACTGCCAAACAGTTGCGCGCGCGGGCAAAGGCTCTGCACGACCGCTGGTGCCACATGGCGGCGGCATCGCGCCGGCCGCACTGTAGTGGTGTGGACGGCTTCCCTGAATAATCCGGCCCACGGGCCGATCACCAACAGGCCTGTAGCAAGCGTGATTCTTTTCGAATATCCATTTAACGAACGCATCCGAGCCTACCTTCGGCTGGAATATCTATTCGATAGGCTTTTCTTTTTCGCCGGCGAAGGCGACCCCCATCACCACCAGATCGCTGTCTCGACCTTGTTCGACATCCTGGATGCCACCGAACGGGCCGACGTCAAGACCTCCGTACTGCAGGATCTCGAGCGCCAACGCATGGCGCTGGTCGCGTTGCGCGATCACCCAGGTGTCGCTCAGGACGCCCTGGAGGCCATGCTGGGCGACATGGAGCGTACCGTCAGTGCACTGGCGGGCCAAGGCCGTGCCGGCCAGCCCTTGCGCGAAAACGAATGGTTGATCAGCCTGCGCGGTCGGCTGGCCGTCCCCGGCGGCGCCACCCAGGTCGATATGCCGTCCTATCATGCGTGGCAACACAAATCCGAGGCCGACCGTGCCGCCGATCTGCAAGCCTGGATCGCCCCGCTGCGGCCTTTATACGATGCGGTCGCCATGGCGCTGCGTTTGTTGCGAGAGTCCGGCCGCCGCACCGATATCGTGGCTGAGCAGGGCGGCTATCAGCAGATGCTGGCGGGCAAACTATTCCAACTGTTACGTGTCTGGGTGGACCCTGCTCGAGGTGTTTTTCCGGAAATCAGTGCGAACAAGTACATGATCTGGATCCGCTTCTCGTCCCAGGACGGCGATGCCAAACCGCAGCAAGTGGCCAAAGATATCGAGTTTCAGATGTCGCTTTGCAGCGCCTAGCTTTCCATATAGGTCTGATATCTGTTGCGGCGTATTTCAGTTCGGTTTTGAGGACATGGCAATTCCACGGACTTAGGGGACAATATCGGCTCCCGACGTTCGTCTGTGCTTGACCTCCTATGCCTGAAAGCCGATCTGCCACGCCTCGCCGCAAGACCCTTTGGGTCGTCATCATCCTGCTGGCAGTCGCCGCTATAGTCGCATGGTGGGTGTTTAACAAGCCTGGCGAGCAGAAGGCGTCCACGCAGGCTGCGCAACGGGCCAATGGCGGTGGACGTGGCGCGGGCGGCGGGATGCGCGGCATGGGAGCGGGCGCGATGCCGGACACGCCGGTGCGTGTCGCGGCAGCGTCGACGCAGACCATCGATATCGTACTGCGCGCACTTGGCACCGTGACCGCGTACAACACCGTGACCGTACGCAGCCGCGTCGACGGAGAATTGATCCGGGTAAATTTCAATGAGGGCCAACGCGTCAAGGCGGGGGATCTGCTGGCGCAGATCGATCCACGCCCCTACGAGGTGGCACTGGCGCAGGCCCAAGGCCAACAACAACAGAACCAGGCGTTATTAGCGAATGCTCGGCGCGACTTGCAGCGTTATCAGACCTTGTTCAAGCAAGACTCCATCGCGCGTCAGCAGCTCGATACGCAAGCAGCATTGGTCCGTCAATACGAGGGTACGCAGAAGGTCGATCAGGCTGCTGTCGACGATGCTCAACTGCAGTTGAGCTATACCCGCATCACCGCACCGATCAATGGCCGTTTAGGCCTGCGCAAAGTCGATCCGGGTAATCTGGTTTCGACCGGCGACACCGAAGGACTGGTCGTGATCACGCAGACTGAGCCTATCGCGGTCGTGTTTTCTTTGCCTGAAACGCAATTGCCAGAGGTGTTGGCGCAGGTGCGCCAGGGCCACACTTTGCAGGTACAGGCCTACGATCGTGCCGATGAAAAAGTGATTGCCACAGGGCAGCTGGAAACCGTGGACAATCAGATCGACATCACCACGGGTACCGTCAAGCTCAAGGCGCGTTTCGACAACAAGGACGATCTGTTATTTCCCAATCAGTTCGTCAATGTGCGGTTGTTGGTGCAAACACGCGACGATGCGACAGTGATCCCCACCGCGGCCGTGCAGCAGGGATCGGCAGGGCCTTTTGTATTCCTGATGCGTGATGACAATACCGTCGAGGTCCGGCAAGTACAGTTGGGGCCCATCAACGGTGACCGTGTGGCGGTCAATCAAGGCCTGGTGCCTGGGGATCGCGTCGTCATTGAGGGCACTGATCGATTGCGTACCGGAGCGAAGGTAAGCATCGTGACGGGCAACGCGACCATTCCCGCGACCCCTGGCGAGGCCATGGGCACAGGGCCGTCAGGGCGTCCCGCTCAAGGTCAATCTGCAACGAAGACGCCGTGAGTCTCTCTCGTCTGTTCATTCTGAGGCCGGTTGCCACCACCTTGTCGATGGTGGCAATCCTGATCGCCGGCTTTATTTCCTATCGCTTGCTGCCGGTATCGGCCCTGCCGGAGGTCGACTATCCCACGATTCAGGTGGTGACTCTGTATCCGGGGGCCAGTCCAGACGTGATGACCTCGTTGGTGACTTCGCCTCTGGAGCGCCAATTTGGACAGATGCCGGGGCTGAACCAGATGTCGTCGACCAGTTCGGGCGGCGCATCGGTGATTACGCTGCAATTCAGCCTGGACCTGGCTCTGGATGTGGCCGAGCAGGAAGTGCAGGCGGCGATCAACGCCGCGTCAAATCTGCTGCCCAGCGATTTGCCGGTGCCGCCCATCTATAACAAGGTCAACCCGGCCGACGCGCCCGTCATGACTTTGGCCATCAGCTCTCCGACCATGCCGCTGCCGCAGGTGCGCGATCTGGTCGATACCCGGATGGCGCAAAAGCTCTCGCAGGTGCCGGGGGTGGGGCTGGTCAGCGTGGCCGGCGGCCAGCGGCCTGCCGTGCGTATTCAGGTCAATCCCGTTGCGTTGGCCTCGACCGGCATGTCATTGGGGGATTTGCGCACGGCTGTGGTGGGCGCCAACGTCAATCAGCCTAAGGGTAATCTGGACGGGCCCGAGCGCTCGACGACGATCGATGCCAATGACCAGTTGAAGTCTCCTACCGAGTACAACGATCTGATCATTGCCTATCGCAATAATGCGCCGGTGCGCCTGTCCGATATCGCGACCGCCGTGTTAGGCGCCGAGGACGTTCGCCAGGCGGCCTGGGCCGGCGGCCAGCCGGCGATTCTGTTGAATGTGCAGCGGCAACCCGGCGCCAATGTCATTGACGTGGTGGACCAGATTCGCGCCATGATGCCGCAGTTGCAGGCATCCATGCCTGCAACGCTGGACCTCTCTGTGGTTTCCGATCGAACCCAGACGATCCGTGAGTCCGTGGCGGACGTGCAGTTCGAATTGTTGCTGGCCGTGGCTCTGGTCGTGATGGTGACCTTTGTCTTTTTACGGAGCTTGACTGCCACGGTGATCCCGAGCGTGGTGGTGCCGCTGTCGTTGGTGGGCACCTTCGGCATCATGTACTTGGCGGGCTTCAGTATCAACAACCTGACGCTGATGGCGTTGACGATTGCCACCGGGTTCGTGGTGGACGATGCCATCGTCATGATCGAAAACATCGCCCGGCACCAGGAGGAAGGCGAAACGCCGATGCAAGCCGCGTTGAAAGGCGCCGCACAGATCGGCTTTACCCTGGTGTCGTTGACCTTCTCGTTGATCGCCGTACTGATCCCCCTGTTGTTCATGACCGAGGTCGTGGGCAGGCTGTTTCGCGAGTTCGCCATTACCTTGGCGGTGGCGATACTGATTTCACTGGTGGTGTCGCTGACGTTGACGCCGATGATGTGTGCACGGCTGTTGCGTCCGGAATCGGAGCATCGCTATGGACGCTTTCACCGGACGACGGGCGCGTTTATCGATAGATGCATCGCCGGCTATGACCGTACGTTGCAGTGGGTGCTGCGCCATCAACCACTGACACTGCTGGTGGCGTTGGTGACATTCGCGCTCACTGTGCTGCTGTATATCGCGATCCCCAAGGGTTTCTTTCCGCAGCAAGACAGCGGCATGATCCAGGCGATCACTCAGGCGCCGGCCTCGATTTCGTTTACGGCGATGGCCAAACGCCAGCAAGAGGCCGCACAAATCATCCTGCAGGATCCGGATGTCGAGTCCGTGTCGTCGTTCATCGGCGTAGACGGCACTAACGCCACGTTGAATAGCGGCCGCATACAAATCGCGCTGAAACCAAACAAGGATCGCGATGCCGATCTGGCGACTATCAGCCAGAGATTGCAGGACGCCTTGGAAGACCATTTTGGATCACCGGGAACGACCGCGTCCGGCCGCGATGCTTCAGAGGCTGCGGCAACACTCCGGCCCGCCACGGCGACGCAACCGCCGCTGACGGTATATATGCAGCCGGTGCAGGATCTGACCATCGAGGATCGCGTCAGTCGCACGCAATATCAGATGACATTGTCCAATCCGGACATCGACGTGTTGGCCGAGTGGGCCCCCAAATTGGTCGAGCGTTTGTCTGCGCTGCCGGAAGTGACGGACGTGACCCACGATCTGCAAAACGACGGCTTGCAGACCTGGGTCGATATAGACCGCGATGCGGCGGCACGTCTGGGCATTACGACCTCAGCAATCGACGAGGCGCTGTACAACGCCTTTGGCCAGCGGCTGATTTCGACCATCTTTACGCAGTCCAATCAGTATCGCGTGGTGCTCGAGGTCTTGCCGCAATTCAGCAAATCGCCTGAATCATTGAACCAGGTGTACCTGACATCCGAGTCGGGTACCCAAGTTCCTCTGTCGACGGTGGCGCACATTTCAGAGGGGCACACCATGCTGGCGATCAGCCGGCTGGATCAATTCCCGATGACGACGCTGTCGTTCAATCTGGCGCCGGGCGCATCGCTATCGGGTGCGGTCGAGGCGATTACGGCAGCAGAGGCGGAAATCGGCATGCCGGCAGGCATCGAGACGCGTTTTCAAGGGGCTGCGCTGGCATTCCAGAATTCGTTGTCCAGCACGCTATGGTTGATCCTGGCTGCGATCGTCACGATGTATATCGTGCTGGGGGTGCTGTACGAGAGCTACATCCACCCGATCACCATTCTGTCGACCTTGCCTTCGGCGGCGGTGGGGGCTCTGCTGGCCTTGATGATCAGCGGTACGCAGCTCGATATGATCGGGATCATCGGCATTATTCTGTTGATCGGCATCGTCAAGAAAAACGCGATCATGATGATCGACTTTGCGCTGGAGGCCGAGCGCAAGCGCGGGCTCGCGCCCAGAGCCGCCATACACGAGGCGGCCTTGCTGCGTTTCCGTCCGATCCTGATGACGACGCTGGCGGCATTGTTTGGCGCATTGCCGCTGATGCTATCCACCGGTACGGGGGCCGAGTTACGCCAGCCTCTGGGTCTGGTCATGGTCGGTGGACTCTTGTTGAGCCAAATCCTGACGCTCTACACCACGCCGGTGATTTATCTGATGTTTGACCGTCTGGCGCGACGAGGCCGAGGCCGTGCGCGTGTCGCGGCGGAGCAGCCATGATCCTGTCGGCGCCGTTCATCGTTCGTCCGGTTGCCACCGTACTGTTGTGCCTGGGGATGGTGTTGGCAGGCGTACTGGCGTTTCGCTTGCTGCCTGTCGCGCCGCTGCCTCAAGTCGATTTGCCGATCATTTCCGTGTCGGCCAGTTTGCCGGGCGCGAGTCCCGAGACGATGGCCTCCAGTGTGGCGACACCATTGGAGCGTTCTCTCGGCAGCATTGCCGGCATTACCGAAATGACTTCGCGTAATTCGCAGGGGTCCACGCGCATCACGCTGCAATTCGACCTGAGCCGTGATATCAACGGCGCCGCCCGTGATGTACAGGCGGCCATCAATGCGGCGCGATCGCTTCTGCCCACGGGGATGCGCAGCAACCCCACCTATCACAAGGTCAATCCCTCGTCGGCGCCCATCATGGTGCTGGCCATGACGTCGGGCACATTGAGCCAGGGCAAACTGTATGACCTGGCCTCGACGATCGTGGCGCAAAAACTCGCTCAGGTAAATGGTATCGGCGAGGTTACGGTAGGCGGCAGTTCCTTGCCCGCGGTGCGCGTCAATTTGATTCCCGGTGCATTATCCAGTCGTGGCGTGTCGCTGGACGAGGTGCGCACGGCCTTGAGCGAAGCCAACGCCAACAAACCCAAAGGCATGATCGAAAGCGACGAGTATCACTGGCAAATCATGGCCAGCGATCAACTCGATCGAGCCGAACAGTATCGGCCCTTGATTGTGGCGTGGCGCGACGGATCCGCTATCCGGCTATCGGACGTGGCGACCGTCGAGGACTCGGTCGAAGACCTGTTTCAGACGGGCTATTACAACGATCGTAATGCCATTCTGATCATCATGCGACGCCAGGCCGACGCCAACATCATCGAGACGGTAGAGGCTGTGCGTGCGCAATTACCGCAGCTCTCGGCGCTGTTGCCGGGTGATGTCGATCTGACCGTTGCACAAGATCGCACGCCGAGTATCCGCGCCTCATTGCACGAGGCCGAGCTCACGCTGGTGGTCGCGGTCGGGCTGGTGATGCTGGTGGTGCTGCTGTTCTTGCGGCATTGGCGTGCTGCCCTGATCCCCAGCGTGGCAGTGCCGGTCTCGTTGATTGGCACCTTTTGCATCATGTATTGGTGCGGCTTTACGTTGAATACGATTTCGCTGATGGCGTTGATCGTGGCCACCGGCTTTGTGGTGGACGATGCCATCGTGGTGCTTGAGAACATCATGCGGCATATCGAGCGTGGAGCATCGCCATTGCGGGCAGCCTTGCGGGGATCGCGTGAGGTCGGCTTCACGGTGTTGTCGATGAGCCTGTCGCTGGTGGCCGTGTTCATCCCGATCCTGTTGATGGGCGGCGTGGTCGGCAGGTTGTTTCGCGAGTTTGCCGTGACCTTGTCGGCTTCTGTCATGGTATCGATGGTCGTGTCATTGACATTGACGCCCATGATGTGCGCCCAGCTGTTGCGTCAGCAGGCCCTGGAACAGCGGACGCCAGGCCGGGTGTCGCGAATGCTCGAGTCATTCTTTGAGGCATTGCTGCGCGGCTATCGTCGATCGTTGTCGTGGGCGTTGGCGCATGGGCGTTTGATGTTGGTGCTGCTGGCGGTGACTATCGGCTTGAACGTGTACCTGTATGCTGCTGTGCCGAAGGGATTTTTTCCGCAGCAGGATACCGGGCAGCTGATAGGAATTTTTCGCGTGGACCAGGGCACGTCGTTTCAAGCCATGGTTCCCAAGCTCGAGTACTTCCGCAAAGTCATCATGGCCGACCCAGCGGTGGCGAGTATTACGGTTCATGCGGGCGGCCGTGGCGGCAGTAACAGCAGCTTTATGATGATCCAGCTCAAGCCGCAGGACGAACGACGAGCCAGCGCGGTCGATGTGGTGAACCGCCTGAGAGGGCAATTGCAGAGTACTGCTGGCGCACGCGTCTTCTTGATTCCGCAGCAGGATATCTTTGTGGGCGGCGGGCAGGGTAGCGGTTCGTACGACTACACGCTGTTGGCCGGAGAGCTGTCGCTGCTGCGCACATGGACACCGAAGGTCAGGCAGGCCATGGCCGCGTTGCCTGAGCTGACGGATGTGGATTCCAGCGTTGAAGACAAAGGCCGACAGGTCAATTTGATCATTGACCGCGAGGCGGCAACGCGGCTGGGCATCAACATGTCCGATATTTCTGCGGTGTTGAACAACTCGTTCAGTCAACGCCAGGTTTCGGTAATGTATGGGCCGTTGAATCAGTATCGCGTTGTGTTGGGGGTGGATCAGCGCTTTGCCCAGGATGCCGAATCGCTCAAGCAGGTGCATGTCATCACGAGCGACGGGTCTCGTGTGCCGTTGGCGGCTTTTGCGCGATTTGAAATGGGCAATGCGCCATTGAGTGTGCAGCATAATGGCTTGTTTGCTGCTGACGAGATCTCTTTCAATCTCGCCCCTGGTGTGTCACAAGACCAGGCGATACGCGCGATCGATGCTGCAGTCGCACGCATTGGGCTGCCTTCGGATCAGATCCAGGCCGGCTTTCTCGGCACGGCCGCGGCGCAGCAGGCCTTGCAGAGCCAGCAGCCTTGGCTGATTCTGGCCGCGCTGGTCACGATGTATATCGTGCTGGGGATTTTGTACGAGAGCTTTGTGCATCCCTTGACCATTCTGTCGACGCTTCCGTCTGCCGGTATCGGTGCACTGTTGGCGTTGATGCTGGTGGGCAGCGAGTTCACGGTCATCGCCTTGATAGGGGTGTTTTTGCTGATCGGCATTGTCAAAAAGAATGCCATCATGATGGTGGATTTCGCCCTGGATGCGGAGCGCAGGTTGAATCTGTCGCCGCGCGATGCGATTTTTGAGGCCTGCCTGACGCGATTCCGACCCATTATGATGACCACGATGGCGGCGATTTTCGGCGCGCTGCCATTATTGCTGGCCACGGGGGCAGGTGTAGAAATGCGCCAGCCTCTGGGGGTGACGATCGTAGGTGGTCTGATCCTCAGCCAGATTTTGACGCTGTACACCACGCCTGTGGTCTATCTTTATCTGGACCGCTTCCGTTTATGGGCTCGCCGCCGTGCTGCACGTCGCACGATAGGCCCGCAACCTGATGTAGAACGCCAATAATGAGTCGCGCATCGTTTTCTTCTTTATCGCTTCGGTTTGGCCGAACGGCCGATGTACGCCTGTCGCGTTTGACTGTGGCCATGACGTGTTGCGCCCTGTTGGCCGCGTGCGCGGTGGGGCCGGATTATCAGCGTCCCGAGATCGATGTGGGCGAAGGGTATAGACAAGCTCAGGGTCAGGCGTCTGTACCATCCAGTTCTGGGATGCAGGGCGATGGCGCTCAGGCTCAATCCCCCAATGGCGCCGTCCAGACTGACGGCTGGACTCCTGCGAAACCGAGGGACACGGTTGAGCGTGGCGCATGGTGGCAGATATATGGCGATACCACCCTGAATGGTCTGATGGACCAGCTGAACGCATCGAACCAAACCATCGTGCAAGCCGAGGCCAACTACAGGCAGGCACAGGCTCTGGTACGAGGCGCGCGCGCCAGTTTTTTCCCTACTGTAGGGACGAGTGCCGGCGCGACACGGTCGGGGTCGGGCAGCGGATCGACCAGCAGCACTGGCAATGATTACGACCTGAGTGCATCGGTCAGTTGGGAGGTCGACATCTGGGGGCGAGTGCGTCGCCAGGTCGAGGCCAGCCGTGCTGAGGCCCAGGCCAGTTTTGCGGATTTGGCGAACACCCGGCTGAGTACGCAGTCGTCGCTCGCGCAAAACTATTTTCAATTGCGCGTGCTGGATGAGCAAAAGCGATTGCTGGAGTCGACGGTAGCCGCCTATGAGCGCTCGTTGAAATTGACGCAAAACCTCTATGACGCCGGCGTTGTCGGTAAATCGGATGTGACCGTGGCGTTGGCCCAATTGGAGGGCACGCGCGCCCAGTTGGTGGATCTGGAATGGCAGCGTGGTCAGTATGAGCATGCGATCGCCGTGCTGATCGGCTTGGCGCCCTCGCGCTTTACGCTGCCGGAGCAACCTTTCGCGCAGGTGATTCCGCAGATTCCTGTGGGATTGCCATCGCAATTGCTGGAGCGGCGTCCCGACGTCGCGTCGGCTGAGCGTTTGACGGCAGCAGCGAATGCCCAGATCGGTGTGGCGCAGTCGGCGTGGTTTCCCGATCTGACGTTAAGTGCCAATGGCGGATTTCGCAGCGGCGAGTTTGCGCAATGGCTGACGGCACCGGCGCGTTTCTGGTCCCTGGGGCCGGCGTTGGCGTTGACCTTGTTCGATGGCGGTGCCCGGCAGGCGCAATTGGAACAAGCCCGAGCAGCCTACGATGCCCAGGCCGCTGCGTATCGCCAGACAGTATTGAGCGCCTTGCAAGAGGTTGAAGACTATCTCATCCAATTGCGGGTGATGGGGCAAGAGCAGGTGGTGCAGCATCGGGCACTGGAAGCGGCGCGGGAGTCGTTGAGGTTGGCTCGGAATCAATATCGGGCTGGGACGATTGACTATCTGGATGTGGCCACGTTGGAAACGGGGGCACTGAACAGCGAACGGACGGCGCTGACGTTGATGGCTAATCGGCTGACGGCTAGCGTGCAGTTGATTGCGGCGCTGGGTGGGGGATGGGAAGGGGGTGTTGCTGAGGAATGATGGCGTTGGTGCGTGAGGGTGGGGTTCTATTGGTCGTCGAGCCGAGGCAATCGGCCCGGCCGGGCCGATTGCCTCGGCTCGACTAGCGACAACTAGAGCTCTCTGCACCGCTGGCACGACTGTCTTGCTTGGCGTTTTTCTGCAGCCGCGTTGGTATGGAGAAAGATCTTGCAGTGCGGCTTTCGGCGAGCGCCCTGCGCGCTCACCTCAAGCGATCGGTCCGGGCATGCGACGGGGTGGCGTGGTGCTTGGTTGGAAGATCTGCTTGGCTGCGAGTGAGGCTTGCGGCGATGATGCGCAGGGCAGCTTTTCCGGCGGCGTATCTAGCATGCGCGTGCCCGGAATCAGCGTTCCTCGCCGCAGACATGATTTGCGCTCACCAGGAGCGCGCTACAACGAGTGCCATACGTGGCATTACGTCAATGTGACTCGAGAGATCTTTTGTCGAGTAACGGTGCCACAGCCTGTGCATGCAGATCCCGAACGCGATTCACGGGTGTGCAGGGCACCCGTGAATCGCAGCCCTGCAAGATCTTTCTCTTCACCCAGGCTGATGCAAAAAAATGCCAAGCAAAAAAGCCGTGCCAGCGATGTGATGAGCTTGAGTTACTGCGAGTCGATGCGGGGCAGTGGCTGCGTGGGGGCGCCTCGTGGCCGAGTGGAGCGGACACCGTAGGGAGCGCGCAGGCGCGGACGAGGTGAGCGAACACGGTGTCCGGCGCGCAGGGCGCCGGACCGACCACGTGAAGCCCCCACGCAGCCACTGCCCCGCATCGACGCCCATAAGCACCAAACCCTCACACTCCAAGACACTCTACCTAAACAAACGACAACAAAACCCCCACTAAATCAGCCCCCGAATCCCCGCAATGCCATGCGCCCCATGCCGGCGCGCCTCATCCAGGGTATCGACAGACTGCCCTCCCAGCGCATACACAGGCAGCCCGGCATCCCTATTGCCGGCAACAAAACCATCCCATCCCATACCAGCTTGCCCCGGATGCGAAGGTGTTTCCAACACTGCTCCCAGCACAGCAAAATCCGCGCCCATTTCGCGCGCATGTACGATCTGTGCATTGTCGTGGGCTGACACGCCGACTAAAGCGCCTTCGGGCAACTCCGGCCGCGTATGTAACGCCGCTGCATCGTTCGTGCGTAAATGCACCCCGTCGGCCTGACGCCACCAGGCTGCAGGATGCGCGCTGTTGATCAGCACACGAGCACCCGCAGCGTGGCACAGTTTGACGATGGTCTGCACGGCGTCGCGCAGCGATGTGGCTCCAGGGCCATCAGGCCAATCCGGTTCACGGACTTGTACGAGCTTCAGGCCTCGTGCCAGCGCACGCTCCAGGCGCTCGAGAAATGCGGGCAACCCCGCACGCCCGCCGATGGACGTGATGCCATAAGCGTTGGGCAACTGCAGCCAACGCAACGGCGGCAGGGTGGCTGGCAGCAGATCGCCGACACTCGACGCCTCGGCGGGATTGACCCACTCCAGGCGTTGATTTTCCAGACTGCGCGGCTCGCCTTTCCAGCCGGTGACTTGGCAAAATGCCAGCCGAACGGTGGTGTGAGGATAGGCGTGCACATAAGTCACCCACGGCACCGCCTGCGTGACTTCGATACCGATTTCTTCTTGCAGCTCGCGCGCCAATGCTTGCAGCACGGTCTCGCCGGGCTCGAGTTTGCCGCCGGGCAGTTCCCACCAGCCCGCCCAAGGTTTGCCCTCGGGCCGTTGTCCCAGCAGGAGTTGGCCGTCGGGCCGCAGAATCAGGCCCGCAGCGACGTCTATGATGCCGTCAGACATGGCGTGCCGCCCAATCGCGGGCAAATTGATACGCCACCCGGCCCGAGCGTGAGCCGCGTTCCAGCGCCCATTGCAACGCCTCCGTGCGGCTGGACTCGATCTGATCCGCGGGGCAGTTCAATTCCTCCAGCCAGTGATACACGATATCCAGATAGTCATCCTGTTTGAACGGATGAAATGACAGCCACAGCCCGAAACGCTCGGACAGCGAGATTTTTTCCTCGACGGTTTCGCCCGGATGAATCTCGCCATCGGCCTGGTGCTTGGCCTGCAGGTTTTCGCTCATGTATTCCGGCATCAAGTGACGCCGGTTGGACGTCGCATAGATCAGCACGTTGTCGCCCGATGCCGACACCGAGCCATCCAGCACTGATTTCAGGGCCTTGTAGCCGGCTTCGCCTTCCTCGAAAGACAGGTCGTCGCAGAACACGATATAGCGTTCGGGACGCGCCGCGACCAGCTCGACGATGTCGGCCAGATCGCCCAGGTCGGATTTGTCGACCTCGATCAAACGCAGCCCTTGGTCGCCATAGGCGGCCAGCATGGCCTTGACGAGCGAGCTCTTGCCCGTGCCGCGCGCGCCGGTCATCAGCACATTGTTGGCCGGCTTTTTCTGCAGAAATTGACGTGTGTTCCGGTCGATGATGCCCTTCTGGCGTTCGATGTGCTGCAGATCGGTCATGTCGATGCGGGCGACATGCCGCACGGCATCCAGCCAGCCGCGTGCACCGCGTTTGCGCCAGCGGTAGGCATGGGCGGACCAATCAATCTCGGGCGGTGCGGCGGGCAGCCAGGCTTCGAGCTGGGCCAGCACGCGTTCGGCACGTTCGATCAGAACGGAAAAATCAGCAGCACTCACGTCGGTATTTCCTGCAGGGGCAACAACAAGACAACAAGGGCACGAGATTACGCGCCCTCAGCGATCAATGTATCAAGAGCGGTAATCGGCGTTGATGCTGACGTACTCGTGCGAGAAATCGCAGGTGTACACGGTGTCAGCTGCCTGGCCACGCGCCAGCGCGATGCGCACGGTGATTTCCGCTTGCTTCATGACACGCTGGCCGTCTGCTTCTTGGTAGTCCGGATTGCGGCCGCCGTCTTTGGCGACCAGCACGTCGTCCAGCCAGAGGCGCAGCTTCGAGACGTCCAGGTCGTCTACGCCGGCGTAGCCGATGGCAGCCAGGATGCGGCCCAGGTTGGGGTCGGAGGCGAAAAACGCCGTCTTCACCAGCGGCGAGTGGGCCACCGAGTAAGCGATTTTCAGGGCTTCTTCGGTGGTCAGGGCTTCTTCGACGCGTACGGTCATGAATTTGGTCGCGCCTTCGGCGTCGCGCACGATCTTCTGTGCCAGGTCCAGTGCGGCCGCAGCCAGCGCATCGCGCACGGCGGCATAGTGCGGATCAGCCTCGGAAGTGATCTCCACGCCCGATTGGCCGGTGGCAATGATGATGAACGAGTCGTTGGTGGACGTGTCGCCGTCGACGGTGATGCGGTTAAACGATTGGTTGGCGATTTCCAGGGCCAGCTTGCGCAGCACCGGTTGGGCGATGCCGGCGTCCGTGGCCAGGAAACTCAACATGGTGGCCATGTTCGGGCGGATCATGCCGGCGCCCTTGCTGATGCCGGTAAAGGTGACGGTCTTGCCGTCGATCTGCTGGCGCTGCGAGTGGATCTTGGGCTGCGTGTCGGTGGTCATGATGCCGTGGGCGGCGTTGAACCACTCGTTCGGGCCCAGGTTGCCCAGGGCCGCGGGCAGGGCAGCGGTCAGGCGATCCAGGGGCAGGGGCTCGAGAATGACGCCGGTCGAAAACGGCAGGATCTGCTGGGCGGGTACGTTCAGCAGCTTGCCCAGGGCCACGCAGGTGTCCTGGGCCTTTTTCAGGCCCTCGGCCCCGGTACCGGCATTGGCGTTGCCGGTATTGATCACCAGGGCGCGGATCGGGCCGCCCGCGGCCAGATGGGCTTCACAGACCTGCACCGGTGCGGCGCGGAAACGGTTGCGAGTGAACACGCCTGCCACATTTGAGCCAGGCGCCAGCTGGAAAACGGTCAAATCACGTCGGTTGGCCTTGCGGATACCGGCTTCGGTAACGCCGATGTCTACGCCGGCAACGGGAAAAATATCGGACTCGGAGGGGATCTGCAGGTTAACGGCCATGACTTCGTCTCTGTGGCGGGGCAAAAAGGATCTCGGGAACCCCACCTGTCAGGCGGGGGCTCCACGTATTATCCCACCATCGCGTGACGGGCCAAGTGAGCGCCCCGGGACGCTCCGGTTTCTACCGGGCGCGGGTACGGCTCGGATCTGGAAGATTTCAGGCATTGCGCCTCAGGCGCCCGCGAGACGGCGGCGCCAGTGTGCCCGATCGCGATCAGCGATCGTGTTTGCGGGTAGCGACGACTTGCAGTTTCAACTCGCCTAGGGCCTGATACAAGGCATCACGATGATCCTCGGGCAGATCGGCGAACATCCCTTTTACCCAGCCCTCGTGCGCACGCGCCATGCGAGCAAACACCCGGCGGCCCTGCGGTGTGAGTTTCAGGACAGAACTGCGCCGGTCGGTTTCGACCTTGGTGCGCATGACTAAGCCTTCTTTCTCGAGCTGGTCGGTGATGCCGGTGATATTGCCGTTGGTGACCATCATCCGGCGCGACAGCTCGCCCATTTTCATGCCCTTGGGCGCGCGTTGCAGCTGCGCCATCAGGTCAAAACGGGGCAAAGTGGTATCGAACTCGGTGCGCAGGCGGCTGCGAATCTCGGACTCGATCAGATTGCAGCAAGTCAGCATGCGCAGCCATAGGCGCAACGCATGGTGATCATCGGGCGCAGCGCGCGTTTCCAGGTCAGGCGTGTCGATCATGATATGGCGCAGAGCGAGTCTCGGTAAAAACCCTAGTCTTGTCTTGCCAGATACTTTAAACCTAAACTATGAGACACGCTAGTCCTGTTTGTGTCGTCCGGGAGATGTGCTCAGGTCAGCGACAGCCGTTTCGCATTCGCATTCCCTTATAAAAAACATCCGCCGCCCGCGGCGCAGGAGTACCACGATGCGTTTCATGACTTCTTTGGCGGCTGCAATGGTGCTGCTGCCAGCCCTCTCATCCGCCGATCCCGTCAAGGTCGGTATTGCTAATGATATATCGGGTCCGTTTTCTGCGCTTGGCGCCGAGGCGCGCGACGGGTTCAATCTGGCGATCAAGCAGTTGGGCGGCAAGCTGGGCGGCCAGCCGGCCGAGTTCCTGCAAACAGACATGGGCGGCAACCCCGATCAGGCGCGCCAACTGGTGTCCCGCTACATCCAGCGCGACAAAATCGATTTCTTTACCGGCCCCATCGGCTCGAACGTCGCGCTCGCAGTGGGCCCCGCGTTGTTCGCCGCCAAGGTACCTTATCTCTCCAACAACCCTGGCCCGAGCCAGTTTGCTGGCGAGCGCTGCAATCAATACTGGTTCGGCACCTCGTATCAGAACGACGCATTTCACGAGGCCGCAGGCAAAGTCGCCGCGGACAAGGGCTTCAAGAAAGTGCTGATCATGGCGCCGGACTATCCGGCAGGCAAGGACGCACTGACAGGATTCAAGCGCGGCTATAAGACTGACGTCGCCGAAGAGGTCTACACCAAACTCGGCCAGCTCGACTACGCTGCCGAGTTGGCGCAGATCCGTGCGGCCAAACCGGATGCGGTCTTTATCTTTTTGCCGGGCGGCATGGGCATCAATTTCGTCAAGCAATTCGTCTCGACAGGTCTGTCGCAAAGCGTCAAACTCATCGGTCCGGGTTTTTCGGCTGACGAGGATGTGATCCAGGCCGTTGGCGACCCGATGCTGGGCATGTTCAACACGGCGCAGTGGGCTCACGATCTGGATGTGCCGCAAAACAAGCAGTTTGTAGACGCTTTCCGCAAAGAGTATGGCGGCCGTTATCCGTCCGTCTATGCGGCGCAGGCCTATGACGTCATCATGGCCATGGACGCTGCAGTGAAACAGGCCGGCGGCAAAGCCTCTGACCGCGAAGCGATCGTGGCGGCACTCGCCAAGGCCGATTATCCCTCGGTGCGCGGCAAGTTCACCTACGGCAAAAACCATTATCCCATTCAGGCCTACTACCTGCGCGTGATCGAAAAAGACGGCGAAGGCCGCATCACCAACAAGCTGATAGGCAAGGTATTTGACGACTATCAGGACGTGTACGTGGGCCAGTGCAAGCTGTAGCCATGTAAGACACCCCGCGGGCCGGAGTACTTGATGACGCTAGTGGTCGAGCAGTTGCTAAACGGCCTGCAGTTCGGGCTGATGTTGTTTTTGATTGCCGCCGGGTTGACCTTGGTGTTCGGGATCATGGACATCATGAACCTGGCGCACGGTTCTTTGTATATGGCGGGCGCCTATGTCGCAGCCGAGACTATGCAACGCACCGGTTCTTTTCTCGCTGCGGTCCTGGTTGCCGCATTGGCGACGGGGGTAGTGGGCTTGGTGCTGGAGCGCCTTTTGATACGCCGCCTCGCTGTGCGCGATCACCTGGCGCAGGTTTTGGGCACGTATGCCGTTATTTTGATTGCCAATGATCTGGTCAAAATGATCTGGGGCCCTGCGCCGGTGATGTTGAATTTGCCGGCCGCTTTATCCGGGCCCGTGCGCTTGCTGCCCGATCTGATGTATCCCGCCTACCGGTTGATGATCATTGCTTGCGGGCTGGCCGCGGCGGTCGGTCTGTACTGGTTCGTGACGCGTACCCGCGCTGGCGTGTTGGTGCGGGCAGGCGCGTCCAATCGGCAAATGGCGACACTGATGGGCGTGCGCGTACCGCTGCTGTTTCTAGGGGTATTCACCATCGGCGCCATGTTGGCTGCGGTGGCAGGCGCACTGCTGGGGCCAATCACTGCGGTGCAAGTCGGGATGGGCGAAGAGATCCTGATTCTGGTACTGGTGTGCATTGTGATTGGCGGCATCGGGTCGATACGAGGCGCATTTGTCGGGGCCTTGTTGGTCGGGATGGTCGATACCGCCGGCCGGGCGTTTCTGCCCATGCTGTTGCGCGAGGTGTTGCCGCCCGCGATGGCGTCCAGCCTGGCGGCGACGCTCGCGGCGATTTCCATTTATCTGCTCATGGCTGTGGTGCTGGTATTCCGGCCGGCTGGGCTGTTTCCGGCACGTGGGTGAGCGATGCGCAAAGCAATCATAGGCAGTTGGATCGTGCTGTTGGCCTTGGCGATATTTCCGCTGGTGGCCGAGGCGATGGGACTGGATTTCTATGTGTCGGTCGTACGCCGTGTGCTGATCTACGCAGTGGCGGCGACGAGTCTGAATTTGATCCTGGGATACGGCGGCATGGTGGCGCTGGGGCATGCCGCGTTTTTCGGCGCGGGAGCTTATGTCGTCGGGATTCTGGAGTCCTATGGTGTTCAGGCGGGACTGATCGTCTGGCCTGCCGCCGCTGCGCTGGCAGGCGTTCTGGCATTGCTGATCGGTGCCGTATCTCTGCGCACGCGCGGGGTCTACTTCATCATGATCACCCTCGCTTTTGCGCAGATGGTGTATTACGTTTTCATCTCGCTGCGTCAGTATGGGGGAGAAGACGGCCTGAATCTGGCGGGGTATTCGTCCTTGCCCGGCGTGGACCTGGCTGACAGCAACAGCTTTTATTACGTCGTCCTGGCGTTGTTCGCCGTGTTGATGTGGGCTTTTGGGCGGTTGGTGAATTCGCGATTCGGAACTGCGCTGCAAGGGATACGCGAAAACGAATCGCGTATGGAGGCACTGGGCTATCCCGTATTTCGATTGAAGCTCGCGGCCTTTGCCCTCAGCGGCGCCGTGGCGGGATTGGCGGGGGCGTTGCTCGCCAATCACAACCTGTTTATTTCGCCTAGCCTGATGCATTGGACGCAATCAGCCAATCTGCTGGTCATGGTGCTGGTGGGCGGCATAGGTCTGCGTTACGGTGGCGTAGCGGGTGCGGTGGTGATGCTGGCGCTGGAGGAAATCCTGCGCATGTGGACGGAATATTGGCATCTGCCGCTGGGGATCTTGTTGCTGTGTGTGGTATTCGGAGCGCCGCGTGGTCTGGCGGGCCTGGTCGCGCCGTGGTTTGCAGGGGCGGCGGTGCGAGGAGGCCGGTCATGATTGATGTGGCAAAAACCTCGGCGCCTGTGTTGCAAGCGACCGGCCTGGTTCGCCGTTTTGGCGCGTTGCTGGCGACGGATCATGTTTCCTTGTCGCTGGTGCCTGGCGAAATCCATGCGCTGATCGGCCCCAACGGTGCGGGCAAATCCACCTTGATCCATTTATTGTCCGGGACCTTGCCGGCCGATGAAGGTAGTCTGGTGTTGGGCGGCGTCGATGTGACGCGTCTGAATGCGCACCAGCGCGTAGCGGCCGGCTTATCGCGTTCGTATCAGATCACGAATATTTTCAAGTCGTTCAGCGTGCTCGACAATCTATTGCTGGCGGCGCAGGCTCATGCGGGCAGCAGTTTCCGCTTCTGGAAGCCGCGCTCGGCCGATGCGGCGCTGTACGACACCGCGCATGCACTGGCCCGTCAATGTGCCATCGACGAGGCGTTGCTGGATCGTCCCGCTGCAACCTTGCCGCATGGCGAGCAGCGCAAGCTCGAGTTTGCCCTGGCCTTGGCTGCCAGGCCGAGCGTGTTGTTGTTGGACGAACCTATGGCGGGCATGGGGCCTGATGAAACACTGCGTTTGACCGATCTGATCGAGTCGATGCGGGGGCAGGCCGCCATGCTGTTGGTGGAACACGATATGCAAGCAGTATTCCGTCTGGCTGATCGTATCTCGGTGCTGGTGTATGGACGCGTCATCGCGACGGGAACGCCGGAGGAGATCCGCACGAACCCAGAAGTGCGCAAGGCCTACCTGGGTGACGATGATGCCTCTCACGGTGGAGTTGCACGTGTACAGGAGCAATCGCCATGTTGAGTATGCGCGCGGTCGAAAGCGGCTACGGGGCCAGCCAGGTGTTGTTCGGGGTGGACCTGGATATCAATGCGGGTCAGGTAGTCACGTTATTGGGACGCAATGGAATGGGCAAGAGCACCCTGTTGCGTACGATGTTCGGTCAGTTGCCGTTACGGGCGGGCAGTATTCGTTTTGCAGGCCAGGATATTGGCGGCTGGGCGCCGGATCGTATTGCCCGCGCGGGGTTGGCGATTGTGCCGGAGGGGCGGCAGTGTTTTCCGAATCTGACGGTGCGGGAGCATTTGACGGCATTTGTCGCGGCGCGTAATCCTGATATCGAGGCTCCTTGGACGGTTGACCGAGTTTTTGCGCTGTTTCCCCGGCTGAAGGAGCGTGCGGGCAATATGGGGAATCAGTTGTCTGGTGGCGAGCAGCAAATGCTGGCGATCGGGCGGGCGTTGGTGACGAATCCCAGACTGTTGATCCTGGATGAGGCGACCGAGGGACTGGCACCGTTGGTGCGTGAGGAAATCTGGAATTGTGTGGCTACGTTGAGAGAGGCGGGGCAGACGATTTTGGTGATTGATAAGTACGTGGAGAGGCTGCTGGGGTTGGCGGATTATCACGTAGTGCTTGAGCGCGGGCGGGTGGTTTGGACAGGGGATTCTGAGGCGTTGGATGGGGATCGGGGGGTTTGGGAGCGGTATTTGGGAGTTTGAAAAGGGGCGGTGTCGGAGAGTGGTCGTGGTTTTGCGTGAGGGTGGGGTTCTGATGGTCGTCGAGCCGAGGCAATCGGCCCGGCCGGGCTTCACAAAGTCGGTCCGGCGCGCGGGCGCCGGACATCGTGTTCGCTCGTCTCGTCCGCGCCTGCGCGCTCCCTTCGACGTCCGCTCCACTCGACTTTGAGGCGCCCGGCCGGGCCGATTGCCTCGGCTCGACTAGCGGCAACTAGAATTCTCTGCACCGCTGGCACGGCTTTCTTGCTTGGCGTTTTTTCGCAGCCGCATTGGTAAAGAGAAAAATCTTACGGTGCTGCTTTCGGCGAGCGCCCTGCGCGCTCACCTCAAGCTATCGGTCCGGGCATGCGACGGGGTGGCGTGGTGCCTGGTTGGAAGATCTGCTTGGCCGTGAGTGAGGCTCGCAGCGATGATGCACAGGGCAGTTTTTCCGGCGGTATATCCGTAGCATGTCCGTGCTCTGAATTAGAGTTCCTCGCCGCAGACATGATCTGAGCTCAACACGATCGCAACATAACCATTGCCATGCGTGGCATTACGTCAATGTGACTCGAGAGATCTTTTGTTGAGTAACGGTGCCACAGCCTGTGCATGCAGATCCCGAACGCGATGAGCGGGTGTGCAGGGCACCCGGTCATCGCAGCCCTGCAAGATCTTTCTCTTCACCCAGGCTGATGCAGAAGAATGCCAAGCAAAAAAGCCGTGCCAGCGATGTGATGAGCTTGAGTTACTGCGAGTCGATGCGGGGCAGTGGCTGCGTGGGGGCGCCTCGTTGGCGAGCGGAGTGGATGTCGAAGGGAGCGCGCAGGCGCGGACGAGACGAACGAACGCGGTGTCCGGCGCCCGCGCGCCGGACCGCCAACGTGAAGCCCCCACGCAGCCACTGCCCCGCATCGACGTCCAATAGCACTAACCCCCCCCCCCCCCCCCTCCCTACCGAAACCCCACACACAAAGTCCCTTGCACGAATCTTCCCCCAGATATATAGTTGAAACCTAAACTAATTGATCGCCAGGCAATAGCAGCAAAAACCACCTGGCAAAGAGCCGGTTTCACGGAGTCATGTGTCATGAAAATTGTCTGCCTAGGAGGCGGCCCCGCTGGTCTGTATTTCGGGCTGCTCATGAAATTGCAGAACCCTGCCAACGAAGTGACCGTGATCGAACGCAACCGGCCGTATGACACGTTTGGCTGGGGCGTGGTGTTCTCTGACGCCACGATGGACAACCTCCGGCAGGCCGATCCAGTGTCGGCGCAGACCATAGGCGATGCGTTCAATCATTGGGACGACATTGAGATCAATTTCAAGGGACAGAGCATCCGCACCAGCGGGCACGGATTCATAGGCATCGGCCGCAAGAAATTGTTGAATATCCTGCAACAGCGCTGCGAAGACGTCGGCGTAAAGCTGGTGTTTGAAACTTTCGTGCAGGATGACCAAGCCGCGGCGCAGCAGTATGACGCCGATCTGGTGATCGCCTCCGATGGTCTGAATAGCGTCGTGCGCACCCGCTACGCAGACACGTTCAAACCGGATATCGACACGCGCCGTTGCAGGTTCGTGTGGCTGGGAACGACCAAGGTTTTTGATGCATTCACCTTTGCCTTTGTGCAGACCGAGCACGGCTGGTTCCAGGCGCATGCTTATCGGTTCGAGGACGGACTGTCGACGTTCATCGTCGAGACACCCGAGGAAACCTGGCAGGCCGCTGGCATAGGCGAGATGAGCCAAGAGGAAGGCATCGCCTTTTGCGAAAAGCTGTTTGCGCCCTGGCTGGACGGGCATCGATTGATCAGCAATGCCGCCCACCTGCGTGGCGCCGCAATCTGGATCCGTTTCCCGCGCGTGATCTGCAATACCTGGGTGCAGTGGAACACACTCGATACGCCGCGCGGCGAGCGCCGAGTACCTGTGGTGTTGATGGGTGATGCGGCACATACCGCACATTTCTCGATCGGCTCAGGGACCAAGCTGGCGCTCGAGGACGCTATTGAATTGGCGCGCTGCCTGGGAGGCGCAGAAGGTGGACTGGAGCAAGGCCTGCAGCATTATGAGGATGTGCGCAGCGTCGAGGTGCTAAAGATTCAAAACGCTGCCCGTAACTCCACCGAATGGTTTGAGAACGTGCAGCGTTATGCGGACCTGGACCCGGAGCAGTTTGCCTACTCGCTGTTGACGCGTTCGCAGCGGATCTCGCATGAGAACCTGCGCCTGCGTGATCCTGCCTGGTTGAATGGCTATGAGAGCCGTCTGGCGCAGCGTGCAGCAATGCAGGTCGAGGGCGTTACTGAGGCGGCTGGCGTGCATAGCGCAATGCGCGCTGCGGCTCAGGTTCCTGAGGTCGGCGCCGCATCGGACAACATTTCCTCCACTGCAGCCCCGTTGCCGATGCTCACCCCGTATCGCGTGCGCGGCACCACACTGAAGAACCGCATTGTCGTTTCCCCCATGGCCATGTATTCCTGCGTGGATGGCGTCCCCGGCGAGTTTCATCTGGTGCATTTGGGAGCCCGCGCGCTGGGCGGCGCAGGCCTGGTCATGGTCGAGATGACATGCCCGTCGCCCGATGCACGCATCACGCCGGGATGCCCTGGACTATGGAACGACGAGCAGGGTCAGGCGTTTGGTCGTATCGTGGATTTCGTGCACGCCAACAGCGATGCGCGCATCGGGATACAGTTGGGCCACGCGGGCCGCAAAGGTTCTACGCAGTTGGGCTGGCAGCAGATGGATCACCCGCTGCCAGACGGCAACTGGCCGCTGTTGTCGGCTTCCGCGTTGCCTTATTTACCGGGCATTTCTCAGACGCCGCGTGCAATGACGCGTGAGGATATGGATCGCGTGCGCGATGACTTCGTCGCGTCGGCCCGGCGCGCGGCTCAGGCCGGGTTCGATTGGCTGGAATTGCACTGCGCCCACGGCTATTTGCTGTCCAGCTTTATTTCGCCTTTGACCAACCAGCGCGATGATGAGTACGGCGGCAGCCTGGAAAATCGATTGCGCTATCCGCTGGAGGTATTTAACGCGGTGCGCGAAGTGTGGCCTCAGGATTTGCCGATGTCCGTGCGTATCTCCGCCCACGATTGGGTCGAGGGAGGGATCACCGCGGACGATGCGGTAGCGATCGCACGGCACTTCAAGGCAGCCGGCGCGGACATGATCGATTGCTCGTCAGGCCAGGTCAGCCCGGATCAACACCCCGTATACGGCCGCATGTATCAGACGCCCTTTGCGGACCGAGTGCGTAACGAGGCGGGCATTCCCACGATCGCAGTCGGCGCGATTTTCGAGGCCGATCATGTCAATGGCATCATCGCCTCGGGCCGTGCGGATCTGTGCGCGCTGGCTCGCCCGCATCTGGCCGATGCGGCATGGACATTGCGAGAGGCTGCGCGCGTCGGTTACCGTGATACAGCGTGGCCGAAACAGTATGCGGCAGGCAAGCGCCAACTCGAAACCAACTTTGAACGCGCTGCACTGATGGCGCAATTGGATGTTAAATGAACACGTCTACCGGCGTATTGGATGGCCGCCATGCCCTGGTGACGGGCGGCGCACGCGGTATAGGCCTGGCCTGCGCGCAGGCCTTGCAGCAACGTGGCGCAACGCTGACCTTGCTGGGGCGTGACCGGGTCGCACTGGATGCTGCCGTGGCTGCCTTAAGCAAACATGGCAAGGTCAATGCCGTGGTCGCCGATATTGCTGACGAAGCCTCGGTGCGGACAGCCTTCGAACAGGCCGCACAGCATGGCGGTACCGTGGATATCCTGGTCAACAACGCCGGGCAGGCGGTCAGTCAGCGATTCGATCGCACCGACGCGGAAACATGGCAGTCCATGCTGGCGGTGAACTTGACCGGTACCTATCACTGCACGCAAGCCGCGCTGTCAGGTATGTTGGCCGCCGGATGGGGACGAATTATCAACGTCGCCAGCACGGCAGGCTTGATCGGCTATCCCTACGTCAGTGCTTATTGTGCAGCTAAGCATGGTGTGGTCGGCCTGACTCGCGCATTAGCGCTGGAGTTGGCGCGCAAGGGCATCACCGTCAACGCGGTTTGCCCGGGGTTCACCGAGACCGACATCGTGCGCGATGCCGTGAGCAATATTGTCAGCAAGACGGGCCGCTCTGCGGAAGCTGCGCGCGATGAGCTGGCTGCCCGCAATCCACAAGGCCGTCTGGTGCAACCCGCAGAGGTTGCCGAGACGGTCGCCTGGCTGGCCCTGCCGTCATCGTCATCCATCAATGGCCAGGCCATCGCCGTCGATGGCGGCGAGGTCATGCCAGGCTGAAACCTTTAACCTATTTCTATCCCAACGATACGTCGCGGATTAGCAGGAGACATCATGACCGAAGCATCCACAGAGCACACCATGAAACATCATCGCCGTCCGTATGCAAACTATGCGGCACGGACTTTCCTGTGGGAGGTGTCAGCGGATGGCAAGGTTGCGACGATCACCTTGAATCGCCCCGAACGCAAGAATCCGTTGACGTTTGATTCGTATGCCGAGCTGCGGGATCTGTTTCGTAGCCTGTGCTATGCCACGGACATCAAAGTGGTCGTGGTAACGGGGGCCGGGGGTAATTTCTGCTCGGGCGGCGATGTGCACGAGATCATCGGGCCGTTGACCAAAATGAGTATGCCGGAGCTGCTGGATTTCACCCGGATGACGGGCGATCTGGTCAAGGCGATGCGTGCTTGCCCACAGCCGATTGTGGCGGCCGTGGACGGTGTATGCGCGGGCGCGGGAGCAATGATTGCTTTGGCATCGGACATGCGTCTGGGAACGCCGGCGGCGAAGACCGCTTTCCTGTTCACGCGGGTAGGGCTGGCCGGGGCGGATATGGGAGCTTGCACCTTGTTGCCTCGGATGATCGGCCAGGGGCGCGCATCCGAGCTGCTCTATACCGGACGCTCCATGAACGCAGAAGAAGGCTCGCAGTGGGGATTCTTCAATAGCCTGCACGACAGTGCGCAGTTGTTGACGGCAGCGCAGACGCTGGCCGCGCAGCTGGCCGCCGGCCCGACGTTTGCTCATGGCATGACGAAAAAACTGCTGCATCAGGAATGGAATATGGGTGTGGACGAGGCGATCGAGGCCGAAGCCGAAGCACAAGCCATCTGCATGCAGACACGCGATTTCCACCGGGCATACGAGGCGTTCGTAGCCAAGCAGAAACCGGTCTTCGAAGGGGATTGAGATGGCGGACACGTCGTGGCTGGACTGGCCTTTTTTCGAGGACCGTCATCGCGAGATGGCTGCCGAGCTGGAGGCGTGGTGCGTCGACGCCCTGGCCGATATCGATCATCATGATACGGACGAAGCATGCCGCCGATTAGTCGCTGCATTGGGACAGGCGGGCTGGTTGCGTTATTGCGTACCGGCAGGTCCCGACAATACGTGGGGCGGCGCCTTGCCTCAGGTTGACTCGCGCATGGTCTGCATTTTGCGCGAGACGCTCGCACGGCATGAGGGATTGGCAGATTTTGCGGCGGCGATGCAGGGACTGGGCAGCGGCGCGATTGCGCTGATGGGCTCAGACTCGCTGCGTCAGCGTTACTTGCCCAGAGTGGCCGGCGGGCAGGCGATTGCCGCGTTTGCGCTGTCGGAACCGGAGGCCGGTTCCGATGTGGCAGCGCTGTCTTGCTCGGCGCGA
This sequence comes from Bordetella genomosp. 4, assembly GCF_002261185.1. Taxonomy (GTDB): domain Bacteria; phylum Pseudomonadota; class Gammaproteobacteria; order Burkholderiales; family Burkholderiaceae_B; genus Bordetella_A. The sequence continues at coordinate 281,129 of NZ_NEVQ01000003.1, forward strand.
CTTGACGGCGATCACTATGTGCTCAACGGCGCCAAGACGTGGATTTCCAACGGTGGTATCGCGGACTTTTATTGCGTCTTTGCCCGGACCGGCGAGGCGCCGGGTGCGCGAGGCATCTCCGCGTTTGTGGTGGATGCCGACACGCCGGGATTCAGCGTTTCCGAACGCATTGACGTGATTGCACCGCATCCCTTGGCGACACTGACGTTCGATAACTGCCGTATTCCTGTTGCGCAACGCTTGGGCGAACCGGGGCAGGGATTCAAGCTTGCCATGATGACGCTCGATATTTTCCGTGCGTCAGTGGCCGCCGCTGCGCTCGGTTTTGCGCGTCGGGCGCTGGACGAGGGTTTGTCGCGCGCTCGCGAGCGTCGCATGTTCGGCCAGACGCTGGCGGATTTGCAGTTGACGCAGGCGGCGCTGGGCGACATGGCGACGGCAATCGATTCTGCTGCGCTGTTGACGTATCGCGCCGCCTGGTTGCGTGACGTCAAAGGGGTGCGCACGACACGAGAGGCTGCGATGGCCAAGATGGCCGCTACCGAGTCGGCGCAGACGGTCATCGATCGTGCTTTGCAAATGTTCGGGGGCGCCGGCGTGGTATCGGGCGTGCCCGTCGAGAAACTGTATCGAGAGATCCGCGCCTTGCGCATTTACGAGGGCGCGACGGAAGTCCAAAAACTCATCATCGCCAGAGAGCTGCTTAAAGACTAGCCCACTAGCAACGGCAGCCCATCATCGCATCGCAAGGGGAACACCATGGAACGCTCCGCTCATCTGGATACTTTCGCAAGAGACCATCTGCCTCCGCCCGAGCAATGGCCCGAATTTCTGCTTGACAGCCCTGATGTGAACTATCCCGAGCGCATGAATTGCGCCGCGGAACTCGTCGACGCGGCGGTGATGGCCGGACGTGGCGACCGTATTGCGCTGCGCTGGCGTCAGGGCGACCAGATCGAGACCATGACGTATGCCGAGTTGCGAGCGCTGAGCAATCGGATCGCTCACGTATTGACCGAGGATATGCGGTTGGTCCCGGGCAATCGTTTGCTATTGCGTGGCCCGAATAATCCGATGATGGCCGCCTCGTGGCTGGCCGCCATCAAGGCCGGCCTGGTCACTGTGCCGACGATGCCGTTGCTGCGTTCCAAGGAACTGAAACAGATCATCGAGAAAGCACAGGTGACGGCGATGCTATGCGACGTGCAGTTGCGTGACGAGGCCGAGCATTGTTTGCAGCAGGATCATGAACATTACTGCGAGCCGCTACGTCAGATCGTGCTGTTTAACGATAGCGCGCCGGATTCGCTGGATGTGTTGGCGCAGGCTAAATCCGATGACTTCACTGTCTGCGATACGGCTGCTGATGATGTGTGCTTGATTGCGTTTACCAGCGGCACGACGGGCATGCCTAAAGGATGCATGCATTTCCATCGCGATGTGCTGGCCATGTGCGATCTGTTTCCTCGCCATGTCATCAAACCCGGGCCCGACGATATTTTCTGCGGTACGCCGCCCTTGGCGTTCACATTCGGTTTGGGTGGCCTGTTGTGTTTTCCGTTGCGCGTGGGCGCCAGTGTGGCGTTGGCGGAAAAACTCAATCCCGATGCATTGATGGCCCTGATCCAGGATTTTCGCGCGACGATCGTGTTCACCGCGCCGACCTTCTATCGTCAGATGGCGGGTTTGGTCGGCAAATACGACATCAGCTCGTTAAAGAAAAGCGTGTCCGCAGGCGAGGCCTTGCCTGACGCCACACGTGAGTTATGGAGAAACGCGACAGGCATCGAGATGATCGATGGGATCGGCGGCACCGAGATGATCCACGTGTTCGTCTCCAGCCCGCCCGATGAAATCCGCCCCGGAGCCATAGGCAAGGTCGTGCCAGGCTATGTGGCCTGCGTGGTGGATGAAGACATGCAGCCTGTGCCCAACGGCACCGCAGGACGTTTGGCGATCAAGGGACCGACGGGATGCCGTTACCTGGCAGATGATCGTCAAAGCCGCTTTGTGCAGCAGGGGTGGAATCTGCCGGGCGATACCTTTATACAAGACGACGACGGCTATTTCTTTTACCAGGCCCGCAATGACGACATGATCGTCTCGGCGGGGTACAACATTGCCGGACCCGAGGTCGAGGATGCGCTGCTGCATCATGAAGCCGTGGCCGAGTGCGGCGTTGTAGGCGTGCCGGATGACGAGCGCGGTCAGATCGTGAAAGCGTTCGTGGTGCTCAAGCCCGGCTACGAAGCGAGCGACGAGCTGGTAAAGGCTTTGCAGGCTTTTGTAAAAGCGACGGTGGCCCCCTATAAGTATCCACGCGCGATTGAGTTCGTGGAGGCCCTGCCGCGTACCGAAACCGGGAAACTGCAACGCTTTGCGTTGAGGCAAAGAGCCTGAGGCAGGATATGGAGCAGGTTTCACCCCTAGGATCGACGGCGATGTCAGGACAGCCTTTTATCAGCGAAGTCAACGTACGTTTTCGGCATTGTGACCCCGCCGGTATCGTGTTTTATCCGCGCTATTTCGAGATGATCAACGATTTCGTCGAGGAATGGTTCGATAAAGGGATGGGTTTGCCGTTTCACACCCTGCATGTCGGGCGCCGCATCGGAACGCCGCTGGCATCGGTGCAATGTGATTTTTCCGCGCCGAGCCGTTGGCATGAGACCTTGCGCCAGGAACTGATTGTGCGCCGTATCGGCGGCGCGTCGTTCAGTGCCGAAGTGACTTTCTTCGGGCCCGATGGCGGTGTGCGGCTGAAGGCATCGCTGACCATCGTCACGGTGGACCTGGATCGTATGCGATCTACCGCGATTCCCGATGATTTACGCCTGCGTATGCGAGAGTTTTTAATCGCAAAGCCGTCGCAGTAAGACAATCGTGCTTTCGATGACAGCCGCCAGCCATAGCGGCGGCGTTCGAGGTTTTTAATAAGAGGATGATTCCATGAAGATTTTGCAACCGCCCGACTGGATGCCGCCGCGTGGCTATTCGAACGGAGTGATGACGCAAGTCGCGGTCGGAGACCGGCTGGTATTTGTCGGCGGGCAGGTGGGATGGAATGGCCAACAGCAATTTGAGACGGACGACTTCGCCGGACAAGTACGGCAGGCGTTGCTGAACGTGATGGCGATATTGGCCGAAGGCGGCGGCAAGCCGGAGCACATCGTGCGCATGACATGGTATGTAAAGAACAAGCGCGAGTACGTGGCGTCCTATCCGGAAATCGGCAAGCACTATCGGGAAATTGTGGGCCGGCATTTCCCGCCGATGAGTGCGGTTGAGGTCGCAGATCTGGTCGAGGATCGGGCCAAGGTAGAGATCGAGGTGACAGCGGTGATTCCGGCCTGATCAGCCGTCTAGAGACGGGTCAACATACCGGCACCGGCAGCATTGCGCGCGGATCGAGCGGCGCATTGCCGGTGTGTGGGCCTTGCATTTTGATTGCCAGGCTAACGCCTGGACTCCACTTTTTCCGCCAGCAGGTCGTATAGCAGCCGCGCGACGGGGTTGAGGTCCTTGCCCCGGGGATGTATCAGCCCAATGGTTCGCGTGATTGTGGGATTGCGCAGTGTGATGCTGACCAAGGTGTCATGGCCTTTGGACGGCATGGCCAGTCGGGGGACGACGCCGATTCCGAGGCCGGCTTCGACCATGCTGACCAGCGCCGGTACATGTTGTACTTCGCAGAAATGGCGCGGCCGCTGTTCACTGCGCGCGAGCGCCTGGTCAATCAGAAAGCGGTTGCCGCTGCCTTGTGCGAGCGTGATATAGGCGTGATGAGCCAGGTCTGCCCAATTGATGGACCGCCGCTTGGCCAGGGGATGTGCGCGGCTGACTGCCGCGACAAAGGGCTCCTCGAGCAATGGCTTGAACTCGATCTCTGCATCGTTGGTGCCGATGTAAGTCAAGCCGAAATCAGCATCGCCACGCGAGACTGCCGTTAATACCTGCGACGAGGATTCGTCGATGATGCGGATCCTGATGCGCGGATAGCGCGCATGGTATTCACGAATCACGTCGGGTAGAAAGTATCCGACAGCCGACGGTACGCAGGCGATGGTCACCATTCCCGATAGCCGTTCGGCCACGTCTTGAATGCCGACCAACGCATTTTCCAGTTCGTTCAGAACGTTCCTGGCTCTGGGAACAAAACCGCGTCCTATCGTGGTCAGTTCGACTTTTCTAGTGGTTCTTGTAAACAGTTGGACGCCAAGCGCGTCTTCCAGTTTGTCGGCGCGTCGCGATAGCGCCGATTGTGAGAGGTGCAACGCCTCGGATGCTGCTCGAAAGCTTCCTAAATCAGCAACGGCCAAGAAAGCGCGCAGATCGGCAAGATCGAATTTCATGCGTTTTGGACAAGAATAGATCGAATTTTTGCACTTTACTCCATTCTGCAGCCTGGGAGACGATAGCTCCCGTCGCAGAGAACGGTCTGCGAGCGAGGAGACAAACCAATGACGCTTTTACGCAGAAAACCCCTGCGCCGATGGGCACGGCTTGCCGGGATTTCTATATTGATCGGTGCGACGGCGGCGGCAAACGCGGGCGAGTGGCCCGAGCGGCCTATTCGATTGCTCGTCCCTTATGGGCCTGGCGGCAGTTCAGACGTGGTCGCGCGGGCAGTTGCCGCAGAAATGTCGCGTGACTTGGGACAGCAAGTCATCGTGGAAAACAAGGGTGGAGGCCAGGGAACGATTGCCACGACTGAAGTCGCCCGGGCCAATCCGGATGGATACACCTTGATTTTGGGGCATGTGGGGACGTTGGCGGTCAATCCCAGCATGATGCCGAAACTGAACTACGACCCGCGCCGCGATTTCGCACCGATCGTTTTGCTGGCCAAATTGCCTATGGTCTTCGCCGTGGGCGGCAATGTACCGGCAAAGACTTTGCCCGAGTTTGTTCAGCTGGCGCGATCTAAACCTGGCGAGATCAATTACGGGTCCGCAGGTAATGGCAGTGCCGGGCATCTCGCATTCGAGATGCTGAAAACGGCGGCAAAGATCGACGTGGTTCATGTGCCTTATCGAGGTACCGGCGCGCAGGTAAACGACTTGTTGGCAGGCAATATCGACGCCGCCGCAGCGGGAACGCCAGGGCTGTTGCCGCACGCCCAGGCGGGCAAGATCCGAATCGTGGCAGTGGGATCAGCAGCCCGGCTTTCTGTGCTGCCTGATGTGCCCACTGTGGCTGAACAGGGATATCCGGGTTTTGAAAGTTCGCAGTGGTTTGGCCTCTTGGCACCAGCAGGAACCCCAGACCCCGTTATCAAACGACTGCACCAGGCGGCTGTGCACGCGCTTGACACCGACGCGGTCCGAAACCGCCTGGCTCACGACGCAAGCGAACCATCCGGTGCGGGTCCCGCCGAATTCGCGGCTTTTATCGACGCGGAAGAACAGCGATGGGGCCGGGTCGTGAAAGACGCGCACCTCTCTATTGAATAAATCAAGACAGCGTACCCATCCAGGAATATTCAGCATGACTCAAGCACGAGAAAAGATCGTTGTACAGGAAGCGCAATTAACGGAGCTCGGCATCCGAGCCTTCGAAGGGCTCGGATTACCCCATCAAGATGCGGTGGATGTGGTTCGGATTCTCGTGCTGGCAGACTTGTTTGGGCTCTCCACCCACGGTTTGTCGCGCATCGAGTCCTATGGTGAACGCCTGCAGCTGAGCGGGATCAATGCCCGTCCAAATATTCAAGTGACCAGCCCCGCGCCTGGGTTGCGATTGGTGGCCGGGGATAATGCCGTTGGCCCTCTGGTGGGAATGCATGCGTTGCGGGCTGCCATGCAGGCGGCAGAGCAGTGCGGCGTTGGGATCGCGTTTGCACGGCAGAGTAATCATTTCGGGCCGATTTCGCCTTATGGCCTGATCGCGGCTGAGGCCGGATTTGCCAGCATCATAGGCAGTAACGCGACCACGACCATAGCCCCATGGGGAGGAACGGATGCCCGCGTGGGCAATAGTCCGATTGGCTTTGCCGTTCCCAACCCTGGAGGAAACCCTTTCCTGTTGGATATGGCCATGAGTGTTGTCGCCCGAGCGAAGATTCGCAATGCCCTGAAAGCGGGCGCCGCGATTCCGGATACCTGGGCAACTGATGCCTTCGGTCGGCCGACGACGGATCCTAAGCAGGCGCTAGATGGTTTCCTGCTGCCTATCGGCGGACACAAAGGCTACGGCCTCGCGTTGATGGTGGATCTCTTTGCCGGATTGCTGTCCGGCGCGGCCTATCTGACGCACGTGAAATCATGGGTCGATGCGCCAGACGAACCGCAGAATTTGGGGCATTTCTTTCTCTTGATTGATGCCAAGAGGCTGGGCTCGACGCAGTGGCTCACGGACAGGATGAATGATTTCGCCTCCATTTTGCATGACAGTCCTCCTGCAGATGCCGAGAGGCCAGTTATTCAACCGGGCGACATCGAGTTGTCCAGATTGAAAGCGCAACGAGCGGACGGGATTGCCATCGAGCCAGAGGTGCTGGCGTTATTGCGCAAGCATGCGGGTGAGCTGGCCGCCTGAGTGTGGCGGCGTATAGAGGAGACAGGCGATGAAGAAAAAGAGTCTATGTTTGAACGCGGCTTTAGCCGCAGGGCTGATGATCGTCTCCGGTGCCGCCGTGGCCGATTACCCGGATAAACCCATCCGGATGATAGTGCCCTACGTCGCGGGCGGTGCCGCCGATATCACCGCGCGAGTGCTAGCCGCACAGATGTCTCTCGAGCTCGGCGGCACGATCGTTGTGGAGAACAAGCCGGGAGCCAATGGCATGATCGGCACCGATATGGTCGCCAAGTCTGCGCCGGACGGCTATACCTTGCTGCTCGATGCGAGTGGTCCGCTCGTCGTCAACCCTTCGCTTTACCAAAAAACGCCATACGATCCCGTCAAGGATTTTGCTCCTATCAGTCAGATCACGAGCTACCAGTATGTGCTGGTCGTACCCGAACAGTCGTCGATTCACGGTCTTGACGAACTTATTGCAGCCGCAAAGGAGAAACCCGGTGCTATGACTTATGGCTCCGCCGGTATCGGTGCCGGCGGGCATTTGGCCGGGGAACTGTTGGCGATGCAGACCAAGACCGAGCTTTCGCACATTCCCTACAAAGGCAATGCGCAGGCATTGACGGATGTCCTGGGTGGCCAACTTTCTTTCACCTTTGATACGGTGGTCACCGCCACGCCCTATCTGCGTACGGGAAAACTGCGCGGCTACGCGGTATCCGGTCCCCACCGGGCAGAAGGGCTTCCCGACATTCCCACGATGCAGGAGCTAGGCTACAAGGATTTCGTGGTGACACAGTTTCAAGGCCTCTTGGCGCCGGCCGGTACAGATCCGAAAATCATTGCGAAGCTGCACGACGCCGCCGTGCGCGCCGCAAAACATCCTGAAGTGGTTCGCAAACTGGCGACCGACGGCGGCAACGAGATCGTCGCAGGAGCGCCCGAAGCGTTCGCACAGCAGATACGCGAGGATCTGCTGCGCTATCGGCAACTGATTCAAAATGCTCATGTGAAAGCGGAGTAAACGATGTATCAGATCGATATTCTTGTGCAGGGATACCCCGGTCGTGCCGTCTGCCACGGTGGACTGGGTTGGAGCACCAGCACGTTATTGCGCGCAGCGGATCGCAAGATCCTGGTTGATGTGGGGGCCTTCGGTGTGCGCCATCTGCTCAACAAGCAATTGCATGCTTGTGGTGTCGATGCGTCAGAGATCACGGATGTGGTGCTGACGCACGCCCATTACGATCACGCTGTGAATTTCACGCTTTTCCCCAATGCCACCGTTTGGATCGGGGAACGGGAACTCGACTGGGCATCAAAACAACCTCCCGGTTTCAATCCCTTGCCCGAACTGTATGTGCGAGAGCTGACACAGTTGGCCCGCGTCAAGCGCCTGCATCACAACGAAACGTTTATCCCCGGCATTACAGCGATCGCCGCGCCGGGGCATACCCCGGGGCACCTCCTGTTTTATGTGGAAGACGAACGCCAGCCCGTGCTGTTTACCGGAGACGCAGCAAAGAATCGCGCGGAGTTGATATCCGGCCTTGTCGTGGATACAGGGGACGTCGCAGCGAGTCAAGCAAGCGTGGAACAGATCTGGACGCTGTGGCGCCGTCGGCCTAATACGTTGCTCGTGCCGGGGCATGATGTGGGAATGGTTTTGAATGATCAGGGCATGCCCGAATACGTGAGTGAACGCCACGCAGCCATTAACGCGTGGTTCGGTGATGATCTGGAACCTATGCAGATCGATCTTTGCTGTCAGCCGCGATTACAACGATTTTCCGTTTGAATTATCACTTGGCATTTTTCTCTATGACTATTGATCCGAATGTCGTTTCTTCCTTCACCCCTACCGGCCGTTTACGCGCGTCTATCAATCTCGGTAATCCCATTCTCGCGAATCGAAATGCGGCGGGTGAGCCGGTGGGCGTGTCTGTAGACCTCGCTGGTGCGTTTGCCCGGAGTCTCGGCGTGGAGCTGGAGCTGGTGGTGCTTGATAGCGCCGGCAAATCGGTAGATACGGTGACAGAAGATCGAGCCGATATCGGTTTTTTTGCCATCGATCCGAAACGTGCGGCGGGGATATGCTTTACCGATGCCTATGTGCTGATCGAGGGGGCCTATCTGGTCCGTGATGACTCGCCGTTACGGCACATGGACGAGGTCGATCGCGCGGGACATCGTGTGACGGTAGGCCAAGGCAGTGCCTACGATCTGTTCTTGTCTCGCGAATTAAAGCACGCGTCTATCACGCGGGCAGCGACTTCTCCGACCGTTGTGGCAACCTTTTTGGCTGATGGGACCGAGGTGGCAGCCGGGGTCAAGCAACAACTTGAGTCGGATGCGCGCCACTATGGCGGATTGCGTTTGCTTGAAGGAAGCTTTATGACCATTCGCCAAGCGATGGGGCTGCCGCGCGGACGAGGAGAGGACGCTGCAAAAGTGCTGGCGAGCTTTGTCGAAGAAATGAAGCGCAGTGGATTTGTTGAGGATGCGCTGAAACGTCATGGCATACAGGGGGCAGCTGTGGCCCCAACTGCGGCCTTGGCCTGAGTCCGATGTCATCAGGCCATCTACGTTCAGTAGACGGACTGATGACGTTGCGATGTTTCCTCAGGCCTTAGGCCCGCATTCCCGCAAAAACTGCCTCGGCTGCGTCCAACGTCGCGTCGATCACTGCGTCATCATGCGTGGCCGAGACAAAACCGGCCTCAAAGGCCGACGGCGCAAAATGCACGCCACGATCCAGCATGGCGTGGAAGAAATGCTTGAACGCTTCGCCGTCGCTGGCGGAAACCTCGGTGAACGAGGCGGGGACAGTCTCTCGGAAATACAGGCCGAACATGCCGCCCACAGAGTCGGCCGAGAAAGTGATATTCGCAGCTTGGGCGCGCTGGCGCAGGCCGTCGACCAGGCGCGTCGTCTGGGTTGCCAGGCGATCATAGAAACCCGGCTCGCCAATCAGGCGCAAGGTGGCCAGACCAGCGGCGACCGCGACAGGGTTGCCCGACAGGGTGCCTGCCTGGTAGACGGCGCCCAGCGGAGCCAGATGTTCCATCAGGTCGGCGCGGCCGCCCAAGGCACCGACGGGCATGCCGCCACCAATGACTTTGGCCAAGGTCGTCAGATCGGGTTTGATGCCGGTCAGACCCTGGACGCCTTGGGGGCCCACACGAAAACCTGTCATGACTTCATCGAAAATCAGAACGGCGCCATGTCGCGTGCACAGATCCCGCAGGCCCTGCAGGAAGCCATCGGCAGGTTTGATCAGGTTCATGTTGCCGGCGACAGGTTCTACGATGACGCAGGCAATGTCGGTGCCGTGTTGGGTAAATGCGGCTTCGACGGCAGTGAGGTTGTTGTATTCCAGAGTCAGCGTGTGCGAGACAAACTCAGGCGGCACGCCAGCAGAACTGGGATTGCCCAGCGTCAACAAGCCCGAGCCGGCTTTGACCAGCAGGCTGTCTGAATGGCCGTGATAACAGCCCTCGAATTTGACGATCTTGGCACGGCCGGTTGCGCCGCGAGCCAGGCGGATAGCCGTCATCGTGGCCTCGGTACCCGAGCTCACCAGGCGGACTCTGTCCAGAGACGGCAGGCGTTCGATCAAGGTTTCGGCCAGCTCGATCTCGGCCTGGGTCGGTGCGCCGAACGACAAACCCCCTAGCGCAGCTTCGCGCACGGCTTCGACGACTTCGGGATGGGCGTGGCCCAGGATGGCCGGCCCCCAGGAACCGACGTAGTCGATGTAACGGGTGTCTTCCTCGTCCCACACATAGGGCCCTTGGGCGCGCTTGATAAAGCGCGGTGTGCCGCCCACCGAGCGGAAGGCGCGTACGGGTGAGTTGACGCCGCCAGGAATGCTGCGGCACGCACGATCAAAAAGTTGGGCGTTGGTGGACATAATGTTCTTGAGGAAAAAAGCGACGCGTCTACGTCGCGGCATGATGATGGGCTGGTTCAGCCTTTAGGATATACCCAATGGGATATTTCCATGCGCGATGCCCCGGGACTGGCCGGCAAGGCGGACCAGGTGTCCATGACGGCTCGTACGGCAGCGAGGCTGACCAGGCGGAACGCATGTCATCCTCTTGCTGCGGGTCATCAGGCGCTGAACGGCGCAGCGCAGGTTTGGGCTGCCGCCTTGATATCAGGAGCCTCGAACAGCCCCGTGATCACCGCGATACTGTCTGCTCCCGCCTGGGCCACCTGAGGTGCCAGGGCAGGGGTGATGCCACCGATAGCGACTACAGCAGCGCGCGCCACGGTTGTTGCCGAGGACGCCGTCGCTGCGGTCACCGGTTCGCGATCCGCGGCATGACGTATCGCCAATTCACGAGCCTGTGCGAGCAGGCTCAAAGGCGCTTGCACTGCTTGTGGCTTGGTGGGCGAGGAAAACACCGCGCCAAACGCGATGTAATCCGCACCCGCATCGAGCAACTGACGCGCCCGATCCAATTCGTTGTAGCAGGACGCGCCCAGGATCAGGTCGGGCCCGGCATCCGCACGCGCCTGCGCCAGATCACCGTCGTCACGGCCCAGGTGTGCGCCATCGGCGCCGACTTCCAGGGCCAGACGCCAATGGTCATTGATCAAAAATACGACGCCGAGCGCGCGGCATAGCGGCGCCAGTGCGCGAGCCTGAGCCGCACGCTGTTCAGGGGTGGCGTTCTTGCGCCGCAGTTGCAGGGCACGCATGCCGCCCTCGGCAGCGGCGCGCACGGCATCCAGCAATCGATCCGTGTCGTCCCATTCAGGGGTAACACCGTAGAGTCCCGACGGAAAGCGTAATGTGGTCATGGGGTGCCTATCCGATTTGGAATCCGCCGGCCCATTCCCGCCAGGAAGGCGGCTGCCAGGGCCTGGTCGGCGTGGTGCAGGGCTTGTTCGACCGCCTTGGGCATGTCCAGCCCCTGTGCCAGCATGGCGGCAGCTGCCGCGGCAGCGACGCCGCCTGTGTCGGCATTGCGCTCAGGAGGCGCCTGCCATGGCAATGTGACGGTTTGTCCTTCGGGGCCCAGCAGTACATTGCCATGATGTCCGGGACGCACGGGAGCGCCCAGCACCAGCGCCCACTGCGCGCCGCCTGCGACCAGCGCGTGCATGGGGCTGGGCGCGTCGCCGATGTTGATTTCGCCATCCGCATGCCATTGCGCCAGGCGCATGTGCTCGACCACCACCAGGTCGGTTTGAGGCAGCACCAGCTCCAGGGTGGCGGCCAGCAGGTCTTGCGCGTCGTCCTCGGCGGCCACGTCCTGGGCCGGCAAACCGCGTTGGCCCAGGTGCAGCACCAGCGGCACCTGGCTATAGTCTGCGGCGATCTGCGCCACCACGCTGGCCGTCTCGGCACTGTAAAGTCCACCGACTTTAATCGCTTGTACCGGCATGTCTTCGAGGAGGCAGCGCGCTTGGTCGTCGAGCAATTCGGGTGAAATCGGCTGGATGTCTTCGATTCCGGCAGTATCCTGCACGGTAAGGGCCGTCGCCGCGGCCAGCCCGTGGCAGCCCAGGCGGGCACTGGTCACGGCGTCGGCGGGGAGTCCGTCGGCGCCAGAGGGGTCAACCGGCCCGAAAATCAGGATGAGAGGGGGAGTCACAGAGGTCAAATGCTGCGTGAAAGACGGGATTTTGTCCGATCGCACGACGGCAAATCGGGCAACCCCTATTGGGTTTCGGTAAGATTGCCCCATTCTAATGGATGCGGCTTACGCTTTGCCCGTCGCGGGCGCGTCGGCCGCCAATTGATGTAACAGAGAAAAGAGAACTATGCGTACTTGGATGTGTTTAATTTGTGGCTGGGTATACGATGAAGAATCTGGCTTGCCAGAAGAAGGCATTGCGCCAGGCACCCGCTGGGAAGACGTCCCGCCGAATTGGGTCTGTCCCGAGTGCGGCGCCCGGAAAGAAGACTTTGAATTGATGGAAATCTGAACGTGCGGGCAGCCCGGCTGTCCCCGTCCAGCCCCAACAAGGGGGTGTTATGACCGACGAGCACTACGATACGCATGCTGATGGCGCGGACGACGATACGTCCCAGGCACCGGCCACCGATTTTTCCAACCAGTTCCTGATCGCCATGCCGCAGATGGTCGAGGGTAATCTGGCTGGGTCGGTCATCTATATTTGCGAGCATACCCAGCGCGGGGCGCTGGGATTGGTGATCAATCGCCCTACGGACCTGACTTTGTCCGGTTTGTTCGAGCGTATTGACCTGAAACTCGAAATCCAGCCGGTGAACGATACGCCGGTCTTCTTTGGCGGCCCGGTGCAGACAGATCGCGGATTTGTCCTGCATGCGCCTGCCGGGGACTACAGCTCGAGCATCAAGATGGGCGACCTGGCCCTGACGACCTCGCGTGATGTGCTGCAAGCTGTTGCCGATGGTAACGGACCGGCGCGCATCCTGGTGACACTCGGTTATGCCGGGTGGGGCGCTGGCCAACTCGAAAGCGAAATGGCCCAGAATGCCTGGCTGAGCGTGGGCGCAGATGCCAAAGTCATCTTCGATGTCCCGCCCGAAGACCGCTACCCCGCGGCGCTGAAACTGCTGGGCGTAGACCCCGTCATGCTGTCCGGCGGTGCGGGGCATGCCTGAGGAAACCCTGCTGGCCTTCGACTTCGGAGAAAAGAAAATAGGTATCGCCATCGGGAACACCTTGACCCGGCAAGCACGGCCGCTCGAAATCATTTTCTCCGAAGTGCGCGATGCCCGATTTGGGCGCATTGCCCAATTGCTCGAGGAATGGCAGCCCCAACGCGTGATCGTGGGGTTGGCATTGGCCTCTGACGGCGGGGAACAGCCCGCCACCGCCCGCTGCCGGCGTTTTGCCAATCAGCTCCACGGCCGTTTCGGCTTGACAGTGGAGCTTGTCGACGAGCGTGGCTCCAGCATGGAGGCCCAGCAATTACTGGGCACGAACGAGCCCGACGACGCGATGGCCGCCTCGGTCATCCTGCAACGCTATCTAGATGCCTTGCCTTGACCACTATCCGCTCGTACAGCGAGGCGTTGCCCCTACTGTAATGAGATGCCAGCAAGCAATCACAGGTATGATGCTGGCCGGCCGCCAGTCCGCCCCGTGGGAGGGCGCGACGATGGCCTGGGAGTCCTGAACTTGTCTTTGCTCAAGTTTCCACGCATCGTTCTGCGTCTGATCCTCGTGGTGCTGTGGATCATTTTTGGCTTGCTCTGCGTAGGCCTTGTCTATCCCTTTCTGGGTTTGTCTGCGCGTGCGCGGCTAAATCGCTTCTGGTCTCGCTGGCTGATGTCGTTTTGCGGCATTCGCGTGGTTGTCAGCGGTCAGCCCCTGCTGACCGGCGCGGTTCTGTGGGTCGCCAACCACGTATCCTGGATCGACATCTTCGTCGTCAACTCCGTTCGCGCCACCTCGTTCGTGGCCAAAAGCGAGATCCGCAGCTGGCCTGTCATAGGTTGGCTCGCTGCAGGCGCCGGCACCCTGTTCATCGAACGAGGCCAACGCCATGCCGTGCACGCCGTCGGCGAAGCCGTCCAGGCGCGCTTTCAACAAGGCGAGGCCGTCGGCTTATTCCCCGAAGGCACCACCAGCGAAGGCGACACCGTACGTCCCTTCCACGCCAGCCTTTTCGAGCCTGCCCGCGTAGCCTGTATCCCGATCCAGCCCGTCGTCCTGCGTTTTCTGCAACACGGTCAGCGCAGTCCCTTGGCCGCCTTCGTCGGCGAAGAAACCCTCGCCACCAACCTCTGGCGCGTCCTGGGGGCCACAGGCCTCTCGGTCGAAGTCGAATTCGTCGCCCCGCTGGCCACGCAAAGTCCTGACGGTACTCCCGTCACCCGATTGGAAATCTCCAAACACGCCCGTTCCGCCATCGCCGACCGCTTATAACTGCGGGCGAGACCCCGTCCCTGCTCGGCGCCGAAGAACTCACCCTCCGTCCGACGAGCCCCCACCGGGGCTATTTCTCCACCAACGGATCCCGAAACTGCGAGCACTTGATCTGCACGAGCTTGCGATCCTGTAACCGCATAGCTGTCAGTTCCCCGCCCCAGACGCATCCCGTATCCAGGCAGATCACGTCCGGCCTCACCAGCAACCCCAGCGTAGACCAATGCCCGAATACGACCGTCACATCCCGAGTCTGCCGCCCCTTGACGTCAAACCACGGTACCAACCCCGCAGGCCAGGCCCCCGGCGCCACTTTGGTATTGAACTCCATATGCCCACGCGGAGTGCACAACCTCATGCGCGTCAACGCATTGATGATGACCCGCAGGCGTTTTCCCCCCGTATGGCCATCCTTCCACTGCCTCGGCTCATCGCCGTACATCTTCTGCAGCGCCTTTTGCCAATTCGGCCCGCGCAACATGGTTTCGACTTCGCCGGCGAGCGCCAATGTCTTGGCCACATCCCATTTCGCCAGAACACCGGCGTGCACCAGCAAATGATCATGTTCAAAATGCGCCAGCGGACGAAAGCGCAGCCAGTCGATCAGTTCCTCAGCATCCGGCGCATTCAGAATCTCGTCGATAGTGTCCGATTTGGAGGGCTTGCGCACCCCGGCTGCCGCCGCCAGCAAATGCAGGTCGTGATTACCCAGCACGGATATCGCGCGATCACCCATCGCGATGATGCGCCGCAGGCTGGCGAGCGACTGCGGTCCACGATTGATCAAGTCACCTGCGAACCAAAAACGCGCATCCGGCTCACTACTGATATCCGGATGGGATAGCAACTGCTCAAGCGGCGCGCAGCAACCCTGTACGTCGCCAATCATCCAAATGCTGCCGCCTGTCATACGGGATTTTTTCTCCAAGGCCAACGCGTTTGTATAAGACGCGTCGTCGCGTGCCGATATTCCATCAAGCTGAGTGCGCCCAGCGCCACTAACACGGCCCCGACGTTGGGACCCAAGGCGGTCAGCCAGGGCGGCCAGCGGCTCAGCATACCGACGTTCAGCGCCAGCTGATTCAGCATGAAAAAGCCTACGCCCAATAGAATCCCCACGAACACCTTGGCGCCCACGCCGCCTCGGCGCGTCTGCATAAAGCCGATCGGTGCCGCGATCGTGATCATGACAAATAGCGTAAAGGGATAGGCGACCTTGCGCCAGAGTGCGACGATCTGGCGGCTGGCATCGAGCTGGTTCTGGTTCAGATAGTCGATGTAGTCCAGCAAGGTGTTCAACGACATGCGCTCGGGCGTCAAGACACGCGCCAACAGGCGATCAGGACTGAGCGTCGTGTCCAATTCGCGTTGTGCAACCTTGGTGACTTGAGCAGGCAACGTGGTCGGCTGCTTGGCATTGGCCAACGCCTGGGCCGCCGCGTCATCCAGATGCGTTTCGGCTACGTCGTGCAGCACCAGTTTGTCGTTGGTAAAGGAACCTGTCGCGGCCTTGGACAGCGTTGTCAATTCCTGGCCAGGTTTGAACTCATACAGTGTCACCCCTTCCACATCGCCGTTGGCCAGCAGCGTGGCAATATTGATGATCCGGGTGCCGCCATTGCGAGTTGGTTCCTTGAACCAATAGCCGCTGTCCATGCGGGCGCCACTGGCCTTGCCGCGGAACATCAGGCTGGCTTCGCCGCTTTTGATTTCAGCGGCCGGGGTGACAAATTCGGACAGCAGGGTGGCGCCGATGACCAGGGGCAGCGTGATGATCCACAGCATGCCCAGCAACCGCATGCCGCTGACTCCCGACACGCGCAGGATGACCAGTTCGTTACGCTGGGCGAGGCCCGCCAACGCCAGAATGGCGCCGATCAGCAAGCCGATGGGCAGCAGGTCATAGAGGCGTGTGGGCAAGGCGAGCGCCTGCATGTATAGCAGGGCGAGCATGCTGAATTTGTCACCGACGTTGTCCAGGTCGTCGACCAACGCGAAGAACGTGAAAAGCCCCAGCAGAGCCAACAGGACCACTGCACAAGAGCGAAAAATTTCGCGGGCCAGATAACGACGGGCGGTACGCATGAAATATAAGTCGAGCGTGGGGATACGCGTAAACGTGAAAGCTTACCAAAATCGCTCAGTCTGCCGGGGATGTTTTGCATCGACGGACCGAGATAGAAGGTTTCCCCTGGTGTTAAGGAATGTCAACCAGTCGCATACGGCGCGTCAATGTAGCCGTACGTGAATTCAGGTAACTGGTGTTGCGGTGTTTGTCGTAGTAACGCGGATTGGGCAGCATCGCTGCCAGACGGGCAGACTGTGAGACCCCCAGATTGCCGGCGCTTGTCTTGTAATAGTGGCGTGCAGCAGCCTCGGCCCCAAAAACGCCTTCGCCCCACTCGGCCACATTCAGATACAGCTCCAGAATACGCTCTTTGGACATGACGTGCTCGATCATATAGGTCAGCACCAGTTCCTCGCCCTTGCGCACATAGCTGCGCGAGCTGGACAGAAAGAGATTCTTGGCCAGTTGCTGCGTAATGGTCGACCCGCCGCGCATTTTGCCGCCGCCTTTTTCTGCCTGGCGTTGGTTGTATTCCCATGCTTTGCGAATCGCATCCCACTCGACACCATCATGTTCTGTAAAGTTGGCGTCTTCTGAGGCGATGACTGCGCGCTTTAACGACGTGCTGATCTTGTCATAGGGAACCCACTGATACTGCAGCTCGGCATTCGGATTGGTGTCGCGCAGCCGCGATAGTTCCTGACGCATGACCGCGCTGCTGCCGGGGTCCCGGTAGGCATACCAGACCACCAGGCAGAACATCCACAGCTGATAAATGATCAGCAGGCACAACAGGGCCATCAGGCTGGCTCCGATCACCCGGCCCCAACGAATTCGGCGAATAGTCGAGTTGCGCGTCGCCATCCGGGGTCAGCCCTTGGCCAACAGTGCAGCGCGCAACGTGGCGAGCACCGGCGCCGGGTCGGGGCGTACCCCATGCCAGATCAGGAAGCTCTCTGCGGCCTGGCCAACCAGCATGCCCAGGCCGTCGGCAGTGCGCGCGGCGCCATCGGCAGTCGCCTGTTGCATGAACGCGGTGGGCGTGGCGGCATACATCATGTCGTAGGCCAGCGCATTGGCGGCATAGAGACCGCGCGGCAGATCAGGCGCCGCACCTTGCAGGCTGCTGGCGGTGGCATTGATGACGAGATCCCAGCCGCCTGCTGTGCCAGCCTCTGCCAGGGCGCCTGCGGTGATGCGGGTGTGAGGCGTTGCGCCGGCAGGCCAGGACGCGACCAATTCGTGAGCGCGCGCAGCGGTGCGGTTGACGATATGCAGTTGGGCGCAACCCTGATCGGCCAAGGGCTGCAGCACGCCTCGCGCGGCGCCTCCGGCGCCAACCAGCAAGACACGTGAGCCCGCCAGGGTGACCCCGAGCCGCAGCAGGTCTCCCACCAGGCCAACGCCATCGGTGTTGCAGCCGTGCCAGGCGTTATCTTGCAGCCATAGGGTGTTGACCGCACCTGCCAGGCGAGCGCGTTCGCTCAGATGGGCGCGGGCCAATTCAAAAGC
The DNA here is from genome assembly GCF_002261185.1 of Bordetella genomosp. 4. Lineage (GTDB taxonomy): Bacteria > Pseudomonadota > Gammaproteobacteria > Burkholderiales > Burkholderiaceae_B > Bordetella_A. The sequence goes on from NZ_NEVQ01000003.1 coordinate 299,102, forward strand.
CTCTGCTTTGAATGGTACGGTGACGTTCAGCCCCAAGCCGCCTTGTTCACGAAAGGCTTGCACGGTCGCTGCGAATCCATCCACTGGCGCCAACAGAGGTTCGTATTGCAGAGGTTTGCCCGTCTGCGCCGAAAACAGCGCGTGAATATGAGGCGATTTGCTATGCGCCACGGGGTTGCCGATGACGGCGTAGCGGGGGAGAGAGCTGGACGGGGTCATCTGCGTTATCTGGGTCGAGGGCTTGGCTGGTTCGTCGGGCCGGATGCTGCGTCGGCTTATATAGGTAGGTGGTTCAAGGGGGTAGCTTACGCAAAAATCATGGGGCCTGGGTTTGCAACGTGTCGTTGACGAAATGCCAGGTCCGCGTAATGACCAGGATATCCGTCTCGCTGGCGATGTCGGCCGGTAACGGCGGGAAAGGCGACGCCAGCTGCACGATACGCCGCGCCGCCTGATTCAGCACGGCATGTTGCGAGGGCCGATCGATGTCGACCGACGCGACGCTGCCGTCAGCGCGGATGGAAACGGTAATTTGCAGCGAACCATATAGCCGGCCGCGTGCCTCGTCCGGATAATGGCGGGTACCGATGGCCTCGACGCGCGAGCGCCAACTGTCCAGATACGCGGCATAGTGCGAGGCCTGTGCCGACGGCGCGACGAAGGTCTTGCGCGGTTGCGCGTTATAGGACTGGATGCGTGAGGCCAGTGTGGCAATCTGGGCGTTCTGCACGACTCCTGGCTGCTCGTGCACGTCTTCGCCATCTACCGTGGCGTCGGGCCAGGGGTATACCGATTGGCGCTCGGTGCCGACGGTGACCTGGGACTGCAATTGGGTCAGCAGCCGCATTTGTTCGGCCTCGAGCTGGGTCTGGCGCTTGCGCATGGCCTGCAGCACGATGGTCTCGGCCGAATCCCCGGTACGAGGCAGCGGCGTGGCAGCGACGCCGCGCTCGGCGTTGCCGCCGCCGTCTACCTGATTCTGTGCAATGACTTGCGCCTGCGCCGGGGCCAGCTCGGTGCGGGCGTTGACCAGCGTGATCTCCAGCGGCGCCTGCTTGGGGCGGCTGGCAGGGGGCGTGCTCAGACGCCACGCCAGCGCGCCAGCGTGCAGCAAGAGCGAGATCGCCAGGCCGATCCGCAGATAGTGCTGGGCGGGCGCGCCAAACCAGCGCAATAAACCGCCTCGCGTCGAGTACAAATCAACAGAACGTCGCACGGGGGCATTTTAGATCAGGCAGGGTTTGCCGGACCTACATATCGGCAATCCAGCTCTAATCCCAACTCGTCAAAACCGAGAATCTCGAGCTCTACCGCTGCGCCGCGCTCGAGCTCGGGCAGGCCTCCAACTCGTGTGACGAGCGGCGCATTACTGAGGCGGACCAGATCGTCTCGCAATACATTCGCCACGACGCGGGTGATGCCTTGTTGTTGGAGCCAGCGCAGGCACCAATAGCGTTCCATGCTGTTCTGGAAATCGTTCCAGGCGGCATATTGCGCGTCAAAGGCGCCGATGATGGCGAACAGGTCGGCATCGCGCGGTTTGAAAGGCGCCACCAGGCGCGCCGATACGCCGTGTTCCACGGCGGCGATCAACTGCCATTGGTTGACCAGGTCGACATAGCGGCGCAACGGCGACGTGCTCCAGGCATACTGCGGTACCCCGATTGCCTCGTGCGGCAAGGCCTGGGTACTCATGCGCACCCGGCCGGCTTGTTGCGACCGGTAAATGCCGGGCACGCCGTGTTGGTTCAACATGCCGCCCCACAGGTTGTTGGCCAGGATCATGTATTCGGCGACCAGGCGATCCAGCGGCGCGTTGCGCTGACGAGGCACCAGCCGTACTGGCGTGTCAGGGTCGTCTGGATCGCCGTCCAGGTAAAAGCTGTACTCGACCCGCGAGTTGTTTTCGGGCTTGCCGCGGACTGTATCGCGCTGCGCCGACAGCGCCATGGCCAATTGCCAGAGCGGGCGCATCCAGTGACCATAGGGCAGGGGCGCGTCGGGATCATTCAACATGGCCTCGGTGATCTGACCATCCAGCTCGTTGTGGCGCAGATTGGCGCGCAACACGACGCGTTCTATCCGCGTTTCGGATTCGGCGATTTCACCAGTTGCCGGGTCTGCGGTCACATAGAGAGACAGGGCAGGGACTTCGCGCCCCGCGTCCAGGGAAAATGCCTGGATCACATGGTCCGGTTGCATAGGGATTTTCTCGCCCGGCATGTAAACGGTGGACAGACGAGCGCGCGCCAGTTTGTCCAGGTCGCTATCGCGCGTGACGGACAGGCCGGGGGCGGCCACGTGAATGCCCACGCGGATTTTCCCATCGGGCAGCGACGTCACCGATAGCGCGTCATCGATCTCTGTGGTGGTGATGTCGTCCACGGAATAAATTTCCGCATCCGCCAGCGGCAGGTCGCGCGCAAGCGGGGGAAGGGGCGTATCCGGAAAGCCCGTACCGCGCGGGAAATGGGTGGCCAGAAAACGGCGCTTGTGCAGGGCCAGCGCATGCGGCCATGCGCCCAATTCCAGCAACAGGCGGTCCGGGCTTTTCTGCAGCCTGGCGCACGCCGCGTCCAGCGCTTTCCATTGCATGCTGTTCTTGTCGGGGCGAATCAGCAGCGTTTCTGCGACTTGGGCGATCTCGCTGGGCAGGCGGCCCGCGGCCATGTCATCGACCCATTGCTGTTGCTGTTCAGCCTGTTTCTGCTTCTTTTCCAAGGCAGCCAGCGCTGCCGCCAGGATATCCGGCGGGGCGGGGCGGTAGGTGCCTTTGCCGCGGCGGTGAAAATACGCAGGCGCGCTGTGCAGGCGCATCAGCAAGGCGGCGCGCTCTACCGCGGTGGGGGTATGACCAAAATAGTCAGCGGCCAGTGCTGAGGAGTCGAATTCCTCTTGCGGTGCACATTCCCACAGGAACTGCAGATCCAGCGCTTCCGCATCTTGCGCGGCTTGCGCCATCAGCGCGCCCGGCGCCGGCTCAGCAAAAGTGAACAGGACATTGGCGCGTTTGATCTTGCTGCGCTTGCCCGATTCTGACTCCACCTGCAGGCTGGCGTCGGTTTCCGACATGATATTGCCAGCCTTGAAGCCGCCGTCTTCTTCGTAAAACACGTACATAATTCGTCCATCGAGCGCGCGGCGTCATCCGCGCAGACCTATCTTGAAAGCACATTCCGGACCGGGCGTCGCACAGTCCGTCGCTGCGAGTAAGGAACCTGAATCGGCTCGCTGTTCCTTGAGCGCAGGCGCTTGGTTGTCTAGTTTGAGTCCAGTCCAGCGAACTCCAGCACCTCGGGTAGCCATTGTGCAAAATCCGACAGCCCATGATCGCTGCCTGGGACGATGCGTTGGCGGCAACCCGCATAGCGATCACGCATTTCGCGCCAATCGAGCACTTCGTCACCCGTGGCGGCTATCAAAAAATAGCGCTCCGGCTGAGTGATGGCGGGCACGTACGCGGTGGATAACTCGTCCACATACTCGGCCCGAAACTCGAATGGGGCGTCGGAATGATACAGGCGGTGGTGGCCGACCTGTGTGGCCAAATCGCGCGGCGCCTCGACCGCGGGATTGAGCAGCACGGCTTTGCAGTTCAGTTGTTCGGCGAGCCAGGTGGCATAGTAACCGCCCAGCGACGAACCAATAATCGTCAGGTCGCGAGGGGAGACGGCCGTTGCCAATTGGCGCTGCGCCAGGTCCATAGCCAAGTCCAACGCGGCTTTGGGGCTGGCGGGCAACTGCGGGCATTGCCAGTCGCGCTCGCCCGCTTGGCCGCGATCGGCCAGCGTTTGCGCCATCAGCCGGGCCTTGAACGACTCCGGCGAGGAACGAAAACCGTGCAGATACAGAATCATGATGAGTCCTGGCCGTGCCGTGCCTCAGTGCGTGGAGCCGGCGCGTTGCGCCAGTGCATCGAGCAGCTTGCCGTGTACGCCTCCGAAACCGCCGTTGCTCATGACGAGGACGTGGTCGCCGGGACGTGCTGCCTGGGTGACCGCGGCCACCAGAGCTTCCAGATCATCATAGCTGCTGGCGCGCGTTCCCAGCGGGGCCAGGACCTCGTCGGGGTTCCAGCCCAGCGCGTGCTTGCCGCTGCGCGCGCCAAAGCAGAATACTTGATCGGCCAATTGCAGCGATTCGGGTAAACGCGCCGCCATGGCGCCGAGTTTCATCGTGTTCGAGCGCGGCTCCAGCACGGCCAGAATGCGCGCGTCACCGACCTGGCGGCGCAGACCCGCCAGGGTCGTTTCAATGGCGGTGGGGTGATGCGCGAAATCATCATAGACCTTGACGCCATTGGCCGTCCCGCGCAGTTCCATACGGCGTTTGACACCGCCGAATCGGCTGAGCGAGTCAATGCCATCGGCAGGATCCACACCGGCATGTTCGGCAGCTGCCAGCGCCGCCAAGGCGTTCATCCGATTGTGTTCTCCGCCCAATGCCCAGCGCACGGTGCCCAAAGGCCGTCCATCGCGCAGCACCTCAAAGGCGCCATCCGCATCCGCCGGGCCGGCTTGCCAAGCGCCATCGGCGCCAAAGCTCACCGTTTCTGACCAGCAGCCGCGTGCAATGACACGGTCCAGGGCCTCGGATTTTGTAGGCAGCACAATACGGCCCGAGCCGGGGATGGTGCGAACCAAATGATGAAATTGGGTCTCGATCGCCGCCAGGTCGGGAAAAATATCGGCGTGATCGTATTCCAGATTATTCAGAATGGCCGTGCGGGGACGGTAGTGCACGAATTTTGAGCGTTTATCGAAAAACGCCGTATCGTATTCGTCCGCTTCAATGACAAACGGCCGTACGGCCGGATCGTAGCGAGCCGAGACCTTCAGATCATTGGCTACGCCGCCAATCAGAAAATTGGGATGCCGCTCAGTCGCCTCGAGGATCCAGGCCAACATGGAGCTGGTCGTGGTTTTGCCATGCGTGCCGGCGACTGCCAGTACATGGGCGCCAGGCAGAATATTGTCTCCCAGCCATTGCGGTCCCGACACGTAGCGCGCGCCGGTATCCAGAATGGCTTCCATGAGCGGATTGCCGCGCGTGACAACGTTGCCGACGACATATAAATCAGGCGACAGTGACAGCTGGTCCGCGCCGTATCCCTCGATCAGCTCAATGCCTTGCTCGGCCAACTGAGTGCTCATCGGCGGATAAACAGCAGTATCGCAGCCCGTGACGCGATGTCCGGCCGCGCGTGCGATGAGCGCCAGGCCACCCATGAAAGTGCCGCAAATACCAAGAATGTGCAGGTGCATAGATCATCTCCTCGGGCGCATTGTAGAGGGTGGCTGCCCCAAGGCGTCACCTGAGGTTATGATCAGGCCATGAATCGTCGTCTCTTTCTTTATGCCGGAGCCGCGGTAGCGGCTGCCGCGGCGGGGGGCTATGCCTATCGCGCGCGTCAATCTTCCTCCGCGTCTGCCGCCGCCCCGGGGCCGGTCGCTGCTGACCCGCTTGCCGCGTTGCGCACGCTGTCCTTGCCTGATCTGGACGGCAAGCCGCACCGCATCGACCAGTGGCAAGGGCGTCCGGTCGTGGTGAATTTCTGGGCCACTTGGTGTGCGCCATGTGTCAAAGAGATGCCCGAGTTGCAATCTTTGCAAGAAAAATACCCCAAAATTCAATTTGTGGGGATCGGCGTTGATAAAGTTGCGAACATGCGGCAATTTCTCCAAAAAGTGCCGGTTTCATACCCTCTCTTGGTGATGGAGGCTGGGGCTATTGATACCCTGCGAACGCTCGGTAATCCGGCAGGGGGGCTGCCATTTACCTTGGTTTTCGATGCAAATGGCGGCATTAACCGTAAAATACTGGGCCAAATCCAATTTGATGATCTTGACCGCACGCTAAGCAGTCTGGCCGCATGATTCCGTACCTGCCACAAGATGCCGTATAACGTTACTTTGCGACAATCTGTTGGACAAATGGTGTGAATAGGCGTAAAAAGGCGGTTTATCGACTGTTTTGCCGACACTTTGCGGCAGGTTTTCTGGCGCGACGCTCATGGCGCAACACATCCTGGTATTGCATGGCCCCAACTTGAACCTGCTGGGTTCACGCGAACCCCATATTTACGGCAGCTTGACGCTGGCGCAAATCAATCAGGGATTGGAATCCTTGGCCGGGGAGTTGGGCGTAGGGCTTACCGCATGGCAAAGTAATCACGAAGGCGCATTAGTGGATCGCATCCAGGCTGCTCGCCAGGATGGGACCGACTTTATCGTCATCAACGCGGCGGCATATACCCATACCAGTGTGGCGTTGCGAGATGCGTTGGCGGCGGTCGCAATTCCTTTTATTGAAGTACATTTGTCGAACCTGTATAAACGCGAGCCATTCCGGCAGCATTCCTATCTGTCTGACTTGGCCGTGGGCCTGATCAGCGGCCTGGGCGCAGACGGCTACGAGGCAGCAGTGCGCTATGCGGCGCGGCATTAGTCAATGCCGCATGTCGTCTGCGACGTGGCAGTCTCAGTATTTTCCTAACTTTATATACACATACGATGCAGCGCGGTCCTGTTGAAGGCGCGTTGTCAACATTAATCGGGAAGCAGCTTCTATGGATCTCCGAAAACTCAAGACCTTGATCGATTTGGTAGCTGAATCGGGCATTGCCGAGCTTGAAATCACAGAAGGCGAAGGCAAGGTTCGTATCGTCAAGTTCTCGCAGACCCTGCAACCGGTGGCTTACCATGCCCCCGAAGCAGCCGTCGCACCCGCTCCTGTCGCCGCAGCGCCCGCGGGCACTGCCGCACCGGTTGCCGAGGCCGCTCCGGTCGTGCAAGGCCATGTGGTCAAAGCACCGATGGTCGGTACTTTCTACCGAGCACCGAATCCGGGCGCCGCTCCCTTTGTCGATGTCGGCCAGACCGTCAAAGAAGGCGATCCCCTGTGCATCATCGAAGCCATGAAGCTCCTCAATGAAATCGAAGCCGACAAGTCCGGCGTCATCAAAGAGATCCTCGTCGAAAATGGCGAGCCCGTCGAATACGGTCAACCGCTGTTCGTTATTGGCTGATTGCTCCTATGTTTGAAAAAATCCTGATCGCCAACCGCGGCGAGATCGCGCTGCGCATTCAACGCGCTTGCCGCGAACTCGGCATCAAGACGGTGGTCGTGCACTCCGAGGCCGACCGCGACGCCAAATACGTACGCTTGGCCGATGAGTCTGTGTGTATCGGGCCGGCGCCGTCGCGCGAAAGCTACCTGAGCATGCCGGCCATCATCTCGGCGGCAGAAGTCACCGACTCCGAGGCTATTCACCCGGGGTACGGTTTTCTGTCCGAGAATGCCGATTTCGCCGATCGTGTCGAGAAAAGCGGCTTTGTCTTTATCGGACCGCGTCCCGAGACCATACGTCTGATGGGTGACAAGGTCAGCGCCAAGCGCGCCATGATCGAGGCCGGCGTGCCGGTGGTGCCGGGCTCCGAAGGCGCCTTGCCCGACGATCCCCAAGAAATCCTGCGCGTGGCCCGCGAAGTCGGCTACCCCGTCATCATCAAGGCGGCTGGCGGCGGCGGTGGCCGCGGCATGCGCGTGGTCTACACCGAGGCGGCCCTCTTGAACGCCGTCACGATGACGCGTTCCGAGGCGGGTGCGGCCTTCAACAATCCCGAAGTCTACATGGAGAAATTCCTCGAGAATCCTCGCCATGTGGAGATCCAGGTGTTGGCTGATGGCGGACGTAACGCTGTCTGGCTGGGCGAGCGCGACTGCTCCATGCAGCGCCGCCACCAGAAAGTCATCGAAGAAGCTCCGGCGCCCGGCATTGCGCGCCGCCTGATCGAGCGTATCGGCGATCGTTGCGCCGATGCTTGCCGCAAGATGGGCTACCGTGGCGCGGGCACGTTCGAGTTTCTCTACGAAAACGGCGAGTTCTATTTCATCGAAATGAACACCCGTATTCAGGTCGAGCATCCGGTCACGGAACTGATCACGGGCATCGATCTCGTACAGCAGCAGATACTCATCGCCTCGGGCGAAAAGTTCCTGTTGCGTCAGCGCGATATCCAGTTCAAGGGCCATGCCATTGAATGCCGCATCAACGCCGAAGACCCGTTCCGTTTCGTGCCCAGCCCGGGCCGTATCACCAACTGGCACACGCCGGGCGGTCCTGGCGTGCGTATCGATTCGCACGCCTTTAACGGTTATTTCGTGCCGCCCAACTACGATTCGATGATCGCCAAGGTCATCACGTATGGCGATACGCGTGACCAGGCATTGGCTCGCATGCGCATCGCGCTGTCCGAAATGGTGGTAGAAGGCATTTCCACCAACATTCCGTTGCATCGCGAGTTGCTGCAAGATGCCCGCTTCGTCGAAGGCGGCACCAGCATTCACTACCTTGAGCACAAGCTGGCCCAGCGCCCTTGATGCCAGGCGGGCCCTCGTGGCCCGTTTTTTTGCCGCCGGGCCGCCCCAAGGCAAAAACGCCCCCCTGGGGGGCAGCAAGCCGAAGGTGCGGCGTGGGGGCTTTTTTGCCGCCGGGCCGCCCCAAGGCAAAAACGCCCCCGGGGGGGCAGCAAGCCGAAGGCGCGGCGTGGGGGCCATTTTTGCCGTCGCCCGCGCTTTAGGCGAAAATGCTCCCTCTTTGGCTGCAAACCGGCAGACTTTTTCTGGAATACATCGTCATGCGTGAACTCGTCCTCCATTGTCTCGAGGCGCAGGCCGAGGCGCTATCTGACGCACTGCTCGAAGCCGGCGTCCTGTCGGTCTCCGTCGAAGACGCCGATCTGGGCACCGAGGCTGAACGCCCCTTGTTCGGCGAGCCAGGTACAGAACCCGACGTCCAGGCATGGGATCGCAACCGTGTCGTCGCGTTGTTGCCTGATGGGGCCGACCCGGCGCAGGTCTACGAGCAAGCCACGGCCGAGGCCGGGCTGGATCCTATCGAGCTTGGTGGCTGGTCGCTGCGCGATGTCCCCGATGCTGATTGGGTGCGGCTGACGCAATCCCAGTTTGGCCCGATTCACATCGGCGAACGCATCTGGATTGTGCCCAGTTGGCATCGCGATGATCACGCTGTGTCGGCCGCCGCGACGCAGGCCGACGATGCGATTCATATTGAATTGGACCCCGGTTTGGCATTCGGCACGGGCAGTCACCCCACGACCCATTTGTGTCTGGCGTGGTTGGAGACCGAGTTACCCGCAGGCGCGACCGTCCTCGACTACGGATGCGGATCCGGGATTTTGGCCATCGCCGCCCGTAAATTGGGCGCCGGACCGACCGATGCAGTCGATATCGATCCTCAGGCCGTGCAAGCGACGGCGGACAATGCTCGCGTGAATCAGGTGCAATTGCAGGCGCTGTTGCCAGATGGATTGGCCGAAGGCACGTATCAGGTCGTTGTCGCCAATATTCTGTCCAACCCGCTGAAGGTGCTGGCGCCGATGTTGGCGGGGCGCGTGGCGCCAGGCGGCAAATTGGTGCTGTCCGGTGTGCTCGAACGCCAGGCTGAAGAAGTCGCCGCTGCCTATGCGCCGTGGTTGACGATGTCGGTTTGGCAATCCCGGGACGGTTGGGTTTGCCTGCACGGGCAGAAAAGCTGAGCCGTGACGAGCAGGACATCGCCATGGCCATGACGACTCGTTGCCCACACTGCGGTACCACCTTCAGGGTGGTGCCAGACCAGTTGCGAGTACGCAATGGCTTGGTGCGTTGTGGAGAATGCGCGACAGTATTCGATGGCCGAGCATGTCTGGTAGCCCAGATCCCGGGCGGGGTGCCGGCAATGCCAACACCCCCCGTAACGATGCCTAGCGAGGTGTCCGGGAGATTAACTCCGCCAGAGCCAGCACCGCCAGCCGTCTTGCGAGGCCGATCAGACATTGCAAGGCATGATCCTTATGTGGACAAAGGCGGTGCCGACGAAGACGACGAGGACAGCGAGCGGGAGGTGCAGGCCGATCCTGAGTCTGTCCAGCACTATACGGCGCGTCATGTAGACCAGGACGAGGTGGTCTTCAGAATAGGCGAGCGGTCCGCTGGCATGGATGGGGATGATGACGTCGACCCGCGGGATGAGCCGGACGATCACGGACGTACTGCGGTTCTGGGAGAGTCGCGTACGCGTTATCACGGCACAACCGATGTGGGCCGCGCACCGCCAGAGTTCCTGGATTCGGATCATCAAGCACGCCGGTCGTTCTTGCGCAGCTTGTGGGGTTATGCCTGCGTCCTGGGGCTGTTGCTGCTCGCTGCGCAATTGATTTTTGTCTATCGTTCCAGCATTGCGGACATGGCGCCTCAATTGCGTCCGCTGCTTGTGCGTCTGTGCGAGCCGCTAGGGTGCGAGGTGGGCTACGCGCGGCATATCGACCGTATTGCCATTACCTCATCGTCGCTGCAGCCGCCTGCTGGTCACGCCGGTGCGCCGCAACAAGAGGCTGTGACAAAGCTGGTGCTGCGCGCATCGCTGCGCAACCGCTACGATCAGCCGCAGCCTTGGCCGGCCTTGCGCCTGGATCTGAGCGACCTTTCCGATACCGTGGTGATACGTAAAGTCTTGCTGCCCGAAGATTACCTGCCTAAAGGGCAGACGCAGCGTCCGTTTGAGGCCGGCGCGGAACTCAACATCGCTGTGCCCATCCAGGTGAGCGGCCCGCACGTCAACGGTTTTCAGCTCCATAAGTTTTTTCCTTGAAGGATAATCAGCATGACGGCTTCTGTTCTGGTTTGCGGGTCGATGGCATTCGATACCATCGCGGTATTCGAAGGACGCTTTAAAGAGCACATCCTGGCCGATCGCATCCAGTCGCTCAGCGTATCGTTTCTCGTGCCCACGATGCGCAAAGAGTTTGGCGGCTGCGCTGGCAATATCGCCTACAACCTGAAGCTGCTAGGTGGGCAACCGGTACCGGTGGCCACGGTCGGTGACGATGCCGCAGACTATATCGAGCGCTTCAACAAACTGCAGATCGATACCTCGCGGTTGCGCGTCATGCCTGGCACGTTTACGGCTCAGTGCTTTATTACGACTGATCTGGATGACAGCCAGATCGCCGCTTTTCACCCCGGCGCGATGGAGCTCTCTGCCCAGAACGATCTCACCGGCGCGAAGGCGGCTTGGGCGATCGTCGCGCCTGACGCCAAAGCAGGCATGTTTGCACACGCCGAGCGCCTGCACGCAGCGGGAATCCCATTCATCTTTGATTTGGGCCAGGCCATGCCGCTGTTTGACGGCGCCGATCTCGAGCGTATGCTGGGCCTGGCTCAGGTGTTGACGGTCAATGATTACGAAGCCGGCGTCATCGAGCAACGCACAGGCCGCAGCATGGAGCAGATCGCGGCCCAGATGCAGGCCGTCGTGGTGACACGTGGCGCTCAAGGGTCGACGCTGTTGACGGAAGGCACTACCGTACAGGTGCCGCCCGTGCAGGCTGCTGCTGTCGTCGATCCGACTGGCTGCGGCGATTCGCACCGTGCGGGCTTACTATATGGGCTGACTAGTGGCTGGAACTGGCTGGACAGCTGCCGTTTGGCGAATGTGATGGGATCGATAAAAATCGCTTCACGCGGCCCCCAGAATCATGCGCCCAGCCGGGCCGAGATCGATGCGCAATTGCGCGCGGCCTATGGAATCAGTCTGCCTGCCTAGGAACTCGGTGTTCCGAAGCCAGTCAAACTGCAGATCGTCTTGCGGGTAGGGATGGAAGTTTGAGATTATTTGCGGTGCAGCACTGCTCGATATGGCTTTGCCGCCCTGTTTAAGCGTTACAGAGTTCGACTAAAGGCCGTTCAAAAGTTGCACGCTGTTTCGCACCCGTTGTTTCCGGCCAATGCCGGGGTATTATCCGTAAAATAATTCGTGGTTACCGACCAAGGAGTCCACATGAGCCAAACCCTTTCTACTTCTGTCATCGCACCCCGTGCGGGCCGCTGGCTGGCCGTGGCTGCCGTCGTGACATCGATAGCGCTGCTGGGCGGGTGCGCGAATCGCAGCGCCTCCAGTTCCGTCTATAGCTACGATCAGGCACAGCGAGAGCAAATCGTGCGCAATGGCACGGTGACGAGCGTGCGTCCGATCACTATCGAAGAAGACAAATCCAGCGGTGTCGGTATGATTGCCGGCGGCGCATTGGGCGGTGTCGCCGGTAATGCAATCGGCGGTGGCACGGGGCGTGCCATAGCCACCGTGGGCGGCGCGATCTTGGGCGCACTCGCGGGGAATGCCGTAGAAAACCGCGCGAACCGCGCTTCGGGCTTGGAAATCACCGTCCGCCTGGATAACGGTGAAACCCGCGTCGTTGCCCAAGAAGCTGACACGCCGTTCAGCGTCGGGCAGCGTGTACAGGTGATCAGCGGCGCAGGTCCGACGCGCGTCGCCCCGTATTGATTTAACAGGCCCCAAAAACAACGCCCACCTTTTGGTGGGCGTTGTTCATTTACGGACAGATCTGAGCCTAGCGTCAGACACCGATCAAGCTGAAGGTCAGGCGAGACAACATCATCAATACGATCTGCGCCAGGATGAACAGCACCAGCGGCGAAAAATCGATGCTGGTGCGGCCGGGCAGAATACGGCGTATGGGCTCGAGCATCGGCGCAGTCAGCGTTTGCAGTAATGGCATCAGCGGCGACAAGGGATGTACCCACGACAGCACCGCCTGCAGAAACGTCAGCCAGACAATGACGTTCAACGTCCACTTTGCCACCAGCAATATCGATGCGCCCAGCGCGGCGGGCCATAAGGCGGCAGGAATCAGCGTGTGCGCAGCGATCAGCCACATCAAAATCAGATAGAGCAGGGCGGTCAACCAGGCCGCGACCAGGCTCGACCAATCCAGGGTATTGCCGGCAGGGACGAGTTTGCGGATGGGCAGCACCAACCAGTTGGTGACTTGATAAACAGCGCGAGACAGCGGATTGAACGGGTGCAGTCGCACCGCGTGGATCCAGGCGCGTCCGATCAAGGCTGCGCCAAACAGCATAAAGGTGATTTCAAGCAGGAAACGGAGCGTATCGCCGAGCATGAGAACAGTCTGCCAAAAAGAATAGTTTTAATTGTCGCATGGCCATATGGCAGTGTCGTGAGGCGGAATGCACCTCATCAAGCAAAAAGCCGCCTGGCGTGAGCCAGGCGGCTTTGAGGGTACCGCAGTAAACGGCTCCGCCCGTATTACGGACGGCCGCCCGTCGGGAAGGGCCACGACGCGGCAGGATTTACCGTGGTTTTTGCGCCTTGCGCAGCAGCTGCGGTCGGTTGCGCAGCAGGCTTTTTGGCAGCGGCTTTTTTAGCGGCAGGCTTTTTGGCTGCAGCTTTTTTCGCCGGTGCTTTGGCAGCTTTTTTAGCAGGCGCCTTTTTCGCTGCTTTCTTGGCAACAGCCTTCTTGGCTACGGCCTTTTTAGCAACGGCTTTCTTGGCGACGGCTTTTTTGACTGCCTTTTTAGCGACGGCCTTTTTAACGGCTTTTTTCGCTACTGCTTTTTTAGCAACCGCTTTCTTGGCGACAGCCTTTTTGGCTACCGCTTTTTTAGCGACGGCTTTCTTGGCAGCTTTTTTAGCGACAGTTTTCTTCACAGCCTTTTTGGCAGCCGTTTTCTTCACGGCCGGTTTCTTGGCTGCAACTTTCTTCACTGCCTTTTTAGCCGCGACCTTCTTCACGGCGACTTTCTTCACGGCCTTTTTGGCCGGGGCTTTCTTAGCTGCGGCCTTCTTGGCTGCAACTTTCTTTACCGCTTTCTTTGCGGCCTTTTTGGCTGTTGCCATGGTCATGCTCCTTAGGTTCAGGGGTCCCAGAACGTAAACCCGTGCCACCTTCCGTCGGTTAACGGACGATGCCCGGGCTATTCATCGGCGCATGCCGCTGCCCCATTCTGGCGACAGCTACTACGGTTTGCGCTAATGAATTCGGCACAGCCATTTGATATGGCCCCCGCGATTCGCGCGAGCCATCTCAAATGGCGCCAGTAGGCAACCTTTTCAGGTTGCCTACTGCTTGGTACTGCGTATTCGAATACCTGGCCGACGGAGCTGTTATCAGGGCGCTGCGCAAATCACATTGCGCGCGGCTCGCCTGAAGGTCGTCATTCCCAGCTGAGCGTACCGCCAGTCTGGTATTCGATCACGCGTGTTTCGAAAAAGTTTCGTTCCTTTTTTAGGTCGATCATTTCTGCCATCCACGGGAAGGGATTTTCTTCCTGAGGGAACAGCGGTTCAAGACCAATCTGTTGGCAGCGACGGTTTGCGATGAAGCGCAGGTAGGATTTAAACATAGGAGCGTTCAATCCCAACACACCACGCGGCATCGTGTCTTCGGCGTAAGCGTACTCGAGTTCTACTGCCTTTTGGAATAGTGCGCGGATTTCTTCGCGAAATTCCGGCGTCCACAAGTGAGGATTTTCGAGTTTGACGGTGTTGATCAGGTCGATGCCGAAGTTGCAGTGCATGGATTCATCGCGCAGGATGTACATGTACTGCTCGGCAGCGCCGGTCATTTTGTTCTGGCGACCGAGTGCCAGAATCTGCGTGAATCCAACGTAGAAGAACAGGCCTTCCATGAGGCACGCGAACACGATCAGCGATTTCAACAACGTCTGGTCGGCTTCGGGCGTGCCGGTTTTGAAGTTGGGATCGGCGATGGCGTCGATGAACGGGATCAGGAACTCGTCTTTGGCACGAATGGACGGCACTTCGTTGTAGGCATTGAAGATCTCGGCTTCATCGAGATCCAGGCTTTCGACGATGTATTGATATGCGTGCGTGTGAATGGCTTCTTCGAATGCCTGGCGCAGCAGGAACTGGCGGCACTCAGGCGCAGTGATGTGGCGATAGGTGCCCAGCACGATATTGTTCGCGGCCAGCGAGTCGGCCGTGACGAAGAAACCCAGGTTGCGTTTGACGATGCGGCGCTCGTCTTCGGTCAACCCGTTCGGGTTTTTCCAGAGCGCGATGTCGCGCGACATGTTGATTTCTTGCGGCATCCAGTGGTTGGCGCAAGTGGCCAGGTATTTTTCCCAGGCCCATTTGTATTTGAACGGCACCAACTGATTGACGTCGGTTTCGCCGTTGATGATGCGTTTGTCCGCAACTTTGACGCGATGTGCGGTGGCATCGGCGCTCGCAGGCACAGAGGCGGCTTGCGGAGCTGCCGGGGGCAGCGCCGCATCCGCGAACGCGCCCGTTGCTGCGCGCGTCGGTTGTGCAGCCGCCGCCGGCTGTCCGCCCGCTGCGGGAGCGGGGGCTTTAGCCGGTTGCGTTGCGAGGTTGTCGTCTTCCCAATTAAGCATAAATAAATTCTCCGGAGGCGGTGGTGATTACTGGCAGGCTTCGCACTCTTCGAAACCGGGATCGCCCGGCCGCATCGTGCAAACCGCCCCGAGAATTTCGGGTTCCGGCAAAACAGGGGCTGCTGCGGCCGCGACTGCTGCGGCAGTCTGGCCCGCGCTCACGGCGTTCAATTCACCGCCGCGGCCCGTCGATTTTTCAGCGCTGGTCGCGCCCAGCGTGCGCAGATAGTAGGTGGTCTTCAGGCCACGCTGCCATGCCAGCTTGTAGGTGTCGTCGAGTTTCTTGCCCGATGCGCCCGCCATGTAGATGTTGAGCGATTGTGCTTGATCGATCCATTTCTGGCGGCGCGATGCGCACTCAACCAGCCAGCGCGGTTCGACTTCGAACGCAGTGGCGTAGAGTTCGCGGAGTTCGGAAGGTACGCGATCGATGCGGGACAGGCTGCCATCGAAGTACTTGAGGTCAGCGACCATGACTTCGTCCCAGAGACCGAGTTTCTTCAGGTCACGCACGAGATAATCGTTAACGACCGTGAACTCGCCGGAGAGATTCGATTTGACGTACAAGTTCTGGTAAGTAGGTTCAATGCACGCAGATACACCAATGATATTGGAAATCGTCGCGGTTGGGGCAATTGCGATGCAGTTCGAGTTGCGCATGCCGTGTTGTTTGATGCTTGCACGCAACGCATCCCAATCGAGCGTGCTCGAATCATCGACTTCAACATGACCACCACGCTCATCGCGCAGCATCGCGACAGTGTCTTGCGGCAAGATGCCGCGCGACCACAACGAGCCTTCGTATGAAGGATAGCGGCCGCGTTCTTGCGCGAGTGTATTCGAGGCCCAGTATGCGTAGTAGCACACGGCTTCCATCGAGCGATCTGCGAATTCAACGGCGGCTTGCGAAGCATACGGCACGCGCATCATCTGCAGGCAATCTTGGAAACCCATGATGCCCATGCCGACCGGACGATGGCGTTCGTTCGAGTCTTTGGCTTTCTTGACGGCGTAGTAGTTGATGTCGATCACGTTGTCGAGCATGCGCATGGCGATGCTGACGGTACGCTTGATCTTGTCGTGATCGAGCTCGTAGCCACCGGCGGCTGCGGGTTTCATGTGCGCGACCAGGTTCACCGAACCCAGATTGCACACGGCGATTTCCGAGTCATTGGTGTTCAGCGTGATCTCGGTGCACAGGTTCGAGCTGTGCACGACGCCGATGTGCTGCTGCGGCGAACGGATGTTGCACGGATCTTTGAAGGTGATCCACGGATGGCCGGTTTCGAACAGCATCGACAGCATCTTGCGCCACAGCGACACGGCGGGCATCTTCTTGAAGAGCTTCAGTTCGCCGCGTTCGGCTTTGGCTTCGTAGCCCAGGTAGGCTTGTTCGAATGCCTTGCCGTACTTGTCGTGCAGGTCGGGGCAGTCGGACGGCGAGAACAAGGTCCATTCGCCATTTTCCATGACGCGCTTCATGAACAGATCGGGAATCCAGTTCGCCGTGTTCATGTCGTGCGTGCGGCGGCGCTCGTCGCCGGTGTTTTTGCGCAGTTCCAGGAATTCTTCGATATCCAGGTGCCACGTTTCCAGATAGGTGCAGACGGCGCCCTTGCGTTTGCCGCCCTGGTTCACAGCGACAGCGGTGTCGTTGACGACTTTCAGGAACGGCACAACGCCCTGGCTTTCACCGTTGGTGCCCTTGATGTGGCTGCGCAGGGCACGTACCGGCGTCCAGTCGTTGCCCAGACCGCCGGCGTATTTGGCCAGCAGTGCGTTTTCCTTGATGGCGTCGTAGATGCCTTCCAGGTCATCGGACACGGTGGTCAGGTAGCACGACGACAGTTGCGAGTGCAGGGTGCCCGAGTTGAACAGCGTGGGCGTCGAGCTCATGAAGTCGAACGAGGACAGGATCTCGTAGAACTCGATGGCGCGTGCTTCGCGATCGGTTTCGCGCAGCGCCAGGCCCATGGCGACGCGCATGAAGAAAACTTGCGGCAATTCGATGCGAGTGCCGCGGATGTGCAGGAAGTAGCGGTCGTACAGCGTCTGCAGGCCGAGATAGCTGAACTGCAGGTCGCGGCGCGAATCCAGCGCGGCAGCGATGCGCGCCAGATCGTATTCGCCCAGTTTGGGGTCGAGCAGGCCGCCTTCGATGCCACGCTGGACGAAGGTGGGGAAATATTCCGCATAGCGCGTCGCCATGCTGGCTTGCGAGACTTCTTCGCCGAGGACTTCTTTGCGGATCGTGTGCAGCAACAGACGTGCCGTGACCTGGCTGTAGGCCGGATCTTTTTCGACGAGCGCGCGAGCAGACAAAATCGCGGACTTGAAGACTTCGTCGACAGGGATGCCGTCGTACAGGTTCTTGACCGTTTCCTTCAGGATGGTCTCGGTGTCGATGAATTCGCTCAATCCTTCGCCGGCGGCCTCGATGGTGGCACGCAATGCGCTCAGGTTCAGCGGGCTGCGTACACCGTTTTCCACCACGTTCAGATGGCTGGTCTCGCCTTGCGACGGCGAGGTGAGGCTGCTTTGCCCTTGGGTGGCGGCGCGTTCTTGCGCGCGTTTTTCGCGATACAGCACGTAGGCGCGCGCGACATCATGCTCACCCGAGCGCATCAGGGCCAGCTCGACTTGATCCTGGATGTCTTCGATATGGAAGGTGCCGCCATTGGGGCGATTGCGCACCAGCGCGTTGACTGCTTGCGTGGTCAGCGTTTCGACCAGCTCGCGCACGCGCGCGGACGCGGCGCCTTGGCCGCCATTGACGGCCAGAAAAGCCTTGGTCATCGCAATAGCGATTTTGCCGGGCTCAAAGCCCACAACCGAGCCATTGCGTCGGATGACGCTATAGCTGGCCCATTGGCCACCGTTCGCGTCGGCTGATTTAACAGCAGTTTGGGAGGGCGGCTCGGCGGAAGGCCGGGTCACAGAGGCGATCGTCGTCTGCATGGAAGCTCCTGTGGAAATAACGTAAAAGGACACGGGCGTGGTCCGTGTCGGGGGCTAAATGTGTCTAAATGCGTGAGGGTCGAGCTGAGCGGGGAGAACACCCGGCCGCGCCAGAATGAAGTGAATCTGGCTATGTTTTGACCACTACATATAGTGTACCACCCCTCGTATGACACTAATTCTAGTGATCAATGGGAGAAAGGCACAAGAAGAAGCTGTGAAGGGCGGATTAATTAATCGTGACAAAATGCGAAGCACGCGCCAATCAGGCGCGTGCGGCGTAGTGATTACTTCAGGTCATTATTTTACGCGCGTCTGCGCACAGAAATCTCGGTCATGGCCGGCAGGCCGTAATGTTGCAGTTCCTGTTGCAGAGCATTGCGGTATTGCGCCACATTGGCAATTTTGACATGGCCGAAACCCCGTATCTGGTCGGGCAGCGCAGCAATCTTGGCCGCTTGAGTCAGATTGGCGGGCGACAAGTGCTCGAGCAGGATGTCCACTGTCTGGCGATATTGCGCGATCAGCTCGCGCTCCATCCGGCGTTCCTCGC
The DNA here is from genome assembly GCF_002261185.1 of Bordetella genomosp. 4. Classification (GTDB taxonomy): domain Bacteria; phylum Pseudomonadota; class Gammaproteobacteria; order Burkholderiales; family Burkholderiaceae_B; genus Bordetella_A. Next base: position 317,853 of record NZ_NEVQ01000003.1, read on the forward strand.
TGCGGCCAAAAAGGTCCAGCCACGTGCCTCGCACGCGTTTGCAACGAGCCAGGACTTTCATCACGGTCATCGTCGCAGGGCCCAGGGAAATCTTGCGCGGAATGCCCGTATGGGGGTCCTTGCGTGCCAGCAGGGGCGGCGCCATGTGAAAGCGCAGGGTGTAGTCTCCTTCGAACTGTTCGCGCAATTGCTGTTGGAACGTGCCGTCTGTATATAGCCGGGCGACCTCGTACTCGTCTTTGTATGCCATCAGTTTGAACAGATTGCGGGCTACCGCGATGGCCAATCGCGGTGAGCGCGAGGACGGTGCTACCTCGCGTTCGCGTTGGGCCACGCGTTCGACCAGTTGCTGATACTGGCGCGCATACTCGGCGTCTTGGTAAGCGGTCAGGTCGCGAACCCGGCGCGACACCATGCGCTCGAACGACTCGGGAATGTGCAGTTGGACGACCTGGCCCGCGGGGCGCAATGCGGCCGCCAGCGCTTTGGGATTGTGCGCGGCGAGCCGGCCGGCTTCGAAGGCCTCGCGATTGGCCTGTACCGAGACGCCATTGAGCTCGATGGCGCGGACCAGCGCAGCATGCGACAGCGGCACATGGTTGCGCTGCCAGGCGTAGCCCAACATGAACATATTGGACAAGATGCTGTCGCCGAATAACGTCTGTGCGGCGTGATGAGCGTCCAAGGCGGCGGTGTGGCTGGCGCCGACCGCGTGCTGGATTTTGGCTAGCAAGGCGTCGGGCCGCAGTGCCGCATCGGGGTCGCGGGTAAATTCGGAAACGGGTGCAACGTAGGTGTTGATCACGGTTTGCGTGTGCGCATGCCGTAGGGCGCCCAGGGCATCAGGGGCCGTCGCGGCCACCGGATCGCACAGAATCGCCGCGTCGGCTTGTTGCCAGTCCAGTCTGACAGGGCCATTGGCAGCATGCGCGGGGGCCAACCGGATATGGCTGATGACCGTGCCGCCCTTTTGCGCCAGGCCAGTCAGATCCAATACCGACGCTGAGAGACCTTGCAGATGGGCGGCCATGGATACGATCGCCCCGATGGTGATCACGCCGGTGCCCCCCATTCCCGCGACCAGCAGGCGGTAGGGCTGCGTCAGAGTCTCAATGGAGGGCATGGGCAGCGCAGCAGCGTCTTGGTGCCATGCAGCGGCCGTCGCCCTGGCGTTCGACGTTCCGTTGCCTGCCGTGGCCGTTGCCGGATTCTCGCGCGGCGCAGCCTGCTTGCGCAGTTTGCCGCCCATGACCGACACAAAGCTCGGGCAAAATCCTTCGGCACAGGAATAGTCTTTGTTGCAGCTGGACTGATCGATGGCGCGCTTGCGCCCATAGGGTGTCTCCATGGGCACGATCGATAAACAATTGGATTGCGTCCCGCAGTCGCCACAGCCTTCGCACACTGCGCTATTAATCAGCAGCCGGCGCGCGGGATCGGGAAATTGTTGTTTTTTGCGGCGACGGCGTTTTTCGGCGGCGCAGGTCTGGTCGTGAATCAGGACCGTGACCCCTTTGGTCTCGCGCAGTTCGCGCTGCAAGGCATCCAGTTCGCGCCGGTGATGCACTGTCACGCCGGCGGGTAATTCGACGCCCCGATATTTGTCGGGCTCGTCGGTGGTGACGACGATCCGGGCAACATTCTCGCCGCGCAGTTGTTGGCAGATCTGCGGCACGGAGATCGGTCCGTCTACCGGCTGCCCGCCCGTCATGGCGACGGCATCGTTGAACAGAATCTTGTACGTGATGTTGGCCCGCGCCGCGACGGCCTGCCGGATCGCGAGGTAGCCGGAATGGTAGTACGTACCCTCGCCCATGTTCTGGAAGACATGGGGCATCTCTATATAGTTAGAGAGTCCAATCCAGTCGACGCCTTCTCCGCCCATCTGTGTCAGGCCGGCTGTATTGCGGTCCATCCATGCAGCCATGTAATGACAGCCCACTCCTGCAAGCGCCTGGCTGCCTTCGGGGACTTTGGTGGAACTGTTGTGCGGGCATCCCGAGCAAAAGTAGGGGCGACGGCGCATGCCATCGGCGTCATTGGACAGCGGCGCCGCGCAAGTCAGCGTTGCAGGAACGGACACGTGGTGCAGCCCCGCCGTGCGTGTCAGCCATGCGGCCAAGGGCGCTGCCAGCAGTGAGGGGCGTAATTGACCGGCTGACGGAATCAAGGGCTCGCCGTCCCAGCCGGTCTTGCCTGCGACCGTCGGGCGCTCGGGACGGTTGTAGAGCAGATCTTTGATCTGGCTTTCGACGACCGCGCCTTTTTCTTCGATGACCAGGATGTGCGACAGCCCATGGGCGAAATCAAATAGACGTTCGGCATCGAGCGGCCAGGTCAGGCCCGGTTTGTAAATACGCACGGGACTATCCGCGGCGTGAGGATTGATGCCCAGATGCGCCAGTGCTTCCAGTGTGTCGAGATGTGCCTTGCCCACGGTGACGATTCCCACCGTGGCGTGCGGTGCCGGACAGACGAGTTTGTCGATACTATGACGGCGCGCAAAAGCGCGTACGGCTTTCAGGCGGGTTTGCATGCGCAGTTCGACCGCGGGGGACAGAAAGTCGCGTGCGGTGTACTCCAATGCCTCGGGCGGCAATTGGGGATCGGCAGGCATGTCGTAGTTTGCGATGGGAGCGGGAGTATAAGACTGGCCGCTCTCGATGGTTTCGGAGACGGCTTTGAATGCAACCCACGCGCCGCTGTGGCGCGACAAGGCCCAGCCCCAGAGGGCAAAGGTCTCGTATTCGTCGATCGAGGCAGGATGCACGATCGGCATTTGCCAGCCGATCAGCGAGGCCTCGCTCGCATGGGGAATGGATGACGATACGGCGGTGTGATCGTCGCCGACGACCACCAGCACGCCGCCATGACGCGAGGCGCCGGCGGCGTTGCCGTGATGCAGGGCGTCGCCCGCGCGATCTACGCCGGGGCCTTTACCGTACCACAGCGCAAACACGCCATCGACTTTGCGATCATCGCGCACGCCCGCCTGTTGAGTGCCCATGACGGCGGTGGCCGCCATGTCTTCGTTGATGCCCGGCAGAAAGGTGATTTGATGGGCGTCGAGGATGGGCTTGGCTTTCCACATGGCCATGTCCACGCCGCCTAGGGGCGAGCCCCGATACCCCGAAATAAAGCCTGCCGTATTCAACCCGAGCTCGCGATCGCGGCGACGCTGGGCCAACAGGATACGTACCAACGCTTGCGTGCCTGTCAGAAAAATGCGGCCGTTTGTGCGGGTGAGGTTGTCCTGCAGTTGATAGTCCAGATCCAGCGCCGGTTCGTCTGCCGGGGCCGGATCCAATGGGGTGCCGTCCATGATTTCGCTCCTGCCTATTATTACGATCATCATAGGTGCGCACGGATGTTGATTTATTGCGTTATCGGATCGTGTAATCCCTATAATTCGAAATAAACATTTCGTTTTGGCTCGGAAAAGGGAAAAAATGGACAAGACAGATATTGGTATTCTGAGAGCCCTGCAAGAAGACGGCAGGGCGTCGGCTCAGCAACTGTCCGAGCAGGTAGGCTTGTCCACTGCGCCGGTGTGGCGCCGGGTGAAGGCGCTGGAGGCCGCTGGCGTGATCCTGGGCTATTCGGCCCAGGTCGACCGCACCAAGGTCGGGTTGCAGGGGTGTATGTTCGCGCAGATCAGTCTCGAACGGCATTCGGCCAGCACGGTAGAGAATTTCGAGCGCTCGGTGCGCAATGCGCCCGAGATCCTGGAGTGTTATGCGGTTACGGGCGACTCGGATTTTCTGTTGAAGATCCTGGTGGAAAGCCCGGAGGCGTATGACCGGTTCCTGCATCGCTTTCTGTTCAATCTGCCGGGCATTCGTCAGACCCGCACGATTGTTGCTCTTCGCGAGATCAAGCACGAAGTCCGTCTGCCCCTCGATGCCGCATGAAGTTGGCAGCATGATGTCGGTCGTTTGGAGTTTGTGACGTGATGTTGGCGGCGTGATCGCGCGGATTGCATGAAACAAGGACGCGATCGCCCTCGGAATAACGGCGATCCTCGATAGCAAAGTCAAGATTTTCGTGCTCATTGTTTGTTTCCAGACTGTTGCGTCTACACCGCATTCCCGCTATTGCTGCATTGCATCCTGAGCACGCCCTCATTAGAGTCGCACCTGCAAATGCGCAGGGATAGATCCGCTATGCAGCGGTGTGATGCGCGTGCGTTTCGAGGGTGTCATGAAGAGTGTGTGGCGGTATCGCGGTTTTGTGGTGGCGGGTGCAGTGTTGACGTTGGCGGGATGCGTGACGAAGAAAGCGCCCGTTGAACAGGTTTCTGTTGCGCCTGAGGCGCCTCGGCCCATCGTTTGCTCGCCGGCAGAGGCAGGCAGTCAGTTGGTTGGTACATGGCAGTCCAATACGCGCCCTCGCGGCGTGGCCGGTGATTTTCGTGCGCTGATCGTGCTGGGGGCTGATGGCTCGATGGCCTATGACACCCAACTGAAGGTGGGCAAGCGTATTCGTCCAGGTTTGCGCGAGGCAGGCTGTTGGCAGGTCGCCGATGGGGTGATTACCTTGCAGACGATCAAATCCAATGGAGAGTTGATCGATATGGACGATCCCATCTATCAGAACCGCTATCGGATCGAGAAGACCGAGCCGAGCCGTTTGACGCTGCGTGAATTGCGCAGTGGCGGGCAGTCTATTACGGCGCGTCGCATGCAACCGGGTTATCGTTTACCTTATTGAGATGTCCTCTCCACATTCTCAGAATCGAGCGATTCTCTTGCTGGCGCTGGCGGCTTTCGTCAGCGCCAGTGCTTTTCGTATTTGCGATCCGATGTTGCCGCGGCTGGCAGCCGAGTTTGGCACGTCGACCGGGCAGGCAGGTGCTACCGTCACGGCATTTGCAGTGGCGTATGGCTTGCTGCAGATGTTTTTCGGGCCCGTGGGAGATCGCTACGGCAAATTTCGCGTCGTTGCCATCGCAACATTTGCGTGCGCCATCGGCAGTATGGGGGCGGTGATGGCGCCGAACCTGGATGTATTGATTGTGTGCCGTGCATTGTCCGGTGCGGCTGGCGGCGGCATCGTTCCGTTATCGATGGCGTGGATCGGCGATAACGTACCTTACGAGGAGCGGCAGGCGACCTTGGCGCGCTTTCTGACAGGTACGATTTTGGGAATGGCGATGGGCCAGTTGGCCGGTGGCTTGATTACCGACACGATGGGATGGCGCTGGGCCTTTGCGTTCTTGGTCGTGGGGTATGTGGTTGTCGGTAGCCTGTTGTTGCGCGAGGTCGGGCAACAAGCTGCGCAGCGGCGGTCGGCGGCCGCGGCAGGCGCGACGACGGCGACTCAATCCGCTCCGCGGCATGGCTTTGTCGCCCAGGTGCGTACCGTGTTTGGCGTGCCATGGGCGCGCGTTGTCCTGGTCACGGTGTTCCTGGAGGGGCTGCTGGTGTTTGGCTCCTTGGCATTCGCGCCTGCCTATTTGCACGACCGATTTGGCTTGTCATTGTCGGCGGCCGGCGCTGTGGTAGCGGTGTACGCCTTGGGCGGATTGCTTTACACGCTGGTGGCGGGACGGGTGCTGCGTTGGTTGGGAGAACGAGGTCTCGCCGCTGCAGGCGGTGTCGTCCTTTGCGTCGCCTTTCTTGCATATTGGCTCGGCCCGGCATGGGGATGGGCAGTGGCGGCGAGCGTGCTTGCTGGCTTTGGCTATTACCTGCTGCATGCGACGTTGCAAACCAATGCGACGCAGATGGTGCCATCAGCGAGAGGAACCGCCGTGGCATGGTTCGCCTCATGCTTGTTCATGGGACAGGCAGTAGGGGTGGCGCTGGCTGGCGTATTCGTGGACGTTGCAGGCGCTGCCGTATTGTTCGGTACGTCGGCGGTATTGCTGCCTCTCTTAGGAGCCAGCTTTGCGTGGGCGTTAAAGCGCCGTGCGCAGGCGAAAACCGGCGAGCCGGTGGTTCAATGAAGGCATGAATCAACACCGCGCGTCAGGATCGCAATGGTGTCATGTATGCGATCCAAGGTGTCCGTGTCGATCGAAGACATCGGGTTGAGCCTCGGCACTGCGCCTTTTGCGTTTGCGCAATCTTTGGAATGAAAAAGGTGCCGCCAAATCGTTGGCAGCACCTTTTTGGCGTCAGGAGTTCCGGTTGGGCGTGTCTATTCAGATTGCGCCCAAGCGCTGCAAGACCGTATCTTTTCCAATCAAAGCGAGCACTGCATCCACTGCCGGCGTCTGGGTCTGGCCCACGACGGCGACACGCAACGGAATCGCCAGTTGCGGCATTTTGAGGCCGCGATCGGCCAACACGGCCTTGATGAGCGCAGTGATTCCCTCACGTGTCCAGTCCGTGTCTGCGGCGCGTTGAGCAAAGTCGGCCAGGGCTTCGCGCGCAGCCGGGGTCAGGTGTTGCTCCACCAGTTCGGCCGGTGCTGGCGTGAACGGTTTGCAGAACAACATCGCCGATTCGGCCAATTGCTCCAGCGTTTCGGCACGGTCTTTCAGTAGTCCCATTGCCGCAGGCAGGTCAGTGGCGGCGGGGTTGCCGCCACGTTTTTCAATGCGCGGGGCAACGCGGGCGGCCAACTCGGCATTGTCCATCTGCTTGATGTAGTGCGCATTGACCCAGTTCAGCTTTTTCGGGTCCCATTGCGATGCGGATTTGGACAGATGATCGGTGTCGAACCATTGCACCAATTGTTCGCGCGTGAAGAGTTCGTCATCGCCATGGCTCCAGCCCAGGCGAGACAGATAGTTGATCATCGCTTCGGGCAAGTAGCCTTGCGCGTCGTATTCCATCACGTTGACGGCGCCATGGCGTTTGGACAGCTTTTCGCCGTCGGGGCCCAGGATCATCGGCACGTGACCGTATTCCGGCACCGTGGCGCCCAGCGCGCGCAAAATGTTGATCTGGCGCGGCGTGTTGTTGACGTGATCGTCACCGCGCAGAATATGCGTCATGCCCATGTCCCAATCGTCGACCACCACGCAGAAGTTATACGTAGGCGTGCCATCGGGGCGAGCAATGATCAGGTCGTCGAGTTCGCCGTTTTCAAAGCTGATCGGGCCTTTGACCATGTCGTTCCAGCTGGTCGAGCCCTCTAGCGGGTTCTTGAAACGCACGACGGGTTTGCGGCCTTCGGGGATGGGGGGCAGTGTCTTGCCCGGCTCCGGGCGCCAGGTGCCGTCGTAACGCGGCTTCAATCCTTTGGCGCGAGCGGCTTCGCGCATTTGCTCGACTTCCTCGGGCGAGCTGTAGCAATGATAGGCCGTCCCGGCTTTCAGCATTTGTGCGATGACTTCGCGATAGCGGTCCATACGCTGCATCTGATAGAACGGGCCTTCGTCCGGTTGCATGCCCAGCCAGTCCATGCTGTCCAGAATGGCCTGTACTGCCTCGGGCGTGGAGCGCTCCAGGTCGGTGTCTTCGATGCGCAGCACGAAAACACCCTGGTTGTGGCGCGCAAACGCCCATGAAAACAGCGCGGTGCGGGCGCCGCCCAAATGCAGAAAACCCGTGGGCGATGGGGCAAAACGGGTGCGGATAGGGGTCGAGGTCATAGTCAGCAGGAAAAAGCGTGGCAGGCCGCCGCGACAGGGCGGAAAACATGGCGTGCGATCATGGCGATCACGCGGCCGTCTTGTTACGATGGGCTTATTTTAGAATAGCGCCCGACCTGCCTATGTTGCGACACGCTCTTGCCCCGCTGTTCGACCCCAAATCGCTGGTGATCGTGGCCGATCGGCCCCTGCCTGTGGTCAATACTTTACGGGCCGAATTGCGTGCGAACACGACCCAGGTCGATGTGCAGGCAGGGCAGGCTCCGGCAATTCCCGAGACTTGTCAGGGACTGTCAGCCGGGCAGCGGCCTGATCTGGCGTTGATATGCGTTTCGCCCGCGATATTGCCGGATGTTTTGCGGCGACTGACGGCGTTGCAGCCGCGCGCCGCGATTGTGCTGCCCCACGAACTGCCCGATCCCTATCCCGGCGGTACTTTGGCGTTATGCCGCGCATGGGCCGAGCAAACGGGTTGCGCGCTATTGGGGCCTAGGGCCTTTGGACTGCAACGGCCTCATGCCAGCCTGAATTTCAGCCAGCATTCCTTTTTGGCGCGCGCCGGCCGTGTGGCGTTGGTGACGCAATCGCGTTCGATCACCGCCGCTGTCATGGACTGGGCGGATGATGTGCATATTGGCTTTTCCACCGCGATTTCACTGGGGGACGAGGCCTCGATTCGTCTGGCTCAAGTGCTGGACTTTCTGGCCAGCGACCCGAGGACAGACAGCATCGTGCTGTACCTCGAGGATGTAGGCGTTGCACGCGAGTTCATGAGCGCGTTGCGCTCGGCCGCCAGCGTCAAACCCGTGATTGTGCTCAAGGCCGGCCGTGATGGTCCGCCGGGCAGCGATCCCGCACTGGATGCAGCGCTGCGACGAGCCGGCGCGGTACGCGTCCGGTATTTTGTGCAGCTATTTTCGGCCGTCAAGGTGCTGGGTTATGCGCGGCGCCCGCGTGGCCGCCGCGTTGCGATCCTTTCGAATGGCAGTGGCCCACCTCAGTTGGCGCTGGATCTCATCGGCCCGGACACGGCGATGTTGCGCGCCGAGTTGGCCCCAGCCACCCGGCGGGCGTTGACGGAACTGCTCGAGCCCGATGCGGCGACGGCCAATCCTGTCATTACCTATGTGCCCCTGACACCGGAGCGCATACAGGCCATGCTGGATAGTTTGATCGACGATCAAGGGGTGGACGGTGTGCTGGTGGTGCTGGCGCCCGATGCGCTGGCGGATATGCCTGCGGTGGCGCGCCAATTGGCACAGTTTGCACCGAATGCCCGCAAGCCCGTGGTGAGTTGTTTCATGGGCGACGCGGGTATGCGGCCGCTGCGTCGGATGCTCGACGATGTCGGAACCCCAGCCTTTCGCACCCCTGAGTCTGCAGCCGATGCTTTTGGCGTACTTTCTACGCACTACTACAACCAACAATTGCTGCTGCAAACGCTGCCGCCCGAGCCGCCGAGCCGCTTGCCGGACGTGAGCAAGGCGCGCCTTGTGCTGGAGAGCGTTCGCGCAGCGGGCCGCCTGGATTTGTCTGTGTCCGAGTGCCGCGCCGTGTTGGATGCCTTCTATGTCCCGCTGCGCGATGTTCCTGCGGGCGTGCTGCCGGGTGAGCCCGAGTCGCGGCCTATGGCCATTCGCGTGCGGCGTGACCCGAATTTTGGGCCCATCATCCAATTCGGTGCGGGCGGCCCCGATGCATTGCTATCGGCGGGCTCCGATAGAGGCCGGGATTTACCGCCGCTCAATGGCTTTTTGGCGCGCCAACTGATCGAACGCAGCCGTACATGGCAGCGCGTGCTCGCCTCGCAGATCAGCAGCGCTGCCGCCGAGGCTTTGCAGCACACATTGGTTCAGGTGTCTGAGGTCATTTCCGAATTGCCCGCCATCGAGTCGCTGGATATCGATCCGTTGTATGCGGGTGAAACGCAATTGCGCGCTGCTGGCCTGCGCATCACCCTGTGCGCCGAGCCTGCCTGTGCCACGCCGCAAACCAGCGGTTATCCGCACATGGCGATTCATCCTTATCCTGCGCGGTTAGTGCGGCGCCGCGAGTTCGATGACGGGACTGAATGGGTGATTCGTCCCATTCGTCCCGAAGACGGGCAGACCTTGCAGGATTTCATCCGTGGCCTGTCAGAGCGTTCGCGTTATATGCGTTTTGTGTCCATGATGCGCGAACTCACGCCGCGCATGGTGGCGCGATACACGCAGATCGATTACCACCGCGAACTGGCGCTGGTGGCGACCACCTATGTCCCGAATCCGGCAAACCGGGGGCATCCGCACGAGATCATCATCGGCTTTGCGCACTACTTGCGTAATGCCGATGGGCGCGGCGCCGAGTACGCCCTGGTCATCGGTGATGACTGGCAACGCCGGCATCTGGGCGGACAATTGATGCAAGCCCTGATCGACGCGGCCCGTGACCAAGGACTGGAATATATCGATGGCCTCGTGTTGGCCAATAACCGGCCGATGTTGACCCTGATGACGCGTCTGGGATTTACGAACGATCCGGATCCGGAAGACCCCACCATGCGACGGGTGTGGTTGAGTCTGCTTTCCTGAAAACCCGAATCGGGTTTTGTCGTACCCGATTTGGTTTTTTCCAATTACGCCGATGTCAAAACTTCGCGCAAAAACGCCGCGATATCGTTGATTTCCGGTGCGCATACCGAGTGGGGCATCGGGTAGGTATGCCAGCGCACGTCATAGCCTAACGACTGTAATTGCGTCAGCGAGGCTTCGGCACGCGGCAGCGCAACGACAGGGTCAAACGTGCCGTGCGCCAGAAAAATCGGCGTACCGGCATTGGCGGTGTGACGCTCGGCGGCTGCCGTGTCCAGCAATGGCAGGTAGCCGGACAGGCCGATCATGCCTGCCAGTTTTTCTTCCAGCCGCAGCCCGGTATGCAGCGTCATCGCGCAACCTTGCGAGAATCCGGCCAGCACAATGCGCGAGGTCGGGATGCCGCGAGCATTTTCGCGGGCGATCAACGCCCGTACGGCGGCTTCGGATTGCCGGATGCCTGCTGCGTCCTCTTGGCGCACTAGGTCAGTGACCAGAATGTCGTACCACGACCGCATAGCCATCCCGCCGTTGATCGTCACGGGTTGCACCGGTGCATGGGGAAAGACAAAGCGCACTGCCGGGCTATCGCCTAGTCGGAGTTCGGGCACAATCGGCGCAAAGTCATTACCGTCGGCTCCCAAACCATGCAGCCATATCACGGCATGAGTCGGGTTGGGGGCGGTCTGCATTTCGATGCAGTCCAACAGGGCAGGGGTGGCAGTCATGGCGGCAGAGAGAAACGAGAGGGCCGAAAACGGTCCGATTTGGCTAATGGCTATTGATTGGCGCCGTGGTCTGGGTCAGCGTCAGGAAGACAGGGCTTTCAGGGCTTGGAACAGGGCGCGGTAATGCTTGCGCTGCGGCTCTTGGCCTGGCTGCAGGGCGGCATTGCCTTGCGCTTCTTTGCGTGCCGCGCGTATGGTCGCGCGCAATGCCTGCACATCGGCGCCAGGATGGGCATCGAGCAATTGGGTCAAGGCATCGTCATCGCTCAGCAGTTTGTCACGCAGCGACTCCAGCCGATGCATGGCGGCAGTTTCTTCGCGCGAACCGTTTTGCCAGACATCGAGCTGCGCACGGATCTCATCGGCGGGTGCGTCACGCATCAGCTTGCCCACAAAATGGGTCTGCCGGCGCTTGCCTTCGCGGCTGGTGGTCTTTTGCGCCAGGCGAATTGCCTCGTACAGACGTTCGGCCAGCGGCAATTGCTTCAGACGGTCGTCAGGCAACTCGATCAATTGTTTGCCCAAATCGAGCAGGGCATGCATTTCGCGCTTGATTTGCGATTTGCTGGGACGGTCGTAACCGTTTTCGTCGAATTCGCCTTCGGCGGTCGAATCAGGGATAGAAGAATTCATGAGGAACGCAATGGGGGAACAGCATCAACGCAGACTTGGCTATGATAACCGTCTCTGCTTACTGGACTGCAATGGTCAATACTTCTACCTCCTCTCTTCCCGTGGCCGCGAACCACGCGCGTTTCAGCGAACTGGTCGAACAAGTCCTGGCGTATGCACGCCAGATCGGCGCCAGCGACGCTGCAGCCGAGATTTCCGAAAGCCTGGGGCTGTCGGTATCGGTGCGTAAAGACGATATAGAAACGGTCGAACAAACCCGCGACCGCTCACTGGATTTGACGGTGTATGCCGGCCAGAGCCGCGGCTCTGCCTCGACCTCGGATTTTTCCGAGGCTGCGCTGCGCCAGACGGTCGAGGCCGCCTGGCATATCGCCCGCCATACGGCAGCCGACCCGGCAGCGGGGTTGCCCGATGCTGACCAGTTGGCGACCGATGTCCCCGATCTGGCCTTGCATTATCCCTGGCCAGTCACCACGGAGCAGGCCGCCGAACTGGCATTGCGCGCTGAGCGCGCAGCCCGAGCCGTGGATCGCCGTATCACCAATACCGATGGCGCAACCGTAGGCACCTACGAAGGCCAGTTCGTCATGGGTAATACCCGAGGCTTCCTCGGGGGTTACCCGTACTCGCGCCACAGTCTGTCGGTCGCTCCGATCGCCGGGCGCGGCAACAACATGCAGCGCGACTACTGGTATAGCTCGGAACGTAATCCTGCGTTGTTGGCCGCGCCCGAGGCCGTCGGCCGTTACGCGGCCGAGCGCACCTTGTCGCGCCTGTCGGCCAAACGAATTCGCACCGGTAAATTTCCCGTGCTCTTCGAGGCGCCTCTGGCGTTAGGGCTGCTGGGCGCGTTTACGCAGGCAACCAGTGGTGGCGCCTTGTACCGCAAGGCCAGTTTTCTGGTCGATGCTCTGGGCAAACCTATCTTTCCCGACCATATCGACATTGCCGAAGACCCCCACGTGCCTGGTGGCATGGGCAGTTCGCCTTTTGACGACGAGGGCGTGCGCACCCGGGCTCGCAGCGTGGTGACAGGCGGCGTGCTGGAAGGCTATTTCCTGTCGACCTACACGGCGCGTAAGCTCGGTATGACGACGACCGGCAATGCAGGCGGTTCGCATAACCTGACCTTATCCTCGCGCCTGACTTCGGCCGATGATGATTTCGAAGCCATGCTGCGCAAGCTCGGTACAGGGTTGCTGGTTACAGAGCTGATCGGTCAGGGCGTCAATTACGTCACGGGCGATTACTCGCGCGGCGCGTTCGGATACTGGGTGGAAAACGGTCAAATCCAGCATGCGGTCCAGGAAGTCACGATCGCCGGCAATTTGGCTGATATGTTCCGTCAGATCGTCGCCGTAGGTGCCGATACGATTGCTCGCGGAACCAAGCGCACAGGTTCGATTCTTATCGAGCAAATGGCGATTGCCGGGGTCTGATTCGCGCAACGCCAGCCGGTGACTCGCCTTTTCGCCTCTGTAGCAGGCCGGGCTTCCCTCAGTCCGGCCCTGTTGGCCAGCCAAATTCACGATTGCCGGCTTGCGGGCTGGTAACCCCTCTTACGGTATAGATATAACAACGTGTAATATCCGCCACATATCGCGTGCGATATCTCATACCAAATTGCTGTCGAGGAGCCAACCTTTATGCAACGTCGTTCCTTTTTGAAACAAGCCGGCCTGGGCGCTGTCGCAGGTAGTGCGGCGGTTGCCGCGCCGGTATTCGCGCAAGACGCACCCAGCCTGAACTGGCGCATGGCGTCCAGCTTCCCGCGCAGCCTGGATGCGCTGTTCGGCACCGGCGACATTTTCTGCAAGTTCGTCAACGAAGCCACGGGCGGTAAATTCAACATCCGTCACTTCCCGGGTGGTGAAATCGTTCCTGCCTTGCAGGTCATGGACGCGGTGTCCAACAACACCATCGAGTGCGGCCATACCGTGTCGTATTACTACTACGGCAAGGATCCGGCGTTCTGCTTTGACGCGGCTGTGCCTTTTGGCCTGAACGCGCGTCAGATGAACGCCTGGATGTTCAACGGCGACGGCATGAAGCTGACCCGCGAAATGTTCAAGCCGCACAAAATCGTCAACTTCCCCATGGGCAACACCGGTGTGCAAATGGGCGGCTGGTACCGCAAAGAAATCAAGACCGTCGACGATCTGAAGGGTCTGAAAATGCGTACCGCCGGCTTCGCGGGCGAAGTCCTGTCCCGTCTGGGCGTGGTGCCGCAGCAACTGGCAGGTGGCGATGTGTATCCCTCGCTCGAAAAAGGCACGCTGGACGCCGTCGAGTTCGTCGGTCCGTACGATGACGAAAAACTGGGCTTTAACAAGGTCGCCAAGTATTACTACTACCCGGGCTGGTGGGAAGGCGGTCCCCAGGTCTCGCTGTACCTGAACGAAGGCGCCTGGAACAGCTTGCCCAAGAACTACCAAGCCATCGTCGAGGCGGCCAGCCGCGTCGCGCATGTGGCCATGACCTCCCGCTACGACGCCGAAAACCCCGGCGCGCTGCGCCGGCTCATTGCCGCAGGCGCCGAGCTGCGTCCGTTCCCGCGCGCCGTGATGGACGCGTCGTACCAGGCAGCTCAGACGGTGTACAAGGAGTTCAGCGACAAAGACCCGAAATTCAAGGCTTTGTACGACAACTACATGGGCTTCCGCGACAGCGTGGTGCCGTGGTTCCGTCTGGCCGAAGGATCGTACGACCAATATCTGGGCGTGGCGATGTCGGCGCACAAGTAATAAATAGGTATCTCGGTACAACGGGCGCGCTTGTGGGCTGTCCCCAGGGTTGGAGCATATTCAACCGCCCTGGAAAGACGGTTCACCACGCGCCCGTTTCGCATAGTTGGTTCCCCCCTGGTGCCCGCAAGCTACGGGTAGCAGGCCACATTGCACGAGGGCTCGGACAGTTCCTGATCCTCAAGTTGCACAATATTTGAGCAATCGTGCTAGAATGGTCGACTTTCCCTTATTCCGGTTGGTAGCACGGGCGGTTAATAACGCTTAGGCCAGCTGCGGATCGCATGATCGGCGCGGGATTTCCCGGTCGGATGATGCGCCAAGGCACAACGGAACAGGAAAAGATTCTCGTCAGGCTGTTCTGACCAGAAAAATTTACCTTTTAGGAACCAATCATGAAGACCTTTGTGGCCAAGCCGCATGAAGTCCAACGTGACTGGTTTGTGATCGACGCCAAGGGCAAAGTCCTGGGTCGTGTGGCCAGCGAAGTCGCACGCCGCCTGCGTGGTAAGCACAAACCTGAATTCACGCCGCACGTTGATACGGGCGATTACATCGTCATCATCAACGCTGCTGATATCGTTGTTACGGGCACCAAGACGCAAGACAAAAAGTACTTCCGTCACACCGGCTATCCCGGTGGTATCCGTGAAACGAACTTCGAGAAACTGCAACAGCGGTTTCCCGGCCGTGCCATCCAGAAGGCCGTCAAGGGCATGTTGCCCAAGGGTCCGCTGGGCTACGCCATGATCAAGAAACTCAAGGTGTACGCCGGTGCCGAGCACCCGCACACCGCTCAGCAGCCCAAGCCGCTGGATATCTAAGGAAACGCCATGATCGGTAACTGGAACTACGGAACCGGCCGTCGCAAAACCTCGGTGGCTCGTGTTTTCATCAAGAAAGGCTCGGGCAAAATCGTTGTTAACGGCAAGCCCGTCGACGAATTCTTCGCTCGCGAAACTGGCCGCATGATCGTGCGCCAGCCGCTCGAACTGACCGGCCACCTGGAATCGTTCGACATCAAAGTCAACGTCCACGGCGGTGGCGAAACCGGCCAAGCCGGTGCGGTGCGTCACGGCATCACCCGCGCTTTGATCGACTACGATGCGGCCCTCAAGCCCGCGCTGTCGCAAGCCGGCTTCGTGACCCGCGATGCCCGTGAAGTCGAACGTAAGAAAGTCGGCTTCCGCAAGGCTCGTCGGCGCAAGCAGTTCAGCAAGCGCTAATCGTCTTGCTTGCCCCGGGTCGCGAAAGCGGCCCTGGTGGCAAAACAAAACGCCCCTGTTTTTACAGGGGCGTTTTGTTTTTGGCGATGCGCGAAAAAATATCGGTATTGAGTTAGCGATACAATTATTTTTCGTCTTACGGAACACCCCCCACCATGGCCCAAGCATCGAATTCCCGTATCAAGGTTGGCATTGTCGGCGGCACCGGTTATACCGGCGTCGAGCTGCTGCGTCTGTTGTCGCAACATCCTCATGTAGAACTGACCGCCATCACCTCCCGCAAAGAAGACGGGCTGCCGGTGGCCGACATGTATCCCAATTTGCGTGGCCGCGTGAATCTGGCGTTTTCCACGCCTGAAAAGGCCAATCTGGCAGATTGCGACGTTGTTTTCTTTGCCACGCCGCACGGCGTGGCCATGGCGCAGGCCAAAGAGCTCCTGGCTGCTGGTACTCGTATCATCGATCTGGCTGCAGACTTTCGGTTGCAAGACACGGCTACGTTCGAGCGCTGGTACA
Organism: Bordetella genomosp. 4; assembly: GCF_002261185.1. Classification (GTDB taxonomy): domain Bacteria; phylum Pseudomonadota; class Gammaproteobacteria; order Burkholderiales; family Burkholderiaceae_B; genus Bordetella_A. The sequence continues at coordinate 333,813 of NZ_NEVQ01000003.1, forward strand.
AGATGCCGCATGCGTGCCCCGACATCCTGGCTGAGTCCACCTACGGCCTGGTCGAACTCAATCGCGCGGCTGTGTCCAAGGCGCGCGTCATCGGTAACCCCGGCTGCTATCCGACGACGGTTTTGCTGGGCTTGGCCCCCTTGATCGAGAACGGCGCCCAACTGGTCGATACCCAAACCCTGATCGCCGATTGCAAATCGGGTGTCTCAGGCGCAGGCCGCAAGGCTGAGGTCGGTTCCCTGTTTTCCGAGGCCAGCGACAATTTCAAAGCCTACGGTGTGGCAGGGCATCGCCATCACCCCGAAATCACCGAGCAACTCGAAAAACTGGCGGGCGGCAAAGTCGGCCTGACGTTCGTCCCGCATCTCGTGCCGATGATCCGCGGCATGTTCTCGACCTTGTATGCCCGTATCCGCCCTGAAGCACTGGATACGGATTTCCAGGCGCTGTACGAAAAGCGTTACGCCAACGAGACGTTTATCGATGTGATGCCGGCCGGCAGTTTGCCCGAAACCCGTTCGGTGCGTGCGTCGAACAATCTGCGCATCTCGGTGCAGCGTCCCAATAATGGAGATCTGTTGATTGTGCTGGTCATCCAGGACAACTTGGTCAAGGGCGCATCGGGTCAGGCTGTGCAAAACATGAACCTGATGTTTGGCCTGCCCGAGTCGGCAGGCCTGGATCAAGTCGCTATTCTGCCGTAGGAGATCCTTGGCCGGCCTGGCGGGCTGGCCGGATCGGCTTAGATGCAATCGGCTCCTGAATCCACGGCCGGGTCCCGTCCCGGCTCTCTCTCGCGATGGCTGTTCGTGCTGAGTGCGCTGGTCGTCGGCTTGGCCCTGGGGGCGCTGGCTGGCTATCAGTACGCGCAGCAGTCGGTGATGGCGGTTCCCAGCGTCGTCATTACTGCTGAACAAGTCGCTGCACAAGATGCCGCGGTACGGCAAAGCCAGGCAGAAAGCCGTTTCCTGCGGGCGCAGCTCGATACGGCCGATGGCGAAATCGCGGTCGAGCGTGCTGCTCGCCAAGAACTCGAGGCGCAGTTGCGCGCGGGTCAGGAGGAGCTGGGCCGCGTGCGTGACCGCCTGGCCTTTTTCGAGCAATTATTGCCGCCCGGACCCGAAGGCGCTGTCGATATCCGTGGCGCAGAGATTCAGCGTGACGGGCAAGGACTGAAGTATCGCGTGTTGCTCATGCGTAGTGGCCGCAGTGACGCGCCGTTCGTGGGCACCTTACGTTTCCAGGCCTCGGGTGTGCTAAAAGGGGATGTCGTTTCTGTCGACTTGGCCCCCATGCAGGTAAAGACCGATACCCCCGAGGGCGACGACAACGGTGATGACTCCAACGCCTCGCCGGGCAGCAAACCCAAGCCCTCCGCCGAAGCAGCGGCCGCTGCGGGCGGCCTCTTGCCATTGCAATTTGATCAATACCAGCGCATTGAAGGCGTGCTCGATCTGCCCGAGGGATTCGTCCCCGAAAGCGTAACCGTTAGCGTACTCGAGGGATCCACCGTGCGGGCGTCCCGCACCATCAAGCTGGCATTTTGAACCCCGGCCCTCTCTGCGCTACTATGAGAGTATTGAGGCGGCTCGCCCGTCAACTTTATACGTGATATTGGCCGATTTTTCGGCCAGGAGCTCCACCATGAATGCAGTCACCGAAACCGTCGATCTCCAGGCGCCGCCGACGCCGTTGATTTTCACCGATTCCGCCGCAGCCAAAGTCAAAGACCTGCTGGCCGAAGAAGGCAACCCCGAATTGAAACTGCGCGTATTCGTGCAGGGCGGCGGCTGTTCCGGTTTCCAGTATGGTTTTACCTTTGACGAGGCCGTCAGCGATGACGATACCGTGCTGGACAAGGATGGCGTGCAATTGCTGGTCGATCCCATGAGCTTCCAGTACCTGGTCGGTGCCGAAATCGACTACAAGGAAGACCTCGAAGGCGCGCAATTCGTCATTCGGAACCCCAACGCCACCACGACCTGCGGCTGCGGCTCGTCGTTCTCGGTGTAACGCCTGAAGGCTGGGCCTCGCCCCAGCCTGCCTGCTACCAGTCCGTAGCAAGGGTTGCCCGTAAACTGCCCGGTCGCTCAGGCCGGGTACAGTGCGCCCAGTACACGCGGCCCGCGTGCGCCTGTTACTCCAGGTACGCCCGCCGGAATTCGATCTAAAAAGGCTTGTGCCAGCCAGGCAAACGCCATGGCTTCGACCCATTGGGCCGGCACGCCTGCGCTGTCGGTGGGGCTGACAGGGCGCTGCAGGCAGATCGCCAATTCGCGCATCAATCCTGCATTGCGTGCCCCGCCGCCGCACACTAGTACATCGTGGGTAGCAGGGGCTGTCGCCTCTAGCGCATCTGCTACGGTACGAGCCGTAAATCGCTGCAATGTCGCTTGGATGTCCTGCGGGGCGAGTTTTGCTGCGCCCTCGTAATTTTGCAGACGTTCATCCAGCCAGGCTGCGTTAAACAAATCGCGCCCCGTTGATTTTGGAGGGGGCAGGACGAGCCAGGGTTCTTCGGCTAATAGGTGTTCGAGCAGGGCTGGCTGCACCTGACCGCCAGCCGCCCATTGCCCGTCTTTGTCGTAGGGCCGGCCGGTATGCCGCTGGCACCAGAGATCCAGCAAAACATTGGCGGGGCCCGTATCAAAGCCGCGCGGCGGCTCGCCGGGAGTCAATAGGGTGAGATTGGCAATGCCGCCCAGATTCAATACAGCTCGCGGGGCGGGCGAGGCGAACACGGCTGCGTGAAAGGGAGGCACCAAGGGAGCGCCTTGGCCTCCTGCTGCTACATCACGGCTGCGGAAATCAGCCACCACGTCGATGCCGGTCAATTCTGCCAGCAAGGCGGGGGCATTGAGTTGCAGCGTAAAGCCTAATTCCGGCCGGTGGCGCACGGTTTGTCCGTGTGCGCCAATGGCAGCAATGGCGGTAGCGGGTTGTTGTGCCTGATCCAACAGGGCTTGGACAGTCTCGGCGTATAAACGCATCAACGCTTGGCTGGCCAGCGCTGCGCGATGCAGCTCGTCGGCGCCGCTTTGGTTCAGCGCCAGCAACTCGCGCCGCAGTTCGGCCGGCATGGGCAATGCCGCGGTTGCCAGAACTTCTACGGTAGGCGCTTGTTCGACGTCTTTGAGGGCGTTTGCCGCTGTCCGAACATTGCCGGATTCCGATGGGACACCGCAGGGCGTATGTAAACGCACCAGCACGCCATCGGCGCCATCCAGACTCGTGCCAGACATCAGGCCAATGAAGAGGCGGCCGGTCGTCAAAGCTGGTTGGCCGCGAAATCGAGACATGGCGTCAGAGAGGCGAGCGCCGGGTCAGCGGCTGGCGACATTCGTGCTGGACTCAGGCAGCGTTTGCTGCAGATGAGTCAATAACGCGAGCTGCTGCTTGTAGGGCTCCGTTGCCGCCTGGAACTTGCGAGCCTCGTCCGGATCGAGCGGGCGGGAAATCGGCAGGTCCGCGGCCAGAGGATCCACAGGCTGGTTGTCAATACGGAACTCGTAATGCAGATGCGGTCCGGTCGCCCAGCCCGTCGAGCCCACGTAGCCGATCAACTGGCCTTGCGACACCTTGGTGCCGACTTTGATGCCAGGGGCAATACGGCTCTGATGCGCGTACAAGGTCGAATACTGCCCGTAGTGCTTGACGATGACTACGTTACCGTACCCGTTTTGCCAGCCGGCAAACTCCACGGTACCGTCCGCGGTGGTGTGGATCGGCGTGCCCGACGGCGCTGCATAGTCCACGCCCTTGTGTCCGGTCCAGGTCTTGTGGATCGGATGCATGCGCATGCCAAAGGTCGAACTGATGCGAGAAAATTTCAACGCCGTGCGCAAAAAGGCCCCGCGCAGGCTGACGCCGTCAAAACCGTAGTAATTGCCCGATTTTCCGTCCGGACTGAACCAGACGGCGTTGTAGGTCTTGCCGTTGTTGATGAACTCCACGGCCAGCAAGCGACCGGCACCGGCATAGCGGCCCTGGTGCGAACGGACTTCGTAGACAACGCGGAATTGGTCGCCCGGGCGAATATCGCGCAGAAAATCTATCTTGGAGCCGAGCACGTCAGCCATCTGCTGGGTGATCGAATCCGGAATGCCGGCCGTGTCGGTCGCACCAAATAGCGAATTGCGGATCGTGCCGACGGCGACGCGCGTCTGCAAATCGGTGCGGTCGGTGATCTCGCGCGCAGTGTAGGAGTCTCCCGACGGCGTCACCAGCAGCATTTTGGTGGTGACTTGGCCGTCGTCTTCCTCGCCTGGGGTATGGATATACCGCAGCCAGACCAGGTTGCCCTCGGCATCGGTTGCTGCCTGCACAGAGCGGCCGGGGTACAGCTTGTAAATACTGCGAGCGCTGGGGGCCTGCGTCAGGAAGCGTTGCAAGCCCGGCGCGTCGATCTCCAGGCGTTGCAGCACTGAGGCCAGCGTATCGCCGGCGCGAATGCGCGTTTCGCTGACAAACGGCGCATCGCTGTCCGCGCTGCTGACACTGACTTGATTCGAAGCCAGGGGCAAAACGCTTTGGATCTGACGCGACAGGGGTAATTGCGTGCGGTCGGGTTGTTGGACCATGCCCAGCGCAGCGGCGCCAGCAAACAAACCTACGGTGCTGACCAGTAACGTGCGGCGTAGCCAGCCAGCACGACGGGACGACTCGGGGCGAGACAGGGCGGCCGTGCTGCCAACGGAGCGATCAGCCGGGCTGTGAGGGCCACGATCTATCAAAGTAAAGCCTTTCTTCAGGGGGGTGTAAGTCCCCAGGACGCCGGTACGCCAGCACAGCATCACCCAGCGCATCAGCGATACGCAATGGGAGCCGCCTCTGGCGAGGCATCTTGTGAACAACAGGGGGTTAGCCGGGTCGCAACGGCAATAACGCCATAATGGCTACAGTTGCGTATGATTAGCGTCGTATCCTAGCTGATTCGGCTAGAATTTTCGACTGATTTCCCGGTCACGCTGACAGTTTTTACACGTTTTTTGCAATTTTCGGCTCTTTCTTAGCCCTTTATCGCCGCATCCGGCCCCAGATATGTCTCAACCCGAAGCCCCCATTACCCCTGAAGTCGAAGCCGACCTGCGCATCGCCAAGCGCGGTTGCGACGAATTGCTCGTTGAATCGGAGTTCGCCCGCAAGCTGGCCAAGAGCCGCGCGACCGGCGTACCGCTGCGTATCAAATTGGGGTTGGATCCCACCGCGCCCGACATCCATCTTGGTCACACAGTGGTGCTGAACAAGATGCGGCAATTGCAGGATCTGGGGCACCACGTCATTTTCCTCATCGGTGACTTCACCTCCACCATTGGTGATCCCAGCGGCCGCAACTCCACCCGCCCACCGTTGACGCGCGAGCAAATCGAAACCAACGCCCAGACCTACTACGCGCAGGCCAGCATGGTGCTGGACCCCACGCGTACTGAAATCCGCTACAACTCCGAGTGGAGCGATCCGCTGGGCGCTCGCGGCCTGATCCAATTGGCGTCGCGCTACACGGTCGCGCGCATGATGGAGCGCGAAGATTTCACCAAGCGCTTCAAGGGCGGCATTCCCATTGCCGTGCACGAGTTCCTGTACCCCTTGATGCAAGGCTACGATTCCGTCGCGCTGAAATCCGACCTCGAGCTGGGCGGCACTGACCAGAAATTCAACCTGCTGGTGGGCCGCGAGTTGCAGAAAGAGTATGGGCAGGCTCCCCAGTGCGTCCTGACCATGCCGTTGCTCGAAGGCACCGACGGCGTCGAAAAAATGTCCAAATCCAAGGGCAACTACATCGGTATCTCGGAAACGCCGGATTCCATGTTCGGCAAGCTGATGTCGATTTCCGATACGCTGATGTGGCGCTACTATGAATTGCTGTCGTTTCGTTCGCTGGACGATATCGCTGCGCTCAAGGCTGCCACCGACGCTGGCGCCAATCCGCGCGATGCCAAAGTCGCCCTGGCGCAAGAGATCATTACGCGCTTTCATTCCGCCCAGGCCGCCGAAGACGCCTTGGCCAATTTCCAGGCCCGTTTTCGCGACGGCGCGGTGCCCGACGAGATGCCCGAGGTCAATGTGGCTGGCGCGCCGCTGGGGATTCTCAAAGTCCTACGCGAAGCCGGTCTGGTTGCCTCGGGCGCTGAAGCCCAGCGCAACGTCGAGCAAGGGGGGGTCCGTGTCAACGGCGACCGCGTCGAAGACAAATCGTTGCAATTACAGGCCGGGTCTTACGTCATTCAAGTAGGCAAGCGCAAGTTCGCTCGTGTTAATTTGGCTGGGTAGGAAGCGCCTACTGCCTCGCAGGAGTACGACATGAAACTTTCGAGTCTATCTTTTTCCGATAACGAATCGATGCCCGACCGCTACGCTTTCGGCAAGATCGACGCCCAGTCGCACGTCATCCTCGCGGACAACTTCAATCCCCAGTTTTCCTGGGGTGAGGTCCCGGACGGCACGCGTTCGTTTGCCCTGATCTGCCATGATCCGGATGTCCCTTCAAAGCCCGACGATGTCAACCAAGAAGGGCGTACCGTGCCGGCGAGCTTGCCCCGCGTGGATTTCTTTCACTGGGTCTTGATCGATCTGGATCCCGAGCTGCGTGAAATCGAAGAAGGCTCCTTTTCCAGCGGCATCACTCCGCGCGGCAAGGGAGGCCCCCTGGCTCCTAACGAGGCTCGCCAAGGGATCAACGATTACACGTCATGGTTCGCTGCCGATCGCGATATGAGTGGGGACTATTTCGGCTACGACGGCCCATGCCCGCCGTGGAACGATGAGTTGCTGCATCGCTATATCTTTACGCTGTACGCCCTGGATGTTCCCAAACTGGACGTGCATGGGCACTTCAATGGCAACGATGTGCTGAAGGCGATGCAGGGCCATATCCTGGCCCAGGATAGCCTGACTGGCGTCTATTCTCTGAATCCGGATCTGGCGCCTAAGCAAATCGGTAGCACTGCTGCTACCTGACACTGTGTGGAGTGTCGATAGATTCGCCCTTCAGCGGTTGTCGCTGAGGGGCGAATTTTTGTCAGTGGGACGTCGATGCTGGGACGGGGTTCGTGCTTGGGGGGCGTCGGCACTGAGGAGGACGACGGCTCCAAATTACATGAAATCCCCTCATGCTCAACTTGAGGCGATCTGCAAGTTGTCCGCGCGTTCCTCGCTTTTGGCGGTCTTCTCAGCGAAATTTCCGCAATTTCAAGGTCCTAGCCCCAAACGCTGCGGACCCATCGCGGTAAACTAACGGTCATCCATTACCCCGTTCCCCCTATCTACGCCTCAGGAACCCCCCATGTTCGACCGTAACCGCACCTTGTCCCAGGTAGACCCCGACGTCTGGGCCGCCATCCAGAAAGAAGACGTCCGCCAGGAACAGCACATCGAGCTGATCGCCTCGGAAAACTATGCCAGCCCTGCCGTCATGGAGGCCCAGGGCACGCAGTTGACCAATAAATACGCGGAAGGCTATCCGGGCAAGCGCTACTACGGCGGCTGCGAATATGTCGACATCGTCGAGCAACTGGCCATTGACCGCCTGAAGCAGATCTTCGGCGCCGAGGCAGCCAACGTGCAGCCCAACTCGGGCTCCCAGGCCAATCAGGGCGTCTACATGGCCGTGCTCAAGCCGGGCGACACCGTGTTGGGCATGAGCCTGGCCGAAGGCGGTCACTTGACCCACGGCGCCTCTGTCAACGCGTCTGGCAAGCTCTACAACTTCATTTCGTACGGCCTGGATGCCAACGAAGTGCTGGACTACGAACAAGTCGAAAAGCTCGCCAAAGAACACAAGCCCAAGCTGATCGTCGCTGGTGCATCGGCCTATGCACTGCGCATCGATTTCGAACGTATGGCACGCATCGCGCACGAGAACGGCGCGCTCCTGATGGTCGACATCGCCCACTATGCTGGCCTGGTCGCCGGCGGCGTGTACCCCAACCCGTTCCCGCATGCCGATTTCGTGACCTCCACCACGCACAAATCCCTGCGTGGCCCGCGTGGCGGCGTCATCATGATGAAGGCCGAGTACGAAAAGATCATCAACTCGGCGATTTTCCCCGGCATCCAGGGTGGCCCGCTGATGCATGTCATCGCCGCCAAGGCCGTGGCTTTCAAAGAAGCTCTCTCGCCTGAGTTCAAACAGTACGCCGAACAGGTCGCCAAGAACGCCAAAGTGCTGGCTGAAACGCTGGTCAAGCGTGGCCTGCGCATCGTGTCCGGCCGCACCGAAAGCCACGTCATGCTGGTCGACCTGCGTCCCAAAGGCATTACCGGCAAAGAAGCCGAGGCCGTGTTGGGCCAGGCCCACATCACCGTCAACAAGAACGCCATCCCCAACGATCCGGAAAAGCCTTTCGTGACTAGCGGTATTCGCCTGGGCACCCCGGCCATGACCACGCGTGGTTTTACCGAAGCCGACGCCGAGCTCACGGCGAACCTGATCGCTGATGTACTGGATAACCCGCGTGACGAGGCCAACATCGCTGCCGTGCGCGCTCGCGTGAACGAGTTGACGGCTCGCCTGCCCGTCTACGGCCGTTAAATCATCAACGCAGGCGCTTGTTCAGGCGCCTGCGCATGATGGTCTGATTGAAGCTGCCTACTCGCCCGTCCGCCCAGGCGGACAGCGGTAAATTCCCCGGCTCACACCCGCGTCTGCCGTATATTTGCCACGCTGGCGCGTCATGCGCCCGCAACATTTACAATACGGCGACTGAAATGGACTGGGGGGCGCATCATGAAATGCCCGTTTTGCGGCAATGTCGATACCCAGGTAGTGGATAGCCGGGTATCCGAAGAGGGCGATACGATTCGCCGCCGTCGCCGCTGCCTGTCCTGTGACAAGCGTTTCACCACCTACGAACGCATCGAGTTGGCCATGCCGTCGGTAGTCAAGCGCAATGGCAGCCGCAGCGAATACGATCCGGCCAAGCTGCGCGGCAGCCTGTCCCTGTCCCTGCGCAAACGTCCCGTCAGCACCGACGAGGTCGACAGCGTTGTCGCTCGCATTGAAGAAACCCTCCTGGCCAGTGGCCAACGCGAGGTGTCGACTGAGCGCATTGGCGAACTGGTCATGGTCGAGCTTAAAAAGCTCGATAAAGTCGCCTACGTCCGTTTTGCCTCGGTGTACAAGAATTTCGAGGACATCGGCGAGTTTGTCGAGGCGATTCGCGAGATGCAGGGGCCCATGCTGCCGGGCAAACTACGCCGCAAATAGCACCCGTTCGCGGTTCGTGGCCGTGCTGGGGCGGATGCCCGATTTTTGGTGACGGCGGGACGCGAGCGGCCGTCAATTCGCTTGCACACATGAGGTCGTCGTGGGCTTTCATGTGAATTGGGAACACGGCGCATACAATCGCACACGTGACTGCTACAACCGATTCCGACGATATCACCTGGATGCGCCAGGCTTTGGCGCTGGCGCGCAGCGTGATGACTTCCACCACCCCCAATCCGAGGGTAGGGTGCGTCATCGTGCGAGATGGCCGCATCGTGGGCGAAGGCGCGACTCAGCCGCCTGGTGGCCCTCATGCCGAAGTCTGCGCGTTGCGCGACGCCGCTGCCCGTGGCGAATCGGTGCAAGGCGCCACCATGTACGTGACCCTCGAGCCCTGCAGCCATTTCGGGCGTACACCGCCATGCGCAGATGCCATTGCGGCCGCACAGCCTGCCCGCGTGGTGGTGGCCATGGGCGACCCTAATCCCCAAGTCAATGGTCAAGGCCTCGCGCGGTTGCGGGCCGCGGGGATTGCTGTGACGACCGGAATCTGTGCCGACGAGGCGCTGGAAATCAATGCCGGATTTATCGCCCGCATGAGCCGGGGCACGCCGTGGGCCTGGGTCAAAATGGCGGCGTCGCTCGATGGTCGCAGCGCGCTGCATAACGGCGCGTCGCAATGGATCACCGGCGAAGCTGCGCGTGCTGATGGCCACGCTTGGCGTGCGCGCAGTTGCGTGGTGCTGACCGGCATGGGCACTATGCTCAAAGATAATCCGCGTTTGAACGTGCGCGCGGTGCCGACGACGCGAGCGCCGCGCCGGGCGGTCGTGGACGGGCGTTTTGAGGTCCCTGAAGACGCTCTGCTGTTCGACAGCGCAAACGCCGATGGCGTAGAAACCCTGATTTTTACGGCAGATCCGCGGGCAGCGAATTCCGACAAAGCGGCTCGTCTGGCCGACAGGAATGTCCGTGTCGTCACCTTGCCCGAGGGTGATACGCATCGCGTCGATCTGCCCGCGATGATGCGCTGGCTGGGCAGCCACGACATCAACGAGGTCCATGTCGAAGCCGGTGCGGGCCTGGGCGGCGCGTTATTGTCGGCCGGTTGCGTGGACGAGTTGCTGGTCTATTTAGCGCCCGTCTTGCTCGGGGATGCTGCCGCCATGCTGCGTTTGCCGCTGATCGAGCATCTGGAACATGCCCGCCGGTTCGAGTTCACGGATACGCTTCGCCTCGGCGCAGATCTGCGGCTGCGTGCGCGAGATGCTGCCCGCTGGCAGGCTCTGCATCATGCGATCATGTGCCGTCAGGACTAGGGCGCTCGCATGGCAATGATTAAAAGGGCAATGCCCCACATTTAACGGCTAAAGGAAATCCATTCTATGTTTACCGGTCTGGTCGCGGCAGTTGGCCGTATTACGCATCTAGAGCCGCTGGCAGAGACTCAGCAGGGCGGCGTACGCCTGACGATAGACGCGGGCGAGCTCGATTTGAACGACGTGCGCCTTGGCGATTCCATCGCGGTGCAGGGCGCCTGCATGACGGTGATCGCACTGCAGGCGGGTGGATTTCAGGTCGATGTGTCGCGTGAAAGCTTGAATCTGACCACGGGATTGGATCGCGTGGGCGAGGTCAATCTCGAAAAATCACTGCGAGTCGGCGATCAAATTGGCGGCCATCTCGTGTCCGGCCATGTCGATGGCATGGGCGAAGTCCTGCGTTTTGAGGCAGTAGGGGAATCCCGCGAACTCGTGATTCGCGTGCCCGAGCATCTGGCGCGATTTTTGGCGTACAAAGGCTCCATCACCGTCAACGGCATCAGCCTGACGGTAAACCGTGTCACGGATGTTGTAGGCGGATGTGACATCAGCATCAACATCATTCCACACACGCAATCCGTCACTACCTTGCGCAACGTCGCCGCTGGCGATCGCGTCAATCTAGAAGTCGATACGATTGCACGCTACGTCGAACGCATGCTCAGCGTCAGTCCTTCGGTCTGATTCTTGCGGATGCTATCTCGCGAAAGCAAATCAGCACCCGGCGTGCCTGGGCGCGCTTTTTTCGGCTGCTGTTGCGCACCATTCGTGCGCCTAATGCGCGCTGCTTGTGCAGTCGCGGCGTGAGTTTGCGTCTCTGATATGCACTGAAACGTGCATTACCAGCTTTCACACGATTTTGATGATTCTTTGCTTGATTCGCGGAACTTGTTCCTGGATGCTATAGCCTAACGTAACACAGGCTCGTTAACCCAATCTATGGTGTGTGCCGAAAGCAACATATCAAGATGATGTGCATAATCCCATTACGAGAAAGTCTAGCGACATTCGAAAATGAGGAACACAATGGGATGACGGACTCGTTAACCGACCATGAGCTGTAGGAGGTTCTCCGTGCAAAACATCGTCGAAGGCTTCAAGTCGCTGTATGCGCAAGACCAGGAAACCGAGCTTTCCCTCGAGGAATATCTCGATCTGGTCAGAAGTGATCCCATGGCATATGCCAGTCCCGCAGAACGCATGTTGGCGGCGATAGGGGAGCCGGAACTCATCGATACGCGCAATGATCCGCGCTTGTCCCGGTTGTTTTCCAACCGAGTGGTGCGGCGCTATCCCGCTTTTAAAGAGTTTTTCGGTCTGGAAGACGTCATCGATCAAATCGTGGCTTTCTTCAAGCACGCGGCTCAAGGGCTCGAGGAACGCAAGCAGATCCTGTACTTGCTGGGGCCGGTCGGCGGCGGTAAATCCTCCATTGCAGAACGGTTAAAAGTGCTGATGGAGGCTTATCCCATCTACGCGCTGAAAGGCTCGCCCATCAACGAGTCGCCCCTGGGTCTGTTTCATCCCGACCGGTTCGGCGATACGCTTGAAAAAGAATACGGCATTCCCCGCCGCTATCTCAGCGGCATCATGTCGCCGTGGGCAGTCAAACGCTTGAAGGAGTTCGATGGCGACATCTCGAAGTTTCGCGTGGTGCGCCTGAACCCGTCAGTATTGCGCCAAGTGGCGATTGCGAAAACCGAGCCCGGCGACGAAAACAACCAGGATATTTCCTCGCTGGTCGGCAAGGTCGATATCCGCAAACTCGATCGCCACTCGCAGGACGATCCCGACGCCTACAGCTACTCCGGCGGCTTGTGCCTGGCCAACCAGGGCCTGCTCGAATTCGTCGAGATGTTCAAGGCGCCCATCAAGATGCTGCACCCCTTGCTGACGGCGACGCAAGAAGGCAACTTCAAGGGCACCGAAGGGTTCTCCGCCATTCCGTTCAATGGCCTGATCCTGGCGCACTCGAACGAATCCGAATGGCAGACCTTCCGCAACAACAAGCACAACGAGGCCTTCCTTGACCGTATCTATATCGTCAAGGTGCCGTACTGCCTGCAAGTCACCGAAGAAATCGAGATCTACAACAAGCTCCTGCGCAATAGTTCGCTGTCCAAGGCGCCATGCGCCCCGGGCACGCTGGATATGATGGCGCAGTTCTCGGTGTTGACGCGTCTGAAAGAGCCGGAAAATTCCAGCATCTATTCCAAGCTGCGGGTCTATGACGGCGAATCGCTGAAAGACGTCGATCCCAAAGCCAAGGCGTTGCAGGAATACAAAGAGTACGCCGGTACCGACGAAGGCATGACCGGGGTATCGACCCGTTTTGCCTACAAGATACTGTCCAGCGTGTTCAACCACGACCAGACCGAGGTGGCCGCGAACCCTGTGCACCTGATGTACGTGCTGGAGCAGCGCATCGGCCGCGAGGACTACCCCGAGGAAATCCGCCGCCGTTATCTGGATTTCATCAAGGGCTACCTCGCCCCGCGCTATGCGGAATTCATCGGCAAGGAAATCCAGACCGCTTATCTGGAGTCCTATTCCGAGTACGGGCAAAACATTTTCGACCGCTATGTAACTTTTGCCGATTGCTGGATCCAGGACGAGGAATTCCGCGATCCCGAGACGGGCGAGAGCTTTGACCGCAGCGCGTTGAACGACGAGCTCGAGAAAATCGAAAAACCTGCGGGTATTGCCAACCCCAAGGACTTCCGCAACGAAATCGTGAACTTTGTATTGCGCGCCCGTGCCAATAACGCTGGCCGCAATCCGACCTGGACCAGCTACGAAAAACTGCGCGAAGTGATCGAGAAGAAAATGTTCTCGAATACCGAAGACCTGTTGCCGGTGATCTCTTTCAACGCGAAAGCTTCCGCGGAAGACAAATCCAAGCATCAGAGCTTTGTCGATCGTATGGTGGACAAGGGCTACACCGAGAAGCAGGTCCGCTTGCTGTGCGAGTGGTATTTGAGAGTGAGGAAGTCATCCTGAGCGAGGTGAATCATGAATTCACTGATCGACCGGCGTCTGAATGGCCGCAATAAAAGCGCGGTCAATCGGGAACGCTTTCTCAGGCGATACAAAGACCAGATCCGCAAGGCCGTGCAGGATATGGTGCGCGAGCGGTCCATCGAAGACATGGACCAGGGTGGGGAAATCAACCTGCCCACTCGCGATATCTCCGAGCCGCATTTCAGGCACGGCCAGGGTGGCGATCGCGAGCTGGTGCATCCTGGCAACCGCGAGTTCGTCAAAGGCGATACGTTCCAGCGTCCGCAGGGCGGGCAGGGACAAGGCGGGTCTGAGCCCGGCGAAGGTGAATCGGTAGATCAATTCACCTTCAGCCTGTCTCGCGCCGAATTCCTGAACCTGTTCTTCGAGGACCTGGAGCTGCCGCACCTGATACGTACCCAGCTGGGCGACGTAGAGCAAAAGAAATGGCAGCGCGCGGGGTATACGACCACGGGCTCGCCGAGCCTCTTGAGCGTCAGCCGCACGCTCAAGGCCTCGTTATCGCGACGCGTCGCATTGACCGTCGCTGCGCGTGCCGCGTTGGAGGCTGCACAGGCCAAACTGGATGCTGCGATCGCGAAGGGTGCTCCGCAAGCTGAGATAGACGCCTTGCGCCAAGAGGTCGAAGATTGCCAGCAGCACCTGGACAATGTCCCGTTTCTCGACGATCTGGATCTGCGCTATCGCAACCGTATTTCTGTCTCCATGCCGATGGCGCGCGCCGTGATGTTCTGTCTGATGGACGTCTCCGGCTCGATGGACGAAGGCAAGAAAGATCTCGCTAAACGCTTCTTTACGCTGCTGTACTTGTTCCTTTCGCGTAAATACGAGCATGTGGATGTGGTGTTCATCCGTCACACCGACAATGCCGAGGAAGTCGACGAGCAGACCTTTTTCTACGATCCCAAGAGCGGCGGCACCATCGTGTTGTCGGCCCTGGAGCTGATGAACGAGATCGTGCAGAAACGCTACCCGCCCAGCGCCTGGAACGTCTATGCGGCGCAGGCCAGCGATGGCGATTCATTTGGCGCCGACGCCGGTAAAAGCGCGCGTTATCTGGCTGAAAATCTGTTGCCCGCCACGCGCTATTTCGCGTACATCGAGGTCCCGGATTCGCCAGAGGCCCGCAAGAGCAGCCTGTGGGCCGAATACGAACAAAAAACGGCGCCGCATTTTGTGATGCGCCGGATCTGCGAACGCGGAGAGATCTATCCCGTGTTTCATGATCTGTTCAAGAAGGAGCCCGTAACATCATGAACGCACTGACTGGCTCTCGTGCCGAGCTGGAGGCCCTGCAAGGGGCTCGGCCCATTTCCGAAGACTCCGAATGGACCTTCGAACTCATCCAGCGTTATGACGAAGCCATCGCCGAGGTGGCCGAAGAATTCGGTCTGGACACCTACCCGAACCAGATCGAGGTGATTACCTCTGAGCAGATGCTGGACGCCTATGCGTCAGCGGGCCTGCCCATCGGCTATCCACACTGGTCCTATGGCAAGGAATTCATCCGCAACGAGCAGTTCTATCGCCGCGGGATGCAAGGGCTGGCGTATGAGATCGTCATTAACTCCAACCCCTGCATTGCCTATCTGATGGAAGAAAACACCATGGCCATGCAGGCCCTGGTGATCGCCCATGCCTGCTACGGGCACAACTCGTTTTTCAAAGGCAACTATCTGTTCCGTCAGTGGACGGACGCCGACAGCATTCTGGATTACCTGGTCTTTGCGCGTAAATACGTCATGGACTGCGAAAGCCGCTACGGTATCGATGCGGTGGAGTCTTTGCTGGACTCTTGTCATGCCCTGACGCCTCACGGTGTAGACCGCTACAAGCGTCCCACCCCTATGTCGTACAAAGAAGAAGCCCAACGCCAGGCCGAGCGGGCCGAACACGCCCGGCTGCAATACAACGATCTATGGCGCACCTTGCCGCGTGTCGAAGCCGACGCGGCCTCGGAAAAGCAGCGCGTCGTCTTTCCTCCAGAGCCCGAGGAAAACCTGCTGTATTTCATCGAGAAGCATTCGCCGAAACTGGAGCCCTGGCAGAAAGAACTGGTGCGCATCGTGCGCAAGATCGCGCAGTATTTCTACCCGCAAGGGCAGACCAAGGTCATGAACGAAGGCTGGGCCACGTTCTGGCACTACACCATCCTGAATCGCCTGCACGAAAAAGGCCTGGTGACCGATGGCTTCATGATGGAGTTCCTGCAGAGCCATACCAATGTCGTCAGCCAACGCGGTTTTGACGAGCGAGGCTACGGCGGCATCAATCCCTATGCGCTGGGGTTTGCCATGATGCAGGACATCCGCCGTATCTGCGAATCACCCACGGAAGAGGACCGAAAGTGGTTCCCTGATATCGCAGGCAGCGACTGGATCAAGACGCTGGATTTTGCAATGCGCAATTTCAAGGACGAGTCGTTTATCTCGCAATACCTGTCGCCGCGCCTCATCCGTGAGTTCCGCTTTTTCGCGATCGCTGACCACGAGGCCAACCCTGTGCTGGAGGTCGCCGCGATTCATGACGACGAGGGCTATCGCCACATTCGTAAACTCCTGGCCGAGCAGCACAACCGGGACAATCAGGTGCCGGACATCCAGATCGTACGTTATCGCCGCGAGTCGGATCGTTCGTTGGTGCTGCGGCACTTGCGCACGCGAGGCCGGCCATTAGCGGCCGAAGATGCCGATCAGGTCATGAAGCACCTGGGCCGCTTATGGGGCTTTAAAGTCCGGCTGGAAGAAACCGAGGCTGATGGGACGGTAAGCTCATACCGCGAGGTCAACCCGACTGCGCCGTATCGCGAAGGTATCTAGCTGAGCGTGGCTCGCTGCGTCGCTGTTTTCTATGCCACCCAGCGTAGGCGCGGGCGACACATTTGCGCATGCGACTTCTACATGCAAGTGACGGTTTGCTGGCGTCTGCGGCGCCATCGTATCAATCGTCATCTGCCACACATAGTGACCCCCTATAATTCAGAGCAGCCTACAACCTGAAGCGTGTGTCAGGCTGTGGGACTACCTTTTGCCCGTCATGGTTTGCTTTGCATTCTGGAGCCGCTATTGCCCGATTCCGCCGAAAATTTCGTGTCTGCCGAACTGGTCGCCGTCCTCGTGGCAGTGACCAAGGGTGAGCCGCGTGTGCTGGTTCGCACCCATGACGCCGCCAACGGGGCACGCACGAAATACGACGGCTTGCCTTCGGGAGCGTTTCAGCCCGGGCATCGGTCTTTACAGGCAGGGATGCGGGCATGGGTAGAAACCCAGACCCACCATCCGCTGGGCTACGTCGAGCAGTTGTACACCTTTGCCGATCACGATCGGTTTGACGAGTCTGGTCCACGCGCGATTTCGATCAGCTACCTCTGTTTGACCCGGGAAGGCGATGCAACCGGCGGCACAGAGGCGGTGTGGCAGGACTGGTACCGCTATTTCCCTTGGGAAGACCGTCGCGGTGCCGAGCCCGCTGTATTGACCGAGTCGATCGTGCCGCGGCTGCGTCAGTGGGTCGCCGATACGCGAGACGCTGGTTTGCGTGCGCTGCGTGCGCAACGCTTGGCCGTGGTTTTTGGTCTGGACGATGCGCCGTGGAACGAAGACATGGTGCTGCAGCGTTACGAGCTCATGTACGAAGCTGGGCTCGTGCCTGAGGCGACGCGGCATACCCCTTCGGCCGAGCGGGATGCGGTGCCAGGTGATCCGATGCGCACGGACCATCGCCGCATCCTGGCGACCGGGATTGCGCGCCTGCGTGCCAAGATCAAATATCGGCCGGTGGTTTTCGAGCTGTTGCCAGCCGAATTCACCCTGCTGCAATTGCAGCAGACCGTCGAGGCGCTGGCCGGGCGGGATTTGCACAAACAGAATTTCCGTCGCTTGATTGAACAGCAAAACCTGGTCGAGGAAACCGGCGGCATGTCGGCCGCGGGAGCAGGCAGGCCGGCCAAGCTATTCCGATTCCGGCGTGATTTGCTGGCCGAGCGCGCTATCGCCGGCAGCAAATTGCCGCTGTCGCGTCAGGCCTGACCGCTTTATTCGCGCAACGCTTTGTCGCGCCGCACAACAAAAAGTGCTTGACAGTCATTTATGCTCAAAACTAGCATAAATGCGTGATGCCCGATGGGCGCTTTTTTTGGCTTCTGAAATACTCAAAATGAGCATATCTAATACTCTTGCTGTCCCGCCGTTGCCAGCCGTGTTGCTGGAGCCCTTAGTGCGTAACGCGCTCGTCGAGGACCTGGGACGTGCCGGTGACATCACCACCGATGCGATCGTGCCAGCGGACGCCATGGCAGAAACCCGCCTGGTCGCTCGACAAGACGGCGTGCTCGCGGGTCTGGATCTGGCACGCATCGCATTCGAATTGGTCGATCCGCGCATTGAGTTTCAGCCTCGCCTGGCTGATGGCGCGACGCTCGCGCCCGGCGCAGAAATCGCGCTCATCCGCGGACCGGCGCGCGGCATGCTGACAGGGGAACGCGTGGCGTTGAATTTCCTGTGCCATCTGAGCGGCGTGGCATCGGCCACCGCATCGATCGTGCATTCCATCCGCGAATATCGCGCGCGTGTGACATGCACGCGCAAGACCATGCCGGGTCTGCGCGCCGTACAGAAATACGCCGTCCGTGTCGGCGGTGGCAGCAATCACCGGTTCGGCCTGGACGATGCCGTATTGATCAAGGACAACCACATCGCCATCGCCGGTGGCGTACGCCAGGCCGTCGAACGCGCGCGTGCGGCGATCGGGCATCTGGTCAAGATCGAGTTGGAGGTCGACACGCTGGAGCAATTGCGCACTGCGCTCGACCTGGGTGTGGAAGTCGTGTTGCTCGACAACATGGGACCCGACATGTTGCGCGAGGCCGTGCGTATGGTGGACGGCCGTGCGATCACCGAGGCCTCCGGCCGCATTACGCCCGAGACGGCGCCTGCGCTGGCCGCCACGGGTGTGGATCTGATGGCCATCGGATGGTTGACCCACAGCGCGCGGGTATTGGATATCGGGCTGGATAGCTAGAGGCACCGGAGCAATCGATGAAAACGCGTTTCAACCTTTCGCGGCGCGCTGCGATGTTGACGATGTCTGCGCTGGTTGGATTGGGGGCGGCGTTGGGGGGAATGGGCCTGCTGTCCGCAGCGGGATCCGAGACTCGCACCGCGGCACAGAGTTTTCCCAATCGGCCCATCACGATCATTGTGACGTTTCCTCCTGGAGGAGGAACAGACTTGTTGGCCCGCAAGCTGGGCGCCTTGATGCAGGAACGCCTGGGACAGGCTGTGGTGGTGGAGAACCGGCCGGGGGCGAGCGGCAATATCGGCGCGCGCGCCGTAGCAGACGCTGCGCCTGACGGCTACACCTTGTTGATGGTCAATAGTTCGTTTGCCATCAACCCAGGGGTATACGGGAATCTCGGCTTTGATCCCAAAGGCGATTTCCAGGCCGTAATCAATGTGGCGTTTGTGCCCTCTGTATTGATCGTGCCGCAGGATTCCCCCTATCGCACGCTCACCGATTGGATGGATGCCGGCCGCAAACCCGGTGCGATACTGCCATTTGCTTCTTGCGGCAATGGCACCCCACAACATCTCGCCGGAGAAATGTTGACCGCCAACGCGCATTTACCCGTGCAACATGTGCCGTATCGTGGCTGCGGTCCTGCGTTGACAGACGTGCTGACGGGCCAAGTCCCCATGGGCATCGTGACAGCGTCCAGCGCATCGCCATTTCTGCAGGCCGGCAAATTACGAGCGTTGGCAGTGACCTCGCCGCAGCGCTCGACGCTGATGGCGGACGTGCCGACCGTGGCAGAGCAGGGCATGCCCGGATACGAGCTGGATCAATGGCATGGGCTGTTGGCCCCGGCGCAAACGCCTAAAGACATTCTCGCGAAATTGAATCGCACCGTCGCGCAGATCATGAAACAACCCGACGTCCGGCGCGATTTGCTGCAGTTGGGATTCAACCCGACGACCAGCACCTCGGTAGAGTTTCAGTCGCTGATTGGCCAGGATATTGACCGGTTTGCGTCGCTGACGCAGCGGATCGGACTGCGGGCGGATTAGCTGCTGATCCGCCCGCTATGCGGCTGTTATTCCAGCACGACTTTGGCGTCGGTGGCGATCTTGCCGAATTTGACGGTCTCGTCAGCGATGTAGGCTTTAAAGGCTGCAGCGTCTTTGTACGACACGGTGATGCCGGCAGCTTCCAGCTTTTCGGAGACGTCGGGCATGCTCAACGCTTTATTGAGTGCGTTGCTCAATGTGGCGACGACAGCAGGATCTGTTTTGGCAGGCGCCCACAGGCCAAACCACAAGACGACGTCCACGCCTGCCAGTTCGGGCGTTTCTGCCAAGGCGGGCACGTCCGGGGCGGCCTTCGTGCGGGTGGCCGAAGTCACGCCGATGCCTTGCAGTGCGCCCGAGCGGATATGGGGCAGGGCAGTCGAAAATACGAGCACGCCGCCTTCGATTTGGCCACCTACGATGTCCGCCAGGGCCGGTGCGCCGCCTTTGTACGGCACGTGGAACATCTTGCCTCCGCTTTCTTTGGCGATCAGTTCGCCAGCCAGGTGCAGTGGGGTGCCGATGCCGGAGGTGCCGTAACGGAATTCTTCGGTTTTGGTGCGCGCGAGAAACTCTGCCACCGTCTTGACGCCGAGGTTGGGTGCGGCGACCAAGGCCAGGGGTTGCGCGCCGATCTGTCCGATGGGTGCCAAGTCGCGTTGGCCATCGTATTTCACATGCGGATTGATCTGGCTGGCAATCGAGATCTCGCTCGGCGAGCCGAGCAGAATCGTGTAGCCGTCCGCGTCGGCGTTGACCACGCGGTTTGCACCGATGACGCCACTGGCGCCCGGTGCATTCACGATGACGACGCTTTGGCCTAACTGGTCGCCCATGCCTGCGCCGACGACGCGGGCGATCAGGTCATTGCTGCCGCCAGAGGCATAAGGCACCACGATGGTCACAGGTTTATCTGGAAATGTGCTGGCCAGCGATGGCGCCGACAGCGCAGCCGTGCAGGCCGTAAAAACCCCGGCCAGATATTTTTTTAGTGTGGACATGGTATTTCCCCTTGCTGATATGGGCCCGATGGTGGGCCCATTTGTTTCAATTTGTGACTTGTACCGATTGACGAGGTGGAATTGTGCCGTTCAGAGCGCGATGAAGCAAATCGGTTCCCAACAGAAAGTCTTCGATGTCCATGGCTTCGTGCGGATTGTGGGATCCGTTTGCGTTGCGTATGAACACCATGGCCGATGGAATGCCGGCATTGGCAAATACCGATGCATCGTGCCCGGCACCGCTGGGAATACGTTCCAGCGTCATGCCCGTTTGCGCTGCCGCTGATTCCAGCTTTGCTATCCAGGCCGGATCCATCGTTGCCGGTTCTGTAAAGAGACGTTCGTCGAACTCAAAACGCACGCCTCGACTCTCCTCGATGGCGCGGCATTCGTCGCGCATCAGGGTGTAGAAGCGTTCCAGTGTCTGCGTGTCCTGGCTGCGCACCTCAAAGCTGAGTTGGACTTCGCCCGGAATGACGGATACAGCATGCGACTGTTGGGGCGTCGAGCAAATGCCGCTGGTCATGACCAGATCCATGCCCATCTGCAGCAGGACCCGCCAATGTTCATCCATGCGTGACAGCAGTTCCGCTACGGCCAGCAGCGCGTCTTTACGCAGCCAGCGCGGCACCGCGCCCGAGTGGCCGGTTTCACCGACACAGCGTACGTGATTGTGCCGGATGTTGCCTCGAATGCCAGTGACTGCGGCAACCGGCCACTGACGAGCGACCATGACCGGGCCCTGCTCGATGTGCAGTTCCAGATAAGCGCCCATCCGGGCAGGATCAATCATCGGTTCTGCACGGCGGACTGCTTCAATATCGACGCCACTGCGGGCCATCGCGTCGCCCAGTGTGCCTTGCCCGCCGCGGTGAGGCATGTTCAACGCGGATGCAGGCAAGCGTCCCAGCAGTGCGAGGGACCCCATATAGGCCTTGCCATACCAGGCGCTTTCCTCGCCGCGCAAGGCCAGAACGCGCACTGGCGGCGCATCCTCGTGATGTCCGCGCAGGCTGGACAGCACCAGCATGCCGGAGACCACGCCTGCCAAGCCGTCAAAGTTGCCGCCCTGCGGGACGGAGTCCACGTGCGATCCGATCGTGACAAAGGGATCGGGGCGCTGGTCCTGCGGCAGCCACATCCACAGATTCTGCGCACCGTCACGTTCATATGCCAGACCCAGGCGTTCGGCATGGCGCTCCAGAATCCGCAAGGCGGCCTCTTCGCCTGCGCCATAGCTTTCACGCGTCACGCCCAGGCCGTCACGCGTGGCCTCGCGGATTTCGGCGAGAATCGTTTGCGCCAGATCGCGCAAGAGCGGGGATGTCCGACTGGTCGTCATGCGCCGGTTCCTCCGTGGCCGATGGACCATGCCACCGGGTCTGCGGCGAAATCGGCCAGCATGGCTGCCTGTGCGTCATTGAGTTGTCCGCTGGCGAGCAGTGCCCGATGCAGATGCGGCCATGACGCCAGGGCATGCAATTGCAGCGAATGGTCTGCGAGTGTCTGGTTTTCCTGCGCGTAGAGCGCATAGTCCAGCAGGACCATTACATGTTCCACCGTGGGACCCGACTGGCGCAGCGCAGCGACCGCGCCGGCCTTGGAGCGGCCATCGGTTGTGATGTCATCGACCAGCAGTACGCGGGCATCAGGTGGCAGCCGGCCTTCGAGTTGAGCGGTGATGCCCCAGCCTACCGGCCGTTTACGCAAATACAGCATGGGCAGTTGCAGCCGTTCGGCCAGCCAGGCCGCGATGGCGATGCCCGAGCTCTCCGTGCCCACGATGGCATTGATCTGGCCCGCTGCAATGACCGGGGCGATCGCGCGTGCGGCGATGTCCATGATCTCGGTGCGCCATTGCACATCCGACATCAATACATGGGCATCCACGTAGACTGGGCTGGCCCAGCCCGAGGTGTAGAAAAAGGGTTGGTCTGATGCGATGCGGACGGCGCCCAGCGCAACGAGCGCCTGAGCGACACGCGGGGCGTCGGAAACGGAGAGAAGCATGGGATATCCGTCGGCAAAAGCTCGATGCTATGGAAATCCGCCTATCCCTGAGAAGCAGTGAAAATTCAGCAAGCCGTTCCCAAAAGTGATGGCTCGACCCCGGTGTTGCGTTACGATGCCTCTGCTTCAGGATGAAATTCCTCCACCCGTTCCGTTTCGCGTTATCCGGCTATACCGCTATCGTGTGCCGATTCCATCATGTCCATGTTCGCCTCTCCCCGCAGTTTTTTACGTCACGTCGATCTCTCGACGCTGGATCTGTTCGTCTTGACGTGTCAGTCCGGCAGTATTGCCAGGGCTGCGGCACAGGGGCAGTTGGTCGCCTCAGCGGTGAGCAAACGCATTGCGGAATTGGAGTCCCTGGCGCAGACGCCACTGTTGCAGCGCCATGCCCGGGGCGTGCGTCCCACCGCTGCAGGCGAACTGCTGTTGCGGCATGCACACGCGATCTTGCAGGAGGTTGAGTACCTGCGTGCCGATCTGAGCGAGTATGCGCGGGGCGTGCGAGGCGTGGTGCGTTTGAGCGCGAATGCCTCGGCGGTCGAGCAGTTTCTGCCCGAAGACATCGCTGCTTTCATGAGAGAGCACGCCGAGATACGCATCGACTTGCGCCAGGCGACCAGCCGCCGGGTCGCTCAGGCCGTGAGAGATGGAGAGGCCGATCTGGGTATTTGCAGTCCCAGCGATGAGGCGGGGGGATTGGAATCTCTGCCATATCGGCGTGAACGCATGGTATTGGTCATGCCACGTACTCATCCATTGGCCGAACACCAGCAGCTGGCTTATGAACAGGCTCTGGATCACGCGCAGATCGGCCTGCGCGACAGCAGCATCATTCAGGAAACGTTGAGCCGCGCCGCGCAAAGCGGGCGGCGCATGTTGCGGCAGCGTATCGAGGTCGATAGCCTCAGCGCCATGTGCCGCATGATCGAATGCGATCTAGGTGTGGGCGTCATGCCTGAGGGCGCGTATCAGTCTGTCGGTGGGTCACGCCAGTTGCACGCCGTGCCGCTGACGGATGCCTGGGCAGAGCGCACGCTGAATCTGTATGCGGTCAGTTTTGCGGAGTTGTCGGTGGCCGCCAGGCGTTTTGTGGGGCGGATTACGCAGTAAGCGGCGTCGTTTGGCACACGGCGGTGCCGACCCGATTACGGCTGTTTGGCCATGGCCCTGCGAGCGGCTTCGACCAGAAAGCCGCTACGGGTTGCACCATGCTCCTTTGCATAACGATCGATGCGTGCCAGCACGCGTCGCGGCACAGTGATATTGATTTTTTCGGATCGTCCATCAAAGCGAGATACGTCAACATCAATGACCGCCCAGATGCCGCCCGCATAATCAGGGTTGTTGATGTGCTGGGCAATTGGCAAAGTGAGAGGGACGTCATCGCCGTCTTCGGTCAACCCTTCCAAGTGCAAGTCAATGGCTTCTTTGACGGATTCCAAGGCGTCTTCAATGCTGTCGCCTGCAGAGAAACAGCCCGGCAGATCCGGTACGGTTACTCCGTAGTGGATGCCATCATCGGTATGTAGCACTATGGGAAATCGCATGCTGACTCCTATTTCCAACCCGACTGCTGTTTATGGTGGTTATTATAACCACCAGCCGGAAAGTATTGTGCTCAGGCTCCGGCTTTAGCGCACTATCTCCATTTCTGCTAGAATCGCGGATTCGCGTTGTGGCCAGCTTCTTTGAGGCGACTCGGCTGCAAACGTGTCCCAGATCAGGACAGGTGGCCGAGTGGTTGAAGGCGCACGCCTGGAAAGCGTGTATACGTGATAAGCGTATCGGGGGTTCGAATCCCCCTCTGTCCGCCAGAAATACAAAAGCCCTTGAGATACTCAAGGGCTTTTTTGTTGGCTCTACCCCATAAACGGGGGATGGGCATTCATCAGACTCGGTTAATCACACCGTTCCAACCGCACTGAGCCAAGACTCTCATGCGGTAATTCTCAAAATTTCTGAACCCAAACGCCCGGCGTGAGAGCATCTCCATCTTCGTATGGAATCCCTCGGTGATCCCGTTGGACTTGGTGAAACGCCACATTCGTACGATCGGCTCCAGCCACGATAGTAACGTCGCGGCCAGCGCCTTGGCCGGACTTTGCTCGAACTGCCGGATCAACGCCAGGAATTTGGGTAGCATTTTCTGGGAGCGTTCGGCCTTCAGGCTCTTCAGGACTAAAAAGCCGTTGAGCTGCTGCTTGGCAAAATACAGCGCCTGCAGCACCGGCATCTGTGCCAGGTACTGGTGCAGGTTTTCCTTCTGCAGGGCGGTCAGTTTCCAGTGATGGCGGCGCATCAGGCTTAATAGTCCACGGTTTCTGCGACCGTCGGGATCGTGCTGTTGCCACAGCTTGAGGAAATGGTGATTCACCAGCCGAATGACGTGGAAACGGTCAGCCACAATCATGGCATTGGGGAAGTACCGTTGGGCAATTCGGCGATAGGTCTCGGACAAATCCATGACGATGACCCGCACGTGCTCCTTGCCCGGCAAACGCTGCAAATAGCGATGCAGACTGTCCTCTGAGCGCCCCAGCACGACATCGAAGACCTTATGGTTCTTTAAATCCACCAGCGTCGTGGCGTAGCCCTTTTTACGACTGAAAAAGTGTTCATCGATCCCCAGCACCTGCGGGCAAGCCCGGCTCGAGAGCTCTGAGACGCGCTGCCTCACAAACGATTGATACCAGCGCTCGACCGTCGCGCTGCCAATCCGATGCGTGACCGTCAGCTTGCGTTGACTAACGCCGCCCTCGTGGGCCTCAAACACCTCCAGCCGATAGGCCTCGGTGGCCCGAAACCGAGGGCGAATCCCAGAAAATCGATGCCGGAAATAGCGATGGCACTCAGTGCAGTGGTACTTGGGCACGCTCAGGTGCAACACCATCAACTGATTACCCTGACGAGTGTGTTTAACGGTGCGCCGATGCGTGGCCTTAATGCGCAATCCGTCGTGCGAACAATACTCGCACACCGGCCGCTTCGCCGGCCTGGCCCAGACGTGAATGTCTCGGCGCCTCTCGACCCGCTGAACTACTAAATCCCGCAACCCTAAGATAGAATCGACTGGGGACATCGGCATTGCCTCCATTAAACCTGTTTCTTCGCAAAAACAAGTCTAATGAATGTCGGTGTCCCCCGTTAATGATGTAGAGCCTTTTTGTTTTCGGGCCCATCAAGGCCTGCGTGCGGTGATACCCAAATTTACCTGCCCATAAACGCGTATCCCGCTCGCACCACTTCGCGGTCTGCGCCACGCTGCCCCAGAAATGAGATGCCCACGGGCAGATTCCCCTCAACGATGCCTGCCGGCACCGAAATTTCCGGGAAACCTGTGGCGGAGGCAATGTACGCGGAAGCGTAGGTGTCTTCTGCCTTGCACACATAGCCAGGATCGGATTGGCCTGGCACTACCGATGCGGGGCAATTGATCGTCGGAAACATAAGGACTTCTACGCCCGCCTCGTGCATCAGTGCCGAGAGTTCGGTTCTGATAGATGGAATCGTATTGGTCAGGATCGAAATGTACCGCGGCGAGGCACTGGTAACGTTCTCGTTGAGGTCTTTCAGTGCGGCCAGGCGCTTGGGGTTCATGAGGTGGTCTTGATGTTCGCGCTGATGTTCATCGGCTAGCGCTACAAAGTCTGCCAGAGTCTTGGGTTGCATCCCGGAAAGCGTTTTCAGATAACGCTCGAATTGCGGTGGGAACTCGCTGTCACCGACGGGCCCTAGTACCGTCGCCCAGAGTTTCTCGTAGTGTTCCGGCAGCTTTACCTCTATAAGCCGAGCTCCCTTGTCCTGCGCATGCCGCTGGGCGGCAGCAAATACTGCATCCACCTGATCGTTGGCACCGGTGAAATTTGTCACCACGCCGATGGTCTTGTCCTTGAGAGTGCTGTCCTCCAAGTCTCGGACGAAGCTAATGGATGTCGATTCTATGTTCTCAGTGGCCGCGTCATTCTCATCTCGGCCCTTGATCACGTCCAGTACGACGGCCTGATCGCGCACAGTTCGCGTGATGACTCCAGCAGTATCAAAAGACAACGACAGCGGCATGATCCCGCTGCGACTGATCAGGCCTAACGAAGGACGCAAGCCCACCGTCCCGGTCACACTGGCAGGCGCCCTGATCGAGCCGCTGGTATCGGTGCCTAGTGCAAAGGGCGCGAATCCGGCCGCGACAGCCGCGGCGGATCCACTGCTGGAACCGGAAGCGTCATGTCTCAGATTGTGTGGATTGAGCGTCTGCCCGCCGAGCGAGCTGTAGCCCATCCAGCCGAATGAGGCGGCCAGTTCGGACATATTGGTCTTGCCGAGCAGAATGGCACCGTCAGCATCCAATTGTTTGAGTACGAAGGCATCGCTGGTCGGTTTAGCGTTGCGTAGGACCCACGATCCGCCACTGGTTGGCAGGCCCCTGGAGTCGATGTTGTCTTTAGCCAGATACGGAATGCCGGCAAGGGCGCCATGCTTGGAATTTGGATTTCTTGCTCTTTGTTCGTCCCAAGCTTTCGCCTGCTCTAAAGCATGCTCGTTCATGCGGATAACCGCATTGATTCGATCACCCTGACGGTTGTTCTGCTGGATTTTCTGTTGATAGTGGCGCACCAGTTGTTCTGCGGTGATGCGGCCTTCATCCAGTGAGCGCCGAAGTTGGCGCAGGTCCATGTCATCCAGATTATTCGCCAGTGCAGGTATAGAAATCAGCAAGGACAGGATGTAGGCAAAAGGAGATTTCAGAGGCAAGAGCACGGCATGTCCCATCAATCGACTATCAGCTTGCTTTGGATTAGGTGCTCGGCGGCAACTTTCTCAATTGCTTCTCTACCAACGTCTACTCGTGCATTGAGCGCCGCGATAGTCTCGCTGTCCAAAGTAGCAGAAAGGCTGTTGAGCAAGGTCGCCACCCGGGGATGCTCGTCAAGAAAAGCAGTCCTCACCACCGGAGTCAGGGCGTAGCTGGGGAAAAACGATTTGTCGTCCTTAAGGATCACAAAACCGAATGCCGACACTCTGCCATCTGTGGACAGTACCAAAGAAACATCCGTCTGCCCCTGACGAAGCGCGAGATAGGTGAGTCCGCCATCCATACGCATCACGTCACGTCGCTCGAATTTGAATCCGTAGCGTTCCTGCAGCGGACGCAGACCGTCGGGCCGGGAATAGAACTCGGCGTTGGAGGCAAATGTGAGGTGCTCGCCAGCGTTAATGTGTTGGGCCAAGTCGGACATTGTGACGATACCCTTGGCTTGAGCTTCAGTTTTTCTCATTGCAAACGCATAGGTATTGTTTGCTTTGGAAGGCTGCAGCCAAGTCAATCCCTTAGCCGCGTCCAGTTGCTTGACCCGTTGGTAAGTCTGTTCGGCATCCAACTGTTCTTTGACCTTGTTGTAAATGATCAGAGAGGTACCGGTGTATTCCCAATAAATGTCAATCTGACCGTTTTCTTGAGCAGCCCTCAAGACCGTCGATCCGAGGTCAGAGCGCTTATCCACGGAGAAACCGTTGCTTCTGAGCAGTTGGCTGGTCATTTCGGAAACCAGCTGTTGTTCGGTGAACTTCTTGCCGCCGACCACTACAGGAGATTTGGCGGCGACGCTGGCGCCTGTCAGAAATATCATGAAGGCGAAGACGATTGTGCGTGGAAACATACAGCACCTATTCTTGTCGTTGTTCGTTGTGATCTAGCGTGCCGCCAGCCGTAGGCCGCGGGAAACTGAGGCGCGCTGTACCAGCCCGCAAAGCGTATCCACCAGCATCGCGAGACCGGCCGTGGCGATGGCGCCGGCCAGCATCATTCCATAGTCGTTGAGGTCGATCCCGGTGAAAATAAGCTCGCCGAGACCCCCGCCACCCACGAGGAAAGCAAGAGGCGCGGTACCGACATTAATGGCCAGGGCTGTACGCAGACCTGCGAAAATTACGTTCAAGGCGTTAGGAATCTCGACTTTAAAAAGGGTCTCACGCGGCGTCATGCCTATGGCTTCTGCTGCTTCGAGCAGGTGTCGGGGCACGGCGCGCAGGCCTTCGTAGGTATTGACGGTGATCGGAAGGATAGTTGCTACCCATAAGGCAAAAATCGCCGCAGGAGCGCCAACCCCTACCAACGTCATCGCCAATGTAAGCAAAGCCAGTTTAGGTACCGCCTGACCTATGTTGAGTATCTGCATGACGGCCAAGGCGCGACGATGGTTGCGCGGGCGACTCATCCAGATGCCGATTGGCAGCGCGATGATGATGGCCAGCGCACTGCTGACCGCCACGATATGGAGGTGCTGAAGCGACAGGTAAACCACTTCGCTCCAATAGGCCTGAAGCCATGCCATCATCTTGTTGAACAGGTCCATCACGCCACCGCCGCAGTGTTGTCGACTAAGCGAGCAAGAATGTCCCGCTGATGTACGAAGCCAATGAACTGCCCCTGTTCGTTCTTACATACCGCCCATTCGCGACCTTGGCCCAGCAACAGGCAAAGCACTTGGCGCAGGTCATCCCTCGACGACACGGTAATGGCGCCTTCCGGCGCGGCAGCAAACTGGTCGCTGGCAACGTTCATGCCTTCCTGAGGGGGAGTTGGGCAGACAATATCTGCCGCTTGCAAAAGGCGCAGGCGTTTCATGATGCGGTCGCTGCCCATGAAGTTCGCCACGAAATCGCTGACGGGACGGGCAAGCAAGTCGTCCGGCGTACCGAATTGTTCGATCCTGCCGGCATTAAACAGCGCAACACAATCCGCCATTTTCACCGCTTCGTCGATGTCATGGCTGACGAACAGAACCGTTTTGCCGACCTGACGCTGGATTCGCATGAACTCGTCCTGAATCGTGTCGCGATTGATCGGGTCGATGGCTCCGAAGGGCTCGTCCATCAGCATCACTGGTGGATCTGCAGCCAAAGCGCGGGCAACGCCAACGCGCTGCTGTTGTCCGCCGGAGAGTTCGCACGGGTAGCGTTTGGCGAACTTGGATGGTTCCAGAGCTACTACTTCCAGCAGCTCCGCAGCACGTTTGCGGCTTTTGGTCTTGTCCCAACCCATCATGTCCGGCACTACGCAGATGTTGTCTTCGACTGTCATGTTGGGGAATAGCCCGACTTGCTGAATCACATAGCCGATCGAGCGACGCAGAGTGACAGTGTCCAGTTCAGCAGTATCCCGTCCACCAATCAGCACTCTTCCCGAGGTCGGCGGGACCAGGCGATTGATCATCTTCAGCGTGGTGGTCTTCCCGCAGCCAGAGGGTCCGAGCAGCACGCATATTTTTCCCTCAGGTACAGTGAAGGAAACATCTTCCACGGCGGTGATTGAGCCGAATTTTTTATTCAAATTATCAATCTGAATCACGGTGTCGCTTCCTTCATGCTGAGGTTGTTAAGCTTGATTACTCCTTTAGGTGTCAACACACGCTGAAGGGCGGCCAGGGCGTAGTCCGCGGTCACGGCGATTACGCTGATTAAAACTGCACCGGCAATTAATTGCCGTGTGTCGGACTGTGCGATGCCACGCACGATCAAGCTGCCGAGCCCGCCAGCGCCGATATAGGCAGCGATCGCCGCGATGCCGATATTGATCACCGTCGCCACGCGGACCCCGGCCATGATCAACGGCGTCGCAAGAGGAAGTTCCACTTTCCACAAACGTTGCCACGATGACATACCCATACCGAGAGCCGCCTCTCGCAACGAGGGTTCAACGTTGGAAATGGCAGTGTGCGTGTTGCGAATGATGGGAAGCTGCGAATACAGGAAAAGGGCGATGATCGCCGGCACGGTGCCGATACCTTGCCCCCAGATGGACAGCAAAGGAATCATGAGGCCGAACAGTGCCGCGGAGGGGATCGTCATCAGCATGGCGGCAAATGTCAGAATCCAGTGACCCGATCGAGAACGCTGGGAGACGTAGATTCCCAACGGAACCCCGGTGAGGATAGCGAGCCCCACAGCCATGAAGACGATATAGAGGTGCTGTCCAAGCAACTGAGTTATCAAGCCCAAATTCGAGGCGATAAAACTTATCGTTTCCATTTTTTTATGCCTTGTCTCCGTAGAATTATTGTTCGCCGGTTCATCAAAGACGAGAGTCCCGGCATTGAGGAGACATTAACCCCGAAGGGCTGCAATCTCAGAATTTACGTTCGACGATTTTTATCAAAAATTCGACAAATCGTTTGCTTGCCGCTTTGGCGGCGCACTATCAAACTTCCGACGTTCCTCCCCTGGGCTACATCCCCAGACTTTGCGATATGCACTGCCCAGGTGTGACGGTGAGACAAAGCCGCAGGAGTAGGCTACCGATGCGATAGATTTGCTGCTTTCGCGCAGAAGCCGGCGGGCTTCGGCCAGGCGCAGCTCTAGATAAAAGCGCTGCGGTGTCATGCCAAAGTGTTGATGCCAAAGCCGTTCGAGTTGGCGTTGTGAGACATTACAACGATCGGCCACCTCCTCTATGCCTATAACGTGTTCGAAATTGGCCTCCATGTGCCCGATGGCCGCGGTGATACGCCGATCGTGGATGCCGAATCGCCATTGAATGGACATGCGCTGATGCTCTTCCGGTCCTCTGATTCGAGCATGCAGAAACTGCTCCGCGACGGCGGTGGCCAACTTGTTGCCGTGATCCACGGAAATCTGAGCGAGCATTAGATCTATCGCGGCAGTACCTCCCGCGCAGGTCCACCGGTTGTCGTGGTTCACATACAGTTCGCGGGTCACGTCAATGCCAGGGAACTCTTCGGCAAACTCATTGATCGATTCCCAATGCAGAGTGCACTTGCGGCCGTCCAACAGACCCGCCCGAGCCAGAATGAAGGTGCCGGTGCTGAACGCGCCCACCGTCTTCCCCTGCGCGGCTGCCCGCTGCAGGAAGCGCAGCATCTGCGGCGGCCGTAGGTGTTCGATATCAAGGCTAGCGAGGACGAAAACACGATCCAGTTCGTTCGCATCGCCTAATGTGCGAGTGCTGATTTCAACGCCACTGCTGGAGCACACGACGCCGCCGGTTTCGGACAACAATTGCCATTCGTAGAGAGCTCTTTCTGCCAACCGATTGGCTGCGCGCAAGGGCTCAATGGCGCCCGCCAGAGCCATCATGGAAAACTGAGGCAGGATCAGTAGGCCGATCCGCTTGTAGCCTTCGTTGAGTTTAGCGACGTGCAGTGGCGTCATTCCAGAACCTCATTCAATGACTTAGGCGCCGATAGGCGCCTGTTGTGTTCTCAGGATACTGGAGCGGAGCGTCGCGGTACCGACAGGAGGACTTGGGGCCGACGAAGGATCTCCGATCCCGCAGAGTCGAAGGAGCCCTGCGGGAGGTGGATTTTACAGACGCTGGCGCACGGCCTCATCAATGTTCTCAATGATGGCCCTGAATACGGGATGGCCAGCCTCGTTCTGTTGACCATGCTGCATGTCGGATATCATCAGAACGCCATCACCTGCCTCGCCAGGGTAGCGCCGATACAGGCGCTCGGACTCAGCAGGCATATGCAGAGTGTTTTTTGCCCCATGGATGATCAGCGCAGGCGGGAAACCGGTCGCACCCTCGAGTTCGCGCTCTGGGTCAAAGCCGACATAAGAGCTGTAGGACTTGGCAGTGACCCAGGCACAACCCGGCCAGCGGTCTGCGCCGCCGGCTTCGGTGTAGGCCCCTAACTGCTCGTCGACATACTGCTGGGTGGCAGGATCGAGCGGGTAGTACCCAAGCCGGGTGGCTTCGGTGCCGGTGTCGAATGGCGGAATGGCGAAATCAGGACTCAACGCCTTGATACTGGCATCAGCCGTTTGCGGCTCGGCGCGTAGGGCTTGCAGTGCGCTAATGCTGGTGTAGCTCATTGGCACCCAGAACTTCACCTGTTCTGCCTTATTGCGGGCCAGTTCGGCAATCGCTGCCAAGCTGGCCACCGAACCCATTGCCCATGAAGCCACCACCGGCATTTGCCCAAAAGCACTGCGCGCCCACGCTACAGCGCCTAGCACTTCGTTCTTTTGATCTTCCAGGCTGACGTTCGTCACCGTCTTGCTGTCAATTTGCAAGGTATTGCGCACAGCTTTGTTGCTGAAGAAACCTGCCACATCGTAGGTCATAACGCGGTAGCCGCGCGCAGCCAGCGCACGACCGAACAACTGGCCGTACATTGACACGCCGCCGGTGAAGCCGGAGTTGAACACGACTGGAGGTAGGCTCTGGTCAGGCGAGGTGGGCTCGAAGACGGTGCCGTCGAGGCTTAGCACCTCGTCGCCGAAATCGACGTCGAACTTAATTTCTCGGCTGGATACGTTACTCATTTTGTCACCTGGGTCCTGTTGGTTTGCATGTTGGGAAAGACGGCTGAAGCCGCACCGTTGAGGAGTTCGTCGGCAGGGACGCCACAATGTTGTGACGCAGCGCTGGCCAGTTGTTGAACGAAATCGAATGCGCTGGAGGGATGAAAGAGGTCGCGATAAGCGCGCGCACTCTGGTCGGCGCCGACATGTGGTGCATCGGTTGCTTGCAGAAGCAGCTTTTCAGCGCCGAGCGCTTTGATAATTCGAACGACAAAAGGCACAGTTTCCTGAATGTCGGTCGACGTGCGATAACCCGGGCCTTTGAACCAGACATTGCCGCGCCGATGAGCCTCTTCGAGCAGCTTGGTGAAGGCCCCGTCATCGGCGTTCAGGTTTGCATGGCAAGTGCCTAGATGATCGATGACAACGCGCACATCGTCAGGAATCTGACGGAGTACCCGATGGTTAGTGGCGGCTGCCTGAGCATAGACATGCACGTGCTGGTGCGCTGCAAGGCGCCCATATAAGGTTTGCCAGGCAGGGGTGCTGTAAGCATCGGAAGCAATACTCTCCTCGGGGGCGTCATGCAAGACGATCCGAACACCGACGACTTGTGGATGGCTCAGACGCTCTTCGTTCGCATAAACAGGATCAGCTTTTATCGTCCCGACCAAGCGAACTTTGTCGAACTTCCCTGGAAACTTTTTCTTCAGATCAGCAAGTTCCTTAAACGAGGAGAATATATTCTCGGAGTTTGGAAGAACGCTCAGATGTACATTATTAATCAGCGTAGGCAAGCGGCCTTTAGCTTCCAGATCTTGGAGATAAACCGAAAGCGGGTTAGGTTCAGGGCGGTCGTAAGGAAGTTCAGCGCTGACTGCGTTGAGATCATCTTCTGTAAAGAAGTGCACATGGCCATCTACTAGGTAGTCGTTATTACTCATCGGCGTGTCTCCGTGGGCTTGGAAACACGATACGGGTAAATCCAACGACGTACGTTCCGTGCAGCCGACGAGTCCTATCAAAAATTCGCCATGCAGCTAGCGGTCGTCCCCCATGCCTGCAATGACTGGAGGTACGCTATAGTTGTTTCAGATTTGGATATTCAAGACCAGAGACCGCTGTGGAGATTCATGCCGCCGCATCGACGAGGCATCTCAGGCCGGAGATGAGCCGGCCCGCTTTGGGTAATCGTCAAGATCACAACAGCAGCAAGGCCGCCGCCGCCACGGCTGTCGGCACCAGAGCTCCCAGCAGCAACCCACCTGCACTGACGGTTTCGTCAGAAAACCCGCGTTTGAGCAACGCGACGCCGGCGGGGTTCGGTGCATTCGCAATAACGGTCAGCCCACCGCCCGCAACGGCTCCTGCCATGAGCATGTATTTAGCGTCGTCGGACATTCCCTCAATCAGCGATCCGAGGTAGGTCAGCGCGGCATTGTCCGTAATAGCCGTCAAGCCCAGAGAGCCAAAGAATAGGGCAATGGGTTCGAGGCTCGATACGACGGGTTGCAGCCACCATTGCTGCATCCCGCCGAGCACCACCAGACCTGCGAGGAAAAAGCCGACCAACAAGGCTTCTTTGATAATGAGGGCGCTCTGATGGCGCTCATAGGCGTGAGTAAACCCGAGGAAAAGGAGAAAAATCCCCAAAAAGGCCACCGGATGATGAGCAAGCATGACAACCGCCGCCAACGTCGCGAGGTGTATCGCGACCACAGATACCGGGACTGGCTTGGCATTCGCCGTGGTGCCGGAGCTCAAGGCGACGTTGTCGATGTGCGTGCGGACGGCGAGCGTCGCGATGGTCGCATTCACCACAACAGCCAATGCCGACTTCCATCCGAAGTTGGCGAGCATGAACGCCGAGTCCCATTGCCACGTGCTGGCCACCATGAGAACGGGCGGCGCTGCATATGATGTCAGTGTTCCACCGATCGACACGTTGACAAAGAGAACGCCAAGCGCGAGGTACTTGGCCCCGTTGGGCATTGCAGGCCTGAAAATCTGCGGTGCGAGCAGCAATGCTGCAATCGTCATCGCCGCAGGTTCGGTGATGAGCGAACCCATCAGCGGCACGACGGCCAGCCCTAGCCATGCTGTTGCGACAGACGTACGGACCGGCAGCATCCGCGCGATGGCATTGATCATGGCCAGCACGGTTTGCAGTATGGGCCGCGACGCCGCCACCACCATGACGACGAATACAAACAACGGTTCGGTGTAATTACGTGATTCAGCGTACGCTAACGCTTCGCTGCCTCCTACCGTCAACGCCATGAATGCGATGAGGATGGCAGCCCAGAATCCAAAGACGATTTCTACTTCGCCTAGCAGATGAAATAAGCCAGCGTGGCGCGGGAAACGATGAGAGAGACGTTCAAATTGCTTGGCAGCGAACGTATGGAGCAGCGCCAGTGCAAAAATGATAGCGGCTGCGACTTCAAAAAAAGAAGAAGTGGTGTCGTGCATAGTCGAAGTTACTCCGCGCGGCGGCCCGACCTGCGCGTTAACCTGCCCAGCAATGGAAGTTTGCTTGACACCCAGCACGGGAGTGTATCAAAGTGGTCGCGTTTTTACCAAGGGCACGCCATTCACATCGTGCCGCGGTGAGCGAGCCTTGTGCACAGGAGCAATGAGTGCTCTCACCGCCACAGCTCATGCAGCGGGGTTTGTGGGGAAAATCTGTGCGCCACTTGTGCCTGCAACAATTCTGCGGTGGCCAATGCGTCAGTCAGCGCATGGTGCGCGCGGTATCGCGGCAGCCGATAGCGTGCGCGGCTGGGCGCAAGCCGGATGGAGACTGGCCGCGTTCGTCGGCCTAGCAACCTGGCAAAGAGCGTGGGCGGCTTGCGGTGTAGTCTCGCTTCGAGCTCCATGGTGTCGATGACTGGAAATTCGATGCCTTCGCCGATGCGCGACATGAGCGCAGCATTCAGAAAACTGCGCTCGATGTCGCGGCAATGGACGACAATGATGCGGCCTGCCAGCATTGGCAGCAATTCATCGAGAATCGCCTCCAAATCCGGCGCTTCTTCGATCTGCGAGTGGGTGATGGCGTGGATGGTTAT
This sequence comes from Bordetella genomosp. 4, assembly GCF_002261185.1. Taxonomy (GTDB): domain Bacteria; phylum Pseudomonadota; class Gammaproteobacteria; order Burkholderiales; family Burkholderiaceae_B; genus Bordetella_A. The sequence continues at coordinate 369,774 of NZ_NEVQ01000003.1, forward strand.
TGATTCCGGCCTCAATTCTGTCTTGGGATGGACCACCCAGTAACGGGAAGCGCTCGCCTGAATGCGCTCCAATGTCATGGGGACGACGCCGATGCTGACGATCTCGTCCTGCGAGGTATTGAGACCGGTAGTTTCCACGTCGAGAGCAGCAAGCGGGACGTGCTGCAAAGGGCTGTCGCCGGATGGCGTGCCCTGTGCGTAGAAGGCCTTGAGACGAGGATCACGAGCCGTCTCGGCCAGCATCGAAAAGCGCTTCGGCCAGTCGTGTACAAGCGTGGTGCGACTGGTATCTTGCTCTGTTCGCAGGTTTCCCAGATGCAGCATTTTTAATTGGACCGTCCCGGCTGATAACGGTACTTGAGATATTTCTGCGCGTTGCTCAGTATCAGGAACGCGTCGCGTAGACTCTTGCGTTCGAAATCCGAAAGTTTTTCGGGCTCTACACTGTTATCGGGATCGTTGCCTGCACTCAGTTCATCAGCCTGGACTCGCGCCCTCACCATGGTGATGAACTCCAGAGCATCGTACATATCTTGACCTCGCCCCAGCGGCAGGATCGCAGCATCGATGATCTCGCGCAGGCGATCAAATGAATTGAGTGCCGGTGAGCCGATTGCTAACGCATGAACGCGGATCAGATCCGTCAAAGGGCCGGTGCCGCGGCGCTTGATGTTGATGGCGTGCGTGTGCCGGCCATCGGATTCGACGACAAAGTCTTTGAAGAAACCCAATGGCGGTGTGCGCAGCAACGCATTGCGTGCCATACACGCGAGGAATCGCGAGTTCCCCTGGGCCTTGCGCGCAATCATCTTGCGCAGATGCGCTGCCCATTCCGTGCGTCCCCATACGCCATCGAGGTCAAAAAATATACCGGCGTGAAGCAGCGATTCGGGAGTTGGACGCTCGATCCAATCGGTAAAGAGGCGCTCCCAGGTTTTCAACGGCTGACGCCATTTGTCATTGGTCGCCATGACGCCGCCCGTGCAGTACGAATAGCCGCAGCGTGCCAAACCATCGCTGACGAAGGTGGCGAGCGCCTTGAACCAGGCGTCATGCTGAACGGGATCAAAGCGGTCGTCCACGATGAGGGCGTTGTCCTGATCGGTGACAATCAGCTGTTCCTGGCGAGCCATTGACCCCAGCGCGAGAAAACAATAGGGCACAGGGGGCGGGCCGAGCTCGGCCTCCGCGAGCTCCAGCAGACGTTGTTTCACGGCGCGCCCAATCGCGGTCATCGCGCTGCCTATCATGTGCGCGCTGGCGTCCTCAGCGACCATGCGGGTGAAGCAGGCCTGCATGTCGGGCACCAGTGCCGCCAGTTCATCTGCGTTCTGTGCGCGGAAGATGCTTCCGACTACGAAAAGACTGTTGCGCGATTCATAACGGATGATGTCTGACAGTGCGATGATACCGAGCGGGCGCTGGTCCTTCATCACTGGCAGGTGATGCACGTTATGGCGCAGCATCGCCAGCATCGCTTCGAATATGACTTGGTTATGTGACACCGTTACTACATAAGGTGTCATGATGTCGGCCACTGGCGTGTCGTGAACCAAGCCTGGCGCAAGCAGCCTCGTACGCAGGTCGCGGTCGGTAAGTATCCCGGACAGCAACGGCAGGCCAGGAATGTCGGGATTGTCATCGACGATCAATAGCGAGGACACGCCTTCTTGTGTCATGCGTTCCGCCGCTTCGCGCGCGCTGGCCTGGCGGCCCAGGGTCACTGCCTCGCGCGTGACCAGGGTGTCGACGGTCGCTGACAACAGATCATTGGCATCCTCGCGACGCGACATGACTTGCCGTAACCGGGTGCGGTCTTCGATCTCGACGTAATCCGCGAACGCCTCATTGTTATCGAACAAATCGAGAAATACTGACTGCGGAATCAGGTAGATCAGCGAGTCTTCCAGCGCACGCGCAGGAAAACGAACCCGTCCGTGACGCAGCAAACCGAACTCTCCGAAGTATCCGCCGGAGGTCAGACGGTTATACAAGGTTCCGGTGCGTCGAAAGACTTCCACTGCGCCGCTGCGGACTACATACCAGTATTCGGACGCTTGTCCGAACTCTACGATCTGCTCGCCCGCCTTGTAATAACGGACGTCGACGGCCGCGGTCGCCTGTTCCAGCGCCTCGTGCGGCAAGGCATCGAAAGGCGCGTGGGAGCGAAGAAAATCGAAGATTTCAAGCTGCTCGATCTGCATGAGTTCGATACGAGGAGGAATGCGTGGCTGTATCGGTGGTTCGGGGTAAGGCTGCTTAGCGCAACCCCGCCCCTGGTTTTTCTTAGCGTCGTGGTTCCGACATCAGCCCTTTGATAATGGCCAGGGTGGCTGCCAGCAACACGATGGCAAATGGCAGCCCCGTCGATACCGCCATGGCCTGCAGGGCGACCAGCCCGCCACTGAGAATCAATGCGATGGCCACCAGCCCTTCAAACACTGCCCAGAACACGCGCTGAGGAACTGGGGCATCGACTTTGCCGCCCGCTGAGATGACGTCGATCACCAGGGACCCAGAGTCGGAGGAAGTAACGAAGAACACTACCACCAGAATGATGGCGATGAAGGAGGTGATTTCCTTCAATGGCAGCGCATCGAGCATCATGAACAGCTGCAGCGGCAATTCCGCATCGCGGGCGGCTTCGTAGCCGTTGCGCACGACTTGTGAGATCGCGGTTTCGCCGAACACCGTCATCCACAGGGTGCACGCCAGCGAAGGCACAATCAGCACCGAGATGATGAACTCACGCACCGTGCGGCCGCGCGATACACGTGCGATGAACATGCCGACAAAGGGCGACCAAGAGATCCACCATGCCCAATAGAAGGCGGTCCAGCCTTGCAGGAAATTAGTATCCTCTCGCCCTATCGGGTTGGACAAGGCCGGCAGATACTGTAGATAGGCGCCCAGGTTCGAGAAAAATCCGCTGAGGATGTCCAGCGTTGGCCCCACGGCAATGACAAACAGCAGCAGCAGTAATGCCAGCGCCATATTGATCTCGGACAGGCGCTTGACCCCCGCATCCAATCCTGCGACGACTGAGAACAGCGCGATGGCTGTGATGACGACGACCAGTACGATCTGGACGGTGATGCCTTGCGGAGTACCAAACAGAAAGTGCAGGCCCGAACTGGCCTGCGACGCCCCAAAGCCCAGCGAGGTGGCCAAGCCGAACAGCGTGGCTAGCACGGCGAGGATGTCGATGACGTGTCCGGGCCAGCCCCACACGCGTTCGCCCAGCAGCGGGTAGAACACAGACCGGATCGTCAGTGGCAGTCCCTTGTTGAACGAAAACAGCGCCAGCCCTAGTGCGAGTACGGCGTAGATGGCCCACGGGTGCAGCGCCCAGTGGTAGATCGTGGCCGCCATGCCCAGGCGAGTGGCTGCCTGCGCATCGCCAGCTGCCGCGCCCAGAGGGGCCCAGTCGGTCCGTACGCCATCGGTCATTTCTATGCCGCCGAACGCAGTGCCGAAATGTGTCAAGGGTTCGGAGACACCGAAGAACATCAGCCCGATGCCCATGCCGGCGGCAAACAGCATCGAGAACCACCCTAGATAGGTATAGTCGGGCTTTGCTTCCGTGCCGCCCAGCCGTACTCGGCCTAGTGGAGAGAAGGCGACAATCAAGCACACCAGCACAAAAATGTTGCCTGCTACAAGAAAGAATCCGTCGAGGTTGGCTGTCAGCCAGTTCTTCATCCCGCTGAAAAGCGACTCGACTTGATCGTGAAAACCCAATGTCAACGCAACGAACAAAATCACCAGCCCGCCCGCAACGCCGAATACCGGGTTGTGTATGTCGAGGCCGAACGGCCCGACGTTGACGATGATGTTGTCCTGACCCACTTGATAATCAGTGTCGATGGGATTGACTTCTCCATCGGGGATCATGGGATCTTTCTTTTCTGGGCGTTCTTCCGTCATCCATATTTCCTTGAAGTTACCTGGAATAGGGTGGACTCATTCCGCGAGGCATGTAACGCGCACGATAAAGGACTTGCTGCGTGGCGGCAACCTGCAGGCCATTCTGGCTCAAGATAAGCTGCTACATTTATCCCCTTGCTGACTGAACATTACGCGAATGCGCTTCGTGATAGTGGCCCCCCCACGATCAGGACGAAGGTTTCCCGTAGATTGCGATGACCCCACGCCAATTACGCTATTTCCTGGAGATCGCCCACAACGGCAGCCTGTCGTTGGCGTCCGCGGCGTTGCGTATTGCGCAGCCTGCCTTGAGTCAGCATGTGGCGGCGCTCGAATCAGAGTTAGGTGTTGTTTTATTCGAGCGTCATGCCAAAGGCGTTGCCTTGACGCCTGAGGGCAAGCGGCTGCAACTACGTGCAGCGTCGATCCTCGATCAATTGGAGTCTCTGAAGGAAGACGTGCTCGGCCTGACCGGGACTCCCCGAGGGGCTGTGCGTATATGTATGGCGCGATCGCTGGCGCAGGTGCTTGCGGCCCCGCTCGTGCGGCATGTGGAACAGACCTATCCCGAGATTCGCCTGGTGTTGTCCTCGGCGTTGTCCAGCGAGATGCGGTCCGCTGTGGAATCGCGTCAGTTGGATGTGGCACTGATGCCCAATGCGTTCGAATTGCCCGGGTTGTATTGCAAGCCGCTGTACGAGGAAGGATTTTCCCTGTTCGGTGTAGAGGCGATGTTCGATCGCCCGGGCAAGACAATCGCGTTTTCTGCCATTGGGCAACGTCCCCTGGCGGCTCCCGATCGTGATCATGACTTGCGTAGATTGATCGAGCGCACGGCATTGGATCGGGGCTCTACGCTCAATGTGAAGTACGAGATCAATGATCCTGTCTTGAATTTTGCACTGGTGAGGGACGGCATGGCGTTCGCGATTCTGCCGGACAGTGCTGGCTGGGAATTGATGCGTGGCAATCCGGAGATGGGCGTGCGGCGCATCGTGAGTCCGGTCTTGTCCCGTACGCAGTCCATCGTCCGTATGGCCGAGAGTGAGCCCGGCCGCGCGGTGCTGGCAGTCGAGCAGAGCATAGACATCGTGCTGCGCCGTCTGATCAAAGAGAAGCTCCTGCGTGGCCGGCTGGCGCCGGTATTGAGCGCAGCGGCTTGAATCGTGCTGTGCCGTCGGTCCCGGCAATCGAGGCGCCTGTGACAAGCTCCCGGCCGTAACAAGCGAAGTTATATATAGAAAATCTTATATTTCCGTAAGATAAATAATATTTGTCTTTTATGTTTGCGCCGCCTTACGCTTGCCTAAAGAAATAGACAATACGCGAGTCACGGAGACAAGTATGCAAGCACGACGCAGGCAGTTCCTGGGCGCGTTCGGCGCTGCCCTCGGCTGTAGCATGCTGCCGATACGGCGGCTATACGCGAGTGCGCCGTTACGTATGTTGGTAGGATTCGCTCCTGGCGGAGCCGTGGACCTCGTGGCGCGTGCGCTGGCCGAAGGGATGCGCGCACAGGGTTATACCACCATCGTCGAAAACAAATCGGGAGCCGGCGGCCGTATCGCGGTGGATGCCTTATTGGCGGCTGGGGGTGAGGGGAACTCAGTACTGTTGACACCCTCGACGAATCTGACGCTGTATCCGCATCTTTATAAAAACCTGGGCTATGCGCCTCATGATTTCACGCCATTAGGCACTGCCAGCGAATTTGTTTTCGGTTTTGCGGTGGGTGCAGACAGCTCCGCCAAGACGCTGCAGGATTTTCTGGCGTTGGCGCAACGGGATGCCCGTATGGCGGTGTATGGCACACCAGGAGCGGGTACGGTCATGAGTTTCTTGGGCGCGATGCTGGCCAAGGCATCGCACGTTGCTCTGACGGCGATTCCCTATAAAGGCGGATCGCTGGCACTAAGCGATACCGTCGGTGGAACGTTGCCGTCTTTGATCACGACGCTGCCCAATCTGATTCCTATGCACAAGACGGGCAAGATACGTATTCTGGCGACGACGGGCACGGCCCAGTCTCCGAGCGTGCCCGATGTGCCGACATTTGCGGCTGCAGGATATCCGGCTCTGACCATGACTGAGTACTTCGCCTTACTTGGCCATAAAGACATGTCGAGGGAAGCCGCGCAGACGTTGAGCCAAGCGGTGATCGACGCTGTAGGGTCGCCGGTTTTCGAACAGGCAATGCGACAACTGTATTTCCAGCCTAAGACTACGGCGTCCGAGGCGCTGACACAGCAGCTCGACAAGGACTACGCGTTTTGGAACCAGATAGTCCAGGACAGCGGCTATACCCCCGAGATTTGACGGGCGCAGTTGCCCGAGACTGCAGGACGCACCATGAAAGGTAAGAACCTCATTGTCATCATGTCTGATGAGCATAATCCCGCGTTTATGGGCTGCTCAGGGCATCCGTTTATTCAGACTCCGCACTTGGACGCGCTGGCGGCGCGAGGCGTGCGTTTTGCGAATGCCTATACGCCGAGCCCCATCTGTGTCCCGGCGCGGGCAGCATTCGCCACCGGGCATCGGGTCCATCAAACCCGTCATTGGGACAACGCGATGCCCTACGTTGGCGACCCGCAGGGGTGGGGGCATGTCCTGCAACAGCAGGGCATTCGCGTCGAAAGCATAGGCAAGCTGCATTATCGCAATGAGGAGGATCCGGTCGGATTCGATGCCGAGCATATCCCGATGCACGTCGTAGGCGGACACGGGATGGTATGGGCCTCTATACGTGATCCTTATCTGCCGGTCGAGGGGCGCAAACGTATGCTGGGCGATCGCATCGGCAGCGGTGAGTCCACGTACACGTCCTATGACCGATTGGTGACTGGGCGTGCATTGGATTGGTTGCGCGATGCTGCGGAGCGCAAGGAGCCGTTTGTTTTGTACGTAGGCTTGGTTGCACCGCACTTTCCGTTGATTGCGCCGCAGGAATTTTTTGATTTGTACGAGGCGCGTCAAATTCCTCAGGCGAAGCTCCATCCCAAGGACGGCTATACGCGTCATCCCTGGGTGCAGGCCTACGCCGATTTCGAGCGCAGCGAAGAGACTTTTCAGAACGAAGACGAACGTGTGCGGGCTTTTTTGGCCTACTACGGCTTGTGCAGTTTTCTGGACAGCAATGTGGGGCAGATCGTGGACGGCTTGAATGCGTTGGGCCTGGCCGATTCTACGCATGTGATTTACACCTCGGATCATGGTGATAACGTAGGCGCCCGTGGATTGTGGGGGAAATCCACGCTTTATCAAGAAAGTGTGGGGATTCCGATGCTTCTGGCCGGGCCCGATGTGGCGCCATCGCTGTGTCATACACCAGTGGACCTGCTGGATCTATACCCGACGATATTGCAGGCGGTAGGCGTTGATCCTGGCCCTCGGATGGGCTCTCGTCCCGGGCATTCGCTATTTGACGTGTCCAGAGAGCCCGAAGACGCGACCCGCGCCGTGCTGAGCGAATATCATGCCGCGGGCAGCAATACCGCGGGATTCATGCTTCGCAGGGGGCCGTGGAAGTATCATCACTACGTTCGTTTCGAACCAGAGCTGTTCAATCTGGATACGGACCCAGAGGAGTTGCGTGATTTGTCCGCGGATCCGGAATACGCAGAGGTGTTGGCGAATATGAGGGCTGCACTCCATGCGATATGCGATCCAGAGCAAGTCGATCGGCAGGCTAAAGCCGACCAAGCCGCGATGATCGGCCGATTGGGTGGGCCCGAGGTGGCGGGGTCGATGGGCCTGAGCGGAGCAACGCCTGCTCCTCAGGTCGAGCCAGTTGGCTGAAGCGGGATATGCTGGCGCCAGCCGGGTAAAGCCTATTCATTGCAAAAGGCTAAACGGGTTCTCTCAGGCAGAATTCGGCTCAAAACAGCCCATTTTCGGACTAAATCAGCCCAAAAATGGGCTGAAAATTGTTAAAATGACTCGTATTGGGCTGATTTGGACCGATAATGGCTATCAGAGAGCAGATTTTGCAGTTGCTGCATGCGCAGCCGCAGCCTGACGTGCGTGGACTCAGTTCGAATGAGATAGCCCATCGCATTGCGGTCAGCGTGTCGACTGTGAAGCGTTATCTGGACGTCCTCTTGCAGACGGGGGAGATCGTTCGCGAGGGCAAAGGGCGTGCCACACGTTATCGCGTTATTGCGCCGTCTGCGGTGAGTACGATTGGCGAGCCGACCACATCCTATGTGCCAATGGACCCGATGGCGTGGTCTGGGGCTGGGCAGGCATTGCTGCTGGAATTGCGTCAGCCTCTTGGCGCACGCGAGGTGGCGGGATATCAGCGCGCGTTCGTAGACAACTACGTACCGAATCAGAGTTCCCTGTTGCCTCCCGTTTTGGCGCAATCGCTCTATGACGAAGGACGCATGAAAGGGCAACAACCCGCGGGGACTTATGCGCGCAAAGTCCTGGGGGCACTGCTTATTGATTTGTCATGGTCGTCGTCACGTCTGGAGGGCAATCGCTATTCACGCCTGGACACCGAGGAGTTGTTTAAAAACGGATCGGCCGGGAACGACCTGGATGCGGTGATGCTGCTCAATCACAAGATCGCTATCGAGTTTCTGGTCGATGCGGTGCCCGAATATGGCTTGACCCAGCCCTTGATTCGCAATTTGCACGCCATGTTGATGCAAGATCTGCTGGTCGATGCCAGCCATCTGGGCAATGTACGCCAAAAGGTCGTCAATATTAGCGGGACCACGTACGTTCCATTGCAAGTCCCTTCGTTGTTGGAAGAGATGCTCGGGCTTGTCGTCGACAAGGCAAAGTTGATTAAGAACCCAATCGAGGCAGCATTTTTTCTCTGGGTGAATCTGGCTTATCTGCAGCCCTTCGAGGACGGAAATAAACGTACCAGCCGGTTGTCAGCCAACATACCGTTGATGCTCTATAACTGCGCTCCCTTATCGTTCTTGTCCGTGGAGACTCCAGATTACGCCTATGCGATGATGGGCGTATACGAGCGCTGCAATGTCGCGCTCGCCGTGGATTTGTTTGAATCCGCGTATCGACGGTCGGTCAAGAAGTATGCGATCTTGCTGGATGCGATGGGTATTCCAGATCCCGTGAGGTTACGGTTCAGGGAGGCTTTGACTGAGTCGGTCGGCGCAGTGGTGCGCGATAGGATGAACGTCGACGCCGCGGTGGCTTTGCTTGGCTTGCCTGCGCCAGACATTCTGCAGTTTCAACCCATACTCTTGCGGGAATTACAGGCATTGGATCTCTATAACTGCGCACGCTATCGATTGACAATGACGCAGACGCGGCAATGGATCGAGGCTGGCCGTCCGCACTAATTAATGGGCAATCTCCATCATTGTTCCACTTTTGTCGGCTATCCTTGGCGGATTCTTTACCCGCTTAAGATTGTTGATTAATGACCTCTATCCGTACCCTGACGGTGATCCTGGCCTGTCTGGCCATGTTGGGCCCGTTTGCGACTGACGCCTATCTGCCGTCGTTTTTAAGCATAGGCAATGAGTTCGGCGCCAGCCAGTCCATGGTGCAGCAGACTTTGAGTCTGTACCTCGCCGGCTTTGCGGTCATGAGCCTGTTCTGGGGCACGCTGTCCGATAGCTTTGGGCGGCGTCCCATCATCATTGTCTCTCTGGTGATGTTTGGCATTGGGTCCGTGGGCTCTGCGCTGGCGCCGTCGTTTGGCTGGCTATTGTTTTTCCGCATGGTGCAGGGTTGCTCCGCCGGAGCCGGCCGGGTGGTCGGGCAGGCGCTGGTGCGTGACCGCTTTCACGGGCCAGAGGCACAAAGGCTCTTCGCCAATATCACGATGGTCTTCAGTCTGGCGCCGGCGATTGCGCCTGTGATCGGGGGCTATCTGAATAGCCACGCGGGATGGCGATCGACGTTTGTTTTGTTGACGGTATTTACTGTCGCGCTGATTGCCGTGTGCTGGCGCCAACTGCCCGAGAGCTTGGCGCCAGAGGCGCGTCAGCCGCTGAAATTGGGAACGATACTGCGCAATTACGTGCTCGCATTGCGTAACCCCCAGTTCCTGTTCGCGATCCTGGCGGTGGGTTTTGCGTTCTCGGGGTTTGCGCTCTATATCTCATCCGCAGCCAGCTTCATCATGGAAATCCTCAAGCTGCCGGAAACGGCGTTTGCCTGGCTGTTCATCCCGTTCATCTCTGGTATGGTGCTCGGTTCGATGATCAATTCCAAGCTCGCCGGGGGAGTCGGTGCGTCCACGTTCATACGCGTGGGTCTGATCATCATGGCATCGGGCACTGTGGTCAACGTGCTCTATAACCTCACCTGGCAAGCGACCGTGCCGTGGGCTGTAGTTCCGATTTTTATCTATGCGCTAGGGATGTCGCTGGCATTGCCGGGTATGACGGTCATGGTGTTGGGAATTTTCCCGCAGATGCGGGGCCTGGCCTCGTCGTTGCAGAGTTCTGCGCAAATGACAATTTTTGCGACGGTATCCGGCGTCGTGGCACCGCTGTTGTTCCACAGTGCCTTGCTGCTGGCGTTGGGAATGGCCGGGAGTGCGGCGTTGTCGATAGGATGCTGGGTGGCTAGCCAGCAGATTGCGCGGCGCCAGAAATTGGCTCGGGCTTGATGCCGCGGCTGAAGGTTTTTGATTTTCAATTTTTAGTATCGATCATGGGTATTGCTTCGTTTGCGCGGCTATCGGGATGTCTGGCTGCGAGTGGTTTGATCATGTCTGCGGCGCTCGCAGCGACATCTGCAGAGGATGCCGTGCGGCACGATATCGCTGCGATGATGACGGGCCAGAAAAATCAGACATCCATTGACCGTACGGATCGGGGCGTGTTTCTGGAAACGCGCCACTGCCTCGACGGCAAACAGTCTTTGGTGCAGACGATGCGCGGGCAACTGCGGGTGGACCAAGAGGACGCGTTGCTCGCGCTTTTTCAGCGCGTGCTTTGCGCGCGTTCCGATGACGGCATGGGTAAGCTGACCGTCGCACGGTTTGGCGACGACGTTGCCGAGCCGTTTCAGACGGGGCTGGCGATGTATTCCGGGATGCTGGAGCTAGGTGGATGGCCTATCGACTGGTCGGACAGCGGCATCGGGAAAAGTCCGCGTAGCGAGGCCTTTGTTTCCATGCTGGGCTTGTCGGCAGACAGTCCGTTGTCTGCCGTATCGCGTTGGGAGGTGCTATCGCCCAGCCATGTGCGTGTGTGGTTCGGTCAGTTCAGGCAAGCCCCCTCAGATACGATGACCTATGATTTCGAGCTGCGGGGCAAACGCTGGGTATGGACCTCGGCAGTGGCCTCGACGCGGCTATGAAGGCCTACAGGCGCAATCCGCGCCCGCGCCTTCGTAGTGCGAGTATTCCTCTCTACGTGGAAGCGATGCCGCCGTCGCGGTCTTCGCGCGTATCTATGATGACGAGCCGCGGGACCTGCTCTTAGTCCTGATAGCCCGGATTGCGCCTGTCCAGATAGCGCAGCATTGCTGGCCATTCCATCAAGCCGAATGGCCGGCGGACGGACGGTTGATAGAGATGATGGGTTCGATCGATGACGGCCTGTGGCGGCATCGTCAGGGCGGCGCCAGAGCACATGGCGTCGACTTGCGCGCGGCAAGCCATCTCTAGCCAGTACATGGCATTGAATGCCTCGGCGATGCTGGCGGACGCGACCAAGAGTCCGTGATTGCGCAGGATCATGGCGTCCTGTGAGCCCAGATCGGCGACTAATCGGGCGCGTTCGTCCAGGTCGATGGCGACGCTTTCGTAGTCGTGATAGGCGATGTCCTTGAATCGCATCGCCGTTTGCGTCAGGGGCAGCAGTCCATCTTTCATGCACGATACCGCCATTCCGGCGCGCGAATGCGTGTGAATCACGCAGCCTACATCGTGGCGTGCGCCATGGACGGCGCTGTGGATGACGTAGCCCGCCTGATTCAGGCCGTGGTCCGTGTGCGGGTTGTCGAGGATCTCGCCTTGGATATTGATCTTGATCAAGCTCGAAGCGGTGATCTCTTCGTACATATACCCATAGGGGTTGATCAGGATTTCGTCGTCCGTTCCAGGAATGCGTGCGGTGATGTGGTTGTAGATCAGGTCGCTCATGCCGAACAGCGGCATCAAACGATAACAGGCGGCGAGGTCGATACGGGTCTGGCGTTCTGCGTCGCTATAGGTCTGGGTCATTTCTGTGTGACTCCTGCTAATTGAGCCAACGCGCCCCAACTGCGATAGTTTTGTGCAACCATCTGCCGGAATGCGTCAGGAGAGGGACTGGACACGACCTCTGAGCCTAGTGCGACCAATTTCTGACGGACGTTCGGGTCTTGGAGGGCGCGGTTCAAGTCGGTATGGATTTTTTCAATGATAGGTGCAGGTGTGCCTTTCGGTGCGAAAAATCCCAGCCAGGCGCCGAGATTGAAGTCTTTGACACCTTGTTCTTCGATGGTGGGCACGTTCGGAGCCAATTGCGCCCGGTCGTGCGTGCTGACGGCGATGGCTTGCAGCCGCCCCTCTTTGATATGAGGCAAGGTCGAGACCACCGTGTCGAAGGTCATATCCACGTTGCCGCCGATCACGTCGGTCTGCGCCTGGCTGCTGCCTTTGTAGGGAACATGCGTGAGCTCTGTGCCGGTGCGTTTCATCAGCATCGCCATCAGTAGATGACTGGTGGTGCCGGTGCCGATCGATGCGAATGTCAATTCGCCGGGATGGGCTTGGGCGTAGTCGACGATTTTCTGAAAAGAGTCGAGCCCTTTCCTCTTGTTCGTGACCAGCATGTAGGGCAACCATGTCGTTTGGCCGATGTATTCGAAATCCGTCAACGGATCGTAGTTCAGCTCCTTGTAGACATAGGGGTTGATATTCATCGGGGCGGTGGCGGACAGCACGAGTGTGTAGCCGTCAGGCGCGGCACGTTTGACTTGCGCAACCGCGAGACTGCCGCCTACTCCTGGCTTGTTTTCCACAATGACGGGCTGCCCCCAGTCCGCGCTGAGTTTTTCTCCGATGATGCGGGCGACGGCATCGGTCGATGTTCCGGGGGGAAAGCCTATGACGATGGTGACAGGGCGTTGCGGATAGTCTTGCGCGGCGGCCTGAGGCGCCGCGGTGATGAACGCACTGGCGCACAGCACGCCAGCCATTGCCCTCCAAGAAATAGCCATCTGGTGTCTCCGTTCTTCTTTATAGGTTTGTCCCCGATTCTGGCATGGGGCATTTGGAGAGCTCAATTCGCTTGTCTGGAATGCGGTGTTTCCGGATATGGAACATTGCTGGCCTGCCGCTCCGTGGTTGTCGCTACGGGTAAGCCCGGGGCTTGTCAGGATGAGCAAGCTGTCTATAATCTGTCCACAAAATAAACAACTTGACCATAATATGGTCAACATCTCAGATGGAGAGACAGATGAAGCGTCGAGCGTTCAATCGCTGTATGGTTTCCGCATTGCTGGGCGGCGTTGCTGCATTGGCGGCGGTACCTGCAGCGCAGGCGCAGAGTTTTCCGAGCCGGCCGGTAGAACTGGTGGTGCCGTTTGCCGCAGGCGGCGGCACGGACGCCCTGGCGCGGGCCATGAGCGATGCGTCGCGCAAGCATTTTCCGCAGCCCATCGTCATACTGAACAAACCAGGCGCGGCAGGCGGCATAGGCCTCACCGAGGTCGCCAGGAGCGCCCCGGATGGCTACAAGCTGGCCTTGGTGACGGCAGATATGGTGATCATTCCGCATTTGGGTTTGACCAAGACCACGTACGAAAGCTTCACGCCGATTATTCAGCTCAATGCAGACCCGTCGGCGATCACCGTAGCGGCCGATTCACCGTACAACACGATCGAAGAGTTTCTCGAGGCCGCCCGCGCCAAGCCCGAGACGATGCAACTAGGCAATGCGGGAGTGGGCTCCATCTGGCATTTGGCTGCGGCAGCGCTCGAGGACAAGACCGGCGTGAAGTTCAATCACATCCCGTTTACGGGCGGGAACCCCGCTGTATTGGCGCTGCTGGGAGGCCACATTGATGCGGTGGCAGTCAGCCCCGCGGAAGTCATTCAGTACGTGAAAGCCGGAAAACTAAAGACGCTGGCCGTGATGGCCGACCAACGAGTCAAAGGCTTTGAGAATGTGCCGACGCTGAAAGAGCGCAAGATCGATCTGTCTATCGGTACATGGCGAGGCATTGCTGCGCCGAAGGGCACGCCGCAGCCGGTGCTGGATACACTGGGCGAAGCTTTTCGCAAAGCGGCAGCGGAAGACAGTCTGAAGAAATTTATGGACGAACAGAATCTGGGCTACGTCGTCGAGGACCAGAAAGTGTTTACCGCACAGATCGAGCGCGACAATGCTACCTTTAAGGCTCTGATTGAAAAATTCAACATGAAGCCGTAAGCGTTGTGTGCGGCGTGTTTGCCTCGGGGGCTGCACGCCGAAGGCGCAGCGTGGGTTTCTTTAGACGAGGAATCAAGGATGGATTTAGGAATCGCGGGCAGGACCGCCCTGGTGGGTGGGGCAAGCAAGGGTCTGGGTTACGGCTGCGCGTTGGCGCTGGTGCGCGAAGGCGTGAATGTGGTGATCGTCGCACGTGGCGCAGAGGCGTTGAACGCGGCACAGCAGCAGTTGCTGCAGGCCCGCTCGAACGCTGACACCTTTGTCAAAGCCGTGGCCGTCGATATCACGACGCCGCAGGGCCGCGAGGCCGTGTTTGCCGAGCACCGCGATTACGATATCGTCGTGACGAATGCGGGCGGCCCGCCTCCTGGTGATTTCCGCGAGTGGGACCGCGAGCAGTGGCTCAAAGCTGTCGAGGCCAACATGCTGACACCGATCGAGTTGATCAAGGCCACGGTGGACGGCATGGCCGAGCGCGGCTTTGGGCGTATCGTCAACATCACTTCCAGTGCGGTAAAGGCGCCGATCGATGTGCTGGGCTTGTCTAATGGCGCGCGCAGCGGGCTCACCGGTTTCGTGGCGGGCGTGGCGCGCAGCGGCATCGCGGCCCGCGGCGTGACGATCAATAATTTGTTGCCCGGTGCCTTCGAGACGGATCGCCTGAAGGCCACGATGGCGGCTGCTGCCTCCAAGACCGGCAAAGAGGTCGATGCGTTGCGCGCTGCACGTTTGGCCGGAATCCCCGCCAAACGTTTCGGCAACGCCGAGGAGTTCGGCTCGATCTGCGCGTTCTTGTGCAGCGTGCAGGCCGGCTACATGACGGGCCAAAACGTGCTGGCCGATGGCGGTACGTATCCTGGCACTTTCTAAGCATTCTGCGTGTTGGGCTTTATCTGACGGGCTCCGTACAATACGCAAACAGTGTGGGCGTCTCGTCGTGTGGACGCCCACGCTTCGCCATGTTCTGATTCGCCATCATTGATCGCCATGCCAGCCTCTACGCCCGTCGCGTCCCCTCCCACAGCCCAGGTCGCAGGGACTGCTGCGTTCTCGAAGTTCATGCATATACTGCAGCTGGTGGCGGACACATCGGATCCGATGACCATTGCCGAGCTCAGCAAGCTGAGCGGTTATCCGCGTCCTACGGTGTACCGCACCGTGGCCGCTTTGCTGGCCGAACGTTTATTGGCCGAGCATCCTCATACGGGAAAATTGACGCTGGGGCCCCGCCTGATTCAGTTGGCCAGCCGCAGCTGGGGGCGTTCGGAGTTACGTTTGGCGGCTGTCGAGGCGCTCAAACAGCTGCGTGATGTGACGGGCGAGACCGTGCATCTGGCGGTGCCCAACGGCCAGCACATGGTCTACATCGAAAAACTCGAAAGCCCGAGTGCCGTGCAGATGAACTCGCGCATCGGGACCAATGTTTCCCTGCATTCGACGGCTGTGGGCAAGGCTTATCTGGCCATGTTGGACCGAGAGTCGCAGCAAGCCGTGTTAGAGACATTGCCGCAACCGTTACCGCACTATATGCCGAATACGGTGAAAGACCTCAAGGCCTTGCGTGGGGTGCTGGAGCAAGTCCGTCAGCGTGGCTGGTCGGTAGACGACGAGGAAAACGAGGCGGGGATTTATTGCTTTGGCGCACCGATTTTTGGGCGTAACGGTATGCCGGTCGCGGCTATCAGTGTCAGTACACTGCGCTTTCGCCAAAAACCCGACCCGGAGACGGCGTATGTCGCGCCGTTGCTGCAGGCCTGCCGGGCGATCAGCCAGCGTTTGGCCGAGACGCCGGCGTTGTCTTCTGCGGACATGTTGTAGGGCCTGTCTGACAGGCCCTGCAATTACGCCGGTGTTTTTACCTGGCTTTCCAGATGTGCCTTCAAATCAGGCGCGAGCTTGAGTTGGCGTGCCAGTTCATCCAGATAGGCACGTTCCATGTAACTTTCTTCGTCGACCATGATGAGGCTGGCCAGGTACATTTCCGCGCCCATCTCGGGGCTTTGCGCTGCGGCGGCAATCGCGCTGGGGTCGAGCGGGCGGGCCAATTCGGCCTCTAGCCACCTGCGATCGGCTGCGTCTGTGGACAGCTTGCCGAGTTCCGTCTCCAGTAGCTGACGTTCTTCGGGGCCGATATGGCCGTCGGCCTTGGCCGCGCCGATCATGGCTGTGAGCACGGCTGAGCTGTGCTGCTCGAGCTGGCTGGCGGGCAGGCTCTGGAAGGACTCGGCCGTCAGGGCGGGCGTCGCCGCTGCAGCCGGCACCGATGTGGGTTGCTGAGCCTGTTTCTTCTGCCAGTCGCCGTATGCGCGATAAGCCAGCGCGCCCAGTGCAGCCATGCCGCCGTACATGGCCACCTTGCCGCCCACCTTGCGGGCCTTTTTGCTGCCTAGCAGCAGGCCTAACGCACCGGCGCCCAAGGCGCCGCCGCCGAGCCCGGTCAGAAAGGACGACGCGTTGCCGCCGCCAGAGGTGGCGGATTGCACACGCGCGCTGGCTTCACGGGCCAGACCCTGGCCGGATTGCAGAAGTTGTTCTAGTAACTGGCGGGCGCTCATGAAAGACGGGCTCCTGTCGAGAATGCGGAACAATATCTGACTGCCTGGCGGGCAGGAAGTTCAGTTTTCTGTCAGGACGCAAGATTACGCGGTATCCCTCGGGGAACGCCGTCGGAAAATGCTACAAATAGCAAGAAGGCCCGTCGCATAACGTCCGCGGTACGCGAACTCACTGCAAGTCGAACCTGTCCCGCAGCGTTGCGGCTGCGTCCCTTTTCTGCCCGGTATGAATACCGAGGCTTTTCGGAGCAAAAAATGACCATTCGCATCCGCCAGAATGCCCCACGTACCATGGAATTCACAGCGACGGCCGAAGGCCACTCGCTGCCCTTGGCCATGCCTCAACCGCAAGGCGACGGACCTGATCCGCATGATTATTTCGATACGGCTTTGGGGGGATGCAAGGCGTTGACAGTGCTGTGGTACGCCCAGCGCAAGGAAATGCCGCTGGAGTCTATCGACGTCGACGTAGTGCGGGATGCGTCGGAGGAGCGCAAAGGGGTGTATCGCCTGACGGCCAAACTCACGCTGCACGGCGAACTCAGCGACGCCCAGATCGACGAATTGCATTCCGTGGCGGAGAAATGCCCGGTGCACAAGTTGATGACGGCGGTGGACGTACAGGTGTCTACCTTGGTGGTGCGGCCGCAATAGCAGGCGTAGCAGGCAGCGGCGATTCTGTCCGAGCGCCAGCACGGGTGCGCAGTATCTCCAGCAAACGTGCTGTCGCCGGTGATAGCAGGCGGTCGTTACGGGTGATGAGACCGTAGTCGTCCATCTGGCAGGGCATGGGCAGCGGCAAGATCGCGACCAGGCCGCATGCCGAGTAATACCTGGCCACATCGACAGGCAGGACCGCCAGCATGTCGCTGCGTTCAAGCAGGCTGGTGATGAACAGCAGGGCTGGGCTTTCCACGACGCTCGTCGGCGGCCGCAGGCTGGCGTGCTGGAACATCAATTCGAAACGGTGGCGCAGCACCGAACCCATGGGCGGCACGATCCAGCTTGCGTCAGCGACCTGGGTCAATGAGAGCTCAGGCTGTTGCAATAGGGGATGATCGGGGCGCGCGACCGCGTTGACTGGCTCGAAATCCAAGGGCTCGAAATTCAGCGCCAGCTTGTCGTGTTCGGGCGATAGGCGGCCGATAACCAGATCCAGCCGCTCCTGGGCCAGGCGTTCCAACAGCAGATTGCTGCTTTCGACTTCAACGGTAATGGTCAGCCGCGGCCATTGTTGTTTGATCTCGGCGATCGCCGCGGGCAGCAGGCTTACCGCGGGCGAGGTGATGGCGCCGATGCGGACGTGGCCCGCCTGTCCGTCCTTGAGATGGGCAATTTCATCGCGCGCCTGATCGAGACTTTCCACCAACAGCCGTGCATGGCGGATCAGCGCCTGTCCATATTCCGTGGGCCGTACGCCGCGTGGCAGGCGTTCGAACAAGGGGACATCCAGCATATGTTCCATCTCGCGCAGCATCTTGGAGGCTGCGGGCTGTGTCATGGACAGCGCGGCGGCCGCGCGGTGGATGTTGCCGGTTTCCGCCAATGCCACGAGCAACAGCAGATGGCGTGTCTTCAGCCGCGAGCGGATATACCAGGGCCGGGTGTTGAGCATAGGGTTTTCGAGAATATGTAAATTGATATCGAAAGCGGCTGGATTTTCATTAGAACGATAACAAAAAAGTATCTACATTAGCGCTTTCTGCCGCGACGACGGCATCGCAATTCCCGGAAGAGACACACAACATGACGAACAAATCCAAGCCCAAGCTGCGTTCTGCCGAATGGTTCGGCACCAACGATAAAAACGGTTTCATGTACCGAAGCTGGATGAAGAACCAAGGGCTGCCGGATCACGCGTTCGATGGGCGTCCGGTCATCGGCATCTGTAATACCTGGTCCGAACTGACCCCCTGTAACGCGCATTTCCGCAAGATCGCGGAACACGTCAAACGCGGCGTGTACGAGGCCGGAGGTTTTCCGGTCGAGTTTCCGGTGTTCTCCAACGGGGAATCCAATCTGCGCCCCACCGCGATGCTGACGCGCAATCTGGCGGCGATGGATGTGGAGGAAGCGATACGCGGCAATCCGATCGACGCGGTGGTGTTGCTGTGCGGCTGTGACAAGACGACGCCTGCGCTGCTGATGGGCGCGGCGAGCTGCGATGTGCCGGCTCTGGTGGTGACGGGCGGTCCGATGCTTAACGGCAAACTGGATGGCAAGAATATCGGCTCGGGTACGGCGGTGTGGCAGTTGCATGAGTCGCTCAAGGCCGGCGAGATCGATCTGCACAAGTTCCTGTCGGCCGAGGCAGGGATGTCGCGTTCCGCGGGCACCTGCAATACGATGGGCACGGCATCGACGATGGCGTGTATGGCGGAATCGCTGGGTGTGAGCCTGCCGCACAATGCTGCGATCCCTGCCGTGGATTCGCGTCGCTACGTGCTGGCGCATATGTCGGGCCGGCGCATTGTCGAGATGGCGTTGGAAGGCCTGACGCTGTCGAAAATCCTCACACGCGAAGCGTTTGAAAACGCGATTCGCACGAATGCGGCAATCGGTGGTTCGACCAATGCGGTCATCCATCTGAAGGCCATCGCGGGCCGTATGGGCGTGCCGTTGGAACTGGAAGACTGGACGCGTGTGGGGCAGGGCATGCCGACGATTGTCGATCTGATGCCCTCGGGGCGTTTCCTCATGGAAGAGTTCTACTATGCCGGGGGTCTGCCTGCCGTGCTGCGCCGCATGGGCGAGGCCGGACTGTTGCCGCATCCGCAGGCCCTCACGGTCAATGGCCATACGATCTGGGACAACGTCAAAGACGCGCCCATCTATGATGACGAGGTGATTCGCCCGCTGGATAACCCGCTGATCGACGATGGCAGCATTCGTATTCTGCGCGGCAATCTGTCGCCTCGTGGTGCGGTGCTCAAGCCTTCGGCGGCAACGCCCGAGTTGCTCAAGCATCGCGGCCGCGCCGTGGTGTTCGAAAATCTGGAGCACTACAAAGAGCGCATCGTCGACGAGGATCTGGACGTCGATGCCGACTCGGTCCTGGTCATGAAAAACTGCGGTCCGCGAGGTTATCCCGGCATGGCCGAGGTAGGCAACATGGGGCTGCCGCCGAAGCTGCTGCGCCAGGGCATCAAGGATATGGTGCGGATTTCCGATGCGCGTATGAGCGGCACGGCATATGGCACGGTCGTGCTGCACGTGGCGCCCGAGGCAGCGGCTGGCGGACCGCTCGCCATCGTGCAAGACGGCGACTGGATCGAACTCGATAGCGATGCTGGCCGCCTGCATCTCGATATTCCCGAAGACGAGTATCAGCGTCGCATGGCGACGGTGCAGAAGAATGCTGCGCCCGCCGACGGCGGCTATCGGCGCCTCTACGTCGATCACGTGCTGCAGGCCGACGAAGGTTGCGATCTGGACTTTCTCGTCGGTTGCCGCGGGTCGGCAGTGCCGCGCCATTCTCATTGACATCAAGACCAGGATGACGATTCGTGCCGGGCCCTTTGTTGCAGGGCTCGCGTAGCGCTGAGTCGTCATGCTGTACAGAAATTAAAACGGAGACCATTCATGACTACTGTCGCATCCAGCGGCCGGTTGGCCGCGCCCGCAGCCGCCGAGCAAGGAGAAGAGTCACGCATCATCGGCATGCTCGTGCGCAAGCTGCTGCCTTTTTTGGCATTGATCTATATCGTGGCGTATATCGATCGCGCTGTGGTTGGTTTTGCCAAGCTGCATATGAATGCCGACATCGGCATCAGCGAAACCGCCTATGGCATTGGCGCGGGATTGTTTTTCATCGGTTATTTCTTGTTTGAAGTCCCCAGCAATCTGGCGCTGGAGCGTTTTGGCGCGCGTCGGTGGTTTGCGCGTATTTTGTTCACGTGGGGCGCGATTACGATGGCCATGGCGTTGATTCACAACGCCACGACGTTCTATATCGCGCGGTTCTTGTTGGGTGCGGCTGAAGCGGGGCTGTACCCCGGCATTCTGTATTTCCTGACCAAGTGGTTTCCGCTGCGCCATCGCGCGCGCATCATTGGACTGTTGGTGCTGGCTCAGCCGATCGCCTTGATCGTGACGGGGCCGATGGCGGGCTTGTTGCTGGATGGCAGTGGATGGTTCGGGCTTTCGCCTTGGCAGACGCTGTTTGTGGTGAGCGGTCTGCCTGCGGTATTGCTGTGTTTGCCGACCTTGCGCATTTTGCCGGAGTCGCCTGCGACGGCGAAATGGTTGAGCGCGGATGATCGCGCCTGGATCGAACGCGAGCTGGCTGCCGATGCGTCCACGCATGCGCTGAAATCACACGGCAATCCGCTCAAGGCGTTGGCCGATAAACGCGTGCTGATGCTGGCATTGCTGTTTCTGCCGTTTCCACTGGCGATTTACGGCCTGTCGATGTGGTTGCCGACCATCATCAAGCAGTTCGGTGTGACCGACTCGATGACGGGATTCTTGTCGGCGGTGCCTTATTTGTTCGCGGTGGTGGGCCTGCTCGTCGTGCCTCGGCATTCGGACAAGCACGGCGAGCGCTATTGGCATATCGCTATCGTGTCAGGGGCTGCGGCGATTACCTTGGCCGCCAGCGCCTGGTTTACGTCGCCGGCGCTGCAGTTTCTCTTTATTTGCCTGACCGCATTTTCCATTTACTCTATCCAGGCCGTGGTCTGGGCGCTGCCAGGGCAGTTCCTCACCGGCGGCAGCGCTGCTGTGGGTATTGCGATGATCAATTCGCTGGCGAACCTGGGCGGATATATTGGCCCGTTCGGCGTGGGCTATATCAAGGACGCTACCGGCAGCACCTCGGGCGGTTTGTATTTTCTGGCCATCATGCTGGTGTTTGCGGTGGTGATGACCTTTGTCGTGCGTGCCGCGCTAGATGGCAAGCGCTGATTTGATTGATTTGATACGGAACACATAACATGGCTCATCCTTCGACGCCTTATCGTGGCATTTTCCCGGTCGTGCCGACCACGTTTCATGAGGACGGTACGCTGGATCTGGCGAGCCAGAAGCGCGCCATCGACTTCATGATCGACGCCGGTGTGGACGGCCTGGCGATTCTGGCCAATTTTTCCGAACAGTTTTCGCTGGCCGATGATGAGCGCGACGTGCTGACGCGTACAGCGCTCGAGCATGTGGCGGGGCGTGTCCCGGTGATCGTGACGACCTCTCACTATGCCAGCCAGGTCTGCGCACAGCGCAGCCGTCGCGCGCAGGATATGGGGGCGGCGATGGTGATGGTGATGCCGCCCTACCACGGTGCGACTTTTCGGGTGCCCGAGGCCGGCATAGCGGAGTTTTATGCTCGTGTGTCAGATGCCATCGACATCCCGATCATGGTGCAGGACGCGCCTGCCAGCGGTACAGTCCTGTCCGCCGCATTCTTGGCGAAACTGGCGCGTGAGGTTGAGCACGTTTCGTATTTCAAGATCGAAACCGCGGGAGCAGCAGCCAAGCTGCGCGAGTTGATCCGTCTGGGCGGCGATGCGATCGAGGGCCCTTGGGACGGCGAAGAGGCCATTACGCTGTTGGCCGATCTGCATGCCGGCGCAACTGGTTCGATGACGGGGGGCGGTTTCCCCGACGGGATTCGCCCCATCATCGAAGCGTTCCAAACCGGCGACACCGATGCGGCCTTTACGCTGTATCAGCGTTGGTTGCCACTGATCAACCACGAAAACCGGCAGGCCGGCATGCTGGCAGCCAAGGCGCTGATGAAGGAGGGCGGCGTGATTGCCTGCGACGCGCCCCGCCATCCTCTGCCGCCTATGCACCCTGAAACACGGCGCGAGCTGCTCGATATCGCTCGCCGACTCGATCCGCTGGTATTGCGCTGGGGGCGGTGAGATTTTTCGGTGAAAGTTGGTTTGTCGTCTGGTATGAGCGCGTTGCATCGATCCCGTACCGCCACCGTCACCACTCGGGTGCAGAAACGGCCTGCCGGGTAGCAAAAAAGCCCCCACGCCGCGCCTTCGGCCTGCTGCCCCCCAAGGGGGCGTTTTTGCCTTGGGGCGGCCCGGCGGTAAAAAAAACGCCCCGACGAGGGCGTTTTTTGTTGATCGCTGATCTCAGTGGCGGGACGCCATCCGAGCAGCTTATTCCATGCCAGGCGTGACCGTCGAGAAACCCGCATCGACGTGCGTGATTTCACCCGTCACACCAGCGGCCAGGTCCGACAGCAGGAAGGCGGCGACGTTGCCGACTTCTTCGATGGTGACATTGCGGCGCAGTGGAGCATGGGCCTCGACGAATTTCAGGATCGAGGAGAAGTCCTTGATCCCGCTGGCGGCCAGGGTCTTGATGGGGCCGGCAGAGATGCCATTGGAGCGGATGCCGCGCGGGCCGAGTGCTGTCGCCAGATAGCGGACACTGGCTTCGAGCGAGGCCTTGGCCAGGCCCATGGTGTTGTAGTTGGGGACAACACGTTCGGCGCCGAGGTAGGTCAAGGTCAATACGGAAGCCTTGCGTCCCTCCATCAGGGGCAGGGCGGCCTTGGCCAGGGCTGGGAAACTGTAGGCCGAGATATCGTGGGCGATGCGAAAGCCCTCACGTGAGAGTCCATCCAGAAAATCGCCTGCGATGGCTTCGCGCGGCGCAAAGCCGATCGAATGCACCAGGCCATCCAGCCCATCCCAGCGTTTGCCTAGTTCAGCGAATGTTTCCTCGATCTGGCTGTCTTCGGCCACATCGCAGGGCAGCACGATATCGCTGCCGAATTGGGCAGCGAACTCGCTGACGCGGTCTTTGAAACGGTCGCCCACATAGGTGAAAGCCAGTTCGGCGCCTTGTTGGTGGCAGGCTTGTGCAATGCCGTAGGCGATGGAACGGTTGGAAAGCACCCCGGTGACCAGAATGCGTTTGCCGGCGAGAAAGCCCATGTGTCGTGTCCTATGAATTCCGTGCGGAAAGGCAGCTATTTTAAAGCGTAACGATCAGCCTCGCGTGCCGGTGCCCGGCACGCGCAGTTGTGCGCCGACTTTCAGGTTGCTGCCCTTCATGTTGTTGAGCGCGCGCAAGGCGTCGACCGAGGTGCCATAGCGCCGGGCGACGCTGCTCAGGGTGTCGCCTGAGCGTACCTTGTGGGTCCGTACATTGGGACGTGTTGCCGTGGTGCGTCGGGCGGAGCGAGAGGCCGGCGAGACGGTCACGCCAGCCGGGGTTTCGAGGGAGGCGAGCTGAACGCCGCCAGGCTCGCTGGTGGGAATCAGCAGGGCTGCGCCGCTGGCGGATTTGGTGCGGCGGGATATGCCGTTGGCGCTGCGCAGCGCGGCCTCGGTGACGCCAAAACGTTTGGCGATCGCGGCATAGGATTCACCGCGGCTGGCCTGATAGACCTTCCAGGAGGTCAGATCGCCTTTGTAGGCTTGCAGATTGGCATTGAACTTGTCCACTCGATCTGTCGGCAACAGCAGCGTGGGCTGGTGTTCGCCGCGGATAACCGGACGGTTGAACGAGGGATTCAGGGCCTTGAATTCCTCGAGCGGCATTTCGGCGAGCCGGGCTGCGACTTCGAGGTCAATGTCGCGGTTCTTGCGCACCATGGCGAAATAGGGCGAATTGTCGACAGGTGGCAGAACGACAGCGTATTTCCGTGGATTGGCGATGATGTTCTTGATGGCCTGCAGTTTGGGCACGTAGTTGCGCGTTTCCTCGGGCATGTTCAGCGACAGATAGTCCGAGGGCAGGTTGGCAGCTTCGTTTCGGGCCATCGCGCGCTGTACCGAGCCTTCGCCCCAGTTGTACGACGCCAGGGCCAGGTACCAGTCACCCTGCATTTCGAAGAGCTTTTCCAGGTAGTCAAGCGCCGCGTAGGTCGAGGCAATGGGATCGCGCCGTTCGTCGCGCCACCAGTCTTGCTTCAGATTGAAATACTGGCCCGTCGCGGGGACAAACTGCCAGAGGCCGGACGCCTGCGAGCGCGACAGCGCCGTCGGGTTGTAGGCGCTTTCGACAAAAGGCAGCAGGGCCAGCTCGGTAGGCAGGCCGCGGCGGTTGATTTCGTCAACGATGAAATACAGATATTTGCCGGCCCGCTCGGCCATGCGCTGCACCGATTCGGGGTGGGCCGCATAGTAGTCGGTCCATTCCTGCGCCAGTTCGGTATTCAGATTGGGGATGGCGAAGCCGCGGCGGATGCGGTCCCAGGCATCTACGGGGGGATTGGTCAGATCGACAGTACGCGAGGTGTCCGCTGCGACATACTGCTGCTTGTTGTTGGTGGCGGCTGCCGGTGTGGCCGAGTGGCGCGGCGTGCCGGCACAACCGGCAAGGATGGCGAGAACAACAGGTAGCAGAAGTCTAAACAGGGTCATCGGGTCATTGTCACTTGAAATCGTTTTTCCATTCACGCAAAGCCGCAAACGTGGCCACAGGCGTGTCCAGCGCTTGTCCGGACTGCTGGCGGGCAGCCTGAATGACAGCGGCTTGGCTGGTGCGCAAGAACGGATTGGTGTCCAATTCTAGTGCCATAGTGGTCGGCACGGTGGGACAGTCGTGTTCGCGTAATTGCTGGGCCCGCTGATACCACTGTTGCAGGGTATGGTTGGCAGGTTCAACTGCCATGGCCCAGCGCAAGTTGGATAGAGTGTACTCGTGCGCACAGCAAACCTGTGTATCGGCGGGTAAGGATATGAATTTTGCCAGAGAGGCGTGCATTTGTGCGGGCGAGCCCTCAAATAACCGGCCACATCCGCCCGCAAACAGGGTATCGCCGCAAAATAATACGGGTTTTTCCTGGTCTTGCAGCCGGCCAAAGTAAGCAATGTGTCCAGCTGTATGTCCCGGAACGTCCAGGACAGATAGCGTCAGGCCCACCTCGGGCAGGGCTACCCGGTCGCCTTCGACGAGCCGGACGTCGCAGTGCGGCAGACGCTCGTTCGCAGGGCCGTAGACGGTGGCCGGGGCATGGCGCAGCAATTCCAGCACTCCCCCCACATGGTCGCCGTGATGATGGGTGAGTAGAATGGCGCGCAGTTGCAGCCCGCGCTGCGCGATCAGGTCCAGCACCGGTCCGGCTTCGCCCGGGTCCACCACGACGGCATTATTTCCGCGCACGATGGCCCAGATATAGTTGTCGGAAAAGGCGGGCAGCGGCAGGATAGTGCCGTCGCCATTCGTGACGGGCAGGGTTTGCATCATTTTTTCAGGAACGTCGACGTGACCGAGGAAACTCCGCCGATTGTAGAACTAGCCGAGTGGTTCCAGACACCGCCAGGACAGTACGTACTGGCGTGGGAGCGCTCGCAGTTCGACGCCATCGTGGCAGATGTGTTCGGATATTACGCTTGGCAAGTCGGTTTTGCAGAGTTTAATTTGCTGCAGGCCAACCGGATGCCCTTCAAGGGCTGGGTGGGGACGCAGATGCCTGGTCCCGAGCAGGCGGCCCTGTGGCAGGGATGTGTGGTGGCGCGGCCAGACGCATTGCCGTTCGAATCGCAAAGCGTGGACTTGCTGGTGTTGCCGCATGCATTCGAATGCACGGACTCGCCGCACGACGTGTTGCGCGAGGCCGAACGTGTGCTGGTGCCAGAAGGGCGGGTGGTGATCTCGGGTTTCAATCCCTGGAGCCTCTGGGGTGCCCGTAACTGGACGCCCGGTATGGAGCCGTGGCTGCCATTGCCGCCTTCGGCTCAGGTATCCTTGCCACGCTTGAAAGACTGGCTGAAGCTCATGTCGTTCAATGTAGGGTCGGGCCGGTTTGGCTGCTACGCCCCGGCATGCCGGACCGAAAAATGGCTGCAGCGATGGCAGTTCATGGAAACCTATGGGCAGCGCTGGTGGGCGGTGGGCGGTGCGGTCTATGTCGTGTCCGCCGTCAAGCGGGTGGCGGGTATGCGATTGGTCGGCCCCGCCTGGAAATCCGCTAAACGCCGCCGGCGCACCCGCGCCGCACCGGTCGTTGTCAACCGCGAGGCCGGGCCAGGCAAAACGTGATGAGGCGTCAAGGATGCCTCGTCTGATTTAACAGTAGGAACAATGCAAACAAACAACGATAACGGTCCGCAGGTTGAAATGTGGACGGATGGGGCATGCAAAGGCAATCCTGGGCCAGGTGGCTGGGGCGTGTTGATGCGTGCTGGCGCGCACGAGAAAACGCTGTATGGCGGCCAGGCCGGCACGACCAACAACCGCATGGAGTTGCTGGCCGTGATCGAAGGCCTGCGCGCGCTCAAGCGGCCGTGCAAGGTACGGATTCATACCGATTCGCAATATGTCATGAAAGGCATGACCGAGTGGCTGGTCAACTGGAAACGCCGCGGGTGGATGACTGCTGATAAAAAGCCGGTGAAAAACGCGGAACTCTGGCAGGCGCTGGATGAGCAGGTCTCGCGCCACCAGGTGGACTGGCGCTGGGTGCGCGGCCATGCCGGGGATCCGGGCAACGAGCGTGCTGATGCATTGGCGAACCAGGGTGTGGAAAGCGTGCGAAAAGGCTGATTTTTACGGCGATTTTCATGCGGGAATACCCTGGAAATAGTCCGCAGATCGTTCTCGCCGGCCAACTTTGTGCCAGTATGTAAACCGCTGGTGCTAAAGTGCCAGGTCCATAGCTTGTTTCCACCCCGTCGGGCCAGCAACGCGCGCGGCTCGGCATGTTTACGCACCGCGATCATTGCGCATGAAAAAAGCTGTACTGCTGACCGCCATTGCGGTCGGGCTCGCCGCGGGCGCGGCCTTGGGGTTTTGGGTCCCGCGCTGGTTGGCGACCCCCGCGGGGCCTGTTGCGGGTGCTGCTTCTACGGCGGTATCGCCCACACCGAAAGCCAAACCCTTGGATACGGTGCGGATAGAAGTGGCACAAGTCCAGCAACTGAAATTCACGCGCGGTATCTCTGCGGTCGGCAGTCTGCGCTCTGACGAGTCGGTCGTGTTGCGTCCCGAAGTCGCGGGCCGCATTCAGTCTATCGATTTCAAAGAAGGCCAGCCGGTTGAGCGGGGGCAGGTGCTGATTCGGTTGGATGATTCGGTGTCCCGGGCCGAATTCGATCAGGCGCGCGCCAATTTAGCGTTGGCGCAAACACATTATCGCCGTGCAGTCGAGTTGCAAGGCCGCGGTTTTGTCAGCCAGCAGGCGCGAGACGAGGCCGGCAGCAACCTGAAAGTGCAACAGGCGGCCACGGCATTGGCCCAGGCGCGCCTCGACAAGATGACGATACGTGCGCCTTTTGCAGGTATTGTGGGACTGCGCAGTGTGTCGGTTGGCGATTATGTCGATCAGGGGCAGGATCTCGCGCCGTTGGAGGCGATTGATCCTCTGAAGGTCGATTTCCGTGTGCCCGAAATGTATTTCAACAAAATCCAGGTTGGCCAGTCGCTGACCATCCGCCTGGATGCTCTGCCTGGCTCAGAGCGCCAGGGGCAGGTATATGCCGTGAGTCCGCTGGTGGATGCAGGAGGCCGCTCGATCCTGCTGCGGGCCACGATCCCGAACCCGGATTCGCGGTTGCGGCCAGGTATGTTTGCTCGCGTGCAACTCTTGTTTGGGGCCGACGATGTGCTGGCCGTGCCGGAAGCAGCGCTCGCGCCCTCGGGCCAGGCTCAGTACGTTTTCACGGTGCGAGAGGGGCACGCCCACCGCACCGAAGTCACCCTGGGCGAGCGCCGGGATGGGCAGGTCGAGATCCTGACGGGCGTTGCCGCGGGTGACCAGGTCGTGGTCGCCGGCTTTCAGCGGCTGACTGACGGCGCACCGGTCGAGGTGGCCCCGGCGGCCGCTACAAGGCCGGCGCAGAGCAAGGCGCAGGGACAACAGGCGAGTCGATCATGATTCTGTCCGAGGTCTGCATCAAGCGGCCGGTATTTGCATCGGTCTTGTCATTGATCATTGTCTTGATCGGCCTGATCTCATATTCGCGCTTGACGGTGCGCGAATATCCGAACATCGACGAGCCCATCGTCTCGGTCAGCACGACCTATAAAGGCGCCTCTCCTGAGGTCATCGAATCGCAGGTCACCAAACCCCTCGAAGACCAGCTGGCCGGTATCGAAGGGGTGAACGTGATGACCTCGCGCAGCCGGTCAGAACGCAGCTATATCAACATCAAATTCAATCTGTCGCGGGATCCCGATGCCGCCGCCGCCGAGGTGCGCGACAAAGTATCCCGCGCGCGCCGCTATCTGCCGGACGAGATCGACGAGCCCATCATCGGCAAGGTCGAGGCCGATGCCACGCCGGTCATCTATATCGCGGTAGAGTCCGGCTCGCTATCTGTGATCCAGACGTCCGACTACATCAACCGCTATATCAAGACACGCCTGTCGGTGTTACCCGGGGCCGCGGAGGTGCGCGTGTACGGCGAACGCCTGCCGTCGATGCGGATATACGTCGATCGAGCGAAGCTCGCGGCCTATCAATTGACCGTTCAGGATGTCGAGAACGCGCTGTCCAGCCAGAACGTGGAGATTCCCGCGGGCCGCATCGAGTCGCGTGATCGCGAGTTCACGGTCGTGTCGTCGACCGATCTGCAGACGCCTGCACAGTTCGCTGATATCGTGGTCGCCAACGTCAAGGGCTATCCCGTACGGATGCGCGATGTGGCCAGGGTCGAGGTCGGTGCGGCAGATGATCGCGTGTTGTCACGCTTTAATGGCAAGAACGCGATCAATATCGGGTTGACCAAGCAATCCACCGCTAACCCCCTGGATCTGTCCAAAGCGGTGCGTGACGAGGTGGCGCTCTTGAATGAAACCTTGCCCGACGGGATGAGGTTGAATATCGCCTACGACACGTCCACATTCATCGAGCGTTCCATCAGCTCGGTGTACCACACCATCCTCGAGGCCATTGTGCTGGTGGTGCTGGTCATTTTCTTTTTCCTGCGCAATTTGCGGGCCAGCATCATTCCCATCGTGACGATCCCGGTGTCGCTGATCGGTGCTTGCGGCCTGATGTACATGTTTGGCTTTTCGATCAACACGCTGACGTTGTTGGCCATGGTGTTGGCGATCGGTCTGGTGGTCGATGACGCCATCGTGGTGCTCGAGAATATTTTCCGACATATCGAAAACGGCATGCCACGCCGCGAGGCGGCACTGCAGGGGTCGAAAGAAATCGGTTTTGCCGTGGTGGCGATGACGCTGACCCTGGTCACGGTGTATGCGCCGCTGGCATTCGCAACGGGGCGTACCGGCAAGCTGTTCATCGAGTTCGCCCTGACGTTGGCCGGCGCGGTACTGGTGTCGGGTTTTGTCGCGCTGACGCTGACACCCATGATGTGCTCAGTCTTGTTGCGCCATCAATCCAGCCATAGCCGCTGGTACAACCTGATCGAGGGTTGGCTTAATGGCTTGGCGAACGGCTATCGCCGCACTTTGCTGTGGGCCCTGCATCAACGGGCGCTCATCGTGATCATCGGTCTGCTTGTGGCGGCAGGCAGCGGCGTCTTGTTTTCAGTGGTCAAAAGCGAGCTGGCGCCCGTCGAAGACCGCGGGGCGATTTACGGCAGGGTGACCTCGCCCGAGGGCGCGACCCTGGGTTACATGCTCGAGAGCGTGCAGCAGATCGAACAGTTCTACGCCCAGATCCCGGAAACCGAGGCCTATCAGTCGTCGATCGGTTTTCCGACTGTCACGGACGGTACGGCGATTCTGCGCTTGGCCCCTTGGGAGCAGCGCGATCGCAAACAACAGGAGATCGCGCGCGAGCTGCAGTCCAAGTTCGCTTCGCTGCCCGGGGTCAAGGCCTTTCCGACGAATCCGCCGTCGCTGGGGCAATCCTCACGCTCCAAACCGGTCGAGTTCATCATCATGAGCCAGTCCTCGTATGCTGAGTTGGACAAGCTCGTGAACGTGTATGTGAACGCGTTGCGTGATTATCCTGGCTTAATCAACCTGGATACGGATCTGCGTTTGAATACGCCAGAGCTGCGTGTGCAGGTGGATCGAGACAAAATGGCCGACGTGGGCGCGGCGGTCGACGTCGTGGGCCGTACGCTGGAGTCGATGCTGGGCGGACGGCAGGTGACGCGCTACAAAGACGACGGCGAACAGTACGACGTGATCGTGCAAGTCTTGCCGCAAGACCGCAGCAACACGACGGATATTTCGGGTATTTATGTCCGCACGCGCGACGGCAGCATGGTGCAGCTGGACAATCTGCTGTCGGTGCATGAGAGTGTCTCGCCTCAATCGCTGAACCACTTCAATCGCCTGCGCGCAGTGAAGATCGAGGCCGAGGTGGCCCCGGGCTACGCGCTGGGCGAAGTCCTCTCTCACATGCAAGACGTGGCGCGTCAGGTACTGCCCCATACCTTGCAGACCGATCTGGACGGCCAGTCACGCGAGTTCCGCGATTCGTCGGGCAGTATCTATCTCGTGTTCGCCATGGCGCTGGCGTTCATCTATTTGGTGATGGCCGCGCAATTCGAGAGCTGGCGCAATCCGTTCATCATCATGTTGTCGGTGCCCTTGTCCATGACGGGGGCGTTGCTGGCGCTCTGGCTGAGTGGGGGCACCTTGTCGATCTATAGCCAGATTGGTTTGATCACGCTGGTCGGTTTGATCACAAAACACGGCATCCTGATCGTCGAGTTCGCTAATCAATTGCGGGACGAGGGGCATGAGCTGTTCGACGCTGTCATCGAGGCCAGTGTGCTGCGCCTGCGTCCGATTTTGATGACCACAGGGGCGATGGTGTTGGGTACCCTGCCGCTCGCAGTTTCCACCGGTGCGGGGGCAGAGTCCCGGCAGCAGATTGGTTGGGTGCTGGTCGGCGGGCTGATGCTCGGTACGTTTCTGACCTTGTTCGTAGTGCCTGTGGCGTACACGTTGATCGCAAAAGCCCGTCTGCCCCGCGATGCGAGCGGCGACGACAAGGCGCACGCTGCCGGCAGCGCGCAGGCTGCGCCATCCAGCGAGCACTAACGATTCAGCGGTCTTGCTTGTCCGACTGTGACGTGTCCAACATGTCGTCTTCGGGGGTAATCACGCCCGGTTCGCCGGGTGGCGTGATGACGCGCCCTTGACGGGGACGCCCAGCTACCTTGGGTGCGTCATCCGGCATAGGCATGATGCCGGTGCCATGGACCGGGTCGGTAGGCGTTTTGGGCGGCCGGGCATCGGCGGCAGTGTGCTCTGAGGGGGCATTCTCTCGGGCAGTTTTTTCCATGATGAACTCCTGGTGAGCAATGAGTGCGGTGCGGACCACAGCCGTTTACCTGCTTAGGTGGGCAGCGGCTCGACGGCCATGACGGTATGTATCCCTAGCAAGTCGCATGCCGGTGCAGCATGATCGAAGGAGTGAAATCCGGATGGACCTGCTCGAAGGAGAGATGCTGGGTACACTAATGGCTTCGCTTGTGGCGCCGTAGCCGGCCCGCTGAGAGCGGCTGCCATGCCGTTCCAGTGTGTTGGTCCGGGTGCCAACCATGCCGCACCCTGCGGCATACCTCTAGTTACCAATAGCCTGACATGCGCCAAATCATTTTCGATACTGAAACCACCGGCCTGGACCCTGCGCAGGGGCACCGGATTGTTGAAATCGGCTGCGTCGAGATCGTCAACCGGACCGTCACCGGGAACAATCTGCACATTTATTTGAATCCGGACCGCGACAGCGACCCCGAGGCGCTGGCGGTACACGGTCTGACGACCGAGTTTTTATCCGACAAGCCGCGTTTCAGTGACGTGGCGGACCAGTTTCTCGAATTCATCGCCGGCGCAGAGCTCATCGCCCATAACGCGGCGTTTGACGTGAAATTCTTCAATGCCGAGCTCAAACGCATCGGCCGCGGCGAATTGGCCGAGCTGTGCGGCAAGATCACGGATTCGCTGTTGTTTGCGCGGACGCTGTATCCAGGTAAACGGAACTCGCTGGACGCCTTGTGTGATCGTCTGGGGGTGTCCAATGCGCACCGGACGCTGCACGGCGCTTTGCTTGACTCGCAACTGTTGGGAGAAGTCTGGCTGGCCATGACCCGCGGGCAGGATGCGCTGTTGATCGATGTCGACGACAGCGGACCGTCCACGGGGGCTGGGGTGACGCTGAAAGCGTTTGACGGCAGTGTATTGCCAGTGTTGGCGGCCTCCGCGGAGGAATTGGCCGAGCATGAGGAATATTTGGCCAGTCTGGATAAATCCGTAGGGGGTGACTGCGTGTGGCGTAGTCTGGAGGCGCCTAAAGCGGTGGTCGCCGCCGCGTGATGCGGGATTGCTCCCGGTGACGTCATTTTTACTGGGAGAAAACCGAGAGGCGCCGCGCCCAGCGGTATTTGCCGGGCTGGCTTTTTCTATGCTAGAATTCCGCTTCTTTGGGTGGTTAGCTCAGTGGTAGAGCACTGCCTTCACACGGCAGGGGTCACAAGTTCGAACCTTGTACCACCCACCAGGATATCCAAAGAAAAGGGCCTGATCGCATAGATCAGGCCCTTTTTTTCGTGTGTGCAGCAGGCGGGTTCTACCCCGCAAACCGGCTTAAGTGCCGTTGCTTTGCTGTTGCGAGGCGATTCGCTCTTTTACTGCCTCGTACATCCAAAGTAATCCAATGATCAGAAAACCGGCCATCCCGCCTCTCCCTTGTGTAAATTCCATCCGTGCTGCCCGGTATCTGTCTTTACCGTGTCACTGACACTGGTCTTCGCAGGGCAGATCCAGCGTCAGGCAGTCTGTTGTCGTTCTATCGCTTGAAGTAGTAGTCCAGCATCTCGCCAGTAGGGTACTGGCGTTTTGGGTATCGCCTTGCCAGATAGGCCTTCAGCTCGTCTTCTGCGCTCGGCGGTCGAAAGGCGTTGGTAGGCGCCCCCATCAGGCGTTGAGCCTCCTGTAACGTGCGTTGCGCGCACAGCTCTCCCGCGCTGACAGGGGCATTTCTCATATTCTTCTTCTGGTCGAAGCTTTCCATTTTTGTCGTCAGAGATCAGTTGGCAAAGGAGTGACTGAAAATTCGTGCCCGGCGCCGGCTATTTCTTTCGATGTGCGCGCACCACTTCAACGTTGGCCCGCTGTTGCGCGGTAAACGATGCCAGGGCCTGCGGACCAGCGCTCTGCTCCACCGCCAGATACATGCCAGCGTGCAGGACGGCCAGCGTGGCCGAAACATATTGCTGGCTCGACAATCCGTGCCGCGCCAATGCCGCACGTGCCTCCGGCCGGGCATTGAGCCGGCGCGCGAGGTCTTCGACTGAATCGGCGGCGTCGCTTTCATCATCGTCATCGTTGTCGTCTGCGTCGCTGTCGTCCGCCATCTGCACGGTGCCTAGTTCCGCCGTCACGGCGGCCATGCGGTCCAGCATGGCGGGAGTCAGGACAAAGCTTGCCGGGTCGGCATCCGACGAAGCCCAAACCTGGTCTGTGGCCATCACGAACATCAAACCCAAGGCCGCGACAAAGCGCCGAGAAAAAGAACTGCTGGAGAAAGACATGGTTCTTTCCATTCAAGAACACCACATAGAGGCCCGCAATCTACCTGTCCGTCATGCGCTGCGCCCCACCCCGGCGGGGTAGGTGTCGCAAAATGGTAACGATGGCGCTCGCCTGTTCCTGGCGTGGATAAAATCCGCCCAGCGTTGTTTCGAAGGGAAGTCCAACGGAGATCGTCCATGTCTACCCGCCGTTCCACGAGTCGTGCGCTGGCAAGCCTGCATCAGATGACCTGTCTGGATACGGGCGGTCCGCAGTTGATTCAGCCTTTGCTGCAAAGCATGCACCAATTGATCGGCTTTGAATCGGGGGGGTATTTCTATCCGGGCGGCGATGGCGAGTTGGAAGCGCACATGGAAGATCCCGGTGTTGCCGCTGCTGTGCCAGAGCATTTTGATCCGTGTCTCCTGCGCAGCGAAAGCCAGATGTTCCACAACACCTTGCGCCAATCCAGCGATATCGCTCTGCATGAATACGGTCCTCGCACGCTGGATCAGATGCTCAGAGGGACGTATTCCGGACTGCTTCGCAGTGACTATTACAACGTGGTCATGCGTCCTGCGGGCGTCGCCGACTGGTTGTGCCTGGCATTGCGCACGCAGCAGGGGCAGGGCATAGGCATGTTGTTCCTCTTTCGTCCGGCGGGCGCGCAGCCCTTCCAGCAGGCCGAGGTCGCGGCGCTGGCGCGTCTCGAATCCCATTTGGCGAGCGCCCTGCAGCCCGGCGCATCCGACTCGGGCGAGCGGGACGCGCATCGCCAAGGGTTGTTGATCGCCACTCTCGACGCGAAGCCGTTGTGGATCTGCCCCGAGGCCGAGGTGCTCATGCCACTGGCGTTCGGCTGGCGTTGGCGGCGCGGCGCGGAATTGCCCGAGGTTGTGAAAGCGCTGTTGCAACGGCTTGTTCCGCGGCCGGGAACCTTGCCGCCCCCGCCGTACATGGATTGGTGCAACGCGCAAGGCCGATTCTCACTGCGCGCCGTACGCCTGGCCGCGGCCCTAGGCCATGGCGAAGCCGTGGGGGTACACATCACTCAGCACGTAGCGCGCGGCGTGCGCCTGATGTCGGCATTGAGCGCGCTGCGCCTGCCGCAACGCCAATATGAACTGGCCTATTGGCTGGCGCGAGGCCTGTCGGAATCACAAATCGCCCAACGCATGGATATCAGCCTCAACACGGTGGTCTATCATCGCCGCCAGCTCTATAACCGATTGGGGGCGAATAACCGCATCGAACTGCTGACGAAGTTGGGGTTGTACGGTCGCCCATAATAGTAGCGGCCGTTCCCTGTCACAGGATTGATGCCGTCACTTGGTCTGGTTCTGTAGTTTGATTGAGCGCTGCAATCTGCGCGACATACGGAGCGGTTATGGTCATGGCTGAAACCGCCACAGTGGCGGAAAGTGAGCCCAGC
Organism: Bordetella genomosp. 4; assembly: GCF_002261185.1. GTDB lineage: Bacteria > Pseudomonadota > Gammaproteobacteria > Burkholderiales > Burkholderiaceae_B > Bordetella_A. The sequence continues at coordinate 405,395 of NZ_NEVQ01000003.1, forward strand.
ATGCCCGACGGCAACGTCCCAGCCAGACTATTCGATTACTGCCCCCAGGGTGCTCAGCCACCCGCTGGCAGTCCCTCATTGGCAGAGGGCACTGGGCAGTGGTGGAAACGCATTGTGGTATGCGGCGATGATTTTGGCATGAACGCCAGCATTGACGCCGGGATAATGAGACTCGCTCGACTGGGGCGTTTGAGCGCCGTCAGTTGTTTATCGCAGGGGCAGACATTTGCCGACCACGGGCCGAATTTACGCGAATTCGATCTGGATTTAGGCGTACATCTGAATCTGACCCAGAGCTTGGGCGATCCTGCCCAGACGCCGATCATGTCTTTGCCTGTCCTGATCGCACGCGCCTATGCAGGACGCCTGGACGAGGCATGGATCGATGCTCAGCTGGCGCGCCAGTTCGACGCCTTTGAGGCCGTGATGGGCCGCGCTCCCGATTATGTAGATGGGCATCAGCACGTGCATCAACTGCCTGGGGTGCTGCCGCGCTTGCTGCAACTGCTGGAGTCCCGCTACGGCACGCATGCGCCTTGGCTGCGTCATACGGCGCCGGGCATGCAGGACGGCATTCCCTTGCGCGAGTCGGCCAAGGCGCGTCTGGTTGGCGCATTGGGTGCGAGCGCCATCGCTCGGGTGTCCGATCGAGACGGGTGGCGCACGAATCGCCGGCTATTGGGCGTGTATGAACAGCAGGGGGGCGGACGGCGTTATTCCCGGCTGTTGCAGCGGTGGTTGCACAATGCGCGCGATGGAGACCTGGTCATGTGTCATCCGGCATTGCCTGGCGGCTGCGATGCGCTGGCATCGCAGCGCGCGGCCGAGTTCGAGGTGCTGTCGCGCCCTGACCTCGGCGATTGGATGCGTTGCAATGGGGTGCGAGTGGCGCGGCCGGCCTGACAGCAGCGTACGGCTGAGCGGACACCCTTGATCTCAGCCGTCATCCGCCACGATCCGGCAGGCGTTTGGCACGGGCAGAAAATTTGCTGCGTTGCCCTCAACGCCGCCGGAACGTAGGTGAACGTTTTTCCTGAAATGCCCGACGTCCTTCCATGGCGTCCGCAGTGGCAAAGCAGATGGTTTGCAGATCTCGTTCGTATGCCGTGGCTTGCTCCATCGGCATGCTCAGTGCCGCGCGCAGGTTGACCTTGGCGGTTTCCGCTGCAATGGGCGCGCGGGCCGCGATTGCGCCGGCAATCGCGGCGGCACGTTCGCGTAATGCATCGGAAGCAACAACTTCACTGACCAAGCCCCAACTCAAGGCCTGTTGCGCCGAGATAGGGTCGCCTGTCATCACCATCAGCGCTGCGTTCGAGGCGCCGATGGAATGCAGCAGTTGTGCCGTCATGCCGCCGCCGCCAATCCAGCCTAGCTTGATTTCGGGAGAGCCGAGCTTGGCATTGTCCGAAGCGATGCGAATATCGCACGCCAGCGCCATTTCAAGACCGCCGCCAAATGCATAGCCGTTGATTGCCGCAATGGCGGGTTTCTTGAGTGCGCGGATCAAATCGCAGTAATCGCGGCGGTTGCGGAAATCCCATGGTGTGGCGTAGCTGTCGAGTTCTACGATATCCGAGCCTGCGCAGAATGACTTGGGTCCCGCACCGGTCAGGATGACGGTACGTACGTCATCGCTTTGATTGCAAGTCTGAACGGCTTGAACCAGCAGCTCCGCCATCTCCGGCGTCATCGCATTGAGTTTTTCGGGCCGGTTCAGCTCGATCCAGGCCACATGATTTTGAATATGCAGGTTGACGAGACTAGTCACAGAGATTCCTTTCAGCAATCGTGGAGTGCGGCGCGCACAGCGTGTTCAAGCCGTCGGCCAGTTTTGCAGGCGAGGCGTGATTGAACAGCCCTTCGCGCAGAAATGCCGACGCGCGGCTTTGCAAAGCAATGAATCCATCATGACGAGGCCGCAGGCTGGCCGCACTCAGGGTGTCGAACGTATCGAAATAGAAATGGCTGCTGTCTGCATTGACGGCTGGGTCTCGCCAGCTGGATAGGTGGCTAGGCTGGCCGGCATGCTGTGGAATGAAATGAGTTTGCGTGTCTTCGCTGAGCAGCCACAGCAGATGCTCGATCAGTGACGCATCGACCGCGCAGCGTCGCGAAATCGCGATACCAGTGCCGCCGAGAATAGAGCCGGGCGCATGCGATGCGACGCGCGGTGCATTGTGAAACGTCAATGCGGTACCTGCGGCGGCTCGTGTGTAGTTTACGTAGCCATAGACCAAGGGACATAGCACCACGTCGTCGTGCATGGTCATGTGATGCAGCAGGGAAATCGGGTTGGCGTCTCGTACGGAAACGGGGCTGAGTGCAGCAAGTTCGACCAGCCATTCGCAGGCTTGTTGAAGGACTGCCGGCTGATGCCAGCGTCTGCCGTCATCTAAATTGAGGTCCGGGTCCAGCGCGGCGCACATCGACAACAGCGTCAGAAAGGCATGTGGACCCGCCAGCGACAGGGCGACTTGCTTAGTTTGTCGTGACAGCGCCAGTACATCCTGCCATTGCACAGGCACGGCATGATCGCCTCGCTTCAGCAGATCCGGACGTACTGCCATCACTTGTGTTGCCGCATCCAGCGGCAGCGCCCATTGCTGGCCAGCCATGTGATAGCTGGCGTAGGTCAGCCCGATGCTGTTGCGTTCTATCGAACGCAATGCCTCATCGGGCAAGAGCCGATTCAGAGGTTGCAGGCAGCCTTGGGTCAAGGCTTCGCCCAAGTGCGGGTGATCGAGCACGATCAGATCGTACTGCTCGCACAATTGCGCGATGGGGGCGGATTCGAAGCCTTCGAGCGAATGCGTATGCCAGTCGATTAATCCAGTCTGGTCTGCAGCGGCTTGTAAAGCGGCATAACCTCTAGGGTGATCCCAGGTCAAGCCTCGCCAACGCCGGCTCATGCCTGTTCTCCGCACACAATGGCGCCGTGCGCTTCAAAGGACGCGATACGATCCGCATCGAAGCCGTACTCACGCAGAATCTGCGCGCTGTGTTGGCCAGTCAAGGGCGCACCGCGCTCCACTCGCGCAGGCGTTTTGGTAAAACGAATGGGAAACCCCGGCGTTTTGACGTGGCCTTCAGTGGGGTGGTCATATTCGACAAAAGTCCCGTTGTGCGCGATCTGCGGGTCGGCCACCAACTCGGCATAGCCGTAGACAGGGCTGCACCAGATACCGGCGACGTTGAGCCGTTCGAACCAGTCCTTTGTCGTGCGCTGTGTCATCGCCTCGCGCACCAGACGGAAAATCTCGTCCCGGTGATTCCAGCCAGCTGCCTCATCGGCATAGTCGAGCAGCGCGGGCTGTTCCAGCTCGCGCGCCAGCACGGCCATGTCAGGCATGGCCAGCGCCAGATAGCCGTCTTGCGTCGCAAAGGTGCCGTAGGGCGCGCGAATATAGCTGTGCGCATGGGGTTCGGCGCTGCGGGTCTGTGGCTTGCCGCCGACCGTGAAGACGGACAATTCCTGCATTTGCAGCGTTGTAATCGCGTCCAGCATGTTGACTTCGACTTTCTGGCCTTCGCCGGTGCGTTCGCGATGAAGCAGCGCGGCCAATACGCCCTCAAAGGCGCAGTAGGCAGTGACCGCGTCCACCAGGTATTGACCAGCGGCACGCGGCGCCTCGCCATCGCGGCCGGCCGACAGCATGGCGCCGGACATGGCCTGCAACAGCAAATCCTGTCCGGGCCGGCGGGCATAGGGCCCGTCTTCGCCGAATCCCGACATCGAGACATATATCAGCCTCGGATTCAACGCCGACAGGCTTTCATAGTCGACGCCCAGGCGCTGAGCGACGCCGGGACGGTAGTTTTGAATGAACACATCGGCCTGGCTCGCCATCTGGCGAATGATGGTCTGGCCGTCCTCGCTTTTCAGGTCGACGGCGAGCGAGCGTTTGTTGCGGTTGAGCGAAAGAAAGGACACATTGATTTTGTTGCCTTTGATCCCGCCCGCAGGCGCATGGCGTTGCCATTCGCCTTCCTTGGGTTCGATCTTGATCACGTCCGCGCCCAGGTCGCCCAGCCGCTGTGCGGCAAATGGACCTGCCATGGCAATCGAGCAATCCAGGACCTTGTAACCCGTCAAAATTCCCATGATGAAACCTTTCAGTGCATGACCCAGCCGCCGTTGACAGCGAGGGTCTGGCCGGTGATGAAACCCGCTTCTTCGGAAGCGAGGAATACGATGGCAGCCGCGATGTCGTTGGCGTGGCCGCGCCGTTTGATGGACTGGCGCTCGAGAACCATGCGCTCGTAGCCGGGCAGGTCGGGATGGATAGCCTCTGCCGCGGTAGGAAAGGCGCCTGGCGAGATGGCGTTGCAGGTGATGCCCGATGCGCCGAATTCCCGTGCCAGGGCGCGTGTGTTGCCGAGCATGGCGCCCTTGGATTCGACATACGGCTGCAGCAGTTCCCAGCCGCCCGACAGCGTGATGGACACGATGTTGATGATGCGGCCCCACTGTTGTTGCTGCATGCCGGGCAGGGCGGCGCGTACGATCTGCAATGCGGCCGAGACGTTGATGCGATGAATCAGCGCGCGATCATCGTCGCTGTAGTCTTCGAAACGTTTGGATGGGTAGATGGCGGCATTGTTGATCACGACATCGATGGCGTGATCAGCAGTCATCGAATCCAACGTGCGTTGCAGCGCAGCGGTATCGGCCAGATCCACGGACAGGGCCTGCAATTGACTGGCGAGTTCGGCAGGCACGGCCTCTTGCAATTGTCGCAGTGCTTCGGCATCGCGGTCCAAGGCAAACAGTTGTGCGCCTTGGCGCAGCAGCGCCAGGCTGACGCCGTGCCCTAGCCCTCCGCCAGCCCCCGTCAGCAGGACGCGGCGGCCTTGCAAGGAGAACGACATGCCCGATGTGTTCATGTCGAGGCTCCCGAGTCTGTGCTGCGGTTCAGGGGTAGAAACTCGCCGGAGAGCGCTGGATAGTCTTCTCCTGGCTGCGGTGCGATGGCGCGTATGCGTTGTTCGCATTGCGCGATGTCGTTGGCATCGCCCAGGATGCGGATGCACGTGTCGTAACGGCGTTCTTCTGCATGCTCTAGCCAGATGAGTTCGCCGCGTTCACGGGCTGCGCCTTCGCCCAGCACATGATTGGTGGACGGCTCGATTCCCATGGCATATTGCCCGGCTTGAAAATTCTGCCATTGATATTGGCAAGGGAATTGATCTTTGCGCGTGGTGACTTCGATACCGATATTCAGGCGATCATTCACCAGCGCGACGGGCACGTAGCCGTCCCCGTCCGCTTTCATTTCGTGCTGCCACACTTGTTCGTGGAATCCCAGTTGCGGTGCAGGCATGCGTTGATAGCCTACGCCTTGTGCACGGTAGTCATTGGCATGGGCGGCCCAGACGACGTCCTGGATAGGGGCGAGATAACGAGAAGCCTCATCCAGCACGGGATAGCCGACGTTCAAGTGATAGCAGAACATGTGCGGCGTGCGGTAAAAACCACGATTGACGACCCGGTCGTGCAATTGAATATCGTTGGTGCCGACCTCGATTTCGATACGCCGGTGCAGCTCCAGATGTTCGCCAAACACAGTGCCTTGCGACACCATGCCCTCGGCCCATAGAAAGCATCTGTCGCCGTCCCAGCGTTCGCCATAGCCTGTCAGGCGCGCGGGAATGGTGCCGACGCGGCCGTGAATCGAGTGCTGTACCTTTTCTCGAGGCTTATAGACGTAGTTGTCCGCCGGCGAATCATGCATAAACAGGATGTGATCCAGGCCACACGTGATCATCAGGCCAGAGAACGATCGCATCCATCCCAGCCCTGATTCGCCCTCGTATTCATGCAGCCCGGGATGGCGAAAGCCCGCCGGCGAATGCCAGCCCACGGCATAGCCACGGAACTCGCATTCGGCGATGTCCATGGCGCGATCGACCAGCACGGTAAATCGCAGTCCTGTGCCGCTGCGAAACTCCAGCAGCCGGATATCCCGTTCAACGCCGTCCTGCAGCGTGACGAGCCGCACGCCGGCAAACTGCGCCAGTTGTCCGCAGCGCGATTCGATTTGTTGCCGGTTCATGGCGGTGGCATATAACTGTGCCATGGATGCTTCTACTCCAGAGGCCGGTGCGCTACTGCACCGGAGATGGTGAAATGACTAGAGGTGCGCGTGTATACAGATCACACGCCGTTGGCCAGCAGCTTGCCGTCCAGGAATGCCTTGGCGCGCGGGACGTCGTCTTCGGTCAAGTGCTCGATGATGATGGGGATGTTGGGATGGCGTTTGGCCAGGCGCTGCAAATACAGGTCGTAATTCAGGCTGCCCAGTCCCGGAGCCGGCAATTCGATTTCGCCCACGCCTCGGAACGTATGGCTTTCAGCAGCATCAGCATCGCCGATATCGCTGTGTTTTTCGGATTTATCGCCCTCGGCGCGCTTGACGTCTTTGGCGTGTGCAATGCAGATCTTGTCGGACAGCGCATCGAAGACCTGATTGAGCGTCTTGTCCATATCGTCGATGTTGTGATCTTCGAAATAATTCGTCGGGTCCATCAACAAACCCAGGCCAGGATGATTGACCTCGGCAAACATGCGCAGCGTTTCCTCTACCGAGCCCACGACGTTGTTGACGTAGGTCTCCAGCAAAAATATCGCGCCATGATCGTAGGCATGTTGTGCCAGGTCTTGAATCACCGAACGGCATTGTTCCCAGCCTTCTTCGGTCTTGTTTTTCGGGTGATGCACCCAATCGCTATCGGTGGCGAACGTGCCGGTCTCAGAGATCACGTAGGGGGATCCCAGATACTGAGCGTGCGCGATGATTTCCTTCAGGTAGCCATTGCGACGTTGCCGTTCTGCGGGCTCGGGATGCACGATGTTGGTGTAGGCCGAGATACAAGAGATGGGCAGGTTATGTTCGCGAAAGGTATCGCGGATGCGTTTGCATTTTTCAGGAGTGATCTGGCCTGCGCTGAGGTCCATGTCCTTGAAATGCAGGTCCAATTGCACGGTGTTGAAGCCTTGTGCCCGGATTTTGGCGGCCGAGGTGGCGAGGTCGTACGGGAAATAGCCTGAAAAAATGCCGGTTTGAATCACGTTTGTCTCCTTGGTGCAGGGCGGTGCCGCCCCTTTGGTTTACTTGTGTTGGATCGGAACTTCGTCCAGGCGTACCGTCCGGCGCTCGGCATCGGATAGATACGCAGCCTCGACCAGCGCCATGGTTTTGACGTTGTCGGCAACCGTCAGCGCGGGCTCGGTGCCGCTGGCCAGTGCGTACTGCAGTTGTTCCATCACACCGATAAAGGCCTGCGGAAACCACATGGAGGACCATTCGGGCGTGACCCATTGGCCTTGCGTAGCCTGTTTCGACGTGTAGGACAGCGTGGAGGGCTGGCCGTGCGGCCAGCCTATAGTGCCCTTTGCCACGCCCTCGGTACCCTCGACTCGCCAATGGATGTATTGGTCGTCGGCGTGGCCCTCGCCGCGAGGCCCGGCCCATACGTCTTCCAATGACAAGGCCATGAGCCCGGATGCGAATTGCAGCGTCGTGGTGACGATGCCGTCGTGATGGGGAAATGTCGTGCGCGGGTCGCTGCGGGTGAGGGTGGTAACGTGAGTCGGCTCGCCAAACAGATAGCGCAGCACGTCCAGGTGATGCACGCTCATGTTCGAGAGCGTGAGGCGATCATAGTCAGCTAAGAAACCCTGCCAGTGTGGAATGGCATGCATGTCGATCTGGGCCAGCACAGGGGTACCGAGCACGCCTTGGTCGAGTAACTGCTTGAGCACGCGCATGGATTGGTCATAGCGCATGTTCTGATTGACCGATAGCAGTTTGCCGGCGCGCTGAGCCTCATCACGCAATGCGATGGCTTCCGGCAAAGACAACGCTAATGGTTTCTGCGCCAGGATTGCTTTGACGTTGGGTGCGGCAAGTGCAGCGCGGATCAGTGCGGGTTGCTGATCCGGCGGGAAAGCAATATCGACGATGTCGACGTCAGGATCGTTGATGAGCGCTTGGGGCGAATCATGGACCCGCCCGATCTCCCATCGTTGCGCGACGGCCTGCGCTTTGCTCGGCGTGCGCGAGGCAATGGCGACCACTTGAAAACCCGCTTCACGATAGGCCGCGAGATGACATTCCGCCATGATCATCCCTGCGCCGATGCAACCAATACGAAACTGGCGTTCTCGCACCGGCGGGTCGGGCTGGAGGGTAAGAGGGGGCATGGCGGTCTCCGATGGCTGGCCAGTCTTGCGAGTCAGGCAGAAAGCCCAACTCGAAGCGAGCGCTTGATTGATCTAATTGGAGGTCATTATTACATCATTTCCATCTTTAAATAACATCAATAAACATCAGAAATAGCCCTTATCGACAGAAAGAAAGTCATTCTTTACGTGCAGCAGGCCTGTGCCGGCCGCGCGCAGTGGCATCAGAGGGCGCGCTGCGCACTGCCTATTACCCGAGCACACAGCGCAAAATCCCTTGGTGTTCGCATTCTTGATTCAATCACATCATTTTGATGTAATTAAATCAAATTGATGTGATATGATCCATCCCCATACCGACTGATGATGACGTTAAGGTGACCACGATGGCGCGAGCCACCATCACGACGATTGCCGAGGCCGCGGGGGTCTCTACTGCCACCGTCGACCGTGTGCTGAATGGGCGCGAAGGCGTACGCCGCCAGACGCGGGACCACGTCTTGGCGATCGCGCGCAAGCTGGGGTACGGCGCCGAGCTGGGCCAATCCGAGAGCACCGCCATGCGCCTCGATTTTGTGCTGCCCGCCGGCGATAACAGTTTTATGGTGCTGTTGCGCCAGCATCTGCAGGCCGAGGCGCAACGCCGCCCAGATATTCAGGCGAGATTGCATTTGGTTGAGGGCTTTAATGCCGACAAGCTGGCGGCGCAGCTCTATCAACTGAAGGGCAATACCGATGGCGTCGGGCTGGTCGGGCTGGACGACCCTCAGGTTCGAGACGCCATCGCTGCATTGCAAGTCGGCGGTATTCCCGTGTGCACCTTGGTGTCGGATATTCCGACGTCATCGCGCATCGGTTATGTGGGTATAGATAATCGCGCGGCGGGGCGGCTGGCTGCCAGCTTGCTGGGGCGCTTTTTGCCGCCGGGCGTATCGCAGGGGGTGACGGTATTTCTGGGCTCGCTCGCCTACCGTGGACACGAGGAGCGCGAAATGGGTTTTCGAGCGTTGCTCAACGAGGAGTTCCCGCACCTGAAGATCGAGCGCATGCTGGAAATCGGTGATGATCGCGCTCGTGCTTATGAGTTGACTCGGCAGGTGTTGCAGCAGTCCACGCCGGCGGGCATCTATAACGTCGGTGCCGGCAACTCAGGCATCGGCCGCGCCTTGCAAGAGGCCGGCGTGCAGCGCCAGGTCGTGTTTGTGGGACACGATCTGACGACGACCTCGCGGCAGTTTCTGCTGGATCGCACGATGGATGCGGTGATAGATCAAAATCCTCGCGTCGAGGCGCGCGAGGCGATCAGCATGCTTGCTGCAGCGGTGCGAGGATTGTCTGAGCCGACATATATGCCACGGCTGCAAGTGATTTTTCGCGAAAACATTCCATCGAGCTGACGCGCCGCAGTTTTTATCCCGCCGACTGCGAGGCGGTATTGTCGGCAGCTGCAGCTGGATAGGCCTTGCCCGCGTCGCGAATAAAGTCCCGCACAGCGGTCTCGTAAACTGCACCGCTGCGGATCGCGCCGGAATGCGAGGCACCCTCGATTTTGATGACGCGTTTGAGATTTTCCGGGACTTTGACGGCTGCTGCGAAAAGTTCATCGCTCATGGTGTGCGGCACGACGCGGTCTGCCGTGCCGTGTAAAAACAGCATAGGCGTGTTTAACGTTGCCAGCTTTTCCACGGACGCAAAGGGCTGCGTCACCAACAGACTCGCACCGGGAAGCTTGCCCCATTTCAACGTACCCAGCATGGCGGCAATGCTGGTAAAACTGGATTCGACGATCAACCCCGCAAAGGCAGGCATATCGGGACGCGACGCCAGATCGATCGCAATTGCGCCGCCCAGGCTATGGCCGTAGACAAATCGCTTGGCGGGATCGGGTTGGCGGCGAGCGAGTTCGTGTAACGCTGCAGAGGCGTCCTCGAATGCGGAGTCTTCCGATGGCAATCGCGGTGTCGATTGGCCAAAGCCGCGGTAGTCGATGGCCAGCACCGAATAGCCCATGCGAGTCCAGCCGGACATGCGAAAGGCGCTACCGTTCAGATTCCAGCGCGCGCCGTGCAGATAGAGCACGGTCGGGGCCGACGTGTTCGGATGTTGCCAATACCAGGCATGGACCTTGTCGCCGTCTTCCAGCGTCAGATCAAAAACCTTCGTGCCGGTCGGCGGCTCGCTCCACCAACGCTGCGGTTCGGGCTCGGGAGAAAAAATCGCTTGCCGTTGCCAGGCATCGAGTTGCGTGCAGCCGACCACGCTGGCACAAGCCAGCAGACCGACGACGATAAGGCGCCGTAAAGAGAATCGCGGCAGCAAAGACATAAGCAAGGTGGCCACAGTCTCTGCGGCCGAATACGGAATGCGTTGTCGATCATACACTGCGTCGCGTCATCAAGGCGCGAGCCGGTTGCGCAGCGTAATGGCGATGTATTTGCCGCCGAGGTGACGAGCTAGGGACGACGTCGACGAACGGATCGTTCCTAGATCATGTCCTGCACAATGGGATATAGCGATGCGACCAGCAACAAGGCCATGCCGATATTGAACATCCGTATCGCGTGCGGGCGGTGCAGAAATTTCTGCAGAGCGGCGCCAAAAGCGACCCAGACGCCCAGGCTGGGCAGGTTGACCAGGCAGCACACCAGCGCCGCAAGCATCAGGTTCCAGTAAAACCCCGTTTGCGGGGTATACGTGACGATGATGCCCACGGTCATGATCCATGCTTTCGGATTGACCCATTGGAACAGTGCGGCCTGCAGAAAGCTGAAGGGCCGGCTGCGCTGCTCACCGCTTTCGAGGGGGCCGGATTGGGCAATTTTCCAGGCCAGGTAAAGCAGATAGGCAGCGCCCACGTATTTCAGCACGGTATAGAGCCACGGGAACTGATGAAAGACGGTATCCAGTCCGAGTCCGACCAGGATCAGCATGAGCGTGAACCCCAGGTTCACCCCTAGCATGTGGGGAATCGTGCGGCGAAAGCCAAAGTTCAGGCCCGATGAGGCCAGCATGATGTTGTTCGGCCCGGGCGTGATGGAGGTGACCAGAGCGAATAGCGATAGCGGGCCCAGCAAGAGCCAGAGTTGTTCGCTGGAGGGCATGGCGGTGGCGAGAGACATGATGGATCGAGGCCAATGACAATGACAATGACTGAGTGCTAGGTGCTAGGTGCTAGGTGCTAGGTGCTAGGTGCTAGGTGCTAAGCTGCTTTTTTCACGATAGCGCGGCGGCCGCCTGCGATGATGGCAATGACAGCCAGCGCAAACACAAAAGTCATCGGCTCAACCGGCTCATGAAACAACCACGCAGCGGCCAATACGGTCAAAAAGGGCTGCAACAGTTGTACCTGCCCGACGCGCGCGATACCGCCAATCGCCAAGCCGCGATACCACGCGAAAAACCCCAGGAACATCGACCCGAACGCCAGATAGGCAAATGCGCCGAGGACGCCTATGTCGGGCCAGCCGCTGGTCGTGACCAGATCCACGCCCATCCAGATGACGGGAACGGCCAGGACAGGTGCGCTGATGACCAGCGCCCAACAAATCGTCCGTGCGCCGCCGAGGGTGCGCGAGGCCCGGGCGCCTTCGGCGTACCCCATGCCGCCGAGGATGACGGCCACCAATAGCCACAGATCACCCGTCTGCAGGCTGCCATGGCCTTGGCGCAACGCATAAGTCATGACCAGAATAGCTCCCGCGCCGGCCCAGCCCCAGAATGCGCCCGACGGGCGTTCGCCGCTGCGCCACGCTGCAAAAATCGCCGTGCAAAGCGGCAGCAATCCATTAAAGACTGCGCCGTGCGAGGACGACACGGTGGCCATGGCCAGTGTTGAGGTCAGTGGCCACCCGACGACAATGCCCAGGGCGGCCAGAACCACTCCGCGCCACTCGTCGCGATTCGGCAGCCGGCTACGGCCCAGCCACAGCAGCAGGGCGGCCGGTACAGCCGCCACCAGCGCGCGCCCCAGGCCGATCAACAGTGGCGACATCTCAGCCACGGCAATCCGCGTCATGGGCAGGGTGAGAGAAAACACCAATACCCCGATCAGGCCGTAGCTATAACCCTCCCAGAGTGGCGAAGCGGCAGGGGCGGGCACAGCATAAGTGGTCGGGCGCGACATGATTTCGGCAGGCGTAGGTGAACGTTGTGATTTCCCACACTCTACGCAAATAAAGCGGTACAGTACCTATACACTTTTTCAGTTCACTTTGATGTCTGGCCTGGTAAAACAACCATGACAGTTGAAATATCTCCCCCTACGTCCAACTGGCGGCCGGTGCGTCAGGCCGATGCCACGCTGGTGGCCCAGTTGGCCGACGACGTTGCACGCCGTATCGATGACCAAGGTCTGCGTCCGGGAACCCGGCTGCCGTCCATTCGTACGATGGCCGAGCAGACTGGCGTCAGCCGATTCACGGTCGTCGAGGCCTACGATCGCCTGGTCGCGCGCGGTCTGGTGCAGTCGCGCCGTGGGGCAGGCTTTTTTGTGCGCGCGCGTCGCGAGCCGCTGAGCGCCGAGCAGGCTGCCAAGCCAGATTCCTTGGCGCCGCCGGCCCGCATTGATGTGACGTGGTTGCTGCGGAGCATGTTTCGCGAGCCCACGACCTCGTCCATGCCCGGGGGCGCGGGTCTTTTGCCGGCGGATTGGCTGGATCCGGACATGGTCTCGGCCGCTGTCCGTGCCGTCGGGCGTTCTGTACGCGGTAATCTGGTGTCCTATGGTTCGCCGCAGGGATACGCTCCGCTGCGTCAACAGTTGGCGTCGCGTCTGCAGGCCGAGGGCGTGCCTGCTCATCCCGAACACAATCTGCTGACCACCAACGGTGTCACGCATGGCCTGGATCTGGTCGGCCGGCATTTCGTGCAACCAGGCGACGCCGTGCTGGTCGAGGATCCCGCCTGGTTCGTGATTTTTGGGCGCTTGGCGGCGTTTGGCGCGCGCTTGATCGGGGTGCCCCGAGGGCCGGATGGCCCGGATCTGGAACAACTGGACAGGCTCGCGGCGCTGCATAAGCCGCGTTTATTCATCACCAATACGACGGTGCACAATCCGACCGGCCATACCCTGTCGGCGGGCGCTGCGTACGATATTTTGCGTTTGGCGGAGCGGCACGATTTTTGGGTGGTCGAGGACGATACGTACGGGGAATTACATCCCGGCGGCGCCGTCAAGTTGGCATCGTTGGACCGGCTGAACCGCGTCATCCTGGCCGGCGGATTCTCCAAGATGCTGGCAGCCAGTTTGCGCGTGGGTTACCTGGCGGCCAATGCCGAGGTGTTGCGCAGACTAGGGGATCTGAAAATGCTGGCAGGCCTGACGACGCCTGAATTGGGCGAGCGGGTGGTGCATCGGGTGTTGATCGAGGGCCAGTATCGCCGGCACGTCGAACGGGTGCGCGCGCGCGTCAATGCGGCTCGTGAACAGTGCCTGGCCCAACTGACGTCGTTGGGAATGACGGTGCCGCACGAGCCGCACGCCGGAATGTTTGTCTGGGCGGATTGCGGCCGTGATGCCGAGGTGCTGGCCCGCACGGCGGCCGATCGCGGCCTGTTGCTGGCACCCGGCAGTTTGTTTTCGCCTTCTCAGGCGCCCTCGACCATGTTGCGGTTCTCTGTTTCGATGGTGGACACGCCGGGAATTTGGCCGGCCTTGTCTGCAGTCTTGGCGGCCTAGGTCCGTCCAGACGCCCTATACTGATTGCTTACTGTGACCGTTTTTTCTTTCTACGTATTTACCCGAGGAAATCTTCATGTCTGACGTCCAAATTCGCCCATTGACTGAGCAGTTCGCGGTGGCCCCGCAGTTGTCGCCTGCAGACATGGCGGGAGTGGCTGCCGCGGGTTACAAGAGTGTGATCATCAATCGTCCCGACTATGAGGGCGGCCCCGACCAGCCTACGGCTGCGGATGTTTCCGCTGCGGCGCGCCAAGCGGGGCTGCAGGTGGAGTACCAGCCCGTGGTCGGCAGTGCGATGACCGCTGATGATGTGGTCCGATTTGCGGAGTTGCTGCGCACGCTGCCCGGTCCGGTGTTGGCATATTGCCGTACCGGTACGCGTTGCACGAATTTGTTCGTTGCCTCGCAGCAGCTTCCTTGATCGGCATCAAATATTGCGGAAAGCCCGCAATGTTGCGGCCGGCGTTTTCCGGTAGCATGGCATTTCCTACTAGCAGACAGGAGCAGGCATTATGTTCAAGAAAGTCTTGATTCCTACCGACGGCTCCCCGCTCTCGGCTCAGGCCGCCAATGCGGGTATCTGCTTTGCCCGGTCCGTCGGCGCCGAGGTCGTTGCCCTGCATGTGACACAGCCTTTTGCTGCCACCATCGGATTTGATGGGATGGCTGCGGCCTACGCTATCACTGACGAAGACTACGAGAAAGCGTCGGCGGAGCAGGCGGAAAAGTATCTGAAGCAGATCCTCGCGCGGGCGGAGACGGCCGGCGTCAAGGCCGACTCGCGCGCGGTGTCCAATTTCAATGTGGCCGACGGGATTGTGCAGGCGGCCAGCGAGAATGGATGCGATTTGATTTTTATTGGCAGCCACGGGCGTAGCGGGTTGTCGCGCTTGCTGCTGGGCAGCGTGACGGCGAAGGTGTTGTCCTTGGCTACCAGTGCTGTGCTGGTTTATCGCGTTAAAGAAGAAAAAAAGAAATAGCTAGGAGCTCTGTGCCGTTCTCGGGTTGAAAAGTGGCCTCTCTCTTTTGCGGGGGGGGCGGGTCGACGAGCGGCGAAGGGGCGTTTGTTGCGGCCGGACGGGAGCTTTTGCTGGCGAGAGAGAGGCGTTCTTTTGGCGCCGCCGTCCGCCGTGTAAAGGCCTCATCGGCCCTATCGCACGGACTCGCCCCGTTAGCAGGGGGCTCGGTCCGCTGCGCGGACTGGGATCCGTGCTCTACGGGCCGGTGAGGCCTTTACACGGCGGACGACGGCTCGCGGTGGGGGAATGCCATCGTCGCGAGTTTTGCCGGGCTGCTTTGATTTGTCCTGCGGATTTTTGATTTTCAACGGTCTTGTTGGGTGCGCTCCTCGCTGTGGTTTGGCGCGTCTTGACGCGCCCTTTTGCAAACCTATTGCGAGGATAGGGCTATAGGGGGTGGGCGTTATTTTGTGGGCGTAATATGCTTTGAGCGCAGGTCTATGACTGCGCTGCATCACTGGATTGAATTCACCAGGAAAGGCTATGACTCGCAAAACGCGCATCGATCAATATCGCAATATCGGTATCAGTGCCCATATCGACGCGGGCAAGACGACGACGACTGAGCGCATTCTTTTCTATACCGGGATCACCCATAAATTGGGCGAGGTGCATAACGGCGCCGCGGTGATGGACTGGATGGAGCAGGAGCAAGAGCGCGGTATTACGATCACGTCGGCGGCGACGACGGCGTTCTGGCGTGGGATGGCGGGGAATTATCCTGAACACCGCATCAATATCATTGACACCCCGGGACACGTCGATTTCACGATCGAGGTCGAGCGCTCGATGCGCGTGCTGGATGGCGCTTGTATGGTGTACGACGCGGTGGGCGGTGTGCAGCCGCAATCCGAGACGGTGTGGCGGCAGGCGAATAAATACGCTGTGCCGCGCATTGCGTTCGTGAACAAGATGGATCGTATCGGCGCGGATTTCTTTCGGGTGCAAAAGCAGATCGTCGATCGCCTGAGAGGCGATGCAGTGCCGATTCAGATTCCGGTAGGGGCCGAGGACCATTTCCAAGGTGTGGTCGATCTGGTCAAGATGAAATCCATCATCTGGGATGACGAGAGTCAGGGTGTGCGGTTCGAGTACCGCGATATTCCGGACGAGCTGCAGGATGTGGCGCGCCGATGGCATGACCATATGGTTGAAAAGGCCGCAGAGGCCGACGAGGAACTGCTGGAGAAATATCTGGCAGGCGAGGCCCTGTCCGAGGACGATATCAAGCGTGGTTTGCGCAAGCGCACGATCGCCAATGAAATCGTGCCGATGCTGTGCGGCAGCGCGTTTAAGAACAAAGGCGTGCAGGCCATGCTGGATGCGGTGATCGATTATCTGCCGTCGCCGGTGGATGTGCCCGCCATCAAGGGGCACGATGAGAAAGACCGCGACATCGAACGCCATCCGGATGACAAGGAGCCGTTTTCGGCTTTGGCATTCAAGATCATGACGGATCCCTTCGTGGGACAGCTGGTGTTCTTCCGCGTGTATTCCGGGGTGGTTAAGTCCGGCGACTCGGTGTTGAATCCGCTCAAGGGCAAAAAGGAACGTCTGGGGCGTCTATTGCAGATGCATGCCAACGAACGGCGCGAGATCAGCGAGGTGTATGCAGGCGATATCGCCGCCGCGGTGGGAATCAAAGAGGTCACCACGGGCGACACGCTGACTGACCCAGCGCATGTGATCATTCTGGAACGCATGACGTTCCCCGAGCCGGTGATTTCTCAGGCGGTGGAGCCTAAGACGAAAGCCGACCAGGAAAAGATGAGCTTGGCGCTCAACCGGTTGGCGCAGGAGGATCCTTCGTTCCGGGTGCGCACGGACGAAGAGTCCGGCCAGACGATTATTTCCGGTATGGGTGAGTTGCACCTGGAGATCTTGGTCGACCGCATGAAGCGTGAGTTCGGCGTCGAGGCCACGGTGGGCAAGCCGCAGGTGGCGTATCGCGAAACCATACGCAAGACCTGCGACGAGGTCGAGGGCAAGTTCGTGAAGCAATCGGGCGGGCGCGGCCAGTATGGTCACGTGGTGCTGAAACTCGAGCCCCAAGAGCCCGGCAAAGGCTATGAGTTCGTCGACGCGATCAAGGGCGGTGTGGTGCCGCGCGAATATATCCCGGCGGTGGACCGCGGTGTGCGCGAGAGTTTGAATGCCGGGGTGCTGGCGGGCTATCCGGTGGTGGATATCAAGGTCACGTTGGTGTTCGGTTCGTACCACGATGTCGACTCCAACGAAAACGCATTCCGGATGGCGGCTTCGATGGCGTTCAAGGAAGGCATGCGGCGCGCCAAGCCGGTGCTGCTGGAACCCATGATGCAGGTCGAGGTGGAGACGCCAGAGGAGTTCACCGGGCACGTGATGGGCGATCTGTCGTCGCGTCGGGGGATGGTGCAGGGGATGGAGGACATCGCGGGCGGCGGAGGCAAGCTCGTGCGCGCCGAGGTGCCGCTATCGGAGATGTTTGGCTATTCCACGTCGCTGCGTTCACTGACGCAGGGGCGGGCGACTTATACGATGGAGTTCAAGCACTATGCCGAGACGCCTAATCAGGTGGCGGAGCAGGTTATTGCTGCGCATGGTGGGGGGCGTTAAGGGGGGCGGCTTTGTGGTGTGTGGAGGGAGTTTGCTGACGTAGGGCGCGATGCTGCTGTTGAGCGGGCTGGGCTTTTGCGTACGTGGGGAGCGGTGTTTGGGGGAGGCGTTTGCTGGCGTCGAGTGTCGCTGTCGAGACGTCCCGGCTGGGTGCCAGGAAGGCGCACCGCCCCTATCACAGCGGCTCGGCCCATGAGCAGGGGCCTCGGTCGCCTTCGGCGACTTCCCGCTGTTCAACGGGGCGGCGCGCCTTCCTGGCACCCAGCCGGGACTCGCAGTCGTGACTGGCCACGAGTAGTACGCGGACGGTTGTAAGGCCAGTCTCGGGCAGTGGACGGGCGGTTGTTAAGGCTGGCCCCGGACGTACTCCGAGGGTTGCATTTTTCGGGGCTGCGCGGAGCGAAAGGCTGCTGCGGCAATCGATCTGGATCCGCCTCGGGTGGCCGGTGTCAGATCAAGAAGTTCTCGATCGCACTGTTGAAGGCGCGTGGGTTGCCCAGGTTCATGCCGTGGGACGAGCCCACGATGACCTCTTTGTGGGCCGAGGGCAGCCATTCTGACAGCGTTTGCAGCACGGCGGGGTAGGGGGCCGGGCTGAGTGCGCCGCCGATCAATAGCAGCGGCATGGCCAGCTTTTGGATTTGTTCGCGGCTCAGCGAGTTGAGCATTTCTGTGGCCTGCCCACGCAGTGTGGTGGCATTGTCTCGGACCATTTCTTGAAACCAAGGCACCATGCGGCGCCACGTGTCGGGGCCAGACACGGTGTCGACAAAGAGCGCCAGGCCGGCATCCAGTTCGCCGTCGTCGATCAATTTCAGTGAGCGCTGACGAAAGCCGCCACGATCGTCGGCGGACGGGTTGGGCGCCAATGGCCCGGGATCCGCGAGTGTCAGCGTGCGGACGCGTCTGGGTTCGCGCAGGGCGGCCTCGAGGGCGACGCGGGCGCCACGAGAGTGGCCGACGACATGCGCTGCGCCTTCGCCGACTGTCTCGATAAAGGCCAGCAGGTCGTCGACGTGTTGATCGACGGAAAAGGGACCGCCGTCCCACTCTTGCGGCCAATAGTGGCGCAGGCTGGGGGCAAGCACGCGAAAGGACCGGCCCAGTGGGCCCATCTGAGATTTCCAATACCTGCAGTCACACAATGACCCGTGCACCAAAACCAGCGGCGTGCCCTGACCGTGTTCGGTGTAGGTCATCGCATAGTCGTTGATATAAGTGGTTTGCAGGGGCAGTTGAGGTTCAGAACGCATGGTGGGCACGGAGGGAATCAAGCTCGTGATTCTAGCGCTCCGGGCGGTTTCAGGTCTTTGCGCCCCAGTCGCTGATACACTCATTGCCCTCGCGCCGTATTGCCGGCCGCGATGTATTCGACCACACGGAATCGCCAAGCATGTCAGCTGAATCTGCCTCTGCTTTACCCGAATCTGCACAGCGTGTGGCCCAATTGCTGCAATCATTGGGCCATGAGCATCCTATCGTCATCCTGCCGCAAACCGGCCGCACCTCGGCCGAGGCCGCTCAGGGCCTCGGTTGCGAGGTTGCTCAAATTGCCAAGTCCATCATCTTTCGGCGTCGATCCGACGATGCACCGGTATTGGTCATCGCCAGCGGCGCCAATCGCGTCGATGAAACCAAAGTTGCCGAGATCGTGGGCGAACTGGGCAAGGCCGATGCGCGTTTCGTCCGAGAGATGACCGGCTACGCCATCGGCGGTGTGTGCCCGATCGGTCATGCGGTCAAACCCGTCATGCTGCTCGATGAGGATCTCTTTCAATACGACACCTTGTGGGCCGCGGCAGGCCATCCGCACGCCGTATTCCGTCTGAGTCCTCAACAACTGGCCGCTATGACAGGCGCGCCCGTGGCCGACGTGGCATTACGCGTTTCCGCAGCTGATAGAGCACCAGAATGACCGATTGGGCCTGGATCTGGATTCCCGCCACCCTGGCGGCTGCCGCCGCTCAAGCCGGCCGCAATGCGGTGCAGCGCAGTCTAACGGCTACGCTGGGTACCTTGGGGGCAACACAAGTTCGTTTTCTCTTCGGATTTCCGTTTGCGCTCCTGTTCCTGGCCATCGTATTTGCCATCGATGGCGGCCCGCTACCCGGCATCCATTCAGAATTCCTACTCTTTGTCGTCGGCGGCGCCGTCGCGCAGATCGCAGCTACCGGTCTCATGCTCGCTGCCATGCGAGAGCGTTCCTTTGTCGTCGTCACCGCCTGGACCAAAACCGAGCCGATCCAAGTCGCCTTGTTTGGTTTCGTAGTCCTGGGTGATCCGCTATCGATCACAGGGGTGTTGGCCGTCATTCTCGCCACATTAGGCGTCGTCCTGATGTCAGGCAATCCTGCCTCCGCCACCGGTCGTGGCAGCCTGCGCCCGGCATTGTTGGGCCTGGTGTCCGGCGCCTGCTTTGCGCTTTCCGCCATCGGCTTTCGGGGCGCGATTCTGACGCTCGACAGCGGCAGCTTTGTCCTGCAAGCCACCTGGACGCTCGCGTGGTCCCTGGGCATACAGACCTTGATCCTGGCCGTCTGGATGATTCTTTTCAATCGCACCCTGCTCATCGCCTGCATGGCGGCCTGGCGCACCTCCATCTGGGGCGGCCTGCTGGGTGCCACGGCCTCTCAGGGCTGGTTCATCGGCTTCGCCCTTACCGCTGCCGCGAATGTCCGTACCCTGGGTCTTGTAGAGGTTCTATTCGCCCAAATCCTCTCCCGCCGCGTCTTCTCACACGCCACCAGCCGTCGAGAACTGTTAGGCATCGCGCTAATCATCATCGGCGTTGCAGCGTTGCTAATCGCCTCTGCACACTAACCGGGGTCGTGATACCTCAGGCCTGAAGCCTCAGCAATTCACTACTGTGAGCCCCTGTCGGGTGCCGGGAAGCCACGCCGGCCCGTTGAGCGCGGATTTAGCCCGCGAAGCGGGCCGAGGCCCCTGGTCATGGGCCGAGTCCGTGCGATAGGGCCGGCGTGGCTTCCCGGCACCCGGCAGGGGCGGCTTAAGAGATATCCTCTAGGCCAGCAAGAGAATAGCGCCCCATGCCAGCACCAACCGCTACTGCAGCAACTGCAACCGATTCTTAGCCGTCCCCGCCGCCTGGCTATTAGGATAATTCTTAACAATCCGCTCCAGCGAAGCCTTGGCCCCCGCCCGATTGTTCAGCTCGATCTGGCTACCAGCGATCACCAACAACGCATCCGGCGCCCGAGCATCGTTCGGCGTCTGCTGCACGAGTTGATTCAGCTCTTCGATAGCGCCCTTATAGTCCTTGATTGCATACCGGCTGCTGCCCAGATAAAACTTGGCCGTCGGTGCCAACTGGCTATTGGGATACAACGCGAGAAACGCGGCGAACGAATCAGCTGCGTCCTGGTATTGCGCCTGACGGAATTGATCGATCGCGCCATCATAGGCCGACTGCTCGCTGGGATCGCTAGCCGTGGCTCCAGGCGGATTCGCCGAACCATGGCTCGCCTGCCCGCTAGGCTGTTGGCGCGACACCAACTCTAATTGCTCGCGCAACTGAGTGATTTCCTGTTGCATCGACTGCATTTGATCCGCCAGTTGCAGCCGTGCGCGTTGATTTTGTTCGTTTTGTTGTCTTACTTGTTCGCGCAAGTCCAGAATGGCCCGACGGGCCTCATCGTCGGAAAAGGCATGAGCTGGTGCTGCAATGGCAGAGAGGGCCAGCGTGGCGGTGACGACCAGGGTACGTAAGGACAAGACTTTATCGCGCATGAGGAATTCCAGAGTCCAAAAAACAAAAACGTCGGAACGGCCGCTTGACCGTTCCGACGCGCGGCAGAGCTAGTGCGCGAAAAGCTTAGCGCTGATATTCGATATCGGCGCGGCGGTTTTCCGCGAAATCAGCTTCGGTGGAGCCCGTCGAACGGGGTTTTTCCTTGCCGAAGCTGATGGTCTCGATCTGAGCGTCGGTGGCGCCCAGCAGCGTCATCATGCGACGCACTGCGTCGGCACGGCGTTGGCCCAAGGCCAGATTGTATTCGGCGCCGCCGCGTTCGTCAGTGTTGCCTTGGATCTGCACGCGCTGTTGCTGGTGCGAAGCCAGGTAACGGGCATGGGTTTCCACCAGGCTGCGGTACTGTTCAGGCACCGTGTAGCTGTCGAAATCAAAGTAGACCGAGCGCTGTTGCGCCAGGATGCTTTGCGGGTTGAACGGATCCAGGATCTGGCCGGAGGCCGAGCCACCTGTGCCGCTGCCCGTGGTCGAACCAGCGTTTTGGTCATCTAGCGGTACCGAACTGCAAGCTGCCAATGTGGCGGCCAAGGCGGCAATGGTCAAGCTTTTGGCAATGCGCGTCTTCATGATGTTTCCTTTGCAAAGAAGGGTCATGCGTGTTTAGCGGGTAAAAGGGCCCCACGTGGGTTCACGTATTTCCCCGTTCAGTACGGAGAGCGTTTGCCGCACACGTCCATCACTAGATACTCCTGCCAGCACGCTGCGGCCGTTTTGCACAGCAGCGTACAGGATTTGCATGCCGTTGGGAGCGAAGCTGGGTGACTGGTCATCACGACCATCGGTCAGCAGGGCTTCGTTCCCAGAGGCTAGTTGTAATGACGCGATGCGGAACGAGCCGTCGCGTTTGGAAACGTACAGCAGCGTGGAACCGTCGGGGGAAATTCGGGGTGAGATGTTGTAACTACCGTTAAAAGTCAGCCGACGGGCATCGCCTCCGTCGAGGCTGGTTTGATAGATTTGCGGTCCACCGCTGCGATCACTCGTAAAGATAATAGAACGGCCATCCGGCGTAAAGATCGGTTCGGTATCAATGCCCGGAGAACGCGTTAAACGGCGCATATTTGAGCTTCCGTCAGCGCCAACGATGTAAATTTGCGACAAACCATCGCGGGTCAGAGCCACGGCCAGTTTGGAGCCATCGGGCGACCAGGCGGGGGCGCTGTTGTTGCCTTTGAAATTTGCAACAGGGATGCGGGCGCTGGTTGCCAAGGTGTGCACATAAACAACAGGTTTGCCCGATTCGAAGCTTACATAAGCGAGCTTGCTGCCATCAGGCGACCAGGCCGGTGAGATGACAGGTTCGCGCGAACGCAGGGCGACTTGCGGGTTTTGGCCATCGGCATCGGCAATTTGCAGTTCGTAGGTGTTGCCACGCTTGAGTACGTAGGCAATACGCGTCGAGAACACGCCCCGAACGCCGGTGATCTTTTCGTAGATGCGGTCGGCGATCTGGTGCGCGACGCGCCGCAGTTCCTGTTCGCTGCCGGAGAAGGCAACGCCATCCAGTTGGCCTTTCTTGATCGTGTCGCCTAAGCGGTAGCGCACGTCGTAGCGGCCATCGGCGCCACGGGTGATGCTGCCATAGGCCAGGAAATCCGCGCCCTTGTTGCGCCAGTCGTCATAGTTGACCTGCGAGTCGACGTTCAGCCCGGCGCCAGAGGCATTGATCAGGCGAAATTGGCCGGTCCGGGTCAAATCAGCGCGGATAACGTCCGCAATAGCGCGGCCATGCACGTCATCTACGGCGAAGTCGGCGATCGCTACCGGGTACTGTGTAGCTCCGGTCCCGGAGATATCAACCCGCAATTGGGCGTGAGCGGGCTGCCAGACCAGCAGAGCGATTGCCGTCAGCAGGGTAAATAGCATGCCATAGGCACGCGCAAGCCCCATGGTCGAGGGGCGGCTGGAGGCGGGAGTCATTATCAGCAATCTCCTGTCAGTCATACATTCTGTACACAACGTCGATAACGGACGGATAGGCGCCCGTCGAGGGTTTGGGGAACGGATTGCAGCGGCGGATCCCCGTTTCGACCGCACGGTCAAATACGGAGTTGCCCGACGAGCCGGTCAGATTCAAGCCGGTTACCTTGCCGTCTGAACTCAACTGTACCCGGTATTGGGCTGTCGGGTTAGCCGTACCGCTACGGGGAGGCGTATCAAAAACCACGCCGGGGCGTACGCAGGTGCGCACCTTGGCGGCATAGCCACTGTCGTTGCCACCACCGCCTCGCTGGTTGCGGTCGGCCGTGCCGCCCGGGATGCCGGCAGCACCCAGCGCATCGCCTCGCATGGCGTCGCGCAAAGCCTTGTCGGCGGCTGCTTTTTTCGCTGCGGCTGCCTTTTCCGCTGCTGCCTTCTTTTCGGCTGCAGCTTTTTCAGCTGCGGCTTTCTTCTCGGCAGCGGCTTTTTCGGCTGCGGCCTTCTCTGCGGCGGCTTTCTTTTCGGCAGCAGCCTTTTCCGCGGCCGCTTTTTGTGCGGCAGCTTTCTCGGCAGCGGCTTTCTCTGCAGCGGCTTTTTCTGCCGCAGCCTTTTGAGCAGCGGCCTTTTCAGCGGCTGCCTTCTTCGCGGCGGCTGCCTTTTCGGCTTCTGCTTCCTTGCGCTCTTGCTCCAGGCGTTGCTGTTCCTTCAGCTCGGCTTGTTTGCGTATTTCGTCTTGGCGGGCCTTTTCTGCCGCGGCTTCAGCGGCCAATCGGGCTTTTTCCTCTTGTTCGCGTTTCTTGCGCGCGGCCTCGAGCGCGATTTCGGGGTCGGGCTGAGGATCGGGTTGTGCGACCGGTGGCGGCGTCTTGGGTTGAGGCGCGGGCTGCGGTTCCGGTTCGGGCTGAGGCGCGGGTTCAGGCTCCGGCTCAGGTTCGGGCTCGGGCGGCTGAGGCTCGGGGGTGACTTTAGGCTCGTCGGGCTGTTCTTCGGGAGGGCGCGAATTAGGCGTATCGCCGTTGGCCCATAGTTCTACCTGGACCGGCCCGGGATTTTCAGTATGCCAACTAACGCCAAAAATCAGGGCGATCAGCAGCAGCACGTGCGCCAGGATGGCCAGGCCCAGCGCTTTGCGATTGTCCTGCGCGGCGGGGGAGTGCGGCGCGGTGCTGTCGTGTCGAAAGAGAGGCGGGGTCATAAATGATGTGGCAAAGCGGCGCGCACCAGCGCGTCAGCGCCCTCTGGTTTGCTGTGGTGCGGACTGAGTCGATTGCTGGGCGGCAGCGCCGCCTTGGTCAACCAGCAGGCCCAGGCGCGTCACGCCGTTGCTGCGCAACTCGTCCATGACTTTGACCACGGTTTCGTAGGGCACCTTGCCGTCGGCGGCAATGACCACAGGAGTCTCAGCGGTGATTCGTTGACGGACTTGGTCCACCAATTGATCGCGTGGGATGTCTTGCAGCGTGGCGCCTGCCTCGCGCATGCGCAACGCCAGTTGACCATCCTCTGAGATTTGGACCTCCAGCGGCGTGGCAGGCACGTCCGAGGCTTGGCCCACCGACGGGAGGTTGATCAGGCCTGGCGTGATCAGCGGAGCGGTAACCATGAAGATCACCAGCAGCACCAGCATCACGTCAATGTAGGGCACGACATTGATGTCGGCCTTCATGCGTCGGCCCGCGCGGCCGTTCGACCGTACCGAAGGCATTAGCGCACCTGGCGTTGGAGGATGTTCAGGAACTCATCGACAAAGCTGTCGAAACGAATCGACAGGCGGTCGATATCGTGCGTGTAGCGGTTGTAGGCTACCACCGCCGGGATGGCGGCAAACAGACCGATGGCAGTGGCGATCAGCGCTTCGGCAATCCCCGGCGCCACCGATGCCAGCGTGGCCTGCTGCATGTTCGACAGGCCGATGAAGGCGTGCATGATGCCCCACACTGTACCCAGCAGACCGATATAAGGGCTGACCGAACCGGCCGAAGCCAGGAAGTTGAGGTGGGATTCCAGCGAGTCCATTTCTCGTTGATAAGCGGCACGCATGGCACGGCGCGGGCCATCCAGGATGGTGTTGACGTCGCCATTGGTGTTGGCACGACGCGCCTTCAGGAATTCGGTCATGCCGGCATCGAAGATGCGGGCCAGGGCGCCTTGTTCTTCACGGCGGCTGGCGACGGCCTGTTGCAGCATCGACAGATCTCCACCCGACCAGAAATCGTCTTCGAAGCGGCGGGTTTGCGTGTGTGCACGCTTGATCGCCAACCGCTTGGCGAAGATGTATGTCCAGGACATGATGGAAATGCCCAGCAGCAGCAACATGATGAGCTGGACGGGAAGGCTGGCGTGCGTGACCAGCGAAATCAACGACATGTCGTTGGAGACTTGCATGGGTTATTCCTGAAGGGATTCCAATTTGGCGCGTACGACAGCAGGTAGTGCCGCCGGACGCAAATGCACTGCATCAACACAACAGATTTGGATATTGCCACGCGCGAGCAGTTCCCCGTCGCGTTCCGCGCGTTGGTCGAAATGTATCGACGCGCGGCCCACACGGGTCACTCGGCTGCGTATGGTAATCAAATCGTCCAATCGTGCCGGTTTACGGTATGACATGTCCAGCGAATGGACGACAAACATCCGTGATTCATCTGCGACCAACGCCGACTGCTGAACGCCCAGTTCGCGCAGCCATTCGGTGCGGGCGCGCTCCAGGAATTTCAGATAGTTGGCGTAGAACACGACGCCACCTGCATCCGTGTCTTCGTAATAGACACGGATATTAAAGGTGGCTTCGGTGGACGTCGATTCAATCACAGTGAGAGAGCAGCCTTATCAGCACGCCTAGCTTGGTGGGCTGGGCAGTCTACAGTGTTTCCAGCTTGTCCAGCACCTGATTCAGGGCGGACTCGACAGGAATTTTTACAGCGTCGCTTTCGCGACGGGCCTGCAATTCCACCACACCGTCGTTCAGGCCGCGTTCTCCAACTGTTACGCGCAAGGGGACCCCTATCAGCTCCCATTCAGCGAACATCACCCCTGGCCTGGCGTCACGATCGTCCAGAATGACATCTACGCCACGGGCTCGCAGTTCGTCATAGAGTTTTACGGCCTCGTTACGAACAGTTTCATTTTTGCCCCAGCCTACCGGGCAAATCACGACTTCGAAGGGGGCAATCGCCTTGGGCCAGATGATGCCGCGGGCGTCATGATTCTGTTCAATGGCGGCGCCTGCAATCCGGGTGATCCCGATACCGTAGCAGCCCATTTGCAGGGTGGCGGGCTTGCCGGTTTCGTCCAGGAAGGTCGCCTTCAGCGCGTCGGAGTACTTCGTACCCAGGAAAAAGACGTGTCCTACCTCGATGCCGCGCTGGATCGCCAGGTGGCCCACGCCATCGGGGGACGGGTCGCCCGCCACCACGTTGCGCAGGTCAGCGACGATTTCAGGTTCCGGCAGGTCCCGGCCCCAGTTGGCGCCGGTGTAGTGGTAGTCCTCGCGATTGGCGCCGCAGACAAAATCGGCCATGTTGGCGACGGTGCGGTCGGCGACGACTCGTACCGGCAGGGCCGTGCCGATCGGCCCCAGATAGCCGGGTTTGCAGCCAAAATGCTCGACGATTTCGGATTCGGTGGCAAAGCGGAAGTCTGCCAGGCCAGGGACTTTGCCGGCTTTGATTTCATTGAGTTCGTGGTCGCCGCGCAGCATCAGCAGCCAGATCTGAACCTTGCCGGGCTCGGGCTCGGTCGCCAGCACCAGCGATTTGAGGGTGCGCTCCAGGGGCAAGCCCAGCAGTTTGGCGACGTCCTCGCACTTGGCGGCGCCAGGCGTAGGGGTGGCCTCCAGCTTCTCGGCCGGTGCGGCCCGCTCGGCCAACAGGCAGGGGGCCTCGGCCAATTCGATGTTGGCGGCATACTGGGAGTCGGGGTTGTACACCAGCAGGTCCTCGCCTGTGTCGGCAATGACCTGGAACTCGTGGCTGCGCGTGCCGCCAATCGAGCCCGTATCGGCCGCAACAGCGCGGAATTCCAGCCCCAGACGGCTGAAAATGCGCATGTACGCCTCGTACATCTTGTCGTAGCTTTGCTGGGCGCTGGCTTCGTCGCGGTCGAACGAATACGCGTCCTTCATGGTGAATTCCCGGCCGCGCATCAGCCCGAAACGAGGGCGGCGCTCGTCACGGAACTTGGTCTGGATGTGATAGAAATTCAGGGGCAGTTGCCGATAGCTGTGGATTTCATTGCGGGCGATATCGGTGATGACTTCTTCTGAGGTCGGCTGCAGGACGAAATCGCGTTGATGGCGGTCCTTGATGCGCAGCAATTCGGGGCCGTATTGCACCCAGCGGCCGGATTCCTGCCAGAGCTCGGCCGGCTGCACCACGGGCATCAGCAGCTCGATCCCGCCTGCGGCGTTCATCTCGTCGCGGACGATGGCTTCGATTTTGCGGATGACCTTCAAACCCAGAGGCATATAGGTGTAGATCCCGCCCGCCAATTTGCGGATCATGCCGGCCCGGGTCATCAGCTGGTGGCTGACGACTTCGGCTTCCGAGGGGGCTTCTTTCAGCGTATTGAGATGGTAGGTAGATGCGCGCATAGTTAAAGGTGGCTACGGATACGTATAATCGACTGTAATTGTATTGAATTCGGTGGGGGTGGCCATGCTTGATCGTGAAGGCTACCGTCCCAATGTCGGCATTATTCTCGTCAACAGCAAAAACGAGGTCTTTTGGGGCAAGCGAATCCGGGAACATGCATGGCAGTTTCCGCAGGGCGGCATCAAATATGGCGAAAGCCCGGTGCAGGCCATGTATCGCGAGCTCCACGAAGAAGTAGGCTTAAAGCCTGAACATGTCCGTATTTTGGGGCGCACACGCGATTGGTTGCGTTATAACGTGCCGGACCATTTCGTCCGGCGAGAGTGGCGAGGGCACTATAAGGGTCAAAAGCAGATCTGGTTTTTGTTGCGTCTGGTAGGGCGCGACTGCGACGTGTGCCTGCGCGCGACGCAGCATCCGGAGTTCGATGCTTGGCGTTGGAGCCAGTATTGGGTGCCTCTGGACGCAGTCATCGAGTTCAAACGCGAGGTATACACCCTGGCGCTGAACGAGCTTTCGAGCATTCTGTTCCGGCGCCAGCACGAAACCCGCTATCTGCGCCAACGGGTCCATGGCCCGGCGCGGGTCGCCGATAGCCTTTCTGCCGACTCAGACGGCCATGCGCATATTGCTGGTTGAAGACGAGCTCGAAATGGCCTCCTGGCTGGTGCGAGCGTTGGCGCAAAGCGGGTTTACCCCCGATCACGCGCCGGACGCCCGCAGTGCCGAGGCCATGATGAGCGCTCACGAATACGACGCCATCGTCATGGACCTGCGCTTGCCCGACAAGCACGGGCTGGTGGTGCTGCGCGACATGCGTAATCGTGACGACCGCACGCCAGTACTGCTGCTGACGGCGCAGGGCGCCTTGCAAGACCGTGTGCGGGGGCTCAATCTCGGCGCCGACGATTTCCTGACCAAGCCTTTCGCCCTGGAGGAGCTCGAGGCTCGTGTCGCGGCCTTGGTGCGCCGCAGCCGCGGGCGCCAGCAGCCCAGGCTGCAATGCGGTTCGTTGTCTTATGACGGCGAGAGCCGTGCTTTCACCCTGGACGGTGTGCTGCTGCTGCTCACGCCGCGAGAGCACGCCGCCCTGGTGGCCCTGCTGACGCGCAGCGGCTATCCCGTCGACAAGGCCCAGTTGTTCGGCAAGGTATTTACCCAGGACAGCGAGTCCAGCCTGGACGCCATCGAAGTCGTGTTGCACCGGTTGCGTAAAAAACTGGCAGGAAGCGACGTACGCATCGTGACGGTGCGTGGATTGGGATACATGCTGGAAAGCAGCGTCAGTGAAACTGCCGAGCTCTGACCGTTTTCGCTTGCCACTGTTCGGCATCCGCACGCTGTTGATCACCCTGTTGTTGCCGGGAGTGATCCTGTTGTTGGTGATCGATAGTTGGAACGACTATCGAACCCTGTCTGCAATCACTAACGAAGCCTACGACAGTGCACTGCTCGAGCCCGCACGCGTACTGGAAAGCAGCATCGAATTCACCGAAGCGGGGCAGTTGATCGTGACCACGCCGGTATATGCGCAGGTGATCCTGGAGTCCAAGGCAGGGCTGCGAAAATATTTTCGCATCGAAGAAATCTCTCCTCCGCTTCCCGAAGGCGCTGAAGTCGTACCTCCCTCGGGGCGGACGCTGGCCGGTATGCCCGAACTGCCTCGTCCCCCCTCGTGGCCGTCTGCCCGGGGCGAGCCTATGTTTTTCAACAGCGTCTATCGCGATGATCCGGTGCGCGTGGTAGCCGTGTTACGCGACTTGTATTATCGAGGCCAACATCGGCAGGTGCTGGTGCTGGTGGCCGAAAGCATAGGCCGGCGGCTGCAGGCCGAGGAGGCGGCGCGGCGCCAGGAGTTGCTGCGTGATGCGCGTATGCTGGCGTTGGTTGCTATTCTGGTGTGGTGGGGTGTGGCCTGGTCGTTACGGCCGTTGACCCGATTGCGTAATGATATCCGCGCTCGCTCTCCGGAGGACATGACGCCGTTGGATGCCTCGCGCGTTCCCAGCGAGGTGATTCCTCTGGTCGAGGCGGTGAACTATCACATCGAACGGCACCGGCGCGTGCTCGACGAGCAGGCGCAGTTCCTGGCCGATGCTTCGCATCAGTTGCGTACGCCAATGGCGATCATCCTCACGCAGGCGCAATATGCGCTGCGAGAGCCCGATCCCAAACGGGCTCAAGAAGGATTGCGCGCGATCGTGGATCAGCTGGGGCGGACACGGCGTTTGACCGAGCAGTTATTGTCCTTGGCTCATGCCAGCCAGGGCGACTCCACTCCTCGCCAGCTATTGGATCTGAATGCGGTGGCGCGCAATGTCGTTTTGCAGTATCTGCCCTTGTCGCATGAAAAAGGGCAGGATCTGGGGTGGGTGGCGGCTGAGCCTACCGATGTGACAGTCCGCAATGCCCGGGCATTGCGTGCAGAGGAAACTGCCGGGACAACATCCGGTACTCCCGCCGAAACGAGTGAGGGCTTTGACGGGGACGACAGTGCTTCGGCCGTGCCGGTGTTGCCTGTGTTCGGCAGCGAGGCTGAATTGCATGAGGCATTATCGAATCTCTTGCACAACGCCATCCATTACGCACCTGTAGGTGCGCGGATCACCGTATCGGCGGCCTTGGCCGGTGATCGGGCCGAGATATCGGTATCTGATAACGGTCCAGGCATTGATGTCGCATCACGCCATCGCGCATTTGCCCGTTTCGATCGCCTGGGTTCGGGACGCGGTTCGGTGTCGTCTGGGTCGGGGTTGGGACTGTCCATCGCCCGAGCCTATGCGCGCCGCAATGCTGGCGACATCACACTGCGCGATGGCGAGCCCAATGCTCAGGGCGGTGTCGGGTTGGCGGCTGTGTTGTGGCTGCCATTGGCGATGCCCAAAGACGTCGCATTGGTGAGCGCTGCAGACTAGGCGCTCAATTCTCCGGTATTTATTGTGCGGGCATATACCCCGGGCAGCCGTTCCGAAATAAAGTTCAGCAGCGCCCGTACTGCCGGCGACATGCCTCGGCGCGAGGGATAGATGCAGTGCACGATGCCTGTAGGCGCACGCCATTCCGGTAATACTTGTACCAACTGGCCCCGTCGCAATGCGTCATAGGTCGCCACGCTGGGGAGCAGGGCGATTCCCCGCCCTCGGACGGCTGCCTCAGTCAGCACAATGAAGTCGTTGCAGCACAGCCGGGGCTGCACTGACACTTCGACTTCTTCATTGGCGGCATTGCGCAGCCGCCAGCGCACGTCTGTTTGAGGGTCGTTAAAGCTCAGCGTGGCGTGCGCGGACAAGTCTTGGGGCGTGTCTGGCGTACCGCTGCGCTCCAAGTACGCCGGGCTGGCGACCATGGTGCTGCTGTCCTCGCCCAAATGTTTGACGACCAATTCCGCGTCGGTGTCCAGACGCGTACGTACACGTAACGCGAGGTCGACGCCCTCCCGAATCAGATCGACGCGGCGATTGGTGGCCAGCACCTGTACGGACACCGACGGCCAGGTGTCCAGAAATTCCGGCAGCAACTGCGCCAACATTTGCTGGGCAATGGAGATGGGGCAACTGATGATGACGGGCCCGCAGGGTTGCGATTGCAGTTGGCGCATAGCCTCTTCTGCAGCGCGGGCCGACGCCGTCACTTCGCGGCAATAATGCAGATAGCGTTCGCCTGCCAAGGTCAGCCGCAGCCGGCGGGTCGTCCGCTGCAACAGGCGTACGCCCAATGTTTCTTCCAAATGGGCGATGCGCCGCGACAGGCGCGATTTCGGGATATCCAGGGCGCGCGCCGCGGCGCTGAAACCGCCGTGTTCCACCACCTGAGAAAAAAAGTACAGGTCGTTCAAGTCTTGCATGACGGCAGTTTCAGGGTTGAGCGATCGTTAATCTCGCAGACGCGTGATCAGGCTGGATGTATCCCAGCGGCCGCCGCCGGCGCGTTGTACATCGCCGTAGAACTGATCCACCAGTGCCGTCAACGGCAAGCGGGCGCCATTGTTGCGGGCTTCGGCCAGCACCAATCCGAGATCCTTGCGCATCCAATCCACGGCAAATCCGAAATCGAACTTGTCGTCCACCATGGTGCCGCCACGGTTTTCCATCTGCCAGCTCTGTGCGGCACCTTTGCTGATGACATCCAGCACGAGTTTCATGTCCAGATTCGCGGCCTGGCCGAACGCAATGGCCTCCGACAGCCCCTGGACGATCCCGGCGATGCAGACCTGGTTCACCATTTTCGCCAATTGCCCCGCGCCTGGTGCGCCCACGAGCGTGACGGCACGGCCATAGGCTTGAGCAATGGGCTTGATGATGTCGAAGGCAGCTTGGTCGCCACCGCACATGATGGTCAACACTCCGTTGACGGCGCCGGCCTGGCCTCCGGACACCGGGCCATCCACGAATTGAAGATTCAGTTCCCGGGCTTGTCCGTACAGTTCACGGGCCACGTTTGCGGATGCGGTGGTGTGGTCCACAAAAATGGCGCCCGGGGCCATGCCCGCAAACGCCCCGTCTTCGCCCAGCACCACGCTGCGCAAGTCATCGTCGTTGCCCACGCAGGCAAAAACGATCTGGGCGCCGGCAACGGCTTCGCGTGGGGTAGGGGCACTGCTGCCACCGAATTCTTGTGCCCAGGCTTTCGCCTTGGCTTCAGTGCGGTTGTACACCGTTACTTGGTGGCCGGCTTTCGCCAAATGGCCTGCCATGGGAAAGCCCATGACGCCCAAGCCAAGAAATGCGACTTTCTGGGGTACGACTTTGTCGTAATCCCTGGAACCGATGGATGCCATACCAAATCTCCGGGTTGTTTGTGTCAAAACCTCAAACCTGAACGTTACCGCAATCCGCGCACAACTCGGTACTTCAAGAGGAAAAAAAGCCCTCAGACTGTAGAGCAACTGAGGGCTTTCTTCCTTACGGCCGCCGAAACGGCAGCGCGTTGCGCCGTTTATTTAGGCATATCGTCTTCTTGATAGGCGCGGATCACGTCGGCATAGTTGCTGTCGGCCTGAAAGCCCAGCGATTTGGCACGCGTGGCGGCGAACTCGCCAGGCCAGGATTCCACGATCTTTTTGATGACCTCGTTAGGTTCCCACTTCACCAGATCTGCGACCTGATCGCCCGCGACCTCGCGCAGCGCATCCACCATGGCTTTCACGCTCACCGACAGGCCGGGCAGGCTGATCGTGCGGGGGAAACCAATCGCATCGCCGTCCAATTCATGGCCATGGATGAGGTTTTCGATCGCATAGCGCGGCGACATGAGCCACATCTTGGTCTCGGGCGAGACGGGGGCGACAGCGCTTTCGCCGTTCAAGGGTTCGCGCACGATGCCGCTGGCAAAACTCGATGCAGCGGCATTGGGTTTGCCTGGGCGTACGCTGATCGTGGGCATACGCAGGGTGCGGCCGTCGATAAAGCCTTTGCGGCTGTAATCAGACACCATCAATTCCCCAGAGACCTTCTGAGCACCATACGAACTCATCGGCGTGGGTGCCGTGTCGTCCTGCACGATGGCGGGCAGCTTGCCGCCGAACACGGCGACCGAACTGGTGAACACGAAACGAGGCTTGTGGCCGAGCTTGCGGCACAGTTCCAGCAGCTCGCGCGTGGCATCCAGATTGATGCGCATGCCCAGGTCGAAGTCAGCCTCAGCGGCGCCGCTGACGACGGCTGCCAGGTGGAACACCGAGGTCACGCTGGTGTCGATGACTTGGCGCAGTAGCGAGGCATCTGCGATGTCTCCGGTCACGACCTTGATGCGCGGGTCGTCCAGGTCCGTGGGGGCCACCATGTCCAGCAGAATGATCTGCTCGATCTTTTCGGGTTGGCCGCTGGCGCCTTTCAGTTCGCCGCGCTCCAGCAATTTCTTGGCCAGGCGTTTGCCCAGGAAACCGGCGCCGCCGGTAATCAGTACTTTACTCATTTGTTGCTTTCCGAGTTGGCACGGTACGTACGCAGCCAGGCCAGGCCATCGCTCGTTGCCGCACGGGGTTTGTATTCGCATCCCACCCAGCCCTGGTAACCCAATTGGTCCAAGGTCTGGAAAATAAAGGGGGAATTCAGTTCTTCGCCATCGGGCTCGTTGCGGCTCGGCACGCTGGCAATCTGGATGTGTCCGATCTGATCGAACATGGCGCGCAGTTTCATGACCACATCGCCTTCCATGATCTGGGCGTGATAGCAGTCGAACTGCACTTTCACGTTGTAGGCGCCGGTGGCGCGCACGACGTCCAGCGCGTCCTTTTGATAGCTCAGCAGATAACCGGGCATATCGCGCTGGTTAATAGGTTCGAGCACGATAGTCAGGCCTGCGGCCTTGGCTTGTTCTGCGGCCCAGGCCACATTACGGGTGTACAGGTCCAGGCGTTCAGCGCGATTCGCGTCCGCCGGCAACAGGCCCGCCATGACGTGCACGCGTTGGTTGCCCAGCACTGTCGCGTATTCGATGGCGCGCGCGATGGACTCCTTGAATTCCTGTTCGCGTCCCGGCAGCGACGAAATGCCGCGCTCGCCGCCAACCCAGTCGCCAGGAGCTGCGTTGAACAAGGCTTGTTCGATGCCGTTGTCAACCAGGCGCTGCTTGATCTCGGCAGCGGGAAAGTCGTAGGGGAATAGATATTCCACGCCTTCAAAACCGTCTTTCGCAGCCGCTGCGATGCGATCCAGGAAGGGCAGGTCTTGGTATAGAAAGCTGAGATTGGCGGCGAATTTCAATGACATTTTGGTAGCTCCGGGAAGTGCATACAGACTGGGCGCGGCCGATAGCGGCGCGCGCCCAGAGGGTGTTTAGCGATTCACCTCGTTCTTGTTCGTCAAGAACACGGCGACGGCGCCGAGCAGCAGCATGCCGGTCAACATATACATGCCGGCCGCCGAACTCTTCGTGGCGTCATTCAACAGACCAATAGCGTACGGGCTGACAAAGCCGGCCAGGTTACCCACCGAGTTGATGACTGCAATCCCTGCGACCGCACCCGTGCCGGACAGGAATGCCGTAGGCAGCGACCAGAACAAGGGCGAGCACGTCAGCGCACCGCCCGCCGCGACGGACAGAGCTATCATTGCCAGCACCGTGTTGTCGGCGTAAGCGGCAGAGACTGCAAATCCGATCGCACCAAACGTAGCTGGAATGATCAAGTGCCAACGACGCTCACGCATGCGATCGGCATTGCGGCCGATCAAAATCATCGAGATCGCTGCAACTACAAAGGGAATGGCACTGATCAAACCGATATTGAATGCACCTTGTACTCCCGTGGATTTCACCAGAGACGGCATCCAGAATGTCAGACCGTACTGACCCATGACAAAGCAGAAATAGATCAGACACATCCACCACACTCGCAGATCGGTGAATACCGCTTTAGTGGTGCCGGGGCTGGTCTTGCTCTTGGATTTGGTCTCTGCCTCGATGTCGCGGGCAACGACCGCCTTTTCTTCGTCGGTCAGCCATTTGGCCGAACGCACGTCGTTATCCAGATAGAGCAGCGTCACGATACCCAGGACCAATGCGGGCAGCGCTTCGATGACAAACATCCATTGCCAGCCGCCATGGCCCATATAGCCATTGAAATTCTGCATCAGGTAGCCGGACAGCGGCCCGCCGAAAATCCCTGACAATGGAATGGCCGCCATGAACACCGCGATCATTTTGGCGCGGCGATGTCCAGGGAACCAGTACGTCAGATACAGGATCACGCCGGGATAAAAGCCTGCCTCAGCCGCGCCCAACAGAAAGCGCAACACATAGAACTGCGTGGGCGTAGACACAAAAAAGAAGCAGCCCGACAAAATGCCCCACGTGATCATGATGCGCGCGATCCAGATGCGCGCGCCGACACGATTCATCAGCAAGTTGGATGGCACTTCGAAAAAGAAGTATCCAATAAAGAACAAGCCTGCACCCAATCCGAACACGGTTTCCGAGAAACCCAGATCGATGGACATTTGCAGCTTGGCAAAACCGACGTTCACGCGATCCAGATAGGCGATGACATAGCAGACCATCAAGAAAGGCATGATGCGCCACGCGATCTTGGAATAGACGCGATTGGATTCCGAACTGGACACCGTGCCAACGGTATCCGTCACTGTTTGAGCAGTCACTGTGCTCCTCCTGCTGTTTATAAAAAAAGGTGACGAGCCCCGCTCGTGGCGGGACTCGTAGATGACCGGCCTCAGGCGCTACCAGCGCGCCTTGAATGTCTGGCGCAATTCATCGATCGCGTCCTCGGACAGTGCCGTGCCTTGCCGTTGCATCATGAGCCACAGCTTGGCGGTTTCTTCGAGCTCTTCCAGTGCAAAAGCCGCGTTGGACACCGAGTCGTGCCAGACGACGGGCCCCAGGCGTTCGAGCAGCACGCCACGCACGCTGCTGGCCAATCCTGCGATCTGTTCCGCAACCTTTGGATCACCGGGGCGGTGATAGGGAATCAGCGGGATGTGGCCCACTTTCATGACGTAATACGGCGTGATGGGCGGCACCACGTCTTCAGGCTTCCATACGCCGGCCAAGGTCAACGCGACCAGGTTGGTCGAGTGCGTGTGAACGACCGCGTTGGCTTGTGCATTGTTGGCGTAGACGTTGCGGTGCAATGCCAACGTCTTGGATGCGCGGGCACCAGAAATTTGTACGCCGTCGGTACCTACCTTGCTCAATTGAGCAGGGTCCAGCATGCCCAGGCAGGCATCAGTGGGTGTGATCAACCAGCCATCGGGCAAGCGCGCGCTGATGTTTCCGGACGAGCCCACGGTGTAGCCACGATTGAACAGCGCCGCACCGATGCGGCAGATTTCCTCGCGCAGTGCGCTTTCCGCGTTCGCCGCGGCGTCGATAACGTTGACCATTACAGGGATCCTCCGACCGCTTTCAGGGCTTTCTCAAAGAAGTCCACCGTGCCGAAATTGCCCGATTTCAAGGCCAGCGCCAATTGCGCATCGCCATTGCCGTCGATGGCGACTGTCGCGGGCACACCAGGATCGATCTGCGGGCCGATACGCAGAGCGCGCACGTCCAGAGCCTGTACCACGGCGCCTGAGGTCTCGCCACCGGCGACCACAAAGTGCGTAATGCCTTGTTCACGCAAGTTGCTCGCAATGGCCGCCAAGGCTTGCTCGACCAATTCTCCTGCGCGTTGCGTGCCTAGTTCTGCCTGCACTGCGCGGACTTCATCTGGCGTAGCGGTCGCATAGACCAGCACCGTTTTGGGGGCATGTTCTTGCGCAAACGCCAGTGCTTGTCCCACGACATCTTCGCCCTTTGCCAGCGCCAACGGATCAATGCGGAACGCGGGGTGAGAGGCCTTCCAGTGCGCGACCTGGCCGTTGGTGGCTTTGGACGCACTGCCTGCCAGGACAACGCTTCGACCTTCGATGCCGGGTAGATCCGCGGCCGATCCTGTGGCGTTCAGCGCGCCGGTGCGCACGAAATTGGCTGGCAACCCGAGTGCAACACCCGAGCCGCCGGTAACCAGCGCCAGATCGCTGCATCCGGCGCCCAGTGTGTACAGGTCATCATTCGAAATTGCATCGGCAATCGCCATACGGACGCCGGCTTCGCGCAACGTCGCAATCTTCGCTTTGATGGCATCGGCACCTTTCTTGACGGTATTCGCGTCAATCAAACCCACTTTGGACGGTGTCTGACGTTGCAGCACACGGACCAGGTTCGCGTCGCGCATGGGCGTCAATGGATGGGTTTCCATGCCCGACTCATTAAGCAATGTGTCGTTCACAAACAAATGACCGTGATACACCGTGCGGCCGTTCTCGGGGAACGCGGGGCATGCGATCGTAAAGTCGGCGCCCAGTGCTTGCAGTAACGCGTCCGCAACGGGCCCGATATTGCCCTGATCGGTCGAGTCGAACGTCGAGCAGTATTTGAAGAAAAACTGCGTGCAGCCCTGCGTTTGCAGCCATTTCAAAGCGGCTAGCGACTGCTCGACGGCATCTTGCGGCGCGATGGTGCGCGATTTCAGTGCGACGACGATGGCGTCCACATCCTGCACCGGCGCAGCAGGCACGCCGATGGTTTGAATCGTGCGCATACCCTCGCGCACCAGCATGTTGGCCAAATCAGTAGCGCCGGTAAAATCGTCGGCGATGCAGCCCAGCAAAGGCTTACCAGATGTCATGACGGAGATCCTGGGATAGCAGAGAAAAAAGGTTGAATATGCTGTGTGCCTGCGGCTTTGATGCAGGTACGGCGTTTAGTTCGTGCCGGGGTCGCGTTTAGGCGGGACTTCAATGCCCGGGAAAATCTTGATGACTGCGGAGTCGTCCTCACCGCCATGTCCGGCGGTGGATGCCTGCATGAACATCTGGTGCGCAGTCGCCGACAGCGGCAGCGGGAATTTGCTGGCGCGAGCCGTATCCAGAACCAGACCGAGATCTTTCACGAAAATATCGACGGCCGACAACGGCGTGTAATCGCCATTCAGAATGTGCGGCACGCGGTTTTCGAACATCCACGAATTCCCTGCGCTGTGGGTGATGACCTCGTACAACGCATCGGGATCCACGCCTTCGCGCAGTCCCAAGGCCATGGCCTCAGCCGACGCGGCGATATGCACGCCTGCCAGCAATTGATTGATGATTTTGACCTTGGAGCCTTGGCCGTGCTGGTCGCCCAGCCGATACACCTTGCCGGCCATGGCCGCCAGCACATGTTCGCATGCTGCATACGCGGCTGCCGGGCCAGAAGTCATCATCGTCATGGTTCCTTCTGCCGCACGAGCGGCTCCGCCGGACACCGGCGCGTCCAGCATATGCAGGCCCATGTCTTGCAGACGCTGGCCCAGACGGATGGCAAATTCGGGTGCCACCGTGGCGCATGCGATCACCACCGAGCCAGGCTTCATTGCATGCGCCAAGCC
Organism: Bordetella genomosp. 4; assembly: GCF_002261185.1. GTDB lineage: Bacteria > Pseudomonadota > Gammaproteobacteria > Burkholderiales > Burkholderiaceae_B > Bordetella_A. Next base: position 444,019 of record NZ_NEVQ01000003.1, read on the forward strand.
GTGCGTGCCGTCAGCGCCAAACAGTACGCTTTCGGTTTGAGCAGCGTTGACCACTAGCAGGACGACAGCGTCGCAATGCTTGCCCATATCCGCCACGCTCTGGCAGGCGATCCCGCCTTCGGCGGCGAAACCGTCCAGCACCTGTTGCCGTACGTCATTGGCATAAACGTTCAAGCCAGCGCGCAGCAGCGAGCGGGCCACGCCCAGGCCCATCGCGCCCAATCCAACTATGCCTACGTTCTTCGTCATATTTGTTCCTTCGATTACGTTGGGATGCCGTGACGTCTAGGAAGTTGTTGTGCAGACGTCAGCGAGCGTCTGGCATCGGAGCTGCGTGTGCCAGGCGCGAGTGGCAGGATGTCAGGTGTCTATCCCCGCGGTATTGGCTGAATTCGTCTTGCGTTTGCGTGAGCGCGAAGTATCTGCAATAGCCTGTTTACCGGTGCTGTTCGGACGCGCCGTGGCACGCGAGGAGGGGCCTGCGAGCTTGCGGTCTTTCTTGGCCGTTTGCCCTGTCAGGCTGGCTGCTGCCTGAGCGCTTTGTTTGAGGCGCCGCCCGGCGTTGTACAGATGGGTTTGCGCCATATGACGCGCAGAGACCGGATCGCCTGCGCGTATTGCATCGACCAGCGCCTGATGTTCCTCATGGACCTGTCGCGCAAAGTCGGCATTCTGCGCTTCGTTGTTGCGCGTAATGTGTACGGCCGCTTCCAGATACTGATTCAGGAATCGCAACGTATTCAACAGAAATGGATTACCTGCAGCCTGGGCGATGGTCCGGTGAAACGCCACATCGGCCAATACCCCATCGTTGCCTTTGGCGACCTCGTGCGAGATCTCAGCCAATGCATTTTCAATTTTTTCCAGTTGGCGCGCCGTGCGTTTTATCGCGGCCTGTTCGGCTGCTTCTGCCTCCAGTGCGCGTCGCACGTCCAACAGTTGCAGCACCGCGCTCAACGACCCCACGTCACCTGGATCGATGCGCAGCGGCATGACCAATCCATGGGGGCTGACATACACACCGCTGCCTTGGCGCGACTCGACGACCCCCTGGCTTTTTAACTGCGCCATGGCTTCACGCACGACGGCGCGGCTGATGCCGAATTGCTCTGCCAGCACGGCCTCGGACGGCAATTTCGCCCCGGCGGGCAGGTTGCCGTTGCTGATTTGCTCCAGCAGCGCCTGCGCGACACCGTCGCTCAGCCCCGCACGAGAATTGACTTTCTGGAACATGTCTCTGGGTTGTATTTCTAGTCGATTTACTCTGAAAACCACCCTGGTTATCAGACAACTTTGCGGAAGTTTAACCGACGAAATCAAACTGTCAAATTCCCCCGAGCCGCCCTTCTTGCATAAGAAAGGGCCGGAGTCACATCGTGACCGGTTGTCTTAAAAAACTACGAATTCCGGCGCGTTCAAGCCAAAAAAAAGCCAGGCACCTCACAGTGCCTGGCCTCAGGGACGCTATCTGCGTTTCGCCGTTTGCCGACGTCTACATAGAGTGTCGGCAGCAGACGTCAATGCTGTAAACAGCCTTAATCTTCTTCGACGAACGTTTCTTCGCGCTTCTTGCGGATCGATGGCAACGCCACCAACACCACCAGGAATACTGCGACAGCCAACAGCGATGCCGACAGCGGTCGATCCACGAATGTCAGGAAGTCACCGCGTGACAGCAGCAGGGCGCGACGGAAGTTTTCTTCCATCATGGGGCCCAGCACCAGACCCAGCAGCAGCGGGGCGCCTTCGCACTTCAGTTTCGACCATACATAACCGATCACGCCAAAGATCGCCGTAGTGAAAATGTCGAACGTGTTGTAGTTCAACGAATACACCCCGATCGTGCAGAACACCAGAATCGCCGGGAACAGAATGCGATAGGGCACTTTCAGCAGCTTGACCCACAAGCCGATCAGCGGCAGGTTCAGCACCACCAGCATCAGGTTACCGATCCACATCGAGGCGATCAGGCCCCAGAACAGTTCGGGGTGGCTGCTCATCACTTGAGGGCCGGGCTGAATGTTGTGGATGGTCATCGCACCCACCATCAGCGCCATCACGGCGTTACCCGGGATACCCAGGGTCAGCAGCGGGATGAACGACGTCTGCGCCGCAGCGTTGTTGGCCGACTCGGGGCCGCCCAGACCGGCCGGGTGGCCCTTACCGAAGCGCTCGGGGTTCTTCGAGATCTTCTTTTCCAAGGTGTACGAGGCAAACGAGGACAGCACCGCGCCGCCACCGGGCAGAATGCCCAGCATCGAGCCCAGAACCGTGCCACGTACCGCGGCCGGAGCCGCTTCCTTGAACTCCTGCTTGTTCGGATATAGCGAGCCGATCTTGTCGGTAATGTCGACGCGGTTCTCTTTCTGTTCCAGGTTGGTCATGATTTCGGCAAAACCGAAAACGCCCATGGCCACGATGGCAAAGTCGATACCGTCTTGCAGTTCGGGGATGCCGAAGTCAAAGCGAGCGACCCCCGAGTTCACGTCCGTACCCACCATACCCAGCAGCAGGCCCAGGATAATCATCGCGATTGCCTTGGGCAGCGAACCCGAGGCCAACACCACCGCGCCCACCAGGCCCAGGGTCATCAGCGAGAAATACTCGGCGGGGCCGAACTTGAACGCGACTTCAGCCAATGGGGGCGCAAAAGCGGCCAGCAACAGCGTTGCGACGCAACCGGCGAAGAACGAGCCCATGGCGGCAATTGCCAATGCTGCGCCTGCCCGTCCGTTGCGCGCCATCTGGTGGCCATCGAGCACGGTCACCACCGCGGACGTCTCGCCAGGGAGCGCCACCAGAATAGCCGTGGTCGAACCGCCGTATTGCGCACCATAATAAATACCGGCCAACATGATCAGGCCGGCCACAGGCGGCAGCACATAGGTGATCGGCAGCAGCATCGCGATCGTCGGAACCGGACCGATCCCGGGCAACACCCCGATCAAGGTCCCCAGAATACAACCCAGCAAAGCGTACAGCAGGTTCTCGGGCGTGAACGCCACCGAGAATCCCAGCATCAAGTGATCAAATAATTCCATGGCCGAAGACTCCTTAGTTCATGCCTAGAAACGACGGCCACAGCGGGAAAATCAGCCCCAGCCCTTTGATGAATGCCAGATACGAGAACACCACCAGGAAAATCCCGTTGCCGATCGCGACTTTCAGGTTGAACTCGTGGCTGGCCAGGCTGCTGACGATGACCAGTACAAAGACCGAGATATAGACGCCCAGCAGTTTCAGGATCAAGGCGTACAACACGACGGACCCGATCACCAGGAAGGTGATGCGCCAATCGAATTTCTCGACATGGGTCTCCGTTGCTTTTTTGCTCAGCGAGCCAAGCAGCACAATGGCGCCCAGTAAGGCCAGGACCAATCCCAGCGCGAAAGGAAAGTACCCCGGTCCCATCCGGGCGGCGGTTCCCATTTGATAGCTTGTCGCTTGCCAGGCTGCTCCCAATCCGATGGCGATGAACATCACCCCGGACCAGAAATCCTGCCGATTGCGTAGCTGCATGGTCTACTCCTATTTACAGCATGTGAGTTAAAGCCAGGTCGTTCGATGAACGATGCTCTGAAAAAATGAACACCTCGTCGTGCTGCTCGTTGTTATGAAATCGAGGTGCGTCTTTTGAGCAGGGCGCATGGTAGCGAAGGGGCCTGGGCCTGCAAACCCACGCTGTTCCAGATGCAGATGGGGTTTTCCCTAAAACTGGCGTCCAAGTTGTAACCTTGGGCCATCACCGGCTCAAAATGAAAGCAAAATGAAAGTAAATAGAAAGACAGGCGAAAGCCTGTGATCGATCAAGGCTTGATCAACGCAAGTCCTGTGTCAGAATTCTTTGGTACGGGCGGTTGGGGTGCCAACTGCAAGTCCTACAGAATATTGCTGGTTTTCTCACGTTGCGTACGGCCTCCCAGCCAGTGCGCGGATGGTTTACGATAGCGCCCATGCTGCAAGATCTAGATCAACTCGCCGCCCGTATCGGGCAATTAGTGCAACGCACCCGGCAACTTCAGGCCGAGCGTGATGCGTTGCGTATCAGCCTGGGCCAAAGCGAAGCCGCTCAGCGCGCATTAGAGCAACGCTGCAACGAGCGGCAGGCCGAAATTTTGGCGCTGCAGACCAAATTGCAGGAGCACGACGGGGCGGTAGAAGACCTCCTGTCCGAGGCGCGCCAGTCAGAGATAGATTTGCGTGCGCAACTCGCCCGCCAAATATCCGAGCAGCAAGCGCTCGAATCTCGTGCCCAGACGCGCGAAGCGGAATTGCTCGGCAGCCTCAGTGCCAAAGACACGGATCTGCAACGCCTGCGTGTCGCGACAGACGCCGCACGTGAGCGGATCGATAGCGTATTGGCGCGCTTGCCGGGCGCTGCCGCCGAAGACCAATCCTCCGGAGCGCAGCCCTGATGGAACGTATTGATGTCACGATATTGGGGCGCGACTATTCTCTCGCTTGCTCCACCGAAGAAAAACCCACTCTGTTGGCTGCCGTGCGCCACGTTGATCAGCTCATGCTGCGCATCCAGGGCTCAGGCAAAGTCTCCAGCAACGAACGCATTGCCGTCATGGCGGCTTTGCAGATTGCTAGCGAGTTGTTATCCATGAAAGCGCCCGACGGCCCGCTCGGCGGTTTGGCGGTAGGCGAGTTCAAGGGTAGAATCGAACACATGAATTCCCTGCTTGATGAGGTATTGTCCAAACAGGGATAGCAGTACGGACCTCGGTCCCCGGCGTGTCGGTATCACGCACGATTTGATGTTTTTTCAGTTTGTCCCTGCAGTGCTCGTGACCTGGCCATACATTCTCTGAACCTATGTCTTACGGCATATTGGTTGCGTGAATGGTGAGTGGGAGTGATTGTCTACCCGTAGACGAACCCGAAGCTCAACGGATCGCGACCACCTTGAACCTCACGGTTCGAGATGCCGGCCTAGACGGCACAGGCGGGGCATCTATTCCGGCGGGCCTGGGTTTCTCTCAGGTCCGCGCCGGGTGTCTCTCTTTCCCACTCTTTCTACAGGTCTGTCATGATGCACTCCTTCCGCGTGCCTTCATTGAACCGTCTTGCGGCTGCCTGCTGCGCCGCATTTGCCTTGACGGTGGCTCCGTTCGCGCATGCTCAACAGCCACCCGCGCCGCCGCGCGCACCTGCGCCGGCTGTGCATCCCGACGAGCGCGTGCCCGAATTGACCCTGCAGGCATCTGCCTCCGCCGATGTACAGCAGGACACCGTTCGCATCACCCTGGCCGCGGAGTTCGATGCAGACTCACAGACCAAGGCCACGACCCAGTTGAGTACAGTGCTTGACGAGGCCGTCAAACGTACCGAGGGCGCAAAGGGCATTCAAGTCCATACTAGCGGCTACAACGTTTGGCCCAATACGGACGAAAAGGGCAAGATCCAGAACTGGCGCGCTCGCGGGGAAATCGTCCTCGAGTCCAAGGACTTTGCCGCTGCCTCGGCATTGGCCTCCAAGCTGTCCGACAAAGTCGCCATCTCGCAGATCAGTTTCTCGCTATCACGCGAGGCCCGCGAGGCCGCAGAAAAGAAACTGCTCGGCCAGGCCGCTGATGCCTTTCTGGCGCGGGCGCAAGCTGCGGCCCAGGCTTTCGGCTATAGCAGCTATCGCGTGCAACAGCTCGAGTTGAGCGGGGGTGGTTCACCGGTCCCGGTACCGAGACCCATGGGTGCGATGGCCAAAAGCAGCCTGAGCAGTGCTGCCGGCTATGCCGATGCGCCGCTCGAGGCTGGCCAGGTCACTGTGACGCTTTCGGTCAATGGGACTGTCGCTTTGCAGTAAAGAAAAACATCACAAGGCCGATGAGCACCATGGGCAGGGACAGCCACTGTCCCATGCTCAGGCCTGCAGCGAGCAACCCCAGAAAATTATCTGGCTCACGCGTGAATTCGACCAAAAAGCGGAAGGCCCCATAACCGATCAAGAACAGCCCGCTGACTTGGCCGAGGGGGCGAGGCTTGCTGGAAAACCACCATAGCAGGGCGAACAGGACGATGCCCTCCAATCCCAGCTCGTAAAGCTGCGAAGGGTGGCGCGGCACATCGGTACCCGATTGCGGAAACACCATCGCCCAGGGTACGTCGGCGGGGCGGCCCCACAGTTCGCCATTGATGAAGTTGCCCAGACGCCCTGCGCCCAGTCCCAGGGGAATGAGCGGGGCGATGAAATCACTGATCGTAAAGAACGACACCTTCTTTTTGCGCGCAATCAGCAGCATGACTACGATCACGCCGATCAACCCGCCGTGAAAAGACATGCCGCCTTCCCAGAGGTAGAAAATTTCCAGGGGGTGGGCCAGGTAATAGCCGGGCTTATAAAACAGCACGTAGCCCAGGCGGCCGCCCAGCACCACGCCCAGCACGCTATAGAAAATAATGTCTTCCAGATCGCGCGTATTGAGCGCTGGCGTGTGGCCGCTTGTCAGGCGCCGGCGGCCCAACAAATAAACCAGCGCAAATCCGACGAGATACATCAGGCCATACCAATGAATAGCAACGGGGCCGATGCTCAAGGCAATAGGGTCAAACTCGGGATGGTGCAGCATAATCCGCCATGCAATAAAAGATTAGGTCGATAATAACCGGCACAGGTGTTGTTATGCCGCTCGGCCGGTCATGACATTCAAGGAAACGCTTCGGAGACAGACCATGCCCAATAACGAACGTTCACGCCACGTGACCCATGGGGTCGCCCGTGCCCCCAATCGGGCCATGTATTACGCGCTGGGCTACCAAGAATCCGATTTTGATAATCCCATGATAGGCGTGGCCAATGGCCACTCCACCATTACGCCCTGTAACAGCGGCCTGCAACGCCTGGCTGACGCCGCCATCGATGCGATTCGTGAATCGCGAGCCAATCCTCAGGTATTCGGCACGCCCACCATCTCCGATGGCATGTCCATGGGCACCGAGGGAATGAAATATTCCCTGGTCTCGCGCGAGGTGATTGCCGACTGCATTGAAACGGCGGTTCAAGGGCAGTGGATGGATGGCGTAGTCGTCATCGGAGGGTGCGATAAAAACATGCCCGGCGGCATGATCGCGCTGGCCCGTACCAACGTCCCCGGCATCTATGTGTATGGCGGCACCATCAAGCCCGGCCATTACCAAGGCAAAGACTTGACCATCGTCTCGGTGTTCGAGGCCGTGGGCGAGTTCACCATGGGACGCATGAACCAAGAGGATTTCAAGCAAATCGAAAAATGCGCAATCCCAGGCTCAGGATCCTGCGGCGGGATGTACACCGCCAACACGATGAGTTCCGCCTTCGAGGCGCTGGGCATGAGCTTGCCGTATTCCAGCACGATGGCCAACGAAGACGACGAAAAAGTCGTTTCTGCGGCCGAGTCGGCCCGGGTTCTGGTTGATGCCGTGCGACGTGGCGTGCGTCCGCGCGACATCATTACTCGCGAATCCATCGAAAATGCCGTGTCCGTCATCATGGCCACGGGCGGTTCCACCAACGCGGTCCTGCATTTTCTGGCCATCGCGCATGCGGCCGAGGTCCCGTGGACGATTGATGACTTCGAGCGTATCCGGCGCCGTGTTCCCGTTATTTGCGATTTAAAGCCTTCCGGCCGCTACGTTGCGACCGACCTGCATCGTGCTGGCGGAATTCCGCAGGTCATGAAACTTCTGCTGGACGCGGGATTGCTGCATGGTGATTGCATCACCATTACCGGCAAAACTATTGCGGAAACTTTGGCTGACGTTCCTGCGGTGCCTCGTTCAGATCAAGATGTAATTCGGCCGATAGACCGTGCGCTGTATCCGCAGGGGCATCTGGCCATTCTCAAGGGCAACTTGTCTCCCGAGGGGTGCGTCGCCAAAATTACCGGACTGAAAAATCCCGTCATTACCGGGCCGGCCCGCGTTTTCGATTCCGAAGACGAGGCCATGACAGCCATCATGGACCGCCGCATCCAACACGGCGACGTTGTTGTCATCCGTTACGAGGGGCCCAAAGGCGGTCCGGGAATGCGCGAAATGTTGGCGCCTACCTCCGCATTGATTGGCCAAGGCTTGGGCGAGACCGTAGGTTTGATCACCGATGGCCGTTTCTCTGGCGGAACCTGGGGCATGGTTGTCGGGCATGTGGCTCCCGAGGCCTATGTTGGCGGGCCGATCGCCCTCATTCGAGAGGGCGACTCAGTTACCATCGACGCTCATCAGTTGCTGCTGCAGCTCAACATTTCTGACGAAGAATTGGCGGCGCGCCGAAAAGCCTGGGTCCAGCCCAAACCACGGTACACCCGGGGAGTGCTGGCTAAATTTGGCAAATTGGCCAGTACAGCCAGCCGAGGAGCGGTGACAGACGCCTTTGAACCCTGACGATTCGCTTCGAGATTTGGGCTCAGGCCCGGGTCGCCACGCAGTTGTGCGAAAGGGGGCGGGAGTTAGGAGGCCGGCAGCCGGAATCCAGGAAGCCAGAAATCCGGGAATGCCAGGATGCCAGAATGCCAGGAAGCTAGGAGCTAGGGACTGGGATCTGGGAGCTAGGATCTGGGAGCTAGGAACTGGGAGCTAGGAACTGGGAGCAAGGAACTGGGAGCTAGGATGTCGCGGTTTCGCGATTTCGGTGTGTTTTTCAAACTTGAGACAGTACGGATGCATGTAACGACAAGCAGGACGGCCGCCATTGTTTTCGGCCTATGGGCAATCATCGTGTCCCCCATTGGCGCGCAAGCGGCCGATCAATCCACAGGCGAGGCCTTGGCGCAAAGCAAAGCCTGTATGGCGTGTCACCAAGTCGACAGCAAGCGGGTAGGGCCGCCGTTGCGCAGCATCGGGGAACGATATGCCGCGGCGGGCGAGGGCGACGCCATGGTGCAGTATCTGGCGGGCAAAATCCGTTCCGGCGGACGAGGCGTGTGGGGGGCCGTACCGATGCCGGCGCAACCGCAGGTCAGCGAAGAGGATGCTCGCACCTTGGCCGAGTGGGTGCTATCCCTGGCACCGGCTAAATCAAAGTAGTTTCGGCACTTGTCCGTGCAGGTCAAATAGGCCTCGTCAGATCGGAGGGCCTGCTCGACGCGAGCAGCGCGCCTTTTTATCCATATATCTCACAAGCCCACGCATGAGCGGGCCTGCCTTCATGGCTTCCCGTCTTTTGCGTGCGAATGGGCCCGTCTGTATTGGCATGGCCGGCATCTCCGGCTGGCTCGGTCGTTATGCCTTTATATATAGCGGCCCGTCTCCATATCTGTCCCTCTATCTATATATAGAGCAGCGGCCCATTCCTATCTACTATCTATATATAGTAGATAGCAGCGGCAGAGAAATGCCTATTGAACAAGGAATCATGATCATGTCGGAATCCACATCTTCCCCGGTTACCGAGGTCGCCATCCTGGGCGGGGGCTGCTTCTGGTGCGTCGAGGCCGTCCTTGAGGATTTGCGCGGCGTCGTCAGCGTGCTGCCCGGCTATAGCGGCGGCCATGTCGATCATCCTTCGTATGAACAGGTCTGCGGCAAAGCCACTGGCCATATCGAAGTCGCCCGCGTCGAGTTCGATCCTTCAGTGTTGTCCTATGCCGACCTGTTGCGGGTATTCTTCGCCACGCACGATCCGACCACTCCGGGGCGTCAGGGCAATGACGTGGGGCCGCAGTACGAGTCCGCCATCTTTTGGCAGAACGAGACCCAGCGCGAGCAGGCTCAGGCCGTCATTGCCGAAGTCGATGCGCAGCATATTTATGATGCGCCTATTGTGACCCAGCTGCGCGAGCCCGCCACATTCTGGCCCGCAGAGGACTATCACCGTAATTATTTTGAGCTGCACCCCGAACAAGGCTACTGCCAATTCGTGATTGCGCCAAAGGTCGCGAAATTCCGTAAACAGTTCAGTGATCGACTGAAAAAACAGGGTTAATACACATCTTTCACAGGGGACGACCGGCTTTTTAGCCTCTCGTCCCCAATTTTTTTAGAAATTTTAGAAAAAAGTGCCGGTATCGCCGTAACGGCTTTGTAATGTGTGCTATAGTCTCGCTCCTTCGCTGCTTGAACACGAATTCAGACGAAACGCAGTTTCAGACGAGACGGATTCAGGCGGTGGGGCCGAAGTGGTAGCGCAGTAAATTCCCGCGACGATGATTATTTGAGATCTAGTTGCACTGAATTTAAAAGGTGTGTTAATATTTCGGGCTCGGCAGTTGGTGAGGTTAGGGTAAACCCTGATATCCCGAGTGACCGAGGCAGCAGCCGGGGCGACCTGGCAGCTGTGAGGTGATGAAGAGTTCAGATCGGCGAATAA
>NZ_NEVQ01000008.1 GCF_002261185.1 Bordetella genomosp. 4
CACGTGCGGGTCATCGTCATGGATTTGTCCGAGACCTATCGCCGAATTGCCCAACGGTACTTCCCCAATGCCATGATTGTGGCTGACCGTTTCCACGTCATTCGGCTGGTGAATCACCATTTCCTCAAGCTGTGGCAACAGCACGATCCCGACGGTCGCAGAAACCGTGGACTATTAAGCCTGATGCGCCGCCATCACTGGAAACTGACCGCCCTGCAGAAGGAAAACCTGCACCAGTACCTGGCACAGATGCCGGTGCTGCAGGCGCTGTATTTTGCCAAGCAGCAGCTCAACGGCTTTTTAGTCCTGAAGAGCCTGAAGGCCGAACGCTCCCAGAAAATGCTACCCAAATTCCTGGCGTTGATCCGGCAGTTCGAGCAAAGTCCGGCCAAGGCGCTGGCCGCGACGTTACTATCGTGGCTGGAGCCGATCGTACGAATGTGGCGTTTCACCAAGTCCAACGGGATCACCGAGGGATTCCATACGAAGATGGAGATGCTCTCACGCCGGGCGTTTGGGTTCAGAAATTTTGAGAATTACCGCATGAGAGTCTTGGCTCAGTGCGGTTGGAACGGTGTGATTAACCGAGTCTGATGAATGCCCATCCCCCGTTTATGGGGTAGAGCCGACGGCTGCAGCGCAGAACGCAGCGTAGAAAAAACAAACGGCCCTGAACGGGCCGTTGTTTTATTGGAGGCGCAAGCCGGAATCGAACCGACGTACACGGATTTGCAATCCGCTGCATAACCACTCTGCCATTGCGCCGTAGGCGTGATTAGCCAAGCCCGCTATTGTACAGGAATTTGTGGCGTTGTGTTTTGCTGAGCAGCTTTCGGCCCAAATTCTGTGAATTGCCCCATGTGCTTGGGCCGGAGTGGGGCCAGACGGCGGCCCCCGCAGCGACTACTTCAGGTCCAGATTCACATCCTGAATCCGCGTTTGCACGGCGACGAACTGTGCAATGGACTCGGGGTCGAGGCTCGCGATGTCCTGTTTTGCAGCCAGATCGGGAGCCCAGTGTTGCAGGATCTTGGCCCATAGCGCGCTGAGATTCTTCCCAATCAGCTTTTTCTCGAGCGAGCGTATATAAAAATGCGCGCCGATGAGGCCAACCAGCAATACTCCTGCGACGATGCTGATCGTCGTCGCGAAAAGCATGAAATCGGACATGAGCTGACCCGCCGCGGCTTTAATCGTGCCGCTCGTCGGACCAAACAGCGACAAGGCGTAAAGAATCACTGCGATTGCCAGGATCAGGCTGGCGACGGTCACCAGGCATTTTTTCGCGTTCTGGTACCGGCGCAAGGATTGCGCGTACGACTGATCGCCCAACGCGCGCTCCAGATCGGTCGCTTGTTGAAAAAAATCCTGTGATTTTTCGACCGGAATCTGTTTCGCATGAATCAGCGCATGCATGCCTTGTAGCTGCTGTTTCGCAAAAGACAGGAATTGAAGCGATGCGCCAAGGTTGTACAGAAAATTCACGGCAAACTCGTAAGAAAAGCAGACGCTGCGGCATGCGCGCGATATCAGAAAAGCTGGGGCGGCAACAGAAATCGTTGCGCCTATACCGCAACTATCGGAGCGCCGCATGTCATCAGCCAGGACAGAATCATAGCAGTGTCGTCCGCAAGAACTGCAGACGGTACTCGCCGGCGGCTTACCGGCAAGCCGTTCTCAGCCGCCGATGAACACGGTCTCTGAGCCTTCCGCGATCCGACCGCCGCATGAAATCGGATCGCCTATCCTGCCGGCAGGCTTGCCGTTGATGAACACCGAACTCGAGCCTGCCGCCAGGCTGCGCGCATGATCGGACTCGTTCGGGCGGGCGTGCGAGGCGAAGGGGTCTCCTTCACGTACGGCGGCGCGGCCGTCGATGCTGACATCGGGCGACGCATCGGTACACGGTGTCGGCGGCGCACCATCGTGGTCGGATGCCTGATCGTTGAGTCTGGCTGCGGCTGGCATGGTCGTGTCTATATCCCGAACAGGTTGATTCTACGGGTAGGTGCGGCGCTCAGCGCCTCGTCCGTCTGGGCGAACTTGATTTCTCGATGGGACAGGAACTGCTGAAACTCCCTGGGCAGGGCATGTAGCGCTGCCGGCGAACAATCCATCGACACCTGCTCGCAACGTGCTGCCAGCGATACGTACACCTTCATCGTGTCCGCCAACAGTTGCGGCACGAAAGACGACAGGGTCTGGTCTTCGAACAGGAACGCGGGGTTCATCGATCTGGCTGCGATGAAGAAGGCATCTTCGGGAGCAGCCGCCGATGGCGTGGCCTCAGCCCATGCCTGCCATATCTGTGCCTCGCTGGCGCCTTCGCACCAGGACAGCGCTGCTGCGCCGACATGCGTCCAGCCGGCCGCCGCGCACAGGCTTGCCCAGGACGCTGCGGGAATGGATTGCAGTTCCTGTCGGATGGCTCTCTCTCCTTCGCCAATCAGCGCCGAGATGCTTGCCGCTCGTTGAGGTTGTCCTGTTCTGACAAAGCGGGCGAACAGGTTGGCGTTCGAGTGCTGAATGCGCCACAGATCTGGCAAGCTCTGACCGCCCTTGGACAGTTTGGCGCCAGCCAATGCCGGCTTGCTGGATTCGATTGCGCTTTGCGTATTCATTGGATTATGGGATCGGTTGCTGCATGAGGCGGGCAGGATTGAAGTGGGTTTCTTCCATCGAGCAGCCCGCCGGAGGCAGGCCCTGCAGATACGGATGAAGGTTGGGAATCTGCCGATAGGGCTGGTCGTAGCTCGGTGCGCTGTTTTCCACGGCACAGCGCGCGCGTGCGCTGGCGGCCAGTTCCCAATAGAGATTGCGTGGACCCTCGACGCTCCAGACGCCCGCGGATATTCCCACACCACCTGCTATCAACCCTGTCCCAGCGTTGGCGACCGTGGCCCTGAAGAAAAAATCGCTCGTCAAACCTCCCGCTATGCCGTCGTAGCCTTCGATTCGGTATACGCCCGCGGCACCGACCGCCTCGATCTCGGCGCCGGCAATGCCGCCAGGCATGCCTGCGAGATCGTCGAACGAAAAGGGCTTGTTCGCGTAAATCAATTGAGGGATCGCCTTCTTCATGCGCTCGTACAGCGCCATGCCGCTGTTGGCTTCGCTTTGTTCCCGCTCCATGGTGACGGCATCGTCGATCTTCTTGGCGTTCCCGGCGAGATCGTTGGCTTTCTCGAAGGCCAAGGCCTCCCTGGCGGTGCCGCCCACGGCCTTGAATATCTTGCCGATGGGGGCGCTTGCGGTGAGACCGCAGTTCAGGATGTTCACCACGCTGATGGCCATGCTGTCCAAGCCAAGAAAAATGAAGCTGTGGTAGCCGCATACGACGGCCAGGCTGCCTTCATAGGAAATGAGCCAACGTTTGGATTTCGCGCCCATGGTGCCTACCCAATCGTCGGGTTTCATCAGGTCATTGCCAAACGGAAATTCTGTGTCGCTCATGTCACTGATCCGAGGGCGTCAGGAAGCAGTACTGTTTTTCTCTGAATTGCATTGCCAGATATTGGCAACCACTCCAATTCTCGGTCAAGCAGGCCTGCTCGGGCTCCGCCATCTCGTTCATGGTGCATTTTTCGTTTTGACATACCTTGGTATACACCTTGCCCGTTTTCAGGTGACCAGCGGAAATGATGGTCTTGTCTCTGGGCAGGCTGAGTGTTCCGAAAGCGTCGACCATGGCTTGCTGCTGCTGAAGCGTCCCCGACGGCGGTTGCCTGCCGATCGTCAATTCTCCGGCCAGCACCATGTTCTTGTTGTATTCGGAATACTGCTCGCTGCTACAAGAAAGCTGCCCTTGTGTCGAAGCCAGTGGCGGTTGGCCTTGCTCACCAAAAAAATGCGATGCAATCAATACACTGGCGATCACGAGCAACAATGTCACGCTCGAGATAAGAAACTGTCGCTTGTTGTGGATCATGATGATTGATGTGCTTAATGCGATTGGATGACTCTTGATAAGAGGGCGATCAATTCAGATTGATTTTCTTGGACGACAGCGCAATTTCGTTCGTGGCTTGCATTTCTATGCCGTTCTCGAAATTCAAAAAGAGCGTGTCTCCGCTCAAACGAATGAACCCATCGGCAGTCAAGCGCAATTCCGATTTGCCGACCTGAACATGGAACTCGCCATTCGAGGTCATGGAAACCGTGTTCGCAGCGTCCACCGAAATGTTGGAGCCCGACGTCAGCTGTATCGAATGACCGGCGCTTTCCACAATCGTACCGCCTACCGTCACGGTTTTGGTCAGGCCCACGAACTCGGTCTTGACGCCAGCAGTGGCCTCGTTGATGGCCTGGTCCGCGAATAGGGAATACACGCCGCGCCCCAGCTGGTTGATGCCCGGGATGGGCAATGCCTTGGCCACGTCAGCAATACCGTTCACCAATTTGCGGAACGAATCGGACAACACGCGTCCCACGCCGCTGGGACCCACATGCAGCGTCATGTTGCCGTGTACTGACTCGCTGTGATTTCCATCGACCTCGATGGCCTTGTGGTTCCCCACCGACTGCACCCAGTTATTGTCGATCCGCTCGGTATGGTTGTTCTTGGTCTTTTCGTTGCGGTCCTTCTGTGCCAGAACGTAGATCTCTTCCTGTCCGGCCTTATCCTCGAATCTCAGGGCGTTGGCCGTGTGATAGTTCCCGCCAGGGCTGGAGCGCGTGTAGATGCCCATCTGCGTTTCATTGTCAGGCAGCTTCCAGGGCGGCATCTTCGCCGCGTTGTATACCCGTCCCGTGATGATCGGGTAATCCGGATCCCCGTTCAGAAAATCCACGATGACCTCGTCGCCGATACGTGGCACCTGGATCGCGCCGAAATTGCCGCTGGCCCAACTGCTTGATACACGGATCCAGCAGGAGCTGTTCTCGTCGCGCTTGTCGTAGCGGTCCCAGTGGAAGTGCACCTTGACTCGGCCATACTCGTCGGTCCAGATCTCCTTGCCCTGCGGCCCCACTACTACCGCGGTTTGCGGACCTCTGGATCGCGGTTTTTCGGTGATGCGGGGCGGCCGGAACGGCAGCTTCGTATCCTGTACCGTCAGGTTGAACAGGCATCTGTGGCCCTGCGACGCATCGTTGCCCACGGAGCTGTAGTTGTTTTCCTTCAGGTCGTAGCGCGTGGCGAGCACCAGATACTCGCGATTCTCTTCCGTGCGCGGGCAGCCAGTCAGATTGAACCGCGATCCAGTCGCCACGCCCCGGGCCGTGCTGCGCAATGTACGGGTGTTGCGCACGTGATGCTGTTCTTCCATGCGCTGGCGTGCGTAGCGCTCGCCCAGTGCCGTGTCGCCGTAGTTGCCGGGCCAGTCGTACACCTCGGTCTGGCTGTGCTCATGGGGCAGCTGGATTTGCTGACGGGCCTTCAGGTCGGCATTGGGCGTGACGAAGTTGTAGTCATTGGTCGTGTACCGGCCAGGGCGCAGGCCCTGGTACACCGCCATCCCGGTCATGTAGTCCTGCCGAGGCAGCGTCAGCTTGTCTTCGGCGAAGTACCGGACCTGTTCATAGCCGGGCACGGTCTTGTGGCTATGCACTTCGTCGCTCATCACCAGCGTGTGCTCGTCCTGGGCGTGCCGGAAGTAGTAGTGAATGCCTTCGGCTTCCAGCAGCCGGCTGACGAAGTGAAAATCGCTTTCGTCGTACTGCACGCAATAGACGCGCGGTTCGTAGTTTTCTGCCAGCTCGAATTCGAATGCGTAACCATAAGGCGCCAGCACCTGCTTGATAGTGTCCGGCACGGACTGGTTCTGATAAATGCGGAAGTCTCGCTTGTGCGTGGCCAGCCACAGCCAGGGCACCGCCACGGCCTCGTAGACGAAATAGCGATCCGTGCCGTCGGCCTGGCCCAGCAGTGCAAAGCTGGCGATCACGCCGCCGAGATATCGAGGCGTGGCCGGCGTTTCTATCGTCAGGGTAAGGGGCTGTCCCAGCAGGCTTCCGACGTCGACGTGCATCGAACGATGCAGCAGGCGAACGCGGTACTCTGACAAGGTAGACAGGCCGTCCGTGCCTTGCATGGCATCGAACAGAAATCCGGAGGGCTCGGCGCCCACTGAGACCCGGATCACCCGGTCCGTATTCAGCATGTTTGATAGATCTGCTATCGAAGGCATCTCATCCTGCTCCGCCCCAGCAGCTATCCCCTGGCCGGCCCACCCGCATTCTTGTGCCTCATTGGCGCCTCAAAATGCTGGCTGTGGGCGGATTGTCGTGGCATTCCCTGGAACGAAAAAAAAGGAGCCGAAGCCCCTTTTTTCAAGGACTTACAGACGCCAATCGCGGGGTCTGTAAATCAAAATTTGGAGCGGGAGACGAGTCTCGAACTCGCGACCTCAACCTTGGCAAGGTTGCGCTCTACCAACTGAGCTACTCCCGCATCTTGGTGACACCAGTGCGTGGCACCAAAGAAAAAAATTATAGCAGGATTTTTTCGGGTTGCGCAACTTCGGCCCACCATCGCGGGCGCCGGGGGCATAATTGTCCCCTTTTCAGATCTGACTTCATTGCTCCATGCCATATCTCGGACTTGGCCTTCACGTGGTCATCGCCCTGTTTTTCGCCGTCCATGCGGTGCGTAGCCAGCAAAACACCTATTGGTTGTTCATCCTGTTTTCGTTCCCCGGTCTCGGCAGCATCGTGTACTTTTTTGCGATCTATCTGCCGGAAATGCGTCATTCCCGTGGGTTTCGTACGACAGCAAAGGTGGCGTCGCGGTTGATCGACCCCAATCAGGCCGTCCGCAGAGCGCGCGAGGATCTGGAGCATGCGCCGACGATCCAGCATCGCATGCGGCTGGCGGATTTGCTGCTCGAGGCTGGTCAGGCTGCCGAGGCATGCGAGCAGTATCAGCAGGCCGCCAATGGCCCGTTTTCGGATGACCCCGATTTGCTGAAAGGCTTGGCACGCGCGCAATATGCGACCGGCGATGCGGCGGGCGCCAAGCTCTCGTTGGAAAAACTCTTTGTCGCGCAGCCGTCGGCGAAAGAACAGTCGGGCCCCTCTTTGCTGTATGCCCGGGTCTTGGCCCAGACTGGCTCGGCGCAGGCACGCCAGGCATTTGAGCAGGCAGTCACCTATGGGACGGATGCCGCGGCTCGATGCCTGTATGCGGACTGGCTGGTCCAGCAAAATAATGAGGCGGACCGCAAACAGGCGCAAGCGCTGTACAACGATGTTTTGCAGGACGCAAAGCACGGTCCTCGATACGCGCGCCAACATAATCGCGATTGGATCGATCGCGCCAAAACCGGTTTGGCCGAGATGGCGCAGCGATAGCAGCGGACCTAAGCTCAGCAGACTGTCACGTGCCCCATGGAATAATCAGGCAAACGCCCGGCCGCCTCGCCCCAGGAAACCCAGTTTTCTCACGGAGATCTAGCGCGGCCGGCGCCGATCCCGCGCTGAATCTGCCGTTGCTGGCTTTGTCGATCGGCTGCGGTTCGTTGTTTTTCAACTATGCCAATCACGCAGGGTTCTGGCTCGTCAAAGAATCCTTTGGCATGTCATGGGCGAGGCGACCAAGACCATCTCGGTGGTGCAGTCGATCGTGGCCGTGGTGGGTCTGATCATGGTGTTGCTGTTGAATCTGCTGCCGCCGTTGGTGTGACCTCATCCGACGAGCGCGGGGTCTCAGGATCGCTTCATTACTAGATAAATCCCCGCTGCGGCGAGCGCCATGCCAGGAATGGCCAGTGCCGGCAGCGTTTCCCGCAGGACCACAAACGCAATGATCGCGGTCATCGGCGGTACGAGGAAAAACAGCGCGGATACGCGCGATGCCTCACCGCGCCGGATCATGGCCAGCAGCAGCGAGATCGCCAGCAGCGAGTTGCACACGACCAGATAAGCCAGCGATCCAAACAGGCCGGCGGTCCATTGCACCTGCATGGGCTCCAGCCAGAATGCCAATGGTGCCGTGACGGCCAGACCGACGCTGTACTGCACGGTGTTGGCCGTCAGCACATCGGCCTGCGTGCCAAAACGCTTTTCCCACAGCGTGCCTCCCGCGAGGGTGAGCAACGCCAGGACCGCGAATCCCAGCCCCAATGTCGACGTCAGTGCGATGGATGATTTAGAAAGGATTACGACGATTGCGCCGGTCACGCCCAGGATCAAGCCGATCCACCTGCGTAGCCCCACGCTTTCTTTTGCGACCCAGGGTGCGAGCAGCCCGATGAGGATAGGCTGTTGCGAGGTGATCAGCGCAATCGTTCCGGCGGATGTGCCGAGTTTCAGGCTGAGATAAGTGAACGCAAAATAACCTGCCTGAATTAATAGGCCGGTGCCGATCAGACTGACCCATTCGTTGGCCGTCAATCGAAAGCTCGGCCGGCGCCAACAACACGCGAGGATGAGCAATCCCACCACGCACACATAACGCAATGCCAGAAACGTCAGCGGGTCGGCATACTGCAATCCGGCCTTCAGGAAAACAAATCCACTGGACCAGAGCAAGAGAAAAAGCGCGGGCGAGGCGATCACCCAATAGGACGTCGATGATGTTGCGGTTTGATTTCCGGTCTGTGGCACCGTCTTGTCCCAATGTGAGTGGCTGTACTCTCCTGCAAGGAGATTAACAATCTTGCAGGGGAAAGGCCATTCACGCGGGATTGAGCGCGGCAAGCATTGCCTCTTGATCCGCTGCCAATTGCTCCGGCGCACGAAACGCCGTTCCCTGCAACGACAGGAACTGCAAGTTCTTTAATCCCACGCATCCCAGTGCGGCGGATAGATAGGGCGTCAGAAAATCCGGTTGCTTGGCGTTGTCTCCTGTGAAAAGCCCGCCAGACGAGATGGCAATATACACAGGACGATCCGGCAGCAACCCGACTTTTTCGCCGGTGGGCGCCGGCGCAAAACTGCGGCCGATGCGTACGATCTGGTCTATCCAGGCTTTGAGTACGGATGGCACCGTGAAGTTATTCATCGGCGTGCCGATGACCAGGATATCCGCGTCTTCGATCTCCAGAATCAACTGTTCCGACAGACGCGTTGCGCCATTGGCTACGCCTATATCCAATGTCTCGCGCGAGGACAACGCGGTCGCGTAATCGGACTCGGCGTGCGGAATCGGATCGCTGCCGAGATCGCGGCGCGTGATACGTGCATCAGGATGAGCAGCGAGCAACCGCGCCACAATCGCCGCCGAAAGTTGGCGGCTATGTGATGTGGCTCTCGGGCTGCAGTCGATATGCAGAATGTTCATTGTCGCATTCCGATGGCCAGCCGATTGAACGCGCTCATCAAGGCGATCGCAAAGCATAGATCCGAGATTTCGGCATCGCTGAAGTGCGCCTTGAGCGGTTCGAAATCTGTGTCGGGCGCATGCGTTTGATCCACATGCGTGAGCGATTCTGTCCATGCCAACGCGGCGCGTTCGCGTTCTGTGAACCGCTCGCTCACGCGCCATCCCGCAACGCTGTCAAGCTTCGCCGTATCGATGCCGTCGCCGCGCAGCGATTTGCTATGCATTTCCAGGCAGAATGCGCAGCCGTTGATCTGCGACATGCGCAGCCAGACCAATTCGATCAGTGATTTGCCCAGGCTGCTTTTTTCCAGGGCTTTTTTGGTGGCCATGAACCCTTGATAGGCTTCGGGCGAAAGCGTCCAATAAGGGAGGCGTAGTGTGCTCATTGTCTGTTCCGATGAGGAATACTCGAAAATAAAAAAGCAGCGATAAGAGGAATTTACAGCTGCTGACCGAAATGCAGCGCCTTGGCCAATAACCCTTGGCGAAAATAAAAGCGTTGTCCCAAAGCATTCGCCAGACCGGTGTCCAGCACAAAATGCGCGCAACCTTGGCGTCGCGCCTCGTCGCGCACGCTGTCGATCAGCGTTGCGCCCACGCGATGCCGGCGCGCATTTTCTGTGGTGATCAGGTCATCGAGATAAAGAAAGCGTCCGTATATCAGGTTTTCCTGCAGGCGATACCCTGCCAGTCCTTGAATCTGTTCGTCGCGCCAGGCTGCCAGCAGGCGGTAACCCTGCTCGGCTTGCCGGCGTACCTGGGCGGCAAAGGCACTGGCGTCTGTCAGATGCGGACGCAGTTCCCGCATGACTTCAAAGCCGGCTTGATAATCTTGATCGCTCTCGAGATGGCGTAAATGCAGGTCTGACATGGGATTTCCTTGTGGTGAGGCCTCTAATTTAGGAAAATCTTGACCTATCGGATAGGTGCAAGATTTAAATAAATTAATGGGACATGATTGATGGACTGGCGTGGCCTGAAGCTGAACCGCAAGCACGGAGGGCCGGTTTATTTGCAGCTATATCGGCGATACCGGGAGGCGATCGAGTCGGGCAAGTTGTCGCCAGGCGATCGTGTGCCTTCTGTGCGCAGCCTCGCCAGCGAGTTGAACCTGGCGCGTGGAACCATCGAGACGGCGTATCAGATGCTGGTCGCCGAGGGCTATTTTGTGGCGCGCGGCGCGGCCGGGACAGTGGTGTCGCCGCGATTGGGGACGTTATCGGAGCCCGTTCACGTCCAGGCGTCCAGCTCGGGCATGCATGCGTCGGCACGTCCCCCGGAGATGCTAGGGGACGATGTGCCCTTCAGGCTGGGGTTGCCTGCATTGGATGCCTTTCCGCGTAAAACCTGGGCACGCCTGGCGGGGCGCAGTCTGCGTACGCTGGAGACGGCGTCGATGCTTGCGCCCGATCCGGCGGGATACGAGCCCCTGCGGCGCGCCATTGCGACTTATCTGGGCATTTCCCGCGGTATCGTTTGTTCGCACGAACAGGTGTTCGTGACGGTCGGCTATCGAGGTGCGTTGGAACTGGTCTATCGCACCCTGTTGCAAGCCGGAGATCTGGGATGGTACGAAGAGCCCGGCTATCTCTTTGCTCGGCAGTGTCTGCATCAACTCGGCTTGCGTTTGATGCCCGTTACGGTCGATAGCGAAGGCCTGAATGTGGATGTCGGAAAACGGCGCGCGGATCAAGCGCGTTTTGTGGTGGTGACACCGGCTCACCAAAGCCCCATGGGGATGGCCTTGTCGCTACCCCGGCGATTACAACTCCTGGAATGGGCCAGCCATCGCGAGGCGTGGATCATCGAAGACGACTACGACAGCGAGTTTCGCTATCACGGCCGCCCTTTGCCGGCATTGAAAAGCCTGGATCGCGAGGGCAGGGTGCTCTACACCGGGACCTTTAGCAAAGTGCTGTTTCCTGGATTGCGATTGGCCTACTTAGTCGTGCCGGCTTCGCAAGTTCAGGAGTTCCGAGACATCGTGGAGCACATGCCGGGCGCAGGTTCAATACTGCCGCAGGCCATGGTCGCCGATTTCATCGAGCAGGGACACTTTGCGCGGCATCTGCGCAGGATGCGTTCGCTTTATGCTGAAAGGCGCGCCTATGCGGTCGATGCGCTGCAACGTACGCTGGGCGATCGGCTATATGTCGAGCCGAAGGCGGGAGGCATTCAAGTGATGGCGCATTTACACGGGCCGTTTGATGACAAACGCATCGCGGCCCAAGCGCAGGCCAATGGGCTGGCCGTTCAGGCATTGAGTCATTGGTGCATGCGTAAATCGCCGCTATCGGGATTGATCATGGGGTTTGCCAATTTCGCTACGCCCGAGGCTGCCCAGGCCGCCGTTGGGCGGTTGGCGGAGCTGGTTGTCGAGCGGTAGGGGTCACACGGCATCTCCGATTTCACGGCGAATCAGCTCTGCGATAGTGCGTTGGCGAGGGGCAGGCATTCGATCGACAATGCACGAGACGCTGAGCGCCAATCGCGGGTAGCCGGACCGATCGCGCAACGCGACGCCGACGCCGAGCACGCCCGAGACGGCTGCATTGCCGACAGTTGCCCATCCTCTGTCACGTGTGGCCTCGACCAACAGCCTCATGTGGGCTACGGTCATGTTTCCGTATGAGCGCAACGCCTCACGGTTTTGCTGGATGACGGCTTCCGCCTCATCTGGGGGTAAAGCCGCCAGCAACGCCAGCCCCGCTGCGCCGACCCCCAAAGGCTGGCGGTGGCCGATGGTCACGGCTAATACCTGCACGGGGTAGCTGCCGATTTCCCGATGCAGGCACAACGAATCGGAACCAACACGGCAGATTAAAAAAGACGAGTCGCCTGTGTGATCGCTGATGCGCCGCATGGCAGGAGCGAGCCGCGCCACGGACAGCGTCTGCTCGTCGCCCAATTGCGGCCAGAGCGACGCTGCGCGGTACAGGCCCGTTTGCGGGTCGCGAACGGCATAGCCTTCTTCGACGAGGACGGAGATGTAGCGATAGACGCTGGTGCGCTGCATGGACAGCGCCCGGGCAATCCCGTTGATGTCCAGCCCTTCGGGGGAGCGCCGCAGTGCTGCCAGGATATGCAGCCCCCGTCTCAGCGTGCTGGCGCCATGGCTACTGCTTTGGGAGTCTTTGTTCATTATTCAAACACAACATCTTTGCGAGATATCTGAGTGAGCACATCATAGATCGCGCAGGGCAAATACATATTGTCCAAATAATAAACAACCCATTGGAGACTGCAATGCATTCTGTTATGCGACGTTTTGCCGGGTGCCTGACACTCGCCCTCGCGGGCATCGGCTTTGCAACTGGCGCTCAAGCGGCGGACAACTACCCTTCGCGTCCTATCACACTCGTCGTCGGCTATGCGGCCGGCGGCGCCACAGACATCGTGGCTCGTCTGATGGCGAAGTCTTTGTCGGACTCGCTGGGCCAGGCAGTGGTCGTCGAGAATCGCCCTGGTGCGAACAGCAACATCGGCGCCGAGGTGGTATCCCGCGCCAAGCCTGACGGCTACACCTTGTACGTCGGTTCGATCGCGAACACGATCAACCGCACCCTGTACGAAAAGCTGAACTACGATTTCAAGAGAGACTTCGCGCCTGTGGCATTGCTGGCCACCATCCCCAACATCCTGGTGGTGCATCCTGGCCTGCCCATCAAGTCGGTGCAGGAGTACATCGCGTACGCCAAAAGCCATCCCGGCAAACTGACCTGCGCCTCGTCGGGTAGCGGTTCTTCTATCCATCTGTCGTGCGAGCTCTTCAAAATGGCGACCGGCACGGATATTTTGCACGTGCCGTATCGAGGCAGCGGACCGGCGGTCGCTGATTTGTTAGGCGGGCAGGTGAACTCGATGTTCGACAACCTGCCGTCCTCGTTACCGCAAGTCCAGGCAGGCAAGCTGCGTGTCCTGGGCGTGACGTCGCTTGAGCGAGTTCCTTTTGTGCCTGACGTGCCGACCTTGGCGGAGTCGGGGTTGTCAGGGTTCTCTGTGCAGTCGTGGTTTGCGGTCATGGCCCCTGCAGGCACACCTGCTGCCGTCATCGAGAAACTGAATGCCACGATCAATAAAGATCTGGCGGGTAACGAGATGCGCAGTGCTTATGAGCACGGCGGGTTCGTGTTGCCTGCACAACCCAATACGCCGGCGACCTTGCAGGCATTCATCGATAGCGAGATCGCGAAGTGGGGCAAAGTCGTGACCTCGGCCGGCCTCAAAGTGCAATAACCCTATCAGGAGTTGTTCGTGTACCCGATTGATTTTTTTCTGCGGGCAGCTGCTCGCTTTGGTGACCGTATCGCGTTGGACACGCCGCAAGGCGCCTGGACCTATGACCGCCTGCGCCGCGAGTCGCTGGCGTTGGCCGCGGCGCTGCAAACGCTGGATCCAGCGCCGCAAAGCCGAGTTGCTATCTGCGCCGGCAATACAGCACAGCATGTCGTCGCATTGCTTGCTGTGATTGCTGCGGGAAAAATCTGGGTACCCTTGAACTACCGTAGCACCAAGCCGGAAATAGCGCGTATTCTGGATGCGACCGAGCCCAGTATCGTGATAACCGACGGCACGGGTGACGCGTTGGTGGATGCAGGGCGGACGGAGCATATACGTCTGGATGCGCAGGCTGGCGGGCACGCGCTCGCCAGCCTGCTAAAGACTTACGAGGGCCGCGAACCGGTGCGTTGCGAGCCGGGGAGGGATGCTACGCAAGCGATCAAATTCACGGGCGGCACGACGGGGCTGCCTAAAGGCGTGATGCAACCTTATCGTGCCTGGACCGCGGTGATCGTCAATCAGATCCATGCATGGAAATTGACCAGCGAGGATCGCTACGTCGTCGCCGCGCCCGTGACACATGGCACCTCGACATATCTGCTGCCGGTGTTGGCACAAGGCGGCACGCATGTCTTTCTCGAGGAGTCGTCGCCTGCCACGATTACCGCGGCGTTTCGCGAGCGTGGGGGGACGTTGTCATTCATGCCGCCCACACTGATCTATATGATCATGGCGCAGCCCGGTGTGTCGCGTGCGGATTTTCCGAAGCTGCGTAATCTGATCTACGGCGGTGCGCCGATGCCGGTCGAGAAATTTGAGCAGGTCCGTGAGTTTTTCGGTCCTGTGATCGGCTCTACCTACGGCCAGACAGAGTCGCCGCAAATCGTGACTGTCATCACGCCAGAGGATTTTGCCGATCCCGCCAATGTGGGATCCGTGGGCAGTGCGACGTGGTTTTCAGAGTTTGCCATCATGGACGCCGAGGGCCGTATTCAACCGGCAGGTCAACCGGGCGAGGTTGTCGTGCGCGGCGATCTGGTGATGACGGGGTACTGGAGGCTGCCGGAAAAAACGGCTGAGACGCTTGTCGACGGGTGGCTGCATACGGGTGACGTCGGTGTCGTCGACGAGCGTGGTTATTTATATATCAAAGACCGATTACGCGACGTGATCATCACGGGCGGCTTCAACGTCTATCCCATTGATGTCGAGAACGCGTTGGCGCAACATCCCGCGGTTTATGAATGCTCGGTGTTCGGCATTCCAGACGACAAGTGGGGCGAGGCCGTGCAGGCCGCTGTGCAATTTCATCCGGGCATATCAGTCGATTCGCAAGAGCTGATGACATTCGTCCGCGATCGGCTGGGTCCGGTGCACACGCCCAAATGCATACATGTGATCGATAGCCTGCCGCGTTCGCCGGTCGGCAAAGTGCTCAAAAACGTTGTTCGCGATTCCGTGCTGAAGGAGGCCGTATGAACCGTCCCGTTACCCATCTGTGCGCCCATCATCTCGAGGGCATGTCGTACCGTGATGCCGATCTGGTCGAAGATCTGATTGGCAAAAAGACATTTTCCGAAGTGATGTTTTCGCAAATCATGGGCCGCGATGCAAGGCCAGTGGATTTGCGCATGGTCGATGCCGTATTGATCACGTTGATGGAGCATGGCTTAACGCCCAGCGCGATCGCGACACGCGTGGTGTACATGAGCGCACCGGAGAATCTGCAAGGCGCCGTGGCCGCAGGCCTGATGGCAGTAGGCAGCAGTTTTGTCGGCACAATGGAAAACTGCTCTGTGCTGCTCGATCGGATTCTCAAGGCGGACGATGCTAACGCCGAGGCGCGTGCCATTGTGCAGGCGTATCGAGATACTAAAAAGCCCTTGCCGGGATTCGGCCACCACCTGCACAAGCCCGATGATCCGCGCGCGCTCAAACTGCTGGCCTTGGCGAAGGCAGAGCCAGATTTGCAAGGCAAGTGGGTTGGAGCATTGGAACAGCTCGCCCGCACCGTCGACGAGATCTACGGCCGGCACATCACCATCAACGCGACGGGGGCCGTGGCGGCATTGTTGGGTGAGCTGGGCATTCCCACCAACTTGATGCGCGGATTTGCGGTGATTTCGCGGGCGGCGGGACTGGTATCGCATATTGCCGAAGAACAGCAGGATCCGTCGGGGCGATTTATCTGGGAAACGATCGATCGCGAAATTCCGTATGTAGGAGCTGGTAAATCGGCACATCATCAAACGGAGCGTTGAGCATGAACGCAATCTACGCCATGCCAGGCTCGCGGAACGCTGCATGACTACCGATTTCGACTATCTGCAGACGGTGCTGCCTGCCGCAAGCGCAAGACTGGCCGGCAAAGTTGCCCTGGTGTCAGGAGGCGGCTCCAGTGGGCCCGGGTGGAGTATAGGCAAGGCGTGTTGCGCCACCTTGGCTCGCCATGGCGCGGTGGTATGCGTGCTGGACGCCAATGTCGAGGCGGCCCAGGATGCCTTAGCTGCCGTGCAGGCACTGGGCGGGCAAGGATTGGCTTTGCAGGCCGATGTCGCCGACGCAGCCGCGATGGCGCAAGCCGTGCAGGCAGTCATGTCTGCCTATGGCCGAATCGATATCCTGCAGGCGAACGCCGGCATAGGCAAAGTCGGCGGCCCCGAAGACATCGCTTTGGCTGATTGGGATCGCATCCAGAAAGTCAACGTCGACAGCCTGCTGATTGCCAGTCGGCTGGTATTGCCCATCATGTCGGCGCAGGGCGGTGGGGCGCTCGTCACCGTGTCTTCGGTCGCCGGTCTGCGCTACCTGGGCTATCCGCATCTCGCCTACAACGTCACCAAAGCCGCCGTCATCCATTTTGCTCGCATGGTCGCTCAGCAATACGCCGGGCAGGGGATACGGGCCAACACGGTTGTGCCGGGCCTGATCGATACGCCGCGCGTGCGCAATACCGTAGCGAAAATGTTCTCGGCTGACGATTTCGAGCAAGCCAAAGCCGCGCGGAATCGTCAGGTGCCGATGGGACGAATGGGCACGCCCTGGGAAGTCGCGAACGCCGTGGCGTTCCTGGCTTCCGACGAAGCGGCCTACATCACGGGGACAGAACTGGTGGTGGATGGCGGGTTGATCGGAAAGTATGTGTGATGTCGCGGGTGGTTCCAGGGCTGGCGTTTCGCTGCGAGTCATCTCGCCGTCCGAGTTAAACTCGGCAACCTCAGAATCCTAGAACAACTGCACGGAGACACGCTCATGCGTAAACTTTTACAAGCCACCTTGTTGGCGGTTTTACCGCTGGCGGCTGTGGTGAATACCGCTCACGCGGCCGCTGATTGGCCATCCAAGCCCCTGACGTTGATCGTGCCGTTCGGCCCGGGGTCGAGCCCGGACACCATGGCGCGGGTGATTGCCGAGCAGGCCGGCGAGACCCTGGGCCAGCCGATTGTGGTGCAGAACAAGCCGGGCGCCAGCGGTAACCTGGGCACGGCTGCCATCGCAAAGGCGAAACCCGACGGCTATACCTTCGGCGTTTCCATCACGGGGCCGCTGGTCAACAATACCGTGTTGTACAGCGATCTGCCGTATGACCCGAAAAAAGACATCGATCCGCTGACGCTGGGCGTGCATCAACACAATATTCTGGTGGTGCCTGCCAGCTCGCCCATCAAGTCATTCGATGACTTGCTGAAGGCCATGAAGTCTCAGGCCAAGCCCTATAACTTCCCGTCGACCGGGGCGGGCACCGTATCGCATCTGTCGGTCGAGCTGCTGCTCGAGCGCACCGGCGGCAAGGCCGTGCATGTGCCCTATGCGTCGTCGCCGGCAGCGGTGACCTCGCTGCTATCGGGCGATACCGATTTTGCGGCATTACCGCCTATCGCAGTGATGTCGATGATCAAGGACGGCCGTCTGCGGGCACTGGCTGCCGTTTCCAAAAAGCGTTTGAGCTTTTTGCCTGATACGCCGACGATCGAGGAACTCGGTATCCCTGGTATCGAAGGATCGGGCTGGATCGGTTTTGTGGCGCCCGCGGGCGTTCCCGCCGATATCGAGAAAAAGCTCGCGGATGCCTTGATGAGCGCCATCAAGACGCCCTCTGTACAACAGCGTCTGGCTTCCCAGTACATGGAGCCCGCAGCCGATGGCCCTGACGCGTTCCGTCAATACATGGATGACGAGTTCAAGCGCTGGGAACCCTTGATCAAGCGCCTGAACCTGACTGTCAACTGATTGCGCGCATAAACGTTTCCATCTTCGTGGCGGTTTCGGCGATTTCACTGTCGGGATCCGAGCCCGCCACGGTGCCGGCGCCTGCGTAAAGACGCAGGTTGCGATCACCGGTTTGCAGGGCGCAGCGCAAGGTCAGCGCCCATTCACCGTCGCCATTGGCGCGTTGCCAGCCCACCAACCCTGCAAAATAGCCTCGCTCGAAGGGCTCCAGGTCACGGATATGGCCAAAAGCCACATCGGTAGGATGCCCGCAGATTGCCGGTGTGGGATGCAGTGCGCACGACAGGTCCAGCGCCGTGACCTCGGGGTCACGCAATGTGCCGGTGATGTAGGTCGACAGGTGCCACAAGGCGTCGGTGCCGATGACAGAGGGGCCATCGGGCACGTCGAGCTCATCGCAATACGTGCGCAGGATGCGGACAATGTCGTTCACCACATAGCTGTGCTCGCGCAGATCTTTTTCCGAGATTGCGAGGCCTTCTTTGCGCGCGCGGTCTGTGTCGGGATCGGGGTGGCGGCCAATGGAGCCAGCCAATGGATTTACGTGAATGCGATTGCCTTCGCGCCGGACCAGCAATTCAGGGCTTGCGCCGACCATGGTGCCGCTGGGCGCACGTGTCGTGGCGTCCGTCGGCGCGACGTCTTGCTGCGAGTCTCGGTCGCTCAATCCCCATGCGGGAATGGCAAAGGTATAGCCATGCGCGTTGCGCGCCAGCAGATCGGGTAATAGACGCTCGTAGTCGACTGGCCGGTCCAGCGTGACATCCATAGCGCGCGACAACACGATTTTCTTGACATCGCCTTGGGCAAACAGTTTGAGGGCTTTGCGGACCATGTCGCCATAGGCCTCGGGCGCGGGCACGGGCTGGCGATCAATGACCTTGGGACGGGCAGAGGCTGTCGCCGCCGTGCCGGTCTGTTGAGCCGCTGCGTGCGCCTGATGAGGGGCCTGGCGCTCGGGAACTGCGGCTTGTTGATATTGTGCGGGAATCGTCAGGCTGGCTGGATTGGCTGCATTAAACGGCACCAGGCCAAACATGATCGGATCATTGATGTGTTGCTGCTCGGCCTGCGCAAATAAAGCCTTGATGGCCGCAGACGTGGCGGGCTGATAGGCGGTCAGCGTATCCGAGCCCTGACGCGCCCTGAATTGGGTCGTCGGGGACGCGAAAAATATATCGCCGATACTGAAGCTATCCAGCAGCCATTTTGCGGCTGATTCCTTGTGCATTACTGTGTCTCACTTCCAAAAGATGCCTCCGTCGTGCAATCGCGGCTGGCGGCCCCGGAATAGGGCGCTTTGATGCGGCTCGGCGGCAAAAATCCCAGGCCGTGACGGTATCAGAAAAATGATGCGCATGGCGCAATCACGCGCCGCGTCTTCGGCTTGCTGCCCCCTAAGGGGCTTGGGGCGGTACGGCGGAAAAAAAAGGGTCCCACGTCGCTCAATCGTTCCTGACAGTCTTATATAAGACCTGGCATAATACAGCACCGGCTCTTCCTTTCTTGTGTGATTTCCCCAGAAGACAATTACCGTCTCCGGCGCCGCTCTTCTTTTCGACTTTATGTCTGCCCCGTCTCCCTCCAGCCGCTCTGCGCTATTTCATCAGCCCTCCGGTTTCCTGTCGTTTCTGCTTGCTCGCGTATTGGCCATGGTTGCTACGCAAGTACAGGCCGTGGTGGTGGCTTGGCAGGTTTACGATTTAACGCGCGAACCCATGGCGTTGGCCTATGTGGGGTTGGCCCAGTTTCTGCCCATGCTGTTCCTGTTACTGCCCGCAGGAGACCTGATTGACCGACTGCCGCGCAAACACATCCTGGGCGTGAGCTGGGGGGTAGGCGCGGTGTGCAGCGCCTTGCTGTGGTGGCTGTCGGATCATGGACACGAGGGCGTCGCGAATATTTATGCCGTGCTGGTGTTGTTCGGCGCCTCGCGTGCATTCTCCGGGCCGGCGATGCAAAGCTTGCTGCCCCAATTAGTCACGCGCGAACAATTGCCCCAGGCGATTGCCACGAACACCATGGTGATGCGCAGCGCAGCGATCGGTGCTCCCATGCTGGGTGGTTTGTTGTACGGCGCAGGCGGTAGCCACGCGACGTATCCCATCTGTATGGTTGCGTTTGCTGCGGGAGCATTGCTACTGCAAAAGGTGCGTGTTTTGTATTCGACGGCCCATCAGAGTGGGGCCGCCTTGTCGCAGACTGCCTGCACCAATATCTGGCAGCGTTTTGGCATCGGCATCCGTTTTATTTTTCGCCGCCCCATGATTCTGGGGACGATTTCGCTGGATCTGTTTGCCGTGCTGCTGGGCGGGGTGGTGGCGCTGTTGCCTATTTATGCTCACGAAGTCCTGCACGTCGGGCCGCAGGGGCTGGGCGTGTTACGCAGCTCCGCCGCAGTCGGCGAGGTGGTGGCGGGTATCTGCCTCAGCATGTTCCCCTTTAACGCCAAGGTGGGCCAACGCATGTTGCTGGCGGTGGCAGTGTTCGGCATTGCCAATCTGGTGTTCGCGTTATCGCACTGGATGTGGCTGTCGTGCGTGGCGTTGGCTATCGCAGGCGCGGCCGATATGGTGAGTGTGTATGTACGAGGGGCGCTGCTTCAGTTCGCGACGCCTGACGAAATGCGTGGTCGGGTCAACGCGGTGAACATGTTGTTTATCGGCTCATCCAATGAGTTGGGCGAGTTTCGTGCCGGCGCCAGCGCGGCCTGGATCGGCGCTGTGCCGGCGGCGATAGCGGGCGGTCTTTGTACCTTGGGCGTAGTGGGCCTGTGGAGTTATCTGTTCCCGCCGTTGCGTACTGTCAATCGATTTGAGGATGCGCAAAACCGGGATTGATCCCGGCCCTGGTGCACGTACTACGTCAGGCAGCGAACGGCGCGAGGTGTTGATGAATACCCGGGTGATCCGATCGTCGTCGGCGAAGGCATCTTCGCTGCCTCGCAGGAACGGTTGCGCGACTCAGGGCGTTAGTGATCCTTGAGTCGCGTCCATGCGTGTTTACAAGATTGGAAACAGCGTTATCGCACCGATTTGAATGCGGCGCGCAGTTCCTCGGCAAACAGCTGCGGCTGTTCCCATGCCGCGAAATGGCCACCCTTGGCTGCTGTATGGTAGTAGTACAGAGAAGGATACGCCTGCTTGCTCCAGCTCTCCGGTGCTTGATAGATCTCGTGCGGGAAGACGGTAATGGCTACCGGCACTTTGATGTCGCGTGTCTTTTGGGTTTCGGCGCTGAAATTATTGTTATTGTTTTCCCAATAGAAACGCGACGACGATGCCCCTGTATTGGTGAGCCAGTACAGCGTAATGTCGTCCAGGATGGCATCACGGGATATCACTTGCTCCGGCCTGCCATTGCTGTCGCTCCATTCGGCGATTTTTTCATAGGCGAATGAGGCCAGGCCCAGGGGTGAATCCGTCAATGAATAGCCAATAGTTTGTGGGCGCGTGACCATCATGGCGCCATAGGCGGCATTGCGGCCAAAGAAAGTACTCAAGGTTTGATAGGCCTTGCGCTCCGGATCTGTGAGGTCCGCCGGTGCGGGGTCGCCCGCAAGGAGCGACTTCATCAGCGGACCAGGCACCGTCGCGGGCATATTCAAGTGAATAGCCTTGAGTCCTGGCGGCGCCTGCCGTGCGAGTGCGTCGGAAATGACGGAGCCATGGTCGCCGCCTTGCGATACATATTCCTTATACCCAAGCCGTTTCATCAGGACGTCCCACGCGTGCGCAGTGCGACCGGGGCCCCAACCCAAATCCTTGGGTTTTTCCGAAAAACCATAGCCAGGAATCGACGGAATGACCACGTCGAATGCATCCTCTGCGCGGCCGCCGTAGGCGGTGGGATCGGTCAGCGGTCCGATGGTCTTGACGAACTCAAAGATCGAGCCCGGCCAGCCATGCGTCAGAATGATTGGCAAGGCGTTCGGATTGCGCGATTTGACATGAATGAAATGGATGTCGATACCATCGATCTTGGTCACGAATTGAGGCAGCGCGTTCAACTGAGCTTCGGCCTTGCGCCAGTCGTACTGGGTACCCCAGTATTTCAGAAGTTCCTGCATACGCGCGGTCTGGATACCCTGAGAGTCATCATTGACGGTTTCCTTGTCCGGCCAACGCGTGGCGGCAATACGCCGGCGCAGGTCGTCTATCTGGGCCTGGGGTATGTGTACGTGGAACGGGCGAATGCTTTCGTCGGCGTTGGCATCGGCAGGTACCGTAGCAGTGGCCTGGGCCGTAGTTCCTGCGGCGCCGGCGGGCTGTATGTATCCGACCAGAGCGATCGTTGCCAGAGTGGCAGTAGCAAACACACGTCGGATCGACTGGGAATTCTGAATCAGAGCATGAGGCATGATGGTTATCCAGGTTGGCTCCAATTGATGCAGAGATCAGGAGCAAGGTTGAACGAGCCATCACAGTCTAGAAATGGAGTGTCGCTGCTATATGTCGGCGCGAATGCGTTTTGCGGTCGTTCTGTATCCGTTGTGTGGTGGTAGATACAGAGAGGTACATGAATCCCGGCCCGGGTTGTGTCAACGGCCGCGCTGCCGTAGATGTTGCCGTCCCAACTCCGACGGGTTCAGCACGCCCAGCAAGGCCATGTTGCGCGCCATTTCGGTAGCGAGAATACCGATGGCGTGCGTGACACCTGCCTGCCCGGCTACGGCGCCAGCGTAATTGAACGGCCGGCCAACGAACACGAATTTTGCGCCGAGGGCCAGCGCCATGAGGACATCGCTGCCTCGACGAAAACCGCCATCTATCATGACGGGATAATCCGGACCTAATGCACGTACTACATCGGGCAGCGCGCGCAAGGGGGCGATCGCGCCATCGAGCTGCCTGCCGCCATGGTTCGAAACAATGATGCCGTCGGCGCCATATTGCCGCGCCATTTGCGCGTCTTCAGGGGAAAGAATGCCTTTGATGACCAGGCGGCCTTTCCAACGCTCGCGTATCTGCTGCACGTGCGTCCAATTCAGATGATCGCGGGCGCCAAAGTCGCGCATGACATTCGACGCGATGATGGGCGCGCCGCGCGTGGCGTGAGAGTTTTCGAAATGCGGCACGCCATGGCGCAGAATGGTCTTGAATGCGGTCCCAAACAGCCACCGCGGATGGGTGATGCCATCCCAGGCCAGCCGCAGGCTGGGGCGTAGCGGTGTAGAAAAGCGTGCGCGGATGTTGTTTTCGCGATTGCCGGAAACCGGGACGTCGGCGGTCACGACGAGCGTTTTGAAGCCCGCGGCCGCGACACGGTCCACCAAGGCGTCGATGCGTTCGGGCTCGCCGGGGACATAGGCCTGAAACCAGGCTTTAGGATTGGCGGCGGCGATGTCTTCCAGGCGGATGAGCGAGGACCCGCTCATGATGGCGGGGATTTGCGCTGCCGCGGCTGCCTGCGTCTGGATCAGATCGCCACGGTAGGCTGACAACGCGCTCACGCCCATCGGGGCGATACCGATGGGCGCGGCCCAGCGTTCGCCGAATAGCGTCGTGGCCAGCGAGCGGCGCGAGGTGCTGATGAATATCCGGGAGATCCAATCGTAGTCGGCAAAGGCATCCTCGCTGCCGCGTAGCGCACGATCGGTCTCGCAGCCACCGCTGACGTAGGCAAAGATGGGTGAGGGCAGATGGCGGCGAGCGGCGTCCTCGAAATCCGCCAGGGACAGCACGCGTTGCAAGCGTTTAGGCACCTGCCATCCACCCGTATTGGATTTGGTCGGCGAGGTGTGGCTGGCGATGGGATAGTCCTGTAGGCGGAGTTCGTCTTGCATGAAAATTCCGGAATGAGCGAGTAAGGTCGTATGCTAGAGCGAAATAATCAAGTAATGGGCGATAATTCGTCGTTCGATAAGTAAGAAATTCTTGACAGTGGTGCAACTGCCTCAGAACAGGCTGCCGCTGCGGATTCCGAATAGCTTGGGGCTCGGATAACCTATGAAACTGCAGTACTTGGCCACGCTTTCCGCCGTCGTTGCGCACGGCAACCTTACCGCCGCCGCTGAGCAGGTCAACCTGACTCGCAGTGCCGTCAGCCTGCAGATGAAACAGTTGGAGGCCTATTTCGGGCAGTTGCTGTTCGACCGGTCCGGGCGTCATGTGCAGCCCACAGCGTTTGCTCGCGAGGTGGTGCGCACGGTGGACCGGGCCATGGCAGAGATCGAGGCGTTGCGCAGTCATGCAGCCCGTGCGCCGGGTGGCTTGGTTCGGCTGGGCATCACGGATTCTGCGCAGACCACGCTTTTGCCATTGGCGTTCACCGATCTGTTGCGCAACGCGCCGCAGGTGGAACTGCAAATCGAACGGGGTTCGACGCCGATTTTGCTGGACGAATTGAAAGCCGGCAGGATTGATGTGGCAGTGCTGATCCGGCCACCTACCGGCGGATCGAGCCGGCTGTTGTGGACCGAATTGCTGAATGACGAACTGGTGCTCGTGGTGCCCAAGGGATTGAAGGCCGCACCGCCTGCTCAAATTTTGCGTGAGCAGCCCTGGCTTCGGTTTGACCGTCGTATGGTCGCGGGCCGCATGGCCGGGCAATTCGTCGAAAAGCTCGTGCCTCAACGCCAGGCGTTGATCGATCTGCCGTCGATAGACGCGATAGTAGCCATGGTTGGCGCGGGTGTTGGCGTGTCGGTGCTGCCGCGATTACGCGTCGAGCATTTGCATGCACACGCGGTGCGTGAAGTGAGCCTGGGGCCAAATGCGCCGGTGCGCAAGCTCGCCATGGTGCGTCGCAAAGCCGAGTCGGATCACCGGCTGCTGGATATTGTGGAGTCGTCTTTTGTGGCGGCGGCGCGGCAGTTAAAAGCGTAAAGATCGCCCGTCACCAGTTATGTTTTGGCGCATCAGCCTCAATCATTCGATTGGCGATTAAAGGATGTGTACAGACAGAGGGGCGAGCGCCTATCGGGATAGTCGCAGCGACCTAACCCCGCCATTGCTGATAAGCTAGACGCGTCACGGTGGAGACCGAATCCAGCACCTTCTGGTGATTCACCTGGTGCCGCAGCATCAGCCGTGCATCGGCCACGTTGCGCGATTTGCAGTACCAGTGGCAGCTGTGCTGAAACAGGTACAACTCTGCCGAGAGGTGATACGCGCGGGTTTTGGGATCCCAGCCATCGTTGTTATCCACGACATGGCGCAAACCCGCTGCGTGAATATGTAGCAGCTCACGAAAGTCCCGCGTCATGCTGGGTAGAAAGCGCTCGATGTAAGGGACACAGAACGACAGCATGCACACGGGCGTGTCCTGGGGGCTTTCCTGTTGCATGGATTTGGCCAGTGACAGTACCTGTGCGGCCACGGACCGCTCGGTGGGAGCAAAGGTCTCCAGCACCTGGAGCTGACGGGCTTCGGTGTCTGCTTTGATGGCGCGAATATAGCCTTGCGTGAGCGTTTCCATGTGGCGCTCGAGCTGCAGGTTGGCCAAATGGCGCCCGAGCAAAACGATGTGCGTGCGCTGATAACGCACACGCAATACCTGCCATACCACGACTGCTGCCAACAACGTTAATGCAATGTCCATCGCTTGTGGTCCTTCTATGTCCTACCGATGCGCCGGCGCACAAGACAAAGGGCCTAAACCGAAGTCTGGCCCTTTTTCAAATTGGGTGAGAGACGAGATCTGCATTAGAACATCCCTGATGGCATCCAGGCGATAAATGCATCGGCGAATCTGCAGGGGCGATCACTGCCATGATTCAATAACATGAGTCGGGACAACAGTAGTGAAAACAAATGAGTCATGAACGGGTAGCGGCAGGCCTTCCGGCTGGCGGCGTAACGATTCCGGGCAAGGTCTTGGACCTCGCCGGGACAGATGCGATCGAGGTTGTGTGGCGTAATGAATTAGGCGGCCTGACGTTTCGTTGTCAGGGCGAGCGGGGAGCACGCTACATCAAGTGGCAGCCTTCGGGTGGTTTGAGTCCAGTCGAGTGGGCGGATGTAAACCTCGTCGTAGAGGCTGAGAAACTACGCTGGGCGGGCCAGTTCGTTGCGGTTCCCCACGTTGTTGACTATGGCGAGGTTGATGGCGGCGCCTGGCTGATCACGGAGGCCATTGACGCGATACCCGCTGTCGACTCGCAGTGGCGCGATAAAGCGGAAGTCGCGGTGCGCGCCATTGCGACAGGGTTACGGCGATTCCATGATGCCTTGCCAGTGCATAGTTGCCCATACCGCGGTACATGGTGTGGGGCAATCGAGGGGATGCCGGAGCCTGATCTCCTAGTGGTTTGCCATGGCGATCCGTGCGTGCCGAACTCGCTGCTGAATAGCGAGGGCGGATTTGCCGCTCACGTTGACCTTTCCAGGCTGGGTGTTGCGGACCGCTGGGCTGATCTGGCTATTGCGACCTATAGCATCAGCTGGGAGGTGAATTTTGGGCGGAGCTACGATGAGCTCTTTTTCTCAACCTATGGCATTGAGCCGGATATGACGCGGATTCAGTTCTACCGGGAGCTCTGGGACAGAGGCTGAGCTATGTCCGCATCGGCTGCGGTGCGATGGCAGCTGCGTTGCGCATGTTGTGGCGGCACCGCAGCGCCAGGGCAACGAATATTCGGCAGCAAAGAAAAAGCCCAAACCGAAGTTTGGGCTTTTTAGAATCTGGAGCGGGAGACGAGTCTCGAACTCGCGACCTCAACCTTGGCAAGGTTGCGCTCTACCAACTGAGCTACTCCCGCGTGGCTGCAAACTATGTGTCAGCAGCGAAGAAGCGAGATTCTATATGGCTTTTTTTGGTTGCGCAAGTCGTGCATTCGTTTTGACTGTCGGCCGTCGTGCGGGCTGACCGGGGACAGGCAGCCCGCCGAGCAGCGCAATGCGGAATTTACGGCAACGCTTTCAACGATTTCGACGCCTCTACCGCGTATTTGATCAGCTCGGCTTGGCCCTCGATATTGAGTTTGCGCTTGATATTGAGCCGATGGGTTTCCACCGTGCGTACGGACAGATTCAAGGCCTGGGCAATTTGCTTGTTCGCATGGCCGTCGGCGATGTGGCGCAGTACGTCGCGCTCGCGCTGGGTGAGCAGCAGGGCGGGCGAGCTGGTGGTAGACAGGCTGACCGTCGCTGCCGCACTGAAATACATGCGGCCGCTCATGACGGCGTGGATGGCGGTGATGATTTCCTGGGCAGGTTCGTGTTTGAGCAGATAGCCTCGCGCACCGGCTTTGGCCGCCTGGACGATGTATTCGCCGTTGTCGTGCATCGTCAGGACCAGGACGGCGATTTGCGGGTATTGCTCGTGTAATTGCGCAATGAGCGACAGGCCGCCCATGCCTGGCATGTTCAGATCCATCAACACCAGGTGGGGCAAGGTAGCGCCCGTGGGGTCCTGCGCCAGGCAGTCCTGCAGAAACGCCAACGCAGCCAGCGCATGCCCGGCCTCGCCGACGACTTTCAGGCCTGGCACGGTTTCCAGACGCAGCCGCAGGCCGTCGCGCACCAGGGGATGATCGTCGATGAGCAGCAGGCGGATGGTACGGGAGGCATTGGGCATGTCAGGTCGCTATATCTGCGCCGTCGGCGGCGTGTGCTGTGGCCGGAAGGGGCAGCCACGCTTGCAGGCGGGTGCCTTGGTCATCGGCGTGGCACGTTAGCGTACCCGCCAATGCCGCCATGCGCTCGCGCATGTTGCGCAAGCCGATTCCGAGTTGTGGATCTTGCTGTACGTTCGCGTAATCGAAACCTACGCCGTTATCCGCGATCGTCAAGCTCAGGCCCCGTTTTGCATAGTCCAGTGTGACGTCCGCGCGACTGGCATGGGCGTGCCGCAGGACATTGGTCAGGGCCTCTTGGGTGATGCGAAACAGGGCGGTGGCATGCGCCTCGGGTAATGGGCGCACGTCACCCGTGGTATGCAGTCGGACCTCCAACGGCGGAGAGCCATCCTCGTGTGCCACGGCAAATTCACGGCCCAGGTGTTCCAGCGCAGCGGGCAGACCGAGATCGTCGAGCACCGTCGGGCGCAGATTGTGGGAAATCCGCCTGACTTCGCCCACGGCCGTGTTCAGGCGCTCGAGCGCGCCGGACAAGGGGCGGTCGATCAGGGCCAGCGTGTGAGGATCGCCCGCCTGCGTTTGCAGGCGGTCCCTCGCCGCCTCGAGTGACAGTTTGATCGACACGAGGATCTGGCTGATGCCGTCATGCAGTTCCCGGGATAGGCGGGCGCGTTCGTCTTCTTGTGAATGCACGACGCGCCGCGCCATGAGCTGCAGCTTGGCGTCGGATTGGCGGTGGTCGCTGATGTTCAGCGCGAGGCCGCAGGCGGTCACGCCCAGGATGGCAGCGGCCACGATGCCGCCTACCCAGGCAAACATATTGCGGATATTGGCTTGGGCGGCAGCGTCGATGTGGGCCAGCGCTTGTTCGACGTCGTCCAGATAGATGCCGGTCCCCAGCATCCAGCCCCAGCGTTCCATGATTACGACGTAGCCCAGCTTCTCGACCGTTTGCCCGGTGGAGGGTTTTTCCCAAAGATAGCGGACAGCCTCACCCTGGTTCCCGCCGTGGCGGGCTGCGGCCAGCAGGTTTTGGATAACGGGTTGGCCTCGCGTATCGCGTAAATCCCAAAGGTTTTGTCCCACCAGTTCCGGCTGACGCGGATGCATCAGATTTTTGCCGTGCAGGTCGTAGATGAAGAAATAACCATCATGGCCAAACTCCATCTGTTCCAGCAAGGCGAGGGCGCGCGCCTGCGTGGCCGGATCGTCGCCCGCGTTCTGCAGCGGCGCGACGGCGCTATAGGCGAGGCTGACATAGTGGCGCAGTTCGCTTTCTTTGCTGGATAGCCAGGCTTGTTCTACGACCTGCTTTTCACGTTGGGCGAGCTGCATCCCCTGCACGTAGACCGCAACGGAGATGGCGGCGACGGCAATAAGCAAGGGCACAACGGCCAAGAGCAGGATTTTCAGACGGAGTTTCATAGGTTGGCAAAAACGCCATTGGTGCGCTGCGGGACGTTCGCAACTCCTTTGTTCAGCTACGAATTTTGCTTTGCATTTTAAGTGTTTACCTAACGATTGTTGCGATGCGATACGTAATAGTACGTAGTCAATTTACGTAGTTTCTCGCTTGTTGAGGGGCTGGGTAATCGAAATACTACGGCCTGCGCTGCAAGGGCGCATGGCTGGCATATCCGCCGGCCGCCAGACAACAACGAGTCTGCCCACCCGCAAGACATCGGCATGGCCGCGCTTTATCCAGGTGGAAGGCTAAGAGGAGCATAGTTTATGCATACCAGCAGTAGAGGACTGGGGAGCCACCTGGTCTGGCTGGCGATTGCTGTGCTGGGCGCATTTGCGCTCGGTACGGTGGCGCTTTCCCGTGGCGAAACCATCAACGCGCTGTGGATCGTGGTCGCAGCCGTCTGTGTGTATCTGATCGCCTATCGCTATTACAGCCGCTTCATCGCGACCAAGGTGCTGCAGCTGGACGCCACCCGCATGACGCCGGCGTGGAAATACAACGACGGGCTCGACTACGTGCCCACCAACAAACATGTGCTGTTCGGCCACCACTTTGCTGCAATTGCCGGTGCAGGGCCTCTGGTGGGGCCTGTGTTGGCGGCGCAAATGGGGTATCTGCCGGGCGTGCTGTGGCTGCTGGCCGGTGTGGTGTTTGCGGGCGCAGTGCAGGATTTCATCGTACTGTTCATCTCGACGCGGCGCGATGGCCGGTCCTTGGGAGACCTGGTCAAGGCCGAACTGGGCACCGTGCCGGGCGTGATCGCGCTGTTTGGCGCGTTCATGATCATGGTCATCATTCTGGCCGTCCTGGCATTGATCGTGGTCAAGGCTCTCACGCATTCGCCTTGGGGTACGTTCACCGTAGCCGCTACCATTCCCATTGCCTTGTTCATGGGCGTGTATTTGCGCTATCTGCGTCCGGGCCGGATCGGCGAAGTATCCATCATCGGTTTTGTGCTGTTGATGGCGGCCATTGTGTTCGGGCAAGACGTGGCAGCGCATCCGACCTTGGCTGCGTGGTTCGATTTTGATGGCAAGGGCCTGACCTGGATTCTCATCGGCTACGGGTTTGTGGCTTCGGTGCTGCCGGTATGGTTGTTGCTGGCTCCGCGTGACTATCTATCGACGTTCCTCAAAATCGGCACGATTGCCGGGCTGGCGATCGGTATTCTGATCGTTGCTCCCGAACTGAAGATGCCTGCGTTGACGAAGTTCGTCGACGGCACGGGTCCGGTGTGGTCGGGCAATCTGTTCCCGTTCTTGTTCATCACGATTGCTTGCGGCGCGGTATCGGGTTTCCATGCGTTGATCTCGTCGGGCACTACGCCCAAGCTGATCGAAAATGAAACGCAGGCCCGCTATATCGGCTATGGCGGCATGCTGATGGAGTCGTTCGTCGCTATCATGGCTTTGGTCGCTGCGTGCGTGATCGAGCCGGGTATCTACTACGCGATGAACAGCCCTGCGGCTGTGATTGGCACCACGCCCGAGCATGTCGCACAGGTCGTGTCGAGCTGGGGATTCGTAGTCACACCTGCTGATTTGGTTCAGACGGCGAAAGACGTCGGCGAAAGCACGATCATTTCGCGCGCAGGGGGCGCACCGACGCTGGCTGTAGGCATGGCGCACATCTTGCACCAGGTCATCGGCGGCCCGGCCATGATGGCATTCTGGTATCACTTTGCCATCCTGTTCGAAGCATTGTTTATTCTGACCGCTGTCGATGCAGGGACGCGCGCAGGCCGTTTCATGCTGCAAGATCTGCTGGGCACGTTCGCCCCGGCACTCAAGCGCACGGAGTCGCTGCCCGCCAGCCTGATCGCGACCGGTCTGTGCGTCGCGGCCTGGGGCTATTTCTTGTATCAAGGCGTGGTGGATCCGCTAGGCGGCATCAATACGCTGTGGCCGTTGTTTGGCATTGCGAACCAGATGCTGGCGGCGATTGCATTGACCTTGGGTACGGTGGTGCTGTTCAAGATGAAGCGCGACCGCTATGCGTGGGTGACGGTGTTGCCGACGTTGTGGTTGCTGGTGTGCACCTTGACCGCGGGCTGGCAGAAAATGTTCGACGCCGATCCGAAGGTAAGTTTTCTCGCGCACGCGGCGAAATACAACGCAGCCATTGCACAAGGCCAAGTCCTGGCCCCGGCCAAGGACCTCGCCGAAATGAGCCGTGTCGTATTCAACGACTACGTAGACGCGGCGTTGTGCGGCATCTTCATGTTCGTCGTACTGAGCGTCGTCGTATTCGGCATTCGTTCTGTGTTGCAAGCTCGTGCCAAAGGCACGGCCACGTCCCGCGAAACCCCGTACGAGCCGCTGCCCGCGACGGCTGTCGGACATTGATCGACGGAGGGCGCCATATGTTCACCAATTTAGGCGCCGCGACCGGCAAAGCCGGTCGCTACCTGGGCCAGACATTGCGCTTGATGGTCGGAGTGCCCGATTACGAAAACTACGTCGCGCATATGCGGCGTACGCACCCCGACCAAACGCCGATGACGTACGAGGAGTTTTTCCGAGAGCGTCAGGATGCTCGTTATGGCGGTAAAAAACGTTTGGGCTGTTGCTGATAGAAAGCTGGTGCCTGCCTTGATCAAAGGTGGGCCCATTTGCTGCGGCCGGACGTGCGAGCTGGGCCGCAGTCAACCAGGACGCGCCCAGGCTGCTGTTAACATGTGAGCGCCCCAGGTTTTAGCGTTCTCTTGTATTCATGCCGGATTTCCCTCAGGCGTCATCCACCGCCCCGTTAACGCCCGCCCGTCAGGATCTTACCCAGTTCAATACGCTGGGCTTGTCTGCGTGGGCAGATGCTTTTGTGACCTTGCGTTCCGTTGATCAATTGAGCGCGTTGTCCGACCTGGCTGATCAGTATTCCCGTTTGCTGGTCTTGGGTGGCGGCAGCAATATGGTGCTGCCCGCTAGGATCGAAAGCCTTGTCACACATGTCGCCGTGACCGGTGTGCGCTTGATCGAGGCGCGGCCAGATGCCTGGATCATCGAGGCGGGGGCGGGCGAGAGCTGGCATGGTTTCGTGACCACCTGTGTGGAGCAAGGCTGGGATGGGCTGGAAAACCTGGCATTGATTCCAGGCACAGTGGGCGCCGCACCGGTACAAAACATCGGCGCCTATGGCGTCGAGCTGGCGGATCGTTTTCAGGGGCTGACAGCATGGAACGTCCGTCAGCGCCGTTTGGTAGACATGACCGCAACCGACTGTCAGTTTGCCTATCGGGATAGCATTTTCAAGCACGGCGAACCCGGCGAGTGGATTATCGTTGCGGTGCGTTTCGCGTTGCCGCGCCCGTGGCAGGCCGTGCTCGAATATCCGGATTTGCAGCGTTATTTTGGACTGTCTGGTGGTACCGGCGCCCCTGCGATTTCTCGCACACACTCGTCCAGCGCACCGACCGCGCGCGACATCTTCAACGCAGTTTGCGATATTCGCCGCCAAAAACTTCCTGACCCTGCCGTCATCGGCAACGCGGGCAGTTTCTTCAAGAACCCGCTCGTAGAGGCCTCCGTTCGCGACGCCTTGCTGGCGCAGCATCCAGGTCTCGTATCCTACCCACAGCCCGACGGGCGCTACAAGCTCGCCGCGGGTTGGCTGATCGATCAATGTGGGTGGAAAGGCAAGCAACTCGGCGCCGCAGGCGTGCACGACAGACAAGCCTTGGTCCTAGTCAACAAAGGCAGCGCCACCGCCGCCGACATCATGGCATTAGCCGCCGCAATCCAACGCGATGTTTCAGCGCGTTATCACATCCAGCTAGAACCCGAGCCCGTCATCTGGCAACAATAAGCGCTGAGACCCCATCCGCACCGCAAGCCAAGCTCGAATGCGATGTGTCGGCGCGCCCGTAGGCGCCGACACATCGCGGCCCTGAAAGATCTTCCTTTTCACAAAGACCGATCCTACGAAGCCTAAGCAAGAAACTCGTTCCAGCGATGCAGCGAGCTGGAGACATTGCGAGTCGATGCGGGGCAGTGGCCGCGTTGGGGCGCCTCGGCGTCGAGCGAGGGAAACCGAAGGAGCGCAGCGACGAGGTTGACGAAGCGGTGTCGGCCGCGCAGGCGGCCGACCGACGCCGCGAAGCCCCAACGCGGCCACTGCCCCGCATCGACGCCAAAAGAACCCACCCCGCTCCCGCAGGTCAAGGTAACTTCAGAATCGGCAAGCAGTCTACAACCCCAACACCGCCTGCATATCAAACACCCCACGTCCCTTATCGCTCAAAAACCGCGCCGCCCGCAACGCCCCCTGAGCATAAGTCGCCCGGCTGCTGGATCGATGCGTAATCTCGATACGTTCACCGTCCCCGCAGAAATACACCGTATGGTCGCCAACAATATCCCCCCCGCGCACCACCGAAAACCCGATAGTGCCAGGCTGACGCACACCCGTATCGCCATGCCGCGTCCAGGTCGCGACGTCCGGCAGCGCAACATCCCAGGCCGAGGCAACCGTCTCACCCATCTTCAGTGCAGTGCCTGAGGGAGCATCGATCTTGTTGCGATGGTGCGCCTCGAACACCTCCACGTCATACCCGGAATTCAGGATACGCGCAGCGACATCCAGCAGCTTGAGCGTCGCATTCACCC
This sequence comes from Bordetella genomosp. 4, assembly GCF_002261185.1. Lineage (GTDB taxonomy): Bacteria > Pseudomonadota > Gammaproteobacteria > Burkholderiales > Burkholderiaceae_B > Bordetella_A. The sequence goes on from NZ_NEVQ01000008.1 coordinate 33,363, forward strand.
CCACGCTCATATTGGGCGCGAAAACGATGCCGATCTTTTGCGCAGCCACTTCAATGGCGGCGCGCCCGGCATCGTCAAACCCCGTCGTGCCGATCACAATCCGAGTGTCGTGTTGCACGCAAGCCTTCAGATGCGCCAACGTAGCTTCGGGGCGAGTGAAATCGATCAGGCAATCAGCATCGGCCAACGCGTCAAGTTGATCTGTAATCGTGACACCCGTTTCGCGGCCCAGAAATGCGCCGGCATCCTGCCCTAGATCAGGAGAGCCTGCACGATCCAGCGCGACAGTGAGCGTGATATCCGAAGCATTCAGGACGGCTTCGATGAGCATGCGGCCCATACGGCCGCCAGCACCTGCAATTGCGATACGCATGTTTTTTCCTCAGGCGACAGCGATCAACGCAGCGGCTCGGCACCGCCGGTGGCGGGGTTGGACGAGCCCGTGCTCGGTGCATTCAGTCGCAATTCCCGTTGGCGAGACGTGCCGCTGGACGTATCTTCCGCAGGTAATGCGTCCGATTCCGACATGCTGGGTGCACGGATGCCGCTGCCTGTGTCAGAGGTCGGCTGAGCGGCCGTGCCCGATTGCGTGCCCGCATCTGCGCCACTGGCGGGTGCTACCGCACCGTTGGCGTTATCGGCAGGCAGCGCGCCGCCCGGAGGCGTGCCGAGTGCGGGCAACTGTGCCGCATCGGCCGGGACAGCGGATTGAATCGCCCCCTCGGCATTCTGGCGAGCGGTTTCCGCGTCGATCTGCTCGTCGATCTTTTCCTGGGGTTTTCCTTCAGCGTTCAGTTGGAACGGTTGCAGATCGGGCTGCTTGTCGCCTTCCCAGCGCACCAGGCGGTCATTGTCGAACCACACCGTGAACTTGCGTTCTTGAGGGTCACCGTAGCCGGGCTTGAAATAATACGGATAGTCCCAGCGATCCGCGTGCAAGACACTGGTCAACGTGGGGCTACCCAATGCAAAGCGGACTTGCTCGCGCGTCATGCCAGGCTGCAGCAGGGCGACTTGCTCTTGAGTGATCCAGTTGCCCTGCTGCACCGGGGCTTTGTAGGGGAAGCCCCATTTATCGGATGAGCAGCCCGCCACAACGGCTGCGATGGCGGTGGCTGCCAGTGCGGTTTTCAGGAACCGGGTCGGAATACGTGCAATCATGGACACCAAGCGCCCCTATCTGTGATTTAAAGCGGGTAAAACCGTTATCATAAAGGTTTCACAATGCGGTAGCTCCGTGGGCAGCGGAAAAAGGGCGGCGCGCTGCTTCAGTTTGTGCGCCGCAATTTCTGCCCTTGCCACCGCGGACAGAGAGCGATTACACCATGACAGACCAAAGCGAACTGAAAAACATGGGTTTGAAGGCGACTTTTCCTCGCCTGAAAATCCTGGATATCTTCCGCAAAGCAGACCAACGGCACCTGAGCGCCGAGGATGTTTATCGCGCGCTGATCGGCGAAAACGTCGAAATCGGCTTGGCGACGGTTTATCGCGTGCTGACACAGTTCGAGCAGGCCGGCATCCTGAGCCGCAGCCAATTTGACAGCGGCAAGGCGGTTTTCGAACTGAATGACGGCGATCACCACGACCACCTGATCTGCACCAATTGTGGCAAGGTAGTCGAGTTTTCCGATCCCGACATTGAGAAACGTCAACACAAAGTGGCAAAAGACAACAATTTTGCCTTGGAAAGCCACGCCATGGTGCTGTATGGCATCTGCGGCGACTGCCAAAAAAGCCGCTGACCCAAGCGGTTTGTGGCGGTAGCTGGGCGGTCTGCCGAGCCTCGTGCCGCCGCCACGACGCATGCATGTAGTCAGCAATCGTTACGTATTGCTCTGACTGTATCGCGGTCTGCTTTTTTGTGCGGGCCGCTGGCCTCAAGACGAAAATGCCCCCATGCATGCATGGGGGCATTTTCGTCTGCAGTCCTAGCGTGCTGCTTGTTCCGCCAAGCCGCCCAGCATTTCGCGCGCATGGTCGCGCGTGGTGGCTGTGATCTTGATGCCGCCTAGCATGCGGGCAATTTCCTCGACGCGTTGATCGGCGTCCAATTCCGCAATCTGCGATCGCGTGGTGCCTGCCGTTTCTTTTTTGCTGACTCGATATTGCGCATTACCGCAGGCGGCGACCTGCGGCAAATGGGTGACGCACAACACTTGATGGCGTTCGCCGAGTTCCTTGAGCAGTTGCCCGACGACCTCCGCAACGGCGCCCCCCACACCACTGTCGACTTCGTCGAAAATCAAAGTGGGCACGCGTGCTGCACGGCTGGCAATGACGGATAGCGCCAGAGATATCCGCGAGAGCTCGCCCCCCGATGCGACTTTGCCCAACGGGCGCGGCGTGGTGCCGGCATGGCCGGCCACCAGAAATTCGACTTGATCGCTGCCCTGTGCCGAGGGGGCGCTTGCGGAGACGACTGGTTCGAATCGACCGCCTTGCATGGCGAGCGTCTGCATGGCCTCGGTCACTTGTTTGCCCAGGCTCTTGGCGACTTTGGCACGCGCTGCGGACAATTGTTTGGCCGCGGCGAGATATTGCGTTTCGGCTGTCGCGGCGCGCGAGCGCAAGGCGTCTATATCGGCTGCGGCTTGCAGGTCCGCCAACTGGGCATGCACACTGTCGCGCAGCGCCGGCAAGGCCTCTGGATCGGTTTTGAACTTGCGCGCCATTTCAAACACGGCGCTCATCCGCGTGTCGACTTGGGCCAGGCGCTGCGGATCGAGTTCGACGCGGCTGACGTAGTTGTTGAGATCCGAGACGGCTTCCGACATGGCAATGCGCGCGGATTCGATTTCGTCGGCAACGCCTTGCAACCCAGCGTCGTGACGCAGCATGCTTTGCAGGCGATGCTGAGCCGTATTCAGGCGATGGAGGGCTGAGTCGTCTTCGCCGTCGAGCGCCTCCAGGATCTGTCCAGCGCCGTCCAGCAACGCCTGGGCATGGGCCAGGCGCGATTGTTCGGATTGCAGGGTGTCCCACTCGTCAGCCTGCAGCGCCAATTGATCGAGCTCGTCGGCTTGCCATTGCAGACGCTCGCGCTCGGCGGCAAGTCCCGCCGCGTCTTTTTCGGCCAGCTCCAATTGGCGAGCGACCGCCCGCCAGGCTTTCCATGCCTGGGCGACGGCTTGGCGCAGTTCGGCATGGCCGCCATGAGCGTCCAGCAAGTCTCGCTGCGCATCGGGGCGCATCAGGCTTTGGTGTGCATGCTGCCCATGGATATCCACCAGGCTGTCACCCAGTTCGCGTAATTGCGTCAGGGTGGCCGGCATGCCGTTGATATAGCCGCGGCTACGGCCTTGTGCATCCACGACGCGGCGTAACGCGAGCTCGTCTCCGTTGTCCAGGTCATGCTCCGTAAGCCAACTGCGCAGCTCGGCCGAGGTATCGAATAGGGCCGTGATATCGGCGCGAGTCGCTCCTTCGCGCAAGACGCCAGCGTCGGCGCGTCCGCCCAGCGCCAGTGCCAGGGCATCGATCAAAATGGATTTCCCGGCGCCTGTTTCGCCCGAAAAAACGGTAAAACCCGGGCCGAAGTGAATCTCGGCCTGTTCGACGATGACAAAATCGCGAATATGCAGGGTGCGCAACATAGGTGATAGTCGGTACGGTTATTCCACGCTGTCAGACGCCTGAGGCATCAGATTCCAATGCAGCTTGCGACGCAGAGTTGAAAAGAAGCTGTAGCCCTCCGGGTGCACGAACCGGATCGTATGCGGCGCACGTTGCACGGAAATGCGATCGCCCGGCTGCAAATCGGACCATGTCTGCATGTCGAAATGCACGCTCGCGCCGGTCTCGACGCGGCCGATGGCTGTCAGCGTCATGCTGAGTACCCCCGTGCCCGGGATGACGATCGGACGGTTGGACAGGGTCTGCGGCGCCACGGGAACCAGCACCATGGCGTCCAGGCCCGGGTGCAAAATCGGACCATTGGCAGACAATGCATAGGCCGTGGATCCCGTTGGTGTGGCGATGATGAGGCCGTCGGCGCGCTGCGCATACATGAAAGCCCCGTCTACCTCGACACGGACTTCGATCATGCCGCCGCGTCCGGCGCGGTTGAGCACCACATCGTTCAGGGCAGGCGCGGTGTACATCATTTGGTCGCCGCGCCAGACACAGCCCTCCAGGAGCATGCGGTCTTCGGCGCGATAGTTGCCCTCGATGATGCGGGCCAGGGCGTTTTGCGATTCTTGCACGGGGATGTCGGTGATGAAACCGAGCCGGCCGTGGTTGATGCCTACGATCGACAAGCCAAACGGGGCGAGCGTACGGGCAGCGCCCAGCACCGTGCCGTCGCCGCCCATGACGACAGCCAATGAGGCGGTTTCGCCGATTTCTTTCAGGGTGGCCACGGGATAATCGCGCAGACCCGTGTTCTGGGCAGTGTCGGCGTCGATCAATACTTGCCGGCCGGCTTTGATCAGCATTTCTGCCAGGGTGCGCAGCGGCGCGTCCAGGCCCGTATCCTGGTGTCTGCCAATCAGGGCAACAATGGGAAAATGCATGGCGAAAAGGACCGATAATCAATAGGAACGGCACGTTGGCCGGGTCGATTCGCCGATTATATGGGGCGGCTTACCCGGCTGCAGGACAAAAATCGCCCATTTCTGAAAGTTTCCCTACAATAGTCGTCATGGATGATCGCGCCCGCGCATTACTTAAAGCCCTGATAGAACGTCACATTGCCGATGGACAACCGGTAGGGTCGCGCACGCTATCCAAGGTCTTTGATCTGTCTCCCGCCACGATACGCAATGTCATGGCGGACCTCGAGGACCTGGGGCTCATACACAGCCCGCACACATCGGCAGGCCGCGTGCCTACGCCGCGGGGCTATCGCATGTTTGTCGACTCGCTGCTGGCGGTGCAGCCGTACGAGTTTCAACCACAGCAATTCGGCGAGGCTGCCTTGACGGCTACCGAGCCTTCGCGAGCGGTCAACGCCGCGGCGGCGCTGTTGTCCAATCTGACGCAGTTCGCGGGCGTGGTGTTGACACCCAAGCGCGCACAGGTATTTCGTCAAATTGAATTCATCCGCTTGTCGGACAAACGGGTGCTGCTCATCATCGTCACCCCCGACGGCGACGTCCAGAACCGGATCCTGACTGTCCAGCGCGACTATTCGGAGGCCGAGCTCGTCGAGGCCGGCAATTTCTTCAACGTGCATTTCGCGGGCAAATCCTTCGATGCGGTGCGCCGGACCTTGACGACCGAGCTAGCGCAATTGCGCGAAGACATATCGCGTCTGATGCAGGCCGCGGTCGAGGCCGGAGCCGAGGCCGCCGAGGATGGCGACGATGTGATCATTTCGGGTGAACGCAAGCTGCTCGACGTGACGGATATCGCGTCCGATATGGATCGCCTGCGCAAAATGTTTTCCTTGTTCGAGAAGAAAACCGATCTGCTGCAGTTGCTGGATACTTCCAGCCGTGCCCAAGGGGTGCAGATCTATATCGGCGGCGAATCGCAGTTGCTGCCCATGGAAGAAGTATCCGTGATCACCGCTCCCTACGGGGTCGATGGCAGGGTGATCGGTACCCTGGGGGTCATCGGACCCACCCGCATGGCTTACGAGCGCGTCATTCCTATTGTCGACATCACGGCGCGTCTGCTGTCCAACGCATTCAGCCATAATCATTAAGATTAAGCCGGATCATTGAGCCGGCTCTCCGGCAGCTTGGTTCTTGAGAGGTATTTCGTGTTTTTGCGCTTGTTCAAGTATTTATGGCCTGAGCGTTACCTGCCCGAACCCCCACAGACGGATCCTTTTGACGAAAATCCCTCCCCGCGAGAGGCAGGGCCTGTCGGCGTCCTGCTGGTCAATCTGGGAACGCCGGCCAGTCCGACGCCACGCGATATACGCCGTTACCTGGCCGAGTTCTTGTCCGATCCCCGAGTGATCGAGATTCCGCGTTATTTATGGCTGCCGATCTTGCATTGCCTGGTGCTGGCCAGGCGCCCGCGCCGTTTGCAACCGCGTTATGCGGGAATATGGATGGAGGAAGGCTCGCCTTTGATGGTGTATAGCCGCCGTCAGGCCGAGGGCGTGCAGCGTGCGCTGCAGGCACGTGGGATGGCGGTGCGGGTCGAGCTCGCCATGCGCTATGGCGAGCCGTCTATCGAGCAGGCCATCACGAGATTGCGGCAACAAGGTTGCCAGCGCATCTTGACCGTCCCGCTGTACCCTCAGTATGCCGCGAGCACGACGGCGACTGTGGTTGATGCCGTCACGGGTCATGTGGCCAAGTTGCGGGATCAGCCCGAGCTGCGATTTATCAAGCGATTCCATCAAGACTCAGGGTACCTCGATGCTTTGGCGCGTCAGATCTCGGACTATTGGCAGACGAAGGGGCGTCCGCAGAAACTGGTCATGAGCTTTCATGGCTTGCCCCGTTATTCGGTCGAATTGGGTGATCCGTATTACCGGGACTGCCTGGAAACGGCGCGCTTGCTACGCGAACGCCTGGCGTTGACGCCCGATCAGGTCGAGGTGACATTTCAGAGCCGCTTTGGCGCTGCCCGCTGGCTGGAGCCCTATACGGAACCCACGCTGAAAACCCTGGCGGGTCAAGGCGTTACCGAAGTTGACGTGGTGTGCCCGGGTTTTGTCGCCGATTGTCTGGAGACCCTGGAGGAAATCAGCCAGGAATGCCGTGACGCTTTCCTGGCAGCGGGAGGGCGTCAGTTCAGATATATCCCGGCACTGAACGATCGTCCCGATTGGATCGAAGGACTGGCGGCGTTGGTCGACAATCACTTACAAGGTTGGACCCCGCGAACCGTCGCAGGTCGTACACTAGAATAGAACGTGAGAGCTCCGCCGAAGCAGCGTCGGCGGGGCATGAGTGAACGGCAGCTTTCAGGGGATCGCGAATGAGCACATCCAATAAACCTGGGACGCAGGCGCCGCACCGGCCCGAATCTCCCACCAAACAGGACGAGCGTGTCGAAGGCGAACTCGACAAGGCGCTCGATGAGACCTTTCCCGCGAGTGACCCCGCGGCTACAGTCGCGCCGAGCGCGGACGCTCAGGATGGCGAGGAAGACGCGCTGGACGAGGCGCTGGAAGAAAGCTTTCCTGCCAGCGATCCGCCCGCGCCCGCCCAGCCCAAGGAAAAGTAGCCCTATCTGCCGCATGGCCTCTTGAAATAGCCTATAAGGCCCCCATTATCGGGGCCTACGCTATTGTTTTTTGGAGGATCTCCCATGACGGCATCTCAAGAGCCTGTCGATCAAGCCCCCGAGTCCGAGGACCAAGGCGCCGCCGCGCCCGTCACCATCGAGTCGCTGCAGGCCGAAATTGCCGCGTTGCGTGCCGAGCTCGAGGCCGCCCAGGCCACCGTCACTGGACAGCAAGACCAACTACTGCGTACCCACGCCGAGGCCGAAAACGTCCGCCGTCGCGCCCAGGAGGACGTATCCAAGGCACGCAAGTTCGGTATTGAGTCCTTTGCCGAAAGCCTGGTCCCCGTCAAAGACAGCCTCGAAGCCGCGCTAGCGCAGGCAGACCAGACCCTGGAAGCCCTGCGCGAGGGTGTCGAAGTGACGCTCAAGCAGTTGAGCGGCGCATTCGAGCGCAATCTGCTCAAGGAAATCGCGCCGGTGCAGGGCGACAAGTTCGACCCGCACCTGCATCAGGCTATTTCCTCTGTGCCCGCCGAGCAGCCCGCCAATACGATCGTGCAGACGCTGCAAAAGGGCTACGTGATCGCCGACCGTACCCTGCGGCCGGCCTTGGTGATCGTTTCCGCAGGCTGATCGGCGCGCGACCATGTCTGGCTCCACATCCTTCGATCCGTCTCAGGTCTTTGAGGTGTTCGCCATGCGTGCCGTCGGCACCGCCGATATTGACCAGGCGGTGATCGAGGCACCGGGCGACGACCTGCGGTGCGTATTCTTGTGGGGCCAGGATTGTTACAACTGCAATTTGTTCAAGCAGGCCGCGCTATTGCATCAGCGGGCCTTGCTGGATCTGGGGTTGAGCTGGTTTCAGGCTGATGTCTACGCCGACGAGGCGTTAGGACGGCGATTTGCCTTGCATGGTGTGCCGACTTTTGTGTTCTATCGTGGTGGCAAGCGGCTGGGACGTATTACCAGTTGGCCCGGTCTGCCGCAATTTGTGGCGGCAGTCAGCCGGTTGCAGAGCGCAGCGCCCGTCGAGCAGAAAAGCACGCCAGGGTCTTGAAAAACCCCATTGGCAGCCCCAGTTAGGTTGAGACTGAGTTTTTTCCCCAATTTTCTGTACTTACGAAATCAATATTCAAGGTATTCCAACCATGAGCAAAATCATCGGCATCGACTTGGGCACGACCAACAGCTGCGTGGCTGTCATGGACGGTAGCCAGGTCAAAATCATCGAAAACGCCGAAGGTGCCCGTACCACCCCCTCCATCGTTGCCTACATGGACGATGGCGAGACCCTGGTCGGCGCGCCCGCCAAGCGTCAAGCAGTGACCAACCCCAAAAACACCCTGTACGCTGTCAAGCGTCTGATCGGCCGTAAATTCGACGAAAAAGCCGTTCAGAAAGACATCGACCTGATGCCCTACAGCATCGTCAAGGCCGACAACGGCGATGCCTGGGTTGAAGTGCGCGGCAAGAAAATCGCGCCTCCCCAAGTCTCCGCCGACGTGCTGCGCAAAATGAAGAAAACCGCCGAGGACTACCTGGGCGAAGAAGTCACCGAAGCCGTGATCACGGTGCCGGCCTACTTCAACGACAGCCAGCGTCAGGCAACGAAGGACGCCGGCCGTATCGCCGGCCTGGAAGTCAAGCGCATCATCAACGAGCCCACAGCTGCCGCGTTGGCGTTCGGCCTGGACAAGTCCGAAAAGGGCGATCGCAAGATCGCTGTGTATGACTTGGGCGGTGGTACGTTCGACGTGTCCATCATCGAAATCGCTGACGTGGACGGCGAAAAGCAGTTCGAAGTTCTGTCGACCAACGGCGACACCTTCCTCGGTGGCGAGGACTTCGACCAGCGCATCATCGATTACATCATCGGCGAATTCAAGAAAGAGCAAGGCGTGGATCTGTCCAAGGACGTCCTGGCCCTGCAACGCCTGAAAGAAGCCGCTGAAAAAGCCAAGATCGAGCTGTCGTCCAGCCAACAGACCGAAATCAACCTGCCGTACATCACGGCAGATGCTTCCGGTCCCAAGCACTTGAACCTGAAGATCACGCGCGCCAAGCTGGAGGCCTTGGTCGAAGAACTGATCGAGCGCACGATCGAGCCCTGCCGCGTGGCCATCAAGGACGCTGGCGTCAAGGTCTCTGAGATCGACGACGTGATCCTGGTCGGCGGTATGACCCGTATGCCCAAGGTGCAGGAAAAGGTCAAAGAGTTCTTTGGCAAGGATCCGCGCAAGGACATCAACCCCGACGAAGCCGTGGCTGCTGGTGCCGCGATTCAGGGCTCGGTGTTGTCGGGCGATCGCAAAGACGTGCTGCTCCTGGACGTGACGCCTCTGTCTCTGGGTATCGAAACCCTGGGCGGCGTGATGACCAAGATGATCCAGAAGAACACCACGATCCCGACACGTTTCTCGCAGACGTTCTCGACCGCTGACGACAATCAGCCGGCCGTGACGATCAAGGTGTTCCAGGGCGAGCGCGAAATCGCTGCCGGCAACAAGAGCTTGGGCGAATTCAACCTCGAGGGTATTCCGCCGGCTCCGCGTGGCCTGCCGCAGATCGAAGTCACGTTCGACATCGATGCCAACGGCATTCTGCACGTGTCCGCCAAAGACAAGGGTACCGGCAAGGAAAACAAGATCACCATCAAGGCCAACTCTGGTTTGTCCGAGGACGAAATCCAGCGCATGGTCAAAGATGCCGAGGCGAATGCCGAGGAAGATCACCGCATTGCCGAGCTGGCTCAGACCCGCAACCAGGCCGATGCGCTGGTGCATGCCACCCGCAAATCGCTGACCGAGTATGGCGACAAGCTCGAGGCCTCTGAAAAAGAGTCCATCGAAGCCGCCATCAAGGAAGTCGAGGATGTGCTCAAGGACGGCGACAAGGCTGCGATCGATGCCAAGGTAGAGGCGCTGTCGACGGCTTCGCAGAAACTCGGCGAAAAGATGTACGCCGATATGCAGGCTGCCCAGGCTGCCCAGCAGGCTGGCGGCGCAGAAGCCAAGCCGGCTGACGACAACGTGGTCGACGCTGACTTCAAAGAAGTCAAGCGCGACCAATAAGTCGGGCAATAACGGCCGTCTATGACGCCTGATCTCGCCCGGTACCCGGAATTTCCGGTTACCGGGCGGATTCGTTCTGTATCACCGAGGTTATAGCTCGTTTTCGGGCTGATTCATTATGGCAAAACGCGATTACTACGAAGCTTTAGGCGTGGCAAAAAACGCCACGGACGACGAGCTGAAAAAGGCCTACCGCAAGCTGGCCATGAAATACCATCCGGACCGTAATCCGGACAGCAAAGACGCCGAAGAAAAGTTCAAGGAAATCAAGGAAGCCTACGAAGTCCTGGGCGACGAACAAAAGCGGGCGGCATACGACCGTTATGGCCATGCGGGCGTTGATCCCAATGCTGCGGGCATGGGCGGCGCAGGTATGGGCGGCGGCTTTGCCGACGCCTTTGGCGACATTTTCGGCGAAATTTTTGGTGGGGCAGGCGGCCGTCGCGGAGGCGGTGGTCCCCAGGTATACCGCGGCGCTGACCTCAAGTACGCCCTGGAAATCACGCTTGAGCAAGCTGCCCAAGGCTTTGACACCGAAATCCGTGTGCCGAGCTGGGAAAATTGCGACACCTGCCACGGCAGCGGCGCCAAGCCCGGCACCTCGCCCAAGACCTGCCATACCTGCGGCGGTTCAGGCGCAGTGCGGATGCAGCAAGGCTTTTTCAGTGTGCAGCAGACATGCCCGACCTGCCACGGCAGCGGCAAGGAAGTCACCGATCCATGCACGGCATGCGATGGCGTCGGCCGCATCCGCCGGAACAAGACCCTGCAGGTCAAGATCCCGGCCGGTATCGACGACGGCATGCGTATCCGATCGAGTGGCAACGGCGAACCCGGCATCAATGGCGGGCCGTCGGGGGATCTCTATGTCGAGATCCATATCAAGCAGCACAAGATCTTCCAGCGCGACGATGACGATTTGCATTGCGAATTGACCATCCCGTTCACCACGGCGGCATTGGGCGGCGAGCTGCAGGTGCCCACGCTTGGCGGCAAGGCCGAAATCTCGATCCCCGAGGGTACGCAATCGGGCAAGACGTTCCGTTTGCGTGGCAAGGGTATTCGCGGCGTGCGCGCCAGCTATCCGGGTGATCTGTATTGCCATGTCGTCGTCGAAACGCCCGTGCGGCTGAGCGACGAGCAGAAAGCGATCTTGCGCCAATTCGAGGCTTCGCTGGGAGACGGCGGCGAGCGTCACTCACCACAAAGCAAATCCTGGACGGATCGAGTCAAAGAGTTTTTTAGTTGAAGTGTCGGTCAGGCGGATGCTCCGCGTTGCGGAGCATCGGTCTTGGCTGAATCGTGCTTCGGCCCGATATGAAGAAAGCCCCCTGTCAAATACATGACAGGGGGCTTTTGCCTTTGCGCTGCGCTCCGTACTGTTGCTTCACATCGCTCGGAACGCTTTGCAATTAGCGGGCAACTGGCGGGTAGTCCAATTCACCGAAGGTGTATTGGCCCGTGGCTTTGGCTTCGGCCAGTTCGGCGCGAACTTGTTCGCGGGTCTTGCCGGACGTGGCGGAGACTTGAGGCGGATAGTCTTCTTCGCCAGAGGTCACCAGGCCAGCAGCCTTGGCTTGGGCCAATTCGGCGACGACTTGGGCGCGGGTCGGGGCGTTGGCATCGACACGGCCATAAACGCCTTGGAAAGGCACGTTGTTGGGTTCGATGTTGGGCGAGGCGGCGTAGGCGCCGGCGCTCAGCAGGCTCATCGAAACTAGCAGGGCAGAAGTTAGGGTTTTCATGATAAGACCTCCATTTGTCTGAATTTGGGATTGGAATCCGGCGGTCTTCCGTCGTGGTTCGTGTTTGGTTCCCGATGACTTCATTGTGCTCTTGCTGGAACCGAGGATAAACCCGGGTTTGTTGGAAATATTTTTCCATTTTCCTATGTAATTATCATTATTAATGATATTTGTAGGAAAAATGGAATTGATGTATTGGCGGCATGGACAAATGAAAGCCCCGCCACACGGATGTGACGGGGCTCGGCTTGCTACTACAGCGATCAGGACTGCAACTTCAACTACTACAACTTCAACTGCTAAAACTACTACAACTTCAACTACTAAAACTACTGCTACTTCAACCACATACTGCACTTCACTGCTTGGTACTGCTACATCAACTGCAGGTACTGCTGCCGCCGCACCTTGTGAGCGCGGTGGCGCTTACCGCTCACTTAGCGAACAACGGGATAGTCCAGTTCGCCAAAGGAGTATTGGCCGTTGGCTTTGGCTTGAGCCAGTTCGGCAACGACTTGGTCGTGGCTCTTGTTCGAGTGGTTGGCGATTTCCACGGGGTACTCTTGTTCGCCGTAGGTCACCAGGCCAGCAGCCTTGGCCTGAGCCAGATCAGCCACGACTTGGGCGCGGGTCGGGGCGTTGGCATCGACTTGGCCATAAACGCCTTGGAAGGGCACGTTGTTAGGTTCGATGTTGGGGGAGGCGGCGTAGGCGCCGGCACTCAACAGGCTCATCGAAACTAGCAGGGCAGAAGTTAGGGTTTTCATGATACGACCTCCATTTGTCTGTGAATGTGGGATGGAGTCCGGCGGCTTTCCGTCGTGGTCCGTGTTTGTTTCCCGATGACTGAATTGTGCGCTTGTCAGGACCTGGGATAAACCCGGATTTCATGAAAATATTTTTCCATTTTCATGAGTAATCAAATAAATAACGTGGATTTTTGGTGAAAATGGAATTGATATGTCGGGCGTGGTGAACAAATAAAGGCCCGTCACGCGAACGCGACGGGCCTGCTGCGCCAAGCGACTGGTATGGCGCGTTTGCTGCCGAAAAAAGTGTAGGAATATCAGCTATTTACCATGCCCCCACAGCGTTTTGAGCGTATCTCGCAGTTTGTCGATCAGCGACCACTCACGAGTCGGCTCGCCAGGTTTGTTCTGAGCAGGCCGCATGGGTGTCGCTGGGTATTCTTGTTCGCCGTAGGTCACTAGGCCAGCGGCCTTGGCCTCGCTCAGTTCCGCACGCACCTGTTCACGGGTCTTGCTAGGGGCCGATGAAACTGTCGGTGCGGGATACTCTTGTTCGCCGTAAGTCACTTGGCCGGCTGCTTTGGCCTCTGCGAGCTCAGCGATGACTTGTTCCCGACTTTTTCCCGGAACGGAGGATGCCTGGGGCATGGGGTATGGCTGCTCGCCGCGGGGTATCTCGCCTGCCTTGTTCGCCCGGACCGCCTCAGCGTGAACCTCTGCGCGGGTCAGTGCATGAGGGGCGACCCGGCCGTAGACCCCTTGGAAAGGCATATTGTTTGGTTCGATATTGGGCGAAGGCGTTTGCACGTGGCTAGCTGAGGGCGTGTCCCGATCGGGGGCTGGCGGCGCCTCAATGTCGGCTTCTGCCAGGTTGGTTGGGAGCGGTTGGCCTGAGGATACGGGTCTCATGGGGTAATCTCCATTTGTCTTTGGCCTTAAAACAATTCAGCGGCTTTTCCGTGTATTGAGTCTTGTGGCGTGTGAGGCGAGGGCCTCGCCGCTTGTCCGAGCCTGGAGACGATCAGGCTGCCTGAAAAATGTATTCCTATTGCCCATGGTAAGGGATTTCGTCGCGCTCCTTTGGCTGCGAAATCGGACACTTCCACCAAATTGTTTTGGGGCGGCCCGGCAATAAAAAACGCCGGCATCGAGCCGGCGTTCCGAGGTAAATGCACACGCGACTTAGACGGGTGCTTGATGCAGCAAGCGGCTAGGGCGCCTTCTTTTTCTGTTGAGCGGCAAAATCCCCCGCCACGGCAGTGCTGAACGCCGCGGGTTGCAGATACTTGCGCAAAGCGGCATTGACCGAATCGGGGGTGAGCGCCTCGATTTTCTGATCGAACTGAGCGGACCATTCGAAGGTCCGGCCGCGGCTCAGGTAGTCGACCCAGGCTGAGGCCAGCACGCTGTCTTGGGCACGAGACAGTTTGCGATAGTTCAGCAAGGCGGTGATGCCGTCTTCGATTTCCTTGGCCGAGAAACCGTCTTTCACGGCGCGGGCGAGTTCCTCTTTGATGGCGGTTTCCAGGCGCTCTCGGTTCTGCGGCGCGTAGATCGCATAGATCGTCCAGCTGCCCGACGGCTCGTACGAGGACACTGACAGGTTGCTGCGTACGTTGTACGACAGGCCTTCTTTTTCGCGGACGCGTTCCCACAGGCGTGAGGTTTCTGAGGTGCCCAGCAGGAAATTGGCCAAGTAAAGCGCAGGGAAATCCGGATCGGTGTCCTGCAGTTTGAGGGGCAGCCGCGAAATGTAGAAGGCATTGGCCTTGTCGGGCGTTTCGATATCGAAGTTTTGCGCTTTGATGTCGTGGTAAGGGTCGTCCAGGCGAGTGTACGCCGGCGCCTTTTGCCAGCCCTTCAGCCCTTCGGTGAGGGATTGTTTGACTGCGTTGGCGTCAAACTCGCCGACGGCGGAGAACTTCACCGTACCTGCGCCGTAGAACCGCTTGTGAAAGGCCACCAGCGCATCCCGCTTGATGGCCTCGGTCTGTGCGAGGGCTTCATCAAAGGTAGGCACATAGCGCACATCGTCGGCCGGCCACGGGTTGTCCTGACGCGCCAGCGCACGGGAGGCCAAGGCAGTAGGCTCGGTCATGGCGCTGCGTATCGAGGTCAGCGCTTGACGTTGATATTCCTCGATTTCGGCTTCCGGGAAATTGGCGTTGCGCACGACGTCCAGCACCAGACTGACCAGCGCGGGCAGATGCTCGCCAGCGGCTGACATCGAGACAGTCAGATCGGTGCCGGAGCCGCTGAACGAGACTTGCGCTTGCAGCGCGTCGATACGGTCTTGAATCACTTGGCGCGACAGGGTAGGCGTGCCGCGTTCAAGCAGAGCGGCGACGGCCGCGGCGTTGATACGCTGGCCGCGAAGACTGGCCGCATCGCCAAACTGGATGAGCAATTCGGCCTGCACGCGCCCGCCGCGCGTGGCTTTAGGTAGCAAAGCCAGTTGGACGGCGCCGTTGGGCAAGTCCAGATTGTCGCGCTGCGTCAGCTTGTCGATGTTGGCCGGCGAGGGGTCAAAGACATCGGCCTGCTTGAAGTCGGCATCGCCTTTGTAGTCTTTCAGTGCTGCGTCCAAGTCTGCGCGCACTAATTGCGGCGCACGTTTCGGTTTTTCCGTCGGGATATAACGGCCCTCGGTGCGATTGCTGGCGGTCAAATACTCGTTCGCGACGCGTTGCACGTCTGCGAGCTTGGCCTGTCGCACACGGTCACGATGCAAAAAGAGCAAGCGCCAGTCACCACCCGCGATGGCCTCTGACAGCGCGACGCCGATTTGCTCGGGGTCGGCATAGAGTTGTTGCCATGCGGTCAGCCATTTGCTGCGAGCGCGGTCCAGTTCCTCTTGGGTAAAGGGTTTTTTATCCAGCGATTCCAGGGTCGAGGTGAGGGTTTGAAGGGCTTTGTCCTGATTCATGCCGGGCTGCAGCTGGGCGCCGAACATGGCGACACCGGGATCGTGTTGATCCATGGTGAAACCGAAGACTTCCGCAGCCAACTTGGTGGGCACGAGGGCTTGGTATAGACGGCCCGACGGGGTATCGGCCAGGATGGTCGCGGCCAGATCGAACGGGATGTAGTCGGGGCTGCCGGCCGGGGGAATGTGGTACATCGCGGCCACCAGCGGCGTGCCGCCCGCGCGTCGCAGGGTCACGGCGCGCTCGCCGTCTTGGACCGGCTCGACCGTGTATTCCGGCGGCAGCTTGCGTTCGGGCTTGGGCAGTTTGCCCAAGGTTTCGCTGATCGCCTCCAGCGTCGTTTGCGGATCAAAACTGCCGGCGACGATCAGGACGGCGTTATCGGGCTGGTAATACTCGTGATAGAAGGCACGCAGCTGGCCGACGTCGACATTTTCGACATCGGAGCGCGCGCCAATGGTGCTCTTGCCGTAGCTGTGCCATTGGTAGGCAGCGGCCTGCATTTTCTGCATCAGCACGCGAAATGGGTTGTTCTCGCCGCTTTCCATTTCGTTGCGGACCACGGTCATCTCAGAGTCGAGATCCTCTTTGGCAATCAAGGAGTTGACCATGGCGTCAGCCTGCCAGCCCAGATACCATTTCAGCGTCTCGGGGTTTGCGGCAAAGCTGGCGAAGTAATTGGTGCGGTCGCTGGAGGTGGAGCCGTTGGCCTGCAGGCCGCGGCGGGAAAATTCGCCCAGGGCATTGCGAGTGGTGGGTGTGCCCTTGAATAGCATGTGTTCCAGCAAGTGCGCCATCCCGGTCTGGCCGTAGTTTTCCTGGCGCGAGCCGACCAGATAGGTCATGTTGACCGTGGTGGTCGGCTTGGAAGCATCCGGCGCCAGCAGTACGCGCAGGCCATTGGATAGGCGGTATTCCGTGATGCCCTCGACAGAGGTGACCTCTGTGATCCCAGCGGGTGTGGGCGCGGCCCCCGCCTGAAAGGCGAGAAATGACGTGACCAGCAGGGCGTTCAAGCGGGCGAATAGCCCCGAAAGCGAAAAACGCATAGCAAGCATCCATAACGGGCGAAAGTCGTTGGAGTGTATACGCAACGGATGGTTCCTATCCGACGCGGCGATCAAAATGCCCTAGTTCTATATAAGACTGACTGACAGTGCAGGGGACGCCGTTTTACGCGTTGCGGTGCTTTACCGTCGGAGAAGCCCGGCAAACCTCGCCGTTATAATTCGCCCGAACCAGTATGACGTCTGGCCTGCCTCAGGGCCGATGCGTATGCCGTCGTTCACCAGAAAGGCGACCCCGGACTTTCCAATGAATTCCCATCTATCTCCTGCGTTGCCTGCCGGCGCCACGTTGGTCGAGTGTTCTTACGAACGCCACGCTGCGGCGATCCTGGAAATTTTCAATGACGCCATCCTGACCTCGACGGCCTTGTACGACTACAAGCCGCGCACTTTGACCTCGATGCAGGCGTGGTTTCAGGCGAAAGCAGCAGGCGGCTTCCCTGTCGTCGGCTTTGAAAACGAGGCGGGCGCGTTGATGGGCTTTGCCAGTTACGGTTCGTTTCGCGCCTATCCCGCCAACAAATATACGGTCGAGCACTCGGTGTATGTCGAGAACCGTTTTCGCGGCAGAGGGCTGGCTGAGGCGCTGATGCGTATCGTGATCGACCGCGCCCGGCTGGCGCAATTGCATGTGCTGGTCGGTGGCATTGACGCCACGAACGAGGGCAGCATCAGGCTGCATGAGAAGCTCGGTTTTGTGCATGCCGGAACGATCCGGCATGCAGGCTTCAAGTTTGGACGCTGGCTGGATCTGGCGTTTTACCAGTTGATCCTCGATACCCCCGTCGAGCCGATTGACGGTTGAGCGGAATTATTTCGATAACTGCCGCATCGCCTGTTCCAGGCCCGCGACGGTGACGGGGTACATGCGCTGTTGCATGATGTCGCGCAGCAGTGCGATGGACTGGCGATATTGCCACGATGCCGTGGGCTCGGGATTGAGCCACGCGGCTTTGGGCCAAGCATCGAGCAGTCGGCGCAGCCAGACTGCGCCAGGTTCTTTGTTGTAGTGCTCGACCGAGCCGCCTGGCTGCAGAATCTCGTACGGGCTCATGGTGGCATCGCCTACGATGATCAGCCGCCAATCCGGGTTGTATTTGCGCAGCACGTCCCAGGTGTCAAAGCGTTCGCTGTTGCGCCGGCGGTTGTTTTGCCACAGCGTTTCGTATGGGCAGTTATGGAAGTAATAGACCTCCAGATTGCGAAACTCGCTGCGCGCTGCGGAGAACAGTTCTTCGACGCGCGCGATATGGTCGTCCATGCTGCCGCCGACATCCAACAGCATCAGGACTTTGACCGTGTTGTGGCGTTCGGGTACGAGCCGCAAATCGAGGTGGCCGGCATTGCGTGCCGTACTGGTGATGGTGTCGTCCAGATCCAGTTCCAGCTCTGCGCCCTCACGCGCAAAACGACGTAGCCGCCGTAATGCGACTTTGAAATTGCGCGTGCCCAGTTCGACTTGATTGTCGTAATCGCGAAACTGCCGCATGTCCCAGACTTTCACGCCGGTGCGGTTGCCGGCGGAATCGCCACCTACGCGTATGCCTTCGGGGTGATAGCCGCCATTGCCAAAGGGGGACGTGCCGCCTGTGCCGATCCATTTGCTGCCACCGGCATGGCGTTCTTTTTGTTCCTCGAGGCGCTCTTTGAAGAGCTCCATCAATTTGTCCCAGCCGTGCTTTTCGATCGCGGCTTTTTCTTCAGGTGTCAGGCTCTTTTCGAATTGCTTGATCAGCCAGTCGAGCGGGATGTCCTTATCGGCGGGCAGTGCCGCCTCGATGCCGCGATAGTAGGCGCCAAAAGCGGCATCGTAGCGGTCGTAGAGCGACTCGTCTTTTACCAGTGCCGTGCGCGCCAGGAAATAAAAGTCATCGAGCGTGGGCGACATGACCTGGTGCTGCAGGGCTTCAAGCAGTGTCAGGTATTCCTTGACCGAAACCGGCAGTTTGTGTGCGCGCAGATGGTAGAAGAAGTCGATCAGCATGTCAGCGCCGGGTATTGCCGCGAGTCATGGCCGCCAGGCGTTCCAGCAGCTGCACGTCCTGTTCGTTTTTGAGCAGCGCACCCGCCATCATCGGGACGGAGGCTGCAGCGTGCGCTTCGATTTGCGAGGCCGTTGCGCCTTCGGCCAACAGCAGGCGCAGCCAGTCCAACAGCTCGGAGGTGGAGGGCTTCTTTTTCAGCCCGGGGGCTTCGCGCAGGGCAAAGAACGTGTCCAGCGCAGCACGCAAGACGTCTTGCTTCAGGTCGGGAAAATGCACCCCGACAATGTCGCGCATCGTTTCGCGATCCGGGAAGCGGATGTAGTGGAAAAAGCAGCGGCGCAGAAAGGCGTCAGGCAGGTCTTTTTCGTTGTTCGAGGTGATGATCACCAGCGGCCGGTGGCGTGCGGCAATGGTTTGACGCGTTTCGTAAACATGGAATTCCATGCGATCGAGTTCGCGCAGCAAGTCATTCGGAAACTCGATATCTGCCTTGTCGATCTCGTCGATCAGCAGCACCACAGGCTCGGGCGCGTCAAAGGCCTGCCATAGTGTTCCTTGCACGATGTAGTTGCGGATGTCGCGCACCTTTTCGTCGCCGAGCTGCGAGTCGCGCAAGCGTGATACGGCGTCGTATTCATACAGGCCCTGATGCGCCTTGGTGGTGGACTTGATGTGCCATTGCAGCAGCGGGCGCCCCAGCGCCAGTGCGACTTCCTCGGCGAGCATGGTCTTGCCGGTGCCGGGTTCGCCCTTGATCAACAAGGGGCGTTGCAGCGTCAGTGCAGCATTGACGGCCAGTTTGAGATCGTCGGTCGCGACGTAGCGGTCGGTTCCTTCGAAGCGGGATGCAGCGGGACTCTGGGCAGCAGACATAGGCAATGGCAGCGAAAGAAGGGCGGAGGGAGTCCGCGCTTGGGTTAGTATGGCTCAGCAACAATTATCGTACAATCGTCCGGGTTTGTAGCTGGGTTCAGGCCCGGCCGCTCATCCCGAGCACAGTTTTCAGCCTTACAAAGAGCCATTCCAATGAAGTTGAAAACCTATCTGTCCTCGCTGGTTGTAGTGGTGTCCTGTGCGATCGCTGGTCAGGCGGCTGCTGCCGAGGCAGCACCGACCGGCAATATCCAGAACGCCAAAAGCAAAGTGTCCATGTGCATCGGGTGCCATGGCATTCCTGGCTACAAAGCCAGTTTTCCCGAGCTCTATCATGTGCCGATGATTGCTGGCCAAAACGCCAAATATATCGAAGCCGCCCTCAATGAGTACAAAAAAGGCGCGCGCAGCCATCCCACCATGGATGCCATCGCGGGCAGCCTGAGCGACCAGGATATTGCCGACCTGGCCGCTTATTACTCTAATCTCAAGTGATGCGAGGGCACATGATGAAACGCTATACGTTGATCTTGGCAGCAACCATGCTGGCCGCTGCCGGTGGCGGTGTGCAGGCCGAGGATCTGGCTGCCGGTAAAGCGGTATTCGATAAGTTCAACTGCGCCTCGTGTCATGGCGCGGATGCCAAGACATCGGTCGACCCGGCCTACCCTGTGCTGGCAGGGCAGCACGAGGATTATCTTATCCAGGCGCTAAAGGCCTACAGGCGAGGTGCCGCCGGCACGCCCGCCACGGCCAACGTGCGAAAAAATCCCATCATGGGAGCTTTTGCTGCGCAGTTGTCGGATCAGGACATCGAACATGTGGCGCAGTGGCTGTCCGCGCAGCCCAGTGATCTCGGTGTGCGCAAGTAAAACACGCCAAATATCGCCGCGCCGGTTCAGCTGATTTCTGTTGAGGGTTATGGTCGGCCGTCGTTGACGGCGGCCGTTAACGCTCTGCGCGTTGACGAATCAGGTCGATGTAGACATCGCTATCCAGTTCAGTGCCAAGTCGCTGGGCTTCCCAGACGACCTGGCCCAGACAGTCCATGATGTCGTGTGCGGCCTGATGCGCGTCGCTGCGCGCGACCAGCTTTTGGTAGGCAGCACGGATTCCGCGCGGGTGATCGATGGACAACTGCTCTGCGATGGCCAGATGCATCGACAGATGCAAAAACGGATTCGTACGGCCTTTTTCGACCGGATACTCCGCTGTCATGGCTTCGGGGTGTTCCAGATCGCCGTGATATTCGGGGTGCTCAATGATCCAGTCCAGCGCCATCGATTCCAATGGCGTCAGAATTTCGTTGGCGCGGTGTTTGCGCCAAGTTTCGATAAAGAACTCGCGGACTTGATCCCGGGACGGGTTGAACATGTGACGTAACGTCTGTAGAGACAGAAAGGAAAGTCTTCATTTTACGCCTGCGGGATTTCATCCCCCCGCACGGGTGCCAGAATGGGCGCTAGAATGAGCTACGGTCCGCCGTCTGGCTCGGTGGCTGGCGACAATCATGCTGGCCGCTGCGATCTGGTGGCGAGCGAGCAACCCCCAGGAGCAACAGGAGCATTCATGTCCTACCAACACATCAAGGTGCCCTCTGCGGGCCAGAAAATCACGGTCAATGCTGATTTTTCCCTGAACGTGCCTGATCAGGCCATCATCCCCTACATCGAGGGTGATGGTACGGGGGCGGACATTACGCCCGTGATGATCAAGGTCGTGGATGCTGCAGTTCAAAAGGCATACGGCGGCAAGCGCAAAATCCACTGGATGGAAGTCTACGCTGGCGAGAAAGCCACCAAGGTCTACGGGCCGGATGTGTGGCTGCCTGATGAAACGCTGGATGTGGTCAAGGACTATGTGGTGTCGATCAAAGGACCGTTGACGACTCCGGTGGGGGGCGGCATCCGCTCGCTGAACGTGGCGCTGCGCCAGCAGTTGGATCTGTATGTCTGCCTGCGCCCGGTACGTTATTTCAAAGGTGTGCCTTCGCCCGTGCGCGAGCCCGAAAAGACCGATATGGTGATCTTCCGTGAAAACTCGGAAGACATCTACGCCGGGATCGAATACGAGGCGGACAGTGAGCAGGCCAAAGAACTGATCCAGTTCCTGCAGACCAAGCTGGGTGTCAAGAAGATCCGGTTTCCCAATACTTCGTCTATCGGCATCAAACCCGTATCGCGCGAGGGCACCGAGCGCCTGGTACGCAAAGCCATTCAATACGCGATCGATAATGACCGGGCATCGGTCACGCTGGTGCACAAGGGCAACATCATGAAGTTCACCGAGGGTGGCTTCCGTGACTGGGGCTATGCGTTGGCACAAAAGGAATTCGGCGCGCAATTGATCGACGGCGGTCCGTGGTGCAAATTCAAAAATCCCAAGACGGGCCGGGAAATCGTCATCAAGGACTCCATTGCCGACGCCTTTCTGCAACAGATCCTGTTGCGCCCGGCCGAGTACGACGTCATTGCCACACTGAATCTGAACGGCGACTACATTTCCGACGCTTTGGCCGCGCAGGTAGGCGGGATCGGGATCGCGCCGGGGGCTAACCTGTCCGACTCGGTCGCCATGTTCGAGGCTACCCATGGCACCGCGCCTAAATACGCCGGGAAAGACTATGTCAATCCGGGGTCAGAAATCCTTTCCGCCGAAATGATGCTGCGTCATCTGGGTTGGGTCGAGGCCGCCGACCTGATTATTTCCAGTATGGAGAAGTCGATCCTGTCCAAGCAGGTCACTTATGATTTTGCCCGCTTGCTCGAGGGTGCGACCCAGGTGTCGTGCTCGGGTTTTGGCAAGGTGATGATCGACCATATGTGAGGCGCTGCCGGCGAAACGATGGTTTCGCGGTCACGCCTCGATGAAAACCGCCCTTCGGGGCGGTTTTTTTGTTTGAAGCAGTATTGCGCGCGAGGCCGTTCATTGATATGAGCAAATCCTGTCAGATGGTGGCGATTTCAGGGGCCGGAGGGCGTTTATTGCGAATCTTTGCAGTTCAATGTGTCATGTCATGAGTTATTACCCGGACATATTTCGCCGAAAACTGCTTCTATTCCGCAATATCTGCCCCATAAATGGGCCCAACACTTGAAGTCGGGTTCTTGCGTAGAGCGACCTTATAAGTCGGACTATGTCACCCCATGGTTGTTGTTAACACGCAATAAAGGGGCGATTTCTAAATGTGTCTTAAGTAACTTAATTATTTATTCGAAATCCACAATTTCTATATAAAACAAAGAATTAACCGTTTTGTAAGAAATATTTGGATTCATTGTGTAGTTCCTGGTTTTGGGGCGAGCAAAACGTTTCCCTAAGGTATGGGTTCTGGCAGTCTCCGCGGGTGGGGACTAGCGGCTTTCTCTACTGATCGGGATGAGGATATGAAACTAACAAAGACTCTGCTGGCTGGCGCGATCCTCGCCGGCATGGCCGGCACTGCGTACGCTGAGACGCAAGTGACCTTGTACGGTTTGATCGACGTGGGTATCACCTACCAACGCGGCAAAGTCGGCACCGACGACGGCAACCGTGCTCTGTACGGTGGTGACTACCAGTCCCGTATCGGCATGACCAACGGCATCCAGAGCGGCTCGCGCTGGGGTCTGCGTGGCACCGAAGATCTGGGCGATGGCCTGCAAGCTGTGTTCGTGCTGGAAAGCGGTTTCGGCGCCAGCAATGGTAACAGCGCGCAAAACGGCCGTCTGTTCGGCCGTCAAGCCACCATCGGTCTGCGTAGCGAATCGTGGGGCCAACTGGATCTGGGTCGCCAGACCAACATCGCTTCCAAGTACTTTGCGAGCATCGATCCGTTCTCGCTCAGCTACTTGAACTCGTCGATGGGCTCGGCGTTCAGCGCTGCCAACACCGTTCGCTACGACAACATGGTCATGTACCAAACCCCGTCGTGGAGCGGCTTCCAGGCCGGTGTCGGTTATTCGTTCAATGTGGACGACGAAACGCGTCCGGGCGAATTCAAGACGGGCGACAACAGCCGTGCGGTCACCGCTGGTATCCGTTATGCCAACGGTCCGTTGAACGTCGCTTTGACGTATGACCAACAGTTCCTGTACCCGAGCCAACCGCAACCGAAGCAATTCATCATCGGCGGTTCGTACGACTTTGAAGTGCTGAAGCTCGCATTGGCTTACGGCCTCACCAAGGATGGCGTTTTCCTCGGCCAGGACTTTGATCTCATGGGCGGTGTCGCTCCCGACACGACCCCTGCCAAGGGCCAAGGCAATACCAACGACGCCTTTACGTGGAAAGGCCTGAAGATCAACTCGTACTTGGTCGGTCTGAGCGCACCGATCGGTGGCGCCAGCAACGTGTTCGCCTCGTGGCAGCGTGCTGATCCTAACAAGGGCTTGGAAGCGATGGACATCTACAGCGTGGGTTACACCTACGACCTGTCCAAGCGTACCAACCTGTACTCGGTCGCTTCGTATGCTGACGCTGCTTCCTTCGTAGACGGCAACAAGATGCTGACCGTCGGCGTCGGTATCCGTCACCGCTTCTAAAATCTAGGTACGGGTCGCCCTTTTTCCGAGCGGAGTCGGGGCACCTTGTTCTTAGCCACCTACTTTTGTAGGTGGCTTTTTTTTACCTACGAAAGCAGTTCTGCTGGAAAAGCTTGCCGCCGGTGGCTGGACGATTTTCTCATTTGAAATGCACCATATTGGTGCAAATAGAGAGATGTATTTGCGCCACCTTAGGGCATTCCCCTAGTGTGACAATCCCGGTCATGGTGCACAATCATGTCCATGCAGGTGAGGAGACAAATAGCCCACAAAGGGCAACCGGCGGCACCGGTATAAATAAACTGGCAGTACCCTAATAAGAGCAAAACGCACAACGGCTGGCACCATCAGGTGCCGGCCGTTGTCGCATATAGCGCTCCGAACGCCAGATGTTGCAAAATGGGCGGACTGCGGCAACGTGGATACAAATGAATAATATGCCGGATTCCCCGAGTTCCACTCCCTCTGCGATGCGGCGCTATTGGCGGCGTAATCTGATCTTGATTGGCATGCTCATCCTCTGTTGGGGGGTGTTGACGTTTGTTCCTGCTTATTTTGCTCGCGAGCTATCCTTCGATTTCATCGGCTGGCCATTTGCGTTTTGGATGGCTGCCTACGGGGCCCCGCTGTTTTATTTGGTGCTGATAGGAATCTATGCCCGGTTGATGAATCGCGCCGATGCAAAGGCTCGCAATGACGGCGAGCGGGGCAGTTGATGCCATTTTCCGGAGATAACGCGCGCGAGTTCAAGATCCGGCTGCGCCGTATTTACGTGCTGTATACCGCGGGTTTCGCCCTGCTGATCGTATTGCTGGCGTTAGCCGAGGTCGCAGGTATGGCGCGCGACTGGATCGGCTATGTTTTCCTGTTGGTCACGGTCAGTCTCTATGCCGGCATCGGTATCGTGTGCCGTACGTCCGATCAGGTCGAATACTACGTGGCCGGCCGCCGCGTCCCAGCCGTTTATAACGGTATGGCGACCGCTGCCGATTGGATGTCGGTGGCCTCGTTCATCGGCGTAGCCGGAACGCTGTATCTGACGGGATACGGCGGCTTGGCGTACATCATGGGGTGGACCGGAGGCTATGTGCTGGTGGCCCTGTTGCTGGCGCCATATCTGCGCAAGTTCGGCCAATACACGATCCCTGATTTCATGGGCGCCCGCTATGGCGGTAATTTGGCGCGCCTGGCTGGCGTGGCATGCGCGGTGCTGTGTTCGTTCACGTACCTGGTTGCGCAGATTTACGGCGTAGGGATCATTACGACCCGTATGACTGGTATTTCGTTCGAGCTCGGCATCTTTGTCGCGCTGGGCGGCATGTTGGTGTGTTCCTTTTTGGGGGGCATGCGTGCGGTGACCTGGACGCAAGTCGGCCAATACATCATTTTGGTAGTGGCGTATCTGGTGCCCGTCGTGTGGCTGTCGATGAAACACACAGATATGCCGCTGCCGCAGCTGTCTGCCGGAAAGGTGCTGCAAGAGATCACCGAGCGCGAAGCGCAAATGGGCAAGGACGTGTCCGAGCTGCAGGTACGG
This sequence comes from Bordetella genomosp. 4, assembly GCF_002261185.1. Lineage (GTDB taxonomy): Bacteria > Pseudomonadota > Gammaproteobacteria > Burkholderiales > Burkholderiaceae_B > Bordetella_A. The sequence goes on from NZ_NEVQ01000008.1 coordinate 58,977, forward strand.
CAATTATGGAAAGCGCGGGCCGATGAAATGACGCAGCGGCTGCAGGCCCTGCCGCAATCCTGGGCCCAGGAAAAAGACCGGTTGCGTAGCCGACTGGCGCAGCTGGCCGCTGCGAACGCGCCTATGATCGACATCCGTACGGTGGAGCGCGAACTCGAAACCTATCCCGGGAGTGTCGAAGAAGCCCGTGCCGCCTGGTCGCAGGCCAGAGCGATTTACGAGGCCCGGGGCTCGCCGCCTGTACCTCATGCAGAACCTTTCCCATCGAAAGATCCTCAAGAGCGGCAGGATATGCGCACCAATTTCCTGGCGCTGGTGTTATGCCTGATGCTGGGGACAGCTGGCATGCCGCACATTTTGATGCGGTCATACACCACCTCGTCAGTCGTCGAGGCGCGGCGTTCCGTGTGCTGGTCGTTGTTATTTATCCTGCTGCTGTATTTCATGGCGCCAGCGTTGGCACTGTTGATCAAATACGAGGTCTACACGCAGGTGGTGGGATCGAAGTTCGCGTCTTTACCGAGTTGGGTGCATGCCTGGAGTGCGGTGGACGTCAACTTGCTTGATCTGGTCGATGTGAATCGTGACGGCCGGGTGCAGTTGGGCGAACTCAGCATGGGTGCCGATGTGGTGGTCCTGGCCATGCCCGAGATCGGCGGTCTGCCCTATGTGATTTCAGGGTTGGTGGCGGCAGGCGGATTGGCTGCGGCGCTGTCGACGGCAGACGGTCTGCTGCTGACCTTGTCGAATTCCCTGTCGCACGATATGTGGTATCGAGTCGTCTCACCACGTATGTCGGCCGCACGTCGCGTCATGGTGTCCAAAATACTGTTGCTGGTCGTGGCGTTCGGCGCGGCCTGGGTGGCAGCGCGCAAGCCCGCGGACATTCTGTTCATGGTGTCGGCGGCTTTTTCATTCGCCGCATCATCGTTTTTTCCCGCACTGGTGATGGGCATCTTTTGGCGCCGGGCAAATAAATGGGGCGCAACTTGCGGTATGGTTGTCGGATTAGTGGTGACATTCACCTATATGGCGCACACGCATCCTTGGTTGCGCGAGTGGGTATTCGGGATTGACCGGGCCCAGCCGATGGATTTGTGGTGGGGGATTCAGCCGATTGCGGCAGGCGTATTTGGCGCGCCGGCGGCGTTCTTGACGATCATCGTCGTGTCATTGTTGACGCCGCCGCCCGACCGGGCGACGACGATGCTGGTGCAGTATTTGCGTGAGCCCGATGGCAAGCCGCCAGCATCGCAGTGAGCGCGTCGGGTGCTCACTTTGACCGTGCCGTTGTCCAGAGAGCAGCGTGGCGCGCGGCTCCGCGCTCAGTTTCCAGGTGTCAGTGGCTGACTGATTTCGAAAACACGTTCATGATCACCACCCCCGCGATGATCAACGCAATGCCCAGAATCGCCGGCCCATCCAGATGCTGTTTAAAAAACAGCGCGCCCACCAGCGAAATCAGCACAATGCCGACGCCGGACCAGACCGCGTAGGCGATGCCTACGGGTATTTCGCGCAAGGTCAGGGCCAGAAAATAAAAGGCTACGGCATATCCTGCCACCGTGATTACGGACGGAACCAGCCGAGTAAAGCTTTCAGAGCTTTTCAGTGCGCTCGTGGCAATGATTTCAGCCACGATAGCGATGCCCAGATAAACCCATTTCATGTTTGATTCCGAGAAAGCCCGGCAACCGTGCCGGAAAGGAAAGCCGCAGGGCGTGCCGTCGCCGGATTGCTATGATCAGCGCCTGGCCCCGCCGGTCTGGCGCAGCAGGACCAGCAAAGCTCCCGCGCCGCCCTCGCGTTCCGAGGCTTGAGAAAAAGCCATCACTTCGGCTTTCTGGACCAGCCAGGTCCGGACTTTGTCTTTGAGCACCGGCTCCAGGCCTTGCGAACCATGGCCCTTGCCGTGCACGATGCGCACGCAGCGGATGCCGTGTTCCTGGCATTCATCCAAAAAGGACAGGACGGCATGGCGGGCCTGTTCGACACGCAGGCCGTGCAGATCCAGCTCTGCGCCGGCGGGCCATTGGCCCCGGCGCAGATTGCGAGCGGTATCGGGCGCTGCGTCAGCACGCACAAAAGCCGTGCCGCCCTCCGAGAGCAGATGGGCGACTTCGGCCCCATCAGAAAAACCGGCATCGGCGCGGTTCGGCGTCTCGCCCATGGCTGCTGCGCGGCGCATGGCGACGGCAGCGCTGATCGGAGCAAGTCCTGCAGCGGGCTTCCCATGCTGAGGCGCGGGGGCAGGGCCGGCTGGCTCGGGGATGCGACGCCCGGGTTGCTTGAGCGGCGTGACGGCCTTGGTCGCACGACGAAACGCGTCGGGATCGCTGTCCGCTGCATTGGCCTCAGCAGTCTGGCGAGCGACCCGTGCTGCCTGCTCGGCCCGTGCCCGGGCTTGTTGCGAGGCCTGGTGCAAACGTTTCAGATCGGCCAAGCCGCCTTTGCTATTGCGCATTCTCCAGCCACCGTTGTGCGTCCAGTGCAGCCATGCAGCCCGTGCCGGCGCTTGTGATGGCCTGGCGGTAGACGTGGTCTTGCACGTCGCCTGCGGCAAATACGCCGGGAACCGACGTCATCGTTGCCATGCCCGACAGACCGCTTTTGGTCACGATATAGCCGTCTTTCATTTCGAGTTGTCCCTCGAAAATGCCGGTATTCGGTTGGTGGCCGATCGCAATAAAGGCGCCCATGACGTCGAGGTCTTCGGTTTCACCGGTTTCGGTGCTGCGAATACGCACGCCGGTCACGCCGCTGTCGTCGCCCAGGACTTCGTCCAGCGTATGGAACAGCTTGAGCTCCATATTGCCGTTGGCGACCTTGTCCATCATCTTGTCGACCAGAATCGGTTCAGCGCGGAATTTGTCACGGCGATGAATGACGGTGACCTTGCGGCAGATATTGGACAGGTAGAGGGCTTCTTCAACTGCCGTATTGCCGCCGCCCACCACGACGACGTCCTTGTTGCGGTAAAAGAACCCGTCGCAAGTCGCGCAGCCCGACACGCCGCGGCCCATGAAGGCTTCCTCGGAGGGCAGGCCCAGATATTTGGCCGAAGCTCCTGTCGCAATAATCAGCGCATCGCAGGTGTACAGATTGCCGGTATCGCCCGTCAGCGTGAACGGGCGCTTGGATAAGTCCACCTTGGCGATATGGTCAAACACCATCTCGGTGTTGAAGCGCTCGGCATGCTGCTGAAAGCGCTGCATCAGGTCGGGACCTTGTACGCCGTCGACGTCGGCGGGCCAATTATCGACGTCGGTAGTGGTCATCAACTGGCCGCCTTGGGCCAGACCTGTAACCAGGACAGGGGACAAATTTGCCCGTGCCGCATAGACGGCAGCCGTGTAGCCGGCGGGGCCGGATCCTAGTATCAAAACTTTAGCGTGTTTGGGCGTGGACATAGGTCATTATCTTTAAGGGGATGCCCAATTATAATGAGCCCTATGCCGCGTATTTCAACTGCTTCTCCGCGCGCCTCGCGCAACACCCGTAACGGCCCTTCGCCGCTGCAAACGCGTATTTCCGCTTTGCTGCGCGAGGCCCGCTGGATTCTGTTCGCCGCCCTGGCCGCCTGGCTGACACTGGTGCTGGCCACCTGGTCGCCCTCCGATCCGGGATGGTCGCATTCTGTGACTAATGGTGCGATTCACAACCGAGGGGGCACCCTCGGGGCCTACCTGTCGGACATTTTGTTGTATTTGTTCGGCTATTCCGCCTGGTGGTGGGTAGTCCTGCTGTTGCATCGGGTGCGGGCCGGCTATCGTCGCCTGGCCAGCCAGTTGCGCGCCGATGGCAAGCAGCCCGAGGTCCTGCCGCGTGTCCACTGGGAAGAAGGCGTCGGATTTTTCCTGGTGTTGATCGGTTCGCTCGGCATCGAGGCATTACGACTGTATAGCTGGGGCATGCATTTGCCGGGCGGCACCGATGGCGAAAGCGGTGCTGGCGGCGTGATCGGCCAAATGTTGGCCAGCAACCTCGCGCAGGGCGTCGGTTTCACCGGCGCGACCCTGGCGCTGCTGGTATTGATCGCGATCGGCCTGAGCCTGTTTTTCTCGTTCTCGTGGCTGCATGTGGCCGAGCGCGTCGGCGCCTGGCTCGAGGGGATGGCGCGTCGCATACGCGAGTCCTATACCGCTCGCCAGGATCGCAAGGTCGGTGAGGTCGCCAAGGCCGTCCGTACCGAGCAGGTCGAAGCCAAACACGAAAAACTGACGCACGAACAGCCCGTGCGCATCGAGCCCGCGATCACGGTGGTGCCGCGGTCGGATCGCGTCGAAAAGGAAAAGCAGCAGACTTTGTTTGCCCCGCCGTCAGGCGAGGGCGATCTGCCCGCGATCAGTTTGCTCGATCCTCCTACGCCGAACCAGGAAACGGTGTCGGCCGAGACCATCGAGTTCACGTCTCGGCTCATCGAAAAGAAACTCGCCGATTTTGGCGTGAACGTGACGGTGGTGGCGGCCCAGGCTGGACCAGTCATTACTCGTTACGAAATCGAGCCGGCTACCGGTGTGAAAGGCAGCCAGATCGTCAATCTGGCCAAAGACCTGGCGCGTGCGTTGAGCCTGGTCAGTATCCGTGTGGTGGAAACCATCCCGGGCAAGAACCTAATGGGGCTGGAGCTTCCCAATCCACGCCGTCAGATGGTCAAGCTATCCGAAATCCTGGGTTCGCAAACCTATCACGCCAGCCATTCTGTCGTAACGATGGCGCTGGGCAAGGACATCGCCGGGAATCCGGTGGTCGCCGATCTGGCCAAAATGCCTCACTTGCTGGTGGCCGGTACGACAGGCTCGGGTAAGTCGGTCGGTATCAATGCCATGATTCTGTCGCTGCTGTACAAAGCCGGTCCGGCCGACACGCGATTGATTCTGATCGATCCCAAGATGCTGGAAATGAGCGTCTATGAGGGCATTCCGCATCTGCTCGCGCCGGTGGTCACGGACATGCGCCATGCCGCCAACGCGCTGAACTGGTGCGTAGGCGAAATGGAAAAGCGCTATCGCCTGATGAGCAAGATGGGCGTGCGCAACCTGGCCGGCTACAACACCAAGATCCGCGACGCGATCAAGCGTGAAGCCCCGATCCCCAACCCATTCTCGCTGACGCCGGATCAGCCCGAGCCGCTTTCGCCGCTGCCCACTATTGTGGTGGTCATCGACGAGTTGGCCGACCTGATGATGGTGGTGGGTAAAAAGATCGAAGAACTCATCGCTCGCCTGGCGCAGAAGGCCCGGGCTGCGGGCATTCACTTGATCCTCGCTACGCAGCGTCCCAGCGTGGACGTGATCACGGGCCTGATCAAGGCCAACATCCCCACGCGTATCGCATTCCAGGTGTCGTCCAAGATCGACTCGCGCACCATTCTGGATCAGATGGGTGCGGAAACGCTGCTGGGGCAGGGCGATATGCTGTACATGCCTCCCGGCACAGGTTTGCCGGTGCGGGTGCACGGCGCCTTTGTGCATGACGACGAGGTTCACCGCGTGGTCGAGCATCTGAAGGCCCAGGGCGAGCCCAACTACATCGAAGGTTTGCTCGAGGGCGCTCTCGAGGGTGAGACGGGCGATGGCGTGGGCAGTGTCACAGGCATGAGCGACGCCGAAAGCGATCCGATGTATGACCAGGCATGCGAGATTGTCCTGAAACACCGCCGCGCGTCGATCTCGCTCGTGCAGCGCCATCTGCGAATTGGTTACAACCGTGCGGCCCGGTTACTGGAGCAAATGGAGCAATCGGGTATGGTGTCTGCAATGCAATCCAACGGCAACCGGGAAATCCTGGTGCCGTCCAAAGAGGAAGCCTGATGCTCGGTTCACGTCGTCCTTGGGCTGTCGCCATTGCGACGGCCACTACCGCCGTCTGGTTGTCGCTCAGTCCCTTGACTGCGGCGGCTGCCGATGCGCGCACCCAACTCAAGGCCTTTGTCTCGCAAGTCAATAGCGCGACGGGCAAGTTCACGCAAACCACGACCGGACCACAAGGGGGGGCGCAGCGTGCACAGAGCGGCGACTTCGCCTTTCAGCGGCCGGGTAAATTCAAATGGGCGGTGAGTCAGCCCTATGAGCAACTGGTGATATCCGACGGGCAGCAGTTGTTCCAATACGATCCTGATCTGGCTCAGGTCACGACTCGCCAGGTGGATCAGGCCATTGGTACCTCGCCAGCCGCCATCTTGTTTGGCTCCGGTGATCTGGAGCAGGCGTTCGAGGTGACTCCCTTGCCTGCGCGCGATGGCCTGGAATGGTTGCGTGCCAAGCCTCGCAACGCCGACGCAGGGTTTGCGCAAGTCGACATCGGTCTGCAAAACAACCTTCCCTCGCGAGTCGAGTTGCTGGATTCCTTTGGGCAAACCACGCGCGTCGATCTGTCTCAGATTCAATCCAATCCATCCCTGCCCGCCAACGAATTTCGCTTTGTGCCGCCTGCGGGCGTGGACGTGGTCAAGATGTGATCTGGGTTGCCGTGCAACCTGCCGTAATCCTGCCGTAGCGCTGTCATGAGCGACGATCTCTTTGCTGCCGATCCCGCACACCGGCCTTATGTTCCACTGGCCGAGCGATTGCGGCCGCGCACGCTCACCGAAGTCGTAGGGCAGTCCCATTTGCTGGGGCCCGACAAGCCGCTACGCGTGGCGTTTGAATCCGGCCGTCCGCACTCCATGATTTTCTGGGGGCCGCCAGGGGTGGGTAAAACCACGCTGGCGCGCTTGATGGCGGATGGTTTCGATGCGCAGTTCATCGCCATTTCCGCCGTATTGGGCGGGGTCAAGGACATCCGCGACGCGGTTGTCACGGCGCAGATTGCCCAAGGGCAAGGCCGCCGCACGATTTTGTTTGTCGATGAGGTGCATCGATTCAACAAGGCGCAGCAAGACGCGTTTTTGCCCTATGTGGAAAGCGGACTGTTCACCTTTATCGGCGCCACGACAGAAAACCCGTCATTCGAAGTGAACTCGGCGCTGTTGTCGCGCGCGCGTGTTTACGTGCTGCAGTCGCTCAACGCCGAGGAACTGCAGCAGCTCATTGATCGGGCCATCGAGGCGCTGAACGAAGGGCGTGATACGGCAAACCGGATTCGCATCCAGCCCGACGCGCGTGAGCAATTAGCCGCCTGGGCCGATGGGGATGCGCGACGATTGATCAGTGCCGTCGAGGTCGTGGCCGAGTCGGCCCAGGCCGCGGGCCGTGACGAGATCGATGCGGAGTGGCTGGAAATTTCGCTGTCGCAGAACTTGCGCCGCTTTGACAAGGGGGGCGATGCGTTCTACGACCAGATCAGCGCCTTGCATAAATCCGTGCGGGGCTCTGATCCCGATGCGGCCTTGTATTGGCTGTCGCGCATGCTGGATGGCGGAGGCGATCCGCGCTATCTGTCCCGCAGGCTCGTGCGCATGGCGTGGGAGGACATCGGCCTGGCAGACCCGCGCGCCATGCAGATTGCCAATGACGCTGCATTGACCTACGAGCGGCTGGGCAGCCCCGAGGGCGAACTGGCGCTCGGCCAGGCCGTGATTTATCTTGCGGTCGCGGCCAAGAGCAACGCGGGCTATAACGCCTACAACCAGGCCAGGGCCTTTGTAAAACAGGACAAGAGCCGCGAAGTGCCCGTGCATTTACGCAACGCACCGACCAAGCTCATGAAAGAACTCGGCTACGGTCACGCCTATCGCTACGCCCATGACGAGCCCCACGCCTACGCTGCCGGAGAAAAGTATTTTCCTGAGGGCATAGGCGAGCCCCGCTGGTATCGGCCCGTTCCCCGCGGCCTGGAAATCAAAATCGCGGAAAAGCTGGCTTTCCTGAGAAAGCTCGACGAAGAAGCCGGCAAGAAATAAAAGGCTAAAATCCAAAGGTTTGCCGCGAATTGGCTTTAGCGCTTCGCCGCAAAATTGACTTTTCCACTTCCAAAGCAATTTGGAACCGTATCGGTGGCCGCCATGCCACCGTATTTCATTAACCTGACTCCTGCCTCTCATGCTAGACCCGATCCTGCTGCGTAAAGACCTGCAAACCGTCGTAGACCGCCTCAAAACCCGTGGCGTCGAATTCGACACGCAACGGTTCAATGAGCTGGAGTCTCGCCGCAAGGCCGTCCAGACGGAAACGGAGTCCTTGCAGGCACGCCGCAACGCCTTGGCCAAACAGATTGGCCAGCTCAAGTCGCAAGGCCAGGACGCCTCGGCCGTGCTGGCAGAGTCGCAAGCGATCCCCGGTCAGTTAAAGCAACTCGAAGAAGACCTCGCCGCCGTGCAGCAGTCGCTCAATGAGTTGCTGATGTCGATTCCCAACTTGCCGCACGCGAGCGTGCCCACCGGGGCCTCGTCCGACGATAACGTCGAAGTGCGCCGTTGGCTGCCAGGTCAGCCCGCTGCCGATGGCAATCCTCAGCCCCTGGCGTTCGAGCCTAAAGATCACGTTGCGCTGGGCGAGCCGCTGGGCCTGGATTTCGATCTGGCAGCGAAGCTTTCCGGCGCCCGGTTTTCGTTCATGCGCGGCCCGATCGCGCGGCTGCATCGTGCCTTGGCTCAGTTCATGCTGGACCTCCAGACCGAGCAGCACGGCTACACCGAGTGCTATACCCCGTACATTGTGAACAGCTCCACGCTGTTCGGCACCGGCCAATTGCCCAAATTCAAGGATGACATGTTCTTTGTCTCCAAAGGCGGCGAAGACGATGATCCCAAGGTCCTGGACGATCGCGGCAACGAGGTAGCCCGCGAAGACCAATACCTGATCTCCACCTCGGAAATCACGCTGACCAGCTCGGTGCGCGACACCATTGTCGCGGGCGCCGATCTGCCCATTCGCCTGACTGCCCATACGCCATGTTTCCGTTCCGAGGCCGGCAGTGGCGGTCGCGACACACGCGGCATGATCCGCCAGCATCAGTTCGATAAAGTCGAAATGGTGCAGATCACGCATCCCGATACGTCGTACGAAGCCCTGGACGAGATGGTCGGGCATGCCGAGCATGTACTGCAATTGCTCGAGCTGCCGTATCGTGTCGTGCTGTTGTGCACTGGCGATATGGGCTTTGGCGCGGCAAAGACCTTTGACCTCGAAGTCTGGCTGCCCGCTCAGAACACCTGGCGTGAAATCTCCTCGGTCTCGAACTGCGAAACCTTTCAGGCGCGCCGCATGCAAGCGCGTTTCCGTGTCGGCCAAGGCAAGCCTGAGTATCTGCACACGCTCAACGGCTCTGGTCTGGCGGTGGGTCGCGCTCTGGTCGCAGTGCTGGAAAATCACCAACAGGCCGATGGCAGTATCGTCGTGCCGAAGGTCCTGCAACCCTACATGGGCGGTTTGACGATCTTGCAGCCTTGATATCGCCGGCAGGGCCAAGGCTGCCATGGCGCAGCACCGGCCCTGTCACGCACGTCCGGTCCGCATCCCAAGTAAAAATCGTGTCGTCCGGGCCAAGGCGTCCCTCGCGGCTGGCGCGCGCGAGCGTTCTTTTTCCTGTCTTCTCCCCGCCGTCATGGTCGCGATAAAAACTTCGCTTTATTCCTGGTTGATGCGTTTCTGGCCTCAGCCGTTGCACGTCCATGGGCGAGAGCGTATCCGGGCCTGCGTGGGGGCCTTGCTGGGGCTGACCGTCACTGGGGTGGTGTCGAGCGCGTTCGGCCATTCAGGGTCGCATTTCATGTTGATTGCGCCCATGGGAGCCTCCGCCGTTCTATTGTTTGCGGTGCCCTCCAGTCCCTTGGCGCAACCTTGGTCCGTGATCGGCGGTAACCTGGTGGCGTCCCTGGTCGGCGTCACCGCCGCGAGATGGCTGCCGGACCCGTTGATGGCGGCATCGATTGCCGTCTCAGTGTCTATCGCACTCATGTTTGTGTTGCGCTGCGTGCATCCGCCATCAGGCGCCGTTGCTTTGACGGCGGTTCTGGGCGACAGTGCTGTGCATTCGGCAGGGTATGCCTTTGTGCTCGAACCTGTGATGCTGAATTCGTGCGTCATCTTGATCTGCGCGCTGTTCTACCACGGCATTACTCGCCATCATTACCCGCACGTCTTGTCTCGCAAGGACGACGAGGCTGCCGTGGAGGACGAGTGGGCAGGTTTCATGCGCCAGGATATCGAGCAAATCCTGGACGAGCGGGATGAATTGCTCTCGGTCGATTCCGAGGACATTTACCAGGTACTGCGCGAGGCCGTCTCCCGCGCCCACGAGCGTCGTACCAAAAGCGTACGGTGCAGCGATGTGATGGTGCCTGCCGCGGCGACCTTGCGGCCCGCAACCACCATGCGCCAAGCCTGGAAGGTACTGAAGCGTCTCGACGTTCCAGGGTTGCCGGTGGCCGACGGAGCAGGGCGTTATCAAGGAATGGTGACGCTGGTCGATCTCTTATTGAGGGCCCGTTCGTCGGGCCGGGGTGGCTGGGCGCTTTGGCCTGGGGCCGCCGGACTGGGAACACCGCTGCGTGATGTGTTGTCTACCGACGCGCCGACAGTGACGCCCCAGACCTTGCTATCTGTTGCCGCGCCGAAAGTCCTGAACTCGCCCGCGCACTGCGTGCCTGTGATTGATGGCTTGGGCATGCTGCGCGGCGTCGTGACGCCCGCGCAGTTGGTTCACGATAGCTATCTGGATAATCTGGGCCTGCCACTGAACTCGCCTTCAACAGAGTCTTCAGTTATCCGGCCCACTCACATCGCAATCTAGCGTTCTGCGTCTGGGCCGCATGAAATCCCGGCCGATTGCCATATTTCTGTCTTGTTGCCTCAGTATCCTTCCACCCATTCTCTGATCTTTGATGTCAGCAAATGTGTGTGCGTAAAATAGGGCCGCATCTTTGAGGCACAATATGCATCACCCGCGACAACGGGAATTTGCTGTCAATGATTAAGGGGGTAGATAGAGATGAGTTCGAGGATGATCGGTGATTTTCGTGTGCGTTGCGATGTCGTTGAAGACGACGAATTAGGCTTCAAAGTGCGAGTCTGGACTCGCCGCGTTGGAGGCACCGCTCCCGAGAAAAGCTGGCCTGTACCCGGCCAGTCGCCGTTCTCAACCCGCACCGAAGCCGAGCAGGGTAGCCTGCAGGTCTTCGAGGGCATCAATGGAGTGAGATTCAATGGTGAACCAGAGTTCGCGCACACGTCCGCATAACGGCTGGTGGCGTGCGCCCAGCACCCCGCGGCGCATGCCCAGCAAGCCTGCACCCGTCAGTGATCAATCGGCCGGGTGAGCAGATAGTTCGTCTGCGCGGCAACGCGTAGCCGGATCAATAGCCGCTTGATTTCTGGGCAGGCTGTTCGCCGGCCAATAAAAAGGGCGGCATTGACATGCCGCCCCGTGCGCTGCAGAAGTTGCAGACAGATCAATCGTCGTAATGGCGATGATGATGGTGGCGCCCGTGGCCCTTCCACTTGTGCCCATGCTTGCCGCGCCAGTGGCGGTGGCCATCACCGTAGTAATAAACCGGTGCTGGGCGAACATAACGCGGCGCACGGTAGACCACCGGCGGGTCGTAATACACAGGCCGGGGTTCGACGTAAACCGGTTGCGGCGCCACATACACTGGCGCAGGGTAAATGATGCCCGGCAAACCGATAGAGACGCCAATATCGACGCGTGCCATGGCGGCGCTCGACATCAGCAGCCCCGCAGCGCTGATCCCGGCAATAATCCACTTTTTCATATGCACCTGCCTTGCTGCTGAAAGCAGCCGAGTTGATAGAACGGCCCTATTTTCGGGTTTTTCCTCATTCAGAACGTGAACGAACGTGCTGCAATAGCGACAATCCGCTACAGAGCGGTTCCGTTCAACAGCGGAATTGACGCGTTGCAGCGCGACTCCTCGAGTGAGCTCAGCAGGGCGGAGAAGCCCTCTGTAATTGACTGAAATTTCCTTGGTACACTGGCGCTCAGACGCTGCAGTTACATTTAAACACCAAGGTTTGTCGATATACTGGACTCATGGAAACGAAAACGCACGATCTCAAGCCCGGCTATTACTGGTACACCATGGAGAGCGATCCCCTGGCCATCATTCACATTCATGATGACGGAGGTGCGACCCTGATGGGAACGGACTATAGACTGCAAGCCCAGGGCGTTGCCGACATGATCCAGCAAGGCGAGCGGTTTTTCTGGATTGAGCCCCCAGCCTTGTAATGGGGCTAGGGCGGGGGTTTGCCTAAGCCGGCACGGGCTTTCCAATTAATTCAAAAACGCCGTTGATGCCGAACTGCACTCCCATGCAGATCAGCAAAAAGCCCATTACGCGCGATATGGCGTCGATGCCGGACTGACCCAGTACGCGATTGATGCGGTCCGCGCTGCGCAGGCAAATCCAGAAAACCGCGGCCACGAGGGCCGCGACCACAATCACCGCCAAGTGCTCGCTGATTCTCAAGCCGCCTTCGCTGTGCATGGTGGAGGCGCTGCTGATGATCAGAGCAATCGTGCCGGGCCCTGCTGTACCTGGCAGTGCCAGAGGGATGAACGAAATATCGCGCGGGGGCGGCCGATGCGGTCCGTGGGGCGTGTCGATACGGACAGTGGGTTCGTTGGGCGCCATATCCATCTGCACGGCTGCCTCGGTTTGGTTGACATCGGGGAACAGCATGCCAAAACCGATATAGGCCACAATCAAGCCGCCCGCGATGCGCAGGCCGGGAATCGAGATGCCAAAGCCTGTCATGATCGCGTTACCGGCATAGAAGCACACCAAAATGATGCCTGCCACGTAAAACGTGGCCCGATCGACCTGACGGTTGCGCTCCTCGCGGGTATATCCCCGGCTCAACGCCAGCAAGAGGGTGACGCTAGTCAAAGGATTGGCGACGGGCAGCAACGTGAACAGCCCCAGGCCCACCAGTTTCAGAAAATCCAGTATCAAGCGACGTCTCCGGAAATGGGCTGGTGTTTGGGCAGAGCCGATTTGGCATCGGTCCCCTGGGGAAACTGCAACTGCACACATAGCCCTGGTTCGGCATTGTGGAGCGTCATCTGGCCGGCATGCAAGCGGGCGATCGCCATGACCGTGGCCAGCCCCAATCCGTAGCCTGGCACATGCTGATGCGCGCGGTAAAAGCGCTCGCCAATCCGGTGGATCTTGTCGGTGGGAATGCCAGGGCCGTTGTCGGTCACAGTCAGTGTGGTGTGATGTGCGGTCTGCGTGACCTCGATGTGGATGCGTGCGCCGTGGCCCGCGTATTTCAGGGCGTTATCCACCAGCGTCACCAGTGCACCCGCGAGCAAGTCTGGGTCGCCGCGCAGGGGGGCGGGCCCGCTCGTGTGCAAGGTGAGTCGGGCGTCTTGTTCCTCGGCCACCGCTTCGTACAAATCGGCCACGTCTGCCGCGATGACATCCAGGTGTACCGGTTCGAAATGTTTGCGTCGCGCGCCGGACTCCAGTTCCGCGATCTGGAGCAATTTTTCCGAGATTTTGACCAGGTCGTCGAGCTCCGCCGACAAGCGGTCAACGTTCGCCCGAATCTCTTGCCGCGTCGCCGTGTTCCAGTCTATGGTGCGCAACCGCACCTGCATACGGGTCAACGGCGTGCGCAATTGGTGCGCCACCGCATCGGAGACATTGCGTACCCCATGCATGAGCCGTTCGATGCGATCCAGCATGCCGTTGATATCGCTGGACAGCAGCGCAAATTCATCTTGTTTGGGATGTTCGGGGATGCGCTGCCCCCACTGGCCTGCGCCAAACTGGGCGGCCGTGTGGCGGATCACCTCGACACGGCGCTGCAAGACCCGGCGAAACAGCGCAGCGCCGAGCAAGACAAGCAGCGCAATCACTCCCGTTGCCGCCAGACTGACCTTCTGAATCACGTCGGTCAGATCATAGAGATCGCGTAAATCGTGGCCGATGATCAGGATCGAACCATCGCGCAGCCTGCGCGCCACCAGATAGCCGTGCGCCGGTTCTCCTCGCAGCAGCACCGAACGCATCACCCCGCTGCCATTGAGCGGAGCATCGCTGGGGTCCCACGCGATATTGCCCACCAGCATACGGCCGACCGGATCCAGCAGCATGAACATTTCTGTGTCGCTATTGACGTGATCTGCCATTTCCAGCGATATCTCGCGTGCCAGGCCTGGCAGCCCGCCTTGCTCGAAGTGCGCGTTCAGGCGCTGGGCTGTGATCTGGACTTGGCGCGAGAACTGCGCTTCCAGGATTTTCACGCTCTGGTAATACACAAACATCAGAGACAGCAATGACGTCAACAACGCCAGAATGCTGTAGTTCAGCGTCAGGCGAAATGCGACCGAGCTCCAGATGGCGCCCAGCATCTGTCCCAGGCGGCGAATCACGCGGCGCCTTGTTTGCCGTCGCCCTCGATTTGGGGCTGCGCAGACAGTCGATAACCAACGCCGCGCACCGTATGAATCAAGGGCGTATCCGTGTCGCCATCGATTTTTTGCCGTAATCGGCTGATGTGCACGTCAATGACATTGGTTTGGGGGTCATAGCGATAGCCCCAGACCGTAGCCAGCAGCATGGTGCGTGTCAGCACCTGATCCGCGTTATTCATCATGTAAGCCAGCAGCTTGTATTCACGCGGCTGCAAGGCGATCTGGCGGCCGCCTCGCGTCACGCGTCCGCTGACCAGATCCAGAGATAAATCCGCGACGGTCAACTGGCGCCGGTCATATTGGGGTGAAGAACGGCGTATCAGCGCCTCAACACGTGCCGCCAGTTCAGGAAAGGCAAAGGGTTTAGTCAGATAGTCGTCGCCGCCGGCTTTCAGCCCCCGGACCCGTTCGTCCAGAGCGGTCAGCGCGCTGAGCACCAGCACCGGCGTTTTCTTGCCCAATGCCCGCAGGGACCACAAAATCGACAGCCCATCGACGTCATTGGGCAACATGCGGTCCAGAATGATGGCGTCCCAATTTTCCGCGGTGGCACGTTGCAAGGCGGTGGGACCGTCCATGCTGATGACCGGGTCATAGCCCAGTTCCTTCAGTCCATTAGCGATATAGCGGGCATTATCGGCGTCGTCTTCGACGATCAGGCAGCGCCACATGGTTCCCCCCTTTAATCATGGAAAGAGCTGTAGCGGCGCATTCTAACGTACGTGCCGGCATGCCCTGGAACAGCATAGAGCTTGCTGGCAACATTGCCAATCCTTAATGATTCTGTAATGACCATAAGCCGCAGAGCATGCGTACCATCGTCAGTGCTATGGATACTCTCGCTTCTCACGCATTTGAACAGCGCACTACGCTGCAGTCGTCGGATTTCGCCATGTTGGCCGATTTCCGATACGAATTGCGCCGTTTCGCGCTCTTCAGCGAGTCAGAGGCTCAGGCACACGGCCTGGCGCCTCAGCAGCATCAGGCGTTGCTGGCGATCAAAGGCCTGGCGGTGGCTCCTACCGTGACCGAGCTCTCCCAGCGTCTCTGCGTCAAGTCCCACACCGCTGCTGAACTCGTCAACCGGCTGGCGCACATGGGAATGATCACACGCCAGACGGACCCCAGAGACGGACGCCGTGCGTTGCTACACCTGACTCCCTTGGCCGAGCGCACCTTGGAATCCCTATCAGCAGTGCATCAAGAACAACTGCAGAACATTCGTCCCCTGCTATTGGGGTTGCTCGAGAAATTCAGTCAATAGAAGCTTGCCGCAGTATTCATGTTTACCGAAGGTTATTCCTGCGGGAAATTGCTGAATATCCGTGTGATTTGCTGATCGGCCGCGATACTGGCTGGCGTGACCAGCAACTGTTCTTGTATTCGTTGCCAGCATCCGGCCTGGTCAGTGGCCTGGCAGTCAGGGTGTCTTTCCCATCGTGCCAGAAACAATGTCCGGACTGCTGGATTATCTACGGCCAGCGTGCCGAAACGCTCTGTTTTGCCGAGCGTAATCCCCGCCGCCTTGAACGCATAGTAGGGCAACTCGCTGCAATAGATCGCGTCCGGTTCGAGGCGAAAGAAAATATCGTAAGGGCGGCCCGTATAACGAGATGCCTCGGCAAGCGCTGTCTGGATACTCTCAGGCGTAGCTGTGTTCAACCGGTAGACGGCATACTGACCCTGCTGTCCCCGTGCCAGGAATTTGGCTAGCGGCGTCTCGCTAACCGTGCGAGCCGCCTCGATGACCACGGGGCCGGATGGAGTCAGCCGAACAATGCCCATGTGGGTGTAGCGGCTTTTTGTGGCGATGCGGATCGCAGCGGACTGCGGCCCTGCGGAGTCCTGGAACACCAAGTCGCCGGTACGCCATTCGGTAAAGTCATGGGCGTACGCCGGCAGGGTGATCAATGCGAGCGACAGGATGACAGTAGTGACGCGGATAGGCATAGGGGTTGAGGAACGAGATACGCGGACACCGCGTTGCTATCGAGATTGACTTCCAGAGATTGTATTGCGCTAGCATGCTGAGCGCCGCTCGGCTCTCGTGCTTACAGTCGCGGACCGACCAATCGATGAAAACGGCCTTATTCGGAAGACGAAAATCATGGTGAAGATCGCTGACTTCGGCAGCTTTGAAACAGTGCCTCCTCTCGTGACGGCGCTAATCGAGAGTGACATTGCTGCGCTCGATGCGGCCTTGGCGAGCGGATTGGATATCGAAGCCGAGATCGAGCTGAGCGAGTACACACAAGAGATTCCGCTGGTGCTGGCGCTCGCGGTGCAGGCGAGTGCTTCTGTGCATTGGCTGGTCGAACACAGAGCCAATTTGAATCGAGCCGATGCGCCTGCTTTTCCGATCGCCGCTCGATACGCAAACCCCGACATGATGCGCTATCTCGTACGGCACGGCGCCGATGTCCATGCTCGAAAGAAAGTCGGTGGCGATGCCTATCAACAAGCGTTGTATGGCAAAAAGATAGCGCATCTCCCTGTTATCGAGTCGCTGGGCCATAGCGTCGCAGAATATGGCGGGGAGGCGTTTCGTTCTGCTGTGTTTGATCGTGATGAGCGGGCAGTTGAGTTTTTCCTTGCGCACGGTGTGGATGTCAATTTCAGGACACGGGATCAAGTGTTTTCCGATAGCGCGACACCATTGTTGGTTGCCGCCCGTAATCGCGACGCGAAAATGTGTCGCCTGCTGGTGGAGCACGGTGCGGACGCGCTGATTACGAATCGCGATGGCGAACGGCCTTACACCGTCGCCGTCGAGCAGGGCGATGACGAACTGGCAGCGTATTTCAAGTCCCTGGAACCGACGGAATTGCACAGCGTGATCAACAAACTATACGAATTAAAGCCGTACAAGCTGCCGCAGGAATTGGTGGATTTCTTGCAAAGCGAACGACGGCGCATCGACTTGCCGGGCTGCGACGTCGGTTTCGTCGAGTTTTTGGGGCTGACGGACACGGTGCCGATTAAGGCCGGTCGCAAGAAGATGCTGCGATTAAGTCGCGAATCGGGCGATTATTCGGACACTCTACTCGTATGGAATCCGAAATCCCAGCGCATCGGCTATTGGGATGTCGAGCACCAGGAATATGGCGATATTGCTTCGTTCAAAGACTTTATGGATCGTCCTGCACAGTATATGAACAAGGTGGTCAATGGCGAGTAGGTGACTGGCCTGACCCGGAAGCACGATGCCGTGACGTGCTCCGCAGATCCATGCTGGTAAAAACTAGCGTTGAGGTGAAGGCGCCGCATGATTGCTGAATGATGCGCGAGGACGGTCTTGCGCGCTCAGTATCCAATCGCGAAAGGCGGCAATCTTCCTCACCTGCTGTCTGTTGTCGGGGCAGACGAGATAGTAAGCGAACTCCTCCATGTTCGTGGCGGGAAGCAACTGGATCAATTTTCCGTTCGCCAGTTCGTCCTCGACCAGGGCTGCTGGCAAAAGTCCTGCGCCTTGACCGGCAAGCACCGCCTTGAGCATAAGCCCGCTGTCGTCGAAGGACGGACCGCGCACCGCTATTCGTTCAGCGACGTTGTGCACGTCAAACCACAAGCTCCAACCTTTTCGTTCGGCATCGTGAACCTGCGGCCAGTGTGCAAGATCAGACGGGTGAGTCGGGGCCCCCAATTTTTCTACCAGATCAGGCGTCGCCGCAGCGATCATCTCGACCGTCACGACACGATCGCTGCGCAGGCCAGGATAACGGCCCATCCCGTGTCGAATCGCAACATCCACGTCCGAGCGAGAAAAATCGACGAGTGCATTGCTCGTGACAATCTGAAGATCAATGTCAGGCTGCGCTTCACGAAAGGACGCTAATCGGGGGACCAACCAGGCGGACGCGAAGAAGGGTGTGACGCTAACGGTGAGCAGGCCAGACTCGGTCTGGGCCGCAATCCGCTCGGATGCCTCCGTGATCTGACGAAACGCGTTGCGTATGGCAGGCAGGTAGTCGCGGCCGGCGTCGGTCAAATAGATTCCCCGCGTCACCCGATCGAACAGCTTCACTCCCAGATTTTCCTCCAGAATCTTGAGCATCTGGCTGACTGCTCCCGGCGTCACGCACAACTCTTCTGCGGCGAGCTTGACCGATAGATGACGGGCAGTGGCCTCGAACGCCTTGAGAGCATTGAGAGGGGGAAGTCGGCGAGCCATGAATTAGAAAATCTATCTCAATAGAATTAATTATTCTGGTTTGTAGAGTGTGATAACGGCAGATTAATCTCCATATTTATCGCACGTCAACGTTGCGGCGGGTGAGTAGATATTTAAAGTTTCTAAATCATATGGGCGCGGCTCGACGTGGGCGCCCGGTAACAGGGCTAAGACGAATGTCATTCGAGGTAGAGTTCCGTGATCTGATCGATGTGGGTGGGCTAATCGCCCAGCGAGCGCTTACCTCTGCGGAGGTCACTAAAGGGCTTCTGGCGCGCATTCAACGGATAGACGGTGGATTGAAGGCGTATGCGCGGCTCTTGGGCGACAGCGCAATCCGCCAAGCGGAGACGGCAGATCGGGAAATTGCGGCAGGCATTCGTCGAGGGCCGCTCCACGGTGTTCCCATCGCGGTGAAGGACCTCTGTTGGGTCGAGGGCGCCCCTACTGCGGCTGGGACTGCGATCCATAAGGATTTTGTTCCAACACGAGACGCGACCGTTGTTCGAAAGCTGAAAGAAGCGGGGGCGGTGCTGATCGGTAAAACGCAGCTTACCGAGGGAGCGTATTCTGACTACCATCCTTCGATACCTCCGGTGCGCAACCCGTGGAATGATGACTATTGGGCGGGCATTTCTTCTAGCGGCTCGGCTGTCGCGGCCGCAGCCGGCCTGTGTTTTGGGGCGATTGCTTCCGATACAGGCGGGTCCATTCGCTGGCCTTCGGCCGCTAATGGAGTGAGCGGCCTCAAACCAACCTGGGGCCGTGTCAGCCGCTATGGAACATTCGACCTTGCGCCTTCGCTGGATCATATCGGCCCGATCGCTCGGAGCGTCGCTGATGTTGCGGCTATCCTCAGCGCAATAGCCGGGGACGATCTCGATGATCCGACGGCCACCCGCCGTCCGGTCGGCGACTACATCGCCGATACGGTCGTCGACGTATGCGGCAGGCGGATCGGTATCGACCGGCGTTGGAATAGCGAAGATGTTGATCCCGAGGTGCAGGCGGCATTGACCGAAGCCCGCGCTGTCTTCTCTGACCTTGGTGTCGAGATTGTGGACGTGTCGTTTCCTGATGTTCGCCAGATCGTGGCCGATTGGACGCCGAACTGCGCTGTCGAGGCAGCTGTTGCGCATCAATCGACCTATCCGCGACACAAGGAGCAGTACGGCTCTATTCTGTCATCGGTCATTGAGAATGGGATGGTGGTTTCGGGGATGGAATATCAACGGATATTGCTCCGCCGGGCGATTTTCCGCGGGCAGGTCGAAGCTTTGTTCTCGTCGGTCGATGCCATCCTGACTCCCATCCATCCGTTTGCTCCCCTTGCATTAAGCACAATCGCGACGCTCGGAGAGCAGCCGGAACTGATTGCGAAGCTGCAACGCTATACCTGCCCCTTCGATATGAGCGGACATCCGGCACTCGCATTCCCTGGGGGATTCTCGACGGAAGGGGTGCCAATCGGCCTGCAATTGATCGCGGCCTCATTCGATGAGGCTTCTCTTTTTAGCCTCGGGTCGGCATTTCAGCGCGTAACGAATTGGCATCGCCGCCACCCCGACCTCGATGGGCGGCGGATAGGATCTCAGATTCCAGGAGTAGCGGGATGAGCATGACTGACCGGGCCATCGCCCTGTTTCGTTGCGCGAAAATGCTGTGCTATCCGGCTCATGGGCGTAAGAGATGACCTTCAAAAAGCTGCCTTTCGGCATTTTCTATGGCTGGCTCGTTGTCGCCGCGGCCTTTGTCATAACCTTCGTCGGCTTCGGAAGCGCCTACACGTTCAGTTCATTCTTTGAGTCGCTTCAGCATGAGTTCGGTGCGTCGCGCGGGTCAGTATCTTTGGTTTTCTCGCTGGCGGGGTTTCTCTATTTTGCGCTTGGTATCGTGTCCGCACCGCTCTCAGACCGGTATGGCGTAAAGGTGCTTTCCGCAGCCGGGATGATTCTCGTCGGGTCGGGGCTTATTCTGGCCGGACGGGCGCAATCCATTATGCAGGTGTATGCAGCCTATAGCGTCGGCATCGGCTTTGGCATTGGTAGTGCCTATGTGCCTGCACTCGGTGCGGTGCAGCGTTGGTTTGTCATTCGTCGCGGTTTTGCGTCCGGCCTTGCGGTCAGCGGCATCGGGGTCGGAACCCTCCTACTGCCGCCATTCGCGACATGGCTGATCTCGCACATCGGGTGGCGCAGCGCGTACACGACGCTCGGCATCGTCTCCATCATTCTCGGCATTCTGGCAGCCTTGCTGATGGAGGACGATCCGGCGAAACGCGGACTGCAGCCAGACGGCGGGCATCGTACCCCTGTGTCGCAAGCCCATTCCCCGCAATCGGGCCTGTCCGTGGGACAAGCCATCCGAACGCGACGCTTCATCGAGTTATATCTCGCATCGCTCATTGGCGCGCTTGGTGTGTTTGTCCCTTTCGTCCATCTGGCGCCTTACGCGATCGACCACGATGCTTCCGCAGCAACTGCGGTGTGGCTGCTTGGTGCCATCGGTATCGGCAGTACGGCAGGCCGTTTCTTTCTCGGCGGCATTGCCGACAAGATGGGTAGAGAGCGGTTTCTGGTGGCCATGTATATCGGCATGGCTGCTTCTTTTGCGATATGGGCTGTCAGCTCGTCCGTCTATCCGCTCGCTTTGTTCGCGATCGTTTTCGGCCTGTTTTATGGGGGTTGGGTTGCGATCCTGCCGGCAGTGGTGGCCGACATGTTCGGCGGGCGCCAAGCTGGCCGCATCATTGGCGTTCTATATACCAGCGTCGCGGTAGGTGCACTCATCGGGCCGAGCGCCGCTGGCTTCGCCTACGATGTCAGCCAGAGCTATTTGATTCCGATCGCGGCCAGCGTTGTATTAAATGTTATCGCGGCGATCATCACCGTTATGGCGGCATATCGACCGGCCGCGTCGAAGGCAGACTGACGAAGCGGCTGGTTCAATCAATGCAAGCAGCGTCTCTAGCAGCTTTTCTGAGCAAAACAAAAGGCCCCTTGCGGGGCCTGATCGTATTCCAGGCAATGGGTGCCTGGCGGAGAGGGTGGGATTCGAACCCACGATACGCCTAAACGTATACCGGATTTCGAGTCCGGCGCATTCGACCACTCTGCCACCTCTCCGGCGGTGCTGTACGGGTTATTTATCGATCGGCACCATGGTCGCGCGCCGATGAACGTAGAGCAGCAAAGCCAAGCATTATACCTGAATTTTTCGCAAGGCAACAAGGCCTGTTATGTCCCCGATGCGGGTGGGGCCTAGAACGGTTGTCATGCCGAGGCCAGTTACACTTGGACTCAGCGTCGGCCAACAGGCCGCGGCCCGATCTCACACAGGAGAACTTGCATGCTCAAAGGAAAAGTTGCGATTGTTACCGGCTCCACCAGCGGTATCGGTTTGGGCATTGCCACGGCTTTCGCGCAGCAGGGCGCGGATATTGTGCTCAACGGTTTTGGCGATGCCGCTGAGATTGAAAAACTGCGGGCCGACCTCGCGAGCCAGTTTGGCGTGAACGTCCTTTATGACGGCGCGGATCTGTCCAAGGGCGAAGCCGTGCGTCAGCTCGTGGCCAATACCGTGCAATCGTTGGGGCGCATCGATATTCTGGTGAACAACGCCGGCATCCAGCACACCGCGCTCATCGAGGACTTCCCCGTCGAAAAATGGGACGCCATTCTGGCGCTGAACCTGTCGGCTGTCTTTCACGGCAGCGCCGCGGCGCTGCCCCATATGAAAAAGCAAGGCTGGGGGCGCATCATCAATATTGCCTCGGCACACGGGTTGGTTGGTTCACCGAATAAATCGGCCTACGTGGCTGCCAAACACGGCGTGGTGGGATTGACCAAAGTAACCGCGTTGGAAACCGCAGGCAGCGGCGTGACGGCGAACGCGATTTGCCCGGGGTGGGTGCGTACACCGTTGGTCGAAAAGCAGATCACGGCCCTGGCGGAACAACATCATGTGGATCAGGACGAAGCCGCTCGAGACCTGCTGAGCGAAAAGCAGCCATCGCTGCAGTTCGTCACGCCGGAGCAACTCGGCGGGACGGCCGTATTTCTCGCTTCCGACGCTGCGGCGCAGATCACGGGTACGACCGTCTCGGTAGACGGCGGCTGGACCGCGCGCTAACTATTTCTAATCGATCAAGGAACTCTGGCACATGCTGTTTTTGCTTTCTCCCGCCAAAAAATTGGATTACGACACGCCGGTTCACATCGAGCAGCACACGCAGCCCTTGTTTGTGAATCAGGCTGCGGGGTTGATCAAGGTCTTGAAGAAACTGTCAGCCTCGGAAGTCTCCGATCTGATGAGTTTGAGCCCCGCGCTGGCTGAGTTGAACGTGAACCGCTATGGGGCCTGGACGACGAAGTTCACGCAGCACAATTCCCGTCAGGCGGTGCTGGCCTTTAATGGCGATGTCTACGAGGGCCTGCAGGCCGAGAGCCTGTCGGCGGCCCGCCTGGAGTGGGCACAGGAGCATGTTGCCATTCTCAGCGGGTTGTACGGTGTGCTGCGTCCCTTGGATTTGATGCAGCCGTACCGGCTGGAAATGGGTACGCGTCTGGTCACGCCCAAAGGCAAGAACCTGTACGAATACTGGGGCAGTACCATTGCGGACTATCTGAATGAACGCCTTGCTACCCAGAAAAACCCGATCATCGTGAATCTGGCGTCCGAGGAATATTTCAAATCGGTCGACCAAAAAGTCCTCAAGGCGCGCGTGGTGCAGTGCGTTTTTCAGGATTGGAAAAACGGCGCCTGGAAAGTCATCAGCTTTCATGCCAAACGTGCGCGCGGATTGATGGCGCGGTACGCCATTGAGCACAAGGTTTCCAAACCCGAAGGCCTGCAGAAGTTCGACGTCGAGGGTTACGCCTATGATGGCGCTGCCTCCAGCGCAGACAAACTGGTGTTTCGACGCAAGGTTTAATACGCCGTTCAACTATGTCCGCTGGATTGCGCGTTTTTCTGTTTTTCTCGCTGGGGTACCTGGTTTCGTACCTGTTCCGCGGCGTCAATATCGGTTTCGGGCCCATTCTGGCGCAGGAACTGCATCTGACTGCCGGCGACCTGGGGACGTTGACGAGCCTGTATTTTCTGGGGTTTTCGTTGATGCAAATTCCCGCAGGCGTGTTTCTGGACACGTGGGGACCTCGGCGGGTTAATGCAGTGATGCTGCTCGTCGCGGCGGCGGGCACCTTGGTTTACGGTTTGTCGGAAACATTGACGGGCCTCATGGTCGGCCGCTTGTTGATTGGCGCTGGCGTCTGTGTGTGTCTGGGCGCGGCCTTTCAGGCCTTGGCGCAAACCTTTCCATTGGCACGCCTGCCCATGATCAACGGTTTGGTCATGGCTGTCGGCGGCTTGGGTGGCGTACTTGTCGGGTCGCCGCTTTCCTGGGCGTTGCACAGCAGCTCGTGGCAGGCGATCAGTATCGCATTGGCAGGTTTCACCGTGGCCGTAGCGGGGTTGATCTGGTTTGGTGCGCCGCGCGAAAGCGCACATCATCGCAGGGCCCCCAGTTTGTCGTCACAGCTGCGTGGCACCTGGGCCCTGTTGCGTGATGGGCGATATTGGCGCCTGGTGTCCTTGCCGGTGATGACGGGCGGCGCGTTTTACGGTGTGCAGTCGTTGTGGGTGCGGCCCTATCTGACAGATGTCAACGGTCTGGATGCCGCGCATGCGGCAGGTTTAGTGTCGTTGATGGGCTTTGCCATGATGGCCGGTAATGTGGGGTTGGGCGCCATGGCTCGTCGCATGGAGCGGCTGGGATTGGGGTTGTATGGGTTTGGCGGGCTATGCATGGTGTTGTTCATGCTGACTCAGGCGTTGATCATGCTGCGTGCGCCCGTGCCTCTGGAAATGCTGTGGGCTGGCTATGGCGCGTTCGGCTCGGCCAACATCCTGGTTTACGCTTTCCTGGCGGGCGAGTTTCCACCAGAGTTGTTGGGTCGCGTCGCATCGACGACGAACTTGCTGATGTTCTTGACGATCTTTTTGTGCCAGGTTGGCATCGGCTGGGTGGTCGACTTATGGCCGGGGCAGGGTGGTACGTATCCGTCGGCCGCACACCTGGCTGCCTGGGGAATCGTGCTGGCCCTGCAAGTAGCGGCTGCGATTTGGTATTTCTGGCCGGAAAAGGGCGGCAAGCGGCAGCGTGCTGTGTGACGCGTGCTATGCATGGCGAACGCGGCGGCACCATCGATACCGTGTGTCGTCGCGTACGGTGACGTCAGCGCTCGTGGACCCGCGGGCGCTGGCCGCTGCGCCCCTGTCGTCACGCGGTCTGCGCAATCAAGACTGAACGGGTATGGCCGACGGACGGCTTTGCGGCGGATCTGCGACCGCTGTCATTTCCTGGCGGATTTGCGTGGATGCGCGCAGCATCTGCTTGATGGGATACGCCAGCGCCGCCAGTTCGCCCGTAGTGTCGAATTGAGTGGGCAAGTCCGTCGATGCCGGGCTGCTGTCGTCGAGCAAATCCACCATACCCTTTAGCGCCTTGCGCATCGGTTCGGGCGTCTCTTTCAATCCCGCGAGCAAGGGAATGGCCGCCGTGATCTGCGAGGCCATGATGTGGTTTTGAATGAGCAGATTGTTGAATTCCGGCACGTTCACCTGATGAGAGCGCGGCTCGCTCATCATGCGATAGAACGCTTCGGCATAATTGCTGAAGGCAATGTGCACGTTCTTGCGCGCAAGGCGCCAGGAGATATCGGCCTGGGCGGGTGAGGGCACGTCGTCTGATGGCGCCATGCCCGCGTTTGCCGCCTGCATGGCTCTGACATAGCTCATGCCCGTACGCAAGTATTCGCGATTGGCGTTGGTGGCCGCGCGTGCCAGCGGCTTCATATAACGCGCTTCCCACCAAGGCAACACGTAGCTGCATATGAGCGCAATGGCGCAGCCCATGGCAGTATCGAGCGCGCGTTCGCCAATGACCTCCATGGATACTGTGCCCGGGGCTACGAAGTGAAATACCATGACCACGAACAGCGTATTGAAAATCGCGCTCGCCATGTAATTCAATTGCACCAGGCTATTGCCCATGATGCAGGCGATGAGCAGAACGCCAAATAGTATGGTCGGCTGAGTCGTGACGTGAAACAGCAGCAGCGCCAGCAGGCAGCCGATCAATGTTCCCATCAGGCGCCAGCCGTTGCGTTGACGGGTCAATGCGAAGCCGGGCTTCATGATGATGACGATCGTCAGCAGAACCCAGTAGCTATGTGCCGAGGAGACTTGCGGCGTCATCCATTGGCCGATTAATCCCATCGCCAGTGCGGCGGCCAGCGTGACGCGCACCGCATAGCGGAAATACGGGGAATCCAGCCGCAGGTTGCTGGTAATCATCCCTATGCGCAGCTCCTGGCGCGACATGAACTGCGTCAGCGATTTGTCGATGCGCAGCTCGTCGGTAGGCTGCGCATCCATGCGCGCGTCGGTGTGGTCAGCCAGTTTGCTCACGATGCGCGAGGCGTTGCGCAGCCGCCGCAATACTTGCACGATGAGAGCCAGCGTTTCGGGCTCGCGTTCGCTCATGCCCTGTTGTTTGAACTGTTCGATTTCGTATTCGATGGCGCGCAATTCCGCCTTGGGGCTGCTGCGATACTGCACGGCGCGTCCGCGCGAGACGTCCAGCGCGATGCGGTTCAATTCCAGCGACATTTTGACCAGCGCGTCACGCATGAATAGCAGGCAATCATGGCCGGCCAGTACTCGGCGTAACGATGCATAGTCCGTATGCGAGGCGACGAGCGTATCGAGCAACTGGAGCATGTTGACAAACATGTTCCACAGCATGACGCGCTCGCTGTCGCCGTAGCCGCGCCCTCGCGGCAGTGTGCGCAGCACGATATCGCGTGCTGACTGATGTTTTTCCGTCATCACCGATTGTGATTGGATCAACTCGCGGTAGATGTCGTCCAGGTCGGTCGTTTCATCGTAAAAACGGCTGCGCGCAGCCATGTAGTCCGCCGTGGCAAATAGCGCTACGGACATGGCCTGACGCTCTTCGCGCAGCCAGAATACGCGGCTGAAGGCCAAGCTGAACGCCAGATAAAACAGCGCGCCGCCCAAGGTCGCCAAGGCGTGGGGCAACACTTGGCTCGGCGTCATCGGCGAATGCATGGTCAGCGTCATGATCAGCAGCCCGCCGAAACCAATCAGGCCGCCGCGTTTGCCAAAGACTGAAAACATCGAAAAAATAAAGCACTGACCGATGATCGCCAGCCATAGCAACACAGGGTAGGTCGACGCTGCGCCAGTGAGTGCGACCGCCATCGTGGCCAGTAACGCCCCACCGAGCATCTCATTGGTGCGGTGCCGTTGAGGACCGCCCGGTTGATCGATGATGGCCAGACACTGTGCGCCAAACGTCGCGACCAGACCAAAGGCGTATTCGCCAAAAATACCGCCCAGCACCAAGACGGGCAGCAACATGCCCACCCCTTGCCGTACTCCGCCAAAAAAGTAGTGGCTATAAAGAAAGCGCGGAATACTGGCAATACGAAAGTCCATGAACGGGCCGCTTTGAAGATGTGATGACGCAAGTATAGAAACAAGTGCGGGCGTGGGGGGCGATAGCTGCGTCTGGGCGCGGGCGTGGCGGTACGGGAGGGTTCTTAAGCCGTTTGCGGCGGCCCGGCCGGGATGGCAGGCGGGACTGGTCGGCTGACTCGTCCCCTGAACGGGGACTCGGCCTGCGTCCGTGACTCCTCGGCGGGCCGGGGGCCAAACTCGCTTCGCTCAAACATGGCCCCCGGACTGCCCCCGCCGAGGAGTCACGGACTGGGCAGCCTCCGACAGTCCCGCCTGCCATCCCGGCCGGGCCGCCGCAAACTCACGGTTGAGGAATCGCTTCGGTCCCCGGAGGGCTTTCTTTTTTTATGGGGGCGGATGAGTGTGGGGAATATGCTAATCGCCGATTTGCTCCTAATGCCGCAACGCGGTAAATTCGCTCTCTTGCGCCAGTCTGCCTATCCGATGCTGGCGCTCAGGCAAGCGTGCCGCCCAGACTACATTCCAGGCGCTACGCCCCAGTAATACCTGCTGTTGGCCGCGTCACAAGCGTGTGTTGCCAAGGCTTCCATTTCGACCTCGAACGTCCCCGTGGGGCGTTTTGCACTGCGTTCCCGACGAATGCGTGCCAGGTTGGCAAGGTGTTTGGGTGGCGAGGTTCCGTGAATCTCAAAGCGCCAGATCATGTTGTCGGCGTTGGTATTCGTTCGGTTGCTGCCGTATCAGGGCGTGCAACAGTCAGGAAAACAGGGCCGGTCCTGAAACAGGAAATGAATATCATGGAAACCATAGGCGCCGATATACTCGTGCGCTGCCTGGCCGAAGAAGGCGTCGAGCACGTTTTCGGCTATCCCGGCGGCGCTGTGCTGTACATCTACGACGCAATTTTCAAGCAAGACAAATTTCAGCATATCCTGGTGCGCCACGAGCAAGCTGCCGTGCATGCCGCCGATGCCTATTCGCGCGCGTCGCAAAAGGTCGGCGTATGTATCGTCACCAGCGGCCCCGGCGTGACGAATGCCGTCACGGGCATCGCCACCGCGTACATGGACTCGATCCCGATGGTCATCATCAGCGGACAAGTCCCCACGGCGGCCATAGGCGAGGATGCCTTCCAGGAATGCGATACCGTGGGGATCACACGTCCCTGCGTCAAGCACAACTTCCTGGTGCGTGACGTCAAGGATCTGGCCGATACCCTGCGCAAAGCCTTCTATATCGCCCGCACCGGCCGTCCCGGCCCCGTGTTGGTGGATGTGCCCAAAGACGTCAGCCTGCAGCCGTGTAAATACGTCCCCGCCAAGGGCGAGATCAGCATGCGCTCGTACGCGCCCGTCAACAAAGGCCACCAGGGGCAAATCAAAAAAGCCGTGCAGATGCTGCTGGCTGCCGAGCGCCCCATGATTTACTCGGGCGGCGGCGTCATCCTGTCGGATGCTTCGGACGAGCTGCGCCGCGTGGCTGAGTTGCTGGGTGCACCTTGCACCAACACGCTGATGGGCTTGGGTGCCATGCCGGCGACCAATCGTCAATTCGTGGGCATGCCGGGCATGCATGGCACCTACGAGGCCAACATGGCGATGCAGCACTGCGATGTGCTGTTGGCTGTGGGCGCGCGCTTTGACGACCGCGTGATCGGCAATCCCCGTCATTTTGCGCAAAACGCGCGCAAAATCATCCATATCGATATCGACCCCTCGTCGATTTCCAAGCGGGTGCGGGTGGATGTGCCGATCGTGGGCAACGTGAAGGACGTGCTGATCGAACTCATCGCGCAATACAACGCCGCGAGAGCCGAAGCCAAGCCGGCTTCGCAGGAAAAATGGTGGCAGCAGATCGAGGCATGGCGAGGCAAGGAATGCCTGAAATATGCCCCCTCCGACGAGGTCATCAAGCCGCAATTCGTGGTGGAAAAGCTCTGGGAAGTCACCGGCGGCGACGCCTTCGTGACCTCCGATGTGGGCCAGCACCAGATGTGGGCGGCACAGTACTACAAGTTCGACAAGCCGCGCCGCTGGATCAATTCCGGTGGCCTGGGCACCATGGGTGTGGGCTTGCCGTATGCCATGGGGGTACAGATGGCGAATCCGGGATCGGAAATCGCCGTGATCACGGGTGAAGCATCGATTCAGATGAACATCCAAGAGCTGTCCACCTGCCAGCAATATCATCTGACGCCCAAAATCATCTGCCTGAACAACCGTTTCCTCGGCATGGTCCGGCAGTGGCAGCAGATCGATTACGGCTCGCGCTATTCCGAGTCGTATATGGATTCGCTGCCCGATTTTGTGAAAGTGGCCGAGGCATATGGTCACGTGGGTTTGCGTATCGAACGTCCGGCTGATGTCGAGCCTGCGCTGCGCGAAGCATTCAAGAAGCACAAGGATCGCCTGGTCTTCCTGGATTTCATTACGGACCGCACAGAAAACGTGTGGCCCATGGTGAAAGCCGGCCGCGGGCTGACCGAGATGCTGCTCGGTTCCGAAGACCTGTAAGGAGGCGGTCATGAAACATGTGATTTCCGTGTTGATGGAAAACGAACCCGGTGCGCTGTCGCGCGTCGTGGGGTTGTTTTCTGCGCGTGGCTACAACATCGAGACCCTGACCGTGGCCCCGACCGAGGACTCGACCTTGTCGCGTCTGACGGTGGTGACGGTCGGCTCGGACGAGGTCATCGAGCAGATCACCAAACATTTGAACCGTCTGGTCGATGTGGTCAAGGTCGTCGATCTGACCGAAGGGCCGCACATCGAGCGCGAGCTGATGTTGATCAAAGTCCGGGCTGTCGGTAAGGAGCGCGAAGAAATGAAGCGCATGGCCGATATTTTCCGTGGCAGCATCATCGATGTGACCGACAAGACGTACACCATTGAACTGACCGGCACGCAGGACAAGGTGCAGGCATTCATTGACGCCCTGGATCGCAGCGCCATCCTGGAAACCGTGCGCACCGGCGTGTCCGGCATCGGGCGCGGCGAACGGATCCTGAAGATCTAACAGGCATTTTTGCCTACACCCCTACTGCATTAACTGAATTCAAAATAATCCGGAGTACACAACATGAAAGTTTTTTACGACAAAGACTGCGACCTGTCCCTCGTTAAAGGCAAAACCGTTGCCATCATCGGCTACGGCTCGCAAGGCCACGCCCACGCCCTGAACCTGCATGATTCGGGTGTGAAGGTCGTTGTTGGTCTGCGCAAGGACGGCGCATCGTGGAAAAAAGCCGCTAACGCCGGCCTGGAAGTCAAAGAAGTCGCCGAGGCCGTCAAAACCGCCGATGTGGTCATGATGTTGTTGCCCGATGAAAACATCGCTGCGGTCTACCGCAACGAAGTTCACGCCAACATCAAGGCTGGCGCCGCGCTGGCATTCGCTCACGGTTTCAACGTGCACTACGGTCAAGTCGTGCCCCGTGACGACATCGACGTCATCATGATTGCCCCGAAGGCTCCTGGCCACACCGTGCGTTCGACGTACGCTCAAGGCGGCGGCGTGCCCCACCTGGTGGCCGTGTATCAGGACAAGTCCGGCTCGGCCCGTGACGTGGCCCTGTCGTACGCCAGCGCCAACGGCGGCGGCCGTGCCGGCATCATCGAAACCAACTTCCGCGAAGAAACCGAAACCGATCTGTTCGGCGAACAGGCCGTGTTGTGCGGCGGTACGGTCGAGCTGATCAAGGCAGGTTTCGACACCCTGGTCGAGGCCGGCTACGCTCCGGAAATGGCTTATTTCGAGTGCTTGCACGAGTTGAAGCTCATCGTTGACCTGATCTACGAAGGCGGCATCGCCAACATGAACTACTCGATCTCGAACAACGCCGAATTCGGCGAATACGAGACCGGTCCCAAGGTCGTCACCGAGCAAACGCGCCAAGCCATGCGTCAATGCCTGACCGACATCCAGACGGGCGAGTACGCCAAGAAATTCATCCTGGAAAACGCCGCCGGCGCTCCGACCCTGACCTCGCGCCGCCGCATCAACGCGGAATCGCAGATCGAACAAGTCGGCAGCAAACTGCGCGCCATGATGCCTTGGATCGCCGCGAACAAGCTGGTCGACAAGTCCAAGAACTAAGGTCGCATTAGTCCCGCTTTGCCCCGCGAAGAGGCAGGGCAAGAAAGGCATCCTTTCCCAAGGATGCCTTTTTTTTGCCGCCGGGCCGCCCCAAGGCAAAAAGCGCCCCCTTGGGGGGGCAGCAAGCCGAAGGCGCAGCGTGGGGGGGCGCTTTTTTTGCCGCCGGGCGGACTCAGTAAAGACGCCGGCCTTGGGGCATAAGCCCCGGTGCAGCGCAGTCTCGGCAGACCATTGGGTGCCCCGGCAAATTCCGGCTGGCACGCCAGTTGCGATGGGCCAGCAAGCCGTTAGCACGGCGTTAGCGGCCTTTTTTCCTTACGAATGAGTTAACCTTTCAGCTATTCGCCGCCACTTTTTGTAAATATGCCCAATTTTTCAATGCGAGATTCTGAAAATCGTCATCGCAGCATCTATTTGCTGCCCAACGCCTTTACCACCGCGGCGCTGTTTGCCGGCTTTTATGCCGTGGTGCAGGCGATGAACGATCGTTTCGAAACCGCCGCCATTGCGATTTTCGTTGCCCTGGTGCTGGATGGGATGGATGGCCGGGTGGCGCGGCTGACCAATACCCAATCGGCGTTCGGCGAACAATACGACTCCCTGTCGGACATGACCTCGTTCGGCGTTGCGCCGGCGCTGGTGATGTACGAGTGGGCGCTGCATGATCTGGGCCGCTGGGGATGGCTGGCCGCATTCGTGTATGTGGCAGGAGCCGCTCTGCGCCTGGCCCGCTTCAATACCAATATCGGCGTCGTCGATAAACGCTATTTCCAGGGGCTGCCCAGCCCGGCTGCCGCTGCGCTGGTGGCGGGTTTTGTCTGGCTGGCGATCGATAACAAGCTACCCCTTCAGGATGGTGTGCTGAGCTGGGTGGCGTTCGCCCTGACCATGTATGCGGGCGTCACCATGGTGTCGAATGCCTCGTTCTTCAGCGGCAAGAGCTTTGCCCTGGGCCGTAGCGTGCCGTTCTGGGGCATTTTGCTCGTGGTCGCCGTCTTCGTCTTTGTTTCCAGCGATCCCCCGGTAGTCCTGTTCGGCCTGTTCGTGCTCTATGGCCTGTCCGGATGGGTAGTGATGTTCTGGCGCTGGAATCGCGCCAGAAAGTTTCAGCAAGAACGCCGCTCGCACCCGGATTGAGCCAGTCCGCATTGAGGCAAAACGCGCATTGCCACAGTCCTGTGGTGTGCGCGCCCTAAGGACTGGAAAACCTCCTCAGCGCCAACGCCTGTCCTCGTCGTACAACGGGTCAGGCCCGGGATGAAAACGGGTCACGCTATTGCCGTCTCGTCCCATGTAGACGTACATCAGCGAATTCCATACGCCCGACTGCTTATAGCGATACGCCCAGACGGTTTCGCGCACGCTGGGCAGGCCTACGCCCGAGATATCGGCCGGCGGGCCGAACTCGCACTGCACTTGCTCCGCCGTCATGCCTTGCGCCAAATGCTGCTTGAAATAGGGATCGGTCAGGATAGGAACGATCTGCTCGGTGCGTCCGTCGGCAGTGAGATCCGTGCCCCAGGCATACTGGCCGGACGGCTGGGTGGTCCAGATGACGCGATGCGTGCCGTCGGCCCGGGTGCATTCAAAATTGGGCCGGCCAAACTGGCTGGTAACCTCGGCCATCGGGGCGCCGGGCGGCACCTGGGCAAGATTGGCGCAGGCTGACAGGGCACCGAGCGCGGCGGTCAGCGCCACGGCGCGGCTTGCCAAGCGGTAAATATGACGGGGCATGGCGATTCTCCGGAGGGCGGCGGCCATGGGGCCAGCACCCGAAAAGGGCGGCCAGACGACGGGTATTCCGGCCTAGTAGGGTAATTCTAGCGAATCGGCTATAATTCCATCCTTGATTTGCCCGGCTATTGTGTATGGCCGGGCAAATTGATATTGAACGCACGTCAAAAAGTTGTACAAAAAGTCGTATTTCGCGCATGCCAGCGCCTGCGCAACTGTTTGCCGTTTTTAAAACCACGGTAGGGCACCTCGGCCCTGCCGCCAGTCCGAAGAGGTCATTCCATGTCCGTAGCTGACATCAAAAAAGCCGACATCGTCGCTCAGTTTCAACGCGCCCAAGGCGATACCGGTTCCCCCGAAGTCCAAGTAGCTCTGCTGACCGCTCGTATCAACGAGTTGACCGGTCACTTCAAAGAACACATGAAGGACCACCATTCGCGCCGCGGTCTGCTGCGCATGGTCAGCCGTCGTCGCAAACTGCTCGACTACCTCAAGGGTCGCAATCCCGATTCGTACCGCGCACTGATCGAAAAACTCGGTCTGCGCAAGTGATCGACGGGGCAGGCTCCCCATGACACAACCGTGGTCGGTGCGGCGTATGTCGCAGCGGCCACGGTTTTTCATTTGTAAGGAATTCTCGTCATGTTCAATAAAGTGACTAAATCGTTCCAATACGGCCAGCATACGGTCGTGCTGGAAACCGGCGAGATCGCCCGTCAGGCCTCCGGCGCTGTGCTGGTGTCGGTGGACGATACGGTTGTATTGGCCACCGTCGTGGCCGCCAAAAAGGCAAAACCCGGTCAGACGTTCTTTCCGCTGACGGTCGACTACATCGAAAAAAGCTACGCTGCGGGCCGTATCCCCGGTGGCTTCTTCAAGCGCGAAGGCAAACCCTCCGAAAAGGAAACCCTGACCTCGCGCCTGATCGATCGCCCGTTGCGTCCCTTGTTCCCCGAAGGCTTCTACAACGAAGTCCAAGTGGTGCTGCACACCCTGTCGGTCAATCCCGACATCGACCCCGATATCCCGGCCATGATCGGCGCCTCCGCCGCCTTGGCGATCTCGGGCATTCCGTTCAATGGTCCGATCGGCGCTGCTCGCGTAGCCTACATTGATGACCAATACGTGCTGAACCCCACCGCTTCGCAGTTGAAGTCGTCCAAGATGGACCTGGTGGTCGCCGGTACCGAAAATGCCGTGCTGATGGTCGAGTCCGAAGCACAGCAGCTGTCTGAAGAAGTCATGCTCGGTGGCGTGGTGTATGGCCACGAGCAAATGCAGGCTGCCATCAACGCCATCCACGAGTTGGTGCGCGAGGCCGGCAAGCCCGACTGGGAATGGCAAGCCGCTCCCAAAAACGAGGCCCTGATTGCTGCAGTGACTGCCGCTGCCCAAGACAGCCTGGTCGCTGCCTATCAGGTTCGCCAGAAACAAGCCCGCACGACGCAACTGCGTGACGTCTACGCCGACGTACATGCCAAGCTGGCCGAGCAGGCCGCTGCTGCTGGCCAGGACGCTCCCGACGCAGTCGAAGTCGACAACATTCTGTTCGATCTCGAGGCCCGCATCGTTCGCGGTCAGATCCTGAATGGCGAACCCCGCATCGACGGCCGCGACACCCGCACCGTGCGCCCCATCAGCGTGCGCCTGGGTGTGTTGCCCCGTGCACACGGCAGCGCCTTGTTCACCCGCGGTGAAACGCAGGCTCTGGTTGTCGCCACGCTGGGCACCAAGCAAGACGAGCAGATCATCGACGCGCTCATGGGCGAGTACCGTGACCGCTTCATGCTGCACTACAACATGCCTCCGTTTGCGACCGGCGAAACCGGCCGTATCGGTGTGCCCAAGCGCCGCGAAATCGGCCATGGCCGCCTGGCCAAGCGTGCATTGGTGTCCTTGCTGCCTCCTCACGAAGATTTCCAATACACCATCCGCCTGGTGTCGGAAATCACCGAATCCAACGGCTCGTCGTCGATGGCATCGGTCTGCGGTGGCTCGTTGGCCATGATGGATGCGGGCGTGCCGCTGCAGGATCACGTGGCCGGTGTGGCCATGGGCTTGATCCTGGACGACGGCAAATTCGCCGTTCTGACCGACATCCTGGGTGACGAAGATCACCTGGGCGATATGGACTTCAAGGTAGCCGGTACGAAAAACGGTATTACCGCGCTGCAGATGGACATCAAGATCCAGGGCATCACCAAGGAAATCATGCAGGTCGCGCTGGCACAAGCCCGTGAAGGCCGCCTGCATATCCTGGGCAAGATGACCGAAGCCCTCGAGGGTTCGCGTGGTGAGCTGTCGGCCTTTGCGCCGCGCATGCTGACCATCAAGATCAACCCCGAGAAGATCCGTGACGTGATCGGCAAGGGCGGCGCTACCATCCGCTCCCTCACCGAAGAAACCGGCACCCAGATCGACATCTCTGATGACGGCACGATCGTGATCTCCAGCGTGGACGAGGCTCAGGCCAAAGAAGCCCAGCGCCGTATCGTCGAGCTGACCGCGGATGTCGAAGTCGGCCAGGTTTACGACGGTTCGGTCCTGCGCCTGCTGGATT
Source organism: Bordetella genomosp. 4 (assembly GCF_002261185.1). Classification (GTDB taxonomy): domain Bacteria; phylum Pseudomonadota; class Gammaproteobacteria; order Burkholderiales; family Burkholderiaceae_B; genus Bordetella_A. The sequence continues at coordinate 94,367 of NZ_NEVQ01000008.1, forward strand.
TCGGCGCCATCGTGCAAGTGCTGCCTGGCCGTGACGGCTTGCTGCACATCTCGGAAATCGCCAACTACCGCATCGCCAACATCAACGATGTGCTCAAGGTCGGCCAACAGGTCCGCGTCAAGGTCATCGAGGCCGATGACAAGGGCCGTCTGCGTCTGTCCATCAAAGCCATCGGCGGGATCGAGCAACAGCAGCAACCCGGTGCTGAAGCCGCCCCTCAATCGGCGCCGCAAGCTGAATAAGCTTTGCGTTTCTTGAGCAAAAACAGCACCGAAAGGTGCTGTTTTTGTTTTGATCTGCGGTAAATTCCTGGACGCAAGGACGCAAGGACGCAAGGACGCAAGGACGCGGGCACATGGTGTACCTGCAGCGATACGATGGAGCGCTCATTGATTAGTACAGGAATCATACGGGCATGAGGTGCCCACGGTGGGTAGCCTGGATATGTGCGAGCGGCAGCCTGTTGTGGGCGGCCGGCTGTTCGCTAGGGCAGCCCGAGGCCGTCGGCCCGGAAAGCGAAGAGATGTCCATGGATCAGTTTGCGCAAACTGATTTCAACCGGACCGTCACCCTGGAAATTCGCGACAACCTGGACAGCCTGTACAGCTTGTTGGATAAACTCTATCGCCGCAATCCTCGCGAGTGGCGCAAATCCGGCGTCCCCACACAAGAAGCCGCCGTGGCCCGGGTGAGAAAAATGATCGAAACCCGCACGCCCCCTGCTGATCTGAGTGGCTTGCGCGATATCCAGATCCTGGCTGTCTCGCTGGATCCTGCCTATACCCGCGACCGCGTCGCTGCCTTTATTTATGGTCTGGCAGATACGCTGATCGCTGCCCACAACGACAAAACGCGTATTTACGTGTCCGATGTGCTGCATGGGCAACGGATCTACAACGCCGCGCGCAACGTCGAGGCCGCTGCGTGGTTGCTCGCATCTCGCCGCAATGTGGCAGACGAGCCTTTGTTATTGGCCAACGAAATATCGCCCACCGTGACCAACCTCAGTTTCGAGCGCGAATTCGGCGCCATTATTGGCCGACTGGATTTGATTGCAAATCTGCTGGGCGAGAACGACCGGCGCATCGGGATCAATTATGCGCAGGGACTGCTGTTCTTTAATTTCCTGCCCGTGCGATGAGGATTTACACTCATGGTCCCGGCCGCCGCGTGTGGCTGTGATGAACCTGCCTATGTATCTGACAGCTATTTCCGTCCTTACAGAAGCGGATTCCACGATTCTTACTGGATTCGACCGTGATCGATCTCGCCGCCATACAAGCCGCCCGCGCCCGTCTGCAAGGGCAAGTGCATAAAACGCCATTTACGCACTCGCGCACGCTCTCCGATATCCTGGGCGCCGAGATCTGGCTGAAATTCGAAAACCTGCAATTCACTGCCTCGTTCAAAGAGCGGGGCGCGCTAAATCGAATGCTGGCGCTGACGCCGCAAGAGCGCAGCAAGGGCGTCATTGCGGTGTCCGCAGGAAACCACGCACAAGGCGTGGCCTATCATGCGCAGCGCATGGGGGTGCCGGCGGTGATCGTCATGCCGCGATTCACGCCTACGGTCAAAGTCGCCAATACGCGGCGCTTCGGTGCAGAAGTCGTCTTGCATGGCGATACCTTTGACGACGCGAAAGCCCATGGCTACGAACTCGTACGGGAGCGCGGCCTGATCATGATCCATCCTTACGACGACGAGGCGGTCATCGCCGGGCAGGGCACCCTGGCGTTGGAAATGCTGGAGGACAAACCAGACCTGGACGCGATGGTCATCGCCATCGGTGGCGGCGGCTTGATCAGCGGCATTGCGACCGCCGCGAAAGCAATCAAACCGGGTATCGAAATCGTCGGCGTCCAAACCGAGCGGTTTCCGTCCATGTACGCTGCCGTGAAGGGCGCGTCGATGACTGCCGGCCACTACACGATCGCAGAAGGCATCGCGGTGAAATCCCCAGGCGCGATCACCCAAGAGATCGTTCGTCGCGCGGTTGATCGTATCGAATTGGTCAGCGAGAGCGATATCGAGCACGCTATCGTCGTGCTTCTGGAAATCGAAAAAACCGTTGTCGAAGGGGCGGGAGCGGCCGGCCTGGCTGCGTTGCTACGCGATCAAGCCGAAGGCGGCCAACGTTTCCACGGCAAACGCGTTGCGTTGGTGCTGACCGGCGGCAACATCGATCCTTTGATGCTGGGCGAGTTGATCGAACGCGGCATGGTGCGCGCAGGCCGGCTGGCGCGTATCCGGGTAGATCTGCGCGATCTGCCCGGCGCCTTGGCGCACGCCACCAAACTGATCGCGGATGCCCAGGCCAACATTACCGAGGTGCACCACCAACGCGCCTTTACGGCATTGCCCGTACGGAACGTCGAAGTCGATTTCGTATTGCAGACCCGAGGCCCCGAGCATATTCAGGAAGTGATCGATGTGTTGAATGCCGCAGGGTTCGCGGCGAGCAATCACGATCATTGAGCGTCTGAGCCGCGCGTCACAGCCCGTCGCGCGCGACCAATGCCTTCAGCCGGTATAGCCGCTCGCGATGCAGCGTTGCGTCCAGCGGTTCTGGATCCCGCCCCAGCGCAATATAGTCTGCCGGTATCGCCCGGATTGATGCACGCAGCCGGTCCGCATCGTCTTGCCACCATTGAGACAGCAATTTATCTGGGTTAAATACATCCATCCCCTGGCGCCGCAGCTCGGAACGGCGAAAGTCTTTCAGATTCCAGGTGGTCACCAATACCTGGGGCGGTTGCTGCAAACCGCAGCGGGCTCGCTGGGCGAGCCCCGCCGCGATGACATGAAAATCCTTGGGATCGCTGTAACGTAACCCGGCTTCGTATGCCTGCAGATCGCCTTGGCTTGCTTGCGGGAACCGTTCGTTCATTTCCGCCCATTGCGTCTCCAGCACATCCAGGGGGATATCCCAGAGCCGAGCAGCATTCCGGCGCCATTCCTCGCCGATGCGTTCGCTCCATACAGGCTGATAGACGCCATGGGCCGCCAGACTCAGCATCAGGCGGCGCATGATGCCGGACATCAGGACACAGGCATCCAGCACGACAAAGGGGGACGAAGCAGAGGGAAGGACAGGCACGGCAGCCGGCGCCAGGCAGCGCCTCGAAAAATAAGTGACGGCCGTCACTGTAACAGGAACCCCCTCAGGCTTTGTGGTAACAAGAGGTAGCCGCGAGGCCAGGCATCCTATTGGGCAGAATCTGCTGGCGTTTCAGATAGTTATAGATTCGTTGCATCTATTAGGGAAAACCGCCTTGAGTCCCTATTTTTCTTCCAGTAGCTTGCGATGATTAGTCTATAACGGGCCATTTTGCGTGGTTTACATGACATTGGCATGAACGCCGTGGATGTTCAGTCGTGTGCCTGCGGCAACGGCCGGAGATAGTCTCTGGAGAAAGTTTGTGGATATTCCTAGCGTCCTTCAGTCTCGCCCCATCATTGCCCACACGGCAGTCAACGGCCTGACATTCCGGCAAATGGCAGGATACGAGGGGTTGTCGCAACTGTTCGAGTTCGAAGTCGAGCTGCTGGCGGACAATTTCAACCTGGATTTGAAACAACTGCTGGGCAAGCCCTTGACCCTGGAATTAGCGACCTCATCCGCGAAGCGTTATCTCGGCGGGCACGTGGTGCGTTGCGTCATGGTCGGGCGCGAAAACAGCGTCTCGCGTAATTACATATATAAAGCCACGGTGAAACCGTGGCTGTGGTATCTGACGCAGACCTCGGATAACAAGATTTTCCAGCAGAAAAACGTCCCCGATATCATCAAAGAAGTGCTCGGGGAATACGGATATCCGTTCGAAATGAAACTCACGGGCAGCTATCGCTCGTGGGAATACTGCGTTCAATATCAGGAAACGGATTTTGCCTTCATCAGCCGGCTGATGGAGCACGAAGGGATTTACTACTACTTCAAGCATGATAAAGACCAGCACACCCTGGTCATGACTGACGATATTGCCTCGCATAGCCCCGTGCCTGGCTACGAGACGATTCCGTATTACGGCCCTGACCGGGTCGCGACGCCCCAGGAAGAGTGCATCTCGATGTGGGAAGTCTCGGCCCAGGTGACACCCGATGGCTATGCCACGGTGGACTACGACTTTACAAAGCCGGGGGCGAGCCTGGACGCGATGTCCAAGCGCAAGGGCGGCTCAGAGCCGGGCAACCTCGAAATGTTCGAATGGCAGGGCGGTTTCCAAGAGGCTCAGCATGGCGAGCAATACGCTCGTATTCGTCTGGAGGAATTGCAAAGTATTCAGGAACAAAACCTGGGGTTGAGCAACGCTCGAGGCCTGGCGCCGGGGCATTTGTTTACCTTGCGCAATCACCCACGCAAAGCGGAAAACCGCGAATATCTGGTGGTGATGGTGAACTACCGGATGAGCGTAGGCGGCTACTCCAGTGGCAGCGGCACCGAGGAGTTCTACGAGGAGTCATTCTCGGCACTGCCCTCGAACGTGCAATATCGCGCGCCGCGCACGACCCCGATTCCGCGCACGCACGGCCCGCAGACGGCGCGCGTGGTCGGACCGGCGGGCAAGGAAATCTGGACCGACAAATACGGCCGGATCAAAATCCAGTTCCACTGGGATCGCTACGGTCAGAAAAACGAAAGCAGTTCGTGCTGGGTACGGGTATCTAGCCCATGGGCCGGTGGTGGATTTGGCGGCCTGCAACTGCCGCGGGTAAATGACGAAGTGGTTGTTGATTTCATCGGCGGCTGCCCCGATCGGCCGATTGTCTTGGGGCGCGTTTATAACGCCAATAACATGCCGCCGGTGGAATTGCCCGGAAATGCGAACCAAAGCGGATTCCGCAGCCAGTCGGTCTATGGCGATCCGACGATGTGCAACAAGATGATCTTCGATGACACGCTGGGGGCGGAGTTGGTGCATCAGCGGGCGCAGAAGGATCATTGTCATGAAGTGGTGAACGATCACAATCACACCGTCGGATGTAATTACACCGTAGACGTGTGCGGACACTACAGCATCACGGCTGGCTCATTGGGGGTATTGATCAAAGGCACGACCGATCTGACGCACAAAGCGCAGACGACGGTCAACATGAAAGCCTATAACCGCACTATCGAAGGGCCGGTCATTACCAAGACGACGGGCGACGTGGGCGCCTCTACAGAAGGAGTGCTGACAACCAAGCAGGTCGGTGCGCAATCCGTGACGGAAGAAGGCGACGTGACGCACAGCCTGACAGGCAATTATGGTTCGACCCATTTTGGCGATTTCAAATTGGTCATCCACGGCAATGTCGGTTGACGAAGCCGTGCTCATGGCAATCGGGATACCCGGTTTCTCCATTTAACTCTACAGGTGGCTCGTATGAGTAAATCGGATCTGGAAAAGCTTACCGATGAGTTGCGCATTAGCCAGGGGGCCGAGGCGCCGAGAACGCCGACGCTTCAGGAGGTGTCCGATCTCGCTTCGAACCACGGTGCGCCGTTGTCGCCGCAGGAGAGCAAAGCAGCCGAGAATCTGATCAGCACGTTCGCAAGCAGTAACGGCATTCCCTGGCTGGGGACGAGTTCCATGGCGGCTCCGGTTACTCCACCGGTTGCCGAACAAGCACTTGCGGCAAGTGTCAATGCAGCGGCAGGCGGCACGTTGATAGCAGCGGGGCTCGAATTCAAACAGAAGCTGACCGCGACGGTTCATGATGAGGTTGTCCTGACTTTCAAAGACTCCTATATCAAGAACACCTTGGGCGAGACCGTATACCACCACGAGGGGCCGGTAAAGATCGACGCAACCGACGTGCGTTTGAAAGCATCGAAAATCAATATCAATGCCTGGATAGAGAAGAATACGGTAGAAGCCAGCAAGGAGTCATACCGCTATGCCACCAATATCAGTGTGGGCTCGCTCTCAGGCTTGCTGACGGCCACATCGAACAACTCTGTAACTGGCATTGCCGGGGACTTCTCAGTATTCAATATGAGCCTGGGGGCAATCCGGCTGGGTACGGCCGCCGCTATGAGCCATTACGGTGATTCTCGAAATGGCAAAAAATTTGTCGCGCTCAAGAGCGCTACTTCCAAGTCGGACAGGGCAGCGAATCTCATTGCTACAGCCTTCACGATGCTCTTTATTATCTAGTAGGCGGATTTATGTCTCCTCCGACAGTGCTTCCCGGTTCGGATGCGGCCAAGGCGGTCGCCAAGGTGGGTCAATATGTTGCGGACCAAGGCGCTGGCTTGCAGTTGCCGGTGCTGGAGCAGTATGTCAAAGACGTCATTGTCGAGTATGGCGGTGATCCAGTAACGGCTGCGGCATCGGCGCGTACAGTCACTGTCATGGCGGAGCGTGATCCCGCCAATACTCAAGGTATCGCCGAGCATATCGTTGCTAAAGCGGTATCGGATCCCAATACGATCAGTGATCGTATTCGCGAGAATGTGCAGCGTGGTGTGGCCGAGCGCGGTGGACTGAACAGCCTGACCAAGGACGAACAAAAAGCCTTGGCTTACGACGAGGCATCAGGCGCTCTGCGTAGCGCGGGCATCACGGATACCCAGTCGCATGCCGACCTGAAAACGCGTATCAACGACTATATCGACCAAGGCGCGAGTCCTGAGGTGGCTGCCGCTGCTGCTGCCGCTCCTGCATTGGCTGCAGGCGGACCTGTAGCGGACTCTCTATCGATCTTCGGCTATCTGGTTATGTTGGTGCATGGCGATGTCAAGTATGTCTTCAATAATACGGAGACCCTCAATGTCTCGGGTAGTGCTATCCACTCTCATATGAAGAGCGTCAAATACGACATGTCGGCATATAACTTCGATATCGTGTGCGACACGATACAAACATCATCGACGAATGAGTTTTTGAATGGACGATTTCATATCGGCCTGGGCGTTGGCAATTATCCTGGCACGTACAAAGCACTCATGACGTCTGCCTTTAGTTTTTATGGCGGAGTAGGCAAGCTCGGGATGCAGTGGCGACCATTTACGCTGTACAGCCTAAACGGAACGAAGAAGCGCTTGTACTTGGCAGGCATAGACAATGACATGGTCATGTACAACCGAGCTATCGAAGAGGACAGGGACCATCGAGAAACATCAGTCCTCACCGTTGAGCAGGCCAAACAGGCTATCCAGCGTACCATCACAAAGTGGTTCAATTAATGAACTTGCCATTCAACGTTCTACCCGGATCTGATGCTGCGAACGCTGTCCAGGCAGTGCGGGACCTGGATGGATTGACCCTGGCTAATTTCGAAGAACAAATCGGGCCGATCTTGAAGCAGTATCACGTGGATCCGGTCACGGCGTCAGCATTGAATGAGACCGCCCGTCAGGTCACGACGAATAACCCGAATATCGAGTTGAAGCCGCTGACCGAAAGTCTGGTGGGTACAGCCATCGCTGACCCTCGCGTGGCGGGCAACAATGCTCGTCAAGCAGTCCGTGCCGGCGGTGATTTGAGCCTTAGTGATCGGGAGAAGCTGGCCGTCGAAGCTGCTGGCATCGAGGCAGAGAAAGCCGGTGGGAGTAAAACTCTGGCGGAAAGCAAAGCCAAAGAGGCTCTTAAACAAGGCGCTAGCCCTGAAATGGCTGCGGAATCTGCGGCCACCGCTGCGGTTGCTAGTGCCGTAGCAAGCAATCCGGAATTCGCGTCAGGCTTGGAAGTCTTTGGCTATTTCAAGGCGATGGTGCAGGGGATAGTGATAGAAACGAACCTCAGCAACGAACGGCATGAAGTCAAAAACAAGACAGACTGGATCATCGGCGCGGCTTTTATTCAGAATACGGCTGTCGACTTGACGGTGGATTGTCACTATTACCATGCACACGCGCAGCGCGATGTCAGCCGTCGTACCTATGCGCTGAATACATATTTGGCCGGCTATTACATGACTTCGCCGGATCCATGGACGTTCACCGGCATGTCGGTGGGAGCCTCGGTTGCGACCGGCTCTGTCTATAAAGACATTATTTCCCCCGGTGTTATCAAAGTCACCAAGGCAAAGAAAGACTTCTATTATGCCGGGATGACAGTAGAGGGCGTGGACAAGACTATGTCGAGTGCGCACCGGATGGCCGATAAAGGTTTGATCAAAATAAAGTTGAAGAGCACCCTGACATTCCTGGGAGGAAATCCAAAATTCAGCAGCATTCCTCCGATGCTTGGCAGCCTCTCCTCCAAGCTCAAGAGCAAGATTTCTCGTAGCGGGAACTCTGGCCCATGAAAATTATCAAGCCGGTGCGACTGACTGTGATGCCCCGCCCGTATCGGTGGCGGGGCCAGGTGGGCTTGTCCGTGGCGGTTGCTGCTCTGGTACACCACGGAAGCGAAGGGGCCCGCATTCAGGCGGAGCATACCTTAGTCAATGATGTGTTGCCTGAACTGGATGCGGATGAGGTGCTGGATTTTGTCATGCCGAAACCTCATCCAGAGTACATGGTGAGCGGCAGCGCCTATACGGTGCATCAGGAGGACAAGACGCGATGCGTTGTCAGTGTGCGTGTCGGCGACAAGCGCAAGGATGGTCTGGTCTTCGGTAATCGTTACTGGATGGGAGACCGGATCACCGAGCCTCAGCCGTTTGAGGCCATGCCTTTGACCTGGAGCAATTCATTCGGCGGCAGTACGTTTCCCGAAAACCCTTTGGGCACGGGGCTTGATGCGGTTGAGGTGAATGGCATTGAGGCAATTCGTCTACCCAACCTGGAGTCTCCCGTTGAGCGTATTCACACGCGCGGCCAGCGCGTCGAACCCTATAACTTCGGACAGATTCGGGTTGACTGGCCGCAGCGGTTAGAGAAATTCGGTTCGTGCGATGAAAAATGGGTGAATACCATTGGCGCGGGCTTTTTTGACGATCTGCAATTGTCAGCTTTCAATGCTGCGCCCGATGACCAGGTCTGGCAGGATCGCGATGCGCTGTTCATGGACGAGGACTTCGAGTTCTGGAATATGCATCCAGAATTGCATTGCTGGTCGGGTCGTCTGCTGGACGTTCGGGCCCGTTGTTTCATCAAACGTCAGGACGCCGATGATCTGGACGAGGTACCGTTGAGGCCCACGACCGTTTGGTTTTTGCCGAATCGGACCAGCTATGTACTGATTTTTCATGGGCAGATTCCTATCGCCGATGATGATGCGATGGATGTGCAAGCCATCATGGCGGCCATGGAGCATCAAGCTCAGGAACGCTCCATGGATCACTATCGGCATATTTATGCGCGGCGTACGAATTTCGACACCGCGGCGCTCGATACGCTACGCGACGCTGACTTGATGCCTGCAGATATTCTGGCTCCGTGGTTGGAAGACGTCCCGCTGGGGAAGCAGGCGCTGGTGTCGAAATTGACCGATCGTTTGCGCCGAGACACGGGAGCCTACCCATCCGGAGGGTTCATCGGGCCGGTCAAGCCGGTGACGCTGGCAGATCTGACCGAGATGGCGGAGCAGTATCAGGTCTCACATGACGAGATCATGGCGAGTCACCAAAAAGAAAGACAAAAGGCATTTGAGGAGATGCATCGCAGCGTGGAAAGCAGCGGCTCCAAAGAGGATGCTGCGTTGCTGAGTGCCATTGCTGAGGCCACGTCACCCAAAGATGGCGGGATCACTCTGCCCCAGGTCGGCCCGCCCGATTTGGACGCGGTATTTCAGACCGTCCGTTCATCGGATTCGCGCCAATCGCTGCGCAAGGCATTTTCAGGCAAAGAGGCCGCTGGCAGTACGCCCCGCGAAGTTTATGACCATAGCAAGCGAGCCCTGAAGCAGATCTATCTCTATTCAGTACATTATCAGCAAGGGGTGGCTCGTGTGGGGCCGCATCGCGCACAGCAAATTCGTGAACAGGTAGAGAAAAAGTACCGGCTGAGCAAGAATCTGTCCGACATGGATTTAACGGGAGCAGATCTGTCGGGTATGAATCTGTCAGGAGCAGATTTTTCGCGTACCTGGTTGGAGAAAGTCGACTTCACGAATACCGATCTGACTGGCGCCAAGTTTGAAGAAACCGTACTGGCAAGAGGCTCCTTTACTGATTGCCGTCTGGATGGCGCGGTCTTTACGCGGGCCAATATTAGCGACGCCGTTTTTACAAATACCTCGTTTGGCAGTGCGACGCTGGACAAGGTAATCTGTGAGCTGCCGGTGCGGTTCGATCACTGCACTTTCGAGTCTGGAAAAATGACGCGATTCCGTATGCAACGCAGCGAGTTCAGGGATTGCGTGATGCGTGATATGGAGCTGAGCGACGTTTCGTTTGAGCACGCGCTTTTTTCCAACGTTGATATCGCTGATACGCATTTCGACAAGATCAGCTTCGAGCAATCGAGTATTGATGATCTACGTATCGAGGCGAGCGTGATAAACGGTTGCGTTATGCTTGAGAGTACCTTTCATCGTTGGCATATGCAGGGTTCGCTGATGAGCAAATGTGCCTTCATGACTGATATCAAGTTCAGCGAATGCAGACTGGGAGGGAATCATTTTCAGCAAACTACATTCCGCGCCGTGGATTTTTCACGCGTGAGCTTTCAGGGAGCGACGTTGGACCAATGCGATTTTTCGCAGGCCAATCTCTATGGATGCGATATGCGGAAAATTCAGACACCGCAGTCTGTGTTTGTACGGACGTGCTTCGATATGGCTGATCTGTCGGGCAGCAACCTGATGCAGGGAAATTTCCAGAAAGCGACCTTTGTGGGGGCCAATCTCTCGGGCTGCAATCTGTTCCGTGCTGACATGTCTGAGACGCTGCTGGATGCGTCTACCAGGATTGAGAATCCCTATGTGCGACGTACGCGCTTGGCTCCCTATCGCCAGGGGCAGCACGCACGCCTTGGGGGGGGAGCGGTATGAGCAAAGCGCACATTCTTGCACACGCCCATACGTTGGAAAAAATGGCGAACCTCGATGTTCGCAATGAAGTATTCCAAGGGGATGCGTTGACAGGCATGGTATTCGATCAAGTCGATTTTTCGGGTACCCGGTTTCTGAATTGCATCATGCACGAGTGCGTGTTTATTGATTGTTTGTTCTCAGGAACACTGTTTCACGGGTCCGATCTGGCACATAGCCTGTTTTCATCGTGCACGATGAAAAGCTCGATGTTCGACGGATGTAATTTGTCTGAGACGCAGTTCGACGACTGTGGCTTGCAAAATGCTACTGTTCGCCATTGCGAACTCGAAAAAGTGGCATTCTCTCACTGTGATGCAACGCAGGCCGTTCTGCGCGATTTGATCCTACGTGATGCCGATGTGCTTGATTCGTGTCTGACCGAGACAGATTTTACGGGCACGGATCTATCCAAATGCCTGTTTCATGAGCTTGATTTACGCAGCACTGTTTTCACCCGGGCGGTGATGAAGGACATGGGGATGTCGGGCTGCAATTTGGCAGGCCAGAATCTCTCTGGTCAAGACCTGTCTGGCACGCAATTGAACGAAGCGATACTGACGAACGTGAATCTGGCAGATTGCCGATTAGTGATGTGCAACTTCAGTGATGCCGAAATCACGGATGCGAGCTTTGCTCAGGCAGATCTGCGCAATAGCCTGTTTATTAACGCCACCATGGAGAACGTGGTCTTTATTGGCGCCACGATGAACCAGAGCATATGGAATGGCGCGTTGGTTCAGCGAGCGGATTTTGATGGCGCAGATCTCGGCATGAGTGTGTTCAACAGAACGTCTTTTGAACATTGCCAGTTTCGCGACAGCGACATGCAGTATGCCGATTTTTCGTATTCCGGTTTGAAATCGTGCGGCTTTGATGGCGTCTTGATGAACAATACCCGGTTTCATAGGGCATTGGTCGATTCGGACGATATCAAACGACGTCTCGGCGCCGTAGAGCGTGATGACGAGTTGTTCGAAGCCGAACTGTGGAGTGCTTGATCCTTCAGGAGAAAACTATGCCTTTTTGGGGATGTATGGGTAGTGGCCGCAGTATCGGGCTGGGACCTTATCTTACCGGCGTTTCGAAGAATGACATGCTTAGCTGCATGAAATTGCCGACCACCAACATCTTTATTCAGAAGAAACCGGCACACAACATTTTTTCGGTGGCGCCATTGACGATAGACTTGCCTTCGGGGGTTCTGGGGGTGGCGACCGGGACGCTGTTTATGTTAGGCGCCACTATTGCGTTGTTTTCATTCACGGTGATTGCATGCGGTGGATTCGTGATTCGCTGGCTGTGCCTGGCGCTTCAGAATTTCTGGAATACATTAGGCATGTATCTGAAGATGGACCAGAAAAAAGTGCTGGTTCTTGCTGCTTGATGCCGATCGTTCTCTGACGGTGGCGCACGGATATTTACGATGGCCCTCTATCGTCTGGCGACAGTCTTTGGCTATGTGCTATTGATCGGCGCAGTAGCTTTTTTCATCGGTTACTTTGCGCTGATGGTACTAGTCACCGGTTTTTTTGGTAATGAATCGGTTTTGAAGTGGGCAATGGGGGCCTTTTTTCTCGGTATTTTGTTGTTCCAAGCTCGTGCCTTAGTGGTTGATTTTTTGGCTGAACGGGTTGTTAAACACGGAGTACGTACAACCGGCCGGGTGGTTGCCGTCGAGCATAGCGGCAAGCAAGAGGTCGGCGACAGAGTGTGGGCAGACTGGTATCAAGTTATTGTCCAAATGGCTCCGCTGCCGGGTTTGACCGGCGAGCGCCAAGCTCATATAGAACAACTCTTCATGAAGGGTGCGACGGCTTGGCTGAAGCAGGGTGCAACTGTACCTATCAAATATGCGCCCGATTTGAGATTGGCGATCATCGATCATGAGCAGGCGTATCCGCGTCTGCACGCTGGTTCACAGTTTGCCTGGCGTAGGCTTCGATGACGAGCTTCGGCGCGATCTAATTATTTATCAGGCTGGGTACCTATTTCGTTCCGACGACAGTAGGGAGGGCTTCGCTTGCCAACCGCAGGTCTTGACGTCCTCCAACGCTCCTGGTGCGTGCTCATCGCGCTTTACACCCCATCGCATAGACGCGGCTTGACCTGCACAGCCGTTGATTGCCCGCCCCGTTTCAGGGTGGGCGCACTTCTTGTATACATCGAATTTTCCTGAATGAGCACCAGTTTGGAAGTGCTATGTCTGCCTTTAAGTACTAACCCTAGCTGTTTGTGTATGCATTTAATCCATATCATGTATACATAAATCGCCGTTACGTGCTCACAAGAGGATTCAGGGAATATGGATTTGCAGCTGACAGGGAAGAAAATTCTCATTACAGGGGCTTCGCAGGGCATAGGGGAAGGCCTGGCCCACGCATTTGCTGCGGAAGGTTGCGACTTGCACCTGACGGCGCGTTCGGCCGACAAGCTGGATGAATTGCGCCGAGAGATCCAGGAGCGCCAGCAGGTCAAAGTCACCGTGACCGCCGTCGACATGACTGTCGAGGGCGCGTGCGAGCAAATCGTGGCCGAGGCGGGCGACGTCGATGTCTTGATCAACAACGCCGGCGTGATCCCCAGCGGCACGCTATTCGACATCGACGGCAAGAAATGGCGCGACGGCTGGGCGCTGAAAGGCTTTGGCTACGCCGACATGATCCGTCTCGTTTATCCCCGGATGAAACAGCGCGGGGGGGGCGTCATTCTCAACAATATCGGCAACGGCGGCGAGGTCTGCGACCCGAACTACATCGAGGGCGCAGCCGGTAATGCATCGCTGATGGCGCTCACGCGCGCCCTGGGCGGCGTCAGCCTGGACGACAACATCCGCGTCGTCGGCGTGAACCCCGGTCCGGTGGATACGAGCCGCATCTACAACATGCTCAAGAAATTCGCGGAAAACCGGCTCGGCGACGCAGACCGGTATGAGGAACTGCTGGAACGCTATCCGCTAGGCCGGCCCGCCAAAGTGCACGAGATCACGGATCTATTCCTGTTCCTGGCCTCTTTCCGTTCCGGCTACACGTCGGGAACGGTGTTCACGGTCGATGGCGGCATTGCTTCGCGCCGCGCCGTGGTGTGACGACTGCTCATCCTTTGTAGAACACCATGAAAAACTTCCAAGTCCGCAATCAATATTTTGACAAGCTGTGCAACACCCCTGGATTGATGTGGTTGGGCCAGAACACCAACCACTATCCGCCGCACGATTCCGTGCGCGATGCCGTGATTCAGGCCCTCGACAGCGGTGAATACCACGCCTACGCGCCGCCTGCCGGTTTCGAGGAACTGCGTCAGCTCATCCGCGAAGACATGGGCATCCCCGACGCCTCAGTGCTGGTGACCGACGGCGCCGTCGAAGCGCTCTACAACGTCTGCAGCAATATCTGCGAGCCCGGCACGGATTTCGTCACCACGGATCCCAGCTGGGCGTGGCCGATCCATTTCGCTAAAAAGGCCGGCGCGAATGTGATCGAGCTGCCCATCTACAACGCCGAACAGCACTACAAACTGACAGTCGGGCAACTGCGCGCAGCCGTCACAGAAAAGACCCGGGTCATCTATCTGGTTGATCCGAATAATCCGCTGGGTACCTGCCACACCGAGGACGAAATCAAGGCCTTTACCGAGATTGCACGGTCGGTCGGGGCGTACTTGATTCACGACGCGACATACAGCAGTTTCGCCGAGCACTTCACGCCCGCGTTCCGCTTCTATCCAGAAAAGTCTATCCAGATCTACAGTTTTTCCAAATGGTTGGGCTTGGCGGGAATGCGCCTGGGCGCCGTGTTGGCTCATGAGGATCTGGTGGAGCGTTTCGCATCGGCCCCGCCCAACAATCTCGGCAGCAATGTGCTTTCACAGCGTGCAGCCATTGCCGGGTTGAGGACCAAGGCGCAGTGGTTTCCCGAGATATGGCGGCGTCAGCGCCGCAATCAGGAGGTCGTCGCCCGTGCGGCATTGGCGATCCCGGGTTTTGCGGTGCCGGTTTATCCGTCGCACGCGAACCTGCTGGTAATCGAAACGATAGACGCGGGCATCAAACCCGAAGCATTGGTCGCCGCGTATCAGACGCGCGGCGTCATGATTCGCCAGGGCTCCTATCACACCAAGCGCTTTGGCCATCGTTTCGTCAAGGTGAGCTTGACGGTGCCAGAGGCCTGGGCAGATCGCTTTTGTGAGTTGTTGCCCGAGATGGTGGCCTTGGCGCGCACCATCGATGTCCCTGAAAACCTGTTCTGAGCGGAGCGCACATGCCGACTATCACGACTTCCGACAATATCCAGCTCTATTACGAAGAGGCGGGCGAGGGCGAGCCGATTATTTTCGTTCACGAGTTCGGCGGCGATATGCGTAGCTGGGAACCGCAAATGCGCTATTTTTCACGGCGTCATCGCTGCATTGCGTTCAACGCCAGGGGCTATCCGCCGTCCGATGTGCCAGAGAATCTGGAGCAGTATTCGCAACGTCGTGCGGCGTTGGATATTGTCGATGTGCTCGATGCGTTGCAGATCCCTAAAGCTCACGTGGTGGGATTGTCGATGGGAGGTTTTGCCACGGTTCATCTGGGCTTGATCGCACCCGAGCGCGCGCTGTCGCTGGTCGTGGCCGGTGCGGGTTACGGCGCGGAAAAGGAGCACGAGGAATACTTCCGTAATGTGTCGCTCGAGGTCGCCGCTCAGTTCGAAAAACAAGGATCGAAGGAGTTTTCCAAAACCTACGCGATGGCGGCATCGCGTATTGCCTATTTGCTCAAGGATCCACGTGGCTGGGCGGAGTTTGCCGAACAGTTGTCGCAACATTCAGCGACCGGATCCGCAATGACGATGCGCGGCGTCCAGGCGCGCAGGCCTTCTTTATATGATCTGGAGGATGAGCTGAAAGCCATGCCGGTCCCCACATTGATCGTAGTCGGAGACGAAGACGATCATTGCCTGCAACCTGGCATTTTCCTCAAAAAGACTATCCCTGCATCGGGTTTGGCAGTGCTGCCCAAAGCCGGCCACACGTTGAATATCGAAGAGCCTGCGCTGTTCAATCAGCTGGTCGCCGAGTTTCTGGCCACGGTGTCGCAGAACCGCTGGCTGCCTCGTGATCCCCGCGCGATGCCGTCGCAGATTATGAAAACGTCGTGACGTCGCGGTTTTTCAGAAAACAACGTATCCCCATTTCACATCGGAGCGGTCACGGATGAGCAAGCGGGCATCTTCCTACGTGTCGCAGCAGCGTTTGTGGGATCGCCACGAATCGCTGGCACGCATTGGCGCTACTGCGGCAGGTGGCGTCAACCGCCAAGCCTTGTCGCTGGAGGACATCGCCGCATGTCGCCAACTGATCGAATGGGGAAAATCCTTCGGCCTGCAGCCGTCGCGTGACGAGGCGGGAAATATTTTTCTGCGCTTGGCTGGCAGGGATGCGCTGGCGACGCCTGTCATTTCCGGCTCGCATCTGGATAGCCAACCTACGGGCGGAAAATACGATGGCGCATACGGTGTGTTGGCGGCGTTAGAGGCGTGTCAGTCGATCGTCGAGTCGGGTATTCAGCCGCAGCGACCGATCGATGTGGTGGCCTGGATGAACGAAGAAGGGTCGCGCTTTGCGCCCGGGATGATGGGTGCAGCGGTGTTTGCGGGCGTGCGCAGCCTCGCCG
Source organism: Bordetella genomosp. 4 (assembly GCF_002261185.1). GTDB lineage: Bacteria > Pseudomonadota > Gammaproteobacteria > Burkholderiales > Burkholderiaceae_B > Bordetella_A. Next base: position 110,924 of record NZ_NEVQ01000008.1, read on the forward strand.
ACATCGAGACCGTCCGAGATCAACAGGGCATTTCCGTGGGCCAGGCACTGAGCAATGCCAAACAAGCCTTGGCCGATATTCCGCCGCGAGATTTTGGAGGACCGGTCTTCGCCTATGTAGAGGCGCACATCGAGCAGGGCCCTTTGCTGGAACGACTGAAAAAAACCATCGGTGTAGTCAGTGGGATTCAGGGCAAACGCACGTTTGTCGTAAGTATCGATGGCGAAGCCTCTCATGCGGGAACGTCGTTGCGCAGCGAGCGCAAGGATGCGCTGCTGGCGGCAGTGCGCATGATTCAGGCGCTGACCGCGCGCATGCATGACGAGCAAGACATCGTGAAATTCACGATAGGCCGGATCAACGTGACGCCGAATGCGCCCTCGGTGGTGCCCAGCAGCGTGCGCTTTTCTATCGATCTGCGTCATCCGGACTCGGCGGTGCTCACTGCGCTGGGCGATGCCATCGCAGGTATTTGCGACGCCCATGCTGCACCCTGCAAGGTCCGCGTCGAGGAGCTCTCCAGCGCCATGTCGCTGGAGTTTCCGCAGGCAATGCGGCAACGCATCCGCGATGCGGCCGATACGCTGGGTATTTCCCGGATGGAGATCTTGTCGGCGGCCGGGCACGACGCGAGATATCTGCATCCGATCTGCCCATCGGCGATGCTTTTCATCCCTTGTCGCGAGGGCATTACCCATAACGAGGCCGAATCGATTACCGCGGCAGACGCGGCCGATGGGGCGAGAGTGTTGACTGAGGTGCTGGTGAGTTTGGCGGGTTCGTAGTCCAACAATTGATAAAGCGAGGGGAAACCGTGAATAACGCTGTGCTTTCGTCACCTGCTACGTTACCGATGGATATGGAAAAGCGCTTGTATCGCAAGATCACTTGGCGCCTGATTCCGTTTCTGATGTTTTGCTACGTGGCGGCGTACATTGATAGAGTGAATGTCGGGTTTGCAAAGCTTCAGATGCTGGATGAGCTAGGCTTCAGCGAAACCGTTTATGGGCTAGGGGCGGGCATATTCTTTTCGGCTATTTCGTGTTCGAGGTGCCTAGCAATCTGATTCTGCGTAAAGTCGGTGCGCGAGTCTGGATCGCGCGGATCATGCTCACCTGGGGGCTGATTTCTGCGGCCTTTGTGTGGGTCTCGACGCCGACGCAATACTACGTTCTACGGTTTCTGCTTGGTGCTGCCGAAGCGGGGTTCTATCCCGGCGTGATTTACTACTTGATGTCTTGGTATCCGCCGAAACGACGTTCACAAATCATTGCGCTGTTCATGGTGGCGATTCCCGTGGCGGGCATATTGGGTGGGCCGATTTCCGGTTGGATCATCTCGGCATTCCACCAGACTCATGGGTATTCGGGATGGCAGTGGATGTTCTTTCTCGAAGCGTTGCCATCTATCGTGCTAGGGGTGGCGACGCTGTTTGTGCTCGATAGCAGTCCCGAGAAAGCGAAGTGGTTGAGCACAGCAGAAAAGGCCCATATTGCCAAGGATCTGGAGGTGCCCAGCAATCTCCATGGACAGGTGCTGTCGTCTGTCGCGCATATCTTCAAAGATCCGCGCATGCTGCTGCTGTCGCTGATCTATTTCTGCGTCATCATGGGGCAGTATGGGTTGACATTCTGGATGCCCACGCTGATCAAGGCTTCGGGCGTTACCGGGGTGTTGAATATCGGCTTGCTGTCGGCCGTGCCTTATATCGTGGCGATCGTCGCGATGTTGAGTTTCGGACGCAGCTCTGATCGTACGGGTGAGCGTCGATGGCATGTCATCATTCCCATGCTCATGGGGGCGGTCGGGTATCTCATCGTTGCGATGTCTGGCAATCACGTTCCCATGGCGTTGATCGGGCTGTCGCTGGCCGCGGCCGGGGTTATTACACCGGGGCCATTATTCTGGGCTTTACCTTCCGCATTCCTGGTGGGCAGTGCTGCTGCCGCAGGAGTAGCGGCGATCAATGCGTTTGCAGGCTTGGCTGGATTTGTCAGCCCTTATTTCATCGGATGGCTGCGCGATTTGACCCAGAGTTCGACGATCGCAATGTATATCTCTGCGGCAGTGTTGTTGGTCGGCGCGCTGTTGGTGCTGATGATTCCGGCAAAGCTCGTGAATCGTTGAGCTAGGCACCCGCAAAAAAGGAAGGGATTTTGTCTACGGGTAAATCCCTATCCGACCAGGCTATGCGTAGGCTAAAAGCCTTTCCGGGATCTCCCGAACCGCTTGCGTAATGAATTTTTATGAAAAAATAATAACAATTCTTATTTTTATTCAATAAAATGCCGGCGTTGGCTGAATCAGCCTGTCTTTGTTCTCGTATCGGGAAGCATAAGAACGTCATGCATTCATTTTTCCATCACGCGCATGGACGAGATGTTGGTCAGTCCAGGGGTTTCTGCACGCTTGCTATCGCCATGCATTCGGCGTTTGTCCTCATGGCGCTTTCGGCGCAGGCCTACGCTCAGCAAACCGCGACTGACGCTGCCACCTTGCCTGCGGTGACCGTGACGGGCGCGATCGACACCGACCCGGCGAACACGCCTTTTGCGGGCGGGCAAGTCAATGCCGGCAGTGATCTCGGGCTGCTCGGCAGCACCAGTTTCATGGACACGCCGTTCAATCAGATCAGCTATACGTCAGAGTTGATCGAGCAACAACAGGCGCGCTCGCTTGCCGATCTGGTGGAGAATGATCCTTCTGTTCGCTTGGGTTCTGCGCGCACCAATATCCAGGAACAGTTCACGATCCGGGGGCTGAATTTCAACAGTCAGGACGTGGCCTTCAACGGTATGTACGGCTTGTCGCCATACTGGCGCGTGCCGCTGGAAATCGCCGAGAGCGTAGAGGTGTTGAAGGGGCCATCCGCGTTGTTGAGCGGCATGGCGCCGGGCGGCAACGTGGCAGGCGCCATCAATATCGTTCCGAAACGCGCCTATGACGATCCTCTGACACGGGTCACGGTCAACTACGTGTCCGACTCGCAGGTTGGAGCCCATCTGGATATGGGACGGCGTTTCGGGGAAAACAACGAGTGGGGTATCCGGCTCAACGCCATGTATAGCGATGGCAGTACGACGATTGACAAGCAGAGCGAGCGAGATCACTTGATCTCGCTAGGCCTGGATTATCGGGGCGAACGCTTGCGGGCGTCGTTCGATGTGATGAACCAAAAGCAGACCATCGACAACGTGGTGCGTCAATTTGCGATGTCGCCTGGCCTCACCTCGATCCCCTCTGCACCGGATACGGATCTGAATTATCCCGGATATGGCCGTAGTGTTGTCGAGGACACGATGGTGGCGGGGCGGGTCGAGTATGACATCAACGACAATCTCTCAGTGCATGGCGCTATCGGCCGCCGCTACGACAAGATGAACGCCATCGCGGGCAATATCACATTGCTGAACGAGCAGGGTGATTTTGTTTCCTCACCCGCCTGGCAAATCATGAAGCCCGCCACCACCAGCATGGAATTCGGCGTGAACGGCCAATTCGAAACTGGTCCGATCAAACACAAGGTAGCCGCCAGTTTCTCGCGCCTGAACGACAGTGCGGACATAGGTTTCGTGTTTCCCTGGAGCGACGTGTACCTGAGCAATCTGTATTCGCCCACGTCTGCGAGCACGCCCAGCACGGATGGCATCAGTAATCCTACTGGGGCGTACCAGCGGGCTACGCTTACCAGCTACGCGTTGGCCGACACGCTGTCCATTCTGGATGACAGCGTTCAACTGACTGTTGGCGCACGACGGCAATCCGTGGAAAACCAGAACTACGATGTTTTCACTCACGAGCCCTCTGGCGAGAAGTACAAGGAGTTCGCGGTAACGCCGGTAGTGGGACTGTTGGTCAAGCCCGTATCCAATCTGTCGCTCTACGCCAATTACATCGAGGGCTTGTCCCTGGGCGCGTCGGCGTTGCCGCCCACCGTGACGACCGCCACGGCCTTGCCGCCGATGAAGACCAAGCAAATGGAAATCGGCGCCAAGTATGACTGGGGCACGTTTGCGACGACGATCAGCCTGTTCCAGATCAAGCGGCCCAGCGCGACAACCATGAATGGCGCGCTGTCAGAGAACGGCAAGCAGATCAATCGCGGTATCGAGTTCAACGCTTTCGGCGAAGTCGTGCGTGATGTGCGCGTGCTTGGGGGATTGACCCTGATGCGTGGAAAGCTGGACAAAATGGCCGACGGTGTTTACGAAGGCAATGATGCGATTGGCGTGCCCCGTGTCCAGGCGTCTCTGGGCGTCGATTGGGACAATGTCATGACTCCCGGATTTGGCGTGAACGCGCGCGTGGTCTACACCGGCTCGCAATATGTCGATCAGGCCAACGAGCTCAAGATCCCTTCCGCGACGCGCGTAGACGTGGGGGCGCGGTACCGGACCAAGATCGCTGGCAATGGCTTGACGTTGCGCTTGAACGTCGAGAATCTGTTCGACGAGTCGTACTGGGCGACCTCGAGTTCGACGAGCAATCTGGACACCGGGGGCTACCTGTATCTGGGTACTGGCCGTACGGTCTTGCTGTCGGCCACGATGGATTTCTAAAGTCATTTCGGTGACAGCAGCTTGGGGTATCGTTGCAGTCGTATCTTTTCTGCTCATCGATTTCCCATGGCCACCTCCAAGCGACCCCCACAGACGCCGTCCGCCACCGCAGAATTTCAGAGGAGCTCGCCGCAAGCCATGCTGGCGCGTATCCAGAGTCTATTGCCATCGATGGGGGCGGCATCGCAGCGCATCGGTGAATTCGTCATCCGCCATCCTGCGGACGTGGTCCACATGTCGGTCAGCGAAGTCGCCGAGCGCACGCAGTGCAGCGAAGGCAGTGTGGTCGGCTTTTGCAAACTGCTGGGCGCCACCGGGTTTCAACAGCTGAAAATCGCACTGGCTCAGCAGATCGTGCAGCCGGTGCAATACATTCACGAGGACCTGGCCGCGCAGGATACGCCCGCCCAGGTCGTCAGCAAAATTTTCCACAGCAATATCCAGACCTTGCAGGAAACCGAATCGGTGCTGGACGTGGAAGCACTGTCTGCGGCCGTGGAACTGATTCGCGGCGCCCGTCGCGTGGAAATCTATGGCATCGGCAGCTCGGCGGTTATCGCCCATGATGCCCACTACCGCATGTTGCGGATCGGCCTGCACGCAACGGCAGTCACCGACTCGCATGTGCAGGCCATCAGCGCGTCGCTGACCGGGCCTGATGTGGCGGTGCTGACCATTTCTCATTCGGGCAGCACGCACGAGACGGTGTTGGCGACACGGCTCGCCAAAGAGGCTGGCGCTCGGACGGTGTGCATCACTAATTTCGGGAAATCGCCGATCCAGGAATATGCAGATGTGGTGCTGCACACCATATCGCGCGAGACCCGGTTTCGCACGGAGGCGATGACGAGCCGTCTGGCTCAATTGGCCATCATTGACACCTTGATTGCCTGCCTGGCCTTGTCCGACTATGACAAGGCGGTTTCGACCTTGCGCAGTACCTTCGACGTGCTTTCGAACAAGCGTTACTGATAGTCGTTGCCGCTCACGACGCCCTCAGGCAGCACATGCCTGCGCGGGCATGTGGCTCCGAGCAACCGAGCCACGTCAGGCGCATCGGCATGGGGCGCGTTGCCGACCAGCAGATAGCCAATTCCCAAGCGTGCCGCGCCCAGTGCGTCGGTACGCACGTTGTCGCCGATGACCGTGACATCCGCCGGCTGCAAATTCAGGCGGCGCAGTCCTTCTTGGAACAGCATTGGGGCCGGCTTGCCGAGTATGTCCGCACGGGTGCCGGGCACGCAGGCCAACAGCGCCTGCAGCAGCGCTCCAGTCTCGGGTATCACCGACCCATTGGGGCCCGGGTGGGTCAGGTCGCCGTTGCTGACCATCAGGATGGCGCCAGATGTCAGCTCTCGGGTCAGGGCCTGCAGCGCGGTGTAGTTGAAACCGACATCACGTGCCAGCAGCACGATGTCCGCATCCTGTGTCACCACTGTCAGGCCCAGTCCTGCTGCGCATGCCTGCAAGCGCTCAGAGCCGCGCAGCATCAGCTTGCTGTGCGGGTGGTGACGGGCGATATGGTGCAGGGCCTGTTCGCCGGCCAGAACGAGAGAGTTGGCCTTGACCGGCAGGCCCAACGCCTGCAACCGTAGGGCCAGGCTGGTGGCTGTGTCCGTAGAGTTATTGGAAACGATCACATAGCGTCCAGACCAGCGGGACAGTAAGTCCGCGGCCCCTGGAATCACTTCGTGTCCCCGGATCAGCGTGCCGTCCAGGTCCAGGATCAGGCCGCGCGAGCGCTGCATCCATGAAGGCTCGGCAAGCGGGCAATCTGGCGGGGTTGGCAGGGATGGGCTGGCAATGCAAGTCATAGACGCAGATGACGCGCACAGGCGCGAGTTGAGATCGATAGAGCACGAAAGCAGCTCAACCAACAGAAGCGCGAAATTCTATCTGAATAAAATTCAAAACAAAAATTTTTTAATTGAACTTTTTTCATTTGATTGTCATGTCGTACGCCTAATCTGCGGTTCGGAATCAGGACAGCTCTCACGGCACCCCATTGCGTTGCTGCCATCCAGGTCCCGCAACGTTCCATCACCAGGAGTATTCATGACCCCGTACTTTGCACCGGGCCGCGCCCTTGTTGCGGCCATCGCTCTGAGCCTGACGCTCGCCGCCTGCGGCAGCGGCCATGACGATTCGGACGATGACACCTCGTCGCCGCCTGATGTCGAACAGCCCGAGCAGCCTGCGCCACAGCTGCGCTGTGCACCTTGAACACTCGCCCCGACCGACCAACTCCCACGCAAGAGCACCCCATGACCAAGATCTCCAACCCGCATTCAGCTGGCGTTTCCCCTGATCAGCCAGGACGCAGGCAGTTCTTTCGCGCGTCGGCCAAGGCTGCCGGTGCGCTGTCCGCCATGGCATTGCTGCCGGCCTCGATCCAGCGCGCGCTCGCGATTCCTGCCGCCGTCGACACAGGCACCATCAAAGACATCAAGCACGTCGTGATCCTGATGCAGGAGAACCGATCGTTCGACCACTACTTCGGTACGATGCGTGGCGTGCGGGGCTTTGGTGATCGCTTTCCGATTCCGTTGACCAACGGCAAGTCGGTATTTTTCCAGCCCAATCCCAGCGGCGGCCAGGAGATCCAGCCGTTTCATCGCGACTCCAGGACGGGCAATGCGCTGATCGGTTCGGGTACTCCTCACAACTTCCCTGACCAGCAAGCCGCATGGAATCAAGGAAAGATGGATCGTTGGATTCAATTCAAGAATCAGGCGACGATGGGCTTTTTCATGCGCGAAGACATTCCGTTTCAGTTCGCGCTGGCCGACGCCTTTACGATTTGCGACGGCTATCACTGTTCCATCCTCACTGGCACGGATCCGAACCGAATCGTTTTCTGGTCGGGCACCAATGCAAATCCCGTGTTGCTCAAGCAGGGAATCAACAGCACGGACACGGACTCCGAACCCGTCAATTCACGCTGCTGGCCAAATCCGTCCAACTGGGTGGCAGGCCGGGCGCAGCAGGCGGACGGCTCTGGGCAAATCGATCCCGAGACGGGGGCCTACAACTACAAATACACCAACAGCGCCTTCAAGTGGGACACGTTGCCGGATCTGCTCGAACGCGCCGGCGTGAGCTGGCACATCTATCAGAACATGAACAATAACTGGACCGGAGCGATGCATGGCTGCCTGGCATTCCAGAGTTTCCGCAGCGCTCAGCCCGGCTCACCGATCTATGAGCATGGCCTGACGGGTGGTCCCGACAAGGAAGACGGCGCAGTCAACTTCCTCGCCCAACTCAAGCAAGACGTGTTGAACGGCACGCTGCCCGAGGTGTCCTGGGTGTTGCCCACGCAAGATCTGGCCGAGCACCCCGGCAGCAAGGAAGGCGTCGCCGGTGCAGCCGATTTCGTCGCGGAAGTGCTGGATGCGCTGACCTCCAATCCCGAGGTGTGGAGCAAGACCGCCGTCTTCGTCACCTTTGACGAGAATGATGGTTTCTTTGACCATCTGCCTATGCCGGCGGTGCCATCCTATGACGCCAACGGTACCTTGATGGGCAAATCCACTGTGCCGTTGGAAGGGGAGTATTTCGACGCTTCTGTGGGCAATTATCTGTTGGCCGATGACACGACCAGCGGAAAGATTCGCCCGTGGGGGCTGAGCTCGCGTGTCCCGATGTATGTGCTGTCGCCGTGGAGCAAGGGCGGGTGGGTCAACTCGGAAGTGTTCGATCACACCTCCGTGGGCCGGTTTCTGGAAAAGCGTTTCGACATCACGGTAGACGCCATCAGTCCATGGCATCGCGCGGTCTGCGGCGACCTGACCTCGTGCTTTGATTTTGTCAGTCCGAACGACCCGGTGATGCCCAAGTTGCCAGACACGAGCAACTATCCTGCGATCAATGCGGCACAGCGGCTGCTGCCTACGACTACGGTGACGCAAGCCCCCGCTGTGCCGCAACCGTTGTATCAGGAGACCGGCACTCGACTGTCACGGGCGCTGCCTTATGAACTGCACACCAGCGCGAGGGTCGGGCAGGATGGAGCCGTCGAACTGCTGTTCAGCAATACCGGCACGGTCGGTGCCGTGTTCCACGTCTATGACAAACGCAACCTGGATCTGATCCCCCGCCGCTACACCGTCGAGGCAGGCAAGTCGCTGTCGGACACGTGGAATGGTGGCGATTATGATCTGTGGGTCTATAGCACTAACGGTTTCGTGCGGACGTTCTCCGGCAATACGCGGCAAGGTGCCGCCCTGGAAGTGCAAGTGTGCTATGAGCCCGCCGGCAGCGCGCTATACGTGAAGGTGAGCAACCATGGCACCGCCGCGATGCAGGCCTCGCTGCGGGCCAATGCGTATCGCACGGACGGCCCGTGGACCTTGGCCATTGAACCAGGCGCGGTTGCGGAACATCACTGGTCCATCGCGGACAGTGGCAATTGGTACGACTTCAGCGTGACCGCCGAGGGCTTTGAGCGGCGCTTCGCCGGTCGCATGGAGACCGGCAGCCACAGCGTGAGCGATCCCGCTATGGCGCTGCATCTCTGACCGTTGAACGTACGAACTGCCGGGCGCGTTTCAGGGGCGGGCCCGGCGGGTAGTTTGGCGCCTATCATTACCTTCTTTCCTACGAACGTAAGACTATCGCGCCGGCCATGAAATCCGCCCCTATTGCTCCATCGCCCTCGCGCGATATCGATCTCGTTACGCTGCGTCTCTTCGTTGCCGCTCTGGAAGAGGGCAGTCTGGCCCGAGCCGCTGCCAGGGAGAACATTGTCCCGTCCGCCGTCAGCAAACGCATGTCCGAGCTGGAGGAAATCCTCGGTGTGCCGTTGCTCGAACGCGGCGTTAAAGGTGTCCAGGCGACCGTAGCTGGCGCGGCATTGGCGGTGCAGGCCAGGCTGCTTTTGCAGGGTATGGGCCGTATGCGGGCAGAGATGGCCGGTTTTGCCACAGGCGTGCGTGGCCAGATCCGCCTTGCTGTCAGCGTTGCTGCGTTATCCGGCGAGCTGCCTGCGTATATTCAATCGTTTCGTCGCACGCATCCGCAGATTGATCTTTCCTTATTGGAAGACACGACACAGGAAGCCTTTCGTGCCGTACTGGAGGGCGCCGCCGACATCGCCGTCGGTTCGGATTTCGGGCACGAGGGTTTGCAGGTTTTTCCGTGGGAGCATTGCGTATTGGCCGCCGTCGTACCCGGCCAGCACCTGCTGGCTGACTACGACATTCTGGATTATGCGCAATTGCTGCCCTTTGAGCAGATCGAGTTGAATCGCGAAAACGGCATCAGCGGTGTACTCGAGCAAACGGCTCGCGAGGCAGGCGTCACACGCCGCATCAGCGCCCGGGTCAGCGCGCACGAAACGATTTGCATGCTGGTGGCGCGAGGCCTGGGCGTGGCTGTAGTGCCACTCTATCTGCAGGCCCGGCACACCCATTTGGATATTCGATTTATCCCCTTGTCAGGCCCTTGGGCGAGCACGCCAGTCTGTATCGCCGTCAAGGATGCGAGCGCCTTGTCGCCTGCCGCCTGGGTGCTGTTGAATCATTTGGGTGTGCCTGCGCCGGATTCGTGATCGGGACGGTACTCAGGGCTATCCCGGATGTTCCGAAACGAGAATGCCCCCGTGCTGAAAGATTGCTACCCACGATGCGCCGGTCCCGATGATCATTAAAAGATGATTCGTTGGTGGCGGCATTTCGAGCGTTTCCATATGCCGCCTCGTTGTTATTCAGCAGGCTAGCAGGAGACATCGATGACCGCAGCACCGGGATCCGCTTTTATGGATCAGGCCGAACTGCCGCTACGTGGCATCAAGGTATTGGAACTTTCTCACATGATCATGGGGCCAGCCACGGGCTTGTCGCTGGCTGATCTGGGCGCCGAGGTCATCAAAGTGGAGCCGATCGATGGCGATCGCACGCGCCGCTTGAAAGGATCCGGCATCGGCTATTTTCCGGTTTTCAATCGCAATAAGAAAAGCCTTACGATCGACCTGAAGCATCCCGAGGGTCAAGCTGTCGTTTGCCAATTGGCGCTAGAGGCCGACATGCTGGTGGAAAATTTTCGTGATGGCAGCCTGGCGCAATATGGGCTGGACTATGAGTCTCTGTCTGCCGAAAATCCGGGCCTGATTTACGTTTCGCTAAAGGGCTTTTTATCGGGGCCCTACAAGCACCGTACCGCACTGGATGAGGTGGTGCAGATGATGGGCGGCCTCGCGTACATCAACGGCAGCACAGACTCGCCTCAGCGCGTGGCGCCCTCGGCGAATGACATCTTGGGCGGGACATTTGGTGTCGTCGGCGCGCTGGCGGCGCTGCATGATCGCCATCGCACGGGGCGTGGCAGACATGTGCGCTCGGGCTTGTTTGAAAACAACTTGCTGTTGGTTGCGCAGTTCATCGCGCAGTATCAACTGACGGGTCAGGCGCCGAAACCTTTCGGTTCGGAGCGCAAGCCGCCATGGGGGGTGTACGACATCTTTGATACGGCCGACGGCCGCGTGTTTGTCGCCGTCGTCAGCGATGCGCAATGGCGCAGTTTCTCGCAAAAATTCCTGCCTCCCGAGTGGGCGGCCGATCCACGCTTGAGCACTGCGGTGGATCGCGAGGCTGCGCGTTCCTGGTTGGTGCCTGGTGTCGCCGAAGTCCTAAAAAAATGGAAGACCGATGAGCTGTGCGAGGCATTGGAGGCTGCTCATTTGTCTTACGGTCCCATACGGCAGCCGCACGATCTGTTGGGCGATGCGCACTTGAATGCCGGGGGCGCGCTGCTCAAAACGCAATTGCCGGATGGAGCAGAGGTGTCGACGGCTGCGTTGCCTATTGAGTTTGATGGACTCAAGGTAGGTAAACGTTCCGACCCGCCTGCGCAGGGTGGAGATACACAATCGATTCTGCAAGGGCTGGGACTGGACGCCACGCGTATCGAGGCCCTGCGCGCGGAGGGTGTGATTATTTGATCGTGTTCTAGGGTTCACGGGTGACAGAGGCGGATATATACCGCCGGGCAACCCGAGTTGCGCCATCCCTAAGGGCGTTTTTGGGATGGCCCAGCATCAAAAAATCTACAACAAGGAGACATAGAAAATGATACGCAAACTGTTCGCAGCGGCAGCGATGGCGGCTGCTTGTATGGCGCACGCACAAGACTACCCCACCAAGCCGATACGCATCATCATTCCGTCCACCCCGGGCGGGGGCACTGACTATATCGGCCGTTTGATGGGGAACAAACTACACGAGCTCAATGGCTGGGATGTCGTGCCGGAAAACAAGCCCGGTGCAGGAACGGCGTTGGGATTGGCCGAAGCAGCACGCGCACCGGCAGAGGGATATGACCTCGTCATCGGCCAGTCCGACAACGTAACCTTGATTCCTTTGTTGATGAAGGTCGCCTATGACCCTGTCAAGGATCTGGCGCCTGTTGCGCTGGTGGCCACCACGCCGATGGTCTTGCTGGTGTCAGACAAGTCTCCGTACAAGACTTTGCCGGAAGTGATTGCTGCTGCCAAGAAGAATCCTGGCTCGATTGCCTACGGCACGTCGGGCACTGGTGGCGGTGTGCATATCGCCATGGAGATGTTGCAGCATGAGGCCGGCTTCAAGATGCAACATGTGCCGTACAAAGGCTCGGCGCCCGCGTTGGCGGACTTGATGGGTGGGCATTTGCAGTTTGCCGGGTCGTCGATCTCGTCGGCTGCTACCTTGATTCAATCGGGAAAGATCCGGGCGCTGGCGGTGACGTCGCTAAAGCGCAACCCCGCCTTGCCTGATGTCCCTACGGTCGCCGAACTGGGTTACCCGGATTTCAGCGTAGTGACGTTCTATGGTGTGTTGGCACCCGCGAAAACGCCAACCTCCGTCGTGTCGCGGCTGAACGCAGATTTCAACAAACTCCTGGCACGCAAAGATGTGAAAGATGCACTCGCGTCGCAAGGACTGGAAACCAACCCCATGTCCAGCGCAGCATTTGCCGAGTTGATCCAGGCAGACATCAGCAAAGCGCGCCAGACCATCAAGGATGCTGCGATCTCGGTGCAATAGGAGGGATGCCATGAATCAACACGTCAGGCTCTGTGAAGTCGGCCCCCGCGATGGCTTGCAGATGGCAAAAGGCATGATGCCTGCTGCGGACAAATTGCGTTGGATCAGGCAGTTGGCCAGTGCCGGACTGCGTGAGATAGAGGTGGGCAGCTTTGTCTCGCCCAAACTCGTGCCACAGATGGCCGATACGGGCGTCGTGCTGCCCGAGGCGTTGACGATTCCGGGCCTGACGGTTTGTGCATTGGCGTGCAATCTGCGAGGCGCGATGGCGGCTTACGAGGCGGGGGCGCATGTGCTGGCATTTCCCATCTCTGTGAGCGAAACCCACAGTCATGCCAACGTAGGCAAGGGCACTGACGCACAGATTGCAATGATGGCTTCCATTGTCGAATGGGTGCGGGCGCAATCGCGGCCCATGCGTATCGATGCTGCGGTCGCGACGGCCTTCGGCTGTTCGCTGGAGGGTGTTGTGCCTGTGGCCCGGGTGGCAGCAGTGGCAGAGGCCGTCGCACGTACCGGTGTGGATGAAATTGCCTTGGCCGATACAGTGGGCTATGCGCATCCGGCTCAAGTGCGCGATGCCGTGCGCGCCACACAGGATGCGATAGGTACCACGCTGACCAAATTGCATCTGCACGACACGATGGGGCTGGGCCTCGCAAATGTATTGGCCGGCCTGAACGAAGGCATCCGCGGTTTTGATTCCTGCCTGGGCGGATTGGGGGGATGCCCATTTGCGCCCGGGGCATCAGGCAATATCGTGACCGAAGACCTGGTGTTCATGCTCGAGAGCATGGGGTATCAAACGGGGGTGGATTTGCCGCGCTTGCTGGATGCCAGAGCCATCTTGGCGCAGGCGCTGCCAGAGGATCCGTTGCGTAGCGGCGTTGCCGCTGCAGGGATTCCTAAAACCTTTACCTCCACGTCTTAGCAGGTCCGGTTATCTGCCGCGTGTTTGTTGGGGTGTTTCGCCGAAAGCCTGACGGTACGCCTGCGAAAACTCGCCCAGATGGGTAAAGCCAAAGCGTGTCGCGATTTCACTGATGGTGCCCACATCATCGCCGTGCAACAAGGTCTGTCGGACCGATTGCAGACGCTGCATACGCAGCCATTGCAATGGCGATTGTCCGCATTCACTCTGGAACAAGGCTTGCAAGCGCCTGGCTGACAGGCCGCAGTGACTGGCTACCATGGCCACCGGCACGCGTTCGCCCTGATGTTCAAGCATATAGGCTTGCGCGCGTCGGATGGTCTGGGGCACGGAGGGCGGTGGTGCCGGCCAGAGGTGCTCTGCCATGCTGTGTGGTTGGTGCAGTAGCAAGGTGGTGGCCACCAGCATCTCGGTTTGGGCGAGCAAGGCCGCCTGGGTGGTGTTCTGACCCTGGCCCAGGCCCGAGCATCGCACCACCCATTGCAGCATAGGCATCAGCGCCTGCCAGCCAGCCGTATGCACGGGCATGATCGCATCGAAGCAGATGTCGGGAGCTTGGTCTTGTCCCGTCAGACGTTGCCAGGCGTCGGCGATGGCCGGGCGGTCCAGACGCAGCAGGACTTGTTCGTAGTCGTGGCTGACTCTGAAGTAAAAGCGCCTGTCGGGGCTGATGAGGAAAGCTTTATTGGGCGAAACCTCTATGCGACGCCCATCGAAATGAAACTCCGCGTGCCCTTGCGTGGGTAGCACGAGCAGGTAATAGCCGTCCAGGCCGTGACAATCGGGATCAATGCTGATGTCCGCCCCATACCCGTGCCTGCTCTTGAGTAATGACAGACCTCCGCAAGGAACCAGGTCCAGCCGGCTGTGGAGAATCCGCCCGCTATTGATTTTCAGTTGATAGGAATTGAGTACCTGGCCTATCTGTTGTCGCGCCTCATCGGGGTCTGCGGTATCGACGATCCGATATTGATCGAATGGCACCTGGGAAAATAGGGACGAGATCATCTGAGCTCACGTGTAATGGATGTTTACATATTAATAGACAATCCTCGCGACGAGATAAAAAAGCGCGTTTTTCCGATAGTAAATGGCGTGAAACCGATAGACGACCGCGGAGGCACGCTTAACCATAGCGCGCCGCGTATGCCTTTGCGGCATTTCGGGCAGGCAGCGCCGATTGCGGCGGTTGCCTCGTGTGAATCACCCTTGTTTTTTCCCTAGTAAGAGGCTCTCATGAAAGGCAAGACAAAGCGCGCCACGCTGCGTATTTCGATGTCGCAACCCAGTGCCCGTGTTTCACGCAAATGTGCGAACTCGCCGGTGAAATCGCCGAAGGTGAGTCCATTCGTATTAAGTTGCCTGACCTTTGCATCGTACGGCCCGATGATGCAACGCTACCGTGCAACCCGGACGCCGATTTTCTCGTCGATATGGTGCAGATGGGCGGCGTTCATGCAAGTCAAGCGCCGGCGGGTTAATGGCGCGATGCGATAACAAGTACGTTGTCGGATACCCGAGGATGTGAACCGATAGACGGCTCAGAGGGCCGGCATGGCCCTAATGCGCTGTCTATCCCTATGCCACATTGGGGAAAGTTGCTCGGTTGCTTATGCCGGGCTCTAGTTTGGGCTCATGCGGCCGTTGATGTCGTAAAGCAGGTCCTGGATTCATCCAAGAGGGGGCAGCGATGCTCACCCGCGACGGGGGCGGGCACGTTCCGGTTGCTGACGTTTACGCATGAAACCGACCAATAGCCCGACACCTAGCAGGACGGACGCTGCGGTACCGATAATCAGCCCCATTTGGGAATCCTGCATCGCGCCGACGCTGCGCGCCGTAATGAACCCAGGGGCCAGCATCAAAGGAAGCCAAACCACCGCGGATAAGACATTCGCCAGCTGAAAACGTGCGTGTTTCATGCCCATGATGCCTGCGACAGTCGGAATGGTTGAACGTATCGGCCCGAGAAAACGGCCAATCAACACCGAGGCAAAACCGTAGCGCGAGAAAAACAGGCGCGCACGCGCCACGGCTGTGCGCTGCGTATTGAATGGCCAGCGGCGCAACATGCTCGGGCCCAACCAGCGGCCCAGACCATACGACAGGGCGTCGCCCACGATGGCCCCTGCAATCCCCCAGGCCAATACGTTCCAAGGCGAGAGCGTGCCCGCTCCGATCAGGCCGCCGGTCAAGAGCATCAGCGCCGTGGCCGGAATGAACAGGCCAACAATGATCAGCGACTCACCGAGCGTGAGTAGAAATGTGATCGGGCCAGCCCAATCCTGATTGGCTTGAATGAACTGGCCGATTTTGTCGATGTATGTGTCCATGCATGGAAATTGGCTGTAGATGAACCCCATGGTAGCGCATGAGTCGAGACTTGGTTTTTATCGAATGTTGCAGGGCAGTATGGCTTTACATTGCTTAACAATAAATTGAAACATCAAGAATTGTTAAGCCATATTCGTCCCCGATTTAAATGAAACTGAACGTGATTAAACTGATTTCGCTTGCTGGGACAGGGCGAAAGACGTGTAAAATTAAGCATTAATTTTGAATCAATATTACTAATTAAGTAACTAAATATTTGCAATTTAAAGTAAATAATTGAAGTTATAAATAATAAAAGCAAATATTGACGAAAAGCTGCGAATAAGTATTGATCCTAGAGTTTCTGCCGATTAACCGCCGACTCAGTTGTTCCAAGGCGGTGCCCCCTATCCCTGGCAAGTCGTTTTTTTCTTGATCTTTTGGATAGGTGATTTCATGGCAGACGTAAACGTTCCTGGGTCGACTACTGCAACACACGACCAAAGCAGCTACCCCGGCGATACCGTGTTGAATGTGAACTACGGCAATAGCTCAACGCTGAACATCACGAATACGACCGGTTCTTCGGATGTTCTCGAGGTGAACCAGTCCGTCCAAGGCAATGCAGGCGGCACCAGCGTGACCTTGAACCTCGGTGAGAATGCGCATGTACTCCTCACGGGGGATGTCACTGCGCGAACAGGTTCTACCTTCAATTACAACCTGTCGGATGGCTCTTCCTTGGAGCTGGATTCCAGTTTCGTGTCGAGCGATCCGAGCTTTCAGGTCAATATCGATCTCGGCAGTTCGGGAGCGTCGACACTGATTTATGACACTACGGGCGCGGATCTTTCTCAGGCACCGACGGTCAATCTGACGGGAATCAGCGCAGGCGACCAGATCACGGTCACCAACGCCGCCAGCGGCGAGTATGTCGACGGCGATCTGGTTTTCAAAGATGCACAAGGCAACACTATTGCGACCTTCAACGCCGACGATCTGGATCCCAGCCAGATCAACTTCAACGGCGGTAGCATGTCCTATGCTTGCTTCCTGAGAGGAACGCACATTGCCACGCCCAATGGCGAGGTGAGGGTTGAAGACCTGCGTGCGGGGGATGAGGTCCTGACAGCCAGCGGCGGCGTTGCGACAGTCAAATGGCTGGGCCACCGCATGCTGCATAAAAAGCATATCCCGATGAAAGACGCGATTCGCGCGTTTCCTGTGTTGCTCAAAAAGAGCGCTATTGCCCCCGGAATGCCGCACCGTGACCTGATCGTATCTCCGATGCACCATCTTTATTTTGACGGGGCGCTGATTCCTGCCATGCTGTTGGTGAACGGCCAGACGATCATCCAGCAGTTCGACATGAAAGAATTCGAGTATTTTCACGTCGAGCTGGAGAAATTCGACATTCTCTTGGCCGAAGGTATGCCGGCAGAGTCCTACATCGACATGAACAACCGTTCGATGTTCGATAACGCACATACGGTTGCGCTGCGCCCGGATTTTGAGCCAGCAAAAGTGCGTCCCGTCATCGACGGGATTGAAATTGTCCGTTCCGGTCCAGTGGTTGAGGCGCTGCGCAAACGTTTGATGCAGCGTGCCCAAAAGATGACGCAAAATGTACGTATCAAAGACCCTGCTCTGCGAGTCGAGGTCAATGGTCAGGAGATCCTGGCTGAGAATCCCGCTCAATCAGAGGGCGTGATGCGTTTCGCGTTGCCGGCCGGAGCCGCGCTCGGCGATTTGCACATTCATTCGCGTTCAGCCGTGGTGCGCGACATTTCTTTGAGTCCCCGTCGCGACCTGCGTCAAGTTGGCGTAGGGTTGGCTCGCATCACCATTGAGGACGAAGCAGGGCGCCGCGATATCGATCTGCTGGCTCACAGCTTGAATGGGATGCATGCTGTCCAGGATGTTCATGGTATCGCCATGCGCTGGACGGGCGGTCATGCGGTCATTCCCGCGAGCTTGCATGCTGCGCGCGGCCAAGCGGTATTGGAACTGCATGTGATGCGCACCTACTCGTACTGGGAAAAGCAGCAACGAGCAGCCTGATTCAGGCCGATAAATAACTATTAGGACGTTTGCAGTACGTGAAAAAGGCGGCCTCGGCCGCCTTTTTTGCTATTGGTGCACCCAGCCGGAATCGAACCGGCACGCCTCGCGGCGAGGGATTTTAAGTCCCTTGCGTCTACCAATTTCGCCATGGGTGCAACGCATTTTGGCGGAAGCGGTGAGATTCGAACTCACGAACGGTTGCCCGTTGCCGGTTTTCAAGACCGGTGCAATCGACCACTCTGCCACGCTTCCTGTTTCGCAGCTGCGGATGATACCTCAGCTAGGAAGTCCAAGCTGCGGACATTGGTGCCGCGCAAGCAGTTTGGAACTTCCGTAAAGGGCGCAATAATAATCTATTTAATCGAGGAGGCGCACGATGCGAGCCATAGAAATATCTCAACCCGGTGGTCCAGAGGTGCTAGTTCCGGTCGATCGTCCGATGCCGGAGCCCGGCGCGGGCGAGGTATTGATCAAGGTTGCTGCGGCTGGCGTCAATCGCCCCGACGTGTTTCAGCGCAAAGGCAACTACGCGCCGCCACCGGGGGCGTCGGACCTGCCGGGCCTGGAGGTCGCCGGTGAAATCGTAGGTGGCGATCCGGCCGCAGGCGGATTCGCCATCGGCGACAAGGTGTGCGCGCTGGTCGCAGGCGGCGGCTATGCCGAGTATTGCGTCGCTCCCGCGGTGCAGTGTCTGCCTATCCCCAAGGGGCTGTCCGAGATCGAGGCCGCTGGCCTGCCTGAAACTTATTTCACCGTCTGGAGCAACGTGTTCGACCGCGGCGCGCTGCAAGAGGGCGAGTCGCTGCTGGTGCATGGCGGTGCGAGCGGCATCGGCACCACGGCGATCCAGCTGGCGCGTGCGATGGGCAACCCGGTCTACGCGACTGTCGGAAGCGACGAGCGTGCCCGTGCCGTCGAGGCGCTGGGTGCGGCCAAGGGCATCAATTACAAGACACAGGATTTTGTCGAGGTCGTGCGCGAGGCAACCGGGGGCACGGGCGTCAATGTGATCCTTGATATGGTGGCAGGCGATTACATCAACCGCGACATGAAATGCCTGGCAGACGACGGCCGCATTGTGGTGATCGCTTTGTTGGGCGGCGCCCGCAGCGAAATCGACGGCAACCAGGTTCTGCGTCGCCGCCTCACCTTGACCGGTTCCACGCTGCGTCCACGTCCTGTGGCATTCAAGGGCGCCATTGCCAAATCCTTGCGCGAGCGCGCCTGGCCGCTGCTGGAACAAGGCCGCATCAAGCCCATTGTCCATGCCACATTCCCTCTGGAACAGGCCTCTGCCGCCCATGCCATGATGGAGGCCGGCGAGAACATCGGCAAAATTATCCTGACGGTGTAACGTCCGCTATCACAGCGCAGCGTAATTTCCGGTAAACAGGATACAATCTTGGGTTTGACCCGGATTTTGTCCGGGTCGCCCTTATCCTGATTTTGCGCCATGACCACTGTTGAGAACCGCGCCCGTCTCGTGCTGGGCAACTGGAAGATGCACGGCAACCTGGCCGAGAACGCCGCATTGCTCGAGGCGCTACGTGCCGCCGATCCGGCTTCGCACTGCGAAATTGGCGTTTGCGTGCCGTTCCCGTACCTGGCTCAGGCAGCCTCCGTCCTGAGCGGCAGCGCAGTATCCTGGGGTGCGCAAGACATCAGCGCGCACGCCAAGGGCGCCTACACCGGCGAGGTCTCCGGCCCCATGCTGAAAGACTTCGGTTGCCGTCTGGCGCTGGCAGGCCATTCCGAGCGCCGTACCTTGCATGGTGAAACCGACCAAGTCGTTGCCGACAAGGCGCGTGCCGCCTTGGACGCAGGTCTGACGCCGGTGGTGTGCGTCGGCGAGTCGCTGGCGGACCGCGAAGGCGGCAATACGCTGGGTGTCATCGAGCGTCAGCTCGAGCCGGTCCTGGCGCTGGGCGCCGATGCTTTGTCGCGCATGGTGCTGGCCTATGAGCCCGTCTGGGCCATCGGCACAGGCCTGAGCGCTACTCCCGAGCAGGCCCAAGAAGTCCACGGCGCGATTCGCATCGCCCTGCGTGGTTTGGGGGCGGGGCAGGTTCGTGTGTTGTACGGTGGCAGTGTCAAGGCCGCCAATGCAGCCACCTTGTTTGCTATGCCGGACATCGATGGCGCGCTGGTTGGTGGCGCGTCGCTGGTGGCCGAAGAATTCCTGCGCATTGCCGCAGCCTAAGTTTCCGGAGTCTCTTTAATGTCTTTGACACTCACCATCTTGCTGATCGTGCAGGTGCTGTCCGCCCTGGCGATCATTGTCCTGGTCCTGCTGCAGCAGGGCAAGGGCGCCGACATGGGTTCGGCTTTCGGCAGCGGGTCTGCCGGCAGCCTGTTCGGCGCCACCGGGGCGGCCAACTTTCTGTCGCGCACGACCAAGTGGGCGGCCGTGGTGTTCTTTGCCACCACCTTGGGCCTGGCGTATGTCAGCCACAAGGGCTCGTCGTCGCCGGATGCTGTTGACTCCGGCGTGATGCAGAACTTCCCGGCGGATCGTTCCGTCCCGCAAGTTCCGGGCTCGAACAACGGCTCGTCCGTGCCGCAATCGTCGGCGCCGGCACAGCCTGACGCTTCCGTGCCGTCCGTCCCGGCTGCACCGGGTGCTGCCCAGCCTCAGTCTGCACCGGCTCCTGATGTGCCTGCCGCTCCCGCTGCGCCTACCGACAAGCCCGCGGCTGAGACGCCTGCTCCTGCTGCGCAAACCCCTGCAGAGAACAAGCCCGAGGCTGAAAAGCCCGCTACGCCGGCACCTTCGGAAGAGCCCGCCAAGCCTGCCCAACCCGCAGAGCAAAAGCCCGCTCAATAATGTGCGACCATCGATGCCTCAACCCATTGGCTGAGGCATCGAATTCATGCTAGAATGCCGGACTTTTCTGGGATGGTTACATACCTTTCCCGGGATCAGGTAAGCCGACGTGGTGGAATTGGTAGACACGCTATCTTGAGGGGGTAGTGGCGAAAGCTGTGCGAGTTCGAGTCTCGCCGTCGGCACCAAAGATTAGTTCAAGCAGTACACATCAGACCCGCGATTCTCGTAATGAGGCGCGGGTTTTTTGTTGGCTATGAGGCTCTACTGCTGATTGGAGAATCTATGGTTTTGGGAAATCTTTTGGGTTTTGAGGGTTTAGTCCCGCCTTCAGTCTGAAAAAAGCTAATTGGCCCAGAGATCGCTTCTATTCCGCCTTTAGGGAAGGGTGGCCGAAGAACGGCCGCTAGAGGCAATAGAAAGTCGTCCTGAGGCGGTGACGTTGTGCCCAGCGAGCCGTGGCATAGAATGAGGTATCAGGCCTGTCCGAGGATGCTCGCATGACTTCTGGAAACCTTCCCCGCTTTGTTGCCATCGCTGTACTGATTGCCGGCCTGACAGGATGCGCGCGTACGAACGAGGCCGGACAAACAGAGGGGAGTGTGGGAGATGTACGGCACGATCGATGTTGGGGTTGGTAGCAGCAATATATCGACCGACTAGGCAAATGAAACCCGCTCAGAGGCGGTTGGTGCAACGTTATTTCGTCCGAATTTGTGGGGAATTGCTCGGGTTATCTGCCGTCGGCTGGCATCGCTATGGTACAAATACTCCCGTATGAAGGGTATCTATGAATTTGATCGGCCAAGGCCTATACACCCCGAACCAAGCAGCGGCAATCACGAAGGCATCGATTCGTGAGATACGCCGCTGGCTGTTCGGTTATAAAAATAATAAAGGGAAGGACCTGCCGCCGTTGTGGAAACCACAATATGCGGACACAGGGGAGCAGGTCCTGGGCTTCCGGGATCTGATGGAGCTCCGGATCGTCAAGGCATTCTCTGACAACGGGTTGCCGACCCGAGTGATACGAGCGGCAATCGAAAGCTCACGCGACCTGTTCAAGACCGCCTATCCTTTTACGACGAATCGCTTCCTGACGGACGGCAAATCAATCTTTTACGAGGCAGTGAAATCGGACGGAGAACTCACCGACCTCGTGAAACGGCAGTTGGTCTTCGATCACATAATCCGGCCGAATCTGTACGCTGGCATCTTGTTCGACGCAGAGGGCGCGGCACTGCGGTGGCATCCCATCAAAAACAGTAAAGTCATCGTGCTGGATCCTGAGATCGCCTTTGGTCGCCCAATACTGGCAAAGCACGGGATTCCCACAGAAATAATCGCCCAAGCCATGAAGGTCGAGGGTGATAAAAAGTCGGTAGCTGCGCAGTTCGACATCACGCCTGCTGAAGTTGGAGCCGCCGTGAAGTACGAGAGCCAGCTTTTGGCCGCTTGAAGTTCTTCTTCGACAACAATCTATCGCTGCATTTAGCGGCCGGGATTCGCGAGCTCTGCAAAGGTTCGCACAGTATCGCGACCGAGGTGATCCATCTAAAAGAGCGATTTCCGCCTGCGACGCCTGATCACGAATGGATCCCTTCCCTCGGTCAAGAGGGCGGATGGGCAGTGATATCACAGGATGGCCTACGCAAGAATGATTTGGAGCGTGAGGCCTTGCGGAAATCCGGGCTGATGGTGTTCGTTCTTAGTAAGCAGTGGTCTGACCACAAATATTGGGATAAGGCTCAAAACTTAGTTCGCTGGTGGCCTGCGATAGAAGACTATGTAACGCGGGTCCAGGGCGGGGCAGCCGTTCGAGTGCCGTGGCGCATGAACGGGAGGTTCGAACAAATCCGTCTATGACCCTCTCCCTTGCCGTTTGCTCATCAGCTTCTCGGTGGGTGGGGTTAGCGTAACGGTCTACCAGACTGAAGCATGCTCCAGTCTAAGTAAGTCGGTCCATGGTGAACGCTGGGCTCCGTGCAAATGGCTTGGAGATCAAAGCCGGATACAGCGCCGACTTCAGCAGTTCGTTCCTGAGCCAGTCGGCGAATGTGCGCTTGGGGTATTACTTCTAAGTCGTGGCTGGCCTTTATAGCGCGCTTCCCAGCGCCTGCATGGTGGTGCGGACCTCCTGTCCCGGAATATCACGCAGGCGTCGGCCGCTATCCAGCGACAGTATGGCCGCGACGGCCGCGGCTCGGCCATACTCGAAGCACTGTGCAGTAACGCGCGCCGAGGCCAGCGCCTCATGTTCGGCACTCAGGCAACGGCCAGCCACGATCAGGTTTTCGCCTTGTTCAGGTACGAGAGCCAGATAGGGTACTTCGTAGTAGTCATCCAGCAACCAATGCAGCTTGGGTTTTTCGCCCGCGTGCAGCTCAATCGGCCATGGCACTCTGCAGATACCGTCATCACGCTTGCGGCAGGACAGTACATCGTCGTTGGTCAATGTCTCCACGCCCACGATGCTGCGGGTCTGGCGGACACCGACTTGCGTACCGGTGTTAACGACGTAACTCGCCTCGCAGCCGGGAATATTGTCCGCGAGAAAAGCGGCATATTCGCGGACTTGGCGGCGTCCGGTGATTTCGGCTTCGGTGAAGTCCTCCGGGTCGATGACGTTCAGCATATGGCCGTCACGGGCCGTCAGCCGGGTTGCATTGACCAGTAGCTCGCCGGGGCGGGTGGTGGGGAATATCCAGATTTTCTTGCGAGGCAGCACGTAGCGGCCCGAGGCATCGGCCTGTTCGATCGCTTCGCTGACCTTGGGCGGGTTGATGGTGTCTTCGCCCCAATAGGCGAGAAATCGCGGCATGTCGATCTGGCCGAGCCTGAAGAACATGGTGGGATTCTGGATTTTTCCATGGTCACCGAAAACGTAGGCATAACCAGCGCGCGCAATCACCGCGGCGTCGCCAGACGCGTCGATGATGCGCTTGGCCAGGATGACGGAACGCCCTGCGGCCGATTCGATGACTACGCCGGTGCAAGCGTCTTGTTCCATGATGACGCCGGTCACGCTGGTATGGAACAGCGTTTTGGCGCCGGCCTGCTCGACGAGTTGATCCGCGGTCTCGCTCCACATGAGCGGATCGTGGGTCACCGTCCAGGTCTTGCCGTAGCGTTGTGGTGCCGTGACGCCATTGCGGCGGGCCAGCTCGGCGCGGAAACGTTCAGTGAATCCTTGGACGACCTGACGGGGTTCGGCGTGGACGTCGCTCGCCAGATACATGCCGCAGATCGTCCCTGACATACCGGCCACGGCCGCGCCGCCAAAAAATCCGTACCGTTCAAGCACCAAGGTGCGTTTGCCATGTTCGGCAGCTGTGGTCGCGGCTGCCACGCCGGCAGCGCCGCCGCCCACGACCAGTACATCGACCTCTGCCAGGACGGGCAGGTCGGGCATCGCGTCGTAACGGCTTTCGAGATGCCAGGCGGGGAAATCAGTGTTGCTACTGTCCATGCTGTCTCCTTCATCAGTGCGAGCCACCGTTGACGGCGGCTGCCTCTGCGTTAATCGATGTTCTTGTGCACGGTTTCAGGCCCTAGTGCGAGCGCGATCAGGGTCAGGATACCCATACCGCCCATGTAGACCACGATAGGCCACCAGTGCTGATAATAGGTGTAGAGCGCTGTCGCGATAAAGGGCGCCAGGCCGCCAGCCAGCAGCGAGCCGAGTTCGCGTGAAAACGCGAAGCCTGCCAGCCGGAATTCGGTGTCGAAGAGTTCCGCGTACCAGGCAGCCTGTGGCGACAGCATGGCGGGATAGGCGATTCCCAAGCCGACCGCAAAGCCCAGCGCTACGGCCCAGAAAGCCTGCACATCAAGCAGCATGAAAAACGGCGCCAGCCACAGTACCGAGAAAATGATGCCTCCCAGGTAGACTTTCTTGCGCCCGATGCGATCGGACAGTGCGCCATAGAACGGAATCGTCACGAGCTGGATAGCCGATGCAATGATGACGGCCCACAATGCCATCGACTTTTCCATCTTGAGCGTGGTCACCATGTACGACACGCAAAACACGGGATACAGGTACGCAAACCCGTTCTCGCCCATACGCGAGCCGATGACGATAAAGAAGCTGCGCGGATGGTGCTTGATGGCTGAGAGCAGGCCAATTTTCTTTGTCTGCTGCGACTGCTGGGCTTTTTCAAAGGCGGGTGGTTCCTCGATGTTGCGCCGGATCAGATAGCCGACCAGCACGCAGACTGCACCGAGCAAAAAGGGAAGGCGCCATCCCCAGGCCATGAATTGCTCTTCGCTCAACGTATACAGAAAGAAAAAGAACACCGCGTTGGCGAGCAATGTAGCTGCGGCAAAGCCCAGCGGCGCCCATGCGCCGGCGGCCCCACGCTTGCCTTTCTGTGCGTGTTCTACCGACAAGACTACAGCGCCCGCGTATTCGCCACCCGCGCCAAAGCCCTGGATCAATCGCATCAATACCAGTAATGCCGGTGCCCATAGGCCGATGCTGTTATAGCCGGGCAATAGACCGATGGCGGTGGTGGCGCCGCCCATGAGGAACAGTGTCAGTACCAGTACGCTTTTTCGGCCGACCTTATCACCCAGGTAGCCGAGCACGAGCCCGCCTAGGGGGCGTGCGAGAAATCCGACTGCATAGGTGGCGAAAGCGGCGAGGGTACCGACTAGTGGATCGCTGTTTGGGAAGAAAATCTTATTGAGTACGATGGCCGCTGCGGTGCCATAGATGATGAAGTCATACCATTCCAGGACGGTGCCGATGAATGCTGCCAGACCCGCTTTCCTGGATTTCTGTGCCTCTGTCTGCATGGACATGATGGGCTGTCTCCGTGTGCCGTTGTTATGTGTTGGCCGGTGTGGCGCCCTGAACTGGGCGCCGGCCGGGATCAAGAGGTATGCGCGTGTACCTTGCGTTTGCCCAGCACTGCACCCTGTTCGATGGGCTGCACGAGTTGGGCATACTGCAAGAGATAAGTGCTGTTGCCGCCGCCGAGTTCGAGCTCGCGCGGGCGCCATTCACTCAGGCGCCGGGCGATCTCATCCTGGGGAACGTCCATGTCGATCTTGCGGTTGACGAAGTCGATATGGATGGTTTCGCCCTGTCTGACCACGGCGAGCGGGCCGCCGGCTGCGGATTCGGGCATCAATTGGCCGACGATGATGCCGCGGTTCAAGCCGGACAACTCACCGTCGGTGACGACCGCCACGTATTCAGCGATGCCAGCGCCATTGAGAGCCGCCACAAAGCTGCAGGCGAATACTGTGCCGGGACCACCACTGGGACCCATATTTCGCAATACGATCACGTCGCCCTTCTTGATCTGGCCTTCGCCCAGGGCCGCGATGGCTTCGTCCTCGCCTTCGTAGATATTGGCGGGACCAGAAAACTCAGCGCGTTCGCCTGGCACGGCGGATAGTTTCACGATAGCGCCATTGGGCGCCAGATTGCCGCGCAGAATGCCTACGCCGGGCCGCAGGCTGACCGGATCGGCCAGCGAGTGGATGATCTTGCTGTCTTTGACTCGTGCATCGCGGATGTTCTCGCCGACGGTCTGACGTGTCACGGTGAGCGCATCGAGATGCAGATGTTCGCGTAGTTGACTCATGACGGCGGGCGTACCGCCGGCTGCTTCCAGGTCTTCGGTGCGGAAGGGCCCATTTGGCCGCACAGCGGTCAGCAGCTTGATGGACTTGCCGTAGTCCTCGTACAGCTTCACCACATCCAATGGCAGCTCGGCCTCGGTGGCGATGGCAGCAATGTGACGCACCGTGTTGACTGAACCTCCAACGGCCAGCACCATCATGACTGCATTACGGATCGCTTCTTCGGTAATGATCTTGCGCGCCGAGACACCGTGGCGAGTCAGCTCGACGATCTGACGACCGGCGGCTTGTGCGTATTCGTTCAGACGGCGGCCGTTGGCCCAGATGGGCGAATTGCCGGGCAAGGTCATACCCATCGCTTCCGCCACAATATGCATGGAGTTGGCGGTGCCCAGACCGGCACAGACGCCGGGCGACTGGATTGCGACATCCGTCATGTCGGTGAGATCTTTGAGCGTGATCGTGCGGGTCGCCAATGCGCCGATCTGCTCATAAACGTCGTCGATGTCGAAGAACTGATCCTCGAACTTCTCGTTGGAACACTTGCCGCCGATCTGGTAGCCACAGGTCAAGAGCAGGGAAGGAACGTCCAGGCGCGCTGCCGCCATGAGGTGGGCCGGTGTGGTTTTGTCGCAGGAAGACAGGCAGACCATGCCGTCCAGCACCGCGCCTTCCATCATGCATTCCACCTCGTTGACCATCAGATCACGGGTCGGCATGAGGTAGCGCGCTTTTTTTCCTGCGCTGGTGACGAAATCGCTGGGCGCAACTGTGCGTACTTCAAAGGCCAGGCCGCCAGCGTCGCGGACGGCTTGTTGGACCAGAGCGCTGATGGCATCCAGATGGACATAGCAGCACGAGAGCTTGTTCGAGGTGTTGATGATGGCGATCTTGGGTTTGTCCATGTCTTCTTCACGGATGCCCATGCTGCGCCACTGACTGCGCCGCACCGCCCAGCGGGTGGAGCCGGGCTCAAAATTGCTTCTGTACATTGCTGCTGTCTCCTGGTTTCGCTGCCCGTACGCAGCTCAGTGCGACGGATAAGACTGGGGGTGATTGGTATGCTATCCGACTAAAAGTGGTCTGACAACTATCCAATTTATTCAGATTTACCCCAATTGATAGGGAAGTCAAAGCGATGTATGAGAAAGTGGACGGACCATTTTGCCGAAGAATGGTAAAGTTCCGAGTCCCTTATTTTTGGATGTCCGGCATCGAGCCCACATGAGCAAGCCCCGTTTTTCTATGCTTCCCATCAAGCGGACAGACATTTTTCAAGAGGTCTGCCAGCAGCTTGAGAGCCTGCTGAACAGCGGCCAATTCCAGATCGGAGACAAACTGCCCTCAGAGCGAGAACTCTCTGAAAGTTTTTCCGTGAGCCGTTCGTCCATCCGCCAGGCGCTCAAGGTTCTGGAGGCGGCCGGACGCATTGAGACTCGCGTGGGCAGCGGCACTTATTTTGTCGAGAAGCAAGCCGTTGCCACGAGTGGCGACAGCTTGAATGCGCTGCTGGCGCTGGGCGTGAGCAAGGAGTTCATGCAGCAATTGATCGCGGCACGCACTGCGGTCGAGCGCGCGGTCTTCGAGGCGTATTCGATCAAAGCCAACAAAGGCAGCATTCGGGTTCTGAAAGAACTGATCGATGAAAATGCTCAGGACCAGACTGCAAAGGGTGAGTTCGAAGAGAATGCCGGCCTGGATCTGAGCTTCGAGGCCAAGGTCGCCGAATTGGCTGGCAATCCTATCCTGTCCGCGATGCAGACGCAGATCCACCAGCTGTGGATACAGGCCTGGAGAATCTACGGTTTCGTGCCGGAGAGCCGCGACACGCTGCACCAAGAGCACTGCGCGATCATCGAGGCGTTGGCATCGAAAAACACGCCGCGTGTCATCGATCTGGTGGTCCAGCACGTGGATAAGGAAGTCCTTTAGCATTCGTGCTCAATGCAGATGCATCCGGCGCCAATGGGATCGCTGTAAACCAAAGGCGCCTGTCTGTTCGAGGGTTCATGTTCCCTGTGTGTTGCCAAGACTTGCTATAACAATGGCTGCAACACTCATTTTTAGGGCAGGGAATATGTCGATTCAAACGTTGGGCCGTTGTGGTGTCGTGGTGTGTCTTGTTGTTCTGATGGCGGGGTGCATGAGTTCGCGCACGACGAGCCGCCTGTTCAATAAGTGCACATGGGACCGCGACTCGTGCCTTTACGAAGGATCGTACGAGCCTGATGAGGAGGAGTATGCGGAAGAAGAAGCACGGCGTCTGAACAAAGCCCAGACGCGCTAGAAGCGGTCAGGCCGAGTCTGTGCAGCTGGCCGACGACGGGGCATCTGATCTGCGGGTTGCCCACGCAAACAGGTTAACGAATGTAAAAACCTCGCCGATCCCCTGTAGCATCTATTAGCATTTCGTCGCTGATTTAATTGGTCTTCGTTCTCACTAATAAGAAAGGCGGAAGGCAGAATCATGGCGACATATCAGACCGCGTATGCCAGTGCACTTATTCGCGATGCCAGTGGCAACTTCATTGTGATGGAAACCAGTGCCTCGGTGAGCACGGCGACAGAGGCGGTGGATGACAGTACGTTCAACTATCAAGAACAGATCACGATCGATACGGACATCAATACCGAGCAGATCGAGGCCGTCATAGAAGCGTTCTACCAAGACGGGTACATCATATATGCCGATGGCGGACACGTTTTGTTTACCAATACGGAGTATGAACCCGGCTTTACTTTTAAGGCCGACCTGGATGAGAACGGTCAACCTCCGGCGTTGCCCGTGTGCTTCACCGCAGGCACGTTGATCGATACGCCGAATGGGCCGGTGGCAATAGAGTCGCTCCAGGTAGGGGATATGGTGTGGGGCTCGACCGGATATCGTCCGGTCAAGTGGATAGGCTGGCGCCAGTACCTGCTGTGTTCGCCGCGGTATTCAGAGGCCTATCGCGATGGCATCGTACCGGTTCGTATCCGGGCGCACGCTTTGGCAGACAACGTTCCGTCCCGCGATATCGTGCTGTCGCCGTGGCACCATCTTTACATCGACGATGTCCTGGTCAAGGCCAATCAACTCGTCAATGGACGCACGATTGTGCGCGAGTCCACTCTTACGCGCGTGACCTATTTCCACATTGAGCTGGATCAGTTCGATGTGGTTCGTGCGCATAATGTTTATTCCGAGTCGTGGGCTGATGGCGGCAATCGGGATTTTTTCGAGAACGTCGATGTCGCAACGCTGCGTCCGGCAGACCAGACGCGGCGTCGCGCACAGCGGCCAGGTTTCACGGTGCTGAGCACCGGGGACGCATTGTTGGCCGATATCCGGCAGCGAGTCGCTATGAGGGCAGAGCATTCAGATGACAATGCTGAATGCACTCTTGCGGCCTGATCCACTGTCTTTTTAATAGAAAACATAACGATGTTGAAAGCAAAATTCAGGGCCCTGGGGATGGGGTTAGTCATGTCTTTGGCAGGCATGTCCGGTGCGGTGGCGCAGACGTCCGTACAGCAGCAACTGCCTGATGACGTCGAGCAATATGGGCCGTTCGTGTTTCTGCCGAGCGAGCCGAGTTTGTTGATTTATCACTCGGGTGTCGGCGCCAACGACATGCTGAATCTAAAGAAAGCGCTGCGTGAGCATCCGACGATTTCCACCATTGTGTTGCAGAACAATGGCGGCGGACTGGTGCACATCGGCCTGGTGGTCGCCGAAGAGGTCTACGAGCGCGGCTTGAATACCTACATTCCGAAAGACAGCTATTGCGCTTCGGCGTGCTCGTTCGTTTTCTTTGCAGGCAAACAGCGTATTGCTGTTGGGCGTTTGGGCGTGCATCAGATATCGGCGCCGGAATTAACGGGCGAAGAAGCACAGTTTGGGGTGTCGGATATTGTCGCCACATTGCCTAAATATGGCGTGTCTGCTGATGTACTGGGCATCATGTTCAGTACACCGGCTAAAGAAATGTATTTCTTCAAGCCGAACGAAATCGCCAAATACGGTATTAACCGTACTGACAATGTGCAGATGGCGAGCGCTGAACCGCAGCAGCGCGTATCGGGAGGCAGTGTACCGAGTCATACGCCGGCAGGCGCCGCAGCCGTTACGCCGATGGCAGCGCCCGCTCAAGCTCCTGTTCAGGATGCTGGCGCAATCTCACAGCCTGTGAGTACTGCGCCCTCTAATCCGTATCAGCAACAAGGCGGCGCGACGCCGCCTGCCGCCTTGAGCGATGAGCAGCGGGCGATTAACGTGGCTGCGCTGATGATTCAGGCGGGTAGCGGCACGAACGAAGACGCGATGAATTTCACGCGCGAGTTTTATGCCGACAACGTCGATTACTTCAAGAAAAAACGTCCAAAGTCGGAGATTCTCGCCGACAAAGACGCGTATTTTCGTCGATGGCCCATTCGGCGTTTTGTCGTAGATCAAAATTCATTGAAGGCGAAGTGCCAGGACCAATTGTGCATGGTTGGTGGGATTTATGATTACAAGGTCTCGAGCCCCACGCGCGGAAAAACCGCCAGTGGCACATCGAATTTCACTTATGTCCTGGACCTGCGCGATCGCTATCGCATCGTGATGGAGGACAGCGAAGTCATCAGTCGCTGAATCGAACCGGATCAGCCAGTGGTGCGGGGGCCGTGCTGCTGGCTAGTCTAGTGAGCATCAATCAGGCGAATTGCGGATGGCGCACAGAATGGTTGCTTCGGCGACGAGTTCGTCCTCGACAAATGCTTGGCCTCGGTACTTGCAGATGGCGCGGCTGAGTCGTACCGCTTGGACTTCAATGCGCAGTTGATCGCCGGGGACTACTGGTTTTAAGAAACTCGCGTCGTCGATACCTAAAAAATAGTAGACCGCTTTGCCTTGTTCTGGCCGGCTTTCCGAGCCTTCGTCGGCAAAGGAGAACAACGCGGCGGATTGCGCCATGGCTTCGACAATAAGCGTAACGGGCATGTGTTGCCCGGCGGCCATGAAGGGGTCGTTGGTCGATACATTCTTGACCGCGGTGATTTTGTGCTGAGGAATGATCTCAGTCACACGGTCAATCAAGAGCATGGGATAGCGGTGTGGTAGTCGCTCCATGATTGATTTGATATTCAGGCCCATACGGGGTACCTCTTTGATCGCACTGGAGCCCGTGCCTGGCTTTTACGCCACTTGCGTGTCCGCAGTGTGCCACAAGGCGAGCATGTTCCATGCCTATTACATGAAATGAAGTACAGTGGTAGAGATTTGTCGCTGTTTGACATGCGAAAGCTGGGCATGGTTCAAGCATCTGGTCCCGGTAATGCACTCAATTGAAACGGTGGTTGACTTCCGGCCTCGGGTCACCCATAGTGTCAGGGATCTTCAAGTGTCGTGATCGTTGTGCGGTCAGGCGCGACTACCGTGTCATCATTGTCCTCAATCCTTCCTTGATCGTCTGTTCGGGTCCTCGCCCGAACGTTTACCTATATAAGGAAGTGCTATGGAAACCGGTATCGTCAAATGGTTCAACTCTGAAAAAGGCTTCGGCTTCATCATGCCCGAGAATGGCGGCAAGGATTTGTTTGCCCATTTCTCTGACATTGAAAGCGAAGGCTACAAGTCGTTGGACGAAAACCAGCGTGTCTCCTACGAAGCGGCTCAAGGAGCAAAGGGCCCCCAAGCCAGGAAGATTCGAGTTCTCTAAAGAACTCATCACGTCAAGAAACCCTCCTTGGAGGGTTTTTTTGCGCCGTCGTTTATTTTTTCGTCGCTTTTGATTCGGGCGCGCGTTTGGCCATTTTGCCGGCCTGATGAACCATGTTGTAGAGCTGTTGTGCCGCGGGGGCTAACGGCCGGCCGCGGCGGGCGATGAGACCGAGTGTGCGAGTCACGCGGGGATGTTCAAGCTTGAGACTGGTCAATGTGGCATGCCGGGTAAGTGGCATCGCCAATTGAGGCACCGCGGCCACACCTAATCCGGCCTCTACCATGCCAAGCAGTGTCATGATGTGGCTGACTTCAAAGGCGCTGACGGTGCGTTTGCCGCTTTTGGCCAGCGCATCATCAATCAATAGCCGATTGCCGCTTTCTTTTGCCACGGTCATAAAACGTTCTCCTGAGAGCTCCTCCCACGATACGCTGCGCCGACGGGCAAGCGGATGATCATTGCGTATTGCGAGCACAAAGTCCTCGCGCAATACCGCTTTGAAGTCTACGTCGGGTTCTTGCGTTCCGAAAAAACTGATTCCAAAATCTGCGCGGCCAGTGACGATGCTGTTGAGTACGGTATTCGCCGTCTCGTCGATGATGCGTACTCGGATGCGAGGAAAGCGTTCGGTGTAGGCGCGAATCACGGACGGCAGGAAGTAGTACGCGACGGATGGCACACATGCGACCGTGACCAGTCCGCCACGTTGGGCGGCGAGGTCGCCGATACTCAATACCGCACGTTCTAACTCATCGATCGCGCTGCGGGCGCGTTCCAGGAATACGCGGCCGACATTTGTCAAAGAGACGCGGCGCGTGGTGCGTTCCAGCAGGCGAGCGCCTAGCAGGTCTTCCAGTTTTTCGATGCGTCGGCTTAATGCCGGCTGAGACAAGTGCAGGTCTTCGGCGGCCGCACGAAAGCTCGCGCGCTCGGCGACGGCGACAAATGCCTGCAATTCCTGTAGATCGAAATTGATGCGTGACATGCATTAATCCATAGATAAGTTGCAATTCACATAGTAGCGTGGCCGGCGCAGAATGCCACACATGGAAACCGTAATCCCTTGTGTACTGATGCGTGGCGGCACGTCACGCGGCCCCTTTTTTCTGGGGGATTGGCTGCCCGCCGATCCTGCAGAGCGGGATCGATTGTTGCTGCTGGCAATGGGCTCGCCTCATGCCTTGCAGGTCGATGGCCTGGGCGGGGGTAACAGCTTGACGAGCAAAGTCGCGATCGTGTCTCGTTCTTCGAGAGACGATTGCGATATCGATTATTTGTTCGCGCAGGTGTCTGTGGACCGAGCCTCAGTGGATACGCGGCCGAACTGCGGCAACATGCTGTCGGGTGCCGCGCCGTTTGCGATTGATGAAGGGCTGATCGCGGCTCGTGACGGCATGACTGCGGTGCGGGTTCATAACGTCAATACGGGGGCCGTGATTGAAGCAGTGGTGCAAACGCCGGGCGGCCGTATTACCTATGAAGGTGACACACGTATTGACGGCGTTCCTGGTACCGCGGCTCCCGTACGATTGAATTTTCAGGATGCCTGGGGCGCGGTCACCGGACGTTTGTTTCCCACGGGAAACCGGCTTGAAATGATAGAGGGTCTGCCGGTGACCTTGATCGATGCGGCGATGCCGATGGTGTTGATGCGGGCCGAGGATTTTGGACTGCGTGGGGATGAGACGGCAGCACAATTGGATGGCAATGCGGTGTTGCTGGAACGGATCGCTCGTATACGCCTGGAGGCAGGGGCGCGTATGGGGTTGGGGGATGTCAGTAATAGCGTGATCCCCAAGCCGGTGTTGCTGGCGCCGGGTGATAACAGTGCGTCTATCCGGTCGCGCTATTTCACTCCGCATGCGTGCCATCGGTCGCACGCGGCAACCGGGGCGGTGGGCGTGGCCAGTGCGTTTTTCATGCCGGATACTGTTGCGCATTTGTGCGGTGGTCCGGAGGTACAAGACGGGTATCGGACGGTGCGTATCGAGCATCCGTCGGGCGGGATGGATATTGACGTGGCCCTGGATGTATCTAGCGGGTTGGTGCGTGCAGCGGGCCTGGTGCGCACGGCACGCAAGATCATGAAAGGGATGCTGTATGTGCCCGGCCAGTATCAGATCAGCGGTCAGTTGCTGCAGCGCGAGGCCGCTTAATCATCGCGTGATAAAGGCGGCGGGCGGATGTCGCCTATCAGTGTGAATGCGGATCGCTATGTGGGCGCTAGTCGAGCAGCCCCACGCAATGATTTGATAAAACTAGGAGACACAAATGGAATTTCTGACGAGCAAAAAGTGGGCGTGTGCCGCCGCGGTGTGCTGTGCCTTTGGCGTGAGTGCGGCATATGCCGACTACCCGGATCGCGCGATTACTCTGGTGGTCCCCACGGCTGCAGGCGGGGGAAATGATGCCTTGGCCCGCGTGGTGGGACAAAAAATGGGGGATCTGCTGGGCCAGTCGATCATCGTGGTCAACAAGCCCGGCGCGCAGGGCGCGATCGCCTCGGATTATGTGGCGCGCCAGCCCGCTGACGGCTACACGCTGATGCTGGGTTATATCGGCACGCATGGCATCAATCCGGCGCTGCAAAAATTGAACTATGACCCTGTCAAGGATTTCACGCCGATCGGCCGGGTGGCGGATTCTCCTACCATCATGGTGGTGTCCAGCAGCATCGGGGTCAACGATGTGGCGGGTCTGGTGAAATACAGCAAGGATCACCCTGACAGCCTGACCTTTGCTTCGGCCGGGGCGGGGACGGCGCCGGCTGTGGCTGGACAACTGTTCAATCAAGCCACGGGCGCCAATATGCTGGACATCCCGTACAAGGGCTCGGCGCCGGCGTTGACCGATACCTTGTCCGGGACGACGCAAGTCATGTTCCCCAGCCTGTTCAGTGTCTACCCGCACCTGAAATCCGAGAAAATCCGCGCACTGGCGGTTGCCGGGCCGACGCGGACATCGGTATTGCCCGGGCTGCCTACGCTGGCCGAGGCAGGCGTGCCTGGGGTCGAGGTGCCGCAGTGGTATGCGATTTTTGCGCCGGCCAAGGCGGATGCCGCTCTCGTGCAGAAACTGAATACAGCCTTGAATCAGGCATTGAATGACCCCGAAGTCGTGAAGAAAATCGACGAGCAGGGTGCCGAGGTCCATACCAGTACGCCAGCGGAATTGGGCGCGTTTGTGCAAAGCGAGGCGGTGCGCTGGAAAAAGCTCGCCGCCACCACGGCGCTGGCAGCGCGATAGACCGCTGGCTTGAGGGCGAGTGAGGCGATCTGATTCGTGGCCGCTTGACTGGACGGAGGATTTCCCTTCTCCGAAAGTGACGAATTGATCCTCCGTTACCGAGGCTGATGCGGTTATCCTAGCGGCTCTGATCTCCGATAATTTCGGTATGAGCCGCTTTTTGTTGACCGCATGAACTACGACGCGGAATTCCGCTCCCTTATTTCGTTGGAACACGTTGGCCGGCTGCCCGCCGCGCAGACCTTGGTGCTGACGGTGAACAACCGGCTGGCGCGTCGTTTGACGCTGGATCTGGCCGGTCAGTTGCGCCGTGAACGGCAGGTCAGCGAATTGCCGCGAGTGTTGCCGTTGGGTGCCTGGCTGGTCGAGGCAGGTGCCGACCTGGCCTTTGTCGCGGACGCCGATCTGCCTGCGCATCGCCTCGATACATTTGCGACCCAAATGGTATGGGTGGATGCGATTGCGGCGGAAGAGGGTGATCGCGTATTGCTGGACGTCGCGCAGGCGGCGGCGTTGGCGATGGATGCCGACGCGTTGATGGACGAGTGGGATCTGCAGGTCCCCAGTGGCGCCGATACCGACGAGTATCGCGGCTTCGCACGTTGGCGCGCGCGTTATCGCGAACAGTTGCGCTCGATTGATGCAGAGGATGCGAACCAAGGCTATGCGCGCGTGCTGGACGCGCTGCAGCAGGGAGGCGTGGCAGCGCCTCCCTACCTGGTGTTGGCAGGTTTTACTGATGTGTCACCGCGTTTTGCTGCATTGCTCGATGCATTCCAGGATCGCGGGTCGCAATTGTCGTGGTTGCAGGACGCCGAGGCCGAGGCGGCGACGCCGGTACGTTATTGCGCGGATGATCTGGGAGGCGAATGGCGCGCGGCTGCCGCCTGGGCGTCGCAGCGATTGGACGAGAATCCTGCCGGACGCTATGCGATAGTGTCAGCCCAATTGCAGTCCGAGTCACCGTTTGCGCGGCGAGTGGTGGGGCAGGCCCTGGCTCAGCGCGGACATGCGTTTAACGTGGCAGTGGGACGGCCGCTGACAGAATGGCCCGCAGTTCGTGCGGCGTTGGCGTGGTTGCACGCCTTGGCCGACATGGCGTATGCGGATGCGGTGGATACGCCGGTCTTGGGGGCGGCATTGCTGGCTGGCCATTGCGCGGGTGACCGTACTGATGGCGCCAAACTGGCGACGATCGACGCCCGCTGGCGCCGCAAGGGGCTTAGCCGTATCGACGCCGCGCAATGGCAACGGGATATCGCCGTCGAGAACGCCAGGAAGGCTAATCTGGCGCTTGCTGGCGTGACCGGCAATACGGCCGTTGATGTCGTCCAGGATGTTGGAAACAACGTCGCCGGCAGCACCGGAACCGCTTCGTCGGCGACGAAGGGCACGACACTCTCGACAGCTTGGCCTGCCGCGGTGGAAATTTGGCGGCAGGTCGGTGAGCGCGCGACATGTGATCTCTGGATGCCTGCCATGCGCGCTGCATTGGTGGCGTTGGGTTTCCCGGGAGAGCGGCCCCTGGATAGCGTAGGCTACCAGGTCATGGGCGCGCTGGGAGACTTGTTCGGCCGTTACGCGGCATTGGCGCCTGCGGCTGGACAGTTGAATGGCCGCGCCGCCGTGCGTTTGCTGGAGCGTGCAGCGGCAGCATCGTCGTTCCAACCGCAGCGTGATCCATCGGCGCGGCTGGATGTGTTGGGGCTACTCGAGGCCGAAGGCGGACATTGGGATGGTGTATGGATACTCGGTCTGACCGATGATGTTCTGCCGGCCACGCCGCAGCCCAATCCGCTGTTGCCTCTCGTGGTGTTGCGGCAGGCGGGTGCACCGCGCGCGACGCCGGAACGCGAGCGTCAATGGGCGGAATCCATGTATGCCGCGCTGTGCCGTTGTGCGCCCGAGGTGGTGGTGAGTCATTCGCACCTGGATGGCGAGCGCGAGCTGCGGCCGTCTCCCTTGATTGCGCAGGTCCCGTTAATGGATTGGCAGATGCCTGTTGCCGCGGCGCCTGCGTTGTTGCCTCAACAGGTGCTGGATGATGACCGAGGACCTGCATTGGCGCAGCGGGACGACCCGGTATCCTCCCTGATCCAACGATCATCGGATAATGGCAGCGCTTCGACGATGAGTTCGGGCGCATCAGCGGGTGAGTACGACGCGGCATTGCCGCTGGCGTTGGGCGATGAGCAGCCTTCTGCCTTGACATCAGCCCGCCTAGCTGGCGCGACGGGCGGACTCGATGTATTGGACACCCAGGCTCGTAATCCCTTATGGGCCTTTGTCCGGCATCGTCTGGGTGCCCGTGCCCTGTCTGATTATGCCGATATGGCGAATCAGAATGTGCGCGGGCAGTTTCTGCATCGCGCACTAGAGTTGGTGTGGCGCATGTTCTCCAGTCAGGAGGATTTGCATGCAGCGATGGAAGAGGGACGTTTGTCCTCTTTGATTGATCAGGCTATTGACGAGGCCGCCAGTACTGAGTTGAAAACCTATCCGCCAGCATTGCGTGAATTGGAGTGCGATCGCGGACGGACGGTCTTGGCAGGGTGGTTTGATGTTGAAGCGCAGCGTATGCCGTTCGAGGTGGCTCAGGTCGAGGAAACACATCATTGGTCACGCGGGCCGTTGGCGTTGACAGTGCGCCTGGACCGGTTGGATCGCCTGCCTGATGGCAGAGCAGTGATCGTCGACTACAAGACCGGCATGTCTCCGGGGAACCCAGAGTCCGATTGGGCGCGCGTGCGTCCGGTGAATTTGCAGTTGCCGTTCTATGCCTCAGTGCTGTCGGGCGATACCCCCGATGCGGATGTGGCGGCATTGGTGTTGGCGCAAGTACATGCACG
Source organism: Bordetella genomosp. 4 (assembly GCF_002261185.1). Classification (GTDB taxonomy): domain Bacteria; phylum Pseudomonadota; class Gammaproteobacteria; order Burkholderiales; family Burkholderiaceae_B; genus Bordetella_A. The sequence continues at coordinate 149,013 of NZ_NEVQ01000008.1, forward strand.
TCAAGTCGTAGCGAGCGGATTGACGGACACGGATCTAGGAATGCCAGGCGTAACGGCAATTGACAAGAGCAAGGCTTTCGAGGGCCAGGCCTGGGGCGATATTCTGCATCGCTGGCGCGGGGCAGTAGAGGGATTGGCCGATGAGTATGCGGCAGGATACGCCGCAAACTTGGTCTATCGCCGGGACGATCTGAAATACTGTGACGCCATGCCATTCCTGAGGCTGCACTTGGAAGACGAGGATGACGCAGAATGAGTAGCGCTGTTCGTCAACCCTCTGATCATCTCGCACGCGCTCGTGCGTTGGACCCCGCTGCATCGTATCTGGTGCAAGCCCCTGCCGGCTCCGGCAAAACCGAGTTGTTGACCGATCGCATCCTGGCGTTGCTGGCGACAGTCAATCGGCCCGAGGAAATCGTCGCCATTACATTCACGCGCAAGGCCGCATCGGAAATGCATGCCCGCGTGCTGAGTAAATTGCGAGACGGCAATGGCCCCATGCCCGAGACCGAACACGGTCAGCGCAGTTGGCAACTCGCGCGCGAGGCGCTGGCGCGTGATGAGGCCCTAGGTTGGAAACTGCTGCAGCATCCGGCGCGATTGTCGATTCGTACCATCGACTCGTTTTGCGCGGGGCTGGTGCGCGGGATGCCGTGGTTGTCAGAGTTGGGCGGTATGCCGGATATCGCTGACAATGCCCAGGCCCATTACGAGGCGGCTGCACGTGCGACATTGGCGCTGGTCGATGATTTCGACGCTGTGCGTACCTTGCTAAAGCACTTGGATGTCGATACGCAGGCTGCTGTAGAAGCGATTGCGGCGATGCTTGGGCAGCGTGATCAATGGCTTCCCTTATTAGCGCACGGCAGTGATCGCATGGCTCTGCAGGATGCATTGGCCGAGGCCATTGGCGAGGACCTGGACGCTTTGGCGCAGGCCATGCCGTTGGGCTGGGAGGATGCGTTGTGCTGGCCTGCACGGATGGCCGCTGCGGCGTTGGACGAAGAGAGCGCCGCGCATCCCTTGGCGCCACTGCGCGATTGGAATGAGCCTCTGATGCCGGACGCCGAGTGCCTGGATCAGTGGAAAGCCGTACGTCATCTGCTATTGACTTCGACCGGCGGGCTGCGCAGTGCGCGTGGGGTAAACAAAAAACTGGGCTTTCCTCCTAAGTGCGAGCACAAAGAGGTATTCGCGCAATGGCTGGATGCGGCTGATCCCGACGCTGCCTGGATTTGGATGCTGGACGCAGTGAATTCGGTGCCGCCGGCTGAGTTCAGCGAGGAGCAATGGCGCGTTTTGAGTGCGCAGTTGATGACGTTGAAGCTGGCCGTCGCCCAACTGCATTTGCGTTTTGCAGAAACGCGCGAAGTGGATTTCATTGAAATCGCGCAGCGTGCCTCGCATGCCTTGGGGTCTGCGGACGATCCCGGTGAGTTGCTGTTGAAGCTGGATGCATCGATTCGTCATCTGTTGATCGATGAGTTTCAAGACACGAGTTTGACGCAGATTCATCTGTTGGCGACCTTGACGTCCGGCTGGCAGCCTGGTGACGGGCGAACCCTGTTTCTAGTCGGCGATCCCATGCAGTCCATCTACCGTTTCCGCAAGGCAGAGGTCGGCTTGTTCCTGCAAGCGGCTGAGAGCGGTATTGGCGAGATTGCGCCGGAATTCCTGCAGCTCACCGATAACTTCCGATCCCAGGCCGGTGTCGTCGAGTGGGTCAACGCGACATTCCGTGGCTTGCTGCCCGCACGCAATGATGCAGCTGCGGGGGCCATCGCCTATACCGATTCAGCCGCGTTCAATCCGCAAATGCCGGGCGAGCCGGTGCGTTTCCATGGCGCTTTCAGCACGTCAGGTGCGAGCGAGGCCGACGAGGCGGCCGAGACACTGACGGTGCAACTGGTCAAGCAGGCACTGCAAGACCGTGATCCGGCGAGCCGGCATCCGGTGGCTATTTTGGTGCGAGCGCGAGGTCATTTAGGGCAATTGGTGCGTCGATTGACCCAGGCCGGTATCGCCTGCCGTGCAGTCGATCTCGTACCGTTAGGGCAGCGTCAGGTAGTGTCGGACTTGGTGCAATTGTTGCGTGCCTTGTCCCATCCCGCGGATCGGTTGGCGTGGTTGTCGGTCTTGCGCGCGCCGTGGTGCGGGCTGACCTTGAATACGCTGCACGCGTTATTTGGCCAAGATTTGACGACACCTGTCCCGACTTTGCTGGCTGATGCATTACGTACGACGAAGCCTGCGGCAGTGCCGTTGCCTCGCGGGCAAAGCCTGTCGCTATGGGATGAGCCACAGCCACAATTACCGCTGGAGCCCGAGCATGGGCAACTGCAGGAGCCGACGGCATCACAAATTGGACAGGAGTCGAGGACGGCGTCGAGTGTGGCACAGCAGCTTTTGCCTGCAGACGAATATGCCCGCCTGGCCCATGTTGGCCCAATCTTGCTGGACGCGACAAACGCCAGCGGTGCGATGCCGTTGGCGGCGTGGCTGGAATCCCTGTGGCACCGATTGGGTGGCACTGCCTTGTATCCCAGCGCCAGCGCAGCCGAAGACGCGGAGAGCCTGTTTGTCCTGATCGAGCGCCTGGCGCCTCATGGTGGACTCGATCCGGCACAGTTGGATACCGCACTGGCCAGACTTTACGCCGCGCCAGACGGTGGTGGCGACGACGGCGGCGTGGTCGAAATTATGACGATGCACAAGTCCAAGGGCTTGCAGTTCGACACCGTGATCTTGTACGGCTTGCACAAATCGCCACGGGCAGAACGCGCGCCATTGGTGAGCTTTGAGCAGCGTGGCGAGCGCGTGCTGTTCGGCCCTGTCAAGCCTAGGGCAGACAGAGAAGCCGATCCCGTGTCTCGTTATCTGGGCTTGCGGGAAAAGCGCCGCGCGGCCTACGAAACGGATCGCCTGTTGTACGTGGCGGCTACGCGAGCGCGCCACCGTCTGCATCTCGTGGGAAATGTCGCAGTAGACCCCGCGACAGGCCAACCCAAGCCTCCGCCCGCCAACAGCTTGCTGGGACGGTTGTGGCAATGGTTGCCTGCCGATCAAAAGGCTCCTCCGCAGGATTGGCAAGACACTGCCTCGCAGGATGACAATGCGGCCGCTCCCTATACCGGCGAGCCATTACGACGTATTGCCAATGAGGCGATCGATCTGCTGCGCGCTCAGCACCCGCCGATCAGCGGCCCAGGTTCTAGCCTAAGTACACTGAATGCCGTCCTGGGGCAGGGCGCAGAACATCCCGCCTGGCAGCTGGAAACCGTTCACGATGCCGCAATCGGCACCTTGGCCCATGCCTGGTTGGCCCGTATCGGACAAGACGGCCTGAATGCCTGGCCCGCCGACACCTTGCGCGCCTATTTGCCTGTCATGCAAAAGCAGCTGACCCGCGCCGGTTTGCCGGCCTCTCTAGCCCCCGATGCTGCGCAGTCGGTCCTGGACACGTTGTTGGCCACGCTGGATCACGATCGCGGCCGCTGGCTGCTCTCGCAATCCTCCGCACGCCGCGAATGGCCTCTCATCGACGCCACCGGCCGCGTTTCCGTCATCGACCTGGCCCTCAGTACCGAAGACGGCTGGCTCATCGTTGACTACAAAACCGCCCGCCCACGCACCGGCGAGTCCACAGAACATTTCGCCACCCGCATGCGCCAACGCCATGCGGACCAACTTCTGCGCTACTGCACTCAAGTCACAGCGCTGGACGCCCGCCCCGCCAGATCAGTCCTATATTTTCCCAGAGCAGCACTGTGGATAGATTTGTAGCTTGATTTGTAAGCTATCTTGAAATTTTAAGGACGCACGGGGTGAGCGTATCGTCGCTGTTCTCTTGACGTGCGCTTCGCACAGCGCCGCCGCGCGCCTGCTCTGGTGCTGCCAGACGACTCATAGACCTCCATCTCATAGCGTTCCCGCACTGAGCACGCGCCGGCATCACGTCCTGGTGGCAGTCAGCCGATGCGAAGTCCGGTTCGGCACCGCGTCTTCACGATTTTGCTTGGCGACCGCCGGATTCGGCAGTCCCGGGCGAACGCCACGTAAGTCGTGAACCGATGCCCAGACTTGTGCCCGCAAGCAAGCTGCGGAGGGCAGTATGCGCCGCCACGGTCCGATGCTGTGAATCCCGTTCTTGTCCAGTCGTCCATGTCGTTTTCCTGTGTAAGGATCTACCTATGCTCAATGAGCTCTGTTTCCCTCCGAGTCGATCTCCCTCAATCGAGAATCGTTTTCACGCAAATCCGGATACCCAAAATATTCGAAAGGCATTATTAGAGGCCTTAGAGAAAGACGATTGGTCAGTATTCGAGGCCGCAGCGTTTAACGACGCTGAGACACTCATCGAAAAAATGCGCTTTGATAACGGCAAAAATTGTCTTCATGTTGCCGTCAAGACTGGCAGTCAATCGGTCGCTTTGAATCTCATAAAACTCGCTCACGAGAGACGTCTCGATCTTATTAATAGTAAAGATCTGACCGGCTACACCCCCCTCATGTACGCGGCAGATTCAGCAACCGACAACCTCGAATTGGTCGATGCGTTGTTCAACGCCGGTGCACGCGAGGGGCTGGCGCAGGCACTGAAATCTGCCGCGCAACGAGGTCATGTGGCAATCGCGACGCGGTTGGTCGGTACGGACGTTGACGCACCCACAGTCCTGGCAGAGATTATCGCGGACGATGCGGCGCATCTGCGTCGCGTGAAAGCCAACGCCGCTCGATTACTGATAGCGCTAGGAGTTAGCGCGACAGATGCGCTTGCTTACGCGGTCGAACATTGTCCAGAAGAGGCGGCAAGCTTTTTATTTTTGCTTGGCGCCAACGGAGCTGATGCGCTTGCCTCGGCTGCCAATGCTCGTGATCAAAGCAGACTGGCGCGCTTAGTGTCGGCGGGCGCGGATGTCGAGACTGCGCTGATCAGTCTGGCGAAACACCCCGATAGGCTGGTCCATTACAGGGATGTGTCCTTTTTGAACAGAATCAACTATAGCGAGCGTTGGCGTCGTTGGCATGAGACTTCAAGAATCGATACGGCAGCGCTGTTGAGGCTGCTAAAAAGCGGAGATACCGCGACCATGCTGACTTTGGCTCGGGCGATAGCTCCCGAGCATCGAGGATGGGACGAGTTGGCCAAAAGCGGAAATGTCGAAGCCCTAACCGCGCTGCGGACTATTTCTGGAAAAGACGAATCAGAAACATGTCTGCGGTTCTTTGTTGTCAATGGCCATTGGAACTCCTTGAAAACCTTGCTTGATGCTGGCGTGCCGGCATCAAGAACGCTGGAAAGTCTACTCCGCGACCTGCGCGCCAGCCGTCCAGGCAGTCTGGAGTATCGGAACTTCCGTGAATCGCTGAAACTCTTGTTTGTCGCCGGCGCAGACGGGTTACCATTTCCCGAGGAGCTGAGAGACGAGATCAATGAGAGAAAAAAGGAGATATCGTCTTTCTCTCCCAGCGAGGTAAATGCGGCGTTCTTATCCGCAATAACAAACAAGTACACCGCGGATGCCGCGCTTCTACTTGACAAAGGGGCCGACCTGATTGCTGCACTGCAGTATTTAAGCCAGCCCGAAGAGATAGACGACGCGTCGCTATCAAGCGAAATACACCTATTACGTTATAGGGAAAGAGTAGGTAGATTAGGCATACCTAATTTGATTGATACCGGCCGGGTCACGTCTGAGGCTCTTATATCTCGCGAAATGCGCATTGCACGTGACATGGAGGCAGGACGCAGATCCCTAGGAATACGCAACTTGATTGACGCAGGTGCGGTCACCGCCCAGACTCTTATCGATCGCGTTAAGGCCGGTGATATGCAAGTCTCCAGAGCGATTGCCAAGCACCGGAACATCGCCACCGATGCGCTCGTTGAGCTCATTGTTCAAGGGGACCAGGAAACCGCACGCGTACTCGTTCCTACCTTGACCGATGGGCAGCTTGCTCTGACACAGGCCGTTCGATGTAATGATTTGAACCTGGCTCGAGCTCTGATTGAGATCGGCGCAGACGGGCCGGGGGCCTTGCTGTCATTGTTGCGAGAAAAACATCGGGAAGTCGCGGGCAGATTGATTGCCCTGGGCGTGGACGTTCATACGGCGCTGATGCGCGCCGTACGTGAGGGACATGATTCAGATAAAACCGCTATAGGGGATTTGATCATGATCGGGGCCCAGTTTTCCATCGCATTGCTACGAGCCGTGGCACTCGGAGAGACAGAGACGGTAAAGAAAATACTGAATCTTGGGGGTACGTCAGCGGCGACGGAGGCTTTACTAACCCTGAGCCAGGATGCCACGCTCGCCTATAACCTCAAGGCTAGCCGGCTCAAGCAGCTGATTCAGGCGGGTCTGAATACTGACAGAGTATTAGAGCAACTCATCGAGGACCGCAAGACCGCCCAACTGAAGACGCTGATAGCGCTTGGCGCACCCACTGTTAAATTACTGATAGAGCTGAGCAAACAACGCAACCGGATCGGTGCACGAAATTTAATTATCGCCGGAGCGGATTTCATCACAGCAATGCGGACTCTGCAGATTGATGGTGAGCAAGTGGCGCTAACTGTGTTGGTGCTGGCCTTGGCGGGCGCCAGGGAACGTATGGTGCCGGCGGTGAGCCTTTGACCCAGTGGACTTTTAGCAAGCCATTGAGCGGCGTGTTTTATCTCTGTTGGCTCGTGTGGCTCCGGCAGGGTCCCTCGAGGAGCAGGTTGGGCCTTGGCAGGCTAGGTGACAGAATGGTGCATGGAACGAAATTTTAAATTTCGTTCCTTACGCTGTGCAGCCTCCTGTTGCTCATGTGTAACGTAAGAATTGTGAACCGATTGGTAGTCGGGTGGCTGACTCATTTGACGTTTTATCGCGTTTTTTTTGAGAGAGTCATCCTATGTCCTATGGAATTGAACCCTTTTTGGGGCCTCCCTCTCCGGCTCAGATAGAACCAGAGCCGGCGAACAATGAGGGTATGGCAGAAGTACAAAACGCGCTACAGCAGGCTTTGCTAGATGACGACTGGGCAACGTTCGACGCCTTGGTTTTCAGCGACGAATCCTTCAATATCGAAACAGGGCAAAACGCGCACGGCCAAAATTTTCTTCATGTCGCCATTCAAATGGGCAGCCGTTCAATTGCATTGAACCTCGCAAAGCGAGCTGGCGAACAAGGTCTCGATATCATTAATACCGAAGATCTATTCGGATTCACCCCACTCGCGTATGCGGTCGAATCTCAAACGGATGACCGGGAATTAGTCGACGAGCTGCTCCTGGCGGGCGCGAATGTCAAGTTATCGGAGGCCTTGCAGGCTGCTGCCCAGGGCGGTCATGCGGAAATGGCGACGGCGTTGATGGCCGCAGGAGTTAACGGTCCGGAGGTGCTGGTGGATATCCTTCGGCATAACAGCGATCCGGACAAGGTGAAAGCCGCGAAACTGCTGATATCGCTAGGAATGGATGCCACCGTAGCATTGGAGTCTGCGGTCAAAAAGGAGCAGTGGGACGCAATAAGTCCATTGATTTTACTCGGCGCTAAAGGATCCGAAGCGCTTGCTTCGCTCTCCAACTCGGATGATCGTAAGGCAATGGCGCGATTGATCTCAGCGGGTGCCGATGTGGTTATGGCGCTGAAGATCTTGGCAACAAAAGCCAATAGCCCAGAGAATAGCGGTGCCATGAGATCATTGATTGGATCGGAACTAGGGAGTGACGATGACAGCGTGGACGAGCATACTTTTAGTTCGCGACATCGCCAAGACATAAACTGGACCAGCAAGTTAGCACTGCTGCAGTTGGCAAAAAGCGGGAACATACGTGCCGTACAAACATTAAGTACGGTTATGCTGCCGATCGACGAGCTCACTTGCAGAGAGCTGGCAATGGGGGGGCATGTCGAAACTATAAAAACACTGATTGCCGCTGGTCTTGTGAATTCGGAAGAGTTTCTCAAAAGCTTTGCTCTTGCAGGAAACTTGGCGGCAGCAAGAGCGCTGATCAACGCCGGCACGCCAACATCAGAGACGTTGACCCGACTGTGCAAGACGCCTGGGGGCCGTCCACAGTATCAACCAAATCTTGACGCAATAAAACTGTTGATTTTTGCGGGTGCAGCGCCTTCACACCCGTTGAGTGAAGGCGTATCCGACGATATCAACAGAAAAAAAGCAGAAATATCGACTCTCGATTCCGGTGCGATGGTTGAGAGATTCGTCAACGCCGCAAAATGCGGCGACGTCGTTGATATGGCGATGCTGCTTGGCTGCGGCGTTGATACCGTCGCCGCTCTGAGGCTGCTGGGGGAGTCGCCTCCGTGGCTCGGAGTGCCAAAAGCAAAGGATGCGTGCCTGAACGCGGGTATGACTTTATCCGAAATTCTCGTCGGCCAAGTGAAGGCCGGCAACATGAAGGCTGCTAAGAACCTCATCGGACCAACGGATACCACAGCCGATACGCTCACGGAGCTCATTATTAACGGGGATACCGATACAGCACGGACATTTGTGCCTGCCTTGACCAATGGACAGCGCGCGTTGCTACGGGCAGCTCAAAGCAATGACGGAGATCTGATGCGAGCTCTGATTGAGATAGGTGCAGATGCGCCAGCGGCAGTGCTGTCATTGTTAGAGGCGAACGCTCGAGAGGCCGCGGGCAGATTAATGGCCTGGGGAACGGACGTTCATGCGACATTGATGCGCGCCATAAGCGCAGAACACGAGCCAGACCAGAATGTCGTACAGGGCCTGACCATGATGGGGGCCGACTACCACATCGCGTTGCTGCGAGCGCTCGAAGCTAACGATTTCGCGATCGCACAGAGGGTATTGAATTTAAAAGGGCATGCGGTGGCAGAGAAAGCATTATTCGCCTTGATCGCAGGCGACGCACCCATCGACGAGCCTGGCCTCCACCGGCTCGACTGGTTAGTTCGGGCGCAAATAGATACTGGCGAATTAATAAGGAAACTCGCTGAGGACGGGCAGCGCGCCTGGCTGGGGACGCTTATTGACCTTAATGTGCCCACGGCCAAAGTGCTGATTGATTTGGCCATAGAGGGTAACCGATTGGATGCACAAACCCTCATTGCCGCAGGGGGAGATGTCGCTGTTGCCATGGACACGTTGCGGGCTTACGACGAGCAAGATGCGTTAAACGTATTGGTTCTTGCTGCGGCTGCGGCGCCGGACACGGCGTCTCAGTGATTTCATTCAGGATGAGGGGGGGCGGCCAACAGAGGTGTCATTAAGCGATCTTTCGTCTGCTCTGCTAGAATCTCATTTGACGGGCCCCTTCGCATGGTTCGGCGGTGAACCTGGTCAGGTCGGGAACGAAGCAGCCATAGTCGTTTAGGATCAGTGCCGGAGTAAGGCTCGTCACTCGGTTTCCCAAAAGGGGCGCCGTAATCGGAACGAATTGTCAGCATTAGGGCAATTCGCGCCCTGGTTGCGGCGCCCCTTTTTTGTCGCCAGATCGCCCCAGGATAAAAATGCCCCTTGGGAGCCGCGAGCCGAAGGCGCGGCGTGGGGCATTTTTGCTTTGGGCGTGCAGGCGGCGCATAACTGGCTCTACAATCCGTCCATGACTTATCTGGTACTGGCCCGCAAGTGGCGCCCACGTTCGTTCGATACCCTGGTAGGCCAGGACCACGTGGTGCGCGCGCTGACCCATGCGCTCGACTCTCAGCGCCTGCATCACGCCTGGCTGTTCACCGGCACGCGTGGCGTAGGTAAAACGACCTTGTCGCGCATTTTGGCGAAATCGCTGAATTGCGAGACCGGCATTACCTCTCGACCCTGCGGCCAATGCCGTGCTTGTACCGAGATCGACGCCGGCCGCTTTGTGGATTACCTGGAGCTCGATGCGGCGTCGAACCGCGGCGTCGAGGAAATGACCCAGTTGCTGGAGCAGGCGGTGTACGCCCCGGGCGCGGGCCGTTACAAGGTCTACATGATCGACGAAGTTCACATGTTGACCGGGCATGCGTTCAACGCCATGCTGAAAACGCTCGAAGAGCCGCCGCCCCATGTGAAATTCATCCTGGCGACGACGGATCCACAGAAAATCCCGGTCACGGTGCTGTCGCGCTGTCTGCAGTTCAACTTGAAACAAATGCCGCCTGATGCCATCGTCGGCCATTTACAGGCGGTGCTGGCGGACGAGTCCATCGGCAATGAGCTACCGGCCTTGCGTCTGATCGCGCAGGCGGCCGGCGGGTCGATGCGCGATGCTTTGTCGCTGACTGACCAGGCGATCGCCTACAGCGCGGGCAATCTGACCGAAGACGCCGTGCGCGGCATGCTGGGGACGATAGATCAACGCCATTTGGTACGTTTGCTCGAGTCGTTGTCGGCGGGCGAGGCCGCGGGCGTCCTGGCGGTCGCAGAGGAACTGTCGACGCGTGGCCTGTCGTATGCAGGCGCGCTGGCCGATCTGGCGGTGCTGCTCTCGCGTATAGCGATCGAGCAGCGCGTGCCTGGCGCGACTCCCGCCGAGGACCCTCTGGCTGGCGATATAGGGCGTTTGGCGACGTTGTTGCATCCTGATGCAGTGCAATTGTTTTATTCCGTGGCGGTACATAGCCGCAGCGAGCTTTCTCTCGCGCCGGATGAGCATGCGGGCTTCATCATGGCCTGTTTGCGTATGTTGGCGCTGAACGGGCAGGCAGGTCCGCAGACGGCGTTACAGGCTCCTGCGCCAGTGGTGGGCGAAGTATCGGCTGCCGCCTCAGGGGGGGGCACAGCAGTACAACAGGCCGCTTCGGTGCCTGTAGCGGCAAGCCCCGCGGCGCAGGAGCCGCTTCGCGCCGCCGTGCCGGCCGGTTCCGAGCGGCCGGCTGCTGCGGCCCCGTCCCCCCAGGTTGGCACTCAGACTGACTCCGCACCGGCAGGTCCGACGGGCGTTGCTACGCAGCAGGCTCCCACGCCTGGGGCACAGCCGGCTGCTATTCGTGCAGAGCAAGACATTCCTCCGTGGGAGGACTTGCCCGCGGCTGAGGATTCATCGCTGGATCCCGCTCAAGCCCGATCTCAGGACGCGGTACCTTCATCAATTCAGAGCCATACGTCGACGCCCGAGTCTGCCTCGCCCTTGGATCCCAAGGCGGCGCACGCGGCGGCGTTGGCAGTGACTCCGTCCTCTGCTCACACGCAGACCAAGGCCTCGCCGCCGCGCCCGGATGAGCCGCCAGCCTGGGTGGACGAGGACATTCCGGACGAGGCCGAGGGCGGTTACATGCCCGCGGCCGAGTTCACCGCCGATCCGGATGATGAGTTCGAGACGCTGGCCACATCGGCACCGGTGGCAGACCTCGCGCCTGCGCCGCGTCGGCCATCCGCTCCGCCTCCTCGCCGTTCTCGTCAGCCCCGTGCCAGTCTGAACAGCATGTCGGCCACCGAATGGCCGGCGTTGGCGGCGAAATTACCCGTGACTGGCCTGGCGGCAGAGTTGGCTCGGCAAAGCGAATGGTCGGGCGTGCAGGGCGATGCCGTCGTGCTGCGCGTCGCAGTGAAAACACTGGCGGAAAGTGAAAGCCGCGTGCGCCTGCAAACCGTACTATGCGAACATTTCGGCCAAGGGCTGCGCCTGGAAATCGAGGTCGGTGCGACGGGCGACAGCACGGCACACGCCGTGGCGCAGATCGAAAAGGCAGCACGCCAAAAAGCGGCCGAGGAGGCAGTAGACGCCGATCCCTTTGTGCTGGCATTGAAAGCCGATTTCGGCGGCCGTGTCAGCGCGGTGCGGGCTGTCGAACCGCGAGCATGATCAGTGTAAATAGGTCGCCGTTCTCTTTTTGAACCCAAACACCTGTTAAATTTTTATCCCTATTCAAGGACGTTCCCATCATGATGAAAGGACAACTGGCCGGTCTGATGCGCCAAGCGCAGCAGATGCAGGAAAACATGAAAAAAGCCCAGGATGCACTGGCCGAGATCGTCGTCGACGGTGCCTCGGGTGGTGGTCTGGTCAAGGTTTCCATGACTTGCCGCCATGACGTCAAGCGTGTCGAGATCGATCCCAGCCTGTTGGCCGACGATAAAGACATGCTCGAGGATCTGGTGGCGGCGGCGTTCAACGACGCGCTGCGCAAGGCCGAAGCCACTGCGCAGGAAAAAATGGCTGGCGTGACTGCCGGCATGCCCTTGCCGCCGGGAATGAAGCTGCCTTTTTAAGCCTGTCAGGCGAATAGGTGCGTATTTCTGGCGCACCTGCTTGCCGTTTTCCGTTGTTTCTTTTCGTTGTTTCTGTGGCCGAGATGGATTCTCAACTGCCTGAACCTGAGCCGCTGGTCTCGTTGATCGAGGCGCTGCGCCGCCTGCCTGGCGTCGGCGTGCGTTCGGCGCGGCGGATGGCCTATCACCTCATGCAGCACGATCTGCAAGGGGCCGATATGCTGGGCAGGGCCTTGGCAGGCGCTGTGCAGAATCTGCGTCATTGTGCGCGCTGCAACGGCTTTACCGAGGATGAGATCTGCGCCACCTGTGCCAATCCCAAACGCGATCCCTCGTTGCTATGCATTGTTGAAACCCCGGCCGATCAAAATATGATCGAGGCCAGCCACGGGTATCGTGGTTTGTACTATGTGCTGATGGGCCGTGTGGCGCCGCTCGAGGGCATAGGCCCTCGAGAGCTGGATTTCGATCGCTTGCTCGAACGAGTCTCCGATGGTGTGGTGCAAGAGGTGATCCTGGCCACCAATTTCACGGCCGAGGGCGATACGACCGCGCATTTCCTGAACGAGGTCCTGGCTGACAAAGGCCTCAAGGTCACCCGTCTGGCCCGTGGCGTGCCCGCGGGCAGTGAGCTGGAGTACGTCGATGCGGGGACGATCGCCTGGGCGCTGATGGAACGCAAATCAGCCTAGCCCTCGATGTCGTTTTCACGTGGATTTTCAGCGGTTTCCGCGCCGCAGGCGGTCTCAACGATATGCCTGCCGTGCCGACACGCCTAGGGAAAACAACGGAAGAACTCTGGAAATCACTGGAGTATGATGCTGCGGCGACGGTCGAACAGGCAGTTTGCTGGCGCGATCGGCCTGATCGCCTTCGAACCCTGTTTCGTGCCTGCATAATGATTACGTGACGGCCAGTCAGGCCGCAATGGACACACAGGCCGCATAGCGGCAAAGGAGACCCTCCATGTCAATCACTCGTCGTGATTTACTCAAACTGGCCGGTGCGGCCGGTGCGATGAGCATGGCGCCAGCCATTGTGCGGGCCCAGAAATTAGAAAAAACGAGCGTACAGATCGCGGTGGGTGGCAAGCCCTTGATTTATTACCTGCCGCTCAGCATTGCCGAGATCAAGGGCTACTTCAAGGACGAAGGCCTGGACGTCAAGATCGCAGACTTTGCCGGCGGCTCCAAGGCTCTGCAGGCCGTTGTGGGCGGCAGCGCCGATGTGGTGTCCGGGGCCTTTGAGCACACGCTGCACATGCAGTCCAAGGGGCAGTTCTATCGCGCCTTCGTATTGCAGGGACGCGCTCCCATGATCGGTTTTGGGGTCTCGAAAAAGACCTTGCCCAACTACAAGAGCCCTGCCGATCTGAAAGGCAAGAAAATCGGTGTGACTGCGCCTGGTTCGTCGACGAACATGGTGGTCAGTTTCTTCCTGGCGCAACATGGTTTGAGCGACAGCGATGTGTCGTTCATCGGTGTCGGCGCCGGTGCAGGCGCAGTGACAGCGTTGCGCAGCGGCCAGATCGACGCGATGTCCAATACAGACCCCGTGGTGTCGATGCTGGCAATGGCCGGCGATATGGACATCATCGTCGATACCCGCACCTTGAAAGACACCCAGGCGATCTTTGGCGGCAATATGCCTGCGGGCAGCCTGTATGCCCCGCAAGCCTTTCTCGATGCGAATCCCAACACGACGCAGGCATTGACCAATGCGATCGTGCGCGCCGATAAATGGCTTCAGCAAGCCAGCGCCGACGAAATCGCCAAAACCGTGCCGACCCAGTATCTGTTGGGCGAACCCGATGTGTACAAGGCAGCGCTCGAAAAGAGCAAAGAGGGCTTCTCGCCTGATGGCGTGATTCCCGAGGACGGTGCCGCCACGGCTACCAAGGCGCTGGCCGCCTACGTCAAGGGTTTCGACGCTGCCAAGATCGACCCGTCGAAGGCCTGGACCAACGAATTTACCCAACGTGCTAACCAGAAATACCCCAATGGCTGACGCCGCACTTTCACTCGACCATATCACTTGCACCTTCGTGTCCCGCGACGGCGGGGGCAAACGCTATACCGCCGTTCAGGACACGACCTTGGCTATCGCACCGGGCGAGTTCGTCTCGGTGGTAGGGCCAACGGGTTGCGGCAAATCCACGCTGCTGAACGTAGGCGCTGGCTTGTTGCGTCCTTCGTCCGGGCAGGTCAAGGTTTTTGGGCAGGCCTTGGATGGCATCAATACTCGTGCGGGCTACATGTTTCAGGGCGAGGCGCTACTGCCATGGCGCAGCGCTCTGGAGAATGTCATCGCCGGCCTGGAGTTTGCCGGCGTAGATCGTGCCCAGGCGCTGGAGCGTGGCCGTGATTGGATGCGGCGCGTGGGCCTGGGTGGTTTCGAAGAACGCTATCCTCACCAGATGTCGGGCGGGATGCGCAAACGCGCCATGCTCGCGCAAACGCTGATTCGCGATCCCGACATCATCTTGATGGATGAGCCTTTTTCGGCGCTCGATATCCAGACGCGTCAGTTGATGGAAAACGAGGTGCTCGATCTGTGGATGGCCAAGCGCAAGGCCGTGTTGTTCATCACACACGATCTGGACGAGGCCATTGCGATGAGCGACCGGGTGGTGGTGCTGTCGGCAGGGCCGGGCACGCATCCCATCGGCGAGTTCGCGATTGATTTACCGCGTCCACGAGACGTGGCAGAAGTGCGCACCCATCCGCGCTTCGTGGAGTTGCATGCCGCGATCTGGGGCGTGTTGCGTGAGGAAGTTCTGAAGGGCTATGCCCAGCAAAAGCGAGCCTGATTATGTCGAAATTGTCTAAACCGGGCTCGTCGTTCAGCCTGCGCTTTTGGCAGCTATTGCTGCTGGCCGTCATCCTCGTCGTGTGGTACGTCGTATCGCTGGATCCCAAGGTGGCGTTCTTCTTTGGTCAACCGCTCGAGGTCTCGAAACGCATCTGGGCATGGTTCGTCACCGATGCCGATATCTATCGCCATTTGTGGATAACGCTCTCGGAAACCGTGCTGGCGTTTTTCATCGGCACGATATCGGGTTTGGGTTTCGGGCTGTGGCTGGGGCTGTCGAATACCGCCAGTGCGATTCTCGATCCCTACATCAAGGCTGCCAACTCAATGCCGCGCGTGATTCTCGCGCCGATTTTCGGGATGTGGTTCGGTCTGGGGATCTGGTCCAAGGTCGCGCTGGCTGTGACGCTGGTGTTCTTCATTGTGTTCTTCAACGTCTATCAGGGCGTGCGCGAGGTCAGTCCGACGTTGTTGGATAACGCTCGCATGCTTGGAGCAGGTCGCCGTCAATTGCTACGTCACGTCTATCTGCCTTCGGCAACGAGCTGGGTGTTTTCCAGCTTGCATACGTCGGTCGGCCTGGCGTTCGTCGGCGCGGTGGTGGGCGAGTATCTCGGCTCGGCCAGCGGCGTGGGCTACCTGATTTTGCAGGCCGAAGGCACGTTTGACGTCAATACGGTATTTGCGGGCATCGTTGTCCTGACGGCCTTTGCACTGTTGCTCGACTATCTGGTCGGCATCGGTGAAAAGCGATTGATGAAATGGCAGCCCAAAACGGGCGAGACCGAAAAAATCTGAGTGGAGTTCGCCCCAAGGTCTGCATGGCCCTGGGGCCTTTTTTTGCCTTGCGGCAGCCTGCATGAGTTCTTAGGAGATTTGCATCGTGGCACGTCTTTCTTACGCGGATTTATCGCATCCAGAGGCAAAGCCCCTGGTCGATCGCATCGTTGCCGAGCGCGGCAGCGTCCTGCATCTGTATCAGATGCTGCTGCACAGCCCGGCAGTGGCCAGCGGCTGGCTGAATTATCTGACCTCCATTCGCCAATTGAGCACCTTGCCCGGCGACCTGCGCGAACTGGTCATCATGCGCGTGGCTGCTATCAACGGCGCGCCGTACGAAGCGGACCAGCACGCCCCCATCGCTCTGCGCGAAGGCATCAGCCAGGCACAACTGGATGCGCTCGATCAATGGGAGTCGTCAGATCTTTTCTCGGAAACAGAACGTGCGGTGCTGGCCTATACCGACACGATGACGCGCAACGTCCAGGTGCCGCAACCGGTATTCGATGCTGCACGCCAAGCCATCGGCAGCGATAAATTGATGGTTGAGCTTACTGCAACCGTGGCCGCCTACAACATGGTGTCGCGCTTTTTAGAGGCGCTGCAGGTGCACTCGCACGACCATCGGTGAGTCGTTCTGGGGGGAGTGGCGTGCTTATGGACGTCGAGCCGAGGCAATCGGGCCGTGGGGGCTTCACAAAGCCGGTCCGGCCCGCCGGGGCCGGACACCGTGTTCGCTCGTCTCGTCCGCGCCTTCGCGCTACCTTCGACTTCCGCTCCACTCGGCTTTGAGGCGCCCCCACGGCCCGATTGCCTCGGCTCGACTCGCAGTAATTCAAGCTCATCACACCGCTGGCACGAGTTTCTTGCTTGGCGTTTTTTTGCTGCTCTGATGGTAAAGAGAAAGATCTTGCAGGGCTGCGATTCGCGTGTGCCCTGCACACACGCGAATCGCTATCGGTCCGGGCATGCGACGGCGTGGCGTGGTGCTTGGTTGGAAGATCTGCTTGGCTAGAGTTAATGCATGCGAAGATGCGTCGCACATCTTTGGATATCGCGAAGTCGTGGTACGAACAGTCGTCTGCTGATCTATGAGAAATCATCGCTCGAGAGATCGTCTGTTTATCGCTGACGCCAAAGCCTTCGCATGCAGATCACGAACGCTATTCATTGGCGCGCCCGTAGGCGCCAATGAATAGCCGCCCTGCGAGATTTCGTCCTTGCAAAAATCCGATCCTACGAAGCCTACGTAGACAGCTCGTGCCGGCGACGAGGGAATCAGAGACGGTGCGAGTCGAAGCGGGGCAGTGACCGTGTTGGCGCGCCTCGTGGCTGAGCGAGCGGATACCGAAGGCAGCGCGAAGGCGCGGACGAGGTTAGTGAAGCGGTGTCGGACGCGCAGGCGGCCGACCAGCCACGTGAAGCGCCAACACGGTCACTGCCCCGCTTCGACGTCCAATAGCACTCGATCCCCGCTCTGCCCACAACTGCAAACCTGAACGATCAAAACAGGGTCGATTCAGACCCGGCTAATTGGCAGCGGCGAGCAAAGCGTCGAGTTTGACCGCATCGGCCGAGAACAAACGAATCCCCTCGGCCAGTTTTTCCGTCGCCATCGCGTTTGCGTTCAACTCGGTGCGGAACCAAATCTCGTCAGCCGTACGGTGCGCGGGAACATCCGTACCGATGCTGTCGACACTCAAGCGCGCAGGCACATCGCCTTCGGTCTGATCCAACTCGGTGAGCAATTCCGGGCTGATGGTCAGCAGATCGCAACCGGACAGAGCCCGGATCTGGCCGGCATTGCGAAAGCTCGCGCCCATGATCTCGGTCGCGATGCCATGACGCTTGTAGTAGCGGTAAATCTCGGTGACCGACTGCACGCCGGGATCGTTTTCCCCGGCACGTTCGGCCTCGACCCAGTCGGCGCCTGCGGCTTTCTTGTACCAGTCGTAGATCCGGCCTACAAACGGCGAGATCAATTGCACGCCCGCATCGGCGCAAGCCATGGCCTGCGGCAGGGAAAACAGCAGCGTCAGGTTGCAGCGGATGCCGTCGGCTTGCAGGGCGCGGGCGGCCTGGATGCCTTCCCAGGTAGAGGCGATCTTGATCAGCACGCGTTCGCGCGCAATGCCGGCCGCCTCATAGAGCGCGATCAGGCCACGGCCGCGCTCGATCGTGGCGCGGGTGTCGAACGACAGGCGGGCGTCGACTTCGGTCGATACCCTGCCCGGAACGATTTTCAGGATCTCACGGCCAAAGGCGACCAGCAGTCTATCCGTCTGTTCGGCCGCAGACGCGCCTCGATGTTCTTGGACAACCTGTTGCAACAACGGCCGATAGGCGTCCTTCTGGACGGCCTTCAGGATCAGCGACGGATTGGTCGTGGCGTCAGTCGGGCGTAATGCCCGCATGGCTTCGAAATCGCCGGTATCGGCAACAACCGTGGTGTGACTGCGTAAAGCTTCAAGCTGGCTAGACATGGGACGGGTCGGCGTAGGCAAAGGTTGACAATAAAGAGCTAGGGTATCACTACGCGCCGTCGCCTTTTTTGACAAAAAGTACCGCCATGCTGCGTTTTCGACCCCTTGCCCTGAAGGAGCATTTATTACATTTTTGGTGGATTCCGCAGCCAAAAACACCGCTCCCGGCCTTAATCGGCGCGGTTTTCGGGGAAAAATGGCCCGAGAGGGTATAATTACAAGGTTTGATTATCGATTCTGAAACCGGGGTTTACTGTGCTGCCGCAACTTTTTCCCGAGGGCGCTGATCGCTTCCCTCCTGCAATTCTAGCTTTGGCGGACGGTACCATTTTCCGAGGCGTGTCCATCGGCGCGCCGGGTCATACAGTCGCCGAGGTCGTGTTCAACACGGCCATGACAGGCTACCAGGAAATTTTGACCGATCCTAGCTACAACGGCCAGATCGTCACACTGACTTATCCGCATATAGGCAATACCGGCGTCAACGCCGAGGACGTCGAAACCTCTCGCGTCCTGGCATCGGGCCTGGTGGTGCGTGACTGCCCGTCGCGCGTCTCGAATTTCCGTGCGACGCAATCGTTGCCCGACTACCTGGCTGCCCAGGGTGTCGTGGCGATTTCCGGTGTGGACACGCGCAAGCTCACGCGTATTTTGCGTGACAGCGGCGCTCAGGGCGCTTGTATCCTGGTCGGCGACGATGCCGATCGCGCCGTCGAATTGGCTCGAGGCTTTCCCGGCATGGCCGGCCAAGACCTCGCCAAGGTCGTTTCCATCAAAGACCCGCTGGACTGGAAACAAGGTACCTGGAAACTGGGCGAGAGCTTCACTTCGCCTGCCCAAGACCGCTTTCACGTGGTTGCGTACGACTTCGGCGTGAAATACAACATCTTGCGCCTGATGGCCGACCGTGGCTGCCGTATCACGCTGGTGCCGGCACAGACGTCTGCCGAAGACGTGCTCAAGCTCAATCCGGACGGTGTGTTCCTGGCCAACGGCCCTGGCGACCCAGAGCCTTGCGACTATGCCATTGAGGCGACCCGTGTGTTCCTCGAACGCAAGATCCCGACGTTCGGTATCTGCCTGGGCCACCAGATCATGGGTCTGGCCGTGGGCGGCAAGACGGTCAAGATGAAGACCGGCCACCATGGCGCGAACCACCCTGTGCAGGACCTGCAATCCAAGCGCGTGTTCATCACCAGCCAGAACCACGGCTTCGGTGTGGATGCGGCGACTTTGCCTGCCAACTCGCGCGCGACCCACGTGTCGCTGTTTGACGGTACCTTGCAGGGCTTTGAGCTGACCGATCGTCCTGCTTTCTGCTTCCAGGGCCACCCTGAGGCCAGCCCGGGCCCGCACGACATTATCGTGCTGTTCGACAAATTTATCAGCCTGATGGCCGGCCAGAAGAAATAAATACCGCATTATGCCCAAGCGTACAGACCTAAAAAGCATTCTCATCATCGGTGCCGGCCCCATCATCATCGGGCAGGCATGCGAATTCGACTATTCCGGCGCCCAGGCGTGTAAGGCGCTCAAGGCCGAGGGTTACCGCACCATTCTGGTGAACAGCAACCCCGCCACCATCATGACCGACCCGGAAACGGCCGATGTGACCTACATCGAGCCCATCACCTGGCAGGCGGTGGAAAAAATCATCGAACGCGAAAAACCCGATGCGCTGCTGCCCACGATGGGCGGTCAGACCGCATTGAACTGCGCGTTGGATCTCGCCCGCCAGGGCGTGCTCCAAAAGCACAACGTCGAGCTGATCGGCGCCAACGAGCACGCTATCGAAAAGGCTGAAGACCGCCAGAAATTCAAGCAGGCCATGACCGACATCGGTCTGGAGTCGGCCAAATCAGGCGTGGCTCACAGCATGGACGAGGCCTGGGAAGTCCAGCGCCGCATCGCCAGCGAAACCGGCACGTCGGGTTTCCCGACTGTGATCCGCCCCAGCTTTACGATGGGCGGCTCGGGGGGCGGTATCGCCTACAACGCCGAAGAATTCGAAACCATCTGCCGTCGCGGCCTCGAGGCCTCGCCGACCAGCGAGCTCTTGATCGAAGAATCCCTGCTGGGATGGAAAGAGTTCGAGATGGAAGTCGTGCGCGACAAGGCCGACAACTGCATCATCGTCTGCTCGATCGAAAACCTGGACCCCATGGGGGTACACACCGGTGATTCCATCACGGTGGCGCCTGCTCAGACGCTGACCGACAAGGAATACCAGATCATGCGTAACGCATCCATCGCGGTGCTGCGCGAGATCGGTGTGGATACCGGCGGCTCGAACGTGCAGTTCGCAGTCAATCCGGACAACGGCCGGATGATCGTCATCGAGATGAACCCGCGCGTGTCGCGTTCGTCGGCACTGGCCTCGAAAGCCACCGGGTTCCCCATCGCCAAGGTCGCTGCGCGCCTGGCAGTGGGCTACACCCTGGATGAGTTGCGCAACGAAATCACCGGTGGTGCTACGCCGGCTTCGTTCGAGCCGTCCATCGATTACGTCGTCACCAAGGTGCCGCGTTTCGCGTTCGAAAAATTCCCGCAAGCCGATTCCCGCCTGACCACCCAGATGAAATCTGTGGGCGAAGTCATGGCGATCGGCCGCACGTTCAAAGAGTCCTTCCAAAAGGCCCTGCGCGGTCTGGAAGTCGGTGTCGACGGCTTGAACCAGAAAACCACCGATCGCGAAAAACTGCAGATCGAGTTGGGCGAGCCGGGTCCCGAGCGTATCTGGTACGTGGGCGATGCGTTCGCACAAGGCTTCACCCTGGAAGAAGTCCACCAGATCACGCACATCGATCCGTGGTTCCTGTCGCAGATCAAGGAAATCGTCGACATCGAGCTCGCGCTCGAGCAAAAGACGCTGGCCGATCTGGACTACGACACGCTTTGGCACCTCAAGCGTATGGGTTTCTCGGATCGCCGCCTGGCGTTCCTGTTGGACTCCGTTGAGTCCGAGATCCGCAAACTGCGTCATCAGTTGAATGTGCGCCCGGTCTACAAGCGCGTAGACACCTGCGCTGCCGAATTCGCCACGCGCACTGCCTACATGTACTCCACGTACGAAGACGAGTGCGAGGCGCAGCCGACCGATCGCAAAAAGATCATCGTGCTGGGTGGCGGCCCGAACCGTATCGGGCAGGGTATCGAGTTCGACTATTGCTGCGTGCATGCGGCATTGGCGTTGCGCGAAGATGGTTACGAAACCATCATGGTCAACTGCAACCCCGAAACCGTGTCCACCGACTACGACACGTCCGATCGTCTGTATTTCGAGCCGTTGACGCTCGAAGACGTCCTGGAAATCGTGCACAAGGAAAACCCCGTCGGCATGATCGTGCAGTACGGCGGCCAGACGCCGTTGAAACTCGCACGTGCACTCGAGGCCAATGGCGTGCCGATCATTGGCACCAGCCCCGAGTCCATCGACGTCGCCGAGGACCGCGAGCGTTTCCAGAAACTGCTGAACAAGCTCGGCCTGCGCCAGCCGCCCAACCGTACCGCGCGTACCGAAGGCGAGGCTTTGGCTCATGCCGCCGAGATCGGTTATCCCTTGGTGGTGCGTCCCAGCTACGTGCTGGGCGGCCGCGCCATGGAAATCGTGCACGAGCAGCAGGACCTCGAGCGCTATATGCGAGAGGCGGTCAAGGTCAGCAACGATTCCCCCGTGCTGCTGGACCGTTTCTTGAATGATGCGACCGAGGTCGATGTGGACTGCTTGGCCGATGGCGAAACTGTGTTCATCGGTGGCGTCATGGAGCACATCGAGCAAGCCGGCGTGCACTCGGGCGACTCCGCCTGCAGCCTGCCGCCGTACTCGCTGTCGCCGGAGATCATTGCCGAGATCAAGCGCCAGACTTCGATGATGGCGCGTGCGCTGAACGTCAGCGGCCTGATGAACGTGCAGTTTGCGATCCAGGGCGGCGACGTCTACGTGCTGGAAGTCAACCCGCGTGCATCGCGTACGGTGCCTTACGTGTCCAAGGCCACCGGCCTGCAGCTCGCCAAGATCGCAGCCCGCGCGATGGCCGGGCGTACGCTGGCCGATCAAGGCATCACGCGCGAAGTCGTGCCGCCGTATTACTCGGTGAAAGAGGCCGTGTTCCCGTTCGTGAAATTCCCGGGCGTGGACACCATTCTGGGACCGGAAATGAAATCGACCGGCGAGGTCATGGGTGTGGGCATGAGCTTTGGCGAGGCTTTCGTCAAATCGCAGCTCGCAGCTGGCGTGCGCTTGCCCGAGAACGGCACGGTCTTTATCAGCGTGAAAGACCAGGACAAAACCCGCGCGGTCGAAGTCGCACGTGGTTTGCACAACCTGGGCTTCAAGCTCGTGGCGACCCGTGGAACGGCGGCGCAGATTTCCGCTGCCGGCATTCCGGTGCAAATGGTGAACAAGGTCACCGAAGGCCGTCCGCATATCGTGGACATGGTCAAGAACGGCGAGATCTCGCTGGTGATCAACACTGTCGAAGAACGCCGCAATGCGATCGCCGATTCTCGTACGATCCGTACGCAGTCGCTGGCTGCTCGCGTAACGTTCTTTACGACGATCGCCGGTGCGCGCGCCGCGGTCGAGGGCATGCAATACCTGCGCCAAGGCCTCGGCCTGCAGGTGTATCCGCTGCAGGAACTGCACGCCAGTTTGCCTCAGCAATAAGCTCGTCCGTCGCGCTGCGGTAAAAACAGGCCCTTTATGGGCCTGTTTTTATTTCTGGCTATCATTGTGGAATATCTTCCTGACCCGTCCACAGGGTCGATTTTGCGAGTCGCCATGACAGCGGTTTTTATTACGGGTGCTTCCAGTGGTTTAGGCCGGGCCTTGGCGTGGCGTTATGCCCGTTCGGGCGCACGGCTCGGCTTGGTCGCGCGACGTGGCCAGGCGCTGCGTGAGTTGGCCGATGAGTTACCGGGAGAACACCTTTGCTATGCGCTGGATGTGCGCGATCGCGACGCTTTGCATGCGGCTGCCCGGGATTTTCTGGCAGCGAATGAGGGGCGAGTCGATGTTGTCATTGCCAGTGCGGGAATCAGCGCAGGGACGTTGACCGAGTACACGGAAGACTTCGACGTTTTCAAAGCCATCGTTGACACGAATCTGCTGGCTACCGTCGCCACGTTCGAGCCTTTTATCGAATCGATGAAGCGGGCGCAAAAAGGCCGGCTTGTCGGCATTGCCAGCGTCGCGGGTATTCGAGGCTTGCCTGGCGCAGGTGCCTACAGTTCATCTAAAGCCGCGGTGATTACCTATTGTGAAAGTCTGCGGCTGGAGCTCGCGAGTGCCGGCGTCAATGTGGTCACGATTGCCCCAGGCTACGTAAAAACTGCGATGACCGAGAAAAATCCGTACGGGATGCCGTTTCTGATGGAAGCCGATGCGTTTGCCGCTCGTGCCCAGGTGGCTATCGAACGCGGCGTGTCGTATACCGTCATTCCTTGGCAAATGGGTGTTGTGTCTAGGCTCATGCGAATGCTGCCAAATTGGGTCTACGATCGCGCGGCACGCAATGCACCTCGGAAGCCTCGGCGGTGATTTTTTTGTCGGTGCGATGTTGTGATCAGCAGCCGGCGGAGGTCAGCGCTTTGGTGACGTCCCTGGCGGGTGCCTGAAAGCCGCACCGGGCCTATCGCGGCGACTCGGCCCATGAGCAGGGGCCTCGGCCCGCTCCGCGGGCTGAATCGCCACTCAACGGCCCGGCGCGGCTTTCAGGCACCCGCCAGGGACTCGCAATGGTTGCTCATCACGGGCGTCAATTGCCGCGCGTTACGGGTCAAATGGTCTTCATCCCGGGTGTCAAACGTCGCACGTCACAGGTATCAAACGTTGCGCATCATGGGTGGCAATCGTTACTCATCACCGAGGTCGGTGGCCGTCATGGCACGATGTCGCTCGTTGATTCCATGTCCAAGTGGGCGATGTCTGCCCATTCTAGGACTTGCCATTGGCGTCCCTCGATGCCGATGCGGTTGATGCTGGCGTTGAGTAATGGCACGGGACGCGGGCCGTCTAGGGCAACGTTGGAGGCGTGGCGCCAGATGATGTCCAGCACGCCGCCGTGCGTGACGGCGAGGATGCGTTCGTTGGTGTGGCGTTGCGCGAGATCGTTGATGGTGGCGATGACGCGGGCTTGGAATTGGCCCAGGGATTCGCCGCCTTCGATGGGGCGGTTCGGGTCGCGGCTTTTGCGGGCGGCCGCGGCTTCGGGCGCGAGTTCGTCGATGCGTGCCAGGTCCAGTCCTTCGAGGACACCGAAGCCGCGTTCGCGTATGCCGGGTTCAGTGCGTATGCGCAGGTTCAACCCGGCGGAGATGGGCTCGGCGGTTGCGTAGGCGCGCTGCAGATCGCTGCTGTAGAGCGCGTCGAACGCCTGTTCGACGGTCGCCATGCGTGCTGCCAGTTGGGCGGCTTGTTCGCGTCCGCTATCGTTGAGTTCGATGTCTTGCCAGCCTTGCAGGCGGCCTTCGCGGTTCCAGGAGGTTTCGCCGTGGCGAATAAACCAGATTTCAGTCATGCGAGTGGTGGTGAAGGGTAGGCCCGGAATGGGCGGTAGGCTATAGGGTAACCCGGTTGGTGGTTTGCTCGGCCGTGACCTCGGGTTCCATAGGCAGCCGCCGCGATTTCCAGATTTTCTGCATGAGGGAGCTCAACGCTACCAGCACGGGTTCGCTGGCGCGTTCATGAGGCATCATGAATCCCAAGGTGGCATCGGCGCGAGCCTGCCCCCAGACGATGAACTCTCCGCCGGCGGCACCCGCGAGAGCAGTTTCCTCCCGCAGCAGCGCGCAGCCGGCGCCGGCTCGAACTAGTGCGTCCAGGTTGGCCTGGTCGTCGTGCTGCATGACGACGCGGGGGGCCAGGCCGTGGCGTTCGAACATGTCACGCAGCAATAAATGGGTGTGACTGCCTGCCGGGCCATCCAGCCAGGGAAGCTGCGCGACTTCGCGCCAACCGCCGCGCTTGAGCGCATTGGCCAGAGGTACCGGGAGCGCGATCCGGTAGCGGACGCTGCGCAACGGCATCCAGTGCACGGCGCGAGGCGGATTGGCGGCGATGGTCAGTGCCGCATGCAGCCGGCCGGTGCTGATATGTTCGTGCAGGACCGAGGTGGGCAATGTCAGGGTTTTGAGTTCGATGAGCGGCAGTTGTTCGCGCACTGCTGAGGCGAGCTCACCTAGCCGCAGAAAATCCGGCTGTTCGCTGGGAACGCCTAGATCGACCGCGCCGTGCAGGCTGCCCTGCAATTGTTGCGCCTCGGCTTTGAATTGAGCGCCCAGGACCAGTAAAGACTCTGCTGTCGGCAACAATACCTCGCCGGCTTTGGCCAAGGTCAAGCGGCCTGCGGAGCGCTCGAACAGCGCGACGCCGAGGCTTTGCTCCAGCGCTTTGATCTGGGCTGTGACGGCGGGCTGTGTGAGCGAGAGGGCATCCGCAGCCTTGGTCAGATTGCCCAAGCGGGCAACCGTGACGAAGGCGCGAATTTGATAGATCTCCATGACGGCGATTATGCCGCCAGTAGACGAATCTGAGAGGGCTCCAGTCCGATCGAGACAGGCGACCCGACGGGAAAGGGCGATAGGCCCGCCAGATGGGACTGATCAGCGGTAACGCGATGGTCGCCCACTTGTACCTGATAGCGGGTGAACTCGCCCAGGAATTCGCTGGTTTCCACCACGCCCGGCAGCCAGACGTAGCGCGCATCCCCCAGTCCATCGGCCATATCAATCTGGACCGTGTGCGGCCGAAAGCTCGCGGCGAGCTTGTCGGACTCGGGGGCTTCGCTGGTCAGAGGCAGATGCAGGTCGCCCACGCCCGGCACGGCCAAGATCAGATTGCTGCGGCTACGTTCGCGCACCGTGCCCTCCAGGACATTCATCGTGCCGACAAAGTTGGCGACGAAGCGATTGACCGGGAAGTCAAACAAGGTGGTTGGCGCGCCGATCTGCTGGACGACGCCGTGATCCAGCACCGCCATGCGATCGGCTGTAGTCATGGCTTCTTCCTGATCGTGAGTCACGAAAATGGTCGTGATGCCCAGGCGGCGTTGCAAATTGAGCAAGTCCTGGCGCATCTGTACGCGCAGTTTCTTATCCAGATTGGACAGCGGCTCGTCCAGCAACAGCACCTGGGGCTCGATGACTATCGTGCGGGCCAGCGCGACGCGCTGTTGTTGCCCGCCAGATAGTTGATTTGGTCTGCGGTTGCCGTACTGCGACAGGCCGACCAATTCCAGCGCAGCCTCGACTTTGTTGCGTATCTCGGCACGTGGCAGGCGGCGTTCGACTAGGCCAAACGCGACGTTGTCCCACACGGTCATGTGCGGCCACAAGGCATAGTTCTGGAACACCATGCCGATATTGCGGCCCCACGGCGGCGTGTTGCCAATGTCCTTGCCGTCGATCAGCAGTTGGCCATGGCTTTGTTGATTAAAGCCCGCAATCAAGCGCAGCAGGGTGGACTTTCCCGAACCGGAAGGACCGAGCAAGGCGAAAAACTCCCCCGGCTCGATGTGAATATTGACGTCCTTCAGGACTTCGGTTTTGCCATAGGACAGCCGGATATTGCGGCATTCGACGCTGACTTTTTTCATTGGGAATCCTCATTGCGCGCGGGGCGTTGGCGCGCCGACGCGCGCTCGACCAACAAATGCGATACGTATGTGCCGATGCCGACCGCGATGACGGCCAGTACGCCTAGCGCAGCGCCGGGACCGCGTCCGGCAGCGCTTTGCATGTAGAGATAAATGCCATAGCTCATGGGGGCCTGGCTGTCACGGGTCACCAGCATGATGGTTGCCGATAATTCCACTGCCGCCGTGACGAAGCTGGTCACAAAACCGGCGAGCATACCGCCAGCCATCAGAGGCACCACCACCCGCCGGATGGTGCGCATCCGGTTTGCCCCCAGCGACTCAGCGGCTTCCTCGAGCGAGACATTGATTTGCTGTAGCGCCGCCACGCATGATCGCAATGCGTACGGCAGCCGCCGTACCGAATACGCGATCATGATGAGCAGCCACGACGATGTGATCAGGGTCCCCGTCAACGGAAACTCGAGTCCGCGGAACGTACGCAGCATGCCGATCGCCAACACAATGCCCGGGATAGCCAGCGCGGCAGAGGCGAGAAAATCCAGCCATTGCCGGGCAGGCAGACGCGTGCGCAGCATGAGATACGCAATCGCCGTCCCCAGGATCACATCCACGCCCGCTGCCAGGCCGCAATAGAGCAGCGTGTTGGTGATCATGCCGTGCGATTCAGTAAAAATCGCGGCATAGTGTTCCAGGGTGTAGCCATCAGGCAGCGGGGCATAGCTCCACACGGTCGCGAGCGACAGCAGCAGCACCCCGAAATGAGGCGACAGCACCAACAGCAAGACCAGCGCGATCCAGCCATAGGCGATGACGCTTTCTCCAGTGTTGAGTTTGCGTTTCTGGATCGAGCTGCCGCCTTTTTGCAAAGTGGAATAGTCCTTGCCTTTTAGGACGCGCGCCGATAGCCATAGCGCCAGAATCGAAAAGCCGATCATGATGACGCTGATCACATAGCCCAGCGGGTCTTCCAGGCCGACTTGGGTGATGCGCAAATAGGCTTGTGGCGCCAGCATATTGGTGGTGCCCAACACCAGCGGCGTGCCCAGATCATCAAAGACTTTCACAAACACCAGTGAGGTGCCTGCGACATAGCCGGGCAGCGCCAGCGGAAAAATCACGCGGCGAAACAGTCGAAAGCCACGGGAGCCCAAGTTGAACGCGGCTTCTTCCATGGACCCATCGATGTTGCGCAACGCGACGACCAGGTTCATCAAGATGAACGGAAAGTAGTGCAGTGACTCGACAAAGATGACCCCGTTCAGGCCTTCCATGAACGGGATCGTGAATCCGAACCACTCATCCAGCAATAGATTGACTGTGCCTGATCGGCCAAAGATCAGTTGCATCGCCACCGCGCCGACAAAGGGCGGCATGATCAGAGGCAACACGCCGAGCGTCTGAATCAGCAAGGCGCCGCGAAACTCAAAGCGCACAGTGAAATACGCCAACGGCACAGCAATGAGCGACGCCAACAGCGCCGACCAGCCCGCGACATACAGGCTGTTGAAAAAGGCCTCTTGCATCAGCGGCTGGGCAAAGAAAGCACCAAAATGCCCGAGCGTAAAGCTGCCGTCGGCGTTGACAAAAGCGGTGTAGAACACCGTGCCTACCGGCACCACCAAGAACAGGCACAGAAAGGCCAGCACGAGTAGCGCCGTCAACAGCGGACCGGCGGGCAGGCGCGAGCGGCTCGCGAACGTCATCAATTGCTCCGAGAGAGCCCCGCGATGCGCGCGGGGCAGGATGTCAAAACATCATCGCGACAGCTTGCGCTGCCATTACAGCGCGGCAGCTTGCTGTGCCAGTTTGACCGCTTGCTCGTAGTTGGCCTTGGCCTTGCCGCTCCATTCGCCTTCGAGCTGAGTGATCTGCTTATTGGTCGAGGCGTCTTTCTTGTCTCGAGTAAAGACTTTCAAGAACTCCGGATCTGCCGCTGTCTTGGGATCGATCAATGGCGACCATGCCAGCTTGCGGGCCTGGTCCAGCAATTCAGCAGCCTGGCCTGTTTTGGCCTTGTCGCCGAGTTTTTGCTCGGCTTCGTAAATGGCTTTGGTGGCGGCCTGCAGATCGCTCAAGCGGAATGTAATGGTCTGATCGAACAGGGCTTGGACGACGTAATAACGCGTCTGCGACAGTTCGGCGTCGAAATGCACCTTGCTGCGCTGGGCGATTTCGGCAGGGTCAGGATAGCCCTGCGGAATTTTTCCGGCCAAATCCTTGTAGGGCAATACCGGCAGCCGCGAAATCTTCGGCTCCAGCAGCAGCTCCTGTCCCGCTTTACTGAGCGTGAATGCGATGAATTTCTTGCCTTCCTCGGTATTCTTGGCGCCCGCGATCAGCGCAATGTTGGCGGGGACGACCGAGGTTTCAGATGGATAGACGAACTCGACCGGAAACTTGGAATATTTGCTGGACAGTCCAAAGAAATCGATGACCGGGCCTGCGCCGAATTGACCGTTGTTCACCCCATCGGGAACACCAAACGATCGCTCCGTCATTTGGCTGGCATTACCCGACATGCGTAGCAGCGTTTGCCATCCATCGGCCCAGCCTTCGCCTTGCAGAATGGTCTCGACGGTCAAGTGCATGGTCCCCGAGCGTGAGGGCGCGGTCATGCCCAGATGGCCAAACCATTGCGGCGCCAGCAGGTCTTTCCATTCGACTGGAGGCGTCAGCTTGTGGGCTTTGATGTACCGGGTGTTGTACATGATGCCGTAGCCGGCCAGAGCCTGGCCCATGTACAAGCCGCCCGGATCGTTGATGGGATAGCTGCCGATTTTGTCCGGGACCTCGGCATTGGCGGCGTCGGGCGCCGGGCTCAGCAGTTTTTCGCGGCCCAGCACTTCAAAGGCGTCAGGCGCGCTCGCCCAGAATACCTCGGGCCGTTGGCCTGCCGGCGTCTCGCGTACGTAAGCAATGCCCGACACCGTGTTTTTATTCAGGATTTCCAGCGTGATGCCGGGGTTGGCTTTTTCGAATGCAGATTTATACGCCTGGGTCAGGTCCTTCGGGAAAGACGTGATGACCGTGACGGTACCGGCTAGCACGGGGGCGCAGGCAGCCAGCAGGGCTGACGCGAGGACAGTGCGCATGAGGGGCATGATTTGTCTCCGTTGTGTTTTGAAATTGTTGGGACAAGGTAGCGACGCAGGCACCTAGCGTCCAATCACAAATTTTGATGCGGCCCATTAGTCAGCGCGGTTTGCTGCGATGCACGTGAAGGTGTGCCGGTCAGTCGATAGCGGGCCTATTGAGGCGATATGACCAGTGTCTGTCCCGTTCACGGGCTTAACCGGATTGCCGGCAAACGCGCTGGCCCCTACACTTCGCCCGCCGATTAATTATTCCTGTCTGGATACAGGGGATTTCATGCCCAATTCTTATTTTCCGCGTTGGAAACTGGCCGATGACTCCGTGCCTGGCGCTGTCATCGCGCCGGATGAGCGTCTGTCCGGCCCTAAAAACATTGCCATGGGCGCTCAACACGTGGTGGCCATGTTCGGCTCGACCGTACTGGCGCCGCTGATCATGGGCTTTGATCCCAACGTTGCCATTTTGATGTCGGGAATCGGCACGCTGATCTTTTTCCTGTTTGTGGGCGGCAGGGTGCCGAGCTATCTCGGATCCAGCTTTGCTTTTATTGGTGGCGTGGTGGCCGTCACGGGGTATGCCGGCTCGGGCCCGAACGCCAATATAGGCGTGGCGCTGGGTGCGATCATTGCATGCGGCCTGGCCTATACCGTGATTGGGATCATTGTGGCCGCAGCCAATGCGCGCGGCGATGGCGGCGCCGCCTGGATCGAGCGTTTGATGCCTCCGGTCGTGACGGGCGCGGTGGTAGCCGTGATCGGACTGAACCTGGCGCCTATCGCAGCCAAGGGCGCGATGGGCAGTTCGGGGTTTGAAACGGGGATGGCGATTGTGACTGTGCTGTGCGTGGGCGGGATTGCGGTCTATACGCGCGGCACGATTCAGCGTTTATTGATTCTGGTGGGGCTGCTCTTGGCGTGCGTGATCTATGCGGTGTGCGCCAATGGCCTGGGGCTGGGCAAGCCTATCGATTTTTCGGGCGTTGCTGCGGCAGCGTGGTTCGGCTTGCCTCATTTCACTGCGCCCGTCTTCAAGGCCGACGCCATGGGCCTGATCGTGCCGGTCGCAATCATCCTGGTGGCCGAGAACCTGGGGCATATCAAGGCCGTCAGCGCCATGACGGGCCAGAATCTGGACCGTTATATGGGGCGCGCCTTCATTGGAGATGGGGTGGCCACGATGGTGTCTGGCGCAGTCGGGGGCACGGGGGTGACCACCTATGCCGAAAACATCGGCGTGATGGCCGTGACGCGCATCTATTCGACGCTGGTATTCGTAGTGGCGGCGGTGATTGCGATCCTGCTGGGGTTCTCGCCTAAATTCGGCGCACTGATTCAGACGATTCCGGGCCCTGTGCTGGGCGGTATGTCCGTGGTGGTATTCGGGCTGATTGCCGTTGCGGGCGCGCGGATCTGGGTGGTGAACCAGGTCGATTTCAGCGATAACCGTAATCTGATCGTGGCTGCCGTGACCTTGGTGTTGGGGGCGGGCGATTTCACGATAAAACTCGGGGATTTCACGCTGGGGGGAATCGGCACCGCTACGTTCGGCGCGATCATTTTGTACGCTTTGTTGCAACGCAGTGGCCGTCAGTTGGTGTAAATCCGGATACGCTTCTCGCGGTGGACTGCCTGGAATGACGGGTTCCTGAACGGCTTGCAATTCTGGCGGATTTTGACCACAATGATGTCTTGCTTGCCCCGGTTCCAAATCCGAGCCGGGGTTTTGTTTTGGTCGCCGGCATACGTAGTTATGCCTATGGGCTGACCGGGACGAAAGGCCAGGAACCCTACTAATAATCGGGCCCGATATCGTTCCTGCCTGTTCGATCTTTAGTTTGTATCATTGACTTGTCCCGCCATCCTGGCGCAGGTCCTTAGTCTGATTGCTTTTTTACCGAAACGCTCCCATTCGGGGCGTTTTCTACTTTTTGTTGGGAAACGACATGTCTGCCATTCCTCTGACCGCGCGCGGAGCCGAGCGTTTGCAAGCCGAATTGCACAGGCTGAAAACCATTGAGCGCCCCTCCGTGATCAATGCTATTGCCGAGGCCCGTGCCCAGGGCGATCTGTCGGAAAATGCCGAGTACGATGCCGCGCGCGAGCGCCAGGGCTTTATCGAAGGCCGCATCGCCGAGCTCGAAGGCACGCTTTCCAATGCGCATGTGATTGACCCGGCTGCCTTGAACGCAGAAGGTCGCGCCGTATTCGGTGCTACGGTGGATATCGAGGATCTGGATTCGGGCGATCGCCTGTCTTATCAGATCGTGGGGGACTTGGAGGCTGACATCAAGTCCAACTTGATTTCGGTGTCCAGTCCGGTCGCCCGTGCCTTGATCGGCAAATCCGAAGGCGACGTCGTCGAGGTAAAAGCCCCCTCGGGTATTCGCGAATACGAAGTCCTGAGCGTGCGCTACGTGTAATGTGATGAATATACGCCCCAAGCGACGCCAGCCCGGCGGGTATTGGCGTTGGATTGGGGCTGGCCTGTTGCCAGGCCAGCTTGTTTCACTGTTTTATCTCTTGGTGGTCTTGCGGCCAGCCGAGGCACGCACACCGCTGCGGGCGCCAGCCCGCAGGCTGAGCGCGCTGCCCGCGCGACGCGGGATGCCGTGCGATGCGGTGCTGGGCTTTTTCTTGGTCGTCGGACGCATCGGACGGCCAGCACTATTGAGATCATCGCGTCCGAAAAAGGACTTCTTGGCCGGCGCTTCCGGGGTGGCTCGTTTGCGAGCAGCCGTCGGGCGCGATTTGGACAGGGTCTTGCCCTCGGCAGCCATTTTCTTGGGTGTATGAGGCTCGGAGGGCTTGCGGCGGGCGGGCGTGCCTTCTGCCGGCGCAGAGGCTACATTACCGGGCAGCGGACGGAACAAGATCAATATCTTGCCCAAATGATGCACGGCTGCGCACGACAGCGTGTCGCAAATGCTCGCCAGCATGGCCTCGCGTTCATCGCGGTCGGCGCCGCCTGCGCGGACCTTGATCAGCCCATGGGACGTCAAGGCGCGGTCGATTTCTTTCAAGACCGCGTCGGTCAGCCCGTTGTCTCCGATCAGGACGACCGGATTGAGGGGATGGGCGGCCGAGCGCAAGTCGCTGCGCTCGCGTGAGGTGAGTTCTAATATAGGCATGCGTGGAATTGTACGGTAATGGCCAAAAAGAAATTCTCTAAAGACTGGATCCACCAGCACATCAACGACCCTTATGTGAAGATGGCGCAACAAAAGGGCTATCGGGCGCGTGCTGCGTTCAAATTGATCGAGATCCTCGACGCCGAAAAACTGATGCGCCGGGGCAACATCGTGGTCGATCTTGGCTCGGCGCCAGGCAGCTGGTCACAGGTGGCGCGAGAGCGTCTGGCCGGCCCGGGGGGCGCGGTCGATGGCCGTATTATCGCGCTGGATCTCCTACCCATGGAGCCTGTCGCGGGCGTCGAATTCATCCAGGGTGATTTTCGCGATGACGACGTTTTGCAACAGTTGCAAGAATTAGTGGGCGGCCAGCCGGTAGACCTTGTTATTTCGGACATGGCCCCCAACTTGTCGGGAGTTGGTGTCGCCGATTCGGCTCGCATTCAGCATGTTTGCGATCTGGCGCTGGAATTTGCCTGCAACCACCTCAAGCCCGACGGCGCGCTGATCGTCAAGGCTTTTCACGGCAGCGGTTTTTCGCAGATCGTGCAAAGCTTCAAACAGCGCTTCAAGCGAGTGGTGGAGCGCAAGCCCAAAGCCTCCCGGGACAAGTCCTCGGAGACATTTCTGGTGGCGCGTGACCTGAAACTTTAGGTTTTTTGACAATGATGTATCAGGCGCCTATCGGGCTTTCAGACGGAACCCCTCCCGACAGGGTAGAATGAACTATTGACATACTTGTGACTGTGCCATATGCGCGGGGGCGCGGTCACCGGTCGGAATCAAAAGCAGGAGATCGACCTTGAACAACTCATTTTCTAAAGTCGCGGTCTGGATGGTGATCGCACTGGTCCTGTTCACGGTATTCAAACAGTTCGATGGGCGTGCGCAATCGCAAGACGGCGTGAGTTACACCCAGTTCATGGAGGATGCCAAGGCAGGCCGTATTCGCAAGGTAGACGTGCAGGCGGATGTCCTGTATGTCACGCCTGATACGGGCCGTTCGTACACCCTGACGTCGCCGGGCGACATCTGGATGGTGTCCGACCTGCTCAAATATGGCGTGGACGTCTCGGGCAAGGCCCGCGAGGAGCCGTCCCTGCTGATGAGCATCTTTGTTTCCTGGTTCCCGATGCTGTTGCTGATCGGGGTCTGGGTGTTTTTCATGCGACAGATGCAAGGCGGCGGCCGTGGCGGTGCGTTCAGCTTCGGCAAATCGCGTGCCCGTATGCTGGATGAAAACACCAACCAGATCACGTTTGCAGACGTTGCTGGCTGCGACGAGGCCAAAGAAGACGTACAGGAACTGGTCGATTTCCTGCGCGACCCCAGCAAATTCCAAAAGCTCGGCGGCCGTATCCCGCGCGGCGTGCTGATGGTGGGTTCACCCGGTACCGGTAAAACCCTGCTGGCCAAGGCCATCGCCGGCGAAGCCAAAGTCCCGTTCTTCAGCATTTCGGGCTCGGATTTCGTTGAAATGTTTGTCGGCGTGGGTGCTGCCCGCGTGCGCGACATGTTCGAAAACGCGAAAAAGCAAGCACCTTGCATCATCTTCATCGACGAAATCGACGCCGTGGGCCGCCAGCGTGGCGCAGGCCTGGGCGGCGGTAACGACGAACGCGAGCAGACGCTGAACCAGATGCTGGTGGAAATGGACGGCTTTGAGTCGGGCCAGGGCGTGATCGTGATTGCCGCGACCAACCGTCCCGATGTGCTGGACCCCGCTTTGCTGCGTCCGGGCCGTTTCGACCGCCAGGTCGTGGTGCCGCTGCCCGACATCCGTGGCCGCGAACAGATCCTGCGCGTGCATATGCGCAAGGTGCCGCTGTCGACCAACGTCGATGCCAGCATCCTGGCGCGTGGCACCCCGGGTTTCTCGGGCGCTGACCTGGCCAACCTGGTCAACGAGGCCGCCTTGTTCGCGGCGCGCCGTAATGGCCGCACCGTCGACATGACCGACTTCGAAAAGGCCAAAGACAAGATCATCATGGGCGCCGAGCGCCGCTCGATCGTCATGCCCGAAGAGGAACGCAAGAACACGGCGTACCACGAGTCCGGCCATGCCATCGTGGCGCGCATGCTGCCCAAGACCGATCCGGTGCACAAGGTCACCATCATCCCGCGCGGCCGCGCCCTGGGCGTGACGATGCAGTTGCCTGAAGGCGACCGCTACAGCATGGACAAGGAACGCCTGCTGAACACGATTGCTGTCCTGTTCGGTGGCCGTATCGCCGAAGAAATCTTCATGAACCAGATGACCACTGGCGCTTCGAATGACTTTGAGCGCGCCACCGCCATCGCCCGCGACATCGTCACCCGCTACGGGATGACGGACGAATTGGGCCCCATGGTTTATGCCGAAAACGAAGGCGAGGTGTTCCTGGGCCGCAGCGTGACCAAGACCACCCACATGTCCGAAGCCACCATGCAAAAGGTGGATTTCGAGATCCGCCGCATCATCGACGAGCAATACGGCGTGGCGCGCAAGATCCTGGAGGATCACCGCGATATGGTCGAGGCAATGACCAGTGCGCTGCTCGAATGGGAAACCATCGACGCGGATCAGATCGACGATATCACCTCGGGCCGTCCGCCGCGTCCGCCCAAGACGCCGCAAGGTCCGGCAGACAGCACCGATACGCCTCCCTCAGGGTTGGCGCCGGGTGGCAGTGGTACGCCAGCCGCGGTCTAAGCTGCTTTAGAGTTTTTATCGTTTTATATGGCCAACACCTTTTTGTGCGGGCGCTTCGAGTTTGATCTCGAGCGCCCGCTCGTCATGGGCATTGTCAATATCACGCCCGACTCTTTTTCCGACGGTGGCCAGCATGCAGATACCGACTCTGCCGTGAGCCATGCGCGACGCTTGATTGACGAGGGCGCGCAGATTCTGGACCTGGGCGGCGAGTCCACACGGCCGGGGGCCGAACCTGTCTCGGCCCAGGACGAGCTGGCGCGTTTGCTGCCCGTCATCGAGGCGCTGCGCGACTGTGGTGTCCCGCTCTCCATCGATACCTTCAAGCCAGAGGTCATGCGTGCTGTGCTGGACGCAGGCGCTGACATGATCAACGATATCTACGGTTTTCGGCAGCCCGGGGCCATCGAAGCCGTGGCGCAGTCGCGCTGCGGACTATGCGTCATGCATATGAAAGGCGAGCCCGGCACGATGCAGCAGGCGCCGGAATATACCGATCTGCTGGGCGAGATCAGCGTGTTCCTGGGCGCTCGTGCTCAGCGTTTGCGTGCCGCGTGGGTCGATCCGCGTCGTATCGTCCTAGACCCGGGGTTCGGCTTTGGCAAGACGGCGGATCACAACTATCAACTATTACGCAGGCTCTCCAGTCTGCGCGTATCCAGTTATCCATTACTGACGGGGTTGTCACGCAAAACCATGATTGGCGACGCCACCGGCAAGCCCGTGGCTGACCGCTTGGCCGGCAGTATTGCCGGTGCGCTGGCCTGCGTCGCGCGCGGATCCTCCATCGTGCGCGTGCACGATGTGGCTGAGACGGTAGATGCCCTGAAGGTCTGGTACGCATCTGAACAAGGAGCTATTCGAGCATGACAGAACGCAAGTATTTCGGAACTGACGGCGTGCGCGGCGAGGTCGGCGGCGAGGTTATCAATGCAGCTTTCGCTTTGCGTCTAGGGTATGCGGCTGGACGGGTTCTGGCGCGCCAGTACAGCGTGCGCGGCCACGGCCGTCCCCAAGTGGTGATTGGCAAGGACACGCGCATTTCCGGTTACATGCTTGAATCGGCGCTCGAGGCGGGCTTGTCCGCTGCTGGTATCGACGTGTTGCTGGCCGGGCCGTTGCCAACGCCAGCCGTCGCATACCTGACCCGTACCTTCCGTCTGGCGGCCGGTATCGTGATCAGCGCGTCGCACAATCCTTATCAGGACAACGGCATCAAGTTTTTCTCGACACAGGGCATGAAATTGCCCGACGACGTTGAGTCTGAAATCGAAGCCGAGCTGGATGGACCCTTGGGTTGCCTGGGTTCTGAAGAGCTGGGCCGCGCCCGCCGGATGCAAGATGCGCAGGGCCGATATATCGAGTTTTGCAAAAGCACGTTTCCCAACGAACTGGATTTGAATGGCCTGAAGATCGTTGTCGATGCCGCGCATGGCGCTGCGTATAACGTCGCACCCCACGTATTTCGCGAGTTGGGCGCCGATGTGCATGCCATCGGCGTTTCGCCCGACGGGTTCAACATCAACAAAGGCGTGGGGGCTCTGCATCCTGAGTCGTTGGTGAAAGTCGTCCAGGCGCGTGGCGCGGACCTGGGCATTGCTCTGGATGGCGATGCCGACCGGCTCCAGATGGTCGACGGGGAGGGCCGTATCTATAACGGTGACGAGTTGCTGTACGCCATCGTGCGTGAACGCATGATGCAAGGCCCGGTCGCTGGTGTCGTCGGTACCTTGATGACCAACTATGGTTTCGAGCGGGAAATGCAACGCCTGGGCGTCGGATTCGAGCGCGCCAAAGTCGGCGATCGCTATGTGCTCGAGCAAATGCAGGCGCGCGGCTGGCTGTTCGGGGGCGAGAGTTCCGGGCACTTGTTGTGCCTGGATTGCCATACCACCGGCGACGGCATCATTGCAGCCTTGCAAGTGTTGACGGCCTTGCGTCGCAGTGGCGAGAGCCTGGCGCAATGGCTGGGCGATTTGCGCATGTATCCGCAGAAAATGATCAACGTCGCCTGGACGCCGGGAACCGACTGGAAATCGCATTCGGGCCTGGTGGCGGCAGCGCAAGCCGTCGAAGCCGAATTGGCTGGGCGTGGCCGTGTGCTGATTCGAGCGTCCGGTACCGAACCCAAATTGCGATTGATGGTCGAAGCAGAAGACGCTGCTTTGGCTGAAGCCAGCGCTGAAAAATTGGCGGCCAGTCTCAACTAATTCAGCGCCATGGTTACTAAAGGAGGGCCGGGTCCTGATGGAGCCGGCCCTTTATTCGTCAAACGGTTTGTTTGATTTATTTTGACTTATATTGCTTTAATTCGAGACTTTTCGGATGGGCGTAAACTTCATGGTCATGTCATATTTTTGTCAGAAGCCTGACATATCCGGCCTCCACACTGTGCATACCTCAAGGAGTCCTGCGCAATGCTCGAATTAGCACGTATCGATGCCCGGCGTGACAACGCCGAACCCTGGACGGGTTCTGCCTCGCACGTCTTGGTCGTGGGCTTGGCGAGCACGGCCGATGAGATCGAGCAGATCCAGCGCCTGCGGTACACCGTTTTTACCGAAGACATGGGGGCGGTGTTCCCCGACGCGCAGGATGGCATCGAGCAAGACCGCTTTGATCCTTGGTGCGAGCACTTGATGGTGCGAGAGCTCGATACGGGCAGGGTTGTGGGCACTTATCGCATCCTGACTCCGGAAAAGGCCCTCGCGGCGGGCGGTTATTATTCCGAGTCCGAATTTGATCTGTCCGGCCTTGGGGCACTGCGTGGCGAGTTGGTCGAAGTCGGCCGTTCTTGTACGCATGCCGCACACCGTAGCGGCGCTGCCATCATGTTGTTGTGGTCCGGTCTGGCTGAGTTCATGCGGCGCGGCGGTTATCGCTATATGCTGGGATGTGCCAGTGTCAGCTTGCGCGATGACGGCGTGACGGCTGCCGAGGTATGGCGCAATATCGCCAGTCACTTGAAAGATCCCGATGCCCCGCGCGTCAAGCCGTTGCATCGCTATCCTGTCGAGCTCTTGAACAGCACCTTGCCCGCGCGCGTTCCGCCGCTCATCAAGGGTTATATGAAGCTGGGAGCTCGTATCTGCGGCGAACCCGCATGGGACCCGGATTTCAACGCGGCGGATTTCCCGGTGCTGTTGGACATGACCCAGATGGACAGCCGTTACCGGCGCCATTTCGGGTTGGATCCCGCCCCGGTCGTCGAGGTGATTTGATCATGCGAGGGCTGCTCTCAAGGAAACGCGGAGTTGCCCCTAAATCCCTTTCTGCCCGCGCAGGGCGGAGTGGGCGCAGCCCCGTTCAGAGGGCTCTCAGAAGACTGCGCATCCGGCTCATTCGACGGGCCACGCGCCCGTTCCGGTTAGAACTCAAGCAACTCGAACGAGAAACCGACTTTTCGCCATTCTGATTCTTCGGCGCGTAAGGTAAAGTCGCTGAGCGGGTGCTTGGTCAGCCAGTCTTGCTTGACTCGAACCACGATCGATTCGCCTCGAACCGACACGCTCAATGGCAGTTGAGGAATGTCGGTACGGCGGCGCATCAGCAATACTGCCAAGCGCAGGCACAGGATGGCAACCCATTGGCTGCGGTCTCTGACCAGGGTTTCGAGCTTGGTCAGCTTGCCTTGATGCCCCAGCGCCAACAGTGCCAGCAGTTGCTGGTCTGCCCGGGAAAAGCCCGGCATGTCCGCATTGTCCAGCACGTAGGCTGTGTGCTTGTAATAGGCATTATGGGCAATTGACAGTCCCACTTCGTGCAGATTGGCGGCCCAGCCCAATGCGTTGCGCAGCTCGCTGTGACCTTCGTCAGGTGCATAAATCGAGTCGAAGAATGTCAGTGCGGCCTGGCGTACACGCTGGGCCTGATTGTTATCTATGTGATAACGCTTCATGAACTGGTGAACGGACTCGTCGCGCTTGTCGTGTGCGGCGTCGCGGCCCAGCAGGTCATACAGTACCCCGACACGCAGTGCGCCCTCGCCAGTGTGCATCCGGTCGATACCCAGTTCGTCAAATAGGGCGCTCATGATGGCCAGACCGCCGGGCAACACGTCAGCGCGTTCCAGCTTGATACCGGGGAGTTCCTCGGGGATCACCTGGCCGGAGCGGATGATGCGTTCTTTCAGTTTGTTCAGGCCCGCGCGTGTGATGGCGTTTTCGGAAAAACCGCATTCCGTCAGGATGGCATATAACGCCTTGGCCGTACCCGAGGATCCGTAGGCTTCTTTCCAGCCGGTCTTGCGGTATTGCTTGGAGATGACTTCGACTTCCCGGCGGGCCATGAGCTCGGCTTGTTTCATCTGATGGGCGTCGACGACGCCGTCGGGGAAAAACTGCCGGCTGTAGCTGACGCAGCCCATATAGAGCGATGACATCAAGCCAGGCTCAAAGCCCTTGCCGATAATGACCTCTGTCGAGCCGCCGCCGATATCGATCACCAATCGCTTATTGGCCGAGGGCGGCAGGGAATGCACCACGCCCAGATAAATCAACCGGGCTTCTTCGCGCCCGGCAATCACTTCGATCGGAAAGCCCAGCGCCGCCTCGGCGCGGGGTAGAAACTCCTGGGTGTTACGGGCGACGCGAAACGTATTGGTCGCCACGGCGCGCACCCGGCTGGGATGAAAGCTGCGCAGGCGCTCTCCAAAACGCTCCAGGACAGACACTGCGCGATCGACTGCCTCGTCGCTGAGCCGCTTGTCGTGATCCAGTCCCGCGGCCAGCCGTACGGTTTCTTTGAGACGGTCGATCTGATAGATCTGGGGACCGCCTTCTTGTTGGACGACCCGTCCGATAGACAGGCGAAAGCTATTAGAACCGAGGTCTACGGCGGCCAGGAGGTGGTCCATGCGGGATGTCGATAAGGCTGTAAGAGCGCTAATTATAAGGAACCGATGTGACAGCGCCCCACAATCGCCACCAGATGTCATCGTTTTGGCGTAGGCTAAGCGCATATTTCGGACTGTCATGGAATAGTCACATAATTGCAGTAAAACCCCAGCCTTTGTCTCTAGAATTGGAACCCGGTATGTCTACGTCGCTGGTTGAACCCCCGTTTCTGAATCGTGAACTTTCCTTGCTGAAGTTCAATGAACGGGTGCTGGCGATGGCAGAAAATCCTCAGGTCCCGTTGCTGGAGCGCCTGCGCTACGTATGTATCGTCAGCTCGAACCTGGACGAGTTCTTTGAGATCCGTATTTCCAGCCTCAAAGAGCAACTGCGTCAGAATCCTGCCTTGGTCGGGGCTGACGGCCTGACGCCGTCGGAGGCTTTTGCGCGCGTACAGGAAAAGGTCCACGCTCTGGTGGACCGCCAATACAGTCTGCTTAATGACGAGATTTTTCCCTGCCTGGACGCCGAGGGAATTGCGTTGTTGCACGCCTCGGAATGGAATGCCGAGCAACAGCAGTGGGCGCATGAGGTATTCAATCGCGACGTGATGCCCTTGCTCACGCCGATCGGTCTGGATCCGGCGCACCCCTTTCCCCGGGTCTATAACAAGAGCCTCAACTTTATTGTGGCCTTGTCGGGCGCAGACGCTTTTGGCCGCCAGGCCTCGATTGCTATCGTGCAGGCGCCGCGCGCTCTGCCGCGATTGATCAAAATGCCGCCCGAGATATCCGGCAAACCCGACGGCTACATCCTACTGACCTCATTGTTGCGCGCCTTTGTCGGCGAGTTGTTCCCGGGGCTGGAAATGCTCGGTTGCTATCAATGGCGGGTGACGCGCAACAGCGACCTGTTTGTCGACGAGGAAGAAGTCACCAACCTGCGCCACGCCCTGCAGGGCGAACTGTCGCAGCGTAACTTCGGTGCGGCGGTACGTCTGGAGATCGACCGGTTGACGCCCGACGATCTGGAAACCTATCTGCAGCGGGAATTCTCGCTGACTGCCGATGATACGTATCGCGTGAACGGCCCCGTCAACCTGTCCCGGCTGATGCAGTTGTGCAACGTCGACAACCGTCCGGATCTGTTGTTTACGCCTCACCACGGCTCTGTTCCGGCGCCTCTGGACCGGGTGGCGGACAAGCCCGCGGAGTTGTTCGCGGCCGTGGCCCGTGCCGATCAGTTGTTGCATCACCCCTATCAGTCATTCCAACCCGTGATCGATTTCCTGACGGCCGCGGCAGTGGATCCGGACGTGATGGCGATCAAACAGACCATCTATCGCACTGGCGAAGACTCCGAATTGATGAAAATCCTGCTGGCTGCGGCGCGCGCCGGCAAGGAGGTGACCGTCGTGGTGGAGCTTATGGCCCGTTTCGACGAGCAGACCAATATCAATTGGGCTGCTCGCCTGGAGGAGGTGGGAGCCCACGTGGTGTATGGGGTGGTGGCGCACAAGACGCACGCCAAAATGGCATTAGTGCTGCGCCGCGAAAAAGGGCGGCTGCGCCGGTACGCTCACCTGGGCACCGGCAACTACCACCCGCGCACGGCACGGCTGTACACCGATTTTGGTCTGCTGACCGCGGATCCTGATTTGTGCGAAGACATGGACAAGGTCTTTGCTCAACTGACCGGGCTGGGTGCACGCCGGACGCTGAAGTCGCTGCTGCAATCGCCGTTTACCATGCAC
Organism: Bordetella genomosp. 4; assembly: GCF_002261185.1. GTDB lineage: Bacteria > Pseudomonadota > Gammaproteobacteria > Burkholderiales > Burkholderiaceae_B > Bordetella_A. The sequence goes on from NZ_NEVQ01000008.1 coordinate 191,361, forward strand.
GAGACCATGATGTCTCTGATCCAGGCGGAAATCCGGGCCGCGAAACAGGGACGCAAGGCCAAAATCATGGCCAAAATGAATTCCCTGCTCGAGGAGCAGATCATCGCCGAGCTCTACAAGGCCAGCCAGGCAGGGGTCAAGATCGATCTGGTGGTGCGAGGCGTATGCGCGCTGCGGGCGGGGGTGCCAGGCCTCTCGGAAAATATCCGGGTGCGCTCCATCGTCGGGCGATTCCTCGAGCATTCCCGGGTGTTTTATTTCTATGCCGATGGCGACGAGCCCGTGTATCTGTCCTCGGCCGACTGGATGGACCGGAATTTCTTCCGCCGTGTCGAAATAGCGTTCCCGGTGCGCGACAAGGATCTGAAAAAAAGGGTCATAGACGAGGCGTTCACCTACGCCTGGCGAGACAATCAGCTCGCCTGGGACCAGCAGCCCGACGGCACGTACCACCGTGCGCGCAACCGCCGCGCGGCGTTCAATATGCACGAATTCCTGATGGAACGGCTGAAATAAGGCCGCACGCCCACCCTGACACATTTCGTGTATGTGACTGTCATGGTCTTGTCATGTTGGGCTTCTAAGATTCGTTACGTCGATGATCGGACGGGCGGAAACAGCCCGCCGCGACCTCCTAAACGAACACAGAAGGAATTCGAATGTTCAACCGCGTATTCAAACAAATTACCATCGGTGTTGCGCTGAGCGGCGCCGTTTTTGCTGTACAGGCTGCTGACATCACCGGCGCTGGTGCGTCGTTCCCGTACCCGGTCTACGCCAAGTGGGCGTCGGAATACAAGGCTGCGACCAATACCGCAGTGAACTACCAATCGATCGGTTCGGGCGGCGGTCAGCAACAGATCAAGGCCAAGACCGTTGATTTCGGTGCTTCGGACGATCCCCTGAAGGCCGATGACCTGGAAAAGAACGGTCTGCTGCAATTCCCGGCCGTGATCGGCGGTACCGTGGCCGTGGTCAATATCGACGGCGTTCAGCCGGGCCAACTGAAGCTGTCGGGCCCCGTGTTGGGCGACATCTTCCTGGGCAAGATCAAAAAGTGGGACGACGCCGCGATCAAAGCACTGAACCCCGATCTGAAGCTGCCCTCGGCTGACATCATCGTGGTGCACCGCTCGGACGGTTCGGGCACGACCTTCGGCTGGACCAACTATCTGTCGAAAGTCTCGCCTGAGTGGAAAGAAAAGGTCGGCGAAGGCAAAGCCGTCAAGTGGCCCACTGGCCAAGGCGGCAAGGGTAACGAAGGTGTCGCAGCCTACGTTGGTCAGCTGAAGAACTCCATCGGCTACGTCGAATACGCCTACGCCAAGCAAAACAAGCTGGCCTGGACGCAACTGCAGAACAAAGACGGCAAGTTCGTGCAACCCGAACAGACCGCCTTCGCTGCGGCTGCTGCCAACGCCGACTGGAAGAGCGCGCCTGGCATGGGCGTGGTCCTGACCAACGAGCCGGGCGCCGCTTCGTGGCCCGTGACGGCTGCTACCTTCATCCTGGTGCACAAGGTTCAAGACAAGCCCGAGCAAGGCCGCGCCGTGCTCGAGTTCTTTGACTGGGCCTTCAAGAATGGCGCCAAGTCTGCCGAAGCGCTGGACTACGTGCCGCTGCCTGACAATGTGACGGCGGAAATTCGCGCCACCTGGAGCGAAATCAAGTCCGCTGACGGCAAGCCCGTCTGGAAATAAGCGTCTTAGCAATACCTAAGACCTAAAAAAGATGCGCGGGCCCCCAAAGGTCCGCGCATCGTCTGCGCCGCCAGGCCCGAGTATCTCTAAGCGTATTTCAAGGAAAGCCCATCCATGAGCGCGGTAATGGATAATGGTGTGCCAATCCAGTCTCATCAGACGGACTCCGTCACTACCGGTACGCCTTCGCCTATGAAGCAAAACAATAACGCGCTAATGGATGCGCTGTTCAAGAACGCCACCCGGCTTTTTGCCTTCCTGGTGTTCATCCTGCTGGCAGCGATTATGCTGTCCCTTATTTATGGCAGCCGCGAGACGCTGGCCAAGTATGGCTTGTCGTTTCTGTGGACCAATAATTGGGATCCGGTCCAGCAGAGCTACGGCGCCATTGTGCCGATTGTCGGCACGCTGCTGACCTCGGCGATTGCCTTGATCATTGCGGTACCCGTGTCATTCGGTATCGCGATCTTTTTGACCGAATTGTCGCCTGCATGGCTGCGCCGCCCTCTGGGCACGGCAATTGAAATGCTGGCTGCCATCCCGTCCATCATCTATGGGATGTGGGGTCTGTTCGTTTTTGTGCCCATCTTCCAGCAATATGTGCAGCCGACCTTGATTTCCGTGTTGGGCGGCATACCGGTGATCGGCGGCATCTTTGCAGGGCCTCCCTTCGGTATCGGTATTTTCACCGCCGGCCTGATCCTGTCCATCATGGTCATTCCGTTCATTACTGCCGTGATGCGCGACGTGTTCGAGCTGGTGCCCACCATGCTCAAAGAGTCCGCTTACGGTCTGGGCAGCACGACGTGGGAAGTCATGTGGCGTGTGGTCTTGCCCTTTACCAAGACGGGTGTGATCGGCGGCATCATGCTGGGTCTGGGCCGCGCATTGGGCGAAACCATGGCCGTGACCTTTGTGATCGGTAATGCCTTCCAGTTTCCGGGCTCGCTGTTTTCGCCGGGCAACTCGATTGCGTCCGCATTGGCCAACGAGTTCAACGAAGCCGGCGGGCTGCAGAAATCCGCGTTGCTGGAACTGGGCCTGATCCTGTTCCTGATCACCACCGTCGTTCTGGCTCTGTCGAAAGTGCTGCTGCTGCGTGCGACAGCTGCCGAAGGCAAAAAGAGCTGATCGGTCTGCCGGACGTTAATGGGAAGAAACATGGCTGAATCCGCAATCAACATGAGCAACGGCATCTACCGCCGTCGCAATCTGGTCAACAAGGTGATGCTGACCATCTCGCTGACCACGCTGGTGTTCGGATTGTTCTGGTTGTTCTGGATCATTCTGACGCTGCTGTTCAAGGGCGCACCCGCCTTGTCGTTTACGCTGTTTACCGAGATCACGCCGCCCCCGGGCCAGCAAGGCGGTTTGATCAACGCCGTTGTCGGCAGCGTGCTGATGGCAGGTGTCGGTACGCTGATCGGTACGCCTATCGGGGTACTGGCCGGCACGTATCTGGCTGAATACGGCCAGCGCGGCTGGCTGGCGCCGGCCACGCGGTTCTTGAACGACGTGCTGCTGTCTGCACCTTCGATCATCATTGGTTTGTTCATCTATGCCGTATACGTGTCCCAGGTCGGGCACTATTCGGGCTGGGCCGGCGCGCTGGCGCTGTCCATCCTGGTGATTCCGGTGGTGGTGCGCACGACCGACAATATGCTGCTGTTGGTTCCCAACAGCCTGCGTGAAGCAACCGCCGCCCTGGGCTGCCCCAAATGGCGCATGATCACCATGGTCTGCTATCGCGCCGCCAAGACCGGCATCATCACCGGTATCTTGCTGGCCATCGCGCGCATCTCGGGTGAAACTGCGCCGCTGCTCTTTACTGCCCTGTCGAACCAGTTCATGTCGTGGAACATGAATGCGCCCATGTCCAACTTGCCGGTCGTGATTTATCAATACGCGGCCAGCCCGTTCAAAGACTGGAACGATCTGGCCTGGGCCGGCGCCACGCTGATTACGCTGTTGGTGCTGGGTATCAACATCATGGCTCGCAGCCTGTTCCGCAAATCGTAATTGCCATGCCGGCGCCGTGAGGGGGCCGGTGATAGGAAGACAAATGCCAAATACCGTTCTCGCCGACAAAGCTGCCAGCGCCGCCGCTGCGCCCGCCGCCAAGTCCAAGCTCGAAGTCAAGAACCTGAACTTTTACTACGGCAAGTTCCATGCGATCCGCAATGTGAACATGTCGATTCGTGAGAACAAGGTCACCGCGTTCATCGGCCCGTCGGGCTGCGGCAAATCGACTCTGCTGCGCACGTTCAACCGCATGTTCGAGTTGTATCCCGGCCAACGCGCCGAGGGCGAAATCCTGCTCGACGGTGAAAATCTGCTCACGTCCAAGACCGATATTTCGTTGATTCGCGCCAAGGTCGGCATGGTGTTCCAGAAACCCACGCCGTTCCCCATGAGCATCTACGACAACATCGCTTTCGGCGTAAAGCTGTTCGAGCGCCTGTCCAAGGGCGAAATGGACGAGCGCGTGGAATGGGCCTTGAGCAAGGCTGCGCTGTGGAATGAAGTGAAAGACAAGCTGCATCAAAGCGGCAATAGCTTGTCAGGCGGTCAGCAGCAACGTCTGTGTATTGCGCGCGGCGTGGCCATCAAACCTGAAGTGCTGTTGCTGGACGAGCCTTGTTCGGCACTGGATCCGATCTCGACCGCGAAGATCGAAGAACTGATCGCAGAGCTCAAGAGCGATTACACCGTCGTGATCGTGACCCACAACATGCAGCAGGCCGCTCGGTGTTCGGACTACACCGCTTATATGTATCTGGGCGAGCTGATGGAGTTCGGCGACACGGACCAGATCTTTGTCAAGCCGGCTCGCAAAGAAACCGAAGACTACATTACGGGTCGTTTTGGTTAATAGCGCGGCGAGGGCGTGCTGGTTATCGGCCTGATGGATTGTCGAACCCAATACGCCCCGTATTACGTCTGCATGTCTCCTGAGCAGTAGTCAGGCGGCCGCAGCAGGAAAAACGCCTGACATGGTCGACATGTCAGGCGTTTTTTTTGGGCGAAACCCCAACGGGGTTTCGCCCTGTGTCCGCGATCAGTACGTCACTGTCATCGTGGCGTAGTAAGCGCGTCCGGGCTCGTTGTACGTCGCAGCGCCGGCGGAGCTGGCGTTGCCTTCGCGGTAGAGCTTCTTGTCGAACAGGTTGCTTACGCCGACGCGGAAACGCAGGTGGCTGTTCGGCTCATAGCCTACGCTCAAGCCCACCAAGGCATAGGGGCTGACAGTCTGGCGGCCTTCGCCTTCCAGCGTCTCACCGGTACGCAGGTTCATCGACGGACCTTTCTGCTTGCCGTAGTACGTCACGTTTGCCTGGAACGACCATTCGGGGGTGTAGAGCCAGTCCAGCGTGCTGTTGATGGTGTACTCCGGAATGACGCTCAACGGTTCGCCCGTGTCCTTGTTCTTGGTCTGCATCATGTAGGTGAAGTTGGTGTTCCAGTCCAACGTCGGGGTCAGGGGGATGAACAAATTACCCTCAAAACCCTCTACGACTGCTTTGCCGCTATTGGTCCACTGCAGCACGCGCGCGCCGTTGTTCAAGCGGTACAGATACTCGGTGTCTGCAACGATCTTGTTTTTGTAATCGTTGCGGAAATACGCTGCGCTGGCGCGCCACGTACCTGGGTCGTATTCGAAACCGATTTCTTTGTTGACGCTGATTTCCGGACGCAGGTCTTCGTTGCCCGCGAGATAGCAGCCGCCCGAGTTGGTCTCTGCAGCCCAGCACCCTTGTCCACGGCTGTAGAGCAGGTAGTTGGGATTGGACTGATACAGGTTGGGTGCCTTGTAGGCGCGGGCGATACCGCCTTTGAGGCGCAGCGAATCAGTCGCTTTGAACGACAGGTTCAAGCTGGGGCTGAAATTGCCGCCGAATTCGCTGTTGTGGTCGTAGCGCAAGCCCGGGGTCACGATGGTGCGAGTGCCAGCCTGGATGTTGTCTTCGAAAAAGAGCGCATAGCTGTCCTGGCTGGTCCGGGTCGGGCGATCACCGCTCGCCGTACCGTCGATGCCGCTACCGGTCGTCCCGGTGTCGTAGGTCTGGCGCAGGGACGACGGATCGTCCAGTGACTCATGCAGGTATTCGACGCCGACGGTTGCGACTTGCTGCAGACCGAGAGTGAACGGGACATTGACTTCGCTGGCTGCACGCAGGCTGCGCAGGCGCGCTGTCGATTTACCCAGATCGGTAGGTGCGCCCTCGGGACCTCCGGCCAGGCCCTCGGCCTGCCGAGCATTGCGCGTATAGTCGTACGACAGCTCTGACCGGGATGTGCCCCAGTCGTAGTTGCCACGATGCGTGAGCCCGAAATTCTCGCGATACATGGCGTTGGTTTCTTTGCCATACAGGCTGTCGGAGAACTCGCTGTTGGCGTTGTTCATCGTGTCGCCGGCATAGATGTTGCCTTGGCGGCTGAAACCCATTTCGAATTCGAGCGTGTTTTTGGTGTCCGGACGCCATGCAAACAAGGCGTTGATGTCCTGGTTGATCACCCCTTCGCGGCCGGAGGTATTGGCGATGCCGTTTTCATCGACCGTCGCATGGTCTGCGTTGATGTTGCGGTCGTCGGCATTGGTTTTGTTGTAGTTGGCATAGACGCGCATGCTGAGCGTGTCGGAGATCGGCGTGGACAAACGCGCGTTGACGCGGTTGGTATTGCCTTCGTCGCTGTCTTCCGGCTGGTTGATGTAGTAGGTCGCCGAGGCCGTGGGCTTGTCGCTGGGCTGTTTGGTGATGATGTTCACTACACCGCCCATGGCGCCTGAACCGTAACGCGCAGCGGCAGGGCCGCGGATGACCTCGATGCGCTCGACTTCTTCAGCGGGGACCCAATTGGTGTCGCCGCGGGTGTCGCGATCGCCATTCCAACCGTAGCGTACCGAGTTGCGCGATTCCACGGGTTTACCGTCGATCAGGATCAGCGTGTTTTCCGGGCCCATGCCGCGGATGTCGATTTGCCGGCTGTTGCCGCGTGCACCGCTGGAGCTGTTGCCGGTGAGGTTCACGCCGGGTTCGCGACGGATGATGTCGGACAGATCGTTAGTGGGCGGACGGCGCTGAATCTCTTCCGCAGTGATTACGGAAACCCCCAATGATTCTTTCACTTCTTCCTCGGCCGTGCCGAGGACCTCAACGGCAGACATTTCCTGTACGACCGCAGCGTCGTTGGGCAAGGGAGCGTCCGCCTGGCTTTGGGCCAGAGCCGTGCCTGAGAGGGCGAGAGTAATCAGGGCGCCTAGATACTGGCGCTTGAAGGGGGGCGTGGGCATGCCGATTTCTCCGGGGTGCGCGATAGATAGCGCGCCGCTCGTGACATTTGCGGCGCGCCTGATACGTGTTATTAGGAATGATTTACAATATCATTTTGACGTCAGGATTATGTCAGCAAAATTCCGGTATGGGCTTTGCTTGCACACTAGATTGTTTTGCTAAATCCCCATTTCTCTCTTTTCGTATCTGTATGAGTTCGGTATCGCTCAGTCGTAGCGCAGCACTGCGACGCAACGCTCCCTTGGTCGACGAACCCGCCTTGCACCGGCAGGCGCGCCATAGCGCAGCGCACTACGCAGTGGTGGCGCCTGGCGCCAACCGTCCCATGTTTGAAGGACTGGTGGATACGGTGCAATTGGCTGATGGCTTGAGCCTGCATCGTGTGGACGCCCGTGACCTGCAGGGTGTCGCCGTGCATGCCCACCTGCAACCCGGGTTGCGTATTGCTCTGACTGTGGGCGGCAAGGCCGACGTCAGCTACGACGGATACCGCTTGTTGTTGGGGCCCCGGCCGAACGGCGGAGCGTGTGGAGCAGTGGTGGCCCTGACGCAGCCCGCGGCGTTCAAGCGGCAGTCGCGCCGGGGCGATATCGAGCGCAGCGTCAGTCTGACGCTGAGCGACGTATGGCTGCAGCGGCGGTTAGGGGAGACTTTGCCTGCATGTCTGGCATTCGCACGCCGGCATCTTTCGGTACATCCCTGGAATGCATCTGCGCATGCCATCGCACTGGTTGAGCAACTGTTGGCGCCGTCAGAGCTGGACGGCGCATTGCTGCGCATGTATCAAGAATCCCGGTCGCTCGGCCTGGCGGTGGAGGCGTTGAGCAGCCTGAGCGGCGCGGTGCTGTCACCGGTGGCCGATGGGTTGCGGCAGCGAGAGCGATCCCGGATGGAGCAGGTGCGCGAGTTGCTCGACAGTGGCCAGGCCGACGAGATGAGCCTGGTGCAGATTGCCAAGCATGCCTGCCTGAGCGTGAATACCCTGCAGCGCCATTTTCGTGCGGTCTGGGGCAAAACGGTGTTTGCCTATCTGCGGGATGCGCGCCTGGATCGTGCGCGTATGGCGCTCGAGCGCGACGCGATCAGTGTGACCCAGGCGGCATTGATTGCCGGCTATTCCAGCCCGGCGAATTTTGCGACGGCATTTCGTCAGCGATATGGCATACCGCCGGGACAGGCCGGGCGGCGAGTGCCTGAATGATGACGATCAGGTGCTTTTCAGGGCTTTAGAATCCGTACAGCTCTGCCGGGTTATCCACGAGGATGCGAGCGCGTAATGTGCTGTCAGGCACCCAGGCGTGTAGTGCCGCCAATGTCGACGTGGTAGCGGGCGGTGTCGGCATCTCGGTCGGATGGGGCCAGTCGGATCCCCATACCAATCGCTCGGGGGCAGCCTGCAATAGTTCAGTGGCCACAGGTGCTGCCGAGCCCACGCCGCCTGCCAGATAATGGCCCGACAGCTTGACCCAGCCTGTGCCTCGTTGCAGGCGTGTATGGACGACTCGCCGCGCTGCTTCATAGGTCTCTGTCATCGGCGCCATGCGACCCAGGTGATCAAACACCACCGTGCAGGGCAGGCGCAAAATCATGTCGGCATTTTCCGCGATCTGCGCGGGCGTCATATGCAGTTGTACGTGCCATCCCAGCGAGGCAATGCGCTTGGCCAGCGGCTCGATCATATCGATACGCACAATCGAGGTATGGGCAATGGCGACAGTAAAGCGGATGCCGCGAATACCGCCTTGATGCAGCGCTTGCAATTCGCCATCAGACACGTCAGGGAACACGACACCGACACCGCGCGTCTGACTGGAGCCCAATTGCTCGATGGCGTCCAGTGTGACGCGATTGTCCGTGACATGCGGCGCGGGCGTGACGACTACGGCACGCTGCAGGCCCAGGCTGTCTCGTACTCGCCGATAGGCCTGAGCGGTGCAGGACGCCAGGGGATTGGGCGCGGCGGGTGCGGCGATCAGGGCCGGGTTGTAGATGTGGATGTGCGAATCGCAGGCATTTGCGGGCAGGTCTTGAGTCTCGTGCAATGAGGTGGCTGCGGTTTCAGGGGCGGCTTGAGTCGGAGCGGTCACGAGAATTCCAGTGTGCTGTTAATGAGGGGCGCCGAGTTCGATATGCGCGGCAAACCTGGATTGTAGGCACGTGAGAATAAAGGTGGTCCCGTTGATGTCCGGTGGCAGGGGGGCGTGCGGTGCTTGTTTGGGTGGGCTTGCGGTCGTTGCTGTTCGTGGGCGTCTCTATGGAGACGTCCCGGCCGCGTGCCTGGGCGGGGTGCCGGGCCTATCGCACGGACTCGGCCCATGACCAGGGGCCTCGGCCTCGCTGCGCGAGGCTAAATCCGCGCTCAACGGCCCAGCACCCCGCCCAGGCACGCGGCCGGGACTCGCATTGAGGCAATGCCACGGACGATGAGGCAAACGACGGGCGATGAGAGAATGCGGCGGACGCGATCGGCAAAGCTGCAGGCTAGCTGGGAGGCGGAGCTGCAGACTTTGCGGGTGCGTCGGGGCTTTGGCTTTTAGCCGATGACGCGGAAGCGTTCGGCGTCGTCCATGAAGGCTTTTTCGCCGAAGGGGGCTTCGTTCGAGCCAAAGGGCATCTGCGCACGCAATTTCCAGCTGGCAGGGATGTTCCATTCGGCAGCGATGGCGGCGTCGATGAGCGGGTTGTAGTGCTGCAGGCTGGCGCCTATGCCGGCGTTGGCCAGGGCTGCCCAGGTGGACAATTGGGCCATGCCGCCCGACTGTTCCGACCAGACGGGGAAGTTGTCAGCGTACAGGGCAAACTGTTCTTGGAGGCTGCGCACGACGTCCTGGTCTTCGTAGAACAGCACGGTGCCTACGCCGGCAGCAAAGCTCTTGAGCTTGGCTTCGGTTTTGTCAAAGCCTTCGGCGGGGGCGACTTTGCGGACTTCGTCAATCGCGATTTGCCACACTTTTTCGCTTTCGGCGCCAAACAGGATGACAGCGCGCGAGCTTTGCGAGTTGAATGACGAGGGGCTGTGCTTGATGGCGTCCTGGATCAGGGCGGTCAATTCTGCTTTCGAGGCCGACACGTTGCGACCCAGTGCATATTGGGTGCGGCGTTGCTTCAGCGCTTCAAGAAAGGCGTTGCTCATGATGGAAATCTCCCGACTAATAGATAGATAGTGAAAGTACGGGCAAATTCTAACTGCTGCGTTGCATCAGCGTCACCGGTTTTCGGCGGAAAAAACACGTTTTGGCGTAGGACAAATTGTTCCTCTGGTGGTGCTAATGAGGCTAGGGAGGACGCTGGCCACCCACGTTTTCGTGCCCCGGGCTGGGCGGGGCCAGACGTGGTCAGAGGACGTCAACGCGAAACGGTGCGTATGGGCCAGATGGCCAGTGTGGCGATCCCGACGAGCAGTCCGGCCGCAATGTCCCACAGATCGTGCTGCCACGTCGTGACGGTGGACACCAAAATCAACAGGCACCAGCCATGCCACGCCCAGCGAGCCAGGCGATGACGCTGTAATTTCGGCAGCCACGCTAACCAAACCAATAGCAACGTCGCCGCATGCAGTGACGGGAACATGTTGTACGGCTGCTCAAATGCCCTCAATTGGCTAAAGAGCAGGCCTGTCACGCCATCTGGCTGCGGCAATGGGCGTACGTTGATCGAGGGAATGAGCGCAAATGCCGCAAAGCAGGTCAATTGCGCCGCCACAATGCGGCCAGCATGCCGCCGCAATGCGTGCAGACGCTCAAACGCGAAAAACGTGCAGGGAAAAATGAGGTTCAGGCTGAGGTAAGGCCAGATCATCCAGGCCAGAAAGGGAATGTTGTCGTCCCATGCGGTATGCCATGACATGGCGTCGGGCCGGGCCGCCGCCCAGCGATTGGTCAGGCTGTAGCCGATGAGAAACAGCAGACTCGAAAGTAGCATCCAGACGAGGGCTTCTCGCCACGGATGATCCGATATCTCTCGAACACCGGTAAACTCCGATTCTTGCACCATTATTGTTTTGCAGGTTGATGACAGATAACTCGAGCGTGGCCTTATCTCATCCTGGCGACCACTGGATCAACAATCCAGCCTGGACGTTGCTGGAGCAGGCGCATGACGGACGTATGCTGCTCGTGTTGACCGGCGGCGCCGACGAGACCTATATCGTAGACGAAGCCGTCTCTGATGCTTGTGTACGTCGCGTTTTTCAGGCGTGGCAAAACGAGAGTTTGTCCTCGTTGCAGGATGACCCGGAATGTGGCGCCGCGGTGCGTCAGATACAGCGGGTCGGGGCTTTGGTGCCGCCTCGGGCATTGCCTGAGGTCAATCATTTTTCCGTGGCGTGGCTTGGTGACCCATGCGAGTCGTTGATGCCCGCGTTGGCGACGATGATCGCGGAAAATCGCATCGCGCTGCAGGGCGATGCGCCTCGAGATGCTGTTGCTGGCGCCAATATCGAAGATCTCCTGCTTGTTGTGCGCACCAACGCTCAATGGGACTCCGCGCTGAGCACCTATGCCGCGCTGCGCCCGCGGCAACGACACTTGTTCGTTGATACGGCGTATCACCACACCGTCAGTATTGGCCCGTACGTGGTGCCGGGCGAGACGGCGTGTGTCGCCTGCTTGGGGCATCGCATCGCGCATCGTTGGGGCGATTTGCCGGGTCCGGCACAGCCCGCCATGTCGAGCAGATCGCACTCGATTGCGGCCGTGCTGGCTCCTCTCTTGACGGCGGCGGGCGGGTTACTGCCTTTTCTCGAACACAGTGTCAGTTTGAATTTACAGACCTTGGCCAGTGTGCGGGACAAGGTATTCCAACTACCAGGCTGCCCGGTATGTGAGGGCCGACATGACTCGCCGGCCGGGGCGTTGAATCTACCTTGGCAGGTGTTGCCACCTGTCATATTGTCCGGCCCGGCGGGTCGTTGAGGAGTTTGCCATGTATCGTCTGCCTAACCAGTTCGATCCCGCCGGACGCCAGGATAATCTGTCCGCGGCGGGGGGTGGGTCGACATCAACGACTTGCAGTAGTTGTCTGGTGACCGTGGGGATTGCGAGTGTCGCGACCTCGTCTATTTTCTCGGGGCTTGTACCCGAGGCGTTGGCGCGAGCTCGGACATCCGATTCGGCCTCGACTGATGCGTCTAGCGCGTCTTCAACAGCGGTCGCTACTGAGCCACCCTCGTTCGCTTCGACGGCGGCTTCAGCGGGGCATGTTGACACGAATGGACAGCCCAGCGTCCCGCCTGTTCAGGCGTCCCCAGCAACATCAGAAGCTGGTAAACATTATGACGCGCGCCTGTCCGCGGGCCTGCGCCAACCAATGTCGAAAGGCGAGCGTCGCACGATAGGCGCGCTGTCGATCATATTGGCCGTGATTGCAGGGGTTCTCGGGTTTCTCGTGCAGCCCTTGTTTGGTGCTATTGCTTTTTTTGCCGTCTATATCGGCATATTCTGCGTGGTTTACGAGCGTTCGGACCGATCGCCCGGGCAGGGGGCTGCTGTCGCGCTGTTGATGTTGATCGGCATTGTGGCTTGCGCTGCGCTTGAAATGTATTTCTGGATTGAGAACATGTGACGGTGAATATGCCTCAGTTGCTATCGCGCCGTTTATTGACACAGGCGGCAAGCGCGCGTTGCGGGCTGGTGCTGCCGATCAATGCTGTTGACCCGCAGCCTTGTGACAGACTAGGCCCGATATTTAACGGCAAAGCGCTGGCGAATGTCGCTGCACCTAAAGATCCCGTGAATACATGGCAAACGGTATCGGGGGCCGTCGCATTGGATTCGCAAGACGCGATCTCAGGCGCGATTGCCGAGGCGCTGGAGCGTCTGGCGGCGGCTCAGGCTACATTGACGTTGCGCACGCGCTCGCAACTGACCGACGAAGAATGCCTGGATGATGAGGCGTTCGCCTTGTTTTCTGCCGAGCAGCGTGCGCAGCCCGGTTTCCCGTGGCCGATGGTGCCATCGCCAGCTGATCTCTATGCGCCAGTCTATCGTCTGGTTGATAACCAGATGCGTTGGGTGCCTCAGGAACTGGTCGGGCTCGGTCCGCGGTCAGGGCAGGCGCGCATGCCCTCGACATCCAGCGGCCTGGCCGCGTGGCGCGATGAGGCAGGTGGTCCCTGGCTCGCCGTCTTGCGTGCCGCGCAGGAATTATTAGAGCGTGATGCCTTGGCGGCCACATGGCTCAATGGCCTGGGTGGCCGCAAACTGAGCTTGCCCGCTGAATGGGTCGATTATGTCGTGGCGAACGGCGGTGAGATCGCGGCCTTTGATCTCACCCAGGCGTGGAATCCGCATCGCGTCATTGCCGTTGCCGGGGGCCTGCCCTATGGCGGACGTCCGCGTTTCGTGTTGGGTATCGCGTGCCGTGCGAACGTTGATGAGGCCTTGCATAAAGCGCTATTGGAATGGGCGCAGGCTTTGACCTTTGCGTCGCATCTTGCGGATCGAGGAGATGATTTGCCGCGTCAGCCTGATGCGCTGCGCCGTTTCGATCAGCATGCCGTGTTTTATACCTTGCGCCCGGAGTTGTGGCATCAGACTGCGTTGATGGCACATGCCGAGCCTCACGTTCAACGCACGCCTGATGTCGGGATGACTACAGCGAGAACAGCGGTAGCGAGTGCCGAGGACGCCGCTGCGGGCGGGGTCATCGCTGCAGAGACTGCGCGCCTTGACGCCGCTGATCATGAGCGAGCCCTGACGCAATTGCATACGCTGCAAACGTCACTGACGAATAGCGGCATTGATCTTTACTACCGAGAACTCACTACGGTCGATGTGGCGGCCACTGGTTTGCGCGTGATGCGAGTATTGTCGCCGCAATTGAGCGGATTGCATGCTGACGAGCGTGCTCCGTTTCTCGGTGGCCGTTGTGCGGATATCCAATGGCGCTATCCCGGCAGTGTGCGGAACACGGCTTTTCCCAATCCTCTACCTCATCCGCTGGGCTGAGCGCCCGGCTCGTTGCCATGTCATCCGATATGCATTCCGACTCCGATTCGCCTTGGGCTGAGGCGCCGTTGTTTCATCTGTTCTGGAAAAATGGCGAGCTCAACGCCAGCCGGGCCATGGCGATGGGGCAGCGTATCGCTCGCGACGCAGTGCGGCCAGCGGGCACACCGGCTCCTGTTCATCGTGCGGGTGTGGTTGAGCTGCCGGATGCGCCCGAATCCGATATCAATGCTTGGGAACGTCGCGTCAGTGAGCGCAGCTTTGGTGAGGTGCCGGCGACCTTGCCGGACCTGGGCCGCGTTCTATATCCCCTGCGTACACGGTTGCAGGGCACGACGAGGCTATTGCCCTCCGGCGGCGCCAAATATCCCATGCAAGTCTATGTGGCGTTATGCCGAGTCGATGGTCCTCCGGAACTGACTGGGCAGATCGCATGGTACGACAATGCGCGTCATGGACTCGTACCGGTATGCGCTTGTCCGGCATGGTCGGAGCTGGCGTCCATGCTGGGGGTGGATTGGGAGCAAGCGCCAGCAGCCGTCGTGTTCATGATTGCGCGTCCCGAAAACATGCTGGCGAAATATGGTGAACGAGGAGGGCGTTTCCTGCTGATTGAGGCGGGCGTTTACCTGGGGGCGCTCGGCTACCAGGTCGCGCAAGCCGACTGGGGCGGCTGTGCGATTGGTTCCTATCATGATGACGCTGTGCTGTCTTTGTTAGGACTTTCGGCGCCGCGTCATGTGGCGGCACTGGTTTATGCTTGCGGCCCGAAAGGCTGATCATAGTGATCGGACGATACAGCCGAGGTCGCATCCTATATGAACGATTGAGGACGCGACTTAGTTTGCGGAGGCTCGGTTTTGGCTCTCGTTAACGCGTCGTCGTTTATCGTGTTAACGCATAAGCCTCTCGTCTCAAGTCCGCTGCGGCTTCGAGTACGCCATTGCCCAAGGGGCGTATGGCCTTGATCGAGCCAAAATAAAAAGGATGCAGAGAGTCGGCAGCTACCTTCATTCCTCTCTCGCGCAGGCGAGCTACGACATCGGTGGGAAAGCCCGGTTCGCACATCACCTGGCCGTCGCGAGACAGACTCCAGCGCGGAGCGTCAATCGCCTGCGGCAAACGCATGTCATCGAGCAGCACATTGAATATGCACTGTACGCCTGTGGTGGTTTGACTGACCCCGCCTGGCGATACGGCATAGAGAGCCGGTTTACCGTTTGCCAGCACCATATAGGGGTTCAGCGTGTGGATAGGGCGTTTACCCGGGGCCAACAGATTATGCGTGCCAGGCCGCAGGCTGAATTCACTCAAACGGTTATTCATCAGGATGCCGGTCGAGGGGTCGACGCAGCCGCTGCCAAAGGGTTGAAAGACGCTTTGCAGCATGACCAGGCCATTGCCCGCCGCATCGGCCAGGACGATCCCTGCTGTGTCGCCGGGATCGCCTCGGCGAGGGTCGATGGGTCCGTGCTGCGTCTGCTCTGTATCGTCCGACCAGGGCCATGTCGCATCAGGGTCAGCGACGCGATCACGCAATCGGGGAAGCAGCGCCGCGGCCTCGACGATCTGTGCATACAGCCGGTCCGTGCGGGATCGATCGTAGTACGGACGTAGACGCGCCAATTGCGCCTGCATCAGCACCCCCACCGAGTTTGGCGGCATGACGCCGACCTGCCAATGGCAGTGAGCTTGCCAAACGGGATCGACCCAGTCGGCGTGGCTGGCGGCTAGGTCCGCCATGGTGAGCAAGGCGCCATGTTCGGAGGCATAGCGTGCGAGTCGTTCGGCGACTTCGCCGTGATAGAACGCCTCTTCACCACCCTCGGCGATCTGCTGCAGCGTCCAGGACAGCGCAGGTTGCCTCCATAGAGATCCGGCCGCACGGTCTGCGCCATCATCCAGGTAGGCGTGCGGGAAACCCGGCTGCGCTCGGAGATCGGCGCCCGCCATCGTCAGGTTACGAGCTATCTCGCTTCCAAATCCCGTTCCTTCGTCAGCCAGCGCAATGGCATCATTGAACAAGGTGTGCCAAGCGTGCCGTCCATATGCGCGATGCGCTTGCGCCCAGAATCGCACGAGGCCCGGCACGACCCAACTGCGCGGTCCACGTGCATCGATCCCATTGGGAAACAAGGCGGGCTGTGCTGCGGCGGGCGAATGGCCGGATCCATTGAGTGCGCTGAGTTTGTGCGTGATCGCATCATAGTGCAGCATCATTGCGCATCCCCCCAAGGAGGTGGCATGCTGCACGGTCACTGTCAACACTGCCGATGCCGCGATCATTGCATCGATCAGCGAGCCGCCTGTTTCCAGGCGTACCTGGGCGGCTCGGCTGGCCAGGTGGTGGCCGGTCACCACGGCATATTGCGTGCCGTACAAGCTGGCGCGTGGCCGTATGAGAGACATAGGGTTCATCGCAAGTAATTCGCCAGGAACGTGCCGGCAAAACTGCCCAGCGCACAACCTATGGGCAGCCACCAATTAGAGACACCCGTGCGGGCGGAGACGGTTTCAGCCCCCTCGGCTGACCATTCCGGCTTGATTGACGTGCTGCGGGATGGAGCGGCCGCTTGAGTATCCTGAGGCGATAGCCGCCGCTGCACATTCTGAAAAAAACGCTCCGAGAACTTGCGTGCCGTACTGTCGATCAAGCGGCTGCCCAATTGGGCAATGCGTCCGTTGATGGTGGTGTCCGCCGAATACGACAACTGCGTCCCGCCATCCAGATCGCTCAGCTCGATCCGCACGCGGCCTTGCGCCGAGCCGGCTACGCCGGCATCGCCTTGGCCTACGAGTGCATACACTTGTTGAGGGACTTCGATCTCACGACGAAAAACGATCTGGAATGTGGCCTTGACGGGGCCGATGGCACTGACCATCACCGCTGTGTAGCTGTCTTCGCCGTTGGCTGTCAGCGATCTGCAATCGGGCAGGGTGGCTTGCAGAAACGCCGGATCATTCAGCGCATCCCACACCGTGGCGCGGTCGGCGGCGAGGATCTTGGTGCCGTCGATCAGCATGATGCACCTTTTTTATCGATCTGGATGCCTGCCAATTTCAACCCATGGTCGGCGATGCGCATGCGATTGTTGAGAAAGCGGAATTTGCCGAAACTCCACACCACCAGCGGCCGTGCAAAATCCAGTGCAGTCGGCCATTGCCGGGTAAAGGCATCGTAACGGCAAGACCAGGACTGCGTGCGGTCGCTGATGAACCGTACGCGACGCTCCCATTCCAGCAAGGTAGCGGGGATATCTTTCGCATCGCGCAGCAGCGTAGCCAGCGCGAGTGAGTTCATCAAGGTCAGGCCGCCGCCCTGCCCCAAGGTCGGGGGTAGTCCATGAGCGGCGTCGCCGATGATGGCGACGCTGCCCACCGCCCATTTCGGGCAGCGCACGACGCCATAGGGATACTGCGTTGCTGGCGCACGGTGCAACATGTCGAACAATGGCCGCAGCAGTGGAAAGCTCTGTGACCAGTTGTCTACGTCCAAAGGCAGGCGGGCAGCACCGGCGTCTTTGGCAGGCGCCACCATATACACATAAGTGTGCTCGGGGCCTGCTGGGGTGACGCCTATGCGTCGGTTGCCGGACCAGTGTTCCACCGTTTTCGGATCGGGTGTGAACTCGCGCGAGACCACCAGGAACCGGTCGATCAGCGTCGGCAGCTCGGTAAAACTGCCTCCGATATTCAACGAGCCCCGTACTGCCGAATGCACGCCATCAGCGCCTACGATGAGATCGGCAGGGCAGCGCTCGCCGGCCTGTGTGATCAGCGCGCCATTTTCCACACCTCGTACGCGAGAGCCTGTCTCGATCTGTGCGCCCGCTGACAGCGCGGCGTCGCGCAGGCCCTCGATCAGGACCTGGCGAGGAAAGGTGTGGACACGCGAGTCGCCTTCGAGCCGGCGCTGCTGCTTGACGCGGCCATCGGCGAAGCGAATCTGCGCATAATCCAGCCGTGTGCCAAAGGCGCGGATGCGATCCATCACGCCCAGATGCTCGAGGACTTCGAGGCTGTTGTTCTTGATGTAGATGCCAGCGCCGACTTCGCGGATCTCCGGGCTTTGCTCATGCACACGCACGCGCCAGCCCTGACGGGCGAGCAGCGCGGCGAGCGACAGGCCGCCGATGCCGCCGCCGGCAATTTCAGCATTGCGAGTCATGATGTACCTCCTCAGGCGATCTCGACGACCATTTCCAGCTCGACCGGCATATTGGCGGGCAGCGCGGCAAAACCCACCGCGCAGCGGGCATGCACGCCAGCCGGGCCGAATACCGCCGTCAGCAGATTAGAGGCGCCGTCGATGACTTCGGGTTGACGATGAAAATCGGGCGTAGAGGCCACCATGCCGAACAGGCGTACGACACGGGTCACACGTGACAGATCGCCGATCTCGTTTTTCAGTGAAGTCAGCGCACTGATGACGGCATTGCGTGCGCCTTCTTGACCCTCCTCGACACTGATTTCCGCGCCGAGTTTGCCTTTGTGCGTTTGTTCCGAGCCGCGAAAAGTGCCATGGCCAGCCACGAACACCAGCTTGCCGGTCGTGACGGCGCCGGTGTAGTTGCCCATGGGCGTGCGCTTGGGCGGAAGCTCGATGCCGAGTTCGGCCAGGCGGGCTTCGGGAGTGGTGCCTTTGAGCGATTGGAAAGTTTCGAGGGACATGTGATTCTCCTAGGGTTGACGGTTGCGTTGCAGGCGCAGTTGCGTTGCGGCGCCTGCGGTGAGCAGGGCATGAAGCGAAAATTCGTCACGGAGCCGATCTGTGTTCAGGTCGGATTGGATGGCGATCAGGGCCTCGCGCTCATCTGGCGCCAACGCAAAGCCATCGGCATAGGCCGCTGGGTCTGCGAGAAAGCGGCGTGCGCTGGCCGGATCTGTACGCAGCATGAATACCGCCTTGACCAGTCCCACGCGACGCTGGGGCAGCTCCGGATAGATCAGCGGGTTGGAGCTCGCCTCCTCAGTGAGGTCCCATGCGTGCACGCTGTAGGTGTGATGCCACGAGGGCTCGAACGCCGAGGTAAACGGCTTGCGATTGCCGCCGATCGCACCCATCGCGGCCAGCGTCATGCGCAGCTCGACGTTGCCCGTGCGATCCAGCGTATCGGCGTCATAGCCCAGCAGATGTGTCAAATTGCCTGCACATAGGTGATCGTTCAGCACACGATCGGTTGCCACATCGGGATGCGGGTAATGCACGGTGCCGGGATAATGAGAGAGCCCGCCGCTGGCGATCAGCACGGCGCGTTTGTTCATTCTCCGCATGACGCGAGCCAATGCTTGTCCGAATGCATGGCATCGCAGCGGCGAGGGTTGAGGCGGTATATAAGCGTTCATGAAAATAGCGGTGATCGGCGTGTCTCGATCAAAGCCCATGAATTCAACCGGAATCGTGAATGCCGTGGGCAGCTTGGCATCTAGCGTGAAGGCCAGATCGAAGCCTTCTTCCTCCATATGCCGCACCAGCGGGTAGGCCAGGCCAGCATCCAGCGTCCAATCGCCGCGATGCTTGTGCATGCCGTCGGCACGATCTGCCGCATGGACGCAGAATGCAGGGGTAGCGTGCGTGACGAAGTGATCGCCGTGATCGTTCGAGATCACAATCACGCAATCCGGTTTCAGAGCGCGCAGACGTTCGCCCGCCGCTTGCATGGCCTCGCGCACCCGGCCGACTTGGGCATGATCTTCGGTATCCGGTAGAGACAGGAATTGCGGAGCGTGCGGCACCGCCGCCACGCCTACAATGCCAGATTCGCACGTGGTGTTTTTCATGGAGATATCTCCTCTTGCGCACTGGCAATGGCGGTTACGATGCCCTGATAGCCTGTGCAGCGGCAGATGTTGCCGCATAGCTGCTGGCGGATTTCGGTTTCCGAATTGCAGAGCTTGCGAGTCAGCATGTCGTGGCCGGTAATGATCATGCCGGGTGTGCAAAAACCGCATTGCAGTCCATGACAGCGATGCATGGCGTCCTTGAGCGCGGCGGCCGTGGCGTCGCTCAGGCCTTCGAGCGTTGTGATTTCCATACCATCGCAGGCGGCAGTCAAGGTCAGGCACGAGCGTACGACTGCGCCGTTCAGATAGACATTGCAGGCGCCGCAAACGCCATGCTCGCAACCCAGATGAACGGAGTGCGTGCCGGCCTGTTCGCGCAGGCTGTCGGCCAGGGTGGCATTGGGTTCGACCGATAACTCGGTCGTCCGGCCGTTGACGGTCAGGTTGATGGGGATGCGGTTCATTGTGATTCCAGAGCTTGTGCGATGGCGCGAGTCAGGTTGACGGCGTGTCGATGTACCGCGGCCTGTCCGGACTCGGGACAGACGGCGCGCACGTCTTCGTAGGCGCAGGCAAGCATGTCTTTCTGTTTGAGCGATGAATGGGAACGCAGCAGTTCGGCGCATTGCGTCATCGGCGCCGGGCCAGCCTCGATCGCGCCAATCCAGCAGGACCACTCTCCACCGGCGCGTCGCACGGCTACGGCGCTGCTGACGGCATATTCACCCGCGCGATGCATCAGCTTTGCGCGGCCCCAATGCGTGAGACCCAACGCGGACGCGTCCAATAGCACCGCCGTCAGTATTTCGTCGAGCGCGATATCAGTCTGCATCGGGCCAGAGATAAAGGACGAAAGCGCCATGCGGCGCGTGCCGCGTTGCCC
Source organism: Bordetella genomosp. 4 (assembly GCF_002261185.1). Classification (GTDB taxonomy): domain Bacteria; phylum Pseudomonadota; class Gammaproteobacteria; order Burkholderiales; family Burkholderiaceae_B; genus Bordetella_A. The sequence goes on from NZ_NEVQ01000008.1 coordinate 211,969, forward strand.
AGACAGTTCGACCTGCGCGCCCAATGCCAGAAACAGCAATGGCCAATCACCGGCCGGATCGGCATGCACCACACTGCCGCCGACCGTGCCGCGCGTACGAACGGCGGGGAATGCGATCTGTTGTGCATGGGCAGCCATCAGGCGGCCCAGCGGTGTCGGGTCGTTTTGGTGCGCAAATTGTGCATGCGTACTCATGGCATCAATGCGGCCCGAGCCCAAGGCGTCGTCTTTCAGGCGTAAATCCTTGATACGGCTCAAATCCAGGAGCACGCTGGGTTGAGACAGGCGGTATCGCATCGCGGGCAACAAGCTTTGGCCGCCAGCCAGCAGCTTTACATCGCTGCCTAGTGCAGCCAGCGTCGCGATGGCTTCTTCTAGCGAGTCCGGCGCGCGGTGTTCAAAGTAGGGCAGTTTCATTATTGGCCCTCCGTGCGCGCAAGGATCTGATCAAGCAAATAATCAGGCGTGATCGGCGTGCAATTAACCGCGATATCCTCCGCCAACAACGCATCCCGCACCGCATTGGCAATCGCCGCAGGCGGGGGTACGGATCCGCCTTCGCCCATGCCCTTGACACCAAACGCCGAGAAAGGCGAGGGCGTGTGCAAATGAATGATGTCGATGCGAGGCACTTCCATCGCGCTCGGCAGCGCATAGTCGCCGAAGGTCACGGTTTCTGGTTGCCCGTCGGCGTTGTAGCGCATGGCTTCGTATAGCGCTTGTCCTATCCCTTGAGCGACTCCCCCCATAATCTGCCCATCCACGATCAGGGGATTCACCACGGTGCCGCAGTCTTCGACCACGAGATAATCCGTGATGTCTACGAATCCCGTATCCTCATCGACCTCTACACGGGCGGCGTGCACGGCATAAGAAAACGTTCCGGTTTCCACGCTGGGCCGGTAAAAGGCCTGTACCGACATGCCGGGCTCAATGTCCTTTGGCAGCTTGTGAATCTGTACGCTCGTGATGAGCGCGATCTCGGCGAGGGTCAACTGACCTTGTGCGCCATGCAACACCCCGTTTTCCAATCGCAAGGCATCGGCTGTATCGCTGAGGTTCGCAGCGGCGATGCGACGCGCTTTGTCCACGATCATGCGGCACGCTTGTGCCACTGCGCCGCCACCCATCACCAGAGAGCGCGACGCCACGGTGCCCATGCCATAAGGCGTAGCGGCGGTATCCCCTTGCCGGATACGAATCGCGTCCAACGGCAGGGTAGTCAGCTCTGACGCGATTTGTGCATAGCTCGTGGCATGGCCCTGACCATGTGCGAGCGTACCTACGTCGATTTCCAACGTGCCATCACCATTCAGGGTCGCACGCGCAGCCTCGTGGCCATAGACGGTAGGCGAACCTCGGCGAAACCACTCTACCGAGCCGTGTCCGGCTTGTTCTACCAGCATGGCATAGCCGATGCCGGCGCGTCGTCCTGGCGGCGCGTCGCGATTCCAGCGTTCGAGCACGCGTTGTTCGGCGGCGTTGACCGCTTCGAGATAGTCGCCCGAGTCATAGTGCAGGCCCGTCGCCGTCACATAGGGCATGGCAGAACTGGGAATCAGGTTGCGGCGTCGGGTTTCGACCGGATCCATGCCGAGTTCGTGTGCGACTTCGTCCATGATGCGTTCCATGGCAAAACATCCGCCTGGGCGCCCCACGCCTCGGTACGGTCCCATGGGGCTCTTGTTCGTATACAGACTGATCGCCTCGTACCGATAATGCTGAATGTCATATGGCCCCAGCATGATGTTGGCCGCCATGTTGGCCTCGATTGCGCCGGTAGAGGTCTTGGCGCAATAGGCGCCGCCGTCGACGATGAATGTCGCATCGACGGCATGTATCCGGCCATCGCCGTCGAAGTAAGCAGTAATGCGCTGATCGTGCTGACGGGCATGATTGCTGGCGACGAAGTGTTCGTAGCGATCCTCTATCCAGCGCACCGGATGATCCAGTTCCATCGCCAGGGCCGTCAGCAGGACCTCTTCGGGATACAGGTTGCTCTTGGTGCCAAAGCCTCCGCCCACATCGGGCACAATGACGCGCAGATCGCTTTCGCGCAGGGCCGGGATTTGTTCGGCGACAAAGCTGCGTATCAGATGAGGCCGTTGCGTGGATAGATGCAGATGGATCGCGCCGGTGGCCTTGTCGCGCAGCGCCATGACGCCGCGCCCTTCGAGCGGACTGGCGAGCACGCGTGCCATCTTGAAGTCACGCGTCACGTGTTGCAGGCCTGACGTGCCAGCCTCTAGCACGACGCGATCGAACTCTCCCACACTGCGTTGCGTACGCATGATCAGATTGGACGAGAGGTCTTCGTGCAACGGAATTGTCGGATGTTCCCATTCATCGCGGGCATCGACCACGGCTGGCAGTGCTTCGATACGAGGGACGATCTGTTCGGCCCACTGTTCGGCTTGTGCGCGCGTAGGCGCCATCACCAGTGCAATCGGCTCACCGACAAAGCGGACCTTGCCGGTGGCCAGCAGCGGATAGGGCGCGCCGTTATATCCATCGCGTAGCAGATTGGCGCGAATCGGCGGCAGGTGCGCAAAGTGTTCGGCATGGCGCACCATGTCGATGGGAACATCAGGCGCAATATCCACGCCTTTGAGGATGCCGTGGGCCACCGGGCTGCGCACGAAAGCGATTTCCAGGCAGCCCGGTGCATTCAGATCGGCAATAAAGGCCGCGGCACCAGCGAGGTGACGAGCGTCTTCACGACGCGCTACACGCTGCCCGATCATTTGCCCGTGGTGGTCGGCAGTGCTGGCATGAACCGGCGATGTGGCGTTTTGCTGCATAGATGAACCGGCTGCTTTATTGATTGTCGATGGTGACGTGGCCAGCCTGGATGATGTCGATCCATTTTTTGCTGTCCTCTTTCATGCGGGCGGCCAGATCGTCAGGCGTGCCACCGGTGGGCACGAGTCCCAAGTCCAGCAACTGTTTCTGTACTGTGGGCTTGGCCAGAATGGCGTTCACCGTTTTGTTCAGTTGGTCTACATGCGCATCGGGCGTGGCGGCCGGCGCCATCAGCACGAACCAGCTCGCGATGTTGGTGTCGGGTAACCCTGCAGCCTCGTGCAAGGTCGGCACATCAGGCAGGCCTGCAAAACGTTCCGGCCCGGCGATAGCCAGAATATGCGCGCGGCCGGCCTGGACTTGCGGCAGCGCGGGGCCATAGTTTTCAAAGGAATACCCCACTTCACCGCTGGCCAGCGCGACCATGGCGGGGCCGCTGCCTTTGAACGGGATGTGTGTGCCTTTCAGATCCGCGACCTGGTTTAACCATTCGCCTGCGAGGTGCAGCGTACTGGCCGTGCCGGCCGAGCCGAAATTCAAGGTGTTGCTGGCCGATGCCTTGCGTGCCTGAACCAGAAAATCCTGCACCGTGTTCACCTTCATGGCCGGACCGACAGTCAAGAAGGCAGGCACGTCTACCAGGCTGATGACGGGCCGCAAGCTCTTGGCCGCGTCGTAGTCCAGGTTCTTATACAGATACGCATTGTTGATGACCGAGGTCGTCGCCAATAGCAGGGTGTAGCCGTCAGGTTGGGAATTGATCACGTTGCGCGTGGCGATCTGGGTGCTGGCGCCGGGTTTGTTTTCAACGACGAAACTCTGATGCAACGTTTCACCCAACTCGCGTGCAATCAGACGCGCCGTAATGTCCGAGGCGCCGCCGGCGGCGAACGGTACGACGATGGTGACCGGGCGCTCTGGGTACGCGGCCAGGGCTGCGCCGCCACCCATCTGCATGGCTGTACTGGTACAGACGGCTGCGGCGATGGCGCCCAGCCGGCGTAGGGACAGAATGGAAAACCTACTACGGTTGTATGTCATGCTTTTCCCCTTTAAGAATACTAAATGTCGATAAAGTATACTTTATGGGGGAATGATATCCATACGTGGTAGCATGTCAAGGCAAAACTGCGTCACTACGTGTAATCACTAATATGGATGTATGAGGCCATGAAAGGCTTTGATGGGCAGAGTGCCCTCGTCGAACCAGAGAGCAAAGGAAAATCAGGGGATTCAGGCCGCCCCGTCAGTGTTTATGAGGCGCTGTTCCAGGAAATCGTCAGCGGCCAACTGCGCGGCGGCGAACGCCTGATGATCGATGAATTGGCCGAACGCTTCGGTGTCAGCAAGATTCCGGTACGCGAGGCGCTGAAAGCCCTGGAGGGGCGCGGGTGGGTCGAGTCGGCGCCTCGCCGCGGCACCTACGTGCGGCGTTTGTCGATGGATGAGTTGCACGAGTTGTTCGAATTGCGCCTGATCGTCGAGCCCGAGATCACAGCCATGGCGGCACATCGCCGCAGGGCGACGCATTTGCAGCAGATGCTCGTGCTGGTCGAAGAAGGCTTGCAGGCGGTGGAGCGCAACGATTTCGTCAGCAGCTCGCGGGTGAATTCACAATTCCACACCATCATCGCGCAGGCCGCCGGCAATCAATTGGCCTACTCCGTTATTCAGGAACTGGAGCTGCGTTTGTGCCGCTATTTCTTTATCGCTGAATGGGAGGAACGCAAAGAGTCCACTCGTCAGCATTTGAAGCTATACGAAGCCATACGTGATCAAAACGTGGATGAAGCGCGACGCTTGACCGTTGAACACCTGCGTCATACCGAGGCGATGGCCTTGCGTTCGATGAACGCTCAGCGCGTGCCGGATTTAATGGAATAGTTGGGCAGGTATCGTCGATCAGCATGAGGTCGCTAATCGACGATTGATAGAAGGGCAAGCGGATTATTCGCCGATCGGATTACGCAGAACGCCTAACCCTTCGATGCGGGCTTCCATGACGTCACCTGGCTTGAGAAAGCGCGGCGGCTCCAGCCCTAAGCCGACGCCAGAGGGCGTACCGGTCGCGATGATATCGCCGCTTTCCAGCGTGAGTCCGGCCGACAGTTGCGCAATGATGTCTTCGATGCGGAACAGCAGATCTTTCGTGCTGGAATCTTGCCGGCGTTCGCCATTCACATCCAGCTGAATCGACAGCGCGTGCGGATCGGCAATCGCGCTCTTGTGGACCACGTACGGTCCCATCGGACAATGCCCATCCAGCGCCTTGCCCTTGAACCACTGGCCATGCGCTTTTTGCAGATCTCGTGCGCTGACATCGTTGACGATGGTGTAGCCGAATACATGATCCATGGCGCGCTCTTTCGGGATGTCCCGGCCAGGTGTGCCAATGACAATGGCCAGTTCCACTTCATAGTCCAGCTGTTTCGTGACGTGTTGGTGTGCAGGCACCGGAGCCAATGTGCCGATGACGGTGGTCGGCGGCTTGGTAAACACCTCGATGACCGGCGGAAAATCATCCATGGGTCTGCCACGCGCACGGTTGCCCTCGATGATGTGCTCACGATAGTTGCGGCCGATGCAGAAGATGTTTTTCGTGGGGCGCGGGATAGGGGCGAGCACTTGCAGGCTCGATAACGAATGCAGCTTGGTCGTATCGCGGCCATATTCGTTCGCGAGTTGCCGGGCGCATTCCAGGCCCGTATCGCCTAACGCGATCAAGTCGCCGACATGAGCGGGAGGCGGCATATGGTCGTCATGCTGGGGCCATGTCTCGGTCAAGTCCAAGACATGATCCGGGCCGATCAACACGCCTAAGCGAGAGGACGGAGAGCAAGCAAAAGTCAGAAACTTCATCTAGGCGCCTGTAGTCTGGGAGTGAATAAAAAGTATACTTAATTATGTTTAAGTATATTTAATATATAGGCCGTTGTCCTATCGGCGCAAGATTCCGTTTATCCAAGTCGCCTGGCGTCACTCTGGAAGGCATCAGGGGGCATGCCATCTTGGCAGATCAGTGTCTTAAAATGGCCGCTATGGCAGACAAATTGCGATTGGACAAATGGCTGTGGGCAGCGCGCTTTTACAAGACACGCAGCCTGGCCTCACAGGAAATCGGCAAAGGGCGGGTACTGGTCAACGATCAGCCCGCCAAACCCGCTCGTGAAATCGCCGTTGGCGACCGGGTGAGTGTGCGCAAGGAAGATCCGCCGATTCACGTACACGTCCGGGCGCTGAGCGCCGTACGCGGCCCTGCGCCGGTCGCGCGTCTGCTTTACGAAGAAACTGCGGAAAGCATTGCGGCGCGCGAGCGAGCTGCCGAGATGCGCAGACTGGCTCCTGAGCCGGCCCAAGCTATCGTTGCAGGGCGTCCCACCAAACGTGATCGACGATTGATTGATCGAATGCGTGGCGAATGAGTCTGCAAAGAACGACTACTGTAACGAGGCACTCACCGACCCGTGCCGGCTCTCGGCGCCGAGTCGTCGATTGTGGTAGCATTCCGTTCCCTGACGACAACGACGCCTTTTAGTCGTTTACGGTCAGGACAAATCAGTACCCACGGGGCGTAGCGCAGCCTGGTAGCGCATCTGCTTTGGGAGCAGAGGGTCGCGAGTTCGAATCCCGCCGCCCCGACCAATAAAATCAAGGCCTTACAGAGATTGCTCTGCGAGGCCTTTTTGGTTTCTGGCCGAAGCACGTGCTTGCAACTACGCCGAGCCCGCTCACCGTAGCGAGCCTACAATGATCTGCCTTGGCCTGCCGAGGCCGTCCTTCCTCGAGGAGCGATGCATGCTAGATCATGTCGAAATTCACGTGAGCGACTTCGAGCGCAGCCGGGCGTTTTACCTGAGCGCGCTCGCGCCCTTGGGTTATCTCCCGCGCAAGGCCCTCCCCACCGGCACGGGCTTCGGCGTTGGCGAGCCCGACGGAGAGGGCGATCCGGGTGGCGAATTCTGGATTCATCAGGGCACGCCCAGCACCCCGCGCGTGCATTTAGCCTTTCGCGCCCGCAGCCGCGAAGAGGTCGACGCTTTCCATCGCGCAGCGCTGGCAGCCGGCGGCCGCGACAACGGCGCGCCTGGCCTGAGACCGAAGTATCACCAGCACTATTACGGGGCCTTCATCCTGGATCCTGACGGTTATAACGTCGAGGCGGTTTATCACCGCGCCGTTTGACCGCGTTGTGCCCGGGCTTTTTCCGTACCCTTGCGCAGGCGTCCGGATTGTTCGATCATGACCGGGCCGGCGATTGGCCGGTACATCGTGCGGCCCGCTTTTTGCGACTGCCCCAGACGCGCGGGCGCTCAAGGGAGAAACCCATGCTTTCCCGTACTAGTCAATTGGCCTCGGCCTTTCTGGTGACCGCTTGCTTTGCCAGTGCGGCACTCGCCCAAACTCCCGCGGCCTCGACGCCTGCCAAGACGCCCACGGCGCAACAGCAACGCATGGCGGACTGCAACAAGTCCGCAGAAGGCAAGAAGGGCGACGAGCGCAAGGCCTACATGAGCAGTTGCCTGAAAGGCGAAACCGCCGCGCCGGCCAAGGAGCTCACGCCGCAGCAGCAGAAAATGAAAGACTGCAATGCCAAGGCCAGCTCGCAGCAGTTGACCGGCGACAAACGCAAGACCTTCATGAGCACGTGCCTGAAAGGCTGACTCGTCATCGCAAAAGGCCAGCCTGATTCAGGCTGGCCGGAGCTCCCGCATTACCCATCATCTGGTTCATTGTGTCTTGCGCGTTTGGCGATAGAAAGCCGGTCTTCAATGCGTCAACATTCAAATAATAAATAGCGCAGATAGAGAATTCGGCCGTAGATACTTCTCGACTGAAGCGTGCCGCCACATTCGTTGTCAGGCTGTGCACTTCTCGATGGTATTCACGACGGTACGCGGATCCATATCTGGCGTGCACCAGTGGAGACCAAAAAATGAAATTCCGTCACGTGATTCTCGGTTGCTCCTGCCTGATGATGGGTGTTGCTGCCAACGCCGAGAGCGTCACCTATCCCACGCGATCCATATCAATGTCAGTCCCCTACGGCACAGGCGGATCGACAGACGGCGTAGCGCGCAAATTCGCCCAACTGCTGGAAGCCGAGTTGGGGCAGCCCATCATTGTCCTCAATCAGCCCGGGGCGTCCGGCACACTGCAATTGAGCAATCTATCTCGTGCCAAACCCGATGGATACACAATCGGATTCTATTCATACAGCACCGCCACTTTTACGTCGCAACTATTGAAAGTCCCCTATACAAAGGACGATTTCGAGTTACTGGGTGGTGTAGCGGAATTCAGCTACGGTATCGTCGCCGCGCCAGACTCGCCGATCAACAACATCCAGGATCTGGTGCAACAGGCGAAAGCGGGCAAAGGCGTTTTCTATGGTGTGACGGGTGCGCCTAATAATTTTCCTTTCCTGCAGCTGCAGAAAGTCACCGGCGGTCAATTTGACCAAGTGACGTACAAGTCCTCGGCGGAGTCCATCAATGCCGTTCTAGGAAAATACGTAGACGTCGCGCTGCAAGGACCCTCGGAATACAACGAACTCGTCAAGGCAGGAAAGCTGAAAGTCATCGCCTCTGCGAGCAATTACCGGTTGCCGTGGTTTCCGGATACGCCCACCATCAAAGAGCAGGGTTTTGATTTCGGCATCACAGGAATCATCGGCGTTGCTGCACCCAAGGGAATTCCCGAGGAGGCGCGGGCAAAGCTCGAAGCGGCCATCCACAAAGTCGTCTCCAGCAGCGAGTATGGGCAATACCTGGTGGAGCGATTCGGAATCAAAAGCTATCCCGCCGCTGCCGCCGAGTTTTCAAAATATATAGACGACGGGTTTCCCATCATGAAAGCCATGATTCAGACCTACGATATTCAGGGCCTATGACGAAGTGTCTGCCCGGCACTGCTCAAAGCATTGTATAGTAATGATTCTCATTTATTTGTTGGTTGAGTAAACCCGGCTATCCGGGAGGGATTCATTACTACAGTTGCCGGCATGCCAACTGCCAATGACACATCGCGTGGTTCGTTGGCAGTGCGTGCGCTTGAGAATTGCCTTAGAGGCCATGACACCCATGCTGACCGCCCGTGAACGCACTAGCGACGAATTACGACACTTTCGCGTCATACGGCCAGGGTTGTCGCTGCATTTTGGCACCGAGGTCCAATGTGAAGCGTCAATAGGGCATGCGGTCGTTCACGACAACATCCGGATTGTGCTGTTGCTGGAAGGCGTCATCGATGTTTCTTATGGCCGTAGTCAGATCCAGCTGCTTACACCGCATCAGCCGGACCGCAGCCAACGTGGCCAGAAGCAGGATGCGGCCATCGTCACGATACGGGAGCCGGAAGAGTGTCGGCGGGTCGTGCGCCAAGGCGACAGCTCGCGGCGCATCAGCATCGGTCTTAGCAAGCAGTGGCTCGAGGAGTCTCTATGCGAGGGCATAGGTGACGAGGCGGTATACCCGTTAGGGGATCATCTGGACACACGTATCTGGCACGTCTCTCCTCGAGCACGGATGCTTGCCGAGCAGATGTTCCATCCGCCTTCTGTGCCGCACCACATTGCTGGCATGTATCTAGAGAGCCGGGCACTCGAACTCATTATCGAAGCCCTTTCGCTCACTAGCTCGACCCCGGTACGCGCGCCATCTGCCGACACGATGCGGCCAAAGACATTTCAACGGATGCGCGATCTCAAGGCCTGGCTGTGCGAGAACAGTTCAGCCTCATTGAGCATCGATCAGATTGCCCGGCATATGAATACGACCGCTACGACACTGCAGCGCCATTTTCGGATGGCGTACGGACAGACCGTGTTCGAGTTTCTGCAATGTCAACGTTTGAGGCAGGCTCGTCAAGCGCTCGAATGCGAAGATTCAAGCGTAGAACAGGCCGCGACGCTGGCCGGCTATACCAATGCGGCAAGTTTCGCCACAGCTTTTAAACGGCAATTCGGTTTGACGCCCACGCAAGTACGTCCGGGGCGCCGTTAGCCTGTTTGCTGATCCTGGGCGATCGATCATCTCTTAGAAGGGAAGCCGCAGATTGCCGTTTTGACGAAGATTTGCGCTGTCTTCACGAAGGCGCATCCGGCAGATTACTGGAAAAATTGAAAATGAGAACACGTCCCATTAACAAATAAAGCCTTTCCCGTGAAGATATCTCCCTCAGCGCCTCCGTCGACCGGTCCTACCGCTTCTGCAGCCCCTTCGGGTTCAGCCAAAATCGTCAGGCCAGACCCTTATCGCCTCGCTCGCATGGTGCCCAGCGCGCTGCTGTTCATCATGCTGGGCAATGCCTGGGCGCAATCCGCCACCGCTCCCACGGACTCAGACGTTGCGACGATGGACGCCGTCACGGTAAACGCTTACCGGGCAGCGGAAACCATCGGCGGTTCGACCAAGACCGACACGGCGTTGCTTGAGGTGCCGCAATCGGTGTCGGTCATCGAGCGTGAGGAAATGGACGCGCGGGGCGTAAGCAACCTGAACGAAGCTACCCGCTATACGGCAGGAGTATTGCCTGAAAGCCAGGGTATCGATAACCGTGTCGATGACCTGTACATTCGCGGTTTTGATGCAGGCAGCTTCGGCACCAATGTGATGCTCGACGGGCTGCGAGCACCATCGGACAGCAACCTGAGCTGGAATCGTACTTCCTTCAATACCTGGAATATGGAACGCGTGGAGGTGCTGAAGGGCCCGTCCAGCGTTTTATACGGGCAGCTTGCGCCTGGCGGCATAGTCAATCAGGTCAGTAAGATTCCAACACTGGGTCAGGAACAAGTCGTGCGATTGCAAGTGGATGGACACGGCCGACCCCAGGCCTCGTTTGATGTGGGCGGTGCTAACGACAATGAAAATCTGCTGTGGCGGCTCGTTGGGCTCTATGGCAATGGTGACAAGCAGATCAAGCATACCGACCATGAGCAGTGGTTTATCGCACCCAGCGCCACGCTGCAGTTCAATGACAATCGATCGCGCTTGACGCTGTTGGGTATGTTTCAGCGCGATCGGGGCGGCAGCACGTTTCAATTTCTACCATACGAGGGGACGGTGGTCCCGGCGGCTGACGGTTATATAGATCATGACACTTTCCTGGGCGAGCCGAACTGGAACGTGTACAACCGCGATATCTGGACGGCCGGCTGGCAGTTCGAGCATCAATTCAACGATAACTGGAAGTTCAACCAGAACGCCCGCTACACGCATGTCGATTCGTTGTATCGCGCCACAGTGGGCAACGGCGTGCGCGGTGCGCCGCTCACTCAGCTCAACACGCTGACCGATGGACACATCCTCAATCGGCGCGCCGTACAGGGCGAAGGCGATTCAGATGCGCAGACCATCGATAGCCGGATCGAGGGTAAATTCGATACGGGTGCGCTGGCACACACTGTGCTGGTCGGCTTCGACTGGCAGAAAACCAACTGGACTTTCCTGCGCCAGGCGGCACAGGTGTCGCCGACTGCCATCGCGATCGACGTCTACGATCCGGTCTACACCTACTACGATTTTGAGCCGACTCTGGCCAGCCAGATGTCCACGCGAGAAACCGATGAACAGTTTGGCCTTTATCTGCAGGACCAGATCGCTGTGGGAAAGTGGCGTTTTACGTTGGGCGGCCGTCAGGACTGGACCCGCATCGACACTCTCGATCGTCTGACCGATACCCGGACTATTACCAAGGACAGCGCGTTTACGGGACGGGCGGGGGTGACCTACCTGTTCGACAATGGGCTGGCGCCATATCTCAGCTACGCCGAATCGTTCCAACCGACGGGCGGCCTCAAGCGCGACGGCAGCAGTTTTAAGCCGGTGACCGGCTCGCAGTGGGAGGTGGGCGTAAAGTACGAGCCGCGCAACGTCGACGGCATGATTACGCTCTCGGCCTATGAGCTGAATCAGGAAAACGTGCTGACCGCCGATCCCGAGAACCAAGGGGACGAGGCGTATCAAGTCCAGACTGGAAAGGTGCGCGTACGCGGTGTCGAACTGGAAGGCCGCATCACGCCTTTGCGCGGTCTGAGCGTCATCGGGGCGGTCACACGCATGAGCTCCAAGGTCGTGCGCAACAACGACGGCTACACCGGCAATCGTATGGTGCGCGTGCCGGATTGGATGGGCTCGCTATGGCTGGACTACACCATTCAAAGTGGCCCATTGCGTGGCCTGGGCATGGGGGCGGGCGTGCGCTACGTGGACGAGACCTATGGCGATCTAGCCAATAACCTGCGTATCCCGTCCTATACCTTGTTCGACGCGGCGTTGCGCTATGACGTGGGCAAGATCGGGGACATGCATCTGGACCTCGCACTCAATGCCAGCAATCTGGCTGACAAACGCTACGTGGCTACTTGCACGGCGGCGACCTCGTGCTACTACGGTACGGGCCGTAGTGTGATGGCTACCGCCAGACTGAGTTGGTAGGGTGCGCATGAAGTCTGGTACTACGTCTGCACGGCGTCGCATGTTGTTGTCAATGGTATGGCTCGGCATGGTTGTCCTCGAGCCGGTGAGCTTTGCTGGTGACGCCCTTGGGGCCGCAGAGGATTGGCCACGCCGGTTTCACAATGCCGATCACACCGTCACTGAACTGCCGGCACCGCCCAGGCGCATCCTATCTACCTCTGTCACCGTGACAGGTACCTTGCTGGCAATCGACGCGCCCTTAGTGGCCAGTGCCTCGGCTGCCAACGGCAAATTCTTTGCGCAGTGGGCTGATGTGGCCGAACAGCGCAGTGTGGAAAATCTTTGGCCCGCTGGCGGTACAGATCTGGAGGCGGTATATGCTGTTGCACCCGATTTGATCGTCGTGTCAGCTACCGGTGCAGATTCTGCGCGCGAGCACCTTGCGCGCTTGCGCGCAGTCGCGCCCACTATTGTGGTGGACTATGGGCGGCAGAGCTGGCAGGGCTTGGCGAACGAGTTGGCGCAGGCCATGGGCCTGGAGGCGCAGGCTGCTCAGCGCATTGCAGAATTCGATCGCCATGTGGCTCAGGCTCGCGACAGATTGGCGTTGCCTGAAGGGCAGGTGAACGTCATCAGCTATAACGGTCCGGGCACCAGCAATCCCATCGCTACCCGCGACGGTGTGCATGGTCAGTTGCTCGCTTCGTTGGGCTTCGATGTTGAACGGCCGGACCCGAGTTGGCACAGTACATCCGATACGGCGAGCGACTTTGTCTGGGCGCAGTACGAGTTTTTACCTCAGCTCAAGGCATCCACGACATTTTTGCTCCGCGCCGACGATCGTAGAACGGCCGCGATGCTCAACGATCCTGTTCTCGCCAATTTGCCTTCGGTGCGTTCGCGGCAGGTCTATGCGCTGGGCCTTCATGCGTTCCGGGTCGACTATTACAGCGCCAGCGAATTGATCGATCACATCGTACGTCTGTTTGGCCGTTGAGAGAGGTCGAGGAGCGAATCATGCAAACTCCAATAAGACTCGCTCCTGGCCTGCCCGCCGTTGCGAATATCCGCAGTGGACGGCAGCGTGCGCGATTGCTCATTCTGTCTGCCGGACTCGCGGCGCTAGTGTTGCTGAGCGCAGTCAGTCTCATCGTTGGCGCGCAGGAGATTGAACCGCACACAGCTTGGCAAGCTATTTTCTCTTTTGACAGTTCCAACAACGATCATCTGCTGCTGCGGCATCTGCGGATACCACGCGCCTTGCTCGCTATGGTGATCGGCTGTGCGCTGGGTGCGGGTGGAGTGCTGATGCAGGCCCTCACGCGCAATCCACTGGCTGACCCAGGACTCCTGGGTGTGAACGCAGGTGCAGCAGTCGCCATCGCTGCTGCTATTGCGGGCTTTGGTGTGACTGGCATCAGCGGTCAATTAGGCTTTGGTTTCGTGGGAGCTGCGCTTGCCGGCGTGGCGGTCTATCTGTTTGGTGGCATTCGTCAGGGATTTGATCCACTGCGCATGGTGTTGGCGGGCGCGGCGTTATCTGCGGTGTTGTTGGCTGCGACGCAGATCATCACCATCAACAGTGATAACGCGGTCTTCGATCAGTTCCGTCATTGGGCTGTCGGCTCGTTGCAAGGACGTGGCTACGCTGTGCTGGGGCCGGTTGCTGTAGCGACGGCGGGTGGTCTGGTGCTCGCTTTCGCGACGGCGCGGGGACTGGACGCGGTGGCGCTGGGCGCGGAGTTGGGTATGGTTTTGGGTGCACGTCCTGCAATCGTGTGGTTGAGCTGTGCCACAGCCGTTGTGCTGTTGGCCGGGGCGGCTACGGCCGCTGCGGGGCCCATCACCTTCGTTGGATTGATTGCGCCCCATTTGGCTCGCCATGCCGGAGGACCGGACCATCGGTGGCAGTTGTGTTTTTCGATGCTGATTTCAGCGATGCTCGTTCTCGCTGCCGATGTGTTGGGGCGTGTGATTGCGCGGCCCGACGAGATTTCTGTGGGCATCCTGTCGGCACTCATTGGTGGCCCGGTGTTCGTGGCGTTGGTCAGACGGCGCATGCTGGAGGTTTCATGACGAGGACGCCGCATCACCTCACTACACAGCGTGCCTGGCGTGTGCAGGACTACAGCGTTCTCATTCAGCCCCGGATGTTGGTCGTCCTGCTGGTTCTGCTGGCCGTGCTGCTGATCCTGGTTGCAGCTGCGCTGAGCGTTGGGCGGACTGGCATGAGCCTGCCGCGACTGCTGCAGGTGCTTTTCGAACCACAGGTGGCTCGTGCAGGTGAACAGATGGTTCTGGACGTCCGCCTGCCTCGAGTGCTGACGGCTTGTTTTGTGGGTGTAGCGCTGGGAGTCTCCGGGGCAGTGTTCCAGTCCATCACGCGCAACCCTTTGGGCTCGCCTGACGTCATCGGTTTCACGACCGGGGCGGCCACGGGCGCGCTGCTACAGATTGTGCTCTACGGTCAGTCTGCGCTGGGTGTGGCGATGGGAGCCATGATGGGCGGATTGGTCGCGGCTATGGTCGTCTATCTGCTGTCGCTCAGAAATGGAAAGGCCGGTGGACGCAGACTGGTGCTGGTGGGCATCGGGGTCGGCGCCGTTCTGCACGCACTCAATGGACTGATGCTGGTCAAGGGTGAGCTGGACAATGCCGTGATGGCGAATCTGTGGTTGGCCGGCACGCTCAATGCGCGCAGTTGGTCCCATGCCTGGCTCGCCATCTCAGGCGTAGTTCTGTTCGTGCCGTTCGTGCTGCTGTCGGCGCGCCGGTTGGCGATGATGGAGATGGGCGACGAGGTCGCCAGTCAGCTTGGTATACCGGTGGAACGTGTGCGCTTGGCCATGGTGTTCTGCGCGGTCATGCTCGCTGCACTCGCTACTGGGGCGGCTGGTCCCGTGGCTTTTATTGCGTTGGCAGCGCCCCAGCTTGCCCGTCGCCTGGGCCGGGCACGGGGCCTGCCGGTCGCGGGGGCGGCCCTGATGGGAGCCTGTTTGCTGGTCGGCGCGGATCTGCTCAGTCAATGGCAACCTTTGCGTCTGAACCTGCCCGTGGGCAAGGTGACGGGGATGCTAGGGGGGCTTTATCTCATCTGGTTACTCGCGGCTTCGTCCCGCCGTGGCCGTTTTTCAGGAAGCCAGACATGAAGCAGCAAGCCATACAGCGTGGCGACGAAGAGATACGGTACGGTGGTCCGGTGCTCGTAGGACAGGGATTGAAGCTTTCCTACGATTCCCGGCTTGTCTCCGCAGACTTGGATGTCACGATACCGCGTGGCCGAATCACTGTGATTGTCGGTCCCAACGCGTGCGGCAAGTCGACACTATTGCGCGCGCTATCGCGGCTGCTGGCGCCGCGTTCCGGCCAGATTGTCCTGGAGGGCAAGGACATTCGACACTACCGCGCCCGGGAGTTGGCGTGCAAATTGGGGCTGTTACCTCAGTCCTCGGTTGCGCCGGCCGGTATCTGCGTCGCCGATTTGGTCGCTCGCGGCCGTTATCCTCACCAGACGCTGTTCCGGCAATGGTCCACGGCGGACGAGGCTGCGGTGTGGCAGGCCATGGCTGATACCCGTGTGACGGAACTGGCGGACCGAGTGGTAGACGAACTCTCCGGCGGTCAACGCCAGCGCGTCTGGCTCGCCATGGCGTTGGCCCAGGATACCCCCGTCATGCTGCTGGACGAGCCCACGACTTACCTGGATATTGCTCACCAGTTTGAGGTGCTCGAGTTATGCAAGCGTCTTAACCGCGAAGGCGGCCGTACGTTGGTCATGGTGTTGCACGATCTCAATCAGGCGGCGCGCTATGCCGATCATCTCGTCGCCATGCGAGCCGGCGCGATCCAAGCGGCTGGCTCGCCCGGCGAGGTGCTCACGCCATCCCTGGTCGAGCAACTCTTCGGTATTCGCTGCCTGGTCGTATCCGATCCGGTGACTGATACACCGATGGTGGTCCCGGTCGCTCACGTCTCGCATGCAGGCGACGCGCCGGCGTGCGTTTGAGGCCATTGCAGGATTCGCACGCACCTCATCGACAAGAAAGGAATCTCTACTATGTCTAATCGGAAACCCTTGTGTATCGGGCTGTCCCTGGCCACGACCTGGCTGACCGGCAACGGTTGGCGTCGGCCCGATAGCTGCGTAGAAGACACTTATTCTGCAGGTTTTTACGCTGACATCGCCAGGCGGGCAGAGGCTGCACACCTGGACTTTCTGTTCCGGCCCGACGTGCTGTACCTGGACCCGCAGGTGCTGGACCGTTCGCCTGGCTTCAGCAGCCTGGACCCCACTGTCCTGCTGTCCGCCATCGCGCCCGCGACCAAGCGCATCGGCTTGGTAACGACGGCAGCAACCACGTTCAACCCGCCCTACGTGGTCGCCCGCCAACTTCAATCGCTGGACTGGATCAGCGAGGGCCGTGCTGGATGGAACATCGTGACGGCGCTGGACGGCAGCCGCAACTTCGGTGATGCTCCCATGCCGCCTTCCGAAGAACGCTATAGCAAGGCATTGGAGTTCACCGAGGTCGTGCGGCAATTGTGGCGAAGCTATCCGCGCGAGGCACTGCTACTGGATCGCGCGGAGGGCAAGTACGCCGACCCCGCGCTTATTCGGCCTATCGATCATCATGGCCCATATTTCAACGTACAAGGACCGCTAAACCTGCCAGCCCGCGGAGCGGGCCGTATTCCTCTGTTCCAGGCGGGCGCGTCGGAATGGGGCCGTGACTTCGCAGCGCGCGTCGCCGATGCGGTTTTCGCTGCCACTCCGGATATCTCGGCTGGCGCCGAACTGAGACAGGATCTGCGTGGCCGTGCCACCACACATGGCCGCAAGCCTGATGCTGTCCGCATGCTGCCGGGCCTCAGCCTGTATTTAGGCAGGACTGCCAGTCAGGCTCGCGATCTTTATGAGACCACGCAGGGCCGAACGGAGGAGGCTCACAAGCTGGCGTATATCGAACGCATGCTGAACATCGACGTACGCACGCTCGCACCGGACCAGCCGTTGACCAGCACCATGTTGGGTGAGCCCGGGGTACCTATGCGCGGCCAGACGCATGTGGACCTGCTGCGTCGCCTGGTGATGCGTGAACAGCCGACGCTGAGGCAACTGCTGCAGCGTCCGGAGGTCTGTAGCTCGGCACATTGGCAGATAGTGGGCACCGCCGAGGACGCATTGCGCGAGATTGTCGCGCGCGTCGAGGCTGGCGCTGCGGATGGCTTCATTGCCTTGCCGGGCGGGGCCGCGGAGTCTCTGGACCTATGCCTGAGTGAACTGGTTCCTATGCTCGCAGCGCAGGGATTATTTCGTAAGCAGTACTCAGGGGAAACGCTTGCCGATCATATGGGAATCGTCCCCTGAAAACGACCGCAACGGGCATGTCGGGCTAAAAGTACGTCGTAACGGATAATCCGGCCCGCGGAAAACCCTGGCCCGTTCATCTCCTCAGGCTCGGATTCGTCCTAGCTTGTGCTAATCTGTTTCCTGCCAGACGCGTAGCATTACCCCGCGCGCGATCCGGTGGCGGCCTAGTGCGCGGTTACCCCCTCGCATCCGGCCATTGCAAAGCAAGAACGCATGACACGATCGAGCGTGGAGACAACACCATGAGCCAATATGGCCCACTAAAACTGCACGTCCCCGAGCCCACCGGGCGCCCGGGTTGCAAGACCGATTTTTCCTATCTGCATCTGTCGCCTGCGGGCGACGTTCCCAAACCCCCCATTGATGTCGCGGCTGTCGATACCGCCGATCTGGCTTATCGTCTCGTGCGCGTGATCGATGATGAGGGGAATGCCCAAGGGCCTTGGGCACCTCAGCTGGATGACGATACGCTGCGCGCCGGGATGCGCGCCATGCTCAAGACGCGCATTTTCGATTCCCGTATGCTGACGGCACAGCGGCAAAAGAAAATCTCGTTCTATATGCAGAGCCTGGGCGAGGAAGCCATCGGCTCAGCTCACGCGCTGGCCCTGGAGCAGGGCGACATGTGTTTCCCGACCTATCGCCAACAGAGCATTCTGCTCACGCGCAATGTGTCGCTGGTCGAGATGATGTGCCAGCTGATGTCCAACGAGCGGGATCCGCTAAAGGGGCGTCAACTGCCTGTCATGTACTCCAAGCGTGACGCTGGGTTCTTCTCGATTTCGGGCAACCTGGCGACGCAGTTTATTCAGGCCGTTGGCTGGGCGATGGCGTCGGCGATCAAGGGCGATACGCGTATCGCGTCAGCGTGGATCGGTGATGGTGCGACGGCCGAGGCGGATTTTCATACTGCATTGACGTTCGCTCACGTATACCGCGCGCCTGTGATTTTGAATGTGGTCAACAATCAATGGGCCATTTCGACCTTTCAGGCGATAGCGGGCGGAGAAGGCACGACGTTCGCCGGGCGCGGCGTAGGCTGCGGAATCGCGTCGCTGCGAGTGGACGGCAATGATTTCCTGGCGGTATATGCCGCTTCGCAGTGGGCCGCCGAGCGCGCTCGCCGCAATCTGGGACCCACGTTGATCGAGTGGGTCACGTATCGGGCTGGGCCCCATTCCACGTCGGACGATCCAACGAAGTACCGGCCGGGCGACGACTGGAGCCATTTCCCATTGGGAGACCCGATCGCGCGGTTCAAAAAGCATTTGATCAGCCTGGGCATTTGGTCGGATGAACAGCACGAGGCCTTGAAGGCAGAGCTCGAGGCCGAGATTCTGGCGGCGCAAAAAGAGGCCGAGAGTTTTGGCACGCTGGTCGATGGGCATGTTCCCAGTGCGGCCAGTATTTTCGAGGATGTCTACGAAGAGATGCCGGATCATCTGCGCCGGCAGCGCCAAGAGCTGGGAGTCTGATCATGGCAAACGACAAGAATACGGGTCCGACGACGACGTCGATGACCATGATCCAGGCATTGCGTTCGGCCATGGACGTCATGCTGGAACGTGATGACAATGTGGTGGTGTTCGGCCAGGACGTGGGGTATTTCGGTGGCGTGTTTCGCTGCACCGAGGGCTTGCAAGCCAAGTACGGTTCTTCGCGTGTTTTTGATGCGCCTATTTCCGAGGGCGGTATCGTCGGCGTCGCGGTAGGCATGGGGGCGTATGGCCTACGGCCGGTATGCGAAATCCAGTTCGCCGATTATTTTTATCCCGCGTCGGATCAGATCGTATCCGAGGCGGCGCGGCTGCGTTATCGCTCGGTGAATGAATTCATCGCACCGATGACGATTCGCATGCCCTGCGGTGGCGGTATCTATGGCGGGCAGACGCATAGCCAGAGCCCCGAGGCCATGTTCACGCAGGTATGCGGTTTGCGTACCGTGCTGCCCTCCAATCCGTACGATGCGAAAGGCCTGTTGATCGCGGCGATCGAGAATAATGATCCGGTGATTTTTCTCGAGCCGAAACGTCTCTATAACGGCCCGTTCGATGGGCATCATGACCGCCCCGTGACGCCGTGGAGCAAGCATCCGGCCAGCCAGGTCCCCACGGGCTATTACACCGTGCCCCTAGGCAGCGCCGCTATTGTGCGTCCGGGTGAGGCGCTGACTGTGCTGACGTACGGCACGACGGTGCATGTGTCTCTGACCGCAGCCGAGGAAACCGGCCTCGATGCCGAAGTGATCGACCTGCGTACGTTATGGCCACTGGATCTCGACACGATCGTGAACTCGGTGCGCAAGACTGGTCGTTGCGTCGTGGTGCACGAGGCGACACGCACCTGCGGTTTCGGCGCCGAGCTGGTGTCCTTGATTCAAGAGCATTGCTTTCATTACCTGGAGGCTCCTATCGAGCGTGTCACGGGTTGGGATACCCCATATCCGCATGCTCAGGAATGGGCGTATTTTCCAGGGCCGGCTCGCGTGGGCGCGGCATTCCAACGCGTGATGGAGGCATGACATGGGGATTCACATCATCAAAATGCCCGACATCGGCGAAGGGATTGCCGAGGTCGAGCTCGTAGCGTGGCATGTAAAGGCCGGTGATACCGTGGCAGAGGATCAACCTCTGGCCGACGTGATGACAGACAAGGCGACGGTGGAGATTCCGTCGCCGGTGGTGGGCAAGGTGATCTCGCTGGGCGGCAACGTGGGTGACACGATGGCCGTGGGCGGCGAATTGATTCGCTTAGAGGTTGAGGGCGCGGGCAATTTCAAAGGCGATGCGACGGCTGCGCAAGCAGGTCAGACGCCAACCGCAGCAGCCGGCAAGCCGGCGGGTGATGCGAGTGTGGTTCGAGACGCCGCAAGTCAAGCCGATAGAGAGGCCAACGCTGGATCGCAGTCGTCTTCGACATCCTCGACGGCGTCCAGCGCTGCGACTGTATCGCGAGAGTCGGCATCGCTTGGTGCATCCATCGCTTCGAATGTTTCGTCGGGTTCGACGGTTGCGTCGGCGATGGCTGCGCGTGGTATGGCTCAAGCCGAGACACAGGCTTCGGCTGGAGCTGCCCGGAAATCCCCTGCAGCCACATCCGCTGTGCAGCGCGCCACGCCGTCTCGTCAACCAGACGAACGTCCCTTGGCCTCGCCCGCCGTGCGCAAACGGGCCTGGGATCTGGGTATCGAGCTGCGTTATGTGCATGGATCTGGGCCGGCGGGCCGTATCATGCACGAAGACCTGGACGCCTATGTACAAGGGCAGGGCGCAACCGCATCGGCGGCGCTATCCGGATATCGCGAGCGCCATGACGAGGAACAGGTCCCCGTCGTGGGGCTGCGCCGTAAGATCGCGCAGAAAATGCAGGAATCCAAGCGGCGTATTCCTCATTTCAGTTACGTCGAGGAAATCGACGTGACCGAGATCGAGGATCTGCGCGCGCAACTGAATCGCAAATATGGCGAGTCGCGCGGCAAGCTCACGCTGTTGCCCTTGCTGGCTCGCGCCATGGTTATCGCCTTGCGGGATTTCCCGCAAATCAATGCGCGTTACGACGATGAGGCGGGTGTAGTGACCCGTTTTGGCGCCGTGCATCTGGGTGTGGCGACGCAGACCGATGCCGGTTTGATCGTGCCTGTTGTGCGCCATGCCGAGTCGCTCGATATCTGGGCGATTGCGCAAGAGATCGCACGATTGGCCCAGGCGGTGCGCAACGGCAAAGCCGAACGCGATGCGTTAAGCGGATCCACGATCACACTCACGAGCTTGGGGGCCTTGGGCGGCATTGTCAGTACGCCCGTCATCAATCATCCCGAGGTAGGCATTGTGGGGGTGAATCGCATCGTCGAGCGGCCGATGTTCCAGCAAGGCGCAGTCGTCGCCCGTAAGCTGATGAACTTGTCTTCGTCCTTTGATCATCGTGTGGTCGACGGCATGGATGCAGCGCAGTTCATCCAGGCAGTGCGTGCATTGCTTGAACAGCCTGCCTTACTTTTCGTGGAGGCGTGATGAGCGAGACGCTGAACACAACATTGTTGGTGATCGGCGGCGGGCCGGGAGGTTATGTCGCCGCGATTCGCGCCGGTCAGTTGGGCGTGCCCACGATTGTCGTCGAGGGACAGCAGCCGGGTGGTACATGCCTGAATATCGGCTGCATTCCGTCAAAGGCGCTGATTCATGCAGCGGGCGAGTTTGAACGTGCTCGCGAGTACGCCGAGGCTGCACCATTGGGTATTTCGGTGCAGACGCCCTCGATAGACATCACAAAGACGGTCGCCTGGAAAGACGGCATCGTGAGCCGATTGACCGGGGGCGTAACCGCCTTGCTCAAGAAAAACGGGGTGCAACTGGTGCGCGGCTGGGCTCAGGTGCTGGATGGCAAGACGGTTGAGGTCGATACCGGACAAGGCATTCAACGCATCCAGTGCGAGCACTTGCTGTTGGCAGCGGGATCAGAGCCGATGCCGTTGCCGTCCATGCCTTTCGCAGGCCGAGTGATTTCGTCCACCGAGGCGCTGTCGCCGTCATCTATTCCTGAACGATTGGTCGTGGTCGGCGGCGGCTATATTGGATTGGAGCTGGGCACGGTGTATCGCAAGCTCGGCGCCGAGGTCGCGGTGGTCGAGGCGCAGGATCGTATTTTGCCGACCTACGATGCCGATCTGACCAAGCCGGTCGCGGCTGCGCTGGCCAAGATGGGGATCACACTCTACCTCGGGCGCAAGGTCATGGGCATGAATGCGGCCGGCGATGCGGTACGCATACAGGATGCATCGGGGGCCGAGACGGTGTTGCCTGCAGATCAAGTTCTGCTGGCTATCGGTCGCCGGCCTCGTACTCAGGGGTGGGGGCTGGAGAACCTGCAGTTGAGCCGATCGGGTAATGCATTGCGTATTGACGATCAATGCCGGACGTCGATGCGAAATGTCTGGGCGATTGGCGATATCGCGGGGGAACCGATGTTGGCGCATCGTGCGATGGCGCAGGGCGAGATGGTTGCCGAATTAGTGGCCGGTCAGAAGCGTCGCTTTACGCCAGCGGCCATTCCGGCGGTGTGTTTTACCGATCCGGAAATCGTCACGGCGGGTCTCGCGCCGCAGCAGGCGCAGGATGCAGGGTTGGATTGTCTGGTCGGTGTATTCCCGTTTGCCGCCAATGGGCGCGCCATGACGCTGGAGTCGACAGAAGGCTTTGTGCGTGTCGTCGTGCGCCGTGATAACCATCTGATTGTCGGGTGGCAGGCGGTCGGGCGCGGGGTGTCTGAGCTGGCGGCGGCGTTTTCGCAGTCGCTGGAGATGGGGGCCGTGTTGGAGGACGTGGCTGGAACTATTCATGCGCATCCGACGTTGGGGGAGGCTGTTCAAGAGGCTGCTTTGCGTGCGTTGGGGCATGCTTTGCATATTTAGTTGGGTAGAGGGTGGTGTGCTTATTGGACGTCGAGCCGAGGCAATCGGGCCGTGAGGGCTTCACAAAGCCGGTCCGGCGCGCGGGCACCGGACATCGTGTTCGCTCGTCTCGTCCGGCCCGTTCGGGCCTACCTACGACGTCCGCTCCACTCGGCTTTGAGGCGCCCTCACGGCCCGATTGCCTCGGCTCGACTCGCAGTCATTCAAGCTCATCACGTCGCTGGCACGACTTTCTTGCTTGGCATTTTTCTGCAACCGTGTTGGCAAAGAGAAAGATCTTGCAGGGCTGCGATTCGCGTGTGCCCTGCACACACGCGAATCGCGATCGGTCCGGGCATGCGGCGGGGTGGCATGGTGCCAGTTTGGAAGATCTGCTTGGCTAGAGTTGATGCATGCGGCGATGATGCGTAGCTCATCTCCATTGAAATCGCGATAAGCACGTATGCCGCCTGTGACTACGCCAAAATCCCTTTCGCAATCGTATTGCGCTGTATCTCGCTGGTACCCGTCACTATCCGATATAGCCGCAACCGGCGGAAAATGAATTCCACCGGGTGATTTTTGGTCACGCCGACATTGCCATGTATCTGCATAGCCTTGTCGGCGATTTCAAAACACCGCTCGGATACGAAGAGCTTGCACATGGCCGCCAGCTCGCGCACGTCCTCGCCCGCGTCGGCTCGCTGTGCGGCGCCCAATACCATTTGCTCGCACGCATAGAGCGAGGTCGCCATGTCGGCCAGCATGTGCTGGATGGCCTGAAAGCGGCTGATCGGGCCGCCGAACTGCTGGCGCGTTTTTGCATAATCGACAGCCATGCGAAAGGCCTGCCGCGCCAGTCCTATCATCGTAGGACAGTGCAGCAGGCGATTGACGCTGACGCGATTCATCGCGATGCGAAAGCCTTCTCCCGGTTTGCCGATCAGATTTTTTTTCGGCACGCGTACATGATCCAACACGATGTCTGCGTCGACATACTGTCCTGTCATCGGCACGCAATCATGCTCTAGCCGCACTCCTGGCAGATCCAGATCGATCAGGATAGCCGAGATTCCGTCCATGCCTTTTTCAGGATCGGTGACGCACATCGTGATCGCAAAGTCCGCAAACATCGATGCCGTGATGTAGTGTTTGACGCCTGTGATGATGTAGTCATCGCCGTCTTCTACCGCGAGTGTGCGCAAGCTGGTGGCGTCCGAGCCCGACTGCGGCTCAGTCATCGCAAAGCAAGCGCCGCGCTCGGCGTGTACGACCGGCATGATGTAGCGTTCCAACTGATACGGCGTGGCGTAACGGACGAGATTGCCTATTCGTGACGGTCCGCCCCAATCGCCTAGCACATGAGGGAACAGAATGGCGCCCGATGCAGCGGCATCGTCTTTCAATACACATAGGTCCCGGTACGGCAAGGCCTGTCCGCCTATCTCCTTGGGCAATTGCAGGCCGTACAGGCCCAGGGCGCGAGAACGTTGCCAAATCGATTTGACCAGTTCGCGAGGAAACTCGTCCTCGTATCCCAGGCCGCGCGAGCGTTCCATGGGGATCAATTCGTCATGCAGATAACGGTGCAGGCGTTCGCGCAACTCGGCGAGGGTGGGGCTGTCTTGGGCCATGATGTCTCCTTGAATGAGCGCTAGCTTGACAGCGCTTGCTCGCTTGGTGATTATCTTTTCTTTGGGTTCAATAACCAGGCGGAATCATGCGACTCGAAGATCTGGACTATTTTCTGGCCGTGGCGCGCGCCGGGCATGTAGGGCGCGCAGCTGATGGCATGGGGATCAGCCAACCCGCGCTGACCAAGGGGATCCGGCGCCTCGAGGACGAGCTGAAGCTGCAGTTGTTCGTGCGCACGCCAAAGGGGATGGAACTGACCATGCCCGGGAAAGCGTTTTACCAGCGTAGTCTGCAAGCGCGGCGCGAGCTGGACGAGGCATTGCGCGAGGCCGGTGATCTGCATCGAGGCAGTGTCGGCCTGGTGCGTGTCGGGGTAACCCCCGTTGTTGGTGGAGCCGGTGTTCAACCAGGCTTGTGTCGAGTTGATGGCGCAGCGACCCGCCGCAAAAATCAACGTTGTGGTAGCACTCAACGATGCGTTGATTCCGGCGTTGCGTCAGGGTGACCTGGATTTTTCGATCAGCTCGCTGCACGATTCGGCTGCGCCTGCGGAGTTTGATCGCATCCCGCTGTTTCGCGACCGCCTCTTTGTCGCCGCTCGTCGTGGACATCCAATTTTCGGCCATGCGCGGATCCGCTTTGAACATTTGCTGGGTTATAGCTGGATGCTGCCTGGTTTGCAGGTCGCCTCACGCCGCTGGCTGGAGACCAGGTTTGAACAGCATGGGGCCCCGCCGCCCAATATCATGGTGGAGTCCAACTCTTCGGTATCCAGCCTGGTGAGCATTTTGCACAGTACCGATTTGCTCACTGTGATCAGCGAGATCACGCTGCGATCCGAGGCCGGACAGGGCTTGGCCGCGGTACCGCTCGACGATGTCACGTGGCATCGCGAGATCGGCATCATGACGCGTCATGGCAGCTATCAGTCGCCGTTGGCCGAACGCCTGATTGAAATTCTGCGTGAGCGGGCTCGAGGGCGTTGACGGCCGACCTGCGTAGACCTGCTGCCGACCGTGGCGGCGAGGAATCAACCCTATTCGTTGCGCAATCCTAGTTGCTTGATCAGCGGCCCATAGCGGTCCGACTCGGCCTGGATCAGTGCCTGAAACTCTGCTTGCGTACCCGCGATGGGCGTGAACGACTGCGATTGCAGTGCTTTCTTGACGTCGGGTTGGCTCACGACTTTGATCATGGCTTGATTCAGGCGCTCGACGATATCCGCCGGCGTGCCTTTGGGTACTGCGATGCCACCCCAACTGCCGCTTTCAAAGTCCTTGTAGCCGGCCTCTGCTACCGTGGGTACATCAGGCAATGAGCCGGCGCGGTCGTGACCGGTCACGGCGATGGCTCGCACGCGGCCGCTTTCGATGAAGGGCATGGCGGGCGCTACGGCGATGATGCCCACGCCCACTTGGCCGCCGGCCAGGTCGTTGATCATGTTACTGCCGCCGCGATAAGGCACATGCACCGCATCGATGCCGAAGTGCTGCTTGACTGCCTCGAATGTCAGATGCATGGATGAGCCTACGCCAGGGCTGCCATAGCTCAGTTTGCCGGGATTGGCTTTTGAATAGGCGGTCAGCTCCGCCAGATTATGGATGGGCAGACTGCTGTTGACCAGAATGACATGGGGTGACAGGCTGATCCCGGAAACGGGTATCAAGTCGGCTATAGGGTCGAATGACAGATTCGGCGTCAGGTGTTTGGCAATGGCGAAGTTGCCGCCATATTCCAGCAGTGTATAGCCGTCCGCAGGCGAGTTCACGACTTTCGCACCGCCAATGCTGCCGCCGCCTCCGCCCACATTTTCCACAATGATGTTCTGGCCTAGTTCGCGCCCCAGAGGATCTGCGACCAGCCGGGCGATGTAATCGAATTGGCCGCCGGCGGTAAAGGGCACCACTAAACGTATGGGCCGATCCGGATACGTGCCGGCTCGGACCGTAGCCGGAATCAGGGCCGCCAAACCCAGCACCAATGCGGCCAGAGTTTGCCAGGGGCGATGAACGCGTATTTGCACGAGTGTCTCCTAGGAATCGCAAGCAGGCTGTCGAATGTGCCTGTCGTGGCCAGATTTAACCTGCGTGGACTCATCAAGCGATGCCCTATCCGCGTATCCCGATAACTTTACGGCATGATTATCGCTTGATAACCCTGCGGCATTGAAAAACGCGCGCCGGTTATTTGCCGAGTATGGTTCCGGCTGCACCATCCCGCCATGCAAAAAAACGATGGAGCATTCGATGAATCAAGGACGATATACCAGCCGTAACGCAACCTATTGGCGTGATCGGCCCGCCATCATCTATGGCGAAAAGACAATCAGTTTTGGCCAGTTGGAGACGCGTTCGAATCGCTTGGCCAATGCCTTGCTGGGATTGGGGCTGGTCAAAGGCGACCGCGTTGCCATCCAGGCCTGGAATTGCCCTGAAATCATCGAGCTCGAATGCGCGCTCTACAAAGCCGGCCTGGTCAAGGTCGCATTGAACGCGCGTCTGTCCAGTCGAGAAGTCGTCGATACGGTCAATAACGCCCAGGCGACGGTGTTCATCGTCGACCCTACGCATAGCGAAGGCGTGGCGTCGATCCTGAGCGAGTTGAGCAGCGTGCGCCATATGATCGTGACGGGCAACGATGCGATCGAAGGGTGGCGCACATACGAGTCGTTTATCGCAGCAGCTGCGGACCGGAATCCTGATATAGAGATGGCGGAAAACGACCTTGCGGTGCTGCATTTCACATCAGGCTCCACCGGCAAACTGAAGGCGGCGATGCAAACGGTGGGCAACCGCATGGCCTCGCTGCGCAAGGTGGTCATGGGCCGCATGCGCGCCAATCCCGGCGAGGTGCTGGCGCTGGCGGGCCCGATTACGCATGCCAGCGGTATGTTCATGCAGCCCTTTCTGTTCCAGGGAGGCACCATCCTGCTGCATGACCGTTTCGACCCCGAGGCCTTTCTGGCCTCGGCGGCAAAGCATCGTGCGGCATTCAGTTTCATGGTGCCGACGATGATCAATATGTTGATTGCGGAGCCCAGCTTGCATCGTCACGATCTGAGCGCGCTGCGTCAGATATCTTATGGCGGTGCGCCGATGGCGCCCGCCCGAGTCCGCGAGGCATGGGAGGCGCTGGGGCCGAAATTGAGCCAAGGCTACGGTACTGGCGAAACCACCGGTGGACTGGCTTTGTTGAGCACGGCTGACCATGCGCATGCGTTGGCATCGCGTCCAGAGCGTCTGTCCTCCTGCGGGCGATTGTTTGGCGAAGGCGAACTCTGCTTGCTAGGTGATGACGGGCAGCCAGTGCCGCAAGGCGAGGTGGGCGAGATCACTGTGCGCGGCCCCGACGTATTCGCAGGTTATTGGGGTGAGCCGGAATTGTCGGCGCAGGCGCTGCGCAACGGGCGTTTGCATACTGGTGATCTCGCACGCATGGACGAAGAGGGGTTCGTCTATATTGTCGATCGCAAGAAGGACATGATCATCACAGGCGGATTCAATGTCTATCCCACCGAGGTCGAGCAAGCGTTGTATCAGCACCCGGATGTATATGAAGCATGCGTATTCGGTATCCCCGACGACAAGTGGGGCGAGTCGATCAAGGCGGTGCTCGTGCTGAAACCTGGCGCACAGACGGGGCAGGCCGAACTCATGGAGCATTGCCGTGCGCATCTGGCCGATTTCAAGAAGCCACGCAGTATCGACATTGTGGCCGAGTTGCCAAAGAACGCGAACGGGAAATTGGCACGTAAGCCGCTGCGCGATGCATATTGGGAAGGTCATGAACGCAAGGTAGGCTAGGGGGGGCAGCAGGTCGACGCTTCGCGTGCGCGGCCTGCGGTTGTCGGCCTTGATGCACGCGCCAGGGCGGTATCGCGGGGGCCGAGGTAGACTATCTATCCTTTGACGGCCAATGCGAAGCCAGCGTCGCTTGCCCTGTGTACCTCGAGGAGCCCTGATGCAGTCCTTCCTAGATCACATTGCCGTTGTGGCGCCAGACCTGGCCAGTGGCACACGTTTTGTCGAACAGGCTTTGGGTGTGTCTCTGCAAGCAGGGGGACAGCATCCGCGCATGGGCACGCATAATAAATTGCTGCGGTTGGGCGACGATGTTTATCTGGAAGTCATCGCAGCCGATCCCGCCGCCCCGGCACCGCAACGCCCTCGATGGTTCGAATTGGACCAGATGACACCCGAATCCACGCCCAGGCTGGGAACATGGGCGATACGTACCGACGATATCGTTGCGGCTCGGGCCGCTTGCTCTTGGGATACAGGTCCGATCGAGAGCATGACTCGAGGTACATTGGCCTGGCGCATCACGATTCCTGCAGATGGCAGTCTGCCCGAGAGTGGCGTGGCGCCCACTTTGATCCAATGGGACGTGCCATCGCATCCCGCCAACATGCTGGATGACAAGGGCTGCACACTGCAGGCGTTAGAGCTCTTTCATTCCACGCCTGAGCGCATACGTGATGCGTTGGATACGTTGAACCTGCTCAACAGCAAAGTACAGGTGCGGTCGCTGCCTACTGATACATCGCCGCACCTGGTCGCTCATATCCGTACTCCTCACGGACTGCGGATGTTGTCCACCGATTTTTCGGCGTAGTTATTGGGGCTCACTGCACCTGGATATTTGCGCTTTTTACGACGGCTTTGTAGGTCTTGAGGTCAGCCTCGATCTGTTGGCGAAACTCTTGCGGGGTGTTGCCGGACGCGGTGATCCCCAGACCGGCCAGACGCTCTTCGGTTTCGGGCGTATGGACCACATCATGAATCGCCTGTTGCAGCTTCGAGACGATGTCCGCCGGGGTTTTTGCCGGGGACAATATTCCTATCCATGAGTTCGATACAAATCCCTCCACACCGGACTCCGATACGGTGGGCACATCAGGCAGCGAGGGCAGACGTTTTTCTGTACTGACCGCGATCGCTTTGAGCTGCTTGCGTTCAACATAGGGATAGGCGCCCGCGACTGCGGTATATAAGAGCGGCAGAGTGCCACCCACGACGTCTGCCATGGCTTGGCCGCCGCCTTTATACGGAATGTGCTCCAACTTTATCCCCGTACGTTGGCGTAACAGTTCTCCCGCCAGATGCGGCGTGCTGCCTACGCCGGCGCTGCCATAGGAAATGCCCTTCGGTTGTGTCTTGGAATAGGCGATCAGCTCTTGCAGCGTATTGGCGGGGACTTTGGGATTCGCCACAATGATCAACGCCGCGTCGCCGATCTTGCTTACGGGGGCCAGGTCTTTTAGCGTATCGAACGGGATGTCCTTATGCACATACGGATTGATGACCAGCGTGCCATCAAAGCCTAGCAATAGGGTGTAGCCGTCAGGGGCGGCTTGCGCAGCCATCTGCGTGCCGATGTTGCCCGATGCGCCGGGCTTGTTATCGACAATGATTTGCTGCCCCAGGCGTTGACTGAGTTTGTCTGCGACCAGACGTGCACCGGTATCTGATACGCCGCCAGGCGCGAACGGGACAATGAGACGTATAGGACGGGAGGGATACTGTTGTGCCGTTTCATTGGCATGCGCTAGCGGTCCGCTGAATGCGGTCATCGCGACACAGATCGAGGCGAGTGCGCCGGTCAATAGTTGACGGTGCTGTAGGATGAAACGATGGATGGGCATGTGTGTCTCCTTGGTGTTGTTATGCGTTGTTGATGCGTGTCATGTGCCAATCACGACGCGGTTTTATCGGCTGCGTATTGCCGCCTGAGCCAGGCGATGCTGCGTCCTCCTAAAGTCCGGCCCAGTTGTGATTCGGCGTAGTCGACGGCTTTCAGCAAGCCCGGGAGCGAGATATCTGTCGTGAGCCCGCTGCGTTCTGCCATCAGAACCAGGTCTTCGGTTGCAGCGTTGCCTGCTGCACCCGGCGCGAATGGGCAGCCGCCGATTCCTCCCGCACTGGCGTCGAAACGTCGCACACCGGCTTGTATTGCCGCCCAGGCGTTAGCCGTGGCCATGCCGCGCGTGTCATGAAAGTGGGCCGCGAGTTTTTTGATCGGCAGCACACTCGCCAGTCTTTCAAAATGGTTTTTAACCATGCCTGGCGAGGCCGAGCCTATGGTGTCGGCGATGACAATTTCTTCTGCGCCTGCTTGGTGCATGCGTTCGGCCAACGCTACAACCGTGTCCAGATTCGTGGGACCTTCGAACGGGCAGTCGAAGGCGACCGCGACATAGGCGCGGGTGCGCAAGCCCAGTGCTTGTGCGGCGTGCAGAGTCTCTTCGCAGATTTTCGTCGCCGTGACGAGATCCATATTGATATTTTTCTGGTTCATCGTCTGCGTCGCAGACAGCACGACGGCGACTTCTCGCGCACCTGCTGCATGGGCGCGCTCCAACCCTTTTCGGTTAGGAATAAGCGCCGATGCACGCAGGTGCGGCAGATGCCGGTTGATTTCTCCCATCAATTCCGTCGCATCCGCCATTTGCGGCACAGCCTTTGGCGATACGAAGCTCGTCGCTTCGATGCTCGTCACGCCTGCTTCGTGTAATAACTGGATCAGCCGGAGTTTGGCTGAGGTGGAAACAGGAATTTGCTGGTTCTGTAGTCCATCGCGCGGGGCAACGTCCGTAATGATCAGGGTATCTAGAGACATGGCCGGCCCCTGATCAGGCAATGGCGCCGTTATCGCGCAGTACGGCGAGGCGCGCGCGGTCATAGCCGGGTAGCGTACCCAACACTGCGTCCGTGTGTTCTCCTAGATCTGGCGGGCTGCCATACTGAAGCTCGTTAGCTGCCGAAAGTTTGATGGGATTGCCGGGCATGGATAGCATCTCTCCGGATTTCAGCGGCACCTCGACAACCATATCTCGTGCCCGCACCTGCGCGTCGTTCAATGCCTGCTGGAAATTGTTCACCGGGCCGCATGGGATACGTGCTGCCGACAGTTTTTCCAACCAATACGTAGTCGGGTGTTTACGCAGTTCGTCGCTGACGATAGCGTCGATCTGCGTTTTCGCAGCAAAACGCCCCGGCTGCGAATCGTATTCTGGTTTGCGCAACGCAGGCAGATCGATGCATTCCAGAAACCGTTTCCAAAAGGCATCGCCGATGCATGCAACGATGATGTAGCCGTCCGCAGTGGGATAGCTGTTATAGGGCACATGCACAAAATGGCTATTGCCTATGCCCTCGGGCACGATGCCCGACATGAGATGCATGGTCGCCATATAGTTCAACAGCGAGATCTGAGCGTCGAGCATGGACACATCGACATGTTGGCCACGACCGGTGCGTTCGCGTTCGGCTAACGCTGCCAGTACGCCCAGGGCACCGAACACGCCTCCGCCCAGATCTCCGATCGGAATACCGCTGCGCGTGGGCCCTTGTTCAGGCGTGCCGGTGATGGACATGCCGCCGCCCATGGCTTGTACGACTTGATCAAAAGCCGGGCGCTGCGTGTCGGGTCCCGTGCTGCCAAAGCCTGTCACCGAGCAGGTAATGATGCGCGGATTGATCGCGGATAGCGCGGGGTAATCGATGCCCAGCCGTTGCGTCACGCCCACGCTGAAATTGTCGAACACCACATCCGCGCTACGTACCAGATCTTTGAATACCGCCAGGCCCGTTTCGCTTTTCAAGTCGATGCATACACTTTGTTTGTTGCGGTTCAGCGTGAGGAAATACGCGCCCATGCCGTCACGCGAGTAATCGGGATCATGTTCTAACAGGCGGCGGGTGCCTTCACCGCTGCCGGGAGGTTCGACCTTGATGGTGCGCGCGCCTAGATCGGCGAGCAGCATCGTGCCGTAGGGCCCCGAGAGCATATGAGTCAAATCCAGCACGGTAATGTGTTCGAGCGCCAAAGCAAGTCTCCAATCCATAGGCGTTGCGTGAGAACTATGCGTTACGCAAAGCTCGTGCCAGTTTTGTGTTTTCTATAAGCTATTGATTTTTAAAATAATTATTTTTATCAGCCCAAGAGTTTTGTTTTGTGAGACATAATTGAAACATCACAATGTCTCATTGAAACGCAATCGATCGCCATGAGCTACGCAGACCTGACGACACGTGCCGACCTGCCGCGCCTGTGTTTCCTCAGCTACCGGCAAATTCGGGAGTTCGCCATGCCGGTGGTGGCCGAGTACACCGGCCGCGCCCATATCGAAGTGGTCGATGGCACCTTTGGCGGCGCCCTGGACATTGCCCAAGACCGCTTGAACCGCGGATTGGTCGATGCCTTTGTGAGCGCGGGCTCCAACGCCAGCATCCTGCGCGCCGGGCTGCAGGCCCCGGTCGCTACCATTCAACTAGGGGGCTTCGACATCCTGCAGGCGCTGATCAAGGCGCGGCGCATAGCCGACAGAGTCGGCGTCGTGATGTACGGGCGCACCATTCCCGAGTTGGATGCCGTCAAAGACCTGTTGAATATTGAAATTGTCCAGCATGCTTATCAGACGCCTGATGATGCGCGCCAACGTTTCGAACAACTGCGGCGCGACAATTTCCAGGTCATCGTAGGGTCCAGCCTGGTCGTCGAGCTGGCCGAGCAGGCGGGCCTGCATGGGCTCTTGGCATATTCTCTCGCCAGCGTGCGCAAGGGCTTCGAGGACGCTATCGAGTTGGCCCGTGTCGCGCGCCTGGAGGCGGGCCGTTACGAACAGCTCAACGGCGTACTGCACAGCCTGCAGGACGCCGTGGTGGCCGTCGATCGGGACCATCGCATCATTGCCGTCAACCCGCCGATGCAACGCTTGCTGGCAGTCAACGACGAGGACGTGAGGGGGCAGCCGCTGGATCAGTTGCGGCCCGAGCTGAACCTGCGCACGACGTTGGACACTGGTCAGCAAGAGAGCGCAGGCCTGCAGCGCTTTGGCGGCCGTGATTGGATCGTCAACCGCACGGCCATCCGTGAACGTGGCGCGATTGTCGGGGCGGCGCTGACGCTTTATGACGCGGGCCGTATCCACGAGGCAGACACGAGTCTGCGAGTGCAGCAACGCCGCCGGCAAAATACGGCGAAATACCGGTTCGACGAGCTGATCGGCCAGAGCCCTGGCTTTCTGCGCGCGGTACAGGCAGCTCGCCGTTATGCGCAAACCGATCTGACTGTTTTGATCGCAGGCGAGAGCGGCGTCGGCAAAGAACTATTCGCCCAAGCCATACACAACGACAGCCGCCGCGCCGACCGGCCTTTCATCGCCGTGAACTGCGCTTCGTTTCCCGAGTCATTGCTGGAAAGCGAACTCTTCGGATACGAGGAGGGTGCATTCACGGGATCGAGGCGTGGCGGTAAACGCGGTTTGTTCGAGGCGGCCCACACAGGAACCATATTCCTGGACGAGATCGGCGATATGCCTCTGCCCCTGCAAAGCCGCCTATTGCGCGTGCTGCAAGAGCGCGAGATTACCCGGGTGGGTGCGACGGCTGCTATTCCCGTCGATGTACGCATCATTGTCGCCACGCATCAGCCGTTGCGCGACATGATTGAACAGCGGCGTTTCCGGCAAGACTTGTATTACCGCGTCAATACCCTGCGTCTCGAAGTGCCCGCGCTACGCGAGCGCGCTGATGATATCGGGCCTTTGCTGCACACTCTGGTTGTGCGGTGCCTTTCTCGACTGGGTGCCATGCCAGCGCGCGACATCGTTGACCTCGTTGCACCGTGGTTGCCGCAGCTAAGGCAATATCCTTGGCCTGGCAACGTCCGGGAACTGGAAAACATGAGCGAACGTATTGCCGTATTCCTCTCGCAATACGACAGCCCTGACGCCATTGATTACGATGCTTTGCGGCATGATTGCCCAGAGCTGTTTGAGGGTGCGCAAACCTTGGCGCATAACGCGGGCGACGGGTCTCTGCGAACACGTGCTATCCACGCTCTCGAGGCGTGCGGCGGGCGGCGTCAACAAGCCGCACGCCGCCTGGGCATCAGCCGTTCTACCTTGTGGCGCTGGATGAATGAGGATTGACGCTCACGCGTTGAAATCGTGAGGTGTTCTCGATACGCGAATCAGTGCGCCATTTTGGGCGCAGCCATCAGCGTGAATCCCTGTGCAGGTAGACGTATCGAGATCAATGACGCCAGCAGCAGAATGGCACCCGCACTGCCAAAGGCCACCCAATGCGTGCCAAAAGTCTCGTAGCCCCAACCGCCCAGCCACGAACTGATCATTGCGCCCACCTGATGGCCCAGATAGGCGCAGCCATACAGGACCCCGACAATACGCACGCCATAGATATCGGCCAGAATCGCCGACGACATCGCAATGCTGCCAGCCCAGACAATGCCGCCGATGGCTGCCGCCAGATAGAGTTCCCAATGCGTGCCCACCACCATGAGGGCAAAGAAACCCAGGCCGCGTATCAAATAAATCGTCGCCAGAATATGGCGTCGCGGCAAGCTATCCGATATCCGGCCCAGCACCAGCGTGCTGAATATCGCCACCAGTCCGATCAATCCAATTCCCAGCGAGCTCGTCGTGGCGTCAAAACCGTGATCCATCAGCATAGGCATGCCGTGGGTGCCTAGCAGGTTCATGCTGAACCCACAGGCAAAGAGCCCCAGCGTGATCTGCCAGAATGGTTGCGTGCGCGTGGCTTCGCGAAAGCTCAGGCTTTCAGGGATGCTGGTGCGGCGGCTGCTGGATTTACGGGCGATTTGCTCGGGCGTCAGATCCGTGTGTTCGGGCGCCTGATCGCGAATGACGTACAGGGCCAGCGGAACAGTGATGGCCGTGAACACCATTGCAAAGCCCAGCAGAGTGGTTTGCCAATGAGTAGACTCAATAGCGAAAGTCAGCACGGGCGTCATGATCGCGATCCCTGCCATGGACCCGGTAGACAAAAAGAACAGCGCCATCCCGCGCCGCCGGGTAAACCACCGTGTCAATACGGGCGTCAGCGCGACGGGACTCGTAAACCCCAATCCGATCGACAAAAGCACGCCAAAAGATAAAAAGAAACTGACCGCGCTGTGGGCGTAGACAGACCAGATGCTCGAGATGACCACAATCGCTGTGCCCAGCAACAGAACGAAGCGCGTGCCATGCCGGGCAACCAGCATGCCCGCCACCGGCATGGCCAGCCCATAGCACAACATGCCGATGGCGACGATGCCCGACAAAAGGCTACGGCTGAAACCCAGATCGCGGGCGATAGGCAGAAAAAATGGGCCTACGCCCATGCGCATGCCCACCGTCAGCAAGGTCAGCAGGGTGGCTGCTGCGACAATGTTCCACCCAAAATACCAGTTGCCAGTCCGTGTTCCTGCCACCGCCTTCTCCGTATCCTGTTTGCGGGCTACCTCTAGATCGGGCGCCCTGGACGGGAATTGTCGGACATTTTCGGAAAATGCGCTTGGCGGTGTACGGCTATCGAACTTTGCGCGAATGAGCCGCCGGCTGTCCGGCAAGCCCAGGCTTTATTCTTCAGAGGGCGTGAGATCACGCCATTGGGCTTCGGTCATGCGAGGCAGCTCGACCAGTTTGTTCTGGATGCTGTACCAGCCGCCGCCGTGCATTCTGCCCACCAGGTCCAGGCGGGGCGTGTCGATATGGCAGCGTTCTGCGTCCAGCACGGCATCATCACGAATGTGCATGGCGAGAATATCGGCCACAATGATGCGCCGATGGGCAGAGACATCCAGATGCTGCTGCACGCGGCATTCCAT
Organism: Bordetella genomosp. 4; assembly: GCF_002261185.1. Lineage (GTDB taxonomy): Bacteria > Pseudomonadota > Gammaproteobacteria > Burkholderiales > Burkholderiaceae_B > Bordetella_A. Next base: position 248,216 of record NZ_NEVQ01000008.1, read on the forward strand.
GGCGACCGGGCTGGCCGCAATGCGAGGAGGCGCTACCTTGTTCGAGGCGGCGATTTCCAGGCCGGCTGCTTGCAGCTCATCCACGCCAGGCGCGAAATCGATCGCCGTGACGTTCATTTGCGCCATCAATTCCGACGACACCATGTTGATCACGAACCCTGCACCGATGTGCAAATTGGCAGCGGTATCCTTGTGCACGCCGTCTGGCCGCGTGCCTATGCCAACGCACACCACAGGCGGCTCGCCAGACATCGCGCCAAAAAATGAGAACGGGGCAGCGTTATTGCGCCCTTGCTCATCCTGGCTCACGATCCACGCGATCGGACGCGGCACGATCGTCGCCGTCATCAGCTTGTAGGCGTTATTTCCTTTCAGTGCAGAGATATCGAAATACATGGTCTGGCTTTGTATGTGTTGGCGGGGCGTACCGCGTGCGGGGCCGCAAATGGTGCCAGCCTCGTCAGCGATACGGTGTTCACCTCATTATGGCACTAGCGACAGACCGATACGGAACTGCGATTCGTTGCGCTGGTTATAGCCCAGCAAGGTTTCGCCGTAGCCGTTGAAGTACTGCAAATGCAGATAGCCGTTCATGTCCAGCCACGTCCGTTTCAGCGGCCAGGCAAAATCCAGTTGAGTCGTACGGTGACGGCTCGCGCCCTGGCGATACATCGCGGATATCACTGCGCCGTTGTCTTGTGCCCAACGCAGATTCCAGTCCACATATCCGGCATAGTCGGTGTAGTCCGAGTTCTCGTCCTCCACCGCAAAATAGGCCTTGATCCTGGGCGCAAAGGTCAAGGTGCTGCCGCTGTCGAAACGGTAATTGATGGCTGGCTGGACATAGAAATCGTTCAACGAGCGCGAGTCTTCGCCATCCTTGCCGTTGGACATGTGTTCGACACCGGTATTCAGGCCAAGGCGCCAATTCTGGTTGCTGGAGTTCCACATATTGTCGTTCAGCCAGAACACGCTAGGGTTGAACGTGGTGTCGATAAACGGCATGGAATCGCCTTCCAGATCCCACAGCGAGCGTTGCGTATAGCCGATGTAGAAGTTCTCTCCAAAGGTCGGCGCACGGCCGCTGGGCGGATTGAATAGGCGATATTTGGCACTGATCTGAAAGCGCGCCGTCGTCCCGCCACGAGTACCGATATCGAAATAGATCGGTTCATACTCCGACAGCGCGCCACGGAACGCATCGAACGCCGAAGGTCTGTTCTCCATCTGCGCCAGCGCGGCCTGGTCAGGTGCCGGGCCGGCATCGGGTTGCGCGCCAGCCGCAGAGACGGCAGCGGCTGGCAAGGGCTGGCCCGTGCCAGCATCGACCACCGGACTGTTTGCCGGCGTGCTGGCCAGCGTACCCGTTTCCCGGCCTGAGACGTCCAACGCCATCATGGCGGGTTCGCCCTCGATGGACAGCGCCTGCAGGCCTTTGGCTTGTTGCGGCACCACAGTCGTCCACGCCATGCGGGCAAAATTGTTGACCGGGATGTTCATTGCCGCCTGCGGGCTGGCCAATGTTGCCATGCTGCGCACGACATTGCCGTCCGTTCCGCGCCACTGTACGACCAGTTGCGTGGGAGGGCGCCAGTTCGTGGCCGCCGTTCCGTCATTAAAGAGGACGGCTTGAATCTGTACCGTTTCACCCGGCGCCGCCGACGGCCGCTCCAGTTGATAAGTGATCCCGGCTGCCGCAGGCATCGCCGCGGCGAGCAGTGCGGTTAAAACCAGGGGGCGCAACGCGCCAGAAGACGAGGAGACCGTGTCCGAAAGCATAATCAGGCAGAGATAAGACGACGAGGCAATGTAGCATCGTCACGTTCCGGTGCCAGGATGCTACTGCAACGGCATGTAAAATGTAATCATTGTGTCGTACGTCTCCGGGTATCAGGCGCAAATCGCGGGATATTTTTCACGATTCCGATGAGTTTTTACATTCTGTGGGCTCAGATCGGTCGCCGCGAGACGGTACAATTGCCGCGCGTTATCATACGCACGGCCCCGATACCCGCCCTTAGCTCAGTTGGATAGAGCACTCGCCTTCTAAGCGAGCGGTCACACGTTCGAATCGTGTAGGGCGGGCCAGATCATCAAGGCCACACCCCCGGCAGCATTGCTGCGCGCCAGGCAACACCATGCGTCCTTTCGCATGGCTACCGCCTCAATAGCGCCCGCCCTACGATCTCCTCGCAATATCAACGAACGTGATCGGTCGATTGGGCACAGGCTCCTCGTCGATCACATCCCATTGAAAACGACGAGGACCGATCTCATGTCTGACCATACCGCAAGCAAAGACCCTTCATCGCGCCGCAATGTCCTGATTGGCGGTGCCACCGCCGTAGGAACCCTGTTGGCGGCCGGGATGTCCCAGCCGGCCACAGCCAAGGCGGTCACGCCAGCCGCTGCGGCTACGCGCGGTGCTGCCGCATCCAGCTCGACCATTGTGGCCAAGGACGGCACCCAGCTCTACTACAAGGACTGGGGCGAAGGCCAGCCTATCGTTTTCAGCCACGGCTGGCCGCTGAACTCCGATAGCTGGGAATCGCAGATGTTGTTCCTGGCCTCGCAGGGGTATCGAACCGTTGCGCACGATCGGCGCGGCCACGGGCGTTCCAGCCAGCCGTGGAAAGGCAACGACATGAACACCTACGCCGACGATCTCGCCACCGTTATCGAAACCCTGGACCTGAAGAACGTTGTTCTGGTCGGATTCTCCACGGGTGGTGGCGAAGTCGCTCGTTATATTGGCCGTCATGGCACCAAGCGCGTTGCGAAAGCGGTCCTGGTCTCGGCCGTGACGCCATTCATGCTGAAGACGCCCAGCAATCCAAACGGAACACCTATCGAGGCGTTCGACGACCTGCGCGCGGCGCAATTGGCCAATCGCTCGCAACTGTATCGTGATTTCCCGTCGGGACCGTTCTACGGGTTCAATCGCCCCGGTGCCAAGGTATCACAGCCGCTGATCGATCTGTGGTGGATGCAGGGCATGCTCGGCGGACACAAGAACACCTATGACTCGATCAAGGCGTTCTCCGAAACCGATATGAGGGAAGACCTCAAGAAATTCGACGTGCCTACGCTGGTCATTCATGGCGACGATGACCAAGTCGTGCCGATTGAAGCCTCGGGCCGCGCGTCGGTCAAGCTCATCAAGAATGCTAAGTTGATTGAGTATCCTGGTGCGCCTCACGGCCTGACCGATACGCACAAGGAAAAATTCAATGCGGATTTGCTGGCGTTTATTCGTAGTTGATTAGTAGTTTTCCTCCACGCGAACGAGTACGCAGTCGCGTGGAGGACGCCAGCGGATTGTGCCGATTACCGGCTCAACCCTTCAGTGCGACCAAGACTTCATCCAACATTTTCTTGGCATCGCCAAACAACATGCGGTTGTTTTCTTTGTAGAACAGCGGATTGTCCACACCCGCATATCCCGATGCCATTGATCGTTTCATTACGATCGAGGTTTTGGCCTTCCAGACTTCCAGCACCGGCATGCCGGCGATGGGACTGGACGGGTCTTCGGCGGCGCTAGGATTGACGATGTCGTTGGCGCCGATGACGATGGCAACATCCGTATCGGGGAAATCTTCGTTGATTTCATCCATCTCCATCACGATGTCATAGGGCACCTTCGCCTCGGCCAGCAGCACATTCATGTGGCCTGGCATACGGCCTGCCACCGGGTGAATGGCAAAGCGGACGTCCACGCCTTTTTCGCGCAGTGTCTTGGTGATCTCGTACACCGTGTGTTGAGCCTGGGCCACCGCCATACCGTAACCCGGCACGATGATGACGCTTTTGGCGTCACGCAGCATCTCGGATGTCTCGGCGGCGCTGACGGGCACGACTTCACCTTGAGGCTCGGCTGCATCGCTTTTCTTGGCAGGCGTACCGCCGCCCGAGCCAAAGCCACCCGCAATGACGCTGATGAAGTTGCGGTTCATCGCCGTGCACATGATGTACGACAGGATCGCACCCGATGAGCCGACCAGAGCACCCGTCACAATCAACAGGTCATTGCTCAGCATGAATCCGGTAGCGGCGGCTGCCCAGCCCGAATAGCTGTTGAGCATGGAGACGACCACAGGCATGTCCGCGCCGCCGATGGCCATGACCATGTGTATGCCGAACAGCAGGGCAATCACGGTCATCACAATCAACGGCAGCATGCCGGCATTGACGTCGGGCGCTGCCAGGAATTCCCGGCCGAACCAGATCACCACCAGCAGGGCAATCAGATTGAGCCAGTGGCGCGCGGGCAGCAACAGCGGCTTGCCGCCGATGCGCCCTGCCAGTTTGCCGAACGCGATCAGCGAGCCCGAGAACGTGACCGCACCGATCAGAATACCGACGTAGATTTCCACCTCGTGGATGATTTTCTCCGCACCTTCGTATTTCATGGTGGGGTCGATATAGCTGGCGAATCCGACGATGCAGGCCGCCAGACCCACCAGGCTATGCATGAGCGCGACCAGCTCAGGCATCTGGGTCATTTTGACGACCTTGGCTGCATAGAGACCGATGCCGCCGCCCACAACCAACGCAATGACAATCCAGGCAATGCCTGAGGTGCTGACGCTGGGGCCGAACACGGTCGCCAATACGGCCAGCGCCATGCCGATCATGCCGAACAGATTACCGCGACGTGAAGTTTCTGGATTGGACAGGCCACTCAAACTCAAGATAAAGAGAATGGCGGCACCGAGATAGGCCACCGTGGCGAGACTTTGGGACATGATGATGTCTTTCCTTTATTTATTGTTCTTATTTACGGAACATGGCGAGCATGCGACGGGTGACGGCAAAGCCGCCAAACATATTGACCGCTGTGAGCACGAGCGCGGCAAAAGCCAGCCAGTGAATCAGCGCATCGGGTCGATCGTTCACGCCCGCTGTTGGCGGCGCGATCTGCACTAGCGCCCCGATGGCAATGATGCTGGAAATGGCATTGGTCACGCTCATCAGCGGTGTGTGCAGTGCAGGGGTCACATTCCACACCACCATGTATCCGATGAAGCACGCCAGTACGAACACCGTAAAGTGCCCCAGGAATGCTGCCGGCGCATAGGCGCCGATGAACCAGAAGGCCACTGCCGCGACGGCAAAAATGATCGCGAGCGTTTTGGCCGGCAACGGACCGCTGCTGCCATGACCGTGGCCGCCTTTCTTTTCGGCAACAGGCGCTGCCGGTTTGGCAGTTGTGGCAGGAGGCGTTGCGGGCTTTAGCGGTGGAGCGGGCCAGGTAATGGCGCCGTCCTTGATTACCGTCAGGCCTCGGATCGCATCGTCCTCCATATTGATCACGGCATGCCCGTCCTTGGCCTTGCACAGTTCCTCGGCAAGGCGCAGCAAGTTGGTGGCGTACAGCGTGGACGACTGTTTGGCCAGGCGCGAGGCCAGGTCGGTATAGCCGATGATCGTGACGCCATGACGCACGACGGCTTCGCCGGGTACGGTCAGCTCGCAATTGCCGCCTTGCTCTGCGGCCATGTCGACGATGACGCTGCCGGGCTTCATCGATTGCACCATCTCGGCGGTGATGAGCTTGGGCGCCGGTTTGCCGGGGATCAGAGCCGTGGTGATGATGATGTCCGCGTCTTTTGCTTGCTGCGCGTACATCTGTCGCTGCGCGGCCTGAAAGCCTTCGCTCATGACTTTGGCGTAGCCGCCACCGCCGCTGCCTTCTTCTTCGTAGTCGACTTTGACGAACTCGCCGCCCAGGGATTTGACCTGATCGGCGACTTCGGCGCGGGTATCGTTGGCGCGTACGATGGCGCCCAGGCTGGCCGCCGTACCGATGGCCGCCAGGCCTGCCACACCGGCGCCTGCGATGAAGACTTTGGCAGGCGGGACTTTACCTGCTGCGGTGATCTGTCCGTTGAAATAGCGCCCGAATGCGTTGGCTGCCTCAATGACGGCTCGGTAGCCGCTGACCCCGGCCGTGGAGGTGAGCGCATCCATTTTCTGGGCGCGTGACAGCGTGCGCGGCAGGCAGTCAATGGCCAGCACGGTTGCCTTTTTCGCGGCGAGTTGCTGCATCAGATCCGGATTTTGGGCGGGCCAGATGAAGCCGATCAGGGTCCCGCCTTCGCGCATCAGGGCGACTTCTTCGGTGCTGGGAGGGCGTGTTTTGAAGACAATGTCGGATTCTGCCCAGAGCGCCGCGGCGTCCTGGACGATCTCTGCACCTGCGGCCGAATAGGACTCATCGCTGAAATTGGCCGCCTCGCCGGCGCCAGCCTCGACTGCAACCCGAAAACCCAGTTTGACGAGTTTTTCTACCGCTTCGGGTACCGTGGCGACGCGCTTTTCGCCAGGAAATATCTCGCGGGGTACGCCGATTCGCTGCGGCGATGAGATGGTGTCTGACTGCATCAAATGCCTCCCTCTTTATGGATACGGTTTTTTACTGTCCGTATTCATATCATGGATCTGCCGAATACGGGGCTTCGACCTATAGTTTGCAGGGGCATATTGGCCTTCAGGAGGGCGCACAATCAGGCCCCGTTTGGGCCGGCGGAGACGGGCGCTGGTCTATCCCGTTGTGACGAGGGGACTACCCCTGGCATGGCGTCACCGGCCATGGCCTCACGATTGAAATGCTGGGCCCGTCGGACACATTCTCATTCCCTTGCCCAAGCGGGTCCAGGGCAATTGCGCCGGATCGGCGATGAAAGGGCCAGGCGCGCGCGCCACCAGGATCTCTTGCGCAATGTCGCCAAAATCCGCGCGAAAATGCACGGAACTCTTGTTCACCAGTATCTTTTTGGTCTCCGGATGAATGCCGACGGCTCGATACATATTTCTATCGAGCAGTTGGGCTTTTGCCGAGCTCACGGCGATTTGTACGCCATCGATTTCAAGACAGGCCATGAGACCGAGATCGGCGGCCTTGCCGTGCATCATCGGTCCGCCATAGACGAATTTGCCATCGGATAGCGCTACGACTCGAAAACGGCCTTCGAAAGGGGCATCCCCAGGTACTTTCGGGCATCCGCCTAGAGCGATGTCGACGCTCGCTCCAACGCCGGCCTGGTGTGCGGCAGCGGCGGCTGCTGCGTCACATATCAATCCGATGGCGGCATCTCGGACCTTTGCGTTCACCAACGCACGCAGCAACCCCGTGGTATTCGAGTCGCCGCCGACGCCTGGATTGTCCTGCGTATCCGCGATGATGACTGGACGCTGGGCATGCTGGGCCACTTGCACTGCGTGCTGTATCGCAGCGTCCGGCTCCGTGAATTGCACGGCCCATTGGTCCTCCGGCTCAGTCGCGAACTCGTAGAGTTTCGCGACCGCGGCTTCAACTTTTTTTTGATCGCTGCCATAGCCCCATATCACCGGTCCGCATTCGGCAAAGTCAGCGGCAGGAAAGCCGGGGGTGAAGGATAAAGACAGCATGCCATCTCGCTCCAATAGTTCCAGGAAATCATAGATCCCTTGAGCGGGCTGCAGCATCGTGGACATGCTGTTGACAGGGATCAGGAACGGAAGGCGCTTTGCCACCAAGTTGAGGGGCGAGCGGGATTCATGCAGGACCAACATCAACGCTGCTGCCCGGCGTCCCGTTGCGGCCATGTCGACGTGGGGATAGGTACGATAGGCTACCAACGCATCGGCTAAGCTCAGCATGGCCTGAGTGACGTTCGCATGCAGATCGAGCGACACGACGATATTGACATCAGGCCCGGTTATGGTCCGGATGCGGGTGAGCAGCTCGCCTTCGCCATCGTCCAGGTGCTCTGTCACCATTGCGCCATGCAAGTCCAGGTAGATCGCATCATATTGCGCTGTCTCGACGGCTTGCAGAATCTCACCCGCAATACGTTCGTAGGCATCTCGGGTGACATGCGCCGAAGCGCCCGCGCCCGCCCAGATCACGGGCGTCACGGTATGACCGGCCTGGCGTATGGCGTGAATAAAGCCGCTGATGGGCAGATTCACATTCAGTAGATCAAAGATCTGCTCACCTCGCACCATTGCAGGAAAATCTTCGCCACGTACGAAGCTCTCATATGTTGCGGGTGTTGGAGCAAAGGTATTGGTTTCGTGTTGAAAGCCTGCAATAAGAATATTCATTTTTAAGGTGTCCTGAAGAGTCGTCGTAGTCGTGTCTGCCTGCGCTGTCGGCGCAGTGTCATTGCGGAGACAAGGCAATGGATTGGGTCATGTTCTTGAATTTGGCGATTTCGCTGGCATAAAACGACGCAGACGCTTCGAGTGATTGCGACGGCGAGGGCTGCGTGCCGGACAGTGCTAATGCCTGTCCCATTTCAGGGCCATGGATAGCCTGGTTTGCGGCATCCAACAGAATGCGCACACGGTCTTCGGGAATACCGGCTTTGGTCATGACGCCAGTCCAAACGGAGTGGACCATCTCTTGCTTTTGCGGGATGTTGCTTTCGCTGATCGCAGGCACGTCGGGCAACGTAGGCATACGTTGCCGATCAAGCACATTTACCGCTTTGATCTTGCCAGTCTCAATGAGTTGGATCGAGTTTCCTATGTTGGGAAGAATGGTGAAGTCAATTGCACGGCCCACGAGATCCTGCATCATGGGAGTGGCCCCTTTGTAGGGAACTTGTACCAGTTGAGCCCCTGTTGTTTGTGCGATGTATTCAGAGATGATGTGGTACATCGATCCATGGCCCGGACTGCCGAATGTCAGGCCATTGCTCCCGGTGCGTTTACCCGCCGCGATGATTTCCTCCAACGAGTGATAGGGCAGATCTGATCGCGCCATGACCACCAGCGGGTGATTGGAGATAGGTGCCAGCAGCACCATGTCTTCGGGCTTATAGGTGGCGGCAGTGTTGGTGAGCGGCGCCAGAATGGCTTCGTTGGGGGAGCCCAGAATCAGCGTATAGCCATCCGCCGGTTGGTTCAGCAGGCGGCGTGCCGCCAGCGCGCCACCTGCGCCGGGGACGTTCTCCACAATCACTGTTTGGCCCAGCACTTTAGACATGGTCGGTTGCAAGGCACGCGCCAGCACATCGGCGGGCCCGCCTGGAGGAAAAGCGACGAGCATCGTGATGGGTTTGGACGGGAATGGCTGTTCGGCGGCGGTAGCGTGGGTACCTATGGCCGACAGCGCCACCGCACTCGCGGCGAGACAGATCATTTTCTTTCGTAGGCGTGCGATGGTCTCCCCTACCCGGCGCCTTGTCTGCGCGCTGGCATCCAGCATCATGCGTTTCGTCATGCTTTTTCCCCTTACCTTCAATGAGTGCCCTCAGGGCGATTGATGTAGAAGCATTATTTGAGAGAGAAAGTGTTCGAGCAATAGCAATTTATTTCTTATATAGTTGCTATATAGGCAACACTCCAGACATGCGACCATGCGTGAAATCAATCAAAAGCGCTTGCGGTACTTTCATGAGGTTTTCCGACATGGCTCCATTCGCGGCGCCGCCGATGCCTTGAATACGGCGCCCTCGGTGCTCACACGCCAGATCGCTTTACTGGAAAGCGAGTTGGGATTGATGTTGTTTGAACGACAGGCGCGCGGCGTCGCACCCACCGACGCAGCACGCCACCTCCTGGAGTATTGGAAAGGGTGCCAGGCGCATCGCGAGCAGTTGGCAGAGCGGTTGCATGCCGTCGAATCCATGGCGCAAGGCGAGGTCCGTATCGTGGCCAGCGAAGGCTTTATCGATGGACTGTTGGATCAGGTCATCGTGCCGTTTTGTGCTGCGTATCCGGGGTTGTCGATTTCGATTGACGCGTTACCCGTTACGGAATTGGTTAACCGGGTGATGGACGATACGGCCCACATTGGCGTGGCCTATCACCCGCCGTCGGAGCCGGAGGTCAAGGTGGTGGCGAGCGCTCCCGCACCGGCAAAGCTGTTGGTGCGGGCAGGACATCCATTGACCGCCGTTGCCAGGCCATTGACGGTGGCCGACATGATGGACTATCCGTTGGCGCTCATGCCGCCTGGGTATGGCGTCGGTCGCCTGGTAGAGTTATTGGAGTACGCAGGGCATTTCAAGCTACGCCCTGCGCTGAGCTGCAATTCAGTCGCTGGCATCAAACGTTTTGTGCAGTCTACCGACGGCGTCACGTTGGTCGGCGCAGGCCTGGCCGCGGCGCCGGAGATTTCTGCCGGGAGATTGGTCGCGCTGGATCTGGCGCATCCATTGTGCGCGTCGGCCCAAGTTCAGTTATTGGTGCGCCAAGGGCGACCCTTGCCGAGGGCCGCGGCTCGTTTGCTAGAGGAAATCCGCCAGCAATTTTCGGTTTTCAAGAGACGCGGAGTATCTGGCGCCAGTTCACGGTCCCCGACGGTTTAATGCCTAGTCCTGTGGTGAACGGGGACGATAAGGCCGGCTATTGAAAATCAGTGTGCACTGCACTGGCTTGACGGCCTCTACGCTGAATCCACCCGCGAGCAAAAGGAGTACAGCTAATAATCGCTTCATGGTCAAGCGGGGCGAACGGCCTGCGGAAAGGTTCGCCGGATATGATGGTCTCATTGCATTTACTCCCGAAAAGGTACGAGTTCCTTATACCGGGCGAGGAGAGACGTTGTGTGTCGTACTGTGTGTTTCGCAGGGGCGCATACAAGCGCTTTAAAAAAAGCTGCGCATATTACAAATACGGCGAAGCCAGCCAGATAATCTTGTTGCGCAGCCGCTTGATAAACGGTTGTCGATAGAGATCCTCTAGCGTGACTTGTCGTGCATCAGCGATATAGGCATCCACGCGATCACCAATCCACTGCGCCAGCTTGTGATCGTAGACTTCCGTGTCGAGTTCGAAATTCAGCCGCAGGCTGCGCGGGTCCATATTCGACGAACCGATATACGACCAGGCGCCGTCGACCGTCATCAGCTTGGAATGATCGAACGAGCCCGCTGAGCGCCATACGCGGCATCCCGTGCGGATGATCTGGTCCAGCTGCGCCGTCATCGCATAGTTGACCAAGCGCAAGTTGTTGCGCCCGGGAATCACGACATCGACAGTGATGCCGCGCCGAGCGGCGGTGGCCAGCGCCAGGATCAGCGGTTGATCAGGCAGGAAATAAGGCGATTGAATGCGGATGTGATGCTGAGCGACGGCAAGGGCGCCCAAAAGCATATTGCGCGTGCTGACGACAGCGCGATCAGGCCCCGAGGGAACGCATCGCAGCGGTACCGTGCCTGCTGGCGTTGAGGGCGGGGCCGGAAACCAGGGCTCGCCTTCGAGCATCTCGTGGGTGGTGAAATTCCAGTCGTGCGCGAACACAGACATGAGCTGCGTGACGACGGGACCCTCTAGTTGGAAGTGGACGTCTTTGTTGGTCTGATCGCCGGATAAGGCAGTGACAAATGCCGCGCGCACATTCATGCCGCCGGTAAAGCCCAGGTTGCCGTCGACGACCAGAATCTTGCGGTGGCTGCGCAGATTGGCATACGGCATGCGCAGCACGCCCAGCGGGTTGGTCATGAACAACGCGGCGCGCACACCCGCGCGGTGCAGCATGCGCACGATAGGCGGACGGGAATATTTGCTGCCGATCGCATCGATCAGGACCCGGACCTGTACGCCGCGCTCGTGCGCCTCGATCAGCGCCTGCGCCATTTCCCGGCCGATTGGGTCGCTGTCAAAGATATAGCTCTGCATGGCGATGCAATGACGCGCCTGGCGGATGGCTTGCATCATGGCAGGGTAGGCTTGGTCGCCTCCTGATAGCGGCGTGATGGAATTATTGCCTACGACCGGGAAATGGCTGATCTTGTCGCCCAGTGTCCGGAGTGACGCAAATTGCATGGCCGAGTAGGGCACTACATCGTCGATGGGTTCCTGCTCGTAGCTCGCGTAAGACAGGGGGGTTTCATCGCGTTGCTGTGAAACGCGCGTGTGACGGATGCGGTTTACCCCGGCGACGAAATAAAACAGAGCGCCAAACAGAGGGGAAAACAGGGCCACCCCGACCCAACCAATTGCTGCACGGACGTCCTGTTTGGTCATGGCAGCATGGACGGCCGCGCCCGTGCCGGCCACTACGCTGATGCCGAATACCAAATGGGGCCAGTATTCATGTAAAAGGTCGTCGAAGCGATCCATATGCAGCTCTGAATGACTCTCGCAGGGTGTCATGCCTATACATGGCAGGTGCGTCAGGATACCAAGTTGTAGCCGTTAGCTCGCATTTCGTCGTGGGGGAGCAACAAGCGGGCTTCGACGCCGCGTTTGCAAATGAGCCTTTTCGTTTTTGTTGGCAGCTCGAACATGAAAAAAGCCCTCGTTCCAACTGGAAATCAAGGGCTTGAATCTGCAAGTGCGGTGGGGTGGCTGATGGGACTCGAACCCACGACAACCGGAATCACAATCCGGGACTCTACCAACTGAGCTACAGCCACCGCTGTACTGCAAAGAGGCCGAATTCTAGCATAGAAAAAATCGGCAACGCAAATGCGCGTGGTTCATACATCGAGCGGTCGATTAAGCAGCCAGACCGTACCGTACATAGCACTGTGGGTGAGCCGCGCTTGACTCAGACGCAGACGATTCTTCAGTCCGTTACAAAACTTATCAGGCTTGTCATGATATGCGAGGTATGCTGCCCTTTAGAGAGGGCCTACGAGTGCATCCAAATAATTTTGTTTACAAAGGATATCGGTTGACGGCTAAAGTCACCCGGGGTGTCCAAGACAGCAAGGCAAACGCGTCGGGGTCGCCCGTCTTTACTGCTTCGGTATTCGTGGTTCAGGCCGATTCCGTGCAAGAAGAGGGCGACGAGTATGAAGTCCCCAGCTTCGCCGAAGGGAATTTTGTATTCAGTCCGCGCGAAGCGGTACACCAGGCGATCAGCCATGGGTGCGCGATTGTTGACGCCCTGACAGGGGTCACGGGATAGGCGCGCCTATCCCTTTAATTAGCGAAGATCTCCGACCAGCTGCGAGCTTTACCCAGCGGTCTGACGATCGCGGACTGTTCCAGAATCGATACCGCCTTGTTGAACTCCTCGGCGGCTGCGCCATCCTCCAGGATGACCAGGCGGCTGTTATCCGCGTCGGCCATTTTGACGTCCGACATTTTGCCGTGCGTCTGGTAGACCTGCGTCCAGTCGATTTTCTTGCCTGCTTTGAGTGCGATGGGCTCGATGAAGGTCAATGACGCGCCGGCGGTGCTGCGCACGGCATAGGCGAATTCGGCGGTGTGGCCGCTGCTGGCGCGTGCTTTTGCGCTTTGGACCAACCGGTCGGCGCCCACGGCCTCGGCCAGGGTGCGGCCGACTTCGGCTCGAAAACGCAAGCGGCTGAATTTGGGCATCCATTGGCTGCACTGAAAGGTCAGGGCAGTCGTCAATTTGATCGCATCCCACAGGGCGTCCTGCAGTTGCGATTGGGGGCCGGCGGCCGTGATGGCGCCGCTATGGTCGAAATGCGCCAGACTGAGACCCGGAGTCTGATTCAATTGGTCCAGCCGTTTGGGCGTGAGCTCGACGCCATAGGTGGCGGCATGCATGGCAGCCTCGCCTGCATCGGTCAAAAAGAACGAATTGTCGTCAGGGTGAGCGATGTAGAACGTGGCGTGCTGGCCGTCCAGGCCCATGGCAACGGGCGTGATGGCGCGTACGGCGCGTTCTCCGGCGGGCACGACCGTCCAGCCGGCCGGGGGCAGAAATGCGGTCATATTCAGATGAGCAGTTCAATCTGACGGCCTTTGAGCGGATGGGCAAAGCCGCCCGCCAGCGTCAGATTGGCGCGTTGCAGAAAATAAGGAATCAGGGTGGCGATGTCGTTCAGCGCAGGGACGACGGGCTCGGCATAGCCTTCGCCCTCGTGATGCCAGAGATGCTGGTGGGTACGCTGGTCGAGCACGTTTCTGTAGAGCGGCAGGTCTGTGCCAGCCAGATTCGTGTGGTACGCATCGTTGGTGTCAATGCCCAGCACGCGATGCGGTCCGATGAACAGGCTGGCCGAACAGGCTTCTGCCAGGGTGATGATGGCTTGTCCGTGCACGGCAGTGCGTGCCGGACGATAGAGCGTACGAAAAATGATGTCGTCGCGCGTTTCTCCGCGCAGGCGGCAGGACGAGACGAATTCTACCCATTGGGCTTGTCCGGGCGCTGGGCGAGGCGTCCAGGTCACCGCTTTGGCGGTTTCCTTGGGCTCTGCCAGGATTTCGCGGACTTCTGCCGGGGTAATGAGAGGGGCTTGCGTAGTGGCCATGCGCCGTTTGGGGCTGTTGTCGTTCAGCGGGTGCAGTGGGACACCCGAAAGGGCCGTAATATTACAAGATCGTGGCGTTGTCGGCAGGCCGCAACCGTTTAGTTGGCTCTAAATCGGTACGGCCTACCATTCGGAGAGCCGGCATGGTAGGCCGTCTGGACGGCTAGCCCGTCGCCCCGATGTGCCTGGGTAATCAACGAGTGGCGATCACAGGGTCTTGCTGGAAAACGTGTCGCATTGGCGCAGGTCGCCGCTGTCCAGACCGCGTTTGAACCACTGCACACGTTGCGCGGAGGTACCGTGCGTAAAGGCATCGGGGACGACGTAGCCCTGGCTTTTCTTTTGCAGTGTGTCGTCGCCGATGGCGGTCGCGGCGTTCAGGCCTTCTTCGATGTCGCCGCTTTCGAGGATGTTGCGAGCCTGGTCGGCCCGGCGTGCCCACAACCCGGCGAAGCAGTCCGCCTGTAATTCCATGCGGATCGACAGGGCGTTGGCCTGGCCAGGGTTACGCTGGCGTAGCTGATCCACCTGATCGGAAATGCCGAGCAGGTGTTGTACATGGTGACCAACCTCGTGAGCAATGACGTAGGCCTGGGCAAAATCCCCCGGCGCGTTCAGCTGTCGGTCCATTTCATCAAAGAAACTCAGGTCGATATAGACCTTGCTGTCCGCAGGGCAATAAAACGGCCCCATGGCGGATTGCCCGGTGCCGCAGGCGGTCGGGGTCGCGCCGCGGAACAGGACCATCTTGGGCGGGACATATTGCCGATTGAGGTTTTCCTGGAAAATCGTGCTCCAGACGTCTTCGGTCTCGCCCAAGACTTTGGAAACGAAACGCGTCTGCGGATCGTTGGCTGGCGGTTGGGTCGAGGTTTGCTGTTGTTGTACCGGAGCGGTGCCATCGGCCATTTGCAGCACGACCGAGGGGTCCACGCCGAAATAGATCGCCACCAAAGCCAGTACGATGGTGCCTATGCCGATCGACCCACGGCGTCCGCCGAACCGCGGGCCGCTTGAGCGTCGATCTTCGATATTTTGACTTTCCCGCGAGTCATCCATGCGCATCTTGTTTCTCCTGAGCAAGCGCTAAGGATGCTAGGATAAACCCATGGCTCTCTTTTTCTCCATTCATCCTGACAATCCGCAACCGCGATTGCTCAAACAGGCCGCTCAATGGCTCAGCGACGGCGGTTTGGTGGCGGTGCCGACCGACTCCAGTTATGCGGTGGTGGCCCATCTCGACGACAAAGCGGCCGCCGATGCGTTGCGGCGGTTGCGTGGATTGGACGAACGTCACCATTTGACACTCTTGTGTCGCGATCTGGCCGAGATCGGCCATTTTGCACGGGTCGACAATCGCCAATACCGCTTGCTGAAAGCCGCGACGCCGGGGCCCTGGACCTTTATTCTCGAGGCGACCCGCGAGGTACCGCGCCGGGTATCTCACCCATCTCGCAAGACGATCGGGATCCGTGTGCCGCAGCACGCGGTGACCTTGGCGCTGCTCGAGCAGGTGGGGGCGCCGTTGCTGTCTACGACGTTGATCCCCAAGGATGAAGACGAGGCGCTTAACGACGCCGAGGATATCCGCGATCGCTATGCCCACGAGCTGGCTGCTGTCATTGATGCCGGCGCTTGCCCGCAATCTCCCACTACCGTTATTGATCTGACCGGCGACGAGCCGGCAGTGCTGCGGCGTGGTCGGGGTGATCCCGCCACGTTGGGTTTGGTCTGATATAAAAAGATAACTCCGGCGCCTCATGTCCGACATTATTCAAGCCATCGCGATCTACGCGATCCCCGTTATTTTCGCGATCACTCTGCACGAAGCGGCCCACGGTTATGTGGCTCGTATGTTCGGGGACCCCACTGCCGAGCAGGCGGGGCGCATCACGCTCAACCCTGTGCGCCACATCGATCCCGTCGGCACCATACTGGTTCCTGTGGCGATCTTGCTGATGTCCAAATTGATGGGTGGGCCGGGCATGCTGTTCGGTTGGGCCAAACCCGTCCCGGTTGACTTCGGGCGCCTGCGCCGGCCCAAGCAGGACATGCTGTGGGTGGCCTTGGCGGGGCCTGCCGCCAATCTGGTCATGGCCATTCTGTGGGTCATCTCGATGCGCCTGTTCCTGGCTGCCGGCATCGAAGAGGGCTACTGGTATCAGGTGGGTATGGCGGGTATTAACGTCAATTTGGTCCTAATGGCGCTCAATTTGCTGCCTATTCTGCCTCTGGACGGTGGTCGTGTCCTATTCAGCCTGCTGCCTAACCGCCTGGCTTGGCAATATTCCCGGATCGAACCCTATGGCTTGGTGATCGTGCTGGTATTGCTGGCGACCGATGTGTTGTGGACCTTGATGCGGCCCTTTATGGAATTGGGCTCAACCATCGTGACGTGGTTCTTGTAATTGCCAATATTCCGGTAAACTCGACGGTTCGACTGACCTGTTTCTCGCCCGGTGCATGTTGCGCCGGGTTCGGAGCCCATTTTCATGGCATCCCCCGATTCCGCAACGATTACTTTTCAGGGCAGCATGGTGGCGTTGGTGACGCCCATGCAGCCTGATGGCAGCCTGGATTACCCGGCTTATCGATCTCTGATCGATTGGCATGTCGCCGAAGGCACCGACGCCCTGGTGGTGGTCGGGACCACGGGCGAGTCTCCCACGGTGTCCATGGACGAGCATGCCGAGCTCATCCGTGTGGCGGTAGAGCACGCGGCGGGGCGTATTCCGGTGATCGCTGGGGTCGGCGCCAACTCGACCGACGAGGCAATCCATCTGACGCGTCACGCCCAGCGCGTGGGCGCCCAGGCGGGCCTGTCCGTGGTGCCTTACTACAATAAACCTTCTCAGGAAGGCCTCTATCAGCATTTTCGCGCGGTCGCCGAGGCGGTGGATTTACCGACGGTCTTGTACAACGTGCCGGGCCGTACGGTCGCTGACATGAGCAACGACACCGTGCTGCGTCTGGCGCAAATCCCGGGCATCATCGGTATCAAGGACGCGACCGGCGACATCGGCCGCGGGGCGTTGTTGTTGCGCGAAGCCCCCGCAGATTTTCAAGTGTTCAGCGGCGATGATCCTACCGCTGCCGCACTCATTCTGTTGGGCGCCCGAGGCAATATTTCAGTGACAGCCAATGTCGCACCACGACTCATGCGTGAGCTTTGTGCTGCGGCCCTGGCCGGTGACGTTCCAAAAGTGCGTGAACTAAACTCACGCCTGGCCCGTCTTAACAAGGCCTTGTTTGTCGAGGCTAATCCCATTCCTGTGAAATGGGCGCTTGCCCAGATGGGCCGTACGTCGTTGGGTTACCGGTTACCGCTGGTCGAACTCGGCGCGCAGCATCACGATACGGTCCGTCGCACGCTCCAGGAAACGGGTCTGCTCTAATTTAAGTGAGGATGCGTATGAACCAACGTCATGCCGCTGCGTCGGCATTGATGGCTCTGGCATTGCTGGCGGGTTGCAGCGATGTGAATGAATTTCTCGGCGGCGAAGAGTCGATCGATTACAAAAGCACAAAACGTGGCGAACCGCTGAGCATCCCTCCGGATCTGACTCAGGCATCGAACGATCCACGTTATCGTGCTCCTGCCTCGGGCAGCACCACGTTCTCGCAATATCAAGAGCAGGGCCAGCAAGTCGCCTCTTCGTCAGCACAGACTAGCAATGTGCTGCCCGAGCGCAGCGACATGCGCGTCGAGCGTGATGGCGATTTGCGTTGGCTGGTGGTCGATTTGCCTCCCGAGCAAGTCTTTCCCAAAGTGGTCGATTTCTGGACAGACACCGGCTTTACGATTGCGAACAACAATCCAAAGGCCGGTTTGATCGACACGAACTGGGCCGAAAACCGTGCCAAGATCCCCGAGAGCTGGCTGCGTCAGGCGTTGGGTTCCATCCTGGATTCGGTGTGGGATAGCGGCGAGCGCGAGAAATTCCGTACGCGTGTCGAGCGCGTCAACGGGCGTACCGAGATCTATATCTCGCACCAGCAGATGTTCGAAAAACGCGTGGGCTCTGATGACTCCCAAGTGCAATGGGAGCACGGTAAAGAAGATCCCGGTCTGAACGCCGCCATGCTGGCGCGCCTGATGGTGTATCTGGGTACTGACGTCGACAGCGCTCGCAAGCTGGTGGCTCAGGCCGAGGCTTCGCCGCAGTCGCCGAAGGTCCAGCAGGACGTGCGCGCCGATGGCGCCATGTTGGTGGTTGACGAGTCCTTTGACCGCGCATGGCGTCGTGTTGGCGTGGCGCTGGATTCGGGCGGTTTTGCGGTGGATGATCGTGATCGTTCCGCTGGCGAGTATTTCGTGCGCTATGTGGATACGGATACGGGCGCTCAGCAAAGCGAGCCGGGTTTCTTCAGCCGGATGTTCTCTGGTGACAAACCGTCCCAAGCGGCGCAGTACCGCATCCATCTGACCGAAGTCGGTGGCCAGACCCAGGTGACGGTGCTCAACGCCAGCGGCCAGCGTGACAATAGTGCAACCGCACAGCGTCTGTTGGGCGTGCTGAAGGACAAAATGGTCTGATGTTCGAGCAGGGCCGTCGCCGATGGCCCGTCTCTGTGCAATAAAAACGCCCCTGTGGGGCGTTTTTATTTTTGGGCGACCCGCCCCTCCAATAAAAAAGGGGCTACGGCAATCGCCGTAGCCCCTTTTCATGTCTGGCGAGTTTCACCAGAAAACGGAATTAGCCACCCGACGATCCCGGCGTGGTCGAGGTGCCCGGGGTCGTGGTGCTCGAGCTGTCCGGAGCGGGCGTAGGCGCCGTGGGAGCGGGGGTCGTAGGTGCCGGTGCCGTGGTCGACGGTGCCGAGCCGGCGGGGCTCGAGGTGTCTTCCTTCTTGTCGCAAGCGGTCAGCGCTACGGCCAATACCGAAGCAAGAATCAAGGTTTTGCTGATCATGTTGAGACTCCTGTGAAATGACGATCATGCGGCCCCAAGTCGGGGAAATCAGAATCCCATTAGGGGAAACCAGTAGTCAGGCTACAGGAATCAGGCGTGCGCTGGCGTGTAAAAATTAAAGCGGTGGCATCTAGAATGTAACAAGCCTTACTGATACGTGTTGGGTATTTCCTAATGTTTCATATGCTCCATTTCGTCCGTAACCTGTGGGAGATAGATACGAATTTCTTTCTGTAGGATTTGTGCACAGGGCTGTCCGCGCTCAAGTTCCAATTGGAACTTTAAATTTCATACTGCCACTCACGATCACAATTAAATATCTCAATCACGCATCCGGAGCGGACGATGCAAATGAGTGGGCAGCTCTTTCTGACAGAACTCGCGCGCCTTTTAGGCGCCCCCCAAGCTGAGGACAGCGCCGTCCTCTATCTCACGCTCGCGGGTGATGTGCAGGTCACCGTCAGTCTGGAGACTTCTGGCGTCGAGAGCGTGCTCTTGTATGCGGAGCTAGGCGGCGTGCCGAGCGGTGATGCGTTTCTGCAGGATATCGGACGAGCGAATTTTCTCGGGGCAGGCACGGAAGGCGCGGTACTCGCCCTCCGGCCGGATGATCCCGTCGCATGCCTTTTCAGGCACGTCCCTACCGGCGTCCATTGTCCGGATGACTGCTTGCCTATTCTCAAGACGTTTTGCGAAGTTGCCACCAATTGGCAACAACGAATCCGAACCTATTGACTAATGGGCCGTGTGCCTGGCGAAGCGCCGCCGAGCAGCGCTATTGAAGCAATGGAGTGCCAAGATGGTCGGAAAATTACTTTCTACAACCTTCTCGCCGGATTCCCTGAACGACGCGGTGGTTGAGCAAACGTCTACAGATATAAACGCTGGCACGGAAACCACCACAGGCTTTCGGACTGAGTCTACCGTTTCAGCCTGGGGCTTTTGGGGATGGCTTGGGTATCGTGTTCACACGGCGTCGACATTAGGCCAGCAGCAGAAGCTGTTCGACCAACTCAAATCCGAGTTGCGTGAGGAATACTTGGGCGGAGAGCCTATCGACGCTCGGACGGAGAATGGCGCCCATCAGCTGAATTCGGAAATCAGTAGCGTGGAAAAAAAGGGGCTGTTTCGCGGCACTGATCAAAGCTGCGTGTCGATGGGCGTGGTCCGGCTCGCCGCCATCAAGCGAATCGAAGCGGAGATCGACCTCCTGTCCTCCCGAAAGGGCGCGTTCCTCACGCCGAGAATGATTGCCGAGCTCAGAACGAAGGCCGAAATTCAATTTGCATCCATTACGATGAGCGGGGTGAGACGCTATCGTCCGCAATCCACGGGCGGGCGTTTGTCAGACGCTCAGAATTTCGATCCCTTGAAAGACTATAAGGCTCTGCTACGGCGTAGCCAGGCCGGATCGGACGTCATTCGCCTTACGACGAACAGCGACATGTCGAGTCAGGGAAATCAAGACGCTGTTGAGGTCGGGCGTGGCGCAGCACGCCTGATGCTTGCACCCCGGGGAAGCGTTCCCCCGGAGGAAAACGTTGCCGAGAGAACTCTGGCGCACTGCCTGGCATCGCTTAAGCTGGCCTATTTCCGAGGTGCTCGCGTGGACTCCGTCAGTACCAAGGAGGTGGCCTTCGATCGTCTCGTCGGTAAATACGTAGAAAGCAGATTAATTGACAAGAAGACGGGACGTCTCTGCGATCTCACAAAAAACGACTTTCAAGCGTTAGAGCGATTGGCTTTCAAGAATCGGTCAACCGTAGGCCGCGCCGAAAGACCGTTTAATGAGATGTTCGAAGCTAGTGCGGCGGGTCCTGCCCACTCTCGCTACTCGGGATTCACCCTTGAGAAGGACGCGGGTGTGATTCATTTAATCGCTGAAAGCCCTCGGCACGCAGCCATGTATATCGAGACATTGGATCCCGAAACGCATAAGTGGAAACTTACCAAGCTCGATTTTGCTTACGTGACGGATATGTCACGGCCGGACCCGTCTTTGTTTGAGCAACTCACGGACGAGTCGCTGCTCCGTGGGACGATCAGGCTCTCTGAGGCGGAAGTGACTAAGAGCATGAACGGAGGAGAGGCTGAGTACAAAATGACTAATCCGACGGTTATTTCAGAGGCAGATCGGAAAATCGGCAGATCCGTTCCTACCGGCCTGTTGGGCATGGGGAGCGGAAAGATGAAGGATGTCACCAGCATACGTTTGCCGATTACAGAAATTAAAAAAATCATCGAGACCGCGAAAGTCCTGCGTAAACGTGAAATAGCGGAAGAGTTGGATGATGTGCCCCTCTATCATCTTTATGGCAGGACTGCTTCCAAGGAGGAGCTGGGTAAAGAGCTGAAGATCCATCAACATAGGCAGGCCAGCGCCATGGTGGAACTCGTTCGAATCCAGATGTTGTTTGACCATCTCGCCGAAATGAAACTCGACGACAAGGAAGCGGCCGCTGCTCAAGCCGCAGCCGCCGCCGCCGCCCAGGGGGCTGCCCCTGCACAGGCGGCAGCGCCTGCGCCCGAGCGGCCATGGTGCCCGACGCTACTTCAATCGCTTCGCGACCAGGGGCTGCTGGCGAAGCTATCGCTCGAGTCGTTGCAGCGCCCGCCTCGCAACACGCCAATGCACGAGGTGCTTGGGACCATGAAGGAACGAATCGGAACCGTCGAGGAAGCATACGTCGACACAAGCGAGGCCGCTAAAAAGCGGGCAGACCTGGTGCGCAGTGTCACAGACGCATCCAGTCGTTTCGGCGCAAGCGTTAAAGGGCTGCTGGAGGACGGCAAGGGACTTTCTGCTAGCGAACGCGGGCAGCTTCAGAAACTCTTCCCGTCCGAGGTCAATGGTTTGTTGGCGGAGCTTTGGTATTGCCAACGTGCGATTCATCAGCTTTCTTACAAAATTGAGAAACTATCGAACATCGAAGCCTTGGAGTTGGATCTCAAGGCGGTTCGCAAAGAACTACAGATGCGAGAGGCGTCCAAGACTATCGCGAAAGAGCATCGGCAAAACGCGAACGTCCACCTTGCCGCTGCGATGCGAAAACTCAAACCCGACAATTGGGACGCCACCCCAAGTTCGGAAGAGCTCGAGAGTAGTAAGAAGGATGGTTCCTTCGAAGCCTTCTATGAGCAGTTCGTAAAGGACGCTATTGCGACTCAGCAGAAAAGGCTCGCGTTGTCCGACTCTCTCCGAGTTGATTCGATCATGGCGCGCATTCGCGAAAAGGCAGCTCGTCAGCCGAAGTCTGAGCCCGAGTCGCTTTCGGATGCGTTGACGATTCGGGATTTTGAGCCACTTGCTTCCCGGCTTAGCGAGTTGAAGCCGGCCGGCTGGGACGAGAGTTGGACGGCGGACCGGCTCAGAGATATATTTTTGACCAAGCCCAAAAGGCTCAGTAACTATATTGAGAACCTGGCAGCAGCGCCAATGTCCGAGGAGGACAACAACAGATTGGCCGCAGCAGCCAAAAGAATAGTCCACGACACGTTATCAACGCCATTCGCGGTCCGCGCCAAGAATCCCAACGAAGATTTGGCCCAGATTCGCGTCAAGAATTTCGGTGGCGAGCTCCCCGAATTTGACGTCCTGATGAGCGACGAAGATCTCGCCAAACTGGCGGCTGACCTGGAGAGTCGATACAGCGTGCGTAGCGCTGAAATGATCAAGGGGGCAGACGGTTATACCGCGACCGATGAAAAAGGCCGTCGCGCCTTGCGGGCGGGGAATTGTGCGGATTGGGTGCGCAGTATGATGCAGTTAGCGGGTGTGAATATCGAAGGTATCAAGCTTGTCTCAACGTCCAGCATCATTCCCGACCGTTACAACTTCTCTGACCCACAGGTGCTGGCTCGTGGCCGGTACGACAGCTTCCGTATCGGCTTCGCTCGTACTGGATTCAAGCTGCATGAGAAAACACCTCTATCGGTTAGGAATGTGTCGCCTCAACCGCGGACTGCGCTGCAGAACCAGGACGAGTTTCTGATGCAGCGGCGCCGGCATGGCGTCCAATATGATCTCAGTGGCCTCATGCGGCCATGATGAGCGTGCAGCCGCGCCCCCGCTTTGATTTCGCATACTGACCGAAACCATGCCATGGATACCATGACGAGCTCTGAAGCGCACCTTAAACAATTGAGCGCGACCTTGGGTTTGCCACTGTCGTTCGATGAAGGCGTTTGCACCATCGAATTGGACGATGCCCTTGTCCTCTGTATCACGAACGACGTGGACCGAGAGGCTTGGATGATCAGCGCTCTGTTAGCCGATGAAGGTCAGATGGAGACGCTGGATCCGCAAGTCTGTCTATACATGAACTTTCTGCTGCACATGCGCGATCTCGGGGCTATCGCGCTGACTGACCGTTATGGGCCGATGTTTCTGGTTCATCGTTTGCCTGTCGCACAGATATCCCATGATGATGTGGTCAGCCGCATGGAGGACTTCATTGAGGCGTGGCGTCTGGTGAAACTGCGGCTGTTCTTTCCGGAACGAGCCGACGGCAACCTGGGTGTCGAGTCTGAGGGTGACGTCGGCCGCGAGATATTCGTAGCTTGATTAAACTTTTCGGCACGGTTGTGCCGGCGGCTCAACCTTGCCGATAATGCAGCCAACCGGCATCCAGCCAATCCGTCAGGCATTCACGCTCATCTTCGCCTAGCCGTTTGCAACGTGGGTCGTTGCACTGCAATTGGCGCGCATCGGCCAGGGCACGCAATGCAGGATGCGCGGCGACTGTGGCCGTCTCGCCATTGATGAAGAGCTGCTTGCCGCGATATAGCATGCGGCTGCGGCGATCCAGTTCCAGATAGCCGCTCTCTGGCCATTCTGATACGAGGTCGATGACCGGATCGGCCGCGGGTTCAAAGACGCTGAGGTTGCTGGGCTCGGTCAGCCAGCATCCTAGAAAACGCGAGGCGAGTGCGTCATCGAAACGGACCTTGGCCAAGGTGTCCAACGTTGCTTGAACCAAATCGTCGGGCAAGGCCGCCGGCGTTTCGACGGCAGGTTGGCCTGGGTCACGATATAGCGCATCCAGCTTTGGACCCGGCAGTGCCGGTTCACCATAGGGGCCTCCCAGCAGTCCGACGCGCGCCATGGCCTGGTCTGCTGCCGCCTCGAGCAGGCCTCGCGCCAAGATGGCCTGCGTAGGCGCCCGAAAACCGATCGAAATCGTCATGCAGTCTCCGCCGACGGCAACGCCATCGTGTGCTGCCTGTGGCGGCAAATACAGCATGTCGCCCGGTTCCAGGATGACATCGTGCTCAGGCGTGAAGTTCTCCAATATCTTTAGCGGCAAGCCAGGTTGCAGCGTCAAGTCCTTCTGCCGGCCATAGCGCCAACGGCGGCGGCCCGAGGCTTGCAGCAAGAAAACGTCGTAGCTATCGAAATGCGGCCCGACGCCGCCACCATCCGAGGCCACGCTGATCATGACGTCATCCAGACGCGCATCCGGAATGAACCGGAACAACTGCAACAGCGCCATGGCGGCATCATCATGCAGATCCACGCTTTGCACGAGCAGCGTCCAATCCGGCTCCGCAGGTTTGGGCAGGCGCGCGAAGGGCCCGTTTTCCATTTGCCAGGCACCGTCTTCGCGCCAGATCAGACGTGATTCCACATCGTCGCGGCGCGCCAGCTTTTTCACGTTGGCAATGCTGACAGGCGGTTTGAAATTCGGAATCGCCTGCCGGATCAGCAACGGCTTGCGTTGCCAAAAGCGACGCATAAAATCGGCGGCGCTGATGCCGCCAAGCAAAGTCAAGGGTTCGTTGATGTTCACGGTAGGCAGGCTTTCAAGCGATAAAGGGCTTCCAACGCTTCGCGCGGCGTCAGGCTGTCGGGATCGATGTGAGCCAGTTCGTCGCGCAGCGTGTCCAACGCCGCCGATTCCTCGGAACGGTCGCTGGCGGCGCTGGCTTGCGCGTCGGCGTCCAGCGCAGCGGCGAACAGACCCAGTTGCGGAGTAGGGGCGCCTTGGGCTTCCAGGCGTTCCAGTTCGCGTGAGGCATGGCGAATGACCGCAGCGGGAATTCCGGCTCGCTGGGCGACTTGAATCCCGTAGCTGCGGCTGGCAGGGCCCTCGCGGACTTCGTGCAGGAACACAATGCCTCCCGCGGATTCAGCGGCGGCCAAGTGCACGTTGGCCGCAGTGGGCTGCTCGGCAGGCAGACGTGTCAATTCAAAATAGTGCGTGGCAAACAAGGTCAACGCCTGATTGTGCGTGATCAGACGCAGTGCGATGGCCCATGCCAATGCCAGACCATCATAGGTGGATGTCCCTCGGCCGATTTCGTCCATCAGCACCAGACTGTGCGGCGTACTGGCAGCGAGGATTGCAGCCGCCTCGGTCATTTCCATCATGAAAGTCGAGCGTCCTCCGGCCAGATCGTCTGCCGCACCAATGCGCGTGAAAATGCGATCCAGTTTGCCGATGGTGGCGCGCTGTGCGGGCACAAAACTGCCCGTACGCGCCAGCAATGCAATCAAGGCGATCTGCCGCATGTAGGTGGATTTACCGCCCATGTTCGGGCCGGTGATCAACAGCATGCGGCGCGTGGCGTCGAGGGAGCAGTTATTGGGCGTAAAGCGCTCGATCGTGCGTTCCACCACGGGGTGACGGCCAGCCTCGATGGAAATATCGGCCTGCTCGGTCAGCTCGGGGGCGACCCAGCCGTGACGGCGTGCGTGTTCAGCCAATGCGGCCAGGGTATCCAATTCCGCCAGTGAGACAGCGCACTCCGATAGCGGACGCACGAACGCTGCCAGTGCATCCAGGACCTGCTCGTATAGCCATTTTTCCCGAGCTAGCGAGCGGTCCTGGGCGGACAGGACTTTGTCTTCCCAGGACTTCAGTTCAGGCGTGATGTAGCGCTCGGCATTCTTGAGCGTCTGGCGGCGGCGGTAGTCGTCGGGCACCTTGTCGGTCTGGCCCTTGGTGACTTCGATATAAAAGCCGTGCACGCGATTGAACTCGACGCGCAGGTTATTGATGCCCGTCCGTTCGCGTTCGCGAGCCTCCAGCTGCAGCAGGAAATCTCCTCCGTCTGCGGCCAAGGCCCGTAGCTCGTCCAGCTCGGCATCGAAGCCGGTTGCGATCACGCCGCCATCGCGTATGGCGACAGCCGGTTCCTGGGCAATCGCGCGGCTCAGCAGATCCGCGATGGCAGGGTCCAGCGAGAGATGCGCCGCGAGTTCCGCGAGACGAGGCGTGTTCTCCAACGGCACGATCAACTCGCGCAGCGCGGGCAGGGCAGACAGTGCGTCTCGCAAGCTGGCCAATTCCCGCGGGCGTACCGATCGCAGCGCCAAACGCGAGGCGATACGCTCGACGTCGGGAAATGCATCCAACGCGTCGCGCAGCGTTTCCAACAACCCTGCCGCGCCAAAGGTTTGTTCCACATCCATGCGGCCCGCCAACAGGGCGGCGATGGCTTGTTGCCTGGCTTGCGCGGGCGCATTGTCGCGTAGGGGGTGATGCAACCAGCGGCGCAGCAACCGGCTGCCCATGGGCGTCTGGCAACTGTCGAGCAACGAGAACAAGGTCGGGGAGTCTTCGCCACTCAGGGTTTGGGTCAGCTCCAGATTGCGGCGCGTGACGGGATCCATCAGTACATATTGGCCCGGGCGGTCAACGGCAATGCTCTGCACATGTGCCAATGCCTGCGATTGCGTGCGCGCGGCATAGCGCAGCAAAGCCCCTGCGGCGCAGATGGCTGCCGGCATATCGTCCACGTCGAAGCCCGACAAGGTATCGGTCTTGAAATGCGCCAACAGATGCGCACGTGCGCCATCGCTTTCGAAATGCCAATCCGGAACGCGCGTGCGTGCGCCGTCGAACGC
Organism: Bordetella genomosp. 4; assembly: GCF_002261185.1. Lineage (GTDB taxonomy): Bacteria > Pseudomonadota > Gammaproteobacteria > Burkholderiales > Burkholderiaceae_B > Bordetella_A. The sequence continues at coordinate 275,149 of NZ_NEVQ01000008.1, forward strand.
CAAGGGTAGCTCGGCGCTCTCCGCGTAGACCAGTTCGGCGGGTGCAATGCGATGCAATTCCGACTCGATCTGCGCGGGCGCGCATTCGGTCACGCGAAACTCGCCGCTGGCCAAGTTCAACCATGCCAATCCGGCGCGTTGGTTGCGTGCTTTACCGCTGATGCAGACGGCCGCCAGCGCACGGTCGGCTTTGGCCGGCAGCAGCGCCTCGTCGGTGAGGGTGCCGGGTGTGACAATGCGCACGATACGCCGTTCGACCGGCCCTTTGGACGCCGCAGGGTCGCCGATTTGTTCGCAAATGGCGACGGATTCCCCCTGGGCAACCAGACGGGCCAGGTATTGCTCCATGGCGTGCACCGGAATGCCCGCCATGGGAATCGGCGTGCCGTTCGAGGCGCCCCGTTTGGTCAGCGTCAAGCCCAGCAAGCGCGCCCCGCGCTCGGCGTCTTCGTAGAACATCTCGTAGAAGTCGCCCATGCGATAGAACAGCAGCAACGGCCCCGCCTCGGCTTTGAGGCGTAGATATTGCTGCATCATCGGCGTATGGCCGGCCAGGGAGTCAGTGGGGGATTTTTGCGGTGCGGAATTCATGCCCGGTATTGTATCGGGTGAGAGTTTCAAAGTGGTTCTTGCACCGCTGCCGACAATGCCGAGATCAGGATATCGAGCCAGTATCTCGTTAACTATCGTCAGCCGTTGTTGTTCAGAGAAGCCTCAATACTTACGCTGAGAAGAATAAGAACGTAGCCCCCGATCTGCGGCTTAGTCTGATTTGAATAGCGGCTGTTTGGATATCCAGTTGTACTGGCTTGACGCCGATAAGATCTGGCGCGTGAAAACCAAACGAGCATGTTGACTCCAGCCCTATGTGGCCAGCAAATCAGCAACGACGGTGGCTTCGTCCGTTTGCATGCGTTCACGCTATCTACGGACGCGTGCCTGCCCCAATTCGCTGTGGTTGCGACAGTTCGCAGGCTTGCCGTATATACCTGAACGGATATAATGATGGAACAGAAACGTAAGCTTCTCTACTGGGAAGGCTCGTCAAAAAGGGATTTCAAAGAATTTCCGATCGAGGTGCAGAAAGACATGGGTGTGGCGTTGTTTGTCACTCAGTTGGGTGGTACGCCAGAGTCAGCCAAGCTTTGGAAGGGGCTCGGTTCTGGGGTGTATGAACTGGTGGAGGATCATCGTGGTGATGCCTTTCGCGCGGTTTATACCGTACGGATCGGTGACGCGGTGCACGTGCTCCATGCCTTCCAGAAAAAATCCAAGTCGGGTATCGCCACGCCGCAGCCGGACGTGGCATTGATTGAAAAGAGATTAAAAGCAGTGCTCGCCCGCTATGGAGCGAACAGGAGAATATGATGACTCGTATCGACCATGCCCAGGGCATAGACAACGTTTTGCTGGATCTAGGATTCGAGGATGCTACTGAACTGTCGGCTAAGGCTGCGCTCGCATTTAAGCTCAATGAGCTGATCGATCAACGCGGTCTCAGTCAGACCGAAGCAGGGGCGATCGTCGGTATGACGCAACCGAAGGTATCGCAAGTCCGTCGCTACAAGCTTCAGAACATTTCGCTCGAACGGCTGATGCAGGCGCTGGTGTCCCTGGACCAGCATGTCGAAATCGTGGTGCAACCCGCAAGGCGTAGCGATTTGCCGGGCATCACGGTTGCGGCGTGATTTCACGTCGTTGCTCCCATACTGCAGGCGTAACTAGATGAGCGGGACGTTGCCCTTGCAGCACCTCAATGACCTGTCCCACTACAGCACGCGCGGTGCGTACCAGGGCTTGTTCCGTACTGCCTCCCGCATGAGGGGTCAGGACAACTTGAGGCATGCGTAGTAACGGCGAATCAACAAGTGGCTCCTGCGAGAACACATCCAGGCCTGCTCCGCCGATTTGGCCGGACGTCAAATAACGGGTGAGCGCCGCTTCGTCAATCAGGTCGCCACGAGCCGTATTAATCACCAGCGCTCCTGGTTTCATGGATGCGAGTAATGCATCCGTCAGCAATGGACCTGTTCCTGCACGAGACGGCCGATGCAAAGAAAGAATATCCACCTGACTGACCAGGTCCGCCAGACTATCGACGACCTCGAAACCCGCAGCAGTGATCTCACTGGGCGCGACCGAAGGAGAGTGGACGCGAACCGTCATGCCAAATCCGCCAGCCGCCATTCGTGCCAATAGTCGTCCAATCTGGCCGAATCCGACGATGCCCAGCGACATGCCAGAAAGCTCATACAGGCCGGGCTCATACCGCACATCCCAATTGCCCTTGCGCACAGCCTGATCCAGCATCACCGTGCGTTTGACCAGCGCCAACATCATCGACAGGGCCAGTTCTGCCACGGAACGTGCGTTGGCGCCTGGAGTGTTTACAACAGGAATTCCCAGCCGTTCGGCTGACGCGAGATCAATGGCATTGGTACCCGCGCCGTGGCTGCCGATGATACGCAGTTTCGGAGCGGATTCGATGGCGAGCGTGTTCAAGCCCGCATTACGAGTAATGACAGCATCGCAGTCTCTAATGGCGTCGGCGACGTCTTGCATGGATGCAGATTTAGGGGTGACGCAGGTGATGCCCGCCGTGCGCAGCATTGCCAGCCCCTGTTCATGAATGGGTTGAACGATCAGACATTTCATCGGTGGGTTGCCTCGAGAAATCCCGGCATTCAAGCCGGAACGAAAAAGGAGAGCCGTTGTGCACCTGTAGGCACTGCCGGGGCCTCTTGATGACTACATAGCCGTGTGGTCTGCAGCGAGAATATCGGACAGCAATTGCGTCGCCATCGCGAAATCCGATATGTCCATGGCCTCGTGAGGGTTGTGTGAGCCGTTTTGATTACGCACGAAAATCATGGCGGTCGGAATTTTCTGTTGCGCGAACACCGCCGCATCATGTCCTGCCCCGCTGGGCATAGCCAGCGCAGGGATGGCGCGGGCCGAGGCCATGGCAGTCAATTGGGCGATCAGCTTGGTGTCCATGAGGGCGGGTTGCGAGCCTGTCTTGGGGCCAAAATGCACCTCGGTGGAGGTGGCTCGCGCTGTGTCCAACGCGTGATCGCGCAACAACTGATCAAACCGCTCGAGCAGGGGAACGCTAATGCTGCGTACGTCGATGCAGCAGTCCAGTTCGCCGGCCACCTTGCTGAAGGCATGCTGAGCCGAGTTGGTCGATAGTTGGCCTACCGTCACGACGAGGTCCTCGCCATCAGCCTCGAGGTCTGCCCAGGTTTTATCCAGCGCGGTCATCCACAATGCTGCGGCACGCACGGCATCGCGTCGGTAACGCCGGTTGACTGCACCGGAGTGCGCGTATTCGCCGATCCAACGCATGTCGCGATATCGAAAACTGCCGCGGATGCCGGTAACGATGCCCACAGGTATGCCGGCGTCGACCAGCGTCGGGCCTTGTTCGATATGCAACTCGATGAAGCGATCGATCCTGGTGGGGTTCAGCGCAGCACGTCCGAATGCGGCCGGGTCAATAGACAAGGTGGACAGATGTTCACGTAGCGTTTGGCGGGTGTCGGCGCGTGGCAGCTCGAGCACCGAGGCGTCGACCAAACCAAAGGCGGCCTTGCTGCCCAAATATGAGTAAGGAAACCAGGTGCTTTCTTCCGCGCGAATCGCCATGACGGTAACGTCGGCCTGTGGCCGATAGCCGGCCGTATGCCAACCTGCCAGCACCGACAATCCTGCAACCACGCCTGCAGCCCCATCGAAATTCCCGCCGGCAGGTACAGAGTCCAGATGCGAGCCTGTCAACCGTACGGGCCGATCCCGATAATGTCCCGGTAATGTGATGTAGAGATTGCCACTGGTATCAACACGAGTTTCCAGACCTAATTGGCGCGCTGTGTTCTGCATCAAGTCGTGGGCGCGTTGTTCTCCGGCACCGTAGGTGTCGCGGGTTACGCCCAGTCCGCCGAACGACTGTGTACGCAAAGTCTCGAAGAGGTGGACTGCCAGGTCGATATCCGGATCGGGGAGATGGCTCATGGGTTATACCAATGAGTAATCGGCGCGGGAGATCGGCGCCAGATGGTCTGTGAGCAGCCGTCCGTAGCCTGGGATCGCGTTAGACAGGCCCAGCAGGCGCAAGCATGCCCAGAACGTGGCTTGATTGCTGGTGACGACAGGCTTGCCCAGTTCGTCTTCGATATGGGCGATCATATCAATCGTGGCCAAGTTGGTGCACGATAGAAAGATGGCGTCTGCATCCGCGCGATCGATGGCTCGGGCCAACTGGAATGTAGATTGTGGCGGAACACGCCCGATATCGCGCCTTTCTTCCTGCGTGTGGCCCAGATCCAGGCCTTGGATCGATACTACATCAAAGCCATATTGTTCCAGGAAATCGCGCTCGCGTTGATTGACGAAATCAATATAAGGCGTACCCACCGCGATGCGTTTGGCGCCTAGTGCACGTAATGCCGCCACTGCCGCGCCTGCGGTGGCGATGGCTGGGACGCCGACGCGCTCGCTCATCCCATCGCACAGTTCGTCCAATGAGCAGACAATCGAACCGGACGTGCACCCATAGGCTACGACGTCCACTTCGGCAGTCTTGATCAGATCGGCGGCTTCGAGCACGCCTTGTGCCATGCGGTCGTAGTTCTCTTGTGTGGCAGGACCTGCGTTGATGGCACGGCCCGTGTGGATTGTGACGCCTTCGGGAGCCAGCCGGTAGAACTCGGGCTCGTTGATGGTGTTGGTCGATGGGACGATCAGCCCAATTTTCGCGCGCCAGCCATAGGGGCGGTATTGCGCGGTCGTTTTCATCAGCGTTTGAACGGGCATTATGCAATCTCCTCGCGTGCTGCCAGGCGTTTCAAGCCGGCGGCTGCCGTGTTGAAAGTATTGAACAGGGCGTTGACATCGTTGCTGAACGGCATCCAGTGGATACCGCGGGCGATCCAACGCTCGGCGGCATTCAGGTCTTGGCAACTGAAACCCCAGGGAATGCCGTGTTGGCTGCATGTGGCAATGACATGTTCGACGGCCTCTTGGTACAGCGGGTGTTGCATATCACCTGGAATGCCAAGATCCTGGGTGAGATCATCGGGACCTATCATGATGGCGTCCAGGCCCCGTACTTGGCAGATACGATCCAGATTATCCAGTCCGACTCGCGTTTCCATCATGGCGACGGTGGCGGTGTTGGCGTTGATCTCCGCGGCCTGGGATAGGGGGGACGACAGTTTGATGTAGTCCGTGTGCGGTCCCCGCATGTTCAGAATGCGTTGTCCATCGGGATAGTATTTGGTGTAACGCAGAATCTGTTCGAGTTGCTCCGGCGTTTCGATATTGGGCAATAGCAGACCCATTGCACCGGCATCCAGCGGGCGCGTGTAGTCATGAGAGTCCGACCCTGCGGGACGCACGATGGGTACAATGCCTGCTTCGCGCGCTACCAGGCAGAGTGTCGCCACATCAGCGATCGAAAAGTCGCTGTGCTCCATTTCGATCAACACGAAATCCAGACCCGTCGTGGCGAGCAGTTTCATAAAGCGAGGGTGATGCACCATGGTCGCCCAGGTGCCAAATACAGGTTTGTTCTGAGTCCAAAGCTGCTTGAGTGGGTTTTGTTTCATGAGGCTGTGGCTTCCGAGGTAAAGGACATGGTGCTGAATTTGAGTGCGGCCTCGCTCATATACTGAACGGTCGCATTCCAGATGGTGTGTCCGACGCCGGCGCTGGCGTGGGTGGGGTCGCCCTGAGTGCCGATGGGAGCGTAGTCGCTGATGTCGCTGAATACCGCAAAGCTCGATTTGCCCAACGACACTTTGCCGCTGCTGACGGTCTTGACGTCAGCGGTAAAGGGGCGCAGTGATTCTGTGGCCCGTGCGCGGTCCATAAAAACCAGCTCAGGAAATTTGGCCAATGCCACGGAGGTCACCATTTCAGAGGCATGGCCGCTGGGCGAGCGTTTCGTCTGAAAGCTGTCGCCAGCCACATCGCGCATGATCGAGAACACATCGATCAGGCCGCCAACCGCGTCGTATTTGCGACGCAGATGGCGGCAAACGCTCTCGATCGGTCCCAGCGAGCCCGCGTGGATATTGATGAAAAAGAAATGACGAAACCCCTGACCGGCCAAGGCATCGCACATGTCTTTTAGATAGGATTCGATCGTGTGCATTTCCACCGACAAGGTGCCGGGGTAGTCCAGAAACATAGCCGAATAATTGACGGGAACGATGGGCGTTACCGCCAAGCCCGTATGCTCACCGATCTCGGTCGCAATGGATTCGCAGATGCGCAATTCGGTGCCTGTAGCCAGATGGCTGCCGTATTGCTCAACGGCTCCGACAGGGATCAAGACGGTATCGCGTTCTGCCAGATAGGCTCGGATGTCATCGTAGGGGTGTTGATCTGTTCGCATAATGCAGGGCCTGTTTGTGTGTGCTAGAAAAAAAGAGAGCTGTTCACTGTTGCCATGGCTTCACCGTCCACAGCTCGCGTAACTGCCGATCGACGGCTTTCAGGCTGGCGATGTAGTCGTCGCGTTTGAGATAGCGCAGGGGTTGAAAAGAAGCCTTGGCGCGGCTGAGATACGTTTGATCGCGATTGCATTCGTCCACGGCCCGGCTCAGGTCGGCGATCACCTCCGCTGGCATGCCGCGTGGTCCCGCCAATCCACGCATCGAGCCGCCAATGACCTCATATCCTGCGTCGTGAAACGTGGGTATGTCCGGTGCCTGCTCGGCCCGTTTGTCGCCCATCACGCCCACAATGCGCCAGGGTTTGCCGCTGGCAAATGTGATGGCTTCACCCAGGTTGGCCATTGTGCTGTCAACGACTTTGCCTAGCAGTGCCACACTGGCGGGAGCGGCTCCTTGGAATGGCACGGGAGAAAGTTGAATACCCGCTGCATGTTCGAGCGAGAGCGCGGAGATATGTCCCGCGGAGCCGACGCCTTGTGTGCCAACGGTGATTTCACCGGGTTTGGCTTTGGCTGCGGCAATCAGATCCTGGATCGAATGGATAGGACTGTCTGCATGGACGCTGATCGTGCCGGGGTCTTCAACAAGGTTGGCAATAAAGTCGAAACTCTCTAGCGTATAGGCCGTCTTGCGTTCGATAGGCAGGCTGATCACGCCAGGAGTGTTGACCAGACCGATTGTGTAGCCGTCGGGCTCAGCTCGAGCCAAGGCCGTCAGGCCGATATCACCCGAAGCGCCCGGTTTGTTGAGGACAACAATGCGAGCTGAATCGAGCTTGGTTTCCATGCAGGCGGCAATCGTGCGGGCCGTTTGATCCGAACCCGCGCCAGCCGGAAACGGCACGATTAGGTTGATGGGATGAGCGGGGTAGGCTGCCGAACACAGTGTAGGCAGGGCAAGCAGGGCGCCGCAGAGGACTTTTTTCATGGTGTGGGACTCCAAGGTATTCAACGGTTCCATGGGGATGTTTTCCACAGGGCCTGGAATTGCGTTTGCTGTTGCTGCAGCGCCTTGTGGTACTCGTCTCCGGGAATCACCCTGATGTCCTGCTCTGCCTTGCGTGCGTCCTCGATGAATAAAGGATCGTTGGCAGCTTTTGTGATTAATGCGGCGACCTGCTGTTGACGTTGTGCCGTGATGGCAGCAGGTGCACCGATGCCGCGTAGTGAGCCGGCTTGTAACGCGTAGCCGGCTTCCGCCAGCGTCGGCAAGTCGGGAGCCGTGGTGGATCGCGTCGCTTTCATGACGCCTAACGTGCGCCAAGGCGAGCCTTGAGAAAAGGCCAGCGCTTCACTGAGATTCGCGGCAGCAATATCAATGTGTTTGCTAAGCAGCGCGGTGCGTACGTCGGCGGTTCCTTTGAATGGGACATGGCGTAGCTTGATGCCGGCGGCCTGTTCGAGCATAAGCATGGCGATATGCCCGGCCGAGCCTATGCCGGCTGTCCCATATGTCAGGCCCTCCGGATTGCGTTTTGCGGCCTCGACGAGGTCGGAAATGGAGCGGATAGGCCAATCGGCATGTACGCTGAATGTCGCGGGGTCATCAACCAGATTGGCGATGAGAGCGAACGAAGTCAGATCGAATTGGGCATGCCGTTCGATGGGGATGGTCAGCACATTGGGCGTGTTGATGATGCCTAATGTGTAGCCATCCGGCTCGGATCGGGCTACATAGCTCATCCCGATTTCGCCACCTGCGCCAGGCTTGTTCAGCACTGTCACGGGTTGACCTGATTGCCGCTCCAATGCGCGGGCAAAAAGACGAGCAGTCAGGTCGGTGCCGCCCGCCGCGGTGAACGGCACCACCAGCGTGATGGGTTTATGTGGAAAGTCCTGAGCAAATGCCGGTGAGCACGCGATCACACTATGGATCGCGAGCAGCCCGGATAAGACGCAAAAGCGATGCATGGCCCCTCCGGATAGGAAGAAAGTGAAAGTGGATTACTTACACTCAGGCCATGATCAGCCCGGCGATGGCGCCGGGATCTTTCTACGAAGACCTCTTTTGAAAAAGCGGATATGCATCATGATTAAAACCCCTTGTGATTTTTTAAGCTTTTGAATTCAAACAAAAACTTTTGCCTTGTCCGTATTCTTCGACACGTCAGGCTTGGTAGGCATCAACGGAAATTGAACCATTTCGTCTAGCCTGGAGAAGATGGTATATATAGATCGGGTAATTGAAAAACTCTATTTTTTTGTGTGATTCACAAATATTATTTGTGTACCTATGTTGAAAGAGCTTCGCACACTGGTGGCCGTCGCCAAGCACGGCAGTATTACGGCCGCTGCACAGCACATCGGCTTGACTCAGGCCGCTGCCAGCGCGCAGATTCAGCGCCTGGAAGAATCCTTGCAGACATCGCTGTTTGATCGCAGAGGACGCCAAGTGAAGCTCAATGCTGCCGGTGCCGACGCTGTGGCGCGAGCGACCCAGATACTGCATCTTTATGACGAGCTGTGCGATCAGTCCCAACGCACGGCGTTGCGTGGGCATTTGCGATTGGGGGCGATTCAGAGCATGCAGCGTCAATACCTGCCTCGCATCATTCAGGCATTGGTCGGTGAATACCCTGATGTCAGTACTCATCTGGAGCTGGGAGGCTCGATGCCGCTGTTGACCCTGGTCGATCACGGCAAGCTCGATGCTGCGATCGTGGTAAAGCCTTTCTTCGCTTTGCCACCAGAGTTGAAATGGGTACCTTTACTGCAGGAACCATTCAAAGTGATCTGCCCAGCGGATGTCGCGGGCGATGATTGGCGGCAGATTCTGAAAACATTGCCCTTTATCCGTTATGACAGCGCGTCCTTTGGCGGACGGGTCGTCGATCGTTTTTTACAGAGCCAGCGTCTGGTGCCTAAATACCAGGTGGAGTCACAGGATGTAGACGCCATCCTGGAAATGGTGGCGTCTGGGCTGGGCGCCGCGCTGGTGCCGATAAAGGATGTGGGGCGTCATCAGGCATCCGTTCGCGTTCTCGATCTGGGGGAGCACCAATTGCATCGTGAGGTTGGTGTCGTTCATCCAGCCAACCAACGGCAGGCGCAACTCGTAGCGCAATTCGTGCGCATCACCTGCGCACAGATTCGTGAATCGCCGTTCGTGCATCCATTGTTGGAGTGAAATCGACTGTGAGGGCGCTGAGATCAAGTGGGCGTTGACGTAGGCAATGCCCATACGCTGTCTGGACGCCCACGCGTGGCGCGCCGCGCTGTCATGCGTGCCAGCCAAGCCCATGCAACCGAGGCCAATAATGCCGTGGCATCCACGCCCAGCGGAGCCACGGTGCCGTACGCCCACCACCCCAGCGATGGCATTGCCCACGCCACCAGCGACGTGAGCGGAATGGCGAGCGTACTCAGCGACGCCAACCACAGCAGGTGCACGCTGGCGCGAGCTGCGCCGACGTAAAAACTCCAGGCGATGCAGGCGAAGAAAACCACGTAATAGACGGCCATATGCCATGCGGCCAGATCGGCGACGATGCCATGCAGCCATTTGCCGGCGGCCATGCTCAGCGATATGCCGCATACACAGCCCAAACAGACGCCAACGGAGGCCGCGGCTATTCCCCGCGTCGGTTTCGTTTGCATGGGCATGGGCTGCCCCTTGCGTTGGGCTTTGCGCCGCGATTCGATCCAAAGCAGATTTCCCGAGTAAAACAGGAACGCGCCCGCCAGGCCCAGTACAAAGTACAGCCAACGCACCGGCGTGCCTCCAAAATTGGCAAAGTGCAGGGTAAAGAAACTGGTCAGCGTGACTGCCGCTGGGGACTGTTGGCCGGGCAATAGCTCGGTATCCAGGATGTTTCCTGAATACGGATCGACTCTGACGAGTCCGCCTTGATCCGATCTCGCGATGTCTTTGTCGTCAAAACCCCAGATGCGCACGGTGGCTCGAGGGCCGGTGACTTGGGTGTATTGCATGGTCCTGGGCACAAAATCGGGGGCGATAGCCTTGACCTTTGCCAGCAACTCCGCAGGAGGCAGCATCGCCGCAGGATTGCGCGGTACGGGTTTGGCCTGTACATCCGGTTGTGCTGCTGGTGCCGGTCCGCGCCAGATGGATTCGAGTTTGCCGCCATGGATCATCGGATCCTGGATCGCGAAAATATCGTCGTGAAAGGCGAATACGATCGAGGTCAACGCCATGATGATGTGAAACGGCAAGCTGGCCAGGCCGATCAGGTTGTGCGCATCGAGCCACATGCGTTTCAGATTCGGCCCGATGTGCAGCGCGAACAGACTCTTCGCGAGCGTGGGCAGCAGCACAATCAGGCCAGATACCAGTGCGACCGCATAGAGCGCAGCGATGACGCCCATGACGCGGCGATAGGGATCGATATCCTCGGGCAGCCCGACGACGCGATGCAGCGTATCGATAAATTCGGGCAGAGCCGAGGGCGTATGTTGTTCGACCACGACGCGATCGTTGGTGAGGCGTGCGGCAAAGTGCTGTGCATGGGCTTGCCCGTCGTGGCCGGAGGGCTGGACTCCTGCAGGCAGTTCTCGCCAGGCGAGCGGGGCAGGGACGTTTTCGCCGTCCTGGAGATACAGTATGAAGTCGCGGCTGGCTTTGGGGCGTTCCTGCAATACTTGCTCGATCAGTCGCGGAGCATCAGCCAGCGTGCTGGACTCCAGGCCAGGTGAGGGCGGCGATACCCAACGCGCGATGGGATCTTTGAATACGGTCAGTGCGCCCGCGTAAAAAGCGATGAACAGTGCCATGCCGGAAATGATGCCGGTCCAGGTATGCAGGCTCTTGTAGAGGCGAACGATGTCGGGACGAACCATGGATGAGCTGTGTCGCGATGTCAGGGCGTGGATACGGTGGACGTGGTCATGTGGCGGGCCATGTCAGGGCGTCGAGGCAGCGGACGCATGTCACATGCCGCACCACGTCAGGCGCATAGAGCAGCGCATACGCCAACAGCGTGGCTGCGCCCAGCCACAGCCAGGTGCGCAGGCCATTGCGAAATAAATAGCACAGACTCAGTACGCCCATCCAGACGGGAGGCACGATCCACATCGCAAATTGGGCAGCGATCATGGGTGCGGCCGACGACAGGCGCATGACGGCGCCACCGGCTGCGAGCGCGAGCGCCAATCCCAGCACTGTGCCGGCAATGGTTTTGGAGACCCAGTCTCGTTGTATTTTTGCGGGACGCTCAGCCATGGGTGGGGTCATCTTGTCGATGCGCCTGGCGGGCCCGCCAGACAGGGCCGATCGCGGGGATCAGGCTAAAAGTCAGCATCAGCAGCGTCGCAATGACAAAGACAGATGCCACAGGGCGCATGGCCTGCCACGCGGCCCAGAACGATGCCGCGATGAGCACGAGCCCAAGCCAGCCACAACCCGCCGGCAGGCGGCGCCCGTCGCGCCATTCCTGATTAGGATGACGGAGTACGACGCAGATCGTGCCCAGTGTTCCCAATAGGAGAGCGAGTGCAAGCATGATCAGAACGCGATAGTGGCCGACAGGCGGAAGGTTCGAGGCGCCGACAGCATGGCAAAATTATCGTTGAAGACGCCCGACCAGTAGTCGTGGTCAAACACGTTGTCGACATAGGCGCGGAACGTGACGGGCGTGTTGTGGATTCGGGTGGCGTAGGCCGCACCGACGTCAAAGCGATACCAGGCGGGCAGTTTGATAGTGTTGGTCGAGTTCAGATATTGCTCGCCCACGCGTGTCACACGGCCATTCACGCTCAGGCCTTGTACGGGAGTGCGCCATTCTGCGCCCAGCGTGATCGCGGTTTTCGGCACGCCATAGACTGTATTGCCCTGCAGGGCCGCGGTGTTGCGATGGTAGCGGGCATCGGTGTAGGTGAAACCGCCCAGCAGCGACACGGTGTCGGTCAGTTGGCCGGAGAAACTCCACTCGAAACCCTGGTTACGCTGCTCCCCGTCCACGCTTTGCGTGTTGGTGTCGGCATTCGTGATGACCGATGGCTGTTCGATGCGGAACAGGCTGAAGGTATTCAACATACTGTCCGCACGGATCTTGAGGCCGATTTCACCCTGCTTGGTGCGATAGGGTGAAAACTGTTCGCCTGCATTGGCATACCCCGTACCGACGGTAGCACCAGGTGAGAGGCCTTCGATATAGTTCGCGTAGAGCGCCACATCGTCGCCCCAAGGTTTATAGACGATGCCGAAAGCCGGGGTGATCGTTGATTTTTTGCTGTCTGAGACTTTCTGCTCGACGCTTTGATAACGTGCGCCCAGTGTGACCAGCAGCTTGTCGTCGAATATCCCCATCGTGTCAGCCAGCGCGACACCTTTGTAAACGTTGTCGGTATTGAGGGCGGCGCCGTTGGGGCCTACTGGGACGTCGGGTGAAACGGGGTCGTAGATATTCTGCGCCCAGCCGGTGTTGGCGGTGCTGGACAGCCAGTATTTATAGGTCATCTGGTTCAGCGCCATGGTGACCTTGTGCGAGACGGGGCCGGTTTGCAATTGCGTTTTCAGGCCGAGCTCTGCGGTGCGCGTGTGCGTGATGCTATTGATGTTGTAGACGTACCCCGTGGCGTCGCCGTCCTCGTTGTTCACGACCACGCGTGTGCCGAACTGCAAGCCGTTTGCGACGGTGTTGGCGGCGCCAAAGGCGGCATAGGCGCTGGTTTTATCGTTGAATTGATACTCGCCACGCATCAAGAAACCCGAAGTCCGCGAGTAACCGCGCGTACCGCGAAACATATTCGTGCTGGAGTCAGGCGGACTGACCAGGTAGCCCAGTTTGGCCATGGAATACTGCGCGGGGCTGCCGTTCTCGATGTCCTCGCGGTTGGAATACGCATCCAGTTGCAGGTTGAAGTCGTCGCCCTGATAGTCCAGCGCCAATGCACCTAGCGTGCGCCCTTTCTTTTGGCCGGATACGCCGGTCTCGCCATCGCCGTATACCCCGTTGAACCGGATGCCCCAGCGATCGTCGTCCCCGAACCGCCGGCCCAGGTCGACCTGTTGCTGGAAATACGATTTCGACGAGTACGTAGTGGTGAATTCTGTAATGGGCTCGCTGCCGGCGCGTTTGGTCACTAGATTGATCATGCCGCCGACGCCGCCACTAGGCGAAATGCCGCCCAGCATGGCGTTGGGGCCGTTCAGGACTTCGACGCGTTCGATGAATTCCATCGGGACGTGGCTGATGGGCAATATGCCGTACATGCCGTTCAGGCCGATATCCGTTGCCGTGACGCCAAAACCGCGAATGGTGAAGTTCTCGATCAAATGCCCGCCGTTGGTCGTGTACTGCACCGACGGATCGTTCAGCAGGACATCGCCCAGGCTCATGGCAATCTGGTCTTGGGCCAATTCGGAGGTATACGACTTGACGCTGAAGGCCGCATCCATGACGTTGGCGTTGCCCAATATCCCGAGCCGCGCGCCCGTGGCGGTCTTGCCGCCAGGCGCAACCGCAGGCAGGTTGTTGTCGCTTTCGCTCGTGCCAGTGACTTTGACGTCCGGCAGCGTCACCGTCGCCTCCGCGGCGTTTTGAGATTGGGCTGCGGCGGACAAATGGGCACCCATCATGGCCAGGGCGGACAAGCAGGCAAGCGTGGTGACGCGTCGGTTCGGGAGGCGGGATTTCATTGGAAACGAGATGCGAGGATGTGGATCCCCTGCCATATTTTTTTGGTGAGATACGGACGGCGGGCAGGGGAGATAAAAACCTCTGAATTCTAAACAAGAATCAATCTTATAATCAAAGTTTAAAATTTTCTTTCTTCTATGCGGTTTTGTGTCAATATTGACAGTTAGCTGAAAAAAGAGGGCTGGGCGAGAGCTGCCCAGCGGGCTGGTGACGCGGCATCGGCGCAAGACTCGCGTATCGAATATGACGACAGAACAGATTCACATCGCCGGGCGTATTGGGGCGGCTTTGCTGGGAGGCTATGTCTTCACCTGGGGTGGGATTGCCTTGGGGATGGCCGGCCTGTTTGCGGCAGGGATGGAGTTCCACGACGCCGAACACTTGTGCAACATCCTGGGATTCCTGGTGTTCCTGGTGGTTTTTCTATGGGCGTTTGCCGCCCGCAGCATGCCGCGCGTGTGGCTGGTGCTATTGGGTGGCGGTGGCTTGATGACGGCATCGGCTTCCTTGATTCAGCACATGTTGGTCTGAACCGACGACGATTAAAAAGAGACCGGAGTCTCCTATGTTCCAGAATTTACGTCTCAGCATGGCCTGGTTGCACACCTGGTTCGGGCTCGTGCTGGGGTTTGTGTTGATGATCGTGTTTTTCTTTGGCGCCTTGTCGGTGTTTGACCGCGAGATCGATCGTTGGGCGATCCCGTCCTCGCGTTTCGAGGCGCAACCCATGCCGTCGTTCGATCAGATGCTCAAGCCTGTTTTCGAAACGATGCAGCCCTCGGCCGAACGGATCGATCAACTGCGCAACAAGGTCAATGGTCCTGTTCCCACGCACTTTACGACGCCGTCAGTCTGGGGCGCGTACACCACGCATCGGGATCCTGTGCTGGGCTTGTTCGTCGGCTATGAGGTGCCCAACGCCAAAGAGCACGATACGCGTGTGTTTGCCCTGCGCACCATTGATCCGCGTTCCGGAGCATCCTTGCCGGACGATAGGCTCAAGATCGGCAGCAGCTTTTTCTATCCCATGCACTACAGCCTGACTTTCTATTGGAAGAATGTAGGCTATTGGATCGTAGGGTTGGCGGCGCTGATCATGTTGGCGGCTCTGGTCAGCGGCGTGATCATGCATCGCAAGCTGTTTCGCGAGCTGTTCACTTTCCGACCCAATAAAAACAAGCAGCGCAGCCTGCTGGATCTGCACAATCTCACCGGCGTGGTGGCGTTGCCGTTCCATTTTTTCTTTGCCTTTACCGGCCTGGTGATCTTTGCGGGGATTTATTTTCCCATCACGCATACGCAGTTGGAACCGTTGCATGAGCTGCACGAGCGCCTGGATGCCGAGGAAACGGGACTGCCGCATGACCGGGCCGGCGTTGCTGCGCCGATGGCCTCTGTCGACGCGATGGTGGTCGAGGCGCAACGCCGCTGGGCAGAAAAGGGCATGGCCGGAGAGGTCGGTTTCTTGGCCATGCGGCACGTCGGTGACGCGAATGGCTACGTCAGTATTTATCGCGCAGGCACGGATCGTATTGCCTTGACCGGCGAAGGGATTCACTTCAAGGCGTCCACGGGTGAACTGCTGCGCGAGGACCCGCCGAGCAGTGCGGTCGATAGCGTCAACGAGTTTCTGACGGGTCTGCATTTGCAGCACTTCCGTCATTGGCTGCTGCGGTGGCTGTATGTGTTGGGCGGACTGATGGGATGCGTGTGCATCGCCACGGGCTTTTTATTCTTCGTCGAAAAACGCAAACGGCAACACGCCAAGCAGGGCAGCCAAGGGGCGCGTGTGGTGGATGCACTGGCGGTGACGACAGTGACAGGCATGGTAGTCGCGACATTGGGAATTTTGATTGCCAATCGATTGCTGCCTGATTCCATGGGCGCGGGCTGGCCGGAGCGGCAGGCGATGGAACGCTATATTTTCTGGGGCGTCTGGGCGCTCGCCATGGTGCATGCGTTCTGGCGGTCGGCGCCGGTGGCGCAGGGACGGCTGAATCCGGCGTGGCGTGAGCAATGTCTCGCGGTCGCTGGGCTGGCCGTCGTAGCGGTGTTGCTCAACTGGGCCACGACGGGCGATCACTTGCTGCGCACGTTGAGCGCTGGCTACTGGCCGGTGGCGGGTGTGGATTTGTTTATGCTGGCAGGTGCGATGGTCGCTTTGTTTGCGGCTCGCAAACTGAAGCAGCGCGCGCAACGAGCGCCCGTGTTGCAGCCAGAATCCTCGGGGCCTGCACATGCCTGATAGCGTGACGTTGTTGTTTGCCTTTGTGCTTGCCCTGGCCGGGATGGGGTGGCTGGCGCTGGCGATGGAGGCGCACTGGAAGCAGGTCTATGGCGAGGCGGTGTGCTCGCCTGCATTGGCGCGGCGGCTCCGTTGGCTGGGCGGAGTGTCCCTGCTAGGGGCTTTGCTGCTGTGTCTGGCGGTGGATCACGCGACGATGGCGGCACTGGTCTGGTTCATGACTTTGGCCGCAGCAGCGCTGGTGGTCGCCTTTACGCTGTCTTGGCGCGCGCGTTGGTTGGCGGTATTGCTGCCCGGAATTCGTGCCGAACTGAACTAGACGCGAGCGGGCTCAGATAACTCGAGCCCGCTCGCCCACGCTGTGTGTTTAGCAGCGTTGTTCGTTCAATTTGTTGATCAGATTGTTGAAATCCTGGGCAAAGCTCTGCGCGTCCATTTGCATCGGACCCATGAGCAGGCCTTGGCCGCGCTGGTAGTCTCCGCGGGCGGCGTGCGCAATCGCGTTGCGGCCGCTGCTCAGAAAACTGTTCATTGCCATCGTCATGCTGGAGCAGCCACCGGGCTTGGCTTCAGTCACTTTCTTGTTCCAGCCGTCCACCATTTCAGCGGTCTTGTTCAGGCTTTCCTTGAGCGCGTCCGCGGCTTTCTGCTCGCCCTTCGTTTCAAAGAAGGCATCTGAACGATTGGCGGCCTCCTTGGCGTACACGATCAGGCCGGCGCGGTAATACTCGAGAGTGTCTTTGGGAGCCTTTTCAAAGGCCGTGCGCGTGTTGATCTCATCACGCTTGGCAATCGCCTCAAAGAACGCGTTCTGGGACTTGGCGACCTCGGTCAGTGCGGCGACAAATTCTGCTTCTTTTTCCTGCGCCTTTTTACCATCGTCGGCCAAGAAACCTTTTGATTGCGCGTAGTTGCTCAGCTCGGCATTGATAGGCTCGAGCTTGGCCAAGGCGTCCTTTAATGGCTTGCCGGTTGCGTCGAGCTCAGGCAGGTTGCCGGGCAGGGCCAGTGCCTTGTCCAGTGCCTCGCGGGTGATCTTGATGTTATAGATGCTCACTACCGAATAATTGGCCAGCGGCTTTTTATTCTTGATATCGTCCGCGTAGTATTTCAAGTGATCAGCGAGATCCTTGGCAAACGAATTGCCGTTGGCCGCGTCGATGAACGCGTTGTACTTGATGATGTCCTGTTGCTCGGCGGATACCTGCGCAGTGTCGGATTGTTGGGCGGCCGATTTGTTGTCGTCATTGCAGCCGCTCAGAATCAGCGTGCCGGCAACAAACAGCGCTGCGAACAGGGGTTTCATTTGAAAAGACATATAGACTCCAACACAGTTGCCGGCCTGACGGCAAGCTGCGTCATTGAATGTAGTGGTGGAACGAGACAACCGTCGTATTCAGATATTCGTCAGGAACATTGGCGCGCCGTGGCGCACAGGCGAGAGACCCGCGCAAGAGACCGATGGGGAGACATCAGACAGAGATAGAGCGCTGCTCCGAAGGCAAGGCCTATATTCAGGGCACTGGGCCGGCCATGCGCAATCGGATGGCCGTTGTTTTTGCTGCGAAAAAATATGCATATCGACGGTCAGGCATAACATCGCCTAAAGGCGTTTTGTCAGCCGATGAGGCAGGGCGGGAGTGTACGCCTTAAATAGGGAGGGATCGTCCTGATGACAATAAAAGAACCGCAAAGATACGTTTAGTCATTCGTGTGCATCAAATTGATGCAAGTGCGCGGCCATGAGCGAAGAATTCTGGATATCATTCGGCGCGGTGCGCACGTGTGGTGCGCGTTCTCGTTCATCAAAGGAAAAGAAGATGTTTCCCTCTCGCATATTTTCGGCTTTCTTCATGGCGGTATTCGCTCTGGCCTTGACGGCATGCTCCAGCGGCAAGCCGGAGTCGACAGTAGAAACGTTTTACGAGGCCGCCGCGAAGGGTGACGTAGAGAAAGCCACAGAGCAAATCTCGTTCTCGAGTGTCCCGGCCGCGCAGATGATGGCTGCCAAAGGAAAAGTGCAAATGATCGTGGGCGAAATGCAGGCACGCATTCAAGCGAACGACGGTTTGGACAGCGTAGAGATCCTGGAGTCAAAGATCAACGAAGAGGGGAAACTGGCCACGGTCCGTTCCAAGGTCAAATTCAAGAACGGCAAAGAACAAACCGAAAACCATCGCCTGATCAAAGAAGACGATAGCTGGAAAATCCTGTTGAAATGACCCAGGCCCGTGCGCGTCGGCTGGCCGCCCTGTGTCTCGGCGGCTGGCTGATATGGACACAAGCCTATGCAGATGAAGTGGTGCTGCCCGACGCGGCGCAAGCTGGCGATCTGATTTTTCGCGAGGGCACTGAGTCTGTCAGCGATGCCGTCATGGCGGTGGACGGCGGCCCATTCAGTCATGTGGGGATGCTGATCGGTCAGCCGGGCGATTGGCATGTACTGCATGCAACGCCCTCCGAGGTACCGGGCCGGCCAGACGGCGTCGTGTCCGATACCTTAGCGTTTTTCGTCGACGCCAAGCGCGCAAAGCGCTATGCCATCTATCACGTAGATGCCGACGCAGCGCATCGGACCCGAGCAATCCGGGACGCGCAGACCATGTTAGGCAAGCCCTTTCGCGTGGCAGACCCCACCGGGACATACTGCACAGTATTGGTGTGGAATGCCTGGCGCCAAGCCGGCATAGATCTAGATGTGCCCTTCACCCGATTAAATTTGCCGTTGCTAAACGGCGAATACCTATTGCCCAGTTCATTGCTGGCATCAAAAAAACTGCATCCGCTAACACCACATCACAAAGCCAAAGAATCATCCGCAATGTGAGCACAACGCGAGCCAGGGGCTGCCTTGTACAGGCTGCGCCGGCCCGTTGAGCCCGCCGAGCCAGCTTCATCAGGCGGGGGGAAGTCGGATGGGCATGTTTGAGTGGAGCGCAGCGGAGCGAGTTTGCCCAGCCGCCCCGCCTGATGAAGCTGGCGAAGGGCAGTCTGGTCGCGAAGGCGACCAGACCGGGCGATAGGGCCGGCGCAGCCTGTACAAGGCAGCCCCTGGCGCTTAAGAACCATACGCCGCTTGCAAAAACCCTAACCCCCATGATGAAGACGCCCTCTACTCGAGAGCGAGAGAGGGCGTAAAACTCCACCAGCCAAGAGCTCTGGAGAAGGAGCCGCCCATACAGCAACGACCCCTCCCACCATCATCAATCAGGCGCCGACGGGCTTACCGTCTTCACGCCGCACAACGATGGTAGCCGAGCGTGCATCACCACCTTCTGCGCGCACCGTATTCCACACACCGTTCGGGTGCTGGATGTTGATGAAGAACGCGGTCAGATCATCCGGATAAGCGATACCGGTGATTTCGCAACCAGCTGGGCCCACCAGGAAGCGCTTGGACTCGCCAGTGTTCTGATCGATGTAATACATCGAGTTGTTGCCGAAGCCGGAGGCGCCGGAATCGGTTTGCACCCACAGGCGGCCCTGGGGATCGACGCGAATGCCGTCCGGGCTCGAGAAGGTGTCGCCATTGATGTTGCCGGTGACGTTCTCAGCTTGGCCTTCGGACTTGTCAAAGCCGGCCAACAGCAGCAGATCCCATTGGAAAGTCGTGGCCAGCGGAGAGTCACCCGTTTCCTTCCAGCGCACGATGTGACCGTGCTGGTTTTGCGTGCGGGGGTTGGCTGCGCTGGTACGTTGGCGGCGGCTGTTGTTGGTCAGCGTGCAGTAAATGGTCTTGTCGGTGCCGACGGTGATCCACTCCGGACGGTCCATCAACGTAGCGCCTGCCACGCGTGCAGCGGCCTTGGTGTTGATCAGCACATCGGCTTGTGTCTTGAAGTCGATCAGCGACGACTCGGGCAGCGTGCCCGGGGCAACCTGGGTGTAGTTGCCCGGGTCTACAGCACCCACGGTCAGATTGTTCTTGCCGACCGTCAGCTCGACCCAATTACCCGAGCCGTCATCGTTAAAGCGGGCGGCATACAACGTGCCCTCGTCGAGCAGGCCAAAATTGTTGGCGCGGTTCGACGGATCGTAAGCCTTGCTGGGGACGAACTTATAAATGCAGCCCGGTGTGCCGTCATCGCCCATGTAGAACGCGACACGGTTGTTCTCGTCCAGCATGTAAGCCGTGTTCTCGTGGTCGAAACGGCCCATGGCGGTACGTTTGACAGCGGTGGAGTTCGGGCTATACGGATCGATCTCAACCACCCACCCATAGCCTTCCTCGGCTTGAGAGGGATCCCAATAGTTGTCGGTCGTTTCTTCGCAGGTCAGGTACGTGCCCCAGGGCGTCGGGCCGCTGGCGCAGTTGTTCAAGGTGCCTACCACGGTCGAACCCACCACGGCGGCGGCCGGACCGCTCACGCCATAGACGGTGTTGCCGGTGTAGCGCTTGTTGTAGCTGGAGTTCGTGTTGACCGACCACTTCCCATCGTCGGTACGGGAGATCTCGATCACCGATACGCCGACGTTGGACAAGTTGGTCTGGATTTCGTTGGTGCTCAGGTCCAGCGTTTCGCTGTCGACGTTCTCGTGATTCAGTACCAGCAGGCCGCCCTTGCTTGGGTCGATGCCTTCCAGCGGATAGAAATGCATGCCGTCGTGCTGGCCGCCCGCTTGGTTCTCGGTGACCGGAAAGGACTGGGGTACGCCGGTGTAGCCGATCGAACCGATGGCGCATTTGTCGCCAGCAGAATACAGCACGTCTACCACGTAGCCTTCCGGTACGGTGACCATGTCTGCGGTGATCAGATCGTCCAAGGGCTTGAACGTGACGGAATAATCAGGACCCGGCTCGGGCGTGGGGCCGGGCGTCTCGCCACCGCCGGTATCGCCGCCGCCGGTGCTGTCGTCATCATCATCGCTACCGCTGCCACAGGCAGTCAGCGTCGCACCAAAGACGGATATCAGCGACAAGCCGATACTGTTTCTCAAGAGCGTGCGGCGGGCGGGGTTGGCCGCCACGATGTCCTCGAGCATTTGGCCCGGAACCGTAATCTCACCGCGGGCCTCACGGCTGGGGGCACGCAATTTGTCCGTCAAATATGACATGTAGATCCTCGTAATGTGAGTCGTTTTTCAGTAAAACGTCAGGGAGCGGACGAGAGACTAAGGTGCGTGTATGACGCTGATATGGCTAAAGACAAAAAACATCGTAATTCGACATTTTTTGATCGATGCGCAGTCAAAAAAGCGCCATCTCATTGACATATAGGGCGGTAAGGGTAGTCCCTTAAGGGTAATTGCTGGCCTAGCCTGGCTTGCCCTAATGCGCGTTATTACTTGTTTGTCATCATTGCCCGGCTTGGCCGATGATGGGCATAGCGTGATGTGCCGCAGACCGCGCGGCACATCGCCAGAACCCTTTCATCCGTACATGGGTAATACATGAGCGACAAGAATTTGGCTTGCAGGGCAGGGGTCGACATCGGCGGGACATTCACCGATGTGGCATTGGAACACCAGGGGCGGCTGTATACCGCCAAGGTACTGACCGATTATGAGAAGCCCGAGCGCGCCATCGTGCAGGGCTTGAAATTGGCGATAGAACAAGCAGGGATTGCGCCTGAGGCGATCCAGTCCATCGTGCATGGTACGACGCTCGCGACCAATGCGCTGATCGAGCGGCGGGGCGCCAAGACGGCATTTATTACGAGCGACGGTTTTCGCGATGTCATCGAAATGCGCAACGAGGGCCGTTTCGAGCAGTATGACTTGACGATCCAGTTGCCTGCGCCGTTGATCCCGCGCTGCGATCGTTTTCCGCTCAAAGGGCGTCTGGATGCGTCTGGGCGTGAGCTCGTGCCTCTCGACATGGAAGGCCTGGACCGCATTATCGAGGCGATTCGCGACGGCGGCTTTACCAGTGTGGCGGTGGGCTTGATGCACAGCTATCGCAATGGCGATCATGAGCGTCTGGTGCGTGATCGTCTGCGGCGTGCGTTGCCCGATGTGTCGGTGTCGATTTCGTGCGAGGTCTCGCCGCAGATCCGCGAGTTTGAACGGTTCAACACGGTCTGCGCGAATGCTTATGTGAAGCCGCTGATGTCGTCGTACCTGAATCGCCTGGCTCAGGCGCTGGCGGCAGAGGGGATGGCATGTCCGCTGTACATGATTCATTCGGGGGGCGGTTTGATGTCATTGGCGAGCGCTGCGGAATTTCCGGTGCGCTTGCTGGAATCCGGGCCCGCGGGCGGAGCGATCTACGCCAGCCACGTTGCCGCGAAATACGGTCTGGATCGCGTTTTGTCATTCGATATGGGTGGAACGACGGCCAAGATCTGCCTCATTGAAGACTTGCATCCCAAGACTGCGCGCACGTTCGAGGTGGCGCGCACGTATCGGTTCAAGAAGGGCAGCGGTATGCCGATTTCGATCCCGGTGATCGAAATGGTGGAGATCGGTGCGGGCGGCGGTTCGATTGCCCATGTCGATGATCTGAAGCAGGTCCGGGTCGGCCCGGAGAGCGCGGGTTCCGAGCCGGGGCCAGCCTGCTATGGCCGGGGTGGCGAGCGTCCGACGGTGACGGATGCGGATCTGGTGTTGGCAAAGCTGGACGCCAAGCGGTTTGCGGGTGGTTCTATTACCCTGGACGAGCAGGCATCGCGTCGGGCATTGCAAACGCATGTCGCGGACCCGCTGCAGAGTGTGAACGTGCAAGCCGCCTATGCAGTGGCTGAGATGGTGGACGAGAACATGTCCAACGCCGCACGCATGCATGCGGTCGAGAGCGGCCGTGATCTGAGCGAATACACGATGATCGCCTATGGCGGCGCTGCGCCGCTGCATGCGGTACGGCTGTGCGAAAAGCTCGGCATGGAACGTCTGCTCGTGCCGCCAGGCGCAGGTGTCGGGTCGGCTATCGGCTTTCTGCGTGCGCCTTTCGGCTATGAATCACTGCGCAGCGCGGTCATGCGTTTGAGTCAGTTCGATGCCGGGATTGTGAACGGCATGATTGACGAGATGAATGACGAGGTCGCGAGTTTCCTGCGCGAAACGGGACATGGCGAGGATGCCATTCGCGAGCTGCGGGCGTATATGCGCTATGCCGGCCAGGGCTGGGAAATCCCGGTGGATGCGCCCACGGGGGTGTTGAACGATGCCAGCCTTGAAGTCCTGCGCGCGAATTTCGTTCGGGCCTATACGCAACTGTTTGGCCACGAGGTGGCTGGACTAGACATCGAAGTGGTGAGCTGGGCGCTGTCTTTGCGCACAGAAACGGAAATGCCGGCGCGCATCGAGCCGAGCACGGGCGACCGCGCGGGATCGCGCGAGCAATATCCGCCGATTGATCGGCGTGATGTGTTCGATGCCAAGTCCGGCGATTTTCATGATTGCGCGATCTATGACCGTGCCAGCTTGCCGCGTGCCGTGCGGCTGGATGGGCCGTTGATTGTGACGGAAAAAGAGACCTCGACCTACGTCAGCCCGGACTACAGCTTGATCCTGCAGCAGGACGATAGCTTACTCATCCAACGTCAACAGAAAGAAGGGGTGTGACATGAGCACCAATATCAAAGTCCGCGAACAGATCATGTGGAATCGCCTGATCTCGGTGGTCGAGGAGCAGGCTGCGACGTTGATCCGTACGGCGTTTTGCACCAGCGTGCGCGAGGCAGGCGATCTGTCGGCAGGCGTGTTCGATGCGCAGGGGCGCATGATTGCGCAGGCGGTGACCGGAACGCCGGGGCACGTCAATTCCATGGCGGAGTCTGTCGGCCATTTCGTGGCCAAATTCGGTGAGAATGGCTTGGTGCCAGGTGATGTTCTTGTGACCAACGACCCCTGGATGGGAACCGGGCATTTGCACGATATCACCATGGTGACGCCGGTCTACCGCAAGCCCTCGGCCGAGGCGGCGCCTCGCCTGATCGGCTTTTTTGCCTCCACGGCGCACGTAGTGGATATTGGCGGCCGCGGTTTTGGCCCGGATGCGGGCGATGTATACGAAGAAGGTATACGCATCCCGTTGATGAAGTTCTACAAGGGCGGCGAACTGAATGAGGATCTGGTCGAGATCCTGCGCAATAACGTGCGCGAGCGCGATCAGGTCGTCGGAGATTTCCATTCGCTGGTTGCTTGCAACGACACGGGTCGCCGTCGCCTGGAGGCCATGCTGGATGAGTTCGGGCTGCCCGATCTGACGGAATTAGCGGCGTTTATTTTCGAACACAGCGAGCGCGCCACGCGCGAGTACATTGCGGCGCTGCCTCAAGGCAAGCACAGCTATGAAATGCGTGTCGATGGTTACGAGAGCCCGATTGATCTGCGGGTGACGGTGCAGCCGCAGGGCGGCACCATGTATGCGGATTTTGCGGGCACGTCGGGCACCAGCCGTTACGGTATCAACGTGCCGCTGACCTATACCAAGGCCTATGCATGTTATGCCCTGAAGTGTGCCATCGCCCCAGAGATCCCGAACAACTGGGCGTCGCTGCGTCCGTTCGAAATCACTGCGCCGGCGGGTTGTATTTTGAATGCGCCGTTCCCTGCTCCGGTGGCAGTGCGGCACGTGCTGGGGCATCTGATTCCCGATGTGGTGTTGGGAGCCCTGCAGAGCTATCGCCCGGATTTGATCCCTGCCGAGGGTGCCAGCGCACTATGGAACCTGCAGATGCGATTCCAGGGCGCGCGTGAGCATAATCGCGAATCGCGCCACGAGATGCTGATTTTCAATACGGGCGGCACGGGCGCTCGGCCTAACAGTGACGGGCTGAGTACGACAGCTTTCCCGAGCGGTGTGCATACCATGTCCTCGGAAGTGACGGAGAGCATTGGCCCGATCGTCGTATGGCGCAAGGAACTGCTTCCGGATTCCGGCGGCGCAGGGCGTTGGCGCGGCGGCCTGGGGCAGCGTATCGAGATCGGCGCTCACGAGGGATACCAGTTCACGTTGAATGCGATGTTTGATCGCGTGGCTTTCCCGGCGCGAGGCCATCATGGCGGCAGCAACGGCGGAGCCGGCAAGGTCGCACTGGATGATGGCACGGCATTGCGTGCCAAGGGCAGCCAGTTGATTGCAGAAGGGCAGCGGCTGGTGCTGGACTTGCCCGGTGGCGGCGGTTTTGGCGAGCCGGCCGAGCGGCCTGCCGAACTGGTCAAGCGCGATGTGCACTACGGCTATATCAGCGAGGCCGAGGCGCGCCGCGACTATCCACACGCGTTTGATTGATCGCAGGGCGGGACTGCCGGTGTCTGTGCAGACACCGGCAATGTTCATTCAATATCAATACATGATGGGGAAAAAATGAATACCAATGCAATCAGCGCTGGCCGTCCCGTATCGGGGGAGTTTTCCGATCAGAACGTGCAAGACACTGCGGGCATGACACCGCGTAAAGTCGGCAAGAAAGAGTTGAACCGTGTCGTGCTGGCCTCGGTAGTGGGCAGTTTTGTTGAGTGGTTCGAGTTTTCTGTTTATGGCTATCTGGCCGCAATCCTCGGCAAAGTGTTTTTCCCGGCCAGTGAGCCGGGAGTGCAGTTGATCGCCTCATTGGCGGCGTTCGCCGTCGCGTTTTTTGCACGGCCTTTTGGTGGCTTTCTATTTGGCCCGATCGGCGATCGCTATGGCCGAAAGAACGTGCTGACGGTCACGATTCTGATGATGGCGCTGGCGACATGCGCCATCGGCTTGATCCCGTCGCACGATACGATCGGTATTGCAGCGCCTATATTGCTGGTGGTGATGCGCTTGCTGCAAGGGATCTCGGCGGGCGGCGAGGGCAGTGGCGCTGCTATTTTTGTGGCGGAGTATTGCTCAGACAAACATCGCACAGCCGTGACGAGTTGGGTCGAGGTGGGTTGCATCAGCGGCTTTGCATTTGGCGCCATCATTACGACGGTTCTGACCAGCCTGTTCACGGCAGATCAGATCAATGATTGGGCCTGGCGTGTGCCGTTCCTGTTGGCATTGCCCTTGGGCGCGATTGGCCTGTACATCCGCAACCATCTGGAGGAAACGCCGACCTTTCAAGCGGTGCGGGAAAGCAAGGCCGCGCCTCCCAAAGTCAGCTGGCGGCATTTGTTTGAAACGCATAGGGGCCCGCTGCTGCAGTCTTGCGGCTTGATCATTGTCACCAACATCACCTTGTATACGGTGGTGACGTATATCCCGACGTATTTGATCAGCACCTTGACCATGGCGCCTGCCCAAGGCTTCATGTTGTCGCTCGGACCGCAGATTTTCCTGATTGTGATGATCCCGGTCATGGGATGGCTGGCCGATCGCATCACGCGCAAAGCGACGATGCTGGCAGGCAGCGTGGCGATCCTGGTGTTGGCGATTCCGTGCTTCAGCATGTTGTCGACGGGGGGCTATCTCGAGAAACTGGGCGCCTTGATGGTGATGAATCTGTGCCTGGCTGCCATGCTGGGATGCATCTTTGCCGCCGTGCCTGCATTATTCGCACCTCATGTGCGGTTCACGGGAATGGCGATCAGCTACAACGTGTCGGTGGCGTTGTTTGCGGGCACTGCACCCATGTTGAATGCGTGGCTGATTCAGCGTACGGGCAACCCGATGATGCCGGCCTATTACTTGATGCTGGGGGCGTTGGTCGGTGTGGTGGCGCTGTTGTATAGCCGTGACCGTACCGGCGAGCCCATGCATGGGGATGTGGCGCGTCCGCACTGAATGCGCAGGGGCGATGCCCCTGTCGTAGTGATGACCGCACGGACGATGTCGGTTTTTCTGCGAGTATCTCAGCGCCGCGCGGTGTTCGACGCGCTGGAAACCCGGCGGCATGCCGAGGGATAGCCCACGATGTCTTCTGTGCAAACGTATTCCAACAACCATGCGGTGAACTGCTTGAGCAATGGCGAATGCTTGCGATCGGGTTTGATCAACAGCGTGAAACGGGGCATTTTTTCCGCGGGCAGTTGTTTGAGCAGATCGATGCCATAGGGCGCCACGAGCCGGCCCGCGGCGATTTCTCTGACGGCATCGGCATAGGAGATAAAACCTACGCCGAGGCCCGCGAGGATGGCCTCCATCATTGCCGCGTGGGTATGCAGCAGCATGACTCGCTGCGAGGCACGTTCCTTTACTTGCAGCAGGTCCAGCGTGTCGTCCCAGAGCGAGTTTGCCACCAACGACGTGACCACGCTGTGTTTGAGCAAGTCCGAGGGGCTGTTCAACGGGATCCGTTCCAGCAGGCCGGGCGTGGCGACCAGTACTTTCAAGTCGTCGATCAAGGGCGTTTCGATATAGTCGACGTTGCCGCCGTAATCCCAATGTATGGCCGCATCCATCCCGCGATCATCGAGCTCGATCAAGTCCACACCCACAGCCATACGAAAGTCGATGCCAGGAAACAGCGCGGTGAATTGACCCAGCCGGGGCACCAGGAATTCCGTCGCAAAATACGGGCTGACATACAGATATAACTGCTGCGCCGTGCGAGAGGTCTGGACGGCGCTGACGCCCTGAGAGAACCGATCCAGCCCATCACGCACGTGGTCATACAGCGTATGCGCCGCTTGGGTAGGAGTCAGGCTGCGGATATTGCGTTGGAACAGGGTCTGTTCCAAATGGGCTTCGAGTTGTTTGAGCTGTTGGCTGACGGCTTGCGGGGTGAGACACAGCTCTTCTGCAGCCTGGCGTATCGAGCCGCGGCGCATGATGGCCTCGAAGATACGTAAGGTATTCAAAGGAGGAAGGCGATAACGCATGGTCGCGGATGGGACGCTCTGTGGGGTGCAATACGGAATGAAAGACGTCCCGCTATTACCAGGTCACGTGGAAACCCTCAATCGTAATCCTTTCTGAAGCAGGTCTTGGATCGGCAAGTATTTCTGCTTCGGGTGTCTGCGCGCGGTGATTTCCGTGCGAGTACCTTCGTGCTTTCTGCGTGCTCTTTCAGCAGAGGCTCAGGCATTGCAGTTGCTGACAAACACATTAATAATGAGTTGCAGAGCGCGCCGCCGGTGTTGTGGGGCGATTCTCCATAGCGGGCGGTGGGCAGCGATAGGCGCGTCGTCACGGGGTGACAGAAGCGTGGGACCTTTTCTCTAGGAGGTACAGCAATGTCCAATAGCCATATCTACAAGCAGATCGAGTTGGTGGGATCGTCTACGAAGTCTTCGGACGATGCCATTACGCAGGCGATCGCTCGTGCATCGGAAACGTTGCGCAATCTGGATTGGTTCGAAGTCACTGAAGTGCGCGGCCATATCAAGGATGGCAAAGTTGCGCACTGGCAGGTGAGCCTGAAGATCGGGATGCGTCTGGAACAAGAGCCCTGACGCCGCGTGGGCGCAGCGACGCTGATTGCTGCGCATTTTTTCACCATGCATCGTAAGTGTTTGCGGTGTAAGGATTTTCTTTGCTTGTCCGAAAACTGTTCAGTGGCTTGTCCACATTGTCCGGGGATAAACCCAGGGCGTGTGGATAGTTCAGGTCCGGGTGGGTGTGCAAAACTTCGCGGACCCTGAAATTTTCCGCTCCGGGGTGCGGGCTATTCGCGGGTTAGGCTAAAAAACCGGGCGGAAGCGACGATTGGTCATTTTTTGATCGACGATCGTAAGCCTTTGTCGCGAAAGGCGATTCTCTGCTTGTCAGAAAACTGTTCAGTGGCTTGTCCACATTACGCGGGGATAAGCTCAGGGTGTGTGGATAGTTGAGAAGGCAACCGGCATTGAGATCGATGGAAAAAGAGGGTTTTGCGGTCGTCGATGCCGTTTCTTGGACTTTTATCCATGGAATCGCAGGTCCACGCATTGATTGGGCATTTTTTAAGCAGTGCTTCTAAGTCCTTGTCGTGAAAGATGATTCCCCGCTTGTCAGAAAACTGTTCAGTGGCTTGTCCACATTAGACGGGGATAAGCCTTGGGTGTGTGGATAGAAAAACGGGGGAAAGGTGTGAGCCTTTCCCCCGCTTCTGTTGCCTGCCGGCATATCGTCGGCAGTGATCTCGTCTTATGCCTTGAACTTGTTCACCCAGGCGATATAGCCATCGAGCCAGCCTTGCAGGAATTGGCGGGTGCGTTCGTTGGTGATGGTGTACTGATCGTCGATGAGCCCGGCGGTGTCTTGCAGGAACACCTCAGGGGTGGTGTACACATTGACGCCCTCCGCGGCGAGGATGTTGCGCAGGTGTTGTTGGGCCATGGCCGTGCCCGCAGCGCTGGGCGAGGTGCCCAGCAGGCCGCCGGCTTTGCCGGGCCACGAGTTTTGTCCCCAGGGACGGGAGCCCCAGTCGATCGCGTTTTTCAGGGCTGCAGGTATCGAGCGATTGTGCTCCGGGGTGACGAATAGCAGGCCATCGGCCTCGGCGATCAAGGCCTTTAGTTTAGCTGCCGGCGCGGGCAGATCCGTCTCAAGATCTTGGTTGAACAGGGGGATGTCACCCAGGCTGGCGTATTCAAACTGGACGTCTGAGGGCGCGAGTTTTTCCAGGGCGCGAGCCAGGCGCAAATTGATAGAGGCGGCCCGCAGGCTGCCCACGAAAACCGCGATCTTGGTGTTGCTCATTGCACTTGCTCCAGACGAGGGGAAAGCGCCTAGTGTAGACCTCGGTCTTTGCTGCCTCAATACACGGAACCCATATATCGATGGCGATGAAAAGTATGTGGGACGGACAAGTATTGCGCACTGTTTTGGTGCAGGATGCGCTGTTATCTATGCACGTCGGCTTGAATTGGTGCGATGCAGCAATAACGCGGGACGGTTCAGATGGTTTTCCCCCGGGAAGCGAGAAGCCCGCTAATTGGCATGCCGTTTGCTAGGGTAAGTACTAAGAGGCCGGACTCGTTCGACACCGGCCCGCAAGCAACCAGGAGTTTTCGTATGTCCGCTCATGTTCCCGCACCTGTCACTATGCTGGTGACCCGCCACATTTCTCCCGAACGTTATGGGGATTTTCTGACTTGGATGCGCCAGGGTGAAATCCTGGCAGCAGGCTTTCCAGGTTTCTTGGGCTCGGGGGTGTTGCAGCCTCCCGAAGGGGGCGATCAGTATCAGATCGTCCTGCGCTTTGTCGATGCCGCGAGTCTGGCCCGTTGGGAAAACTCGTTGCCGCGCCGGATGTGGCTCGAGCGCGGCGCAAGCCTGGTGCGTACGAGCCGGGTGCATCGTGTCAGCGGCATGGACACCTGGTTTGGCGCGGCGCGCACGGCGCCGCCTCGTTGGAAGCAGGCTGTCAGCATCTGGCTGGCGTATTTTCCGATGCTGTTGCTGTTCAGTTTGCTGCTGAATGAGCAGTTGAGCGCCTTGCCGATATTCTGGCGCGTGTTGGTCACGACGGTTTGCATGACGCCGGTGCTGTCTTTTATTTGTATTCCAGTTATTACCCGCCTGTTGCGCGGATGGTTGCAACCGTCTGCCAGAAATTAATCGTGGGGCGAGGTAGTTGACCGGAGTTGGCCGCTGATTCTTACATTTAGGATAAAGAACACTGACACTAGACTGAACATTAAACGAAAATTGTTTACACTTGCGTTATCTCATCCGATTTCTAAGAAAGCGCGGCCACGCGGGGCGCGCTTTTTCAACAAAGGAGATTGTTCCGATGCGCAAGTTGCTCTATGGCGCGCTGCTGATGGCCGCCCTGACGGGAGGCGCCGCCCAGGCGGCTGCCGAACCCAAGGCGGTGGTGAAAACCTATTCTGACATCGCGTTGGCGGGTTATGAGGATTCGCTGACTACAGCACAGGCCTTGCGCACGGCAATTGATGCCCTGGTCGCCAAGCCCAGCGCCGAGACGCTGAAGGCCGCGCGTACCGCGTGGTTGGCGGCACGTGTGCCTTACCAGCAAACGGAGGCGTTCCGCTTCGGCAATCCTATTGTGGACGATTGGGAAGGCAGCGTGAATGCCTGGCCGCTGGACGAGGGCCTGATCGATTACGTGGACGCGTCGTACGGCACAGAAAACGACGAGAACGCGTTCTATGCGGTCAATGTGATTGCCAACTCGAAGATCAATGTGGGCGGCAAGACCATCGACGCCAGCAAGATCACCCCTGAGCTGTTGTCCAAAACGCTGCACGAGGCCGATGGTAACGAGGCCAATGTGGCGACGGGCTATCACGCGATTGAATTCTTGTTGTGGGGGCAGGATCTGAACGGCACCGGCGCGGCGCCAGCCGATCGTACCGGCACACCGCAGGAACGCCACTCGGGCAACCGTCCGCACACGGACTTTGATCCCGCCAACTGCACGGGCGGCAATTGCGAGCGCCGTATCGCGTATCTCAAGGCGGTGACTGATCTGCTCGTCTCCGACCTGGAGGACATGGTCGCTAATTGGAAATCCGACGGCGCTGCACGCAAGGCTGTCGAAGAAGATCCCAAGGCCGGCTTGATCGCCATGATGACGGGGCTGGGCAGCCTGTCGTACGGCGAGCTGGCAGGCGAACGCATGAAGCTGGGTCTGATGCTGAACGATCCCGAAGAAGAGCACGACTGCTTCTCGGACAACACGCATAACTCGCACTATTACAACCAGATCGGTATCCGCAACGTGTATCTGGGCGACTACCAGCGCACGGACGGCAAGACGGTCAAGGGCGCGAGCCTGTCTGATCTCGTCAAGGCGCGTGATGCCAAGCTGGACGCAGAAATGCGCGCCAAGCTGGATGCGACGGTCGCGGCAATGCAGGCCATGCGGGATCGTGCAGAAAAAGTCGAGACCTATGATCAGATGATCGCGTCGGGCAATGCCGAGGGCAATGCGGTGGTGCAGAAAGCCATCGACAGCCTGATCGATCAGACGCGCAGCCTGGAGCGGGTGATTGCTGCCCTGGAATTGGGCGACGTCGCATTGGAAGGCTCGGATAGTCTGGACAAGCCGGAAGCCGTATTTCAGTGAACAAGCTCGCTGTTGCAATACTGACGGCGCTGGCGGCAGCCAGCGCCGTTGCTGCCTCTGATGGACGGGATGATCTGACAGAGGAGGACCGTGCGCGGGTGGCCAAGGTCACCGCGCCGACGCGCGATTTTTCTGCGCCGGAGTCATTCGAGACACTGCCTGCAGGGGCCGGGACCACGCGCAAGATGATCAATGCAGACATTTTTTCGCATCCGTCTGCCAATTTGACGTTCGAGGGACGCCAGGAATTTCTGGTGGGCAATGGCTTGTTCCGCAAGGACTGGGTCTCGTCGCCGTCGTCGACGCAAGCCTCAGATGGCCTGGGGCCTTTGTTCAACGCACGTTCGTGCCAGGCCTGTCACACCAAGGATGGCCGAGGTACGGTGCCCGGTTTTGATCCGCTTGAACGCTCGGATACTGTGGCTTTGTTGCTGCGCTTGTCGGTGCCAGCGACGACGGATGAGCAGCGCCAGCAATTGGCGTCGGGCCATCTGCCCTTTGTGCCTGAACCTGTTTATGGCGTGCAGTTGCAGAATTTCTCGGTAGCCGGATTGCCTTCCGAAGGCAGTCTGGAAATCGAGTATGAACCGGTGACGGTGCAACTGAACGGCGGCGAAACGGCGACGTTGATGAAGCCGACTTACCGCATCGAAAACCTGGGCTATGGCCCCATGCGCAAGGACGTACAAATATCGCCGCGTATCGCCCAGCCCATGATAGGCCTGGGGTTGCTGGAGGCAATTCATCCGGCTGACATTCTGGCCAACGCGGCTGCCGATCATGGCGATGGCATCAGCGGCCGGCCTAATTGGACGCGTGATCGCCGCACCGGCGAGCGTGTGTTGGGACGCTTTAATTGGAAGGCCAGCCAACCGACGGTAGAGCAGCAAAGCGCGGCGGCATTCTCGAATGACATGGGCTTGTCTACGCCGTTGTTCCCCAGTCATTATGGCGAGTGCACCAAGGCTCAATCTGCGTGCTTCGATATGCCGCACGGTGCACAACCGCATCTGGGCGAACACGAAGTCCCCGCCGAGCTGATGGATTTCGTGACGACGTATTCCGTGAACCTGGCTGTGCCGCAGCGGCGTGATGTGGATGACGCGCGGGTGCTGGCCGGGAAAAAATTGTTTTACGAGGCGAATTGCGTTGCGTGTCACGTGCCGAAGTATGTGACGCGGCGAGATGCCGCGCGCGAGGAGCATCGCTTTCAGCTGATCTGGCCGTATACCGACATGTTGCTGCATGACATGGGCGAGGGATTGGCTGACCAGGTCTCCGAAGATGAGGCCAGCGGCAGCGAATGGCGCACGCCGCCCTTGTGGGGCATAGGCCTGACGCGCACGGTGAATCCCAATGCAACGTGGTTGCACGATGGGCGTGCGCGGTCGCTGTTGGAGGCGGTGCTGTGGCACGGGGGCGAAGCCCAGGCTGCGCGTGACCGCGTCGTCGCGATGACGCCGGAGGAACGGGCAGACCTGATTCGATTCCTGGAGTCGCTGTGAGCGATCCGATAGGAGTAAGTATGTTGAAGACGAAGCAATGGATGTCGGCCGCTGTCATGGTGATTGCGCCCTGGCTGGCCTTGGCACAGGCGCCCAGCGACTTGGGCAAGCGCCTGGCCGACGGTTATGCGCGGCCTGCCGTCGCCAAACTGGCCGAGCAGGCCGATCATTTGCAGCAGGCTTTGAAGACCTGGTGCGATAGCAGCGGACAAGCCGATGTGAAAGGCGTACAGCAGGCTTTTGCTGGGACGATGCAGGCCTGGGCTGGCGTGGAGTTTTTGCGTTTCGGTCCGTTGGTGCAGGGCAACCGCTATGAGAAATTGGCATTCTGGCCCGACACCCGCGGGGTGATGCAGCGTCAGGTCCGCGCGTTGTTGGCTGCGGCCGATCCTGCTGCGGTGGCGCCGGGGGCACTGGCCTCGCGCAGCGTGGCGATGCAAGGTTTGCCTGCATTGGAATATGTGTTGTACGACACGCCAGGCTTGGTGAAATCTGCGCCGGGCAAAGACACGCCCTATGCGTGCAGCTACGCCGTGGCCGTGGCGGGTAATGTCGCGGCGGTGTCGGACGAGTTGCAGCAGGCCTGGAGCCCCGAGGGTGAATTCGGGCGGCAATTTACTGCGCCTGCTGCGGGCAATGACTTGTATCGCACTCAACAAGAGGTCGCGGCCGAGGCCATCAAAGCATTGTCGACAGGTCTGCAATTTGCGCGCGACGTCAAATTGTTGCCTGTGTTGGGCGACTCCGCGCAGGCAGCCCGCGCGCAGCGTGCCGCATTCTGGCGCAGCGGGTCGACTGTACCGATGTTGGCGGCAAGCATAAAAGGGATGCGTGCGTTTTACGACGCGGGCGGCTATCGCTATCCCAAGGGCGAAGAATGGATCGGGGCCTCGTTGACCGGTGAACTCGATCGCGCCGCTGAGGTGTTGGATAAGGTGAACGAACCACTGCAGCAATTGTTGGCCGACGAGGCGGGATGGCAACGCTTGGCATTGGTGGGTTTGATCCTGAAAAACGCCAAGGACATTGTGGATCAGAATTTTGCGCCTGCCATGGGCGTCACGATTGGATTCAATGCGCTCGATGGAGATTGATCGCCGCCGCTTTTTGGCCTTGACTGCGCTGGCTGGTCTGTCGCCTGCGGTATTACGTGCTGCGACGGGCTTGCCAGAGGACGTGGCCAGCCGTACAGACCCTTTGACCGCTGCCGAGGGGCCGCTGTATGTGGCCGCGCGCAAGGCTCATGGTCGTTATGAGGCCGTTGTATTAGACGTGCAGGGCCGTGACCAACTGGTGGTGCCCATGCCCGCTCGTGGCCACAGTTTTGCGTTGGATCCTGCTAGAGGGCGTGCTGTGGTGTTCGGTCGCCAGCCGGGATTTTTCGCGGTCGCTTTTCGTATCGACGGTTCCCGGTCTCCCGTCGCATTGAAGGCCGTGAGCGAGCGCCATTTTTTCGGTCACGGTGTCTATCTACCCGACGGCAAACGCATGGTGGCAACAGAGAACGCCTACGAAGCGGGCAAGGGTGTTCTGGGTATTTACGATGCGTCGGAGGGCGGAGACTATCGCCGCATTGGTGAGTTTGAAACCGGCGGCATTGGCCCTCATGAGGTCGTCCTGCTGCCAGACGGCAAGACGCTTTGTGTGGCCAATGGCGGCATTCTGACGCACCCGGATTACGGCAAGCTGGAACTGAATCTGGATACGATGCGCCCGTCGTTGGCGTATATCGATGCGAACGATGGACGCTTGATCGAGCGTGTCGAGTTGACACAGGATCTGCACCGTTTGTCGATTCGTCATCTGGCCTTGGCGGCTGACGGGACCGTGTGGTTCGGCTGCCAGCACATGGGGCCTGCCAGCGAGCGGCCTGCGCTGGTGGGAAGGCATCGCAGGGGGCACGAGCCGGAGTTGTTTGCCGGCCCAGAAGACGTGCTGCGTGATTGCCGCAATTACATCGGTTCTGTTGCCGCAGATCCGGCAGGGGGCGTGATCGCGACCAGCAGTCCTGTGGGGAATCAGGTGCTGTACTGGGACGCTGCCAGCGGTCGCATGCTTGGGACAACGCGCCTGTCGGATGGCTGCGGTGTCGCGCCGTTGGCGCCGGGACGCTTTTTAGTCAATAGCGGAATGGGCGCGCTGGTGCAGGCAGGTCCTGCGGCATCGGCGCAATCCATTCTGACGCCGTCTTCAGGTCTGTCTTGGGATAATCATTTCCGTCGTTTGTGACGGAACCGAACAATACTCGGCACGGTCACCGTGATTTGATACAGTTTCCGGCTGTTTAATTATTCAGCGTACAACTAATGTTGTGCGCTTAATTTTGACCTGTTGGAAAAGACATGCAAGAGTATTTGGTGAATCTGGAAGCCATCATGCCGCGATTGGCCGACGGCGCGGTCAATGTCGCCATGGCCCTGGTGATATTGATCCTTGGCTGGTGGGTATCGTCGTTGCTAGGCCGCTGGGTGCGACGCGCGGCAACGCGATCGCCGCGTATCGATGCGACGATCGTGCCGATGTTCTACAGCGTCGTGGTGTGGACCGTACGTATCTTTACGCTTATCGCCGTGTTGGCGCGCTTTGGCGTGCAAACGGCTAGTTTGATTGCGGTGTTGGGCGCGGCCGGCTTGGCGGTAGGGCTGGCATTGCAGAATACGCTGCAGAACATTGCGGCGGGCATCATGCTGTTGATTTTGCGCCCGTTGCGTACTGGTGAATATGTTGCGTTGAGCACCGGCACCGAAGGAACCGTCGAGGAAGTCGGCCTGTTCTTGTGCCGCCTGGTGCAGGCCGATGGTATTCACATCACGCTGCCCAATAGCGTAGTCTGGGGCGCGACCATCACCAATTACAGCCGCAATGTGACGCGCCGTCTGGATCTGCCTGTCACGATCCACTATAGCGACGACCTGGATGCGGCGATCACGAGTTTGACCCAGATCGTCGAGTCGCACCCGTTGGTGTTGAAAGATCCTGCACCGCTGGTCAAGGTAAGCGAATACAAAGATAACGGGACGGTGATCAATATCCGCATGTGGTGCGCAGCCGCGCAATACTGGGATCTGCGTTGGGGGTTGTTTCACCAGATCCGTCAGACGCTGGCGTCTTCGGGGTTCAAGGCCCCGATCCCCGTACGCGAGATTCAGGGCCAGCCCAAAGACGATTTGGCCGCCTGATCACGTGCTGCGCAGCGAGAGCCGGGCGAGTTCCGCATGGATCCAGCCCGCGATTTCTCGCTGCCGTGGCGCAGGCATGCGGTCAATGATGGCAGTCACGCTGATCGCCAGAATGGGCGCTCCTTGCGGGTCCAGCAGGGCGCAGCCTACGCCCAGCGCACCGCGCACGGCATGGTTGCCGACGACGGCATAACCGCGCGCGCGCGTGTTCTCGATCAATCGCAGCATCTCGTGCGGCGTCATGCCGCCATATTCATCCAGGTATCCGGAGTTGCGCTCGACGATGCTGTGTGCGACAGCGTCGGGCAGGGCGGCCAGAATCGCCATCCCCCCCGAGCCGACACCCAGCGGTTGGCGCTTGCCGGCATAAGTGGCCAGGATCTGCACGGGATAGCCGCCGATTTCCCGATGCAGGCTGACCGACTCGTCGCCTTCGCGCACCACGAGGAACACGGCGTCTCCGGTGCGCTCGGCCAGGCGTTTCAGGCTCGGCAGCGTCTGACTGATGCGGGGGTCAGGCGTCACCGTATCCGCGGTCGTCGCCCATTGTGCCCGGTATTTTTTGGTGCCGGGCACGGGTAATACCAGGCCAGCGTCTAACAACGCCGCAAGTAGACGGTAAATCGTCGGGCGCTGGATGCCCGTCAGGCGGGCAAGGTCGGTAATGCTCAAGCCGCCTGCGCCGTGGTCGCGCAGAGTGGCCAGTACCGTCAGGCCACGGCGCAGGGTGCGCGGGCCGGAAGAGCTCTCAGAAATCGACATGCTGCACTCGAACTTGTAACTAATAACGATGCGAGCAGCCTTCGTAAAGCGGCGCCCTGCAAAATCGTCCGTGGTGTGGACTCTACCTTGCCGGAACGACGTTGACTAGTAGAAAATTCGGTCGGTATTACCAACCATAACGTCCGTACTATGGACACTTCACAGGAGACACGACATGACCACAGGTCAAAAGCCCCGTTTTCTTCGCCATGCCGCGTCGCTGCTTGCCGGTGTTCTGGGATCGATGGCGATTGCCGCCAGTGCCCAGGCTGCCTACCCAGACAAGCCCGTGCACATTGTTGTAGGTTTTTCGGCGGGTGGCACGACTGACGTGATCGCTCGCATCATGGCCAAGGAGCTGACGCAGACATTGGGTCAATCCTTTGTTGTAGAAAACAAGCCCGGCGCCGGCAGCAACATCGCAACTGATTACGTAAAACGTGCGGACCCCGACGGTTACACGCTGTTGTTCGTCGCCGTGACCAGCGCCATCAACCAGACGCTCTACCGCAACGTTTCGTTCGATCTGACCAAGGACTTCGTCCCCGTCGCATTGGGTGCCAAGGTCCCGAACATTCTGGTCCTGAACCCGAATGTGCCGGTGAAGTCGGTGCAAGAACTGGTGGACTATGCCAAGGCGAATCCCGGCAAGCTGGCGTTCGCCTCATCGGGCAGCGGCACGTCGATTCACATGGCAGGCGAGCTGTTCAAGATGCGTACCGGCATTGACGTATTACACGTGCCCTACAAAGGCAGCGCGCCAGCGGTGACCGATCTGATCGGCGGCCAGGTGCAATTCATGTTCGATAACATGCCGTCTTCTTGGCCGCATGTGAAAGGCGGCAAGTTGAAAGCGTTGGCCGTGACTACGGCCAAGCGTTCGCCCTCGGCTCCCGATCTGCCCACGATGCAGGAATTGGGCTTTGACAAGTTCGACGTGTCGTCGTGGTTCGGTTTGATCGCGCCGGCCGGCACGCCGCCGGAGGTCATCGAAAAGCTCAACGCCGCCATCGTCAAGGCGCAAGACAATCCCGAAGTGCAAAAGGCGTTTGAGGGCCTGGGCGCTGTGGGTGAAAAGACGACTCCTGCTCAGTTCGGCGCTTTCATCAAGTCGGAAGTCGAAAACTGGGCGCCGGTGGTCAAGGCTTCGGGCGCGCAGGTCGACTGAGGGGGATAGGTCCGGGCGAATCTTTGACCCGGACAGCCCATAGGGCGGCAAGGAGGCAACGTAGATATCGCGTTTCCTTGCACGCTCTCGGCACGGAACGGCGATCAGGCGGGCTGTGGCCCGCCCGATTGTTTGTGGCGGGTGAATATGATGCAGGGCGTGGGGTGTTTGCCGAGGCGCGAGCACCTCAAGCGGAGATAGCAGAGAGCTATTTCTGCTTATCCCCGACGATCTTTGTTTTACGCAGCATCGCTGTGCACACCCCTCGCAGCATATCGACTTCGTCGCGGGTCAGGCCACTGCGGCTGAACAAGTGCCGCATGCGCGGCATCAGTTTTTTGGGGTGGGCTGGGTCGAGAAACTCGATCTGGATCAAGGCTTCTTCCCAGTGTTTCAGAAATGCCAGCACGGCCTCGCTGGGGGCAGGCGCCGCGCCCGGGTCGGCCTGTTGGGCCGTCGAGGCGGGCAACATGGCCGCGCCGGCTGCCTTGAGCAAGGCATATCTCAGTTCCCACGCGCCCAGTTGCAGGGCCTGGGCGACGTTCAGTGAACTGTATTCCGGGTTGGCGGGGATATGGCAAATGCGATGGCACAATGCGATCTGCGCGTTGGTCAGGCCCGCCCGCTCGGTGCCCAGCACGATGGCGGTGTCGCCGGATTCCGCGTTGGCCAGGTGATCGCTGGCCAGCTCTGCCGCCTGACGGATGTCGCAGGGCGGAGGCCCCAGGTCGCGCACCCGCGCCGTCAGGGCAAATGCCAGAGTGACCGGCGCCAGGGCTTCTTCCAGGGTGGCGCAGACGCGGGCGTGTTCGAGGACGTCGACGGCGCCGCTGGCCAGGGCGATGGCCTCGGGTTGCGTGGTCATATCGGGAAATTTGGGCTCGACCAGGACCAGATTCTGAAAGCCCATCGTCTTGATGGCGCGTGCCGCCGACCCGACGTTTCCGGGGTGGCTGGGCTGTACCATGATGAACTGAACGCGTGAAAATGCTTGAGTCATTTAAAATACCCGGTTTGGCCTAGTGCCATCCTGATTTTTTCGGGGCTTTGCCGCGCGATTGCGGCAGGGCCGCCCCATGTTGTCGCTCAAGGGGAACCGGCTGGTGAAACCCGGCATTCCCGTTGAGCCTTATTGCATACGTACGGAATTTTATGCACCCGATGCTCAATATCGCCATCAAGGCGGCCCGGCGTGCCGGCACTATCGTCAATCGTGCCAGCCTGGACTTGGAACGAATCAGCGTAGCCCGCAAGGGACCGCGCGATTATGTCACGGATGTCGATCGTGCTGCCGAGGAGTCCATTGTCGAGACCCTGCAAGCCGCCTATCCCGATCATGCGGTGCTGGGCGAGGAATTCGGCCTGCAGGGGCCGGAGCAGGCCGAATTCCAATGGATCATTGATCCGCTGGACGGCACGACCAACTTCATCCATGGCTTGCCCAATTATGCCGTGTCGATCGCCTTGACCCAGCGTGGCCAAGTCACGCAGGCAGTGGTCTACGACCCGTCGCGCAACGAATTGTTCACCGCCAGCCGCGGCAGCGGTACGTTCCTGAACGACCGCCGTGTGCGCGTGTCGAGCCGCACCCGTTACGCCGAAGCGCTCCTGGGGGCGCACTGGCCGCGCTCGGGCGACGCCGACGCCGGCGGTGGCCGGTTCCGCCAAATGACCGAGAACTGCAGCGGCGTGCGCCGTATGGGCTCGACCGTGCTGGATCTGGCCTATGTGGCCACGGGCCGCTTGGACGGTTTCTGCGGCCTCAAGCTCAAACCCTGGGACGTGGCGGCAGGCAGCCTGCTGATCCAGGAGGCGGGCGGCCTGGTCGCCGATCTGGACGGCGAACAAGGGTGGATGGATTCAGGCAACGTGCTCGCAGGCAGCCCCAAGATCTTTACGCAGATGCTGGCTGCCCTGCAACCGAAGCAGGACTGAGTACGCGTTGACTCCGGCGCATGCATGCTGCATGCCTGCGGGGCGCTGGGTCACAATAACAGGGATCGGCACCCCGGTTTTTTGCATCGTACCGGGGCAAATCCGCCTCCTGATTTATCCTCATCTGCCGGCATGTTGCCGGCAAGTCGCGCCATTTCCATGTACGATTGGCGGTTCCAAAACTTTCGGAGCTCTTGATGGAGTGGCTGCAGGACCCCGCCGCGTGGGTCGGCCTGCTTACCCTGGTCGTTCTTGAAATCGTCCTGGGGATCGATAACCTCATTTTCATTGCCATTCTGGCTGACAAGTTGCCCCCGGCGCAGCGCGACCGCGCGCGTATCGTGGGTCTGTCCTTGGCGCTGCTGATGCGTCTGGGCCTGTTGTCCGTCATGTCGTGGCTGGTCACTCTCACTGCTCCGCTATTTTCTGTCGGGCCGCTGACGTTCTCAGGTCGAGACCTGATCCTGATGGTGGGCGGCCTGTTCCTGCTGTTCAAAGGGACCCTCGAGCTCCACGAGCGCATCGAGGGCAAAACCGCTGAGGTATCCGGACCGCGCGTTTACGCCAGTTTCTGGGTCATCGTGACGCAGATCGTCGTGCTGGACGCCGTGTTCTCATTGGACTCGGTCATTACCGCCGTAGGGATGGTGGATCATCTGGCCATCATGATGATGGCGGTGACCATTGCGATCGGCGTGATGTTGATTGCCTCCAAACCGTTGACGCGTTTCGTCAATGCGCACCCTACCGTGGTGGTGCTGTGTTTGGGCTTTTTGCTGATGATCGGTTTTTCGCTGTTGGCCGAAAGCTTTGGCTTCAAAGTCCCCAAGGGCTATCTCTATGCTGCGATCGGCTTCTCGGTGGCGATCGAGGCGCTGAATCAGGTGGCGCGCCGCAATCTGCTGCGCCTGGATGCGACCCGCCCGATGCGCGACCGTACGGCCAGCGCCGTGTTGCGCATGCTGGGCAAGCGCCCGCCAGCCGAAAGCGACGATACCGCGATCGCGCGACCGGACCAGCCCGACACGCCCGCCTTTGGCGTCGAAGAGCGCAACATGGTCAGTGGCGTATTGACGCTGGCCGAGCGCTCGATACGCTCTATCATGACGCCGCGCACCGATTTGTCATGGGTCAATATCGATGACGACGCGCAGACGATACG
Source organism: Bordetella genomosp. 4 (assembly GCF_002261185.1). GTDB lineage: Bacteria > Pseudomonadota > Gammaproteobacteria > Burkholderiales > Burkholderiaceae_B > Bordetella_A. Next base: position 316,972 of record NZ_NEVQ01000008.1, read on the forward strand.
CAAGCAGTTGACTGAGGCGCCTCACAGCTTTTTTCCGGTATGCCGCGGCTCGCTCGACGAGGTCATCGGGATTGGCCGCGCCAAAGACCTTGTGGCCGACCTGATCACCGACGGCCATATTCGTCGTAACCGTTTGCGTGATCCCATCATCGTGCACGAATCTATTGGTATCCTGCGCTTGATGGACACGCTGAAGCGTTCGCGCGGGCAGTTGGTGCTGGTGGCTGACGAGTTCGGTGCGATCGAGGGCTTGGTCACGCCGATCGATGTTTTCGAGGCGATTGCCGGCGAATTCCCCGATGAGGACGAACTGCCCGACATCACGCCGCTAGAGGACAACGTCTGGAGAATCGACGGCGCTGCCGACCTGCATCACGTCGAGCAAGTGCTGGAGACCGAAGGCTTGCTCGACGATGCGCAGGACTATTCCACGCTGGCGGGCTACTTATTGGCGCGTTTTGGCCATTTGCCGCGGCCCGGCGATAGCTGCGAATACGAGGACCTGCATTATCGTTTCCGTTTCGAGGTGCTGGAACTCGATGGCCGTCGTATCGCGTCGGTGCGCGTTGAGCGTATGTCTCTGATGCCGTCTGATGCTGATGCCGATGGCGATAGTTATTAATCCTTCTCTTCTACAGACACTGTGACCGATAGCACCCTATACCTGATCAAGGCTTTTTTCCTCGGCATCATCGAAGGGCTGACCGAGTTCATTCCGGTTTCCAGCACAGGGCATTTGATCATCATCGGTGACTTGATCAATTTCACCTCGAGCTCCGGCAAGGTGTTCGAGGTAGTGATTCAGCTGGGGTCGATCCTGGCGGTGATGTGGATATTCCGCGCGCGCTTGTGGCAACTGATCCGTGGCACGCTGACCGGTGTGCCCGTTGAGGTCGCCTTTACCCGCAACCTGCTGTTGGCTTTCTTGCCGGCCGCGGTGATCGGGGCGATTTTCATCAAGACCATCAAAAGCGTCTTCTATCACCCCGGCGTGGTCGCGGTGACCCTGGTACTGGGCGGACTCATCATGCTGTGGGTAGAGCGCCGCACGCACCATACGCCAGGCGATGTGCCAGGGGCGGCCGATGACTCTGCGTCGGATGAGCGTGCCACGGCTCGTACGCTGGAGCAGATTACGTGGAAACAGGCGATCGGCGTCGGCGTTGCGCAGTGCGTCGCGATGATTCCTGGTGTGTCGCGTTCAGGCGCGACAATTATTGGCGGGATGATTGCCGGTATCCAACGCAAGACGGCGACGGAGTTTTCGTTCTTTCTCGCCATGCCCACGATGCTGGGGGCGGCGGTCTATGACATGTACCGCAATATCGACTTACTGAGCAGTCATGATCTGTCGGCCATCGCGGTGGGCTTCATCGCGGCCTTCTTGAGCGCGTTGGTCGTGGTGCGTGCAGTCCTGCGTTTTGTGGCCAATCACACCTATCGCGTGTTTGCCTGGTACCGGATTGCGTTGGGTATCGTGGTGGCCATCTGGCTTGCGACGCACGCCTGACGTTCTAGGAAAAACCCCACGCTGCGCCTTCGGTTTGCCGCCCCAAGGGCCCCTTTGGGTTTTGGGTGGCTCGGCAATAAAAAACGCTGGATTCGTGATATCGCGAATCCAGCGTTTTTTTGGGCCGTGCGTTCTCGGATACCGTTCAGGCGATATCCAGATCGTAAGGCGTAATGCCGTCGCGGTCGATGACCAGCCAGCCGCCGCGCGGCGGATTGGCATGATCGCATTCCCAGTCGGGCAACACCCAGCGTTCGCGGCGGCGTCCATCGACCTCCAACACATGCCGGGCAGGACGATGCGTGTGGCCGTGCACCAGAATATCGATGTCGGCCTCGCGAAAGGCCTGTTCGATCGCCTGTGCATTGACGTCCATGATCTCGGCGGATTTCATTTGATTCGCCGATTGGCTCTCGCCGCGCGCCTGCTGCGCCATGGCCATCCGTTCGGGAATGGTCTTGGCCAGAAACTGGGCTTGCCATTGCGGGTTGCGCACCATGGTCCGAAACTGCTGGTAGGCGGCATCGTCCGTACAGTACTCATCGCCGTGGGTCAGCAGGATACGGCCAAAGTCCGTTTCCAACAGAGCGGGTTCGGGCAGCAGCTGCGCGCCCAGCGCATTGGCCAGATCGGCGCCCATCAGGAAATCGCGGTTGCCGCGCCCCAGCCAGAGCGGAATGCGGGCAGCCGTGCGTTGCAGCCCCTGGAGCGCTGCCGCCAGCCAGGGCGGGGCGATCTTGATGACATCGTCACCGATCCAGGCATCAAAAATATCGCCAGGCAAAAGCAGCGCAGCGGCTTCGTCTGCCGCCGCGTCCAGGAACCCCAGGAATGCCTCGGCGGTGGCCGGTGTGGCCGGCCCCAGGTGTACATCCGAAGCCAGCCAGACGGGGCCCTGCAACGTGACCTTATTCAAGGACTTCGGCCTTTTCGATGACCACGTCCTCGGTCGGCACGTTTTGGTGGAAGCCGCTGTTGCCGGTCTTCACGCCCTTGATCTTGTCGACGACCTCGGTGCCTTCTGTGACTTTGCCGAATACGGCGTAGCCCCAGCCGTTAGGCGTGGGAGCGGTGAAGTTCAGGAAGTCGTTGTTGGCGACGTTGATAAAGAACTGAGCGGTCGCCGAATGCGGATCGCTGGTGCGCGCCATGGCCAGGGTGTACTTGTCATTCTTCAGGCCGTTGTTGGCTTCGTTTTCGATCGGCGCTTGCGTGGGTTTTTGCTTGAGACCGGCTTCGAAGCCGCCGCCCTGGATCATGAAACCGTCAATGACGCGGTGGAAAATCGTGCCGTTGTAGAAACCGCTCTTGACGTAGCTCAGGAAGTTTTCCACGGTCTTGGGGGCTTTTTCCGCATCCAGGGTAATCACAATATCGCCCTGATTGGTTTGCAGTTTGACGCGGGGAGAGGTGCTCATGGGTTTGGTGCCTTCTTTGGAGGAGGGGGTTGATGGGGTTGCTGCCTGGGCGCTCGCGGCTGCCGGCACGATCGCCAGGGCAACACTGCAGGCCGCTAAACGCAGCAAATGTAGAGGAGAGTAGCGCGAAATCATCTGTGTTGACTTTCCTTCAGCATGTTTTCGATTTCACGTGCCTTGGCGTTCATGCCAGGCACGCCCTGGTTCGCAGCATTGCGATAGGTGCGCAGCGCCATCATGAGTTGAATGTCTCCCATGTTGGCGCGCGCAGCCGGGTAATTCGGATCGGCGCGCAACGCCATCTCGAGGGCCTCGTGGGCCCGATCCAGTTCGCCTTGTTGCGCATACAGCGCAGCCAGATTGTTCCAGGGTTCGGGCAATTCTGGAAATCGGGTAGTCATCTCGGTGTAGAGGCTCACCGCTTCGGAGGTGCGGCCCAGCGCAGCCAGCGCGCGCGCATGCTGGAACATGAGCTGCACATCGGTGCCGCGCTGGTCCTTGATAGCGGCCTCGCGTTGCTCGATCATCGCGAGGGCTTCTTCGTTTTTGCCGTCATTGAGCAGGCGCTCAATATGCGTCGTGATCTGGGACGGCGTCGGGTCCAGGCGCGTGTCTACGCCCGGTTTCAGGGCCTCGAGCAGATTGGCCAAGCCTTTCCAGCCACCCTCGGGACGCGGCGGATCCAGCTTGGTGCGCGTGTTCGTGTCGTCATAGGGGAGGTTTCCAGCTCCGCCCATGGCCTGCCCGAACGCAGCTCCGCCGGGCAGGGCGACCAGAGGCAGGATCAGCATGGTTATACGGAAAAGGCGGTTTAGGGTCACTGGGGTATCCGTTAAAAATGGAGACGCGTTGGGCGCGTAACGAGGCCGCTTGCTATACTTGACGACCGCCATTTTAGCCCCGGTTGTGTTCGTCGTTGATCCGCCGATGTTTCGCCTGCCGGCGCCGACCGCTCCGCGGGACTTGCACCGCAATTTATCGAGGCCTGTTCAAGCGTCATGCTGCACATCTACAACACGTTATCGCGTACTAAAGAACCCTTCAAGCCGGCCCAGCCCGGCCAGGTGCGCATGTACGTGTGTGGCATGACCGTGTACGACTATTGCCATCTGGGCCATGCCCGCATGCTGGTGGCTTTCGATGTGGTGCAGCGCTGGCTGCGCGCCAGCGGCCTGACGGTCGACTATGTGCGCAACATCACGGATATCGACGACAAAATCATTCGCCGGGCGGTCGAGACCGGGCGGCGGATTGGCGAGGTTACCGAATACTACATCGCTGCCATGCATGCGGATGAGCGCGCCCTGGGGGTACAGTCACCCGACCGCGAGCCGAGGGCCACCCAGTACGTGGGCGATATGCTCGACATCATTGGCAAACTCGAGCAAAACGGCCTGGCCTATCGAGCCGACGACGGTGACGTGAACTACGCGGTGCGCGGCTTCGCCGGCTATGGCAAGCTCTCCGGCAAGGCGCTGGACGACTTGCGCGCTGGCGAGCGCGTAGCCGTGGGCTCGGCCAAACGCGATCCCCTGGATTTTGTCCTCTGGAAGGCCGCCAAACCCGACGAGCCCGAGGACACCAAATGGCCGTCCCCGTATGGCCTGGGCCGTCCCGGCTGGCACATCGAGTGCTCGGCCATGAGCAAGGCCCTGTTGGGTTTGCCCCTGGACATCCATGGCGGCGGCCCCGACCTGAAATTCCCGCATCACGAGAACGAAATCGCCCAGACCGAGGGCGCATTCGGCGGTACCTTGGCCAACATCTGGATGCATTGCGGCCCGCTGATGGTTGACTCGGACAAAATGTCCAAATCCCTCGGCAATTTCCGCACCATCCGCCAGACCATCGCCCAGGGCGAGGCTGCCGCTGATCAGGCCGACTACGCCGTCAATCCGCGCGAAGCCGAAATGTTGCGTTTCTTTATTGTGCGCAACCACTATCGCAGCCCGCAAAACTACGCGCCGGATAACCTGGTCGATGCACAAAACGCCTTGGACCGCCTCTATCAGGCGCTGCTGAATGTCGTGCCCGACGGTAGTCCGGTGGATTGGAATAGTGCGCAGGCGCAGGCCTTCAAGGCCGCAATGGACGATGATTTCAACACTTCGGGGGCGTTGGCGGCATTGTTTGAGCTGGCCTCCGATGCCAATCGCACCCGTAGTGCGCAGGCTGCCGGCCAGCTCAAGGCATTGGCCGCGGTGCTGGGACTGCTGCAACAGGATCCGGCCAGCTACTTTCAATGCACTACCCGCTATTCGGCCGCCAGCCTGGCACAGGGGGGCGCTACGGCCTCCAACGAATTGGACGCTGGCCAGATCGATGCGCTGATCGCTGCGCGAGCGGCAGCCAAACAGGCACGCGACTACGCTGAAGCCGACCGGATCCGCGCCCAGTTGCGCGAGGCCGGCATCGAGCTCGATGACAAACCCGGTGGTATCACCCAATGGCGCCGCGCCTGAGGAACACTCACTGTCATGTCTAGCGCAGATATCGCCATCGCCAAGCCCGACTACTGGGAAGAAGCCGTCGCCCACCTGATGCGGCGCGATCGCATTCTCAAGAAAATCATTCCGCAGCATAGTGAAACCTGGCTGACATCGCGCGGCTCGCCGTTTATCACGCTGGCGCGCGCCATCCTCGGACAGCAGATTTCCAACAAGGCCGCGGATACGCTGTGGCAACGGTTTGTGGATACTGTTGGCAAGCGCCCCACGCCGAGCAGTGTGCTCACTGTTGGCGTACAGGGCTTGCGGCAAGCAGGCCTGCCGCAGCGCAAATGTGAATACGTACAGGATTTAGCCGCGCATTTTGGCGAGCGCCGTGTGCACCCGGAAAAATGGGCCGCCATGGACGACGAAAGCGTGGTCTCAGAATTGGTCGCCATTCGTGGCATCGGCCGCTGGACGGCCGAGATGTTTTTGATCTTCCATTTGCAGCGGCCCGATGTGCTGCCTCTGGACGATCTGGGATTGCTCAAAGCAATCTCGTTACACTACTTCAGCGGAGAGCCTGTCTCGCGCTTCGAGGCCCGAGAGGTCTCGTCGGCGTGGCAGCCTTGGCGTACCGTGGCGACCTGGTACCTGTGGCGCAGTCTGGAGCCCCATACGGCTCTGAACTAGCGCACCACCTGGCACCCAATAACGGAACCCTATTTCATGCGCAATACCTTCCTTGAATTTGAACAACCGCTGGCCGAGCTCGAGAACAAAATCGAGCAACTGCGCTATGTCCAGGCCGACTCTGCCGTCGATATTTCCGACGAAATCGGCCGGCTGCAGCAAAAAAGCCAGACGCTGGCCAAGGAAATCTACGGCAAATTGACGCCGTGGCAAACCGCCCTGGTGGCTCGGCATCCGCAGCGCCCCTACACCCTGGACTATGTCCGGGAGATCTTCACCGACTACCATGAACTGCACGGCGACCGCATGTATGCCGATGACCAGTCCATCGTCGGCGGCCTGGCGCGCTTTAACGGCGAATCCTGCATGGTCATCGGCCACCAAAAGGGCCGCGATACCAAAGAACGTGCCGCGCGCAATTTCGGCATGCCGCGTCCCGAAGGCTATCGCAAGGCTCTGCGCCTGATGCGCCTGGCCGAAAAGTTCAAGTTGCCGATCTTTACCTTTGTCGACACGCCGGGCGCTTACCCTGGCGTCGGTGCCGAGGAACGCGGCCAATCCGAAGCCATCGGCCACAACCTGTACGCCATGGCCGAGCTCAAAGTTCCGGTCATCACGACCATCATCGGCGAGGGTGGCTCCGGCGGGGCATTGGCGATCGCTGTCGGCAACGCCGTGTTGATGCTGCAATACGCCACCTACTCGGTGATTTCGCCCGAGGGCTGCGCTTCCATTCTGTGGCGCAGCGCGGACAAGGCCGCTGAGGCCGCCGAGGCGCTGGCCATCACCGCGCCGCGACTGAAAGACCTGGGCTTGATCGATCGCGTGGTCAACGAGCCTGTGGGCGGCGCTCATCGCGACCCCCGTGTCATGGCGCGTCTGCTGCGCCGCGCACTGGGCGACGCCCTGCGCCAGTTCCGCGGCATGACGGCCGAACAACTGGTCGAGCAACGCGTGCAGCGCCTGCTGTCGTACGGCAAATTCCAAGAAGTCCGCGCCTGAGATAGCCGTGTTTCCGTGTCCTGATTTGACCGCCGCCCTGCGCAAGGTATGGCAGGGCGTGGCAAATCCGGCGGCACGCCTGGCCGTTGCCACCAGCGGCGGCGCAGATTCCGCGATGCTTGCTGCACATGCTGCTGCACTGGCACGTGAGCGCGGCACGGAACTCATCCTGTTCCACGTCCACCACGGCCTGCAAACGGCCGCCGATGGCTGGGCCGATCACGTTCAGGGGCTGGGACGCATCCTGGGCATACCCGTTGCCACTGCCCACGCCCAGGTTGATGCCACCACCGGCCTGGGCATCGAAGCCGCCGCGCGCGACGCACGCTACGCCTCGTTAGCCGAACTGGCCCGTCAACACGACGTCCAGCACATCCTGCTGGCCCATCACCAGAACGACCAGGCCGAAACCGTCCTGCTGCGACTGCTGCGCGGTACGGGCCCCGACGGCATGGCTGCCATGGCGCCCACCATGCAGCGCGATGGCATCACCTACCATCGTCCGTGGTTGAACCTAAGCCGCACCAGCATCCTGCAATCTGCACACGCATTCGCCGAGCAGCACGATTGGCATGCCGTCCAGGACCCTACCAACGCCGATCCCCGCTACACCCGCGCAGCCGTTCGCGAATTGCTGTCGCCGGTTCTGGACGCTCGCTGGCCCGGCTGGCAAGCTCGCCTGGCCAGCCACGCACGCCACGCCGCCGAGACAAGCGCCATCCTGGAAGAGGTCGCACAAAACGACCTGGCCACCTTGGATCTCTCGCCCGACGGCAAGAGCTTTTCCCTGGCCCAATGGCGCGGCCTGCCATCCGCCCGGCAATCCCTGGTGCTACGCCACTGGCTGCGCTTGAACGGCGCCCGCATGCCCACCGAAGCCCGCATGGCAGACCTGCTACGCCAACTGCGCCAACTACACAGCCTGGGCCACGACCGCCAAATGCAAGTCGCCCACGCCCAGCACGTCATCCATTGCCAGCGCGGCCGCGTGCGGATCGAGCCTCGCAACGAGGCATAAACCCCGATACGCAACCCGCTCGAACTGTTGCCATAGGATTAAGCCGGCGCTCATAAGGTTAAGCAGACGCCCATAAAATCCAATGCAACCAACAAAGGGTTTCAACGGCCGTAGTGTGCCTCCATCGCGAGTACCGGCGGCGTGTGTGAGGCGGTGCTGGCCCGTAGAGTCCGCCGAGCCAGCCTCATCAGGCGGGGGGAAGTCGGCTGGGCATGTTTGAGCGAAGCGAGTTTGCCCGGCCGCCCCGCCTGATGAGGCTGGCGAAGGGCAGTCTGGCCGCGCAGGCGGCCAGACCGGACGACAGGGCCAGCACCACCTCACACACGCCGCCGGTACGTCTAAATAGAGATACTCTGAACATTCAACACCCACAAAATTGACCCACCCCTGCGCAAATTTTCACCACGCGCTAAAATACTCAGCTTTGCCTGCCCAGCAGTGGCAGGTTTCCAGCCAGAGTACGAGATGTCCCTGATCGTTCACAAATACGGCGGTACCTCGATGGGCTCAGTCGAGCGCATCCGCAATGTCGCGCGTCGCGTTGCCAAATGGCATGCCGCTGGCCACCAAGTGGTCGTCGTGCCGTCGGCCATGGCCGGCGAAACCAACCGCCTGCTGGGCCTGGCCCGCGAAATTGCGCCCCAGCCCGACCCCCGCGAACTCGATATGATTGCCGCCACCGGCGAACAAGCCAGCAGCGGCCTGCTCGCCATCGCCCTGCAGGCCGAGGGCGTCGCCGCCCGCAGCTATACAGGCTGGCAAGTCCCGGTGTGCACCGACTCGTCCTTCACCAAGGCTCGCATCACATCGATCGACGATACCCGCATTCGTACCGACCTCGACGCCGGCCGCGTCGTCATCGTGACTGGATTCCAGGGCATCGATCCCGAGGGGCACATCACCACGCTGGGCCGTGGCGGTTCCGACACCTCGGCCGTGGCCGTCGCTGCGGCCCTCAAGGCAGACGAATGCCTGATCTACACCGATGTCGACGGCGTCTACACCACAGACCCGCGCGTCGTCCCCGAGGCGCGCCGCATGTCCGTCGTGTCCTTCGAAGAAATGCTCGAAATGGCCTCGCTGGGCTCCAAGGTGCTGCAGATCCGCTCGGTGGAATTCGCCGGCAAGTACCGCGTCCCCACCCGTGTGCTGTCTTCGCTGACCGACCCGTTTATCCCGCTCGAAGAAGAAATGACTTCGGGCACGCTGATTACTTTTGAGGAAGACGAAAAAATGGAAGCCGCCGTTGTCTCCGGCATCGCCTTCAGCCGCGACGAAGCCAAGATCACCCTGTTGGCTGTGCCCGACACCCCGGGGGTAGCCTTCTCCATCCTGGGTCCTGTTGCTGCTGCCAACATCGACGTCGACATGATCGTGCAGAACCAGTCCGTCGCTGGTACGACTGATTTCTCGTTCACGGTCAACCGCAACGAGTTCCAGCGCACCATCGAACTGCTCCAGCGCGAAGTCGTACCCGCCGTCAAGGCGCGCGAACTGGTCACCGATGACAAAGTCGCCAAAGTCTCCATCGTCGGTATCGGCATGCGTTCCCACGTGGGCGTCGCCAGCCTGATGTTCCAGACCCTCTCGCAAGAGGGCATCAACATCCAGATGATCAGCACCAGCGAAATCAAGACCTCGGTGGTCATCGACGACAAATACATGGAACTGGCCGTCCGTTCGCTGCACAAGGCTTTTGGCCTGGACCAGGTACCGGCTGAAAAAGTCTGATTCTGCACCCATTTTCGGCATGCGCCAGTGGCGTATGTCCAAAAAACCGTGCTAGAATTACAAGTTCTGCGGAGACGTGGCCGAGTGGTTGAAGGTACTCCCCTGCTAAGGGAGCATGCGGCTTAAAACTGCATCGAGGGTTCGAATCCCTCCGTCTCCGCCAGGGACTCTTCCAAGAGAGTCTAGCGAAATCCCAAAACCCCGTAAGCTCAATGGCTTGCGGGGTTTTTTATTGCCGCGCCGGCGTGTCCTGGTGCCAATTCAGACAGTCGAGGAATCCTCTGACCAGGGAAACGACTTCGTCGAGGTTCGTCTCCAGCAGCCAGTGTCCTCCGTCCAATAGGTGGAGCTGCGCGTCAGGCAAGTCGCGCAGATAGGCGCGGGCGGATTTTTCCGGCATGTAGTGGTCTTGCGGCCCCCAGACAATGAGTGTCGGCGGCTGATGGGTCTGCAAGTAGCGGCGATGGGCGGGAAACCAGGCCCGATTCGCTTTCAGGTCGGCGAGAAGCTGCGCGGCGGCGTCCTTTCTTCTCTCTGTCACCAAGCCCCAGTGCAGTTTCCAGAGGTCCGGGGAGATGAGCGCCGCCAGGTCCGGGCGCACATCGTTCAGGAATTCGTCGCGGAAGTTTTCTTCGGTCACGGCTGCGCGCATTGCGGCGCGCATCTGGTCTTCGGGCAGCGTCCAGGCTTTCTCGATGTCGGCGTATTTGGGCCCCAGCGCGTCTTCGTAAGGAATGTCGCCGTTCTGGATGATCTGTCCGGCGATACGCTCTGGCTGCATGATGGCCAGCCTCGCTCCAATCGGCGAGCCGAAGTCGTGCAAGTAGAGAACAAAACGTTCGAGCCCCAGTTTTTCGACAAAGGCATTGAGCCAGGCAGCGTAACCATCGAACGTATAGGAAAAGCTCTCCGGCGTGCCGCTATACCCAAAGCCAGGAAAATCCGGCGCGATCAGCCGCCATTTGTCCGCCAGCCTGGGCATGAAGTTTCGGAATTCAATGGGATGGACGCCCCTACCTGAAACGGCATCAATGTGCCAAAGTGGGAGTGCGTACAACCACTTGGACGGAAGGAGCGTCCGCTATGGAGATTACGACAGTTGCGATCGATTTGGCAAAGAGTGTCTTTCAGATCCACGGTGCCGACAAACGCGGTAAGCCATTGGTGCGTAAGCAGCTCAAGCGCGATCAAATGGCCTCCTATTTCGCCAACTTGCCGCCATGTGTCATCGGCATGGAGGCATGCGGCAGCGCACATTATTGGGCGCGAAAGTTACAAAGCATGGGCCATACCGTACGGATCATCGCTCCTCAGTTCGTCAAGCCCTTCGTCAAGGGCAACAAGAACGACCGCGCCGATGCCGAGGCGATCTGCGAGGCGGTCAGTCGACCTACCATGCGCTTCGTACCCATTAAAACCGTCGATCAGCAGGCCCTGCTCTCGCTCCATCGTGCACGCCAGAGCTTCGTCCAAGCGCGCACTGCTCAAGCCAATCAGATCCGAGGCCTGCTGGCTGAATTCGGTGTGATTGTGCCCGTAGGCATCGTCCACGTTACTAAGCAAGTGCCAGCCTTGATGGAGCTCGCCGGCGATGACGTGCCTCTGATGCTGCGCGGGTTAATCGACCGATTGCTTGATCATCTCAAGGTGCTTGATACCCATGTTCAGCAGCTCGAGGGACAGATCAAAACCTGGCACCGGGACCACGTCATCAGCCGTCGGCTCGAAGAAGTGCCTGGCATCGGGCCCATTACCGCCAGCGCCTTAAGCGCCTCTATCGGTGATGCAAAGGCCTTTAAGAACGGGCGCCA
>NZ_NEVQ01000001.1 GCF_002261185.1 Bordetella genomosp. 4
CGTGTTGCCAGTTTGGAAGATCTGCTTGGCCAGAGTTGATGCATGCGACGATGATGCGCAGCTCATCTCTAGGTATAACGAGATCGTAGCTCGAGAGATCTTCTGTTCATCTCCGATGCCAAACCCTTCGCATGCAGATCACGAACGCTGTTCATGGCCGCGCCCGTAGGCGGCCATGAATAGCAGCCCTGCAAGATCTTCCTCCTTGCAAACGCCAGTGCTACGAAGCCTACGTAGACCAGTCGTGCCAGCGACAAGGGAATCAGAGATTCTGCGAGTCGAGGCGGGGCAGTGACCGTGTTGGCGCGCCTCGGAGTCGAGCGAGGGAAACCGAAGGAGCGTAGCGACGAGGTTGACAAAGCGGTGTCGGCCGCGAAGGCGGCCGACCGACTCCGTGAAGCGCCAACACGGTCACTGCCCCGCCTCGACGTCCAATAGCACTCAATCCCCCGTCCTGCCCCCACTGCAACGTCCAATAACCCCCCATCAATCACGCCCACGCGAAAAAACCATACATACCGGGCTTCCCACAGCCACCAGATCTCCGGCCGGCGACAGCAGCCCCGTTGCCGCATCCACTCGCATCGTCACGATGCTATCGCTGTCTTCATTCAGCACATACAGGAAGCGGCCACCAGGCAAGAACGTCATATAACGCGGCGTCCGTCCGCCGGACTCATAGGCGTCCATCCACGTCAACATCCCCGTCACCGCATCGACACGAAACACGGCGATGCTGTCATGCCCACGATTCGAGGCATAGACGTAGCGTCCATCATCACTCACCATGATTTCAGCCGCGCGGCTGTTGCCGGTAAACGTTGAAGGCAGCGTCGACAGGATTTGCAGCGGATTCAACGACCCGGTGTGCGCATCGTAACGATACGCCGTCACCGTCGAATCAAGCTCGTTGACACAATACGCATACTGCGCCGATGGATGAAACGCGATATGGCGTGGCCCAGAGGCTTCGCGTGCCACCGCCTCGACGGGCGGCACTGACAACCGCCCCTCCTCAAAACGCAATGAGAGCACGCGGTCGGTCCCTTTATCGGGCACCACCACGTATCGGCCATCAGGCGAAAACGGGCAGGCATGCGGTTTGGCATGCGGCTGCTCGATACGATGCGGGCCAGCAACGCCCACCACCGGCACAAGCTGTACCAACGGCAACAACGAACCATCCTCGGCGATCGGCAACACCGCCATACTGGCACCAATGTGATTGCACACGATCAGAAATCTGCCGCCGGGGTCCACCGCCAGATCGACCGGATTCTTGCCCTGTGTCTGCTCGGTATTCAACGCGGTCAGCGTCCCGCTGTCGCCATCAATCGCATAGGCGCTCACCCGTGTCGTATCGCCGTGCACGGCATACAAGCGATCCCCACGCGCGTTCAACGTCAGAAAGGAAGGATTCTCCAATCCGCTCAACAACTGAATCCGCTGCAAGGCCGCCGTTTCCGGATCGACCTTGAAAACACTGATCCCTTCGCCTCGCGCATTGCGCTCACGCGTCGTGCGGCTTCCGACATAGGCATACATGACGTCTCCTGATCAATGCTCAGCCGTGATATTGGCCTGCGTCACAATTGACTTGTACTGCTCGCTCTCATGTTGAATGAATTCTTTGAAGTCAGAGACAGACATGGCCTGCACTTCGCCGCCTTGATCACGCAAGCGCTGCACCAGTTCCGGATCTTGCAATGCGGCCGTCACGGCCTGATTGATACGCTCCAGAGTCGTCTCGGGCGTCTTGGCGGGTGCGAACAAACCGAACCAGTTCTCCAGACGATAGGCCGACAGTCCCGGCGTTTCGGCAATTGCCGGGATGTCCTTGGCAAAGCTTGCCCGTTGTGCCGAAGTCACCGCCAGCGCCTTGACTCGATTCGCGTCGATGAACGGTTTGGCCCCCGCGTAACTCACGAAGGTCATATCCACATTCCCGCCCGCCACATCCGCCAATTGCCCGGCTGCGCCTTTATACGGGACATGCACCGTCTCGACCCCGGCGATTAATTGCAGCAAGGCCCCGTTCAAGTGCTGTGGATTGCCCACGCCGCTCGTCGCATAGGTCAGTTTGCCCGGATTGGCCTTGGCCTGGGCGACCAACTCGGCAACGGTATTCACCTTCAGCGACGGCCCGGCCACCAGCACATTCGGGACTCGCGCAACGAGCGAAATCGGCGCCAGATCCTTTTCGGGCTGGTACGCCATGCGTGCTTTGTACACGTATGGATTGATCGCCGTCTCACCTGCCGACCCTAGCAGCAGGGTATAGCCATCGGCCGAAGCCCTGGCCACAAATTGCGCCCCCAGCATCCCGCTGGCGCCCGGCTTGTTTTCCACCACGATGTTCTGATGCAGCGAATCGCGCAGCTTTTCAGCCAGCAGCCGCGCCATGACGTCGACACCGCCCCCGGCCGAGAACGGCACGATCAGTGTAATGGGGCGGCTAGGGTATTCCTGAGCAGCAGCCGGCAGCGCATGACTCACCAACCCGGCCAGCGCCAGCGGCACCAGCACATGAAATTTACGCAGAATGGACATGCACGTCTCCAATATGGCTTTTTTGATAACGATGGGGCGGCCATGACGGCTACCACTTTTTTATATTGCATTTTTAAAATTGAAAATGCAATAATGGATTCCATGGAACCTGCCCATCTGCCCCCTGCCAGCCCCGCCACATTGGTTGTCGGATCCCAAACCTACGCCGTCGTCGACCTCCCTGGCCCGTTTGGCGCCGAGTACTTTCGGCTCCCCGTCGTGCTGCGTCTGCTACTGGAAAATGCGCTGCGCAATATGCAGGGCGGCGAGCGGGACAGCGCAGTACAGGCGCTGTTTGACTGGTTGAAAACGGGATCGAGCGAAGCAGAGATCGCCTTTCAGCCGGGCCGGGTGCTCATGCACGACACCACCAGCACCCCTGCCCTGGTAGACATCGCCGCCATGCGCGATGCCCTGGCCGAGGCGGGCGTCGATCCAGCGGTGCTCAATCCCGGATTACCGGTGGATGTCTCCGTCGACCATTCTCTGGCAGTCGAGGCCTATGCACATCCCGACGCCGCGGCGCAGAACCTCGGTCATGAGATTCGCCGCAATCAGGAGCGCTATCGCTTTCTACGCTGGGCCTCGCAGGCCCTGAAAGGCGTGCGTATCAACCCGCCTGGCACGGGCATCATGCACACGATCAATCTGGAGCAATTGGCAACAGTCGTACAAGTCAATCAACGCGACGGACAGGACTGGCTCGTGCCCGACATGATGATCGGCACCGACAGCCATACCCCTATGGTCAATGGCATCGGCGTGCTCGGCTGGGGCGTAGGCGGCCTGGAAGCGCAGACCGTGATGTTCGGTATGCCCACGATGTTGCGTATCCCGGATGTCATCGGTGTGGAGCTCACGGGCGCCTTGCCGCCCGGGGTCTTGGCCACCGACTTGGCGTTGACCGTCACGCAACGGCTGCGCGGCATGGGGGTATCCGGTGAATTCGTCGAGTTCTACGGCCCCGGCGTCTCTACGCTGTCTGCCAGCGAACGGGCTGTCGTGGCCAATATGGCCCCGGAGTATGGAGCCACCACTGGTTACTTTCCCGTCGATGACCATACCTTGGCCTATCTGCGCCAGACCGGCCGGTCCGAGGCTGCTATCGAACGAGTGCGCCGCTTCATGCAACGCACAGGGCTGTGGTTCGATCCCTGTGCCCGCCCCCGTTATACGCGCACCCTGCACATTGCACTGGACCAGATCAGCATGCATGTCGCCGGTCCGCGACGCCCGCAGGACCTGTTGCACTACCGCGAGGTACCGGCCACACTCGATGCACTGGCATTTCAGCCGGCCTCCGACACGGATCTGCCGCGTTATCCCATCGCCATCGCGGCCATCACGAGTTGCACCAATACCACCGATCCCGGCCTGCTCATGGCAGCCGGTATCGTCGCCCGCAAGGCGCACGCCCATGGTCTCAAAGTGCCTCATTGGGTCAAAACGTCGCTAGGGCCCGGCTCTCCTGCCGCGGCCAGTTATCTGCAACGCGCGGGCTTGATCGACGATCTGTCAGCCGTGGGCTTTGATATCGTGGGCTATGGCTGCACCACTTGCATAGGCAACTCCGGCCCCTTGCCTGAAGTCATTACGCGGGAAGCCAAGGCGGGCAACGTCCATCCCGTCGCCATGCTGTCCGGCAATCGCAATTTCCCAGGCCGCATTCACCCCGATCTGGATCTGGGTTTTCTCATGTCGCCGCCGCTCGTCGTTGCCTATGCGTTGGCGGGAGACGCCGAGCGGGATCTGGGCAGTGATCCCTTGGGGCACACTGAAGACGGCCAGTCCGTCTATTTGCAGGACCTGTGGCCCACCCGAGCAGAGGTTCAGGCTTGTCTTCAGGCCGGGCTGGACGCAGCGGATTTCCGGCGCGATTTTCAGATCGCGCAGCGCAATCCCTTGTGGCAACAACTCGATGCACCCTCGTCGCCTCAGTTTCCCTGGGACCCCGCCTCGACGATTCTGCGCCGGCCGCCCTTTGCCGCCGCGGACGCAGGCAGTCAATTGGGACACTACACAGCCCATCCGCTCCTGGTCGTGGGCGATGACATTACTACCGACCATATCTCGCCGGCCAGCGCTATTCCTGCCGATAGCCTGGTCGCGGATTTTCTGGTCGAACGTGGTGATGATCGCAACGATTTGAATGTTTTCGCATCGCGCCGCGGCAACTGGGAAGTCATGCTGCGCGCGGCATTTCACAGCAAAACACTCGTCAATTTGCTATGCCCAGAGGCACCCGTGGCCCACACACGGCACGCTCCGACAGGCGACGTACTACCGCTCTGGGAGGCTGCACAGCGCTACCGTGATGCGGGCGACTCGCTCGTCCTGATCGCAGGCGAACGCTACGGCACCGGCTCTTCCCGCGACTGGGCGGCCAAGGGCCAACGACTGCTCGGCATCCGCGCCGTCCTGGCCTTGAGCTTCGAACGCATCCACCGTTCCAATCTAATTGGCATGGGTATATTGCCGCTGCGCCTACCGGCAACGCATGGGCCCAACGCCCTGCAGATTCAATCCGGCGACCGTATCGAGATCGACGCTCCCGCCAGCGCCATCACGCCGCGCTGCGACATCCCGGTACGCATCCATCGCCAAGACGGTTCGATCACAGCCTTCACGGCTGGCGCAGCCGTAGAAACTCAACTGGAAGTGGACCTGCTTACTGTCGGCGGAGTCATCCCCGCCATCTTGCGCGACACCCTGGCGGCACATCCCCTTTCGAACATGGCAGCGGACTGATTCTGCGCTACAGTCCTGTGCATGACTCCGCAAAAATCCCTTGCCACGCAGATCGTTGAACTCATCCATATGGATGGCCTGGCCGTCGGTGCTCATTTGCCCGCGCAAATGCTGGCCGACCGGCTGCGGGTGTCGCGCTCGCCGATCAACGAAGCGTTGCAACAACTGCACGAAAAAGGGGTATTGAGCCGACAACGCAATCGTGGTTACTTCGTCGCTCAAGCCGTGACTGCGCGTACCGACGAGTTGGCGGCAGAATTGGGATTGCAAGAACACGATGTCCTCACCGACGTCTACTTTCGCATCGCCGACGATCTGCTGCGCGGCGAGCTGGCGGCGGCCGTTACCGAAACGCAGATGCGCGCGCGATATCAGCTGACACCGGCGCAATTGAACGCCGTGCTGGGGCGCATTGCCAACGAAGGCTGGGCCGAACGACGCCCTGGCTACGGTTGGGAATTCTCCGGCATGATGCGCACACCCGACGCGTTGCTGCAGTCATATCGCCTGCGGTTAGCGCTAGAGCCCGCCGCACTGCTGGAACCAGGCTACCATCTCGATCCCGCAATCCTGGCACGCTGCCGCCAGGCTGAACTGCACCTGCTGGCAGGCGGCATCGAAACCGACACCGCAGATCAACTCCATGACCGTGGGGTGCGCTTTCACGAATCGCTGGTAGAGGCCTCAGGCAATCCGTTCTTTATCGATACCGTACGCCGCGTCAATCGCGTACGCCGTCTGCTTTCCTATCGATCAATGCGCGATCGCAAACGCTATAAACAGCATTGCGAACAGCACCTGCACATCCTGGAATTGCTGGAGCAAGGCCGCAACGCCGACGCATCGCAGGCCTTGCGGGAACATCTGCAAAGCACGTTAAGCAACATCGGGCAGATCACCGATATTCTGGCGACCGAGCCGACTGCACCAAAGCGCAGGCGCGCATAGCCGAGCACACAGCGCGCCTCGCCTGACATGATTACTCCGGTTGAATACCCGATTTCTGAGCCACGGCTTTCCAGTTAGCCAATTCATCAGCAATCACCTTGCCAAACGCAGCAGAGCTCATTGGCGCAGCCTCGGCGCCCTCTTTGAGCAGGAACGCTTTCATATCGTCGCTCTTGAGCGCTTCGTTGATGACATTGTTCAAGCGTTCGGTCACGTCAGCGGGCACATTGGCCGGCGCCAGAATGCCCCACCACAAATCCGTCGCGCTGCCTTTATAGCCAGCCTCTTCCAAAGACGGCAGCTCCGGCGCCACCGGCGAACGCTGCGCAGTGGTCACCGCCAAAGCGCGTACATTGCCGCTTTGCACCTGTCCCAGAATCGACGGCGCGCTCGCCACCAACACATTGATCTGGCCACCGATCAGATCGTTCGTAGCAGGACCCATGCCCTTGTAGGGGACATGTGTCATCTTGATATTCGCGGACTGGGAAAACAACTCCGTCGAAAACTGGTTGATACTGCCTATGCCCGAGGTCCCGTAGTTCAATTTACCCGGATTCTCGCGAGCATAAGCTACCAGTTCCTGAATCGTCTTGAACGGCTGATCTTTGTTGATGGTGATCAACAGCGGGCCTTGCGCAATCATCGCTACTGGCGTAAAGCTTTTTACCGCGTCATAGCCCAGGTTCGTGCGGATCGCCGCACCCGTGGTGAACGTAGACGACACCATTCCTAGCGTATAACCGTCCGGCGCAGCCTTTGCGACCAGCGAGTTCGCCAACACGCCGCCGCCTGATGGCCGATTCTCTACCACGACGGTTTGTTTCAACGCATCGCCCATGTGCTTGGCTATAGCGCGCGCAAACACATCATTCGATCCACCTGGGGAAGACCCCACGATCAGCGTAATGGGCTTGTTCGGATACGCAGCATCGGCCGCATGCGCCGCAGGCATCATCCACGTCGCCAACGCCAGTCCCACCGCACTCAGCTGTGCGACACGCTTGCCGGCCAATCCAGAAATCGATACTTTCATTCCATGTCCCCTCAATAAGGTGAAAACAGCAAAACCCACCATCCCCATGCGCATCATACATACGCATAGAGAAGGTGGGCTCCTGGTGCATACTCGCTAGCTAATTTTTATATTCGCCTCGCGAATCAACTTACCCCATTTGTCGTATTCATTACGAATGAGCGCAGCAAATGCGTCGGGCGTTCCAGCATTGGGCTCGTTGCCTTCGGCTTCCAGACGCTCTTGCACTTCTTTGCTCGACATGACTTCCACGACAGCAGCATTGACTTGCTTGACGATATCGTCCGGCAATTCGTCCGGCCCGACCAGCCCCAGCCATGTCGTCGCTTCAAAATCTTTATAGCCTTGTTCTGCTACTGTCGGCAGATCAGGCAAAGCCGTCAGGCGCTTGGCAGACGTCGTCGCCAGACCTCGAACAGCGCCGGCCTGTAGTTGCGGCATGACCGATGCCGCACTGCCAAAATAGGTATCGACTTGGCCGCCCATCAAATCATTCATCCCTGGTCCCGCACCTTTGTAAGGCACTTGCATCACGTCGATGCCTGCTTCGCGCGTCAGCATTTCCCCCGCCAGATGGCCTACCGTACCCATGCCCGCTTGCGCCATGGTGTACTTGCCCGGCTCTTTTTTGGCTGCGGCGATAAAGTCTGCCAGTGTCTTGAAGGGTGACTCCTTACGCACCACCAGGATCACAGGTTGCGCGCACACTTGGACAATCGGCTTCAGGTCTTTCAGAGGATCGAACAGCATCTTGGGATACAAGGCCGGATTGATGGCCATGTTCGATGTCTGCGCCATCGCCAAGGTATAGCCATCGGGCTTCGCTTTGGCAGTCTGGTCCAAACCGATATTGCCCGCTGCACCTGGACGATTGTCTACGATCAATTGCCACTTTTTCGATAGTGTGAGCTTCTCTGCCACCAAACGGGACACCGTGTCCGTACCGCCTCCCGGCGGGAAAGGCACAATCAATCTGATTACAGTCGCGGGCCAATTATTGGACTGGGCCTGAGCCGCCCAAGGCAGCGTGGCCCCTGCTGCGCCAGCAGCCGCGAGCTGCAGAAAATCGCGTCGATTCATAAACGTCTCCGTATCATTTTCTTTTAAAAGCAAACCCGTGCGCACCCTCCAATACCTGGCACGATACACTCGTCGAAGCTCAGCTCATCACGGGTCTGTCGTTACACGCCAGTCGTCAAACCGGCAGGCCCTTCGCGCGCAACACTGCATCAAACCGCTCGGGATCAGCGGAGCCCGTACGATTGCTTTCCCGGATGCGCGCTTCTTTTTCCAGGTGGGCGCGCGTGCGCGCCAATACGTCCTCAGCCTGATCTTTCGGGACAGCGATCACACCGTCAGCATCGCCCACAATCAGGTCGCCTGGCAATACTGCCAACCCGGCGCAGCTGATGGGCACGTTGATCTCGCCTGGACCATCCTTGCTCGGGCCGCGATGCGTGTGGCCTTTCGCGAAAATCGGCATGCCGTCTTCGGCCCACTCAGTCAGATCACGCACCGCGCCATCGATCACCAAGCCCGCAACGCCCTTGGCCACGCAAGTCGTGCGCATCAGCCCACCGACCAAAGCCTGCGTCACATCGCCGCCGCCGTCAATCACCAGTACGTCGCCCGGTTGCACCATCATCAGTGCCTTGTGAATCATCAAGTTGTCGCCTGGCCGTACACGCACGGTAAACGCCGGGCCGCACATCGTCGTGTCCAGACGGGCGTGATACTGACGCAAACCCACTGTTCCGACGTTACGGCTCATCGCATCGCCGATCGCAGCTGCAGGCAAACCCTGAAAACCGCTGACCACTTCGGCCGAAGGACCCGCATCGCGCGGATTGATACGATAGCCGGCGGGCCAGGAAGTCGTGTTCGTGCTCATGAAATATCCTAGTAAAAAAGAAGTACAACGTCGTGGCGCGCTACGCTGACACAACTGGTGCGGTCTTTAGCACCTGCGCATTCACGCAGGCCGAGGCATCCACAGGCTGGCCCGACAACCAGCCCAAGACATTACGCGCAGCACCGCTGGCCATCGCGGCCAGCGCGGCAGGCGTAGACCCACCCACATGCGGTGTCAGTACCACATTCGGCAACGTTGCCAGCGGGCTGTCCGCGGGCAATGGCTCGACCGCCATCGTGTCCAGCCCGGCTGCATATAGCTGGCCATTCTGCAGTGCCTGGATCAGCGCGTCTTCGTCCACCACCTCGCCGCGCGCGGTGTTGATCAACACCGCCTGTCTCGGCAGGCGCGCCAATCGAACGGCATCAAACAGATTGCGTGTACGTGCATTCAAGGGCACGTGCAGACTGACCACATTGCAATGCGGCAGCATATCGTCCAGATCGGTCCACAACGTCACCCCGCGCAACGGCGAAGGCTGCTCCTGTAACGCGGGATCGTAGGCATAGACGCGCATACCGATCGCCAGACATGCCGCAGCCACACGCTGACCGACCTGGCCGAATCCCACCAAGCCCACCGTCCGACCGTGCAATTCCAGACCATCCTGCGCGCGCGACCAGCGTCCCTCTCGCAATTCACCATCCATCCAGTGAATGCGGCGCGCGGCGGCAAACATCAAGCCCAAGGTCATTTCCGCCACGGATTGCGCATTCGCTCCTGGCGTCACATACACGGGAATGCCCCGCTCTGTGCAGGCCGCCACGTCGATATTGCTGACCCCGACGCCATGCTTGGAAACTACCTTCAACGTTGGGCATGAGGCTATCGCCTCGGCATCCAACGCCACGGTTCGCGAAATCACGGCGTCCACGGGCTCTGTCGCCATGATGTGACGTACGGCCTGCACGTCGTCTGCCGCTGGCAGATAGATGACACGGGCGCCCGCCGCTTGCAGGACATCGACGCCGGCCTGAGCCAGCTTGGGCGCCGTGACAAAAATGGTGATGGGCCTATCCGTGGGGGCGATAGGGCGTTGCGCCGAGTGCACGAAACCGTCTCCTTGAGTTTTCTGCATTCTGGGCTGCGCAATTGATTCCGTCTACTTTAAAATTTTCATCAATTGAATCTTTTTAGCGATCAATTTCGACGCGTACTTACACGACGCCACTGATCTGAACGTTTTGGCCTCTTTTACAGGTAGTCACCATGGACTTGCGCGATCTAAAATATTTCGTGGCTGTGGCTCATGCCGGCAATACCCGGCGCGCTGCCGGCATCGTGCACCGCTCACAACCGGCCCTCACCAAGGCCATCGACCGCCTGGAGGCCTCGTTAGGCGCCAAGCTCTTTGAACGCGAGGGGCGCGGCCAACGGCTCAGTGTGGCCGGCGCCGCACTGCTGGCGCGCGCCACACCGCTATTGGGTACGGCCGATGCCGTGCGCAACGAAGTCGCCGCGCTCGGCCGTGGCACAGCAGGTCTGGTGCGTTTAGGCAGCGGCCCTCTGGGCGCCGAGTATCTGCTGCCCACGATCTCACAGTTGCTCTTGAAAGAAGCCCCCGATGTTCAACTGCAATTGCTGATCCGCATGAACTACGAATCGCGCGTTGAACTGCGCGACGGCAATCTGGACCTGGTGCTGGGATTTGTGCCCGATCGGGAACCCGAGTTCGTCTGCGACACCTTGCTCAAAGATGTCGTGGTCGCCGCAGCCGGCGTGCATCACCCCATTTTCCGCAGCAGAAAACGCCTGACACTGGAATCGCTGACGCAATACCGCTGGGCGTTGCCCAATGTATCGGTCGCCAGTCGAGTGTGGTTGGATCAAGCATTCGAATCCCAAGGTCTGCCTCGCCCCTATGCACAGATCGAAACCAACTCGATTCCACTGATACCCCGCGTCATCGCACATACGCATCTGCTGAGTTTCGTATCACGCCGCACCATCAGCGCCAGTCAGGGAGAGCTGCGCGAGATTCCTCTGCAGGCCACCACGCTCGTTCGGAATTTTGGGCTGACCTATCTCAAAGACGTGAGCCTGTCGCCTGCCGCCGAAAAGCTCATCAATCTGCTGCACACCCATGGGCAGAGCCTGTTTCATGGCGACGAAGTCTGAACCGCACGCGGACGGCGGTCGTGCGCAAGTGGCTTGTCAGACGGCGCTCGCAATTGCGCCTTGAACGTTCACGTCACAACCGGCTCCACCACATAGATCGCCGACAGCAATCGCACCAGTTCCGCTTGGCGCCGCAACCCGGTTTTTTGCAACATGGCCTGGACCTGCGTTCTCACGGTGCTGACTTTTGTGCCGGCATTATCAGCAATCTCGGCCACCGTCATGTCTTCCAGCAAATATCGGCCGATGCGGATCTCTGCAGCCGTGAAGTGATATACCTCTTGCTGTAGGCGCTCGGCCTCGGCGGCCGATCCATATTCGCGCGCATTGCATAAAAACAGCAGTTGATGTTGCGTCAGGCGGCCCAAGCCATGGCTCTCCGTGCAATGAATCGGCAACCGCCGGATCAGCACAGTATTGCCATCGGCCGACACCAATCGGATCGCGCTCGCACGCTGCAGACCTGGCTGCTTGGCTGCAGCGATGAAATCCTTCCACGCAGATTGCGACTGAACGTCGATCGGCGCCAATTCGCCAAAGGCCGTCCGCATGAGCCGGCCTGACCGCATATGCTGTTCCGCAGCCTGATTGGCAAATATCAGGCGCCCCAAGCCATTCAGGATCCACATCGGGGACCGGAAGCAATGCAATGCCTGCAGGCCCACCATGGCGGCTTCCCTCAGATCTGCAAACCGCCGCCGCAACACCAGCGTGCGCCGCAAACTCGGCAGTTGTTGCGCCAAGGTCAGTAGATGCGCAGGATCAAAAGCCTGCTGCCCTTGATCCTGCAGTAATGACAACGCCCAATGCCGGCCGTCGCTTTGTGGCGACGCTTCACAGATCTTCAGGGCTCCCCATCCAATGATCCCGTGCTCTTTCGCACAATCCTGATAAAACACGCCCCGGGACCAGCGGCCGGGCTCCTCGGCCTGCATCTCCATCATCCATTGTCCCGCCGATACCATAGGCCATCGGCGTTTGATCGGATCAAACTGATGGTAGTAGCCTTCGTAATCCTCGAGAAAGCGATTCAACGGCGAGCCGCGGCCAGTGTAGGCCTCGACTTCAGGTGTGGACGTCAAACGCTCTGTCACCGATACCAGCAACATGCGTCGGCCCCCCATCGCCTGGCTGAGTTGCGCCAGGGCGGGCTCAAACAAAGTCTCGTCCAGGACCGCATCTGCAAAAAGGCACATGGCCGCGGATAAATTTGCTTCAAACATTCTTTGAACCTCCCCAGGCAAGAATGGTTGAATCTTCTAAGGGGCCGACCCCAGCAGTGATCACCCGCCACACTGCAGATACGTCAAACGGCCCCGCCCGCCGCACGAGGCACAAACGGCATTTTTCCCAAGCCGCCATTGCCTCGTCGGCATATCCCCAGCCATATGTTAGCTATTGAAACAGGATAATTTAAAAAATGATAGTTCTGTTACTTATATCTTCAAAGCCTGCTCCGCATCCTCAATTTCGATGATGCCGCGCCGAGATTGCCTCCTGGAAAATGACGCCGGACGGAATATCCCACTGCGTCATTAAGCTCGGTGATCATCATGCCTACGCAAACCGCACTAAAAAATAGCGTTGACGTACATACCCTCCTGACCGACAAACTCGATCAGTTCACGCATGCCGCGCGCCGAGGCGGGGCCATCGCGAGAATCATGCCGGAACTCATCGAGCACGCCCGCTATGTACTGAGTCACATCGCCGACCAAGCCGAGCTGACGGCACTGCAGGACACCGCGCGATCGCATCCCGTGTCCGAATATCTGTATCAATGCCCTTTCACAGCGCATTCCGCCCGGCAGCCGCGTGGCTATCCCGGTGACGCAGAATTGATCGATTATCTTTATTGCCACACCGCCCGCACACCCGACATCGCCCGTTCGACCGCCGTCGGACGCCGCATCCTGCTGGCCAATCTGGATCGCCCCGCCTCCATCGCAGTTCGAACTCGACGCCACATCATTGCCGATCTCATCTCGCATATTGCGGCGCAAACGCCAAGCGCCCGTATCCTGTCCGTGGCGTGCGGCCATGCGCGCGAACTGGAACTCATCGATCATGCGCTGCTGGAACGCATCGCGGCATTCGTCGCGTTTGATCAGGACGCCAAAAGCCTGGAGGTCGCCGCGGGCTATTGCACCAAGCCTGGCATTCCGCGTATCGCGCCCCAGTGCGGCACGATCATGGACCTATTGAAAGATATCCACCTGCAGGACTTCGAGCTGATTTATTCCGCTGGACTCTATGACTATTTATCCGACCGGCTGTGCCAGCGCTTGACTCATAATCTATTCGAAAGGCTGAAACCGGGCGGCACGCTGCTCGTGGCAAACTTTCTGCCCGAGACGCCGGATATCGGCTACATGGAGCTATTCATGCACTGGTCGCTGCGCTATCGCACCCAGCCGCAGATACGGGACTTCATCGCAACCATCGATCCGAATTCGATCGCGAGTGTGGAGTATTTCACCGATGTGCATCAAAACATCGGCTTTCTGCAGATCGTCAAAAATGCCCTGCCCTGAGCATACGCCCTAGCGCGCACGGCGTAGCGGAAACGTCATGTCCGCATAACGCACAAACCGTGCGCCGCGCACCAGGCAATAACCCGCCCATATCAGCAAAAACAAAGGGATACCGATATACGTCGCCGCGACGCTTATCCAGTCAATATCGTCCTCGAAAAACGCTCTGTAGTTTTGTCCCAGCGTAATGATGAGACAGACTACAAACGCGAAAATGGGCCCAAAGGGAAAGAACGGCGACACGTAAGGCAGATCCGTCAAACGGCCGCCTTGTGCAACGTAACCGCGGCGAAAACGATAATGGCTGATCGCAATCCCCAGCCACGCAATAAAGCCCGTCATGCCCGACGTGTTCAACAGCCAGACATACACCGCCTTTGGGCTGAAGATAAAAGATAAAAAGCACAGCGCAGCCACGGCCGCCGTCGCCAGCAATGCCAGCACCGGTACGCCGTTCGAGGTCACGCGGCTAAAGAGTCTGGGCGCCTTTCCCTCGCATGCCAGGGCGTAAAGCATGCGGGTGGCCGCATACATCCCCGAATTTCCCGCCGACAACACCGAGGTCAACACCACCGCATTCATCACCGAGGCAGCCGCGAGCAAGCCCGCCCGTTCAAAAATCAACGCAAACGGGCTGACACTGATATCTGTGACGTCGTTACGCAGCAACTGCGGATCGGTATAGGGAATCAAGAGGCCGATTACCCCGATCGCCAATACATAGAAAAGCAGAATGCGCCAGAACACGCTGCGCACCGCGCGCGGCAGAGTACGCGCCGGATCCTTGGATTCCCCGGCGGCAATGCCGATGAGCTCCGTACCCTGGAACGAAAATCCCACCACCATGGCAACGCCTATCAGGGCCGCAAACC
Source organism: Bordetella genomosp. 4 (assembly GCF_002261185.1). Lineage (GTDB taxonomy): Bacteria > Pseudomonadota > Gammaproteobacteria > Burkholderiales > Burkholderiaceae_B > Bordetella_A. The sequence continues at coordinate 14,719 of NZ_NEVQ01000001.1, forward strand.
CGCCGGCAAACGGCGCATCTCCCACGGTCCAGTTATGCCAGCCGCCCGTTTCGCCGCCACGGATGATGCCCAGCAGCATCAGCACGCCCATCACGATAAAGGCAATAACAGCAATCACCTTGATCAAGGCAAACCAGAACTCCGCTTCGCCAAAACCGCGTGCCGACAAGGCGTTCAAGCCGAAAATCACGGCCAGAAACAGCGCGCTCCAGTAGATGCCCGGCACATCGGGCAGCCAATAAGACATCACAAGCTGCGCCGCAACCAGATCCACCGCTACTGTTACCGCCCAGTTGTACCAATAGTTCCAGCCCAATGCGAACCCGAAGCCCGGCTCGACATAGCGCGCCCCGTATGTAGCGAATGAGCCCGACACCGGCATGGCGGCGGCCAATTCGCCCAGACTGGTCATCAGGAAATACACCATCAGGCCTATGAACACATAGCCCAGCAGCGCCCCTCCTGGCCCCGCCTGCGCAATCGTGCTGCCGGAGGCGACGAATAAACCCGTGCCGATAGAGCCGCCGACGGCAATCATGGACAGGTGGCGGGCAGCCAGCGTACGACGCAGCCCGGTCGGTGCGGGGTCGCCCTGGGTGCTGGTATCAACGGCGTGGTGACTTGTGGTCTCGGCCAAGATCGTGGTTTCCTTTTTTAAGGAGATTATGCAAACAAGGGCGCCAATGTAGCTCAATATGCGCGATATTGGCTCGCCGCGCCGCAAACCCCTGTCCTTCCATACCGGTAAAAGAGGCGGCACTCCACGCATACACTTGACGTAACCGACCCTCCGTGCAAGTGTTGCAATCAAGAAACACCACACCCCAATCAATAACGAGGAGACAGCAGCAAATGGCCAAATATGAAATTGTGACGATCGACGGCGATGGCATCGGCCCCGAAGTCTGCCAATCCGCCATCACCGTGCTGAAAGAAGCCTGCGGGTCCGACTTGCTGTCTTTCAGTAGCCACGAAGGCGGCGCCGATCATTACGTCAAATCTGGCCACGTGCTCCCTGATGACACCTACGCCGCCTGCAAAGCGGCCGACGCCATCCTGCACGGCGCCGCCGGCATGCCGGGGGTGACTTATCCGGACGGCACCGAAGTCGGCAACGACCTGCACCTGCGCCTGCGATTTCGCCTGGATCTGTACGCCAACGTACGCCCTATCCGGCTGTACCAGGGCGTGGACTCGCCCCTGAAACATTTTCAGCCCGGCCAGATCGACTATGTGATCGTGCGCGAAAACACCGAGGGCCTTTATGCGAGCCGCGGCGGCGGCATCGTGTTGCGCGATGAACTGGCCACCGACACCATCGTCGTCACCCGCAAAGGCATCGAGCGCGTCGCGCGCTTCTCATTCGATTTGGCGCGCTCGCGTACAGGCGCGCCGCGCGACGGCAAGCGCCGGGTCACAGTCTGCGACAAGGCCAATATCCTGCGCAGCTACGCATTTTTCCGCAGCGTATGCGATGACGTCGCACGCAGTTATGACGATGTGGAAATCGACTACGCCTACGCCGATGCCATCACCGTACACATGCTCAAGCGTCCCGACACCTTTGATGTGATCGTCGCCGAGAACATGTTCGGCGACATCATTTCGGATCTGGGCGCAGGCACCATCGGCGGCATGGGGCTGTCGCCCTCGGCCGAACTGGGTGACCGGCATGGCTTGTTCCAAGGTGCACATGGTTCAGCCCCCGACATTGCAGGACAAAACGCAGCCAGCCCATTGGCCACGATACTCTCAGGCGCAATGATACTGCGCTGGTTGGGGGACACGCATCACAACGGCACACTGCGCGATACGGCCCATCGCATCGAATCTGCCGTGGAAAAAGTGCTCGCACAAGGGGAATATGTACCGCGAGATCTAGGCGGCAAAGCGAGTTGCACGGAGATGACTCAGGCTGTTTGCCGTGCATTGGCGTGAGAGATTGATCGCAGGTTGGGGGCCGCCTGTCGCAGATATCACTCTACACGAGTGTCATATCTCTCGGCAGCGCCCTCTCGGGTCAGGAGGATGAACTCGTTCCGTGACCCATCGTGATAAATCACACGATCCTTTAGGATGTCCATGCCGATGTACCCAGAGGTGACGATGCCTCTCTCATTGATCGTTGGGCTGGCGACAACTGGCTGCGATCTGAAAATCTTCCCATTGATACTCAAATCAATAAGACGCATGTATTCGTCTTGCGAAAGTTCGGCTCCGAACATATCCATCGTCCTGCCGCTCTTCGGGCCTTTCGGTTTGGAGTCGATTAGTGAGGAAAGGACATTGGTCACAGATGCACCAGTATCGACGATCAACGGAATCTTGCTTCCGTCAAGTTCGGCGTGAATCCCCATGACACCGTACAGATTCGGAATAGTGGCTCCTCGGTGCACATCAAGACCACCGCCTAAGCGGATGTCGAATGATGGACTGGTAAAAAAACAGTTCTTTTCCAAGTCGATAACAACAGCGTTATTTTGTGCAACTGCTTGAGGGCTGAGGATCCCTGAGTAACCGTCAGCAGCGAGAACCGAGTCCCGTACTACGTGGAACTCATGACGTAGCACGTTTCCACGATCATCCTCCAATGTTGCTTTAGCTACCTGGGCGTCGACCGAGGCAACATGCGCATCGAGTCGATGGACATCAGGGCCGGGAGGTTCGTCGAGCAAAGATGTCCTCCACAGGATGCTCACGCTGGCCCCCGTGTCCAGCATCATCTTAGCCGGCTTGCCGTTGATCAAAATGTGAACGGTAGGATTGGCCTTGCTCTGAATGTCATCGTACTCGATGGCGCTTTCGAATTGCGAGTGGTTTGCTGTCCAGTCGGAGGCGCAACTGGCTGTCTCCGCCGTTCCCTGAAAGGGCAAGCTAAGCGCGACCAAAAACATGAGCCAGATAGTGGGATTGGGAATTTTCATTGCCGTGACACCAACGTGTTCGGTACGGTGGTTATAAGAGTGTTAGTAGACGGAAGCGTCCCGTTTGATTAGAGAGTCGGTCCAGAATTTGGCACGTATTGTCCAGTACAGAAAACGTGATCAGCAATCAGACTGGTCTCATATCGCGTCGATTATTCAGGCTGTCTCTAACACCTTGGACCCGAATTAGTTGAGGCCTCTAAACAGCACGGTTTAGACAACCCGAACCTCGCATTACCAGAATTTCCGCAGCGAATGTGCCGGAGCGGCCTCGGATGGGCGGTCGGATCGGTCTGGTAATAGCGAAAACTCCGGCAAGTCCCATTTGCAAATCCCGTCTAGCGGAATAGCCTTTGCTCACGTTGACTCAGTTCACGTGCTGTTCCGCACGATGCAATTCGTCTTTGTGCGTTAACTGAATGCAAGCACAGATCATGCTATTGCCGCGCGTGGTGCGGCCGACTCATAACAACATCAGGAGACTTCACAATGTCTACACAGACGATACTTTGGATCCCTATTGCGCATAGGAAATACGCCGAAGCCAATGGCGCGAAATATGATGCCGAACAGCGCGTATGGTACGTGGAGGGCGAAATACCATCTGCACTCGTCGAATACATCGCGCTAGCCCCTCGAGCGCGCGACTATACGAAAGAGGCAGTACCGAACTGCCCTATCTGCGGACATGCGATGGTGTGGATCAATACCAAGAAGCCGTTCTGGGGCTGCAGCCAATACAAGAACACGGATTGCCAAGGCTCTCGTCCCGGAGACTACGCTGCACGCTATCCAACCAGATTCGCGGCTCCTAAATCCATATCGAGCAACGCTGCCGGCAGTTCAATATTTGTGCGTGGTATTCATCTGACTCGGATCCTGTCGCTGCTGCGCCGTTGCGTCAAAAACAATGACAAGATATTGATCTGGTTAAATGAGAACAGAACCGAGTTCAAAGGAAAGAGTGCCTTGGAACTCATGGGAACCAAAGAAGGCCTCAGGCGCGTCGAAGCATTCATTCTCGAAGCCTTCGACGTGTCGTAAAGAATAAAGGCAAGTCATTCAACTGCGCGTCTTTTCCGGTCTGCGCGCAAACCTCATACCCGTTATCATGAGCTATTCCGTGCCTAACCCTAACGCAAGCGCACCGAGCCCCTCTCATGATCGACCCGGCGAATTTATTGGCCATCGTCCTGATGGCATCCGTGACCTATCTCACACGTATCGGCGGCTATATCCTGCTGCGCAACCGCAGCCTCGGCCCGCGCGCCACAGCGGTGCTGGAATCCGCCCCCGGCTGTGTGCTGTTGGCGGTCATCGCACCGGTCTTTGTATCTGACAAACCTTCCGATCTGATCGCGCTGGCGCTGACCGTCGTTGCTGCAACGCGGCTTGCTTTGTTGCCCACCGTCCTGATCGGCGTTGTCAGCGCCGCCTTGCTGCGCCACTTCATGTCCTGACGCCCACCCCAACGTTCGAGTTACCGGCCATCCCATGCCCACCGCCCAAAAACAAGGCGCCGCCGTACAACCGTTGTCCGATCATGCCACGCCATGGGCGCAATGTTGCGCAGGCGCCCTTGCCAGCCTGCCGGTGCTGTTCGGCATCATTCCCTTTGGTCTGGTCCTGGGCGCGCAAGCCGCGCAAAAAGGACTGACGCCATTCGAAGTCCCCTTGCTGACTGGCCTGAATTTCGCAGGCGGCTCGGAATTCGCCGCGCTGGGCCTGTGGGCCGCGCCACCGCCGTTATTGCTGATCATGGCAGTGACCTTCCTGGTCAATAGCCGCATGCTGGTCATGGGTGCGGCCATGACGCCGTTTTTGCGCCATTTGCCCAAGCGCAAGGTCCTGCCCTCACTGTTCCTGATGACCGATGCCAGTTGGGCCTTATCCATGGCCGATACGCGGCGGCGCGCGCAACTGGGCATGGAGCCTGCCTTCAGCCTGGCCTACTACATGGGTACCTCGTTAGTGTTCTATGTGGCATGGATCGGCTGTACGACGCTGGGCGCAATACTGGGCCCCCTGCTCGGCCATCCCGAGGTCTATGGCCTGGACATGGCTTTTCCGGCGGTGTTTCTGGTCATGCTCAGAGGCATGTGGCGCGGCGTGCGGCGCGCCGTGCCATGGCTGGTCAGCCTGCTGGCTGCCATCGTCACTTACAAACTGGTGCCGGGCGCCTGGTATGTCGCCGCCGGTGCGATGGCGGGTATTGTCACAGCTGTCGTGTGGACGCCGAGGCCACCTCAAAAAGCCTGACACCCATATGCCGGCAGGCACGAGATCAGCCCGGATCAACAACGACTACCCGATCCATCACGGCCTGCCCCCGTGCCAAAGAAAAACCCGCGCTTCGTGAGAAACGCGGGTCTTGTACCCCAACAAGGGATGTTCTGATTTAGAACGGAATATCGTCGTCCATATCCGCCAAGTTGGCTGCGCCGCCCGCAGCGGGTGCTGCTGCAGCTGCCGCCGGGCGCTGCGCGGGCGGACGTTGGGCCGGGGCGCGTTGTTGACGCGGTGCACCCTCGTCGTAGCCACCACCGCCAAAGCCGCCTTCGCCGCCGCCCTCGCGGCCGCCCAGCATTTGCATCTGGTCGGCGACGATTTCGGTGCTGTAGCGATCAGCGCCGGTGTCCTTGTCTTGCCATTTGCGGGTTTTCAGACGACCCTCGATGTAAACCGGACGGCCTTTCTTAAGGTATTCACCCGCGATCTCGGCCAGGCGGTTGTACATCACCACACGGTGCCACTCGGTTTCTTCGCGGCGCTCACCGCTGGCCTTGTCCTTCCATTGCGAGGTGGTCGCAATGGAAACGTTGCAAATCGCCGCGCCATCCGGGCTGTAACGAACTTCGGGGTCGCGTCCCAGATTGCCGACGAGAATGACTTTATTGACCGATGCCATGATGACGATTTTCCTCTAATGCCCCAGGGCAACCGACGTGGCCCCACGGACATGAAATTGCATGATTTTCCGAACTTGCCAGAACTAAACCGAAGTTATTGCACATTCTGGCCCTGATACTGCCGGGGGACGATGTATCAAGTTGTACGAGCGCGTACCGCGCTATCCCCTACTGAGCGTTACCGTAAGCTTACCGCACGTTGTCATGATTTTAATGGGGTCGGAGCGCGGAAACGTCTCACTCTGTCAGCACAAGAACAAAAATTGCGACGGACCGCGTTGGTGCCAGTGGTGGAAGTTAGGCGTCACGATGAGGTAGCGCAGCGGACCCAACCTCACGCTGACATTGCCGTTCGTCCGACGCTTTGGGCGGGGGTTTACCGAAATAACGTCACTAGTGCCCGCATTTTTGAGTTGGCACATAAAACAACTGTCCTCCGAAACGACAAGTCATCTCGGAGGACGGGTTTCACACACAGCAGGGAAGCGAACCGGGCAACTCTCGGTCCGAGGATTGCTTAGAACCCTTCAAATCCCATCGCAGGATCGCTGATGCCATCTGCGCCGGTTTCCACGCGGCCGGCAAATCTGCGGCTCCAGCCAGGCAGGGCCGCGCACGTCACGGTAAAGTCATACCAGCGCGTGCTGCTCGCGAGGTCCCAATGAATATCCTCGGAGGCGCCTGCCGCCACCGCGACGTTCCATGGGCCTTCGTTGAAGTACGCGTTGGCCTTGATGGTGAAGCTGGCATCGCCATTGCCATTGTTCATCGCCGTCAGATAGACGTTGCCATTGGCGATGTCGTAGCACACGCGGACTTCGGGTGCGACAGCGTTTTGCGCAGCCTGGGCGGTCAAGTCGCCCTTGAATGCGCGGTGAAAACCGTTGGGGCCCAAGACCCACAGATCGTATTCGCCGGCATCGCCGCTGGTTTCCCAGATGTCATCCAACTGCATATCGGGCTGAACCATATAGCGCCGCGGAATGCGGTCCAGGTGCAGGCGGTCATAGACGTGATAGACCGCAGCCTGTTTGCCCGTATTGGAAAAAATCAGTTGGACAGTGCCTGCAGAGGAATCCGCACGTGCGCTGACGTGCAGCTCATAAGGCAATGCCCGTGATGGACGCTCGCCCGGCTGTTGGTCCGGCAAGGACTGGGGATTAGGCAGCGGCACTGCACCCAGGGCCTCTTGTGCCAAAATCAATGCATCGGCTGCCTCTTTGGTCGTGCGGCCCGCCAACGCCGGAAACTCTGCGTTCGGCGTAGCGAAATTGAACGCGCTCGTCAGGTCACCGAACACCGCGCGGCGATAGGGACTGATGTTGGTTTCAGCGACACCAAAGCGTGCCTCCAGGAAACGCAGCACCGAGGTGTGATCGAACTGCTGCGAGTTCACCCAGCCCCCCTTGCTCCACGGTGAAATCACATACATCGGCACACGCGGCCCGGGCCCGTAGCAATCGCCATCGGGCTCCGGCATGTTCGAGTTGTCTACCTCTGCATGCGTGTAATACTCGTACGACAGCTCATCGTCGCTCAACGTGGTCTTGCCGGCCTTGGCACCGGTCTCGTCCATCGACGGCGCGCACGGCGGCGGCAGGTGATCAAAGAAGCCATCGTTCTCGTCAAAGTTCACGATCAGGACGGTCTTGCTCCAGACCTCGGGATTCGCCGTCAACGCATCCAGCACTTCCTGCGTGTACCACGCGCCTTGCGCAGGACTTGAAGGTCCGGGGTGTTCCGAATACGTCGAAGGGGCAACGATCCAGGTGACCTGCCGCAGCTTGTTGTTGAGCACGTCCTCTTTAAACGTCGTGAGAAAGCCCCCGTCGGGCATGGTGTTTGCAATGCCCTTGTACAAGGGTGCAATCGCGTCGTCGGTCGAGGCATCGTAGGCGGGATTGTTATCCACATCGTGATAGACCGGCTTGCCCGAATCCAGATTCGCCTGGCGATACTGTTTAAAGCCAATCAACGGGTTGTCGGTGTAGTTGCTGGGCATGTTCTGATAGACCATCCACGTCACACCCGCTTTTTCCAGGCGCTCGGGATAAGTCGTCCAGTTGTAGCCCGTCGTATTCAGGTCGGTGGTCGAATCCAATCCATCCCACACGTTGTTGACCACGACTTTGCCATCGGCTGTCGTCGCGCCGTTGGTGCCGGTCATGTGAAAAAGACGGTTCGAATTGGTGCCGCCATGCAGCGAGCAAAAGTACGCATCACAGATCGTGAAGGCGTTGGCCAGGGCATACTGGAACGGGGCTTCCTGTTCCGTGAAATAGCCCATCGACTGCTGTCTCTTGTATTTAGGCCATTGATTCATACGGCCACAATCCCATGCGTCGCGGGCATCGGCCCACGAGTGCGGCGTACCGCTGACGCGTTGCGCGTTGCCCTCGGTTTGATCCAGGTGATAAGGCAACACCAGCGCACCGCTGGCGTCTTTCTGTTGCCATACATTCAGACCGGCACTGAGCGGAATAGGAAAGCGATCGCCGAACCCGCGCACGCCCGACAAGGTGCCAAAATAGTTGTCGAACGAACGGTTCTCTTGCATCAGGATCACGACGTGCTCGACGTCCATGATCGTGCCCGTAGCATTGTTCGCCTCGATCGCCAACGCGCGGCGGATGCTGGGCGGAAACATGCTCAAGGCAGCAGTGGAAAAAGTAGCGCCGAAGCTCGTGCGCAGAAAATTTCGCTTCGAATGATTGATCGTCATATCAGGATCTGCAACATGTTATCGAGGGCTCAAGGCGCACAGCGCAACTGCGGTGGCGTCGAGGTATCGGGCGTGGAGGTATCAGGAGGCGTGCCGGTGTTGTCATTCGAGTCGTCATCGCTGCCGCTGCCGCAACCAGCAAGCACGCACGTAAACCCAACGATGGCAAGCAACACCCGGGCATGGCGTACGTATCTGGCGCACGCCCATTCAGTCGATTCTGGTTTCATAAAAAATGGAAAACTCGAGAGGATGATTGGAAACACAGTCGACACGCCGAGCCTGGGAGGCTGCACACTGCAGCACCGTGGTGTTGCGTTGGCACGCACAGCACAGCGAGAACCCTCGTCACGCAGCGATGACTATGTGTCGCCTCTTGCTGGCCAAGAGACTGAGAAATTCTAGGAAGGCAGAGAAACGGGACCGTTACAGCGAGTCGATAAATGCTGATAGGCCCATCGAAGTATTTGGGTCATTGATTCAGCTTTTAGACAGCTTCATCAATCGCCACGATCATGGTGCGCGCAAAGAAAAACGCGTGGCTGGCCGGCAGATCGGCAGCGCACGCGCGCAGGCAAAGAAAATCATATGGCGATCGCCGTATGACTGACACATGACAATGATCGAACGAATGAAACAGACAGACCGATAATTTCGCGATCAGTCGCGTGTTTCAAGGACTTTGTTAATACGCAATGCCAGCAAAGTACACACCGTACCTGACAGCAGATAAACACTCACGGCCACCAACCCGAACCGTGCCGACAAGCCCAATGCGACCAGCGGCGCAAAAGCCGCGCCGATGAGCCACGCCATGTCCGTGGTCAGGGCCGCGCCCGTGTAGCGATAACGCCGGATGAAGTTGGCCGTCACGGTGCCCGAGGCCTGGCCATAAGACAAACCCAACAGCACAAAACCAATCAGAATGAACGCGTTCTGTGCGCTGGGTCCACCACCCAATAGCCACGGCGTGAACAACGCATAGATGCTGATCAGTACCGCCAACAAGCCCAGCGTAGTACGGCGTCCGATACGATCAGCCACCATGCCCGAGGCGATAACGCCCAGGATGCACAACACCGCCCCGACGATTTGTACGATCAACACCTGGGGAATTTCCTGCGACTGGCGAATCGCGATCCACGACAACGGGAACACCGTCACCAAATGGAACAGCGCATAGCTCGCCAGCGCGGCAAAAGCCCCGATGAACATGTTGTAGCCTTGATCCCGCACCATCTCGCCAACAGGGATGGGCTCGAGCTCGCCTTCTTCGAGCAGTTGCGTATATTCCTCTGTGACCACGAGGCGCAAACGCGCAAAGAGCGCCACGACGTTGATCGCGAACGCCACAAAGAACGGATAACGCCAGCCCCAGGCTAAAAAGTCGGCCTCGGTCAGCGTGACATGCAAAAAGAGAAACAGGCCGCTGGCGACCATGAAGCCCACAGGCGCACCCAGCTGCCCCAACATTGCATACCAGCCGCGGCGATTGGAGGGTGCATTGAGCGCCAGCAGCGACGGCAGCCCGTCCCATGATCCGCCGAATGCCAAGCCCTGCATACAGCGAAAAATGGCCAGCAATACGATGGCATAAGGCCCTATCACCTCATAGCTGGGCAAAAACGCCATGCCTACGGTTGCCGTACCCAGCACGAACAGCGCCACCGTCAGCTTGGTGGCGCGCCCCCATTGCCGCTGAATCGCCATCGATACGACGGTGCCGATGGGGCGCATGATGAAGGCGAACGAAAAGATCACAAACGACCAAATCGTGCCCTGAAGCGGCCCCTCAAAAGGGAAAAATACCCTGGGGAAAACCAGTACGCAGGCAATGCCGAAGACGAAGAAGTCGAAATACTCAGATGCCCTGCCCACCACCACGCCCACTGCGATTTCGCCGGGCGCGACCTTGGCATGACTCCCGTGTCCGCTGGGCAAGGGCGCGCCAGGCGCAGGGGGAATATGACCAGGATATTGCGTTGTGGTCGACATGAGCTAGCTCGCAAAAAGAAGGGCTGGGTACACCTTGTCTACGATCTTGCAACATACGTTAGTAGGGTACGCTCATGTCCGGGAAGGCTGCAAGCGTCTCGGCATGACTCTGTGTGTCATAGACGTCGATTCACAGACGGAAACGCGCCTAACGCTAGATTTTTCTCGATATCCAGCGTAGTGTTGTGCCTACTTCCCACGGTTACGTTTCGGGGTTTGGCCATGCCGTCTTTCCCAAGGCTCCGCGGATTTATTCTGTTTGCCCTCGTGCCCTTGCTGGGCGGGTGCAACGCGGTACTGCTATCGCCGTCCGGCGATATTGCCCTGCAGCAACGTAATCTGATCATCATCTCGACCGTACTGATGCTGCTGATCATCGTACCGGTCATCGCGCTGACATTTTTATTTGCGTGGCGCTATCGAGAAACCAACAAGGCCGCACATTACGATCCCGAGTGGAATCATTCCACCGTGCTCGAGCTGCTCATCTGGGCTGCGCCGCTGCTCATTATCATTGCGCTGGGCGCAGTAACCTGGGTCAGTACGCACCAGCTTGACCCTTATCGCCCGTTAGCCAGATTGTCCGAGGGCCGCACCATTCCGCCGGATACCAAACCCCTGGTGGTGGAGGTCGTCGCGCTGGACTGGAAATGGCTGTTTCTCTATCCAGAGCAAGGCATTGCCACGGTCAACGAAATGGCTGCGCCCGTTGACCGCCCTATCCAGTTCAAGATCACCTCGTCATCGGTCATGAATTCGTTCTTTGTGCCGGCGTTAGCGGGGCAGATCTATGCCATGCCGGGCATGCAGACCACTCTGCATGCGGTGATCAACCACCCCGGCACCTACGAAGGCCTGTCTGCGAACTACAGCGGTGCGGGATTCTCGGGCATGCGATTTGCGTTCCATGGCCTTGATCAAGCCGGATTCGATAAATGGGTGGCGTACGCACGAGCTGCAGGCAGCACGCTCAGTCGCGAAACCTATTTGCAATTGGAGCAGCCCAGCGAGCGCAATCCCGTGACGCGCTACGCAAGCGTTGCGCCGGGCCTGTTTGACGCCATCGTCAACCGCTGCGTAGAACCCAATCGCATGTGCATGAGAGACGTAATGGCCATTGACGCTCAAGGCGGCCTGGGCATCCCCGGTGTGTACAACGTGACGAGCCTGGATCCTGCCGTACGCGAACGCCTCGGCCTGACGCAAACGCCCCCGCGGCAATACGTGGGCTCCATGTGTACGTCGCCGGCGCAATTACTGCTCTGATGGGGCGAGCTGTCGGCCGTGTGCTGACAGTGTCGTGAATTGATGGTCTTTAGCCTGAGATCGAGATGACAGATCAAACAGACCTTACCCGCCTGATCTTCGGTCGACTGACCTGGGAATCCATTCCGTATCACGAGCCTATCCTGGTCGTGACCTTTATCGTCGTCGCCCTCGGCGGCATCGCGGTGCTGGGCGGTATCACGTATTTCGGCAAATGGGGTTATCTCTGGCGCGAGTGGTTCACCAGCATCGATCACAAGAAAATCGGGATCATGTACATGATCCTGGGCATCATCATGCTGCTGCGCGGGTTTTCCGATGCCATCATGATGCGGGCGCAACAGGCCATCGCGTTCGGCGACTCCGCCGGGTATCTACCGCCTCATCACTATGATCAGATCTTCACCGCACACGGCGTGATCATGATTTTCTTTGTGGCCATGCCCTTGGTCACAGGCCTGATGAACTATATCGTGCCCCTGCAGATCGGCGCGCGCGATGTCGCATTTCCGTTTCTGAACAACTTCAGTTTCTGGATGACCACGGGTGGCGTGATATTGGTCATGCTGTCGCTGTTTGTCGGTGAATTCGCCAAGACGGGATGGCTGGCGTATCCACCCTTGTCAGGAATCGCCCATAGTCCGGATGTGGGAGTGGATTACTACATCTGGGCCTTACAGATAGCGGGGGTAGGCACACTGCTGTCCGGCGTGAACTTGCTGGTCACCATCGTCAAGATGCGTGCGCCGGGCATGACGATGATGCGCATGCCGATTTTCACGTGGACTGCGCTTTGCACCAATGTCCTGATCGTTGCGGCCTTTCCCGTCTTGACGGCCGTGTTGGCGCTGCTGACGATGGATCGCTACGTGGGCACCAATTTCTTCACGGCAGACTTCGGCGGCAACGCGATGATGTACGTGAACCTGGTCTGGATCTGGGGGCACCCGGAGGTCTACATCCTGATCTTGCCCGCTTTTGGTATTTTTTCCGAGGTGGTGTCGACGTTCTGCCGCAAACGCTTGTTCGGTTATGCGTCCATGGTGTATGCCACAGTCGTGATTACGGTGTTGTCTTATCTGGTCTGGCTGCACCATTTCTTCACTATGGGGTCAGGCGCCAGCGTCAACTCGTTTTTCGGGATCACGACGATGATCATCTCGATCCCGACCGGCGCCAAGATTTTCAATTGGTTGTTCACGATGTATCGTGGGCGCATTCGATTCGAAGTCCCCATGTTGTGGACGCTGGGCTTCATGGTCACTTTCGTCATCGGAGGCATGACGGGCGTACTGCTGGCGGTGCCGCCTGCGGATTTCGTGCTGCACAACAGTCTGTTCCTGATTGCGCACTTTCATAACGTCATCATCGGCGGGGTGCTGTTCGGTCTGATGGCCGGTATCACCTACTGGTTCCCCAAGGCCTTTGGCTACAAACTGGATCCGTTCTGGGGCAAGTGTTCGTTCTGGTTCTGGCTGGTCGGTTTTTATATCGCTTTCATGCCGCTCTACGCATTGGGCTTGATGGGCGTCACACGTCGCGTGAACCACTTCGAAGATGCGTCGTTGCAGATATGGTTCCAGGTTGCGGCATTCGGGGCGTTCCTGATCGCTCTGGGGATCGCCAGTTTCTTGATTCAACTCGTCGTGAGCTATCGCCGCCGGGACTCGTTGCGCGATTTCACGGGCGACCCCTGGGACGGCCGTACGCTGGAATGGTCCACCTCATCGCCGCCGCCAAGCTACAACTTTGCCTTTACGCCTCGTGTGCACGATATAGATGCCTGGGCGCAAATGAAGCAATATGGCTATCAGCGGCCGCAACAGGGCTTTATCCCCATCCATATGCCCAAAAACACCTGGGCCGGCATTGTGCTGGCGGGCATCAGCGTGGTGATGGGATTTGCCCTGATCTGGCACATGTGGCCGTTGGCGATCCTGTCGTTTGCGGCCCTGATCGTGGTGGCAATCATCCATACCTTCAACTACAAGCGCGACTACTACGTGCCGGCCGAAGACGTCGTGCAGACCGAAGCCGCGCGCACCCGGTTGCTGGAACAACATGTCTGATACCCTGGCCCCTCCCCTGACTGGCGGCGCCACACCGCCGTCCGAGCCCGTGTTCTACGTCGCGGGCGAACATCACCCCAAGAACGGCACCTTGCTCGGATTCTGGGTGTATCTGATGAGCGACTGCCTCATCTTTGCGTGCCTGTTCGCCACCTATGGCGTATTAGGCCGCAACTATGCAGCAGGGCCATCCGGCGCCGATCTGTTCGACCTGCCGCTCGTTGCCGTCAATACTTCCCTGTTGCTGCTGTCGTCGATCACGTACGGCTTTGCAATGCTGGAAATGCGCAGCAAACGCGTCGGCATGGTCCAGCTGTGGCTCGCCATTACCGGGATCTTGGGCCTGGGCTTTTTATCACTGGAAATGTATGAGTTCGTACACCTGATCGAGCGAGGCGCCGGACCGCAACGCAGTGCGTTCCTGTCGTCTTTCTTTACCTTGGTCGGCACGCACGGCCTGCACGTGACGTTTGGCATTGTCTGGCTGGTCACACTGATGGTGCAGGTAAACAAACACGGACTGATTCCGGAAAACCGCCGACGGCTGATGTGCTTGTCTATGTTCTGGCACTTTCTGGATCTGATCTGGGTCGGCGTGTTCACCTTTGTCTATCTGATGGGAGTACTGCCATGACCCAGCATACCCAGAATCTGGCGGACCGCGGCGTGGGCCACCATCATGACCATGGGCACCACGACGATCACGATGAGGTCGGCCATGGCACCTTCAAAAGCTATGTCACCGGCTTTATCCTGGCCGCCATTCTGACCGCCATTCCCTTTTGGCTGGTCATGGGCAAAGTCATGGAAAGCTCGCGCACCACCGCGCTAGTGCTGCTCGCCTTTGCCGTCGTGCAAATCGTGGTGCACATCGTCTACTTTCTGCATTTGGACACCAAAGCCGAAAGCGGCTGGAATATGTTGGCGTTCATCTTTACCCTGGTACTCGTTGTCATCACGCTTAGCGGATCGATCTGGATCATGTATCACCTGGATTCGAATATGATGCCCATGTCCGTTCACGACATGCGAAATATGCCTTGATGACTCCAGGAAAAGCAGAAACCCAATCCCCCGCTCCCCGTCCCCGCAGTACCGTCACCCTGATCGTATTCGGGGTGATTGCGCTCGCCATTTTTGCCGCGCTCTGCGCGCTGGGCACATGGCAGGTCCATCGTCTTGCCTGGAAAGAAGCCCTCATCGCCAGCATCGACGCGCGCGTGCACTTGCCTGCCGTGCCTGCACCATCTAAGGCCGAATGGCCCGCCTTGAACTATGACAATGCGGAGTACCGCCACGTCACCGTGTCCGGTCGGTATGAGTTTGATCGGCAGACCCTGGTCCAGGCGGTCACCGACCTGGGCGGTGGCTACTGGGTCATGACCCCGTTGCGGCTGGCCGACGGCAGCACGATTTTGATCAACCGCGGCTTTGTTTTGCCCGAATGGCGCAAGAACCCGCCTGTGGAGACAGCCCCCGCGGAACCGGCCCAGGTCACCGGCCTGTTGCGCATGGGAGAGTCCGGCGAGGCCTTTTTGCGGAATAATGACCCCGCTGCCGATCGCTGGTACACGCGTGACCTGCAGGCCATTGCAACGACACGCCAGTTGACCGATGTCGCCCCGTATTTCATCGATGCGGATGCCGCCAGCAATGGCAATAATCGGGATCCTGCGCGTGGGCCCGTGGGCGGATTGACGGTGCTCACGTTTGCCAACAGCCACCTGAGCTATGCCATTACGTGGTATGCCCTGGCCGCGATGCTGCTGGTGGGAGTCTGGATTGTGGTGCGCGAGGAAAAACGGCGGCGCAAAGGCGTACAGTCGTAAGCGCTTGCGGGCGCGTGCTCAGAGGCGGACATGGTCCCCACACTGCTCTGCCGGCGTCCGCCTCACGGCAATGGCTTCAATGCCCACGTCACGGCCAGCCACAGCACTGACAGGCCTGCCGCCCCCAGGAACACGGCATTGGTGCCTACATGCGCGGCCAGCCAGCCGCCCAGCGCACCACCGCAGAACAGGCCAGCGGCCTGGGCAGTGTTGTAAAAGCCGAGCGCCAGGCCCTTGTACTGGGCAGGCGCCACGCGCGACACCAAGGACGGCTGCAAGGCCTCCAGCACGTTGAATGCGACGAAAAAGGCCGTCATCACAAGCGCCAGGGTATAAAAACCCTGACTGGCCATGGGCAGCAGCGCGCACACCACAATCAACCCGGCGACAGCAGCGCGTAGCGCGCCCCGGTGCGCCCGGCGGCGTTCAGCGATAAAGATCACGGGCACCATCAGGACAAACGACACCACGATGATGGGAAGATAGACCTTCCATAGTGCCTGTGTATCCAGCCCCCCGGTATGCGCCAGCAAGGCAGGCACCACGACAAAGAGCGCGACTTGGGTACAGTGCAGGACGAATACGCCAAAATTCAGGCGCAGCAAATCCGTATGGGCCAGGACAGCATGCGGGCCGGCATTGTTCATGCTGCGTGCGTCGGTCCGAGGAACGACCGGCACGACCCAGCGCGCAACAGCCAGGCTGGCCACGCCCAGACAGGCGATCGTCCAGAACAAGCCGGACAAGCCCCACCACCCCACCAGCAAGGGCGAGAGCACCAGCGACACGGCAAACGACAGCCCAATCGAGCCACCCACCATAGCCATGGCACGCGTACGTACCTCATCGCGCGTTGCGTCGGCCAGCCAGGCGGTAACCGCGGCAGAAATGGCGCCCGCACCCTGAATGGCGCGGCCTATGGTGATCCAGAACACGTCCTGCGCCTGGGCGCACACGACACTGCCAATGATGAACAGCACCAGGCCGGCGATCACGACGGGACGCCGTCCCCAACGGTCGGACGCCAGGCCAAAGGGTATCTGCATGAAGGCCTGAGTCAGCCCATACATGCCCAGCGCCAGCCCTACTTTCATGGGATCGTCGCCCCCCGGCAAGCCACGCGCCGCGACGGCGAAGACTGGCAGCAACAGGAACAGGCCGAGCATCCGGCACGCGAACAAGCCGGCGAGCGCCACACTGGCTCGCCTTTCAGACGGGGTCAACTTCAGTTTCGGTTCGGCCGGCATGCAACAGGGATGGAAAAAGCCTCAGCGCGCTATAGTACCAAGTTGGCCTTTGAAACTGCTGAATCTGCCCGATGAACGCGATACGCATCCGGGGTGCTCGCACCCACAATCTCAAAAACGTCTCGCTGGACTTGCCTCGCCACAAACTGGTGGTGGTAACGGGGCTGTCTGGCTCGGGCAAATCATCGCTGGCCTTTGACACCCTGTACGCCGAGGGGCAACGCCGCTACGTAGAGAGCCTGTCGGCCTATGCCCGGCAGTTCCTGCAATTGATGGATAAACCCGATGTCGATCTGATCGAGGGCCTGTCCCCGGCGATTTCCATCGAACAAAAAGCCGCAGGCCATAACCCTCGCTCAACCGTCGGCACCATTACCGAGATTCACGATTACCTGCGCCTGCTGTATGCGCGGGTAGGCACCCCCTACTGCCCGGATCACGGCCTGCCGCTGCAGGCGCAAAGCGTCAGCCAAGTGGTGGATGCCGTCCTGGCCTGGCCCGCAGAAACCCGCCTGGCCGTACTGGCGCCCATTGCCCGGGCACGAAAGGGCAGCTTCGAGGACGAGTGCGCCAGTTTGCAAGCCCAAGGCTATGTGCGGCTGCGCGTGGACGGTCAAATGCAGGAAATCAGCGACATGGCGCCGCTGAAGAAAAATGAAAAACACGACATCGATGTGGTGATCGACCGGCTGCGCATCCGGCCCGAAAGCAAACAACGGCTGGCGGAAAGCTTCGAGACCGCCATGCAGCTGGCCGATGGCCGTACGGTGGCGCTGGATATGGACAGCGGCCGCGAACAGGTATTTTCCAGCCGCTATGCCTGTCCCGTATGCAGCCACAGCTTGCCCGAACTGGAGCCGCGCCTGTTCAGTTTCAACAATCCGATGGGCGCCTGCCCTTCGTGTGACGGCATCGGGCAAGTGGGGTTTTTTGATCCCAAGCGCGTGGTGGCATTTCCCGAGCTCAGCCTCGCAGCGGGTGCGGTGCGCGGCTGGGACCGCCGCAATGCCTTTACGCATTCGCTGTTGACCAGCCTGGCGGCGCATTATGAGTTCGACATCGAAACGCCTTTCGAAGAACTGCCGGAGGACGTGCGCCACAAGGTTCTGTACGGCTCCGGCGAAGAAGAAATCGCTTTTCTCTACCTGAATGAAAAAGGCCGCAGCACGGTCAAGCGGCACGCGTTCGAAGGCATCATCCCCAACCTGGAACGCCGTTGGCGCGAGACCGATTCGCCCACGGTGCGCGAGGAACTCGGTAAATATCGCAATATCAAGACCTGCCCCGATTGCGGCGGCTCGCGTTTGCGCGCCGAAGCGCGCCACGTGCTGATCGGCACCGACCCTCGAGGCGGCGAACGCCACGGCCAGGCGATATACGAAGTCGAGGCGATGCCTCTATCGGATTGCCTGGCCTGGTTCCGCGCGCTGACACTGACGGGCGCCAAGCAGGAAATCGCGCAACGCATTGTGCGCGAGATCGAGGCTAGGCTGAGCTTTCTGAACAACGTAGGGCTGAATTATCTATCGTTGGACCGCAGCGCCGATACGATCTCTGGCGGCGAAGCGCAACGTATCCGCCTGGCCAGCCAGATCGGCTCAGGTCTGACAGGGGTGATGTATGTGCTTGACGAGCCCTCTATCGGCCTACATCAGCGCGACAACGATCGTCTGATCGGCACGCTGCAGCATTTGCGCGACCTGGGCAATAGCGTCATCGTCGTCGAACACGACGAAGACATGATCCGTCTGGCCGACTGGGTCGTAGATATGGGCCCGGGCGCGGGCGAACATGGCGGCCAAGTGGTGGCGCAGGGTACGCCGGAAGCTGTCCAGGCAGACCCCGCATCGCTGACAGGGCAGTATCTGAGCGGCGCGCGCGCGATCGATATTCCGAAACGGCGTCCGGTCAACGATGAGCAGCCATGGCTGGTGCTCGAAGGCGCCAGCGGCAACAACCTCAAAACCGTCGATCTGCGTATTCCTGCTGGCCGCTTGGTTTGCGTGACGGGTGTGTCAGGGTCCGGTAAATCCACCTTGGTCAACGACACTCTGGCAGTAGCGGTGTCGCGCCAGTTGCATCACGCACAAAGCGAGCCGGCACCCTACGTGTCTCTCACCGGACTGGAGCATTTCGACAAGATCATCAGCGTCGATCAAAGCCCCATCGGCCGCACGCCTCGCAGCAATCCCGCCACGTATACAGGGCTCTTCACGCCGATCCGTGAATTGTTTGCGGGCGTACCGGAAGCACGCACGCGTGGCTACGATCCCGGACGATTCAGTTTTAACGTCAAGGGCGGACGTTGCGAGGCTTGCCAGGGTGACGGCGTGGTCAAGGTCGAAATGCATTTTCTGCCGGACATGTACGTGCCCTGCGACGTGTGTCATGGCAAACGCTATAACCGCGAAACCCTGGAGATCCGTTACCGGGGCCGCAACATCAGCGAGGTGCTGGATCTGACGGTCGCCCAGGCGCTGGAATACTTTGAATCCGTGCCCGCCATCGCTCGCAAACTCCACACCCTGATGGACGTGGGTCTGTCATACATCCGCCTGGGACAAAGCGCGACAACGCTGTCGGGCGGCGAAGCGCAACGGGTCAAGCTTTCGCTGGAGCTGTCTCGCCGCAGCACCGGACGTACGCTTTATATCCTGGACGAACCCACCACAGGGCTGCATTTCCGCGATATCGAAATGCTGCTGCAGGTGTTGAATCAATTGGTGGACAGCGGCAATACCGTGCTGATCATCGAGCACAATCTCGACGTCATCAAAACCGCCGATTGGCTGGTCGATATGGGCCCCGAGGGAGGCGATGGCGGCGGCATGGTCGTCGCCACCGGCACGCCGGAAGACGTTGCGGCCAATCCGCAGAGCCATACCGGACACTATCTCGGACGAGTCCTGCAGCGTAGCAAGTAATTCCGGTACGAAGTTGCCCGTGTTCTATGTGAACATCGGCCGCGCTCTGGCCGATCAACGCATGTCGAACAAGCGCCGGTGCTCGCGAATCGCATAGCGGTCCGTCATGCCGGCAATGTAGTCTGCAATGGCTCGCGCCTGCTGCGGTTCTTCTCGCCGGTGATCGGGTGGCAGCAGACGCGGGTCGGACAAAAAGGCCTCGAACAACTCTCGAACGATGCGGCGCGCTTTTGTCGTCATGCGCATCACGCGATAATGGCGATACAGGTTGTCGAATAGAAAGCGCTTGAGTTCGTCGGCGTCGCGGCGTACCTCGTCGGAAAACCCCGCCAAGGGCGGCGCGCAGCGCACCGCATCGCTATCGACGGGGGCCGTGTCGGCAATACGTGCCAATGAGGTCGCCGTCAAATCGACAATCAGCGTGTTGATCATGCGACGCACGGTCTCGGCAATGGCACGGCGCGAAGCCAACTGCGGATAACGTTCGAGCACCTCTCGATAATGGCGCGCAAAAATGGTCACGTCTTGCATTTGTTCGATCGTGATCAGGCCCGAGCGCAAACCATCGTCGATATCGTGATTGTTGTAAGCAATCTCGTCCGCCAGATTCGCTAGCTGCGCCTCCAGCGACGGCTGAGTACGATTCAGAAACCGCTCGCCCACATCGCCTAATTGACGAGCGTGCACCACGGAGCAATGCTTCAAAATGCCTTCGCGCGTTTCGAAGCAGAGGTTCAGGCCGCTGAAGTCTGCGTAACGTTCCTCGAGCTCATCAACCACGCGCAGGCTCTGCAGATTGTGTTCAAAGCCGCCCGCGTGCGGCGCCAGTTCACGCATGCAGGCATTCAGTTCATCCTGCCCGGCGTGACCGAATGGCGTATGGCCCAAGTCGTGCGCCAATGCAATGGCTTCGGTCAGATCTTCGGAGAGCCCCAAGCTGCGCGCCAGCGTGCGTGCGATCTGCGCGACTTCCAGGCTATGCGTGAGACGCGTCCGAAAAAGATCGCCCTCGTGATTCACAAAGACCTGGGTCTTGTATTCCAGACGACGAAAGGCCGTGCAATGAATGATGCGATCACGATCGCGTTGAAACTCGGTTCGGTTCTGCGGTGGCGGCTCGGCGTGCCGCCGCCCCCGTGTTGCTGAAGGGTCAGATGCGTAGCGGGCCAATTCGGTCATCGTGAGCATCCTCCCTGGTGATTTACTGTACGGTCCGAGCCAGTACGCGGTGCACAGCCTCCAGCGGCGCCGTCCGCGTGATGGCTTGACCAATACTGGGCATCAACACAAAGCGTATCTCGCCGCCTTCGGTCTTTTTGTCGACCTGCATCAATGCGAGCCATCGGTCGGCCCCGAGATCGGGCGCCACCACAGGGCAGCCAATGGCCTGCACCAGATCTCGCACACGCGCCACATCCGCCTGCGGGAAACCGGCAACCTCGGCCGATAACTCGGCCGCCTGCACCATACCGCAGCCTACGGCTTCGCCGTGCAGCCATTCACCGTATCCCAGGCCGGACTCGATGGCATGGCCAAACGTATGGCCCAGATTCAGAATGGCACGCAGACCGGATTCGCGTTCGTCCTTGCCAACAACGAGCGCCTTCAGTTCACACGAGCGGCGAATCGCATAGGCCAACGCCGCCGGATCCAGAGCACGCAGGGCGGCTGCGTTGTCTTCGCACCAACGCCAAAACTCCGCGTCCAGTATCAAGCCGTATTTGATGACCTCGGCCAAACCGGCCGATACCTCGCGCGCCGGCAATGTGGCCAACACGTCCGTGTCAATCTCGACTGCGATCGGCTGATAAAAAGCGCCGATCATGTTCTTGCCCAATGGATGATTGACCGCAGTCTTGCCCCCGACCGACGAATCGACTTGAGCCAGCAGGGTCGTAGGCACCTGAAGAAAGCGGATCCCACGCATGTACACCGCAGCGGCAAAGCCCGTCATGTCGCCAATCACCCCGCCGCCCAAGGCTACCAGCACGGCGCGACGATCCAGACGATGCGTCAACAACGCGTCGAAAATCAGATTCAATGTCTGCCAGTCTTTGTGGGCCTCGCCGTCCGGCAGTTCGATGCGCAATACGCGGCGGCCGGTGCGGGCCAACGCTGCCTCGACACGTTCTCCATACAAAGCAGACACGGTGGGATTGGTCACCACAGCAATCGCTGTGGCATCAGCAGGAATGGACTGATCCAGCACATCCAGCCGGCCCGGTCCGATGTGAATGGGATAGCGTCCGCCGGGGGTATCGACATCAACAACAGTCATAAATTCTTCTCGTAGGCTTGCAGCAAGGGCAGTATCGATTTCACCAACAGGGATACCGGCATCGTACCGGTATCAATCACTAAATCCGCCACTTCCTCGTATAACGGCGCACGTTTGACCATCAAATCACGCAGCGTGCCGCGCGGGTCGGCATTGGCCAGCAAGGGCCGATTGCGATCACGGCTGGTGCGCCGGAACAACTCGTCGAGGCTGGCGCGTAAATACACGACCACGCCGCGTTCGCTCAGCATGCGGCGGTTATCAGCCGCCAAAATGGCCCCGCCGCCTGTGGCCAGCACAATACCGCGCCGGCTCGAGCAGTGATCCAGCGCCGCCGCTTCGCGCTTGCGAAAGCCGTCTTCGCCTTCGATCTCAAAGATGATCGGCACCCGTACCCCGCAACGGGCCTCTAGCTCGTGGTCCAGATCGATGAATTCGCGTCCTAGCGCTCGGGCCAGTCCTCGGCCGATGGTGGTCTTGCCCGCGCCCATCATCCCCACGAGAAAGATGGGCAGATCGTGCGGCAGACTGGCGCAGGAGCCGGCCTCTGCGGCAGCGCAGACGCTCTCGGCTGGTTCCGCGCTGGTGGCGGATGCTATATTGGCAGGGACGTTCATGCTGGCATTATCCCATTGCCAGCCGGTTGCTCGCTTACCACACTGAACGAATTTGTTACAGAAACCCCGTAACGGCCATCAAGCGGCGCCACTGTTACCCGTAAAATCGCCGCGATGAGCAAGTCGCAAAACTCCTCCAAAAAAGCCCCTCCCCAGAAAAGCGGATCGCCTATTTTGCGGTTTTTCGTGAAATTGGGCATCTTCTGTGGCGGCATCGCCCTGTGCGGCATTCTGCTGGGCGGGATGGCGCTGGCGTTGGCATGGCCCAACCTGCCGGACCTGCACGCCATGACCGACTACCGGCCACGCGTGCCGCTGCGCATATACACCAACGACCACGTGTTGATCGGCGAATTCGGCGAAGAACGCCGCAATGTGCTGCGTTTTGACGAAATCCCCGACGTCATGAAATCTGCGGTGCTGGCGGCCGAGGATGACCGCTTTTACGAACACGGCGGCATTGACTGGATGGGCGTGGCCCGTGCCGGCCTGACGAACTTGGTCAGTATGTCCAAGTCGCAGGGTGCCAGTACCATCACCATGCAGGTCGCGCGTAATTTCTATCTGTCATCGGAAAAGACCTATTCGCGCAAGTTTTACGAGCTGCTACTGACGTTCAAAATCGAGTCCGAGCTCACCAAGAATCAGATTCTTGAGCTCTACATGAACCAGATCTATCTCGGCCATCGGGCCTACGGCTTTGCCGCTGCATCGCGCACTTACTTCGGCAAGCCCCTGTCCGAGGTGACGGCAGCCGAGGCGGCCATGCTCGCCGGCATCCCGAAAGCCCCGTCACGTTTCAATCCCATCGCTAATTTCAAGCGCTCGGAAATCCGGCAACATTACGTATTGGGCCGCATGCATTCGCTGGGCTATCTGACCGACGCCGAATACCAACAGGCCAAGTCGCAGCAAATCGTGATGAAGGCTGCCGAAGGCACGCCCGCCGGCGGTTACGCCATTCACGGTGAGTATGTGGCCGAGCTTGCGCGCCAATTGCTCTACGGCGTGTACCAGGATGAGCTGTATTCGCGCGGGATCAATATCTACACGACGGTCAGCTCAAAAGACCAGGAAGCAGCATATAACGCCGTGCGCGATGGCGTCCTGCAGTACACGCGCCGAGCCGTGTATCCGGGCCCCGAAGAACAACTCCAGATGCCCGACGGCATCGAGAACGACGCGCAGGCGCTGGACGACTTTCTGGACACGGCATTCGAAAAATACCCCGACAGCGGGGACCTGCTGACCGGCGTCATCCTGTCGGCCAGCCCCACCGAAATCAAGGTCATGCGCAGTGCCAGCGAGGTCATCTCGATCACGGACAAAAAGGTCCTGAACGTCGTGGCGCGATCGCTGAGCGCCAAGGCGCCCGAAGACAAACGCCTCAAGCGCGGCTCGGTCGTGTATATCCACAAATTCGGCGATGGCTGGGAAGTCATCAATATGCCGGCCGTACAAGCCGCTTTTGTGGCGCTGTCGCCCCAAGACGGCGCGATTCGCGCCATGGTTGGCGGCTTTGATTTCTACCGCGGCAAATTCAATCGCGTCACGCAGGCCTGGCGTCAGCCGGGTTCGAATATCAAGCCATTCATCTACGCCGCGTCGCTGGAGCGCGGCTTGACGCCCGCGACGCAGATTTCCGACCAGCCTTTCCAATTGAGCGCGGCGCAAACCGGCTCCAAGCCCTGGAACCCGAAAAACTACGGAAACACCTACGAGCCCATGCTGACAATGCGCCAGGGCCTGTATAAATCCAAAAACATGGTGTCGATCCGTATCCTGCAAGCCATCGGCCCGCAGTACGCACAGGACTACCTGACGCGCTTCGGCTTTGACAAGGCGCGTCAACCTGCCGTCCTGCCATTGGCGCTGGGCGCAGGTTCGGTGACACCGTTGCAACTGGCGGGTGCTTACGCCGTTTTTGCCAACGGCGGCTACCGCATCGCACCGTATCTGATCGAACGAGTGACCGACAGCAGCGGTAAGGTCCTCATGCAATCCAAGCCCATCGTGGCAGGCGATGAAGCAGCGCGCGCGATTGATCCACGTACCGCCTTCGTCATGGACGACATGCTGCGCGGCGTGGCTACCAGCGGGACAGCGGCTCGTGCACGCGCCATGCTCAAGCGTTCGGATATTGCGGGCAAAACCGGCACCACCAACGAATCGGTCGATGCCTGGTTCTCGGGCTATACCCCGTCATTGGTGGCGACTGCCTGGATGGGCTTTGATCAACCCAAATCACTGGGCTCGCGCGAGACCGGCGGCGGCATCTCCATGCCTATCTGGGTGGAATACATGAGCGAAGCGCTCAAGGGCGTACCCGAACAGAAAACGCGCCAACGTCCCGAAGGACTGATCGTGGATCGCGGGGAGTATTACTTCTCGGAATTCCCTCCCGGGCAGGCCGTTGCGCGACTGGGCTTGTCTGAGCCTACCCCGGCGGAAACCGATCAGTTGGGCGACTTCTTGAACGATCTGGCAAGCGGCAGGGACAACAGCATCCGTGTCTCGCCCAACATGAGTTCCGGCCAGCAGGCCATGCCCTGGAACGATAAGATACCCTTCTGAGGTCCGGGAGGATCCTGACCGGCCGTACTCTTGTGATTACAGGCGTACGGTCACCGGGATCCCGGCCGCCTCGGAACAAATCTGGGACAGGGCGTCGGGCAATTGCGGGCCGCCGCGCGTGTTGATCCAGTTTCCACCCTCGTAGCGGTAATGAAATCCGCCGCTGCGAGCAGCGACCCAGATCTCTTGCATCGCTGCCTGGCTATTGACGACGACGTGAGTGCCGTCTTCGAAAACCAGCGTCAGCACATTACCGCTGCGGCTGGTCTCGATATCGACATCCTGCGACGCCGCCCAGTCGTCTGCCTGACTTTCGATACTGTTGAGCACTTGGTCAACCAACGCAAGGAATTCGGTTTCAGTCATAATCGAGCCTGCAAGAATTACGGAGTTTCGAGTGTCCCACATGGCACATGGCCGCATGGTCTTACGCATTGTAGCCACGCTCGCCGCAGTCAGTCTGACCGCGGCCTGCGGCTTCAAGGGTCCGCTTTATCTGCCGCCGGAGCCGGCGCAGGACGAAGCGCCACCCCCGCCCCAAACCCAGACCCAGCCGTCCGAGCGAAACAATACCTCTCCAGCTACCTCACCTCCATGACTTCCCTTTCAGCGCAGTCCGGCTTGGCCGGGCATCCGCATTTCCACTATCAGGACGGCGTTCTGCACGCCGAAAACGTCTCTCTAGCCGCTCTGGCCCTCAAATTCGGCACACCGCTGTACGTGTATTCGCGTGCGGCGCTAGGCCAGGCCTGGCGCTCGTACCGCGACGCCATCGGCGATCGCCCGGTACTCGTCTGCTATGGCATGAAGGCCAACTCCAATTTGGCTGTCCTGAAAGAATTCGCGCGATTGGGGTCTGGGTTTGACATCGTGTCAGGCGGCGAGCTAAAGCGCGTCCTGGCCGCTGGCGGTGATCCGGCAAAGGTCGTATTTTCCGGCGTGGGCAAACAGGTCTGGGAAATGCGCGCCGCGCTCGAAGCCGACGTCAAATGCTTTAACGTCGAGTCGCAGGCCGAATTGCAATGCCTGTCGGATGTCGCGCAGTCCATGGGGCGGCGTGCACGGGTATCGCTGCGGGTCAATCCTGACGTGGACGCGCAGACCCATCCCTATATTTCCACCGGCCTCAAAGAAAACAAATTCGGCATTGCGATCGAATCGGCGCTGGACGCGTATCGCACAGCAGCCGCCCTGCCCGGCCTCGAAGTCGTCGGGGTGGATTGCCATATCGGCTCGCAACTCACCGATATCAGTCCGTATTTCGATGCCCTGGAAAAGCTGCTGGATCTGATCCAGAAATTGGACGCCGCGGGCATTTCCATCAAACATCTGGACTTGGGCGGCGGGCTGGGTATCCGCTATACCGACGAAATCCCGCCCTCACCCAAGGCGCTCCTGGATCAGGTATTCGAACGCCTGCAGGCGCGCGGCCTCGCGCACCTGCATCTGGTCCTGGAGCCAGGCCGCTCGCTGGTTGGCAACGCAGGTGTGCTCCTCACCACGGTTCAATACCTGAAACATGCGCCCGCACGCAATTTCGCCATCGTGGATGCTGCCATGAACGATCTGCTGCGTCCGGCCCTGTACGACGCCTATCACGGGGTACAGCCCGTCGTGCCGCGCGACGGCCAGACCGATGAATACGACATTGTGGGCCCCGTCTGTGAGAGTGCAGACTGGCTGGCTCGCCAGCGCCGGTTGGCCCTGCAGGCGGGCGACGTACTGGCACTGGAGTCCGCCGGCGCCTACGCCATGGTCATGGCCAGCAACTACAACACGCGTGCCCGCGCCGCCGAGATCATGGTCGATGGCGACCAGTACCATGTCGTGCGTCAACGCGAAACGCTGGACGATCTGCTGCGCGGCGAATCCATGCTGCCCGATTGACGCCGCATAGCCCTATATATCGGCCGAAACCGCCCCGTGATGAACGGGGCGTTTTTTTTGTTGCCGGGCCGCCCCAAAACAAAAATGCCCCCTTGGGGGGCAGCAAGCCGAAGGCGCAGCGTGGGGGCCACGCTTTCTGTTTTCCGGTAATGATGTTTTGATAGACTGAAACACCCCTGCTGCAGAAGGCCCGAAAATGAGCACATCGAACAGCAATATTCCCATGCTGCGCAATCGCACGTTTGACGAGATTGCAGTCGGCGACAGCGCCTCCACTGAGCGCGTGCTCATGCTGCAAGACATTCAGTTATTCGCTTTGCAGAGCGGCGACCTCAATCCGCAGCACCTTGATCCCGAATTCGCAGCGACGACACCATTCCAGGACGTGGTCGCGCATGGCATGTGGGGAGCATCCCTATTATCGGCAGTCCTGGGCAACCAGCTCCCCGGACCAGGCACGGTCTATCGAAGCCAGACATTGCGGTTTCTGGCGCCGATCCGGGTGGGCGACCGTCTGACTGTACAAGTGACAGTCATCGGCAAGGACGCCGCAAGCCACTGCGTCACGCTGGCTTGCTCCTGCGTGAACCAGGATGGCACGACGGTCATCGAAGGCGAGGCCGAAGTCAGTGCTCCAACACGCCATATCGAACGCCCCCGTACCGCTTTGCCCGAAATCCGCTTGGATACGCATGGACAGGACGGACTGCAGAAACTGCTCGCGCGTGTGGCAAGCAGTGGGCGCATCCGGGTCGCCGTCGTACACCCCTGCGACGATGTGAGCCTGTCGGCAGCATTGGAAGCACGGGATGCCGGTCTGATTGACCCTGTGTTGGTCGGACCGCGGCCCAAGCTGATTGCGGTGGCAGCCGGACAAGGACTGAGCCTGGACGGATTAACGATTGTCGATGTGCCGCACAGCCACGCAGCGGCCGCCGAAGCCGCTGCCCTGGCTGGCAAAGCCGACGTCGAGGCCTTGATGAAGGGCAGCTTGCATACTGACGAGCTGATGGCAGCCGTGGTGTCGTCGGCCGCCGGACTGCGCACCAAGCGCCGTATCAGCCACTGCTTTCTGCTGCATACGCCGGCCTACCCGCGGCCGTTCATCGTCACTGATGCAGCCATCAATATCGCCCCTACACTCAACGAAAAAGCCGATATCGTCCGCAATGCCATCGAGCTGGCCCAGGTGATCGGCGTGGCCGAGCCGAAGGTAGCGATTCTTGCCGCGGTAGAGACTATCAACGGCAACATGCCTGCCACACTGGATGCGGCCGCCCTGTGCAAAATGGCTGATCGCGGTCAGATCACCGGCGGCCTGTTGGATGGTCCTCTGGCCTTCGACAACGCCGTCTCGATTGCCGCGGCACATATCAAGGGGATCGCATCGCCTGTCGCCGGTCAGGCCGACATTCTGGTCGTGCCTGATCTCGAGAGCGGCAACATGCTGGCCAAGCAATTGATTTACTTGGGCGGCGCCAATAGCGCCGGCATCGTGTTGGGTGCCCGCGTGCCGATCATCCTGACCAGCCGCGCCGACTCGCGCGAATCACGCATCGCTTCGTGCGCGATCGCGGCAATGCTCGCGCACCATTACCGATCAACACCTCCCTAATCCGTTGCTGACGCAGTTGCAGTGCTTCGCACTTGGAGATCTAGCCCCCATGTCTTTCTCTGCTACACGCCACCGCCTCATTCTGGCACTGAACTGCGGCTCATCAAGTATTAAATTCGCGGTATTCGACGCCGAGGCCGTCCCGCTGCCGCGCAAGCCCTTGTGGAACGGCAAAGTGGAAGGGATAGGCGGGCCGGAACCGGATTATGGTGAAACGGGATCGGCTCCAGAGCCTGTGACGCTCGATCCAGCGCATCCCTACCGGGCCGCACTGCAAGTGATCCGCGAGCGGATCGTCGCGAGGCTGAATGGACGGGAGATCGTCGCGGTAGCGCATCGCGTCGTTCATGGCGGCAGCAAATATTTTGAAGCGACGCGCCTCGATCAACACGTATTGGCCGATCTCAAAAGCTACGTTCCGCTGGCACCGCTACACCAGCCTTTTGCGCTGGAAGCCATCGAGATCCTGTTACGCGAGCGGCCGGACATTGTGCAGGTTGCATGCTTCGACACCAGCTTTCATCACACGATTCCCCAGGTCGAACAGATGCTGCCGTTGCCATATGCGGCCTGGGAGCGAGGTCTGCGCCGTTACGGCTTTCATGGTCTGTCATACGCCTACATGGCCACTGCGCTGCCCGAGCGCCATGGCGATATCGCTCGAGGCCGCACCATCGTGGCACACCTGGGCAGCGGGGCCAGTCTGTGCGCCATGCGCGATCTGCAAAGCGTTGCCACCACGATGGGATTTTCTGCGCTTGATGGCTTGATGATGGGCACCCGCACGGGTTCGCTCGATCCCGGCGCAGTGATCTATTTGATGGAAATCGAAAAGCTTTCTCTAGAAGAAGTCGGCCAGGTCCTCTATCGGCAATCCGGTCTCTTGGGGGTATCAGGCATTTCGGCCGACCCCCGCGCCATCATCGAACACGAGCAAGATACCGATGAACGTGGCGAGCGGGCACGCATCGCGCTCGATCTGTACGTACGGCGCATCGTACGGGAAATTGGTGCGCTGGTAGCAGTATTAGGCGGCCTGGATCTCTTGGCCTTTACTGCCGGCATCGGCGAACACAGCACGTATCTGCGTCGTCGTATCTGCGCTGACCTCGCTTTTTTGGGCGTGAAATTGGACGAGGAATCCAATGCGAGTAATGCGCCCGTGATATCCACTAACGAGAGCCTGGTCACCGTGGCGGTAGAACCCACCAACGAAGAATGGATCGCCGCGGATTGCGCCCGTTCGCTCCTGGGTGCATGAGTCGGCGATGAGACAGGTGAGGTGATCGCCGGCCGTGTGCGTGGCCAGATGACTGACGAGCCATCATCAAACGAGGACTCGTCCGGGTCTTGCTTACGCGGACCACGTCAGATAGGCCGTTATCGTCCCTAGCGACGCCATCGTGGAAAAAAGAATAGTCCTCGAAGTCACCACCCCCTCGCGTCGATAAAACTCGGCCACCATGAACGGCCCCGTGCCCGTTGGCAATGCGGCCAACAGCGTCGCCACATGTGTGAGAGGCATGGACAACTGGAACACATGCGTTGCCAGTATCCAAGTCACGGCAGGTTGACCGACCAGCTTGAGGGGAGCGAGTAAGGCGGTGCTTCCGGCTACCCGCGTCGTCGTCTGGCGTCTTTCACCGAGAAACAGCCCCAAACCAACCAATGCACAGGGTGATGCGGCTGCGCCGAGCAACTTCAGAAAGCTCTCGACTGGACTCGGCACTTTCAGGTCCAGGCTCAAAAACAGCGCGCCCAGCACCGGTGCCACGATCAGGGGATTGCGAACCATCGACATCGCCAACTTTTTGACCATATGACTCGGACGGGCTTCGCTTTGAAGCCCGATCTCCACCAGAATCAAGGCAATGGAAAACAGCACGCAGACAGTCAAAATCGTGGCAATCATGGCAGGCGCCATCGCCTCGGGCCCAATCACCGCCAATACCAGCGGAAAGCCTAAAAAGGCCGTATTGGCATAGGCGGCATTCAGCCCATCAATCGCCGCGTCGGCCAAATGCCTGGCGCGCGCCAGACGCAACACCAGCGTCACCACAAACACGACGCCAACCCCCAGGCCAAAGGTCGCGATGAACGCTGGCTGCCAGATATCGCTCCACTGGGCGCTAGCCACGATGTCGAACAGCAGCGCCGGCAACGCCAGATACACCACAAAACGATTGATTTCAGTAGCAGCTAGCGGGCCCAGGATATTGCCCCGCCGACAGATCCATCCCGCAAAGATCAGCGCAAAAATAGGCAGCACCACGGTTAAAACGGAAAACATCATTGGCCTCATGAAAGAAGGGACCTAGGATATTCCCTAGGTTTCATGCAATCCAATACTATTTATCCCCATGAATCATTCCGAATAGGTATTGATGTGATCGATATTCGCCAACTGCGCTACTTCGTCACGGTGGCTGAGACGCTGCACTTCGGACGGGCGGCCGAACTTCTCCATGTGACACAACCGCCACTGAGCCGCCAGATCGCAGCGCTGGAAAAGGAATTGGGCGTGCAACTACTCGAGCGCGATTCACGGCATGCACAGCTCACGACCGCGGGACAGCGCTTTCTCACAGACAGCCGCGCCGTCCTGACGGCCTTTGATCAGGCCTGCCGCAATGCCCAAAAGGCCGGCGCAGGAGAGCTAGGGGAATTAAGCGTGGGCTTTGTCATGCATGCAGCCTATAGCAGCGTGCCGCCGTTGACGCGCCGATTTATTGCGGCGCGTCCCGGCGTGCGACTGCAATTACGTGAAACCATGCCGCTGGCGCTGCGAGAAGGCCTCTTGAACGGCACATTCGACGCGATCATTACATTCGGACTGGCCAAGGCGGAACCGGGCGTCTCGAGCATCGTCATCCACCGCGAGCCCCTCTGCCTGGCCATTCCTGAACAACATGCGCTTGACGGCGATGGACCGGTCTCGCCGGACATGCTGGCGCCGTATCCGCTATTGGCAGCGCCGATCACCGTCACGCCATCCATGCGGCAATCCATCACGGATTTCTTTGCACGAGCAGGGCTGGAGCCGCAAATTCGTCTCGAGACACAGCTTCAGCAAACCATCGTCAGTCTGGTCGCTGAAGGAATCGGCGTCGCGCTAGTGCCGCAGTCTCTACAGAAATTGGGCATACGCGGCGTCAAGTTCCGTCCGCTCGTCGACGCCCCCTTGGTGGATCAGGTGCTGGCGTGGCGCACCAGCAACCTCAACCCCGCCTTGCCGCATTTTGTGGCAACGGCGCAGCCTGTCATCGACTGAAATCGGGCCCACGCTCGCGTCACCGAAAATAACAACGAAAAGCGGCCTCAGACCCTCACCCCTGCAGCATTACAGTTCGCCGTAGGAATGCAGCCCCGACAGGAACATATTCACACCCAGGAATG
The DNA here is from genome assembly GCF_002261185.1 of Bordetella genomosp. 4. GTDB lineage: Bacteria > Pseudomonadota > Gammaproteobacteria > Burkholderiales > Burkholderiaceae_B > Bordetella_A. The sequence continues at coordinate 46,971 of NZ_NEVQ01000001.1, forward strand.
CAAAGCCGGTGATCAACAGCCCTACAAGCGCCCAATACGCCGCGAGGTGGCCTCGAAGCCCCTTCATCAAGCGCATATGCAGCCAGGCGGCGTAATTCAGCCATACGATCAGCGCCCAGGTTTCTTTGGGATCCCATTGCCAATAGGCGCCCCATGCATCAGCCGCCCACAACGCCCCCAAAATCGTCGCTACCGTAAAGAACGCAAAACCGATCGCGATAGCGCGATACATGATGTCGTCCAGCACTTCCAGCGACGGCAAGGCCTGTGCAATACGGCGCCGCCCCAGCAAAATAGCGCCCACGATCACGGCGCCCACGCCGAAATAAATCATCCAGGTGGCCGACAAGCCATCGGTGCGGAACACCATGGGTTCGGCGCATAGCAACACACCCAGCACGAACAGTGGCGCCAATTTGGCCCACGACGTCGTCGTACCATGCTGCTTCACCAGGTAGGCAAAGCCCACCATGGCTGCCAAAGAAAACGTGCCGTAACCAATGAAGTTGGCCGGCACGTGCAATTTCATCCACCAGCTCTTGAGCGCGGGCACCAGGGGCTGAATCTGACCGGCATCACGCGTAAAGGCGTACCACAGCAAAAACACGGTGGCCGACGAAATCACCAGCAACACAAAGCCGCCTAAGGCCCGCGTCGCGTACTTGCGTTCGTAATACAGATAGAACAGCGCAGTAATGAGCGAAAACAGTACGAAAACCTCGTACAGGTTGCTCACCGGGATATGGCCCAGATCGGGCCCCATCAAATGCCCTTCGCGCCAACGGACCAGCAAACCCGTCAGGCCTGCAAACACCGCGCCCCATGTCAGCGCAGTACCCAGCCACGCAGCGGTCGGGCTGAAAATACCGATCCAATAGCAAATCGTAGCCAGGATGAACAGTGCGCTCATCCACAGGATGGCCGATTGCGACGAGAACAGATATTTCAGAAAAAACACCTGCTCCGCACGGGCGAGATCCTGCTGATAAAGCAGCAACGCGAATCCAGCCGCGAGGGCACAGGCGATCATTAAACGCCGCAACGGACGCCACAACCACCCCAGCCAGGTCAGCGCGAACACCGTACCGCACAGGATGATCTTCTCGTAATAATCCATGGCGCTGCCGTACGTGGTCAGCGCGTAGCCAGCCCCCACCGCCAGCAGCAGAAAGAAAACAATATCGGTCCAATCCGGCCTGCCGCGCAGCGCGCGCGCATCACCGGTAGCGGACAAGGCCGGCTGCCACAAGGCATCGGCTGACTGGGAAGAAGTACTGACGGACATGAAAAAACCTCAAGGCCTGTTCCGGCGCAACAACGCCTGTTTGAAGCGTTCGAACTCCTGATTGAAGTCCAGTGTACGCTTCTGCGACGTCATGGCGGCGTGAACATCGCTACCTGCACCATCGGCGGCGGGCTTGATCCACACCCACACACGCCGGTCACGGATATAAAACATCGAGAAAACGCCCAACACCAACAACAGACAGCCAATATAGACGGCGTTCTTGCCCGGTGTACGGCTGACCTGGAACACGCTGGCCTGCACTTGCTTGAAATCGCTCAGCGTCAAGAAAACCGGTGCAGGATAAACATTCAGGTCGGACAACGCAGCCACTGCCAGGCGCGACCATTGCGCGGCCTGTTCAGCCTCGGGGCCGGTCTCGGGTAAGACGGGCAGGCCCGCGCGTTCACGAGCCACGGCACGCAGCTCCGCCATGGACACGCCGATCAAACGGATCACGACGTCTGCCGCGCGCTCCAGATCGGCTTGCGGTGTGTTGGCCTGCAAAAAGCCCGCGATGGCCTGCAATCCACCGGTCGAAAACGTATCCAGAGCACGCTCGGCTGCCGTCTGCAGCGATGACTGCTCGGCAGGCGACGGGCTATTGCGTTCGGCGAAACGGCGAGCAGCCTCACGGCGAGCCGCAGGGTCAGCCAAGGCGGCCCGTAACTGCATGAATTCGGCCATCGAGCTATCTGCGTCGGCCGGGATACGTAAATAGCGATAGTTTTCCGAAGCGTTATTGCGCACACCTGCCAAAAAGACCGCCGCACCATCCAGCTCGACCGGGAGCATGTAATTCATGAACTCATGCGCTTGCCCGGCCTGATCGATCAGACGATATTCGACACTAGGACCTACGTTGCGCAGATGCTCGTTTTTCTTGCCCGCTGCGCTGCCTGACACCGAAGCGACATGCTCTCCCAGCGTCATGGGTTTGCCGCTGGGCGTACCGCCGCTGAGGTCCTCGACATTGATCGGGCGCAGCGCGGTGATATCCACCTGCATCTCCCGGGCACTGCCGTCACCGCTACGGGCGGTGATTTCGGCCGCCTTGCCCACCGTGCCATCGACCTCAAATGGCGTATTGCCAGCCCCGACCAAAGGGTAGCCCTTGAGCTTCACGGTGCTGCCGCCATCGTCAAAACTGGACTGATAAACCGTGACGCCCTTGTAGCGCAGCGGTTCGTTGACCTCGATGGTGGAATCAAAGGTTTTACCCGTATCGGGGTCGGTGACCTCGACCTCGCTGGCAAAGCGGCTGGGCATACCGGTAGAGTAGTAGTCCACCAGGAATTTCTTGAGCTTGAGCGTAAACGGCAGAGGCTGTACCAGCGCTCCATCCCCCACCATAACGACGGCGGTGCTGGCCTGCCCGCCCTCTGGAATCAACACGCTCGCGCGAAAACTGGGGTTGGCCACCGAGAGCCGTCCGCTGGCCGGCACCTGCGAGATCAGCATGTTTTCCACAATGGGCTGCTTACCCGCCAGCATCACTTGCAAACGCACCCCTAACTCGCTGTCCAGCAGCCCGCCGATGCAAATGATCACCATGGCAGAATGGGCGCAGATATATCCCAGACGATTGGCGCTGCCTTTCTTGGCGGCCAACATGACACCATCGCCGTCTCGGCGCTCTCGCACGGCATAGCCTTGCTGGGCAAGCAGCCCCTTTACGTCCCCAGCAGCCTCATCCACCGCAGCCGCATCATGGATCTCGACACGGTGAGGAAATGCCCGCAGGCTGCTGGCACGTACATGTTCACGGAACGATCGGGCATCACGCAGCATCTTCGGTGTATTGCGAATCAAACACACCGACGTCGAAACCACCAAAAAACCCATGATGGTCAGAAACCACCAACTGTTATACACGTGCCAGATCGAGAACTTGTCGAAGACTTCGAACCAGAAAGGCCCAAATTGGTCGATATACGTGTTCGACGGACGATTTTGCGCCAACACCGTGCCCAACAGGCTCGCGATGCAGATGAACATCAACAGGCTCACCGCAAAGCGCATCGAACCGAGCAGTTCGAAGACATCGCGGGGCAGATTGCGTAGGGGATAGCGAGAGGGCTGGGTACTTGAGTTCATGAAAAAAAGGGGAGCCGCATGACCGGCTTCCCCCTTATGGACAGCCTCTCTGAAACCAGGTTCCAGAGAGGCCTGTATTGCTGCGCAGACCGGCCGCGCGAGGATGGGGCCAAGCGCGTAGCTTAGCGCAAGCCTGCGGCGTAATCCGACACCGCTTTGATATCGGCATCCGACATACGATCGGCAATGTCGTTCATCACGGCGTTGTTCGCCCGGTCTTTACTGCGGAAAAGCTTCAGTTGTTCTTCGATATACGAAGGGAACTGTCCGGCCAGACGGGGGTATTGCCCCGGCAAACCAGCACCATTTGCGGAGTGGCACGAGGCACAGGCAGGAACATTGCGATCCGGCAAGCCGCCACGCCAGATTTTCTGCCCATGGTCCACCAGATCTTTATACCCCGCAGTCGCCGGCTGTTTCAGCGGCTGCTGCGCCAGATAAAGCGCCACGTTTTGCATGTCCTCAGGCGTGAGGTTTTGCGCCATCGCGGTCATCGGCGTGGGATTGCCGCCTGCGCCATTACGCGTGGGCTTGTCGGCACCTTGTTTGGTCTGAAAATCGGCGAGCTGTTTCGCCAGATATTCGTGCGGATGCGCGGCCAAATTCGGGTTAGCAGGAATGCTGCTATTGCCCCCCGGGCCATGACAGGACGCACAGGCGACGATGCCTCTGGAGGCATCACCTTGGTCATAAAGCTGGGCGCCTTTGGCGGCGTCCGGCTTGGCAGGTCCTGCCGCGTTTTCTGCGGCAATACTGGGACAGACTACAACTACACCGAGCATCAGCCCGCTGGCTAGCAACATCCGGGACAGCACACGCATCATTGAATACCTCGACGATCGGACTGCGATCAAGGCGCTATCAGGCGCCTCATGCCTGCCCCATGCCGTGCCGGACCGAATGTACATCCGCCCCGGAATTTCCATCTTTTTAACAGGCGGAAAGACCCGGCTATTGCAGGGGGTACCACTGCTGCAAACGCACGATTATACAATAGGGTTTTCAAGGGACGTCGGACCACCCGTTCCTTGGCTCCCTTGCGAGGCGAGCGATGCTCTGCTCATGCCTCTTGGGCGCCCATAACCAACCCATTTCGGACTTCTCTCGTGTCCCTCCTCCATCGCGCCTCTTTCTTTATTTCGGCAGCCCGCCTTGACCAGCTGCCAGACCCCGGCGCGCCCGAGGTCTGTTTTGTCGGCCGCTCCAACGCGGGCAAATCGTCAGCCATCAACGTGCTGTGCAATCAACGCCGTCTGGCCTTCTCCAGCAAGACACCCGGCCGTACGCGATTGATCAACATGTTCGGCCTGCCCGATCCGCTGGCGCCAGATGCGCCACTCGGCTTTCTCGTCGATTTGCCTGGCTACGGCTATGCCTCCGTTGCCTACAAAGAAAAAGAGAAATGGTCGGACATCCTGGGCGGATACCTGCGTGATCGTCCGTCCTTGGCCGGCATCGTACTGTTGATCGATATTCGCCGTGGCGTCACCGAGCTTGATCGACGCCTGGCTGATTTCATCGCCCCCACGGGCCGCCCGGTGCTGGCCCTGCTAACTAAGGCCGACAAGCTGCCCTACGGTCAGCGCCAGCGCGCCGTCTTCGCCGTACGCAAACAGCTGGCCGACATCGGCGCGCTATACACCGTACCGTTCTCGGCGACCGAACGCATCGGCTTGGAAGAGGCCGCACAACATATCGAGAACTGGATATCTCCGAAGGTAGTACCATGAATCCCAAAATCATCACCCCCCCCTTTCCGACCTCGCGCCCACGCCGCCTGCGCCGCGACGACTTTACCCGCCGTCTGGTTCGTGAAAACACCCTGACCGTCGACGATCTGATCTATCCTGTTTTCGTCGCCGAAGGCAAAGGCCTGCGCGAGCCCGTGGGCTCGCTTCCCGGCGTAGTGCGCTATTCGCCCGACACCTTGCTCACCGCCGCCGAAGAATGCGTGGAACTGGGCATACCCGTTCTCTCGCTCTTTCCCGCCATTGACCCGGCGCTAAAGACGCCCGACGGTATCGAAGCCACCAATCCCGATGGCCTTATTCCCCGCGTTGTCGCAGCGCTGAAACAGCGCTTCCCTCAGTTAGGCATCCTGACCGACGTCGCTCTCGACCCCTACACGAGCCATGGCCAGGACGGTGTCATCGATGAAAACGGCTATGTCATCAACGAGCCCACCGTTGAAATCCTGATTCGCCAAGCGCTGGCCCAGGCCGACGCCGGCGTCGACATCGTCGCTCCCAGCGACATGATGGACGGCCGCATCGGCGCCATCCGCGAGGCCTTGGAATCCAGGCAACACATCCATACACGCATCATGGCGTATTCCGCCAAATACGCCAGCGCGTTCTATGGTCCCTTCCGCGATGCAGTAGGCTCAGCCAGCAATCTGGGCAAGTCCAACAAGATGGCCTATCAAATGGACCCGGGCAACATCGATGAAGCCCTGCGCGAAGTCGCCGCCGACCTGCAGGAAGGCGCCGACATGGTCATGGTCAAACCCGGTATGCCCTACCTGGACGTATTACGCCGAGTCAAAGACGCGTTCCGCGTCCCGACCTTTGCCTACCAGGTCAGTGGTGAATACGCCATGATCAAAGCCGCCTCCGCCAACGGTTGGCTGGATCACGACAAAGTCATGATGGAAGCGCTCCTGGCCTTCAAACGCGCAGGCGCCGACGGCATCCTGACCTACTTCGCCATCGATGCGGCCAAGCTGCTGAAACAACAGTAATACGGGCGGCGAGCAAACCGCGCACGGAAACGGCAGGCATACACCACCGTGAGTCTCAGCCATTTGCATGTAAGCCGTGGGGACGCTTCGATAGAGATAGCAGGTTCTTGTGGACGTCGCTGCGGGGCGGCGGCCGTGTCAGGGCTTCACGTGATCGGTCGGCCGCCTGCGCGTCCGACACCGCTTCGCTCACCTCGTCGGCCCGTTCGGGCCTCCTTCGGTATCCACTCGCTCGCCCACGAGGCGCCCTGACACGGCCGCCGCCCCGCAGCGACTCGCAGTTTCTCTGGTTCCCTGCGATGCTGGGACGGGCGGTTTGCTTGGCGTTTTTTCGGACTGTTTGTGAAGGGACGAAGATTTTGCGGAGTTGCGATAACTGGGCGCCTACGGGCGCGCCCAGTTATCGCGTTTAAGCAGGGCAGGCGCAGACTGTGTGGCCATGCCTTTGGCGGAAGATCTCCCTAGATGCGCTTTTAGGTCGGGGCAAGCACTGCTCAACTACCGCAGCACCCGATCCAGCACCGCCCCAAAGCGCGCCGCATCCTGAAACCCCACAACACGGGCATCAGCAACCGGCGCACCACCCGGCTCAAAAAACAAAATCCCCGGCGGTCCAAACAACCTGAACCGCTTCAACAACTCGCGATCATCCGCATTGTTCTGCGTCACATCAGCCTGCAGCAACAACATGCGTGACATCTTGCTGGCCACAGCCGGATCGGAAAACGTAAACCGCTCCATCTCCCGGCACGACACACACCAATCCGCGTAAAAATCCAACATCACCGGCCGCGTACTCTGTGCCAACAATGCATCCAGCTCAGCAGTATTGCGCACGCGTCTGAATTCCACATGATCCGCAGCGGCAACCGCCTGCCCTGTACCCTCACGCTGCACCAAATGGGACAGAGGCTGCAGCACATCACGGCCACCGCTGGCAGCACCGACGAGCCACGCCGCAGCCGCCAACGCCAGCAGCAAGCCGATGCCCTTTGCAAACATACGCGGAGCCCCGGCAGTGCTCGGCAGTGCGTCAAAGGCACGCAACATCACCGCGCCCACGATAGCCAGGAAAGCCCAGCCCGTCATCTGCAGCCACGTCGGTGTGATGGGAATCAACATCCACCATGCCGTCGCCAACAACAGCATGCCGAACAGGCGTTTGACCCCGTCCATCCAAGGACCGGCTTTGGGCAGTAAGGCCCCCGACGAGGCCCCCACAACGAGTAAAGGCACACCCATACCCCACGCCAGCGCAAACAGCGCTGCCCCTCCCAACACCACGTCACCCGTCTGTGAGATATACAGCAAGGCCCCAGCCAGCGGCGCCGCCACGCAAGGTCCCACAATCAGCGCCGAGATCGCCCCCATCGCCAAAGCGCCGGTCACGCGCCCACCAGGGATCTTCGCAGAGCGGGCCGTCAGCCAACTTTGCACCGCTCCCGGCACCTGAAAATCAAAGGCGCCAAATGTGGCGACAGCCAACAGAACCAGTACTGCCGCAAACACCGCCAGGATCCAGGGCGTCTGCAACCACGCGGCCAGGCCCGCGCCGCTCAGGCCCGCTGCTACGCCGAGCGCCGTATATACCACCGACATACCCAACACATAGGCCGCTGCCAGACCCAACCCACGCCAGCGCCCTGGACGCTCATCACGAGTCCCGCTGACCACAATCGAGGACAGAATGGGGATCATGGGCAACACGCATGGCGTCAACGCCAACAGCAACCCGAGCACCCAGAACACGCCGGCCGTCTTTAACCAGCCCAGTCCGCTGATAGCATCAGCCAAGCCGGTATCACCCGCCGATAGCAGCGCACCCAAGCCCCCAGACGGCTCTGAGCGGTCTTGAACGCCGTTCGAACGGCCAACCGTGCCCGCGCTGCTGACAGCCAAACCTGGCCCCGATACAGGCGCACCCGCGCTATCCAGCGCATAGCCTCCAGCTACTGGCTTGAGCGTGACCGCATGATCTGCCGGGGGATAGCACAGCCCCGCATCTGCGCACCCTTGGCTGGTGACTTTCAAAACAAAGGGCTGATTGCCGGCGACCGGCACGGAGATCGTCACCTGGCGGTGGTAGACCTCCATATTCTTTTCGAATGTGGGGTCGTATTTGACTTCCCCCTGGGGATAAACCGGCGTCCCCAGGGTCACGCCCCCCGAGGGATCAGCCGACAGCTCGAACCGCTCGCGATACATGTAGTACCCCGGTGCGATGCGATATTGCAGTTGTAGCGTCTCTGGGCTCGTCATGGCGGCCGTGAAGACAAACGCCTGCTCAGGCGGCAGGAAGTCGTCCTCCGATAACGCAGCAGCCGGGCGCCAGGCGAGCAGTGTCCAGATTGCTAGCATGATCAAGGCACTCCACCACCCATACCGCCTTGTCGACAGAGCACGAACCATAAACTGATGCATCACATTCTCTTTGTTACCCAATCCGCGAAATCATTCATCTACAAACCGGGATAGCCTCAAAAAGGACAAACATCCCGAGGAACTCATCATTCCATGGGTGTGCCGTTAGCCTGTTCTCGCACCCAATCCAGATAAGGGGCGCTGCCGCCAATCACCGGCACGACGATGATTTCAGGCACCTCGTACGGATGTAGTTTAGCCAACGCCTGTACGACGGCATGCTGTTGGCCGGCGGTCGTCTTGATCCACATCGGGATCTCGTCGGCCCCCTCGATCTGACCCTGCCAGCGATAGATGGACAAAATGGGAGCGCCGAGGTTCACACAGGCTGCCAAGCCATCTTCGACGAGGACATGGGCGATACGTTTCGCCAGCAACAGATCCGGGGCGTTACTGATGACCAATACGATATCGTCTTCACGCAACATGACGGCTCCTGAAAACGGCTTGCACCGCAGTGTCGATCAGGTATCTTACTTTGTATGCCATGCCGCGCGACGCCATGGCCGGAGTTGGCCCGTCTCAACCGGACGCGTAACACCGGCGTATCGCGGCATCCCTTATCCTGAGAGACCATATCGCCATGTCAGACTCATGCCTGTTTTGCCGTATCGCACGAGGTCAAATTCCTGCTCACGTGGTGCATGAAGACGAGCACACGCTGGCATTTTTGGACATTCATCCCGTCCGGCCTGGCCATGTGCTCATTATTCCCAAACAACATTACCCATATTTTGAGGATATCCCGCAGCAGCAGGCGAACCATATCCTGGCCTTGGGCCAGTCGTTGTCACGGGTGATGAAGGCCTTGTATCAGGTGGAACGCGTGGGCTTTGTGTTTACCGGGATCCATGTTGCGCATGCTCATGCACACCTCATCCCCATGCACGAATTGCAGGACGTTACCTCTACGCAGTACATCGCACAGAAAGATCTGGAGTTCATCATGCCGCCGCAACCGCCGGCTGAGCAATTGGCGGCGACTGCGACTCAATTGCGTGAGGCTCTCAAGGCAAATTCGTGACAAGCGCTGCAACGCCTGCGGGGACTGCTGCTTCGTCGGACTGCGCCAGCGCCGGGCAGGTAAGATTGGACGCTAAAAAACAAAGGCGAGCCCGAAAGCTCGCCTTTGCGCTTATCCACTGACCGGGTTATTCGGCAGCGTTGTCAGCCTCGGTTTCCTCGACTTCAGGACGATCAACCAATTCCATGTAAGCCATGGGAGCGTTGTCGCCTTGGCGGAAACCCATTTTCAGGATGCGGGTGTAGCCGCCGTTACGGGCCGCAAAGCGGGGGCCGATTTCAGCGAACAGTTTCACCACAGCATCGCGATCGCGCAGACGGGCAAATGCCAGACGCTTGTTCGCCAGAGTGGGTTCCTTGCCCAGGGTGATGAGGGGCTCAACGACGCGGCGCAGTTCTTTCGCCTTCGGCAGCGTGGTCTTGATCGCTTCGTGGGTCAACAACGAAACGGCCATGTTGCGAAACATGGCAAGACGGTGGCTGCTAGTACGATTGAGCTTACGCAAACCATTACCGTGACGCATGATAAGTTCCTTTTGAATCTAAAGGCGGCGCATGCACCGCCAGGTTATCCGAATCTTCTATCGGCCTGTCGCCAGGCCGCGGTCCGGTGGAAAATCGATGAATTAAACGAACGAATTAAGGGCGTTCCAGACCCAACGGCGGCCAGTTCTCGAGCTTCATGCCCAAGGTCAAGCCACGTGCAGCCAGGACTTCCTTGATTTCGTTGAGCGACTTGCGACCCAGGTTCGGGGTCTTGAGCAGCTCGTTTTCGGTACGCTGGATCAGATCGCCGATGTAGTAGATGTTTTCGGCCTTCAGGCAGTTCGCCGAACGCACCGTCAGCTCCAGGTCGTCGACCGGACGCAGCAGCACCGGATCGATCTGCGGCGTGCCGCGGACCGGGGCTTCGTAGGAATCGCCAGCACCTTCCAGCGCGGCAAACACGGAGATCTGGTCCATCAGGATGCGGGCCGATTGACGGACGGCTTCCTCGGGCGAGATCACGCCATTGGTTTCGATGTCCAGCACCAGCTTGTCCAGGTCGGTACGCTGTTCAACACGAGCGCTCTCGACGGCGTAGCTGACACGGCGCACGGGGCTGAACGAAGCGTCCAGCACGATGCGGCCGATCGTGTGCGTGCGGTCTTCGGACAGCGCGCGCACGTTACCTGGCACATAGCCACGGCCCTTTTCGACCTTGATCTGCATTTCCACTTTACCGGCGTCGGTCAGGTTGCAGATGAGGTGATCGGGGTTGATGATCTCGACGTCGTGAGGCAGCTCGATGTCGCTGGCCAATACGGCGCCAACACCGTTCTTGCGCAGCACCAAGGTGACTTCGTCACGATTATGCAGCTTGAACACCACGCCCTTCAGGTTCAACAAGATGTCGACGACATCTTCGCGCACACCAGGGATGGTGGAATATTCGTGCACAACACCGGTCATTTGGACTTCGGTAGGCGCATAGCCTGTCATCGAAGACAGCAAAATACGGCGCAGGGCGTTACCCAGCGTGTGGCCGTAGCCACGCTCGAAGGGCTCCATCACGATCTTGGCATGGTGAGTGCCGACCGGTTGAACTTCAATGGAACGCGGCTTCAGAAAACCTTGAGTGGACATGTACAGTATTCCTTTTCAATACCCTCGGCTCGTTACACCGATAAGGCTGATGGAAACAACAACATCAAGCAACGTCGGATGACCCGGCGTGTCTTGAAAGAGCAGCAAAAAAGCTGTTTATAACAACCGCAAAACCCGCTTGCGTGAATTTCACGCCAAGCGGGCTGCTGCGGGACTTGCCATCGACGATCAAGGCAAACAGCGCGGCAAGATAGCCGCGCTGGCCATGATTAACGCGAGTACAGTTCGACGACCATCGATTCGTTGATGTCGCGAGCAACATCAGCGCGATCGGGCATGGCCTTGAAGGTACCGGTCATCTTGTTCGCGTCGACTTCCACCCATTGGGGGATGCCGATGCTCGATGCCAGATCCAGCGATTCACGGATACGGCCTTGCTTCTTGGCCTTTTCGCGAACCGAGATCACATCACCAGCCTTGACGATCAGCGAAGCGATGTCAGCGGTGTGGCCGTTCAGTTCGATAGCGCGGTGGCTGACCAATTGGCGAGCCTCGGCACGCGTCGAGCCGAAGCCCATGCGATACACGACGTTGTCCAGACGCGATTCCAACAGCTGGATCAGCGTTTCGCCGGTGTTGCCACGGCGGCGCTCGGCTTCAGCGAAGTACTTGCGGAATTGCTTTTCCAGCACGCCGTACATGCGTTTGAGCTTTTGCTTTTCACGCAGTTGCAGACCGTAATCGGAAGTGCGGGCACCCGAAGTGCGGCCGTGTTGGCCGGGCTTGGAATCCAGCTTGCACTTGGAATCCAGCGAGCGACGCGCGCTCTTCAGGAACAGATCGGTACCCTCGCGACGCGAGAGTTTGCATTTGGGTCCAGTATAACGAGCCATGTGGATTCCCTTTAGATACGACGACGCTTCGGCGGACGGCAGCCGTTATGCGGCACGGGCGTGATATCGGCGATGCTCGAGATCTTGATGCCCAGCGCATTCAGCGCACGCACGGACGATTCGCGACCAGGACCGGGGCCCTTGATACGCACTTCGAGAGTCTTGATGCCGTATTCCAGCGCAACGCGGCCTGCCGTCTCGGCAGCCACCTGTGCGGCGAACGGCGTCGATTTACGCGAGCCCTTGAAGCCTGCGCCACCCGAAGTCGCCCAGGACAGGGCATTGCCCTGACGGTCGGTGATGGTGATGATGGTGTTGTTGAACGACGCGTGAACGTGCGCAATGCCGTCCGAGACGTTCTTCTTGACCTTTTTGCGTACGCGCGAAGCGCCGCTGGTAGAAGCTTTCGCCATAATCTAGTTCCTCGATTATTTCTTCAGGGACGCAGCAGCACGACGCGGTCCCTTGCGGGTGCGAGCGTTGGTGCGAGTGCGCTGGCCGCGCACGGGCAAACCGCGCTTATGACGCATGCCGCGGTAGGTGCCCAAATCGATCAAACGCTTGATCGAGAGTTGCACTTCGCGACGCAGGTCACCTTCGACCGTGAACACACCAACGTGTTCGCGGATGCGTTCCAGTTCAGCGTCGGTCAGATCCTTGACCTTTTTGGAAAGGGGTACATTTGCAGCTTCGCAGATCTTGCGAGCGCGCGTACGACCGATGCCAAAAATGGCGGTCAGGCCGATCTCGGCGTGCTGTTGCGGCGGAATGTTAATGCCAGCAATACGGGCCATGACTGTTCCTTGAATAAATCCGTTGCGTGTCGCTAACCAGGGTTAGCCTTGACGCTGCTTGTGACGCGGGTCGGTGCAGATCACACGCACCACGCCGTGACGTTTAATAACTTTGCAGTTGCGGCAAATCCGCTTAACCGATGCCATTACTTTCATGGTTGACTCCTAATTTTCCGTAATCCGGGTTGCTCATTTCGAGCGGAACACAATTCTTGCCCTTGTCAGGTCATAGGGCGTGAGCTCCACAGTGACCTTGTCGCCCGGCAGAATCCGGATGTAATGCATACGCATCTTGCCGGAAATATGGCCTAACACCACGTGGCCGTTTTCGAGCTTGACGCGAAAAGTCGCGTTGGGGAGGTTCTCTAGAACCTCGCCTTGCATCTGGATGACGTCGTCCTTAGACATTCTCTTTGCTACCGCATCGGCAAACCTGAGGAGCCCTTGAAGTTCGCCTTTTTAAGCAGCGAATCATACTGGTGCGACATCATGTAGGCCTGGACCTGGGACATGAAATCCATCGTCACCACTACGATGATCAACAAGGACGTGCCACCAAAATAAAACGGTACGTTCCAACGCATCACCAAGAACTCTGGGAGCAGACACACGAGGGTGATATACAGCGCACCCACCAGTGTCAAGCGCATCAGAATCTTGTCGATGTAGCGCGCTGTTTGCTCGCCCGGGCGGATGCCAGGAACGAACGCACCACTTTTCTTCAGGTTATCTGCCGTTTCGCGGCTGTTAAACACCAAAGCCGTGTAGAAAAAGCAGAAGAAAATAATCGCAGCCGAGTACAACGTGATGTAGAGCGGTTGACGAGGCTCCAGAGCCGCCGCCAGGTCACGCAACCACAACATGCTGTCACCCGTCGAGAACCAGCTGGTAATCGTGGCCGGGAACAGAATGATCGACGACGCAAAGATCGGCGGAATCACCCCAGCCATGTTCAGCTTCAACGGCAAGTGCGAGCTTTGACCACCGTAGATCTTGTTGCCCACCTGACGCTTGGCGTAATTCACTGTGATCTTGCGTTGTCCGCGTTCCACGAACACCACAAAAGCAGTGACCAACACTACCAAGGCCACGATAAACAAGGCCGATACCACCGACATTGCGTTGGTACGAACCAGATCCAGCAATCCAGCCAGCGCCGAAGGCAGCCCGGCAACAATACCCGAGAAAATCAAGATCGAGATACCGTTACCCAGACCACGCTCGGTGATTTGCTCACCCAGCCACATGACGAACATGGTGCCAGTCAGCAAGGTCACGACCGTCGTGAAGCGGAACAGCATGCCTGGATCAATGACCAGACCAGGCTGCGACTCCAGCGCCACCGAAATACCCACCGCCTGCACCAGCGCCAGCACGACCGTGCCGTAGCGAGTGTATTGGGTGATCTTGCGGCGGCCGGCCTCGCCCTCTTTTTTGAGGGCTTCCAGCGACGGAACCACGACAGACATCAACTGCATGATGATCGATGCAGAGATGTAAGGCATGATCCCCAAGGCGAAGATCGAAAAGCGCGACAACGCGCCGCCCGAGAACATGTTGAACAGGCCCAGGATACCGCCCTGGTTCTGGCGGAACAGGTCCGCCAGTGCGTCCGGATTAATACCCGGCACGGGGATGTGAGTCCCCAGCCGGTAAACCACCAAGGCCAGGACCAGGAACACGAGACGGCGTTTCAGATCGCCGTACTTCGGTCCGGTTTTGCCCAGTGCCTGTGCGTTAGCCACGTATTACCTCGCAATCAAGCAAGCGAGCCGCCCGCGGCTTCGATGGCGGCGCGAGCGCCAGCCGTCGCGGTGATGCCCTTGAGCGTCACTTTGCGCGAGAGTTCACCCGACTTGATGACTTTGGCGTAGCGAACCTGTTGGCCCACGACTCCAGCAGCCTTCAGCGCTTGCACATCGATTTCGTCGATGGGCAGGGCTTGCAGTTCCGACAAGCGGACTTCGGCGTACAGGTGCTGACCCAGGGGCGTGAAACCACGCTTGGGCAGACGACGCTGCAGCGGCATTTGACCGCCTTCGAAGCCGACTTTGTGGAAACCGCCCGAACGCGATTTTTGACCTTTGTGGCCACGGCCGGCGGTTTTACCCAGACCCGAACCGATACCACGGCCAACGCGGCGCTTGGCGTGCTTGGCGCCCTCAGCGGGCTTCAGCGAATTGAGTTGAATATCCGACATCGTGATTCCTTAGGCTTCCGAGACGGAGACAAGATAATCCACTTTACGGATCATCCCGCGCACCTCGGGCGTGTCGACCAGAATGCTGCTGCTGTTCAGACGGCGCAGACCCAGGCCACGAACGGTGTCGCGGTGGGATTGCTTGGTGCCGATGACCGAGCGCACGAGGGTAACTTTGATCTGCTTCTGAGACATGATTTACCCCAGGATCTCTTCGACGGTCTTGCCGCGCTTGGCAGCGACTTCCGACGGCGTCAGGGAAGCGCGCAAACCATTCAGCGTGGCACGGACCATGTTGTAGGGATTGCTCGAGCCGAGGCTCTTGGCAACAACGTTACGCACACCCATCACTTCGAAGATAGCGCGCATCGGGCCGCCGGCGATCACGCCGGTACCTTCGGCTGCCGGGGAAATCAGCACGGTGGAAGCACCATGCTTGCCCACGACGGTGTGATGCAGCGTGCCGTTCTTCAGCGCAACCTTGAACATGCCGCGACGGGCCTGTTCCATGGCTTTCTGGACGGACACCGGCACTTCACGCGCCTTGCCCTTGCCCATGCCGATACGGCCATCGCCGTCACCCACCACGGTCAGCGCGGCGAAGCTCATGGTGCGACCACCCTTGACCACCTTGCTGACGCGGTTGACCGCGATCATCTTTTCGCGCAGGCCGTCGTCGTTCTCTTTTTCCGCGGCGCCTTTGCCTTGTACTTTAGCCATTTGACAAATCCTCGCTTAGAACTTCAGACCGGCTTCACGCGCGGCATCGGCCAGCGCTTTCACGCGGCCATGGTAACGAAAGCCCGAGCGATCGAAAGCGACCAGTTCGATACCGGCAGCCTTTGCCTTTTCGGCTACGCGCTTGCCCACCAGCGTGGCAGCGGCGGTGTTGCCGCCCTGACCGGTTTGGCCGGCCAGTTGCGCACGCACTTCGGGTTCCAGCGTCGAAGCGCTGACCAGCACGCGATCGCCTTCCGGCGAAATGATGTTGGCGTAGATGTGCAGGTTCGAGCGGAAAATCGAGAGGCGGTGAACGCGCAACTCGGTGATCTTCCGGCGGGTCGGAACCGCACGACGCAAACGGGAAACTTTTTTGTCCATGATTCGTCCTTGCGTGCGCCGTTATTTCTTCTTGGTTTCTTTAATGACGACGCGTTCGTCCGCATAGCGCACGCCCTTGCCCTTGTAGGGTTCGGGTTCGCGATAGGCGCGGATTTCAGCGGCCACTTGACCGACGACTTGCTTGTTGGAGCCCTTGATGACGATTTCCGTCTGGGTGGGGCACTCAGCCTTGATGCCGGCGGGCAGCTTGTGCACGACGTCGTGCGAGAAGCCCAACTGCAGCTTGACAGCGTCGCCTTGGATCTGGGCACGATAACCCACACCCACCAGCGTCAGCTTGCGCTCGAAGCCCTTGCTCACGCCAGTCACCATGTTGGCGACCAGGGCGCGCACGGTGCCCGACATGGCGCCAGCATGGCGCGAGTCGTCAGCAGCGGCGAACGTCAGCTTGCCGTTGTCTTGTGCAATCGTGACATGACCGGTCAGCTCTTGGCTCAAAGTACCCAACGGGCCTTTGACGGTGATCTGATCCTGCTGGATGCTGGCTTCAACACCCTTGGGCAGCTCTACCGGATATTTAGCGATACGTGACATTAGAATTTCTCCTTAGGCCACGTAGCACAGGACTTCGCCGCCGACGCCGTTTGCACGGGCCTTGCGGTCGGTCATAACGCCGCGCGAGGTCGAAACGATGGCCACGCCCAGGCCGTTCATGACCTGAGGGATACTGCTACGGCCCTTGTAGATACGCAGACCAGGGCGCGAGACGCGTTCGATGCGCTCGATAACCGGACGGCCAGCGTAGTACTTCAGGGTGATTTCCAGCTCAGGCTTAGCCTGCGTACCTTTGACTTCAAAGCCATCGATGTAGCCTTCATCCTGCAGCACAGCGGCAATAGCCGCCTTCAGCTTCGAGGAGGGCATGCTCACCGTAACTTTGTCAACTTGCTGCGCATTGCGAATGCGAGTCAGCATATCGGCGATGGGATCGCTCATGCTCATGTTTTTTCTCCTACCAGCTGGCCTTGGTGATGCCGGGGATTTCACCCTTCATCGCCATTTCACGCAGTTTGTGGCGGGTCAGCCCAAACTTGCGGAAGACACCACGCGGACGACCCGTGACGACGCAGCGGTTACGCTGGCGAGTCGGGTTGGCATTGCGCGGCAGTTGTTGCAGCTTCAGCCGAGCTTGGTAACGTTCTTCGTCGGTCTTCGACTGGTCGTCGATGATCGCTTTCAATTCGGCGCGGCGAGCGGCGAACTTGTCAGCCAGCTTGGCGCGCTTGATATCGCGATTGATGAGGGAAAGTTTAGCCACGTCATCAGCCCCTTAGTTACGGAACGGGAAGCTGAAGGCGGTCAACAGTGCCTTGGCTTCATCGTCGGTCTTGGCGGTGGTGGTGATGCTGATGTTCAGCCCACGCAGCGCGTCGATCTTGTCGTACTCGATTTCGGGGAAAATGATCTGCTCTTTCACCCCGATGTTGTAATTGCCGCGACCGTCGAATGCACGACCGGAAATACCGCGGAAGTCGCGCACGCGAGGCAACGCAACCGCCACCAGGCGATCCAGGAATTCGTACATACGCTGGCCACGCAACGTCACCATGCAACCGATCGGGTAGTTTTCGCGGATCTTGAAACCAGCGATAGCCTTACGGGTTTTGGTGATGACGGGCTTTTGGCCGGCGATCTTCGTGAGGTCAGCAACAGCGTGCTCGATGACCTTTTTGTCAGCAACCGCTTCCGAAACACCCATGTTCAGGGTGACCTTGGTGATGCGCGGCACTTCCATTTGGCTCTTGTAGCCAAACTTTTCTTTCAGGTCAGGAGCAACTTTGCTCTTGTAGAGTTCTTGCAAACGAGACATGTCTGTCGCCCCTTACGCCTTGGCGCCGACAACGGCACCATTGGAACGGAACACGCGGACCTTGCGGCCGTCGACTTCTTTCACGCCGACGCGATCGCCCTTGCCGGTGGCCGGGTTAAACAGCGCCACGTTGGAAATATGGATCGGCAAGGTCTTTTCGACGATACCGCCAGGGTTGTTGGCCATAGGATTGGCCTTGACGTGCTTTTTGACGACATTGACGCCTTCGACCAGAACGTGGTCGGCATCAACACGAGCCAGCACGGTGCCACGACGCTTTCTGTCGCGGCCGGTCAGGACGATGACTTCGTCGCCTTTACGGATGTTGTTCATCGTGGGCTCCTTACAGCACTTCGGGGGCCAACGACACGATCTTCATGAAACGCTCGGTACGCAATTCACGCGTAACGGGTCCGAAGATGCGGGTGCCGATGGGCTCCAGCTTGGCATTGAGCAACACGGCGGCATTGCCACCGAAGCGGATCAGCGAACCGTCTTTGCGGCGCACACCCTTGGCGGTGCGAACCACCACGGCGTTGTAAATTTCGCCTTTTTTGACGCGCCCGCGCGGAGCCGCATCTTTGACGCTCACCTTGATGATGTCGCCGATACCGGCATAACGGCGCTTGGAGCCACCGAGCACCTTGATGCACATAACAGCGCGCGCACCGGTGTTATCGGCCACGTCCAGCGTGGTCTGCATTTGGATCATGATTTTTCCTGTTCCAACTTAACTGGAATTACGATTTCCCGACCAGGGGATAGCGCGATTCCTGCCAGTTTTGGTCCCGTCAGGTCCGCCGAACGCCTCGAAGACATCTTCAAAGCACTGCAACGACCCTGGGTTGAAATCCTGCGGATACTTTCCCCGGTACCCTTATCGGCCTACCTCAGCCATCAGGCTGTAGCGCATCGCCGGTACAGGCAACTCGGGAAAGTCTGTAATTCTAGCTCGCGCCCTGGATGGATGCAAGCCTTGTGTGTAAAAAGTGTGCAATACGGCCACACCACCAGCAAAAAAGCGGCAAGGACAAACTGCATCCCCACCGCTTTTTCCCAAGAAGGCAGACAGTGGAAATTTTCCGACTGCCGCCTGCCTGGCTTGCATCATTAGATGATGCGGACTGCTTCGATCAAGCGCACCACGCTCCAGGACTTCGAGCGGGAGATCGGACGACCTTCAGCGATTTCGACGGTGTCGCCTTCGTTGTACTGGTTCGACTCGTCGTGTGCTTTGTATTTAGCAGAGCGCATGACGATCTTGCCGTAGATGGGGTGCTTGACGCGGCGTTCGACCAGAACGACGACCGTCTTGTCCATCTTGTTGCTGACGACCTTGCCGACCAGCGTACGCTGGCGCTTGGCGACTTGAGTGGTTTGAGTTTCGCTCATGATTATTTCCCTGCCTTCTCGGTCAGCAAGGTACGAACACGAGCGATGTCGCGACGTACATTGCGCAGCTGGGTGGTATTGCCAAGCTGCTGCGTGGCTTTCTGCATACGCAGACCGAATTGTGCCTTCAGCAGGCTCTCGAGCTCGGTAGTGAGCTCGGCGGCGTCTTTCGAACGGAGTTCGCTAGCTTTCATTGTGTACTCCTTAAGCACCGATATGACGCGCGACGAACGTGGTCGAGATCGGCAGCTTGGCAGCGGCCAGGCGGAACGCCTCGCGCGCCAGCTCTTCGCTGACCCCTTCCATTTCGTAGAGCACCTTGCCGGGTTGGATCTCGGCGACCCAGTACTCCGGGTTACCTTTACCATTACCCATCCGGACTTCGGCAGGCTTTTGCGAGATCGGCTTATCCGGGAAAATACGAATCCAGATACGGCCGCCACGCTTGATGTGACGGTTGATAGCACGACGAGCGGCTTCGATCTGACGGGCGGTCAGACGGCCACGGCCGGTGGCCTTCAGACCGAACTCGCCGAACGACACATGCGTGCCGCGCGTGGCCAGACCGGTGTTGCGGCCCTTCTGCTCTTTGCGATACTTTCTGCGAGAGGGTTGCAGCATGGTTATTCTCCTTCAGGAGCCGGAGCCGCATCCGCCTTGCGGGGACCACGGCCACGACCACCCGGACGACCCGGACGATCGCCACCAGGACGATCGCCACGCGGCGCGCGACGCGGACGGCGCTCTTCTTCACGCGGGGCTGCGGTTTCCGGCGGCAATTCGCCGTTGGCCAGCATGTCGCCCTTATAGACCCAGACCTTGATGCCGATCACACCGTAGGTGGTGTGGGCTTCGGAGGTGCCGTAGTCGATATTGGCTTTCAGCGTGTGCAGCGGCACACGGCCTTCGCGGTACCACTCGGTGCGAGCGATTTCGATACCGTTCAGACGGCCCGAGCTCATGATCTTGATGCCTTGGGCGCCCAAACGCATGGCGTTTTGCATGGCGCGCTTCATGGCACGGCGGAACATGATGCGCTTTTCGAGCTGTTGCGAGATCGAATCAGCGATCAGCTGAGCGTCGGTTTCCGGCTTGCGGATTTCCTCGATGTTGACGTGCACAGGCACGCCCATCAGACGCTGCAGATCAGCCTTCAGGCTTTCGATGTCCTCGCCGCGCTTGCCGATCACCACACCCGGACGAGCCGAGTAAACGGTGATGCGGGCGTTCTTGGCAGGACGCTCGATGATGACGCGACCAACAGAAGCGCTTTTCAGCTTTTTCTTCAGGTATTCGCGGACGCGGATGTCTTCAGCCAGCATGCTGCCGAAAGCTTTGTCGTCTGCGAACCAACGCGAAGACCAATTACGGGTGACCGCGAGACGGAACCCAGTGGGGTGAATTTTCTGACCCATCGTGACTCCTTAGGCTCCGACCTTGACCGTGATATGGCAGGTCTGCTTCTCGATGCGGTTACCGCGGCCCTTGGCACGAGCCGAGAAACGCTTCATCGATTGCGCCTTGTCGACGAAAATCGTGGTGACTTTCAATTCGTCGATATCAGCGCCGTCGTTGTGTTCGGCATTGGCGATAGCGGACTCGACAGCCTTTTTCAGGATGCCAGCGGCTTTCTTGGGGGAAAAGGTGAGGATATTCAGCGCCTGAGCCACCGACTTGCCGCGGATCAAGTCCGCAACCAGACGGGTTTTCTGGGCCGAGATGTGAACCCCACGGATAATGGCAGTAGTTTCCATCGCTTACCTCTTCGCCTTCTTGTCCGCTGCGTGGCCCTTGAACGTACGGGTCAGCGCGAACTCGCCGAGCTTGTGACCGACCATGTTCTCGTTGATATAAACGGGAACGTGCTGGCGACCGTTGTGCACCGCGATCGTGAGACCGATGAACTCGGGCAGGATCGTGGAACGGCGCGACCAGGTCTTGATCGGCTTCTTGTCTTTGCCCGCGACAGCCTTGTCCACCTTGTTGATGAGGTGGGCGTCGACAAACGGGCCTTTCTTGATCGAACGTGACATAGTGTTCGCCTCTTACTTGCGCTTGCGCCGTTGGACGATCATATTGTTCGTCCGCTTGTTGCGACGGGTCTTGAAACCCTTCGAGGGCGTGCCCCACGGGCTGACCGGTTCGCGTGCTTCGCCGGTACGGCCTTCGCCGCCACCGTGCGGGTGATCGACCGGGTTCATGGCAACACCACGAACCGTCGGACGCACACCGCGCCAACGCATTGCACCGGCCTTGCCGATTTGGCGCAGGCTGTGTTCTTCGTTACCGACTTCACCGATGGTGGCACGGCACTCAATGTGAACGCGACGGACTTCGCCCGAACGCAGACGCACTTGAGCGTAGGTGCCTTCACGGGCCAACAACACCGCCGATGCGCCAGCCGAACGCGCCATTTGGGCGCCCTTGCCGGGGATCATTTCGATGCAGTGGATCGTGGTACCCACGGGGATGTTACGGATGGGCAGCGTGTTACCAGCACGGATCGGGGCTTCGATACCCGAAACCAGCGTGGCACCCACTTCCAGACCGCGCGGCGCAATGATGTAGCGACGCTCGCCGTCGGCGTAGCACAGCAAAGCAATGTGCGCCGTACGGTTGGGGTCGTACTCGAGGCGTTCGACCTTGGCCGGAATGCCATCTTTGTTGCGACGGAAGTCGACGATACGGTAGTGCTGCTTGTGACCACCGCCACGATGACGGATCGTGATGTGACCGTTGTTGTTACGGCCGGAACCACGGGTCTTCTTTTCGAGCAGCGCAGCGTGCGGCGCGCCTTTGTGCAGGTTCGGGCTGACAACCTTCACCATGCCACGGCGGCCTGCCGAGGTCGGTTTTACTTTGACGAGGGCCATTTACTTCACCTCCGCAAAGTCGATTTCCTGGCCTTCTTTGAGCGCAACATAAGCCTTGCGCTCGGTGCGACGACGGCCCATGAAACGGCCAAAGCGCTTGACTTTGCCCTTACGGTTGAGGACCTGCACGGACTCGACCTGCACCTTGAACAGCAGTTCGACGGCAGCCTTGATTTCCGGTTTGGTAGCGTCAGCCACGACACGGAAAGCGACTTGCTGATTTTTTTCGGCGACGAAGGTGGCCTTTTCGGTCACCACCGGAGCCAAGATGACTTGCATCAAGCGTTCGGCGTTCATCCCAGCATCTCCTCGAGTTGAGCGATGGCCGGCTTGGTGATCAGCACTTTCTTGTAGTGGATCAGCGACAACGGATCGGCATAACGGGGCTCGACCACGGCAACATGCGGCAGGTTGCGGGTGGCGAGGTAAACATTTTCATCAACGTTGTCCGTGATGATCAACACCGAATCCAGGCCCAGGGTCTTCAGCTTGGACACTGCAACCTTGGTCTTGGGGGATTCGAGGTCGAACGTGTCGACAACAGCGATGCGGTCTTCGCGAGCCAACTGGGACAGGATCGAACGGATACCCGCGCGATACATCTTCTTGTTGACTTTTTGGCTGAAGTTTTCTTCAGGCGAATTCGGGAAGGTGCGACCACCCCCACGCCACAACGGCGACGAGGTCATACCAGCGCGAGCGCGGCCGGTACCCTTTTGACGCCAGGGCTTCTTGGTGGTGTGCTTGACTTCGGCACGGTCTTTCTGAGCACGGTTACCGCTGCGAGCGTTGGCCTGGTAGGCCACGACGACTTGGTGAACCAGCGCTTCGTTGAAATCGCGACCGAAAATGGTGTCAGGCGCGCTAAACGTCGCGGCTTCACCTTGGTCATTCAGGAGCTTGAGATCCATGTTGCTTACGCCCCCTTCTTGGCCGGCGCCTTGATGGCCGGACGCACGACGACATCGCCGCCAGCGTGGCCGGGGACAGCGCCCTTGACCAACAGCAGACCGCGTTCGGCGTCAACACGCACGACGTCGAGGTTTTGAACGGTACGGGTAACATCACCCAAGTGACCAGACATGCGCTTACCCGGGAAAATACGGCCCGGATCTTGTGCCTGACCGATCGAGCCCGGAACACGGTGCGAACGGGAGTTACCGTGCGACGCGCGTTGCGAACCGAAGTTGTGGCGCTTGATCGTACCGGCGAAACCCTTACCGATCGTGGTACCCGTGACATCGACTTGCTGGCCGGCTTCGAAAACCGATTCCACAGCGATGACGGCGCCCGGCGTGAACTCGGCCAGACGGGCCGGATCCAGACGGAACTCTTTCAGGATGCTGCCGGCCTCGGTGCCAGCTTTGGCGTAGTGACCAGTTTGAGGCTGGGCAACACGCGAGGCACGACGGGTGCCATAAGCCACTTGGACTGCGGCGTAGCCGTCAGCTTCCAGAGACTTGATCTGGGTCACACGGTTGTTCGACACGTCCAGCACGGTCACCGGGATGGATTCACCTTCCTCGGTAAAAATGCGGGTCATGCCGACCTTGCGACCCACCAGACCCAACCGATGCGCGGCGGGCGTGGGCGTCGAATTCGACATTGTTTTCTCCATTCCCGACTGCGATTGGTCGGGGCTAATCAGGCGAAAGGTAAAGGCTTTCACCCTACAGGGCCAAGTAACCAAAACCGCTTGCTTTACTACTGCGCTATTGCTACTGCACTAGCATGCGGCCAGGGTTGCTGTTGCCACAAAATGGCAAGCTTGGCATGTTAGCATGATTTTTCCTGACAGCACAAGTAGTTAGGCGTAGGCAGCTGTGGAATTAGGCGGACGGATGCCGCGTATATGCAACACAAAATTTGCCGAATACGCCTCAGGCGGCAGGCGACGCCCAAAAGAAAAAAGCCACACTCTCGACGAATGTGGCCATTTTCAATGCCAGGCAGAAGACCTGGCACAAGCCCTATAGGGCCATACAGCTTATTGCAGTGCGATTTCCACGTCGACGCCAGCCGGCAGATCCAGGCGCATCAAAGCGTCCACGGTCTTGTCGGTGGGATCCACGATGTCCATCAAGCGCTGATGAGTACGGATTTCGAACTGATCGCGCGACGACTTGTTCACGTGAGGCGAACGCAGCACGTCGTAACGACGGATACGCGTGGGCAGGGGCACCGGACCACGAACCACAGCGCCAGTGCGCTTGGCGGTGTCAACGATCTCGGCGGCAGACTGATCGATCAGCTTGTAATCAAAGGCTTTCAAGCGGATGCGGATCTTCTGGTTTTTCATGGTGTTTCCTAAAGAACGAAAAGCGAAGGCAGCTCAGAGGATACTGCCTTCGCTGGTGGGGGGTCGCCTTAGGCGATGATCTTGGCGACGACGCCTGCGCCGACGGTACGGCCGCCTTCACGGATAGCGAAGCGCAGACCTTCTTCCATGGCGATCGGAGCCAGCAGCTTGACGGTCATCGACACGTTGTCGCCCGGCAACACCATTTCCTTGTCCTTGGGCAGGTCGATCGAGCCGGTCACGTCCGTCGTACGGAAGTAGAACTGCGGACGATAGCCGTTGAAGAACGGCGTGTGACGGCCACCTTCTTCCTTGGACAGAATGTACACCTCGGCGGTGAACTCCGTGTGCGGCGTGATCGAACCCGGCTTGGCCAGCACTTGGCCACGCTCGACGTCTTCACGCTTGGTGCCGCGCAGCAGAATACCCACGTTGTCGCCCGCTTGACCTTGGTCCAGCAGCTTGCGGAACATTTCCACGCCCGTGCACGTCGTCTTCACCGTCGGCTTGATGCCCACGATTTCGATTTCTTCGCCAACCTTGATGATGCCGCGCTCAACACGACCGGTCACCACCGTGCCACGACCCGAGATCGAGAACACGTCTTCCACAGGCATCAGGAACGCACCGTCAACCGCACGCTCAGGCGTCGGGATGTACGTGTCCAGCGCATCGGCCAACGCCAAAATCGCTTGCTCGCCCAGTTCGCCCTTGTCGCCTTCGAGCGCCAGCTTGGCCGAACCCTTGATGATCGGCGTGTCGTCGCCCGGGAAGTCGTACTTCGACAGCAACTCGCGTACTTCCATTTCCACCAGCTCGAGCAGCTCGGCGTCATCAACCATGTCGGCCTTGTTCAGGAACACGATGATGTACGGCACGCCTACCTGGCGGCTCAGCAGAATGTGCTCACGCGTCTGCGGCATCGGGCCGTCAGCGGCCGAGCACACCAGGATCGCGCCGTCCATCTGCGCCGCACCCGTAATCATGTTCTTGACGTAGTCGGCGTGACCCGGGCAGTCAACGTGCGCATAGTGACGGTTCTGCGTCTCGTATTCCACGTGTGCCGTGTTGATCGTGATACCACGCGCCTTCTCTTCCGGCGCCGCATCGATCTGGTCGTAGCCGCGGGCTTCGCCCCCGAACTTCGTCGACAGCACGGTCGTGATCGCCGCCGTCAACGTCGTTTTGCCGTGGTCAACGTGACCAATCGTACCCACGTTCACGTGCGGCTTGGTACGTTCAAACTTGCCTTTTGCCATGATCTCTATCCTTTGACTTTCAAGGAAACTGGGATGATTGCCGCGCCCCGTGAGATGGTCGGGACGCGGCGACGGTATTTACTTTATTTTGCCCGAGCGGCGATGACTTCGTCAGCGACGTTCTTGGGAGCTTCAGCGTAATGCTTGAATTCCATGGTGTACGTGGCACGGCCTTGCGTCAACGAACGCAAGTTCGTGGCGTAACCGAACATCTCGGCCAGAGGAACCTCTGCCTTGATGGTCTTGCCACCGCCGACCATGTCGTCCATGCCTTGGACCATGCCGCGACGTGAGGACAGATCGCCCATCACGGTACCGGCGTAGTCTTCCGGGGTCTCGACTTCAACAGCCATCATGGGCTCGAGCAGCACGGGGCTGGCCTTGCGCATGCCGTCCTTGAAGGCCATCGAACCGGCCATCTTGAACGCGTTTTCGTTCGAGTCAACGTCGTGGTACGAACCGAAGAACAGCGTGACCTTGACGTCCACCACCGGATAACCGGCCAGGATGCCCGAAGGCAGCGTTTCCTGGATGCCCTTGTCAACCGCGGGGATGTATTCGCGAGGAACCACACCGCCCTTGATGGCGTCGACGAACTCGTAGCCACCGCCAGGAGGCAGGGGTTCGAGCTTGATCACCACGTGACCGTATTGACCACGACCGCCCGACTGTTTGACGAACTTGCCTTCGACTTCTTCGCAGGTCTTGCGGATGGTTTCGCGGTAGGCCACTTGGGGCTTGCCCACGTTGGCTTCCACGCCGAATTCACGCTTCATGCGGTCGACCAGAATTTCCAGGTGCAGTTCGCCCATACCGGAAATGATGGTCTGGCCGGATTCTTCGTCGCTGCGCACGCGGAACGACGGGTCTTCCTGGGCCAGGCGCGACAGGGCCAAGCCCATCTTTTCCTGGTCAGCCTTGGACTTGGGCTCAACAGCCTGCGAAATCACGGGCTCGGGGAACTCCATGCGCTCGAGCAGAATGTGGGAATCCACATCGCACAGCGTCTCGCCAGTGGTCACGTCTTTCAGACCCACCACAGCGGCGATGTCGCCCGCCAGAACTTCCTTGATTTCTTCGCGGTTGTTGGCGTGCATCTGCAGCAAACGACCGACGCGCTCTTTCTTGCCCTTGATGGGGTTGTAAACGGTGTCGCCCGACTTCAGGACGCCCGAGTACACGCGCACGAAGGTCAACTGACCCACGAACGGATCGCTCATCAGTTTGAATGCCAGCGCCGACAGCTTTTCGCCATCGTCAGCCTTACGCGAAACGGCATTGCCTTCGTCGTCCTGGCCATCGACCGGCGGAATGTCGATCGGCGACGGCAGGTAGTCGATAACAGCGTCCAACATACGTTGCACGCCCTTGTTCTTGAAGGCGGTGCCGCACAGCATGGGCTGAATTTCGCCAGCGATGGTGCGTTGGCGAATAGCGGTGTTGATTTCGGCTTCGTCGAGCGTGCCCGATTCGAGGTACTTGTTCATCAGTTCCTCGGTGGACTCGGCAGCGGCTTCCACCAGCTTTTCACGCCACTCGTTGGCAGCGCCTTCGAGTTCGGCCGGGATGTCGACGTAGTCGAACTTCGTGCCTTGGCTGGCTTCGTCCCAAATGATGGCTTTCATCTTGACCAGATCGATGACGCCCTTGAAGGTGTCTTCGGCACCGATTGGGATCACGATAGGCACAGGATTGGCACGCAGACGCGTCTTCAATTGGTCGTAGACCTTGAAGAAGTTGGCGCCCGTGCGGTCCATCTTGTTGACGAAGGCCAGACGGGGCACGCCGTATTTGTTGGCTTGACGCCACACGGTTTCGGACTGCGGCTGCACGCCACCCACGGCGCAATACACCATGCAGGCACCGTCGAGCACGCGCATGGAACGTTCGACTTCGATGGTGAAGTCCACGTGTCCCGGGGTGTCGATGATGTTGATGCGGTGCTCGGGGTAGTTGCCGGCCATGCCGCGCCAAAACGCCGTCGTAGCAGCGGACGTGATGGTGATGCCACGCTCTTGTTCTTGCTCCATCCAGTCCATGGTGGCTGCGCCATCATGCACTTCGCCAATTTTGTGGTTGACGCCGGTGTAGAACAGGATACGTTCAGTCGTGGTGGTTTTCCCTGCATCGATGTGCGCAGAGATACCAATGTTGCGATAGCGCTCGATCGGGGTTTTGCGGGCCATGGTAGGTTAGTCCTTAAATTACCAGCGGAAATGGCTGAAGGCCTTGTTGGCCTCTGCCATCTTGTGCGTGTCTTCGCGTTTCTTCATTGCGGCGCCGCGGCCTTCCGCAGCGTCGATCAGTTCGCCAGCCAAGCGCAGATCCATCGACTTTTCGCCGCGCTTCTTGGCGGCCTCACGCAGCCAACGCATAGCCAAAGCCAGGCGGCGCACGGGGCGCACTTCAACCGGCACTTGGTAGTTGGCACCGCCCACGCGGCGGCTCTTGACTTCGACGATCGGCTTGATGTTGTTGATCGCCAGGCTGAAAACCTCGATCGGCTCTTTGCCGGTCTTGGCTTGAACTTGCTCGAGGGCACCATAGACGATGCGCTCGGCGACGGCCTTCTTGCCGTCCAGCATGACGACGTTCATGAACTTGGCGAGTTCGACGCTGCCGAACTTGGGATCGGGCAGAATCTCGCGCTTGGGTACTTCGCGACGACGGGGCATGTTGCTTCCTTGTGTCTATTCAGTTGAACCGAGTCTTGTGACACGGCCATGGCCACCCAATAAGGCGACCCCTTACGTGCCGCGCACCGTCCTGAAATATAGAGGCTGGCGCGGTTGCACTATTTTGGTGGCGCTTACGCGCAACCGGGGGTACTACTGAAACTACGGTGTATAAGGCTTTTAGGCCTTCTTCGGGCGCTTGGCGCCGTACTTGGAACGAGCCTGCTTACGGTCTTTGACGCCTTGCAGGTCGAGCGAACCACGAACGATGTGGTAACGCACACCCGGAAGATCTTTTACACGACCGCCACGCACCAGAACCACCGAGTGTTCCTGCAGGTTGTGGCCTTCACCGCCGATGTACGAAATGACTTCGTAGCCGTTGGTCAGGCGAACCTTTGCGACTTTACGCAAAGCGGAGTTCGGCTTCTTGGGGGTGGTGGTGTACACGCGAGTGCACACGCCGCGGCGTTGCGGGCAGTTTTCGAGCGCGGGGCTCTTGCTCTTGATGATGCTGACTTCGCGCGGCTTGCGCACGAGCTGGCTAATGGTAGGCATGACCTTTGAAATCCCTTTTACGTACCACTGGTAAGTACTTGAAGTACTCGTGTCTCTGGCGGATCGCCCCAACAGGGCCGGTACACCAGTGAGAGGCAGTTCACGCAAAACCGCCTCAAACGTTTCTTACGTAAAAGAGCGGGTCTTGCAGACAAAACGCACAAAGGCCACCAGTCGTGGAATTGGCAAACCTTTATACGCAAATAAAGCAGTAAGCCCGTCAGCATAACCCAGAAGGCGGCCCATGTCAAAGACTCCTGTATTTCGACACAGAGCCCATGAAAGGCACGCTAATTTACCGGGTACCGTACGACGGATTGATGACAGCTCGCGCTTGCAACGGCTTTTTATCAGCCGGCCGTCCGAAGCGCGCTAAGAAATAGGCGCAGACACAAGGCAGCCAGGCGAGACCGGGGCTTTTATTGATCGGCGAACAGATAGCCGCTGCCATAGACGGTACGAATCGGCAGGATGACGCCGGCCAGCTCGGCTTTGCGCCGTAAACGGCTGACAATGACGTCGATACTGCGCGAACCGCCGGCCCTGGGAGTGGTGCCGGCAGCGCCGTCGAGGTGCTTGTTCAGCTCGGCCCGTGCGACTGCCTGCCCCGGCGCCTCCAGCAAGGTGCGAACGATATGCCGCTCGTTGGCAGACAACGAAATGGAGACGCCCGAGGGTGCCATCAAAGTCCAGTTCTGGTCGCGCAGTTCCCAGCTTCCGGTGGGGGTATTCGTCGGCACCTGTTCGACGGCGTTGTCCGTCGCTGCTTGGGTGCGGCCAGGCAACCGGCGACCAAGCGCCATCAGAACGCCAACGAGCTCACGGACGTCAAACGGAGACACCAAACACGCATCTGCGCCACTTTGCAGGCAACGCAAACGGTTTTCCACCTGGAGATTGGCGCCCAGCACCACGACCCCCAGCGTTGAGGAAGTGCGTAAGCGCGACACCAGGGCGTAACCGATCTCATCGAGCTCGCCGATGTCCAGGACGGCAGCATCGTAGCCCCCGGTCCCCAGTTGGCCGAATAACTCGAGAGGCGTGGCGCAGCCGTGCGCCGCAATTCCCGCTTGTTGCATCGCCGCAACTGATTTCCCACAGGCCATCGAGTCGGGCATCATGATAAGGACTTTCAACTGCTTCATAGTGAACATTTTCAGATCCACCCCGGAACTCCTGCTCCCCGCAGCCGATCTGCACGCATTGATAAGAACGTCGACAGTGTGACGCCTTATTGCGCAAAACCTTAGTCAAGATTCGTCAACTTTGCGGTACTTAACATTCGCGCTGCTTTGCATTAGAGCAATAGTGTATCCCGCGGTATCATTCACGCTGTACGTGGGTTTACACGTACTCGGAGCGGCATACCCGACCGCAGACTTTAACGCAGCCAAGGGCTCCCTCACCTCGAATTCGCTATGCAGATTGCCTCGCTGGAAGACGACCTGGACCAGGCCCGGCATATTCAGCAGGTTCTTGCTTCTGCTGGGTATACCTGCCATAGCTATCAGAACGGCCGCGACTTGTTGGCCGCCCTGCGTAGCCAGTCCTTCGACCTTATCTTGCTCGA
The DNA here is from genome assembly GCF_002261185.1 of Bordetella genomosp. 4. Classification (GTDB taxonomy): domain Bacteria; phylum Pseudomonadota; class Gammaproteobacteria; order Burkholderiales; family Burkholderiaceae_B; genus Bordetella_A. The sequence goes on from NZ_NEVQ01000001.1 coordinate 77,569, forward strand.
TTGGCAAGTCCCGGACATTGCCGGCGACGAGGTCTTGAGGCATATACGCGCCACACTAGGCATGCAGATCCCGGTGATTTTCGTCACCAGCCGCACCCTGGAACAGGATCTGGTCCAAGGCTTGCAAGCCGGCGCCGACGACTATGTGGTTAAACCGCTACGTCCTGCTGAGTTGCTGGCGCGCGTTAGCGCCTTGTTACGGCGTTCGCAGGCCGCTTTGCCCGTGCCAGGGCCTTTTTCCGTCGCCGACTATCGTATTGACCCAGCGACCCGATCGATTTCGCTGCACGATCAAACGGTAACCCTCGCCCCGAAGGAATTCGAATTAGCGCAGCTGTTCTTCCGCAATGTGGGACGGCTATTGTCACGCGATGTACTGGCCGAAAGCGTGTGGAACCGTGAAATTCCCGCCACATCCCGGACGTTGGACACTCATTTGTCGAACATACGCCAAAAATTGCGGCTACACCCGGAAAACGGGGTCCGGTTGGTATCGTCATATGCCTTGGGTTATCGCCTGGAATTGATCGACGGCAATACAACGGTGCCCCCGGCCACTAACTAAGCACAACGGGCCGGGTATGTTCCCGAAAATTGATAACTATTGCCCGCTTTTCATCGGAGAATTTTCCAAATGATATGGCGCTTTATCCGCCTGCTTGCCACATGGAGCGCGCTCGCTGTCAGCCCATTGGCCATGGCCCAGCCTGCGGGTGCGCTTGGCGATGATTTTGTCTACCGCATCCGGTCCGGGGATACGCTGATTGATTTGGCTAATCTCTACACGCGCAATAGTGCAAACTGGACGATACTGCAAAGCCACAACTCGGTCAGCGACCCCCTGCGCTTGGTGATAGGCTCGGAGTTGCGGATTCCTTTTGCATTGATTCCCGAAATCCCGGCGCCAACGACTGCAATGCACGTTAGCGGCCAGGCGCAGGTCGACGGTGTTCCTCTGCGCGCAGGGATGTCGATCAACGAAGGCGCCACCGTAACAACCGCATCCGATGGGTTTGTTACCTTGCAGCTATCGGATGGCACCAAAATCACGCTGCCCAGAGGGAGCGCGACGCAATTGGAACGTCTGCGCCAATTCGAAGGAGCCGCGCTGACTGACTCGATCTTGCACGTAGAGCAAGGCGAAGTCGATTCACACGTTGCGCCGTCAGGCCAAGGGGTGGGACGGTTCGAGATCCGCACGCCCGTCGCTGTCATGGGTGTGCGAGGCACCCGTTTTCGAGTGCAAACAGCAGACCAAGGCGCACGCAGCGAGGTCCTGGAAGGCAGCGTCCGCGTAAAGACATCGTCTGCATCGAGTCAGCCCGTCGCGCTGTCCTCGGGCTATGGTGCGGCCATTGGCGCCAACGGCGCCCTTAATGTCCAGCCGCTCTTGCCCGCTCCCCAGCTTGGTCCCGCCCAACGTACGGGCTCCGGCCTATGGACGGCTCCGTTTTCTCCCGTGCCGGGAGCCGTCGCCTATTTGGTGCAGGTTTCACGTGACCCGGAAGGTCTGGAGTTAACGTCGTCAGAGCGATTTGATAGCGCCGATATCCGCTTTGCCGCACGGCGTCCGGGGACTCACTACGTGGCAGTGCGCGCGATCGATGCGACAGGATTGGGCGGGCGCGATGCCTATCTCGCATTTGAGGGCGCCAACGCGCTCATGTCCGGCTCGGAGCAGCCGATCATGCTGAGCGACGGTGGTGTGGTCACACTGACCGACTATTGAACGCCTGAGCGACGCTCGAATCATGCCGATCAATACAGTAGCTAGCCGGCTCGAGCGCTCATACTTACGCCTGTTGCTCGGCGTCTCATTGGTGGCGTTTACGGCGCTGCTGGGCTGGCTCAATGGATTGGGCCGCCTCGATCAGCTGATCTACGACCGCGCTATTTCGCTGATCAATCGCCCCGCTCCAACCGATGTATTGATCGTCACGATTGACGACAGCGCGATCAATACCTTGGGGCGCTGGCCTTGGCCGCGCTCCTTACATGCCATGTTGCTGGAGCGCCTGCAGACTGCGCGTGCGGTGGGTTTGGATATCGTTTTTTCCGAATCCAACGTACAGCGCACCGAAGACGACCGACTGTTGATCGACGCCGTCCAAAGACATGGGCGTGTTGTATTGCCGATCGTCCTGGATAACCTTGACCGTCCTACACGCGCGGAGCTGCCTCTGGCCTCGCTGGCCCAGGCTGCCGCCGGCTTGGGCTATATCAATGTCGATCCCGATGATGATGGCGTTCTCAGGCGCACCACGTGGGCACGCAACACCGGAAATCTGCCGTGGCATCAATTTGCGCTGGCCATGTTGGAGGTGGGCGGCGACGCACCACAGGTGCACCGCTTCTTGACGCAATTACCGCCTGACGCCACGACGTTGATTCCGTATGCAGGTCCGCCAGGACATTTTCAATCCGTCTCGTATCTGGCGCTCTTGCGCGGCCAGGTTCCACCAGACGCGATAAAGGATAAGTACGTCATCGTCGGCGCCTGGGCGACAGGCCTGGGGGATGTCTTTCCGTCGCCGGTATCGCACAACACCAGCGGCATACAGGGCGTAGAGGTCATCGCCAACCTGCTGTACGCGGCCCGGCAAGGTTCCATATTGGTGCCGGCTCAAACCTGGCAAACCGCCCTGGCTGGCGCCATTCCCGTGTTACTGCTGTGCCTGGCACTGCCCAGACTGTCGCCTCGTCAGGCGCTCCTGTGCAGTGCCGCCCTGCTCGGCGCAATCCTGGTCGGAACCATCGCCATCCTGTCTTTCTGGAACATATGGATCCCGCCCACTGCAGCACTGCTCGGCGTCGCGCTCAGCTATCCGATATGGAGCTGGCGTAGCCAGGAGGCGGCGCTGCGCTATATGAGCCGAGAAATGAAGCGGCTGCGCGTCGAATATCCTCCTGTACTCGATGAAACGACTCATTCCTTCGAGCACCGTATCGGACGTTCGCTGGATCATCATGTCCATGAGCTCGACCGGACGCTGACTCACGTACGTAACTTGCGCCGTTTTGTCGAAGACGGTCTGGACGGCATGCCCGACGCGACGATGGTGATCGACAAAAAAGGCCGGCTGCAATACAAGAACCGCCCCGCCGATATGTATTTTCTGCAGCTCGGGATCCGGCTGCCCCGTATCGGACAGACTATCGCGCCAGCCCTCGAGCAGGCGTTTACCGCCCCTGCAACGCGCCAAACCGTGCGCCAGGCATTGCAGCCTCCCGCCGACGGCGATCAAACCCCTGACGCAACAAAAGAAACCGAAACAGCGGCGACTCGCACAAGCGTCGAAGTCCGCGATCGCGCAGAACATGATCTATTGATCCGCTGCTCTCCCATCCGTACGGCGCAAGGCGCTTACGCCGGTATGGTTGTCACGCTGAGCGACATCAGCGCTGTGCGCCAGGCCGAGCGTCAGCGTGAGGAAACGCTGCGATTTATCTCACACGATATGCGAGCCCCTCAAAACTCCATTTTGGCGCTCGTAGAGCTCGCGACAAGATCGCAGCAGACTGGATCCGGGACCGTCGATTCTCACGTCGAGCATACAAGGCTGCGGCCGACCGCGCTGGTACACGATAGCCAGCTGCATGCGGCAGATCACCCGCCTGCCCAAACGCTAACTCGCATCGCGCATCTGGCCAACCGTACGCTAAGACTGGTGGATGACTTTATTCAGCTTAATCGCGCTGAATCCATGAGCATTGCTCGCGATCGGCTGGATCTCGCGGCCATGCTGCACGAGATTTCCGATGATTTCTGGGCCGCAGCGCAAGCCCGCGCCATGACCTTGGACGTTCAGTCATCGGTGCCCGTCGCCCTGGCGTATGGCGACTCGGCACTTATTCTGCGCGCGCTGAGCAATCTGCTCGACAATGCCATCAAATATAGTGCCGACAACAGCACGATCCATGTGCGTCTATCGCCCGATGTGGACACGTGGGCCATTGACATTCAAGACACCGGCCCGGGCATTGCGGTCGAAGACCAGGCACATCTGTTTGAACCTTTTTTCCGCACGAAAACGGTACAAGACTCCAACACGGAAGGTTCGGGACTCGGCTTGGCTTTTGTGCATGCGGTCGCACAGCGCCATGGCGGCAGTGTTACCTTGCATAGTGAGCTGGGCGTGGGCTCACGATTTACGTTCCGTGTGCCTGTCGGGACCGTCAGCGAAACAGATGCGTAATCACCGCAGGCTTGCCTGCTGTCACGACGAGCGTCGTGTTGTAGGGCGGCTGTGCACTGTTGCGTATCGTGACCGCGTATTTGCCCGGACGCAACATGACGGTTTTTAGCGGCGGGGTGACGCCGTGTGATACCCCATCGATCAGGATCTCGCCCCAGGGCCGTACATTAATGCTCACCCGCACGGGAGCTGGCGCCTTGCGCTCCGGTTTTACCGTAGTCTCTACTGGCGCCGGCGGTGTGACGGATGCCGTGGTGGTGGTATTGGATTCATCGCCCTCTTCCTCACTAGACCGTACCAGGAACGTTGGCGCCAAGTCAGGCGGTTGTGCTATCCGCAGGCGGGATTCAGCGTTGGACGGCTCTGACACAAGCACGCGTTCGCCGCTCTCAACCGACTGTGATTGAGGCCCCGGTGCCGGTTGCGCGGCAGACGACGTGGTTTTCGCATCCGAACCACTTACCGCCAGTTCTGAATGCGTGATGACGGGCTCTGGCCCACCGGACAACCGTCCCCACCAATACACGGCCACGCCCAACGTAGCAATACCCAATAGCACCGCCTGGATGACGGTTCGCAACGAAAGTCCGCGCGCAGGTCCACTCGCGTCAGCCTGGGCAGACGACGGCAGCGGTACAACCGTTTCTGCAGCGGGCTCCAGTGGTTGCACCAACCTAGGCAAGGCCAGAAGTTCGGCGTAGGCCTGCATGGTTTGCGGCCGATCCGCCGGATTGATCGCCAGCCCTGCATCGATGGCTCGCAGAAAAGTGTCTGAGTATTTGCTGAGCCCCAGTGTCTGCAAAGGCTGATGTGTGTCGGCAACGCGGCGTTCGGCTGCTGGAGGCGGCTGTTGGCCTGCCACCAGCGAATAAGCGACCGCGCTCAATGCATAGACGTCTGTCCAGGGGCCTCGCGGCCAATCAGGGGATTCGGTATACAGCTCGAACGGGGCATAGCCCGGCGTCAGCGTTCGAGGCCGTGGCGACGGTCCATTCTCTGCCGAGAGTGCCATTAAATGCGCTCGACCCGATTCGTCCAATCCGACCGAATGCACAGAAATGTCTCCGCAGATCCGACCAGCTCGATGCAATGCCTCGAGTTCAGGAATCAGCTCGGCAATAATGCGTTGAATACGTCCTTGGGGGACCCCGCCCGCAATCGTGGCTGCGATCGCGCTCAGCGGTCGATGTGCAAGTGGCGCGGCGCCGGCAAAGGGCCCGCGCGGTGTCGAAAAACCCGCAGAGGAAAGCATGGATGCACTAAACGAGAAAGACGATCCTGTATAACAACATATCGTTGCCAACCTTTACCTGCCCCGCCGGACACATGGGCGGACCCAGGGCGTTACGTTTTATAACGCCAATTATCAGTTAAAAGCACTTTTTGTGCATGATGGCGCGCGCTATTAACGCATACAGCGGATATTATCCGAGCATCCTGCCGGTAGCATTTCATAATCGATACGCCCGGAACAGGATGTGACGTTCCCTTTACACCGGCATAGGCTTAATCGTTCATGAAGACTCGTGCTTTCTTGCCCATTTCGCTTTGCATCCTGGCCCTTCTTGGCGGTTGTGCCGGGATGGGAAAACTCAGTGAAGGTCCTCCTTCGCAGGCCGCTCAAGATGCGTTAGCGCAGGTTCAACAACAGTACTCCGCAGGCCAATACGGCACCGTCATCCGTACCGTAGCGACTTCCGACGATATTGCGACGGCGCCTAAATCATTACGCATTGAGGCGTATAAATTACAGGCCTTCAGTTATTGTGTACGCAATTATGCCCAGCTTTGCGAAGAAACTTTCGTACGAATTTTGCAAATAGATTCAGATTTCACGCTGGCTCCGAATGAAGCCGGTCATCCGCAATGGGGCCCCGTCTTTACGTCAGCCCAAGCTCGGTTCAACAAGTAATTTGACCGCGTAAAAGCAAAAACGGCCGCTGATCATTCAGCGGCCGTTTTTGCTTGAGCGCCGGCAGGCATTTAACCTGCTGACGCTCGCTGGTACCAAATTCCCCCTTAGACGGCGGAGTTCTCGTCACCAGCACCTGACTGCGGTGCATCGGAAGCATCGCCCGACGCGCCCACCTCAGCGGCAACCGGCGCATCCTCGAAGGGATTCGCCTGCTGCCGTGCGGCTTCGCGCTCGGCGGCTTCGAGAGCTTCCTTGTCCTTGCGGGCAATGTGGTAAGCCAGACCCGTACCTGCGGGGATCAGACGGCCAACAATGACGTTTTCCTTCAGACCGCGCAGATCGTCGCGTTTGCCCATGATGGCGGCTTCGGTCAGAACACGCGTGGTTTCCTGGAACGATGCAGCCGAAATGAACGAATCCGTCGACAGCGAGGCTTTGGTGATACCCAGCAGCACGTTGTCATACGTAGCCGGACGCTTGTCTTCGGCGGTGACGCGGTCATTCTCGTTCAAGAGCTCGGAACGCTCGACTTGCTCGCCCGGGATGAACTCGGTGTCGCCCGCATCAACGATGTTCACACGGCGCAGCATCTGACGAACAATCACTTCGATGTGCTTGTCGTTGATCTTCACGCCCTGCAGACGGTAAACGTCCTGCACTTCGTCGACGATGTAAGTCGCCAGCTTTTCGATACCCTGCAGACGCAGAATGTCGTGCGGATCGGCCGGGCCGTCGACGATCATTTCGCCCTTGTTCACCACCTGGCCGTCGTGCACCAGCACCTGTTTTTCCTTCGGAATCAGGAACTCGTGGCTGACGCCTTCCAGGTCGGTAATGACCAGACGCTGCTTGCCCTTGGTATCTTTACCGAACGACACGGTACCCGTGACATCGGCCAACATACCAGCATCCTTGGGTGAACGAGCTTCGAAGAGCTCGGCCACACGCGGCAGACCGCCGGTAATGTCACGAGTCTTTTGCGATTCCTGGGGAATACGCGCCAGCACTTCACCCACGGCAACCTGCTGACCGTCACGCACGGTGATCAGCGCGCCCACGGGGAACGAAATGTTCACCGAGTGATCGGTACCCGCGATCTTGACGTCTTCGCCATTGTCGTTGACCAGCTTGATCTGCGGACGCATGACGACTTTGCCGCCGCGCGTCTTGGGCGTGATCACAACCAGCGTGGACAGACCTGTGATTTCGTCGACCTGCTTGGCAACGGTAACGCCTTCTTCGATGTTCTCGAAGCGCACGGCACCGCCGTACTCGGACACGATCGGACGCGTCAGAGGATCCCACGTCGCCAGACGGGTACCAGCCTTGACAGCTTCGCCATCACCCACCAATACGGTTGCACCGTACGGGATCTTGTGACGTTCGCGCTCGCGACCGTTGTCGTCGTAAATCGCCAATTCGCCGGAACGCGAGATCGCCACACGCTCGCCCTTGGCGTTGGTGACGTAACGCATGGTGCTGGCGAAACCGACTTTACCGTTAGACTTGGTTTCGACGGCGCTGGCCAGGGCCGAACGCGATGCCGCACCACCGATGTGGAACGTACGCATCGTGAGCTGCGTGCCCGGTTCACCGATGGACTGAGCAGCGATAACGCCCACTGCCTCGCCCACGTTGACGTGCGAACCACGGCCCAGATCGCGGCCGTAGCAGTGCGCGCACAGACCGTGACGCGTTTCGCAGGTCAGCGGCGTGCGGACCTTGACTTCGTCCACACCGATACGATCGATCAGATCGACCAGGTCTTCGTCCAGCAGCGTGCCTGCCGTGATCGCGGTTTCCTGCGTGTCGGGGTTGACCACGTCAATCGCGGCAACACGCCCCAGGATACGATCGCGCAACGGTTCGATGACTTCACCGCCCTCGACCAACGCTTTCATCGAATAGCCTTGGCTGGTGCCGCAATCTTCTTCGGTGATCACCAGATCCTGCGTCACGTCGACCAGACGGCGAGTCAGGTAACCCGAGTTTGCCGTCTTCAGTGCGGTATCGGCCAAGCCTTTACGTGCACCGTGAGTCGAGATGAAGTACTGCAGAACGTTCAGACCTTCGCGGAAGTTCGCAGTAATCGGCGTTTCGATAATCGAACCGTCCGGCTTGGCCATCAGGCCGCGCATCCCTGCCAACTGGCGAATCTGGGCTGCCGAACCGCGAGCGCCCGAGTCGGCCATCATGTAGATCGAGTTGAAGGATTCCTGGCGGACTTCTTCGCCGTGACGGTTGATCACGGGTTCGGTAGCCAGTTGCTCCATCATCGCCTTGCCGACCTTGTCGCTGGCCTTGCCCCAGATGTCCACAACGTTGTTGTAGCGCTCTTGGGACGTCACCAGACCCGACGAGTACTGCTTGTCGATCTCTTTGACTTCGCGGCTCGCTTCGGCCAGGATGCCTTCCTTGGCCTTGGGGATCAACATGTCGCCCATGGCGATGGAAATACCGCCGCGCGTAGCCAGGCGGAAACCCGATTGCATCAGCTTGTCGGCAAAGATCACCGTGTCGCGCAGGCCGCAACGGCGGAACGACTGGTTGATCAGGCGCGAGATTTCTTTCTTCTTCAGTGCCTTGTTCAGCACCGTGAAGGGCAGACCCTTGGGCAGGATTTCCGACAACAGTGCGCGGCCGACCGTCGTTTCGTGACGGCGCACGACCGGTTGGAATTGGCCTTGGTCATCACGTTCGTGTTCGACCAGGCGCACCGTGATACGCGTCTGCAATTCGACTTCGCCGTTATCGTAGGCACGTTGGACTTCGGCCACGTCGGTAAAGAAGATGCCTTCGCCCTTGCCGTTGATACGCTCGCGGGTCGTGTAGTACAGACCCAACACGATATCCTGCGACGGCACGATCGACGGTTCGCCGTTAGCCGGGAACAGCACGTTGTTCGAAGCCAGCATGAGCGTGCGCGCTTCGAGCTGGGCTTCCAGCGACAGCGGCACGTGAACAGCCATCTGGTCACCGTCAAAGTCAGCGTTGAACGCCGCGCAGACCAACGGGTGCAATTGGATAGCCTTGCCTTCGATCAGCACGGGCTCGAACGCCTGAATACCCAAACGGTGCAGCGTCGGCGCACGGTTGAGCATGACCGGGTGTTCGCGAATGACTTCTTCGAGGATGTCCCACACCACGGGTTCTTGGCTTTCGACCAATTTCTTGGCAGCCTTGATGGTCGTGGCCAGGCCCATCATCTCCAGACGATTGAAGATGAAGGGTTTGAACAGCTCCAATGCCATCAGCTTGGGCAGACCGCATTGATGCAGCTTGAGTTGCGGACCCACCACGATGACCGAACGGCCCGAGTAGTCGACGCGCTTACCCAACAGGTTTTGACGGAAGCGACCGCTCTTACCCTTGATCATGTCGGCCAGCGACTTCAGCTGGCGCTTGTTGGCGCCGGTCATGGCCTTGCCGCGACGGCCGTTATCGAGCAGCGAGTCGACGGCCTCTTGCAGCATGCGCTTTTCGTTGCGCAGGATGATTTCCGGAGCCTTCAGCTCGAGCAAACGCTTCAGACGGTTGTTGCGGTTGATGACGCGGCGGTACAGATCATTCAGATCCGAGGTCGCGAAACGGCCGCCGTCCAGCGGCACCAGCGGACGCAGATCCGGCGGCAGCACCGGCAAGACCTCCATGACCATCCATTCGGCTTTGATGCCGGACTTCTGGAAGCCCTCGAGGACCTTCAGACGCTTGGAGATCTTTTTGATCTTGGCTTCGGAGCTGGTGGCCTTCAGTTCGCCGCGCAACGTTTCGACTTCGCGATCGATATCGATGGTGCGCAGCAGTTCGCGCACAGCTTCCGCACCCATCAGGGCGCTGAAGTCATCACCGTATTCTTCGGTCTTGGCCAGGAAGTCATCGTCCGACATGATCTGACCGCGCTTGAGCGGCGTCATGCCAGGTTCGATCACGCACCAGGCTTCGAAATACAGCACGCGTTCGATGTCGCGCAGCGTCATGTCGAGCACCATACCCAGGCGCGACGGCAGGCTCTTCAGGAACCAGATGTGCGCAACCGGGCTGGCCAGCTCGATGTGACCCATGCGCTCACGGCGCACTTTGGCCACGGTGACTTCGACGCCGCACTTTTCGCAGATGACGCCGCGATGCTTCAGACGCTTGTACTTGCCGCACAAGCATTCGTAGTCTTTGATCGGGCCAAAGATCTTCGAGCAGAACAGGCCATCGCGCTCAGGCTTGAACGTACGATAGTTGATCGTTTCGGGCTTACGGACTTCGCCGTAAGACCACGAACGGATTTTCTCGGGCGACGCGATGCCGATCTTGATGGCATCAAACTGCTCGTCTTGCGAGACTTGCTTGAATAGGTCGAGTAGCGCTTTCATTAGTTACGCTCCAAATCCATGTCCAGGGCCAACGAGCGGATTTCCTTGACCAGCACGTTGAACGATTCCGGCATACCGGCATCGATGACGTGATCGCCCTTGACGATGTTTTCGTATACCTTGGTGCGGCCCGTGATGTCGTCGGACTTCACCGTCAGCATTTCTTGCAGGGTGTAGGCGGCGCCGTATGCTTCCAGCGCCCACACTTCCATTTCCCCGAAACGCTGGCCACCGAACTGCGCCTTACCACCCAGCGGCTGCTGAGTCACCAGCGAGTACGGGCCGGTCGAACGCGCGTGCATCTTGTCGTCGACCAAGTGGTGCAGCTTCAGGTAGTGCATGTAGCCCACCGTCACCGGACGCTCGAATTGCTCACCGGTACGGCCGTCGAACAGCCATGCCTGAGTGCGCGAATCCGTCAGCTTCATGCGTTTGGCAACCTCATCGGGGTACGCCAATTCCAGCATCGTGGTGATTTCTTCCTCGGTGGCGCCGTCAAACACCGGCGTCGCGAACGGCACGCCGTTCTTGAGGTTGCGCGCCAACTCCATGATTTCGTCGTCGGTCAAGGTGTCGAGGTGTGCGCTGGTACCGGTGGTGTTGTACACCTTGTCCAGGTATTCACGCACGTTCTGCACCTGAGCCGTACGCTCGTCACGCAGCATGTCGGCAATGCGATGCCCCACGCCCTTGGCAGCCCAGCCCAAGTGAACCTCGAGCACCTGCCCGACGTTCATCCGGGACGGCACGCCCAGCGGGTTCAGCACGATGTCGGCAGGCGTACCGTCGGCCATGTGCGGCATGTCTTCGACCGGGGTGATACGCGAGACCACACCCTTGTTACCGTGACGGCCGGCCATCTTGTCGCCAGGCTGCAGACGACGCTTGACGGCCAGGTAAACCTTGATCATCTTGAGCACGCCCGGGGGCAGCTCGTCGCCTTGCGTGAGCTTCTTGCGCTTTTCTTCGAAAGCCAGATCGAATTGATGGCGCTTTTGCTCGAGCGATTCTTTGGCCTGCTCCAGCACGACAGCGTGAGGCTCGTCGGCCAGACGGATGTCGAACCACTGCCAACGGTCCAGATCAGCCAAGTATTCCTTGGTGATGGTGGCGCCCTTGGCGAGCTTGCGCGGACCGCCGTTGACGGTCTTGCCGATCAACAGCTTTTCGATACGGTCGAACTGGTCGTTTTCAACGATGCGCAGCTGGTCGTTCAGGTCTTGGCGATAACGGCGCAATTCATCATCGATGATGGACTGGGCGCGCTTGTCGCGCACGATGCCTTCACGCGTAAACACCTGGACGTCGATCACCGTGCCGACCATGCCCGAGGGCACGCGCAGCGAGGTGTCTTTCACGTCGGACGCTTTTTCACCAAAGATGGCGCGCAGCAGTTTTTCTTCCGGCGTCAGTTGGGTCTCGCCCTTGGGCGTGACTTTACCGACCAGCACGTCATCGGCCGTGACTTCGGCGCCGATGTAAACGATGCCGGAATCATCCAGGCGATTCAGCTGGGTTTCGGCCAGGTTGCTGATGTCGCGGGTGATTTCCTCAGGTCCGAGCTTGGTGTCACGCGCAACAACCGTCAATTCCTCGATGTGGACCGAGGTGTAGCGATCGTCTGCCACGACCTTTTCGGAGATCAAGATCGAGTCTTCGAAGTTGTAGCCGTTCCAGGGCATGAACGCGATCAGCATGTTCTGACCCAGGGCCAATTCGCCCAGATCGGTCGATGCGCCGTCAGCCAGCACGTCACCCTTGGCAACCTTGTCGCCTCGAGCCACGATGGGACGCTGGTTGATGTTGGTGTTCTGGTTGGAACGGGTGTACTTGATCAGGTTGTAGATGTCGACACCGACTTCGCCAACGACGTTTTCGTCGTCGTTGACGCGAATCACGACACGCTCGGCGTCAACGTGGTCAACCACGCCGCCACGCAGGGCCTGCACGGTCGTGCCCGAGTCGACAGCCACCGTACGCTCGATCCCGGTACCCACCACGGGTTTTTCGGGACGCAAGCAAGGCACGGCCTGACGTTGCATGTTGGCGCCCATCAGTGCACGGTTGGCGTCATCATGCTCCAGGAACGGAATCAACGATGCGGCGACCGACACGATCTGCGACGGCGCAACGTCCATGTAGTGCACGTTGGCAGGAGCCGTCAACATGGTTTCGCCTGCTTCGCGGCAAGCCACCAAGTCATCGATGAAGCGGCCTTCGTCATCCAGCGCGGCGTTAGCCTGCGCGATCACGTAGTTGCTTTCTTCGATGGCGGACAAGTAGTCGATCTGGTCGCTGACCTTGCCGTCGATGATCTTGCGATAAGGCGTTTCCAGGAAGCCGTACTCGTTCAGACGAGCGTACAGCGCCATGGAATTGATCAGACCGATGTTCGGGCCTTCAGGCGTTTCGATCGGGCAGACACGACCATAGTGCGTGGGGTGCACGTCACGGACTTCGAAGCCCGCGCGCTCGCGCGTCAGACCGCCCGGGCCCAGAGCGGAAACACGACGCTTGTGCGTGATTTCCGACAGGGGGTTGGTCTGGTCCATGAACTGCGACAGCTGGCTCGAACCGAAGAACTCCTTGATGGCGGCCGAGATCGGCTTGGAGTTGATCAGGTCGTGCGGCATCAGGTTTTCGGTCTCGGCCTGGCCCAGACGTTCCTTGACGGCACGCTCGACACGCACCAGACCGGCGCGGAATTGGTTTTCGGCCAATTCGCCGACGCAACGCACACGGCGGTTGCCCAAGTGATCGATGTCATCGATCTGGCCACGGCCGTTACGCAACTCAACCAACACCTTGATGGTTTCAAGAATGTCTTCGTTGGTCAGCGTCATGGGACCGGTGATGTCCTCGCCACGGCCCAGACGGCTGTTGACCTTCATACGGCCAACGCGCGACAGGTCGTAGGTTTCTTCGCTGTAGAACAGGCGCTGGAACAAGGCCTCGACGGCGTCCTCGGTAGGAGGCTCGCCAGGACGCATCATACGGTAGATGGCCACGCGGGCAGCCATCTGGTCGGCAGTTTCGTCGGTGCGCAGCGTTTGCGAGATGTACGGGCCACGATCCAGGTCGTTGGTGTACAACGCCTGGAAATCCAGCACGTTGGCCGCACGCAGTGCGCTCAGCACGCTTTCGGTGATCTCGTCGTTGGCATGTGCCACGATCTCGCCGGTGTCGGCGTCAACGATGTTCTTGGCCAGTACGCGGCCATACAGAAACTCTTCGGGCACGGAAATGCGCTGGATGCCGGCGGCAGCCATATCGCGCAGATGCTTGGCATTGATGCGCTTGTCTTTCTCGACGATCACGGTGCCGTCACGGCTCGTGATATCGAAGCGCGCCATCTCGCCTTTCCAACGCTCGGGCACGAACTCAATCATGCCGCCTTCGCTCTTCAACTCGAAATTGTCAAAGTCGAAGAAGTGCGCCAGGATCGATTCCGGCGTCATGCCGATGGCCTTGAGCAAAATCGTCACGGGCATCTTGCGGCGACGGTCGACGCGGAAGAACAGGATGTCCTTCGGATCGAATTCGAAGTCGAGCCAGGAGCCGCGGTAAGGAATCACGCGGGCCGAGAACAGCAACTTGCCGGAGCTGTGGGTCTTGCCGCGATCATGTTCGAAGAACACGCCAGGCGAACGGTGCAGCTGCGAAACGATGACACGCTCGGTGCCGTTGATGACGAAAGAACCCGTGCCCGTCATGAGCGGAATTTCGCCCATGTAGACTTCTTGTTCTTTGACTTCCTTGATCGTTGGTTTGCTGACTTCGCGATCCAGCAGCACCAGGCGTACCTTGGCACGCAACGGCGAAGCGTAGGTCAAACCGCGCTGTTGGCATTCCTTGACGTCGAACACCGGCTCGCCCAGCACATAGCTGACGAATTCCAAGCGCGCCATTCCGTTATGGCTGACAATCGGGAAAATCGACGAGAACGCCGCCTGCAGGCCGTCGTTGTCTCGCTCAGAGGGAACGGTGTCCGCCTGCAGAAAAGTTAGGTAGGATTGAAGCTGAGTCGCCAGCAGAAAGGGAACGTTTTGAACGTCTTCACGCTTAGCGAAGCTTTTGCGGATGCGCTTTTTTTCGGTGTACGAGTAAGGCATGAGCACTCCGACTCGAGGGGTTGCATGGGCCGTCAACCACGGCCCCAGGTGATACGACTCCAGAAAACCCCTCTGTAAAGGGCACCCTGCCAGCAGGGGTTTCCTGGAAACGCAAAAGCCCGGGGACGGCAAACTGCGCTGTCCCCGGGCAGTTGACGCAAGGTTTTACTTGACTTCGACCTTGGCGCCAGCTTCTTCCAGCTTCTTCTTGGCAGCTTCGGCGTCAGCCTTGGCAATGCCTTCCTTGACGGGCTTCGGAGCGCCGTCGACCAGGTCTTTGGCTTCCTTCAGACCCAGGCCGGTCAATTCACGGACGGCCTTGATGACGCTCACCTTGTTGGCGCCGGCTTCAGCCAGCACAACGGTGAATTCGGTTTGCTCTTCAGCAGCAGCAGCAGCGCCACCAGCAGCGGGAGCAGCCACAGCCACAGCGGCGGCAGCAGCCGACACGCCAAACTTCTCTTCCATTTCCTTGATCAGCTCGGACAGTTCGAGCACGGTCATGCCAGCGATGGCGTCAAGGATTTCAGCTTTGTTAAGTGCCATTTTTCAGAACTCCAAAATTGGATAAATGCCAGGTTGGTTGTCGCTCGGTCGTTCAGCGAATTCCGTAAGGGGAGGCTTACGCCGCCGCCTTTTGATCGCGCACAGCGGCGAGGCCACGGGCGAACTTGGTCGGAACTTCGTTGAGCGTACGCACGAATTGCGCGATCGGGGCTTGCATGGTGCCCAGCAGTTTCGAGAGCAACTCTTCGCGCGAAGGCATGGTGGCCAAAGCCTTCACGCCGTCTTGGTTCAGCAAGTTGTTGGGCAATGCGCCCGCCTTGATGACCAGCTTGTCGTTGCTTTTCGCGAAACCAGCGAGGACCTTGGCCGCCGCTACCGGATCTTCGCTGATGCCATAGATCAGCGGACCGGTCAGCTGTTCGGACAACGGCTCGAAAGCCGTGCCGGTAACAGCACGACGGGCCAGCGTGTTTTTCAGAACACGCAGGTAAACGCCCGATTCACGCGCAGTTTTGCGCAGTACGGTGACAGAGGCGACGTCCAGACCACGATACTCGGCGATAACAATCGATTGGGCCTTGGCAACAGCAGCCGAGACTTCCTCGATTACTACCGCTTTCTCTTGACGATTGAGACTCACGGTTTGAACACTCCATCAAAAGACGCCTGGGGCCTTATGGCCTTACGCGTCAACCGAATGCGGCGCCTGGTTGAGTTCTTCGGGTAAAGAAATCTTCCTGGGGACGCCGTCTACGCTGGATCCAGACTCGTAGGTTCTGGGATTAAGCGGGACATCGACGATGCGGCTGTCGGTCCTGCTCCAGCGGTCTTTGACAGCAGCATCCAGCAAAATGCCGGATGCGGCCCAAAGTACGTTATGCCAGCAGCGATTAGGCTGCGAGCGAAGCTACTTCCACGCGAGCACCGCCGCCCATGGTGGACGAAACGGCGAGCTTGCGCAGGTAAATGCCCTTGGCAGCAGCGGGGCGAGCCTTTTGCAGGGCGTCGACCAGAGCGGCCAAGTTGGTTTGCAACTGTTCCACGCCGAACGAGGCGCGGCCGATGGTGGCGTGAATGATGCCAGCCTTGTCGGTACGGTACTGAACCTGACCAGCCTTGGCGTTCTTCACGGCGGTGGCGACATCAGGCGTCACGGTGCCGACCTTGGGGTTGGGCATCAAGCCACGGGGACCCAGGACTTGGCCCAGGGCGCCCACGACACGCATCGTGTCGGGCGAAGCGATGACCACGTCGAAATCGATCTGGCCACCCTTGATGCGCTCGGCCAGGTCGTCCAGGCCAACGATGTCAGCGCCAGCAGCGCGAGCTGCTTCGGCCTTGTCGCCTTGGGCGAACACGGCGACGCGCACGGACTTGCCGGTGCCTGCGGGCAATACGACCGAACCACGCACCAATTGGTCCGATTTTTTCGGGTCGATACCCAATTGAACAGCCACGTCGATGGACTCATCGAACTTGGCAGTAGCGGTTTCCTTGACCAGGGCCAGAGCTTCGCTGACCGGGTACAGCTTGGTGCGATCGATCTTTTGAGCGATGGCAGCGGCGCGTTTGGACAGTTTTGCCATGATTAGACCCCTTCAACCGTGATGCCCATGCTGCGGGCGCTACCAGCGATCGTGCGAACGGCGGCTTCCAGATCGGCCGCGGTCAGATCGGGTTCTTTGGTCTTGGCGATTTCTTCAGCCTGGGCGCGCGTCAGCGTACCGACCTTGTCGGTATGCGGCTTGGACGAACCCTTTTGAATGCCAGCAGCCTTCTTGATGAGGACCGTCGCAGGCGGGGTCTTCATGATGAAGGTGAAGCTCTTGTCCGCAAAAGCGGTGATCACCACCGGAATCGGCAGACCGGGCTCCATGCCTTGGGTCTTGGCGTTGAACGCCTTGCAGAATTCCATGATGTTCAGGCCACGCTGACCCAGAGCCGGGCCAATCGGGGGGGAGGGGTTTGCCTTACCAGCTGGGACTTGCAGCTTGATAAAGCCGACGATCTTCTTCGCCATGCTTTGCTCCTTACGGGTTCAAACGCCTGCTGCCATTGGCGGCGGGCTCCCCGGGGTTGAAAATCAGGTCTTTTCGACCTGGCTGAAATCGAGTTCGACGGGCGTCGCGCGACCAAAAATGGTGACGGACACACGGACTTTGCTCTTTTCGTAGTTGACTTCTTCGACGTTGCCGTTGAAGTCTGCAAACGGACCTTCTTTCACGCGAACCATCTCGCCAACCTCGAACAGGATCTTGGGGCGGGGTTTCTCGACGCCCTCTTCCATCTGGGAGAGGATCTTTTCGACTTCTTTTTCAGAAATCGGCGTGGGACGATTGCCCGAGCCACCCAAAAACCCGGTGACGCGGTTGGTGTTCTTCACCAAGTGCCAGGTTTCGTCGGTGAGGTCCATCTCGACCAGGACATAGCCCGGGAAAATGCGACGCTCAGTGATCGATTTTTGACCACCTTTGACTTCGACGACTTCTTCCGAAGGCACCAAAATACGACCAAACGACGTCTGCAAGCCTGCGCGCTCAATGCGCTCGTTCAAGGCTTTGTGGACGCTTTTTTCCATGCCTGAATACACATGGACGACATACCAGCGCTTACTCATTTGGCGTCCTTATTTCCAGCCCAGCAACAGGCCGTAGAGTATCCATTCGATGCCCTTGTCGAGCACCCACATCAACAACCCCATCACCGCGACAAAGGCAAACACGATGCCCGTCATCTGGGTGGTTTCCTTGCGCGAAGGCCAGGTAACCCGTTTGGCTTCGTTGAAGGACTCGCTGGCGAAACTGAGGGTGCGGCGACCAGGCTCACTGAACCAGGCGATCACAGCGGCGATCACCAATCCCCCGACAAATACGCCGATACGGGCGACCATAGGCTGTGCGCTCAGCACCGAGAAGCCCACGATGCCAGCAATGATAACGAGAACAGCCAACCCAAGCTTGATGCGGTCGGCGGTACTGGTTACGGTTTCTACGCTGGTATTAGACATTTTGCGACGCGAGCCGGCCGTAATGCGCGACTGGCGGTGATCTCCCGGCGAATTTAAGAGCGAGCGGGGTTGAAACAAACAGGGCCAAGTTGGTCACGAATGACTGCAAACGTGGCAGGGGCAGTAGGAATCGAACCTACAACCTTCGGTTTTGGAGACCGACGCTCTGCCAATTGAGCTATACCCCTATACTCTTGCGAGTGATGCATGGCAACTTGCGGAACCATACATAGTACTACTTTTTTGACAAACATGGGAAGCGGGCCCAAAAGGGCCAGCTTCCCGGTACTGATTACTGCGGACCTTAGGCGATGATCTTGGCGACGACGCCTGCGCCGACGGTACGGCCGCCTTCACGGATAGCGAAGCGCAGACCTTCTTCCATGGCGATCGGAGCCAGCAGCTTGACGGTCATCGACACGTTGTCGCCCGGCAACACCATTTCCTTGTCCTTGGGCAGGTCGATCGAGCCGGTCACGTCCGTCGTACGGAAGTAGAACTGCGGACGATAGCCGTTGAAGAACGGCGTGTGACGGCCACCTTCTTCCTTGGACAGAATGTACACCTCGGCGGTGAACTCCGTGTGCGGCGTGATCGAACCCGGCTTGGCCAGCACTTGGCCACGCTCGACGTCTTCACGCTTGGTGCCGCGCAGCAGAATACCCACGTTGTCGCCCGCTTGACCTTGGTCCAGCAGCTTGCGGAACATTTCCACGCCCGTGCACGTCGTCTTCACCGTCGGCTTGATGCCCACGATTTCGATTTCTTCGCCAACCTTGATGATGCCGCGCTCAACACGACCGGTCACCACCGTGCCACGACCCGAGATCGAGAACACGTCTTCCACAGGCATCAGGAACGCACCGTCAACCGCACGCTCAGGCGTCGGGATGTACGTGTCCAGCGCATCGGCCAACGCCAAAATCGCTTGCTCGCCCAGTTCGCCCTTGTCGCCTTCGAGCGCCAGCTTGGCCGAACCCTTGATGATCGGCGTGTCGTCGCCCGGGAAGTCGTACTTCGACAGCAACTCGCGTACTTCCATTTCCACCAGCTCGAGCAGCTCGGCGTCATCAACCATGTCGGCCTTGTTCAGGAACACGATGATGTACGGCACGCCTACCTGGCGGCTCAGCAGAATGTGCTCACGCGTCTGCGGCATCGGGCCGTCAGCGGCCGAGCACACCAGGATCGCGCCGTCCATCTGCGCCGCACCCGTAATCATGTTCTTGACGTAGTCGGCGTGACCCGGGCAGTCAACGTGCGCATAGTGACGGTTCTGCGTCTCGTATTCCACGTGTGCCGTGTTGATCGTGATACCACGCGCCTTCTCTTCCGGCGCCGCATCGATCTGGTCGTAGCCGCGGGCTTCGCCCCCGAACTTCGTCGACAGCACGGTCGTGATCGCCGCCGTCAACGTCGTTTTGCCGTGGTCAACGTGACCAATCGTACCCACGTTCACGTGCGGCTTGGTACGTTCAAACTTGCCTTTTGCCATGGCTGACTCCTGACCTGGATTGAAGCTTCTGACTAAGAAGAGAAGAAAAAATTTGTGGTGCCCATGACGCGGATCGAACGCGTGACCTCTCCCTTACCAAGGGAGTGCTCTACCACTGAGCCACATGGGCAGCTTGGAGCGGGTGAAGGGAATCGAACCCTCGTCGTAAGCTTGGAAGGCTTCTGCTCTACCATTGAGCTACACCCGCGGGCTACCTTTCACCACTCTTCCCACATTTGCTACACCCTGCCGCGCGATCAATCGCAAAACAGCGGGGCTTTACATCAAGAATCCAGGCAGCCCGCCTGGATTCAGAATATGGGTCTCTGGTGGAGGAGATTGGATTCGAACCAATGTAGGCGCAAGGCCAACAGATTTACAGTCTGCCCCCTTTAACCACTCGGGCACCCCTCCAGCGGAGAACTTGAGATTATGGACACTTTTAAATTGAAAGTCAAATGCGACGAGGGTTTTTTCGTATATCCAAGAATTTTTTTGCCGCCGACCGCCTGAAGGCAAAAAAAAAAGCGCCCCTGCGACGGGGTCCGGACACAGGCCATCCGTTGTGAATTGCCTGGCGCCAGGAGAATCCCAGCGTTGTGCATGCCGCGAGGTGGACGAGCTGGCCCGAGGCGCTTGTCGCACGTCAGGCTCAGTACCGATCGAAAAACGCTTGCAGCTCGGTCGGATTTGCGGAAACCAACAAACCCAGCATCAACAGGATACGAGCTTTCTGAGGGCTGAGTTCGCCAGCAGCAATAAAACCTGCAGCGTCGTCATCGACCTCGACGTTGCGCCCCACTCGGCCGGTGCCCGTTCGGCTCGCACGGACGACGGCCACACCTTGAGCTGCAGCGCGCTGTAAGGCTCGCATTGCTATGTCGGTCGCATTGCCATCGCCCACGCCAGCCAACACCAGGCCTTGCGCTTTCGTGGCGAGGAAGTCGATTAGATCGCTGCCCATATCCACACCCGCATGGACAACGTCGACACGAGGCCAAGTCACGGCATTGAGCATTTCAATCGAAAACTCGCTCGCCGTGCCGTACACCGTATCGTTGCGGGAAAAAAACTGAGCGTGCGTACCGCGCATCATTCCCGCCCTGCCCCGATTCGGCGAGGCAAAGGCATTCACCCCTGCACACGCAACCTTTTGGACCTCGCGCGCATAGTGAATGTCTTCGTTCATCACTACCAGCGGCCCGCGCCCGCGCGCCGCTTCACATCCAGCCAGGGCCACCGCGTGAAACAGGTTCGCAGGTCCATCGGCGCCTGGCGCGGTAGCGGGACGCATTGCGCCGACCAGTACCAAGGGCTTGTCGTGCCGAATCACCAGACTGAGAAAGTAGGCGGTTTCCTCTAGCGTATCCGTGCCGTGAGTCACGACGATACCGTCGACAGAAGAGTCCTGGCATAGGGAATCGATGCGCTGCGCCAGTGTGGCCCAGACGGCATAGGTCATATTCTGGCTGCCCACGCTGGCAACCTGCTCTGCCTGTATCTCCGCCAACTGAGCCAGGCCTGGCACGGCGTCTAACAGTCGCTCGACCCCCAAAGCGCCAGCCTGATAGGCATGCGAAGCCGTGTCCGCCTGGGCGCCGGCGATCGTCCCGCCCGTCGCCAATACCGCGATGACCGGCAACCGGCGGTCAGGCATCCAGGACTCCGGATAGCCCTTGACGCTCCAGCAGGGAATTCAGGTGTTCCCAGCCATGAAAATCGATGACGAGTTGACCTTTTTCACGGGCCCCGACTTTCAGTGCGACGCGCGTACCCAGCTGATCGGAGAGAGCTTCTTCGAGCCGCGTCACATCGCGCGAGGCGCCGTTGCCTTTTTTTCGAGCGGTGGCATCGACATCTTTGGCGGCTTTCGCGACGAGTTTTTCGGCCTCTCGTACAGATAGGCGCTTGGCAATAATGAGGTTGGCCAGTTGAATCTGCATCGCGGCTTCGACCGCCAACAGCGCTCGAGCATGCCCCATATCAATGTCGCCGGCCAACAGCATGGTTTGCACCGGCGCGGCCAGGTTCAGCAAGCGCAGCAAATTACTGGTCGCGGAACGCGAACGGCCGATAGCCGTTGCAGCCTGCTCATGGGTGAGACCAAACTCATCGAGCAAACGGCGTACGCCGTGGGCTTCTTCGAGTGGGTTGAGGTCTTCGCGCTGAATGTTTTCGATGAGCGCCATCACGGCGGCGTTTTCATCGGCGACCTCGCGCACCAGGACCGGGACCTCTTTCAAGCCCGCCAATTGCGCGGCACGAAAACGGCGCTCGCCCGCAATGATTTCGTAATGCCCGGGATCGTCGTTGAGTGCGCGCACCAGAATGGGTTGCATGATCCCTTGCGTGCGAATGGACTCAGCCAATTCGTTCAACGCGCCTTCGTCCATGCGAGTACGCGGCTGATACTTGCCCGCGCGCATTTTTCCAACGAGCAATGTCGTCGGAGGTCCCTCTACCTGCTTGACGGCTTCAGCCGTCTTTTTGGCGAAGGTATCGATCGCGGGCCCGTCTGCGCCGAGCAGGGCGTCCAGCCCGCGACCCAGACCTTTGGGTTTTTTGGTGGCCATGTCGAAAAATCCTTTTTACAACTTGCTATGCCTGCTGTGGATATCTTGTACGCTGCATAGATGGCGCAAGCTCAAGCATGTCTTGACGCGCAAACGGGAACAATACGCCCGATCACCACCATCTTGAACGTGTGGATAACCCCAGCACGGCATGATGAGTAGCCATGAAAAGATCAATCCATGGCTTCGACGCGTTTGACCATCTCGGCGCCGAAAGAAATATAAGCTTGAGCGCCACGTGAGGCCTTGTCATACACAACCCCCGGCAAACCATAGCTGGGAGCTTCGGCAAGACGTACGTTGCGCGGAATCACGGTAGTGAATACTTTATCCCCAAAATGGGATTCCAGCTGTGCGGAAACTTGTTGTTGTAAAGTCATCCGCGGATCGAACATTACCCGCAACAAACCGATAAAGCTCAAGTCTTCGTTGATGTTGCGATGCACTCGCTTGATGGTGTTGACCAGATCGGACAGACCTTCGAGAGCAAAATACTCGCACTGCATCGGAATGATCACGCCATGCGCAGCGGCCAGGCCGTTCAAGGTCAACAACGACAGCGTAGGCGGACAATCAATCAGCACAAAATCATATTGCGACGCGACGGCGCCAATTGCCGCTTTCAACTGTCGCTCGCGCGCCTCCATGTTGACGAGATCGATCTCGGCGCCGGATAGTTCGCGGTTAGCAGGCAGCACGTCGTAGCCGCCCGCATCAGAACGCACGCGGGCCTGTTCGATCGATGCGTCGCCGATCAACACATCGTATAGCGTGGACTGCAGCGTGCTCTTGTCGATGCCGCTACCCATGGTGGCATTGCCTTGCGGATCCAGATCTATCAACAGCACCCGTTTGCCATGTGTGGCCAATCCCGCGGCCAGGTTGATGGCTGTCGTGGTTTTGCCAACGCCACCCTTTTGGTTGGCGATACAAAACACGCGTGTAGGACGTGTGCTAGACGTTTTGGTGTTCATAGAGTTCCTTGACTACGACGCATCCAGATCAGGCAGCGTTGTGCATCCAGCTGAGGCACTTGCAGCGCCTGGATATGTTCGACGTGCCATTCGCCCTGTTGATGCAAGGCTTGAATTTCATCTTCGGGGACCTTCCCCTTCATGCCAACGAGGGTACCATCGATGCGCACGTGGCGGCCGGCCAGCGACGCAAAATCGTTAAGAGAAGCAAACGCGCGCGAAATGACGATATCGCATTGCGCGGGCGCGAGGGCTTCGACGCGTCCATGTACGGCACGTAAATTGGAAAGAGACAACACACCCGACATCTGACGCACAAATGCCATCTTTTTTTCCACGGCATCCACACAACTGATCTGCCATGCGGGCAACATGATCGCTAATACAACACCAGGCAGCCCGCCGCCCGAGCCGATGTCGTATACCTTGGTGGGACTGGCAGGATCGCACATACGGGCCAAAGGATTAACGACACTTAGGCTATCGAACAAATGCTGCACCAGCATTTGTTCAGGGTCGCGAATGGCAGTCAGGTTGTAGGTACGATTCCAACGCTGCATCTGTGCCAGATACGTCAGCAACTGATCCGTTTGTGCAGCGGTGATCGACAAGCCCAGGCTATCGCCAGCTTGCGTCAGGCGCTGTGCCAGATTGACCTCAGACGCGGGGCTCATGCGGCTTGCTTGCGCGTGCCGTAATGCAAACGCTTTAGATGGATGAGCAATAGTGAGATTGCTGCAGGCGTGACACCGGAAATACGCGCGGCTTGCCCAATGGTTTCGGGACGGTGCGTTTTGAGTTTCTGGCGAACTTCGAACGACAAGCTGCTGACAGCGTCGTAATCCATGTCCGCCGGAATACGTTGCTGTTCGTGCGACAAATGCTTTTGTACTTCGTCTTGTTGCCTGGCGATATAGCCCGCGTACTTGACCTGGATTTCGACTTGTTCGGCCAGGATGTCGTCGTCGGACACGCCAGGGCCGGCCAACAGTGAACCGTCGGTATTACGAGCCGCCATAAGGGTGGCATAAGACACGGTGGGTCGTTTCAACAGATCTGATAGTGAGTACTCACGTTCAATTGCTTTGCCTAGCAATGGCTCTGCCGCCTCGGCAGGAAAATTGCGAGGAGTGACCCAGGTTGATTTCAGTCGCTCAATTTCCGCGGCTACTGCATCGCGCTTGCGGCTGAAGGCATCCCAGCGAATATCATCGACCAGACCTAATTTACGGCCGATTTCAGTCAATCGCAGATCTGCGTTGTCTTCTCGCAAGCTCAAACGATATTCAGCGCGAGAGGTGAACATGCGATAGGGCTCTGTCACGCCTCGCGTCACGAGATCATCAACCAACACGCCCAAGTACGCTTCGTCACGACGAGGCGTCCACTGCTCTCTTTCTAACGAACGCAACGCCGCATTCGCACCCGCTAATAGGCCTTGCGCAGCGGCCTCTTCGTAACCTGTTGTGCCGTTGATCTGGCCGGCGAAATACAGGCCCTCGATGGCCTTGGTTTCCAATGTTGATTTCAATCCACGAGGATCGAAGTAGTCGTACTCGATCGCATAACCGGGACGCAGAATATGTGCATTTTCCAAGCCGGGCAAGGAATGGATCAAATCCCATTGAACGTCGAATGGCAGACTGGTGGATACGCCGTTGGGATAGACCTCGTGGGTATCCAGGCCCTCGGGCTCGAGGAAAACCTGGTGCGATGCCTTGTCGGCAAAACGATGGATTTTGTCCTCGATGGAAGGACAGTACCGTGGTCCTATGCCCTCGATGACGCCACTGTACATTGGTGAGCGATCGAGTCCCGCACGGATGATGTCGTGCGTACGGGAGTTGGTATGAGTGATCCAGCACGGCAGCTGACGCGGGTGCATGGACGTGTTGCCCAAAAAGGAAAATACTGGGATCGGATCGAGGTCGCCGGGCTGTTCTTCGAGGACGCTGTAATCAATGGTGCGGCCATCGATACGAGGAGGCGTTCCGGTTTTCAACCGTCCTTGGGGAAGCTTCAATTCTTTTAAGCGCTGGCCCAATGAGATCGCGGGCGGGTCGCCGGCACGGCCACCGGAGTAGTTTTCCAGGCCTACGTGAATCAAGCCATTGAGGAAGGTGCCGGCAGTCAGGACGACGCTGCGGGCGCGGAACTTCAATCCGATCTGGGTGACGGCGCCTACCACTCGATCGCCTTCAACCATGAGGTCGTCGACGGCCTGCTGGAAGAGCCACAGGTTCGGTTGGTTTTCTAAACGATGACGAATAGCTTTGCGGTACAACACCCGATCGGCTTGCGCTCTAGTTGCGCGGACGGCAGGGCCTTTTGAGCCATTCAAAATACGAAACTGAATTCCCGCCTCGTCAGTGGCGATGGCCATCGCTCCGCCCAGAGCATCGACCTCTTTGACCAAGTGTCCTTTGCCTATTCCGCCGATCGACGGGTTGCAGGACATTTGACCAAGGGTCTCGATGTTGTGGGTCAACAATAGCGTCTTGGCGCCAATGCGGGCAGCTGCCAACGCAGCCTCAGTGCCGGCATGGCCGCCACCGACGACAATCACGTCAAATTCGCGCGGGTAATTCATGATGGGGGGATGGGAGAAAGAGCTTGTTAGGTTCCATTATAAAGGGGACCTTGGGGATGTTTCACGTGAAACATTGGGGAAGTTGCAACGGGTGGCATCTTTTTGGCTTTTAGGGAGTGTGGGGCGGTGTGTTTCACGTGAAACATATGATGGGGTTGTTGTTCCTGGTATGGGCGAAGTAGGTTCTTTTGGCGGTGAGGTGGGGGAATGGAGAGGGAGGGGCTTCACGTGGTCGGTCGGCCGCCTGCGCGTCCGACACCGCTTCGTCAACCTCGTCGCTACGCTCCTTCGGTTTCCCTCGCTCGACCACGAGGCGCCCCTCCCTCTCCATTCCCCCACCTCACCTCACAGAATCTTGGATCGCTGCATTGCTGGGACGACTATTTTGCTTAGGCTTCGTAGGGGAGAACGTGCCAGAGAGAAGGAGTTTGCCGGGCTGTTATCCGCGGGCGCCTACGGGCGCGCCCGCCGATAACGATCGGGAGTCGATCAGTTGAAGGGAGGTGTGGCGGCACTTCGGGAATGTTTCACGTGGAACATAGCTAGAATTGCCGCGAAGCTCTGGAGTACCGAGAAAGGACTACCCCTTGCTGTTCATGAGATTTAGCGATCATGAGACAACGCCTGGCACTATGTTGTGGTGCGGATTTAACCGCGCGTGTGGCCTACTCCGCGGCGAATATGTCCCGTAAAACCAAGATAACGGCGGACCAGCGCGCTAGTCGCATCTTCGAATAGCGAATGTTTCACGTGAAACACGGGGACGTTATATTCGCGAAGCGATAGATCCCAAGACAGCACCTCTCGTTTTCTTAGCTCTATGTCGGCATACAGATGGGTTCTGCTGTTTCACGTGGAACGTCAATCAATATGGCGAAAAGGGTTTTGCACGGCGGGAGGGGTGCCATCGGTACGAGTACATTTTGAGTCCTAATGCCCCATCAGCTCGCTATGAGTGGCATCTGCAACGCCGGTATCGGTACTTTTCGCAGAAGGATAGCTGTCCATCCGGGCAACATCAGACGGCATCTCACCCTATATGGAACCCGTGCGAAGGGTGCCTGCATTTCGACAGAAGCTTAATAAATGCCCTCGGCCTAGAAGATGCCCCTTTTCCGAAAGAAATCAACGGCAAATACTGGACAGGAAGAGCCTAATCGCGACAATCGCTGCGGCAGAAGAACCCACGTTTATGGCTGTCCCTTAGTACATACTGGTTTATTACGTCCAGATATCTGGCAAATCATTCCCCATAATCCATACTCAGTGCTGGTATTGGTCAAGAAATTAGGCAGAGCCGGAGCGCTTCCCAACGGTTGGGCCGGCTCATTGGTGCGCTGTTTCACGTGGAACAATCCACGAGAGCGGAACGAGGGTCGCAGTGCTTAACCTCCGGATGAATGCGGAGCTCCCCCTGCCCTCTGTCTCTCTATTGACTCCCGGGCCTAAGTAGCCTGTATTAACGACATGACGAGCCACACATAGCACATCGAGCAAACGCCCAAGCCACAGACAGTGATAGGCAGCATCACCGCAAACTACCCGGGCCAGCGCCCAGAGCGGAGCAAGATGCCACAGCCGATATCGAGAGCTACGATCACAATGCTATACACCACCAGAGAAGCACTCGCGCCACTCTCAACCCCCGTCCTCGATACCGAACCACGCCCAGGATCGCATATCCTTCCGCAAAACACACGCATCATCCGCCTCCGAGCCAGCCCTCCCCAGGGGCAACTACAGGCCCCAGAACTCGCCACAGCACCCGCTTAGGCCCCCGCTAAGCAGTCCTAGTCCATTGCATAGTGCCTTGCCTGATCCCCTGCGTGATCCTTTGCCTAATCCCGTGCCTAGTCCTCTGCCAGTCTCCTGTCTGGTCCCCTGCTTGGTTCCTGCCTAGTCCCTTATCTAGGTTCTTGCCTAGCTCCTTATCTGTGCCTCGCGTAGCCCGTTGCCTAGCGTGTTGCCCAGCTCGTACCTAACCTTCCAATCCCTCTTCATGCCGCTTTCCCACGCCTCTACCGGCTAAGACCCATCTCAAAGTTAATCCAATTAACTCGTCAAGATCCCGCACCACCTCACAGTTGTCCGCGCCCGAGTTTTCCAATTGCTAGGGTTGGGCGCGCCCGTAGGCGCCCAACCCTAGCAACCCTGCAAGATATTCCTCCTTGCCTCACCTCCTCCTACGAAGCCTAAGCAAGACAGTCCCGCCGCCGGTGTGGCAGCACGAGATAACGCGAGTTGGGTGGGGGTGGAAGCCGTGTGGGGGCGCTTCGTGGCCGAGCGAGGGAAACCGAAGGAGCGCAGCGACGAGGTTGACGAAGCGGTGTCGGACGCGCAGGCGTCTGACCGGCCGCGTGAAGCCCCCACACGGCTTCCACCCCCACTCAACGCCAGAAGAACTCTTATCCACACGCGACAAACACCTCCCACCCGCACACAGCCCACGAACCGCATCCGAACAACTATCCACACCCTCTTCCCCACAACCCCACTCACTAAACGTTATCCACAAACCCCCACCGCACACGAAACCCGAAACTACTCACCCCCTGTTTCACATGAAACTCCCCTCCACAACTTTTCCACAAGCCCAATCTCCACCTCCAGCCTTCCTCGTCAGCCCGGTGGATATCTTTGCGACATCAAAGAAATAAAAAAGCCGAGTTGAATAACTCGGCCTCTTATTCGAAAACAAACTCTCATCAAAACACCGGAACCATCCTTCCGACCCTGATAATCACAACTCTATCCACAAATAATCTCGCCCCTTAGAAAACCCAAAATCCCATAAAAAACCCTCACATAACCCCTGGGGATATCTTTGTGAACAACTGAGCTTTCGCCCCCCGAATTCTCATCATGCGACCTACGAAAATATTGGCCTTGATGGAACCTTTCCCGTGAACTCGTCACAGGCTTGCCGCCTTAACCCTTGAAAAACCACGCAAAAATGCCCCGGCGTGAATAAACCGAATAACAATCAGCCTCGATAGCCAGATCACTATGGGTCAAGATATCTATATAGTATTTCTGTGCAAAACCCAGATTTCGCGCCAGTGAGGCCCCCTATCGCTCCAAACTCCCCCAATGCCGGACGAGGGCCTTATCCACAAACTTATTCCCAATATTATCCACAGACCATAGCCCCACAGTTATCCCGGCCAGTCAGCTTGCTGAGCGCAGTTTCACCCGTACAAATGCGACAACGCCCCGGAGCCATACAGCCACGGGGCGTTGCAGCCAGGCAAAACCTGGCTCACGGGAAAAGCGGGATTTCCCGAATTAAAGCGGGCGAATCTCGGCCGCTTGAGGTCCTTTCGGACCATCCTTGACTTCGAACTCCACTTCCTGGCCTTCGTTCAGGCTGCGATAACCGCGTCCCTGAATAGCCGAGAAATGTGCGAATACATCCGTACCGCCAGCGTCCGGCGTAATAAAGCCGAAACCCTTATCGGCGTTGAACCATTTGACTTTGCCCTTCTGAACCATTTGTATAGCGTCCCGATAATAAAAATGAATGCTAGTGAATCAAGGACGCCGACTAGAAATAGGCCCGTACAACGCTTGAATCAACTGCGAGACTTAGCATACTCACGCATCTTTGACGAAACAAATAGTTGTTTACCCGTATGTCGCATTTTTTCCATATCGCCGTTGAGGCAATATATCGGTCATAAATCGGGACTAATCAAAACCGCATTCTCGAGTTAATGGGATACTTGCCCGTTCGCTTTTTATTTCACCCCTAGCTGCATTATTGCCATGATCCGATCCAAATTGCCTGATGTGGGCACCACCATTTTCACCGTCATGAGCCGGTTGGCTATCGAGCATCAAGCCATTAATCTCGGACAAGGTTTTCCCGATTTCGACCCGGATGCCCGTTTATGTGATTTGGTGTCGCGCGCCATGGCCGCAGGGCACAATCAGTATCCCTACATGCCTGGCGTAGCACCATTACGCCAGGCTATTGCAGAAAAGACGCTGGCCCTCTATGGCCACCGCTACGATCCCGAAACCGAGATTACCGTCACCAGTGGCGCGACTGAAGCCTTGATGGCTACCGTATTGGCGGCCGTCAACAGCGGTGATGAGGTCGTTGTCATCGAGCCCTGCTACGACTCGTATTTGCCGGCCATCCGTTTGGCCGGCGGCACGGCGGTACCGGTACCCTTGCGTGCACCGACAGAGGCTGACCCGTATTACCGCATCGACTGGCAACGCGTGCGTGATGCCATCACCTCTCGTACTCGTCTGTTGATGTTGAACTTCCCCCACAACCCCACAG
Organism: Bordetella genomosp. 4; assembly: GCF_002261185.1. GTDB lineage: Bacteria > Pseudomonadota > Gammaproteobacteria > Burkholderiales > Burkholderiaceae_B > Bordetella_A. Next base: position 107,593 of record NZ_NEVQ01000001.1, read on the forward strand.
GCGCGGTACTCGAGGAAAGCGACCTCGATGCCCTGGAGAGCATTGTCCGGGATACCGGTGTCCTGCTGCTATCAGACGAAGTCTACGAACACATTGTGTTTGACGGGAAACCGCACGCCAGCCTAGCCACTCGGCCGCTGCTGGCCGAGCACGCATTTGTCATTTCTTCGTTCGGCAAGACCTATCACACCACCGGCTGGAAAATCGGCTATTGCTGCGCGCCGCGCCAGCTCAGTGCCGAGCTGCGCAAAGTCCACCAGTTCATGGTCTTTACCGTATCGTCGCCCATGCAGTTTGCATTGGCGGAATTCATGCAGGATCCCAAGCCGTACACCGACCTGCCAGCGTTTTACCAGGCCAAACGGGACCGCTTGACGGCTGGCTTGGCTAATACCCGGTTCAAGCCCTTGCCGAGCCCGGGGACATTTTTCATGTTGGCGGACTACAGCGAGATTTCGAAACAGTCCGAGGCAGATTTCGCTCGAGATCTGACCATGCAGCACGGCGTCACCGTGATCCCGGTGTCTGCCTTTTATCAACACCCCGACGCAGAGGCGTCTAATCATCGCCTGGTGCGCTTTTGTTTCGCCAAGAAGGATTCGACCCTGGATCAGGCGATTGAGCGCCTAGCGGGCGTCTAAATCAGTTTACGCACGAGTGGGCGGGTTGAGGACACCGCGTAGTGATACTGCGGTCCAAAAAATGGGGTCAGAAGAGAGACGCTCTTCTGACCCCATTTTATTTATCGCCTCAGGCGCTTGCTTGTTCCAATTTGCGGCGCTGACGCAATTTGCGCAGCGACTGCGGAACCACTACAACTGCAATCGCGGCGATCCAAAGTCCGATCGACACGGGGCTCTGGTAAAGCACGGCGACGTCGCCATTCGTGATCGACAAAGCCCGGCGCAGATTCTGCTCCATCATGTCGCCAAGTACGACCCCCAGGACCAATGGTGCCATCGGCACGCCGAACTTGCGCAGGAAATAACCAATCGTACCGATGCCGACCACCATCAACAGATCAAAAGTGCCGGAGTTGATCGCATAGACACCGATGAAGCTGATACTGAGGATGCCTGGCACCATCAGCCAACCAGGGACGGACAGCACCTTGGAGAACACACGGACCATCGGCACGTTCATAACGAACAACAATACGTTGGCGATGAACAGCGAAGCAATCAGGCCCCACACCAGTTCAGGCTTGGTGTCGAACAGCACCGGACCCGGCGTGATGTTGTAGAGCGTCAGTGCCCCCATCATGACAGCCGTCGTACCCGATCCAGGGACACCCAGCGTCAACATCGGCACAAAGGAGCCGATCGCCGAAGCCGTCGCAGCGGATTCCGGCGCCACCAGACCGCGCATGTCGCCCTTGCCGAACTTGGCATCGGGATCTTTGTTTTCGATGATGCGTTTTTCTTGGGAGTAAGCCACGGCAGCGGCAACGCTCGCGCCAGCACCAGGCAATACTCCCACACCGAAGCCCACCAACGAGCTACGGACGATGCTCCACCACGTGAACGCCAACTCTTTCAGATTGAATAGCTTGCGACCGCTGGGTTTGACCTCGACGCTATGCCCGGCCACGACTTTTTCCAGCATCTCCAGCATCTCGGCCACGGCAAACAGCGCGATCACCACCACTACGAAATCGATGCCATCAGCCAGATGCACCGAGTCGAAGGTGTAGCGATACACACCCGAGTTTGAATCCACGCCGATCACTGCAATGCCTAAACCTATCATCGCCGCCAACACGCCTTTGATGGGTTGTTTACCCAACAGACTCGTCAAGCAGCAGAATGCGAAAACCATCAGCACGAAGTATTCGGCAGGACCGAATGCCAATGCCCATTTGGCCAGCATCGGGGCCAGCAAAATGATGCCCGTCACGGAAACGATCGCCCCGACAAATGCCGAGCAGGCAGACAACGACAATGCGACGTTGGCCAACCCTTGACGCGCCAAGGGATAACCGTCCAGCGTCGTCATGATGGCGCTGGCTTCGCCAGGCACGTTCAACAGAATCGATGTAATACGTCCACCGTATTCGGCTCCCACATACACCGCAGCCAGCAGAATCAACGCGGTTTCCGGCGGTAGATTCATGGCGAACGCAATCGGAATCAGCATCGCGACGCCATTGATGGGTCCCAGACCTGGCAAGACCCCCACCATTGTGCCGATGAAAGAACCGATGGCTGCGACCAACAAGTTGGTCAACGAAAACGCGACGCCAAAACCAATGGATAAATGATCGACGATGCCGCTCATAGCAGATCTCCCAGCAGACCGGCCGGCAAGACAACGTCCAGCGCTCTGTCAAACAAGAAATAGAAGAAAACGCCCATAATCACGCCGCCGGTCACGCATTTCAGCCACGCGCCGCCAAACAGGCGACCGACATAGACCGTCATCAACGCTGTCGCGATGATGAAACCCAGCCACTGAAACAGGAATGCATAAGCAGCCGCGCCGAGCACCATCAATGCAATGCGTGAGTTGGCGCCGGGAGGATTAGCTTCGACAGGGTTGCCCCCTTTGATCGCCAGACGCAGCCCGCACAAGCCGATCATCAAGGCAATTAGCATCGGGAAAGCGCGTGGCCCGACAGGCTCGTAAGCGAAAGGTGCTTCGATATCCCAGCCGGCCCATGTCATGAAGGCAGCCAGGACCAGGGCGCAAATGCCCAGAGTTCGATCAGTCATGATCTCGTTTCCTGAAATCGACGCGCCGGTGTTCATGCGAGGCATGGATGGCGATCACGGCGGCGCAAAACAGGGCGCCGAATCTCGACGCCCCCAATACCTCCAAGCGCGCCCTCGGCTTGCTGCTGCCTTGGGCGGTCCGGCGGCAAAAACTACGGGTTGCGTTTTACTTTTTGATCAGGCCGAATCCATCAGCCAGTTCTTGGTACTTTTGTACTTGTTCTTTGACGTAGGCATCCAACTCGGCACCGGTCTTTTGGAACGGGAACAGGCCTTGTTGATCGCGCAGCTTGGCGTATTCGGGCGCGCTCATCATCTTGTTGAACGCGTCAACCCAGAACTGGTAGTCCTTGTCGGAAACTTTAGGACCGACATAGAAGCCACGGATGATGGGCCACGTAATGTCGTAGCCCTGCTCTTTTGCCGTGGGAACGGTGTTGAGTTTGCCGGGCAGGCGTTCGTCGTTGAACACTGCCAGCACGCGGATCGGCGCGCCGCCTTCCAGCATGGTGAAGGCTTCCGCAGCGTCACCCATGTATGCCTGGATATGGCCGCCGCGCAGTGCCGTTACGGCCTCGCCACCGCCTTCGAAGGCAACGAAACGCATTTTGCGGAAATCTACGCCCGCGGCTTTGGCCGTCAGTGCAGCTTTCATCCAATCCTGGCTGCCTACGGTACCGCCTGCGCCCAGCACGATCTTGGTCGGATCCTGCTTGAAGGCTTCCATCAGGCTCTTCAGATCCTTATAGGGAGAATCATCGCGTACGACGGCTACACCGTAGTCAGTGCCGATCCCCGCCAGCCAACGCACGTCATTGACGTTGTACTTGCCGAACTTGCCTTGCGCCAGGTTCAGCAGCGAACCGCCCGAGAACGCCACGATGCTGCCGGGCTCATCGGGATGTTGTGCGACCACGTTGTTGTAGGCCACCGCGCCGATGCCGCCGGGCATGTAGACGATACGCATGGCGGATTTCAGTGCACCGCTCTGCTTCAGGCCTTCGGTAGCCAAACGGCAGGTCAGGTCAAAGCCGCCGCCAGGCTGGGCGGGAGCAATACATTCGGGCCGACGAGGTTCGTCGGCAGCGTGGGCAGTTGCCATACCCAAAGCCAGGGCACATGCCCCAAATGCCGCGGCCACGCGGGCTTTCAAAAAGAGTTGCATCGTGCGGTCTCCGTGAATCGCTTTTTAGATGTCATCGTGAGCCGACCATGCCCACAAAACGGGACCATGGCCAACGGATCGCAACCGTACCCAATCCGGCCTTTCCGGAACCTTTCAATTTCCCGCAATTTCGTGCCGCAATGCAGCATTTGGGAAAGAACCTAGGGTAAACACTAATGCGGCGCGCAGTCCGGGCTGCGGTTGCCGGTTCTCCAGCACGAATCGGCCGCCATGAATTTCCACAATCGTTCCGACGATAGCCAGCCCCAAACCCGCCCCCGGCTTGTTTTTGCCTGCGGCGCCGCGACGGAAACGCACACTGGCCTGGGAAATGTCCGCCGATGACATTCCAGGACCGCTGTCTTCCACTGTCACCCGGGCATAGCGCTCATCTGCGTAGACGCGCACGGTGACCTGACTGGCCGGCGCCGTATAGCGGATGGCGTTATCGATCAGATTGCTGAGGGCTTCACGCAGCAACCAGTCAATGCCCTGGATACGCACGGGCAGACTCGAGGCTTCAAGCCCCAGATCCAGCTGACGGGCCCTAGCGGCAGGTAGCAGCGTGCGGATGACATTCTGGGCGATATCGACCAGGTCGACTTCCTCGGGGACCAGGCCAGCCTCGCTCAGCGACGCGTTTTTAGCGCGTGCCAGCGCCAGCATCTGGTTTGTGGTGCGCACTGCCCGATCCAGGCCCTCTTGCATGGCAAGCAGCGCGGTACGTATTTCAGTCGGATCGGTTTCCCGGAGCGCATAAGCCGTCTGGGTCCGCAAAACGGACAGGGGCGTGCGCAATTGGTGTGAAGCGTCGTCCAGGAACTGCCGCTGGACCCTCGCCTGAGCCGTAAAACGGCTCATGTGGAGATTTACGGCGTCGACCAAGGGGGCGACCTCACTTGGGATGTCCGGAGCGTCTACGGGGCTTAAATCGTCTGCTGAACGTTTATCCACATCCTGGCGTAATCGCTCGAGTGGGCGAACTGCCCGGAAAACACTCCAGACCACGACTAACACCACGATGAGGATCACCACGATGTCGCGCTCGAGCGCGCGTAATAGCGACTGATTCAGGAAGTTTTCACGCGTTTCCAGGGATTCGGCGACTTGTACGATCACCCTGCCTCCACGGTTGTTGTACAGCGGGGGATCCATCGGTCTGGCCAGGGCCGCAACACGCAGCGATAGGCCTTGATATTGCGCGTCAAAAAACTGCGGCTGCCCTGAAATCAGGGGCTTATCCGGCAAAGGCAGGTCCTGGTTGCCGATCTCTGCCAACCCGTCTTCCGTGGCAATACGGTAATACACATTGCCGTTGGCAGTGAGCTCGAAAAATTCGAGCATCAAATAAGGCTGTTCGAGACTTAGTCCACCGCTGGCTGTGGATATGTTGTGGTCGATAGAACGCAGCGCTCCTGCAAGAGCACGGTCATATGCCTGGTCTACCTGGTTGCGCAGTTGATAGTTTGACAGCCACAAAGCTATCAACATGATGAAAACCAAGGCCGGAATCAACCACCACAACAACAACGATTTCAGCGTGCGATGGCGAGGCCTAAGTTTCAAGAATCGCCTCCAGGCAGTATCCCATTCCCCTCAGGGTCACGATTTGTACGCCGGTATCGGCGAGTTTTTTACGCAACCTGTGCACAAGTACTTCGATGGCTTCCAGGTTGATATCCGAATCGTCTGTTTGAATGCGATCCAGGATTTGCTGTTTGTTGATAGGTTCGCCGCTGCGTTGGATAAGTACGCGTAACACAGAATGTTCACGGGGTGATAACTGCAACGGTTGACCGCGCACGGTAAATCGCTGTGCAGAAGTATCCAGCACCAGATCACCAAGCGCCAGCCGAGGGTGTTCCCGTCCACGACTGCGGCGGATCAATGCAATCAACCGTGCCTCGAGTTCCTCGAGCACAAACGGTTTGGGCAAAAAATCATCAGCTCCCTCGTGCAAGGTATCGACGCGCTCGGCCAGCGAGTCGCGTGCCGTCAATACGAGAACAGGAGTCCGGTCGTCGCGAGCTCGGATTTTGGCCAGCAAGGTATGGCCATCCATACCGGGCAGGCCGAGATCCAAAATCACTGCATCGAATTCTTCCACAGCCAGCCGTCTTTCGGCGACCAGGCCGTCGTCAGCCCATTCAACAACAAAACCGGCATGCCGGGCCAGGCTGCGGGACAACCACCGAGCCAATTCGGATTCGTCTTCTATGAGGAGGATACGCATAGCTTATTTTTGCACCGCTGGGCGCTGGTGGGAGTGCATGTTTGTTTTTCTCTTTTCTTTTTCTTTATATAAAGACTAATGATTAATAGAGTCTGTGGATAACTGCATCAACTCAAAAAAGCCATTCTATTTCATGAACTTGTAGCGGTTTTTGGCTGTGTAGCAGTTCTGTGTAGCGCTGCGGACCAAGTTGAACAACTTTTGGGGCTGCGCCAAAAAAGCCAGCTTGTTCAATTTACGTCCACACGCTGTGCACAGTCCCGCTTTCTAGAGGTTATCCACAGGGTGTTTTGGGGGCAGACGGGCTTCTGTGGATATGGTGTGAATACTTACTTTTCCGAGATTTCGGTCTTCTGAAAATTTGAGAGCAAGAATGGGATGTCTTGCGCCCAAATTCGGATTTACAGTGGGATATCAGCCTTGAATGGCGGTTTTTCTGGGTGACCTAATGTCGAATTCGTCCAATCCAAGCGATATAGAGTTGTACACGACCGACCAGGCGCGTTGGGGAGCAGTGCAGAACCGAGATCCCGTGGCGGATGGATATTTCGTCTATGCCGTGCGTACTACTGGGGTGTACTGCCGGCCCAGCAGCTCGGCACGATTGCCCCGTCGTGAGAACGTGCTGTTTTTTGATACCCCTGAAGCCGCCGAGGCGGCTGGGTTCCGCCCCAGCCGGCGGGCAAGTGCAGATCGCTCTGCGGCCGCCAGCCGTCGGGCGGCCCTGGTTGCCCAGGCATGTCGCCAGATCGAAACAGCGGAGACACCTCCGAGCCTGGAAGCGCTGGCTACGCAGGCAGGCGTCAGCATTTTTCACTTTCATCGCCTGTTCAAGGCAGAGACGGGACTTAGCCCAAAGGCATACGCCGATGCACTTCGTGCCAAACGGCTGCGTGACGAATTAGCGGGGGCGCCGACCATCACCCAAGCGATTTATGAGGCGGGATTCAATTCCAATAGCCGGTTCTACGAAGCATCCGATCGCCTGTTGGGGATGCGTCCAAAAGACTATAAGTCAGGCGGGGCCAATACCGACATACGTTTTGCCGTAGGTGAATGCTCACTAGGAGCAATTTTGGTAGCTCGCAGCCAGCGAGGAATCTGCGCGATCTGGCTGGGCGATGACCCCGATCAGCTGGTGCGGGATCTACAGGACCGTTTTCCATTTGCTCGACTAAGCGGGGATGACCCTGAGTTCGAACAGTGGGTAGCGCAAGTCGTGGGATTTGTAGAGGCGCCTGGTGTGGGGTTGAATCTGCCGCTCGATGTTCGTGGAACGGCGTTTCAACAACGTGTTTGGCAAGCGCTGCGAGACCTCGCGCCGGGCGCCATGGTCAGTTATGCGGAAATCGCACATCGCATCGGAGCCCCCAAGGCTGTGCGAGCCGTAGCCCAGGCGTGCGGCGCCAATCAATTGGCGGTGGCGATTCCCTGTCATCGTGTGGTCAGGCGTGATGGGGACATTTCGGGATATCGCTGGGGCGTGGCACGCAAGCGCGAGCTGCTGCAGCGCGAGTCTGAGGCGGCTGTGTTGGACGACTGAAATTGCAGATTTCAGTTTTCGTATTCGGCACGAAAGCAGATACACTGCCCGCCTCATTCGCTGACAGCACACCATGACGCCTTCAGAATTTTTCGTGGGTCTAGACGGGTTGCCCACATTGCGAGATCGCCTGCCCACGCGGGTGATCGCGAGCCTGTTGTTTTCTTTGGTCGTTGTGTTGATGCTGCTGGCCTGGATGCTGTCACTATCGCGAGGGCTGGAACGGGCCGACGCCGCGACGAAAGAGATAGGCAATCTGCGCATGATGGCAAATCAGATTGCGATCGCGCTTATACGTCCCGATGTGGACCAACACGCCGCATTAGATCAAGCTTTACATGTACAAGATCAGGCGTTGGCGCTATTGGCGGGGGGCAGTCCGTCCAGGCCCTTGCGATTGCCTAACGTCGCACATATCCGCGAGCAACTGAGCACGATTGCTCAACTGTGGAACCAGCATCTCAAACCGGCTGTTGCCGAGGCGGAAAAAAACGGCGAGACGAGTGCCTATCTGGACCACCTGCCCGCGTTCATGGCAGAGACAGATCGGCTGGCAGGCATGATTGAATTGGACAATGACAAGAAAAGAACTCTGCTGCGTTTTTTTCAGGGTGTCATTGCGGTGATTGGCAGTGTCGGTACTGGTCTGGCGATCTATCTGTTGTACGTCTGGATTATCCAACCGATGTTGCGTTTGCGAGAAGGACTGCATCGTTTGACGGCGGGGCAATTCAATACCAGACTGCCTGTTAAAACACGCGACGAATTCGGCGTACTGGCGCACGGATTCAACTTGATGGCCGACAAGCTGGAGCGTCTGTACCAGGAACTGGAAAACGGCGTTCGCACCAAAACGGCGGAGCTGGAAAAACGTAATCGGGAGATTGCGTCTCTGTATCTGGTGACGTCATTTTTAAATCTCCCGAACGATATCGAGGCGATGTGCCGGGGCTTTCTGCAACGGGTTATCGGCGAGTTTGATGCTGCCGGCGGAACGGTACGACTGATTGAATTACCAAACGAACATGCGCACGTGATCGTGTCCGAGGATGTTGCGCCGCAGGTCGATGAACAGACGTCCGGCACGATTTGCGCGCACGCCGACTCGGTTGTTTATCGTACCGATGATTGCAGTGTGGCGACGTTTCGCATCATGGCCCGTGATGAAAACCTGGGAGAATTCGCCCTGCACTTTGACGCCGGACGTGAGTTGCTGCCCAGTGAAACGCAACTGTTGGAGACTCTGGGGCAGCATCTGGGCGTCGCTCTGGATCACCGACGCCTGGAGGCCAAGGCCAGGCAGTTAGCGGTGATCCGTGAACGCAGTCTGATGGCGCAGGGATTGCACGACAGTATTGCGCAGGGCTTGAATTTTCTGAAGATGCAATTGCAATTGCTCGAAGACGCCATGAGGCGCGCAGACTACGAAGACCTGCAACAGATTGTGCCGTTGTTACGCACCGGAGTCGACGAAAGTTATCAGGATGTGCGTGAGTTGTTGGTGAACTTCCGTACCAAGCTCGACCAGGTCGAATTGTCGGTTGCCATCGAAGATACGATCGAACGATTTAAACGGCAGACTGGCATTGTGATTGACCTGGACACGCAGTACAAAATGGGGCGCCCCTTATCGCCCGAGCAGCAGTTGCAGGTGCTGTTCATTTTGCAGGAAGCCTTATCGAATGTGCGCAAGCACGCTCAGGCGGATCACGTGCGCGTGACGTTGCGCAACGCCAGCGATTTTGAAATGAATATTGTCGATAATGGCATCGGCTTTCGCATGGATGACATTCGTCAAGGTGACGAAAATCACATTGGATTGAATATCATGCGCGAGAGAGCTGCGCGATTGCATGCCGAGTTGGAGATGACATCCCAACCGGGAACAGGAACCACCGTGCGGCTGGTATTGCCGCATTCCGAACGTTCTGTGGTCTGAATCTGCGACATCATGACTATCCGTATTTTGTTGATTGACGATCACGCCCTGTTTCGATCGGGCGTGCGGCTGCTGTTACAGCGGCAACCCGATTTTGATGTCGTCGCAGAAGCGGCCGATGGCATCGAGGGGGTCAAGCGCGCCAAAGCGTTTCAACCTAATGTGATTCTGCTTGATCTGAATATGCCGGGGCTGTCGGGTCTGGAAACGTTGAAGCTGCTGGTCCAGGACGTGCCAGATGCTGCTGTGCTGATACTGACCGTATCCGAAGAAGCCGACGAACTCGCGCAGGCGTTACGGGACGGAGCGCGTGGTTTTTTAGTCAAAAGTATTGATGCCGCAACATTGGTGGCGGCCATTCGGCAGGCAGCCGAGGGTAAATTGGCGCATACAAGCGAAGTGTCCGGTCAACCGGACAAGGGGATTTCATGGCAGTAGAAGGCGATGCAAGCGAATTGGCCAAGGTGGTCGTACTGCTGGGTGCGGCAGTGGTGGCGGTGCCGATCTTCAGGCGTTTGGGCTTAGGCTCGGTCTTGGGCTACTTGGCCGCGGGCCTGGTGATCGGTCCGTTTGGCCTGGGTCTGTTTCGAGATCCTCACACGATATTGCACACGGCTGAATTAGGCGTGGTGATGTTCCTGTTCATCATCGGCCTGGAGATGCGTCCATCGCACTTGTGGGGACTGCGCAAAGAGATATTTGGTCTGGGCAGTCTGCAGGTATTGATTTGCGGCTTGTTGCTGACAGGCGTGGGGGTAGCCTTCGGGTTTTCGCTCGCCGTGGCGTTCATCAGCGCAATGGGATTTGTGTTGACCTCTACCGCCATCGTGATGCAGTTGCTCGGCGAGCGCGGTGATATCGCAAAGCCTCGCGGTCAAAAAATCGTCTCTATTCTGCTGTTGGAAGACTTGTTGATCGTACCGCTGCTGGCATTGGTGGCATTCATTGCGCCGCCGGGAGCGCACCAGGAGGCCGCGACAGCGTCATCTCGCTGGGCCGATATCGGGATAGGCGTCGGCTCTGTCGCGGCATTGGTCGTCGCGGGGATATGGTTGTTGAATCCGTTGTTTCGCTTACTGGCGCGTGCCAAAGCTCGTGAGGTCATGACTGCGGCAGCATTGCTTGTGGTGCTGGGAGCCGCGCTGCTGATGCAATGGGGCGGACTGTCGATGGCGATGGGGGCATTCCTCGCCGGCGTCTTGTTGTCGGAATCGACCTTCCGTCATCAGCTGGAAGCGGATATCGAACCTTTCCGCGGCTTGCTGTTAGGCCTGTTTTTCCTGGGTGTGGGCATGTCGCTGGACCTCACGGTTGTGGCGCAGAATGCACCGCTGATCGTGGCCGGGGTGCTGTCGATGATGTTGGTTAAAGCACTATGCATTTACGGGACCGCGCGATTGGCGAAAAGCTCGCGCGCTGAGGCAGTCGATCGCGCCGTATTGATGGCACAGGGGGGCGAATTTGCTTTTGTCTTGTTTGCCGCCGCATTGGCCAATGGGGTCATCGATCCTATCGTCAATGCCAACATGACGGCCATCGTGGTGCTGTCGATGGCTTTGACGCCGTTGGTGGTGTTGATCCATAAACGCTGGATGCCGCGTGCGAATCTATCAACTGACGATCTGGAGACTCCAGAGGACCAGATCGGCAATGCCCTTGTTATCGGGTTTGGCCGTGTGGGACAAATTGCCAGCCAACATATGCTGGCGATGGGGGCTGAAATCACCATCATCGACAATGATCCCGAGATGATACGCAGCGCCGCGACGTTCGGATTCAAGGTGTACTACGGTGATGGCACGCGTACCGATGTGTTGCATGCCGCCGGAGCAAAGAATGCACAGGCGATTCTGATCTGCGCCGACGGCAAAGACACGGTGACGCAAATGGTCGAACGCATCAAGGCCATGTGTCCGCATTCCGTGGTGCTGGCGCGTGCTTTTGATCGCGAGCACGCATTGGATCTGCATAAAGTGGATGTGGATTTTCAGGTCCGCGAAACGTTTGAGTCTGCGATGGTATTGGGCAGACAGGCGACGCAGGCCTTGGGTGCGACGCCTGAGGCCGCAGAAGAGATTGCGGACGAGATACGTAGACGCGACGCCGAGCGCTTTCAAATGGAAGTCAATGGCGGACTATTCGCAGGGCGCGCCTTGCTGCTGAACAATCAATCCAAAGAATCGACACATTGAGCGGACTGGCGCATCAAGATGCATTGATATGAGGCGTGTTGGGGACTGCACCTAAATGAGCGAGGAGGCTTCGCATCGGCGCCGATAGTTCACGCCAATCCCGAAAGCACGCACACAGCTGCCGGCGTGCCCAGGGTTCGGCCAACACGACAATGCGATAGTCGTGTTCGCGCCGATAACGGTGCGCGATTGTCTGCGGAACGATGCCCACGCCGACGCCGTGGGCCACCATTTCGCAGAGCCCTTCAAAAGTCTTCATGCGAATCCGCAGATTCAGCGTTTTGCCTGCCGTCTGGGCGTATTCGTTGATGTGATCCTGTAATGCGTTGCCGGGCGCGAGGCCGACAAAAGGCTCATTCAGGATGTCTGTGAGCCGCAGGCTGCGATGATGCACCAGGCGATGCCCGGCGGACATGATCAGGACAAGGTGGTCTTTTGCGATGGGTTGCCGTTGCAGGCCAGGGGCGTCTACGGCGTCAGAGACAATGCCTGCCTCGGCGAGGCCAGCAGTAATCGCGGTGATGATTTCGGTGCTGGTGCGTTCTTTCAGGTCGATATGCAGCCGTGGCCGGGCGGCAAGCCAGGGTGCGAGCCGCGGCGGTAAAAATTCGGTCAGGGCCGCGGTGTTGGCATAGAGATGCAAGGTACCGCGCGCGCCTGTGGAAAAGTCTTTCAGTTCGCTTTTGAGCAAAAATTGTTGGCGCAGAATCAGTCGGGCGTGATGGGCCAGCGCCTCGCCCGCCTCGGTCGTGATGACACCGCGTGAATGGCGTTGCAAGAGAGGAACGTTCGCGTCAGTTTCGATGTTGCGCAACCGTTCACTGGCCGAGGCCAAGGCCAGATTCGCGCGAGCCGCCCCCTGGGTGATGCTGCCGGCCTCCACCACGCACAGGAATAAATGAAGATCCGCCAGATCTAGCCGCATGGTGTCTCCCGGTTTTTCCGTGCCTTCGGATTATCCGAAGGCCAGCGCCTGAAAACCGCATTGTGCCAAGTCGTGAGTGAGACTCCAATAGAGGCATGAATGAATCTGCGAACTTCTATGTATGGTTCACGCTGACGTTTCTGGCCGCAGGCTTGGTCAAGGGCGTCACGGGAATGGGTTTGCCCACGGTGGCGATGGGGCTGTTGGGTACCGTCATGCCTCCGGCGGCGGCGGCCGCGATACTGGTCATACCGTCATTCGTGACGAATGTCTGGCAGCTACTGTCCGGACCGGCAACGGCGCGCTTGCTGCGCCGGTTGTGGCCGATGATGCTGGCGATAGTGTTGGGGACGGTGGGTGGTGCGGCGCTATTGGTGCGGGTCGACCCATTGTGGTCCGCATTCTCTCTGGGGGTGGCGTTGATCGTCTATGCGTTATATGCCCTGCTCGGCCCTGCCCTGTCTGTGTCTGCGCGTGCAGAACCCTGGTTGTCGCCCGTGATCGGCGTAGTTACGGGAGCGATCACAGGCGCTACCGGGGTGTTCGTGATGCCGGCGGTGCCTTATTTACAGGCACTTGGTTTGGATAAAGACGAATTGGTTCAGGCTCTGGGGCTATCGTTTACCGTGTCGACTATTGCCTTGGCGGCTGGCCTGATGGTGCATGGCGCATTTCAGCTGAACCAGCTTGGTGTTTCTACGTTGGCGATCGTTCCGGCTTTGATAGGCATGTGGGCCGGGCAGAAGATCCGGGCACGAATCAGTCCCAAGCGCTTTAAACAATGCTTTTTGGTGTTCTTGGCGGTGCTGGGGCTTGAGCTGGCATCGCGGCCGTTCTTTTGAACGGGTCACGCGACCCGTTCTTGCAAAATAGATGAAATCGGGTTCACTTCCCAATACAAAAACTGGAAAAAATCTCGCCCAGCAAATCATCGCTGGTGAACCGCCCCGTAATACTGCTCAAGCTGTCGTGCGCCAGTCGCAGCTCCTCGGCGAATAAATCCAATACGCGGTCATCCTGGGCCGCGTGTTCGGTGGCAGAGGTCAAGTGCTCGGCCGCATCCTGTAATGCGCGTACGTGCCGTTCTCGGGCCAACCAGGGGGATTCTGCGCCGGGGTTCCAGCCGGCCAGGGCCAGCAGCTTGTCGCGCAGCGCGTCCAGGCCGACGCCTTCGCGGGCAGAGATGCCGAGCTGCTGAGGGCCGGCTACGAAAGGCGTATCGAGCAGGTCTACCTTGTTGAACACCGTCAACAAGGGGGTGCGCTCCGGCAGGCGGGCGACGATTTGCGCGTCGAGTTCGTCGGCGGGCTGGGTGGCGTCCTGCAAATGCAGGATGACGTCGGCGCGTTCGATTTCTTTCCAGGTGCGAGCGATGCCGATGCTCTCGACGGTGTCTTCGGTCTCGCGCAGGCCGGCCGTGTCGACGATGTGCAGAGGCACCCCGTCAATGTGGATTTCCTGCACGACCTTGTCGCGGGTGGTGCCGGCGATCGGTGTGACGATGGCGATGTCGTCACCGGCCAGGGCGTTTAACAGGCTGGACTTGCCCACATTGGGTTTGCCCGCCAGTACGACGTGCAGGCCTTCACGCAGGATGACGCCTTGGCGCGCCTGTGCGATCAATGTGGCGAGGTCTGCCGCCAGCGCCTCCAGTGTGGGACGTGCCTGGTATTTCTCTAGAAAATCGATTTCCTCTTCGGGAAAATCCAGCGTGGCTTCGACCAGCATGCGCAGGTGAATGATCCGATCCGATAGTGCATTGATCTGCGCCGAGAATTCCCCCGACAGCGAGGCCATGGCGCCGCGCGCCGCGGCTACCGATGAGGCATCGATCAGATCGGCGACGGCTTCGGCCTGGGCCAGGTCCATGCGGTCGTTCAGAAAGGCGCGGCGTGTGAATTCGCCAGGCTCGGCCAACCGCACGCCCATGTCCGCGCCCGCCTGCAGGCAGCGGTCGAGAATGCGCCGCAATACGGCTGGCCCGCCGTGGCCTTGCAGCTCCAGTACGTCCTCGCCCGTATAGGACTGAGGAGCGCGGAAATAGAGCGCAATGCCTTCGTCCAGGTGTTCGCCGTTTTCTGCAGTGAAGGGCAAATAATGGGCGTGACGCGGCGTGAGTTCGCGGTTGAACAGGCGGCGCGCCAAGGCCGACAAATCGGGGCCGGAAACCCGGACAACGCCAATACCGCCGCGGCCTGGCGCGGTAGCGATGGCGGCGATGGGGACCTGTGTGGATAAGGACATGGGGGGATTCATTCAAGACGGCAATAAGGGAATATAACTGTTGCGCACGCGCCTGTTTGCTGGTTAATGTGCCCTAGGCAGTCCAACCTACAGCACAGGCTAGGGAGAGCACGATGGCGTCACATTGGTTACGTTTATTGGCGGGCGGGGCATTGACGGCTGCAATGGCATTGGGGGCGATGACCTCCGCCGTTGCGCGCGATCTGGTAGTGGCGCTCAAGACCGAGCCCAGCTCGATGGACCCGCAATACCATGCGTTGACGCCCAATACGCAGATCTCTCAAACGCTGTTTGATCCGCTGGTGCGCTCGGATTCCAAGCTGCAGCCGATCCCTGCTTTGGCGGAGTCCTGGAAGGTGGACGGCAATGTCTGGACGTTCAAGCTGCGTCCCAATGTCAAATTCTCGGATGGTTCGCCCTTTACGGCCGAGGATGTCGTGTTTAGCTATGACCGCATCCCAAAGGTCCCGAACAGTCCCTCACCGTTTACTTTGTATTTGGGCTCGGTGGCAAAGACCGAAGCAGTGGATCCGCTGACTCTGCGTATCACGACGAAATCACCTGCGCCGAATCTGCTGATCAACTTGGCACAGTTGCCAATTCTGTCGAAGACGGCAGCATCCGGTCCTGCACCCGAAGGCAAAACCACAACAGAACTCAATAGCGGCAACGGGCTGGCAGGAACGGGGCCGTATAAGTTCGTGTCCTGGAAGCGCGGCGCGGAATTGGTCTTCGCACGCAATGAAAATTACTGGGGTCCCGCGCCTGCATGGGATCGGGTGATCTATCGCCCCATGTCCAACGCGGCGGGCCGGGTAGCGGCATTGCTGGCCGGGGATGTGGACTTGATCGAAGACCCTCCAACGGACGATCTGGCCAATCTGAAAAAGAACAAGAAGCTGTACATCGAAGAAACGCCGTCGGTGCGGGTGATGTATGTGGCGATGGATCAATTCGCCGAACCTACACCGGGCATTGCGGGCTTGCAGAAAAATCCGCTGAAGGACAAGCGCGTGCGTGAAGCGCTGTCGCTGGCCATCAATCGCGATGCCATCGTGGATCGTGTGATGGGCGGCGTGGCCAAGGCTGCGGGCAATATGCTGCCCTACCCTATGTTCGGCTCGTCTAAAGAGCATGCTGAGGCGCCGAAGGCAGACGTGGAGAAAGCCAAGACCTTGTTGAAAGAGGCCGGTTATCCGGATGGGTTTGCGATCACCTTGGGTGCGCCCTCGGGCCGTTATGTGAACGACTCCAAGGTGGCGCAGGCGGTGGCGTCCATGTGGTCGCGCATTGGCGTCAAAACCAATGTCGAAGCTTTGGCGCCCTCGGTGTTTTTCAAGAAGCGCGACAGCTATGAGTTCAGCGCCTATTTGGCAGGCTGGTCGGTGACCAGCGGCGAGATGTTGAACCCCTTGGCCTCATTGCTGATGACGCGTAATCCCGATGCGGGCGAGGGTACGACCAATCGCGGTCGTTATTCGAATCCGGAGATGGATAAATTGGCACGTGAGGCGGCCGGGACAATGGACGACGCCAAGCGTTCGGCACTGCTGCAACAGGCCAGCAATATGGCGATGGATGACTATGCCCTGCTGCCCTTGCACTTTGAGCTGTCTGTATGGGCGATGAAGGATGATATTCGTTACGAAGGCCGGCCGGACCAGACTACCTTGGTGCAATACGCGACCGTAAAGAAGTAAGCCAGGAGTCGCATCGACGTGCTGGCAACTATCATTCGCAGGCTGTTGCAGACGCTGATCGTGCTGCTGGTCATGTCGGCGTTGGTGTTCACCGGAATCTATCTGGTGGGCGATCCGATCTCGATGCTGGCCAGCCCCGAGGCGACCGATGTGCAGCGTGAAGCAATCCGTGTGTCGCTGGGCTTGGACAAGCCCTTGTGGATGCAGTATCTGGTGTTCATCGGCCATGCCGTACAGGGCAATTTCGGCAATAGCTTTTTGACGGGCGAGCCGGCGATGCGCTTGATCCTGGAGCGCATGCCGGCCACGCTGGAGCTGGCCTGTGTAGCCATGCTGATGTCGGTCCTGATCGGTGTGCCATTAGGCATCATCGCGGGCCTGCGGCCCAAGGCGGTAGGTTCTCGCGCCATCATGACGGGCTCGGTGTTGGGATTTTCCCTGCCCAATTTCTGGGTCGGCTTGATGTTGATCATGCTTTTTGCCGTCACGCTCGGGTGGCTGCCGGCGAGCGGACGCGGCGAAACGGTCTCGGTGTTGGGCGTGCCGTTGAGCGTGTTGACGCTGGATGGATGGGCGAGCCTGATTTTGCCGGCGTCCACGATTGCATTGGCCAAATGCGCCATGATTGTGCGCGTCACACGGGCGGCTACGCGCGAGGCGCTGCCCATGGACTACATCAAGTTTGCGCGGGCCAAGGGGCTCGCAGAAAAGCGCGTGCTGGGCGTGCATTTGCTCAAGAACATCCTGATCCCCATCGTCACGGTCGCGGGATTGGAGTTTGGCCAGGTCGTGGCGTTTGCCGTCGTGACAGAAACGGTGTTTTCCTGGCCAGGCATGGGCAAGCTGCTGATTGATTCCATCATCAATCTGGATCGCCCCGTGGTGGTGGCTTATCTGATGCTGATTGTATTTTTCCTGGTGATCCTGAATCTGGTGGTGGACATTATCTATACCGTGCTGGATCCGCGCGTACGTCTGGAGCGTCGAGCATGACGACACCCGCCTCCCCTGTCGACACGACGGCAACATCAACGCACGCGGTAAAGGTGGAAACGCCGCTGCGCCGTTTTCTAGCGGATTTCTGTGCCAGCAAACTGGCCTTGTTCGGCGTCGTGCTGCTGCTGTTGACGGTAGGCGCAGCGATATTCGCACCATGGATCGCACCGCAGAATCCATTCGACATTGCCACCTTGGATATTCTCGATTCCAAATTGCCGCCCGGCAGTGTGAGCGGCGATGGCAGTATGACGTACTGGTTGGGAACGGACGGTCAGGCGCGGGATGTGTTCTCGGCGATCCTGTATGGCATGCGCACGAGTTTGATGGTCGGTTCGATTTCGGTGCTGGCGGCATTTGCGATCGGCGCTACAGTGGGATTGATCGCTGCGTATTTTGGTGGCCGCATCGATGCGTTTTTGATGCGGGCTGTGGATATCCAGTTATCGTTCCCAGCGATCCTGGTGGCGTTGATCTTGCTGGCTATCCTGGGCAAGGGTGTGGATAAAGTCATCATTGCGCTGGTGGTGGTGCAGTGGGCCTACTTCGCGCGTGCAGCGCGCGGAGCTGCGCTGGTCGAACGCGGCAAGGAATATGTCGAGGCTGCCCGTTGCATGTCATTGGGTTGGGGACGCGTATTGTTTCGCCACGTGTTGCCCAACTGTATGCCGCCGCTCATTGTGATTGCGACGATCGATCTGGCGCATGCCATTGCTCTGGAAGCCACGCTGTCGTTTCTGGGGGTAGGCGTGCCGGTGACAGAACCCTCGCTGGGCATGTTGATTTCCAATGGCTTTGAATACTTGCTGTCGGGACTGTATTGGATTTCTTTCTTTCCCGGCATCGCCCTGGCCATTGCGATCATCGGCATCAATCTCGTGGGCGATCACCTGCGGGATGTGTTGAATCCGCATAACGCGGCATGAGCAGTGGACAACTATGAGCTATCACACGACCATTGATCATCGCGATAGTGCACCCATAGCGCCCCCTGCGAGTGCGGCGAACCGTGACCTCAGGACAGTGCTGGAGGTGCGCGGCCTGAAAACGCATTTCTTTACGCGCGCCGGCGTGGTCAAGGCTGTCGACGGTGTGGATCTGTCGGTGGGAGCGGGCGAGATCCTGGGATTGGTCGGAGAATCAGGCTCGGGCAAGAGCATCACGGGTTTTTCCTTGCTGGGTCTGATCGATGCGCCAGGCCGCGTCGTCGATGGTGAGATCCGTTTCAACGGCGAAGACTTGCGCCAAGCGTCGGCGCAACGCTGGCGCGAGCTGCGTGGCAACGATATCGCGATGATCTTTCAAGATCCGATGATGACGTTGAATCCCGTATTGCGCGTGGATACGCAGATGATAGAAACGGTGCTGGCGCATCGCCGTGTCAGCCGTGATCAGGCACGGGCCCGTGCATTGGAGGTGTTGACCAAAGTCGGCATTCCCTCCCCTCAGGAACGATTGCGCGCCTATCCTCATCAGTTGTCGGGCGGCATGCGGCAGCGGGTGGCGATCGCGATCGCCTTGTTGAATGAGCCGCGCCTGATCATCGCGGACGAGCCCACGACCGCGCTGGATGTGACGATTCAAGGGCAGATCCTCTACGAGATGCAGAAACTGTGCCGCGAGACGGGAACAGGCCTGATCTGGATCACGCATGATCTGGCCGTCGTGGCAGGATTGGCCGACCGTGTGGCGGTCATGTACGCCGGTCGTGTCGTAGAAACCGGAACGACCGAAGCCGTGATCAGCCATGCCCTGCACCCCTATACGCATGGCTTGATTGCGTCGATCCCCACACCGCACACGCGCGGCCAGCCCCTGGACCCGATACCAGGCATGACGCCCTCGTTATTGAATCTGCCGCAAGGCTGTGCCTTTCGCACGCGCTGTCATCGGGCGACTGAGGCCTGTACGCAGTCGCCCGCGGCGGTGGAACATCGGCCCGGCCATTGGGCACGTTGCTGGCATGCAGGAGAACGCTAGTGCAGACTGTTGAATTCGCGGCGCCGGATTCCAGCGTCTCTGTCGCCACCGCCAAGCCAATTGTGTCGCTGCGGCAGGTCGAGCAGCACTTCATCCAGCCGGTCGATCTGGCCGGGCGTATTGCGAACTTGTTTGGCGCAGGCCTGAAAACGCTGGTGGTGCAGGCGGTTGCCGGGGTGGATCTGGATGTCTATCCGGGTGAAGTGATCGGCATTGTGGGAGAGTCGGGCTGCGGTAAATCGACGCTAGGCCGCATGGTGGCGGGAATTTTGCGCCCGACAGGGGGACAGATCGATTATCAGGGGACCCCTGTGACGCAGATGTCGGCGGCGCAGCGGCGTGCTTACGAATTGAGCGTGCAGATGATTTTTCAGGATCCGTACGCCTCCTTGAATCCCCGTATGCGGGTGGTCGATATCATTGGCGAGGCGCCCGTGGCGCATGGCCTGATCCGCTCGGGCGAGCAGGCCAGCTACGTGGCGGGGCTGATGAGCCAGGTGGGGCTGGACCCGACTTATGCACAGCGTTATCCACACCAGTTTTCCGGCGGACAGCGCCAGCGTATAGGCATTGCCCGGGCGTTGGCGTTAAAGCCGTCGGTCATCGTGTGCGACGAGGCTGTGGCAGCGCTGGATGTGTCGATTCAGGCCCAGGTGTTGAACCTGTTCGCGCAATTGCGCCGCGAGCTGGATTTGACCTATCTGTTTATCAGCCATAATCTGAGTGTGGTGAGCCATATCTCGGATCGAGTCGCCATCATGTATCTGGGGCGTATCGTCGAGATTGCTTCGACCGATGCGGTATTTTCCCGGGCGAATCACCCCTATACGCAGGCATTGCTGAAAGAACTGCCGGATCTGCAGCCTGGCCGGCGCGATTACCGGCCGATCAAGGGAGAACTACCCTCGCCGCTGGCGCCCCCGACGGGTTGTGCTTTTCATCCTCGGTGCCCGCACGCGATGCCGCGCTGCAGTACGGAACGGCCGCTGTTGCGAGCGGTGGCGCCGGGTCATGCCAGCGCCTGCCATTTGAATGACGCGCCGGCGGGCCATTTGCCATCAGGATGACGGCCCAACCCTGATCGCAGTGCCCCCGCCGGCTGAAAGTTTGATATCGGACGCGGACTCCTACGGGATCTAACCCAATTTATTTTGTTTATCTTCTGCCATGAAAACTCTAGACGAAATCGAACGTGCCCATGCTGACCTGACCGCTTTGCGACGTGATATCCACGCGCATCCGGAATTGGCTTTCCAGGAAACGCGGACATCGGCGCTGGTCGCCGAGCGCCTGCGCAGCTTCGGGATAGAGGTGCATACTGGCTTGGGCAAGACGGGTCTGGTGGGCGTGCTGAAGTCCGGCAACAGCGGCAAGACCTTGGGGTTGCGCGCCGATATGGACGCCCTGCCGATGCCGGAGCACAACCGCTTTGAGCATAAATCGACGATAGCTGGCCGCATGCATGGCTGTGGCCACGACGGGCATACGACGATGTTGCTGGGCGCGGCGGAATATTTGTCCAAGCACCGTAATTTCGATGGCACAGTACATTTTATTTTTCAGCCGGCCGAAGAAGGCGGCAACGCCGGGGCGCGGGCCATGATGCAAGACGGTCTCTTTGACCGCTTTCCGTGTGACGCGGTGTTTGGTCTGCATAACATGCCTGGCATGCCGGTCAATCAATTCGGTTTTCGCAGCGGGCCTGCCATGGCCTCCAGCAACCGCTGGGATATCACGATCCGCGGTGTGGGCGGCCATGCCGCGCAGCCGCATAGCGCGGTAGATCCCATCATCATTGCGGCCGATATGGTGCATGCCTTGCAGACCTTGATTTCGCGCAGCAAGGATCCTTTGGAATCGGCGGTGCTGACGATCACGCAGATCCACGCGGGAGACGCCTATAACGTGATCCCTGGCGATGCCGTGTTGCGCGGTACGGTGCGCACCTATACCGTGGACGTGCTCGACAAGATCGAAGACGGCATGCGCCGCATCGCCACGACCTTGCCTCAGGTATATGGCGCGACCGGCGAGCTGGATTTCGTGCGGGCATATCCGCCCCTGGTGAACTGGGAAAAAGAAACTGCGTTTGCTGCGCAGGTCGCACGCGAGGTGTTTGGCGACGAACACGTCAATTGCGATATTCCTGCGTTCATGGGCGCCGAGGATTTTTCCTTTTTCCTGGAGAAAGTGCCGGGCTGCTACCTGTTTCTAGGCAATGGCGATGGAGATCATCGGATCGCCAGTTATCACGGCATGGGCCCATGCCAGTTGCATAACCCCAACTACGACTTTAACGATGCGTTGCTGCCGGTAGGCGCGACGTATTGGGTCAAGCTGGTCGAAAAGTTTTTAGCAAAGGCATAAGTTAATAACTCCAAACCCATATGAAAAAGTGATCTGATTAAACTCCGATAACGTCGTTTGGGTTTGAATTCGCCTTTTGCATAATGGATTGCTCTGAATACCGGAGCAATCCATGTCTACACGTAGCAACGCGGCACGCCTTGATGCAGTCGACGACGCTGCGCAGGCATTCGAGGTGCGACCTCTGCCTGGCGGTATCGGCGCGGAGATCGTCGGCATTGATTTGGGCCAGACGCTGAACGCCAGCGATTTTGCGCGTGTGCATCGCGCGCATCTGGATCACCACGTGGTGGTGTTCCGCGATCAACGCATTACTCCCCAACAGCACATCGATTTCAGCCGCCGTTTTGGCAAGCTGATGATTCATGTGCTGCATCAATTTCACTTGCCAGGGCATCCCGAGATCCTGATCGTCTCGAACATCGTCGAAGACGGTAAACCGGTGGGCTTGGGCGATGCCGGCAAATACTGGCATTCCGATATCTCGTACAAACCCTTGCCCAGCCTGGGGTCGCTGCTGCATGCGCAAGAGTTGCCGTCCGAAGGCGGCGATACGCTGTTTGCCGATATGCATGTGGCCTACGACACCCTGCCTGCGCACTTGCGAGACGCGATCGAGGGCCGCCAAGCGGTGCACTCGTATCTGGCGAAATATGGCCAGATGCAGAAAGAGGCGAATTGGCGGCCGACGCTCAGCCCAGAGCAACTCGCACAGGTCAAAGAAGTCGTCCATCCCGTGGTGCGTACGCATCCTGAAACGGGGCGCAAGGCGCTATTCGTCAGCGAAGGCTTCACCACCCGCATCGAGGGGCTGCCCGAAGATGAAAGCCAACAGATCCTCGCGGAACTGTTTGCCCACAGCATCAAGCCCGAACACATTTATCGCCATCAGTGGCGCGAACACGATCTGGTGTTCTGGGATAACCGTTCATTGATCCATTTGGCGGCAGGCACTCCCGCGCATCTGCGCCGCAAACTCTACCGCACCACTATTGAAGGCGACACGCCGTTCTGACTATGCCCATGACTCATATTTTCAAACAACATGTGGGCCGTGCCGTCGGTGCAGGCTTGCTTGCCGTCGCAATCGCGATCATGGCGCTCGTGTCGCCCACTCCTGCGGTGGCGGAGGAAGGCCGCCTGCGGATCGCCGAGCAGTATGGCGTGGTGTATCTGCTGTTGAATGTCGCACGTGATCAGCAGCTGATTGAGAAGCACGGCAAGGCAGCCGGCGTAGACATCAAAGTCGATTGGGTCAAATTATCGGGCGGCGCGGCGGTCAACGATGCGCTGCTCTCGGGCGGTGTGGATATTGCTGCGGCGGGCGTGGGTCCGCTGCTGACGATCTGGGACCGCACGCATGGCCGGCAGAACGTCAAAGGCGTGGCATCACTGGGAAATTTTCCGTATTACCTGGTGTCGAACAACCCTGCCGTAAAAAGCATTGCAGACTTTACCGACAAGGACCGTATCGCGGTGCCCGCGGTGGGAGTGTCAGTGCAATCGCGCGTATTGCAGTTGGCGTCGGCCAAGCAATGGGGTAATGATCAATATGCCAAGCTGGATGCGATCTCGGTCGCAGTGCCGCATCCTGATGCGACGGCGGCCATCATCTCCGGTGGAACGGAGATCTCGGCCCATTTCGGCAATCCGCCTTTTCAAGACCAGGAGCTGGCTGAAAACCCCAAGGCGCATATCGTGCTGAACTCGTACGACGTTTTGGGTGGTCCGGCGTCATCGACTGTGTTGTTCGCGACAGAAAAATTCCGCAACGACAGCCCCAAGACGTATCGTGCCTTTCTCCAAGCGCTGCAAGAGGCTGCGACATACGTGACGGCCCATCCGCAAGAGGCAGCCGATACCTACATCCGCGTCACAGGCGCCAAGCTGGATCGCGATTTTCTGGTCAAGGTCATCACGAATCCCGATGTGAAATTCACGCTGCAGCCGAACAATACGTTGGGCCTGGCAAAATTCATGCATCAGATCGGCGCGATAAAGAATGCGCCTGTGAGCTGGCGTGATTATTTCTTCGAAGATCCCGCCATAGGCGAGGGAAGCTGAATGTCTACCGCCCCCGCTCCGTTGCTGCAGGTTCGTGACCTGACTCTGGAATACAAGACACCGCAGCGCCGCGTGCGCGCGACGCACGAAGTCAGTTTCGATGTGTATGACGGCGATCGCTATATTCTGTTGGGCGCATCGGGGTGCGGGAAATCGACGTTGCTCAAAGCGATCGCAGGCTTTGTGCCGCCGGCAGCCGGGCAGATACTGTTGGACGGCAAGGCTGTCTCGGGCCCGGGGCCTGATCGCATTGTCGTGTTCCAGGAGTTCGATCAATTACCTCCCTGGAAAACAGTGCTGCACAACGTCGCGTTTCCGTTGATCGCCACGCGCAAACTGGGCCGCGCCGAGGCACGCGAGCGCGCATTGCATTACCTGGACAAGGTAGGGTTGACGGCGTTTGCCGATGCCTATCCACATACGCTGTCGGGCGGGATGAAGCAGCGCGTAGCCATTGCGCGTGCGCTGGCCATGCAGCCGCGAGTTTTGTTGATGGACGAACCCTTTGCGGCGCTCGATGCGTTAACGCGTCGCAAGATGCAAGAAGAGCTGCAAGCTCTGTGGGAAGAAGCCAATTTCACGCTGTTGTTCGTGACGCATTCCATCGAGGAAGCGCTGGTGCTGGGCAATCGGATACTGCTGTTATCCCCGCATCCGGGGCGCGTGCGCGCCGAACTGAACGCTCACCAATTTGCGTTGCATAGCCAGGGTTCGGCGGCATTTCAAACGGCCACACAGCGTATTCACGACCTGTTGTTTGATGTGCCCTCACATCTGCATGCCGAGCATCAAACGCAGCGGCGTGCTGCCTGATCCACGAGACCGTGTCGACGGCTTGCCGGCTGCAAGGCGCTATATGCAGGCGTGATGGGCCTGCACTGTTTTGGATAAAAGGAATCTGCCATGACGCTTCGTGCGGATGGCGCCGTCGTGCGCCCCGAAGTTGAATATGTCTTGCCTCCTCTGCCGGGATTAACGGCAGAAACCCCTCTATCCTGGTTTGAGCGGCTGCGGCAACATGCGGCATTTCGCAAGACGCTGATCTTATTGGTGTTGGCCCTGCTATGGGAGGCTGCTGCGCGCTATACCGACAATGATTTGCTGTTGCCGGGCGCGTGGCAGACGGCTCAGGCCTTTGCACAGGGCATGATCGATGGCGAGCTGCCGGCCCGTGCGTTTCAATCGCTGGCCGTGCTTTTAAAGGGCTATGTTGCAGGCATTGTGTTGGCATTCCTGCTGACCACCTTGGCCGTGTCGACGCGTGTTGGACGGGATATCCTGTCGACCCTGACGGCCATGTTCAATCCTTTGCCGGCGATTGCTTTGCTGCCTCTGGCGCTGTTGTGGTTCGGCCTGGGCGAAGGCAGCCTGGTGTTCGTGCTGATTCATTCGGTGCTGTGGGCGCTGGCCTTGAATATTTATTCGGGATTTCAGGCGGTGCCGGAAACGTTGCGCATGGCCGGGCGCAATTATGGTCTGAAGGGACCGAGGTATGTCCTGGGTATTCTGATTCCTGCGGCGCTGCCTGCGATCCTGGCTGGATTGCGTATCGGCTGGGCCTTTGCCTGGCGCACGCTGATTGCGGCGGAACTGGTGTTTGGCGCCTCTAGCGGTAAAGGCGGACTGGGCTGGTACATATTCCAGAACCGCAACGAGCTCTATACCGATCGCGTGTTTGCTGGCTTGGCCGCGGTGGTACTGATAGGGCTGGCCGTCGAGAATCTCGTGTTCGACACCTTGGAGCGCGTCACAGTGCGGCGCTGGGGCATGCAACGCTAGCTCAGCTTGCGGACGGCCCAGGCATGCGATTTGCTGTGGGCGGTCATGATTAAGCACAATACTATCCCAGGGGTAAGCTGCCGTATCAACCCGGGGAAATTTCATGCAAGCACTACTGAAGCAGGAAAAGCTGCTGCTGCTGGCTGTCGTCGCCGTGATTATTGCCTACGCTGCAGGCGAGCGGTTGACCGCTCATGGGGCCGCTACTGCAGCCGTCGCTACCGCTCTCTTAGTGATTGCCATCATTTGCGCGTCGCAGCGTGTGGCCTTTCATGCCGAGCAGCTGGCGCATCGGCTGGGCGACCCCTATGGGACGATGGTGCTGACCCTGTCAGCCGTGTTGGTAGAGGTGGTTGTGCTGGGCATCGTGATGTCGCACGACACCTCGCCTACTCTGGTGCGCGACACCATCTATGCGGCGGTCATGCTCGATATCAATGGCATCCTCGGCCTGGCGGCGCTGATGGGCGGTATCAAACATGGCGAACAGTCATACAACGACGACTCGGGCCGGGTTTATACAGTGATGATCCTCACGGCCATGGCGATTTCCATGATCATGCCGGAGTTCGTTCCGCGCGATCGCTGGCATCTTTATTCAGGTTTCACGATTTTCATCATGATCATGCTGTATGCAGTGTTTCTACGCATGCAGACAGGACCGCACAGTTATTTTTTCAGCTATGCCTATCCCGAAAAACGGCGTCGATCAGCCACGCCGCCGCCGCGTGGTCCGGATACGTTATGGTCGGTGGGACTGTTGGTAGCAGGCGTGGTGATCATCGGCGCCCTGTCAGAGGTCATGGCCCAGTCGTTGAACGTATCGCTCGAACATGTCGACGTTCCGCCGGCTTTTCCTGCCTTGGTGGTGGCACTGATCTCAGCCAGCCCGGAAATCCTGACAGCGCTGCGGGCGGCATTGGCCAATCGCATGCAGTCGGTCGTGAATATCGCCCTGGGGGCGTCCTTGTCGACGGTCATTCTTACCGTGCCCCTGATGGAGGCGCTGGCGCTATATACCGGCCAGCCCTTCGAGATGGCCATGACGCCGATCCAGACCATGATGGTGCTGGTGACGCTGGTGGTGACCGCCATCAATCTGAACGACGGTCAAACCAATGCCATCGAGGGTATGACCCACTTTGCTTTATTCGCTACGTTCTTGATGCTGTCCGCCTTGGGTTTGTAGCAAGCACCTTGGCGGGCTCCGGTTTTCCGCTATTGCAGAGGAGCATGCCATGAACCAGAAAACCAAAACGGCTGAACAGCGTGACACCGAGGCTGACCGCGCTACTCGCAATTCTGCTGCGCGTGCGCATGGACGTCAGCCAGGCGGGTCCTCGCAGTCGAGGATGGCCCGCCTATTCGATCATTTCGCCAGCGCTGTTGCCCGGGCGACAGGCTCTCCCTGGGCCTTCGGTTGTGCGGTATTGATCATTTTGATATGGGCGCTAGCCGGCCCATGGGCCGGATTTTCCGAAGTATGGCAATTGGTGGTCAACACGGGAACTACCATCATTACGTTTCTGATGGTCTTTTTGATCCAGCAAAATCAGAACAAGGACAGCCGCGCCTTACACGTCAAGCTGGATGAATTGCTGAGGGCATTGAAAGGAGCCAGCGACCAATTGGTTGACATCGAAGACATGGAAGAAGACGAAATCAACGAGATTGCCGAACGGTATCGCCGGTTGGCCAAGGCCGCACGCAAGCTCAAGGATCCGGAATAACGCGGACTCATGACAAAAGCCCCCGCGGGCCTGTGTGGCACCGCGGGGGCTTTTGCCTAGGCCAGACCTCAGCGGCTAGCCGCCTCGGCAGCTTTACGCTCGATACCGCGCGTAATCGTCCACTGCTGTGCAATCGACAGCGTGTTGTTGACGCACCAGTACAACACCAGACCCGCCGGGAAGAAGAACATCATCCCACCGAATACCAGAGGCATGATCATCATGACTTTGGCCTGGATGGGGTCCGGCGGCGTGGGGTTCAGTTTGATCTGCAGGAACATCGTGGCCATCATCACTGCGGGCAGGATGAAGTACGGATCACGTACCGACAGATCATGCACCCACAGGATCCAAGGCGCGCCGCGCATTTCGACGCTGGCCAACAGCACCCAGTACAAGGCGATGAACACAGGGATCTGTACCACCATGGGCAGGCAGCCGCCCAGGGGGTTGATTTTTTCGGTGCGATACATCTCCATCATGGCC
The DNA here is from genome assembly GCF_002261185.1 of Bordetella genomosp. 4. Lineage (GTDB taxonomy): Bacteria > Pseudomonadota > Gammaproteobacteria > Burkholderiales > Burkholderiaceae_B > Bordetella_A. The sequence continues at coordinate 135,647 of NZ_NEVQ01000001.1, forward strand.
TGATTGAGTTTCTGGCGATCGTCGCCGTACTTTTCTTTCAGGGCCTGCAGACGGGGCGCGACTTGTTTCATCCGCGCCATCGAGCGGTAGCTGGCTGCAGCCAGCGGGAAAAAGACCGCTTTGATGATGACGGTCAGCGCAACAATGGCCCAGCCCCAGTTGCCCAGCAGGCCATGCAACCAGGTCAACAGCGCGAACAGCGGCTTGGCGATGATGCTCAACCAACCATAGTCCACCACGGTATCGAGCCCGGGCGCCAATGCGGCCATGGCTTTTTGGTCCTGGGGACCGACCCACAGGTGCGAATCGACCTGGGTCGTCGCGCCGGGCTGGACCGTACCGACGGCTTCGATGCTGCGAGCCGCGTACAAATTAGGTTGGACCTGCAGGAGCTCGTTCGTACGGGCTTTGCCTTCCGGCGGGATCCAGGCGGTCGCAAAATAATGCTGAACAATCGCCAGCCAGCCGTTGTCGGCCTGCTTGATGTAGGTGCCCTTCTGTTTGGCGATATCCGAGAAGGTGACTTTCTGGAATTTCTCTTGTTCGGAGTAGACCGCGACGCCGGTGAACGTGTGATAGAAACTGGACGTGTCAGCCGGATCATTGCCGTCACGCTCGAGCTGCAGGTACAGCGAGGGCGACAGTGCCTGGCCGGAGACGTTGTTCAGCGCATGCTGGACATCGATGTCGTAGCGGCCGCGGTGCAGCGTGTAGGTCTTGGTGACTTTCAGACCACCGGACTCGGCTTCGAAGGAGACGTTCAGGGTGTCGCCCGTTAGCTCGCGCTCGGTGGAGGTCAGACGGAACGGCGTCTGGTGATTAGGAAAGCTCTGGCCATTAGGCGCACCGACCAAGCCGGATTGCACGACATAGGTCAGCTCGGGAGAGCGATCCAGCAGTACGGTGGGCTTGTTGGGCTGGCCCGCGGTCGGGTATTTCAGCAGCTCGGCCCGAACCAGCTGGGCGCCTGCGGTATCGAAAGTCAGACGCAGCACGTCGGTCGTGATGACGACCTGCTCCGCGCGGGCGGGAGCCTGCGTGGGCGTCGCGCCAGGAACCGTGCTGGGCGCAGCGGCAGCAGGCGCGCTAGGCACCGACGGTGTCGCAGCCTGTCCGTTGGCGCTGGCTTGCGCGCCGTTGGTGGATGATTCTGCGCTGGAGGAAGCGGGAGGCGTCCCGAAAAGCGACGGTTTGCCGCTATGGACTTGCCAGTTGTTCCACAGAAGCAACAGCGAGAAGGAAAAAATCATCCACAGGATGGTTCGTCGGATATCCATGGTGCCTACGGTAGGTATGCGGGCCGGCCAAAATCGGAGCGGCAAACCCGCAAGTTTAGCGTCAATTGGGATCAGTGCGGCGGTGATGCGCGCAACATGAGGCCCCATCGGGGTGGTGCGAAGGCGGTACCGGGTCGTGTCCGCCTGGTGACCAGGGGTGGCAGCGGCCGATACGGCGCGCCGCTAACCATAGACCACGCCAGGCGCCGTGTTGTTCAATCGCCTCGATCGCATAGGCCGAACACGTCGGCGTGAACCGGCATTGCCGCCCCAGCCAGGGGCTGAGAAAAAAGCGGTAAAACCGGATGGGCGCAATAAGCAAGGCTTTGAGCATGGCGTCATTCCCGTGGCTTGACTCGGGCAAAGTGAGCGTCCACTTCGGTGCGAGCGAGCCGTTTCAGTGCCGTAAGGGACATCGGTGCGACCTTGCCGTGCAGGCGCAACACGTAGTCCTGAGGGGGCAGCTGCAGCCGGCAATGCCGGAAGGCCTCGCGAATGACTCGCTTGAGTGCGTTGCGCGTCGACGCATGCGCGGCGAAGCGTTTGGCGATGACCATGCCCAGACGTGCCTGAGCCGCCTGACCCGGGGGCAAGCCACTGGGCGCGGCGGCACTGAGAATGAAGAAAGCCCCTCGGGCCAGCCGTCGGCCTTTCAGGGCGACAGCAAACTCAGAGGGGCGATGCAGCCGCGCCTCTGGAGGAAGCGTGGCGCGCGGCATGAACAACCAGTGGTCGATGCGTGAAACGCAACAGACCCGGTGCTGACCTTAGACGGCCAGGCGCTTGCGGCCCTTGGCGCGGCGAGCGTTCAGCACGGCACGGCCGCCGCGGGTTTTCATGCGCACGCGAAAGCCGTGGGTACGCTTGCGGCGGGTAACTGAAGGTTGGTAGGTGCGTTTCATGGACGATCCACAAAAAGAACAAAAGTCAGAAGGGACCTGCCCGACGGGTTCCTGACCAGTGCATAGTGCGTTGGCCTACATAATGGCTAAGGGGCGCGGGGCCTCTCAGGCGTAGTAAAAAGAACCTTCTGACAGACAGAATTCGGAAAAGCCCATCATTTCAGCAAGTTTTCTCTGCTTTGTCAAACAGTTACGGCAAAGGAACAGTGAAGGGACCAGAATAGCCTGTGGATAACCTACCCCTAACCAAGGTAGAATCGAGGTTTGAATAAGAGCGACATGAAAGAATTCTGGCAGACCTGCGTCAGTCGTCTAGAGCAGGAACTCCCCCCTCAGCAAATCAGCGCCTGGATACGGCCGCTGGTACCGCTTGCGTACGACGAAACGCAGGCAGTGTTGCGCGTAGCCGCACCCAACCGCTTCAAGCTGGATTGGGTGCGCAAGAACTTTTCTCACCAGATCGAGGCATTGGCGGCTGAATGGTTTCAGCGGCCGGTACAGGTGGCGTTCGAATTGCCCGCCAATGGCGCGGCAGCCCGTATTCCGACCGCCCCCCGGGCGCCGGCGCCCAGCGCCGCACCGCCGGGCCCAGTCGCGGTCGGCGCCGCGATTGCCGCGGCGGCGCCGCCAGCCCCAGCGGCTGTTACGCCTGTTCCTGCCGCACCTGCTGTCAATGTGGCGGCTGCGATGCAGGCCGATGCTGCCGGTGTGGTGTACGAACGTTCGCGCCTGAACACCGATTTGACCTTTGAAAACTTTGTCACCGGCAAGGCCAATCAATTGGCCCGCGCGGCGGCATTGCAGGTGGCTGAAAATCCCGGCATTTCCTATAACCCGCTGTTTTTGTACGGTGGCGTAGGACTGGGCAAGACTCACCTCATTCACTCCATTGGCAACGCCATGGTGGCGGCGGGCACGGGCGTGCGCGTACGCTATGTCCATGCGGACCAGTATGTGTCTGACGTGGTCAAGGCCTATCAGCGCAAGGCGTTTGACGACTTCAAGCGCTACTACCACTCGCTGGACCTGCTGCTGATCGACGATATTCAGTTTTTCTCGGGCAAAAGCCGCACGCAAGAAGAATTCTTCTATGCGTTCGAGGCGATGGTGGCGCAGCGCAAGCAGATCATCATCACCAGCGATACCTACCCCAAGGAATTGGCGGGCATCGACAGCCGTTTGATTTCGCGCTTTGATTCCGGCCTGACGGTGGCGATCGAGCCGCCCGAGCTGGAAATGCGCGTGGCCATTCTGCTGCGCAAGGCCGAATCCGAAGGCGTGCCAATGCCTGAAGAAGTCGCCTTCTTTATCGCCAAACACTTGCGCAGCAACGTGCGCGAGCTCGAAGGCGCCTTGCGCAAAGTCCTGGCCTATGCCCGTTTTCACGGGCGCGATGTGGTGTCGGTCGATGTGTGCAAAGAAGCACTCAAAGACCTGCTGTCCGTATCGAATGGCCAGATCACGGTGGAAAATATCCAGAAAACCGTGGCGGATTTCTACAAAATCAAGGTCGCCGACATGTATTCGAAACGGCGGCCGGCCAATATTGCTTTGCCGCGTCAGGTCGCGATGTACCTGGCCAAGGAGCTAACCCAAAAGAGCCTGCCCGAAATCGGCGATCTGTTCGGCGGCCGTGATCACACGACCGTGCTGCACGCAGTGCGCAAGATCTCTGATGCCCGCGCCAAGCAGGCAGAGCTGAACCATACCCTGCACGTGTTGGAACAAACTCTAAAAGGATGAACATGCAACTCGTACAAACCACGCGCGATGCATTGCTGAAACCGCTGTCGACAGTGGCGGGAATCGTCGAAAGACGCCATACCCTGCCCATCCTCGCGAACATCCTCATGCGCAAAGAAGGCAGCAAGGTTGCTTTCATTGCCACCGATCTAGAAGTGCAAATCACCACGCACGCGGATTTTGGTGTGGGGCAGGACAACGAGTCCACGACGGTGGCCGCGCGCAAGCTGCTGGACATCTTGAAGGCGCTGCCCGATACGGGCGAGGTAAAACTGGCATTGGCCAGCAACAAGCTGTCGGTGCAATCGGCAAAGAGCCGCTTTGCTTTGCAAACGCTGGCTGCCAGCGAGTTTCCCACGGTGGCTCAGCCCGAGAAATGGGATGTGTCGCTGACGCTGCCGCAGCGTACCTTGCGTCATTTGCTGAACATGGTCCACTTTGCCATGGCGCAGCAGGACATTCGCTATTACCTGAACGGCATGTTGCTGGTATTCGAAGCCGGCTGCGTACGCGCGGTGGCGACCGATGGCCACCGTCTGGCGCATTGCGCGACCGAGGCCGAGGGCATTGCCCAGCGTCACGAGGTCATCGTGCCGCGCAAGACCGTGCTGGAAATGCAGCGCCTGCTCGAGGATTCGGACGAGCCGGTATCTATCGACGTGGCGCCGGGCCAGATTCGCTTCCGTTTCGGCGAAGTCGAACTCGTGTCCAAGCTGGTCGAAGGCAAGTTCCCTGATTTCACGCGAGTGATTCCGTCGAACTACACGCGCCAGTTCATCATCAGCCGCGAGGCACTGCAAGGCAGCTTGCAACGTGCGGCGATTTTGACGACGGATAAATTCAAGGGCGTACGCCTGCAGTTGGCGCAAAACCTGATGAAGATTTCTTCTTCCAACGCGGAACAAGAAGAAGCCCAGGAAGAACTCGATATCGACTACGGCCATGAGCCCTTGGATGTCGGTTTCAATGTCAGCTATCTGTTGGACGTGTTGTCCAACGTCAAGGCTGAAAACATTCAGTGGTCGGTGATGCCCGATGCCAATGCGTCGGCGTTGCTCACCTTGCCCGATGACGACCAGTTCAAGTACGTCGTCATGCCCATGCGAATTTAATTTTCATCCATGGGTTGATGCCGCGGGGGCGCGTAGCTCTACCGCCCGCCGCGCTCTGGCCGCAAGGCCGTTTTTTGAAGTGTTAGCGATATAAACATGTCAGATCAGCAGAACAGCAATCCCGAGAACACCGGCTATGGTGCCGATTCGATCAAGATGCTCAAAGGGCTGGAGGCCGTACGCAAACGCCCGGGCATGTACATCGGCGACACCTCCGACGGCACGGGCTTGCATCATATGGTGTTCGAGGTGGTGGATAACGCCATCGACGAAGCCTTGGCGGGTTATTGCGACGACATCGTGGTGACCATCCATACGGATAACTCAATTTCCGTCTCTGATAACGGTCGTGGCATTCCTACCGATGTGCACAAAGACGATGAGTTTGGCCGCAGTGCCGCCGAAATCGTCATGACCGAGTTGCACGCGGGCGGCAAGTTCGACCAGAACTCGTACAAGGTGTCCGGCGGCCTGCACGGTGTGGGTGTGTCGTGCGTGAACGCCTTGTCGGAGTGGCTGCGTTTGACGATTCGCCGCAATGGCGAAGTGCATCAGATGGAGTTTCGCCAAGGCGAGCGCGTGGCGCCCTTGGCGGTGACCGGTACGACGGACAAGCGCGGAACGGAAGTCCGTTTCCTGGCCGACCCGATCATCTTCAACAACATTGAATATCACTACGAGATCCTGTCCAAGCGCTTGCGCGAGCTGTCGTTCCTGAATAACGGTGTGAAGATCCGTTTGATCGACCAGCGTCAGGGCAAAGAGGAAAACTTCGCGTTTTCCGGCGGCGTGCGTGGTTTTGTGGAATACATCAATCGTTCCAAAACCGTGCTGCATCCGAACGTCTTCGCTGTGACGGCCGAGTCCAGCGCCGGTGGTGTGCCGGTCGGTGTCGAAGTCGCGATGCAATGGAACGACTCGTACAGCGAAACCGTGCTGTGCTTTACCAACAACATCCCGCAGCGTGATGGCGGTACCCATATGACGGGTCTGCGCGCAGCCATGACGCGCATCATCAACAAGTACATCGCCGACAACGAATTGGCCAAGAAAGCCAAGGTCGAAACCTCGGGCGACGATATGCGCGAGGGCCTGGCCTGCGTGTTGTCGGTCAAGGTGCCCGAGCCCAAGTTCAGCAGCCAGACCAAAGACAAGCTCGTGTCCAGCGAGGTCCGTCCCGCTGTCGAAGAAGCCGTCGCACGTACGCTGGAAAGCTGGTTATTGGAAAACCCCAATGACGCGAAAGCCCTGTGCGGCAAGATCATCGAGGCTGCACGCGCGCGCGAAGCCGCTCGTAAAGCGCGTGAGATGACGCGCCGCAAGAGCGTGCTCGAGGGCGCTGGACTGCCCGGCAAACTCGCCGATTGCCAGGAAAAAGATCCCGCCTTGTGCGAGCTGTACATCGTCGAGGGTGACTCGGCAGGCGGCTCGGCCAAGCAAGGCCGCGACCGTAAATTCCAGGCCATCTTGCCACTGCGCGGCAAGGTGCTCAACGTCGAAAAGGCGCGCTTTGACCGTCTGATTGCCAGCGAACAGATCGCGACCTTGATCACGGCATTGGGTACGAGCATCGGGCCGGATTTCAACGTGGAAAAACTGCGTTATCACCGCCTCATCATCATGACCGACGCGGACGTTGACGGCGCACACATTCGCACGCTGCTCTTGACGCTCTTGTATCGCCAGATGCCTGAGTTGATCGAGCGTGGTTACGTGTACATTGCGCAACCGCCGCTCTACAAGGTCAAGGTCGGCCGCGAAGAGCGCTATCTGAAAGACGACCAGGAAGAAGCGCAATTCATGCTGCAGTTGGCGTTGAAAGACGCGCAGCTGACGCCTTCGCAAGGCGCCGCACCGATTGCCGGAGAAGCGCTGGCAGAGCTCGCGCGTCAATACGTGCTGGCCGATGCTGTGATCGCTCGTTTGTCGCGGCTGTTCGATGTGGACGCCTTGTCGGCGATGGCAGAAGGCGTGGAAATCGATTTGTCCTCGGCTGATGCCGCCAACGCATCGGCACAACGTTTGACCGAAGCATTGCGTGGCGCGGTCGCTGGCAACGGTGTGGAAGTCAGCGCCGAGTTCGACGAAGCGCACGAGCAATATCGTCTGATGGTACGTCGCATGCATCACGGTAATGTGCGGGTCAGTGTCATTGACGCAGACTTCGTGCAGGGCGCGGATTATGCAGTGCTGGCCAAATCGGCCAAGACCTTCATGGGCTTGATCGGCGCGGGCGCACTGGTAGCGCGGGGCGAAGGCGACAAGCGCAAAGAGCAGTTCGTATCGGATTTCCGCGAGGTCATGCAATGGCTGCGCAGCGAAGCCGAACGCGGTATTTCGAAGCAGCGCTACAAAGGCCTGGGTGAGATGAACCCAGACCAATTGTGGGAAACCACGATGGATCCCAAAGTCCGCCGTCTGCTGCGCGTGAAGATCGAAGACGCGATCGCGGCCGATGAGGTGTTTACGACCTTGATGGGCGATGATGTCGAACCGCGCCGTGCGTTTATTGAAACGCATGCGTTGTCGGCGTCGAATATTGATGCGTGATGAGGATGACGCTGATGGGAGTCTAGTGTTTCCTCAGCGGCATTCCGATTGATTAAAGGAGCCGCGGACAGCGGCTCCTTTTTTATCGTCAGTTCTTGGCATATCGCTGTAGATCTGCCGCTTGATCCCAGCGTCCGGACATCGCCTTGTATACGGCGATGCTGGAACGCACTGCATTGGTCTGGCTTTCAGCCACCATGTCCTGCGCGTCCAGTTGCTCGCGCTGGGCATCGAGGACTTCGAACAAACCCAACGTGCCGCTCTGGTACATGCGTTGAGCGATATGCTCTGCTTTGTTGCGTTGCTGTACGGCGGCCTGCAGCGTTTGCAGCTCGTCTCTATTTCTATTCAAACGCACCAACGCATTCTCCGTTTCCTCTAGAGCGCCCAGTACGGTTTGCTGATAATTGGCCAGCGCCTCGGAAGCACCCGCCTCGCTGGCGGCGATGCGCGCACGCACGCGGCCGATGTCGAGAAAGGACCAATCCACGCCCAGAAAAACGCTGCTCGTTTCTGTATTGGCGTTGAACATGCCATGCCCGCTCAAGGCGAAACTGCCTAATAGACCGCCCAGCGATAAACGCGGAAAGAGATCGGCGGTGGCAATGCCGATACGGGCGGTAGCCGCGTGCAGCCGTGCCTCCGCCGCCGCAATATCGGGCCGGCGGCGCAGCAATTCTGCAGGTGTGCCTGGGTCCAACATGGGCGGTACTTGTGGCAGGGGCTGTACCGCGTCCAGCCGTGCAATGAGGCTCTCTGGAGGCTCACCCAACAGCACCGCGAGCCGGTGTTGCAGTACGGAAATCTGCGCCTGCAACGCGGGCAGGCGCGCCAGCGTGCTTTGCAGTTGCGCCTGCGCACGGCTCTGGTCCAGGTCCGTGCCCATCCCAGCATGTAGCCGGCGCTCCACCAGCTGCGCCGTATCGCGTTGGTTCTGCGCGTGCGACAGCGCGATCTGCAGGCGCAGTTGCGTACCGCGCAGCTGTGTATAGGTATCTGCGACTTGGGCGGCGATGACGACTTGCAACGCGGCCAAATCGGCTTGCGTCATTTGTTGCTGCGCTTGCTGTGCTTCTACCGTACGCCGTACGCGGCCGTAGAGGTCCAATTCCCAACTTGCTTGGATCTGGGCGTTGTAACTGCGCGCAGAGCGCGGCTGGCCAGGACTCAGTTGATCTTCGCTCAGCTTTTGCTGAGCGGCTTCGCCGTTCATGGTCACGGTGGGAAAACGGTCGAACTGCGTTTCGTTCAGCAGCGCATCGGCGCCTTGCAATCTAGCGTAGGCTGCATGCAAGTCGCGGTTGCCGTTCAAAGCCTGTTGCACGAGAGCGCTCAACTGCTGGTCGCCGAACTGAGTCCAGAAGTCTGCGTCACGCACATCGAAGGCGGGTAATCGCAAGCTGTCGGCTGGTTCAGTCTCGCCGGCCTCGTAGCGTGCGAATTGCGCCGAGGTGGGCACGGAGGCAGCGGGGCTATGAAAGTCCGGGCCCACTGCGCAACCCGTTATGATGAGGCTGCACGCAACGGCCAGACTGCGCACCGATAGAGATTTAGCCATGAGCTTGCTCCGGTGATTCTGCAGGATGGCGTTGGATCGTCGCAGCCTGTGTGGCGGCGTTGCCGTGCGGCTTGAGCTGAGTGCCGCTGAGTTTGCGTAGCGTGACATAGAACACAGGGGTGAGAAACAGACCGAAGACCGTGACGCCCAGCATGCCGGAGAACACCGTGATGCCTGTCGCCGCGCGTACCTCGGCGCCTGCGCCGTGCCCGATCAGCAACGGTACTGCGCCAGCGATAAAGGCAATCGAGGTCATGACGATGGGGCGCAGGCGCAGGCGGCAGGCAGTGCGGGCGGCGTCCCAAATATTGGCGCCCTGCATTTCCAGTTCGCGCGCGAATTCCACGATCAAGATGGCGTTCTTGCACGCCAATCCCATCAATACGACCAGACCGACCTGCACAAAGATATTGTTGTCGCCCCCCGATAACCACACACCGAAGAGCGCCGCGCAAATACACACGGGAACAATGAGGATGACAGCCAGCGGCATGGTCCAGCTTTCGTATAGTGCGGCGAGGACGAGAAAGACCAGCATCACCGCTAGCGCGAATACGACAACCGCCGCATCGCTCTGTTCGACCTGTTGATAACTCATCTCTGTCCACGCCAGTTCGATGCCGCGCGGTAACGTCCTCTGGGCAATGTCTTGCAGCTTGGCCAGGACTTCGGCCGAAGACAGGACGCGAGGATCGGCGTCGCCTATCAGGTCGGCTGCAGGAAAACCGTTGTATCGCATGACCGGATCGGGACCGTAGGTGGGAACCACCGTCACCATGGACGCGATAGGCACCATCTGTCCATCGCTATTGCGCGTCTGCAGTTTGCCGATGTCTTCAGCGGTTTGCCGGTAGTTGGCATCGGCTTGCAGCATCACGCGATAGACACGGCCGAAAGCGTTGAAGTCGTTGACGTAGACGGACCCAAGATATGTTTGTAATGTTTGAAAGAGATCGTTGAGCGCCACGCCTTGTGCTTTGGCTTTGGTGCGATCCACTTTGACTTCCAGCTGGGGGATGTTGGATTGGTAGGCACTCACGGGATAGCTCATGCCAGGTGTCTTGACGATCTCGGCTTGAAAGGCATTCATGGCCTGCTGCAAAGCTGCATAACCCAGGCCGGCGCGATCCTCCAGAAACAGGGAATAGCCCGATCCATTGCCCAGGCCTTGTATGGGAGGCGGCATGAGCGCATAACCGAAGCCGCCTTCCATTGTGCCTAGCGCGTTGTTCAGTTCTGCACTGATTTCCGTGGCGTCCCGGCTGCGCTCGCCAAAGGGTTTGAGGGTGACATAGGCGCTGGTCAGGTTCGGGGTGTTGGTGGTTTGCAAAGCGTTCAGGCCTGCGAACGCGGACACGGATTGCACACCGTCTATTTGAAGCGCGCGACGCGTGAGTTCCTGCGTGACGTCATCGGTGCGGCGCAGCGAGGCGCCTTCGGGCAACTTGGCGCCGGCAAACAGGTAAAGCTTGTCCTGCATCGGGATGAATCCGCCGGGCACGTTATTGAAAAGTACCGCCGTGCCTGCGAGCAGCGCGATGTAGACGGCAAATACGATCCCTCGTTTTTTGAACGAACGGCCGACGGTATGTTCATAGGCCTGCGCGCTGCGGTCAAACCCGCGATTGAAGCGTTTGAAGAACCAGCCGAGACTCCAGTCAATGACGCGCGCCAATCCATCTTTGCGTGCGCCGTGGCCCTGCAACAGCTTTGCCGCTAGTGCCGGCGACAGCGTGAGAGAGTTGATGGCGGAGATCACGGTGGAGATCGCAATCGTGACGGCAAACTGTTTGTAGAACTGTCCAGTGATGCCATCCAGAAAGGCCATCGGCACAAAGACGGCGCACAGCACCAATGCAATAGCGATGATGGGGCCGGACACTTCTTTCATCGCCAGGTGGGCTGCATCGCGCGGACTGTGGCCTTTTTCGATAAAGCGTTCTACGTTTTCCACGACAACGATAGCGTCGTCGACGACGATACCGATGGCCAGGACCAAGCCGAATAAGGTCAGCGTATTGATGGAATAGCCGAGCAGCAGCAGCCACGCGAATGTGCCTACGATGGATACCGGCACGGCCAAGAGCGGGATGATCGACGCGCGCCAAGTCTGTAAAAACACGATGACGACCAGCACGACCAGGATGACCGCCTCTATCAGGGTATGCTGAACGGCCGAGATGGATTCGCGTACGAATACGGTCGGGTCCCACAAATATTCGAACGAGGTGGCCTGGGGCAGATCGCGAGATAAGCGATCCAGGGTCTGGTAAACCTCCTCTGCCACCTTCAGGGCGTTGGCGCCGGGTGTGAGAAAGATGCCCAATGCGGCCATGTTCTGGCCATTCAAGGAGGCGCGCAAGGTGTAGTCGCTGGCCCCCAGTTCGATGCGAGCCACATCTGATAGACGCACGACCTGTCCGTCTGCGCCGGTTTTCAGAATGATGTCACCGAATTCCTGTTCGGTTTTCAATCGGCCTTGCACATTGATGGACAGGAGTTTGTCCGTATCCTTGGTGCTGGGCTCTGCGCCGAGCTGGCCGGCAGAGACCTGCACGTTCTGTTCGCGCACGGCGGCAATCACTTCGCTTGCGGTGAGTTGGCGGGCTGCGACTTTGTCGGGATCCAGCCACACCCGCATTGCATAGTCGCCCGAGCCATAGACGCCGACATCACCCACCCCCTGGATACGTGCGAGCTCATCTTTGACTTTGATGGTGATGTAGTTGCGCAGGTACAGTGTGTCGAGACGGCCATCGGTAGAGGCCAATCCCACATACATCAACGGCGTTGCCGTTTGCTTTTGTGTGGTGATGCCGAATTGACGCACTTCCTCTGGCAAGCGGCTTTGGGCCTGGCTGACGCGGTTTTGTACGCGTACGGTGGCATCGTCGGGATCGGTGCCAGGGCGAAAGGTGGAGACCACTTGCAAGGTGCCGTCCGAAGCCGCGACGGACTTCATGTACATCAGCCCTTCTACGCCATTGATGGCTTCTTCTAACGGGACGGCGACGGACTCGGCGATTTCTTTGGGATTGGCGCCCGGATAGGTTGCGCGCACGACGACGCTGGGTGGGACGACTTCGGGATATTCGCCGGAGGGCAGCAGAGGAATAGCGATCAAGCCCACGGCGAACATGATGATGGACAACACGATCGCAAAGATCGGCCGATCGATGAAGAATTTTGAGAAATCCATGGCGGCCTCGATTTATGGCCGACGCAGGGCGGCGGTTTCTTTTGCGGACGACGTGACGTGTAACTGTGCGACAGAGTCTCGCGGCTGATCTCGATCTGTCGAAGCGGGTTTTGCTGGTTCTTTGTCGTTGCGTGTGGTGGGCGCCAACGGCATTCCTGGGTAGTAGATCCGCTGCATGCCTGCGACGACCACTTGGTCGCCGGGCTGGAGTCCTGACTCGACAATGCGCCGGCCCTCGAACAGGCGGCCTAACTGCAATTCGCGGCGTTCGGCGCGGTTGCCCTGACCCACCACGTAGGCGTACTTGCGGTCTTGGTCCGTCAGGACGGCTTTGTCGTCGATCAGTATGGCGTTGAATTTGGCGGGGGTCTGCATCTGCACGCGCGCGAACATGCCAGGCGTGAACAGACCTTGAGCATTGGGGAGCGTGGCGCGCACGCGCAGGGTGCCGGTTTGCGGATCGAGGCGATTGTCGGTGAAGCTCACTGTGCCTTGATGTGCAAAGCTGTCTTCGTTTGCCAAGGCGATGCGTACGAGTGTGGTGTCTGTGCTGCGGTCGGCGGCGGTGCGGGCAATCTGTTTATTGCGCAACAGGCTTTGCTCGTCCGCATCGAAATAAACATAAACGGGATCCTGGGATACCAGTGTGGTCAGGACGCTCGTATTGGCCTGCGCTAGATTGCCAGCCGTCAGCATCGCACGCCCGACTATCCCATCTATCGGCGCGCGTACCACGGTAAAGTCCAGGTCCAGTTGCGCTGTGGCAAGCGCCGCCTCGGCGGCCTGTACGTTGGCGAGGGCTTGTGCCAAGGTGCTCGCACGGTTGTCGGCTTCTTCCGCGGAGATTGCCCGGTCAGGCAATAGCGCACGGGCGCGCTTGTCCTGTGTCCGGGCCAAGGCCGCCGCCGCTCTGGCGTGTTGCAACTGTGCCTGGGCGCTGGCGAGCGCTGCCTGATAGGGTCTGGCGTCGATCGTGAACAGCGCTTGGCCTTTGCGTACCGGTTGCCCATCCTGGAAGTTCACGGCGTCGATATAGCCGCTCACGCGCGGCCGGATCTCCACGCTCTCCATGGCGGCAATGCGGCCGTTGAACGTGTCCCATTGTTGTATCTGCCGTTGTTCCACAAGTTCGACGGTTACCTGGGCGGGGAGAGGCTCGGCGGCCTGCTCCTTGCCTTCGGCAGCCTGTTCGCAGGCGGTCAAGCCCAATGATGCGGCCAGGGCTATGGCCGCCGTACCCAGTCGCATGAACCAGCGCGGGCTGAGGGTCGATGTCATCTTTACATTCCAGGAATGAGCATGGCCGCAGCGGCCGCACGGGGCACAGGTGCCCGCGATTTACTCGTTGAAGGAATGTATTTTCAAAGTTAAAGTCAACTTTAAGTCAAGTGATAAAAGGAGTTTGCGACATGGACGAGTGGGATGATGCCCTGCTTCCAATAGGGTTTATCGCGCAGCGCAGTGGGGTCAATGCCTCGGCATTGCGTTATTACGAATCGCTCGGCTTGATCGAGTCCACGCGCACCGGATCAGGTCATCGCCGCTATCGCCGATCGACATTGCGGCGAGTGGCCTATATCGTGTTTGCCCAGCGGTTGGGATTTCAACTGGACGAAATCGCTGCGCAGCTCGACGGGCTGCCGAAACATCACGCCCCCACTGGGGAAGAATGGAGTCGTCTTTCGCCTGTCTGGATCAGCCGCGTAGATGAGCGCATACAGGAACTGAAGCAGTTGCGCCGCAACCTCGAGTCCTGCATAGGGTGCGGTTGTTTGTCGATGAAAGTCTGCAATGTGTTCAACCGCGCTGATTGCATCGGCCGCAAGGGACCCGGGCCCAGATTGTGGCTGGGTGATCAGTTGACGCCTGCTGGTGATGAGGCGTGAAGCCGTTGCGAGTCGTCGGTAGCGCACCGCCCGAGGTTTCCCGCCGGGCGGTGCAATAAGCTGATTACTTCGCCTGCGTCAGCGTGTTGTAGCTGGTGATCAGGTTGCGATAGTCAGGAATGTGGTTCGAGAACAATTCGGCCAGGCCTTCGATGTCGTTGCGCCAGTCGCGATGCAGTTCGCATGCTGCGCCGAACCAGGTCATCAACTGGGCGCCCGCGGCGCTCATGCGGTCCCAGGCGGCGTCGCGGGTGAGCGGGTTAAAGGTTCCGGAGGCATCGGTAATGACGAATACTTCGAAGCCCTCTTCCAGTGCGGACAGCGCGGGGAATGCGACGCAGACTTCGGTGACGACGCCGGCGATGATCAGCTGTTTCTTACCAGTGGCCTTGATGGCCTTGACGAAATCTTCGTTGTCCCAGGCGTTGATCTGACCGGGGCGAGCAATGTACGGGGCATCGGGGAACTGGGCTTTCAGTTCGGGGACGAGCGGGCCGTTCGGGCCGGTTTCGAAGCTGGTGGTCAGAATGGTAGGCAGATTGAAATACTTGGCCATGTCGGCCAGGGCCAACACGTTGTTCTTGAATTTGTCGGGATCGATGTCGCGTACCAGGGACAGTAGGCCGGCTTGGTGATCTACCAGCAAGACGGCGGCGTTGTTTTTGTCCAGGCGGGTGTAGGGTTTGGTCATGACGGTCTCCAGTTGCACTCAGGTGGTGCCCGGGTGGGCGGGGTTCAAGCATGGCTCGCAGGGGCGAGGGGGTAGGTGATGCGCACCGCCGGGTCGAGGACGGTGCGCATCGGGTCAAAGTTAATGCGTCATCTGGCCAAAACGGCCGCGGTTGAAATCGTCGATGGCCTGACGGATTTCGGCGTCGCTATTCATGACGAAGGGACCGTAGCCCACGATGGGCTCGTCGATCGGTTCGCCGCTGAGCAGCAGCAGCGTGGCGTCGTTGTTGGCCTCGACCTGGACTTGGGTGCCGTCGCGCTCAAGATGGACCAGCTGCGCTTCGCGAACGATTTCAGCGCCGTTGACCATCACTGTGCCACGCAACACCACTAATGCCAGGGTGTGGCCTTCGGGTACGTCAAACGTCGCGACACCTTGCTGATTCATACGCACGTCCCAGACATTCATGGGGGTGTGGGTCTGAGCCGGGCCGCGATGGCCGTCGAATTCACCAGCGATGACACGGACCTGGCCTGCACCGTCGGGCAGCGCTACCGAGGGAATGTCGCGATTCAACAGGGTTTGGTAGCCTGGCGCGGACATTTTGTCGCGTGCCGGCAGGTTGACCCAGAGTTGCACCATTTCCAGCGCGCCGCCTTGGCGGGTTAACGCTTCGGAATGAAATTCCTCGTGCAGGATGCCGCCGGCCGCCGTCATCCATTGGACGTCGCCCGGACCGATGTGGCCGCCGGCGCCGGTGGAGTCGCGGTGGTCGACTTCGCCCTGGTACACGATGGTGACCGTTTCAAAGCCGCGATGCGGATGCTGACCTACGCCACGGGGACGGGCGGCTGGCGCGAATTGCGCGGGGCCGGCGTAGTCCAGCAGCAGAAACGGGCTGAGATGTTTGCCGTGGCTGTCGTAGCCGAACATCGAACGAACCGGAAAGCCGTCGCCGACCCAGTGGGGACGCGGTGCGCTGTAAACGCCGAGGACTTTCTTCATCATCTTTCTCCAGTGCCGGCTGCGAGCTATGTGTCGCAGCGCCATGGGTATAACTATAGATTCGGGACAATTTCGGCGGTAGTACGTAAAATTCGCTATCAGCGTTCCATCATGAGAACGATTAGGGAGAGTGAGGAGCCGCCATGCAGGATTTGAACGATCTCTATTATTTTGTACAGGTCGTGGATTACGGCGGTTTTGCGCCCGCGGGCCGCGCATTGGGGGTGCCCAAGTCCAAACTCAGCCGGCGCATTGCTTTGTTGGAGGCCAGGCTGGATACGCGATTGCTGATGCGTACGACCCGCCATTTTGCGGTGACGGAGATCGGCCAGACGTTCTATACCCATTGCAAGGCCATGCTGGTCGAAGCGGAGGCGGCGCAGGAGGCCGTGGCGCTCACGCAGGCCGAGCCGCGCGGTACGGTCCGGGTGACTTGTCCTGTGGCGTTGTTGGATGCACAGGTGGCTGACATGCTGGCGGCTTTTATGGTGCAGTATCCGCTGGTCCAGATTCACCTCGAGGAAACGAATCGCCGGGTGGACGTGGTGGCCGAAGGCATCGATGTGGCGATCCGGGTACGGCCGCCACCGCTGGAAGACAGCGATCTGATCATGCGGGTGTTCTGCGAGCGGGGGCAATGCCTGGTCGCCAGCCCGGCCCTGTTGCAGCGTGTTGGCAAGCCCGCAGCGCCGGCTGACTTGTCTAATTTGCCTAGTCTGGGCTTGGGATTACCGCAGAGCGAGCATGTATGGAAGTTATTCGGACCGAATGGCGCGCATGCCGCTATCCGTCATCAACCGCGCCTGATTACGCGCGGCATGCTGGCGTTGCGGGCGGCTGCAGTGGCTGGCGTCGGGATTGTGCAATTGCCCACCATGTTGCTGCGCGGACAATTCGAACGGGGCGAGCTGGTGACGATATTGCCGGATTGGGCGCCGCGCCGCGAGATCGTGCATGCGGTGTTCGCGTCTCGGCGGGGGCAACTGCCGGCGGTCAGGGCGCTGATCGACTTCCTCGCCGATCACTTTGCGGCATTGGCCGACGATTGAACGCCGCCGCCATGGCAGGCCATGTGCCATGAGATGGGGACGCAAGGCGACGGCCGGTTCTACAACTGCTCAAAGCGTGCGTAGCGTTTGTCCGCGTAGATGCGTTCGGTAATCAGCTCGCGTACGACGGCGGCGGGCGGGCCGCGGCGCAGCCATTCCAGCATGTGGTCGACCTGATCGGGGCTGCCTTGCACCATGGCTTGCACGGTGCCGTCTTCCATGTTCTGCACCCATCCGGTCACACCCAGCATATGGGCGCGGCGCACGGTTGCGTGCCGGTAGCCCACGCCTTGTACGACGCCTTTGATGACTGCGTGTACGGTTTCGTGTTGAGGGACTTGCATGAGAATCCTTTGATACCTGATTGAGCTGCCGCAGAGGCGCCGGGAGCGGCGCGTATACTTTCGGAGCCGTCTATTTTGCAATACTGTCCTATGACCCAGAATCTTGCCAAGATAACCTGCATCGAAGACCTGCGTGTATTGGCGCAGAAACGCGTGCCACGCATGTTCTATGACTACGCCGATTCGGGGGCATGGACTGAGAGCACGTATCGTGCCAACGAAACTGATTTTCAGAAAATCAAGCTGCGTCAGCGGGTTGCCGTCAATATGGAAGGCCGCTCGTTGCGCACTACGATGGCGGGCGTCGATGCCATTATGCCGGTGGCGATCGCGCCTACGGGCTTGACAGGCATGCAGCACGCGGACGGCGAAATGCTGGCCGCGCAGGCGGCGGCCGAGTTCGGTGTGCCCTTTACGCTGTCGACGATGAGCATCTGCTCGATCGAAGACGTGGCGCGCGCGACGGGCAAGCCGTTCTGGTTTCAGCTGTATGTGATGCGTGATCGCGATTTTGTCGGGAATCTGATCGATCGTGCCAAGGCGGCAAATTGCTCGGCGCTGGTGCTGACGCTGGATCTGCAGATCATGGGGCAGCGCCACAAAGATATCCGCAACGGTCTGTCTACGCCGCCCAAGCCAACCTTGGCGAATCTGATCAACCTGGCGACCAAGCCACGCTGGTGCCTGGGAATGCTGGGCACACCGCGTCGTACGTTCGGCAATATTGTCGGTCATGCCAAAGGCGTCGCCGATATGTCGTCGCTCGCGTCGTGGACGGCAGAGCAATTTGACCCTTGCTTGAGCTGGAGCGATGTCGAGTGGATCAAGCAGCGCTGGGGCGGAAAATTGATTCTGAAAGGCATCCTGGATGTCGAGGATGCGCGTCTGGCTGCCGATAGCGGCGCTGACGCATTGATTGTCAGCAATCACGGCGGGCGCCAATTGGACGGCGCCATGTCGTCAATCGCGGCGCTGCCCGCCATTGCGGATGCGGTGGGATCACGGATCGAGGTCTGGATGGACGGCGGCATTCGATCGGGCCAGGACGTGCTGAAGGCCGTGTCCCTGGGCGCGCGCGGAACCATGATCGGGCGCGCGTTTCTGTATGGCCTGGGAGCATATGGAAAAGCGGGCGTGACCCGTGCCCTGGAGATCTTGTACAAGGAGCTGGACGTGACGATGGCGCTGTGCGGGCGCAAGTCGCTGACGCCTGGGGATCGGGGCATGCTGCTGCCGGGGACTTATCCGACCTGATCTGCTTGAGGCGATCGCAAGGCCGCGTGCAAGGGTCTGCATTGGCTTGGGCACGGTGAGTCATCGCAAGACCGCAAAACCGCAAAATCTGCAAATCGGCCCTCGTTACAGTGCAAGCACTGGAGAACGAATGAAAGCCAAAACCCGCATTCAGTACGCCAATCGGCTGGACCCTGTATTGCAGTGGTTGGCGTCGCATCCTGATGCGACGCCGGACCTGTATCTGCTGGCTGATTTGGCATGCCTGTCGCCGTATCACTTTCATCGTGTCTATCGCGCGGTGATGGGTGAGACGGTGAACGCGACGATGTTGCGCTTGCGCATGCATCGTGCATCGACGGACCTCGCGGGTGACCGGCCTATGCACCAGGTGGCGCAACGTGCGGGATATACCTCGCAAGCGGCGTTCAACCGGGCGTTCGGGACCGCCTTCGGCGTACCGCCGGGGCGTTACCGGCATGCGCGCTCCAGGCCTTTTAATCCTCAGGAGCTTGGCATGTATCCCACTACTATCGAAACTTTCGCGGGCGCATCGTTGGCAACGCTGGCGCATCACGGCGATTATCAACACATCGGCACGACGTTCGACCGCTTGTTCTTGTTGGCGTCCGGTCGCGAACTGATCGGGCCCGCGACACGGTCGTTTGGCGTGTATTTCGACGATCCGCAACAGGTGCCGGCCGATCAATTACGTTCGCTTGCGGGTTTTACGTTGCCCGATGGGGCGGCCGTGGATGCGGTGTTTGAACCATTTTCGTTGCCTGCCACGCGTTGCGCCGTATTGGAATATACGGGGCCGTACAGTGAGTTGGAGTCGGCATATAACTGGCTGTTCGGGCAATGGTTGCCGACCAGCGGCTATGAAACGCGGGATTTTCCCATGTGGGAGGAATACGTCAATGATCCGAAGACGACCCCTGCTGCGGAACTAAAAACGCGTATTTATTTGCCGCTCATTTGAGTCGCTGAGCGGCCGGTCGGGGACAACGGCGCGTCATTGAGCTTGATGGTGAAGCGCCCATCGAGCATGGTCTGTTGACGAGCCTCTACGCGAGCGATCAGGGCGCTGGGGACTTTGTCTTTAAAGGTCCCTAGCGGCGCCAGCATCGCGCCTTGGTAGCGCATTTGCGAGTATTT
The DNA here is from genome assembly GCF_002261185.1 of Bordetella genomosp. 4. GTDB lineage: Bacteria > Pseudomonadota > Gammaproteobacteria > Burkholderiales > Burkholderiaceae_B > Bordetella_A. The sequence continues at coordinate 155,336 of NZ_NEVQ01000001.1, forward strand.
GCCGTAGTCATCTGCCTTGAACGTGCCACGCTTGACCATGGTCAATGCGCGCTCGATGGTCGGCGCCATATCCCATACGGCCGAGGAGATAACGGTATCGGGATATTGAGCTTGCATGTCGACGATATTGCTGATGATCAGCTTGCCACGTTGTTCCGCTGCCTCGGCAGCGCCAAAGTGCTCTGCATAGAGGACATCGGCACCCTGATCGATCTGGGACAAAGCCGCTTGTTTGGCTTTGAGCGGATCAAAGCGCGAATGGATGAACGTGAGGAGAAATTTTGCGTCGGGATTGATTTCGCGTACCCCATCCATAAAGGCATGCAGTAAGCGGTTGATGCCCGGGATGGGATCGCAGGCGATCAGGCCGATAGTGCCGGTTCGGCTCATGCCGCCGGCAAGCATGCCGGCCAGATAGACGGGTTCCTGGATGTAGTTGTTGAAAACCGAAAGATTGGGTTGTTGCGGACGGTTGGTGGAGCCGACCAGGAACGCAATGTTTGGGTACTCTTTGGCTATCCGATAGACGCTGGACTCGCTGCTGAAAGCTTCACCGATGATGAGTTGTACGCCCTGCCGGGCGTATTTGCGCATGGTTGCCTCATAGTTTTCGGGAAGGATGTTTTCCGAATAGAGGTAATCGATCTCGCCGCGCGTGCGGGCCAGCACCAGTGCTTTGTGTACGCGTGATGCCCACGGTTGTCCGATCGGGACAGTGTAGACGGCGGCGACTTTGATCTTGTCGTCGGATTGCGCGTGGAGTTTTCCTGCTATCAGGATAGCGCCCACGGCGGCGCCGAGCTGCAGTAGCGCGCGTCGTCGTGTTAGTTCGGTTGTTGGCAAAGAAGCACCAATAGTCATGGGTGAGGTTCCTGATCGCCCAGTAACATTGCGGCATGAGATCGCGCCATGCGCGTAAGTCACGCAGTGCAACATGACGGAGCTGGCGCTGTACTGTGTCATCACTGCGCGTAGCGATGATTATAGGCAGCTTGTGCCCGGTGTGAGGCCTGCCTGGGTGCATAATCTCAGATTCCGCGCCCGGCCTGAAGCGGTGCGCAGCATTCACTGGAGAAACGCATGAGATTGTTGTTCCTTGGCGCTGGCGGTACTGGCGGCTATTTCGGCGGACGGGCGGCGCAAGCGGGCGCCGATGTGACGTTTCTGGTGCGAGAAGCACGTGCGCAGAAGCTGCGGGCAGAGGGGTTGAAGATCGAAAGTCCGCGCGGCGACGCTGTTGTGCGGCCGCAGCTGGTGACGGCGAACGACCTGACAGCGGCCTACGACGTGGTGGTGCTCAGTTGCAAGGCTTATGACTTGTCCAGCGCGATCGAGGCAATTCGCCCTGCGGTCGGGCCGGACACGGCGATCTTGCCGATCATGAACGGGGTGCTGCAATACGATGCCCTGGATGCGGCGTTTGGCGCATCGCGCGTATTGGGCGGACTCTGTCAGATCAATGCGACGCTGGGGGCGGAGGGCCAGGTCAAGCATCTGGGACAACATGCCGTGTTTGTGTACGGCGAACGCGCCGGCGAGCCGCGCAGCGCGCGTTGCACTGCGCTGGAGGCCGCATTGGCCGACGCGGCGTTCACCAGCCGCCTGAGCACGGAGATTCAGCAGGACATCTGGGAAAAGTACGTGTTCCTGACCACCATGGCGTCGGCGACGTGTTTGATGCGCGGCTCTATTGGGCAGATCGCGTCGACGGATTCAGGAGAGGACATCCTGCGCAGCTTGCTGAGGGAATGCCAGCAGGTGGCGGCGGCGTCCGGGCATGCCGTGCGCGCCGGGGCGGACGAGTCGGCACTGAAGATCCTGACGGACCGTCAGTCGCCTATGACTGCGTCCATGTATCGCGATCTGAGCTTGAATGCGCCGGTTGAGGCCGATCACATCGTCGGCGATATGGTGCGGCGTGCGGGCGTATTACAGCTGGACGTGCCGTTGCTGCGAGTGGCTTATACCCATCTGCAGGTCTATCAGGCGCAGCGCGCCGCGAGTGTGTAGCTGTAGGGGCCTGGGCGCGGGTTGTGTGGCAACGAGGTAACCGATGAAGACGATCTATCTGGCCGGCTTTGATGTGTTTCGTGCGGACTCGCTCGCCCACGGTGCATGGTTGAAACAGCAATGCCGCCGCTATGGCTTTGAGGGGCTGTATCCCCTGGATAACCAAACGCCGGCAGAACTGTCGGGACGCGCTTTGGCACAGTGGATTTACGAGGCCAATATTGAACTGATTCGCCAGGCCGATGCGGTGATGGCGAATCTGAATGCGTTTCGCGGTGCCGAGCCCGACTCGGGTACGGCGTTTGAGGTGGGCTATGCCACGGCGTTGGGCAAGCCGGTATGGGCCTATATGGATGAGGCGGATTCGTTGGTGCAGCGTCTGGCAGTGGCGCAACGTGATGATCCACCGCGCCATGTCGATGCCGAAGGCTATACCGTCGAGGACTTCGGCCTGAATCTGAATTTGATGCTGGCCTGCAGTGCTACGGTGGTCGTAGGGGATGCAGCGCAGTGCCTGGCTCGTATGGCGCAGGCACTGCGTGATGCCTCAGGCGCCTGAGGCATCACGCCACACGCGCAACACGGGGGCTTTTTTTATTACGCAGCGACAGCATCTGGCGCTGTTACGCTGGCCTGCTCCAGTTGACGGCGATGGTCGGCCAGCTCCGCGATGGTCAAGGCGACCAGGCCATGCTCCGCTGCATAGCGTGCAATGGCTGGGCCTCGCATCATGGTGCCGTCGGGATTCATCAGCTCGCACAGTACCGCGGCTGGGCGCAGACCTGCCAGCATAGCGAGGTCGACCGAGCCTTCGGTGTGGCCGCGCCGCGTCAACACGCCGCCGGGCTGCGCACGCAAGGGAAACACATGGCCGGGGCTGACGATATCGTCCGCTTGTGCGCCAGTGGCGATCGCGGCCCGGATCGTGGTGACGCGGTCGGCGGCAGAGACGCCGGTGGACACGCCATTGCGGGCTTCGATAGACACGGTAAATGCAGTGCTGAACCGGCTTTCGTTGCGTGCCACCATGGGGGGCAGTTGCAACTGATCCAAGGTTTCATCAGTCAGGCACAGGCAGACGATACCGCTGCAGTCGCGGATCAGTTGTGCCATGACTGGGACGGTGAGCTTGTCGGCAGCGACGATCAGGTCGGCCTCGTTTTCGCGATCGAAGTCGTCCATCAAGATGACCGGACGGCCCAGGCGCAGATGATGCAAGGCCCGCGTCAGCCGGCTCTGAAATGGCTGTGCGTAGAGATCGGGAGGGGAATACGGTGAGGCAGGGATACCGGCGCTGTGGCTGGCGGGAACTGCGGTAGAAATAACGGTAGACATTGAAACGCTCTCGCAGAAAAGGTGGCGAAAAACGTTTCAGGGCACATGATAGCCATCTTTGCCCGTGCAACAGCCAAGCAGCGCGCGACGGCCTATGGCCGAGACGTATTGCCCGCGATTGGGTGGGTTCAGCTGGCACATCTTCTCTCATCCGGACTGTGACCGTCGGCCCTGGAATCGCACCAGATCTGCTGACCCCGGCTGTCATGAGACAGACCGGGCGCTCGCGGGCTTGCCAAGTGTGGCTTACCGCCGGTGGGGAGTTTCGCCCCGCCCTGAAGACGTACTGCTATGCCGCAACACGCGGCACGGAGGACATTGTACGCCTAGTCCGAGGAGGCCTGATCTTTCAGGTCCTTCTTGTCTTTCTTGTTTTTCTTTTTCTTTGTCTTGATCGCCAGCATGGTGCCGCGGCAGGTCGGCGCGCCGCACAGGCAGAGATAAGCTGCCTTGAGCTTTTTGGTGATCTTGTCCTCGAGCACCAGTCCGTAGTCGTAAAACAGTTCTTCGCCGCGCGCGATATCGCGCAGTGCCGTGATGAAGACTCGCTTGCCGTTCGCGCTTTCCTGAGATTCGCAATTGGGCTCGCAAGCGTGGTTGATCCAGCGCGCATCATTACCGTTGTCGCCGCCATCGATGACACGGCCCGAGCTCAGCGAAAAGAAGAACGTGTGGAACGGATCGTCGGGATTGGTGGGGTGACGGCGATCGGCTTCCTTGGCGCTGATGCGTGCGCCTTGATATTCGATGATCTGAGTACCGGCGGGGATCTTGCGGGCAGCAAAGACACCGTTGCCGTGCAGCTTGGAGCGGCGCACGACGTGCCAGGGCTTGGGGGATTCTGCAGTGGTCATGAAGGCAAAGCCAGGTAGCGGGCCAGCGGGGATTATAGGTGCAATGGATGACAGTCTCTAAGCGCTGCGTTTTGCCAGATCCGTGCAGCCCTCGGAGGGCGGGCAAATGGGGCAAGGCAACGCGTTTTGCGCAGGCATCACGTGGTGATCTCGGTATTCAAGGGCAATTGCGTTTCTTTCAGCCGGCGCAAGACAAAACAGGACTTGCTATGGCGAATGCCTGGAATGCGATAAAGCTGTTCACGCAATAGCCGTTCATAGTCGCGCGTGTCGCGCACGGCGATGCGGATGTAGTAGTCATAGTCGCCCGATACGAGAAAGGCCTCCAGGACCTCGGGAATCTGCGCCAGCGCGCGGCCAAATTCGTAAAGGGTTTCTTCGCTGTGGCTTTCCAGCGTGATGTGCACGATGACGGTATCCATGAAGCCCAGGCTGGCGGGATCCAGGTCCACCGTATAGCCGCGAATGACACCCGCGGACTCCATGCGTTTGATGCGATTCCAGCAGGGCGTGGACGACAGGCCGACCTCGGCGCCGATCTCGTTCAGGCTGGCGCGCGCGTTCTGCTGTAAGGCCCGCAAAATGGCGAGATCAAATTTGTCTAGTTTCATTTTCCGGATTTCCTTAAAAACAAAGATTAATTTACTGGAAAATCCCGGAATCTGGAGAAAATAAGAGAAATCTTCTGGGCGGAAAGGCATAAGATATCCACTATGAACGATCGACTCCACGCCAGCGCCCTCGCCGCCTTGAACTCCGACACCCGCCCCGCCCGCAACGGGGCGCAAATTTTGCTCGACACGCTGATTGCACGTGGTGTCGATACCGTGTTCGGTTACCCGGGGGGCGCCGTGCTGCCGCTTTACGATGCGCTGTATGCCGAGCCGCGTTTGCGTCATGTGCTGGTGCGCCATGAGCAGGCGGCCGTCCATGCGGCCGAAGGCTATGCACGCACCACCGGTCGGCCCGGCGTGGTGTTTGTGACCTCCGGTCCGGGGATGGCCAACACGACCTCCGGTTTGCTGGACGCCATGTGTGATTCGATTCCGGTGTTGTGTATCAGCGGCCAAGTGGCTACCACCGCGATTGGCACCGATGCGTTCCAGGAGTGCGACGCTATGGGCATCTCGCGCTCGGTCACCAAGTGGAATACCCAGATTCGCGCCGTCGACAACGTGGCCGATGTGGTCGGGCGCGCTTTTGATCTGACGCGTCAGGGACGGCCAGGGCCGGTGCTCGTGGATTTTCCGAAAGACGTGCAGTTGACTCCGTTGCCGTCATCACCCGAGACGGCAGAGCTCTCAGAAGACTCGCGTGTTGCCGCATTGCGCGCGCGCCGGCAAGCGGGCAAAGCCCCGTTGAAACTGCCGCAAACCGCGGTGCGCCGTGCTGCGGCCCTGATCGCGCAGGCGCGCCGCCCCGTTTTTTATGGTGGTGGCGGCCTGATCAACTCTGGCCCGCAGTCCTGCCAGGCATTCACCGATCTCGTGCGTCACACAGGGGCGCCCTGCACGCTGACATTGATGGGCCTGGGGGCGTTTCCCGCATCAGATTCGCAATTCGTGGGCATGCTGGGCATGCACGGTACGCTGGAGGCCAACATGGCCATGCACGAAGCCGACCTGGTGGTGTGCATCGGTGCGCGCTTTGATGACCGCATCACTGGCAAACTCGCCGAGTTTTGTCCCCATGCGCGCAAGATCCATATCGACATCGATCCTGCGTCCATCAACAAGGTCGTGCGCGTCGACGTTGCTCTCGTTGGCGATTGCCTGCCTTTGATCGATGCACTGCGCAATGCGCTGAACGAGCATCCCCTGCCGGCTGCGAGACTGGCCGATTGGTGGCGCCGGATCGACACATGGCGTGCGAAAGATTGCCTGGCCTACTCGTCCACGCCGGAAGCGATCTTGCCGCAGCAGTTGATGCAGCAGTTGAACACTGCATTGGCCGGCCACGACGCGATCGTTTCCACCGATGTAGGCCAGCACCAGATGTGGGCCGCGCAGTATCTGCGTTTTGATAAGCCGAATCGTTGGCTGACCTCGGGCGGTGCGGGGACGATGGGCTATGGGCTGCCGGCTGCAATCGGCGCGCAAGTGGCGCATCCCGATAAAACGGTGGTGTGTGTCAGTGGCGATGCTTCGGTGTTGATGAACATCCAGGAGTTATCCACTGCCATGCAGCATGACACGCCTGTCAAAGTCGTGTTGTGCAATAACGGTTATATGGGGATGGTGCGTCAATGGCAGGAATTGATTCACGGTGGACGTTATAGCCACAGCTATAACGCATCTCTGCCCGATTTCGTTGCGGTTGCCAAAGCGTTTGGCTGGGGATCGGCACGGGTGGATGATCCGGCGCAGTTGGATGAGGCGTTGGCGCAATGCCTGGCGCATCCTGGGCCGTATTTTCTGGATGTTGCAGTGGCTGCGCAGGAGAACTGTTTTCCCATGATGCCTGCTGGTGAGGGGCATCATCGGATGATGTTGGCTGAAGGGGTTTGGTATGAGGATGACAGCGTTTGATGGCGTAGGCTTTCGCTGTTAACACGTCGCGGGCGGTTGCCATGGGCCATGCTGGCCTAATCGCCGCGACTCGGCCCATGACCAGGGGCCTCGGCCCGCTTCGCGGGCTAAATCGCGGCTCAAAAGGCCAGCATGGCCCATGGCAACCGCCCGCGACTCACAGTCATGGCATGCCACCGCAGTCCCTCACCACAACCAGGCCGTCATTCAAAGCACGACCCACCGCATCAAAGCATCCGCAGCCTGCAGACATTGCGAGCCGGCGTTCGTCGCGTATAGGCGCTGCCGGCCCGTAGAGCCCGCCGAACCAGCCTTGTCAGGCGGGGGGCAGTCGGCTGGGCATGTCTGAGCGCAGCGCAGCGGAGCGAGTTTGCCCAGCCGCCCCGCCTGGCAAGGCTGGTGAAGGGCAGTCTGGCTGCGCAGGCGGCCAGACCGGGCGATAGGGCCGGCAGCGCCTATACGCGACGAACACCGGCGCCTAAAGAACTCAGTACGATGAGTCGAGCCCAGGGGCAAGGGTAAAAAATCTCAACGCACCCGTACTGACATCCCCCCCACCTATCAATCGTGCTTGATAGAAATCGTCTTCAGCACCGTAAACCCATACAGCGCCTCAAAGCCCTTCTCACGCCCGTGCCCGCTGGCCTTCACACCACCGAACGGCAGTTCGATGCCGCCCCCCGCTCCGTAGTTGTTGATAAATACCTGCCCGCTGCGCACCTTGCGAGCGATACGCAGTTGGCGCGCGCCATCCCGAGTCCAGACACTAGCGGCCAGGCCGTATTCCGTGGCGTTAGCAATACGCACTGCATCGGCCTCATCATCGAACGGCATGGCTGCCAACACCGGACCGAAGACTTCCTCTTGTGCCAGACGATGATCGACCGGCACATCGCGCAGCAGCGTCGGAGCCTGGTAGTAGCCTTCAGCGGGCGCACCATCGGCGACCTTGCCCTGCGCAGCGGTAGCGATGCCGTCCTGCGCGGCGGCCTTGAGAAAGCCTTGCACACGTTCCTGCTGCGTTTTACGAATCAACGGACCGCAATCCAAGTCCATCGTCGCGGGACCCGTACGCAGCGCCGAAAACGCCTGAGACAAGCGTTCGAGCACACGATCGTAGGCACTGCGTTCAATCAGCAAACGGCTGCCTGCCGAGCACGTTTGTCCCGAGTTCTGCACAATGGCATTCACAGCCACGGGAATCAATGCATCGATATCCGCGTCGCCGAACACGATCTGCGGTGACTTGCCGCCCAGCTCCAGCGTCACCGGAACATGGCGTTCCGCAGCGACCTGGGTGACCAGCACGCCGATGCGAGGCGAGCCCGTGAACGAGATGTGATCAATGCCCGGGTGGCGCGTCAACGCATCGCCTGCCTCATGACCGTAGCCCGTGACGATATTGATCGCACCCGGCGGGAACCCCACGTCGGCGGCCAGCTCAGCCAGGCGCAGCAGCGACAGGCAGGCGTCTTCAGCGGGTTTGACGACGCAGGCATTGCCCGCTGCCAGTGCACCGCCCACGCTGCGGCCGAAAATCTGCAGCGGGTAGTTCCACGGGACCACGTGGCCCGTCACGCCATGCGGCTCGCGCAGCGTCAGTACGGTATAGCCGTTTTGATAGGGCAAGGTTTCGCCGTGCAGCTTGTCTGCCGCACCGCCGTAGTACTCGAAATAGCGCGCCACAGCCGTGACGTCGGCACGGGCTTGTTTGGTGGGCTTGCCGCAATCGCGCGATTCGATCTCGGTCAGTTCGTCGATGTGATCGAGGATCTTCAGCGACAGTTTCAGCATCAGCCGGCCGCGTTCGGCTGCGGTGAGTTTGCCCCAGGCGCCTTCGTCGTAGGCCTTGCGGGCGGCGCGTACGGCGACGTCGATGTCGGCGGCATTGCCGCGTGCGATGGCGTCGTATTCCTGCCCCGTAGAGGGATCGATGACGGGAATGGTTTCGCCCGAGAGACCCGGTACGGAACGGTTATCAATGAAATGCTGCTTCATGCCTGTGAACCTCTAGTGTGTCGTTGCAGAAAATGCCGGCGGGTGGATGCCGGGCAGCTAAAACAAAATGGACAAACCCCCGTCCACCGCCAGCACCTGGCCGTTGATGTACGAGGCGGCAGGCGATGCCAGGAATACGGCAGCGCCGGCGATTTCTTCGGGTTGGCCCCAGCGTCCGGTCGGATTGCGGGCGCAGATGCGTTCGTTGACTGCAGGGTCCGCGACCATGGCAGCATTGGTTTCGGTAGCAAAGGTCCCAGGAGCGATGGCGTTGCTGGTGATGCCCAGCGGCCCGAACTCGACGGCCAACGCGCGCATCATGCCGGTCAGTCCTTGCTTGGCCGCAGGATAGACGGCGTCGCCGGGACGAGCCAATTCGCCGGCTACTGATGTGATGGTGATAAGGCGCCCCGAACCCTGGCGCACCATGCGTTCGGCAGCGAGCTTGGCCAGCACCATGCCAGCGACCAGATCGGTATCGATCAAGGCGCGAATTTCCGCTGCGGTAATGGCTTGCAGCGTCTTGCGGTTACGGGCGCCGACGTTGTTGACCAGGATGTCGAGGCGGCCATGTTCGCGGTCGATACGGTCGAATGCGTCGGCGACGGCTTCGTCATCAGACACATCAAACGGCAGCGCGGATGCGGCCAGGCCTTGTTCGCGCAGCGTATGCGCCGCGGCCTCGGTGGCGTCGGCGCTGCGGCCATTGATGAGGACATGCGCGCCGCTACCCGCCATGGCGCGCGCCATGCACAGGCCCAGACCGCGCGCCGATCCCGTGATCAGGGCGACTTGGCCGGCCAGCGAAAAGCGCTGTAGATAAGCTTGCGAAGCAGTCGGGTTAGTCATGGCTGGATATCAATCAATCGCGGAACTCGGGTGCCCAATGCAACAGTCTGCGCTCAATCCACGTCACAGCATAGACTAACGCAATACCGACGAGGGAAAGCAAGGTGACTGCGGCAAACATGTCGGTCGCGTTCAGCGTGGCCAAGGCAGTGACCATGAGATAGCCCATGCCGGTGGTGGATCCAACGAATTCGGCCAGTACGACGCCGATGAGCGCAAAGCTGATGGCGTTGGGCAACGCGGCAAAGGTCCAAGCGGCGGCCGTGGGGACGCGTACGCGCCACAGGATCTGGCGCGGCGAGCCGCCCAGCGTGCGACAGAAATCGACGAGTTCGCGTTCGACGCTGCGTCCCCCTTTGTAGGTGTTGAAGAACACCAGGAAGAACACCACGAACCACGATGTCACGACTTTGGAGGCCAGGCCCAAGCCGAAAAACATCGTGATCAGCGGAACAAATGCAATGCGCGGCATGGAGTTGAACGCCACGATAAAAGGATTGAACACATCCGCCAGCATACGGCTGCGGCTGAGCACCATCCCTACGAGGAATCCGCTGCCCACGCCGACGACCAGGCCCACCAGGGTGGCTTGCAAGGTCAGCCACAGGTGCGGCCAGACGGACCGCGGTCCCGGTTGCAGCCATTCCCACAACCGCACGGCGATGCGCGACGGTTGGCTGATAAAAAATGGGTCAAAGATGGTGTTCTGCGCGAACCAGGGAATGCGAGTCAGGATTTCCCAGCCGCCGATGATGATGGCCAGGATCAGGATTTGCCACGCGGTGATGCGCAGCCGGCGTTGTACCTGGGCTCGCCGGTCTTCGCGCAGTTGGTCTTGCAAGGTGGAAACGTCGGAAGCAGTCATGGATATCAGAACGCTCAGGCAGCCGTACGGAATTGTTCGCCGAGCACGCTCCAGAGGCTTTGCACGTGAGAGACAAACTGCGGGGTTTCACGCAACACAAAAACATCGCGCGGATGCGGGATCTGAATGCGCTCATCGAGCAGGACGCGGCTGGGCGGCCCCGACAGCACGACGACGCGATCCGAGAGCGTGATGGCTTCGTCGAGATCATGAGTGACCATGACGACGGTTTGGCCGAGCTTGCGCCAGATCTCGATGAGCTCACGATGCAAGTGCGTTTTGGTATGCGTGTCCAAGGCACCGAAGGGCTCGTCGAGCAACAGGATACGAGGCTCGACGGCCAGGCTCATCAACAGCGCAACGCGGCGGCGCATGCCGCCCGACAACTGGTGAGGATAGGCCTGCGCGAAAGCGCTGAGGTGACCCAGTTCGAGCAACTCGGCGACGCGGCGGTCGATCTGTGCGACGGGCATGCCCAGGAATTTCAGGCCCAGCGCGACGTTCTTGCGTACGTTGTACCAGGGCAGCAGCGTGTCTTTCTGGAAGATATAGCCCAGTGCGGGCGGCACCTGTCCGTTGACCGGTGCGCCGGCCACCCGGATGGTGCCGGTGGTGGGGGCCAGAAAACCCGCCATCATGTTGAGCAAGGTGCTTTTGCCACAGCCAGAGGGCCCGACGATGGAGACGAATTCGCCTTCGGCAATGGAGAGCGACACATTGCCCACGGCGTGCACCGTACCGCCGCGTGCCTGATAGGCTTTGCCGACCTCAGTGAGTTCGATCATCCGCAGCCCCCACAGGCGTCACTCTGCGCGCGGAGAAAGAGCGCATCCCCATCGGGCTGGAGCCCGGCTTCAGTATCCAGATACATCATGAAATCACGACGCCTTGCGGGCTCGCTGGACGAACGACATGTCGACGCAGGTGGCGTAAGGGACTTTTTTCATTTCCTCGTTCGAGAATTGGCGTCCATCCCCCATGATGGCCGCCATCCGGTTGTAGGCGTCTTCGGTGATGAGGTTGTCTTTCAGAAAAACGGTTTCTTTGTAGATGCCTAGCGTTTTTTCGATGGCAGGACGGGGAAAGGCGCTCAGGTAATCGTCGTAGATCGCGTCAGTGACGGCCTGGGCGCTGTTGGCGGTGATGAAGTCCTGCGCCTTGACCAGCGCTGTCACAAAGGCCTGTACGACCTCAGGGCGCTTTTGAATGGTGTCTTGCAGGGTCAAGGCGGCGATGCCCGGGACGTCGCCCCCCATGAAGGCATTCCATGAGGCTTCGGTGGTGGCGTCGAAGATCGGTACGCCCCAGCCTTCGGCTTGCGCTTGTTCCATCATGGACATGGTCGCCATGCTGGCCGATATCGAGCCGGTTTTCAGCGCGCCCAGCATGGTGGCCAGGTCCCCCAGGGGGCGAATGTCGACTTGATCGGCGATGCCCGCCTGTTGCATCAGGTAGACGGCCATGAGCCAGGTGCTGGACTGCGGTTGTGTCGCGCCCACGCGTTTGCCCGCCAGATCTTTCAGGGTTTTGATTTTGCCGCTGTCGAAATCCTCACGCCGGACGATGACATTGGCGTAGGTGAGCTTGCGGTCAAAGCCAAAGATCAGGCTGGCGGGCTTGCCTGCGAGCGTCAATGCCGGCGCGGCGGTCGCAGCGGTGGCGCCAAAGAGGATCTGCCCTGCCGCCAGCATTTGCATGGTGCGAGGACCGCTTTGCGAGTTCAGGTATTCGACCTCCAGTCCGCCCTCGCCAAAATAGCCCTGTTTGAAGGCGACGTAAGCAGCGGCAAAGAAAGGATCAATGCTGCCCAGGCCGAATGCGGCTTTGCCGCGTGCGGTCTGGCTGAACGCCGGGGCGCCGAGCAGGCTCGTTCCAGCGAGCGCGGTGGCGCTGGCAAGAAAATGGCGGCGGGTGTAGTGGCCCGAGTGCAAAAGGGATCGCTGCATTTGTCGTCCTGGAATGTTGTCGTGAACAGCTGTTTGACGACAACGATACTGCAAACGGACAAAGACCGTGGCAAGCCACGGTCTTTGTTTGACGGCAAACGCGTCATCGGGGTGTGGATAACTCGTTTGCCGCAGGAGTTACCTGCTGCGAGCGCGGTGCGCGCCGTCAGCCGCTGGTCTTGGTGGCGGCTTTCTTGGCTGCCGTTTTTTTGACCGCGGCCTTTTTGGGGGCGGCTTTTTTCGCTGCGGTTTTTGTTGCCGTTTTGCTCGCGGTCTTGCTGGCGGTTTTGCCCGCTGCCTTGGCCGGCGCGCGGCCCGGCTTGGCTGCACGGGGCTCGAATTCGAAGCCGGTTTTGCCGTCCGGTTGGCGGACGAGGAAAGCTTTGAATTTGCGATTCGTGCGGCTGGAGACAAATCCCTCGAGCAAATCGGTGCGGCCATCGGTCAGCAGCTTGTGCATTTGATCCCGTGAGATCTCTTGCTGCAAGATGATCTTGCCCGAGCGGAAATCGCAGGTCTTGTCCGGACCGACCGATTTTTCGCACACATAGCTTAGGCCATGTTCGAACACACGCGAGTTGCATTTAGGGCAGTTGCCGACCGGCGTATGGCCGGAAAAGTCGACGGCCTCGTTGTCTTCTTCGTCTTTTTGGCCGAAGTCGAATTCGAGCTTGTATTCGTCGCTGATGCGCAGAATGGCGGCAAAAGGCCGGCCCATTTTGCTGATGAAGCCTTGCAAGGGGCCGATCTCGCGCTTGGCGAGCAGCTCTTCGACTTCGGGCAGCTCAAAGGTGCGCCCGCCAGGGTGCTTGCCGATCGAGAAATCGCATTGGGTGCAAGCATAGCGGCGGTAGTTTTCCTTGACCACGCCGCCGCATCTCGGGCAGGGAGTCTGCAGCGTGGCATAGTCGCCAGGCACCGTATCGCGTTCATACTCTTTGGCGCGCTTGACGATGATCTGAGTCATCTGCGCGATCTCGCGCATAAAGGCCTCGCGGCCCAATCCGCCCTGCTCGATCTGCTTGAGCTTGTGTTCCCATTCGCCGGTGAGCTCTGGCGAGGTCAATTCCGTGACGTCCAATCCGGACAGCAGCGTCATCAATTGGCGGGCCTTGGCGGTAGGCACCAGGTCGCGGCCTTCGCGGCGCAGATAGCCCTCGCCCAACAGGCCTTCGATGATGCCTGCCCGGGTGGCCGGTGTGCCCAGCCCACGCTCGGACATCGCCTCGCGCAGTTCTTCGTCATCCACGAGTTTGCCCGCGCCTTCCATGGCAGACAGCAGTGTGGCTTCGTTGTAGCGGGCCGGCGGCTTGGTCGACAGGCCGATTGCCTCGACGTCCTCGGTGCGGACGGTTTCGTTGTCGGCCACGGGAACCAGGTTGGCGTCTTCGCCTTGGGCTTCTTTGCCATAGACGGTCAGCCAGCCCGGGGCGACCAGCACCTTGCCCTCGGTCTTGAAGCGATGGCCCTGGACTTCGGTGATGCGGGTGGTGACGCGGTATTCGGCTGCCGGGAAAAACACGGCCAGGAAGCGCTTGAGTACCAGGTCGTAGAGTTTGCCTTCGGCTTCGCTGAGATCATGGGGAATCTGCAGCGTGGGGATGATGGCAAAGTGATCCGACACCTTTTTGTTGTCGAAGATCCGGCGATTGGGCTTGATCCAGTTTTGCGTGACCACGGTGTCGGCGTGGCGCGACAGCTGCCCCACGGCGTTGGAGCCGCCCTTGGCCAGCGCCTGCATGGTGTCGCGCACCGTGCCGAGATAGTCTTCGGGCAGATAGCGCGAATCGGTACGCGGGTAGGTCAAGGCCTTGTGGCGTTCGTACAGCGTCTGGGCCAGCGCCAGCGTGGTCTTGGCCGAGAAACCGAAACGGCCGTTGGCCTCACGCTGCAACGACGTCAGGTCGTACAGGGCTGGCGACATCTGGGTCGAGGGCTTGGATTCCTCGGTGACGCTGCCAGGCTGCTCGCGGCAAGCCGCTACGACGCTCTGGGCGGCGGCCTGTGACCAGAGGCGCGATTCGCGTTTTTCGGGGTCGCGCTCGTCTTTCTTGAAGTCCGGATCGATCCAGCGGCCCTGGTACAGGCCCGCGGCGGCGACAAAAGTGGCGTGGACTTCCCAGTAGTCGCGCGGCACGAAACTGCGGATCCGCTCCTCGCGCTCGGCGACGATAGCCAGCGTCGGGGTCTGGACACGGCCCACGGGGGTTTTGAAGAAGCCGCCGTCCTTGCTGTTGAAGGCCGTCATGGCGCGGGTGCCATTGATGCCCACCAGCCAGTCGGCCTCGGCGCGCGAGCGCGCGGCAGCCTCCAGCGGCTTGAGCTGGGCGTCGTCGCGCAGGTTCGAAAAGGCCTCGCGGATGGCGGCCTGAGTCATGGACTGCAGCCAGAGCCGCTTAATGGGTTTTTTGACCCCTGCATACTGGATGATGTAGCGAAAGATCAGTTCGCCCTCACGCCCGGCGTCACAGGCGTTGATGAGGCTGTCCACGTCCTTGCGCTTGGCCAGCTTGACCAGCAGTTTGAGGCGTTCGGCCGATTTCTTGTCGGCAGGGCCGAGTTCGAATTCAGGCGGAATGACGGGCAGGTGCGTGAAGCTCCACTTTCCCTTGACGGGATCATTGGGCGCGACCAAGCCCAGCAAATGTCCGATACTGGAAGCCAGTACGTAACGTTCGCTTTCAAAATAGTCACCCTCGCGCGCGAAGCCTCCGAGGGCGCGGGAAATATCAAGGGCGACCGAGGGTTTCTCGGCAATAATCAGCGTTTTGCTCATGGGTATCCATTGGCGGTAGACCCGCCGGTGTAGCGCGGATAATACGAGGGGAGATTCGCCGCATGCAAGTCAAGCCGGAAATTAAGGTGGGATCAGAATTGCACGCTTGGCGCCAATTTTTGTCTCGCGGCACCCTGTGGCTGGGCATTTGGCTGCTCGGGAGTGCGGTAATTTGCGGGGTGGCGGCGAATTGGGAGGCGCTCTCGAAAACCCAGCGTTTCGCTGGGGCGCAGGTCTTGTTGGCCGTCTGTGTGGTGGCGGCCGCCTGGTTGGGCTGGCGGCTGCGTGCGGCTGACGGCGCCCGCCGATACGGGCCCGAGGCCCTGCTGGCGCTCGCGGGGTTGCTGCTGGGAGCGCTTTTGGCCTTGCTGGGGCAGACGTATCAGACGGGGGCCGATACCTGGGAGCTTTTCGCCTGGTGGGGGGTATTGCTGCTGCCCTGGGCGCTGGTGGCCATGAGTCAGGCAGTTTGGCTGCTGTGGCTGGTGGTCGTCAATGTTGCCATGGTGCTCTACGTGCAAGAGGGCAGCATGTTTCTGTGGATTCTGGTGCCTACCCAGCAGATGTTGGCCGTGGCGGTAGTGAATCTGCTGTTCCTGGCCGGCTGGGAGGCCGCCAGCTGGCGCTGGCGCGCCAGTACGGTACTGGGGCCCAGGGTACTCGTGGCATGGATTCTCGGCCTGCTGGGGATCGCGACGTTTTTTGATTACGCTCCTCTGTTCGGGCTCGGGTCCAGTGCGGGGTTGCTCTGGATCCTGACGACGCTGGGGCTCGGCTACTACTATCAACATGTGCGCCGTGACCTGGTCATTCTGGCTTTGCTGGCAGCGGGCGTTATCGGGATGTCGCTACGGGTCGTCGGCGAGTTGCTGGTGGAAGTCGCCAATGATTTCTGGGCCGCATTGCCCCTGGCGGCCCTGCTGATAGGCGAGGCCGTGATTGCGGCCGGGTGGTTGCGTCGTCTGGCGGCACGGCCGGCGCCGGTGTGGCCGCCGGCGAGAGCAGCGGTTAGCGATGCGGCGTCACAGGGGCAGACGGTGGCAGCAGCAAGTCATCTGCAAAGCGGATCGGCGGAGGACGCCACGTCGAGGGCGGGGACACCAGGGTCTGACAGCGCACGTCATGATGCCGGCGCGGCAGCGGGTGATGTGCGCGCGGCCAGTATCAAGGGTGAGCGAGAGGCAGGTATTCAGCACCAGGCGAATCCTCCCTGGTATGTGCAGGGGCTGTTGGCCTTGAGCGCATGGCTGGCGACGCTGTTGCTGCTGTTGTTTTTGGTGGCCTCCGAGCTGATTGATTCGGGAACAGGAGCGAAGATTACCGGGGTGGCGCTGTGCGCGCTCGCTGTCGGCGGGCTGCGTGTGTCGGCGGGGCTGTTCTGGCGGCAATGCTTGACGGCGATGGGATTTGCGGGCCAGTTGCTGGTGCTGTTCGGCCTGCTCTACCCCGATTCGTCGGCCTATTTCGAGTCCGGCATGTGGTTCTATGTTCTTGTGCTGGGGGCTGTGGTGTATGCGCTGGGCGCCGAGACGCTGTTGCGTTTCCTGAGCGCGGGCATGATGGCCACGGCGCTGGCAGGATTGATTGTGCAGTATCTCGTGCCCGGCTTTTTGCAGTCTGACCGGATGTGGGATTGGCTGGACTACGAGGCCATCGGCGCGACGAGGGTGTGGCTGCCCGTGGCAGTGGCGGGCGCGTGGACGGCGGCGATTGCGTTTTACCTGGGCTATGCCCCTGCGCTGGGCCTGTTTCGCGCACGGCGGGGCGCGATGCCGGAACCGATTGATAGCCCACAAGGCAGACCTGCTGTTCGTGACGCCGTGCCCGGTGCGGATAGCACGCCTTGTAATGCACTGGTGCACGGCAGGTTCGAGGCCTTGAAACCGTTGGCCTGGGCGTTCGCCTTGGCAGTGCAGACCATGGTGTGGCTGGCGGCCGGCGTGTCGCTGATGCGATGGCCGGCCTTGTGGCGTGCAGATGCGTTGGTGGCGCTGATCATGGTCCTGGGAGTGCTGCTGCCCGTAGCATGCGCATGGGCCGTGCTGTGGCCACGCCGTCACGTCCTGACCTCGGGTGTCGTATGGGGTGTGCCGTTGGGGCTGTTGGCGTTGGCGCTGTTTTGGTTGCCCAGCCCCGGTGTGGCGTTCGCGTTGGCCTGGATGCTGCTGGGTTTCGGGTTGCGCGAGCTGCGCTTGACGATGGTGGGCGGGCTCAGCTTGCTGGTGTATCTGCTGGTGTACTACTACCAATTGGAAATCCCGCTGCTGGACAAGGCATTCTGGCTGGGCGGCGCCGCATTGCTGTTGTTCGCCCTGCGAGCGCTGGTGTATCTGGTGCCCCGCTGGATGAAGACAATCGAATTGCCTGCGGTGACGCGCCCTGCCCCTGTGACATCGGCGTTGCGCTGGCGCACTGCAGTGGTGTTGGGCGGGCTGATACTGGTGCTGGCGGTGGTCAACCACACGATCTGGCAACGGGAGACCTTGCTCGCCCAGGGGCGGGTTGTCGTGCTTCAGTTGGCGCCGGTCGATCCGCGTTCGTTGATGCAGGGCGACTACATGGCGCTCAATTTTGCGGTGAGCGATCACTTGAGGCCGGGTTTCGATCCCGACGAGGCTGCCAAACAGCCCGCCGACGGCTATGTGGTGTTAGTACCGGACGGAAATGGCGTGGCGCAATGGGTACGGACTCAAGCCGGCGCGCAACCTGTGACGGGTAACGAAATTGCATTGCGCTATCGCATCCGTGATCGCGACGTGCGTATTGTCACGAACGCGTATTTCTTTCCGGAAGGCCAGGCCGAGCGCTATGCACAGGCGCGTTATGGCGAAATACGAGTGGGGGATGACGGTACGGGACTGCTGGTGCGTATGCTGGGAGAAAATCGTCAGCCGCTATAACGGAAAGCGCCGGCCCCATTGCGGGATCGCCTGGGCAAGAAAGATTTCCGGTGTGCCTGCAGCGATGGGCGCAAAGCCCAGCGCCTGCCAGGCCTGCGCCAGCATCGTCAGGGGCCGGGTGATATCCAGCGGCGCCGCGCCATTTTGCTTGGACAATTTCAGGCCGCTGTCGGGGTCGGTGATCAACGGCACATGCATGACACGCGGAGGTTCGGCGCCCAACAGGCGGGCCAGGATGCGTTGGCGGGCGGTGGAACTGAGCAGGTCCGCGCCGCGCACGATATCGGTGACGCCCTGCTCTGCATCGTCCACGACGACTGCCAGTTGATACGCCCACAGCCCGTCTGCACGGCGTAGGACGAAATCGCCCACTGCTTGTGCAACATTTTGCTGCTGGGGGCCCAGCCAGCGGTCGATAAAGGTTTCGGTGCCGTCGGGCACGCGTAATCGCCAGGCACGCGCCTGGCGGCCTGGCGGCAGGCCGTGACGGCAGGTTCCGGGATAAGGACGCTCACCGTCCAGTGCAGGCAAGGTTCCTCGCAGCGCCGAGTCCACGATTTCCCGGCGCGTGCAGCCGCAACCGTAGACCAGTCCACGCGCCGCCAGCGCATCAAAGGCCTGTTGATAAGTGCTGTTGCGTTGAGATTGCCACAGGATATCCCCATCCCAATGCAGGCCCATGGCGCGCAGTTGGCTCATGATGGTCTCTGCGGCGCCGGGGACGGTGCGAGGCGTGTCGACGTCTTCGATGCGCAGCAGCCAGCGCCCGCCTTGGGCGCGCGCATCCAGCCAGCTGGCCAAGGCGGCAACGAGCGAGCCCAGGTGCAGGGGCCCGCTGGGACTGGGGGCAAAGCGGCCGACGTAGTGCACGGCTCAGTGGAGCCGGCGTGCACCGTCGTCGTCGAGCAGCTCTTCCAGGACCAGGTTGTCGATGTCGGCTTCCTGGCTCCAGAGCACCATCAGCGCGATGATTTTGATCTTGGCCAAGGGTACCGGGGTTTCGGGGGCCGCCAGTGCACGGTCGATGACGATTTCGCGCAAGGGGGCGGGCAGAACGCCGGCGGATTCGAGAAAGGCGATGAAGCCGATGGACTCGGACCCCAGTTGCCGGTATTCGGAATCAGCGTAGATGCGCGTGCCGGTGCTGGGCACCTGGGCCAGATCAACGCAGCGTTCGGTGGTTTCGGCCAGACCGTATAGCCAACCCAGGGCGTCGTCTATGTCGTCGTGCTCGAAGCCGGCCGCGGCGAGGCGTTTGGCCAGGATGTCAGCCGCGGGACAGGCTTGCGGCGTGTAGTAGTTTTCGAACAAATAAACGAGGATATCGAACATATGGCGCAAAGTAGTGCCTGTTTGCCCAGTCGGCCCGCATATCGGCAAACCAGCAAACATGAATTTAAATGTACGCTGAATTGTCATCGGGGGCAACTTGGGGGGCTGCTGGCCAGGGCTGTCGTCCGGGGGCGTTTCTTTATTGCCACGGTAGTCGCTAAGGCAGAGGATTAGATATCGCTCCCGGTGGAGTTCTTTAGGCGCCGGGGTCCGTTGTGTAAAGGCCGCACCGGCCCTATCACGCGGGCTCGGCCCCATCCCCAGGGGGCCTCGGTCCCTGCGGGACTGCCCCGCGCTCAACGGGCCGGTGCGGCCTTTACACAACGGACCCCGGCTCGCAACGATTGCTTGCTACGGTTGGTCGGACCGGCGGCGATTGTTCGTGCCGGGATCTTGCGTTGCGAGCGATGAGTGTTGTGAGGGATAGTGGCCCGGTCTACGTTGCGGGGAGCGCCTTATCTGTTTTTTCGGCCTTTAGCTGCGCCAGTTGGCGGATGAATACGGGGATGCAGACGGCCAAGCCCACAATGCCGCTGGTGAAGCCCGGAATGATGGTCAGCAGTGCACCGATGGTGCATAGCCACCGTTCCCATGATTTCATGCCGACCAGCATGTAGCGCGAAAAGGCGGCGGACAGCAATACCAGGCCGATCATGCAGCCTATCAACGTTTCGAGGAAGGCAAACCACGTGAAACCCTGCACCGAGATCAGCAGCGACGGTGAAAAGACGAATACAAAGGGCACGATCAGTTTGGTAATGCCCAGCCTGAAGGCGGTGACGCTGGTTCGCAATGGATCGCTGCCCGCCATGCCCGCCGCGGCATAGGCGGCGAGTGCGACAGGTGGAGTGATGTCTGCCAGGATGCCGAAATAGAACACGAAAAAGTGCGCGGCAATCGGTTGAACGCCCAGTTGCACCAGGATGGGTGCGGCGATGGCGACCATGATGAGATAGTTGGCGGTGGTGGGCACACCGCAGCCCATCAGCACGCACACGATGCCGGTCATGACCAAGGCGGCCATCAAGGTCAAGGTCTGCGTGGATGCCAGGAATTCCGGAATGACGGCATGCAGACCGCCCGAGATGAACTGGGCTGCCGAGATCACGATGTATGACACCTTGAAGCCCACGCCCGTCAGGGTGACGACGCCGATGACCAGGCCCACTGTGCCGGCGGCTGCACCGACGGCCAAGGCGTATTTGGCGCCAGTTTCGAAGGAGTCGTACAAGTCCCGCCATTTCAGGCGTTGGAGCGGATTGAGCAAGCCTACCAGGATACAACCGGTGATGCCGGCGAACGCAGCCAGATACGGGGTGCGGCCGCTGGCCAATACAGCGATCAGGGCGATGAGTGGCAGCAAGGTTGGCCAACGGCGTTTGAACGATTCACGCAGATTGGGCATTTCGTCTTCGCGCAAGCCACGCAGTCCTTCGCGCTTCGCCTCGAAGTGCACCTGCATGAACATGCCAAAGAAATACAGGAAGGCCGGGCAGATACCGGCCATGATGATCTGTTGGTATGGAATGTCCAGGAACTCGATCATCAGGAAAGCCGCGGCTCCCATGATGGGTGGCGTGATCTGGCCGCCGGTGCTGGACGCGGCTTCGACGCCTGCAGCGAAGTGGCGCGGGTAGCCGATACGGATCATGGCCGGGATGGTGAGTGATCCCACCGTGACGGCATTGGCGACAGACGAGCCTGACAGCATGCCGAACATGGCCGAGCCAAAGACGGAAACTTTGGCAGGACCTCCGGCATAACGGCCCGCGATGGCGGAAGCGACGTCCAGAAATAATTGCCCCAGGCCGATACGGCTGGCCAGCACGCCGAACAGCACGAAGTGAAAAACGTAGGTAGCGACCACGCCAACGGCCACACCATAAATGCCCTGGCTGGTCAGGTACATGTGGTTGACGATTTGCGGCCACGTATTGCCGGCATGCTTGAGCAGTCCAGGAAACCAGGGCCCGAATGCAGCGTAGGCGAGAAACACCAGCGCGATGATGGGCAAGGGCCAGCCCATGGCGCGGCGCGTGCCCTCCAGCAGGCCGACGATCAAAACCGAACCCATGAATACATCCATCGGCAGCGGGTTGCCGACACGGAACGCGAGGTCCTCGAAGATGTACGGGATATACAACACGCTGAAGGCCAGCACGATGGCGATGATCCAGTCGTACAACGGCACGCCGCCCGGCGATAGCAGCGTCGAGCGGGGCTCGCGCTGATAATGCGATTTGCTGAAACCGAACACCAGAAAAATCAGGCTCAGTACAAAGGCCAGATGCACACCCCGGTGCGTGGCCTCGCGCAACAGGCCAAATCCGGCTGTGTAATAGTGAAATATCGACAGCGATACGAGCAGGACCGACACGATCGCAGTGGCGGTTTTGGCCAAGGGCCGGAAGCGGATTTCGGAATCGAATTTTTCCGCGAGTTGCTGGGTTTTATCGTGATCGATTTCCATCGCCAGGCCTATCAAAAGAAACGCAGCGCGCCGGAGGGCGTCCCGGCGCGCTGAGAGAGATACTGCAAGCGGTACGGCTTACTTCAGCAGGCCGGCTTCTTTGTAGAATTTTTCGGCGCCCGGGTGGAACGGGATGCCAGCGCCTTTGACGGCGTTTTCCTTGGTGATCAGCTTGCCTTTGGCGTGACCGTTGTCCAGCACTTTACGGGTTTCCGCGTTGTAGAGGGCTTTGGTGATGTCGTAGATGGTGTCGTCGGACAGCTTGGCAGAGGTCACCATTTGCGCATTGACGGAGATGGTCTTGATCTCGCCCACGCCCTGGTACATGCCGGCGGCGATGGTATCGGGTGTGAAGAACTGTTGTTCGCTGCGCAGTTTGTCAATCTCGGGGCCGACCAGGGGAACGAGCTCGATACCTGCGCCGCTGGAAGCCAGTTCCGCGATTGCACCGGCGGGTGCGCCGCCTACAAAGAAGAATGCGTCCAGGCCGCCGTCGCGGATCTTGTCGCCGGCTTGGTTGGGCTTCAGATATTCGGCTTTGATGTCCTTGTCGGTCATCCCGTACGCGCCGAGGATCAGGCGCACGTCGACCAAGGTGCCCGAGCCGGGCTCATCCATCGAGACGCGCTTGCCGCGCAGGTCGGCAACGGATTTGATGCCGGAGCCCTTGCGTGCGACCAGGTGGATGCTTTCGGGATAGAGCGTAGCGATCAAGCGCAGATTTTCGGCTTTGGGTTTGCCGTCGAACGTGCCTGTGCCGGTGTAGGCCCAATAAGCGACATCGGATTGCGTGAAGCCGGCCTCGAGCGAGCCGCCCAGGATGCCGTTGATGTTGGCGACTGAACCATTCGAGGCAACCGCCGTCGCGATGAGCTTGCCCGGTTGCGAAATCGCGTTGGCGATCATGCCGCCTACGGGATAGTACGTGCCCGCGGTGCCGCCGGTACCGATGCGAAAGAATTGTTGTGCGTGCACAGTGCCGACACTGCCGGCAACGGCCAGCGCGACGGTCAAGGTCTTGATCCAGTTTTTCAACGACATGAAGCTTCTCCAGGTGCGGGTGTTTTCGATCCCCACGCGATTTTGTCACGCGAGGGATTCGGCGAGGCATAGGGTTTGCCTGGGGGATACACTATGTACTTCTCCAGTACGCCGGATTCGATGGCGTTCATGTTCGTTCGAAAAGGAAACGCGCATCCATGGCCGCCATCCCTGCCGCCCCGATTTTGACCTTGCCGCCTGCCGCAGTGCCAGGCGATTCGCTCGCGCACGTCGACACGCCCAGCTTGGTGCTGGATCTGGACGCGTTCGAATCGAATCTGCGTGCAATGCAGGCCTGGGCCGATCGTCATGGCGTGAACCTGCGGCCGCACGGCAAGGCCCACAAATGTCCGGAAGTCGCGCGGCGTCAGATCGCATTGGGCGCCCGCGGGATCTGCTGCCAGAAAGTCAGCGAGGCCTTGCCGTTTGTCGAGGCGGGCATTGACGACATTCATATCAGTAACGAGGTCGTAGGCCCGGCCAAGCTGGCCTTGTTGGCGCAATTGGCCCGCGTGGCGCGTGTCAGCGTGTGCGTCGATGATGCAGGGAATCTGGTCGATATCTCGGCCGCCATGGTCGCGGCCCAGGCACAGGTCGAAGTGTTGGTCGAAGTCAATGTGGGCCAGGGACGCTGCGGCGTGTCGGATGCAGCCTTGGTGCTGGCGTTGGCGCAGCAGGCTCAAACCTTGCCTGGCGTGAGTTTTGGCGGATTGCAGGCCTATCACGGTTCGGTGCAGCACGTGCGCAGCCATGGCGAGCGCGCCGCCGAGGCGGCTCGGGCCGCACAGGCTGCCGCAGACTATGCCAATCATCTGCGCGCGGCTGGCATCGCCTGTGATCGCATTACGGGTGCAGGGACCGGCAGCGCCGAGTTTGACGCTGCATCGGGCGTCTACACCGAGTTGCAGGCCGGTTCGTACGCGTTCATGGACGGCGACTATGGTGCGAACGACTGGTCTGACGCGTTGGCTTTTCGCAACAGTCTGTTTTTGCTGACCACAGTGATGAGTGTGCCCGCGGCCGACCGTGCAATCGTGGATGCCGGCCTGAAATCGACGACCGTGGAGTGTGGCTTGCCCCGGATCGCGGAATCAGTCGGGTTGCAATACACGG
The DNA here is from genome assembly GCF_002261185.1 of Bordetella genomosp. 4. Classification (GTDB taxonomy): domain Bacteria; phylum Pseudomonadota; class Gammaproteobacteria; order Burkholderiales; family Burkholderiaceae_B; genus Bordetella_A. The sequence goes on from NZ_NEVQ01000001.1 coordinate 179,353, forward strand.
CCGCCAATGATGAGCACGGCGTGTTAAAGACGCCTCAGGCCGTCTCGGCCATGGAGCGTTCTGACGCCAAATCAGCCTCGGACGGTGCTTATTCCCAGGGTTCAGGCGTACGTCTGGGCGATAAGCTGCGATTGATCCCGTCGCACGTGGATCCGACATTCAATCTGCATGACCAGCTCGTGACCTACCGCAATGGCGTGGTCGAAGGCGTGTGGGATATCGCTGCCCGAGGGTTGAGCCGATAACGGACAGGCCGGTGGCACCGGCCCGTTTGTGCCGATTGCCGTGCGCGTACTGCGCCAGCGGCAACAATACGGTGCTAAATTCTTTAATTCTTCCTTTTCTTTAGTTTTCCCATTCCGTAGGAACCGCCATGGAATTCAGCCAGTTCAACGTCAACGCCCTCATGGAGATCACCTCCCGCCCGGACCTCGTGTTCGTGCGAGGCCAGGGCTCGTGGCTGGAGGACCATACCGGCAAGCGATATCTGGACTTTATTCAGGGCTGGGCCGTCAACACGCTGGGTCACTGCGATCCGGCGATGAAAAAAGCCCTGCTGGAGCAAGCCGACAAGCTGATGAACCCCTCGCCGGCGTTCTACAACCAGCCGTCCATCGATCTGGCGCTGCGTCTGACCGGCGCATCGTGTTTTGACCGCGTTTTCTTTGCCAACAGCGGCGCAGAGGCCAACGAGGGCGCCATCAAACTGGCGCGCAAATGGGGCCGCGTGAATCGCAATGGCGCCTACAAGATCATCACGATGAACCATGGCTTTCATGGCCGTACGCTGGCGACGATGTCGGCCTCGGGCAAGCCCGGTTGGGACACGATGTTTGCGCCCCAGGTTGAGGGTTTCCCCAAGGCCGAGCTGAACGACCTCGATTCGGTACGTGCGCTGATCGATGACAAGACCGTGGCCATCATGCTCGAGCCGGTACAAGGCGAGGCAGGTGTCAATCCCGCGACGCGCGAATTCATGCAAGGCCTGCGCAAGCTGGCTGATGAGCACAAGCTGCTGTTGATCGTCGACGAAGTGCAAACCGGCATGGGCCGTACGGGCTCGATGTTTGCCTATCAGCAATTCGACGTGGTGCCGGACATCATGACGCTGGCCAAAGGCATTGGCGGTGGCGTGCCGCTGGCCGCATTGCTGGCGCGCCAAGACGTTTGCGTGTTCTCGCACGGCGATCAAGGCGGCACGTACAACGGCAATCCTCTGATGGCCGCCGTGGGTGTAGCGGTATTTGATACCTTGGTGTCGCCGGGCTTCATGGAGTCGGTGCAGGCGCGCGCCAAGCAGTTGTCCGAAGGCCTGCTGGCGTTGTCGGCCAAATGGGGCATGGGCGGCGAGCGTGGCATGGGTCTGCTGCGCGCCCTGGTGCTGGATCGCGATGACGGGCCTGCGATTGTCGATGCCGCTCGCGTTCTGGAGCCGCAAGGCATGCTGTTGAACGCGCCGCGCGCCAATCTGCTGCGCTTCATGCCGGCGTTGAACGTCAGCGAGCAAGAAGTCGCGCAAATGCTGACCTTGCTGGATCAGGTGATTGCGTCGGTACGTAAGAGCTGATCAGGGCTAACGCTATGATGCAAAAGGGGCGCGGTTGCGCCCCTTTTGCATTGATGTCCATGAAGCTCAGAACCGCATGCGTTTCATCGCGCTGCATCGGACGGGGCCGATCAGCCGCTTTCACCGTTCGCCGAATTCAACGCGGCGGCCTGATCACGTAAAACGAATTTCTGGACTTTACCGGTCGCGGTTTTGGGCAACTCGCAAAAGACTACCGTGCGTGGCACTTTGAATCGTGCGAGATGTTCGCGGCAATAACGCAGTACGTCGTCTTCTGTGCACATTGCTCCGGGTTTGAGTGTGACGAAGGCGCATGGCGTTTCACCCCATGTGGTGTCCGGCCTTGCCACTACCGCTGCTTCCAGGATGTCGGGATGCCGGTACAACACGCTTTCGACCTCTACTGTCGAAATGTTTTCTCCGCCCGAGATGATGATGTCTTTGGCGCGATCCTTGATCTCGATATAACCGTCGGGATGCATGACACCCAGGTCTCCGGAGTGAAACCATCCGCCCGCAAAGGCCTGTGCGGTCGCATCGGGATTGCGCAGATAGCCTTTCATGAGCGTGTTGCCACGCAGCACGATTTCTCCCATGGTCTTGCCATCGGCGGGTACCGGGCGTAGTTCGTCGTCGACGACTTGTACGTGCTCTACATTGAGTTTGCGCACGCCGATGCGTGCCTTGAGCGCGGCGCGTTCGGCTAGAGGCAGCTCATCCCATTCATCATGCCAGGCACAACTGATGGACGGCCCGTAGGTCTCCGTCAGCCCATATAAATGTGTGACGCCTATGCCGAGTTGTTCCATGGATTCGATCACGGCGGCTGGCGGCGCTGCGCCACCGGTCAATACTTGTACAGGATGCGTGGCGCGGTACTGGAATTGTTTGGGTGCATTGATCAGCATGCTCAGCACGACGGGAGCTGCGCAAAAGAAGCCGACATGGTGACGCCGGATGGCCTCGAAAATCGCTGCGGGCTCGACGCGGCGCAGGCAGACGCTGGTACCTGCCAGCGCGGCGAGCGTCCACGGAAAGCACCATCCGTTGCAGTGGAACATGGGCAATGTCCACAAATACACGGCATGCGGAGGCATGCCGCACGCCAGTACATTGCCGGTGGCATTGAGATAGGCGCCGCGATGGTGATAGACGACGCCTTTAGGGTTGCCGGTGGTGCCGGACGTATAGTTCAGGCAAATGCTCTGCCATTCGTCGGCCGGCCATTCCCAAGCATGATCCGAGGGCTGTGCCGCCAGCCAGGATTCGTATTCCGCGTCGCCCAATGTGCCGTGATCACCATGGTATTCGCGGTCCTCGATGCGGACGGTGCGCGGCGGCGTGGAGAGCCTGGAGAGCACGTCGCTCACGAGTTCCGCATATTCGCTGTCATACAGGAACACGGTGGCGCGGCCATGTTCCAGGATGAACGCCAAGGTGGCAGCATCCAGCCGGGTATTCAAAGCATTGAGCACCGCACCGGCCATCGGCACGCCGAAATGCGCCTCGTATAGCGCGGGCGTGTTCGGCGCCAGAATGGCCACCACATCGTCGCGGCGAACGCCCCAAGCCTGCAGCGCTGCCGCCATTTGTTGGCAGCGTTCTCGCGTGGTTTGCCAGTCCTGGCGGTAGTCGCCATGCAGCAGCGCGGGTCTCTGTGGATAAACGTCCGCGGCCCACTGCAGAAAACCCAACGGGGTCAGCGCGACGTGATTGGCGGGATTGGGTGGCAAAGCATCATTCGGATCAGTCATCGTGGTCTCTTTTGATGCAGCGCAGACATTCAATGGTGCGTCTCCTGCCATGTCAGCGCGACTTGGGTTTCCAGAAAAAAACCTGCACGCCCTATTTATACCTCTTGAGGCCCGCGTAGTAACGGTAACCATGCGTCGGGGACCTCCAATTCGAAGCGTAATACTGCACTGGCAAGCGCTTTACCGTAGTTGTCGATGGCCAGGCTGCGCGATACGCCGCCGCCTAATGCGCCTTGCAGCACAAAGTTCAAGACGCCCAGGCCATCGACGTCGTAGCGGGTGATGGTGCCGCGCACCGCTGTGCCGTTATAGATCGATCGCATGGCGTCGACCGTCAGGGTTTGTTTTATCAGTGGATAAAACACGGGCTCGTAGGCGATGACAGCGATATTCGAGGTGTTGCCCTTGTCGCCCGAACGGGTATGGGCGATACGTCGCAAGTTGACTCTCATGTTGTCTCCTTAGACGAATTCAATCGTGCAATGAACCGACTCGCGTGGTACCAGGGCGGACCACAGGCCGATGACTTCGCGTACACGGTCTTGATGCGGTACGCGCTTGCCTGTCGATGCCAGACCGCATACCGCCATGCCGTCGACTTCGCGGCCGATTTTTTCTGCTTGCGCACGCGTAGCGCAACGTGCCGCGATGCGTACGGCGATCTCTGCGGGAACATGATTCGGTGATGGCGGTGCAGAGGCGGCGCCATGCACCGCGTTCAAGCCGATAAAATCAATGCGCAAATCATCGGCCTGCAAATTGGCCATGCGTAATCGCTCTCGCAAAATCGTATCGGCCAATCGGGCTTTTTCCAGGCATCCCGGGCCCGCGAAAAAGAACATGTCCTCGCCGATGTAACCCTCGGTGCATCCCACTGAAACTTTGAGCGTCGCGGTGCGGGGGTGTCCCGAAATTCCGCGGACTGTGACGCGGTTTTCACCCGTCTGCTCCAGTTGTGCGGTCGTGAAGTCCACCACCACATCGGGGGTGACATAGCGCGCAGGGTCGTGCACCTCGTAGAACATCTGTTCTTTTACGGTACGCAGATCGATGCAGCCGCCCGTGCCGCTGACCTTGCCGATCTCGGCGGTGCCGTCCGCGTCGACATCTGCATAAGGAAACGCGAGGTTCCAGGGTTCGGGCACATCTTTGTAGCCAGGATCGCCAAAATAGCCGCCGGTGACTTGGGCGCCGCATTCGAGCAGATGGCCGATGCCGCTGCCCTGCCCCAGTTTGTCCCAGTCGTCATGACGCCAACCGTAGTGGTGCATCATGGGCGCGAGAAATAACGATGGATCGGCAACACGGCCGGTGATGACGATATCGGCACCCTGGTCCAACGCTTGCACGATGGCCTCGGCCCCTGCATAGGGTTCGGCCGAGATCAAGGTATCGTGCAGCGATGCAATCGGCGCACCGCTTTCCATGATCGACAGGCCGCTGGCGGCGATGGTGCTGCTGAGATCCGTGGCCGTGATGGCGGCGACTTTGGCGTTTTTCCAGCCGACTTCCGCACACAACTCTGCGACGCGCCGGGCCGCGGCTTGGGGATGGATCCAGCCCTGGTTGGAGATGATGTGTGTACCGTTGGCCATGCAGTGCGGCAGTACCGCACGCATGCGATCGTCCAGCCAAGTGTCATAACCGGGAAAGCCCGGGTCGCGGCGTTTGCGGACCTGCGCGGCAGAGACCGTGGCTTCGGCCATGGTCTCAAAGCACAGAAAATCCAACTCACCGCGTTCGGCGTTCCAGCGCGCGGGATCGATGCGATCGCCCCACCAGCCAGCGCCGGAGCCGATACGCAATTTGTTCGAGTTGCGGGACATTGATCTCTCCTGATGAGTATGGCTATATGAGCGTTGTGGCGCGTGCCGCCATCATTGCGGTTTGATTCCCGCGTTGCGGATGACTTGCTGCCACTTGTCGGTATCGGCGCGGATGGTGTCGCTGAACGCTTGTGGCGTGCTGGCAACCGGGATGGCGCCCAGGGCCTCGATCTGGCGGCGTACGGCTGGCTCGGCCACCGCGTTGGCGACGGCCGAATAGATACGGTTCACGATGGCGTCGGGTGTCCCGGCGGGGGCGAGTAAACCAAACCATGCGTTGACCTCATAGCCAGGGAGTCCGGCCTCGGCCACCGTGGGGACATTGGGTAATAGCGGCACGCGTGCGGGCGTCGTTACTGCCAGGGCCTTTACCGTACCTGCCTGGATCTGCCCCATGGCCGACGGCAAGTTGTCTATCATCATCTGCACTTGGCCGCCGAGCAGATCAGTCATCGCCGGGGCGGATCCCTTGTATGGCACATGACGAATATCGACCTTGGCCATGCTGTTGAACAGCTCCCCGGACAGATGAGGCGAGCCCCCCAGACTGGTCGAAGCAAAATTCAATGCGCCTGGCGTACCTCGTGCGCGCTCGAGCAATTCCGCGACGGTGGAGATGCCCAGCTTGGGACTGACCAACAAGACGTTCGGAGAGTTGGCAACCAATGTGACTGGCGCAAAGTCCCGCGCCGAGTCGTAAGGCATCTGCGCATAAATGAATTGATTGGTGACTTGCGTGCCTAGCGTGCCCATCACCACCGTGTAGCCATCGGGCTGCGCGCGTGCGACGGCTGCAGCGCCAATGCCGCCGCCAGCACCGGGGCGGTTTTCGACGACCATGTTCTGGCCCAGGCGGTTGCCGGCTTCGCGGGCGACGAGACGCGCCAGCAGATCGGTCGTGCCTCCGGGCGGAAACGGCACGATCAAGGTGATGGGACGTGTTGGCCAGTCGGGTGTCTTCTGGGCATGAGCTGCCGGTGCAAAAGGGATTGCCGACATCAACACCATGGATAAGAACAAACCGCGCATGGGTGTCTCCAGATAGTTGTGGTGCTTCAGGTTTCAGAGGAGTTTGACAGTTCGACTAATGCATCCAGTGCGATCGCGCCTTGACCTTGCGCACGCACCAGGACAGGGTTGATGTCGATCGAGGCAATTTTTCCGTTGGCGGCCAACGCACACTGACCAAGCCGCACGGCCTGTTCGGCGAGCGCCTCCATATCCGCGGGCGGATCGCCGCGCACGCCTGCCAGCAGCGTACCGATGCGCAGGCCCTGCAGTTTGCGGATGACATCTGCGGTGTTGAAGGGCGGCAGCAACAGTGCGACGTCCTGCATGGCTTCGACATATTTACCGCCACTGCCGATCATGATCACGGGGCCAAAGACCGGGTCATGCCGCATACCCAGCGCACATTCGTGCAGGCCGTCCTGCATGCGCGCGACGATCCATGCGGCGTCGTGTACGTTCAAGTCTTTTAGCGTTTGTGCTTGCCGACGCAGCGCCTCGCGCAGGTCGTGTTCGCTGTTCAGGCGCAGTGCGACGAGGCCGTGTTCGGATTTGTGCGGCAACTGCGCCGAGCAGGCTTTTAATGCGACCGGCCCATTTATCGTGCGCCAGGCCGCCACGGCGGTGTCTGCATCGGTGCAGCAGTGGTAGTCGGCCACGGTCAAGCCGTAATCCGACAACAGTGCGAGACTTTGAGATTCAGAAAGAAAGCGTGAAGGCGATGACAATCCATCGAGCGAACCCGGGGCGCCCGATGCGGCGTCATGGTGTGGCGCAGTGTCGCGCGTTTGCCATTGGTGCAGGCGATACAAACTCGCCATGGCATTGGCCGCCTGTTGTTCATCGGCATAGACCGCGACACCGCGTGCACGAAACGTGGCGGCCACGTTTTCTTGCCAGGCGACGACGGCGACGGGTTTGCCAGAGGCGGCGGCAAACGCTGCCGTGTCCGCCGCAAACGTCTCAACGTCATAGCCACGTCCCGCGACCGGAATATCGATCAGAAACATATCGGCGGCGGGGTCGTCAGCGATGATGGGCAGGACCTGTCCGAACAGCCCATTGTTCGACAGCAGTGCCGCCGTGATGTCGATCGGGTTGGTCGTGGTCGCATAACCGGGCAGGCGATCGGTCAAAGCCTGCTGAGTACGATCGGCCAGCGGCGTAATCTGCAGGCCGTATTCGACAGCGGCATCCGATGCCAGCACGCAGCTCGCACCGGAATTGCTGACGGCGACGACTCGCGGGCCCCGAGGTAATGGACCGCGCAATGACAGCTCCGCCCAGCGCACCAATTCATGCGGATCGCGCGCGCGCAAGATACCGTGATGTTCGAAGTACGCATCCACCACGCGGTCTTCGCTCGCCATCGCCCCCGTGTGCGACGCCGCCGCGCGTGCTCCGGCCTCGGAACGGCCGGATTTGACAGCGATCAATGGGACGCCACGTTCACGTGCGAGTGCGGCAGCCCGCGCCAGGACGTCGGCGTCCTGCAGCGACTCCAGATACAGCAACACCATACGTACCTGCGGATCGCGCAACACAGCGCAGGCCAGCTCCGATACGGTGACATCGGCCTCATTGCCGGTGGCATGCATGTGACGTACACCGACACCGCGTTGGCGCAACAACCCATATATCATCGCGCTCATTCCACCACTTTGGCTGATGACAGCGACCGGCCCATCGGCTGGTTCGACCTCCAGGAACATGGTCGAAAAGCAGGCGATCGCACCATTGCCAAAATTGGCGAGGCCTTGCGAGTTAGGACCCACGATGCGCATGCCCGCCGCGCGGGCGCGTGCGGTCATGGCATCCTGCAAGGCTTTCCCTGAGCTGCCCGTTTCAGAAAAGCCCGCCGAGATCACGATGGCTGTGGATACCCCAAGCTCCGCGCATTTATCCACAGCTTGCACGGCTTGTTCACCGGCGACTGCCACGATGGCCAGATCGGGCGTCGCGGGCAGTGCATCCAGACTAGGCCAGGCGCGTTCGCCTTGCACCTCGGCGCGTTGCGGATTGATGGGATATATCGTGCCCGCATAGCCGTGCCGGCGCATATAAAAAATGGGCCGCCCGCCGATTTTGTCGGGATTATCCGAGGCGCCCACGATGGCAATGGATGCCGGTTCGAGCAAGGTTTTCAGGTCGTCATGGCGAGAATTAAAGCCCATGGAGATTCCTATGCTGTGATGGTATTCAGTTGACAGTGGCGCCCGACGTCTTGACCACGTCTGCCCATTTCTTGATTTCGTTGTCGACGAACTGTTGATAATCCCCGGGACTCATCCATTGCGCGTCAAATCCTTGTTGGGCAAATTGCTGCTGTAGCGCCTTGTCTGCCAGGACCTTTTGCAACGTGGCGCTGAGCTTTTGTACGACCGCATCGGGAGTTCCTGCGGGGGCCATGAGGCCGTTCCACGCGGTCGCCTCATAACCGGGCAAGCCGGACTCCGCGACAGTAGGGATCTCTGGCGCCGCAGGCGATCGCGCCGCACTGGTCACCGCGAATGCTTGCAGCTTGCCGTCGCGCACATAGGGCATCGATGACAGCATGGTGTTGAACATGACATCGGTTTGACCACCCATCACATCCGTCATGGCGGGCGCGCTGCCTCGGTATGGGACATGCACCATGCGCGTTCCCGCCATGGCGTTGAACAGCTCCGCTGCCAAGTGCGTCGATTGCCCGTTTCCAGACGAGGCAAAGGTCAATTTGCCCGGTTTGGATTTCGCCAGCGCGATCAGCTCACGTACGTTGTGCGCGGGCAGATCGGGGCGCGCCACGATGACCAGCGGACCTTGTGTCAGCAGTGACAAGGGAATGAAGCTCTTGCTGGTGTCGTAGCTCAGGGTTTTGAATAGCGACATGTTGATGGCATGGGCCGTCGTGGCCAACAGCAGCGTATAACCATCGGGGGCGCTTCTGGCGACGAGTTCCGCGCCTATGTTGCCGCCTGCGCCTGAGCGGTTGTCGATGATGACGGTTTGCTTGAGTTCATCGCCCAGACCTTTCGCCACGGACCGCGCCACGATATCCGTGGGGCCACCGGGGGGATAGGGCACCACCAAGGTAATCGGTTTGGCCGGCCAGTCGGTATCGGCGGCATGGACAGAGATCGTCGCGGTGAATAGCGTCAACGCGGCGAATGCGCCACGCCATAGCGTTTTAATAGGCATGAGTGTCTCCTCCGTCCTCGCGGGACGTGTTGTGGATGCGGTTCGTTTGGATGTGATGCCGTGGATACGGCAAGCATCAGGGCGGGGATCGGGCTTCGAACTTCAGTAGCAGGCGGCCGTTGATTTCTACGGCACGGCCATGCACGTGCTGGCCGACGGTGGTGGTGGCGTCTGCATGTCCCATCAGCGTGACCTGTTCATGCAATTTGACGAGCACCAGCGTATAGGGTGTCAGTGCTTTCCATTGCGCATCCGGGGCCCGATGCACCTCGCTGCGCGCAATGACGACGCCCTCGCCTGTCGCGCGCTGCCATGACAATGCGGTGCCGCCACAGGCGGCGCAAGCATAGGGCCGTAACGCCCACCACGTGCCGCAGTGGTCGCAACGTTGGATATCCAGAGGATGCTGTGTGCTCACGTTGTGCCCTCCGCTTGCAGTACCAAGCTGACATGGGCAGAGAGCACGCCACCATCGGCATGCACCAGGGCTCGCCGCCTCGGGGCGATCTGGCGTTCGCCAGCGCGGCCTGCCAGTTGAGTCCAAGCCTCGACGATATGTGCCAAGCCTCCGGCCACGCCGGAATGGCCGAACGACAGCAGTCCACCGTGCGTATTGAGAGGCAGTGCACCAGACGATGCAAAATCTCCGCGACGCAGAGGGGCTCCCGCGCCGCCACGCGGCGCATATCCCAGCTCTTCAAGCAACATGACCAGCGTAATCGTGAAAGAGTCGTAGATCGCCAGATAATCGATGTGCCGCGACTCCAGCTTTGCCTCGGCCAAGGCTCTGGCACAAGCACGCGCGGCACCCGTGTCCAGCACGTCGCGCAACGCCGACAAATGCTGATGACGATGCGCCTGGCCATCGCCAATGACTTGAACGGGACCTTCGTCTGCGCTGAGCACCAGCGCTGCCGCTCCATCCGATATCGGGCAGCAATCCAACAGATTCAATGGTGTTGCGATCGGCTTGGACGCCAGCACTTGATCGACGGTGATAGGGTCGCGCAGATGCGCATGAGGATGGCTTGCAGCATGCTCGCGCATCAGTACGGCGAATTCGGCCAAGGTCTCGCGATCGAGGCCGGTCTGATGCGTATAGGCCGAGGCCAGCAATGCATAGTAGGCTGGCACGGATGCGCCATTGGGGACTTCGGTATCGGGCTCGCCGACTTGGGCCAAGGTCTGGATAGACGTATCCACGGCTTGGCCGGTCAGTCGATTTTCCCCTGCGACCACCAGGATGCGCCGGCAGGTGCCTGCGCGCAGCAGTGTGCGGGCCAGCATGACCATGGCGGCCCCGGTGGCTCCGCCCATTTGCATGCCGTGCGCATAGTGGGGCTGCAAGCCCAGCTTTTCGCTCAGCAGATCGGCCAGCATCAAATGCGGAAAGGTCGTCGCATAGCCGCACAATACGCCGTCGATATCGCCGCGTTGCAGGCCGGATTGCGCCAAGGCCTCATTCGCGGCTTGCGCCATCAGGTCCAGCGCACTGCTGCCCTCGTGGCGGCCATATCGGGTCGTTGCGGCGGCGTGGATATAGGCGCGGGGATAGTCGATATCAGGCATGTGGCCACCACGAGCGTTCGATGTCGCGAGCCTCTTGCGAGAGGGCCTGGGCGAGTTCTGCTTCGCGAGACTCGATGCGTTCATTCAACGCCGCGATGCTGAGCGCGGCGATCGCGCGTCCGCTGGGGCCTCGTACGGCGACACCCAGGCCACCCATTTTTTCTACCACCACGTCCAGCAGCATGGCGTGTCCCACGCCTCGCGCACGTTGTGTTGCCGTGATCAAATCCGATTCAGGAAAGCGGGGATACTTGGCCGTCAGGCGTTGCCGCACCATGGGCATGACGGCTTCGGTTTCAACTTCGTCCAGTGTCGACAACAGAGCCAGGCTGCCTGCGCCCACGCCCAGCGGGCGTCGGCTGCCTACCTGCAGATAATTGGCTCGAATGGGGTAGTCGCCAAAGCACAGATCCAGACAAACCGATTCCCAGCCCATCGGTAGAGAGAGAATGACCGTGTCGCCAAAACGGCGTGCCAATCGGATCAGGGCTGGCCGTGCGAGCCCGCGCAGATCCAGTCCGTCCACCATCGCATGATGCATGGCATAGACCTGGGGCCCCAGCATGTAGTGTTTGTTGACGGGATCCCGTTCGACGAAGCCTTCCGTCTCCAGGTCCTTCAGGATCCGTCGCGCCGTAGAGATATCCAGCGCGGCACGTTGTGCGATATCGGTCAGCCGTTGGACGCAGGGGTCCGACAGGCTGGCCAGTACTCGACAAGTTTTCTGGGTCGCAGATAAGGCGTTGGCGTCTGGCGTGGACATGAATGTGGGGCAGTCCGATAGGGGAACACCGCCACAAGATAAGAACGCACGCCACGCCGGTAAAGTTGCATCGCAACAAATTTTCGTCCAGCGACAATCGAGCTCATCCGCGCAAATCCCTCCGGGCCTCTCTCATAGAGATGGGGCCCGGACTAGCAGAGGCGCTACGCGACGATAGCGACCAGCTCGGCACCCTCGCCGACCTGGTCTCCGACGGCGTAAAACACCTCTTGGACTTCGCCATCGCCCGGGGCCGAGATCGTGTGCTCCATCTTCATGGCCTCCATGACCAGCAGGGCTTGTCCTTTCTTCACTTTGTCACCCGCCTGGACGGCAATCGAAATGATCTTGCCCGGCATGGGGGCGGTCAGCCCGCCCGCATGGTCACCCTCGCCATCCTGGGCGTGGGCCAATACATCATGCAGACCCAATATCTGGGTGCGGCCCTCGCGAAACACATACGCTTTATCACCGTGCAATACCACCGTGCCCGTGCTTTCGCGTCCATCCAAGGTCACGCGCAGCCCATAGGCCAGGTTCGGGTTCGCCCCCGTATGCGCGCGCCAGGAAAAAGCCGACGATGTTTGATCGTTGCGCAATGTCCAGGCCTGTCCGTCACGTGTGATCGTGACATCACGCAGGGTTTCATGATCGAGCCATTGCAGCGTTTGCTGATACTGTCCACCCAAACGCCATCCGTCGCGCACGTCCCATGGATCTGTGACTGATGCGCGCGTCGAGGGCGTCGCACCTGCCGAGCCTGGCAACGACGCACTGCTTGCGGGCGCCAAGCCCTGGCGGACCAGCACAGCCGCGGTGGCCAGCGCCACAGCGGTGGCATCTGCTGCAGCCGGCGGCGGCAGCAACGTCTCGCGCTGACGCTCGATCAAGCCCGTATCCAGATCCGCCGCAGCAAAGGCAGCATCCTGCATCAGGCGCGTCAGAAACGCCACGTTGGTCTGCACGCCCACGGCATGCGTATGCGCCAACGCCTGAATCATGCGTGCGCGGGCCTGATCGCGGTCCGCACCGTGCACAATCAGCTTGGCGATCATCGGGTCGTAATACGGCGTGATGGTATCGCCCATCCGCACCCCGCCATCCACCCGCACATCGCCGTTGGTAAACGCGACGTGAGGCGGCAACTCCAGATAGGCCAAGGTACCGATCGACGGCAAAAAGCCTTTATCGGGATTCTCTGCGTAAATGCGTGCTTCGATGGCATGGCCCTGAATGTGCAGGTCCTCTTGTCTGGCGGGCAGTGGTTGGCCCGCCGCAACACGCAGCTGCCACTCTACGAGATCGTGCCCGGTGATCATTTCCGTGACCGGGTGCTCGACTTGCAGACGCGTATTCATTTCCATGAAATAAAAACGTCCGTCTGGCTCGGCGATGAATTCCACCGTCCCTGCACCCACGTAACCGACTGCGCGCGCGGCCGCGACAGCAGCCTCGCCCATGGCTTGCCGGCGCTCTGCGGTCATGCCGGGGGCTGGGGCTTCTTCGATGACTTTTTGATGGCGGCGTTGTACCGAGCAATCACGCTCGAACAAATACACGCAGTTGCCATGCGTATCGGCAAAGACCTGGATTTCGATGTGCCGCGGCTTTTGCAGATAGCGTTCGATCAGCACGCGGTCATCGCCAAAACTCGATGCCGCCTCGCGCTGGCAGGACGCCAGCGCCTCGATAAAGGCACCGGAGGACTCAACGACGCGCATCCCTTTACCGCCACCGCCCGCGCTGGCCTTGATCAACACGGGATAGCCGATGGCATCGGCTTGCGATTTCAGAAACGCAGGATCCTGGTTATCGCCGTGATAGCCGGGCACCAGCGGCACCCCTGCTTTTTCCATCAAGGCCTTGGCGGCCGACTTGCTGCCCATGGCGGCGATGGCCGACGCAGGCGGCCCGACAAAGGCAATACCTGCATCCGTCGCGGCCTGAGCAAACGCCTCGTTCTCCGACAAGAACCCATAGCCCGGGTGAATGGCCTGCGCACCCGTATCGCGCGCCGCCTGCAAAATGGCCTCTGCCCGCAAATAGCTCGCACGCGGCTCCGGTCCCCCAATATGCACCGCGACATCGCAAGCCGCCACATGCCGCGCGCCTGCGTCAGCGTCGGAATACACCGCCACCGTCCGTATGCCCAGACGGCGCGCCGTCGCCGCGACACGGCAAGCAATCTCACCACGGTTAGCTATCAGCAGAGTATCGAACATGTTGTCTTCCACACAAAATTTGTTGTCACCGCGACCATGTCAAACAAACCCAATCGGCCACGCGTAATTACAGAGATCCTGTCCCCCACTCCACAGTGCCCCACAATCGGGAAAGTCACAGATCCGGCTCCGCCGGTCTGTAGACTTTGCCCCCTTGAGGGGGCGCGCGAAGCGCGTAGGGGGTGGGTTTCACCTACATCCGGAATACACCAAAGCGCGTGTCTTCGATCGGTGCATTCAATGCCGCCGAGAGCGCCAGGCCCAGCACACGGCGGGTATCTGCCGGTGCAATGATGCCGTCGTCCCACAACCGCGCGGTAGCGTAATAAGGATGCCCTTCGCGTTCGTACTGATCACGAATCGGTGCCTTGAAGGCTTCTTCGTCTTCTGCCGACCAATGCCCGCCTTTGGCCTGAATCCCATCGCGTCGTACCGTAGCCAGCACGCTTGCGGCCTGTTCGCCACCCATGACCGAAATGCGCGCGTTGGGCCACATGAACAACATGCGTGGCGAATACGCGCGTCCGCACATTCCATAGTTGCCCGCGCCAAACGAACCGCCGATCAACACCGTGAATTTAGGCACATTGGCCGTCGCAACGGCGGTGACCATCTTGGCGCCATGCCGCGCAATCCCTTCGTTCTCGTACTTACGGCCCACCATGAATCCAGTGATGTTCTGCAAAAACACCAGCGGGATTTTGCGTTGCGCGCAAAGTTCGATAAAGTGCGCGCCCTTTTGCGCCGACTCTGAAAACAGGATGCCATTGTTGGCCACGATGCCTACCGGCATGCCATGAATATGCGCAAAGCCCGTCACCAAGGTCGTGCCGAAACGCGCCTTGAATTCGTCAAAATCCGAGCCGTCCACAATGCGCGCGATGATTTCCCGCACGTCATAGGGTTTGCGGGTATCGGAGGGGATGATGCCGTTGAGCTCCGCCGGGTCGTAGCGCGGCTCGCGTACGGGGGTCAGTGCCAGAGGCGTGGGTTTTTGACGGTTGAGCCGTGACACCGCGTCGCGCGCGAGTTGAAGGGCATGCAGATCGTTGACGGCCAGGTGATCAACAACGCCGGATAACCGTGTATGCACATCGCCGCCGCCGAGATCTTCGGCGCTGACTTCTTCACCGGTCGCTGCTTTGACCAGCGGCGGGCCGCCCAGAAAAATCGTGCCTTGATTACGCACAATGATGGATTCATCGCTCATTGCCGGTACATAAGCGCCGCCCGCTGTGCAGGAACCCATCACGACTGCAATCTGCGCGATGCCTTGCGATGACATCACGGCCTGGTTGTAGAAAATGCGGCCGAAGTGATCGCGATCGGGGAACACCTCGTCCTGGCGCGGTAAATTCGCGCCGCCCGAATCCACCAGGTACACACAAGGCAGATGATTCTGCGCGGCGATTTCTTGTGCGCGCAGATGTTTCTTGACGGTCATGGGATAGTACGTTCCACCCTTTACCGTCGCGTCATTGCAGACGATGATGCACTCCGTACCGGCGATGCGGCCGATGCCTGTGATGACACCGGCTCCCGGTGCCTCGCCGTCGTACATACCGTGCGCCGCCAACGGCGACAGCTCCAGAAAGGCGCTGCCCGGGTCGATCAATCGCTCGACGCGTTCACGTGGCAGGAGCTTGCCGCGCGCCACATGTTTTGCGCGCGCGGCTTCGTTGCCGCCCAGCGCGGTCTGGGCCAATTGCCGGGCCAGGTCGTCCAGCAGCGCCTGCATGGCGCGTGCGTTGTCGGCGTAGTCTTGTGAACGCGGATTGATGCGAGATTCGATAGTGGGCATAGCGGGCCGTTGTCGTGCAAAGAGATCGACAGGCACTGCGGATGCAGGCCGTTTTGTTTATCGGAGGCTCTGGAACTTTCGACGTTTAGTGCATAGAGCCGTCAACCTGCGTAAAGGCCGATGCCTCAACGCCTGGATACCTGATCGAAATGCAGTGGTCTTGCTTATGGTGGGTCGCGGTGTGTCAGATCACATGCGCGATCCGACACACGCACAGACTCGTTAAATCATTTCGATGGCCATGGCCACGGCTTCGCCGCCGCCAATGCACAGCGTGGCGACGCCGCGCTTGCCGCCGGTCTTGCGCAGGGCCCCGATCAGCGTGGTGACCAGACGGGCGCCCGATGCGCCGATAGGATGGCCCAGCGCCGTTGCGCCACCGTGCACGTTGACTTTGTCGTGAGGCAGTTTGAAGTCGTTCATGGCAGCCATGGTGACGACGGCAAAGGCCTCGTTGATTTCATACAGATCAACGTCCTCGGCTTTCCAACCGGTTTTGGTGAACAGGTTTTTCAGTGCACCGACGGGCGCGGTCGTGAACCAGTTCGGTTCTTGCGAATGCTGGCTGTGCGCCACGATACGAGCCAGCGGCTTGAGGCCGAGTTCTTCGGCAGTCGAGGCACGCATGAGCACCATGGCAGCCGCACCATCGGAAATCGACGACGAGTTGGCCGCGGTGACGGTGCCGTCCTTTTTGAATGCGGGTTTCAGCGTCGGGATTTTCTCCGGCATGGCTTTGGTCGGCGCCTCGTCGGTGTCGATCACGGTATCGCCTTTGCGGCCAGCGACGGTGACGGGGGCGATTTCCCATTTAAAGCTGCCGTCTTCGGTCGCGGCACGGGCACGGCGCAGCGACTCCAGCGAAAACGCGTCTTGCTGTTCGCGCGTGAAGCTGTATTTCGCCGCGCAGTCTTCGGCAAAGACGCCCATGGCCTTGCCGCGATCGTAGGCGTCCTCCAGGCCGTCCAAGGCCATGTGGTCATACACCGTGCTGTGGCCATAGCGATAGCCTTGGCGGCCCTTGAGCATCAGATACGGGGCATTGCTCATGCTTTCCTGACCGCCCGCGACGACGATGCGCGCCGAGCCGGCGTTCAACAGGTCATGGCCGAACATGGCGGCCTTCAGGCCTGAACCGCAAACTTTGTGAATGGTCGTGCACGCAACACCCAGCGGCAGCCCGGCACCCAGCGCGGCTTGACGCGCGGGGGCTTGGCCCTGGCCGGCCTGCAACACATTGCCCATGATGACTTCGTCGACCTGGTCCGGTTTGATACCGGCGCGTTCAACGGCGGCTTTGATGGCGACAGAGCCGAGTTCGTGGGCGGCCAGGCCTGACAGGCTGCCCAGCATGCCGCCCATGGGGGTGCGGGCAACAGAAACGATAACGACGGGATCAGACATGATGGGCGCTCCTGAAAATCAGAGATAAATTGGATTGTTACGACGCGAAAACAGGCGGCGTTGCGCCAACGCGCAGCCGTCTGTCCTTATCGTAAGGGAAAAATTCTTCGATTTGACCTTGCGCAACATGGGTGCGGCAGGCCTGCCACCAGTCGGCTTGTAACAGCTCGGCATGGTGCCGTAGAAAGGCTTTGCGTATACGAGGGTCGCCCAGCAAAAAGCGGTCGAATTCCTCGGGGAAAACATCATTGGGGCCGATGGCGTACCACGGTTCGCTGGCCATCTCGGCCTCTTCGTTCGGCGCGGGCGGAATCTGGCGAAACTGCATCTCGGTCATGCGCTGAATTTCGTCGTAGTCGTAAAACACCACGCGGCCCAGGCGAGTGACGCCGAAATTCTTGTACAGCATGTCGCCAGGGAAAATATTCGCGCTGGCCAACTGACGGATCGCGTCCCCATATTCGCGTATCGCATGATCCACCATCGGCTCGCTGGCATGTTGCAAATACAGATTCAACGGTGTCATTCGGCGTTCGATGTACACATGCCGGATGACGATCGAGTCATGGTTTTCCTCGAGCAGGCTGGGAACACGCTGCCGCAGTTCGTCCAGCAGGGCCGATGAAAAACGCGCGCGCGGCAACGCGACTTGGGAATATTCCCAGGTATCGGCCATGCGGCCCACACGGTCATGCAGTTTGACCATCTGGTATTTGCGCCGCACGGTGGCGTGATCGATGCCATCCTTGTCGATGTGGTCCTTGATCAGCTTGAACACATACGGATAGGACGGCAACGTGAACACGCACATCACCATGCCTTTGATGCCTGGCGCAATATCAAAGGCATCGCGCGAATGCGCCAGATGGTGCAGGAAATCGCGATAGAACAGCGTCTTGCCCTGTTTTTGCAGGCCGATCATGGTGTAGAGCTCGGCCTTGGGCTTGCGTGGCAACAAGCTCGACAGAAAACTCACCACGGCGGCCGGCGTTTCCATGTCGACCAGAAAATACGCGCGGGTAAAGCTAAATAGCGTGCTCAGATCATCCGCACCCAGCAATAACGCGTCCAGCTCGATCTGGCCCGCGGCGTTGCGCGTCAGCGCAATGGCAAAAGGCAGCAGGCTGCTCTGATTGATCAGGCGGCCAACGATATAGGCGCCCTTGTTGCGAAAGAACAGCGAGCCCAATACCTGGATCTGGCAGTCTGGCGCGAGCCGCCGGCCCTGATGCCGAGGCCATTGCGCACGCAACTGCCGCACAGCGGCACGCGCCAGCAAACGTGTATCGCGCGGCAGATCCGCATACGGCGCGGCTAACCCGAAATCAGCCACCATGCGGACCAGGCCGCTGCGTAACCCCTCGGACAAGGGGTAATAAACCCGGTACGACGGAATGCGGCTATCCAGATAATCCGTCGCAACCGCCGGCCGGACAAACAAGAAATCGTTATGGAAATAGTCGCGATGCAGAATGCGGCACGATACCGAATTGAAAAACGTTTCCGCGCATTCGGGTTGACGGTGCTCTGACAGCAACCCGACGAATTGCTGTTTGACATCTTGCCAGAACGCCGTTTGTGCAGGCGTCAGACTTGTCTCGCTATCTGATGCGGCCAAACCTTGCAAAGTGCGTTGCAGTTGATTGGCGCACTCGCGCACGCGCATGTCGTAGTACTCGATGCGTTCGCGAGAGAGCTGCTGGATACCATGCCAATCGCCCGATTCGAACAAGGCCTTGGCACGTTGGGCGCTGTAGCGAAACAGCGCGTAATGCCGGTCAAAACCTGCCAGGATCTGGCGGGCGACATCCAGCGGCAGTGGCGCAGGTGCGGCCACTGGCTCGATATGCTGGACGTCGCCGGTGTAGATCATGATGGGATCGGATCAGGCGGTTTCGGCAAACAATTCGCGGCCGATCAGCATGCGGCGGATTTCGCTGGTGCCCGCGCCGATTTCGTACAGCTTGGCATCGCGCCACAGGCGGCCCGTGGGGTATTCGTTGATGTAGCCATTGCCGCCCAGAATCTGTACGCCCTCGCCGGCCATCCAGGTGGCTTTTTCGGCGGTGTACAGAATGAGGGCCGCGCAGTCTTTGCGGACTTGCCGCACGTGCTCGGCGCCGAGTTGATCCAGGTTCTTGCCGACGGCGTAGCAAAACGCGCGGCTGGCCTGCAACGTGGTGTACAGGTCTGCGACCTTGCCCTGGATCAATTGAAATTCGCCAATCGCCTGACCGAATTGCTTGCGGTCGTGGATGTACGGCACTACGACGTCCATCACTGCCTGCATGATGCCCAACGGCCCGCCGGACAGCACGGCACGTTCGTAGTCCAGGCCGCTCATCAGGACTCGCACGCCGCCATTGACCTGACCCAGCACGTTTTCCTCGGGGACCTCGCAATCCTGGAACACCAACTCGCCCGTGTGGCTGCCGCGCATGCCCAGCTTGTCCAGCTTTTGCGCGACTGAGAATCCCTTGAAGTTCTTTTCCACCAGAAAGGCCGTAATCCCGCGCTGGTGGGCCTCCGGATCGGTCTTGGCATAGACCACCAGGGTATCGGCGTCCGGACCGTTGGTGATCCACATCTTGGTGCCGTTCAGTACGTAGCGATCGCCCTTTTTCTCGGCTCGCAGCTTCATACTCACCACATCGGATCCCGCGCCTGGTTCGCTCATCGCCAGGGCGCCCACATGTTCGCCGGAAATCAGCTTGGGCAGATAACGGGCTTTCTGTTCTGCCGTGCCATTGCGATGGATCTGGTTGACGCACAAATTGGAATGCGCGCCATACGACAGGCCGATCGACGCGCTGGCGCGCGAGATTTCTTCCATGGCCACCATGTGCGCCAGGTAGCCCAGATTGGCGCCGCCGTATTCCTCACTGGCAGTCATGCCCAATACGCCAAGCTCGCCGAACTTGCGCCAGAGGTCCATCGGGAATTGATCGCTGCGATCGACTTCGGCGGCGCGCGGCGCGATCTCGGCCTGTGCAAAAGTACGCACCGCGTCGCGCAGCATATCCAGGTCTTCGCCTAGATTGAAGTTCAAGCCGGGAAGGTTCATCGCGATCTCCGTGAGAGTATGTACTTACATTCGGTGGCGCTGCATGCGTGAGTCCGTTCGCTGGATCCATCATGCTCCACCGCTGGTGGCTAAGCAATGTAGAAGGTTTATATTACGTTTACGTAAACGTAAAGTAAAACGCGGGTTTACCCCTAACAAAAATACGACGAGGACTTGTCAGACCATGCCAGAATTTGCCTGGAACTTGTCTGACCAATCCATTGCTGGCCCGAGCGGGCCTCTGGAGGGACTGTCGTGATAGAACTCGCCGATCTGGACGAGATGATTGCCTTGCGGCGCGATATCCATGCGCATCCTGAGCTGGCGTATGACGAACATAGGACGGCCGCCCTCGTGGCCGAGCGCCTGCGATCCTGGGGGATCGAAACCCATACCGGCATCGGGCGCACCGGGGTGGTGGGCGTGCTCAAGGCAGGGAGCGCATCGCGAGCCATCTTGCTGCGGGCGGACATGGACGCATTGCCCATCCAGGAAGCCAACACCTTTGACCATCGCTCGCGCCACGACGGCAAAATGCACGGCTGTGGCCACGATGGCCATACGGCGATGCTGCTGGCCGCGGCCCGCTATCTAAAACAGTCGGGCGGCTTTGACGGTACCGTCTATGTTTGCTTTCAGCCGGCGGAGGAAAACGGCGGCGCGGGTGCCCGGGCCATGATCGAGGACGGCTTGTTCGAGCGTTTTCCGTGCGAAGCCGTGTTCGGCATGCATAACTGGCCCGGGATGCCGGCGGGCAGTTTCGGCGTTTGCAGCGGCCCGATGATGGCGGCCGCGAATGCGTTCAAAATCACGGTAACCGGACGTGGTGGGCATGCCGCGGCCCCGCAGGACTGCGATGACCCTGTCCCGGCGCTATTTGCGATCGGCCAGGCGCTGCAAACCATTTTGACGCGCAGCAAACGTCCGCTGGACGCCGCGGTCGTGTCCATTACGCAGGTGCAGGCGGGTGGCGAAGTGACCAACATCATTCCCGGCAGTGCGTGGCTGGGGGGCTCGGTGCGTGCTTACAGCACGGATGTCGTGGATTTGATCGAGCGGCGCATGAACGAGCTGGCAGAGCCGATTGCTGCGGCCCATGGCTGCCGGGCCGAGGTGTATTTCGAGCGTCGCTATCCCGCTTTGGTGAATACGCCTGATGAAACCGCCTTTTGCCTGGACGTCATGCGCGACGTCGTGGGATCCGATCAGTCGCGGGTGATCGAGCCCGTGATGGCATCCGAGGATTTTGCTTTCATGCTGCAGGCCAAGCCAGGCTGCTACGTGTTTCTAGGTAACGGAGACGGCGAGCACCGCCTCGCAGGTCACGGGCTGGGTCCGTGCATGCTGCATAACACCAGCTACGACTTTAATGACAATTTGATTCCTGTCGGCGCGTCCTATTGGATTCGCCTGGCGCAGCGTTACCTGGCTTGAGTGTTCATCGACAGCCATCTTGATGGCTTTCCCCGGCATGAGCAGAGGGGATTCTCGGAGCGTTGAAATGATCAGAATGGCAGCACTTTCGAAGTTCATCCGTAGCGTTGCGATCATGGCCGTAGCGGCGATGACCACCGCCGCTCACGCCCAGCCTGCATGGCCGGGCAAAACCTTGACGCTCGTCGTCCCTTATACCGCTGGCGGCACGAATGACACTTTGGGCCGTACGCTGGGCGACATTCTCCGCCAGACCTATGGCACGGCGACCATCATCGAAAACAAACCTGGTGCGGGAGGCAGCGTGGGGACTGAGGCCGTTGCGCGAGCCAAGCCCGATGGGACCACATTGCTGCTGGCATCGACCAGCCCGCTGACGATTTTTCCGAATCTAGTGAAAACCTCGTATGACCCGATGAAAGACCTCGTTCCGGTTGCCAGTGTGGCAGTCGGGCCTGTTGGCATCCTGGCCACCAAAGCGCTGCCCGTGAGCACGTTTGCCGAGTTGGTGGACTATGCCAAGCAGCACCCCGGCAAAGTCACGTTCGGCATCCCTGGCCTGGGCTCCGTCGCACATATTGGTATGGCCGCGCTGAACAAGCAGGTGGGCATCGAGATGCTGCAAGTGCCGTATCGCGGCGGCAGTCAGGCGGTGTCGGATGGTCTGGGTGGCCAAGTTGATCTGTTGGTCGTCAACACGGATATCGTGCTGCCTCACGTTGCCGCCGGCACGCTCAAACCCCTCGCGGTGATGGCGCCGCAACGGCTTGCACCGTGGCCCGATGTGCCGACCATGGCAGAGCTGAAGCTGCCGGACATCCGCTATTTCTCGAACTTTTCGCTGTTCGCGCCTGCCGGCGTGCCACCCGAAGTGATGAAAACAATGCGTGACGCAATAGCAAAAGCGCTCGCGAGCCCGCAGTATCAACAGATGCTGGAGAAAAACTCCATGCAACCCGGCACCGGTATCGGCGAGGAGTTCGCGAAACAGGTTCGCACGGACTACGAGAACAATCAGCGCATCATTCGCGAAAGCAAGATTCAAGTGCAGTAGTTCATGCGTGACGAAAATGGGGATTTCCTTTGGAGCATCTGATGACGCGTACGCTGGTCTTTTTGTTTGTACTGTTGACGACGGCCCTGAGTTCCGGACTATCCCATGCGGAATCCAACCCTGCTCTGGCTGGCCAGAGCGTGACCAAGGACATTGACGGCGGCCGGCACACCAAGGAATACGCGCGCAATGGGACCTTGATCTACGAAGTCATCGAGCGCGAGGTTACGCAGGGTGGGGCCAAGACGATTCAAGCCACTGAGCGCGAGTGGCTGGACAATGCAACGCCAGTACGCGAGCAAGAATTCCTGGGTGGCAAAGAAATAAAGGCCACGTTCTGGTACATGAACGGCAAGGTCAAAGAGACCCGGTTGGACCAATCGATTCATGATCCCAAAGGCGTGCCGGGGACATATGTAGAGCGGTTTTCCGATCTCGGCGTCTTGCAATCGGCCGGTGTGTTTCAGGGGCAATACCGCCACGTCGGCGTGCATCACTACTATGACGAGGCAGGCAAACTGACCAGCGAGATTACTTACGGACCGGATGGCACGAAGCTTTCCAGCAAGACATTCGATGCGAGCGGTGCAGCCAAAGACACGGCCCAGTATTACCCCGACGGATCGCGCAAGATGCAGTAGCCGTACGAGGTCGCTGTCGCGCTACGGATATTGCTGTGCTGCGGGAATTTGCTGCAGCAGTAAGGAACCATGACGTGCGCTATTCCGCGCGGTGGCCAGCCACGATGAGGGCCATACCAGCCAGGCAGAGCCCGACACCGGCCCAGTCAGTCAGCGCCGGACGCACACCGTCTACGGCCCAGAGCCATATCAGTGCCATGGTGACGTATACGCCGCCATAGGCCGCATACACCCGGCCCGAGGCTGTCGGATGCAACGTCAACAGCCAGACAAATAACGCGAGGCTCAACACCGCCGGCAATAATAGCCAGGCGGAATGGCCCTGCTTTAACCAGAGGTACGGCAAATAACAGCCGAGGATTTCGGCGAGCGCCGTCAAGACGTACAAGCCTAATGTGGGCAGCAAAGTCATCGTCTGTTCCGAGAAGTCTCGGCATTGATGCGGGAGGTCAGCGGCACGGTCAAGGCTTTTGTGCCAGCAACATCTGACACTGCTGTTCCTGCTCCGCGATTTCCGACAGTGTGTCTTCGATATCGCGGCGTTGTTGCTCCAGGGCCGCACGGTGCTTGGCCAGGACATCCAGATACTGTCGCAATTGCATCGCGTTGTCGCTCGGGCTGTCGTACATGTCGATCAATGCGCGGATTTCCGACAATTGCAGTCCAAGCCGTTTGCCGCGCAACGCGAGCTTCAGGCGGGTGCGGTCGCGTGGGCTGTACACACGGTTGCGGCCATCACGCGCAGGGCTGACGATGCCCTGATCCTCGTAGAACCGGATGGTGCGCGGCGTGATGTCGAACTCGCGAGAGAGCTCGGAAATCGTCCAGGTGGGCGGCATGCGATATTTGGCAGTTTACGTAAACGTAAATTATGATGGTCTGGAACAATCGTCAAGCTTATTTCTAACCGTCGACGCGGTTCGGCGGTTTAACCGAGAGCAATAGATGAATCCTAACGAGCATCAACTGCAGTATCCCTGGGGAGATACACAGCCCGAGCCAGGCGTTGCACTAGAGGTCGCGCCAGGCGTGAAGTGGATCCGCATGCCGCTGCCCTTTGCGCTGGATCACATCAATCTTTGGTTGCTGCGCGACGAGATCGGCGGACGCCAGGGCTGGACGATTGTCGACTGTGGCATCAGCCGTGACGAGGTGCGCACGCTGTGGGAACAGGTCTTTGCCCAGGAGCTGGACGGGTTGCCGGTGTTGCGCGTGCTGGTCACCCATATGCATCCCGATCACGTCGGGCTGGCCAATTGGTTGTGCGAGCGTTGGAATGCGCCGTTGTGGATGAGCATGACCGACTACATGGTGGCCGTGCTGTGGTCATCGCGTTCGACGGGCTCGGGTCCCAATGGCGAGGCGGCCGTGGCGCATTTTGCGCGCCATGGAATGACCGACCCCGATGCTCAAGAGCAGATCCGCCTCCGCGCAGGCTATTACCCGAATCTGGTGCCCGCCATGCCGGCGCGTTACACCCGTATGCTGCACGGCGACCAGGTTGCCATCGGCGGCCATGATTGGCGCGTCATCGTGGGCTACGGGCATGCGCCGGAACATGTTTCGCTTTACAGCCCCACCTTGAACGTCGTGATCTCTGGCGACATGGTGCTGCCGCGCATTTCCACGAATGTCAGCGTATTCGATTACGAGCCGGACTCGGATCCTCTGCGCTTGTATCTGAGTTCGCTGGACGGCTATGGCGATCTGCCGGCCGATGCCTTGGTATTGCCATCGCACGGGCGCCCTTTCAAGGGCCTGCATGAGCGTATCGCCCAGCAGCATCAGCATCACGCGGATCGGCTGGCAGAGGTGCTACAGGCTTGCGTCACGCCGCAATCCACGATGGATATCGTGCCTGTGCTGTTCAAGCGCAAACTCGATCTGCACCAACTGACGTTTGCCATGGGCGAGGCGCTCGCGCACCTGCACACGTTGTATTTCGAGGGCAAGCTGACTCGCAAGACCGATGAAGACGGAATCGTGAGATTTACCTCCCGCTGAACGTGAGCACTGACCGGGCGTGAGGGTCAGCGGCTGGCCGTGGCCAGCCGGATGGCCAGCCCGAGAAAAACAATACCCGTCACGCGGTTCAACCAGCGCGACGCGGTAGGCGAGCGTTGCAGCAGTTGCCCGAAAGTACCCGAGAAAAAAGCGATCGCGCTAAATACCAGTAACGCGGCCAGCATGAACAGCACGCCCAATACAGCCGTTTGCAGGCCGACAGGACCGTATTCCGGTTTCGGCGAGGTGAATTGCGGCAAGAACGCAAAAAAGAACAGCAGCACCTTGGGATTGGTCAGGCTCATGATGACACCGCGCCGATAGAGCGCACCCGGTGTCATCGCAGGTGGCCGCTCGGCATTGGCCGGACCGCCACGCGCGCGCAGCGCCTGCCACGCCAAATAGGCCAGATAGGCGGCCCCCGCGAGCTTGAGGACGGTAAACGCATGCGACGAGGCCGCAAAAACCGCCGCCAAACCGGCAGCGACGGCAGCCGTATGGCCCAGTACGCCGGTGCATAGCCCCAACACCACGCACATCCCCGCGGAACGGCCCCACAGGGCCGATTGCATCAAGACGAACAGATTGTCGGGGCCAGGCGTGAGAGCCAGCACAATCGCGATACCGAAAAAAGCAAGCAATGTGTCAAAGGGCAGCATGGCGCGGCGGCCGCAGAGGCGGCCATAGAGAAGTGGCGTCGGAGGATCTCAAGGGTACAGCGCGCAGGCTTGGTGAGCAATTCGTCGGCACGAATACGGCGAATCTCCTAATATCGAGGTTCTGACTGTTTTCTGCCCATCCTCATTGCATTCCTATGGCCAAAGATCCTGTCTCGCATATCGACACGCTGCTCCAGCATACCGGCACGGCGCCATTCAATCCGCAAACGGGCTCGGCCCCCGTCAACCTGCCGTCGATGCGGGCCAGCACCGTGCGTTTTCAGAATCTGGATGCACTCGAGGCGACCCAGCGCCGCAAAGCATCCGGCCAGCGCGCCGCGACCTATGGCCGTATGGGCATGGATACGCATGCGGCGCTAGAGCAGGTGTTCTGCGAGCTCGAAGGCGGCACGCATGCCTATCTGGCGTCCTCGGGGATGTCGGGCATTACCTTGGTGATGCTGTCGCTGCTGTCCGCTGGCGACCATGCGCTGGTGGCCGACTGCGTCTATGGCCCGGTATATGAGCTCGACGCGGCGTTACTCAAGCGTTTGAATATCGAGATCACCTATTTCTCGGCGGATGACGATCTGGAATCCTTGGTGCGGCCGAACACCCGGCTGTTGTACGTGGAATCCCCTGGTTCCTTGCTGTTCCAGATGCTGGATATTCCCGCATTGGCGGCGTTTGCGCGCAGCCACGATCTGGTGCTGGCTTGCGACAATACGTGGGGATCGGGGTACATCTATCAGCCGTTGAAGTTGGGCGCGCACGTCTCGGTTGTGGCCGGCACGAAATACGTGGGCGGACACTCGGACCTGATGCTGGGCGCGGTCGTCACGAATGATGCCGAGGTTGCACAGCGCCTGAATCGTACGCAGTACGCCATGGGATATTCCATCAGTGCGGACGACGCCTGGCTGGCGCTGCGCGGGGTGCGCACCTTGCCCATTCGTATGGCGCAACACGCTAATCATGCATTGCAGGTATGCGAGTTCCTCGCGGGACGCCCTGAGGTTGCACGTATTTATCACCCCGCCTGGCGGGACGACGCCGGCCATGCATTGTGGCAGCGCGACTGCACTGGTTCAAATGGCATGTTGGCTGTCGAGCTGCGCCTTTCCCCCGAAGCTTCTCGCCGTTTCGTGGACGCGTTGCAGCTGTTCGGTATCGGCTTTTCGTGGGGAGGCTTCGAAAGCCTGGTGCAGTGGGTGACGCGCGGCGAGCTTGCGCGACATCGCTATTGGACGGGGGGCGATCACGCGTTGGTGCGGTTGCATATCGGGTTGGAAAACCCGGCGGATGTGATCGCCGACCTGACACAGGCGCTTGATCAGGCGGGCGCATCACAGAAACAGTAGGACTATTGCGTTCCAACGCAAAAAAGCCCTCCGCAGCGCTTTTGGCTTGCTGCCCCAAGGGGGCGTTTTTGTTTTGGGGCGGCCCAGCAAAAAAAACCGCCTGATGATTCAGGCGGTTTGATCACGTGCTTACTTGCGCGCCATCGGGATCAAGCGATCGATTTCCTGGATCGCGCCCTCATAGCTGTTGCCGGCCAGGCTGGGCGAGGTGATGAACTTGCCGCCCACGCTGAATGTCGGCGTGCCGTCGATCTTGTATTCCTGAGCCAATTGATCGGCGCGTTGCACTTGCGTCTGTACGCTGAACGAATCGAAAATCGAATCGAACTGGGCACGATCGACACCCTGCTCGGCAGCCCAATCGCCCATGGCTTTCTTGTCGAACAGGCGCTTGCGTTCGACGTGCATGGCGGTGAACACCTTGGTGTGCAGGTCGGGGCGATTCAACGTCTGCAGCGTGTAGTACAGCTGTTGCAAAGGCTTCATGCTGGCGTTAAACGCGATGGGAACTTGCTTGAGCACGACATCGTCCGGCTTGGTCTTGGCCCAGTTTTCGACCATCGGCTCCATTGCGGCGCAGTGGGGGCAGGTATAGGCAAAGAACTCCAGGACTTCGATCTTGCCCGGGGTGTCAGACGGCAGCGGCGGATTGACGGCCACATACTGCTGGCTGCTTTGCGCCTGACTGGCGGGAGCGAACAAGGTGGTGGCGGCCAACGCGGCGGCGGCAGCAAAGCGGGTGAGCATGGAGAACTGCATCGTGCGTATTCCTGAGTAAATAGTTACTAGTTACGGTGACAGACTGATCGTACCCGAGATAAGTTCCGGGGGTTACCAGGTGCAACGGTCGTGGGCGGGTTCGACGTGTGGCGCCAGATGACGCGTCACAGGATGTTCCCTACTGCCGCACCACAGCCGTCTCGATCTTGTTTTCGCCTAAACGGCCTCGGGCGCGGTTCATGTCGTCCAGCCGGGCAAATGGACCGACCCGCACGCGATTGATCTGTTTGCCATTGACTTCGGCTCGCTGCACCGCGACAGGGAGGCCCAGCAACAGAATGCGGGCTTTGACGGCCTCGGCATCGGCTGCTCCCTGGTAGGCGCCTGCCTGCAGAAAATACTTGCCGCTGGATGTGGCGGTGGCTGGAGCTGGCGCCGTTGCCGTCGCCGGACGTTTCTGCGTGGCGGCCGGGGCCGGTGCTGGCGTCGCAGCGGGGGCCTGAGCCCCACTCGAGGGCAATGTGGCAATCAAGGCACCCAGCTCGTCCGAGGGCTTGCTCTGGGACGTGTCAGGCGTCGGCGTCGGGATAGCCGGCTGCAGATTGGGCAGGGGCGCAGGCGCCGTGGCGGTCGGGCCGCTGGGCGGTATGCCTGCAGCGCCATCACGTCCATACAGCCCCAGATTCGGGTCTGGCGCCAAGCGTGGATCAGGCTGCTCGGTCCGGTCGGGATCGCGCGTGGCACGGTCCACAAAGGGCATCGGGGCCTTGGTGACGTAGAACGCCACGATGGCTGCGATGATGAGACCGATGAGCAACCCGGCCAGCGCACCGTACATGGTGCTGCCGCGTTGTTGGGGCTGACGGGAGGTTGATTTGCGTTTGGTTGCCATGAAACTGCTTACATTCGTTGCGGGGCCGACACGCCCAGCAGCGCCAGACCGTTGGCCAGGACCTGCCGGGTGGTGGCGGCCAGACGCAGACGGGCTAATTTGAGAGACTCATCGTCGACCAGCACACGTTCGGCGTTATACCAGGCGTGGAAGTCAGAGGCACAATCACGCAGCCAGAACGCGATGTGATGGGGCGAGAGCTCCTGTGCAGCGAGCGCCACGACCTGGGGGAACCCGGCCAGACGTTGCATCAGCGCGAACTCCGAGGGCGCGTTCAGCAGCGCCACGTCAGCCTGCGCGATCTTGGCGTCGTCGGCGCCCGCGTTCGCGATCATCGAGCAGATACGGGCGTGGGCGTACTGGATGTAGTACACGGGGTTTTCGTCGCTCTTGGACAGCGCCAGATCGATATCGAACACGAATTCGGTATCGGCCCGGCGCTGGATCAGGAAATAGCGCACCGCATCGCGGCCCACCCAGTCGATCAGATCGCGCAGGGTGACATAGCTGCCGGCGCGCTTGGAGATCTTGACTTCTTCGCCGCCACGCATGACTTTGACCATCTTGTGCAGCACATATGATGGGTAGTCTTTCGGGATGCCTTCTTCGAGGCCCTGCAGGCCGGCGCGCACGCGCGCTACCGTGCCGTGGTGGTCGCTGCCCTGAATGTTGACGGCGCGATGAAAACCGCGTTCCCATTTGGCCTTGTGATAGGCCACGTCGGGGACAAAGTACGTATAGCCGCCTTCGCTCTTGCGCATGACGCGGTCTTTGTCGTCGCCCGTGCCCAGCTCGGTCGTACGCAGCCACAGTGCGCCGCCTTCTTCGTAGGTATGGCCCTTGGCGATCAGGGCCTGGACGGTCTGCTCGACCCGGCCCGACGTGTACAGCGAGCTTTCGAGATAGTAGTTGTCGAAAGCCAGGCCGAACGCTTGCAGATCCAAATCCTGTTCGCGGCGCAGGTACGCAACGGCGAACACGCGGATGTCATCGAGGTTGTCGACCTTGCCCGTGGCGGTGATTGCCTGGCCGTCGGCGGTCACCGTTTTGCCGGCGACGAAATCCTGGGCGATCTCGACGATATAGTCGCCCTTGTAGCCGTCGGCGGGGTAGTCGGGCGAGTCGGGGGCGATGCCGCGGGCGCGCGCCTGCACGCTGATGGCCAGGTTCTGGATCTGGTTGCCGGCGTCGTTGTAGTAAAACTCGCGCGTGACGTCCAGGCCGGTGGCTTCGTACAAGCGGCAAATGGCGTCGCCCAGCGCTGCCTGGCGAGCGTGGCCGACGTGCAGGGGGCCTGTCGGGTTGGCCGAGACAAACTCGACCAGGACTTTTTCGCCATTGCGAGGGGCGCGGCCAAAGGCCTCGCCTTGCTCGGCTACTGCCTGGATCACGGCCTGCCGGGCGGCCGCGGTGATGCGGAAATTGATGAACCCGGGACCTGCGATCTCGGCGCTCTCGATGAGCGCCCGAGCCGGGGTCTCCGCCATCAGGGCATCGACGATACCCTGAGCCAATTCGCGCGGATTACGGCGGGCGGGCTTGGCCAGCTGCATGGCGACGTTGGTCGCGACATCACCGTGCGCGGCGACTTTGGGACGCTCCAGCAGCACCTGGGCCTGGGCATCGGGCAGGCAGCGCGCGACAGCAGCCTGAATCAGCGAAATGAGTTGTTGTTGTTGCTCAGGGAGCATGAGAGAAATCAGAAGAAAGTTTTAAGTATCAGTGACGAGATGCCCGCCAACACCAAGCCGGATGCCCATTTCAGAAAGGTCACATCGGCCTTGAGTGCCGCCAGTTCGATTTTTATGCCAGTTACATTGCTGGATAAATCTTCCTTGGTGACAATTTGGGCAAGATCGGCTTGAGTGATCAGGCGCGTATCGATAAGGCGCGCCTGCTCGTCGGCCAAAACTTCAGCCTGCCCGATGGGCATACCTTCGGCGGTCAGTCGTTTGACGAAATTATGCGTATCAAAAACCATGGCATTCACGGGAATTTCCTAGATCATAGCGTGATTTGGCTGGATTTCCCTTGTAACGGCAATGTAGCGGTCTGTCTTGCCCTCAGGCTCAAGGGGGGAAATCCGTACTATGTATCTTGCCAGTGGCAGTGTGCGCCACATTGCGGTAGTGTATGGAAATGTCCATTGTGGAAGTCCGCAACATGCTGATCAAATTCAAATCCAAAACCGTCGCTGAAGTCTTGATGTTGTCGCCTAATGCCGCGCCATTGTTGCGTGCCGCAGGCAAGTCGATTGGCGATCAGGTTCCCGAGCGTGGTGTGTTTACGGTCGAGCAGTTGCCTGCCGCCATTGCGGGTATCGAGGCGGCCATCAAGGCCGAGGAGCGCGTTCACCCGTCAAAGGCGAACGACGCTGACGAAGACGAGGAAAAATCCGTGCCCGCCATGGCTCAGCACGTGGAATTGCACCAACGGGCGTTTCCCCTGGTGGACATGATGCGCCGTTCGCTGGCCGATGGCGAGGATGTCACCTGGGAAGCCACCAAGGGCTGGTAAGGGACGGATGGGAGGCGCCATGCGCAGCGATGTGACAGTCATATTCGATACCCGTCGTACGGCCAATTTGTCCGTCGATGTCGAGCCCTCTGCGCAAGCCGCCAGCGACGCGCGCGATTGGTTCGAGGCGGCCTGGGATACGCTCGGGTGCGAACCATTGCGCCCCAGCGGCAAGGTGCTGCTGCTGGACAAGATCATGGGCGTGGCCGATGCCCTGGGGTATGAAATCCTGACCTCTGACGCCAAGGAAAGCCAGGAATTCGCCCAGCATGCCGCGCTGGCCCTGGACAAGCCGCGCATCATTGTGGACCTGCCGGGTCTGTCGGTCGGCTATTAATGGTCTCGGTGGCCGAGTTGGCTTCGTTAGCGCGCTAACGGATCCCTGCCCGCATGAACGACTGCACGAATTGCCGCTGGAATAGCAGAAACGCGATCAGCAGGGGCGCGGCAGACAGCAAGGTCGCAGCCGTGATCACGGACCAGTCGATGCCCTGGTCCGTCGACGAAAACACCTGCAGTCCGACCGTCAGGGGCCGCGACTCTACCGAGTTGGTGATGATCAACGGCCACAGGAAATTATTCCAGTGGTGGCTGACCGACACCAGCCCATACGCGACATAAATCGGCTTGGCGAGGGGTACATAGACCTTCATCAGGATCTGCAGTGGTCCGGCGCCCTCTACACGCGCAGCCTCTTCCAGCTCGCGCGGCACGGTCTTGAACGTCTGCCGCAGCAAAAAGATGCCGAACGCCGAGGCAAAATACGGCAAGCCCACGGCGAATACCGTGTCGCGCACGCCCAACAGGCTCATGGAGCGATAGTTTTCCACCAGCAACACATCGGGCATGATCATCAGTTGCAACAGCACCAGCATGAAC
The DNA here is from genome assembly GCF_002261185.1 of Bordetella genomosp. 4. Lineage (GTDB taxonomy): Bacteria > Pseudomonadota > Gammaproteobacteria > Burkholderiales > Burkholderiaceae_B > Bordetella_A. The sequence continues at coordinate 211,672 of NZ_NEVQ01000001.1, forward strand.
GCCACGTCGCGGCCACGGAACTCAAAGCGCGCAAAGGCATAGCCGGCCAATGTGGACAACACTAGCTGCGCCGCCAACACCATCGTGACCAACAAAAAAGTATTCAGGAAGTACCTTGGAAACGGTGCGGCATGCCAGGCGCGGCTGAAGTTTTCCAGCGTCAACGGCGCCAGCAGATCGAAACGGGTGGCATAGGCGGGCGGATGAAACGCTGCCCAGACGGCGTAAGCCAGCGGCAAGATCCACAGCAAGCCCAGCAGCCAGGCACCTAGAGTGTCGAGTTTGTGGGTCATTGGTAGTGCGTCTTTCTATCGAGCCAGCGGAACTTCACCAGCGCGGTGATGGCCAGGATCAGCAACAACACGACGGTCAACGTGGCGGCATACGACGTGTCCCAGAAACTGAAACCCACTTGGTAGATGTAGTACAGCAACAAGGTGCTGGCGTTATCGGGGCCGCCTCGTGTCATGACGACCACATGATCCACCAGCCGGAATGCGTTGATCAGCGCATTGACCAGCACGAATAGCGTTGTGGGCATCAGCAGCGGCCACAGCACGCGGCGGAAATATTGCCAACGCGATGCGCCCTCCAGCAGCGCCGCTTCGCGCAGCGACGGCGATACCGTCTGCAATGCGGCCAGATAAAAAATCATGAAAAAGCCGGCTTCTTTCCAGATCGTCACGACCATCAAGGCCGGCAGCGCGGTATCGCGGCTGCCCAGCCAGTTCGGGCTGGACATGCCAAACATCTGCAGTACCTGCGCGATCAGTCCGTATTGCGGGGTGTAGAAAAACAACCAGATATTGGCCACGGCCACCATAGGCAGGACCGTGGGCGTGAAATACGCCATGCGCAGAAAACCACGCCCCGCCAGATTGCGATTGACCCACAAGGCCATGATGAGCGCGATCGCGATCGATGTGGGAATCGTACCCAAGGCAAACCACAAGTTGTTCCACAGCGATTGCCAGAACACCGGATCATCACGCATCAGCGCGTAGTTCTCGAGCCCCACGAAGCGCGCAGGACGGTTGCCCCGCGGGGTCGAGAAAAAGCTGTGCCACAACGTGGCCAGCGCAGGATAGTGCGTGAACGCGGCCAGCAATACGATCGCCGGCAATAACAGCAGCCAACCGTAGACAGCCTGCATGGACTTGTTCATCGCACAGCGCCTTTAACGATAGCTGCGCAGCACGCGATCGGCTTCCCGTTGAGCGTCGCCGAGCGCTTGCTCAGGAGTCTTGGAGCCCGTCAGCATGGCTTGCAGCGCATCGTTCAGCGTCTTGGTCACGCGCTGATTGTCGTGCGTGGAGAACTCCGCCACGCTGACATCCAGCTGGTCACGCGCGACCGTTGCGGCGGGGACTTCCTCGGCGTACTTTTTCATCTTGTCGGTGGCCCAGGCGGCAGGCGTGACGGCAACGTAGCCCGTTGCAATACTCCAGTCCGCAGCCCGTTCCGGCGTCGTGGCCCATTGCGCGAACTTCAGCGCCGCGGCCTGTTGTTCCGGCGTGCCGCTCTTGAACACATAGAAATTGCCGCCGCCCGTCGGGCTGCCGCCGCGCTTGGCCTTGGGCATCATGGCGACACCGAACGGAAAGCTCGCGTTCTTGCGGATGTTGGTCAGGTTGCCTGTGGTGGTCCAGACAATGGCCGCCTTCTTTTCCAGAAAATCTTTAGGGGTGGTGCCCCAATCGATCGTGCCGCGCGGCATGACGCCGTGCTTGGCCGACAAGTCATTCCAGAACTTGGCCGCTTCGATGACGCCGGGTTTGTCCAGATAGACTTCGTTGCCCGCTTCATTCATCAAGATGGCATCGTTGGGCGTGGTCAATGCCTGGAACAGCCAATATGCAAAGGCACCTCCCGACGGGATTTTCAGGCCCCACTGCGTGACGTTGCCGGAGGCGTCTTTCTTGGTCAGCTTCTTGCTGTATTCAACCAACTCGTCCCAGGTCGCGGGCGCGCGTTCAGGATCCAGGCCTGCTTCCTTGAACAGATCCTTGTTGTAGTACATCACGATGGTCGAGCGCTGAAACGGTACGCCCCACACATGACCGCCGGTGCGGCTGTTTTGCATGAACGCATCGTAGAAACTGCCCAGCCATTTTTTGTCGGCGTCGGATTTTGCGAGGCCGTCGATGGGCACAATGGCGTCTTCATCGATCAACGTGAACATGTCGGTCGATAACAGCACCGCCAGTTGCGGGGGCGTGCCGCCCTTGAGCGCCGTCAGCGCCTTGGCGATCGAGTCCTGATACGAGCCCGCGTAGATAGGCTTGATGTCGATGTCAGGATTTTCTTTTTCGAATGCGGCCACCATGTCGTCAACGATCTTGGTGATCGGACCGCCGACGGCAACGGGGTAATAGAACTCGACTTCGACAGATTTCGCTTGCGCGTAAATAGGCAGTGACAGAACGGCGCCAGCCAGACCGGCTGCTAGGGCTTTGAGAGCGGTGCGTCGCATGATGGCTTTCCTAAAGGGATGGAGAGTCGGCGCCTGAGCGCCCATAGGGGGAAACCGCCGCCGCGTCGGCGGCAAAAAAATGCTGGTGCTCGGGTTGCCATGTCAGTTTCACGGCGTCGCCGGCCGTCGCGCGCAAATGCCCTGGCGCACGTACGGCAATGCCGCTACAAGTACCGATCCGGCACACCACAATGGAGTCTGCGCCAAAATATTCGACGCTTTCGACGACAGCCGGACGGCCATCGCCGTCAATCCGAATATGTTCCGGCCGAACGCCTAGACGCTTTGCTTGAACAGGGGCTGCGATGACCGGCAGGCTTTCTGTGCCGGCGATGCCGAGGCCGTTCCCTTGTGCGGACAAGTCCATCAGGTTCATCGGCGGCGTGCCGATAAAACGTGCCGCAAACTCGGTGGCAGGCCGTGCGTACAGGCCATCAGGCGTGTCGCGTTGCTCGATGCGTCCATCACGCAGCAACACGACCTGATCGGCCATGCTCATGGCCTCGGTCTGATCATGCGTGACATATACCATGGTGATCCCGAGCGACTGTTGCAAGGCGCGGATCTCGCGCCGCATGTCATGGCGCAACTGTGCATCCAGATTCGAAAGCGGTTCGTCCATCAGGCATACCGGCGCCTCTGAAATGACTGCACGCCCTAATGCCACCCGTTGTTGTTGTCCACCAGACAACTGCGAGGGCTTGCGATCCAGCAAAGCCGTCAAACCCAATAAATCCGCTACGCGCTTGAGCCGGCGAGGATAGTCGGCAGACGGCTCTTTGCGGACCTTCAGGCCGAACAGAATATTCTCGCGCACCGATAGATGCGGGAATAGCGCATACGACTGGAACACCATCGAGATGCGTCGCTGCGATGGCGGCAGATGCGTGACATCGCGATCGCCGATACGAATGTGGCCTGACGTCGGCGTGTCCAGTCCTGCGATCATGCGCAGCGTGGTTGATTTGCCGCAACCCGATGGTCCCAACAGCACCGTAAAACTACCAGCCGGCGCAGTGAAACTGACTCCCTGGATGGCAGCCGCATCGCCGTACTGTTTGGTCAGGTCTTCCAGGATGAGCATGGACATAATGATCGTTGGGTGGAATCGGATCTGTGTGCGGCGGTGTGGACCCCTGAGGGCGCGAGCCTCTTATTCTGGAGGTAAATGAAATCCTTTTCATTCTGCGGTGCAAACATGACGTGGCCATGTCAGGTCCGCTGCCCTGCAGCACGCGTTACTCATCGATCAGGACGCCGCCCTCTTCGTGAAACGGATAAGGTCCGGGATAGTCGCCGATGTAGGCGTGGTGCGTGACGAGGACGCCATTGCGCCATTCATGTAGGTGAAAACCCGGTGGTTCCATGACAAAGGCCGAGGGTCCATCCGGCCTCAGATCCAGCGCCACCTGATGCGCCGGACTTGGGCACGTCGAAGCGATCGTGCCGCCAAAACGTTGAAAAATGGTGCGGTGCAGATGGCCGCACAGAATGCGTTCCACGTTGGGATGCGAGGCGACGATCTGCTCCAGCTCGGGCGCACCCGCGAGCAGGCCAATTGCATCCATGTGAGCAATGCCGGTAACGAATGGCGGATGATGCATGGCAATTGCGGTGGGCCGGCCCGGTTGTTCCGCGAGGCGTTCGCGCAGCCAATCCAGCCGCTGCGAACACAAGGTGCCGTGGCTTTGCATCGGCACGACCGTGTCCAGCATCAACAGGCGCAGAGGATGATCCTCGACTGCGTATTGAACAAAACCATTTGCGCCCTGCAGATAGGTATGCGTGGGAAAGGCCGCCAATAGCGCTTCGCGCGCATCGTGATTGCCGGGCATCAGAAAATACGGTGTATGCAAAGCATCCAGCATGTTTTTCAAATGGGCGTATTCCTGCGGCCGGCCGAAATCCGTGAGATCGCCACTGATGATGACCAGATCCGGCGCGGGATCGAGACGGTTCAATGCTTCGATGGCAGGCGGCAGATAGCGATCGGTTTCGACCACGCGATAGGCCTTCTGGCCCGGCATGCGGATATGCAAATCAGTAATCTGTGCGATGAGCATGATGAGTCTGTAGGTGAGAGTCGTTAAATATGGCGAGCGGCAGGCGACGCAATTGCGGCTCGCGCCAACACAATGCTGACATGATCGCCTGCGGCATGCTGACTATGCGCCGGAGCAACCACCGGAAATCGCTGACCGTCGTCCAGGCCGATTTCGTAGCGTACTGAACTGCCGAGAAAAAAACGTGCCAGCACACGGCCTGTCAATGCGCTGTCGCGAGGTGCCTCGAGCTGCGCCTCATGAGGACGAAACGCGACCGCATCATCACCGGCGATCAACCTGCCGTCATGCAGCCTCGCACGGACGCGACACAGGGTACCGAGAAACTCGGCAACGAAATCGCTGGCCGGCTCTTGATACAGGGTTTCTGCGGTTCCGACTTGTTCTAGATGTCCTGCAGACATGACGGCAATACGGTCACCCAACATCATCGCTTCGTCCTGGTCGTGCGTGACGATGACCGTCGTGATGTGCAACTCGCGGAGCATCTGCGCCAACTCCACGCGCAAGTGTTCGCGCAGTTTTGCGTCCAGCGCTGTCAGCGGCTCGTCGAGCAACAGCACACGCGGTTCGATAGCCAGGGCACGGGCCAGGGCCACGCGTTGACGTTGTCCGCCGGACAACTGATCGATACGCCGGTCGGCATAGGCCTCCAGGCGCACCAGCGCCAGCAGTTCACGTGCGCGCTGTTCTCGCGTGCCAGCATGGACATTGCGCACGCGCAAACCATAAGCCACGTTCTGCACGACGGTCATGTTGGGAAACAACGCATAGTTCTGGAACACCACGCCCACACCTCTGTCTTCCGGCGAGAGCTGTGATACCTCGTCATTGCCGAAACGAATCGACGCACCGGCATCGGCCTGCTCCAGGCCGCAGATCAGGCGCAGCAAGGTTGTCTTGCCACAGCCCGATGGGCCGAGTAATGCCAGCGTTTCACCGCCCTGCACGTGCAGATCAATAGGATGCAGGGCTCGCGTTCCGTCTGGCCAAGTCTTGGCGCAGCCGCTTAGCGTAATGGCGATGGGGTCCGTCATGATGAAGAAGTCCGGATAACAGGTGTTTGGGCGGAGCGATCGCCGCGGGCGGCCAGCCATTGCAGACCTACCAGTAGCGGGATCAACATCAACAGAAAGACCAGGGTGTATGCTGATGCGATTTCCAATCGCATCGAGGCATAGCTGTCGGCCAGGCCGACGGGCAAGGTCTTGGTCAATGGTGTGTGCAACAGCCACGTCAAATTGAATTCGCCGATCGACAAGGTCAGCACGGTCAATGCGCCTGTGACAATGCCTGGTGCGGCGTTAGGCACGACAATGTGCAAAAAACGCTGCATACGTGTTGCGCCCAACGTCGAGGCGGCTTCGTCCAGTGTTGCCAAGTCAGCGCCCTGCATGCTGGCGCGCGCAGCACGCACCATGAATGGCAGTGTGAACAACACATGTCCGATCACGATGAACCAGATACTGCCACGCAGCCCGCTGACCGTGCCCCATGAGACGATCAACGCCAGCGCTGACGCCAGGCCTGGGACCGCAACGGGCAGGGTCAACAGTTCTTCCAATGCGCGAGCCAGGCGGCCGCGATGCAGCGTGAGCACCCACGCTGCAGGGACACCGACCAGCGTGCAAATTGCCAAGGTCAACAACGCGACGGCAAACGAACGCCAGATCGTATCGGCATAGAGTTCCCAGACCTCTGCGACCCAGCGCAAAGTCAGCCCGCTGGAAAGCCCCACAAAATAATTGTTGGTGAGGCCGGCCAAGACGGACAGCACTACTGGGCCGATCAAGAATGCCGCGACAGCCAGTGTGACGGTCAGTCCCAAGCGCGTATCAAATTTGGAAGCATGCATCATGGACCTCATCACGCGGCCGCACCTGCACGGGCGCCCGCCAGGCTATGAGCGAGATATAACACCGCCCATGTGGCCAGGCCCAGCACAATAGACAGTGCTGCGGCGACCGGGATGTTCGCGTAGTTGGTGAACTCGTTATAGATGGTGATAGGCAGCACGTCGATCTGCGTTGCCAATGTGAATGCCGTACCGAATGCGCCCATGCTGGTCGCAAAACTCATCGCGCCTGCGCCGATCAAGGCAGGCGTCAGTGCCGGCAATTCAATATCCATGAAGCGGCGCCACGGGCTCGCGCCCAATGTCCGTGCAGCCTCGAGCAAGCTCTGATCAATTTGCTCGGCCGCCGCCGTCAGCACACCGACGCAACGCGGCAGCGAAAAATACAGATAACCCAAAAACAATCCCGCCATGCCATAGGCAAACACCACGGTATCGCCAGTGAGCCATTTCGTGAGCGCACCGATGATGCCCTGACGTCCCGCGAGCAAGATAATCAGGAAGCCGACGACGACACCCGGAAAGGCCAATGGAAACATCAGCAAGGAAATCAGCAGGCGGCGTCCCACAAAGTGCCGATGTCGGGCGAGAAAGCGGCCCACAGGCAACGCCACCAGCAGCGTTGCCAACGTCGCGGCCAATGACAGCGCGACGGTATTGAACAAACTGATCCAATACTGCGTGCCCGTCAGCACCGTCCAATAGGCCGATTGTCCGTTACGGCTTTCTGCGCCTGCCAGCGCCAACCCTGCCATGGGCAGCAGCCAGAACGCCAGGAATAGCGTCGCGGCAGGCGCCGCAAACCAAATCCATCCGCGGCGTCCCATTTCAATGCACTCCGAGGACAATGCCAACACGCACGCAGAACATCAGTTCACCTCTTTAGCGTACCGCTGCGAGAACGCACGCTGGCCCTCGGCCATTTTGACGTAGTCCACCGTACCGGCGCGGGCATACTCTGCCTCGGGCAAGAACTTTTTCTGCGCTTCGGCTGACATGGCTTCCGGTCGCACGGGACGCAGGAATGCATTGGCCCAGATGGCTTGGCCTGCATCCGACAACGTAAAGTCCAGCACTTTCTTGCCATTGTCGGCATGCGGTGCATTGGCCACCAGGCTCATAACGTAAGGCACTGCGATCGTTCCTTCGGCCGGAATCACGAACTCGACGTTGCTGTGGTCCTTATACTTGGCCCGATACGCATTGAAATCGTAGTCGATCAAAATCGGAATTTCGCCCGACAAGACGCGTGCGTAAGCGGTCTGTTTGGGAACGATGGGCTGATTGGCCTTCATGTCTTTGAACCACTTGAGCGCCGGGTCAAAGTTATCCGGTGTGCCTCCCAGCGCGCGGTTGATGGCGACGGCGCCCACATAGCCGACAAAGGCCGAAGCCGGATCCAGATAACCGACCATGCCTTTGTACTCAGGCTTGAGCAGATCGGCCCAAGAGCGCGGAACAGGCTTGCCATCGAGTGCGTCGACGTTGACCATCAGGCCCAACGTGCCCGAATGAATGGCAAACCATTTGCCGTCGGGATCTTTCATGCCTGCGGGAATCTGGTCCCAGTGTTGCGGTTTATAGTTTTGTACCAACCCGTCTTGCGCGGCCTGGATGCCGAACGTGACGCCGTAGTACACGACATCTGCCACGGGGTTGCCTTTTTCCGCCGCGATAGAGGCTAGCGATTGTCCCGAGTTTTTGTTGTCTGCCGGCACCGTGATACCGGTGGCTTTCTTGATGGCTTGGAGCTGTGTGCCCCAATCCGCCCACTCTGGCGGACAGTTGTAGCAGATCGCATTTTGCGCGTAGGCAGATGCGCCTGTCAGAGAAAGCGCCAATGTGGCGGCGCGTAACACGCATTGGACGAGGGATTTCATGTCGAACGTTTCCTTGGCGAAGGGAGAAAAGAATGAGCTGCAGCGCTTGCTGCGGCGTGGCGACGCAGCCCTTCATGACGGCGATCGGTGATGCATAACGCAGTTGCCGTGCCACCGTCGGAAATACGATGTGGCAGCCGGACTGATGAGGGTTTGTCCCCCTTCAGGCAGCCCAGTAATAAGGCGCATGCTGTCGCGCCGATTTCGCGGCTCGGTTGTGCCACTGTGGTCAGTGCCGGGACCATGAGCGCGCCAATGCTTGCACCGTCGAACCCGCAGACAGCGACGTCATCGGGTACGCGTATGCCCAGCGAGGCCAGTTGCGCGATGACGGAAACGGCCAGCAGATCGTTAGAGCAAAACAGTGCACTGGGGGCATCAGACTGCGCCAGCATGTCACGCAGCATGGGCGCGCTGGACTCGGTGTGCGCCGGCATGACCCAGTGCGCAATCGGTGGCAAGCCCGCCGTTCTCGCATAGCTCTGCGCGCCTTGCAGGCGGCGCCGCGCGCGATCCGACGCAGTCAATGGGCCACTGACAAAGGCAATGCGCCGATGGCCCAGCGCGCACAGGCGCGACACCATGTCGTGCGCGGCGGCCTTGTTGTCAACCGAGACAAAAGGGTGCGAGTTGGATTCGTTATAGGCCAGGATGTGCGGCATGCCCGCTTCATCCAATGCGCGCAAGGTCGCATTGCGCGACGGATTGCCCACTGTCAGGATCAAGCCATCGATCTGATGATCGATCAAGGCCTGCACGCATTCCGACTCTACCGAGGGGTCGTAGCTCGTGATTCCCATCATGACGCTATAACCCGCCCTGCGTGCATATTGTTCAGCGCCCTCGAAACAATCCGCGAATACCGGATTGGCCAGCGTAGGCAGCAACAGACCGATGGTACGCGTACGGCCGGCGCGCAGACTGCGCCCTACCCGATTGGGGCGAAACCCGATGCGTTGCGCGACAGCGGCGATGTGTTCGCGTGTTTCGGGACGCAACAGTTCGGGTTGATTGAACGCACGCGAGACAGTCGCAGGGGATACGCCGGCCTGCTTGGCGATCTCCAGTATCGATGGTCGGTGCGGTATTTTTGCGGTCACGGCAGGCTCGGCAATGAAAACGATTTCATCTTAGGGGTAATACATGACAGCCAGATTTCACGAGATACGGTATCGTGCTTATATGGCAGTGCCAATGAAAATCGGTGTTGCGATGCGGCACAGGTTCATCACCAATACACCTTTTTGTTGTATGAACTTATAGAAAAACAGTTGTGCCGCAACGCAATACAGACGAGGTGCCTGTGCTACATCTGTAGGACGAAAAAAATCGAGGATCATCCCGGGGAAGGGACATGGGTGTGCAGCAAAAAAAAACAATTGAACTGAATCGCTTGAGTGCAACGCGGGCGGCGCAGCTATTGGCGCGTCGCGAGTTGAGCGCCGAGCAATTGCTACGGGCGTGTTTTGCGCGCATTGAACAGCGTGAGGGCGCTGTGCGAGCGTGGGCCGCCCTGGACAAGGAACTCGCGCTGACTCGCGCTCGCGAGTTGGATCGGGCGAGTACCCAAGGGGTTTTGCATGGTTTGCCGATCGGCGTGAAAGACATCTTTGCGACCAGCGATTTGCCGACGCGCTACGGGTCGCCCATCTATGAAAATCACCAGCCGTCCATGGACGCAGCGGTGGTCGCGTTGTGCCGCGAGGCGGGAGCAGTGGTGGCGGGTAAAACCGTAACGACGGAATTCGCCACGTTTCAACCGGGGCCGACGCGCAATCCTCACAACCAGGCATATAGTCCAGGCGGCTCGTCCAGCGGCTCTGCGGCCGCAGTGGCCGATCATATGGTGCCTCTGGCGTTGGGGACTCAGACAGCCGGTTCGATCATTCGCCCTGCCGCCTATTGTGGCGTTGTCGGATACAAACCTTCCTTTGGCCGGAGTCAACGCGCGGGTTTAAAGACCATCGCCGATTCATTGGACACCATAGGCGGGTTCGCACGCTCCGTTGACGATGTGGCGCTGCTCGCCTCGGTGCTGATGCGTGATCGCGAGTTGCGTGAGCTCGATTACGATGCCAAACCCCGTATTGGCATGTACCGCACCTCGCAATGGCGGCATACAGATCATGCCACGCGCGATGCCTATGCCCAGGCTGCGAGCGTGCTCTCGCGTGCGGGCGCACAGGTCGATGAGGTGGAGTTACCGCCGGTACTGTGTTCCCTGGTTCAGGTGCATGCCGATATCATGGGCTTTGAGATGGCGCAGTCGCTGACTTTCGAGCGCACGCGTCATCGAGCCGGCCTGAGCAGCTCGCTACAGGCTTTGTTGGATGCAGGGTCCCAGATCACTGCAGAGGAGCATCGCGCCAATCTGGTTCGCGTCGAAGAAGGTCGCCAGCGTGCGCACAGCTGGTTTGAGCAGTACGACGTCGTGTTGGCGCCCAGCGCCAGCGGTGAGGCACCTTTTTTTGACCAAGGTACGGGCGATCCTTTGTTCTGCCGCGTGTGGACGCTGTTCGGTGCACCTTGCGTGCATCTGCCGTTCTACACGGGGCCTCAGGGTCTGCCTGTGGGCTTGCAGGTGGTTGGGCGCAGCGGCGACGATCGGCGTACGCTGGCCATCGCCCGGTGGCTTTTGAATGTGCTGCGTCCCGGCGAGGGGGACTGATCAGCTCCATAGCATGGACTGTTGGCATGACCGCGTGCGCTGCGGTTCCATGGTTACCGCGTGGAACCCAAGCTAAAAGGCCTGAGTCCGATGCTGAATCGGACTCAGGCCTTTTCAATTGAGCCCGGCTTTTTAACTTCAACTTCCTTGTGGGCAGTTCAAGTAGACGGGTTTTTCATGGGCGCCAAGGGCTGCGGATCACGCAGCCTGGGCCGACTCGCTTTCGATTTGCGTCGCAGCACCATTGGCCAAATGACGGTTGACTGCGCTGAGCACGGCGCGGAACGACGCGGTGACGATATCGCGATCGATCCCGACACCGAATCCGGTTGCGGAGTCTCCGACTCGCAATTCAACATAGCTGGCCGCGCGGGTATCCGTGCCGGTGCCGATGGCATGCTCGTGGTAATCCATGATGCGCACGGGAATATCCAACGCGTTCACAAAGGCCGAGATGGCGCCATCGCCCGAGCCCGTGACGATGCGACGTTCGCCGTTATAGTCCAGCTCAACCTGGATATTGAATTGCTTGCCTTCACCGGCCGACGGATCGCCCTCGATGCGGTGACGCACCAATTTCCACGGCGTATGTTGTTCCAGGTACTCGCTGCTGAAGATGGTGTGCACATCGTCAGCTGTGACTTCGCGGCCAGTTTCGTCGGTGACACGTTGGATGGCGCGGCTGAATTCGATTTGCAGGCGGCGCGGCAAGACCAGGCCATGTTCTTGTTCGAGCAGATACGAGACCCCGCCTTTGCCCGATTGGCTGTTGACGCGGATGACGGCGTCGTAGCTGCGGCCGAGGTCGGCCGGGTCGATAGGCAGATAGGGCACTTCCCAAACGGCATCGGCCTGCTGTTGCGCAAAGCCCTTTTTGATGGCGTCCTGGTGCGAGCCGGAGAAGGCCGTGAATACCAGGTCGCCGGCATAGGGATGGCGCGGGTGCACGGGCAACTGATTGCAGTACTCGGCACAACGGCGCACTTCATCGATATCGGAAAAATCCAGGCCCGGATGCACGCCTTGGGTGTAGAGATTCAGCGCGAGCGTGACCAGGTCCACGTTACCCGTACGCTCACCGCTGCCAAACAGGCAGCCCTCGATGCGATCGGCGCCGGCCATCACGGCGAACTCGGCGGCGGCAACCGCGGTGCCACGGTCATTATGGGGGTGCACGCTGACGATGATGCTGTCACGGCGAGCCAGGTTCTTGTGCATCCATTCGATCTGGTCGGCGTACAGATTCGGCGTCGTCGCCTCGATCGTTGCGGGCAGATTCAGCACCATTTTGTTCTGCGGCGTGGCGCCCCAGGTTTCGGCCACGGCGTTAGAGACTTCCAGTGCGAATTCAGGTTCGGTGGTGCTGAAAACTTCGGGCGAGTATTCGTAGCGCCATTGCGTCTCTGGAAACTTCGCCATGTGTTGCTTGATCAGCTGCGTACCGCTGATGGCGATCTGCTTGATCTCGTCTTTGCTCATATTGAAGACGATCTTGCGAAACGCCGGTGCGCACGCGTTGTACAGGTGCACCATGGCTTGCTTGGCGCCGGCGGCCGATTCGACCGTGCGGCTGATCAGGTCTTCGCGTGATTGGGTGAGCACGATGATAGTGACATCATCCGGAATGCGTTTTTCGTCGATCAGCTTGCGTACGAAATCGAAATCCGTTTGCGAGGCCGACGGAAAACCGACTTCGATTTCCTTGAAGCCGATCTTGACCAGCTGCTCAAAGAAACGCAGTTTGCGTTCGATGCTCATCGGCTCGATCAGCGACTGATTGCCGTCGCGCAAATCGGTGCTCATCCAGATGGGCGGCTGCGTGATGCGGCGGCTGGGCCAGGTGCGTTCGGAAAAGTCACGCGCGAACGGGGCAAACGGTACGTATTTGGTAGCGGGGTTGGCAAGCATCATTACACCTTGATCAGTGGTCCCGGGGGTGGCGGGATAAGTATTTCCGGTTTTTGTTACCGGCATGCTCTGTTCGGCTGGTCAGGGTTCTAGGCCTGGACCGTCAGTGGACCGTGGATGGGCCGACTGGAATCAATAAGTGAACAGAGAAAAAACTTGTGGCGTACGAGGCTGCCGAGCTACCACAGGCGCGAGGCCCGGCAACCGATCGGTAGGTGTAGCGATAGCGCGATGAGGGAAATACGAGCGCGCAGGCCGGCACCCGGTGCGCTGAAGCGTCCGGAGGCAATCGCGAGGGGGATTCGGATATCGGCCATAAGTCGCTAGTCAAACACATTTTTGACCAAGATGCAACGGACACGGGCGTAATGAGCTCAAAAAGACGCCCATACCGCGCCTGCAGCGCGCTCCGCAACCGGGCGACAGATTAGCCTCTTGGAATCGCCAGGAGCAGCCCACCCGGGTTGATCCCCACGGAGCCATCCTAGAAGCCCGGGCGAAAAAAATCGCCTCGAGAGGCGATTTTCCAAGATGTGGCGATGTCGCGTGCTACAGGTTGGGTTCGATGCGCCCTGAGGCCGGGCGCGTCTCGGTGGCCGCGGCTGGCGTCGTGAGGACGGCTGCCTGGGCGGGCGCGGTGGCGGGCGCGGCTGGCGTACGGGTGGCGGGCTGAGCACGGGTCGGCGCAGCGGCCTGACCGTCAAGAATGTTGCCTTGCTCTCGGACCAGATCGATCTTGTCGATGCGGCCGTGGCGCAATTCGATATGCGCCTGGCGCAAGTCGCCGAGGGTAAAGGGCTCTTCGCGGTTGCCCCAGACCCAGCGCAGGACGTTGGTGACCTCGTCGCAGAGCTGGGAAGCCAAGGCGGACAGATCCCTCGGAGCGACCGGTTTGGCACGCGCAGCGTCAATGTCCGAGGCGACCCAGGCGCGTACTGCAAAAAATACAATCAGCGACCAGATGACCACCACACCCCACCATAGATAGGGGTTGACGCGCGTCAGGAGGTCGATCGCCTGCTGGCCAAAAGCCTGCAGGCCCTCAAAGCTCAGGCTGCGGCCAAAATCCAGCAACCACGAGGCCACTAATAGCCATATGATGGCGGCGATGACCAGCACCACCCCCCGGACTATGAGTCGAGGCAGCGCTAATTTCAGCAGCGTTTGGCCGATCAGTCGGCGATCTTGGCGTATGCGTTCGGGCGAGGCGGCATTCATCATGCAAAATATTGTACCTATGACTCGGCCCGCATTAGAACTTCGTACCGGTCAACATTTGACGTTGACCCCTCAACTGCAGCAATCCATCCGATTGTTGCAGCTTTCGACGCTGGATCTGCAAGCCGAAATCTCGCAGGCCTTGGCCGATAACCCGATGCTCGAGCGCAGCGAAGAACGGCCTGAGGCCGAGCCGGAAGCGCCCGCGGAACGCGAAACGTCGATGGACGACGAATCCTTTCGCGATTCGGAACCCCGTACGGAAGAAATGCCCGGCTCGGGAGGTGTCTATCCGGATGATCGTTCCGACGGTCCGGACCGCGCGCGCAGCGACACTTTACGTGAGCACTTACTCTCACAATTGGGCCTGACACGCGCCGGAAGCCGTGATGCGGCATTGGTAGCTTTGCTGATCGATGAGCTTGATGAGAACGGTTATCTAGGCTCGTCGCTGGAAGAGATTCTCTCTTGGATCCCTCCTGAGGCCGAGGCGGATCTGGATGAGTTGCGAGCCGCGCTGACGTTGCTGCAATCCTTCGACCCGCCCGGGATCGGCGCGCGGGATATGGCAGAGTGTCTGGTGTTGCAATTACGCAACCCTGACCTGCAACATTTGCGCGAAGCGGCCGACCCGGCCGTCCTGGCCTGTGCTCGCCGGCTATGCGCCGAGCATCTGCCCTTGCTGGCCACCGGCAACGTGACGCGGCTGAGGGATGCTTTGCAATGCGACGAGGCGACGGCGCGCGCCGCCCATGCGCTGATTCGTAAACTGGACCCTCGTCCGGGACGCGCCTGGACCGTGCCTGCCGCGGATTATGCGGTGCCGGACGTGATTGTGCGCAAGGCGCGCCAGGGATGGCAGGTGGTACTCAATACCGCGGCTGTCCCGCGTTTGCAGGTCAATGCACTGTATGCCCAGTTGTTGGGCAATCAGCGTGAGGCCAGCCATGCAGGCCTGCATGCCCAGTTGCAGCAGGCGCGTTGGATGATCCGTAACGTGGAGCAGCGCTTTGACACCATCTTGCGTGTGGCGCAGGCCATCGTGGCGCATCAGACCGCTTTTTTCAGCGAGGGTCCAGCCGCGATGCGGCCGCTGATCCTGAAGGATATCGCCGCAGAGCTGGGCTTGCACGAGTCGACCATTTCACGGGCCACGACGCAGAAATACATGTTGACGCCGTTCGGGACCCTGGAGCTGAAGCATTTCTTTGGCACGGGGGTGGCGACTGACGGCGGCGAAGTGGCCTCGGCAACGGCTGTACAGGCCGTGATTCGCCAGATGGTGGCGGATGAGGACCGTGGCAAACCCTTGTCGGACAGCCAATTGACAAAGCGGCTCGCCGACCAGGGGATCGTGATCGCCCGCCGCACGGTGGCCAAATACCGCGAAGCCATGCGGATTGCGCCTGCCAGCCTGCGCAAAGCGCACGCGGCACGATAGGCCCGGCGCTCGGACGTTGCGACCCCGCAGGCCGTTTTCGAGCCAAGCCTGAATGGCGACAGTTTTGTCCCTATTTTCAACGACTTGGAGCAAGCGGATCACAATCTGATCCGCTTGCTTTTATGAGAATAAATCACGATAATTATTCTCATGTACATTTGCATATGTAATGCCGTCACTGAACGCCAAGTTCACGCCGCCGTCGATGCGGGCGCTACTACACTGTCCGATTTGCAGTTTGAATTGGGGGTAGCGTCGTGCTGTGGCTGCTGTGCAGAGATGGCTCAAGAATATCTGCCAGGTGGCCGCTGTTCCAGCGTGTGCCAGGGCAAGTCGATGGCTGTGGATCTCACGGCCTCTGCTCCCATGGTTGACGCCCAGCCCGCTGCCAATAGTTTTCCGATCGCGCTGGTTGCTGCAGCCTGAGACGGGACATCGTTGTGCAGCCAAGGCAGCGCGTCCAGCCTGCCTGGTAGCGACAGCGCGCGGCTGCGTGCGTTGCAGTTCTCCAACATCACCGCTTGTCGAGATTTGAGCCGATTTACGTTCATACGGCGCGCATCATTCGACATTCGGCGGGCAATTTTCCTCGACATTTTGCGTATTGGCCGGCCTCAACGGCAAGCCTGGCGTCACGCTATGTGCGGATAGTCCGAAACGCATACTCATTCTCATTTTGTTGTCGCTTTCAGATTGCGCTTGCAAAGCCATTTATCAAATGCAGCGCGGCTCTAGCCGTGACCCCGCCGGCGGTGTTAGCCTGCGATCGTTGCATACGCGATAAGGCGTACGCAGGGTCGCGGGCGCCGCGTCCCGGGATCGTAAGGAGTACACCATGAAAGGCGACAAAACCGTCATCCAGTTTCTGAACAAGCAACTGACCAATGAGCTGACGGCCATCAATCAATATTTCCTGCATGCCCGCATCTTGGGGCATTGGGGCCTGAAGAAGCTGGGCAAGCACGAATACGAAGAATCGATTGGTGAGATGAAGCACGCCGATCGTTTGATCGAGCGTATCTTGATGTTGGACGGTCTGCCGAACTTGCAGGACCTGCACAAGCTGCTGATCGGCGAAGACGTCCCCGAGTTGCTGGCCTGTGACCTGAAGGTCGAGCAAGGCGCGCAAGCCACGGTGAAAGAAGCCATCGCTTACTGTGAGTCAGTGCGTGACTACGTGTCACGCGATCTGTTCCAGGCCATCCTGGACGATACTGAAGAACACATCGACTATCTGGAAACCCAGATTGAGCTGATTGACAAAGTCGGTCTGCAAAATTACCTGCAAAGCCAGATGGAAGTCGAAGGCTGATTGGTTTTTCAGGCGGCGTCGATGCGCTAACGCCCGCATTGCCGTTGTGTTGAGCCCATCCAGACCGGCCGGTCTGGATGGGCTCATTGCATTCGAGGACCAGGCGTGTGCATCTCCGCTGTCTGATTGTCAACCGATCCGTCAGCGGCCTTTGTCTATTAGGGCTTGACGATATGCCAGACGTCTTTGACGTTGTCGCCGGTCTTGTCGCCCGGGTTTTTGTCTTTCACGAACAGGTATAGAGGCTTGCCTTTGTAGGCCCATTGTTTGGAGCCATCGTCGCGGGTGATGATGGTCAGGTCGCCTTGCGGCTTGGCATCGGCGGAGGCCATCACGGGCGGCCAGGCCTTGGCGCATTGGTCATAGCAGGCGCTCTTGCCGTTTGTGTCCTTGTCGAAGGTATAGAGCGTCATGCCTGCGTTGTCGACCAGCATGCCGTCCTGGGTCTTGACTGCCTGAGCGTGGGCGCTGACCGAAAACAAGGTGGCGCAGGAAACGAGCAGGGTTGCAGCGATTCGAGTGTGCATGGCGTGTCATCCAGTATGAGAAAAGGGGACTGCTTGCTATAGACGTCGCTCACATCTACTTTATTCCACTTCCGATGAAAATAAGGATGAAAAGAGCCCCCACGCTGCGCTTTGGCTTGCTGCCCCCCCAAGGGGGCTTTTTTGTTTTGGGGCGGCCCGGCAACAAAAAGGCTGCCTCGTGTGAGGCAGCCTTTTTAGCGGGGGCATACCAGCCGCGCGATTGCACGGCGTATGGTGTATGCCGTTCTGCGCCGGTGACCTATGCTCCACGTCCTATTGACGCGCTGGACACTCGGCGATGGTGCCCCAGGCACGATTCGGGCCACAGTACTTGTTGCGGGCGTTCCACGAGCACGTGGGGCGCTGGAAGAAGCCCTCATTGGCACATTGGGCCAGTTCTCGTTTGAGGGAGTCCTGCCAGTTGCCCGCAGGAGCAGGAGCTGCTCCGCGAGGCGCGGTGTTTGCCGCGGTGACCGCATAACCGTCCTGATTGGCGGGCGGAGGCGTGGTGGTGGTGGGCGGCAAGGCCTGCAAATCCAGCGTAGTGACATCGGAGGTGCCGGAAGGCAGCGGGACGTTGGATGCCGCTGCGAGGTGGCGAGCCTCGTCCATACTGATATTGTCACGCGAAATCTGAATCGACGGGTCCTTCGCCGTTTCGAACAAGGAAACCATCGGTACGGCCCAGCTCTGGCCATTGGGTTTGTCGGGCACGCCAAGGCTGCCGTCCACCCGAGGTTGGGGGGGCTGAGCGACATAGGGGCGACCATTGGCGTCCAGGATGGGCTCTTGAGACGCCAGGGCTTCCTGGCCCGGTGCGGCCGAGGCTTTGGGGGCGTGTGAAACCAGCCAATCACCCAGTTGGATTCCACCCCACGCCGCAGCGCCTAGCGCCAGCAGAAGCGTCGCGAATAATACTCGCCAAGACATTGCTACCCTCATTTTTGCGGCGCCCTGTTCAGTTTACGCATGGCTGCTAAAAACCTGACCGCCGTGCTCACGCATCGCGTGGAATTTCACATCCGGATACAGGTCCTCAGCCACGCGCAGCTGCGCAGGCGAACCAATCAAAAAAGCCGCCGCATCAACGACATCATAGGCGATGTGCGCCGCGTTGGCATCCATGAACTTGCGCAGCGCGCGCGGGTTGTCCGACGTGATCCACCGAGCCATGGTGTAGCGCGATGGCAACATCCGGGCCTCGACGCCGTATTCGGTCTTAAGGCGATGTGCGACGACCTCGAACTGCAGTTGACCGACTGCACCGAGCAGCAGCGTGCCGCCAGCCGCCTCAGGACGAAAGACCTGGATCGCGCCCTCTTCGCCCAGCTGAGTCAGACCCACGCGCAACTGTTTGGTGCGTAAAGGATCTTTGACTTCCACGGCTTGAAAGAGTTCGGGCGCAAAGAACGGCAAGCCCGTGAAACGCAGGCTTTCGCCCTCGGTGAGTACATCCCCCAGCTGTAATACGCCGTGGTTCGGAATACCGATGACGTCGCCGGCATAGGCCTCGTCCAGCAGCTCGCGGCGCTGAGATAGGAACGACACCACGTTATTGGGGCGCATTTCCTTGTTGGTGCGGGCGACTTTCAAACGCATGCCGCGCTCAAAGCGTCCGGAGCTCACGCGTACGAACGCCACGCGGTCGCGGTGGGCAGGATCCATGTTGGCCTGCACTTTGAACACGACGCCGGTGAATTTGGGTTCTTGAGGCTCGACCAGGCGTTCCAGTGCCTGGCGCGCTCCAGGCGCGGGGGCTTGTTCCACCAGCGCGTCCAGGACCTCCTGGACACCGAAGTTGTTGATGGCCGAGCCGAAAAAAACCGGGGTCTGCTTGCCAGCCAGAAAGGCGTCGCGATCGAAGGCAGGAGCTGCCTCCTGAATGAGCTCGATCTCGCTGTTGGCCTGTTCGAAGGCCGAGCCGAAGCGTTTGGCGATTTCGGGGTTGGACAGGCCATTGATGATGTCGTCGTCGTCGGAGCGGCGTTCCTGGCCGGGACGGAAGACGCGCATGCGATCGCGGCGAATGTCGAATACCCCGCCAAAGGCCTTGCCCATGCCGACCGGCCAGGAGAACGGCACGGCGTCCATGCCCAGGTGGCCTTCGATTTCGGAAAGCAGATCCAGGGGCTCGCGGACTTCGCGGTCCATCTTGTTGATGAACGTGATGATGGGGGTGTTCCGGGCGCGGCATACCTGCAACAACCGGATGGTCTGCGGCTCTACCCCGTTGGCAGCGTCGATCACCATGAGCGCCGCGTCTACCGCTGTCAACACCCGATAGGTGTCTTCGGAGAAGTCTTGGTGGCCCGGGGTGTCCAGCAGGTTGATGACGCAATCGCGGTATTCCATCTGCATCACGGATGATGCGACCGAAATCCCGCGCTGCTTTTCGATTTCCATCCAGTCTGACGAGGCGTGGCGCGACGCCTTGCGAGCCTTGACGCTGCCGGCGATCTGAATCGCGCCTGCGAACAGCAGGAGCTTTTCGGTCAGCGTGGTTTTGCCCGCGTCCGGGTGGGAGATGATGGCGAAGGTACGTCGCCGGGCGACTTCTTGGGAAATATTCATGGTTGATGCGATTTTACTGACGCGGATCGTACGCCGGTAACCGGCCTTGTTACATGGGCCTTGTTACGTGTGACGACGAAAAGTGGCCAGGAAGGCGCCCGCCACAATGAACAGAGAACCGAAAATGCGGTTCATCCAGCGGATATGGCGGGCACTGCGCAACAGGCGCAGCACCTTGGCAGCCAACAGGGTATAGACGCCCATGGCGACCAGGTCGGTGAACACCAGGGTCCCGGCCAGGGCCAGGTACTGCGGGGTCAGAGAGGCTGCCGGATTCACAAACTGGGGTACGACGGCCAGCAAGAAAACCGTGCCTTTAGGGTTCATCAGATTGACGAGGATGCCGCGCAGCACCAGATCGCGCACTGAGAAGTCGGCAGGGTTGCCGGCATCGACGGCGACCGGCGCCGCATCGGTACGAATCTGGCGTATGCCCAGATAGACCAGGTAGGCCACGCCCAGGTATTTCACGATCGAGAATGCGAGCTCGGACGTGGCCAGTACCGCGCCCAGACCTACTGCAACGATCACGAACTGCGCCATGATCCCGATGATCAAGCCTACCGTGTTCCAGTACCCGCGTGCAAAACCGTACTTCAGGCCCGAGGTCATGGCCGAAATGGCGCCCGCGCCCGGCGAGAAGGAAATAGCCCATGAGGCCACAAAAAAGGTCAGCCAGGTCGAGAGCGTCATGATGGTTTACAGACAGAATGACACGGGTGAAAGGAACGGAGGGTTGATATTACTTGCCCAACAAGGCCGCACGGGGCGCACCGGCAGCGCGATTGGAGCCTGCCGCGGAACGGCCGGCGCTTGCGGGACGGCCTGACGGACGGCCGTTACCGTCGGTGCTGCGAGGACCTTGCGATTGCGGACGGCTGTCTTGGCGATGGCCGCCGGCTGGGCGGTCGCCGCGAGCGGCTGACGGCTGGCGTGGATTACCTGCCTGGCCCTGACCTGCCGGGCGGCCTGCTCCCGTTCCATGGCGAGGTGCCAGGCCTGCACGGCCTGCGTGGTGTTCCGCGCCATTGCCGCCATGAGGCTCGCCGCCGTTGCGCGCGGCGCGAGATTCGCCATTTGCGCCGCGAGCGTCGTTGGCGCGATGGCCGTTCGTTCCGGCCCCGCGGCTGCCACCAGGGCGTTGGCCGCCCTGGCGTTGCTCGCTACGCGGGCTGCCGTGGCGGCGTGGTTGGCGCGTGTCTTCGTCGCGCTCTTGGCGGGCGTAAGCGGCGGCGGTGTTGCCGGCAGACGGCGTCCAGCCTTCCACCGGCAGGCGCTCGATGGTTTTGCCAATCAGACGTTCGATACCCTTGAGCAGCTTGATTTCGCTTTGGTCGACCAGCGAAACCGCCGCGCCCGTCGCCCCTGCCCGGCCCGTACGGCCGATGCGGTGCACGTAGTCTTCGGGGACGTTGGGCAGCTCGAAATTCACGACTTGCGGCAATTGGTCGATATCCAGGCCGCGCGCGGCAATATCGGTGGCGACCAGCACGGTCACGTTGCCGTCCTTGAAGCCGGCCAAGGCGCGCGTGCGCGCTGCCTGGCTCTTGTTGCCGTGGATGGCAGCCGCGCTCAGGCCGTCTTTCACGAGTTTTTCGGCCAATCGGTTGGCGCCGTGCTTGGTGCGGGTGAATACCAGCACCTGATACCAGCCGCTTTCGCGAATGATGTGGCTGATGAGGTCGCGTTTGTGGTGCTGTTCGACCAGGTGCACGGTCTGCTTCACCAACTCGGTCGCGGTATTGCGCGGGGTGACGGAGACTTCGCCGGGATTGTTCAGTACGCCGCGGGCCAGGCCACGGATCTCGTCCGAGAACGTTGCCGAGAACAGCAGGTTCTGGCGTTGCTTGGGCAGCAGTGCCAGGATTTTGCGGATGTCGCGGATAAAGCCCATGTCCAGCATGCGGTCGGCTTCGTCCAGGACCAGGATCTCGACGCCGGACAGATCCACGGTTTTCTGGCCGCAGTGATCCAGCAGACGGCCGGGCGTGGCTACCAGAATGTCCACGGGCTTTCTCAGCGCGCTGATCTGCGGATTGATGTTGACCCCGCCGAACATCACCATGGAGGTCAACGGCGTGTGTTTGCCATAGGTCTGCACGGATTCGGCGACCTGCGCCGTGAGTTCGCGCGTCGGGGTCAGGATCAGGCAGCGTGGGCGGCCCGGGCTCTTCAGAGCGGGCTTGTTTTGCATCAACAGATGCAGGATGGGCAGCGTAAAGCCGGCGGTCTTGCCGGTACCCGTCTGGGCCGCAGCGAGCAAATCGCCGCCTTTTAACACCTGGGGAATGGCTTGCGCCTGAATCGGGGTGGGCGCGGTGTAGCCGGTTTCGGCGATGGCACGCAAAAGGGGATCAGCCAGCCCGAGGTCGGCAAAAGAAACAGTGGCAGTCAAAACAACTCCAGCAACAGCCAGTCGCTCTAGTTGAGAGACTCCAATCCAGGCGGTCGAATGAGGAGATAAAGGAAAGGCCCGGCTCGTGTCGGGCCTGGCGTGGCGGCCTAGCGCCAGCGATGTGTGCTGATTGGCTAAGCACACGGCGTGTATTGTAGCCCATGCCCATGCGGTTTCACGTAACAAGAGATAGGGGACGTTACATCGCGCCCTGGGCAAAGCAGGCTCAACCTGCTGTAATGTCCCTCTCTTTGTTGAAAGGATTGAGGACACGATGAACATCCCCCGTTGGCTGGGTCTTTCTTGGTTGGCGTTGATTGCCGCTTTGTTGTCGGGTTGCGGCTACAACAGCATTCAGGCGGCAGATGAGGAGGTCAAGGCCTCGTGGTCCGAAGTCCTGAACCAATATCAACGGCGTGCCGACCTCGTGCCGCAGCTGGTGAAATCGGTCGATGCCTATATGACGCACGAGCGTGATGTGCTGACCCAGGTGACCGAGGCGCGCAGTAAAGTCGGCAGCTTGCAGATTTCTGCGGATCAGCTGGATGACCCCGCTGCGCTGGAGCGTTTTCAACAGGCGCAGAGTCAGTTGACGTCCGCACTTTCGCGTCTGATTGCTGTGTCTGAAAATTATCCGCAGCTCAAGGCGGATGGCTTGTTCCGCGATCTGATGACGCAGCTCGAGGGCACGGAAAATCGCATTTCGGTGGCGCGCGGCCGGTATGTGAAATCGGTGCAGGCGTATAACGTGCTGGTGCGTCAGTTCCCTGCCGTGATTACTGCCAAGGTGTTCGGCTATGCGCCCAAGGCCAATTTCAGCGTGGAGAACGAGGCAGCCATTTCGCAGGCGCCGAACATTCAATTCAGCAACCAGGCTCCGTCTTCTGCTCCGGCAACGACAGCGCCTGCTCCGGCTCGGTAAGCGGGTGAGGGTAAATCGGGTGTTGTCGCGTATGGTCTGGCGCAAATGTGTATCCTGGCTCCCCCGCGGGCTGATGCTGATGTTGTCCGGTATGTTGGTTGGCATGCCGGTGAGTGCGCAGCTCGCGCCGGCCGCACAGCATGATGCTGTGCCGCCAGTAATACGAACGATCCCACCCGTTTCATCTGGTACGGGAGCAGCGCCGGTTGTCCCTCTTGCACCCGCGCCAGAGACCTCTGCGTCGACGCCATCGAGGGCGTCGACGGTCTCGCCAGCCGATGGCTCGACAACGAATGCTCCCGCCGGCGTGCCGGCATTGCAGGCGCGTGTCACAGATCTGACGGGCACGCTGGATACGGCGCGTCGCCAAGGGCTGGAGCAGCGCCTGGCCGCATTGGAGCAGCGCAAGGGGGCGCAGGTCGCCGTGTTGATTGTGCCGACGACGGCGCCGGATACGATCGAGCAGTTTGCCACGCGTGTGTTCGATGCCTGGAAACTGGGGCGTAAGGGCACAGACGATGGCGTGCTGCTGATCATGGCCAAGAATGACCGCACATTGCGTATCGAAGTCGGCTATGGCCTGGAAGGCGCCATTCCAGATGCGATGGCGGGCCGCATTATTCGCGAACAGATCGTACCCAGGTTGCAGGCGGGTGATTACGCTGGGGGCATCGAGGCCGGCGTCGCGGCGATCGAGAAATTGGTCGATGGCGAGGCGTTGCCTGCTCCGTCCGCTAATTCTGACGAATCCATGTTCAGCGGTTTCAGCGTGTCGGAACTGGACTTGGCGTTTGTGATTGGAATGACCGTCTTGTTCCTGGCAGGATCTACCCTGGTAGCTGGACTGGGAGCGGCAGTCGCCTCATGGTTTTTTTTTGGTACGTGGTGGGCTGTCGTCGCCGGTGGTGTGGCGGGCCTGTTGCTGAGTGGTGTGTTGGGGGTGTTGGGGGTCAAACGCCTGTTTCGGGAATGGCTCGGCCGGGGTGGTGGCGGTGGCGGTAGTGGCGGCGGTTTTGGTGGTGGATTTGGCGGTGGCCGAGGGGGCCGTGGCGGTTTCGGCGGCGGTGGCGGGTTTCGCGGGGGCTTCGGAGGCTTCGGGGGCGGTGGTGGCCGCAGCGGGGGCGGTGGAGCGTCAGGGCGTTGGTAGGGGTGCTGTTGCTTTTCGGGGGCGCTCTGTTGGGTTCTTAAGACGTCCCGGGTGCGTGCCGGCCTGCTGCACCGGGCCTATCGCACGGGTTCGGCCCGTTAGCAGGGGCCGAAGTCCCCTGCGGGGACTGCCCCGCGCTCTACGGCCCGGCGCAGCAGGCCGGCACGCACCCGGGACTCGCGATTGAGATGAACAACGGATGCTGGCCGGCGTTAGGCGGTTGCCGGTTCTATTTCCAGTGATTCGCGTGACATGGCTTGTAGTTGCGGCATCAGGTTCAATAGGTGGCGGGAGTATTCATGCTGCGGGGCCTTGAACAGTGTTTCGGTGTCTGCGACCTCTAGGAGTTCTCCGTGACGCATGACGCCGACACGGTCGCACATTTGGCGGATGACCGGGAGGTCGTGGCTGATGAACAGCATGGTTAGGCCCAGTTGTTCCTGCAGGTCTTTGAGCAGGTTCAGGATCTGTGCCTGGATGGATACGTCCAACGCTGAGGTGGGCTCGTCGCAGATCAGAAAGCGGGGCCGTGTTGCCAGCGCGCGTGCAATGCATATGCGTTGGCGTTGCCCGCCGGAAAATTCGTGTGGATAGCGTGGGGCCGCGCTTGCGCCGAGTCCGACACCATCAAGCAGGTCGGACACAATGCTGCGGGTCTGGGCTTCGTTATCGGCCAATTTATGAAATCGGATTGGCTCTGCGACGATGTCGAGTACGCGCATGCGCGGGTTGAGGGACGAAAACGGATCCTGGAACACCATCTGGATCTGGCGTCGAAAAGCGTTCATGCGTTTTTCGTCTTTCAGTGTCGTGAGGTTGGTGCCGTTGAAAATCACGGATCCGCCGCTCGGGGTATACAGCCCGCTTATCAGACGCGCGACGGTCGATTTGCCTGAGCCCGATTCACCGACCAAGCCAAACACTTCGCCCTGTGCAATCGAAAAATTGACTTGTTTGACCGCGTCCAGCGTGCGCCGATTGCGCGCCAGAAAGGCACTCTTGAGGACAAAGCGCATGCCGATGTCTTGCACCTGGACCAGTGGCCCATTGGCTTTTTCGCCAAAATCGCGGCGCTGGCCTAACCAGTGTGTGGCGATGTCCATCGGTTTGACGGGTGTCTTGACGTCCTCGATGTAGGTTACCAAGGGGAAGCGCCGCAGTTTGACATCGGGGCGTGGGACGGCTGAAATCAAGCTGCGTGTGTAGGGATGGTCGGGGTTACCCAGGATTTTTGCGGTGGGGCCTTGTTCGACCAGCTTGCCGCGATAGAGCACAGCAACACGATCGGTGATGTCTGCGATCACGCCCATGTCGTGCGTGATGATGATCATGCCGACCTGTTTTTCTTTACATAGCTTGCGCAGCAGATCGAGGATCTGGGCTTGGATCGATACGTCCAGCGCCGTGGTGGGTTCGTCGGCAATGATGATCTCGGGTTCGCAGCACAAGGCCAGCGCAATCACCACGCGTTGACGCATTCCCCCCGAGAACTGATGCGGATACTGTTTGACCCGCAGTTCTGGCTGATCAATGCCGACTTGCCTGAGCAGATCGACCGCACGCTGCTGTGCCTGGGCGTGGCTCAAATCCAGGTGCACCAGCATGGTTTCGACTAACTGGCTTTCTACGGTTTGCAGCGGGTCCAGCGATGTCAGCGGATCTTGAAAGATCATGCCGATGCGGCGGCCGCGCACTTTGCGTTTGTCGGACTCGGGCAAGGTATCGATGCGCTGTCCATCCAGATGTACCTCGCCACCGGCGAGGCGGCCTGGATATTCCAGCAATCCGATCACAGCGTTGCCGATGGTGGATTTCCCCGCGCCGGACTCTCCGACCACACCGAGAATTTCGCCACGATCCAACGAGAGCGACACACCATCGACGGCGACCAGTGTGCCGCGCCGGCTGGCGAATTCTATGCGCATGCGGGCGATATCAAGTAATGCCATGACAGTCCTTTAGCGCAATTTGGGATTGAGGGCGTCGCGTAGCCAATCGCCGAGCAAATTGACCGACAACACTAATGCGACCAAGGCGATACCCGGAAAAATAGATATCCACCACATCCCGGAAAACAAATAGCTATTGCCGATACGAATCAATGTGCCCAGCGACGGCGCGGTGGGCGGAACCCCCACCCCCAGGAATGACAGCGTGGCCTCGGTAATGATGGCAATGGCCAGATGGATGGTGGCGATGACCAGCACCGGACCCATGACATTGGGCAAGATATGCCGGCGCAAAATCGTCAACGGACCAATGCCTATCAGTTTGGCAGCCTGCACGTATTCCTTGTTGCGCTCGACCATGGTGGAGCCACGCACCGTGCGCGCGTATTGCACCCAGCCCGAGATGCCGATGGCAAAGATCAACACATACAGCGCCAATTGGTCATGCATGTCGCGCGGCAACAGACCGCGTGCCACGCCGTCGATCAATAGCGCAATCAAAATTGCAGGGAACGAGAGCTGTACGTCGGCGATGCGCATGATGACGCTGTCGACACGGCCGCCGACGTAGCCGCTGATCAGGCCCAGCGAGACGCCCAGCACCATGGAAAACAGGACCGATGCAAAGCCGACAAACAGGGATACGCGAGAGCCATACAGGATCGCCGACAAAATATCGCGACCCTGATCATCGGTACCCAGTAGAAAGTCTGTCGTGCCTTCGGGATTCCATGCGGGTGGCGTGTTGGCATCCATGATATTCAACGATGCCAGATCGAAAGGATTGTGTGGCGCGATAAAGGGTGCGCATAGCGCTCCGACGACGATGACCAGAGTGATGACGGCAGAAATGACGGCGCTGGGTGTGCGTTTGAAGCTATACCAAAGGTCGCTGTCGGCCGCGCGCGCAAACAGTGGGGCCAGGCGGGCAATCATGAGTGCTCCTTCACTTGCTTTGCACGCGCAGGCGTGGATCGACAACGACGTACAGAATGTCGACGATGAGATTGATCAGCACAAAAAAGAACGCGGTCAATACCAAATAGGCTGCCATCACCGGGATATCGACTGTGCTGATGGCCTGGATGAAGAGCAGCCCCATGCCAGGCCACTGGAATACGGTTTCCGTAATGATGGCAAAGGCGATGATGGAGCCCAGCTGCAGGCCCGTGATGGTGATGACGGGAACCAGCGTGTTTTTCAATGCGTGGCGGAAATTGATCAAGCGCTGCGGCAGGCCACGTGCACGGGCGAATTTGATGAAGTCTGCGCGCAGGATCTCCAGCATCTCGGCGCGCACCAGACGCATGATCAGCGTCATTTGAAACAGCGCCAGCGTGATCGCCGGCAGGATCAGTGCAGCCAGTCCGGATGGCGTGAGCAGACCCGTCGTCCAGCCGCCGATCGCGATGACTTCGCCGCGGCCGAAGCTCGGCAGCCAACGCAACTGCACGCTGAATACCAGAATGAGCAGAATGCCGATCAGGAAAGTCGGCAAGGAAATGCCTGCCAACGATAACGCCATAAATGCCCGGGACAGCACGCCGTGGCGCCGCAGCGCGGTATAGATGCCCATGGGGATGCCAAAGGCCAAGGCCATCAACGCCGAGACAAAAGACAGCTCCAGCGTGGCTGGCAGGCGCTGTTCGATGAGATCGCTGACAGGCTGGCGCTGACGGTAGGAAATGCCAAAATTGCCCTGTGCAGCATTGCTCACGAAGCGTGCATACTGCACGACGAACGGATCGTTGAGCCCCAAACTCTGGCGCAGTTCGGCGCGTTGAGCCTCGGTGGTGTCTTGCCCTACCATGCTGACGATGGGGTCGCCAACGTAGCGGAACATGGCAAATGCAATGAGCGCGACGGTCAGCATGACTAGGACCGATTGCAGCAGGCGTCGCCCGATAAAAGCCAGCATGAGCGGATTCCGTGAGGGGGAAATCAGATACGCGTGATGTGACGGTTCGTACGTATCGTGTTTTCGTGTGCGGTGCATCGCGCAGCAGGGATCGACCCTGCCGCGCGAGACATGAATTCAGCTTGTCTCGCGCTGCGCGAAGCTACGAGGCAACCAGCGAGCCATATCCTCACCAGTCCGCTCATCCTCGCGCAGCGGCTCATCAAGGCATGACGACGTTGCGCAGATCCAATACGTCATCGGCGCGCTGCACGACCTGGAGCGAGTCTTTGATGCCCCAAGACATCGGCTGCTGATGCAACGGCAGGTAGCCGTAGTCTTTGCTCACGATCTCAAAGGCTTCTTTGATCATGGCGTTACGCTTGGCTTGATCGGTTTCTACGCCGATCTTGTTGGTGAGTTCGTCGACTTTCGGGTTGCAATAGCCGCCCAGATTGAATTGCCCCGCCGCTGTCTTGCTGTTTCGGCACGATGCCAGGTTCAACAGCACGTTGTGGGCATCGGTAGAGCTTGGCGTCCAGCCGAGCATATACATGCTGGTGTCGTTGCCGGCCTGCAGCAGGATCTTGCCGAAGTACTTGGACTTGGTTTGTGCGAGCAGGTTGATCTTGATGCCCACACGCGCCAGCATGCCGGCGACGGCCTGGCAGATCTTTTCGTCGTTGACGTAGCGATCGTTGGGGCAGTCCAGTGTGACGGTAAAGCCATCGGGATAGCCGGCATCGGCCAGCAGTTTCTTGGCGCGGGCGGGATCGGGTTTGTAGGGCTCGCCATAGGAGTCATCGTAGCCATTGACCGACGTCGCGACCAACGAGCCCAAAGGCTTGGCGGCGCCGCGCATGATCTTCTGGTTGATGGCGTTGACGTCTACTGCCAGCACAACCGCCTCGCGCACGCGAGCGTCTTTGAAGGGATTTTTGCCCTTGATGTTCGAGTACAGCAGTTCGTCGCGGTGTTGATCCATTCCGATGAACACGGTACGGGCCTCGGGTTCAGTCAAGGGCTTCACGCCGGGGGCGTCTTCCAGGCGTTTCCAATCCTGCACCGGCACGGGCTGAACGATGTCCATCTCGCCCGAGATCAATGCCGCGACACGCGTGGCTTCTTGAGTGATCGGTTGGAAGACGACTTCGTCGATATTCGTCTTGATGTCTTTATTCCAATAGCCGTCAAAGCGTTTGAGCGTGGTTTTCACATCGGGTTGGCGCTCGACCAGAACGAAAGGGCCCGTGCCGTTGGCATGCAGGTTGGCGTAGTTGCCTTGATTGTCGCCCTTGACGTTTGTAGCTTCGGTGGTCTTGTTTTTCTCCGACCACGACTTGCTCATGATGTAGAGAAAGGTCCACTCTCGCGGCAGAATCGGGTTGGGAGTGGGCGTGATGACTTCGATGGTGTGGTCATCGATTTTCTTGACCTCGGAAGCTTTGGCGCCGTAGCCCTTCATGTCCGAGCCCGGCGTCATGCTGCGTTTCCACGAGAAAATCACATCGTCCGCGGTAAAGGGCGAGCCGTCATGAAACTTGACCCCTTTGCGCAGCTTGAACACCCATTTGGTCGGTTCGGTGTTTTCCCAGCTCTCCGCCAATAGCGGGACCAGTTTCATGTCGCCGTCGTAACCGGCGAGTGTCTCGTAGATGTTGCCTTGAAAGCCCAGCGTGAAGGTTTCATTCAACGCCATGGGGTCCATCGAAGTGGCATCGCCCTGATAGGCCCAGTGCAGGGTCTTGGCGTGCGCGGTGCCCGCGACTGTCGCGGCGCAAATGGCCAGCGCCAACGCCGAACGCTTGATGAGAGGAGTGATACGCATAGCCCTTTGTGCTCCGTGTAATGCGCGGATTGCGCGACAGAAGTAACAGGGCCCCCGCCCCGATGGTATGTATAGGCCGGGGGCTCGGCGTATTGCTTACAACGATGCGAGGCCTTGTATGAGGCGATGCGCGACGGCGTGCGCATGATGGCGCGCAACGGCGGCGTTGATCACTGTATAGGACTTCGAATTCACGATAGACCTGACCTCGGGTGATTCGGTTGCTCGGCGTGGGATAAGTGCTGCCAAGGTACGTCGAATCTTATAGAGGCAGTGATTTAAGCGTCAACTGTTTTGGCTTGGGGTTAGTACTCGGTTGCGGCTAGTGAAAAACCCGGGTGTATGCGAGCGTGAGGCGATTGGGAAAGCTTGGACTGGGCGGCAGATTTCCCCAAGATGTATCGGCTCAGGATCCGCCATCCTGGGCCGCCAGGATGCGTGCCAGCTCGGCTATGGTGCGTTTGCGGCGTTCGTCGTCCTCGTGGCCTTTGTTCAATGCGGACCATTCGGGGCGGCTGCGGGCCTCTTTCAGGGCGTCGGGAAGTCGGCCCGAGCGCCATGCCTTGTCGGCCGGCCGATCCAGATGGACGGGATCGCGTGCGGCATGTCCGCGACGTTCCAACGCGTTGATCAGTTGACGTTGCCGCATTGCTAATAGGCGTAGTACTGCATCGTCGACGGTGATTTCGCGATAGCCGCGCAGTTTGCCCATCAGCCGTCCGCCAAAACGTTCGACGCCCTGCCAGAGTCCCCCCGCGGCAGCGCCGATCAGCATGCCGGTACCCAGGCTCAGGCCCGCGCTGAGCATATCG
This sequence comes from Bordetella genomosp. 4, assembly GCF_002261185.1. GTDB lineage: Bacteria > Pseudomonadota > Gammaproteobacteria > Burkholderiales > Burkholderiaceae_B > Bordetella_A. Next base: position 242,538 of record NZ_NEVQ01000001.1, read on the forward strand.
ACGGCCGCGCCGGCCATGGCGCCCGCGGCCATGCCGGTACCTAGCTGGATTCCCATGTCTTTCAGGGCCTGGGGGTGAAATAGATCCATGCCCCAGCGGGTGTCGGTCAACGGCAGGCCGTCCTCGGCATAGTCGCTGCGGTGAAAGTTGTATAGCGCGAGCAAGGCATCGACGCAGGCCTGTTCGCGGCGCCGGACCTGTTCGCGCAACGTCGCAGCGTGTGTTTGCAGGGCCTCGTCATCGGGCGGGCTCGCAACCCGTAGCGCGGCCACGTCTATCAGCAGGTCCGCGGCCAACTGCCAGGCGGCTTGGCTGCGTTCGGTGCGCTGGAGCACCATCGCGTCTGACAGGCGATGCAATATTGAGGCATGCCGGTCCAGCAAGACTGCCAATTTGGCATACAACTGACGTTCGCCATCGAGAGGCGGCGCCACCGTGTCGAACTCCAGCGCGGCATGCAAACCCAGACGCGACATCGCATCGCGCCATTCATCGGCACGGTGGGCGGGAGCATTGACGAAGTTCAACACCGGCAACAGAGGCCGGCCGCACGCTGCCAGCAAGGCTAACTCGTCCCGATGTTTGCTCAGCACAGGATCGCGTGCGTCGATCACGTACAGGGCCGCATCGCAGTCCAGCATTTTGGTCAGCACGCGGGCTTCCTGTTCGTAGCGCCGGTGTGCTTCGGGCGAATCCAGAAAACGGCGAATACGTGCGGGACCATCGCGACGCGTATCCGGGTTGTCGAGCCTTTCGAGGTACTCCAGCAAGGCGATGCTGTCTTCCATGCCTGGCGTATCAAACCATTCCAGCACAGGTTTGCCATCCAGTTTCAGGCGTGCGCCTTCTACGTGGCGGGTGGTGCCAGGACTATCTGCGACTTCGCCGAATTCGCTATTGCGCGTCAGCGTGCGCAACAATGACGTCTTGCCAGTATTAGTGTGTCCAACAACGGCGATCTTCAGCATCGGATCACTCATTGCCAGTCTCCAGCCAGCGTAGCGGGCGATCGGCATTTTGCACAATGGCGTCCGGCGCCATGCCGGTCGCCATGAGGCGTTCACGCCATGTTTGCAGGCGGTTTGATGAAGAGGAATGTGCCTCGTGTGTGTACAGCCACACACGCGTTTGGCCAGTCTTGTCCGTCAGCGAAGCGATCAGCCCCAGCGTCCCGCGATCAGGCGTCTGGCGGGCGTCGCACGCGATCAGCAGACGCGGGGTATGGCTCTGAGCCAATGCATCCTGCAAACGATTGCGTTGCTCGCGTGAATCCAGATTGCCCGCGTCGACCACGCCGCCGGGGACATCCTCGGGCGGCCAGGGCAGATCGGTGGGCAGTTCCAAGCCGACTAACAGAGGCTGGGTGCCCAATGAATCCAGCGCGTCTGATTCGATGGAGCGTCCAGCGCCAATCTGGGGTTGATGCAAGGGATCGACCGGACGGTCAATGCCGCTGGACTGTACGGTCGGCAGCAGGCGGTCGCGCAATGTGGCGTAGCCGGGCAATGTCGGATCGATATGCAGACGCTGTTTTGCATGGATTGTTTGGGCCAGGCACAGCAACCATGCAATGAGTCGGGGCAGCAAGCCATACACCACGATCACGCCGATGAGCCAGACCGACCATTGGGCCTGTGCCGCGGCAGGCAGCGTCTGGCTGTTGTCGCTGGCGCGCACGATGTCGTCGGCCGGGATGGCGAATCCCAGCTGTGCAGGCAGCCAGCCCAGCGCGCGCGTCAGAAAAACGAAGGTCTCCGGCTGTAGTAGCGTAGTCGCCCAGACAAAGCGATAGCTGGCGGTAGAAAGCATCACCAGCAAGGTGATCAGCGCTGCGCCCAGCCCTGCCAGCCACAGGGTATGGCTGATCGTGCCGAATAGACTGCGCAAGGCCCCTGCCCGCGCCAGTAGATTCATCAACGCTTGCGGCACGAGGGCCGCATCTGGGCCTCGTGCAAATTTGCGGGTCGCCCAGAGCCACAGACGTCCCAGGCCTGTGGCCTGGCTGGGGCGCAGTAGAAATGACGCCAGCCAAAGCAAAAAGGTCAACGCATGCAGACCGAGCAGCGTGCCGACCGCCCACAGGACATTAACGGGGCGCGTTCCATCGCCTAATGTGCCCGCTGCTGAACCGATCCCGGCCAGGACAGCGATCAACAACAATAGCAGCAGGCTGATGACTGCGCCCTGACGCCAGCGCCCTATCAGTGCGTCCAGACCCTCACGGCGGCCGAGCCATTGTGCGCGCAGCAAGACGCGGTCTTGCAGAACGTCGGGTCCATTGCGCGCGTGGCGTACGGCGTCGGCGTCTTCGAGAGGCCCCCAGTGTTCTTCGCGCAGGCGTATCGCTTCGGCCAACCAGTGCGCTTGCCACGGCGGGGTGTTTTCCAAAGCCGTCGTAGGGGCGGCAGGGGGTACCATCAACGAGCGGGGGGCGCGTCGGTCTTGTCAGAGGCGCCAAACCAGTTCTGCAGCTTGACGCTGGCCTGTTGTTTGACGTCGTCATTGATGTAGAACGCCACCGTCGCCAGTGCCGCGGTCATGACGCTCAGGTCATCGGTGTAGCCCACCAGCGGCGCCAGGTCCGGAATGGCGTCTAAGGGCAACACGAAATAGCCTAATGCGCCGTAGATGACGCGACGCGCCCATTTGGGCGTATCGGGACTTTTCACGGCGTAATACAGCCATAGTGCTTTTTCCAGTGCCTGTCGACCCGCGGCCGACGCATGGCGTGTCGCCTTGCGCCAGAAGCGCTGGTCGGAATAGGCCTTTTCGTAGGTAGGGTTCGCAGTCGACATGGTGCGTTGGGCGTCAGCCCAATGGTGATCAGGTAACAACCCATTGTAGACCGCCCCGCTGACGTCTTTGTTCGAGTCTGTTGACGGCGTTGTGCGGGACGACCCGTTTACAACATTGCGTAGCGCTGGCAGAAGCATCGCTGATTGCAACGTTGTTGCGTATAAATAACGATCGTTACGTTTAATTTGACAGTTACGTTGCTTGTTGTTTCTCGGAACGTTAAATTTGCCGTTAATAACTCATTTTGTGAAAATAGAAATATTTTGTTTCGTTTGTTCCACCTATAGCAGGGCTGCCGCGACTGTACGGGTCCACGGGCTTTGCAGAGAGACATCATGATGCTGAAAAAATTGCTCGTCGCGTCCTTCGTAGTCGCCGCTTTCAGTCAGTCCCCCGTCCAAGCCGCAGGCACTCTGGTAGGCCAAGTGGGAGTACAAATGGTCATTGGGGCCGGCTGTACCATCATCAACGGCTCCGTTGCTGGCGGCATCAATCAATGGGGTACCTTGGATTTCGGCACGTATGCCGATTTAACCAACGTGGTGGATGCTCAAGCGGTGGGAACGTCGGGCAATATCCAGATCCAATGCAGTACTGGATTGACTCCGGTGTTGCAGGTTAACGCGGGTTTGCATGCCTCAGGCGGTCAGCGCTACATGCAGAACAGCACTACGACCTCGAGCACGATAGCCTATAACCTGTATTCGGATGCCGCGCGTTCCGCATTGATCCAGGCCAACACGCCCGTGGACATATCCTCGGTGTCAACGGGCACTGCGGTCAATATTCCGCTCTATGGCCGTGTGGTGCCTACCGGGCAGGCAACGCCGACGCCTGCAGCTGGCACCTATATCGATACGCTGTTGGTGACGCTCGCCTGGTGATAGCGGGTGCGTGATGCGCGCGGCGTGCTGTTGATGGCGGCACTGGGTGGAGCTCTGTTTGGGGCAGCACACGCCCAGGCCCCTACGGCGACCATCGGTTTACGCGCCATGATTGCGCCGGCCTGCGCTGCGGGCAGTCTGGATTACGGCGTGCTGGACTTTGGGTCACACGGCTCGTTGAGCAATCAAGTCGAGACAAGCAGCAGTGTCGGTGGAGGGACCATTCAAGTCACTTGCGTCAATGGCTTGAGCTATTCGATTCGCCTGGATGGCGGGTTGTATGGCAATGGGACACAACGTTATATGCGAAGCGCTGCAGGTGCCGCGATCTCGTATCAGTTGTTCGGTGATGCGCAGTTCAATGTGCCATGGAACGTCGGTATCGCGCTGAATCAAACAGGCACCGGTTCGCTGCAGCAAATCCCGCTGTATGGCCGGGTGCCTGCGCAGACAACACCGGCGGCCGGAACCTATAGCGACATCGTGCGCGTGACGGTGGAGTGGTAAATCGTGCGGACCTGGCTATGGTTGCTGGCATTGGTTGCGGCGCAAAGTGTTGCCGATCCCTCGCCTATCAGTCGTTCGTTTCAAGTACAGGCGTTCGTCGTGAACGGCTGCGTCTTTGGATCGAGCGGCAACTCGGTGAGCGATTTGGGCACGATCGATTTCGGCACCGTGACGAATCTTTCGCTTGGACAATCCGCGTCGAGTACCGCGGGTAATGGTTCCATTGTGCTGACGTGCACGCCCGGCATGAGTCTGAATGTCGGTTTGGGCAGTGGCCTGAACAGCGTCAGTACGAGCGAGCGTTATCTCAAACACGTCAGCGGTACGGAGTTGCTGGCTTATCAGCTCTATCGGGATGCTGCGCATATGACTGTCTGGGGGACCGGGGCGCAGGCATTGTCGATTGCCAATTTTTCGGTCGCGACGCAGACCTACGTCGTTTATGCGCGATTACTGCCTCGCACTGGTCTGCCGTCGGCGGGCGAGTATCGCGATACGGTGGTGGTCGAGTTGCTTTATTGAAGGCGCCGACTTGCAGGGAGTACGGGATGGCTGGGTGGTTTAGAAAGTTGTTGTGGATCGGTTGCCTGGCGCTGTCGGCGGTGAGCGTCGCACGTGCTGCCAGCGCAGTCCTGATCTGGCCGATCAATCCTGTGTTGGAATCGGACCAGTCGGCAACGGCCCTATGGCTGGAAAATCGCGGTAAACAACCGGTGACGCTGCAAGTGCGTGTGTTGGCCTGGGCTCAGGCCAACTACGAGGAAGACTATGCCGCACAGAAGGAGATCGTGGCCAGTCCGCCCTTTGCACAGATCGAGCCAGGCAAGCGGCAATTGGTGCGCTTGATTCGCCAAGGCCCCCAGCCTACACGCGCCGAGGATGCCTATCGGATCGTGATCGACGAGGTACCTGCTGCTGCAGCTCAGGCGCAACCTCAGGGCCTGGGCGTGCAGTTTCAGATGCGTTATTCGCTGCCTTTTTTTGTGACTGCCCCTGGCATCTGGACTCAGCCGCGCAACGATGTAGAGCGTGATCCTGCCACCGCAACACAGCCGAAGCTGAACTGGCAATTGACTACCGTGCAAGGCGCGCGTTATCTCGAGGTTCAGAACACAGGTACGGTGCATGCGCGGTTGAGTAGAGTGCGTTGGACGGGCGATGGCACAGAGGCCGTGCTCAACAACGGGTTGCTGGGGTATGTGCTGGCCGGTCAGCGTATGCGTTGGAAATTGCCGCCTAATGTGATGCCCAGACCGGGAATGCGATTGTCGGTACAGTTGGCAGACAACACGTCGCCTATTGAAGTTCCGGCACGCTGAGCCATGCTCGGGCGACGGCGATTTTGGATCGCGGTTTGGTGGTTCGGGATTCTGTTGGTCATCCAGAGATCGTATGCGGCCAATGCGTTGCCGCCGGCACCTGGGCCTGTGCAGGCGGATGCCGCGATTACGTACTATCTGGGGTTGACCGTGAATGGCCAGGATCGCGGACGTGTCGAGCCTGTGCAACATAGGGATGGCCATTTCTGGGTACAAGCGGCAACCCTGCGCAGCTTGGGGCTGCATGTGCCCGCGGACGCGGCGGGGCTGGTGGCGGTAGATCAACTCCCTGATGTGACGGTGGATTATGACGCTGCGCATCAGATGTTGCATCTGAGGGTGCCCAGCGAGTGGCTGCCCAGGCAACACGTGGGCGGTCAAGGCTTGATTCCGCGCGAGCAGGCACGTAGCAGCCTCGGGGCGTTGTTCAACTATGACGTTTACTATTCTGACCCGGCCCGCAATGCTCGGTCGTATGTGGCGGCATTGACAGAGCAGCGGATATTTGACGGTTTTGGCGTGATCTCCAATACGGGCGTCTATACCCGTTACCTGGGACACGATGCCGAGTTTGGCAGCAATCAGCGTGACCGCTATGTGCGCTATGACACGTATTGGCGTTACAACGATCAACGCAACATGCTCAGTTATCAAGTCGGCGATTACGTCAGTGGATCGCTCAACTGGAGCAATGCGGTACGCATGGGAGGGCTGCGGTTCTCGCGAAACTTTGCTGTGCGGCCGGATCTGGTGACTTACCCATTGTTGAATTTCAACGGTGATGCGGCGGTGCCTGGCGCAGTGGATCTATTTATCAACGGCGCCAAGGCCAGCAGCGCCGAATTGCAGGCCGGACCATTCACCCTTTCCAATGTGCCTTATATCAACGGCGCAGGCCAGGCCACCGTGGTGACAACCGATGCCTTAGGACGGCAGGTGACAACGAGCCTGCCCTTTTATGTATCGAACACGTTGCTGGCCCCTGGCCTGAGTGATTTCGATCTGTCGGTGGGCAAATTGCGCCAGGACTATGGTTTGCGTAATTTTTCGTATGACACGACGGCGGTGAGCGGTACCTATCGTTATGGTGTGAGCCAGTATCTGACGCTGGCCGCACATGGCGAAAGTGCCACGGGTCTGAAACTGGCTGGCGCGGGAGCGGATATCGGTGTGGGCGTTTTCGGTACGCTCAGCCTTGCGGCCAGCAATAGTCACAGCGACAGTGGCAATGGCCAGCAGTATCTGGCGGGCTATTCGTATTATTCGCGCAGGATTGGTTTGGCATTGCAGCGTGTACAACGTGTCGGTGACTACAGCGACCTGAGCAACGTGAATAGCGTGTTGCGTCTCGCCCGCCGCAGCGACCAGGCGACCGGGACGCTGAGCCTGGATGGATTGGGTACGCTCGGTGCGGGTTATTTTGACGTGCGTGCCGATGACGGCAGCCGTACTCGGTTGCTGAATTTGTCGTATAACCGCTCGCTGTGGGGCAACAGCAGTGTTTATTTATCGTTGAACAAAGAGCTTGGCGGCAAGGACTACAGCGCATTCCTGCAATTTGTGATTCCGCTGGGCCAAGGCGGCATGGTGAACGTCGGCGTGACGCGCGATACGCAAAACCGCTATAGCGAACGGGCGATATGGAGCCGGGCGGTTCCCAGTCAAGGCGGCGTGGGATGGAACGTGGGCTATGGAGGTGGCGCGCAACATTATCAGCAAGCCGATATGACGTGGCGCACGCAGGGCATGCAAATCCAGGGCGGTTTGTATGGTGAGCGCGACAACTATACGCGCTGGGCCGATCTGAGTGGTTCGCTGGTGTGGATGGATAACGCGGTCTTTGCCAGCAACCAGATCAACGATGCCTTTGTGGTAGTCAACACAGAGGGATATCGCGACGTGCCCGTGCGGTACGAGAACCAGTTGATGGGCCGGACCGACGAGAACGGGCACCTGCTGGTGCCGTGGGTCGCGTCCTATTACCCGGCGAAGTTCGCGATCGATACGTTGCAGTTGCCGGCAAATGTGCGGGCGGGTGATACCGAGCAGCGCGTGGCGGTCAGCCAAGGCAGCGGATTCTTGTTGAATTTTTCGTTGCAGACGCGCGTGTCTGCAACGGTGACCTTGGTGGATGCCGACGGCCAATCGTTACCGTTGGGCAGTCAGGCGACCGAGCGCAATAGCAAAGTGAGTAGTGTGGTGGGCTGGGATGGCCAGGTCTATTTTGAAGGCTTGCAGGACGATAACCGCGTACACGTCACGACGCCGGATGGCCGGCGCTGTCAGGTCGTTTTTACGCTCGATACGAGCCAAGCGCAGATCGCACAGGTGGGGCCACTGACGTGCGCGCTATCCGCATCGGGAGCTCCGTGATGAAACACGTATTGGCCGGGATGCTGGCGATGGTTGCGGCCTTGTTCAGTCCTGCGGTGCTGGCTGCATGCACAGTCTCTAACGGCATCGCGAACCTGGGGACGTTGAGTTCATTCGCGGTGGCCAGTACGTCGACCACGACACAAAGCAGCACGGGGTTCAAATGTACAGGCAGTTTGTTGTCCATACTGAGCACCAACACGATTGATGCCACACTGAATACCAACGGTAATGCGTTGGGAACCACGCCACGGCTTTACAGTGCTGAAACGGGGGCCTATCTGCCCTACTCCATTTGTAAGGATCCGAGCTGCGGAACGGTTTATAACCTTGGCGCCACCATTCAATGGAGCTCAACCACGTTTCTGGGCATTCTCGGTTTGTTCAACGCGACGGATGGCTCGCTGCCGTTGTATTTGAGGCCGGCGACGGGTATCCAATTGCCCAAGGGGACCTATAAGGACACCATCACGGTGAATTGGGTTTGGCATCTTTGTGCGGCGGGATTACTGGGCGCCTGTGTGTACGATGACGGTAATGGTACGAGCACGATCAGCGTGACGCTGGAAGTCTTGAATGATTGCTTTATCGACAGCGCGCCAAATGTGAGCTTTGGCAATGCCGCATTGATCTCGGCCTTCACACCTGTGACGCAGAATGTCCAGGTGCGCTGCACGCCGCAGGCGACTTATAGCGTGGGTTTTGATATGGGCAATAATTCGTCGGGCGGGTGGCGCCGGATGGTGAGCGGCGCCAATGCGTTGCAATACAACCTCTATATTCCCGATACCTCGACTGTATGGACCACTACGAGCACGGTGCTGGGCACAGGTAACGGGGCCACCCAACAGATACCCTATCGAGCCATCATCAACCCCGCGCAAAGCAATGTGCCCGCGGGGACTTACACCGATACCGTGCGCATGATCTTGAGTTATTGAGCGCCTCGGCAGGACAAAGACCGCGCCGTGAACGGACTTGTCTGTATAGGCTGTGCTATCTGAACGACACATCAATCGTCGCCGTAGCTTGGAATGGCCCGATGCGCGGCCTGTTGCTCAGCCATTTCAGCGACGCGATATATCCATGTTGGACAGAGGTCCCATTGAACACGCCGATAGGCATCGTATTGTTCATGGCAATGGGGGTTGACGGGGAATTGGCGTCGGCCAGCACGATACCGAAACCGCTGTCGCTGGTGGGCAAGATAGTCGTCTGATCCTGTACAGGATAAGTGGTACTGAAACTGGCCACGAGGGCTCGCGTACTGCACGCGTTGCCGGCATTCTCTCCCGTCATGTTGATCTCGACGCTAAAGGGCACAGAGCGCGCGATGGCGCCGGGTTGGGCGTCGCTCGCAGGGATGCGGCCGAAGTCTACGACGTTGCCGTTGTTCGCGCGTATCTGGATGTCGGGATTGCAGGAAACGAAACGAATCCGCCCCAGCCCAGAGATCGATGCTCGGTAGTTCGAGTTGGGATTGCTGTTCAATCCCCCTACGCCGTCGACTTGGAACAGATCATACGTATTGTTGTCGTTGATCTGTCCGGTGGCTGGCGGTGCTGCGCCGGTCGCGATGATGTAGACGGAAAACGTGACGGTCACGGTCTGCGAGGTGGCGCAGCTCGATGCCCTGGATCTGTTCCAGTATAGCGAGCAGTTCGTCCTGTTCGCGGGAGGGGACGTGCCGGGACCGATTTCCAGGCGAGCGCCTTTGACGAGCTCATAGTTCACGGATTGATAAGTCACGCCGACCTTGATGGACGGATGAATGTTCGCGATCCGGGTCGCAGGATCCCAATATAAATAACTGCGCTCGCCGCTAGGCATGGAGGCATCATCTACGCACCGGAATGTGACGGTGAAGTTTTCGGAACGCCACAGCAGCTTGCCTGGCGTCAGGTCGCCAGTAGAAACGTAAATATCATCGTTCAATGTGATGAGCCGATTGATGGCCTGGGTCTGTGCGTCCTTGCATGACAAGGCCATTGCCGCCTGCGGTGCCGCCAGCAACAGCGAAGCCGCCAGAAAAACTAGTTTGATCGAGTGTTGAAACATACCTAGTTTCCTTTAATCCCGCCGTCGCGACGGCATAGCAGGTCGACGCGCTGATAGCCCGCGCCGGATGTGTTGGTTTGATCTGCGGGCAACGCGCTCAAGTCCAACAGGCAGCGCTCGTCGGGCGCGTCGCCCCACTGTACGGAGAGCTGATCTTTGGGCTGCACGCCGCTGACGAAGATCTGGCTCTGCGGGCCTACCACGCCACGATTAAGCCCATCGGCATTGAATACGTTGGCGCCCAAGGGCAACGATTTTCCGCCTGGCAGGCCGCTCTGGATCATCAAGCTGATTCCTCGTCGCGTGTCGAAATCGACCTGCACGATAGCGCCGCGTGTGGGTACGACGTTGGCGGCGACTTTAGTGGCGTCTATGTCGCTGCCCAGATCGTCCGTGCGCAGGGCCACGCGGTTAAAACGATACGGACTCATGCCGGAGACAACGGCATAGTCGTTGCCGTCTATGCGTACGCCGGACTGGTTCTCCACACCGATGCCTTCGCCTTCGGGGGCATGAACCAGGATCATGGTCCGCTGCAAAGGCTGGCTGAGTGTCAGGCCCCCGCTATGAACCATGACGCCGCCACGGACGCCCCAGTTGAATTGGCTGTATGTTTCCGACGCCATTACGCCAGCACTGATTGCGCCTTTGCTGCCGAGGTAATCCACGTTGGCCGCGCTCGATGTGCCAGCGCCTTCGGTGTGGCCGACATTGACTCCATATGCCAGGCGGTTGTCATCCAGGGCAGTACCGTTGACCCCGGTGTTGTAGCTGCTGCCGGACGATCGCGAATGTGTGTAGGACGAGTTGGAACTCAAGGTAGACGAATCCGACCGCCCCAAAGGAATAGAGATGTTGATCCCTACCGTGCGGTCGTTGTAGCCATACTGGGTGCGCGTGTCGCGCACATAGAGGCCGTAGCTCAGCGATTTCATGCGCCCGTTCAGGCCGATTTGAATATTGCGTTCTTTGTCGTTCGAGCCCCAGTACGTCTGGTTGTTGTAGTTGGCATAGAGCGACATCGTATCTGACAGCCGCTGGTTGACCGCCATTTCCAGGCGGCTGCGTTTGTTGTAGTAGCGCGTACTGTATGCTTGGCGTTGACGCGACGAGGACCAGCTCGGCGTGCCGTCAGAGAAATCGGTCGGATCCCAATAGTCGGCCTCGTAATAGCCATTTTTCCAGTTACTGCGTTCGGACGCCGCGTCATTGAAATCGTAATAGCCCGAAGTCGAATAGCGGTGCCCGACCAGGCGGAACTCGGTTCCCAGATCATTGAGGGATTTGGAATAGAGAAAACGATAGCTTTGCCCGCTTTTGCTGCCGCCGCTGGCCAGTTCGGTATGCGCAGCAGTCACGTCCAGGGAAATCGAACCGAAGCTGCCCAGGCTTTGCGCCGCGCCTATTGCCGCGGCGCTGTAGTGTTCCGCCAGCAGCAGGCCGCCATACGGTGTCGTGTTTGATTCCAGGCCGCGGGCCACCGTGGCTTGTACGAAATTGGGCCGGTATCCGCTGTAGCCGCGCAACTGGCCCGCATTCACTTCGAAATTCCACAGCCCGGGCCGCAGCATGGTCTCTACGGCGGAGAACGCTTGTTGATAACGCTGCGTTGTGCCGTCAGCCTCGATGACGCTGACCTCCAGATTGCCGCTCATGCGATTGGGGACAATGTCGGTGATGGTAAATGGGCCAGGAGCCACGTTGACGGCATAGATCAAGTTGCCGTCCTGGCGGATCTCGACCCGTGCGTTGCTGGCGGCCACGCCGCGTACGACGGGGGCGTAGCTGCGTTGGCTATAGGGCAGCATTTCATCATCGCTGCGCAACTGCACACCGCGCATCTGCATGCTGTCGAACACTGAGCTGTCCGTGAATGTATCGCCCAGAGTCAGGCGGCTGCGCAGGGATTGCAAGTCGCGTTCTGCCCAGACGCTCTGTGTGGTCCATTGTGTGCCAGAGCCGTGGCTTTCATGGCTGACGGTCGCATTGTGGCGAAAGCGCCAAGCGCCCAGGTTGATGCCGCTATTGAACGAGGCAAAGAAATAGTCCGAATCACCGAGCTGCTTTTGATGGTTGTGGCTGCCAGTGAGGTTGTAGTTCACGAATCCTGCATTGATCCCCTGGTCGCGCAGCGAGGGCTGCACATAACCGCGCGGCAACAACACCATGTAGCGCTGCGGAATGCTCAAGTCCAGGCGCTGTTGATTGCCGTTATAGGAGGCGTATGCATCGGCAATGGCAGCCTGTAGATTGACGCAACCTGCCGGCAGCGCGTTATCGCTGTTCGTTGTGGCGGGCAGCGCAACACCCCATGAACGCAGTTGCGGTTCGGTCAGGCAAGGTTCGACTCGGCCTGTACGCGTTTTGACGAATACGATGTCTTCGCGTGCCGTTTCGCTGCCGTTGACGTGGACGCTGAAGGGATAGGTGCCAGGCAAAATGGCGCCCGGGCTGGCCAACGTCGATACATCTGCCTCGCGGACGTTACCTCGTAAAAAGTTGAGATTGAATTCCGGTTGCGCATGCGCAGCGAGGCTGCCGCTCAACGCAGACAGGGTCGCAATGACCGCTTTCGCGGAACGCGAGATGACAAGGCCCCTCCGCACCGCGATGCGGACTGTGCAAAGCAAATTAGACATGGCGGATGAACTAACTAGGTGAGGGTCAGGCGATCACGCGTCGACAAAGAGGTACATGCAGCAGGAATGTTCTTCAGTACTAACGTTGCAATGCCACGTCGGTCACTTTCGTTATGCCGCCGTAGTCGTTGATGTAGCTGAAGCTCAGGGGTTTGCCCGCTGCCAGGCGCAGCGTCTGTGCTGGTACGGCCAATGTCTGCCCGGGGGCGATCATGTCTACGTCTATACGCTGTTTGCCGGTGCCTGCTGCGTCTTGATCCTGTATCTGAGAGAACGTAATGTGCAGCGGGCTCGGATTCGTGATGGTCAGCGTTTGCCCGTCGAGCCGCCATTGCAGGGCGCGCGCGGCCTCGTCCAGCCTCATCTTGATCTGGCTCGGGCGGTAAAACAGTTTGATCCGCGTGCGTATTGCGACTTGCAATGTATTTGCGGTCTGCACGCTCGGCGGAATTTCCTGGACGTTGACCCAGAATAGCGATTCTTTGTCGGCGGGCAAGCCCTGGCCGGAATAGATCATGCGAACCAGCGCTTCTTCGCTGGGCGCCAGCCGCATCAATGGCGGGGTGATTGCGATGGGCAAGTTTTCAGGCATGCTCTTCGCGTCACCGGTGTCCAGCCAGGTTTGCACCATGTACGTAGACGAACTCTTGTTTGTGATGGCTACCGACGCGGATGCTGCCTGGCCGTTATAGATCACGCGCGTTGCCTGCACATGGATGGCGGCGTCGGCCGGACCGGACGCCGAAAAATAAAACGCTGTTGTGACCAATAGGCCTGCCATCCAACGGGAGCTGCGATTCAGAATATGCGAGAAAGTCATTGCGGTGTCTTGCGATTGGGCTTGCAATATGCGGCAGGGGAACGCGCGACGTTCGCCCCCGCATTGTCACGTCAGACAGGCCTCACGACGGGGCTGCTCGAGTCCGTCATGAGGCCTGATGCCAATTAGCGGTACTCGATCGAGAAGGTCGAGCTCGCGTTGGCTTCACCGGCGGTGACGGCGTTCGCGAACGACTTGTAACGAGCCTTCAGGTTGACGGTCGCAGTGCCGTCTGAGCCGACCGTGACGTAGGCCGGATTGGCCAAGGTCTGGTTGATCGGAAACACGTTGTCGTTGTTGTCCAGGATCTCGATACCGACGCCAGTAGCAACGCTGACTGCCAGCAGTTCAGGCTGACCTGCCGGCGTATTGCCGTCAAAGCGGACGGTGTAGTCACCTGCTTCGCAGTTTTCCAGGTCGATGGTGAAAGCCTTGGAGCTCGACACATCGCCGACGGCCTTGAACAGCGTGGTCGGGTACGTTCCGATCACAACGGTCTGGTCTTTCGTCGCCGTGGTGACATCGCAGGTCGACTGGATGATTTCGCCTTGGAACTGGACGGTGCCGCTAGCTGCATGTGCAGCCATCGGCAATGCTGCCGCCAATGCCAGACCCAAGGTTGCTCGTTTGAAAATAGAAGCCATGATTTCAGTTCACAAAAAATACGCTGAAGTTCGAAGAGGGCAGCATTCCGTAAATCCGGATTTACCCGGGAGGTTCTGGATCTTTAAAGCGCCTAGGCATTGTCTAGAGGCTTCAAAGGCTGTCCTATCCCCAATCTGAGCCATGCCGAATGCAATGACATATTTCAGAGTGGCTAGCGTATCATCTTGATAACAATAGACAATGTTTTGTACTGTCAAGAATAGTCAAGTGTGATCTAAATAGGCCTATATTCTCTGCGATTGCTGAGATTTAGGAGCAAATTAGGCCCGATATAGGCAAATTTGCAAATCTACAATGAACTTTCCAATGTTCATCCATTATTCGCAATATTTCATCTGCGAAAAAAACATATCAATTTGTAATTTAAAAGACGGTGAAAATGTATCGATTGATATGAAAAATGGAGGGGGGTGAGGCCGTTATGACACGGCGTGATTGGCGTTGATCGCCGGAAATGGACCGTTCCATCGCGACGGCGCATCTTGCGCCCTGCGGGGGCGCAATAAGCTCGGATGTTGCTAAAACGCTACGTTTACGCTGCAAGTACTAGCAGGGTAAACAATAAAAAACCCGCCAGGCACTTGCGGCCGCGGGCTGTGTGGACGTGCTGGCACAGGATTGGACTGTGGTGCCGGTGAAAGGAATCGAACCCTCGACCTTCTCATTACAAGTGAGCTGCTCTACCAACTGAGCTACACCGGCAGACGCGCCGCCATGGCAGGCATGGCGGGCGAAGGGTTTGCATTGTATAGGAAACTCGGAGCATGCATGTGCCCGCCCCGCATTTCCACCGGCAAATTCGAAGAATTTACCGATAACGAACGACGTGCTACTTGACGATGGTCAGGCGGGGACGTTTGGGTTCGTCATCATCGCCGTCGCTACCGTCGGCCGGGGCGGGTTCGCCCGGTTCGACGTCCGTGGCATCGGCAGGTACGGCGGCATCATCTGCGCTGGGAGCCTCGTAGGGCTGGACTTCGAAGCCCATGCCTGCACCTGTTTCACGCGCGTAGATCGCACTGACGGCAGCCACGGGTACCCAGACGTTTTCCGCAACGCCGCTGAAGCGGGCTTGGAATTCGATGAATTCGTTGCCCAGCACCAGTTTGTTGGTGGCCAGCGTGCCCACGTTGAGCGTGATCTGCCCATCGCGAACATGCGCCATAGGCACCCGGGTATGCTCGTCGACTTGCACGGTGATGTACGGCGTATAGCCGTTGTCGGTGCACCATTCGTGCAAGGCGCGCAACAGATACGGTTTGGTGGAAGTTTCACCCATCGTACACAGCCCTCCGCTTAGCGACGCATCACTTTTTCAGAAGGCGTCAGTGCCTCGATGTAGGCGGGACGCGAGAAGATGCGTTCGGCGTACTTTTGCAGCGGCGCGGCGTTCTTGGGCAGCTCGATGCCGTAGTGATCCAGGCGCCACAGCAAGGGGGCAACTGCCACGTCCAGCATGGAGAACTCTTCGCCGAGCATGTACTTGTTTTTCAACAGCAGCGGGGCCAACTGAGCCAGGCGGTCGCGGATGGCCTGGCGAGCGGCGGCCAGTTTCTTTTCGTCGGGCTTGCTGCTGCGGTCTTCCAAGGTGGAGACGTGCACGAACAGCTCTTTTTCGAAGTTGTACAGGAACAGGCGGGTGCGCGCGCGCATGACGGGGTCGGCCGGCATCAATTGCGGGTGCGGGAAACGCTCGTCGATGTATTCGTTGATGATGTTGGACTCGTACAGCACCAGGTCACGCTCGACCAGGATGGGCACCTGGCCATACGGGTTCATGACAGAGATGTCTTCGGGTTTGTTGTACAGGTCGATGTCGCGGATTTCGAAATCCATTCCTTTTTCGAAGAGCACAAAGCGGCAGCGTTGCGAAAAAGGGCAGGTGGTTCCGGAATAGAGCACCATCATGGCGGTGAGTCCTTGTATGAAAAGCGAAAGGCCAGCGCCGCTAATCTAGCAAACGCTGGCCCCGATTACCAGGGTGGGGCGGGCGGACAGCAGCCCGATCGGGATTAGGTTGCCGGCCCCGAAGTGTATTGCATAGTCCAGCTGTCCGGTGGGGCTAACTTCAGCGAACGTGTTTCCAATAGGAAGCGTTCAGACGCCAAGCCACCAGCAGGAACAGGCCCAGGAACAACAGCACCCAGACCCCTAATTGCTTGCGGAACAACTGTTGGGGTTCGGCCATCCAGGACAAAAACGCGGTCAGATCGGCCACATCATTGTCGTAGCTAGCCACTTTGGCAGGGTCCAGAGCCTTGAACTTAGCCTCAAGTGTAGCGTGTCCGTGGAAATTCGCGACTGGCTCGGTCTTGACCTGGGCGTAACCCTGGCTGTCGTAGGTGGTGGTGACGCGTTCCCAGCCGCCGCCCGAGACCTCATGCATGGCCACGGTGGTGAGCTCGCGCGGGCCTTGCAGTTCCCAGAGGACGTGCGGCATCCCTACGTTGGGAAAGACCAGGTTGTTCCAGCCGGTGGCCCGGGCGGTGTCCCGGTAGAACGTGCGCAGATAGGTATAGATGTAATCGGCGCCGGTGGGACCCGCGTTGATCGATTTGGCGCGGGCAATGACGGACAAGTCTGGCGGCGTGGTGCCGAACCATTTTTTGGCGTCCTGCGGCGTCATGGCGACATGCATCAGATCGCCGACTTTTTCGCCGGTAAACAGCAGGTTTTCCTTGATCTGCTCGTCGGTCAGGCCGATGTCTTGCAGTTTGTTGTAGCGCATGGAGGATGCGCTGTGGCAGTTCAGACAGTAGTTGACGAACAGCTTGGCGCCATTTTGCAGGGCGGCCACGTCGTTGACGCGGTTAGGGGCGGTTTCCAGGGGATAGCCGCCCTCGGCGGCGTAGGCGCCAGTGCACGCGAACATCAACGCGACAGCACCAATCAGCTTCTTGATCATGGTCATTCCGTTTTCGGTTCGTGGGTCAATGGGCATGGAACGTCACGCGGTCGGGCACGGGCTTGAACGTCCCTAACCGGCTCCAGACCGGCATCAAGAAGAAAAAGCCCAGATAGATCAGCGTGCCGATTTGCGACATGAGGTTGTACACGTCGTTGGGCGGTTGCGTACCCAGGAAACCCAGCACCAGGAAGTTGACGATGAAGATGCCGTAGAACCATTTATGCCACGTGGGGCGATAACGGATGGATTTGACGGGGGAATGATCCAGCCACGGCAGGAAGAACAGGATGACGACCGCACCGCCCATGGCGACGACGCCCCAGAATTTGGCGTCGATCACGCGCAGCAGGACGGCGACGATGATCAGCACGGCGGGGATGGCAATGCGCAGGATGCCTTTCAGGCTGCTCTTGAACAGCAACGCGATCGCGCCCAGGACAGCGGCGCCGGCCAGGATCCAGGTGAATTCGGCCGTGGTGGCGCGCAGCATCGAGTAGAACGGCGTGAAATACCACACGGGCGCGATGTGCGGCGGCGTCTTGAGCGGGTCGGCAGGGATGAAGTTGTTGTATTCCAGGAAATACCCGCCCATTTCCGGCGCAAAGAACACAATCGCTGCGAAGACGATCAGGAAGCCGGCGACCCCCATGATGTCGTGCACGGTGTAGAACGGATGGAACGGAATGGCGTCCTTCGGTCGGCCATATTTGTCTTTCGGACCCTGCTTGACCTCGACGCCGTCGGGGTTGTTGGAGCCGACTTCGTGCAGCGCGACCAAGTGCGCAGCGACCAGGCCAATCAGCACGAGCGGAATGGCGATGACGTGGAACGAGAAGAAGCGGTTCAGCGTGGCGTCGGACACGACATAGTCGCCGCGGATCCAGATCGACAGTTCAGGGCCGATGAACGGAATGGCCGAGAACAGGTTCACGATCACCTGAGCGCCCCAGTAGGACATCTGGCCCCAGGGCAGCAGATAGCCGAAGAAGGCTTCGCCCATCAGACACAGAAAGATGGCGACGCCAAAGATCCAGACCAGTTCCCGCGGCTTGCGATAGGAGCCATAAAACAGCCCTCGCAGCATGTGCAGATAGACGACGACAAAGAACATCGAGGCCCCTGTCGAGTGCATGTAGCGCACCAGCCATCCCCACGGAACCTCGCGCATGATGTATTCAACCGACTGGAATGCGCGTTCGGCGTCGGGCTTGTAATGCATGACGAGGAAGATGCCGGTGACGATCTGGATGACCAGCACCAGCAGGGCCAGGGACCCGAAGAAATACCAGAAATTGAAGTTCTTGGGCGCGTAGTATTCGGAAAGATGCGCCTTCCAGGTTGAGGTTACCGGAAAGCGCCGGTCCAGCCAGCCCAGCAGCCCTGTTGTCTCGACGGTTTTTTCGCCAGCCATGAATGGCTCCTTCTATACGAGGCGTATTTTGCTAAGGTCGGGGTAAAGCCGCGCGCAGCGCGCGTCAGGCCTTGTTGTCTTCGTCAACCCCGACGATGATGCGGGTGTCGCTCAGGTATTGATATGGCGGAACTTCGAGGTTATCGGGCGCGGGTTTGTTTTTGTACACGCGACCGGCCAGATCGAAGGTCGAGCCGTGGCAGGGGCACAGAAAGCCGCCTTCCCAGGATGCAGGCAGGCCGCCGCCGCCACCGGTTTCGAAGTGCGCAGTGGGAGAACAGCCCAGATGGGTACAGATGCCCACACAGACGAACAGATCGGGTTTGCGAGACCGGTCTTCGTTTTTGGCGTATTCCGGCGTGAAGCCCGGACGCTCGGAATTGGGGTCCGCGAGATAAGGGTCTTGTTTTTTGATGCCGGCGAGCTGGGCATCGCTGCGGCGCAGGATCCAGACCGGTTTGCCGCGCCATTCGACAGTGCGCATTTGACCAGGGGCCAGATCGGCAACGTCGACTTCGACGGGGGCGCCCGCAGCGCGGGCTTTTTCGGATGGGGCAAAGGTACTAACTAATGGAATGGCGGTCGCTACACCGGCCACACCACCCACCGCACAGGCCGTGGTGACCCAGAAGCGGCGAGAAGGATCTGGTGGCAGGTTGGGATCAACCGCACCATCTTCGTCATGCAACAGCGTATCCTGACTCATCTTCCCATCCTTATTGATGCGCATGCATTACCTGTATAGCATCAGGATTCACGCACGCAGCACCTGTTGTGTGAAACATGTAACAGTGTCGCAACCGCTTATTATAGCGCCTGCCCAGTCACGGGCGAACGACCTAAGGAGTATTCATGAGCAAAGCATCGGGTTTTCTCAAAGAGTTTCGCGATTTCGCGGTGAAAGGCAATGCGGTTGATCTAGCGATTGGTGTCATCATCGGCGCTGCGTTCGGCAAAATCGTCGACTCGATAGTGAAAGACTTGATCATGCCGTTGGTGAATTTCATCCTCGGTGGCTCGGTTGATTTTTCCAACAAGTTCCTCGTTTTGTCTATGCCCGAGGGCTACACCGGCCCCATGACCTATGCGGATTTGACCAAGGCCGGCGCCAATGTGTTGGCTTGGGGCAACTTCCTGACGATTCTTATCAATTTCATTCTGTTAGCGTTTGTGGTTTTCATTATCGTCAAGATGATCAACACGGCACGCCGCAAGCAAGAAGAAGCACCTGCCGCGCCTGAGGCGCCGCCCGAAGATGTGGTGGTGTTGCGCGAAATCCGCGATCTGCTGAAGAAGTAGTCCTCGATGATGCTGGTCCACGGCCGGCACCTCGGCTTGGTGTGACGCATGCCCCTGGCAGGATAGGGGCGTGCGTCATCGTCCGGGCGGTGGGCGTATGGCGTGGGCAGCCGTCGAGGCCGCATTGCCGCGATAGCTTCGGGCGGCCCGCGTCGATTTAGACCGGGTTGTCGATGTCGATGAATTCGACGCGAATGCCGAAGTGTTTTGCCACGGCTTCACCCAATGCCTGGGCGCCATAGCGTTCTGTGGCATGGTGGCCGGCGCCGATAAACCCTGTGCCGGTTTCGCGCGCCAAGTGATAGGTGGGTTCTGAAGCTTCGCCTGTGATGTAGGCATCCGCGCCGGCATCGATGGCATCGGCCAGCATGCTTTGTGCGCCGCCCGTGCACCATGCGACGCGGCGCAGCGGCTGGTCGGGATCGCCGATGAGCAGGGGCTGGCGCCCCAGGCGTTGTTGCACGCGCGCTGCCAATGCTCCCAGTGTGCCCAGGTCTGGCGCATTGCCGAGCCAGATCAGGTCGCCGTGGCCACAAGTAACGGGAGCTCCTGTGTCGTCGCGTTCGGGCGTCAATCCCAGTACACGCGCCAGTTGAGCGTTGTTGCCCCATTCAGGGTGGGCATCTAACGGCAAGTGGTACGCGAACAGGTTGAGATCGTGCGCCAGCATGAGTGCCAACCGGGTGCGGCGAGTACCGCGTACGCGAGGGTCTTCGTTTTTCCAGAACCAACCATGGTGCACGAGGACCGCATCTGCGTTTCGTTCGATGGCAGCGCGTATGAGCGCCTCAGAGGCGGTAACTCCGGTGATAATGTGGCCTACGCGCGGCTTGCCTTCGACTTGCAGGCCGTTGGGACAGTAATCTTTGAATCGCGGCGCTTGCAGCGTGGCATCCAGCCAGGCCGCCAGTTCGCGGGTGTCGATCGTTTTCATTGCCCTACCTTGTCAGGATTATGCGTCGCTATTGGCTGATATTTGCTCAGGCCGTCACGGTGTGTCTGGCCATTTTATTCGTCGTGACTACGTTGCGGCCCGATTGGCTGCGTCTGTCGGCGCCTGCACCAGCCTCCGATGCTGCGAGACCAAGCGCACCTGCCGCGCCTGTCAGTGGTGCAGGTGTACCTGCCGTCATTGAGCCTGGTGTCTCGTCATACTCCTATGCCGTGTCGCGCGCGACGCCGGCTGTGGTGAACGTGTACACCAGCAAGCATGTGAATATACCGGTCGTGCCATTGCCCGAGGATCCGATTCTGCGTCAGTTGTTTGGCCAGGTGCCGGGCTTGAGTCGCCGTCAGGCGTCCACGAGCCTGGGATCCGGCGTGATTGTGAGCAGCGAAGGCTATGTGCTGACGAACTATCACGTGGTCGAGGCAGCCGATGCGATCGAAGTGGCGCTGGCCGATGGCCGCGCCGGGACCGCGAAGGTCGTGGGAGCTGACCCGGATACCGATCTGGCTGTGTTGAAACTGGCTGACAACTTGCGGCCGCTGCCGGTAGCGGTGTTGGCGACCGACCGCAGTCTGCATGTAGGCGACGTGGTGTTGGCGATTGGCAACCCGTTCGGGGTGGGACAGACCACGACGCAGGGCATTGTGTCGGCATTGGGCCGTAATGGCCTGGGCATCAATACATACGAGAATTTCATCCAGACCGATGCTGCGATCAACCCTGGCAACTCTGGCGGTGCGCTGATCGATACACAAGGCAATCTGGTGGGGATCAATGCAGCGATTTATTCCGAGACGGGCGGGTCTCTGGGAATCGGATTTGCGATTCCTGTCGATACGGCGCGCAAGATCATGGAAGAAATCATCAAGACGGGCGCGGTACGGCGGGGCTGGCTGGGAATCGAGCCGCAAGACATCACTCCCGATTTGGCACGCGCCTTCAGTCTGCCGGCCAATACCAAGGGTGTGGTGATTGCCGGGGTGATTCGTGATGGTCCTGCAGGCAAAAGCGGGCTGCGTGTCGGCGATATCGTTCAGACGGTGGATGATGCCGAGGTGCAGGATACGATGACGCTGCTGCGCTTGATCGCAGCATTACCGCCTGGAGAAAAGGCCACGCTGGGCGTGATGCGCGGCGGCAAGTTGCGCGATATGTCTGTGACTATCGGGACGCGGCCAACACAACCCCGCTGAATCGGAAGAGTGGGCAGGCCGGCGTCCCCATACGGCATCCGGGCTGCGCGAGAAATCGGATCCGCGTTCAGCAGATGCCCGGTGTTCCGAGCTGGGCATAAACGATACTGCCCCCAGGACGGATGCGAATCCAACGTCTGGGGGCAGTGTTATTGGGGCGTCTAGGTACGGTTACCGTTGTTCGGTGAGGCTGCCTGTATCGTCTGAATCGGTGTCTTTGCTGGTGGGTGTGACCATGCGCGCGACGATCAGGCCGACCTCGTACAGCAGGCACAGCGGGACGGCCAGCATGAACTGACTGACGACGTCGGGCGGGGTGACGACTGCAGCAATGACAAAAGCCCCGACGACGACGTAGCCGCGCGCGCTGCGCAGTTTGCTCAATTCGACAATGCCGGTCTTGACCAGTAAGACCACGGCAACCGGGACTTCGAACGTGATGCCGAATGCCATGAACATCGTCATGACGAAGCTGAGATAGGCTTCGATATCCGGCGCAGGCGTGATGGATTGCGGCGCGAAGGTCGCAATGAAATGAAAGACCGTACGAAACACGAAGAAATAGCAAAAGGCCATGCCCAACATGAACAGCAGCGTGCTGGATACGATGAGCGGCAGGGCCAGGCGTTTTTCGTGACGATAGAGGCCGGGCGCGACAAAGGCCCAGGCCTGATACAGCACGACCGGCAACGAAATGACAAAGGCCGCCATCAAGGTGACCTTGACTGGCACCATGAACGGCGTGATGACGCCCGTGGCGATCATGCGTGTGCCTTCGGGCAGCGAAGACAGCATGGGTTGTGCCAAGACGTCGTAAATGACGGAGGCGCCCGGATAGAGAAACAGCACTACGAAAACGCCGATCACGGTGATGGCGGCCTTCATGAGGCGGCTGCGTAGCTCGACCAGGTGCGAGATAAAGGTTTCTTGCGGCTGATCCTGGTCCAGCTCGTCGTGCTTGGCGGTCTGAGTCACGGCGTGGTCGAGGTTTTCGGTTGGGGGGCGGTCGCCGGGTCAGCGGAGACGGCTGCAGTATCGGTGGCGGCCGGTGTCGGCGTGCTGGCCGCTGCCGTGTCGGTCGCGGCCGGCTGGGCGGTATCTAGCGCAGGAGTGCCCGCCGCCGTTGGGCGGTCAGCACTGCCAGCGGGAGTTTCGACTTCTTTTTTCAGGTTCGAGATGCTCTGCGTAGCCTCGCGGGCAGTATCGTTCAGATTGGTGCGCAACGAGTTTTCGGTCTCTCGCAGCGAGGTTTTTACGCTGCTCGCAGCATCGTCCATTTCGCTTTTGAACTTGCGCAATTCGTCCAGCTCGATCTCGCGTTGGATATCGCTTTTGACGTCATTGACGTAGCGTTGGGCACGGCCGAGCAAATGTCCGACGGTGCGTGCCACTTTGGGCAGCCGTTCCGGCCCGATGACAATCAGCGCAATGACGCCAATCACCATCAGCTCAGTGAAACTGACATCAAACATGCGACATCTGCTCGCTTAAACAAAGGGACAAGGACAACGTGGCAAGGCAACGCCCGCGGGCGTTGCCTGAGGGGGTTACACCCTAGCCACGCGGATCAGGAGTTGTTGGTCTTTTCTTTGGCCTGGACGTCGATGGTGTCGTCGGCGACTTTCTGCTGCGAGACCTGTTCGGGCTTCGTATCGCTGTTGGCTTCTTTCATGCCTTCCTTGAAGCCCTTGACGGCGCCGCCAAGGTCTCCGCCGATATTGCGCAGTTTCTTGGTGCCGAATACGAGTGCCACGATGACCAGGACGATCAACCAATGCCAGATGCTAAAGCTACCCATGATGACGGTTCTCCGGGGTTATGCGTTGGGAGCCACGCGCCCTTTCCAGGGACGCTGACCGCCGATGATATGGAAATGCAAATGCGGTACTTCCTGGCCGCCGTCGATGCCGGCGTTGGCAACGAGACGGAATCCCCCATCGGGGCCCGGTCGGCAGCCATTTTCCGCTGCTAGGCGGGATGCCAATACTGTCATTTTACCTAACCAGCCCGCATCGTCTGCGCTGACGTCCTGCAGCGAGACAATGTGTCGACGCGGGATGAGCAGCAGATGGACGGGTGCGGCTGGATTGATGTCGTGAAACGCAACGAATTCCTCATCTTCGTAAACGATTTTTGAGGGAATTTCGCCGCGGGCGATTTTGCAGAAGATACAGTTGTCGCTCATGGTTGTTCCGTACTCAAGACGCGGGGCGCCGTGCTTTTTCTTCGAGGCCCGAGAGGCCCTCCCGTCGTGCCAGCTCGGCCAACACGTCTTCGGGGCGCAGATTGTAGTGAGTCAACGTGACGAGACAATGAAACCACAGATCGGCGGTCTCGCTGATGATGCGGTCTGGCACGCCGTCTTTGGCCGCCATGACGAGCTCGGTGGCTTCCTCGCCGATTTTCTTCAAAAAGGCATCGGGGCCTTTGGCCAGCAGTTTGGCGACATACGACGATTGTGGATCGCCGCCGTTTTCGGGGCGGCGGGTCTCCAGGGTGTCGGCGATACGCGCGAGCGTGTCGGCGCCGGATAAGGACTGGCTCATTTGTAAATGTGTTCCGGGTCTTTCAGGACGGGGTCGACAGTCACCCAGGAGGCGCTGTCGGCCGGGCCCTCGAGGTGGCGGAAAAAACAGCTGGCCCGCCCGGTATGGCAGGCGATACCGCCTTCTTGGTGCACCTTGAGCAGGATGACATCGCCGTCGCAGTCCAGGCGCAGATCGTGCACGGTCTGTGTATGGCCGGATTCTTCGCCTTTGCGCCAGAGGCGTTGGCGAGAACGAGACCAATAGACGGCGCGCCCCGTGGCGGCAGTTTCGGCCAGGGACTCGCGGTTCATCCAGGCCACCATCAGGATTTGGCCGTTTTCGGCGTCTTGAGCGATGGCGGGAATCAGGCCGTTGTCGTCAAAAACAACTTCGGCCATCCAGGCGGGATCGGTATTCATGGGTACAGTCTAATCCAGTCTGACGGCGATGCCTTGGTTGGCCATGAATGTCTTGCATTCGCGCACCGTGTGTTGGCCAAAGTGGAAAATGCTGGCTGCGAGCACCGCACTGGCTCGCCCTGCGGTGACGCCGTCGGCCAAGTGCTGCAGGCTCCCTACTCCGCCCGACGCGATGACGGGCACCGGCACGGCGTCCGACACGGCCCGCGTCAGTTCGATATCAAAGCCCGATTTCGTGCCGTCGCGGTCCATGCTGGTCAACAGGATTTCGCCTGCGCCATAGGCCGCCATCTGCCGTGCCCATTGCACGGCATCCAGGCCGGTCGGCTTGCGGCCACCGTGGGTGAAGACTTCCCAACGGGCGGGCTCGCCGGCAGCGGAGACCCGGCGCGCATCGATCGCGACCACAATGCACTGCGAGCCGTGATAGCTGGCCGCGGCCCGTACCAATTCGGGATTGGCCACCGCCGCACTATTGATGCTGATCTTGTCGGCACCTGCATTGAGCAGGCGCTGCACATCGGAGACCTGACGTACGCCGCCGCCGACGGTCAGCGGAATGAATACCTGCGAGGCGACCTGTTCGATGATGGGCAAAATCAGATCACGATCATCGCTGGTGGCGGTGATGTCCAGGAACGTGAGCTCGTCGGCGCCCTGCTCGTCGTAACGGCGGGCGATTTCAACCGGGTCGCCAGCATCGGTCAGATTGACGAAATTGACGCCTTTGACGACGCGTCCCGCCGTGACATCCAGGCAGGGAATGATGCGGCGGGTCAGCGCACCCGACGGTCCGGCAGCATTCGAGGACGCCGCCGGGCTGATGGCTGTCGTGGCGGTGGACGTGTTCATGGGTTGAGTTCGTCGGCGCGGGCTTGGGCAGCTTGAAAATCAAGCGTGCCTTCGTAGATGCTGCGGCCCAGAATGGCACCCTCGACGCCTTCATCTTCGACGGCGCACAGGGCTTCGATGTCTTTCATGTCGGCAATGCCGCCCGAGGCGAACACGGGAATGCGGACGTGCTGCGCGAGCTTGACCGTGGCATCAACGTTGACGCCCGAGAGCATGCCGTCGCGGCTGATGTCGGTGTAGATGATGGATTCGCAGCCGTAGTCTTCGAACTTTTTGGCCAGGTCCAGCACGTCGTGGCGGGTGAGCTTGCTCCAGCCGTCGGTGGCGATCTTGCCATCGCGAGCATCCAGGCCCACGATGATCTGGCCGGGGAAGGCGCCGCAGGCGTCTTGCAGGAATCCCGGATTCTTCACGGCAGCCGTGCCGATGATGACGTACGAGATACCGGCATCCAGATAAGACTCGATGGTGTCGAGATCACGGATACCACCGCCGATCTGCACGGGAATTTCATCGCCCACAGCGTCCAGGATGGCTTTGATGGGGGCGTCGTTCTTGGGTTTGCCTGCGACGGCACCGTTCAGATCGACCAAGTGCAGGCGGCGTGCGCCCAGGTCGAGCCAGTGCGTCGCCATGGCGGCGGGTTCTTCGGAGAATACCGTTGCCTCGTCGAGGTCTCCCTGGCGCAGGCGGACGCAGCGCCCGTCTTTGAGATCGATGGCGGGGATCAGCAGCATGGTGAATAGCGAGCGTTGAAAAAGAGGGTTGAAAAAGGTCCGGCCCGAGGCTCGTACGGGAGTTATGGGTTCCAGTCTACAAAATTGCGGTACAAGCGCAAACCGTGCGCCGCACTTTTCTCGGGGTGAAATTGCACCGCGAAAATGTTAGCGGCCGCGACAGCGCACGTAAACTTGCCGCCATAGTCGGTTTCCCCGATAGTCAGCGCGGGATCGGCAGGCGCGGCATAGTAGCTGTGTACAAAATAAAAATGCGTGAGGTCCGGAATCCCGTCCCACAAAGCATGGGAGCGCGTTTGGCGGACTTGGTTCCACCCCATGTGAGGAACTTTCAGGCGCTCATCGCCCGTACTGGATGGGGTGCCATCCGCAAACTGGTCGCCCGAGAATCGGCGCACGGTGCCGGGGAACACGCCCAGACAAGGGGTGTTGCCCTCTTCGCTCGTCTCGAACAGCATTTGTTCGCCTACGCATACGCCCAACAGCGGTTTGGCGCGAGCAGCGCGTACGACGGCGTCGCGCAGCCCCGATTCGTTCAAGGTACGCATGCAGTCGGCCATGGCGCCCTGGCCGGGAAATACGACGCGATCGGCCGCATCAATATCGGCGGCACGGTTGCAGATGCGGATGTCGGCATCGGGCGCGGCGTAGCGCAGCGCGCGCGCCACGGAATGGAAATTGCCCATTCCATAATCGACGATGGCAATGGTGGTCACTGAATTCTGCCTGGGGTGGAGTTACAGCACGCCTTTGGTGGACGGCACGACATCGCCCATGCGCGGATCGACTTCCAGTGCCATGCGCAGCGAGCGGCCGAATGCCTTGAAGACGGTCTCGCACTGATGATGGGCATTGAAGCCGCGCAGATTGTCGATATGCAGCGTGGTCAACGCATGATTGACGAATCCCTGGAAGAATTCGCGGGTCAGGTCCACGTCAAAATTACCGATGCGCGCGCGCGTAAACGGGATGTGATATTCCAGGCCCGGCCGACCAGAAAAGTCGATGACCACACGCGACAGGGCCTCGTCCAGCGGCACATAGGCATGTCCATAGCGGCGCAGGCCGGCCTTGTTGCCGACGGCCTTGGCGACGGCCATACCCAACGTGATGCCGACGTCTTCGACGGTGTGGTGCGCGTCGATGTGCAGATCACCCTCGGCCTTGATGTCCAGGTCGATCAGGCCATGCCGGGCAATTTGATCCAGCATGTGGTCCAGAAACGGAACGCCTGTGTCCAGGTTTTGCTTGCCGGTGCCGTCGAGATTGACGGACACGCGGATGCGCGTTTCGTTGGTGTTGCGGGTGATATCGGCGGTACGCATAAAAAGAGGGGCGAGCCTAATGGGAACGGAGAATGTCTTGTAGAGCGGATAGCAGTGCGGTGTTTTCGGCGGGCGTGCCTATCGAGATTCGCAGGCAGTTGGCCAGCAACGGGTGCGCGCTGGATACGTTCTTTACCAGTATTTTGCGCGTTTTCAGCGCAAGATGCACAGTGTTACCGTCGAACTCGCCGGAAAAGCGGGCGAGAATGAAGTTTCCAGCGCTCGGAAACACGGTGACGTCCGGCAAATCGGCCAGCGCCCGGGCCAGCGGTTCACGATCGGCGCGCAGTTGCGCTGCCTGTTGGTCGAGAACGGATTTGTGGCGTAATACCACGCGCAACGCGGCTTGCGTCAGAACGTTGAGGTTGTACGGCGGACGGACCTTGTCGAACTGTGCGATCCAGTCGGGATGGCCGGACAGGTAACCGAAGCGTAGCCCCGCCAGGCCGATCTTGGAGACGGTACGCAGGATCACGGCATGGGGCAGCGTCGGCAGGCGCGTCATCCACGTATGGTCGGCAAAGGGCTGATAGGCCTCATCCAGGACGACCAGTCCGGGCGCGGTATCGATGATGGCCTGTACGGCCTCGTCGGGCCACAGTCCCCCCGTGGGGTTATTGGGCAAGGCTAAAAAGACCACCTTGGGACGATGCTGAGCGATAGCCTGCAACATCGCGGGCAAATCCAACTGCAGATCCGCAGTCAGCGGTACGCCGACGAAACGCGCATGATCGAAGCGCGCCGCCATGTCGAAATAGACAAACGACGGCCAAGGCGACAGCACGGTGTCGCCGGGTTCGCAACAGGCTTGAACGATTAGGTGGATGAGTTCGTCGGACCCGTTGCCAAACAACACGCCGGACTCGGCAGGAATGCCGAACGCCTTGCGTACGTCATGAGCGAGTTCGGTAGTGTCGCCGGCCGGATAGCGATTGAGCGCCGTATCGTGGACGGCGCGAGCGATGTCCTCGCGTACCGCATCCGGCAGCTCATACGGGCATTCCATGGCGTCGAGTTTGATACCGCCCGCGGCAGGCGGCACTGGATAGGCGCTCAACGCCCGAATATCCGCTCGAACCGTACCGGCGATGCGGTCGGCCGCGGTGCGCGACGTCATGGCTTGTCCAGCCGGTATTGCGCGCTGGCTGCGTGAGCTTGCAGACCCTCGCCCAGCGCGAGTTCGGCGGCAATGCGGCCCAGTGTCTGAGCGCCTTGATGGGATACCTGAATCAAGCTGGAGCGTTTTTGGAAATCGTACACGCCCAGCGGCGAAGAAAACCGCGCGGTGCGGGACGTGGGCAGTACGTGGTTGGGGCCGGCACAATAGTCGCCCAGCGATTCGGAGCTGAAACGACCCATAAAGATGGCGCCAGCATGCCGGATGCGCGCAGTCCAGTGCTCAGGTTGCTCTGTCGAGATTTCCAAGTGCTCGGGAGCGATGTCGTTCGCGATGGCACAGGCCTCGTCCAGATCCTGCACCAAAATCAACGCGCCGCGATTGGCAAGGCTCACGCGCAGAATGTCGGCGCGCGGCATCGTGGGCAACAGACGCTCGATGGCGGCCTCGACCTCGTTGATGAAGGCGGCATCGGGGCACAAGAGAATGGATTGCGCCAATTCGTCGTGCTCGGCCTGCGAGAACAGGTCCATGGCGATCCAGTCGGCCGGGGTATTGCCGTCACAGATGACCAGAATCTCGCTGGGGCCTGCGATCATGTCGATGCCCACGGTGCCGAATACGCGGCGCTTGGCGGCCGCAACATAGGCGTTGCCCGGACCGACGATCTTGTCCACTGCCGGCACGGTCGCCGTGCCGTAGGCCAATGCGCCGATAGCTTGGGCGCCGCCGATGGCGAATGCGCGATCCACACCTGCGATAGCCGCCGCTGCCAAGACGATCGGATTGCGTACGCCGTCAGGTGTGGGCGTGACCATGATCAACTCGGGAACGCCCGCCACTTTGGCGGGGATCGCGTTCATCAGGACCGACGAAGGATAGGCAGCCTTGCCGCCCGGCACGTACAAGCCCACGCGGTCCAGCGGGGTGATCTGCTGGCCCAGCAAGGTGCCCTCGGCGTCGGTGTAGGTCCAGGTCTCGCCACGCTGGTGTTCGTGGTAGGCGCGCACGCGATCGGCGGCCGTTTCCAGCGCATTACGTTGAGCGGCTGGCAAAGCCGCCAATGCGGCATGCCAGTCGGCCTTGGGAATTTCGAGAGCGTCGGCCGACGACACGGCAACGCGATCAAAGCGCTGGGTATATTCCAGCAGCGCCGTATCGCCCCGATGGCGTACGTCCGCCAGAATGCCGGCCGCGGCGCGGTCGATGGATTCGTCTTCGGTGGCTTCGAAAGCCAGCAGTTTGGACAGCGCGGCAGCAAAATCCGGCTGACGGGAATCGAGGCGATTGATCAGGGCCATGGCGTCATGGTGAAGCAAAGAGACCCCCGGTGGCGCCATATATCAGGGCGGCCGCCGGAGCAGGTAAAGACATAGTGTAGCGGGCGCAGGCCTTGTCAGGCCGCGGCGCCGGCATTTGCCGCCCGTTGGAACGCGTCCAGCAGGGGCTGCAGCCGCGCGCCGCGCGTCTTGAGCGAGGCCTGATTGACGATCAGGCGCGACGAGATGGCCATGATGTCCTCTACGGCGACCAGGTCATTGGCGCGCAGCGTACCGCCCGAGGACACCAGGTCGACGATGCAGTCGGCCAGTCCGACCAGCGGGGCGAGCTCCATCGAACCATAGAGCTTGATGATGTCGACGTAGACGCCCTTGGCCGCGAAGTGCTCGCGTGCCGATTGCACGTATTTGGTGGCTACGCGCAGGCGTGCGCCTTGGTGGACAGCGGCTTCGTAGTCGAATCCGTTTCGCACCGCGACGCACAACCGGCATTTGGCGATGTTCAGGTCGATGGGCTGGTAGAGGCCGCCAGGATGCTGGGCTGCGTGCTCGATCAGCACGTCTTTACCGGCGATGCCGAGATCGGCAGCGCCGTACTGGACGTAGGTGGGAACGTCGGATGCACGAACAATGATCAGGCGCAGGCCGGGGTCGCTGGTAGGCAGAATCAGTTTGCGCGAGCTTTCCGGATTTTCGGGGACCTCGATACCGGCCTCAGCCAGCAGCGGCAGTGTTTCTTCGAAAATGCGGCCCTTGGATAGCGCCAGGGTGATGGGAGCGTTGGCGACTGGGCTCATAGGGCTTCCTTGCCGCTTAAGCGCTGAATGTCAGCGCCCAGCGCGCGTAGTTTGACTTCCATGCGGTCGTAGCCGCGATCCAGATGGTAAATACGATCGACGGTGGTTTGCCCTTCGGCCGCCAGGCCGGCGATAACCAGGCTGGCCGAGGCGCGCAGGTCGGTGGCCATGACCGTGGCGCCCGACAGGCGTTCGACGCCTCGCACTACGGCGGTGTGGCCGTCGATGTCGATGTCCGCGCCCATGCGGCGTAGCTCTTGTACGTGCATGTAGCGGTTTTCAAAGATGGTTTCCACGATCACCGAGGTGCCTTGCGCGATAGTGTCCAAGGCCATCAGTTGGGCTTGCATGTCGGTGGCAAAACCGGGGTATTCATGAGTGCGGAAGCCGACCGCGCGCGGCCGGCCGTGCATGGCGCCACGAATCCAGTCCGGGCCCGTTTCCAGCGTCAGGCCGGCTTCGGTGAGCTTGTCCAAGGTCGCGCCCATCATCTCCGGGGCGACGTTGCGCAGGACGATGTCGCCGCCCGCCGCACCGACCGCGCAGAGAAAGGTCCCGGCCTCGATCCGGTCGGGGCTGACACGATGCTCGGCGCCATGCAGGCTGTCCACGCCATCGATCACGATGCGGTCCGTACCATGGCCCTGGATACGCGCGCCCATTTTGATCAGCAGCTCGGCTAGATCGACCACTTCGGGTTCGCGGGCGGCATTTTCGAGAACGGTCTGGCCTTCGGCCAATACGGCGGCCATCAGCAGGTTTTCCGTGCCTGTGACGGTGACCATGTCCGTGAGAATGGACGCGCCTTTTAACCGTGGAGCTTTGGCGATGACGAAGCCGTGTTCGATGCGAATGTCGGCGCCCAATGCCGCCAGGCCCTTGATGTGCTGGTCGACCGGGCGTTGACCAATGCTGCATCCGCCCGGCAGGCTGACGCGGGCCTCGCCAAAGCGTGCAAGCAGCGGCCCGAGCACCAGGATCGAGGCGCGCATGGTCTTGACCAGGTCGTACGGAGCCTCCAGGTTGTCGACCTGGTCGGCCTGCAGAGTCACGATGCCATCGGCGCCGCGCTCGGCCTTGACCCCCATGCGGGCCAACAGGCGCAACATGGTGGACGTGTCATTCAGGGCCGGCACGTTGGCGAGCGAGACTGTGTCGGCCGTCAGCAAGCCTGCGCACAGAATGGGCAATGCCGCATTTTTGGCGCCAGAGACCGTGACCTCGCCGCGCAGGGGCGTGCCGCCGGTGATGCGTAACTTGTCCATTAGTTGCCCGCCTTGGTGTATTCGTCGGGTGTCAGGGTGCGCATGGATAGCGCGTGGATCTCGGCTTTCATGCGGTCGCCCAGTGCGGCGTAGACGAGCTGATGGCGTGCAATCAGGCGTTTGCCTTCGAATGCAGGGCTGACGATGACTGCGTCAAAATGCGAGCCATCGCCCTGCACATCCAGATGATCGCAAGGCAGCCCGTCGGCGATATATTGGCGAACCTGCTCGGGGGTAGGCAGCATGGCGTCAATTCCTGAGTTTGTAGCCGCTGGCCAAGAGCCGCAAGGCACAGATCACCAAGACGGCGAAGACCCCTGCCACGACGGCCAGGCTATGCCATGGCGAGACGTCCGATACGGAGAAGAACCCGTAGCGAAAGCCATCGATCGTATAAAAAATGGGGTTCCAGTGCGACACGGTTTGCCAGAACGGCGGCAGTGTGTGAATGGAGTAGAACACGCCGGACAGAAATGTGGCTGGCATGATCAGAAAGTTTTGGAATACAGCGAGCTGGTCGAATTTTTCGGACCATAGGCCGGCGATCAGGCCCAATGTGCCCATGATCCCGCAAGCCAGAATGGAGAACACGACGATCCACCCCGGGTGGGCCAAAGGCAACGATGTGAAGCAGATCGCCACCAGCCACACACAGGCGCCTACGGCTAAGCCACGCACAATCGCGGCCAGCAGATAGGCCGAGAAAATCTCGCGATGCGATAAAGGAGGCAGGAGCACAAACACCAGGTTGCCGGTGATACGGCTCTGGATCAACGACGATGACGGATTCGCGAAAGCATTTTGCAGCATGCTCATCATCATCAATCCCGGAATCAGGAATGCGGTGTACGGCACGGTGTTGTACACCATGACCCGCCCTTCCAGCACGTGAGCAAACACCAGCAGGTAGAGCAAGGCCGTGACGACGGGGGCGGCAATGGTCTGGAATGCTACTTTCCAGAAACGCAGGAGCTCTTTGCGCAACAGCGTGGGAAAGCCGGAGCCCGCATCCAGGCGAGGCTGCACCAATGGCTGTTCGGTCGGGGTCAGCGGCGGGGTCACGACAGGGCCTCTTCAGGTTCGAGTTCGGCCGACAGCGGGGTATCCTGATGCATGATGCGCACAAAGGCGTCTTCGAGGTCTACGCCGCCTACGCGCGCCAGCAAGGCCTGCGTAGTGTCCAGTGCCACAATGCGACCGCCTTTCAGCATGGCGATACGGCCACACAAGGCCTCGGCTTCTTCGAGGTAGTGCGTGGTCAGCATGATGGTGTGGCCGGCTTTGTTCAGCCGTGAGATGAATTCCCACAGGGTGCGGCGCAGGTCGACATCCACGCCCGCTGTGGGCTCGTCCAACACAATCACTGGCGGACGATGCACCAACGCTTGGGCGACGAGAACGCGTCGCTTCATACCGCCCGACAAGGCGCGCATATTGCTGTCGGCCTTGTCTGCCAACCCTAAATTGAACAGGATTTCGTCGATCCAGTCGTCATTTTTGCGCAAGCCAAAATAGCCCGACTGGATGCGCAGCGTTTCGCGTACGGTGAAAAACGGGTCGTAGACCAGCTCTTGCGGTACGACGCCTAGCGCGCGGCGGGCCATTTTATAGTCGGCGGAGACATCGTAGCCACAGACGCTGGCATTGCCGCTGGAGGCACGCGCCAAGCCGGCGAGAATGGAGATCAAGGTGGTTTTGCCGGCCCCATTGGGCCCCAGCAAGCCGAAAAACTCGCCGGGCTCGATGCGCAGGCTGACATCGTTCAGGGCCTGAAACCCCTGGCCGGGGGTACGTCCAAGCCATTTCTTCCAACCCGCCTGGCGTGGTGGATAAATCTTGGATACGTGTTCTAGACTGACTGCTGACATGGCGACGGCGAAGGCCCGGGAAAGAGCGAATCGCCCATTATAAATGGCGGCCCCGCCGGGAATGCTTTGTCCCGGTTGCCGCCTGGGTTTATTGGTTGCGCTGGTTTAGCGCCTTGATCAGCCCGTCAATGCCGGATTGCTCGATTTGTTGCGCGAATTGATTGCGATAGTTCTGGATCAGCCAGATGCCTTCGACGTTCATGTCGTAGATCCGCCAGCCTTGCTGGGGGTCCTTTTCGAGTCGATAGTCAACACCGACGGGCTGGCCGTTTGCCTGCGTGATCAGGCTGCGTACGACCACATCGTCGGCGTTGGGATCATCCCGGAATGGCAGCAGTTTGATGGACGTGTTTTGAGTCACACCGGTCAGGGCGCCGCTGTAGGTGCGGACCAGCGTGCCGCGAAAGGCGTTGGCCAAGGCGGTTTGTTGCTCGGGCGTGGCTTGGCGCCAGTAACGGCCAGCAGACAGCTGTGTGGTTTTGCGGAAATTGACGTACGGCAGGATGTAGGTGTCGACGACCTGGTTGATGTGGGCGAGATCGCCGGATTTGACCTTGGAATCGGCCTTGAGCACGTCCAGCGCCTCGTTGGCGGCATCCAGCACGAACTTGTCGGGCGCGCCGTGGGCATCGGGCTTGGCCTGAGCCACGGTAGCGGCCATCAGGCCGATGGTTGCGGCCAGGAATAGACGTTGCAGCAAGGAAAAAGCGGAAATTCGCATAAGAGCTCCTTTTGAGTGGGGCGTCCTGGTTATTGGGTGGGCGTGGGCGCAGGGGCGGCAGGTTGAGCCGGCGCGGCGGCGTCGTCATCGTCCTCGATGCTGTAATCCGGCAGGTTGCCCTCGCCCTCGGCGCTGCCGCGCACCATGGCGGCGCGGCGTTGCAGGTAGGCGTCACGAATGAAACTGTAGGGGTCCAGCGCTACCCGATCGACCATATCGGTGGTGTCGAGCAAGCTGGCGCGCGTATCGACGAGATCCAGACCCCACAAGCTATTGCGGATCGGTACGTTCTCGATGGCACCGGGGCTGCTGTAGGTGTAAATACCGCCTTGCCAGTCGCCGATCAGGCCCACGCCGTCACGCACGGTGCTTGAGCCAAAGAACGGCAGCACCAGATAGGGACCTTGGCCAAGGCCCCATACGCCCAGCGTCGTGCCGAAGTCGTTGGGGATCTTGCGGGCGCCATTGGCCGAGGCCACGTCAAAGCAGCCGCCTACGCCCATGGTGGTGTTGAACAGGAAGCGTCCCAGCGTGTTGACGAAATCGTGGCCGCGGCCCTGCAGGAAGCTGTTCGTGGCCGACCAGAGATCGCCTACGTTGCTGAACATGTTGTGGACGCAGCTGCGTACCGGCTCAGGCGTGACATAGGTATATGCCTGTGCGACAGGCTTGAACAGAGCCCGGTCGATAGTGTCGTTGAACTTGTATACGCCGCGGTTGAAGCCTTCCCAGGGATCGCGCGGATCCGGGTTGCCTGGAGCCGCGCAACCGGCGGTCAGCGCGCAGACGGCCAGGGCAGAGGCAAATCGAGCGTAGGTGGGCATAGTCATGATGGGGTCAATGCCAAGCAAAGGTTCTGTTCACAGGTCGCCTGCCGAAGCAGGCTGGGCAAAGGTATTCGGTCAATGTCCGTCAGCGCGGTATTTCAGTTCGTTGGCGGCGCACTGGGCTGTTCGCCGGATTTGTCCGAATTAGACCCTTGGTTTTGCGCGCTGTTGTAGAGGAATTGGCTAATCAGGTTTTCCAGGACAACGGCGCTTTGGGTATAGCGGATTTTGCCTCCATCGGCAAAATTTTGCTCGTCGCCGCCCGCTGTCAGCCCAACGTACTGCTCGCCCAGCAGCCCTGAGGTCAGAATGGAGGCCGACGTGTCTTTGGGAAATTGGTAGCCTTCTTCCAGGTTGAGGGCGACCACGGCCTTGAAAGAACGGTCGTCAAAGGTGATGCTGCTGACGCGCCCCACCACCACGCCGGCGCTTTTGACGGGCGCGCGCGCTTTCAGGCCGCCGATATTGTCAAAGTCGGCGGTCAACGTGTATGTCGGCGCAAATGAGAAACTGCTGAGGTTGCCGGCACGCAAGGCCAGAAACACCAGGGCGGCTGCGCCGAGCAGCACGAAGAGGCCTACCCAAAAATCGGTTTTTTCGCGTGACATGATGCAAATCCGTATTAATTGCCAAACATCAGGGCGGTAAGCAGGAAATCCAGGCCCAGCACGGCGAGCGAGCCTACGACGACGGTGCGGGTGGTGGCTCGCGCCACGCCCTCGGGGGTAGCGCGGGCGTGCCAGCCTTCGTAGAGCGCGACGAGCGTGACCGTGACTCCGAAGACAATGCTTTTCAGGACGCCATTGGCGACGTCATCCCAGACGTCCACGCCGTTCTGCATCTGCGACCAGAACGCGCCGGCATCCACCCCAATGAGCAGTACGCCGACGATCCAGCCGCCCAGGATGCCTACCATGGAAAATACAGCGGCCAAGACCGGCATGGCGATGATGCCGCCCCACAAACGCGGCACGAGCACCCGCCGCATCGGATCGACGGCCATGACTTCCATGGCCGAGAGCTGCTCGCCAGCCTTCATGAGGCCAATTTCGGCGGTCAGCGAGGTGCCCGCACGGCCGGCAAACAGGAGGGCCGTCACCACGGGACCGAGTTCGCGAACCAGGGACAGGGCGACCAGCAGACCGAGGGCTTCTTCGGAACCATAGCGGTTCAGTGTGTAATAGCCTTGCAATCCCAGCACGAAGCCGACAAACAGGCCCGATACGACGATGATCAGCAGGGAATAGTTGCCGATGAAGTGAACTTGCTGGGAGACCAGCCGGGGACGCGACAACGCGATGCCGCTGCGCGCCAGGAGACTGTTTACAAAGCGGGTGAACCCGCCGACGCCGCTGATGCTGTCACGCACCCAACGGCCCAGGGCGCTGATCGCTCGAACTGGCCCGATCATGATTTTCGGCCTCCGAGGGAAGACTGGGCTGCGTCGGTTTTTGGAGATGGGGTCGAGTTCGCCCTGGCTTCGGAGCCGCCCGCCTGTTTGGCCAGCCACGCCTGAAACGCCGGCGTGTCGGGATACTGAAAGGCGACCGGGCCATCGGGCTCGCCGCGCAGGAATTGTCTGACGTACGGGTCTTGCGACTCAGATAAGGATTGCGGCGATCCGGAGATGACCAGACGGCCCTGGCCGACCAGGTAGACCTGATCGGCAATTGCAAAGGACTCCTGCACGTCGTGGGTGATCAGCACCGAGGCACAATGCAGTCGGTCGGATAGGTCGCGGATCAGACGGGCCGTGATCCCCATCGAAATCGGGTCGAGCCCAGCAAAGGGTTCGTCGTACAAAATGAGTTCGGGCTCCAGCACTACCGCACGAGCCAGGGCCACCCGTCGGGACATGCCGCCAGAGATTTCCGCTACGCGCAGATGCGCCGCAGCACGCAGCCCAACCGCGTCGAGCTTGTCCAGCACGCGGGACACAACCTCTGCCTCA
The DNA here is from genome assembly GCF_002261185.1 of Bordetella genomosp. 4. GTDB lineage: Bacteria > Pseudomonadota > Gammaproteobacteria > Burkholderiales > Burkholderiaceae_B > Bordetella_A. Next base: position 280,047 of record NZ_NEVQ01000001.1, read on the forward strand.
GGCAAGCGGGTGTGCTCGCGTAGGGGAAAGGCGACGTTTTCAAAGACGTTCAGGTCTGTAAACAGCGCGCCTTGCTGAAAAAGCACGCCCATGCGCTTGCGCAAGGCCTGCAGCTCATCGTGGCCGATTTGGCTCAGATCGGTGCCGAATGCACGGACTTGGCCGCGCAGGGGCTGAAGCTGGCCAGTCGCGGCACGCAATAGCGTGGTTTTGCCCGAGCCGGAGCCGCCCATGATGGCTACAACCTGCCCGGGCTGGACGGTCATGGTGATGTCTTGCAGCACCGTGAATTCGCCATAGCCCAGCGCCACTGCGTCCAGTGACAGAACGGGGGGCGGGCTATCGGGCGTGTGATCGGGCATAGGCAACAAGTTGGGCCTGGACGGGTGAACAGTGTCCGACAAAGGGGACGACCATAGAGTTTTTGGCCGAGCCGGTCAAGGCGTCGGCCATCGAATACTGTACCTGTCAGGCGACCGTGATTCTCGCGGCGGCATGTTGCAGGCGAATGTTATTGTAACTTGCCGCCTCACATCGAGTGTCGCCGCAAACGTGTCCTTACTGCAGCGTAATGTTGCCTTTTTGGATGACTTCTGCCCACTTTCGGGTTTCGCTGGCGATGAATTTGGCGAAATCGTCCGGCGTGCCGCCTCCTGCCTGGCTACCCGTATCGGCAATGGCCCGTTGCACTTCCGGGTCTTGCAAGATGTTGTTCAACTCCGTGTTGAGTTTGGCAATGATGGGGGCGGGCGTACCTGCCGGCGCGATGATGCCCTGCCAGTTATATGACTCGAACCCGGGCAATCCTGCCTCGCTCAGCGTCGGAACATCGGGCAGCACAGTCAGGCGTTTGGCGGACGTCACGGCAATAGGATGAACCTTTTTGCTCTGAATGGCGGGCAACGCCGCGTAACCCATTTCGAACATCATCGAAATATGTCCACCCATCAGATCCGCGGACGCCGGGCTGCCGCCTTTATAGGGCACATGCACGATATCGATGTCTGCCTGTTCGCGGAACATTTCGCCTGACAAGTGGTGAGCGCCGCCCACGCCCGAGGAACCAAAAGTCAGCGTCCCCGGTTTTTTCTTGGCCAGATCGATCAACTCCTGCAGATTTTTGACCGGCAAGGTGTTTGTCACGCTCAGGACGAGGGGACTGTTTTCGACCAGGATGATGGGGGCCAGATCTTTGTCCGCTTTGTAAGGCATCTGAGCCATCAGACTAGGGTTGACTGCCAAGGGGGCCAAGTTGCCGGCGCCAATGGTGTAACCATCAGGAGTGGCTTTGGCCACCAGGTTGGTACCGATGACGCCTCCCGCACCGGCCTTGTTTTCGACGACGACGGTTTGCTTGAGCGCATCGCCCAGCTTGCGCGCGATCAGGCGCATACGGGTGTCGGCAAAGCCCCCGGGCGCATAAGGCACGATCAAGGTAATGGGCTTGGACGGCCAGTCACCGACATCCTGGGCGCGGGCGAGCGATGCGCCGGTCAGGGCAGTGACAGCCAACAGGCTGGCGAGCAAGGGATGTAAAGATTTCATGCGCGGGCTCCTCTTTTCTTAGACGTAGCGCGGAGCCGACTATTATGACCTTTATGGGGCCTGCCCGCCCGCGCCGGCGCTAAAAGCGATAGCCGACCGCCAAGGTCGTGACCCACGGATCAATGCGTGCGGTGCCGATGCGCTGACCGTCGAGTTTCACCTTCGACGAGATGTCGATATAACGAATATCCGCGTTCATGAACCAGCGGTCGCTGAGTTTGATGTCAACGCCCAGCTGCCCGGCCAAGCCCCAGGAGTCGCTCAGCTTCAGACTGGAGCCGGACAGCGGGCCGCGCGTGTGCGTGTCAAAGAAATGAGTGTAGTTCAGCCCCACGCCGACATAGGGCTGTATGGTGTGATCCGGGAGGAAATGCCATTGCACGCTGAGTGTGGGCGGCAGCTGTTTGGTCGTGCCGATCTTTCCCAGTCCGGTGTCACCGGATACATTGTGTTGAAAGGGCAATGCGCCGAGCAACTCGATGCCGATATGCCGCGTGGCCATGTAGGTCACCGTGAAACTCGGCCGCACGTTGCTGTTGACGTTGAGATCGACCGTGCCACCGAGCACGCTGCCATTATCGGATTTAGGGCTGACTTGGGTCACGCCCAGCTTAAAAAGCCAATCGCCGGCTTCGTGAGCGTGGACGGTTATGGCGCTCAGGCTGGCCGCACAGAATGTGGCGGCCACGGTACTGCGTAATGACATGACTTCTCCGTAAAGGCCGAGGGCTATCGGCACGGAGATGGTGGCAGGGTCTCTCGATATCCGGCTTGATCCAGATCAAGCATGGCAGCATTACTCGAAAATTGATGGGGCGCTGGCGTCACGGCTAGGCGCCCTGTTCGATGACATGCCGCGCGGCATCGAGAAAACGGCGGCCAAGCAACGGCAGCGGGGCGAGCGTGGAGTGAGTGGCCCAGATCTCCACATGGGCTTCGGGACGAATGGGCCGGATGGCCACGCGCTCAGCCAACTCTGGTGTGATGCACCAGCGGTCTACGAGAGCTGGACCCAAGCCCTGGAGGACGAAAGCACAGGCTGTGACTGGCGAGTGGACTTCGACCGCGGCAGGACAGGGTTGCGTGTCGCCAAAGAACGCGGTGAGCGCGTGATTGAGAGGTGTCCCGACGGGATAAGCGATCCACTGCGCAGAACCGAAATCATGCGCGTGCACGCTGTCGTGGCTTGCCAAGGGGTGATCCGGCGGCGCGATACAGACAATGGGTACGGTTCCGAGCCGCACAGAATTCAGATGCGGGTGCTGAGGTGGGGACATAGACAACCCGACGTCGGCGCGCCCCGTCAGAAAGTAGCCCGCGAGTTCGTCAAACGTGACGCTGCGGTAGTCGACCCGGCTGCGTTCCGTGCGCCCGCGCATAGCCAGTAGCGTACGCGGCACCAGGCGTTGCCCGTAGCTGGCCGAGCACACCACGCGCAATACGCCGGCGCCTGCCTCGCCCAGGGCAATCGCGAGATCGTTTACGCGCTGGATGCCGCCATAGACTTGCTCGACCTCCGCGTACAGGCGTAGTGCTTCGGGGGTGGGCGTCAGCCGGCTCTTTGCGCGTTCGAAAAGCGGATAACCCAGGCGTGATTCGGTGAGCGACAGCACGCGGCTGACCGCGGGTTGCGAGACGTGCAGCAATCGGCCTGCCCCACTGATCGAGCCCGCCATCATGATGGCGCGAAAGACTTCGATCTGGCGCAGGTTCAGAGGCCTCGCGGCGGTGTGAGATGAGGCGCCTGCCTCAGTGATCGCGTCGTCCTGCATCGCGGGTTTCCTGTCTGGGGCAATAACGGCGGATTATAGGTCTGGGACATTTTTCGATGAGGGTTCGGCTGGGTCCCGGTGATAACCTGACTTGCCGGAAAACGCCGGGCTATTCCGCGTTTTCCTTGCTTCCGGGCCCGCCGGCAAGGCCGGGCCGTGAGAAGCGCGGCAATGAAACCAGACTACATATATCCAGGGGAATTACATGTATCGAACTCTCGCCCGTTGTTTGAGCGTCCTAGCTGTTGCCTGCACCGCAGCGGGCGCTGCCGTCAGCGCCCATGCCGCTTTTCCCGACAAGCCGATCACCTTCATCGTTCCATCCGCTGCAGGCGGATCGCCTGACGTATTGTCGCGTCTGATCACTACACAGATCGCCAAGGACACTGGCGCGACGCTCGTGATCGAAAACCGTCCCGGTGCGGCGGGCAACATCGGCGTGTCGCTGATCAAACGCGCAGCGGCCGATGGCTACACCATCGGCTACGGCAATATCAATACCTTGGCCGTGAACCGCTCGCTGTTTAAAGCCCTGCCTTACGATGTGGACAAAGACCTGGTCCCGGTTGGGCAGATGTTCAACATCTATAACGTGCTGATCGTGCCTGCCGATTCACCGATCAAATCAGTGCAGGACTTGATCGAGCGCGCGAAGGCAGAGCCAGGCCGCCTCTCGTATGGCGCTTCGGGTGTGGGCACCACTGGCCATATGGGTGGCGAGCTCTTCAAGAGTATGGCCAAGATCGATGTCATGTTCATTCCCTACAACGGCGGGCCGGCCGCGATGCAGGACTTGATGGGCGGACGGTTGGACTTTACCTTTGCAAATACGTCGGAGGCGGTGCCGTTGATTCAAAGCGGTAAAGTTCGCGCCTTGGGTGTCAGCAGCCTCAAACGCCTGGCTTTGCTGCCTGACGTACCTACGCTGGACGAAAGCGGCCTGAAGGGCTACGAGACAATCGCCTGGGGAGGTGCGGTGGCTCCTGCGGGGACGCCGGCCAATATCATCCAAAAGCTCAACGCCGACTTGAACAAGGCGCTGGAAAATCCCGAGGTCCAAAAATCGTTGGCAGCGCTCGGTGCGGATCCTGCCGGCGGCAGTCCCGAAGATTTCAAGCGGCTCATGGACGCAGAAACCGCCAAATGGGGCAAACTGATCGAGAGCGCAGGTATCCAGAAGCTGGACTGACCAACAAAACCATCATCATTCTATGCAAGCTGATCTGATCATTACGAATGCCCTGCTGGTTGACGGCAGCGGCGCAGAACCCGTGCGGGGTCATCTAGCCATTAAAGGCGAGCGTATTGCCGCGCTGGGCGATTTCCCGTGTCCGGACGGTGTCCCGGTCCTGGATGCCGCCGGGCGCGTATTAGCGCCGGGTTTTATCGACTCGCATACGCATGATGATGGCTATCTACTGGCACACCCGGAAATGACGCCCAAGGTGTCGCAGGGCATCACGAGTGTGGTGACGGGTAACTGCGGCATCAGCCTGGCCCCGCTGACGCGTCAGGATGTGCCGCAGCCGCTGGACCTGCTCGGCCCTGCCGAGTTGTTCCGTTTTTCCACATTTGCGCAGTGGATAGAGGCTTTGCGTGAGGCGCCGGCCGCCACCAATGTGATTCCATTGGTGGGGCACACGACGCTGCGTGTGGCGGTGATGGGCGATGCGGTCGATCGCGCAGCCGACGCGGGTGAGCGTCAGGCCATGCGCGAGCTGCTGGCCGAGGCGTTGGCCGCAGGCGCTTTCGGTGTATCGACCGGTACGTTCTATCCCCCTGCCGCTGCTGCGCCCACCGACGAGATCATCGATGTTTGCGCGCCGATGGCTGGACGTCATGTCATTTACGCGACGCATTTACGCGATGAAGCCGATCACGTCGTGCCGGCGATGGAGGAGGCGCTGGCCATCGGGCGTGCCGTCGACGCCCGGGTCGTGTTCTCACATCACAAAGTCGCCGGCAGCCGCAATCATGGCCGCACCCGCGAAACGCTCGACATGATCACCCGGGCCGCGGCGAGTCAGCCAGTCTGCCTGGATTGCCATCCGTACCCTGCGACATCCACGATGCTGCGCCTGGACCGTGTGCGCATTGCCAGCCGCACCATGATCACCTGGTCCAAAGGGTATCCGGCGGCCACGGGGCGCGATTACGCCGATGTAAAGGCCGAGCTGGGCCTGGACGACGAAGCCATGCTGGCGCGGCTGGCGCCCGCGGGCGCGATCTATTTTCTGATGGACCCCAACGATGTGCGGCGTATTTTCCAACACCCGCTCACCATGGTCGGATCTGATGGCCTGCCCTTTGATCCGCACCCGCATCCGCGTCAATGGGGCACTTTTCCCCAGGTGTTGCGCCGCTTGGTGCGCGAAGAAGGCGTGTTGACGCTCACGGCGGCCATTCATCGCATGACGGGATTGGCTGCGACCCAGTATGGCCTGGCGCAGCGGGGCCTGCTCCAGCCCGGTTATTATGCTGACTTGGTGTTGCTTGACCCGGAGCGCGTCAACGATCTGGCGACCTTTGAAAAACCCGTCCAGGTCAGTCAAGGCATTGACGGAGTCTGGGTCAACGGCCAATCGGTCTGGGATGGCAATCAAGCCAGCGGCGCACGGCCAGGCCGGGTGTTGCGACCCGGGGCGCCGGCATGAGCCCATAGCGGCCGCCGCAACAAGCAGAATTGGAATGGAGCGCCGGCCGGGCGCTCGTATGTGCATGGAAACGAAACGTATGTTGGGTGTATTGGGTGGGATGGGACCGATGGCGGGCGCAGCGTTTGCGCTGCGATTGGCGGCGCTGACGCCGGCTGACAGGGATCAGGAGCACATTCCTGTTCTGCTGTTGAATGATCCGCGGATACCCGACCGCAGTACCGCCCGGCTGGCCGGCGGCGAAGACCCCTTGCCAGCGATGCGCGCCGGCATCGAGTTTCTGAATACGTCGGGGGCGGATCTGATCGCCATTCCCTGCAATACCGCGCACCTCTGGTACGACGAATTGGCCGAGGCCTCGCAATGTCCCGTGCTGCATATCATCGAGGCCGTTGCCGACGACCTGCGCCGTCAAGGCGTGGCGCGGGGCCGGATCGGATTGATGGGTACCGCGGCGACATTGGCGTTGGGCCTGTATCAACGCACCCTGGAGCAGCACGGCTACGAATGCATCGTGCCGCAGGACGACGAGGTAGAGTCATTGTGTATGACGTCTATTCGTGCGGTGAAATCCAACCGGCTGGATGATTCTCTGGCGCCTGCTGTGGAATGCGTGCAGCGGTTGCGGGCACGCGGCGCTGATGCCGTCGTGTTGGGATGCACCGAGTTGCCGTTGGCCATTCCTCACGCGGTGCGGCCGTCTTTGGGCATGGTGACAACCGATTCGATTGATGCGCTCGCTCTGGCTGTCATTGAGCATTATCAAAAGGCGGGCAAGCTCGCGACGCATCGCGATTAGAAATAGTCGGGCGTGAATTACCCTGTTTTTGACCGTTCAGGTTTTCAGTTGTGGCTGGGTTGGATGGCCTGCTGAAGGGGGCACTGAGCGTTGCAGTGTGGGCAGGATGGGGGGATCGAGTGCTATTGGACGTCGAGGCGGGGCAGTGACCGTGTTGGCGCTTCACGGAGTCGGTCGGCCGCCTGCGCGGCCGACATCGCTTCGTCAACCTCGTCGCTACGCTCCTTCGGTTTCCCTCGCTCGACTCCGAGGCGCGCCAACACGGTCACTGCCCCGCCTCGACTCGCAGAGTCTCTGATTCCCTCATCGCTGGCACGGCTGATCTACGTAGGCTTCGTAGGCACAGGCGTTTGCAAGGAGGAAGATCTTGCAGGGCCGCTATTCATGGCCGCCTACGGGCGCGGCCATGAATAGCGTTCGGGATCTGCATGCGAAGGCTTTGGCATCGGAGATGAACAGAAGATCTCTCGAGCTACGATTTCGTTATACCTAGAGATGAGCTGCGCATCATCGTCGCATGCATCAACTCTGGCCAAGCAGATCTTCCAAACTGGCAACACGCCACCCCGCCGCATGCCCGGACCGATTGCCTCGGCTCGACGTCCATAAGCACACCACCCTAGCCCCACCTAAACCCCTGACAAAACCCACAAGACAACAACCCCGCATTATCTCTATCGATACCCGCAATCGCTGTATTCAAGACCAATGAAATAAAAACGGCCAGCCCCCGCAGGAACTGGCCGTTTGATGGAATGACGGCGTCAATCAGCGCGGCAATTCGCTTGCACCCATCAGATACTCATCCACCGAGCGAGCGCATTGACGTCCTTCGCGAATGGCCCAGACCACCAGCGATTGGCCGCGACGCATGTCGCCAGCGGCAAAGACCTTATCGACATTGGTGCGATAGTCGTCAGTATTCGCGCGCACATTGTCACGTGCATCGCGATCCACGCCAAAGGCGTCCAACACCTGCTGCACAGGCGAAACAAAGCCCATTGCCAACAGCACCAGATCGGCCTGGATTTCGAATTCCGAGCCTTCGACCTCGCGCATTTTCATCTGGCCGGTGGCTTCGTCCTTGAACCATTCGACACGCGCGCCGACCAGCTTCTCGACTTTGCCGTTACTGCCTTTGAGCAGCTTGGTCGTTATCGACCAGTCGCGTTCGCAGCCCTCTTCGTGCGACGACGAGGTGCGCATCTTCAAGGGCCAGTACGGCCACACGAGCGGCTTGTTTTCCGACTCGGGCGGTTGAGGCATCAGTTCGAACTGCGTGACCGAAGCCGCGCCATGGCGGTTGCTGGTGCCCACGCAATCCGAGCCCGTATCACCGCCGCCGATCACGACGACGTGCTTGCCCTTGGCCAGCGTTTGCTTGGTCAGGCGATCGCCTGCGACGGCCTTATTCTGCTGACGCAGGAAGTCCATGGCAAAGTACACGCCCTCGAGCTCGCGGCCCGGCACGGGCAGATCGCGCGGCGTTTCCGAGCCGCCCGTCATGACGACAGCATCGAATTCATCAATCAACGATTGTGGCGTGCGCACCGTCAGTCCATCGGCTACGGCGTCGCTGGCATTGCCCACATATGTGGAGGGTGAGAACTCGACGCCTTCGGCTTCCATCTGCGCGATGCGGCGGTCGATCTGCGATTTCTCCAGCTTGAAATCAGGGATGCCGTAGCGTAGCAATCCACCGATGCGGTCGCTTTTCTCGAACACCGTCACGGCATGGCCCACGCGTGCCAACTGTTGTGCGCATGCCAGGCCGGAGGGGCCGGAGCCTACGACCGCGACTTTCTTGCCGGTCTTGCGGGCAGGGACTTGAGGCACTACCCAGCCTTCGGCCCAGCCCTTGTCGATGATGGCGTGCTCGATCGATTTGATGCCCACCGCATCGCTGTTGATGTTGAGGGTACAGGCCGCCTCGCACGGCGCCGGACAAATGCGCCCGGTGAACTCCGGAAAGTTGTTCGTCGAATGCAAGACATGCAGCGCGCGGCGCCATTCCTGACGGTAGACCAGGTCGTTCCAGTCAGGAATGATGTTGTTGACCGGGCAGCCGTTGTTGCAGAACGGAATGCCGCAGTCCATACAGCGAGCCGCTTGCTGCTTGGACTGTTCATCGGTCAGGTGCAGAACGAATTCACGCCAGTTTTTCAGGCGTTTTTGCGGAACTTCAGAGGCTTCCTGCAGCCGCTGATATTCCATAAAGCCAGTGATTTTTCCCATGATCGGTCCTTAGGCCTTATGCAGCCAATTGTTCAGGATTGGCTGCACGCCACATTTCGCCCAATGCGCGGCGGTACTCCGTCGGCATTACTTTGATGAACTTACCGCGCGAGGTTTCCCAGTCGCCCAGGATTTCCCGGGCGCGGAAGCTGCCGGTATAACGGAAGTGATCTTCGATCAGCTTGCGCAGGATCGCCTCGTCGGTGTCGCGTTCGCCACCGCGCTGGGCACTGTGCCAGCCCGATTGATCGTTCTGCGCCAGTTGCTCCGCGTGCGGCACGATGCCTTCCAGTTCGACCATCGACAGGTTGCAACGGTGTTTGAAGCTGCGATCCGGATCCCAGACGTAGGCCACGCCGCCCGACATCCCGGCCGCGAAGTTGCGGCCGGTTTCACCCAGCACCACGACCGTACCGCCGGTCATGTATTCGCAACCATGGTCGCCGGTGCCTTCGACAACGGTGGCCGCGCCCGAGTTACGCACGGCAAAGCGCTCACCTGCTACGCCATTGAAGAACGCCTCGCCAGCCAAAGCGCCGTACAGCACCGTATTACCGACGATGATGTGATCGGGACCGAAGCCGCGGAAGTCATTAGGCGAGCGCACGATGATGCGGCCGCCCGACAGGCCCTTGCCCACGTAGTCGTTGCCTTCGCCCACCAGATCCAGCGTGATGCCATGAGCCAGGAACGCGCCAAAGCTCTGTCCTGCCGTGCCATTGCACTGAATGTGGATGGTGTCGTCAGGCAGGCCATCGTGACCGTAGCGTGCCGCGACCGCGCCTGACAGCATGGCGCCGATCGTACGATTGCGGTTGCGCACCGGCGTGATGAACGAGACTTTCTCGCCGCGTTCCAGCGCAGGCTTGCTGCGTTCGATCAACAGGTGATCCAGCGCGCCGGCCAGGCCGTGGTCTTGCGTTTCGGTTTGACGCTTTTCGGTATCGATCTGCGGCTGATAGAACACGCGGCCGAAATCCAGGCCTTGCGCTTTCCAGTGCTCGATGCCGGCACGCATGTCCAGCAGGTCCGAACGGCCGATCAGGTCGTCGAATTTGCGGATGCCCAGCTGCGCCATGATTTCGCGGACCTCTTCGGCGATAAAGAAGAAGAAGTTCACGACGTGTTCAGGCTTGCCCTGGAATTTGCGGCGCAGGACGGGGTCCTGCGTGGCCACACCCACCGGGCAGGTGTTCAGGTGGCATTTGCGCATCATGATGCAGCCTTCCACGACCAGCGGTGCGGTCGCAAAGCCGAATTCGTCCGCACCCAGCAGCGCGCCGATGACGACGTCGCGGCCGGTCTTCATTTGACCGTCGGCCTGCACGCGAATGCGGCTGCGCAGACGGTTGAGCACCAGCGTCTGCTGCGTTTCGGCCAGGCCCAGCTCCCAGGGCGTGCCCACATGCTTGATCGACGAGACGGGCGATGCGCCAGTGCCGCCGTCATGGCCGGCGATCACCACGTGATCGGCTTTCGCCTTGGCCACACCCGCGGCCACAGTGCCCACGCCCACTTCGGACACGAGCTTGACCGAGATCGACGACTTGCTGTTGACGTTCTTCAGATCGTGAATCAGCTGAGCCAGATCCTCGATCGAATAAATGTCGTGGTGCGGTGGGGGCGAAATCAGGCCGACGCCAGGCACCGAGTAACGCAGCTTGGCGATGTAGTCCGTGACCTTGTGGCCTGGCAATTGACCGCCCTCGCCGGGCTTGGCGCCCTGCGCCATCTTGATCTGGATCTGATCGGCGCTGCTCAGGTATTCGGCAGTGACGCCAAAACGGCCGGACGCAACTTGTTTAATGCGCGAGCGTAGCGAGTCGCCGGCCTTCAGCGGGACATCGGCTTCGATGCGCTCGGAGCCCAGGACGGAAGCCAGCGTATCGCCATCTTTGATGGTGCTCTTGCCATCACGCATTTCGGCGCGGTAACGCAGCTCGTCTTCGCCGCCTTCGCCCGTGTTCGATTTACCGCCGATGCGGTTCATCGCGACAGCCAGCACCGAGTGGGCTTCTGTAGAGATAGAGCCCAGCGACATGGCGCCCGTGGCAAAACGTTTGACGATTTCCTTGGCCGGTTCGACGTCTTCCAGGGGAATCGCGCGCGAGGGATCAAAACGGAATTCGAACAAGCCGCGCAGCGTCATGTGGCGGCGAGTTTGATCGTTGATGATCTGCGCGTATTCCTTGTACGTGCGGTAGTTGTTCGCACGCGAAGCGTGCTGCAGCTTGGCGATCGAGTCCGGCGTCCACATGTGCTCTTCGCCGCGGATACGGAATGCGTACTCGCCGCCTGCATCCAGGTCGTTGGCCAACACGGGATCGCTGCTGAAGGCCGCGCGATGCTGGCGCAGGGCTTCTTCAGCGACCTCGAAAATGCCGATGCCTTCGACGTTCGAAGCCGTACCGGTGAAGTATTTATCAACCAGGCTGCGTTGCAGGCCGACGGCTTCGAAAATCTGCGCGCCGGTGTACGACATGTAGGTCGAGATGCCCATCTTGGACATGACCTTGTTCAGGCCCTTGCCGATGGCCTTGATGAAGTTCTTGACCGCTTTTTCCGGATCGGCCATGCGTCCCAGCGATTCCAGCGCCAGATACGGGTGGATTGCTTCGGCGCCGTAGCCGCCCAGCAGCGCGAAATGATGCACCTCGCGGGCTGAGCCGGTTTCCACGACCAGGCCCGTTGCTGTGCGCAGGCCCGAACGGATCAGGTGCTGGTGGACTGCCGACGTGGCTAGCAACGCCGGGATAGCGACGCGCTCGCTGTCGACCAGACGGTCAGACACGATCAGAATGTTGTAGCCGCTTTGTACGGCATCCACTGCACGAGCGCACAACGCGGCCACGCGGGCCTCGATGCCCTCGGAACCCCAGGCGGCCGGATAGGTGATATCCAGCTCGTAGCTGCGGAATTTCTTGCCGGTGACCTGCTCGATGTCGCGGATCTGCGCCATGGCCGCGAAATCCAGCACCGGCTGCGAGACTTCCAGGCGCAGCGGCGGATTCACGTTGTTGATGTCCAGCAGGTTCGGCTTGGGACCGATGAACGACACCAACGACATCACCATCTGTTCGCGGATGGGGTCGATCGGCGGGTTGGTCACCTGCGCGAACAACTGGCGGAAATAGTTGTAGAACGGCTTGGCGCGGTTCGACAGCACGGCCAGGGGGGCGTCGTTGCCCATCGAGCCGATGACTTCTTCACCAGACGTTGCCATCGGCTCCAGAATGAACTTGTAGTCTTCCTGGGTCCAGCCAAATGCTTGCTGGCGATCGAGCAACGAAATCGAGGATTCGGGCGCTTGCGCAGCCTGACGCGGTGTGGGCAGCGCCTCCAGTTTGAGCTGCAGGCGTTCGATCCATTGGCGGTACGGGCGGCTGTTGGCCAGCTGCAGCTTGATTTCCGTGTCGTCGATGATGCGGCCTTGTTCCAGATCGATCAGGAACATCTTGCCCGGCTGCAGGCGCCATTTTTTGACGATGCGATTTTCAGGGATCGACAGCGTGCCGGCTTCGGACGCCATGATGACCATATCGTCATCGGTAATCAGGTAGCGTGCGGGACGCAGGCCGTTGCGGTCCAGCGTGGCGCCGATCTGGCGGCCATCGGTGAAGGCCACGGCGGCAGGGCCGTCCCACGGTTCCATCATGGCCGCGTGATACTCGTAGAACGCACGGCGGCTCGCGTCCATCTGCGTATGCTGTTCCCAGGCCTCCGGGATCATCATCATCATCGCGTGCGACAGCGAATAGCCCGAGTTCACGAGCAGTTCCAGGCAGTTGTCGAACGTTGCCGTGTCAGACTGCCCTTCGTACACAATGGGGTACAGCTTTTTCAGATCATCGCCCAGCACGGCCGACTGCATCATGCCTTCGCGAGCGCGCAGCCAGTTGAAGTTGCCTTTCACGGTGTTGATCTCACCGTTGTGGGCAATCATGCGATAGGGGTGTGCCAGCGGCCAGGCGGGGAACGTATTGGTCGAGAAACGCTGGTGCACCAGCGCCAGAGCCGAAACTGTGCGCGGATCGGCCAGGTCGCGGTAGTAGCGGCCGACCTGATCGGCCAGCAACAAGCCTTTGTACACGACGGTGCGCACCGAGGCCGACGGCACGAAATATTCTTTGCCATGCGCCAGCTTCATTGCCTGGATGGCGTGGCTGGCGGTCTTGCGAATGACGTAGAGCTTGCGTTCCAGCGCGTCGGGCACCATCACGTCGGCGCCACGGCCGATGAACAACTGGCGGATGACAGGTTCGACCGAGCGCACCGTCGGCGACATCGGCATGTCGACGTCCACCGGCACGTCGCGCCAGCCCAGCACAATCTGGCCCTCGGCGCGCACGGCGCGTTCGAGTTCCTGCTCACAGGCCAGTCGCGAGGCGGTTTCCTTGGGCAGGAACATCATGGCCACACCGTATTCACCGGGCGGGGGCAGCGTGATGCCTTGCTGGCTCATTTCGTCGCGATAGAGAGCGTCCGGAATCTGAATCAGAATACCGGCACCATCGCCCATCAACTTGTCGGCGCCCACGGCACCGCGGTGATCCAGGTTTTCCAGGATCTTCAGGCCTTGTTGAATGATGGCGTGGCTCTTGCGCCCTTTAATATGTGCAACAAACCCGACGCCACAGGCGTCGTGCTCATGCTGCGGGCTGTACAGACCCTGTGCGGCGGGAATGCCGATGCGGGTTGCATCAATGGGCGTCGCCACCGGGCGACAGGAATCGGTTTGGGAATTCGAGGACATAGCGCGCTCCGCAGAGAACTGCGTCGGAATGTTGCAGTGCAAGGTCTCGACGATACTGCGGTACGGGTTAGGGTGCAACAAGAATAAATGTGGTACGTCCCTAATTTAAATGAGGCACTATTTTGGTGCTTGTATATGGGGACGTATTAAAAATTCATAATAATCAAATAGTTATAATTCGGTATTAATCCGTGTCAGAGGAAGTCGTGCTGTGATACGGCCAATCCGACATATTGCGTCCCCATTTTATTGCGATTTTTTGTTGCGGATTGGCGGCGCAGCGCTTGAATGAGCGAGCTCGCGGCCCCTCGTCATCGCCTTATGGTGCGGCGCATGAACTGATGTTTTGAGAAGAGCCGGCGCGTTGGCTCCGCAGAGCTATGAAGCTTTTGTTTCGACGGGTGTTTTGCGCGGGCGGCCTCGTCGGCCGGGGGCGACGCGGCGGCTGGCAGTATGAGTCAGGCTGGCAATGAAATCGGCGCCGCCTAGTGCCCACTGTCCAGACACCGCCTGGTCGATGCGTTGGCTTTCCTCGCGCGACAAACCCTCTTGCAGGCGTCGACGGTAATTCGCCTGACGATCAAACGGCGTATTGCCGCAGGCCCAGTAATCAGCATGATCCGACTGCCAAGGCGATGGGGGTGTGGCCGCTGCCGTATTGCCCGTGTGGCTGCCCGCCGATGACCAGGGCCAGGAATCGGGATCATGTGCCGCACCGCTGCGTACCGGATAAGTCTCGAGCCAGACCAAGGCGGGCAGCACCCACACGCCGGGCTCCAGCAAGGCTGATCGATAACGCCCGGCAAAAACCCGTCCGCCGCGCAAGCGAGCCGCCAGATTGCGGCCTAGCGTCTGCATCAAGCGAGGCAAACCCTCCTCGTCGCTGGGCGTTGCCAGCAGCAGGATGCGATCGTTGGCCAACACCCATCCGTGCACCGCAACGCGGTGCCGCTGAGCAGAATCGCCAAGCCAGGAGGCCAATTGGTTGAGCACTTCTTGGGGCGCCGGCTGCGAGGGCGCTGCCAGCGGCTGAACGAAGTTGGCCTGTACCAGTTGCGGTAACCCGGGGGCGTACAAACGGGGCAGTCGAGCCATAGCGTGTAGGGGCACCAAGCCAGAAAGAACGGTGGTGTTGACCACTATATATAAATAGTGCCACAGCCGTCGAGAGGGGATGGTACCCGTAGACAATTGTTTTTCTCTCTGCCAGCGCGGTCAGATACGCAGGTTAACATCGGCCGTATACGCAACTAGTAAGGAAAACCCTGCGCCATGGCAGACTTGGAATTGATCTCCCAGCACCGTTGCTTCGGCGGATGGCAACGTTATTACCGCCACGATTCGGTCCAGATCGGCTTGCCCATGAGGTTCTCGGTGTATGTACCCCCACAGGCGGAACAGGGGCCAGTGCCGGTGTTGTTTTATCTCGCCGGCCTGACCTGCACTGAGGAAACATTCATGATCAAGGGCGGCGCGCAACGGCTGGCTGCCGAATACGGCTTGATGCTGGTGGCCCCGGACACGAGTCCCCGCGGCGCGGGCATCGCCGGCGAGGATCAGGACTGGGATTTCGGCACCGGAGCGGGCTTTTATCTGGACGCCACGGCGCAGCCCTGGAGTACCCATTATCGGATGGAAAGCTATGTAACCGACGAGCTGTACGGCATCGTCACCCGGGAGTTGCCCGGTGATGTCCGACGCGTAGGGATATTTGGCCATTCCATGGGCGGGCATGGCGCGCTGGTGCTGGCATTGCGCCATCCTGACAAGTTCCGTTCCGTCTCCGCCTTTGCGCCGATCGCGGCACCGACCCGTTGTCCATGGGGCCAAAAGGCCTTCAACGGCTATTTGGGGCCCGATATGAACGCCTGGAAGGCCTACGACGCCAGCGAGCTCATGTCGCGCGCGCAGCAGCCTTTCCCGCATGGCATTCTGATTGATCAGGGGCTGGCGGATGGCTTTCTGGCCGAGCAACTGTATCCCGAAGTATTCGAGCAGGCATGCCAAGAGGCCGGCCAGCCACTGACGTTGAGGCGTCATGCTGATTACGACCACGGGTACTACTTTATTTCTACCTTCATGCAGGATCACGTGCGGTTTCACGCTGATCAACATTGTTAACGGTACGCCAGGAAATCAAGCTATTGTTGACGGCGGCTGCCTTGCTGTCGGTTTAGCAGGGCCGCCCTCGCCCACAAACGTGAGGATTGCCTAGTGATCAATGGTTTTGCCCCCTTCGTCTGGATGGCCCTGGCGGCCTTGGTAGTGTTGATACCGGGGATGGTCCTATTATTCGGGCGTGGCGGGCCGCGAGATGCTTCCGGGCGCCGGGTATTCAGGCTGCGGCCGATACGGCGCCTGTTCGGCGTTCTGCTGATCGCCCTGGCGGGCGTATCGGCCATGTTGGCGTTGACGCTGGTTCAGTTCGTCCGATTGACTACCGATGTGCCGGTCGCGACGGTAACCATGCATGAGCAGGCGCCGGGGCAGTTCCTGGTCACCACAGACGTCTCCGGCAAAGGCGAGCGTATCTATCCCCTCTCGGGCGATCAATGGCAGATCGATGCCAAGGTCGTACGCTGGCGCCTGCCCGCTATGCTCGCAGGTGCGCCCCCCTTGTACGCGTTTGAGCGCCTCTCCGGCCGCTACCGCGACGTCGAGCAGGAAAAAACAGCGGCACGTACCGTTCACGATTTATCCGATTGGCCCGTACCCGACCTCGCCCAGCTGAAAAAGGTATTCCCGAACTGGCTGCCGTTTGTTGACGTTCAATATGGCAGCGCTGCCTACATGCCCATGGTCGACGGCGCGCGTTACCGGGTCTACATGGACCCTCGGGGCGGCGTCGTCATCCGGCCCGACGGCCAGATAACCGAGGATGCGTTGCGCCAGCAGGGATGGTAGGGGGGAATTGAACTTTGATGCACTGCGGCAGTCGAATTAGCACTCGTATAGATAGAGTGCTAATATCAGCTGATGCCCCTGTCAATTTCCATCTTGGAGGACGCAACCATGAAGCAACCCAGTAGCTCGTTGGCCCTGTCCGGCAACGCCCTGGCGTTGGCCGTTGCCAATCCAGGCTCACTAGGTACGATCGAAGCCTACATCTCGGCCGTCAACCACCTGCCGGTATTGACCGCCGAACGCGAAACCGAACTCGGCCGCCGTTTGCGCGACCGGGACGACCTCGAGGCCGCCCGCGAGTTGGTGCTGTCGCACCTGCGACTGGTGGTATCCGTCGCGCGTCAGTATCTGGGCTATGGCCTGCCCCACGCCGACCTCATCCAGGAGGGCAACGTGGGCCTGATGAAGGCCGTCAAGCGCTTTGACCCGGAACGCGGAGTGCGCTTGGTGTCGTTCGCCGTGCACTGGATCAAGGCCGAAATTCACGAGTTCATCATCCGCAACTGGCGCATGGTCAAGGTGGCCACCACCAAGGCGCAGCGCAAACTGTTTTTCAATCTCCGCAGCATGCGTCCCGACGGCCATACGCTCGACCCCGAGCAAGTCGATCGGATTGCCCAGGAACTGAACGTGCGTCGCGAAGACGTCAGCGAAATGGAGGTCCGCCTGTCGGGCCGTGACCTGTCGCTGGAAAAACAGGACGACGAGGACGAGGCGTATGCGCCTATCTCGTATCTGTCCGACGAGGGCCACGCAGAGCCGACGCGCGTGCTTGATCGCCGTGAACACGATGATCTGCAAGGCGAAGGTTTGGCGAACGCCTTGCAAGCCCTGGACGCACGCTCACGTCGCATCATCGAGGCCCGCTGGCTCCAAGACGACGGCGGAACCACGCTGCAAGAGCTGGCACAAGAGTTCGGCGTCTCGGCAGAGCGAATCCGCCAGATCGAAGCCGCTGCGCTAAAGAAAATGCGTGGCGCCTTGGCTGCCGCCTGATCTGTCAGTCCTGTTCTACGCAAAAAAGCCTCGGCATAGCGATGCCGGGGCTTTCGCGTTTTGGCAGTGGGCATTGTTGCAGCATAATCTTCGTTATAGATACAATTTGATTCAATTTTCCGGTGCTGAAGACGGTTCCCACCGGAAACTTATTCGACGCCGCAGAGACTAAATACCTGTAGACCGCAATTGCCGCATCCCGGCGTGTAGTCTTGCATCCGTTTCGGCTTCTCCTCTTCCCCTCCCCTATGAAACGGATGCTTGCAGGGCACCTCGCATATCGGTGCCCTATTTTTTTGCCTGCAGCCAGGCGGCGTCGCTCAGGCGACGGACGCCGGTCGCCAGCGATCCGTCGCGGTACAGTTTGAGCCAGCGATAGCCTGGTGGCGAGTCGTCCAGCACATGCTGGCCATTACGAATGCTGAACTGAAAGCATGTCGACGGGGTAGCCAGCAGGCGCATGTGATGGCGACGGCGATCGAATGCCTGGTGGACATGGCCCCACAACAGCACACGCGCGCGCGGCAGATTGGCCAGACGCTGAAACAGAGCTTGCGCATTGTCCACCATCATCTTGTCGGGAAAGCTGCTGTCCATTTGCACCGGGTTGTGGTGCAGCGCAACGAGTACATGGCGGTCGCCCGCCAAAGCCGATGCTTGTTCCAGCAGGTCGAATTGTTCTTCACTGATATGACCCGCGTTCGAGTCGGGCACCGTGGAATCCAGCAAAATGATGCGCCAGGCGCCGATGTCCGTGACGGGCTGTGCCCAGAGTCCCATGGTTTCGCGCAGGAGTCGTGGATCATCGTGATTGCCAGGCAGGCAGCGAACCGGCCAGTCGGTCTGCTCCAGCAGGCTGCGCAGACGTTGATAGGCCTGCGCAGAACCATCTTGCGCTAGATCTCCCGTGGCCAGCAATAGATCAGGGCGATGCCCATTGGCGCGAACCAGGTCCATCACCGCACGCAAACTGGCATCGGTATTGACTTGGCACATGACGCTTTCTGGTTCAGCCATCAGATGCAAATCCGTCAGCTGCACCAGCAGTGTTGGCGCGTCGGCGCGGCCCGCGCTGGTAGTCGAACCCGGCAAGAGGCCTCCTGAATATCCAATAAAGCTCAGTACCATACCCAAAAAGCGTCCCCACTGGACCATTTGAACAAGCCAGAGCGGTAACGAAACGTGCGCGGCAGCGGCCTCTCCGCTGGAACGCCGTAAAAAAAGCTATCCTTGTTCTCTGTCTGATACGTTTGCGGCTTGTACACCCTTCATGGATATAGGTTTTATTGTTTTCGGTTTATCCGGACTACTTACATTGGTGTGCTTCATGCCGCCCTTGGCCGGTCGCGTCAAGCTGCCCTATTCAGTCCTGTTGGCCATTGTGGGTTGCCTGCTGGGTATCGGACTGCACTTGCATGGTTGGGCTCCTCCGGTGCTGGGGGATCTGTTCGACACCATCGAACGTTTCGAGATTTCGTCCGAAACTTTCTTGATGGTATTCCTGCCGGTGCTGTTGTTTGAAACCGCTCTGGCCATGAATGTGCGCCGCTTGATGGACGATATCGGTCCTATTTTGATGATGGCCATTGTGGCGGTGGTGGTGTGTACCGTCGTGGTCGGTTTCGCCGTCAATGCCGTGTCGTCCTACGGATTGGTGGCGTGTCTGCTGCTGGGGGCTATCGTGGCGACGACGGACCCGGTGGCCGTGGTGGGGATATTCCGCGAGGTCGGAGCGCCCAAGCGATTGACTACCCTCGTCGAGGGCGAAAGTCTGTTCAACGATGCCGCGTCGATCGCTCTGTATTCCGTGCTGCTCGCGGTGCTGGGCGGCACGGGTACCTTGTCGGTCAGCGGCATATTCACTGACTTCGTCGTGCACTTTATCGGCGGCGGCTTGGCGGGTTATGTTATGGGCCGCGGGGCATGCTTTCTATTTGCCTGGTTGCGCGGGTTCCCTACAGCAGAAATCACGCTGACGCTGACCTTGGCGTATCTGTCGTTTTTCATTTCCGAACATTATTTGGGCGTATCTGGCGTGGTCGCCACAGTGATTGCGGGGCTGGTGGTGGGCTCGACCGGACGGACCCGCATGTCGCCAGTCACGTTCGAGCATCTGGCCAGTTCCTGGGAGCAGTTCGGGTTCTGGGCGAACTCGTTGATCTTTATTTTTGCCGCGATGCTGGTCCCCAAGCTGATGGCCGCGACCGACCTGCAAGAACTGCTGCTGGTGGTCGTGGTCTTTGTGGTGACGCTGCTGGCACGCGGCATCGTCGTGTTCGGCCTGTTGCCGCTGCTCGGATTGACGCCGCTCGGCACCAAAGTCAGTACGCCCTACAAGCTTGTCATGATGTGGGGTGGCTTGCGGGGCGCCGTATCGTTGGCCCTGGCCCTGGCCGTGACCGAGCAAGCGGCGGTGCCCGAGGACGCGCGGCACTTTATCGCGGTTGTCACGACTGGCTTTGTGTTGTCGACTCTGTTTGTTAATGGCATGACCTTGCGTCCGTTGATCCGCATGCTGGGGTTGAACCAGCTATCGATGGTCGAACGCACGATCCGCAATCAGGCGCTGGTGGTTGCGCTCGAGGATCTGCAGGACAAGGCCGATGACATCGCGAAAACAGACCATATCAGCCCGGAGGCTCGCGATCGCATTCACGCGGTGTTCGATGCGAGCCTGGCCAGTGTGCACGATGGTCAGGTGAGCCAGATGACCGACGAGCAACGCGTTGCGGTGGGGCTGGTCATCCTCGCGCAGCGCGAGCAGGAAATGTTCTTTGATATTCTGAAAGCGCAGATTGTGGATTGGCGCATGGCGGAATCTTTGCTGGCTCGCTCCGAGCGTCTGGAGGATGCCATACGCTCGGGCGGGCTGGAGGGTTTTGAACGCGGCATCGTGGCGGACGTACGCTATTCGAGAGCGTTTCGCCTGGCTCTGCGCACGCACTACACGTTTGGCTTTCAAAGCTGGCTGGCCTATGAACTGGGCAAGCGTTTCGCCAGTCTGTTGACCAAGCAATCCGTGGCCCAGCGGCTGATTGTTTTCTCGCGAGAACAGATCGCACCGTTATTGGGCGAGACGGCCGCTCAGCAGATTGTGGCGGTACATCAGCGGCGTTTGGATCTGATCGCTCATGCGCTGCAGGCGCTCAATCTGCAATACCCTTCTTATGCGTTGTGGCTGCAAGAAAGTTATCTGGGACGCACGGCGCGCGAGCTCGAGCGCATCCGTTATCACGACATGCTGGAGCAATTCCTCATCAGCGGCGAGGTATATGCAGATTTGATGAACCAGTTAAAGAGCCGCTGGCGTCACATTGACAAGCATCCCCCTCTGGATATGGAGCTCGGCGCTGCAGAGTTGATTACCCGGGTGCCTTTGTTCGAGGGCTTGAGTGCGGATTCATTGCGTGCCATCAGCCGATTGCTCAAACCACGTCTGGCCTTGCCCGATCAACCCGTCTTGACGCGCGGTCGGCATGGTCTGGAAATGTGTTTCGTAGCCTCGGGGGCGGTGTCTGTGCAGTTGCCTGATGGCACGGCGATCGAGCTGGGCAGCGGTGAGTTTTTTGGCGAGCTGGCGCTATTGGGCGAACAACAAATCATGCCCGATGTCTACTCGTTGGGCTACAGCAAATTACTGATGCTCTCGCTGCGTGATTTCGAGGCCCTGTTGGCGCGGGACGTGAACTTGCGCGAACGAGTCCAGGTCGTGGCCAAACAGCGCTTGCGCGCCATCGAAGTCTGGCGGCAGTTTTCCCAGACTGGGACGACGTCGCCTTCGGCGACGCCCGTCCCGCAAGTGACTGCGCCGCTGCCCGAAACGCCTTCCGCTGCGCCCACTGAGGCAGCATCGCCGAATCCAGCGACTGCGGCTGTATCTGAGGGCAGTGCACCGTCAAAACCGGCGCCTGCGGCTGCATCCGAGGCGGAGACCCGGGCGAGGCCGCCGTCGCCCCCTTCGGCTGCCCAAGAATCGTGAGCCTCAGATTTCGCCGTGGGCGCGGCGCTGGGTGATGTCCTCGAGGATCACCAGTGCTGCTTCGACGGTGAATTCGCCATCGGCGATCTGACGCACGGCCTCGGCAACTGTGATGTGGGCGATTTCCATGACTTCGCCATCCTGGTTTGTCGGTTGTGTGTCAGCCGGCAGGACGCAGGTGCTGGTCAGCAGGTCCTCGACCTGATACCCCTCCGGCAATCGACGCTGCACGCGCAGTATCGTACGCAGCGGCGTGCGTGTCGTAAGAGACTCGGGCGCGAGGCCGGCTTCTTCTGCGCATTCTCGCAACAGTCCTTGTTCCAGATCTTCCTGGGTACTGACCAGGCCGCCTACCAAGGTGTCCCACATGCCGGGGTCCGTGGATTTGCTGAGTGCGCGTCGCGCTACCCACAGGCGGCCATCCGGCGTCCATGCATTCAGGTGTACTGCGCGCGTCAGCAGCCCGAGCGGGCGCATTGCGGCGCGCTCGATGATGCCCAGGCATCCGTCAGGGCCGAGGACGTCCATCAACTCGTCACGCCAACCACGCAGGCAGTCTGCCTCGCGTAGCGTTTGCGCAACCTGAGCCAATAAGGCGTTCAGCTCAGGTCCGATGGCGAGCCCGGCGCCGATGCGCAGCGCATCGGCCTCGACCTGTACTTTCGGCAGTCGCCTGAGCGCGTCGCAGGCGGCGTGCGTCGCCCACCCGCAACACTGACCGGCGATGTACAACGGCCGTGCCAACTCGGGGGGCGGCTCCTGTACACGTTGCGTGAATTGCGCGTACAGCGCGGCCATCTGGGCCGGTTCGTGATGAAAAGAAGTCGTCAACATGAGGCGATTTTAGTGCACCGCGAGCGCCGCAGACGGGCCGATCGCGCACAGTTGTGTATGATGCTAGAGCGCTGGATAACATCGGCGGTGGTGCGTCCGCTATAATTCCGCGGTTCTTTGTGATTCGAGTGGGGTAAACCGACTTCGAGTCTGTTTCGCACCTGCCGTCTTAAATAATTGCGTGGATTCCGCCCTCTCGCGGCTAAGCGGGCGCGGAAGAGCCCGCGACATGTTTCGGAGTAAGCATGAAGAAGTGGTGGAGAGGGATACTGGGCGCCTGTGTATTGCTGTTTAGCTGTGCCGTTGGTGCGCAGGTACAAGACATGCCCGGCGGCCCAAAAGTTGATCAGCTGAACCTGCACGAAGGCGTTACTCAGATTGCACAGGATGTCATGTGGCTGCATTGGCTGCTGCTGATAATCTGTGGTGTGATTTTCATTGGCGTCTTTGGCGTCATGTTCTACTCCATTTGGGCGCACCGAAAATCACGCGGCCATCAAGCCTCCACCTTCCATGAGCATCTGGGCGTCGAAGTCGCC
This sequence comes from Bordetella genomosp. 4, assembly GCF_002261185.1. Lineage (GTDB taxonomy): Bacteria > Pseudomonadota > Gammaproteobacteria > Burkholderiales > Burkholderiaceae_B > Bordetella_A. The sequence goes on from NZ_NEVQ01000001.1 coordinate 303,057, forward strand.
TGGACCGTCATCCCCTTTATCATCGTGATCGCCATGGCGTTGCCGGCTACCAAGACGGTCGTCGCCATGAAAGACACGTCCAGCCCCGACCTGACCGTCAAGGTTACCGGTTATCAGTGGAAATGGGGCTACGAATACCTCGATGGGCCCGCTGCCGGCGTCAAGTTCCTGGCGACCTTGTCCACGCCTCGCGCCCAGATCGAGGGCCGCGAACCCAAGGGCCAGTTCTATTTGATGGAGACCGACAACCACCTCGTGGTGCCGGTCGACAAAAAGATCCGCATTGTCCTGACGGCCGGCGATGTCATCCATTCCTGGATGATCCCCGATTTTGGCGTCAAGCAGGACGCGATTCCCGGGTTCCTGCGCGACACCTGGTTCCGTGCCCAAAAACCTGGTATCTACCGTGGCCAGTGTGCGGAACTCTGTGGCAAGGATCACGCCTTCATGCCTATCGTGGTCGAGGTCCTGCCTCAGGCCGAGTACGAGGCGTGGGCCGAAGACCAGCGGAAAAAAATGGCCGCCAACGCAGACGATCCCAACAAGGAATGGACCAAAGAAGAACTCATCGCCCGTGGCGAGAAAGTCTACGGCGCCAACTGCGTGGCCTGTCACCAGGCCAACGGCAAGGGGGTACCCGGTTCATTCCCCGCACTTGATGGCGACAAGACTGTGCTAGGTCCCAAGGACGCGCAGTTGCAGACGGTGCTGCACGGCCGTCCCGGTACGGCGATGGCGGCCTTTGCCGGCCAACTGAACGACGTGGAAATCGCCGCCGTCATTACCTATACGCGCCATGCCTGGAGCAACGCGGGCAAGGGCCAAGACCCCGTGGTACAGCCCAAGGACTCGGTGGCCAAGCGCTAGTCGCTGGCCCCGGCCCTTGTTGTAGTCGCACCCGTTACGAGACACACTGGCCTCTTTAAAAGAGGCCGGCACATAGCAGGAAGGAGTCGATCATGAGCAGCGTCACTGTAGACCACGTGTCGCCAGGCCACGGACAGGGCCACGACCACGACCACGGCCACGATGACCATCACCACGCGATCCCCACGGGATGGCGCCGCTGGCTATTTGCGACCAACCACAAAGACATCGGGACGATGTATCTCATCTTCTCGTTTGTCATGCTGCTCGAGGGCGGCACGTTGGCGCTGTTGCTGCGTACCGAGCTCTTTGAGCCCGGCCTGCAGTTCTTCCAGCCTGAGCTGTTCAATCAGTTCACCACCATGCACGGTCTGATCATGGTGTTCGGTGCGATCATGCCGTCGTTCGTGGGCTTTGCCAACTGGATGATTCCGATGCAGATCGGCGCGTCCGACATGGCTTTTGCCCGCATGAACAACTTCAGCTTCTGGCTGCTGCCCGTGGCCGCCATCATGCTGACGGCATCGTTCTTTGTGCCGGGCGGCGCGACGGCTGCCGGCTGGACGCTGTATGCCCCGTTGTCGGCTCAGATGGGCCCCGGTATGGACTTGGCTATTTTTGCCGTGCACATCATGGGTGCGTCGTCCATCATGGGCGCGATCAACGTCATCGTTACGATTCTGAACATGCGTGCGCCGGGCATGACGCTGATGAAGATGCCCATGTTCTGCTGGACCTGGCTGATCACGGCGTTCTTGCTGATTGCCGTGATGCCCGTGCTGGCAGCCGCCATCACCATGGTGCTGACCGATCGCCATTTCGGTACCGGCTTTTTCAACGCGGCTGCGGGCGGTGACCCGGTGCTTTATCAGCACGTGTTCTGGTTCTTCGGGCATCCCGAGGTTTACATCATGATTTTGCCGGCGTTCGGCATCGTGTCGGCCATCGTGCCGGCCTTTGCGCGCAAAAAGCTGTTCGGCTATGCCTCCATGGTGTATGCGACCTCGGCGATCGCGGTGCTGTCGTTCATTGTGTGGGCTCACCACATGTTTACGACCGGCATGCCGGTCACCGGCCAGCTGTATTTCATGTACGCCACCATGTTGATTTCCATCCCGACCGGGGTAAAGGTCTTCAACTGGATTGCGACCATGTGGCGCGGCTCGATGACCTTTGAAACCCCGATGCTGTTCGCGGTGGGCTTTATCTTCGTGTTCACCATGGGCGGTTTTACGGGCCTGATTCTGTCGGTCGCGCCCATCGATATTCAGGTGCACGATACCTATTACGTGGTGGCGCATTTCCATTACGTGCTGGTGGCTGGCTCGTTGTTCGCCCTGTTTGCAGGCGCCTATTACTGGGTGCCCAAATGGACGGGCCGCATGTACAACGAAAAACTCGGCAAATGGCATTTCTGGTCGACGCTGATTTCGTTCAACGTGACGTTCTTCCCGATGCACTTCCTGGGTCTGGCCGGCATGCCGCGCCGTTATGCGGACTACGCCGCCCAGTTCACGACGTTCCACCAGATCGCCACCATCGGGGCATTCTGGTTCGGCCTATCGCAATTGCTGTTCCTGTACGTCATCCTGCGTTGCTACCGTGGCAAAGGCGAGGTCGCTGCCGCAAAACCCTGGGAAGGCGCCGAGGGGCTGGAGTGGACCGTGCCATCGCCGGCGCCGTTCCATACCTTTGAAACGCCGCCCGAGGTCAAGTGAATCCGACTCGCAGGTTGTCATGACTCCAGAACAACGTCGTCGTAATCGGATTATCGGGTTGGTCTTGCTGGCGCTGGTGGTTGCGATCTTTGCCTGGACCTTCTTTCGAGGTTCGGCGACGCTGGGCGGCGTAGCCGTCAAGTAGGTGGTTATGACACACGACATCCGGGATGCCTCGCGACGCAAGTTGAATTTCCTGCAAACGCTCAAAGCCGTGTTGTGGGGCATGTTCGGTGTGCGGCGTGGGGCGGGCTACCAAGAGGATGCGGGCAAACTGAACCCCGTGCATCTGATCGTGGCTGGGGTGTTGGCTGGCGTGATTTTTGTGTTGGTGCTAGTCGCTATCGTGCGATGGGCCGTGGCTAGTTTGAGCTAAGGAGAAGACCATGAGTGCAAGCCACTCGGTTCAAGGAAAAGAGGCACCGTACTACTACGTACCGGCGGATTCTGCTCATCCCGTGCGCAGCGCTGTGGCTTTGCTGGCGACAGGGATAGGCGCCGCTGCCTGGGTCAACGATGTCAGCTGGGGCAAGTGGCTGGTACTCGCTGGGATACTCGGTCTGATTGTCGTGCTGTATTTCTGGTTCGGAGACGCGATACACGAGTCCGAGACCGGCATGAACAGCAAGCGCATCGATCTGTCGTATCGCTGGGGCATGAGCTGGTTCATCTTTTCCGAGGTCATGTTCTTTGCGGGTTTTTTCGGCGCGCTCTGGTACGTGCGTACGATCACGACACCCTGGCTGGGGGACCTGGATCACAAGCTGATGCTATGGCCGGATTTCCAGGCGGCATGGCCGAATTTCGGGCCGGCAGGCGTCGTTGAGCATTTCCAGACCGTCGGCCCGTTCTGGCTGCCCACCATCAACACCGCCTTGCTGCTGTCCTCTGGTGTGACGCTGACCATTGCGCACCATGCGTTGCGTGAAAACCATCGCGGCAAAACCATGTTCTGGTTGTTTGCCACCGTGGTATTGGGCTTTGTGTTTGTGGCCTGCCAGGCTTATGAATACCATCACGCCATCACCGAGCTGAATCTGAAATTCAATTCAGGCGTGTATGGATCGCTGTTCTACATGTTGACCGGCTTTCACGGCTTTCACGTCATCATGGGCGCGACCATGCTGACGGTGATCCTGATTCGTTTGATGCGCGGGCACTTTACGGCCGACCATCATTTCGGTTTTGAGGGCGCAGCCTGGTATTGGCACTTTGTGGACGTGGTCTGGCTCGGTCTGTACCTGTTCGTGTATTGGTTCTAAATCGTCTGAGCGAGACCGCGAATGCCCCCGTCAGGGGGCATTCGCACACCAGCGATTGTGATTTGCTACGACGGATAGCACCATTCACTGGCCCTGCTGCGGCTCGCCAGCCAGGATGGTGCTCATCGATAACCGGTGCTTTCGATCCAGCCCATATGATGGGCGAACAAGACAAACAGAAACAGGGCGACCGACAGCCCGATACGTACGGTCAGTGCGTTGACGGTCCGATTGGTCGTGCCCTTGTCTTTCATCAAATAAATCAGCGCAGAGGCGAGACTGGCCAAAATACCGATGAATGCCAAGACGACAAATATGCGCATTTTGGCCTCCGGGTAAAACGGAATTATTGCAGACATGGCTCATTCAGTTCGGCGTATCTTTGTGGCTTTGGTATTGCTGGGCGTAGCCGTTGCAGTGCTGGCGTCACTGGGGGCGTGGCAATTGCGCCGCGCCGACGAACGGCGAGCCATTGCCGCCAGTATCGAGGCAGGGCGGGCACAGCCGCCATTGGTATTGACCCCCGAGACGCAGGACGATGCGCTGACTGCGTGGCGGCCGGCACAGGCCACCGGGCAATGGCTGAATCAATACAGCGTCCTGCTGGATAACCGCAATCAGGATGGCAAGCCCGGCTATTGGCTGGCGACGCCGCTATTGCTGGACGCAACGAGTCATCAGGCGGTGCTGGTTCTGCGAGGCTGGTTGCCGCGCTCGCTGTCCCCACCATCGTCTTCATCTGCCTCGCCCATGTCATCGGCGCCGCAGTTACCCGACACGCCGGCTGGTGTGCAGTCCGTCACCGGCGAACTGTCTGCGCGCGTGCCCCGTTTGTTCGAACTCTGGTCATTAGGCGGCACGTCGCAGGGGCAGTTGCCGGACATGCTGCCTGCCGCGGACGGTGGGGTGCCCCAAGTCCAGAATCTGGAATTACCCGCCTATGCCAGAGCTACCGGCCTGAGCCTGCTGCCGGCCGTGCTGATGCAAACACGCGGCGCGGATACACTGGTGCGCGATTGGCCCCAACCTTCGATCGATTACAACCAGAATCGGGGTTATGCCTTGCAGTGGTTCTCGTTCGCTGCGATTGCGGCGGCTGCCTGGTTGGTGCTGGCGTGGCGTGCCTTGCGCCGTGGGCGCGAACGTCAATTCGATGATTCCCAGAACCCTTGAGTATGTCGCCGGTCTGATCATTCATTCTTGCACAGGAAAATGCGCGTGGCCCAAGTAACCCCTACTGCTCCTGCAAAAAAACGCTCGCTGATACCGCTGGTATTGGTATTCCTGTGCACCCTGGCACCGATCCTGGCGGCCTTTGTCATGTACAACAACCCGCAATGGTGGCCGGAGGGCTCCAGCAATTACGGCACCTTGATCGAGCCGCAGCGCCCCATGCCGAGCGCGAGCGAGCTGCAATTGACTACACTAGAGGGCAAGCCTTTCGATCTGCAAAGCTTGAAAGGCAAATGGTTGCTGCTCAGTGTGGACGAGGCGGCCTGCCCAGAATCCTGCGCCCGCAAGCTTTTCATCACCCGTAATTCGCATGCCAGCCAGGGAAAGAACGTCGATCGTCTGGCGCGTGTGTGGTTCATCACCGACGACGGCGACGTTCCCGCCAAAGTGCTGGAGGCCTACCAAGGCACCATCATGGTCCGGGCGCGGCCCGAGCAATTGGCACGTTTCCTGGTGGCGCGGGGTGCCGGGGCGTCTACCACTCCCACATCTGGCCAACCGTCTGATTCACCTGTTCCATCGTTATCGAATTCATCTTTATCCGGTCAATCCACTTCATCCGCCCCTTCGGACTTATTAGGGCCCATCTGGGTCATTGATCCTCTGGGTAACCTCATGCTGCAGTTTCCCCCAGAGGCCGATGGCGTCAAGGTGCGCAAAGACATCAGCAAACTGATCTATAGCTCGCGCATTGGCTGACGGCCGGTCTTACTATGCAACACATCAAACAACGTTATCGCAAGCTGGTTTTCTTCACTTGGTTTCTGACGCTCGATCTGATCATGTTCGGTGCGTTTGTGCGCTTGACCGATTCCGGGCTCGGTTGCCCGGACTGGCCCGGCTGCTATGGCAAGGTGACGCCACTGGGCGCCATGGGCGACATTCATCAGGCCACGCAATCCATGCCCTACGGTCCCGTCACGCTTTCCAAAGCCTGGATCGAGATGATTCACCGCTATGTCGGTGCGTTTCTGGGCATGTTGATCATTGCGATCGTGTTCATGGCCTGGCGTTATCGCCGGGAACTGGGGCGTTCTCCGGTGTTGGCGGTCGTGACGCTGGTCGCGGTCTGCGTGCAGGGAGCCTTTGGCGCCTGGACGGTGACGCACAAGCTCATGCCCGCCGTGGTGACCGCGCATTTAGTACTGGGTTTGTCGCTGCTGGCGCTGATGACCTGGCTGTCGGCCCGTGAGCGCCCGCATGCGCCGCTGCCGGCCTCGGCCATCCGATGGCGTCCTTGGTTGATCGTGGGCGTTGCGCTGTTGGCGGTGCAAGTCGCCCTGGGGGGCTGGGTCAGTACAAACTATGCCGCGCTGGCATGTCTGGATTTCCCGACCTGTCACGGGCAATGGCTGCCGGATATGGATTTTCACGGTGGCTTTTCCATCATCCGGGGGCTGGGTGAATTGCCCTCGGGCGAGATGATTTCCCAGCATGCCCTGACAGCGATTCACTGGGTACACCGAAACTTTGCGTTTGTCGTGTTGATTTACCTGGGGATATTGGCGTGGCGTCTGCGGGCGGAGCCGGGCCTGAGGGGGCCGGCCACCTTGACCTTGGCCCTGCTGGCGGCACAGTTGTGCACCGGCTTGACCACGATTTTCTTCCAGTGGCCCTTGTTGATTGCCGTGTTACATAATGGGGGAGCCGCCGGGCTGACCTTGGCCTGCGTGGTCATGCTGGTGCGTCTTTCCAACGCCGGGCGCCCTGCTCCGACCGCCTGATGGCCGCCAGCGTTTAAAATAGCCCCATTATGTCCAGTCTTGCCGCTCCTCAACCCGGCCTGCTACGCCAGTATCTCGTGCTGACCAAACCGCGCGTGACGCAACTGGCGGTGTTCTGTGCCGTCATTGGTATGTTCCTGGCCGTGCCAGGCCTACCTGATCTGAACCATGTCGTTTTTGGCACGCTCGGTATTTGGCTCTTGGCCGCCGCGGCCTTCGCCATCAACTGCCTGATCGAACAGGAAGTCGACGCGCGCATGCTGCGCACGGCTCGCCGCGCTACGGCGCAGGGTACGATTTCGTCCGCCCAGGTCATTACGTTGTCGGGCTTGCTCGGCGGGGCAGGCATGCTGGTGCTGTATCACTTGGTCAACCCGCTGACCATGTGGCTGACGTTCGCCACCTTTGTGGGTTACGCGATCATCTACACCATCATTCTCAAGCCGCGCACACCGCAGAATATCGTCATCGGCGGGCTATCGGGTGCGATGCCGCCGGCCCTGGGCTGGGCAGCAGTTGCGAATTCCGTGCCCGCCGAGGCGTGGATACTGGTGTTGATCATATTCATCTGGACGCCGCCGCATTTCTGGGCGCTGGCCCTGTATCGCAGGCACGATTACGTCAAATCGGGCCTGCCCATGCTGCCGGTCACCCATGGGCAGAAATACACGCAGTTGCAGATCCTGCTGTATAGCCTGGTGCTGCTGGCTTCGACCACGCTGCCCTATATCATCCGCATGAGCGGGTTATTCTATTTGGCATCGGCGCTTGTGTTGGGCGCCATGTTTGTTGCCTATGCCTGGCGGCTTTATCGTGAATACAGCGACGAGCTGGCGCGCCGGCTGTTCCGCTTTTCGATCCTGTATCTGTCGCTGTTGTTCGCCGCGTTGTTGGTGGACCACTGGGCCGGCATATTGCTCTGACCTGGGAGATCCCGTTTCATGTCCGTGTTTTCTACCCATCGCCGTGCCGTGCTGCGTCGCGCGGCCGCTCTTGTGTTGACGAGTGCTCTCGCTGCCTGCGGTGATCCCGCGCCGAAATTCAAAGGTAACGACATCTCCGGCACGCAATTGGGTAAAGCACTGGCTCTGAATGACCATAACGGCCAGGCGCGCACGCTGCAGGATTTCGCCGGGAAAGTCGTCGTGGCATTTTTCGGCTTTACGCAATGCCCCGATGTCTGCCCTACGGCCTTGGCAGAGCTGTCGCAGGTCATGCAGAAACTGGGGCCCGATGCCGATCGCGTCCAGGTGTTGCTGATCAGTGTGGATCCCGAGCGCGATACGCCGGAGATCCTCAAACAATACGTCACGACCTTTGACCCACGTTTCTTGGGGTTGACCGGCACCCCCGATCAGGTCAAGGCCACGGCCGCCTCATTCAAGGCTTATTACGCCAAGGTCCCGACCGAGGGCGGCAAGAACTACACCATGGATCACACCGCCGCGTTTTACCTGTTTGACGGTAAAGGCGAGTCGCGCGTGCTGGCCAACAGCACCATCGGCGTTGACGCGATGGTGCACGATATCAAGCTACTGCTCGACTGATTGTCGGCCTACTTGTCGATCCAGGGCGACTCCTGCCAGAGCTTGCGAAAATTGGCTTCGCCCGTCTCCAGTTCCTTGGCGTATTCCGCTGGCGGCAGATAGCGCAGCGGGGCAAACATATCGCGCGCCTTGGCCTGGAACTCGGGATCTTGCATGGTCTTGTTCAAGGCGTCGACCAGCTTGCCGCGCACATCTGCCGGCAGACCCTTGGGGGCCGCCAGGCCGCGTAATGACGCCAGCTCGATATCGAAACCCTGTTCTTTAAAGGTGGGAACATCGGGCAGCGCTGACGAACGCGTCGAGCCCATCTGTCCCAGGAAATGCAGCGGTGTGCCGCCTTTTTTGTATTGCAGGACTTCGCCGACGTTGATGGCGCCGATCATGATTTCGCCCCCCGCCACGGCGCCGCGCACTTCGCCTGCGCCTTTATACGGGACATGAGTCAGCTTGGCGCCCGATGCGCGCGCGAATTGCAGCATCGCCAAATGATCGTCAGAGCCTGTGCCGGTCGTGCCGACGGTGGCCTCCCCGGGTTTTTGCTTGGCGTAGGCAGTCAGATCTGCCAAGGTTTTCACTTGGTTGGTCTCGAGCACCGCGAAAGCCCCGGGATCATCGACAACGTTGCCAATGAGATCAAAGCTCTTCCAGGTGAAAGAGGTTTCGCGCTCAATGGGGATCGTGAGCAGATTCGGGGTGTTGATGAAACCGATGGTGTAGCCATCGGGCTTCGCACGCGCGAGTTCCGCAAAACCGATGGCGCCGCCCGCGCCGGGCCGGTTCAGCACCACAATGCGGCTGTCGCTGCCCAAGTATTTCTGTAGAAACGGCGCCATCATGCGGGCTACCAGATCCGTGCCGCCGCCGGGGCCATACGACACGATGAAATTAATGGGGTGCGAGGGATAGCCGGCGGCCTGCGCCGTGCTTGCCAGACCTGCTGCTGCGCAAAGGCAGGCTGCGCTAGCCGTCAAGCGAATGAAGCGGCGCCGCAAATTCAGAGTTTGCATAAGGTTGTCTCCTGGTGATGGCGGATGTCCCGCTCGTTTTCAGAAAGAATGCTGGCCAAGCCGTTCTAGAAATCGTGGCCAGACATTGGGGTTCAACAGGCGCGGCGGGCGTTCGCCGCGCAGCATCATGACGAGTTGTTCTGCCGCGCCTCGCGCGACGTTGCGCCGGGCTTCGTGCGTCACGCCCGCCGTATGAAAACTTCCTACGACGTTGTCATGCTGCAGCAGCGGGGCGTCGTTGCCCGGCGGTTCCTGATCCCAGACATCCAGACCGGCACCCGCCAAGTGGCCGCTGCTCAGGGCCGCATTGAGCGCGGCTTCGTCGTGAATGCCGCCACGGGCCGTGGTGATAAATACCGATCCGGGCTTCATGGCGGAAAACTGATGCGTGCCGAACATCCCGCGGGTCTGAGCATTCAGCGGGCAATGCAGCGAGACGACGTCCGCGGTCGCCAGCAGCGAGTCCAGATCCATCGGTTCGGCTCCGCGTTCGCGGATCGTCGCTTCATCCAGCAACGGGTCATAGGCGCAGACACGCATGCCAAAACCCTGCGCGATCCGCACTACCCGGCGGCCGATTTCGCCGACGCCGATCAGACCTATGCAGGTGCCTCGTATTTCATGGCCCATCAGCGATTCACGGCTAAAGCCCGTCGCTGTGCGCAGCTGCTGATGAGACAGCACGATGCGCCGCTGTACGGCCAGCAGCAGGGCAAACGTGTGTTCGGCCACCGAATCCGCATTCATACCCGCCTGGTTCACCACCGCTACGCCCGCCTCGGTGCAGGCGGCCACATCGATGGTGTCGTAGCCGGCTCCTGACGACGAGACGCAAAGCAACTGGGGGCAGTCGCGCAACAATTCGCGTGAGACAAACCATTCGCGCGGGAGCTCGTCCTTGGCGGCCGAAGCCAGATAAGCATGTGCCTGCTGCAACTGGGCTAGCGTGTGATCGTTGTGGCCGCGGGCGGGCAATATCGATAGCGTGGCCGATTGCGCGATCAGTTCATCAAAAATCGGATTGACCCACAGGTCCAACCGGCAAACAAGAGGTGTCATTCTCAAACTGTCCTTTAACGTGCGGTGCGAGCCACGCAGCCGCGCTCGGACAAGCATGGACAATGCGCGGGGCCGGATGCCAACTCAGGCAGTCGCAGCGCAATGTCTCCATGATGTCATTTCGGCGACTGTACGGGACTGATGTTGTGAAATAAAGCGAATATTTTTCGTCGAAATAAAACGCTTTTAGGAAACAAAATTAGGGAAGAAAGCGAAAGGTCCGCGCTCGGGCGGCCGACTCAGATCATGCAACTGGGCGCGTGAAAATCAACGGTCTCCACAGCCAGTTTGCGCATGCTCTCCAACATGGGCCGGGTATCGTCGCGCCGCCATTCAAAGCAGTACTGCAGCGGCGCGAGCGGTGGAAACTCCGCCAGCAGCACCATTTCGCCGCGTTGACACAGCAGCTGTGCCCAGGCGCTCGGCAAAAAGCCTACGCCCAATCCCTGCCGGATGATTCCCGCCACTGCGCCCCAACTGTTGCACGATAGCGTACGCCCGGGGGCGAGCCGGTTTTGGGTCAGCCATTCGTCCAGGATACGGATGACGCCAGAATTATGCGGCAGCGTCACTAACGTCAGCTCGGACAGTTGGGCGGGCAGTGTCGGGCCGCGCCGACCGAGCGCGCGCCGAGTGCCCACCCATGAGAATTCCACTTGCCCAATCGTGCTCGAGGCAATGGCTGGCCGCGACGACGGGCCGCCGATGATCGCGAAATCGAGCTCTCCTTCCTCTAGCTTGTCTTCCACCAGATGGCCGACATCTGCAAAGGGCTCGACGCGTAGATCGGGATGATCGCGCTGAATGGCCTCGATAAACTGCGGCATCCACGTCCACGAGGTCAATTCCCCCACGCCGAAACAGCAGCGCCCCGAGTAGTTCAGATGCGTGCCGGCTTGCTGCATGAACAGGTCTGCCCCGCGCAGCAACTCCTTCGCATGAGGCAGCAGGTGATCGCCCAAGGGTGTCAGTGTTGCGGTCCGTGCGCTGCGATTAAAGAGTTGCGCACCCAGCGACGTCTCCAGTTCGCCGATGCGTTTGGAGAGCGACGAGACGGAGATATTCAAACGGTTGGCGGCAACGGCGAAGTTTTTGCAGATCGCGGCCCAGTAGAAGGCTTCCAGTTGTTTGAGAGTCATATCTCGCGCGACGATGGGAAAAAGCGAAATCAAATATATCAATAAATTCGCTTTTTTGAGATGAATCGTCGCGGACGCTGCGCCGGCGGTGCCCTTTCATCCATGTGCCGCGCGCCACGCCTGGTATGCGGCTAGCGCTGCAGGCGTCAACTCGGCTGGCGTGATCTCGCGCTGGTGTCCCATGATCATCAACGCGTAAGGCGTAGCCAGGGCGGCAGCCTCGGCACATAGGCGGGCCTCCTCGCCTTGCGAGGGCAGCCGGTTGCGCCAATAATTGATGGCTTGCTCCAGATCAGGCAATGAGATGGGCGTATTCATACTGGTATTGTCCCAGAACGACGCGTGACAAGTCCGCCACGGTTTGCAAAGCGTCACGATAGCAACACGCCGATACGGCGGCCAGATGCTATATAACGGGCCGTGTTGTCGATGGAGGCACATCATGAATACTCAAGTCCCTACCCCAAGCGAAACGCCGCGTCGCCGTTTGCACCCGTTGGTGGCTGCCGCCGCCGTGTCGGTCATCGTGCTGTCCACAGTCGCAGTGGCCTCGTTGCTGGGCTGGATTCCCACGCCCGGGGCTGAACCCACCGGCCAGACGCCCGTGCACGAAGCTCAAGTCCAGGCCGAAGCCGAGGCGGAGGCGCAGCAAGCCTCCGCTGACCCGGATGCTTCATCGGGCGTCGTAGGCCAAGGGGAGGCTGCTCCCCCTGCCGCCCAGGCCGATGCGTCCGCGCAAGGCCGCACCGAAGCCCCATCGCCTGCGCCCGCGCCAGCCAAGTCCGCCAGCGCCTCAAAATCGTCTGCCTCTCAAACCTCGGTAGCCGGCAAATCGTCGGCCACTTGTGCGAACTGCGGCGTGGTGGAGACCGTACGAACTGTCCAGGTCCCCAAGAAGAACGAAGGCTATAACGTGGTGGGCACCGTCGCCGGCGGTGTTGTCGGAGGTGTGGTGGGCCATCAGTTTGGCGGGGGCAGCGGCAAAGACGCACTGACCGTGCTGGGTGCCGTAGGGGGCGCTTTGGCAGGTCATGAAATCGAGCGTAATATCAGACAGCAACAGACCGTGACGCACTACGAGCTGACGGTGCGCATGGATAATGGCAGCAAGCGCACGTTTCGCAGCTCGCAGCCGTTTGCCTATGCGTCCGGCGATCACGTTCGCGTCGAAAACGACCAACTGCTGCCACGCTGAGCATTGTCTTCTGGAGACTGCATGTCCACGTCCAATACCAATCCCTTTGTTTTGCCTGGTTTAGGGCAGGACGGCGACCTTTCGGGTAACCCGTTGCTAGCCAGCATGGAGATGATGCGCAAGGCATGGGCGGGGCTGGCGGGTCCGGGGGGCTTGGCGCAGTCATTGCCTATCGCCCCCCCGATGAATATCGAGGAGCTCGAACGCCGCATTGCCGAACTGCGTACCGTCGAGAGTTGGCTGCGCATGAACCTGTCGATGTTGAGCAGCGCCATCCAAGGCATGGAGGTTCAGCGTTCCACCATTACAACCTTGCGCTCCTTTATGACCGGCGCAGCCGGAAACGGGCCATCTCCCCTGGAGGTCGTGCTGGGGCTTAAACCTGCTCAGGGAGCGGCCAAGCCTGCGCCGGCATCGACGGGGGCATCCTCCCGTTCCGAAACCCGCTCATCATCAACGGCCGAGGCATCGGCTTCCTCTGGCGATGACGGACCGGCCGCGCCCGCTGGTGTCGACACTGCCAGCATGGCCGATCAGATGAGCCAGGCCTCGCAAGCGTGGTGGAATCTGCTGCAGCAGCAATTCAATCAGATCGCGACAGCCACGGCCTCCAGCATGCCCGATCCCGCCGCCATGCAAGCGGCAGCCGATGCAGCTGCTCAAGCGGCGACCGGGACGCCTCCTGCGCAGGCGAACACTGTACCACCCGCTGCGTCGGCAGCGCCTGCGGCTCCTCGCAAGCGTGCACCGCGCAAAGCCGCAGCCAAACGCGCGCCCGCTGCACCGAAGTCATAACCTTTCTATTCAATCGTGCGATGAGCCTGTCGCTTGTCGCCCCAAAGCTGTTTCCTGAATTCTTATGCTAAACGTCGTTATTCTTGCCGCCGGACTGGGTAAACGCATGCAGTCCGATCTGCCCAAAGTCTTGCACCCTCTCGCGGGCAAACCCATGCTCGAGCACGTGCTCGATAGCGCCAGCCAACTGAATCCCGGCCGCATCACGATCGTGGTCGGACATGGAGCCGAACGTGTTCGTGGGGCGTTCGATGGCCGTGCAGACCTGAGCTTTGCCTTGCAACAGCCGCAACAGGGCACAGGCCATGCCGTTCAGCAGGCAGTTCCATTCCTGCAAGAGGACGGCAAAGACGATGTGACGCTGGTGCTATACGGCGATGTGCCGCTGGTGCAGCCCGACACACTGCGCCGCTTGCTTGAAGCGCGCGGCGAGGGCGCTGCCGTATTGACCGAAATTCTGGACGATGCAACCGGTTATGGCCGTATTGTGCGCAACGACCAGGGCCAGGTCACGCGCATCGTCGAACACAAAGACGCCAGCGAAGCCGAACGCGCCATTCGCGAGGTCAATACGGGTATTCTGGTGGCTCCCACCGCCAAGCTCAAGGACTGGCTCAGCCGTATCGACAACAACAACGCCCAGGGCGAGTACTACCTGACCGACGTGGTCGGCCTGGCTGTCGCCGATGGTGTGCCAGTAGGTGCTGCCCAGCCTGCCGCAGGCTGGGAGACGCTGGGTGTAAACAGCCGCGTGCAGCAAGCCGAGTTGGAACGCCGCTACCAGCAAGAACAGGCCCGCCGCCTGCTCGAGGCTGGCGTGACGCTAGCTGACCCTGCACGTTTCGATGTGCGCGGTTCTCTGACGTGCGGACGCGATGTAGTCATCGACGTGGGTTGCGTATTCGAGGGCAAGGTCGAGTTGGCCGACGGCGTGCGTGTCGGCCCGCATTGCGTCTTGCGCGACGTTTCAGTGGGCGCCGGCACGCAGATCGAGGCATTCAGCCATATTCAGCAGGCCGTTGTCGGCAGCGACGCGCGTATAGGCCCCTATGCCCGGCTGCGTCCCGGCGCACAGTTGGGCGATCGCACGCACGTAGGCAACTTTGTCGAGATCAAAAACAGTGTGCTGGACGTGGACAGCAAAGCCAACCATTTGGCGTATATCGGTGACGCCGATGTCGGCGCTCGCGTCAACGTTGGCGCAGGGGTCATCACCTGCAACTACGACGGCGCCAACAAGTTCCGCACGACCATCGAGGACGATGCCTTCATCGGCTCGGATACCCAACTGGTCGCTCCAGTACGCGTCGGCCGCGGCGCCACGCTGGGCGCTGGCACCACATTGACCACCGACGCACCGGCTGGCAAGCTGACCATCTCACCGCGGGCGCGGCCGAGCACGATCGAGGGCTGGCAGCGCCCCCAGAAAAAGTCGTGAGCGCCGCAGCACCGGACGAACCGGAACCTCGCGAAGAGCCTCGCCCCCGTCCTACATTGCCTGATGGCCTGCCCACACCACGGCGATATTGGGCGGCAGCTACAGTCCTGACGGGCATCAGCCTGTCGGTGCTGGATACCTCCATTGCCAATGTGGCGCTGCCCACCATTTCCGTCGATCTGCAGGCGCAGCCCTCGCAGGCGGTTTGGGTGGTCAACGCCTACAACTTGGCGGTGGTGATGCTGTTGCTGCCGTTGTCGGCGTTATCGGAGCGCATTGGGTTTCGGCGCATGTTTTCGATCGGCTTGGCCTTGTTCACCGTTGCGTCGTTATGCGGTGCAATCTCGACCTCGTTGTGGCAGCTGACCGCAGCGCGCGTCGTGCAGGGCATAGGCGCGGCTTCGTTGATGTGCATGTTCGGTGGCCTCGTGCGCAACATCTATCCGCTGCGCATGCTCGGGCGAGGTATCAGCATCAATGCTACCGCCGTGGCAGTCATGTCCGTCCTGGGGCCCACCATAGGCTCGGTGATCCTCGAGGTCGCACATTGGCGCTGGATCTTTGCCATTAATCTTCCCATCTGCATCGGCGTGATGTTTGGGCTACGTCACCTGCCTGAGGTTCCGCGCAGCAACATACGTCTGGATTGGCGCAGTGCCTTGCTATGCATGTTGACACTTGGCGTCTTTATTTCAGGCGTGGACACATTGGGCCAAAGCGCCTGGCGTGGTGTCTTGCTCATCGCGGTGGCGATTGTGGCGGGGTGCATACTGGTGCGTCGTGTGAGTCATCAACCCGCACCCCTGGTCCCTGTCGATCTGTTGCGGATTCGATCGGTCGCCTATGCGGTAGCAGCGTCCGCATGTACTTTCGCGGCACAGATGGCCTCGTTTGTGTCGCTGCCGTTTTATTTTCAACAAGTTCTGGGCCGGCCCTATCTAGAGGTCGGCATGCTGATGGGCGCGTGGCCCGTCGGTACTGCCATCGTCGCGCCATTGGCCGGCCGCATGTCCGATCGTTATTCGGCCGCCATGCTCAGTGGCGCGGGGGCGGCGGCCATGGTGTTGGGGCTGGCCACCTTGGCATTCTTGCCGCTCAGTGCGAGTAATACCTGGATCATGGTTGCGATGTTCATTACGGGTATGGGCTTCGGTTTTTTCCAGACGCCCAATAACCGTGCCATGCTGTCCTCGGCCCCGCGCCAACGCAGCGGTGCCGCAGGCGGTATGCAGGCAACGACACGCGTGTTTGGCCAGAGTTTCGGTACGGCGTTGGTCGCTATCGCCTTTGGCATGGGCGGGGCTCACGGACCGTCTGTCGCCTTGATATTGGCAACCCTATGCGCGGCGCTGGCAATAGGCGTCAACACGGTACGGGCCAACAAGCTTCGGACAGATTGAAACGCAGGAGTATCCTCGGCGCATCGTCCTCCTATAATGCGCCGATATAGGCTTCCTTAGACCCTGCGCATGAAAATCCTGCAACTCAATTTTGAAAAAGGCTGGCGCGGCGGTGAACGTCAAACTCTGTATTGCATGCGCGCCTTTCGTGCTGCGGGCCACGATGTAGAGGTGCTATGCCGTGCGGGCGCACCGCTGCAGGCACGTGCCGCCGAGGACGGCTTCGTCGCACACGGGGTACGCAACGTATTTGCGCAGCTCGCCTATCTGGCGCGTGCCGGCCATCGCTACGACATCATCCACGCGCAGACGGCCAATACCGTGACCTGGGCGGTGCTGACCAAGGCTCTGCATCGCCGCCCTGTCGTGTTCTCCCGTCGTACCTCATTCGTGGTCAAACCCAACGAAGAATGGAAGACCGGTGCCAAGTGGCGGCGTGTCGATTGCTTTGTCGCCATCAGCGAAATGGCCGCTTCCGAGCCGCGCCGCCTCGGTTTGCATCCCGTCATCATCCGCAGTGCGGTCGAGCCGCACACCATCGATACCGGCAACGTCGAGCGCCTGGTTGCCGAGTTGGGGCTGCAAGGTAAAAAGGTCTTGGCGACCTCAGCAGCGCTCATTCACGACAAAGATCCCATCACGCTGATCCGTGCCGTCGGCGAATTGGCTCGCACGCGTGACGACTTTGTTTTTGTGCACTTTGGCGCAGGAGGCGATCGCGAGGCGCAGGCTCGAGCAGAGGTCGAGGCACTCGGATTACAAGATATCTATCTGTTTGCCGGCTTTCGTAAAGGCATCGAGGACTATTACAGCATCTTTGACGTCTTTGTCATGAGCTCGCTCGAAGAAGCCCTGGGCAGCAGTGTGCTCGACGCCTTTCTGCAGCGTGTGCCTGTGGTCTCAACCGACGCCGGGGGCCTGAAAGAAAGCCTCGCAGAGGGCCGTGGCGTGTTGTGCGCGGTGGGAGATGTGCAAGGCATGGCGCAAGGCATGGCCCGTTGCCTGGATGACGCGGCTTTTCGCGCCGACTGCACCCGACGCGCCTACGATTACGTGCGCACCGAGCACGATGTCACCGAGATGGGACGGCGCTACCTCGCACAGTTCGACAGACTGCTGGCCTCACGTCGAGCGTGATCGACGCTATGCATCGGGTACTTCGACTCGTGTCTCGAACTTTGCCCGATGCACTGAAAAAAACGTGCGTACGTTGCGTACATTCGCCTGTGCCGTAAACGCCCGATGCACTAGCGCATGATAGGCGGGCATATCCCGCACCTGCACGATCACGACAAAATCTGGCCCTGTCGATACCCGATAGCATTGCTGTACAGCCTGTTCATCCATCAGGCTGCGTTCAAACGCTTCCAGACTTTCGGCCGCCTGCACATCGAGTGTGATTTCCACGATCGCCGTCAAACTGCTGCCCAGCTTTTCCGGCGCCAGGATAGCCACCTGCCGTGCGATCACACCAGATTCCACCAGTCGCCGCACCCGGCGCAGACAGGTCGGTGGCGATGCGTGCACCCGCGCCGCCAATTCCTGGTTCGTCAGCGCGCTGTCATGCTGCAGCTGATTCAGGATGCGGCGATCCAAATCATCCAGTTCAAGGGGGATGGAGTCATTGTCTTGCATTTTTATTTCACAAATACATATCACACGAAAATATATTTAATCACGTTTGTGTAAGAAAATAAGATTTCATATGTAATGAAATAAGGAAATCAAATTTCATTCCATCCGGCGCACAATCTGCCCCATACCCCAATTATTGGAGATCCACCTTATGTGCGGCATCGTTGGCGCCGTCGCTCAGCGCGACATTACCCCCATCCTGGTCGAGGGCCTGAAGCGGCTCGAATACCGTGGCTACGATTCGTGCGGCGTCGCGCTGTACATGGACGGACATCTGCGCCGTACGCGCAGCACGCAGCGCGTCGCCGAGCTGGGCGATCAGATTGCTCAAGACAAACTGTCCGGCTTCACCGGCATCGCGCACACCCGTTGGGCCACCCACGGCGTGCCCGCCACGCATAACGCCCACCCGCACTTTTCTCATCTCGGTAATGACGAGCCGCGTATTGCACTGGTACACAACGGCATCATCGAGAATCACGATGAGTTGCGCGCCGAGCTGCAGGCCGCCGGCTATGTTTTCGAAAGCCAGACCGACACCGAGGTCATTGCTCATCTGGTCAATCACCTGTACAACGGCGACTTATTCGACGCTGTGCAACAGGCTGTCCGCCGCCTGCATGGCGCCTACGCGATCGCCGTGTTCTGCCGTGACGAACCGCACCGCGTGGTCGGCGCACGCCAGGGTTCGCCCTTGGTCGTTGGCGTAGGCCAGAACGAAAACTTCCTCGCCTCTGATGCCTTGGCCCTGGCTGGCACCACCGATCAGATCATCTATCTGGAAGACGGCGACGTCGTCGATCTGCAACTGTCGCGCGTCTGGATCACCGACACCGAAGGCAAGCCCGTAGAACGTAAAGTTCATACCGTGCAGGTACACACTGGCGCTGCCGAGCTCGGCCCCTATCGCCACTACATGCAAAAAGAGATCTTCGAGCAGCCGCGCGCAGTGGGCGATACCTTGCAAGACATCGAGACCATCACGCCCGAGCTATTCGGCGACGAGGCGTACAAGGTCTTCAAAGACATCGATTCGCTGCTGATTCTGGCGTGCGGCACCAGCTACTACGCCGGGTTGACAGCCAAGTACTGGATCGAATCCGTCGCAAAGATTCCCGTCGCCGTCGAGATCGCCAGCGAGTATCGCTATCGCGACAGCGTGCCCAACCCGCGTTCGCTGGTCGTCACCATCTCGCAATCCGGCGAGACGGCCGACACGCTGGCCGCGTTGAAACACGCTCGTTCGCTGGGCATGGAGCACACGCTGACCATCTGCAACGTGGCCACCAGCGCGATGGTGCGTGAATGCAAGCTGTCATACATCACGCGCGCGGGTGTAGAGATCGGCGTTGCATCGACCAAGGCCTTCACCACGCAATTGACCGCCTTGTTCTTGCTGACGCTGGCCTTGGCCCAAGTGCGCGGCACACTGAATGCCGAACAAGAAGCCGAGCATCTGAAAGCCTTGCGTCACTTGCCCGTCGCAATCGGTTCAGTGTTGGCGCTCGAGCCTCAGATCATGGCGTGGGCCGATCGCTTTGCGACCAAGGAAAACGCCTTGTTCCTCGGACGCGGCATGCATTATCCCATCGCGCTGGAAGGCGCGCTGAAGCTGAAAGAAATCAGCTACATCCACGCCGAGGCCTATCCGGCTGGTGAGCTCAAGCACGGCCCGCTGGCATTGGTCACCGAACATATGCCCGTCGTGACCATCGCCCCGCGCGATGCCTTGCTTGAGAAACTGAAATCCAACATGCAGGAAGTCCGCGCCCGCGGCGGTGAGTTGTATGTGTTTGCCGATGCCGACAGCCGTATTACCAATGCCGAAGGCATGCACGTGATCCGTATGCCGGAACACTATGGCGTGTTGTCGCCGATCCTGCATACGATCCCGCTGCAGTTGTTGTCGTATCACACGGCATGCGCGCGTGGGACCGATGTGGATAAGCCGCGGAATCTGGCCAAGAGTGTGACGGTGGAGTGATCTGGGCGAGGTAGCGGCGATGTGTGAAAACGATAAATAAAGTCGGTTGCGTTTGGTACAGCGCTCTTTCTCATCTATTTCGCATGCGTAGTGGGGTGCAAGACATCCTCGTCGGCGTAGATTCCGACGAGGGCCTGCTTTCAAAACCGACGAACGTATAGCATCACATCTCGCGTGCCAATCGGTACGCCACCTGTATGCGCGTGGTATCGCCTCGCTGCAAACATCGGAACAAAAGCGACTCGCCGCTGTTGCCAACCTGCTGCGCAAACGGTTGTCGGCACGTGCGCTATTTAACGCAGCTCATCATGGCATTCCAATCCGGAATGAGCATGTCCACTTTTCATCTCCGTCTACCGATCTTCATGACATAGTGAAGGCTCATCAAAAAGCAAAACCGGATATCGGAGGAGAACACCATGAAGCTGCATCCCAACAGTCGGGCTACTCGTACGCAACGTCCGTGGGCGAGCCTGTCAGCCGTATTTCTGATTTTGGCGTGCTTCGGCCTTTCGCCTGTCGCGGCGGCCGCGCCGTCAGAATGGCCGTCCAAGCCCGTACGCCTCGTGGTTCCCTATGCACCCGGCGGCATTGCCGATATCGCTGCGCGCTCGGCCGCGCAAAAGATGGCCGAGCAGACCGGCCAGCCTTTCGTAGTCGAGAACAAACCTGGCGCTGATACGCGCATTGGCACGGAATATGTTGCCCGTGCCAAGGGGGATGCGTACGTCCTGTTGCTGGCCGGTGGCGGCTTTGCTGTCAACAATGCCTTGTTCGACAATCTGCCTTATGACACGGTCCGTGACTTTGTACCCGTCGGCCTGGTCGTGTCCAATCCTTTGTTGCTGGTGACGGCCGCCGACAAGCCCTATCAGAACGTTGGCGATCTGGTGCAGGCCGCCAAGAAAGGTGAGGTCATTACGCTGGCCTCCGGTGGGCGTGGCACGCTCAGTCATATGTCCATGGAGCTGTTGGCGTCGTCGACCGGGGTGCCCATTACGCATGTGCCCTACAAGGGTGGTTCGGCGCATACTGCCGATGTGGTCAGCGGGCTAGTGTCGGGTATCTTCGAGAACCCCAGTTCGGCCTTACCGTTGGTGCGTTCAGGCAAGTACAAGCCCTTGGCCGTGACCGGTGCGCAGCGCAACTCGGCGTTGCCGGACGTGCCGACGGTGATGGAAAGTGGTGTAGAGGGCTTCGAAGTGATTAACTGGTTTGGCATGTTTGCACCGGCAGGCATCGAGCCGGCAACTGCTCAGCAGATGGCGGCTGTGTTAGAGCGGGCGCTGCAGGATGAGTCTTTGCGCACGCGTTTTTCCAGCGAGGGGGTGACGGTCGGCGGCCCGCTCGGATCTGAGTTTGGCAGTTTTGTGGCTGACGAAACCAAGAAATGGGCCACCATCGTGGAAAGCAGGAATATCCGTGACAACCAATAGCATGAGCGTTTCCTTGGGTGGCCTTGATGCCGAACTGCATGCTTTTCTGCAGAAAGTAAGCAACCTGGACGCCAGTCTGATCGACAGCGGTCTGGATGATACGCAGCGTCGCCGGCACGTGAGCGAGCTAATTGCGCTGGCCTTACCGTCGCCGCCGGATATGGGTGTTGCGCGTCGCGACACTTATATCGGTGCGGCGGGCCGGGAGATTCCCGTGCGGCTGTATCTACCGCCAGGTGGGCAGGCCACTCGTCGTCGGCTGATGGTGTATTTTCATGGTGGCGGTTGGATGGTGGGCAGTGTGGCGACCCACGATGCGCTGTGTGCACAACTGGCTCTGGAATTGGGTTACGTCGTGGCGAGTGTGCATTACCGTCGCGCGCCGGAGAATCCCTTTCCGGCGCCGTTGGACGATGGCTGGGAGGCGGTGCGCTGGCTGTCGAAGCATGGTGGATTGTTCGGCGCCGACCCGCAGACGCCGCTGGCGCTTGGCGGTGATAGCGCCGGGGCGCACCTCGCTCTGGGCTGCGCCATGCAAGCCAGCGATCAGGGCGATCCTGCCATTGATCGCTTGCTGCTGTTCTATCCGCCTGTGCACAGGCATGCGGATACGCCTAGTCTGCGCGAGTTCGACCGTGGCCCCGGATTGTCGACCGCCACAATGCGCCATTTCTGGGATGCCTACATCGGTGATCCGCACAAACATGCAGACGATCCGCGCTTGCATCTCGATCTCTGGACGCGGCCGGCATCTCTTCCTCCGGCCGTCATCATGACCGCTGCCTGCGATATTCTGCGCGATGAAGGCGAAGCCTATGCACACCGGCTTGCTGAAGGTGGACTCAAAGTGGTTCTGTTGCGCGCGGCGGCCATGCCACATGGTTTTGCGCGCATGCTCACAGCCAGCGCCCAGGCTCGCGCGCACGTGAGGCAGGCATGCGTCGAATTGCTGGCGCTGGTCTAGCCATACTGCTCAGATCGGTACACCAACCACATTTTCGAGTCGCACAGTATCCCGAACGAGGCCGGGATACTGTGCTCACCGCCTTGCTTTGCTGCCGCTGTAGTGCACTCTCGTCGTCACGTTTTTTAGCCATTCGCTGGCTAACTCGTCAGCGCGCGCCTTAAGCCAATCTCCCACTTGGCGCAGCGCGCCGGCTGCGCCGACGGAGCCATCTCGCAGCACCAGGTAGTAACCGCTGCTGCCCAGCATCACTTCATCGAAAGGTGCAACCAGTTCGCCGTTGGCCAGCACCTTACGCACTAGCAGCCTGGGCACGATGCCG
This sequence comes from Bordetella genomosp. 4, assembly GCF_002261185.1. Classification (GTDB taxonomy): domain Bacteria; phylum Pseudomonadota; class Gammaproteobacteria; order Burkholderiales; family Burkholderiaceae_B; genus Bordetella_A. Next base: position 325,782 of record NZ_NEVQ01000001.1, read on the forward strand.
ATACCCAGTTGTGCCTGAATGGCTTCGATCATTACCGAATAGTGGTCGTAGAACTGACCATCTTGGGTGGGCGAGAAACCGGCATTCATCGCTAAAGCCCATTCCGACCATGCGGCGGGGTAGAGCGTGTGACTGAAGCGGCGCATATGCGCGAGATCGGCGGGCGTGCGCAGTGCCTGTCGCTCCAGTAGTGCGGGGCTGGCCACCACGCACATCTCGCGGCCGAACAGATAGCGCGCCCAAACGCCCTGACCGATGCCAGCGCCAAAACGGATCTCCGCATCCAGGTCTAAGCGGGGCGACCGGGCGCTCAATAGACGCGGCGTGAGCCGCAGGTCTATATCGGGGTGCTCGAGTTCAAAGCGCGGTAGTAAGGCAATCAGCCAATACTGCAGCACGGCGGGCGGTGCCAGCAAGCTGATGACGGTCTGCTCAGTATGGGGTTGGGCGATGCGCTGCGCTGCGCGGGTGATCTGATCCAGCGGGGGTTCGATGGCTTCTAGGAACTGTTGGCCTGCTTCGGTAAGGGTCACGCCGCCCGAGCGGGTCAGCAGCGGCACGCCCAGTTGCGACTCCAGCAGACCGATATGTTTGCTCACCGCGCTTTGTGTGAGATGCACAGACTCTGCCGCGCGTGTGAAGCTGCCCAGGCGCGCAACCGCTACGAACACGTGTAGCGTGGTCAGAGAGAAAGACGGACGGTTACGGCTTGCAGGGTACATAGACTAGGCAGGTTTCTTCACGTGGGTAGTTTCGATTAATTTGGGTAAACAACGCTAGTGTGAACAACTCTTGAGTTACAAATAAGATTGTAAAAATCGCGCCGTGCCGAGATACTTCGAGTAGCAACAGACAAACCATGGACGCCATTCATCTCACAATAGGAGCAGTCGCCAAGCGCGCAGGTATCACTGTACGCACGCTGCATCACTACGACCACATCGGATTGGTATGTCCCGGCGCCAGGAGCGAATCAGGATACCGCCTCTACAGTCCAAAGGACATCGAGCGGTTGCATGCTGTTCAGTCTCTCAAGCAATTGGGACTCAGTCTCGAAGCGATTGCCGCGATGCTGGCTGAGCGCAAGTTCACGCCACAAGAGTTGCTGCGCCATCAGGTGGCAGAGGTCAGTCGCAAGCTCGAGGAAATCAAGCAGCTCAAAGACAAGCTGCAGTTTCTGGAGCACAGCGTTTCCGGAAAAAACGCCTGCGCCGCGGATTTGCTCGATGGTATCCGCCTGCTTGAAGCCCACGAGCTATACCTGCCTGTTCAACACGTACGGAAACTGCTCGGACGCTGGCATCGCGCCAAATCTCGATGGGAACCAATTGCCGAGCATTTGAATGCTTGTCTAGCCAGCGGCACTCCTGTGGATGACGCGCAAGTTCAGTTGCTCGCACAGCGCTGGATGAACATCGCGATGTCGGTCTTCGGTGGCCGGCTTGGTGTCATTTTCGACTGGGTGCGAATGCATCAGGAGGCCCCTGAAACTGCCAGGCATGCCGGACTCGACCCGGAACTCATGCAATATCTTGAACAGGCCATCGGATTGCGTCTGGCGGCGTTGCGACGCCACCTCACGCCAGCGGAACTCGAGCGCCTGGATGGTTCCACCGGACCAGAGTGGGAGTCCTTTGCCGCGCAAGGAGAGAAGCTGCTTGCAGCATCTGTCTCTCCCAAGGCGGATGCTGCGCGCGCGTTGCTGGCTCGCTATCGCGAACTCTCGCTTCGAACCGTCGCGCAAGATAGGTCGCTTGCGGTCAAACTGGCGCAGGCCTATGCCTCGGAGCCTATATTGGCGCTCGGTCACTTCGTCAGTCCGCAGTTGAGAGCCTATCTGGACGCGGCAGCCTCTTGACCCTGACGTTACGTCAGGCATGAAAGTACTCCGTTCGTTGAACCGAGCAAAGGAGTATTCCAGTGAAACCGATTGATTGCCCAAGTCCGTCAGCGATGCGCGTTGCTACTGCGCGAGCGGCCCATCAGATTCTAGAAGACGACCTGGTATTCAAAGACCCTTTTGCCGTCGCATCGCTGGGCAGTGCCAATGCGGCATCGCTGATACGAGAGCCGCTTGTACACAACGACGTCTCCTCGCGCTCGATGCGAGCGGCAATGGTCGCCCGTACACGATTCGCGGAAGACTCCTTATTGAGCGCCATCGCCAACGGGACCGTGCAATACTGCGTGGTGGGCGCTGGCCTCGATACCTGGGCATTGCGTGCCGCATCCACGCTGCCGGCTGTCGCCACGTTTGAACTGGACCAGCCTTCGATGCAGCACTGGAAAGCTCGTCTTTATGCAGAAAACAAATGGGCTCAACCAGAAAACCTGCGGTATGTCGCTACGGATCTGCGTGAGATGTCTGCCGTTGATGGTCTTCGCGCCGGCGGAGCCGACCTCTCCAAGCCTGTCAGTCTGTCTGTGCTGGGGGTGCTTGTATACCTCGACAACGATATCGTCGAGCGCGAGATTGCAACGTTGGAGCAGCTCGCTGTGGGCTCGACTATTTCGCTTGACTACCGGCTGGACGAGACACAGTTGCATCCCATGGAACAGGTCATGATGCAGTTCACGGCCAGTATGATGGCCGCCGGTGGCGAGCCGTGGAAATCATCTTGCACGCCACAGCGCATGGGCGAGCTGCTGGCACGTGCAGGCTTTCGGGTCGACGAAGACCTGGGTGCCAGCGATCTCAATGCCCGTTATTTCGCGGGCCGTAGAGATGGCCTGCAGATTGCAGGCGAGGGCTTTCGTTGTCTGAGCGCTATCAAGGATTAGGCGTATCGAAGGGCGCAGCGACAGCTGGCACCGCATCCATCGACGTCGTGTCAGGCGCACGCCTGCCGCCTTTTGATTGGTTGAATCGCCCCCGGGGCTCGTTCGAGCCTGGGGCGATTATTTTTGTTAAAACAGGATTGGAGTAGAAATTTACAGGCCCTATTGAGCGGTATAGGTAATAATTCAGCCTGCCTTTCGATAGCGTGGAGCAGTTCTTGAGCGAAAACAAAGTCCCCAAAAGAAGTATTCTTGCAGCAGTGATCGGCAATGCCCTGGAATGGTATGACTTCCTGGTGTTTGCCTTCATGACGCCCATCGTGGCAAAGCTGTTTTTCCCGAGCAACCCAGCCAATCCCGACGACAACATCAACCAGATTCTGCTGACGACGGCAGTATTTGGCGTCGGCTTTTTCATGAGGCCCGTCGGTGGCATCGTGCTGGGCATCTATGGCGACCGCAAGGGCAGAAAAGCCGCGATGGTCACCGTGACGGGATTGATGGCCGTGGCCATTGCCGTCATTACATTGGCCCCCACCTATGCTGCGGTCGGGATTCTGGCCCCCTTGTTGATCGTCATCGCCCGCTTGCTGCAAGGATTCGCAGCAGGCGGCGAGTTCGGCACCTCGACGGCCTTGCTGATTGAATTAGCGCCGCCTGGCAAGCGGGGTTTCTACGGTGCTTGGCAGATGACAGGACAGATGATTGCGCTGCTGCTTGGCGCCATGGTCGGGACGCTCATCACTGACATTTTCAGCCAGGAAGAACTCATGGCATGGGCCTGGCGTATTCCGTTTGCCTTTGGTCTGCTCATCGTGCCTGTCGCGATCTATATCCGCCGCCATGTCGACGAGCCGGAAACATTCAAGCGTCTGGTGGCTGCCAAAGCCGCCGGCACCGTCAAAGAAATGGGCTTGATGGAGATGCTTCGCACCCATGCTCGCGAAACGCTGACAGGCATGGGCCTGGTGGTGACTTGCACGGTTTCCATCTACATCACGTTCACCTACCTCATCACTTTTTCCACGGTCACGCTGAAACTTCCCCTGCATGACACGTTCTTGGTCCAGATGGCAGGTGCCGCCCTCATGGTGGTGTTGATGCCGTTCATGGGGGCTTTGTCGGATCGCATAGGGCGGCGTCCGCTACTGATCACGTCGTTGCTTGGCTATCTGGTCATCCTCTATCCGCTTTATGCGTGGTTGGTTGCAGAACCCAGCATCGGGAAACTGCTGACCGTTCAGCTAATCATCAGTTTGTTTGTTTCCGCGTTCTTTGGCGTTTTCTCGACGGTCATGGCAGAGCTGTTCCCTGCCAACGTCCGTTCGGCCGGTATGTCCATGGCTTACAACATCGCGGTCATGGTCTTCGGCGGTTTTGCGCAATTCATTGTGACTTGGCTGATTCGCGCGACGGGCTCGGCCATGTCACCTGCGTATTACGTGATGTTCGGGGTCGTACTCGGTGTGATTTCCGCTTTCATGATCAAAGAGCGGGCACACGAGACGCATATTGACGACCACTAAGAAAGGAGTTGTCTGACCCGATGCACCGCAAGCCCCGCCGGTTTCACGTGCGGGGTGGATGTGGCGGGCCACCGCTCATGGATTCGTAGCATCCTGAGGGTCTTGAGCGGCTATCGCCCGCAATCCCCCCAACGAAAAGCGGCACAGATGATCGACGATCGCATCTCGCGACATCTGGCGAGCCTCTTGCAGCGGCCCGGGGATACCGCGCGCGCCTACCAGCAGCATCAGACAGGGGGCCGCAACGCTGAGCAGGCAGCGCGTTAACGCAGGGTCGTCCGGCGGGATATTTGTGATGTCGCTGAGGATCTGCCGGACGACAGCGAGCTTTGGCTGCAGCACATTTTGAACCAGCAACTGCAGATGTGAGCTCGGCGCGAGCAGCTCACGAGCCAGCACATGCAAATGCCAGCCTTCTGGCTGGCCAATTGCGCGGTCTACCAGCAAGTCAATGAAAATCCTCAGCTTCTGGGGCGGCGAGGCCGTGCTGCCAGCGATCTGCTGCAGATCGGCATAGTTGACGAGTTGATGATGCGCTTCGACCAGCACCGCCTGATAAAGCCCGCTGCGGCTGCCGAAATGATAGTTGATCGATGCCAGGTCGACCTGTGCCTGAGTGGCGATTTCCTTGCTTGTCGTCTCGGCGTATCCCGTGGCTGCAAATAGCGCTCCGGCGGCTTGCAGTATTCGGTTGCGGGTCGCCTCTCCATCGGCACGAGGTCCGCGCGAGGCCTTAATCATCGGTGCAATCTCCTGGGCATCACAGCTTGCATTTTCTTCGATCATAAATTTAAAATCAATTTAACTTTAATCTAATGTCTGCCCCTTCTTGGAGCCATGGATGAAAAAGCCCCTCATCGCCATTGTGGCCATCGTCGTGTTGGCCCTGGGAGGCGGAGCGTGGTGGTACTTCCGCGATACCGGTGCAAACGGCACATTGGTCTTGCATGGCAACGTGGACATCAGGCAGATTGCGCTGGCCTTCGACGGCAATGGCCGGGTGATGGCGTTGCGCGTCGATGAAGGCGACCACGTCAAGGCAGGCATGGTATTGGGCATACTCGATACTCGTACCCTGCAATTACAGGCCGCTCAAGCACGCGCGCAGATCGACGTGCAGCGGCAGAATCTGGCGCGCCTGAGGAACGGATCGCGTCCGGAAGAAATCGCTCAGGCGCGCAGCCGGCTGGCCGCCTCGAAGGCTGAGGCCACGCGCGCGCAGCAGGATCTGACCCGTCTGCAAGGGATCGCAGCCAACACGCAAGGACGTGGCGTCAGTGCCCAGGATCTCGACCGCGCTCGCAGCAGTGTCCAGGTAGCCAGAGCCAGGCTGGCGGAGCAAGAGGAAGCCTTGCGCCTGACAGAAGTCGGGCCGCGCCAGGAGGATATCGACGCCGCTGCGGCTCAACTGCAGGTCTCGCAAGCACAACTGGCGTTGCTGGAACACCAAATCGCGCAGGGTGAACTCAAGGCCCCGGCCGATGCCGTCATTCGGTCCCGGCTGCTCGAGCCCGGCGATATGGCGACGCCCCAGAAGGCCGTGTTCGCCTTGGCGCTGACTCAACCCAAATGGGTGCGCGTGTATGTCAGTGAACCTGATCTAGGCAAGCTCCAGTCGGGCATGGCCGCAGAGGTCTACACGGACAGTCATCCTGATCAGGCGGTCGAAGGCACGGTCGGCTACATCTCCTCAGTGGCCGAATTCACCCCCAAGTCGGTACAAACCGAGGAGTTACGCACCAGTCTGGTTTATGAGGTGCGCGTGCTGGTCGAGGATGCAGAAGACCGGTTGCGGCTCGGACAGCCCGCCACCGTACGCTTCGCTACGGGCGAGTAGCGTCATGAGCGATGGCGACGCGATAGTCCTTGCTCGGCAATTGAGCAAGACGTTCGACTCTCCGGCAGGCGAACCGCTGCACGCGGTAGACGCCATTTCGTTGACGGTCCATCGGGGCATGTTGACCGCCCTGGTCGGTCCGGATGGCGCGGGCAAGACTACCCTGTTGCGTATGACAGCTGGTCTGCTCAAACCTGATGCGGGGAGCCTGCACGTACTGGGTCTCGACGTGGCTAGCAATCCGCAAGCCGTGCAGGACAGGATCAGCTACATGCCGCAGCGCTTTGGCCTGTACGAAGATCTCGGCGTACAAGAAAATCTCGATCTTTACGCCGACTTGCATGGCGTGCCGCACGATGTGCGCCGCGAACGTTTTGCGCGGCTCCTTGACATGACAGATCTGGCGCCTTTTACGAGGCGGCCGGCCGGCAAGCTCTCTGGCGGCATGAAGCAAAAACTCGGTCTGGCCTGCACGCTGGTGCGTTCGCCTGATCTCCTGCTGCTGGACGAACCCAGCGTGGGCGTTGATCCGCTGTCGCGGCGCGAACTATGGAAAATTCTGCAGCAGTTAGTCGCGGACGAACAGCTCAGCGTCATGGTGAGCACGGCCTATATGGACGAGGCCGAACGCTGCGCCCAGGTATTCGTAATGAATCAGGGCAAGGTATTGGCCCAGGGAAAACCGGCGGCGCTGGCCGAACAAGCGCGCGGTTTGACCTTCGTCGTGACGCCTGCCGGCGACATGCCTGCGCGCGATCTGCAGGCGCGGTTGGTCGACGCCGATGAGTTGATCGTCGACGCCGTGCCAAAGGGCGGAGCCGTACGCTTTATTCGACAGGGAAAGGCGGATGGCAAGCGGCTCGACGCCTTGCTCGGGGGCCTCACGCCAACGCCTCGTCCAGAAGAACTCGAAGACGCCTTCATGATGCTGCTGCGGCAGCATCAGGACGACGGCGATGCTGCCTCACCTCCGCACGCCGGCACATCGCAGGGCTCAGTCATAACCCGCGAGGAAAAACCGGTCATCGTGGTGCGTGATCTGGTGCGAAAATTCGGCGACTTCACCGCGGTGGCGAGCACATCGTTCGACGTGGCGCGCGGCGAAATCTTTGGCCTGCTTGGCCCCAATGGCGCGGGCAAGACGACGACCTTTCGCATGTTGTGCGGGCTGCTGCCTGCATCGAGCGGCCATCTGGAAGTCGTCGGCGTCGATCTGCGAACTGCACGTGCGCAGGCACGCGCGCGTATCGGTTATGTGTCGCAAAAATTCGCCCTATACAGCAACCTGACGGTGCGCGAAAACCTGGAGTTTTTCGGTGGCGCATACGGCCTGCGCGGACAAGGGCTGCGGCAGCGTGTCGCTGCCGTCATCGAGCAATTTCATTTGCCTGGCGACGCTGTCAGCGGCCTATTGCCTGGCGGCTATAAACAGCGCCTGGCGATGGCCGCAGCCCTGTTGCACCAACCGGAAATCCTGTTCCTGGATGAGCCTACAAGTGGCATCGATCCGCTGGCGCGGCGCGCGTTCTGGCGCACCATTACTGCCTTGGCTCAGGAAGGTGTAACCATCATCATTACCACCCACTTTATGGAGGAAGCAGAATATTGCGACCGCATCGCCATTCAGGACGCGGGCAAGATGCTGGCCTTGGGTACGCCGCTAGAGGTGCGTAACCAGGCCGGTGCTCCGCATAGTGGAGAAAAAGACATGGATATGAATAGTGCTTTCATCGCCATCGTCGAACAAAGCCGCGCTCGCGCCACCAGTCAGCCGGCACAGGGAGCGGCGTCATGATTGTGCGAGAACCGGCAAGCCGCGCGAGTGCCAGCAAGCGCAGCGCATCGTCGTACGCCTCCGGTTTTTATCGCCGATTTCTTGCCTTGCTGCGCAAGGAAGTCAGGCAGGTGCTGCGTGACAAGAGCAACCTTGCGGTTGGACTCTTGTTGCCCGTGGCGTTGATCCTGTTGTTTGGATATGGCCTGTCGTTCGACGTCAAACACGCGCCCTTGGCTGTAGTCATGGAAGATCAGTCTCCAACCGCGCGCGAAGCGGTCGATGGCTTGCGAGGCTCGGATTATCTGGCGTCGGTATTCGTATCAGACATGAGCGAAGCGCAACGCATGATGCGGTCGGGATCGGTGGATGGCATCCTGCGCGTGCCCATGGATTTTTCGCGTCGCCTCAATCATGGCGATGCACGCCTGCAACTGATACTCAATGGCGTGGATTCCAGCTCGGCTTCTACGATAGAGGGATACGTGAATGGCGCGATAGGCCTCTGGGCGCAGCGGCAGGCCGACCGCAGCGGAAATAAGCCGCCTGCCTCCGGCAGTGTCGAAGTCGTGCAGCGCATGTGGTTCAACGAAGCGGCAGAAAGCCGCTGGTATTTGGTGCCAGGCCTCATCGTATTGGTGCTGACCCTGGTAGGTGCCTTCCTGACCTCACTATTGATCGCCCGAGAGTGGGAACGCGGTACCTTGGAGTCGCTGTTTGTTACCCCGGTGCGGCCACTGGAAATCGTGCTCTCAAAAATCGCGCCGTACCTGGTGATCGGGGCCATCGATCTGTTGATGTGTCTGCTGGCTTCCCATTTTCTTTTCCATGTACCGGTGCGCGGCTCGCTTGCCATCATCGTGATGGTGTCTATGCTGTACCTGGTCGTGTCGCTGCTGCTGGGGCTGTTTATCTCCGCCGTCGTACGCAACCAGTTCCAGGCCAGCCAGGTCGCCCTGCTGGCCAGTTTCATGCCCGCCTTGATGCTCTCCGGTTTTGTATTTGATCTGCGTAATACGCCTGTATTCATTCAGGTCATCAGCCAGGTGCTGCCCGCGACGCATTTTATGGCGCTCATAAAGACCCTGTTTTTAGCGGGTAATCATTGGCCGACCATCATGTGGAGCGTTGGCATACTGACACTCTACGCTGTGGTGCTGACGGTTGCGACTCGCGCCCAGTTGCGCAAAACGTTGGAATGATGCCATGACTGCCTGGATCGCCACCCTCGCGCAGATCGGCGCATTGATACGTAAAGAGATCCTCGCGTTACTGAAGGATCCGTCCAGCCGGGTGGTTCTATTTGCGCCGGCGTTGATTCAAGCCTTGTTGTTCGGCTACGGGGCGACGTTCGACCTGACGAACGTTCCTTATGCGGTACTCGATCAGAGCCTAGGTCAGGCTGCCTCTCAATTGATAGCGAGACTGGACGGCACAGGGGTGTTTCATCGCGCGGCCACGCTCAGTTCGTCCACGCAGATCGCCCAGGTTATCGACAGCAATAAAGCGCTGGTGGTCATCGCGATTCCGGCGGATTTTGACCGGCGCCTCAATGCCGGTCAGCGTGCGCCACTACAGGTGATTCTGGATGGGCGCAACTCCTCTACTGCGGCTTTGGCAGCTGGCTACGTGGGCTCCATCGTCGCCAGCTACAACGCCTCGATAGGTGCCGGAGGGCGAGGGATCACTATCGAGCGGCGTGCCTGGTTCAATCCTAATCTGGAGTCTCGTTGGAACATCATGCCCGCGCTGATCGGCGCACTGAGCATGCTGCAGACTTTGCTGATCTCCGCGCTGTCCGTAGCGCGCGAACGCGAACAAGGCACGTTTGATCAGTTATTGGTGACGCCGCTTACGCCGATGCAGATCCTGATCGGCAAGGCCATCCCAGCCATTCTCATCGGGTTGCTCCAGTCCACAATCATTTTTCTCGTCATTCGATTCTGGTTCCAGATACCGATGAGTGGATCGATCGCGCTACTGTATCTGGGGCTGCTCACATTCACCATCGCGTCGGTGGGGCTCGGCCTTTCAATTTCGGCATTGTCGCTGACCATGCAGCAGGCCATGCTCTATACCTTCTTGCTGATCATGCCCTTGATGCTGTTGTCGGGGCTGATCACCTCGGTGAAAAACATGCCCGAGATCCTGCAGATGGCGACATACGCCAATCCGCTGCGCTTCGGCACCAGCATTGTGCGGCGTGTGTATCTAGAGGGCGCCGGCTTGGCCGATGTCGCGCTCGACTTTGTTCCCTTGCTGGTGACGGGGGCTATTACCCTGCCCTTCGCAGCTTGGTTGTTTCGTCATCGGCTTTCTTGATTCAGGTATTCGCCATGTCTGGTTATCGTCCTTTGAATCGATCGTCCACGCTTCTTGCGTCGTGCCTGGCCGTCTTGATGATAGCCGGGTGTGCTGTCGGCCCCGACTTTGCCACGCCCTCGCCCGAGGCGCCCGACGATTGGACGAGTTGGCGCAGTGCGGATGACAGTTTGCGTAGTTCAGCGATGACCAGCGCCATGTTGCCCGCAGATTGGTGGCGGGCATTTGGCGATCCCGTACTTGATGGATTGGAACGGCGCGCCTTCGAAGGCAGCCCCGATCTGCAGACCGCTGCATTGCGTCTCGCGCAGGCGCGGACACAACGCTCTGTCACTGCGGCGCAGCGGGGGCCCGATATTAACGCCAGCGGTGGCGTGAACCGGCAGCGTCAGAGTGAATACGGCGCAAGCGTGCGCTTGATTGATGCCGTGGCCGCAGAGGGCAATCGGGATGATCTCGTCAAACTGCTATCGGAGCCTTTCACCTTGTACCAGGCGGGATTTGACGCCTCTTGGGAGTTGGACTTGTGGGGACGTGTACGTCGGTCCGTCGAGGCTGCCGATGCAGATGTCGCCCAGCAGAGCGCTTTATTGGACTTGACCCGACTGACCTTGGTGAGCGACGTTGCGCGCAACTATTTCGATCTACGGACCACGCAGAACCAGATCCGTTTGACGCGCGAGGATATCGCAACCTTGCAGGATCGTCTGGAACTCCTGGAGGCACAAGTACGCGGAGGAACGATCAATCACTTGAATCTGGAGCAGCAGCGTGCTGAACTGTCGGCGTTCAAGGCACAACTGCCCGGATTGCTGGCACAGGAAGGGTCAGGCATCAACCAGATTGCCCTGCTGTTGGGACAACGGCCGGGCTCGTTGCGTGCCGAACTGACGGCGCCAGTCGCCCCGGAGCAGCCTGCATTACCCGATTTGGCTTTAGGGCTGCCCTCAGAGGTGGCATTGCGCCGGCCCGATATCCGCGCGGCCGAAGCTCGTTTGCATAGCGCCACCGCTGCCATCGGCATCGCCAAAGCGGATCTATACCCGAGTATTCGACTGGGTGCGCGATTCGGATACGAGAGCTACCTTAGCGGCGAGTTTTCGGATTGGGGCAGCCGCACATGGTCGATCGGTCCTACTTTGAACCTCCCTATCTTCGATCACGGCAGACGTACGAGCGTGGTGCAACTGCGCGAACTGCAGCAGCAGGAAGCCGCGGTGAACTATCAACAAACTGTGCTCAAGGCCTGGCAGGAAATCGATGATGCGTTGAGCGGCTACACCGCCGAACAGCAAAACCTCAGGGAGCTCGAGCGTCGCGTGCATGCGGCGCAACAGGCTTATCAGCTGGCGCAGGTCCAATACGACGGCGGTGTCGTCGATTTCATGATCGTGCTGGATACTCAGCGCGGTTATGTTGCCGCGCGCCGTGATTTGGCGCTCAGCCAGGGACGCCTGAACACTCGCTTTATCGCAGTGAACAAAGTGCTCGGCAACATACCACTTGTTTCGGACGCATCGCAAATGACAGTCCGGCAGTGATGAGGTGTTGCGTGCCAGAATCAGGCCGTGGCGTCTTGCTCGAATTGGCGAAGCTTGCGCACGGCGATCTCATGATGTAATCGTTCAACCATCATGCCGTCGAGACTGATCACGCCGGCGTTTGCGTTCTCGGGCAGGTCGTAGGCTGCCACTATTTTTCTCCACCAGGCAATTTGCTCTTCGCTGGGGCTGAATGCCTTGTTCACCGTTTCGACCTGAGCGGGGTGGATAATGGTTTTTCCGTTCATTCCCAGCGCACGTGCGACTTCGCATTCTGCACGTAGTGCATCCGTGTTTTTGATATCGTTGAGTACACCGTCGATGACCGCCATATCGAACGATTTTGCCACCAGCATGACGTGGCTGAACCAGGGCATCAGATTGCAGCGGTCTTTTCCGGGATCGATATCGCTATCCTTGACGAGGTCATTGGTACCGAGGATCAAGCATTCGAGGCCGGAATTTTTGCCTTGCTCGACGATGTTTTCCAATCGGAGGATACCGAGAGGGTTTTCCACCATGCTCCATATCTTTGGCGGCTGACGGGTCTGTGCAGAGAGCTCCACATACGCGTCATGTATATGCTGCGGCGTCGTCACTTTAGGCAGGAGCACCGCATCAGGCATGATCCGGGCCGCGACGGCGAGATCGTCTTTCCAGTAATCGGTATCATCGGCATTGGCGCGTATGACCAGATACTTTCCCTGGAAACTGGCGCGCTCCTTTGTCAGAAACTCAGCGAGTCCGGATCTCGCCTGTGCCTTCTGTTCCGGGAGAACACTGTCTTCCAGGTCAAAGATGACCGCGTCGACATGCAGGGTTGCCGCCTTACGCATGGCCTTTTCGTTGATGGCGGGTACATAAATAACGCTGCGTAGTTTTCTGTTCATATCGTTCAGGACGGGTTTGGGGCTCGTTTGATAGTATGCCAGACGTGGTTTCGTTACCTTCGTTCTCGCTACGCCCGACGGCGGCTTGAAAATGCATTCCGGGAGCCACCGCTGGAGCTTTTTGGAAGCATGGATTAAAAAGGGAGAATCCCTTTTGGAGACGCCACCCATGAACCGCTCACTAACGTCCCTTTCTCCCGAAACACAAGCTGATGCCGCTTGGCTTGCCCGAGTTCATCTTGCCGCAGCGAATCGGCTCGCCGTTCATGATCAATTGGAAGAAGGCATCGACAATCATTTCACCATGATGGTGCCCGGATATGAAGACCGCTACCTGGTACTGCCGTTCGGCCGCCATTGGTCAGAGGCCCGGGCCAGCGATCTCATCGTCTTCGACGAGAACGGACAGGTGTTGGAAGGTGACGGAGACCTGGAGCTGAGCGCGTTCTGTATTCATGCGCCGCTGCATCGGATCACCGGAGCCAAGGTCATCCTGCACACACACCAAACCTGGGCATTGGCGCTGAACATGCTGGAGGACAACCGTCTACTGCCATGCAGCCAGACAGCGGCGTTTTTCACTAAAAATATTGCGTATGACGATGACTACACGGGTCTGGCAGACACCCTGAGCGAAGGAGAGCGGCTGGCTGCCCTGATTGGCGACAAGCACGTGCTCTTTATGAAAAATCATGGCGTCCTCGTGGTCGGCGATACCGTCGCACAGGCGTACCGCCGCCTGTACAAACTCGAGAGAGTCTGCAGGGCTCAGATACTGGCGATGTCGGCGGGCAAGCCCCTTTCGGTGCTGCCGGACGCGCTCGTTGACCGGGTGGACACTCCCAACCCTAAAGACAGCCACTCGCGCGCTGAACGTGACAGGCTTTATTTCGAGGCCATGATGCGCGTGTTGGATCGGGTCATGCCTGGCTACGCGGAATAAGGTCCCGGCGCGCACGCTCATCCGCCGCGGCGGCTCCATGCTTTAGCCGGGTTTACGAAAGTCATTCTCAACCCAAGCCGTGGCTGTGCCCAGCGTGAACTTGTAGTTCGGCGCGACCGTGACCTCTGCAATGGTTTCGCCGTATTCATCCACGGCGCTGAGCATTGCAAAGGGCTGATCTTCGTCCGGGACGATGTCCAGTTTGACCGTCAGTGTGGCCTCCGGCGTTGTCACTCTGACGCTCTTGTGCAACTGCGCGTGCAGTTGTTGCTCGTGCCTGCGGATCACCTCGGATGCCGTCTTGACCAAAGTGCGAAAGGCGGTGGGGTCCAAGGGCTTAGGGTTTTTTTTGTCGCGCCCCATCGTCCAGGGGCCCACCAGCGCCGGTTCGGATTCGCCTTCGCGGGTCATCTCGACGGCCCAGCCGTCGTCTTCCTCGTTCTTGATGACGCGTGCCGTCCAGCCGTTGTCACGCCACAAGTGCGGTTCGTGAATGCTGTCGTCCGTCGTGTTGTCACCCTCGTGCTCGAGGGTGGGTGTGTCATGGCGTGTGCCCACAGTGGATGCTCCGTGTTGCGATGCCAGTCATCCAGAGTGGATACTGAAGATTCATCCACTATTATCGCAGAGCGTGCGCCCACCCTTGGGTATGCGTGGCCAAGTGTGGACGCCGCGTGCCTCCCGTCTACGAATGCGTAATGTTCGTCCCTAACACTTTCATGCACTCGCGCATGAACGCAGCCAGGCCAGTCCAGCCTTTTGCCGACACCATGGTCCCATCCACATAAGCTTCGTGTGGCTTCACATCGATGTAGGTGCCACCGGCAAGGATAACCTCGGGCTCGCAGGCGCCCAGTGCGGCTACCTTCTTCCCTCGGATCACGCCCTCTACTGCGACCAGGATCTGCACCCCATGGCATATGGTGAAGATCGGTTTTTTAGCCTCATGGAAGTGGCGCACCATGGCTTGGATACGCTTGTCAGTGCGGATATATTCCGGGCCGCGGCCGCCTGCGCAGTAGACCGCATCATATTCCTCGACGTTCACCTCGGAGAACGTCTTGTTGATTTCGGCCAGATGGCCAAATCGCTCGATATAGGTTTGATGTCCTTCGAAATCGTGCAGCGAGGTCTGGATCATTTCACCCGCTTTCTTGTCCGGGCAGATCACATGGACGGTATGGCCTACGGCCTCCATTCCTTGCTGGAACACATAGATTTCATATTCTTCGGTGAATTCACCGCAGAGCATCAGAATTTTCTTGCCTCTCATTTGGTTCTCCTTTTGGCTTTTATCACGACCGGATGGTGGTCCGGTCAACTGTCGTCAGAATGGGCTGTCAGGGAAATAGAACTGGTCGGCGTTCTCGGGGGTGATCAATGGCGCGTCGAGCTTGAAATTGCCACGCATCGGCGCCTGACCGCTGAGCTGGGCCGCCGTCATATAGATGGCCGATTTGATCATCGACGGCGGATAGGGCGTCGAGATCGGGGTGACCGGGTTCTTGGCCTTTACCAGTTCGATCACGTCTTTCATGCCGTTGCCGCCTAGCGCATATTTGATCTCGGTACGGCCGGATTGCTTGATCGCTTCCAACACACCCAGCAGCATGTCGTCGTCATTGGCCCAGACGGCGTCGATCTGGGGATACTTGGCCAGATAGTCCTGCATCAGCGTAAAGGCCTGATCCTGGTTCCAGTTGGCATACTGAATATCGAGTATCTTGATGTCTGTGCCCTTGATGACGTCGGTGAACCCCTTGATTCGTTCATCGTCAATGACGGTCGGGATGCCTCGCAGCACGACGATTTTTCCTTTTTTGCCCAACTTTTCTGCCAGCCACTTCGCCGTGTTCGCGCCGACGGCGATATTGTCGCCCGCGACATATAGATCCTGAATCGTGGGATCAGTCAGACCGCGATCCACGACTGCGATAAAGGCGCCGCCTGCCTTGACCTGTGCGACGGGGCCGGTCAGTTCTTCTGAGGTGAACGGCAGGATGACCAACGCGTCGAGGTTTCGGCCGGCGGATAGATCTTCCAATGCCGATACCTGCGCAGTCGCCGAAGGCGATGTCTTTACCACGACGTCGATATTCGGAAATGCGGCTTTTATCTCTTTCGCAGCCTGTTCTGCGTGATAAACAACGCCTCCCGTCCAGCCGTGGGTGGCCGCCGGGATGGAAACGGCAATGGTCTTTTTGCTCTGTGCCAAAGCACTGGTTGCGGTACATGCCATAAGGCTGACTGTCAGCATGGCGAGCACACGCTTGGTCATGGATGTCATTTTGTGTCTCCTGATTATGGTTGTCATTTCGTGTCTACTCTGAAAGCATCCATCCTTCGTCGTGATGGTTATTTGATGAAGCGGTGGGCCAACATGGCAAGGATGATGATTACGCCTTGTACGGCTGCGACGAGGTATTCCGAAACCATGTTGGATAGCACCATCAGATTGGCGATCATCTCCAGAATCAATGCGCCGGCGACAGTTCCCCAAATTCGCGCCTTGCCGCCTCGAAGTAAGGTGCCGCCGATCACAACGGCGGTGATGACCTGCAATTCCCACAGTTGGCCTGTCGTTGGTGTCGCGGCGCCGAGTCGAGGGATGTAGCAGATCGCCGCAATGGCGACACATAGCCCCTGTATCACAAAGGCTATGGTGCGGACCTTCGTGACCGAAATGCCCGAAAAGCGAGCTACATCGGCATTTGAGCCGACGGCCATGCAGCGGCGTCCGTATTTGGTCCGGTACAGAATGAACGCGCCGATCAGGGCAACGATCAATGTGATGGCCACCGGTATCGGAATGCCCAGCACATCGCCGAAATAGACGGGCCGGTAGGGTTCGCGTAGCGCCCGGGCCATCGGAATCGAACCACCATCGGACATCCACGTGATCAGCGCGCGAAAGATTCCCATCGTGCCAAGCGTGGCGATGAACGGTTCGATTTTGCCGACCGTCACGATCAGTCCATTGAGCAACCCACAGGCCGCACCGACCAGGATTCCCACGACCGCACCGACCAAGATAGCGTTTGCGCCGATCGATGGCTCAAGCCGGTTCATCGTCAGAATCATGATGCCCGTCACGAATGCCATCATCGATCCGACCGACAAGTCGAGACAGCGAGATGAGATCACGAACGTGGCGCCCACTGCGATGATGGCAATGAACGCCGATCGCGTGACGACATTCGCCATATTGGTCCCGGTCGCGAAGTTCGAGTTCAGCACCATGCCGGCCAACATCACCACGGCTAACGCGATGAACGGGCCCATGGCGGCCCAGCGGATGCGCCGCGGCGCTTTAATGATCGCGATATGCGTCGTCGCGCTTGTCATTCTGATCTCCTACCTTATTTATCGTTATGTGGTCTTGCTGGTCCGTCTCGTACGCGTTCCCACTGGTGGCCGCATAGACGACGTTATGCTCGGTAATCTGATCGCCGGTGAGTTCGGCGGCGATGCGTCCTCCACGCATCACCAGAACCCTATCTGCCAAGCCGACAAGCTCCGGCAGCTCTGATGAGATCACGATGCAAGCCTTATTCGATCGAACCAGGTGATCGATGAAGTCATAGATCTGGCTTTTGTTGCCGATGTCGATGCCGCGTGTCGGCTCATCGATGATGACAACGCAAGGGTCGGTCATCATCACCTTTGCCAGCAGCAGCTTTTGCTGATTGCCTCCGGACAGTTGGCCCGCGTTCAAATGGACCGATCGGGCGCGAATGTCGTAGTCGCGAACGGCTTTGTCCAGTGCGGCGGCCTCTTTGTCGCGATTTAGCGCGAGGCGCGGATGGATCCGGTCAAGAGCTTGTAAGGTCAGGTTCGGGGCCAGTGGCTCGTCCAGCAGAAGCCCCTTTCCCTTGCGGTCCTCGGTGAGATAAACCAGGCCCAGTTCTCGCCAGTCCTTGACAGAGCGGTGCTCGACGGCAGTACCCGCCAGCTCGACGCGGGTTGCTTCGGCGGGCCGCAGGCCCATCAACCCTTCAAACAATTCGGTCCGGCCAGAACCGATCATGCCGCCGATACCCAGCACCTCGCCGCGACGAACCGTCAGGCTTGCTTGGACTGCGCCATGATCGACCGATAGCTGTTCGACGGCCAGCAGCGGTGTGCCTGAAGGCTGCGAGCGTTTAGGGGGATACAAGACATCGAGTTGGCGACCGACCATGAGCTCGGCCATGCGGCGTTGCGACAGGTCAGCCGCGGGCCATGTGCCGATCATCTTTCCATCTCGCAGTACGGTGACGCGGTCGGCCAGTGCCTCGACCTCGTCCAGACGGTGCGAAATATATAGGACAGCGACTCCTTGAGCCCTCAGTCCCCGCACGACTTCCAGCAATGCGGCGACTTCGTCGTTGGCCAGGACGGCGGTGGGCTCATCAAAAATCACGACCTTGCGTGGTTGCAGCAGCGCCCGGCCGATTTGTACTAATTGCCGCTGTGCCAATGGCAGATCGCCCACATGGTCGCGCGGGTGGCAATGCGCGCCGATAGACGCCAGCACTTCGGCGGTGCGTTGGTCCATGGTGCGATCATCGATCAGGATGCCACGCGATAACTCCCGGCCAAGAAACAGGTTCTCTGCAACGGTCAGATCCGGTGCCAGCAGGATTTCCTGATGCACCAGGACCACGCCCGCGGCCTCTGCCGCAGCAGCATCGGGGAAAGCGATGGGCTGCCCCCGCATGAGCAGATGACCCGCGGTGGGACTCACGTAGCCGGCCAACAGCTTCATCAGCGTTGATTTTCCGGCTCCGTTTTCACCTATGACCGCGTGGACCTCGCCGGCGCGAATATCCAGCGTGACATCGGACAGGACGGTGACCGGTCCATAGACTTTCGTCAGGCCCTCCGCGGCAAGCGCCGCAGCGGTACGCGCTTCTGCCGCCAACGGGATGGTGGCCGATAGCGATAGCGCGTCCACGGCATTCATTCGAAGGCCGCCATCAGGCGATCACGTGAACACAGGATGTGTTCACGCATCGCCGCTTGCGCAGCGGTCGCGTCCCCCGCCCGGAACGCGGCCAGCAGCTTCTCGTGTTCTTCCAGCGCCTCTTGGGTGACGCGGCTGTGGAACATCAGGCGAAACAGGTGCAGGTGGACATGCTGGTTGAAAAGCGTGGTGCGGATGACCTCGTTTCCAGCAATTCGCATGATCTCGTCGTGAAAGTGCGAGTCGATCCGAGCAAAGCGTGAATAACGGCTGGTCCGATCTATCGGCGTTCCGCCGTCCGCCATGTCGGCGGCAATGCTTTCAAGCTGCTCCAGCGCGGCGGGGGTCATATTGAGCGCCGCTAGACGTGCGCCTTCCGGCTCGACGAGCAAGCGAAAGTTGAACAAGTCCTCGAATTGCTTGCGGCCCAACTGCGGAGCGGCGCTGTAGCCGATGAGGTGTGCCTTGTGGACCAACCCTTCGCGTTCCAGGCGCGAAAGGGCTTCCCGCACAGGTGTCTGTGAAACGTTCAGTTCTCGCGCGATCAAGTCGATGGGAATGCGGGCGCCGGGCGCAATGGCGAGCGACATCAGCCTTTCATTGATGGCGTCATAGACGTCGTCAACCACGCTGGAGCGGCGTACGGATACACCAGTTTGAGTTTCTCGTAGTACAGCCATTTTGCTCGCGCACACCCTGTAAGTTGACCTTGACATGCCCGAATGGTGACAAATACCATATCGAATGTCAAATAAAATATCCTATACGATATGATTTTTTAGGTCCGGCCGACACCCGGATGGCACGCGAACAGCGGCGGCCGACAACAATGAGGGGTCAGTGATGGTGAATTTCGGTGCAATAAGATCGCCGGGCGAAGTGATATTTGGCTGCGGACAACGCAAGGCTCTGGGACTCGTGGCGAAACGGCTGGGGCGGCGGGCGCTGGTCGTCACAGACCAACGCCTCGCCGCGGATGCCGATTTCCAGGCCATGGTGGTGGATTTGAAAACCAGCGGCCTGACCGTGCGAATCGAAAGGGGCACCTTGCCGGACGTGCCGGTCCGAGCCGCGGTCCTTGCTGCCGACGCGGCCCGCGAGTTTGCCGCCGACGTGGTGATAGGTGTCGGCGGAGGCTCTTGCCTGGACATGGCTAAATGCCTCGCGCTGCTGCTGAGCCATGGCGGGCAACCTCAGGATTACTACGGCGAACTGAAGGTGCCTGGCCCGATTCTGCCGGTGATTGCGGTCCCGACGACCGCCGGGACCGGGTCAGAGGTCACCCCGGTCGCTGTCCTGTCAGATGACCAGCGCACACTCAAGGTGGGCATCTCCAGTCCCTATCTAATCCCCATGGTGGCGATCTGCGATCCTGAGTTGACGTTGACTTGTCCGTCGACGTTGACCGCCATCGCCGGCGCCGATGCGCTGACCCATGCGATCGAGGCTTTCACCGCCGCGCGTCGCGAGGTGACGCCAGGTCTAACTCAGGAAAGGGTGTTCATCGGCAAAAATGCCTTATCAGATCAGTTTGCGCTGACCGCGATCTCACTGTTGTGGCAAGGACTCGAGGCTGTTTGCGCTGATGGCGGCAACCTGGCTGCACGATCTCAAGTCATGCAGGGGGCGACGTTCGCGGGCTTGGCTTTTGGTGTCGCCGGCACGGCCGCAGCCCATGCAATTCAATACCCCGTTGGGGCAGTTACCCACACCGCGCATGGTGCGGGGGTGGCCTGCTTGATGCCCTGGGTGATGGAGTGGAATCGTCCGGTGATCGGCACGGAGCTGGATCAAATGGCTGCCGTCATGAACCTGGCTGACGGTGGCGCCGTGATCCCCGCCGTCGCAGCGCTATTCGCCCGTATCGGGATTCCATCCACGCTAACGCAGCTTGGGTTGACCGAAGACCAACTGGATTGGGTTGCGGATCAAGCGTGCGGCATCGAGCGGCTGATCCAGAACAATCCTCGTCCGCTTGATCGCAGTAACATGCGAAAGCTGCTCGAGGCATCTTTTTTCGGTGTTGCGGATTTGATGCAGGACGTAGAGGTGGCGTAGCTGGCGCGCTCGAATTCACATAATCGCAGCATTTCACGGTGGACTTTCAACGATGGCCCAGGACCTTTATCGAAACCGTGATTTCATTCCGGACTTCGACGAGATCATTGCCGAGACGGCTGCGCGCTCTCGTGAGTTCGTCAGAGGTGTCGATATGCGGCGCGACGTGCCCTATGGTTCGGGCCCGCGTGAACGGATGGACATCATTCTTCCGCCTCGTATGGCAAAGGGTGCGCCGATCCATGTGTTCATTCACGGCGGCTACTGGCGCTCGGGCAGCAAAGAAGATCACTGGCTGGTCGCTGCGCCGGTGTTGGCCGCGGGCGGTGTTGCCGTCCTTGTCACGTACGACCTCATGCCTGGCACGAGACTGGGCACCATCGTTTCCCAAGTTCGCGCGGCTGTCCGGCATATAGTCACAATGGCTGCCGATATTGGGGCGGATTCCACCAAGCTCACTGCCAGCGGCCATTCGGCAGGCGCACATTTGGCGAGTTATTTAGCCGCGCAGGGGCCCGAGGAAGGTTCACCACCAGACTTGCCTGCGCCTCGCGGCCTGTTGCTTGTCAGTGGCATTTACAACCTGACCGATATTCCAGGCAGTTTCCTGAAGAGCGAAGCGCAGATGACGCCGGCCGAGGCCGCGGCATGGTCGCCTCTGACCTCTCGTCAATTTCCCGGTCCTCGGCGTATCGTGATGGTCAGTGAAATGGACTCCACGCCATTTCATTCTCAAGGCCACGAGTTTGCCTCTTTTCTCGAGCGCACCACGCATGACGGGCAGTTCCGGATGGAAGCTGGCCTGAACCATCTCACTGTCGTTCTCGCCTTGGGAGATCCCAAGAGTCCCGCAGGGCTTTGTCTCTCGGATTTGGTTACTGGCTGAGGTCCGCCAGTCCGGTCAAATGCGGCTATCCTCTAGTACGCAAGAGGCGTTTCGTGCCTTATCGTGATTTTGCGCATCACGGCCCCACGTTCTCTGATCGCGGGGATTCATGCCTGACCGATCATTAAGGAGACACCATGCTTTCTCATGATATTTCTAAGAAACGAGCGGTCTTCCGTGAGTTGCATCAGTCAGGTTGTTTCGTGATGCCCAATCCTTGGGACGCCGGCAGTGCCGCCTTGCTGGCGGGACTTGGTTTCAAGGCATTGGCCACTACCAGCGCTGGCTACGCCTGGTCGTGTGGCCGCGCAGACGGACAACTGACGCGTGCTGACGTGCTGGCGCATATGCGTGCAATGGTTCTGGCCACTGACCTGCCCATCAATGCCGATTTCGAGAGCGGATTTGGTGAGACGGCTGAAGGCGTAGGCGAAAGTGTGCGGATGGCGGTAGACACCGGCGTAGCCGGCATTTCCATCGAAGACTCGACAGGAAATCAGACTATGCCGTTGCGAGGAATTGACGAGTCCGTCGAACGAATACGCGCGGCACGTGAGGCAATAGACGCCAGCGGCGGCGATACGCTGTTGGTTGGCCGTGCAGAAAATTTTTTCGTCGGACAACCTGATCTCGACGACACCCTTATCCGCCTCAAGGCCTACGCCGATGCGGGGGCGGACTGTCTCTACGCCCCAGGCATCAAAACGCGTGAACAAATCACGGCGGTCGTGTCGGCCGTCGCGCCCAAGCCTGTCAATGTATTGATCGGCTGGGACAGCGATCTGACGCTGCAGGACTTGGCCGGCCTTGGTGTCAGACGCATCAGCCTCGGCGGCGCGTTGGCGCGTGCAGCATGGGGCGGCGTTTTGCAAGTCGCGCGCTCAATCGCCGAACAGGGACGGTTCGATGGCTTTGCGAACGCACCGTCCGGGCGGGAGCTCAACGTCCTGTTCGGAAAATAAGCGCCATGCTGCTGTATCGCGGACGGCGTTGACCAGGATGCTCCGGTGCGGCGAGTGAAAACTCGCCCGCTGGATTTCGCGGCAAACTCAAGACGTGTTGTGACGATTCAGGTCAATGGCCAATTCGCTGCCGAGCCAATTGATGAAGTAATGGAGCGACCGTTTAATTGTCGCAGCGATGGGAAAGACCAGTGTGTGGTTACATGCCTGAATATCGATAGATCTCCCAGTTAATGGCGCCACAAGCTTGCCTTCTGCGATCTCCCGTTGTGCAATCAGCGAAGACTCGAGCGCAACGCCTAGACCGTCTACTGCTGCGCGGACGCACAAGAAATTGCGATCGAAACTCAGCCCTTTGATTGTTGGCGCAGCAACGCCGTTGTCCGAAAACCATTGCATCCAACGGACTTGTCGGTTGTAGCTGTCCAATAGCGGCAGTTTGAGCAGATCCGCGGGCTTCTTTATCCGGCGCGCCAGATCCGGCGAGCACAAAGGCGCAATGATTTCATTGCCCAGGGGCAGTTCGCAGAGGCCGTCCGCAGATCTGTGATCAAAGACGATGTCGGCATCGAATTCATGGCGTTGAAATCGTAAATAGTCGGTGTCGGCCGACAAATGCAGCTCGATGCTCGGATATCGAGAGAGGAATGACGTCAGTCGCGGCGTCAGCCACTGTGCGGCAAAACTGGGAGCGCAATGCAAGCGCAGGCGTTCGGGTGTAGCGCCGGAAATCGCCTCTATCCCTCGGCGCAGATCATCGAATCCACGCCCCACGTACAGCATCAAGGCTTCGCCATCCGGAGTCAGTTGGACGCTTCTGCCTTCGCGTTGAAACAAGCTCGTCCCCAACTGCGCCTCCAGTTTTCGCACTGCATGACTGACGGCGCTAGGCGTCAGAAACAGCTCCGCGGCTGCTTTCGTAATCGAGTGGGTGCGTGCAGCGGCTTCGAAGCTACGCAGCAGTACGACCGGGATGTGGTTTGTCATAGTCAATATGTGAATTCAATTCAACTATTTATGTATATAACGCGTTTGTGAAAACAGCTGGGGTATCGCAGAATGAATTGAGCTGCCTATAGACAAAAAAGGCGGTGCCCGGCAGTGCCGGAGAAAAACAATAACCTACTTGGAGACAACAGAGACATGAATTCAATTTTCCGATGCTTGGCCATTGCAGCCGCCGTCATGGCGATCGCGCCATCCGCCCTCGCGCAGACCAAGGCGCGCCTCGGTCACGTATTCGCACAGGGATCGCCCGCCGATGTCGCCAGCCATAAATTCGCGGACTTAGTGAAGGAACGCACGAACGGCGAAGTGCAGATCACCATTTTTCCCAACAACCAATTGGGCGGTGACGAGGCCTTGGGCCGGGACTTGAGCCGCGGCTCGCTGGAGTTCGCCTTTCTCAATCCGGGGTCGTTAGCGGGCTTGGACCCTCTGCTGGATTTTCACTATCTCCCTTATATCGCCAGCACGTTTGAGCAAGTAGACAAACTCTTCTTCAATCCGGACGGCATTCTGCAAAAGACGTTGAGCGCTGCACTTATCAAACAGAATATGACGCCGCTCGCGTTCTTCGAGTTGGAGTTTCGTGCCGTGACCAACTCAAAGCGGCCCGTCGTATCGCCTGCCGATCTGAAAGGGCTGAAGGTTCGCGTTCCGGGCTCGGCCTCGATACGCAGCTTCTTTGAGGCTGCGGGCACGCAGACGGTGACCATGCCGTTCTCGAATTTGTTTGTCGCGCTGCAGCAGGGAACTGTGGACGGACAGGACAACGGCGCCACGATCACCTACAACTCGCGGTTGTTCGAAGCACAGAAATACATGACGTTGACCAATCATGTTTACGCCATGGGGACCGTGACGGCCAGTCAGCGATTCTGGAAACGACTGACCGACAAGCAACGTGAAATCATTACCCAGGCGGCGATCGAGGCGGCTGCAGAAGAAGTCAAGAACAGCAGAGCAATGAATGGCGAATATCTCGACAAAATCGCGGCGTCTGGCGTCAAAGTGACCCGCCTCAAACCTGAGGAAATGGCGGAATTCGTTAAGGTGGGTCAGATCGGTTGGGAGCAACTGGCATCGACCTACGGCAAAGATCGGATTCAAGCGCTCAAAGACGAAATCGCGGCTGCCTCGCGTCCCTAGGAGGCCCTCATGTCTCACCATGATGTTGGCAGGGAGGCAGGCGCCCTGGCGTCGCCGCGCCCGCTCAAATCCTGCTTGCAAAGCGCATTGGATAGATTGATGCGATTCGAACTGATCGTGGCCAGGGTGGAAAGCAAGATCGCCATGGCCAGTTGGTTGGTGGCGACGCTATCCGTCCTGGCTTCGCTGGTCATTCGCGCTTTTGCACTGCCTATCCCCGACACAGGGGAATGGGCGCTGGTTGCGATGTCCCCGCTGACATTTGTGGGTGCCGCTCTGTGTAGTCATCTGCACAAGCATTTGACGGCAGACATTGTCGAGATGCTGCCGCGCGGCGCGTTGTTGCAGATACTGGAGGCTGTTATCGCCCTCCTGTTCATTATTTTTTCGGTGTTTCTTTCCGCTTTGGCGCTCGACCTGTTTGACTATGCCTTGTCCTCCAATGAGCGGCTGACCGATCTGGGCACCCCGCTTGCCGTGCCGGTCGCGTTCATATTGCTGGGTGCCCTTCTCATGGGGTTTCACGCGATTGTTGATCTGCTGCGGGCCTGTGCGGGCCGCGAGCCTGGAGGGATCAATCCATGGTGATGATTTTCTTCCTGATGGGCATCATATTGCTTGTCGGTGCGCCGCTGGCGGTGGGATTTGGCCTGCCGATTTTTTTCAGTCTCGATGCACTGGGTCTGTCGATCACTAGCCTCAGCAATATTCCTTACGAGGAAATATCCGCCTTCTCGCTGATCGCCATCCCCTTGTTCATGTTCACCGGCGGCCTCATGAGCGCCAGTGGAATGGCCAAGGAATTGATTGCGCTTTCGGACGTGGCCTTGGGGCG
This sequence comes from Bordetella genomosp. 4, assembly GCF_002261185.1. Lineage (GTDB taxonomy): Bacteria > Pseudomonadota > Gammaproteobacteria > Burkholderiales > Burkholderiaceae_B > Bordetella_A. Next base: position 351,230 of record NZ_NEVQ01000001.1, read on the forward strand.
GATTCGTGGCGCGTTCGGTTATATCGCCATTGCCGCGTCAGCGCTCTTGGGCGCGATCACCGGATCGTCCGTGGCCACCGTCGCCGCGGTTGGCGGCATCGTGAGTCCCGAGATGATACGGCGAGGTTATCCCGCGGGGTACGTGGCCGCATTGACAGCGACAGCAGGTCTGTTGGGCGTCTTGTTGCCCCCGTCCATTCCGCTCATCCTGTATGGCGCGACCGTAGGCGTATCGGTTTCGCAATTGTTCACGGCGACACTGTTGCCCGCCGCATTGATGGCGGCACTGTTTCTGGTCGTGCATGTGTTGCTATCACGCCGTCTCTTGCCCCAAGGCGTGGAGCAGCGCACGTCAGAAAATAACGCCGCGCTTGATCATCAGGCTGTCACCCCGTTACGGATAGCTGGCAGAGCGAGCTCCGTGCTGCTGTTGCCGTTCATTATCCTGGGCGGCATCTATGGCGGCATCATGACCCCGACCGAGGCAGCGGCGGTTGGCTGTCTATATGCAGTAGTCGTCGTGGTTCTGCGCCGCATGGTCAGCCACAAGGTGATGGCCGGCGCATTGCGCGAGGCAGTCATCACCGGCGCGGGAATCTTGTTCGTCATCGCCCTGACGGGGGTTTTCAATCGCGCCATGGTGTTGAACCAGGTGCCCCAGGATCTGGCGATATGGGTCGCTACGCACATCGAGAGTCCGCTTGTTTTTCTGCTCACCGTCAATGTCGTATTGCTAGTGGTCGGTTCGTTTATGGAAACGAATGCCTCGATCTTGTTGATGGGGCCGTTACTGGCGCCCGCCGCCGCGCAATTCAACATCGACCCGGTCCATTTCGGAATCATTGTGGCGACCAATCTAGAGATTGGCCTGCTCACTCCTCCGATGGCGGCCAACCTCTATGTCGCAGCACGCGCGGCCAATGTGCCGATGCTGAAGATGCTGCGGTATCTCGCGTATTTCTTCACTGCAGCATTGATCGGCCAGGCGCTGATCACCTATGTCCCCTTCTTTACCCTCTGGTTCCGATAACTTTCCCCCGTATTGAAATCACAGATGAATGATGACAACGAAACATACCTGGGCGCGGCGCTGCCCAGGTTTTCCAAGGCTGCAGTCGTGCGAGCATTCGGCACACCACTGGAAATCAAAGACGTGCCGATTCCGACAGAGGTAGAACCTGGCGCACTGATCGTCAAGACCTCTGCTTGCTCGATTTGCGGCACCGATGTGCATTTGGCACGAGGTAATTTGGCACTGAAAGTCGACCTGCCCGTGATCCTGGGGCATGAGATGGTTGGCCGTGTGGTTGCTATCGGCCAAGGGGCTGAGCGCGATAGCGTCGGTCAACCCGTGCGGATCGGCGACCGCATTTTATGGACGCACACTTCCTGCGGTTCCTGCTATTTCTGCACGGTCGCCAATCAGCCGACGTTGTGCGAAAACAGACGCGCCTACATGTACGAGAGCAGCGAAAAGCCTCCTTATCTGCTGGGCGGCTTTTCAGAGTACGGCTATGTATTGCCCGAGTCTGGCCGTGTTCGTGTCCCTGACAATCTGGACGATGCCGTGGCGAGCCTGTGCAGTTGTGCATTTCGATCGGTCATGAATGCGTTCGACAATCTGGGCCCGATCGACCCCTCAGAGCACGTCGCCATCCAGGGCGCGGGACCGCTCGGGATTCTCGCTGCGGCAGTGGCGCGAGTGGCTGGCGCGCGTACAGTCAGTGTGATTGGCGCGCCCGCTAGCCGGCTGCAAATGGCCGAGGATTTCGGCGCGACCCATACTTTCAATCTGGAAGGCTCCACGCACGAGGAGCGCGCAGAACAACTACGCGCCATGACGGGAGGCCGTGGGCCCGACATGGTGCTGGAGTTCACAGGGTTTCCCGGCGCGTTCAACGAGGGGCTGGATCTGGTTCGCAAGGGAGGGCGCTATCTCACCGTGGGCCAGCTTGGCGCTGGCGCGACGACATTCAGTCCCTCTCTCATCGTCAAGAAGAACATTCGCGTCATCGGTTCATTCTCAGGTGATGTAAAGTCATATTGGAAAGCCCTGCAGTTCGCGTCGGCGCATATCGATCACATTCCGTTCAGAAAAATGATCTCCGGTACTTACAAGCTGGAGGACGTGAATGTGGCTCTGGAAAAGATGCACCGCTTGGAAGAAATCAAGCCGTTGATCTTGATGGAGTGAGGCCTACGCCGAGCACTCGTTCGCCTTTTTTCCTACTTATTGGACAATCATGAAAACTTACAGCAATTTCATTGATGGCAAGGCTGTTGAACCCGTAGGCCAAACTTGGATGGACACGGTGAATCCCTATACCGGCGAGGTGTGGGCAAAGATTCCCCGCAGCGATCAACGCGATGTCGATCTGGCGGTCCAGGCCGCAAAGCGCGCTATGACAGAAGGCCCGTTTTCCAAAATGACGGCGACTCAGCGCGGCCAGATGATGTATCGTCTGGCACAGTTGATCGCTGACAATGCCAAGCGTCTGGCCGAAATCGAGGTGCGCGATAACGGCAAGCTGATTGCCGAGATGCAAGGCCAGTTGAACTACGTTCCCGAGTGGTGGCGCTACTACGGCGGGCTCGCCGACAAGATCGAGGGCTCGGTCATGCCCATCGACAAGGCTGATCACTTCGCCTACACCACGCACGAACCCGTCGGCGTCGTGGGCGCATTGACCGCGTGGAACTCGCCACTGCTGTTCGTGGGCTGGAAATGCGCGCCTGCCATCGCTGCGGGCTGCGCGGTTGTAATCAAACCCTCTGAATTCACTTCGGCTTCCACGTTAGAGTTTGCCGAGTTGACTAAACAAGCGGGCTTTCCCGACGGGGTATTCAACGTCGTGACAGGCCTGGGCCAGGAAACCGGCGCGGCGCTGGTAGAGCATCCTGACGTAGCCAAAATCACCTTCACGGGATCCGATGCAACGGGCCGCTTGATCTATGCCCAGGCTGCCAAAACGATGAAGCGAATCACCTTGGAGTTGGGCGGAAAATCGCCCAATATTGTGTTCGCCGATTGTGACGTCGACAAAGCTGCAGCGGGGGTGATCTCGGGCATTTTCGCGGCCACAGGCCAGACCTGCATCGCCGGCTCACGCCTGCTGGTACAGAACTCCATCAAGGAGGAGTTCGTGCAGCGCCTGATCAAACTAGGTACCACGGCCAAGAAAGGCAATCCCATGGAGGCCGACACCAACATCGGCCCGGTCACCACGCCGCCGCAGTATAAGAAAATCCTCGACTACATTGACATCGCCAAGCGCGAAGGCGCTCGATGCGTCTTGGGCGGGCAGGCCGCCTCCAGTATGCCCGGCGGCCAGTTCGTGGAGCCAACGATATTTGTGGATGTGACGCCTGATATGCGCGTGGCACGCGAGGAGATTTTCGGCCCCGTGTTGGCGGTGATGGGATTTGAGGATGAGGCAGAGGCCATCCGCATCGCCAACGATACGATCTATGGTTTAGGCGCGGGAGTCTGGACGGAAGACATTGGCCGGGCACACCGGGTCTCAAAGGCTTTGAAAGCCGGTACCGTATGGGTCAACACCTATCGCGCCGTCAGCTACATGATGCCATTTGGCGGAATGAAACAATCCGGCCTAGGCCGGGAAAGTGGCGTCGAATCCATACGCCACTATCTAGAAACCAAAAGCACCTGGATATCCTACGCGCAAGGCGCTCCCGCCAATCCGTTCATCATGCGCTGAGCATCCCTATCACGACACAGAACGTGGAAAGGGGCGCTTTGCTAGGCGAACAAATGGCAATATAGGCCGCTTCGCTTGGGGAGATTGCCCCAGCGAGCGGCGCCGGTACTGCACTGACCCATCCTTGCAACGATGTGATTTTTTTTTGATTACGGGAGCCTGGAAACAATAAACGAAACCTCGTATTGATGGTTCGGGTATTGGCTGTTCACCCAGGCGGAAAACTCCTCTTTCGTGACGCGATGATGGTAGGCGTTATGCAGCCATACCATGAACTCCTCTTCCTGCGCCTCAGTGTCCAGCGGCAGGCGTCTGTATTTTGGATCGGCTTTGACCTGAGTTAGGAGGGTGTTGAGCCAGCTGTTAAAAGGCTTGTCCGTCTCTGCGGCCACGACGCGCGGATCGCTCGGGCTGCTGGTGGCGCAGCCTTGGAGCAACGGGATAGTCAGTGCAAACGCGGTTACGACAGCAGCGCTCGCACGGCCAAATCGGGTCATCATGATTGGATTCCTTGTTAGTGAGTTTTAACGAAAAGACTACAGACAAGCCTTTGAGGAACACGCCTCCCTGCACGAGATCAGCTCGATTCGGGCCTTATACCTTAACTGATCTAAATGACTATCGACAGATTGCCCCGCTTCGCGTCAAACTACGGGGACCCGTTTGAAATGGCTCACCGGAGATCCCATGCCGCTGCAATTACGATCGCTTGTTCGACCCGACGCCACGCTGGAACTGTCTCTGGTCGATGTACCCATGCCAACTCCCGCCACTGCCGACGAAGTGATTGTGCGCATGGAGGCCGCTCCCTTGAATCCATCAGATATGGGGCTGATGCTGACGGGCGCGGATGTGACTCGAGCTCGCCAATCCGGCACTGCCGAGCGCCCCGTGATCACCGCCCCTTTGTCGGCGGCGGCGATGGCAGCGGTATCGGCCAGAGTCGGCCAGGCCATGCCTATAGGCAACGAGGGCGCCGGTACCGTGGTCGCTGCAGGAGACTCGCCCGCGGCTCAAGCATTGGTGGGGAAAAAGGTTGCGCTGCTGGGTGGCGCCATGTACGCCGAATACCGGGCGCTGCCTGCCAAACAGTGCCTGGCCTTGCCGGACGGCGTGACGGCAGCCCAGGGGGCATCATGCTTTGTGAATCCCCTGACATCTCTGGGCATGGTGGAGACTATGCGTATCGAGGGGCACCGCGCACTCGTGCACACTGTGGGCGCGTCCAACTTGGGTCAAATGCTGAACCGCATTTGTCTCAAGGATGGTATCCCATTGGTCAACATCGTGCGCAAACCTGAGCAAGCAGCGTTGCTGACGCAGCAGGGCGCGAAACATGTTGTCGATAGCAGCGCAGAGGATTTCAAAACCAAGCTCGTCGAGGCGCTTGCCGTCACGGGCGCGACTATCGCTTTCGATGCGATCGGCGGAGGCCGGCTTGCCGGGCAACTGCTGCACGCCATGGAGGCAGCACTGCTGCAACGACCGGGACGCGTTTACAGCCGTTATGGCACCGACACACATAAACAGGTCTATGTGTACGGCAGCCTGGATCGGTCACCGATCGAGTTTGAGCGCAACTTTGGATCGGCGTGGGGAATGGGCGGATGGCTGCTATTTCCCTTCCTGCAGCGGGTCGGCCCGCAACGTGTACAGCAACTGGAACAACGCATCCTGGACGAACTGACCAGCACGTTTGCCAGTCACTACACACAGGAAATTACGCTGCCGCAGGTGCTGACGCTCGATGCGATGAAAAGCTATTCACGTATGGCGACCGGAGAAAAAACGTTGGTCCGCATTGCGCCAGGTTGATTTGTCCAAACGACGTACGTTTATGCGGGCTGCATGTGATCTGTTCACTCAATGATGATGCCCGCTTTACGCACCACCGCTCCCCACAGGTCAATCTGCTCCTTGATAAAGGCAGCAAACTGCTCCGAACTATTGGACATGGGTTCCAAACCTTCTGCACGGAACTGCGCCAACGTTTCGGGCTCAGCCAATGCTTTGACCACCGCGGCATTCAATTTATCGACGATAGGTTTTGGTGTTCCGGCTTTCGTCAGGATGCCATACCATTGATCCGCCTGAAATCCTTCGAGCCCTTTGGTCTCGCTGATAGTCGGGACGTCCGGCAACTGCGGCAAGCGCTTCGCTGAGGCAACCGCAATCGGACGCAACCGTCCCGAAGAAAGGAACGGAGCCAGCGGTGGATAGCCCGTCAGCACGAGAGACGTCACCCCGCCAACCAGGTCGTTTAACGCCGGCGCAGTGCCTTTGTAGGGGATGTGCTGGATTTTCACATTGGCGCGCAGCGCAAAATATTCGGTGGCCAGATGCGCGGCGCTGCCGCTTCCGCCCGATGCATAGTCATAACCGTTGGGCTTGGCCCGTACGGCCTGAATCAATTCGTCTACGTTGTGCACATCCAGCTTGGCCGGATTCACCGCCAGGACATTGGGTACACCGGCAACGAGCGAAATCGGTGTGAAGTCTTTCACCGGATCATAGGGCAGACGTTTGTACAACGTCGCATTGGCACCGAATGTCCCGATGGCCCCCATCAGCAGCGTATAGCCGTCAGCCGGTTGTGACTTCGCGTATTGCACGCCGACAATGCCGCCAGCGCCAGGCCGATTTTCCACTACGACGGATTGGCCCAGGATCTCGCCAAGCTGTTTGCCCATCACACGTGCAATGATGTCGGTGCTGCCGCCGGGCGTGAACGGTACGACCAGCGTGATCGGCCGTGAAGGGTAAGTTTCCGCAGCTTGCGACGCAGCGGAGCCAACCGCCGTGAGCGTCAAGAGCGATGCAAACACGAACTTATGGAACATTTTTATCGTCTCCTCGGGGGTTGCGCGTCGTTCGTTCTATGCGGGCACGCCCAGATGGTGCGACGCTGTGCGACGGTTGATTTTCAAGCTGCTGAACAATGGTTGACAGTCGCTCCGCTTTCCAGCATGGCTTCAATCTCCCCGTCGCTGACTCCGACGCTGCGCAGCAGTTCTACACTGTGTTGTCCGATCAGCGGTGCAGGCCATTTCAGTGATGGTTCGTAGCTGGAAAACTGGACGGGATTGCGTAGATTGATGATCTTTCCCTCGGTCGGATGGTCGATCGGTTGGAATAGCCCCGTCTCGGCGAGATGCGGATCCTCCAGCACAGAGTCCAGCGTGTGCAACGGCATCGCAGGGACATCGGCAGCCTCCAGTATTTCCAGCCATTGCGCGGTGGTGCGGCTCACAAAGATCTCATTGCGGATACGGAACATCTCCCCAATGTTCTCGAAACGTGCACGCTTTTCCGCAAAACGTGGATCAGTACGCAGATCGGAGCGGCCCATCGCATCAAACATCGCGAATACCTGCTCGTCTGTATTGGCCGTCACACAGATATACCCATCGGCAGTGCGAATGGGCCGCGAATTGGGATTGAGCAGACGCGAGTCTCCTGTTTCCCCCAAGGGTGGATCAAAGGTCTTTAAAAACAAATGCTCGGCCAATACGAATGCAGTCATGCTTTCGAACATCGGTACTTCGATGATTTGCGGCCCGCCATGGCGTAGCCGCTGCACCACCGCCATCAGGATCGTGTTGGCAACCATGATGCCGACCGTACGATCAGCGATCACCATGGGGACGAACCGCGGCTCGCCGTCTCCCCCATTGTTGATCGCAGCCAGTCCGGATGCGCCTTGGATGATCGAGTCATAGGCCGGCTTGTCCTTGTAGCGCCCACCCTGTCCGAATCCTACGACACTGCAATAGATCAGATCGGGTTTGAGCTCCAACAGATTCTGTGCAGACAGTCCCAGGCGAGCTGCCGCGGAAGGCCGCATGTTGTGTATCACGACGTCGGCAGTGGCGATGAGTTTCTTCAGCGCTTCTGCGGCACCGGGTTTTTTTAAATCGAGCGCAATGCTTTTCTTGTTGCGATTCAAATGCAGGTACTTCGCCGCCATGCCGGGCGTCGTGGATTTGCCTCCTATCCAGCGAGCCAGATCACCTGTCGGATGCTCGATCTTGATGACTTCTGCACCAAAGTCCGCGAGGAACTGCGTGGCATAAGGACCCACTACGACTTGGGTCAAGTCGATGACGCGTAGTCCTTCCAGAGGGGCTTTTGCTGCGTTGGATATATCGGGAGCGGATCGCATATGGCTCATGTCGAAACTCCCGTGGCCGAACCGCGCAGCGTCGTGACGCCAGTTTGTGACACAACGCGGAATTCAACGTCACCATCACGCTCCCCGGCGCGGCTTTCTACATGAAAACTCTGTCCCTCGAATAGCGGTGCAACGTTGCGCGTCGTGATATGGGAGAACGACATACCATTCCAGGCCTGATGCAGATGTTCCGTCGCACATAGCGCCGAGAGTCCGCCGTTGACGACCAGGCCGGGATAACCCTCTACCTGCGTGGCATAGGGGTAGTCGTAGTGGATACGATGGCCGTTGAAACACAACGCGCTATAGCGAAAAATCATCACAGTATCTGCGACGATGGGCGCTGATCGGTAGCGCGCTTCGAAAGTGTCCGCAGCGGGCGTTTGGGCTGTACCTTGGCCTTTCTTACTGGCGCTCTCACGGTACACGACATCCTGTTCCTCTATGACGCAGACGCCCGCCGCGCTGCTGATCGTGTGCCGAACCGTGACAAACACCAACTGCCCCGTGCTGCCTTGCTTCGGCGTAATCGACGCAATGGTCGACACCCGTCGCAATTCATCTCCGATCAGAATGGGATTAACAAACTGGATGCGTTTGCCGGCAAACATCCGCTTGGGCAGCGGCACCGGCGGCAGAAAATCCCCGAGGGCTGGATGTCCGTCATTCCCGATTTTGGATCGCGGCACTACTCGTGGAAAAAGCACGGAATACCACATCTGCGGAAATTCGACACCGCGCTCGAACCTCATGTCGCGAGCGGATTCCAGTGTCGCCAACAATCGTTCGGTCAACTGCGGGGTCACGATATCGGTGGTCTCTTCGCTGCGATTTATCCAGGATTGCAGGGCTTGGAGCGCTTCAGGGGTTGTCTCAGAGGTCACGTTTCTTCGTTGGAATAGTTGTCCAGATGCCCATCCTAGTTCCTCGCGGGATTTCCAAAAAGTGATAGATTGTGGATGTCAATTCCTAATTGGAATACATTCCTTTCACAGACAAAAAGGTCTCAGGCCTGGCGCGCTCGAGGGCGGCCCGCGCCGGAAGCCACCCAAGGAGACGGTGTGAACCTGCAACAGATACGCGCGTTCTGCGCGCTTGTGGAAAACGACATGAATGTCTCACGCACCGCGCTGGCGCTGTACACCAGCCAATCGGCCGTGAGCAAGCAGATCGCACAGCTAGAGGAAAGACTCGGTACTGCGCTGTTGATTCGTTCCAAGAGCCGTATCCTGGCGCTGACCGAAGTGGGAGACCAGGTTTTGCGATGCATGCGGACGATGATTGCGGCGACCGAGGACATCTCCAACATCGTCGCCGACCAACAGCTCAAGGCGCAAGGGCGCTTGGCTATCGCGACCACGCATACACACGCGCGCTACGCACTGCAGGATATCGTGCCGGAATTCTGCAGGCGGAATCCAAGCGTGGCGTTGTGCTTGATTCAGGCGACACCTCTGGAGATTGCCGACCTCGTCGCCACGGGCAAAGTAGACATAGGTCTGTCTACTGTGCCACCCGTCCTGCCGCCGTCTCTGGCGGCGATCCCGTGCTACGAACTCAACCATGTGCTGGTCAGCAAACGAGGTCATCCTGTTCTCAAGGACAAACGCCTGACATTAGAGCGCATCGCGCGCTACCCCTTGATTACGTATAGCGAACAACACGCCATCGGCCGGCATATCACCCAGGCGTTCGACGCCGCAGGGCTGGCGCCAAAAATCGCAGTACAAGGCACGGACGTCGAGATCATGAAGCACTACGCCGCGTCAGGTGTAGGCCTGGCCATCATTCCCGTGATCGCGTTTTCTCAGTCCGCCGATAGAGGGCTGCAGGCTCAATCCGTCGATCATCTATTTCCGATCAGTATCGTCCATGTCCTGGCCCGACGCGGCGCCTATTGGCCGCGTCATTTATATGACTTCCTCGGGAAGCTTGCGCCGGATCTTACGCCTGGTGCGTTAGAGGAGGCGCTGATCGGCTGAGCCGCTATTCAAGCATTCGACAGGCACTTCGAACTCGGCTGCAGCAAATAACTCATCACCATTTCGCACACGTGCTGCAGGCGAGCCTCTACGCGTTCCTGCGCGCCGAGATCTACCCCCAGCACAAACGACAAGGTATACCGGTTCGATATCGAATACGACCCCAGGCCTGATATCGATACATAGAGGTCGACCCAGTCCGCGTCGGCACGAAATACGCCTTGCCTTTTGCCTCGTTCCAGAATCTCTGCCAACGCGCTCTTGAGCGGATTGAACATCGCTGGAATCACTTTGGATTTCCGGATGTGTTCGGCCTTGTGCAAGTTTTCCGTGCTCAACAGCTGAATGAATTCCGGATGCTCAATGAAATGCCGAATCGTCTGCATGACCAAGGTCCGCATGTCTTCGACAGGGTTATCGCCCAGCAAGCCGAACTGATTCTGCCGTTCTCTCATGGCGGAGTATGCCCGCTCCATGACCTCGATAAAGAGCGCTTCTTTACTTTCGAAGTAGTGGTAGACGAGGTTCTTGCTGATCTTGCTGCGTGCCACGATGCTGTCGACGCGCGCACCGTCATAGCCTTTAGAGGCAAATTCACGCGCGGCCATCTGAAGGATTTTTTCCCGCGTGGCCGCCGCGTCACGGGGCTTTGATTTTCCGCTGGGTTTCGTCGTTGGCATGGGTCCTGTCTGTCTCATTAGCGGTTCTGCCGTGCTTCTTTGATACTGCATCGGCTAACTAGTTGGTTAGTCTACACCGGATCGGGGGTGCCGCAATGGTGCCGAAATTTCAATCCCTGCAATACGTTAGGCTACGTGAAAACCCGAATTGGCTGGCCCGTTTTTCACGCTTATTGTACTGACTAGTTAGTTAGTAACTGAACGCGATCACGGCCTTGAAGCCAGTCCATCCAGGCATAGCAGTGGCTGCGTCCCCTTTTCCTTGGAGTTGCACGATGCAAGCAGGAACCAGTGCAGGCGCCCGCGTCGGGTGCGATATCGGCGGGACTTTTACGGACATCGTCCTGTCATTACCGAATGGGCAGCTCTTTGTGAACAAGACGTCCACAACGCCCCACGACCTTGGGGAGGCCATCGTTACCGGCCTGGGCGCACTGATCGAGCAGGCAGGCATCCAGCCGGGCGACATCACGGAGATCGTCCATGGCACCACCACGGCGTCCAATACGATCCTTCAAAAAGTCGGCGCCCGCACTGGCGTACTGACCACCGCTGGTTTCCGGGACGTACTCGAAATCGGCCGTATTCGTACACCCACCATGTTTGACCTGGGTTGGCAAAAACCACAACCGCTGGCCGCCCGCCGTTACCGTCGAGGCATTAATGAGAGGATGGATGCGCGTGGAAACGTCATCGTTCCCTTGAATGCCGATGAGGTCCTGTCCGTTGCCCGCGATCTGGTCGATGAAGGGGTCGAGGCGTTGGCGGTCTGCTTCTTGAACAGCTACATCAACCCTGCCCACGAGTTAGAAGCCAAGGCACTGCTGGAGCGCGAGTTTCCCCAACTGCTCGTCACGGCGTCGTGCGATGTTCTGCCGGAAATCAAGGAGTACGAGCGCACGAGTACTACGGTGGTGAACGCCTACATTCTGCCGGCGATGCGCACGTATCTGCGCCGGTTGAAAGACGATCTTGGGCGCATGGGAGTCAAAGCATCATTGCAGGTGATGGCCTCCAACGGTGGCATGATGGGCGTCGATAGCGCCAGTGAAAAACCCGTCTTTGCCGTGGCTTCCGGGCCGGCAGGAGGAGTGGCGGGCGCTGCGCAGATAGGCGCGCTTGGCGACGGCAAGGATCTCATTGTTTTTGATATGGGCGGCACGACCGCGAAAGCGTCCATCATCATGGGAGGCGTGCCCTCATTGACCAACGAATACGAATTCCGGGATGGAATCAGCGCCCCGAGCCGCTTTGTAAAGGGCGGCGGCTACGTGCTCAAGGTCCCCGCCATTGACATCGCCGAAGTCGGTGCCGGCGGCGGCTCTTTGGCCGGTATCGACCCTGGCGGCCTGTTGTGCGTCGGCCCCGAATCTGCCGGCGCGAATCCTGGGCCGGCATGCTACGGACGTGGCAACGACCGTCCTACCGTCACGGACGCCAACATGGCCTTGGGTTTCCTGAATCCCACGGCGCTGGCAGGAGGCAGTCTCAAGGTCGATCCCGAGAAATCGCAGCATGCTATTGCGACGCATATCGGCGAGCCGTTGGGGCTGGATATGCTGGCAGCCGCACACGGCATCCGTCATGTTGCCAATGTGAGTATGGCGCGTGCGCTGCGTGCGGTGACTGTCGAACGCGGCCGCGATCCGCGCGATATGACGATGATCGCATTCGGCGGCGGTGGCCCGTTGCATGCCGTCGATGTCGCCAAATTGCTAGGTATCAAGCGTGTGATTGCACCTGTGATGGCCGGCGTATTCTGCTCGGCAGGCATGCTGGGGGCAGATGCCGAGCACAACTTTGTCAAAGCGATCCTGCGTCCACTCGCCAACTGCGATAAGGAAACCATCAACGCTGCGATTGCCGAACTGCGTACTCAAGGGCTCTCTGTCCTGGCACAAGAGGGTTATTCCAAAGACGCCGTTGAGATGGCAGTCAGCTTGGATCTACGCTATCTCGGCCAGAGTTCCGAGCTCACCATTGCATTACGCAGTCCGGCAGAGCAAGCGATCGACGATGCGGCCATTACTCAATTGGTCGAAGATTTCGGCGATCAATATCGGCAGACCTTTGGTTACGGTAACGACGAACCTCTGGAACTCGTGAACATCAGGCTGAGCGCCTACGGCCGTAGCGATCAACGGCTGAAATTCAACGAGATTCGCGTTGACGCAAGCGCGCTGCAAGGCGTCTCGGGTACTCGCCAGGTTAGTTTCGAGCGCGATCAGCCGCCGTATGAGACTCGCCTGGTGCCTCGCTCGGCCATCAAGGAGGAACCTTGGCATGGCCCGCTCGTCATCGAGTCATATGACACCACGATTGTTGTGCCGCCTGGCGCCTCGGCCCATGCAGACAAGATCGGCAACATCATCATCGATATCGCCCAGGAGCAAGCATGAGTACGCAATTCGATCCCGTTACCTTTGCCGTCGTCAAAAATGCGATGGATTCCATAGTTGACGAAATCGCATACACCGTCATCCGCACTGCGCGATCGGAAATCGTCAAAGACGTGATGGACTATTCGGCAGCCATATGCGATCGCCACGGCCGCATGGTCGCGCAGGCAAAAACCATTGCTTTGCATTTAGGCGCCATTCCAGAAGCCATGGCGGCGCTGCAGCAGCGTTATGGCAATACACTGCAGCCCGGAGACGCCGTGATCGTGAACGATCCCTATGAGGGAGGAATGCACCTTCCGGACATCTTCATGTTCGTTCCCTTCTTCTACCGAGGCGAGATAGAAGGATACTGCGTAGTTATCTGCCATCACACCGATGTGGGCGGACGCGTGCCTGGCTCAAATGCCAGCGATTCAACAGAGATCTACCAGGAAGGCCTGCGGATTCCAGTGCTGAAGCTCTATGAGGCCGGCAAGGTCAACGAAACGTTGGAGCGCATCATTGCGCAGAATGTCCGTGTGCCAGATCGCGTCCTCGGTGATCTGAAGGCTCAGTATGCAGCCACTCAGATCGGAGTGCGCGAATTGACAGCCCTATTTGATCGCTATGGCAGAGATGATTCACGAGCGTACTTGAACGAGCTGTTGGACTATGCAGAACGCTTGACGCGAGAAGAGATCAGAAAGTGGCCCAAAGGAACGTTTCATTTCGTCGACTATATTGATGACGACGGACTATCGCCAGACCCCATCCGTATCGAGGTGGCGCTGACCGTACACGAAGACCGTGTGTCGGCGGACTATACGGGATCCTCACCACAGGTCCGTGCAGCCATCAATTCCACGTTGTCATATACAAAGTCATGCACCTATTTGAGTGTGCGTTGTGCATTGATCGGAGATGTCCCAAACAACGCAGGCGTATTCCGCTGCATTGATGTGCATGTGCCCGAGGGCTCGGTATTGAATCCGCTGCCTCCCAGCGCCGTGGCGGCTCGCGCTCTAACGGGTTACCGCGTATTTGATGCCATGCTTGGTGCGCTGGCTCAAGTCGTGCCGCATCGGATCCCGGCCGCAGGCGAGGGCGGCAACACCGTAGTATGCCTGTCTGGAAAAAGTGACGAAGGCAAGCCGTACATTATTGTCGACATGATCTGCGGTGCATGGGGCGGCCGCCCCGCCAGCGACGGAATTGAAGCCATCACCAATGCTTCACAGAACCTTTCGAATACTCCTGTAGAAACCTTGGAGGCTCAACATCCGGTGCGGGTCGAAGCCTACGAGCTGGTCGAGGACTCGTGCGGCGCCGGCCAATATCGCGGCGGGCTAGGTATCCGCCGCAGTTATCGCGTGTTGGCGCCAGATGCGCTGTTGCAACTTCGTGCCGATCGCATGAAATTCTCGCCTTATGGCTTGGCGGGCGGCACGCCGGCGAGCCCTGCTCGCAACGTGCTGCAGCATGGGGATGAACTGATCGAGTTGCCCAGCAAAGTCGGAATGACGATCGCACGCAACGATGTGGTGACGCATATTCAACCCGGAGGCGGCGGCTTTGGTGATCCCATGGATCGTGACTGGGATCGCATCCGCGAAGACGTGTGGAACCACAAGTTGACCGCGAAATACGTCCTTCAACATTACAAGGTCGTGGTAGATCCCCATACCGGAGCGGTGGATCACGCAGCCAGCGACGCGCTGCGCCGCAATGCCATGGCGCAGGCGGCATAGCGAGCTGCTCGGAAAAAAGCCCCGACTTCTGTTTGACGTCACCTACACATGCTCACGAGGATTACAAAATGCGTTCGTCTTTTCTGAACCGGATCCACCGGACCGTTCTGGCGGCAACGATGTTGTTCGCTTTCACCGCAACGAGTGCGCATGCGGACAGCGAGAAACTGCGAGTGCGACTGGATTTCTCCGCGTGGGGTATGCATGCGGCCATGCACCTGGCGCAACAGAAGGGCTGGTTTAAAGACGCAGGCCTAGATGTAGAAATTCAAGATGGCACAGGGACGATCAACACACTGCAACTGGTGGCCGTCGGGCAGATGGATATCGGTCAAGTGCAATTGGGCACGATGGCCATCGCCAAAGAGAACGGATTGGATCTCATCTCTATCGCTGGCTTTGCCAGGAAAGGCGACCTCGCTGTGCTGGTGGACGAAAAGCTGGACGTCAAATCTCCCGCAGATTTGATCGGCAAGAAGCTCGTATGCTTTACGACAAGTCCCTGGGCGCCTTTTATCGATCCCTATTTCAAGGCCAGTGACGTACCAAAATCCAAGACCAATGTCGTGATGGTCGCGCCTAGTGCCATGATTTCGACTTACGCGTCGGGCAATAGTGACGGGTTCCTGTCACAAGCCCCCTTTGGCCAGCCGATGGTGGCAAAGGTGCGGCCGGCCAAGACACTGCTGCTGGCCGATAGCGGGATCAATTTTCCCAGCTATGGCTTGGTGACCACGCCGAAAGCGTTGGGTGAGCGCGCGGAAGCGATCAAGAAGTTCACGCAGATTCAGGTCAAGGCATGGCAGTACATCTATGCAGGCCATGAAGACGAGGCAGTCGCCGCCATCGTCGCTCAACGGCCGAACGCGAAGCTTGATCCGGAGATTCTGCGGGCGCAGATCGTCGCGTACCGCGAGTTCTTCGAAAGCCCTTCGCAGAAAGGTGCGCCCTTTGGTGCCCAAAATGATAATGACTGGGTCGCGGCAATCCAGTCTATGGAGCAGGTAGGCGCTATCAAGCCGGGCCATAAGCCGTCCGACTATTACACCAACGCAATGTTGGAAAACTGACGAGACAGGGGCGAACATGTCGGCATTCTTAGAGATAGGCCAGCTCAACAAAATCTACCGCTCTCAGCGCGACCCGCTCTACGCGCTCAAGGACGTGAGCCTCGATATCAAACAGGGCGAGTTTGTGAGCATTGTCGGGCCGAGCGGCTGTGGCAAAAGCACCTTATTGAAATGCGTGGCGGGACTTGAGCCAATCTCGAGCGGACATCTTGCCCTGCAGGGTGACCCCATCGTCTGTCCGCCGTCGAATATGGGCGTCGTTTTTCAGCGCGATTTGCTCTTGGATTGGCGCACCATTCTCGACAATGTATTGATCTCCGCAGAGTTTCATAATCTGAATCGAAAGGACTACGAAGAAAGAGCCCGCGCGGTGTTGAATCTGTTCGGGCTGGGCGCCTTTGCCGATCGATTTCCATGGGAACTGTCGGGCGGCATGCGGCAACGCGCCTCGATCTGTCGTGCATTGCTGGTCGATCCTCAGCTGTTGCTGATGGACGAGCCCTTTGGGGCGCTCGATCCTTTTACTCGGGACGAACTGAATGAAGAGCTGCAGCGTACCTGGATGGATACGGGCAAGACGGTGCTCTTTATCACGCATTCTATTTCCGAGGCTGTCTACCTGAGTGATCGCGTGGTCGTGATGTCACGTAATCCTGGTGGTGTGGCGGCGGTCGTGCCCATCGAGCTAGATAGACCGCGCGGTTTGGCCATTCGTGAAACAAAGGCCTTTGCCGACTATGTGTCACAGATCCGCGGGATTTTCCGCGAACTCGGAATCTACAAGGGGTAGGCGATGAAAGGCTTATGGAAACGCGCCGAGGACAGCCGGCTGGCTATTTTGACGATGCTCGTTATTCTCGTGTTGTGGGAGGGCGGCGTCAGATGGTTTGCTGTCAGGGAATTCTTGTTGCCGGCACCTAGCAAGATCTTTGCCGAGTTCATGGCGCAGCCCGGGTTTCTATTAATGCAGACCCTGGATACCTTGCAGACTACGATGGCGGGCTTTGTTCTGGCCGTCGTGCTCGGCGTTGGAGCGGCTATTGGTATTGTCTATTCTCGATTTCTTGACCGTACTTTGTATTCCTTGATGGTTGCGCTGAACGCTGTACCGAAAGTCGCACTCGCGCCGTTGTTTGTCATCTGGCTCGGTACAGGTTCCGCACCAAAAATCGCCATTGCCATGCTGATCGCTATTTTCCCGATTCTGATCGATACAGTACTGGGTCTGAAATCTATCGATCCTGAAATGCTCAACATGGCGCGTGCAAATCAAGCCTCGCGCCGCAAAGTGCTGTGGAAGATCCGTTTCCCAAACGCATTGCCCAGCATCTTTGCCGGTATGAAGGTCGGTATTTCGTTTGCGCTCGTCGGTACGATTGTGGGCGAGTTCGTCGCCGGCGGCAGTGGATTGGGCTATGTCATCCTTGTCGCCCAGGGCAGTTTTGACACGCCGACAGTCTTCGTGGCGTTGGCGCTGCTTTGCATACTGGGTGTGATCTTGTTCAAAGCGCTGGAGATCGTCGAGGAACATCTATTGCCTTGGCATGCTTCTCAGCGTGGAAGACCGATTGCCGAGTCGCCATCATCCGCGCAACAGGACAAGCAGATGCCCCTGTTGGCCGAGGCAAAGCGCTGACAAACTCCGTGAGGCTCATGTTGCTTGATGAGTCGGGCGTAAGATCGATCTGATCTGACGCAGAATCTGGCTAAATATCCAGCTGTTAAGCCTTAAATAGGTAGGCTTTGGGCCGTGGGTACCTGACTTGGCACTGGTAGCTATCCGCTGTGGACGTTTTGCCAGATTATATAAAATTTTGTATGATTCACACTGTAGTCGACCCTAAGCCAATCGAGTTCTGTGGAAATTCTCTTGATGATCTTCGAGCTTTTCCGCTCTCAGCTAGACGCGAAGCAGGGCATCAGCTTGATCAGGTGCAGCGTGGCCATGAGCCTGATGATTGGAAGCCGGTGAATAGTATCGGCCGTGGTGTAAAAGAGATTCGTATTTGGAGTGCGTCGGGAACGTTTCGAGTCATTTATGTTGCTAAATTTGCTGACGGGATTTACGTGCTGCACTGTTTCCAAAAGAAGACCCAGCAAATCAGTACATCAGATTTGGATTTGGCCTCGAAGCGCTATCGTGCTTTATTAAAGGAGTTGGGTCATGAGTAATCCGCGGTTTGCCAGCGTATGGGACGCCATTGAGGATACTCCAGAAGAGGCAGAGAACATGAAGTTGCGTTCTATCTTGATGACGGCTCTGAAAAATCACCTTGCTCGTACCGGAATGAGCCAGGCACAAGCTGCAAAGCTCTTTGGTGTGACACAGCCAAGAGTCTCTGATCTAATGCGCGGCAAGATCAATTTGTTCGCTCTCGATGCCTTAGTCAACATGGCCGCTGCTGCCGGGCTTCACATTGAGATGCGAGTCCTCGAAGCAGCTTGATCTTAGATGTTGGCCAATCAGCGCCTCCTCATCCACCCGTGTTTCCACCATTCGCCCATTCACTCCACACGGCAGATGGAGGCACCGATTCGCTACCCAGCGAAAAATGTGCCTGCAAATGTTTGACGAGAATATCGAGAAACGCCGTGGCTTTGGCCGAGATTACGCGGCTTTCAAATAGCGCATACAGCATGGCAGAGGACAACTCCCAATCAGGAAGCACCCGTTCCAGCCGGTAACTCTGCAGTAATTGGTTGCCAGAGAAAGGGTAGGGAACGGGAGTGATGCCTAGGTCCCTGCCGGCGAGCTGTAGATTCAAAAGGATCTGGTTGCTGGAAAATTTCGGGCTGAGCCGAACCGTCTCGATTTCTGTGCCTCTTCTGAGCTCCCATGTGTCTGTCCCATGCATGCAAATATGCGCATGATGCTGAAGCTCGGCGGGCGTTTCAGGATGTCCCATTCGCTGCAAATAGTCATGCGAAGCCACAAGGATGAGACGAAAATTCACGAGCGGCTTTTGGATAAGAGGAGAGTCCTCTTGGCGCCCCGCCCGGATGTACAAATCCATGCCGGAAAGGTCGTTGATTTTTGTTGAGCTGCTGAGATCGAAATCGCAGCTGATTTTTGGAAAACGTTCGTGCAGCTCTTCCGAGACGCCCGGCAACAAAGGCGCCAGACCGGGCATGATCGAGACCCGCAATTTTCCCTCAGGCGACTCGAGGTATGTCTTGACCTTTTCGTGCGCGTTCAGAATGCCTTCGATTTGAGACACGCATTCGTCGAAGTAGCGTGTGCCCAAGTCGGTCAACGATACCTTGCGTGTTGTGCGTAGAAACAGCGCATATCCGAGATTCTTTTCCAGTTCCGAAATGCGTCTGGAAAGTGTAGCGACTGGCATATCCAACGCCGCGGCGGTGGCGCTGAAGCTCCCGCGCTTTGCGACTTCGACAAAGTACCAGATGTCGTTTAAAGAAATGCCTTTTTCCATTGAAAATCGCTTTTATCAGAGCACAAGCTATGGCACGGGTGACTTACCCGATCTACTCGATACTGTTTTGTAGTGCTTTCAGCCAATACGCTACGGCGACAGCGCCACCATCCGGAATGCCGACGGCTCGCTCGCCCAGGTAACTGGCGCGGCCTAGACGGGGTCGCATATGGGCAGTGTCCGCGGCGGCTTTCTCGGCTGCCTGTACAGCCTGGCTAAACGCCTCCTTGCCTGCAGAGCCAGCCGCCAACGCCGAATGCCACGCATCGTCGGCCGCCGTGAGGGCGTCGACCATTGTGCGATCGCCCGCTTTAGCGCCTCCCATCTCCATCACGGCAGCTACCGCGGCGGAGAAGGCTTTCTGCCATTGCGCCGGTGACGGCTCGGCGAGGTCTGCCAGTTCGCGACTGGCGCGTAGCAACCCTACGGCGTAGAACGGCCCGGAACTGCCCGCGATCGCCCTGCGCATCGCTTGCGCCGCCGAGGCAAAAAACTGGCTGGGCGTGTGAAAGGCCTCGGGAGCCAAGTCGAGTATGGCCTGGCCGCCACGTGCCATGCTGGCGCCCAAATCGCCGTCACCGGCTTTGGCATCCAGTTCGCCGAGCTCGGCTTCGGCGGCTATCAGTACATGCGCGACGCCTTTTGCTACTCGTTCCAGCGTTGCGGCCAACGGGCCGGCAGGCATGGATGCGAGATTTGTCTCGAGGCCACTGGGCACAGGCACAGTCGTACGCTCTGCATTGATCCGGCCGGCGTGTGTCCACGCCGGAGCGCCGCAAGGCGCATCCAGCAGCTCCAGCAGTTCGTCGTCCACAGGCAATACCGAAAGCGAACATCCGGGCATTTCCAGTGCGGTCATGTAGTTGCCCACCCAGGCGCGCGTCGGCGTCAGACCTTTGGCGCGTAAAGTAGCCAACGCGTGGCGCGCGATAATCTGCAGCTCTACGGGTGGAGTCCCTCCCAGACCGTTGACCAGCAACGCGACTCGACTGGCATTGTCAGGTACCTCGGCCAATATCTGCGCCAGGATATCGTCCACAATCGCATCTGCGGGCTTCATCTCGACGCGGCGTACCCCTTTCTCGCCGTGTATACCCAGGCCGTATTCGATTTCGGTGTCGCCCAGCGAAAAGCTGGGCGTACCAGCAGAAGGTACCGTGCAGGCACCCAGGCCAACCCCCATGGAACCTACCGCCGCTGCAGCGCGTGCGGCGACGGCCGCCACTTTTTCCAAGGGCCAGCCTTTGGCGGCGGCGGCTCCCGCGATCTTGTGCACGAATACGGTCCCGGCAATACCGCGACGGCGATCGGTGGGAACCATGTCGCGCAACGATACGTCATCGGCCACCAGGACGACTTCGACCGGAATGCCTTTTTCTCGCGCGAGCTCAGCGGCTAAACCAAAGTTCAGCCGATCGCCGGTGTAGTTTTTGACGACCAGCAAGGCACCAGCCGGACCGGCGACAGAGACGATTGCCGCCAGTACCGCATCGACGCTCGGAGACGTAAATACATCGCCCGCGATCGCCGCGGTGAGCATGCCTATGCCGACATATCCGGCATGAGCAGGCTCGTGACCACTGCCGCCACCAGAGAGCACTGCCACGGGGCGTGCCGCAAGACCGGGTAAATCACGCTGTATGACGATATTCTCGCCTTGAACCAGCGCCAAATGATCCGTGGTGTCGACCAAGCCCTCGAGTGCTTCCCGCACGATGTGGCGTGGGTCGTTGATAAGTTTCTTCATGCGGGCTCCGGCACATAAATTGGTAAGTCACCCAGCCGCCTGTCATGCTATGGACGGTTAACGCTGCGACCGTGGTGTGCAGACAAGGCAATAATAGCTGCTGCCCTTATCTGAGTGAAACATGCATGTCTCTGCGGTACTACCACGCGTGCAGCGCATTGTCTGGAAATATTCCATCCTTGACGGCGCTCACATAAGCGGAAAATGCGTTATGTACGTCACCGGTATCGTCCATAAAGTTGCGAACAAACTTCGGCATGCGCCCGATATTGATCCCCAGCATGTCATGCATCACGAGCACCTGACCTGCCGTACCCGATCCTGCGCCTATGCCGATCGTCGCGCAGGTTTGCATCTGGCTAGTGAGATCCGCCGCGAGTTTCGCCGGAATCATTTCCAGCACCAACAACGATGCGCCAGCGGCTTCCAACGCTTTCGCGTCACGCATCAGCTTTGCGGCGCCATTGTCGTCCTTGCCTTGCACGCGAAAACCGCCCAATGCCGATACGGTTTGAGGCGTCAGGCCTAGATGCCCGCATACCGGAACGCCGCGCTCGACGAGAAACTGAACCACCTCGGTTGTCCAGCCCCCGCCTTCGAGTTTGATCATTTGCGCGCCCGCTTCCATGAGGCGTACGGACGATGCCATCGCCTGATCTCGTGACTGATGGTACGAGCCGAAGGGGAGATCGGCGACGAGCAGTGCGGCGCCGTCGGCCTTTTCCAAGCCCTTGGCCACACACCGCGTGTGATACGCCATCTCATCGAGTGACACGCCCACGGTACTGTTTTTACCCTGGCAGACCATGCCGAGTGAGTCGCCCACCAGGATGCAATCAACACCTGCCGCGTCTTCGATGGCAGCAAAGGTGGCGTCGTAGGCCGTCAGCATGGCGATTTTCTCGCCCTGCCGATGCATGTCCGCAAGCCGTACCGTCGTTACTTTTTTTCGCTTTGGTATGTCAACGGAACGGCTCTGAATCCCGTAAGGCGCGGCCGTCTCTGTTCCAGCTGCCGGAGTCTCTTTCTTATCTAATGTCGTCATTGCGCGTGGAGTGAGGGTAAGAACACTGAGAGACTCCAGTGTGCCATAGGCCGGCACCCACGCGCTGATTACCCTGTTATCAGAATCGGTAGCCGATTCCCAGGCTGCCGAACACATTCGTCTTGCGTTCGGTCAACGGGCTATCGCGCGCGTCGCCCAGTACGGTACTGACGCCTAATGTGCTCATTACCGTCCAGTCCTTATTCAACTGGTAGGTCCAGTTGGCGAACAATGCGGCATTTTTGAATCCGGACGAAGCCGAGTAGGGAGACAGGTGTTCCCGGCTACGCGCTGCGTCAGATGTGCTGACGCCATACCAGGTCTGCATGTCGCTGCTATTGGCCCATTGCGTACTGACGCCCAAGCGCAATTGTTGCTGTTCGGTTTGCACCACCGCATAGGACGTGCGTATTTCCAGCGTGCCGCCGTAACCGGATTTCGCGGCTTGGCGATAGGCGGCCCCGAGCGAGTAGCGGCCCGGTGTCCATTCTAAAAAGGCGCCGTATGCGCCGTGGAAATCGATATCGTCCAGACCACGGGTGCGATCCGAATCATCCGAGTCTCGGCCCAGGCCCAGACCGACGAACACCCCGCCCTCGAGGTCGGGGGCGAACTCATAGCTCAGTCCCATCGCTGGCAAGCCTGCCCGCGGCGTAATGAAAAAATGTCCGGATCGATAGTTGATCAACGGTGTGGGGACGGCTCGATACTCGTCAGAGCCGGCATAGATGGGCACCACGCCCACTCCTATACCGATCAGATTCGTGCCCTCTGCGATGGCTGGGCCAGCTGCTGCGGCCAGGGTCATGGCGACCGCACCGCGTGTCATCGTGATTGCTTTCATGCTATTTCCCGGGATCTGAATTGACCGGCCGCCTGACAGGCGGCCCGATTTCAGCCGCTATACTGCCTTGACAGTTTTAGGAATTCTTTAAGCCTCGTATGGGTCTTAAACCAGATTTAATCCGTTGGCGTAACAATGTCGCGCGATGACGAGGACGGATCCCATGCGCACACTATTAGTCGAGGACGACGCCATGTTGGCCGAGGCGCTCCAGCTGGCGCTGCGCCGTGAAGGCGCGAGCGTCGATATTGCGACCGATGCAAGGTTGGCGCAGACGGCGCTGGTCGACCATGACTACGAATTGATATTGCTGGATTTGGGCCTGCCTGGCGGATCCGGCATGGGGATCCTGGCGCAATTGCGTGCTCGTTATGACACAACACCCGTAATTATCATGACGGCCAGGGATCGGTTGAGCGAGCGTATCGCAGGGTTGGATGCGGGGGCGGATGATTATCTGGTCAAGCCGTTTCAGATCGATGAGCTGCTTGCGCGCGCCCGCGCGACTGTCCGGCGCAGCAAGGGGCGCGTCGCGCCCGTTCTGATGGCAGGCGACGTAACCGTGGACCCCGCCAACCAAACGGTGTTTCTTGCGGGCGACGCTGTTGCGCTGAGCTTGCTGGAATACCGCACCCTGCTTGCATTGGTGGAGCGGGGTGGCCGGGCCGTCTCTCGCGCCGCGCTCGAAAGCGCCGTCTACGGTGACAGCGGCGCTACAGGGAGCAATACGGTGGCCGTTTACGTTCACCAGCTACGCCGCAAGCTGGGTGACGATCTCATTGAAACGGTGCATGGTTACGGCTACCGTGTGAAAGGGATGTAGCTCATGATCCGTATTCCTTCGCATCGATCGTTACGATGGCGTTTGTTGGTCGGCATGCTGGTGACGGTGATGGTGGCTTGGCTGATCTTGCTCACCTGGTACCAGCGTGATCAGACGCTCGAGCGCACGGGCGATTGGGATCGGAGTCTGGAGCGTGCCGGACAGATTGCCTTGCGGACCCTGCCTCAGGGGTTGGAAGCCATTGCGTTGCCGCAAGGCTATCAACTGGCGACTCAAGCAGCCTCGAAAGATAACGAGGCAGACCTGGTGTTGCAGGTCTACTCGCTCATCAATGGCCGGTTGCTGCTGCGTTCTCCGAATGCTCCGGCAGAGCCCTTTACGGCGTCACGCCAGGATGGATTCGCCACCAGCATGGCAGGCGGAGAGGCATGGCGTACTTATGCCGTCTCCGACGAAGGCGGCCGCATTCAAGTTCAAGTCGGCAAGTCGTTGAACGACCTGAAGCACGAATTGCATCACAAAATGCGGAATGCGTTGATTTTCATGGCTGCGCTGTTTTTCCCGCTGGCGGCAGTAGCGTGGGCGGTTACGTACACTGCCTTCCGGCCTGTCTTGCGGCTGTCGACATTGTTACGCCGGCGTCATCCCCTTGACCTGGATCTCTTGGCAACCCAGGATCTGCCTGACGAGATCAAGCCCTTAGTCGAATCTTTTAATCAGCAATTGGCCAGAGTCGAAGCAGCAGTAGAGAACGAGCGCCGCTTTTTGCAAGACGCCGCACATGAACTACGTACCCCTTTAGCGGTGCTGTCGTTGCAGGCTGACAATGCATTGCGCAGCCAGAATATCGACGAGGTTCATCATTCCGTTCGGCAGATACACCAGGCGACACAACGCAGTGCGCGGATCTCCGAACAATTATTGGACATGGCGATACTGGAATCGACAGGGCTGCAGGAAGCCGCTGCGCGTATCGATCTGGGCGCTGTCGCGCGCGCCGTCGTTCAGGACTATCGGCAGCGGGTGCAGGCGCGCGATCAGACCCTCACCGAAGACATCGAGTCCTGCTTTGTGCAAGGCCACGTGGATAGCTTGGGTATCTTATTGCGCAATCTGTTGGATAACGCCACGCGTTATAGCGGACATGGCAGCAAAATCCGTATCTTGTGTCGCCAGGCGGGCACCGATAATCACGTTCAACTGTCCGTGCAAGACGATGGCCCAGGCGTGCCGGCAGAATATCGCGAACGTATTCTCGATCGATTCTTTCGAATGCCCAAGGCCGAAGGGCATGGCAGCGGTATCGGCCTGTCGCTGGTTGAGCGAATTGCGCGTTTGCATGATGCAGATATCGAGGTCGGCGCGGGCATGGGCGGCAGAGGTTTGAGCATTACGCTGCATTTTGCTTCTGCAGAATAGCCATGGGCCACGCCCCGATTTCTCATGATGTTCAAAAGGCCGACGCAACATCAGTGCGCCGGCCTTTCGTTTCCCCGCATTTACAAGCTATCTGCTAGGCAGTCTGCAACTGCTCAGCGTTGCCCTTGTTTTTCCTTTTGCCTCGTCGCAGGAATGCCCAGACCTGGACCAGGATCAGCAGTGCACTGGCGCCGATGAACCAGGCGCTGATGGGATGCTCGATGAACACCGCCATATCACCTCGAGACAGCAGCAACGCACGCCGGAAGTTTTCTTCGACCATCGGTCCCAGCACGAAACCCAGCAAAATAGGTGCAACGGAAAACTCCAGCGTCATCAAGAGCGCGCCAATCAAGCCGAATGCCAGGACTTCCCAGATCTGAAATAGGTTGTTCTGCGTGCTGAACACCCCGACCGCGATAAAAAAGAGTGCCGATGGAAAGAGATAACGGTACGGCACTTGAAGAAGCTTCACCCACACGCCAATGAGCGGAACGTTCAATACCATCAGCAGTACGTTGCCCACCCAGAAACTAGCAATCAGCCCCCAGAAAATGTCCGGATGCTCGGTAATGAGTTGTGGCCCAGGTTGAATTCCTTGAATCAGCAAGGCGCCGAGGATCAATGCCATCACCGCATCACCCGGGATGCCGAGGCTCATCGTCGGGATAAAGTCTACCTGTGTCTTCGAATGGGATGAGGCTTCGGGTGAGGCTACGCCCGCGATCATCCCGGTACCGAATTTCTCCGGTGTTTTGGAGAGCTTGCGCTCTAGCGCATACGAGATGAACGTGGTGATCGTCGGACCCGTGCCGGGCATGGCGCCAAACAGTGTGCCGACCAGCGTGCCACGGACCATGGGCATGAAGGCCGTCTTCATTTCCGCTTTGGATGGACGCATATCGCGCAACTTCAGCTTGGCGCCGCTGCCGATGATGCTCATGCGATTGACGCTCATGAGGAAATCGGCAACCCCGAACAAACCCATCGAAATGGCGACCAACTCCAAGCCATCCGACAGATCCAGCAAACCAAAAGAAAGACGGATGGTGCCGGTATTCACGTCCGTTCCGACCACGCCGCACAGCAAGCCAAAGAGCGTCATCGCCACGCCCTTGAGTGCGGAGCCGCGCGACATGGTGGCCCCTGCCAACAAACCGAGCAACATGATCGAAAAGATCTCGGTAGGTCCGAACTTGAACGCAACCTCAACCAGCAGCGGCGAGGCAAAAATCATGACGATAATGCCCACCGATGCGGCAAAGAACGAGCAGATCATCGTGATGCCCAGGGCTGTTCCTCCCTTGCCTTGTTTGGTCAGAGGGTAGCCATCCAGGCAGGTCACCGCGTGAGGCGGATGCGACGGTAGATTCAGCAGAATGGCGCCGATTGCGCCACCATACTGCGAACCATAGAAGATCCCTGCCAACATGAGAATGGCGGGCACCGGCGACATGACATAGGTCAGCGGCAACAGAATCGAAATCGCCGACAGCGCGCCCATTCCGGGCAATACGCCGATGAGGTTACCCACCAGCACGCCGAAGAACGACCAAGCGAGATTGTGCCATTGAAAGGCAATGCCAAAGCCGTACCAAAGGTCCATCAAGGATTGTGAAATCATGGCGCATCAACCCCAACGAAAGAGGGGAAGCTGCAATTGCAGCGCCCACCAGAACACAACAATCGCTACCAATGACATCAGTACTGATAGTATGAGGGCTTGTTTGACCGTATTCTTGCGATCGCCCAGCGCAGAGATGAATACGATGGCGAATGTGGCTGGCAGCAGGCCGCCGTATTCCCCCAATAACAAAAACGCCAGGATGCCGAGCACGATGCAGACGCCGCCGCGCAGATCCGGTAACCCGTGCCCATGCCCTTCGCCAGGCACACTTTCACTGGGTTGGCCCGAGCGCGCTGAAAGCGCGATGAGCAGCCCCGTAATGGCCAGCAAGCCTCCCAAGGCCGCGGGAAAAAATCCCGGCCCCATATGGCTGAGAGACCCGACGTGATAATCGGTCCCCGCGTATATCGCTCCTAATCCGACTAGCACCATCAGGGCGCCGCCGTAATAGTCCTTTCTATTTATTGCCTTCTGCACGCTATCCTCCAGAAAACCGCGTCGTATCGACCTCGACGTTGCGTTCGAAACGAACGCAGCTTGGGCTTTAATGACGGTTCGGCGCACAGATTACGGAGGCAAGCTGTTGATCCGCTTTCTGTGCGCTGTCGGTTTCCTGAATTTCAGGGTATTCCCTGACGGGGCTGCAGGGGCAGACTGGCTGGAGGCGGCCGATCAGTTGTCTGCTGACTTGACGGCGGAGAGCATGTATCCCAGGCCACGTACGGTGACGATGCACACATCGCTGCCGGCCAGCTTCTTGCGCAGGCGGTGCAGAATCACTTCGATGGCGTCAGGGCTGGCATCGCTGTCGTGAGAAAAGACTTTCTCGAATAACTGATTTTTCTCGACCGGATATCCCACGCGGATCAAGAGCGCGGCCAGGGTAGCGTGCTCTCGCGGAGTGAGCATCAGCATTGAACCATCCAGCGTAAAGAGATGGCTCCCGCTGTCGTAACTGAGCGAACCGCACTGCAGTCTCGGATGATCGCGGCCGCGGCTGCGCCGTACCAGTGCGGTCAAGCGGGCTTCCAGCTCTTCGAGGGCAAAAGGCTTTGTCAGGAAATCGTCAGCGCCCATATTCAAGCCGCGCACTCGATCTTGCAGCGACCCTTGCGCGGTCAGCACCAACACCGGTGTACGGTCGTCGCGCTCGCGCATGTCGCGCAGCACGTTTAATCCGTGTTTGTCAGGCAAACGTAAGTCCAGAACAACGGCATCGTATTCACTGCCCACCATATAGCCTTCGGCGTTACGGGCATCGGCAGCGTGATCGGAAACAAAACCACTCTGTGCGAGAGCTCGACGCAGCCAGAGGGCCATGTCGACTTCGTCTTCAACTAGCAAAATGCGCATGGTATTCAAAATCACCAAGCAGGTATTAAGCATGACACCGTCACCATAGAACGGGGCATTGTCATGTGTTCACGGGAGTCGCGAGCCCTGTGAGCAGCGCAGAATGTATGGCGAAACCTGGAGGTGTGTCAAACGCCGATCTGTCTTACTTGCCTGCCTGCGCCGAACTACTGCGTTGATCTCGCGGCAGGCACACGAGTACGAGCAGTGAACATGCGCCAGCACAAACGAACGCATAGTCATAGCGTCCGCTGACGGCAACAAATGCTGCAAAAAGCGTGGGCGCCACCATGTTCATCAAGTTCACCAGTATGCTGGAGCCGGCTGACGTTTCCGAGATCATGTGTGGCGGCGAGCGCCGTGCGACTTCAGCGATTTGTACGCCATTCCAACTGGCCGCCGAGCACCCTGCGACAAACGCCAAGGCAATCACGGACCATAGCGGCCAGTCGGCACTGGTCAATCCTAGCAGTGCAGTGGTCACTGCGGAAAAAACTGCTGCAATCGTCAAGGTGATATTGGCCGAGCGCAAGTAATCCGATAGCCAGCCCAGTACGATGCGGCCGATGACGCCGCCTGCCTGCATGACGGCAAAGACCATGCCGGCCAAGGCTAGCGGATAGCCGAGCTGGTCTACAAGATAAATGACGGTGAACGTGAACCAACAGCTCTGAGCGATGGCAAAGAGGCTGCCCACCACGGATATTTTCATCAGGCCGCGATTGTGCCGTAAAGAGGCCAGCGGCACGGTGAGCGTACGCAGAGAGTCCAGCGTCGGGAAATGAAAGAAGTGATCCTTCTTGTCCGGTGTCTCGTCCAGACTGGCGCTCAAGCGCCAGGTCATCAGGGTCGGCAGCAGTACGATGAGTGCGCAAAAGAAGAGAGCAATGCGCCAACCTGTCAGCACAACCAGCAGTGGCACGAGCAGGCCCGCGATCACGCCGCCCAGAGGGACTCCAGCCTGTTTGATGGAGAACATCAGGTTTCGTTTGCCGGGAGGAGAATATTTTTGCAGGACTTCGCTGCCTGCGGGATTGGCAGCACCACCGCTCAATCCCATGAACAGGCATGCTATCAGCGCGATGGCAATACTCGGGATCAATAGCCATGCCATACAAGCGGCCCCGATCAGCAAAGTCAATTGCAATGTACGCATGCCGCCGATTTGTTTGAGCATGGCAGACCCTGCGACCAGGATCGCCAGACCTCCCAGGGAGTTGCTGGCGGTCAGATAACCGATTGTGCTGCCGCTCCAGCCGAAGTCCTCGGACATGGCCGGGGCCAATATGGGAATGAGCCGATTCAAGAACGCCGAGATGGTTTGTAGCGTGAAAATTGCCACGATGGGCATTAGCCATGTCGGTGCTGCTCGATTCATTGCGTCTACTGAGTTGTTTTTCTGAGGCTGTGGCAGGGCGACCATAGTCGCCGCCATCGGCGGGATGCCTTCTCCTTCCCCTTGATGATACTCCCACTCGCTGGCGGCTGCAGATGCGGTGCGTAGGGATGTGCCTCTGCAGCTGTGTGCGATGATCGGCCTTGGACGTGGATTTATTCCAGATCCGGATGTCTGTCTGTCAGCCGTTGGCGTCGCGCTTTCAGCTTTTCGATCTGCTGCTCCAGCACTTCGATTTCTGCGTCGACGTCTTGCACCGTTTGCTCGATATGATCGAGGGCTTGTTGCAACAGGGCTTTGGCTTCGCGCCGATTGGATGCATTAGGTGTGTCACCGCGCAATGGCCGGTTGGCGGTCTCCGGCAGGTAGAGTGAGGTGATCAAACCGATCACCGAGGCGACCATCAGATAGACTGCGGGCACCATCAGATTGCCCGTTGTTTCTACCAGCCAGGCTGCAGCGGTCGGCGTCAGGCCGGCAATGATGATCGCGATGTTGAATGAACTGGCCAACGCGCTGTATCGGATACGGGTGGGAAATAGCGCCGGCAACGTCGATGCCATCACGCCAATCATGCAATTGAGGACTATCGCAATCAATAGCAGGCCGAGGAAAATCAGGCCGATGTTGTCGCTGCCAATGAGATGGAAGGCCGGCAACGCAATCACAAACAGCCCCAGGCTGCCGACGAGCAAAAATGGCTTGCGGCCGATTTTGTCGCTAAAGAATCCGACAACGGGCTGTACGAACAGCATCCCTATCATGACCACGACGATGATGAGTACGCCATGATCCTCGGAGTAGCCCAGGCTGCTGGACAAATAGGTCGGCATATAGGTCAGCAGCATGTAATAGGTGATGTTGGTGACCAGCACCATGCCGATGCAGACCAGCAATGCCTTACGGTATTTGGAGAAGATTTCGCGAAAAGAGATGGTGGGCTTCTCTTTTACCGCCTCGCGATCTTCTTGCTCCATTTTTTCCAGTTGTT
This sequence comes from Bordetella genomosp. 4, assembly GCF_002261185.1. Lineage (GTDB taxonomy): Bacteria > Pseudomonadota > Gammaproteobacteria > Burkholderiales > Burkholderiaceae_B > Bordetella_A. Next base: position 381,621 of record NZ_NEVQ01000001.1, read on the forward strand.
GAGTGAATGCAGGCGTTTCTTCTGCGGCATGGCGCAGATATAGACCAAGCAGCCCCAAAGGACCTGCGATGAAGAAAGGCACGCGCCACCCCCATTCCAGGAACGTCGCATCGCCCAGGATTGTCTGCAGCAGCACAACGAGGCCCGCGCCTAATACAAAGCCTGCGATCGAACCGAAGTCCAGCCAACTGCCCAGGAATCCGCGTCGCCGGTCCGGCGCATATTCGGCCACAAAGACTGCAGCGCCTGTGTATTCTCCGCCGACGGAAAACCCCTGAGCGAGCTTGCACAGCAGCAGCAGGATGGGCGCCCACAGGCCGATGCTCGCGTAGGAGGGGATCAGGCCAATGCAGAAGGTGCTGATGGCCATGATGATGATGGTGAGCGAGAGTACTTTTTGCCGCCCGAACTTGTCACCCATCACGCCGAAAAATACGCCGCCTAAAGGCCGAACCAGAAATGGCACGGAAAACGTGCCAAGCGCAGCAATGGTCTGCACCGCGGGTGATGCGTCGGGGAAAAATACTTTACCTAATGCAAACGCGACAAAACCATAGACGCCAAAATCGAACCACTCCATGGCATTGCCCAGAGCAGCGGCTGTGACGGCCTTTTTAAGCTTGCTATCGTCAATGACGGTGATGTCGTCTATCTGGAGGGGCCGGACTTCTGGTGACGCAGGGACGGTTTGAGTCATATCAGCTTCCTGTGCTGGCTAGGGATAGCGATGTGTGCGTGCTTGCCTTACTCAACGTAAAAATTCTACTTCCGATACTGTGCCCTGAGCGCAGAATTCGCGCTGTTGCGTTACTTTCAGCCAACGCGGCTCGATAATTGGCTGGCGGCGCGCCGTACCGCTGTCACATGAGCGGGGTTGTAGCGATGGACGGGAACGGTCAGTGTCACGGCGGCCGCGATGGTACCTGCCGCTGAAAACACAGGGGCCGATATGCCGGCGACCTCGGAGAGGCGATCGCCTATCGCGGCAAAATAGCCGTCGCTGCGGATCTTTCGGTACAGCTCCTGGTCCGGGCCGGGAGCGTTGCCTAGAATGTCGTCGAAGGCCGTCAGGATACGGCCGCCACTGCCTCGATCCAGAGGCAGCAAATCGCCCGCACGAATGTGATCCCGCACAGGGTGGGGAGAGTCAACGCGATACAGGCATAACCGTGCATCGCCTTGACGCACGTGGTAGGCAGCGCTTTCTCCTGTGGTGGCGACTAACTCGCGCAGCACTGGGATGACAACACGCTCCAGTGAGAACGATGCCGAGTAGATACCGTGCAATCTCGCGACCTCGGGGCCGAGGGCGTACCGTCCGTCTTCGAGGCGTTGAATCCATTGCGCGTGTTCCAGCGATGCCAAGAGCCTCAATACCGTGCTTTTGTATAGCCTGGTCCGTTCTGCGAGCTCGCGCAGGGACAACGCATGGTCGCTGCTGGTGAACACCGACATCAGGCTGAGCGCACGATCAACCGCAGCGACACCGCCTTGGGCTGCATCGGCGTCGGCGATGGATTCCGTCACAGCTTTGCGGGGCATTTTGTGTTCCGTCAATTCAGAGTTCGAGGATTCTATCTTATAGAACGTCTGGGGTCTTTGTTCGAATTTATTAGCGCCCTTATGGGGCTCACCCCGGGAAAATCGGGGCGGTTGACACGGGGCGAGGCTTGTATTTTAATTTCATACAAGAGAATGATGTTCTATCTTTTAGAATTTTACAAGCGAGACGTATATGCCGAGCCGTACCCCTCAGCCCGAGGTCTTGATTAGCGAAGTCGGCCCGCGTGACGGATTGCAGTCGGTCAAGGCCACCATGCCGACGGCAGACAAGTTCAAATGGATCGACGCACTGGTGGCGGCTGGCATTCGGGAGATCGAGGTGGCTTCGTTTGTGCCTGCCCGCTTGCTGCCTCAAATGGCGGATGCAGCCGAGGTAGTGAAATACGCGACCACGGCACATCCCAGTGTCACCATCATGGCGTTGGTGCCGAACCTACGCGGCGCACAAGCCGCGTTGGAGGCAGGCGTGCACAAGCTGACCATGCCCGTATCGGCGAGCCATGCTCACTCGCTCGCGAATGTGCGCAAGACACCGCAGGAAATGGTGCAAGAGGTGCAAGCCATCGCACAGTTACGCGATGAGCTTGCGCCGTCCGTCAAACTCGAGGCCGGCATATCCACCGCGTTCGGATGCACATTGCAGGGTGAAGTGCCAGAGGATGATGTCATCAAGCTCGCGGTCATGTGTGTACAGGCGGGGGCGGACGAGTCGGGGTTGTCGGACACCGTGGGTTATGCGAATCCCGCGCAGGTACGCCGTCTGTTTCGGCGGTTGCGGCAAGAGCTGGGCGAGCACGCTGGCGCCGCACACATGCACAACACTCGGGGACTGGGGTTGGCGAACTGTCTCGCCGCATGGGACGAGGGCGTGCGTACGTTCGATAGCTCACTGGGTGGACTGGGCGGTTGTCCTTATGCGCCCGGCGCCTCTGGCAATGTGGTGACCGAAGATCTCGTCTTCATGTTCGAGGCGATGGGCGTTTCAACTGGCGTCGATATCGAGAAGCTCGTCGCCGCCCGCGTCCCCCTCGCTGCCGGGCTGCCGGGCGAGGCGCTGTATGGAATGACGCCGGACGCCGGTTTGCCGAAAGGCTTTACTCAACACGCCTAGCATCGGCGGGATTGTCAGGCCCTTTTCTCAACATAGGTTGCAAACCCATGTCTAACAACACCGCGTCCCGTCTTCCGTACGAAGGCATCCGCGTTATCGAATTCACCCATATGGTCATGGGGCCCTCCTGCGGCATGTTGCTGGCGGATCTCGGGGCCGAGGTGATCAAGGTCGAACCGCTGGGCGGCGATTCCACGCGCAGGCTGCTGGGGTCGGGCGCAGGCTTCTTTCCGATGTTCAACCGGAACAAGAAAAGCATTGTGCTGGACCTCAAACAACCCGAAGGCAAAGAGGCGGCATTGCGTTTGATTGATTCCGCAGACATCGTCAGCGAGAACTTCAAATCGGGCGTCATGGACAAACTTGGTTTGGGATATACCGCCCTGAAGGCGCGAAACCCGAAAATCGTCTACGTCAGTCATAAAGGTTTCTTGCCCGGTCCCTATGAACATCGCACTGCATTGGACGAGGTCGTGCAGATGATGGGAGGTCTGGCCTATATGACAGGGCGTGCGGGCGACCCCTTACGCGCCGGCACGAGCGTCAACGACATCATGGGCGGCATGTTTGGTGCGATGGGTGCCATGGCGGCGTTGGCTCAACGCGCAGTCACCGGCGAGGGCATGGAAGTGCAGACCTCGCTATTCGAGAACAACGTCTTTCTCGTCGGACAGCACATGATGCAGTACGCCGTGACGGGACGTGCGGCTGCTCCCATGCCCAGCCGAATCTCCGCCTGGGCGATCTACGACGTGTTTACTGTCAAGAACGGTGAGCAGATTTTTCTGGCCGTCGTCAGCGACAAGCAGTGGGAAATATTCTGCAGAGCCTTTGGCCTATCCGAATGGTTTGCGGACCCGCGGCTCAAGACAAACAATGATCGCGTTCAGGCCAGGGATTGGCTGATGCCTATGCTGCGGGCTCATCTCGCAGATACGCCTGCGGCAGAATTGGCTGCGGTCTTTGAAAAAGAGGGTTTGCCGTACGCGCCTATCACCCGCCCGGAGCAATTGTTTGACGATCCCCATCTGCTGGCGACCGGGGGGCTGGCTCCGATCACGTTGCCTGGCGGGAAACCCTCGCACGTTCCGCTGACGCCGGTGGCATTCAATGGGGTACAGCCGCCGTTGCGTACGCAGCCGCCCGAGGTCGGCGAGCATACCGACGCGCTATTGCGCGAAGCCGGATACTCCGACGAAGAGATTCAAAGTTTGAAGGCCAGGAATATCACTCAAGGGTGTCGTCCGCAGTGAGCTGCCGGGCCTTTTACAAAAGCGCTTGAACAAGCGTTGAATAAAGAGACAGGAAAATGAATTATCGCTTGAAAACTTCGATCATCTGCCGCCGAGCATTGTCACGCGGATTGTTTGTGTTATCGCTCGGCCTGTTGTCCGGTCATGCCCATGCGGCCGATAGCGCGGCGGATTGGCCATCGGTACCGGTTCGGCTTGTTGTGCCCTATGCTCCCGGAGGCACCACTGACTATGCCGCCAGACAAGTCGCACAGAAACTATCCGAGACAACGGGGAAGACTTTCATCGTCGAAAACAAGTCCGGCGCATCCGGGACTATTGCCACTCAGGATGTGGTTCGCTCCAAGCCGGATGGCAGTTCTTTTCTGGTGACCGATACGACATATGCCATGTTGCCGTTGTCGTTTGCAAAGCTGCCTTGGGACTACGAGCACGATTTGATCCACGTGGCCGAGATCATCGAGACCCCGCTGGTATTGGTCGTTCCGGAAAAATCGCCGTTCAAGACCCTGGCTGATCTGATTGCGTATGCCAAGAACAATCCGGGCGCACTGAATTTTGGATCCGGCGGGCCGGCGAGTTCCACGCATCTTGCAGCGGAGATGTTTGCTTCCGAAGCCAGTATCAAGATGTCCCATATCCCGTACCGTGGCGCTGGTGCGGCTTTGGCTGATGTGATGGCTGGTCAGATTGACCTCCTGGTGACGGCTGCGCCGACTGCAATCCCTCCGGTGCAGGGCGGGCGCGTGCGGGCGCTGGCGGTCAGTGGTGATCAGCGTCTGGAGTCTTTGCCTGACGTCCCGACATTCGCGCAAGCGGGGCTGCCTTCGTATCAGGTCATCAATTGGTTTGGCCTGGCCGCGCCAAAGGGTACGCCCGAGCCGATCGTTGAGAAAATGAATAGCCTCGTCAATGAAGTAATGGGCGATGCAAAGATGCAGCAATTGATGGCTCGCCAAGGAGCCGGACATCGCTCGGTGGCGGTCAAGCCGTTCGGCGAGTATGTTCGGCAGCAAGTGACTTTCTGGACAGACATCGGGCGGCGTGTCGGCATCAAGCCCGAGTGAGGAGGCAGCCATGTGGAATCTTTCTTTTTCTCCGCCGATTGTCATTGAGGCCAAAGTCATCGGCTCTGTGCCGCAGGAGCTGCGTTTGCAGCGCCGCAGTGCGTGGGCAGACGCGAACAAGGCCGGACATATTGTCGATTGCTTTCTCGAGGGGCCAGTCTTTGACAAGGCCGGAGCGCTATATGTGACCGATATCCCTCATGGCCGCATATTCCGGGCCGACGATGGGGATCGATGGCATGTTGTTGCTGAAACGGGCGGATGGCCGAATGGCCTGGCGCTGCATGACGATGGCAGCTTGTGGGTGGCAGACTACCGCAAAGGCATTCTGCGTTGCGATCCCACGACCGGATCTGTGACGACAGTGCTGGGCCACCGCAATAGCGAGTCGTTCAAGGGTGTCAACGACTTGGTGTTTGATCGCGAGGGACGCCTGTACTTTACTGATCAAGGACAGACCGGATTGCACGATCCCCACGGCCGAGTCTATCGATACGACGAGCGGAGCGGACGGCTGGATCTCTTGCTCAGTAATGCGCCCAGCCCTAATGGCATCGCATTGGACGCCGCACAAAAGGTCTTGTTCGTCGCCGTGACGCGTGCCAATCAGGTGTGGCGGGCGCCGATCCTGGATGACGGATCGATCAGCAAAATGGGCGCCTTCCAGACATTCTTCGGCACCAGCGGACCGGACGGGCTAGCGACATTGCCAAGCGGTGAATTGCTGGTCGCACATGCAAGTCTAGGCGGTGTGTTTGTCCTGAACTCGCGTGGCGAGGTGACGCATTATCTGAAAAGCCCTATCGATGGCAGCACCGTGACTAACGTTGCCGTGTGTCCCGACGGCAAGCATGTGGTGTTCACGGAATCAGCCTCGGGTTCGATCCTGCAGGCTGAGTTGCCATAGGACAACATCGTTGCTCCTTCCTTCCCAGTACGACTGTCCGAGGAGGGGATGCAAACGCCGGGCCACTGGCTCGGCTCGCAGCGCAGGGTCAAAAGCCAATATCGCGGCGTTTGGAAGACTAAGGCGCAAATCGCGTAAATACATAGTCTCGATCCTTGGCGGCCCGTGCTTCGTGGCAGGCGAAGCAGGTCTGATGTTGCGCGGCGTCTGTCGGGACGCCGCCGATGAACCGTCCAAATCCCCAACCGCCCGTCGATGCATAGCGTTTCGAGTCTTTCACCATGACCTGAACCGTCGTCGCCTGACCGGGGACAGTGGCAGAGGAGAACTCGGGAGATTGCTTGCGTTTGTAGGCGAGCTTGACCAATATCGCACCGTCGGGAAACGGACCCTTCAGGTCTTGAATGGCTTTGACTGCCGCCGGATTGCCCAGCACGACGCGTAACTCATCCAGTGGCGCGGCCTCCTCTGCAGGGGCGATGAGTTGCCAACTACGATAACCTTCTGGAATAGACACACCGAAGATCGGTGAAACCGCCCGTGGCGTGGACTCCGCCGCCGATGCCGAGCCTGCAGCGGCGCACAGCATGAGTGCAGCCGACAAGAATACTCGTGCACGATGAACGTGTTGCATGTCGTGATCCTTGTTCTAGGCGTCTCACAGACGGGTAACGTCGATGATCGCTTGGGCAAAGTCTTTGGGGGCTTCTTGGGGCAGGTTGTGTCCAATGCCGCCATTGACGTTGCGATGCTGGTATTTGCCGGCGAATTTTTTCGCGTAGGCTGCCGGCTGGGGATGCGGCGCGCCGTTGGCGTCGCCTTCCATCGTGATTGACGGGATGGTGATGACCGGTCCTTTGGCGAGCTGCTGTTCCAGATCGTCGTAGCGCGATTCGCCTTGTGCCAGACCCAGGCGCCAGCGATAGTTATGAATCACGATCGCAACGTGATCGGGATTCTGGAAAGATTGGGCAGTACGGTTAAAAGTCGCGTCGTCGAAATCCCAATGGGGCGAGGCGAGTTTCCAGATGAGCTTGTTGAACGAATCTCGGTTTGCATCGTAGCCGGCTTTACCGCGCTCGGTGGCAAAGTAGAACTGATACCACCAGGCCAATTCGGCCTCAGGGGGCAGGGGTGCTTTGTTGGCAGCCTGGCTGCCGATGAGGTAACCGCTGACCGACACCATGCCCGTGAATCGTTTTGGCCACAGCGCCGCCATGATGTTGACGGTACGCGCACCCCAGTCGAATCCGCCGAGGACGGCAGTCTCGATTTTCAAGGCGTCCAGCAATCCGATCAGATCCAGCGCGAACACCGCTTGCTGGCCGTTGCGGATAGTATCGGCCGATAAGAACGTGGTCGAACCCGAGCCGCGCAGATAGGGCACGATGACACGATAGCCGGCAGCTACGAGCCGGGGAGTGACTTCGGCAAAGCTATAGATGTCATAGGGCCAGCCATGTACCAAGAGGGCAACGGGACCGTTGCGCGGACCGGCATCCACGTAGCCGATATTCAGCGGCCCTACCGAGATCTGCTTGATCTCGTCGAACGTCGCAAGTGGGTGACTCGCAGCTGCGCCGGCTTTGGCGATAGATGTTTGCGCGTGGGCCAGACCGCTCATGGTCAGTTCCATGAGGCCCAGACCGGCTACGGTGGTCTGGATCAGGCGACGACGGCGGGTATTGATGGGTTCCGACATGACTTTCACTCCTCTGAAGTTGGTAGGAGTATTGAAAGCCTTGGGTGTATCTGCCTTGTGTCGCGTCCGAGCAGGTCGCGAAACGTTGAGTATCTGTGTACAGAACCAGATACAGTGCGGTACATATCGGCTGTGCGAGCTCCCCTCAGATGGATTGCTGGTCAATCGGCGGAAAGAGAACTTTCTAGCATATCGAGGGCGAAACGGACATGGACCGCCACCGAGATGGCGAACCATGTCCGTTCATACTGGACGACAGGTCTTATTTCTTCATGGCCTCGTCGGCGCATTGCGCATCGAGATGTCCACCGGGCGCCCCAGCTACGCCAATGGCGCCGATGACTTCATCGCCCTGCTTGAGCGGCACGCCACCACCCAATAACAAGAATCCCGGGATGTCTTTCAGGTTGGCCGCGCCCGGGTTCTTCTGCGAGTTTTCCATCATGGCCAGCGTGGGTTGTTTGGCCGATGCTGATGTGAACGCTTTGGCGCGGCTCGCCTCGATCGTGTGCGGCCCGGCTTTGTCGGCGCGTGCAAAGGCTTGCAATTGGCCACTGCCATCGACGACGGCTGCGCTCACGGCGTAACCCTTGGCCTGGCAGACGGCAACGGTGTCGGTGGCGAGCTTCTGGGCATCTGCCAGCGCGAGTTTGTGTGTGGTGATGACGGCTGCATTGGCGGCTTGGGACAGGGCTGCGAGGCAGAGCAGGGCGAGGGTTTTGCGGATCATGATGGTGTCCTTGGTCTGTGTAGTAACGACAAGAACAGTGTATTGAGATACGTTGCGCGCCGGTATGCGCACGAGCACGCGCCGGTCTCCGTAGTGCTACGGAGCCTCAGGCGAGCAAAGCAGCGTACTGACGTATCAGTTGCGCCAGAGACTGTGCTTCGAGTTTGGTGAAGACATTTGCTCGGTAGGTCTCGACCGTGCGGGGCGACAGGCCCAGTTCGCGCGCGATCTGTTTGTTGCTGACACCTTCGACGACACGCCGCAGGACTTCTTCCTCGCGGCCGGATAGTGTGCCCAGGCGCTCTGTAGCCTCGAGCGTGGCGGCGAGTTTTTCGCGGCTGGCAATGTGCTGACGTACGGCAGCCTGTACCGCGTCCAGAAACACATCGTCGTCCACCGGTTTTTGCAGGAACTCGACAGCGCCGGTTTTGAACGCACGTCGGCACAGATCGACGTTGGCGTGTCCCGTCAGGATGATGGTGGGCAGATCAGAGTGCGCGACGACTTGTTCGAGCACCTGCAGGCCGCTGATGCTGGGCATACGGATATCGAGAACCAGACAGCCGATTGCATATTGATGGCCTTGGGCGAGAAAGGCTTGCGGATCGCCAAACCCCTCACTGCGTAGCCCGACGCTCGAGAGCAGCATCGACAGGCCGTCGCGTACGGCCTCGTCATCATCCACGATATAGACGAGCGGTGATTGATTGGAGTAGTCGTCCATGGCGTAGTTACTTGGCTGCCTTAGCAGTGAGCTTCGTGTTGCTGTGGCGAGGTAGACACGCCCGCGTTTTGGCGTTCGGAGTACAGCGGCAGTGATAGTGTCGCACAGACGCCACCCGCTGCGTGGTTCTGAATATGCAGGTGCGCATCCATGGTGCCCGCCAGGGTCTCGCACAGCGTCAGGCCGAGCCCCATGCCTTGAGCCCGCGTGGTATAGAACGGATCGAAGATTTTCGGCAGCTTGTCGGCGGGTATTCCAGGACCATTGTCACGCACCACGAATTCGTAGCGTGATTGGTGCACACGACCGCGGATATCTAGCAGGCGAGCGCCCGCCTGTGTAGCGAGCGCATCCGCAGCATTCTGTACCAGATTGTGCAGAATCTGCTCTAGCGCGACGCGGTCACCTAGCGCGCGTGCACCGGGGGCGTCATTGGTCCAGCTGATTCGTATGCCGGCTCGCGCCAGTTCGCTTTCACGTAAGAAACGCAGTGAAGCGATCAGGTCATCCGGGTTCAGCGCCGAACGTTGAGCAGGTTCTCCATGCGCCATCACGGCGCGCAGACGCTCGAGTATTTCGGCTGCCCGACGTGCCTGACCGGCGGTCGCCTGCAAAGCTCGGCGCACCTGAGGCTGCTCCTCAGGGTCGTCGAGCAAGCGTTGAGCAGCGCCCGTTTGCGCCAGGATAGCCGTCAATGGCTGGTTGAGTTCGTGGGCAATTCCCGCCGCCATTTCTCCGAGGGTGTTTAGCCGCCCGATTGCGGCCAAGCGTGATTGCTCCCGTTCACGCAAGGCGTAGGCTCGCGCACGTTGCCACAATGTCCAACCCGCAACCAGTGCGGCGCTGGTCAAGGCCCAGGCCAGCCAAGCCATCCACGGCCAAGACGCCGGCGTCAAGATCTGAACGGTATGCAGGATAAACGGCTGGCTTGCCGCACCTAGGGGTTTGCTGCGCTGTAGTACAAGGCCCATTGAGTTTTGCGGCGATGCTGAACTCAGTAGGTTGAGCTGCCCGGAAGGTAACGATAGCTTGACGGCGCTGAGCGTAAGGGGAATATCTTCGCGCCCCAGCAATTTCTGTGCATTGAGCTGGATACTCCAACCCGAAGGATCAACGAGCCAGTAAGAGGTGGCGGCATTTCCCGGTAACACGACAGGGTGGTTGATCTGACGGGCTTGTGCCAAGGCGTCCGCCATTCCACTTGGTGACGGGGAACTGCCATGCCATGCGTCCTCGTTCAGCCGTCCGATCGCCTCCAACTGCGGCAACGCAGGTTGCAGGCTGGGAAACAGCCGCTCAGGCGCAGGAGGGTGCGATAGCGCTGCCAAGGTCGCGAGCACGGCCTCGTGCTGCACGGCCTTTTGGCTGAGCATGCGGTGCACGATGCTCGTATCCTGGACGAACCGATCGCGCTGGCTGGCGTAGTCCTGCAAACCAATGCCGACGACGCCGAGAATGAGGAGCAGCAGCCATATCAGGGCCGGCCGCATGAAAGATCGGGGCATAGTGCACAGGATTATGGCACTGGAACGCGGGTCTTACACTCCGTACTGCTACGGAATGGCGGCCTCTCGACTAACATGCTGTCCGAACATCAACCAGTTGGAGCGCCGTGATGACCCGTCATATATCCCCGGTAGCGTTGCCCAAAGCCTATGGCGAAGAGCCCTGACCGCTGTGGAGAATTATGTCTACGTGCTGGTCGTTGCGCTGATTGCGGGTGCGTTCAGTGGCGTGGTGGGTACGGGATCGTCTCTAATGCTGTTGCCGGTATTGGTGCAGTCGTATGGGCCAAAGGCTGCCATGCCTATCATGGCGATGGCGGCCATCATGGGCAATCTGTCACGCGTCATGGTCTGGTACAAACAGATCGACTGGCGGGCGACGTTTGCCTATGGTTTGCCTGGTATTCCCGCGGCGGCGCTGGGCGCACATACGCTGCTAGCATTGCCGGCGTGGGTGATCGACGCGACCCTGGGATTTTTCTTTTGGTGCATGATTCCCATTCGGCACAAGCTGCGGCAACTGCAGTACCAAATGTCGTTGTTTCAACTGGGTGTATGCGGTGTTGTGATTGGTTTTTTGACGGGATTGGTGCTTTCCACCGGGCCGCTGAGTATCCCGGCATTCACTGCCTATGGGCTTAGCGGCGGGGCATTTCTGGGGACCGATGGCGCCACGTCAGTGCTGCTGTATATCAGCAAAGTGAGCACGTTTTTCGCTCAGGACGCGTTGTCCATGCAAACGGCGCTGCAGGGCGTGTTGGTGGGGGCTGGCATCATGCTCGGGACCGTTGCCAGCAAACCTCTGGTGCTGCGGCTTTCGTCAAACGCCTTTGCCCTCATGGTCGATGTGTTGCTCTTCGTCTCCGGGGCTGCGCTGTTATATAGCGCATGGTCGCATGGGTAAAGCCATGCGACGGTCCTTGATCAGCGTGTGGTAGTCGACCAACGAGTCAGAGGATAAGCCCCCGGGACGTAGACTAGGCACACGAATGCCATCGACTAACGTCCCGGGCGCTACTTGCCTTAATCCGTCGACAATACGCCGCGGCGCACTTGGTCGCGTTCGATGGATTCAAACAGCGCTTTGAAATTGCCCTCGCCAAAGCCGCTATCGCCCTTGCGTTGGATGAACTCAAAGAACACCGGGCCTAGCAAGGTCTCGGAGAAAATCTGCAGCAGCAAACGGCGCTCTCCACCCTCGGACGTACCGTCGAGCAAAATGCCGCGCGATTGCAGCTCTGCTGTGGGCTCGCCGTGAGCAGGCAGACGGCCTTCCAACATCTCGTAGTACGTCTCGGGCGGTGCAGTCATGAACTTCGTGCCTTGGGCTTTCAAGGCATCCCAGGTCTTGATCAGGTCGTCGGTCAGAAATGCTACGTGCTGGATACCTTCGCCGTTGAACTGCATCAGGAATTCTTCGATCTGGCCGGCGCCCTTTGAAGACTCTTCGTTCAAAGGGATGCGGATCATGCCATCGGGCGCCGTCATGGCCTTCGAGGTCAGGCCGGTATATTCGCCTTTGATGTCGAAGTACCGGATCTCGCGGAAATTGAAGAGTTTTTCGTAGAAATCGGCCCAATACGCCATGCGGCCACGATAGACGTTATGGGTCAGGTGGTCGATGATCTTCAGGCCGGCGCCCACGGGGTGGCGGTCTACGCCATCGATGAATACAAAATCGATGTCGTAAATCGACGAGCCTTCTTCGAAACGGTCGATCAGGTAGAGCGGCGCGCCACCAATGCCCTTGATGGCAGGCAGGCGCAGTTCCATGAAGCCGGTATGAATCTCGACCGGCTGAGCACCCAGTTCCAATGCCCGCTTGTGAGCCTCTTGCGCGTTGCGCACGCGAAACGCCAAGCCGCATACAGAGGGGCCGTGCTCGGCCGCGAAGTAGGCCGCGGGGCTGTGAGGCTCGTTATTGACGATGGCGTTGATGCCGCCTTGGCGAAACAGGGAGACTGCCTTGGAACGATGGTTCGCGACTTTGGTAAACCCCATGCTTTCGAGCACCGGCTCGATGACGTTGGGCGTGGGCGAGGCGAACTCGATGAACTCAAAACCCATGAGTCCCATGGGATTGTCGAAAAGGTCTGCCATTTTCTGGCTCCTGAATGTGCAAATGGTGAATGTGAAGCTTGCGATGCAGCCGATTCACATTGGGGGCGCACAGGGGCGGCCCCGCACGCTGCGCGCCAGGTAGTCGCCAATCAAGAGTTGAAAACCCAGAATTTTCATAATGGTGGGGTTACAGAAGGATGCAGAGACGTTTAGGGTCTCAATCTGACTATACTCCACATCTGCCATGTCCTCTGGGCGCTATCGCGCTTTCGGCCTGGAGACGAGAAATGTTTTCCGGGGATAGAAACTGCAGACGCAGCGCCAGAAGTCGTGCGATAAGTTGGCTCAACTTGCTGATAGTAAAGAGAATTTTATGGCCGGACGACGCGATCTCCTCGGAATCGGATCCTATAGCGACCGTCATCTATGATCGTCAGACCTAGACAAAGCTGGTTTCGGCTGCTGTTCATTTGGAACGGCTCGGTATTGCAGTCGATCATTCCGCAACTGTGCTTCATTGCCGCCATCAGTGGTGTCGCGGTCGTGACCCACGGAACGATTTTCGGGGAAAAGATTCCGCTCAATACCACGCTGTTGACGTTGTTCGGCCTGACGCTGGCGATATTCCTGGCCTTTCGTAACAACGCCAGCTATGAGCGTTACAACGAAGCGCGGCACATGTGGGGCAATCTGCTGATCGCGTCGCGTACGTTGATGTCGCAGATACTGCGTTACGCGCCTGATTCCGCCTCGCACAGGCATCTGGCGGACGCGCTGATCGCAAGTATCTATGCACTGAAACATCAGTTGCGCGATACCGATCCTGCACAGGATCTGCGCCGCTTGCTGGGTGATGAGCGGGCGCGGGCGGTGTTGGGAAAACAATACCAGCCCATCGCGCTATTGGACCAGATACGCGGCCGCCTGGCGGCCTTGCACAGTGCGGGCAATGTCTCGGATACCGAACTATGGATGCTGGATGCGCAGCTAAACGAGTTAGGCAAAGCCATCGGGGGGTGTGAGCGTATCGCGTCCACCCCCATCCCATATGCGTATGGCGTACTTTTGCACCGGACGATCTACACGTATTGCGTCATGCTGCCATTTGGTTTGGTGGATGCGGCTAATGTGTTCACGCCGCTGCTATGCGTGTTTATCTCGTATACGCTCATTGCCTTGGAAGCCATTGCGAACGAAGTGAGCGAGCCTTTTGGCCTGGCGCCTCATGCGCTGGCGCTGGATGCCATGTCGAGGGGGATCGAACGCACCGTGCTCGAATTGTGCGGCCGCGATTTGCCGCCGGAGATCAAGCCGGATCAGTTTTATCGGCTGACTTGACGTGCGATGTTCTCTGGTATGGTTGCGCCGGACAGGTAGCCTCTTGGTATCACTTGGTCTATTACTTATCTAAGAAATTCTTCAATCCATGACTAGTAACAATCCTCAACCCCAAGCTGTCACCTGTCCTCTCACACGGAGTGCAATTTTCCTTGTCGCGACGCTAGGAGAAGCCAGCGAGGCAGACAAGATTCGCGCATTGTGCGGAAATCTCGCTGCACTGGTGCGCTCAGTAGGCAAGCGTGTGCCAGATGGCAAATTGTCCTGTGTGCTCGGTTTCAGCTCAAATGCCTGGGATACCTTGTTCGGTCACCCGCGTCCGGCGCAGCTGCATCCTTTCCGTGAGTTTCACGCCGACAATCGCCATGCACCCGCGACACCTGGGGACCTGCTGTTTCATATTCGTGCCGAGCAGATGGATTTGTGCTTCGAGCTGGAGACGCAGATTCTCAATCAGTTAGGCGCGGCGGTGACCGTGGTGGACGAAGTCCAGGGTTTCCGCTATTTCGATATGCGCAGCATGGTGGGCTTCGTCGACGGTACCGAGAATCCGGAAGGGCAGGACGCCGTGGATTTCGCTTTGATCGGTGACGAAGATCCCGAGTTTGCCAATGGCAGCTATGTGCTCGTGCAGAAATACCTGCATGACATGGCGGGCTGGAATGCACTGCCTGTGGAGACTCAGGAACGCATTATCGGCCGCACCAAGCTATCGGATATCGAGCTGGACGACTCGGTCAAGCCCTCGTCGTCTCATAGCTCGCTGACCACGCTGACCGAGAACGGCGAAGAAGTCAAAATCTTGCGCGAGAACATGCCGTTCGGGCGACCTGGCGCAGGCGAGTTCGGCACTTACTTTATTGGATATGCCAAGTCCCCAGCTCCTATTGAGCAAATGCTGGAGAACATGATTGTCGGCCGGCCTGCAGGCAATTACGACCGTCTGCTGGACTTCAGCCGCGCCGTCACGGGCGGGCTGTTCTTTGTGCCTTCGGCGCCATTGTTGGAGGAATTGGAAGAGCGGCAAAAATAAAGGAGACGAACGCTCGTCTCCCTTGTGACTGGCCCCGTCGTGGTTGGCGGGGTTAGCATTTGCACGTGTTGCTGTTACTTCATCGGATGTGCCAAGTCATCCGCTAATAACGCGATGCAACACGCAGCCGAAGCCTGTACTGCCCGCGCCGGATCTGTCGCCATGGCCAACGCTTGCGTGGCGGCATGGGCTGGTTCGGCGCCGTATTGGCTTTGCACCCAATCTACCAACAGCGCCGACAATGGCAGGCGCTCGGCGAGTGCCTGCGGCGCCAGGCGCTCAATGGCTCGTTGTGCGGCGTCACTCCCGGTGATGGCGGCAAGTGCGTCCGAGCAACTCTCAGAAAATACGACCTCGTACAGTGAGTCGATGTGCGCCTGCATCCGCGATGAGTGGACGTGCAGTCCCTCTGCACTGTGCCGCAATGCGGCCGCAGCGGCATAGACGTGACGCCATAGAGGCGCCCACATGGAAAGCTCAGCCTGCCATTCTCCCAAGGCCCGCTCATGAGCCTGCGGCATTGCCGAAAGCAGGTTTGCGGCGATGCCTGGCACGGGCTGCGTCTGCGCAATGGCCTGCATGCAATAGACGGCATTGCGCTTATGTGGCATCGCGCTGGACGTTCTGCCCCGAGGTGCCTCGGTCAGCTCTCCGACCTCGAACTGCGACATCAACGACCAGTCTTTCGCGAGCTTTGCCAGGCTGCCTGCGCAGACAGCTGCTTCCATGGCGAGCCGCATCCACGTATCGCGTTGGGTGTGCCAACTATGGCCGCAAGCCGTCAAGCCGAGTTCGGAGGCCAGCGCACGTTCTACACGCTGGGCTTGCTCGCCTAAGGTAGCGCGATTGCCTACAGCCCCGCCTAGTTGCACACACAGCGCGTGTTCGGACAGAGCGCGTAGTTGTTCGATGCTGCGCTGTATGGCGCCAGCGGATTGCGCACATTTCAATCCGAAACTGGTGACCTGAGCAGGTTGTAGCAGGCTGCGCGCCAGGATCGGCGTGTGCGCGTGGGTGCGAGCCAAGGTGCGCAAGGCAGCATGTAATCCGGTCAGCTCCTGCAACAGTGCTGATAATGCTGTCTTGGTCAATAGAGCATGCGCCGTGTCGACGGCATCCTGAGTCGTGGTGCCCCAATGCAAATAGGGCACGGCGTCCTTCGCATGCTGCGCCAAGAATGCCCGTAACGGATCCACCAACCCTATGCCCAGTGCGCCCGTACGCTGCGCGCGCTCGACGAAGGCGGAGCGCTCCAGCTCGACATTGGCGCATGCGTGAGAAATGGCCGCTGCTGCGCTGGCGGGAATGAGCCCGCAAGCCGCTTGCGCGCGGGCCAGCCCGGATTCAAAATGTAGCAGCGCATCGAACCATTGTGCATCAGTAAACAGCGTGGCGCTGCCGTTCGGGGTCAGGCTTTCTTCGATCAGGGATGCCATCATGGCAGGCTGACCCGCGGTCATACGGAGGCGCCAGAGGTGGTCACGACTTTGCCCCATTTGCGGCTTTCTTCCTGGATTTTTGCGCTGTATTCCTTTGCATTGCCGAGCAGCGGCTCGGCGCCTTCGACTTCGAGTTTGGATTGGAACGCGGGCTCGGCGGCGACCTTCAGGATTTCCGCTTCGAGCTGACGCACTGTCTCGACCGGTATGGTTTTAGGAGCCAAAATCCCGTAGGTCAGGGTGCTGTCGAAGTCCTTCAGCGCGGGGACACCGGATTCAGCCATGGTGGGAACATCGGGCAACAGTGCCATGCGTTTGGTGCTGGTGATGGCCAAGGCGCGCAGCTTTCCCGATTTGATCATGGGCATGGCGGCCGGAATCACGCTGAAGCTGAAGTCCACCAAACCTGCTGCCACGTCGGCGACTGCTGGCGCGGTGCCTTTGTAGGGAACATGTACGGCTTGCGCGCCGAGCGTCTGCAGGAACATTTCTCCAGTCAGATGGCCGCCAGTGCCGTTGCCGCTGGACGCATAATCCATATCAGCGTTCTTGCTCGACAGCGCCTCTGCCAACTGCGCGACGCTCTGAATCGGAGAACTGGCCGGTACGACCAGCAGCAGCGCCGAGGAGGCAAACATCGCCACAGGCTGTAAATCGGTCGACGCATTAAACTTCAGGTTCTTGTACAGAGCGGGGTTGATAGAGATCGTACCGGTGTGGCCCAGCAGAAAGGTGTTGCTTTGCGCAGACGCACGCACGACCTGCTCGGTACCCAAGTTTCCGCCTGCGCCGGGTTTGTTTTCGACGATCACATCGCGCTTGAATGTCTCGGTCAGGCCATGCGCCAACTGGCGCGCCAGTACATCGTTCCCGCCGCCAGGAGAAAAGGGGACAATGATGCGCATGACTGGCGTGTTCTGGGCCCAGGCGGGCGTCAAGGATACGACCGTCAGCCCCAGCGCCGTTGCCAGCGCGTGGCGGCGAGAGGGGGAACGCAGGATGGGCGGGTGCATGGTGTCTCCTGGATTGGAATAGTTGAATTCACTGGTATTGTCGCCGTTGCGGGCCACCGGAATACAGTACGTATTGCTTTCATCAATTAAAAGAAAATGCAGGCTTATGGATATCCGTTACCTACATAACTTTCTGAAAGTCGTCGATCTGGGCTCCATGTCCGAGGCAGCTCGCCAGTTGGATGTGAGTCCGGCTGCGATTGCACAACAGATGCGTACGCTTGAGCGTGAATTGGGGGCGTCGCTGTTGGTGCGGCAGGGGCGCAGTGTGCAGCCGACTGCCGCCGGACAGCGTTTGCTGGAGCGGGGCCGCATATTGGTACAGGATGCCGATGCCTTGCGGGATTGGGTTGTGACGGATGAGGACGAAGGCGAGTTGCGGCTGGGGACCGTGAATACGGCATTACATAGTTTCTTGCCCGATATCTTGCATTCCTTTGCCAAGCATTACCCTGGGGTGCGAATTGCGTTGCGCAGCGCGGTTACGCCAGCCCTGTATGCGGCCTTGACGCAATTCGAACTTGACGCAGCCCTGTGTTTAAAGTCGCCTTTTGACTTGCCCAAGACCGTGCGCTGGACCTCGCTTCGTCAAGAACCCTTGATTGTGCTGGCGCACGCGAGTGACGCTGAACGTGACCCGTTGGAGTTACTGCGTACTGAGCCGTTCGTGCGTTACGATCGGCAATTGGCGGGCGGTAATTTGGCTGAGCGCTATCTGCAGATTCAGAAAATACGACCGCATGAGCGCGTGGAGCTGAATTCCATTCTGGCTATTGCTTTATTGGTGCAGCGCGGGCTGGGTGTAGGCTTGGTGCCTGATATTGGTCAGGGTATAGAGGGGCAGGGCCTGTGCAAGTTGGCTGTGCCTCCGGTCTCGGGATCGGAGGACGGGCTGCCGTTGCCCGCCCGAGAGCTGGGGTTGCTGTGGCGCCATCAGTCCCCACGAGGGCATTGGGTGCAGACGTTGCTGCGGTGTGCACGAGATGTGATGGCTCGAGACTGAAACGAAGAAGCGAGGGCGCCTGGTGATATCAAAGCGGTCGACTGAGCGAAGGAGCCTGCGGTAAGCCCAATCCGAGTTGTCCCGTCAGATATTCCACTGCTTGGTGTGCGCCCGCGCGAATGGCAAAGGTTATGGCGTCATGACCGGCATTGTTTTTCTTCGCGACGTCCGCGCCTGCTTCGACGAGCCACCGCATTAAGTCGTCTCGGTTCAAACCACTGGCTATCATCAAGGGCGTGATGCCGTTGTTATCGGCTGCATTGACATACTGCCTGCAGGCTTCGTCGGGATTGGCTGACGTTCTTCTGAGGACCTTGAGCAGTTCCTGAGCGCACATGAGCGAGCCGTCGTCGATAGCGGCTCGCAGCGGAGTTATCCCAGCGGAATCCGCCAAGGTAACGTCCGGATTGAGTCGCAACAACATGTCCAACATGAGGCTCTTTTTTCGAATCGACCATAGCACCGGAGAACTGCCGTCGGGGTACCTGGCGTTGATATTCGCTCCCGCTGCATGCAGCTTGTTCATCAGCTCGACGTCGAGTTGCTCCAGGGAGAGCATGAAGGGAGTCAGTCTGTCTTCATTGCGTATTTCGAGGTTGGCTTCGTGTTTGAGCAGGATTGCGACCATAGGCATATGCCTCCTTTTCCCAATTGCCAATATCAGTGCGGTCGAGCCATAGTTGTCTCTGGCATTGACGTCGGCGCCTATCTCAAGCAGAGCCGTAGCCGCTGCCATGTTGCCTGCCGCTGTCGCGATCAGCAACGCCGTTTTTCCTGAAAGCGTATTGACAGTGGGGCGGGGGCCGCGGTTCGGGGGCGGTGCTACATGGATGGAGCGTGCTTCGAGGTTCGCGTGGTACTTATGCAGCACGCGAATGACAGCCGCTTTATTGGACTCCGCTGCCAGCATCAATAGCGTGTATTTACGGCGATCAGTCACGGCAATATCGGCGCCTGCCTGAATGAGCGCCTCTACCGCGTCCGCGTGACCGGCAGAAACTGCTGCTGTGAGCAGTGCATGTCCGGTTTTGCCTCGCACACTGAGTGTCGGATTTCCTTGCAGCAGTTTTTCGATCAGCGAGGCATCGCCAAGTTGTACGGCCCTCTCTAGCAGGGTCTCGCAATCGTAGGGTGTCGCAACGGCGAGGGCGCCGCGCTTAATCAATGCCGCCGCGGACTGGAGTTGGTGGGATTGCGTCGCGAGCCTGAAAGGACTGCACCGCATCAGGAAACTTTTTTTCATCGATGCCCCGGCATCGAGTAGCTTGTCGATTGCCATGATCTGGGCATGTGCGATGGCAAACATCAATGCCGTGAATCCGCTTGTGGGCGTTTCGAACGGGTTCGGATAATCGGGGTCGCCATAGACGGCCAGGCACTTTAGATCCTGCTTTTCAGCGGCGTAAACCGCCTCTTGGATTGACATCGCGTTGTCGTCAACCTCCGCACCGGCGTCGATCAGGTCCTGCATGAGTGTGAGGTGTCCACCGTGTGCGGCAATCATCAACGCCGACAAGCCATTGCGGTCCTGTGCGTCGAGAAATTTGAAGTCACCTGTTTTGTCGCCACGCCGGTGTTTTAGTTCGGCAACCGCCATTCTGGCTAGCCATTCGTCGCCGTTGCAAGTGAGCACATCCTTACCGTCTTTATGATATTGGATCAGATCGGCAGCGGCCTCGACGTTGCCACGATCCGCAGCGACGTGCAGAAGAGTCTGGCCATCATCATTGATTTGGCTGAGATCCAGGCCTGGCGATTTGAGAAGTTCCTTGATAGTCAGCTGGTCGTGATTGGCAATCGCATCGAAGAGCCGGGACTCTGGGCTCATGCTGTCTATTTCTGTATGCTCTAAGTATTCGGTTTTGACTGACGCCGGGTGGTTGGCGGGCGCGAAGTGATCGGAATTGGGCATGTCGATTTCCTCGGAGAATGATGAGTGAGTTACCAGATCATGCCGAAGGTTCCAATGGCGGTAGCCCAATAAAAAACGCCTCGATATCAGAATCGAGGCGTTATTTTTTCACTGTGGAATCAGTACGGCTTAACGCACGGGTTGTGGCGTTGCGCCCACTTCCTCACGCACCTTTGCCACCTGGTCTGCCGTCACGGCCGGCGCTTTATTGCCCCAACTGGACCGCACAAAGGTGAGCACCGACGCGACTTCTTTGTCGGTCAAACGCCAGTCAAAGGCCGGCATGCCGTACTGCGTTGGCGCAGCGGTCGTACCCGGCAATTGCGCGCCCTTGAGCACGATGTGGATCAAGGAGGTCGGGTCCTCCGAGTTCACAGTGGAGCTCAACGCCAACTGCGGGAACGTCTGCTCGTAGCCCTTGCCGGTCGTACGGTGGCAGGCCGCGCAGTTGTTCAGGAAGTCCATTGCGCCTTCGCTGTTGGCTTTGCCGGTGCGCAATGCCACGGAGGCTGCCTCGTCATAGGCCAAGGGTTGGGTCGCATCCTTGTTCACTGGCGAGAGCGTCTTCAGATAGGCCGCGATGGCGTTCAGGTCGGCATCGTTCAGATGCTGAGTACTGTCGGCCACGACTTGCGACATGCCGCCAAACGTCGCAGAGTGCTTGTTCATGCCACCCTTGAGAAAGGCCACGATGTCTTCCTTGGACCAACTGCCCAGACCGTCCGTGGCGTCGCCACGCAGGTTTTTGGCCAGCCAGCCTTCGACGACGCCGCCAGACAGGAACTCGGTGCCATCGGCATCGGTGAGCGCTTTTTCCTGCAAGGCCACGCCACGCGGCGTGTGGCAGGTGCTGCAATGGCCCAGGCCCTCAACCAGGTACTTGCCGCGCAGCACTTCGGCCTGGCCCGCATCGGCCGAAGCACTTGCCGGAGCCGGGGCAGCCTCGACGGGATCTGGCGAGAACATCCAGCGCCAGATACCCAGAGGCCAACGCATGGACAGCGGCCAGACAATGTCGGTGTCTTTATTGGCTTGATTGACGGGCTCTACGCCATGCATGAAGTAGGCATACAAGGCCTTGACATCATCGGGCGAGACCTTGGCATAGGCGGTGTATGGCATGGCCGGATACAGCGAGTGGCCGTCCTTTGCGACGCCATGACGGACCGCGCGGTCGAAGTCTTCCAGTGTGTACTCGCCGATACCGGTTTCCTTATCGGGCGTGATGTTGGTGGAATAGATCATCCCCAACGGCGAGTCGATGCCCAGGCCGCCCGCAAAGGGTTTGCCGCCCTGTGCGGTGTGGCAGGCAATACAGTCGCCTGCGCGCGACAGATATTCACCTTGTTTGACGAGCTGTTGATCCGCCGTATCGGCAGCCCATGCGGAGCTGGCTGCCAGCGCGAGCAGGGCGGTGAGGGTGTGTTTAAGCATGTTCATCTTCGCCGTCCTCTTATGCCTGCACCAAGGGGCGGCCCTGGTTCTTCATGTACTGTTCGCGGATGGCTTTGACAGACCAATAGGCCAGTGCGCCGACCAGGCCGGTGGGGTTGTAGCCCATGTTGTACGGGAACGTGCTTGCGCCCATGACGAACAGGTTGGGTACATCCCAGCTTTGCAGATAGCGGTTGAGCACGCTGTCTTGCGGGCTGGTGCCCATGATGGTGCCGCCGGTCAGGTGAGTGCTTTGGTACACGCGCGTATCCCAATGCGAACCGGGCTTGCGCACGTTGACCACGTACTTCTCCGGATTCATGGCTTTGGCGACCTTTTCGACCTGGCTGCCGACGTAGTCGAGCATCTTGTACTCGTTGTCGTGCCAATCGAACGTCATGCGCAGCAGCGGCAGGCCGTGCGAGTCTTTGTAGGTCGGATCCAGCGACATGTAGGCGTCGCGGTAAGGCATCACCGAACCGGACATGCCGATGTTGAACGAACGCTGATACGCGTCTGCCATACCTGCTTTCCAGCCCGAACCCCACGTGGGCGAGCCTGGCATGGGCGATGCCTGTTTGATGGGGCGTCCGCCGGTGGTGGCTTGGCGTACAACCGCGCCGCCGATGAAGCCCAACGGTGCGTGATCGAATTGATCGGCATTCAGATCATCAAAGGCCCATGCACTGGCACCCGCGCCTTCGAAGGGGTTGAAATAGTTCCCCTTGGGCATGATGATGCGGATGCCGCCGTTCATTTGATAGGCGAGGTTCTTGCCCACGACGCCTTCGCCCGTGGCCGGGTCGTAGGGAGTACCGATACCTGAGAGCAGCATCAAGCGCGTATTGTGTGTCTGGAACGCACACAGAATGACCAAATCTGCCGGCTGTTCGACTTCGCGGCCTTGTGCATCCACATAGGTGACGCCGGTAGCCATCTTGCCGGATTTGTCTACGTTGACCTTGGTGACGTACGCGTTCGTGCGCAATTCAAAGTTGGGTTTCTTCAACAGTACCGGCAGGATCGTCGTCTGTGGCGACGCCTTCGAGTACATGAAGCAGCCGTAGTTTTCGCAGAAGCCGCAGAAATTACAAGGGCCCAGGCGCACGCCGTACGGATTGGTATACGGGCCAGACGCGTTGGAGGCAGGGGCGGCAAAGGGGTGGTAACCGACGTCGCGTGCAGCTTTTTCAAAAAGCGATTGCGCGTAGGTCTGTTGCAGCGGCGGCAGCGGGAATTCGTCCGTGCGCGGGCCTTCCAAAGGATTGCCGCTTTCCTGAATTTTGCCGTTGATGTTGCCGGCTTTGCCCGAGGTGCCGCAGACTTTTTCGAAGAAGTCGTAGTGCGGCTCCAAGTCTTCGTAAGTGACGCCGTGGTCTTGCAGCGTCATGTCCTTCGGGATGAAGTCTTTGCCGTAGCGTTCTTCGGTGCGCGTGCGCAGAACGAGTTCTTCCGGCAGGTTGCGGTAGTGCATGCCGTTCCAGTGGAAACCCGCGCCGCCCACGCCATTGCCCAACAGGAACGAGCCGTGTTGGCGATAGGGCACTGCGGTTTCGCCCAGGCTGTGGCGGATGGTCACGGTTTCCTTGGACAGATCCTGGAACAGCTTACCGCGCACTGAATACGCTAGCTCGTCCAAGACTTTTGGATACTCTGCATCATTGGGCGTGTCCTGCATGGGTCCGCGTTCCAATGCCAGCACTTTCAGGCCGTCATTGGTGAGCTCTTGGCCCATGATTGCGCCGGTCCAGCCGAAACCGACCAGCACCACATCAACTTTTTCTTTCTTGATAGATGCCATGGTGTTAAGCCTTTTCGCCAGAGATAGAAACAGGGCCGTACGGATACTTCACATTGCCCTGGGCAGGCCAATCCATGAATTCGCCGCGTGCGCCGGGAAAACCGATCATCTTCCAGCCCACCATGCCTTTGTTGCCGCCATACTGTGGATCGGCGAAAAAACCTTCTTTGGTGTTGGACCACAAGAAACTGAAGAAAGTCTTGGAGGGGACTTTTTCGAACTTGATCTTGCCGGTTTCCAGGTCTCTGAGGACTTGTACTTGAGTGGATTGATCCAAGCTGGCGTAGGCTTTGCCGAATTGTTTTTGGCAATACTCATTACAGGATGAGATGCCGTGGCGGTACATGTCGCGCGGGGGCACATTCAGCTGGTAGCCGTAAGTCGGATCCACATCGGGGTGAAATGGGCCCTGCATGTACCAGAGCTTGCCATGGCCGAACGGGGTTTCCATCTGACGATCGATGAATTCGGGGACTCCCGCAGCAATGGCGCCCGGGCCGAGTTCGTCGGCCGGGATCAAATGGTCTACCGCTGCATTGATGAATGCCCACTCGTCTTGAGTGAAATAGGTAGGGCTGTATGTTTTTTTTGCTGAGCCGCTTTCGGCTTCGCTGGCCTGGGCCGTTTGCGTGACGGCGACACTGCTGGCCAAGGTAGACGCGGGAACAAGCGCGATAGCCTGCTGCAGGAATCGTCTGCGAGGCCGGATTTCTTCTGTCATTGAGACTCTCCGAGGTTTACGTCTGCTGTCTCGATCAGGCGGAGAACATGCATTCTTGAAAACACGGCTACGAGCTTGAGACAGCATCAGTGATGGCAGATGACCATTCCTCTTTTGGGTAATAGAGGACACTGATCTTTGCATTATGCGCTCTCAGTGCAACTTTAAATTGCAATCTTGAGTCGACAACTCGGATTTCAGGACTTCGTAAAGTTATATCTGTAAATTCCGAAAACCCCGATATTGTTTGACGATTTTTTCACCGCAATTCCTCTGCGCGGTGAGCGTTCCCACGTCTACATATATGGCCGCACACGTGGCCAAAAATGCAATAAGGAATGACGTGGAACTATAGCCGGCGCTTCGCCACCTATACGGACATTCATCACAGCAGTCACATTTTCGATAGACATATGCATTGAGGCGATACGCGTCAATACACGATGGTGTGCTATCGGAATGTGGAGTGCATCGAGTCGCATGCGTGCTCGAGCATCAAAAGGGAAAAAATGTTCCGTAAGATCAGATTCATCAGCATTGCTGCGTTTGCTTCCATCTTGGCCACCGGTTGTGCGACGGAGCGTTCACAAGCTGTGGCCGTTCCAACGGTCGCCTCGGCGGGTTCCCCATATCAGGGCGTGCGCAGCCCGATCTCGGTCGGCAAATTCGATAATCGCAGCGATTATCTGCGTGGTGTTTTTTCGGATGGAGTGGATCGCCTCGGAGGCCAGGCCAAGACGATTTTGATCAGTCATCTGCAGCAGACGGGACGATTCCAGGTGATGGATCGCGAAAACCTCACCGAAATCACTCAAGAAGCCGCGTTCAACAAGCAAGCGAACCGCATCCAGGGCGCGCGTTATGTGGTCACTGGCGATGTGACCGCGTTTGGTCGGAAGGTGACTGGCGATCATCAGCTCTTTGGCATCCTCGGACGCGGCAAAGAGCAAGTGGCTTATGCCAAGGTCGATCTCAATGTAGTGGATGTGGTGACATCCGAAGTCGTCTATTCCGCCGCCGGCGCAGGCGAGTACCGCTTGTCGAATCGCGAAATCGTCGGCTTTGGCGGCACCGCCAGCTACGACTCCACTCTCAACGGAAAAGTGCTCGATCTGGCCATACGGGAAGCCGTCGACAAACTCGTGTCCGGCATTGAGCAAGGCACGTGGCAGCCCTCTAAAAACTGATCGTCGAGACAATCATGCTGAATCAATCGAGCAGGGCTTGGTGTCACGCCCCAGGATCGGTACGTCTATTGCAGATAGGTCTTCGCCTCTCGGCTGCTTGTGTGGCGGGTGGGGTGTTGGCGGCATGTGTGCAAGCCCCCAAGCACATGTACAACTGGAAAAGCTATCAGCCCGCCGTATACGCCTATCTGAATGACGAGGGCGTGGACTACGCTGCCCAGGCCCAAGACATGGAGCTGAACGTCGAGACCGCTCGCTCATCGAACACGGCTTTGCCTCCGGGCTTTCGCGCCCATTTGGGCTTGCTGTATTTAAAACTCGGTGAAGACAGCAGGGCGGTGGAACAGCTGCAAGGAGAAAAACTCGCGTTTCCTGAGTCGACCTCGTTCATGGATTTTCTGATGAGGAATCTGTCGCCAGTATCGGCAGCGCCACAGAAGGGCGAGCCTGAGCCCATCGACACGGACCCGAACGGCGGGACGTCAGGACTGAAAACCGTCAAAAAAGAAGGAGCCTGACGATGATGACAGGTCTATTGCGCGGACTCGCTTGCGGGCTGATTCTGATGCTCTCGGCTTGTGCCGCGCCACAGAGTAATGTGGACTACGCGGCATTTCGCGAAAGCAAGCCAGCGTCTATCCTGGTTTTGCCCGTGCTGAATATGTCGGTCGAGCCTGCCGCATCTGCCGCTGTGTTGGCACAGGCGACGTTTCCACTGGCAGAGTCTGGTTATTACGTGGTGCCGGTCGCTGTGATGGAGGAAACCTTCAGACAGAATGGCGTGGCTTCTGCTGACGATGTTCATGGCTTACCGGCGTCTAAACTCAGGGACATATTCGGCGCCGACGCCGCGTTGTATATGACAGTAAAGCAGTATGGATCGAGTTACCAGGTGTTGCTCAGCACGACCACTGTCGAAATAGACGCGACGCTGATTGATTTGCGTAGCGGAACAAAATTGTGGGAAGGGTCCAGGACCGTCGTTCACAGCAACAACAATAGCGGTAGCGGAATCATCGGTATGTTGGTACAGGCCGTCGTAGACCAGGTCGTCAATACGCTATCCGATCGCAGCTATGACGTTGCCGGGATGGCGGACAATCAACTGCTTAGTGCAGGCCAACCCGGTGGCATACTGTATGGGCCGCGGTCGCCACATTATGAGATGCAATAAGGCACTGCTGATCGAATGGCGACGTGTATCAGCGCTCGCAGCCTTGGACTGATTTAAGGCAGTTCTGCCGTCTAGGGGCGATGTCAGCGTAATATTCCGACTGGACACATCTACCAAGTCCTTTTCGGATGGATTGCTACTGATATGCGTCGTCTTTCGTTCGTGCTCGAAACCAGGCGTTGGCGTGGCCTGATGCGTGTTTTTTGCGGTGTCGCCCTGCTGATCACTGCGGCAGGATGCGCCACTCAGGGCTTTAAATCCACACCGCGCAGTACCAGCGACGTAAACGCAGACCTTCTACGGATGCTGCCAACTCAACTATCCGACCGGGAAGGGTGGGCGCGGGATATTGCCGTTTCCTTTACCGCGCAAGGGCTGGATCCGAGCCAAGAAAATCTATGCGCCGTGGTGGCAGTGACGGCGCAGGAGTCGACATTTCAAGCAGATCCCGCAGTGCCGGATCTGCCTAATATCGCCAAGCGGGAAATCGAGCGTCGCACGCAGGCCATGCATCTGCCCGGTTTCCTGGTCAACGCGGCATTAGGGCTGAAATCCCCCACAGGAAAAACGTACAAACAACGGCTCGATACGGTACGTACGGAAAAACAACTGAGCGAAATCTTTGATGATTTCATAGGCATGGTTCCGATGGGCCGCCAATTGTTTGGCGGCCTGAATCCCGTGCATACGGGTGGGCCCATGCAGGTGAGCATCGAATTTGCGCAGACGCATGCGCAGGACTACCCCTATGCCGTCGAGCATTCAATTCGACGTGAGGTATTTACTCGGCGGGGCGGAATGTACTTCGGGATCGCACATTTGTTAGGGTATCCCGCGCATTACGACTCGGTGCTGTATCGCTTTGCCGATTTCAATGCAGGCTGGTACGCCAGTCGAAACGCGGCTTTTCAGGCAGCGGTGAGTCGCTTGTCAGGCATCGACCTGGCGTTGGATGGCGATCTGTTGATAAACGGCGCGATCGATCCTAGTAAAACCGAGCGCGCGGTCCGCGCGATCCGACGTCAGCTGGACATTAACGAAACCCGGATTCGCCCTGAGCTCGAAAAAGGAGACAGTCTGGAGTTCGAGGAAACAGATCTCTACGAACGGGTCTTCGAGTTGGCGGACAAGGATGCAGGCAAGCCATTGCCGCGCGCGGTGTTGCCCGGCATCAAATTGGAAAGTCCCAAGATCACTCGAAACTTGACTACCGCCTGGTTCGCCAATCGTGTTTACGACCGTTGGAAGCAGTGCATGTCCCGCGCCGGGCGTTCATAGCAGAAGCGTTCAGCCATCGCGCTGCGACCGTCGTTGGCTGCAGCGACGGTTGGCCATTATGCGGCCGTAGGCGCAATCGCGAGCGGGCTCAGTTCATCGGCCTGGCTGGCATAAATGGAGAGCGCGGTCTGGCCGTTCCACCAATACACGCGCGCTACGGGGACGAGGCGCGCGATCTCTACTGCCTGGGCAAGTTCGCTTTCGATGTAGTGTGTGTGAAAACCTGCCATGAGCGCCTGAGCCTTGTGCTGTGCGGTCTGTTCGGGGCGATATCGGGTTTCGTCACGCATGGCGAGCGGGCCATGAAATCCATGGCGGTCCAGCCACCCTTGGGTACGTGCGCGGTCTTTTTCGGGGCGGCCCGTGATGATGGGGAGGTGGCGTAAATCCCGCCCCGGGAGGATCGCGCTGGGCGCGAGCGCGTCGCGCTGTGATAGTGCGCCTGCCAGATCGGATTCGTATACATGAGCGGGAACGTCTGGCAACAAGATGCCATCGAGATCGATGGCCCAGGATGCATAAGTATCGGCGGCGCGATCAGGCAGGTTTCCGGTGGCGCCATACGCGGGAGTGATGGATTCGCGTTCCCAGGGAAACCAGGCGCGAAAACCGTCGGGGATCTTGAAACCGAAATCGGGCCGTATCCGCGATTGATCGTCGTGAGCGAGCGTGAAGACATGCAGCTTGTATCCGGCGTTCGACAGAAAATCGATGCTGTCCGACAGTGTCGTGCCACGTCCGGCGATGTCTTCTATCAGCAGCACGTGAGCGCCTGCGAGCGGAGTCTGCGATGTGAACCAGGAAACGTCGCGCGTGCGGCGATCGTATGAGAGCGCGTACATGGGCAGATCCAATGCCGTGCTGGCCACGAGCGCGGGCGCCAAGCCTCCTCGTGCAATCGCCACGATCGCGTCGAAGGCCATGTCGCGCCATTGCGGGATATACGCAGCGACAGCCTGTTCGACACGGGCATAGTCGTAGGGGAACAGGGCAGGGGAAATAGACATGGCAGATCAGGTGACAAAGGAACGCGTGGAAATTTTGCCACAAACCTGAATGGACGGGTATGGTGCTGCGCAGCGACGTCATACCCGTGGGGCGTGGGTGCGCATGCACCACATGCATGCCACGCACTCGCTGGTCCTGGCTGCTCAAATCAATGCTTGGCGAGCGGCCTGCAGGCGGTGCAGCGTGATTTTCCGCACTTCGGCCTTGCTGATCTCGATATGGGATTTCAGCATGCGTATGGCTTCGTCGGCTCTGCGTGCAAGGATGGCGCGGAGGATGGCGCCGTGCTCCTGATACGTCGCGTCGACGCGATAGTCTTTGGTGAAATCGAGTTGGCGAATGATGCGGATTTTCTCTGTGACGTCGCGGTGGATGCTGGCCATCTCCGGATTGCCGGCTGCGGCAACCAAAGAACAATGAAAGGCTTCGTCCCGTTCGGCGACCTGTTTGCCGCTACGCAAGCGTTCATCGGGTGGCACCAGCCAGAATTGTTTGAGCGCGGAGAGCTCGCCGTTGCTGTCCATGTCTTGCAGCCCGCACAGACGGGTGACGGCGGCTTGCTCCAGCACGATGCGCACATCGTACAGCGCTTCGAAGCGTTCGAAATCAAACGGATGTACGCGCCAACCACTGCGTTGGCGCAGCAGGACGAAGCCTTCCCGTTCGAGCCGGTAAAGCGCTTGCCGCACAGGGGTTCGACTGACGCCGAGGCGTGCAACCAGATCGCTTTCGGTGAACTCGTCCCCGGGCAAGAGGCGGAACTCGAAGATATCGCGCTTGATGAGTTCGTAGGCTTGCCCGGCGAGGGTGATGCCGGAGGGATGGGCAGCAGAGGCCGGGGATAGCGTGGTCAGGCTCAGTCGCATATCAAGAGGCCGCATACTGGATTTCGCCATCGATGGGGTTGCCGTCTTCTTCCGCGAGGGATGGGATGGCTCCGGTATCAATGACCACCAGCATGTCTCCGCTATTGACGGGTTTGCCCTGTGTGCAGCGTATGGCGGTGATCGTGCCGTTGAATGCCGCCTTGATCGACAGTTCCATTTTCATGGCTTCGACAATGACGAGTGTGTCACCGGCCTTTACGTATTGGCCCACACTGACGGGGATCTTCCACACGTTGCCGCACAGATCGGCCGATACGGCGCGTTCGGTATCAGAGAGCGCCAGGGCTGTGTCGTCAGTGATCTCGGGCTCGACGGTGATGGACTCTTCTGCTTGCCACAGTGCGACTTCCGATTCGAATGCTGCCTGCTGTGTTGCTTTAAAGGCCTTGATGTCGGCGGCATGTTCGGCCAGAAAGCGCTGGTGTGCCGCAAAATCGAAATCCTCTTCCTCGATGCGCAGTGTGGCGCGACCCTCGCGGAAGTCCTCGCGTAGCGCGGTCAGCTCGTCCTCAGAAACTGGGTAAAAGCGCACTTGATCGAAGAATCGCAACAACCACGGCTCGCCATTCTGGAACATGGGGTTCTTCAGGAACTTGTTCCAGATAGGCAGTGTGCGGCCGACGAGTTGATAGCCGCCGGGGGAATCCATGCCGTAGATGCACATGTACACGCCACCGATGCCTACGGTGCCTTCGGCGGTAAAGGTGCGTGCCGGATTGTATTTCGAGGTCAATAGGCGGTGCCGCGGATCGATGGGCACCGCGCAGGGAGCGCCCAGGTAGACATCGCCCAAGCCCAGGATGAGGTAGCTGGCATCGAAGACGATACGGCGTACGTCGTCGCGTGACTCGAGCCCGTTGATACGTTGAATGAAGTCCACATTGTTTGGCAGCCACGGCGCATTGGCACGTACGGTTTCTTGATAGCGCTGTACGGCGCCCAAGGTGGCGCTGTCCTCGAAAGCCATCGGCAGATAGACCACCCGTGTCGGAATCTTCAGGGTCGAGACGTCGGGCAGCGTGTCTTCGATCTGTAGCAGGCGCTCGATTAATGCGTGTTGGCTGATCAGGTGGCTGTCGTACTGGATTTGCAGCGAGCGCACGCCGGGCGAGAACTCCAGAATCCCTGTAACGGGGGTTTCGGTGAGAGCTTGCATCAACAGGTGCACGCGCATGCGCAACGCCAGATCCAGAACGTTGTCACCATATTCCAGCAGCAGATAGCTGTCTCCTGCCTGCCGATAAGTGATGAGCGGTCGCGAGTCCTTGGCGGGTAGCCGAACCAGAATGGGCGACGAATCGCCTGGCAATTCCGGTGATGACGAGGATGTCAAAGCCGTCGTCATTGGGTGCGCTGCCGATGGCGATGCCGATTTACCGCTCTGGCCAACGAGTGCGGTGACGGCGGGTGTGCTGGCTGCGAGCGTTGCGATCGCGGCCTCTTGTTGCGCCTGTAACGCCAGAGCATCCTCGATCGTCAATGGGATAAAGCGAATGCGATCACCCGGGCGGACTTGACCGACTTTCCATAGCTCGGCTTTGGCAATGGTGACAGGACACACGAATCCACCGAGGCTGGGGCCATCTCGGGTCAGGATGACCGGACTGTCTCCGGTGAAATTGACGCTGCCAATCGCGTATTCGCAATCGTGAATGTTGGACGGGTGCAGACCGGCCTCGCCCCCGTCTTGCCGGGTCCAGACGGGTTTCGGGCCGAGCAGGCGTACGCCGAGCCGATTGGAGTTGTAGTGCACCTCCCAATCGGCGGCAAAGAACGCCGTTATGGATTCTGGGGTAAAGAAATCCGGGGCGCCATGCGGCCCGAGCAGTACTCCGATTTGCCATTGCGTGGGATAGTCGGGTATCAGCGCCGGATCGAGTGCAGACGGCGTTGCATTGGGGGCTGGCGTCAGGCTGGCAGGCAGTTCCGGTTGGGCTATGGGCAACATGTCGCCGACGCGCAGGCAACGCCCCGCATGACCACCAAACTGGCCTAGCGCAAAGGTGGAGCGGCTGCCCAAATAGGAGGGCACGTCCAAGCCATTGCGGATGGCCAGATAGCTGCGGCAACCCGAAAGCGCGCGGCCTATGACGAGGATCTGGCCCGGGCGTACGTGCAGCGGTTGCCACATGGCGACAGGCTGATCATCCAGCCATGCATCCATCTTTGCGCCGGTCAGCGCGATGACCGCATCGGTGTGAAATTTCAGGGTGGGACCGATGAGCGTGCATTCCAGGCCTGCCGCCTCGGCAGCATTACCGATGATGCGGTTGGCCAACTGGAATGCATAGTCGTCCATCGGGCCGGAGGGAGGCACACCAATATTCCAATAGCCCACCCGTCCGGGATAGTCTTGGACGCTGGTATAGGTACCGGCTTCTAGGATTTCGATGGCGGTGGGCTGGAAATCAAAGTTATCTAAGAATCGCGTGGAGAGCGCACCCGTTTCAAAACGGGCGTCTGCCGTGATTTGACGCAGAAACTCCAGGTTCGTGGCGATGCCGTGCAATTGCGTATTCGCCAGCGCATCGCGCAGTTTTCCCAGGGCCTCGGTACGATCGGAGCCATGCACGATCAGCTTGGCCAGCATGGGATCATAGAAAGACGCGACCTCTGTACCGGTTTCCACCCAGCCGTCCACGCGCGCCCCGGCCGGAAATGAGACGTGAGTCAGTACCCCGGGGGACGGTTGGAAATCGCGAACGGGGTCTTCGGCATAGAGGCGGACCTCGATCGCGGCGCCTGAGGGCGGGCGTTGCAAAGCCGCCCAATCCAGCGTATCTCCAGCCGCGACACGCAGCATGCATTCGATCAGGTCCAGGCCCGTGACAGCCTCGGTGACGGGATGTTCGACTTGCAGGCGAGTGTTGACCTCCAGAAAGTAGAACGCGTCACGGGCACTGTCGTAAATGAATTCGACCGTACCGGCGGATCGATAGGAGACAGATTCGCCCAGCATGACCGCAGCGCGTAGCAAGGCCTCTCGCGTGGCCGTTGGTAACCCCGGCGCAGGTGTTTCTTCTATGACCTTTTGGTTGCGGCGCTGGATGGAGCAATCGCGTTCGCCCAGAGCGACGACCTTGCCCAGGCCATCCCCGAAGATCTGCACTTCAATGTGGCGTGCCTGGTCGACATAGCGTTCCAGAAAGGCGCCGCTATCGCGAAAAAAAGTCTGTCCCTGATGCTGTACCGCGCTATAGGCGGTGGCTAATTCGTCGGCGTTGGCGCAACGTGACAGGCCGATGCCACCACCGCCGGCGGTACTTTTCAGCATGACGGGATAGCCGATATCCTCCGCTTTGGCCAAGGCTTCGGTGACATCACTCAGCAGGCCCGTGCCTGGTGTCATCGGGACGTGGGCGGCCGCGGCGAGTTCGCGCGCGCGATGTTTCAGTCCGAACTCGCGCAGTTGCGCTGCTGTCGGGCCGATGAATGCGATGCCGGCGATGTCGCATGCTTCAGCGAATTCAGCGCTCTCGGAAAGAAACCCATAGCCTGGAAAGATGGCTTGTGCACCGGTGGCTTGTGCTGCTTCCAGAATACGGTCGATGCGCAGATAACTGTCGGAGGCTTTATCTCCGCCTAGTGCTACGGCGACATCGGCATCGCGGACATGGGCCGCATTGCGATCCGCGTCAGAGTAAACGGCAACGCTTTTGATGCCCAGACGCTTCAATGTGCGGATGGCCCGCACGGCGATCTCGCCGCGGTTTGCAATGAGTACGGTATGGAACATATTGGTTTTCCCCTTGGAGTACTGCTGAGCGATGGGCCTTCGCACCCGTGGACGCCGCGATGCGCGTTTTATTGCGTGGCGGTGTTTTTCAGATGATCGAGATAGGCGCGCCAACCTCCGAACTCGGTGATATCGCGCGCACCGGCGATGCCGCATGGCTCGCAGATAAATCCTTTGACGAGACGTCCGTCTGCGAGCTCGAGCGTGCCTATGCCTAGCGGTGGCGGGATTTCCGCCACGAACTCACCAAATGCCGTGTGGGATAGTTCCCAAAGTTCCAGAGCGATAGCGGCGCCGTCGCTGACGCGAGCCATGCCGGGCTTGGCTGGCGTGCTGTTGGCCAGGGCATAGAGGCGGTATGTGGGCGCGCTGTGCGTGGCCTCGACAAATCGTGCATGACGTGAGGTCAGTTGATGATTCAGCGGCATGCCGCGCAGATGCGCACCGACTACAGCCACCGTTACGGTCTGAGGCGCACCGGCCGGCGTGGCGGCCGCGGCTGGTGCGGCGTTCGATTTGAACCGTCCGGTAGCGCCCAGGGTGCCAGACTGCCTGTCTTCCCAGCGACGGCCCAGCTCGGCGAGGATGCGATCCTGCCAAGCCAGTCCGATCAATGTGATGCCGCTCGGCAGTCCATCTGCGCGCAGTCCGGCTGGCACTGCCAGCGCGGACAGATCTGCCAGATTGGTGAAATTGGTATAAGTCCCCAGCCGCGTGTTCAACGCAATCGGATCCTCGCGCAACTGCGCGATGGTATAGATGGACGGGGCAGTGGGCACGACCAATGCATCGAAGCCGGACAAGGCTTGCTGAATCGTGCGTGTCAGCGCCGCGCGGCGGTATTCTGCTTCGAACGTGTCGACTGCGCTGTAACGGGCGGCTTGTTCGATAATGCTGCGTACAACGGGATCGATCTCATCAGGCGCGCGTTCGTATAGTTCGCGTACGGCGGCGTAGCGCTCGGCGACCCAGGGGCCTTGATATAGCAGCTCGGCCAGTTCCCGAAACGCGGAATAGTCGATGGGCTCGAGTGTGGCGCCCATGTCCTGCAGCGCCTGCAACGCCTCTTCATAAGCGGCCTGCGCATGGGCATCGCCATAGAACTCGAGCTGGGCGGGTATGGCGAGCCGTGGTTCGCGTGCCAGATGAGCAGGCATGGCCGGCGCGGGGCGCGAGTACGGATCCTGGGCATCATAGCCACCAGCGATCGTCGCGATGCTGTCCGCGTCGGCTACGGTCAGGGCGAAGATCGACACGCAGTCCAGCGTGCGGCAAGCCGGTACAACGCCGCGCGTGCTGAACCAGCCTTTGGTAGGCTTCAGGCCGACGATGTTGTTAAAGCCCGCCGGAACGCGGCCGGATCCTGCGGTGTCAGTGCCGAGAGAAAAAGCCGCCAGCC
Source organism: Bordetella genomosp. 4 (assembly GCF_002261185.1). Taxonomy (GTDB): domain Bacteria; phylum Pseudomonadota; class Gammaproteobacteria; order Burkholderiales; family Burkholderiaceae_B; genus Bordetella_A. Next base: position 416,607 of record NZ_NEVQ01000001.1, read on the forward strand.
CACGCGCGACAATGCTGGCCGAGCCTGAACTGGATCCGCCGCTGACATAGGCAGGATTAAACGTGTTGGGGACAGCACCATGCGGCGAGCGCGTGCCGACGAGTCCGGTCGCGAACTGATCGAGGTTTGTTTTGCCGATCAGAATGGCGCCGGCGGCGCGCAAGCGCCGCACGATCTCGGCGTCTTCCGAGGCGGTGTAGGCGTAGGCGGGGCAGGCCGCAGTGGTGGGCCAACCCGCGGCATCGATGTTGTCTTTGATGGCAAATGGCACACCATAGAGCGGCAGGCGCGTCAGCTCGCCGTCGACTGCTGCCAACCGCTGGGCGAGCGCATCCAGCTGACTATTCAGTCGAACGCTGTCGGCGCAGCAGATCCAGGCCGGGTCGGTCGGATCAAGATCGGCGATGAGCTTGCCCAGCAGTTCAGCAGGTTGAGCGCCATGTATGCGATAGGCAGCTTGCCATTCGGCCAATGTCCAGCCTTTGGGTTGATCGATGACAGCGTTGCGGTCCATCCCGGAATCCTCGTGGGTATACAAGTCCTTCATCTCAAGCAATCAACGTGCCAGTTATCGAGAATCGGCTTTAAACCCAATAGTGGCGCGGGTTCTGAAGGGTCGAGGTGTTGTGGGAGGATGGGGGTAGGACGAATTGGTCGGTGCATGAAATCGGTGCGAGCGCACTCCTATCGCGCATCGATGCACCGTTGTCGCGCATTTTTTTATGCGCTCATGCGCGTCGAGAGACACCGGCAGCTTGTGTGACTACGTTGATGTACAGGGCATATGGCTCGACAGCCCCATGGCTGCATCGTTTGACTGCCTGCGCAGTACACCTCGCATTTGAATTGGCATAGGAATTGCTTGAGTCTCGAGGCGCTTACTGCCAAGGCGAAGTGCTTTCGAGAGTTCGCCGCGAAGCTGACTGCAAGCCGAGGGCGAGGTGTAAGGGGTTTGTTCGTTGCACAGGCAGATTACGCCGGCTAGTCCGGTTCAAAGAAAAGGATCCGAACGATGAAACGCAGACTTGTACTGAAGCAATTTACCGCTGCCAGCGTGCTGGCCATGGCTGGCTGGATGCCATCGGTGTGGGCCGCGGACACGATAAAAGTAGGCATCTTGCATTCCCTGTCCGGCACGATGGCGATTTCCGAGACGTCGTTGAAAGACGTGGCCTTGATGGCTATCGAAGAAATCAATGCGCAGGGCGGTGTACTGGGTAAAAAGTTGGAACCCGTGGTGGTGGACCCTGCTTCGAACTGGCCGCTGTTTGCCGAAAAAGCGCGTCAGTTGCTCACGCAAGACAAGGTCGCCGCGGTGTTTGGGTGCTGGACATCGGTGTCGCGCAAATCCGTATTGCCGGTGTTCAAGGAACTGAATGGCTTGCTGTTCTATCCCGTGCAATACGAAGGCGAGGAACTGGAAAAGAACGTGTTCTATACAGGTGCTGCGCCCAATCAGCAAGCCATTCCCGCCGTGGAATATCTGATGAGCGAAGACGGCGGCGGTGCCAAGCGCTTCGTGCTGCTGGGCACGGATTACGTCTATCCGCGCACGACCAACAAGATTCTGCGTGCGTTCCTGCATTCAAAAGGCGTGAAGGATGAAGATATCCAAGAGGTCTACACGCCATTTGGGCATTCCGATTATCAAACCATTGTGGCGGACATCAAGCGTTTCTCGACAGGGGGGCGCACTGCGGTGGTATCGACCATCAACGGAGACTCCAACGTCCCGTTCTATAAAGAATTGGGTAATGCCGGCCTGAAGGCCACCGACGTACCTGTAGTCGCATTCTCGGTAGGCGAAGAAGAACTGCGCGGTGTCGATACCAAGCCTTTGGTAGGCCATTTGGCCGCGTGGAATTACTTCGAATCCATCAAGAATCCGGCCAATGCAAAGTTCATAGAAAAATGGAAGGCCTACGCCAAAGCGAAGAATCTGCCCAACGCCAACACTGTCGTGACCAACGATCCGATGGAGGCCACGTATATCGGCATTCATATGTGGAAGCAGGCGGTGGAGAAGGCAGGAACAACCGATGTGGATCCTGTGATCAACGCCATGGCGGGTCAGACATTTGATGCGCCGGACGGTTTCAAGATTGAAATGGACAAGACCAATCATCATTTGCACAAACCGGTTTATATCGGCGAGATCAAGGCTGATGGTCAGTTCAATATCGTCTGGAAGAGCAAAGGCCCCATCCGCGCCCAACCGTGGAGCCCCTACATCCCTGGCAACGAAGGCAAGCAGAATCTGTGAGCCAACGGGGATAAACGATGAGATGCAGCGCATTTTTTATACGGTTCCTGCTCGGTCTGGTTCTGGTCTGGATGTCGGGTTTGTGGGTTCCGGCTGCCAGTGCAACTGGGCTGGATCCGGCGCTGCTTGCGCCTTTGGCCGGCGATGACACTGATGCCAAACTGGAGGCCATCACCCGTCTCGGGACTGAGGCGTCGCCACAGGCTACTGTGGTGCTCGATGCGTTGGCGAATGATCGCTTGTATGTCACCCCCGGGGCGCAGTTATTGGTCGAAACCTCTTCGGGTGCCGTCGACGCGATAACGGGAGAGCCGGTTTCTGCCATGCCGGCGCAGGCCGAGACGGTGTCCGTGAATAATCGCCTGCGTCGTGCTATTGCTGCGGCCTTGTCAGCGGCGCGCTTGCATGCAGCGGACCCTGCACAGCGTTTGGCCGCGGCCAGGGGCCTGCAACGTGGCGCCGATGCGGCGGTCCTGCCCACGCTCGAAAAAGCGCTGGCCGATGAGCAGAACGCCGAGGTAAAAGCGGCCTTGGCGATAGCGGTTGCCGCACTGCATTTGAAGAGCGATACCGCATCGCTGCGCATTCAGGCGGCCGAGACATTGGGTAATACCGGCAATGCTGCATTCCGTCCGGTACTGCAGGCCGTGTTGCAACAGGAGGCGCAAGGCGTGTATGCCGAGCCCGATGCTGAGGTACGAGCGGCTGCGACAACCGCCTTGCATCGTATCGAACGCCATCTCTCCATGCTGGAGTGGATCGGGAACCTGTTCTATGGCGTGAGTTTGGGCAGTGTGCTGTTGCTCGCTGCGCTGGGGTTGGCGATCACGTTCGGCCTGATGGGCGTCATCAATATGGCCCACGGCGAACTCTTGATGATAGGGGCATACGTCACCTATGCCGTGCAGGCATTGTTCCGGTCCTGGTTTCCGCAATGGCTAGACGCCTATGTGATTGCGGCGATGCCTGTGGCCTTTGTGGTGACAGCGTTGGTGGGGATGGCGCTGGAACGCACGGTGATACGGTGGCTGTATGGCCGGCCGTTGGAGACTCTCTTGGCGACGTGGGGAATCAGCTTGATGTTGATGCAAGCGGTCCGTACGCTGTTTGGCGCGCAGAACGTCGAGGTCAGCAATCCCTCGTGGATGAGCGGCGGCGTGACTGTGCTGGGCGGTCTGGTGTTGTCCTATAACCGTATCGCCATCATCATTTTTGCGATTCTGGTCGTGGCATTTGTCTGGACCTTGTTGAACCACACGCGATTGGGCTTGTTTGTGCGAGCCATCACCCAGAATCGCCGCATGGCCGATTGTGTTGGCGTGCCCACAGGGCGCGTGGATATGTTGGCGTTCGGCCTGGGGGCAGGAATCGCAGGGCTGGCTGGTGTTGCCTTGTCTCAACTCGGTAACGTGGGGCCGGATCTGGGGCGAGGCTATATCGTCGATTCATTCATGGTGGTGGTGTTGGGCGGCGTGGGTCAATTGGCCGGCACGGTGGTTGCCGCCTTGGGGCTGGGTGCCGTCACGAAATTCCTCGAGCCGTATTCCGGCGCGGTCATGGCCAAGATTGTGATTCTGGTGCTGATTGTGCTGTTCGTGCAGAAACGTCCGCAAGGTTTGTTTGCACCGCGAGGCAGGAGCGCAGATTGACTATTGACTTCACTGAGCCAGGCAGAGGCGCACCATGACTCACGCATCGGAGCAAAGGATGAATTCTGCAAGTTCGAGAGCCGGCGAGTTATACACGGCCGCGTTGCGCCGGCCGTTGTTCAGTCCCAAGGCGTGGATCGCATTGGCGGTGGTCACCATGGTGCTGGCACTATTGCCGCTGCTGAACCTGATGTTTCCCTCGGGACATACGCTGCACGTTTCGGCTTATGCCGTGGCGTTGCTGGGAAAGTTCATGTGCTATGCCTTGGCGGCGTTGGCATTGGATCTGGTGTGGGGCTATGCCGGGATTCTGTCATTGGGACATGGACTGTTTTTCGCGCTAGGCGGTTATGCGCATGGCATGTATTTGATGCGCGCCATTGGCCAGGATGGGGTGTATCAAAGCAACGTGCCTGATTTCATGGTGTTCCTGAACTGGAAGGACTATCCCTGGTACTGGGCGTTTACCGAGCATTTCTGGTACGCCATGCTGCTGGTGGTGCTGGTGCCGGGCGGGCTCGCATTTTTGTTCGGCTATTTCGCGTTTCGTTCGCGCATCAAGGGCGTTTATTTTTCCATCATCACCCAGGCGCTGACCTTTGCTGCCATGTTGCTGTTCTTTCGCAACGATACGGGGTTTGGCGGGAATAACGGTTTTACCGATTTCAAACGGATCCTCGGTTTCGATATCACGGCGCCGGGTACGAGGGCCACCTTGTATTGGGTGACGTTGGCAGTGTTGCTGGGGGCGTTGGTATTAGCACGCGCTGTCACCCAGTCCAAATTGGGTCGAGTGCTGACAGCGGTGCGCGATGCGGAAAGCCGTGTGCGGTTCATTGGTTATGAGCCGCTGGGGTTCAAGCTGTTTGTCTGGACTTTGTCGGCTGTGATGTGCGGGATCGCCGGTGCGTTGTATGTGCCGCAGGTGGGCATCATCAACCCCGGTGAAATGTCGACGGAGAATTCGATCGAAATGGTGATCTGGGTGGCAACGGGAGGGCGCGGCACGCTGATTGGCCCGATCATCGGGGCCGGTACGGTCAATGGTCTAAAGACATGGTTTACCAGCGTGTTTCCGGAGTTCTGGTTGTATGCCTTGGGATTGATCTTTGTGTTGGTGACGCTGTTTCTGCCGCAAGGGATCGTAGGGTTGGCGCGTCGCTGGATGACACGCCGTCAGGAGCGTGCGATATGAGTGCTGAGTGGCAGGCATTGCATCAGGCCGATGCAGAGGGGCCGAACGATGACGGAGGCCCCAGCGGGCAAGCCTCGTATGGGCGAGTCAATCCCAGAGGTGTCGATACTACGCACGGTGCGATCTTGTATCTGGATGGCATCACGGTCAGCTTTGACGGGTTCAAGGCCTTGAATGACCTGACCTTGGATATCGGCGTGGGAGAGCTGCGTTGCATCATCGGTCCTAACGGGGCGGGCAAAACCACCATGATGGACGTCATCACGGGCAAGACGCGCCCCACCGCCGGATCCGCGTTTTTTGGCCAGAACATCGATCTGACGACGCTGAACGAAGCACAGATTGCCCATGCAGGGATCGGCCGCAAGTTTCAGCGGCCTACGGTTTTCGAGCAACACACGGTGCTCGAGAATCTCGAACTGGCGATGAAAACGGATAAGCGCGTACGTCCCACCTTGTTTTCCCGGTTGACGTCGGAGCAAGCCGACCGTATCGCGCAGACCTTGGCGCTGATTCGGTTGACGGATGAGGCGTATCGCGTGGCAGGCCTGTTATCGCATGGGCAAAAACAGTGGCTGGAAATCGGCATGTTGTTGATGCAAGAGCCGCAGCTGTTGCTGCTGGACGAGCCGGTTGCAGGCATGACCGATGCTGAAACCGAACGTACAGGCGAACTGCTGCATGAATTGCGTGGCCATCATTCTTTGATGGTCGTTGAGCACGATATGGATTTTGTCTCGAGAATCGCCGATGGAGGCAAGGTGACCGTGCTGCATGAGGGGGCAGTGCTGGCCGAAGGAACGATGGCGCAGGTGCAAGCGGATGCGCGGGTTATTGAAGTGTATCTAGGGCGCTGATTTCCTGCGGGCCTTATTCCGCTATCACTAGTCCTATTGCTATCACCGAATGCGCAGCGGTTCGCCGCATGAATCCCGAAAGGAAGCCAAATGTTGGAAGTTCAAGCCATTGATCAATACTATGGCGGCAGCCATACGCTGCGCCAGGTGTCATTATCCTTGCAACAAGGCGAATGTCTGGGCCTCTTGGGACGCAACGGCGTAGGCAAAACGACCTTGCTCAAATGTCTCATGGGCGTGTTGCCCATCGCTGGAGGCAAAGTCATGTTTGAGGGGCTGGATATTTCCCGGTTATCCCCGCACAAACGGGCAGCGCTGGGAATCGCGTATGTGCCGCAGGGCCGCGACGTGTTTGCGCGGTTGACGGTCGAGGAAAACATCATCATGGGAATGGCTCGCTTTCCGGGCGCACGGGCGCGCCGCGTCAAAGACGAGATATTCGAACTCTTTCCTGTGCTGAAAACCATGCTGGGACGCCGCGGCGGAGACCTGTCGGGCGGGCAGCAGCAGCAATTGGCTATCGCACGCGCGCTGGTGGCCGAGCCCCGGCTGATTATTCTGGACGAGCCTACCGAGGGAATTCAGCCATCCATTATTAAAGACATCGGCCGAGTGATCCGGTTACTGCGCGAGCGCGGCAATATCGGTATCTTGCTGTGCGAGCAATATTTCGATTTTGCGCGCGAATTGGCCGACCATTTCGTCGTGCTATCCCGCGGCGAGGTAGTCGCGCACGGGCCGCGCAGCGAGATGGACGGCGAGGACGTACGGCGGCATTTATCGGTATAAAGGGCGGTGGAGTGCCGAGAGGCGAGCAGGCTCAGATTCAAATGCATAAGCCTGTTACATCGTTTCTTGGTACCCTTCAGGGCGGAGATTTTTTTACCGCCGGGCCGCCCCAAGGTAAAAACGCCCCCTCGGGGGGCAGCAAGCCGAAGGCGCGGCGTGGGGGTATTCTTCTACCGCCGGGCCGCCCCAAGGTAAAAACGCCCCCTCGGGGGGCAGCAAGCCGAAGGCGCGGCGTGGGGGTATTTTCTCCTTTTAGCCACTTATTCCGATACTTTGTCAGTGTTTGCCATTTCAACCCCTTCCGTCTCGTACACGGTCTCCAGCCGTGATTGGGCAACGCCCGCCTGGCACCGTATTTGTCTGGTGCTGTGTCTTTGTTTGGCCATCGTGTTGGCGGGATGTAGCAGTACGGGTTCCGGCAAGGTCGAACCCGGGTATTACCGCGTACAGGCCGGCGACACGCTCAATAAGATCGCTCGCCAGCACAATACCAGTGTATCGGCGTTGATGCGGCTGAATAATCTGTCCAACCCCGACCGCATCACCAAGGGGCAGCTGTTGCGCGTGGATGGCGCCAGCGGCACTGCTCCGACGGAGAGCGCGAATGAAACAACCGGCAGCCGTACCAGTGGTACCCGTGTCCCGGCGGCTTCATCGTCATCGTCCGCGGCGGTGGTGCGGGGATTGAAACTGGTATGGCCCGCTGAGGGAACGCTGACGCAACGGTATAACGGCAGCTCGTCCAAGGGGCTGACGATCGTCAACAAGGCCGGTACGCCGGTCAAAGCCGCAGCGGCCGGAAGCGTAGTCTACGCAGGTAACCGCCTGCGCGGCTATGGCAATCTCGTAATCGTGCAACACTCGGGTGATTTCCTGAGCATCTATGCCCACAACAGCAAGCTGCTGGTCAAAGAGGGACAAAAGGTTTCCCAGGGGCAACAGATCGCCGATATGGGTAATACGGACCGCAAAGGGCCCGGCCTTTATTTTGAGTTGCGGCATCGGGGTCAGCCGGTTGATCCGTCGGCCGCATTGCCGCAGCGGTGATCATCTGCCGGTGGTGGTTTTTCCTGCTGTATAGCGTTGCTCAATAGCTCAAGCATGAATATGCGAAACCGTGTGCGGTTTCGTGGTGGTTCGCAGGCGTCAAACGGTCTGAAAAAGTCTGCACTCCTGGATTAAGCCGTGCGTTTAGATTACGTGGAGATCATGATTATCACCATGTGCTTTTCACTTATGTGCTTTTTGCCAAGGAGATCTCATGCACACCGCAATTGAATCTATCGTCATTCAAGACCATCAGCCTCGTTTGCCGCAACTGTCGGCGGGTTTGGCTGCCCAGGGCTGGGTGGTCCGCGCCTGCCAGACGACGAGTGCTTTGGCAGATCTGGTCGAAGTTTCCGTGCCCCAGGTGTTGATCCTGGAAAACGGCGAAAGCGACCTGCGTACCGCTGTAGGTATTGCGCGTTATGCAGCCCCCAATGCGGCACTGATCGTCCTGGTCGATGATGCCGACGTGGACGCACGGATTGTTGCCTTGGACGCGGGCGCCGATGCTTGCTGCCTGATGTCGACCGACGTGCGCGAACTCTGCGCTCTAGGGCGTTCGTTAAGCCGGTTGCGTACGCTTTCACCTGAGCGTTCTGCCCGAGAGACGCCGCTATGGCGGCTGACGCATTCCGGACGCGTGCTGGCGGGGCCGCGCGGTCAGCACCTGCCCTTGACGTTCACCGAAAGCGCGTTCTTCCTACGTTTGCTGTCTTCACCTGGGCATCGCTTGCCGCGCGAGCGTCTGGTGGCCACGTCGGTAGCGGCAGGGCCACGCAGCCGGCACTCGGCGCGCAGTGTGGATGTCATGGTCTCGCGCCTACGAGCCAAAGCGGAACGGCTGGGAGTCGGGCTGCCGCTATTGGCCGTACGGCAGTGGGGTTACATTTTCCTGGCTGATGCGGTGCCCGAGGGTGGTGCCTTTGAAGAAACGCCAAAGGCATCGCCGGCCAGCTATGTCAACTAAGTGATGACCAGGTTATCTCGATGCATTAATTCTGGGTCGCTCATGCTGCCCAGAATCGATGCAATCCGAGACGACGGCTGACGCAAGATGCGTCGCGTGTCGGTTGACGAGTAATTGATCAAGCCGCGCGCGCACTCGGTACCTTGCGCGTCCAGGCACGCCACCACGTCGCCCCGCTCGAATTCGCCTTGTACGTCGACGACCCCGATCGAAAGCAGGCTCTTGCCGTCATGGAGCAGTGCTCTGACTGCACCCTCGTCCAGAATGACCCGGCCGCGCAAGCGCAGGTGGTCTGCCAGCCATTGCTTGCGGGCCGACCAGACGGGCAATGTGGCGCGCAATTCGGTGCCGATACATTCCCCTTGTGCCAGGCGTGTCAGTACGTCGCGTTCGCGGCCAGAGGCGATGACTGTGTGTGCTCCACTGTGTGCCGCGCGTTTGGCGGCCAGGATCTTGGTGAGCATGCCACCGGTACCGATACCTGAACCGGCGCCGCCAGCCATGGCTTCCAACGCAAGATCGCCAGCCTGAGCATGTGAGATAAAGACCGCATTGGGATTCTTGCGCGGGTCAGAGTCATAAAGACCGCGCTGATCCGTCAGGATGACCAGCGTGTCCGCCTCGATCAGGTTGGTGACCAAGGCCCCCAGGGTATCGTTGTCGCCCAAGCGGATTTCGTCGGTGACGACCGTGTCATTTTCATTGACGATCGGCACCACGCCCATGCGCAACAGGGAAAACAGGGTGCTGCGTGCATTCAAATAGCGGCGGCGATCGGCCAGATCCTCATGGGTGAGTAGAATCTGCGCGGTACGAAGTCCATGCTCTGCGAATGCTGCCTCGTACGCCTGGCACAGCCCCATCTGGCCCACGGCTGCTGCCGCCTGGAGCTCGTGCATGGCGGAGGGGCGCTTGCGCCAGCCCAGCCGGGCCATGCCTTCGGCAATGGCGCCACTGGATACGAGAATGACTTGTTTGCCTTGCTGGCGCAATGTGGCGATTTGAGCCGCCCAGTGCGCGACGGCGATGCGGTCCAGCCCTCGGCCTTCGTTGGTGACCAGAGAGGATCCGACTTTGGCCACCAAACGGGTGGCCGAAGCAACAACAGAAACAGCGGTGTGATCGGCAGTCATGGCAATGACCGAAGTGTCGCGATGATGAGAGTGGTGGCCGCACATATGTCATGTACGGCGACCGGCGGAAAACGAAAATGCGATTATGGCTTATTCGTCACCGCTACGCGGCGTCTGACTGACGGACGCGTCGCTACGTGTGGCATCAAAACGAGGGTCTTCGGCGACGTAGGTGCCGTCCGCCTGATCCTGGGCGATATGATCTTTGCGCTGTTCGGCGTCCAGGTAGTCCTGGAGCGCCCAGATCAGATCTTGAGTGCCATCGCCGCTGAGGCCCGAAATGGCATAAACCGGACCTTTCCAGCCGAACTGTTCGATAAAGCGTTCACGTGCGGACTCGGGGTCGGTGACCACGTCCAGCTTGTTCAGCACCAGCCAGCGCGGTTTGTTGGCCAATTCCGGGTCGTAACGGCGCAATTCCTCGACAATGGCGCGAGCGTCGGTTACCGCCTGGTCGATAGGATCCACGTCGGGATCGACGGGTGAAATGTCAACCAGATGCAGCAGTACCCGGGTGCGAGCCAAGTGCCGCAGGAACAAATGTCCCAGGCCGGCACCCTCGGAGGCGCCCTCGATCAGGCCGGGGATATCTGCCACGACAAAGCTGCGCGATGGGGAGGTGCGTACGACGCCCAGATTGGGGTGCAGTGTCGTGAATGGATAGTCGGCGACTTTGGGGCGCGCATTGGAGATGCGGCTGATCAGCGTCGATTTGCCGGCATTGGGCAGCCCGAGCAGGCCTACATCGGCCAGGACTTTCAGTTCCAGGCGCAGGCGGCGTTGCTCGCCTTCTTTGCCGGGCGTCCATTGGCGTGGCGCGCGGTTGACGCTGGATTTGAAATGGATATTGCCCATGCCGCCTTGCCCACCCGCAGCCAGCGTAACCTTTTGATCGTGGCGGCTGAGATCGAACAAGAGCTCGCCGGTATCGGCGTCATGGATGACGGTGCCCACGGGCACGCGCAGCGTGATATCGGGGGCGGCCGCGCCATACTGATCCGAGCCACGGCCGTTTTCGCCGTTTTTGGCCCGATGCAAACGGGCGTAGCGGAAATCGATCAGCGTATTGATGTTGCGATCAGCGATGGCAAAGATGCTACCGCCGCGTCCGCCGTCACCGCCATCGGGACCGCCCTTGGGGATAAACTTTTCGCGGCGAAAGCTCGCCACGCCATTACCGCCTTTGCCGGCGATGACTTCGATGGTGGCTTCGTCTACGAATTTCATAAGTAATTTCTGCCTGAAGCAAAAAAGCCCTGCCGCGTGCGACAGGGCTTTTGCCGTTTATAAAACGGTTGCCGTTATCCGGTAACCGTTATTCGGCCGCCACAACCGACACGGTCTGCTTGTTCAATGCGCCTTTGAAGCCGAATTGAACTTTGCCGTCGACCAGCGCGAACAAGGTGTGATCCTTGCCGATGCCGACGTTGGTGCCGGGGTGGAAACGGGTGCCGCGCTGGCGCACGATGATCGAGCCAGCCGGGATGAGTTGGCCGCCAAATGCCTTGACGCCCAGTCGCTTCGATTCTGAGTCGCGACCGTTTCGCGTAGAGCCGCCGCCCTTTTTCTGTGCCATTTTTGATTAGCTCCTGCTATTCAATAACCGAGTCGTATCGTTAGGCCGTGATGGCTTCGATGCGGATTTCGGTGTAGTTCTGACGGTGGCCCTGGTGCTTCTGATAGTGCTTGCGACGGCGCATCTTGAAGATCTTGACCTTGTCGTGCCGGCCATGCGCAAGAACCGTTGCCTTGACCACGGCGCCAGCGACGATCGGAGTACCAACTTTCAGTTGGTCGCCTTCGCCCACCGACAGGACCTGGTCCAGGGTGATTTCTTGCCCAATGTCAGCCGGTATCTGTTCTACCTTGAGTTTTTCGCCAGCGGCAACGCGATACTGCTTGCCACCGGTTTTTACGACCGCGTACATGGGGTATTCCTTAAAAATAGGGATTTCGGTATTGACCGAACCAAAGATTCTAACTCGGGGTTGCGGAAAAGTCAAAATTTCCTTATGGGGCGGGTGGTTAGCCCGACTGGAGCGCTCGGTTCGCGGGGCGGTTCCGGCCTGCTGGGCGTTTTACCTGCCCGTGGCCAGCGTGCTGGTGATACCTCGTATAATTTGCGAGGCCCCGACAGCAGCGCGATTGCCTGCGTTGATACATCACAGAGCCTCGGGTCGGCTCTCCCTAATACCTGCCGGATACGTTTTGAATCTCCCTGAGCTGATCGCCCCTATTTCCGATGATATGAAAGCCGTCGACGCGGTTATCCGCGGACGTTTGGATTCGGAGGTCGTACTGATCCGGACGATTGCGGATTACATCATCGGCGCAGGCGGCAAACGCATGCGGCCGGCCATGGTGCTGATGATGGCGCGGGCGCTGGGTTATCAGGGTGACCATCACCATCTGCTGGCGGCTGTGGTCGAGTTCATTCACACGGCGACGTTGTTGCACGACGATGTGGTTGACGAGTCTGATTTGCGCCGCGGTCGAGAGACGGCCAATGCCATGTTCGGCAATGCGGCCAGCGTATTGGTGGGCGATTACCTGTATTCGCGCTCGTTCGAGATGATGGTCGAGGCGGGCTCGATGCGCATCATGCAGATATTGTCCGAGGCGACCACGGTGATCGCCGAGGGCGAGGTGTTGCAATTGCTCAACGTCCATGATCCGGATGTCTCGCAGGAGCGCTATTTACAGGTCGTGCGTTACAAAACAGCAAAGCTGTTCGAGGCGGCTGCCCAGGTCGGCGCTGTGCTGGCGGGGGCGACGGCCGAGCAAGAGGCCGCCGCGGCTGCTTATGGTCGCCATATCGGTACCGCGTTTCAGTTGGTGGACGATGTGCTCGACTACAGCGGGGACGCCCAGGCGCTGGGTAAAAACGTCGGGGACGACCTGCGCGAGGGCAAACCGACGTTGCCGTTGATCTGGGTGATGGAGCAGGGCACGCCCGCCCAGCGCGAACTGATTCGTAACGCGATTCAAACGGGTGATGCAGACTTTGCGGCGGTGGCCGAGGCCATCCGGGCGACAGGGGCGCTGGAACACGCGCAACAGGCCGCTTTGGCCGAGGCCGATATCGCCCGGCGGGCACTGGATATCCTGCCGATTTCCGTTTATCAGAAATCCCTGTTAGAATTCTGCGCTTTCGCGGTCAATCGAGATCGTTGAAGAAAACGCTGCATAAGCGAATCGGGGCGTAGCTCAGCCTGGTAGAGTACTGCGTTCGGGACGCAGGAGTCGGAGGTTCGAATCCTCTCGCCCCGACCACTGATTGGTGGTCGAATTTTTACGGGTGTGCCCGACACCCGTAGCAAGAGCCGGAACTGTGAATACAGTGTCCGGCTTTTTTGTTGCCGGGCCACTCCAAAACAAAAACGCCGCCTCGGGGGGGCACAGCAGGCTGAAGTGCGGCGCGGGGCTTTTTTCGCGTCTGCAGTGCGGCGGCCTGACTCTGGAACCTGGAACAGACTCGTAAGTATTGCTGCCGGCCTGTCGCTATTCTTTAATGAGGCGCGCGGCGACGGTTTTGATGGCCGTTTCGGCCAAGCCTACCGCTGCTCCCACCAAAAAACATCCCGCCATGCCCGCGGAGGCCCTGTCTTGCGGGTTGAGTCCCGGACCATCCCAAAGTGGATGTGCGGCGAACCCGCTGATGAGCATGGCATTGGCAGCGCCCATTTTCGTTTCAGAGCCTGGGGCCCCCCACCGTTGCAATGTGCGCACGACTGCCACGTATCCGATAACCGAATTGGCGGTCCCAAACGCGCGCAGGGTTGCGCCGACTGTGTCAAATCCGCCCGGAACAAGTTGAAGGTCTGAAGACGATAATTCACGCATGGTGTTTTGAGTGACGAAGTTATGGATATTGGTGGTTGACGAAATAGAACGAAGACGCGCGTCAGCTTTTTTGCCTGACGTTCGAAATGGCTGCCTTGGCCATGTCTTCGAATAATCCGACGCTGGCACCGCACACGAAACTCGTCGCTAAACCGGCGGCCGAGCGGTCCTCGATGGGTAGGTTCTGGTCATCCCACATTGAATGGCTGACGAAGCCGCCAATAGCGTTCGCGCCCGTGATGCCCTCGATGGTTCCAGAGGTGTTGAGCCCCACTCTCCGCTTTATTTGTACGGCGAGCATGTAGCCCACTGTCGAACTGATGGCTCCCAGTGCTCGCATTGTTGCAATGTTGGGAGTGGATCCGCCGGAAACTGATTGAAGGTCTGAAGAGAACAATTCTTTCATATATTTTTTAGCAGGATTGGCGCGTAACGACGCGGACACGTGGCAGAGATATCAAGTTTTTTAATGATGTTCTGAAGAGTTGCGTAGCTGCGCCTCTTCGGCGACGCTCAGGAAAACGCCCCAGAGAAAACCGAGGACCATTCCGACATATAGGCGGTCGTTTCTGATGACATATTCCGGCTCATTCCATAGTGAGAGCGCTATGTTTCCCCCTCCAAACGCTGCGAGGCACGTGCCGATCTGCGTTTTTCCCTCGCTGAGGTTCAACGTCTGCATGACGTTTTTCATAAAGTCATAGCCCGCTAGAGAATTGACCATGCCGGCAACGGATATCGCGTTGTGGTCGAGCACTATGCCGCCAGCGACACATGAAAGCTCTGAAATCGGCAGTTCGCGCATGGGTGTCCTCCCGGGTGATGACAGGTATGTTGTGTGCCTTGATAGTCGGAGCGTTGGATATGAAACCACCAAGAAAGCGAGGGAAACCGGCCATGTTCAAAAACATTCGGTCCAATCATCGTTCTCGTCGACAACGAACAACGCGATCGCCACAGCAACGCCTATCGCCACAATGGCGGACTTTAATGTCCATCTCAGCAATGGATTTTCTATGCCGTCTATGAGCTGTCCGGGGCCTTCTAAGTCCATGGCGATGGGGGCGAATTCGGCTAATGGACCTTCGCCGTGATCGTATTGGCGGCGCAATCTGCCTGCCGCCATCGCAACGTCAACGTTGTGCAGTTGACAGAATCCGCCGGAAATTTCTGTAAGCTCATGGTGAGATAGTGTTCGCATGGCGATAACTCCAACGCCAAAAAAGAAGATATGAATGCTATGAGTCAACCGTACTAATGATCACCAAGTTGATCAGGCGGCAGCGTATCGAGCGCAACGGCAACGCGGAACTGCGCCGCGAGTAATTCGTAATGCACGTCGATGGCGGCTTGTTCGACACTGGCGAGTTCGTCTTGCGCCTTGAGAAGCTCGACGACGGTGCCTACCCCTTGCTGATAGCGGATCTCGGCGCTGCGGTAGGCTTGTTCTGCACTGGCTTTCGCGTCTTTGAGCAGAGCGGCCTTTTGGGCGGCGCTGGTCATGTGATTGAAATCCGTGAGGAGCTTCCGTCCTTCTTCGAGCCATACGGCGCGTTCGGTTTCACGGGCTGCACGAGTTCGAGATCGAGCGGCATCGGTGGCGTAGCGGGTAGCGTTGCCGTCGAAAATGGGAATATGCACGGTGAGGCCGACGGACCAGCTGTTGACGTTTTCTCTGGCGACGGCGTTGGCCGGAGGCGTGACGCCGAGGCGACGATCGGCTTGCAGGCTGACCTTGGGCAGGTGCTGGGCTGCAATGGCCTTGGTTTCGGCCTCGGCAGCCTGTGTATTGGCGCGTGCGGCTGCGAGTCGCGGATGATTGCGAATGGCGGAGGCGATGTGCTCGTTGACGGTGGAGGGAGTCGTGGCGGGCGTTTCGGCAGCAATTGCTGTGGGCGTGTTGTCCGCGGCAGCCAGACTGAGGCGAGTGTGGCTGGGCAGACCGATCGCGGTGATGAGAGCTATCCTTGTGAGCTCGGCTGCCGTAGTTTTGGTCTCGGTGTCGACGAGGTGACGTTGCCACGCGACTTTGGCGAGAAGCTCGTCGGCAATGGAGCCGACACCGCCCTCACGCAGGCGTTGCGTGGCGTGGAAGTTTTTCTGGGCGCGAGCGGCGGCGTCGCGAGCAGCCGTGGCGTTGGCTATGGCGCTGCGCGCCTTGTAATAGCTGTCGGCGACGGTGATGGCGCGATCGCGATTGACGAGCGCTTTGTTGTACAAGGCTGCGCTCAGTTTGGCATGTGCATTGTCGTATTGCGCGCTGCGCTCTCCGGAGTCGAACAGCAGCCAATTGAGCCCGAGCCGCGCATTGCCGCTGTATGCATGGAGATCGTAATTGCCCGCAGGGTGAGCAGGGTACTTGACGTGTTTGCCGATGCGGCTGGCGTCGGCATCGGCATTCAAGGTGGGCAGATACTTGGCGTTTGCGGCATCCAGGTTGGCGGCATTTTCTTCGATTGCGATAGTGGCCTGGTGTACATCCGGCGTTCTGCAAAGTGCAACCTGGACTGCATCGCGCAGACTCAAGCCCATTAATGTAGGAGGCATTTCACAGACGTCGGCAGCAAGGTTGAGCTCGAGGGGTGGTGGCAGGTCAAGCGGCCGCCCGGCTGCAATGACTGGGTCTGCCGCCATCACCAGACTGGCAGCCAGAAGAACGGTAAGCGACGCAGGCGTGGTGCGCTTCAAACGGCTAATCATGTTCGTGCGCGGACAGAATGTGCTCATGGATTCTCCCGTGCTTGAGCTCCAGCACGCGCTCTGCCGAGGCGATGGTCTGGGGCCTATGGGCGACGACGATGCGGGTGATATTGAGCGTTTTCAGCATATGGACGACTCGTGCTTCAACCGCGAGATCGAGATGGCAGGTGGCCTCGTCCAGAATGAGAATCTTGGGGCGATGGTAAAGAGCGCGTGCAATCAATAGCCGCTGTTTCTGACCACCGGAAAGGACCGTTCCCATGTCACCGACCAGCGTGTGATAGCCCATGGGCAGCGCAGCAATCTCGTCATGGATGGCGGCGTGTCTGCAACAGGTTTCAATCCAATCACGGTCTATGTTCTGGTCAAAGAAGCTGACGTTGTCTGCAATGGAACCCGCAAACAGAACATCGTCCTGAAGTACCGACGCCGAGATGGATCGTATGCCGCGTGCTCCTAGTATGTGATACGGAATGCCGCCAATCGTCGCTTCGCCTTGCGTGGGCTGCAGAATGCCCAGCATGAGTTTGAGCAGTGTCGATTTTCCGGCGCCGGTGGTGCCGACGATGGCGACGGATTGCCCCTCTGCGATTTCGAACGAGGCTTGGTCCAGCACCAAGGGATCCGCGTCGCCATAGCGGAAACTGACATTGGAAAACGCCAATGTGCCGGAGAGCCGGTCCACTGGGCGTTGTGAATCGCGCCCGGGGGCTTCGGGGGCGGTGAGTACGATGTCGGATAGCCGTTCGCCCTGAATGCGCAACATGCGCAGTTCGAACAGGTTGTCAATCAACGCGCCCACTCGCTGGTTGAATTGCGACTTATAGGCGAGAAAGGCCATCAGCATGCCCACACTGAAGCCGCCGGAGATAACGAGTTGAGCGCCCGCCCATAGGATGATCAGCCCTTCTAGGCCGAAGATGACGGCGTTGAACTGTTCGAAGACGAGCTTGAGTTTCTGGACCTTGATGCCCGAATTGAATTGATCTACGAGCAGCGCCTGCCAGGCGGCGCAGCGATCCTGGGCTTTTTGAAATACCTGTAAAGTGCGTATGCCGCGCAGCGTTTCGAGAAAGTGAGATTGCGTTTGCGCACTCTTGATGATGGCATCGTGCGAACGCGCTTTGAGCGGCGGATACGAGACGATCCGAATAATGCCGTACAGCACCATTGCCACGATCGCGACGAGGGACAGCTGCCAGCTGTAAAGCCACATCAATACCAAGGTAATGACCGTCATGAGGCCATCGAGGATGCCCGCGATCAACGAGGCATTGAGCGTCTGCTGGATGGTGTCTATCGAGCCAAATCGCGACACGATATCGCCGATGTGGCGCCGCTCGAAGAATGCGGTAGGCAGCTTGATCAAATGCGCAAACAAATTGCTCTTGCTCTGAAAGGACAGGCTGGTGCTCAATTGCATGCCGACGTAAGCACGCAGCGTAGAAACGGCTGTTTGCATGATCAGCAGCAAGGCAAAGCCGATCAGCAGTGTCGTCAATAGGTCTGTGTCGGCGGAAACAATGACGTCGTCTATCACCCACTGTGTGAGTACGGGTGTTGCCAACGACAGCATTTCCAGCACAAGCGCCAGGATGATGATCTGGAGCAGCGCGCGCTTGAGCCCAAATACAGCCCCTACTAGTTTGCGCAATGGCATGGGGGGTTGAGGCGGCGATATCTGAAAAGTCTGCGCGGGCCAGAGCTCAAGCGCGACGCCCGTAAAGGCCTCGTTGAGTTCAGTATGGGAAATCTTTCGCCGCCCCGTAGAGGGGTCATGAATGACCGCAGTCCGACCGTTGGTCGAGCAAAGCACGACAAAATGATTGAATCGCCAATGCAGAATGCAAGGCGTGCGCAGCTTGGTCAGGTCGTGGAGTTCTAGGGTGACGGCACGGTACTGCAGGCCCAGTTGCTCGCACATATTGGCAACCTGCAGAAGGGTCACACCCTTTAGGGAGATCGGGAACCGTTGCCGTAGTTGATGAACAGTGAGTGATTGGCCGTAATAGCTCGCTACCATGGCAATGCAGGCGTTGGCGCATTCCGCGGCTTCGGCTTGCAGGATGACAGGCACCGTGGGGCGCCCTGACATCAGACGTTTGAGGTCTGCCAGTGTGAACGAACTCATTACGATACCTTTCCGGTGATGCTGTACAACGGCTCTAAGACCCATTCGTAGATTGCGCGGGTTTCGCGCAGGATGTCGACTTCCAGGGCCATGCCTGTGGCTAACGGTCGTGCGTCGCCATAAGCGAGAATGTGTTGCGCATCCAGACGGAGCGTGGCGCGGTAGTACAAGTCTTGTGCTGTGTTTTGATCTAGGCCGGGAATGGCGCCGGAGATGTTCACGATTTCTGCTGCAGGCACGGCGGCGGTGGAAATAGAAGCGACTTTGGCGCCGTGCATGCCGAATTTCTGATAGGGATAGGATGCATAGCGAATCAGCGCCCGATCGCCCACGCGCGTGAAACCGATGTCTTTGTTTTTGATATAGATGTCCGCAATCAACTCGGTGTGTTGAGGAACCAGGCTGAGCAGGGCCTTGTTCGGATCGGCGTGCTGTCCGATCTCGGCAAGCAGGCTGCTGACTTGGCCGGTTTCAGGGGCGAGTATGACGAGATGGCGTTTGGCTTCGCTTTCGGCGAGGTCTTGTGTGATGGCGAGAATCTCGCGTTCGATTTGCGTGGCGGCTGCTTGTTGTTTTAGTGGTAGCGTGCGTTGCTCGCTTTCGTGTCTGGTCAGTTCTTTGACAGTTTCCGCGCGTTGTTGAGTCAGATCGGCAAGCCTGGTCTGTTGCTCCAGGTAGATGGCTTGTTTCTCCTGTAGTTGATCACGCGAGACGAAGCTTTCGGACGACAGGACTTCGTATCGATGCGAGCTGTCTTGCGCGAGGGCCACGCGCTTGCGTTGCAGCGAGATCTGTTTGTCGATGCGATCCAACGCTTGCGAGAGTGTGGCGATGGTGTGAGCCAGCGTAGCGGATTCCTCTCGATGGATGGTGTCGAGCTTGTCGCGCTCGTGCTGCAGAAGATCGAGGCGGCGCTGCATGCGGCTGCTGATGGTTTCCTGCGTGGCGGTGCCGGTTTGGGTGTAGCGTTCGCTGGAGATGGTGAGCAAGTGGTCGCCCTTTTGGACGATTGTGCCTTCGGTGACGTGCTTGGCGATGATGACGCCGGTTTGGGGCGCGTAGACTTTGACCAAGCCGCTGGCAGGGATGAGTTGTCCATAGACTTTGACGCGTTTGGTATAGGAGCCAAAGCAGAAAAACAGCACCAGGCTCAAGCCGAATATCGCGAACAGGCCGACTAATAGGGAAGTAGACAGCGGCCGCAGGGCAATGACGGTTCCCAGCGGATGCGATTTGGCGGCGTCGAGTGCGGCTTTGCGAAACATGGGGATAAAAGAGCTGGTGACGTTGATCGGGTAGCGTTGTCGGAGACTGCAGGAGCCTCATCCGCATGGAGCGGGCGACGAGCACCGCGCGCAGCCGTACGCTCTGCACGACATCGAAGCGCGTGCATACGTCAACAGAAAGCGCGGGGAATGGAGCTGACACTCATCCTGCAGGCCATTCTAGAGAGATGACTGCAGGACGAAATGACAATGAGAGATTTGATCTGCGATATCAGACGATTCCGAGAAGGGAATCGTCATGACGGCGCGGTAGATGAAACGACAGTGTGAGCATGAGGACCGCGACACTGTCGCTGCGAGAAACGCTACGACAGGTAGCGGTTGGGAAGGCTCAGGTTTCAGTGGGAACGCAGTAGCGTTGTTCGCGGTAGGCCCAACTGGGCCAGAGCGCGTGCGCCAGGGCTTCTTCGGCGAGTGCGGCGTTGGTATCCGTCGGGGCAAAAGTCTCTGGCGCGCTGTAGCGGAATTGCACCGGCGCCTTGCCCGGCAGGAGCACCAGCAGATCGTCGCCCTTTAGATAACCGTAGTGGTTTTCATATTGCATGATGGCGCGATTTGGTGCGCTGCGCGTCAGGTCATGGCCCAACATCGGGTGCGTGCAAGTGACCCCGGCCAGCGACAGCAGCGTGGGTGGCAGGTCGATCTGACTGATGATGCCCTCGTCGCGCCGCGCCTGGATGCCGCCACCTAGAATGACGGCGGGGATATGAAAATGGCGTACGGGCACGAGGGTGTCGCCAAACACACGCGAGTCGTGATCGGCAACCACCAGGAAAATAGTGTTGTCCCAGTAGGGAGCCTGGCGCGCACGTTCGAAGAACTGTCCTATCGCCCAATCCGCGTAACGGACGGTGTTTTCAACGGTTGCAGGGTTGCCATCGACCGTGATGCGGCCCGCAGGATATTCCCATGGGGAGTGGTTGGATACGCTGAATGCCAGCGTGAACGACGGTTGATTGTTGTCGGTGTCGGTGCGTAGCCGCGCATCCAGCTGGGTGAACATGTCTTCGTCTGATGCCCCCCATGTGCCGACGAAGGCTGGATTCTTGAAGTCGGGGAGGTCAACGATTTCGTCAAAGCCATTTCCGAGGAAAAAGCCTTTCATGTTGTCGAAGTGCGATTCACCGCCGTAGATGAAACGAGAGTGATAGCCGTGACGGCCCAGCACGTCGGCCAAGGTAAAGAATCCGCGTTGCGCGGCGGGCAGTTTCAGTACGGCCTGCGCGGGAGTGGGCAGAAAGCCCGCCGTGACGGCCTCGAGTCCGCGGACTGATCGCGTGCCGGTGGCATAGGTGCGCGTGAAGGCCCAGCCTTCGCGTGCCAGCGCATCCAGATGGGGCGTGAGATCTTTGTCGCCGCCCAACGCCGCGCTGTACTGAGCGCCCAGGCTTTCTTCAAGGATGATGACGATATTGGCCGGGCGGGGACGCGTGTGCGTGGGAGTTTGCTGGTGCACGCTAGGATGCGTTTCCAGCGCAGGGGGGTAGGGGAGCCCTGCGCGGGATAGGACGATCTCTTGCATGCGTTCGCCCGGCATGCGGCCATAGACGGCCGCAGCAGATTTTTCGTGTTTCATGCTGTAGATGGCATAGGACACGTTATAGAGCGAGTTCAAAGCCAACGTATTGAGCAGCCCATCGTTGCTATATGCGACTGTCGAGGGATTGATCGGCCGGTGTCCCAAGGTGCCCCGTATGGCGAGGATGACAGCAGCGAGGATGACGAGGCTGCCCAGCGCCATCTGCCACCAGGACCAGCGGGTCTCGACTTGAGGGTCGCCGAACAAGGCATGGCCAATGGCCAGCAATACGATAACTGCTACCAGCGCAGCCGCGAGTTCCAATTTGTAGCCGCGCCACAGCATGCCGGAGACTTCTCGCGGATGCTTCAGGTATTCCACGAACAGACGATTGGGGCGTGTGTCGTATTCCATGATGAAGGCCGGCGTGGCGACCTCCAGAAAGCCCAGCACGATCCAGCATACCTGCAGCCAGATTCCGGTGGCAGCAGCAGCGGCCGGCAAGTGGGCGAATAGCGGCGAAAGCACTGCAGGCAGCGCGACCAGGACGGCGATCTGGTTCGTGTCGATGCGCAGCCCGCCCAGCAGCAGAGGGCGTAAGCCTCCGGCCTTGGTGACGCGGCGCCATTGCCAGGCAGCCAACGCCAGCCGGCTGACAACGAGCAGCACGAAGGCGGCGATGATGAATAGAAGAGTGGAATGTCGCATGAGAGATTCCGCTGCCTGCGGCACTGATAGTCAGGCGCTGCAGGCGGGCGGCATGGGTATCAGGAGCTTGTGCCGGCGGGTAGATTGGCGCGGACCAGGCGGCCGGCAATGGATTCGCGCATAGGAATATCGGGCAGCGTGTCGCCAGGGCCGTACCAGTGAGCTTCCGCGATTTCGTCTTCTTGCACTCGGATCTCGCCCTCTACATATTCGGCGGTAAAGGCGATCATCAGCGAATGGGGGAAGGGCCACGACTGGCTGCCGAAGTAGCGCAGGTCGGTCACGCGCAGGCCGACTTCCTCGTAGACCTCGCGATGGATGGCGTCCTCGATGCTTTCTCCCGCCTCGACAAAGCCTGCTAATGCGGTGTGGCGCGCCGTCGCATAAGTCGCGTGGCGCGCCAGCAGAATGCTGTCGCCTTTGCGCACCAGCACCATCATGGCGGGGGATATGCGGGGATACGCAGACATCCCGCAAGCGGGGCAGCGCATGCAGAGCTCGTGGCCCACCGGCTCCATAGGGGTTGCGCAGACTCCGCAATATCGATGAGTACGGGCCCACTCTGCAATCTGGAAGGCGCGTCCGGCCACTGCGGTGCGCTCGCCCAGTTCGCTGAACAGCGCGCGCAGCTTCAGGAAAGCGTAGCCAGCGGGCGGCTCGGTTGTCAGCGGGACGTGGGTGGTCCGGATGTGCGGGTTGTCCAGCCACACTTGCTGCAAGCGTTCGGGCTGCAGGCTGAGCGCAGCGCAGACCGCGGCATCAGGGAGTTCAAGGCCGGTCTCTTGGACTAAAAGTTCGTTGCCTCGGAAAATGAAATTCAAGATGCTTCCTTGACGCCCACAGGCGATTTTGCAGCCGCTACTTTACTGCGGGAACGGGCCCCGAGGAAGCGGGGAGAGGCTAAACGGGGGCGGGCCTGCTTGGCGCTCAGGCGGCATTTCCCCGCTGAGTCAGACGGGCGATCGCCATGTCCAGTGGCCAAGCCAGGGTCTCGACCAGGTCCGCGACGGCTTCGATGTCATCCAAGGCGACGTGGGGCAAGGGATGGTCGTTCGAGTCTGTATCGCTGGCGATGGCCCCGATACTGGGGTCGTCAAGGTAGAGCCAGGGCTTGTTGTTCTCCCGGCGGTGGACTTCGATCTTGATGTGCGCATTGCGCTTGAATCCCTCGACGAGAATGAAATCGACGGCACTCATGGCGCTGAGCAATTCGCCTAATTCGGGTTCGGGCGCACCACGCAGTTCGTGCATCAGCGCCCAGCGGGCGGATGAGGCGACCAGGACTTCCGTGGCACCGGAGGCGCGGTGCAGAAACGAGTCCTTGCCCGGCGTGTCGATGTCGAACGCGTGGTGGGCGTGTTTGACCGTAGAGACACTATAGCCCCGGGCTTTCAGACAGGGGATCAGTTTGGTCAGCAACGAGGTCTTGCCTGCGCCGCTCCATCCGGCAAAACCGATAATTTTTGTCATGTGGGGATTCGTCACAGGGAATCAGGTCTGGAAACGGCTTAAATCAGGCCGTCAAAAGGCAGCACGTCGACCAGGTCGCCGGCGGCGACGTTGCCTTGATCGTGGTGCAATACCATCAGGCCATTGGCCTCGCTCATACTGCGCAAAATGCCCGAGCCTTGTGAACCGGTGATGCTGGCTTGCCACCCGCCGCCCGTCGCCGGGGTCACGATGGCGCGTTGATACTCCGTGCGGCCTGGTTTTTTCCGAATAGGTTGTGCGGCCGTGCAGCGCAGCAAGGGCAGCGTATTCGATGTAGCGCCCGACATGGTCAATAACGCATCACGCACCAGGGCGTAGAACGTCACCATGACGGCAACCGGATTCCCCGGCAAACCAAACAGAATGGCGTCGCCATGGTCGGCGCGGATGCGGCCGATGGCCATGGGCCGGCCCGGACGCATGGCGATCCGCCAGAACAGCACATCGCCCAGTTCGGCCATGACAGTCTTGGTGTGGTCGGCTTCGCCGACGCTGACGCCGCCCGAGGTGATGACGGCATCCGCGTTGGCGGCCGCGGTACTGAAGGCGGCGGCGAGCGCCTGCGGGTCATCGCGTACGACGCCCAGATCCAGGATCTCGACGCCTAGCCGCTGCAACATGCTCCACAGGGTATAGCGGTTGCTGTCGTAAACGCAGCCTTCGTCCAGCGGTTCGCCAATGGAGCGCAATTCGTTGCCGGTAGAGAAAAAGGCGACGCGCAGCCGTCTTTGGACCGGGACTTCAGCTTGGCCCAATGAGGCGAGCAGGCCAATGTCGGCGGGACGTAATACGCGGCCTGCAGTCAGGGCGTTGTCGCCGATGGCCAGGTCTTCGCCTGCCAAGCGCCGGTTGTCGCCGGCGCGCAAGACATTTGCGGGAATGATGATCCGGTCGCCGTCCTGTTGGACGAATTCCTGAGGGACGACGGTGTCCAGGCCGGCGGGCATGACGGCGCCAGTCATGATGCGTACGCACTGGCCTGCGCCGACGGGGCGGGCGGAGGGGTCTCCTGCCAGCAGCGCGCCGGTCACTTGCAACACCGTATCAGTATCCTCGGCCAATTCGCTGCCGGCGAATGCGTAGCCGTCCATGGCCGAGTTGTCGTGCGCCGGGACATTCAGATGCGACACGATATCGCGTGCCAGCACGCGTCCCAGCGCTGAACGCAACGGCAGCATTTCCACTGTGTTCAGGCGCGGCACCAGTTGGTCAATAAAGGCGCGGGCCTGCGGAATCGGCAGGGCATTGGGGTCGTAGCCGCTGATACAGGAAACGATGGAGGCCAGACTGGGAGGCAGGGGACGAGTCATCAGGAAAGTTGTTGCAATTCGGCCAGAGTATTGGCGCCGGCAAAGGCCTGCGCATCTTCGAAGGTTACGTCGATGCAGTGGTGTTGCGCCGTCCAGATGTCGATTTTGCGCTGGCCGCTGTGTAAAAACTCCAGCAGACTGGACAGCAGCGACGTTTTCATCAGGCAGAAAACGGGCTGGGTACGTAATTTGCCGTCCTGCTGAGTGGCGGCCATGGCGATGTCGGCGTCTTGTTCGGTGAGCGCTTGAGCCAGACGCTGCACCAGATCGAGCGGAAACCGGGGACAGTCGCACGGCACCGTGACCAGGTAAGCAGTTTCGCAGCGCTCCAGTCCGGCAGCCAATCCCGCCAGGGGGCCGGCGAAATCCGGCAGATTGTCAGGCCAGACGGCAACCCCCATGGCCTCGTAGGCGGCCAGATTGCGGTTGGCGTTGATCATGGTGTCGCCGACCTGCGGTGCGAGACGCATCAACGCATGCAAGGCCATGGGCATGCCTTGATAGTTCTGCAGTCCTTTGTCTACGCCGCCCATGCGGCTGCCCCGTCCACCCGCGAGGATGAGGCCCGTAATATCGTTAGTATGGATCATGGCACACGATAAAACGCGCCGCGCTCAGCGCCGCGCAATGGCGGCCAGTATAGACCAGCCTCATCGTGCCGGCCGAACAGACGCCAGACCCAACTGCCGCTCTGCTAACATGCCCGAAGGTGGCCGCCTAGCCGCTTTGGCGTGAAATCGCTCCCGCCGGGGGCGCCGGACCAAAGGCACGGCCTTCGTCGTCTTTATTAACGACTTCTTTCTCTTTCGCTGATTTCAGAGACAGACCCTTCATGGTCACTTCCGATACTTTGCTTCAGGCCCTGCAGGCCGTCATTGATCCCAACACGGGCAAGCCCTTGGCCGAAGCCAAGGCGGTCAAAAACCTTCAGATCGATGGCGCCGACGTGGCGTTCGATGTGGAACTGGGTTATCCGGCCAAGAGCCAGATCCCGGCATTGCGCAGCGCATTGATTGCGGCGGCGAAATCGGTGCCGGGTGTGGGCAATGTGTCCATCAACCTGCGTTCGGTGATTGTGGCGCACGCGGCACAGCGCGGGGTGGCGCTACTGCCCAACATCAAAAACGTCATAGCGGTGGCGTCAGGCAAGGGCGGCGTGGGCAAGAGCACCACGGCCGTGAATCTGGCGTTGGCCCTGGCGGCCGAAGGCGCCCGGGTCGGAATTCTGGATGCGGATATCTATGGTCCCAGCCAATCCATGATGATGGGCATCAACGCCCGCCCGCAGAGCGAAGACGGCAACACGATGGAGCCCCTGGAAAACTACGGGGTGCAGGTGATGTCGATCGGCTTTTTAGTCGATGCCGACGAGGCCATGATCTGGCGCGGCCCGATGGCGGTGCAGGCGCTGGAACAGCTATTGCGCCAGACAAACTGGAAAGATCTGGATTATCTGGTGGTGGATATGCCGCCGGGCACGGGTGATATTCACCTGTCGCTGAGCCAGAAAGTACCGGTGACCGGGGCTGTGATCGTGACGACGCCTCAGGACATCGCCTTGCTGGATGCGCGCAAGGGCGTCAAAATGTTTGAAAAAGTCGGGGTGCCGATTCTGGGCGTGATCGAAAACATGGCGGTTCACGTCTGTAGCCAATGCGGTCATGCCGAGCATATTTTTGGATCGGGCGGAGGCCAGAAGATGGCGGCCGATTATCAGTTACCGTATTTGGGCGCCCTGCCCTTGGACATCAATATCCGCCTGCAGGCCGACGGCGGCCAGCCTTCTGTGATCGCGGATCCGGATGGCGAGGTCGCGGGTTTGTACAAGTCTGTCGCGCGCCAGGTGGCTGTGTCGGTGGCCGGCATGGCCAAAGACCATTCTTCGAAGCTGTCGGCGATTTCGGTCAGTCGAGCGAAGTAGGTAAAGCGTCATGAGCGATTCCTTGCCTGTCAGTCTGGATGTAGCGGTGGTGATGCGCAAGGAGCGCATTACCGGCCCCATGAGCCGCTGGCAGGAATGGCGCTGGGTGCTGGATGATGTGGTCGTCAACGAAACGGCATTCGGGCCGACGGCACGTCTTTTATATAAAGACGATGCCCAAGAGCGCTGGCTGCATCCCGGCTATACGGTGCGCTTGTTCAGAGATGACGCCGAAGGCTATGTGTTGAACGCGACGACGGCAGCGCCGTGCTGGTTTGTGCTGTGGCGTATGCATGATGCGGAAGACGGCGGCGAGCCCTACGCCCGGCCCGAAATCGTGACGCTGAGCTACCACGATGCGGGCCGCTGGCTGGATGCTCAGGAAACGGTAGAGCAGGTACCCGCGCCGCCGTCGGTGGTGCAATGGATGAATGCCTTTATTGCCGCGCATTATGTGCCCGAACCTAAACGGCGCAAGCGTCCGGCCAGTTTCCAATCGCTGCAGGACCGTTTTGGTAACCCTGCTTCGGTGTCGACTCTGAAGAAATTTCGCGGCGAGGGTTCGTCATGACGACGGACGATCGAAGCGGTTTTCTGCATCGCTGGTCCAGACGCAAGATCGAGGCTCGCGAGAGAGGAACTCCGGATGAAGACCGGCCGCAGCAGCAAGCGCCTGCGGCAGAAGCTGCGGCCGCAGGTGATCTGGCGACGCAGGATCCCGCTAGGGACGAAGTTTCGCAGCGGACATCTGCGGCCTCGCCTACAGAGGGCGTTTCTGAAACGGGCGACCGTGGCGCCGGGAGCGAGGAGCCGCCGTTGACGCTGCAGGACGTGCAGGCGCTGACCCGGGATTCGGATTTCGCACCATTCATGACGCGGCAGGTCGCGCCCGAGGTCAAAAACGCAGCTTTGAAAAAACTGTTTTCCGATCCGCATTACAACGTGATGGACGGGTTGGACATCTATATCGATGACTATTCGAACCTGGAGCCGTTGCCGGCGCCCATGTTGCGGCGATTGGTGAGCGCGCAGGCGCTCAAGATGTTTGAAGCCGACGTGGAGGATGGCGACAGCCCGCGCGCCGAGGGCGGGGAGGCAGACGTTAACGCGGCGGGCAGTAACCCAGGGCACGCAGCGGATCAGGCCGAGACGGAGGATAAGCGCGACGCAGAGCGTGAACAGGTGGCTTCTGAGGCAGACCCCGCAGCACCGGCAGACCCGACGGCACAGGCAGATTCAACAGTACACACAGACTCAGCAGTACAGGCGGCCGAATCAATTCCGGCCGTCAAATCATCCAGGTCATGATATGAATGCTTCTCGGTTCTTTTTCAGCATTGCGTCAGCGTAAACTCTTGTCGTTGGACCTTTTATTTTCTTGCGCTCATGACGACTTTAATCTGTGACTGCAACCGCACTATGCCGCTGGCTCCCGATGAGTTGAGCCGCGCGCTGGGTGAGCCGTTGGCGCCTCATTCGTTGCTGTGCCGCAGTCAGGCGGGCGATTTTCAGCAAGCGATCCGCGGTACGGATCAGGTCGTGGTGGCCTGTACGCAGGAA
Source organism: Bordetella genomosp. 4 (assembly GCF_002261185.1). Classification (GTDB taxonomy): domain Bacteria; phylum Pseudomonadota; class Gammaproteobacteria; order Burkholderiales; family Burkholderiaceae_B; genus Bordetella_A. The sequence goes on from NZ_NEVQ01000001.1 coordinate 444,976, forward strand.
ACACGGCTGTTCGGCGAACTCGGGCGCCGCACCGAAGGCGCGATCGCGCCGGTGCGTTTTGTGAATATTCGTGAGACAGGCGGTTGGAGCCGCGATGCCAGTCAGGCCATGCCTAAATTGGCCGCGTTGCTTGCCGCCGCCCATCTGCCTGAACCGGATCCGGTGGCCACGGTGACGTATCGCAGCGCGGGCCGCTTGCTGATCATCGGGCCGCTGGACCGTGCCGAGCAGGCGGCGGCGCTGCTGGACGATGTACTGGAAGTCACCTTGTTTGCAGATGGCCACGGTCATGCAGGCGGTACGCAGGCACGTCAATACCCTGTGCTCGCGGGCAGGCTCGATCGTTTGCAGGGCAGGCTGGGCGCGTTTGAACTGTCGTGGTCGCAGCACAATCCGATTGATCTGGATCTGTGCACGCGCTGCAATGCGTGTGTGGCCGCCTGTCCAGAAGGTGCGATCGGTCTGGATTATCAAGTGGATCTGACGCGTTGCACCGGGCATCGAAGCTGTACGGCGTCCTGTACGGTGGCGGGCGCGATTGATTTTCAGCGTCCGCCGAGGCAACTGACGGAAACCTTCGATCTGGTGCTGGATCTCGGCGCGACGCCGCAGTTTCGCCGTCATGAGCCGCCGCAGGGGTACTTCACCTGGCCCGACAATACGCCGGGGACATTGCTGAAACTGCGCGAGATGGTGGGCGAGTTCGAAAAGCCCAAATTTTTCGACTACAAACAATCTCTGTGCGCCCATAGCCGTAACGAAACGGTAGGCTGCCGGGCTTGTGTGGATGTGTGCTCGGCCGAGGCGATCAGCAGCGACAAGCATCATCAACGGATTGTGGTGGACCCGCATTTATGCGTGGGATGTGGCGCCTGCACGACCGCGTGCCCGAGCGGAGCACTGTCCTACACGTATCCGCGCAATCCCGATCAGGGGCTGAAACTGCGCACGCTGCTGGGGACGTATGCCCAGGCCGGCGGACGCCACGCCGTACTGCTTTTGCATAGTCAGCAAGCTGGCCAGAAACTGGTCGAGGCGCTGGGCCGCGCGGCGCAGTTGAAGCAGGCGCACGGCGTGCCTGCCAATGTGATTCCGGTTTCGCTGTGGCATACCGCCGGCGTAGGAGCGGACCTCTGGTTGTCGGCTATTGCGTTTGGAGCGGCCCAGGTGGCGGTATTGCTGACAGGCGAAGAGGCGCCGCAGTATCAAGAGGCCCTGAGGGCCCAGATGGACATCTCGCAGCGTATTCTGAATGGCTTGGGCTATACCGGGCAGCATTTGCATTTGCTGCACGCTACCGAGGTCGGGGCACTGGACGGCGCTCTGCAGGAAGTGGCGAGCCGGCGGCCTACTGCGCCCGCCGAGCCAGCACGTTTTGCGGTAGCACCGGAAAAAAGAACGACGCTCAGTCTCGCGCTGGATCATTTGGTGGCCTTGGCGCCCGAGCCTTTACCGGAGGCGATCGATCTGCCTGGCGGCGCACCTGGCAGTGGATCGCCGTTCGGTGCGGTCACGGTCAGCGCCGATGCCTGTACGCTGTGTATGAGTTGTGTGAGCGCCTGCCCGGCCAACGCACTAAAAGACAACGCGCAGCTCCCGCAATTGCGTTTTATCGAGAAAAACTGCGTGCAGTGCGGCCTGTGCGAGCAGACCTGCCCCGAAGACGCGATTCAGTTGGTCCCACGGCTATTGCTGTCCGAGCGCCGCAAGGAGGCCGTGGTTCTGCATGAGGCCCAGCCATTCCATTGCGTTCGGTGCAACAAGGCCTTTGGTACGCAAAAGGGCGTGGAAACCATGTTGCAGCGTCTGGGTGGACACGCGATGTTCCAGGGGGCGGCGCTGGAGCGCTTGAAAATGTGCGGCGATTGCCGTGTTATCGACATGTATTCGTCTCCCAACGAGGTCCGCATTACTGATCTATGACGATTATTCCGCCTACTGCCACCGAACCCGCCAGCCATGACGAAGACTTTGCGCGGGCAGAAATCTATAGCCTGCTGGCGCACTTGTTCTATGCACCGCCTGCGCCAGAGTTGCTGGCACAGCTGCGCAACGCCGATGATGATGATTCGGACAGCGTGCTGGCGCCTTCGTGGAACGCCTTGCTCGCCTGCGCGCGCGAACTGGACGTGACCGCCATACAGGCCGAGCACGATACGTTGTTCGGGGGAGTCGGCAAACCAGACGTTTATTTGTTTGGATCGCATTACCTCGCGGGTTTTCTCAACGAGAAGCCCTTGGTCCGCTTGCGCGATGACCTGGCTGCTTTGGGCCTCACGCGTGATCCTGCCATGCCGGAAACCGAAGACCACATCGCTTATTTGTGCGAGGTCATGCGTTTTCTGATCACAGGCGCGGATGCCGACACGTCGAATCTGGCCCGGCAACGAGAGTTTTTTTCGGCGCACATCCGACCGTGGGCAGACGATTTGTGCGCTGCAATCGTGCAGCAACCTGCCGCACGATTTTATGCGCGCTTGGCCGAATTTTTCCGGGATTTCAACAACATAGAGGCACAGGGCTTCGACATGCTGCCTTAGCTTGGGCGTGTTGCAGTCCGGAAGGCACCTTTTTATGTTGCGAGGCCAATAGCCACACTATGGAAAGGGAATTGGCCTTTGTCCGTTATCGCGGTACAGTATGCAAAGAGTTTCATATCTAGTAGCCCCGGAGGGGATCGACATGTCACAAAAGAATCCTCGACTTTCGCGCAGGATGTTTTTGGCCGGCGCAGCCACAGCGGGTGCTGCGGCTGCTGGGGCGGCTGTCCTGCCTGAGAACCGCCAGACTGCTCAGACCCAAGCGGACGCCAAGCCGGCGCCCAAGACTGGGGGCGGCTACCACCTGAGCGAACACGTCAAGCGCTATTACAAGACCACCCTCGTGTGACGGAGTCCGGCATGTTGCTGACCAAGAAAACCGCTGCCGCGCGCGATAGCGCGGTGGAATCCAATTTTGTGCAAAGCCTGCGTCGGGGGCTATCTCAGGCTTTGCCTACCATGGATCGGCGCACGTTTCTGCGTCGTTCAGGTATAGGCGTCGGCGCCGGGCTGGCCGCTGCGCCCCTGGCGTTGGTGAGGCAGGCGGATGCCGCGCAGACCAAAGAGGTCTTGATCGGCAAGACGAAAACGTCCGTGCGTCGCACGGTCTGTTCGCACTGTTCGGTCGGCTGTGCGGTCGACGCCGTCGTGGAAAACGGCGTCTGGGTACGGCAAGAGCCTGTGTTCGATTCGCCCATCAACTTGGGGGCGCACTGTGCGAAAGGCGCCGCCCTGCGCGAGCACGGCCATGGTGAGCACCGTCTGCGTTATCCGATGAAGCTGGTCAACGGCAAGTACCAGCGCATCAGCTGGGACACCGCGCTGACCGAAATCTCCGAGCAGCTACTGAAGCTGCGCAAGGACAGCGGGCCGGATTCCATTTACTGGATCGGCTCGTCCAAGCATAACAACGAGCAATCGTATTTATTGCGCAAGTTTGTCAGCTATTTTGGCAGCAACAATTGCGATCACCAGGCGCGCATCTGCCATTCCACGACGGTTGCCGGCGTGGCCAATACATGGGGCTATGGCGCCATGACCAACTCGTACAACGACATGCAGAATGCCAAGGTCGCTTTGTACATTGGGTCTAATGCGGCCGAAGCGCACCCCGTGTCGATGCTGCACATGCTGCACGCGAAAGAAACCGGCTGCAAAATGATTGTGGTGGATCCGCGTTTTACGCGGACCGCCGCCAAGGCCGATCAACACATTCGCATCCGGTCGGGTACGGACGTGGCTTTCTTGTTTGGCCTGCTGTATCACATCTTCAAGAACGGCTGGGAAGACCAGGCCTACATCGATGCGCGTGTCTACGGCATGGATCAGGTCAAAGCCGATGTATTGGCAAAATGGACGCCGGACAAGGTTCAGGACGTTTGCGGTGTCGACGAAGCCACCATGTATGGCGTGGCCAAGTTAATGCACGAGAACCGGCCCGGTACGTTGGTGTGGTGTATGGGGCAGACGCAGCACTCCATCGGTAATGCCATGGTGCGCGCGTCCTGTATTGTGCAGCTGGCGTTGGGAAATATCGGCAGATCGGGCGGCGGAGCCAACATTTTCCGCGGCCACGATAACGTGCAAGGCGCCACGGACGTGGGTCCCAACCCGGACTCACTGCCGGGATACTACGGCTTGACCGAAGGCTCGTGGAAACACTTCGCCAACGCATGGGGTGTCGATTACGAGTGGATCAAGAGCCGGTATGCCTCGCCGGAGTTGATGACCAAACCTGGCATCACCGTATCGCGTTGGATCGACGGCGTGCTGGAGAGTCCCGAGGTACTGGATCAGCCTACCAACCTCAAGGCCGTCGTCTATTGGGGCCACGCGCCCAACTCGCAGACGCGCGGGTTGGAAATGAAACGGGCCATGGACAAGCTAGATCTGCTGGTCGTCGTGGATCCTTATCCGTCGGCGACAGCGGCCATGGCGGCCATGCCTGGCAAACCCGAAGAGCTCAATCCGAATCGCGCGGTTTATTTGCTGCCGGCTGCGACGCAGTTCGAGACCAGCGGTTCCTGTACGGCCTCGAACCGCTCACTGCAATGGCGCGAAAAGGTCATCGAGCCGCTGTGGGAAAGCCGCAGCGATCACATGATCATGTATCAGCTCGCCGAGAAACTGGGTTTTGGCAAAGAGTTCGTCAAGAACTACGCGCTGCAAAAAGTCAACGGCATGGACGAACCGGTGATCGAGGACGTCCTGCGCGAGATCAATCGCTGCTGCTGGACAATCGGGTACACCGGCCAGAGTCCCGAGCGCTTGAAAGCGCACATGCGCAATATGCACGTGTTCGATGTGAAGACGCTGCGCGCCAAAGGCGGCAAGGACGCCGAGACAGGCTATGACCTGACGGGTGATTATTTCGGCTTGCCGTGGCCCTGCTGGGGCACCCCCGAGATGAAGCACCCGGGGACGGCGAACCTGTACGACACCAGCCTGAACGTGATGCAGGGGGGCGGGAATTTCCGCGCGAACTTCGGTGTCGAGCGTGATGGCGTGAGCCTGCTGGCCGAAGATGGCTCGCATTCGAAAGGCGCCGATCTGACGACAGGCTATCCCGAGTTCGACCATGTGCTGCTCAAGAAACTGGGTTGGTGGGGAGAGCTGACCGATGCGGAAAAGACCGCGGCCGAAGGTAAGAACTGGAAAACAGACCCTTCAGGCGGGATCATCCGTGTGGTGATGAAGAACCATAGCTGCTATCCATTTGGCAACGCCAAGGCCCGCGCCGTGGTGTGGAATTTCCCGGATCCGATCCCGCAGCATCGCGAGCCCATCTATGGCACGCGTCCGGACCTGGTCGCGAAATATCCCTCGCACAACGATCTGAAGACATTCTGGCGCGTGCCGACGTTGTACACGTCGCTGCAGCAAAAGAACGTCGCGGACAAACTGTACGAAAAATTCCCGATTATTTTGACGTCGGGCCGCTTGGTCGAATACGAGGGCGGGGGCGAAGAGACGCGTTCCAATCCATGGCTGGCCGAGTTGCAGCAGGAAGCTTTCGTCGAAATCAATCCAAAAGCGGCAGCAGATCGCGGCATTCAGAATGGCGATCGGGTATGGGTGCATACCCCCACGGGTGCACGCCTGAACGTTCAGGCGTTGGTCACACCGCGGGTGGGTCCCGACACGGCGTTTATGCCATTTCACTTTTCGGGTCATTGGCAAGGACAGGACATGCTGGCCAGCTACCCGGAAGGCGCGGCCCCGATTGTGCGTGGCGAAGCCGTCAACACGGGCACCACGTACGGGTATGACTCCGTCACGATGATGCAAGAAACCAAAACCACGATCTGCAATATCGCAAAGGCTTGAGGAGAGCGTTATGGCGAGAATGAAATTCGTCTGCGATGCAGAGCGTTGTATTGAATGCAACAGCTGCGTCACGGCCTGTAAGAACGAACACGAAATCCCGTGGGGCGTTAACCGCCGCCGCGTGGTGACCTTGAACGACGGCGTACCCGGCGAGAAATCCATCTCGGTTGCCTGTATGCACTGCAGTGATGCGCCGTGCATGGCGGTCTGTCCGGTGAATTGCTTTTATCGCACCGAGGAAGGCGTGGTCCTGCACAACAAGGACACCTGTATCGGTTGCGGTTATTGCTCGTATGCCTGTCCGTTCGGCGCGCCGCAGTTCCCGTCCGAAGGGGCGTTCGGCGTGCGTGGCAAGATGGACAAATGCACGTTCTGCGCGGGCGGACCCGAAGAGCACGGCAGCGCTGCCGAGTTCGAAAAGTATGGCCGCAACCGCCTGGCCGAGGGCAAGCTGCCAGCGTGCGCCGAGATGTGTTCCACCAAGGCTCTGTTAGGCGGCGATGGCAATGTGGTGGCGGATATTTTCCGTACGCGCGTGTTGCATCGTGGCAAGGGCGCCGAGGTCTGGGGCTGGGGCACGGCCTATGGCTCGCAACAGGCTGGTCAACCGCCTGCGCAATCGCAGCCGGCGACGGACACAAAGGGTAAATCATGAGCGCACGTTTCGCCTTTGCCGTGATCAGTGCTCTGGTGCTGTCGGCCTGTACAGAGGCGCCACAGGAAATGCACCCCAACGCGGGTCATGGCGCGCCCGAGTATGCAGGCACCGGCAGTAATTTTGTCGCGCCGGGTTGGAAGCAGGGTGACAAGACCAGTTGGACCAGCGAGATGACCGCACGAACCCAGCGCGGGCAGAACGAGTACAACAAACTTAACTGACCGGAGATCGCCATGTTACGGTCATTTTCCCAAGGTAAGAAACGCCTCCTGGGGGCTTGGGGAGCGCTGTGCGCGGCGATGCTGACGACAGTCGTATTGCTCGCGCCTGCGGCAGCCCAGCAAGCCGCTCCCGCCGGCGGTGGGCTGGGTGGTATCCAGAGCGCCAATATTTTTGAGGTCAAGCCTGATGCCAATGAGCAGCCGGGCTACGCCGAGCAGACCAATGCCGAGCGGGCCAAAGTGCAGCCCGGCAATAACGCACCCATGTGGCGCCAGGTCAATTCCGGCGAGCCGGGATATAGCAGCTTGCCGCATAGCCAGGCGCCCGAAGCTGGCGTGCTGATTCAGCGCTTTGTGCAATATCCGGGATCGCAATACACCACGGCTGGTGAAGCCTGGCGGCAGGTGCGAAATAACTGGCTGATTCCCTATGGCGGCGCATTGCTGCTGATTGCATTCGTGGCGATCGCGCTGTTCTATGTGGCCAAAGGGCCGATCAAGGTCCACGGCGCGGAAACGGGCCGCAAGATCGAGCGTTTCACGTATTTCGAGCGTGCCGCGCATTGGGTGAATGCGGCCGCATTCGTCATCCTGGCCTTGTCCGGCATCGTGATGGCGTTTGGCAAGTTTTTCATGTTGCCGTGGATGGGCTCAGCCATCTTTGGCAAGCTGACCTGGTTCTTGAAAACCGCGCACAACTTCGTCGGCCCCGTGTTTGCCGTGTCCCTGATCGTCGTGTTGTTGACCTTTGCCAAGGACAACCTCTGGCGCCGTTACGACTGGACGTGGTTGCGCAAGGGCGGCGGTTTGTTGCGCCCTCAGCATGTGTCGTCGGGACGTTTTAACGCTGGTGAAAAACTCATGTTCTGGGGCGGCATGCTGTTCCTGGGCATGGTGGTCGTGGTGTCCGGCCTGTTCCTCGACCATGTCGTGCCGGGGCTGGCATATACGCGCGGCAATATGCAGATTGCCCATATGGTTCACGGGGTGTCGGTGACCCTGATGATGTGCATGCTGCTGGGGCACATTTATCTGGGTACGATCGGAATGAAAGGTGCATTCAAGGCCATGCAGACCGGGTACGTCGACGAAACGTGGGCGCGCGAGCACCATGACGTCTGGTACGACGACATCAAGTCGGGCAAGATCCCGGCGCAGCGCAGCGCCGATCGAGCGTCGAGAGGGCGTAGCCAAGCGATGGTACGGCCGACATCGGGGTCACATTGAACAAGCGAGTGCTTGCGTAAAAAGGTCTTGCGCAAGCAGGTCCGAGCCATGCGTGACATGGAAAGAGAGGACGGATGAAGACGAAATTCGCAGCATGGTCATTGGTGCTGGGAGCGTTGAGCACGCAAGCCGCATGGGCGGCAATGAGTGCGCAAGACGAGGCCAAGGCCGCAGAAGCCAAAGCCAAGGCCGCCTGGAGCACCAAGGTGGCCGCCTATCAATTGTGTGCGGCGCAGGATAAGGTCGCAGAGCAATATCGTGCACGCTTGAAGGCGGCCGGCAAAGATGCGCCCGAGCCGGTGGCCACGCCTGCCTGTTCAGATCCGGGGCCGTTTGCGTATGTACCTGCGCAACCGCCGCAGGCCCGAGAAGGCTCTGGGGCGCATTCCCCGGCAGAAACGGCATCGCAGCCACCGAGTTCCCCCCAGCCCGATAATGCCGGCAAGCCGCTAGCTAAGTGAGCGTAGCCCCGTTGTTGCCCCGACTGACCCAGGCAAGTGCGCCGTTGACCCGCGAGGTGACGGTCGTAAACGAGTTTGGCGCTGCCGAGACGGTATCCATTCCGGCAGAGCGGCCTTTGACGATTTATGTCGATCGGCGCGAGATTGTGACCCTGATGACGTTAGGCGCCATGCCCGAGCTATTGGTGCTGGGGTACTTGCGTAATCAACGTTTGATCCGCGAGGCCGGCGACGTACTGTCCATCATGGTCGATTGGGAGGTCAATGCCGCAGCGGTTGAAACGCGCCACGGCATTACGGATATCGATGCCAGGACTGCGCAGCGTGTGGTGACGACCGGCTGCGGACAGGGCAGTGTATTCGGCGGCCTGATGCAGGAGTTGGATCAAATCCAATTGGCCGAGCATGCCCAGGTGACACAGACCGAGTTATATGGCCTGCTCAATGCCATTCGTCTACAGGAGACGACCTATAAGTCGGCAGGCTCAGTGCATGGCTGCGCACTGTTTCGCGGAGCCGAGATGCTGATGTTTGTCGAGGACGTGGGACGCCATAACGCCATCGATACTTTGGCTGGCTGGATGTGGATGCAGCCCTCGTCCGAGCAGCGCGGCGACGACAAGATCTTTTACACGACGGGGCGGTTGACCAGTGAAATGATCATGAAATCCGCGCAGATGGGCGTGCCGGTCGTGGTGTCGCGCAGCGGGATGACCCAGATGGGATACGAAATCGCACGGGATCTGGGATTATGTGCGATTGGCCGCGCCATCAATCGGCGTTTTGTTTGTTATACCGCGCCTGAACGTCTGGTGTTGCAGCCGGAATTGGCAGCGTCGCGTGTGGCGGGCGATAGCCTGAGCGCTGCAGGCAGATCCTGATTGCCAGCGCGACGCCTATGTCGGCGTCTCAGGCAAACAAAGGTGTGCGTCAACTCACCTTGCGCACAGCGCGTTTTGTTGGGCGTGCTTGCGGGTGTGTTTTTTGGGTATTGAATGTCCACCATGGCAATACCCGTTTCATCGAGAGAACTTGGCCGCTTTGCAACGGCCCGTAGCCCGGCATCGCGGACAGCGCTGCCTGCCATTGCGGGCTGCGTAGAATGGCAAGCAGAGCCTGCGTAGAGGGCTGATCCAGGGTCGATTTGAGACAGACCAGGAAATAATTTTCCTGTACCAGCGGGACATAATCCAATGCATGTCCGCGCACGGCGGGCTCGATGCCGAGGCCGGCATCTGCATGGCCACTCGCAACGGCGTGAGCGACTGCGTTATGCGAGGGCTCCGTGCGTTCGTAGCCATTGATTGCCGCTGCCGGGATGCCCGCTTGTTCCAGCAGCTCGTCAAACAGGACGCGGGTGCCTGTACCGAGGGCGCGATTCACATAGCGCACGTCAGAGCGGCGCAGATCGGCCAGGGCGCTGATGCGTTTGGGATTGCCGCGCGCGACGATCAGCCCCTGGCTGCGTTGGGCAAAGCCGATGATTTTGTGCAGCCCTGGTTTGAGCAGAGGCTTGTAGATGCGTTCGGTCAGCGAGCCCGGCACGGGGTCCTGCCGCGTATGAAAACCCGCAATGACGCAACGCCCCTCGTTGAGCCCGCGGATCGCATCGACGCTGCCGGTATAGCGGATGTCCAGATAGAGTTTGTCGCTGGTAACGGCGTGCTCGCGCAGCGCGCCCAAGGCATCGTCATGACTGGCGTACAACGGCACCACGTGAGCTGCGTCGTCAAACGCCATGGCGAAGGCGCGCTCTAGATCGGCGCGCAGTGCGTTGATCTGCGGAGCCAGCCGGGCTTGTGCCTGGCGTTCGGCCCACAGCAATTTTTCACCGAACTCGTTCAAGCGCGCGGGCTGCCCCTTGTCCCAGACGATGAGGGTGCGGTCCAGAATCTGTTCCCATCGTTTGAGCTCGCCCCATACGTGGCGGTAAGACAGCCCTAGCGCTTTGGCGGCGCCCGAGATTGAGCCGTGTTCGCGCACGGCGAACAGCAAGTCCATCAGCGCGTTGCCGATGACGGAAGGGCCTGCCGACGTGGCGCCCAATTGGTAGGAGAGGTCGATACGATGCACGACGGAAGTATGCCCTAAATGCGCGTTGGGGGCGGTCCTCTGCAGATAGTAAGCCATGCCTATGCAAAAGTATTCATATGGTGAGCGGGGTTTTGGTGAGATACCCTCAGCACATTGCGCGGTTCGGCTCCGTATGCCTCATGCCGTGCGGCCGTAAATCCAGATAGAAAAATGACATTGTGTTCTCTGCTCGCCTTCCATGAATACCGTTTCTGAAAGCATATCGACGGCTTTTGAACTGATCATCTCAGCTGATCCGGTGCTGCTGTCCATCGTGTTGCGTTCGCTCGCGGTGAGCGCCTGCGCCTGTGCGCTGGCATGCGCAGTAGGGATGGTGGCCGGCGCATGGCTGGCGGTCGCACGGTTTCGTGGCCACGGGTTCGTGCTGGTGCTGTTGAACACCTCGCTGGCATTGCCGTCCGTGGTGGTGGGGTTGGTGGTGTATTTGCTGCTGTCACATTCCGGTCCTTTGGGATTTCTGGGCTGGTTGTTTTCGTTTCAAGCCATGGTGCTGGCCCAAGCAGTACTGGTTTGCCCGGTTGTGACGGCGCTCGTGCGTCAAACGATTTCCGATGCAGAGCGGCTGCACGGCGAGCAATTGCGCTCGCTGCGCGCGCGTGAGTGGTTGCGTGGCCTCTTGCTGGTCTGGGATGAGCGTTTTGCGTTGTTGACGATTGTGATCACAGGCTTTGGCCGCGCGATTTCTGAGGTCGGCGCCGTGATGGTGGTGGGCGGAAATATCGAGGGCTACACACGCGTGATGACCACTGCGATTGCATTGGAAACCAGCAAGGGCGATTTGCCGTTGGCGCTGGCATTGGGACTGTTGCTGTTGTGCGTGGTGTTGCTGTTGAACATGTTGGCCGCGGTCGTTCGGCGTTGGCGCGAGCGGCGTGATGCGGGGTTATCGGGTTTATTTGGCCGGGTGGGGGCGGGCACATGACTCGCGCATCGCCTTTCAAGACCTTGTTTGATCTGCGCGATGTGGACGTGGATTTCGGCAGCGTGCAGGCCCTGCGTGCGGTGTCCCTGACGATACGGCCGGGAGAGTGCGTGGCGCTGGTGGGCGCGAACGGCAGCGGCAAGAGCACGCTGCTGCGCGTGTTGCATTGCCTGCTGCAACCCTCGCGCGGCCAGGCTTTATGTGTGGCGCGCAAGCACCAGGCCATGTTGTTTCAACAGCCATATATGTTGCGCATGTCGGTGCTGAACAATGTGGCCTTGGGGCTATGGTTGCGTGGCATGCGTTGGCGCGATGCTCGCGCGCAAGCTGGTCCTGCATTGGCCAGAGTCGGTATGGAGGACCTCGCCGCACGCAGTGCCAAGGCCCTGTCCGGCGGACAGCAGCAACGATTGGCGATGGCGCGCGCCTGGGCCCTGAAGCCGGATGTGCTGTTGCTGGACGAGCCAACGGCCAGCCTGGACCCCCACGCCAAGCGTGAGGTCGAGCAGATGATGCATGACTTCGTGCAACCGATGGTGGCGCCAGATGAGGCCCCTGATGTGCCAGACGAACCACAGCGCCGGCCCGCGATGGTGTTCAGCAGTCACAACCTGGGCCAGGTCAAACGGTTGGCGCAACGCGTGATTTATTTAGAGCGTGGCCGGGTGGTGGCCGATTTGCCCGTTGACGAATTTTTTCACGGCTCGCTGCCCGAAGCAGCCAGTTTGTTCCTAAAAGGAGAACGCCTATCATGACACTCTCGACTCTATTGCGACGCGCCGCGATGCCGGCATTGTTTGTCGCAGCCACGTGGGCAGCACCGGCGGTCCAGGCAGCAACCATTGTCATGGCTTCGACTACCTCCACTGAGCAGTCAGGCTTGTTCGCGCATTTGTTGCCTGCCTTTAAAAAGGCCAGCGGTATTGACATCAAAGTTGTTGCGCAGGGTACCGGTCAGGCATTGGATACCGCGCGTCGTGGCGACGCCGATGTCTTGTTCGTGCACGATCAAGTTGCCGAAGAAAAGTTCGTGGCCGAGGGCTACGCCACTAAGCGTTATCCCGTCATGTACAACGATTTTGTCTTGATTGGGCCGGCTGACGATCCGGCAGGAATCAAGGGCAACGATATCGTTCAGGCCCTGAGCAAGCTGGCCAAGGACAATGCGTCTTTTGTCTCTCGGGGCGACAAGAGCGGCACGCATGCTGCCGAGCTGCGATTCTGGAAAGCAGCGGGCGTCGAGGACATGGGCAAGGGCTATAAAGCCTGTGGTTGCGGCATGGGGCCGGCGTTGAATATGGCTTCGTCGATGGGTGCTTATGTTTTGTCGGACCGTGGCACGTGGCTCAGCTTCAAGAACCCTGGCAATCTGAAGATCCTGGTCGAAGGCGACAAGCGCTTGTTCAATCAGTATGGTGTGATGGTGGTCAATCCCGCCAAGTTCCCGCACGTTAAAGCCAAGGACGCCCAGCAGTTCGTGGATTGGGTGACATCGCCAGCGGGGCAGGACACCATTGCCAGCTACAAGGTCAACGGGCAGCAGTTGTTTTTCCCGAATGCGGAGAAATAAAGTGGAGCCTCTGCTATTTGCTGCATGTCAGCAGCCGCGGATGATTTAACGGTGCGGGGCTTGCATCGCGGATAGAGGGCATGGCAGTCAAATCAGGCTCGATGAATTCGAGCCTGTTCTTTTTGCTGTCGCTTATTCCTGGGCGCTTTGTACCACCATGTCCAACACGTACACATAGCGCGACGCGTCGGCTGGCACCGGGTTGCGTTCATAGCGTTTTACGCGTAATACGTTACGTACGCCCGGCTGATGGGTATAGCCTTCGATTTCGCTGTAAAAAGCCTGCCATTCGCCTCGACCGGTCTGAATGCCATTGGCATCGTATTGCACTTCGCGCACCCGCAGGCATTGCATATTGGGGATGACGGGGTGCGAGCAACGCATACGCTGCGAAGCGATCTCCAGGAACTGTATTTCGCCTGTGCCACCATAGCGGGTCTCGTCGGTGGGGGTGCCCGTCAGCGTCCATTGCGCGCCATCGGCAAAGCCTAGCGTCAATAACGGCCCAGTCGGGCTCTGCGTGATCTGCCAGGTGGAGGCTTGCGGCAAACGTTGGCCAAAGGCATGTTCGTATTGCATGAGCGCACTGTCGTTGCAGGCCATCATCGTGCCGGCGGCGCCCGAGATTTTGATCTTGTTCGCATCCAGGCTATAGCCTGCGCCCAGCCGGTTGCACAGGCCAGACACGGAGAGGCGTTGATCCTTGAAACTCAGGCGCAAAGGCGCGCCATCGCGCGTTTTGGGCGGCGCCCATTCGGTTTGTGCGGCGCCGTTGGCATCGCGGGCAGCGGTCAAGTCCCAGTGATAGGCCGAGAGCGTTGATGCGGTGGTGTTTGTGTCCGTAGTGGGCGCACCAGTGGTAGACGTTGTGTTCGTGTTCATCGCGCAAGCACTCAGTACGCTGACCGTGGCAGCAAGTAATAAACGAGAAAGCAAAGTGTTCAATGGCATGGCGCGTGGTCCTGATAAAGCAAGTTCAAGGCTTGATTATGGACTGAATTGATGCGGATAGCTGGCATTGACAGGAATGCCGTGTGAAGAAGCGCTACGTCGTGATGATTTGTGTAATACGCAGGTGATTTGTGTAACGTTCACCTTGTTTGCCAGACGCCAGAGCTGCCACGGCGATGGCTGTCAACCAGATGCGTGTCTATCATTCCCGTGGCTTCCATCAATGCGTGCATGGTGGTTGGCCCGACAAAAGCAAAACCTCGCTTGCGCAGGGCTTTGCTCAGTGCAGTGGACGCCTCCGACACGGTAGGGATTTCCGCCAGCGTGCGGGGAGCAGGGGTTTCTGCCGGTTGAAATGACCAGATGAAATCCACCAGTCCGCCGTCGGCTCGCAGTGCGATCGTCGCAGCGGCGTTGTTGATGGTAGCCAGGATTTTCGCCCGGTTGCGTACGATGCCGCTATCGGCCATCAGGCGTTCGACGTCTTTTTCACCGAAAGCCGAGACGACATCGGGATCGAACTGGCGAAACGCAGCACGAAACGCCTCGCGTTTGCGCAGGATCGTCGCCCACGACAAACCCGATTGAAAACACTCCAGGCTCAACCGTTCGAACAAACCATGCTCGTCGCGTACGGGCATGCCCCACTCGGTATCGTAGTACTGGCGCATTAAGGGATCTTGCGCGGCCCAGGGTGGGCGCGCCAAGCCGTCTTCACCGATGATGACGCCGGTGGGTGAGTTCATCTGTTGCTCCGGAAAACTGCGGCATGCATGCTGGAAAAAAGGGCAGCGGCCATGCTGCCCCACGGAATAATAAAACGTCTACGCGGCTGTGGCGCTGTGTTCGAGGCCCAGCAGCAATTCCTTCGCCGGTAATCCTCCGGCAAATCCGGTCAGTGCTCCGGATGCGCCAACGACACGATGACAAGGCGCGACGATCGAGATCGGATTGCGTCCGTTGGCCGCTCCAACGGCACGCACCGCTTTGGGCCGACCGATTTGCGTCGCGATGTCGCGATAGCTGCGCGTCTGGCCGTAAGGAATGGTCAGCAGCGCAGCCCAGACTTGCTTCTGAAACTCGGTGCCGACGAAATCCAGCGGTAGTTCAAAGCGTTCGCGTCGCCCTGCAAAATATTCTGCCAATTGCTGCTCGGTCTTTAGCAGAATGGGGTGCTGGGTGTTCTCTTGCATCGGCCCCAGGCGTACACGGCCTGGCCGGTCGTTTTCCCACAAGATGGCAGCCAGGCTGGCATCCTTGGCGACGAGCGTCAATCGGCCCACGGGAGAGGCGATGGTCTTGTAGGCATAGGACATGATGGTTCCTTTCACGGAGGGAGCGGATCTAGGTTAGCGGTGAGCTCGGCTGTGCCGGATGCAGAGCATCGCTTTGCTGTATCACCATGTCTGTAGTCTAGGGATCGCGCCCCAACGGTGCACTCGTATTCTTGCCGTCGAACTTGGTTTTCACGAACTCTGCCGATCGGGCGGGAAAGGCGTCATTGCGTTTTATACAAGAAAATCATGGAAATAAATAATTCTCATTTATAAAATGGTGGTTCTTTGTCGAATCTACAGGGGACGCGAATGGACGGCGTGATCAGTACGGTCGAGGCTCTGGAGTCTCAGGTGGGCGCGCGTGCAGAGGCTGTAGACCTGAAGGTGATTGATCATCTGGATGCACATGCGCAGCGTTGGCTGGCCGTTTCGCCGTTGGTATTCGCGGGGTTCAGCGACACACAGCAGATCGAGGTGACGGTGGCTGGCGGCAGTCCGGGGTTTGCGTCCGCATCCGGCGCGGGCCTGTTGCGTATTCCGCGTGCGGCGCTGGATGAGCCGCTTTATGCCAAAGTGGGGCGCGGGGCAGGGTTGCTGTTCCTTATTCCGGGCCTGGGTGAGACTTTGCGGGTGAATGGCGCGGTGGAGGCGGTGACCGGTGATGATGTGGTGATTGCGGTGCATGAGTGCTATGCCCATTGCGCAAAGGCATTGCTGCGATCGGCATTCTGGTCAGCTGACGAACCGGCTGCGCAAACGGGTATCGACAATCTGCCACGCTTGCTGGCGGTGTGCCGCTTTATGGCCCTGGCGACAGCCGATGCCGAATTGCGCACCGATTTGAGTCCGAAGGGTGATCCCGCGGGCCTGTTGATGCAGGGGGACTCAACGCAGCTTTGTTTTGCCGATCGTCCCGGCAATCGCCGTACGGATAGCATGCGCAATATGCTGGTACGGCCGCAGGCAGCCATCATGTTGCTGGTGCCCGGGTCTGCCCAGGTCGCCGTGGTGAAAGGTCGTTCGCACATGACGGCGGACACCGCATTGAGGCAGAGATTCGAAGTGCAGGGCAAGGTTCCAAAGGTCGTGACCGTATTGGAGTCACCACACGTCATACTGCGAGAGAGCGCTGCGTTGTTGCGAGCGAGACCGTGGATGACAGCGTCGGCGCCAGAGGACATTGATCCTGCCGCGGTCTTCGCCGCGCACGTCAAACTGAATAAGACTCGTGGCTTGAGCGCGGCGATTGCGCGCGGGATGGTGTCTATTCCCGGGCTGATGCGTAAAGGGCTGGAGCAGGATTACAAACGGAATATGTATTGATCCGCACCTGGTTATACGTAGAACCCGCAGTGTGACAACTGCGAATATCTTGGTGTGACGATGCTGTGTACGCTTGTTTTTTTTGCATGCGTATACAGGAGTCCCTCTTGCGTGAAATATTCGATTGCGCTGTTCTGATGACCCCCGGCCATGAGGGCTGGGTACGGGACTGGGTTGATAGCCATCAGGGACAATTCGGCCGTTTGCGGCTGTACGTCCTGGATGTCGCCGGTCTAGACGCCGGGGCGCCCGCCGACACGCAGTGGCTGTCACGGGCTCAATTGGCATTGCGGCGCTTTGATGGCTGTATATTGCCGGTGGCACCTGAGTCGCTTTCGTGGGTGCGCACCGTGTTGGCCAGTGCTGAGGCGAGATTGCGCATTCCGCTGATCGCCGTCGTTTTCGATATCACGGCGCCAGGCATATTGGATCTGCTGTCGCTGGGTGTTGCCGATTTTGTGCGGGCGCCAGTCTGTGCCGACGAATTGCGGGCGCGTCTGGTGCATTGGCACCGCCAGGCGCGGCCACATGGGCTCACAGAGTCTGCGACGGCGCTGTCGTTGATGTCGTCGCCGGCTCCGGTATCGGAGGCGGACCGGACCCTCCGGCCTCGCAACAGACACCCCAGCGGGTCCATACAGGAGCCTTTTCGCGTCTACGGCGGTCTGCCGGGCAGCAAACCCCTATCAACCAGAAAGAAATCGCCTCGGCCTGCTACCGAAAACGATGTCTTTGACATCGGTGCGATCGATCAGCCATTCCGTCAAGCCAAGGCCCGGATGGTAGAGGATTTCGAGTGCGCCTATTTGCGCCATGCTTTGTCCCGCCATTCGGGGAACGTTGCTCAGGCTGCGCGGGCGTCCAGCAAGCACAGGCGCGCGTTCTGGGCGCTGATGCGCAAGCATCGCATTGATGCCGCTCATTATCGCGATAACGCCTCTCTGCCTGAGCCGCCGGCCTGATTCGGACACGGTGTACGGCAGCATGCTGGCGCAGATCAGGCAGGTGACCGCGCGGTATGCGCCTAGGCAGTAAAATCACGGCTTCCGAAATCGAAGGATAGCTGTGTCCGCTGCTCCCCTGAAGAACGATGTGTTTCTGCGCGCCCTGTTGCGCCAGCCCGTCCCCTATACCCCCGTTTGGCTGATGCGCCAGGCGGGGCGCTATCTGCCCGAGTACAACGCGACGCGCGCGCGGGCCGGCTCGTTCATGGGACTGGCACAAAATCCCGATTACGCCGCAGAGGTCACGCTGCAACCCTTGGCCCGTTACGACCTGGATGCGGCCATTCTGTTTTCCGACATCCTGACGGTGCCGCATGCCATGGGCCTGGGGCTGGATTTCGCTCCGGGCGAGGGGCCGCGTTTTGCGCGGCCGCTGCGCACCGAGGGCGATGTGGCGCAGCTCGCGGTGCCCGATATGGATTCACTGCGTTATGTTTTCGACGCTGTGACGGTCATCCGTCGAGAACTGGATGGCAGAGTTCCCCTGATCGGTTTTGCAGGCAGTCCCTGGACTATCGCTTGTTACATGGTCGAGGGGCGTGGCAGCGCCGACTATCGCCTGATCAAGACCATGCTGTATTCGCGCCCGGATTTGCTGCATCGCATCCTGGATATCAATGCTCAAGCGACCCAGCAATACCTGAACGCCCAAATCCAGGCGGGGGCGCAGGCCGTCATGTTGTTCGACAGTTGGGGGGGAGTGTTGGCCGATGGCTTGTTCCAGCAGTTTTCGTTGGCTTATACCCGCAAGGTCGTATCGGGCTTGATCCGCCAGCATGAAGGACGCCAAGTGCCTGTCATCGTCTTTACCAAGGGTGGTGGGCTCTGGCTCGAAGATATCGCAGCCTGCGGCTGTGATGCCGTGGGACTCGACTGGACGGTGAACCTCGGACGGGCTCGCCAGCGTCTCGGCGATGCCGTCGCCCTGCAGGGCAACCTCGACCCGATGACATTGTTTGGTGGCAGCGAAGCCATCCGGGCCGAAGTCCGGCGCACGCTGGACGCTTTTGGCCCGGTAGGCGGGGGCGGGCATGTCTTCAACCTGGGGCATGGCATCTCGCAGCATACGCCGCCTGAGGCGGTCACCGCTTTGGTGGACGAGGTGCACGCTTACAGCCGGTTGTTTCACGCTTAAGTAAGTGTCCGCTAGCGCGCGAAAGGCCTAGTCTATGCGCTGCTCGCTGAGACTTGTGCACAGCAGCGAAATCCCCTCGGGCAACACCAAAAATTTGGGATAAATTCTTGAATGTTTTTATAAGTCCTTGAATTTAAAATAAAAATATAATGTCAATAGGCTGCGGGCATTTATTTTTATATTAAGCACCTTGACAGGAAATCAAGTTATTGGATGTTTTTCCCCAAAGTTATCCACAGGCTGTGTGATTCGAGGATGTTTCACGCAGATTTGACAGCTTGTTAGCTCAGAAATCGAGAATTCACTTTAAGTTGTCCACGTCTATCGCCATGCTTTTGATACCCGCCGCTCATGTCTGACGCACCGGATGGCCTCCGTCTCGGCGCCGGGTTCTGGGTGCGCGTGGCACTGGATGTCCCGCTGCCGGGGCCTTTTGATTATCGCGCTCAGGCCGCTGTGCCGGTCGGCGCGCGGGTCATTGTGCCTTTTGGCCGTCGCAAATTGGTGGGCGTCGTTGTGGATAATCCTGCCGAGCCCTCAATTGACCCGGCTCAGGTGCGCGAGGTAGAGCAAGTCCTGGAAGATTTGCCCCCCTTGCCCGCCGATTGGCTGCGGTTGGCGCGGTTTGCGGCCGATTACTATCAGCGGCCGCTAGGCGAAGTCATGTTGCCGGCCATGCCGCCGCCGTTGCGCAAACCCTCGGCTTACCAAGGTAAACGATCCGGACAAGGCCCGGTGGCGCGTTTGGATGCACGCAAGGCCAAGCGCGTTGTCGCCGCGGCCACGCCCGATCAGGCACCTGTACTGAATGAGGACCAACAGGCAGCGGTAGATACCGTTGCCGCGCTAGAAGGGTTCAGGCCTGTTTTGCTGCATGGGGTGACTGGCAGCGGCAAGACCGAGGTCTATCTGCATATTGCCGAGCGCGTGCTGGCGGCGGGACGCCAGGTCTTGTTGCTGGTGCCCGAAATCAATTTGACGCCGCAGCTCGAGGCGGCAGTGCGGGCACGATTGGAATCGGTGCTGGGCATTGATGGCCTGGCCGTGATGCATAGCGGGCTGTCGGACGGCGAACGCGTGCAGGCTTGGGCCCGTGCGCAACGCGGCCAGGCGCGCATGTTGTTGGGCACACGGATGGCGATTTTCGCGCCGCTGACCGAGTTGGGCCTGATCGTGGTCGACGAAGAGCACGACGCCTCGTACAAACAGCAGGACGGTCTGCGGTATTCCGCCCGCGATCTGGCAGTATGGCGGGCGCGTGATCAAAATGTCCCGGTGGTGCTGGGCTCTGCCACACCATCGCTGGAGAGCTGGTACCACGCCGGGCGCAACCACTATTTGCGTCTGACGCTGCCGGGCCGCGCGCGGGCGAGCAGCTTGCCCGCGATTCGTTTGATAGATACCCGCCGCCTGGCGATGCGTCAGGGGATGTCGCCACAACTGATCGATGCGATCAGTCAGCGGCTCGAGCGTGGCGAGCAATCGCTGGTGTTCCTGAACCGTCGCGGTTACGCACCCGTGCTGCATTGCGCCTCTTGTGCCTGGGTCAGTCATTGCCCTCGCTGCTCGGCCTTTACCGTGTTGCACCGAGCAGTAGGGCGCGGCAATCGATTGCATTGCCACCATTGTGGCTATCAGGCGCCTGTGCCACGGGCGTGCCCGGAATGCGGCGATCAGGATCTTGAACCCATGGGGCGCGGAACGCAGCGTGTCGAAGAACATCTCGCAGAGCTCTTCCCCCAGGCGCGGATTTCGCGTATCGATGCGGACAGCACGAGGCGTAAAGGCAGTGCCCAAGCTTTGTTCGCAGCCGTGCACGCGGGCGAGGTCGATATCCTGGTGGGCACCCAGATGGTGGCCAAGGGACACGATTTTGCGCGATTGGGCCTGGTTGGCGTGTTGAATGCCGATTCGATGTTGTTTGCCCACGATTTTCGGGCGCCTGAGCGGTTGTTCGCTCAACTGATGCAGGTTGCGGGTCGCGCCGGCCGTCATGCCAATGGAGGCGAGGTCCTGATTCAGACTGGCTATCCCGAGCAGCCCGTGTATCAGGCCTTGCTGCGTCACGATTATGCGGGCTTTGCTCGTCATGCCCTCGAAGAACGCGAGACAACGGGGCTGCCGCCGTTTGCATATCAGGCGTTGTTGACGGCCGAGGCGCGCGAGTTGGCGCAGGCACTGGCGTTTCTGCAAGAGGCTCGTGATGTTGCCGAGCAGGGCGGTTTTTCAGGCGTGTCATCGTTGACGCTGTACGATCCTGTACCGCTGCGGGTGGTACGTGTGGCCAATATCGAGCGCGCGCAGTTGTTGCTGGAAAGTACGAGCCGGCCAGCCTTGCAAGCGTTTTTGACGGAATGGTCGGGACATTTGCCGGCGCTCGCGTCACAATCGCGTGTCCGGTGGCAATTGGAAGTCGACCCTCTAGAGATTTGATTTTTTGTTTTCTATGTCTGATAGCGCACCCATAGGCCATGGCTTGAATCCCGCTCAGAAAGAGGCGGTGCTGTACCTGGACGGACCATGTCTGGTCCTGGCGGGGGCGGGCAGCGGCAAGACGCGTGTGATCACACAGAAAATTGCGTATTTGCTGCGCGAGTGCGGCTATATGGGGCGCAACGTTGTGGCATTGACGTTCACGAACAAGGCCGCGCGCGAAATGGACGAGCGTCTGCGCACCTTGGTCGATCGGAAGCTGGCCAAAGGCCTGACTATCAGCACATTCCATTCACTCGGCGTCAAGATGCTGCGCGAAGAGGCCCGTCATGCGGGGCTCAAGCCCCAGTTTTCGATTCTGGATGCGGATGACGCCATGGCCATCATCCAGGAACTGCTGGTGACCACGGATCGTGGCCGTCTACGCACTGTGCAGTCGACGATTTCGTTGTGGAAAAACGCCTTGCTCAGTCCGGATGATGCGGCACGCGTTGCTGCGACGCCAGCTGAATCAGAGGCTGCGACGGTATATCGTCATTACGCGGCGACGCTGGCGGCCTATCAGGCAGTGGATTTCGACGACCTGATTCGTATCCCCGCGCAGTTGCTCGATAGCAATGAGGAAGTCCGTACGCGTTGGCAAAATCGCGTGCGCTATTTGCTCGTCGACGAATACCAGGATACCAATGCCTGTCAGTATCGCCTCGTGCAGTTGCTGTGTGGCGACCGGGCGATGTTTACCGCCGTGGGTGACGATGATCAGGCCATTTACGCATGGCGCGGCGCCACCATGGAAAATCTGGCCAAGCTCACGACGGATTACCCGCAACTCAAGCTCATCAAGCTCGAGCAAAACTATCGTTCGGTGCAGCGTATTCTGGCCGCGGCCAATACGGTGATCGAAAAAAACCCAAAGCTGTTCGAGAAAAAACTCTGGTCAGATCTGGGGGTGGGCGAGCCGATCGTGGTGTCGCCTATGGATAATGATGAACACGAGGCCCAATCGATCGCGATGAAGATTTCGGCGTCGCGTTTTGAGCGTCAGGCGCAATGGAAAGATTTTGCGATCCTGTACCGGGGCAACCATCAGTCGCGCATTTTGGAACAAGCGCTGCGCAATCTGAAAATCCCGTACACGATAGCGGGCGGGCAGAGCTTTTTTGACAAGGCCGAAATTCGCGACATCCTGGCGTATCTGCGCTTGATCGCCAACGACGATGACGACCCCGCTTTCATTCGTGCTGCTACGACCCCCAAACGCGGCATTGGACAGGCCACGTTGCAGGTCCTGGGCCAATACGCGGCGCAACGCGAAGTTTCTTTGCTGGCGGCTGCAGCCGAGTCTGGGTTGGAGAGCCTGCTGCAGCCCCGCCAGCTAGAGTCATTGCGAACCTTTGCGGAATACATTCGACGTCTGCAATGGCGCGCGGGGCGTGGCCACACGGATGGCACGGGCTCTCCTGAGCCTGCAGGCGCGATTCTGGACGACATGCTGGGCGCGATTCAATACGAGCGCCATCTGTACGACACGCTGGAGGAAAAACCCGCGCAGACGCGCTGGGAAAACGTGTTGGAACTCACCGGTTGGCTTAAACGCAAAGCCGAGGAAGACGGCATGTCACTGTTTGATCTGGTGCAGCACGTCGCCTTGATCACCATGCTGGAACGCGGCGAAGAAGAAGAGCCCGACGCTGTCAAAATGTCGACACTGCATGCATCAAAGGGATTGGAATATCCCCACGTTTATCTGGCGGGTGTGGAGGAAGGTCTGTTGCCTCACCTCGGCAAAGACGACGAGGATGGCGATCCCGCGCGCGCCGCGGAAAACCTGGCCACGCGGATCCAGGAAGAGCGTCGCTTGATGTATGTGGGGATCACACGCGCACAACGCAGTCTGCATCTGAGCTGGTGCAAAAAACGTCGCCGCGCACGGGAGGATATCATTCGCGAGCCTTCCCGCTTTATCGAGGAAATGGGGCTGGGCGACGTGCGTGTCGAAGAAGATGACGCGACACGTGCGATGAGCCCTAAAGAGCGATTGGGGATGTTGAAGGCACTGCTGAAGAAGTGACTGCGCGGCGGAGTTTGCCGGGGGTGAGTGATTGGTCGGCTGAATCTGCTTGCTCAGGCTTGAGGTTTAAGTTGGTGAGGGGGGCGTGTTTGTTGGACGTCGAGCCGAGGCAATCGGGCCGTGCGGGCTTCACAAAGCCGGTCCGGCGCGCGGGCGCCGGACATCGTGTTCGCTCGTCTCGTCCGCGCCTTCGCGCTCCCTTCGACGTCCGCTCCACTCGGCTTTGAGGCGCCCGCACGGCCCGATTGCCTCGGCTCGACTCGCAGTCATTCAAGCTCATCACATCGCTGGCACGGCTCTCTTGCTTGGCATTTTTCTGCCGTCGCGTTGGCAAAGAGGAAGATCTTGCAGGGCTGCTATTCGCGCGTGCCCTGCACACGCGCGAATAGCGATCGGTCCGGGCATGCGGCGGGGTGGCGTGTTGC
>NZ_NEVQ01000021.1 GCF_002261185.1 Bordetella genomosp. 4
CGAGAAACGGTAAGACCTGAGTGCATGAATGATGATGTACGACGGCTCGGTTCGGTGAAGTGGGAATCCCTTTCCTTTTGGGAAGGGTGCAGCCAAGATGTCCTCAAGTGATCACGGGTTATTTCAATGCGTCGCCGGATTCGGCCAGCTGAATCAGCATCGAGGCTGGCTGCCAGAATTTCGGATTGCGCGACTGCGCGGCAAACCGGCGCATGGCGCGCACCACGTTGTACAGGCCGACCTGCTGGGCATAGTGCATGGGGCCACCGCGATGCAGCGGGAAGCCATACCCATTGAGGTATACGATGTCCAGGTCAGAGGCCCGTTGCGCGATGCCTTCCTCCAGGATTCGTGCGCCCTCGTTGACCAGCGCGAACACGCAGCGCTCGACGATCTCACGCGAGGTAAAACTGCGCGGCACGATGGATTTCTCCTGGCGGTAGGCATCGAGAATCTCGGCAACCGCGGGGTCTGCGTGAGCAGTGCGGCTGCCAGATTCGTATCGATACCAACCCGCGCCAGTCTTCTGACCAAATCGTCCTGCTTCGCAGAGGCGATCCGCTACGCAGGAGAAATCCCGGTCCGGATGCTCGGCTTGCCGGCGCTTTCGGATGGCCCAACCAATGTCCAAGCCTGCCAGGTCGCCCATGCGATACGGGCCCATGGCAAAGCCGAAGTCCTCGAGAGCACTGTCGATCTCCTTGGGCGACGCCCCCAGCAACAGCAATTCCTCGCCTGCTTCACGATACCCGTTGAGCATGCGGTTGCCGATAAAGCCGTCACACACGCCTGAGACTACCGGCTGTTTGCCAATCACCTTCGCCAGGCCGAGAGAGGTCGCCAGAACTTCGTCAGAGGTCTGATCGGCACGCACGATTTCAAGCAATCGCATGACATTGGCCGGGCTGAAGAAATGCAAGCCCACCACATCTGAGGGACGCTTGACGAATCCGGCGATGGCATTGACGTCAAGGGTAGAGGTGTTAGTCGCCAGGATCGCACCTGGCTTTAGCACCTCGTCCAACGTGCGGAATATTTTTTCCTTGATCGCCATGTCTTCGAATGCAGCCTCGATGACCAGGTCCACATCGCTCAGATCGCTATAGCTGAGGGTCGTCTGCAACAAGGCAATTCGCTGTTCCACCTGCGTTTGGCTGATTCTTCCCTTACGCTTGGTCGCTTCGTAGTTCTTGCCAATGGTGGCTACGCCCCGGGCAAGTGCCTCGTCGCTCATATCAAGCAAGGTCACCGGTATGCCGGCGTTCAGGAAATTCATGCTGATGCCGGTACCCATGGTGCCAGCACCAATGAGGCCGACGCGGCGGATCTCGCGTTTCGGAGTATGTGGCGAGATGCCCGGCACCTTGGCCGCGGCACGCTCGGCAGCGAAGACATGCCGTAGTGCCGCGGATTCGGGCGTATTCATCAGTTGGATGAAAAGCGACCGCTCTTTCTTGATCCCATCGTCGAATGGGAGCAGGCAGCCGGCGACGGCCTCGACGCATTGCGAGGGTGCGGGCAGCCGAGGGTGAGCGGCTGCTGTGTTGCGTCGAACGACTTGCAGGAACGCTTGCGCATCCGGCTCCGTGATGGTGAGGTCGCGCGTGCGGCGGATCGGATCGCCGGCGCGAACGCGTTCGCGGGCAAACGCCATGGCGGCATCCGCCACAGCGCCCTCGACCACTAGATCAAACAGGCGGGTGTCGGTCAGGTCAGCGGCTTTTTCTTTTTTGCCGTTGACGATCATATCCAGCCCACGCTCCAGTCCCACCAGGCGTGGCAGCCGCTGTGTGCCTCCCGCGCCCGGCAATAAGCCCAGTTTTACTTCCGGCAAACCAACCAACGCCCGTATGGTAGCGACACGGTAATGTGTCGCCAGGGCTAACTCGAGCCCGCCACCAAGGCATATGCCATCGATGGCGGCGACGACAGGCTTGGAATATGCATCGAGCGCGTCAATGACGTCGCGCAACGTCGGATGCCGGTTCGCCTTTGGCGTTCCGAACTCAGTAATGTCGGCACCACCCGAGAACACTTGCTCGGAACCCGTTATCACCACAGCCTGTACAGCGGCGTCTGCCTCGGCTCGATCCAAAGATTCGAGGATCTGTCGGCGTTGCATGTGCCCCATGCTGTTGACGGGTGGATTCTGCATCGTGATCAGAGCGATGCCGTCGACCACGGTATAGGTGAGCTGCGTCATATGTATGAAGAACCTTTCACGTTCGGTGTAATGGGAAAAGCGATACTGGCATTGCCTACAGCGGTAACCTAGACAGGAGCGCCCGTCTGTTCCTTGATCTGTGATGCCAGATCCAGCAAGCGCGGACGGACCTCGTTAAGCAGATACTCGCGTGACATGCGAAACGCAGGCCCGCCGAAGTTCAGCGCCATCAGTGGTTGACTGCCGCCGAGCCGCAGGCCGACGGCGATGCTGTGCACGTCGGGGTTCCAGTCGCCAAAGCAGCAGGTGCAGCCTAGCTTGGCGTAGTCTTCCTTTGCCTGCTCGAGCCCTCGTGCGATGGCTTGCCCGGAGCTGATGTCCAGTTCGCTGGCGCGTTCAATGATCTCGCGTTGCTCTGCGGGGCCCGCCTCTACCAGATAAGCACGCCCGATGGCCGTGACGGCAATAGGCACATGCGAACCCATTTGCAGATTCAAGGTCAAGGCAACCTGACTACGGCAGGCCTCCAGATACAGCATCGAAAACCTGTCACGGGCACCGAGCGCCACCAGACCACCGCAAGCGGTCGCCAACTGCTGCATGCCGGGTTTGGCAATCTGGCGTACGTCCAGCTTGGCGAGCATACCGGCCCCCAAAGCCAACGTGGCTACACCGAGGTGATATTTGCCGGTGCTCTCATCCAGCCGCAGGTAGCCCAGTCGTGCCAGCGTGGCGGTCAGGCGCGACACCGTGGACTTCGGCAGCCCACAGAGACGCGCGATCTCCTGATTGCCCAAAGCGCTATCGCCGCCGTTAAAGCTGGCTAGAACCTCCAAACCGCGCGCGAGCGCTGTCACGAAATGCCTGTCTTCCGAGTCCGTGCTTTTTGAACGCGTCAGAGTGTCTGTAGAGGTTTGCGCAATGGTCATGTTTTACATCTAGGGCACGAAGCCCGAATCGTTACAGGCCTAGATCGGTGATCAAGGGTTTTTGAGTTTCATACTCGTTCTTGGCGAACGCAGCATAGGCATCATGATCGAGATAGTACGTTCTGACACCGAAGTTCTTGGCAGCGGTCTTGACCTCGTTATCCTCCAATGCCGCTTTGATGGCTTTGTCCAGCTTTTCGACGATAGGCGCAGGCAGATTCGCAGGGCCGCCGATTCCCAGGGGGGATTTCACAACGACGTCGTAGCCGAGTTCTTTCAGCGTAGGTACGCCCTCGAACTCGGGGTTGCGCGCCTCGTCCGCTGTGGCCAACACGCGTACGTTGCCCGACTTGACCTGGGCGAGAATGCTGTTCGTCACAACGGCGGCCCGAACATGCCCGCCCACCAACGCTGCGGTCGCGTCCGCGTCGCCTTTGTAAGGGATATGGGTGAACTCTACGCCCTCGCGTTTGCCCAGCATGGCGAGCACAACTTGATTGCCTGTGTACCGCCCCGGCGTACCGTAATCGATCTCGCCCGGATGCTGTTTCGCATAGTCGACCAGGTCCTTGGCCGTCTTGAACGGTGAATCAGCCTTCACGGCCACCGCGAAGTCATAGGTCAGGATCGTCGCTATGTAGGTCACATCACGGATGGGATCCCAGGACACCGGTTGCAAATGGGGCTGGCGAAAGATGCCTACCGGCGTCATGGTCAGGGTGTAGCCGTCGGGTTTGGCGGTCTGCATCGCCGCCACCCCCATGGACCCGCCCACGCCTGGCTTGTTCTCGATGATTACGGGCTGCTTCAGCTGTTTCGACAAGCTGGTCCCCAGCGCTCGCGCCATGACATCAGTAGTACCGCCCGCGCCATACGGAACAATGAGGGTGATGGGCTTTTCAGGATAGTTGTCCTGGGCAGCGGCAACTGAGAGGGACTGACTCACGGCCAGCACGAATATCGCCAAGGCAGCGCTGAATTTCATAGTTTGTCTCCGTAGGTGGGCATGTCGAAACTGCAAAAAGCCGCGGCAGACATACACCAACTCGTCAGCCATAACCAAACGCAGCGTGTAGAACCCCATACCGGATTTTTCCGGTCTTGTATGTGATTTGATGCTAGCATGGTCAAAATAGTTCTGCAATGCAGTTTTATATTCTGCACTGCAGAACTTAGATAGCCTTCTTTGACGATTCGGAAGCCTGATGACCAACCTTCTTATCTGCCGCGACCATCTCGATTTTGTGCTCTACGACATGCTGGACAGTGCGTCATTGACCCAGCGGGAACGCTATGCCGATCATTCTCGCGAAACCTTCGACGCCGCGATCGACGCGGCACAGCGTTTGGCCAGCCAATATTTCGCTCCTCACAATCGGCTCGCGGACGAGAACGAACCTGAGTTTGATGGCCAGACAGTCAAAACCTTGCCCGCGGTCGGCGAAGCGGTACGCGCTTTTGCCAAAGGCGGATTCCTGGCCGCGACGCACGATTACGAACTGGGTGGCATGCAACTGCCGATCACCATCTCTCAATCCTGCCTGGCATTGTTCCGTGC
The DNA here is from genome assembly GCF_002261185.1 of Bordetella genomosp. 4. Lineage (GTDB taxonomy): Bacteria > Pseudomonadota > Gammaproteobacteria > Burkholderiales > Burkholderiaceae_B > Bordetella_A. The sequence goes on from NZ_NEVQ01000021.1 coordinate 4,652, forward strand.
GGCGAACGTCGGGACCTCTGCATACTGTTTCCTCACCGCTGCCAATGCCAACCTGATACGCGCGTTCGGCACTGCCGAACAAAAAAGGCGATTCCTGCCGTCCTTGCTTGAGGGGCGCTGGCTGGGAACGATGGCGCTAACCGAATCCGATGCCGGATCCTCGGTGCCTGATCTGCGCTCTACCGCTACCCCGCTATCTGACGGCCGCTATTCGATCAAGGGTCAGAAGATTTTCATTTCTGCAGGCGACCACGATATCAGCGAGAACATCGTGCACCTCGTTCTGGCGCGCATTGCCGGTGCGCCGCCGGGCGCTCGGGGCCTGTCGCTGTTCATCGTGCCGAAACTTCGCGTTGACAATGAGGGGCGAGCTGGTGAATCGAACGATGTCGCGCTCGCGGGCTTGATCCATAAGATGGGCTACCGGGGCACCACCTCAACGATGCTCTCATTCGGGGAAAACGATGGTTGCATCGGAGAGTTGATCGGAGAACCCGGCCAAGGCCTGCGCTGTATGTTCACGATGATGAACGAGGCGAGAATCGGCGTCGGCATGGGAGCCACCATGTTGGCCTACACGGGCTACCGTCATGCGCTGGCCTATGCAAAAGAGAGACGCCAGGGACGGCTGCCCGGCGCCAACGATCCGCAGAGTCCCCAGGTACCCATCGTTGAACATGCGGATGTGCGGCGGATGCTGCTGACTCAGAAAGCCTACGCAGAAGGCGCGTTGTCCCTATGTCTCGTCGCAGCGAGGTTGGCCGACGACGAGGCGAATCATCCCGATGCGGATGAACGCGCGGAGGCCGCGCTGTTGTTGCCGCTGCTGATTCCTGTGGTCAAGTCCTGGCCTGCGCGATTCGGATTGGCAACCAACGACCTCGCGATTCAGGTGCATGGCGGATACGGCTACACGCGCGAGTATCCAGTGGAACAATTCTATCGAGACAATCGCCTGAACGCCCTGCATGAAGGCACGCACGGTATTCAAGCGATGGATTTGCTCAACCGAAAGGCGGGCATGCACAATGGGCAGGCGCTGGAGCGTTTGCACCAGCGTGTGATGCGCTCGATAGAGGCTGCAAAAGCCAGCGGCGACCCAAAGCTTGCTGAGCATGCGATTGCATTGGACCTGTCGTGGCGGGAACTGCGTGAAACGACCAGGGTCTTGTTGGACACCATTGCGCAGAACCCCCGCGAAGGATGCGCTAATGCGGCCTACTACCTGGACTTGTTCGGTCATAACGTCGTCGCATGGATCTGGTTGTGGCAGGCGCAAGTCGCGCATGCGCAGATGGCGGTACGCCCTGACCTTGCGGATTTTTACCGGGGAAAAATCGCGGCGTGCGATTGGTTCTTTCACACTGAACTTGCATTGACGTCGCCGGTGCATCAGTTGCTGCGGGCCACGAAAAACTCAGCGCTGGGAGTGGAGATTGACTGGTTGTAAAGAAACGGGTGCAACTTTTTGTATTGTCCACCCCCAAAACGTTGTGCAATCGCTACGGTCTTTGCTCCGCTGGACAATTGCCCGCGACCAGCAAGCAGTGTGGACAGGCCAGCTAACGACGGATGGTGTTGAGCACCGGTGACCCCCAGGGAGTGCTATTTCCCGAAACTTTGTATATGCTAGTTCTGACGTCCTGCTGCATTAGGTCCCTGTATTGACCAATCAAAGGAGGTAAACGCAATGAACAAGACATTCATAGCCATCGCGCTGATGGGCGCGTTGGCGGGCTGCCAATCGGGTGGCGGCATGCACACCAGCTCGGAATTCGACTGTATTGCTGGCACCGTGGGGGGCGCCGTTGCGGGTGGCCTGCTAGGTAGCATGGTCGGCGGCGGCACGGGCAAGACCGTTGCCACGATCGCGGGCGCTGGTGCCGGTGGCTACGCCGGTAATCGTTTAGGCTGCAAATGAGGTTCACCATGAAAAAGACACTGCACCGCCTCGCCCCCATTGCCGCGTTGTCCTTTTGCCTTGCCGGTTTTGCGGCTCAGGCCCAGACCCAGATGCAGCCGCGTCCGACCGAAGCTCAACTCTTTGAGCGGATGGACACCAACCGCGACGGCAACGTCACCGAAGCCGAATATCGGACCTTCATGGAGCAAGCCTTCACCAAGCTTGACACCACCGGTGACGGCAAGCTCTCCCGGCCGGAAACCGCCACCGTATTTACGGACTCCGAATTCACCATGCTGGACAAGAACAAGCGTGGCTACATCACGCGTGATGAATTCATGAGCCAAGTCATGGACGACTTCCGCAAGCAGGATCGTGACGGTAACGGCATGCTGTCCCGTTGATATGTTCCGCTGGCGGTGTGAAATGACGGAGTAGTCTTTACACCGCCGCCAAGGCCTTTGCCCACTTGGATAGCCACCACCCGTAAGGTTCCGGCCAACGGGAGAAGTCCGGGTCTTCTCCGAGCTCTTGCGCGCAATGCTGCACCCAGGACGGGTTGAACAGCAATTGCCGGCCAATCGCCACCAGATCCGCCTTGCCGTCGCGCAGCACTTGCTCTGCCTCGGCGCCGGTACGAATCATGCCAACCGCCATCGTAGGAACGTTAGCCCTGCGGCGCACGGTTTCGGCAAAGGGAACCTGATAGAGCGGCCCACGAGCGAGGTTGGAGTTGGTTGCGCCCCTGAGCAGATTTCCGCCAGACGAGCAATCGATCAAATCAACACCAGCTTCCTTCAGTCGTTCGGCCAGCACCACGCTGTCTTCCAGTGTCCAGCCGCCATCAATCCAGTCAGTGGCGGAGATACGCGCAAAGATCGGCGTTTTATCGGACAGCGCCGCACGCAGGTCACGCGCAATCTCCAAAGGGAGACGCATGCGGTTCTCCAGCGAGCCGCCATAGGCATCCGTACGCTTGTTTGCCAGCGGCGTGAGAAAACTCTGCAGCAGATAGCCATGCGCCAAATGCAGCTCAATAATGTCGAATCCTGCCCGCTCAGCCAATAAGGCAGTCTGCACAAATTCTCGGCGCAGCAGCTGGATTCGATCTAGCGTCATCGCTTCAGGTACCGGCCACCCCGGTGCAAACGGCAGATCCGAGGGGCCTTCCGGCTGCCACAGCTCCTCTCCACGCGCGATATCGTCTGCAGTCAGGGGGCCATTACCTTGCCACGCTCGTTGCGCACTGGCTTTGCGTCCGCCATGGTTGATCTGAATCGCCGCCTTGCTGCCAAAACTATGTATCACATCGGTGAGCCGGCGAAAGGCCGGCAGATGGTCTTCGCTCCAAAGGCCAAGGCAGCCATTGGTAATTCTGCCTCGACGGCAAACCGCTGTTTGTTCGACAGTGACCAGGCCCACACCCCCCATGGCGAACTTGCCATAATGGGTCATATGAAAGTCATTTAGTGCGGCTTCTTCAGCGATATACATCGCCATGGGAGACAGGACAATGCGATTCGGGAGCGTCACTCCACGGAAAGAGATCGGGCTGAAAATCAGATAGTCATTCGACATGATCGACACTCACAAAATATGGGTTCAACGCAACGGATTAACGGGGCAGATTTCTTAAGCTGGGGTGGCAGCGCAGATACGGATCTGCGACACGCATTTCGCCTTTCAGCGTCAGGCCGGCATGCCAGGCCCAACGCGGGTTAAACAACATTCCGCGGCCCACGGCAATCAGATCGGCTTTTTCTTCGATCAATACGCGATTCGCCACATCTGGATCGGACAACATGCCAACTGCCATCACCGGCAGCCCGGACTGAGCACGGACCTCAGCAGCGGCGGGGACCTGATAGGCAGGTCCAACGGTAATTTTCTGATCGGGTGAAATGCCCCCACTCGAGATGGCGACATAATCGCAACCCAATACTTTTAAACGCTCGGCGAACACTACGGACGATGCAATATCCCAGCCGCCTTGCACCCAATCGGTGACGGAGATGCGCACACCCATGGGTTTCTCAGCCGGCCATGCCTCGCGCAGACGCCGGAAAACCTCCAATGGATAGCGCATCCTTCCCTCGATGTCTCCGCCCCACTGATCATCGCGGGAATTGCTCAAGGGAGACAAAAAGGTGTTCAAAAAATAGCCGTGCGCGGCATGCAGCTCCACCAAATCGAAACCAGCCTCATCGGCCCTTCTGAGCGCCGCCAGATAGCTCTCGGTGATCCGTTCCAGGTCCGCCGCATCGGGGCAGATGGGTTCATCACGGCCCGGGTAGGGCGTGGCCGATGCTCCCCACAATTTCCATCCGCCCTCCGATTCAGATAGTGCTGCGCCCCCGTTCCAGGGTTGGGCAACCGAGGCTTTACGCCCTGCGTGTGCCAGCTGGATTCCCATATAGCTTGCGTTCGGCCGGCGGGCAAAATTCACGATCCTCCGCAGGCCTTCGACCTGCGCGTCGTCCCACAAACCCAAGCAACACGGCGATACACGACCCTCGGGCACAACAGCAGTGGCTTCCATGATCACCAGGCCAGCACCGGACAGAGAGAGGCCTCCATAATGAACGAGATGCCAGTCCGTCACCAGGCCATCGGCATTGGCCGAGTACTGTGCCATTGGCGACACGACAATTCGATTCGGCAACGTCAGCTCGCGCATACGATAAGGCTGAAACAACAAATCGTTCACTTGTATCTCTCTCCATCCGTTGCTGAATCCGATATCAGCAGAGTGTTATGAGGAAATGCGCCTACAAGATTGGCGCAGTACCAATTCCGTTGGGATCTCGATCCTGACGGACTTGTCTTCGTGAGTCCGGTTTTCTATTTGGTCAATCAGGTTTTCCGCAGCCATTCGGCCCAGGGCCAACGCGTCATATCGCACAGCAGTGATGTGGGGGGTCACGATTCGCGCGATGTCGGAGTCATTGCCGCAGATCAAAGACAGATCGTCGGGGATTTTCTTGCCAATCAGTTGCAAGGCCTCCAGCACGCCTGGCAACAGGCGTACCCCCATCGATAGCAGCGCCGTGGGCGGCGCTTTCATACTCATCAAGCGTTGGGTTTGTGAAAGCCCGTATTCGGCCGAAAAAGAGTCCAGGCAAAACAGCGCAGGATCAGGCTCAATCCCGGCCGACCGTAGTGCTTCCTCGAGTGCGCGCACTCGATCGCGAGCGACTTTCGTACCCCGGCCGCCTGTAATCAAAGCAATTCGGCGATGGCCGAGACCCAGCAAATACTCCACTGCCTGACGAGTCCCGTGAAAATGATCGGCACCAATGGACACCGAATTCATGGGAATTTCCCGCTCCATCATCACATGCGGAATGCCCCAGTTCGAGATCGCAGAAAGCACCGCACTATTGTTTTCGTCCTGGATCGTCAGGATCATTCCGTCCGCACGGCGGCGTTTGAAAAATTCCATCAACGCCACTTCACGCTCGGGGTTACCATCGCTGCTGGCGGTGACGAGCAAATAGCCTTTGGTGCTCAGCACTTCTTCAGCGCCTTTGGTCATACTTGAATAAAGCGAATTCCGAATATCCGAGAATATGAATCCGATCATTCGCAGCGACGGCGATCGTATGTTCTGCGCGGCGATGTTCGGGCTCCAGCCCAACTCGTCTATCGCCGCCTGCACTTTTTTGACATAGGCAGGCCGAACTCCGGGAACGTTGTTGACAACGCGAGAGACCGTACCGATCGATACTCCCGCGCGATCGGCAACCTCTTGCACCGTGATTCTGGGGGGTGATGATGGTGACATCGTTTTTTTTGCGCGCGCCATAAAAATGCTCCAATTCAGCTGGTTTCTTTCAGCATAGCCACGGCGCCGCAAGAGTGAGTCAAAGCCTTAATCCTCATTCGCCGTAGGTAGTGCAGGTTGGGAAATATCCCATACACCATCAATGCCCGCAACAGCAGGGAATCGCTCGCGCAACTTGGGGTCATGCCCGGGAATAATGTGGTCTGGCGTCGCTGCCAGACGCTTGAGCAACGCCAGGCCGTTCATATAATCCAGCACATTCACAATCACGGGATAAGGGTTGGTCAGCTCTCCATTGGCATAGAAATGCATGGCGTCTGACGCGAGGATCACCTGCCCGCGGGCTGTCGTGACCTCGACGATCTGAAGGCCTGGCGCATGGCCTCCCACTGGCCGGATGAAAATACCTGGCAGGATTTCGGCAGTCTGGTCCGTAAATGAAACACGGCCAGCATATAGCGCGCGCAATACCGTACAAACCTGATCGACGTCATATGGACGGCGTAGCGTTTCGTGACACATCGCGCAGCCCGTAGCGTGCTGCATCTCGGTCTTGTGCACATGAATCCGCGCATTAGGGAATTTTTCCAGATTGCCCAGATGATCCCAGTGCATATGGGTGACGATAACGTCCGTGACCTGCTCGGGCGACACGCCCAGACTGCGTAACGCGTCAGTCGGGCAGCGATGAAACGTATGTCCACGGCGATTGCAGGTCTCCTCGTCGCAACCGCTGTCTATCAGCACGACCTTGTCCTTTGACATCGCCACCCAGACATAGAAATCCAGTGGCATGGGCACATCGTGAAAATCCACGGCTGCCATGAAATTGTGCTGTGCCTTGCGGTTTGCCGGACTGGACGCATAGTGCACCGTGAGCAGCCGATACTGGGAATCGTCCACCTGGGTATTCTTTGACGAACTCATAAATATTCCTCCTCAAGCGCTGTGCTACGCAGCTCATCCACCGTCCCTTGACGCAGGATATGGCCCGTACGCATCACATAACCACTGGTCGCCACCTTGAGTGCCGGTACCGCCATTTGTTCGGTCATCAGCACCGTTACACCTTCGGCGCGAAATACACGGATCGCCTTGCTGATCTGCTCGATCCACACAGGAGCCAAACCAAGAAAGGGTTCGTCCAACAGCAAAAGCTTGGGCGCCGCACTCATCGCCCGGGCGATTGCGACCATCTGTTGCTGGCCGCCGCTCAGAAATCCGGCGTAATCATTCGCGCGTTCTCTGAGCATGGGGAACAAGTCAGCCAGTTTTTCGTATATGGTGCTCTGCTTCGCCCTACCGAGCCGGGATGCGCCCGCCAGCACGTTGTCGCGTACCGTCATGGTCGGAAACACCCGACGCCCTTCCGGGGAATACCCTATTCCCTGATTGGCACGCTCATAAGGCGGGATCTTTCCCAGATCGACGCCATCAAGCAGGATGCTGCCGTCGCTGATCGGCGCCATTCCGATAATCGCGTTGATCAGACTGGATTTTCCCGCGCCATTTGCCCCGACGAGAATGACCGTCTCGCTCTTTGGCACCGTAATGGAAACCCCGCTCAAGGCGGAAATGCCGCCATAGCGGACGGCGAGATTGCGTGTCTCAAGCATGAGCGTGCCCCTCCTCTGTCGTCGTTCCCAGATAGGCATCGATCACGTCGCGTCGGGCCAGCACCTCGGCGGGCGGGCCATCGGCGATCAGAACGCCTCCGTCCAGCACGCACACGCGGGGACACAGCCGTTTAACGAGATCCATATCGTGTTCGACCAACAGTACGCAGCAGCCCATCTCTCTCCTGGCTGCCTGCACGTACTGATCGATGAAAAACCGTTCTTCCTTTTCCAGTCCAGCGGCGGGTTCGTCCAGCAGGAGGATACGTGGGTCAGTGACAAACGCCATGAGCAGGCCCAGCATTTTCTGCATACCATAGGGCAAGGAATCGCTGACGTGATCCAATCGGCTGAGCAAGCCCGCCGTACGTAAAAGCTCGGTCAAATAGGGCTCGTCGAGTGAGATTCCCCGTCCGCTGAATAATTTCGCTCGATGCAGGTTCTCGTATACCGATGCCGTCTTGAAAGTTTTCGTCTGCTGGAAAGAGCGCACCAGACCCATCGCACTGCGGGTATGAAACAGCTTGTCGCTGATATCACGCCCGCCATACAGGACGCGGCCGCTGGTTGGCGCTATCTGGCCTGAAACCACGTTGATCAGCGTGGTTTTTCCCGCCCCGTTAGGGCCGATGACGCCAAGCACCTCGCCTGCGCTCAAGGACAAGCTGACATTGTTGAATACCCGATTGCCGCCAAACTGCTTAGAAACGTTATCGACCTGCAGTATCGGACCAGAATGAGCAGAAACGTCAGTCATACGTACTCCTTTTCATTTTGACCCTTGACCTGCCCTGTGGAACGGCGTTTGCGCGAGAAAACGCGGACTCCATATTGCTGGATGAGGCCGATGAGGCCACCTTTGGCGAACACCACGGCTAGCATCAGCACGAGACCGAACAGGCCTTGCGAAATCTCGCCCTGCAAGCTGAATAAGTTGGCCGCCCATACCAGAATCCCTGCTCCCACCAACGGCCCCAGAATGGCGCTTTGCCCCCCAACGATGGCATAGGCCACGTAATTTACCGACGACATCGCGGAAAACGACGAGGGATGCGCGGTCATCAACATTTCCACCAGTGCAAATCCAGCCAGTCCCGCAACACCCGCAGCAAAACAAAAACCGATGATTTTGTAGCGGGCGACTGCCAGACCCACGCTTTGAGCCAGGACTTCGTCTTCGCGGATAGAGTCGAATTGAGACTTGAAATAGCGGGTGAGTGCCACGGTCAACACGACGGACAACAAGGCCAAGCCAGCGGCCAGCATCAGCACGGCGTTATTGGACTCGATGGCGTAGGTGTCCCCAAACACCGTGACGGCTGGCAACCCCGCTATCCCGTTCGATCCGCCCGTAAAGCCAGGTGTCTCAAAAAGAATGAGCGGCATGATTTCAGCGAGCACGAAGGTAACGAGCACGAAATACACACCCTTCATCCGCAATACCAGTAGACCGAGCGGAATGGCCAGCAGAAAGGGCAACCCGAATGCCGTCACCGTCAGGATAGATAGATCCGTGATGTCGTGACGGGCACTCAGAATCGCTGCGGCATATCCTCCGATCGCCATGAAGGCGGGCACCGCAAAAAACATCAGATCCATACGCAGCATGATGTAGACGCTAAGCGCTCCCATCGACGCGATCATGAACTGCGTCAGAACAGACACCGCCGCCGCGTCGGTCATGATCGCCGGCAGAATCAGCGCAAGCGCCATCAGTGCCAGCGCGATCGACTCCGAAGGCCCGACAATACGTATCAGATTACTTTTTTGCATGATCTCAGGCTCCGCGTGTCCGCACGCCCATGAGTCCGGTCGGTCTCACAAGCAAGACAATCAGAACAAGCACAAACAGCATCAGCGCGCCTTTGGAGCCGCCCAGATAGACAGCGGCATAGGCCTCGACCAGGCCAACCAGAAAAGCGGCGATTGTGGCGCCGCCCAGGCTGCCCAGACCTCCCAAGATAACCACCAGGAACGAGGCGGCCAGCACTGGATCACCTACGTGAGGCGTGAGCGAGAGTATGGGCGTGACCAGCGCTCCGGTCATCCCCGCCAGGCCGGTAGCCAGAGCAAAAGCCAAGGGAAACATTACTCTGGCACGAATACCCAGGGCCACTGCCACCGGGCGGTCCTCGGACAATGCCCGCAGGCTGCGTCCGAAGTTGGTCCGGTACAAAAGCCCATAAGTCAGGCCGATTGCACCAAAACAAACCGCGAAAACGATGAGATTGGCTAACGGCAGATACACACCGCCAAAATGCAGCACCCCGTCTACCGGGAACTGAAAGAGCGGCGCATCCGGCCCGAACACCACGACCACTGCGGTGCAAATAACCAGATACAGCCCCAGCGTCAGAATCAACGTTGCCAGGTGGTTATCGATAACCCGTTCCAGGAGCAGAAGTTCGAACAGATATCCCAATACTGCCGTCGCCAAGGCGGCGCACACGACCGCGAGGGGATAAGGCATCCCGAACCACGATACGCCTACGTATGCCACATACCCGCCCAGGAGATAAAACCCTCCGTGGGCAAAATTCACCACACCGAGGATTCCGAAAATCAACGTGAACCCCAAGGCAAGCAGTGCATACTGAGCGCCGAGCGAAAGCCCGATCAGGCCTGCTGAGATAAAGCTATCCACGATCGCCCCTCGTCTTGAATCTCAATAATCGACAGGAGCTTTAACCTGGATCACAGGTTGTTCCTTGCCGCCAAGAATCGTGCCGATACCAAACGGCAACGACAACTCCTGGTTGATCTTGTAGGTGGCCTGGCCGATCCACTTGCCTTCACCGAGGTTGGGGTCAACCACGTCGAGCTTGCGCAGCACTTCGGCTACCTTGTCAGCGTCGCTATACGTGCCTGCTTTTTCAATGGCTTGCACCAAAGCGCGGCCACCGGCGACAAACAGATAGAAGAAATTGTTCTCTGGCGGCTCTGCCTTTAACAACGTCTGGTAGCTTTCCTGCAGCTTCAACACATTCTCATCAATGAAGACCGGCTCAAACCAGTAGAAGTCGCGCAATACGTCCATACCACCCGCCACACGTGCAATCTCGACAGTGCCTGGTCCGCCAAGGCGGCCGATTACCCCTTTGTAGCCTGCCTGGCGCAATTGCTTGACGAGAATGCCGGCATCACCCGGCGGCGTCGATACCGTATCCACCGTATCGGGGTTGCTCGCCATGATGCGTGTGACAATGGGTGCGAAATTGGTCGTGCCACGTTGGTAATACTCGAGCTTGGTCGGCACACCATTTTTTTCATAGATACCAGCAACCACCTCGGCCACATCGGTGCCAGCCTGGTCATTCGGTGCAATCGTCAATGCAGTTTTAATGCCAAAGGTTTGCTTCGCGTGCTTGACGATCGGATCTCCCCAGGCAGCCGGGCCCGGTCCAATATGGAACGTGAGCGGCCAACGAGGACCGATGGCGTCACGCGCGTAGCTATCGCTCATCATGAGCATCTTGTTGCGCGTGGCGATCGGCTTCATACCAGTGACCTCCGGCGAACCCATGGGTCCCAGGATGAACTTGACGCCCTGGCTGACAAAATTGTTCGCCGCTGCGGCGGCACCTTCTGCGGTGTACTTCGCATCAATGGCAACAACACGCAGCTGACAGGTTTCGTCCCCGACCTTCATCCCGCCTTTGGCATTGACTTCGGCGGCCACATAGTCAGCAGCCCCTTTGATCGCCAATCCCCACTGCGTGGCGGCGCCGGATAGCGGACCCGTTGCGCCTATTTTGATTTCGCAATTCGCCGCAGCCACACCGGGCAGAGCCGCTATCGTGCATGCGGCGACAAGGCCTACAAGCTTCTGGTTCATATCGTCTCCTCAACCTCTTGATTAGCCATAATCAAAGCTATGGTCGTTTTAAATAAATGAAGTGGGTTCAAGCGTTATTGGCTTGTCCGTTCATCTCTACTCTCGCGCAAACATCAGAATGCTTCAGCGAACAAGGCGCGAAAGTCCTCTGTAGTTGTCGTGCGTGGATTCCATCGGTTGTAATTGGCTTGGGTGCACAACTCCGCGATTTCATCGAACTTGTCTTCTGTTGCTCCGACGTCGCGCAACCGGGCCGGTATCGCCAGATCCCTGCACAATGCCTCGATAGCCTCTACCGCGGCACGCGCGGCATCCATCTCGGCCAGTCCTCGCACCGGGCAGTCCATGGCGGCGGCCACGCGGGCGAACTTGCGCGGGTTGGCAGAGAGATTGAAACGCGCCACGTGTGGCAAACACACGGCGTTGGATAGGCCGTGAGACAAATGCCAATAAGCGCCGACGAAACGCGCCATGCAGTGGACATTACCCAACCCTGTCTGACCGAACGTGATGCCAGCCAGTGCCGAACCCACCAGCATGTTCAGGCCGGCCTGCAGGTTGTCACGGTTGGCAACGAAGGGCCGGATATTGGCTGCCAACAGTTCGATCGCTTCGATGTTGATGGCGTCGGTGACCAGATTTGCCTGACGCGAGATATATGATTCGAACGCATGTACGAAGGCGTCCATCCCTGAGTGCGCCGCCACGTGTGCCGGTAATGTCCGCAACGCGAGCGGATCGAGGATGGCAAATCGCGCAGGGTTGAGCGCGGCATGGCGAATCGACATCTTCAGGTTCTTCTCGGTATCGGTGATGACACACGATCCCGATACTTCGGAGCCCGTTCCTGCCGTCGTAGGAATGGCGATCAACGGCAGCGGCGGCGTAGTGAATTTCTCGATCCCCTCATAGTCGTGGATACGTCCGCCGTTGGTAGCCAGGATACCGACTGCTTTTGCGACGTCCATGGCGCTGCCGCCGCCCACTGCCAGCAACGCGGTGGCTTGATGAGCCTGGCATGCTGCGAATGCGCGCTCTACGGTAATCGCGCTGGGGTCCGGCTCAATCTCCGAATAGCTCGCAATGGCGATTCCCAGATCATCCAGCATCGTGCGGATGTTGGTATAGAACTCGCCGGACAATAGTGCGCCGTCGATGACGACGAACAGTCGATTGCAACCCTGCGCTCGCAGCAGATCGCCGAGTTTTCGGTGCGATCCTATACCCATATACAAGCGGGTTGGACAAAAGAATGTGCTGATTTCGGAGACTGCCATGCTGAACCTTTGTGTGAGTTGTCTTGCTGTAAACGCTTAGTCGTTGCTATCCCAGTCCTTGGCCAGACCGGTCCAACGTACTGTTTCCTCGTGGACGAACTTCTGGAATTCGGCCGGGTCCATGCCGCCAGGGTTTGCGGCCATGCCTTCGAGCGTCTTGCGCATGACGGGGTCGTCCATACTGGCCTTGACGGCCTGCCATATGCGTTGGACGACGGCAGGCGGCATATCTTTGGGGCCAGCCAGGCTGTACCAGGTAGACATCTGATAACCAGGCACACCAGATTCGTTCAATGTCGGCACATCGGGCAGGAACCGCGTTCTCTCCAGGCTGGTCACCGCAAGCGGCTTGACGCCCCCGCCGTTGATCTGCGCCGCGGCCGAAGCTGCTGAATCGAGGGCAAATGTGAGACGGCCGCCAATGAGATCCGTCATCATGGGCGCAGCGCCTTTGAACGGTATATGCAGGGCTTGCATACCTGTCTGTTTCTTTAGCAGTTCCGCCGACAAATGCTGTGTGGTGCCGATACCGGCCGAGCCGTAATCGATTTCCTTGGGATGGGCTTTGGCATAGTCCAGCAGTTCGTGGACGCTGTTGATCGGCGAGCTTTTCGCGACGACCAGGACATTGGGCACGTCGGCCACTGTCGTGATCTGCGTCATGTCGCGTTCGAAGTCATACGGCAGATTCTTGTACAGCGCACTGGCTGCAGTGTGGCCGACATTGGCCAGCAACAAGGTATAGCCGTCAGGCTTGGCTCGGGCGACGATGCCTGCCCCCAGGGTGCCGCCTGCGCCAGGCTTGTTTTCGACGATCACGGTTTGACCGAGTTGCTGTTGCAACTGCATCGCTACGGCACGCGCGACGATATCGGTCGTACCGCCCGGGGTAAACGGCGCAACCAATGTGATGGGCTGTTGAGGCCACTCGGCTGCCTGAGCCGCCGTCCCTGGCATGAGGAACATCGCACAGGTGGCGAGCGTAGCCGCGGCACGTGAACTGAGTTGACGCATTGTGTCTCCTGTATTGTTATCAATCAACGGTGATGTTGAGCTTGGTCAGAATGGGGGCCCAGCGCTGTACTTCACTGGCGAGCAGTTCGGCCGCACCTTCCGGTGTCTGGCTGCGTGAATTGGGCACTTCGATACCGGAGCCGGACAGGCGCTCGCGGGTAGCTGGCGCAGCTACGGAATTGCGCAACGCCTGATTCAGGCGCTCAACGACAGGCGCAGGAGTGCCACGCGGTACCAACAACATGTTCCAGATGTCGTAGTGCAGGTCTGCGAAGGCCGACTCGCCCGCGGCCGGCACGTCGGGCAACGCTGCAATTCGCTGCGGCCTCAGCACGGCGACACCGCGCACCATGTTGGACTTCACATAGCCGACCGAAGTTGTGCTGCTGTCCACCAGATAGTCCAGATGCCCAGCGATCACATCATTGAGTGCCTGACCGGCGCCGCGGTAGTTGACTGCAGTGATTTTCAGGCCCAGCCGCTCATTCAACAGGATCCCTCCCAGAAACGAGCCTGACCCCACACCGGCTGCACCGAAATTCATCTCCTTGGCGTGATCGCGGGCGTAGGCCGCAAACTCGTCCAGACCGGAAACCGGCAGATCTTTTCGTGCCGACAAGACTTGTGGCGCATCGCCGACAGAACCCAAGGCGATGAAGTCCTTGAGGATGTCGTACGGAAGCTTTTTATACAGCGTCGTGTTGGCTGCCAACGTGCCTACGTTGCCAATGAGCAGCGTATATCCGTCACCCGCCATGCGTGCGGCGCGAGCATTGCCCACGGTGCCGCCGGCACCAGGTGTGTTCTCGACGATGATGGGCTGCCCCAGATCCTTGGCCATCCCCTCGGCGATGACTCGTGCCAGCACATCAGTAGGGCCGCCCGGCGCAAATGGAACGATCAGGACAATCGGTTTGGAGGGAAAGGCGCCGCCGCTGGCACAGGCCCTCCCCAATGGGAAGGCAGCACCAGCGGTTGCGATGGCCGCTCCCAACAGGAGGCGGCGTCGCGCATCGCATGTCTCACTCCGAATGAATTTTTCTTTTTTCATGATTATTTTGCAGAACGCCTCATGGATTGAAAACGACCAGCCGTTCTTCGGTCATTTCGCGAATCGCGTGAGCGGGGCCTTCTTTGCCAAAGCCGCTGTCCTTGACGCCGCCAAAAGGCATCACGTCAGAGCGGGCGCTCGAGGTTTCATTGATCTGTACAGTCCCGAAACGCAAGGTCGAAGCCGCGCGCAAAGCACGATCAATATCTTGGGTAAACACGCCGGCCGACAGACCGAACGGCGTCGAGTTGGCATCGCGTATCGCTTCCTCGAAATCGTCGAAAGGCCGCAGGGCCAGCAATGGCGCGAAGGCTTCCTGGCACCAGACTCGTCCGCCGTCGGGTGCATGCGTCACGATCGCAGGTGTGATGACCGAGCGTTCGCGTTGCCCGCCACACAGCAGTTTGGCGCCGCCTTGTTCTGCTTCGCGCAGCCAGCTTTCGGCACGGATGGCAGACTGCTCGCTGATCAGCGGACCGACTTTGGTATCCGGGTCACGCGGATCGCCGGCTTTGAGCGTGGCAGCGAATGCCGCAAGACGCTGGCCGACCTCTTCGGCGATATCCCGCTGCACGTATAGCCGCTGCACAGAGGTGCAGACTTGCCCGGCCTTGCGCAGTCCGGCATTGGCAATCTTTGGTATTGCGCGTTCCAGGTCGGCATCAGAGCAGACGATCGTGCTGGCGATACTGCCCAGCTCCATCTGGGTACGCCGCAGACCGGCCGCCTGTTGAATGATGCGACCAACCCTCGTACTGCCCGTAAAGGTATAGAAAGCGATGTCCTGTTCCTCGAGCAACCACGTGCCGACGGTATCCCCCTCCCCCTGCACCACAGCCAGAAATGCGGGCGGCATTCCGGCTTCCAAAAGCAGTTGAGCCAGCAACGCACTGGTCAAGGGCGTAAAGGCCGAGGGCTTGAGTACGACTGAGTTGCCTGCTGCATACGCGGGCCCGACCTTATGCAGCACCGTATTGAGGGGCGCATTAAAGGGCGTAATGGCACAGACAACTCCAATGGGGAATCGCTGCGTAAAGCCCATACGGCGATGTGCGCCCGGGCTGGCGCCAAACGGGATGACTTCGCCTACCAGGCGCAAAGCTTCATCGGCAGACAGACTCAGTGTGACGATCGCACGATCGATTTCGCCATTGGCATCAACGATAGTGAAGCCGGCTTCGGCCACCATCACGTCGACCAGGCGCTGACGGTAGGACTCAATCAGTCTGGCAGCGCGACGCAATACCTGGGCACGGTCGTGCGGCGGCGGTGGACCGCCATCAACGGCGGCTCGCGTGACGCGGACGGCTTCGGTGACTTGTTCACGGGTTGCCGAGGAGACTTCGGCAATAGGACGGCCGCTGAATTTATCCTCGACCGTAAAGCGGGGACCGCCATCCAGCCACTGGCCATTGATCAGTTGTCCGGTCGGCGGCAGGCCATCGATGTGCAGGGGGGCTGCGCTCATTAGTTGGTCCTATAGTGAAACGTTATCTGAAATTTAAAGCGCTAAATAAGGGAAATTTTCATCCAATATTCCTATCTGAATGAAATGATTCATTCTCAGATTATAGGTAGCTCAGCCTTTTCTCCGTATCCAGTTTTCATGAAGAGGTGTTTAAAGCGGGTGAAGTCGCTTTACTGCTCGACCCCGGGGAAGAGCAACGCACGACAACACATCTCCCGACGGTCGTGCTGCTGGATGAGGCAAACAAAGTGAAGGAAGTCCGGTCGTTCGAACCACGAAATGCCGGCTAGGATGCCGAGCGCTGATATTGATCTGCACCCTGTTTAAAGCATATGGAATCGGGCAGGCACGACTCCATATGCATCAGGGTCGGCTTCTGCGGACGACGAGGGCGGCCGCCACCAGCAAAGAAGTCAGCACAGTGAAGATCAAGCTGGCAGCAGCCAAGCCCCACAGTACTGCCGCCAGGCCTATGCCTAATACCGGAATGGACGCACCGACGAAACAAGCGAGATAGTATGCGGACGAAATCGACGCGCGATGGCTGGACGGGCTGATTTGGCCTACAACGCGCAGACTGCCGCCGAACCCCATCCCCGATGCGGCGGCCGTGAGCAGCGTACCGAGGGCTAGCAACCAGAGCGACGACTCGCGCTGTGCCAGATAGAACGTGCACAAAGCCGGCACCAACAGTATCAGGCCGATGCACATACTGCGATCGCAAGGAAAGTGACGCTCAGCCAGCAGCGCCCCCAGACCTCCCATGAACAGCACGAACATGATGACGCCGGTCACCAGGCCACCGCCCGACGGCAAGATCGCCTGCACGATACTGGGCAATAGAGCCAGGTAGTAGCCAATGAAAGCGAACACGCAGAAGGCCGTCAAGGCCGGCGTGATGAAGTATCGGCGCAGACGCCGCGGTACTGCGATGCGCGGCCGCAGATCCGGCCGACCGGATGCCATCGACCGGTCCGCCGGCACGCGATACAGCAATATCAGTACGCCAACCAGTGCGGCTAGATAGCAGATCCATGCCAATTGCATCGGCGCGAACGCGTACTGATACAGCACGCCGCCCGCCAGTGGACCGATAGCAGATCCGACGAAGTTCGCTCCTGCCGCCCGCACGGTAGCATGTTCGGTGTGGTGCTCGGCGTCGATGTCGACCAGCCAGGCCGTGCCCGTGCTGGACGCCAGGCCTACCGCCAGCCCGCTGACCAGCCGGGCAGCAAATAGCCAGATCGTGCCAGTTGCGAAAATGAACAGCAGGGTAGACAGGCAGGCGAGCAGCAATGCCGCCATCAGGATGGGTTTTCTGCCCAGGCTATCGGACAGGCGCCCCAGAAACAGCAGCGCCACCATATTGCCCAGCACATAGATTGCATAGATCTGCGTCAGCGTGAACTCGCTGAACCCGAAAGTTTGCTGGTACGGCAGATAAAAGGGTGTCGCGAGCGTGCTGCCCAGGAATGCGGCCCCGATGATCAGCATGGCAGTGGGGACGCTATGAGGAGGCCGATATTGTTGGTTGTTCATATATATCGGCCCATCATAGGCACGCAGCCGCACGTGCTCAACGCTCGACAGGTTTCCGCTCCTGAACGAATGTTTCGCCCGAACTGCCTCCGACTCAGCGAACGCTACGTGGAAATCCCTCACCAAAAATGTAACAACCGCCCCTCCCCCCCTTGAACCTCCCGCCATCATCCCTATAATTAGCACTCGCTGCCGGTGAGTGCTAACACGACTTCCCGGCCTGAAACCCGATTTTTTCACCTTCTATATTTAGAAACAGGAGTTCCTCATGGCCCTGCGTCCCCTGCACGATCGCGTGATCGTCAAACGCCTGGACAACGAGCGCAAAACTGCCTCGGGCATCGTTATCCCCGACAGCGCCGCTGAAAAGCCGGATCAAGGCGAAGTCGTGGCCGTTGGCCCGGGCAAGAAGACCGAAGACGGCAAAGTGCTGCCGGTCGATCTGAAGGCTGGCGACAAGGTTCTGTTCGGCAAGTACGCCGGCCAGTCGGTGAAAGTCGACGGCGAAGAGCTGCTCGTCATCCGCGAGGACGAAATCCTCGCCGTGATCCAGTAATTACCTGAACAAAATTTCGAAGGAAGCTCACAATGGCTGCCAAGCAAGTCCTGTTCGGCGATGACGCGCGTGTGCGCATCGTTCGTGGCGTGAATGTTCTCGCCAACGCTGTCAAAACCACCCTGGGCCCCAAGGGCCGTAACGTTGTGCTCGAGCGCTCGTTCGGCGCCCCGACCGTCACCAAAGACGGCGTGTCGGTTGCCAAGGAAATCGAACTGAAAGACAAGTTCGAAAACATCGGCGCTCAACTCGTTAAAGACGTTGCTTCGAAGACCTCGGACAACGCCGGCGACGGCACCACCACCGCCACCGTACTGGCTCAAGCCATCGTTCAAGAAGGCCTGAAGTACGTTGCCGCTGGTTTCAACCCCATCGACCTGAAGCGCGGTATCGACAAGGCTGTGGCCGCTGCCGTGGCTGAACTGGCCAAGCAATCCAAGCCGGTCACCACCAGCAAGGAAATCGCTCAAGTCGGCTCGATCTCGGCCAACAGCGACCAATCGATCGGCCAGATCATCGCTGACGCGATGGACAAAGTCGGCAAAGAAGGCGTCATCACCGTCGAAGACGGCAAGTCGCTGGAAAACGAACTGGACGTGGTCGAAGGTATGCAATTCGATCGCGGCTACCTGTCGCCCTACTTCATCAACAACCCGGACAAGCAAGTCGCCGCTCTGGACGACCCGTACGTTCTGATTTTCGACAAGAAGATCAGCAACATCCGTGACCTGCTGCCCGTGCTGGAACAAGTCGCCAAGTCGAGCCGTCCTCTGCTGATCATCGCCGAAGACGTCGAAGGCGAAGCCCTGGCTACCCTGGTTGTGAACAACATCCGTGGCATCCTGAAGACCACCGCTGTCAAGGCTCCTGGCTTCGGCGATCGCCGTAAGGCCATGCTGGAAGACATCGCCATCCTGACCGGCGGCGTTGTGATCTCCGAAGAAACCGGCATGTCGCTGGAAAAAGCCACGCTGCAAGAGCTGGGCCAAGCCAAGCGCATCGAAGTTGCCAAGGAAAACACCACGATCATCGACGGCGCCGGCGACGGCAAGTCGATCGAAGCTCGCGTCAAGCAAATCCGCGTGCAGATCGAAGAAGCGACCTCGGACTACGACCGTGAAAAACTGCAAGAGCGCGTGGCCAAGCTGGCCGGCGGTGTTGCCGTGATCCGCGTCGGTGCTGCTACCGAAGTCGAAATGAAGGAAAAGAAAGCCCGCGTCGAAGACGCCCTGCACGCTACCCGCGCTGCTGTGGAAGAAGGCGTGGTTGCTGGCGGCGGCGTGGCTCTGCTGCGTGCCAAGCAAGCTATCGCCGGCCTGCAAGGCGATACGCCTGACCAGAACGCTGGCATCAAGCTGATCCTGCGTGCTGTCGAAGAACCCCTGCGCACCATCGTTACCAACGCCGGCGAAGAAGCCAGCGTCGTGGTGAACACGGTTCTGGGCGGCAAGGGCAACTACGGCTACAACGCTGCTACCGGCGAGTACACCGACCTGGTCGAGCAAGGCGTGCTGGATCCCACCAAGGTGACCCGCACCGCGCTGCAAAACGCCGCTTCGGTTGCCAGCCTGCTGTTGACGGCTGAAGCCGCTGTGGTCGAACTGGCTGAAGACAAGCCCGCTGCTCCCCCGATGCCTGGTGGCATGGGCGGCATGGGTGGCATGGACTTCTAAGTCCAAGCCATTGTCGCGAAATATCCCCGGCATGCCGGGGATATGCCGAATCAACACCCTCGGGGTTTATGCTCCGAGGGTGTTTTTTTGTCTCATAGCCCCCAGATCCCGCTCGAGGGCAGCAAGCCGTAGACTCAGCGTGAGGGCCTTTTTACGCAATGCGGGGGAGCGTTAGCTCAAACTTCGTCGTCATGTCGTCCGATGTAACGGACACCGCACCGCCGTGCGCTTGTGCGATGGACTTTACGATGGCGAGCCCCAAGCCTGCACCGGCAGAGTTTCGTTGACGTGCAGGATCGACCCGGAAAAATCGGTCGAACAATTTGGGCAGATATTGCTCGGGAATTTTCTGGCCGGGATTTTCCACCCTGATCCGCGTCGACTGCTCGTCCTGCATCAAGCTGACTGTGACAGATGCACCGCGAGGCGTATAGCGAATCGCATTGGACAAAAGATTGCTCAGTGCACGCAAAATCATTTCCTTGTCTGCACGCACAGCCTGGGCTCCGCCCTCTAGTCGAAGCACAATACCTGCCTCCTCTGCGAGCGCTTCAAAGTAGTCGAACAAGCCCCGAATCAGCTCAGCAAGGTCTATAGTCGATCTATGTAGATTCCCGGGATCATTTTCCGTTTGAGCCAGAAACAGCATGTCGCCGATCATGCGACCCATGCGGTCAAACTCTTCCAGGTTGGAGTAGAGAATTTCCCGGTATTCGTCGGCGGAGCGAGCCTGGCTCAGCGCTACTTCCGTCTGAGTCACCAGATTCGTGACAGGGGTTCTCAGCTCATGGGCAATATCACCAGAGAAGTGCGATAGCTTGGAAAAACTGTCTTCGAGGCGTCCGATCATATCGTTGAATGATGTGGCCAATTCAGCCAGCTCCTTGGGAACATCGGCTGGATGCAACCTGACGTCGAGCTGCGAAGAACGAATGGCTTGAATTTCTCTGGTGATCTTGCGGATCGGACGATGCCCCCACTGAACAGCCAACCAAGCGACGATGATCGAAATAAGGAGCACGATAGCCGTTGCCCAGCGTTGCATCTGCTTGAAGGAATCCAGGAAATGCACATGGAAATCAATATCCATCGCCACGACAACGCGGGGCGCGGACATATCCGGGTCCGTAGCATCAGTCCAGAATGCCCCACCGCGATACGATTTACCGCCCTCATCCCACACTAGCAAGCTATCAGGATCGAAACGAGAGGACTTGCTTGGCGGAGAAATTGCAGAAAGATCCGGGCCCGGAGTGGCATAGATCATTCGCCCTGCATCGTCGAACACGCCATAGAACACACCATGATGTCCCACGGCGATCGCACTCAGCCGTTGCACTAGCGAGGCGTCATCATGGTTTCCTGCTTGCAGGGTGTTGACGATAGCTTTTGCTACGGCATCGAGTTCCCCTGCGTCCTGCTCCGAGAAATGCATATGCAGAGCCCGCAAGACGACCCAGTTGAATGAGAGAAATACCAAGGTGGTCGCGATGCCTACCAGCAACGTCACGCGCAACGCCAGTGAAGCAGGCCGCCGCCCTGCGGCTGGTTTATTTCTCATCGGGCGCGTCCAGCATGTAACCCATCCCCCGCACGGTATGAATGAGCTTGGGCTCGAACGCATCGTCTATTTTTGCGCGGAGCCGGCGTATGGCAACATCGATCACGTTGGTATCGCTATCGAAGTTCATATCCCATATCTGGGATGCGATCAACGAGCGAGGCAATACCTCGCCTTTGCGTCTTGCCAGCAATTCGAGCAAGGAGAACTCTTTATTCGTCAGATTGATCCGCACGCCTTTGCGGGTGGCGCGCCGGCCAAGTAGGTCAAGCACCAGGTCTGCGACTTCGAGGCGGTCTGGATGAGTAGAGGCGCTGCCACGCCGCAAGAGCGTGCGGACTCGCGCCAGCAACTCTGAAAACGCAAACGGCTTCACGAGGTAGTCATCGGCCCCTAATTCCAGGCCTTTTACGCGGTCGTCCACGCTACCACGCGCGGTCAGGAACAAGACAGGCACACGCGCCCCCGCGTTTCGCAACGACTGGACGATACGCCAGCCGTCCACATCCGGGAGCATGACGTCGAGCACGACCAGATCATAGGTCTCGTTCATCACCATGTGCTGACCATCCAACCCATTGCGCGCCAAGTCCACCACAAACCCCGCCTCTGTGAGGCCCTGCCTGACATAGTCCGCGGTCTTGTTTTCGTCTTCGACGACCAGCAACTTCATTGCTTATCCCTCGTGGTATTCCGGTGACGACGGCTGTCATACATGAAGATGCGACGCTCGACAGACCACCATCGTGCAATTTACCCACCGCCACCTGCCATCAACATTACCGGAACATTACATAAATGTAATGCGCGGGTCATTTAACGGAAAGTGGCGGATCCGTATTCTGCCCATAACACGTCAAAACAAGCGATTCCATGCCCGCAGGGATCTGTGCCGACGCTTTTCATTGATCCTCTGAGGAAATCTTTCTATGCCACGTCGATCATCGTTTATCTTGCCTCCCTTTGGACTGAGCCGCCGGCGCTTTGTGCAGGGGTTGGCAGCGGGTGGCGTATTGACCAGCCTGTCTATTCCGGCAATGCGGGCGATGGCTCAGGAAGCGAGGACCAGCCATGGCGCACCGCCGATTCTACGCGGCAACGAGTTCGACTTGGTGGTCGCCGAAACGCCGGTGAACTTCACCGGCAAGCCCGGCGTCGCGACGACGATCAACGGCTCGCTGCCGGCTCCTACGCTGCGCTGGCGCGAGGGGGAGACAGTCACAATCCGTGTGACCAACGGGCTGCGCGAGTCGACCTCGATCCATTGGCACGGAATCATTCTGCCCTACCAGATGGATGGCGTGCCCGGCATCAGTTTTGCGGGTATTGCACCAGGAGCAACATTCACCTATCGGTTCAAAGTCCAACAAAGCGGATCCTACTGGTACCACTCGCACTCGGGCATGCAGGAACTGACCGGCATGTACGGCGCCATCATCATCGACCCTGCTGGCGCCGAGACCATCAAGGCAGATCGGGACCATGTGCTGGTCTTTACCGACTGGACCGATGAAGATCCGATGCGAGTATTCGGCAAGCTCAAATCACAGAGCGACTACTACAACTATCACCAGCCTACGGTGCTTGATTTCTTTCGCGATGCGGCACAGGACGGCTTCGGCGCGGCATTCGACAAGCGCAAGATGTGGAATGAGATGCGCATGAGCCCGACCGACCTGGCCGATCTGTCTGCGCAAACGCTGACTTACCTGGCCAACGGCGTCACGCCAGCTGGCAACTGGACGGCGCTTTTTCGTCCTGGTGAACGCGTGCGATTGCGTATGGTCAACGGCGGCGGCAACACCTTCTATGACGTGCGCATTCCCGGCTTGAAGCTGCGGGTCGTGCAGGTCGATGGCGTGGATGTCGAACCTGTGACCGTAGACGAATTTCGTTTTGGTCCGGGAGAGACGATCGATGTGATCGTCGAACCTCGTGATGATGCATACACGATCTTTGCCCAATCGATGGACCGTTCAGGATACGCGCGCGCAACGCTGGCCGTACGGGAAGGACTGCAGGCAGCCGTACCTGCAGTCGATCCGGCTGAGTGGTTGAGCATGGCGGACATGATGGGGGCTATGGATCATGGGGCCATGGGACATGGATCGATGGACCATGGTTCGATGACTGGTATGGCTGATACGACCGAAATGACGGGCATGACTGGAATGACAGGCATGACCGGAATGAGCCCTGAGCCGATGACCAGCATGAATCATGGCGCGATGACGGGGATGAATCATGGCGCCATGGCGATGGATCACAGTCAGCACACCGCTGCAGTGGCGGGCCTGAACGCGCCGTCAACGACGGCGCGCCACGCTCGCACCGAATACGGACCCAGCACGGATATGCGCGTCGACATGGCCCGCACCAATCTTGACGATCCTGGCATAGGGCTGCGCAACAACGGACGGCGGGTACTGACGCTCGCGGATTTACACACGCCTTCGGGCCCGATGGATGCGCGCGGACCGGGACGGGAAGTCGAGTTGCATCTGACGGGCAATATGGAGCGTTACACCTGGTCCTTTGACGGATTGGAATTCAGCAAATCCACGCCGATCCATTTCCGCCATAACGAACGTCTACGGGTGATCTTGCATAACGACACCATGATGACTCATCCGATGCATCTGCATGGTATGTGGAGCGAACTCGAAAGCCCGGACGGAAAGTTCCTGGCACGCCGCCACACCCTGCCCGTGCAACCCGCGCAGCGGGTGAGCTTCCTGGTGACGGCCGATGCACTTGGCCGCTGGGCGTGGCACTGCCATCTGATGTTCCACATGGATGCGGGGATGTTCCGCGAGGTCGTGGTGTCTTGAGCCAGTGCAGAAAAAGGAAACGTTGATGTCGAAACTAGCACCTATCAGAGCACTGGCCATGGCTGTTGCTTCGCTGACGAGCATTGCGGTACAGGCGGCAGACCCGCACGCAGGCCACGGCACCGAACAGAATGCAGCAGCATCCGAGCCGTCAATGGATCACGGCGATATGAAAATGCAGGGTGGCTCGGCGCCACCGGACGCACGCGATCCGAATGCATACTCCAATGGTTTGAAGCTGGGCGAAGGCGACTATGCAGTGCCGGGTGTTCCGAAGCTCATGCTACACGGAGAACACCGTTTCATGTCACTGCGCGCCGATACCTTTGAACGCCGCTTTGCCCGCAAGGGCGCCGACAGCACGGCCTATTCTCTGCAGGGTTGGTATGGCACCACGTACGACCGGCTGGTGATGAAGGCCGAAGGCGACTGGGCCGAGGGAAAGCTGCAAGAGTCCCGGACCGAGCTGCTGTGGGGCCACGCGATTTCTTCGTACTGGGACAGCCAATTGGGTGTGCGCCTGGACGCTGGCGAAGGCCCTAATCGGGAGTGGCTGGCATTTGGCATACAGGGGCTGGCGCCGTATTGGTTTGAGGTCGATGCCACGGCCTACGTGGGCAGCGCCGGCCGCACCGCGCTGCGTCTCGAGGCGAGCTATGAAATGCTCCTCACCCAACGGCTGATTCTGGAACCCAAGGTCGAGATGCAGCTCTTTGGTAAAGACGACCCCGCCCGCCAAATCGGCAGCG
The DNA here is from genome assembly GCF_002261185.1 of Bordetella genomosp. 4. Classification (GTDB taxonomy): domain Bacteria; phylum Pseudomonadota; class Gammaproteobacteria; order Burkholderiales; family Burkholderiaceae_B; genus Bordetella_A. The sequence continues at coordinate 29,509 of NZ_NEVQ01000021.1, forward strand.
GCTTGTCCGAAGGCTCTGTCGGGTTGCGCCTGCGCTACGAACTGCATCGGCAGTTCGCACCATACATAGGGATAGAACAGGCCGCGACTTTTGGAAAGACTGCCGATTACGTGCGCGCCGAGGGCGAACGAACGACACAGACTCGTTTCGTGGCAGGCGTGCGCTTCTGGTTTTGACTTCAACCTCAATACAACGGGAGTTTCCATGTATCTTTCACGTGTTACAGCAAAGTTCGCGATGGCAGCCGCGAGCACACTATTTGCCACCGCTGCGCTTGCGCAGCCCGATCTGTTGTCCTCTACGCCAACAGACAAATCAACAGGCGCGGCACCGGCCGCCATTGAGCTGAAGTTCTCCGAACCCCTGACGACGCAGTCGTCGGCGGCAAGCTTGACCATGACGAGCATGCCGGGCATGGCAGACCATGGCGAAATGAAAATGAAAATCAGCGTGGCTGGCGCAGGAGACGGCAAGACGATGGTCATCACACCGGCCAGTAAATTGACCGCAGGCACGTATCGAGTGGACTGGCGTGCAGTCTCTTCGGATGCTCGCCCTGCCGTGGGAAAAATTACTTTTCAAGTGCAGTGATCGGCGCCGGGGGTTTGTAACATCATAGGAACGCCCCCTACAATGCGGGGACTCTGACTGCATTCCGCCGCACGCCATGCCCATTCCTGCCCGTCTGCTGAAAGTACTGCGTCCCTCGGAAATCTATGGATTGCTTGTCGAATCGGGCAAGCAATGGTCCAAACACCGCGCATCGAGCAAGGGCGCTGCGCTATCGCTGTACATGGTGTTTTCGCTGGCGCCGATGTTGATTCTGGTCATTGCAGTGGCGGGCGTGTTCTTCGGCGAAGAAGCCGTACGCTCGGAGCTCTTTGGCCAAGTGCATGACATTATTGGCGCACGTGGGGCCGAGGTAGTGCAAACCGTACTGGCCAGCGCCCACGAGTCTGGAGGAGGCTGGATCGCGGCTTTGCTGTCCATTGCAATTCTCGTATTCAGCGCGACGACTGCGTTTGCGGAATTGCAGGCGAGCCTGGACGAGCTGTGGGACGCGACCAAGAACCGTAAATCGGGCCTGCAAGGCATGGTTCGCAGCCGGATGGTGTCGTTTGGACTGGTGCTGGTGTTGGCGATGTTCCTGCTGCTGTCGTTGATGATGAACGCGGCGCTGGGCGGTGCCAAGGCGTATTACGGGGATCTGTGGACAAACTCGGTTTTCGCGACGGTGGCTGAATGGATGTCGAATCTGTTCTCTTTTGCAGTGGTGACGGCACTGTTCGCTGTGGTGTACAAGCTGCTGCCCAGCATCAATATCCCCTGGCGCGACGTCATCCCCGGTGCGATTGTGACCGCAGCCCTGTTTCTGGTCGGTAAATGGGGCATAGGCCTTTATCTGAGCCGTGGCGGCGCAGTGTCTGCGTATGGCGCTGCGGGCTCGATGATTGCACTGTTGTTGTGGATTTATTATTCCGCGCAGATTTTCTTTTTTGGCGCGGTGTTTACGCGCCAATTTGCAGAACGGTTTGGCAGCAGGCAGGCCGAGGAAATGATAGCCAAGGCCTCAGGCGACGACCCCGGCACGGTGTAGTCGATAGTCAGGCCGTGTCAATGACTGAGGGTAGCTGCAGATGCAACCGCTCGCTCCATTGCGTAAATTCCCGCCATAGCCCCGGCTCGATGGGAATGCCATCATGCAGACGCTGTGTTTGGGCTGACTGTTCGGGGTCGCCAGGCATACGTGGCTGGCCCGGTTGCGCTGCGAGTTCTTGCGCCATTTGGGCAACGACAGCACCCAACATAGGGCCGCCTGCGAAACGTGCAGGGTCTATCACGATAAAGAAAGCCCCTAATCGGCGAGCCACGTCCAACTGTTCGTACATCGGAGAGATATGCGGGCCGAATGGATTGCCGTTCAATGGTCCACACAGCAGTTCGATCATCAGCGCGAGGCCGTAGCCCTTGTAGCCTTGTTGGGGGCCGCCCAGAGGACGCAATGCACGGGCTAATTGAGGGTCGGTGGCCTCGTTTCCGTCTACATCAAAGGCCACACCTGGCGGGAGTTCATGGCCCTCGCGACGGGCGTTCATCACGCGGTTCCAGGGAATGGCGGTCGAGGCCATGTCCAAGCAGACCGGAGCAGCATTATCGCGAGGTACCGCCACGGAAATGGGATTAGTGCCTAAAAACGGGGCATAGCCGCCAAAAGGCGCTGCGATGGAATCGGAGTGCGTAGACGCAAGGCCGATCAGGCCCGCCTCGGCCGCGGCTCGGCTGTAGAGACCAACTGCGCCGCAATGAGATGAGTCACTGACGCCTACCGCAGCGATGCCGGTTTCTCGTGCCAGGTCCATGGCTAATGCATTGGCACGATGCGCGACGACAATACCCAAACCCTGGCCGCCATGCACCTGTGCCGTGGCGGGGCCGCTCTGCACGACACGGATGTCAGGGCGTGGCAGAATCGAGCCATGTGCCAGGCGATTCAGATAATGCGGCAGGCGCGCGATACCGTGAGAATCTATACCCCATAGGCTGGTCTGGACCAGGCTATCCGCCACGCAGGCCGCGTCGGTCTCGGAAACGTCCATGGCCAGCAAACAATCTCGCCCCCACTCCCGCAGCGCGGCGGCGCCGCAGTGACGCAATAAAGTTGATGTGTCGTCCGTAGTCATATCCACGCTCATTCCATCAGAAAAGACGGACCGCCGCGCCGGCCGCGGCGCGCACGCCCTGCTGTCTCAACACCGTCGCATGGCGCGCCACCTCGATAATGAGTTCCTCGCATCCGGCGAGATCGCCAAATACCGGCGCATAGCTGATCAATGCACGCGCGCGCTGAATATCATCGATGTCGCTGCCCTGCCCTACAGCGGCGAGACGAGCCTGGAATGCCTCTGCCAACGGATCCTGTATCGGGTAGGTTTTGCCCTGCTCGTCATGCCCCCGCAGATAATGCATCCAACCCGCCAATGCCAACGCCAGTCGTTGGTAACCGGCCCCTGCACGCATACGGTCGCGCACTGTGCCCAGCAAGCGCTGCGGCAGTTTTTGAGAACCGTCCATGGCGATCTGCTGGGTGCGATGTGGTAACGCAGCGTTGGAAAAGCGAGTCAAAAGACGCTTGCGTAACGCCGCGAGATCGACGCCGGGTACGGACTGCAGTGTGGGGGCAATTTCCTCTCTGATCAGGGCATCGAGATAATCATGCAATGCAGGATTCGCCATCGCCTGGCTGACCGTGTCCAGCCCTGCGGAAGCCGCCAGATAGGCCAGCGCGGAATGGGGGCCGTTGACCATGCGCAATTTCAGATGCTCGAACGGGGCGGCGTGTTCGACAAAGCGCGCGCCGCCGGGCTGGTCCCACGCAGGGCGGCCGTTGACGAATCTATCCTCGATGATCCATTCAAGAAACGGTTCTCCGACCACAGGCCAGGCATCGACCGCCCCCAACCGTGCGGCGATCCGCTGACGGTCGGCATCGGTCGTGCGCGGCACGATGCGATCCACCATGGAATTGGGAAAGGTGCAATGCGCGGCGATCCATTCCGCCAGACCAGGATCGCGCAAGCCTGCGAATTCCAGCACCAAGCCGCGTAGCGTATCGCCGTTGGATGGCAGGTTATCGCATGAGAGCAAGGTAACCGGAGGCAAACCGACATCGCGACGGCGTGCAAGACCATGCACCAGCATGCCGATGGCGCTGCGTGGCGTGTCGCTGTCTACCAGGTCGTGAGCGATATCGGGATCGTCGCGATGTAAACGTCCCGTGGCGGGCTCGTGACAATAGCCCTTTTCCGTCACAGTCAGGCTGACGATACGGGTATCGGGATGCGCAATCTGCGCCAGCACGGCACCAGGGTCCTCGGTTGCCACCAACACCCTCAGAACCGAACCTACTACCGACAAGGTCTCGCGCGCTGCGCCGCTACCATCCGTGTCGCGCAGCGACAGCGTATACAAGCTGTCTTGCGGCAACAAAGCGTCGCGCGTATCGGGACTGCGCAACGATACGCCAATAATTCCCCAGCGCAGATCACCGGTGGCCGAGAGCGCCATATCAGTGACAGGGGCCTGGTGGGCGCGGTGAAACGCGCCAATACCCAGGTGGACAATACCTGGCCGCAACTGTGCGCGCTCGTAACCCGGACGCTCAACATCAACGGGTAATTGAGCCAAGCTACCGGGACCCAGCCGCCGAGTCTCAGCGTTGAAAGACTTCATCACCAGTTCCACAACGTACCATCGTGCGCCTGACGATTCACCGGCAGATACGCACGCTGATATGGATATTTTGCCGCCAGCTTTTCATCGATATCTACACCATGCCCTGGCGCATCGCCGGGATACATCATGCCGTCGGCAAAAGAATACGCATGGGGAAACACCGCATCCGTCTCGTCGGTGTGACGCATGTATTCCTGGATCCCGAAATTGGGCACCCACAGATCAAAATGCAGCGCGGCGCCCATGCAGGCCGGCGACAAGTCTGTCGCGCCATGGCACCCGGTGCGCACCTGATACAGCGATGCGAGATCAGCGATCCGGCGTAGATGCGTAATGCCTCCTGCGTGGACTACGGTGGTGCGGATATAGTCGATCAATTGATTCTGGATAAGGTCTTTGCAGTCCCATACTGTGTTGAATATCTCGCCCACCGCCAATGGCGTCATCGTATGCTGGCGGATCAATCGGAACGCTTCCTGATTCTCGGCCGGCGTGGCGTCCTCCATCCAGAACAGCCGGTAGGGCTCCAGCGATTTACCCAAGCGCCCTGCCTCGATTGGCGTCAGACGATGATGGACATCGTGCAGCAGATGTGTATCCCAGCCCACGGCATCGCGCACGCGCTCAAACAGTTTCGGCGCATGGTCCAGATATTTTTCGGTGGACCAGTCATGCTCGGATGGCAGGTCTGCATCGGCAGGCTCGTAAAACATGCGGCCACGGCCTACACCGTAGACGGAATTCAGGCCCGGCACGCCGCTTTGCGCGCGGATGGCGCGGTAGCCCATATCGCGATAGCGCAATACCTCGTCGACCGTTTCGTCGATATCGCGGCCATTGGCGTGGCCGTAGACCATGACCCCGGTGCGGCTCTTGCCGCCCAGCAATTGATAGAGCGGCATGCCGGCAGCCTTGGCTTTGATATCCCACAACGCGGTATCGACTGCAGCGATGGCCGACATGGTCACCGGTCCACGCCGCCAGTAGGCGCCGCGATACAGGAACTGCCAGATGTCCTCGATCTGATGCGCATCACGACCGATCAAGCAAGGGATGACGTGATCGGTCAGGTAGCTCGCCACCGCCAATTCGCGGCCATTCAGCGTCGCATCACCGATGCCGGTGAGACCCTCGTCGGTCTCTATTTTCAGGGTAACGAAGTTGCGTCCGGGACTGCACACGATGACACGTGCGTTGCTGATCTTCATCCGAAGCTCCGAGAAATGGGAATCCGCGCGCATCAAGGCGCGGCACAATCAAATCGACCGGGATCGCTACATCACTGCGCCTAATTGCCAGGGCACAAATTCGTTCTGTCCGTAGCCGTGGATCTCACTTTTGCTGCGCCGTCCTGAGGCTGTGTTCAGCATCAACTGAAAAATCCTTTCGCCCATGGCTTGCACATCGCTATCGCCGTCGACGATTTCGCCACAGTTGATGTCGATGTCGTCCTCCTGCCGCCGCCACAATTCGGTATTGGTCGAGAGCTTTAATGAGGGCGACGGTGCACAGCCGTAGGCCGAGCCGCGACCTGTCGTGAAGCAGATCAGGTTCGCGCCACCTGCGACTTGCCCAGTTGCAGACACGGGGTCGTAGCCGGGCGTGTCCATAAAGACCAACCCACGCGCCGTGACGGACTGCGCGTACTCATAGACGTCTACCAGATTGGTCGTGCCGCTCTTGGCTATTGCGCCCAGAGATTTCTCCAGGATGGTCGTCAAGCCGCCGGCCTTGTTGCCCGCCGAGGGGTTGTTATCCATCTCGGCATCGTTACGAGAGCAGTAGTCTTCCCACCAGCGCAGTCTTGCGAGCAGCTTGTCGGCCACAGCGGCCGACACGGCGCGGCGCGTCAGCAGATGTTCACCCCCATAAATTTCTGGGGTCTCTGACAGGATGGCAGAACCGCCGTGACGCACCAACAGGTCCACTGCTGCGCCGAGCGCTGGGTTTGCACTGATTCCCGAATAGCCGTCCGACCCGCCGCACTGCAGCCCTACGGTCAGGTGACTGGCCGACACGGGCTGACGTTGCACGCGATTCGTTTCCTCCAGCATCTGTTCGATCAACTCGATGCCGCGAGCCACCGTCCGGCGCGTACCGCCAGTGCCCTGGATGCTGAAGGTATGCAGCCGCCCGCTTTCCCGCAGGTGTTCTTGTTCCATCAGGCCTTCGATCTGGTTGGTTTCACAGCCGAGACCCACCACCATCAGCGCACCGAAATTGGCGTGACGCGCATAACCGCCCAAGGTACGGCGCAGTACCCGTAAAGGTTCTCCATCGCTGCCCGTCGCACATCCCGCGCCATGCGTCAACGCCACGACGCCATCGACGTTGGGATAGGCGGACAAGGCCTCGGGATGAATGTCGCGCCGAAAATGATCAGCGATGGCGCGCGCCACCGTGGCAGAGCAATTCACCGACGTCAGCACACCGATATAGTTGCGCGTGGCCACGCGACCATCAGCACGCACAATGCCTTCAAACGTCGCAGGCTTCGCGACATAGTCCGTCGCATGGGCATCTTGACCTACGGCATAGTCGCGCTCGAAATCGGAGAACACCAGATTATGCGTATGCACGTGCTGGCCCGGCGCGATGTCTTGCCGCGCGATGCCGATGACCTGGTTATAGCGGCGTACGGGCTGCCCCGCAGCTATCGCGCGCACTGCGACCTTGTGGCCGGGCGGAATCAGCCCGGCCACGGTGACGCCCTCTGTCGGCAACACCGTGCCGCCTACCAATTGGCGGCGCGCAATCACGACATTATCAGCGGCATGGATACGAATGACGGGAATATCGCCGGCCCGCGCGCCGGCTTGTATTGTTTGACTCACTTACCACCTCCGACCAGGTCGGGCAACCACATGCTGACACTGGGAATATAAGTAATAACGATCAGGGCGATGAACAGCGGCACGAGCCAGGGCAAGATTGCCATCGTGGTGCGCTCAACGGACAGCTTGGACACCCTCGCCAAGACAAACAACACCATCCCCAATGGAGGATGCAACAACCCTATCATCAGGTTCAGCGTCATCACCAAGCCGAAGTGAATCGGATCGATGCCCAGCTTCAATACCAAGGGCAGCAGAATCGGCACCAGAATAGTGATCGCCGCGATGGTATCGATGAAGCATCCGACCACCAGGATCAGCAGGTTCGCCAACAGCAGGAATACCCATTTGTTATGGGTCACCGCCAGAATGGCGTCGGTCAATGTCTGCGCGGCCTGAGTCGTGGTCAACAGCCAGGCGAACACCGAAGCCGCCGTCACGATGAACAACACCGATGCCGTAGTTTCAATGGTATCGAAGGTAGCCTTGGCCAAGGTACGCAAGGTCATCGAGCGATAGCGCACCAAGCCCAGGAACAAGGCCCATATCACGGCGGCCACGGCGGCCTCGGTGGGCGTGAACCATCCCATCGTCATGCCGCCTATCAAAATGACCGGCGCCATCAATGCCATCACGGCAGAAAAATCAAAGTACCAATCGACGGCCAGCAAGGCGGCAAAGGCAATCAACGTGGCGGTATTGGCGGACACGCCAAATTGGGTCATTACCCAGATACTGAACGGGAATGCCAACACCACCAACACCTCGAGGGACGCGCCAGCAAGCCGTTTCCAGTCAAAGGCCACGTCGCCGCCCCAATTGTTCTTACGGGCGAAATACGCAACGGTGAACATCATCAGCAGCGTCAACACGACACCGGGGACAATGCCTGCGAGAAACAACGAGCCAATAGACACGTTGGCCATCATGCCGTAGATCACGAATGGCAAGGACGGCGGCAAGATCGGACCCAACGTCGCCGAGGCAGCGGTCACGCCTACCGCAAACTCCGTCTCATAGCCATGGTCCTTCATGGCCTTGATCTCGATGGTGCCCAGTCCTGCAGCATCGGCGATCGCGGTGCCCGACATGCCAGCAAACACCACCGAGCCGATGATATTCACTTGCCCCAATCCGCCGCGCATCCACCCTACCAACGCCACGGCAAAGTTATAAATGCGGCCCGTAATCCCGGCGATATTCATCAAGTTGCCGGCGAGGATAAAAAACGGCACTGCCAGCAACGGAAACGACTCGACGCCAGCGATCATGCGCTGCGCGATCACCACGTCGGGCACGCTGCCCGACCACAACAGAAACAATAAGGACGCGCCCGCCATAGACACGGCCACCGGCACACCAAAGATCATCAACAACAGAAAGGTTCCGATCAGAATTCCCATACTGGCTCCTTTGCGCGTCAGGTCAGTCCAGACTTTGATAAGCGGCGGGATTATCCAGAGAGGAATATCCCTGGCGCCAGTTCTGCACGCTGACCTGTATGGAGCGCACAAACATCATCACGAAACCGGCCTCTGCCAGCCAGTACACATAGCTCTTGTTCCACATGATCGTGGTCATGGGTTCTACCCCCACGAGTTCGATGTAGCGATACACCAGCCACACGGCGTAGCCGAAGAACACCGTACGCACGATGTCGATCACCGTGGACAACGCCCGCGCCACCCCTTTAGGCAAGTAGCGATAGAGAAAATCGACCTGAATATGGCGGCAGGCGCGCACGCACATGGCCGACCCAATAAAAACAACGCCGATCAACGCATAGACAGCGAGCTCTTCGGTCCACGCGAAGGAATCGTTCATCACGTAACGCGTAAAGAACTGCAGAAAAACCAGGCATCCCATGATCCAGAACAGGACCAGACAGAGCCAGTCTTCGAACGCGTAATGCGAGAGATCGACCTTTTGGTTCTGGTCGGCTTCTTCGAAGCTGTGGACAATCGATTCAACGGACGATTCGTGCTGTGCCGTCGCAGCACGTTGGCCGTCGTTGCGGTATTGAGCCATGGCGCTCGGCCCGGCTCCAGTATTGACGTGCATGTTTTCCCTCTGCTGGTTATGTACCGTGGCGTGTACCAACCGGGGCCGCCGTACGGCCCCGTCAGTGGGCAGTTACTTGATGGCCTGGATCGCTTCCCAATCAGCTTTTTCGTAGCCGTATTGTTCGAACGGAACCTTCTTGAGCACCGTATCGCGATAGGCGGCGGTATCGACCTCGGTCACGGTCAACCCTTTTTTGCGGAACACATCGACCAGTTCTTTTTCACGCGCGATGACTTCGAGCGAGGCCTTGGCGGCAGCTTCTTGCGCGACCTCGGCGAAAATCTTGCGGTCTTCTTCGGACAGGCTCTTCCACAGCTTTCCGGAAATCACCGTATTCAAGTGATCAACAATATGTCCGGTCAGGATGATGTTCTTTTGCACCTCGAAAAACTTCTTGGCTTCGATGGTGGTCAACGGGTTTTCCTGCGCCTCTACCGTACCGTTCTGCAATGCCAGATAGACCTCGGCAAAGGCGATGGGCGACGTATTCACGCCGCAGGCGCGCGGCATAGCCAAGTAGGCCGGCACATCAGGCACACGCATTTTCAGGCCCTTCATTTCCTCGCAAGTGGAGAAAGGACGATTCGAGGTGGAATGCCGTGTGCCGTAATACGTGGTCGCCACAATGTGGTTGCGGCTTTTTTCTTCGTAGCCCTTGGTCAGCGTCTTGTAGATATCGCTCTTGGTGTAGGCCAGCAGATGCTCGGGATTACGGAAGGTATAGGGGTAATACGTCACGCCGATGCGCGGAAAACTCTTGGCGGCAAAGCTCGAGCCGGAGATGATCATGTCGACCGTACCCAGCGTCAGGCCTTGATTGATGTCGTTTTCCTTGCCCAGTTGCGAGGCTGGATACACATCGATGTGATAGCGGCCGTTGGTGCGTTTCTCGATTTCTTTCGCCGCCCATACCGAACTGGTGTGGAACGGCTCGGAGGTCTCATACACGTGCGCCCATTTCAGCGTGGTCTGGGCCCATGCGCTACCCGATGCAGCCAGTGCGGCCGCGGCTAGCAGTACCTTGAGAGCGTTACCTTGCGTCATTCTTGTCTCCTCTCTTGCGATTAAGCAGGCGACAGCGGAGTTTTTATGTTTGCCGTTGCCTTTGGTGGTGGTCAGGGTTCACATACGAGTTGCACCTTGGTACTACGCTGGCGGTCGGCCGCCAATTCAAAAGCTTCCACAGCACGATCGAGCGGCAATTGCGCGCTCATCAACGGCCGTACATCGACCCGGCGCGAACGCAAGAACGACACCGCCCAATCGAATTCGATACCAGCGCGGAATGCGCCGACGTAATCCAGCTCGCGCGCCATGATGTTGTTGGCGGGAAAGGCGATCCCTTCAGCGGGCAGCGTGCCCACCTGCACAATACGGCCGCCGCGGCGCGTTGCGCGCAAGCAGGTGTCAAGCGCGGCGGGATTGCCGGCGGCCTCAATAGACACGTCGGCGATATCCGCCAGGGCGGCAGTGTCGGCCTGATCGGACCGGATGGTCTCGTCGGCGCCGACCTGACCGGCCATCTGCAGCGGACGGTCTGCAACATCCGTCACGATCACATGCGCTGCGCCGGCTAGTCGAGCCGCAATCACGGTCATACAGCCGATGGTGCCGCCGCCGGTGACCAGCACGGTTTTGCCCAATAGTGCGCCGGCGCGATTCACGCCATGCAAGCCGATGGACAGCGGTTCGGCACAGGCCAACTCACCCAACGAGATGTCTTCGTGCACAGGGGTCAACTGGCGCTCGCCCATGACAAAGCGCTCGCGGAACATGCCCTGCACATGCGGATAGATGCTGGCGCTGCCCAGAAAACGCATGTTGCGGCACAAGTTGTCGCGTCCGGCGCGGCAGTAATCGCACTGTCCACAGGGATGCGACGGATTGATGGCGACCTTCATGCCGGGCTGTACGCGCGTCACAGCGTCACCTACGCGCAGCACGACGCCTGACGCCTCGTGGCCAGGGATCAAGGGCTCGCGTATGACAAAAGCGCCGACACGTCCATGCAGGTAATAGTGCAGGTCAGAGCCGCAAATTCCTGCTGCGCCCAGCCGCAACTCGACCTCATGCGGCGCAAGCACGCACTCATCATCATGTTCGAGACGCAGGTCGCGCGCGCCGTGGATCTTACAGGCCAGGGTCATGTTTTTACCTTGTCGGGCGCGGGCGCCCAGTTGGCGGTCAGACGATCATGCGAGCAAGACAGATGATGCCGCATGGCCTCGCGCGCACGTGCCGCATCACCGGCCGCAATGGCGTCGACTACCAAGCCATGTTCCGAGATCGCGGCCTTCCAACTCGAGGGGTTTTCAAAATAGTCGCCGAGCTTGACCGACAAGGGGTTGTGGCGTTCGTCGAACAAATCGCCCACCACGCGCAGCAACACGGAGTTGTTGCTGATCTCGGCAATACGCAAATGAAACAGCCGATCGCCCTGGATGGGTATCTGTCCAGCCGCGGCCTCTGTCTGCATGGCGTGCAGCGCTTCGCGCAATCCGGCGACTTGGGCTGGCTGGGCTAATTCGGCTGCCTGTGCCGCCAGCTCGCCTTCGACCAACTGACGAGCCCGGATGGTTTCCAGCGGGCTTTCGGCCACGACGCTATCGGCGGCGTGACTGCTGTGCACATAGATGCCCGAGCCCATGCGGACCTCGACCAGACCCTCGACCTCCAGCGCGATCAGAGCCTCACGGACAGACGGCCGCGATACGCCCAACTTGATCGCCAGGTCCCGCTCTGGCGGCAGGCGCGCGCCCACCGGGAATTCACCGCCTTGGATCAGCAGACGGATCTGGTCGGCGATCTGACGGTACAGACGACGAGGCTCAATGGGTTGAAAGGGCATGACGACCGGCTAGGAGGTAAAGTGGCCTGACCAATTTGTTTCGCATCTTGCGCCCAGATGCATAAGCCTCACAATTAGGGTTTCCGCTAGGCCCAGATTGGCAATTCGCCTGACGCGCGCAACGCGAATCTGTTAAAAACGACGCGCCTCTTTTCTACTTGCTGAATTCATGTCCCACACTCCGCACCCCTCGCCCTACAAAAGCACGGGCGGCCTGCGCCGCGTGTTGAACGCGTTGCGCTATTCGCTGCAGGGCCTGCATGCCGCCTTCAAATACGAAGCTGCATTCCGCCAGGAACTGGCACTGGCGATACTGTTGATTCCGGCGGCATTTTTCCTGGGGCGCAGCACAGACGAGGTCTTTATCCTGATCGCGTCGGTGATCCTGGTACTGGTAGTGGAATTGCTGAACTCCGCCGTCGAAGCCCTCGCCGATGCCTTGTCAGTCGAAACCCATCCCTTACTGGGGCGCGCCAAAGACCTGGGTAGCGCAGCGGTCATGCTGATGCTGTTGTTCACGGTCGCCGTGTGGGTGGGGGTGGCGATCAGCCGCTTTGTCATGTAGATGGGGACGGATGTATTTGCAACACTTTTTGCATTGCACAATACGTTTTCAATCAATAACTTAGAGAACTTGTAGTCTTTTATAAGACCGAAATTTCGACGCGATTTCGAGCGGCACACCTTATACTGGCCGCTATGGATCAAGCACCCGCCAGGCCGGCATCAGGCCAACCTCATCATGTCATTATCGTCGGCGGCGGCGCCGGCGGCCTGGAGCTGGCTGCAAAGCTCGGCCGCAAGCATGGCCCCAGACACGTCACCCTGGTCGACAGCCGGCCTATCCACATCTGGAAACCGTCGTTGCATGAGGCCGCCGCGGGAACGCTGGATATATACCAAGAGGGCCTGTCGTACCTGATGTTGGCCAACTTGTGCGGATTCACTTTCGCACTAGGCGCTGTCCAAGGCGTGGACCGCGAACGCCGGACCGTCAATGTCGCAGAAGTACGGGATGCAGTGGGCGAAGTCGTACTGCCCGAGCGTGAACTGCCCTACGACACTCTGGTGCTGGCGCTCGGCAGCGAATCGAACTTTTTCAACACCCCCGGCGCCGCGGAATACGCGGTGACGCTGGACTCGACCGAGAATGCCGAAGCCTTTCGTCTGACCATGCTCAAGGCCATGGTCCAGGTTGATCAGGCCAAGGTCAACGATCCGTCAGCCGAATTGAATGTGGTGATCGTGGGTGGCGGCGCGACCGGCGTCGAACTGGCTGTCGAGCTGCGCGAGGCTGGCGGTATTGTGGCCGCCTATGGTTTGCCGAATTTCCGCGCAGATCGGGATCTGGTCATCACCCTGGTCGAGGGTGCCCCGCGCATTTTGTCGGCGCTGCCGGAAAAAATTTCCAACGCCGCCCTCAAACGCCTGACGGAATTGGGCATCCGGGTGGAAACCAATTGCCGTGTGGCCGAGGTCACCCCCGACAGCATCAAGACCGCCGACGGCCGCGAGTTTGCGGCAGGCCTGTGTATGTGGGCCGCCGGAATTCAAGGCCTGCCCTTGATGAAGACACTCGATTTGCCGCTGAACCGCATTGGCCAACTGATCGTCAACGGCCAACTGGAATCACCTGATCCGAATATTCTGGCGCTGGGCGATTGCTGCGCCGTGCCCATGGGCGAGGATGGCCGCACGGTGCCCGCCCGTGCGCAGGCCGCGCATCAAGAGGCCAGCTATCTGATGGACAAGCTCACCGCCCGTATCCGCAACACCGATGAGCCGACAAAACCTTATGTCTATCACGACCATGGCTCGCTGGTATCGCTGGGGCAGGATGCAGGCGTAGGCAGTTTGATGGGCAAGCTCGCCGGACGCGGATTGTTTGTCAGCGGTACACTGGCGCGCCTGATGTACATGAGCCTGCACCTGATGCATCACCATGCAGTGCTGGGCATCTGGCGCACGGGGACGCTGGCGCTGGCACGCTTGTTGCTGCGCCGTACGCATCCGCGCGTCAAACTACACTGACGGCTCCTTTCTTTCTACGGCATGACTGCTGAGATTTTTCGACGCGACTAATGACCTTTATTCAACAACTCGAACAAGCCTGGGCCACCGGCAACACCCTGCTGCAAGTCGGCCTGGACCCTGATCCTCAGCGCCTGCCGCGCGAACTCGACGGCAAGCCGGATGCGATTTTCCAGTTTTGCCGCGACATCGTCGACGCCACCGCGCCGTATGCATGCAGCTTCAAGCCGCAGATTGCGTACTTTGCGGCGAACCGCGCCGAGGACCAGCTCGAGGCATTGTGCGCTCATATCCGTGACAAGCATCCAGGCTTGCCGATCGTATTGGACGCCAAACGCGGCGACATCGGCTCGACAGCCGAGAACTATGCGCGCGAGGCTTATGAACGTTATGGCGCGCACGCGTTGACGGTGAGCCCGTATATGGGGCTGGACTCGATCGAGCCTTATCTGGCGTGGAAAGATCGCGGCGTGATCGTGTTGTGCCGCACTTCGAACCCTGGCGGCTCGGATCTGCAGTTTTTAAAGCTCGACAATGGCGAACCGCTGTATCTGCATGTCGCCGGCCTGGTGGCGGACAAATGGAATGCCGGCGGCCAATGCGGCCTCGTCGTGGGCGCGACGTTCCCCAATGAACTGGCATCGGTGCGCCAGCGCATTGGCGATGCAGTGCCCTTGTTGGTGCCGGGGATCGGGGCGCAAGGCGGTGACATCACCGCTACCGTCAACGCGGGCCGCAACGCGGCGGGAACCGGGATGATGATCAACTCGTCGCGGGCAATTTTGTACGCGAGCGGCGGCGATGATTGGCGTGATGCCGCCGCCAAAGCAGCGCGCGATCTGCGTGATGCGGTGAACGCGGTGCGTTGATTGATCTGCTAGCCCAGGCCGCAGCATAGGCATCGCTAGAGATGCGGCTTGTCGCCGGGACGTAATGCCGGCCCGAGTCAGGGCCGGCTGCGATTCACCGGCTCGCCAATTAATTCCAATAGCCCCCGCAGGGCATAGACCACCGAAGCCTGCCTGACCTGAGCCCGGTCGCCGGGGAATACCTCCGTCAGCGCACGCGACGTAATGCCATCGGTACCCCGCATGGCAAAACCAAAGCACACCATACCGACCGGCTTGCCCGGCGTAGCGCCGCCCGGCCCGGCGATGCCCGTGGTCGAGGCGGCAATGTGCGCGTTCGGCGTCGCCAGCAACACGCCATTGGCCATCTCCAGCGCGGTGGCTTCGCTGACCGCGCCATAACGATCGAGCGTATCGGGAGACACGCTGATCTCGGCGACTTTGGCCGCATTGCTATAAGTCACGAACCCGCGCTCGAACCATTCGCTGGAGCCCGCCACCGACGTAATCGCCCCCGCCAACAAGCCGCCGGTGCAGGATTCTGCTGTGCCCATCAGCCAGCCGCGGCGCTGCAAGGCAGCGCCCAGGCGTTCGGCCAAGCCCAAAGCCTGGGCGTGAGAAAGCGAGGCAGGCGCCAGACCGGGCACGGGCTTGTGGGGGGTGGTACTCATGCAAAGGCTCCCAAACGCACGACAATTGCCATGACAAGCAACGCATAGGCGGCCGCGACAATGTCATCCCACATCACGCCAAAGCCGCCTTTGATCTTCGAATCAAAGTATTTGATGGGCGGCGGCTTGGCAATGTCGAACAAACGGAACAAGCCAAAAGCGAGCAGTTGCGCATAAAAGGTGTCGGGCGTGAGCCACAAGACCAGCCAGAACGCGACCATCTCGTCCCAGACAATACCGACGTGATCGCCGACTTGCAACTCGCGGCCCACGCGATGGCAGGCCCAGCATCCATAGAGAAATGCCAGGGCCAGGAATATGCTCATGGCCAGATCCGAGGCTGCCCCCGCAGCGACGGCCCAAATCAACCACGCCAATAACGTGCCCCACGTACCCGACGCGGGACGCAACAAGCCACTGCCCAGGCCAAAGGCAATCAGCCTGCCTGGATCGCTCATGACCCAACGCGCCGAGGGATAGGCTACCCGCGTGCGGTCGCGCATGGTCTTGGACGACGAATCAGAAGAAGCATCGAGCATGATTCAAGACACCGGAAAATGATCAAAACCGCGCGGTAGTGCCGACAATGGTTGGCCATCTGCACCCAGCACCACCACACCAGGGGTCTGGGTGATATGGCCCACTCTCGTCACGGCTGCGCCCGCGCGCGCCGCAGCGCTGAGGACCTGGTCATGTTGGTCCGCTGCCGCCGTAAAACATAATTCGTAAACATCGCCTCCGCCCAGTACGGCTTGCGTCAGAGCGGCGGGAGGCATGCCATGCAAGGCAGGCGCCACTGGCATCGCATCGTAATGTAATTGCGCCCCCACCCGGCTTGCGGACAGGATGTGCCCCAAGTCTTGTAATAGGCCGTCGGAAATATCGATCGCTGCATGGGCTACGCCAAGCAGGCCCTGCCCTAAGGCAACACGAGGCTCGGGCCATTCGAGCGCCCGGCGCGTTGCGGCCAACAAAGTGGCATCCGCGGGCAAATGACCATCCAGCAGGCGGTACGCAACATCCGCAGCGCCCAACGTACCGGATACCCAGATTTCATCGCCCACCTGCGCCGCATCGCGGCGTAGGGCACGATCGGCGGCAACCGCGCCAAAGATCGTCACGCTGATCGCCAGATCGTGCGGGCTGCGGGTCGTATCGCCCCCGATCAAGGGGCAGCCATGCATATCGGCGAGCGCGTGGAAACCCTGCGCAAACGCCGCCAGCCAGGGCTCGTTCGCCTGGGGCAATGCCAATCCGAGGACACAACCGACAGGACGGGCGCCCATTGCCGCCAGATCTGAGAGGTTCACTGCCAGCGATTTGTGGCCTAGCGCCCGTGGATCGACATCGGGAAAAAAATGCCGACCCTCGATCAACAAATCGGTGCTGGTCGCGATGTGCATTCCCGCAGGCACAGGAAACAACGCGCAGTCGTCGCCCACCCCAAGCAGGCCCGCAGGCGCGGGTCGAGTGAAGTAACGCGCAATCAGATCGAATTCAGACGACAAAGAGAAATGCCCCCCACGCTGCCCCTATGGGTTGCTACCCCCCCAAGGGCAGTGTTTCGCCTTGGGGCGGCCGCAACCGCCGCCGGGTCAGCCTCCTACGCTCAGCGGCGCTGAGCGGCTGCGGCCTGGACTTCGGTGGTGCGCACGTCGGCGGCGAGCTTATCGAGCACGCCGTTGACGAACTTGAAGCCGTCCGTGCCGCCGAACGACTTGGCCAACTCGACGGCCTCGTTGATGGCGACCTTGTAGGGGACCTCGACGTGATGCACCAGCTCGAAGCTGCCGATCAGCAAAATACCGTGTTCGACCGGCGACAGCTCGCTCAACGGACGGTCGATATACGGCGTAAAACGCTCGCGCAAGCTGGGCGCCTCGCGAAACACGCCGTGCAGCAAGGTCTTGAACCACTGTGCGTCCGCCTCGGAAAAATCGTCAGCATCGCGCAGGTGTGCGTCGATCTCGCCGGCGTCCTGCGTGCCTTCGCCGCCACGCAGCAGCCACGCATACACGCCTTGTAAAGCAAACTCACGGGCGCGACGGCGGGCGCTGCGGGCGTTGGCGCGTGCCTGGGCAGCGCTATCCGCGGCGGTCGGTTTATTCGTTGTCAAAATCTTCTTCCTCGTCTTCGTCCTCGTCGTCCTCTTCGGGCTCCAGCGCCGCGACCAGGTTGGCCATTTCCACGGCGACCAGGGCGCAATCGCGGCCCTTGCCAGCCGCACGGGCCTGTGCCTGCTCGTCGGTGTCGACGGTCAAAACGCCATTGGCCACGGGGATGCCAGTTTCCAGAGAAATGCGGGAAATGGCGGTAGCCATTTCGTTGCTGACGACTTCAAAATGATAGGTTTCGCCGCGAATGACCGCGCCCAGGGCGATCAATGCGTCGAACTCGAATGTTTCGGCCATGTGCGACAACGCAACGCCCAGCTCGAGCGCGCCAGGCACCGTCGCGACCATGATGTCGCGCTCGTCCACGCCCTGCTCGGCCAATTGCTGCAGGCAAGCGTCGAGCTCGGCCTGGCCGATTTCCTCGTTAAAGCGAGCGCGCACGATACCGATGTGCAGCCCTTCGCCATTCAGATCAGGGGTAAGGATGTAAGGATTCATGTGTCAGCCTTGTGAAGTGGCGGGGGTTGAAGGGTCGCAATCGTAACCCGTAACGGTCAGCGAAAAGCCGGCCATGCTGGGCATTTTGCGCGGACGCGCCAGCAAACGCATCTGGCCGACGTTCAGATCACGCAGGATCTGGGCGCCGATACCATAGGTGCGCAACCCGTAGCGATCGCCGCCATCGGTGCTGGTTTGCTGGGCGTTGCCGGCCCAACCCGCGATTTGTTGGAACAGGTGTTCGGTAGAGGATTGGCAATTCATCAAGACCACGACGCCAGCGGGCGTCTTGGCGATGGCTTGCAACGCACGGCCCACGCCCCAGCTGTGAGGCGTGCTGCCGGTATCCAGGGCATCGAGAATGGACGCGGGCTCGTGCACGCGCACTAGGGTTTCACGCTGCGGATCGATATCGCCGTGCACCAGGGCCAGATGGGCCGAGCCGCTGGCGGTATCCTGGTAGGCCACTGCGCGGAATTCGCCCCAAGCGGTCTGCATGGTGCGCTCGCCGACGCGCTTGACCACGGACTCGTGCTCGCTGCGGTATTGGATCAGATCGGCAATTGTGCCGATTTTCAGATTGTGCTGGCGAGCGAACTGAACCAGATCAGGCAGACGCGCCATCGTGCCATCAGGGTTGAGGATCTCGCAGATGACGGCGGCAGGCGTCAGGCCGGCCATGGCGGTCAGGTCGCAACCGGCCTCGGTATGGCCCGCGCGCACCAATACGCCGCCGGGCACGGCACGCACCGGGAAAATGTGGCCCGGTTGCACCAGATCGGCGGGTTTGGCGTCACGCGCCACGGCGACCTGGATGGTGCGGGCCCGGTCAGCAGCCGAAATCCCGGTTTCCACGCCGACAGCAGCCTCGATGGATTGGGTGAAATTCGTGCCGTATCGCGTGCCGTTGCGGCTGGCCATCAGCGGCAGCTCGAGTTGGCGGCAGCGCTCTTCGGTCAGTGTCAGACAGACCAGCCCGCGCCCATGGGTGACCATGAAATTGATCGCCTCGGGCGTTACAAATTCGGCCGCCATGACCAGGTCACCCTCGTTTTCACGGTCTTCTTCGTCGACCAGGATGACAATGCGGCCGGCGCGCAGCTCGGCGATGATCTCTGCGACAGACGCAATACCGAAGGATTCGGGTGCGGCGTCAGGGGAAACGGAGGCAAGCGGGGCGGACATGACGTCAGGGAAACCGGCTGGGGAAAAACGTGATTTTACCTGCCCTTGCGGCCTGCTGGGGCCAGCCCCCGTGACAAAAGCCCTGCCCTGGATCCGGCCACCTGCCCGAGCGCGTCCCCGAACGGTACACTGCGGTCAGAAAAACTCATCAGAAACCAGACAAAACAGCCATGCAAGACCTTGCGTCCCTCCCCGCCTCCGTTGCCGCAGCCGTTCAGATCGTACTGACCGATATCGACGACACCCTGACCACCGAAGGCCGTCTGCCCGCCGAGGCCTATCATGCCCTGGAGCGTCTGGACGCCGCCGGGATTCAGGTCATCCCGATCACGGGCCGTCCGGCAGGCTGGTGCGATCACATCGCCCGCATGTGGCCGGTGCGGGCCGTCGTGGGCGAGAACGGCGCGTTTTATTACGCCTATGATCGCGCCGCGCGCCGTATGAAAAGCCATTATTGGGCCGATGCGCAGACTCGCGCGGCCAATCGCGAACAGCTCAATGCGATTCGTGACCGGGTACTGCGCGAGGTGCCGGGCACGGCAGTTGCCAGCGATCAGGATTACCGAGTGGCCGACCTGGCGATTGATTTTTGCGAAGACGTGCCTGCCTTGCCGGATGAGGCAATCAGCCGGATCGTGAGCATTTTCGAAGCAGCCGGCGCGCAGGCCAAGGTGAGCTCGATTCACGTCAATGGCTGGTTCGGGGACTACAACAAACTCAACATGACGCGGACCTTGTTCGAACGCGAACTCGACCTGAATATTGATCAAGTCCTGTCTGACTGCTTGTTTATCGGGGACTCGCCCAACGACGAGCCCATGTTCCAGTTTTTTCCGATTTCCGTCGGCGTCGCCAACATACAGGCGCTGTTGCATCGGTTGACGCATCAGCCGGCCTACGTGGCGTCGCGTCACGGAGGCGGCGGGTTCGTGGAAATGGCTGAGCGTCTGTTGCAAGCTCGCGAAGCACAGGGGCAGCAAGCATGACGGCGGCGGCCAAGCCTAACGATGGGCGGCGGAGCATTCAATCAGTAGAGGTCGGCTTTCCCTTGCTGGCTGCGTTGGTGGATGCCGGCAAGCCTCTGACTTTGCGCGATCTGGCTGCAGCGGCAGGGATGACCTCAGCGAAAGCGCATCCGTATTTAGTCAGTTTCACTCGTGTCGGTCTGGTACAGCAGGATGGAATTACTGGCCAATATGAATTAGGGCCTTTTGCGCTGCAAATGGGGCTGGTCAGTTTGCAGCGATTGGATCCGGTGCGCGTTGCCTTGCCCGAGATTGCTGAATTGCAATCGAGTATCGGGCATACCTTGGGTATTGCAGTACTGGGCTCGCATGGTCCCACGATGATTCATATGACCGAGGCCAGTTATCCAGTGCATGTGAACATGCGCAAAGGCACGGTCATGTCCATGCTGCACACGGCAACGGGATTGGTGTTCGCCGCATGGCTGCCGCCCAAAGTCGCCGAACACTATATCCAGCGTGAAGCAGGCGACACCGCTGTCATCGCCGGCCAACAGCCGCCTCGCAAAGTGAGCTATGCCGATGTAGAGGCGCGCTTGGCGGACATCCGCGTGCACGGGATGGCGCGCGCGATTGGCAATCCATTGCCGGGGGTAGACGCGTTGTCAGTACCCGTGTTTGATAACACAGGGAACGTGACGTTGGCGTTGACGTGCCTGGGACCATCGGGATTATTCGATGTGGCATGGGACGGAGCCATTGCGAAGCCGTTGCTGGCTTGTGCAAACGAAATTTCGCGGAAACTGGGATACCGGAAATAGGCATCGCATGAGGCGACATCGCAATGCCATGGAGCAAGTCAACCACGCGTTGGACTACCGTCCGCCCTATCAATGGGACGCCATATTGGCGTTTCTGTCGGCGCGCGCCATCCCTGGCATAGAGAGTATCGAGTCGAATACCTACGGCCGTGCTGTAGCGTTGACGGGGCTCGACGGAAAAATGCACTCGGGATGGATACGCGTGAGCCATCTGTCGCGGGAACAGGCACTCAATGTCGAAGCCTCAGCTTCACTACAGCCCGTTCTGCCGCAAGTGTTGGCGCGTGTGCGCCATCTCTTTGACCTCGATTGCGATCCAGTGGCCGTCGATGAAGGACTGCGCGTGATGAACGACTTGGCGCCGGGACTACAGGTGCTGGGAACGCGGTTGCCAGGCTGTTTTGACTCTTTTGAAATGGCAGTGCGGGCGGTGCTTGGACAGCAAATCACTGTGAGCGCGGCGCGCACGTTGGCAAGCCGCGTGGTGAATCAGTACGGCACGCCGGTTCAGACGGGCATCGCAGGCTTGTCCCACGCCTTTCCTGCGCCGGAACGCATACTGTCCCTGGACGGAGATATCGAGAGCCATCTCGGCCCGCTTGGCATCATACGCACTCGCGCCAGGACGATTCTCGCGCTCGCGCGAGCGCTGGCCGAAAGCGAGATCGACTTCGGCGCGGACGCGCAGCCCGAACAAGAGATCGAGAAACTGTTGGCACTGCCTGGCATCGGACCGTGGACCGCGCAATACATTGCGATGCGCGCAATGGCGTGGCCCGACGCATTTTTGCCGACTGATTACGGCGTGAAAAAGGCTCTGACGCCGCGTACACCAAAGCAGATCGTCGAGCTCGCAAACGGATGGCGTCCGTGGCGCAGTTACGCGACGATCAATCTCTGGAATTCTTTGCACTGAAGCAGCTCAGGCACAGTACTTGCTGAGCCATAACGGCAAGTGGGGCGTTTCGCCCTGGGTGTGTTAACCGTTATGGAGAAAAGCATGGCCGATCATGTCGTCAAGGTACTGAACAACCTTATTGAAACTTCCAAGAACGGCGAAAAAGGCTTTACCGCCGCTGCCGAGGACACTAAAAACCCCGAACTGCAAACGCTATTCAGGGATCGTGCGCGCGATTGCGCATCCGGCGCTGCCGAGTTGCAAACCGTCGTCGTTCAACTGGGCGGCAAGCCCGAAGACAGCGGCACGGTGGCCGGCGCTATGCATCGCGGATGGACGAACCTAAAAGCCGCCGTCACTGGCCGCAGCGACCTCTCCATCCTCGAGGAATGCGAGCGCGGAGAAGATGTCGCAAAAGCCCAGTACAACGACGCGCTGAAAGAAGCGCTGCCGGAGGAAATCCGCGCCCTCGTTGAGCGTCAGTATCAAGGTGTATTACGCAACCACGATCAGATCCGTAATCTGCGCAATCGCTACAAAGACGCGACGTAATGTCATACGCGCCCGGCTATTGCCGGGCGCTTTTTTTTCAGCGGTCCGCCGGTTCGGCAAAATACCGCAGACAGAGCCTTCAAACCGTGGAGCAACGCCAACGCCCGTCGAAATGACGGTTCAGGCAAATCCCGTGCAAAAAAGAAATCCGCATGCGGTAGTCCTGTAGCGTACGACAGGCAGCATTGTTGTAGCTGTCCGCTATCGCAACAAGACAATTCGAAATACCGGTATTGCCAGTACCCAGCAGAGAACAGGCCTGGAAATTAGATCGGCGCAGCCTGCCGCTGTGTCGAGAATGCGGGCCTTTGGCCCGTCGTTTGCAACCACACCGAGCAGCCCGCTGGCGCGGTTGTCCCGCTAACGTAGAGCGCACCGGATCCGTATAACGCGAAGCTCTGTCGGAACGATAGATTCCGGACCACCCACACGCCGCCAGCACGGTCCGTCCAAACGATGCGAGCGTCGGTTCCGTCCAAGGCTTGCAGCAAGTCTGCGGCCGAGGCATTTGGGCGCAGCGCCACCACCGTCGTGCCATTGTCACCGCGCAAGGGAAATAGATTGGCCGCGGCCGCCCCGCCCAACACGACGATCAGTAAACCAATGGCTACACGGCCCGCCCCCATTGATCCGCCTCCGTTGAAACGGCCGCGCCAACCGAAGAAGAACGGCACTAATCCAAAAACCACCAGCCATGCGACGTCCCAGAACAGCGGCATATTGGAATCCATTCGGATGCGGTGGATCCCGGTGACCCAATGAGAGAACACGGCATCGACGATATGCCAGGCACCGAACCCCATCCAGAATGCCGGCCATAGCGAACGAAGCGATACTGCCGGTGAGCTGCCACGCAGCCGGAACAGGACCCACAAACCGGCGGCGGCCAGCACATACATCAGCGCATGGAACACGCCATCGACTGCCACCTGCACGCGCAAGTCTCCCAGGATTCCTGTCTGGATGGCAGACAGCAGATGATGCCACTGCAGGATCTGGTGCAGCAGAATGCCGTCGAAAAAGCCCCCCATGGCAAATCCCAGAAGGTAACCGGCGCGGCGCACACGGCGATCGGATGCATCAGCAGCAGATGAGATGTCCACGCGTCACTCCGGGTTCTTTGGCCCACTACGCTTGGGCATCACGGCTGGCGTCTCGTCGGCGGGCTTGAAGACGCCGGAGTCTTCGTCTGCTCGGGGGTTTGGTGAACCGTCGAACTCCGTCGCCTTGTGGCCAGTGGGGGATGTCCGCTTTTCAGGCTCGCGTTGCTCGTTCGATTTCTTCAGGCCACCCTGCACGCGAGACGCAATATCTACCTGCGACTCGCTACCGGGTTCGGGCGTCGCAGGCTGCCTGTGGTGCGGCGGGCCGTTATGCTTTGATGATTGCATGGCTGTCTCCGTTTATGGCTGGGAGTACAGCGCAGCAAGCGGCGTGCCTATTTGCCCCCGTCACTCCCTCTATTGCAATTTCGCTCTCACGCTAGAACGGATGTGGTTCAGCAATTCTGCGCGCTCTCGTGGATAGGCGGCGAGATTATCTGTCCCTGATCCGAGGTATGCATCTCTCGCAGCCATGACGATTTTCTGGTGCTCGATTGGCAAACGCTGTAGGGCCCAGTCAGCTGCGGCATCTTTCGATGCGATATCTCCCGTCATCGCTGTGTACCAAATGCGGACCAAGGCCAGGACAATGTTTCTTTCATCGCCCTCCCAATCTGCCTCGGTGTTCCAGAGCGCCAAGGTGTCTGATAGCGAACGCTGCACATCGCGCAGAGGGATTTCGTCGAAAAATTCCTGGGCCGCGGGACCGTACAGGGGCACGCTATGCCGCCGCACCTTGGTCAACAAGATCGCCAGGTCGTGGTCCATCATCGCCGGCTCGATAACACCAGCCTTGATATCCTCACGTAGCCATTCACCGAATTGCATTTGCCGCTGTGCCGGATATCGCCAGGGTTTCACGTCTGCTTGGGCCAGTATGGTCACCTCTAGCGCTCGAAGTGCAGCATCGGTACACGGGAAAGCCGACACCGATAACAGATCGGACATCAAAGTGGCTCTGGTTGAGTCATCCAGCGCAGCGCTCACCGTAATCAGTAGATCGATATCGCTGGATGGTTTTAAGCCACCGTCCACCGCGGAGCCGAACAAGTGAATCGCCAGAATCTTGTCGCCCAGGTGTTTTTCCAAAATTGAAAGCGTGTCTGATACTTGGTCTGCGATTGATTCTGGAAACTTGATAGGCATGGTGAAGATGACGTCGTTATGTTGCAGGTGTTAGTCGTGGCCGAAAACGCTCAAAGGCAAACGTCCGTGGTGCGCCCATAGAGAACTTGCGACGCGCGAAAGCGCGCAGTCAGGACTCGTCGCGCTCAACAAACGCTGACAGCCTCGCGAGCGCCTGATCCCATTGCGCTGAAATCTGATCGAGATATTGTTGAGCCTGCAGCAGCCCCCGAGGCTCGAGCCGCCACACGTTTTCACGACCGCTTCTCTCGTTGCGCACCAAGCCTGCGTCCGACAACGCATGCAAATGCTTCGTGACGGCCTGACGCGAAATATTCGCGCCTTGCGTGAGCAGCGCAATCGATAGCGGACCTGCGTCGCACAGTTTGGCAACGATGCGAAGACGCGAGGGGTCTCCGAGTGCGGCGAATACTGGCGCCGTACTAATGAGCCTTTGCGCGGCAGTCGTAGACGCACGGGTCACGATGAAAACTGATCGAGGTATTTCTCGATGAGCTTCAATTGATGTGTCCAGCCGCCTTCGTTGCCCGTGAATGCCTCGGCGCGGCGCTCGAGCGGAATGGCATCGAACCCGGACTCTCTGATCACGAGCAGCGTACCTTGCTCGACGTCTTGCAGACGAAACTCGACGAGCGTCATCGGATCGTTTGAGTAGTCTTTGTTGACGTCTGTCGCGCTCGGATGCCAGCGAAAGGAAAAGAGATCCATCGGTTCGATCCGCTCAATGCGGAACTCGAACGGAATCCCAACGTAGGGCTGCTGCAGCTTGGCGACCTCGGGATCAACCTGTGTCGGAACAATCCGGCCGGTCAGCCGAGTCCCGGCGGCAAACTCGCCATCGAACTCGACCCCGAACCAGGTGCCGAATTGCTTCGCCTCGGTGATCGCCCGCCACACACGCTCGCGAAGAGCACGCAAGACGATTCGCTTTTCGATGTAGTCAGGGGTAGGATTCATTACGCAACCTCCAGGTTGCATAAACTATAACTCCGGATGTTATGCGGAGCAAACTCAATATGCGCCGCAGTTTGAGTTTCAGTTCCTATGAAATGGGACACATTGTCTGGCCCCACGATACAACCGTACTCCGAGGTCCTATTTCCCCTCACCGACGAGAGCACTCCGCCTCCTCGGTCGACACACACACGATGTGTAAAATGTCCCTGTTTTCCCAATATTCAGGAAATAGGCATGGACAAGACGCTACTCAAAGGCCTGACCGTTCTCGAAGCCGTCACCGACGTGGAGCATCCGTCGCGCACGATCGAGGAACTGGCGGCCCGGGTAGGCTTGACCCGCAGCAACACGCACCGCACGCTGCAGACGTTGATGCACGCCGGCTATATCGAGCGCGACGAAGGCACCGGCTACCGTGGCGGCATCCGCCTGTTTGAACTCGCTGCGCGTCAGCTCGGTAACCTGGACCTGCGCAGAATCGCGGGCCCTGCCATGCGCAAGCTGGCGGCTGACACCGGCGAAACTGTTCACCTTTCTGTGCTCGACGGGATCGAAGTTGTCTACATCGACAAGATCGACAGTCCTCAGCCGATCCGCGCGTATTCGATGATCGGGGGCCGCGCGCCAGCGTATGCCGTAGCGACAGGCAAGGCCCTGCTCGCCCATCAGCCTGAGGGCTATCTCGACGCGTACGCAGAATCGCTGAGCCGCCACACGGGCGCCACCATCACCACGCTGCCGTTGCTGAAAGAAGACCTGCGGCGTGCAGTGCGCGTCGGCTACGCCCTGAACCGGGGAGAATGGCGAGATGGCGTGGGCGGCGTTGCGGTGGCGATCTTCAATGCCCTGGATGATGTGGTGGCCGCGATAGGCATTTCGGGACCGCTGGACCGGCTGTCGTTAGGCCGAGCCAAGGAACTGGCCTCCGACGTCAAAGCCTGTGCCGCCGACATTTCGGCAGCGCTCGGGCACAAGGCACCCTGACGGACAGATGGCCGGCACCTGTCGAAACTTCACGATATAACGGCCGCCTGGCGCTGTGTTTCCACCCATTTGGCGACCGCCTTGCGATCAATCTTGCCCACCGCATTTTCTGGCAATGCCTCACACCGGTACACGTTGTGCGGAACATAGATACGCCCCAGCCGCTGCTGAACTGTGGCGCGCAACGCCGCTTCGTCGACGGAGGACGCAGTACGATCCGTCACAATCACTGCCACCGGCACTTCACCGAGATCATCATCGGCCTGGCCCACTACGCAACATGCCGCGACGCCAGGAAACGATGCCAGCACGTCCTC
Source organism: Bordetella genomosp. 4 (assembly GCF_002261185.1). Lineage (GTDB taxonomy): Bacteria > Pseudomonadota > Gammaproteobacteria > Burkholderiales > Burkholderiaceae_B > Bordetella_A. The sequence continues at coordinate 56,578 of NZ_NEVQ01000021.1, forward strand.
GATCAATTTGGGCGAGATGTTTTCTCCACCCCGGATAATCACCTCCTTGATTCGGCCAGTGATAGTGAGGTAACCCTCGGCATCGAACCGGCCGAGATCGCCGGTATGCAGCCAGCCATCGCGCACTGGATCATCCCCATCGTGTCCCAGATACTTCAGCATCAGCGCATCACCGCCTATGCATATCTCGCCCTCGCCTCCTCTCGGCACAGGCGCACCAGCGGCATCAAGCAGGGCAACCTGCTGACCGGCCAGCACTGTCCCGACGGTTCCTATGCGGCGTGCGCCCGGAGGATTCATCGTAGAAGTGCAAGTCGCTTCGGACAAACCATAGGAGACCACCAATTCGCAACCCGTGAACGTCTCGATCTCGCGATGCAGCGCCGGCGTAATCGGCGCCGAACCGCAGCGCATCAGCCGCAGACGGGCAAATGCGTCTGGCGAGATCTTTTGCTGCAGCATGCGTGCATACATGGTGGGCACGCCGGTGAGGATGGTCGGGCGAAAGCGCGACAACACATGAGGCAAGGCCTCGGCGCGAAACCGGTCGGCCAGCGCAATCGTCGCACCGCAGGCCAGCGGTGCAAAGACTTGATTATTGATGGCGTTGGTATGGTGCAGCGGCATCAGGTGAAGCAACACGTCCGCCGATGTCAGCGCCGTGTGCGAGATGACTCCATGGGCGTTGAGCGCCAGCCCGCGATGCGCCAGCAACACGCCTTTGGGTTTTCCGGTGCTGCCCGAAGTGAACAGCAATAACGCGGCGTGATCCGGCTCGGGATTATCCGCCCAGAACGGAGCAGCGCCTTGCAAATCGTTAAGCGGCAGCACATGCCCGTCGGGCAACCCGGACATCTCTGCGCAAACCGCATTCTCCTCATCGTGCACGATCCAACGTAATTCCACGGCCTGCACCCGGCGTGCAGTTTCCTCTGCCGCAATACGCGGCTCCAGTGGGCACGGGCACGCGCCAGCGGCAATGCAGCCCAGCAACATAAGCACCTGCGCGGGGCCCCGCTCCAGTGCCAATGCAACGTAGTCGCCCGGCTGTACACCGGCGCGCCGAAGCCCCCCGGCCAGCACACGCACATCGTGATCCAGTTGCGGATAAGTCCAGCTGTGCTGTTCGGTAACCAACGCAAGCTGGTCTTGAAATTCCGGCGCACGCCAGACCGACTGCCAGACCTGCGGCAGGCTCGAGATCGCATTCATGGTTGTTCCCCCGGGGCTCTCGTCTCAGCGCAGCTTCACATTGGCATCGCGTTCAAATGTGCCGTCCGGATCGAGTGTCGCCAACGCTGCACGCTCTGCATCTGTCGGGAAAGGCGTGGGCTCGGCGCCTGTCGCATCGAACTCAAACCCGGTGCGCTCGCGTACCTCGTCGAGGCTGGATTCCGGATGCCAAGACTGCAACGCCAATCTGCCGTCTCGCTTGATAAAGATGGCAATCGGCGTAGCAACGCCGTGAAAGCCTCCCCACGACGTACGAAAATCGAGCTTCTGCACAAAAGTCCGAGTGGAATGCTCGGTGCGCCACGTGCAGGCTCTACGAGCGGTCGGCAGCATGACGGCACCGCCGCCACCACCGGGCAGGCGTACCTTGGGCTGATGCCAATCGCCGATGCAAGAGTTATTGGCGCACCCTTCACCATCGATCTGCGCCGCCCCTAGAAAGGTGAGATCCATCTTGCCGCGCGTGCACAGATCATAGAAATCCTCGTTGGAAAAAATCGATGCGGTATGCGCCGCGAGCTGCGGATCGGAACTCGAGATGGGAATCGAATCGGGCCGCGGATCAACACCGCCCGCGACGTTGATATAAATAAAGTCGAAATCGTAGGCACGCTTGGCCAGCAGGCACGCCAGCATCGGCGGCGTGGAATTCACACCGCTGAAGGTGATTTCATTCGGCCGGATGAATCGCGCCAGGCCCAGCACCACGTGTTCGAACGGGGAAAATGCTTCAGACATGCAGGGTCTCCTTGAGCTCGGGGGCTTCGGCCATGTGGGCCTCCAACGAGCCTTCCTTATTCATGTAGCGTTCGACCGCGGGATAATCGATGTCGTAGTACGGCGTGCAGGAACCCGGCCATGCGCTGCCGGGCAGCACGGTAAACGCCTCCACCATGAAATAAGGCAGCAGCGTCGCCTCTGGCTGATCTTCGAACACGGCAGTTTCCACGAGCCTCTCTGCCACCACCAGTACCGTTCCTGCCGCGCGCGACATGATGCGATCCCAGTGCGCTGTGCCATAGACACGCGCATTACCGAGCCGGTCGACTTCAGAAACCTGCAGCACCGCGAAATCCGGTTTCACGGCGGGAATCAGATAGGTACTGGCGCCGCTGCCATACGGATCATCCAGCAATGTCCAATTATTCAACGCAGGAAGATCGCTGCCGTGCAGGCCACCGCAAGGCATAAAGGGCACACCGAAAGCAGCCGCACGCAGACCTGCAGTCAAGCTGGCGCATGCATGCTCTTCGAGCTTGAGCTGGCCACGTTCGATCGCCTTGCGATACCACGGCGCGAGGCCGAAGTTGCCTTCCATTGCGACGATGCCTGCACGCGCCCGCGAGGCCACGCCCGCGCGGCACAGAATATCGATGTCATACCCTGGGGATTGCTTGATGATCTCCAGATCTCGGCGTTGCTGGCGGATCAGCTCACGCACGAACGCGAATGGACCACGATGCAGAAAGCTGCCGCCCAGCGCCACCGACGCGCCGTCGGAAATCTTGGCAGCCAGCTCGGCCAACGCCATCTGTTTACCGGATTGGTTAAAGCCTGATGTCATTTGTCTCACTCCAGATAGGCCTCGCTGCTCGCCGGCAGCATAGGCAGCAACATGTCCGCCTATGGATTCAAGTAGGCGCGTATACGGCTCTTTAGCCCTGGCGCAGCGGCCGAGCGCACCAGGCTGGCGAGGTCGGCGTCGCTCTCGCTGCCTCCCAGCACTGCGTGCAGCTGTTCACGCGCACTGGAGCTCAGCTCACGTGCGCTGACACGCGCAGCAGCCGCTACCGCGTCCCATTCACTCACCTCGGCCAGCGACGTGGCAAATCCCATCTGCAACGCGGACTCCGCATTAAAGGTACGAGTGTGAATCAGCACGTCATGTGCAGTCTGTGCGCCCACCACGGCCGCAAAACGGCGCGTGCCCAGCACCAGGCCGAACTTCAGTCCAGGCATACGAAAACTCGCGTCCGGTGCCGCCACGCGCAATCGGCACGCACCGAACAGATCCACGCCTGCGCCGAAATTTCTGCCATGAGCCAGCGCCAGGGTGAGCGCGGGCGAGGCTGCGACCTTCTGCAGCAGCTGTTCCAGGCGCACGAACCGCAGCAGCAAATCGCCTTCGCTCTGTTCCTGGTAGCCGCCAAAATCAAAGCCCGCGCTGAAATTCTTGCCGTTGCCCTGAAAAACGATAGCCTCGCTGTGCCGAGCATGTGCCTCGTCAACCGCCTCGATGAGTCCCTCGACCAGTTCAGCCGACAAAGCATTCATCTTTTCGGGCCGTTGCAGCGTGATGCGGCACAGGCCATCCTGATATTTCACATCGACGAGCGCACTCATGACGACACCTTGTCTGCAGTGCGCAGCGCGCCCAGGATTTCGTCGGTGTGTTCTCCCAAGCTGGGCGGACGCATGCGGATAGGCGCGCTTTCGCCGCCGATGCGCACAGGTGCGCCGAATGTCTTGGTCTGCACGCCGTTGGGTAACTCCAGCGGACGTACCCATTCCATGTGTTCGACCTGAGGATCTGTCAGCACCTCTGAATAGCTGTTGATCGGTGCGCACGGCACACCGCGTGCGCGGAACTTCTGCAGCCAATTGGCGCCGTCGTCCTGCACAAAGAGCGCTTCGAGAAATTCGCGCAGCTCGTTCTGGTTGCGTGCGCGCAGCGTCGTATTGGCGTAACGGGGATCCTCGACGAGTTCAGGATGACCGATGATCTCGCACACGGAGCGCCACAGCGCATTGTTGCCCGCAGCCATCCCGAAATATCCGTCACGGCAACGAAATGCCTGGTACGGCGCATTGCGCGGATGCGCAGAGCCCAGTTTCTGTGGGTCTTTGCCGCTGCCAAAATACTCCGAGGTCTGCAGCGCAGCAATGCCGAGCGTCACGCCCAGCATGGCGACGTCCAGATGCGTGCCCTTTCCGGTATTTTCTGCCACGCGCAGTGCAGCCGAAATCGAGGTCGCCGCATACAGCCCGGCCGTGAAATCCGCCAGCGGCACACCGCATTTCACGGGCGCGCCGCCTTGCTCGCCCGTCACGCTCATGATGCCGCTCATGGCCTGAATGGTGAGGTCAAAGCCGCCCTCTTGCGAACGAGGCCCAGTCTGGCCATAGGCAGAGATCGAGCAATAGATGAGACGCGGATTACGAGCCGCCAGGGCCTCGTAGCCCAGACCGAGACGCTCCATCACGCCAGGGCGGTTGTTTTCCAGCAGCACATCAGCCTCGTCGATCAACCGGCGAGCGAGTTCGGCATCGCCGGCATCCTTGAGATTGAGCGTGACCGAGCGCTTGTTTCGATTTAACGATGCGAAGTTTTCGCTATATCCATCACTGAGAGGCGGCCACGACCTGAGGGTGTCGCCGCCGTCCGGATGTTCGATTTTGATGACATCGGCCCCCATATCGGCGAGCAGCATGCCGCAGAACGGTCCTGCGGCCACGTTGCACACCTCGATGACACGCACACCGGCCAATGCTTGCTTGTGATCCATGTTGCCTCTTCGCTTTTCAAATCCTGATTTTCATACATCGAATCCCATAAATAACCTGGGGTGGTCGATCAATACTTGACCAGAATAGCATCACATGCGATTCTTGTTAAGCCAAATTTGGGATTCATATCCTATATATTGGGAAATATAGAAAGGCACATAACTTTGCGCCATAAGAAACACATCGGAGACAAACCACCATGTACAAGACCCTGTTGCTATTGCTCGCCACTGCCATCAGCGGCCCGTTGACGCCCGCCGCCCACGCTGCCGATTGGCCCGATCGCCCTATTCGAATGGTCGTCCCCTACCCGCCCGGCGGCGCCACCGATGTCGCTGCGCGCCTCTACGCGCAGCACATGGGTGATTTCCTCAAGCAGACCGTCGTCGTGGAAAACAAAGCTGGCGCGGGTGGCGAGGTAGGCGCCGAGGCCGTCGCACGCGCCACGCCCGATGGCTACACCGTGCTCATGGGCGCGCTGGGCAGCCTCGCGATCAACGCCTCACTGCTCGACAAACAAAACTACAGTTTCGTAAAGGATTTCAAGGGGGTCTCTGTTGCCATCACCATGCCGATGGCGCTGGCGGTAAACACCAGCGTACCGGCCAACTCCGTACAGGAGCTGATCGCCCTGGCCAAATCGCGCCCCGGCAAACTGTCGATGGGTTCGGCCGGCAACGGCAGCTCGCAGCACATGGCTGGAGAATTGTTCAAGCAGATCACCGGCACCGACATCCTGCACGTCCCCTATCGCGGCAGCGGCCCGGCCGTCACCGATCTGCTCGGCGGTCAGATCGATATGGTGATCGACACGCTGCCTGCGCTGATGCCGCAATTGGCCAGCGGCAAGATCCGTATTCTCGGCGTCACCACCGCCGAACGCGCCCCTGCCCTGCCCGACGTCAAGACCCTCGCCGAACAGGGTGTCCAGGGCTATGCCGTTGCCACGACCTATGCCTTGCTGGCGCCGACAGGCACGCCGCCTCAAGCCATCGAAAAAATGTCGATGGCCATGCAGAAGGCCGGTGCGCTGGCTCAACTGCGCGACGGCGCTGCCAAGCTAGGCGCCAAAGCAACGCCCACGTCACCAGCCGAGACTGACAATGTGATATCCAACGAATTGGAGAAATGGGCCGCTGTCGTGCACCGTTCGGCTACCCGTACTGCGAAAAAATGATCGAGCAGCAAGATCATCATCCGGCGGCAATCAAATCCAGCGCGTGAGTAAAGCGGGCTCCGATGAAGCGGCTTGGCAGGATTTCAGGCAAACAACGCTATAGCAATGGTAAGGTTCCATATGCGCCAAGTGACGCATCGCCGAGCTCCTATCAATCACGCCACGAGTTGGATCCATGGAATATCTATCTCAGTTGTTCACGCTGTCTGGCATCGTTCTGCTGGCCTGCATCAGCCCTGGGCCGGACTTCGTCGCCGTCACGTCGAATGCCTTGAATGATCGGCGATCAGGCGTGTTCGTAGGCCTGGGTATCGCATGTGCGGTAGTCGTGTGGGCGACCTTGGCCATCCTAGGATTCGGATTGCTTATCAAGGAGCTGTTCTGGCTGTATGAAGCCATCCGCTTAGTCGGCGCAGCTTACCTGATCTATCTCGGCACGCGAATGCTGATGGCCTCGTTCAAAGCCAGGAACGGCGAGCCGCGCGTGGACGATGTGCCTCGAATTGGGGCGCAGCAAGCGTGGCGCCAAGGCTTCATGGTCGGCATCACGAATCCAAAGACAGCGACTTTCTTTGCCACCTTGTTCGTCACCGTACTGCCGGTCGGCGCCCCCACATGGGTGTATGTCAGCGTGGTTGCGCTGGTGGGTTTAATAACAGCTGGGTGGCTGGGGTTACTCGCCACGTTTTTTTCCGTGGGACGTGTTCGATCGGTCTATGCACGTATGAGCCGCGTGGTCGATGCAGTGATGGGGGCCGCGCTTGTATGTCTCGGGATTCGCTTGGCCAGCAGCCGCTAGGCAGCGCCGGCCCTGTAGTCGACCGGAGTGCTCTTCATGAACGATCTCGAATCCCTAGATGTGCTGGTGCTGAGCGCAGAGGCATTTATGCCCTACGGCCGGATGCTCGGCAAGCCTTTTGATCCTGAGGGCGACGTTCCAGGATTCACCAACGCTGCCACTGATTTCTGGCATACCCATCTATTCGACCCTGGAGAAGGCGGCCGGACCGAAGTGCTATGGGTCAACTATCGCAGTCAAGCCGATGTAGCAGTGCTTGAGGTACATCGCCTGACGGAACAGGCCATCGTCCCCCTGACTGGCCCGATCATGCACGTGGTCGCCGTCAGCCTAGCCGATGGCAGCCCCGACCTGAGCAGCCTGAAAGCCTTCCGTATCGAACCCGGCCAAGGAATCTGCATGCAGCCCGGCTGTTGGCATGCCTCACGAGTCGAAGCCGGGGAAGTTACATGCCTGATGCTCACTCGGCACTCGACGACACTGGAGTTGATCGAGCATATGACAAGAGGCGCCCCGGCCAGGGAAAGTGCCTTGCAGCCCATTGCACCGCGCCGTTTGATTGAAAACAACAGCACGTCCAAGTAGGCTCGATTAAAGAATCGCAGCGAGATGACAGCCAAGTACTTGACGAAACTGTTGACGTAATTCCGCCGTAGAGATGCGTAATATGAGACTCAACGGAGCATCATAGCAAGGCACTCAAATTATCAAGCCGAGTCCGGGTGCTGCGATTGCGCCAGCGCTATGGCCCCCTGAATAGCTGCACGTGCCGGCAGTGCGCTTTGGAGCCTGACCGATCAACCAGAATGACCACGAAACTCGACGCTGGACAAAAACTCCAGCAATGAATCCAGATCAATCGGTTTCGCCAGATGGGCGTCAAACCCGGCGTCTAACGAGGCTTGACGATCCTCGGTCTGTCCCCAACCGCTGAATGCGAGAATGGTCAGTTGCCTGCCCCATTCCTGCTGGCGGATACGGCGGCAAGCTTCGTGTCCGCTCATCCCGGGCAGTCCGATATCCATCAGAATCACCTCCGGGCGCATTTCTTCAGCAAGTTCGATAGCGCGCGCCCCATCGTATGCGAGGCTTACCTGATGGCCTTCCATCTCCAATAAAACAACCAGAGACTCCACTGCATCTCGGTTATCGTCCACCAGCAGAATACGGCGTGAAACGCTTGGACCTCTGAGCTTGGGTTCCGGCACGGGCGTGTCCTGAGGTGCGGCCACAGGCAGCCGAACCACAAAGGAACTGCCTTTACCCAGCCCACCGCTATACGCCTGCACTGATCCACCGTGCATTTCAACCAATCGTTTAACCAACATCAGACCGATGCCCAAACCACCCTGCGCGCGTTCCAAGGTCCGATCCACCTGAGTGAACATCTCGAATATGTTATCGAGCTGGTCCGGTGGAATTCCCGAACCGTTATCCCGCACGGTGATTTCTACATTGTTGTCTTGCGTGCATGCAATCAGTTCAATATCACCACCGGGCGGCGTGTATTTCGCTGCATTCGATAGCAGATTGCTGAACACCTGAGCCAGGCGTGCCGAGTCGCCCAAAAGCGTGATCGCTGCGGCTGATTGTTCTACCTTCAGGCGATGCCCCAGTCGCTCGATCATGGGGCGACATGATTCGACGGCTTGCTGCAGCACGTTATCCAAGTTGAGCGTCTCTATGCGAAGCTCCATTTTTCCGCGATTGATGCGGTTTATATCCAGCAGATCGTCAACCAGCCTGACCAAGTGCTTGAGCTGGCGCTCCATGCCCTCGCGTGCCCGTTTCGTAGCCCCTGTATCATGCTCCGTCCGTTTTTGGATTTCCAACATGTTGTGCAGCGCGGCGAGCGGATTACGCAGCTCGTGCGCCAAAATGGCCAGAAACTCGTCCTTGTGCTTGCGCTCTTGAATCAGTTCGGACTCCGCCAAATGACGCTCAATGAGTTCCGCCGCCTGTCGTGCCAGGAGGTCGATATAACGCAATGCGTCGGGAGTGGGGCCGCCGCGCTGGCGATAATGGTTGTTCAACATGCCCAGCAGTTGCCCACTGCGGCTAATGAGCGGCGTGCACTGGATTGAGCGAATATCATCCCCACGGACAATCTCGAGCCCCAAGGTACCTTCCAGTTCTTTCAGTTGCTCTATATCTTCTACAACCAATCGCCGAGCCTGCTTGGCCGCCTCTCCGCAACTCGCGTCCCATCCGTCTTGAGCAAAATGCTCTACGAACCGGGCGCTCAGACCTTGGTGCACAGCGATCCGCAAAGTTTTCTTGACTGGATCGAAAATCTGTATGTTTCCCTTGTCCGTTCCCGAGATATCAGCGGCGGCGGCCAGGATTTTTTTCAGCAACGGATCGAGCTCGCCAGGCCCCACCAGCTCTGCGCTCAGTTCCTGCAACCTGGCAAGTGCTCGTACTTCGTTGCGCAGATGCACTGCGGCACCGTCGCGCTCCACCACGATGCTAGTGACCAGCGCACCGAACTCTGTCACACGTTGTTCCCACGCGGTAGGCTCCCTCGCCTCTGAAAAACAGAGGCAGAAAAACCCAACCGTTTTACCTCCTTGTCCGAATGTCGGATGCGCGTAGTACGCCCGGATATCGTTCTCCAGACAAAGCGCACGCCATGTTTTGTCCCATTCCAGTGCGCTTTCGACATCGGCACACACCACGGGACGCCCCTCGTGAACGGCTGTGGCGATAAAGGCCTCGCCAATCGGCAAACCGCGGACCGCCGCGGCAAAACCGGCCGGAAAATGGGATGAGTAGCCATCGTCCATCGCAGTGAGCTCTGCATTGGCCAGCAATACGCAAGCGCGCGTGCCCGGAATCAGCCGACCAGCGGCGAGCGTCAGCGCGTTCAGGCACGTCTTGAGTGATGCCCCCGATGCAACCAGAAGCAGAGCCTGCCGGTGTTCCTCATCCAGAGCTGTAAAACTTTCGAATTTCGATGACACTTGTTTCAATGCGACTCTCGCAGTTTATTCCGGGGACGCGGAATCAATACGATATCATTAGTAAAATTGTTTCACTTTGTCTCACATTGGACCAAGTCGATGCGCTCTAGCACATCGCGATTCAGGCGGGCTTGATCACCATCAAAGCAAAGATGGCGAGGAACGCACCGAGCGCCGGGAAACCCAACACAAACCAGGCTCGGAAGGCGCGGTGAAAATCTGCGGATAGGGGCAATCCATTCGCCGCACTGGCCTGAGCGCTATCGCGCATTCGGATCTGCAAGCGCACCACCGGCAGCCAACAGGCGATCGCCAACGCATATAGCCCCAGTGACCACGCCACCCACGGCGTCGACAGCGGCAGCTGTGTGCGATGTACCAAATACATACCAGTGAGCGGTTGCAGCACTGCCGTTGTCGCCGTGAAGAGCCAGTCAGCCATGACGACAAAGCGCGCCACGCTCGCGACCACCTGTACGTCGCCCTGCCTCACGACGCAAAGCAGATAGAACGCCGTGCCCACGCCGGTGCCGAACAACACAGTAGACGAGAGAATATGCAGCAGTTTGATCCAAACGTAGTCCATGCTCACCTCTTGCGTGCATCGTAGAACCAGAGCAGCACCAACGCGGCCAACATGGGCAGGTTCTTCGAGATGGGGCCGAAAGGATGCAGCCATTGTTCGGGTAAGCGCACCGTGATGATGAGCGTGTATCCCAGGATCAACAGGATCTGTGCCAGCCACAGCCAACGGCGCCGGGGTGCGCTCAACGTGAGTGTCAATACGCCCAGCACGAGGTCCAACATGGCCGCACCGTAAAGTGCGATGGGCGCGAGCACTTCGCTCACACCGACCTCGCGCAACATCGCCAGGCTATGCTTTGCAGGGTAAAGACCGAACGACACGATGGCGGTCCATAGCCAGACCAGCGCAATGCAAAAGCGCAGCGCCGGCACCGTGATTGCCAGCACTGCCTGCGCGTGACGTGCCCGGCTGTCATGCTCGCCGAGGAACTGTTCAGGCGCACGTGCAGGCCGGCCCAACAGACGCTCAAAGGGCTGCGGATCCGCGACGTTGCCTCGTTCCAGCATGATGAGGCTATCGCGGCTCAATAGCCCTCCGCTCACACGCTCGCCAATAGGCGCGACTGCCTTGCACAATGCCATCGACACCGGTATCACATACTGGCGGCCAGCGCTGCCCAGTCCGTCGCGCAACACCTGTAAGTATTCTCGTATGGAAAGCCGCGTCGGTCCGCAGAACGCGATGGTGGCGGGCGCATCCGCGGGCACATCAATGAGCGACACAATTCCCGCGACCAGATCGTCAATATGCACGGGCTGTATCAGTTGCCGCCCGCCGGCAGGCAGCAGCAGTACCGGCATCAAGGCAAGGCGCTCAAACCAGGCTGCGCTGGCGCCGCCTGGCCCGTAAACCAGCGATGGCTGCACGATAAAAGCAGGCCCGGCACGACGACGCAAGGCCTCATCGGCAGCCGCTTTGGTGCGCAAAAAGGCCGTCTCAGCCTGGATGTTGGCGCCTAGCGCAGATATCTGGATCACACGCGTACCACGCGCCGCCTCGAACAACGCCCGTGGAGCGTGAGCGTGCACGGCTTCGAGTTCCTCGGTATTGGCAGAGAACACGCCCACGGCGTTAATCACGCAGTCGACACCATGAAGCCACGGCAGCCAGTCATCGGGGCGGGTCATGTGCGCGAACTGTGCGGGCACGAAGCTTGCTCTGCCTATGTCAGTCTTGACAGCCACGCCGCGCACGGGACAAACCACGTCGTGACCGCGCGCGGTCAAGGCTGCCAGGATATGGCGCCCAATGAAGCCAGATGCGCCGGTCAACAGAATCTTCATGTTTTTCCTCGCGGCAGAGATGGACAGTTCCGCGAGCGTTGTGTCAGCAATCCCCGTTCCCACCATCATAAACGGAGGAGACATCATGTCGAGTTGGCGAACCTCGCTAGCCGAGGGCCTGCGTGCAGGTACTGCCGCCAGCGTAGTCTCTACTGCGGTGCTGATAGCGGGTGGCCGGGCCCATACCGGCCACGCGTTTTCCGCGACCAATGCCACCAGTCACTGGGTATGGGGCAGACCCGCGCTGTACGTCAATGCGCCGTCCATGCGCCATACCGCAATCGGCTACATTGTCCATCACGGCGCATCGATATTTTGGGCGGCGTTACATGCACAGGCGACTGCACACAAGCCCAATGCCGATTCGCCTCGTGCGGTGATGACCAGCGCTATGGTTACGTCTGCCGTCGCCTGCCTGGTCGATTTCTGGCTGACGCCCGCGCGCCTCACGCCAGGCTTCGAGCACAGGCTGCCACGCGCAACGATAGGCGTGGTCTATCTGGCGTTTGGACTCGCGATGGGAATTGGGGCGCTGTGCTGGCGGCGTAGTGCCAAGCACCGAACTAAGAAAGCAGCGCGATAACACTCCTGACTACCCGCTTTTAGCGAGTAAGATTGGCTAATCTGTCTCGCCCCAGGAGGACCACCATGCCGATATTTCAGATTAAGCACTTGGATCATGTCGTCCTCAGAGTCCAGGATATGGCGCGTAGTGTGGACTTTTACACGAAGGTCTTGGGCTGTTCCATCAAGAAAAAGAACGACAAGTACGCCATGATTCATCTTGGTGCCGGCGGGTCCATGATCGATCTGGTCGATGTGAAAGGACCTTTAGGTGCCGCGGGCGGCGCAGCCCCAGAAAAAGAGGGGCGTAATGTCGATCACTTTTGTCTGCGAGTCGATCCCTTCGATGAAACCGCCATCCTCGAGCACCTGCAAGCTTTCGGAATCACCGCGGACAAGGCGGTGATGCGATACGGCGCAGAAGGAAACGGACTTTCAATCTATTGCTTCGATCCCGACGGAAATCAAATCGAGCTGAAGGGACCTGCGATCTAGAGCGAAAATGTCCGCCTCGCAATCATGGGGTGAGTTGATCGCGCTCGGGATATGTGCCATTGGGGATGGCGTGGGTTCAGGGAACGGTTACTGTCCATCCGTCAACTTAACCGCCCCACTATCCAGCAGCTTCTGCCATTTAGCGGTGTCCTCAGCGATAAATTTCTGCAGATCGTCGCGCGAACCGCCGCCTGCAACCATACCTGCGTTATTTACCGCAGCTTGAAACGCCTGCGAGCGCACCGTCTGCTGTAATGCCGCATTCAATTGATCGAGCACCGCCGCATCAATGCCGGGCGATGCCGCAACCGAGAACCACTGGCTGGCGTCATAACCCGCAAACCCCGCCTCTGCCACCGTGGGCACATCAGGCAACGCATCCAATCGCACGCTGGTCGTCACGGCATAAGCCTTGAGCTTGCCCGCCTTGATTTGAGGCAATACCGGCGCAGAGCCCAAAATAGCCAGTGGAATCTGCCCGCCCGCGACATCCGAAACGGCCTGCCCGCCTCCCTTATACGGGATGTGCATGATGTGCGTACCGGCATACTGATTAAGCAACTCACCCGCCAAATGCTGCGACGTGCCGTTACCGGAACTGCCATAGCTCCAACTCTCTGGTCTCTGACGCGCATCCGCCAACACATCACGCAACGCCGGTAACGCACGCTGCGACGGCCCCACGATCACCATCGGCCCTTGAGCCATCAACATCACCGGCGCGAGTTCTTTGCCGATCGCTGGCTGCGGCGTCGGATAGATCAGCGGTCCTGGTACAGTAATCAGGTAGCCATCACCAGCCTTGCTGCGCGCCACCTGCTGCAAGGCAATCGCACCCGAAGCGCCGGGCTTGTTCTCGACCACCACGTTCAAGCCGGTGCGGCTGGCCAGATCCTGCGCTGCCACCCGCGTGAGCACATCTGCCGTGCCACCCGGCACAAAGCCCACCACCCACGTAATCTGTTTGGCAGGCCAAGGCAGCGAAGGCTGCGCGTAGCCTGATAGGGGCATCATCCCGACACAGCCCAGCGCTAGCCACGCGACACCACTACGAATAGCAAACTTCATAATTTCCCCTTGTGATGGCGATGTCCGTCTATGCGGACCGCTCAGTCCCGGTCGGGCCGACCAGGCGTAGTATTGGGATGCTCGGCGCAGGTTTGATTAAACGCCTGCACCATCTTCAGCATGGGACCGAGCACCCAGGTGTTGAATATCAGGATATCGCTTTCTTCCTTGGGATCCTGTTTCAGGTTAAAGAGGTACGGCGACTCGAGTTTTCCCTTGCCCTCATTGACCTCGGGCTCCCAGTAAAAATGCAGTTTCCAATCGCGCCATTTCAGCGCGCGCAAGTCGTTCTTGATGTAGAACAGGAATCCCTCGCGCGCTGAATTCGGCCGCGCGCCGGTGAAAAACTCAGTTTGATCTACACCGTCGATGGGCCGATCCTGCGGCACGCTGGCGCCGCCAATATGCGAGAGCGTGGTAAAGAGATCTGTCACGTGCACCATCTCGTTCGACACCTGACCGGGCGCGACCTTTCCAGGCCAGCGGATAATAAACGGCACACGCAGGCTGCCCTCCATCGCGGTGTGATAGGTGCCGGACCAAGGGCCCGCCGTCCCGCGATAGGGCCTGCGATATTCTGGGCCGTTGTCACTACAGAAAATGAATACCGTGTCGTCGCGCAGGCCGAGCTCATCGACCTCGGCCATGATCTGGCCCACGCGATGATCCATTTCCACCATTGAATCGGCGAAATCGCCCGCTCCAGTGCGGCCGGCGAAATCCGGATGGGGCAGCGTCGGGAAATGCAGATGCACCAACGGCAGGTAAAGGAAGAATGGCCGCGCGTTGCGCGCTTGCTCTCGCATGAAAGTCTGGGCATGTTGCACCAGATCGGCGTCGATGCCGCGGCGGCTATCCAGGTCGTACAGCTTCACATTGGTCGAAGGCTCGCCGGCGCGGCCCTCCATGATGTACGGCAGTTCCGCCACGCTAGGATCAAAACCAATCGAAGACGTGAACTGGCTTTCATCAGTGGTGCGTGGAATTCCATACCAATGATCAAAACCGCGATCAGAGGGATAGCGTCCTGGGATATCGCCCAGATGCCATTTGCCGTAATGGGCGGTGGCATATCCCTGCCCTGACAATTGCTGAGCCAGGGTGATCTCGTCACGTGTCAGTCCTTGCGGCAATCCTGGCGGCACAGATTGCAGACAGCCGGTACGGATCGGATGACGGCCGCTCATCAGCGCCGAGCGGGTAGGTACGCAGTCACTTTCTACGTTGAAGTTCTGCAGCAACAGGCCCTCGGTCGCGAGCCGGTCGATATTGGGTGTAGGCGCGCCCCGCAATGCGCCGCCGCCATAGCAGCCGAGTTCGCCCCATCCAAGGTTGTCGGCGACGATCAGAACGATATTAGGGGAATTCGGCATGGGGATATATCGCAGGGAGTATGGGGTATGCCCGAAATTCTAGAATCGCCATCTCGCCGTAATATTCCCAGAAGCACATCAATACATAACTTCTGTTCATGAATCTTTCCCTGCGCGATATCGAATATTTTCTGGCCGCCGTAGAGCACGGTCACCTGGAACGCGCGGCGGCGGCCTGCGGGGTGAGTCAGCCCGCGCTGTCCAAATCTTTGCGGCGGCTGGAATCCGATACTGGGTTGGCGCTGATGCAGCGGCATGGGCGAGGCCTGAGGCTTACCTCTGAGGGCATGGTGTTCCTGGATCACGCCAAAAAGCTTTGGGCGGAATACCGGGATGCGGTGCGCCATGCGATGGAATTGCGGGTGGGCGAGGCTGGGTTGCTGCGTATCGGCGCTACGGGGGCTACGGTCGACAGTGTCGTGATGCCGGCGCTGCAACGGTTGTTGCCGCGCCGTCCGGCGTTGCGTATTCAGCTGACACAAGGGTTATCGGATGATTTGAATGCCCAGGTAGAGAGTGGAAAGCTGGATCTCGCGGTGACACCTATTTATGCAGATGGTCCGGCTACGTTGCGTCACGAGATCATGTTCGATGATCCATTGTGCGTGGCGGCCGGGCGGCGTCACCCGTTGGCGGCGAAGTCTCGGCTGGCGCTACGGGAGTTGGAGGGGCAGCGATGGATCTTGCCTCGGCCTAGCTCAGTGGCGCGACAGATGTTGGATGTGCGGTTTGCCGAGGCTGGCTTGGCGTTGCCCGCAGGGGCGTTAGAGGTCGAGCATTTTTCCGAGGGATCGCTGCAGTTGCTGGCAGACAGCGGCATGCTGGCGGTCTTACCGCAGAGCGCCCTGGCCAAGTGTGCTGAGGTGACGCGTTTGCCGGTAACGTTGGGACCGCCGCTGCGACGCAATATTGCGTTGATATCGCGTCGTGGCACGACGTGGTCGCCGTTGATGGATGAGTTTCGGGACACGATATTGAGAGGCAAAAAACGTCCTCTGGCCTCGTCCAACTAGACCAAACATCGACGAGGTTTCCGTAATGGCAATAAGAATGGATAATGGTTATCATTGCCATTTATAGCGACGCCATCCACCCTGGAGATGGGCCCATGCGCCCCAGCGAACCCAGTTTGCACGAGCATACGAAAACCTTGTATTCCCAGCACCATACGTGGCTGGCAGGTTGGTTGCGGCGTCGCATGAGCGGCGCCGACTGCGCCGCGGACTTGGCCCAGGACACATTCCTGCGCGTGTTGACGGCCAAGGAGGCAACGCCCCCCGCGGAACCGCGCGCGTTCCTGGCCACCATAGCCCGTCGCTTGTTGGCCAATTACCGTCGCCGCGAGGCGCTGGAGCATGCTTATCTGGAAGCGCTGGCCAGCTTGCCGGAAGCCCTGGTGCCAGGGCCAGAAGAGTGCAAGTTGGTGCTCGAGGCGCTGTGCGCCATCGACCGCGCGCTCGGCACGTTGCCGGACAAGGCCCGCGAGGCCTTCCTGCTGGCCCGCCTGGAAGGCCTGACCTATGACGAGATTGCCGAACGGCTGGGCGTCACGACGCGCACGGTGGGCAACTACATGGTGCGCGCCGTGCAGGCCTGCTTTTTTGCCGAACAGCAGCCGGCATGAGCCGCGTGCCAACGACGGCCACGGCGCTGTATGCGGGTGGGGTGCCGCTCGCTCCACGCGTAGCCGAAGAGGCCTCTCGCTGGTACGTGTTGTTCATGTCAGGCTCGGCCAGCGAGGCCGACCGGCATGCCTGGGAGGCATGGCGGCACGCCAGCCCTGATCACGAGCGGGCCTGGACACACCTGACGCGCGCCGATGCACGACTGGACGCGTTGTCTGGCAGCGCCGCCTATAACGCGCTGTCACTCGACCGGCGCAAATCCCGGCGCCGCACCGTCCTTGCCATACTGGGCGCGGCCATCTGCGGCACCCCCGCACTATGGGCAGCCGACCGGATGCGTTGGGTGCGGCTGTCACCGGACTACGAATCGGCAGTCGGACAGCAGCGCACGGTTATGCTGGCCGACGGCACCACCGTTCTATTAAACACGGACACGGCGATCGATGCGGTGTATGAGGCCAGCATGCGCCGGGTGCGGCTGCGTCAGGGCGAAATCCTGGTCAGCACGGGGCACGAGGGCGGCTACCGCGGCACGCCGTTCCTGGTGGAAACGGCCCACGGCCGGATACGTGCACTGGGCACGCGCTTTACGGTGCGCGATGATGGCGATGCCACTACCGTAGGGCTCCTGGACGGCAATGTCGAGATCGAGGCCGCAGCCGGAGGGCGGCGGTTATTGCTGCAGCCCGGGCAGATCGTGCGTTACAACGCGACGTCGATCGAACCGGTCCGGATGCTGCAGACGCATGACACAGCCTGGGTGCGCACGGAATTGGCCGCCGACAACATGCGGCTGGATCAATTCCTGGCCGAACTCAGCCGCTACCGGCCAGGCCTGATTTTTTGCGATAGCGAGGTGGGAGGCCTGCGGATTTCAGGCCTATTCCCGTTGAGCGACACCGACAAAGTGCTCGCCGCAGTAGCCCGCTTGCTGCCCGTGACGGTCAGTCAGCGCACACCCTATTGGGTACACGTGTCGGCCTCGCTGTAGCGCGTGCCGGTGGCGTTGGCTCGCCGCCAATTATTTCTTGCCGCGGATTTTCCGGTTTTTGATTCTGGCGTGTCCTACCTGATGAGAGGACCGCAATTACAGAAAAGGAAACCCAGGCAGATGGCCATTTCGGCAGGTGATCGACGGCGGACACGCATCAGACGTGGCAGCGCACAGCTGGCATTGCTGGTGTTGCTGGCGCTGACTGGGTCGCTCGCCCATGCCCAGAATGCCCCGTCACCCGCTGAACTGCGCGTTTTTCAGGTCACCCCGGGTCCGCTGGTGACTGTCCTGCAACAGATCGCGAGCCAGGCGCATGTCTTGTTGGGGTTCGACCCACAACTGGCGCGCGGCTTGCAAAGCCCGGGTTTGGCCGGCCGGTACAATCTACCGGCCGCCTTTGCGGCAGTCTTGCAACCCCATGGCTTGCAAGCCTACGAGGATGCACCGGGCAGTTTCCAGATCCGTCGCGAATGGACGCTGCCGCCCGCCCACATGCCGGCCACGCCAGTGGTGGGAGAGGAGTCGGGGCCTTTCGTGGCCCTGGACGATACTGCCGGAACCAAGACCCTGACGCCTCTGGCCCGAGTGCCGCAGTCAGTATCGGTGATCACCGCCGAAGACATGCGGGCGCGCGACGCGCGCTCGGTGCCGCAGGCACTGCAATACACGCCCGGCGTGCAAATCAATAACTATGGCGGCAACGAAGTCCGCAACGACTGGCTAGTGCTGCGCGGCTTCGACGCAAAGCTTACCGGCGACTACCGCGACGGCTTGAGCCAGATGCCGTATGACCAGATACGCGCGCGCGTGCCTACCTATGCCCTCGAACGTATAGAAGTGGTTCGCGGACCGGTCTCCTCGCTGTATGGACAAGCGGCGCCGGGCGGTATCGTGAACCGAGTGACCAAACGGCCCACGCAGACCGTGCTGCGCGAAGCAGCGTTGCAAGCGGGTTCGTTCGATTTTCGGCAAGCCTATCTGGACCTGGGCGGGCCCTGGGATGACAGCAGCAATGGGCGCGTCAGGTTGACGGCGACCGGCAGGGTGTCGGGGACGCAGGATAAGTACGACGGCACGCACCGCTACCGCGACGACTTGGCGTATGTGGCGCCCGCCTTCAGTTGGCACGACGCCGACACGTCCATCACCGTACTGACGCACTACCAATACGACCGTAATGACGGCGAGTCGCGAGCGTACTATCCCACCCGCGTGCTGGTGGGCGACTACCGCTACGACCGGAACCAGCGTGACTTCTTCAGTGCGGGCTATCTGTTCGAGCATCGCCTGGACGCTGCCTGGACGGTGCGTCAGAACGCTCGCTATCAGCGCGGCAACATGCTGCTGCGCAATCTGTATGCCGGAACGCTGCAGGCCGATGGCCGCACGCTGCCGCGCACGCAGTTGCAATCCCGCGAATGGGCCGAAGGCGTTGTGGTCGACAGCCAGCTCGAAGGTGTGGTGCTGGCGGCTGGTTTGCGCCACACACTGCTGGCCGGCGTGGATGTGCGCCGCCTGTCTGGCAGTCAGCACTATCGCCAGGCCGACGCGCCCAGCCTGGACTTGCGTGATCCGCGCTATGGATTGGATATCACGATGCCTGCCGATGCCACGACGGTGCTGGACGTGCGGCAGGTTAGCAGCCAATGGGGACTCTATGCACAAGATCAGGTTCAGGGCGGGCGATGGACCCTGACCTTGGGTGCACGCCGCGATGGCTACCGCGATGCCACTGAAGATCGCTTGAATCGGACCCGCACGCGAGCCGATGGCCATGCATACACCTGGCGGGCGGGCCTGTCGTATGAGTTTGCCCGAGGTGTAGCGCCCTATCTGAGCTATGCGACCGCATTCTCGCCGCAGCCCGGCACCGCCTACGACGGCGACACTTTCGAGCCCAATCGTTCGCGGCAGGTCGAGGTGGGAGTAAAGATCCAGCCGCCGCAATCACAAAGCCTGATCACGCTGGCACTGTTCGACCTGAATCAGCGCAACGTGCTGACGACGGACCCGGATCCGGCACACTTGGGTTTCAGCGTGGCAACAGGCAAGGTGCGTGCCCACGGCGCAGAACTCGAGGCGCGAATCCGCCTGGAAGCGGGTTGGGATGTCCTGGCGGCCTATACCTACAACAACGTCGAGATCCTGTCGGACGAAGCCGGCACGCGAGGCAACATGCCCGTCGTTACGCCCCGCCACATGGCCTCGCTCTGGCTGGGCCGCTCATTCGGCGCGGGCTGGAGTGCCGGCCTGGGAGTGCGATACCTCGGCTCGACGTATATCGACGCAGCCAACACGATGAAGAACAACGGCGCCGCCATGGTGGATGCCTCGCTGGGCTACGAATTCGATCAGTGGCGCTTGTCCGTCGACGCGACCAACCTGTTCGACAAGCAGGCCGTGGTCTGCCGCAACGACCGCGCCAATTGCCGCTATGGCGCAGAGCGC
The DNA here is from genome assembly GCF_002261185.1 of Bordetella genomosp. 4. Taxonomy (GTDB): domain Bacteria; phylum Pseudomonadota; class Gammaproteobacteria; order Burkholderiales; family Burkholderiaceae_B; genus Bordetella_A. Next base: position 76,693 of record NZ_NEVQ01000021.1, read on the forward strand.
ACGGTGCTCGCCACGGTGACCTATCGCTATTGACGCCATTGCCGTCCGGCTGTAGCCGGACACGGGATGGTTTTTTCTTTGCAGTGCTTTCCTTTTCCAGATGCCCTTTATTGATATCAGGCTGGCCATGAAAACCAACAGCATTCCCCCGCGCGTCGCTCCTCTGATTCCTCACTATGCCTTGGCCTTGCTGCTGGGATTCGGTTGCGCTCATACAGCGCAATCCCAAACTACGTCCACGACAGGCACGGTGTCGACCTTGCCCAGCGTAGTCGTGCAAGGCAGTGGACTCGACGATGCTGGCACGGGGCCGGTGCACGGTTATGTTGCCGAAGAAACGACTACTGGCAGCAAGATCGCCACGCCACTGCGCGAGATTCCGCAATCAGTATCGGTGGTCGGAGCGGAGGAAATCCGCGACCGCGGTGCGCGGACGGTGTCGCAGGCAATCCAGTATGTGCCCGGCGTGCAGGTTAGCAATTTCGGCGGCGCCGAAGTACGCAACGACTGGATCGTGTTGCGCGGCTTCGATGCCAAGATCACCGGCGATTACCGCGACGGCCTGAACCAACTCCCCTACGATCAGATCCGTGCGCGCACCGATCCGTACGGGCTGGAGCGCGTCGAAGTCATACGCGGGCCGTCATCGGTACTCTATGGACAGGTCGCGCCCGGCGGCTTGGTCAACCGGATCACCAAGCGTCCAACGCTGGATCCATTCGGCGAGGTCGTGCTGCAGGCAGGCAGCTTCGATTGGCGCCAAGCCGCCTTCGACATGGGTGGCCCCATTGATGAAGATGGCAAGTACCTGTATCGCTTGACCGGTATCTGGCGCGATGCCGGCAACCAGGTCAAGTACGATTCCGACCATCGCTATCAGGACGATGTGGGCTACATCGCGCCCGCGTTCACATGGCGCCCGAATGCCGACACGTCGCTGACGCTGCTGACGCATTACCAGCACGACAAGACCGACGGTGAGTCGCGTCCGGTGTATCCCACACATGTGCCGGTGGGCGACTACGGCTTCAACCGCTACGATCGGAAGCAATATGCGATCGGCTATCTGTTCGAACACCGGTTCAACGACCGCGTGACAGTGCGGCAAAATGCGCGCTATCAGCGCGGCACGCTCGACCAGCGTGACCTGTACAGCCTGGGCCTGCGGCCGGACGGCCACACTCTGCGGCGCTATGCGCTCGTGTCCGAGGAAGAGGCCGACGGTGTGGTCGTCGATACGCAGGGCGAGTTCAAGTTCAACACCGGCCGGGTGTCACACACGTTGTTGACCGGCTTCGATTATCGTTTCCAGGACGGCCAGCAGTGGTATCGCCAGGGCCTGGCTCCCGACCTGGACCTGGACAATCCGGTCTATGACCAGGACATTCCCTACCCACTGGAACAGAACACCATCATCGACCAGAAGGATGTAAACCGGCAGTTCGGGCTATATGTGCAGGATCAGATCAAAGTTGATCAGGTCGTGGTCACGGCGGGGTGGCGCCAGGACTGGGCACGATCTGCCAGCCGCAATCGCCTGGTGGGCGACACCACGCGGCAGAACGACACGGCATTGACGGGTCGCCTGGGCCTGGCCTATTTGTTCGAATCGGGCATTACTCCCTACGTGAGCTACTCCACCTCGTTCCTGCCGCAGAGCGGCGTGGCGCGTGATGGCACGCCCTTCAGGCCCACCAAGGGCGAGCAATACGAGTTCGGTATCAAGTATCAGCCGCCCGGCTCGGAAAGCTTGGTAGCGGTGTCGTTTTTTGACCTGACTCAGCGCAATGCGCTCACGCCTGATCCGAGCAATACCCAGTTCAGCGTGCAGACCGGCAAGATCCGCTCGCGCGGCATCGAATTAGAAGGCAAAGCCAGCCTGAGCCGCGGGCTGGACTTGGTGGCGTCGTACACCTTGAATGACGTTACCGTGACCCAGAGCAACAACCCCTTGGAAAAGGACAATACCCCCATCGTGACCCCTCGGCACATGGCCTCGGCATGGATCAACTACACCCTGCCCCATACCGCGCTGAGCGGACTAGGCATGGGCGTAGGCGTGCGCTATATCGGCAAGACCTACGTCGATGTAGCCAATACGATGGAAAATGGTTCGTCGTTCATGGTGGACGCCAGCATGCACTACCAGTTAGCCCAATGGCGCTTTGCTGTTGATGCCACCAATCTTTTCAATAAAGAAACCGTCGTGTGCCGCAACAATGAGCTGAACTGCCGTTACGGGCTGGAACGCACGATCATCGCCAGCGTGGCCTATCGCTGGTGATGGGGGAGTGTCGCTGAGGCGGCGGCGATCGAGGACTGCCAGCAGTTGCCGCTGCCTAGCACCCGCAGGAAAACGTTGGCGACGCTCCGAAACCAGAATTATTGATTTAAAGCAGCTTTCGCCGCTTCCGCAGGGGTCAGTCCCCCGTAAAACATATCAGTGAACCACTCGGCCTCGTCTTCGATATGCTGCTGGGATTCTTCGCGTGACGCGCCAGCCGCGACGAATAGCTCTTCTACTTCAGTACACCACTGAATCAGTGCGACTTCGTCCGGATCTGGTGCCTCGGGTTTTCGGGCCATGATTTGCTCCTTGATAGATCTGCGCATCATACTGCTGCGCCAGCTCAGTGTGTTGTGGTTGCAGTTCGCTTGCGACGCAGTTCCACCACCTGCTCTGCGCCAACGGCGCGAGCGCGCAACTGGCCACAGCCGCCGTCCACATCCTGCCCAGCGCTGTTCCTCACCTTGGTCAACACCCCGCGGTTGTGCAGATAGCGCACAATCTCGCGTATGCGCTCGGCATCGGGACGCTGGTAGTCACTCCCTTCGAGACTGTTGAAGGGAATGACGTTGAGCACGCCGTACTTGCCCTTGAGCAGACGCACGGCTGCATCGAGTTCATCGTCGCCGTCATTGATGCCCTTGAGCAGCGTCCATTGATACTGGATCGGATAGTTGCTGTCTCGAGCGTATCTCTCGCCCAGTTCGATCAGTTCTTCGGGCGCAATCTTGGGCGCGCGCGGCAGCAGCTGTTCGCGCAGTTCGGCCTTGGTCGTGTGCAGCGACAGCGCCAGCGCGGGCTTGATGCGTTGTTGCGGCAGGGCTTCGAACACACGCCGGTCCCCCACGGTGGAAAACACGAGATTCTTGTGACCGATATTGCCTTCGGTGCCGAGCAGGTCGATTGCTTCGAGCACGTTGTCGAGGTTGTGCGCCGGTTCGCCCATACCCATGAAGACGACTTTTTTCACTGGGCGCAGACGCCGCGCCAGTACGACTTGGGCGAGGATTTCCATGCTCGTGACCTGGCGGATCAGACCGCTCTTGCCCGTCATACAGAAGCGGCAGCCGACCGCGCAGCCGACCTGGGTGGAGACGCAGAGTCCGTCGCGCGGCAACAGCACGCTTTCCACCATCTGTCCGTCGGCGAGTTCGACGAGCAAGCGCGAGCCATCACTGCCGGCGTGTTCGGAGCGGACGCGCGTGAGACTGTCCAGTTCCTCCGTCAAAGCGGGCACAGCGGCGCGCAGCGCGAGAGGCAGAAAGTGCTCGGAACTGCGCCGTCGCGTGCCGATGTCGAGCGCTTGCCCTTTCAGCCAGACGCGCACGATCCGGCCCCGATGGACGGGCAAGGCGCCGAGAGCGGCGAGGCGTTGGTCGAAGTCGGAGAATCGCATGGGAGGCGGATTTTACTCTGCATTGCTTTCTGCTCGCCTTACCGCAGCCAATCGCACTACTTCAGTTCTGGAAAATCCACAACGGTGTCATTCACGCGGTTGAACACATTCGTGAATGTGATGATGGATATCGCCAATGCGATATCCACTACAGCCTCGTCCGGAAAGCCCGCCGAGCGCAATGCAGTGAATGACTCTGCGTCGAGGGTCCCGCGGCCCTCCTGAAGACGCCGTACAAACTGGATCAACGCATCGCGCCTTGCGTCTCCGGTAGCTTCCAGCGCCCTGATAGCGCGCACCGTGTCCACGGACAGGCCAGACGCCTTAGCCGCCAAGCTATGTGCCGCGACGCAGTAATCGCAACCGGCGATCGCGCTCACCACCAGCTTGACGGTCTCGCGCTCCTGTGCGGAAAGAACACCACGCGCAAGCACCGCGTCGGCGGACAGCATCGCCTTAAGGGCCTGCGTATTCAAGGTGCCAATAGCCGCATAGGCGTTGGGGACCATTCCCACTGCTTTACGGATACCGGCAAAAACGTCGGCGGTTTCGCCGGAGGCGCTAGTGGCTGCGGGTGTGTTGATACGGGAAGTCATTTTCTTGAATCCTTTTAAAGTGGTCTTGCTGGAAACGAGTGCAACAGGCGCGAAAAAAAGCTCAAATTTTTGGGGCAATGGCAGGATTCAGGCCCAAGGCGATCAACTCCGCCAGAGCCGCCGCCACGCCGATCGCCCAGAACGCGCCTGCGCCCAACATGACAGCCCCCAAGGCGCTGCCGACGGAAAAACCTAAATACATAGTCGACGAATTAAGCGCCAGGACAACCGGAGCCTGCGCCGGGATACCCACGCCAATCAGCCGAGCCATCTGCGCGGGAAAGAATGACCACACGGTAAAACCCCACACAGCGACGGCGGCCAAGACCAGACCCAGCGACACGCCACGAGGTAACACCGTTGCGATGGTCAGCGCCAGGAACGACAACCCCAATAGCACGAGCGATCCGCGTACCACGCTGCCTGCCCCAAAACGGTCGTTCAAGACCCCACCGGTCATAACTCCTGCCGCCGCGCAAAGCCCCCAGAGCGAGACAGACGCGGTGATCTCCAACGGGCCGAAGGCCAGCACGGCGCTCAGATATTCGGCAATATAGGGATAGGCAACAAAGGCGCCAATGGACCAGAACAGACTGACCGCCAGCAAGCGCTGCACAGAGCGCTGACGAACCACCGAGACACGTTGGCGCAAGCCGGCCACTTCGATACTCTGCCCCGCCTCACGATCGATGCCGGTCAAAATGCCTGCGATAGCCACGATGCTCATCGCGCCCACCAGCAGAAATGTTGCGCGCCAACCGAAGGCATGGCCGATCAGTCCGCCAAGCGGCAGGCCCAGAGCAATGGCCAGAGTCTGTCCCGCACTGACGATGGCAAGCGCCCGCCCCCGCATTGCGGGTGGAACGATGACGCCGGCCAGTCCGTTGGCAGCCGGCACATAAAGGCCCGCCGCAACGGCCATCAGTACTCGCGCAACGATCAATACGGCGAATGACGACGATAGAGCTGCCACTACATTGCCAATGGCGAACAGGACCATGGCAATCAGCAACACCTGCTTGCGCGCCATCCGGCCAGTGACCACCGTGGTGAGCGGCGACGACAGTGCCAACACTAGCGTGAACACAACAACCAACAGAGCGATGGTGGGAACCGGCAGCGCAAAGTCTTGCGCCATGACTGGCAGCAACGGCGCAATCATGAACCCTTCTGTACCTATGGCGAACGTCCCCAGGGCCAGGAATCCGGCCGGCAGCAACACGGCGCGCGAATCCTGGGCAAGCGTCGCGGTCATGAAAAAACTCTCCTATAAATGCAGCCCGGGCGAACGCCGGGCTGCATCAATCCACGTGCTTTACACCGGGATGGGATTAGCTGCGATTTCAGCGTTGAAACCATCAATCAACGCGTGTTCACCAATTCCAGGGTTATCGCGCAAGGCGCGAATCGCCTCAACGAACACTTCCGGCGCGTCGGTTGCCAGCCCCTGCATCGTTTCTGCGATGAAGGCGTCAAGCGGCATGGCGCGAGGGTCGCCGCTCTTTTTGATGAGGTCGGTGTCGACCCACGGAGGCGCGATTTCCTGGACAGTTACGCTGGTACCTTTAAGCGTGAAACGCTGTGACAAGGCATAGGAGTGCAGTGCCGCCTTGGACGCGGAGTACACCGCATTAGTGGCGATAGGCACGTAGGCCAGCACCGAGGTGTTGTGGATGATGGTGGCGCGCGGTTGAGCCTTGAGATGCTCGATCAACGCAGAAGTCAACCGGATCGGACCAAGCAGGTTCGTATCAAGAATCCGGCGCGAAACGGCATCATCGATGCGGCCGGACGGGTCGTCGAACGGCATGATGCCTGCATTATTGACCAGTACGTTCAACGCCGGATACTCGCGGATCAGTTGCGCGGCGACGCGGTCGATGTCGGCTGCATCAGAAATGTCCAGGGCCACACCCTCGATCCCGGGATGCGCCGCAGCCACTTCATCCAGCAGAGCCTGCCGGCGCCCGGCGATGATGACTTTGTTGCCCAGAGCATGAAACTGCTCTGCCAGCGCACGGCCGATGCCCGAGGTGCCGCCGGTGATAAAGATCGTGTTGCCCGTCATTTGCATGATTTGTCCTTGTCTGACGCCTGGATGGCGTTTTCAATGGACGTACTATGCGCGATTCCGGAAAAGACTCAAATGTCATAGATCCGGCAATAACGGACATGTGCAATCAACGCCGCAAGAAAGCCCAGCAGTCAGGCTGACTCGCGTTCTTGCATCGGCATCAGGCCCCGCTTCACACTGGCTGGTGGCTGGCCCAGGTTACGCAGAAAAGCGCGCCGCATCCGGTCTCGGTCCGCAAAGCCTGTGTCGCGCGCCACAATTTCCAGGGGATAGCGGCCGTCTTCCAACATAACGCGGGCGGCTTCCAGCCGCAGCATTTCCACGGCTTTGGCGGGAGACCTTCCGGTCTCTTCGCGAAATACTCGGCTGAACTGGCGCGGAGACAGGTTGGCAGATTCGGCAAGCTCTTCAACAGACAAGGAACTGCGCAGGTTTTCTCGGGCATAGGCCAGCGCACGTTTGACCCGGTCCGAACGAGGTTCCAGCGCCAGCATCGCCGAAAACTGCGACTGCCCGCCGTGGCGGCGATGGTAGACAACGAGTTTCCGAGCCAACAGCCGAGAAAGCGTGGACCCATGGTCTTCCTCAATCAGCGCCAGAGTCAGATCAATGGCGGATGACATGCCGGCGGATGTCCAGATGTTCCCGTCACGGACAAAAATGCGGTCCTCTTCGACTTTTATCTTCGGAAAGCGCTTCTGAAGCGCGTGTGCATGTGCCCAATGCGTCGTGGCGGTGCGGCCATCGAGCAGGCCCGCCTGCGCCAGCACAAAAGCGCCAGTGCACACCCCAGCCACGCGGCGGGCCTCATTACCCGCAAGGGCGACATACGCGCGCAGCCCAGGCGAAATATCCTGGGGCGCCAATTGCCCGGCGACCATCAGCGTGTCGGGCATGAACCCTAGCGGCGCCGTTTCAATACCTGCATTCATTGATGACCTGATCGTGCCTCCCTTCTCGGACAACACCGTCAGCCGATAGCCCATATCGCCTAGCTCGGCGTTGGCCAGTTCAAAGGCCGAAAGGGCTGCCAAGCCCATCAATTGGAAGCCATCTTCGAGGATCAAACCAACATGCCGCATCATGCGTCCTTCGGGAAACGGAAGATCAGAATAATCCCCCTCCGCGGCAGCATCCACTTGTTGATGAGCATCGGCCTACTTTGTTGCATTATTCTGACGTAGGGATACGACCTTCATTCTCCCCGCTCGCGCAATATGCGTGTTGGAACCACATCACAATTTGGCAGCAACAGGAAGCCGAAACGGCGCGCCCAGTCGGTTGAACGCATTCATTGCGGCGATCGTGATCGTGAGGTCGACAAGGTCTTTGGGTGTGAACGCTGCCGAGGCGGCGGCATACGCCTCATCCGAGGCATGCGTTTCGCTGACACGGGTCACTTCCTCTGCCCAGGCCAGCGCGGCTCGCTCCTGGTCGGAGAACAGGTGGTGCACCTCGTCCCAAACCGGCACCAACGTGATCTTGTCGATCGACATGGTTTTCCTGAGATCTCGGCTGTGCATGTCGATGCAGTGGGCACAGCCGTTGATTTGCGACACGCGGAGGAACACAAGGTGGATGAGCTCCTCGGGGAGACTCGTCTTCCTCGTGACGTAGTGATGAATACCAAAAAGGGCCTTCGCGCCATCAGGTGCGATCTCCTGCCAGTTCAAGCGGATCATCTCAGTTCTTTCCTGTTGTTGATGGTGAGTAGCGTTGCGGTCGGCGCGCCCGGGTCGGCTATCGACTTCGGCCGCGATCCATGTCATAACTCCACGATACTCCGCCGGAAGTTGGAGAAACAGGCCCAAAAACTACCGAAACGACTGATCCAAGATGACTGACCCGAACACGCCTGCTGTGCTTTCCATCCAGGTCGACCGTACCACCGCGGTGCCTATCGGCGACCAGATCCATGCGAACCTGCGACGGGCAATCGTCGACGGCCGGCTTGCACCCGGACAGCGTTTGCCTTCCGGTCGGGACCTCGCCGTGCAGCTTGGCGTCGCGCGCGGCACCATCCGCGTGGCCTACGATCGACTGATGGCCGAGAACTTGGTGTTCGGTGCTGGCCCCGCCGGTACACGCGTATGTGCACGGCTGCCTATCAGCCGAACGGACGACGGGACGTCGCTCGACGGGCCTTTAGCAGGTTTCACCCGCCCATACTCCAGCGCCCCGCTACCGTTCCAGATGGGCGTACCCGCTCAAGATGCGTTTCCCGCCAAGCTCTGGGCCCGCATGCGGGCGCGTGCCGCACGCGCCGATGCCATCGCTTACACGGCCTACTCCGACCCGCGCGGCGAACCTGCATTGCGGGCGCATATCGCGAGCCACCTGGCCGTCAGCCGACGAATGCAATGTCATCCTGATCAGATTATCGTCACCAGCGGATACCGGCACGGCCTGATGATTGCGCTGACGGCACTGCGCGCGCATGGACGCAAGGCGTGGATTGAGGAGCCAGGTTTTCCGCTAGCGAGACGCGCACTGGAACTGATCGGAGCCGTGATAGAACCCGTACCCGTCGATGCGGAGGGCGTGCGTGTGGAAGATGGCATCGCCAGCGCGCCAGACGCGCTGCTGGCGCTGGTCACCCCGGGCCAGCACGCACCGCTGGGCGTGCCTCTGTCGTCGGCACGAAGGCACGCCCTGCTCGATTGGGCAGCAGCAAGTGGCGCCTGGATCATCGAAGACGATTACCTCGGAGAACTACAGCTCGATGGCCGGGCGGCACCGGCCCTTGCCGCAGGCGCAGGCGCCGAGCGCGTGATTCACATTGGCGCGTTCAGCAAGACGATCAGCCCGGCGCTCGGCCTTGGTTTCGTCGTTGCTCCACTCTCCGTGGCGGAGCGTCTGGTCGAGGTCTCAGCCGTGTTGGCCCCCGCTCCGAACCAGACCACCCAATTGGCGATCACGGAGTTTCTGGCGGGTGGACATTTCCTGCGGCATTTGCGTCAAATGAAGGCGCTCTATGCCGAGCGCCGCAGCCTCGCGCTACAACATGTCAGCGAGTTTCTACCGGGCACACTGACGGCTGGCCTAGGCCTGATCGCACCGCTTCCACAGACCGCCAACGACAGCACCATTGTCGGCATTGCCCGCGCACGCGGCCTCGCACCGTCTGCACTGTCTTCCTGGTATCTCCGCCGCACTCACGCGCAACGTGGCTTGCTACTCAGCGTGACGAACCTGCGCCTCGACAACATCGATGCCGCTTGCGCGACGCTTGCAAAAATCGTTGCGTCTTATTGATTCGTAACCCGCGTTTCATACCTCAACGCTCGCCACCTCCAGTCTGTGTGCCCTGCTCCAGCGCCTCTGCGAACTTGCGCATCAAACGCACCAAGTCCGTGATGTCTTCTGCAGTCCAGTCCTGAAAGATCTCCCGTGCCAGACGCTCGCGGGCCTGGTCAAGCCGGTCAGTCACGGCCTTGCCTTTGGCAGACACCACCGCTTCGCGCATGCGGCGATCTCCGGCATTCTCATGCCGCATCACCATCCCCATGCTTTCGAGTTTGGCCAGCTGGCGACTGATGGTCGTGTAATCCCTGCCCAGGCGATCCGCCAGATCCACCACGCCGATCGGGCCCACTCGTTCGATCACCACCAAGAGGCGAAAAAGCGCTTGGTCCAGCTGCACGCCGGCTTCCGCGATCAGCCGCTCGTCGTTTCGCGGGCGGTTCATGACGCTCACGATCGAGATCAAGGACCGATGGAGGTCCTTCAGCTGCGCCGAAATATGTGTATCTTGCACTTTCTTTTTGGCGGTCATAAACTGCCCTCCTAATATGTGCATTTTACACATAATTCGGAGAAACGATATGCGTGAGCCTGTTGACGTCCTGATCTGCGGTGCGGGTGCTGCTGGCCTGACCCTGGCAATAGAACTGGCGCGACGCGGCGTGCGCTTTGCCCTCATCGAAAAACTCGCCTCCCCCTTTTTGGGCTCGCGTGGCAAAGGGATTCAACCGCGCACCCAGGAGGTCTTTGAAGACCTGGGTATCCTGGACCGAGCCATGGCTGCGGGGGGGATCTACCCGACGATTCGCAAATACTCGAATGACGGCAGCCATGTGGATCAGGAAGTGACACGTATTGCTGACCCTACGCCTGCCGAGCCCTATCCGTTGCCGTTGATGGTCCCTCAGTTCAAGACCGAAGCGATCATGCGAGAGCGCCTGGTTGAACTGGGCCACGCGCCGGAATTTGGTGTCGAGCTCACCAGGATGGCGGTCAGCGCCGACGGAATAGAAGCCCAGCTCCTCACACCCGAGGGCGAGCAGACTCTCCACGCCCGCTATCTGGTGGGCACCGACGGCGGGCGCAGCCTGGTGCGCCGCATCCTGGGGATCGGCTTTCCGGGCAAGACCTTGGGCGTGCGAGCCATCGTGGCCGATGTCGTGCTGGAAGGGTTGTCGCGCGATGTGTGGCATCAATTTGGTGGTGGGGACGCAGGCCCCATGGCCATCTGCCCGCTCGCAGGCACCGATCTGTTCCAGATCCAGGCGCCCGTTCCGCTGGAGGGCGACATCGATCTCTCTGCGGCGGCGCTGACCGAACGCGTTGCCCTGCACACGCAGCGCGCGGACATCACAGTCCATTCGGTTGCCTGGTCCTCCACCTACAACATGAATGCCAGGCTCGCCGATCGTTACCGGGATGGTGCCGTGTTCCTGGTCGGCGATGCGGCGCATGTCCATCCTCCCACTGGTGGACAAGGCCTCAACACCAGCGTGCAGGACGCCTACAACCTGGGTTGGAAGCTGGCGGCCGTACTTGCCGGCGCGCCTGAAGAACTCCTAGAGACCTACGAAGCCGAACGCCGGCCTGTGGCTGAGGACGTACTCGGCCTGTCCACACGGCTGCTTGCTGGTTTCAAGAGCGGAGACAACAGGCGGACTCGTGAAGTCCAGCAACTGGATATCGGCTACCCGACCTCACCGCTATCCCTCCCGTCGCAAGCCGCGAGCAGACTTGCTCCGGGCGATCGCGCACCTGATGCCATTGTGCGTGGCGCAGGCGGCAGCCCAACACGCCTGTTCAACCTGATCAAGGGCACGCACTGGACCTTGCTGGTCAACGGCCCCTCGACCTTTCCGCCACGCGCTGGCTTGCACATCCACAGCATCGGGCCCGGCATGGAGATCGAAGATCACTTGGGACTGTTCGCCAGGTTCTATGGCCTCGGTGAAGGCGCCGCCGCACTGGTCAGGCCAGATGGCTATTTGGCGGGAATCTTTCACAAGGATAGTGAGGCAGCGTTGCGAGAGCACCTAGACCGGTATTGCAAAATCGGCTTCGCAAGACGCGGCAGTCAGCACACGATAAGCAGATCTCATTAATACTGGAAACCTCACACATCTATATCCAGCATCGCAACGAAGCAGGTCACCCTCTTCCGCATCATGTCCTGCAACGCCCCGCCACTCAGTCAAATCGAACTCCACGGACAGCCTTGAAAGTGCGAGTTCGAAATCACGTCGTTGGCCACAAAGATAGGTATAACTTTGGCCTCCCCAGCCACTACACATCGCAGGCAGCATCTTGCAGTGCGATCACCTCTTCGAGCGGAACAAACCCTTTCATTGCGCCACTGCCGGCCGCCGGTTCGCCGTCTTCGACCGCCAACGCAAAGCGAAACGCGGGATCGGCCTCGATGCGCTGGCGTAGCGCCAGGATGCGCGGATAGTCTCGCGGATCGATCGCCTGATGAAAGTCCGCCCAGCGTGCTACACCGACGAACACCGCGTCCGCCAGCGTTGGCTTGTTGCCCAATAGATAGTCGGTGTCCCCTATCATCGCCTCCAGCTGTTCATGCCGAAGAGCAACGAAACTGCGGCCAAACTTGCGCAGCGTTTCCCGCTCGCCTTCAGTGGCCTCCTGCGCTTCCAGTGCGACCCACAAGGGATAAAAGGCGCCGGTGAAACTGGTATTGAGGAAAGCGAGGTACTGATGCATCCGGTCAGCCTGCGGTGTGCCGGGCTCGAAACTGATGCGGCGCTCGGTGTCCCGCGCCTCCAGCCACAGGGCGATCGCCATTGTCTCGGTGATGACGTCGCTTTGTTCGGTGATCAGTACAGGGGTTTCCACCCTGCCATTCAAGCGTTTGTAGGCGTCGGTGCGCATCTCCCCCAGCATGTCCACCCGGGTAATGCGATAAGGCTGGCCAAGCCATTCGAAGGCGGTGACGAGTCCAGCCGAGCTGCCGAGGGGGAAACCGGCGATGAAGATCGGTTCAGATGTGGAATTCATTTCATTTCTCCGTTGTCGATGCTGGGAAATATACATACGTGGACGTTTATCAAAAAGACGGGTAAATTGCGACTCAATGTCCACATATGTAGACCTAAATGCTGAACCTCAATGATCTGCATTTTTTCGCTCAGGCAGTTGAGTGCGGCGGTTTCGCGGCGGCAGCTCGGCGTCTCGGCTGTCCAAAATCGACGGTCAGCAAGCGGGTCGCTACGCTGGAAGCAACGCTCGGCGTGCAGTTGCTCCACCGCACGTCGCGCAGTTTCACGTTGACCGACGTGGGACGCGATGTGTACGACCACGCCCGCGCGGTAATGATCGAAGCAGAGGCCGCCGAGACAGTCGTGCATCGACGGCTGGCGGAGCCTAGCGGCACAGTACGTATCACGGCGTCGGTACCTATCGCGCAATTTCAGTTGGCGGATCGGTTGCCTATCCTTGCGCGGCAATATCCAAAACTACGCATTCAGTTGCACGTCACAGACCGCTTCATTGACCTGGTGCAGGAAGGATTCGACATCGCGATCCGCAGCCATTTCACGACGCTGCCTGATTCCGATTTGGTGCAGCGACGCATGAGTGAGGAGCCGATTACGCTGGTGGCCGCGCCCTCCTACATCGCAGAGCGCGGCGAGCCGCCAACGCCAGAGGCCCTGAGCGATCACGATGGGCTGATGACCAGCGCGACGATGAAGCTCTGGCGATTGGGCGATGCAAGTGGCCGTATCGTGGAGGTCGCACCGCGGCCGCAGCTATATGCCGATGAATCCGTGTCGTTGGTGAAGGCAGCGGAGATGGGGCTCGGCATTGTCTGCTTACCGGAAATGATCTCTGCACAGGCGGTCAGGGAGGGACGACTGGTACGCGTGTTGCCGGCATGGACGGCCGGCAGCGTGATGACGACGATCTTGACACCACACAAACGTGGCCAGCTTCCTGCGGTACGCGCGGTAATCGATTTTTTGATGCAGGAGCGACCAGCAGCATTGCGGCACTCTAGCTAGAATGGATCAGGCGTGGACGCTCATAGTGCGTTCAAAATGTGAAAAACTATCGATTCGAGTTTTGGCCTCAAGAGGACCTCATGGAGATTCGTCGGTTCAGGTTGGGTGACGAAGCAGCGTTGTTTCGCGTGTATTTCACTGCCATCCATGACGTTGCGGCCGGCGACTACTCATCAGAGCAAGTCGAGGCATGGGCCCCGCCCGACTTGGACATGGATCTGTGGGCAAATCGAATTCAAGGAATCCAGCCCTTTGTTGTTGAGATTGACGGCGAAATTGCCGGCTATGCGGACGTTCAGCAAGACGGATACATCGACCACTTCTTTGTGTCAGGCGCTCATCAGCGGCAAGGAATCGGGGCGCGGCTGATGGCTCGTATCCACGAGGAGGCCGGGTCCCTTGGTCTCACCGAGTTGACGGCTAATGTGAGTAAGACAGCCGAGCCCTTTTTTTCCCTGTATGGATTTCAGGTGATCGAACGACGATTTCCAATAATTCGGGGGGTGACCCTTCAGAATGCCCTGATGCGCAAGGAGCTTTAGCATGGCGATGCGGTAATTCCGCTCCCCGCGCAACGACTCTGCACGCGTTCGTCCATCGTTAAGCAAATTTCTCAACTAGCATAGGAAACATCGACATTGTCACGCACCCTTCGATATCTCTCGTCGCCGGCCTTGCGCTGGGCATTGCCGACGCTGGTCCTTTTGGCCGCCGCCGGGTGCGGATCTAATTACGCCGATAGCCCGGCCAAGGCTGGCATTGCATCCAACGCAGCCAAGCCGCCGCTGCGCAAGCTGAACCCCGCTCCGACACAGGCCTATGAGATACGACTCACACTTGCCAATGCGTCGGATCTTTCAAGCGCAGCCGACGGCAAATCGCCGTTTACGGTGGTAGAGGGCACTGTGCAGTTCGACGCCAGCAACGGCGCCCGCTGTGGAAAATCCAACGCCCTGTCCGGCCACGTGCCGAGCTTATCCAGCCACGAACCGTTCCGCCTTTCCCGTATATCCGCCACCGAGTACGTGGGCACCATTTATGCCGACATGCTGCTCGACGAAAACTATTACGGGCGCGAGGTATGCCATTGGACATTGACCGAGGCCCGAGTCGCTTTGCGAGCGAGGGCGGACATCGCCGATACGCGCTTCGTAGCCGGGCTGCCTGCGAAAAAAGTGCTCGCGGGCAGTACACAGGCGCGCTATTTCTGGAAAGGGTATTACCCTCGATTCCAGGACGGGCAACATGCTGATTATGGAACCAACCAGTTGGATGCCGTTCCGGCCGATAAGCTTGACGAGTTTTTCACCGCGACGCTGACGGCTAGGAAGATCGGTGACGACGCGCAAGGCAAGTAAATAACAGGCGGAGAATACCGAAGCCGCCCCCGGCCCGTGGGAATGCTTCGGGCCAGGCGGCAAGGTTTCTGATAAATTGACGCCTCGAAAATCAAGCACTCAGCTTTCAACAGTCAAACTTTTGGGTAACAGTCAAAATGAGAAAACTCGCGCTGTTTGTTGTTCTGTCATCACTGCTCGCGGGATGTACGTCTGCACAAATGAATATGCTGACGGGCAAGCGGAATAAAACCTACAACGACGTGAATGCGACTTGGGTGGGCAGCACAGAAGAGAAATTGGTTTCCAAGTGGGGACCTCCCAAAAAGAGCTATACGCTTGAAAGCGGGGCAAAAATTATTTCGTACGAAGATATCTGGGGCCCTATTTCCTCATATCACGTGTGCGTAGAGAAATTCATGATCGAGAAGGGTATGGTGACCAAGTGGGGGATCTCGGGTTGCCCGGCGCGCATTTCGGGAACGCTGCCGAAAGACACGCCGATTCCGGAACCGACCCTGTAGGGCGAGCGTCGTGAGGTCCCCATGTCCCTCATGCTCCCAGCTCTACACAGCCAGTACTTGGAAACAGTCCGCACGGCAGTTGCTGCAGATGCGCGACTGACCGCGCTGCTGGCAGCGGGCTCGTATATACACGGCGGCTTTGACCAATATTCGGATCTGGATTTCGTCATTGTCTGCGAGGACAACAGCTACGACGAGGTCATGGCCTCACGGCTGGCGTTCGCGCAGCGGATAGGCGGGCTGCTCTCGGCTTTTACCGGAGAGCATGTGGGCGAGCCGAGACTGCTGATCTGCTTGTACGGGCCGCAGCTGCTGCATGTGGATTTCAAATTCGTGACGCTGGGCGATCTGGATCAGCTGGTGGAGTGCCCAGCCGTGCTGTTTGCACGTGACGCACAAGTCATCGAGGCCCGGCTGGATTCGGCGGCGATTGCATGGCCAGAGGCTACGCCCGATTGGCTGGAGCGCCGAGCATGGATCTGGCTGCATTACGGCGCCAGCAAGCTGGCACGCGGCGAGGTCTATGAGGCCATCGGTATTCTCGGATTCTTTCGCGAGCAGGTGCTTGGCCCCATGCTGCATCGCAGGGCGGGACAACGGCAGCGCGGAGTCAGGAGGATAGAGACGGTGGCTGGGGACGCTGGGGCGCAGCTGGCGACGACGGTGCCAACGTCTGATAAGGCGTCAGTCCACGCAGCGCTATTGGCCGCGATTGCGCTCTATGTTGAACTGCGCGCAGATGAGCCGCCGTCTGAAGCCGTCAGTCATATGCCGGAAGCGCTATACGATTATGTGAGCAGACATGCTGGCGCTTCATGAAAATGAACTGCTGGGACAGCGTCACAAATTAGCATGGGTCTCGCCTAAGTAGCGACAGCTACGCGTCACGCCTGCCACGTTATCCCTTGTTTAACCCCTGGCAGGGAGCAAGACACCCAGCTCCTGTAACCGGGCAACCAACTCATCAGCGTTCTGGAAATGAATGCCGTGAAGGCCTTCTCGCTCTGCCGCGTCAACGTTGCGGACGTTGTCATCAATGAAGACCGTTTTCTCGGGGCTCAGATGGTAGCGCTCGATGATCAGCTTAAAGATGGCTGGATCGGGTTTGATGATACGTTCGCGGCCGGAAACCACGATTCCCTCAAACCAATTCAAGAATGGGAACCGTGCCTCCGCAATGTGGAACGTCTCTGCCGACCAATTTGTCAACGCCAGCAATCGGAGGCCGAGGCTACGCAACTGCGCGAGAACCTTGACGGTCCCCTCGACCTCGCCCGGTATCATTTCTGACCAACGATCGAAATAGGCATTGATGTTCGACTCGTGTTCCGGATGTCGTGCGGCCGCTTCTGCAATAGCGTCCTTCCATAGACGGCCACGGTCCTGTTCCTCGTTCCATTCCGGAGTGCACACGACGGATAGGAAATGTTCCATTGCGACTTCGTCAGAACCAAAGATTTTTCTGAACAGATGGCGTGGGTCCCACTGGATGAGAACATTACCCAGGTCAAAGATGATCGTATCTATACAATGAGACGACGGCCGTGCAATGCGATGGATCATGTTTTTCGGGTCCTCCTTGTCAGTGGCTATGCGGTGGGACTGGACCTATTGTAGGAGTCTTCGATTTAACCCAAAATAGCCTGATAACGAGGGGAAAGTCTTGAACATTAAATTCTTGTCGGCAGCGGCCGGCTTTTCGATACTGGTGGCATCTATGTCTTCAAGCCTGGCCGGCCAGATTGGCTATCTCGGACCTGCTGGATCGTGGACGCACCAGGCATGTCTCGATTTGTTTGGTGCCAGCGAACTTGTCGCATTGTCACGGGATGAGCTCTTCAATGGCTATAAGTCCGGTAGCCTTGAGCGCGCTTGTGTTCCAGTAACCACATCTGTAGTTGGTGTGACTCCGTACATGGATGCTGTACTGGACTTGCCCAATGTGATGATTGTTGGAGAGTATCCAAAGATGCTGGGTTATAGCTTGCTGGCCAAACCCGGCACGAAGCTGTCCGACGTCAAGGAGGTGCTTGCACACCCCGTGGCGTTCGAAGAGGTAAAACCCTGGCTGGATCGAGAAATGCCTACGGTTAAACGCACTGAGGCCGCTAGCGGAGGGGCTGCGGCAAAAACTGTCGCGGGCAGCGAAACCACCGAGAAAGCATCCTTTGGTCCCAAGGTTGGCGCTTCAGTGTATTCGCTCGTCTCTTTGGTCGACGGCATTGAAGAAGGTCCGCACAACGTGACGCGATGGTGGGTTCTCGGGCGATCTATGCCCGCCCCGAGCGGCAAGGACAAGACGTCGCTAATGGTGGACACTTCTGACGATGACTTTAATGCAGTGCTTGCTGCGCTAGTCAATGCAAAGATACCGGTCTTGACGATATACGAAAGGCCGAGCAAGAAGACGTTGGACATGCATCGATATTTGATCGAGGTCGCCGGCCACGCCCGGGAGGAGCCTCTTGCTTCTTTGCTGAACGCCAACCAGAGAATCCGTCTGTTGGGTTCATACCCGCGAAAATAGATATCGTGTTGCCAATTGCTTGGGAGCCTCGCTGTCAGGCAAAAGAAACCGCCGAGAAATCGTCGCTTATGAATCTGACCTTTGCCAGTACAGACTCGTCCGATGCTGATGTCCTAGTCGACATTCGTATTGCTGCAATGCGCGACAGCCTGGAGCGCATTGGGCGTTTTGACCCACAACGCGCCCGAGAGCGTTTTCTGGCATCTTTTGACCCTCCTCTGTGCCGATTCATAGTCGCTGATGGTGTTCGAGTAGGCTTCATTTTGATTCGCCCACGAGAGGACCACTGGCTTCTGGACCATTTTTATATCCTGCCCAACCATCAAGGAAACGGTATTGGCGCCGCAGTCTTGCGCGCCGTATTCAAGGATGCAGACGCCCATCGCATGGAAATCCGCTTAGGAGCCTTGCGCGATAGTGATTCAAACCGTTTCTATCAGCGCCATGGCTTCGTGCCGACTTCTGAAGGGGAATGGGATATCTACTACGTTCGAAAGCCGAGTAGAGAATGAACTCGCCACCCAAACGGTTACTCGTCATTGAGCAAAGCGACGCAAGCGTCCACTAGATCATCAAAGTGATGCAGCAGAATGTCCGGGGCTAGTTCAGCGGCGGGGATTTCGGTATAGCCGAAGTCGACCAAGATCAGAGACGTCCCAGCAGATCTTGCGGCTCCGGCGTCGGTGTCGGCGTCACCTACCATGATCGTGCGCGCAAGATCGCCGCCTACGGCATCCACGGCCTCAATAAGATGGGCGGGATTAGGCTTGGCCGCTGTTACGGCGTCCAACCCTACTATTCCGTCAAACAAATCTGCCATATCTAACTTGGCCAGCAACGTTCGTGACAGATCGGTGGGTTTATTGGTGCATACCACCAGCTTCGCTCCTGCGGATTTGAGGACCCTCAGAGCATCAATCACGCCAGGGAAGGGTTTACTTTCGTCCGCAATATGCTCGGCATAGTAACTAATGAAACGGCCAAACAAAGCCGCCGTGCGGGCTGCTGGATCTGAATCACCAGCGTTCTCAAGACCCCACTGCAACAGCCACCGCGCGCCACGACTAATAAATGGACGGCCTGCTTCATACGCTAGCGGCTTAAAGCCTTCCGACATAAGGATTGCGTTCACAGCGCCAATCAGATCGGGAGCTGACTCGACCAGGGTGCCGTCCAGGTCGAATGCGACGGTTGCTCCGTTAAGAATGCTTAGATTCCTCATCTTTTAAAAATCAATGGAAGACAATTCGACGGTAAATCGTCGGCGAAACCCCGAACCTGGAGGCGAACGCGGAAGTGAGATGCGCATGACTTGAAAAGCCACAATCCAGGGCTACGGTGGTGACCGGCACATTTGCGTTTCGCAGCAGCTTCTGAGCTCTGTTCAGGCGCCGACTGACAATGTACTGATAGGGCGTAACGCCGGTTGCGCGGCAAAAAGCAGTGGTGAAGTGGAATTTGCTTAATCCCGCTTCATTCGCCATTTGTTCCAGTCCTATGTCCCGATGCAAGCATTCTTCGACCAAATCTGCTAGCCGTTTTACCATGGTCGAACTTAGCGAACTTGGACGCTGGTCTCGAGATGCTGAACCTATGCACCGGCGGTATTGATTCGCCAATTCGGCTCCCAACTCCTGCCGCAAAAAATCTGCTTCGCAAGGTGCGGCAGTCAGCACGCGATAAGCAGATCTCATTAACGCCGGAAAATTCACGCATCTATGTCCAGCATCGCAACGAAGCAAATCACGCTCCGCCGCGTCACGCCCCATAACGTCCCGCCACTCAACCACGTCGAACTCCACCGACAGCCAGTCCGCATCCAGACCTGTTGTATGAACATGCTCTGTTGCGGGAGGAACGAACTCCAACGCCCCGGCGGGCCAACTCACCGAGCGTAGCGCTTGACCATGGTATGCCTCTGCGCCATATCCGACGCCCATACGAATTCTGATGGTCGGAGCCGTATTCATGATCGAGCGCGGCGCACTATGGGCTGCGCCCGGAACCCATTTGAACCTCATAGAATCCCCTGCAAATAATCTGCGCAGCAAACCGCAATTTCTTGAAAGCGCGAGGTTGAAATCACGTCGTAATCTCTGCTCTCACCATACCATGGGAGCAATTCTCAAACCGTGCCATCGAACACCAACTATCAACGGATGCAAGTACAAGGTGCCTCGAACCTGGGCGGCGTGCTGTGGGCGCTCGCTGGCATGGGGTTGTTTTCCTTTATTTATGTATCCGGAAAACTTAGCGGGACCGGCGCCTCCGCCCTGCAGATCATGTGGCTTCGATATGTCGGCGGGTTCGCGACGATGGCACTGGCCCTATTGACGCAACGCGACATCGCCCGGGCGCTCTCCACAGCCCAGCCGGTTCTACATGCATGCCGGGCGGCGGCAGGAGGTCTAGGCGGTGTTGCCGCCATATTCGCCGCCGCCCACATGCCTGTCGCGTCTGCGAGCGCCATTGGCCTAATGGACGGACTCCTTACCGTTCTATTGGGTGTCATTGTTCTGCGCGAACATGTGTCGCTGCGTCAATGGATGGCCACGATAGTGAGCTTGGCTGGTGCGATGACGGTGGTAGGCTCACAAGGAGCGTTCTCTGCATGGGGCACAGACTCCGCCGGGCCAGCATTCATCGCGCTGTTGGGAGCGCTGCTCGTCGCACTCGAAAGCATCCTGATCAAGACCCTCGTTCATGCCGAATCCACCTTCACTGTGCTCTTCTATGTGAACTTTTTTGGATCATTGATTCTCGCCTGGCCAGGGCTCGCAAACTGGCATGGCATACCGGTACAGTGGCTACTCGCTTTCCTGATGCTGGGTCCCGTGGCGATTCTGGCGCAGTACTGCAACATCAACGCATTCAGACGAGCGAGTGCCAGCGTAGTTGGCCCCATTCGATACAGTTGGGTCGTCTACGGTGCTGCGTTCGGGATGTTGTTCTTTAATGAGCCAATCTCTTTAGCCACAGGTATAGGTATAACCTTGGTCCTCGTTGGAGGAGGATGGCTTGCTACCTCAAAAGCCTGAAGTTGTTGTGCGTCGCGGTACCACCTGATCTTTCCGAACTGGTGCCCAAGGCCAGATGAAACATCGGTCCACGCAGCGCTATTCAATTACCCGAAAAATTGACTCCGCCGAGCGTCATGTAGCATCCGAAGTTTTGTCAATAATCTTCTCGAGATAGTCAAGGTCCTCCCGAACCAAGCGCAGAGATTCCCGTGCATCTGCTGGCGAGCGCGATCTTCGCGCCTCATCACGCAATAGCGCATTAACTCCCATTTCCGCCATCAGGTCGGCGACTTCAGCAATGCTCAATCTGCCGGACGGCTTGTACCACCAAGCCGACCAATTGCACATGCCGATGAGACTGAAGGCGGCTACGTGCGCATCAACCATCCGGAATTGACCTTCACGGATCCCTCGCTCAATTACGCTACTGAAGTTATCGAGCACATTGCGCCGCGCACTTTGCATCGCGGCGCGCTGCTTGCTAGTCATATCGGCTTGCGTGCGATCCGCAACTCGAAATTCAGCGGGACGCGACAGTATCAATTGAGCATGTTGAGCCACTAGCGCGCGTAACGCGGACACTGGATCGAGATCGTCGCGCGCGACCGTATCTCCTGCCAGCTTTCGCGCATCGGCCAGCACCTCTTCTGTCAGCGCTCGCTGAATCGCATCCTTGCTCTTGAAATAGTAGTAGACGGCAGTACGGCTCAGTCCCAGCCGTTCGGCGATGTCTTGAATACTTGTGCCGGCCGATCCCCTCTCAATGAACAGCTTTGCTGCCACGTCCAGAATCGCACTTCGCAACGCGTCACCCTTCAGGTTGACCTTTGTCGAAATGTCATTCACCACGATTTTCCTCATTGCGATCGTGCATAGCGCCGATACCTGTCCCTAATTCATCTTTTGCAGTCTCTATTGTCCTCAAACTGACGTACGCGTCAAATTGCTCAAATCAATTGACACTACTGTCAATAATTCGTCTAATGAGACAAATTCGATGCGAGGCACATCTGAAGGAGACCAATGTGACCAAAGAACTGACCACAAATGGGGTCAATGCGGGCTTCCTGAATACCGACTGGAATCCGCGCGACCTGCCGTCGGGGGCCACGACCCGCAACGTCGTGCTACGCACTGATGACAACGCCGCAACTTCTGGATCTCTGTACTTACCGGCTGGGTATCGGCCGGATACCGTCGTCTGCGTAATGCATCCCCGCGAGTTCATGGCGTGTCACTACCTCATTCCCGACATCGTGGGATCAGGATGTGCAGCATGGTCGCAAGGCGCGCGATCCGTCGGTAATGACCTGCGACTGGAGCACGAGATTGCCCTGCATGACGTTGCCGCGGGCATGCGCTTTTTGCGTGATCAAGGTTTCAAGAACATCGTGTTGCTGGGCAACTCAGGAGGCGCGGGCCTCTACAGTCTGTATATCCAACAGTCATCTCTTCCTGCTGCCCAACGAATTGCCCGTACGCCAGGCGGCAAGCGCAGCGGTCTTCCGGAGTTGGACATGCCCGCAGTCGACGGCATGGTGCTCGTCGGCCCTCACCCTGGCCAGGGCGCGCTGCTCCTTAATTGCATCGACCCCTCGGTTGCTGATGAAGATGACGCCCTGTCAGTCGTCGCTGCGCTCGATCCGCTCAGTCCCGACAACGGGTATCGGAAGGCGGGTGAGGCGCGGTATTCCGCCGAATTCATTGCCAACTACCGCGCAGCCCAACGGAATCGGGTCGCACGACTGGATCAACGCGCCCGCGAGATCATTGCCATGCGGCTTGATGCGCGCGAGCAGATCAAGACCGGAGCCAACACCTCCGCAGAAGTTCGGAGACGGGCAGCTCACACCCCGGTCATGACTGTCTGGCGTACAGACGCAGACTTGCGCTGTTTAGATCTCAGCATCGACCCCTCGGATCGTCACCCGGGCTCGCTGTGGGGCAAGGATCCCTACGCATCCAACTTCGGAGCCGTTGGTTTCGCCCGCTTCTGTACCCCCGAGAGCTGGCTGTCCACATGGTCAGGCCTATCGTCCAACGCCACCCTCGCGTTGACTGCCCCCGCAATCATCCAGCCGACATTGATCATCGAATACACCGGCGACCAAGCCTGCTTTCCTGCTGATGTCAGAGACATCCATAACGCGATCAACGCGCAGGATAAACAGCACTTGCGCATCCGAGGCGATCATCACGGACGCGCATTACTGGAACAGGAAGAGCCCGGCCGATATCAAGCGGGCCGCGAACTTGCCTCCTGGCTGCAAGCACGCTTTCTTTAACTCTACATCGGAGTAGCTCAATGATTTCAACTCCTCCCACGCCCCGGTCTTTGGCGCTACATGGCGTTGACCACACGGCACGCCCGACCTGGCGTCTGCGCGAAACGATCAACTTCTATCGCGATATCTTGGGCCTGCCACTAGTGCACGTTATTTCGGCGCGCGGCTGGGGACCCGAAACGCATCCTGACTTCCTGCACTTTTTCTTTGACAGCGGCCAGGGCAGCACGATTGCTTTTTTCTACTACCTGGGATCCGACGAGCCAGATTCGGTACGTGCACGCCGTAGCATGCGCCCTCTCCCTGACGACCATGTCGGCGATGCGACCCATACCGCGTGGCTCGTCCGAGACGAAGACGAACTGAAGGCGTGGAAGCACCGGCTGGAATCCGCCGGGCTGGACGTCTCCGTCGAAACCCGTCACGAGGTCATTGAATCCATCTACGTTCGTGATCCCAACGGATATTTCATTGAATTCACTCGCAAGCTTCGCCCCCTGGCGGCAGTAGATGCCATCGACGCTGCCCTGACCATCCAAGCCGCCATCGAACTCGAAGATGAAGCGATATCCGCCGGCCTGCGCGTCTCCCAAGTGGATCACATCTGGGCGCGTAAAGCCGCGCTGCTGGCGTCCGCTGAAGGAGTGGGCTCGAAGCAACTGTCGGGCGTTCGAATCTTTGTGCCACGTGTCGAAGAATTTTCCGCCCTGGTGCGTAATGCCGAATCGCGTGCTGAATGCGAGGTGCAAGCCGGTGAGTTCTTCGACTGCATACAAAGCACCGGTCCCCTGGAATTCCGGCGCAAGACGTTGGGACTAAAGCCTGCAGTTTGGTATGGCCTTTTCACCGGTGGCGTAAGCGGAAACATCACCACTATGGACCGAGACCTGGTTCGAATTGAACCCGCTGAAGCTTGATAACGGGGGAGGAGACACATGCGAGATATTAAATTCCCCATAGAGGGCGTTACGTACCACTCGGACGAACGATCGCAAGCCTATTTCAAGAGTGGCGCCTGGCGTGCGCAAACAGTCGGTCAAGTCCTGCGCGATACCGCGACTCGTTGCGGCGAGCGCCCTGCACTCATTACCGATCAGGGCACCCTAACCTTCGCCGAGCTAGACGCGCAAAGTGAAAGACTGGGCGCAGCCCTGCTAGATATCGGGTTAAGTCCAGGCGACCGCGCAATCTTTCAAATGGGCACGACCCTTGAGACTGCGGTGACCCTTTTGGCCTGCTACAAGGCTGGAATCATTCCGGTCTGCTCGCTGCCCCAGCATCGCGCGCTCGAGATCGGCCAGCTTGTCCGGCAATCCGCCGCGCGCTGCTATTTCGTTCAAGCGGACTTCGGCTCCTTTGATCTCGTCGGTTTTGCTAAGGAAATGATGAGATCGCACGACAGCCTGGAACACCTCATTGTCGCCCGAGGTACTGCCAATGACGCAACCTTGCTTCAGGCGCTAATTGACGACATGCCACTTGAGCAAGCGCGCGCGCGTCTTGCAAAGGACCAGCCTGGATCCGAAGACGTCTTGGCCTTTCAATTATCCGGCGGCACCACTGGCATTCCGAAGATCATTCCTCGCTTTCACGCTGAGTACCTGGCACACGCCCTCGCGTGCGCGCGCTTGTACGAAATGGAGGAAGACGATCGAATCATCTGGGCATTGCCGCTCTTGCACAACGCCGCTCAAGTCTACGTGCTGATGCCCATGATTCTTATAGGGCTTTCCGCGGTCTTGATGCCGCGCGTGGATGTCCCGCGCATGCTGGAATTGATCGAAGAACATCGCGTCACCCGCGCTATTTCAATTGGTCCCATCGCGCCGCAGTTAATGGCCTACGAGAACTTGGCGCGGCATGATCTGTCGTCTCTGCGGTTATTCACCACGATGAGTGCCGCCGACCGATTGGAAGATCATCTCAAGGTGCGTTGCTCCAACCTCTTTGGAATTACAGAAGGCTTGCTGCTGGGTACACCTCATACGGCTTCCGAATTTGTCCGTCACCGGACACAAGGGCGGTCAGGCTGTCCGGAGGACGAAATCCGACTGCTTGATCCAGCTAGCGAACGTCTGGTCGAAGCCGGTCAGATGGGAGAACTCTGCTTCCGTGGTCCGGCAACCATACCTGGCTTCTTCGATGCGTCCGAAGCCAATGCGAAAGCATTTACGTCCGACGGCTTCTACCGCACCGGTGACATGATGACCGAGGTGGTACATGACGGAAAAACCTATTACGCATTTCAGGGACGGCTACGCGACAACATCAATCGTGGTGGCGAAAAGATCGGCTGCGAAGAAGTCGAGGCGTTGGTGGGCGCCCACCCGGCAGTGTCTGAGGCGCGACTAGTCGCCATGCCAGACGAGCTATACGGCGAGAAAGGGTGCATTTTCATTGTCCCTCGGCCTGGCCATCACGCCCCGAGCGTCGAGGAGCTCCTGACGTATCTCGTCGCCCAGGGCCTTGCGAAATACAAATGCCCGGAACGCGTAGAAGAAATCGCAGCTTTCCCAGTGACGAAGGTCGGCAAGCTCGACAAGGCAGCACTGCGCAAAACGATCGCCGAAAAGCTCAACAACGAAGCTGAAGCCGCAGGACGAAAACCATGATCGCCACCGAATACATCGTCAGCGACTCGCCTTTTGTGATTCGCAGGCGCGTCAAATGGGGCGACTGCGACCCGGCTGGCGTCGTATACACCGTCACGTTTAGCGAGTACGTCATCTCCGCAGCGGAGCTTTTCTACGAACGCCTGCTCGGAAATACCCCGCAATCATCCAAGGACGAGCATGGCTTCGGCACTCCCACGCGGGCGCTCACCTTCGATTTCCATGCCACCCTTTGGCCCGACCAAGAATTCGACATGACCGTCTCTGTCGAACATATCGGCGAACACACGTACACCCTGAACATTACGGGTACTGTGCACGGCAACCCCGCATTTGTGGCGAAGCTCACCCCCATCTGCGTTGCGCGCGGTGAACGCCGGGCAATCCCCATTCCCGCCATCATGCGCGACGCCTTGCTCACGTATCAGGCCGCCAATCCGATGGCGGCCCCCTTCCGGAGTCCCCAAATATGAAAATTGCAATCATTGGGGCTGGTCCCGCCGGCCTGTATTTTGCTCTTCTGGCTAAGAAGAACGACCCAGGTCATGACATTCAAGTGTACGAACAGAACCCTCAGGGCGCCACGTACGGTTGGGGCGTAGTCTTTTCAGACATTGGACTGAACTTTCTGCGGGATGCAGACCCGGATTTCTTCAAAGATTTTATCGCGCATCATGAACGATGCGACTACATGGAGATCGTTCACCGGGACGAGCGGATCCAAGTTCACGGCAATCACTTCTCCCGTACCGCTCGACTCAAAATGCTTCAAGTGCTGGAAAAAGCTTGTGTCCAGGCCGGCGTTCGAATCAAGTACGACCACCGCGTGGGAGACGTGTCGCTCCTGGCCGCAGAATTCGACATGGTCGTCGCCGCAGACGGATCCAACAGCCAAACCCGCACTCAACTCGCTCAACACTTTCAACCCACATTCGAAAAGCGACGCAACAAATTCGCCTGGTATGGCACACGCCAACGCTTCCATCCGGTGTCCTTGATCTTTCGTCAGACTGGACACGGGATCTTTATCGCCCATAGTTATCAATACAGCCCCGAGCTCAGTACCTTTTTGGTCGAGGTCGACCCTGACACATGGACACGCGCCGGTCTGAACAACGCCAGCGAAGAGGAAAGCCGCCGTTATTGCGCGGACGTATTTCGCAACGACCTGGGCGCCAACGAGCTTCTCGGCAATCGCTCGCTCTGGTTCGAAGCGAACATCGTGCGCAATGAAAACTGGTCGCACGGCAACGTCGTGTTGCTCGGCGACGCTCTGCGCACCGTGCACTTCTCGCTTGGCTCGGGAACACGCATGGCCATGCAGGACGCTATCGCGCTGCACCAGGGGCTTCGACAGTATCCGTCTGATGCACGCGCCGCATTCTCGGTCTTTGAGTCTCTGCGTCGGTCGCCGTCTACAAGCTTTCAAACCGCCGCCGCGCGCAGCTTGGATTGGTATGAAAACGTTGCAGACAAAATGTACCTGGACCCCGTTTCCTTCGCCTACGACTACATGCGACGCACAGGACAAGTCAGTCACGAAGACCTGCGTCACCGAGACCCCATCTTTACCGCAGCCTATGAAGCGAGAACCGAGCGTACGGGCAAAAAGGACGTCCGGCTCGTCCCATAAAACCACCCATACAATGGGGGAGACATGAAGAAAACTCTGATTTTTTCCTTGATTGCGTTCACTGCAGCTTGGAACGCCTACGCGCAAGCACCCGCATATCCCGACCGAAGCGTACGGGCCGTTCTCCCCTACTCCGTAGGAAGTGGCCCCGATGCGGTCGCTCGAATGGTAGGGGAACAACTCTCGAACGCGTGGAAGCAGCCATTCATCGTCGAAAACAAGCCCGGCGCCAATGGCTGGCTCGCCATCGGCGAGGTCAAACGGTCCGCCCCGGATGGCTATTCGATTGCCATCGTCGACAACACCCATATGACGT
This sequence comes from Bordetella genomosp. 4, assembly GCF_002261185.1. Lineage (GTDB taxonomy): Bacteria > Pseudomonadota > Gammaproteobacteria > Burkholderiales > Burkholderiaceae_B > Bordetella_A. The sequence continues at coordinate 104,559 of NZ_NEVQ01000021.1, forward strand.
TGCAGCCCCACCTATATAGCAAGATGCCGTTCGACCCCATACAGGACTTCACGCCTGTCGCGCCCATATACACGACGAACTTCTTCATTGTCGTCGCAGCGAATTCCCCATGGAAAAACGTGGCCGATCTCGTTGAGGCAGCGCGTAGGGCCCCGGAGACCTTGACTTATGGAAGTTGGGGAATCGGCAGCGTTGCACACGTCGGAACCACGCTCTTTCAGCAGAAAACGCAGACGTCCATGGTCCACGTCCCCTTCAAGGAATTGCCGCAGCTGTATACGGCTGTTGCTAACGGAGAGATCAGTTGGGCCTTCGGTACAGCAGCGACCGTGCAGAACCTGTACCAGGCCAAACGTGTGAAGCTATTAGCCCTGGCGGCACCGCAACGCCTAAGCCTCTATCCTGATATTCCCACGGTATCTGAGGCTGGAGGGCCCGCGGATTTCACGCTCAAGACCTGGGTTGCCGCATTTGTTCCAAAAGGAACGCCATCAGACGTTATTCAAAAAATCGGCGGGTCCATCGCCACCGCGTTGACCACGCCGGCTTTGCAAGAGCGCTTTCGAACTTTCGGGTTCGAACCCTGGCCCACGGACCCAGCGGGCGTTGCTCGCGCGCAAGAACAAGACTCCGCTCATTTCGCCGACGTCGTCAAGCAAGCAAACATCTCCCTCAATTGATTCGTATAGGGCTCGCTATGACAAATTCGTTATGGATAGGGTAAATCGTACCTAGTCGATGCGTGCGCTGGTTCGGAAGTGGAGCACCGTAGCTACGCTACGGCGCCCAATGCTCCTTGCCACTCCATTCCGGCCCATGCGCACACAACTTCTGCAACAGTCTCTCGAAAGTCTGCCGCTCGGCGGATGATAAACACGCCATCATGTCATCCTCTCGCTGCTTCAGTGCTGGCATGAAGGTGTCATGCAGCCGTCGCCCCGCGGCGGTGATGTAGATGATGAGCCGGCGTTGGTCCTGCGGGTCGGCCTTGCGGCGCACGAGGCCTTTGGACTCCAGGGCCGTGATGGCTCGGCTGATGTTGTTCTTCAGGTGACCGGAAAAATCGCAGATGTCTGCAGCAGAAATCCCGTCTCTGAAGTACAGAAATATCAGCGAAAGAATTTCGGGCCGCGTCAGACCATGGCGGGCCTCAATGGCCCGAAACGACGGCTCGCGGTACGAGTTGATCATGTACCCCAACTTGTAGGCGAACGGAATCGTCACCCCATCGAGGATGTCACTGAGTGGCTGGTTCATGGCGTGGTGGCGTTGAGCATCCTACGAGTATAGAACTCTTGCCTGCTCCTAAGGAAAACCCGACCTTCAATATAGTTCCATATGGAACTATATGAGTCTATACTCCGATGCGTTCACACGAAAAAAAAGCAGTCGGAGACAATGAAGCGGACATACCTCTATTCCGGAACGGCGGAACACCCGGTGTACGCCGATGTGGTGGCATCCGCTGGCGGTGTGCGCAAGCCGCCCATCGTCATGCTGCATGGCGGCTTTCACAATGGCACGGCCTTTTTGGCAACGCCCGACGGGCGCGAAGGGTGGGCTACTTTCTTTTCGCGCCGGGGCCATGACGTGTATGTCATGGATTGGCCTGGCCACGGCCGCTCTCCGAGTACGCCTGCCTTCTCGCAACTTTCGATGGCCGACGTCGGGAGGTCCTCGGGCGCCCTGCTGCAGGAAATTGGCCCCGCCATTGTGTTTGCGCACTCTGCAAGCGGACCTGTTGCCTGGTGGGTGGCAGAGAACTACCGGGCCTTTGTCGTCGCAGTGGTCGGCCTGGCACCTGGTGCACCGGCAAACCTCGTACCTGCGCTTCCACCTGAGCCTGTTGCCCCTATCGATGGCGACACCACCGGCCATCCCATCTATGCACCGACCGACCGTCCCGCGTTTGTCGACCGAGCGTTCATGAAAGCCTTCTGGGCCAACAGCCCACGCTTTCCACACGAGGCGTTCGAAGCCTATGCGCGCTCCATCGGACCCGAGAGTCCGCGCATTTTGAATGAACGTTTCAACATTGGCGCCAGCGGCTTGCACCTGACGGATACCGCACAACTCCATGGCCTGCCCATGCTCGTGCTGACGGGCGATCAGGACCCTCGTCATCCGAAAGACGTCGACGGCGCACTTGCCGCGTTCCTGGGGGCCGACTTTGTCTGGCTGCCTGATGTGGGCATCACAGGCAATGGTCATATGTTGATGATGGAAGACAACCACGAACAACTGGCGGAACTCATCAGCCGCTGGCTCGCCGAAAAAGGCCTTTAAGGCTGAAAAAAAGGAGACAACATGCCATCACACTTCACACGCCGCAAGGCGCTGCGCGCCCTGACCCTGCCGGCGCTTGGCGTCGCGCTGGCTGGCTGGGCGCAAACCAGCGTCTCCGCCTCACGTCCCATCAAGATCATCGTCCCATGGGCGGCTGGCGGCGGTGGTGATGCCTTGGTCCGTGTCATAGGGCCGGTGTTGTCAAAGCGCCTCGGGCAGTCGGTCATCATAGAGAATCGTCCCGGAGCCATCGGCACAATCGGTAGCCTCGCGGGCGCCAGAAGTCCGGCGGATGGCCACACCCTGATTTATGGCAGCGCAGACTCGCACTCCATTGCGCCGCACATTCTCAACCCGCCGCCATTTGATGCAAAGAAGGACTTCGTGGCGATAGCCGCCCTGGGCTTCACGCCGCTGACGGTGATGGTGCACGCCTCGCATCCGGCAAAAACCTTGGAAGAATTCCTGCAAATGGCCCGCCAGGCCACAGAGTCCTTGACCTACGGCTCCTGGGGCCAGGGCAGCTCCGGGCACATCATCATGGAAGTCCTCAAGCAGACCACCCATACCCCGCTGCTGGCAGTGCCCTACAACGGCACGGCCCCTCTGATGCAGGCGCAACTCGGCCAACAAATCGACTGCGCCATCATCCCCACCATGGTGGCGGAACAACATGTGGCGGCAGGCACGATCCGGATGCTCGCCGTTACCGCCCCCCAGCGCCTGTCGGCGCATTCCGATGTCCCGACCCTGAAAGAGTTCGGTGTAGATATCGACATTGGACCTTGGCTGGGATTCGTGGCGCCTGCAAAAACGCCCGCCGATGTGGTGGCACGCCTTCACGCTGCTATCGCAAGTGCATTGACCGATGCTGGGTTGGCAGAGAGCATGCGTCAAATGTCGATGGTGATGACGCCGATGAGCGTTGGTGAGTACCAGGAGTTTTACGAGCGTGAGTATGACCGGTGGGGTAACTACATCCGGGCGGCAAACATCTCGTTGAGTTAAAGCAAGCGCGGCGCGTTAATCCGCACGTTTCAACGTCATCGCGCTGTGGCCGAATTTTTCCCGGTAGGCGGTGGGACTCGTCCGTACGATACGTCGAAAATGCCTGCGCATTGATTCCTCGGAGCCAAACCCTGCCAACTCGGCAATACGACTGATCGGCAAGGGGTTCTGCGCCTCGAGCATCTCACGAGCCGCCGCCACGCGTTCGCGTACAAGCCATTCATACGGCGCCATGCCAGTGGCATCATGAAACTGGCGCTGCAACGTGCGCGGACTCATCGCCGCGCGCTCCGCGAGCGAGCGCAAGGTGTGCGACAAAGCGGAGTGCTGGCGCATCCAGTCCATCAGCTTCGTGAGGCGCCCACTCTCGTCTTGCGGCATGGGACGTGGCACGAACTGCGCCTGCCCGCCCTCTCGATGCGGGGCCACCACAAGCCGCTGCGCGACCCGATTCGCCACTGATCCACCGTAATCGCGTCGCACCAGATGCAGCAACATATCCAGCCCTGCTGCGGAGCCTGCGGAGGTGATGATTTGTCCTTCGTCGACATATAAGGCATCCGGCTGAACGCGTACGTTCGGGTGGCGCTGCTGCAGCTTTGCGGCGTATCGCCAGTGGGTGGTCACGGTCTTTCCGTCCAGCACACCGGCCGCTGCCAGTACGAACACGCCAGAGCAAATCGAGCAAAGCCGCGCCCCGCGCTCGTAGGCCAAACGGATTTTCTTTAGCAGTGCCTCAGGCGGTAACTCGTCCGCATCGCGCCAACCAGGCACCACGATCGTATCCGCACGATCGAGCAGCCGCAGTGTGTAGGGCGCGGCGATCGTGATTCCGCCGGCGGCGCGCAGCGGGCCAGGCTCGCCCGCGCAAACGGCAAAACGATACCAATCGACGCCGAGCTCTGGACGCTCGAGCGCGAAAAGCTCGGTCACGCAGCCGAATTCGAACGTACAGAGCCGGTCGTAGGCCAGCGCGACGATAAGATGTTTGCCCATGGCGTAATGTTACCGGTGTTTGTCGATTACGCCACTTACCCGGAACGCCTTCTGACGCGAAAATGAGGCTCCTGGATCAATTTGCCAGGCGTTTTTTCCGGACAATCCGCTCAGAGTTGCAACATGTCGACCACTAACGCCGTTAACACCATCCCCGCTGCCGACCCCGCAATCGCGGTTGCCCATTTTCGCGCCGCGCTGCAATTCGAAACTGATTGCTCAGACGTCGCCAGCGCCCTCGCGACCGGCACGCCCGGTTTTGTCTTGCTGGACGTGCGCAGCCCTGCGCTATTCGCACAGGGCCACGTGCCGGGCGCGGTGAATCTGCCTCACGGCAAGATAGTTGAATCGAAACTCGTGGACTATCCCGCCGATACGCTCTTTGTCACGTACTGCGCGGGCCCGCACTGTAACGGTGCGACACGTGGCGCGTTGCGGTTCGCTCAGCTGGGACGACCGGTAAAGGTCATGATCGGGGGAATTACAGGATGGCTCGACGAAGGTTTCAGACTCGCGACCGGTGATGCCTGACATAGAATCGAGATTGCGGAGTCATATAGGCAGGAAACGGTCGTTGAGGTAGACGGCGCCTTTGAAAAGCCGAACAGACTAATTCGGGACTTGGCGCCGCACTGCGCTGCCACGGGCTAGTTGATGCGTGCCCCGGCCTGCTCTACTACCTTGCCCCAACGATCGTATTCCGACTTGATATAGGCGCGGTACTTTTCAATCGAACCGCCCAGTACGATGGTGCCTTGCTGGTCCAGTTTTTGCCGCACCTCAGGCGAGGCCAGCGCATTGTTGATGGCGGTGTTGATCTTCGCGAGCACCGGCTCGGGCGTTCCGGCCGGCGCCACGATGCCCTGCCAGGCCAGGCTCTCGAAGCCCGGAATCAGAGTTTCCGCCACAGTCGGCACATCGGGCATGCCCGACCAGCGTTCTTTGCTGGTGATGGCCAGTGCGCGCAGCTTGCCGGCCTGCACCGGCGAGATCACCGTATTCAGTGTGGTTGTGGTGAACTGCGTGGCGCCTGCAATCAGGTCTACCTGGGCCGGCGCCGTGCCTTTGTAGGCCACGTGGGTCGCTTTCAGGTCCAACATGCTCAAGAGCTGGGCGGCGGTCAGGTGTTCGATCGCGCCCACGCCCGAGGATGCATAGTTGTATTTGCCGGGCGCGGCTTTGATCATCTCGACCAGGGCCTTGGGGTTCTGAGCCGGCACCTGCATGTTTACCGCCAGTACCAGCGGCACTGCCGCCGTCAGGCCGGCCGGCGCGAAATCCTTCAAAGGATCGAAGCCAGGCGACTGATAGACCCAGGGCGCGATGACGATGGACGAGGTGTTATAGAGCAACGTGTAGCCATCGCCGGTGGCCTGCGTCAACGCGGTAGCGGCGATATTGCCCGCCGCGCCTGCCTTGTTCTCGACGATAACCGGCTGCCCCAGTTCGCTGCCCATTTTCTCGGCCAGGATGCGTGCCACGTTGTCGGTCGGTCCGCCCGGCGCAAAGCCTACCAGTAGGCGGATGGGCTTGGACGGCCAGTTGTTAGCCTGGGCAACGGCGTTATTACCTGCGGCAAGCGTGGCAACGCTGCACAACAGTGTGGCCCGCAGGATTCCGATTAGTTGTTTCATGTCTCTCTCCTTGTTGAAATCGTCGTTCTTATACGATGCGCGGAGTCTTGCGCCCTGACATGCCATCGGCCTCCTGAATTTCCAATGGCATGGCGGGCTGTTATACGGTGGCGATCGGGTTCAGCGGCGAGCCCACCGCACCGGGCAGATGCAACGGCGGCGCGGTCAGCAGAAATGCATGACGCTCGTGCCGTGCCAGCCAATCGGCCAGCGGGGTCAGATGCCACAGCTCGCCTAAATGCAGGCCCAACTTGAACAGGCAACGCTCGTGCAACGGCAGCAGCGCATGGCAGCCATCGCCCTTGAAATCGTAGGGCCGATCCTCGACCGCATAGTTGTCGGCGATCAGCGCAGCAATGCCACTATCGTCGATCCAGTCCAGCAATCGGCTGTCCGAGCCGTCGAGCACGGCGCACGAACGCGCCAGCCGCTGCGCGTCGGGCTTGCCGCCCATGCCCAGCACCACATCGGCGAAACCGGTGTGCAGGCACAGCATGTCGCCCTTGCGCACCTCGACGTGGTCATGGTCAATCACGCGCATCAGATCGTCGTACCCAACGCGCTTGCGCTCGTCGCCGAAATGGCGTCGCAGGTCGAGCAACACGCCACGTCCCTGCACCCCTTTGGCCGCCATGTGTTCGATGCCCAGCCTATGCGCGCGCGACGGGCTGTCGCGGTCTTCGTGTTGGTGCGAGAAATTTTGCTTGCCGGTGTAGCCGTTGTAGAACACGATCTCGGCCACCCCATCGCCATCGGCATCGAAATGCGAGCCGATGTGCGACAGCGCGTCCCATTGCGTCGAGTACTGCAGGCTCATGGCTACCATGTCGTCGCACGCCACGTCGGTAGTGTTGTGGTCGTGCTGAAAGGCGTGCAGGTACATGGGCTTGTCATCGCGCCGGGTCGGCATCAGGCGCGGTGGATGGCGCGCCGGGTTCAGTACGTTGCCGCCCGGCAGGTCCAGCGGCAGGCTCAGACTGAACACGATTCCCTCCTTCACCTCGGCCACGGCCTCGCGCACTTTCTCGGGAGTCAGCAGATTGAGCCGGCCCAGTTGGTCGTCATCACCGAAATCGCCCCAGTTCGAGCCCGGGGGTCGTTGTTTCCATCGTCTGGTCATGATTGTGTCTCCTGTGTTATCGGTGCAGGGGTTAGCGGCGCGCCGCATTCAGGTCGACGACCTGCGTTGGCAGGTCGGCCAGTAAATGGCGCTTTACTTTCTGCGTTTCGGTTTTGGGAATGGCGGGCACGAACGAAAAATAGCGCGGCGCCATATAGGCTGGCAGGCGCTCCTTTAGAAAGGCCTGCAGGGCCTTGGCATCAGGATCGCCCTGCAGCACCACGTATGCATGGACCTCCTCGCCCATGATGTCGTCGGGCACGCCGACCACTGCGCAGTCGCGAACCTGCTCGTGCTTGAGCAACTGTTGCTCTATCTCGGTGGGCGCAATCATTTCGCCGCCGCGCCGGATCAGTTCCTTTTGGCGTCCGTCGAAATACAGGAAGCCGTCTTCGTCCAGATAGCCGCGGTCGCCGGTGTGCAGCCAACCCTGCTTAAGTGTGCCGGCCGTGGCCTCGGGATTGCGCCAGTACTCAGAGAAAAACACGTGCGGGCGTTTGGAGCGTGCCACGATTTCGCCCTTGACGCCGGTGGCTACCGGCGCGCCCGCGTCGTCTACCACGGCCACCTCGATGCCCTCGCGTGCGTATCCCACCGAGCCGAAGCGTGCGCGCTGAGGCGTGTTCATCGACACCCAGCCGCCGGTTTCCGTCATGCCGTACAGCTCGCGCACCGCGATGCCGAAGCGCGATTCGATCGCTTCCCACACGCGGGCCGGCGCGCCACCACCTACGCACCAACGCAGAGCATGATCACGGCGCGGCTCGGGATAATGTTTGTCCAGGATGGACAGCACTGTGCCCACATACGTAAAACCCGTGGCGCCATGCGCTATCGCTTCGTCAAAGAAGCGGCTGGCCGAGAAATTCCGCAACAGCACCAAGGTGGCACCGCAGCCCAACACCGATGCCACCGCGTACATCTGTGGGTTGGCGTGAAACAGCGGCAGGAACACCAGGATGCGATCGGCGCGGGTCAATTCCAGCGAGTGCATCATGTCGTCGCTGGCAGCCACATACGCGCCGTGCGGCAGCGTCACGCCTTTTGGCAAGCCGGTCGTGCCCGACGTGAACAGGATGCTGTTCACATCGCCCGCGGCGCGCGATGGTCCGGCCCAACGTGCCGGCGATTCGGCTGGCGGCAGATCCATCGCGGCGTCGATCTCCAGCACCGGCGGTGCGCCTTCCATATTCTCGAGCGTGTCGCGGCGTGGCGCCAGCAGCTCGGGCTCGATGATCAGCAGACGCGATTCGCTCTTGGCCAGCGAGTAGCAAAACCCCTCGCCCACTAGCCCAGTGTTCAGCGGCACGCACACCGCGCCCAGCTCGCTCAGCGCGAACCAGCAGGCCAGAAAGGCCGGGCGGTTGCCGCACATCAACGCGACATGATCGCCCGGCCGCACCCCGGCGTCGTGCAGGCGTACCGCCATGGCGCTGACCATGTCTGCCAGTTCCCGATAGCGGTACTGGCGGGTTTCAAAAACGAGCGCAATGGCGTCGGGCTGGCTCTCGGCCAGGCTATACAGGCGGTCGGTGATCACGTCTTCTTGGGTCCGGACAGATGGTTGGCGGCAAAGGCGAGCAATTGCTTGCCAATGGTGTTCTTGAGAATTTCGGACGAGCCGCCGGCGATCTCATAGGCCTTGGCGTCGCGCAGATAACGGCCGAACGGCGCGTGTTCGGTCACGCCATAAGCGCCGCAGATTTGAATCGCCTGCTCGGCCGCGCGCGTGGCGACTTGGCTGGCTGCGAGCTTCGCCTCGCTGGCATAGCGCGCGATCTCGCGGTGTTCGTCCAACGCCACGCAGGCCTCGTACACCAGCAGACGGGCAGCGTCGATCTGGGTCGCCAGGTCGGCGAAATACCACTGAATACCTTGGAAACCCAGCACCTTTTGATCGAACGCTTCGCGGCCGGCTGCATAGGCCAGCGCGTTGTCGAATGCGGCGCGGGCGATGCCCAGGCTGATGGCACCGGCCATCGTGCGGGAAAAATCCAACGTAGTCACAGCCTGGCGCACGCCCTTGCCTTCGACGCCGATCAGGTGATCGTCGGGCAGGACCACGCCGTCCAGGATCAGATCCACGTGCGGACCGTTGCGCAGACCGAACGTGCCAGATGTCGGGCCGTTGAACGTCGATACCCCCGGCATGTCGCGGCGTACGAAAAACGTGGACACGCCATGGTCAGTCTCGGCCAGGACGATATAGGCCTCGGCGGCCGAACCCGAGGTGATGAACGACTTGCGGCCATTCAGCGTCCATCCGCCAGCGCTGCGTTGCGCCTTGGTATCCAGGCTGCGGATATCGCTGCCGTGATTCGCCTCTGTGAGCGCGTAGGCCGTGATCAGACCCTGGGCGAACTCCGGCAGCACGGCCGCCTTTAGCGACTCGGCGCCGAACTGGTTGATCAAGGTCTGCGCCTGCAAAATGGTGATGAGGCTGATCCCTACTGCTGCACTGCCGTACGAGGCCTCCTCGAACACCGCGGCGCAGTGCCCGTATGGGGCCGCGCCGCCGCCCCACTGGCGCGGCAGCGTCAGACTGGTATAGCCGTGGCGCGCCATGGTCTTGATGATGTGCACGGGGTACACGTCCTGCCGGTCGATGGCCTCGGCCTCGGGCAACACGGTATCGGCCACCACGCGCCGCAGCTCGTGCAGGAACGCCGGATCCACTCTGTCGCGCCACAGCGCGGGACTGCATTGGTATGACTTCGCGATGTCGATCATGTCCTTGCCTCCTCCCGAACGCGGTGACGCCGCCGGGTTGGGTTTGGACTATAGAAACGAAACGCGGCAAAATCGCGGATACCTATAAAAAGTTCCGCACTGCGGAACACTAGTACCAGCAGTCAGAAAAAAGGCGGCGCTCCGGGTGGCACGCCAGCACAACGACCAGGCAGGAGACAGCAATGGAGGACAACGGCACCCCGCGGGCCGGCGGCGATACCGTGCAAAGCGTCAGGCGCGCGCTGGAGATTCTGCGCATCCTTTCCTACAGTTCGTCATCGAGCGGCATGCGGTTTTCTGATCTGCAGGCGCAGAGCGGGCTGAGCAAGGGCACGCTACATCGTTTTCTGAAAACCCTGAGCGCTGAGGGTTTTGTCGAGCAGGCTGCGGGTAGCCGCGTTTATTACCTGGGGTTGGAGTTTCTGTCCATGGGCGAGCGCGCGTCCAATCGCCTCGACATCCAGGCCGTGACGCGGCCGGCGCTGGAGCGGCTGGCACATAGCACTGGCGACACGGTCATGCTGACGATACGCAGCGGGCTGGATGCGGTTTGTATTGACCGTAAAGAAGGCTCTTTTCCGGTCAAAGTGTTGACCCAGAACATCGGTACTCGCCGCCCGCTGGGTGTGGGTTCGGGTAGTCTGGCGCTGCTGGCTGCGTTTGACGATGGTGAGGTGGAGAATGTGCTGCGCCGTATCCAGGGGCGTTTGCAGCCCTACCCTAGTCTGGACGTGGAGAAGTTGCGTGCGATGGTGGCTGATACGCGCGAACGGGGGTATGCATTCAACCCGGGACATCTTCTCAAGGGGATGTATGGGATTGGCGTTGCGATTTACCTCGCTCGTCAGCCTGTTGCTGCGCTGAGTGTTGCTGCGCACTACGGCCGCATGGGGCCGGAGCGCCGCAGGGCTATTGCAGCGGCGCTCAAGCGAGAAGCGGATGGGGTGACTGAAGAACTCGGGTGACGATCGGGGTGTGCGGATGAGATAGTCTGGCGAGGTTCGCTACAAACTTTTTTCCAGGGGCATGTCGATTTTCGAGCATCAGGTTCGTCGTTAGGGCATTAACCCTAAAAGGATCTCTCATGAAATATCTCGGCCTGGCTTACTTCACTCCCGAAAAGTTTGCCGCGATGGCGCCAGATGACATCAAGGAACTGGAGAACCAATGTCCAGAGTTGGACGAAAGGATGCGCGCCACCGGCAAGGTTCTGGTTTCTACGTCGCTTGGTGATGTCGAGAGCTGGAAGACGCTCCGCCCGCGCAATGGTAAGACGAGTATCACCGACGGGCCTTACACCGAGTCGAAGGAAGTGGTGGGCGGGTTGTTCATTATTGAGGCGGACAGCCAGGAGGAGGCGCTGCGGATTGCGTCCATGCATCCGGCTGCCACGATCGGCGAAGAAGGCGGGTGGGCCGTGGAGCTTATTCCTATGGATTTCTACTTGGCCCTGTGAGAGTTTGGAAATCACAGTAAGTCCATTCCGAAGGAATCTCAGTGCTACCTATCCGCCCACGCGCGGGTACAGCGCTTGCTGGCGGCGTGATGTTCCCAGCTATACACCGATGGACCGCGGCGATGTTTTCTCTCCGCCTCGCAGGAGATATCCAATGACCGACCAAGCCCAATTCCTTGTGTTCCTCGCAGCCGCGGGCACGCTAGCCGTCATGCCGGGTCCCGGGTTGCTTTATCTGACCGCTCGCGCTCTGGCCGAGGGGCGTGCCGTGGCCCTGCGGTGCTGTGTGGGATCTTTCGGTGGTGGCCTGGTGCACGTCGTGGCTGGTTCGGCAGGCTTGTCAGCCTTGTTGCTAGCGAGCTCCACAGCTTTCAGCGTCCTCAAAATGGCGGGCGGTTTTTATCTGCTGTGGCTGGCATGGAAAACATGGCACCGCGCTGGCGCTTCGCAGAGCGTGCCTGGCACTTGGGGTCGCGGCGGACCGGCGATCCAGGGGTTCATTGTCGAAGCCACCAATCCGAAAACGGCTTTGTTCTTCCTCGCCTTCATCCCGCAGTTCATCGATGTGAAAGCAGGCCATGTCGCGATGCAGTTCATCGCTTTGGGCGTCACATCTGTGGTGCTGAACACCGCTGTGGCACTGATCGTAATTTTCACGGCGGCGAATATGCAGCAACGCATCGCTCATCATCGTGGCATGATGGGGTACACGCAAAAGGGCTCAGCGCTATTGCTCGCAGCGCTCGGATTTGCCACTTTGCTCGTTCGCAAGCCGCAAACGTAAAGGTTTAAACACCGTTTGACGGCATCTCTGCGCTGCTTGGTGTTCGGTTCTGGCCGGGAGCGGACGGATGAGTACGGCTTCTTGCTGGCTGACGGAATTAGTCAGTGTCGCCTTGCCACCACCGGGACGCCCCGCTATCAAATCGGCCTGTTCAGTTGTGTAACTGCTGATGCAGCACCTGGCTGGCGAAGCCGTGGCGAAACGGCACGTCGATCAGGGCTTTACCTCTGGTCCTGCACGAAACAAGCTGAGCGGCAGGCTCTCAGGCTTTGCGCGACTTCTTGGCGGCCGTCACTACCTTGTTTGCCGCCAAGCCTGTCGCCTGCTGTCCAGGGCCGTCATTCAGCGTCGTCGTCAGACCGATGATAAGGGCCTGCATGCCCTGATCGAGTTCGACCTCCATTTCGGATTCTTCTGCTGCACGCGCCGCGTCGACGATCGGCTCCAGCCCCGCAACCGAATACACCGTGTCCGCCACCGCAAGGCCGTGAAACGCCACGGTCGCCAGCAGGATGCGCGATTGTTCCTTTGAGATGCCATAGGCGTCGGCGATGTGGCGCTGATGCCCGTCAATCTTCGCCAGCATGGACGGCGTCGCAGCCAGCCGCCGGATGACGTAGGGCGTGACGCCCGGATGCGCCTTGACGAACTCGCGCACGGATGTCGCGAACACCGTCAGGTAGTCCTTGAGGTCGCCGCGATCGCGGCTACAGGCCTGCGGAATCTGCCACCGCTTGAAGATCTCTTCGGCGACCAGGCGCTTGAGCTCTTCCAGGCTGGCCACGTGCTTGTACAGCGCCATGTGGCTGACGCCCAGCGCCGCTGCGACGCCGACGAAGGTGATGTTGGGCAGGCCCACGGCGATGCCGGCATCGGCGATCCGCTCGCGGGTGATGGTGGGAGGGCGTCCCCGCGCGGGGCGGCGCTCTGGCGGCTGCATGTCTGATCCCTGTTGTTGGCTTCGGCGATCCCGCACTTTAACCCGTCCCGCAATTATTTAGTTTATTACTATGCAACTATTTCAGGATTTAGTTTATAGTAATGCAAATAATTATCAACCTCGTCCTGGTACTTCGTTCATGAGCACTTCCGGAGCCGCGCCGGCCCACGCTAAACAACCCGGCCCGCTCAGCCTGGTGTTGACCCCGATCCGCGGGCAACTTATTGCCGCAGCCGCGCTTGCCGCAGTTGGCACCATGCTCACGCTGGCGCCGCTGGTCGCCATCGCGCACATTGCACGCCTCGTCCTGGAAGGTCCCGCGTCCACGGCTCCCGAGTTGTGGTGGTCCGTCGCCGCCGCCGTCGCGTGCCTGTTCACTGGGATGGCGCTGGTGTCGGCTGCCGAACTGACCGCCCACCTGGCCGACAACCGGATCACGCATCATCTGCGCCTGGCCGGTGCGCGGCGGTTGGCGCAGGTGCCGCTGGGCTGGTTCACGGAGCGGGCCTCGGGCGAGGTCAAACAGGCATTGCAGGACGACATGGCGACGCTGCACAGCCTTACCGCGCATTTCTTCACGGCGGCGGGGCGGGCCGGCGGCGCCATCGCGGCGTCGGCGGTCTACCTGTTTGCGCAGGACTGGCGCCTTGCCATCGCGGCGCTGCTGCCGTTCCCGGGCTTCTTCCTCTTTCTGCGCCGGGCCATGAAGGCCGGCGGCGCGAACATGCCTGTGTTCATGGAACGCCTCGGCCGCCTCAACGGCGCGACCGTCGAATTCGTCAATGGCATACCCGTGGTCAAGGCGTTTGGCGATGCAGGCAAGGCTCATCGCGGCTACCGGGACGCGGTAGACGACTTTGCCGCGGCATTTGCCGACTTCACCCGGCCATTGGTCGCCGCGATGGCGCGGGCTCACGCGCTGATCGCGCCGGTCACGGTTCTGGGCGTGGTGCTGGGCGCGGGCGCGCTGTTCGTGGCGCTGGACTGGATGGCGCCGGTGGACGTGCTGCCTTTCGCATTGGTGGCGCCGGGCATCTGCGCGCCGATGCTGTTGCTGCACACGCTGTTGCACGATCTGGGCAGCGCCGCGGGCGCGGCGCAACGGGTGCTGGCGCTGTTGAATACCCCCGTTCTCGAGATGCCGCCGGCGGGGTGCGGACAACTGCCCGAAGGCCATGAAGTCCGGTTTGAAAACGTGGGCTACCGCTATGGCGACGGCCACGAGGCCGTGTCCGGCATCACGTTCACGCTGGCGCCCGGCACGGTGACCGCCATCGTCGGCCCGTCCGGCGCCGGCAAATCCACGCTTGCCCGCCTGCTGGTGCGGTTCTTCGACCCGGCGCAAGGGCGCATCACGCTCGGCGGCGTGGACCTGCGCCAGATCGAGAGCGCGCAGCTCTACCGGCGCATCGGCTTCGTGCTGCAGGAGGTGCGGCTCATCCACGCCAGCGTGCGTGACAACATCGCGCTAGGCCGGCCGGGCGCCACCCAGCAGGAAATCGAAGCCGCCGCGCGCGTCGCAAACATCCACGAACGCATCCTGGCCTTGCCGCGCGGCTATGACGCCGTGATCGGCGAAGACGCGCAGCTCTCGGGCGGCGAACGCCAGCGCGTGAGCATTGCGCGCGCCGTCCTGCTCGATCCGCCCGTGCTGGTGCTGGACGAGGCCACGGCTGCGGCCGATGCCGGCAACGAGGTGGCCGTCCAGGAAGCGCTGTCGCGCTTTGCGCGGGGTCGCACGCTGCTGGTGATCGCGCACCGGCTGGACACGGTGGTGCATGCCGATCGCATCCTGGTGCTGGAGGGTGGGGTCATCACCGAACAGGGGCGGCATGACGCGCTGCTGGCGCAAGGCGGCTGCTATGCGCGGCTGTGGGCGCAGGGCGGTCATGCATTGGCTACGGCGCAAGAGGAGCCGGCATGCTGACGACCTTTGTGCGCCTGCTTGGCAAGGACGTTGCGTTCCTGTTTCACTACGGGCGGCTGGCCGCCGCCTATGGGCTGGCCTGCGGGCTGACCATGGCGGCCACGGCGCCGCTGTTTACGCATCTGCTGGCCGGCGACACGCGGCAGGCCGCTCCGTGGCTGGCTGCGCTGCTCGCCGGGGTGGTGTGCTGCGGGGCGCTGCGCCTGCCGGTCGAACGGGCCGGCGTGCGTGTGGGCGTCGCCATCCTGCAGGCCGGCCGCCATCGGCTGGGCGACCACGTGGCGCGCCTGCCTGTCGGCTGGTTCACGCCGCAGAACACCGCGCGTCTCAGCCATGTCGTCACGCAGGGCATGATGACGGTGGCCCAATTGCCCGCGCACGTCTTCACGCCGCTCATCGCGGGCGTGGCCGCGCCCCTCGTGCTGGTGGCGGCCCTGTTCGCGCAGCATTGGCTGCTGGGGCTGATCGCACTGGCGGCGCTGCCGCTGCTGGCGGGCGTGCTGGCGCTGACCGCGCGGCTGGCGGGGCGCGCCGACGCCGCGTTTCATCGGCGCTTTGCCGAAACCAGCCAGCGCGTGGTGGAGTTTGCGCAGGCGCAGTCGGTGCTGCGCGCCTTCAGCGCGGAAGGCGGCGGCATGCGGTACATCGAGCAATCCCTCGACGCGCAGCGCCGATCGGGCACGCGCCTGATCTGGCGGTCGGCGGCCGCGGCCGTGCTCAACGTTTGGGCGGTCCAGGCCGTCTTTGCCGCCTTGCTGATCGCGGCGGCTCTGTGGCTTAACGAACTGCTCGGCGCCGGCGCCACTACCGGGGAAATGGTGGCCGCCGTTGTCGCGATGCTGCTGGCGGTGCGCTACATCGACGGCTTGCTCGAGGTTGCCGGCTATGGCGAGGTGCTGCGCGGCGCGCGCGCCCAGCTTGAAGCGATCGATGCGCTCTTTGCGGCCGCGCCGTTGCCGGAACCCACCGTACCGCATAAGCCAGGCGACGCGTCCATCGAATTGCGCGGTGTGCGCTTCCGCTACGCGCACGATGCGCCGAACGTGTTGCACGGTGTGAACCTGCGTATCGAGCCGGGCAGCATGGTCGCCCTGATCGGCGCGTCAGGGTCCGGCAAGACGACGCTGGTGCGGTTGATGGCGCGATTCTTCGACGTGACGCAAGGCAGCGTGCACATCGGCGGCGTCGACGTGCGGCAGATCGCCAGCACGCAACTGGCCGGGCACATCAGCCAGATATTCCAGGACACGTATCTCTTTACCGGCACCATTGCCGACAACATCCGCGGCGGCCGGCCGGGCAGCAATGATGACGATATCCTGCAGGCCGCGCGCGAAGCGGGCGTGGACGAGATTGCCGCGCGCCTGCCGCAGGGCATGGACACGCCGGTGGGCGAAGGCGGCGCGCGGCTGTCGGGCGGCGAGCGCCAGCGCATCGCCATCGCCCGCGCGCTGCTCAGTGAGGCGCCTATCCTGCTGGTGGACGAAGCGACCGCAGCGCTGGACGCGGGCAATCAGGCCGTCATCGCCGGCACGCTGGCGCGCTTGCGCGGCAAGCGGACGCTGGTGGTCATTGCGCATCAGTTGTCGACGGTGGCGATGGCTGATGAGATCGCGGTGGTGGAGGACGGCCGGATCGTCGAAGCGGGTGCGCCGGCGGCGCTGCGCGCGAGCGGCGGACGGTACGCGCAATTCCTGACACAGCGCGAGGCCGCCAAGGGTTGGCGCATCGCCGGAGACCGCGTCTGATGCGTGCCGGGCTGTCGGTGCTGTTCGTCGTGCTGTGCGGCGCGTCCCTCCTGGTCGGCGCGCGGCAGTTGGCCTGGACGCAGCAGTTTACGCTGTCCGGCGACGCGTGGCTGACGCTGACCGCCAGCCGCCTGCCGCGGCTGGCCGCGCTGGTGCTGACGGGCGTCGGCCTGTCGGTGTGCGGCGTGATCCTGCAGCACATCGTGCGCAACAAGTTCGTCGAACCCGCCACGTGCGGCGGGCTGGACGCCGCCAAGCTGGGCATCCTGGTTGCGCTGACGGTGGCGCCGTCGATGGGGCCGGGCGGGCGGATGGCGTTTGCGCTGGCATTCTGCTTTGCCGCCAGCCTGGTCTTCGTCATGATCGTGCGCCGCATCCGGTTCAAGAACACGGTACTGGTGCCCGTGATGGGACTGATGTTCGGCGGCGTGCTGAGCGCGCTGGCCGAATTCCATGCCTACCGCAACAACATCCTGCAAAGCATGCAGGGCTGGCTGCTGGGCGACTTCTCAAAGATCGTGCAGGGCAATTACGAGATCATCTATCTCATCCTGCCGATCGTCGTGCTGACGTACCTTTATGCGCACCGGTTCACGGTGGCCGGCATGGGCGAGGACATGGCCGCAAGCCTGGGGCTGAATTATCCGGCCACCGTCGCGCTGGGCCTGATGCTGGTGGCGGTCACGGTGTCGACCACGGTCATCACGGTGGGCGCGATTCCGTTCGTGGGTTTGGTGGTGCCCAATCTGGTCGCGCTCCACTATGGCGACAACCTGAGCCGTACGCTGCCCGTCGTCGCCTTGGGCGGCGCGTCGCTGCTGCTGGTCTGCGACATCCTGGGGCGCGTGCTGATCTATCCGTTCGAAGTGCCCATTGGCCTGACGGAGGGGGGCGTGGGCGGCGTCCTGTTCCTGGCGCTGATTCTCTGGAAGCACCGATGATGCGCGCAGCTTCCCGGAACGCGGTCTGGATGGCGGTCATCGCGTTGGCCGTGGTGTTCCTGTTTTTCCGGTCGGGCCTGGACTTCGACTACGTCATCCCCAAACGCCTCGCGCGGCTGGCGGCCATGGTGATCGGCGGCGTCTGCATCGCGTGGTCGTCGATCGTGTTCCAGACCCTGACCGGCAACCGGATCCTCACGCCCGCCATCATGGGCTACGAGGCGGTGTACCTGCTGCTGCAGTCCGTGTTGATCCTGGCGCTGGGCACGCAAAGCCTGGTGCTGCTGGGGCCGAACGGCAACTTCCTGATCTCGGTCCTGGTGATGCTGGCGTATTCGTGGATTCTGCATCGCTGGCTGTTCCGCCGCGGCAGGAAGAACGTGTATTTCCTGCTGCTGGTGGGGCTGGTGCTGACCATGGTGATCGGCACCTTCACGCAGTTCGTGCAACTGAAGACCAGTCCGGGCGAGTTCTCGATCCTGCTGGGCTTTACCCAGGCCTCGTTCGGCAAGGCCGCGCCGGCGCAGTTGCTGGCATCCGCCGCCGTTGTTGCCGCGGTATGCCTGGCCGGACGCAGGCAATTGCCGACGCTGGACGTCCTGGCGCTGGGGCGTGACCAGGCGATGTCGCTGGGTGTTGACCATCCGCGGGCCGTGCAACTGCATCTGGCCTTGATCGCGGTGCTGGTTGCCGTTTCCACCAACCTGCTGGGACCCACGGCGTTCATGGGCATCTTCGTGGCCAACACCGCGTATGCCCTGGCAGGCACACGCCGGCATCGCGTCACATTGCCCACCGGCTGCGCAATCGCCGTCGGCATGTTCATCCTGGCCCAGCTCGCGGTCGAGCACATCTTCAACTACAAGACCACCGTCGGGATCCTGGTCAACCTGGTGTGCGGCGGCTGGTTTCTCGCGCTGATGGCGCGCACGCGGGGCACCGCATGATCACGACCAGAAATCTTTGCAAAATCCATGGCGCGAAAGCCGTCTTGCGCGACGTGAGCCTGCAGTTCCCCGAAGGCAAGCTGACATCGCTCATCGGCCCGAACGGCGCGGGCAAGACCACGCTCCTGATGATGATGGCGCGGTTGATGGAACCGACGCAGGGCGACGTCTTCATTGGCGACCGCAACGTGGCGGACATGCGCCGCGCCGATTACGCGCGGCGCGTCGCCACCTTGCGCCAGTCTCCCGACTTCAACCTGCGGCTCACAGTGGAAGACCTGGTGGCATTCGGGCGCTTTCCCTACAGCCGCGGCGCCTTGACGCCGCAGGACATGCAGGCGATCGACGAGGCCATCACGTTTCTATCGCTGGATCCGCTGCGCCGCGCCTACCTGGACGAGCTGAGCGGCGGCCAGCGGCAGATGGCGTTCATGGCCATGACCATCGCGCAGCAGACCGATTGCCTGCTGCTGGACGAGCCGCTGAACAACCTGGACATCCGGCACGCGGTCCAGATCATGCGTGCGCTGCGCCGCCTGTGCGACGACCACGGCCGCACCGTGATCCTGGTCGTGCACGACATCAACTTCGCGGCCAGCTATTCGGACCATGTCGTCGCGCTGAAGGGCGGGGTGGTGCATTGCGCGGGCGCGGTACATGAGGTCATGACCGAAGACCGGCTGCGCGAACTGTATGGACTGGATTTCGAGATCACGCAGGGCGATCGCGGTCGTCTGTGCAACTACTTCAATCCCCCTGGAGAACTGAAATGATCCTGTCGCACTGGCCGAGGGCGCTGCTGCTTGCCGCGGCGTTGGCCACAACAGCGGCGCTGCACGGCTGCGGCCAAGCCACGGACACGCCCAAGGCGGCGGCGGCAACGGCCGCCGCGGCACCCGCTGATGCGCCATCGCAGAATGCCTATGTCCCGATCACCGTCAAACACAAGCTGGGCGAGACCGTGATCGACCGGCTGCCGCAGCGCGTGGTGGCCCTGGACATGAACGAAGTCGATTTTCTGGACGAGCTGGGCGTCCCCGTCGTGGGCATGCCCAAGGACTTCGTGCCGC
Source organism: Bordetella genomosp. 4 (assembly GCF_002261185.1). Taxonomy (GTDB): domain Bacteria; phylum Pseudomonadota; class Gammaproteobacteria; order Burkholderiales; family Burkholderiaceae_B; genus Bordetella_A. Next base: position 124,146 of record NZ_NEVQ01000021.1, read on the forward strand.
ACTTCCTGGCCCGCTACCGCGACGCGCCCGAAGTGCAGGACATGGGCGCCATCGTCCAGCCGAATCTGGAGCGCGTGCACGCGGCAAAGCCGGATCTCATCCTGATCACCTCGCTGCAGGCGAACCACTACAAGGAGCTGAGCCAGATCGCGCCGACCATCCACTTCGACGTGGACTACCGCGACAGTCAGGCCGATCACATCGAGATCGTCAAGGACCATCTGCTGACGCTGGGACGCATTTTCGGCAAGGAGGACCTTGCCCGCACGAAGGCGGCCGATCTGGACGCCAAGGTTGAAGCGGCCCGCGCGCTCATCCGCGATCGTCCGGAAACGGCGCTCGTCGTGCTGCACAACAACGGCGCCTTCAGTTCATTCGGCGTGCATTCCCGCTACGGCTTCATCTTCGAGGCGCTGGGCGTGAAACCGGCCAGTCCCTTGGCCGATGGCGGCCTGCATGGCCAGCCGATCTCCAGCGAATTCATCCAGCAGGCGAACCCGGGCATCGTCTACGTGGTCGACCGCACGGCCGTGATGGAACGCCGGCCGGCCCTGAACGCCGAGACGCTGGGCAACCCGCTGCTGCGTCAGACCGCCGCGTGGCAAGACGGCCGCGTGGTCTTTGCCGACGCTGAAGCCTGGTATGTCACTGCCGCCAGCGTGAAGTCGCTGCATCTCATGATCGATGAAGTCATGAGGCCTTACCGGAACTGATTTCTCAAGACGCCCCGCGCGTCATTGCCGATCCAAACGCAAATGATTCCCAGTCGCCCGGATTGCCGGGCGATCCCAGCTCAACTGAACGGAGCATTCCATGAGCAAACGTCGCCATAGCGGCCGCGTCGCACGTCCTTCGTCGCTAGCCGGGCAGGCAAAGCCCGCCTTTTCCTTGAACCCTCTCGTCGCCGCCGTGTTCGGCCTTACGCTGGGCGCCGCGGTTGCGGCGCCAGCGTGGGCGCAGCAGGAGGCGGGTGTGAAGACCCTGCCCACGGTGACGGTCACGGGTCAGGCCGACGCGCAGGAAGCGCCGTCAACGCCCTACGCCGGTGGCCAGGTCACGTACGGCGGCCGTGTGGGCTTCCTGGGCGACAAGGACTTCATGGACACGCCGTTCTCCGTCATCAACTACACGGAAAAGTACATCGAGGACCTGCAGGCCAAGGACATCACCGATGTCATCGCCCGCACGGACCCGTCGGTGTTCAGCAACGGCGTGTCGGGCGCGTGGAGCGAAAACTACTCGATCCGCGGCTTCTCGTCCGCCACCACCGACATGACGTTCAACGGACTGGCCGGCATGGCGCCTTACTACCGGACATCGCCCGAGATGTTCGAGCGGATCGAGGTCTTGAAGGGCCCGTCCGCTTTGCTGAACGGCATGCCTCCCGGCGGTTCGGTCGGCGGCACGGTCAACCTGGTGTCCAAGCGCGCCGGCGCCGAGCCCCTGACGCGCCTGACGGCCACCTACATGTCGGACGCGCAGTTCGGCGGGCACCTGGACATGGGGCGGCGCTTCGGCGAGAACCAGCAGTTCGGCATCCGGTTCAACGGCATGTACCGCAACGGCGACGGCCCCGTCGACGACCAGAAAAAGCGTGCGCAACTGGCGTCGCTGGGCCTGGACTGGCGCGGCGAGCGGGTCCGCATCTCCGCCGATCTGTACGACACCGATGAGCGCATCGACGGCGTGACGCGCGGCATCAACCTGGCGCCCGGCATCGGCGTGCCCAAGCCGCCCAAACCCGAAACTCTGTTGAACCCGGATTGGGCCTACGTGAAGAACCAGGATCGTGGCGCCATGATCCGCGGCGAATTCGACGTCACCGACAAGCTGATGGCGTACGCGGCCATCGGCACCAGCCGTTCCGAATACACCTACAGCGGCGCCATGTCGGCGCAGGTGTTCAACGATGCCGGCGATTTCCGCACGTCGATGGGACAGCTCAACATGGAGGTGGACAAGACCTCCGGCGACGCGGGCCTGCGCGGCAAACTGCAGACCGGCGCGATCAAACATCAGTGGGTGCTGAACGCCACGTACTACTCCGATGATCAACACGATTACGGCCGCCGCTCGGTGCCTGGCGCGGACTGGGTCACCAACATCTACAACCCCGTCTGGGGTCCGGCGCCCGCCGGCGTTTTTCCCCCCATCATGCACAGCAAGACGCGCATGATCAGCTATGGCCTGGCCGACACCTTGTCCTTTGCCGAGGACCGCGTGCAACTGACGCTGGGCGCGCGCCGCCAGGAGGTCCGCACCGACAGCTTCAGCGTCGCCACCGGCGCGCGCACCAGCCGCTATGACGCCTACGCCACGACGCCCGCCGCCGCGCTGCTCGTCAAGGCGACGGACAATATTTCCGTGTACGCGAACTACATCGAGGGCCTCTCCAAGGGTCAGTCCGCGCCCGCCACCGCGGCCAACGCAGGCGAGCTCTTTGCGCCCTTCAAGACCAAGCAGAAGGAGATCGGCCTGAAGGTCGACCTGGGCGACTTCACCCATACGCTGGCGCTGTTTGAAATCGAGCGCCCCAGCAGCTACACCGATCCGGTCACAAACGTGTTCTCGTTCGGCGGCGAGCAGCGCAACCAGGGCGTGGAATGGGGCTTCTTCGGCGAACCGCTGCGTGGCGTGCGCCTGATCGGCGGCGTCGCCTACATCGATCCCAAGGTGACGAAAGCCGCCGTCGCGGCCAACGAGGGCAAGCAGGCCACTGGGATCCCGAGGCTACAGGGCAAACTTGGCATGGAATGGGACGTGCCGGCGGTGCAGGGGCTGACGTTGACCGCCAACGCGACCTCGGTGTCCAAGCAGTACATCAGCGCGGACAACTCGCTGTCGGTGGGCGGGCGCACCACGTACGACATCGGCGCGCGCTATGCCACTCGGGTGGCCGACCGCCAGGTGGTGCTGCGCGCCGCCATCAACAACCTGACGAACAAGGCCTACTGGGGGATGCCTCAACTGTCGAGCCTGGCGCTGGGCGCGCCGCGCACGTTCATGTTGTCGGCGTCGATGGACTTCTAAGCGGGCGCGGCGCCAGAAACACCTCGGCTGCCATCAAGAGCCCCATGCTCGCCAGCGCGTCTGGCGTGCATGGAACCGGAACGTGCGGAAGGCAACCCTCAGCAGCAGTTGAAAGTAGTTCTGGGGGCGCAAGCGTCGTTGAGCGGCTCCCAGATTGAGCACGGCGCTGGCATAGATTCAGGGGAAAAAGACTTTCTTGTGATGAGTCTGTAGTCAAGGAAGCTTAGGTTAAGCATTACGCCGTCAAGAGTGGTGCGCTGCCGGGATTTACGCTAACGGTACCGAACCAAGCGCCATCCCATCGTCGCCCGCCCGATTCAAATCGTGAGCGACTGCTACGCAGTGGGCCAAGGTCGTGTGATCCAATGACGGCTTCGGGGTCGGAAGATGCCTGTCATCGACGTCTGGATCCGACCCAAAGCGCTCTCTTGCATCTCTTGATGACGAAGATTCCGACGGCGGGTAGTGAAGAAAGCGCTGAATCACAGCCATTGCAGCGCAGCACCATGCGGATCCGTCCAGGCCAACGCATGGCCATCGGCGCATAACAGGAACATGCCGGACGGTTGCGGCGTGGCCGCGGGCACGAATTGTGGAAAAACCAACGGACTTTCGTTGCTGATCCAGACGCAACGCGAGGCCAACATGTTGCGTGCAAATTCATTGCGCAGAGCCTGGTCCATCACGTAGTTCAGGACAGCGGAGTGATACACAACCACGGTCGCTTCCGCCGGAGCCTGTTCGATTAAGGAAGCAAGATCCCGCAGCAAATCGCCCCGGACGATCTGAGGCGGCTCGCGTCTGCAGATCCGTAGCGCAGACTGAAGGCGGGCGAGTCGATTGCCATCCTCGGGCCACACCAAGTCCTCGAGCCACTTCCTGTCCTCGTCGCAGTGAACGTCGATTGGGCTCAGGTCTAGTCCAGCCCTCCACACAATTTCAGGATAGGTGTGGGGGAGCGAGCCCGCGCCGGTGACCGCACAGGGGAATACCGGATAACCCGAATCGTCTCCACACGGAACCAGGCGTTGGGACCCCCAGTCGTAGCCGTATTTGTCCATCAGCAGGACCAGCCCTGCAGAGGCCCCCACTTCGATGAGCGCTATCTTGCCCCCGATCGAAGCTAGAGCAGGTAGCAATACTGCACAGCGCGCTGGTTCGTTAGTCTGCGTGGAACGAGTCAGCATAAGAGCCCGGATGGCGGCGCCATGTTGCGCCAGGCCTGCATCGAATCCCGCGGTCGAAGTGGGCGCGCCTACGGTATGCCGGAACGCTGCAAACAGCAGATTGGGTTGCTGTTTATCTACAGGCAGACCCTGTAAAAACGCCAGTGCGTCAAACGAATTCGCGACATGCAACGCCCATTTTTCATACAAGGGCGAGCGACCCGCCGCCTCGATTCTTGCAAATCTCAAATAGCGCTCAGCAATTCGATCCATGCCATCTCCTATACGCAGATGAGTCTCGGCAGATTAGCATCGGTCGCGCGGAGCTATCATCTTGTCGACCATTTTTCCGAACCGTCCCGGGACTCACGTGGATCACGTATCCTGGGCACCGTTTCGACGAAACTTGTGGCTGCGTTAAAGCCCCGCTAGCATCGGCTCAAATGCACTCCCGCCCCGCCCCCGCATCCATGACGGAAGCCCCGCCCCTCGGTACTACCTGGGCAATGCGCTGCGCAGACTCGATGCCCTGGATGAAGCCGCTTCTCGTGTGAGGATCAAGCTCGATCACAATGATCAGACCGGCAAGGACGAGAAACTTTATAGCCTCGTCGGCGGGGCCAGCTTGGTGTTCAAGCAGGACGTTGTGGGAGATGCCCATATCTTCCGCCAGGATCGCATGGGAGCACCGCCCGTCTGCGACCGCGCGATGTTTGATGCGCGTCGTGGCGTACTCAGTTGCTGGCTATATCAGACATGGACCACCAGGTCCCGAATGTAAGCCTCCAGGGTGGTCGATCCGCGCAGCGGGGTGTCCGACAAGTCAAAGCCGCTGTCGACGCACACCTCGGTCATACGGGCATAGGATTCAGCGGCGGCTTCAGAAAATCCCTGGTTGACGAACGTCTGCTGCCATTCCGCTCGCGGTACGACGTGGACCTCGACAGGCCGGCCCAAGGTCTCCGCGAACGCTCGCGCTACGTCGCTGGGTGTATACCGCCTCGGGCCTTCTACGTAGCGGACGCCGCAGTCGTCGAGAGACGTCATTAAACGGGCGGCTGCGACTTCGCCCAGGTCTTTCGGCGCGACCATCGGAATGGCGAGATCCGCCGGGAAAAGACTGGGCAACACGCCGGTGTTGCGCACCGTTTCGAGTAACCCGTCCCAGTTGCTCATGTAGTAAGCAGCACGGTTCACGGCCGCCGGCAACGCCTGGGCCCGTAGCCCTTCTTCCAGTTCCCACAGCACGTTCAAATCGCCAATGCGGCTGCCCGGCTGGGCGCCGCCCGTCGACTCGGCAACGACTTTTTCAAGCCTGGATCCCTCGAGCGCGGCGAGTATGTTCGCAACGGTATGTCTTTCGACGACGTCGGTGTCGGTGGTCGTGTCCGCCGGAGGATTCAGTAGAAAAGCGCGTCGGCCACGCCGGAACGCGGCGCGTAATGACGCCACGTCTTCCACATTGGCTTGGACAATGTCGGCGCCCCGAGCACGCCAGTGCGCGGCGCGAGCCGCCGAGCGGGTAACGATGGTTACCTCCGCGCCAAGCGCGAGCAAAGCGCGCGCGGTAGCCGCCCCGACGTGGCCGGTGCCCCCCATGATGATGTACATGTGTATGTCCTCCGGTTGATGCGCGTTGCGAGCGTCCCGGCATCCGGGCCGCGCCTCATGGAGTCAAACTGAGTTCCCAGCTATCGCTGGCCACGTTGTGTAACGGCGGTGTCCCTCGGAGTAAGGGGGCAGCGCAGGACGCCCGATCAATATCCACGATTGTGCGCAATCTGGAACCGAGTGTCGAGCGGCTCTTACTGGCCGCAAGCTGCCTTTGGTGATTGGCTGCTCCCGGCCAGACCGGACGTCGGCCACAGAAGTGCTCCATGACGAAAGTCCGGCTCCTCGCATGCCAAGCATTTCCTCATGAGTTATCATTCGTCTCGATTCTTGCAAATACGAATTAGTTTCGTTTACAAAACCTAGACGGAGAGGCCCCACTGCCGCGGGCCGGAATGGAAATGAAGGTTGACGGATACGGTACGGTACCGTCCATGGATGTGATCTATTGCGATCACCACGAATGGCTCCAAGGATGGCTACGCCGCCGGCTGGGCAACGCGGCGGACGCCGCCGACCTGGCTCATGACGCTTTCCTTCGCTTACTCAGCAAGCCGGCCTCGCAAGGATTCAAGAGCTTTCCGGAAGCCCGCGGCTACTTGCGCGCCATGGCCAATGGCCTGTGCGCGGACTTCTGGCGACGACGTGAAGTCGAACAAGCCTGGCTGGACACGCTAGCCGCGCGGCCCGAATCATTCGAGCCGTCTCCCGAGCAACGCGCATTGATCATCGAAACGCTGATGGAAATCGGCACAATGCTGAGCCGCTTACCGCACAAGGCCGCCACGGCCTTCGTCATGGCACAGGTGGACGGCGTGCCTTACCGCGACATCGCCCAGACCCTGGAAGTGTCAGAGCGCATGGTCCAGAAATACATTGCTCAGGGCATGTTGCATTGCGCCCTGATCGATGCCGGGTTGGGCAAGTGAACAGATGGCGTCGCCTCAGCGGATTGCGCCCAGGGACATCGAGGTCGAGCCTCCGTCGGGCAGCGCTATGAAAACCGATTTCGACAGCCTGCAACAGGCAGCCAACTGGTTTGCGTTGTTGCGCGCGGATAGCGTGGCCGAGCAGGACCGGGCCGCGTGGCAGACCTGGCTGCACGAACGGACCGAACACGCAACCGCGTGGCATCACATCGAAGCCGTCAGCCAGCGGTTCGAGCCGCTGCGCCTGGGCGGGGTCGACGCGGCGCTGGCGGGCACCACCGTGGCGCGCAAGAGCGCGCTCAAGCGGCGCCAACTGCTGAGCAGCGGCGCCATCGTGCTAGGCACGAGCGTGCTGGGCTGGCTGGGGTGGCGTCACACGACGCTGCCCGACCTGGCGCTAGCGTTTGCCGCCGACTATTCCACGAACACCGGAGAACGGCGGGACCTGCTGCTGGCAGATGGATCAAGGATCTGGCTCAACGCTCGTAGCGCGCTGGATGTAGATTACCGCGGCGCCGCGCGCCGCTTGACGCTGCTGGCGGGAGAGATCCTGGTCGAAACGGCACCCGCTCGCGCCAACCGCCCGTTCTATGTCGAGTCCCGCTTTGGCCGCATGCAGGCGTTGGGCACGCGATTCAGCGTGCGCCTGACGGAAAGCCAAGTTCAGCTGGACGTCTACGACGGCGAAGTGGCGGTACGCAACCCTGCCGGCGCGTCGGTGAATACGGTAGCAGGCGGCCAAGTCCGCTTCAATGCCGAATCGATTCTGTCCACCGAGCAAGCCGACCCCGCCCGCGAAGCGTGGAGCCGAGGTGTCGTGCTGGCTGACAACCTGCCCTTGAAAGCGCTCATCAATGAACTGGGCCGATACCGCAAGGGCTATCTGGGCGTCGCGCCGGAAGTCGCCGACATGCTCGTCATGGGCGTGTTCCCAGCCGACGACTCCGACCGCGCCCTAGCCATGCTGGAACGCAATCTCCCCGTGCGCGTGCAGCGGCCTCTGCCATGGTGGACATCGATCGTCGCGCGCTGACTGCAAAACTTTTTTCAAAAGGCAGTTCGGGTTTTTGAATCTCATCCGATTTACGGAATGAGAGAAGATCACATCGACGTGTCGATGGCCTCCCTCTCGCTGTTCACCATCACGCCCTGAGGGATTTCCGCCTTATGCTTCGCCGCCGTACCCACCTCTGCGCCGACCGCGCATTGAACCCCGCCCCGCGTTTTGCGATCTGGCCCGTGGTGCTCGCCCTGCACATGGCTGTTGCCGGCTTGATCGGCGGCGCGGCGGCCTGGGCGCCTGTGGCGCACGCACAAGCGGCCGAGTTCCGCGACTACGCCATCCCGGCCGGCCCCTTGACCGCCGCACTCAATCAACTGGCTGCAGACGCCGGCGTGTTTTTGACCGCACCCGGCACACTCACCCAAGGCAAGGTCACGGCCGGTCTGCAAGGCCGCTACAGCGTGCAAACCGCCTTTCAGACGCTGCTCATGGGTTCCGGCCTGCAAGCCGTGCGGCAGGCAGATGGCGCATACACCTTGCGCCCCGAAAGCACGGACGAGAACGCAGCGACGATTCTGGAGCCGGTCGCCGTATTCGGAAACTTCGACGCACCCGTCAGCGAAGGTACGGGCAGCTACACCGTGCCGGTCAGCAGCACCGCGACGAAGATGAATCTGTCGATCAAGGAAACGCCGCAATCGATCAGCATCATCACCCGGCAACAGATCGAGGACCAGCAACTCAACAGCATGACCGACGTGCTGAACCAGACGCCGGGTATCACCATGTCCCAGGACGGCGGCGAGCGCTTCAACATTTATTCGCGCGGCAGCGCCATGGACACTTATCAGTTGGATGGCGTGACGACCACACAGGTGAACCAGTCACGCACCATGCCAAGCACCTTGCTCGATATGGCGCTCTACGACCGCGTGGAAGTGGTGCGCGGCGCCACGGGCCTGATGACGGGCGCCGGCAACCCGAGCGGTATGGTCAACCTGATCCGCAAGCGGCCCACGCACGAGTTCCAGGCCTACACACAGGTGGGAGCCGGGTCGTGGGATCTTTATCGCGCTGAAGCCGATATCTCGGGCCCGCTCAGCAGCGACGGCAGACTGCGCGGCCGGCTGGTGGCCGCCAAGCAGGACAACCATACATTCATGGATGCCTACACGCAGGACAAGGACGTGCTGTATGGCGTTATTGAAGCCGACCTGACGGATACCACGCTGCTGCGGTTCGGCATCGACCACCAACAGTACAAGGCGACGGGCGCGCCGGGCGTCCCCTTGATCTTCACCAACGGCCAGCAGACTAGCTTCACACGCTCGACCAGTTCCGGTGCCCGCTGGATGTACGACGAATTCAAGACCACCAACTACATGGTGAACTTCGAACAGGCGCTAGCGCATGACTGGCAGTTCAAGGTCGCAGCCAACTACATGGACGTAGATCGCTCCAATCTGAACGGTTCGTATCGGGTGGGTTCCGGGCGATCCTTCCTGGACCAGGTCACGGGCAACGCTGGCATGCTGGCCTACCGGGCAGGTGCGACGCAAACCCAAACGGGTGTGGATGTCACGATCCAGGGCCCCTTTGAACTGGGTGGACGGACGCATGAATTCATCGCGGGTTTCAACTTCCAGGACTACGAGAACAAGCACAAAGGCTGGGACGTAGGGGTATCCACGGTCAACTTTCACACCTGGGGCAACAACATGCCCCGGCCGGGCGACACCGGCACCGTGGGCGAGATCTTCAACGTGAAATCGCGCCAGAGCGGCAGCTATGCGGCATTTCGTCTTAACCCCATCGATGACGTGCATCTGATTCTTGGCGCGAGGCGCTCCGACTACAACTACGACTATTACTACGAGAGCCCCACCGACAATTTCCTGCAAACCTACAGCATGCGTGCGCGCGGCGAGATCACTCCCTACGCTGGCATTGTCTATGACCTGACGCCCGAACAATCGGTCTATGCAAGCTATACCGACATCTTCCAGCCACAATCATCCCAGGACCGCAACGGCAACGTCCTCGATCCCATCGTGGGCAAGAACTATGAGATGGGCTGGAAGGGGGAATTTCTGAACGGCCGCCTGAACACCAGCGTGGCCATATACCGGTCTCAGAAAGACAATGTAGCGGAACTGGACGCGGGCTACACCGTGCCGGGGACGGACAACCCGGCTTATCGTGCGGCCAAAGGCGCCAAGACCACGGGCATCGACCTGGAAGTGGCTGGTGAAATCCTGCCGGGCTGGAACATGCATGCGGGTTTCAGCCATGCAAAGAGCGAAGACGCGCAAGGCTCGCAATTGCTGACCCAATTGCCCGTCAACACGCTGCGTCTGTGGACGACGTATCGGCTGGGCGGCGCCTGGAACGGGTTGACGGTGGGCGGTGGCGTCGACTGGACGTCGAAGACCTCGTTGTACTTCAGCCGCTATGACAGCACAGTCAAGCAGGATGCATACGCGGTGGTGAACCTGATGGCGCGCTACCAGTTCAACAAGAATCTGGCGGCAACGTTGAACATCAACAACCTGTTCGACAAGACCTACTACCAGGGCATTGGCGGCAGCTACGGCCACTACGGATCGCCACGGTATGCTGGCGTGACGGTGCGCTACGACTTCTGATCCCGATACAGAGCAACGTAAAATCTCAGGCTTTCCGCCTCCACATACTTCCCTTATGAACCTTGAACGACTGCGTCGCGAATTTCCCGATTTCGACATAACAACCCTGCCTACCCTACCCGAAGGTTTCTTCGACGCGTCGAGTTACATCGATGCAGCTCCTTCGTTCGAGAACGAGGAGCGCAGCTTGAAAGTGTATGTCGACTACGCTAGCTATGCCGACCGCGAATCCGGCAGGAGCCAGCGCTTCTGCGTTTCCCGCTATGACGAGGAAGCAGGCGATTTTGAGGACGTCGCCCTGTCGACTAACGATTGGGCCGAAGTCATGCGCTTCCTGACCGCCTGAAATCCCTGGCCAGAAGCGATCGGTTTCCGCTCCGACCGTCGGATGATCGCCGTGGAGCTTATTCCGATGGAGTTCTATCTGGCTCTATGACGGTTTGGAAGCCACAGCGCTCGCACGCGCTGCGGTCAACCTCATTACTTCACAGCCATCGCCGCTCAATTAGTTTGACCCGGCCGGACAAATAACATTGCCAACACGCCCACCCCCGTCGCAACGGCAGCTGCAATGAACATGGACGAATAGCCATACTGCATCGTGAGATAGCCGGTCAACGTAGGCGCAACAATAGCGGCCGTATTGGCAACCGCATGCGTCATCCCGCTGAAAGCACCCGTGCGAGTAGCAGGCGCTGTATCGATGACGACAGCCCAAAACACCGAGTTCGGCAAAGAATTAATCGCGTTGGCCAAGGTCAACAAGCCAACGGCCACCCATACCGTCTCTGCTTTCGACACAAAGAAAAAGCACACACTGGTGCACAGCAGGCAGACAGCAGCAAATAGGCTCCGAGCTTTTACGAGGCTGCCCGTGGACTTGTATATCGCATCAGAAATCCTGCCTCCCAACAGCACTGTGAAGCAAGCTCCAACCCAAGGAATCATCCCCATGTACCAGAGTGACGAGAGATTGAAATGGAATTGGTCCTCGAGATACTTTGGCGTCCACGTCAGCAGCAGGAAGTTGACGTACATGAATGAGAAATACGCCAGCGCATTGAGCACCAAGGTCCGGCTTTTGAAGTACGACCACCAAGGCACACGCACGGATGCGCTGTCATCGGTGTTGCCAGGCTTGGCTTGCTCTTCTTTTGCTTTCTCCTGAGCCAAGTAGGCTTTTTCTTCGTCAGAGATGTACTTGTTGCTCTGAGGAGTATCAGTGAACACACGCATCAAGAAGAAAAGAACGACCAGCGACACCACCCCGAGGATGATGAACATCGCCCGCCATCCACCCGTTGCGTACTGCAAGCCAGACGCAATGGGCGCTGTCAGCAAAGCGCCCAACGGCGTGCTGACCAGGCCCAGGGCCACGACAAAGCCGCGCTCTTTAGGCGCAGCCCATCGGGAGATGCTCTTGTTGATTGCCGAGTATGCGGGGCCCTCCGCAAATCCGAAAACGATCCGGATGACAGCGAAACCGGCCAACGCAGATCCGCCAAACAGCGCAATCCCCAGATCGCCTGCATAGGCCGTCGCCATCGCGAGAATAGACCAACTGCCCGCTGCCCAAAGCCAGACTTTGCGAGGTCCCAAGCCATCAGCGAGGAATCCGCCGCACAGCGCGCCAAAGAGATAGCCGTACCCAAAGTATCCGAGTAGAGCGCCCCATTGCGCTCTGTTCAATCCGTATTCCGAGGTGATGCTGGCCGCGGCATACGACATAGCGCCGCGATCAATGTAGTTCAGCAGCGCAAGCAGCATGATCAACAAAAATATGTTGTATCTGCGCCTTGGTTCTGTGGTGCTCATTTTGTTTTCTACCCTTTTTTTGATCCTGTTAGCAAAGCCGTTTCGGCCTGCGTTTTCGATTTGGTGAGTATTGAGTCAATCAAATCCGATTGGCGGACTCGAGCACAGCGCCGACTTGGTACAGCGTGGCTTCATCTTGATAGCGGCCGATCAATTGCATGCCATGCGGCAATCCGTTTGTCTCGCCGAAAGGCACGGACAGACTGGGATGACCAGAGAGATTTGTCGGTGCAGTCAGTCGCGTGATCAGCCAAAAAGTCGGATGCGCAGTACCGTCTACCAACGTTTCCCGCTCGTCGATCCGCGGCGCAGGCACACCGCATGTCGGGCTCAACAGAATGTCCACATCGGCCAAAGCCGCATCGAACGCCGACTGTGCCGAATGACGTTGTCCCAACGCGCCTAAATAATCAGCCGCTGACACGTCTGCCCCGGTCATTAAGCGAGTGCGAACCTCGGGCAGATAGGGCTTATCCTCATCCAACGCTGCCCGGTGTGTTGCATAGGCCTCTGCACGCAGGATCAGTTGCTGATTCTCGTAGATCGCCTGTGTCTCTGGCACCTCGATATCGACAACACGCGCGCCGGCGGCCTCGAGAGCCTCTCGAGCACGGCGCACACTTGCCTGCACGTCATTACTGACGAAGTCAGCGAAGTAGCCGCCGAGCACGCCGATTTTCATACCTGCGATGGGTTTTCCGACCTTTTCGGCGTAGCGGCCAGACGTAGAGCCGCACAACACTTCGAGGACTAGAGCGTTGTCCAAAATGGTCGCGCTCAAATGACCCACATGATCGAGCGTGGGACTCAGGGGAAATACACCGGTACTAGGCAGCAAACCAACGGTGGGCTTCAATCCCACCACACCACAAAACGCTGCCGGCAAGCGCACCGAAGCACTGGTGTCCGTGCCCAAAGCGGCCAGGCATAGGCCTGCCCCCACAGCGGCAGCCGAACCACTGCTGGATCCACCCGACACGTGCTCAACGTTTCTCGGGTTACGTACCGGCCCGAAGTCCGACCGATCGCCCGTGGATCCATACGCGAACTGGTGCGTGTTGGTTTTGCCAAGAATCACCGCACCCGCATTACGCAAACGTTGAACCACCGGCGCATCTGCACCGGCGACGTTTTCGGCATACTGGCTCGATCCCATCGTGGTGCGCATCCCCGCCACATCGATGAGGTCCTTGATCGCCACCGGGGCACCATGCAAAGGCCCCAGCGTTCCGCCGGCCGACATTACCTTGTCGCACAGCTCTGCGGTTGCCAGGCTCGCCGCCCGATCTACCGAGATGAAGCTATTCAGCTCGGATTGCCCGATTTTGTCCAAGTAAACCTGGACGACCTCTGACGCGGTGCTCTGCCCCGAGCGATACGAAGCTAGAAGTTGATTGATACTGCTCACGATTTCCTCTGTGCAACGATTTACCCAAACGATTGGGTTGAAGTTTCGCGCATAGCTACAGGTGCTATCAAGCATGGTTTACCCTAACGTTTGGGTAAATTTGGGTTGCCTTATGGTTTGGGGTGACTTGGTATCATTTGGGATTGCTTCAATCCTCTGTCCAATGAAACAAGGCCCTGTCACCCTGAGCGCGCTCGCACGGCTGCTAAACGTGCACGTATCCACCGTCTCGCGCGTGCTGAACGGCTCAGACGAGGATGCAAAATCGGCAGCCGCACCCGAAACCGTCCAGCGGATCCGGGACCTGGCCAAACAACTCAACTACAGGCCGAACCCGAACGCCATTGGGTTACGGACGCAGCGCACACGCACGATAGGCGTGCTGGTGCCACAACTGTCTGACATCGTGGTCGCCATGATTTACGAGGGCATAGACGCGGCGGCCGTGCACGCGAATTACCAGACGTTTGTTTCCAATACCCAAGACATCCCTGCTCGGCAACGCGAGTTGGGAGAGTCGGCGTTGGCGCGACGGGTGGATGGAATCATGTTTGCCGATGCGCGGTTGGATGATCCGTACTTCATTGACGAGATTGCGAAGCGCGGCATTCCGATGGTGCTGGTGAGCCGCCGGTTGGGGCAGCATTGCTCTGTCACGTGTGATGATTTTGAAGGCGGGCGGTTAGCGGCTGATCATCTGGTCGGGCTGGGGCATAGTGATATTGCGGTGCTTGCGGGGCAAGCACATGCGAGCACTGGGGTGGATCGCACGGCTGGGTTTGTGGCTAGGTGCGAGGAGCTGGGGGTGGATATCGATAAGGCTTGGCGGCCTACGAGCCCGTTTAATACTGAAGCTGGCCGGAGCGTGGGGGAAAGACTGCTGAGTGGATCGCGAAAGCCGACGGCGTTTTTCGCAGTGAATGATTTTTTGGCTATCGGGCTGATGGGGGCTCTGCGGGATTATGGGATGACGCCGGGGTCGGACGTGGCGGTGGTGGGATATAACGATACGCCTGTGGCTGCGGATCTGCCTATTAGTTTGACCTCGGTGCGGTCGCCTATGCATCAGATGGGATATAGGGGGGCTGAGTTGTTGATTGAGCAGATGGGGGGGAGTAAGCCGGAGTCGGAGAGGTTGGCGCCAGAGTTGGTTGTTCGGCAGAGTAGCGGGGTGGCTGGGAACCCCCACCTGCCATCCGGTTCACATTAAAGTTCTTCCCATCGTGCTGAGAGAACGACCTTTCATTCGATGTCCGTTTTCGGCCAGAAGCGGTCTGTCGCCAACTGGGTAATAATCTAGTGCTAGGAGAACTGATGGAACCTTGGGGCTTAGCATGACGGCCATTGCCATTTGGCTTAACAATGAATCGCAAGAGCACCCGACACTGTGGGTCGCCGCGGACAGCCGTATCAGTGCATCGCCAACGGAAAGAATACTGCTTGAGGATGGCGCGAAGATTTTCCCTCTTCAGATTGTTTGCCGCGAACCTGGAGCGAACGGTTTCCTTTCGAACGTCAGCTATTTCCATTCGATTGGCTTTTGCTTCGCCGGCAACACTCTTATGGGGCAGAACGCATATCTTTCACTTGCCCCACTCCTCAGCAATCTAATATCGCCGGCAGGATACGCTCCTTCGATGGCCGACATTGCTCAATATGTTCATACCTACCTGCAGCTTACATTCGACGACTACAAGGGTCGAGTGGGGGAACATGCCATATTCGAGGCGGCTCTTTTTGGCTATTGCCACTCAGTAAAAGCGCTCGCGATTGTTCACTTCAGGCCCCAGATCAGTGACGGCATGTGCGTGCTTGGCGCCTCGACAAAAAATGGAATGCAGGCTGGCGAGTTCCAGTATTTGGGAGACAAGAAGGAGTTGATGACGGGAAGACTGTCTGAAGCACTGTCGGGAGTACCCTCTCCGGGAAGACAGATTAGCAGGATGCCGCGCTACGTTATTCAGGACTGCATCGACGACGAGTCATTGCCAAGCATCGGGGGAGACCTTCAGCTCGGCATCGCCAGTTCATTCGGCTTTCAACCATTGACGCTATGCAAGCCTCGAATTGTCGGGCAGCCTGAAGCCTTCCTGAGCTACCTTGGCAGGGAGCTGACGACTGAGCTCTCGTATGTCGGCGAAGCTCGAGTTGGTTGCCCAGCAATCGTTTAGCGCTGTGTCACCGAGTACAGCTTGCGCTCGTCTGGCACCGGCCACGAGCAGTCGTGGGGTGTGGATGCGGATCTTCGGCGAGGTACCGCTTACGCCGAGGCAGCATAGACTTTGGAAGCCGTATCAACTTCTATAGAGATTCACTCTTATATCGTCAGTAAAGAGGCGATCCTCCCCCCATGAGGAGATAATATTTCTTGAGTCAAGCCATTTTACAAGCCCCAGATTCTCGGGATTATTTTTTAGCCTGGGAGTTCTATATCCTATTTTTATTTCGGAAAATGGTTCCGGTAGATTAGCCAAGACGTTACGTACCTCGTCATCACTCATGAGAGAGTGGTATTTATTAAAGAGTGCAATTTGTATCTCTATAGGTTCTGAGTATTTTATTAGGGCTTGGGCACTATTCCCATCAAGTTTGAATATTATGGCGTCTGTGCTATTAATAATTGGGCCGATTAGTGCTGATCGCTCTGGAAGGTCCACGAGCGCCTCCAGGTCCATCAGGTCGACTATCTTGAGCTTGGCGACATTATCAATGTTAGATCGTAAAAGCTCCTCTCGGAAGTCGTCGTCGAGTGCAAAGCCGTCGGGTCTTGCCAGATATGCGTCGATGTTGGCAGCGACAAATAGCACCTGCAAATCCTTACTGTCAGCGAGCGCATCGAAGCTTTCCTTAGTGAATGTGATTTTTCGTTCGGCTATCAGGATTCGACGCTTGCTTGGTTCCAGTCCTTCGGGCAGCTTTTCGAACGGCATCGGCAGAGCGTGGGCATAATCTTTGTAGGCGGCGTCAGACAGCGAACCCGAATTGATAAGGAACTGACGCAGCGTTAGTGAGTTCGAGTCGCTTGGTATGGGATGTTGTAGGATAGCCGCACGGACAACATCTCGATCAAGATATCCAATCAGGCTATCTGCCCCAAACCCGTCAGATTCCATGAAAGCGAGACAATTCATCCAGGTTGCTTCAATCGCATTTAGCTGGAACAGTGTTGCGTGCAATTTCTCGGGCACACCCTCTAGAGTCGGTAGTCGGGTTGTCTGCCTTTCAAGAAACGTCCGCAGATTATCTTCATCAAGGGTATCCTGGCCAAGAATAGCTAGAATGGCGGGAACATCCTCCTCTGAGTTTCCGTGCAACTCTAAAAGAATATCGCGCAGGTAACGATTGAAATCACGCTCCACTCTCTTCATCAAGGTTGCGTTATTCGTTGAACGGATGGTGGTGAAGTTTCTCTCGCGCATTGAATTGAGATCGTTCTGCCCCAAAATCTCTTGGTAGACATATTCCAGGTTCGTTATCGTTAGCCCGTACAGCCCCTCCTCAAACATAAAGCGCACAATCTCAGAGTGTTCTTTGATTGCAGCTAGATCTTGGACCTCAAAGTCGAGGCATTCAAGGCGTTTCGGGGCTAGTTCAGGCAGGTGCACCAGAATTTCTGGAAGGTTCGCAGCAACAAATTCTGATAATTCATCGAAGTTGCTAGCGAGCGTTTTGAGCGAGCTTAGCGGTAGATTCGCGATCAGTTGGGTAACGTGAGAGATATTGTTGGGGCTGGCAATGGCCGTTGGCACAAGATTGTTCCAAGCATTGACTAAGCCTAGAAGAAGCCCTGCAACAGCGCGGCCGCTGGTGTAATAAGCATTGAAAAAATCTTCGCAGCTCTCGAATTCAGATGAGAGAAGCTCAAAAAGCTTCTGTGCTTGATCGAAGTAGAGACCCCGATCATTCAGAAGGTTATCGACGAGCTTAACGTTCAAGACATAGCTCTGCCGGAAGTCCTCATCTCGCATCGCTGCGATGACCTCTTTGGGATTGTCCAGTGGAAAATTCGGCTCAGGCGTGACAAATGCCCTTATTTGGATGAGAAACCTGTTGTCATTGGGCGACAAACGGCCTGAGTGAAAAAGTGACGTGTATTGATAGTAGGTGTCGTCGAGATGGCCCTCTAAGATCAAAAAGCGGGCGAGTTCTCCATTGTCTTCGAAACCTTTGAAAAGCTCATCTATGTGGTCGGCATTTAAACGCAACAGCTCATTGAGCTTAGCCATGCGAAGCGTTGGGATCTTCAATCTGAGATCATGTATTCGGCCCAGCACCTTTTTCTTATTATCAGCCAACTTACTTTCGATCTCATCCCTGCGTTGCAGGTAGGAATTTAGAGAAGCCCTCTCAGTTTGCAATTTGGAAGAATCGACCACACTGGAGGTACCATTAGGATAGCGGCAAAATAGACGAGGCGTATCAATGAGTTGCTCGAACGCATCATGGTCGACTAGTTGAACAAGCGGAATCCATGTCTGCCGATCATGACTGACGCTAATAGCACCCTCTGGGAGTTTCTCAATCAGAGCCATAGCGTAGATTTGCCGCAACTCTTTCAGATCCAAAGGCGTCTGTTGCTCGGCGACTTCGATTCGGCTTTCTAATTCCGCGATCTCGGCCCGGCAGCTGGTTTCGCCATGCCTAATGAGCTCATCTTGGCGATTCAATACTGCAGCGAAATTCCCGGCGCCGCGGTGCAATTGCTCAAAATCCCGTGGATAGACGTTCTTATAGATCAGAATCGCGAGAAGCTTGTTGGCGTCAAGCAGATTCTCTCCGTCAGTTTCCAAATTGGCCACATAAATGGCATATTCATTAAAGATATTCTGAATCAACCTCAGGTCGTTTAGGTAACGTGAGACCTCTCTTAGAAACTGCCGATCGAGACGTTCATCGAGCGAAAGCCTCCTACCTTGCTCCAATACCATATCGATCGAATTTGACGTATTGATGATCGGTATGACAGGAATAATAAATTCGAAAAATTTGGTCCGATCGGTATTGACAAACATGTCATCGCGCAACGCGTAGAGGAACCTAATGGTCCGTTTTACGCCCGCATTCTCGTTTACTAGGCTATTAATTTCGCGCAATGTGACGAAAATCTCGGTGTCGTTGAATCGATCTAGATCCTCAATGATTACAAGGTCGTAATTGGTTGATTGGAAGAAATAGAGTATTTCGTCTAAATGACGATTCAGTATTGATGTCTGGTCGTCATGTGCTGGCCTTATCTCAACGTCCTTCAACGAGATGCTCTTGAGTGACAGGCCGAAGCTGGCAACGTAAAAGTGGTGCAGTGTCGCCCAAAGGAACGTTACTGCGAACGCGCAAATCCCCAGGTTGAATCCATTGCTGAGCGCGAACGGAGTGAAAAAGGTGCCGCTCACGATATCTGCTCGCCGACTAAACACATACCAAAGCGCGAGAATTCCAAACGTTATATAAAAAGACTTAAATATCGACCAAACACCAGGCGATTGAATTCTCTTGAACCGTGACAGCGGGAGTTTGTTTGTGTCAGCACCATACAACATCCGTTGCAGAATACTTCTCTCAATTTCCTGACGGCTGACCTTCTTGCCTTCCGAATCAGTATCGGGAACGAACGCAGCGAGAGAAATATGAAGCGCAGATCGCCGATATTTCCTCAAGAAGGTTTGTATGATGCTGCTTTTTCCCGAACCGTAGGGACCTGTCAAAGCAATATTGGCCACCTTCGTATTGTTCGTCGCAAACAGAATCGCTTCGGAATATACGCCGGCGTTGTCTGCCTTATCAGTTGGGGCAAGGTCCACAAACTTCGCTTGGGTGTTAGCAGAGCGATCTTTGCTTTCCAGCCATGACAAAATTCTATTGATACTTTTGGCAAGTCCATGCATTAGGGAGATGATGGTTTTTATCATACGATGCTGGACAAACTAACCTTTAAGAGTCGGATTGCTTTCCTCCCCGAATATTTTGATATCACCGACGATAATCGGTTCCTGTCATTGAGGCCTTTTTTTGATGCACTTGACCAGGGTCGGATATTGTTTGTGCCCATTTTACGTATGTTTTCTACTGCTAATGGATGTTCGAAGTTTGGACGATCGAAAGGCCGCTTTGAGTCGAGAGCGGTCTTTCGCAGATGCTCTGAACCTTAGCTGTCCTTCGGCAAATCGATTTGCCGTCCTGAAGCGGCCGTTCGACGAGGTTCTTTCTAGGCGAGTAACCCGCCCCAGCACAATCGTGTCAGATCATCGCGTCATAACGCAGCCCCATACTGATCCAACGTTGTTAGGTCGCCGTCATTGATAAAGCCTTTTCACTCTACGGCAGCTTCCTCAGGCTCGCTGTCGGAAATCGAAATCTCATGGGCGGATAGACGACGTTCATATCGGATCACCATTTTTGTAATGTCTGGATCACCTAGACGGTTCTCCGCCTTGCGCAGGACGTCCATGGCTTCGTCGAAGATCTTGTGAGAGCCGCTTAGTTTGAAAGCGTGCACCCCTACTTCGCAGTAGGCACCTAGCACGTACTTGTTGCCCTCATAGCGGTCGGCCGCTGCGGCGGCAAGCTCGCGAGCTTGCTCAAGGATCACCATGCGGTCCTCTTTTAGCAAACCCTTGGTCTCGGTCGCACGCGCAATGAGCAGCAGAACCTTGTAACGGTCAACGGACGCCTCGCGTTTGAAGTCCTTCTCGTAGATTCGAATTTCAGTGTCGGCCTTTTCGAACTCGCCGATGGAGATAAGATTACGGATTAGGCGGTGACGCGGGACGCGCTCTCCTGGCGCAATTGACATCATGCGACGCAGAAGGTTGTTCTGGACGTCTTTGTCAGGGATGCTGGGCAAACCAGTTTCAATGTTGCATAGCTCTCGTATGGTTCGCACTTCAATATCGTAGGTCGGCAAAATGTTGTCGATGACCTTAGTAAAAAGGTCAATCTGCTGTTCGACATCGTGGAACTTGTACTTGGCAATGATGGCCGCAATTACGTTGTGGCGAACCTTCCAGCCGTATATGCCTTCGCGCCTGTTGATTTCGTACTCATTGACTATGCCCGCGAGCCCGCCAAGAACCGCATGGATCGCATTGGTAGAGACACCGAGAATCCGCATGACCAACTGACGATGCACACGGATACCAGAACTTTCCATGGCTGCCACGTAGCGATAGATCTCGGCATGTGCCTCATCAAGACCCGCAAACTCTCGCAAAATAATGTCGTCAAATTTCTCCGAAGCGAAGATGTTCTTAAGACAAACGAACATGTCAGAATCACAGCGTTCGATAAGTCGTCGCCGACGTTCCCCGCGAGAGAATCCGCTGAACCCAGACTCAACCAACTGACGCAGTTCTCTATTTGTCTCGACCAATGCAAGAAGCCGATCAACCTCGGGATGATCGAGTTGGGAGAGTTGAACCTCTTGACCATACTTATAGAAGAGCGGCGTCTTGACGCGCGGCGCCCAGTGATTCTTCGCAGCTACACAGACGAGCTTCAAACTGGTAAGCCCCTGAGTAGCAAGTTGATCTACGAGTTGATTCAGCTCATATAGATGTCCATGCGCCTCGTCGACGAATAGCACGCCTTTCTGCGATGACGTAGCCAGTCGTTTGGCCACGTTGATCCACTGTGCCGTCTGTAGCGGCAAATCGGCCTTGTGTTCCCAGGCTAGGTAACCGTTACCCCTGAGGCGAAACATAGTCTGTCGCGCAGCCGTGGTCTTTCCGACACCACTCGCGCCCAGTAGGCAGACATACTGTTTTCCATCGCTCTCAAGTAGCTTCACGAGTTCGCTGGAACATGTGCGATCGAAAGTCAAGCCAGTGGCGATATCCGAATAGCTAGCTGGCCAGCCATTGAAAATGGAGCTGGCGTTGGACAACTCGGGGCCCATCTCGTCCTGGATGTCGATAGTGAAAGGGCGCAACGTATTGAAGGCATCTAGCAGATTGCCGGTGTCTTGGTACGCAGGTACGGTTTTGGGCGCCTTTGCATCCATGCCGGCGATGAAGCTGTCGAGACTACCGAAAGCGACTTTTAGCCCGCGCAATTCGTAGGTCTTGGCGCGGTTGTCGTCCTGCTGGTACAACACAAGAAATATGCGACCGCCTGCGCCGACCTTTTTATTGATAGCTATGACGTCCTCGATCAGTTTCCGGAGGTGATCATCCTTGAGCGACTGGCCAATTATGACCGCTTGTGACCCCGGATTAAGGTCATCTTTCAGCCGAGCGTACAGGGTCTCGCGGTACTCGTTCGTAGAATCGTAGTCAGTTTGTGTCAGGATCATGTTGTGAACGAAACCGTCCACCGAATCCCTGCTGATAGTACCGTGAAGTTTGTACAGCTTAGTGGCGGTTGGGTCGCTCTGTGCTCGGAAATCGAAATCTGAGGAGAAGACTGTCAGAGCTTTGTTAGCGCGCTTGTAGGCATCCTCCACCAACTCGTCGTAGTTGGTCGTGTAGATGCCTTTCCAGTCGTGGCTGGGAAGATTCAGCAGTGCACCTTTGGCCTTGAGACCACGAAACTGTTGCCGAATTAGGTCAATAAGGTCAGTGCGATTGCGTTTGTCCTCGGCTAGCGCCGAGATTTCTGACAGAGTAAGGCCATCGGCCTCGATTCCAAACTCATAGCTAATAGCTTCGATCAACGTGCTGACACTTGGTGCATTTGAAGGCACCGAAGCTCCCGCTCCAAAGATCAGGACAGTCTTCTCTGGCTGGATCTGGTCATTAAGCTCTTGAATGGCAATCGGCACGAACAACTCCCATGATCCTTAATTGAATTTCGCCTCGCACAAATTCGTATCAAAAAAGCAATGCGAAACAGTTGCTGTTGGAGAGAACCCGAGTGGCTGTGGCCGCTTGAGCAGATAACTGGGTAAACATCATTTCCTTAATGATTAAGGTCGAAACTCAGTTCCATGACATTTCGGGCACGGCGGCAAGACATCGGAGTTTTCATCAAGAAAAATCCGTTGCCCGCAGCGCACACACACGTATGTCCCTCTTCCTGGCTTCTCTCCGGTAGTCGACATTTTCTTCTCCTGTGAAATGTATAGTCCGTAATTGAATCCACCGTGGCCGGACTAACTCCTCGGTTCTTTTTCTCTAATAAAAATTCGCCGGTCTCAATTTCCAACTCATTATCGATACCGCTTATTGCCTCCAGACGTGATGCAATATCTGCCCCCTCTCGGCCCGATGCAATTACTGGAGGATGAACAAGGGCATCCCGCAGAATACGTTGACGTAAAGCGGTTAATACGAGGAGATGAGGGCGTGCTTTGTTGTAGCTGCGCGGAGCTTTTCTTCGGCGCGTCTTTCTGCAAAACAGCACAATTCCGATCCGGACAAAGATGCGTCATTGATACCCAACGTTCCGACAGACCATCCGGCGTGATACGCCCCCAGTCCCCCTGACGCACGTACACTTTCACTGAAACCCCTCGCACTAGACTTCCGACCACAGTGCCATTAGGTGATGCGCGTTGCTTCAATGATGATGGTCGAACAAAAAACTCTGGCTCCGGGACATGTACCGTCCTCGGATCGACAATAGGGGCAGTAGCGGCAACGTGTGTAGAGGTAGTACTCGTGACGCTCGACACGGAAGTCTTTTGCACTGTTTTTTTCTCAGAGCAATTGCCAAGCATCGCTACGAACAACAAGATGCATAGCCACACGAGGCCATTCGATGACTTATATCGCATGACAAGCGCAGGCGGGAGCGTATGAACAACTGTGACCTAGCTGGGCTTACTACTTCCCTTCCTTACGGACGCCTTTGAACGGCTTGCCATCAGCCTTCTGGTCCATAAAGCGGCCATTACTCGCATCACGCTTAACCCAGGAGTCCGTCTTCGGATTGTGGACTTGCGAGCGATCTCGCACGGCACCGCGGCGAGAGTTGTCTCCAACAGGGGCGTTCTTGGCCATAGCTCCTCCCAAAGCGCGCTGCGTTAACTGTAATTTTTTTCCAATAATGAATCCAAATATTTCAAATTCGAATAGGGAGTTACCCTGAACCTCAATTTGAGGTAGTGGTCGGACCGTAATTCCAGCCACTCACTCAAACCAACAAAAACCGAACAAAACGAAAACACCCGAACAATTTTCGCAAATAAACGTAGGTGATTTCCCGGCTGATCAGGTTCGTTTTTTTGTGTTTGAATATCTCATTACAGTCATATTTCAAGACACATACACAGGAGACACACCATGCACGCTCTGCGCCTGTTGCGTACGGCTGCCGCGGCGGCCTTGATCTTTGGCACTCACGCCGCCTACGCGGCTGACGCCGACAATTGCTCGAACCGCGGCGACTTGGACCAGATGTATTGCGACGCAAATAAAGATCTCGTCGCAGACACGCCCACGGATGCTTCCAAACAAAAGACCCCGTCCACGCTGGTGTTCACCTACACCCCGGTCGAGGATCCCGCGGTCTACGCGAATATCTTCAAGCCGTTCACCGACTATCTGGCCGAGTGCACGGGCAAACGCGTGGTGTTCTATCAGGTGCAAAGCAACGCCGCCGAAATCGAAGCCATGCGCTCGGGACGTCTGCACGTAGGCGGTTTTTCGACTGGCCCGACCGCATTCGCCGTGAACATCGCAGGCGCGGTGCCGTTTGCCGTCAAAGGCTACGCCGATGGTTTCCAGGGCTATAACCTGATCGTCATCGTCAAGAAAGACAGCCCCTATCAAAAGCTGTCGGATCTAAAGGGCAAGAAACTCGCCCATACCTCGCCGTCGTCGAACTCGGGCCATATGGCGCCGGTCGCCTTGTTCCCCAAGGAAGGCCTGACCCCGGACAAGGACTACAAGGTCATTTTCTCGGGCAAGCATGATCAATCGGTGATGGGCGTGAACTCGGGCGACTATGACGCCGCCGCCGTCGCGTCGGATGTGTTCCATCGCATGGCGCAACGCGGCCAGGTCAAGGAAGAAGACTTCCGCATCATCTACACCAGCGAGAAATTCCCGACCTCGTCGTTTTCGTACGCGCATGACTTGGAACCGAAGTTCCGCGACCAGATGCTGAAGTGCTTCTACGACTACCGGTTCCCCGAT
This sequence comes from Bordetella genomosp. 4, assembly GCF_002261185.1. Classification (GTDB taxonomy): domain Bacteria; phylum Pseudomonadota; class Gammaproteobacteria; order Burkholderiales; family Burkholderiaceae_B; genus Bordetella_A. The sequence goes on from NZ_NEVQ01000021.1 coordinate 148,825, forward strand.
GAAATGAAAAAGGCGTTCGACAACGCAGATCGTTTCTACCCGGTCACGTATCAAAAAGACTGGGCCATCGTGCGCCAGGTCGCAGAGGCCGGTGGCGAGAGCTTTAACCGCGCTGCCTACGATAAAGAAGCCGCCAAGAGCAAAGGCAAACAGTAAGTATGTCGACGTCTTTACGCATTACCGGCCTGGTGAAAGAGTACCGGGCCGGCCAACCCGTACTGAAAGGGATAGACCTGCATGTGCAGGGTCAGGGCCTGACGGCCATCATCGGGCCGTCAGGGACGGGCAAGAGCACGCTGCTGCGTTGTATCAATCGGCTGATCGATCCGACGCGCGGCGAGATCGTGTTGCAAACCGAGGCGGGTACGGTCAATCTGGCTGGTATTCGTGGCACGGCGCTGCGTCAGGCGCGGCGCCGGATTGGCATGGTGTTCCAGGAATACAACTTGGTTGAACGCCTGACGGTGATGGAAAACCTGCTGACGGGGCGTCTCGGATATAGCAGTGCAATAAAGGCCTGGATGCGCCGTTTCGAGGCTGATGATATCGAGCGTGCCTATCAGTTGCTGGATATCGTGGGGCTGGGTGGTTTTGGCGATCAGCGTGCGGATGCCTTGTCGGGTGGACAGCGGCAGCGTGTGGGGATTGCACGGGCGTTGATGCAGCGGCCGCAGTTGCTGTTGGCTGACGAGCCTACGTCGTCGTTGGATCCAAAGACCTCGGTCGAGATCATGGAGCTGTTGGCCGAACAAGGGAATGCCAGCGGCATCCCGGTGCTGGTGAATATTCACGATGTCGAGTTGGCGCGGCGTTATGCCAACCGTATCGTAGGGATGTCGGGCGGCCATGTAGTGTATGACGGTGATGGCCAGGGCCTGGATACCGCGACGCTGAAGGCGATCTACGGAGGCGAGTCGTGGCTGGAGTAAAGCGCCGTCCGTTTGCGATGTCTTGGCAGGCGAAGCTCAGCGCGCTGCTGATTTTTTTGTATGCGGTGTATGCGGCGGGCCAGCTGGATTTCAGTCTGGAACGCTTTCACAATGGCTTGGGCCATGCGGCGACGTTGCTGGGGCGGATGTTTCCGCCGCATATTCAACAGCCCGACACGCTGTGGCAGGGGCTCGCAGAAAGCCTCGAAATCGCGGTGTTGGCGTCGGTGTTGGGGATCATCATCGCGCTGCCGATCGGGTTGTTGGGCGCGCGTAATTTGATGCCCTCGTGGGCGTCGTGGCCTGCTCGGGCCATCGTGGCCCTGTGCCGTTCGCTGCATCCGGTGATTGTGGCGATCTTGTTCGTCAAAGCCGTGGGCTTTGGCGCGCTGGCGGGGATTTTGGCGTTGGCGGTGGCGTCGGTGGGGTTTATTGGAAAGCTCTTTACCGAGTCTATCGAGGAAATCTCGCTCAAGCAGGTCGAGGCGGTACGCGCGACAGGTGCGTCGTTTGCCAATGTGATTTTGTTTGGCGTGTTGCCGCAGGTGTTTGCGCGCTTTATTGGCTTTGCGACGTATCAATTCGATTCGAATTTGCGTAATTCGACGATGGTCGGGATCGTGGGCGCAGGCGGGATCGGCGGGACTTTGTTCTCGGCGTTCCAACGTTTTGATTATGACTTTGTCGCGGCGATTTTGATTACCTTGATTGTGATCATTATGTTGGGCGAGGTGCTGGCGCGGTTTGTGCGTGCGGTGTTCTTGGATAATTTGGGATTCGATACGATTTTGCAGCGTCGATTCAATGCGGCGCGTGGGCTCGGTAGAAAGCCGTTGAATCAGGAGGATGCATGAATACCTCCGCAACGAGTTTGACGGCAACGGCATATCCGCGCACGTGGCAACGGTACACGATGGGGCAGCGGCTGCTGCGCTTTGCGTTGTATCTGGTGGTGGTGGCGGCGATTGTGCAGGCGCTGCGCAGTGTCGAGATCATCCCCGAGTTTCTGTATGACGCGCCGGAGCAGATGGCTGATCTGCTTGGCCGGATGTGGCCGATCGATTGGGCGTATTACCCAGAGGGCGTGCATGGCGCGTTGATGGAGACGCTGCACATTGCCACGCTGGGCACGATTCTGTCGGTGATATTGGCGGTGCCGGTGGGGTTGCTGGCGGCGAACAACTTGACGCCGAACCGGCTGATCAATCAGTTAGCACGGTTGATTCTGGTGTCTAGCCGTTCGGTGAACTCGCTGGTGTGGGCGCTGCTGTTTATCGCGATCTTCGGGCCTGGGGCGCTGGCGGGTACGTTGGCAATTGCGTTTCGGTCTATCGGCTTTGTAGGCAAGCTGGTGGGCGAAGCGATCGAGGAAGCACAACGGGGTCCGGTCGAGGCATTGACGGCGACTGGCGCGAGCTCGGGCGCTGTGCTGTGGTATGGCTATTGGCCGCAGATCCGGCCGGCGTTCTGGTCGATTGTGCTGCTGCGTTGGGATATCAATGTGCGCGAATCGGCTGTGCTCGGTTTGGTCGGTGCAGGCGGAATCGGGATGGCGCTGGATACGGCGTTGAATCTGTTCCAGTGGGATCGTGTGGCGTTGGTGCTGGCGGCGATTTTCGCGGTGGTGATTGTCGCGGAGGTCATTATTACGCAGGCGCGGAAGCGGATTTTGTAGCGCGACAAAAATTATTATTCAGCGCGGCTCTTCCGGTGACACGGCATTGTGGGAATGATGCCTCGGTCATGATAAAAGTCGACGAATCAAGCTAGCTGCTGCAGCAGTTAGCTTGATCGCAATCAGTTTTGCGCTCGCTGGGTGTCGGCCACGTCAGTTCGGATTCGGCGACGGAATGACAGCGATAGCGATTTTTCCGCGTAGTCCATTATCACGACTCTCGAGGCGAGCATGAGCAAGAGGAATCTCGGCTAATGAGTATGTCGCCCCGACATGGGGCCGCAGTTGGCCGCGCTCAACTAACGCGCTTAGTTCATTGAGCTTGCCACGATTCTGTCTGGTGAACACGAAGTGGTAACTCGCGTTCTTGCCCCAGGCGTTGATGAGGTTTTGCGGCTGCGCGATATCGACAATCGAAACGAGCCGGCCGAGCTGTGCTAGCGCATCCGGACTGCGGGTAAGCGTGTCGCCGCCGATAGTATCGAAAACGACGTCTACGCCCTGGCCCCCTGTTTCACGCATGACGGCCTCGACATAGTCTTCGTTTTTGTAGTCGATGACGACATCGGCTCCCATGCTGCGTGCGAACTCGAAATTTTCCTCTCGCACAGTGGTTATTACCCTCGCACCGATGGACTTCGCCAGTTGAATGGCCACGTGCCCTACGCCTCCTGCGCCGCCGTGCACCAAAATGCTTTCACCGACGCGCAGGCCTGCGCGCACGACGAGCGCTTCCCATGCAGTCCCTCCGACCAGGCTCAGGCTCGCGGCTTCCAGATGACTGAGTGAGGCCGGTTTCTTCGCTACGATGTTTTCGGCAGCGACGTGGTATTCGGCATAGCTGCCTGGGCCATCGAAAATCTGGGGCGTATACCAAACCTCGTCGCCTGGGACAAAGGCTGTCACGCCTGCGCCGATTGCTTCGACTACACCGGAAACATCGTGTCCGGTAATGGCCGGCAGTGGCACCAGGCTGGGATAGTCCCCGCGCCGTACCTGATAGTCCAAGGGGTTGATGGAAGTCGCGTGAACGCGAACCAGAACTTGGCCTGCTCCCGGCTCCGGTTTGGGCACTTCACGAAGTTCAAATGCGTCTGGACCGCCAAAAGTGTTGAGGATGATTGCTTTCATTGGAATCTCACTTCGATAAAAAGGGATATCGGGATTTTTCGATATTTAGGGATAAAAATTTTTTAAAGGTCTTTGCCGATGAGTTTGGCGAGCGTACTGATGGCTTCTTCGTTTCGCTTGTAATAGGTCCACTGACCAATGCGTTGGACTTCAACCAGGCCGGCTCTTTGCAGAGTGGCAAGATAGTCGGAGACCGTAGATTGCGACAGTCCAACGCCCTCTTGGATACTGCTGACACAGACCCCTACCGTATGAACGTCCCCTTCGTCTTGCGGGGGGAAGTTCTTTACGGGGTCTTTTAACCGCTGCAAGATTTCCAGACGAGTGCGGTTCGAGAGGGCTTTGAATATTTCGAGTAAGTCCATGAGGGGATTATATCGGAATTTAGCGATATGCCAATTTATCGAAAAATCAGCACAGATAACTGGGATAACGACAGGGACGGCAGGCCCGGCAAACCACTGCACTTGGTGACCCGAGAGGCCTGCGTTCGTTGATGAATTATTTATGACATGTCATCAAATTTTAGGTCGTATTGGGTAACATGCCCCGTTCCCCCAGTACTGATCGCGGACCATGTCAGAACAAGAATTGAAGTTGCACGTCCCCGCCGCTGCGCGCCGGGCAGTTTTACAAGAGGTCCGCCAACAGGACGCCACGCGCATCCGGCTGCATGCCCTGTATTTTGATACCCCGACCCGAGAATTGGCCCGCGCGCGTATTGCGCTGCGGCTGCGCAAGGAGGGACGTGATTGGGTACAGACGCTCAAGATGCCTGGCGCGGATGCCATCACGCGGGTCGAGATCAATCATCCTCGGCCAGGTCCGGTGCTGGATTTGTCGGTCTATGCGGGTACGGAGTTCGAGGGTCCGCTGTCCTCGTTGAAGGGCGAATTGGGCCTGCGCTACGAGACTGATGTGCAGCGTCTGCTGCGCAAGGTCCGCAGCCGCCACGGCACGATCGAGCTGGCCTACGACACGGGCGTGCTGCGCGCCGCGTCGCTGGAGCTGCCGATTTCGGAATTGGAATTTGAACTGGTGTCGGGCCGTCCTGCCGCGATTTTCTCGGTAGCGCGGCGTTGGCAGCAGCGTCACGGTCTGGTGCTGGATGCGCGCAGCAAGTCTGAACGCGGCGATGCGCTCGCCGGCCTGGCGCGCGAGTTGGCGGAACAGGATGCCACGGGCGATGCCGAGACATTGCAAGAGCGTCGCAGCAAGGCGATTGCGCGCTTTTGGGCGCCGTGCGGCGCTGCGCCAGCGACGCTGGATGACAGCATGACGCCGCCTCAGGCGATGGGCCGCATCGCCGGAGAATGCCTGGATCAGATTGCCCGCAATGCCGCTGTGTTGGCAGAGGTGGATACGTTGGGCATCTATCCTGCCGGCAACTCGGAACATGTGCATCAGTTGCGGGTAGGGATGCGCCGTTTGCGTTCGGCCTGGCGTTTGTTCGACGGCTGGATTGCACCGCCGCCCGCCCCCGTGTTGGAAGGCGTGCGTACGCTGTTTGCCGCGTTCGGGCAAAACCGCGATCAGGATGTGTTGAACGAGACGGTCACGCCTGTGTTGCAGCGTGCCGGGATGCCGGCCATCAATTTTGATGTGCCGCCGCCGGATGTGGATTCGCAAAGCATTGCGTCTGGCAAGGCTTTCCAAGGTTGGTTGCTGGATACGCTGGAATGGAGTCTGGACGTGCAACCTCCGGCGCCAGCTGCCCTGCCCGAGATGGCCGAACCCTCTGACGCTGCGCCCGAGCCGAGTTTCAGCCTGGATGGAACTGCGCCTGCCGCTGCGGCGACGCCTACGCTGATTATTCCAATGACGTCGAACACCGAGCCGCCTACGTTGCGCAAGCTGCTGACCAAGCGCCTGCATCGTTGGCACACCAAGGTGGCCGAGCAAGGCAAGAACTTTGCGGCGCTGGATATTCCGGCACGCCATGATCTGCGCAAACGCGGTAAACGCCTGCGCTATGGCTTGGCGTTCGCGGAATCGCTGTTGCCGCAAGTACGGCTGCGCGGTTATCGCAAGCAGTTGGCGCAGGTGCAGGATCTGTTGGGTGAGATCAATGACCTGGCGATGGCGAAAGACTATTACCAGGCTTGTGTCGGCACGCATCCCCAAGCATGGTTTGCGTTGGGATGGATCAGTGCGCGATTGGAAAAGCTGACTGTCGAGGCGCAAGCGGCGTTCGATCAGCTGGCAGCGAGCAAGCCGTTTTGGAAATGACGTGAAAGCCGGCGGATGATTCGCCGGTGCGTGATTGCTGACAAACCCTCCCGTAATACGGAGGGTTTGTTCATTTGAAGATCTGTCAGACGATCGCAGCGGAATGGCCGCATCGCATCAAAAAGTTCAGGGCCGCTCGGTCTATGCAGACCGGCGGCCCTGTGTGTTGGGTGGCGCGGACGCGATGCTTGCGCTTAATCCGCCAACAACGCGCCGGCGAACTCGTCAGCGACGAAAGGCTGCAGGTCTTCCATGCCCTCGCCTACGCCGATCCAGTAAACAGGGATCGGGCGCACGCCGTTGCTGCCTGCGGCGACGGCAGCGAGCGTGCCGCCTTTAGCCGTGCCGTCGAGTTTGGTGACGACCAGGCCCGTCAGATTGATGGCGGCGTCAAAGGCGCGGATTTGCGCCAGGACGTTCTGGCCGGTGTTGCCGTCGACCACGAGCAGGACTTCGTGAGGGGCGGCGCTGTCGGCTTTGCCGATGACGCGGCGGATTTTTTTCAGCTCTTCCATCAGGTGCAGCTGAGTGGGCAGGCGGCCCGCGGTATCGACCATGACCACGCCAGTACCGCGTGCGCGGCCGGCGTTGACGGCGTCGTATGCCACGGCGGCGGGATCGCCACCCTCTTGGGCGATGACGCTGACGTTATTGCGGCTGCCCCATTCGATCAATTGCTCGCGCGCGGCGGCGCGGAAGGTATCGCCTGCGGCCAGCAGGACGCTCGCGCCTTGGCGCTGGAAGGTATGGGCCAGCTTGCCGATGGAGGTGGTTTTGCCTGCGCCGTTGACGCCGGCGATCATGACGACGAGCGGCTTGGCCTTTTGCAGGTCGAAGGAGCGTTCCAGCGGCCGCAGATGATCGGCCAGCAAGGCGCGCAATGCGGCTTTGACTTTGGCTGGGTCTTCGATGCGTTCTTTGCGTACGCGGGCGCGCAGTGCGGTCAGGAGCTTTTCTGTGGCCTCCAGCCCGGCATCGGCCATGATCAGCGCGGACTCGAGTTCCTCGAAGAGGTTTTCGTCGACTTTGACGCCGACGAACAAGCCGCCCAAGCTTTGCCCCGTGCGAGCCAGACCCTGTTTGAGGCGGCCTAGCCAGGAGGTTTTCTTGGCTGGGGCCTCAGCGGGCGGTGCAACGGGGGCCGGGGCCGCGACGGTTGGCGCAGCAGGCGGAATAGACGGTGCAGACGCGCTGGGCACAGCGGCCGCGGGTGCTTGCGGCGGCGTGGTCGCCACGGGCGATGCCGCAGGGGCAGAAGTCGCGGCGTTAGCCGATGCAGACGCTGACGTTTGTGCCGGTGCGGGCGCAGGCGCTTGCGCCGGTGCTACCGCTACGGGCGGCGCTGAGGGAGCAGGCGCGCGGGCTGGTTCAGCCTCTGGCGACTGCGGCGATGTCGTCGCTACGGGTGCTGCTGGCGGCACGGATGCGGGGGCGCCAGCCGGAGTAGCAGCGGACGTCGCGGGTGAAGGGGTTTCCGGCGCAGCAGCAGGCCGGGTCGTCACGGAGCTGGCCGCAAGCGCACCGGCCATGGACGATCTGCCCGCGGAGGCCGCAGCGGGGGTCGGAGCAGAACCCGCCGCAGGCTCGCTGTGCGGGCGCTCGGCCGCTGCGGGCGTCGCGGGCGTCGTATCGCCTGCGTGACCGCTGGGTTCGGGCGTCTGGTCTCTAGTGGCCTCGTTGGCGCGTGCAACGGGCAAGGAAGGGACAGCAGGAGGCTCGGCCGGGGCCTGCTGGGGCGCGGGCTCGTCGGCCAGGCGCGGCTCGTCTGCGGGCGGGGCAGCGTCAGGCTGCACCGGCGCGGCAGGCGGCGGAGATTTTTTCTTGAAGAAACGGAACATGGGTGAAAGTATATTCGGTTCCCCGCAGTGCAGCAGCACGGCTCCCCTACCCGGCTGCTATATTCGCGCTGGAGGTTCGCTTTCTTGAAAAAACCAAATACGGGCAATAAGCCCATCCGTATCGTTGCCGGGCAATACCGGCGCACGCCTATCGCCGTGCCCGATGTGCCCGGCCTGCGCCCCACGCCGGATCGCGTGCGGGAAACGCTGTTCAATTGGCTGACCCATTTGTGGGATGGAAACTACACCGGCAAACGCGTGCTGGATTTGTTCGCCGGCAGCGGCGCCCTGGGGTTCGAGGCTGCATCGCGCGGCGCCACCCAGGTGCAAATGGTCGAAAATAACCGTACGGCCATTGCTGCACTGCGGGCATTGCGTGACAAGCTCAAGGCGGACGCCGTGCGCATTCACGCGGGCGAGGCGCTACAGGTTGTCCAGCGCATGGACGCGTCGCGGTTCGATCTGATTTTGCTGGATCCGCCGTTCAATCAGGACTGGTTGCCCCGTTTATGGCCATTATTACCCGGCATTTTGGCCGAAGATGGCCTGATTTATATAGAGTCCGAGGCTGCGCTGGCCCCCCCTGACGAGTTCGAGGTGTTGCGTCAGGATCGGGCCGGGGCGGTGCACTACGGACTGGTGCAATTTGCTGCAATGCAGAAATAGATCAATAATCCGCAGTTCGGAGGAAGGTTTAAGCAAGTTACGAGGATACGGAGCCCCCATGATTACCGCTGTCTACCCCGGCACGTTTGACCCGCTGACCCGCGGCCACGAGGATCTGGTGCGCCGCGCTGCCGCCCTGTTCGACAAAGTCGTCGTGGGGATCGCGCACAGCCGCAACAAGAAACCGTTCTTCAGCGTCGACGAACGCGTAGAAATCGCCCAGGAAGTCCTGGGACATTATCCGAACGTCGAAGTCCGCAGCTTCGCCGGGCTGCTCAAGGACTTTGTGCGCGAGCAAAATGGCCGGGTGATCGTGCGCGGCCTGCGGGCGGTATCTGATTTCGAATACGAGTTTCAGATGGCTGGCATGAATCGCCACTTGCTGCCCGAAGTCGAAACGATGTTCATGACGCCGTCGGATCAGTACCAGTTCATCTCGGGCACGATTGTGCGCGAAATCGCCCAGCTGGGCGGAGACGTCAGCAAATTCGTGTTCCCGTCGGTCGAACGCTGGCTGCAAGCCAAGGCCAAGGAACACCGCGAGCAGTCCTGGCCGGCAGCCGGTGGCGCCCCCGCACCGACCGCGTAATGCGGGTGTTTCATGAGTGCCGGCCTGATCTGGCAGTCAATCTGTCAATGCGCATGATGACTCGCAGCCAATGGATGCCCTGTCCGCCGCGCTTGCTCTGCTGACGCAGGGCAAGCGCATCATTCGCGGCTCTGCGCACGGCGGGCGTACAATGGATGTGTTCTGCACATCTGCGCCGATACGCCCTCTGTCATGGCTTTAACGATCACCGAAGAATGCATTAATTGCGACGTCTGCGAGCCGCAATGTCCCAACGAGGCCATCTCGATGGGCGAGGACTATTACGTCATCGATCCGGATCGTTGCACGGAATGCGTGGGGCATCATGACGAACCGCAGTGCAAGGTCGTGTGCCCGGTCGAATGCATTGAATTGCATCCCCAGTGGCACGAGGGGCAGGAAGCCCTGATGGCCAAATACTACCGCCTGACAAAATCCGCCGCGTGAACGCCTCCGACGCCACTGTCTCTGTGACGCCGCGCAATCCCCCTGCGCGAGACTTTTCCCTCTCGGCCATTGTGGCCGGCTTTGTAGCTGTGCTGGTGGGTTTTGGCGGCACGGCGGTGCTGATTGTGCAGGCCGGGCATAGCGCGGGGCTGGATGCTGCGCATATTGGCTCCTGGCTGGCCTCGATCTGCCTGGCTGTCGGGATAGGCGGCCTGGTAATGAGCCTTCGCAGCCGCATGCCTATTGTGCTGGCCTGGTCCACGCCAGGCGCGGCGTTATTGGTCACCGCATTGGTTGGAGTGCCGTTTGATCAGGCTGTAGGGGCCTTTGTGCTAGCCTCGGCGCTGACGCTGGCGTGCGGTGTGTTTGGCTGGATTGATCCCATCATGCGGCGCGTGCCGGCCGAAATCGCCAGTGCGATGCTGGCGGGCGTACTGCTGAATTTTGGCTTGGGGATTTTTACGCATCTGAGCAAGCAGCCCGCGCTGATTCTGGCGATGTGTGCGGCCTATCTGCTGAGTAAACGCTGGATGCCTCGCTACGCGATCATGGCTGTCATGGTGATGGGGCTGGTGGTTGCGGCGGCAGCTGGTCAGTTGCAGCTGGGCAATGTGGATTGGCAATTGACGCAGTTCGTCTGGACGACGCCGGCCTTTAGCTGGCAGATCGCCATCAGTTTGGGGATTCCGCTCTTTGTTGTGGCATTGGCCTCGCAGAATCTGCCTGGCCTGGCAATTTTGCAGGCGTCCGGTTATCGGCCCGCGGCCTCTCGGTTGGTGGGGGCGACTGGCTTTCTGAGCCTGTTGGCAGCGCCGTTCGGATCGCATGGCGTGACGTTGGCAGCGATCACAGCGGCGATTTGTACTGGCCCGGAAACCCATCCAGAGCCCTCGCGCCGTTATATTGCCGGCGTTGCGTATGGGGTGTTTTATATCCTGCTGAGTGTGGTGGCAGGCGCAGTGGCGGTGTTTTTTCAGGCGCTGCCTGCAGCCCTGATCGCTGCATTGGCGGGCCTCGCCTTGCTGGGTGCGATTTTAGGCGGGATGGCCAACGCCATGGCGAACCCGGCGCGCCGCGAGGCCGCATTGATCACGCTGTTGGCCACGGCGTCGGGATTCAGTGCATGGGGAATCGGATCAGCCTTTTGGGGTCTGGTCGCCGGCCTGATTGCGCACTGGGTATTCGAGTACAAGCGGCGCTGAGCAGCGCCCCGATCAAGCAGGCCAGTGCACTGCCTCCATCTCGGGATGCACTTTTAGCAGCCGGCACGGGATCTGCAGGAAATTGGATACCCAGGCTGCAGCCAGCTCACCCTCGTCCACCACATCCACGGTCTGCTCGCCGAGGCGGATCTGATAGCGCACGCTGTCATCGTCCTCGATGACGTCCAGCGGAATGTCCAGACGCAACATCCCGGGGGCTTTCATGACCAGATAGCCCAAGCGCAATTCGACGCTGATCTCGGCCAGCCGCGGGCAGAGAGCGCGGTTCAACCACGTGCCGGCATCGTTGGAGATGAGCCAGCGCTTGTGATAATCCTGGGCCTGAGATTGAGCGGTGACGCCGCATTCGGCGATGGGCTGAAAAGCGGGCGTGCTCATTTACCTAGAATTCCCTTGAGTGCTTTATCGATTTTAGGAGCGACGTTTTCGTCTTCGAGGGCCTCTTTCAGGCGCTTTTCCAGGCCTTTTTTGAGCGCCTCGGTCGCTACGCCGCGCCATTGCACAGTGTAGACGGGTTTGTCGAACGGACCGCTGATCAGCACCGGAATGGTGATGCCCTTGAGTTCCTCGAGGTCTTTGCCGTCTTGGCCTGTGGAGGTGTTGACCACGCGCACTTTGGCGACGAAATTCAATATGTTCTGGACGAAATCGATCGCTGCGGGATCACCCTGAGACACGCGCAACAGGGGCGATGCCATATCCAGGCGTTTGGCTGTGGCGACACCTTTTACAAAGACCAGATCGGCCTCGAGCGAGGTGAAATCCGTGCTGCGTGCCCGATCAGCCTCCACCGCAGCGTCCTGTTCGACACCGGTAAAGGAGGCCTTGATATCACGCAGGGTCTGCGCCACGTTGATGCCCGTCACGGCACCGTCACGCAAGCGCAGCTGCATGACGCCGTTCAACCCGGTGGTCAATGCATAGGAATTCGAGCCGGCGGTTTTCAGATCCAGGGCGAGGCTGCCGGTACCGGTCAATACCGATTTTTTCATCAGATCGGTCAGCAAGGGCCCGATCGAGATGCCGGCCAAGGTCATTTTGGTGGCGATCTGATTGCCGTTGGCGGCATCAACGGACAGGGCGCCGCCGACTTTGCCGTCGTACAACGAGGCCGCCAGCGTCGAGACATCGAGCTTGCCTTTTTCGAGTTTGAGCTTGGCGGTCAGGTCGCTGGCTTTCAAGCCACGCACGACCAGTTGGCCGATTTTGATGTTGCCGTTTGCCGTGGGGCCCACCAGCGCAGACAAATCGATCGAGCCGTCAGTCGCGGCTGGCGCCTCGGCAGGCGCTGCGGTGTCGGGCTTTTTCTCGGGATCATCCTGTTTGCCATCACCCTCGGGGGCTTTGGGGGCAGGCGCGGTGACTGGCGGCGCCAGTTTGTCCAGGTCCAGCGTATCGACCGCCAGGGCGAATGTGATGTCGGGCACGGCGGACAGCTGCTTGACGTCGGCCGTCAGGTCGAACTTGCCGCCCTCCAGCACCGCGTTGATCTTGGCGCCCGCCTGGTCTTTTTGCAGGTTGGCGTTCATGCTGCCGATGACGGGGATCTGCAAGCTGCCTTTAGGCAGGCCAGGGTCCGTAATGTTGAATTCGCCTCGCAAGGTCAGCAGGCTGATGGCGCGCTGCCAGAGGTTGAACGTCGCGGGCGAGCTGAATGCGGCCTTGATGACGCGTTCGCCTTTGGTGAGCGTGCTGTCGAATTTGACTTCCTTGATGTCCAGCTCGCTGGCATTGCCGCTGATGCCGTTCAAGCCAAAGCTGGCGTCCAGGCCCTGCAGGCGCACCCGCCCCGTCAGTGCCTGGCCGGTCGCCTCGGAGGGCGAGATATTCAGCCCCGGCGCGTCGGCCGCCAGTTCGAAAGGCCCGCCGGGCAAAGCGCCCTTGGCGCGCACGGCGAGCTTGTCCAGTTGGAGTTCGAGCTTGTGCGGATCCATCGCGAGCTTCGGAATGGTCACACTGGCTTCGACGTTTTTCATCGGAGTGGCCTGGTCCGGTACATTGCCCTGGAACAGGATCTCCAGCCCGCTGACGTCCACAGACGAGGTCTGGCCGTTGAAGGCCAGGTTGCCGCGGGCGCTCAGGCTCTTGGCCTCGGCGCCCAGGACGTTGCCGTCCATGCGCATATCGAGCTTTTGCGCCGCGAAACGCCGGGCCAGCGGATCCAGCATCAACAAGCCCTGCCCCGTCAGATTGGCGTCCATGCGGGGATTGCCGCCCTCGACGCGGGCCGACAAGGTGACGTCGAACGGCTGTTTGTAGGTTACGCGGCCGGTGTTGGCCGTGAGATTGGTCACAGCCACTGCCATGCCGGAGATTTCGTCTTGGATCTGCAATTCGCCCGATTGCAAATCCAGGCCGGCGATATCGATCTGCATCGTGGCGGGTGCCGATGCGCCCCCTGTGGCCAGTACCTGCGCCGCGCCGGCCATCGCGCCGACGGCCGCATCGGCAGGGCCGCGGGGCTTGGCGGTGGACATGATGCCGCCGCCGACCAGGTCCTCGAAATTCAGATGGCCTTTTTTGTCGCGTACCGCGCGGACTTTAAAGCCATTGATGGTGACATGGTCCACCACGAGATTGCTCGACAGCAAAGGCCAGACAGCCACCGCCAGGCGCATGCTCTCGATCGAGGCAAAGGTCTCGGAACTGTTGACTTCAGACAGGGATACGCCCTGAACCGCCAGGCCAATACGCGGAAACAGCGACAGCTCGATATCGCCATCTATCGCCAAGGTACGGTGGTAACGCTCCTGAACGATCTCTTCCAACTTGTACTTGTACGCGTTGGGGTCGAACGTGAGCAAAAAGATGGCCAGGCCGACGACGGCCACAAGAACCAACACTACCAGGCCAATCACTATGCGCTTAAACCACGTTTTCATCGCCGCCCCGCGGGTACCTCGACTAGGAATAATAGGGGTAATCGCCCGCAATCCGGTATGGTATCGGGTGATTCCAGCCGCTTCGAGCCAGCGGCGTGCCGCTATGGTAACAAACCAGGGACCGGAATCCGCGCTAACTTACTGATAAATACGGCTCTTAATATGCACATACTTACTGATTTTCCCCGCCAGCAGCTGTTCGAATTGCTGCGCACGATGCCCAAAGCCGAACTCCACGTGCACATCGAAGGCACGCTGGAGCCGGAACTGATTTTTGCCCTGGCGCAGCGAAACGGCGTGACCCTGCCCTATGACGGCATCGAGGCGCTGCGCGCCGCCTATGCTTTTACCGACCTTCAGAGTTTTCTGGATATCTATTACGCCGGGGCGGGCGTGCTGCTGCATGAACAAGATTTCTTTGACATGGCGATGGCGTATTTTCATCGCGCCGCGGCAGATCGCATCGTACACGCCGAGCTGTTTTTTGACCCGCAAACCCATACCGCGCGCGGCGTTCCGATAGGAACGGTGATCCGCGGCCTGACGCGCGCCTGCGATACCGCGCGCGAGCAGTTGGGCATCAGCAGCGCGCTGATCCTGTGTTTCCTGCGTCATCTGAGCGAGGCCGACGCGTTCGATACGCTGGAGCAGGCGCTGCCCTATCGTGAGCATTTTATCGGCGTTGGACTCGATAGCAGCGAACGCGGCAATCCGCCGGAAAAATTCGCGCGTGTCTTTGCCCGGTGCCGCGAACTGGGTTTGCGCATCGTGGCGCATGCAGGCGAGGAAGGCCCGGCCGATTACATCCGCGACGCGCTGGATCTGCTGGGCGCGGAACGTGTCGATCATGGCGTGCGCTGTGTCGATGACCCGCTGCTGGTCGAACGTCTGGCGCGCGAACGTATTCCGTTGACGGTCTGCCCGCTGTCCAATATCAAGCTGTGCGTCTTCGATACGATGGCCGCTCACAATATGGCGACGCTGCTGGAGGCGGGTCTGTGCGTGACAGTGAACTCGGATGATCCGGCTTATTTCGGCGGCTATCTCAATCAGAATTTCGTAGAAACGTTCCAGGCGCTGCCCCAACTGGGAGCAAGCCACGCCGTGCAGTTAGCGAAAAACAGCTTTGACGCCAGCTTTGTTTCCGACGAGCAAAAAGCCCGTTGGCATGATGAGCTGGCGCGCACGGTGGCTCGGTTCGGGCCGGAACAGGCCGCCCCGTTAACGGCGACCTGACGTTTCCTGGCACAATCTGTCTCAACTCATTGCTTTCCGGCCTCTGCGAGAGGAGACCTCACTTTGCCGAAACAACACCAAGGGCTGCAAGTCATCCAGCATCTGGGCCAAGCCTATCGCTCCATGCAAGCCGCTTTCAGCGGCCGGGTGGGGCATGCTTTGCCGCGCTGGCGCATTTTGTTCACGCTGCACGAACACGGTCAGTGTTCGCAAAAGATGCTCGCTGAACAATGCCGACTGGACCCCGCCTCCCTGACCCGTTTGCTGCAAGCCATGCAACAACAAGGCTGGGTCACCCGCAGCGCGGATCAGAATGACAACCGCGTCACCAATGCTTCGTTGACGCCGGCAGGCCAAGCGGTGGTCGACGAGGCGCTGCCTCGCCGCGAAGCCTTTTTTGAAGACGCATTGCAAGGCTTGTCCAGCGAAGACGTCCAGGCGCTGACACATGCGCTGGACGTGCTGGAACGCAATTTCGCGCAAGCAGGTGCAGCGCGCATTGATCCGGAAAACTGAGACAGAATCGCTCAAGGAAACGTGCGCTGCCTGACGTTTCCTTGATGTCGAACGGCATTCGGCCGGACACTCAGAACGGCACCGACAATTTCAACGAGCCCTGGTGGCTTTGCACGTGGGACGAAAACGCACCGTCGTACTGCAAACGGAAATCCACACCGCCCGCGTTAGAGACTTGAATGCCTGCGCCGATGCGGCCGATCACGTCGTCCATCGGTATCGATGATTCGAAACTGCCCGTACCAGGCTGCGCGCCCTGCAGTTTTGCCTTGACCTTGTACTCGTCGTCGGACAAGAACGACGCGCCTGCATACATGTAGGGTCGCATGACGGCCCCTTTGGTCAGCGGCACCCGGCCGCCTATCTCCAGCGTGGGCGATAGGCCGACGATGAATTTGTCGCTGCTTTCGATATCCAGGTGCTCCGCTTTGCGCGATTCGCTGTAGCCCGGCATACGCGTGTAGAACGCGTCCAGATCGACATAGGGTTTCAGATAAAACTGCTCGGCGGCAAAAGTGCGCGCAACGCGTAAACGCATTCCCGCGCCATAGACGTCCACATCGGAACTGGCGGTGCTTTGCAGCCCAGGAATGCCTATGCCGCGGTCGATATCGTATTGACCATAGCCGCCTCCCAATGCTGCAGAAAACGTCCAGGGTCCCGTTTCACGTTTGAGCACGAGACCAGCATAGCCGCTGTCGCCTTTACCGTTGACACGGCCGTCATTACCTCGCATGTGTGTATTTTGGTACGCCACGGATCCGCCCAGGAACCAGCCCGGGCTGACCTGGCGCTGGCCGCCGAACTGGTAGGTCACACCGTCAAACGAGAAACCGGCTACACCGTTGTCGCCCTCCTGATTGGTGTCCACGCCGGATACCTGGCCCCACAGACAATCCTGTTCGCCGGTCAGGGCGTCCACCCCCTGGAACACGGGGCATGACATCATGGCGCCGGTAAAGCGCGCCATGCTGGCTTGCATCTGCGCTGCAGGCGCGACGGCTACGCCAGGAGACAGATCGGCCAAACGGTCGGAATAATTTTTTGCGCCGCCGCGCGAGGCCATGTCGAGGGCAGCGTACAACTGCGCCAATTCGGTTGCACCGCCATCCTGATTCCAGGTGTTCTGCACATGACCCGCGACCGCATTTTGGTTATCGGCCAGATTCATCGATGGAGGCGCAAAATCGGCGCTCACTACGCGCATGTGAACTTGGTTACCTTGCAGCGAGGCATTGTAGTCAACGACCGGACTATCGTAGGCCACAGGCGTGCCTTGAATTCCGCCTTCAAAGGTCGCCATCGCGACCTCACGCCCGGGCAATAGCGCCAAAGGCACGACGCTCAGCAGGCCATCCAACTGCGTATCACCCTTGACCACCAGATGCGATGCGCGCAATGCCGAAAAATCCGCATTGGCCTGCAGGGTCCCGGTGGATCGCTGTGTAAAGTCTCCGGATACGGTCAATGTGTCCAACTCAGTCGATCGGCCTATCGCCACCAGGCCGGCGTTATCGATGTTTGCCTGATAACTCGTCGCGCCGCTTAACGTACCGGTTTGCTTGTTCTCGACGTCGCAGGCAATACTGCCGCTACCGTTCTGGCATTTGATATCGCCATTGATTACCCCCGCATTGCTGATTCTCAAGGCAGGGCTCGCTACATCGGCCATCGCGAACGCGGCCCTGTTCTGCTGCACGGCAACGCCGTTGTAACGCACCGCAGTACCGTCAGAGCCTACCGTGACAGCGCCGTTGGCGCCAACGTTGAGCACATTCGAATTGTTTCCGGCAATCCAGACGCCGCTGGCTTGTGAGCCTGATCCGCCCGCGACGGTACCGTTCACATTGACCGTCACAACGCCCGTGCCGTCCGGCCCATCGCTTTGCGCAAAAATACCGGTGGAGCCGCTGCCTGTTGCATTGATCGCACCAGACTGCGTCACCGTGACGTCGCCGCCCGTGCCTGAGCTGTTGCCGGCGGTGCCGGTGCTGCCGGCAAAGCCGCCATCCGCATCGCCGCCCAAGCCGCCCCCGCCACCGATGGATTGCGCGATGATGCCGAACGCATTCGCGCCGGAAGTCGTCAGGTTGCTGTTGACCGTGACATTGACAGCGCCGCCATTACCGCTGCTGCCGTCCTGCTCGTCGCTGTCCTGCCAGCCATCGGCGCCGACGCGCGTACCGACAGACGTGTCACCTGCGATCCCGCCGC
The DNA here is from genome assembly GCF_002261185.1 of Bordetella genomosp. 4. Classification (GTDB taxonomy): domain Bacteria; phylum Pseudomonadota; class Gammaproteobacteria; order Burkholderiales; family Burkholderiaceae_B; genus Bordetella_A. Next base: position 166,400 of record NZ_NEVQ01000021.1, read on the forward strand.
CACCGCCGATGGATTGGGCGATCAGCGCATGTGCGCCAGCGCCTGAAGTCGTGATGTGGCTGCCCGCATTCAGGTTCAGCGTCATCGCACCGCCGTTGCCGGCGACGCCACCTTTGCCGCCAAGCTCCACGCCATCGTAGTGGCTGGCCTGACCGGCACCTCCCAAGCCACCGCCACCGCCGATAGATTGGGCGAGCAGCCCATACGCGCGATCGCCCGATGTGGTTGCGGCCAAGCCCGTGGTGAAGTTCACCGTGCCGCCATCGCCGGCCAACCCGCCTCTGCCGCCCACTGAGACGTGCATGGCATGACTGTCCTGGGCAAGTAGTTTCGATGTGCTGTTGCCTGCGCCGGCGATGCCCCCACCGCCACCGATCGACTGCATGGCCAGCGCCGGCGCATCGTCGCCTGCGGTTGTTACGGTCAGCCAGCCGCTGCCGTTGCCATTGGTGTTCTGGATCGTGCCGCCATTGCCCGCCTGTCCGCCGGTTCCGCCGAACGATGCGCCGACGGTGATCGTGCCTCGTGCCTGATCCGATCCGTCTCCGCCTTGACCGCCGCCGCCCCCGATGGACTGCAGCAAGACGCCATAGGCGTAGTAACCCGCGGTGGAAATCCTGTTGTTATGCGAGCCGTCAAAATAGGCGTTCACTTCGCCGCCGTTACCGCCGGCCCCGCCAGAACCGCCCACGCCGATAATCGCATTGGCTTTGACCTTGCTGCCGGTTGCCGACGATGAACCGCCGGTACCGCCGCCTCCACCAATGGATTGCACAACCAGGCCGTCGGCCCAATCGCCGCCGGTGGCGATCTGCCCGACAAAGTTGACGTTGACGTTTCCGCCATGTCCGCCGCTACCGCCTTTGCCGCCGACGTCGACACCGAATGCATAAGTCGAGCCGGTATCGTCGAGCCGCTCTTTGTTATCGCTATGGTCGCCAATACGATCCAGAATGGGATAAGAAGACGCGTCCGCACCCAGCGATCCGCCCAATCCGCCGCCGCCGCCGATCGACTGCAGCAGTACACCATCGGCATCGCCGCCTTCGGTGCGAATGGCGCCCTGCAAGGTCGCGTTGATCGTGCCGCCTGTCGCGCCGGAACCGCCTGTCGCGCCCAAGCCTACTTGCAGGCGCGCGGAGGGTTCCTTCTCTATCGACGAGGCGACACTCAATGTTCCTCCTTGAGACGTGCCGCCTCCGCCACCGATCGACTGCGCCACCATGCCCCGCGATCCCGAGCCCAGCGTGCGGATCACAAAATTGGGATTCAAGGTGATATTCACATCACCACCTGTGCCGCCCGATCCGCCCGTACCGCCTAACGCCAAGGTCAGTTTTACGGACGTGGGGCCGCCATGGGTATAGGCGTTGCTGCTGCCCACACCGCCATTGCCGCCGCCTCCGCCAATCGACTGTGCCACCACCCCGTTGGCATAATCGCCATAGGTGATGATGGAAGACGCGGGTGGCGTCGTCGTGACTGGCGGCGTCAGCAAGGTGGGCGGCAAGGCCGCATACGCCGTGCCGCTATCGCCGAGGCTGATATTCACCGCGCCGCCGTTGCCGCCCACGGCTCCGGTGCCTCCCAATGTCAGGCCAGCCGTCGCGGAAATCGTGGTTTCATCGCCCAGCGTAGTGGCCAGCACGGAGGAATCACCGCCATTGCCGCCGCCCCCGCCAATGGACTGCGCGACAACGGCGTGCGAGCCATCCCCCAGCGTCGTGACGGTTGAACCGTTGTTCAGCACCACCTCGGTCACGCATGAACTGTCGTTTGCCGGGCAGGCATCGCCGCCAGAGCCGCCCGTGCCGCCAATCGCCGCTTCGAAGTTGAACGCGGCGGATACGCCTTCTCCAGTCGGTACGGCCAATACAAAGTCGCTGGCGCTGGAACTGCCGCCATTACCACCACCGCCGCCTATGGTTTGCACCAGGATGCCGAATGAATCGTTGGGCGCATATGTATCCGGGTTGATGCTCGGGCTGGCGTAGTCCATTCCCGTTGCAATGTGTGAACTGCTCAGATTCACCGTCGCCGCATTGCCCGTCCCGCCAGACCCGCCGCTGCCGCCCACCACCAAGGCGGCATTAAAGCCCAACGTCGCATCGTAGTAGCTGGCATCGCCGCCGTTGCCCCCACCGCCGCCGATGGCTTGCACCAGCACGCCTGTGGAATGAGCACCGCCCGTGCTGATATTCAAATTGGAATAACCCACTTTGACCGAGGACGATTTGCCGCCATCGCCACCGCTACCTCCCAATTGCAAGGCTGCAAAAGAAGCGACGCTGGCGTTTTTGACACTGCCGCCAGTGCCGCCGCCACCGCCGATGCTTTGCGCGATGATGCCGGGCGAGTAATTGCCGTGGGTCACGATATTTCCGGTCGAATACGAGGTCGTGCCGCTGGAGCATCCGCCATGGTTGCTCACGCAGACGTCCCCACCGTCGCCGCCACCACTGGCGCTGCCGCCAATTGCCACGGAAACCCCGACCGACGCCGTAAAAGTATCCCCGCCGTTGCCGCCGCCACCGCCTATGCTCTGCGCGATGACACCGGGGCTGAACTGGCCCGATGTGGTGATGCGCCCGAGATCACCGAACGTGACACTGCCGCCTGAGCCGCCGCCTCCTCCTGCACCACCCACGCCCATCACGCCGATGCTGTCGCCACCACTGCCACCGCCCCCACCGATGGACTGGCCCACCATCCCGATGGCAGCATTGCCCGTGGTAGTGATTGTCCCGCCGCTATTGTTGAGGACGACACTGCTGCCGTTCGATCCCGAGGTCCCATCAGATGAGTTGCCCCCCACACTGAGCAAACCGGTCGCACTGCCCGATGCCCCGCCACCGCCGCCGATCGATTGCGCGACCATGCCATGTGAGTTGTAGCCCGAGGTCGTAATCGATCCCGAGTTGGTGAGTTGGACCGAATTGGCCGAGCCTCCGCCGGCGCCGCCGCCGCCCAGCGAGACCAGCGAAGACGTATCCGCGCCACCGGCGCCGCCACTGCCGGCGATGGATTGCGCCAGCACGCCATAGGCATGTTGGCCACTGGTGTTGATTGATCCCGCCGTCGTGACGTTGACTTGTCCGGCGTCGCCGCCATTACCGCCATTGCCGCCTTGACCGCCCAGCACCGACACAAAATCACTGCCTGTTCCGCCGCCTCCGCCTATGGACTGTGCCACCACACCGACCGAAAAATTGCCGTTCGTCGTGACGGTCGTATCGCTCTGGGTCTGGACAGTGACCTGGCCTGCATCACCGCCAAATCCGCCGCCGCCCGCTTGTCCGGCCAGAGCTGTGCTGTCCGCACCATCGCCGCCCTGCCCGCCCAGGCTCTGAGCGGCAATACCCACGAGGTTTTCGCCCTGCGTGGTGACGCTGGCGCCGGAATGTAAAGTCACCGTCACCGTACCGGCGTTGCCTCCATCGCCGCCTGAATGGTCTTTGTCCGGCCCGCCACCGCCCTTGCCTCCCAATGCCCTGGCGGCAATTCCTGCTCCCTCGATTGTCGAACCTGACCACTCGACATCGAGCAACACGGAGCCATACGCATCGACTGTGACCTTCTGAGTCCAGTTCGATGAATTGCCACCGCCATATCCACCGTTGTCGCTATCGTCCGTAGAGGCAGTGCCATCGCCACCAGAGGTCTCTGCCTTGATGCCGAAAAGCTTTGCGCCCTGATTGACTTGCCAATAGCTGGTGGCCGAGCCGTGATGCGTCACTTGCACCGTGCCGCCAGTGCCGGCGTTGCCGTTTTTCTGCCCGCCCATGCCGCCAACCGAAGTCGCGGAAATCGCCGCGCCGACTGTATTCGTGCGTAGGCGCGCATCGCTGCTGCCCAGATTGATGGCACCGCTGCTGGTGACGGACACCGTACTGCCATTGCCGCCTGTCCCGCCGATCTGATCGCCGTATTCCAGCGTGGGATCGTTCTGCTGGCCGCCCGCGCCTCCGACTGAGGTGGCGTTGATTCCGAAAAGACCCGTCGTGGGCGTATCTACGGTGCCCACTATCGTCAAATTGCCCGTGTTCTGGACGGTCACGTTCTGTCCGAACCCGCCCTTTCCGCCATTAGAGTCATTGTTATCGTTGTCCTGATCGGCCTGGCCGCCATAAGAGCCCGCCAGAATCAGGCTATTCACGTTGCCGATCGTTGTCCCGGTCAACGTCACGTCATAGTTATTCGTCACGTAGACCTGTCCACCATTACCCGCAGTCCCCTCGTCAACACCCGCGCCGCCCGTCGTTGCGCCGGTCACGACGCCCATGGTGGTTTGCGCGCCCAAGATCGGAATAGACATAGAGGCGTCAATCGAATGGGATCTCGTCGTGGTCACATTGTTTTCATCTCCCCCGGCTTCGCCGTCTTTTTCATCATTTTTGTCGACTCCGTCATCGCCTTTGCACATGCCATACATGTAGGGATAGCTACCGTCATCACCGGTGCCCCAACATGTGCCCGCACGGACATCGCTCATCAGTCCGCACCCCCATACACCCAGCGCAGACAGGATCGCCAGTCGCAGCGCACTCTGGCGCATCAACGGAAAGGTCACGCGGCGGGCAGAGAACGACGTGGATGGTTTCTTCATGATGAGGGCAATCTGAATAAAAAGGAGGCTTCCTTTCCGCGCACCGCTCCACATGCAGAAAGGTCTGGATACGAGATTCTGCGTTTTCATTGCAGCAGCGCAATATTTTTTCGACGAAACCCAGGTTTTTATCGATGAAATGCGGCGTACCGTTCAACGAAACAACATGGCGAATTCTTTTTTCGACAGTTGGGATGTTTTGTGCTTGCGCCAAAGTACGAGCCGGCAGTCTTGACACGACAATATCGTTAGATATATCGTACGATATATGAAAGATACTCAGAAACGCACGACACGCCCTACGCACCCTGACGATCTGCATCGATCAGGCTCGCGCCATACCTCGCCCACTCAGAATGCCGACGGCCACCATGGCCGACACGGTGGCCACGGCAAAATGCGCGGTAGCCACGGCATGGGGGGTGACGGCATGATGCGGGGCGGTCATGGCATGGGTGGTGACGGCATGATGCGCGGCCGCAAATTCAGCGCCGAAGACCTGCAATTGATGCTCTTGGCCTTGATCGAAGAGCAAGCCCGCCATGGCTATGAACTGATCAAGGAAATAGAGGCTCGTACCAACGGCTACTACACGCCCAGCCCCGGCGTGGTCTACCCTGCTCTCACCTATCTCGAGGAACTCGACTACACCACTGTCGAGACGCACGGCACTCGCAAACGCTATCACCTGGCCGATGCTGGCCGCGCCCATCTGGACAGCCAACGCGACCGAGTCGAACTGCTGCTCGCAGGCCTGCAACATGTGGCGCGCAAGATGGCCTGGATGAAACAAGCCTGGCAAGGCGATCCCGGCGCGCAAGAAGCCGTCCAGGCCAGTGGCTGGCTGCGGGAATACGTCGAGGCTCGCCGCGCCCTGCGCGAGGCTCTGGTACGCCGCTCTGATGCTGATGAGGCCGAACAGCGCCGCATCATCGTCATCCTGCAACGCGCCACGGCGGACATTCTGAGCCAGGCAGCAAGATCCTGTGATCCCGTCGCTGACTGACGCCACTGATACAAGGATATTTATGGACACCGCATCCACCGAACGCTATGCCGTACAAAAAGTCCGGCATCCTCTGAAGTCCCGCATGCTGCAAGTCAGCCGCGTGCAGCCGCTGAGTGCACACATGGTGCGCATCACGCTGACCGGCAATGATCTCGAGGGCTTTGTTTCCGCTTCGTTTGACGATCACGTCAAAGTCTTTCTGCCCGAGGGCGATGCCCTGCCCATCATCCCCACCATCGGCCCCAACGGGCCGGAATTCCCCGCTGGCGTCGCGCGTCCTCAGGCGCGTGATTACACGCCGCGCCGCTATCGTCCCGATACCAAAGAGCTCGATGTCGATTTCGTGCTGCACGACCACGGCCCTGCCGGTACCTGGGCAGCGCAAGCGCAACCTGGCCAACATTTAGGCGTTGCCGGGCCGCGCGGTTCATTTGTCATCCCGCATGATTTTGATTGGCACCTGTTGATCGGCGATGAAACGGCATTGCCCGCTATCGCGCGGCGCCTGGAAGAGCTCCCCGCAGGCAAACGCGTCCTGGCGGTCATCGAAACCCGCGGTCCCGATGCCCGCATCGACTTACCTACACAAGCCGACGCGACGGTGCAGTGGATAAATGGCGGCACCGATGCCGAGGGCTCCGAATCCGTGTTGGAACGCGTGATTCGCCGTCTGCAACTGCCCGAGGGCGAAGGCTATATCTGGGCCGCTGGCGAGTCCGCCGCGATCCGCGGTGTGCGGCAGTATCTGGTCCACGAACGCGGCATCGACAAAGCCCGCATTCGCGCATCCGCCTATTGGCGGCGAGGCAACCAAGGCGCGCACGAAGTGCTGGAAGATTAAGCCGCGGTGGCAAAGCGCCGTCGATACGGCGCCTGCCACACCGTTCAATTGATCAGCGTCACTCTCGTCTGCACATTGGTGTATTCCTGCAGCCCCTCCATGGCGTTCTCCACACCGATTCCAGACTGCTTCTGTCCGCCGAATGGCGCGTTCGGCGACATCACATGTATGTGATTGACCCAGACCATTCCTGTTTGCAGACGCCCCGCGATCTCGTAGGCCAAGTTTTGATCCCGGCTCCAGACGGAACCTCCCAAACCATAATCGCTATCGTTGGCGCGACGCACCACCTCATCAATGTCGCGGTATTTCAATAGCGGCAACACGGGGCCGAATGCCTCCTCTATCACGGACCGTGAGTCATCCGGCGGATTATCCAGAATGCACACCGGGATGAAGTATCCCTTGCCCTCGGGCACACTGCCTCCCAGCAAAAACTTCACACCGGTGCGGTGCGCATCTGCGATCAGATCTTTTACCCGTTCATACTGCATGCGATTCTGAATCGGGCCCAAACCAACGCCAGGCGCGGCACCGTTGCCCATTTCGACGGTACGCGCGTAGGCCACAAGCTCGCGGCTGAAATCGTCGTAGATGCTTTCATGCACATACATGCGTTTCGTCGCCAGGCAATACTGCGAGCTATTGCGAAATGCGCCCCAGAACAAAGCGCGTGCGGTCTGCGCCACATCGACATCCGGCAAGACGATGGCTGCGTCATTTCCGCCGAGCTCCAGGGTAATTCTCTTGAGCCTGCTGGATGCGCTTTGCATAACGCGGCGCCCGGTAGCGGTCGACCCCGTAAAGCCTATTTTGTCGATGCCAGGATGCTCGGTCAGCCATGGCCCCAAACGATCGGAGCCACTGACTACGTTCAACACACCGGGCGGCAACACATCGCGAAACAGCTCACCCATTTTGAGCGATGTCAGCGGTGTGAATGGCGAGGGTTTCAATACCACGGTATTGCCTGCCAATAACGCGGGCGCGACCTTCCAGATGGCCAGCGTCATGGGAAAGTTCCACGGTGCGATGGCGGCCACCACACCGATGGGAACATGGTGCGTCTCAAAAAGATGTCCCGCACCGTCATCATGCCGCGACACAGGTAAGGTTCGTTTCGCGTATTCGCGCAGCCAATGCACGCAGCGGCCCACTTCGGCCTTGGCATCGGCGTGAGGCTTGCCCTGTTCACGCGTCAACAGACGCATGAAGTCGTCCGTATGCGATGCCAGCAAATCGGCCATCGCATCCAGCGAGTGCTGCCGCCGGGCTAGCGGCAGCGCTGCCCATGAGGCTTGTGCCCGCCGCGCTGCGGCGACTGCGTCATTCAGTTGATCCAGCGAGGCATCCGGTACACGCGCGATGCACTCTTCTGTTGCAGGATTCAGCACATCCATGCTTTCTGATGACAGCGTCGCGCGGCCATCAATGGTCATGGTGTAATTCGAATCGAAACTCAGGGTCATGATGCTACCGTCGCTGAATCATTCATGGTGGGGCAAAGAATCAAACGTCCCACCACGCGCCCTTGCGACAAGTCCTGCAACGCACTGGCCGCGTCGTCCAGGCAACGGCAGGATGTCGGAATCAAGGTCGGCTGTTGCTCCCGCACCAGACGCATCAACGACTGCAGTTCGCCCAGATTGCCGATATAGGAACCTTGGACCGTCGCCGCGCGCATGGGCAGCAAGGCCGACGACAGCGTCAGTTCGCCGCCAAACAATCCCACGACAATCAACTGGCCGCCTTTGGCCAGCAGATCCAGCCCCTGTTGCACCGTCGTGCCGTGGCCAACGCAATCAATCACAGCCCATACGGGACCGCCTGCAGCGGCGCGTATCTGGTCCAACGCATCCGGCGCTCCGGCATCCACTGCACATGTCGCGCCTGCGGCGAGTGCCGCGCCGCGCCGTTTACCGTCTGGCTCCAGCACAATCACACTGGTGCAGCCCATCGCACGCAGCAAGGTGACGCACATCAATCCGAGCCCGCCAGCACCGATCACCAGCACCGCCTCTTGCGCCAGCACGTCGCGATCGATTTTGTTGATGGCACTGTAGGTCGTCAAACCCGAACATGCATACGGCGCGGCCTGCTCGGGGGTCAATGTGCCGATATCCACGAGATAACGCGAGTGCGGCACCAGCAGATGATCGCTGTAGCCGCCGGCCCGGAATATGCCTAGAAAACGCGGTTGCGTGCACAGGTTTTCTCGGCCCCGCAAACATACCCGGCATTGTCCGCAACCTATCCACGGATAGACCAGCCGGCGATCGCCCGGCCGGACATCGGTCACATCGGGTCCAACGGCGACCACCTCACCCACCGTCTCGTGGCCCAGCGTCAACGGTAGACCAACGCCACGATCGGCCATGCTCAACCGCTTGCCGCCACCGAGATCGTAAGAACCTTCCCATGTGTGAATATCGGTATGGCAGACGCCGGCGGCCAACACGCGCAACAGCACCTCATTGCCCTGCGGTTGCGGCGTCGCGCGCTCAATGCGCTGCAACGGTTGTCCAAAGGCCACCACATCCTGGCTGATCATGTCTGTCCTCCTGTTATTTCGCCAACGGGCAAGCGCCCTGATTCAGCGGTCGAAACGCCACATCCCCGGGAATCACACCGATCTGCTTGTACAGATCCCATTCATTTTTCGACTCGGCAGGCGTTTTCACCTGGAACAAGTACATATCGCGCACCACGCGTCCGTCAGTGCGCAGCTTGCCGTCACGCGTCATGAAATCATTGATGGGTGTCTCGCGCATCTTGGCCATCACGGCGTCGGAATCCTTGGTCCCGGCGGCCTGGACAGCCTTGAGATAATGCATCACTGCACCATACGTGCCAGCCTGTGTCATCGTCGGCTTACGTCCGACTTTATCCTGAAAACGTTGGGACCATTGGCGCGTCGCATCGCTCTGATCCCAGTAGAAGGCCTCGGTCAAGAGCAGGCCCTGTCCCAATTCCAACCCGATCGATTTCACGTCCGAGAAAAACGCCAGCAACGCCACCAGCCGCTGCTTGCTGTCGCCACGTCCAACGCCGAACTCGGCGGCCTGCTTGATCGCATTGATCAGATCCCCGCCTCCTAGTGCCAGCCCCACAATGCCTGCGTTCGAAGCCTGCGCCTGCAACAGATAGGAACTGAAATCCGGCGAGTTCAACGGCGAACGCACGGCGCCTACCACTTTGCCTCCACCCCGTTCAATCACCGCGCTGGCGTCGGCCTGCAGGGCATTCCCAAACGCATAATCGGCGGTGATGAAATACCACTGTTTACCGCCTTGGCGAGTGACCTCTGCGCCCGTGCCGCTGGCCAAGGCATAGGTATCGTATGTCCAGTGCACGGTATAGGGCGAACATGCTTTGCCCGTCAGATCCGAGGTGGACGCACTGGTGACCATGATGATTTTCTTTTTCTCGCGCCCGACCTCGCTGACGGCCAAGGCGGTCGCCGACGTAGGCAGATCGGTGATCATGTCCACGCCATCCTGATCGAACCAGCGGCGCGCCGCCGCGCTGGAGACGTCCACCTTGTTCTGGCCGTCGATGTAGACCAGCTCGATAGGCTTGCCCAGCACTTGGCCGCCAAAATCCGCGACCGCCATGCGCGCGGCCTCGACCAGGCCGCTGCCGCCGATATTCGAATATACCGAACTCATGTCGGTCAATACGCCGATTTTGACCGGCGCCTGTGCGGGCGCAGACCAGGCCGCAGCGCAGTAGAACATCAGGCCGGACAACGCCAGCATCGCCTTGGAAGTTTTCACGAGTTGTCTCCGATCATTATTTTTTCAGGCGCAATGCGGGTACACGCCATTGCCCTGTACAGGTTCTTTTTGTATCTTAGGGACCCGTTTTGCGTCTTCGTCCGAACGGGTGATTTTTCGGCAAGACCCGGGTTTACCCGATCCCTATCCTCACGTCTTCGTTTCCAATACAGGTCGTTATGCAGTTACCCGCCACGCTGCAGACCACCTTGGTCAGCGGCAAACTGAATGCCCCTGTGGTGTCTGCTCATCACGTGACGCGGCATGCGTTGCGCGAACAGATATGTCAGCACGCACCGGGGAAAGTGGTGTTGCTGCGCGGCCCGGCAGGGTATGGCAAGACCTCATTGCTGGCGCAATGCCGCGACCAGATGCTGAGCGCATCGACGTCCGTCACCTGGTTGACCCTGGACAGCGCGGACAACGATGCAGTTCGTTTTTTGCACTGCCTGGGCATGGCCCTGCAAAAGCTGGCGCCACCCCAGGATCAGACATCGATGAAGACGGGTGTGCCGGCGCGCGGCCCAGCAACGGATGTGAGGAATTTTTCTCGTCCTCCGCATACCGACATCCTTGAACTGGCTCTCGCCGTCAAAGCGCACATTGCCTCGCTGGCGCATCCATTCGCCTTGTTTCTGGATGATTTTGAATCCATTACCGAACGCAGCGTGCTGGACCTGGTTCAGGATCTGATCGCGGATTTGCCGCATCATGGCAGCCTGCTCATCGGCACGCGGCATGTGCCCGCGCTCCATCTTGGCCGACTGCGCAGCCGCGGCAAACTGCTGGAGATCAACGCGGCACAATTGTGTTTTTCACACGAGGAGACGGCCAGTCTGTTCGCCGGCATGCAGCAGCCCTTGCTCCCCGCGGATATTGATCAGCTGCATCGCAAAACAGAGGGCTGGATTGCCGCGCTATGGCTGGTGTCCTTGTCGCTGCCCCGGCATGCAGACCCTAGCGCCTTTGTCGCGCGATTTTCCGGTACCGAGCAATCCATCGCAGAATACCTGGCACAGGACGTCCTGGCAGGGCTGCCTGAAGAAGCACGCCATTTCCTGCTGCGCACCAGCATCCTGAAGCGATTGAACGCACCGCTGTGCCGAGCCCTGCTGCCAGACCTGCCATGCGAAACCTTGCTTGCGCAGTTGGAAAGCACGCATTTGCTGCTGGGCAGCGATGCTCTCGATGACCACAGTTATCGCTATCACAGCCTATTTGCCGCGTATTTACAGGCGCAATTGCGCGCCGCAGCTCCCACGGAGATCACCACGCTGCATCGGCGCGCATCGGCCTGGTTTTTACAGCAGAATCGCCCCGTCCCTGCTATCGATCATGCCATCGACGGCGGAGATTTCCAGCTCGCGATCGACCTTTTGCAAACCCATGCGGCCCGCCTCGCAGCGGAGGGCCGTATGGGCCTGCTGGCCCGCTGGTTCAATCAGATTCCACCGACCGCGCTTGCCACGCAACCTGTTCTGCAGGCCCTGCAGATCTGGGCCACGTGCATGACGCGCGGGCCGAGCGAAGCCAGCCTGCTGATGACCGAACTGAAACTCGCTGACCACAACGATCCCGCGGTGCAACGGCATGTGCGCACGCTGCGTCCGCTGCTGCTGTCCATGATGGACTGTCATGAACAAGCCTACGAGATCGGCATGCCCAGCATTGCAGCCTTGCAAGACAAGCTCTCCTTTGCGGAAACCGCCTTGCTCAACGCGATGGCCAATGTTGCAGCCGTACTCGGACGCTATCAGGAAGCCCGCCGTTGGCTGGACACGGCACGGCGTGCCCAGGGCGTTGCCGCCAGCCGTTTCAATCACATGTATTCCGAAGCCGTCGAGGGCATCATCGATCTGCAGGAAGGACGCCTGCGCCAGGCAGGCGCGCGTTTTCTGACTGCGGTGCATGCCACGCATCGCGACATGCCAGGCCCGGTCGGCGGCAACGCATGGGCGGGCGTGCTGTATGCCGCCTGGGTCTACGAAACAGGAGACCTCGCGCAAGCCTCACGTTTGCTGGCCGTCTATGTTCCCTTGGGCCGAGACGTTGCCCTGCCCGATCACATGATCCTGGGCTACGTCATGCTATCGCGCATCGCATTCCTGAATGGAGATACTGACCGCACGTTTTACCTGTTGGGCGAACTGGAATACCTCGGACACCAAAGGCGCCTGCCGCGCATCGCGGCCAGCGCTCGAGTTGAACGGGCGCGGTTCCTGCTGCTGCAAGGCCACAGCAGCGCCGCACGCGATGAACTGCTGCGCGCCGAGGATGATGACCTGTGGCAACGCGTAGAACGCCTACGCCTGCCCGCCAATGATCTGCTTTATCCGCGGCTGGGAAAACTGCGCTGGGCCTGTTATGCCGGCAATCATAGCGACCTGCAGTGGGCGATCGCCGAGCTGGAACGCGACACTGCCGCTGCGATTGAGGCTCGCAGATATCGCCGGGCGTTCAAGATGCGCCTGCTGACAGCGGTCGCCTACGAAAGACTGGGACAAGACAGCAAAGCCTACACCTTGCTGACGCAAGTTTTGCAAATCGCCGTCAACGAGGATCTGTGCCGTGTCATCGCCGACGAAAGAGCCGCCGTCGCTGAACTGCTCACACGATTTCACGCTGCACCGGCAGGCCAGCGCTGGCTGACGGAGGAGCCAGGAGCAGGAGCGTGGCTGCAGAAATACCAACAGCGAACCGGCCTGAGCCTTGCTCCTCAGGCGGCAACGACGCCCGTCGTTCTGGCAGACCCGCTAACCACCAAAGAAACGCGTGTGCTGGAACTGCTGGCCGAAGGCCACTCCAATATTTCCATCGCGCGCAAGCTGTTCGTGTCGGAAAATACCGTGCGCACGCACCTGCGTAATTTGAACATCAAGCTGCAGGCGGCCAATCGCACTCAGGCCGTGGCACAGGCGCGCAAGGCTGGACTGCTATAGGCACCATGCATCAAATGCGATAGCGCAACGCGCGCGCCATAGGAGTCATGGGCACGTGACCGGCAAACGGGTCACGCGCCCGCCAGGAACCGTTCGAACAGATCTTCCGTGCCCATTTGCCCGCCTTTGAGCATGACCTCCATGCCCTCGAATTCAGGCACGTCGCTGTGCAAGCGACATAGCGCCACGCCTGGCTGGACACGGGCGATGTGGGACAGGCCCCATGCATCGAGAGCCTGCATTGCAAGGCTGGAGCTGTCGCCACCTGCTACGCCCAGACGCTTTACAGGCGCACGGCGCAACACCGCATCCAGCAAGCGGCCGCCCGCAGTGGCCAGGGCCTGGCTTTGTACGCCGGCGGTCCGCTGGCCGTGAGCATTGTCCATCCAGGCCAGGACATGCTGGCCTTCGCGCAGCAGGTTGGCGAGTTCGGCCACGACGGCGGCTTGATAAACGGCGTCCTCACTGGCCAGCCGCAGCGGGTCCAAACGGATCTTTCGATACGAGGTGGCAGCCTGGACTTGTCTGGCCGTCATGGGCGATAAGCTGCCTGCCAATAACAGCACGGGCCCTTGCGCGGCAGCAAAAGAATCGTGCGCGGTATGTTGCCCGGCACCGCCCCATTGCGTCCCGAGGGCTTCGACCACACTGCTGGCGCCAACCGCCAACAAGGACTCAGTCGCAGAGGCCTGCGCCAACACGGTGCCGATGGCCGTCAGATGTTGAGGTTCTGCGACATCGAACAGCATCGCATCAGCGCCGTTATCCCATGCGGAGAACAGACGGGCAGCGATGGCATCGACGCCTTGCGCATACGTGCGCATGTCCACGCTCTCTACGCGCCCGGCTCCCAACGTTGCGAAATGACGCCGCAGATCAGCCTCATGCATGGGCGTGACAGGATGCTGGCTCATCGTCGGGTGACGGTCAATGCGATAAACCTCGCCATCCGCTGCCGCGTAGAGCTGCCCAAACACGCAATAGCGGCCCAGGCTGGGCTGGCCGCCGATGATGAACGGCTTGCTCTGATCGACGGCCTGACCCAATGTTTCCATGGCGACGGCGATGTTGCCGACAGCCGAGGCGCTATCGAACGTCGAGCACACTTTGTAGTGCACGACACGCGGCTTTAGCGTTTGGAAAAACTCGGCGACCGGCTGCAGTTCCGCACGCATGGCATCCGGCGCCATTGCACGCGTAGCGCCCGCGATGCCTAGGCAATCCAGTGGACCGACGCGTTGCAGTTGCGCCGCAGTCGGCACACCAAAGAACAACAGACTGCGTAACCCCATCCGCGTCGCCGTCGCCAGCGCGTCGGTAGCCCCCGTGAAATCATCGCCGTAATACGCCAGGCGAGGCGAGATGACGCTCATTTTGATCCGAAGAACGCCAGGGCTCTGGCGAGTTCGGGAGCCTGGCGCGCATAGTCCGCCAGGTCCTCGCCCGCACGCACGGCCTGCCAGGCCTGACGAATGCTCGTCACACCCGCAGCGGGGCCGTCGGGATGCGCCAGGATGCCGCCGCCTGCCATGAACAACAAGTCATCGCGTCCAATCGCAGCCCAGGTCGCCGGCACGGTGCCTGCCCACTGCCCCGAAGAAAACGCCGGCATCACGACATCGTCTTGCTTCAATCGCTCTGCCAACGGGGTATAGCTATCGCGCGCGCCCGAGATGACCTCCTCGTCCGCCTGCGAGAATTTTCCCTGCAAGCCGTGCACATGCATGTGATCGACGCCCGCCAGACGCCACAGCGTCTGATAAGCCTGATAGCCTATGCCCAGCAACGGATGCCGCGACAAGGCGCCAAATCCATTGCGATGGCCATGCAGTGCCAATGGCGTATGACGACGCAGGCTTTGAATAGCGGAATACCCGCAGGCATTCAAACTCGCCATCACGCAGGTGCCGCCCTCGCGCTCGACCAGATCGGCGTGACGGCGCATCGCATCGGTTTCGTCGGTGATGTTGAACGCCACCATGACTTTCTTGCCAGTGCGCTCGGCATGCTCGCGCACGACCCGCATCACGGCCGGCACGCGTTGCGCCAATGGCGCATGCTCCGGGTCCGCACAAACCTCATCATCCTTGATGAAATCGACGCCTGCCGCGCACAACTGCGCAACCAGCTCCGCAATCTGCGGCGCAGTCAGCCCCACGTTGGGCTTGATGATCGTACCGACCAGCGCGCCTTGCGGCACGCCAGTTGCACGGCGCGTACCGGCAATGCCAACACGCGGAAAATCGAACCGCTCTCGATACGAGGCCGGGACATGCAGTGTCTCCAGCCGCAGGCCGGTGACCTCGCCCAAGTCATACAGATTGCCCGCGACCGTACTGGCCAGTGTGGGCAGGTTGGCGCCGATATTCGCCGGAGGAAAGGCGATATCGATACGCGCGCGCCGCCACGGCCCCGGCTGACGGCGACGCTCCAGCCACGCATTGGGCAGACTGGGCGCATCGACCTCGTCCAGCATCTGCACCGACGTGACAGTCGCGCGAGCACGCGCGCGCAGATCGTCCGTCTCGCCCGCGACACGCGTAAACGTGCCGCTGGACTGTTCGCCCGCCATCACCTCGGCAACCGCCGCGGGATCCAGCGGTGTCTCGATGACGTAGCTGGCCAGGATGCGGTCACCGCTCATTGGGCCCCCAGATTGGGAAACGGACGCACGGGATCGCTACCATCCCAGCCATCCGCAGCCTCGCGGATCTGTTGGAACATGCGGCCTTTGGGGCCGGCGACTTCAGACAGCTCGATCACCGTGCCCGGATGGTATTCGGTGTCGAAGTAAATAAAGCGGCCGCGCTCACCGACCTCGCCGCTCATCTTGGGCTTGAAGCCCTGGCGCAGCAGGCGTTCCAGATCGGCGTCGTAGTCTTCCGTCCAGTATGCGACGTGCTGCAGACCGGTGCGGCCGGCTTGCAGAAAATCACGATACATCGACGGCACGTCGTTACGCGTCTGGATCAACTCTACCTGCACAAAACCCGAGTTCGCCAGGGCCACAGAGTTATGCGGCTCGTACGGCTTGCCATCGTAGTGGTAATTCACAATGGGCACGCGCGGGTTGTAATACCAGGGGCCGACGCCCAGCGTCTTGCTCCAGTACTCCATAGCGGCCTCGATGTCAGGCACCACATAGCCCAACTGGCGGATCTGGCCGAGGAATCGGCTCATGACAATGCTCCCGTGCGAAATTGCGAAAGAAAGAAATGATCGGATTTACAGAAAACCGATAGAAATCCAGGGGATTGCGGCCACGAGCACCAGGCCCACCAACAGCGCTGCCATATAGCCCCAGATCGGCCCGATCCCTTCGTTGGGATCGACTTTGCCCACCGCGCAGGCCCCGTAATAGCCCACGCCGAACGGCGGAGCGAACAGGCCCACGCCCATGGCCAAGATGACCACCATGGCGTACTGGACCTCATGGATTCCCAGTTCGCGTGCGATCGGGAACATCAACGGCCCGAACAGCACGATGGCCGGAATGCCCTCCAGAACGCTGCCCAGGACGATGAACGCCACCAGCGACACCGCCATGAAAGTGAATTTTCCGCCTGGCAGATTGCCCATCGCCAACGCCAGATCATGCGCAAAACCCGATTGCGTCAACGCCCAGGCCATCGCCGTGGCACAGCCGATGATGAACAGAATCGCGCCCGACAACGTTGCCGTTTCGATCAATATGCCCGGCAAGCGCCTGAAATCAAACTGGCGGTACAGCAGCAATCCGGCGACCACCGCGTAAGCGATGCCGATCGTCGATACCTCGGTCGCCGTCGCGACGCCTTCGACCACGGCGGCACGAATAACAAATGGCAGCGCCAACGCAGGCAGTGCGACGACGAATGTCTTGCCGATCAGTTTGCGAGACGCGCGCGGCACGGCGCTCAAGTCCTCATGGCGATAACGCCACCACACAATCACGCACAGCGCCAGACCCAGTACCAGTCCAGGCAACAACCCGCCCGTAAACAAAGCCGCGATCGATACGCCAGTGACAGAGCCAATCGTGATCAACACAATCGACGGAGGGATGGTTTCCGTCTGCGCACCCGTGGTCGACAACAGCGCGATCAAATCGCCTGGCTTGGCGCCACGCTTTTTCATTTCGGGCAACAACACCGGCGCGATAGCGGCCATATCGGCGGTTTTGGAACCCGAGATTCCCGACACCAGATACATGCCGCCAATCAGCACATAGTTCAATCCGCCCCGCACATGGCCGAGCAGGCTCGACAGGAACTGCACCATTGCACGCGCCATGCCGGTCATTTCGATCAGCATGCCGAGCAGTACAAAGAGCGGCACCGCCAGCAGGATAAGGTGGGACATACCCTCGTCCAGACGGCCCACCATCACCACCATCGGAGTGCGTGTCGTCAAGGCGAGAAACCCGAATGTCGCCAGCGCAAAAGAGAACGCGATCGGCACACCGGCAAAGACGCAAAAACCCACCACGCCGGCAAAGAAGATCAACAGATTCAACTTGCCCAAGGTCATCAACCATGGCCCTGCCAGCCAGAACACCGTCGCGATCGCCACTGCCGCCACGACAGCAGGAACGACTTGCTTGGTGTGCTCCGTGCGCAATAAACGTACGATGCAAACGAGCAGCATCAGCAACGTGCCGGTAGGCAGCGCACTGGCACGCCACGCGTTGCTGATCTCCATCGCCGGCGTGACGATGATCATTTCTTCGACGGCGTATTCCCACGCATGCGGCATCAGCAAGACGAGAAAGACCAACGAGGCAGCCAACGCGAATACTTCCAGAAACGCGCGCTTTCCGGGACTGCATTTGCTGACCAGCGCCGTCATGCGCATGTGCGCGCCACGGCGCAGCGCAATCACAGCGCCCAGCATCGACAGCCACAGGAACATGATCGACGCGAGCTCGTCGGTCCACACGATGGGCTCGTGCAACACATAACGGGCCACGACGCCCGACAGCAACACGACGACCTCGAGCACAACCAGCAAGGCCGCCGGCCACTCGGACACGACGCCCAAAGCGCTATCCAGCCAGGCCAATAGACCATTGCCTCGCCGCACAGAGGCCGGCGCGGCAGCCACTCCGGCGGCCGCAATCGGTGTTGCCGCTGGGGGATTTACGCCCCATACGGCCTTAGTATCGTGGCCCGCTTGCATCAGGACACCTTGCCGACGGAGGCTTCCAACAACGCCCATGCCTCATCACCGAACTTCTTCTTCCACTCGGCGTAGAAGCCGGCTTTACGCAATTGCTCACGGAAACTGTCGGCCTCAGTAGTGTTGAACACCATGCCTTTTGCAGCCAGGTCGGCTTGCAAGGTCTGGTTCAATTGCGCCAGGTCGGCGCGCTGCTGCAAGCCCGCGTCGTTGAATGCGTTGGTGTAAATCGCCTTCAGATCGTCGGGCAGACCACGCCAGGCACGGCCGTTGATCACGAGATGGTAACCATCCCAGCTATGGTTGGTCAGCGAGCAATACTTCTGCACTTCGTACAGTTTTGCCGTCTGCAGAATAACCAAGGGGTTTTCCTGGGCATCCACGACCTTGGTCTGCAAGGCGGAATAGACTTCGCTGAACTGCAGGCTGGTAGGAGCGGCTTGCAGCGCCTTGAACATCGAAATCGCCATCGGACTCACCGGCACGCGGATCTTGATGCCATCCAGATCGGCCGCCGTTTTGATGGGGCCGGCGCTGCTGGTCATCTGGCGGAATCCGTTGTCCCACATCTTGTCCAGCGTGTGCAGGCCGACCTTGGCAAAGGCAGCGCGCACGTGATTGCCGAGTTGACCGTCAACGGTCTTCCAGACATCCTGATCATTGGCGAAGGCAAACCCCATGGCCGTGATGGCGCTGATCGGCGTCAGGGTAGCAATGACCATCGTGCCCGCGTTGAACATCTCGATGCCGCCGCTGCGCACCTGCGCCAGCATATCGGTGTCGCCGCCCAACTGGTTGTTGGGGAACACGCGGACTTCCAGACGGCCGTTGCTTTCCTTGGCGATGCGGGCGGCGGCTTCCTGAGAGCGGATGTTCAGCGGATGACTGACCGGCAAGTTGTTGCCGTACTTGAATACGTATTCTGCCTGTGCGCTGCTGGCCAGGCGCGGCATGCTGACCATGGCCGCCAGCGGCAAGCCCGCCAGGGTACGCAACGCGCTGCGGCGCGTGAAAGACCTGTTATTCGTCATGACACTGTCTCCTGTGTACAAGCTTGCCGGCGTTACCGACGATGTTGGAAATCTCCAGACCGGCTGTCCCGCGGCGGGGCCGGCGCCATTTATGTTCGTTATCTACGAGTGCGCGCTCTGCGGCGCCGCTATCGATAGGGTCGTAAGAATAGAAGCCCGCCTGCAAAATCCCAAGCACATTTTTTGATGGGTTTTGAGGTACTCATCAAGAATGCGTGTAAGGTATACCCCCTGTGTCCAGGCAGAAACGGAGAAACCCGGTGCCGCAGGCTTTACCCACCGTGATTGATATTGCGCGACTGGCGGGCGTATCCCCCGCCACGGTCGATCGCGCCCTGCATCATCGACCTGGCGTACGCCAGGCGACCCTGCAACGTGTTCTGAAGGCCGCCGCAGAGCTTAAATACCTGCCTCAGGCAGAGCTCTATGCCGCCATGGCGCCACCGCCCATGCGCTTGCTCTTTGTGCTGCCCAGCCGCAGCAGCCGGTTTTTGTGGATGCTGGGGGAATGGGTCAAGCATTCGCACGAACACTGGGCGCCTTTCAACGTCAATTGCCGCGTAGCGCCCGTCGAGAGCTTCGATCCCGATGCTCTGACCCGTTTGTTGCTGCGCCGCGGCAAACAAAGCGACGGCGTCGCGTTTATGGCGCTCGAACACCCAAAGGTCCGCGAGGCAGTCGCGGAGTTAAGCGATCGGGGCATTCCCTGTGTCACGCTGGTTTCCGATCTGTCACACTCCAAACGCAGCGCCTACGTGGGTCTAGACAATCGCGCTGCGGGGCGCACGGCCGCCCATTTGATCGGGCGTTTTCTGAGTCCGGCGCAGGGCTCGGCCGGCAGCCCTCAGCGCCGCGCCAAAGTGGCGCTGATCGCCGGGTCGCTGAACTATCGCGCGCACGAGGAACGCGAGGCCGGGTTCCTGCATTTGTTCGCCGAGCAATATCCCGAGATGCGCGTCGTGGGGCTGCGCGAGGGCTATGACGATGCACAGCTGAACTATCGGCAGACGCAGGCGCTCTTGAAAGAGCATCCCGACCTGGCGGCCATCTACAACATCGGCAGCGGGGCCGAAGGCATAGGCCAGGCCCTGAAAGAAGCCGGCCGCCAACACGAAATCGTATTCATCGGCCATGGCCTGACCCCGGAAACGCGAGCGCTATTGATAGATGGCAGCATGGATGCGGTGATCAACCAGAGTCCGTTGACCACGATCCTGAACAGCATCCGGATTTTTACGAATCTGCGCGATCATCGCAGTGTATTGTCGGGTGTGGAGGCCACGCGTACGGATGTGATTTTCAGAGAGAATTTGCCCTAGAAACGGGAATGGCCAGGACAGCCTCCGATCCTGGTGCACCCGCATGTGCCGAGGCTAGAACGCAATCCACCCTCAGAGCGGGACGTATGCCAGGAGGGGCGCACACATGGGCACAACGGCAGCGAGAGCCCCTCAGCCCTCGCGCTGCGGCACATGCGGCAAGAAAGCCCCCGCCACCTCGAACGCGCATTCCCGCCGGGCGATGTCAATCACCGTCGCTACGACCGGATTGACCAGGCTTTTCTTGTATACCGCATAGTAATTGATGGTCGGCAAATCCGGCTGCACATCGAGTTGCCGCAACATGCCGCGCTCGACCAAGGGCGCAAAATACGCACCCGGCAGATAACTGATCCCCAGACCAAGCATCGTCAGCTGCGCCATCATGCCCAGACTGTTGCATGTCAACACGCGCTTCATCGACAGGCCCTGTTCCGCAAACCACGCATCGTACAAATGCGACAAAGCAGAGTTCGTCGGCTGGGAAATCACCGGATAGGGCGCCAGATCATGCGGCGTCAGCGGCGAGGCCGCCGCAATGTCCAACTGTGGGCTGGCCATCCAGACATTCGTCACCGCACCCAGGTGAACGCAATCGTACTGATAGCTCCAGAATGGGCCCGGCATAATGGCCAGGTCCAACTGGTCCCGCTCAAGGCGTTCATACAGGGTGATCCCGCCATCGATCTCGGGCATGAGCTGCACACGCGGATAGTGTTGCGTGATCTGGCTGATCAGCCGGGCCAGCCACGTCATGCCGACCAACTCAGTGACGCCCAAACGCACGACACCCTCGACGCTGGCGGTATCCGCCATACTTTGCACAATACGGCTGTTCAACTCCAGCATCTCGCTGGCCAGATCGAACAGCCGGCGGCCATGCTGCGTGAGCGATAGCCGCTTCGCGCGCCGCTCAAATAGAGGTGCGCCTGTGAACGACTCGAGCTCCCCCACCCGCTTGGCCACAGCCGACTGGGTAGTGTGCAGCTTTTTGGACGATGCGCTGAAGCTGCCAAGCTGCGCGCTCCAATAGAACGCCTCGAGTTGCTTCAGGGTATACATTGCAGTGGGAGCCAGGTATCGGGAAACCGACACCTTACCACCCACCTCGGGCGGCGTGCTCATCCGCGCGGATGCAAAATATCGCTGAG
Organism: Bordetella genomosp. 4; assembly: GCF_002261185.1. Taxonomy (GTDB): domain Bacteria; phylum Pseudomonadota; class Gammaproteobacteria; order Burkholderiales; family Burkholderiaceae_B; genus Bordetella_A. Next base: position 188,229 of record NZ_NEVQ01000021.1, read on the forward strand.
AAAGCGCTGCGCGCGCGGATGTTTCGGCGCGCTGAAGAACTGTTCCGGCGTTCCGCTCTCCAGGATCTCTCCGGCGTCCATGAAAATCACACGATCGCAGACATCACGGGCAAAGCCCATTTCGTGCGTCACGCACACCATGGTCATGCCGTCTTTGGCCAGCGATTTCATCACCTGCAGGACTTCGCCGACCATTTCCGGATCCAGCGCGCTGGTGGGTTCGTCGAACAACATCACCGGTGGTTGCAGCGCCAGCGCGCGGGCAATCGCCACACGCTGCTGCTGTCCGCCAGAGAGCGCGCCCGGATAGGCATCGATCTTGTGCGCCAGACCGACACGCTCCAACAACGCGTGCGCCAGTTCAGCTGCTTGCTTGCGCGGGCGTTTCTGGATATTCACGGGTGCAAACACCACGTTATCCAGCACGCTCATGTGCGGAAACAGATTGAACTGTTGGAACACGAAACCGATCTTTTGACGCAACTGATTGAGGTTGAGCCCCTTGGCATACACATCCTGGCCATCGACGCGGATGGTGCCCTTTTCGATGGGCTCCAATCGATTGACTGTACGGATCAGCGTCGACTTGCCAGAGCCGGACGGCCCGCATACGACCACAACCTCGCCGCGCGCCACCTCCAGGTCGACGTCTTTCAGCACATGGTGTGCGCCGTACCACTTGTTCACTTTTTCGAGCTTAATCATGAAAACGCCTTCAATACGTTAGGCCATCGCGCGTGCGCGACGCACTCGCCGGTCGAACCAATTCACACCGCGGCTCAGGCTGAAACACACCAGGAAGTACATGATCGCCAGAATGCCGAACACCTGCAGCGGCTTGGTCAGGACCAGGTTGTTCACCTGATTGGCCGCAAAGGTCAACTCATTCACGCTGATCACATAACCGAGCGAAGTCTCCTTGATGGTCGAGACAAATTGGCTCGTCATGCTGGGCAGGACGTTCACCAGTGCCTGAGGCAAGACGACCTTGCGCATCGTGGTCCAGTAGCCTACGCCCAGGGAACGGGATGCTTCGGTCTGCCCACGCGGGATCGCCTCGATTCCCGAACGCACGACCTCGGAGAGATATGCGCTCTCGTATAGCACCAGCGCACACAGCAGCGTCCAGAAACCGCTGACGACTTCGCCAGTCAATTTCGGAATGACAAAATAGGCCCAGAAAATCAGCATCAGCAGCGGCATGCCGCGCACCACGTTGACCAGCACGGCGCTGATGCGGCGCAGCCAGGCAAACGGGCTGACACGCGCCAACGCGATCAGCAGCGCCAACGGCAACGAAGCCGCCAAACCGCACACTGCGAGAATCAACGTCAGGGCCAACCCACCCAGCGGTCCGTTCGGATATTGCCCGACGAGAAACATCGGCCAATATTGTGCAATCACCTCAAGCATGCCGGCTCCTGCGGCCCGGCACGTAGCGGGCGTAAATATGTGAACCAATGAACATGATGCAGAACGAACCCAACAGATACATCGCCGTCGCGATCCCGAAGGTCGTAAACGTGCGATAGGTTTCGTTCTCGATCTCACGAGCCTGATAGGTCAGTTCGACCACGCCGATCGCCATCGCCACACTGGTGTTCTTGAACAGCAGCAGCGCACGCCCGATCAACGGTGGAATCGCTGCACGCAGGGCTTGCGGCACGATCACGAACCGCATGCACTGCAGATAGCTGCAGCCCAGCGCCCGCGCCGACTCGAACTGCGTGCCCGGTATAGAACGCAAACCGCTGCGGATGTCTTCGGCAATGTAGGCTGCCGACCCCAGCGCCAGGGCGATGGCCGCCAGCGACAACTCGGCGTTATGCTCATACAGCCAATCGCGGAATCCCTCAGGCAATAATTCCGGCATACCGAAATACCAGAACAGCACCTGCACCAGCAGCGGCACGTTGCGGTGATATTCGACATAGGCATCGACGAACCAGCGGCATGGGGCCCAGTCGGTAGTCCGGATCACCACCAGCAGCACGGCGATCGTAAACGCCATCACCCAGGCAACCAGGAACAACTGCACGGTGATCAGCATGCCATCGAGCAATTGATGTAGATAAATCGGTTCGAGAAAATCCATAAAACACTCTCTCAATGGAGTGCCAAGCGATCCATGAAGGGACCACATGGCGCTCGCATGGACGCAGGCGCGGGCCGCACATGATGTGCGGCCCGCTCATTGCAAAACGGCGGATCAGCCTGCGATGGGGCCGATCTTGAAATCGCGTTTGAGCTTGTACGGCGTTTCCGGCCCGAACCATTTATCGAACAGCTTGGCAGCTTCGCCCGAGGCCTCGGCGTCGTTCAGTGCCTGATTCACCGCCTCCAGCAAACGCGTCTCGGATTTTTTGATGCCGAGACCCCACGATTCGCTGAACACCGGTTTTTCGATCACACGCACCGGCGATGTCGGCGGGCTCTGCAGGACCAGGCGCGCCAACACCAATTCCGACGCAAACTGCGCATCGACTTTCTTTTGCTGCAAAGCCAGGTACGCGGCCGAGCTATCGCTAAAGCCCAGGACTTTGGATTTCTCCATGATGCGCTTGATCTCGCGTTCCGAACTGGAACCCTTGGTCGCGGCGATGCGGCGGCCATTGACAGACTCAATCGTGTCGTAGTCCGAGTCGGCGCGGACCAACAGTTTTTGCGGGCTGACGTAATAGGCGTTGCTGAAAGCAATCTGTTCAGCGCGCTCAGGGGAATAACCCAGATTGGCCGCCAGGATATCGACTCGGCCCTCGCTCAGCTCGGGCACGCGTGCGGCAACCGACAACAGCTTGTATTGCACCTTCACGCCCAGCTTGTCGGCGACCAGCTTGCAGACATCCACGTCGTAGCCGACCAGTTGACGCGTCGAGACGTCCTGGAAACTGAACGGCTGCGACGTGCCCAACGTACCGCACAAGAGCTCGCCCTTGGCCTTGATATCGTCGAGCTGATCGGCCTGTGCCGAGACGCCGGCCAGGGTAGCGCATGCCAGGCATGCGGCCATAATGGTTTTACGTATCATCGATTGCCCCTTTTGGTCATTTAGTCGTGGTGAAAAATTCCGATATGGATGAATGCCCGAATGCTGCGTGGTTTGATGCCTCGACTTCCACGCAGCGCTCGAGCGCCATCTCCCGGTTCAAGCAAGCTTTTCGCAGGCGGTGCGAATTGCCGAGCAGCCCTCGCGGATATCATCCAGCGACGCCGCAAAAGACAGGCGGAAAGTGCCCGGTGCGCCGTAGGCATTGCCGTCGATCACCGCAACACCGGCCTCGCGCAGCAAATAGTGCGTCAGATCGGTATCGGTGTTGATCACCTCGCCAGACGGCGTGCGTTTGCCCAGCAGTCCCTGGCAATCCGGAAAGACATAGAACGCTCCTTGCGGCTCGACGATCTGCAAGCCCGATGTCCCGCGCAGCGCCGCCATGGCCGTATCGCGGCGTTCGCGAAACACCTTTGCGAACTCGGCGACGCAATCCTGCGGACCAGCCAACGCCTCCAGTGCAGCGGCCTGGCTGACTGACGATGCGCCCGAGGTGCTTTGCGACTGCAGAATCGCCATCGCCTTGATCAACTCATCGGGCCCCGCACCATAACCGATGCGCCAGCCGGTCATCGCGTAGGCCTTGGACACGCCATTGACAACCAGGGTGCGATCGACGAGCTCCGGCGCGACTTGCAGCGGATGTACAGTGGCCTCGCCGGAGAAATTCAGCCGGGCATAGATATCGTCCGTCATCAGCCACACGTGCGGATGCCGCACCAGCACGTCAGCCAGGGCTCGCAACTCATCAGCGCGATACACAGCGCCGGTCGGGTTACTCGGCGCATTCATCATCAGCCATTTGGTGCGTGGCGTGATGGCGCGCGCCAGGGCGTCGGGCGTCAGTTTGTAATCGGTTTGCGGCGTCGTCGGCACGGCGACCGGCACACCGCCGTTGACCAGCACCATATCCGGGTATGACACCCAGAACGGCGCGGGGATGATGACCTCGTCACCGTCGTTCAAGGTAGCCGCCAGCCCGTTGAAAATCACTTGCTTGGCGCCCGTGCTGACGATGATGCGTGAGGCGGGATATTCCACGCCCGTTTCTTCCTGCAGGCGTATGCTGGCGGCCTTGCGCAGTGCGACCGTGCCTTGAGCGGGCGGGTATTTGGTTTCACCGCGATTCATCGCGGCTGTCGCTGCCTGGCGAATGTGCTCCGGCGTCATGAAATCCGGCTCGCCCACCGTCAGGTCAATAACGCGGCGGCCTTGTTCGCGCAGCTCGGCAATGATGGCGCGGGCCGCCACGCTGGGCGAGAGTTTGATGCGTTTGATCTTGTCGGCGATGATGCTCATTACGCATCTCCCGACTTCTGCGCGATGATGCGGTCGACCCACGGCTTGGTGTAGGTGCCGGCGTTCAGTTTTTCCTTGATGGCGGCCTCGTCGGCCTCTTTTTTCAGTGCCAGGGCCAGGACAGCCTCGGCGTGCCCGGCCGGGATCACGACTACGCCATCGGCATCGCCCACCACCACGTCGCCGGGGAATACCACCTGGCCGCCTACCGACACAGGCACATTGATCTCGCCGGGGCCTTCTTTGTAGGGCCCGCGGTGCGTCACGCCGCGCGCAAAGCAGCCGAAATCCTCTTGCGCGAACACATCGGCATCCCGCACCGCGCCGTCAATCACAAAGCCCACCACGCCGCGCATGCGGGCGTCCATCATCATCAATTCGCCCACCAACGCGTTGTTGGTATCGCCACCGCCGTCAACCACGATCACTTCGCCGGCCTCGGCGAGCGAAATCGCCTTGTGGATCATCAGGTTGTCGCCCGGGCGAGCCTTGACCGTCAACGCACGTCCCACGATGCGGCGCGCTTGTGCATGCAAGGGGCGCAGCCCCGTCACGCCGTACAAGCGATTCATGCAATCACTGATCTGCGCCGAGCCGACAGTCGCAAAACCGGCCAGAACGGTAGAGGAAACGGCCGACTCAGGCCGGGGAAGAACGCGATATCCGATAAGACTCATGGGCTTGGGCAATGAATGCGTAAAAAACTGGAAGAAAACCAGCCCGCATTACAAACCCTAGGCTTCCAATCCTCAAAACGATATAAATTCGGCCAAATTCACGAAAAAAATTCGTGCATCGGATTATGGCCAGTCGCCCCCTGCGGAGCCTCGGATGCTCGCCCCTAGACACCGCGGCAATTCGACCTGCCACAACGCGAACCGTCAGGGTTTCGCGCCCGCGTCCATCAAGATGCGCGCGATATCGTCGTATCCATGTTGGCGAGCATGCGCCAACGGCGTCACGCCACGGCCGTCCGGCAGATTCACATCCGCGCCCGCCTGCACCAGCGCTTGCACAATCTGCACATGCCGAGACCCGCCGTCGCCCAGGATGATGGCTTCGAGCAATGCGGTCCAGCCCAGGCGATTGACGTGGTCCACGTCCACGCCGGCCTCAATCAATCGACGCACAGTCTGGACATGGCCGCGCTCGGCCGCTGGGATCAGCGCCGTGCCGCCATACCGGTTCGTGCTTTTCAGGTCTGCGCCATGTGCGAGGGTCATCTCCAGGATCTCGTTCAGGCCGCGTGCGCCGGCGTACAAATACGCACTATCCTGAATCGCATCCTTGGCATTGACGTCCGCGCCGGCATCGATCAATGCCTGGGCCGCCGCGACGTTGTTCTCGTGGGTAGCGACGAGCAAGGCGGTGCGCCCTCTTTCATCCCGCGCCTCCAGCACCGCACCCTGGTCAAGCAAGGCCCGGATATCAGCTGCATTTCCAGATGCAGCCGTGTGCAGTAATTCGCGATTCAAGGGGCTCTCCTCTGCAAAACTGCCCGTACTCATCCACGTTGCCATGAAACAAGCGACGTAAATTGCAAAACGTTTGAACAGCATTGTTTATCTCCATCGACATGAAAAGCCGATAACAGCCAGGTTGTCCTGACACCGCGTCCATAGTTGCCAGGCTTTCCATGGCCATGATAAAAGCCAATCATCACATTAAAAAATTAAATATTTAAATGCCAGCCAGTCTGAAATCGAATAACGTGCTTTTCGAACTGGATTTGCTGAAAGCCATGGTCGCCGTCGTCGAATGCGGAAGTTTCACGACAGCAGCGACACGGCTGCACTCCACGCAATCCACGGTCAGCCAAAAAATACGCCGCCTGGAGGACCTGGCCGGCCATACCCTGCTCGATCGCGGCAATCGCGAGGTGCGTCCGACCGAGGCGGGGCATGTATTGTTGCGATACGCCCGCCAGATGTTGGCCGCCAACGAGCAATTGGCCGAAGCCTTGTCCGGCGCAATGGTGGCGGTCACCGTAAGGCTCGGCTTGCCGGAGGATTTCGCCACCGGTCCGATCACCAAGGCCTTTTCCGCCTTTACCCAGCACCACCCTCACGTCAAGCTGGAAGTCACCAGCGGCCTGAGCCGCGATTTGTATCACGGCTACGAGCAAGGTGAATTGGATCTCGTGCTGGTGAAACAACGGCGTCATAGCCGCGCGGCAGTCACGTGCCGTCCGGAAAAGCTGGTATGGATCGACAGTGCGCGGCACCCCTGCCTGAAACAGGATCCTATTCCGCTGGTCACCTTTCCCCAGCGAGGGCTGTATCGCGACGAGATGATCCAGGCATTAGAGGCCATCGGACGGCGCTGGCGCATCAGCTTTACCAGTTCGAGCCTGGCCGGCATTCAGGAGGCCGTCGCCAACGGGATGGGTATCAGCCTGCTGCCGCATCGAGCAACATCCAAGAATCACCAGATACTGACCCGGCGCAGCGGCTTACCCGAGATTGACGCCTACGAACTGGGCATTTTTTATCGCCCCTCCGCGAATCAGGAAACTCGCGAACTGGCCGATGTGCTGGTTCAGTTGCTGGACCGTTCCGAAACCAGATCCTGAACACGGCCTTTGCGTATCAGGCGCCGCTCGGCGGGCGCGCTCGCTACGGCAGCCGCCGCGTTAGGCGCCTTGACCGCCACGAAGGTCGCCTCGTTTCCGACTGCCAATCCATAGCCGCTCAAGCCCAGCACTGCCGCCCCCGCCGAGGAAACTAGGTGCAGTGCGGTGTGCAACGACTCGTCGGTATAGAACCCCGAGCGATATCCGACCAGCATGGCCCGCTGCAACATGTCGCCCGTGCCATAGGGCCACCAGGCATCCTGAATGTTGTCATTGCCGGAGAACACATTCACCCCCGCCTCACGCAAGCGTAGCACCGGCGGAAACGCCCGGTTGCCCGGCGCGTTCGTCATGATGGCGACACCGGCCTGGGCCAATGCCGCTGCAATGCGATCCAGGACATCCGGCGTCACATCGCCCAGGCTATAAGCATGGCTGACCGCGACACGGCCACCCAGCCCTGCTGCGCGCGTGCGGGCTGCAATGCGGTGAAGTTGCTCTACGCCCTGCAATCCTGGCTCATGCAAATGGATGTCAATTTTTACGCTATGTTTTTCGGCGATCCCGAATACCGCGTCCAACTGACTATCGGCATCGCCATCCAGCGTCGTGGGGTCGATGCCGCCGACGACATCGACGCCCGCACGCGCGGCGGCCTCGAGAATCTGCACCGTACCGGGACAGGACATCACACCAGCCTGCGGAAACGCCACCAGCTCAATATGCATGCGGCCGCGCCATTGGTCCCGCACCTGCATGATAGTGTGCAGATTTTCCAGCCCTGTCGTCGCATCTACGTCCACATGGCTGCGCATGGCAACCGTACCAAACGCCGCGGCCTGTGCAAGTAGTGCCTGCGCACGATCGGCCATCGGTTTTGCTTGCGCCAACGCCTGCTTTTCGACCGCCAGACGCTCACGCAGACTGTTCGCCGGCTGATGCGGATGCCAGACGTCGCCGACAAAACTCTTGTCCAGGTGAATGTGGCCATCAACAAACCCCGGCAGCACCACCCAGCCTTGCAGATCGACAACGTCTGCGCCCGGCACCACCGGGACATCCGGCCCCATGCTGACGATCTTGCCATCGGCTACGGCGATACAAAGCGGGCTGCCATCGGCGGCGGCGGCATTAATGAATAGACGTTCTATCATTGCAAAATCCTGATGGGTGAGCAGACGCGAGGCTTTTAATTATTGAATGCCTCAAGCACATCAAGGTGTCACGATAGCGCTATCCGCAAGGCATCGACAAGTTAAATGTCTGAATGGCCGCCATTCGATTTATGAATAGCGTGGCTGGAGTGAGCAGGATGCACCAGGATGGCCGCACACCTTGTTGAATAGCAGGATGGCAGAAAGCATAGAGCCGATGTCCTCACATGGCGGACATCGGCTCAAGATTTTGGATGAGTACCGGGCTCAACCCATCAGCCCGGCATCCATCAAACCACTACTATCGCGAGATAGCTTGGTTTACTTCTTGCTGGCGTCAATACGAGCCTGCATGCGTGCCGCGCGATCCGGCGAGGACGGGTGCGAGCTGAACATGCTGCTCTCGCCGCCATCGAGCTTGGCCAGTTTCTGGAACGCCGTCACCAGGCCTTCGCGCTTCATCTTTTTCTCGGTCAGCAGATCGAACGAGTAATCGTCGGCATCCGACTCTTGCGATTGCGAGAATTGCGCATTGATGAACGACTCGGTCAAGTCGCCCAACTGCGAGGAGTTCAATGCGGTGGCGATGTTGTTGCCCGAAGCGTTGGCGGCATCACGCGCAGCAGCGACAGCGTAGGCAGTCTGCATGGCTTTCTTCGAATGGCCCAAGGCGACGTGGCCCATTTCGTGGCCAATCACGCCACGCAGTTCGTCGTCGGTCATCAAGTCCATCAGGCCGCTGTACACACGCACGCAGCCATTGCCCATTGCCCAGGCGTTGACGTCTTCGGTCAGATAGACCTTGTAGTTGACCTTTTGGCCGTTCAAGGTCATGTTGCCAAAGCCCTTCATGATTTTGGTCAGACGCTTGCTGTACTTGTTGCCAGCCGGGGCGACTTTGGAGGTCTGATCGCTCTCTTTGCACGAGGCATCGGACAACTGCACGATCTGCGCGTCGGTCAGGGTGGCAGCCGAGTACAGGTTAGAGCCGGCCGACATCGCGCTGTCGAGATTCATGCCGCTGCAACCGGCCAAAAACACGCTGGCAGCCAGCGCCGTCGCTATCAATTTGGTTTTGCTTTTCATTGTTCGAGATCCTCTTCTCACTGGGCACATTGTGTGGGACGTCATTGCTTTCTCTCGGTACGCCGCTCTCCCGTCCCTTGGCGCATACGCGTGCCGGCATCTGCCAGCCTGGACCGATTAAAAATTCGCAGGCTCGACTGTAATGACAAGTGTCTGATCGTTAGGTGTTATACGTTTTCGAATTGCAACTAAAAACTTAACGTTATATGGCATGAGGTGACAAAAAACGGCCGGTTTCTCCTGTCATGAGCGGCGTAATGGTGGCGAATTCCCTGTAGATTCATAGGCATGCTCGCTGGTCTGCCGCCGGTCGAAGGTAAACAGCTCTTGAAAAACCTCGTGCAGCCATCCAACACAAAATGCAACCAAACATGCCAGTATTGCGCGTTGATGCACAATACCCATGGACTTAATATTCGTTCACAAAGGCTCGCACCGTGCGTCTGCGTCTTCGCGTTCTCGTTCCTATAGCCCTGCTGCTCGCCGCAGGCGGTTTTGCCTATACCAAGGTCATGGCCAGAGTCGCTACCGTCACCCCGCCTGATCTGGTCGCCAAAGCGCAACAGGCGGACAGGATCGTCGTCTCCAAGACCGACAAGATGATGTATTTATTCCGCGGCGATACCATCCTGAAAAGCTATCGCATCAGCATGGGCAGCCATTGGGATCAGGGCCATAAAGAGCGCGAGGGCGACGAGCGCACGCCTGAAGGCAGCTATCTGATCGATTGGCGCAATCCAAAGTCGTCTGCTTATCTGAGCCTGCATATTTCCTATCCGAACGCCGACGACACCGAGCGCGCGCGGCAGAGTAATGTCAGCCCTGGTGGGAATGTGATGATTCACGGACTGCCCAATGGCTGGGGTGCCCTGGGAACACTGCATCGACTCCTTGACTGGACCGATGGCTGCGTTGGCGTGACCAATGAAGAAATGCGAGAGATCTGGTCGCTGACGCCGAATGGCACGCCGATCGCGATTCATGCGAGGTGGGAGCCTTAGAATTTTTCGTGTGCGGACGATCAAATGATTTCCTCCGCACTTCGATGACACTGCTATCGTTACTGGTCGAGTCGTTTCAGAACTGCCGCCACAATAGCCTCTGGCCTATCCTCCTGAACGAGGTGTCCTGAATCAGATACGCAAATGCATTCGGCGTCAGAGATCGCTGCCGCGAGGGCCACTCCCTTTTCAAAGGGTATCCACTCATCGTTCCGCCCCCACAGGACGGTCACCGGACATTCCATCCGCGCGTATCGTTGCTCGATCTCGTCGGTGAATTTCTGATCCATCTGCGCAATTTGACGATAGAACGCGGGCTGGCCAACGGGCCCAAGCCATGGCGCACTGTAGATTTCCAGCGCCTGCTCGGACAGCGGATTGTAGGCGGCGGTCTGTAAATAGGCTCTCAGCAGCGCCCGGTGCATATAGTCTGGCATCCCGGAGAAGGCTATTTCATGCTTGCGCACATGCTGGACCAGCGGGGATCCCCACGGGGCGAGAGCGACGGCGTCAAAGATCGTCAGGGATCTGTAGCGCAAACCGTTCAGATAGTAGGCACGCAGCGCCGTGGCTCCACCGAAATCATGCGCAAGCACGTCCGGACAGTCGAGGTTCCACTCCGAGAACAGGGCGGCAAGGACCTTGTTCTGTACGGCCAGTGACACGTCCTGCCCCTCTCGCATCTCCGACAATCCATAGCCGACCAGATCAAAATAGTAGATGGTCCGGCGGTCAGCGAGCTGCGGCACGATCCGGCGCCAGACCTGCGAGGAAAAGGGTGTGCCGTGAATCGCTACCAGCGGCGGCCCGCTGCCGACCTTGCCCCAGCGGACGGCGTTTCCTTCGATGATCGCGGTATTGGGTAGATCCAACATGGCATCACTCACATTGTCGTTTAGCTATATGACAATATATAATCCAGGCCATGGATAGATCAACCCAAATCAAGGCGATGGCGAGCGAGCAGCGGTTAACCGTCCTTCGACTGTTGGCGGAACCGCAAAAGCATTTCGGGCATCAGTGGTCCGCCGATCCGATCGAGTTCGGGGTGTGCATGACCTTGATTGCCGAGGCGCTGGCGGTTGCACAGCCTACGGCCAGCCGGCATTTGGATATTCTCAAGCAAGCCGGCTTTATCACCGTGCGCAAGCACCTGAAATGGTCGTATTGCAAGCGGGATGAGGCGGCGATCAGAGACTATCTGGATTGGCTCGCGGCCGAGCTTTCGTCGACCGTTGAGGGGAAGGTCGTGGGACGAGTTTAGAGGCGATTAATTGGGGTATTTTCGAAAAAAATACCCCATTGAAACCGCTCGATTACCCTATTCCGATCAGTCATCCCGGTCGGCAGCCGGTGCTATCTGGAGGCACTGGCGAGTTCTGGACGAACCGTCAGACGTTGATCACACATTAAACAAGAAATTCATCACATCGCCATCCTGCACGATGTATTCCTTGCCTTCTGCGCGCATCTTGCCTGCCTCTTTGGCGCCGCTTTCACCCTTGTAGGTGATGTAGTCGTCAAACGAGATCGTCTGCGCGCGGATGAAGCCGCGTTCGAAATCGGTGTGAATGACGCCTGCAGCTTGAGGGGCGGTGGCGCCGACCTTGACAGTCCAGGCGCGGACTTCTTTTACGCCAGCGGTGAAATAGGTTTGCAGGCCAAGCAGGCTGTAGCCCGCACGGATCAGACGGTCCAGGCCGGGTTCTTGCATGCCCATGTCGGCCAGGAAAGCGACTTTATCGGCATCGTCCAACTCGGCGATCTCGGCCTCGATGGCCGCGCAGATTGCCACCACGGGCGCGTTTTGCGCCTTGGCGTATTCGGTCAGGCGGTCCAGCAACGGATTGTTTTCAAAACCATCGTCACTGACGTTGGCCACGAACATCGCCGGTTTCGCGGTGATGAAACCGAACGACTTCAGTGAGAACATTTCCTCGGCATCCAGACCCAGCGCGCGAATCGGCTGGCCAGCGTCCAGCTGTTTCTGGCAACGCTCGAGCAATGCGACCAGTTTGGCGGCCTCTTTGTCGCCCGAACGCGCCAGCTTGTTGTTGCGGTGAACGGCTTTTTCAACAGTTTGCAGGTCGGCCAAGGCCAGCTCGGTGGAGATGACCTCGATGTCGGCGATGGGGTCGACTTTGCCTGCGACGTGGATCACGTTGGTGTCTTCGAAGCAGCGCACCACGTTGACGATGGCATCAGTCTCGCGGATGTGCGACAAGAACTGGTTGCCCAGGCCTTCGCCCTGGCTGGCGCCAGCCACCAGACCTGCGATATCCACGAACTCGACCACGGCGGGGACCACGCGCTCAGGTTTGACGATCTCGGCCAACTGGGCCAAACGCGGATCGGGCACTTCGACTACGCCCACGTTGGGCTCGATGGTGCAGAAGGGATAGTTTTCCGCAGCGATGCCAGCCTTGGTCAGCGCATTGAAAAGAGTCGATTTGCCGACGTTGGGCAGGCCAACGATGCCGCATTGCAGAGCCATGGAAATCCTTGATTATTCAGCATGATGCGCCTAACGCGGGGATGGTGGAGATTCGGCTCAATTGCCGCACTGCCCAGCCCCGCGCCGCCCCATGGTCGGGGTTTCCAGGGCGCTTTTTATGCCTGACTTGTCCAAAATTATGTCGATTGTAGCCTTGTCCACACCCTGACGTTCGTGGCATCAAGCGGCATGCGATTCGCGAGACTTGGCAGCGTCGTAGCAGACGAACGCCAACTTATTTCCGTCAGGATCGCGGACGTAGGCAGCATAGAAGCCTTCCCCATAGTGGGGACGCAGTCCGGGCGCTCCCTCGGATGCTGCGCCGTTGCGCAGCGCGAGCGCATAGAGCTCGTCTATGAGTTCGACATCACACTGAAACGCGGTCATCACCCCGTTGCCCACGTTGGCAGGCTGATCGTCGAACGGGTAGCCCGTGATAAACCGGGGGAAAGACTCGTCGTCGCTCTTGCCCCATGATGCACACCGCTCATCGAGCCAGCACTGCTCCAAGCCCATCGCCGCAAAAATCGGGTCGTAAAAACGTACCGCGCGCGCCAAATCCTGGGTTCCGACCATCGTATAGGCAATTCCTGCCCTTGCTTGCTTTGCCATGCCTCACCTCGTTCAGTATTACGTAGCGGTGTCCTGATTACAGGATATAGACCCGCGAATGTGGAATTCGTCCCGTTCGGTTTGGAATTTCAGAAAATGGAAAACCAAATCGGCGCAGTTTGGCGTCGACTGATATTCAGCACGCCTGGTCCGGATTAACGGCTATTAACAGAATTCGTTCGCAGAAGTCAGATCGTCAGCAAATTACGGCTGCGATTCAAAATATTCCAATCTCAGGTCAAGCCCCGGCGATATGAATTGGATTTTGGATTAACCAAATAATCCCACGATATATGTGATTAAACCCGTTCCCTCATAGGGAGATCGGCGCCTTTTGTCAGCCAAGAACCTCGCGTTTCCGAGATGGCCAAAGACGCCCGCCTTATTTCTTTTCAGATTAATTAAATTAAAGAAATAACACAATTTCCTATATTTATTAATAGCAATTTAGAGCCGTCCGATATTTCGCCCGTGTAATGAATGTAATTGTTTACGGTGCCTCAGAGGGTTTATTACAACGGCCCTGACGCACTTTCACAGCAATCATAATTTTTTGAAAGAATTAGGTTGTTTGTCCACTCTACGATTCACCGGCTCGCTGCTCGGCACATGCCATTGAGTATCGATACGTAACCATTCTTCAGGAATGGCCTACGGAATCCGGGAATCTATCTGGACGCTGCACCGCTGCCTACCCCACTCCGTTGGCCATCTGCCCGTGATGAAAACAGTGAGGTCCCCCGTGGTAAAGAGAATCGCAGTGTGTGGCCTTGGATATGTAGGCCTGCCCGTAGCCGTCGCATTTTCCAAGCGCTTCGATGTCATCGGTTTCGATGTAGACAAACGGCGAATCGCAAGGCTGAAACAGGGAGACGACTGGACCGGAGAGATCGAGCGTGAGGCGCTGCTGGCATCCCCCATGGTGTTCACCGATCAGGTGACGGAACTGAAAGGCCGCGATTTCTTTGTCGTTGCGGTTCCGACGCCTGTCGATGAAAGGAATAATCCCGATTTTTCCTTGCTGGTCAAAGCTTGCCAGTCGATAGGCCCCGTGCTGAGCCCCGGCTGCATCGTCGTATTCGAATCCACCGTCCATCCTGGCGCGACCGAGGAAATTTGCGGACCAGAATTGGAGAAAGCGTCGGGCCTGCGCTGCGGGGTCGACTTCAAACTGGGCTACAGCCCCGAACGAATTAATCCCGGCGACAAGGAGCATCCGCTGGAGAAAATCGTCAAGATTGTGTCCGGCCAGGATGAGGAATCGCTGGAAATCATCGCCGGTGTGTACGAAAAAATCATCGACGCAGGTGTGCATCGCGCCTCCTCCATCAAGGTGGCCGAAGCCGCGAAGGTGTTGGAGAACACGCAGCGCGACATCAATATCGCGCTGATGAACGAGATGTCGAAGATCTGCGATCTGGTCGGCATTCGCACCTCGGAGGTCCTGACTGCCGCAGGGACCAAGTGGAATTTCCTGAAATTCAGCCCCGGCCTGGTGGGTGGCCACTGCATCGGCGTCGATCCGTATTACCTGACTTCCAAAGCACAGGAACTCGGCTATCACCCTGAGGTCATCCTATCCGGTCGCCGGATCAACGACGGCATGGCGGCCCACGTTGCATCCCGCGTCGTCCAGACGCTGGCCCGCAATGGCCGCCTCAATGCATCGATCCGCGTGGGCATTCTGGGCATGACGTTCAAGGAAAACGTGCCCGATATCCGCAATTCGAAAGTGGTCGACCTCTACAACGCGCTCGGCGACTACGGCATTACTCCGCTGGCGTGCGACCCGATGGTCGACGCAGAGCAAATGGAACACGAATACGGCATCAAGCTCGTAAACCGTGACGAATTCCGAGATATGGACGTGCTGATTCTGGCCGTCCCGCACCGTAAAACCATGGAGTCCATCTGGGACGACCTGCCGAATCTGGTCAAGAGCGGCGGCATGGTGTGCGACTTGAAATCTGTACTCGACAGCAAGCGGCTTCAGCCCGACCTCTTGTACTGGACTCTTTAAGTTCAGGCTCAGCTCAATATTTGCCTCTAGAGGAGAGACCCTGAATGGCAGCTTTTACGATCGCTCCAATTGGAACCTGCCGCATCCACACGCCGCTGCGCGACGCGGTAGGACGCTACCCTATCAAGCTGCAGCTCGGCCGCAATTATGGGTTCGTGCATACCAGCACCGAAGCGCTACAGCAGGTGCGCTTCATGTTGGGCAACTATGAGATTCCCTCCGACGTCCAGCGCGTGCTCTTTCGTCCGTCCAATGGCGAGCAGGCTCGCCTCGCGACGCACAAGCCCGCCGATCTGTACATGGTCGAACTGTCGTCGCGCAAACTGCTGACTATCGATGGCTACGCCATCCAGTCGAACTACCTCGTACGCTATTTCAGCGAGTTCTTCGCCGATCGCGCGCGCACCCGCAAGTTCTGGTCGCAAGCCCATCCCGACCGTCTGGCCGAACGGCGCGCCTGGCTAGATCAGGACCCGGTCTTTAACGGCCTCTCATCGGATGATCGAGAGCTGCTGGCCCGCATCGTAAAGCGCGATCTGACGGACGAGGAGATCGAGCAGGAAATGCGCCAGATCGTTGACCTGCTGGGTCAGGACAAGGTGGTTTTCGTCACGCACGTCAACGCGTTGACGCCGGACAACGTACCGATCGAACAACGCGAGCAGTTGATTGCCGCTGTCAACGCCGGTGCACAGCACATCGGCGTACCTTGCTACGATCCCACGCCGCAGATGAACAAGATTGGGCAAGCCGAGGCGATGGAGGACGGCGGGCTCGACCTGACTCACTACACGCCCTTGTTTGCCGAGCGCCTGGCGGCGGATTGGTACAAGAACTACATGCGTCCAAAAATGGGGGCATCCACCGTACAGCCCACTGTGCCCAAGCTGGCCGCAGAAGAAAGCGCCGATAGTATTGAAAAGCTCTGGGATTCGGGCGATCTGCGCGAAGCATCGCGCCGTGTGCGCGATGTGCTGCGCCGCCACCCTGGCCTGCCCGACCAAGCGTTGTTGCTTGCCAGAATCCAGGAAGAACTGGGCGATTACGAAGGCTCGATTGCGCTGCTGAGCGACGCGGACGGCACCCTGGCATCCGGCAGCAAAGCCGAACAGATCCTGATGCGCAACCACTTCAAGCTGGGACGCCACGATGTCGCGTACTCGCTCGCGTCTGGTCTGCTGGGCGATGAGATCGAGACACCAGAGATCGTCCGTATTGCGGCGGTGTCAGGCGGACAGCTGGGTTTTGCGGACGAGGCGCTGGGCAACTGGAAACGCCTGTTCCGCATTTCTGCTCCGCAAGATGCATGGGCGCTGGAGGCGGCCGACACGGTGTTGGCACAACTGCAGTCCAGCGGCGACATGGATGCCGCCATTCGCTGGGTGCATGAAGTCCGCGCGGTGATTCCTGCCTATGGCCGAGGCTTTGCCGTGCTGTGGCGCGACCGGCTGGTGGCGAGGGATCGCTCGGGCTTGCGCGCCTTGGCGTCAGAGTCACCCGCGCTCGACGACATGGCGGCCTTCGAGCTCGTCAAGGAAGCCTCATGGCGAGGTTTCATCATGGCAGCCGCTGCGCTGGCGGTGTCGTGCGGCCTGGCGAACAGCGAGCAGGAAGAAATCCGTGCATGGCTTCTGTCGCAAAGCGCGGCATGGACCGAAGAAGGCACCCGTGCGCTCGAAGAAGGGCGCCTGCGCGACGCGGCCGAGCGGATCTCTGCCCACCGGTTGCTCAACCCCGATGCGTTGGCAGGCGTCCGTGCACAACGCGCCTTTGCGCGTTCGATGCGCCTGGGCGTGCGTGCTGCGCTGTTGGCAGGCAATTACCAGGAAGTCATCGACCTCACGGACATCGCGCTCGATACTCAGGTTGAATTCCCTGAGCTCGACGCCATGCGCGGCCGCGCGGCAGATGCCTTGGGCGACAAGCAGACGGCCAAGCAGCATCTTGAACAGGCTGCGGCTGCCGAAGCTGCGCCATTGAGCACGCGCCTGCACTTTGCGCGCGTGGCGTTCAACGGAGGCTGGTTCGGTGAAGCCATCGACGCCTATGAGGCTATCCTCGCCCATCCGTCAGCCGACCAGAACGCAAAAGAAGAAGCCGAACGTCAGCTCGGCAGGCTCGGTTCCCGCGCGATCCGCGGCGCCCGCGAGATTCTGTCCGCCGGCGATCCGCGCGCGGCCTGGAATCTGCTGGAGCGTGTGGCACAGTCGTGGCCGCAGATGACTGAGGTGGATCACGAGAAACGGCGCATCCTGGCTGTCCTGTATGCCGAAGCACGCGCGCTCGATTCGTCGAGCACCACCGAGCGCCTGGCGCTGGGAGAAAAAATCCTGCAACTCGTCCCGGACGATCCCGTCGGCCTGCGCTTGGCTGCCGTGGGCGCCATGCGCCTGCATCGCTTTGAGCAAGCCCTGCCCTACTGGCGCATGCTCAAGGAACGGTCGGAAAATCCGGCGCAGTTCGATCACTATATCGAGCGCTGCCTGATCTGGATCGAAAAGCTCAATAGCAGGAAAGCAGCATGAACGACGACGTCCTGATTGCCGAGCAAGAGCAGGTCTCGTCCGAGCTGCAACGGATTCACGCCGAACTCGAGGAAATCGTCACCGCGTCAAATCGGGTCCAGGTGGCGCAAGCCAACCTGGATCGCGCGAATGCATTGGCACGCGATCACCTGTCGGACCCAAAGGTACGCTTTCTTTTGCTGAAGCTAAAGGAAGCGGCCGGATTGAACGAGGGCATGTCCGAACAATGGGCGGCGTTGCTGCAAGAGTGTCCAGATGACCTCGAGATTGTCCGCTACCGCGCCACTCGCCTCGTGAAAGAGCGACACATCGATGACGCTCTGGCGCTGGTCGATCGTCATCTGCCCGAGTCGGCGAAGCATCCCGACAGGCTGTTCGCCAGAGCCCGACTGCTGAGCGACATCCGCGCGCATGAGCAGTCGGACGCGTTGTTTCGCCGCCTGATCTCGCAATACCCGGATCGCAATAAGACGGTGGAGTTCGCCAAGCGTCTACGCAAACGCGGCTTGGTGGCCGAGGCATTTGAAACGATCGCGCCCGTCGCCGAACAACTGGCTCCCGGCAGCAAGGCGGCAGAACTTGCCGATGAACTGGCCCGCGACTTTGCGTTCTACCAAGCGCTGGAGCCTCAAGGCAGCCTGGTCGGCAAGGACATCAAGATCGTGTCGATGAAGCATGCAATCCTGCATTTTCGCGATCGGCATATTCCGGAAAGAACCCCCGACAAGCCGATCTCGGTCGCGCTGGTGACGGGCAGCCTTGGACCTGGCGGCGCAGAGCGGCAGCTCACCCGGCTCGCCAGCGAACTGACCCGCATGGCAAATGCGCCTGAGCAGAGGCTGCCCACCGTGGTCGTACGGCCGAAGAAAGTCGAGGTGCTGGTGAAGCAACACAGCGAACCTGCCGGCTCCAGCAAGAAACAGGGCCTTGATTTCTTCCTGCCCGTTCTGACCAAGGCGCAGATTCCGGTTACGGAAATTAATCATCTACCAGCTGTTTCGGTAGCGCATCAACCGGTGTCCGATGACAAGCTGAGCCGCTTGCTGGAACAACTGCCGCCGCCTGTGCACTACGGTGTGACGCGTCTCGCTCCAGTATTGCGAGAAAATTCCTTTGACGTGGTGAGCCTGTGGCAAGATGGTACTTGTCTCTTCGGCGCATTGGCAGCGCTGCTGGCTGGAGCGCCAGTCATACACCTGGTGTTTCGCGGGCTGCCACCCAACATCCGCAAGGACCGCTTTCGCGAAGAGTATCCCGAGCTGTACCAGGCGCTGGCGCAAGTGCCTGGCGTACAGTTCATGAGCAATAGCCGCAAGGCGGCCGAAGCCTATGCGGAATGGCTCGGCATTCCCATCGTGCGTTTTCACGTGCTCTATAACGGTGTACCAGATCTGTCGACCGACGCCTCGATCGCCGATGAGCAGAAGTGGGAGGCTTTCCAGGAAAACACGGCCGACGCTACCGAAACCATCGGAGGCGTATTCCGGCTGGAGCCGGACAAGCGGCCACAGCTCTGGATCAAACTAGCAGCGCTCTACCTGAAGCAGCGCCCGCAGGCGCGTTTCGTCATCGTCGGCGACGGACGATTGCACGACAATATCGTGGCGTTGGCAGAGGAGCTGCATGTGTCGGACCGATTGCTGCTCGTCGGCCTGTCGAATCACGTAGGCTTCTGGTATTCGCGTATGGACGTGAGCGTACTGCTGTCGCGCTATGAGGGCCTGCCTAACGTACTGATCGAAGCCCAGCTGCTAGGCGTACCTGTGGTCTCGACACCCGCCGGTGGCGCGGGAGAGTGCTTCGAGGAAGACGTGACGGGCCACCTCCTGAGCGATGTGGAGCATCCGGACATGCACGAGGCGTGCGAGAAAGTCGTCTCGATGGTGGACAAGGTGCGCAATGACGAAGCGTTGAGAGAGCAGAGCCGCCACCGCGCGCAAAGGCTGTTTTCTCTGGATGCAATGCTGACCAAGTTCCTCGGCTTGTGCGCACCGCCCGTCATGCCCATGCCGGAGAACGATGAGTGCGTCAACATCGAACCGATGCAACGCAAACTGGCCTGATTGCACACTCGTTTTTCTGCGTTTCTGAAGAGAAAAATTTCTATGCGAATGAACGCCCCGCCCTTGGGCCCGCGGCGCAAGGCGGCCATTGTCACCGTGCTGTTTGCCGCAGTGTTACTTACTGGCTGCCAACTGCCTCGTTCCGGCCCGATGTTGAGCGAGATGACGGATGCTCACGAGGCCAAGGACATTGTGGTGATGCCCGCCACGCACGAACTCGCGATGGCGAGCAGAGTGCCCGACGCCGCCAATTTTCCCGCGCACTACCGTGATCTGACGCAGGCTGGATTCGACCGTCTGGTCCCTGGTGACGGCATCAACGTGAAAGTATGGGAACGTGACGGACTGGGTGTTTTCGCGGCGGACCCGTCCGGCGTGAGCGACTTGGGTATTCAGGAAATTGACCGGGCGGGGAATGTGAATTTCCCTATCCTGGGCAAGTTCCGCGCTGCGGGCTTGACGCTGGCGCAACTGCATGACGCCGTCGTTGCGCGACTGAGCAAGCTCGTACTAGGCGCCGACGTCAGCGTGACACGCGCTCCCAACGCACGTGGGCAGGTGGTGACCGTACAGGGCAACTTGACCAAACCGGGCATCTATCCTATCACTCAGACGTCGCAACGTCTCAGTAGCGCGCTGGCGCAAGCCGCGCCTGTGCAGACGAACCCAGACCAGCTCATCATCAGTCTGCGCCGAGATAACCAAGTCGCCTCTGTGCGGCTGTCGGATATCTACCGCAACCAGGACAATGACGTCATGCTGCGGCCTGGCGATGTGATTACCGCCTATGACGCACGCCAGTTCCTGACCGTATTGGGCGCTGCCGGCAATCAAGGGCGCGTCACCATCAGCAAGCGTAACTACAGCGTGCTGGACGCGCTGGCGGACTCCAGAGGGCTGGACGACAAGCTTGCGGACCCGCGTTCCGTGTTCCTGTTTACGCCTGCTCAAGCCGGTGTAGATGGCCAGCCGGATAAGCTGCCGGTGGTCTACCAGTTCGACCTCACGCGTCCGGAACAGGTGGCGCTGGCTCGTGAATTTACAGTGCATGAGGGCCAGGCCATCTATATATCGGATGCGCCATTCACCCAGGTACAGAAGGTTCTATCCGCGTTCCGCGTCACCATGAGCGCTGGCTTTAGCGCCACGCGGGCCATCGACGGCGGCTCTGGCAGTTCACCCACGGTGATTCCATAGCGTGTCGATGAACAACGAGGATAGGATCAAGAGCTGGCGCGCACGCCGCAAAGACAGCGCTTATACAGTAGGGGCCGGCGTCGCAGACTGGCGTCTGGACCCTGCCAAGCTGTTCGAGGCAAAAGCCCCGCCGGCCGTCTTGCTCAAACCCCTGGTCGCACGCCTGCAGGGTGAGCCACACGACTCTGTCGCCGCCCGGCGGGCAGTGTACGAGGTCGTGCAGACGGAGCTGGATGGGGAAATCTCGCGCAGCGCCGTCGACGAAACGCTCGCTGATTTCTCGCGGCGGCGACTGCGGCTCATCGTGCGCCTGCTGGAGCTGGATATCCGTGCCGGCCTCGATGTTTTCGCGCCCGGATATATGCCCGCCAAGCTGGTGCAAGAAGACGAACGGCTGGCCGCGGCACATACGCGGCGCGCAGAGCGGCGCAAGCAGGAGGAGGCACGCGAGGCACGCCGACATGCTTCGCGCAACGACATCGCGCTGGAAATCGAGATGTCCAAGGGCGAGGCGGGCGATCTCTCGATACTGCGTGAACGATTGAAATTCCTGCACGGTGAAAATCACCCGCCCCATGATGAACGACACCGGCCGATCGGACGCATCCTGATGGCGATGTTCGTTCATCAGTTACACGTCATGCATGGCGAAAGCCGGATTGCATTGGTGTGGGCTCTGGTAGGTCCGGTCGTGCTGCTGACGCTGATCTCGTCGCTGTACATCCTGATGGGCACGCATTACATCCTGGGCATGGACGTACAGACGTTCTCCCTGTTGGGTGCGACGACATGGATCATGTTCCGGCAGATCATTTTCAGGAGCAGCGCCGCGTACATTTCGTCTCGCGGCTTGCTGAATTTCCAGGGCGTGACGCCGTTGATGTGCGCGCTGGTTCAGGCATTCATCTACCTGTCGGTGTATCTCATTGTGTTTGCGGTGTTGATCACGGCCGGTCACGCGCTGGATCTCATCACGCTGCCGCAAAGCTGGTCCGGGCTTGCGCTCTATGTCGTACTGATGGGAGGCTGCGCCGCGGCGGTAGGCGTGCTGTTCGGCGCAATTGCGACCTTCTGGCGTTTCTTTTTGCGGCTGGCGCCTGTGATCGAGCGCTTTCTTCAGATTTTCTCGGGCGTCTTCTTTGTCTCGGAACAGTTGCCGGAACAGCTGCGCCCCTGGATGTTGTGGTCACCGTTCGCGCACGGCATGCAGCTGATGCGCTCCGTGTATTTCGAGGCCTATACCTCGACAGACGCGAGCCTGACTTATTTCCTGACTTCCCTGGTTTTCCTGATGGTGGTCGCCCTGGCAGCCGAGCGCCTTGCCCGGCCCAATGTCCAGCCGATGTGAGGACAGACATGATCCATCTCAATGGGGTCTCCGACGAACCGTATGCCTTTGGCGACCGGCAGCCGCTACTGGCGAATGTCACGCTCGACATTCCTGTCGGACGCTACGCCCTGCTGTCGCATTCGCCTGAAATGCATCGTCAGATCATCGATCTGCTGTGCAAATTGCGTCCGCCGCGCCGGGGCTTTGTCAAGCATGACGGCAACGTGTCGTGGGCCATAGGCCGGCAAGGCTTCATCCGCGGCAAGGCGACAGGCCACAGCATGATCGAGTTCGTGAGCGAGATGTACGAGCTCGACGCTGACACGACTTACGAACTGGTCGCAGACCTGGTGAGCGAACCTCAAAGCCTGGCCAAGCCGATGGAGCACTGGCCGCTTTATGTGCGACAGGAGTTCTCGTTCGCGCTGGCGCTGGCGCCGGCCTTCGATGTCTATGTGATCGAAGGATCTATTCCGTTCGAGCCCTGCCGCTTCACTCGCCTCTGGCTGGCCCTGTTCGAAGAGAGGCTGGTCGGCCGGACACTTATTTTTTCCAGTTACCGCCACAACCAGATGGCGGACTATTGCTTCAAAGGCTTAATTTATGAACGAAGCACGCTCAACATCGAAGACGACCTCGACGAGTGCATCCGCAGATTCCCCGCTAGACGATCAAGGAGCGAATCCGGCAGCGCAGGCGATGACGTCTTCGGAGGCGGCCTCGAGGAAGGGCAACTTGGCTTCTGAGGGCGGCTCCGAGATCGAGCGCCGCCACCGTGAGCGGCGTGCAGCGCTGCGCGAACGCCGTCGCCACCGCTGGATCAACGCGTTCATCGTCGTGACGCCCGTCGCGATTGCCCTGGCCTATGCGCTGTTGATCGCCACGCCACGCTACGAAGCGGATTCGCGGTTTTTCGTGCAGTCGGCTTCCGGCCAGCAGTCCGCCATGAGCGGCGCAGCGGGCCTGCTCACCACAGGCAACTCGGGCGGCATGCTGGGCGGGTTCGTGGACGGGTGGGCCGTCAACGACTTTCTGCAATCACGCGACTGTATGCAGCAGCTCGACAAGAAGGTCGACCTGCGCCGTTACCTGACGCAGCCTGGCCCCGACCCGCTCAACCATCTCGCCGAGAATTCGAGCGAGGATGAACTCTACCGCGCCTATCGGGCAGCGGTACACGTGTCCTTCAATCCGCTGGAACAGATCGACGTGCTGCGTGTAAGCGCGTTTTCACCGGAGGACGCCGCGACCCTGTCAAAGGCGCTTATCGAACTGGCTGAAGAATTTGTCAGCTCGATGAACAAGAAAGGCGTAGCCGACAAGCTGAAGGTCAGCGAGGCATCGGTCAAACTCGCCGAACAAAAGGCGCTCGCAGCCCGCGATGAGTTGACGGCCTGGCGCACCACGCACGGCAATATCGATCCGACTGCCACGGTGTCCATGCTGCTGAACCTATCCAGCCAGCTCGAGGGAGAGCTCAGCACGGCACAGATCAACCTCGACAAAATCCGCGCACTCGGCAACAAGGACCATTTCATGCTGAAGCCTGCAGAGCTGCAGGTCGCTGCATTGAAGAAACGATTGGCGACAGTGCGCTATCGTCTGAGCGGCGAGGGCAATACGGAAGCGCAGCAGTTGAAGTCGTATGAGGCGCTCCGAAATGCGCAGGTCTTTGCCGATTCAAACCTCACGCTGGCGCAGCAATCGCACCAGCAGGCCGTGACCGACGCCCTGCGCTTGCAACGCTATCTGTCCATTATCGCGCAGCCGGTCCCCACCGACCGGCCCAGCAGCCCGCGCACAGCGCTGCTATTGCTGCAAGCACTGGCAGTAGGCTTCGTCCTCATGTTCGTCATTCGCGCGGCGATGGCATTGTTGAGAGGATTGCGTCATGGTTGATACAGCTATTGCACACCGAGCTGCCGGGGCTCATGCCACGACTCGGCTGCGCGAGGTCATCAAAGCTATTCTTGATGCGGACGATCCAGTACCTGCGATGACCGCACTCGAGCCCGCTCTGACGCAGGTGAGCGACGGCTGGCGTGATGGCCGCCGCTTGCTGGTCACGCCTCTGGTACGAGCCGGCAGGATCGTGCCGGCGATTGCCGCACTCGAGATACTCATCAAGGTTTATCCATCCCGCGCCGATGAGCGCCGGTTACTCGCCAGTCTTTTTGGCCGTACGGAGCAATGGGAACGCGCCATCGGCGAGGCGGATGCTGCCGCACGCATCGACCCGGAGGCTGCAGCACTGCACGCAGCGCGAATTCAGCTGCGCGTACAGGCCGGGCGTGTGACTGATGCCGCCGAGGTCGCTAGAACGACGATCGGCATGGCAAAGCGCTACCCTGACGAAGCGTACTGGTGGATGCTGGCCTTCGTGCGCAATGGCGATGTGGCCGAGGCGGCGAACCTCGCAGCAGACTTGACCGCGGACCAGTTGCCTAACGAACGCGTGGCCACGATGGCCGTGCGAGCCTTGCTCGAAGACGGCAGGGTCGAGGCCTCGATCCGGCTAGGTGACGCCGCATTGAACGCGGGACATGATTGTCCGCCCTTGCGCACGACCCTGGGCATGGCTCACCTGCGGCGCGGTCACGAGGACGACCGCAAAATACATGCTGTAGCGCATTTCGAGGCAGGACTGAAGGCAACGCCAGAGGATGTAAGGTTGCTGTCGCTCTATGGCGAGACCTTATTGCGTGCGGGACGCTATAAAGAATCGCTGACGCCTTTGAAGCAGGCCGTCGACCTGGCGCCAAAGTTGGAGCAGACGCGCGGCCTCTATGCCCGCGCGCTGCGCTATACGCTGCAATATGACGAAGCCGCCGATCAGTTGATGAAGTTACTTGAGCGATCGCCCGAGAAACCGATGTGGCAGCGGTCGGCCATCGGTGCGCTGTCCCAGGCGGGCCGCAAACAGGCGGCCGAAAAGCTGTTCGAACAGCATGTCGCACAACGCAGCGCGCAGCTCCCGGAAACATTCCAGGCGGCCATGACTCAGCTTGAGGCACGATTGGATAGCGCGCCCATACCGCAGTCACGACTCGACTGGGCCTGGGCAATGCGCGGCGACCTTACCGTCGATCGCGCGCAATGGGAACGCCGGGCACGCTGGGGCCACCTGGTCGACCATCTGCTACTCGATTGGCTCGAATGCCGCGAAGACAGCGCCGAAGAAGCCATGCATCTGCTGGGCGAGCTTGATACCGCCGAGCGCTTTTTCGCGCCGCTGCTGGCGGCTGGTCGGGGCGTCGTCGTCGCCACTGCGCACGTTGGCCCCATGTACGCCGGGCTCATGGCCCTGGAGCTGCTGGGCATTCCCTCGCGCTGGCTCGCGACAGCGCCCAGCGTTGCTCAGAGCAGCTATTCCAACGCCTTGATTTCCACCGCAGACCAAACCGAAGCGCAGGTCGCGAAGGCCTGCATGCGAGCGCTCGGATCCGGCTATGTGCTATGTCTGGCGATAGACGGCGCGGCAAACCCGGCCGCACCACGCACCCGTTTCGAAGGCCAAGACGTGACTTACTCCAGTTTCGCGTCTCACCTCGCCCATCGTCACCGCGTGCCGTCGGTCTTTTACACCCCGCGCTGGGAGAACGAACGGGTGACTTACACCCTGGAAATGCTGCCCGCCGTCGAACCCGGCGAGGATGCCGAGTCGTATTCGCAGCGATGGCAGAAGGCGTATTTCGAGCATCTCAGAGAACACCTGGCGGGACCACCGGAAAACCTGCGCCTGAGCGGAGGAATCTGGCGTCACGTGACTGCCGCGGATCGGTCCGCGCAGCCCTAGAGAACGACGTCGATGAAGTCGAGAATGACGATGCTGCGCTGGCTGCTCACCGCGCTCATGCTGTATGCCAGCGGGGCCGCCGCGCATGAGTCGTGCCAAACTCCGGCCGAGAGCTGCCCGTTTATCTCATCACTGCTGGAACATCGCGAAGGTTACGGGGCCAAGGCCACCGGGGGACTGAACGGAAAACTGATCGAGGTCACGTCCGACAAGAATGCGGGTCCCGGCACGCTGCGCGCGGCCCTGCAGCAAGCGAAGAAAGGCCCCGCCTGGATCCGCTTTGCATCCGACATGACCATCGTGTTGGAATCCCAGCTTCGTGTGCCGTCGAATACGACGATCGATGGACGCGGCAGGCAAGTTACCTTGCTTGACGACGGACTAGGGGTATACGGCAGCAAGAATGTCATTCTCACGAACCTGACTATCGACGGCCGCCTGACCAGGATCACACAGGCAGTCAATGTCGCCAACGGCAGCCGTGACGTATGGATCAACCACCTCGATCTCTCGCGTATGTCTGACCGCCTGCTCAACGTGAAGAATGGCTCTACCGATGTCACGGTCTCTTGGACGAAATTCCATAACTCAAACAAGGTCATGTTGCTCAACAACATTACCTCGAAGGACTTGTTCAAGAATTATGACCGGGACTCCGTCGCACGGGTGACGCTGCATCACAATTACTTTTTCAATACTGTCCAGCGCAATCCAAGAGCCCAATTCGGTAATTTCCACCTGTTCAACAACCTGCTGGAAAACTGGGATTTCTACGGCATGAGTTTCAGCCTGGAGGCCAAAGCTCTGGTTGAAGGCAACATATTCAGCAACGACGCGCAACGACAGTGCACGGAGCCTGAGTTTTTCCCGACGGTGGAAGGCATCAACGTAAACTACTGCCGCTATATACCCATCGCGCCCAAAAGAACTGCGCTGGAGAATGGCGAGTCCGATCGCGGGGCATACGAGAAGCGCAAGGCTGAACATGGCTACACGCGAGACTACAAGGCTTTCTTGCGATTGAAAGACAATCTGTATCTCGGCGATGCGGTGCCGGTGCTGGAGGACTACCGTCGCGAACTCGTACCGACGCCGCCGTATTGCTACAGTTATGAACCGCCAACGCCAGAATTAGCGGAAAGAATCCGCAAGTTCGCGGGAAATACCGCGGACGATACTCCGTTGTCGAAGTCCAGGATCGGATCAGATTGCTCCCGGTGAGTTCGGCCAACGGCACTGCACTGCTGTACCTCAGGCCAGTCACGATTGAAATGTGCACCCCGGCTTTCGTGGCGTGCATCGGCAGCCTGTACGATCAGTGCTGCCACTTGCAGCAGATTGCGCAGCTCGAGCAGATCGAGGCTGACACCTCGTGTCTGCCATAAGCGGTCTGCCTCTGATACCCATTCGGCGATGCGCTGCGCGGCGCTCGACAGCATGGCGTCGCTGCGCACGATGCCGACCTCGCGACTCATCAGCTCACGCAGCGCCCGCCGCACGTGCGCGATGTCAGCGTCAGCGCTGCCAGCGATCTGCACATGCCAGACGGGCGTCTCGGCACGACGCGGATCGGGCATTAGCGCGCCAGACGGAACCCGTAAGCCAGACGGCGCCAGGATAGTCTGCGCAGCCCCGCGTCCCATGACCACACATTCCAACAAGGAGTTGCTAGCCAATCGGTTGGCCCCATGCAGGCCCGTGCAGGCGGTCTCGCCGATCACATATAAGCCCGGCAATTCTGTACTGCCATCAACATCGGCAACGACACCTCCGCAGGTGTAGTGTGCAGCCGGAACAACCGGAATCGGTTGAACCGCCATATCGATGCCGATCGCCAAACAACGGGCATGAATGTTTGGGAAATGCGCCATCAAGAAATCACGTGGCCGATGGCTGATATCCAGATAGACGCAATCAAGCCCATGGCGTTTGATTTCCTGATCAATGGCGCGAGCCACCACGTCGCGCGGCGCCAGCTCGGCGCGCTCATCGTACGCAGGCATGAAACGCGTGCCATCCGGCAGGCGCAGCAAACCGCCTTCGCCACGCACCGCCTCGGAAATCAAAAACGTTTCGCTCGTCGGGTCATAAAGACTGGTGGGGTGGAATTGAATGAATTCCAGATTGGCGACGCGGCATCCGGCGCGCCAGGCCATGGCAATACCATCGCCCGTTGCGATCGAGGGCGTGGTGGTATGCGCATATACCTGCCCCGCGCCGCCCGTGGCCAGCACTACGTGCGCCGCTGCTAAAGTCGCGACTTGATTACGCCGCAGATCCAGTACATGCAAACCCTGGCACCCTGCTTCCGGAGTCCAGACCAGATCAATCGCGCAATGCTGTTCGAGCAAAGTGATGTTCGGATGGCTGCGCACTTGCGCACCGAGCGCGGCAATGATCGCGCGGCCCGTCGCGTCATCAACGTGCGCGATGCGGCGGCGGCCGTGTCCGCCTTCCCGCGTCAGATGCAGTTCACGCTGTCCTGCCGAGACCGGCGTAAACGCCACGCCCTGGCGTTGCAGCCAATCAATGGCATCGGGCGCGCTGGCCGCAATCCGGCGTGTGGCCTCAACGTCGCACAACCCTGCTCCTGCGACCAGGGTGTCCTGTACATGTTCAGCCACACTGTCTTCGGGATCCAACGCGGCGGCGATACCGCCTTGGGCGCGATTGCTGGCGCTGTGGTCGATGGCCCCCTTGGCGATCAATGCCACGCGTCGATGCGGTGCCAGTTCCAACGCCGCCGACAGGCCGGCCAGACCGGTGCCGATGATGAGTACGTCGTAGTCCATGTGATTGCGCTCCTGCCCGTCAGGCCGGGCCTACGTTGGCATACAACGTCGTGTCGCGCGCCATGTCGCCACTGGCGCGCACGCGTTGTTTGCGCTCGTCGGCAAACGCCAGCATGCGATCAATCGGTTTTTTGGCCAGCCTGCCTAGCTCAGGATCGAGGGTGATAGCGTTGCGCCCGTGTTCCAACACATCGGCCAGGTTGGACAAAGCATTCATGGCCATCCACGGACAATGGGCGCAACTTTTGCAGGTGGCGCTATTGCCTGCGGTTGGCGCGGCGATAAAAGTCTTGCCGGGCGCGGCCTCGCGCATCTTGTACAAGATACCCTGATCGGTGGCGACGATGAATGATGCGGCATCGAGCTTGCGTGCGGCGTCGATCAGTTGTGTGGTGGAGCCGATCACGTCAGCCTGCGCCAGCACCGGCTGTGGCGACTCGGGATGCGCCAGCACTTTGGCCTGCGGGTAATCGGTGCGCAGCAGTTCGAGCTCGGTGCCCTTGAATTCGTCATGCACGATGCAAGCGCCCTGCCACAGCAGCATGTCAGCACCCGTCTGGCGCTGCACATAATCGCCCAGATGCCGGTCGGGCGCCCACAGAATGCGCTCGCCGCGCGCGTGCAGATCCGCCACGACATCCAGTGCGATAGAAGACGTCACAACCCAATCGGCTCTCGCCTTGACCGCAGCACTGGTGTTGGCATAGACGACCACGGTACGGCCCGGATGCGCGTCGCACCAGGCGCTGAAGGCGTCCGGCGAACACCCCAAGTCGAGCGAGCAGGTGGCCTCTAGATCGGGCATCAGGATACGTTTGCGCGGGCTCAGGATCTTGGCGGTCTCGCCCATGAAACGCACACCGGCCACGACCAGCGTGTCGGCCGGATGGTCGCGTCCAAAGCGGGCCATTTCCAGAGAGTCTCCGACACAGCCGCCCGTGGCCTCGGCCAGCTCCTGCAAATCAGCATCGACATAGTAGTGAGCCACCAGTACCGCGCGTTCGCGCCGCAACAGTTCGCGAATACGTTCGACTAATGCGGCCTTTTGCGCTGCCTGTAGCGGCTCTGGCACCTGAGTCCAGGCCTGCGCTACAGGCGTGAGGCCGACAGCAGATTGAGCGGGTAAATCACATTCGACCGTTCCAGGGGCAAGGGTTTCCATCGCGAAGTCTCCGTTGGGCGCTGTCTGGGCAGCATGCTTATATGCTCAACATGAGCATATACTGATCAAAAAAAGAGCACAGGCACTTATGCTACCTTTGAGCATAAGTGCCTGTAAAGCCCTATTTGTCCGCCGGGTTTCACTCTACTGTCACGTCCCCCTTTTAGGCTTGCATCGGCTTGACGCTCCTCGCGTCGAGCCGTTTTTTATCCTTCGCAAACCTCGGACCTATGCCCACCCTCTCCTCTATACGCCTATTGGCCGCGTCTATGGCGCTGGCCGTTCTGCTGGCAGCTTGTGGCAGCGGCGATGACGACGACTCATCGCCCGCGCCCAGCGAGCCCGGCACCGAACAGCCCGCGCAACCCCAGTTGCGCTGCGCGCCCTGATGCCTGCCATCCGCCAACGACTGCCTCACACACCCATGACCTCTCGCCGCCAATTCCTGCAAACTACCACGGGCGCAGGCCTCGCCGCCGCCGTCCTCGCGACATTCCCACCCAGCATCCGCAAAGCACTGGCCATCCCCGCCAACAACAAAACGGGCACCATCAAGGATGTCGAACACGTCGTCATCCTGATGCAAGAAAACCGTTCGTTCGATCATTATTTCGGAACGCTCAAAGGCGTACGCGGTTTTGGCGACCGGTTCACAATCCCCATGATCAACAACCGCAAGGTCTGGCAGCAGGAACGCCAAAACGGCGCGCTCTTGACGCCGTATCATCTGGACAGCACGGCCAATAATGCCCAACGCGTGTCAGGCACGAACCACACGTGGGTCGACAGCCAGGAGGCCTGGGACAATGGCCGTATGACCCAATGGCCCCGCTACAAGCAAGACCAATCCATGGGGTATTACAAGGAACGGGAAGTCCCCTTTCAGTTCGCACTGGCCAATGCCTTCACGCTCTGTGATGCCTATCACTGCAGCATGCACACGGGCACGGATGCCAACCGCTCGTTCCACCTGACCGGCACCAACGGCCCCACCGCGCAGAACGTCGCCTACGTGAACAACGAATGGGACTGGATCGCCGGTACGGCGGGCAATGATGAAACCGGCTACACCTGGAAGACCTATGCGGAGAATCTGGAGGATGCAGGCGTCAGTTGGATCTGCTACCAGAACATGCCCGACGAATGGGGCGACAACATGCTGGGCGCCTTCCGTCAGTTCCGTGCAGCCAATCTGGCGTCGGGCTTTCCGGTTTCCAGTGGCGGCGAGCCGAATGCGCCGTATGCCGATACGGGCCAAGCGCTGCCGTATCACGCCTACGACGCAGCCACGGACAATCCCGGCAACCCGCTATACAAAGGCATCGCCAATACTTTGCCCGGCACTACACCCGACACGTATCTGGATGCGTTCCGGCGCGATGTGATCGCAGGCAAGCTGCCGCAAGTCTCTTGGGTCAATGCGCCCTCGATCTATTGCGAACATCCCGGCCCCTCCAGTCCGGTGCAAGGCGGCTGGTTCATCCAGGAAATTCTGGATGCGCTCACCGCCAACCCGGAGGTCTGGAGCAAGACAGTCCTGCTGATCAACTTCGACGAGAACGATGGTTTCTTTGACCATGTGCCCTCACCGTCCGCCCCCTCGCGCAATGCCGACGGCAGCCTGGCGGGCAAGACCACGCTGTCAGAGGGCGATATGGCGTATGAATACTATACGCAGCCCTCACCCGAAGGCAGTTCAGGCCAGCCCCCGGCTGACGGACGTGTGTTTGGCCCCGGCCCGCGCGTCCCGCTGTATGTGATTTCCCCCTGGAGCCGCGGCGGCTGGGTCAACTCGCAGGTTTTCGATCACACGTCTGTACTGCGCTTCCTGGAGGCGCGTTTCGGTGTACAGGCGCCGCACATCAGCCCATTTCGCCGTGCTGTATGTGGCGATCTGACCAGCGCATTCAATTTCGCCACGCCAAACGAAGAAGTGCTGCCTGCGCTGAATGGCCGTCTCACGCGCGCCGACGCCGATCAATTGCGCGATGCTCAGGCTGCCTTGCCTCAAGTACCGCTACCTACCGATTTGCAGATGCCCCTGCAGGCCAGCGGCACGCGTCCATCGCGCGCGCTGCCCTATGAACTGCACACCAGCGCACGGGCTGCCGCCGACGGGCAGGTTCAACTGCTGTTCTCCAACACGGGCGCACAGGCCGCCGTGTTTCACGTCTATGACCGCCATCATCTGGACCGCACTCCGCGCCGCTACACATTAGAGGCCGGCACGACGCTGGACGACACGTGGAATGCGGGCTTGGACAACCTGGGACGCTACGATCTGTGGGTGCTGGGCCCCAATGGCTACCACCGTCACTTTGCTGGCGATACCGCCCGCATTGCCGACAGCGGCGCCCAACCGGAAATCCGGGTCTGTTACGACGTCGCGAACGGCAATGTCTATGCAGAACTGATGAATGGCGGGTCCGCGGATTGCACATTCACGATCACGCCTGTGGCTTATCGCGAGGATGGCCCATGGACTGTCACTGTCGCAGCGGGCGCGCAGGAGTCCTTGCATTGGGAACTGGCGGACAGCGGCCGTTGGTACGATTTCCAGGTGAAATGCAGCAGCGATGCTGCATTCGTGCGCCGTTTTGCGGGGCGTGTAGAGACCGGTGAACACTCGGTCAGCGATCCGGCAATGGGCACGGAATCTCAAAGCTAACGCCACAAACAACAACGCCAACTCCGAAGAGTTGGCGTTGTTTTGCATCTGGTGGTGGGCCCTGCGAGACTCGAACTCGCGACCAACGGATTAAAAGTCCGCTGCTCTACCGACTGAGCTAAAGGCCCGACCGAAGCCCAAGATTATGACGGAACTGATTCAGCCTGTCAAATCTAAAATTACGTTCTTGCTCAAAATACTGTCAACGGCAACGCGGTTGCCATCGACTGATGCTGTCCCACATTACCAGGCGGCAACCACCGCGCCCTTGAATTTCTCAGCGATAAAGGCCTTGGTAGCGGCACTCTGGTAGATGCTGGCCAGTTTTTTCAGGTCAGCGCGGTCTTTGTCCTGCTCGCGCACGACCAGCACGTTGGCGTAGGGTGACTCGGAAGACTCGCGCACGATCGCATCCTTGTTGGGATCCAGGCCCGCTTCCATGGCGAAATTGGTGTTTACGGCAGAGGCATCGACATCATCCAGCGAACGCGGCAGTTGTGCGGCGTCCAATTCCACAAAACGCAGCTTGCGCGGGTTTTCCGTGATGTCGATCGGGGTCGCTTTCAGGCCCGCATCCGGGTTCAGCTTGATCAGTCCCTGTTGTTGCAACAGCAGCAAGGCCCGCCCACCGTTGGTCGGATCATTGGGGATACCGATCTGCGCGCCCTCTTTCAGCTCGTTCAGGTTCTTGACCCTTTTGCTGTAGATGCCGATGGGGAAAATCACTGTCTTGCCGATGCTGACCAGTTTGTAGCCGCGGTCCGCATTGGCCGAATCCAGGTAGGGCTGATGCTGGTAGCTGTTCATATCCAGGTCGGCCGCGGACAGCGCAGCGTTGGGCTGCACGTAGTCGCTGAACTCGATGATCTGCACTTGCAGGCCTTGTTTGGCAGCCTCTGCCTTGACCACGTCAAAGATCTGCGCGTGCGGGCCGGCCGTCACGCCTACCTTGAGCGGTTTGTCTTGAGCGAGCGCCGGCTGGGCCACGACTGCCGCACCCAGGGCCAATGCGGCCAATGATTTGAAAAACTTGATGCTCATGAAATACCTTCCTGATTAGCGATGCGACATCCGGCGCACGAGCCAATCGCCCATGCCCTGGACAAACTGCACCAGAACGACCAGCACGACCACGACGGCCAGCATGACTTCCGGTTGAAAACGTTGGTAGCCGTAGCGGATGCCCACGTCGCCCAAGCCACCGCCGCCGATGGCGCCGGCCATGGCGGAATAGCCGATCAGGCTGATGATGGTCACGATCGTGGCGGCCACCAGCCCCGGCAAGGATTCCGGCAACAGGACTTTGACAATGATCTGCAATGGACTCGCGCCCATGGCGCGCGCCGCGGTCAACAACCCAGAGTCGACCTCGCGCATGGCGTTTTCAGCGATGCGGGCCATGAATGGAATGGCTGCGACAGACAGAGGCACAATCGCCGCCGTAGTGCCGATCGAGGTCTGGGCGATAAACCGCGTGAACGGAATGATGGCCACCATCAAAATGATGAAGGGCACGGAACGGGTGATGTTGACGATGGCCCCCAACACACGGTTGACGGTCAGGTTTTGCAGCATCGCGCCGCGTGCGGTCACCACCAGGATGACACCCAGCGGAATACCGATGATGACAGCAATCAGGCTGGGCACGCCCACCAGCAGCAGGGTTTCCAGCAGCGAGGTGACGAGCAAGTCGATCAGTTGGGAACTCATGGGGCGATGTCTTCTACGGAAATATCTAATGCGGCCAAGGTGGCCAACGCCTGGCTGACGGCGTCAGGCGTGCCTTGTACCAATACAAACAAGGTGCCGACGGCAACCCCCTGGATGTCTTCGACGCGAGCCTGAACCAGGCTGACATCCAGCGCGTGCTGACGCGTCAGGTCGGATAACAGCGTGCCAGCCGACGCGCCGCCTGCCAGACGAATACGCAGCAGACGCGCCTGCGTCCCTGGCCGTGCGGCCGCCATTTCCGCCATGCGCGCATGTGTAGCCGCCAAGGTGGCGTCGGTCAGGTCGGAGGCAGTCGCAGCCGATACCATCGCGCTGGTCACCTCGTGCTTGGGTGAGGCAAAAATGTCCTGTGTTCTGCCGGACTCGACCACTTGGCCATGCGACAACACCGCCACGCGGTCGCAAATCTCGCGCACGACCTCCATCTGGTGCGTGATCATGACCACGGTCACGCCCGTTTTCTGGTTGATATCCCGCAGCAAAGCCAAAATATTGTGCGTGGTTTCCGGATCCAGCGCCGAGGTCGCCTCGTCGCTCAGCAGCACATCGGGGTCGTTGGCCAGGGCTCGCGCAATCCCCACGCGCTGTTTCTGTCCGCCACTGATCTGGCTGGGGTAGCGATCGCGCAGATGTTCCAACCCGACCAGCGCCAGCAGGCGCTCGACTTTGGCCGGAATCTGATCGCGCGGCACGCCTGCGATCTCCAGAGGCAAGGCCACGTTGCCGTACACCGTACGGCGGGCCAGCAAGTTAAAGCCTTGAAAGACCATGCCAATACGGCGGCGTTGGTTGCGCAGTTCGGTCTCGTCCAGGCAGGTCAGCTCGGTACCGCCGATGGAGATCTGGCCGCTGTCGGGACGCTCCAGCAAATTAATGCACTGGACCAGCGTGCTTTTTCCCGCCCCGCTGGGGCCGATGATGCCGAAGACCTCGCCCTGTTCGATCTGCAGGCTGATGTCGCGCAGCGCCTCAAAGCGGCCGTGCGGCGTCGCGTAAGTCTTCGATAGATGTTGGATGTGAATCATGGCGTTGCGATTGTGGAGGATCGCGTTTCTAAAGAGAACGACTGTTTCGTCTCTTTTTAATAACTTTTAGAAATATAAACGCCCCAATTACGAACTTGTCCCCCACCGGCAAGCAGAGGTCATGGACGAATCACTGGGAACAGCAGGATCGGCGTCCATCAGCGTTTGCCGCCAATGGACGCCGTGAGACGCGGATTATCGAGCGCGCGAGATGCGGACTTCGGCGCCGCGGCGTTTGACTTCCAACCCCTCGGAGGGCAGGATGCGCAGGCCTTCGAGGCCCTTGATATAGCTGGACCCCTGCATTTGCATGACACGGATCTTGTTACGCATCACCACGGGGTTGTGTACCGGCATGCCAAACATCCAGACCTCGTCCAGAATGCGTGCCGAGTTGAACTCGCCCGCATGCTGCGCCACAGGGCCCAGACACAACATATGCCCTTCGCGGCCAAAGACGGGGTATTTATCCGTTCCCCACTCCACGGCCAAGGTGGTGCCGCCCTCGTAGCGATAGCCGGTGTTCAAATCCCACCAGGCATCGCCCTTGGGCAGATACACGTTCACGCTATTGCCCGGCTGCATCACCGGAGCTACCAGCAAGGCTGGCCCCAACAAATACTGCAGGTCCCAATTGTGAGCCTCGGGGTCATGCGGAAAGCTCAACGCCATCGAGCGCTGCACCGGCAGCCCGGTGCGCGCCGAGTCTTCGATCGCGCCCAGGACATACGGGACCAGCCGGTAACGCCATTGCAGCCAGGTGCGAGCCTGCTCAAGCGCCTCGTCGCCAAACGCCCAGGGCATCAAGCCAGGAACGCCTTGGAAGCAGAAATTTGCGGAAAATACGCCAACGGTCAGCCAGCGCAGATAAAGCTCGGCGCTCATGTCATCGAGCGGCGCTTTGGCCGAACCGATGTTGTGCACCTGCACCGGCACCCCGCTCGCCCCAATGGACAACGCGGTGCGCAAGGTCTGCTCCAGCCCGGCCCAGTCGTTGGTGACCTGCGGGCCGAGCTGCCACGGCAGGCGCTGGGCCGCCGGGAACAAATCGGTGCTGGGCACGACTCCCTCGGGAGGTACCTTGTGGCCAGCGACAGCTTCGAACAAGGCGCGCCGTGCCAGCAACGGATATTGGGAACGCAGGATCGCGCCGCTGTCGCCATTGCGTGCGCTGACATCATCAGGAATGGCGATCTGCGCATCACAGACAGGAGCGTCCAGGCCGTCCTCGATCAATTGGCGATGGCGCTCGATCCACAGGTTATAGACGTCGCGATAGGTCAGGTCCAGCAAGCCATAGGGCCGGCCGGCTGTGGCTTCGTTGCCGTCGAAAACCTGGGCACTGCCGTCATCGCGGGTCAGTAGCCAGCCACGATCCTCGAGTTCCTCGAACAGGGGGCTGGACTGGATGACGCCAGGGAAACCGGTTGCGGCAACGTGAACGTGGTGCTTGTGAAACAGCGCCAGCATCTGTTTGGCATCCGGGAAACGCTGAGCGTCCCATTCGAAGACAGCCTTGTCGGACTGGAATCCCCAGGCCGAGGGAGCGGCCAGTTTGACGGCATCCAGCGGCAACTGCAGCTCGCGCATCCGCTCGACCAATGCGGCGGTCTCGGTGGGCATCTCGCCCTCGGCCTGCTGCAGCCAAGCGCCCATCGCCCACAGCACGGGTTGGCCGGCACGGCCGGTCAACGCGGTGTATTGGTTCAGGATCTCGGCAGGGTCACCGACGAACAGGAACATGTCCAGCACGGTGTCTTCGACACTGAGCGTATAAGCAGATACCGTCGGCGCAACCCCCAGATCGTGGTGCACGCGATGCATCGTATTGACATAGATCCCCCATCCGCGCGGGCTCCAGGCCAGCGGCAGCGCACGATGATCCGGGTCGTCGGAAACGATGGCTTCTTCGCGGCGATTCAGGTCGCCGGAGGTCTCGCCCAAACCATAGAGGCGTTCATCGGCCTGCAGGGCGAATGCCGCGCTCCAGACGGCGTCATCCGCCTCATCCAGCGCATCGTGGCCAAAAGCGGGCTCGTGCTCGGAGATATCCGAGGCGAGCACCTGCGACTCGCCACGATACAAGGCGATCCGCACCGGATCGGTCTGAATATCGAGCGAGATCTCGCCCTGAGCGATACGCCAGCCCTTGCCGTCGTCTTGGGGCGTGACAGTACACTCGCCTACGGCTTCTTGGCGAGCCAGCAACATTTCCGCAACGGCGCGTACGCGCGCGCTGGGTTTTTCTTCATTCAGGACACTCGCCTGGCCGCAGCGCAGGCGAAAGACACCAGGCGCATGCGCCTCGACTACCAGGTGCAACCCGTCACCCGCGTCAAAATCGATGCGGCTCGGGCGTGACGACAGCAACTCGACGGACTCGAGCTGGGTAGTATGGGCAAAGTCGAACTTGGGCGGCACAGAGCATCCCCCGGCTTAAGCCAAAAAACCGTTAAAAAACGCTATTTTGACGGATTTGGCCCACGAAATAAAATCGCTTTCGTTTTTCGGGTCGAATCGCCTGCCCGGACAGCCTGAAAATTCGAACACAAACCGTGGAAATCGGGGTGATTTTCAGTATTTTTGCCGCGCGGATTCATCCGTTTTATCGAGGCTTCTGGCGCTAACAGCCGCGATCGTGACGTCAACGCGGCGCAACGGTGGCCAGCAGGTCTGCTTCTAAGGGCAGCGGTTCTCCGCATAGCGCACTGGCGATCAGGTCCCCGCTCAATGCCGACCAACTGAGACCCCGCGACGCATAACCCGCCGCTATCCACACCCCAGGCGCATGCGACAACGGACCAATCGCCGGCAAGCGCCCGGGCAATACGGCCCGCCACCCCGCCCATCCCGGCAGTTCGCCAGGCGTCAACGACGCCCAGGCCGACGGCAGGCCTCCCAAGAGTCCCGCTACCTTGTCCAGGTTGGTTTGCTGGCCTGCTGTGCTGATGTCCGAGGTCAGGGCGCCATGCTCATAGGTACTGCCCGCCACGCACTGTCCCTGTATTGCAGGCAGGAGATACCCCTCACCGCCGACGATACAGCGCGGGCCGGCAGCTCCCGCGCAAGTCCCGCCCGTCTGGCTCCCCTCAGAGGCAGGTAACAAACTGACTTGCCCAGCCAGCCGATGCATTTGCCCCAACCTCGGCAATGGGTCCAGTAATCCGCTCTCTCGCAGCAATGCCTGCGCCCCAAACGCATTGGCCAGCACGACGGTCGCAGCCTGAGCCAGCACTTGGCCATCGGCAGCTCGAACCTGCCAACCTGAGCCGACACGCTGCAACGCGAATGCACATCCCGACACACACCGCACACCAGTCGTATGCAACAAGGCGGGGATCAATGCCGCAGGCCGCACCAATAACCCATCTGCGAGAAACATGCCCCCTCTCGCAACCGACATGCCAGCCAGCGCCGACGCCTCATCACGATCGACGGCGCGCACCCAATCGGCGGGAAACTGCAGTTGCCGCAACGTGTCGTCCAATGCCGCGGCTCGGCCTGCATCGCGCTCGAGCTGCACCGTGCCGCAGCGCAGCGGGACAGCGTCCGGCGCCAGCCCGGCCCAGCGGGCTTGGGCTCTGAAACTACCCGCTCGGGACAGCCGCGCGCGGGCATTATCATCACGGGCAATGACTGGCGTCAGGGCCGCCGCGACGTGGCCGGCATGCGCCATGTCGTCCGCCGAATTCGCGGGATCAATCACCACCACCGACCGGCCGCGTAGCGCCAATGCCTGTGCGATGCCGGCTCCTGCCAGACCTGCGCCGATAATGACGATCTCGTCCGTACCGAGACCGTCTGCGTCACGTGCCAGGGACCACGCCTGATCTAATGCAGCGATCTTGTCGCCGAACGGCGCGGCGCCTTTCGCGTGCCCCGGTTGCTCCGTTGGCGCGGACGGCTGCGTTTGCGCCACCCGCACGCCCACTGTCATGTGCAATTTACCCGCATATCCTGGCTGCTTGCGGACCTCGAACCCCGCGTCGCTCAAGGCCCGACGCACCGCGCCCGCGCTGGCCCAGGTGGCCAGTGTGGCATCAGGCGCAGCCAGGCACGCCAAATCGTGCATCAATGCGGGTTGCCATAAATCGGGATTGCGCTTTGGCGCAAAGCCGTCCAAGAAATACGCATCGACGCGGGCACGTAATTGCGGCACGACGGTCTCCGCGCGGCCAAAAGCCAATGTCAGGGTGACGGCTCCCCGTTCGAACTCCAGGCGATGCAGCCCCGGCAGACAGGCCGGCCATTGGGCCACCAGTTGAGCAGCCAATGCACGCACCGGTTCGGGCGCCAACCGCCGCAACACCTGGGCCAGCGTATCGCGCGCAAACGGATGCGCTTCGACCGAAAGCATATGCAGCCGCGCACAGCGAGCAGGATCTTTGCGCCATGCGTCCCACAACGCCAGAAAATTCAATCCTAGTCCAAAACCCGTTTCGCACACGGTAAACGTGCGTCGCCCGCGCCACCGCTCAGGCAAACCGTTGCCTCGCAAAAATACATACTCTGCTTGTCCAAGCGCACCTGCGGTCGAATGATAAACATCGCCATACGAGGTATTGCGAAAATGGCCATCGGCATCGAAACCGACATCAGGAGCAGTCAGCGGAACGTAAGAAGACATAAATAGGGAGACACAACCACCAGGCGCGCAACGCGGCCATTTTGCGGGAAATTACGAGATTTTCACGATACGGCTCCACGCGGTCCATCACGGCGTTGCGATCTACAGCATACCTAAGACGACAAGCATATGACGTTGGGTGAAAGCCACGTATAACAGACTGATTCTGACAGAAGTGGCGAGCGTGCAGCCTCGAGGGCTTACACTGGACTCATGCTGAAGACCGGACGTACTACGATGCCTTCACCCTCTGCGCTGGATCTGTGCGCTGCGATTGATGCTGCCGCATCGGCAGCACATTCAGGCGCGGCGATCCTGCAATCCTATGCTCATCATCGCAGCGACCTTGTGATTGACCATAAAGCCCGCAACGACTTGGTGTCCCAAGCCGATCGCGAGGCCGAGGCTGCGATCATCGAGGTGCTTCGTTCGCGCACCCCGGATTTCGGCATTGTGGCCGAAGAAACAGGCGGCACCCCTGAAGGTCCGGCCACCTGGTACATCGACCCGCTGGATGGCACCACCAATTTTCTGCACGGCATCCCTCACTATGCCGTATCGATTGCGCTCGTTGCCCATGCGGGCGCACGAGTGCCGGGCCCCGATCCACTACAAGAAGACACGCCGGTCATTGGTGTCGTGTACGACCCTTGCCGCGAGGAGCTATTCACCGCTGTGCACGGCATTGGAGCATGGCTCAATGGTCGACGCGTTAATTGCTCGCGCACAAAATCGCTCGCTGACGCCGTTCTCGCGACGGGGTTCCCGTTTCGTGATTTCTCGTTCGCAGATCAATACATGCCCATGTTGAAAGAGGCGATCTGCATCACGCGCGGCGTGCGGCGCATGGGAGCGGCAGCGCTGGACCTCGCATGGACGGCATGCGGACGCTACGACGGCTATTGGGAAATGGGCCTGGCTCCGTGGGATGTTGCAGCAGGCACTCTGCTCGTGCGCGAGGCAGGTGGGGTCTGCCACGACATGCATCAACATGACCCCTGGCCCATCGGCGGACGCGTGGTGGCCGGCAACCCCGACATTGTCGAGGCCCTGCACGGCATGATCGCCCCACACCTGCGCAAAGAATGAGC
Source organism: Bordetella genomosp. 4 (assembly GCF_002261185.1). Taxonomy (GTDB): domain Bacteria; phylum Pseudomonadota; class Gammaproteobacteria; order Burkholderiales; family Burkholderiaceae_B; genus Bordetella_A. Next base: position 229,523 of record NZ_NEVQ01000021.1, read on the forward strand.
CAACTAGTCCGGCCGTAATTCGCGCCGCAGGATCTTGCCCACATTGCTCTTGGGCAATTCGGCGCGAAACTCTACGCTGTGGGGGCGTTTATAGCCGGTGAGCTTGTCTTTGCACCATTCGATCAGTTGCGCTTCGGTCAGGGACTCGTCTTTCTTTACGACAAAGGCTTTCACGGCCTCGCCAGAGCGTTCATCGGGCACGCCCACGACCGCGCATTCCAGGACGCCCGGATGCGATGCGATGACGGCCTCGACCTCGTTCGGATAGACCTTGAAACCGGATACGGCAATCATGTCTTTCTTGCGATCGACGATACGGGTATAGCCCTGCTCGTCCATGATGCCGATATCGCCCGTGCGAAAGAAGCCATCTGCTGTCATGCACAGGCGCGTTTCATCGGGCTTTTTCCAATATCCCAACATGACTTGCGGGCCGCGTATGCACACCTCGCCGCGCTCGCCCAGCGGCACCGTATTGCCCTCGTCATCCAGAATCGCGACATCGGTCGATGGCAGAGGCAAACCGATCGAACCGGAATACGCCGTCGTGTCAGTAGGATTGACGGTAGCTACGGGCGAGGTTTCCGACAACCCGTAGCCCTCTACCAAAGGATGTCCCGTGATCTGCAACCATCGCTCAGCCACATGGCGCTGCACCGCCATTCCACCACCGAGTGTCAATCGCAATCCGGAAAAATCCAGCTTGGCAAAATCGGGATTGTTCGCCAAGGCATTGAACAAGGTATTCACGCCGGGGAAAATATTGACGCCTGTCTTGCGCCACGCATCGATCAAGGCGGGTTGATCGCGCGGATTGATGATCAGCACATTACGCATCCCCGCATAGATTCCAAACAAGCCGCACACCGTCATGGCAAACACGTGATACAGCGGCAGGGCGCTGATGATGGTGAGTTGCTCCTCGTCCAGATCTTTCAGCGCGGGTCGGGCCACGGCCTCGAGCTGCAGCACGTTGGCGATCAAATTGCCATGCGACAACATGGCCCCCTTGGGCACGCCTGTAGTGCCGCCCGTGTACTGCAAAACCGCGACGTCATCATGCCCCAATGGCGGGGGTGTGAACGTGGCCGAGGCGCCCTGCGACAACACGCGCGACAAGTGATGGGCTCCCTCAATCTGCCAATCGGGAATCATGCGTTTGAAGTAGCGAGCCACGAAGTTCACGACGGGCGCTTTCAAACCACCAAGCAGGTCGCCCGGCCCCGTCACCACCACATGCCGCAGCGCACCACGATCGCCGACTGCCTGCAGGGTATGCGCAAAATTTTCCAGAATGACGATGACCTCGGCGCCGCTGTCGAGCAATTGCCGCTGCAATTCGTCCGCCTTGTAAAGCGGATTGACGTTGACCACCACCAGGCCCGCACGCAATGTACCCAACAGGCAAACCAGATACGCCGGCACGTTAGGCATCATCAATGCCACGCGCGCGCCCTTTTGCAGTCCCTGGCTCTGTAACCACGCTGCAAACGCACCCGCCTGGCGATCCAGTTCCGCGTACTTGATATCCGCCCCCATAGCCGTGCATGCCACGCGCGCGGCATGCTTGCGGCATGCCCGATCCAGCAAGTCGGGCAATGACGCATAGGGCTCGATAGATATTTCCGCAGGAACACCAGCGGGATAATGAGCAAGCCAAGGACGCGACATAGTGAGGTCTCCACGTGTGATACATGTTCTAAGGATTTTTGCTTGATAATACCCTTGTTGCCCTTGGCTTAACTCCAATCGAGACTCCGATGAATCTGTTAGAACCCATCGTCGCCTGGCACCAAGACATCGCCCGCATCCGGCGCGACATCCACGCACATCCAGAATTGTCTTTCGAGGAATTCCGCACGTCCGACGTCGTGGCCAATCAGCTCCTGGAATGGGGCATCGAGGTCAATCGCGGACTGGGCGGCACCGGCGTTGTTGGCATCATTCGCGGCAACATCGATAGTCCTCGCACCGTGGGACTGCGCGCCGATATGGACGCGCTGCCGATGCAAGAGGCGAATACCTTTGAACACGCCAGCCAGAACGCGGGCAAAATGCACGCCTGCGGTCACGACGGCCATACTGCCATGTTGCTGGCCGCGGCCCGCTATCTGGCACAGCACCGCGATTTCCCCGGCACGGTCTATGTGATTTTCCAACCCGCCGAAGAAGGCGGCGGCGGCGCGAAACGCATGATCGACGATGGCTTGTTTCGCCGATTCCCGATGGATGCCGTCTTCGGCATGCACAACTGGCCGGGCCTCAAAGTCGGCCAGTTTGGCGTGACCGCCGGCCCCATCATGGCCTCCAGCAACGAGTTCGTCATCACGATTCAGGGCAAAGGCACGCACGCAGGCATGCCCCATCTGGGGATAGATCCCGTCATGACCGCGGTGCAGTTGGCGCAATCGCTACAGACCATCATTACCCGCAATCGCAATCCCCTCGATGCAGCAGTGCTCAGCATCACGCAGATCCATACTGGCAGCGCGGACAACGTGGTGCCGAATGTCGCAATCATGCGAGGCACGGTACGGACGTTCACCCACGAAACGCTGGACCTGATCGAGCGCCGCATGCATGACATCGCCCGGCATACCTGCGAGGCCCTGGACTGCACCGTGGAATTCGAATTCCACCGCAACTACCCTCCGACGATCAACCATGCCAACGAAACGGCATTCTGTGTCGAGGTCATGCGCAGCATCGTCGGCGAGGAAAACGTCCACGACCGCGTCCAACCGACCATGGGCGCCGAGGATTTCGCGTTCATGCTCCAAGAGTTGCCCGGCTGCTATGTGTGGATAGGCAATGGCGACGGCACGCACCGTGACGTGGGGCATGGCGCGGGCCCCTGCATGCTGCATAACGGCAGCTATGACTTCAATGACGATCTGCTGCCGCTGGGCGGGACGTATTGGGTGGAGTTGGCACGGAGATGGTTGGCCCGACCGGATTGACGCGCCGCTGATCACACCTCGGGTCGCAGTGTCAGGCAAGACTCCAGAAAACGCTCGGCCGCGCGAGCCGAGGTCTGCGAGTGTGGAACCAGGATACTGAGCGTGCGCGTCAAGGGCTGCGGCAGGAGCCGGATCACCGCCAAGGTACCGTCCTCGTGCCGCATCGACAGCAGCGACACAAATCCAATCCCCAGGCCGGCGCGCACGGCCTGTTTCACGCCCTCGACGCCGGCCAGTTCCAAGCCCACCGCGGGCGCCAAACCCTCGTCGGCAAAGGCCCGTTCGACCAATTGCCGCACGCCCGAACCCGGTTCTCTCATGACCAGGGCGAAATGAACCAGCTCCTGCAAGTGCGCGACGCCATGCCGTGCCAGGGGATGGTCCGCGCGCGCAATCGCTACGACCTCATCCTCTCGCCATTGGTGGACCATCGTATCCACGGGCAGGCCCGCCGGCACTTCGCCCTCGATAAAGGCCAGGTCCAAGGTGGGCAAACGCTCCACGATTTGACTGGTATTGCCGTCGGACAGGTGCAGACTGACCGCAGGGAACCGCTGATGGAACTCGGCAACGAGCGCAGGCAGCAGATAGCTCGCCGGCGTCGTGCTCGCCCCCAGGCGCAACCGGCCCGTTTCCAGCCCTTGCCAGGCCTCACGCAGGGTTTGCGCCTGCTGATAGACCTGGCGTAACTGGCGCGCTTGCTCGGCCAGGCGCTCACCCGCAGGAGTCAAGACCACGCCATGCCCCTTTCGGCGATACAGCGGCTCGCCGAACCATTCTTGCAGCAAACGCAACTGCCCCGACACGGCTGGCTGGGATAAATGCAGCAATTCCGCTGCGCGGCTGATATTGCCCACGTCTGCGACGTACGTAAAGGTCAACAGTTGATCCGGGGTCATAAGGCAAGGCCTACCACTGATTACGATATCGTCATTTCAAATATTTAATATCCAAATTAAAAATTTCTCAAATAACGTGGGCAGATTTAATATTCCTGGAAGTTATTAAGTTATGCAGCAACCCCCATGTCGACTTCTACCACCCTTCCCCTGGCCACTCCATGGCGCGACAAGCTCAATGGCGTTTTCTTTGTCGCGCTGATGACGGTGGCGGTGATGCAGTTGAGCGATCTGCCGGCGATTCGGCAGTTGGGTTTTTCGCCGCTGATCATCGGCATTGTGTGCGGCATGCTGTATGGCAATTTCCTGCGTGGCACCATGCCGGCAGATTGGGCGGTGGGGGTCAATTTCACCGCCCGCCGCCTGTTGCGTATCGCAGTCGCGTTTTACGGGCTGAACATCAGCATCCAGCAGATCGCTGCCGTCGGGCTGCCGGGCTTGGCCGTGTCGGTAATCATTGTGGTGGGAACGCTGCTGATAGGCACCACCGTTGGCCAGCGATTGCTGGGCCTGGATCGCGATACCGCCATGCTGACGGCAGCAGGCAGCGCCATCTGTGGCGCCGCGGCGGTGCTGGCTTTTGAGCCTACGTTGCGTGCCGCCCCTCACAAAAGCGCCGTGGCGGTGGCGACGGTAGTGCTGTTTGGCACCCTCTCCATGTTCCTGTACCCGGTAGCCTATCAGGCAGGCTGGCTCGCACTGACGCCCCAGGAACTGGGCCTCTACATTGGCGGCACCGTGCACGAAGTCGCACAAGTCGTCGGCGCCGCCAGCAATATCGATCCCGCGACGACCGACGTGGCCACGATCGTCAAAATGACCAGGGTGGCGTTGCTGGTGCCGGTGTTGCTGGTCTTGGGTTTGTGGCTGCGCAGCGCGGCCTCGGCCAACGGATCAGGGCAGGCTAAGGCACGTTTGCCCATTCCCTGGTTTGCCGTGGGTTTTCTGGTCCTGGCTATCATCAATTCCCTGAACGTCCTGCCGGCAGACGTTGTCACCGCCATCCGCCGCCTGGACGTCTTTGCTTTGACAATGGCGATGACCGCCCTGGGTATCGAAACGCGATTCGGCCAGATCCGCCAGGCAGGTCCGAAGGTCATGCTGCTGGGACTGATTTTGTATGTCTGGCTGGTGCTGGGTGGCTATGGGGTAGTGAAGTTGGTGATGTAGGGGCGTTTTCGCCTTGCGGTGAAAAATCCCCGTCAATCAACCGCAGAGGCGTGCGTTTTGCTGCATAATCGGCCGGTTTTCATCAGGACTGGAGCCGGCCCATGTCTAGCGTCAAAGATTTCACGACTACCCTGCCCGCCGGTCGGGATCCGGTGTTGCGCGTCATGCCCATGCCCTCGGATGCCAATATCCATGGCGATGTGTTTGGCGGATGGATCATGTCGCAGGTCGATATCGCGGGCTCGATTCCTGCGGCTCGCCGTGCTGCGGGACGTGTCGCGACCGTTGCTGTCAACGCGTTTCAATTCAAGCAGCCGGTATTCGTGGGCGATCTGCTCAGTTTCTACACGACCATCGTCAAGACAGGCAAAACTTCGGTTACCGTATCGGTCGAAGTCTATGCCGAGCGTAATCGCATGGACGCCGAGGTGGTCAAGGTCACCGAAGCCGTCCTGACCTACGTCGCCACTGACGAAGCCCGGCGCAGCCGCCCCCTGCCTATTCTGTAAGTTTGTAGCCTATGACGCAGCCCGCCGCCGCGCCCGTGACGCCCCGCCGCCTGGACCCCGAAGACGCACAGCACGCCTTGGCTGAGGTCCAGGAACGCCTGCGCCGCCAACAGCTCGTCGAGGATCTCGTTCATCGCCAGGAACAAGGCGACGACAAAGCCTCGCTGGTAGAGGATCTGGTCCATCGCCAGCACGAGGCCGAGCTCAAGGCCCTGGTCGACGCCCTGCATCCGGCCGATATCGCGTTCATTCTCGAATCCCTGCCCAAGGACGAACGACAGACCGTCTGGAAACTCGTCAGCCCCGAGCACGATGCCGACGTGCTGCTCGAGGTCGAGGACTGGGTGCGGGAATCGCTCATCGAGGCCATGGATCGCCAAGATCTGGTGGCCGCGACGGGCAACATGGATGCAGACGAGCTGGCCGACCTGGCCCCCGATCTGCCTCCCGATGTGGTGGCCGAGGTCCAGAAAGGCCTGACCGAAGAAGAGCGTGCACAACTGCTCGAAGCCATGGGCTACCCCGAGGACAGCGTGGGCGCCATCATGGATTTTGAAATGGTGCGCGTGCGCGAGGATGTCACCCTCGAGGTCGTGCTGCGCTACCTGCGTCGCCTGCACGAACTGCCGGATCATACCGACCAGGTGTTCGTCGTTGACCGGCAGGACAAATTGCAAGGCGTCCTGCCTTTGTCCCGCCTGTTGGTCAGCGAGCCCGAAACTGAAGTCCATGCGGTCATGAGTACGGATTTCCTCACGCTGAATCCCCTGGACTCCGATGCGGACGCAGCCGGTGCTTTCGAACGTTATGACCTCGTTTCGGCGCCCGTCATGGATGACCAGGGCCGGTTGATCGGCCGAGTCACCATCGCCGACGTGGTCGACGTGATGCGTGAAGACTCGCAAGAGCAAGCCTTGTCGCGCGCCGGTCTGCAAGAAGAAGACATCTTCGCCCCCGTAGCCATGGCCTTGCGCAACCGCGCCCCCTGGCTGCTCTTCAATCTGTGTACGGCCGCGACGGCCTCGTTCGTCGCCTCGCGATTCGAAGACACGGTGAGCCATATTGTGATCCTGGCGTTTCTGATGTCCATTGTGGCCGGTATTGGCGGCAATTCGGGCAACCAGACGATGACCATGATCATTCGCGCCCTGGCCGTAGGCCGTATAACTGGCCGCAACCTGTGGCAATTGGTCAAACGCGAGATGATGGTCACATTCATGGTCGGCCTCTGTGGCAGCGTGGTGGCGGCGCTATTCGCGTGGGCTATCTCCGATTCGATTGCCATTGCCGTTGTGATGATGGCCTCCATGATCTGCAACATGCTGGTCGGTGCGTCAGTCGGCGTGCTGGTCCCCATGGTGCGCGCGCGCTTTGGCAAAGACCCGGCGATTGGATCTTCGGTCTTGCTGACCTTTGCGACGGACTCGCTGGGTTTCTTTATCTTTCTGGGCCTGGCAACGGTTTTCCTGCTGTAGGCCGCCTGCGCGCAATTCAGCCTGAAAGTGCGAAACTGGGCCATCACGCTGGCGTCTACGTCTGCCCCTTTTAGTATGTTCCGCGAATAATAAGAAGCATTATGTTTCACTCAAGTAGATCAGAGACCCGCATTATCTGTCTGACTTAAATCGGAAATATTCAATACCCGAGGCTCGGCCTCTATATTGCCGCTTGAGGGTCAGACGTGCGGTATGCAGTTCGACCTGCCGCCTCGCCTAGCTACGGAGTCCCTTTGACTGCTCCCTTCCCTAAAGGGGAAGGGGATTCCCACTTCACAGAACCGAGCCGTTGCACATCATCACTCATGCACTCAGGTCTTACCGTTTCTCC
>NZ_NEVQ01000017.1 GCF_002261185.1 Bordetella genomosp. 4
AGGTACTTCACTTCAAATGTGTGCGCTTGATTTTGTTTAGCTTCCGAGCACCCCGACGAATCGGAGCCACTCGTGCTGCGCTACCAAGCGCCCACACTTATCGGTTGTTTCGTTGTTAAAGAGCAGGTCCTGCATCGCGTCGCTTTCGCTTCGCGTCTGCCACTGTGTCAGCAGCAGAGAAACGAGATTATGAAGGCTTTTTTTCACGCTGTCAAATCGATTTATTCGCCGATCTGAACTCTTCATCACCTCACAGCTGCCAGGTCGCCCCGGCTGCTGCCTCGGTCACTCGGGATATCAGGGTTTACCCTAACCTCACCAACTGCCGAGCCCGAAATATTAACACACTTTTTAAATTCGGTGCAACTAGATCACAAATAATCATCGTCGCGGGAATTTACTGCGTTACCACTTCGGCCCCACCGCCTGAATCCGTCTCGTCTGAAACTGCGTTTCGTCTGAATTCGTGTTCAAGCAGCGAAGGAGCGAGACTATACACGAATTTTTGAGGCGTTGGCAAATCAGCCGATAAATCTCAGAATAATTTGGGGACACGGCTGATGCAGACAGATTTCGACGCCGTTTGTCCCTGTACAGCCTCGAGCACATTGCCATATCAGCCCATCTATTCACTATGGAGCGATATAAAGATCGGCTGCCCTCTGTCACCGTTTACTATTCAAGTTAAATCCACGATAACGCAACCTGAGCTTATGAGCGAAGACATCCTGATCAATATCACCCCCTTTGAAACACGGGTTGCCCTGGTGGAACAGGGCGCAGTACAGGAATTGCACGTAGAACGCAGTATTCAGCGCGGACAGGTGGGAAATATTTATCTGGGCCGCGTGGTGCGGGTCCTGCCCGGGATGCAGAGCGCTTTTATAGAGATCGGCCTGGAGCGCGCCGCTTTTATTCATATTGCGGATCTGCGGGAAAACCGCAGCGAACGCAGCCAAGGCCTGACTCCGACACCCATCGAAAAGCTGTTATTCGAGGGTCAGACCCTAATGGTGCAGGTGATCAAAGACCCGCTGGGCACCAAAGGCGCTCGCCTTTCGACACAAATCAGTATCGCCGGTCGTATGCTGGTGTACTTGCCGCATGACCCGCATATTGGCATCTCGCAAAAGATTGACTCGGAGGCGGAGCGGATTCAACTGCGCGAACGCCTGCAGGCGCTCATTCCCGCAGACGAAAAAGGCGGTTTTATCGTGCGTACGCAAGCCGAAGGCGCCACGGACGACGAACTGAGTGCGGATCTGGAGTACCTGCGCAAGCTCTGGGCGAGCGTACAGGCCGCGGCTCGCAGCAACCCCGCCCCCGCCCTGCTGCATCATGATCTGACGCTCGAGCAACGAGTGCTGCGCGACATGGTTGGTGTCAATACCGGAGTCATCCAGGTGGATTCGCGCACGACGACCACCGCGCTGATCGAATGGGCGCGTCTCTATACGCCATCGGTGGCAGACCGTATTCAGCATTACAGCGGCGAGCGGCCGCTATTTGATACGGCCAATGTCGATGCGGAGATCGCACGGGCGCTATCTCGCCGGGTGGACCTGAAATCGGGCGGCTACCTGATCATTGACCAGACCGAGGCGCTGACCACCGTAGACGTCAATACAGGTGGTTTTGTCGGCGGCCGCAATTTCGATGACACGATTTTCAAGACCAATCTGGAGGCTGCCCAGGCTATTGCCCGCCAATTGCGGCTGCGTAATCTGGGGGGCATTGTCATCCTCGATTTCATCGATATGGAGGATCTGGAGCACCGGGAAACCGTGTTGGCCGAACTGAAAAAAGCGCTGGCGCGTGATCGCACCCGGATGACGGTCAACGGATTTACCCAATTGGGGCTGGTGGAGATGACGCGCAAACGCACGCGAGACTCGTTGGCGCATCAGTTGTGCGAGCCCTGCCCCATGTGCGAATCGCGGGGGAATGTGCGCACGGCCCGCACGGTCTGCTATGAAATCCTGCGTGAGATCTTGCGGGAAGCGCGTCAGTTCAACCCGCGCGAGTTCCGTATTCTGGCCTCGCAGAATGTCGTGGATCTGTTCCTGGAAGAAGAAAGCCAACATCTGGCGATGCTGGGAGATTTCGTCGGCAAGCCGGTCTCGCTGGAAGTCGAGACCGCTTATTCTCAAGAGCAATACGACATCATCCTGGTATGAGGCGCATCGGTTTTCAGAGAAGCAGGCCCAAGCAATCTCGCAACATCGGGCAAAAATAATATCCGCAAAGGTCAGGTAGCGCGAAGCAATCCCCAAACATGGCTGAGCCCCCAGTCCTTCGGCGCCCCTTTATCCAATATGTATTTGGCGCAAAGGGGCGCGGAACCTGTGACAAAGCGATGGCTATGCCTGGCGTCGGATCTCTTCTGGCGCCGGGGAGATTTCTTCCAACCAGTTTGCCCGATCCAGCAGGGCCTGCTGCAGCGCTTGGACTGGCGCTCCCTGACGCACGATGCGGATACCGGGGATTTTTTGACGCCCGACTGGCGGCTCGAAATTTGCGCGCAGCGATACCGTGGCCGCATTCTGGAACATGGACCGGTTGCCCGTATCCACGTAGGATTCGGCGGGTACGCCTTCTGCCAGAAGGATGTCGAAAGACTCCAGTTCGAGGTGGAAGTACTGGAATTTGGCCATATCGAGCTGCTGAACGATCGTCTTGCCGTTTACCAGGGCAAATGCCGGTACAAGCATGCCGTCGAAGAACAGATGATGCCAAGGCGATACCATTAAATCCCGATGCGGCACGTTGTCGGCCAGTGAGTCCCGCTTGAACAGAATCGGGAACGCTTTGGCAGCGTGCGATGCAGGAATGGACCTGCGATACAACGTGCGATACCCGACCCACTTCACCGTCGCCACGCCTCCGCTGGCGGTCGTGACTTTGTCGCCAGCGCGCAGGGTCTCGATTTTGACCTCGCCGCCCGGGGTGGCAATATGGGTGCCTTTCAGATAGCAGGCGTAGCTGACTGTGCCGCCATCGAAACGCAGCATGGAGGGATCCGAGATGCCTTCCATGTCAAAGTTGGCGATCACATTGCCCTCGGCATCGCGAAACACCAATTGGCTGCCATCCAGGACCGATGACGCCGCGCCTACGACTTGAATAATGTCCTGGGAACCGAAGTTGGTGATTAGCAGGTTGTTATTGAGGACGTCGCTCGGGGTGTAGATGAAACTGGTGCCCGGTGCGGTCATGTCCACGTTCACACTGCCGATCGAGGTACTGTCGCCCGAACTCGGCTCGACGTACTCCAGCGTTGTGTCCGTGCCCATCGTGAAGTCTAGCGATTCAACAATGGGGTAGAACACCACCTCCCCGGTCGACAACAACGTGGAGTCCAGTGCTGTAAACCGGGCATGCGTACCCTCACCTAATGTGAAATCAGGGCTGATCACCAGATTAGCCTGGTTTGCCGCCACGGTGAAATCCATGACGTCAGTAGAGCCCGCTTGGTTTGAAAAGAACACATAGCTGGCTTTTTCATAACTGCCGACGACCAGTCTATCGGAACCCGTGACCGCACCTTGGTCAACGTCTAACAAACGGATGTCATTGGGAAAACGCAAGATATCGGCCATCGAATAGGCTCCTGGATAAGCTGAGACCGGTTTATGGTTTTCTCAGAGCGCACCTGCTTTTCTAGGGAATTGTTATCGCTGTGAATTGGATCGCTTTCCCACCCCGCCCTGGGAGCGCAAAGCATATCGGCAAAATTAAAATTTTGTAATGTTAATTGTTGACTTTGTGTATCACAGAGACACAAATACAGATATAAAACGACTTGCCTCCCCATGAGCGCAAGAGATTTCGAGGCTCACGTTGGCCTCGAACCAGCGTATATCCCAGTTACGTTTCGAGCGAATCGCGCGATTTACGCTCTCGCCGGCGTTGATGAGCGGCCAAGCGCCTGCCCACGGCGACGACGACAAATGCGCCCGCCACCTCTGCGGCAAGCTTGGCAGCGGTGGTGGGCTGCCCCAGACGCTGCACAAAGTAGCTGTCTGTGATCAACATGCCGCCTGCAATCCAGCCTAGCAACCCCGCCCCGAACGCGACCAGCAAGGGGAAACGGTCTATCAGCTTGAGCAACAGGGTGCTGCCCCAGATGATGATGGGCACGCTGACAAGCAGGCCGAAAATCACATAAAAGATCTGATGGTCGGCATGGGTGTTTTCGGCCGCGCCCGCGATGGCGATGACATTGTCCAGGCTCATCGCGAAATCCGCGACGATGATGGTTTTGACCGCCGTGAGCACAGACGCCGTGCTTTGGATGTTGTCGTGGCCGCCGGATTGAGGAACCATCAATTTGATACCGATCCAGAGTAGCAACAGAGCGCCGAAGACTTTCAGAAACGGAACGCTCAGTAGCGCCAAGGCAAAAGTGATCAGGACCACACGCAGCATCACAGCGCCGGCGCTGCCCCAGAGGACACCCTGCATACGCTTGCCCGGCGGCAAGCCGCGGCATGCCAAGGCAATCACGACCGCGTTATCTCCCCCCAACAGGAGGTCGATCAGGATGATTTGAAATACCGCCCCCCAATGAAGGGTCTGCAAAAACTCTAGCATCGGCGTACCCGGATCTATATGAGATGCCAGACGCATCGACGAGCCAGGAGCCCGTCTGCGCTGAAGGCAAAACAAATGGCGCTGTCATGGCAGATTCCCACCGTTACAGCGGAATCAGATCAGTTTACCTTCAGCCAATTGTCAGCACACTTTAAGTTTGTTGTCATGCGTGCGCAGACAGCGGCTGCGGGAGGTGCCCGCAATTCACGCGATATAAAAGTTGAAGTCTTAAGCGGCCTGAGCCAAGACGGCGCGCGGTGAGCCGGAGATTGAGGGCTCACCGCACTAAGACACTAGTCAGTCTTCGCGGAATTGCATGTTGTAGAGCGAGGCATAGAGGCCCTGGGCGGCCAATAGCTCGGCATGCGCGCCCTGCTCGACGATTTTGCCGCTATCCAGAACGATGATGCGGTCGGCGTTTTGCACCGTAGACAGACGGTGTGCAATCACCAGCGTGCTGCGGCCGCGCATGAGGCGCTCGAGCGACGCCTGAACTTGACGCTCGGACTCGTTGTCCAGGGCAGAAGTCGCCTCGTCCAGAATCAGGATAGGGGCATTTTTAATCAGCGCACGGGCAATCGCCAGGCGTTGGCGTTGTCCACCCGACAGGCGCGCGGCGTTTTCGCCCACGGGGCTATGCATGCCCTGCGGCAGGCTGTCGACAAATTCGAGCAGGTTGGCGGCGGCCAAGGCATCGCGTATCTGTTCGTCGCTCGCCTGTCCTAATGCACCATAGCCCACGTTGGCCGCGATGGTGTCGTCAAACAGCACGACGTCCTGGCTGACCAAGGACAAATGGGAACGCAGACTGCGCAAGGTGAGTTCGTTGATCGGGACATCGTCGATCAGGATGTCGCCCGACCCTGGCAGGACGAAGCGCGGCAGCATATTGGCCAATGTGGTCTTGCCGCTACCTGAACGTCCGACCAGGGCTACGGTCTGCCCGGGTTCGATTTGAAAGGAAACGTTGTGCAAGGTGTCGCGCTCGGCATCCGGAAAGCGATGCGTGACCTGACGGAACTCGATACGCCCGCGCACCGGCTCGGGCAAGGTGCGTTTGCCGGTATCGACTTCGGGCTCCTGATCGATCAGGGTAAAGACGCTTTCTGCGGCCACCAGCATTTTCTGCATTTTGCCCGCGAGGTTGGTCAGGCGTTTAATGGGGTCGAAAATCTGGGCCAGCGCAGCCATAAAAGAAGCAAAGCTACCGACGGTCAGATTGCCATGATTGGCCTGGCTGAGCGCTACGGCAATGATGGCAGCGACAGAGATCGAAATGCAGACCTGGGTCAGCGGCGTCATGGCAGCATCGGCTGTGGCAGTCCGCATGGCGAAACGGCGCAGGCGCGCATTCACGAAAGCAAAACGGCCACGCTCGGCCTCATAGCCGTCGAACAGCTTGATGACGCGCTGGCCGTTGATGCCCTCGCTGGCGACGCGGGTCAACTCGGCATTCATATTGACCGTTTCGCGATTGATGCGACGCAGGCGCCGGATGAAGGCGCGCGCAATCAGTACAGACACGGGCAACATGACCAGAATGATCAGCGTCAGCATCCAGGACATGTAGAGCAGCACGCAGATCAGCGCAATCACGACGAGCGTTTCGCGCACCAGGACGGTGATCACATCGGTGGCGTAGCCAGTGACATTGCCGGCATCGATGGTAAAGCGGTTCAGCAACCGGCCGGTATCGCCCCGCTTGAAGTCCGCGTCGGGCAAGCCGAGCAGGCGCTCGAACATGTCGCGGCGCATGCCGAGCAGGACATTATTAGCCACCCAGGCCAATAAATAATCGCTGAAAAAGTTACATACTCCTCGCAAGAAGATCAGACCCACCACGGCGAGGGGAATCGCCCACACGTAATACGGCTTGGTGCCGGCGAAGCCTTCATCGAGCAAGGGCTTCATGATGATGGCCAGCGTTGGCTGTGTAGCGGCGGCTCCAGCCATGAGCAGGATGGCCAGCAGCAGGCCCTTCCAGTAGGAGCCGACGCGGCTATAGACACGTTTCCAGAGTTCAGCCTTGACCGGATGAGATCCGGCGGGTGCGTGACGTGAGTCAGAATTCAAGAGGTGGCTCGCTTTAATACAATTGTGCTCGGGATTGTACCGTTCGACCGCTCCAAGGAACCGAAGTTGCCCACACCAGAGATTTCTTGCCTGTATGTCCGTCTGCCCAACTGGGTTGGCGATGTTTGTATGAGCCTGCCTAGCCTGGCGCTGCTGAGCGCAACGGGCTTGCCGGTTGTCGTCTGCGCACGCCCCTGGGCGCGCGATTTGTTGGACGGCGTGGCCAAACATGATTTCATCCCGATGAAGGGCCGCCTGAAGGAGGACTATCGGGCCGTGCGCGAACATCGGCGTAGTTGCGGCGCAGCGGCGAAGCGAGTGCGGGGCGTCACCTTGCCCGACTCTCTCTCGAGTGCCGCGACGTTTCGGCTGGCCGGAATCCCCAGTGCCGGCTATCGGGACGATGGCCGCAGCCTGCTGTTGCGCTGGCCGATTGCCAAGCCGGACCCGAACCTGCATGCCGTGCAATCCTGGTATTACCTGACACGCAGCGCATTGACGCGTTGGGGACTGCCGGCAGGTACGGAACAGCCCGGCCCGACATTGAATCTACCCATCACCGCGGCACAGCAAGAGGCGGCAGATGCGCTGTTGCGTGAAGCCGGTCTGACGGCACAGCGTTTTGTGTTGATCGCCCCCACGGCCACGGGCCTGCACAAAGGCAAAGTCAAAGTCTGGCCACATTTTGATACGTTAACGCGTGCGTTACAGGCACATGGCCATACCGTGGTAATGTGCCCTCCTCCTGCCGAGGTTGAGCAAGCGCAGCGCAATGCACCGACGGCGCGTCTGCTGCCTGCCACTCCCCTGGGAGCGTTTGCCGCGCTGACGACGCGCGCTTCATTGGTGATATGCAATGATTCCGGGGTGTCGCACATCGCCGCGGCGGCTGACGCATCGCAACTGACGCTATTTGGCGTCACTAGTCCAGGACGTACGGGCCCCTGGTCGCCTCGTGCGGTCTGTCTTGGATCGGACGGGAACTGGCCTGCTGCCGACGACGTCGAACGAGCAGTCGGCGACCTGCTGCAACCTGCTTGACCGGATTTTTTACATGACTTTTACGAATTACCTGGCCAACCTCATCATTCCGCAAAACCTCTGCGTGACTTTTGTCGTTCTGGGTTTGGTATTGGGCCTGTTTCGCTTGCGCAAGACGGGCGCTGCCCTCGCTGCTGCAGGGATCATCTGGCTGACCGCCTGGTCGCTGCCTGCGACGTCGATATGGCTGGGCGGCTCGCTTGAGGCACGTTACCCGCACCTGCCCGCAGCGGAGTTGCCCGTCGCCGACGCCATTGTGGTGTTGGGCGGCAACACGGCGAATGGGCGGGCCAACTGGTTTTTACCCTACGATAAGGACACCGCGATCGTGCGGGTGGATACCGCTACCAATCTGTACAAGGCCGGGCGCGCGCCCAAGGTGGTCTTGTCAGGCGGGGCGCTGGAAGGCGATGTCAGCGAAGCTCGCGGCATGGCCTATACGATGAAGCAACAAGGCGTCCCAGAAAGCGCGCTGGTGCTGGAGAACGCCAGCCGCACGACCTATGAAAATGCCACGCAGACCGAGGAAGAGCTGAAAGAGCATGGATTCAAGCGCATCCTGCTGGTGACTTCCGCGCTGCATATGCCGCGCGCGATGGCCGCCTTTTCCAAGCAAGGCGTATCTGCCATCCCGGCCTCGACGCCGCCACAGATTTTCTTGCCTCCCGATGGGTCGGTGACGCCTTGGTTACCGCATATGCGAACGCTGGATGCCAGCCGCAGCATTATCAAGGAGTATGCCGGCCTGCTCGTGTATTGGTTGCGGGGATGGGTGTAAACGTGGGAGCCTCCATGGAATGCCGTGCTGGATGCGGCGCATGCTGCACGGCGCCGTCGATTTCCAGCCCAATTCCTGGCATGCCGCACGGCAAGCCGGCGGGTGTGCCCTGTATCCAACTGGATGACATGATGCGTTGCCGGATTTTTGGTCAGCCTGAGCGGCCAGCCTGCTGCTCGGGTCTGCAGCCCTCATTGGAAATGTGCGGCCGCGATCGCGATGAGGCGCTTCAATGGTTGGCGCGCCTCGAGCTCGAAACCTCGCCACTGAAGCATCCCTTGTAATGGCTCTCTGATCGGTCGATGACCGGCATGCCGAGCGGGTGGAAACCTGCCACGATGAGGCCCTCTGAGGGATAGATACCATCAACAGGTTTCTGGCGTCAGCTCAAGCCGACACAGTATTTCGATAAACGTCCAAGGTCGCTCGAGCAAAATCGTCGAGACCGAAAAAGTCGACGGCACTACGCCGCGCTGCGGCGCCCATGATGGATACCCGGCTGGGGTCTTGCAACATCGAGGTCAAAGTCCTAGCAATGGCGGGAACATCGCGCACGGGCACGATCCAGCCATCTTCGCCGTCTCGCACATTTTCCGGCAGGCCGCCCGCATTGCTCACCAATGCAGGCAAGCCCAGCGACATCACTTCTCGACAGGCATACGACAAGGCTTCGCGATAGGAAAGCACGAAGCCGACATGGCAACAGGCCAGCGCGTCGCGGACGTCGTCCAGCAAGCCGGGAAAAAAGACCTGGTCCTGCATGCCTGCCGCGCGCACGCGCGCACGCTTGTCGTCATTGGGCAGATCGCCTGCCACGAGAATGAAAATGCGTTCGCGCAGATCCGTGGGCAGGCTGCCTGCGGCGTCGACCAGATCGAGCCAACCCTTTGCATAATCGGTACCGCCGGCGCTGCCAAGCAGCAAACGGCCACGCCAGGAAGGACCGAAATAGTGATCGCGCAGCGCTTCTACCGAAGAAGATTCGGTCTCTGGAGACTGCGTGACATCAATAGGCGCAAAATAATCGGTATCGATGCCATGCCGGATCGTAGTGATCGGCACACGCCGGTATGGCGAGGCCATCACCATGTTTCGCACAAAGTCGCTGACGGCAATGACATGATCGGTCGCCATGGCGGCCCGCATGCGATGCCCCAAGGAATCCAGCGGATGATCGTTATGCTTGGTGAACACAACGCGCGGACGATGGCGCATCCCGATCAATGCGAGCATGACCTGCTTATGGTCTGCCGAACCGTTGACATGGACGATGTCGTAGCGCTCCTGCGCAATCAGACGCCTCAATGCTGCGCGCTCGCCAAACCAGGATGACAGCCGCGTCGTGAAACGCATGCCAACGGTGCGAACACCGGGAATGGCGCCCGCATAGCGAAACAGCCGGCTCGTCTCCGGCGCAGCAACGGTGATCTGATGATCACCCGCCAGCGCCTTTGCCAGACTGGTGATGTAGGTCGTATGGCCGCCCCCGTTACGCGGGTGGAAATTGGTGTAAAGGATCTTCACTTCAGAGGATTATTTACGCTGATCAGACAGAAAGCTGAGCTTGGCGTAGCGAAAAAAACTGCCTGCCGCTGCCGTCACGGCCAGCACCAAGCCGTGGCGTCCGTCCAGAAACCCCCGACGAATCAAATAAATACGCACAAAAGTCCAAAAACCATGCCCCATTGCGCTGAACACCGTCGCCCGTTTGCCACGGGCGTACATCATTGCGGCGGCATCTGAAGAATAGCGGTTGATCTTGTTGATCAGCGCATCGAGATTGGGATAGGGATAATGCTCGAAATGCCCCTTCAGTTGCAACACGGGGCCTTGCGGCACGACACGCTCGTGTACGGCAGCGTCGGTAAAGCGCCCAGTGCCGCGCTTGAATAAGCGCAGCACATAGTCGGGCCACCAGCCGCTGTGGCGAATGAAACGGCCGCAGAATTCCGACAATCGGGGGATCTCATAGGCGTCGGCCTTCGGCACCGCGAGTACCGCCTGGATCTCGCGGGCCAATTCCGGTGTGACACGCTCGTCGGCATCAATGGATAGGACCCAATCACCGGTGGCCAGATCGAGCGCACGGTTTTTCTGTGGCCCGAATCCTGGCCAATCGGACGTGACTTCGACATGTGCGCCAAAATCGCGCGCGAGCTCGACGGTATTGTCCGTGCTGCCGGAATCCACCACGATGAACTCGTCGGCAAAGGCAACCGACTCCAGGCAGCCCACGATGTGCTTGGCCTCGTTTTTGGTGATGATGATGACCGAGAGCTTCATTTGCGATTCCTCAGCCGTCTTTTCCACGCTTTCCATGCATGATAACGAGGCCCGATGATGGGATGACGGGACATCCAGATGCGGCGGTTCAGCCAGGATCCGCCGAGGTTGCGGACCGCAAACCGATAGATGTGTTCGGGATTGGCGCCTGGCAAGTTCTGGCCTAAGGCGTCTGTGGTGTACAGATGTTTGAAGCCTGCCTCGCGGGCCATCTGTACGTAATCGTCGTCAAAGTAGCCCTGCGGCCAGCACAGGTGATCGCTGACGCCGCCCAGCTCGTGAATCAAGGCGGAACGGGAATCCTTTAACTCTTGGGCAACGTGTTTGCGTTTGGCATCAACATCGGGGCCGCATTCTTTGTCCCAACGCGTATGGGTATGCGTATGGGAATGCACCTCGAAGGTCCCTGCCGCCAACATCGCGCGCACCTCGCTCCAGCGCAGCATCACCTCGTCGGTGCGGCCCTCGGCGACCAGGCGCTTGCTTTCATGATGATCGGGCGAATGGGGCACGGGCAGGCCCTGCCCCGCGTATGGCCGCACGTCTCCCTGGCCGAGCCAGCCTGTGATCAGAAACAGGATGGCCTTCATGCTATAGCGTTGCAGAACCGGATGCGCGTATGTCCAGTTGTTCAGATAACCGTCGTCAAAGGTGATGAGAACGGATTTTTCCGGAACGGTACCGCCAGCCAGATAATCGGCGAACTGTTGGGCGCTCAGCGAGGTATAGCCTGCGCGGGCCAAGCCTGCGATCTGCTGTTCGAACACCTCGGGCGTCACGGCAATCATGCCGCCTGCCGGGTGAACGTGGTGATACATCAGGACGGGAATATTGGGCGCGTTAGACATGCGGAGTCACTCTCGAGCACATTACGCCAGAGCGGCGCGACGGTGGGCCTGGGCCGCACGACCGTTGGCGCGGTTCGCGGCCGCGAGATCATTGGCGGCAGAGTTCACGATCGGCGCTCCGCCAACCATTTACGATAGATCGCCTCGGTGTTCTCCGCCAAACGCGCGGGGGAGAATACGCCCTCTTCCCACACCATGCGACGGCCAGCCTCGCCCATCTGGCGGCGCAGTTCGGGGTTGTCGATCAAACGCTCCAACGCGCTTTGCAACGCGGCGTGATCATGCACGGGGACCAAGATGCCTGTCACGCCGTCGCGCATCATTTCGGACACGCCGCCGACGTCCGTGCCGATGACCGGCAGACCGGCGGCTTCGGCCTCGACGTATACCGTGCCGGACGCCTCTTGTTCGGTGGCCAGCGCAAACAAATCAAAGCCCGCCAGCAGGTTGGGCACATCGCGCCGCGTCCCCATCAGGTGGATGCGGTCCTGCAGGCCCAGTTCCTGAATGTAGCGCTGCGTGTTTTCGAACGTCGGCGAACCGGAGCCCACAAATACCATGTGCAGCTTAGGCCGCGTCGCCATCAAGGGGCGCATGGCATCGATCAGGCTTTTATGGCCTTTGGCCGCGCGCATCACGGCGACACAACCCACCACGATATCGTCCTCGGCCAGACCCAACTCGCCACGCAACGTCGAGTGTTCGACAGGCGGCGGCAGAACCACGGGGGAGTACAGCGTAGCGGTATGTTCGGCGGGCACACCCCGGCTGATCAAATAGCGGCGCACATACTCGCTGACCGTGGTGACGCGATGCGGCAGCCACGTGTAGGACAGCATGGATCCGACTTTGCTGGCCAAATGGCGCGTGCGCACGATCAGCGGCGTACCGGCCAGACGCCCCGCCGTGCCGGCGATCAGGGTATCAATACGGCTGTGCGTATTGACCACATCGTAATTTCCCTCCAGGAGAATGCGCCGCACGGCGACTACGCCCTTGAGGTATTTGACCAGGCCGCCCATGGGAACGGTATGCACGGTAAACCCCGCGTCGCGCAGACGCGGCACTAACTGGGCTTGCGGCTGGCAGACGGCCTCGATGTGATGGCCGCGCGCGCGCATGGCATGCATTTCCTTGAAAATGCGATGTTCCTGCCCGCCGAATGCGACGGCCGCCTCGGAGTGGAGTATGCGTAGCGGTTGCATCAGTAGGTCACCTCTACCCCGTCAGGATTCGCCCAGGCAGTCAGGTTGTCAAGCAAGGTATCGGCCATGCGCACACGCCATTCCTCGCCCAGCCGTACCGTGCACAAGAAGTTGTCACGCTCGTAAATAATATCAACGGGCACGCCAGGAACTCCATTCTCGGGCTCGGCCCGGAATGGATTGAGCATCTGGTAGAGGCGTTTGGCATCGGCCTGGCCGTTGAGCTTGACGCGCAGCGATTTCGCGCGCGCCTCGCGGGCCAGCTGCAAATCGTAAAGCTGCTCCGCCACGATGCGCATACCGCCGGAATAGTCGTCATTGCTGACTTTGCCCTGGACGATGATCAACTGGTCTTCGCGCAAGCGGGAACGGTGTTTTTCGTACAGCTCGTTGAAGACTGAAATTTCCAATTGGGCGGTGCCGTCATCCAGAACCGCAAATACCATTTTGCCGCGTCGGGTCATCATCGTGCGCACGCCCGCCAGCACGCCGCACATCCACTGCAAATCTCGCTGTGGTTCGATACGTGCCAGTTGCGTGGGCACGATGCGGCGGACCTCGTCGCGCCAATGATCGAACAAATGGCCGCTGAAGTAATAACCCAGCGCCGATTTTTCCTCGGTCAGCTTGGTGTGCAGGTTCCACGGGGCGACCTTGCTGAGCTCGCCGGCAACCACGTCGCCGCTGTCGTCTCCAAACAAGGAGGCTTGATTCGCGCTGCGAGCGGCCTGTTCGGCGGCTTCCATCGCGGTGCCAACCGAGGCCAGCATCGCCGCCCGGTTAGGCTCGATGGTGTCAAACGCACCGGCACGAATCAGCGCCTCGATCGTACGCCGATTGACGGCATGCTTGTTGACGCGCCGGCAGAAGTCGAACAGATTTGCAAAGGGGCCATCTGCCTCGCGTGCACGCAGGATTTCCTCGACAGCGCCCTGCCCCGTTCCTTTGACTGCTCCCAGGCCATAGCGCATGGTGCGCGGCGGTTTACCCTGTTTGGTGTGCTCGTCTTGTACAGGCTCGAACCGGTATCCCGACGCGTTGACGTCGGGCGGCAGCACCAACACGCCGTTTTCCTGAGCATCGCGGCAGAAGATCTGCACTTTGTCCGTGTCGTCCATATCCGACGACATCGTGGCGGCCAGAAACTCGGTCGGGTGATAGGCCTTGAGCCAGGCGGTCTGATAGGAGATCAGCGCATAGGCCGCCGAGTGCGATTTGTTGAAACCGTAGCCGGCGAATTTTTCCATCAAGTCGAACAGCTTGACGGCCAGATCCGGATCGTGGCCCTTTTCCTTGGCGCCTTTTTCGAACAACTCGCGGTGCTTGGCCATTTCCTCGGGCTTTTTCTTGCCCATGGCGCGGCGCAGCAAATCAGCGCCGCCCAGCGAATAGCCGCCGATGATCTGCGAGATCAGCATCACCTGCTCTTGGTAGACGATGACCCCGTAGGTGCTTTTCAGCGTGTTTTCCAGATCGGGATGGAAATAATCGACTGCCGCACGGCCGTGTTTACGGTTGACGAAGTCATCCACCATGCCGGATTCCAGCGGACCCGGACGGTAGAGCGCCAACATAGCGATGATGTCTTCGAAGTTGCTGGGCCGGAGCTTTTTCAGCAGTTCTTTCATCCCGCGCGATTCCAGCTGGAACACAGCCGTGGTATTGGCATCGCAGAGGATTTTGTAGGCAGCCGGGTCATCGAGCTCGAGCGACATGATGTCGAAGTCGCGCTTGGATTCATTGAACTGGCGCACATAGCGCACGGCCCAGTCCAGAATCGTCAAGTTTCGCAGCCCCAGAAAGTCGAACTTCACCAGGCCCGCAGCCTCGACGTCGTCTTTATCGAACTGCGACACCGCGCTGTTTTCCTGACCCGGCTGGCAATACAGGGGGCAGAAATCGGTAAGTTTGCCCGGCGCGATCAGCACCCCGCCCGCGTGCATGCCGATGTTGCGGGTCAAGCCCTCCAGGGGCTGGGCCAGGTCGACCAGCGCGCGGACTTCTTCTTCTTGTTCGTAGCGTTCCTTGAATGCCGGCTCCTCTTTCAAGGTCCGGTCGAGCGACCATGGATCGGCCGGATTGAACGGAATCAGCTTGGACAGGCCATCGCAGAAGAGATAAGGCATGTCCAGCACCCGCCCCGCATCGCGGACCACGGCTTTTGCGCCCAGCGTACCGAACGTCGCAATCTGGCTCACGGCCTCGCGGCCGTATTTCATCTTGACGTAGTCGATGACGCGTTCGCGATTGTCCTGGCAAAAGTCGATATCGAAGTCGGGCATGGACACCCGCTCGGGATTCAGGAACCGCTCGAACAGCAAGTCGTAGCGGATCGGATCCAGATCGGTAATGCCCAGCGCGTACGCCACCAGTGAACCCGCCCCCGAACCCCGGCCCGGGCCGACCGGCACGCCGTTGTTTTTACCCCAGTTGATAAAGTCCTGAACGATCAGGAAGTAACCTGGAAAGCCCATCTGAATGATGGTTTTGCATTCCCAGCGCAGGCGCTCGTAGTACTGCTCGCGCTTGGCGTCGCGAACAGCCTGGTCGGGGAACAGGAATTCCAGGCGCTTTTCCAAGCCAGCCTCGGAGAGCTGTACCAGATAGTCATCCAGAGACACGCCCTCTGGCGTGGGAAAAATAGGTAGCCGCGGCTTGCCCAGTACCAGCGTCAGATTGCATCGCTTGGCGATTTCGACGGTGTTGGCCAGCGCCGAAGGCACATCGGCAAAGCGCCGCGCCATTTCTTCGGAGCTGAGCAGGTACTGCTCTTTTGTAAAACGGCGCACGCGGCGCGGATCGGCCAGGATCTCGCCCTGAGAGATACATACACGGGCCTCGTGAGCCTGAAATTCGCTTTCGTGCAGAAACTGCACGGGATGCGTGGCCACGACCGGCAGTCCGGCCTCGGCGGCCAGGCGCATGGCAGCCTGGGTATAGGCTTCGTCGCCATCGGCACCGCTGCGCTGCAGCTCGATGTAAAAAGCCCCGGGGAATAATTGCCCCCATTGCCTCGCCAGCGACAGCGCCGTGACGGCATTGCCCGCATCCAAGGCATGCCCGATATCGCCGCCCCGCCCCCCAGAGAGCACGATCAGCCCCTCTCGGCCCGCCAACCATTCACGGCGGATTTCGGCACGGCCTCTACCCTGGTTAGTCAAAAAAGACTGCGTCAGTAGCTCGCACAGGTTCAGATAGCCTTTGTGGTTGCGTACGAGCAACAGCAAGCGGAAAGGCTTGTCGGGATCATCGTCGTTGGTCAGCCAGACATCGCAGCCCGCAATGGGTTTCACGCCCTTTCCACGCGCGCCTTTATAAAATTTGATCAGCCCGAAAATATTCGACAGATCCGTGAGGGCCACTGCGGGCTGGCCCAGTTGAGCGACCCGTTTGATCAGGTCAGGCACGCGCACAATACCATCCACCACCGAGAACTCGGAATGGACGCGCAAATGGACAAAGGCAGGCTTGGAGATAACGGCTTCAGACATGGTCGGAATTGTACCTAGTCGGCCGTCTGGGCGGGCACGCCAGCCCCCACTCCGTCATATTTTGCCAAGCTATGAGAAAATAGGTCGTCTTTTTATCAAATGGCTCTCGACGAGCTATGCGTTATGAAGTGGCTGATTCCTGTTATCTGGCTGGCCGCCATCCTCTTTGCACATTTTCGAGGCCGTGTGCGTCTGCGCCTTTCTCGCCAGCTGTTGGACCAATCCGCGCTGCTGGCGCCAGTCAATGCGTTCATGGTGCTGTGCTCCCGTGTGCCGACCACACCCTATTTGCCGTCGCGCGAGATCCCCGAGTTGCAAGTCCTGGACGACAACTGGGAAGTCATCCGTGACGAAGCGCTGAAAATGGCCGAGCTGCGCCGCATCAAAGCGGCGGAGAAGCACGACGACATCGGCTTTAATTCATTTTTCAAATATGGCTGGAAGCGCTTTTATCTGAAATGGTATGACGCCCGTCATCCGTCAGCCGAGGAACTGTGCCCGCGCACCGTCGCCATTCTGAAAAGCCTGCCCAAGGTCAAGGCAGCCATGTTTGCCGAACTGCCTCCTGGAGGCAAGCTCAACAAGCACCGGGATCCCTTTGCGGGCTCGCTGCGCTATCACCTGGGCCTGGCTACCCCTAATGATGACCGATGCCACATCATCGTCGACGGCGAGCCGTATAGCTGGCGTGATGGTGAGAGCGTGGTGTTTGACGAAACCTACGTCCACGAAGCCCACAACCAGTCTGAGGCCAATCGCATTATTTTGTTTTGCGACATCGAGCGTCCGCTGAAATGGCGATGGGCCGAGGCATTTAACCGGTGGTTCGGGCGCGTCGTGATGTCGGCGGCCAGCTCGCCGAACGATAGCGGCGATCAGACCGGCGCCATCAACAAGCTGACGCACGCGCACTGGGTCATCGATCAAAAGCGCAAGCAGTTCAAGGCGTGGAATCGTACGGTGTACAAGATCACCAAGGTGGTATTGATTGCGCTGGTGATTGTCGGGTTCTTGGCGCTGTAATTGTCATTGCCACTACTCAGCCGATCGAGTTTTATCATCGCGGTGCAATGGTCGATTGTCGTGGCCGACGGGTCAGGGATGCCGCACGCGTACGAAAAAAAGAGTGTTTGATTGTCTAGCACTCGACGATATTCACCGCTAACCCCCCGCGGGCTGTTTCTTTGTATTTTGTTTTCATGTCTGCGCCGGTTTCGCGCATGGTCTTGATAACCGAGTCGAGTGACACGTAATGTTGACCGTTTCCGCGCAAAGCCATACGCGCGGCGTTGACGGCTTTGACAGAGGCCATCGCGTTACGCTCGATACAAGGGATCTGGACGAGACCGCCCACCGGATCACAGGTCAGACCCAGGTTGTGTTCCATGCCGATTTCGGCTGCGTTTTCGACCTGGTTCACGGAACCGCCCAGCACAGCCGCTAGCGCCCCTGCCGCCATGGAACAGGCGACGCCGACCTCGCCCTGGCAACCGACTTCGGCGCCAGAGATCGAGGCGTTATATTTGTATAACAAGCCTATCGCTGCGGCCGTCAACAGAAAATCGCGTGCGCCCTGGGCGTTGGCGCCCGGGACAAAGCGGTCGTAATAGTGCAATACAGCTGGAATAATGCCCGCCGCCCCGTTTGTGGGCGCTGTCACCACGCGCCCGCCCGCGGCGTTCTCCTCGTTGACGGCCATGGCGTACAGATTGACCCAGTCCATGACGGACAAAGGATCGGACAATGTGCGCTCGGCCCGCTGTGTCAGGCTGCGATATAGCTCGGGCGCACGGCGGCGAACCTTCAGCGGACCGGGCAAGTCGCCATCTGCTTCGGGGTAATTGATGCCGCATCCGCGGCTGACACAATCCTGCATGACTTGCCAGATGCGATCCAGCGCGGCATCAACCTCGGCCTGCGTACGCCACACGAGTTCGTTGCGCATCATCAATTGCGCCACCGTACAGGACTCGGCGTGGCACATCTCCATCAACTCGCGACTGGTGCGAAAGGGAAACGGCAACTGATCGTGCGCCGCGATGATCTGGCTGTTCGATGCGCCTGCGGTCACCACAAAACCGCCGCCCACCGAAAGATAACGGGCTTCGCGCAGGGAATTGCCCGCCGCATCGAAGGCATGGAATTTCATACCGTTAGGGTGCTCGGCCATGGCCTCGCGGCGATAAAACAGGATGTGCTCTTTCTCGATGAAGGGCACTGGGAAATGGCCCAGCAATGCGAGGGACTTGCCCGTACGTACCGACTGCAGCAAGCCCGCGATCGCCGACGGGTCAACGGTATCAGGCGCCTGCCCCATCAGCCCCAGGATGACGCCTTTGTCGGTACCATGCCCCTTGCCAGTCGCCCCCAGGGATCCATATAGCTCTACCCGCACCGAGGCAACCTGAGACAGCAGTCGATCCCGCTCCAAGCCCTGGGCAAATAACAGCGCGGCTCGCATTGGTCCCACCGTATGAGAGCTGGACGGCCCGATGCCGATTTTAAAAAGATCAAAAGCGGAGACTGCCACGGTTAACCTCTGTAAAAGGGAGGATGAGGATCATATAGACATGATACGCGGAGCACAGCGACGTAATCGACAATGCTGGTCAAACTGGGGACAGAGAGATAAGGTATGAATACAAGAGCTTGGAATTCCCTGCTTGACGACGATTTCCCTTCGCCCCCGGGCGTGCGATCATTGGATATGACAGGTTTGTTTCAATCCGGATCCAACGGCCCGTGGCGTTGATTTTTGCAGGCTGACTATGTCGGGACTCATACCCCTCCTCGATTTTGCGGGATACGTGGCGCTGCTGTTATGGGGCGTGCACATGGTACAGACGGGCGTGCAGCGTGCGTTCGGCGCCGCCTTGGGAGCAGCGTTAGGGCGCGCCCTGGGAACGCGATTACGGGCGTTTTCGACGGGGTTGGGAATCACTGCGGCGTTGCAGAGCAGCACGGCGACGGGGCTGATGATCACGGGTTTTGCGGCCGGCGGCCTCGTAGGCCTCGCGCCCGCGCTGGCCGCCATGCTGGGCGCCAACGTAGGCACGACCCTGATCGTTCAGTTGCTGTCATTCGACCTGACCGCGTTGGCCCCTATCCTGATTTTGGCCGGGGTATGGATGTTTCGCCGTTACCCGCCGGGGCGTACCCGTGACCTGGGCCGGGTATTCATAGGCCTGGGATTGCTATTGCTGTCGCTGCATCAACTGGTAGAGCTATTCGCTCCGCTGCAAGATGCACCTTTGCTGGAGCAGATACTGGATGCATTGGGCACGCAACCCGTCGCCGCGGTACTGCTGTCCGCGGCATTGACCTGGGCTGCACACTCGAGTGTGGCCATCGTCGTGCTGATCATGTCGTTATCGGAGCATCATCTGGTCTCGCCCGCGCTGGCGTTGGCACTGGTGCTGGGCGCCAATCTGGGCACGGCCGTCAATCCGATGATCGAAGGCGTCACCGGCGACGACCCTGCCGCTCGCCGTCTGCCCCTGGGCAATCTCCTGACGCGTGTCATCGGCGTGGTGCTGGGGTTGTTGCTGCTGCCATGGCTGCCGGGCTGGATGGGCTGGCTCGAGAGCGACAATGCGCGCCTGGTAGCCAACTTTCACACCGTGTTCAACGCCATGATCGCCTTGATTTTCCTGCCGCTGCTGACACCGTATGCGGCGCTGCTGACACGCTGGCTGCCCAAAAAAACGGATCCCAATGACCCGGCCAGGCCCCAGTACCTGGACGAATCAGCGCACGATGTGCCGGCGGTCGCCTTGGGGAACGCTGCGCGCGAGGCGCTGCGTATGGCCGATATGCTGCAGACGCTCTTGCTCTATGCGCGTGCGGGCTTTAAACGCGATAACCGCCACCGTCTCGTGCAGGCACGCCAATTGGATAATGCCGTGGACAAGATCGAGACGGCTATTACCACCTATCTGGCCTTGCTGGACCGCGAGGACATGACCCGCGCCGATACCCAGCGGCTGGACGATATTCTGGCCTTTGCCAGCAATATCGGACACGCCGCGGACATCACACATCACGGCCTGCTCAATCACATTGCCCGTTTGCGCAAACAAGGCTGGGTGTTGCCGCCTGAACAACGTCAGCAATTGGACGAAACGCTGGCTCGCCTGATCGCCAATCAGCGCGAGGCGGCCGCCCTGTTCATTAATGATGATGTGCGCCAGGCACGCGAACTAGCAGGCGAAAAATCGCGTTTCCGGGAACTGGAAATGCAGGAATCGGAAGCGCACCTGCAGAAAATCAAATCCGGGCAAATCGATGCGGCAGAAATCGGGGCGTTGTACTTGGATATTCTGCGGGACATGAAAAGCATCAATTCGCACTTGGTGGGTGCGGCCGCCTATCCATTGCTGGCGCGGCATGGCGAATTGCTGCCGAGCCGGCTGCGCGAAACAGGGAATTGACGAGGCCAGAGCCAAGGTGCCCGTGCGTACTGGGGTGCAGGCCGGCTCGATGCCGGCGTCGCCCCGTCAGCCTCACAGCAATTGCTGCAGATCGTCGAACATGGATTCCCACTCGGCCTCGTCGACATCCATAAAGCCGAAGAATCGCAGCATGAACGCGCCCTCTGTGGCCAGAAATGCCAATCGGGCGCGCTTGCCCTCTGGCGTCGTCGTATCCAGTTTGGCAATACGCTCTCGATACCATTTGCGCGTGCTGACCAGGTGCTCGGGCGTTTGTGCCAGGGCCGCCAGCAAGCTGGCTGATTTGGCGCTGGCCTCATCAGTGCGCCGGGTTGCCGCGACGTGGGCGCGCACGGCGTCCACGGGATCGGTGCTGCCCGCCATGGTCTGAGCAAACAGTCTGTCGTAGGACGCGCCCCAGCGCGTAAACAGCGCATCCACGAGGGCGTCTTTGTTCCCAAAGCAGTATTGGACACCGCCTTTGCTGATGCCGACGGCCTTGGCCACGGCGTCGATGGTCAGGCCTGCCGCGCCCGAGGTTTCGATAATGGCCTCGGCGGCGTCGAGCAGCTGCTCACGATCTACGGTACGGGTTCGACCCATTGTTACTCTTTTTCAATACATACGTATGGAATTAAATTATAATCCCGTTCATCATCCGGTACCAGGCTGGATGCCGTTCAGGGCCACATTCTGGCGCATGTCCTGTCACAGGACGCTATTGCCCCAGTCTGCCATGGGAAGGCCTGCTATTTCAACGGCATCGCCTTAGTCCCGGCGGGGCAACCCATGTCGTCTTTGCATACTTCATCATCACACGCGTTACGCTGGCTCATCCTGGCCATTGTGTCGGTCGATCTGTTCTTGATTGTCATCGACATGACCGTGCTCTATACGGCATTGCCGCATCTCACCCTGGCCCTGCAGGCGACGGCGTCTGAAAAACTGTGGATCGTCAATGCTTATCCGCTGGCCGTCGCCGGGTTGCTGCCGGGGATGGGCACCTTGTCCGACCGCTATGGGCCGAAAAGGCTCTTTGTAGGCGGCATGGCGATATTTGGTATCGCTTCGTTGCTCGCGGCCTATGCGGCCAATCCGGAATGGCTGATGGGCGCCCGCGTTCTGCTGGCGGTAGGCGCGGCCATGATGATGCCCGCCACGCTCGCGATTATTCGCCATACGTTCCAGGATGCGCGTGAACGTGCTATCGCTATCGGCATCTGGGCGGCTGTGGCGTCGGGCGGCGCGGCATTCGGACCGGTCGTGGGTGGCGCACTGCTGGAGCATTACTGGTGGGGATCGGTATTCCTGATCAACGTGCCGACGGTGTTGATCGTGTTGCCGTTGGCAATGTGGTTTATCGACGATCACCGCAGTGGCTCCACCCGCGCCTTTGATCTGATAGGTTCAGGGCAAATCCTGGTCGGCCTGGTCGGCTCGGTGTACGCCGTCAAAGAGCTCAGCCAGCGCGCGCCGTCTTATACCCTGGCGTTGCTGGCCGGACTCACCGGCGCCGTCTTTTTGCTGTTCTTTGTCAAACGGCAATTACGCACGGCTGATCCGCTGATTGATCTGCGGTTATTCCGCAATCGCAAATTCAGCACGGCTGTGATCGTAGCGCTCGCTGCGGCGATCGCCTTTGCGGGCATTGAATTGATCTATAGCCAATGGCTGCAGTTGGTCCGTCAAATGTCGCCGTTGCAGGCAGGGCTATTCATCCTGCCTGCGCCGCTGGCTTCGTTTGTCGCGGGGCCGATCGCGGGCTTGCTGATACCGAGGCTGGGCGAAAACCGCGGCATGTGGCTGTCGATGCTCATTGGCGGGTTCGGTGCATTTGCGTTGGTCGGCACGCATCAGATGGCGCCGGTCTGGCAACTGGTCAGCCTGACGATCATGGGGTTTGGCCTCGGTATGGCGCTGACAGCAGCATCGAGCTCGATCCTGAGCAACGCGCCCGCCGATCAGGTCGGGATGGCGGCCTCGGTCGAAGAAATGTCCTTCGAATTGGGCGCTGTGCTCGGTGTCGCGATCATGGGCAGCCTGGCTACGGCGGTGTATGGCGCTACCTTGATATTGCCGGACAACAGCGCGCTGCCTGCGGTGGTGTATGACAGCCTGGACGAGGCGCTGGCTGTCGCCGCTACGTCGGCACCAGTGGTCGCAGCCATGCTTGCTGAGCGTGCGCGCGCTTCGTTTGACTATGCGCTGCTCGCTGTCATGGCGGCGACGGGAGGCCTGTTGTTGCTCACCGCCTGGCATACATGGCGCAAGAGGAGTGACCACTCCGCGCCACACATAACCCTCGCGGCAGATGGTACGGGCAGGTAAAGCGATAAGAGGCTTTAACATCCGACGAGCGCCGGCCACCCGCACTATGCGGTCATCACAGATACCGTTCGAACCACGTCAGCATGCGTTGCCAGCCGTCACGAGCATCGGCTTCGCGATACATGGGTCGATAGTCTGCGAGAAAACCGTGGTTGGCTTCCGGATAGATCACGATTTCCGAGGCCCTTGCGGCTTCGTTGCCGTTGGCCAATACGGACCGTAGCGCTTGGACCGTATCGAGGGGAATGCTGGCATCCTGGCCGGCATAGAGGCCGAGCACGGGCGCGTGCGTGTTCGCAGCCACATCCACCACCATTTGTTTGATCAGGGGACCATGGCCGGCAGCGACTTTGCCATACCAGGCGACGCCGGCTTTGACAGTGGGATTATGCGCGGCATACATCCAGGTCAGGCGGCCGCCCCAGCAAAATCCTGTGACGCCAACGCGCGAAGTATCGCCGCCATGTTGGCCGGCCCACTCGATGCAGGCATTGAGGTCGGCGTAGACCTGTTCGTCTGGGACTTTGGCAACGATGTCGGAGATCAGTTTAGGAATGTCAGTGTATTGCGATGCGTCGCCCTGGCGTTGGTACAGGTCAGCGGCAATGGCCAGATAGCCGGCTTTAGCCAGGCGGCGGCAGATGTCTTTGATGTGCTCGTGCACACCGAAGATTTCTTGTATGACCAGCACGACGGGTAGGTCCTTTTTCCCTAACGGTGCGGCGTAATAAGCAAAGATGGTGCCGTCGTGCACGGGTAGATCAATACCGCCCTGCTCCAGGCCTTCGCTATCGGTGTGAATAGTGGTGGGCGTGGGCTGGCCGGCTGCGGGGGCAAAACTCATGACGGGACTCCTATGCCAATGACCGGGCCGATTTGGCTGGTCTCAAGAGTGAATGTACTTGGCGGTGGGAGTGGGTGCAAATGTTGGGGCGGTGGGGAGTGCTTTCGTATCGGGGTGGAATGGTTTTGATCAGGGACGGTTTATTTGTCGGTAGATGGCGGTTTTTTTGAGGGAGATTAATTAGATAGTTTGCTGGCGGCGGATTGCGTTCTTGAGGCGTTCCGCAGGCGGGGCAAAGCGCGATGCCGGCCTAATCGCAACGGCTCGGCCCATGAGCAGGGGCCTCGGTCCCCTTCGGGGACTTCCCGTCGCTCAAAAGGCCGGCATCGCGCTTTGCCCCGCCTGCGGAACTCACAGAAATGAAATGCATCGGTCGTTAAACGATTCGTTGGTCAGCGCCAGTGCCCTCGGCAAATCAGCATCCGAGGCCTGCTGTCCTTGCGAGCCGGTGTGCCGCGTGCGTAGGCTGCGCCGGCCCGTTGAGCGGCGGGAAGTCCCCGAAGGGGACCTCGGCGCCTGGTCTTGCGCCGAGCCGCTGCGATAGGGCCGGCGCAGCCTACGCACGCGGCATACCGGCGCCTTAAGAACTCTAACCGCTGATTATCGTGACACCCCAAAGCGCCAAACAGAACATCCACATCGCATAAGCAAGCTCAACGCGAGTCACAGACGCATTAAAGCCCAAGGCAAGGAACAAGAGCATCTAAAAAGGCCTTTCACCTGCATCAATGCGAGTGCCCAGCCTCATGATGCTCTTCGTGCACGACAGTATGGTTGTGCCCACCATGCTCATGCCCATGGTGCATGAACGAAGTCACACCGTAGATAACCGCAACGCCGATACCGACGAGCACCAACTGGGGAATCGCATCAGACAACGCTCCCCGTTCATGCATTTGCGGAATCAGATCCGACACGGAGATATAGAGGAAACTGCTCGCAGCGATGACCAGCACGTAGGGAACCAGATCCTGCGCCTGCTGCAAAAGGAAATAGCCGATCACCCCGCCCAGCGCAGTACATAAGCTGGTAAACAAGATCAACACAAACGCCTTGCGCCGCGCCAAGCCCGCATTGAGCAGCACCACGAAATCGCCCAATTTGTGCGGCACCTCGTGCACGATGATCGACGAGGCTGTGAGTACGCCCAGGATAGGATCGGTGAGAAAAGCCGCCGCCACCAATACGCCATCGCACAAATTGTGCAGCGAACTGCCGATCAAAATCAGCACGCCTCCGCGCCCGGCCTCGTGCCGGTCGTGTCCCTTGTGATGATGATGGCCATCCCCCTCATGGTGATGGCTGTGCCGCAGCAAGGCGATTTTTTCCAGGACGAAAAATCCCAGCAGCCCCGCCAAGAGCAATGCAAATAAAGTGTGAGCATCAGCGTCTGCCCCCTCAAACGCCTCGGGCAGCAAATGCAGCAGCGCAACAGACAGCAATACCCCAACCGAGAGGCTGACCATGTGATGCAGGTACTTGCTGAAAACGCGGTACGCCAGCCAACTGGCGATAGACACAGCGATCAGGCCGCCGGCGACTGTGGCCAGCAAGATCCAGAGGAGCAGCATGGGGAGTGAGGCAGAAAGGATGCTTAAAGTAATATTATATCGTTACAGGCTCCCTTGCGCCGGTGGCCCCCGATATAGGCCAGCGGGGCTTGCAATAGCCTATCCACGGCATCTGGCCCGCATGTCGTAGATAGGCTAGCAAATCGGCGCCTCAGTGCGCCTGCTCCCAATTGGGACCGACGCCGACCTCGGCGACCAGCGGCACGCGCAGCGTCGCGACGCTGCACATGAGCTCAGGTATGCGCGCGCGCACGACCTCGATTTCGCTGTCGGGCACTTCGAGCACCAATTCGTCATGGACCTGCATGATCATGCGAGTCGCCAATTGGTCAGCGTCCAGCCAGTCTTGCACTGCCACCATGGCCATTTTGATCAGATCGGCTGCAGTGCCCTGCATAGGCGCATTGATGGCGGCGCGCTCTGCGCCCTGGCGGCGAGGCCCCGATGCCGCGCGGATATCGGGCATCTGCAGGCGACGGCCAAAGACGGTTTCGACATAGCCTTGTTGACGAGCTAATTGCCGCGTCTGTTCCATGTACTGCGCCACCCCGGGATAACGGGCGAAATAGCGGTCGATGTATGCCTGGGCGGCATCGCGCGTGATACCCAGGTTGGACGCCAAGCCGAACACGCCCATGCCGTATATCAGGCCAAAATTGATGGCTTTGGCAGCCCGGCGCTGCTCGGACGTGACATCGGGGAGCGCAACGCCGAAGATCTCGGACGCGGTGGCACGGTGAATGTCCTCGCCGGCGGCAAAGGCCCGCTGCAAATTCTCGTCGTCGGAGACGTGCGCCATGATGCGCAACTCGATCTGGGAATAATCGGCCGACAACAACACGCCGTTTTCCGCAATGAAGGCCTCACGCACACGGCGGCCGGCTTCGGTGCGTACCGGAATGTTCTGCAAATTGGGATCGGACGACGCCAAGCGGCCCGTGATCACAGCCGCCTGCGAATAGTGCGTATGCACCCGGCCCGTGCGCGCATTGATCATGCGAGGCAGTTTGTCCGTGTAGGTCGATTTCAGTTTCGACAGGCCACGATATTCCAACAGGACCTGCGGCAAGGGATAATCTTGCGCCAGCTTGGTCAGGACCTCTTCGTCGGTCGATGGCGCGCCGCTGGCGGTCTTGCGCACAACGGGCAGCTGCATGCGGCCAAACAGGATTTCACCTAATTGCTTGGGTGAATTCAGATTGAACGGCTGCCCTGCCAGGTCGTAGGCCCGCTGCTCCAAGGTCAGCATTTCCTGGCCCAGGCGATGGCTTTGCTGGCCCAACTCAGCCGCGTCGACCTTGACGCCATTGCGTTCAATTACGGTCAATACGCGAGAGACCTGGATTTCCAGTTGATAAATGCGTTCGAGCCCAGCGTCAGCAGCGACGCGCGGGCGCAAAGCCTGATGCAATTGCAGTGTGAAATCGGCGTCTTCGCAAGCATAGTGGCCCGCCTTGTCAACGGCGACTTCGTCAAAGCCAATTTGCTTGGCGCCCTTGCCGCACAGATCCTCGTAACTGATACCGCTGCGGCCGAGATAACGTTGCGAGAGATCTGCCAGACCCACACCGCGGTGTGATTCCAGCACATACGCCTGCAACATGGTGTCGTCCTGGATGCCTGCCAGCGCGATGCCTTCGTTAGCAAACACATGGG
The DNA here is from genome assembly GCF_002261185.1 of Bordetella genomosp. 4. Classification (GTDB taxonomy): domain Bacteria; phylum Pseudomonadota; class Gammaproteobacteria; order Burkholderiales; family Burkholderiaceae_B; genus Bordetella_A. The sequence continues at coordinate 27,142 of NZ_NEVQ01000017.1, forward strand.
CGTCGTATTTGGCGTGATGCAGCAGCTTGGGCCGTGCGGGATCTTGCAGCCAAGCACGCATGCGCTCGAGGACTTCGGCTTTGGGCAGTTGCTCGGGATGATCCGGACCACGATGCGCCAGCGGGATATAGCAGGCCACGCCCGGCTCAACCGACATGGAAATCCCGACGAGGCTGGCTTGCATTTCATCCAGCGAGGTGGTTTCGGTGTCCAGCGCCACGAGCGGCGCCTCGGCCACCAACGCCATCCATTCGTCAAACGCTGGCCAGCCCGCAATGACTTGATAACGGAGTTCAGCAGGCGCAGCCGGCGCCTCGGCGATAACACGCGCATCCCCTTGCGGCACACGTTCCGCGTCGCCGGTTAGCTCGCGCAGCCAGGTACGAAAACCGTATTTCTCGTAAAGTGCTTGCAGCGTCCCGGTGTCGGGTTGGCGAGGTTCCAGATCAGACATCGCATTGACGTGCCCGGTCAGATCGCAGTCGCACTTCACCGTCAGCAACTCACGCGTCAACGGGAATTGGGGGATCGCTTCGCGCAGGTTGTTGCCTGCTACCCCTTTGATGGCATCTGCCTGTTCGATTAAGCCCTCAATGGAACCAAACTCGCTCAGCCATTTGACGGCGGTTTTGGGGCCAACCTTGGTCACGCCCGGCACATTGTCCACGGCATCACCGATCAGCATGAGATAGTCGACAATACGCTCAGGCGAGACGCCGAATTTGTTTTGCACACCCGGCTCGTCCAGAACCTCACCGCTCATGGTGTTGACCAGCGTCACATGCGAATCCACCAGTTGTGCCAAGTCTTTGTCGCCGGTCGACACAATGGTGTGAATATCCTGCTTGGTCGCCTGGCAGGCCAATGTACCGATCACGTCGTCCGCCTCGACGCCCTCGATGGCCAGCACCGGCCAGCCCAAGGCCTTGACGGCCTGATGGATCGGCTCGATCTGTGCAGCCAGATCCTCGGGCATCGGCGGCCGATGCGATTTATAGTCAGGGTAGAGATCGTCACGAAAGGTCTTGCCGCGTGCATCAAAAATACAAGCTGCGTAGTCTGCCTTATGATCAGATACGAGCTTACGCAACATATTCACGACACCATAGAGTGCGCCCGTAGGTTCGCCTTGCGCATTGCGCAAATCGGGCATAGCGTGAAAGGCGCGGTACAAATAACTCGAACCGTCTACCAGCAATAAGGTTTTCTTCATGGTTACAAAGGCAGAATTAGAAACGCCCGCCGGCAAGCAAATACCGGTGATTATCTCAGAGATACGTACGGCGGCAGAACAGCTGGCCCATATAGGCCCCGCCGTCAGCTTATTTGGCAGTGCACGCACCAGTCGTGGCTCGCCGCACTATGAAACCAGCGAAGCCATTGCTCGCGAATTGGCCAACGCGGGCTTTGCCGTCATCGCAGGCGGTGGCCCCGGCATCATGGAAGCCGCCAACAAAGGCGCATTCGAAGCAGGAGGAACCAGCGTAGGGTTGAACATCAGCCTGCCGCACGAGACCCACAATAACAAATACCAGACAATCAGTTTGTCGTTTGAGTATTTTTATTCCCGCAAAGCGACATTTTTCATGCATAGCTTTGCTTACATCTCGCTGCCCGGTGGTTTTGGCACCATGGACGAGCTATTCGAGGCCCTGACACTGATCCAGACCGGCAAAGTGCCCCCGGCCCCCATCATCCTGGTCGGCAAGGAATACTGGGAAGGCCTGGTCGGCTGGCTACGCGACCAAATGCTGGCCAACGGAATGATCAGTGCCCACGACCTGGAGCTATTCATCATCGAAGACGACCCACAAAAAGTCGTGCAGCACATACGCGAATTTCACGATCTGCATCAAACCGACGCTCAATACGCACCATCGCTGCCAGGCTAACGTGCGTGCACAGTTGCAGACCCGCAATTCGAGCGCACGACGCAGATTTCCCCGGATGGCATAACCTCCGCGAGCGACAACCTCTTCGACGCCCCGAGACACTGTGAGTCTGCGCCGGGAGCCGAATGCCGCGCCGGCCCGTAGAGCCGCGATTTAGCCTCGCGCAGCGAGGCCGAGGCCCCTGCTGACGGGCCGAGTCGCGGCGATAGGGCCGGTGCGGCATTCGGCTCCCGGCGCAGACGTCTCAACAGAGAAATCCGTCACCGAAGAGAACAAGCCTCACGCCCAAATCATCCGCACCAGAACAAACACAACCACTGCATCAAAACAAAACGGACGCCTACTTCAGGCGCCCGTCCTTCACACTAATCAGCTAGCTATCAAGCATTTTCACGCGCCGCACGACGACGCTCATGCTCTTGCAGATAGCGCTTACGCAGACGGATCGACTTCGGCGTGATTTCGACCAGTTCATCATCATCGATGAACTCAACCGCATACTCGAGCGACATCTGAATCGGCGGCACAAGCCGCACCGCCTCATCCGTACCCGAAGCACGTACGTTGGTGAGTTGCTTACCCTTGATCGGGTTGACCACCAGGTCGTTATCGCGGCTATGGATACCGATGATCATGCCTTCGTACAAGGCCTCGCCCGGATTGACGAACATGCGGCCACGATCCTGCAGTTTCCACAGCGCATAAGCCACTGCATCGCCGTTGTCCTGGCTGATCAGCACGCCATTGCGGCGCTCGCCGATGCTGCCTTCGCGCACGGGTGCGTATTCGTGGAAAATGTGGCTCATCAGACCCGTACCGCGCGTCAAGGTCAGGAACTCGTTCTGGAAACCAATCAGGCCACGGGCCGGGATCAGGTATTCCAGACGAGTGCGACCGCGCCCATCGGGCTGCATGTCTTGCAGATCGCCCTTGCGGCGGCCGAGTTCTTCCATGACGCCGCCTTGGTGAGCGTCTTCGACGTCGATGGTCAGCGACTCGAACGGCTCGCATTTGACGCCGTCGATTTCCTTGAACACGACCCGCGGACGCGACACGGCCAGCTCGTAGCCTTCGCGACGCATGGTTTCCAGCAAGATGGTCAAGTGCAATTCGCCGCGGCCAGACACCTCGAACACGGTATCGTCGCCGGTATCGCGTACACGCAGCGCTACGTTGGACTTCAGCTCGCGATCCAGGCGATCACGCAGCTGGCGGCTGGTGACAAATTTGCCTTCGCGGCCGGCCAGGGGCGACGTGTTCACCATGAAGTTCATGGTCAGCGTCGGCTCGTCGATGCGCAGCATGGGGAATGCTTCCGGATTCGCCGGATCCATGACCGTGCAGCCAATGCCGATATCCTCGATACCGTTGATCAGCACGATGTCGCCGGCTTCGGCCTCCTCGACCACCTCACGTTCCAGGCCCTTGAATTTCAGCACCTGGTTGATGCGGCCTTTCGAGATCGAGCCTTCGGGACCGAATTGGAAAGCCACATCCATGCCGGGACGGATACGTCCGCGGTTGATGCGGCCCACGCCGATCTTGCCGACGTAGTTGTTGTAGTCCAGCGAGATGATCTGCATTTGCAGCGGACCATTGGGATCGTCGTCACGCTGCGGCACGTGTTGCAGAATGGCTTCGAACAACGGACGCATGTCGCCTTCGCGTACGTCCGGCGTCAAGCCGGCGTAGCCCGACAGACCCGAGGCGTACACCACGGGGAAATCCAACTGCTCTTCGGTCGCGCCAAGCTTGTCGAACAGATCGAACGTCGCGTTGATCACGAAATCCGGACGGGCGCCTGGGCGGTCGATCTTGTTGACCACAACGATGGGCTTCAATCCCAGGGCCAGGGCCTTGCGGGTCACGAAAATGGTCTGCGGCATGGGGCCTTCGACCGCGTCGACCAGCAGCAATACACCGTCCACCATGGACAGTACGCGCTCGACTTCGCCACCGAAGTCCGCGTGTCCCGGGGTGTCGACGATATTGATGTGCGTGCCTTCGTATTCAACGGCACAGTTTTTCGCCAGAATCGTGATGCCGCGCTCTTTTTCGAGATCGTTCGAGTCCATGACCCGTTCCGTAACCGCCTGGTTTTCGCGGAAGGTGCCGGATTGGCGCAGCAACTGGTCGACCAGGGTAGTTTTACCGTGGTCAACGTGGGCAATGATGGCGACGTTGCGCAAGGCGCGAGTCATAGCGGGTCCTTTAAGGTCGGTGTGGCGGGCAGCAAGCCCGCCGGCAATTCATTCAATGCAAGCAAAGCCTGCTTGGGGTCAGTCATGGCCTGTAGGGCCTCGAGCGTGACGGCGCGATCCAGCGAAAACGGCCCGACGTGCGTGCGCCGCAGCGCCGCCAGGTGGGCATAACACCCCAGTGCCCGGCCGATATCCTGCGCCAGGGTACGTATGTACGTCCCCTTGCTGCACGCCACATCGATCTCGGCCTGGCTGCCATTGAGCGATAACAGGTCGATGCGGTAAATCTTGACTTGGCGCGCGGGGCGGTCCAGCTCGATACCCTGACGCGCGTATTCATACAACGGCTTGCCGTCCCGCTTCAGCGCTGAATACATCGGCGGGATTTGCTCGATGATGCCCTGAAAGCGTGACAACACGTCGAGCAAGGCAGCCTCGGTCACATTGACCGCGTCGGTCGCGCGTGCCGTCACGATGCCGGTCAAATCGCCGGAATCGGTTTCCTCGCCGAACTGCAGCGTCGCCCGGTACGATTTGTCGGCGTTGAGCATCGCGCCGGAGATCTTGGTGGCACGTCCCATACAGCACACCAGCAAACCGGTGGCGAAAGGATCCAGTGTACCCGTATGCCCAGCCTTGGCGGCATCCATGGTGCGTTTGGCGCGCTGCAAGGCGTGATTACTGGACAAACCCACAGGTTTGTCTAGCAACAGGACACCGTCGAGCGCAAGCCCGCGTCGTTTAGCCATCGTCGAATCCGGGAAAAAAGCAGCAGTAGACGACAGCCGATCAGCGCTGGTCTTCAGGTTCGTCGGGCTCTTCCGCGACCGGGCCGGGCCGGTTTGCGCGGTCGATCAATGCCGACATTTCGATGCCACGCGCGATCTGCTCGTCATGGACGAAGCGCAATCGGGGCACGGTGTGGATGTGCAAGAGCTTGTACAGCAGGGAGTGCAGCCAGCCGGCTTTTTCGTTGAGCAGCGCCGCCGCGGTGTCGGGCTCGGCGCCCATCACCGTGAAATAGACCTTGGCGTGCGCGTAATCAGCCGACAGCTCCACACCGGACAGCGTGATCAATCCAGCGCGAGATACGTCGATCTCGCGCTGAATGAGGCCAGCCAGATCCTTTTGGATCTGGTCGGCCAGCCGCAAATTGCGGCCGGGGATGGATTTAGACTTATGACGGCTCATGTAACACGTATGAAATTCACGATCGCTTTTTACAGCGTACGCGCAATTTCCTTGATTTCGAAGACTTCCAGTTGGTCGCCCACCTGGATGTCGTTGGTGCCTCGCAGCGTCAGACCGCAATCAAAGCCGGATTTGACCTCTTTGACGTCGTCCTTGAAGCGGCGCAACGAATCCAGCTGACCGGTCCAGTGGACCACGTTGTTGCGCAAGAGTCGGACCTGCGAATCGCGGCGGACCACACCATCGAGCACCATACAACCCGCGATGTTGCCGATACGCGAAATCGAGTAAACCTCGCGGATCTCGACCAGGCCGATGATCTCTTCTTTTTTCTCGGGCGCCAACATGCCCGACATGGCTGCTTTTACGTCATCCACGGCGTCGTAGATGATGTTGTAGTAGCGCAGGTCGATGCCGTTGTTTTCGGCCAGTTTCTTGGCGCTTTGCTCGGCACGGACGTTAAAGCCGATCACCACGGCGTTCGAAGCGATGGCCAGGTTGATGTCGCTTTCGGAGATACCACCCACGGCCGCATGCACAACCTGGACACGAACCTCGTCGGTCGAGAGCTTGGTCAGCGACGACACCAGGGCCTCTTGAGAGCCTTGGACATCGGTCTTGACGATCAAGGCCAAGGTTTGCGTACCCTCGCCCAGGTTGTCGAACATGGACTCGAGCTTGGCGGCCTGCTGGCGCGCGAGTTTGACGTCGCGGAACTTGCCTTGGCGGAACAACGCGATTTCGCGGGCCTTGCGTTCGTCGGCCAGCGCCATCAGCTCGTCACCAGCAGCGGGCACGTCCGTCAGGCCCTGGATTTCGACCGGAATGGACGGGCCAGCCTCTTGGATTTGCTTGCCGTTCTCGTCCAGCATGGCGCGCACGCGGCCGAAGCTGGCACCAGCCAGAACCACATCGCCGCGCTTGAGCGTACCGCTCTGCACCAGGATGGTAGCAACCGGACCGCGTCCCTTGTCGAGACGGGCTTCGATGACCAGTCCCTTGGCAGGCGCTTCTACGGGGGCGGTCAGCTCCAGGATTTCGGCTTGCAGCAAGACGTTTTCGAGCAGATCGTCGATACCAGCGCCGGTTTTGGCCGACACAGGCACGAACGGCACATCGCCACCGTATTCTTCGGGCACGACTTCCTCGGCGACGAGCTCTTGCTTGACGCGTTCGGGGTTGGCTTCGGGTTTGTCGATCTTGTTGACAGCCACGACCAGCGGCACACCTGCGGCCTTGGCGTGGTGAATGGCCTCGCGAGTCTGCGGCATGACGCCGTCGTCGGCGGCAACCACCAGAATCACGATGTCCGTGGCCTTGGCGCCGCGGGCACGCATGGCGGTAAACGCCTCGTGGCCCGGAGTGTCCAGGAACGTCACCATACCGCGATCGGTCTGCACGTGATAGGCACCGATATGCTGGGTGATACCGCCGGCTTCGCCAGAGGCGACCTTGGCGCGACGGATGTAATCCAGCAAAGAGGTCTTGCCGTGGTCGACGTGACCCATCACGGTGACCACCGGCGCACGAGGCAACGCCTCGGCTTCGGCGGCGCCCGGGGTTTCGTCGAGGAAGGCTTCCGGATCGTCGAGCTTGGCAGCGATCGCCACGTGGCCGAGCTCCTCGACCACGATCATGGCGGTTTCCTGGTCCAGCACCTGGTTGATGGTGACCATCTGGCCGAGTTTCATCAATTGCTTGATGACCTCTGCAGCCTTGACGGACATCTTGTGTGCCAGATCGGCCACGCTGATCGTCTCAGGTACATGCACTTCGCGAGCGATGAACTCCTGCTGCACGGGCTCTTGGCGGCGCTGATCGTTCTGTTGATTGCGGCCGCCCTTGCCGCCTTTGCCACCCTTGCCACCGGCGCGCCAGCCATCACGGCTGGGAGCAGCGGATTTGGTGTCGGCAGGCTTTTTGCGCGACGCATCATCATTCCACGACGAGGATACCTCTGCCGTCTTGATGGTTTTCTTCGAGCCTGCGCCAGCGCCCGGCTTGGCGTCTTTTTTCGCGCCAGCCGCGGTCTTGCCGCTGGGCTTGTGCAGCGTACCCGACAACGGCGCTGCGGCCTCCGGTTCGGGAGCACGCAGGACTTTACGGGGACGATTCAACATCTCGCGCAAGGCGGCGGCCTCGGCCTCGGCGGCACGACGGGCGTCTTCGCGAGACGCGTTGTCGCCCGCGGTCTGAGCCAGCGGAGGCGGCGCACGGCGCTCGGCGCGCGTCAAACGAGGCGGAGCAGCGTTGGATTTGGACGAAGAAGCAGGCGGAGTCGGTTTGGAAGACTCGGCAGGAGATTTGGCAACGGTATCGATTTCAGCTTGCACAACAGGTTCCGGCGGGGCCGAGGGGGCCTCGCGCTCGGGAGCGGCTTGCCCGGCAGCAGGCGCAGTCGGGGCAGCCGGCTGCTCTGCCGGCACGGGTGCCGGTTCGGGTTGGGGCTCAGGCTCGGCCTGGGCCACGGGGGTAGCAGGTTGAGGTTCAACGCGCGGCGCAGCCTCGGGCTCGGAGACGCGCTCGGCACCAGAATCGGCAACCACGTCGGGCGTTTCGGCTGCAGGCTTGGCGGCCGGGGCTTCGACCTGGGTATCGTCGGCGGCCGGGGCAGGGGTCGGCTCAACCACGGGTGCGGCGGTCTTGCTCGCCTGATCTTCGGCAGAGACAGTAGGCTCGGCGGCAGGCGCAGCAACAGCAGGCTCGGCCGCCTGCACGGCAGATGCCGCCACGGTTTCGTTCGATTCCTGGGTAGAGGCGGGCTTGGGCGCCGGCGCTGCAGGCGCAAGTGCCGATACAGACGACTCGGCCTCAACCTGTTGGGCGGCGGCCTGTTCCTGGGCGATCTCGGACGGATCTCGCTTGACGAACACGCGTTTTTTGCGGACTTCGACCTGGATGGTACGAGAGCGGCCGGTGGCGTCTGCCTGGCGGATCTCGGAGGTCTGGCGACGCGTCAAGGTGATCTTCTTGCCCTCGGTCGCGCCATGAGCGCGGCGCAGAGAGTCGAGCAGCTTCGCCTTGTCGCTGTCGGTTACCGCGTCGTCCACCGAGTTGAGGTCAACACCGGCCGAACGCAGCTGCTCGAGCAGCACGTTGGCTGGCATTTTCAGCTCGGTAGCGAACTGGGCGACAGTATTACTCGACATTAGGCTATCTTCCCTCTATATGCAGCGATTACAACAACGATGAATGGGTTTTGAATCAAACGCTCGGCTGGATGCCGCCGGTTATTCCTCGTTGAACCAATGGGCCCGGGCACGCATGATCAAGTCGCTGGCCTGTTGTTCGTCGATACCGGCAATTTCCGCCAGCTCGTCAGTAGCCAGCTCAGCCAGATCGTCACGGGTCAACACTTGACGTTCGGCCAGCTTGGCAGCCAGCTCGGGCGTCACGCCTTCGAGCTCGAGCAGGTCCTGAGCCGTTTCAAGGCGTTCTTCCTGAGCGATGGCCTCGGTCAAGAGCGCATTGCGGGCACGGGCGCGCAACTCGTTGATGGTGTCTTCGTCAAACGCTTCGATTTCCAGCAACTCGGGCAGGGGCACGTAAGCGATTTCCTCGATACCGGTAAACCCTTCATCAATCAGGATGTCGGCGACTTCTTCGTCGACGTCCAGCTTGTTCATGAATGTGGTACGCAGGCCAGCACGCTCGGATTCCTGGCGGCTGAGGCTTTCTTCTGGCGTCATGATGTTGATCTGCCAGCCGGTCAGCTCGGAAGCCAGGCGCACGTTTTGGCCTTTGGCGCCGATGGCCTTGGGCAGGTTTTCCTCGTCGACCACCACGTCCATGGCGTGTTTGTCTTCGTCGACCACGATCGACTCGACATTGGCCGGCGCCAGGGCACCGATGACGAACTGCGCAGGATCCTCGGACCAGAGCACGATATCGACCTGTTCGCCGCCCAATTCGTTACGCACGGCGGTCACGCGCGAGCCGCGCATCCCGACACACGTCCCGATAGGATCGATGCGCTTGTCGTAGGCCACTACGGCGATCTTGGCGCGTACGCCGGGGTCACGTGCAGCAGCCTTGATCTCGAGCAGACCCTGCTCGATTTCGGGGACTTCGTTTTCGAACAACTGACGGATGAAATCAGGCGATGTACGCGACAGGATGACCTGTTGGCCGCGGGCAGCGTGATCGACCTTGAGCACATAGGCACGCAGACGGTCGCCGACGCGGAAATTTTCCTTCGGAATCATCTCGGAGCGCGGCAAGCGGGCTTCGATCTTGCCGGTTTCGACAATGATGTCGCCCTTGTCCATGCGCTTGATCGTGCCGGAGATGATGGTCTCGCCACGATCCAGAAAGTCGTTGAGGACCTGCTCGCGCTCGGCGTCACGGATTTTTTGCAGGATGGCCTGCTTGGCAGCCTGCGCCCCGATACGACCGAATTCGATCGGCTCGAGCGGTTCTTCGATGTATTCGCCCACCTGAATATTGGGCTGAATTTCGATGGCGTCAGATAGCATTTCCTGCTTGTCCGGCTCTTGCAGGCCGGCCTCGTCAGGCACCACCAGCCACCGGCGGAAACCCTCGTGGCTGCCAGTCTCGCGATCGATGGAGACGCGGATTTCGGCGTCGTCCTTGAAACGCTTTTTCATGGCCGAAGCCAGCGCGCTCTCGAGCGCTCCGAATACGACTTCACGCGTGACGTTTTTCTCACGCGCCAAGGCATCGACCAACAGAAGAATTTCGCGACTCATCGCTTTTTGCCCTTGAAATCCAGAACGGGATCCAGTTTGGCACGCTCGATATCACCGAACGTGAAACTCAATACCTGGATGTCGTTCTTTTTTGCCTCAAATTCGAGACCGAATACGGTCTGCTGCGCATTGGCCGCCGTGTCACTCTCTGCGCCCTGCGCTGCCTCAGGCAGCGACAGAATGCCGGAAAACACTTTACGTCCATCCAGCGGCTCGCGCAGTTTGATCTCGATACGTTCGCCCACGAAACGGCGCAGCTCGGCCTCGGTGCGCAACGGGCGATCCGTGCCCGGCGAGCCGACTTCGAGCCGCTTGTAGTCGATGTTTTCGACTTCGTAGACGCGCGACAACTGGCGCGAGACCTGCTCGCAGTCCTCGATGCGCACGCCCCCGACCTTATCGATGGTGACGCGCAATAGGCCCAGCGCAGCACGTTCCACGTCGACTAATTCGACGTCCATGCCGGCCAATGCCTGTTGGGTCAATGCGTAAATATCTGCCATACACTCAAAAAAAATGGGCTGCAAACCCAGCCCACTGTATTGCCTGGCCCTCGGATTACCGGCTAACGGGACACCCCACCAGCGCTCGACACCGAACCCAAGCCCAAAAGAAGCACACCCGAACACTTATCCAGGCGACAGCATATGCTGCGGCACATGACAAGGACGCACCCGTGGGTGCATGCGCGCCATGAAAACCAATGATTTTACCAGATAATTGCGAAAATTGCCTGCTATGTCGCGGGTTTACGTCAAGGGCACCAGGATAGTGCCTTTGACGTCGCGGCGTTACCACTCAGCGGTCGCCACGCCCACGGCCACCGCCCAGAAAGCCCAGGCGCGACTCGTGCGCCGAGGCGCTCTTGGGCTGCCAATCGTCGCCTTTGGGGCCGCGCTGCGGACGGCCTTTACCGCCGCCGTTGCCTTGCGGCTTGCCATTGCGCGCCGCTTGGTTGCCACGCGGGCCGCCTTGACCGCCACCGGGTTTTCCATTGGGCCGGTTCGGACCTTTGCGCTGATTGCCGGACGCGCCGGGAACGCCCGGCGCCGATACAGCCATCTCGCCACCCGGCCCCTTGGGGCGGCGCGGTTTGCCATGCTTTGAAAACTTGCCATCACCGCGCTTGTTGCCGCCCTGATAGCCGCCTTCGCTGTTACCCCCCTGCCCGGCATTGCCATAGCCGCCGCTACCGCCCTGCCCGCCTGCCGGATTGCCAGAACCACCGCCGAACTGAGCACCGGGGCCCTTGCCGCCGCGCCGTCCACCCGCCTTGTGGCCGCCCTGCATACCCCCAGGCTTGCCACCCGGCTTGCCGCCCTTGCCACCACGCCCGCCGTCCTTACCTAGCGGATGCCCATTGGCGTATCCGCCCGTGAACATCAAGCCAGTACCGAAGGGATCAGACGGTGAAGACGCCACCTGGCCAGCACTGCCCGGGCGCCCGCCCTGCAATTTGCCACGACGGCCGAAGCGCGCACCATTCATGCCATTGCGATCCAAGGTGCCAAACCCGGGGGGCAGAGCACTGTCGTGCGAACGCGGTTGACGCGCATGGCGACCGCCGTCGGCATCGTCATCATCGCGCAACAGGCCCAACTGGACCATCAGCGCCGTCACCAGGGAGGAATCCAGTTCATCCCAACGGCCGCGGCGCAGGTTGCGCGGCAACACCAGATCACCAAAGCGAGTACGGATCAAACGGCTGACCGTCACACCTACCGCCTCGAACATCCGGCGGACTTCGCGGTTGCGCCCTTCTTGGAGCGTAACGCGATACCACCGGTTGCTGCCGTCGCCGCCCAGATAGTCCAGCGAGCCAAAGGCCGCCATACCGTCTTCGAGTTGAATGCCCTCGACCAGGGATTTGCGCGTGGCGTCGTCCATTTCGCCCAGCACACGCACCGCGTACTCACGCTCGGTACCGTAACGGGGGTGCATGATGCGGTTGGCCATGTCACCCGACGTGGTGAAAATCAACAGCCCTTCGGTGTTCAAATCCAGACGCCCGACCGACAGCCATTTGCCGGTACGCAGCTTGGGCAAACGCGCGAACACGTTGGCGCGGCCACCAGGATCGTCGTGGCTAACGATTTCGCCTGCAGGCTTGTGATACAGGATGACACGAGGTGGTTTTCGCGTATTGGTACGAGCAACCGGCTTGCCGTTGACCCGGACCAGGTCCGTGGGCGAAACGCGCTGACCGATGTGCGCCGGCTCACCATTGACCGACACGCGGCCGGCCGTGATCAATTCTTCCATTTCGCGGCGCGAGCCAATGCCCGCGTCCGCCAGGACTTTGTGCAGCTTGGGCATCGCGGCATCGCTATTCAGATATTTGCCCAGGCGCTGCTCGCTACGATCGGCATGCTCTAAATAAGAGAGCATCTGTTCGGCCTCGCGTTCGGCGCCGCGGCCGCCAGCCACCTCGCCCGAGGGCACGTCCGGCGAGCCATCTACCGATCCCGGCGCCCCCGCGACACCCGTCGCATCGCCACGACGGCGGCGGAACGGGGTACGCAGCTTACGACCACGGCTGCCACGTGCCGCATTGGGATCCCCTTCGTTGGTCTGACCTGCCGCTGCCTGGGCAAACTCGGCAGTAGCGGGCGATGCCTCACCAGACTCGGAAGCCGGTCGTTGATTTTCCATGGCATTTCCCCCGCGCCGGCGATTCGGACGACCTTCGGTCACCGCGGGCTCTGCCGAAGCAGCACTTTCAGACCCGATCGACGCAAAAGGAGCGGCTACTGGTTTCGCGACAGGCTCGGCGGACTCGAACAGGTCAGCCTGGCCTGACGCGCGCGTTTCAGCAACAACCGGCCGGCCAGGCACGGAAGGCGCCGCAGAGGGGGCAGAACCTGCAGAAAACGATCCAGCCGTTCCTTCATGCGAAGCAGGCTGCGAGGCAGCAGCGCGTTCCGTTGCGACAACAGGCACGTTACGCTCGATTGCTGCGGCAGCCACACCCCGCACTGCCGTGACGACGGGCGCCGCAACGACAGACGAGGTGGCGTTTTCTGCCACGGTGGGCGTCACCGTATCGGCCGATGCCGCGCCTGCGGCGGCTTTGCGGGTACGCGTACGCTTGACGGCGGGCTCTGCTGCAACAGCCTCGACCGAGCCGCCCGATACCGCCTTGGATTTGGTCGACTTGCTTGCTGTCGATTTGGTCGCAGCGACCTTGGACTGCGTGACGGATTCGGACGCTGAGCCCACCGTGGAGCTGTCTGCCGCCGCTTTATCGGCTGCCGACTTCGTGGCTACCGTTTTTCTGGCTGCAGTCTTTGTCGCCGGTTTAGCCGCCGACTTGACCGCTGCAGGCTTGTCGTCTGCCGACTTGGCCTTCGCCTTGGACGATGCAGGTTTCTCCCCCGCCGACTTGGCGGCGGACTTGGTTGCAGCCGTCTTCGTTGCGGTTTTGGTCGCTGCAGACTTACCCGCGGCCTTTGTTGTCGCGGCCTTCGTCGCGGGCACTTTCACTGTCGACTTGGCCGCCGCAGATTTGCTGGCAGCGCTCTTGGTCGTTCGGACTTTCGTCACCACAGGCGACTCGCCGGCCAGCGAATCAGGAACAGGAGAATCGTCTTGCATTTTTTTACGCGTCATTTCGGTTGTCACGGAGACAGCTCCAGAATTCTTTAAGCTTTCGCCAACCCGCCTTGCGCGGATTGGTCTTCATCATCAGCGGAGGGAGAATCCTCAGCCTCGGAGGCTTCAGCCTCGGGCGCAGACTCTTGCGATTCCGCTTCGGCAATTGTTGATTCGACGTCGATGCGAGGCGTCTCCAGCCCAGCTTCGTCCGCCACGGCGGGATCTGCATCCAACACCGCCACATCTTCGCCAGATGCCTCAGCATCCGCCTCTACCGCAGCAGGCTCAAGCGTCATATCGGCATCAACCTCTACCGGCGCAGACTCGAGCGTCGCATCGGCATCCACCCCTACCGGCGCAGATTCAAGCGTCGTATCAGCATCTGCCTGTACCGGTACAGGCTCGGATGTCGCGTCGGCACCGACTGCCGTGGCATCGATGGACACCGCATCCTCTGTATCGGATACGGCTGGCGTGTCCGGCGCGGCATTGGCGTCTTCGCTGGAGACCGACTCAGAACCAGAAGACTCATCGGCAGCCGCATTTTCGACCGGCTCCGCGGCCTCAGCGGAAACAACAGCATCGCCCTCGGCAGCCTCTGTCCCGGCACCGGCCGCCTCAGCACCCTGCGATTCGGAAGCGTCTGCACCGGGCTCCGCCGCCTGAGGATCACTGACTTCGAGGGTGACTTCGGAGCCCCCCAGATCCAGCCCCTGCAACGCAGCGGCCGCCTGTGCGCTATCCAATGGCGGCAGCTCGTCCAGCGCGCGCAGCCCCAGATCATCAAGAAATTGCCGCGTCGTGCCAAACAAGGCCGGCCGCCCCGGCGCATCGCGATGGCCGATGACCTCGATCCAGCCGCGGTCCTCGAGGGTCTTGACGATTTGAGACGAGACCGTCACCCCGCGAATGTCTTCGATGTCACCGCGCGTCACCGGCTGGCGCCAGGCTACGATCGCCAGCGTTTCCATCACGGCTCGAGAATATTTGGGCGGCCGCTCGGGATTCAGGCGTTCCAGATAGCGCTGCATTTGCGGGCGGCTCTGAAAACGCCACCCTGTCGCCAACTGCGCCAAGTCCATTCCGCGGTTCGCCCAATGTTCCTGCAGCTCCTGCAGCATCGCCCGCAGCCTGTCGTTATCGAAATCGGGATCTTCGCCGAACAGCTTGCGCATTTCGGTCAATGGCATGGGCTGGCTGGCGCATAGCAGCGCAGCTTCCAGCACATAAGTTGCCTCGCTATTGTCCATTGAGCTTCTGTCTACCTACATAAAAAGGGCAAATTTGCGTCGACTCTGAAAAGACGCTATGATTTCGTTCTCTCAGACGCGGGGTGGAGCAGTCTGGCAGCTCGTCGGGCTCATAACCCGAAGGTCGTAGGTTCAAATCCTGCCCCCGCAACCAAATTTCTTAAAGGCCTGGCTTACCGCCGGGCCTTTTTGTTTGTTGTGATGATCGTCGCAAGCTTGCTGGGCAAAGCCGGCTTCGGCTACAGCGCCGAGATCGGCGCCCACCCGCCCACAGAAGCCATGAAGCTCCGATAGCGGAAAAACCGATGTAGCGTGGACTTGCGTAATGTTCACGACGTTCCTGTTAGACGTAGCATCGTGCCGCCCCGCACCGAAAAGCGCCTTGGGCTTGCACCATGCCGCGCGTATCAGTGCGCAGCGCCGCACCAGCGGCATTTGCTGAAAAAAATGAACCTGAATCGCCTGGCCCCAAAGCGCAGGACGGAGACACAGGACACCCCTTCCCCGGAGCGACACACATGTCAGACCGATGGTGCCCCGTGACCATGCACAGGACGAACTCGTCTGACAGCGACACTAAGCCGACGATTTTTAGACATATGGGACGACCATCTGTCTGCATGACCGGCCAGCACGGGCGGCCTGCCAACTCATCCGGCAACCCCCACGACCAGCGCTGGATCCGTTGTAACGGCACCGGCTGTCGGACGGCCCGCCGCGGAAATACCCGCCGCGGCTTTGCCTGCACCCTAGCCAAGCAACACGGTTATACCGGAGCACATTGCCCGCCCATGGAGGCTGGCGGCTGGAGTGACGTTGGTCTACATGAAGACAGTTCCTCAATTATACCCACAATGCCCTCACAGACAAAGCATGGCGAGACAATCTGCCGCTACGATTGTGCGGCGAATCCCTCGGACTCCGATAGCCGCAGCGAGCGGCGTAACGCTTGGACCAGGATTTCGGGATCCAAGTCGCGGACGATCAGCACCAGCCAGGAACGATGGTCGCCGTCAGGCCACGCTGCCAACGGCTCAATGGGATAAAGATCGCGATGGACGCCATGAACGGCGCAAGGCAAAGACTCACCCTCGAACCGGATCAGACCCTTGATGCGCAACAACCCGCGATGATGCGCTTCTTGGAGTTGCGCCATCCCTGTCAAAAACAGGGCCCGGCTGACTGGCGCTGACCATTGCAGTACGGCATGCCTGACTTGAGGATGGCGGATACTGCGCAACGACAAAAAGCCCGACAGCCAGCGATTCGACTCATTCGGATCCGCCTGTGAACGCTCAATGCCGGAGGCCGTCAGCCGCTCATCCAATGGCGAATCAGGCCGCTGCACCAAGACTGGCACGCCGGGATTGATCTGCCTGACTGACCGAATGGCCTCATCCAGGGCCGCGGGCTCGACGAGATCGGCTTTCGTGCACACGATCCTATCCGCCGCGGCCACTTGCTGCGCAGCCTCGGGCTGCTCCTGCAACTGAACCTGAATGTGTTTCGCGTCCACTACTGTGATGGTGCCGCGGTAAACATAACGCTCAGCCACAAAGTGCTCATGACGCAGCGTGAACAAAATCGCAGCAGGCGTGGCCAGCCCTGTGGTCTCAATCACTACCCGGCGAAAGCGCGGAATCTGCCGGCGCAATGCCGACATAAAAAGTTCGCGCAAGGTATTCACCAAGTCTCCATTGACGGAACAACAAATGCAGCCGCCTTCGATAAGAATGATGCGGCCCTCTGCATGGCGCAACAAATGATGATCGACACCGATATCGCCCACCTCATTGACGATGACGGCCGCGTCCGCATATGCGGGCTCGCGGACCAGGCGATTGAGCAGCGTGGTTTTGCCGCTGCCCAGAAAGCCGGTCAGCACAGTCACGCCGATGCGATGATCGCCGGCGTCATGAGGGGGGTGTGCAGAACTAGACATGAGCGAAATTTTGACGGCAGTGCTCGATAAAGGAAAGGGAGAAGCAACGCTACCATTCGACATACTGTCATCTCTCAGACATCCATTGGTCACAAGCCCGTCAGCAATACCCCCAATACTCTGCGACTCCATTTATAACTACATCAGGAGTTTCCGATGTCTGTGCGCGTGCCGTTCCTGAACCGTCGACTAGCCTTCGCGCGAGTGATGCTTGCGCTGGCTTTGGCCGGTTCCCTTTCCGCTTGCAGCAACAGTGACGACTCTGACGACGATAATGCGTCGCCACCAGAGGTCCAGGAAAAAGCCTCGGCAAATCTGGCCCTGCTGGCGACGACGGATCTGCATTTCAACGTCCGCAGCTACGACTATTTCAAACTCGCGGAAGACCCGACCTATGGCTTTGAACGCACGGCCACGCTGATCCGCGCTGCCCGCCAGGAATTCCCGAATACGTTGCTCGTAGACAACGGCGACACGATTCAAGGAACCGCGCTGGCCGATTACGAGGCCCAGGTGTCACCCATTACCTGCAGCCAACAATCGTCCATGTACAAGGCAATGGCAGTATTGCAGTACGACGCCGGCACCCTGGGCAATCATGAATTCAACTACGGACTGCCCTATTTGAACCAAGTGCTGGGCGGCGGGCTGAATGTGGAAGGCGTAGACGCCAGCCTGTCATGCATGGGCCCAGGATTCCCGATGACGCTCGCCAACGTGCAAAGCGTCGCCAGCGGCAAGGAATTACTGCCGCCCCACGTCATCCTGGAACGCGAAATCAATGCCACGCAAGAGGACGGCGACCTCGTCAAGCTGCCCATCAAGATCGGCGTGATCGGCCTGACCACCCCCGGCATCATGAACTGGGACAAGCGCTACCTCGAAAACAAAGTCACGATCAGCGACGGCCGCGCCGCCGTTCAAGCCCAAGTCGCCCAAGCGCGCGCCGAAGGCGCCGATCTGGTTTTCGTATTGCTGCACGGCGGGATGAGCGATGCGAACTATTCCGCGGACATGGAAAACCCCGGGCTGTACATTGCACAGGTCGCCGGTATCGACGGCCTGATCATGGGGCACCAGCACAGCACATTCCCCGATCGCGGCAAGAATCCCGCCTATACCTATCCCGGTGTGGATAATGCCGCCGGCACGGTATACGGTGTGCCGGCCGTCATGGCCAGTTCATGGGGCAAGGGCCTGGGCGTGATTGACTACACCCTGCGATGGGACGGCAAAGCGTGGAGCATCGACACCTCGAAAACCACGGCGGAAATACGCACCATTCAAAGCACCGACGCCAACGGCGGCACGCAATATGTCGCGGCCGACTCGGCTGTCGCAGCCTCTGTGCAGACACAGCACGAAGCCGCAGTGGAGTATGTCAAGACCCCCATCGGTAACTCGAACTTCCGCATGAGCACACTGTTTGCTGATGTCGGGGATCCGGGCGCGATTCAATTGGTCAATCAGGCGCAGCAAGCCTATGTCAGCGACTATGTAACCGCCAATCTGCCGCCGTATGCCGACCTGCCGATCCTGTCGATCAGCGCGCCGTTCAAAGCGGGATTCCAAGGCGGCGGAGACTACACCGATGTCGCGCCAGGCGCGCTGGCCATTTATCACGCTGCGGACCTGTATCTGTACCCCAACACGGTGTATGCCGTGAAGGTCACGGGCGCAGAGCTCAAGCTCTGGCTGGAAAATGCCGCCTTGCGCTTTAACCGGATTGACCCTTCATCGACACAAGATCAGTGGCTGATCAAAGACACCAAAACCGGTCAAGTGCCCTCGGGGCAATCCGCTTTCGCCGGCTATAACTTTGACATGTTCACCACGCCAGACCTGCAATATGAGATCGACGTCACTCAACCGCAGGGCAGCCGCATCAAAAATCTGACGTATCTCAACGCACCGGTAGATGGCAAGGAGTTCATCGTCGCCACCAACAACTATCGTGCCGAAAGCAGCGCTCGCTATATCCTGGGTGAAGGCAAGGCGTTTGACATTGTCTACGCATCACCCGATGCGAATCGCGATGTAGTGATCAACTACATCAAGAGCAATCCGCAAATCACCCGCAGCGCAAACGGCTCGGCTCGCAGCTGGCGCTTTACTCCTGTGAATACCGCAGGCGCCGTGCTGTTCAAATCAGGCAAAGACTCATTGAGTGTTGCGCAAGCAGCCGGCCTGACGGGAATCGCGCTGGTCAATGCCGATGATGGCTCGGGGGAGGGGCGCGCGGTCTACAGCATCGATTTGTCGCAGACCAACTGACCCAGTGAGTACCCGCGACGGGGCTACGCCCCGTCGCACCGACACAGAAACACGAAAACGCCAGCAGGTGTGCAAACCTGCTGGCGTTGGCCTACAATTCGCTTCCATGTATAGCCGCCAGACCTCTTCACGCATCCTGCTGCGTGCGACAGCCACCGCCCGGTGGCCGATCCGGCGTGCTCGACGTCCACTGTCCACAAGCGCCGGCCCAGCCGCGGCTTTCGCCGCACTTGACTAGCCCGGCGACCTCCCACTCATCTCTTTTGCGCAATTCCTAGGTCGTCGGGCATCAGCCGCGCGAATAGGTGTTGCTCGTTCTGTACGACACTGATCTGGAAACCGCCACCATACGAACGCGGATAGCCTTGCCGCAGTGTCGCGGCAAGCACCAGGCATACATGCCGCACGAGCACACCCTATGGCCTGCCATCACACGGCACCGGCCAGCCCAGGGACTCGCATGGACATCACCAAGGACTTCATCAAACTCAAACAACCGTGTGCCGACGGCTTTCGCTGGTACTTGCGCCATGCGCCACCGCAAGGCACCTATCAACAATTGCTGGACGCGCTCGTTGCCGATGGCCGCACAAAGGATGCGTGCTGGCTGCTGGATCAATTTGGCCCAACGGACGCTGTATTGCAACTCGATCATCTGGATGCAGAAGACGTCGTCTTTGCAGGCGCCATAGAAGTCCGCGGCACGCTGGACCTCACCGGCACGTTGCGTACTGGACGAGGTATTCGCGTAGGCGGTGAAATGCGGGTGCAAGGCCGGTTGCAGGCGGGCGATGATATTCATTGCGCCGGCGCGATATTTTGCGGCGACACGCTGCACGTGAACGGCCGTGTTCACGCTGCGTGGAATATCCTCATTCAGGGTGAACTGGACTGCGAAAGCATACGCGCAGGCTGGGACCTGACATGCGTCGGCCCTGCACGGGCGCGCGGCTCAGTCCACGCCGGCCAGGATCTGCAGGTCAGCACACTGCACTGCGAAAAGAACATTCGCGTAGCCGGGAACATCACCAGCGATGCAGATTTAGTCACACGCCAAGGGGTCGAATGCGGCGGATCATTGCAATGCGGCGGACACCTCTATGCAGGCTGGGGCATCAAGGCGTTGACGGAAATCTCGGCGGCCAACGCCATCAGCGCAGGAGAAAGCCTGTATACCGAAGGAGAGATTTGCGCGGGCGAAGGCTACGGCATCTACGCCGGTCTGCATGTACCGGAACATGCCTGGGAAAGCAGCGCGAGCGTGCACGCATGCCGCCGGCCCGAGAGCCTGCGCAGCGGCCATTGGGCCTCGATTGACGAGAAGCGACGGTAGGGGCGCCATGAGAATCGACGTAGCTCGCGGAGGCACCCGGCTGGAGGCTGAACTGGACGCCCTGTATCCTCATTGCCTGCGTAACGCCGCCGTAGACGGAACAATATTCTTACCCAACCTGCGCGACAAACCCCTGCCCCGCTATCGCCGCACCGCATCTGGCGAGACTTTCTTATATATAGAAGATCCGGCAAAACGCTGGCTGGCCGGCAGCACCACATTCAATCGCGTGACAGGACTGGATCGCAGACTGGATCAATACATACGGTCTCCACACTCTCGCTATCGAGAACCATATCAACGCCGAGGACTCGCCAAGCGCGTCTATCTGGAAGCACTGAACGCCGGTCTATGCCTGCTGAGCGGCGCCCGTCAATCACCTGGCGCATTGGAGCTGTGGCGATCGCTGAGCGCACATTATCCATTGCATCACGTGCGGTTGCAGGGCAAGCACCTGATCGACCTGGGCAGATCTATCGAATGGAAAACATTCGAAGATCTGCACACCCGGCTACTGCTGTGCGGTGCGGGTTGGAGCGCGCAACGGCTGCTCGCGCTGGCAGCCGGCAATCCGCCGCGCTAGCCACGTGCCTCAAAGCGCGAGCTCGCCGCTGGCTTCAGGCTGAAACAACAGAGCCTCGATGTGCAGGCTCGACGCGGCGCCGCTGGGGTCGGTCCAGGATACCGTTGTCCCTACACGATGTCCCAGCAACTGGCCACCCACAGCGGACAGCACGGATAAAAATCCCTTGGCAGCATCAGCCTCGCCTGGATAGCAAATCGTGATTTCGCGAACATTGCCATCCTGATCACGTACGCGCACGCGTGAATTCACAGTCACGACATCGTCGGGAATATCGCTGGGCATCATGAAGTCGCCTTCGTCAAAGCCTTCCAACACAGTGTGAGTCAGGCCGTCCGGCGTAGGAAATCGTGCGGCGAGGCGCTCGACGCGGACCCGGTCGAGCTCAGAGAAAATGCGTTCGGTATTAGAAACAGCGGTCATCATGGACTCCTGACAGACAGAAAGAAAAAGGAAATGTCTGGCTTGGCCCGGCAGCAAACTCCTGAAGATGGAGTTCTGATCTGCTGCCGGGCTTAGGAGTCTGCGTCGGTGCTGTAAGCCCTGTTGAACGAGCGCGCGCCAACGGCGCACTGGCGTCCAGTGCGCGCAAAAGCAACGATAGCGAAGGCAAATCGAGCAGCCGCGTTCATGTAGGGAATGGTACCTCATATGTGCTGCTCACTGAAGACAGTGGACAGCCATCAGAGTTAGATGACTATGCGTTGGATTCAACGCACAAAAACGAAGCCGGAAAAGCAAAACGCCACCTGAAAGGCGGCGTTGAATTTGCTGTGTCGGTACTTCTCTTTAGCGTTTTTGGCTCCCCGAGCTGGGCTCGAACCAGCGACCTGCGGATTAACAGTCCGTCGCTCTACCGACTGAGCTATCGGGGAACTGCTAAAGAAACGAGATTATGAACGAATTTTTGGAAGTGTGCAAGTCGTAGGCAAGAAAATTTATATTTTTTTTGCTCTGCGCTTTTGTCGCTGACATCATCGATCCCTCAATGGGCCGTCCGCGGGCTTTATCCACAATGAACAATCAAGGCAGCGGCCCGCGACAGACAGCCGATCAGACGCTGTTGCACAAGACTGAAGCGTGTTGTCTGCAACCCGCGCAAAGCTATTGCCGACGTTGGCCTTCCACTTGGATTTTTAACTCTACCTCTGGCTTGAATCCCATGTTCAACGCGAAATCGATTCCGTAATCCGCACGATTGAACTCGGCCGACACATCGGCACCGCAAGCCTCGCGCTTGGTCATGGGGTGCATGATGCACTTGAAGTCATCAATATCCAGAGTAATGGGCCGTGTCACGCCATGCAGGGTCAATTCACCGCGGGCCTTTTCTGGCACGTCGCCGTCAAACTCAGTGAACTTCCCCTTGAAGACGGCAGTGGGATAACGTTCGACATCGAGGATATCGGCCGCCATCGCGTGCCTGTTCATTTCGTCATGCCCGAAATCAACGGACTTCATATCTACGGTGACGTCGATACTGCCGGTACGCGCAGCGCGATCCAGAACGACGGTGCCGCTGGAGCGGTTGAACTTGCCGCGCCAGGTCGATAACCCACCCATATGATCGGCCTCAAAGCTGGGATACGTATGGTCCGGATCCAGGTCGTAGGTGACCGGCTCGGCGGCGGCCGCAGCGCTCAGCGCAATGGTGCAAGCGAACGTCAGGGCTTTGACTACTGTGTGCATATGGACTCCTGATTAATGAACCGGCGAATGCAGCGTTCATAGACTGACTGACAAATACTGCAACCGTTCGTGCGACGCAAGCACAAATTCGTCATTCATCTCGACAGGAGCCAAAAATTTCTGATATGATTTCGGTCTTTGGTGCTGCGCCACGGGCGTAGACACTACTGGCAAAGGCGCATGAGCGCTAATGCACGCCGGCATAGCTCAGTTGGTAGAGCAGCGCATTCGTAATGCGAAGGTCGGGGGTTCGACTCCTCTTGCCGGCACCAGGTTTTAAAAAGGCTGACCTTGCGTCAGCCTTTTTTCTTTTCCGGACCTGATTTATTTCGCGTGCTTGGGTGGCGTGTCTGGAGTGCAGTCGGCGCGCCGAGGCAGATCGGCGCTTGCCGCCAAGCGCAAGGTACCGCCCTTGCCGGCCGCAGCATAGACCAGCGTCTGTGCCCGCCACGCAGAGAGATCCTCATATTTCACCAGTGCATCCGATGGCCCATCGCCGGGATTGAACTCGAGCTCGGGCAAATCGGTGCAACTGTCCAGGTCGAGCCTGGCCAACTCGCGCCCTTCTGGCCAGCTCACCGCACGAAATGTCGGTCCTACCTGGTAGCTTTGTTCTCGGCCGCGGCTGAAAACTCTGCCGATATTGGGCAAGTCGACCCATTTATCGGGCTCGATCTGGATGTACTGCGTACGGCGCGCACGTGCCAAGTAAGCCACCTCCTCGGACATATCGAGCAGGCGACCCTCGCCCAGATAAATCACCCGGAACGGTGCGTGCTGGATCATCACAGTGTCGTCCCAGGCCGTCTGAATACGAGTCCAGCCCGCGATGCCCGCATTCAAAAAACGGGTCTGATGCAAGCCGTCGCGCTTGGCGTCACTCGACATGGAAATACGTTGCACCTGCAATCGGCCTTGTGTCACACGCACGCGCGCCAAGGCCGTCTCTCCCCCGGTAAAGAACACCAACATACCGTCAGGCAAAGGCTGAATCGGGCCCGCACAGTAAAAGCGCTTGAAATCGCGGCCGGGAAACAGCAGGAGACTCACGTCGTCACCGCAAAGTTTGGCGCCGTTGAACGTGACCAGGTAGGTGTAGCCGCTTTGGCGTTGACCCGTGGCAGGATTAGTTTGACCGTAAGGAATGCGCTCACCGCGCAAACCATCCCGATCGTATAGCACCTCGGCGGAGCCCGGCGCGGCCAGACCGAGCGCAATCGCACAGGCCGTCAACCATTGCCACGCTTGCTTCATCATGCTGCGCCTCCGGTGGGGTAATGAGCGGTGACTATATAGCATCACGAGACGCGGCCGATGAGACGGGGTACCGCAGACACGGCGTGATTGCCGCGATGACTTTGCTTCAGCAAAGGGTTTTCCCCAACTATCCCTTCAAACAATGTATACATTAACGTATTAGTTAACGCATGCGTAACCGTGATTTACTCTCTCCAATGAACGTCAAACCTCAGCCAACCGCCTCGCTGGCCGACGCCGCGTACGAACAGATCCGCCAACGTATTCTCGATAACGTCTGGCCGCCCGGGCATCGGGCGCTCGAACAGGAAGTCGCACTGGCCCTCGGCATGAGCCGCACGCCTGTGCATGAGGCACTGGTTCGCCTGCATGCAGAACGCCTGATCGACCTGGTGCCGCGTCACGGCATGCTGGTGTTGCCGGTATCCCCGAACGACATGCGCGAAATTTATGAGGTGCTGACCGCGCTGGAATGCATGGCGGCGGAATTGCTGGCACGCAAAAAGCCGACGGACGACATGCTCGCGCCGTTGAGCAAGGCAACCGATGACATGGAGATCGCGCTGGAACGCAATGATCTCGATGCATGGGCGCACGCCGACGAAACCTTTCACATGGCGCTGGTGGAGTTGGCCGGCAATCAATTGCTGGCCGATGGCGTCATGAAGCATTGGGATCGCGCCCATCGCGCGCGCATGTTTTCTCTGCGCCTGCGTCCCAAGCCCATCAACTCGACGCGCGAGCATCGCGCACTGGTAGCCCGCTTGCGCGCGGGCGACGCCGAAGGCGCGTCCCGGGAAAACCGCGCACATCGCGAACGCGCCAGCCGTGAGCTGTTAGCTATTTTCGATCAATTCAAACTCGCACAGATGTGAGGCATAAGTGACTAGTTACGATATTGCAGTATTGCCGGGTGATGGAATTGGCGTGGAAGTCATGAACGCCGCGCTGGAGATCCTGCGAGCGCTCGAGCCCCGCATCGGCCGCAAATTTACCTTGACCACGCATCCGGCTGGCGCGCAACTGTATGCCGACACGGGCAATGCCCTGCCGGATTCCACGCTGAAAGCATGCCGCGATGCACATGCCATTTTGTTTGGCGCGATGGGGCTACCTCATGTGCGCGGGAAGGATGGCACTGAAGTCATTCCGCAACTCGATCTGCGCTTTGCGCTGGACCTGTATGCGGGCGTGCGCCCCATCAAGACGTGGCCCGGCCTGCCCGTCCCGCTGCGCGATCCGCGCGCTGCGCAAATCGATCTGGTGTTGGTGCGCGAAAGCACCGAAGGCTTGTTTTATGCGCGTGGCCGCGGAACCATCGAAGGCACAGGAGAGCAGGCCCACGCCCTGGATACGATGAAAATCACACATCAGGGCACGGCGCGCGTGTGCGATTTTTCGCTACGGCTCGCCGAGCAAAGAAAAGCGGCAGGAAAGCGAGGGCACGTCACTAATGTGGATAAGGCCAATGTCTTTACCTCCATGGCGTACTGGCGGCAGATTTTCGAGCAGCGCGCCCAGGCGTTCCCGGGCATCACGACAGAGAATGCCTACGTCGATGCGATGGCGCTGAACTTGATCATGAAGCCCTGGCAGTACGACGTGCTGGTAACCGAAAACATGTTCGGCGACATTCTGTCCGATCTGATCGCCGCGCTGGTCGGCGGCATGGGCATGGCGCCCTCGGCGGATATCGGCGATCACCACGCCGTCTTTCAACCCGCTCATGGCACGGCGCCGGATATTGCGGGCCGAGGCATTGCCAACCCGAGCGCGATGCTGCTCTCGGCAGCCATGATGCTGGAATGGCTGGCAGACCGCCACGCGGATGCGGCCCTGGCCGAGGGGGCACTCGCCATAGAAAAAGCCCTGCGGACATCGTTCGCCAATAAAGAAGTCCTGCCGTTTGATTTCGGCGGCAAAAGTACGACGGCGGATATCGCCAATGCCGTGTTGCGCCATCTATAAGGCCGCATTACTACGCGGCAACTTTTTCAAAGAATAAATGGGAGGCCACTCCCATTCTGGAGACAACGCACCCTCGAGGTGCCCCAAGGAGGAACACCCATGACCGACCCTCGCATGTCGCGCCGACAGTTTGTGGCGCTGCCGGCCGCCGCTGCGTGCCTGATGCTGCCTTCTGTCAGCGCTTTTGCGCAGAATTACCCATCGCGTCCGATCAAAATCGTTGTCCCCTCGCCGCCTGGCGGCACCACGGATTTGATTGGGCGCCTCATTGCCAACCAGCTACAAGCCGCGTGGACGCAGCCGGTCTTGGTCGAGAACAAACCTGGAGCAGGCTTGCGACTGGGCGCAGACTATGTCGCCAAGTCCGCCCCGGATGGCTATACGCTGCTGATGGCGGCGGTGCATCACTCGATCGCGCAGGCGGTATATAAAAAGAACAGCTACGATCTGCAAAAAGATCTCGTCCCGATCAGCATCATCGCCAACGTTCCGAATGTGCTGATCGTGTCCGCCTCGCTGCCTGTCAAAAATGTGCAGGAGTTCATCGCGCTGGCCAAATCCCAGCCAGGCAAGATCTCGTACGGCAGCACCGGCTACGGCACTGCACACCATCTGATCGGTGAACAATTCAATGACATGGCGGGCACGCAATTGCTGCACGTTCCATATAAAGGCAGCGCGCCGGCCATCACGGACTTGATGGGCGGGCAGATTCATGCGATGTTTGACACGGCGTCGTCGTGCTTGCCCTACATCACATCAGGAAAAGTCCGCGCGCTGGCCGTCACTTCGGGAAAGCGCTCGATGGCTTTGCCGGATGTGCCTACGCTGTCGGAGTCGGGCCTGACCGGATTTGACATCGCCACCTGGTTCGGCCTGATGGCGCCGGCAGGCACGCCTAAAGAAATCGTCGCACAATTGCAGGCGGAGATTGCCCGCATACTCGCCGTACCGGAAATACGGCAGCAACTCAGCAACGCTGGAGCGGAACCCGTGGGCAGCACATCCGAACAGATGGGACGTCAAATTGACGCGGAAATTCAGCGCTTTTCCGCACTCGCCAAGAAAATCAACCTGGAACTGGATTGAAGCCAACCACTATGCCAAACACCCCCTACGTCGTCTCGGTCGAGCTCGTGATCAAGCCTGAACGGGTGGCGCAATTTTTGCCTCTCATACTGGAAAATGCCGCGGCCTCGCTGAAGCACGAATCCGGTTGCCTGGTATTCGATGTATGCCAGGGAACCGATGATAAAGCGCAAATTTTTCTGTATGAGGTCTACCACGATGAGGCTGCATTTCAGCAGCATCTGAAGACCGAGCACTTTCTCAAGTTCGACCGTGAGACAGCGCCGGACATCTTGTCCAAAACGGTGCGGATCTTTGCCCGTCTGCAGTAGGCGGGCAAAGTCTGACGATACGGCAGGCTATTCGGAATCTGGCTGTTTGTCCGGCGCAGCCAGATCGAAGGCCTGCAATTCGCGGCAGGCGGCATCGATGCGCACGACGTTCGGCATCGCAGAAAGATCGCATTCCAAACGGCGCGCGTTGTAAACCTGAGGCACCAGGCACAAATCGGCCAAGCCCGGCGTATCACCATGGCAGAACTTGCCTGTCGCGGGCGAGTTGGCCAACAAGGATTCCACCGCGCCCAAGCCCAGGTCCACCCAGTGCCGATACCAGGCGTCCTTGGCCGCGTCGTCGATTTTCAATTCGCGCTTCAGATATTTGAGCACGCGCAGATTGTTCAGCGGATGCGTGTCGCACGCGATGGTCTGGGCGATGGCGCGTACGCGAGCACGGCCTACGGGATCAGCGGGCAATAGCGCGGGATCCGGATGGGTCTCGTCCAGGTATTCGATGATGGCCATCGACTGGCCCAGTGCCACGTCCCCATCGACCAGCGTAGGCACCAAGGCGGCAGGGTTCAACTCGCGATACGAATCGGAGAGCTGTTCTCCGCCGTTTTTCAACAAATGCACACCGAGGTATTCGTAAGACAGACCTTTTAGATTCAGTGCGATCCGCACACGGTACGCTGCCGAACTGCGAAAATAGCTATACAACTGCATGTTGTCTCCTCGTACACGCAAACTCAGGTAGCGGATGACGCGTCCGCCGCAGGCGCGGCCTTGCGCGACAAGCCTTTGGGCAGCGGGAACGCAATGTTTTCCTCCAGGCCGGACATGGTGCGGACCGACAGCGCGCCCAGCTCTTTCAAGCGTTGCACGACTTGTTGCACCAGGATTTCGGGCGCGGACGCCCCCGCCGAGATACCGATACGCCGGCGCCCCACCAGCCATGCGGGATCGATGGAGTCAGCACCATCGACGAGATAGGCGTCGATGCCAATACGCTCGGCCACCTCGCGCAAGCGATTGGAGTTTGAACTATTGGGACTGCCCACCACCAACATCAAGTCGCACTCGGGCGCCAGGATCTTGACGGCGTCCTGGCGATTTTGCGTGGCGTAGCAAATGTCGCTTTTCTTGGGCTCGACAATATCCGGAAAGCGGGCGCGCAAGGCAGCCGATACCGTCGCGGCATCGTCCACTGACAAGGTGGTCTGCGTCACGAACGCCAGATTGGACGGATCGGTGACTTGCAGGTTTGCCACGTCTTCGGCGGTTTCTACCAGATACATGCCGCCCTGAGCCTGGCCCAGGGTGCCCTCGACCTCGGGGTGGCCCTTGTGGCCGATCATGATGATTTCCCGGCCGGCAGCGCGCATGCGCGAGACTTCGATATGCACCTTGGTCACCAGGGGGCAGGTCGCATCGAACACCTGCAGCCCTCGTGCTTCGGCCTCTCGGCGCACGGCCTGGGACACGCCATGCGCAGAAAACACCACGATAGATCCTGTGGGCGCCTCATCAAGCTCGTCGATGAAGATCGCCCCCTTGTTGCGCAAGTCTTCGACGACGTAGCGGTTGTGCACGATTTCGTGGCGCACATAGATAGGCGCGCCGTGCAATTCGATGGCGCGTTCGACGATCTCGATGGCCCGATCAACCCCCGCACAGAAGCCACGCGGCTGAGCCAGCACAACTTCGGCGTTGGCATCAGTGACCGGATGAGTCATTACAGCACTCCTAAAATATCGACATCGACACGCAGCGATGTCCCCGCCAGGGGGTGATTGAAGTCGAACAGCGCGTAGTCGGGTTCCAGCTGCTTTAGCACGCCAGAATAACGCCCGCCGTTGGGAGCGGTGAATTCGACCAGGTCGCCCGGCTCGAAGGTGGCGTCGGCGCCCGCGTGCTCGGCCAGCATGGTACGTGTGACCTTTTGGATCAAATCGGGATTGCGATCACCATAGGCCTCGGCGGGCGTCAGCGTGATGCTGAATTTTTCGCCCTCGGCATGGCCCAGCAAGGCCGTCTCGAGACCCGGCGCCCACTGGCCGCTGCCCATCTGCAACGTGGCCGGACGCCCATCGAAGGTATCTGCAAATATGGAGCCCTCTGCGGGGCCGGATGCCAACACAATGCGATAGTGCAGCGTCAAGTACGAATCAGGGCGAACGACGGGGGTCGTCTGGTCGGCAGTCGTGGCGGTCAAAATGGATCACCAAAAATAGTAACGGTAAGCCCCGATTTTAGAACGAGTTAGCCTGATCGGGCTGGCACTGTCCCCCACATGGCCCAGGCGTACTTATACGAGTGGGCAAAAACGTTCACTCGCGCCCCTGGGCGGGGGCTTGTCTGGCATGCTGATCGCTCGACGATTTTTGCCGCCCTGCCATGAGTCTGCCTCACGATCTGCCAGAACACGAACGCCCTCGAGAACGCTTGTTACGCCATGGCGCCAGCGTATTGCGTGACGCGGAACTGCTGGCACTCGCGCTGCGCACCGGAACCCGAGGCCACACGGCCATCGAAATGGGGAATCGATTGATCCGCCACTATGGCGGGCTGCGGGGCCTGTTTGCCGCCTCGCCGCAGGAACTGATGTCGCTGCCCGGACTCGGCTCGGCCAAGGCGGGCGCGCTGGCCGCCGTGCTGGAGCTGGCGCAGCGCGTTGCGGGTGAGCAATTAACGCGCAAACACGCGCTGTCGCGGCCGTCAAACGTCAAACAATATTTCCAGATGGCGCTGACGCATCGGACCGTAGAACACTGCCTGGCTCTCTACCTGGATAATCAACTCAACCTCATCGCTACCGGAGAGTTGGCGCGCGGCACACTTAACCAAGCCTCGGTCTACCCGCGCGAAGTCGTGCGCGAGGCACTGCGCCATCACGCCGCCGCGCTCATCCTGGCCCACAATCACCCGTCGGGATCATCCCAGCCCAGCGAGGCCGATTGCGCATTCAACCAGCGGCTGAAACAGGCGCTTGCCCTGGTCGATATCCGATTGATTGATCACCTGATCGTCGCCGGCAGCAGCGTCGTTTCCATGGCAGAGCTGGGCCTGTTGTGATGGCCCCGCAGATAAATACCGGGCACGGTTGCGGTATGCTCTCTCCTATTATTTGACACCTTTTCCATATCCACGCCCTCATGAAGCGCCTTTGGGATATTTCGCCGCCGGTCTCGGCCAGTTCACCGGTTTTCCCCGGTGATACGCCGTATCGCCAGCAATGGAAATGGACGCTGACGCCTGACTGCCCGGTCAATGTCAGCGAAATTACCTTGTCGCCGCACATAGGCGCCCATGCCGACGCGCCACTGCATTACGGCAATGATGCGCCGGCCATCGGCAAAGTGCCTCTCGAGCCGTTTTTGGGCCCCTGTCGCGTGATTCACGCATTTGACTGCGGGCCGCTCATTCTGCCCGAGCACCTGACGCACGCCATCGACGATCTGCCGCCACGGGTATTGGTGCGCACGGCGCGCCATGCCTCGCTCGAATGGTGGACGGACGATTTCACGGCCTATGCGCCGCATACGATTGAATGGCTGGCAGAGCGCGGCGTCATGCTGATCGGGCTGGACACGCCCAGTATCGACCCCGCCTCCAGCAAGACCCTGGACAGCCACCACGTCATCCTGCGGCGCGACATCCGCGTGCTGGAAAACCTGCTGCTCGATGAAGTGGAGCCCGGCGATTATGAATTGATCGCCCTGCCGTTGGCATTGATCCAGGCCGATGCCAGCCCGGTGCGTGCAGTGCTGCGCGAACTGGACTGATTTCCCGTTCCAGCCGGTGCCCTATTCAGCAACGGCTTCCTTTCAGGTCAGGCACATGAATCCGTCTGAAACCCCCGAGAACATTGTTCGCGACGAACACGCACAGCTCGATTTCTCCAAGGACATGACCTATGGCGAATATCTCCATTTAGACGCACTGCTGGGCGCTCAGCATCCGCTATCACCCGAACACAATGAAATGCTGTTCATCGTGCAACACCAGACCAGCGAGCTCTGGATGAAGCTGATGCTGCACGAACTGCGAGCCGCCATCACGCATGTAGCCCAGGATCATTTGCCCCCGGCCTTCAAGATGCTCGCCCGCGTCAGCAAAATCATGGAGCAACTGGTACATGCCTGGGACGTGCTGGCGACGATGACGCCGCCGGAATACTCCGCACTGCGCCCCTATCTGGCCCGCTCCAGTGGTTTTCAAAGCTATCAATATAGGCAAATCGAGTTTCTACTTGGCAACAAGAACGGCGCCATGCTCAAACCGCATGCCCACCGCACGGATCTGCTCGAGCAGGTGCAGGCCGCCTATCAAGCCCCATCGCTCTATGACGAGTCGCTGCGCCTGCTGGCCCGCAATGGGCTGGCCATTGCGCAAAGCCACCTGGAGCGCGACTGGACGCAACCCTATCAGGCGGACCCCAGTGTTGAGGCGGCCTGGCTGACGGTGTATCGTCACCCCGACCAATACTGGGATCTATATCAATTAGGGGAAAAGCTGACCGACCTGGAGGATGCCTTTCGTCTGTGGCGTTTTCGACACGTGACCACGGTCGAACGGGTGATCGGGTTCAAACGAGGGACCGGCGGCACCTCGGGCGTAGGCTATTTGCGCAAAATGCTGGACGTCGTGCTATTTCCTGAAATCTGGGCATTGCGCACGAACCTCTAGGACGTGTTAGAATACGAAGTTGCTTTTTGGATACGTGGCCTGCGAATGGGTTGGCTGCACCAGGGATTTACTGCCCTGAGTGCTCATACCCCCGCGAGGCTGGCGACCCGCTAACCCCCCGGCAAGACCGGAAGAACCGGAATCAATCATGAAAGAAGGCATTCACCCCGAATACCGTGACGTGGTGTTCGTTGACCTGCAAACGGGCAACAAATTCATCACGCGCTCGACGCTCAACAGCCGCGAAACCATCGAACTCGACGGCAAGACCTACCCGCTCTTCAAGTGCGACGTGACGTCTGAGTCCCACCCCTTCTACACGGGTGCGCAAACCCGTATCGTCGAAACCGGCCGCGTTGAAAAATTCCGCGCCCGTTTCGCCCGTACGGCTGGCACGGTCAAATCCGCGTCGTAAACTGGCGTCTCCCAAGATGCTCAAAAAAGCAGCCTTCGGGCTGCTTTTTTTTCCATATTGATCCGATCCATCCCCGTTTCAGGGCCACAGGCCCGGACTGCTCAGTTACATTAGCTCCGTGTCTCCGATAACGCGTTCGACTCCTGCCCGACTCACTGCCTCGGCCACCGCCAAATTACCTCGGTTAGTGCTGTTGGGACTCTCGCTGGCTTATATTCTGGCCGGCTTGTTCATGCGCGACCCCTGGAAAACGGACGATGCGGTTGGCTTGGCCACCATGATCACGGCCCTGCGCGAGGGCGGCACGACCTGGCTCTGGCCGCAAGTCGGCCAACTGGCTTACGCAGAAGAAGGCCCACTCATCACTTGGGCCGGCGCGATATGCATGCAGTTGTTCGGCCCTTGGCTGGGCGACATCACCGCCGGCAGACTGCCCAATTTGCTATGGTTTGCCATCACGACAGGCAGCGTCTGGTACGGGACCTATCTGGTTGGACGCCGCGCAGAGGCGCAGCCTTTGGCGCTGCCTTTTGGCGGCGAGCCCTCGTCTCGCGACTACGGCCGCATGCTCGCCGACGCGGCATTGCTGCTGTTGCTGGCAACCGTCGGAATTCTGCAACGCACGCACGAGACCTCGGTGGTCCCTGCGATCATGGCATGGCAGGCACTGGCCTTTTACGGCTTGGCCCGGACGCTGGATCGCCCTACTTCGGGGGCCATCACGCTGGGCGTAGCTCTGGCGGCGGCGTTTCTGACCCGGGGCTGGGTCGGCGCGCTACCGATTATGTTGGCCGCGCTGGTGGCCTTTCATCCTCGCGGCGCTCTCTGGGCGCGACGCCGATGGCTGCCGTTAGCCATCGGTGTCACCGCAGTCCTGATGCTGGCTTGGTGGATCCCTGCGTCACAGGGCAGTGAATATTGGATCAGCAACTGGAAAACCTGGAATCTGTCTTCCTTTAGCTGGCCCAGTCTGTCGGATTTCGGCCGGACCGTGCGCGATCTGCCTTGGTATCTATGGCCGACGTGGCCGCTGGCACTGCTGGCGGTATGGCGCTGGCGCGAATGGCTTTATGCGCCACACATCTGGTTCGCACTGGGGCTCGCGGCATTTGCTGCGCTGGAACTGGTATTCCTAGAGGAACCCACTGACGCAGAATTCATCATGCTGGCCGTGCCCTGCGCGGTGCTGGGCGCGTTCTCGCTGCCCACCTTGCGCCGCGGCGTGGTCAATACCCTCGATTGGTTTGCAGTGATGTGTTTTTCGCTCACCCTCGCCACGGCCTGGCTGGGATGGGTGGCATTGCATTTCGGTTGGCCTGCCCAGATTTCCCGCAATATCGCACGGCAAACCACCGGATACGAGCCGTCGATTTCATGGGTGGCGTTCGCCATCGCTCTGGTGATCACACTGGCCTGGGCCGCCTTGGTCGTATGGCGCCTGCGTTCGCATCCATCTGCCCTGTGGCGCGGTACCGTTCTGTCGGCCAGCGGGCTGACGGCGACCTGGATCCTGCTGGTGCTGTTGTGGCAACCGGCGGTGGACTATGCGCGCAGCTACCGCGACATGTCAGCTGAATTGAATGCCGCCTTGGCGCAGCATCGCAAACCGGGTGAATGCGTACGCGGACTCAGCGTGGGTAGCGGCCAGCGAGCGTCGCTGCTGATCTTCGACAATCTGACGCTGAGCTATGACTCGAAATGTCCGCTCGTTCTGCAACAAACAACGCGTGAACGCCTGCGTGACGGCAATGCCGCCTATAGCGACGGCGCGACGGAGCTCTGGCGCGGCGGCCGCCGCGCAGATCGCCACGAGGTTTTCCGCCTGCTGCGCGTGAATCATTCGCAATGACTGCCGTTGTCCCGATCACCGGAGGGTTTGGCGCCTCCATGCTGCGCATTGTCCGACAGGCCTGGCCGGTCCTGATCAGCCAATGGGCGGGGATTGCGTTTGGCGTGCTGGACACGGCCATGACGGGACACGCCAGCGCGGCAGACCTGGCGGCGATGTCGCTGTCGATCTCGGTCTACATCACGGTGTTCGTGGGATTGATGGGCGTGGTGCATGCGCTGATTCCGATCCAGGCCCAGCACTTTGGAGCAGGACGCTATCACGAGGTCGGGCGCAGCTGGGGCCAAGGCGTCTGGCTGGCGTTGGGGCTGGCCTTTGTTGGCGCCGTGCTGATGATGTTTCCGGATGTCTGGCTTTCCCTATCGGGGAATGTCGCGCCCGAGGTGCGCGAACGCGTGGCCGGGTATTTGCGCGCTTTGGCGCTTGCGCTACCCGCTGCACTGGTGTTTCGTACGATTTATGCCTTGGGGACTGCGGTATCGCGCCCCAAGATCGTCATGGTGATCAATCTGTCTGCCGTTGGGGTCAAGGCGCTGCTGAACTGGATCCTGATCTACGGCAACCTGGGACTGCCCGCGATGGGTGCGACGGGCGCCGGCATGGCGACGGCGCTCACCTCCTGGTTGAGCCTGGGTGTCGGCTTGTGGGTGATCACCCACGACCGCTACTTTGCCCGCTTTGCACTGACATTGGGACGCCCCGCCTGGCCCGCGCAGAAAGAACTTTTGCGCCTGGGACTGCCGATGGGCGGATCGTATCTCGTCGAGGTGTCGGCCTTTACGTTCATGGCGCTGCTTGTTGCGCGCGAAGGGACGTACGTCAGCGGCGGCCACCAGATCATGTCAAACCTGGCCGCCCTATGCTACATGATGCCCATGGCGCTGGGGGTTGCGACGGCTGCGCTGACCGCGCAATCGATTGGGGCCGGGGACCTGAGTCAGGCGCAGCGCAACAGTCTCGCCGGTATGGCGCTGGGATTGCTGGGTGCACTGCTGACCGCCACGGTGCTGTTGGTGGGACGGCCATTGATTTTGGCGGCGTATACGGATGACCCGCAGGTGGCGGCTGTCGCCAGCACACTATTGACGATCATTCCGCTATTCCATCTATGCGACTCGATGCAATGCATCAACTCGTATGTGTTGCGCGCCTACAAAGTCGCGGTCGTGCCGCTCTTGTTGCAGGTCGTCGCGCTGGCGGGCGTGGGGCTGCTAGGAGGATGGTGGCTGGGATTTGGGCCGGGACGCGGTGGCCTGGACTGGTTGCGCACCCTGATACTGCCCGGTTCGCCGACGGGCGCCGGCACCATGTGGCTGATGGCCATGATGGGCTTGGCGCTGTCGGCAGCCTTGTTGCACGCGTGGTATTGGAAAGTCGCGCGCAGTTTTCGGGTGATTCCCGAGCCGGGAGCGGCCTGATTCCTTCGAGGAAACTAGCCGGAGCCAGCGGGCGAATCCGTGGTCTACATGCTGTTGCTGTGGGTCGTCGATTTACCGCCGGAGGCTTGGTGTGCGCTGGCATGTGCCTTCGTCGACGACGGCACCGTCTTCGCGGCGCCTGTCTTTGATGCCTCGGTCTTGGTTGCCGTTTCCTTGGCGGCCACGGAGTGCGATGACTTGTTATGAGCGGCGTGTGAACCGGTCTTTGCCGTGTGCGACGCGGATGCCTTTGCAGCAGGCTGCGCCGAGGATACGTGTTCAGCCGTTCCTCTGTCTCGCGTCAGTGTGCGAGCATCACTCTGCGTCTTGACGTCTTTCTGGCCGGCGAAAGCCGGGCCGGCCACCAGTCCCAGGCACAGTGCCGACTGGAACAGAAAAGTGGCGATACGAGTGGGCGTTGTCATAAAGGTACTCCTAAGCAAAACCGAGCCAATAGCTCGTGTACGTTGGAGGAACCCGGGGCGGAATTAGTTCGCCGTCTTTCGCAAATTTTGCGCCCGCTCACGAATGGTCATAACTGCGGAAATAATGCGTGACACGGCGTCATGCCTCAAAAATCAACAGCGCCACCGTCGCGAACAACATGGCGGCAAAGCACGCACGCAGTTTGCGCTCGGGCAATCGATAAGCGATGCGCACGCCGACCGGCACGAACAACAAGCTGCCTGCCGCCAAGGGCAAACCAATCCACCAGTTTGCTTGCCCTGCCCAGCTGTACGTCACCAGCGCAATCGTGGAACCGGGGATAATCATCGTCAGCGCCAAGGCCTGCGCGGAGGTCTGCGGCAAACGGAAGACGGCGGTCAGGATAGGTACGGCCAACACGGCGCCCCCTACCCCGAAAAAACCTCCCAAGGTTCCGCACACAACCCCTAGAGCGGCGGAACGTCCTGGCGTCAGTTCCGGCGCAGAGCGCCCTGGCACCTCGTTTTTCACTACCGCCGCGCGCGGCGGCTTCACGATTCGGTACACGTAGAACGCGGCGACAAAGAATAAGAAGACTGCGAAACTGATCCGCAGCGTACTAGATGAGATTCCCAAGGCGAGTTGTGCACCGACCCAGGTGAACAGCACCGCACCTATGGCCCCCGCCCCGGCGACTCGGCGATCGATACGCGCCTTCTGGTTGTATTTGCGCACGGCCATGACGATCGTGGGCAACACCATGATCAAGGCCGTCCCCTGAGCCAATTGCTGAGACATGTCCATCAGCAAGACCAGCGCCGGGATAGCGATGAGGCCGCCACCTATCCCCAAGACACCGCCCAGAAAGCCGATCAATGCGCCGCAGATCAGGCAAACGCCTATTACCCAAAGACTCATGGCTTAACGCAGCTTGTCCAACGCGGCATCCAGGCGATCGACCGCCCAGATTTCCAATCCCTCGACAGGCTGGCGCGGCGCATTGGCTTTGGGGATCAAGGCGATGCTGAACCCCAGCTTGGCCGCTTCGCGCAAACGCTCCTGTCCGCGCGGTGCGGGACGGATCTCACCTGCCAAGCCAACCTCGCCAAAGGCGATCAAGCCACGAGGCAGAGGCCGGTCACGCAGCGATGACATGATGGCCAGCAATACGGGCAAGTCAGCCGCCGGTTCGGT
Source organism: Bordetella genomosp. 4 (assembly GCF_002261185.1). Lineage (GTDB taxonomy): Bacteria > Pseudomonadota > Gammaproteobacteria > Burkholderiales > Burkholderiaceae_B > Bordetella_A. The sequence continues at coordinate 64,362 of NZ_NEVQ01000017.1, forward strand.
AATGCGCACGCCGCCCACCGCATTGACAAAGACATCCTGATCGAATGTCGATACGCCAGCATGACGGTGCAGCACTGCCAGCAACATTGCCAGACGATTGCCCTCCAGGCCCACTGTCAGACGCCGAGGATTGGGTGCGTGCGAGCTGTCGACCAGGGCCTGGATCTCGACCAGCAAGGGGCGCGTGCCCTCTTGCGTGGCCATCACACAAGAGCCCGACACTTGTTGTTCGTGCTGGGATAAGAACAACGCGGAAGGATTGGCCACGCCTCGCAGGCCGCGATCAGTCATGGCAAACACGCCTAGCTCGTTGACCGCACCAAAACGGTTTTTGAACGCCCGCACCAAACGGAACGACGAGTGGGTGTCCCCCTCGAAGTACAGCACGGTATCAACAATGTGTTCCAACACTCGAGGTCCGGCCAAGGCGCCGTCTTTGGTGACGTGGCCGATCATCACGATAGCGATGCCGGTCTGCTTGGCCAAGCGGGTCAATTGGGCTGCGCATTCGCGGACCTGGGAAACCGAACCTGGCGCGGCAGTCAATTCACCACTGTATAAGGTCTGGATCGAATCGATGACGGCCACGGTAGGCTGCTGTTCGGAGACGGCTGCCTGGATCGATTCGAGACGGATTTCCGCCAACAGGCTGACGTTGCCGGTTTGCAGCCCGAGGCGGCGCGCGCGCAATGCGACTTGCTCCGCCGACTCTTCGCCTGTGACATATAGCACCCGCGTGCTGGCCGACATGGCGGCCAGTGCCTGCAACAGCAAGGTCGATTTACCAATGCCCGGATCACCGCCGATCAGGACGACCGCACCGGCAACCAGACCACCGCCCAAGACACGATCGAACTCGTCCAGCCCGGTGGGCTGGCGCGGGGTTTCGCGAGGCTCGATATCGGCTAGGCTGCGCACGGGGCTGGATGAGGCAAGCGGCGCATAGCGATGTGCGGCCGCCGCGGGCCCCGAGGACTCGATGGTTTCTTCGAGGGTGTTCCAGGCAGCGCAATGCGGGCATTTGCCCTGCCATTTGGGACTGGTGCCGCCACATTCGGCACAGACAAATACGGTTCGAGACTTGGCCATGTCGCAAGTTTACTCGGCAACGGCACAGGCCTAGCAGGCAGGAGACGCTATTTCGACACAGATACGTTTGTTTGCAAAGTCGCGGCGGCGTTTTAACCCCGTTCTCATGGCGGCTGCGTTTAACCGTAGTACTCGCCAAGGAAACGCCGGGCCGCACACAGCCCATCCCTGGGAGCGCTCATCAAACAACACAAGGATCGAAACCATGACCCTGCATAACACACCGACGCGCTTTATCTGCACGGCCCTGATGGCGGCATTGCTGGCTGCGTGCTCGCCTACGACGGATGAAGGGAGTGTGTCTGCCACGAATAAGCCGGCTTCCTCCAGCGCAAATTCGTCCACCGCGCAGGCAAAGACGCAGCAAGCCGCAAGCGACGCCACGCTGTCCCGCCATACAGAGGGAACACGGCAGGCTCGCCCTGCTCCGGCTCCAGCGGTTCAAAACGAATTGGCCGCCACAGCCTATGTGGAATCGCGCACTGCCGAACCGGCATTTCTCACCGCGCATGACCCTTATCCTCAGCAGATCGAGGACCGTGAAAACTATGCCCGCTACCAGGACAACCCTGTCATTGCGGCACAGGAACAGCCGGTTTCCACGTTCGGCGTGGATGTCGATACGGGAGCTTATACGAATGTCCGGCGCTTGTTGAACAGCGGGCAATTGCCGCCAGCCGCTGCGGTGCGAGCAGAAGAGTTCATCAATTATTTTGACTATGGGTATGCAGCGCCGACCAGCAAAGACACGCCGTTCAACATCGCCACCGAAGTCGCCGCGGCGCCATGGAACCCGAAGCGTCAGCTATTGAAAATCGGCGTCCAGGGTTACCAAGTGGCTCCGGCGGACATCCCTGCGTCCAACCTGGTGTTCCTGATCGATACGTCTGGTTCGATGAGTTCCCGTGACAAACTGCCGCTATTGAAGGGAGCGCTCAAACAACTCGTGGCAGAACTGCGGCCTCAGGATCGCGTGGCGATTGTCACCTATGCCGGCCAGGCCTCGATGACGCTGGACTCGACGCCCGGCGATCAAAAGGCGCGTATACGAGCTGCCATCGACGGACTGCAAGCGTCCGGATCGACGAATGGCGGAGAGGGCCTGGACCTGGCCTATGCCCAGGCGGCAAAGGGCTTTGTCAAAGGCGGCGTCAATCGGATTCTGCTGGCCAGCGATGGGGACTTCAATGTCGGCGCAGTCGATCTGGAAACACTGAAAGAAAAAATCTCACGTCAGCGCCAAAGCGGAATCGCCTTGACGACGTTGGGCGTGGGCGGCGGCAATTTCAATGATGCGCTGGCCGTGCAACTGGCCGACGCCGGCAACGGCAGCTATCACTACCTGGACAGCCTGCGCGAGGCTCGCAAGATCTTGGCGACAGAGTTATCGTCCACGCTGCTGACGATCGCCCAGGACGTCAAAATCCAGGTGGAATTCAATCCCGCCGTGGTGGCCGAATACCGGTTGATCGGCTATGAGAAACGCGCGTTGGCACGGGAGGACTTCAATAACGATCGTGTCGATGCCGGCGATATCGGGGCAGGCGCGAACGTGACGGCGCTATACGAAATCACTCCGGTTGGCGCAGAAGGCGCCAGGCTGGACCCCTTGCGCTACGGCAATTCCACGCCGCCGTCGGACTCGAGTCAAGAGTTGGCTTTTGTGCGAGTGCGCTACAAATTGCCGGGCGCTTCGGACAGCAAGCTGATCGAACAGGCGGTCAAACGTGATGACATCAAGGTCGCCAGCGCGCCTTCGACAGAATCCCCGAGTGGTGCAAATGCCTTCGGCTCGGAAGGCATGCGGCGGGCCGCGGCGGCGGCGGCCTTTGCCCAGTGGTTGCGAGGCGGCAAGTATCTGGACGGCTATACCCCGGCGCAAATCGCCGCACTCGCACGCAGCGCGCGCGGCGACGATCCGTACGGCTTGAATGCCGAATTGGCGGCGCTGGTCGAGCTGGCGTCGGGCCTGGGTACGCCGGCGGCGCCGTGAGAAACACGATGGCTTCGCCATCCGACAGCCTGCGTGGCGGCAGGCGGCCCGCATTCGGACCTGCCGTCGCAACGGCAGTCGAACCTGCCGCCAAACCGGAGCATCGGCCATGCCGATAAATCCCGCATGTTGCCTGCAACCGGACTTGCCTCGCGTCCCAAGTTGGCCGCGAGCCGCCAAACGGATAAACTCGCCCGCCATGGACACCTCGGGCGCCGATGACGAAACCTTGATGCAGGCCTACGGCGCCGGCGACTTGTCGGCATTCGAGGCCTTGTATGCTCGCCATCGCGCGGGCCTGTATCGTTATTTGCTGCGCAGCACCCGCAACCCGCACACGGCCGATGATCTGTTTCAGGAAACCTGGAGCCGCGTGGTAGACGCCCGGGCGCGCTGGCAACCCCAGGCCAAATTCACGACGTGGCTGCTGCAGATCGCCCACAATCTGGCCGTCGATACGCATCGCCGCCAGCCCATGCATGCCAGCCCGGAGGAAACCGAAGCCGCGCTGGCGACACTGGCCGCCAACGAGCACGAACAACCGGAGCGTCAATTGTCTGACTTTCAGATGCGACGGAGACTGCAACTGGCAATCGAGCGCCTGCCCGACGAGCAGCGCCATGCCATACTGCTGCGACTGGAACATGATCTCAGCCTGGATGAAATCGCCGACGTGACCGGCGCACCACGCGAGACGGTGAAATCGCGTTTACGTTATGCCACGCAGCGTATTCGCGAGGAGTTAGACGCATGACGTCACACCCCCTGCCCCCACACGACGAAGACGACGACCAGGATCTGCGCGCACTCTACCGCTCGCTGCCGCGCACGGAGCCCAGCGAAAAACTGGACGCAGCCGTGCGGCAGGTGGCGGCCCGCGCCGATGCGGCCGACCGCAACGTACAACGGCCGCGCCGCCGTTGGCATCCTGGCTGGGGCGTCGCCGCGACAGTAGTGCTGGCCACGGGTTTGTTTTTTTTGACAGACCTGAATCGTCCAGATATGGCCCATCTATCCGAGGCGCCTCCTCCGGTCGATAACAGGTTGGCAGCCCCGCCGGAAACCATGCAGCGCGCCGCGCCAGCGCCGGTCCCGCAAGCTCTCCCACACCCTCGCGACTCCGCAGCGTTCACAAATCAACTAGGACGCCAAGCACCTACAAGCTCTGAGGCGGCAGCGCCGAAACAGAAATCTGCACCGATGGCCGCAGCCCCTGCGCCTGCACCGTCAGCAGATCAATCCGCCGCAGCCGAGATTGCTCCGGTGCAGAACGACGCCGATACGCGCATCGCGCATATCAGAGCGCTGCTGCAACGAGGGCAACGTGAAAAAGCGCTGCAGGCCTTGCAAGACCTGCAGCGCGATATCCCTGATGTGACGTTACCGGCCGATTTGCAGCGGCTGTTGCCTAAACAGCCCTAGCTGCGTCAACGCCCTGCCAGACTGCCGCCGCCGTCCACACCGAGGACCTGACCGGTGATGAACCCCGCGTCATCCGACAGCAGAAATGCGATCGCTGCGGCCACCTCGGAAGGCGTGCCCAGCCGTTTCATCGGAATGGATGCCAAGGCGCGCCGCTCGCCTTCACTGCCCGCGGGTTGAGCCAGACGGAACAGCTCCGTCTCGATCGGCCCCGGCGCCACGGCATTGACCGTCACGCCGTACTCGGCCAGCTCCAGCGCCCAGGTACGGGTGCAGCCGATCAACGCGCTCTTGGCGGCCGAATAGCTGGTGCGATCCAACGAGCCATGAATGGCCCGGCTCGTCACATTGACGATACGCCCCGTGCGGCGCACCTTCATCGACTCGACAAAGGTTTGCGTAACCTGCACGGCCACGCGCACATTCAAATCCATCACGCTGTACAGCGACGCCAGATCGATCTCGCCCAAAGACTGGGGTCGCACGACGCCGACGTTATTGACGATCGCATCGACGGGAAATTTCTCGCGAATCTCGCGCAGAACCTCCTCGGTACGACCAGCGTCAGCGAGATCACAGGCGTAGAGATAGCCCGGAAAATCAATGTGATCCGTGTTCCGCGCGATCCCCACGACGTGACATCCCTGATCAGCCAGCCGTTGAGTCAACGCCCAGCCAATACCTTTCGTGGCGCCGGTGACCAGCACGCATTTATCTTTCATGGGAAGCCTCGCTAAACAGTGATCAAGAAGTGCGTTTGACCGGCACGCGCGGCGCCAACGCACACAATAATTCGTACCCGATGGTGCCGGCCGCCTGGGCAACCTCATCGACCGAGGGACCATCCTGGCCCCACAGCGACACCGGTGTGCCGACACCGACAGCCGGAACGCTGGTCAGATCGACCGCCAGCATATCCATCGATACGCGCCCGACGAGACGCGTACGCGCCCCGCCAACGACGATAGGCGTGCCCGTACCGGCATGCCGGGGATAGCCATCGGCATAGCCGCACGCGACGACACCGATACGCATGGGCCGATCCGCGCGGAAGGTCGCACCGTATCCGATCTCGTCGCCCACGGACAAATCCTGTATCCCGATGATCTCAGACCGCAGCGACATCGCAGGCAGCAGGCCAAGCGCCTCTGCGCTTTGATCCTCAAACGGAGACGCGCCGTACAGGCAAATACCGGGACGGACCCAATGGGCTTCGTCTCCACGCGTCACCGCAATCTCGGGATACCGCAACGTTGCCGCAGAATTGCATACACTGATCGGGCCACTGCCCAGCCCCTGAGTCACGGATTCGAAAACCTGCAAAGGGCCCGCAACGCCCTGCGGACCATCCGCGCACGCGAAATGCATCATTTTGCCGATGCTGCCCAGCACGCCTTGCTCGCGTAACTGCTTCGCCCGCGTATAAGCGCTGCTATATGCATCAGGCGCAAAGCCCAGGCGGTTCATCCCGCTGTTGAGCTTGAGCATGATATCGACTCGTCGCGACAGCCGCGCCTGAGCCAGCATGTCGAGCTGCTCGCGCGTATGCACGGTCGTAGTCAGGTGATAACGATCGACCAGTTCGAGATCGGCGGGCTGAAAAAAACCCTCAAGCAGCAAAATCGGGCCACCCCATCCAGCCTCGCGACAGCGCACCGCCTCGGCCAGATCCAGCATGGCCAGGCCTTGCGCGGCAGAAAATCCGGCCAACGCCGCATCTATGCCGTGACCATAGGCGTTGGCCTTGATCACCGCCCAGATCGAGGGCGCGCGGCCCGCCACAGCCTGCGCGGCCTGGTCAAGACGACGGCGCACGACATCCAGGTTATGGCTGAGAGCGGAAACGGAAATGGTGGCGTGTATAGGGCGTGGCATCTGTAATTTCCTGTGGCGCTTAGTCTAACTGATCTACGGTGCTACGGATCAGACAAGTCCGACTTACTATTACCAATGTGTCGCAGCTGTTACCGACAGGTATCCCGCGACACACAGCCCTGAAAGGTACCCCCACGCCGCGCCTTCGGCTTGCTGCCCCCCGAGGGGGCGCTTTTTGCCTTGAGGCGGCTCGGCGGCAAAAAAGTACCCCCACGCCGCGCCTTCGGCTTGCTGCCCCCCGAGGGGGCGCTTTTTGCCTTGAGGCGGCTCGGCGGCAAAAAAATACGCTACTAAAATGCCCTTATCTCCGAACACCCCCCTCAGCCGCGACATGGCTGACTGCTAGAAGTATGGCTGTCGACCACTACGAAAACTTTCCCGTTGCCTCGCTGCTGCTGCCGCGCCGACTGCGCGGCCCGGTCACCGATATCTATCGGTACGCACGCGCGGCCGATGACATTGCCGACGAGGGCAACGCCAGCGATGCACAGCGCCTGGCCGACCTGGCGGCCTTTCGCGCCGAACTGCATCGCATCGGCGCCGAACCGGGCAGCATGCCCGCTCCGTCGCCAGCACTCGCCCCTATTTTCACGCCGCTGGCACAGACTATCGCCCGGCATCAACTGCCGATCACGCCGTTTTTCGATCTGCTGTCGGCTTTTGAACAGGACGTCACCGTCAAGCAATACGAGGACTACGCCACCCTGCTCGATTATTGCTCACGCTCGGCCAACCCGGTCGGACGGCTGATGCTGCACTTATATAACGCCGCCACGCCCGACAATATGGAGCAGGCCGACGCCATTTGCACCGGACTGCAACTGGTCAATTTCTGGCAAGATGTACGGGTAGACTGGCGCAAGCAACGCTGCTACCTGCCTCGCGAGGATCTGCTGCGTCATCACGTCACCGACGAGGACATCGCGGCCTGCCGGCTGACGCCCGCCTGGCGGACACTGATGGCTTTCCAGGTGGCGCGCACCCGGGCACTGCTACACTCTGGCGCTCCGCTGGCTCGACGCCTGCCCGGCCGTATCGGCCTGGAACTGCGTCTGGTCGTGCAAGGAGGCCTGCGCATTCTCGAGCGAATCGAGCTCTGCGGCTATGACGTCTTCATGAATCGGCCCGAATTGGGCGTGAAAGACTGGGCTGTCATGCTGTGGCGCAGTCGTTAGAGCGACGCGAGACATGCTGAAAAACCGATGGGATACCTACCAAATTTATGACGCCTGACGAATACTGCCAGGAAAAAGCCGCCAAAAGCGGTTCGAGCTTTTACTATTCGTTCCTGTTCCTGCCCCCGGAACGCCGCCGCGCCATCACGGCGCTGTATGCGTTCTGCCGCGAGGTGGACGACGTGGTCGACGAATGCACGGATCCGTCCGTTGCGCGCATCAAGCTCACCTGGTGGAGAACGCAGGTCGATCAATTGTTCGCAGGACAGGCCGAGCACCCGGTGATGCGGGCGCTGCAACCTCACCTGGAACCCTGCGGTATTGCACGCGAGCGCATGCTGGCCGTGATCAACGGCATGGAAATGGACCTCGACCAGACCCGCTACCTGGATTGGCCTGGCCTACGCAAATACTGCTGGCACGCCGCCGGCGTCGTGGGCGAATTGTCCGCCGGGGTATTCGGCTATAGCGATCCGCGCACCATGGAATACGCCAGCAAATTGGGGCTGGCGTTCCAGCTCACCAATATCATCCGTGACGTCGGCGACGACGCACGGCGCGGCCGCATCTACTTGCCTATCAACGAATTGCAGCAGTTCGAAGTCAAGGCCGCCGACATTCTGAACGGTACGTATTCCGACCGCTTCTCTGCGCTGATGGCATTCCAGGCCGATCGCGCGCGCCAGCTCTACAAAGAAGCCATGCAGAGCCTGCCCGAAGCGGATCGCCGCGCGCAGCGTCCTGGCCTGATGATGGCGGCGATCTACCATGCGCTCCTGGACGAGATTGAACGCGACAACTGGCAAGTGCTGCATCAGCGGATTTCGCTGACGCCCTTGCGCAAACTCTGGCTGGCCTGGAAAACCTGGGTCAGCGGCGGCCGCGGCCTGGTGCGTCGCCTGGCAGCTCGATGAAGGCCGCCGTCATCGGCGCCGGATGGGCCGGGCTCGCCGCCTGTGCCGCACTGCGCGACGCCGGCGCGCAAGTTACCGTATTCGAGGCGGGCCGGACTCCCGGCGGACGCGCACGGCGCGTGGTGCATCCGGAGTTCGGCGGCCATCTGGACAATGGCCAGCATATTCTGCTGGGCGCCTATGATCAGACCTTGGCCCTGATGCGCCGGCTGGGCCGCAACCCCGACGCGCTGCTCATGCGTCGGTCACTGCGGCTAAGCAGCCTGGACGGACAGTTCCGCCTGTCGGCGCCGGCGCTGCCCGCGCCTCTACATGCGGCAGTCGCCCTGCTCACGGCCCGAGGCCTGTCCTGGAATAGCCGTTTGGCCGCCGTACGCTTGATATACGGTTTGAAGAAAATGGCGTGGCACCCGCCACGGGACTGGACGGTGGCCCAGTTGATGGCGCATTTCCAGCAGCCCGAGCCGCTGATCCGATGCGTGTGGGAACCCCTTTGTCTGGCGGCGCTGAACACGCCGCTGGATGAAGCCAGTGCCACCCTGTACGCCCGTATTTTGCAAGATAGCCTGAACGGCGATCGCCACAACAGCGACCTGCTGTTGCCCTGTGTGGACCTGTCGGCGCTGTGGCCGGATGCCGTCGCTCTGCACGCCACCATGCGTTACGGCGCGACCGTTCGGCATTTGATCCCCTCGGCGCACGGCGTCGATGTCAACCGGGAACGCTTCGATACGGCGGTGCTCGCCGTTCCCCCCTCGGTCGCCGCGCGCCTGCTCGAAGATGCCCTGATAGACGCCAACACGCCCGCTCTGCTCAAGGCCTTGCAAGCGTTCGACTACATGCCGATCGCCACATTGAATCTGAGACTGGCATCGCCCTGGCCGTTGCCGGAACCCATGATGCAATTGCGCGAGGACAAAACCCGCGGCCATTTCGGCCAATGGATATTTGATCGCTCGCGCCTGACCCGCAGCAGCCCCGGCGCAGAGCTGGCGATCGTGACCAGCGCGGCCCGCGACCTGGCCGACGATGATCGCGACGCCATCATTGCAAACCTGACCGCACAGGTGGCCGAACAGGCCGCGCGCCATCCCTCGCGACTGGCCCGCATGCCCGCCATCGAGGCGGCCGAGCTATTCATTGAAAAGCGTGCCACCTTTGCCGCCGTGCCAGGGCTGAAACGCCCCCTCAACACGACGCCTTGGCCAACCCTGGCGCTGGCCGGTGACTGGACTGACACAGGCTATCCGGGCGTGCTGGAAGGAGCGGTGCGCAGTGGACTCAAGGCGGCACAGGTTCTGCTGGCACGATGATCTATCGAATGCTGATGCTCACCAAACCGGCGCGGAAACTTCCGCGCACGCAAACCCAAACGCAACTCGAATTCGCGCACCTGGCTGGCTCCTGAGACTAGTCAGCGCCCTAGGTGCTCTGTGCTAGCCGTTATTGGCAGGCGCGCAACGCCCCTCATTTATCTCAGCGCAGCACCGCATGAGCGCTGGCCAATCCCAGCGCCGTCAACGCGAGCGAACCGATCAGGCTCACGGCCGCATAACCCAACGCTGCGCCAAAAGCCCCGCGCTCCAGCATCGCCACCGTTTCCGCTGAAAACGTCGAGAACGTGGTCAGTCCACCCAAGAATCCTGTCACAGCCGCCAAGCGCACCCATTGTGGCCACTCCGGGTGTGCGAGCAATACCGCCAAGGCCACGCCAATCAAATAACCCCCAATCAGATTGACGAGCAAGGTGCCCCACGGCCAACCGGAGGAAGTATTCAGCCACACCCCCAGCAACCAACGCGCGCACGCCCCGAAAGCGGCTCCGACCGACACGGCCAGAACGTTAAGTGGAATCAGCGATTGCATTTGTATATTTGAGACCCATTCTCATTTAAGTGCTAGAATCCGCAGCCTTAGCGCAATATTGGTCATGGACAGTCAACCCGCCTCTCGCCGACGAGCCTACTGGCTCAAAACACTACACCAATGGCATTGGATCAGTTCCGCATTATGCCTCTTGGGCATGTTGTTGTTCGCGATCACGGGATTGACGCTCAATAACGCCTCGTCGATCAGCGTCACCCCCGCGGTCACCACACACGACGCACAACTGCCCGCCGCGCTGCTGGCCGAGCTGAAGGCCGTCGACACCTCGGATAAACGTGCGTCCGTCCCCGCCCCGATCGTGCAGTGGCTCGACAGCGAAGTCCACGCACAAGTCGCCGGCAGCTCTCCGGAATGGTCTCCAGACGAACTCTACATTTCGCTGCCCCGCCCGGGCGGCGATGCCTGGCTGTCCATTGACTTGAACGATGGCGCCGTCGAGTACGAACAAACCGACCGGGGCTGGATCGCCTATCTGAACGACCTGCACAAAGGGCGTCACACCGGTACGGCCTGGAGCTGGTTCCTCGATATTTTCGCGATTGCCTGTCTGGTGTTCTCGATCACGGGGCTGGTCCTGCTGCAACTGCACGCCGGCCAGCGCGCCGCGACCTGGCCGATGGTGGGCTTGGGTGTCGTGATTCCTGTGGTGTTGGCACTGCTTTTCATCCATTGAAGACCGCAAGGTCTGGAGACTTTATGCGCAAGCTGCTGTTATCGGCCCTGCTGGCCGGCCTGATCGCCCGAACGGCCCAGGCCGCCGATCTGGGCCTGAACATTGAGATTCCGCGATTGGATGTCGCCGAATATCACCGCCCCTACGTCGCCATCTGGCTCGAAACCGCCAATCAGAATGCCGTGGGCGACCTGGCGGTGTGGTACGACGTGGCCATGAAAAACAACGAAGGCGCCGAATGGCTGAAAGACATCCGCCAATGGTGGCGCCGTAGCGGCCGAGACCAGCAGTTCCCGGTCGATGGCGTCAGCGGCGCAACGCGGCCTGCCGGTAAACACGAACTCTCGTTTGCCGGCTCCAAGAAGCCATTGGCCGAACTCAAGCCCGGCCACTATGCCGTTGTCGTCGAGGCCGCGCGCGAAGTCGGTGGGCGCGAACTCGTGCGCATCCCGTTCGACTGGCCGCCGAGCAAGGCCGAGCAGCTGACCGCCAAAGGCGAACATGAGCTAGGCACCATAGCCGTCAGCCTGAAGCCCTGAGGCCGTCACTGTCCGAAAGCCGTCCCCATGCACATGACTACTGCCTTCGACACCGATGCACCTATACGTGCTGTCAAACCGAGGGCAATTCAAATCAGAACAAACCTGCAGCCTGATGGCTGCGCCCATATCCGCCCCGACACATATGTCGGAGCCTCCCGGAGCAACAACGGATGAAAACCGCTATTCGATTCGCCGCCGCATTGGCCCTCAGCCTGCCTGCCATCGTTCATGCTCACGACACCTGGATGGTGCCTTCCTCCACAGTATTGTCGGGCACTGGGAACTGGATCACCGTCGACGCTGCCGTCGGCAACGACAAGTTTTATTTCAACCACGCCCCGCTACGCCTGGATAACCTGGTGATCGTTGCGCCTGATGGCAAAACCGTCTCCCCCGAAAATGCCAACCGCGGCAAACTGCGCAGCACCTTTGATCTGCAACTGAGCGAGGCCGGCACCTATCGTATCGCCGTGGTCAATGATGGCGTCTTTGCCCGCTGGAAAGAGGATGGCAAGCCCAAGCGTTATTTCGGCAAAGCCGATGGCCTGGACGCCGCTGTTCCCGCGCAGGCACAAGACCTGGAAATCGCGGAAAGCGTGGGACGCGTCGAGACTTTTGCCACCGCCGGCAAGCCCAGCGCCATCACCCCATCGGGCAAAGGCCTGGAGCTCGTGCCCGTCACGCACCCGAATGACTTGTACGCCGACGAAACCGCCACGTTCCAGCTGACGGTGGACGGCAAACCGGCAGCAGACCTGGAAGTCAACATCGTCCCCGGCGGCAGCCGCTACCGCGACAAGGTCGGAGAAATCGCACTCAAGACCGATAAAGACGGCAAGTTCCAGATCAAATGGGCGCAACCCGGCCTGTACTGGGTCGAAGCGCGCACCGAAGACGGCAAGACCACGGTCGCCAAGGCCACCAAGCGCCGCCTGTCTTATGTCGCGACGCTGGAAGTCCTGGCGCAATAACGGCGTCACGCAACGGTGTCAAAAATGACCGGCAAACCCTCCTATGCGCCCAGCGGACCGGGCGCAGTGGCTGCCGGTCAGCGCACGGTTTATCGCGTGAGTATTCCCGATAAACCGGCGGGCACACCTGTCAGTGATCACGCGACCTATAACGTGAATGTGCCCCGCGGGCCTGGTACCGTATCCGCCGATTGCCAAACGATGGATCGCACGACCAGCGGCGAACAGCACGCGAATCATACAGCCCCCACCACGCCCGCCCCCGTTGCACTCGCGGGGGCGACCATGGGCACCACATGGTCAGCGCGGCTGGCACTGCCGCAGCATCTCACCGTTGACGCTGTACGTGCCGCCATCCAGCAGGCGCTGGACAAAATCGTCGCGCAAATGAGCACCTGGGACAGCGCCTCAGACCTGTCGCGCTACAACCGCGCGGACCCGGGATGGCAGCCGCTGCCGCACGACTGCCTCCACGTGCTCCAGCACGCGTTGCAATTGGCCGCCGACACAGATGGAGCCTACGATCCCACCATTGGGCCCCTCGTCAATGCCTGGGGATTCGGCCCACCGCCGTATGCCAGCGAGCCGCCCAGCACCGACACCATTTCAGCCCTGCGGCAACGCTGCGGCTGGCAACGCGTGCGACTCGATAGAGACGGCCTGTGCGCCTGGCAGCCTGGCGGCGCGTACCTGGATCTCTCTGCCATCGCCAAGGGCTACGGCGTCGACCTTGCCGCACAGGCGCTGAACGCGCTCGGCGTCACGGACTATCTGATGGAGGTCGGTGGCGAATTGCGTGCGCGAGGCCAACGGCCGGACGGGCGACCTTGGCGAGTCGCCATCGAGGTCCCCGACGGCAGCGACGACCACGCCTTGAATCTCGTCTTATCCGATCTCAGCATTGCGACCTCGGGTGACTATCGACGCTATCGCGATAGCGCCACGGGCCGTTATGCGCATACCGTAGACCCTCGCACGGGGCAGCCCGTCTCTAACGGCGTCGCGTCCGTCACAGTCATCCATGCAGACTGTATGCATGCCGATGCCTTGGCAACCGCATTGACCGTACTGGGCGAACGCGATGGCATGGCCTATGCACAACGTCATCGTCTGGCGGCACTGTTCATTCTGCGTAATGGACACGAGCTGCGACTGGCGGCCAGCGATGCGTTTGCCACGATGGCCACACGATAACCTGCGCATCGCTCGCCTGCCTATCACCGCCCTGCCCCATGCTTGCGCCTCCCACACACCGCCTGCTTTATTCGTGCTGCATCCTCCTCGCGTGGTTGTTGCTCTGCTTCTGGTCCTGGCGCCAGGCCCGCCGCCGTACCGAACAACAGGCCCAGGCCGCACACGAACTGCATGCACCCGCCACCGATCAAACCATCCTCGTCGCTCACGCCAGCCAGACAGGGCAAGCCGAAGCACTCGCGCATCAAACCGCCGAGGCACTGCGCCAGGGCGGACTGTCGGCACGTGTCGCTGCCCTGGGCCAACTCGATCTGGCACTTTTGCGCGCGCATCCCCGCATCCTGATCGTGGCCAGCACTTATGGCGAAGGCGACGCCCCCGACAGCGCAGCGGCTTTTGCGGATACGCTCATGACCCGGAACGATCCGGGCGCCGCCATGCTCAACGGCCTGCAGTATGCCGTTCTTGCGCTCGGCGACAGCGAATACCATCACTATTGCGGTTTTGGCCGCAGGCTCGACACCTGGCTGCGCGATAACGGCGCCACTCCGCTCTTTGATCGTGTCGAAGCCGACAAGGCAGACCCCGCCGCTTTGCGGCACTGGCAACACCACCTGGGACTACTGACCGGCTGCAGTGACCTGCCGGATTGGGAGCCGCCCAACTATCGTCCGTGGAGGCTCGCACAACGCACGCTGCTCAACCCGGATAGCCAAGGCGCGCCCTGCTTTCATCTGATCCTCACTCCCCCCGACGACATCGATGCGTCATGGCAGGCCGGCGACATTGCAGAGATAGGCCCTCGCGACGCACGCGACGGCGCCTTGCATCCGCATCGCGAATATTCCATATCGTCGATTCCCGCGGACGGCGCGGTACATCTACTCGTGCGGCAAATGCGCCACCATGATGGCCGGCTGGGCCTGGGCAGTGGCTGGTTGACGCATATCGCCCAGCCCGGCGACACCATTGATCTGCGCTTGCGCACCAACAGTAATTTTCATCTGCCTGCCGATGACCGCCCATTGATATTGATTGGCAATGGCACAGGTCTGGCCGGTTTGCGCGCGCTCCTCAAAGCCCGCATCGCCGCCGGCCATCATCGCAACTGGTTGATATTTGGCGAACGCAACGCCGCGCATGATTGGTATCACCGCGAAGAAATCGAAGGCTGGCTAGCCGGCGGAAAGCTCGAACGCCTGGATACCGTATTCTCTCGCGACACTGCGGAACGCCGCTACGTACAACACCGCTTGCTGGAGGCCAGCAACACAGTGCGCGACTGGATAGCGGCGAGCTCCGACATCTACGTCTGCGGCAGCCTGCAGGGCATGGCTCAAGGTGTGGACGAAGCCTTAACGCATATCCTAGGGGCAGATGGACTAGCCGCGCTACGCCACGAGAACCGGTACCGGCGCGACGTGTACTAGCTCATGTCCAGGATAAAAAAGGGGGCAACGCGATATCGCGTTGCCCCCTTTTTACTACGACAGCTCAATCACTCACTGCAAGGTGCGTGTGAACACGAACTTGCCGTCTTGCCAGTCGACCGGCACCACATCGCGCGGTCCGAAGTCGCCTTCGAGGATCAGCTTGGCGACCGGGTTTTCGATCTGCTGCTGAATCGCGCGCTTGAGCGGTCGAGCACCGAACACAGGGTCGAACCCGGCACGCGCCAACTCGGTCAATGCCGCATCGGACACCTCGAGGCGCATTTCCTGCCGCTCCAGACGATCGGCCAGACGCTTGAGCTGAATCCGCGCAATCGACTCGATGTGTTGTGCTTCCAACCCGTGGAATACCACTACCTCGTCGATACGGTTCAGGAACTCCGGACGGAACGATTGCTTCAGTTCATCCCACACGACTTCCTTGATCACTTCGTAAGGCTGCCCCGCCATGCTCTGGATATGTTGCGACCCCAAGTTGGACGTCATCACAATCACCGTATTGCGGAAATCCACCGTACGGCCTTGACCATCGGTCAGGCGACCATCGTCCAGGACTTGCAACAGCACGTTGAACACATCGGGGTGGGCTTTTTCCACCTCGTCCAGCAACACCACGCTGTACGGCTTGCGGCGTACCGCTTCGGTCAGATAACCGCCCTCTTCGTAACCCACGTATCCCGGTGGCGCACCGATCAAACGCGCGACAGAGTGTTTTTCCATGAACTCACTCATGTCGATACGTATCAGGTGCTCTTCGGAATCGAACAAGAAATCCGCCAACGCACGCGTCAGCTCGGTCTTGCCCACACCGGTCGGCCCGAGGAACAGGAATGAGCCATACGGACGCGAGGGATCCGCCAGACCGGCACGCGAACGGCGAATCGCGTCGGATACCAGCCGGACGGCTTCGTCCTGCCCTACCACGCGCTTGTGCAGATGGTCTTCCATTTGCAGCAATTTTTCGCGTTCACCCTGCATCATCTTGGCCACGGGGATGCCCGTCGCACGCGATACGACCTCGGCGATTTCCTCTGCACCGACTTGCGTACGCAGCAAACGAGGTTTGTCCGTGTCGGCCTGCTCGCTTTGCTCCGCACTGTCGGCCGCGCTCAAGCGCGCCTCGAGCTCGGGCAGCTTGCCGTATTGCAGCTCTGCCAATTTGTCGAATTGCCCTTTACGTTGCAACTCGGCCATTTCGGCGCGCACGCGGTCGATTTCTTCCTTGATGGCTTGCGTGCCTTGTACAGCAGCCTTTTCGGCTTTCCAGATTTCCTCGTAGTCGTTGTACTCGCGTTGCAGCTTTTCGAGTTCCTCTTCGATCACGGCGAGGCGGCGCTTGGAACCCTCGTCGGTTTCCTTGCGTACGGCTTCGCGTTCGATCTTCAGCTGAATGATGCGTCGATCCAGACGGTCCATCACCTCGGGCTTGGAGTCGATCTCCATACGGATGCGCGCGCCGGCCTCATCGATCAAGTCGATGGCCTTGTCCGGCAAGAAACGATCCGTAATGTAGCGATGCGACAACTCGGCCGCGGCCACAATCGCAGGATCGGTGATCTCGACACCGTGGTGAATTTCGTAACGTTCCTGCAACCCACGCAGGATCGCGATCGTCGATTCGACGTCGGGTTCGTTGACCAAGACCTTCTGGAAACGGCGCTCCAGCGCGGCGTCTTTCTCGATGTACTTGCGGTACTCGTCCAGCGTGGTCGCGCCGATGCAATGCAACTCACCCCGCGCCAACGCCGGCTTGAGCATATTGCCCGCATCCATCGCGCCCTCGGCCTTGCCGGCGCCCACCATGGTGTGCAACTCATCGATAAACACGATGTTCTGGCCATCGTCTTGCGCCAGCTCTTTCAGCACGGCTTTCAGACGCTCTTCAAACTCGCCACGGAACTTGGCGCCAGCCAACAGCGCCGCCAGATCGAGCGACAGCACCCGCTTGCCTCGCAGAGTTTCGGGGACTTCGTCATTGACGATACGCTGGGCCAGGCCCTCGACGATGGCGGTCTTGCCCACACCGGGTTCGCCGATCAGCACAGGGTTGTTCTTCGTGCGGCGCTGCAGGATCTGAATCGTGCGGCGGATTTCGTCATCGCGGCCGATCACCGGATCGAGTTTGCCTTCGCGGGCGCGCTCGGTCAGGTCCAGGGTGTATTTGGCCAGTGCCTCACGATTGGACTCGCCCTCGGCGGCAGAGACGTTTTCGCCTCCGCGCACGGCGTCAATCGCAGCCTCAAGCGCTTTCTTTTGCAAACCCGCATCGCGCAGGATCGTACCGGCCGGACCTTTGTCGTCAGCCAGGGCCAGCAAAAACAATTCGCTGGCGATGTACGTATCGCCACGGCGTGCGGCTTCTTTGTCGGTGCGCGTCAGCACGGCCTGCAGGTCACGGCCAACCTGCACGTTGTCGTTGCCCTGCACCTGAGGCAGCGCTTTCAGCGCAGCCTCCAACGCGGCCGGCACGCGGTTAACCGCGACGCCTGCGCGCGCCAGCAAGCTGCCTGCTCCGCTGTCTGTATCGGACAGCAGCGCCGAGAGCACATGCACGGGCTCGATATAGGGATGGTCGTTGCGAGCAGCCAGGCTTTGCGCGTCAGCCAAGGCCTGCTGAAATTTAGTCGTCAGTTTGTCGAATCGCATAAGAGTTGTCGTTAGGCTTGATGGGGAGCCTGACCGGAACTAATACGCGGCTTGGCTCGATGAATAACATGTGCGGATGTTGATCGTTTTTTCAAGGCCTTTCAGGCCCCAAAACGTGGGAATTTCACCGCGATTGCACAATATGTAACAATCCAATTCCTCCTTGATTCCACGGTTCCCGCAGTCGCGGGGCCCACTCACACGGAGCCGCCTTCGGTGGCGCTTACAATAGGGTACAGCTTGTTCATGTCCTTGCGTCTGCGCAAGGCGCCGCACCACTCGCAGCCAACTTTATGCAAAAACGTGTTCCCCTGTCACCAGAATCGCCCAACTGCTCGACGTGCATGCTGGGCCACGTCTGCATTCCCGTCGGGATGGCCGCCGCCGACGTTCAGCAACTGGACAAGCTCGTGCAGGAGCGCATCCGCCTGCCCAAGGGCGCGACGCTCTACACCCAGCAGGACAAATTGGATGCGGTCTACAGCGTACGCTACGGCAGCGTCAAAACCCAGATCGAAGACGCCGCCGGACGTATGCAGATTACCGGCTTTCACCTGCCGGGGGAAATGATAGGCCTGGACGGCATGCTGCACGGGCAGCATGTCTCTACCGCGCTGGCCATGGAAGACACCGAGGTTTGTGTCATCCGCTTGTCTCAAATCGATCATATCGCTGCTCAACTGCCGTCGCTGCAACACCAGATGCGCCGCCTCATGAGCCGCGAACTGGAGCGCTCGTATCAGATGCTGGCCTCGCTGGGCAGCCTGCAATCCGAGCAGCGCCTGGCGGGCTTTTTGCTCAACCTGTCGCAACGCTATGCCGCGCTTGGGTATTCTTCCACCGAATTCGTGCTGCGCATGACCCGCGAGGAAATCGGCAACTTTCTCGGACTGACCCTAGAGACCACCAGCCGATTGTTTTCGCGGCTGGCCCGCGAAAACCTGATCGCGATCCGTCAACGTCAAGTCCAATTGCTGGACATCCCTGCGTTAAAGCAACTATTGGGACAAGAAACTTGCTGAACGCGGTGAGCGTGCCTCGTCTCTCATCGTATCCGGGTTCGTGCGGCTCGGCGATGATGGCGCTGATGCTGGCACTGACACTGGCTGCTGGCACTGCCGCAGCCCAAACGCCGCTGCCTCCGCCGTACAACTATGACGAACCGCTGCCCAAAGGGCCGCGCCCGCTGCCCGCATGGCAATATCTGACGTTGGGCGAGGCCAAGCACAGCTACCGGATGCCGGTCTACGCCAACCATAAACTCGGCAAAGGCCTGAAAGGCATACGCCGCGTCATTGTCGTACTGCCAGGTGCCCGCCGCGATGCCGGGCAGCATTACCAGGATATCGAGGCCCTCGTTAACCGCGATCCCGCTCACAAAACCGATACGCTGGTCCTGGCGCTGGAGTTTCCCACCTCCGTCGATGCCGACTTTGCGAAACTCCCTGCCTGGCGCAAATCCAGTTGGGAAGTCGGTGGCAAAAGCATCCAGGCGTCGGGGCGCCCGGGGCCGATCAGCGCGTTTCAAGTGCTCGACGATATCGTGCAATGGCTGGCCGATCGCAAGGCGATCCCGGCACTCTCCGACATCGTGCTGGCTGCGCATGGCAGCGGCGCGCAGTTGCTGCAGCGCTATGCGATCCTCAATGATCTGGACGGCGCCGTGCGCCGCGAGGGCTTGGGACTGCGCTATATCGTGGCAAACGCGGCGTCCTATCTGTACCTGACAGATGAGCGCCCTCGCCGCACGAGCGGAGGCTATGCCTCTTACGAGCGGGGCATCTGCCCGACCTATAACCAATATCCCTACGGGCCGCAACAGCTTCCTGCCTACGCCAGCGACTCCAGCCCTGCCAGCCTGTATGTGCGTTACGCCTCGCGCGATATGGTCTATCTATTGGGCAGCGCGGACAACAATCCCGAGGATCACGGGTTGGACAAACATTGCGCGGCCGAGGCTCAGGGCGCCACCCGGCTGTCGCGCGGCCTGGGCTATCTGCGCTATGACCACCTGCTGGCACATCGGGGCAGCACGCCTATCAACCTCACGCACACGCCCCAGCGAGTCATGGGCGTCGGACACGACGCCACGGCGATGTTCGGTTCACAATGCGGCACACAGGCCTTGCTGGGTCAGGACGCGCGCATTGCAGAGCGCGCGGCCTCGTGCGAAGCCATTACGCCGGCTTCTTGAGCCCTGCCTGTCGGCGCAGCGGTTGCAGCAACGCCGACAGACCATTGTGGTCCAACTCGTGCATCAGCGCCAATAGCCGGCCAATCTGTCCAGGCGGAAATCCCTTGCGCGCAAACCACGCCAAATAAGGTCCCGGCAGATCTGCGATTAAACGCCCCTGATATTTGCCGAACGGCATCTCCAGCGTGACGAGACGTTCAAGATCTTCCGGATTCATCGTGCGGCTGCCAATCCAACGGCCAATTCCCGGCCAGCACATTTTGCAGCCACAGCGTGCACGTCAGCGTCTTGGCATCCGTCACGCGGCCGCTGCGGCAAGCCTCGGCCAATTCGTCAGGCGCCGTCGCGCGCACCTCCAGGAACTCGTCCTGATCGAGCTGGGCCGTGCCGGCGACCAATCCGCGCGCAAAAAAGATATGAATGATCTCGGTCGAGTAGGAGATCGCCAGATGCATCGCCCCCGCGCTCGCCCATTCCTTGGCCGTATAGCCCGTTTCCTCGAGCAGCTCGCGCTTTGCACACGCCAATGGATCCTCGCCGGGGTCGAGCTTGCCAGCGGGGAACTCGGTCATCACCTGCCCCACCGGGTAACGGAACTGGCGCTCCATCAACACGCGCCCATCCTCGAGCAACGGAATGATCACCACGGCCCCCGGATGCACGATGTACTCGCGCGTGCCCTGCCTGCCATCGGGCAAGCGGACCGTATCGCGACGTGCTTTGAGAAAGCTGCCTTCGCAGAGGGGCTGGCTATCAACCAGCGTTTCAATCAAATGGGCGTCGTCGGCAGCATTCATGAGTCGCGAAATACAAAAACGGATGGAGGAGCGATCAGGTCAAACGCATTGGCTGTGCAGTGACAAAGCAAGCTTGCACTCGGCTCCCCGCACATCAACACGTCGAAACGATCAGCTTACCATCCCCTTGCTTTATTGTTGGCGACGCGCTTCCAGTTCGCGCAGGCATGCGGCAACTTCGTTTTGCATTTGTGCACGATCGACCGCCGAACGATCGGCGTTATTGCGGCAGCGCTGGTATTGGGCCAGGCTCTCCGGCGTATCGCGCACCACGCCAGACGGGGCCGCCGTGCCGGCCTGCGGCTGTTCCGTAATGCGCAATGTCGAGGGCGGTGAGTAACTGCCGTCGCGCGAGGGATAGCTATATTCCTGCGCCTGCTGCGCAGCCTCATGCATCTGTTGAGCCTGTGCCGCCCCCACGGTGCCCATCAGGCAAGCCAAAGCGGTCAAACCGGCAGTTGCGATCGTCTTCATCATGACGTAATCCTTGTTGAAAGATTCGCCGCACCCTCGTCAGGCATCGGCACCTATTTATCGTAACGTCTGGCACCGCGCCTTAGAGCGCAAAAATAGGTGCCAAAGCGCAACAAAATCTCGGCCCTGGTTGCAGGGCTCCCCCTTCACCGGCATCAGACGTCCACGCGCCCGCCATTCACGATGATCCCGGATGACGAGCCCGCCAGGCACGCAAGGCCTCGCGATAAGTTTCCATTTCGTCGTTGTACATGTCGTAAACGCACGGAATACAGCCACTTTGACAACACTCGTTCGGGCCAGGAGGGGTAGGCGGCACAGGTTCGGGATCGTCAGCAGACGCCGAACCCGGCTGCTGTACATCGGAGTCCATATCGGTAGCATGTTTCGAACGATTCATAATCATCATTATCGCTCCATCATCCCGGGAACGCGGCCGGCATCGGCAGTGGTAATCTGTTGCCTATCGCCCCCCGCGTTCCACCCGCTCTCTATGTCCCATCCCCAATTCTGGCGCGACGCGCGGCTGCCCTACGTGGAAAGCCGGCGTGCCGTTAACAGCCGCGCATGCTATGCGACGCACACGCACGACACCGTGTCCATCGGCGCCGTCGACAACGGCCATAGCACCTTTACTTGTGGCAAGGCCTCATATCGGCTCGCCGCCGGCAGTCTGGTCATGGTGCCGTCGCATTGCGCGCACGCCTGCAACCCCGATCCCGACGCGGCATGGAGCTATCAGATGCTGCATCTGGATGCTCAATGGGTTCACGCGTTGCTGGCCGAGAACGATGGGGACGCCGCACTGCCCGATCACGCGGCTGTCAGCCACGCACTGCCAGCCTATCAGCGATTCTGTGAACTCAATGACCTATTGTTTTCCGACGCTGCGCACGCCGACAAAGAATCCGCGCTCATCTTGTATGTAGGGAGCCGTTCATGGCTAGGCCTGCGGCTGGCAGCCCCGACGCCCCCGCTGCTGCCGCATCGCTTCCAACACATCACGACCCTGCTGCGCGAACCCCACAGCCACGACATATCCCTTGCCACGCTGGCAGACATGGCGGGCATGAGCCGTTATCAGTTCATCCGCGCATTCCGCGCGGCGACCGGCATGACGCCCCATGCCTATCAACTGGATCTGCGCATTCTGCACGCCCGCCAATTGTTGCGCCGTGGCCAGAGCCTGAGCCGCATCGCGCAGGACCTGGGTTTTGCAGACCAAAGCCATTTCCAGAGGGCCTTCAAACAGCGAGTCGCCGCCACGCCTGGCCTCTATCAACGCTCGGGCGGCTGAGGCCCCGCAATTTTCTTCAATACGCCATTCTTCTGGCGCAGCAGAATTGCCTCGTTCTCACAAGAGGCAATATGGCAAACGCTTGGCAACTCTTCGCCGTGGTCGCAGGCGCCCATTTCCTGGCGCTGCTCAGCCCTGGTCCTGATTTCTTTTTGATTATCCGCAGCGCGTTGCTACATGGCTGGCGTCCCACCGCGACCGTCTGCTTGGGCATTGCAGTTGCGAACGGCATCTTCATCATATTGGCGATCGGCGGATTTGCTGCGTTGAATCCCTCGGGTGCGCTTTTCCAGTTGCTGCAGGCAGCGGGCTGCCTCTATCTCGCATATCTGGGGGTAGCCCTGCTCCGTCATGCACGCACGGGCGCTGCGTCGCTGCATAGTTCGGCTGTCGTTGGCACGGCCGTGCCGCCGTCTTGGCACCGGCGCTTTGCTATGGGTTTCGGCTCGGGCATTCTGAACCCTAAAAATGCGCTGTTTTATGCCAGCCTGTTCTCGTTATTGGCCGGCGAACATACACCGCCTACCCAGCAATGGGCCTACGGATTGTGGATGTTTGCGGTGGTATTGGGATGGGATTTGCTGGTCTGCGCGGGCATAGGTCACCCGGTCATCGTCGCCGCCATGACCCGCTATAACGCGCTGATCGAGCGTATCACCGGCGTCATATTGCTGCTGATTGCCGGGGGCGGATTATGGTTGCTGGCCGGCGCCCTTGTGACAAAGTAGCACCGGCCATCAACACATTGACTGCCTTACACAATCGTCAGCGTGACATCGATATTGCCGCGAGTGGCATTCGAATACGGGCACACGATGTGCGCGCGTTGCACCAGATCTTCTGCCTGCTCGCGTGCCAGACCCGGCAACGAGATTTTCAGCTCGACTTCGATACCGAAGCCGGTGGGCAGAGGCCCGATACCAACAGCGCCCTCAATGGACGCATCCGCCGGAATCGACAGCTTGTCGCGATTCGCGACGAACTTCATCGCACCGAGAAAGCATGCGGAGTAGCCCGCAGCAAACAATTGTTCAGGGTTCGTGCCGCCGCCAGGCCCCCCCATTTCGCGCGGGACAGCCAGTTTGACGTCCAGGATATTGTCCGACGAGACAGCACGGCCATCACGGCCGCCGGTGGCTTTGGCATGGGCACGGTATACGACTTTTTCGAGAGACATGACAGGTTCCTTTAGTTAACAGAGATAAAACGACAGGCGATTTACTCAACATACGGCTCGCCAGAACCGAATACAAATAGCAAGCAAATTAATCGTGCACTACATACATGGCAAATTCATGGCACACAACACCGGACACCCCAGCCCGCTCATGCATGCGTCATCAAACTTCCCCGCAACTGCTCCAACTGCACTTTCAATGCGGCCAACTCGTCCGGCGCGCATTCCGTCGCGCACAATACCTCGACGGGGACTTGGGCCGCCTTCTGTTTCAGCGCGCGCCCGGCGGAGGTGAGCGCCACGATGACTTGGCGCTCATCCTGCTCGGCGCGGGTGCGGGTCAGCCATCCAGCGGTCTCCATGCGCTTGAGCAAGGGCGTCAAGGTCGCGGAATCCAAAAACAGCCGGCGCCCGATGTCCGTCAGCGTCAACTGATCCTGTTCCCACAGCACCATCATCACCAGGTATTGCGGATACGTCAGATCCAGCGAGCGCAGGAGCTTACGATACACCTTGTTCATCGCCAGCACCGTTGAATGCAGGGCAAAACACAGTTGCTCGTCCAGCAACAGTGATGGCGCATCGGCAGCGGAGGGGCGTGATGAAGTCGTCATGGATTGAATAATACATAGCGCACGATTTAATCGCAAGTTATTTTTATGTAACAGCGCTGCGGCTGCGACAGCTACTCCGCCTGCAGGAGGAAATGCCAGTGCAGACAGGCGTCTCCATCCCGCCGATCTTCATTGACGCGAGAGCGCTGCGGGCTCGGCGGCGCTGGATGCCATCCGTAGAATAGAGAGGTTTTCTATTGTCCTCCCTCCGGGGCCCGCGCTTGCCAGTAGGCGCATCGCAATTTTTCTTCAAATCCATTTTCTTAAAGGCTTTACATGGAAACAGAACTTGATGGCCGCTTGCTCGCCATGCGCCAGACCGTCGCACTGGCCCTGGCGCTGTCCACCCGCAGCAACCCGCAAGCCATCGAATTGGCGCTGGATATTCTGGGCGACTTGCGCGCCAACGTTGACAGCACACCCGCGGACAGCCCCTTTGACGTGCCCGCCTGGACGACCGGGGCGCAAGACGAGCTGGATCAGATCGCGCATCTTGTGCGTGCATTCACGCAGCAGTCTGACAACGAACCCAACGAATAAAGCCGCCTCAATGCATGCCGCGGCCGGCTAGAGCTGTAGTTTAGAATTACAGCACCATGCATCCCGCAAACCGTGCTTTCACATCGATACGCTATCGCGCTGCCATCTGGCTGGCGCTGTGCGTATTTGCGCTGAAAGCACTGGTCCCCCAGGGCTTCATGCCCGGGACTGATCCAAGCGCAACACTGATTCAATTGTGCTCGGCCGCGGGTCCGATATGGATAGAGGGCCCGTCCAAAGCCGGACACGATCATCACCCCTCGCGCCAAGACGCTCAACACGCCGAACAATCGGCCGTCTGTCCCGCTGGCGTAGCGTTGGCTGCATTGCCGCTCTTGCCCACCCTGCCAGGGCTGGTGCCCACCGGCACCATGACGCTGCAAGTCGCAGCGCGCGCTCCGCCACCATTGGCTGACACCTCACCTCAGGGCGCACCGCTCGGTGCGCGCGCCCCTCCTGTCTCACTCGGTTAGTGCTTGATTCCCCGTCGCGCATCGCGACGGCCGCCCTGCCCTTTCTACCGAGAATTTCCATGCCATCCCGTTCCGTCAGGACATCCGTCCTGCCTCGGCGCACGGTCGTTTCCGCGACCGTGGCGCTGCTATTGGCGAGCCCTGGCGCGCGAGCCCAGACCGCCACAATGCCCGCGATTTCTGTATCCAGCGACGCCTTTCCCATCACGCTCAATGAGATCAGCGCAACCGGATCATCGCTATCACTCACGCCCTTTGAGACCCCCGCCAGCCTGGAAATCATCACCAACGAGCAACTGCGCGCGCGCGGCGACGTGACGGTGATGGACGCCATCACGCAAGCGGCCGGCATCAGCGCGTTTCGGCACCCCGGCAACGGCGGTTCATCGCTCTCGTCGCGTGGCTTTACCGACTCGAATTCGGTCGCGATCCTGTACGACGGACTGCGTCAATACGGTGGCCTGGGTCAGACCTTTGTCTACGATCCCTGGTCAGTCGAGCGCATCGAGGTCCTGCGCGGCCCCGCCTCGGTCCTGTATGGCGAGGGCGCCATAGGCGGCGTGGTCAACATCATTCCCAAGAAACCTTCCCGTGGCGCGATTGAAAATGAAATCCAGACCACGATAGGCACCCACGACACCCAGCGCCTGGCGTTCGGCAGCGGCGGTGCGATCGACGACCGATGGTCGTATCGGTTGGATCTCAGCGGCAACCACAGTAATGCCGACATGAGCCTGGGGGATTCGAAAAACGCTGCCGTCACCGCGGCACTGCGGCTCGATGTCTCGCCCGAACTGAATTTCACGCTGACCCAAGCCTACGCGTGGCAAGAGCCGACCCGCTATTTCGGCACGCCCTTGATTGACGGCGACATCGATTATTCCTTGCGCCATCAAAACTACAACGTCGATGACAGCAAGATCATCTATCGTGACCAGCGCACCGAACTGCAGACCGAATGGATGCCCAACGCGCAAACAACTGTACGTGGCCGTGTCTACTACATCGGCAGCGATCGCGACTATCGCAATGCAGAGAACTACACCTGGCAACCCGGCAGCGGCCTGATCGAACGCAGTGCCTACACGGCGATTCAACACGATCAGTCGCAAATCGGCGCGCGGGCCGATGCAGCCTTTCACGGACAGCTATGGGGCCTGCAGAATCAAGTCTCGGTGGGTGGCGAGGTGAATCGCAGCAAACTCACCCACACCAACAACTCACCTTATGGTGGCACGTCTGTCGTTGATCCCTACGAGGTCGATCACGGCGAATTCATCAACGAGGCCGGCACCTCGCCGCGCTATCGCAATACGGCGACTCAGTACGCCCTCTTTGCCGAAGACCGGTTGATGCTGACCGAACGATGGTCGGTATTGGGCGGCGTGCGCTACGACCATATTGATCTGCAACGAGAAGACCTCGTCGCCGGCACCACCGCCTATCGCACCACCTTTACCAATGTGGGCTGGCGAGTCGGATCGGTCTACGACATATTGCCTACGCTCGCGATATATGGGCAATACGCCGAAGCGGCCGACCCGGTCGGCGGATTGTTGCTCTTGTCGCCAGCGAACAAGGACTTCGAACTCTCGACCGGCCGCCAGGTCGAGATTGGACTCAAGCAGACATTCTGGGACAACAAGGGCCAATGGACCTTGGCGGCTTATCACATCCGCAAAAATCATCTCGTCACACGCGACCCCAATGATCCTGCACTACGCGTGCAAGTCGGCAGTCAATCCAGCCGCGGGCTGGAGCTGACCGTAGGCATGGAAATTGCCCGCGATTGGCGCATCGATTTCAACGGAGCGATCCTGGATGCGCACTACGACGACTATGCAGATAGCGTCAACGGCGCCGCCGTCTCGCGCCGAGGCAATGTGCCGCCCGACGTGCCCGAGCGACTGGCCAATCTGTGGGTGAGCTGGAATTTCGCGCCGCAATGGACCGCCAGCGCTGGACTGCGCTATGTGGGCAAACGCTATGCCGACAGCGCCAACGAGCTGGAGATGGCGGCTTACACCACGACGAACCTCGCCTTGCAATGGGAGCCTCGCCGCGACCTGAGCCTGGCCCTGCGAGCCTACAACGTATTCGATAAACAGTACGCCGAGACCGCCTACTACAACCAGACGCAATGGTTGTTGGGCGCCGGACGGCGCGTCGAATTGTCCGCGAACTATCGGTTCTGATCGATCCCTGA
Source organism: Bordetella genomosp. 4 (assembly GCF_002261185.1). Classification (GTDB taxonomy): domain Bacteria; phylum Pseudomonadota; class Gammaproteobacteria; order Burkholderiales; family Burkholderiaceae_B; genus Bordetella_A. The sequence goes on from NZ_NEVQ01000017.1 coordinate 91,966, forward strand.
ATCCTGGCCGGATGCAGACGTTCGGCCTCCAACTATCTGCGTCATCATGAACACTCAAGCAACCACTCTGGATACTGATGCGATACGTCATGTCGACGTTTATCGGGCCGTCTGGCGCTGGCATTTTTATGCCGGCCTGCTAGTCATTCCTTTCTTGATTGTGCTGTCTGTCACCGGCGCGCTGTATCTGTTTCATAACGAGATCGAGAACGCCTGGTATCGCGACCTGAAGTCAGTGTCCGCGCAAAGCGCCCCAGCATTGGCGCCGTCTGCATTGACACAGGCCGCCTTGCAAGCCCACCCTGGCACGCTGGCCAAATACCTGCCGCCCGCCGCACCCGATGCGGCGGCACAAGTCGTCATCAAGCCGGCAGCCGGTGCGAACCTCAGCGTTTATGTCAATCCGTATGACGCTCACGTTCTAGGGGCGATCCCCGAGCGCGGCACGCTGATGTGGACCATACGCCGATTGCACAGCCTGGACTACCTTGGCCCGATCGCCAACGGCGCCATTGAAATCGCCGCAGGCTGGAGCATCCTGCTGGTGCTCACAGGGATCTATCTGTGGTGGCCGCGCGGCCGCAAACAAGGCGTCATCAGCGTACGCAGCACGCCATCCAAACGCGTTTTCTGGCGCGACACGCATGCCGTCACAGGCGTGATCGTGGGCTTTTTCATTCTGTTCCTGGCCACCACCGGCATGCCTTGGTCCATCGTGTGGGGCGCCAAGGTCAACCAATGGGCCAATGGCAACAACTTTGGCTATCCGGCAGGCGTGCGCGTAGCCGTCCCCATGTCGGATGAACACCTCGCACACATGGGACCTACCACATGGTCGCTGGAGCAAGCCCGCATGCCCGCATCCACGCCCGCTCACACCATGGGCGAGCCCATCGGTCTGGACACCGCCGTGAGCATCTTCAATCGGCTAGGCTTGGCGCCGGGTTACGCCATCAACGTGCCGCAAAACTCCACGGGCGTCTACACCGCCTCGGTCTACCCCAACGACCTGGCGCGCCAGCGCGTCGTGCATCTGGATCAATACAGCGGCCAACCGCTATTGGACATGAGCTACGGCGACTATGGGCCGTTGGGCAAGACGCTGGAATGGGGTGTCAATGTACATATGGGGCAGGAATTCGGCCTGGCCAATCAATTAATCCTGTTGGCCGCCTGTCTCGCGATTGTTCTGCTGTGTGTGGCCGGTGCGACCATGTGGTGGAAACGGCGACCGGCGGGCAGTCTGGGCGTGCCTCCCATGCCGGGGACGCGCGGTGCGCTGCGTGGCGTCATGGTGTTAATGGTGATTGGCGGAATCATCTTTCCCCTGGTGGGCGCCTCGCTGCTGGTCATGCTGGCGTTGGACTTGCTGCTGCAACAGCGCAGCAAAAACACTGCCAGCTGAGGATAAAGGCGGCTGCCGCACTACGCATTGACTCGGCAATTCAAGCCGAATATGCACTCGCTGCACGACCACACTCCCATCCTGAACCGCGTTTCGATGCAGAAAAACAACGGCAACGCGCAAGAAACTCTTGCCGTTGCAGCGGCCGCCGCGTTGCTGCACCCGCTCTAGAAAAGGTCTCTCCAAGTATCAGGCGAAATCGTTAGAAATAACTACTTTTAGCCGCAAAATCCTGCAGTTCCCGAATTTGGCGGCAGTCGATGCTTTACCATCAAGCCCTCAGGGATAACGCGCAGGCCTTGAAACAAGACCTGCGCCGTTATCTCTGTTTGTTCAATTCAACGGAGATTTTCTTTATGAAAAAGACGCTACTCGCCGCTGCACTGCTGGCTGGTTTCGCAGGCGCCGCTCAGGCTGAGACGTCGGTCACTCTCTATGGTGTCATCGACACCGGCATCGGCTACAACAAAATCAAAGGCGATGGTTACAGTGGCAGTCGCGTAGGCATGATCAACGGCATTCAAGCCGGTTCGCGCTGGGGTTTGCGTGGTACCGAGGACTTGGGCGATGGTCTGCGCGCCGTATTCCAACTGGAAAGCGGCTTTGATTCCAGCAATGGCAACAGCGCTCAAAACGGCCGTCTGTTCGGCCGTCAAGCCACCATCGGTTTGGCCAACGACAGCTGGGGTACCCTGGAGTTCGGTCGTCAGACCAACATGTCCTCCAAATACCTGGCAGACATCGACCCGTTCTACACCAGCTACACCCAAGCCAACCTGGGCCTGGGTTTCAGCGCCGCGAACACCACCCGTTGGGACAACATGGTGATGTACCGCACGCCGTCGTTCAGCGGTTTTGAATTCGGCGTGGGCTACTCGTTCAACGTGGACGACACCAACAGCAACGAAACCGGTTTCCGTACGGCAGACAACACCCGCGGCATCACCGCCGGTCTGCGCTATCTGAACGGCCCGCTGAACGTCGCCCTGACCTACGATCAACTGAACGCCAGCAACAGCGCCTCGAACATCGATAGCGACGCAACGCCCCGTCAATACGCGGTCGGTGTTTCCTACGACTTTGAAGTCCTGAAGCTTGCCGCCGCCTATGGCCGCACCACCGACGGCTGGTTCACCGGCCAGGACCTGGATTCGGGTACCCCCTTCAGCGACGAATTCGGCGCTAACCGCTTTGTCGATGGCTTCAAGGCCAATTCGTACATGGTGGGCGCGACGGTGCCCATCGGCGGTGCCAGCAACGTGTTCGGTTCGTGGCAGCGTGTGGATCCGTCCAACGACCGCCTGACCGGTGGAGATTCCACCATGAACGTCTGGAGCCTGGGCTACACCTACGACCTGTCCAAGCGTACCAACCTGTACGCCTACGGTTCGTACGGCAAAGACTATGCCTTCATCGACGGCCTGAAGAGCACGGCTGTCGGCGTCGGCCTGCGTCACCGCTTCTAAAGCAAAACCGGCAACAGGCTTGTGCGGCGTGTTGCCGGCATCGGCGGGCTGAATCCCCAGCCCGCCTATTCATATCGACATCGTCAATTCGCGGCAATGTCGTCAGCACCGATAGGCCAGGCCTCAATTCGATCCGGGCTCGCGACGGCTCAAGTGTCGATTCGCCGCCAAATATGCATCACACGACGGCGCCAGATGCCCACGGCATACCCGAATCAGATCCTCCCGGCGTCCCTCTTCCAACGCCGCAATCATGGCCCAGTGTTCCAGGCGTGCACGCTCGCGATATGAGGCGTCCACCAGCGAACTGAAGCGAATCGCATGCGTCTGGCGTGCATATTCCTGAATCGCGCGCTGCAGCACGCTGTTATTGCAAAAACCGAACAAGGTCTCATGAAACCGCAGGTTGGTGTGAAACACCGCGCGTGGATCCTCATCGGCCACCGCCTGATCGTGTTCGCGTTGAATAGCCTTTAGCCGATCCAGAGCTTCGGCAGGCAACGGACACGGCAAAATGCGCGCCGCCTCGGCCTCCAGCAGCTCGCGCAGTTGATACAGTTCGACCACTTCCTGCACGGCGAATGCCCTGACCTCGCAGCCGATGTTCTTGCGCCGTTCGACGAGCCCACGCCGCGCCAACTCGGCCAGCACCTCCCGGGCGGCATGACGCTTGAGGGCAAATCGACGCATTAATTCGTCTTCGATCAGGCGCTCACGCGGATGCAGACTGCCCAGCACAATGTCTTCTTCGAGCTCACGCACGGCGGCGGAAATACCGGAACTCTCGATAGAGGCGTCAGGCAGCGAATCAGACATGGGATCAGAAAGTAAGAACGGCACGGCAAAAGTATAAACGCGAGATATGATGGACCCAAGCCCACCGCCCCTGGTTTCTCATGCCTCATATTCGCCCGCGCCTGATTTTCCCGCTTGCCATCGGCGCCATGGCGCTGCTGCTTGCGCTATCGATACAGGCCGAGCCCCGGCTGCTGCACAGCGAGCCATCGCCCTTTGGCAAGGTGCTGGTATTCGAAGACAACGGCGAACGATGCCTGAATTTCAACTCCATGACTGACCTGGGCCGGCAGACCTGCATGGATCTGCAGGAACCCGATGAGCTGGTGTTTTCTTATACGCGCATGATGATCAGCGCCCTGTTCGTCAATCCGGCACCGCGACGCATCCTCATCGTCGGCCTGGGCGGCGCCACACTGCAGAAAACGTTAGCCGCCCTCCTGCCCGACGCGATCATCGATACGGTGGAAATCGATCCCGCCATCGCGCGCGTCGCCGAGGACTACTTTGATTACCGGCCTGGCCCCAGGCAACGGCTGTTTGTACAGGATGGACGCGCTTATATCGAAAACGCCCATCGCACGGGACAACAGTACGACATGGTCATGCTGGATGCCTTTGATGTGGACTACGTCCCGGAACACCTGATGACGGTCGAGTTTCTGGAGCACGTCAAAGGCATTCTGAGCAAGGACGGTATTGTGGTTGCCAACACATTCACCAACAGCGATCTTTACGAACGCGAGTCGGCTACCTATGCCCATGTATTCGGACCGTTCTTTAACCTGCGGCAAGGCAACCGGGTCATCGTCGCTGCAGGTGAGACGCTGCCCGGCATGAACATCATCCAGTCCAATGCCAAGGCATGGAAGGACAAACTCGAACCCCTCTCTGTCGACGTCGCACAGGAACTGGACCGATACACACAGGCTCACAGCCCAGGAACCGCAAAGCCGCTGCGAGACGCGGCACGTCAGTAAACACGCCCGCATGATATGGGCCGATGCAGGAAATCAAATTCCCACATCCGGCCCGCGGTTCCGCACTCATCCTTGATAAGGATGTGTCCGGCGCCAATGCTCCGCGATATCGATGCGACGCGTTATCCAGACCCCTTCGCGGCGCATCACGTAGTCAAGGAACCGCTGCAATCCCACAGCCCTGGCTGGATGCCCCACCAGCCGCATATGCAGCCCCACAGACATCATTTTCGGGGATTTGGCGCCTTCGGCATACAGCATGTCGAAGGCATCCTTCAAAAAGCCAAACCATTGGTCTGAGGTACCCATCCAACCTGCGTACTTGCCATCGTTATTGGTCAGCGAGTACGGCACGATCAGCTGTGGCTTGCCCTCGACCACTTGCCACAGAGGCAACTCGTCGCCGTAATAGTCCGAGTCATATAAGAATCCGCCTTCCTCCATCAGGAGGCGTCGGGTGTTCACGCTCGGGCCATAGCGGCAGTACCATCCCAACGGGCGCGCGCCGATGGTCTTTTCCAGAGACGCTATCGCCAGTCGAATGTGCTCGCGCTCCTGCGCTTCGCTGAGCTCATAGTGTTTTACCCAACGCCAGCCATGACAGCACACGTCATAACCCATCTGCCTGATCTTGGCAGCAGCCAGGGGATTACGCTCGAGCGCCAGCGCGCAGCCAAACACTGTCATAGGCAGGCCGCGCTCCTCAAACAAGCGTACCAGTCGCCAGAAACCGACACGGCTGCCATACTCGAACATCCCTTCCGCAGCCAAATCCCGGCCATCTCCCATCTGGTTCAAGCCGTGCGCTTCGGTCAGCCCGGTTTCAGTGTGATGCTCTCCATCCTGGAAAGAGGGCTCGGAGCCCTCTTCGTAATTCATGACAAAATTCAGCGCCAACCGAGCCCCTGCGGGCCATTGAGGGTCAGGCGGATTTTCGCCATAGCCAATAAAATCGCGTGTGGGTTGCCATGTCATAGCGTGAATCGCTCCTGGTTGGGCAATACATTGAACGGTTCGACTTCGACGAAATCCTCATCGCCTTCGCCGCCAGTGGCCCACATGAACACGGCGAAACATGCTGGCCTACCAAAGACCGTCATACCGTGATGCCATGTATTGGCCCGATAGGTCACCCCTTGATCGCCCTTCGCCAAAAAGGCCCGCGCCTGCATCACGTCCGGCCCCCCATCGGGAAGATGAGGCGCGACGACAACGAGATACTGCTCCGCCTCGATCGGGATAAAAGTCTGCGACGAATACTCGTGGCGCTCCAGCATCGTAGCCTGCAGCGGCAACGCCGGACTGGGCTCACGCAACGACAAGGACAAACTCGGATTTGCTTCTTTTCGCAAATTCTCCAAGGCATCGTTGTAATACGTACGTCCCGCCGACGTGGGCAGAGTCAGCACATCACCGTAGGGCTCAAACGCCTCAACGGTCAAAGGTTCGACTTTTACGTTATGCATGATCCCCTTCTTGCTCTAAATATGAACGATAAACAGGACGCCATCTGACCCGACAACTCATACGACATCAGAAATACCTGTGGCTCATTGGCCTTGCAACCGTCGACTCAAGCCCGTCAGTCGCTCCATCACCAGCATCAGCACCAGAACGCTGACCGTCAACACGCCGGACACCGCCGCGACGCGCACATCCAATGTGGACTCCATCATTCCCCACATGCGGATAGGCAACATGTCGCTGCGAGGGCCGGACAAGAACAGCGAAACAGGCACGTTGTCGATCGACGCCATGAACGCCATGAACGTCCCGGCCGCCAAGCCGGGAAAAATGATAGGCAGCGTGATTCTGCGAAAGGTATAAAGCGGCCCCGCGCCCAGGCTGGCCGAACACTCCAGCAAACTCCCCTCCAACTGAACCAGGCTGGCGCTGGTCGTGCGCAATACGAACGGCACGATCATCACCGCATGCCCCACCGCCATCAATACCAACGACGGCCTCAACCCGATGGCTGTAAAAAACACCAATGCCGCCAAACCAAAAGCGATGCCGGGCAATATCAACGGCGACATGAAAAATGCGTCCAACGCACGAGCGCTGCGGCGGCTCGACCGGGCGAGCGCCAACGCCGCTGCGCCGCCAAACACGGCTGCCGCCATCGCCGACCAAGCCGCTACCATCAAGCTATTGCCCGCCGCTCGATGTATCGGCGCGGAAAGATCCGGATCAAACAAGCGCCGATACCAATCCAGCGATATACCCGAGGGCGGAAATCGCAATGTCTGGCTGTCAGTCAGTGAGGTCACCAGCACCACGATCACCGGCCCCACCAACACCATCAATGCCAGTCCTGCAACGCCGCCTATCACCGAGTAATAGCTCAAGTCGGAAAACGAGTTTCGTCTAGACATGCAAATACCTCGCACCACGGCGGCCCAACGCCGCAATCACAACAACGCAGAGCATGACCGAGGCCAACAACACAATGGACGCCACCGCGGCCAGAGGCCAGTTGTAGACCACCAGCGATTGCTGCCAAATCACCAAGGGCAAATAAACCAGGCGGTTGCCGCCGATGATGGATTGCGAGATAAATGCCGTGGCCGAGCTGGCAAAGACCAACGTACAACCGGCGACCAATCCTGGAATCGACAGCGGCAACACCACTTTGAACAACGTCCGCCAGCGTGATGCCCCCAGCGCCACAGAGGCATCAATCAAATTGCGGTCCATGCGAGCCATCACGCTGATCAGGGGCAACAACATCATCGGCATCTCGATCTGGGTCAGCGACAAGATCAATCCCAGCTCGGTCTGCAGCAGGCGCAACGGCGTGGGACTCAAGCCCAACGCCATGACGGCCTGATTGATGACGCCTTCATTTCCCAGAATGACGATCCAGGCAAAAGTGCGCACCACTACCGACAACAGCACCGGCATGATGATGATGAACAACATCAATCGCCGCCATCGTTCGTTGGACTGCATGTAGACCACCGCCAGGGGATAGCCTATCAACAACGTCGCGCAAACCGTCATGACGCCCAGCTTGAGCGTATCCAGCGTGACCTTCCAGTAAAAGCGATCCGCGAGGAATTTGGTCCAGGTCGCCACACCCAGCCGAGTCAGGCCATCGTCTTCGTACATGCTGGTGGCCGCCAGCATCAATAACGGCGCCGCGAAAAAGACCATGAAGGCGAGTGTCAGCGGCACTGCCAACGGCCAACGTCCCGGCGAAATGGCGGCATTGTTCAACGGGCGACTTCCCTGTTAAAGCGTTCAATCCATGCAGCACGCTGCGGATTGATCTGTGCCCAATCGTGTTGCACCATGTTCGACATCTCGGATAGGTTCTTGAGCGGCAGGGTATCGTCCAGTGTCACATCCGATGCGACAGGCGCCATGAAATAGGGCCCTTTCATCAACTCGGTCTGCACCGGCGCAGAGAGCACGGTGTCAATGTATTGATAGGCGTTGTCGACCTGTTCCGCACCTTTGGCAATGTGCATGGTCGTAAAAAACGTAATGACGCCGCTGGCCGGCCGCACGAACTCGATGTCAACGCCACGCGCTTTCAGTGTTCCGACCGTTTGCGTATTCGCATACATGATGTCGCACTGCCCCTGCTGGAACAGGCTGGGCATCGAGGCAGGCGCGCCGATGACCGCGATCTTGGGCAACACCTTTTTCAGTTCAGCGAAGAAGGGCTCTACGTCTATCCCTTTGGCGCCGAACGCTTTGGACATTTCCAGGATGGATACGGTGCCGAAGGTCGTCTGAAACCCGGTCAGCCCCAATCGCGACACGTAGGGGTCAGCGAATAAATCGGCCCAGTCGGCGGGCGGTTTATCGAATTTCTTGGGGTTATACGCGATCCCCACAAATTGCGCGGCGACCGTCACACCATATTCATCGGCCATACCCGGCTGCAGCTTCGAGGCGTTGCTTAAGCGAGAGGGATCGAATTTTTCAAACAGCCCAGCCTCGATGGCTGTCACACGCGGGCCGGGATCGAGCAGGAACGTGTCGAACAGCGGATTGCCGCGCGCCGCGCGCGCCTTGGCAATCTGGTCCACCGCATACAGCGGCTGCATTTCCAGCGTCACCCCATGCGTCTTCTGCAGCGCAGGCGCCACGATAGAACGATAAGCCTCTTCCCAAGAGCCTGGGTAGACCGCGCCGACCACGGAACCCTTGGCATGCGCAATGCGAGGCAGTATTGCCAACGCACTCAATGATGCAGCACCAGCCAGCAGTTGACGGCGAACGGGATCATGCTTCATAGCGTTTCCTTCAGTTGACGTTAGAGGGCGACGAAAAAATCGACGGCAGTGCATCTGGGCGCACGCCGCACCACGCCGCGCCCTGCGGGACGCGAACACCGCCCCTGCGCGTCGCGGAAATCTTGATAGCGACCTGATTTCGCGTCATCACTTGATGCACAACGCTAGGTCCCAACGGCAGGCTCAGCGTGACATCCACCGGCCAGCGCCCTGCCCCGTCCTGTTCATAGAGATTGAGATGCTCTGGCCGCAACGACACCATCACACGCTGATCCGCAGCAAAATCCCCCGTTGAAGGAACGACAATGCTGCCACCCGCGTCGAGCGCCACGCACACCCCCGCCCCGTCCATCGCCGACACCCGGCCCTCCAGCAAATTGGTGGTGCCGATGAAACTGTTCACGAACAAGGTATCGGGACGATCGTAAATGTCCACCGGCGTTCCCAGCTGCTCGACACGCCCCTGGTTCATGATCGCGATACGATCAGCCACGCTCATCGCTTCCTCTTGGTCATGCGTGACCAGGATGGCAGTCAACCCGAGCTGGCGCTGCAGGCGCTTGATCTCGATCTGCATATCCAATCGCAGATTCTTGTCGAGTGCACTGAAAGGCTCATCCAACAGGAGAATACGCGGCTCGGTTGCAATGGCGCGAGCCAGCGCGACGCGTTGCTGTTGTCCTCCCGACAACTGACGTGGGTAACGCTGCGCCATATGCGGCAGCTGCACCGCCTCCAGACACTCCTGAACGCGGCGCGCGACATCGACACGCCGACGGCCACGCGCATCCAGACCGTAGGCTACGTTCTGCGCCACAGTCATGTGCGGGAACAACGCATAGTTCTGAAACACGATACCGATATCGCGTCGATTCGGCTGCAGATCGTCAATCGATCTGCCGTCCACCCGGACCTTGCCCTGTGTCTGCTTGACAAAGCCTGCCACGATGCGCAGCAACGTGGTTTTGCCACACCCCGATGGCCCCAGCAGCGCTAGCACTTCTCCCGGCTCGACTGAAAGATCAACCTGGTCAACGGCCAGAAAACCGCCATATCGATGACTTACGGATTCAATGTCCAACGAGTGCTTGTTCATCGTGTGCGTACACCGTCCTCTTCATGTTTCCGCGTGCGCGGTAGACCATCGAGCCTAGGAACCCTATGCAAGGTTCGTGCCAACTCGTGGCAACACAAAAACGAAAACGGCGATGAACATGCTGACGGCCGCATGAATACTGGCCATTAGCCCGACATGAATACCTGCTGGGATACCGGAATTGCGCCAGGGAATGGGCCTGGAATCACCCTCACTGCGCCAACAGGGCGAACGGCTGCTGCCCTGCCTTGGTGCAGGGGACTTCAATCTGGTGCGAAGGAAACCTCAGGCGCGTCGCGGTTTGGCAGGTCTCGTTTCCCGCCACGCAATGTACAGGCCGCTGCCGACAATAAACGCTGCGCCGAGATAGTCGGGCAACTCGGGAACGTCCTGCCACACAAACCAGCCGAGCAGCGATGCCCACAGCAGGCCTGTGTAATCAAATGGCGCGACCACCGAGGCCGGGCCGATGCGAAACCCTTGGGTAATAAAGGTCAGGCCCAACGTGCTGAACAGCGCAATGCCTGCAAAATAAGGCCAGTGCGACCACTCCGGCGGCGTCCAGAATGCGGGAACAGCGACTGCGCTACAGACCAACTGGCCCAGCACGATATACAGCATCGTCGTCAGCATGCTCTCGGCCGCGCCTATCGCTCTGGCCGTCAACATCATGACGGCATACAGAGCGGCAGTCGCCAGCGGCAAGAGCGCCGCCATCTGAAAACTTGCGGCGCCGGGCCGTACGATAACCAGTACACCGGCAAACCCGGCCGCCACTGCCAGCCAGCGCCGCCCGTCCACGGGCTCCTTTAGCACAAGCACAGATAGCGCGGTCACAAACAGCGGTGCCGAAAACGCGATGGCCGTAGCCTCCGCCAAAGGCAATGACTGCAGGCCCAGATAGAACATCGATGCCGAAATGATATTGAGCGCCCCACGCACCAGGTGCAGCCCAGGATGACGCGTACGCAAGGCTCGCCGCCCGCCCAGCGCCAGGACCAGCACCAAGACCACCGGCAATGCGATCGACGCACGCAGGAACAGAATCTGCACTGGGCTGTAGTATTCCCCCACCCATTTGGCCAGCGCATCGCTGCACGTCAGGAACAGGATCCCTGCAGATACACAGGCGATACCGGCTAATGGCGTAGCGTTGGACGAAGGACGGGGAGAGAACGGCATGGAGACTGCTCTGAATTATGGTGACAAAACCCCATGATAGGGCAAGCACGCGGAATAAGGCTTGCCGCGCCGCGAAAATCCGCCCTGTCGGCCGGCCAGCTATTGCCCGCCGCGAAGAGCAGATAGCCACGCATACAGATACAATCCCTGTATACGTCCAGTACAGTTGAATTCAATCGGCAGATATTGCTATGGATACCGCACAGGATATCGCGATCTCGATCGTGCAACGCACGCTACGCGGCGAGTTGCAGCGGCCGGACGTGCATACTTTTTTCGACCCCGACACCTTTACTGCCAGCCACATCGTGCGCGACCCCGGCGGCAATGCCTGCGCCATCATCGACAGTGTCCTGGATTTCGACTATGCCAGCGGCCGCACGGCCGAAACTTCGGCAATGCGGATGGCTGCCCATGTCCAGGAACACCATCTGCAAACGCAGTGGGTGCTGGAGACCCACGCCCACGCTGACCACCTTTCCGCGGCGCCGCTGTTGATTGAACAGTTGGGCGGGAGGCTGGCCATCGGCAAACACATCACCACCGTCCAGAATGTCTTTGGAAAGATCTTCAACGCCGGCACCGAATTTGCTCGTGATGGCCGGCAGTTCGACCGATTATTCGAGGACGGAGATCAATTCCAGATCGGCGAGCTACAGGGAATCGCCCTGCATGTGCCCGGCCATACTCCTGCGTGCATGGCCTATGTGATTGGCGACACGGTGTTCACGGGCGATACGCTGTTCATGCCGGATTACGGCACGGCACGCTGCGATTTTCCAGGTGGCGACGCAACGACGCTCTATCGATCCATTCAGCGCTTATTGGCGTTGCCGGACGCCACACGGGTATTTGTCTGTCACGATTACAAGGCCCCGGGACGCGATGAGTATGCCTGGGAAACCACGATCGCCGATCAACGTCGCGCCAATATCCATGTGCATGCGGGCGTTGACGAACAGACATTTGTAGCAATGCGCGAAAAGCGCGACGCCACGCTGTCCATGCCCAAGCTCATTATCCCGTCTATTCAGGTCAACATGTGTGCAGGACGGTTGCCCGAACCGGAAGACAATGGGGTGAGGTATCTGAAGCTGCCACTGAATACGCTGTGACGGACGGCCTGCACTGCCGCCCCACGTGCCAGTGAACGCAGCCAACGCGCCTGAGGACGCTAGAAATCAAGATTCCCGCGGTGGCTGTTTTTCTTGCGACGAGTGGATATCCAACACAGGATGGAGCCTGCACACACCATTGCGGCGCCTTGCCAGAATGATAGCGGCAGCGTAGTGCTGAGGATCAATGCCGACAGGACTGCCGACAGCACCGGCACAAAATATGACGCACCGGCCAGGATCGTGACATGGCCGTGCAGGATACCGATGTTCCATGCTGCGTAGCCAAAGCCCATGGCAGCGCCGGCCAAGACCAGGTAAAGCAGCGCGTGCGTATCGAGGTTCATCTGCCCGCCGCCCCCGATCAGGTATTTGATCCAGAGCACCAATGCGGTGAGAATGAAAAACAGCGTGATGCCGTTGGCTCCTTTGGCAATACGCGCGGTGATCGTGCAATAAGCTGCCCAGATGAGGGCGCCGGCAAAAGCCAGGCCATAGCTCAACGGGTTGTCCTGGACGTTGAACAGCATGCTCTCCAGATTCAGCCCTTCATCGCCGCCCAATACCCGGCAAATACCGAATATTGCCAACGCGAGGCCAGGCATGATCAGCCAACTGGCGCGATGCTTGTTGACCACAATAGCGGCCAACATCGTCAAACTGGGCCATAGATAGTTGACCATGCTCGCCTCGATCGCTTGGCGGCTGTTGTTCGCATACCCGATCGATAGTGAAAAGCACAGCTCATAGGCTACAAACAGAATGCTGCCCCACACCAGGTAGCGCCGCGGAAACGAAGCGAGTCGTTTCAATCCCACGCTGAGCAAGAGAAAAACCGAAGCGACTGAATAAATCGCGGCGGCCCCGCCTGTCGCCCCCAGGTTTTCGCTGACTCCCCGAATCAACCCGACCACCGCGCTCCATAGCAGGATGGCACCCACTCCAATCAGGGTGGCCTTGTTTTTGGTCATGCGTGATCCCACGCGGGTCGATTCCATCGGGCTGACAATCTGTTGTCGTGAAAAGTGTCAATGATACCTACCGGCCCGTGGCACAGCGTCAAACAAACTGACGATATCGAGACGAGCCGGATCGCCAATCGACCTGCGGGAAATGCCTGGCCGAAGGAGCAGCAGTAGAATCGATTGATCGGCGGCGCCACCGGCGGCTAATGCCCTCCGACGGATGCGCCGTTCCCCGTTTGCGATCACGACTAAAGGACCTTCCATGCGCAGTCTCTGCCTCGCCCTCGCTGCAGCTGGCCTCTTTGCCAGCGCCGCTGCCACCGCCCAATCCACGATGCGTATCGGCCTGCAAGACGATCCCGATGTGCTGGATCCCGTCCACGCCCGCACCTTTGTTGGCCGCATTGTATTTGCCTCGCTCTGCGACAAGCTGGTGGATATCTCGCCCGACCTGAAAATCGTGCCGCAGTTGGCCGAGTCGTGGAAAACCAGCGACGACGGTTTGACGCTGACGTTCACGTTGCGCGAAAACGCCTTTTATCACGATGGCGCACCCATCGACGCCGCGTCGGTCAAGGCGAATCTGGATCGTGCCATGACGCTGCCCGATAGCAACCGCAAAAGCGAGCTCATCTCGGTCGCCAGCGTGGACGCCCCGGATGCCCGCACTGTTGTATTGCATCTGAAAGAACGCGACGCATCGCTGCTGTCGCAGCTCTCTGACCGAGCCGGCATGATGCTGTCGCCCGCCACTTTCGATAAAGAACCGGGCCGTCATCCCGTGTGCTCGGGGCCCTACAAGTTCAAGGAACGCGTGCAGAACGATCGTATCGTACTGGACCGCTTTGACAAGTATTGGGACAAGGACCACTACCATTTCGATCAGGTCGTCTTCACGCCCATGCCCGACACCACGGTGCGCTTGAACAACCTGCGCGCAGGCGGCCTGGACATCATTGAGCGGGTTGCGCCCAGTGACGCCGAGGCCGTGAAATCGGACTCGAATCTGCGATTGGCCCCCGTCACCGGCCTGGGTTATCAGGCTATCTCGGTCAACATCGCGAACGGCCCCCGTGCCGACAACCCGTTGGCCAAAGACAAGCGCGTACGCCAGGCGCTGGATTTGGCGATTGACCGCGACGTGATCAACCAAGTGGTGGGCGAGGGTATGTTCCAACCTGCTTATCAACCCTTTCCGCCGGCCAGCTTTGCCTATGACAAAAGCGTAGAGCGCACCGGACGCGACCCAAAGAAAGCGCAAGAGCTGCTCAAGCAAGCCGGCTACGATCGCGTCAAGTTCGAATTGACCTTTGGCAATAACACCACTATGCAGCAGGTGTTTGAGCTGGTGCAGGCGATGGGCTCCGAGGCCGGTTTTGATATTTCGCTGAAGCCTCTGGAGTTCGCATCGCTGCAATCGGCACTGCCTCAAGGCGATTTTCAAGTGGGCCAGACAGGCTGGTCGGGCCGCGTTGATCCCAGCGGCAATATTTACCAGTACATCACGTGCAAGGGCACGTTGAACGATGGCAAGTACTGCGACGCCGATATGGACAAATTGATGAACGAAGCGCGCAGCATTGCCGACGAATCAAAACGCCGCGAGCTCTATGCGCAAGCCATGCAGAAGATGCAGGAAGACGATCCTCGTATCTATCTGTTCTATCTGCCCTGGATTTTCGGCACGCAAGCCAAGGTCCAAGGCTTTGTGCCCTACCCTGACGGCCTCATCCGCCTGAAGGACGTGACGGTGGCGGCAAAATGAGTATCGACTCCGGATATCGCATGTTCACCACGCGCCCCGAGATTCTGGGCACGTTTGGTGTCGTGACCTCGACTCACTGGCTGGCCAGCAGTGCTGGCATGGCGTTGCTGGAACGCGGCGGCAACGCGTTTGATGCGGCCGTGGCGGCTGGCTTTGTGCTGCAGGTCGTGGAACCGCACCTGGTAGGCCCGGCGGGTGAAGTGCCGGTGATTTTTCACTCGGTACGCACCGGCCGCACCGAGGTCTTGTGTGGCCAGGGCCCGACGCCAGCGGGCGCAACGCTGGAACACTACCGATCGCTCGGGCTGAACTTGATCCCCGGCAACGGCCTACTGCCCGCCGTCATCCCCGGCGCGTTTGATGCCTGGATGCTGATGCTGCGCGATCACGGCACGTTACGCGTACGCGATGTGCTCGAGCCGGCGATCTATTACGCCGAGCAAGGCCATCCGTTGATGCCGCGCATCGCCAACACCATTGCAAAGCTCAAGGATTTTTTTACCGCGCACTGGCCCACCACCGCGCAGGTCTATCTGCCTGGCGGCAACGTGCCTGAGGCCCGCAAACTGTTTCGTAACCCGCGCCTGGCGCAAACCTGGCGCCGCGTATTGCGCGAGGCCGAAGCCGCCGGCAATGACCGCGAGCGTCAGATCGACGCGGCACGGGACGCGTTTTATCGCGGCTTTGTAGCCGAGGCCATTGACCAATATGCCCGCAATAACGAGGTCATGGACGAGAGCGGCACGCCGCATCGCGGTGTCTTGACCGCGCAGGATATGGCCGGCTGGTCGGCGAGCTACGATACGCCGGCCACCTATGACTATCATGGCTATACCGTTGCGAAAGCAGGCGTATGGAGCCAAGGCCCCGTCTTCCTGCAAACCCTGGCATTGCTCAAGGGGCTGGACCTGCGCCAGGCGGGGCCGAACGGCGCGGAATTCATTCATCACGTTACCGAGGCCATGAAGCTGGCGTTTGCCGATCGCGAAGCCTATTACGGCGACCCATCTTTTGTCGATGTGCCCTTGGCGCATTTGCTGTCGGATGCCTATAACGACGAACGCCGCGTCTTGATTGGAGCGATGGCATCGCACGATCTGCAGCCCGGCCGCGTGCCCGGCTTCGATGCGCAGGTAGATCGGGTCATGGACGTCTTGTCGCGCCTGTCCAAGATCACACCCGTGGGCGCTCCGAGCAGCGAACCTACGCTGGCCGACATGCGCGCCTCGGTCAAGCGCGGCGACACCACCCATGTCGATGTGATCGACCGCTGGGGCAACATGGTGTCGGCAACGCCATCAGGCGGATGGTTCCAATCATCGCCCGTGATTCCGGAACTGGGATTCCCGCTCAATACGCGCGCGCAGATGTTCTGGCTGGAACCCGGCCTGCCTGGCACACTGGCCCCTGGAAAACGGCCACGCACGACGCTAACGCCATCGCTGGCCCTGCGCGACGGCAAGCCCTACATGGTGTTCGGCACACCTGGCGGCGACCAGCAAGAGCAGTGGCAATTGCTGCTGTTCTTGCGCCATGTCCATCATGGGCTGAATCTGCAGGAAGCCATCGACCAACCTATGTCGCACACGATGCACTTTCCGTCGTCGTTTTATCCGCGTGACCGCAAGCCGGGGCATCTGGCCGTAGAAACCTCGTTTGGCGCAGAGGTCATCGCAGATTTACGCGCCCGCGGGCACGTCATCGAAGAAGAACCTGAGTGGTCCACGGGACGCCTGACGGCTGCGACCCGGGACGAGGACGGTTTGCTGCATGCAGCGGCGACGGCCAGGCTGATGCAGGCGTATGCAGTAGGGAGATAGCGGCGGGCCGGACAGGCAGATACCTTATCGGGCCAATGGAGGGAGCAAGCTGCCCTCCATCACCACCACCGCCTGCCCCGCAACATTCGCCCATATACCATCAGGGCGGTGCTCAGCACGCGCGAGCAATAAACTCGCGCGTCCCATATCCACCCCTTGCCCCACGCGCAACCGCAATGTGCCGTCGCCACGCAATGACGCCCGCAATGCCGTTGCCGCGACGGTCGCGCTGCCCGTGGCGGGGTCTTCCGTCATGCGGCCCGTGAACATACGCGCCTGTATATCTGTGGGGCTATCAATCGTATCTGCAGCAGTGTCCGTCGTGTAGGCATAGATGGATTTCGCGCCATCCAAGGGCAACAAGGCCGCATACTCGTTCGCATCCGGCACGATGCGGCGCAACGCATCACGGCTGGCAAGCTGAGCAATCAAAAAAGGCGCTCCCACCGATGCCACCTGAGGAACGTGCTCGGACACCTCGATATCTGAGACATTCAGCCTCAACGCACGTGCTACAGATTCGACCGGCACCTTGCTGCCCAGCGATAAAGGTTGTGGCGCCAACAGCTCCGCACCATCGATACCCTGCTCGCCGCGCGCGAGCGAAATCCGCACCAGCCCTGCGATTTCCTCAAACACGAATTCATCCGGCACAACACGGCCGGCGATAGCCAGCTCGCGAGCCAGGACCACCGCTGTGCCAATGTTCGGATGCCCAGCAAACGGCATTTCTCGATCAGGCGTGAAAATCCTGACCCAAGCCGTATTCGCAGGATCCTTTGGCGGCAGGACAAAACTGGTTTCTGAATAATTGAATTCCCGAGCGATGATCTGCATTTGCTCGGTACTCAGGCCCTCGGCGTCCAACACAACGGCCAAAGGATTGCCGCAATAAGCCTGGCTGGTAAAAACATCGGCGGTAACGTAACGGTAGCGCATGCAATTTCTCGTGTGATTGATGCGAGACAGTATATGGGAGCGGGCTACGCCGAGACAGACACAGAATGGATAGATTTAGACCATAACAGCGACACAGCATCAAGCAGGATTACGCTGCCCGCCGCATTAAATGCATATCCACATGAATATCAACGTAAGGACAAAACAAAGCCCCTAGCTCCGTACGTTCTAACAATCCAAGCGCTACAAGAGCACTTGCATCCTCATGCACACGCTTCACGTCTCGCCCTAGACGGCGAGCCAACTCACGTACACCGACCACTCCCTCACCCAGCAACTCCGTAATCAATGCCCACCGTCTCTCTGTTAAATGAGAAAAGAACGCACCCGCGCTCTCAAAGTTCAACACCTCACCCTGATAACGCTTTTCCCGGAGCCCAGCCTTGGCCTGGGCCGCAGCGCCGCGCAATGCGGCCTTCCAATCCGAGTCGATAGTGATAGTTAGTTTACGACCCATGGTGCCTCTCATTCTTGTAGCGTTCGACATGTGCAAGAAAATCCTCGACCAACTGATCAATACTCACAAAATCATAAGGAATTTCTCGGCCGCATAAGTGGCAATGGTCACCCTTACCGCGCTCATTATCAAATCCAACGACGCGTTCATTATTGGCGATGTAAACGAGCCTGTACTTGACTGTATGCAGACAGGGCGCGACAGGACGAGGTACCTGCCACACTACGATTTGAATGATAGCCCCATCATCATCCACAGACTTGAAATCAATGATAAGTTGTGATGCCTTGTTGTCAATCAAGCCAACAACCGAAAATGTTGTCAATTACGCCAACAGCGGTACTGTTGGCAAAGCAACACTCCATCACAAATGTGGCAACGGGCTGCCAAACACTAGAAAATCAGACTGACAGCGTCGTGATCGCGCCGCAGCCCACGGCCGCTACCTCACCGTCACATAATCCGGATAGCGTGCGCAGATATCCTCGATCTGACTCAGCGTGCCTGACAGATGCTCGCGCAATGCCGCCTGTGCGCCAGTGACATCCTGGTGGGCAATGGCATCCAATATGCGTTGATGATCGCGCAGGATGCGATCGGCTTTGCCGGCTTCGGGTAGATGCAGGCGGCGCAGGCGATCGACGTGGCCGCTATAGCGTTGCTCCAGTTCCCACAATGCCCCTACGCCGGCGGCCTGGTGCATATCCTGGTGAAACGCCTGGTCCGCGGCCATGAAAGCGGGATAGCGCTCAGCGACACGATTGGCATGCTGGACGTCGATGTGTGCCTGTAGTCGGTCAATCAACGCAGGATCCTCGCGTGTCGCGAGTACGCGCACGATTTCCAGCTCGAGGGACAGCCGTAAAAAATGCGCCTGCCGAGCAGCAGCGATATCGATACGGCTGACAGCCGTTGTGTGCTGCGGATAAATGTCCACCAGCCCTTCATCGCGCAATTGACTGAGCGCATCGCGAATCGGCGTCTGGCTCAACCCGAATGCCTCGGCCAGCTCGACGCGCGCCAGCGGCGCGCCCGGCTTTAACTCCATCGACACAATGAGTTCGCGCAGCTTTTCGAACACCTGCGGCGCCGCATGGCGGGAACGGTCCAGGCGCAGATCGATGGGCAGCGTTGACGATCGGGTCATAGGCGAAAAAAGGAAAGATGGCCGGATTGTACCGGTCGGTTGATTCATTGACGCACTAATATATTAGTGTTTTAATCGCCAAAACAGCAAGGGAGACCTAACTCATGACCCGCTCTTACGAAGACCTGCGCAGTGCGCGCTGGATGGCGCACGACGATCTGCGCTCGTTTGGCCATCGCTCGCGCATGATGCAAATGGGCTATGGCCCGCAGGACTGGGCCGGCCGTCCGATCATCGCCATCATCAATACCTGGTCGGACCTGAACCCCTGTCACAGCCATTTCAAGCAGCGCGTCGACGACGTCAAGCGCGGCATTTTCCAGGCGGGCGGTTTCCCGGTCGAACTGCCGGCGATTTCCGTATCGGAATCGTTCGTCAAGCCGACCACCATGCTGTATCGCAATTTCCTGGCGATGGAAACCGAAGAACTGCTGCGCAGCCATCCGGTAGACGGCGCCGTGCTGATGGGCGGCTGTGATAAATCCACCCCTGGTCTGCTGATGGGCGCGTTCAGCGCCAACCTACCCTGTGTCTATCTGCCTGCCGGCCCGATGCTGCGCGGCAACTGGAAAGGCAAGATCCTGGGTTCCGGCTCCGACGCCTGGAAACTGTGGGACGAGCGCCGTGCCGGCAACATCACCAAGGAGGACTGGACCGAAGTCGAAGGCGGTATCGCGCGCAGCTACGGGACCTGCATGACGATGGGCACGGCCAGCACGATGACGGCGATTGCCGAAGCGATCGGAATGACCTTGCCGGGCGCCTCGTCGATCCCCGCCGCCGACGTGAACCACATGCGTATGTCGGCCGAATGCGGCCGCCGCGTGGTGGAAATGGTGTGGGAAGACCAGACGCCGCAGAAAATCCTCTCGGTGGCCTCGTTCAAGAACGCCATCAACGTGGCCATGGCCATGGGCTGCTCGACCAACGCGATCGTGCACTTGGTCGCCATGTCGCGCCGTGCGGGTTGCGCCGTCGGTCTGGACGATTTTGACGCCGCCAGCCGCAAGGTCCCGGTGATCGCCAACATCCGTCCCAGCGGCGACAAATATTTGATGGAAGACTTCTACTACGCGGGCGGCCTGCCCGGCCTGATGACGCGGCTGGCGAAAGACCACCTGGACCTGTCCGCGATGACGGTCTCTGGGCGGACGCTCGGTGAAAACCTGGAGGGTGCCGGCGTCTATAACGACGACGTGATTCGTCCACTGGATAACGCCATCTATGACGAAGGCGCGCTCGCCGTCCTCAAAGGCAACCTGGCCCCCGACGGCTGCGTGATCAAGCCCAGCGCCTGCGCCCCGCAATTCCTGCAGCATACCGGCCCGGCATTGGTGTTCGACGACTACCCCAGCATGAAGGCCGCCGTGGACGACGAGAACCTGGACGTCACCGCCGATCACATCATGATCCTGCGCAATGCCGGCCCGCAAGGCGGCCCGGGCATGCCGGAATGGGGCATGCTGCCGATCCCGACCAAGCTCGTCAAACAGGGCGTGCGCGACATGCTGCGTCTGTCCGATGCCCGCATGAGCGGCACCAGCTATGGCGCGTGTATTCTGCATGCGGCGCCGGAATCCTACATCGGCGGTCCCTTGGCCCTGGTACGCACGGGCGACCTGATCACGGTGGACGTGCCGAACCGCACGATTCATCTGAACATCAGCGATGAGGAAATGGCAGCGCGCCGCGCAGCCTGGACGCCTCCGCCCAAGCGTTACGAGCGTGGCTACGGCTGGATGTATTCCAAACACATCCTGCAGGCCAATGAAGGCTGCGATTTTGATTTCCTGGAAACGAGCTTTGGCGAACCGGTGCCCGAGCCCAGTATTTTCTGATTTTGCCCGCGCCAGCTGTTGAGGTCGGTTGGATCCATCGCAACGGCCTCACAGCTCTCGCGCCCGACCTTATAAGCCTGACCTGATAACTTTAGAGACATCAATGACCACCCTATCCGATACCACCCGCAGCATCCTGCAGGGCGTCAGCACCGCCACCTTGTGCACCGCGCTTTTCAAGCGTGGCCTGCGCAATCAATTCATCCAGGACGTGCGTCCGCTGAACCCCAAGCTGCCCAACATGGTCGGCCCGGCCTTCACGCTGCGCTACATCCCTGCGCGCGAAGACCTGAACACCATCAAAGTGTTTGAAGACCGCGGCCATCCGCAACGCGTGGCCGTGGAAACCTGCCCCGCGGGTGCGGTGATGGTGATCGATAGCCGCAAAGACGCGCGCGCCGCCTCGGCAGGCTCTATCCTGGTGACGCGCCTCATGAAACGCGGCGTAGCGGGAGTAGTTACCGATGGCGGTTTCCGCGATTCGCCCGAGATCGCCAATCTGGAGATCCCCGCCTATCACAACCGCCCATCTGCCCCGACGAACCTGACGCTGCACCAAGCCCTGGACATTAATGTGCCCATCGGCTGCGGCGACGTAGCCGTGTTCCCTGGCGACATCGTGGTCGGTGACGGCGAAGGCGTGGTCATCATCCCCGCGGACATTGCCGACGACATCGCTAAGGAAGCCCACGAAATGACGGCGTTCGAAGATTTCGTCACCAGCGAAGTCCAAGGCGGCCGCAGCATCCTGGGCCTGTACCCGCCCACCGATCCGCAAACTCGCGAACAATTCGCCGCCTGGCGCGCGAAAAACGGGCGCTGAAACCCGTCGTCGGCCTGCTGATTGTTGAATTGCGATGACGACCGGCAGGCCGCAGCAAGGCCCGTCAATGCCCTGCCCGCAGCAGTAACAATAAAAGCCTCACGCCACGCCGTCCCCCATTCCCAAGAGACCCGGCACAGGCAGCGACAAGCAGCAGCATTGACCTAGTAAGCACGCAGTATCCCCGCCGATCACTCGGCCAGTGCCTGTCATTTCCTCGACGGCACCCACGCTCGTCCTATAAAACCATACGGAGACAACCATGAACCTCACCCGACGCCGTCATCTGGTGTTAACACTGTCCGCTGCTGCCCTGGCGACTTGCGGTCTGCCCGCGCAAGCCGCGGACTGGCCGACCGAGAAACCGATTTCGTATGTCGTACCCTTTACCGTGGGCGGCTCCACCGATGTGGTGGGCCGCCTGTTGGCGCAGAAGCTCGCCGAGCGCTTGAAACAGAACGTGGTCGTGGAAAACAAGCCCGGCGCGGCAGGCGGCATCGGCGCGAGCTACGTAGCCAAGGCCACGCCCGACGGCTACACCCTGTTTGGCGGCACCATCAGCACCCACGCCATCAACGCCAGCCTGTACAAAAATCTGCGCTACGACCCGGTCAAAGACTTTGAGCCGGTATCGCTGGTCGCCACGTTGCCCAACGTGTTGCTGGTGGATCCCAATCTGGGCGTGAATTCCGTCGCGGATCTGATCGCACTGCTCAAACGCGATCCGACCAAGCGGACCTTTGCCTCGTCCGGACAAGGCACGTCGACCCATCTGGCCGGCGAACTGTTCGCAGACACGATTGGCGTGCCGCTCACCCATGTGCCCTATAAGGGTACCCCGCCTGCCATGGTGGATGTATCCGCGGGCGCGGTGACTTTCATGTTCGACCAGATGACGGCCGCCCTGCCCTTGCTGCAGAACGGCAAGCTCAAACTGCTGGCCGTGACAACGCCAAAACGCATCGCGCTGGCCCCCGATACGCCCACCATGGAAGAAGCCGGCGTAAAAGGATTCCAGATGGCGTCATGGCAGGCGGTGTACGCCCCCAAAGGCACGCCCAAGCCGATCGTCGACCGCCTGTCCCAGGAAATCGCCACCATCCTGAAAGAACCCGATGTCCAGGAAAAACTGGGTAAAACCATGGGGATGGAATTGGTAGGCAGCAGCCCGGAAGCCCTGCGCGATCTGATGGCGGCGGAAATCCCGCGCTGGGCGGAGGTGGTCAAAAAATCAGGCGCCAGTGTCGATTAACCGGACGCTCACGCCATCTCTCAAGCCGTGGCTTTGGCGCCCGGGGATACATCCGGGTGTTATAGGCCACCCGCCCCCTTTCGGCCCCGCCAGCGGCAATCGGATAAAAAAAGTCACTTCGTTTGTCGATCTGGATGTCTATCATTCGTCGTAGGGATAGAACCCTGCCAATCCGGCAGGGGCACCTTTCAGGAGCCCGCCATGGCCACTGTCAAGCCCATACCCGAAGACATGCATACCGTGACCCCTCACCTGATTTGCGAGGGGGCAGCCGAAGCCATCGCCTTTTACGTCAAGGCTTTCAATGCGGTCGAACTTGCCCGCCTGCCGGGCCCTGACGGCAGAATCATGCACGCGATGATACAAATCGGAGACTCCAAAATCATGCTGGCCGACGCGTTTTCCGAATGCGGCGCCATGAGCCCCAAAGGGCTGAAGGACTCGCCGGTATATCTGCATATCTACGTCGAAGACGTCGATGCCGCCATGGCGCAAGCCGAGGCCGCCGGCGCAAAGATCACCATGCCGGCGATGGATATGTTCTGGGGAGACCGTTACGGACAGCTGACGGATCCCGTCGGACACCGCTGGTCGATGGCGACACATAAACAGGATCTGACGCCGGAACAGATCCAGGAGGCAATGCGCGCAGCGTTTTCCGAAATGAACAAGAATCAGGTTCCGGTCTGATTCGATGGTTCGCCGCCTACAGGCCTCCCGGCACAAAGGGGAAATACTGTACGTCCCCTTTGTGCGCGATGATTGCTGTGGCCTCGGGGACTTCTTGCCAGACGCCGGGCAGTTCAGTCAACGGCTCGGATAGCAGCATATAGGTGTCGTCTCCGAGTGCAGCAATGCGAGGCTCGTCGGGATACAGCTGTTTCAGATGACGCACATCGTTGTTGTGAAACAAGGTGCGCGAGTTGGCCTCGCTCGAATAGCGCACGGCGATCAGGCGCTCTCCATCCAGCGCGCAGATGGTCATATTCAAAGGATGCTCCACACCGTGCCGGTGGCCCGCGTCCTCCACCGTGGCGGCCATACGCTCCAACGCAGGCAGCGGGTCGGTTTCCAGACCGAACGTCAGCGCCAGCAAGAACATGACCTCGGAATCCGTCGATCCCTCCAACGAGAGGAAATAGCGCGGATCCACCTGCATCAGCAGTTCGCGCCGCAGCAAGGGATAATCCCGGATCGATCCATTGTGCACAAACAACCAGCGGTCATGACGAAACGGATGGCAGTTGGTTTCTTGTGCGGGTGTATCTGTCGCGGCACGAATATGCGCGACAAATAATGGTGCCCTGATCGCGCGCGCAGCCTCTCGCAGATTGCGATCGTTCCAGGCGGGATGAATACTGCGATAGCGAAACGGAGCCTCGTTCGGGTCCGGACCATACCAACCCACGCCAAAGCCGTCTCCATTCGTCGTGGTCGCCCCTAGACGCGAGTGCAGACTCTGGTCGATCAGCGAATGCTGCGCCTTGAAAATCACCAGATCCAGTTGCAAGGGATCACCGGAATACGCCATCCAGCGGCACATAGCCATGCTCCTGCGGGTTGCTAGTGGAGCAGTTATAGCAGCAAACAGGCTCAGTCCTGCGGCAGGAACTCCGGATTCCAGACGACTTCCCACAGATGGCCATCCGGGTCTTGAAAATACCCTGCATATCCGCCCCAGAAGGTATCGCCGGCGGCCTTGACGATCTGAGCGCCCGCCTCGCGAGCTTGCTGCATGACCTGGTCGACTTCTGCCTTGTTGGCAACGTTATGGGCCAACGAAAACTCTGTCGCGCTGCGAGGCCCCTGTGGCACCTGCGTGTCGTGCGCCAGGCTGGCACGAGGCCATAGCGCCAACTTCAGACCGGGCTGCATATCAAAAAACGCGACGGCGCCGTGTTCGAATTCCGTGCCGATAATGCCCGGCGTCTCGAGTCCCAGACCATCGCGATAAAACTGTATCGCACGATCCAGATCGTCCACGCCCAAAGTGATAAAACTCACGCGAGGTTTCATTAATACTCCTGAAGTATGCTGGCCGGCAATCGCGGCGATGCGCATCGATCGATGCAAGGGGCTCTCCGTCACGCTGGCGCGTTTCCCCTGCCGGAGGGCATTTGCTCATGCTCTCCTATTTAATCACTCATTCAGCTCCGAGGAGTAACATCGACGCGTTTCCCTTCCTCACTCGGAGCCCTCTCTTGAAATACCGCAAACTTGGCCGCACCGATACCGAAGTCAGTCTGATTGGCCTGGGCACGATGACCTGGGGCGAGCAGAACAGCGAAGCCGAAGCGCACGAGCAACTGGACTACGCCCTCTCTCGCGGCGTCACGCTCGTCGACACCGCCGAGATGTATCCCGTACCGCCCAAGCCCGAAACCCAGGGCCGGACTGAAACTTATATCGGCACCTGGCTGGCCAAAACGAAACGCCGCCAGGACATTGTGCTGGCCAGCAAGGCAGCCGGCCCGGTCCGTGATCCGAAACGCCCGGGACACATTCGCAACGGCAAGACCAACCTGGATCGCAAGAACCTGACCGAGGCCCTGGACGCCAGCCTGAAACGCCTGCAGACGGACTATCTGGATCTGTATCAACTGCACTGGCCCGATCGCACCACGGCGACGTTCGGCCGCGACTATCCGTGGATCGACGACGATTACACCGTGCCGGTCCAAGAAACACTAGAGGTCCTGCAGGATTTCGTGCGCGCGGGCAAAGTCCGTCACATCGGCGTATCAAACGAAACGCCGTGGGGCGTCGCACAGTTTCTAAAGCATTCCGAGAACCAGGGCTTGCCCCGCATCGCCACGATCCAGAACCCGTACAGCCTGCTGAATCGCACCTACGAAACAGGCCTGTCCGAATTCAGTCACCTCGAACAAGTCAGCCTGCTGGCCTATTCACCGTTGGCGATGGGCGTGCTCTCGGGCAAATACTTGAACGGCGCTCGCCCCGAAGGCGCCCGGCTCACGCTGTTCACGCGTTTTACGCGCTACAGCAATCCGCAGACCGAAGCAGCGACCGAGCAATACGTGAAACTGGCGCGTGACCACGGCCTATCGCCCACGCATCTGGCGCTGGCCTGGGTGAATCAGCAACGTTCTGTCGCCAGCAACTTGATCGGCGCGACGACGTTGGAGCAGCTCAAGGAAAACATCGACAGCGTCGATGTGACGCTGTCCGACGATATCCTCAAAGCCATCGACGCGATTCACGTGCAGCATCCTAATCCTGCGCCGTAAATCGATCGGGAGAGCAGCGTCCGGTTATCGTGCTGATACCGGGTGCCGCTCGGCTTAGATCGTCAGAGGTTTGGGTTGTGTGAGGTCGGTGTGCTTATTGGACGTCGAGCCGAGGCCATCGGGCCGTGAGGGCTTCACAAAGCCGGTCCGGCGCGCGGGCGCCGGACACCGTGTTCGCTCGCTTCGTCCGGCCCCTTCGGGCCTCCCTTCAGCCTCCGCTCCACTCGGCTTTGAGGCGCCCTCACGGCCCGATGGCCTCGGCTCGACTCGCAGTCACTCAAGCTCAACACACCGCTGGCTCGACTTTCTTGCTTGGCGTTTTTTTGTAGCCCTGTTGGCAAAGAGAAAGATCTTGCAGGGCTGCTATTCGCGCGTGCCCTGCACACGCGCGAATAGCGATCGGTCCGGGCATGCGGCGGGGTGGGAGGGTGCCAAGTTGGAAGATCTGCTTGGTTAGAGATGATGCATGCGACGCTGATGCGCAGTTCATCTCTAGGTATAACGAAATCGTAGCTCGAGAGATCTTCTGTTCATCTCCGATGCCAAAACCTTCGCATGCAGATCACGAACGCTATTCATTGGCGCGCCCGTAGGCGCCAATGAATAGCAGCCCCGCAAGATCTTCATCCTTGCAAACGCCAGTTCCTACGAAGCCTACGAAGACCAGTCGTGCCAGCGACGGAGGGAATCAGAGATTCTGCGAGTCGAGGCGGGGCAGTGACCGTGTTGGCGCGCCTCGGAGGCGAGCGAGGGAAACCGAAGGAGCGTAGCGACGAGGTTGACAAAGCGGTGTCGGCCGCGCAGGCGGCAGACCGACTCCGTGAAGCGCCAACACGGTCACTGCCCCGCCTCGACGTCCAATAGAACTCCGCCCCCAGCTCCCCGCAACGCAAAGTTCAGACCTAGAGCTCAGGCCAACAATCGATCGGCCAGCTGTCCGAAATCGTCAGCCACCGCATCCCAGTCCTGCTCGGCCGCCAGATCCGTCTTCTGATCCGGCCCATGCTCGGTCGGACGACGCACGAATGCCGTTTTCAAACCGCACTGACGCGCCGCGGCAAGATCGTTGTTGTGCGCGGCGACCAGGCACATCTGGTCGGGCGCCAGACCCAACACATCGGCGGTGCGCAGGTAGGCTTCAGGCGTAGGCTTGTAGGCCTGCGCGACCTCTGCGCCCAGAATCGCATCCCATGGCAGGCCGGCGCGTTTCGCCATATCCAGCATCAGCCGGATATTGCCGTTCGATAGCGGTGCAATGATGTAGCGCGTTTTCAGGCGCGTCAGGCCCGCCACCGAATCGGGCCACGGATCCAGGCGATGCCAGGCGAGATTCAACGCGTCCAACTCTGCGGGCGGAATCTCGTCAGGGTTCACACCCAATTCGCGCAGCGCCTTTTCCAGATTCTCGCGATGCAACACATCCAGGCGTACAAACGGCCGCTGACCGCTGCGCACGGCCTCCATGGAGGGCGAGTATTGGCGACGCCATGCGTCTGCCAACGCGAGGGGTTGTACGTCCCCACGCCCATACTTCGCTAAAAACGGTCCGGCCTCGCGCGCCACGCCATTGCGCCAATCCACCACCGTACCAAAAACGTCAAACACCAATGCTTGAACCTTGTCCCAACCCATGATGTGCCGCCTCCTGTGAATTACGTTTTCAAACGATACCCCGTCAGGAATATCCATCGCACCGCGATCAAACAGACGATCAGGAACACCACCGTCATCCCCAGACTGATGGCAACGCTGACATCCGATACGCCGTAAAAACTCCAGCGGAAACCGCTGACGAGATAAACGACGGGATTGAACAGGCTCAAAGTCTGCCAGATAGGCGGCAGCATGTTGATGGAATAAAACGTGCCGCCCAGGAACGTCAGCGGCGTGATGATCATCAGCGGAATGATCTGCAGCTTTTCAAAGCCGTCGGCCCAGATGCCGATGATGAAACCAAACAAGCTGAAGGTCACCGATGTCAGGATCAGAAACCCTATCATCCAGAATGGATGCTGGATATGGAACTCGACAAACAAACGCGCGACCGCCAGCGTGATCAGTCCCAAAATGACAGATTTGCTCGCGGCCGCGCCCACGTATCCGATCACGATCTCGATGTAGGAAATCGGCGCAGAATGGATTTCATAGATCGTGCCGGAAAAGCGCGGCATATAAATACCGAACGAGGCATTGGCCACGCTCTGCGTCAGCAGCGACAGCATGATCATGCCCGGCACGATAAACGCCCCATAGCTGACACCCTCGATCTCGACCATATGCGAGCCGATCGCCGAGCCGAACACGACGAAGTACAGCGCGGTGGATACCACAGGCGATGCCACACTCTGCATCAGAGTGCGGCGCGCGCGGGCCATTTCAAATAAATAGATGGCTCGAATAGCGTAGAAATTCATTGTTTACCTCGAATAACCTCGGCGTTCATGGGCGGCGAGAAAAACACCGACATCAAGCGTTCACCAAGCTCACAAAGATGTCTTCCAGAGAGCTTTCGGATGAACTCAGATCGGTAAACTCGATTCCGGACTCATCCAATTGGCGCAGCAAACGGGCGATCTCTCCGCCTTCGTGCTGATTGTCGTAGGTATAGACCAGTTGATAGCCATCGCCGATGAGATCCAGGCCGTAGGCCGCGAGTGCCGCGGGAACGGACGGTAACGCGTTTTTCAGCGTCAAGGTCAATTGCCGCTTGCCCAGTTTTTTCATCAGCTTTTGAGTTTCCTCGACCACGATGATCTCGCCTTTGCGGATCACGCCGACGCGGTCGGCCATTTCCTGGGCTTCTTCAATGTAGTGCGTGGTCAGGATGATGGTGACGCCGCTCTCTCGCAGGCGTCGCACCATGTCCCACATGCCTCGGCGCAATTCCACGTCGACACCGGCCGTCGGCTCATCCAAAAACAGGATATCGGGCTCGTGCGACAGCGCTTTGGCGATCATCACGCGACGCTTCATGCCGCCTGACAGCGCCATGATGCGCGTATCCTTTTTTTCCCACAGAGAAAGATCGCGCAGGATCTTCTCGATATAGTCGGGATTCGCCGGCTTGCCGAACAGGCCACGGCTGAAGGTCACCGTATTCCAGACGTTTTCAAACGCGTCAGTCGAAATTTCCTGCGGTACGAGCCCGATGCGCGCACGCGCCGCACGATAGTCGGTCACAATGTCGTGGCCATCGGCCAGCACACGCCCCTGCCCCGGCGTCACGATGCCGCATAGGATGCTGATCAGCGTGGTCTTGCCCGCGCCATTGGGCCCCAACAGGGCGAATATCTCGCCCCGCTGGATGTCCAGGTTGATGTTTTTCAAGGCCTGATGCCCTGACGCGTAGGTCTTGGATAGGCCTTGTACGGAAATGACGGGTTGCACGCGGACCTCTATATGGCGTTTGACCCGGTCATTTTACGTGTTCAATTTCTGCGCGTCGTTCCATAAAAATGGGAACATTATTCCGTCAGGCTGACTAATCGCTCGCTATCGAGCAAGGATAGCGTGGCTCACTACGGCCTGCCGGGGCGCAAAAGTACCGTCGTCGCCCTGTCATGCCGCGATAGCCAAGGAAGCGTGCCGCCCCGCCGCGACGGGGGTGAAGCGTCCCCTCGCCGCGATCACCACCTCCTCAGAGCACAGCCCGTTGCGCTTTCAATGCGGCAATCTGTTCGGACGATAGCTCCAACTCCGCCAACACATCGTCGGCATGTTGACTAAAGGCAGGTGCCGCAAACGGTGCTGGCCCCGGCGTGCGGCCATACTTGATCGGATTCGCAAATCCGCGGTAATTCCCTACCACCGGATGCTCGTAATTCGCCACCATGCCCTCGGCCTGCACCTGCGGGAAATCGAACATGTCTTCGATAGTGCGGGCAGCGGCGCATGGCACCTCTTCGCCGAACAGGGCTTCCCACTCGAACGCACTGCGCGCCTGCAAGGCCTCGTGCAGACGCGGCACGATCTCGTCGCGATGCTCGGCGCGTTTACGCACCGAGTCATAGCGCGGGTTCGCCGCCAATTCGTCCAGACCGGTTTTCGCGCACAATGCTGTCCAGAAATGCGGCGTGTTCGCGGAGATATACAGATAGCCCTCGCGTGTAGGATGCAGACCTGTGATGCCGCCCGAGCGCATGTCGCGCCCGACCTCGCGCGGCTCGCCTTCTGCCCAGATCATGCGAGCGGACTGCATGGTCAAGGCACTGCGCAACAACGACACGCCCACGTACTGCCCACGTCCGCTGCGCTCACGTTCGTACAGCGCGGACGACACGCCGGAGGCCACCAGCGCTGCCGCGTAGTAATCCACAACGGAGCCATACAGGATCTCGGGCGGACCGTCGGCCTTGCCTTGCATCGCGCACATGCCTGTCATGGTCTGCAGGACCTGATCGTAGCCAGCTTTGTCTTTCAATGGGCCGGTATCTCCATAGCCCGTCACCGCGCAATAGATCAGGCGCGGGTTGATTTCCTGTAACTGTTCATATGCAATGCCCAATCGAGCCGGCACGCTGGGACGAAAGTTATGCACGAGAACATCCGCGCGGCTGGCCAGATCGCGCAGCACTTGCTGGGCCTCGGGCTGTTTCAGGTCCAGCGCCAGGCCCCGTTTGCTGCGATTGACGCCTAGAAATGCTCGGCTCTCGGATTCGAGGGATGACGGATATTTGCGCAGGTTGTCGCCGACGGGAGGTTCGATCTTGACGACGTCGGCGCCTTGGTCAGCCAGCAGCGAGCAGCCATAGGGGCCCGCGATATAGGCGCTGAGGTCGAGTACGCGAACACCATGCAATGGGCCTTGGCCCTGTGGCGTCGCGGAATCAGGGGTAGATAAAGTCATCGAGTGTTCCGGGAAGTGTCGGTGTCCATACCGAGAAGGAAAGGGGTGCAGCGCAAGGCTGTAAATACCATGTCGTCAGCCCGCTTCACGACGGCAGCAAGCCAGAACGCTTTGCCGTTTCCACAATCGCCTCGGCACGTCGCACGAAGGGCGGATCGATCATTTTTCCATCGACCACATAGGCGCCGACGCCTCGCGCATCCGCATCGCGCGCGGCCTCGACTACACGTACGGCATGAGCGATTTCCTCGTCGCTGGGGCGAAACGCCGCGTTCGCCAAGGCGACCTGACTGGGATGGATGCAGCTTTTACCCAAGAATCCCAAACGACGCGCCAACTCGGCCTCGGCCTGAAAACCCTCGGTATCGCGAATGTCGGCAAAGGCCGAGTCATAGGCAAACACGCCCGCCTCGCCAGCGGCGAGCCGCAATGTAAACATGGCCTGCTTGACCGCGCTGGGCTCGCGCCGCGCAATCCCCAGCGGCTCGAACAGATCACCCAAACCCAGTTGCAACCCCGCCACGCGCGGATCGGCAGCGGCCAGATCGGCTGCGCAACGCAACGCGCGCGGCGATTCGATATTGAGCAGCAGACGGATCGGCTGTGTCACCCCATTGGCGCTTTCGGCCTCGGCCAGCACACGTGCGGCTTCGCGGATTTGCTCGACTTCTTCGGCCTTGGGCAAGTTCAGCATATGCAGTCCGGGGCGCGCCACAGCCTGCACGTCGGCCAGGAAGTACGGCGTATCCATGGCATTGACCCGCACGATCAGCGTTTTTTCGGTGACCTGCGCCTCCGGCGAGGCGAGCCATTGCGCCAATTGCTGGCGCGCCTCATCTTTGCGATCGGCCGCGACCGAGTCCTCCAGGTCAAACGACAAGGAATCCGCCTGCCCCGCCAAGGCTTTGGCGTACAACTCGGGCCGCGAGGCCGGGACGAAAAGTTTGCTTCTCATTGTGATCATCCTAGTGAGTCCAGCTCCACATACTAGGACAGCCGACTGATGATATAAAGTGAGGAATATTAATCCGCTAAGTGAGTTTTTCTCATGAAGATCGAGGCCTTTCGCACACTGGGCGCCGTGCTGCGCGGCGGCAGTTTTGCGGCTGCAGCGGCGGATATGAACCTGTCGCCCAGCGCAGTCAGCCTGCAGATGAAGCAGATGGAGGAATATTTTGGCCAGCCGCTGTTTGACCGCTCTGCCCTGCAGGCACGGCCCAATGCTTTTGCCGAAGAGGTCGACGAGGTATTGCGCGAAACGTTCGCCAAGCTGGATGCGCTGCGCCGCCGCAGTTCGCCCACCGTATCGGGCACCGTACGATTGGGCATCATCGAGCCGTTGCAGGTCACGCTGCTGCCTCCGATGCTGCGGTGGGTGCGAGAGCATTATCCCCAACTGGATGTGCGTCTGGTGCGCGGGCGGGGCGTGGAGCTGGTAGAAAAACTCAAGACCGGCGAGTTGGATGCCGCGGTCGTGACCCAACCCGAATCGGGCGGCTCGCGCCGCCTGGCCTGGACACCGTTATTCCGAGAGCCCTTGGTCGCCATTGCTCCGCCAGACTCCACCGAAGAGACCTTGAGCGAGCTGCTGCATCAGCACGAATGGATCCGCTTTGACAAAACCACGATCGGCGGTGGGTTGGCAGCGCGCTATGTCGCCCAGCACGCTCCTCACGCGCGCTGCCGGCTGGAGCTGCAGTCCCTGGCCGCGTTGACCGCCCTGGTGTCCGAGGGTTTGGGAGTGTCTGTTCTGCCGGACCCCGGACCGCAGGTATATGCAGTACATCCCGTGCGAGTATTGTCTTTGGGCAAACAGGGGCCGGCGAGACAGATGTCCTTCGTCTGCCGGCAATCGGATCAAGAGAACCGTTTGGTGCAAGCGTTACGGTCAGGTGCCAAGGCAGCGCATGCGCGACGCACGGGTCTGAGCATCAGAGGCTGACGTTCAAGGGCTTTTGTTGCGCCAGTACGGCCCGTCAAACCCTGCACACAGTTGGTCGAATATATTCTGCGTGGCATTGTTGGGCCGCGACATCTGGCCGGCCTTGTCGATGCGCAAACTCGACCGCTGCAACTCGACGCGCTCGCCCTGCGGCCGCTTTGCGTTGCGGATTACGTTGACGAATTGAATCTCGCCATCGTGGTCTTCGATATTCAGTTCCAGCCAGAGATCCGGTCGGCTCATGGTGGACAAGCTGTAGTACAGCACATTGATGAGCGGCAGATAGCGCTGCGCTCTCACAGGGGCGCAATCGACGCGGTAATCACGCACCACCTGCTCGGCGCGGCTGCTCTGAAAATGAATGCGCGTATCGTATTTCGCGGCGAGCGCGGCGGCGAAAGCATCAGGATCGCTGTCCTCTTTCACCTGCAATTCGAGCCAATCGCAACTGGCTTTCTTCAAGTAGAAATAGTGACTGCGGGGAACACCATCCGCGCCTTGAGTCACCACGATCGCGCCGCCGCCGTTCAAGATTATCTTGGCATGCGCACGCGTGTCCGTACCATTCAAGCGCTGCGGAATGCCTCGCGGAAACGTCTCGCAAGAGGATGTGCTGGCGCCAGCGCGATAAACCGGATTGGTGTAGAACGCATCCAAGGCATCGGCCTGCACGCTGGCCGCCGTCAATAGCGTCATTGCCGACAGCACCGCACTGCTTATTCTCATTCCATACTCCCGGGCATACCACGCTCACAATGAGCAGCATCCAGCAACGCTGCTCATCAAAAGCAGCACGCGAGCATGGGATTAAACACTAAAAAAACAGCCCGACGGCAAAAAAACGGGATGCCCGCAGGCATCCCTAACCACCCTACTACAGCAAACTAAAACTCAAACGATCCGTATCCGATCAAGCCGCACGCACTTGCGCCACGGGTTCGTCATGATGGAACTGCGCCTCTTCGGTCGAGCCGGTCAAGGCCGTGGTGGACGACTTGCCGCTCTCGATGGTTTGCGTGACTGCATCGAAATAGCCCGTGCCGACTTCGCGTTGGTGCTTGACGGCGGTAAAGCCCAGATCGGCAGCGGCAAATTCCTTTTGCTGCAGCTCTACAAAGGCGCTCATCTGGCGTCGGGCATAGCCATGTGCCAACTCGAACATGCCGTAATTCAGGGCGTGGAAACCGGCCAACGTGATGAACTGGAACTTGTAGCCCATGGCGCCGAGCTCGCGCTGGAACTTGGCCACCGTTGCGTCGTCCAGGTTCTTTTTCCAGTTGAACGATGGCGAGCAGTTATAGGCCAACAGCTTGCCCGGGAATTGACGATGCACGGCCTCGGCAAATTTACGGGCATATTCCAGATTGGGCGTCGAGGTTTCGCACCAGATCAAATCTGCGTAAGGCGCATAGGCCAGACCGCGCGAGATGGCCTGATCGATACCCGCCTTGGTGCGGAAAAAGCCCTCCACCGTGCGCTCACCGGTGATGAAGGGACGATCGTTTTCGTCCACATCGCTCGTCACCAGATCCGCAGCGTCCGCATCCGTACGGGCCAGGACCACAGTCGGCGTGCCCATGACGTCGGCAGCCAGACGGGCCGACACCAATTTGGACACGGCCTCACGGGTGGGCACCAGAACCTTGCCGCCCATGTGGCCACATTTCTTCACCGATGCCAATTGATCCTCGAAGTGCACGCCAGCAGCGCCCGCGTCGATCATGGCTTTCATCAGTTCAAATGCGTTGAGCACGCCACCAAACCCCGCCTCGGCATCGGCCACGATAGGAGCGAAATAATCGATGTAGCCCTCGTCGCCGGGGTTCTTGCCTTCCATCCATTGGATCTGATCGCAACGTGACAAGGCGTTGTTGATACGGCGAACCACCTGCGGCACCGAGTTGACGGGATACAGCGATTGATCGGGATACATCTCACCGGCCAAGTTCGCGTCACCCGCGACCTGCCAGCCTGACAGATAGATGGCCTTCAGACCAGCCTTCACCTGTTGCATGGCTTGGTTACCCGTCATTGCACCCAGCGAGTTCACAAAGGGCTCGCTATGCAGGAGCTCCCACAAACGGGTCGCACCGCGATGGGCCAGCGTATGCGCCACCGGCACAGAGCCGCGCAGACGGATGACATCCTCGGCGCTATAGCTGCGCTTGATGCCCTGCCACCGGGTGTTTTCCGCCCAGTCTTTCTGCAGATTACGGATTTCGGTTTCGCGATTGCTCATGACATGCTCCTGAAAAAACAAAAGACACAAAGAGAAGAAACACAGAGAAAAACTCGAATTCAGTGGCGGACATTTGCGTTGCCTGAGCA
This sequence comes from Bordetella genomosp. 4, assembly GCF_002261185.1. Taxonomy (GTDB): domain Bacteria; phylum Pseudomonadota; class Gammaproteobacteria; order Burkholderiales; family Burkholderiaceae_B; genus Bordetella_A. Next base: position 127,643 of record NZ_NEVQ01000017.1, read on the forward strand.
ACAAACCGGATGATCTGAACCGGAGTGACGCCGTCGGTATTGCGTCTGATCATTCCGCGCCGCGTTGGATAAAAGTCTATGCCTATGTTGCGGAGCAAGGCGAGTTTGCATCTTATACAAGACTAAAAATATTATTCTTTAAAATCAGCGACTTAAAAGTTTGTTTTTATATTATGAAACGACTTTGCCGTCTATGAAATGCGACCTCGCTGCTGTGCAGCAGCTACTTTCATATGGCGAAGAACGCTTTTCACAATATGAAAAATCAGACCTTCCGGAGGGCCTAAAATGCAGGTTCCGAACGTTGTCCCCGACGTTGCCTTTGATTGCTGCTCCATGTCTTTAGCCAATGCCCCGCTGGGCCACCATGTCGACTACCCGTCGCAATACGACGCCAGCCTGCTCTTTCCTATTGCGCGCGCGCACAATCGCGCCAGCCTGAATCTGGCCGCAACGCTGCCTTTTGCTGGCGTGGATATCTGGAATGCCTATGAGCTCTCGTGGCTGGATCGCAAGGGCAAGCCCCAGATCGGGATGGCCACGTTCACCGTGCCCGCCGACAGCCCGAACATCATCGAGTCCAAGTCGTTCAAGCTGTATTTGAATTCGTTCAATCAAACTCGCCTGGATAGCGCACAGCAATTGCGTGACCACCTGGTGCACGATCTGTCTGTCGCGGCGGGCGGCGAGGTTGGTGTGGACTTGATCCTGCCCGAACGCTTCGCCGCGCTGACTATCAGCGAACTCGAGGGCGAGAATCTGGATGCTCTGGATATCGAGATTGAAACCTATACGCCTGATGCTGCGCTCTTGCGCTGTGCCGACGGCCCTGCAGTGTCTGAAACATTGACCTCGCGCCTGTTGAAGTCCAACTGCCCTGTCACCGGGCAACCCGATTGGGCCAGTGTACAAATCCGCTACCGCGGCCAGCCGCTGGATCGCGCCGCGCTACTGCGCTATATCGTGTCGTTTCGCAATCATGCGGAGTTTCACGAACATTGTGTGGAACGGATTTTCACCGACATCATGGCTACTTGCCGGCCCGAGCAGCTGACGGTGTATGCGCGCTATACGCGGCGTGGGGGGCTGGATATCAATCCGTGGCGGAGTAATACGGGGGAGTCTGCACCTCGAGATGTGCGGATGGCCCGGCAGTAGCGGGGGGTATGAGCCAGGGTGTTCTAGTGGGTATCGGGGCGGGGTGGATGGGATTATGAGTTCTATTGGACGTCGAGGCGGGGCAGTGACCGTGTTGGCGCTTCACGGAGTCGGTCGGCCGCCTGCGCGGCCGACACCGCTTTGTCAACCTCGTCGCTACGCTCCTTCGGTTTCCCTCGCTCGACTCCGAGGCGCGCCAACACGGTCACTGCCCCGCCTCGACTCGCAGAATCTCTGATTCCCTCCGTCGCTGGCACGACTGGTCTTCGTAGGCTTCGTAGGAACTGGCGTTTGCAAGGATGAAGATCTTGCGGGGCTGCTATTCATTGGCGCCTACGGGCGCGCCAATGAATAGCGTTCGTGATCTGCATGCGAAGGTTTTGGCATCGGAGATGAACAGAAGATCTCTCGAGCTACGATTTCGTTATACCTAGAGATGAACTGCGCATCAGCGTCGCATGCACCAACTCTAGCCAAGCAGATCTTCCAAACTGGCACCACGCCACCCCGCCGCATGCCCGGACCGATCGCCATTTTCGGGGGGGCAGGGCACCCGAAAATGGCAGCACTGCAAGATCTTCCTCTTTGCCAACACGGTCACAGAAAAACGCCAAGCAAGAAAACCGTGCCAGCGATGTGATGAGCTTGAATTACTGCGAGTCGAGCCGAGGCCATCGGGCCGTGAGGGCGCCTCAAAGCCGAGTGGAGCGGAGGCTGAAGGGAGGCCCGTAGGGGCCGGACGAAGCGAGCGAACACGATGTCCGGCGCCCGCGCGCCGGACCGGCTTTGTGAAGCCCTCACGGCCCGATGGCCTCGGCTCGACGTCCAATAAGCACGCCAACGCCCATAAGAACATCAACGTCCTAAACCTCTGAAGTGCGTTATGGCTACGTCCCCAACTCTGGCGGTTCGTACGCACGTATCGGTGGTACCGGGCCATCATAACGCTCGAGTTGTACAGCCGTCAGTTGCCCAGTGCACCCTTGCGCCAAAGAAGACGTGCCGACGTCTCGTGTCAGCATATTGGGATTACCGTGAACACACATCGGCCGCTCGTCCGCCGGATCCAGTGGATCGAACCACGCCCCCGTCGGCAACTGCACTACCCCCTGCATGATGCTATCGGTGACGTGCGCGGCCGCCAAACAAGCGCCGCGCGTGTTAAACAAACGCACGATATCGCCGTCAGAAATCCGGCGGCTCAGCGCATCAGCCGGATGCACTCGGCACACTTCGCGGCCATGGCGTTTGCATGATGCACTATGCGCACCAAAATCCAATTGGCTATGCAGCCGAGTCGCGGGCTGGTTCGCCACCAGATAAAGCGGATGCTCGTTATCAGGAACATCAGCAGGCTCGATCCACGCGGGATATCCGAGACAGTCACGATAGCCAAACGACGCCACGGTCGGTGAACTGATCTGGACCTTGCCGCTGGGTGTAGGCAGAGGATGCTGATCCGGATCTTGGCGAAACGCACGCAGCATTCCACCGTCATCCGGCGATTGCGGCAACACCAATTCACCGCGCTGCCAGAAGGTATCAAAATCCGGAGCATCCTCGCCCCGTTCGATCAATGCAGCACGCGTCGTTTCATAGATATGCCGCAGCCACTCACGGCTGCTGCGTCCTTCTGTAAAAGCCTCGCGCCGCCCAAGCCTTTCTGCCAGATCCGCAAAAATCTCGTAATCATCCCGCGCCTGACCCACCGGCGGTGCGATACGGTGCATCGCCACCATCAACGGGTCCGTGGGCGTGGCGCCGATATCCTCGCGTTCCAGCGTCATCGTGCACGGCAAGACAATATCGGCATGCCGAGCCGTCGCGGTCCAGACGCATTCGTGCACGATGAACGTGTCAAGCGTGCGGAATGCCTCGCGCAAACGCGTCAGATCCTGGTGATGATGAAACGGGTTACCGCCAGCCCAATACGCTAGGCGCACATGGGGATATCTCAAACGCTGGCCGTTATAGTCAAACGTCTCGCCGGGATGAAGCAGCATATCGGCAATGCGCGCGACCGGGATATAGGCGTCTACGCTATTACGCCCCTGAGGGAACGCTGCGATCGGTACGGCATTGTTGCGCTTGCCATAATGCGCCAGCGTGCCCAGAGCGTAGTTGTATCCCCCTCCTGGCAAGCCCAGCTGACCCAACGCTGCAGCCAGCACCACACCTAACCAAACGGGTTGCTCGCCATGCTCGGCACGCTGCAGGGAATGAGACACCACCACCAGCACCCGTTTGGATGCCAGAGAGCGAGCCAACGCAATAATATCGTTCTCAACGAGCCCCGTCACGCCAGCGGCCCAGGAGGCATCCTTGGGCTGTCCATCTGTCTGCCCCGATAAATACGCCTGAAAATTTTCCCAACCGTCGCAATAACGCGCGAGAAACTCGCAATCATGCAGATTCTCGCTAACCAGTACGTGCAACAGCCCCAACATCAACGCCGTATCCGTTCCCGGCCGCACAGGGAGCCAGCGGGGCTGCGCCTCCTCAGGCAAATCCTCACGCAATGGACTGACGCAAATAAAACGGCAGCCGCGGCGTGCAGCGCGACCCATCGCGTCGCGTTCGATGTGGCGGCTGATCCCGCCGCTGGCTACTTGGGTATTGCGCACAGCCATGCCGCCGAATGCCAACACGACCTCGGTATGCTCGACGATCTGCTCCCACGTCACATTGCGGCGCGCAACCGCATCCAGCGGTCCCAATACGTGCGGCATGATGACCGCTGATGCACCGGCGCTATAGTTGTTGACGGAACGGACATAACCGCCCAGCACCGTGTTCAGGAATCGATGCACTTGGCTTTGTGCATGATGGAATCGCCCGGCGCTGGACCAACCGTACGAGCCGCCAAAGATACTTTCCAATCCATAGGTATCGCGCTGGCGTTGCAACTCGCGCGCAACCAGATCCAATGCCTCGTCCCACGACACCTGCACGAATGTGTCGTTGCCGCGCGCACGGTCTGCGCCCGGCCCCCGGCTCAACCATCCCCGCCGCACCATAGGCGCCGTGACTCTGGCCGTATGGCGCAATGCGTTGGTGAAGTTATTGATCAGCGGACTCGGATCCGGATCGCCTGGATGCGGACGCACCTTTACGTGATGACCGTCAAAGCTCGCAAAAAACGTCCCCCAGTGAGAACTGTGCGGACCTTCAGCAGCACCTGGGGCAACGAAAGAATGGGAACGGGGAGCAGACGCCATGACGCGATATACCTGAAAAGAAAGACAAGCCAGCCCGTCGGGCTGGCTTTGCGGGGCAACTATTCTGCACGCATGTCAGCTTGTTGAACCAATTTCCCCCATTTTGCCCGCTCCGTCGCCATCAACTGGCCAAAGCCCTGAGGCGTACTCGAAGTGGCCTCCATGCCCGCAGCGGCAAGCCGGTCACGGACCTCGGGCTGAGCCATGGCCTCGACCAGTGCCTCGTTGAGCTGCTTGATGATCGGCGCCGGGGTACCCGCTGGAGCCACGATACCGTACCAATTCATCAGATCGTAGCCCGGGACGCCAGCCTCGGCCATGGTCGGCGTGTCGGGAAATAGCGGCGAGCGTTTCGATGTCGTGACGGCCAGCAGACGCAGTTTGCCCGAGTCGATCATCCCCTTGGCCGTCGGGTCGCAGAAGGTCAACGGTACCAGCCCCGCCATGACGTCGGTCAACGCAGGCGTCGTGCCCTTGTACGGCACGTGCATCATCTTCAGGCCTGTCATCATCTTGAACTGCTCGCCCGCGATTTGGCCTATCGTCGCCACACCACCGGAGGCATAGTTGATTTGTGCGTCAGGCTTTTTGGCCGCATCGACCAGGTCTTGAACTGTTTTATAAGGCGTATTGGGCGAGACCACGAGCAGGTTCGGCATCGTCACCAATGTGCTGATCGGGGCGAAGTCCTTGCTGGGGTCGTAGTTCAGCTTTCGCAAGTTCGGCCAGATGGTGAACGAACCCGGCGTGGCGATATACAAGGTATAGCCGTCCGGCGCCGACTTGGCCACGTACTCGGTTGCCGTCAGCCCCCCTGCCCCGGGACGATTTTCTACGATGACATTGGCCGACAACTTGGCCGCCAGTCCCGGCGCCACGGATCGCGCCAGCACATCCGCCCCACCGCCCGGCGGAAATCCGACAACGATGCGTACGGGGCGGCCTTCAGCTGGAAAACCAGCCGCTTGCGCCGCGGGCGCCACAGCAGTCAATGCGGTTGATACGATTGTTGCGGCCAGCATCATGCGGCCAGTGATAGTCACTAGGCTATTCATTGGACATTCCCCTTGATATATAGAACTGGCGCGATGTCGTGGACCGCGCCTGACTTGCCCCCGTCAGTGCCAGGATGGGACGGGTGTTGTCCCCTCTCGCCACTCCCAGGCTACAAATGCGAGACGCTCGCCGGTATGCACGACCGGATCCGACCGCAAGCCGATCAGGATGCCTTCGCGCGGCATGGGCGCCACTGGTGTCACAGTGCCATCGAGCGCGATGACATCGCCCAGCGACTCGCCTTGGGATACACGGTCGCCAGCGCAGAAACGCGGGACAAAGAGGCCGCCTTCGTCTGCCGTGATCCAACCGCGCTGCGACACCAGCTTCAGAGATTGAGCGGAATCGGCTGGCGCCGGCGCGCCGGGCAGAATCCCCATGCTGCGTGCAAGCGTACGGAAACCGACTTCGGCGCGTTCAATATTGTCAGGCTGATAACGATTGCCTGCCCCAAGTTCCAGCATAAAGGCGCAGATCCCCGAGTTCAGGCACTGGTAATCGAGAGCACCGGCAATGTTGCCAGGCAATTCGCCCTTGCCGCCGACATCTTGGCGGCACGCCAATGTGGGAAAGAAAGGCGCCATCGCTGCGAGCAGGTCATCTTCTTTTACCTGATCGTTGGGAGGCGTTTTATATACCGCGTAGGGACGCGAATCGAACAGCGGATTCATCGTGTGCAGATTGATCAGAACGTCTGCCACGCCACGTATTTCCTGCATCAGCACGTGTGCGACTCGCTCGGTGATCATGCCGTCCGCCTTGCCTGGATACGTTTGATCCAGATCCAGTTCGTCGTACGGATTGCGTTTGCGGCGCGCATCCAGCGCCTGCGGATTGCCCGTAGGGGTCACGACGAGATTGCCCGACATGACCGACGGATCCAGGCTGTTGGCAAAGCGCAGTGCGGCGACCATGCCGTTGATTTCGTCACCATGCACCTGCCCATGCAACCACAGCGTACGTCCCGGGCGCGCGCCTCGCACGGCGATATAAGGCAGAGACACATCTATGCCTGAAGCCATCGAGCCGACCCGCAACTTGCCGCTGTGGCGTGCGCCACCTTCGTTTTTTGCCAACCACTGACCAATGCTGCTCACGCTTTGCTCCTTGAAATTCCGTAGGTGGATCAATCGCGACTGATGGCGTCAAATGCTTGCCCGAGATCGGCAATCAAATCGTCCGGGCTTTCCAGACCGATATGCAGGCGCACAATGCAGCCGTGTCCCGACCAATCGGTCACGCTGCGCGCGCTGGGCAGATCCGCAGGCGTCACCAGGCTCTCGTATCCGCCCCATGAGGCGCCCAGCCCAAACAGCTCCAGACTATCGATCCATTGATCCGCGGCCTCGCGTGTCACCTGCGGCTGAAACTCGAACGACAACAGTCCGTTCGTGCCCGTGCAATCGCGTTTCCAGATGTCATGTCCCGGATGTTCCGGCAATGCCGGGCAAAACACCGCACGGACATCAGGGCAGCTTTGCAGATAGCCCGCCACTCGCAATGCATGTTGCTCGTGCATGGCCAGACGCGCGGCCAGGCTGCGAATGCCACGCAAAACCAGATAGGCATCATCGGGACTCACCGTCATGCCGAATGCGTCGCTGCGCGCCGACAAGGCGGGCCACGCTGCCTCGGTAGTCGCGACCGTCCCCATCATCACGTCGGAATGGCCGCTGAGATACTTGGTCGCCGCCATGACAGATACGTCTGCTCCCAACGCCAGAGGGCGATACTGACAACCGGAACCCCAAGTGTTGTCGCATACCAGCAGTGCATCATGACGATGCGCTATGTCGGCCAGCCTAGGCAAGTCGCACATCTCGTAAACCAATGAACCGGGACATTCGGCATAAATCATGCGCGTCGCCGGTTCGATTTTTCCCTCGACGTCTGAGCCGTCGGCTGCAAAGAACGTGCAACGAATCCGGTACGGCGCCAGAAACGACTCGGCCAATTTGCGCGCAGGCTCATACACTGCATCGGACATCAACAGATGGTCTCCCGGCTTGAGATACGAGAGCAGCGTCATCGCGATAGCCGCAAGACCCGTAGGAAATAGCCTGGTGCGATAAGCCCCCTCGAGTTCGCTCACTGCGTCCTCCAGCGCGAAGCCTGTCGGATTGCCTCGCGCACCATAGGTGAACACGCGTTCTCCCGAACGCCGCGCACGCAGGTCCCGCTGTTGAGCGACATTGTCAAACACGACGGTGCTGGCACGCACCACAGGCGGGTTGACAGGCGATCCCCCTTCATAAACGGGCGCTTTGCCCGTCTGCACCATGCGGGTCTGTAATTGCCGTTGCAACATGATGTCTTTCCTGTTCATAAGGAGATGAGGACGGATATCGATCAGGCGTCCGCCTGAAGCGATGGCAACCGAAACTCGGCCTTCTCGAGTTCATCGAGTTGCGAGATGAGGTTGATTTCCCATTCCAGATATTGGCGTGCTGCAGCCTTGTTGCCGCTGTGCCGGTCATGGACAAAAAACAAGTAGTCAATGCACTCGCTATCAGCGGGAGACTGCGGACTGGACTGCACGGGCAAGCCCGCATCGAGCCAGGCCTGCAATCCGCCAGCCAATATGCTTACCGGCGCGTCGAGCCGATTCAGCTCTATCGCTGCGCACGCCGCGACACCAGGCTCATCGGCCACCAGCACGATGGGTGCTTCGATAGCTTGTAGATCTGCGGTCAAACGCGGCCGTATTGACCAACGCGATCCGGGAATATGCCTCTGGCGAAAACGCATGCTGGAACCCACATCGATGATCACGGGCGCAGCGGGCTGCCGCAACTGCTCGGCCAGTGTTGCCGCGTCGATCTGGCCAAATTGCGGCATCTCTGAGGGGGCTGACTCCCTCAGCGCCAGGCCACTGGCCAGTCCGCCATCCAGCACATACACCTCGTGTCCCAACTGCCTCAGCCAACTGGCGACAACAGGCGCTCGCACGCCATCACTATCGAATAAAACCAGGCGCGCGCGACGCACACCGATGTACTGGTCAGTGGCCTGGATCAACTGGCCACCCGGCGTATGCACAGCGCCAGGCAAGGTGCCGGCAGCGTATTCCTCAGGCGTGCGGACGTCGCACAGGAAAAGCGACCGTTGCGCATCCTCATGCCAGCGCCGTACCGTCGGCGCATCGACCGTTGGCACCTCGTAACGTTTCGCCAATTCCTGAGCCGACCGCCTGATGGCCGGCAGATCATCGCTCGGCTCGCCATAACGCCGGCTCGCGCCATGGTCCAGCACCAGATCGTCCAACATCCAGCCCTGCGTACCACTTTGCAACGCGGAAACTCGATTGGGTAAACCCAGGTTGATCAGGGTCTGCGCGCCGATGATGCTGCGCGTACGGCCTGCACAGTTGATCACGATATGCGTTTTGTCGTTCGGCACGATACGCCGCACGCGATAGGCCAACTCACCGTTCGGGCAGCTCGTCGCGGTCGGAATCGACATCTTGCGATATTCCTCATAAGGCCGGCCGTCCAGCACGACAACATCCTCGCCCGCCTGCAACATGGCATTCAACTCGGTCGCGGTCACATGCGGTGTCTCGTAAATCTGTTCGACCAATTCGCCGAATGCCTTGGATGGCACATTCACGCCGGCATACAATGTGTAGCCTGCCGCTTGCCAGGCGGCTGTTCCGCCGTCGAGAACGTGCACGTTCGAATAGCCCAGATCCTCCAGCCGTTGCGCGGCCGCCTGAGCTACGCCTTGCCCATCATCATAGACAACGGTGCGCACCTGTTTGCGCGGCGCCAAACGTTGCACATCCAGCTCCAATCGGCTGTATGGCAACGTGATGCCATAGAACAGATGAGACTCGCCATACTGCCCATGCTCTCGGACATCAAAGAGCGCAATCTCTGCGCCGTCATGCAACCAGGACTTCAAGGTTTGGGCGTTAATTAAATGCATGTTCCACAACGAAAAGGTGAATGGATGAAAGGCACTGCTTGCTGGATCAACGGCGCGTCTGAACGCCGATCGACATCGTTTCGCACGTGCCTTTTTCCAGGTCATAGCCTGTACGCTGGGTCAATGTTTCCAACGCGCGCCCATAGAGATGCAGATGACGGATGACTTGGCCGGGCAGAATCTCCACCGAATGAATGTCCTCGGGCATCAGCGCAATCCCCGTCCCTGGCTCTACCATGACCTGGCCGGACTCCCGCAACTGTGCGCGTCCGGGCACGCTGCCGTCGTCCAGGCGCTCATAGACGCGATTGAGCTCTACCCCCTCGACGGCACTGATACAAGCCCAGGTCGTATGGTTGTGCGGCACGATGCGTTTACCTGGCCGCATGACGTTGAGATACAAGGCGTAACTTTGGTCCGGCTCTTCTGATATCAGATAGCGCGCCTGCAGCTCCCCATCTTGCGGCGCGGCAAACGCCTGTTCGCTCCACAATTCTGTGCGTGCGGCTAATCGATTTAACTGCGCCAGAATGCCGTCGAGCGCAGCTCGATTGAGCTCGCCCGCCTCTGCGATCTGTTTGACTTGCTCGATTGCGCTCTGTACCGCCTGGGTACGCTCTGCCGATACGCTCATGCTTTCACCCTTTGAAAAGTTTTCGAACTGCGTTGATTGAAATATAGGCACAGACGCAGGGCGAAACAATCTAGAATCGAGTCGAAATCGATTAGAAAAACTGATATATGCAGACACTAGACCTCGACACCTTGAGAACGCTGACCGTCATCCAGGAACAGGGCGGCTTTGCGGCTGCGGCCGTTCATCTGGGCCGAACGCAGTCCGCCGTTTCGCAACAGATGCAGCGGCTCGAAAGCCAACTGGGCCGCGCCATCTTTGAACGCCGCGGGCGGCAAAAGCGCCTGACCTCGCACGGCGAGCGGCTGCTGGACTACGCGCGTCACCTGCTGTCGGTCAACGACGAAGCCTTACGCAACCTGCAACAGGGCAGCCTGGAGGGCGTGCTGCGCATCGGCGCGCCGCACGATGTGGCCGACAACATGCTTCCACCGCTGCTTGCCCAGATCGCCCGTCATTCGCCGCTGCTGCAAATCGATATTCACGTGGGGCGCAGCCCGTTTCTGATGGAATCTCTGCATCGCGGCGAGATCGACATGACGATTTCGAACCGTCACGACCCTACGCTGGAGGGCGTCGTTCTGCGCACTTCTCCCACGGTATGGGTCTGCTCCTCCAGCTATGTGCTGGACAATACCAAACCTATTCCCCTGGTCCTGGCGGACGGTCCCAGCCTGTTCCGGCGCCTGGCTCAGGAGGCGCTGGACGACGCCGGCATTCGCTGGTCGCCCAGCTATACATCATCGAGCCTGATAGGAATCAAGGCAGCCCTGCGCGCCGGGCTGGGGGTGACCGCGCGAGGTATTGAGCTGATCGGCACGGATTTCCGCGTATTGGGAGAAAACGACGGCATGCCGCGTCTGCCCGATGTTGAGTATTACTTATTCGTGCGTAATAACGTGGTACGGCCGCTGACTCGACGAGTTTTTGACATGCTCAAGAGCAATATGCGGCTGCTGCGCAGCGCCGATCGAGAGAATCGCCCGGGGGATGTGCTGGGCGACGGAAATCATGTCCGCTTTGCGGTCTGACGGCGTTTGCGCAAACGCCTTTGGGAATTTGCGTCAAAGTGACAAGCCTGGCACGCGCAAGCGCGGCAAAAGCATCGGGCTCCGTCCCCCATTAACGCGCCGCGGCCGCCAGCGGCGCGCTCGCCTTGCGCGCTTGCACGGCGATCCACTGTGCCAGCAAGGCTGCGACGGCAAATGCGATGCCCGCTCCGATCCAGGGGCCGTGACTCATCCCGGCATCCAGCAGCAGGCCGAATCCCAATGGGCCCAGCGCTGATCCCACATCCATGCCCGAGTAGACCAGGCCATACACGGAGCCCGTCGCGCCCTTTGGCGTAACGCGCCGGATCAGCATATCGCGCGAGGGGGCAGCGACGCCAGAACAAAAGCCGGCCAGACCCACGACTAATGCTGCCCAGCCAGGAGGCACCATTCCCAGGGCGAGCACTACCAAGGTAACGCCAGCCAGGATCAGCGCCACCGTGACGGTCAACTCGGTGCGCGGGTTGGCGGACACGAGAAAACCTCCTGCCGCCATCCCGAGAGCCGAGGCCACCATATACCCGGACAGCGCCGAGCTGGCGACCACTTTTGACAAGTTATACAACTCGCCCAAGAGCGGAATCGTGTAGTTCTGGACTGAGGACAATGCAATTGACGTAAAGGCGAAAAACAGAAAGGCGCCCCACAATGCGGGCTTGGCCAGCAAGGTCATCAAGGTCGTCAATACGCTTTCTTGAGGCGCAGGCGTGCTCGGTGTTGCCTTGGTCTGAACCGTGTCGGATGCAGGAGGGTTGCCTCCCAACAGGTCGCGCCCCACGACTGCCAGCATCAACACCACAGCCACCAGACCCGCTGCGCTGAATGCCGCCACGCGCCAGTCGGCCAGCAGCGTGATCGAGGTGATGAAAACCGGCGTCAACGCCCACCCCAAATTGCCCGTCAGCCCGTGCGTACTGAAAGCGTGACCCAACCGTGCCGGACTGACGCGATGGTTGATGATGGAATAGTCGGCGGGGTGGAATACCGAGTTGCCTATGCCGCCGATCACTGCTGCTGTCAGCAGCATCAGGTAACCATTGGCCGCCCCGATCAAGACGCCCGACAAGACAAAACACGTCAGCCCGAACCACAGCACGGGTCTGGCGCCAATGCGATCCACTACAAAACCGGACGATGCCTGCCCTACGCCCGAGACGACATAAAACGTCGAGACCAGCAGCCCGAGCCGAGCAAAATCCAGATCAAACGCCGTGCCCAAGGATACATACAGCGAAGGCAGCACCAACTGAAAGAAATGCGATGAGGCGTGCACGACACCGATCAACAGGATCGTCAGCCAATCGCGGCGGCGAAGATCAGGGGAATCCAGCGTAACGGTATCTGCAGCGGAATGCATGGCAAGCAAAACTCATCTCAACGCACAAAGCGCGGCTCGCGCAGCGCTACTGCGTAAATATTATTGTCGAGATCTCAGCCGCGATATCGGTTATTGAATTCGCCGCGATGCTGGAATCCCGACCCTCCTTAAAGCCTGGCTCGTCTATTGAGATTTTTCACGAATGGCGGGCCAGGCGCGTTGCAAGTAATAGAACATCGACCACACCGTCAGCACGGCCGCAATCACAATCAATATATCGCCCAGGAGCCGGCTCGACATCCCGAACAACGGTTGATCGTAGAGCAGGCACGGGATGGCAACCATCTGCGCAGCGGTCTTGAATTTGCCCAGGCGGTGCACGGCGACGCTGGCGCTGGCGCCGATCTTGGCCATCCATTCCCGCAATGCCGAAATCGTGATCTCGCGCCCGATGATGATCAGCGAAATAAAGGCGTCTACCCTGCCGAGATCGAGCAGGACGATGAGCGCGGCGCACACCATGAGCTTGTCCGCCACGGGGTCCAGAAATGCGCCAAACGCCGAGGTCTGATTCCAGCGGCGGGCCAGCCAACCGTCAAACCAGTCGGTCAAGGCGGCAATGATAAAGGCCCAGGCGGCCAGAGTGTCGCGGGCAGGCTCAGACACCCAGCTGGTGGGCAGATAAAACAGCCCCACTACCAGCGGGATCATGGCGATGCGCAGCCACGTCAGAATAATCGGCACATTGATTGGCATAATGAACGTATGCTACATCACTGGCGTGAAAAACTCTTGGCAGGAAACGCCAGGGTGGGGGAATAGCCAGCGGCAGGCAGTTTATCCATGCAAGGCCTCATAGATACGCTCGGCCAGATCGTGCGAAATGCCGTCCACTGAGGCCAGGTCCTCGATACTGGCGGATGCCACTCCGGAAAATCCGCCAAAGCGGGCCAGCAGACGCTGGCGGCGGCGGGCTCCGACACCCTCGATTTCCTCGAGACGCGACACATTACGAGCTTTGGCGCGGCGAGCCCGCATACCGGTAATCGCAAAACGGTGGGCCTCGTCGCGGACCTGGGCGATGAGCATCAGCGCAGCAGATTCCCCGCCTAATGCTATCGGCGGACGACCGTCGGCGAACACCAGCGTTTCCAGCCCGACCTTGCGCCCTTCGCCTTTGGCGACGCCAACCAGGGTTTGTATGTCCAGCCCCAGCTCGGCGAAGACCTGGCGCGCAATCTCGACTTGGCCCTTGCCGCCATCGATCAAGACGAGGCCAGGCATCGGCGCCTCGCCATCGGCGACCTTGCCAAAGCGCCGGGTCAATACCTGACGCATCGCGGCATAGTCGTCGCCCGGCGTGATCCCCGCGATGTTGTAGCGGCGATATTGAGACGGCTGCATGTCGTGGTGCAGGAACACGACACAGGAGGCCTGCGTCGCCTCGCCTGCGGTATGGCTGATATCGAAACACTCGATACGCAATGCATCCAGCGCAGCCTCGTCGGTGTCCAGGTCCAGCACCTCGGCGAGTGCCAGCGTCCGCGCAGCGCGCGCGCCGGACTCGGTCAGCGCACGCGCCAAGGCCATCTCCGCGTTTTTGACGGCCTGCTCCAGCCAAGCGCGGCGCACACCTTGAGGACGCGTCAGTACCCTTGCAGGACGGACTTGGGCCTGCTCGGCCAACAAAGCCATCAAGCCGCTATCGGGCAAGGCGTGGGAACAGACCAGCACAGGAGGCAAAGGATTATCGGTGTAATGCTGTGCGATGAAAGCCTCGAGCACCTGGGGCGCATCTTGGCCGTCGACATGTACGGGAAAGAATGGCTTGTCGCCCAAATGCCGGCCGGCGCGCACCATGGCCAGGTTCACACAGACCTTGCCGCCCGCAGACGCGACCACGATGACGTCGGTATCCTCGCCCCCCACGTCCTCCATGGTTTGCTGATGCAGCACACGCGCCAGCGATCCCATCTGGTCGCGCAAGGCGGCGGCCTCTTCGAATCGCAGCTCGGTCGATGCCTGCAGCATGCGCTGTTCGATCTCGCCCATCACCTCGCGCGCCTCGCCATTGAGAAAACGCGCCGCGCGATTCACATCGCTGGCATAGTCCTCGGCCGAAATCGCATCGACACAGGGCGCTGAGCAGCGGCCGATTTGATGCAGCAGGCAAGGACGCGAGCGGTTGGCAAAGACCGTATCCTCGCAAGTCCGCAAGCGGAAGACCTTTTGCAGGATCTGAATGGTCTCGCGCACAGCCCAGGCATTGGGAAACGGACCAAAATACTGGCCGCGCTTGTTCGTCGAGCCGCGATAGTAGGCCACGCGCGGCCATTCGTGCCCCGTGATCCACAGATACGGGTACGACTTGTCATCGCGAAACAGAATGTTGTAGCGCGGCCGCAGGCTCTTGATGAGATTGTTCTCCAAGAGCAGCGCTTCGGCTTCGGAACGCGTGACCGTGACCTCGACACGCGCGACCTTGCCAACCATCTGGGCAATTCGCGGGCTGGCCAGATTTTTCTGGAAATACGAGGAGACGCGTTTTTTCAGATCACGCGCCTTGCCCACATACATCACCACACCCTCGGCGTCCAAGTGTCGATAGACGCCGGGCAGGTGCGGCAGATCAGCCAGAAACGATTTGAGATTGAAGTCGTCGGGCATGCTGGTAGCGAGTTTCGGCTTGCAGGGCCTTCCAGGAGGGAGCGGCAAAACGGGGCATCAGCCGGCGAATACGCTCGACCGATTCGGGCGGGTGCGTCACGTCCAGGCGGGACAGCAGATCGTCGGCCAGATCCGGACGATTGCACACCAACACCATATCGCAACCTGCGCCCAAGGCGGCTTGGGCGCGCGCAAGGATATCCCCCGCCACCGTGGCGCCCTCCATGGTCAGGTCGTCGGAGAACACCACGCCCTCGTAGCCCAGACGCTCACGCAAGATGTCTTGCACCCACCGGCGAGAAAAGCCCGCGGGATGTTTATCGACCTTGGGATAAATCACATGTGCCGGCATGACGGCCGGAATGACGGCATCGCCCAGCCACGCGTACGGTGCGGCGTCTTCGCTCAGGATACGTTCCAGCGGACGCGGGTCGACCGGCATCTCATGATGCGAATCCGCACCCACGAAACCATGCCCGGGGAAATGCTTGCCGCATGCGGCCATCCCGGCCTGCGCCAAGCCCTGAGCCACCGCGCGCGCCAGCATGGCAACCACGCGCGGATCGCGGTGAAAAGCGCGCGTGCCGATGACTTTGCTCACGCCGTAATCCAGGTCCAGCACGGGAGTGAAGCTAAGATCCACGCCACAGGCCCGCAACTCGGCAGCCAGCACATAGCCCGCTTCGGTAGCCAGTCGCATGGCGGTCAAGGGATCGCGGTCCCACAACACTCCCAGATCGCGCATGGCTGGCAACACGGTAAAACCGTCTTCACGGAACCGTTGCACTCGTCCGCCTTCGTGATCGACCGCGATCATCAGCGGCTCGTGTCGCGCACGATGGATCTGGCGTGTCAGCTCGCACAACTGTTTGCGGCTCTCGAAGTTTCGGGTAAACAGGATCACCCCACCCACCAAAGGGTGGCGCAGGCGTGCTTTCTCTGCTTTGGTCAATGTGGTGCCTGCCACATCCACCATGACGGGGCCGGGGGGCAACAAGGTTTTATGTTTCTTGGCCATGCGGTCTGGTCCTTTGATGAGAGAAAAAGAGGAATCCGGAAGGCACTAGGCCTTGCGCTCGACGATGACGTACGCGGCAGCCATATCGGATTCATCGGTAATGGAGACATGCGCCACACCGAAACGCGGCGAGTACCATTCAAGCAGGCTGGGCGCGATGACCAGGACCGGACGGCCACTGGGAGCATTGAGCACCTGCACACGCGTCCAGGTCATCGGCATACGCATCCCCAGACCGATCGCCTTGGAGAACGCTTCTTTGGCAGCAAACCGCGTGGCCAGGAAACGCACGCCGCGAGCAGCGTCCCGGGCGCGCCGGGCGTGAAATTTCTGCAGTTCCTCGGGGCCGAGGATTTTCTCGGCAAATCGGTCCCCATGACGCGCCAACGCGCGCTCGATACGATCGATGCGCAGCAAGTCCATGCCTATGCCGGCAATACTGCTGGCCGGCTGTGGCGGAGAATGGGCGGGAACGTCAGACATGAGATGAGACTCAGCGGCCGCGCACGGCCTGCAAGCGTGCCTGCACCATGAGCGCCTTCATTTCGCGTACGGCCTTGTCCCAGCCGTCGAACACAGCCTGCGCCACGATGGCATGACCGATATTGAGCTCCGAGATACCGTCCAGCGCCGCGACAGGCGCCACATTGCCATAGTGCAGTCCGTGGCCGGCATTGACGCGCAATCCATGCCGCAGGCCTTCGGCTACCCCGGCACGCACGCGCTCGAGCTCCTGGCGCGCCTGATCTCCCTCTGCCTCGGCATAGGCTCCCGTATGCAGCTCGATGACCGGAGCGCCTGCCTGAACGGCCGCCTGAATCTGCGCCGGCTCGGGATCGATGAACAGAGACACGCGGATACCTGCCTGCTGCAGACGAGCCACGGCGCTGGTGACGGCAGGCAATGCGCCCGCCACGTCCAAACCGCCCTCAGTCGTGAGTTCGGTGCGCTTTTCAGGCACCAGGCACACGTCGCTGGGGCGAACTTGGCACGCGATCTCGAGCATTTCGGGCGTGATCGCACATTCCAGATTCATGCGGGTGCGCAGCAGCGGGCGGATGGCGTGCACGTCCGCATCCTGAATGTGGCGGCGATCTTCGCGCAGGTGCAGGGTGATCAGATCGGCCCCGGCATCCTCCGCCCGCAAAGCGGCCTGGATCGGGTCGGGATAAGTCGTGTGGCGCTGCTGACGCAGCGTCGCCACGTGATCGATGTTGACGCCAAGTTCTATCATGATGCTGTCGTGGATGAATCTAAAAGGGCGGCTCCGATACCCCGCAGATCAGGATATCGGATGCCGCCCTCAAGTGTAACTCTCAGATCAGGAGCCAGATGCTGGCGTCGCCGATGCCCCTGGCATCGTGGCGCCCGTACCTGCCGGATTGCCGCCTGACGCCGCTCCATTTGCGTTGCTGGCCGTGGGAGTCACCTCCGACCAGCCACCGCCCAGGGCCTTGTACAGCGCCACGCGGTTGTTCAACGCGGCCAGTCCGGCCTGGACCAGGCTCAGTTGAGCGTTGAAATAATCAACCTGAGCAGACTGCACCTGCAAGTAGCTGTCGATGCCATTCACATAACGCAGGTTCGAGAGTTCCAGCGTGCGCGCCGTCGAGTCCTGCAAGGAACGCAGCGACTCGACTTGAGCCCCATAGGTGGCCTCGCCTGCCAAGGCATCCGAGACCTCTTGGAAAGCCTGCTGGATGGTCTGCTCGTACTGTGCCACGGCAATGTTGTTACGCGCGTTGGCCAGGTTCAAGCCCTCGCGTATGCTGCCCCCGGCAAATATCGGCGTCGTGATGGACGGCGAGAAGCTCCACGCCCCCTGCCCACCGCGGAACAAGGTACCCAACGAAGGGCTCGCCACCCCCAGCATCCCGGTCAGGGAAATCGTGGGGAAGAACGCCGCCCGGGCCGCGCCGATATTGGCATTGGCCGATTTGAGGTTATTCTCCGCTGCCATGATGTCGGGACGACGCTCGAGCAAATCGGAGGGCAGCCCACCCGGAACGGTGGCCAGCAATTGATCCCGGCCGAACTCCGCTGGCGGCGGCAGGTTGTCCGGCAGCGGCACCCCGACCAACACCGTCAACGCATTGACCGACTGCGCGCGCAAACGGGCCAATTGCGCCAGATCGGCCGAGGCCGAATCCAGCAGGCTCTTGGATTGGTTCAACTCCATTTCTGAGGCCACGCCCCCATCAAAACGGCGTTTGACAAGGTTGTAGGACTCTTGGCGAGCGGCCAGCGTCTTGCGGGTGAGATCCAGCTGGACATCGGCCGCGCGCATGTTGAAGTAGGCTTGAGCCACGGCGCCGACCAGCGTGATATGAACGCTGCGTTGCGATTGCTCGCTGGCGAGATAGGTTTGATAGGCGGCTTCGGACAGACTGCGCAAGCGGCCGAACAGGTCAATCTCGAATGAGGTCATGCCGACGCCAGCCTGATAACTGCTGGACACCGAAGGCGAGTCTTCGCCTCCCACCCGCATATTGGGCGGCATGCGTTGGCGCGTGCCTTCGATACCGGCACCAATGCTGGGCCATTGCGCACCGCGCTGCACGCCGTATTGGGCGCGCGCCTCTTCGACGCTTTCGACAGCGACACGCAGGTCG
Source organism: Bordetella genomosp. 4 (assembly GCF_002261185.1). Classification (GTDB taxonomy): domain Bacteria; phylum Pseudomonadota; class Gammaproteobacteria; order Burkholderiales; family Burkholderiaceae_B; genus Bordetella_A. Next base: position 146,303 of record NZ_NEVQ01000017.1, read on the forward strand.
CGGTTATTGGCCAACGCCAGCTCGATCAAGGCCTGCAGGCGCGGATCGCGGAAAAATTCGCGCCAACCGATATCGGCCGCTGGCACCGTCGACGCAGGCGCCACGGCCGAGGCCGGCTGTTCGGACAAGGTGACCTGACCGGCAGCCGAACCGAATTGCACTTTGGGCTGCGTCGGCCAATCGCCTGGAACAGGCGACTCGGGACGATGATAATCAGGCGCCAGCGAGCACCCGCCCAACAGCGCGGCCAGGCACAGCGACAGCGTGGCGCGCTGATATTTCGAAGATGACTGCAACATGTCGCGCTGCATAGATGACTTATCTCGTTTAGACATCAGAGCACTCATTGCTTGCTCTCCTGATCGTCTGCCGGGCGAGGCGTAGTGCCGTTGGCGGACGAGCCCTCGGCGGCTTCGCGAGCGCGTTTTTCGGCCTGCTCGGCCTCGAAGGCCTTGAGCTCATTACCCAGCAAACGAGGCTTGGTCTTGAAAAGGCTGAGCATCACCACAAAGAACGTGGGCACGAAAATCACGGCAAAAGGCGTCGCCGCCAACATGCCGCCCAACACGCCGATACCCACGGCCTTTTGGCTGGCAGCGCCCGCGCCACTCGCCAAAGCCAGCGGCACCACGCCCAGGATGAAAGCCAGCGAGGTCATCAGAATCGGGCGGAAACGCAGACGCGCCGCCTCGACCGTGGCCTCGTACAGTCCCATGCCGCGGGCGTACTGGTCCTTGGCGAATTCCACGATCAGAATGGCGTTCTTGGCCGCCAGACCGATCACGGTCACCATCCCCACCTGGAAGTAGACGTCGTTGGACATGCCCAGCAGCGACACCAACCCGACCGCGCCCAGCATCCCCAGCGGCACGACCAGCATGACCGACAAAGGAATTGCCCAGCTCTCGTACAGTGCGGCCAGCACCAGGAACACTACCAGCAACGCCAGCCCCATCAAGATGGGAGCCTGGTTACCAGCCTGGCGCTCCTGATACGACAAGCCGTTCCATTCGTAGCCAAAGCCCGAGGGCAGTTGGCCCACCAGGCGCTCCATCTCCGCCATGGCTTCACCTGTGGTGTAACCCGGCGCGGCATCACCGCCTATACGCATGGACTCGTAGCTGTTATAGCGCACGACCTGCACCGGCCCTTGTGTCCAGTTGTACGACACGAACGAGGACAGGGGCACCATCTGGCCGCTGGTATTGGCGACGTTCATCTTGAGGATTTCGTCCACCTGCATACGGTGGCTGGCCTCGGCCTGCACCCAGATATTCTGCATGCGTCCCATGTTGGGGAATTTGTCGATATAGCTGGACCCCAGCGACGTCGCGATCAACGTAGCGGCGGCCTGGAAATCCACCCCTTGGGCCGCTGCCTTGTCACGATCGATCGTCAAGGTCAATTGCGGACCGGGCTGCAGCCCAGTGATACGCACTTGGGACAGGATTGGGCTCTTGGACGCCATTTCCATCAACTGCCCCGTGGCTTGCGCCAGCGCAGCCGTACCAGCGTTGCCACGGTCTTGGAGGCGCAGGTCGAAACCCGTCGCGTTACCCAACGATGAAATAGCGGGCGGCACCAGCGTAAATACCTGCGCGTCATGGATGCCCATCAGCTGCTTTTCGAATGCTGCAAACGCAATGGCACCTGCCGAATCTTTGGGGTCCTTGCGTTCGGAGAAATCTTTGAGCGTCGAGAAGGCGATTGCCGCATTCAGGCCGTTGCCGTTAAAGCTGTAGCCCTGAACGGTGATGACGTTTTCGACGGCCGGCAGGTTCATGAAGTAGTCTTCGACCTGCTTGAGTACATCGACCGTCCGGTTGGCACTGGCCCCAGTAGGCAACTCGATGTTGCTGACCACGTAGCCTTGGTCCTCTTCGGGCAGGAACGAGGACGGCAGACGGAAATACAGCCACCCCAGCAACACCACCAGCAACAGGAACAGGAACATCATGCGGCCGCCTCGATGCAGGATGCGGGCCACCCAGCTTTGGTAGCGATGCGTCGTTGCGTCGAACTTGCGGTTGAACCAGCCGAAAAAGCCTTTCTTTTCTTCGTGATGCCCCTTCGGGATAGGCTTGAGGATCGTGGCGCACAACGCGGGCGTGAAACTCAGCGCCAAGAACGCGGAGAAGAAAATGGACACGGCCATCGCCACGGAGAACTGGCGGTAGATCACGCCCACCGAGCCGCTCATGAAGGCCAACGGCAGGAACACCGTCACCAGCACCAGCGTGATACCCACGATAGCGCCGCTGATCTGCGGCATGGCTTTCTTGGTGGCCTCCTTAGGAGACAGGCCTTCGGCCGCCATGATGCGCTCGACGTTCTCCACCACCACAATAGCGTCGTCCACCAGAATACCGATGGCCAGCACCATGGCGAACATGGTCAATACGTTGATGGAAAAGCCCAGCCCCAGCATCACCGCGAATGCCCCCATCATGGCTACCGGCACCACCAGCGCCGGGATGAGGGTATAGCGCACGTTCTGCAGGAACAGGAACATCACCAGGAACACCAGCACCATGGCTTCGACCAAGGTGTGGATCACCTGCTCGATCGAGACCTTGACGTACGGGGCCGTGTCGTAGGGGATGTCGAATTTGATGTTGCCCGGGAAATACTGCGACAACGACTCCATCTGGTCGCGTACGCCCTGCGCGGTGGCCAGAGCGTTGGCGTCCGGGGACAGCACGATGGCAAAGGCGGCCGTCGGCTTGCCATTGAGGCGGGCACCAAACTGATAGTTGTCGGCACCCACCTCGATGCGGGCTACATCGCGCAGACGCACTGACGAACCATCGGTATTGGCGCGCAGCACGATGTTGCCGAACGCTTCGACCGTCGAAAGCTGGCCATTGACCACGACCGTCGCCGTAAAGCGCTGGCTTTCAGGATTGGGGGGCGCCCCCAGGCTGCCCGCCGAAATCAGCACGTTTTGTCGGCTGATGGCAGCATTGACGTCTGATGCGCTCAGGTTGTAGCCAACGAGCTTATCGGGATCAATCCAGACCCGCATGGCACGCGGAGCAGCAAACAGCTGAAACTGCCCAACCCCAGGCACCCGAGATACGGGGTTCTGAATGTTGCGCGTGATGTAGTCGGCCAATGCCGTCTGGTCCAACGAGCCGTCGGTCGAGGACAGCGTCACGATCATCAGAAAGCCGGCACTGGTCTGCTCGTACTGGATGCCCTGCTGCGTGACCGCCGTCGGCAATTGCGCCGTCACGTTCGACACGCGGTTTTGCACGTCCACCTGAGCCAGGTCGGGATCGGTTCCCGGCGAGAACGTCGCGGTGATCGTGGACTGGCCGTTGTTGTCACTGACGGACTCGTAATACAGCAGTCCCTTGGCGCCGTTGAGCTGATCCTCGATGATACTGGTCACCGACTCGGCGACTTCTTTGGACGAGGCCCCCGGATAGGTAGCAGTAATCGTAATGGCAGGAGGCGCCACGTCGGGGTACTGCGCGACCGGCATATTGGGAATGGCCAATATGCCCGCCAGCAAGACGAACAGGGCAACTACCCAGGCGAAAATTGGTCGATCGATAAAAAATTGCGGCATGTGGGCTAACTCGGAAAGTGCTCACGAAAACAGGCACGCGGCGCATCGCGCCGCGTACCGTTTTAGGATTTTTGCTCCGAAGCGGGCTGCGCAGGTGGCGCGGCGCCTTCGGGCTTGCCTTGCGTGGGCGGTGCGGCTTTGCTCGGTCCACCGGGGTTCCAGGGGGAGGCTTGCGCGGGCGCGCCAGGGCGGATCTTCTGGAAGCCTTCGACAACCACGACGTCGCCGGCTTTCAAGCCGCTGGTCACCAGCCATTGCCCCTTGATCACCCCACCGGTCGTTACGGCGATCTGCTCGATCTTGTTGTCTTTCACAAGCATCAAGCTCTGCAGCCCATCGGCCGTACGCTGCAGGGACTGTTGAGGCACCAACAACGCCTGCTGATTAGTCCCCTGCTCCAGACGGACCCGCACGTACATGCCGGGCAGCAAGAGGCCGTCCGGATTGGGCACCTCGGCGCGCAGGTTGACCTGGCCGGTCGTCGGGTCCACCGTAATCCCGGTGAACAAGAGTTTGCCGGGATGCTCGTAGACAGATCCGTCCTCCTGCACGACGCTCACGCGTGCAGCGTCTTTGCCGATGCGCTCGATCTTGCCGCTGGCAAACGCCTGGCGCAGTTGAGCCAGATCGGCAGTGCTCTGCGTGAAATCGACGTAGATCGGATCGAGCTGCTGGACCAGAGCCATCTGCGTAGCCGATGTTCCTTCGACCAGTGCACCCTCGGTGACCAGGGCCTTGCCGATGATTCCTGTAATCGGCGAGGTGACATCCGTGTACCCGAGATTGATCGCAGCCGCGTCCAGGTTGGCCTTGGCAGCCGCGACAGCGGCCTCGGCCTGACGATAGCTGGCCACAGCGTTGTCGTATTCCTGTTTGCTGACGGCATTGGCCTTGACCAGCGGCGCATAGCGGTCCGCGAGGGCTTTGGCGCTATACAGATCGGCCTGCGACTGTTTGAGCTGGGCGGCCGCCTGATCGCGCGTTGCCTTATAGGGGGCAGGATCGATCTTGAACAGCAGTTGCCCTTCTTTGACCTCGCTGCCTTGCTCGAACTCGATCTTTTGCACGATGCCCGTGACACGCGCCCGGATTTCCGCATCGCGAACGGCATCCACACGGCCCGGCAAGTCGGACACGATCGATGCGGGTTGAGGTTGAACCGTAATGACGCTGACTTGCGGCATTCCGGGATTCATTTGAGGGTGTTCTTTGCAGCCTGCCAATGCCAAAGCAACAAGCGCAACAACACCGAATCCAGAGACACGATGGTGCGAAAAACGCATGAATTCCTCACGGAGTAGAGCCAAGGCGCGCGAACCCGCACACGCGACGCCGAACCGGAATAATGGCGGTCGGCAAGCCCGTTAATGTAACCTTATTTTTGTCCCAAAACTACCGAATTTGGCATCAAATCCCTCGTAATATTACGATACTCCGTCAATGTGATGCCCCGTTGACAGGCGAACTCAACGCTTGGCCGAGCGATGTATGTCGTGCGTGACAAAGCCTTGGTCGACAGGCGGACGGTCCAGCACTTTCGGCATGGCCAATGTTTGTTGAATGTCCGTCAGGCCGCTCTGCCAGTGCTCGCGCATGGCCTCGGATCCGAACTCATAGTCCTTTGAGTTGCGTTCGTAGTGTTTGGCTTCGTAGATCAGATTGACGACATTCACTGAGGGCGTGCACGCCAACTCACGGATATCGGCCAATTCCGCACTGCAGCGATCGTCCTCTGGCAAACGCTCCAGCAGGCGCTGCAAACCGCGGCGCAATTTCAGGATGCGTTGATAAATATTCGTCACCGTGCGAGTGCGGCTGGAGTACTGAATATCCTTCTGACGCTCCGCGACTTCTTCGAGATTGGTGGGCAATGCGCCTCTGGCGGGCCAGAGATCCACTTGAAAAGCCAGCGTGTCGGGCATCGGATGTACAGACAGCACATGAGACAGGGGCGTATTCGACACTACACCGCCATCCCAATAATACTCGCCGTCGATCTCTACCGCGGGGAACCCGGGCGGCAATGCCCCTGAGGCCATGATGTGCTCGGCCCGCAACCGCGTCGTCGAGCTATCGAAATACGCAAAATTGCCTGTCCGCACATTCACCGCTCCAAAGCTGGCGCGCACGTCTCCGCGGTTGAGCAAGTCAAAATCCACGTAGCGATTGAGCGTCTCAACCAGAGGCGAGGTGTCATAGAAGCTGGTTGCTTGCGGGCCGCTATGCATCAAATAGGGAGGCGGATAACGCAGCTTGAAAAACCCCGGCTGCCCCGACGTCAATGCGTGAAAAGCGGCCAATTGACCGTTCATGGCGGGCGAGCCAAAACCAAACGGCATGCCCTGAAACAGCCGGGCCCAAGCCTCGCCCCACGGCAAGGAAGCAAACCCGGTAGGCCGGCAAATGGTTTCCCAAAAGCCGCGCAGACGGTCCACGCGCTCATCGGGCGGCGAGCCCGCAATAATGGCGGCGTTGATCGAGCCGATGGAAATCCCGGCTATCCAATTCGGACGGATGCCGGCCTCGTGCAGCCCTTGATAAACCCCCGCCTGATACGAGCCCAGTGCGCCACCGCCCTGTAAAACCAAGGCGATGGTTTCATAGCCATCAGTCTCTGGCGGACACGCACATGGGTCGGAATGCGTCACACTCATTGAGCCTTGGTCGATTGAGGCATTTGCGGCGTACCGCTACCCTGTCGGAACGGGTAGCGTTGGAATATCTGCGCCACATTGGCGTCGACATTCTGCGCAGAGGAAGCAGTCGCCTGGTCATCGATGACGCCGACGCTGACACCCTCCCAGACCAATTGCTTGCGGCGTGCGTCGATCAGATCGATATTCAATGTGCCCTCGGTGTACTGATACACGTCATTGCCCCACGCATAGCCCGGCCAACCGCCGTAGAAACCGGCGCGGTAACCATAGTATGGGCCCATCGGCGCCGCAGGCGTCACCTCGGTTTTCTGCTGCAATTTTGCATTGAAGTTGATCAATAAGTCGGGAGACTGTTCGGCATAGACATAGCCGCGCATTTCCATTTGGCTGCGCGTGGCGGATTTCAAGCGCTCGGTCAGCAGCGTGCTGTACCCTGCCTTATCGGTGCCCAACGGCGACATGAAGCCAAAACTGCGATACTGAGCAAAGTTGGCGCTGTGATCATAATCACTGCGGATCGTGGGGCCCGACGAGCAGGCAGCCAACAATCCAACCATAGCCAGGGCCGGAACAAGCGCAACGCGTTTCATAACGACATTCTCCGCAATAAGTGCGCAAACATCATGCCCTGAAGTTTGTAAACTTGCAATGGAATCTCATTCGCGTTCAGTTATGGCAACATCGTGTCTTTCGTCGCCTATGCTGCCATGTCCCTACCCCACCGACAACTGCCCTACTCTGTGACTGCGCCATGACAACTTCCCCGCTGGAGCTTGGTGGATCCATCTGGCTACGCGCCGGCAGCCAGACATTGGGCGGCAAAAGCCGTATCGACCTGCTGACTCAAATCGGACTCACGGGCTCTATCAGTGCAGCAGCGCGGGCGGTCGGCATGAGCTACAAAGGGGCCTGGGATGCAATCGACGCCATGAACAATCTGGCTGGCGAGGCGCTGGTGTTGCGCGCCACGGGAGGCAAAGGCGGTGGCGGCGCGCATCTCACGGCCCGTGCCGAACAGCTCATCGCGACGTTCCAGATCCTGGAGGCGGAACATCGGCGCGTGATGGAGCATCTGGCTCAAACGAATCTGAACGCACCGAATGACCTGAATTTGATGAAGCGAATCATGTTGAAGACCAGTGCGCGCAACAAACTCCTGGGTACCGTCAGCGCGATCCGCACGGGTGCAGTCAATGACGAAATCACGCTGCGTATTGCGGGCGGGCATGACATCGTTGCGACCATCACTCGCGAAAGCACGGCGGATCTCGACCTGGCCGTCGGCAGCGAAGCGATCGCGCTCATCAAGGCTCCCTCTGTCATGATCGCTCTGCCCGGCGAGGGACTGCGCCTCTCGGCTCGTAATCAGTTGGCGGGTATGGTGGCGGACATTCGGCCCGGTGCGGTCAATAGCGAGGTCATCGTCGATATTGGCAATGGGGCTAGCCTTGCGGCCATCATTACTCAGGACAGTGCGCAGGCGTTGGAATTGGTGCGGGGAGTGCGGGTGGTGGCGGTGTTTGATGCGTCTAATGTGATTTTGGGGGTTGTTGCTTAGCGTGGCCGTTGCTTAATAGGATTAGCGCTTGGTGATAGATGTTGCCTTGGTCGGCGGTTTGTTTGTCGGCGAGGATGGGTTGCTCGCAAATAGTTGAGTTCTTTAGACGCCGGGGGCCGTCATGTAAAGGCGGCGCTGGCCCTATCGTCCGGTCTGGCCGCCTGCGCGGCCAGACTGCCCTTCACCACCCTCGCCAGGCGGGGCGGCTGGGCAAACTCGCTCCGCTGCGCTGCGCTCAAACATGCCCAGCCGACTTCCCCCCGCCTGGCAAGGGCGGTTCGGCGGACTCAACGGGCCAGCGCCGCCTTTACATGACGGCCCCCGGCTCGCAATGTCTATTATTGGCGGGTGCTATGGGGAATGGAGCGCGAATCAACAATCGTGGCCAGCCAGCCACGCACCGACGACGTCACAACAATCGAAACGCCTACTACCCCAGCAGCAGCGCATCGTCCGAGAGTTTCTCGCCCCGAACTCGCTCAAACATCGCCAGCAAATCTGGCACATCCATCCCCTTGCGTTCATCACCGGAAACATCGAGCACTACTTGTCCTTGATGCAACATGACAGTACGATCCCCGACATCCAGCGCCTGTCGCATGCTGTGAGTCACCATCATCGTAGTGAGCTTGCTCTCCGCCACGATGCGAGCGGTCAGTTGCAGAACAAAGTCCGCCGTACGCGGATCCAGCGCGGCCGTATGCTCGTCCAGCAGCAGTATCTGAGACGGCTGCAACGCCGCCATCAGCAGACTGACAGCCTGGCGCTGCCCGCCCGAGAGCAAGCCGATACGGTCGGTCAGACGGTTTTCCAGCCCTAGCCCCAACGTGGCGAGCCGTTCCCGAAATCCCTCGCGCATGCTGACTTTGACAGCGCGGCCAAAGCCTCGGCGAGCGCCCCGCATCTGAGCGAGCGCCATGTTTTCCTCGATGGTGAGATCCTCGCAGGTGCCTGCCATCGGGTCCTGGAATACGCGTGCGACACGGCCCGCGCGTTCCCAGACCGGTTTGCGGGTCACGTCTTCGCCGTTGATTTCGATCCGGCCGGAATCGACGGGCAAATCGCCGGAAACGGCATTCAGGAAGGTCGACTTGCCTGCCCCGTTTGAGCCGATGACGGTCACGAACTGGCCACTGGGGATCTCGAGCGACAATCCACGCAACGCGCGAGTTTCGATCGGGGTTCCCGCGTTGAAAGTCATTTTCAGATCTTGTGCACGCAACATGATCAGGCTCCTTTCTTGCCGATCAAGCGGCGCTTCAACATGGGGATCACCAGGGCGATGGTGACCAATACGGCAGTGACGAGATTCAGGTCTTGGGCCTGCAGACCAATGAAATCGCTATTGAGCGCCAAGGCGATAAAGAAACGGTACACCAATGCGCCGATGATGACTGCCAAGGTAGCCAATACGAGCTTGCGAGACGGCAGGATGCTTTCGCCGACGATCACGGCCGCCAAGCCGATCACGATGGTCCCGATCCCCATGGAGATATCCGAGCCGCCTTGTGTCTGCGCGAACAACGCGCCTGCCAGGCCTACGAGAGCGTTGGACAGGGCCATGCCTGCGAGGATCATGCCGCCTGTATTCACGCCCTGAGCGCGCGCCATGCGGCCGTTGGAGCCAGTCGCCCGCATCGCGAGGCCCGTCTGAGTGGAAAGAAACCAGTCGAGCAGCAGTTTGACAATCAGGACAACGCCAACCAGGATCAGCGGACGGGCGACGTAGTCGCTCAGCCACTCGGGCTGCATGATAGTAAATACGGTGGGCTCGGTGATGAGCGGCACATTGGGTTTGCCCATGATCCGCAAGTTGACGGAATACAGCGCGATCATCATCAGAATGCTGGCCAGCAGGTCCATGATGCGCAGCTTGACGTTGAGCCAGCCAGTGATGAGCCCCGCGACTGCTCCAGCGCCTGTCGCGGCCACGGTCGCGGTAAAGGGGTCCACGCCCCCCGAAATCAAGGTCGCGGCAACGGCGCCGCCCAAGGGGAAGCTGCCGTCTACGGTCAGATCGGGAAAACGCAGCAGCCGAAAGGATATAAAGACGCCTAGCGCGACCAGGCTGAAAATCAGGCCAATTTCCAGTGCGCCAAGCAGAGAGAATAAGGACATGAATAGACTCTGACCCGCCAGATCTCGTGAACCTGGCTGGCATTACCTTGAATTATGTTCAGTTGAAAACAAACTGCTGGCCCAGTGGGCCAGCAGTGGCGGAATTATTTGATGATCTCTGCCGCCGACTTCACCAGCGCATCCGGTAGCGTAACACCTTGTTTGGTGGCTGCGCCCGGATTCACAAACAGGCGAAGGTTCGAGCTGGTTTCCGAGGCAATCGCGCCCGGCTTTTCGCCCTTGAGGATGCGTACCACGATCTTGCCCGTTTGCACGCCCAGATCATGATAGTCGATGCCCAACGCCGCAATGGCGCCGCGCTTTACGCTGTCGGTGTCCGAGGCCACCAGAGGAATCTTGGCGTCGTTGCCGACTTTGACGAGAGACTCGTAGGCCGACACTACGTTGTTGTCGGTGTTGGTATAGATCACATCGACTTTGCCGATCAGGCTGCGCGCGGCGGAGGCCACATCGACGGTACGAGGCGCGGCGGCCTCGACCAGCGTCAAGCCGGACTTGGGCAGCAGTTCCTGCAATCGTTTGACCACCACGACCGAGTTGGCCTCGCCGGGGTTGTAGACCATGCCGACGCGCTTGGCGTTGGGCACGACCTTTTTGATCAGCTCGACCTGCTTGTCCAAGGCCAGCAGATCGGACACGCCGGTCACGTTGGTACCCGAGGGCTCCATGCTGGGCACTAACTGCGCAGCAACGGGGTCAGTCACTGCCGAGTACACCACCGGCACGTCTTTGGTCGCAGCGACGACCGACTGGGCCGATGGCGTCGCGATGGCGACAATGGCGTCAGGGCGGTCGCCGACGAACTTGCGCGCGATCTGCGCGGCGGTGCCGGTATTGCCCTGCGCGCTCTGGTATTGCCATTTGAGATTCTTGCCCGGCTCGTAGCCGGCTTTTTTCAGAGCGTCCTGGACGCCGTCACGTACCGCATCCAGAGCGGGATGCTCGACGATGGCCGTGACAGCCACTGATTTTTGTTGCGCCGCAACAGCCGGGACAGCGTGGATAGCCAACGCCACCGCCACTGCGCCCACCGTCAGAAAATGTTTTTTTCCGATCAGCATCGGGTCTACTCCTTGCACCGTTTGGGTGTTGGTTTACTTATCAGCGCGTGAGCCAGGCACTGACCGCCAAGCTCACACGCCTGTGAAACCGCTAAGTCTAACGTGTCGCGGCGAACTTGGTGGCGGGGGTAATCCCTGAAAAATGCTGTCGCCACGACAGTTCGCCTCGCGTCAGGCCCCAAACACGGCTGACATCCGTTATGGCACTACTCATCCAAGGCAGTGCAGCGGCTCACGCCAAGACCGGACAAACCGCTGCAGCACGGCTGGCATGCATGCCAGCCGTTTGCCTGTCCTCAATCCAGTGTCACGCCCGAGTCTTTGACGACCTTGCCCCAACGGACGATTTCACTGTCGACAAAGGCGCCGAATTTTTCACCGGTGAGATCCGGCGTGGCCGAGCCGTTGCCTGCCCAGGTTTCTTTGATCTTCGGCGTATTCAAGGCTTTGGTCACCTCGGCGATCATTTTGTCGACGATAGGTTTGGGCGTGCCCGCCGGCGCCCACAGGGCATACCACGTCGACACTTCATAGTTCGGCACACCTGCCTCGGCGGCCGTCGGCACATCGGGGAACGACGGCGAACGCTTGGCGGCGGCCACCGCCAGAGGCTTGATACTGCCGGCTCGGATATGGCCCGCCGACGAACCCAAGCCGTCAAATGCCAGATCGACTTGCCCACCGATCAAGGCCGACAACATCGGACCCGCCCCCTGATAAGGCACGTCGACGAGCTTGATCCCAGTCTGCATTGCAAACAGCTCGCCAGCCAAATGGTGTGTGCTGCCCTTGCCCGCCGTGCCGAAATTGATTTCACCGGGGCGCTTGCGCGCGTACTCGATGAACTCCTGCAGGGTTTTCACAGGCAGCCGGGACGTGTTGATCACCACCACCTGAGGCGGCTGCGCCAGCAGCGCCACCGGGATGAAATCTTTCTGGATGTTGTAGGTCAGGTTCTTGTAGAGCGCAGGCGCCACGACATGATGGGCGCCGCCCATAAAGAACGTGTAGCCGTCGCCTTTGGCTTTTGCGGCCACGGAGGCGCCGACAGTGCCACCCGCCCCGCCTTTATTATCGACCACGACGGTCTGCCCGAGCTGCGTGCTCAGTTGCTGAGCCAACGGCCGCGCAAACGTGTCAGTGCCGCCGCCAGCGGGAAACGGCACGATCAGGTTGATGGGATGCTCAGGCCAATCGGCCAAGGCAGCGGTCGGTGCCAAAGCCGCGCTGACCCCCAGCGCGGCTGCCAAGCTCAATGCACGAATCATGGAATGCTTCATTTCGTCTCCTCGATTGAGACAGCATGAAAATGCTGTCCGTATTGGTTTTATATGAATGCATCAGTGTGTCGCCGGACAAGCTGCGCCTCTGTCTAAAGGCCGCGAGATTGTCTCGGATGTCCGTCGTGTCACAGACCGGGATCGAGTCCGGTTCAGGTCTGCGAGTCTGTCGGCACGACGGACGTGGATCCAATAAGAATGAGCTGGTGAGCAAGCCTCCTGTGGGGCGGTTAATAGAAGGTCACGCAGTCTTGTATGACTCGCGCAGAACGTTCTTTTGGACTTTGCCCATCGTGTTGCGCGGCAACTGATCGATCAGATGCAATTGCTTGGGCACTTTGAAATTGGCGATCCGGCTTTTCAGCTCCGCCTGCATCGCAGCGACGTCCAGGGCGGCGCCCTCACGCGGGACGACCACGGCAACCACAGCTTCGCCAAAATCAGGATGAGGCACGCCGATGACGGCTGATTCCAACACGCCAGACATTTCGTCGATGATCAGTTCGATCTCTTTGGGATAGACGTTGTAGCCGCCCGAGATGATCAGGTCTTTGCTGCGGCCTACGATGGACAGATAGTCATCGGGGACCGCTGCGCCGCCGGATTCGCCGCCCCAGCGGCCCACATCGCCCGTGCGGAACCAACCGTCCGACGTGAACTCTTCGCGGGTTTTTTCCGGCATGCGCCAGTAGCCCGAGAACACGTTCGGACCACGCACCTGCACATTGCCAATCTCGCCTGCGCCCAGCTCGACGCCGTTGTCATCGACCACGCGGACTTGCACGCCCGGCAAGGCTTTGCCCACGGTACCGCCGCGGCGCTCGCCATCGGCTGCATCATAGGGATTGGAGGTCAGCATCACCGTCTCGCTCATGCCGTACCGCTCGAGAATGGTTTGCCCCGTGCGCTCGCGGAAATCGTTGAAGGTCTCCATCAACAGAGGCGCCGATCCGGAAATGAACAAACGCATGCGCGAGCATACCTTGCGATCAAAGCGCGCCTCGGCCAACAGACGGACGTAATAGGTGGGCACACCCATCATCACCGTGCAACGCGGCAGGTAATGCAATGCTTGTTCGACGTCGAGCTTGGGCAGCCAAATCATGCGGGCACCGGCCAACAGCGCGCCGTGAGACGCGACAAACAAACCGTGCACGTGAAAGATAGGCAGCATATGCAGCAGCACATCGTCCGAACGCCAGCCCCAATACCGATGCAACACCTGCGCATTGGAGGACAGGTTGCCATGCGACAACATGGCGCCCTTGCTGCGGCCCGTGGTGCCAGACGTGTACAGGATCGCGGCCAGATCGTCCGCTTTACGCACGACATCCTCAAACGACTGGCTTTGGCCCGCGGCGGCATCCAGCAAGGTACCCGTGCGATCCTCATCGAGCGTGTAGACATGAGCGGTACCGGCCTGCGCGGCGGCCTTGCTCACCCAGCTCAGATTCTTGCTGGAGCACACCACCACTGCGGGCTCTGCATCGCCCAGGAAATACGAAATTTCCGATTCGCGATAAGCCGTATTCAAAGGCAAATACACCAGCCCAGCCCGCAACGTGGCCAGATAGAGCAACAGCGCCTCGGGCGATTTTTCAACTTGTACCGCGACGCGCGATCCCTCGGGTAAATTCAGCGAGGTCAACAAATTAGCCAGACACGCACTGGCATGATCGATATCGTCCCAGGTGTACAGCAGCTCAGGCGTTTCCAGGGCGATTTGACTGCGATCTGCGGGAAAGCCGCTAGCCAGCACGGTATACAGATTGGCGTTGCTCACCTTGTTTAGTCTCCAGTGAATACCGGTGTCCGGCCCGCCAGAAAGGCGGTGACGCCTTCGCGATGGTCGTGACTTTCGGCATAAGAAAAAAAATCTTGATAATGGGATTCGTCCAGCGGCGCGCCTTGCTGCAAATGGCGAGACTGCCGCTTGTTGATACGCGCGGCCAGCGGCGCGCCACGCATAATACGCTCGGCACAGGCGCGCGTCTGATCGGCAACCTCGGCATCCGGCACAACACGGGTCAATAGCCCCAGCGACAGCGCCTCGGCGGCATCGAATACACGACCCTCGAGCAAAATCGCCATGGTTGTGGCGCGGCCGACCAAGGCCAGCAAGCCCCGCATTTCGTCGGGCGCCATCGGGAACCCCAGCTTGTTGATCGGCACCCCGAAACGCGTCGACGTCCCCGCGATACGCAGATCTGCCTGACAGGCGATTTCCAACCCGCCCCCCACGCAAACGCCCTCCAGCTGTGCGACGACAGGATGCGGGCAATCCGCCACTGCCTGTAGCGCCGGCGCGAGAATATGCTGGTGATAGTGGCGCACTTGGGACACGTCACCCCGCACCGCGGGAAACTCGCGAATGTCCGCTCCCGCGGCAAACTGACCACCCTCGCCGCGAACGATCACGCAACGCACGGAGTCGTCTGTGGACAGCGTGTCGAACACCACCCTCAACTGATTCCACATCGACACGGTAATGGCGTTCATGCGCCCGGGGTGCGATAACGTCACGCAGGCCAAAGCGCCCTCGCGCGTCAGTTGTACGCTATCCGGCCTAAGCTCTACAGATGATGCGTCATGCTCGTTCATTGATACGTCGCGCTCTCTCGTTGATTTGCCAGGCTGGCTCATTGACAGGTTGTGCCCACCCACTACGCAATCCGCGCAATACCACGGCTCACACGCGGTTTGCCCTGCCCCAATTGTTCTAGATTAGCGTCCAGGTCGTCCAAGTCATACAGATAATTCACCATCATGCCGCAGGATTGGCTCAGTCCTTTGGCCGACGTATCTGCCGCCCAATTCAGCCGCTCGATACGCGCGCCATTGCCCAGGTGAAAACGCGCGACAGGATCTATGGGCTGATTGTTTTTCATCGTCATCAAATAGTGCGCCACCAGCTTCATGCCGGCCCGCTGCACCACCTCGGATGATTTACCTGTCGCCGCTTTGGACAGCCTGGCCACCCAGCGAGCGCCATCAGGCGCGCCGGCCCTCGTGCGGCCTTTGTCGCGCACAATCGCCTCGACTTCCGCCGCACTCAGACGCGACAGCCAGTCGACCAAACCAGGAATCGGCGACAAAGTGGCAAAGAAACGCAATTTGGGCAGCTCTTCGACCAGGCGCTCGATCACACGCTTGAGCAGAAAATTGCCGAAACTGATCCCGCGCAATCCGGGCTGCGTATTCGAAATGGAATAGAAAATCGCCCAGCGGGCCTTGTCCAGATCCGCTGGCGGCGCGGCCGTATCCAGCACGACTTGTACGTTGTCGGCCATCTGCGTGGCAAAAGCCACCTCGACAAAGATCAAGGGCACATCCGGCATTTGCGGATGGAAATAGGCATAGCAACGCCGATCGGGCGCGACGCGATGACGCAAATCATCCCATGACCGGATCTCGTGCACGGCCTCATAGATGATCAGTTTTTCCAGCAATGACGCCGGCGAGTCCCACGTCAAGGGACGCAGCTCCAGCAACCCCACGTCAAACCAGGCCGATAGCAGGCTTTCCAGATCCTTGTCCAGTGCCTGCAGCCCTGCCACCTGTTTGCGCCAGCGCAGCATATCGGCACGCAGCGCCACCAGGAAACGCAAACCATCGGGCAATGCATTCAGACGCTTGAAGAACGCCAGCCCACGGTCGCCACGCGGCTGTAAACCGGCATCGACTTGGGCCAGGCCCGCCAGCAATTCGCGCCGGCGCTTGCCGTCCGCCGCCGTATACGCAGCGCACCAGGTGCGTGCCAATTTGTTTGCGGCCACATCGGTCAGGCGTGCCTGGAACAGGGGCAAGATTTCCGTGGCGCTAGGCGGGCGGTCGCGGTCCCACAGACGGCCAAGCCGGGCCATCAGCCCGGCGCTCTCTGCAACCGCTTTTTCATCTGACACGGTATCGCTCTCAGGCGGCCGAGCGCCGCGTGCGAGCGGACTGGAGTCTAGGGCTGTCATGGGAAACCTCCTGGATAGCAGACGTATTTGAGGATGACGGTGATGAGGAACGGGCTGTTGTCGTCACGGACGCGGCCTCGGCCCGCCGGGCCAGCAGACGCAAGGCATCCAGCTGGCGCAGCAAATGTTTACGGGCCAGCGCCTCGGCCGCTTCCGGGTCACGGGCTTTCAGCGCGGCAAAGATGGCCATGTGTTCGGCGCATGACTCGGTAATTCGTCCGGGCACAGTGAGGCTCTTGTGGCGAAAGAGGCTCAGCACCTTGCGTAAATTTCCGACCATGTCCGACAGCCAGCGATTGTTCGCCAGCGCCTGAACGGTCTCGTGGATCTGCGCATTGGTGTCGTAATAGGCATCGACCTCGCCTGCCGCGGCATGCGTTTGCAGCGCCCGATGCAGCGATTCCAGCCCGGCGAGTTCGGCGTCGGACGCCTTCAATGCCGCCTCGTGCGCGCAGCGTCCCTCCAGCATGGCCATCAGGGGAAAAATGTCTTCCAGGTCCTGCAACGACAGCTCGTTGACGAAACACCCGCGGCGCGGCTCCAGCCGCACCAGCCCTTCGGTCGCCAGGACTTTCAGCGCCTCGCGCAACGGCGTGCGGGATATGCCGAGCACGCCCGTCAGGTACACCTCGTCTATCCATTCGCCGCTGGCCAACGCCCGCGAGCGGATCATGTCCCGCAACCGGTCGGCGACTTCGAGGTACAGCGCTTGACGAACAATAGGTGCGGTCATGGCGGGCCTGTCTGGAATCCCGTAATTCATAATTATAGGATTTTTGATCATAGCCATTACAGAGCTGAAGCGATAGCCCCCACCCCCCTGGGAAATCCCTTGGCACATGATTTTCCCCCGTGGCGCTGCTGAACGCGCAACATCCTGTCAGGAAATTTCGCGTATGCTTTCCAGAGGCAACTACACCGCAACTTACATAAGCTTTCTCTTCACAGTGCCCCACTCTCACTACCGCGCTCACGCTGAACCCCATCGTACGGGGCGCATTGGATGGCTGCGTGCCTCAGTGCTAGGCGCCAATGACGGCATCATTTCCACTGCCAGCATGATTGCAGGCGTCGCGGCGGCCAACGTCAGCCACGCCAGCATCCTGACCACCGCCATCGCCGCACTGGCCGCCGGCTCCATGTCGATGGCAGCGGGCGAGTTCGTATCCGTCCATTCGCAGGCGGATACCGAAAAGGCAGACCTCGCGCAAGAACGCAGGGAATTGATGCGCAATCCGGCGGGCGAGCACCGGGAGCTGACAGGGATTTACGTACGGCGTGGGCTGGATCCTCAACTGGCGGCCGAGGTCGCGACACAGTTGATGGAACATGACGCGCTGGGCTCTCACGCCCGCGACGAGATAGGCATCACAGAAACGCTGCGCGCACGGCCGCTGCAGGCAGCGGTGGCTTCGGCCGCCAGCTTTGCGGTGGGGGCGGCGCTGCCCTTGGCCGTGGTATTGGTAGCCCCGCCGCAGTCATTGCTGCCGTGGACGGTGGCCACCAGCATTTTCTTTTTGGCCTTGCTCGGCGCAATCGCCGCCGCGATCGGTGGCGCATCCGTCGTCAGAAGTGCATTGCGTGTGGCCTTCTGGGGCACGTTGGCCATGGCCGTGACAGCGGGCATCGGCGCCTTGTTTGGCACCCCTCCCTAACGCTTGTGGGCTGGATACCGAAGGCAGAGCCACATACCAGCCCCGCCTTAAAAGTTAAAAGTACAGCACTCCGTCTACGGCGTGGCTCGTCAACGCCCGGGCCCAACGGCGAGCCGGTAACCCATATTGGCTTTCCACGACTTCCGCCCGGGCCAGCAATTGTGCCGGGGTAATGGCCAACGACGGGCCGCTGAACGCCAGCACGATCTGGTTTCCTGCGTCGATCTCGGGCAACAGCACAATGCGGTCGTCAAACGCCTGACGAATATTTTCGATATTGCGATCAAAGCTCTCGTGCTTACCAAACAGATTGACCGACAACACGCCAACCTCGCCCAGCACGCGGCGGCAAGCGCGATAAAACGGAATAGAGTCCCGTACCGGCCCGCGAGCCTCAGCATCGTATAAGTCCACCATCAGCACCGGGCAATTTCCCGCGTTTTGCGCGTCCGCCACCCACACGGCAGCATCCTCATGATGCACCGTCAGGCGCGGCGATGCCGGCAGGCGGAAAAACATCTGGCACACCGCCGTGACCTGAGGATTCCATTCCACCACCGTCAGCGGACTGCGCGTGTGCTTCAGGCAAAACCGTGTCAGAGAGCCCGCCCCCAGTCCCAGCAGCCCGATCGATTCCTCTTTGGGTGGCTCCAGAAACAGCAACCAGGCCAACATTTGAGAGGTGTATTCCAACACCAGTTCCGCGGGCGCCTTGATACGCATGGCGCCCTGGATCCATTCCGTACCGAAATGCAGATAACGAATGCCGTCGGATTCGGAAAGCGTGGGCTGATCGGCGGCAGCGGGGCGGGTACGGGCAGGCATCGGAAAGTCTCAGCGAATAATCGCGTGATTGTAGCGAGCCTGCCCCTCGAAGTGCTTACGCGGAATTACACGCGCTCAAAGATCGCGGCAATCCCCTGCCCGCCGCCAATGCACATCGTCACCAGAGCATAACGGCCTTGGACGCGCTGCAGTTCATACAGCGCCTTGACCGTAATGATGGCGCCCGTCGCGCCGATCGGATGGCCCAGGCCGATCCCACTGCCGTTCGGGTTCACCTTGGCCGGATCCAGCCCCAGCTCGCGCGATACCGCGCAAGCCTGCGCAGCAAAGGCTTCGTTGGCCTCGATGACGTCCAACTGATCCACCGTCAGGCCGGCGCGCTTGAGGACAGCTTGCGTTGCCGGCACAGGGCCGATGCCCATGATGGACGGCTCGACGCCTGCATGCGCATAGGCCACCAGCCGCGCCAAGGGTTTGACGCCGCGCTTTTCAGCGACCGAGGCGTTCATCAGCACGACAGCAGCTGCGCCGTCGTTCAAGCCCGAGGCATTACCTGCCGTCACCGTCCCGTTTTCCTTTTTGAACACGGTCTTGAGCGCGGCCAGGCCTTCGGCCGTCACGTCGCGCCGCACGTGTTCGTCGGTGTCGAAGACAACTTCGCCTTTACGGGTTTTCTGGACGATGGGCACGATCTGATCGCGGAAATAGCCTGCATCGATTGCAGCCGCCGCGCGGCGGTGAGACTCTGCGGCCAACGCGTCCTGGTCGGCGCGGCTGATGCCGAACTTTGCCGCCACGTTTTCGGCCGTCACACCCATGTGAATGCGTTCGAAAGGATCCGACAGCGCGCCCGTCATCATGTCCAGCAACGCGGCGTCGCCCATGCGCGCGCCCCAGCGCTGCGCCGGCGCGATGTAAGGCGCACGGCTCATGCTTTCCGCGCCTGCGCCGATGGCGATGTCGGCATCACCGAGCAGGACAGTTTGCGCGGCCGACACGATGGCCTGCAGGCCCGAACCACACAGGCGGTTGACGTTGAAGGCGGGCGTTTCCTTGGCAATGCCCGCATTCATGGCCGCCACACGCGACAAATACATATCGCGCGGCTCGGTATTGATCACATGCCCGACGGCGACATGCCCCACCTCGTCGCCGCCAACGCCCGCGCGAGCCAGCGCCTCTTTGATGACAGTCGCGCCCAGATCGATAGGCGGCACATCCTTCAACGCACCGCCGAAATCGCCAATAGCGGTACGGGCGGCTGCGGCAATGATGACTTCATTCATGCAATATCTCCAGGAGCACGACATGCCGGCACCATACCGGCAGCAACTTCACCATCATACTGCGCTGCGGCAAAACGGGTCTGGCGCTGCCTGATACGAAATATGTATCGGCCTGCCAAAAAAAAATATTAGACAAGGATCCGCCTGCAGAGGGATAGTCCAACACCAAGGAGCCGCTAGTCCACAATATGATAGATACGCTTGAACTGACCGCCATACCCACCGAAGACGAATCCCTGCGCGCAGACATACGCGCCTTTCTGGACGACGCGTTGGCCGATATGCCGCCCGATCAGCGCGCTCGATCCTGGATGGGCTTCGATGCTGAATTCAGTCAGGCCTTGGCTGCCCGCGGCTGGCTAGGCATGACCTTGCCGCGCGAATATGGCGGCGCGGCACGTGGGCATTTTGCGCGATTCGTCCTGTCCGAGGAGCTGCTGTGCGCCGGTGCGCCGGTATCGGCCCACTGGATCGCCGATCGCCAAAGCGCCCCGTTGATTCTGAAGTACGGCACTGAAACGCAGCGCCAGTTTTACCTGCCCCGCATCTGCCGCGCAGAGGCGTTTTTCTGCATCGGCATGAGCGAACCGAACTCAGGCTCGGATCTCGCCAGCATTCGCACGCGGGCCGAGCCCAGGGACGGCGGCTGGCTGCTCAATGGCAGCAAGATCTGGACCACCAACGCCCATCGGTCCCATTACATGATTGCGCTGGTGCGCACCTCGGGCACGGCAGCCGACCGGCATCAGGGGCTCTCGCAACTGATCATCGATCTGTCGCTGCCGGGCATCACCATACGCCCCATCGAAGACCTGGCAGGAGACGCCCATTTTTCCGAAGTGTTCTTCGACAACGTCGCGCTCGATGCGTCGGCACTGATCGGCACCGAGGGCGACGGATGGCAGCAAGTCAATGCAGAACTGGCGTTTGAGCGCAGCGGGCCCGAACGCATCTATTCCAGCATGGCGCTGGTGCAATGCTGGCTGTCGCATTGCCGTGCCATGCAGATCAACGACGCCCACACCACCGCTGCGCTCGGTGAAATCCTGACGCAACTCGCCACGCTGCGCGCCATGTCGCTGGCCATTGCGGGGCAACTGGCCTGCGGCCGCAGCCCCGCCACCGAGGCCGCACTGGTCAAAGACCTGGGCACAGAACTGGAGCAACGCATTCCCGATCTGCTGGCACAACTCTTGAGCCAAACGCCAGATCGCGCGATACCCCCAGAACTGCTGCGCACCTTGGCTTACGTCGAACAAGTCAGCCCGACCTATTCGCTGCGTGGCGGCACGCGCGAGATTCTGCGCGGCATCATCGCGCGAGGGCTGGGGCTCAGGTCAAATTAACGTTGCAGTATTGCTGCAGCATCTTTTGTTATCTCGGCATCGATGCCGAGGCGTTTCGAAGCGACTGACGATGGATACTTTATTCGGCGACGCCGCCCAGCGCTTGTTTGCACAAGCCTACCCCATAGAGGTTCTGCATGCCATCGAGCGCGGCCAAGCTGCCACCGGAGCCTGGCAAGCGGTGGAAGACTCCGGTTTTCTGGACGCGCTATTACCGGAGGATGCCGGTGGAGCCGGCCTGCGCCTGGCCGACATCGTGCCATTGGCCCAATCGGCGGGACATCACGCCGTGGGCGCGCCAGTGATTCAAACCTTGCTGGCGCGCGCCTGGTTGCATCACGCCGGCCATCAACCGCCGTCAGGCCCCATCGCCCTCGCTCCCTTTCAGGTGCACCACACCACAGCCGGCATCCAGGCCCACGCCGTCGGCGCCGCCCGCATCGCGCAATGGGTGTTGGCAGCGATGCCGGATGGGGCACGTTTTCTGCCCGTCGCACAAGCCGAGATCACGCCCTCGGGTGGCCATGGCAGCCTCGATGCGGACATGCACTGGCCATCCGCCGTACTACGGGACAGCCCTCTGCTGAACACTGCCGACGTCAGCTTGGCGGATTTGGCGGCTGTGGCCTACGCCGGCCTGATCGCTGGCGCACTGGAACGGATCCTGGCGCTGACCATAGACTATGCCAACCAACGCACCCAGTTTGGCAAACCGATTGGGCGTTTCCAGGCGGTGCAGCAACAGATCAGCGTCTTGGCGGAGCAAGTCTGGGCAGTGCGCACGGCGGCGCAACTGGCGTATCAAAGCCCGGACTGGCGCCCCGCCCCCTTGTTGGCCGCACTGGGCAAAGCACGCGCCAGCGCGGCCGTGACGCGGGCTGCGGATATTGCGCATGCGGTGCATGGCGCAATCGGCGTGACCGCAGAGTACGAGCTGCAGTATTACACGCGCCGATTACGCGAATGGCGTCGCGCCGCCGGTGGCGAGCCGTATTGGAACGCCCGCATCGGGGCTGATGCGCTGGCAGCGTCTACGTCTGCACTGGACTACGTGCGCAAGCATCTCTTTGCTGTCATTGAGTGATCGCATCCTCGCCTGCCAAGATTGCTATGATGCGACTCATCTCAACCCCAGCGGGCCGCAGGCTCGCTTGACTCGCCAGGAATCGCCATGCCCGTCCTGAATATGCAAATCATGCAAGGCCATAGCACCGCTCAAAAAGCGCAACTGCTGCAGAACTGCTCGCAAGCTGTCGTCGACAGCATCGCCGCGCCTCTGCCCTCCATCCGTATCGTGCTGGAAGAAGTCGCCGCCGAGCATGTCATCGTTGCAGGAGAAATCGGCAAGCCCATGGCACTGGTCATCGCACGCCTCATCGAGGGCCGCACCCCCGAGAAAAAAGCCGCACTCATCGCCGCGGTCAGCCGCGCCGTTCACCACAGCCTCGACATTTCAGAACAAGACGTGCGCGTCATCGTCACCGATGTGCCCAAGACCGACATGGGCGTCGCAGGCGGGATCACCGCTCTGGCCGCCGGACGCTGAAGCAGCCCCGCTGCCGCTCCATCATTCTCAATGGCGCATCATCGCGCCGACAGCATGGAGTCGCGCAGCCGCAATACCGGCGCACACGAGGTATCGCGGTGCGCCACCAGCGACAACGCCAACGCATCATGAGCATCGGCGTCCAGCAAATCCACGAATTTCACATGCGGCGTGGAATAAGCGCGCGTCACACCCGGCACCAGGGCCACGCCCAGACCGCTGGCCACCAGACTGACGAGCGTCTGCACCTGAATCGCCTCCTGACTGATTCGCGGTGAGAAACCGGCTTTGTGGCACAGAGCTTGAGCGACGCCATGCAAGCCTGGGACCTTGTCCGGCGCATACATCACGAATGGCTCTGCCCGCAGTGCTTTCAACGCGACAGGCCCGCCATCGGCCAACGGATGCGTCGCGGGCAGCGCCAGAATCAGGCTGTCGCGCTCGACCACCCACGACGATAACGACGCGTCCTCGGCCAATGGGCCACGCACCAGACCCGCATCAATCTCATTGGCACGCAGCATTTCCGCCAAGCGCTTCGTACTGTCTTCGCGCAACTCCAACGCGACATCGGGATAACGGCGCCGGAACTCAGGCAAACAACGCGGCAGCAGCATGTACGTGGCCGAGCCGACAAAACCCAGACGCAACCGTCCTAGCTCGCCCAACGCTACACGCCGTGCAGACTGCCGCGCCTGGTCGGCATGGAATAACGCGCGTTGGGCATCAGCCATCAAGGCTTGCCCGGCTGGGGTCAACGACACCCCTTTTGCGCCGCGTTCCAGCAGCAACACACCTACGCTGTGCTCCAGCTTTTGTATCGAGACCGACAGCGCAGGCTGCGCAATGTGCAACGCCTCGGCGGCACGCCGATAACTGCCGAGCTCGGCGATCGTGACGAACTGGCGTAACTGCCTCAAGTCCACAGCCATAACAAATTCCATATCGCGTCATACCAACGCCATATTAGACGGTTATCTGCTGGGTGATTAGGATGGCATGCATCAGATGTCCCCTATCGCAGAGCAGCAATGCAGACGACAAACAGCCCCTCCGAGCGCAGCGCCTTGGCCGGTGTACGCATCCTAGACCTGACGGCCGTGGTATTCGGCCCCTATGCCTCGCAGATCCTGGCCGACTACGGCGCGGATGTCATCAAGGTCGAACCGCCGGAAGGCGACTCGACCCGCCGCACCGGGCCCAGACAAGAGGATGATCTAGCTGCAATCTTTCTGGGCATCAACCGCAACAAGCGCAGCATCGTACTGGACCTGAAACAAGCCGACGCGCGCGAAGCCCTGCTGACTCTCGTTGATAGCGCAGACGTCCTCATGCACAGCATGCGCCCGGCAAAAATGGCGCGGCTGGGCTTGGACCCGCAAAAGCTGTGCGCCCGCAATCCACGACTGATCTACGCCGGCCTGTATGGTTTTGGCGCGGGTGGCGCGTATGCCGATCAGCCCGCCTATGATGACATTGTGCAGGGCCTCACAGGCATCGCTGACATCACGCAGCGCCAAAGCGGCGAACCGCGTTATCTGCCCACCATAGCCGCAGACAAAACCTGCGGCCTGGTAGCGGCCCACGCCATTCTGGCGGCCCTGTTTCAACGCGAACGCACAGGCCTGGGGCAGCAACTCGAAGTCCCGATGTTCGAATCCATGGCGTCGTATCTCTTGGTGGAGCATTTTTACGGCCGCCACCTGCAAGACAGCCCTGATACCGGCACCGCAGGCTATCCGCGCGTATTAGCCCCCTGGCGACGCCCGTATCAGACCACCGACGGCTATTTGTGCATGATGCCTTACACCGATGCCCATTGGCACCGCTTCTTTAATGAAACCGGCCACGAAGCGCTGGTCGATGATCCGCGCTTTACGGACATCACAGCACGCACACAGCATATCGAGGACCTCTACGCGCTGGTAGGCCGCATCGTCGCAGACCATCCCACGGCCCACTGGCTCGCCTTGTGCCAGCGCCTGGAAATCCCGGCCGCGCCCGTCAACCGCCTGGAAGACCTAGAGCAAGATCCGCATCTGCGCAGCGTGGATTTCTTTGTTCCGTTGACCAGCACTGCCGGTCACCACTATCGCTTTACGCGCAACCCTGTCCGGCTGCAGCGCTCTCATGTACCGCCGGCCATGCCGCCTCGGCTGGGTGAACACACCCGCCAGGTGCTGCAACAAGCAGGGCTGTCACCCCAACGTATTGAAGAGTTGCTGGCGAGCGGCAGTGCTCGCGACAGCAACCACTCCGTTTCCCTTTCCACGCCACCCGAGGTTGAGCAATGACAACACCCCAAACCCCTACCGTGCTAGGACGAGGCTACTACTGGCAGGACCTGCAAGTCGGCCAGCGCTTTCACACATTCCGCCGCACCATTACCGAGACCGATATCGTCAACTTCATCAGCGCCACCGGCATGCTGGAGACCATCTTTATCGATGCCACCTTCGAACACGGCGCCATCCGCGGCCGCCCCGCGCCGGGCGCACTGACATACGGCTTGATCGAGGGGCTGCTGATGCAAGGCATGGTACAGGGCACTGGTCTCGCATTGCTGGAGGTACATAAAAAAATGCTGGCGCCGGTCGTTGCGGGCGACACCATCTGGGCAGAAGTCGAAGTCACCGGCATACGCCCTACCTCCAAAAACAATCGCGCCGTGGTGAACTCATCGATCGAAGTTCGCAACCAGCACGGACAAGCCGTGATGACTTACACAGCGACGCGTTTGCTCGCCGGCAAGCCCGATTGAATCGCCAACCCGGCGCATCCAACGAGGTGCGCCGGAAATAAAAACGGGCGCAGGACGCCAGATAACAACAACGCATTGCCGCCTGCGCCTTGAGACATAAGCAACAACAGCGCATCACCTTCGCGCTGCAAAACAAAAGCCACAACAATACAAGGAGACAAACACATGAAACGCATACATCACCTATTCGCCGCCCTGATAGCCCTGGCAGGCATCGGTCTTGCCTCGTCCGCACTGGCCGCCTGGCCCGAACGCCCGGTCACCATGGTGGTACCTTTCCCACCCGGCGGCCCCACGGACCTGGTCGCTCGGGTATTGGCCAAGCAGCTATCCGAGCAAACGGGCCAGACCTTCGTCGTCGAAAACAAAGGCGGCGCCAACGGCAACATAGGCATGCAGTATGCGGCAGGGGCCAAACCAGATGGCTATACCGTGCTGTACAACACCTCATCCATTGCGTTAAGCCCCAATCTCTACCGCAACCTGGCGTTTGACCCCATCAAAGATTTCGATGCGGTCTCATCGACAGCGGTGATCCCTCTCGTGTTGTTGACGCATCCCTCAGTGCCTGTGCACAACGTCAAAGAATTCGTCGACTATGCCAAATCCCATCCAGGCAAACTGTCTTATGCCTCAGCAGGCGCAGGCAATGTGACCCATCTGGGCGCACTGCTATTCCTGCGCTCGGTGGACATAGAGGCCGCCCATATCCCTTATCGCGGCAGCGCGCCCGCCATGACAGATTTGGTGGGCGGCCAAGTTCAATTCATGACCAACACATTGAACGACTCACTGGGCTTTATCCGCGAAGGAAAACTACGCGCCCTGGCCGTCAGCAGCAGAACGCGCAGCCCTCAACTACCCGATACCCCCACCTTGGCCGAGACCGTCGTTCCCGATTTCGAAATGGGCGCATGGCAAGGCATCGTCGTCCCGGCGGGCACACCGGCGGAAATCATCAACAGTCTCAACGCACAGATCCGCAAGGCCCTGCAATCGCCCGAGGTCTTGAAACAGCTCGCCGCCCAAGGTGCGCAACCACTGGGCGCCTCGCCACAGGAGTACGAACAATACATCAGCGATGAGATCCAGCGTTGGCACGAGGTCGTCAAGGCCGCCAATGTACGGCTGGATTGAATATTCTGGCTTCGACTCAGCGTGCAGCTATCCCCACAGTGAACGTCGAATGCTGAAACGTAGAGGTCCAGGCATGGAACATGGGCCTAGATGCATTGCCTCGGCATGGCCAGATGCATTAGGGGGGCGACCTAAGTCGCCCCCTAATGCCATACTCGTCAAGGTGCTCAGGAATCATGCCGGAACACCAAAAGGCTCGCGGCGCTAAGCAGACTCGGTCGCTTTGACCGTATTCTGGTTCGGCTCTTCATCAGTTGCTGACGACGCAGCCGCTTCAGGCGCAGCATCCTGCAATGCCGGCGTGACCAGGTCCACGACCTTCTTGCGGGACAGCATACCGATGAACTCGTCATCCTCGCCCGTCACGGCGACCGGTTGATCACTGTGCACCAGACGAGCCAATACCTCGTCCAGGCCAGCCGTAGCAGGCACCGACGCCAGATCCTCGACATACGCCGACACATCGCGCACACCTGCTTCGACTGCGCGCTGCGCTGCCTCGCTCGTGAGCACACCCGCCAATCGCTTACCATCAAGCACCGGCGCATACTCGAAACTCAACGCATGCATACGGTCCAACGCATGCGCCGGACGGGAACGCATGGTCAACGTCAGCCGCGGCGGATTCACCGCATGCGCAGCATTGAGGACCTTGGTACGGTTGACGTCTTGCAAGAATGCCTGCACATAGTCATTCGCCGGATTCAGCAAGATGTCTTCCGGCGTGCCCTCCTGCACCAGCTCGCCGTCCTTCAGAATCGCAATGCGATTACCCAGACGCAGCGCCTCGTCCAGATCGTGCGTAATGAACACGATGGTCTTGTTCAGCTTAGCTTGCAACTGCAACAGATGGTCCTGCATTTCACGGCGGATCAGCGGATCCAGCGCCGAGAACGCCTCGTCCATCAACAGGATCTCGGCATCGGTCGCCAAGGCACGAGCCAAGCCCACGCGCTGCTGCATCCCACCCGACAACTGATGCGGATACTGCGCTTCAAACCCATTCAGCCCGACCTGATCCAGCCAATGGCGCGCGCGCTCTTCCCGCTCCGCCTTGGCCACACCCTGCACAGTCAGACCGTACGCAGCGTTATCCAGCACCGTACGATGCGGAAACAAGCCAAAGCGCTGGAACACCATGCTCATTTTCTTTTGGCGGAACGTCTCCAGCTCACGCTTGCCCAGGCTGACCACATCCACGCCATCGACCAGGATATGGCCGGCGCTAGGTTCGATCAAACGATTGAAATGGCGGATCAACGTCGATTTACCCGAGCCGGACAGACCCATGATGACGTAGATACTGCCCTCTTCGATCGACAGGCTGATGTCACGCAACCCCAGCGTATGGCCGCTCTTGGCCAACAGGTCTTCCTTGCTCATGCCGCTCTGCGCGGCAGACAACCACTTTTCCGGATGCGGGCCAAAGATCTTATAAATGTTTTTGACTTCAATCTTGCTCATCGGTGGCCTCCTTTACGTACACGGTGTCCATAGGATTGTGTAATGCGGTCAAACAACACCGCCAACACCACAATCCCCAGGCCTGCGAGCAGACCTCGGCCAACCTCCAGACGATTGATACCCAACAACACTTCGTAACCCAGGCCACGCGCCCCGATCATCGAAGCAATCACCACCATCGATAACGCCATCATCGTGGTCTGGTTGATACCAGCCATGATATTGGGCAAAGCCAGTGGCAAC
Organism: Bordetella genomosp. 4; assembly: GCF_002261185.1. Taxonomy (GTDB): domain Bacteria; phylum Pseudomonadota; class Gammaproteobacteria; order Burkholderiales; family Burkholderiaceae_B; genus Bordetella_A. The sequence continues at coordinate 174,758 of NZ_NEVQ01000017.1, forward strand.
TGCACACCAAACAACTGCTGGCGCGCATTCGCGCCAAACGCGCGCGACGCCTCGAGCACCTCGCGATCAACCAGACGAATCCCCAAATCAGTCAAGCGGATCAGCGGCGGCACCGCATAAATCACTGTAGCAATAATCGCGGGAATCTTGCCCAAACCAAACAACATCACCACCGGAATCAGATAAACGAAACTCGGCATTGTCTGCATGACGTCCAGAATCGGCAACATGATGGAGCGCAGCCAATTGACCCGCGCCATCAGCACTCCCACTGGGATACCGATAATCACCGACAGCCCTGCCGCCATGATCATCAGTGCCAGCGTCTGCATCCCTGCATCCCACAGCCCCAGCAGTCCGATCACGCACAACAGCGCGCCCATGGCAATGCTCAGACCAATACGCCGGCTGACACCCCAGGCAATCGCGATGGTGACCAACACCACCAGCCACCATGGCGTGCTGCGCAAGACTTGCTCCAGCCACACCAACGCGCTCAGGAACGGCTGCGACATCGATTCCAAGGTGTCCGCATACTGCGTCACCAAGTGATCGACAAATGAATCAATAGCGCCACGCACAGCGCGTGGCGGAATAATTTCTGGAAACATAAACCCTCCTTACGGGCATGCCGTAGAGCGATGCAGCCGATAAACACACAGAGCAATCAGCTGCATGACCCTAGTCACGCAATGTGCCTCTCGTACCAAGCCAACGGCCACAATCGCCTTCGGACTAGGTCACATGAACATGCCGTACGAACATTCACACAACATGCCCCCTGCTCACGCCCGACGTGGCATGCGCCGCACGCACATATCGCCCGGCACACGTCAGCGACGAGACACATGTAGGACACATACGAGAACCACAGAAAAACACAATCAATGCCGCGGCCAGCCACTACTGCGAGTCCCTGCTGGGTGCCGGGCAGTTGCCCGCCGGCCCGTAGAGCCGCGATGTAGCCTCGCGCAGCGAGGCCGAGGCCCCTGCTCACGGGCCGAGTCGCGGCGATAGGGCCGGCGGGCAACTGCCCGGCACCCAGCAGGGACGCCTAAGCAGAGAAACCCGCTGCACTGAGCACAGCCCCACCGCACGAAAATAACGTAGCGGAGCCACGCGCACACATGAAACGCGGGCGCCTATCACTTCAACAGGCCAAGCGAGCGTCCCGACAAGCGACGCTTACAACGCCGCTTTGACCCGCGTAGCCACCTCCGCAGGCACCCACTTGCTCCATACATCAGACTTATTCTTCAGGAACCACTGGGCAACATCAGACGACTCATCCCCCGACTCTTCCATATAGGCCAACGTCGCATCCATCTCGGGCAGCGGCACGGAAACCTTGGACAAGAACTCGGTCAACTTCGGTGCTTTCTCTGCAAAACCAGAATTCACAGCCGTAAAGACGGGGTTTTCCGGATAAGCGCTAGGCTGAGGATCCTTGCACTGCGGCGACGTCAGACACTTATGCTTTTCCGCGTCATACGGCGGCAATTCCAGCTTCACCAGATCCAGCGAACCCACCAGCGGCGTCGGATACCAGTAATAGAAAACCACGTTCTGCTTGCGCTTGTAGGCCGATGTCAACGCGGCCTTCTGGGCAGCGCCGGTGCCCGGCGAATACAGCGTGTACGAATCGTCCAATTTCAAAGCATGAAACAGATTCGTGCTGACGACTTCGCAACCCCAGCCTGCCGGACATCCGTAGAAACGTCCCTTGGAGGGCTCTTCCGGATCTTTGAATTCATCCTTGAATTTAGGCAGATCCGCCGCCGACTTCAGCTCAGGCAGACGTTCCGCGGTATAGCGAGGGATAAACCAGGCCTCGCCGCCCATATACACATCACCGATGCGCTTGACCTTGCCGGTCTTCTCGGCCTTGTCCCATGGTTCGGCGACGCTGTTGAGCCAAATCTCGGTATTGATGTCCAAATCGCCGCGCTCTAACGCGGCCAACGCTGGCAGCGTTTCTGTAGGCAGGGTTTCGGTCTTGCACCCATAGCCCTTTTCCATGATGAATCGTTGGACATCGACCAGGACCAGATTGGATTCCCAGTTCATGCCGCCAAACTTGACCGGACGGTCGATTTCGCATTGTGCGTCGGCTGCTTGAGCAGTACCGGCAAACGCGAGGAACACCGCTGCAGCGGACAGGGTTTTGACAGGATTGAAACGCATTGGCTTTTGCCTCCATAGGTTCAAGGACACCTCGCCAACCAAACCAGGTTGCGTGATGCCGTGGAGCTAAGGGGGTTGTGCGGAAGACGGGCAGAACCGCCAATACAAACCGACACTAGCAGCGAGACGTGGCGTCGCAAGGGACGTCAGCCTCGTCAGACAGCAAACCCAAACAGCAGCCCTCAAAAGGCCCCTGTCGGGATGACAGAATTTTGAATACAACTAAATGAAGAAGCCAGCATCTTAGCCGATTTTGACTGTCCGACCAACACCCATGTCGAATCATTTGGATACAAAAATCCAAAAAACGGCTAGGGAAACTACTCATTGATCGGGTGCAAAGCCCCTATCTACGCGGTGTTGCGCCGCAATATAAACAGGACACATTTAGTTTCTTTGAGTTTCTAACAGTTGTTATTGAGGCGAAAAATTTGCCGGTGGCCGGCGATTTTCGGTCAATTTTTCCGCTAATTTTTCAGGCAGCGAAACGCGGGGCCGCCATTTTGGCGACCCCGCATGTCAGCTGTCCGTTCGCGCCGGCAATCAATGAGACCGACGGACAACCCCCATCCTCACGCGTCGGTATACATATAAGTTCGTCGCCATGGATAGCCAAGATCTGCCGGGTTATCCAACTCGTCGGGCCGCCCCGTCGCCGGCGTCGTGGCCAGCACCTGGTGCAATGCGATCCAGCCATGCTCGAACGCCATCGCGCAACCCGCCAAATACAGCCGGTAGGCCCGCAGCGACCGGGCACCCTGCTCGCCTTGCAAGAGTTGGACGGCTTCGGGCAGACGTGCCTCCAGCGCATCGCTCCATGCCCATAGGGTACGTGCGTAATGAGGGCGTAGGTTTTCCACGTCCACCCCTTCCAGACCGCCGTTGGTCATGGCTTCCATCACGCTGCTGATGTGGGTCAGTTCACCGCCCGGGAAGATGTATTTTTCAATGAACTCGCCCATCCCGCTGCCCAGCTCGGCGTTATACAAGCCGGCCGCGGTAATGCCGTGGTTCATGATCAGCCCGCCCGGTTTGACCAGGCGCCGCAGCTTGGCAAAGTACCCTGGCAGTTGGGCGCGGCCCACGTGCTCGAACATCCCGACTGACGCCAATTTGTCGTAGGGCTGAGACTCATCGAGTTTGCGGTAGTCCAGCAGTTCCATCCGCACTCGGCCCGACAGGCCCTTCTCCTGGATCAGTTTATTGACATAGGCATGCTGATTACGCGACAGCGTGATCCCCGTCGCATCGACCCCGTAGTTCTCCGCGGCCCACAGCAACAGCCCGCCCCAGCCGGCTCCCACATCCAGAAAGCGCTCGCCCGCCTTCAAACGCAACTTGCGGCAAATGTGGTCCAGCTTGGCCTCTTGAGCCTGAGCCAGATTCATCTGGGGCGTACGGTAATACGCGCAGGAATAAACGCGGCGCGGATCCAGCCACAGCGCATAAAACTCGTCGGATAAGTCGTAGTGAAACTCGATTTGCTTGGCGTCACGCTCGACGGAGTGGCGCCACACCGAGATCACTTTGCGCACCAGTTCCGTCAACCAGCCCCCCCGTGCCGCATCGACCGGCGAACCCGGCAACAGCGCCGCAGCAGCGGCCATGACATCGCGCATATTGCCCTGGATATCGATGCGACCCTCGACGTAATCCTGGCCCAACACCCCGACCGCCCCTTCGGCCAAGTGAGCCAACGCCGATTTATCGCGCGCGACGAACCGAACCTTTGGATCGGCAGGCCCGACGACAGTGCCATCAGGCAACTCTAACTGTACGGTGACTGGCAATGCTTGCAACTTGCGCTCTACAGCAGACAGCATAGGATTCACAGCTTCTCCCCTACATGAAAGAACTGAGCAACTCTATCCGAAAATCACCACTCACTGCCAGTCCTACACGCATGCTAGAATAGTTAGCTTGCTATCTAATTCAGCGAGACGTCAACTTCCCTATCCATGCGCGGTGTTTCTGTGCGGCACGCGCATTACCAGTAGCACAGCCCCTCCCGCCCACGCATTCATGCCATCGCAGTCTTTACCTCGCCGCATGCCCGGCTGGCTCATCTTGATGGGCGTGCTCACCGCCATCGGGCCATTCTCCGTAGATATGTATTTGCCGGCCTTTCCGGCAATTTCCGCTGGGTTGCAGGTCCCACGCGGCGACGTCGAGCGCACGTTGGCAGCCTATCTGGTCGGATTGGCCCTGGCTCAAATTGTCTACGGCCCTCTCGCCGACCGCTACGGCCGCAAACTCCCCATGCTGGGGGGACTGGGCATATACGCCATCGCATCGCTCGGCTGTGCACTGGCCAGCACTATCGAAATGCTGACGCTGTGCCGCGTACTGCAAGCCCTGGGTAGCGCGGCCGGCATTGTTATTCCTCGCGCGGTGATCCGCGATCACTACGAAACTCAGGACGCGGCACGCGCCATGTCCATGCTCATGCTGATCATGGGCCTCGCACCGATTCTGGCGCCGCTGGTTGGCGGGCAATTGCTTTTCTTTGTCGGTTGGCGCAGCCTGTTTTGGCTGATGGCGGCTGTCTCGTTGGCCATGATCATCGCCACCACGTTGATCATGAAGGAATCCCTGCCGCCGGCGCGCGTACAACCGTTGCGCGCCAGCGGCATCGCCGAGAATTATCTGGCCCTGATCCGACACCGTCGGTTTATCGCACACAGTCTGGCCGGGGGCCTGGGCTCCGCCGGCATGTTTGCCTACATCATTTGTTCGCCTCGAGTATTTATCGAGTATTACGGTATCGCGCCCGAGCACTACGGGCTGCTGTTCGGCGCCAATGCCGCCGGGCTTATCATCGGCTCGCAAGTCAGCGCCCGGCTGCTGCGCAAACGCACCCCCATTCAATTACAGCGCGTCGCCCAAAATGCCTTGGCTGTCGCTAGTCTCTTGGCCCTGTTCCTGGCCGTGACCGGCTGGATGACGTTACCGCTGTTGATGGCGTGCCTGATCGGTTATATGTTCAGCCAGGGGTTCGTCAATCCCAACTCGGCGGCGCTGGCCTTATCGGAACAAGGCATGCGCCTGGGGGCCGCATCGGCCTTGCTCGGCACGCTGCAAATGTCATGCGGCGCGATCGCCGGCGTCGTCGTGAGTATTTGGCAGACAGACGGACCGTTGCCGCTGGCCACGGTCCTGGCCTGTTGCGCCACCTTGTCCTGGTTGTCCGGCCGCATCGCCCGCCGGGGTCCGCCCCTCTCTCTATAGGTGGGGGGAATCGGCGGTACTCTGCCCTGCGCACACGGACAATGGGGATATTTTCCCCTTTGACCAACACCTATCAGCCTAGCTATTGATTTTTCTCGCCTTTTCGTATTAGAATGGCGAGCTTCGTATGAAGTTTTCCCGTGAGTAGCCTACTATGCTTTGTAGCTACCACTTTCGACCAGCACCCCGTGTATAGGTACAGCGGGCGGCGGGTAGCGGGTATAAGCACAGGCGCCAAGCCTATCTACCTGTCTTTCCTTCCCCAGCTTCGCCATACGCGGCCAGAATACTTAGAGGTAAAACCATGGCACGCGTATGCCAAGTAACTGGCAAAGGCCCGATGACGGGCAACAACGTTTCGCACGCTAACAACAAGACCAAGCGTCGCTTCCTGCCCAACCTGCAATCGCGCCGGTTCTGGGTCGAGAGCGAAAACCGCTGGGTTCGCCTGCGTGTTTCCGCCAAGGCCATCCGCATCATCGACAAGAACGGCATCGACGCTGTTCTGGCCGACCTGCGCGCCCGCGGCGAACTGGCCTGATCCGGCCCCATCACAATCTAGGAGCAAGACATGGCCAAAGGTATCCGCGAAAAGATCAAGCTCGAGTCCACTGCCGGCACGGGCCACTTTTACACGACCACCAAAAACAAGCGCAACATGCCCGAAAAGATGCTGATCAAGAAATTTGATCCCGTCGCTCGCAAGCATGTTGACTACAAAGAAACCAAGCTGAAGTAATCAGCCGGTTTTCGACGCAGCAAAAAAAGGCCTCGCACTATTGCGAGGCCTTTTTTGTTGCCGGGCCGCCCCAAAACAAAAACGCCCCCTCGGGGGGCAGCAAGCCGAAGGCGCAGCATGGGGGGCCTTTTTCATTGCTGATCATGCATCGTTGCCGCCGGCATCCCCTGTGGGCCTGAACGGCCGTTGATTGCACTCGCGAAAAATACGCGCCGTGCAGCCTGCACAGATATCGGGATCCAAACGCTGGAAAATCTGTGCGATCGCGGTCGCCTTGTCGGGAAAGATATGGTCCTCGCCTAGATAGTCGACAAATCCCATGCGATGCCACATTTGCATCACCTCAGGTCGAGGCCGGTGAAAATACAGATCGCCCCCCATTTCGCGCCGCTTACGCAGCTCGTATTCCCACACCAGCGCCCCCGCATGATCGATGAAATTCATGCTTTTCGTCATCACCAGCAGATGGCGCGGTGCGTTGGCCTGGCTGCGTAGCGCCTGCAGCCGATCAGCGACGTGAGCCACGGCACCAAAATAGACCGAGCCTTCCATGCGCAGTAATTTCAATTGCGGACATTCGGGCAGTTCATCTGAATTCCCTTCGAGCACGGCAAAATGACGATCTGGATCGCTCGCTCTGAATCCCATCGTGCGCATGGCAGGATGCGAGGTGCGATGCAGATATGTCATGAGCGACAGCAACGTACCCAGCAAAATCGCGATCTCCATACGGATCGTCACGGTCGCCACCAGGGTCGCCAGCGCAATCAAGAACTCGTTGCGTTGCACACCTGCGATACGCCGCCAGTGCGGCAATTCCAATAGATTCCACGCCACCAGCAACAGCAGCCCAGCAATCGCCGCATACGGAATTTGTGCCAGCAAAGGCGAACTCACCGTCACCAGCAGCATTAACAACACCGCGGCAAATACTGCCGCCATGGGGGTACGCGCCCCTGATTCGAAGTTGGGGATCGAGCGGTTCAACGAGCCGCAGGACAAATAAGACGAGAAAAACCCGCCCACGATATTCGACAACCCTTGCCCCATGAATTCACGATTGGCGTCGATCGTCTGCCCAGACCTCGAAGCCACCACTTTGGCAATCGAAATCGATTGCGCGAGCGCCACAATGGATAACGCAAAGGCCAGGCCCAGCAAATCCGGCAACGAACTCCACGGAACCTCGGGCACATGAAATGGCGGCACAGGCTGAGACAGCTTGCCCAACACTCGGATGCCGCTGCCCGGCTCAGAAAACGCCCAGGCGTTCAGTGCAGCGGCCACCGCCGTTCCCGCTACGAGGCCGATCAGCATATGCGGCTTGCGACGATCCCAACGGCGCGCCAGCAGTGACACTCCTATCGTCACCAGCGCCACCAGCAGCGCGCCCCAATGCAGCTCGCCCAGCCCTCTCGCCACACCCAGTAATACAGCCCCCGCGCCATGCGCGTGAATACCGTCCAGGCCCAACGCGTCTTTCAACGCATGTACCGCGATCAGCAAGGCTGCGCCGCTGGTAAAGCCGAACAGCGCAGAAGGCGAAATGAAATTCGCCAACGCCCCCAACCGCAGCACGCCGACCAATAATTGCAGAATCCCCACCAGAATCGTGACCGCCAGCGCCATCTGGATATAGTCGTGACTGCCGGCCATCGCCAACGGCGCCAGCACGGCGTATAGCGCCAGTGAATTGGCGTTCGTCGGGCCCGACATCACATGGCGGCTCGAACCAAACAACGCCGCCACCACACAGGGCACAATGGCCGAATACAGCCCATACTCGGGCGGCAAGCCCGCCAAGGTGGCAAACGCCACCCCTTGCGGCAGCACCAACAGCGCCCCTAGCAGCCCGGCAAAAGCATCGGCCCGCAGCGAGGCAGGCCCGACATCATGAATCCACGTACCAAATATGCGATTTGCCAACTTAGCCACGCGCTGCATCTTCCTATTGTGATGAGATTGTCGGCCGGGCTCGATTCAATACCACGAGCGCATAGTAATGGGCAGGCGATAGACCAGCGACAAGCACCGCTTATAACCAGCGGGCATATAGGGTAATCCCATGCATTGATGCGTGCAACGCACATGGCATCACACGGACATTTTATGAGCTGGCGCTGCCATCCAATGACCGGCGCGATTCGCTTGCAGGACGCGGCATATCCGCACCTCCTAACTCGCTCCGCCACCGCGCCTCGCCCGCATCGCCTGACTCATATCTGACAGCGCCAAATCGTCCAGCAGCCGCGCTGCCATGGGCAGTAATTCGTTTTCTTCGCGCTGAATATGGTCGGCATACTGTGCGCAAAACTGCTCGACGCCGGCCTCGTCGAGTTCGGCAGGCTGGCCTGCACTGACCGCCTCCAAGGGACCATGCAGACGGCGCCACAAAGCCTCCAATTGACGGTGTTCCTGCGTCAAACCATCCACCATCTCATGCAAGCATCTCGCGTCCGAACCGGCCATGGAATCGATGAGCGCGGGAAAGAGATCGGCCTCCTCGTCACGGTGATGCAGCACGGCCGCCGTATCAAAGTACTTCAGCACGCTGGCAGCTGCCGTCTGCGCTACAGCATCGGAACCATGTTGCGCCACATGCGCGGCCAAACGCCGCAGCGTGGCACATTGGCGGCCCATACGATCATGACAGGCCGAAAGCAATTCCAACGGCGTATCCAACCCCACGGCCGGCGACGAAAACCCAGGAATATCGACTTTCATGATCATTTCCTTCCTCTCCATGCGCCGTGTAGCTCACGACCTTTCTGTCGTGGCACCACACCGCTCAAGCCGGCCACTCTCGCGACGGAACTGCGCCGCTCGCATTTAACCCATGGTCTGCCGCCACCATAGCCGCACCGTATCCCAGGTGCGTGCCATGATCCCGGCCTGCGGCACCGCATCCAGCGCCACGACCGGCCAATTCCCGGCGGGCTGGCCGTCAACCAACACTTGCAACGATCCTACCTCGGCCTGCGCGGCGATAGGCGCGATCAACGGCTGCCGTTGCGTCACGACCGGCTTGACCTCCGAGGCCCGCGGAACCGTCACGTAAGCGTCGCGCGCCAGTCCGACACGCACGGCATCCTGTTCGCCTTTCCAGACCTGCGGCGTGTCGATGGCCTCCCCCTTAGCATACAGCTTGACGGTCTTGAAGCTCTGGAACCCCCAGTTCAACAACACCTGGCTGTCCTGGGTACGCAGTTTGTCAGAGCCCGTGCCCAACACCACGCTGATCAAACGCCGGCGCATCTGGCCGTCGGGCCGCTGCGCCGAGGCTATCAGACAGTATCCTGCCGAGTCAGTATGGCCGGTTTTCAGCCCATCGACACTCGGGTCCAGCCACAACAGGCGATTGCGATTCGACTGCGAAATATTGTTATAGGTAAAGGTCCGCACCGAATCATAGGTCTTATACAGATCGGGAAAATCGCTGACCAGACGCTGCGCCAACACCGACAGATCGCGCGCCGTCGAGTAGGTATTCGGATCGGACAAGCCGTGCGGACTCGCAAAACGCGTTCCGTGCAGCCCCATCTGCGCAGCCTGCTCGTTCATCCGCTGCACGAACGCCTCGACCGAACCCGAGGTCGCCTCGGCCAACGCGATCGCCGCATCGTTGCCCGACTGCACCAGCAAGCCATACAGCAAGTCATTGATCGACACGCGCTTGCCTGGCTCGAGAAACATCTTGGAGCTGCCCGGCGCAACTTTCCAGGCTCGTGTCGACACCGTCACTTGCTGTTGTGCCGACAGCCGCCCATCGCGCAACGCTTGAAACACCAGATAAGCCGTCATGACTTTAGTCAACGACGCCGGCTCGATACGCGCATCAGGATTGAATGACGCGATTTCCTGACCACTCGTGGCATCGAGCAATAACCACGCTTTGGCCGTCACCGGCGGTGGCACAACGGCCGCTGCGTGCGCCGGCACACCCGCCACGCAGGCTGCCACGAGCAGCCAGCTGGCACATACTTTCTTGAACAAGAGAACTCCTACTTGGAATCAGCCAATCCCACCCAGTGTCGGTCGCGCGCTCGACAAGCGGCACGCGGTCAAGACCTGTCAGCGCCACGCGATCAGGCGCGAGGCTGGCAAGTTCGTCAGGATAACCCACGAAAAGTTCACGCTCGACCATCATGCAGCCTTGATGAACGTGCGCACCTTCGCCCTCCCCGATTCCTGCCAAGCTGTGCGCAGCAGCAAAAGAGCGCGGAATTTGCGGTCGTTCCGGGCCTGGAAAATATCGCCCAACGATACAAGTTGCAGCCCGCTGAGATTGCAATCAGCCATGTCTTTGCCACGAAAACAACATGTTTTAAGGGGTCAACGCAAAGAAATACGCACACAGCGCCTGAAGTTCCGCTATTATCGGGCGCGAGGTGCCACGTGCCGATCTTCGGTACCGAGCTCACTCGCGTTCTCAACATACGGATTTCGACCATGGCTACCAAAGCAAAAGCTCCCGCCAAGAAAGTCAGCAAGACCGCTGCCAAAGCCCCTGCCACCAAGGCTGCGGCTAAGAAAGCACCTGCCAAAAAGGCAACCGTCGCCAAGACCGCTGCAGTAAAAACGGTTGCGGCTCCCGTCATCAAAGAAGCACTGAACAAGTCGCAATTGGTTGCTCACCTGGTCGCACAGACCGGCGTGGAAGCCAAATCGGTCAAGGCCGTTCTGGCCGGGCTGGAAAACGCTGCACTGGGTTCGGTAAACAAGAAAGGCGCTGGCGAGTTCTCTCTGCCTGGCCTGCTCAAAGTCACCGTGCAGAAGGTTCCTGCCAAGGCCAAGCGCTTCGGCAAAGACCCGTTCACCGGCCAAGAGCGTTGGTTCCCGGCCAAGCCCGCATCGGTCAAGGTCAAGGTCCGTCCTCTGAAAAAACTGAAAGACGCCGCTCAGTAAATCTGCGCACCGTCCCTACAGTTTGATCGGCAAGGCCCGTCTCGCAAGAGGCGGGCCTTGCCGTTTTTGCGTGCAACATTGACATTCCGGATCCGCCCATTTATCTTTACGTCAAAATACTTAATGTAAAGATAACCATGCGCGATCACGTTGATTTCGTTCTTGGCCAGTGGCACGAGCAGTGTCCTGAACTGAATGTCTCCAGCATGGCTGTATTCAGCCGGCTGTTTCGCCTGCATACGCTGGCTGCCCGCGAGGTCGACACTACTTTTCGCGAATATGGCCTGCATCAAGGTGAATTCGATGTGCTGGCCACGCTGTATCGCGCGGGCCCGCCACATGCGTTAAACCCCCAGGCCTTGGTCGGCGCCCTCTTGCTCTCCTCCGGCGCCATGACTCATCGTCTGGATAGTTTGCAGCAAGCAGGTCTGCTGGTCCGTGCACCAAACCCCGATGATCGCCGCAGCGTCATGGTGTCGTTGACGCCTCAAGGATTGCGCGTCATCAAAGCGGTGCTGGATGACTACCTGATCAAGCTCGAGCAGCTATTGAGCCCGCTGTCTGCGGGCGATCGCAAACATCTCGCGACGCTGCTGCGCCAACTGCTCAGCGCGCATGACGCCAACGCCCACTCCTCTTGATTGCAGTCCCGTCCATGTCTCACCCCACTCCCGCCCGCGTCCCCACATTGACCACGCCCATCATCTTGTTGATGTCGGCAGCCACGGGATTGATCGTCGCGAGCAATTATTACGCGCAGCCCTTGTTGCACACCATCAGTCAGCAGTTCGGCTTGAACGAGACCGCCGCCGGCAGCATCGTCATGACGGCACAGCTATCGTATGCCGCCGGTCTGATGCTGCTGGTTCCCCTGGGCGACATGCTTGAGCGCCGTGCGCTGATCGTGTTCATGACCCTGTTGAGCGCGGTGGGCTTGTTGATTTCCGGCTTTGCCAACAGCTTTCCAATGCTGCTGGCAGGCACCGCCGCCACGGGAGTATTGTCCGTGGTGGCCCAGGTCCTTGTGCCGTTCGCCGCCACCTTGGCGGCCCCTCACCAGCGCGGCAAAGCCGTCGGCACGGTCATGAGCGGCCTGTTGCTCGGCATTCTGCTGGCACGCACGGTAGCCGGCGGACTCGCCGAACTGGGCAGCTGGCGCACCGTCTACTGGGTCGCATCGGGATTGCTGCTCATCATGGCGGCGGCGTTGTGGCGCGTATTGCCGCGCTATAAAGCAACCACGCATCTCAGCTACACAAGCTTGCTGGCCTCAATTTTTCATCTCTACGCACGTGAGCCCCTGTTTCGGGCACGCTCGCTGCTGGGGGCGTTGATCTTCGCTTCTTTCAGCATGTTCTGGACGCCACTGACATTCCTGCTGGCCAATCCCCCCTATTCCTACAGTGACAGCACCATTGGTCTATTTGGCCTGGCGGGCGCGGCCGGAGCTTTTGCCGCCAATCGATTCGGCCGTCTCAACGATCGTGGACGCGGCAATCTGGCGACGAGGATCGGACTGATACTGTTGGCCGCCTCATGGGTCTTGCTCGCGCTGGGAGCGCATTCGCTGGCGGCGCTGCTGATCGGTGTCGTCATGCTGGACATGATGATCCAAGGCGTTCATGTCACCAACCAGACTTCCATCTATCGCCTGCAGCCCGACGCCCGCAGCCGACTCACCGCTGGTTACATGACGTCTTATTTTATCGGCGGCGCAGCCGGCTCGTTGATCTCGTCGTTCCTGTACGCCGCGGGCGGATGGTTGGCGGTCTCGGCCGGCGGACTGGCTGTGAGCCTTGCCGCCCTGGCCTATGCCGCCTGGTCCCCATCGGGTCGCATCCCCGAAAACCCACCCCCGGCCCCTCGCGGCTAGGGACTCTTTATAATCAGGGGTTTGACCGTCGTTGCGTGACGCAGCGGCGGCCCACTTTCTTTCTATAGATACGCGCACGAGCCCATGCAGGAACGTTACAGCCCCACCGCCGTCGAAGCAGCCGCCCACCAAGACTGGCAGGCCCGCGACGCCTACCGTGTCACCGAGCACGCACAGAACGCCGACGGCTCCGAAAAGCCGAAGTTCTACGCGTGTTCCATGCTGCCGTACCCCAGCGGCAAGCTCCACATGGGTCACGTCCGCAACTACACCATCAACGACATGATGGCGCGCCAGCTACGCATGCGCGGTTACAACGTATTGATGCCCATGGGCTGGGACGCATTCGGCATGCCCGCCGAAAACGCCGCCATCAAGTCAAAAGTCCCGCCGGCCAAATGGACCTACGACAACATCGCTTACATGAAAAAGCAGATGAAATCGATGGGTCTGGCGATCGACTGGTCGCGCGAAATGTGCGCCTGCGATCCGAAATACTACAAATGGAACCAATGGTTGTTCCTGAAGATGCTCGAAAAAGGCATCGCCTATCGCAAAACGCAGGTCGTCAACTGGGATCCGGTCGATCAGACCGTGCTGGCCAACGAGCAAGTCATTGACGGACGCGGCTGGCGCTCGGGCGCCCTCGTGGAAAAACGCGAGATCCCGGGCTACTACCTGCGCATCACCGACTACGCCGACGAGCTCCTGGAACAAGTCCGCAACGGCCTGCCCGGCTGGCCGGAGCGCGTGCGCGTCATGCAAGAAAACTGGATCGGCAAATCCGAGGGCCTGCGCTTTGCGTTCCCTCATCAGATCGCCGGCACCGACGGCCAGCTCATCCAGGACGGCAAGCTGTACGTCTTCACCACCCGTGCCGATACCATCATGGGCGTCACGTTCTGCGCCGTTGCGCCTGAACATCCGTTGGCTACGCACGCTGCGCAATCCAATCCAGAGCTCGCCGCATTTATCGAACAATGCAAGCTCGGCGGCACGACCGAGGCTGAAATCGCCACCCGCGAAAAATCCGGGATGCCTACGGGCCTGACCGTCACCCATCCTCTCACGGGCGAGCAAGTCGACGTCTGGGTAGGCAACTATGTGCTCATGAGCTACGGCGACGGCGCCGTCATGGGCGTGCCCGCTCACGACGAGCGCGATTTCGCCTTTGCCCAGAAATACCAATTGCCCATCAAGCAAGTCGTCGCGCTCGAGGGCAAAACCTATTCCACCGACGCCTGGCAAGAATGGTACGGCGACAAACAAAGCGGCCGCACCGTCAATTCCGGCAAATACGATGGCCTGACGTTCCGCGAAGCCGTGGACGCGATCGCGGCCGATCTGACGGCCCAGGGCCTGGGTGAAAAACAAACCACCTGGCGCCTGCGCGACTGGGGGATTTCGCGCCAGCGTTACTGGGGTACCCCGATCCCCATCATTCACTGCGCCGACTGCGGTCCGGTCCCGGTGCCCGAAAAAGACCTGCCGGTCGTCCTGCCCGATGATCTGATTCCCGACGGCAGCGGCAACCCGCTGGCCAAAAACGAGGCATTCCTGTCGTGCTCATGCCCCAGTTGCGGCAAACCCGCACGGCGCGAGACCGACACGATGGACACCTTTGTGGACTCGTCCTGGTATTTCATGCGCTACACCTCGCCGGACAACGACGAGGCCATGGTCGATACGCGCAACGATTACTGGATGCCCATGGACCAGTACATCGGCGGCATCGAACACGCCGTGCTGCACCTGCTGTACGCCCGGTTCTGGACACGCGTCATGCGCGACATGGGCCTGCTGAAATTTGACGAACCCTTCACCAAGCTGCTGTGCCAAGGCATGGTGCTGAACCACATCTACTCGCGTAAAAACGCCCAGGGCGGCATCGAGTATTTCTGGCCCGAAGAAGTCGAAAATCAATACGACGCCAAGGGCGCCATCATCGGCGCCAAGCTCAAGGCCGACGGTTCCGACGTGCAGTATGGCGGCGTGGGCACCATGTCCAAGTCCAAAAACAACGGCGTGGATCCCCAAGCGCTCATCGACACACTGGGCGCAGATACCGCGCGCCTGTTTGTCATGTTCGCCAGCCCGCCCGAGCAAACCCTGGAGTGGTCTGATTCCGGCGTAGACGGCTCGAATCGTTTCCTGCGCCGCCTGTGGACCTTGTGCTATGGCCAACACGAGGCCATTGCCCGTGGCCTGGCTGCCGGCACCGACTGGACTCAGGCCCCCGCCCCCGTCAAAGACCTGCGCCGCGAGGTTTACAGCCTGCTCAAGCAAGCCGATTACGATTACCAGCGTATCCAGTACAACACGGTGGTCTCGGCTTGCATGAAAATGCTCAACGCCATCGACAGCGCCAAGCTCCCCGACGGGGCCCAGTCCGATGCAGCCCGCGCCGAAGCCATCGGCATCCTGCTGCGAGTGCTGTATCCGGTCGTGCCGCACATCACGTGGCACCTGTGGCGTGATCTGGGTTATGCAGCCCAGTTGGGTGATCTGCTGGATGCGCCTTGGCCGCACGTCGACGAGGCCGCGTTGGTGGCCGACGAGATCGAGCTCATGCTGCAAGTCAATGGCAAACTGCGAGGCTCGATCCGCGTCGCCGCACAGGCCTCGAAAACAGAGATCGAACAACTCGCCGCCGGCCAGGAGGAAGTCTCCCGCTTCCTCGAAGGCCGTCCGCCCAAGCGCGTGATTGTCGTGCCGGGCAAGCTCGTCAACGTCGTTGGTTAAGAGGTCACGCATGCATTTTGCTCCGCCCCGCCTGCAACATTTCCGCTCACGCTGGTGGCTGCGCGCAGCCAGCCTGGCGACCGTCATGCTGCTGGCGGCGTGCGGCTTCGCCATGCGTGGCGTGACGCCATTGCCGTTCAACACGCTTTATGTCGGCATTCCCGAAAACACGCGCTTTGGTGCCGACGTCCGGCGTGCAATACGTGCAGCATCACCCAACACACGCCTGGTAGACCAAACCAAAGCAGCGGACGCCGTGTTGCAGGTCGTCGACAATAGCCGCTCACTGCGCGAGGTATCGCTCAACGCACAAGGCCGTGTCGAGGAATACGAACTCGGCATCAACTTCACATTCCGCCTGATCACCAATAAAGGCGTGGCCATCCTGCCCGACACCACGCTCTCGATCTATCGCGAAATGCCGTACGACGATCAGGTCGTCCAAGCCAAAGAAGCGCAAATGGAGACGCTGTATCAATCCATGCAGCAGGCTCTGGTCAGCCGCTTGCTCCGACGCTTGACGGCGCCAGACGTACATAATGCGTACGAGGCCGCACAGCGTGGCGAAAACGATCCCGACTCGCCGGTCTACGATCCCAATGCCGTGCCGTCCGACAATCGGCCGGAAACCTGGCAAACGCCTGGGACGCCCGGCACGGGCACGTGGTGACGCATGGGGCAGTCGCTAGACGCTGACCGATTGGCAGAGTATCTGCAACGCGCCGGGCAGCGCCTGGCGCCGCTGTACACCATATCTGGCGACGAACCTCTGCTCGTCATCGAAGCCACTGACGCTCTGCGTGCCGCCGCACGCCAAGCCGGCTACACCGACCGCACCTCCATGATCATGGATGCGCGCAGCGACTGGAGCGCGGTTTTCGCCGCCACACAAAGCGTCTCGCTGTTCGGTGACAAGCGCATTCTGGAAATCAAGCTGCCCACCGGCAAGCCCGGAAAAACGGGCGCGGACACCCTCACGAAACTGGCGACGCAAGCCGCGGCGCAACCCGATCCCGACACTCTGATCGTCGTGGCGCTGCCCCGCCTGGACAAAGCGACGCGCGAGTCCAAATGGGTCCAGGCACTGGCGCAGAGCGGCATGATGATAGACATCGCCTCGATCGAACGCAGCCGCCTGCCCGCCTGGGTCGGCGCCCGCCTGGCGCGGCAAAACCAGCGCGCCGACGCCGCCACGCTGCAATGGATGGCCGACAGGGTCGAAGGCAATCTTCTGGCCGCCCACCAGGAAATCCAGAAACTGGGACTGCTCTACCCCGAGGGCCAATTGGCCGCCCAGGACGTCGAACGTGCCGTGCTCAACGTCGCCCGTTACGACGTTTTCGGCCTGCGCGACGCCATGCTGGCGGGCGACGCACCGCGCACTATCCGTATGCTGGAGGGCCTGCGCGCCGAAGGCGAGGCGCTGCCCCTGGTTCTGTGGGCCGTTGGCGACGAGATCCGCCTGCTGGCCCGCGTCGCCGAAGCCCGCGCCACGGGCCAGGACGCCGGCGCACTGATGCGCCGGCTGAGGATATTCGGCGCCCACGAGAAACTGGCCCTGCAAGCCCTGGGGCGCATCCCCGCCAAGGCCTGGCCGGCGGCGGTCCAGCATGCGCACGAGGTGGACCGTCTGATCAAAGGCCTGACCGTCCCCGG
This sequence comes from Bordetella genomosp. 4, assembly GCF_002261185.1. GTDB lineage: Bacteria > Pseudomonadota > Gammaproteobacteria > Burkholderiales > Burkholderiaceae_B > Bordetella_A. The sequence continues at coordinate 192,085 of NZ_NEVQ01000017.1, forward strand.
ACGCCTCGCAGACGCATGGGAAGAAATGACCCGACTGGCGCTACGCGTGGCGGCAGCCGGCAGCCGTGCCCGATGACGGTCCGGCCCTGCGGCTCACGGGCCGGGCTGCAACACGCTGCGCCGTCCAACCGCCCCGCCGCGCTGCCGCCCCCTGCGGTTGTGCTCTCGGATAGCGGCCTGGCGCCGCACACTGGCGGGCCTGTTGCCGCGCAGCGGCGGCCCGCCCTTCGCTGCCGCGCAGCACGATACACTTAGGACTATCTGCCGGTGCATGCTGCACCGCCTTCCGAATCATGCCAGACACTCTCATGTCCTCTTCCGATATCGATAATGCCATGCTGCTCTTGGGCGAAAACGCCCGGCGCGCCTCGCGGGCCATGATGCGCGCCAGCGGCGCGGCCAAAAACCAGGCGCTGCTCGCCATGGCCGATGCGCTGCTGGAAAATCGCGCCTCGCTACAAGCCGCCAACGCCAAAGACCTGGAGGCGGCACGCGCCAATGGCCTGGAGCCCGCACTGCTCGACCGCTTGACCCTATCGGACAACGCCATCGACAAAATGGCAGAAGGCCTGCGTCAGATCGCCAATCTGCCGGACCCAATTGGCAGTACCACGGCAGGCACCGTCCGTCCCAATGGCATGCGCGTCGCTCAAATGCGCGTGCCGCTGGGCGTGATCGGCATCATTTACGAATCCCGGCCCAACGTCACCATCGATGCGGCGGCGCTATGCCTGAAATCCGGCAATGCCACCATCCTGCGTGGCGGCAGCGAGGCCTTTCACTCCAATGTCGCGCTGGGACAGATCGTACAAACCGGCCTGCAAGCCGCCAATCTGCCTCCTGAAGCCGTCCAGGTCGTCGGCACGACTGACCGCGCTGCAGTGGGCAAGCTCATCACCATGACGGAGCACATCGACGTCATCGTTCCCCGAGGCGGCAAAGGCCTCATCGCCCGGCTGGCGCGCGAAGCCCGTGTGCCCCTGATCAAACACCTGGACGGCAATTGCCACGTCTACATCGATGCCGCCGCCGATCCGCAAAAGGCCCACACCATTGCCTTTAACGCCAAGACCTATCGGTACGGCATTTGCGGCGCCATGGAGACCCTGCTGATCGACGCCGGCGCCGCCATCTCGATCCTGCCGCGCCTCGCGACTGCGTTTACCGCGCACGGCGTCGAACTGCGTGGCTGCCCTCGTACGTGCGAGATCGTACCCGCCGCCAAACCCGCCACCGACGAAGATTGGGCCACTGAATACCTGGCTCCGATTCTGGCCGTGCGCATCGTCGACTCGCTGGACCAAGCCATCGAACACATCGCTCGCTGGGGCTCCGGCCATACCGACGCCATCGTGACCGAAGACCTCTCGGCCGCCCACCGCTTTCAACGCGAGGTCGACTCCAGTTCGGTCTATGTCAATCTGCCCACCTGTTTTGCAGACGGATTCGAATATGGCCTGGGCGCAGAGATCGGCATATCGACCAACCGGCTGCACGCACGCGGCCCTGTCGGCCTCGAAGGCCTGACCACCCTGAAATGGGTTCTCAGCGGCGAAGGACAGACACGCGGATAGTTTCCGCCTCGTCCCAACACGCCTAGCCATTCTTTACTGCACTGCATCTCATGTCCACTCCCGTTCTCGCCTACGCATTCAGTCTCGTCACGCTGTGCTTCATTGTCTGCACCATCTGCGGCATTTTGCTGTTCTTTGTACAGACGGACAGAATCAACGCAACCCTGAAGCATCCCTTGTTAAAGCACGGATCGTTTCGGCAATTCCCATTGGTCATCAAGACCTCTATCTTTCAAGACTATTTCTTTCGCCTGGCCTTTCCGGGATTCAACTTTGGCCTGTTTGCTCATGCCAACAAACAACTCAGCCATGTTGAGCCCAGACGCGTGCCTTTCAGTGTAAAGATCCCCATCGTAGGCTTCTGGGCATCATGCTGGGTGGGTCTTGTCGCCATGATCGCAGTCTGGGTTATCCTGTTCCTGTATCGTTGATCTGCATATCGCGGCCGGTTCGCCGGTCATCGCAAACCGGCTTGTCTTCCTGGCTTTACCACCATGTCCGACACCACGCTCATCATTGATCATAACGAGCCGCAAGGCCGCTTCCAAACGCGCGTAGACGGCCACGCCTGCGTCCTGGATTATCAGTTGCGCGACAACACCATGGTCATCCAGCACACCGGCGTCCCCAGCGCCGTCGGCGGCCGGGGCATCGCTGCGGCACTGACTCGCCATGCCCTGGACACGGCTCGCCAACGCGGCTGGCGCGTCCTGCCCTTGTGTTCCTATGCCGTAGCCTATATCGCCCGGCACCCCGATTATCAGGATCTGGTGGTCTGAACGATGCCAGCTTGTCCGTGCGATAGCGGCCTGGCCTATGCGCGTTGCTGCGAACGGTGGCATCGCGGCCCGCAGCGCCTGCTCGCCCCGGACGCCCTCGCCTTGATGCGCTCGCGCTACAGCGCTTTCGTGCTGGACGATCTGCCGTACTTGCTCGACACCTGGCACCCTGACACACGTCCCGCTCGGCTAGAGCCGAACCCCTCCGATCTGAAATGGCTAGGCCTGCAGATCAAGCAGCACCATCAGCCAGACGCCGATCACGCCACGGTCGAATTCGTGGCTCGCTACCGCCAGGCCGGCCGTGCCACGCGTTTGCACGAAATCAGTCGATTTCTGCGCGTCGGCGGACATTGGCTCTACTTGGACGGCGAACATCGCTGATTAGCCTACACTAGGCTTGGTTTGAGGCCGGCCTTGTTCCCAGGCCAGAGATTGCGCACGCTGTCGACGGACAGCATTGCCGTCTGGCTGACAGAAATGTCAGCGTATCGTCAGCGCGATGACCTATGGGCCTGCGTAAACTGATTCCATGCTGTAAGCCATTTTCCCCTGGTACAAAAGCAATTCTCACCATGCGAGTACTTGTCGTCGAGGACGAAGCGAAAACGTCTTCCTACATTCTGCGAGGACTGACCGAACTCGGCTATACCGTCGATGTCGCAGACACGGGCGTTGACGGCCTGCATCTGGCCCTCGAGTTCGACTATGACGCCATCGTCCTGGACTTGATGCTTCCCGGCCTGGATGGCTATGGGGTGCTGACTCAGTTACGCCGCCAGAAATCCACGCCTGTCATCATGCTATCGGCTCGAGGCGCCGTTGACGATCGCGTGACCGGATTGCGCAAAGGCGCCGACGACTATCTGCCCAAACCCTTTTCGTTCACAGAACTGGTAGCCCGCCTGCAAGCTCAGACGCGACGCCGCACAGAGGGGCACGAGGTCACCACGCTGCAAATCGACAATCTCACGATCGATCTTCTCGCGCGTAAAGTCACCCGGGCAGGACAGCGCCTGGATCTCACTGCCAAAGAGTTTTCTCTGCTCAGCCTGCTCGCCCGCCATCAGGGAGAAGTCCTCTCCAAACTCATGATCGCCGAGCAGATCTGGGACATGAATTTCGATAGCGACATCAACGTGGTCGAAGTCGCCGTCAAACGCCTGCGGGCCAAGGTCGATGCCCCCTATGGCCGCAAATTGCTGCACACCGTTCGCGGCATGGGCTACGTACTCGAAAACCGGCATAGCGAGCCATCGGACGACGCCGCATGATACGGCCCAGACGCAGCCTGCCCATTGCATGGCGACTGGCGACGATGTTCGCCATCACCGCCGCGGTGGTATTTTCCGGCGTCGCTTTTTTTCTGTACTGCGTGCTGACCGAGTCCGTACGCGAACAGGTGCGTGGTGAACTGGAATATCACCATACCTTGCTGGATCCCTACATCCACTCGCGCGCTACCGAGCTCGAATGGGAGACCGTACGCCGCAAACTCGACGGTTTTTCCCAAGAAGGTGCGCGGGTTCGTTACTGGATACGGTCCTCGGACGAGCGCTTTGCGTACGGCGCCCCCTTGTTGCTCGAGGACGGCTGGGAAATTCCCGAAGAACCGTTCGGATTCATCAAAGTCCGCGAGCCATCCAACATCTGGGCGACGTTGAGCCGCACCATTCCTGCCTCCGGTGACCGGCCCGAAGTGGAATTCATCGTCGCACTCGACTGCTCGGCCTACATCCACACCAAAGAAAAATTCACCCGGGTCATGAGCATCACTTCAGCCCTGGGCATCTTGCTGGTTGCCATACTGGGATATTGGATTGCAAAACTGGGCTTGAGTCCCGTGCGCCGGCTCAGCCGGCAGGCCAACCGCTTGCCGCCCAATAACCCGCGGCAACGGCTGGACGTCGTTGGCCTGCCGCCTGAAATCCGCGAGCTCGCCGTGTCGTTCAATAATGCGCTCGAGCGCCGCGAGGCCGCGTGGTTGCAGCTTGAGGGATTCAACGCCGATGTCGCCCACGAACTGCGTACGCCCCTGACCAATCTCATAGGCCAAACTCAGGTTGCCCTTGTTCGCGAACGGGATCTCGGCGCATTGCAAGACCTGCTTGAATCCAATCTGGAAGAACTCGAGCGTATGAGCAGCATCGTCAACGACATGCTGTTTCTATCCAGTGCCGAGAACGGGCATCGCGCCGCAGAACTCAGCGACATCTCGCTATTGACCGAATCCCGCAAAACCGTGGAATACGTCGAGGACACGTTCTTCGAACGCGATCTCACTGTCCGTATCGATGGCGATGCGCACATACACGCCGACAAACGCCTGTTCCATCGCGCCCTGGCCAATCTGCTCTCGAACAGCGTGCGCTATGCGTATGCCGGCACCGAAGTCGTCGTCGCCATTGAAATGCGCGGCGATTATGCATGGGTTTCCGTTTCGAATCATGGCGACCCGATCCCGCCAGAACAGCAGTCCCGTCTATTCGAACGCTTTTACCGTGGCGATGCCGCGCGCACGCATAGCGGCGTCCATCACGGCCTCGGTCTGTCCATCGTGCGCGCCATCGCTTCCATGCATGGCGGGTCCGTCTGTATCCGTAGCGAACACGGCATCAATACCTTCGGCTTTTCCCTGTTGAAGTCAATTTAATTCCTGCAGTTCCGCCCCGCCACGCTGGCGGCCTATTGTCCTGAAGCTTACAAATTCATGAACAATCTACACCAGCGCAGTACGGAATCACCCGCTCCAGCCTCTCATCACGTCGAGGCCAAACCTGCAGGAATGCTGTCGGTCTTCGATGCCGTCGTCATTCTTGTGGGCTTGGTCATCGGCATCGGTATTTTCAGGACACCGTCCATCGTCGCAGCCAATGTCGACTCGGAATGGGCATTCATCATGGTCTGGGTGGCGGGTGGCGTGGTCACGTTGATCGGTGCGCTGTGTTATGCCGAACTCTCTGCGGCACATCCCCATGCAGGGGGCGAATATCATTTTCTATCCCGCGCTTATGGACGTCCTGTCGCGATGCTATTCGGCTGGGCGCGGGGCACCGTCATCCAGACTGGCGCCATTGCAGGCGTCGCTTTCATGCTGGGCGATTATGTTGCTCAACTCTTTCCGTTAGGCCCCTATGGCCCGGCACTCTACGCCGCCCTCTCAGTCATCCTGTTTACTGGCGTCAACATCATCGGAACGGCGCAAAGCAAAACACTGCAAGTCGTCGTGACGCTGGTCGAGGTAGGCGCTCTCGCTGCCGTCATTCTGTTTGGACTATTCGGCGCACCGGCAGAGCTCACCGCGCCACCGACACCGATCTCATCCGACACCGCCGCGCTAGGGCTGGCGATGATCTTTGTACTGCTCACTTTTGGCGGCTGGAACGAGGCGTCTTATCTGACCGGCGAACTCAAAGACGCGCCGCGCAACATCGCGAAAGTCCTCGTCACCGGCACGCTCATTCTGATTCTCCTGTACGTGCTGGCCAATCTCGCCCTCGTTTCCATTCTGGGCCTGGAGGGCTTGCGCGCCTCGGATGCCGTGGCCGCTGACATGATGCGGCAAGTTGCCGGCCCCGCGGGCGAAACCATCGTCACGTTGGCCATTATCGTGGCCGCCATATCCACCCTGAACGCCACCATCTTTACCGGCGCCCGCGTTTTTTATGCCATGGCACAGGACCTCTCGGTCATGCATTGGATGGGCATCTGGGACGGCCGCGGTAAAACGCCGGCCAACGGGCAATTGGTCCAAGGCGCCATCGCACTGGCCCTGATAGGCATGGGCGCCATTACCCGCGATGGCTTCAAGGCCATGGTGGACTACACCGCGCCGGTGTTTTGGGGATTTCTGCTCTTGGTCGGGCTCGCTGTATTCGTGCTGCGGTGGCGGCACCCTGAACGCCAACTGCCTTATCGCGTCCCGCTCTATCCCCTCACGCCGATCGTGTTCTGCCTGACGTGCCTGTACATGTTGCACGCGAGCATTCTGCATACCGGCGCAGCGGCCTGGATCGGACTCGCCGTACTGGCCGCAGGCACGCCGCTGCTGTTGCTCAGAAACAAAGCTGTAGACCCCGTCGCCACCGCCCAACCGCGGGACGATGCCGCCCTCTGACTTGCCCTCTCAACAAGGAGAACGTCAATGCAAACGCTGCAAAAATCCCTAGTATCTGCCGTGCTGTGCGCCATGGTCTGGCATGCCAGCGCAGCCGCTCAAACGGCGGCCGACAAGGCCTCGACTTACGAGCCCACCGTGGGCCAATCCGGTAAAGACGTGGTGTGGGTGCCCACACCTCAAGCACTAGTCGACCGCATGCTGGAAATGGCCGAACTCACTCCCAACGACCGCCTCGTCGATCTGGGCTCAGGCGACGGCCGCACCGTCATCACTGCCGCCAAACGCGGCGCTACGGCACGCGGCATCGAGTTCAATCCCGACATGGTCGCCCTGGCGCAACGCGCCGCAAAAGCCGAAGGCGTCGCAGACAAAGCGACATTCGAACAGGCCGACATTTTCAAATCGGATTTCTCCGACGCCACCGTAGTGACCTTGTTCCTGCTACCCAGTCTGAACGAACGTCTACGTCCCATCATCCTGGAGATGAAGCCAGGCACGCGCGTCGTCTCCAACTCGTTCACCATGGGCGATTGGCAACCCGACGAATCTGCGCAAGTCAGCGAAAACTGCACGGCGTATTGCAACGCGCACAAATGGATCGTCCCCGCCAAAGTCGCCGGCACATGGGCACTCGGCGATAAAGAGCTCGTATTGGAGCAACGCTATCAAATGCTCAGCGGATCCCTGCGCGAGGGCAATAATGTCACGCCGATCACCGACGCGCGGCTAGAAGGAGAGGTAATTCAATTTACTGTAGGAGACCAACGGTATACCGGTCGAGTATCCGGTAAAAGCATGAGCGGCAACACGCAGAACAATGCGCCGTGGCAAGCATCGTTGAGTGCCTCGTAAACGATCACGCCGAACATCGCCCGACGAAACGCCCCGCCACGAAACGGACAGCACCACAAAGGTTGGATCGATGTACAACCTCTCGGGGCAGTTCAAAGCGGGGCGGGGGCGTTGTCGTACGGGAGATCGTCCGCCGCCGACCGCTGTGCTATTCCCTGCAAAAACATCCCCACAAAACAGTCCATGATCTCTGTCGCCGTCTTTTCGCCGTCTGGGCGATACCAGCGGGACAATTGATTCAACGACGACAGCAGAAATTTGCTGGCCAGGCTGACATCCGTACCGGGACGGAACTCGCCCGCGGCAATGCCATCCCGAATCGACGCCTTCAACAGCTCTTCATAAGCATCGCGCCATTTGAGCACCATAGCGCGCGTTTCGTCATTCTCGGCAGACCAAAAGAGTTGCGAGCCGGATACCCAGCTATCATGAAACTGCTCGTAGTACTCAATTGACGCTCTCATAAAACCGTACAAGCGCTCCACCGGGCCGCTTTCCGCAGGCGGCATACGGTCACGCACGTACTCGAACAGCACCTGCATGCCGCTGGCGACCAGGCTTCGGTATAGCGTTTCCTTGTCCGGAAAATGGTGATATAGCGCCGACTTCGATACTCCTACCTCGGCCGCGATCATGTTCAACGATGTGCCACGATAACCGTGGCGGGCAAACAACCGGCGGGCCACGTCAATGATCTGATTATTACGTTCTGGCTCACGTGTGGTCATGGCTGAGGGATCTGTCCTGAAATACACCAAGCTGATGGTACGGGAATTCAAAGACTTGAATTTCGGAGGAAACGATCCATCATATTCTAACGAACCGACTGGTCGGTCAACTCGGCTGACGCGCGTTTATTGATTGAGGGGAATCCTCATTCCGACGCTGCAGGTCCACCATTAACCAGCGCCCGCCCCCCCGCATACGACCTGCTGAAGTTGCCCTCACGCGCTTCTTATCGGCGAGGGCGAACTCATCAGTTACGGTAAAGAGCCTTATTTTCGTGCGGCGATTTTTTCATCCCGGACGGCACTCAGCGCGAGAGCCAAGACATTCGCATCGCTCTGCCGCCGCTGCGCCATCAGCTCATTCATCGTGGTGATGAAATCAGCGCCGAGGTGAAGGATTGATTTTACGGCTCGAAAATCGCCTTTCTGGCAACGGTCCATCAGCAGATGGCCCCCAGGTGCTCCGGCTTGAATCAACAGCCTTGCTTCGTTCGTTTTCCCCTGGTCGTACATTTCCGATACTGCACGTTCCATAGCTGTATCTGCGAGGCCCGCTATACTCGCTGAGCGATACGAAGGCGTGACGCTGCCCGCTGCATCTGCCTCCGCCTTCAGATTTTTCTCCGCCGTAATGAGCACGCGCAGCCTCATTTCCTTTTCTGGATTTGTCAGCGTTTCGTCCTCGGCTAGATCCCATAGCGCATCGTCCGCAATAGCGCCAGCCTTCAGCAAAGTGGTCACTTCCGTTAGCTCGTTCGATTCGGCGTAATGCTTGAAAAGAGGTGTCTCGTCGGGATCGCCTATCAGCACGGTTTTCACTGCCCTCACGTTCCCTGATCTCACTACACTGTCCAGGACGGCCTCAAGCGCGCCTTGGCCGCTAAACCTATCCTGACGCAATATATTGCTCAGCAACAGCACCGCGTTGCCAGCACGTGAGGCAAGTGCCGCGTCATGCGTATGGCCCGTGCCGGCCTGCTCCGCGACACGCTGCAAAAGTGACGCTGGATCGGCTCCCTTGTTGGCGAACAATATTGCGGCATTGTTCATGTTCTCGCTAACAGCGATTTCCAACGCAGCATTGAGATCCCCTTTCGCCTCGATCAACACTGCCGACATTTTGATCGCTTGCTTTTCCATAGAGGAAAGCTCGTCCCTCACGTCCTTACGATTGGGCCGGCTCGCTCCCGCTTTGACCAAGGCTTGCATCAGATCCACATTTTCCAATGCGGCGGCCCGCATTAGCGGCGTATATCCTTGTCTGTCGGAAGCATCCAGCACTTGTGGATCGTCGCCGCAGTGAGCCAGTATCGTCTTCGCGATCTCGTTGTGCCCCATGGCGATCGCCATATGAAGGGGCGTTTGCCCGTGAGCGTCGTTTATCGCGGTGAGCTCGACTCCGCCTCGCTGAAACATACCAGCGACCTCTTCGTTACTCCCGTTGACCACGGCTGAAAAAAAGTCATCGTTGGGAATTCTTCCGGTTGATTCACCCGAAACGTTATGGAGCCCCGTTGCAGAAGGCTCCGAGACAAGGCGGCTTAGATCGATTTCCATGAAGTAGCTCGCAGAAAGAAAATGGAAAAAAGAGAGACGCCGGAAAGCATGCTTCCGAGCGTCAGGTTGAAGCGAGTACCTAAGGGCAAATCGACATCAACCCCCCCTTATGTCGCATCCCGCATAAAAATCGTTCCAATCAAGGATTTTCAGGCGTCCTATATCGCCGAAGCAAAGGTCGGTGTTCCGACGCAGGGCGAGACGTAGTGCACGCTATGCGCCCCGTACAGGCGTATTAGGGATTCAATGACTTGTATTTCTCGGGAAACGATCTATCATGCGTGAACTGACCGACCGGTCGGTCAGTTCAAGAAATACCAAGCAGCACACGCCTGAAGCACCAGTTTTCTCAAATAAAACAAGCAGATAGGTGGAGACAACATGAATAGCAATGTCCGCGTTACGCTGACTTTGTGGTTGATGCTTGCAGTATTCACGGCCCTGCCACAGGCCCAGGCAGCAGACGCTTTTCCGCAGCGCCCGATCCATTTGATTGTCCCTTTTGCGCCTGGAGGCGGCGCCGACAACAACGCTCGCCAAATCGCCGAGCCCTGGTCCAAAGCCCTGGGTCAGACCATCGTGATTGAAAACAAGCCAGGGGCGGGAGGCACTCTGGGCGCGAGCTACGTAGCACAGGCGGCTGCGGATGGCTACACCTTGCTTTACACCACGCCGGGGCAGCAAATGACGGCACCCTATCTGTTAAAGCAATTGCCGTATCGCCCTTTCGATGATCTCGTCTCTATCGGTAAAGTCACTGAAGGCGCAAACGTCCTGGTGGTTTCGAAAAATCTGCCGGTACATGATGTGCAAACGTTGATCGACTATGCCCGCGCTCATCCCGGCAAGCTCGGGTTCGCCAGCTCGGGGATCGGCTCCAGCAGCCATCTGGCTGGAGAGCTCTTTAAAAAAGAAGCTGGCATCGATATTTTTCACGTTCCTTACCGAGGCACAGGGCCAGCACGCACCGACGTCCTGAGCGGACAGGTGCCGATGACAATAGACACTCTCAGCGTCTATCTGCCGGATATCCGATCCGGCGCCGTACGTGCGTTGGGCGTGTCGACATCGACACGCAATCCCACAGCGCCCGACATTGCGGCCATTGCTGAAACACTGCACGGTTTCGAGGCCTATCCGGTCAACTACATCACAGCGCCTGCCCGTACGCCTGAGGCCATCATCAGAAAACTCAACGCCACGTTGAACCAGGCACTACAGGACCCCAAGTTGCGTGCGAGCCTGATCGCAGCAGGCACAACCCCGCAAGGCAGCACCCCCGAACAGATGGATGCACTGGTCCGTTCGGAAAGCAAGAAATGGAAAGCCCTCATCGAAAGCGCCCACATAAAAATCGAATAAGCGCTGCCCCTTTTTTCAAGCTGGACGGAGACAATGAATGAAAAAACTGCTGCACCTGTGCGCCGCTCTCATCAGCGCATCTGCAATCACGACAACCGCCGCGGCGGCTCAGGAATACCCCCATCAACCTGTCACGATCGTCGTCCCCTATGCGCCCGGCGGCGTGACAGACGTCTATGGCCGCGTCATTGCAGACTATCTGGGACGCCAATGGAAAGTCCCTGTCATCGTCAAGAACGAAGCCGGCGGCGGCACCATGATAGGTACCTCGGCTGTCGCACGCGCCGAGCCTGACGGCAACACTATCCTTTTGACCAGTTACGCGTACACGTCCAATCCCATCCTGCGCACAGATCTCTCGTATGACAAGGATGCATTTCGTCCCGTCATGCTCTTAGGCAACAGCCGCAACATGCTCGTCGTATCTGCACGCGGTGATCTGCATACGCTGGATGACGTCGTCGCCAAGGCCAAAAAGTCTCCCGGGAACTTGCGGCTGGCCTCATCGGGCATCGCCTCCAGTCCGCACATTGCCGCTGAATTGTGGGCCCGTGAAGAGGGAGTGCAGATTACGCACGTGCCTTATCGCGGCACCTCGCCTGCAATGAATGACGTCTTTGCAGGGGAAGTCGACGGCATATTCGATGGCCCGTCGGCCATGCCAAATGTCCGGGCAGGCAAGCTGCGGGCTATTGCCATTGCGAGCGAAAAACCGCATCCCTTTGCTCCCGGCGTACCCACATTCCGGGAACTGGGTGTGGATCTGGTATTTGGCAGTTGGTTCGGCTTTCTCGTTCCTAAGAACACGCCCGACGCCATCGTCGACAAGCTCAATGCCGACCTGCGCCGCGCCGTAGAAGACCCCACCGTGAAAGCCGCCATCGACAAAACGGGCCTGCTGTTATCCGCCGGGTCGCCTGAACAGTTTTCCGATTTCCTGAACTATGAATCGGAACGTCTGCAAAAACTCGCCAAGACGAGCGCCGACCTGCGCTTGCAATAAAGCCTGCCAGCAACACGAATGCCGTACTGACCCTGAACGAGGAGTAAAGCATGACCTATGAATGCCTGGAAGTCGAACGCGACGGCCATGTCGCCATCGTGTACTTGAACCGCCCGCCCGTCAATGCACAGAATGCGCAAATGCGTGCGGAAATCGTCGAGGTCTTCGATAGCTTCAACGATGATGATGATGTCCGCTGCGTCGTCTTGGCCAGCAAGACTGCCGTTTTCTCCGCCGGTGCAGACGTATCGGAGAGGCCGGCGATCAAACAAAAAGGGCCAGGTGCCTACTGGCGGCACAACCGCCTCGTGCGTGAATCGTCGCTGGCGATACAAGAATGCAACAAGCCCGTGATTGCCGCCGTCAATGGTCCTGCACTGGGCGCGGGCTTTGGCCTGATGACCTCGTGCGACATCTGGGTTGCGTCGAACAATGCCTACGTATCCATGCCGGAAATCAACGTGGGGCTGGCCGGAGGCACTGCGCTGCTGCAGCGCGTATTCGGCAAATCGCGCGCTCGCCGCATGTTCTTTACCGGCATGAAAGTCTCGGCTGACGAGCTCTATCGTTTGGGGTTAATCGAAGCGAGCTTACCTCCGGAAGAGCTCATGCCTTACGTCATGGAGCTTGCGCACGAAATCGCCAGCAAAGCGCCAATCGCCTTGCGTTATGCCAAAGAGGCCTCGCAAGTTACCTCCTCCATGCCGCCACGGGAAGGCTATCGCTTCGAGCAGAACATCACCGTCGCGCTCTCGAAAACCGAAGACGCCAACGAAGCCCAGCGCGCGTTCCTGGAAAAGCGCACGCCCGTCTATAAGGGCCGTTAATATGCCAGCAGAGCTGAATTCCCGGTATTTCTCGCTCTTGTCGGATGGCCATCGCGAGAGTGATCAGGACGCCGCGTTTCGTGCCGAGTTACGCCAATTCGCCCAAACGCACTGCCCTGACGACATCCGGCAAGCCGTCGCGTCCGGCGAAAAAATCACGCGTCCTGTCTACAGCAAATGGCAAGCGATCCTGTATCAGCGCGGCTGGGCGGCGCCAAACTGGCCGCTCGAGTATGGCGGTACGGGCTGGAGCCTGCGTCAGCGCATGATTTTTGAAGAAGTCATGGCCGACCAGGATTGCCCGCCGCTGTATCACCACGGCCTGGGCCACATTGGTCCAGTCATCATGCAGTTCGGCACCGAGGCGCAGAAGTCATATTTCCTGCCGCGCATTCTGGATACCACCGACTGGTGGTGCCAAGGTTATTCCGAACCTGGCTCGGGCTCGGATCTCGCCTCCTTGAGCACACCGGCGGTGCGTGACGGCGATCACTATGTCATCAATGGCCAAAAAATCTGGACCTCGCATGCCCACGAAGCGGATCGTATTTACCTACTGGCCCGCACATCGCGCGAGGCTAAAAAACAAGAAGGCATTTCGCTTTTCCTGATCGACATGAATACGCCGGGCATCACCGTACGGCCGATACGCACGATAGACGGCTGGCACCATGTCAACGAAACCTTTCTGGACAATGTCAGAGTGCCGGCGGACAGGCTTCTCGGCACAGAAGGCCAAGGATGGTCTTGCGCCAAATATCTGCTGGAGCGCGAGCGTCTGCCGCCCGCCAGTGTTTCGCAATTGATACGGCAATGGCGACGCGTGGCGCGCCTGCTGGCAGAACATCAGGCTAGCCAGCCTTTGCGCGACTTTTCCTCGCTCGAGCATCAAATGGCCATGCTGGCGGCACAAATCAAAGGCGCGCGGGAAATGTTGGCCTCGGCGATTGATGCCATGACGCGCCGCGAACCGTTAGGCGCCAAACCTTCCGCATTGAAACAGGCATGCAGCGCCATTGCGCAATCATTGACGAAAATCGCATTGCTCGTCGCTGGACCCGTCGGTGCACAGCAGCTCGTGCGTCATGACGACACATCGACAAGCGATGGGCTATGGGTACAGAACTACCTGTTTTCAAGGTCGAAAACGATCGCGGGAGGAACGACAGAGATCCAACTGAACGTCATCGCAAAATCGTTGTTTGGAGCATGAGACATGCCGTTTGAACCGAACACTTTGTTCCCGGGACTGTTATCGGAAAGTGCTGCCCGCGTCGCACAGGACGCGGCCAACCATTCTGACGTTCACCCCGCTGCCGCTCTCATCTGTGAAATGGGATGGAACGCTGTACTCGTGCCGGAGGCACAAGGAGGCGCCGGCGGCGACTTTCAAGACTTGGCGGCGATCATCGAGGGCCTCGCAACACATGCAGTCAACCTTCCCGTCGTGACGCGATGCGGCGTGATACCTGCCATATTGAATGCACTGCCCAAACAGCCTTCCGTACAGACATTGCAAACCGGTATCGCCGAAGGCGTATACATTGTCGAATCGGGAGGACCGCTCCATCCCGGCGATCCGACCCCGCCGTTATCGGCAAGCAGAGGCAAGCAAGGCTGGCAACTATCGGGAACCACCACCGGTATCGAGCTGACGGATGATTGCACCCATGTCCTGTTGATCGGCCGAGATGCCATCGACGATAAAGCCATTTTGATTAGCGTTGCCACAGAACGCCTGACGTGCAGCAAGACCATCTATCGCACAATGGATGACCGTCAGATTGCCATCTTTCATCTGGATGAGTTTCCCGTGCGTGACGATGATATTCTCGCCACCGGCCTAGCTGCCGTGCAGTCCATCCACGCGGGGTGGCGTATTGCTGCTGCAGCCACGGCCACCGACTCGGTATGCAGCATGGGCAGCGCCTTGAGCCGCACCATTTCGTATTTGCTGGAACGCAAACAGTTCGGCCACGCGCTCGCCGATTTCCAGGCGCTGCGCCATGACGTCGCTCGGCTATACGTCACGTACGAACTTTGCCGTAGCCTGCTGCAAGCTACCCTGAGAACCCTGGAACAATCTCAAGCGGACGGCGATGATACGTCAGCACTTGATCTGCTGGGCCTGTATATAGGGCAGGAAGCCATTCGATTTGCAGAAACGGTTATCCAGCTGCACGGCGGTATGGGCATGACTCTCGAGATGCCCGCTGCACAATTAGCGACTCGGCTATTAGCCAACGCATTACGCTATGGTGACCCCCTGACTTACCAGCAGAAAATCAATCGTCTGCAGTGTGGTGGACACACCTCTTTTTCCCATGCGGTGAATGCCCAGGTTTCGCGAGGCGACTGATGACTGCGATAGCACATCCTTTGCAATGTTTCTTTGACCCGACATCCGTCGCCATCATTGGCGCCTCATCGGATCCCGATAAACTCGGCGGTCGGCCGATTCGGTTCCTGCGCGAGGCTGGCTATGAAGGGAAAATATTCCCGATCAATCCGCGCTACGACACGGTCCAGGGCCTGAAAGCCTATCCCTCGCTGAACGATGTTCCCGATCCGATAGATCACGCCGTGATCATCGTTCCTGCGACGGGCGCCCACGACGCGCTGCAGGCTTGCATCGAGAAAGGAATACGTCACGTACAAATCCTCAGTTCGGGCTTTGCCGAAGACGGCCCCGCCGGACAAGTGTTGCAGGATGCGCTGGTTGCCTTGGCAGCTAGACACGGCGTGCGACTGCTAGGCCCCAACTGCCTGGGCATCGTCAGCACCAGCAACCGCTTTTATGCCACGTTTTCCACGGCTCTGGAGGCCCTCTCGCCTCGACCCGGCGGCATCAGCTTTGCGACGCAAAGCGGTGCATTCGGCTCGTGCGCCTACGCGCAAGCTATCCAGCGAAACCTGGGTATCTCGCGCATTGTCGCCACGGGCAACGAGGCGGATGTGGACGTTGCTCAGTGCATCGATTTTCTCGCCTCCGATCCCGCCACGCACATCATCTGCGCTGCGATCGAAGGATGCAGAGACGGCGACATGCTGCGCCAAGCCTTGTTAAAGGCCGCCGCCGCCAACAAGCCGGTCATCTTGATGAAGGTGGGAACCTCCTCGCGCGGACAGCTCGCGGCAGCCACTCACACGGGCGCGGTCGCAGGTAACGACCGCATCTTTGATGCCGTCATACGCGAGTGCGGCGCATATAGGGCGAACACCATCGAACAAATGCTGGATATCGCCTACCTGTGTACCCATCTGCCTCTGCCCGCCAACGCGCAGGCCGGCATTCTGACCGTCTCGGGCGGCATCGGCGTACTCATGACTGACGATGCCGAACGCCATGGCATTGATATTCCGTCTATTCCGCCAGCATTACAAAACCGTATACACGGGCTCGTTCCGTTCGCGATCGGCGACAATCCATTGGACACCACAGCGCAAGTCGGCGCAGTCAAGCAAGGCATCCCGGGGCTGGCCGAGATGCTTCTGCAAGACACCGATTGGTCCATTCTGTGTGTTTATCTGGCACAGATTCCCTGCGACGAACGCCGTTTTCCCGACATGCTGGAATCGCTAGGAAAACTGCGCCGCGACTATCCAGACAAGCTCATCGTGCTGGTCGGACCCCATAGCGAAAAAATGCGCGCAGAAATAGAAGCCCGTCATTTGGTTATCTTTGCAGATCCCGGGCGTGCCATGGCCGCATTAGGAGGGTTGGTCGCGTTGGTGGAACGGCGGCGCCATCTGGTCCGCCATCAGGAAACCACGGATCGTACCCCCATCGTTGCTGCCCCTGCTGTCGGCACGCAACTGGATGAAGCGCAAGCAAAACATATCCTCGCACAATACGGTTTGCCAATGCTGCGCGAAACGCTATGCACGACTGCCGAACAAGCCGTGCAGGCCGCCAACACGATCGGCTTTCCTGTTGTCGCGAAAATCGTATCGCCGGATATTCTGCATAAAACCGAAATGGGTGGCGTCCTGCTGGACTTGCCTGACGAGCAGGCGGTTCGAGACGCCTATGCCACGCTGCAACAGCGCGCCGCAAGCGTGCCGGGCAACCCACATATATCCGGCGTGCTGATTTCTCCGATGAGCAAAGGCGGCACCGAAACCATACTGGGAGTGCATGTAGATCCCTGGTTCGGACCCATGGTGATGTTTGGCCTGGGTGGCGTATCGGTAGAACTATTCAAGGACGTCGCCTTTGCCAGTGCACCGCTCACGCCAGCGCGCGCGCTCGCGTTGATCCAGTCTGTGCAGGCGTTCAAACTACTCAATGGATGGCGCGGCAAACCAGCACTCGATGTTTCTAAGCTGGTCGACGCGTTGGTTGCGCTATCGCATTTGGCGCACGACTGGCGCGCAGTCCTATCGGGCGTAGATATCAACCCCTTCATTGCGAGACAAGACGGCGCCGTTTGCCTCGATGCATTGATCACGCTCAAAAATGCCGCGCCAGCGTGAGCAGCTGTTCGTGCTGCGGGCAACATGCCGGGGGACGGTGAATCAGCACCTCCCCGTAGGCGCTGTTACCCAACTTGCGGCGCGCCCGCCATACGCACACACAAATCGAAGGCGCGCTGCAAGCCCTGCACGTTGGCGATGCCTTTGCCCGCGATATCAAAAGCACTGCCGCTGGCAGAAGTCGCCACCGGTACAGGCAGGCCGCCATGTAACGTGACGCCATGGTCAAAGCCCATGAGCTTCATGGCGATTTGCCCCTGATCGTGATACATGCAAACCACGGCATCAAAATCGCCTCGCCGCGCGCGGATGAACACGGTATCAGAGGGATAAGGGCCTGATGCGGCCACGCCGCGAGCTGCCGCCTCTCGAACGGCGGGCGCAATGAGATCGATCTCCTCTCGCCCGATAGAACCGCCGTCGCCGGCATGCGGATTCAACCCGCACACGGCGATACGCGGCTCGGATAGGCCACTACGGCGCAGTGCATCATCGATAAGATTGATCGCTTCAATCACACCTTCGGTGCTGAGATGATCGGCCACCTCACGCAGCGGTACATGGGACGTGACACGCGAGGTCCACAAATCATCGGTGATGTTGAATTCGCAGACGAAATCAGACACGCCAAAACGCTCTTGCATATGACGCAACTCGTCTTCAGCCTCCAGTCCGCCCAATTTCAGAGAATGTTTGTTCAACGGAGCAAACAGAATGCCCGATGCGTGACCTGCCGACACCAGATCAATGGCGCGCTCCAACGCCAGAAAGGCGGCCCTGCCGGCGAGCTCGCTCGACTGGCCGCGCTCGGGCAACCGACCACCCAGAGCGTCAATCTCCAGCAATGCAACTTCGCCTGACACCGGACGGATGTCTTTGATATCACGGGATATCCTGGTATCGATACGAACACCCGCTACACGTTGGGCGTCCTCCCAGACGCACGCATCCCCGACGATAAACAGTGGAAAGCGATTCAGGTTGTCAGGGTCAGATAACAAACGGGCGGCCATTTCAGGCCCGACACCGGCGGGATCGCCGAGTAGTACAGCGAGAGGCGGAACAGCAGACATAGAATTTGCAGACATAGTTAGGGCTTTACGGTTATTGCGCTTTTAGGCCCGCATTGGCGACGAGCTTGCCATAGCGGTCGAATTCTTCTTTATTGAACTGGGCAAACTGCTCGACACTCATCGAACGGATTTCGCCTCCCAGGGCGGCAATGCGCTCACGCGCCTGGGGCGTCTGCAGAACGGTCTGCAGCTCCTGACTCAGTTTCTGGACAATAGGATCCGGTGTGCCTGCCGTCGTATAGAGCGCATACCATATGCTCACATCGGCGCCTTTGACGCCCTGCTCTTCCAAGGTCGGAACATCAGGCAACTCGGCCGATCGACTCTGCGCGCTGACGGCCAGCGGACGCAGTTTGCCAGATCGGATCTGAGGCATGGCCGAGGATGAACTGTCGAATATCATCTCGATCTGTCCGCCTATCAGATCGATCTGGGCCTGGGCGCTGCCCTTATAGGGCACGTGATCAAGACGTAAGCCAGTCGCTGCCGCAAAGGCCACACCACTCACATGCTGGGTGCTGCCCACGCCGGACGAACCATAGCGGAAAGGCTGCGGCTGCTTACGCATGACCTGCAACAGATCATCGACTTTTTTATAGGGCGAGCTGGCCGACACCACCAGCACGCTCGGCATAACGGCGACCAGGCCTATAGGCTGCAAGTCGCGTAGCGGGTCATATTTCAGCTTGAGAATATGCGGCGCAATGGCTTGCGCCGTGGTGGTAGCCAACAGCAGCGTCAGCCCGTCTTTCTCTGCACGTGCCGCAATGTCGGCGGCGATGGTGTTGGACGCGCCGGGACGATTCTCCACAACCACCGACTGATCAAAATCCTTGCTAAATCGCTCGGCCAGCAGGCGGGCCAGAATATCAGTGCCGCCGCCAGGAGGAGAGCCGACCAGGATCCGCACAGGCTGAGAAGGATAGTTTTCTGCGGCGGCAACAACATGACAGGACCACATTGACACGACGGCAGCGCATGCCATCGCAGCGCGGGAAAAGGCATTCATGTTTGTCTCGATATCGTAATTGGTATGCTGGGCACGATAACAAGCAGAACTATTCCCAATCCAATCCTTTTTTGGCAGCCATTCATATATTTTTATATATGATGTTGAGCATGACAGATTTCACCGATGCCCAACTGCTGCTACGCTTGCGCACCCGCCAATTGCTGTTGATTCGTCTGCTGGATGTCGAACGCAACCTTGGCCGTGCCGCGGCCGCGCTCAACATCAGCCAGCCAGCAGCCACCAAACTGCTGCAACAGGCAGAGGAAACGCTCGGCGTCAGACTATTTCAGCGAAGCCCGCGCGGTATGCTGCCCACGACAGCCGGCGAAGTCGTCGTGCGTTATGTACGTACGCTATTCAGCGATTTTGGGCTCATGCGTGAGGAGCTGGCGGCCCTGGCCTCAGGACTAAAGGGTCACTTACGTATCGGCAGTGTGCCCGGCGCCGTCCCTTCGCTCGTAGCCCCTGCCCTGATCGAATACAAACGCCGGCACCCCAATGTGCAGGTCAGTGTCATCGAGGACACCAGCAACGTTATCGTGCATCTCCTGGCACGCGGCGAAGTCGACCTCGTGTTGGGGCGTCTTACGGAGGAACATGTGGCTGGCAGCTATGACGTCAGTCCATTATCCGAAGACACCCAGGTGCTGGTCGTCCGTCAAGGACATCCCTTGCTTCAACAGAGCAGTGTCTCGCTCACGGAATTGATCTCCGCCGCCTGGATCATGCAGCCACCCGGTGCACCTCAGCGCACCCGCCTAGACGCTGCGCTACGCGAAGCCGGAATCACGCGCAAGCTCAATATCACCGAGACATCATCTACGGTGTTGACGACGGCCTTGCTGCAGATCTCCGACATGGTGGCTGTCATGCCAACCTCGCTGGCCAGGCACTATGGACGGTATGCCGGATTGTGCACAGTCCCTCTCAATACGCCAATGCGCTTGCCGGCCATCAGCCTGATTACCGTGACAGGGCGCCCTTTGAGCGCGGCCGCAGCCCATTTCGCTCCGATGGTCAGAGCGTTGGCCCAAGAGGGCAGCCTTCCCTAGATTCAAGCGCCGCCAGTTCAGCGACAAAATTCAACTTGATCCTGCACTGACCCGTCAGCATCGGGCAAATACTGCTGAGCCTCGCGGAGATATTGAAGAGGCGGGACGAAGGAATTACTTTTTGGCCGCGCAAAGACAAAACCCCTCGCAGCGTATGCTGGAGGGGTTTTGCGGGATAAGAGCCTGACGATGACCTACTTTCACAAACGAATGTTCACTATCATCGGCGCAAAGGCGTTTCACTGTCCTGTTCGGGATGGGAAGGAGTGGGACCACCTTGCTATGGTCGTCAGGCGTAAGGGGTTGGGCTGGTAGAGGATGAGTCTACGAGCCCCAATTTGGAAGAAGCACGACGTGTTGCGCGAGTCAGGTGCAGCGGGTGCACCGATCGGCGAGCAACAGGGGGTTATGTTTGACGAATTCTTTCTATATAAACGGCACTTGTCGCTACGGTCTCATATCAGGTCATAAAACCCACAGAGTTATAGGATCAAGCCGCACGGGCAATTAGTATCGGTTAGCTCAACGCATTACTGCGCTTCCACACCCGACCTATCAACGTTCTGGTCTCGAACGACCCTTCAGGGGGATCTAGTCCCCGGGATACCTAATCTTCAGACGAGTTTCCCGCTTAGATGCCTTCAGCGGTTATCTCTTCCGTACTTAGCTACCCGGCAATGCCATTGGCATGACAACCGGTACACCAGAGGTACGTCCACTCCGGTCCTCTCGTACTAGGAGCAGGCTCCGTCAAGTATCCAACGCCCACGGCAGATAGGGACCAAACTGTCTCACGACGTTTTAAACCCAGCTCACGTACCTCTTTAAATGGCGAACAGCCATACCCTTGGGACCGGCTACAGCCCCAGGATGAGATGAGCCGACATCGAGGTGCCAAACACCGCCGTCGATATGAACTCTTGGGCGGTATCAGCCTGTTATCCCCAGAGTACCTTTTATCCGTTGAGCGATGGCCCTTCCATTCAGAACCACCGGATCACTATGTCCTGCTTTCGCACCTGTTCGACTTGTCAGTCTCACAGTCAAGCACGCTTATGCCATTGCACTATCAGCACGATTTCCGACCGTACCTAGCGT
This sequence comes from Bordetella genomosp. 4, assembly GCF_002261185.1. Lineage (GTDB taxonomy): Bacteria > Pseudomonadota > Gammaproteobacteria > Burkholderiales > Burkholderiaceae_B > Bordetella_A. The sequence goes on from NZ_NEVQ01000017.1 coordinate 213,598, forward strand.
ACCTTCGAACTCCTCCGTTACACTTTGGGAGGAGACCGCCCCAGTCAAACTGCCTACCATGCACTGTCCCCGATCCGGATAACGGACCAAGGTTAGAACCGCAAACAAACCAGGGTGGTATTTCAAGGTCGGCTCCACCGAATCTAGCGACTCGGTTTCAGCGCCTCCCACCTATCCTACACAGGCCGGTTCACAGTCCAATGCAAAGCTACAGTAAAGGTTCATGGGGTCTTTCCGTCTAGCCGCGGGGAGATTGCATCATCACAAACACTTCAACTTCGCTGAGTCTCAGGAGGAGACAGTGTGGCCATCGTTACGCCATTCGTGCAGGTCGGAACTTACCCGACAAGGAATTTCGCTACCTTAGGACCGTTATAGTTACGGCCGCCGTTTACCGGGGCTTCGATCAAGAGCTTGCACCCCATCACTTAACCTTCCGGCACCGGGCAGGCGTCACACCCTATACGTCGACTTTCGTCTTGGCAGAGTGCTGTGTTTTTAATAAACAGTCGCAGCCACCGATTCTCTGCGGCCCCTTCGAGCTCTGCGCGCAGGCGCATCACCCTACCGGGGCATACCTTCTCCCGAAGTTACGGTATCAATTTGCCGAGTTCCTTCTCCTGAGTTCTCTCAAGCGCCTTGGAATATTCATCCCGTCCACCTGTGTCGGTTTGCGGTACGGTCTCGTACAGCTGAAGCTTAGAGGCTTTTCTTGGAACCACTTCCAATCACTTCGGTCCACATGGGACCTCGTGCCACACCCTTGAATTTCGCGCCCGGATTTGCCTAAAGCGCCTTCTCTAATGTAGCAACAGGGACTTCCAACACCCTGATGACCTTCCGCGATCCGTCCCCCCATCGCACTGTACGACGGTGCTGGAATATTAACCAGCTTCCCATCAGCTACGCATCTCTGCCTCGCCTTAGGGGCCGACTCACCCTGCGCCGATGAACGTTGCGCAGGAAACCTTGGACTTACGGCGAGGGGGCTTTTCACCCCCTTTATCGCTACTCATGTCAGCATTCGCACTTCTGATACCTCCAGCAGCCTTTACAAGCCACCTTCGCAGGCTTACAGAACGCTCTCCTACCGCGTGTACCAACGGTACACACCCGCAGCTTCGGTTTATTGCTTAGCCCCGTTACATCTTCCGCGCAGGACGACTCGATCAGTGAGCTATTACGCTTTCTTTAAAGGGTGGCTGCTTCTAAGCCAACCTCCTGACTGTCTATGCCTTCCCACTTCGTTTCCCACTTAGCAATAATTTGGGACCTTAGCTGGCGGTCTGGGTTGTTTCCCTCTTGAGTCCGGACGTTAGCACCCGGTGCTCTGTCTCCCAAGCTGTACTTGCAGGTATTCGGAGTTTGCCATGGTTTGGTAAGTCGCCATGACCCCCTAGCCATAACAGTGCTCTACCCCCTGCAGTAATACTTGAGGCACTACCTAAATAGTTTTCGGAGAGAACCAGCTATTTCCAGATTTGTTTAGCCTTTCACCCCTATCCACAGCTCATCCCCTAATTTTTCAACATTAGTGGGTTCGGTCCTCCAGCACGTGTTACCGTGCCTTCAACCTGGCCATGGGTAGATCATCTGGTTTCGGGTCTACACCCAGCGACTAATTCGCCCTATTCGGACTCGCTTTCGCTACGCCTTCCCTATTCGGTTAAGCTCGCCACTGAATGTAAGTCGCTGACCCATTATACAAAAGGTACGCCGTCACCCCATTAAGAGGCTCCGACTGTTTGTATGCACACGGTTTCAGGATCTATTTCACTCCCCTTCCGGGGTTCTTTTCGCCTTTCCCTCACGGTACTGGTTCACTATCGGTCGATCACGAGTATTTAGCCTTGGAGGATGGTCCCCCCATCTTCAGACAGGATTTCACGTGTCCCGCCCTACTTCTCTTACGCTTAGTTCCACAATCCAGATTTCATCTACAGGGCTATCACCTGCTACGGCCGGACTTTCCATTCCGTTCGATTATCTGTACTGCTAAATCGTAAAGGCTACTCCGATTTCGCTCGCCACTACTTTCGGAATCTCGGTTGATGTCTTTTCCTCGAGCTACTGAGATGTTTCAGTTCACCCGGTTCGCCTTCGCTGGCCTATGTATTCAGCCAGGAATACTGCATCGCTGCAGTGGGTTTCCCCATTCGGACATCTGCGGATCAAAGCTTGTTTGCCAGCTCCCCGCAGCTTTTCGCAGGCTACCACGTCCTTCATCGCCTGTGATCGCCAAGGCATCCACCATGTGCACTTAGTCGCTTGATCCTATAACACTAGAGTCTTATAGGACGCTGATATGTTTCGCGTTTGTGCCGTTCATAAGTTTCAAAGCGACAGATCTCTCGATCCATCTTGAGAACTAGAACTAAATCTTAATGCAATCACAACCCGCATTTACGTTTCATCAACTCTCGTCGACTACTTCATAAACGCTTTCGTTGTGCTTCTTCCTAATTGTTAAAGAACGAATGTATAACCTTGTTGAGCAAAACCCAACACATAACACTGACTCGCAGCACTATGTGTTGAACTCTACAACCACACCAGAGTAATGGTGGAGGTGAACGGGATCGAACCGATGACATCCTGCTTGCAAAGCAGGCGCTCTCCCAGCTGAGCTACACCCCCATTTTCCTATCCGCTTCACTCAGGCATCTCTACCCTCGCGCCGCACACAGTAAAACCTGGTGGGTCTGGTTGGATTCGAACCAACGACCCCCGCCTTATCAAGACGGTGCTCTAACCGACTGAGCTACAGACCCAAATTTCTTCGGATCAGTCAGCCCAGAATCCGCAGACCACAGGGAGGTATCCCCTCTCGACTGCCGACTGCTCACCGATCCCAGCTATACATCTCACAAACAACCGATAAGCGTGGACGCTTAATAGCCACAGCTCGCTCTTAAAGGAGGTGATCCAGCCGCACCTTCCGATACGGCTACCTTGTTACGACTTCACCCCAGTCATGAATCCTACCGTGGTAATCGCCCCCCTTGCGGTTAGGCTAACTACTTCTGGTAAAACCCACTCCCATGGTGTGACGGGCGGTGTGTACAAGACCCGGGAACGTATTCACCGCGACATGCTGATCCGCGATTACTAGCGATTCCGACTTCACGCAGTCGAGTTGCAGACTGCGATCCGGACTACGATCGGGTTTATGAGATTAGCTCCACCTCGCGGCTTGGCAACCCTCTGTCCCGACCATTGTATGACGTGTGAAGCCCTACCCATAAGGGCCATGAGGACTTGACGTCATCCCCACCTTCCTCCGGTTTGTCACCGGCAGTCTCATTAGAGTGCCCTTTCGTAGCAACTAATGACAAGGGTTGCGCTCGTTGCGGGACTTAACCCAACATCTCACGACACGAGCTGACGACAGCCATGCAGCACCTGTGTTCCAGTTCTCTTGCGAGCACTGCCAAATCTCTTCGGCATTCCAGACATGTCAAGGGTAGGTAAGGTTTTTCGCGTTGCATCGAATTAATCCACATCATCCACCGCTTGTGCGGGTCCCCGTCAATTCCTTTGAGTTTTAATCTTGCGACCGTACTCCCCAGGCGGTCAACTTCACGCGTTAGCTGCGCTACCAAGGCCCGAAGGCCCCAACAGCTAGTTGACATCGTTTAGGGCGTGGACTACCAGGGTATCTAATCCTGTTTGCTCCCCACGCTTTCGTGCATGAGCGTCAGTGTTATCCCAGGAGGCTGCCTTCGCCATCGGTGTTCCTCCGCATCTCTACGCATTTCACTGCTACACGCGGAATTCCACCTCCCTCTGACACACTCTAGCCCGGTAGTTAAAAATGCAGTTCCAAAGTTAAGCTCTGGGATTTCACATCTTTCTTTCCGAACCGCCTGCGCACGCTTTACGCCCAGTAATTCCGATTAACGCTTGCACCCTACGTATTACCGCGGCTGCTGGCACGTAGTTAGCCGGTGCTTATTCTGCAGGTACCGTCAGTTGCCTCAGGTATTATCCAAGACCGTTTCTTTCCTGCCAAAAGTGCTTTACAACCCGAAGGCCTTCATCGCACACGCGGGATGGCTGGATCAGGGTTGCCCCCATTGTCCAAAATTCCCCACTGCTGCCTCCCGTAGGAGTCTGGGCCGTGTCTCAGTCCCAGTGTGGCTGGTCGTCCTCTCAAACCAGCTACGGATCGTCGCCTTGGTAGGCCTTTACCCCACCAACTAGCTAATCCGATATCGGCCGCTCCAATAGTGCGAGGCCCGAAGGTCCCCCGCTTTCCCCCGTAGGGCGTATGCGGTATTAGCTACGCTTTCGCGTAGTTATCCCCCGCTACTGGGCACGTTCCGATACATTACTCACCCGTTCGCCACTCGCCGCCAGACCGAAGTCCGCGCTGCCGTTCGACTTGCATGTGTAAAGCATCCCGCTAGCGTTCAATCTGAGCCAGGATCAAACTCTTCAGTTCAATCTCTGTTTAATTCGCACCCCGTTCTCACGAGGCACTTCACTCAAAGGAAGTGAGGTTCTATGAATATCTTTGACATTCAAGGTACTTCACTTCAAATGTGTGCGCTTGATTTTGTTTAGCTTCCGAGCACCCCGACGAATCGGAGCCACTCGTGCTGCGCTACCAAGCGCCCACACTTATCGGTTGTTTCGTTGTTAAAGAGCAGGCACTGCATATACTGCATCGCGTCGCTTTCGCTTCGCATCTGCCACTGTGTCAGCAGCAGAGAAACGAGATTATGAAGGCTTTTTTTCACGCTGTCAAATCGATTCGTTTTCGTTTCGATCTGCACTCTTCATCACCTCACAACTGCCAGGTCGCCCCGGCTGCTGCCTCGGTCATTCGGGATATCAGGGTTAACCCTAACCTCACCAACTGCCGAGCCCGAAATATTAACACACTTTTTAAATTCGGTGCAACTAGATCTCAAATAATCATCGTCGCGGGAATTTACTGCGTTACCACTTCGGCCTCACCGCCCGAATCCGTCTCGTCTGAAACTGCGTTTCGTCTGAGTTCGTGTTCAAGCAGCGAAGGAGCGAGACTATAGCACATGACATTTGCGTGACGCAAATCGGACGAATTAACGGGCTCAATCACTCCGTCGACAGGAGACAGGATCATTCAAGCCCTTGTTATATATAGGAGCCTCTATGTATAGATTAAAGAGAAGGAACGGCAGCAGGACCGTATCGATACTCCCGGCCTGCCGCGCTCCGTATCAAGACCATAGCCAGAAAGCCCGACGATTCTCCTCCAATCGACGCGTGGCCTCGGCTTCGCCCAGTAGCGACTCCGGTACGCCGATGTCGCGTAACACGTCATTGCCCAGTTCGCTCAGGGCAACAACCGTTTGTTTTCTAGCGCGGCGAGTGAGAAAGGCTTGCCACCAGGCCGCCCAAAGCCCAGCGGCGCGGTTCGTGCGCGGCGCCGCCGCAGAGCGAATCGAAGCGGTTAGATGGGGAGCTGCAGTGTTTGCAACAGCGAGTATTCCCGGCGATTTCATGTGTGTCTCCCAGTAGATGTCCCACACTGGTTAGCGTAAAAGCACAATGGCGCGCTGTGAATCGCATTGTTCCGGCCATATTGGTCGGTTATGCTTACCAGTATGAGCCGACTACCTTTGAACACCCTGCCCGCTTTTCGTGCGGTGGCCGAGTTGCAGAATCTGCGCGCCGCCGCGGAGCGGCTGCACCTGAGCCACAGTGCGGTCAGCCAGCAGATTCGCGTGCTGGAGGAACAGCTGGGCTTTGCACTGTTCGATCGCCAAGGAAGGCGCGTGATCCTGAACTGTGCGGGCCGGGCACTGCTCTGCAGTGTGCAGAACGCTTTGGCGCAATTGGATGATGGGGTGTTGGCAGCGGCGTCGTTTGCACAGGGCGCGGACCAGCATTTGCGCGTGTCGGTCTTGCCCTCGTTCGCGCAACGATGGCTCTTGCCCCGAATGGCGCGCTGGCGAGAGCGCCACCCCAATCTGACGCTGGAAATCGAGACGTCCCAGCAGTTGGCCGACCTGCAACGCGATGGATTTCATGCTGCGCTGCGCTCGGGGCGCGGCCCCTGGCCAGGAGTGATGTCGGAACCGCTATTCGATATTCCCATGCCGCTCATTGTGTTGGCAGCCCCGGCTACGGTAAATAGATTAGATGATCTGCACCCGGAAACGCTGGCGCGTCAGCCGTTGCTGGGGGACAAGGAACTGTGGCGGCAATGGTTCGCCGCGGCAGGGTTGGCCGCGAATGTCACGCCGGTGGCATCGTTCAATGATGCCGGCATGATGCTGGAGGCTGTGGAACAGGGATTGGGGCTCGCATTGGGCCGGGAACTGCTGGCGGTCGATGCCTTGCGCGCGGGAAGGTTGGTGAAAGTATCACCAGTAAGCATAGATTTCGAGCCTGCGGAGACTTATCACCTGGTGTATCCCCCGGGGCTCAGAGATTGGCCGCCGCTATCGGCTCTACGGCAATGGATCCGTGACGAACTGGAGCGCTCGCGCGACATCTTGATCGCTGGCAATGCAGAAAATACTGCAGACTCCGCTGAGACTGTCACATCGCCCCCCGGGCCCTGACGTAGTGCAAATGTGCAATTCCGGACCATCTGGCGCATCCAAACAGGTTTTGTTGCACTAGAGACCCGATACGCTTGCTATGCTGCATCGTTATTACTGGATGCGCGAGGTTCGCCCATCATGATGCAGTTCCCGCGCGGATCACGCGCCTGCTGGATCCGCCTGTTGGCGGCAATGACGATATGGCTCTGGCTTGGGGTCGCCGGATTGGCGGCCGCCCAGCCCGAGGGGCCGCCGAGTGCGGCCGACGCGGAGTCGGCGCTGTCCGACGCCCGTAAGCAAATCGACCAGATCCGAGAACGGTTGGAAGACGGTGGCGAAGACGCGCAGCTCGTGCGCTGGCGTAATGATGTGCTGGACATCCAGTCGCGCGCCAACACCTTGGCCGAAGCCCTGGCTCCGCAATTGGCCGCGGTGACTGCCAGGCTGTCCGAGCTGGGTCAGCCGCCCGAGGGAACGCGCGAAGCGCCAGACGTTGCGGCGCAGCGCACACAGCTGCAGCAAGACAACCGGAAGCTGGATTCACAAACCAAGCTGGCGCGTTTGCTTGCGGTCGAGGCGGCGCAAACCGCCGAGCAGATCTCCACATTGCGGCGCACCCAGTTTCAAGCGCGGCTGGGAGAGCGCCGCGACTCGATTGTGGGGGATACGTTCTGGAGGGAGCTGCGCAGTGATCTGCCCCGCGACTGGCGGCGCCTCACTGAGCTGGCTCAAGAACTACGGGAGGCTGTCACCAGCACTCAAGGCGCTATCTGGTTCGTGCTGGCAGTGGCCATTGGTATCACGCTGCTTTTGCGCATGGCCTTTAGCCGTTTGGTGTTGCGACTGACCGCCACGCGCGTCCCGCCCGGCCGATTGCGCCGCTCGTTCCTGGCCATCTGCATTGTGATCCTGGCCTCGGCAACCCCCGGCATCATCGCCGCCTTGCTGTATACCGGGGTGACCTGGAATTCCGGACTGTCCGACGATACGCGCGATTTATTGAGCAGCCTGGTGGCAGTCGTATGCTTTGGCGGCTGTGTGGCCGGGCTGGGTCATGCTTTGCTTTCGCCTGAACGGTCCAGCTGGCGCTTGCCCTCTATTCATGATGACGTAGCGCAAGGTTTGCGCCATCTGCCGACCCTGCTCGGCATATTGGTCGTAGTGATCTGGCTGTGTGACGAGCTGCCGATCTTGTTGAACGCCAGCTTGACCACCACGATTTTGGCGACGTCGATAGCCGCCCTGGCCCTGATCGTCACGCTGGCATGGGGACTGCGGCGCAGTACCCGGTTGCGCAAACAGTTGGAACACGGCGCGGACGATCAGCCCTTACCGCCTCGCCCGTTCTGGCTCTCGATATTCATAGGCATCACGTGGGCGATTCTGGCGTGCAGTGTCGTGAGCCTGCTTGCCGGATATGTCGCGTTCGGCAGTTTTGTCGTCAAGCAGGCACTATGGACGCTGGCAATCCTGTGTTTTGCGTATCTGCTGTCGATACTGATCAACGACGGTTTCAGCACGCTGCTGGCGCCCGCGCCGGGCAGCGAAGACGATGCGCGCAAACGGTTGTATGGCCAGGCGGCCGTGCTATTGGCAGGGATCGGACGAGTGACGGTAGGCTTATTGGCCGCTACGCTGCTGCTCGCGCCTTTTGGCGAAGGGCCCTCGGATCTGCTGCATCGGATGAACCAACTGCTCACGGGACTGCAAATCGGCGAGGTGCATTTGCGTCCCGGTGCGTTGATGCAGGGCTTGCTCGTGCTGGCGTTTTGTCTGGTAAGCGTGCGCCTGCTCAAACGTTGGCTGGCGAATCGCTATTTGCCCACGACAGAACTCGATCCGGGCATGCAGCTATCGGCCGCAACCTTGTTTGGATATGCGGGTGTGGTGCTGGCGGTTGCGCTGTCGTTGTCGGCACTAGGGATAGGCCTGGAACGCGTCGCGTGGATTGCCAGCGCCTTGTCGGTAGGGATTGGTTTCGGGCTGCAGGCGGTGGTACAGAATTTTGTGTCGGGCCTCATTCTGTTGGCTGAACGGCCGGTCAAAGTCGGGGACTGGGTGTCGCTCGGGGGTGTCGAGGGCGATATTTTGCGCATCAATGTGCGTGCGACCGAAATACAAATGGCGGATCGATCCACGGTGATCGTGCCGAACTCGGAGTTCGTGACGAAAACGGTACGCAATGTGACACATGACAATCCGTTGGGCTTGGTGCAAGTGAAACTACCCATGCCCCTGGATGCCGATGTACACCGTGTGCGCGAGGTCATGCTGGAGGCATTCGCTGCGAATGAAGGGGTGCTGGACACCCCCGCCCCCAATGTCTATCTGGAAGGCATTGAGAACGGTCATTTGCTGTTTAACGCACGTGGGTATGTCAGCACGCCACGCAATGCGTATAGCGTACGCAGTGCGTTGTTATATGACGTGCTGCAACGTTTGGCGAATGCGAAATTGCCGTTGTCTACACCGTCGACGATGATGCTGACGTCTGCGCCTACGGCAGGATCTGAGCCGGCTGCAGCATCTGCTGCGGTGCAAAGCAACGAGGATCCGGAACCGCCTAAACCTGCCTCATCCGGCGAATCGAAAACCCACCCGTGAACGCGACGTGGCACGCATGCGCGCCACGTTTCGGTCTATGTTCCCCGTCTAGGTCAATAGTGCTTGAATCACCGGAATCAACAATCCGAATCCCGCAATCATCAATAGCACGAAGACCAAGCGCTTGACCATTTTCACCGAGTCTTTGGAGGCATAGCGTCGCACGAGCCAGGTCAAGATGACAACAACGGGCAAAGCCTCCAGACCCATCCATAGGGACGATACGCTCAGGCTGCCGTTGGCCGCGACCAAAGACAGGCGCACCACTGCGTTGGCTGCAAACAGAATCAGCAGACTGTTCCGTATGAGGGTCAAAGGCAGGGGCTGTCGATAGAGGAGGTACACCATAGGGGGCCCGGCGCTGGAAAATAGACCACCCAGTACGCCCGCCACCAGACCATATGAAATAAAGGAAGCCTGCGACGAGACCTGCTCCAATGGCCGGCTGCGCGCGATCAACATGATGGCGCAGGCCAGAATGGTCAAGCCCAAAAGGCCGCGCAGCAACAATACTGCGCTGCCACTGATCCACTCGAGAGCGAAGACGCCAAAGGCTACACCGACCAGGCTGGCGATCAAAGGCGTGCGAATCAAAGACCAGTCCAATTTTGCACTTGTGCCGCTCAGCGCCACCACGGCATTGACCAGCGTCAGCATGTTCACTACGTTGGACATCTCGGGCAACGGTGCCAAAGACAACAGCCCTGTCAGCCCGAGCAAAACCAGGCCGAAGGCAAAACCTGTCATGGTCTGGGCATAGGTGGCCAAAGCCACGCAGCCCAGGAACAATAGATGATCAACCAGCGTCATGTATCGATGAGTATGAACGCCATGGCGAAGCGCCGCCACGGCATATCGTTATCGTCTGCTCCGCACACGGCTCGCATAAACGTTTAGGGACAAGCCGCCTAATACCAAGGCGGCCGCGAGGATTTTCCAGGCGGGCAGTGCTTCGTTGAGCAGCACTGCCGACGACAGAATACCGAAGACGGGGACCAGCAATGCCAACGGCGTGATGGTCACAGCCGGATGGCGGGCCAACAGCCAACCCCAGGCGCCGAATCCGAACACCGTATTGCCTACGCCTTGCCACAGTGCGGCCAGCCATCCCCACCCGCTGGCATGTGCCAGTGCGTCTATCACTTTTGCCGGCCCGTCTACCAGCAAGCTGATGATCAGCAAAGGAATGATGGCAAAGAGCGAACTCCAGGCGGTGAAGGCCACCATATTGACCCTGCCCGCGCCACGCATGACCATGTTGGTACACGCCCAGCAGAACGCGGCGGCCAATACCAGGCCCAAGCCAAGCAGCGTGACGGCCGCCGCCGGATCTGTTGCGCTGCGCCATGCGACGACGGCATAACCGCTCGTCGCCAAGACGAGCGCCGCGATTTGTAATGGCCGCGCGCGTTCTCCTGTCATGATCATCGACATGATGATGGTGAAGAACACTTGGGCTTGCACCACCAGGGACGCCAAGCCTGGCGAGATGTCCTGGCGCATCGCCCAATAAACCAGGCCAAACTGCCCTACGCCCAACAACAGACCTGCGCGCGCCAACATGTTCCAAGGCACTGCCGGGCGGCGGAACACGAATATCCAGGGCAGTGCCGACAGCAAAAATCGCAACGCTGCAAAGAGGAATGCAGGAAACTCTGCCAACCCCCATTTGATGACCACGAAGTTCGTCCCCCAAATGAAGACGACAGACAACGCCAACAACAAATGTGAAAGTGGCATGAGCGATGCGGCCAGTACCAAGCCGAAATGTCAGGGCAAAGGCGGCATCATACGCCTGTATGCGAACACGCCGCCAACGCACCGCATGACTGACATTCTGCTGAATACAAACTCAGCCCGGCACAGGGTGCTCGGCTAGTTCGCCGACGACAGTGGTCCATGCACGCACTCGCCATTGTTTGACCAGGCCGGCTTTCACGTATGGGTCCGCTTTGGCAAACTCCTCGGCCACGGCGGGGGAATCGGCTTTGAATAACAACACCGCCTGATCAGCAGGATCGGCCAACGCGCCGGCCACTACCAACTCACCGCGGGCCACGGCTGCGCGCGCCAATGCCAGGTGCTCGTCGCGAAATGCGCCGCGCCGCTCGAGATAATCGGGGACCAGGTCGTAAAACATCAGATAATGCATGGCACGCTCCTGCGCTAAAGTCACTAGGTAGCTTGATCATACCTGCCGTGAGTTTTGTTCGTCTTGCTTATCAGTTGCCCACTACGTCAAGGAAGAAATCCAGATGATCCAGGAAATCGCCAGCATTCTCGTTACCGCCGGACACGAGGCTCAATTCGAAGCCGGCGTGGCACAAGCCAAGCCGCTGTTTCTGCGTGCCAAGGGCTGTCATGGCATGGCACTGCATCGATCGATCGAAAATCCCCAGCAATACACGTTGGTCGTGGACTGGGAAACGGTCGACAATCACATGGTCGATTTTCGGGAGTCAGCCGACTTTCAAGAATGGCGCAAGCTGGTCGGTCCGCATTTCGCGCAACCGCCGCAAGTGCATCATGAGGCCAAAGTACTGTAGGAACCTCTCGTCGCACTGACAAGGTTCGGTCATCGTTGACCGAACCTTGTCAGATGTCGGATGGAGACGTGGTGGCTTGCTTGGCGCCTGTGGCTTCCGCGTTGGCCAGTTGCACCGCAAGTGCAATCGCATCGGCAAGGAACGGCGAGTGATCGTCTTTCCGATAGCTAAGGATAACGGGGGACACGAAAGTATCGGCGTCGATAGGCACATGCGCGATGTCCGCGCGATGCAAACGATGTACCGACGCAGGTACGACGGTCACTCCCAGGCCTGCCGCCACCAGGCCGATGGCGGTCTGTAGCTCATTGGCCTCCTGGACGACACGCGGGGTATGGCCCGCTGCTCGGAACAGACCCAGCACGTGATCCGCATAATTGGGGCGCGGACGCGCCGGATAGAGCACAAACGGTTGCGCGGCAAGCTCTGCAATGCCGACGCGCCGGCGCCGCGCCAAGGGATGCCGCAATGGCAGCGCCGCCACTAAGGGCTCGGCCATCAGCACACGGCGTTCGATCGCGGGATCGTCAAGCAGGATACGGCCAATCCCCACATCGATGCGCCCCGCCTTCAGCGCCTCGAGCTGAGGCAAGGTTGTCATCTCGGCCAGACCGACCTCAATACGCGGGTCGGCCTCGCGCAGACGTCGGATCAGTTCCGGCACGAAGCCATACAGCGTGGACGGTACAAAGCCGATGCCGAACCACCCACGTTCGTGCCGTCCCAGTCGCCGGGTGCCTTGCACAATTTCGTCAAGACGCGCCGTCAACTGCAGCGACTGCTCCAGCAAAAATCGGCCAGCCTCCGTCAATTTCAGCGCACGCGAACCGCGCTCTATAAGAGTGACGCCGAGTTCGTCTTCGAGTTGACGAATCTGCCGGCTGAGCGGCGGCTGAGCGATATGCAATCGGACCGCCGCTCGTGTGAAACTGCCTTCCTGCGCAACCGCCTGGAAATAGCGTAAGTGCCGAAGTTCCATAAAACGCATACCTACCAGGTATAGAAAGCAACCAATATAGTCTTGGACCCGCGAAAAATCGAGCGGCATACTTCGGCTACGCCGAAAAGCACTTGTTTCAGGTATGGCTGCCATGAACGCTATCGCGATATCACCGCGCACCTGAAGTGCTCTGCAACACCAAGGAGACATTGAGCATGCATCGTCGATTTTTAAAGCCGCTGGCCGCGTTCTGCGCGGCGGGCGCGTTGTTGGGAGCCGCCGCGGCAGTCCACGCCGAGTACCCCGAACGTCCGGTAACCTGGGTAGTGCCATTCCCGCCCGGGGGAGCAATGGACAATATTGCCCGTACGTTGGGCGAAGCCATGGGCCGGCAGCTGAATACCTCGTTCGTGGTCGAAAACCGCGCAGGCGCGGGCGGAAATATCGGCGCAGCGATGGTGTCGCGCGCCAAGCCCGATGGCTACACGATCATGATTGCGGCCAATGGCATGGCGGTCAATCCGGCACTCTACGACAACCTCAATTACGATCCGCAAAAGGATTTCGCGCCCATTTCGTTGCTGGCCATCGTGCCCAATGTGCTCGTCACAAACCCGCAGCGCACTGACAGCAAGAGCGTTGCCGATGTCATCGCCAAAGCCAAGGAGCAACCTGGTCACTATACCTTTGCCTCGGCCGGTGTCGGCACCTCGATTCATCTGGCCGGCGAGCTGTTTGTGTCGATGGCGGGAATCGACATGCTGCATGTGCCCTACAAGGGCAGCGGCCCGGCCGTAGCGGACCTGCTTGGCGGCCAGGTGGACTATATGTTCGACAGTGTGACGTCGGCCAAACCGCACATCATGTCCGGCAAATTGAAAGCCTTGGCGGTCACAACTGCCAAGCGCTCGTCGGCACTGCCTGACGTCCCCACGGTGGCGGAAGCCGGACTGCCGGGGTACGAGTTGACGCCTTGGTTCGCGGCTTTCGCGCCGGCCGGCACCCCGCCGGAGATTGTCGCAAAGCTCAACGCCGCGATGCGCCTAGCTCTGAGCGACGCCAAAGTAAAAACCACGCTGGAGACCATCGGAGCCGAGCCTATTGGCGGCACGCCCGAGGAGTTGAAGACCTATTTGGCCAAGGAGACCATCCAGGGCAAAAAGCTCGTGCAAGAACGCAATATCAAGCTGCAATAGTCCTATTGCGCACGTCGGGCAGCGAACCGAGCACCTTTCACGCGGCCCGACGTGCAGCATATCCCCTGCGACAACGTGGATTTGAAACAATACCGAATCAATCAAGTCTTATATAAGATATAAGACACTTGCTCCCACCCCCCTCCAGCCTCTACAATCGGCCTCGAAGACCCTTCCCGCAACCCGATTTTTATGCAGGCCTATTCATGCTGGAAACGTACCGTCAACATGTTGCCGAGCGCGCTGCGCTGGGCATCCCCCCGCTGCCGCTGTCGGCTCAACAAACAGCCGACCTGATCGAGCTCCTGAAAAACCCGCCCGCAGGCGAAGCAGACAATCTGCTGGATCTGCTGACTCACCGCGTGCCCGCCGGCGTGGATGATGCCGCCAAGGTCAAAGCGTCCTATCTGGCTGCTGTCGCGCTGGGCAAAGAATCGTGTGCCCTGATCAGCCGGGCCAAAGCAACCGAATTGTTGGGCACCATGTTGGGCGGCTACAACATCGGCCCGCTGATCGAATTGCTGGACGACGCCGAGGTCGGCGCCATCGCTGCCGATGCGCTGAAGAAAACCCTGTTGATGTTTGACGCGTTCCATGACGTCAAAGAAAAAGCCGACAAGGGCAATGCCAACGCCAAGGCCGTGCTGCAAAGCTGGGCCGATGCGGAATGGTTCACCAGCCGTCCCGCACTGCCCGAGAGCCTGACGATCACGGTATTCAAGGTTCCCGGCGAAACCAACACCGACGATCTGTCGCCCGCCCCCGATGCCACGACGCGCCCGGATATCCCGATGCACGCGCTGGCCATGCTGAAGAACAAGCGCGACGGCGCAGCGTTCCAACCCGAGGAAGACGGCAAGCGCGGCCCGGTGCAATTCATCGAATCGCTGAAAGAGAAAGGCCACCTGGTTGCCTACGTGGGCGACGTGGTCGGTACCGGCTCTTCGCGTAAATCCGCCACCAACTCGGTGCTGTGGTTCACTGGCGAAGACATCCCGTTCGTGCCGAACAAGCGTTTCGGCGGTGTCTGCCTGGGCAGCAAGATTGCTCCGATTTTCTACAACACCATGGAAGACGCGGGCGCCCTGCCGATCGAGCTGGACGTCTCCAAGATGGAAATGGGCGACGTGGTGGAACTGCGCCCCTACGAAGGCAAGGCCCTGAAAGACGGCCAGGTCATCGCTGAATTCCAAGTCAAATCCGACGTGCTGTTTGACGAAGTGCGCGCCGGCGGCCGCATTCCGCTGATCATCGGCCGCGGCCTGACGGCCAAGGCGCGCGAAGCGCTGGGCCTGCCTCCCTCGACGCTGTTCCGCCTGCCGAAGAACCCGGCCGATTCGGGCAAGGGTTTTACGCTGGCCCAGAAAATGGTCGGCCGCGCCTGCGGTCTGCCCGAAGGCCAAGGCGTACGCCCGAACACCTACTGCGAACCCCGCATGACGTCGGTGGGCAGCCAGGACACGACCGGCCCCATGACCCGCGACGAGTTGAAAGATCTGGCTTGCCTGGGTTTTTCCGCGGATCTGGTCATGCAATCGTTCTGCCACACGGCAGCCTATCCGAAACCCGTGGACGTCAAGACGCACCACACGCTGCCGCAGTTCATCAGCACGCGTGGCGGTATTTCGCTGCGTCCCGGCGACGGTGTGATCCACTCGTGGCTCAACCGCATGCTGCTGCCTGACACGGTGGGCACGGGCGGCGACTCGCACACCCGTTTCCCGATCGGGATTTCTTTCCCGGCCGGCTCGGGTCTGGTGGCGTTCGCTGCTGCGACGGGCGTGATGCCGTTGGATATGCCGGAATCGGTGCTGGTGCGCTTCAAGGGCAAGATGCAGCCCGGCGTGACGCTGCGCGATCTGGTGAATGCGATTCCGCTGTATGCGATCAAGCAAGGCCTGTTGACTGTGGCCAAGCAAGGCAAGAAGAACATCTTCTCCGGCCGCATTCTGGAAATCGAAGGCCTGCCCGACCTGAAGGTGGAACAGGCTTTCGAACTGTCCGACGCCTCGGCAGAACGCTCGGCCGCTGGCTGCACGGTGCGCTTGAACAAAGAACCGATCATCGAGTACATCAACAGCAACATCGTGATGCTGAAGTGGATGATCGCCAATGGCTACGAAGACGAGCGCTCGCTGGGCCGCCGTATCAAGGCCATGGAAGCCTGGTTGGCTGATCCCAAGCTGCTGGAACCGGATGCCGACGCCGAGTACGCCGCTGTGATCGAGATCGATCTGGCCGACATTCACGAGCCCATCGTGGCTTGCCCGAACGACCCGGATGACGTCAAGACATTGTCCGACGTGGCTGGCGCCAAGATCGACGAAGTGTTCATCGGCAGCTGCATGACCAACATCGGCCACTTCCGTGCCGCGTCCAAGCTGCTCGAAGGCAAGCGCGATATTCCGGTCAAGCTGTGGGTGGCTCCGCCGACGAAGATGGATGCGCAACAGCTCACCGAAGAAGGCCACTACGGCGTCTTCGGTACGGCTGGTGCCCGTACGGAGATGCCGGGATGCTCGCTGTGCATGGGTAACCAAGCTCAGGTGCGCGAAGGTGCGACCGTGATGTCGACCAGCACGCGTAACTTCCCGAATCGTCTGGGCAAGAACACCAACGTGTATCTGGGCTCGGCTGAGCTGGCTGCGATCTGCTCGCGCCTGGGTCGCATCCCGACCAAGGACGAGTACATGGCAGATATGGGCGTCATCAACAAGAGCGGCGACCAGATCTATCAGTACCTGAACTTCGACAAGATCGATGATTACAAGGATGTGGCTGCGGTGATCGAGGTGTAACTCGGTCTCTGTTGACTGCACGTTGCAGGTAGAACGGCCCTGGGACTCTTCCCGGGGCCGTTTTGTTTTATGAGACGGGTCGGCTTGGGCCGGAAAATGAAAGATTGCTTAACTTCGACATGATCACGATAATAAAAGAGATTCTTATTGCCATTCCCTAAAAAATCTCTCATGCCTATCTTCGCCTTTGGGGCGCGGCCAGCGGGCCGCATCCGTCTAAAACCGCTCAGCGTTGCCTTACATACCGCATTATCCGCAGGAGTGCTCGCTGGAGCGCCCGCCTGGTCCCAGACCGTGCAAGGCGGCGTAACCACACTAGAGGAAACGACTGTTACGGGCGAATCCAGTATTTCTGCGCCGACCTCTGTAGAGTACGCGGGCGGACAAGTGGCGCGAGGCGGTCAGTTGGGAGTGTTGGGCAATATCGACAATATGGACGCGCCCTTTGTCGTCACCAGCTATACCTCGAAGTTGATCGAGGACCAACAGGCGCGGACCTTGGGCGATGTAGTCAAGAATGATTCCTCGGTACAGGTAGGTAACGGCTTTGGGAATTCGGCCGAAACGTTTTCCATCCGTGGCTTTGCGCTGAACAATGACGATTTGTCATTCAACGGGCTGTACGGCATTTTGCCTCGTCAAGTGTTGCCGACGCAGATGATAGAACGGGTCGAGATCCTGAAAGGGGCGAATGCGTTCTTGAACGGTGCCGCCCCGGGGGGATCGGGCTTGGGCGGCTCGATCAACATCCAGCCCAAGCGCGCCGGGTTGGACCCTTTGACCCGGGCGACGATCGACTACACCAGTGATTCTCAGGTCGGTGGCAGCGTCGATATCGGGCGACGCTGGGGCGAAAACCAGGAGTTCGGTATCCGCGTCAATGCCGCGCATCGCGATGGCGATACCCCGGTCGACGATGCGGGGCAACGAATGACTGTGGGAACCATCGGCCTGGATTATCTGGGTGAAAAACTACGGGTGTCGTTGGACGCGGGTTATCAAAAGTATCGCTACTCGCACCCCCGTCCCACGCTGCGGCTCAGCGGCCCCGATGTGCCGTCGCCGCCGTCCAATAGCACGAACTACGGGCAGCCGTGGACGTACAGCGAACTGGAGAGCACGTATGGCGTGGTCCGGGCAGAATATGACTTCACCAGCAACTGGATGGGCTATGCGGCCATCGGCACCAGCCACGATCGTGAGAACGGCGATTATGGCCAGCCCCTCGTGGATGGCGACGGCATCGGGACCGTGGGCCGATTGACGGTGCCGTACACCCGCAGCTCCGTCAGCGGCGAAATCGGGATGCGTGGAAAATTCCAGACGGGCCCGGTCGGCCATTTGGTGAATATTGGGGTGTCCGGGCTGCAGACGCGTGTCAGGCAGGCGTGGGAAATGAGCGATCGCAGCCCGATCGACATCTATGACCCCGAGTATTTTGACCGTCCAGCTACGACGTTCGTGGGCGGTGACATGGACGATCCTCACGCCAGCAGCCGTACCCATTTGACCAGTTTTGCCTTGTCGGATCAGCTGTCGTTCCTGGATGACCGCGTCTTTCTGACACTAGGGGTACGACGTCAAACGATCAAAGACAAGCTCTACGACACCAATGGTGTCCACACCACCACTTACGATGATTCCGTATGGACGCCCGCGTACGGCTTGGTCGTGCGTCCGTGGGAAGAGGTGTCGTTTTATGTGAACCACATCGAAGGGTTGACCAAAGGCGATACCGCACCGACCGGAGCCGTCAATTTTGGCGAGACACTTGCCCCGTATCGCACTAAGCAGACGGAAGCCGGCGTCAAGTTTGATTTTGGCAATATAGGCGGGAACATCGGTGTTTTCCAGATTGAAAAGCCCGAGGCCTATACGAACTCGGACCTCGTATTCGGGATCGCTGGCTCGCAGCGCAATCGCGGGCTCGAGATGAATGTCTACGGCGAGCCGGTGAAAGGCGTGCGGCTGTTGGGCGGGATAACCTTTATGGATCCCGAACTGCGAGGAACCGCGGGCGCTGAGCAAGACGGCAACGACGCGATCGGTGTACCTCGTTACCAGGCAGTCATGGGCGCGGAATGGGATGTGCCGGCACTTACCGGTTTGACCTTGCAAGCCTATGTGCAACGGCGCGGATCGCAGTATGTCAACATCGACAACACCGGCAAAATACCCGCATGGACCCGAATCGATCTGGGGGCTCGTTATGCGACCAAGATCGATGGACACAACGTAGTGTGGCGCGCTGGCGTGGATAACGTCACCGACAAAAAATACTGGGCCACAGTAGGAAACTCCTTTGGCCAGCTCACCCAGGGCATGGGCCGCGTCTACAAACTATCGATGTCAGTCGACTTCTGAACGGGTACCAATATCGGCACCGGGGCCCATAACGCTTAGAATGCCGCCATCCCCTGAACAAGGAACCGGCGATGAAACTAGGGCCACTGGTGCTGACCCTGTTGGTAATCATGTTGGGCGGCTGTGCGACGGCACCGCCGTCCAACCCTGAAAATCTCTGCGAAATTTTTCGTGAGAAACCCAGTTGGCGGCGTGCTGCGGAAGATATGCGCGAGAAATGGGGTGTGCCGGTACAGGTGCCCTTCGCCATGATGTACCAGGAATCCAGTTTCCGGCACGACGCCCTGCCCCCTCGTTATTATTTTCTGGGCTTTATCCCCTGGGGCCGTGTCAGCTCGGCCTATGGCTATGCGCAAGCCAAAGACGAAACCTGGGCGGACTATAAGCGTGAGGCCGGGGGCTGGACATCAAGCCGGGACGACCTGGCGGACTCCTTGGATTTCATGGGTTGGTACATCAGCAAGTCCCAGCGTCTGAATGGCGTATCGAAATGGGATGCCTACGGCCAGTATCTGAATTATCACGAAGGTTGGACGGGTTATCGCAACCGCAGTTATGAAAGCAAAGCGTGGCTGAAACGGGTCGCGCGGCTGGTCCAGGCGAGAGCCGAGCGATTCGGAGCACAGTATCGCAGTTGCGAGAACGGCTGACTGCGAAGCTGCCTAGAATTCTGTCCAGGGCGGATGGCCCGCATCCAGCACCGGTCATACCGATGCGCCTGACCCGTCATGCTGCGAAATGTTAGTGTAGAGGATGGCCGCGCCTGCAACGCGCCACCCTACATAAGGAAGCAGCATGTATTTCGATTCCACCCTCTGGGCCATGACACGCGGCGTGCGGTTGCGGATGTTGATGTGCGCTGTGCTGGGGCTATTGGGACTGACGGCGGGCATTGCGCGCTTTGCATTGTTGGGAAAATTCCTGGCGGAACTGTTTGCCGGTGCTAGCGGCACGGCGCTGTGGTGGCCGCTGGCGGGTGCGGCGCTGGCAATCGTGTTGCGCGGCGGCTTTGAGCATGCGTTGAATCTGCTGGCCAATCGCAATGCAGCGTTGATTCAAAATAATCTGCGCGCGCAGCTTTATGACAAGATCGTCGAATTGGGACCCGCCTGGTTCGGCGGCCAACGCACGGGCGGCGTCATGCTGGCCGTAATCGATGGCGTGGAACAGCTGCAGAGCTTTTTTGGGCGCTATCTGCCACAGCTGTTCATCGCGGCCTGCGCCCCCATCATGATTTTTGCATTCATCGCATGGTGGGATTGGCCGGTGGCGCTGGTACTGCTGGTGGCAGCACTGATCACCTTGGTCCTGCCTTTGGCTGCGCACCGCAGCCACAAGGATGCCTCGCGCCAACGGGCCCGGGCATTCAAGGCGTTCGGTGAGGAGTTCCTGGATGCGATGCAAGGCCTGCCCACGCTCAAGGCGTTCGGCCAGAGCCGTGCGTGGGGCGAGCGCCTGGCACAGCGCGCGCGGGCTTTGTCGGACAACACGTTCAGGGTGCTGGGACGCGAAGTCTCGGCGCGTTTTGCGACGGATATCGGGATCACGGTCGGTGCGGCAGCGGCCTTGGCACTGGGCGCGTGGCGCGTAGCCGACGGACAGATGACACTGGCGGCGCTGCTGGTGGTGTTGATGGCGGGAACAGAAATTTTCCGCCCGCTGCGGGATATGCGCTCGGTGCTGCATCAAGGGCTGATGGGCCAATCAGCGGCGGCCAGCGTGCGAGCGCTGTTGGACGCGACGACGTCAGCCCCGCAGGGCTCTGCCGCGGCTGCGCAAAAAGCGACGACCTCATCTGCCGCGGGAGCGAATCAACCCTGGTCTGTCGAGACGCGGGCCGATTACTCTGCGCCAGCGCCACTGCCGCGGCAAGACGGCTTGTCGGTGGCTTTTAGGCACGTTGCTTTTTCGTATCCCGGTGGCCGGCAGATCACGCATCAGGGCATGGACTTCGAGATTCGCCCCGGCGAACGTGTGGGCATTGTCGGACCTAGCGGGTCTGGCAAATCGACATTGGTTCGCCTTTTGCTGCGTCTGCATGATCCGCAATCGGGTGTCATCGAAATCGATGGCCGCGATCTGCGCACGCTGAATCCCGAGGCGGTGCGCGCCAGCATCTCGCTAGTGGCGCAGGACAGCATGCTGTTTCACGGAACAGTGGAGGAAAACCTGCTCATGGCCCGCCCCGATGCCACGCCGGATCAAATCCTCGCGGCGACGACGGCGGCGAATGCACACGCGTTTATTTCGGCATTGCCGCAGGGCTATCAGACGGTCTTGGGAGAACGCGGTACGCAGTTGTCCGGCGGACAACGTCAGCGATTAACCATTGCACGCGCCTTGTTGCGCGATACGCCGATTTTGATTCTGGATGAGGCCCTGTCCTCGGTGGATGCAGAGAATGAAGCCGAGATTCAGCAGGCGCTGGATCGGCTCAGCCGTGGCCGCACCACGCTGGTGCTGGCGCATCGGTTATCCAGCGTGATTGGCGCAGATCGTATCCTGGTGCTGGACGGCGGGCGTATTGCAGAGACCGGCACTCACGAGACCTTGATGGCGGGCGATACGCTCTATCGCCAATTGATGGGCGGACAGCAGGATTCGCTGCATGTGCCGCCGGAAACATCAAACGGGGATGTGGCGAACGTCGTACAAGCGCAGCTCGCGTCAGCACCGGAAACTGCTGGGGCCCGCAGCACTGCAGACGACAGCATTCCCGCCGGCGACACCGCTTTCACCTCGACTGACGACGATCCCAAGCGCCCTACCCCCACGTCGTTGGACACTGAGGCACGGCATATCACCACCCGTCAGGTGCTGCAAACCTTGACGGAGATCATCCGTCCGTGGAAAAAACAATTTGCCATTACTGTCGGCAGCGGCATCGGACGGGTGGCAGCCTTTATCGGCGTGTCGGTGCTGGGTGCGCTCATCATTGCCCGGCTGAAAAACGGCGAACCGTTCGACGGCTTGCTGATTGGACTGTTTGCCGCCGCCATTGCAGCGGCCGCGCTGCACTGGATCGAGTCCTGGCTTGCCCACTCGATCGCCTATCAACTGTTGGCGGAAATGCGGATATCGCTGTATCAAAAGCTCGAAGCGCTGGCCCCGGCCTATCTCTTGCGCCGCCGGTCCGGGGATTTGGTGGGATTGGCCACGCAGGATGTTGAAACCGTCGAGTATTTCTATGCGCACACCGTGGCGCCCGCGTTTGTTGCAATATTGGTACCTGTCATTGTCCTGGCCATCCTGGGGATCGCCGCCTGGCCGCTGATGTTGGCCTTGCTGCCCTTTTTGCTATGGGCCGGCCTATCGCCGTGGCTCAATCGCGCACGCGTGGACGCGCAGGGCAGCCGCGCCAGACAGGCGCTGGGGCTGCTGAGCGCGCATCTTGCAGAGACGATCCAAGGCCTGTCGGATCTGGTGGCTTTTTCCGCGACCGGGCGCCGGCGCGACGCGTTTTTGACGATCTGCCAGGACTATCAACGTGTGCGATTGACACTGCTGGCCGATTTGTCGCGGCAAAGCGCCCTGTTGGAGATCGCGACAGGTCTCGGCGGCTTGGCCGTGGCGACGGCGGGCGCCTGGTGGGTTATGCAAGGCGCGCTGGCCGCGGGCATGTTGCCATTGCTGATATTGCTGTCCGTTGCCGCCTTTCTGCCGGTGTCCGAAATCGCTCAGGTGAGCCGCCAGCTGGCGGACACGCTGGCCTCCACGCGACGCTTGCGTACGATTCACGATGAGCCTGTGCCCGTCGTGGATGGTCCGCTTGCACCGCCCCTGACCGGGGCGGGCCTGCCGCTGGCGTTTGAGGATGTCACATTCACCTATCCGGGCCGGCTGCAACCGGCCCTGCGCCACGTATCTCTCTCGCTACCGGCGGGAGCGACCCTGGCGCTGGTCGGCCCGTCGGGCGCGGGGAAAAGCACCTTGGCGAGCCTGTTGCTGCGATTCTGGGACCCGCAGGAAGGCGCCGTCCGTATTGGCGAGGAACGCTTGCCGGAACTAACCTTGGACGCACTATATGGCCGTATCGCCTTGGTAGCCCAGGACACTTGGCTGCTCAACGGCACGCTGGAAGACAACATTCGCCTGGCCCGCCCCCATGCCAGCCAGGACGAACTGGATCAAGCCGTGGCCCGCGCTGCGCTGGCGGATTTTGTCGCCGGCCTTCCCGAGGGCCTGCAAACCCCGGTCGGTGAACGCGGCGTGGCCTTGTCCGGCGGCCAACGCCAGCGCATCGCCATTGCACGGGCATTCCTGCGCGATGCTCCCATTTTGATTCTGGACGAGGCGACGTCGCATTTGGACGCCATCAGCGAATCCCAGGTACATCAGGCCTTGGCTGAACTGATGCGCCATCGCACCACCCTGATCATTGCGCACCGTCTATCGACGATACGCCAGGCCGATACCATTGCCGTCGTAGATGGAGGGCAGATTGTGGAATCCGGCAAGCATGATGCGCTGCTACAACAAGGCGGCGCTTATGCCAATCTGGTCAACCGGCAAATGCAGGCGGCGCGACAATGACATTCATCACGCTGCTTGTCTCACTGCTTTGGTCGCATGACAAATTGTCTGAAAACAGTGAGAACTTTGTGCCACCCCTATAGTCTTATATAAGACATAAGACTAAAATAAGCAACATAGCGATGTCTCTGCATCACATGACAAACGCGCCAAAAGGCCAGAAAATGGCAGCTTTACGCGGTCCCACACCCACGGAGTCCCATCATGCCGCACAACACGTTTAATACCCTCAAGAATTTCAAGATCGGCGACAAATCCTGTCAGTTCTATTCCCTGCCGGCCCTGGGCAAGGCGCTGGGAGTAGACGTGCAGCGGCTGCCGGTCTCGATTCGCATCGTGCTCGAATCAGTGCTGCGCAACTGCGACGGCCAGAAGGTCACCGAAGAACACATCAAGCAACTGGCCAACTGGCAGGCCAACGCCAAACGCGAAGATGAAATCCCCTTTGTCGTGGCACGTGTCGTGCTGCAGGACTTCACCGGTGTGCCGCTGTTGGCCGATATCGCCGCCATGCGCTCCGTGGCCGACAAAATGGGCAAAGACCCCAAGCGCATCGAGCCGCTCGTCCCGGTCGACCTGGTTGTCGATCACTCGGTCATGATCGACTATTTCGGCACGAAAGACGCGCTGGACCTGAACATGAAGCTGGAATTCAAGCGCAACCAAGAGCGCTACCAATTCATGAAGTGGGGCATGCAGGCATTCGATACTTTTGGCGTGGTGCCTCCGGGCTTTGGGATCGTTCACCAAGTCAACCTGGAATATCTGGCCCGCGGCGTCCACAAGAAAGACAACGTGTATTACCCCGACTCGCTGGTGGGCACCGATAGCCACACCACGATGATCAACGGGATCGGCGTGGTCGGCTGGGGTGTAGGCGGCATCGAAGCCGAGGCTGGGATGCTGGGCCAACCTGTCTATTTCCTGACACCCGACGTGGTGGGCGTCGAGCTCAAGGGCCAATTGCGCGGCGGCGTGACCGCAACCGACCTGGTGCTGACCATTACCGAAATGCTGCGTCGCGAAAAGGTTGTGGGTAAATTCGTGGAATTCTGCGGTCCCGGCACAGCCAGCCTGTCGGTGGCAGAACGCGCCACCATCGGCAACATGGCGCCAGAATATGGCGCGACGATGGGCTTTTTCCCGGTCGACGAGCGCACCATCGATTATTTCCGCGGCACGGGCCGCACACCCGAGGAAATCGCGGCATTCGAGGCCTATTTCAAGGCGCAAAAGATGTTCGGCGTGCCCAAGGCCACGGACGTCGATTACACCAAGCTGCTGACGCTGGACCTGTCCACGGTCGCCCCCTCGCTGGCCGGCCCGAAACGTCCGCAGGACCGTATTGAAATCGGCAATGTCAAAACCACATTCAGCGATCTGTTTTCCAAGCCGGTCGCGGAAAACGGCTTTAACCAACCGGCAGAAAAGCTGGATCAGGTCTTCACCACCAGCGCAGGCACGCAGATCAAGAACGGCGACATTCTGATCGCGGCCATCACCTCGTGCACCAACACATCCAACCCCAGCGTGCTGCTGGCGGCCGGCCTGCTGGCGAAAAAGGCCGTCAAGGCCGGCTTGACGGTACCCAAGCACATTAAGACCTCGCTGGCCCCCGGATCCCGGGTCGTCACGGAATACCTGACCAAAACAGGCCTGCTGCCCTATCTGGAACAACTGGGCTTTGACATTGCCGCCTACGGGTGCACCACGTGTATCGGTAACGCAGGCGACCTGGCGCCGGATCTGAACGAAGCCATTCTCGGCAATGACCTGGTCTGCGCTGCCGTGCTGTCGGGCAACCGCAACTTCGAAGCGCGGATTCACCCGAACATCAAGGCGAACTTCCTGGCCTCGCCTCCGCTGGTCGTCGCCTATGCCTTGGCAGGCACGATCACGCGCGATCTGATGACCGAGCCCGTGGGCAGGGGCAAAAAAGGCGACGTGTGGCTGGGCGACATTTGGCCCACCACCGAAGAAGTCAACGCGCTGCTCAAATATGCGCTGAACCCCAAGGCTTTCCGCACCAACTACGGCCAGGTCAAGACCAACCCCGGCGATTTGTGGGAAAACATCAAGGGCGTGACCGGCGAAACGTACAACTGGCCTGACTCTACCTATATCGCCGAGCCGCCGTTCTTTGACGGCTTTGGCATGGAGCCTGGCGCGATCCCGACCGTTCATGGTGCGCGCGCACTGGGGATCTTTGGCGACTCGGTCACGACCGACCACATTTCCCCGGCCGGCTCAATCAAAGAAACCTCGCCCGCGGGCAAATGGCTCAAAGAGCACGGCGTGATGAAGGCCGATTTCAACAGCTACGGCTCGCGCCGCGGCAACCATGAAATCATGATGCGCGGCACTTTTGCCAACGTGCGGATCAAAAACCTGATGATTCCGGCGCTGCCCGATGGCAGCCGTTTCGAAGGCGGAGAAACCCTGTACCAGCCCACGGGCGAACAGATGTCCATCTATGATGCCGCGATGAAGTATGTCGCCGAGGGCACCCCCACGGTGGTGTTCGGCGGCGAAGAATACGGCACGGGTTCCTCACGCGACTGGGCGGCCAAGGGCACGCAGTTGCTGGGCGTCAAGGCTGTGGTGGCCCGCAGCTTCGAACGTATCCACCGCAGCAACCTGGTGGGTATGGGCGTGCTGCCTCTGCAATTCAAGGGAGATGACAGCGTTGCCTCCCTGGGCATCACGGGCACGGAGGTCTTTGATATCTCGGGCCTGGAAAACGGTATCAAGCCCATGCAGGACGTCACGCTGACGATCCGCCGCGCCGATGGCTCCAGGCAAGACGTGCAAGTCCTGCTGCGTATTGATACTCCCATCGAGGTCGACTACTACCAGCACGGCGGCATTCTGCCGTTCGTGCTGCGTCAGTTGTTGGCCGCCTGACGGGCGTTCAAGTCTCCCCCGGGTGATCCCCGGGGGATCTGGGCTGACATGTGATGTTTCCAGCACGGCTTGGCCCAAGCCGACATAGCGGACCGGCGTTAAACTAGGGGGTTCCAATCTCTTTAAGTGCCCCTCATCACACATGGCCCGAGTCCGCAGTTCCGCTTCCCCCCGTCTGAATCGCGATGCCTCGCGTTTGGCCTCGTTCGCTCTATCATTGAGCCGCTCCGGCAGCCGTGTGGAGGATCTGTACTGGGAAAATCTGCTGTCCGAGGCGATTTCCAAGCTATTGCGCAACAACCAGGACGCCACGCTGGAGGCCGCGCTGGACCACCTGTCCCAACGCGATGTCGGCGCCTATGAAGTCTTGATCGAACAGGCCGAAACCCTGTCCGAATCCATGCAAATCGACAAAGACGGCCAACGCTACGACGTCTTGCTGATTGTCATTCCTATCGCCGCCTGGACCCGTTACGCCATCCCGACCGGGGCCATTCCCGCAGCGGCCCAGCAAACGCTGCTGGCCCAATTGCATGGGCATATCCTGGCCGAGGGAACCCGTGCCGTACTGATGCCGAATCTGGTCAGTATCGACCAGATGCCCCGCACCTTTTCGGAAACGTGGCAATGGATGCAACGCCTGGGCAATCAGGCATTGGATAACGATGCCCCCAAGCCGGCCCTGAATGCGGAGACCGAGCCAACCAACATGCTGGCTGACACGAGATACGTAGTCGCCGCGGTGACGGTCCCCGAACGCGCACCGATCTTCCTCTGGCAGGAGCACGCCGGAGATGACGCCTACAACCGCGAAGCCTGCCTGGCGAATTGGGTGGCGCAAGCGCAGCCCACCTTGGCAACCCTGATGCCCGGCTGCGGCATCGAATGCCTGTTGCCGGATGCCTATTACATCAGCAACCGCGAAGCCGATCGCCGCGTACGGCCGTTGTCATTGCGTGCCGCCATCAACTGGCTCGAAGGCGCCGTGAATGTCAGCGCCTCGGATTTGCGGGCGGTGATTGCAGGCTGTGGCGAGGGCCATATCGATGAATACCGCATCGGATTCACCTTGCGCAACAGCAACGATGTGTACTATGGATGTGTCTGGCCTATCTATGGGCGTGAGGGCGACCCACAGGACGACGAAAATCAGCCTGCACTGATCGACGAGATTGCCGCGCTGCTCAAGGAATACGGCGTACACGAAGTACGCCATATCCCTGGCGCTCATCCTGCGGAATATTGCGAAGACTGCGGTGCGCCGACGTTTCCCAACCCCCTGGGCGAATTCGTACACGCCGAGTTGCCCGAGGACGCCGACACCACTCCTGCCAAGTTCCACTGAGCGGTCCCAGCCATGCAGGCCGATATTTTCTGCCGAGTCGTCGACAACTACGGCGACATCGGGGTCTGCTGGCGGCTGGCGCGGCGGATGGCGCAGGGGCACGGTTGGTCGATACGGTTGTGGGTTGACGATCTTCGGGCCTTTGCCCGCATCCAGCCCGGCATCACGGCCGACGCGGCTCGGCAGATGTTTGACGGCATCGACGTTGTGCATTGGACGCCGGAGCCCCCCGGCCTGGAACCCGGCGATGTGGTCATCGAAGCCTTTGCCTGCGATCCGCCCTCTGCATTCGTACACGCCATGCAGCAGCGACTGCACAGCGGCCAAGCACAGCCGCCGATATGGATCAATCTGGAATATCTCAGCGCAGAGCCCTGGATCGAGAGCTGTCATGGCCTGTCCTCGCAACGTCCCGACGGATTGACCAAATACTTCTTTTTTCCCGGATTCACGCCAGCCACGGGCGGATTGCTGCGCGAACCGGGGCTAAGCGCCGAGCGCGATTCGTTTCAGGCGTCTCACGATGAGCAAGAACGTTTTCTGCGTGGCCTGGGGTTGGGCGATGACGTGTTGAAGCACTGGCATACCGGCGCGCGGCTGGTCTCGCTATTCTGCTACCCCGAGGCTCCGGTCGCCGCGCTGGTCAAGGCGCTGACGGACGATACCCGCCCTACCTTGCTGCTGGTGCCAGAAGGCGTGGCGCCAAGCCTGGAACAGACGCTGGCTGCTGGCGCACACGTGCGGATCGCCCGGGTGCCATTCGTCCCCCAGCCTGATTTCGACCGTCTGCTGTGGTGTGCCGATCTGAATTTTGTCCGGGGCGAGGATTCGCTCGTACGAGCCGCCTGGGCGGCGCGGCCACTGGTGTGGCAAATTTACCCCCAGGACGAGAACGTGCATCTCGAAAAACTCGAGGCCTGGCTAACTCGGTATCCCGCGCCGGCCGAGGCACAGGCGGCCATCCGCGCCTGGAACGCGCCTCTGCCTGACGATGGCGGCGTACATGGCGATCCGGGCGCTGTCGCGCAGGCACCTGACATGGGCTTGGCCACGACAGTCGCTGCACTCGGGGCCGCCCTGCTCTCCCCCGCCTGGGCAAACTGGCAAGACGCCGCCCGTGACTGGGATGCCGCGCAGGCTGCCCGCCCCGATTTAGGGGACAGCTTGGCTGAATTTTGCGCAAAATTATCCAGGAAACGCTAGAATAGAGAGTTTTCCGAGTTACCTCTGCCCGCGCATGTTGCGTCGAGCCAGGCCTCGACTTTGACTGCCTCCCGGGGCTCG
Organism: Bordetella genomosp. 4; assembly: GCF_002261185.1. Classification (GTDB taxonomy): domain Bacteria; phylum Pseudomonadota; class Gammaproteobacteria; order Burkholderiales; family Burkholderiaceae_B; genus Bordetella_A. The sequence continues at coordinate 242,651 of NZ_NEVQ01000017.1, forward strand.
CAGGGCCACCCATATCGGACCCTCTGCGCGCAAGCACGGCGAGTGCGCTATATCACCCGGAGTTTTTAATCAATGAAAACCGCTCAGGAATTGCGAGTCGGCAACGTGATCATGGTCGGCAAGGATCCCCTCGTGGTCCAAAAGGCCGAGTACAACAAATCTGGCCGTAACGCCGCCGTCGTCAAGCTGAAGTTCAAGAACCTGCTGACCGGCTCGGCCAGCGAATCGGTCTACAAGGCCGACGAAAAATTCGACGTCGTCATGCTCGAGCGCAAGGAGTGCACCTACTCGTACTTCGGCGACCCCATGTATGTCTTCATGGACGAAGAGTACAACCAGTACGAAATCGAAGCCGAAAGCATGGGCGATGCGCTGAATTACCTCGAAGAAGCCATGCCCGTGGAAGTCGTGTTCTACGAGGGCCGTGCCATCTCGGTCGAACTGCCCACCATCCTGGTCCGCGAGATCACCTACACCGAGCCCGCCGTCCGTGGCGACACCTCGGGCAAGGTCCTCAAGCCCGCCAAGATCAACACCGGCTACGAATTGAGCGTGCCGTTGTTCTGCGAAATCGGTGACAAGATCGAAATCGACACGCGGACCAACGAATACCGTAGCCGCGTCAACTGATCGCCTGGGCGGCTCGCCTGCCCTGTCAGCGGCAGTATTTCGACGGCGCCTGCGGGCGCCGTTTTGCTGTCGCGCTATTATCACTCTCATGGCACTCAAAGTATTCGACCTGCAATGTGATCAAGGCCACCTTTTCGAGGGCTGGTTCAGTTCACACGAAGACTACGACACGCAACAAGCGCGCGGATTACTCACCTGTCCGATGTGCGGATCTGCCACGATCACCAAACGGCTGTCAGCCCCAAGGCTGAATGTCTCGCACCTGAGGGCGCCTGAAGCGCCGGCCACGGACTCCGCCAAGGCAGAGCCCTCTGCGACTGCCCCGTCTGGCGGCGCGCTAGCGCCTGCGGGGGCCGAGACCTCGCCCGTCGCGAGCGACGACGCCGCCGCCATGGCTCGCCTGCAAGCAGCCGTGTTGCGGGAAATCCGCAAGGTCATCCGCCATACCGAAAACGTAGGCCCCCGTTTTGCCGAGGAAGCCCGCCGCATTCATGCCGGCGATGCCGAAGATCGTCCGATTCGAGGCACTGCCACGCCAGATGAACACCGAGCCCTGAGCGAAGAAGGCATCGACATCATGCCGCTGCCCGATTTTCTGGATGACGATCGGCTGCAATAGCCAGGCCGAGGCCGTTGATCCGATGGGGCTTGGGATCGCGCTGCCTTGAGCGCTGATGGCGGCCGGCCGCCACCACCTGCCGGCCACAACGTCACGGTCGGCTAGACAGTCCCGAAGGTCAGCCTAGGTACTGCCTCCAGCAGTCGGCGCGTCGTTTCATGCTGAGGCGCATGCAGCACGGTATCGGCCGTGCCGTTTTCAACGATACGCCCGTCATGCATGATTGCAATGCGATCAGCCAAGTATTCAACGACGCCAAAATTATGCGTGATGAACAGATAGGCGATGCCCAACTCTGCTTGCAGCTCGCGCAATAGATCCAGAATCTGTGCCTGCACTGACACGTCCAGCGCTGAAGTCGGCTCGTCGCAGATCAATACTTTAGGTTCGACTGCCAAGGCGCGTGCAATGGCGATACGCTGACGTTGCCCCCCCGAGAACTCGTGTGGGTAACGGCTGGAGGTGTCCCCAGGCAGGCCCACACGCTGCAGCAGATGCTGTATGCGATCTCGTCGCGAGGACGGCGACATATCAGGGCGCAGCGAGGCGATGCCCTCGTCCAGAATATCCCCCACACGCATGCGCGGATCGAGCGAAGCAAAGGGATCCTGGAACACGATCTGAATATCCTGCCTCAAACGGCGCAATTCGCGGCGGTCAACGTGCAGCAGATCCCGGCCGTTAAGCAAGGCGCGGCCCTCGATTTTTGCGCCGTCAATCAAACGCAACAAGGCTTTGCCTGTCGTCGTCTTGCCGCAGCCAGACTCGCCCAGCAACGCGAGCGTCTCGCCTGCACGCAGGCTAAACGTCACGCTGTTGACCGCCTGCACCCATGAATCGATGCGGCGCAGCAGGCCTTTGCGCACGGGATAATGCACGAGCAAGTCCTGCACCTCGAGCACGACGTCGTCCGACGGATGTTGACGGGATGGTTCCAGTGCATTCGAGGCAGCCGGCCCCGCCAGCGGCCGCCCACGCTTTTCAAAGGTAGGAATCGCGTCAAACAGCTGACGCGCATACGGATGTTTCGGCCGGTCAAAAAAAACGTCTGCGGGAGCGCTTTCAACGATTTCCCCGCCGCGCATCAAGGCGACGTGTTGGGCCACATTGCGCACCACCGCCAGATCGTGGGTGATCAGCAATATCGCCATACCCATTTCCCGTTGGATGTCGGCGAGCAGATCCAACACCTGTGCCTGTACCGTAACGTCCAAGGCCGTCGTAGGCTCATCGGCAATCAGCAGCGTCGGCTCGGCCGCAAGCGCGATGGCGATCATGACGCGCTGCTTCTGTCCACCGGAGAACTGGAATGGGTAATCGTCAATCCGGCGCTCAGGTTCGGGAATGCCTACGCGACGCAACCAGTCAATGGCCCGCGCGCGCGCGGCCGCACCACGCAAAGGGGTATGCGCCATCAACGTTTCCAGTATCTGGTCGCCTATGCGCATCACTGGGTTCAGGCTGGTAGATGGCTCTTGGAAAATGATGCCGATACGGCCGCCACGTACCCCCCGCATCTCGCTTTCGGGCAACTGATTCAGATCCATGCCGTCGAGCACAATCTGTCCGCCGACGATACGTCCTGCATCGGGCAATAAACGCAGCAAGGCCATCGCAGTCATACTTTTGCCGCAGCCGGACTCGCCTACGAGCGCAAAAGTCTCGCCGCGCTCGATGGCTAGCTGTAGGCGTTTGACGGCATGGGTCAGCCCCGTCTCGCCGTCAATCGCGACCTCGAGGCCGTCGACGGCCAACAATGTATCAGCGGTGAGGCTCATTGTGCGGCCTCCTTTTCTGATTTGGCGGGCACGCCGATTCTCTTTTTCAACCAGCCTCCCGGACGATAGCGCCGTGCTCGGGGATCAAAGGCTTCGCGTACGGCATCGGCGAACAGATTGGCAGACAAGACCAATGCCAACATGAAAATAAATGCGGTCAATAGATTCCACCACACCATCGGATCACGCGACATTTCCAGGCGCGCGCCATCGATCATCGATCCAAACGAATTCATGCCGGGATCCACGCCTATGCCCAGATAAGACAAGACGGCTTCGTATAGCACCAGGCCGGAAAACTCCAGCACGACCGTGATCAGCACAATGTGCATGACATTGGGCAACAGGTGACGGCGCATGATGCGCCAATGCGACACGCCAAACGCGCGCGCTGCCTGCACGTATTCCAGCTCTCGCAGTTTCAAGGTTTCCGCGCGCAACAAGCGGCACAAGCCCGACCACCCTGTCAGCCCCAGGATCATGCACAACAAGAACAAGCGCAGATCTGCACGCGCCGCCGATGTATCGAATAAATCGGGATGCGTGTCGATATATACCTGCATCATCAACGCGCAAGCAGCGACCAACAGCACACCTGGAATAGACGTCAGCGTCGTATAGATATACTGAATGGCGTCATCGACTTTGCCTTTGAAATAGCCCGCTGCCAGTCCAAAACCAATCGCCGGAGGCAGCATGGCCAAGGTCGTCAAACTGCCGATCACCAATGCCGTGCGTATGCTTTTGAGCGCCTGCCACAACACATCATTGCCCGTGCGATCCGTGCCGAACACGTGATAACCACTGGCCAGGCCGACGATTGCGCCGGTGCAGAGGCACAGCACCGCATATGTCATCCACATCGCACGCCACGGGAGCTCGGTACGGCCGCAGGCCACGTCGGCAAAGGTTTGCCGCCATCCGCCGTACGATCGAGACAGCACCCCGACGAGCACCAGACCGCCCAACAGTACCGCTACAGCGCCGCCTGCCAAACCCCATGCCAGGCGCCGCAATACATCGCCCGTCAACTCGGTCTCGGGATTTTCCAGATGCGCGCCGCCACTGCGCAACCGCGGAAAATCACGCAACGGACGGCCATCGATCAATTCGGTTTCTTTGGTGAACTGACGCGCGGCGAGCGGCTTTGAATAGGTTTTTTCAGGCCGCGTCAGTACCGTGCCGTGCAGCAGGCCATCTAACGCCGATTGCACAGCGGGCGCGTAAATCGGCGGCGCACCGGCTGCAGCCCCTGGCGCAGGCGGCAACTGGGGCCGATAGTGAATCGAATCCAGCAATCCCACAACGACAAACGCCAACAATACTACCGCCGAACTCATTGCCGGCGCATCACGCGCGACCTTGGCCCATGTCGCCCGCAGCGTCGGGCTGCGACGCGCGCGCCACACATAAAACAGCACCGCCGCCACCAGCAGAAACAGCGCAATATCCGTCCACAGAAATACGAACTTTGGCATGGCGGTCACTCGAAACGTACGCGGGGGTCAGCCAGCGTATAAGAGATATCGGCCAAAATCAGCCCGACGATATACAGCGCAGCGCCCAGAAACACCATGGCCCGCACGATGGAAAAATCCTGCGCATTGATGGCGTCGATGGTGTAGCTGCCCAATCCGGGGATCCCGAAGAAGGACTCGGCGATCAGACTGCCCATGAACAACAAGGGAATAGCTGACACCGTCCCCGTCAAGATCGGCAGCATGGCATTGCGCAACACATGACGGAACAAGACCACGCGCTCGGTCAGGCCTTTGGCGCGCGCAGTGCGTACGTAGTCTTTACCGACCTCTTCCAGAAACAAGGCGCGATAAAAGCGCGCCTCGGGCCCCAGGCGCGACACCAGCGCGACGAGCACGGGCAATGCCAGGAATTTGATCATGTCCAGCCCACCCGAAAAGCCGGAATATGGCACGAGTCGCAATAGCTTTGCGAACAACCACTGTCCCGCAATGATGTAAAACAAGCTGGATATCGACAGCAATATCACGCACAACACCACGCCCCAGAAATCCAGCCGCGTCGCGCGGAAATAGACCAGCAGCAACGAGAACACCACGCTGACGAACAAGCCCAGGAAAAACGTCGGAATCGCCAGCGCGAGACTGGGGCCCATGCGCATGCGGATCTCTCGACTGATATCGCGCCCCGCATCCGAGGCGCCGAACTCCATAGTCAATAACGGTACCGAGCGCTGGTAGAAGACCGTATCGGTCAGTTGCTGCGTCCCGGCGGCTTGCGTATTAAAAAACAGCGGTTTGTCGTAGCCGTGCTCGGTCTTCCAACGGTCGATCGCCTCCTGGCTCACGCGTTGGCCGCCGATAGCCAGACGCGCCATATCGTCAGGCGTATTCACGGCAAAGAACAACACAAAGGTCAACAGGTTCACCCCGATCAGGATCAACACGCCGTACAACAGGCGGCGAATGACATAGCCGATCATGATCGGGACTCCTTCGATGATTGCACCGCAGGCGTGTGCGTACGCGATCCGAATGCGGTTTGCCGCTCACGGCGTTTCAAGGCAACATAAGACGGCCAGATAGCCAGCACCACAACGATCGCCAACAACCACAATGGCCACCAGCGCGGCGTATTCCATTCATCGATTTTGCTCACGCGCAATGCCGGATCGATTTTGATGTACTGCAGGATGTTGCGCACCATCTGCGTAGGTTTGGCATTACCGACCCATTGTTGATACGCCCCGCCCGACATGGGAAAGTAGCCGAACATCCAGGGCGCATCGCGTTGCACGATGGCTTGCATGCGATCGATGACGGCGACTTTTTCGGGACCGTCGTCCAGATATTTCAGTTGCTCGAACAGCCGGTCAAATTCGGCGTTGGTATAGTTGGCCGCGTTCTCGCCGCCATGCTTGGCCTTGCCATTCGGGCCGTATAGCAAGAACAGGAAATTTTCGGCATCGGGATAATCCGCCAGCCAGCCCCAGAGGAAAATCTGTGCCGCCCCGCGCTGCATTTTGTCCTGAAAACGGCCATAGTCCGTCGATCGTATATCCAGCTGAATGCCGATCTGCGCCATCTGGCGGCGCATCCAGTCGAACATCGGATTGGACCCGCCGCCAGTCATGGCGTCGTAATACAAGATCAAGGGCGCGCCCGTTTTTGCATTGCGGCCATTCGGGTAGCCGGCCTCGGCGAGCAATTGTTTGGCCACCTCGAGCGATTTGCGTTTCGGCTTGCCGTCGACGACATCATAGACCTCGCGGTTGATACCCTCGGGCGGCTCACGGTAGCCGAGTACGCCCGGCGGCACAGGCCCATTAGCCGCCACCGCCTGATCGTTTTCAAAGACGGCGATGTACTCTTCCCAGTTGAACGCAATACTGATGGCCTGGCGCAGCTTGCGGTTTTTTTCTTGTTGCTCCGGGGTATCCCCCTGCCCGACAACGGGATCCAGCCAATTGAATCCCATGTACCAGATCGAAGTCTCGATGGTCGTGGGCAACTGGATGCCGTGATCGCGATAGGTCTTGGCCTTGTCGGGCGAGTCGCCCGCGGCCACCAGCATGGCCACGCCGATTTCGCCGCGCTCGACCTGCGGGATATCGTAATAGCCTTGCATGAATTTGCCGGTCAAAGGCAATGCCTCTTTTTCGATGTTGAAGACGATATGGTCCAGGAACGGTGTAGGCTTGCCGCAATCGGCCAGCAGGCCGCGCGCCCGGTCTGTGGGTTCGCCTTCGCAGGGGTATGGTTCACCTCGAAAATTCGGGTTGCGCGCCAGCACATGGCGACGGTTTTGCAGGGACTCAACCAGCATGTAAGGGCCAGTGCCCGCCGGCCACGTATTCAACGACAAATCGTGCGCGGCCATGCCCGGCTGGCTGTAAAAGCGATCCGCTTCCCAGGGAATAGGCGCGGTAAATGTCATTGCCAGCCAATACTTGAATTGCGGATATTTGCCCTTGATACGAATGCGCAAGGTGTGGTCGTCGAGCGCCTGTACGCCCTCGAACCCGTCATCCTGGCGCAGGTCCAGCCAGGGCAGATCACGTTGCCCAGCCGGCAGCGCCTTGCGCAATTCGGCATCGCGTTGCTGCAGGCGTTTGCCGTAGTCCTGCATGCCGATGACATAATCGGCCATCAGGGAATAAATCGGCGAAGCCACCCGTGGGCTGGCCAAGCGCCTGAACGCATAGACATAGTCGTTGGCGGTGAGCTCCCGGGTGCCCGTTTTGGGAAAGTCCGTCAGGTAAAACTTGTCGTCCAACTCCCCTGGCTGCAACGGGAAATAGCTGTCGCGGCCATCAGGTTCGCGGGCGAATGCCGGGTGCGGCTGAAACCGAATGCCGGGCCGGATCGGAATGTCGTAGACGCTTTCGGCGATCTGCTCTCCCGGCGCATCCGCGGGCAGAACGTTCCCCTGTGCATCCAGATAGCGCGGCGGCGTGATCTCTGCCGCTACACGCGGGATCAATTCGTATGGCCGCTTCAGATACTGATATCCGTAGAGCGGCTCGTAGATGTTGTAGGTAAAGGGAGTTTCGTCGTTGGAATACGAGCGGGCGGGGTCCAGATATTTGGGAGACTGCTTGACGAACGCCGTGTACAGGGTGTTTTTGGACAACTCACCGGTTTCATAGGGACTGTTAATGGGGTCTCGCGTACATCCCGTCAGGGTAAGTACCGACACCAGTACGACCATCGACATCCGCTGCAGCCATGCACCCATAAACCGTTTCCGTGTAATGTCCCGTTCAAGCCTTGGGGCACAGCATAGCAAAGGTGGTGACTCAGGGAGCGTCGCAGCGCTGATTACGCCAGCATTCGTAGCGCCATTTCCAGGGCTCGGTGGGCCCGCCTTGCGCCCAGAGACCCAGGCCAGCCTCCCGCGCCTGTCGTTGCAGGCCAGGCATCGCGGCATCATTCAGATAATCGCCGCGGCGCGCGGTATAGGCCCAGGCATAACCTGAGGCAACCATGACGCGATTGGCCGAATTACCATCGGGCAGCATCAACGCACACACATCGCGGTCGAACTGGTCTTGCCGATAGCACTGCGCGGTCAGGGCCTTGCCCCCGACCAGCTTGTCCAGATACCGCTGCGCGGCCTCGGCATAGGGTTGACCGGGCTCCTGCGCGCTATGGCCGGCCTCGGGGGCATCGATACTGTCGAGCCGGACACGATGCGATTTACCGTTGACCGTCAAGGTGACGGTATCGCCGTCGGCGACCTTGCTCACCACGCCGCGCAGGGTATAACGGCCCGCGGGCACCGCGCTGGCGCCTGAGTTCGCCGGCCGAGTGGTTGCTGGCGTGGGCGCCCGTTGGGCTCCCGCGGAACCGCTGGAGGGTTGCGCCTGCTGGCCGGACGCGGATTGACTGGCAGGCGTGGCGACGGGGGGACTGTCTTGCCCGCCCTGAAACCAATGGACCACCAAGGCCGCGATCGCAATGCCGAGAACGCTGCCCAGTTTGCGGCCCATGCCACCAAAGGAAAACTGCCTACGCAAGATGGAAATATCCTGAAAAAAATAACGCCATGCAGTTTGCCATATTCAGGCCTCGGCGGTCTGCCTGGACAGTGCCAAGTTGAGCGCAGCCGCCGTGGAAGTGACCCGGCAAACCCGTGCCAGGTAATGTCTGGCACGGCGAACCGGCCTATAGCCCTTATAGCCAGCCGGACTTACGGAACCGCCAATACAACACCGCACATGCAGTAGCGATACCCGACAACGTCAGCGGATATCCCCAATGAGACTTGAGCTCGGGCATGAATTCAAAATTCATCCCGTAAATCCCCGCGACGGCGGTCGGGACCGCCAGGATGGCGGCCCAGGCAGCCAAGCGCCGAGTGATGTCGTTCTGCTGGGTCTGCGCAATCATCAGGCTGGCCTCAAAGGCAAAGGCCAGAGCCTCACGCAATCCGTTGATCAGTTCATCGACACGCAGGACCCGATCCGCCACGACAGCAAAATACGGCCGTGCGTTGACGTCGACGTTGGACATATCCATGGTCGCCAAGCGGCGGCAGATTTCCGCCAATGGGGCAATGACCGTATGAATGCGCAATAAATCGCGGCGCTGCCGATAGAGTTTGCGAATATCGGAATCCTTGGCGCCACGAATCATCAATTTTTGCTCCGCCCCCTCGACGACGCTCTCGAGTTCGGTCGCGGCAGTGACGTAGCGATCAATCAGCAGATCGAGCAATTCCGAAGCCACATAGTCGCTGCCACGCCGCAGCAGGTCCGGGGCGGACTCCAGACGCTCACGCAGCCCGCTATGCGTCGCGAGCGCGCCGCGCCGCACGGTAACCAAAAACCCACGCCCGATGACGATCTGCGTCTCGCCAAAACTCGGCCGGCCATGCTCGACCTCGACGGTGATGGCCACGATCAGGACACATTGGCCAAAATCGATGATCTTCGGCCGGCGATGCACCTCCAGCATCTCGTCGCGGGTCTTGGGGCGGATACCGAGATCGTCCGCAACCTGGCGCAAGAGCTCGGGATCGGGATTGCGCAATCCGATCCACAGCAGGTTTTCCGGTTGGCAGGTGTATGACTTGATCTCGTCCAGGGGCACGTCATGAGAACGTTCCCCTTGTACATACGCCACCGATGCCACCACTCCGCTTTGTGGCGATGAGGGAGTGGGTTCTTTGTGCGACACGCAAACCTCCGCTGTTGCAGGCCCAGACGTCCGGGGACTCAAGGCGTCCGCCGGGGCAATCAACGCATGATAGCTCAGCTGAACAGCTTGCGAACCCGTTGCGCAATGTCGATACGCGGTGCGGAATCGACCGGCCGCACCCCTCGCCCGAACGGCAGGTCCTCTAGCGAGGGAGGCTTTGGCAGTGATTCGAACAAGGGCAATAACGATTCGGGAATGAAACGGGTGCGCGATCCGTACACGTGCCGATCGCCCAAGCCGGTTTGCTGATGCACGTAGAACCGCTGCGGCACGATCAATTGCAATTGTTCTTTTGCGCGCGTCATCGCCACATAGAGCAAACGCCGCTCTTCTTCGATTTCATCGCTGGTGCCGGTGCTCATGTCGGAGGGGATACATCCGTCCACCACGTTCAACACGAATACCGATTTCCATTCCTGGCCCTTGGCCGAATGGATCGTGGACAAGATCATGTAGTCCTCGTCGCGCAACGGCGGGCCGGACTCGGCGCTGGTCGCATCGGGCGGGTCCAGCGTCAACTCGGTCAGAAAACGCTCGCGGCTGCCGTAGCCGGCGCCGATACGCGCCAACTGATCCAGGTCGGCCTTGCGCACGCGCGCATCGTCATACAAGCGCTCCAGTTGCGGAGCGTACCAGCGCAGCGCGGTGTCCAGATCCGTCGGCCAGCGCTGCCCAGGCGTCCGTAAGGCGGCGTACGCGTCCACAAAGGCCTGCCAATCCGCTTTCGCGGCCGCACCGGGTTTGAAGTCCCTGAGCACGGCCATAGGATCGGCGGCGTCTGCCAAGGCATCCATCAACCGGCCCGCGATCGCCGGCCCGATGCCGGGCAGCAATTGCGCAACCCGAAACCCGGACAAGCGGCTGCGGGGGTTTTCTGCCCAACGCAGCAATGACAGCACGTCCTTGATGTGGGCGGCTTCGAGAAAACGCAGCCCTCCGAATTTCACGAAGGGGATATTGCGGCGCGTGAGCTCGAGTTCGAGCGCCGCGCTGTGATTCGAAGCCCGAAACAAGGCAGCCTGCGATTTGAGTGTGGCGCCCGCCTCGCGATGCGCCAGGACCTGGTCGGCAACCCAACGCGCCTGGCCGGCCTCGTCGCTCACCGTGACCAGCGCGGGGCGGCTGGTGGACTCGCGATCGGTCCAGAGGTTTTTCGTAAAGCGTTCGCTGGCCAGATCGATCACGGCATTGGACGCATCCAGAATCGTCTGCGTCGAGCGATAGTTGCGATCCAGTGTGATGACATGCGCGGGCTGCGCGAATTGCGAGGGGAAATCCAGAATATTGCGTACGGTCGCCGCGCGGAAAGAATAGATCGACTGCGCGTCGTCGCCGACGACGGTCAGGCCCCGGCCATCCGGTTTCATCGCCAGCAGGATGGCGGATTGCAAACGATTGGTGTCCTGGTATTCATCGACCAGCACATGATCGAATCGTGCGCCGACATCCTGGGCCAATACGCTGTCCTGCATCATCTCGGACCAATACAGTAGCAGGTCGTCGTAATCGAGAACCTGTTGATCTTGTTTGGCCTGCACATAGGCGGCAAATAAACGCTTGAGCTGATCCTCCCATTGGGCGCACCACGGAAAGGCATGTTTCAACACCTCGGCCACGGAGGCCTGGCTGTTGACGACACGCGAATAGATAGCCAGGCAAGTGCCCTTTAGCGGGAAACGCTCGGCGGTGGCCGATAATCCAAGCTCATGGCGCACCATGCCCATCAAATCCTCGGCATCGCCCCGATCATGAATCGTGAAGTTTTCCGACAGGCCGATGCGGCCCGCGCAGTCGCGCAGCAGCCGCGCACCGATGCTGTGAAACGTGCCGGCCCAGGGCAATGAGGGGGCCTGCTGCGTGTGATGCAGTTTCATCACCCGTTGCAAGACCTGGCCCACGCGGCGTTCCATCTCCATGGCTGCGCGACGGGAAAAGGTCAGCAACAGCATGCGCTGGGGATCGGCGCCGTTGACGACCAAATGCGCGACGCGATGCGCCAGGGTGCTGGTTTTGCCAGAGCCAGCCCCTGCAATCACCAACAAAGCGGGCGCGTCCGGCCGCCCCACGCCGAATTCCGCGGCCTCGCGCTGGGCGGGATTGAGGTCGGATAGATAATCGGTGTCAGCAGCCATGAGGGAAAAATAACTGTATATTCATACAGATAATAACGGATCTTTCCTGTTACTGCCCACCGCGACACGTCCCGCGCCCCAACATGTCTATCCTCACTGGCACCGCATCCTGGACCGACCCGACGCTATTGGCGTGCGGCCGCTTTTATCCGCCGGACGTGCGCACGCCCGAGGCGCGTCTGCGCTATTACGCCAGTCAGTTCAAGCTGGTCGAGGTCGACGCCACGTACTATCGTCTGCCCGATGGCCGCACTGCGCACGCATGGGCCACGCGTACGCCCGACGACTTTGTCTTTCATGCCAAGGCCTTTCGTCTGTTTACCGGACACCCGGCGCCCGTGCGGGACTTGCCGGCCGACATTCAACGCGAACTCGATGTATCGCCCACGGTGTTCTATCACCAACTGCCTGCCGAGCTGCAGCGCGAGCTGTGGCAACGTTTTCTGGTGGGCCTGGAGCCGCTGCGGATGGCGGGCAAACTGCGCGCTATCCATTTTCAATTTGCGCCCTGGGTACAGAGGAATCCTCGCGGGACTGCATTGTTGCGTGAATGCGAAAGGCACATGCAGGAACATCTGATGGCCGTTGAATTCCGCCATCGCAGTTGGTTTGAAAATAGCTCGGCGAGCGCGTGGACGCTGGATTTGCTGCGCGATGCAGGAATGGTGCACACCGTCGTCGATGCGCCGCAGGGGTTCGACAACACGGTCCCAGCGGTGTGGGCCAGCACGCATCCCGAGCTGGCCGTGTTGCGGTTGCATGGGCACAATACGGCTGCATGGAACAATAACAGCGGTGCTTCATCAGGCCGTTTTCAATATGAATATTCGCCAGAGGAGCTCGCGGACCTGGCGCAACGGTTAAAGCGTTTGGCAGAGCAGGTGCGTAGCGCTCATGCTGTGCTGAATACCAACTATCAGGATCAGGGAATGCGTAACGCGGCGGGATTGGCTGCCGCATTGCGTATTCATCAGTGAATTACCTGGGGTCTTCAGGTCGTCGTGGATATGCGTTTTGTGCTGGAAAGGGACGGAGCATGAGTTCTATTGGACGTCGAGGCGGGGCAGTGACCGTGTTGGCGCTTCACGTGGCCGGTCGGCCGCCTGCGCGGCCGACACCGCTTCCTCAACCTCGTCGCTGCGCTCCTTCGGTTTCCCTCGCTCGGCCACGAGGCGCGCCAACACGGTCACTGCCCCGCCTCGACTCGCAGCATCTCGGATCCCCTCGTAGCTGGCACGACTGGTCTTCGTAGGCTTCGTAGCACTGGCGTTTGCAAGGAGGAAGATCTTGCAGGGCTGCTATTCATGGCCGCCTACGGGCGCGGCCATGAATAGCGTTCGGGATCTGCATGCGAAGGGTTTGGCATCGGAGATGAACAGAAGATCTCTCGAGCTACGATTTCTCATGGACAAGCAGGAATATTTCGAACGACGGCTTCGAGATGTCCAGACAGGGACAATGCATCATCGTCGCAGACATCAACTCCAGCCAAGCAGATCTTCCAAATTGGCAACACGCCACCCCGCCGCATGCCCGGACCGATCGCTATTCGCGCGTGTGCAGGGCACGCGCGAATAGCAGCACCGCAAGATCTTTCTCTTTGCCAATGCGCTCACAAAAAAACGCCAAGCAAGACAACCGTGCCAGCGATGTGATGAGCTTGAATGACTGCGAGTCGAGCCGAGGCAATCGGGCCGTGCGGGCGCCTCAAAGCCGAGTGGAGCGGATACCGTAGGTAGGCCCGAACGGGCCGGACGAGGTGAGCGAACACGGTGTCCGGCGCCCGCGCGCCGGACCGGCTTTGTGAAGCCCGCACGGCCCGATTGCCTCGGCTCGACGTCCAATAAGCAAACCACCCTCACGCCATCGAAACCTCTGACGACATGAGAGAAGCAAGACTATTCAATAGTCGACCATTTACTGCACCACCATCGCCGAAAATGGCCACACGTAGGCCTGCAACGTCACATACAACCCGACCAAACAAGCCAACGCAATCGAGTGGAAAAACACATAGCGCAAGATATCGCCTTCGTGATGGAACCAGCGCGTAGCCGTCGACGCCACCACGATCGATTGGGCATCGATCATCTTGCCCATCACACCGCCCGAACTGTTTGCCGCGCCCATCAAGTTGGCCGACAACCCCAACTGCTCGGCAGCGACTTTTTGCATGCCACCGAAAAGCACGTTCGATGCCGTATCGGACCCCGTCAATGCAACACCCAACCATCCCATCAAGGTTCCAAAGAAGGGATACAACAGGCCCGTATTGGCAAAGGCGAGCCCCAGTGTGGTGTCGGTGCCCGAATAACGCGTCAGCGTGCCCAACGCCAGCATCAGCACAATGGTCAGCAGCGAATACTTGACCAACCATATCGTTTTAAAGAACGTGCGCACAATCGCGATCGGGTTGTATTTCATCACGAAGGCGCTAACCACGGCCGCCAGCAAAATCGCCGTCCCTGTCGCGGACAACAGATTCAACGAATACACCGCAGTCTCGGCATGCGCTGCCGGCACCACGGGCGGGACTTTGAAAATCAGGTTATGCAGGCCGGGCATCGGAAAGGCCGGTGCAAAGAGGCTGTTGAGCCAGGCCTTTACCGGAGGCAGGCCCCAGATGAAAACAAAAACAGACAGAATGACCCACGGCGTCCACGCGGCAATCAGTTGCTCGCGGCTATGACTCACTACCGCCTGCATAGGTTTGGCTTCGGCAGCGCTGATGTCTTTACCTCGCAATGACGCCGAGGTCCAGATGTTTTTGGGCCGCCATACGCGCAAAAATGCCACCAGCGTTGCCATCGATACCAGTGCCGCGATGATGTCCACCAACTCGGGGCCCATGAAGTTTGAGACGAGGTACTGCGGCACCGCGAACGAAACCCCGGTCACCAGAATGGCGGGCCAGATTTCCCACATGCCCTTACGCCCCGCAAAAGCCCAAATCAACCAGAACGGCACCAGCAGGGAAAAGAACGGCAACTGCCGCCCGATCATGGCCGTGACCTGAGCCAGGTCGTAGCCATGCACCTTGGCCAGCGTGATCACCGGTGTGCCTAGCGCGCCGAATGCCACCGGCGCCGTATTCGCAATCAACGACAGACCCGAGGCCGCCAGCGGCGAAAAGCCCAGGCCGATCAAGATGGCCGCGGTCACAGCCACGGGCGTACCGAACCCCGCCGCCCCTTCGAAAAAGGCCCCAAAACTGAACGCAATCAGCAGCAATTGAATGCGGCGGTCCTCAGTGATGCCCGAGAGCGAGTCCTGCAAGACCTTGAAACTGCCGTTCTGCTCGGTCAACTGGTGCAGGAAAATAATGTTGAGCACGATCCAGCCGATGGGCAGCAGACCGGTAAAGGCCCCGAACACCGCCGCACGCCCCGCCATCTCGGCCGGCATGCCATAGGCAAAGATCGCGACGAGCAAGGCGGTGATCAGCCCCATGCCCGCGGCGATGTGCGCCTTGATATGAAAAACCCCCAACGCCGCCAGCATCACCACTACGGGTAACGCCGCCAGTAGCGTGGAAATGAACATATTTCCAAAGGGGTCATAGATCTGCTGCCAAGTCATGCTGTCGTCTCCGGTTCAACCTAGTCAGTCGTCGGCGTCCCCCACGGGAACGCACATTTGTTGTTCAGATAACTGCCAATCACAGGTCTAGCCCGCGCATGTAACCAGCGAGTTCCTGACATTTGCATGAACGTAAGTTCCCGGTAAGCAAACCGTCTAAGCTGACTAAGAAATCGGCCTGCCGGGCGTAAACACCCTGCCCTGCAAACGTGCTAGATTTGTGCACCGTTCCCTAGAGCCTCGCATGACCCGCACCTTTACTCGAGACGACACCCGCCGCATTGCGGCTATCCTGGCCGAAGCCGCACAGGTCGAAGTGATGCCGCGTTTTCGCCGGCTCGCTGCCGACGCGGTGCATACCAAGAGTTCGCCGCGCGACCTGGTCACCGATGCCGACGAGGCCGCGGAGCGCTTTATCACTACCAAGCTCGCCAAGCTCTATCCCGGCGCGATCATGGTGGGCGAAGAAGCCTCGGCGCGTAATCCCGCCTTGCTGAATATGCTGGTCGATGCTGATCTGGCTTTTTTGATCGATCCGATCGACGGCACGCGCAATTTCGTAGCTGGCCTGCCTTTGTTTGGCATGATGGTCGCCGTGTGCCATCGCGGCGACGTGCTGGCCGGCGTCATTTACGACCCCGTCGCGCATGACTGGGCCATGGCCGTACGGGGCGACGGCGCCTGGTCCGAAGCGGCCGACGGCACGCAGACGCCCCTGAAGGTGGCGCAACCGGGCCCGCCCCACGACATGGATGGCATGATTTCAACCGGTTTTTTGCCTGAGCCGCTGCGCGGCACCGTCAATGGGAATCTGGCCGCGCTGGGCGCGACCGCGTCGCTACGCTGTGCCGCGCACGAATATCGTCTGGCGGCCAGCGGCCACTGCCACGTCATGCTTTACAACAAGCTCGATCCCTGGGATCACGCGGCGGGCTGGTTATTGCATCGCGAGGCCGGCGGATTCTCTGCACACTTTGACGCCAGTCCGTACAAGCCGACGCATCGCACGGGCGGTTTGCTTTATGCGCCGGATGTAGGCAGTTGGCATGCGACGCGACGCGCGCTGATGGGCGAGGATTTCCCACCGCTGTAGAGAGGCGGATGCTGCGCGACGCATGTGATGTTGGCCGGCGAGCGCCGTGCTCTCTGGAAAATATGACGGCTGCCGTCAGGACTTATCCCCAGATTTTGTGGACAACCCTATGGACAGCCTGGGGCCTTTTGCAAAAAAACCAACGGGGCCAAAGACTTAGGAATTCCGTTCAGGACTGAGCAGCGCCATCGCTGCATGCGTCCACATCGGGCCCCCTCAGGCGGCCGGGTCAGCTGCCTCAGAACTCGCTGCATCGGCTCCCGCCGCTGAATCCGTCGGTGGAGAAAAAGGCCCCCACGCCGCGCCTTCGGCTTGCTGCCCCCTAGGGGGCGTTTTTTGCCTTGGGGCGGCCCTGCGACAAAAAAGGCCCATATAACGCGTCCAGGGTTTCTGCACAGGAGGCCGATACCTTCAAGGTGAACAACTCATCGGCTCGCGTACGCCCGAGGTTCAACGCAGCGATCGGCAGCCCTGCCTCCGAGGCTGCTCGCACGTAGCGATAGCCCGAGTGCACCATCAATGACGATCCGACGACCAGCACGGCGTCCGCATGCTCGAGCGCATCCCGGGCCTGCACCCCGCGTTCTGGCGGAATGCTTTCACCAAAAAACACCACATCGGGTTTGACGATACCGCCACAACGGGGACAGGCCGGCACGACAAAACTGTCGAAATCCACGCCTTCCAGATCAGCATCGCCGTCCGGGGCATCGGCGGCATCCAGCTCAGCCCAATCCGGATTGCGCACGTTCAATTCCGCCTGCCAGACAGCACGCGGACCGCGCCAATCGCACCGCATGCAGCGCACCTCGTCCAGACGGCCGTGCAAATCAAGCACCTTGCGGCTGCCGGCTGCCTGATGCAGGCCATCGACATTCTGCGTCACCAGCAGGCGTATGTGGCCTCGCGCTTCGAGTAATGCGAGCGCGCGATGCGCTGCGTTGGGCTGCACATGGCCAAAACGGCGCCACCCCACGGTACTGCGCGCCCAATAACGCGCCCGCGCGGCATCGCTACCCATGAAGGCCTGAAAATCGATCGGCGGGCTGCGTTTCCATTGGCCATCGGCATCGCGATAATCAGGAATGCCTGAGCCCGTGCTGCAGCCTGCGCCGGTCAGCACGAACAGGCTCCTATGCCCATCGATAAACTCGCCCAGCGCCTTGAAGTCTGGCATGTGCTGTGATGCCCTATAAGCTGTCCAGCCCGCAATTAGGCATGTTGCTGACCAGACTGGCCTGCGTCACGGTGCTCTGGGCCGGCACACTGCGCGTGAGCCAGACGTTGCCCCCGATGACCGAGCCGCGGCCGATCGTCACGCGCCCGAGAATCGTCGCGCCGGAATAGATCACCACATCGTCCTCGATGATCGGGTGACGCGGCAGGCCTTTTTTGAGCTCGCCGTTTTCGCCGGGCGGAAAACGCTTCGCGCCCAAGGTCACCATCTGATAGAGCCTCACACGATCGCCGATGATGGCCGTCTCGCCGATCACGACGCCTGTGCCGTGGTCGATAAAAAAACTTTTGCCGATGGTGGCGCCAGGATGGATATCGATGCCCGTGTCAGCATGTGCGATTTCTGCCACGATGCGGGCCAGCATCGGCACGCCGAGCTTGTAGAGTACGCTGGCCAGGCGATGATGAATCATCGCGGCCACGCCGGGATAGCACAGCAGCACCTCGTCGACGCTATGCGCTGCGGGGTCGCCTTGATAGGCCGCTGTCACGTCCAGATCCAATGCGCGGCGTACCTGCGGCAACGCAGCACCAAACTGCCGTACGATCTGCACTGCTCGGGCATGTATCGTATCGTCTGATTCGGCCTCGCCCGTGTTGCGGCCCATGTGGTGCAGTTCCAGACAGACCTGATGCAGCAAAGCGTCCAACGCCGCGCCGATGGTATGCCCGACGTAAAAGTCCTCGACCTCGGCACGCAAGTCAATGGGCCCCAGGCGCATCGGAAACAACGCGCCGCACAATTGCCGAATAATGGTGCGCAGGCTTTCCTGCGAGGGAAACTCGCGATCGCCCGAATCCTCGCGCAGGCGCCCGCGCGGGCCGCGCCAGTCGACACGGGCCGATCGCAGCCCCGAAACGATATGGTCCAGATTCCAGTGAGCTTGAGACGAATCGTTCATGACAACAGTCCTGCGGCTGACACAGCCGGCGTGCATTCAAACATGAAAACCTCGGAGAAAAGCCTGCGTCGCGCATTCTGCAACGCAATATGCATGAACTGTAACCGCTAGCGCGGATTTTGCCTCTCGCGACCCGTTTCACAATGGGGTTTTGGCGCCACATTGCGCGAGCATCGCCTTTTGGTCAACTCGCAGAGCGCATGCGCCCCCCATACATTCGCCATACGGGTTAATGCTGACTCGATCAGAAACCCGTCCGCCTTTATATTTCATTCAAACGAACGTTTGAATGAAATATATGAGCAAGCCGACCATTGACGCTGCAGAAAACAACCGTCCTTCCCATGACGCCTCGAGCTCGCCGACGAATGGGCCGGCTGACCTCCAGCCCATAGGTCAGCCGACACGCGACATCATCCTGGACACGGCAGAACGGCTTTTTGCACAGCAAGGGCACGATGGCACCTCGATGCGGCAGATCACGAGCGAGGCAGGTGTCAATCTGGCTGCCGTGAATTACCACTTCGGCTCCAAGGAATCGCTGGTACAGGCCGTGCTGAAGCGCCGCTTGGCCGTGCTCAATCAGGAACGGCTGCGTCTGCTGGACGAACTGGAGGCTCAGGCAGAGGGACGGCCGCTCAAGCCCTCGCAAATCGTCGATGCGTTCTTTGGCACCCTGCTGCGCCTGGCATCGCGGCCCGAACATGTGGGCAAACATTTTCTGCCGCTGCTCGAGCGCACCATGACGGATCCCACCGGCTTTATCCGCGCCATTGTGGCCGAGGAATACGCCAGTGTCATGGAGCGCTATCAGAACGCCTTTTTCAAGGCGCTGCCCGATGTGCCTCGCACCGAGATCATCTGGCGCTTTCAATTCATGCTGGGCGCCACCTCGTACGCCATCGTGGGCACCGACGTCTTGCGACTTGCCATGGGCTGGAGCCTGGAAGACAGCGATCCGACCCACGATCCCGAGCGCACGCTGCAACGATTGATGAGCTTTTTATTGGGCGGTTTGCGCGCGCCCTTGCCCCCTGCGCCAGCGTCGTCCGCAACATCCTGACGACGCGAATAAAACACTCGCCCGCATGCAGCACCCGAGACTCGCAGCAGGCACCGGCAACACAACCATGACGGAGACAACATAAGATGAATGGACTCTTTGCGATCGGCGGCATCTTGATAGCCTTGATCGTCATCGTGCTGGCCGTGCCGCCGATCCGGCGCACGCTCTTGTCGCGGCCCTTGTTTCAAGCCTATCGCAAAGTCCTGCCGCCGATGTCCGACACCGAGCGCGACGCGCTGGAGGCCGGCACCGTCTGGTGGGAAGGAGAACTGTTTCGCGGACGGCCCGATTGGCAACGATTGCTCGATCTGCCCAAGCCGGCGCTGACTGCAGACGAACAACAATTTCTGGACAATCAGGCCGAACAAGCGTGCCGCATGGTCGATGACTGGCAAGTCACGCAAAAACAATACGACCTGTCCGCCGATACCTGGGACTATCTCAAGCGCAATGGTTTTCTGGGCATGATCATCCCGCGCGAATACGGCGGCCTGGGTTTCTCCGCCTACGCGCATTCGCAGATCATCACCAAGCTCTCGACGCGCTCGTCTGCGCTGGCCGTGTCGGTCATGGTGCCTAACTCGCTGGGACCGGCTGAATTACTGCTGCATTACGGAACCGACGCGCAAAAAAATCATTACCTGCCCCGCTTGGCACGTGGCGAAGAGATTCCTGCATTCGCACTGACGAGCCCCTGGGCCGGGTCCGACGCGGCCGCTATTCCTGATTCCGGCATTGTGTGCAAGGGCATGTGGCAGGGCGAGGAAGTGTTGGGCATGCGCGTCACCTGGGACAAGCGCTATATCACGCTCGCCCCGGTGTGCACATTGCTGGGACTGGCATTCCGGCTCTATGACCCGGATGGATTATTGGGCGGCCCTGTCGATGTCGGCATTACCTGCGCACTCGTGCCGCACGATCATCCCGGTGTAGAAACAGGGCGGCGTCATTTCCCGTTAAATGCCATGTTCATGAACGGCCCGACGCGTGGCACCGATGTATTCATGCCGCTGGACTTTATCATCGGCGGCCCGGCCAGGGCGGGCCAAGGCTGGCGCATGCTGATGGAATGCCTGGCCGCCGGCCGCTCGATCTCGTTGCCAGCGTCGAATACCGGAATGTCTCAGCTCGCGGCACGCACAGTGGGCGCCTATGCGCGTGTACGCAGCCAGTTCCGCACCCCGGTCGGCCGCTTTGAAGGCGTAGAAGAAGCCCTGGCGCGGATCGGCGGACATACCTACTTAATGGACGCCGCGCGCGTGATGACTGCCGGCGCCATCGATCTAGGCGAAAAACCCTCGGTGGTCTCCGCCATCGTGAAATACCACATCACTGAACGCGCGCGCCAAGTCGTCAACGACGGCATGGACGTGATCGGCGGCAAAGGCATCTGTCTTGGGCCGTCTAATTTTCTGGGGCGGGCCTATCAGCAGGTCCCGGTAGGCATCACCGTCGAAGGCGCAAACATCCTGACGCGCAGTCTGATTATCTTTGGTCAAGGCGCGATCCGTTGTCATCCCTACGTCCTGGCAGAAATGCAGGCCGCGGGAAACAGCGATATCCAAGAGGGCTTGAAAGCCTTTGACCGTGCATTCTGGGGTCACGTCCGATTTGTGATTCGCAACGGTCTGCGCGCAGTGGGCCACGCAGTGACCGGAGGACGCCTGGCACGTGCGCCAGCCTCCGCAGCACCGGAGATGCATGGCTATTACCGCCACCTCACGCGCTATGCGTGCAGCTTTGCGCTGCTCGCCGATTTATCGATGGCGCTGCTGGGCGGCAGCCTCAAACGTCGCGAGCGTCTGTCGGCGCGGTTAGGCGATATCCTGTCGCAGATGTATCTGGCCTCTGCCGTATTGAAGCGATTCGAGGATGAGGGACGGCAATCGGCGGATGCGCCGCTGGCTCACTGGGCGCTGCAGGATGCGTTGCAACGTCTGCAGGCTGCATTCGTCGGCGTACTGGACAACCTGCCACAACGTTCGGTAGGCTGGATGCTACGCCGACTGGTGTTTCCCTGGGGACTCATGCAGCACACACCATCCGACGAGTTAAGCCAACATGTTGCTCGCCTGTTGACTGAGCCTGGCGCTACGCGAGAACGATTGACCGCCAACTGCCATGTACCCGACACCGCGCACGAGCCTGTCGGCGCCTTGGAACAAGCCCTCGTTGCCACGCTGAATGCAGAGGCCGCCGATGCGCGCCTGCGCGCCTATGAAAAAACCGGCGCGCTGACAGGCGATCCGCGCGCCAATGTCCGCGATCTGGCCGAGGCAGCGCACGCCCGCGGAGGACTTGACCAGCGCGATTACGAATGCATCAAACGCCGAGATGCGCTGCGCGACCAAGTCATCCGGGTCGACGATTTTCCATTCGACTTCGGTATGACGGGCGCTATTCGGCACGGTGCTCAACGCCAAGCCGCTTAGGACACATACGCGAAGGAAAACCTTATGCCACACGCCCCTATCTATGTCGTGGACGGCGCGCGCACTCCTTTCCTGAAGGCGCGCAACGCGCCGGGCCCGTTTTCTGCCGCAGACCTGGCGGTGCAGGCAGGACGCACGCTGTTGCTGCGGCAACCCTTCGCCCCTGCGGACTTGGATGAAGTCATCATAGGCTGCGCGGCGCCTTCGGCAGATGAGGTCAACATAGGCCGCGTCATTGCGTTGCGGCTCGGCTGCGGCCATCGCGTGCCCGGTTGGACCGTCATGCGCAACTGCGCCTCCGGCATGCAGGCGCTCGACAGCGCCATCGCGAACATACACACGGGCCGTTCCTCGCTGGTCCTGGCGGGTGGCGTCGATGCCCTGTCACGCGCACCGTTGCTGGTCTCCGACGAGATGACGCGCTGGCTGGCACGCTGGGCTGCAGCGCGCGGCGCAGGTGATCGTTTCGCGGCGCTGCGCCGTTTTCCCTGGCGCAGCATCGCCCCCGTGATCGGCCTGGTGAAGGGACTCACCGATCCCGTGGTGGGGCTATCCATGGGACAAACCGCAGAAAACCTCGCCACGCGCTTTGGCATCAGCCGCCAGGCGATGGATGAATACGCGGCACGCAGTCATGCCCGCGCTCTGGCGGCTAGAGAGGCCGCCGGTCGCGAGATCGCGCCGCTGATCGATGCGCGCGGCACACTCTATCCCATCGATGACGGCGTGCGCGACGATTCCACTGTCGAGAAGCTGGGCAAACTACGCCCGGTATTCGATAAGCCCTGGGGCAACATCACCGCCGGCAATAGCTCGCAAGTCACTGATGGCGCGGCATTGCTGCTATTGGCCTCCGAGGACGCGGTCAAACGCTGGAACCTGCAGCCCTTGGGACGTATCGTCGATTCGCAATGGGCGGGCCTGGATCCCGCGCAGATGGGGCTGGGGCCGGTACACGCCGCTACCTCGATCCTGCAGCGGCATCATTTAGGTTTGAACGACCTGGACCTGTGGGAAATCAACGAGGCCTTTGCCGCGCAGGTGCTGGCGTGCCTCGCGGCCTGGGACGATACCGTCTATTGCCGTGAAGAGCTCGGCACTGAACCGTGGGGTGCGTTGGATCAAACACGCTTGAACGTCGAAGGCGGCGCCATTGCGCTCGGCCATCCCGTCGGCGCCTCGGGCGCACGTATCGTGCTGCATCTGCTGCAACTGCTGCGGGCGCGTGGTTTGCAGCGCGGCATGGCAGCGATTTGCATTGGTGGCGGACAAGGCGGCGCCATGCTGCTCGAAACGGAGGCTGCGCAATGACGTCCACGACAGAGATCTCGTCGCCGCAATGGCGGCACTGGCGCCTGGAGCGCGAAGCCGATGGCTTGGCATGGTTGACGATTGATCGCGCCGATAGCGCTGTCAACGCCTTGTCGGCCGAGGTCATGACCGAGCTTGCCCAGGTCCTGGACTCCTTGCAGTCGGCGCCGCCGACGGGCCTGATCATTCGTTCCGGAAAGGCCGCGGGCTTTATCGCCGGCGCCGATGTGGAAGAATTCGTCGGGCTCGACACGCCGCAACAAGCGCACGCGCTGGTGGAACGCGGTTGGCAATTGTTCAACCGCTTGGCCAGCGTACCCTATCCCACCCTGGCCTTGATCCAGGGACATTGCCTAGGCGGCGGTCTGGAACTGGCGCTCGCGTGCCGCTATCGATTGGCGGTAGATGTGCCGGGCACCTCGCTGGCGCTGCCGGAAGTCATGCTGGGCATCTTTCCCGGCTGGGGTGGCATGCGCCGCTTGCCTGCCCTGATCGGCCCCGCCGCCGCCCTGGACATGATGTTGACGGGACGCCCTGCCGATGCGCGCAAGGCCGCCGCGTTGGGCCTGGTCGACGCACGCGTGCCCCCGAGACTATCGGACACAACTGCGCGCCGTCATGTGCTGTCTGGCAAACCGGCGCATCGAGCGCGCGGGATCGCCGCGTGGATGAACCATGCGCCGTTCAAATCGCTGGTGGCCAAACGCGCGCAGAAACAGGTCGAGGCCAAAGACCCCCAGGGCCACTATCCTGCTGCCCCTGCCATCATCACGCTCTGGTCGCAATACGACGGCAACGCCCTCGCGGCGCCACAGGTCATCGATCGCATTCTGACCTCTGATACAGCGCGCAATCTGCTGCGGGTTTTCCGTTTGCAAGAACGCCTGAAATCCTGCGGCAAAGCACGTGAAGGAATTTCACCTGTGCAACACGTACACGTCGTCGGCGCCGGCACAATGGGCGGCGATATTGCGGCGTGGTGCGCACTGAAAGGCATGACCGTCACGCTGCAAGACCAGGACGCTGCACGCATCGCGCCGGCTATCGGACGAGCGACCGCGCTCTACGCACGCAAACTCAAAGACCCCTATGCTGCTCGCGCGGCCGCCGATCGCTTGGTCCCAGATCCGGCAGGCGACGGCGTCACGCGCGCCGACCTGGTGATCGAAGCCATCACAGAACAGGTCGAGGCCAAACAGGCGCTGTACCGTGCGGTCGAGTCCCGCATGAAACCTGATGCGATCCTGGCCACAAACACGTCCAGCCTGTCGCTGGCCACCTTGCGTACCGGCTTGACCCAACCGCATCGGCTGATCGGCATTCATTTTTTCAATCCCGTCGCGCAAATGCCATTGGTCGAGGTCGTTCAGGCAGGCCCTGATGAACAAGGAATACAAGCGCGTGCCTGCGCGTTTGTCGGCCAGCTCGGCAAGCTGCCCCTGCCAGTGAGCGATGCGCCTGGATTTCTGGTCAATGCGGTGCTGGCTCCCTATATGCTGGCCGCCATGCGGCAGGTCGACGATGGCGTTTCGCCAGAGACCATCGATCGCGCCATGACAGACTTTGGCATGCCCATGGGGCCACTGGAATTAGCCGATACGGTGGGCCTGGATATTGCGCTGGCGGCTGGCCAGCAGCTCACGCAACAGGCCAAGCCTCCACGCTGTCTCGCCGATCGTATCTCCCGCGGTGATCTGGGCCGTAAAAGCGGTCAGGGTTTTTACGCCTGGCATGACGGCAAAGCGCGCAAGCAGCAACCAGCAACCCCGCCCGCGGGCATGGCAGAAAAATTAATCGCCCCTCTTATCGAACGCACGCAACAGCAGGTCGATAAAGGCGTCGTCGCCGATGCCGACCTGGCTGACGCGGGCGTGATTTTCGGCACTGGCTTTGCCCCATTCACAGGCGGGCCGCTGCACTACCGGAATAACAAGCTGCACAACACAAGTACGACATAAAAAAGGCGCCAACGCACAGGCCCATGCAATACCCGTATTTACGCCTGACGAGAGGAGACACACCATGCATAAAAAATCGTTGGCCTTGACTGCTTTGTCCGTCGCCATCACAGCGATCGGCAGTGTCAGCAACGTACACGCCGCCGGCTTTCAATTGATGGAGCAAAACGCCAGCGGCCTCGGCAATGCCTACGCCGGCTCGGCTGCTATCGCCGAAAATGCCAGCACTATTTATTTCAACCCTGCCGGGATGACCTATCTGCCGGGCTTTAATATTTCCGCCGGCGTGAACGCCATACAGCCGTCTTTCAAGTTTCGCGACAACGGCAATAGCCGCAATCCCACCGCGCTAGGCGGCGGTGTCCCCATGGGCGGCAATGGCGGCGATGCCGGAAACCTTGGGGTCGTCCCCAATGCCTATTTCTCGTGGCAGCTGAACGAAAAATGGTTTGTCGGCCTGGGCGTGGGCGCACCGTTTGGATTAATGACCGAATACAACGACGATTGGGTCGGTCAATATCACTCCAACAAATTCGACATCAAGACCATCAACATCAACCCGTCGATCGCCTACAAGGTCAATGACCAATTCTCGATGGGCTTTGGCGTGAACTGGCAACACATCGACGCGCAATACAAAAAGAAAGTCGTAGTTCCCGTGACACCTGCCGGTCCTTTTCTGCCTGGCGATGCCGACTTGAATCTGGATGGCGACGCGTGGGGCTGGAACATCGGTTTCATGCTGCAACCTACCGAAGACACCCGCATCGGGTTGTCTTACCGGTCTAAGATCCGCCACAACGCCAAAGGCGACACCCAGATCGACGGCTTTGCACCCGGACGGTCCTTGTCCTATGACGCCAGCACACGCGTCGAGCTGCCCGACTCCTTGATATTGAGCGCCGTGCATCAGTTGAACGAGCAATGGGAATTGCTGGCCGATATTTCGTGGACGGGCTGGAGCAGCCTGCCCCAACTGAAGATCAAAAACGACGGCGGGCCGACCGACACACTGCCGCTGGACTTCCGCGACACCTGGCGCGTCGCGCTGGGCGCCAATTATCAGTTTGCGCCGAAATGGAAATGGCGTTTTGGCGTCGCCTGGGATCAGTCCCCCGTGCACAACCCGAGCGATCGCCCCACTTCGCTGCCCGACACGGATCGCTGGTGGTTCTCAACCGGAGTACAGTATGCGGTGAGCAAAGACACGCAAATCGACGTGGGCTATACCTATCTGTACCTGCGCGACGCCGACATCGATACTACCTCGGGTAACGCTCTGACCAAGGGCCGCGTCGCGGGCGACTATCGCAGCAAAGGGAACATCCTGGGGATCCAGGTGTCCACCCGGTTCTGATCGTCATCATGCTATCAGGCAGCGCCTGGCGCTGCCCAAACAGGAGACCGCTTTGAGCAGCAAGTTCATTGTCAAACACGCCGCCGTACTGGGAGCGGGCGTCATGGGCGCGCAAATTGCCGCCCATCTGGCCAACGCCGGTATTCCCGTTACGCTGTTCGACCTGACAGCCAAAGAAGGCGATCGCAATGCCATCGCCAGCAAAGCCCTGGCGGGTCTGAAAAAGCTCGAGCCCGCACCGTTGGCCAGCCCCTCGCGCCTCGCGTTGATTACTCCCGCGAACTACGATGACCATCTCGATCAACTGGCCCATTGCGATCTGGTCATTGAAGCCATCGCGGAGCGCATGGACTGGAAAACGGCGCTGTACGAGCGTATCGCCCCGCATG
Organism: Bordetella genomosp. 4; assembly: GCF_002261185.1. Lineage (GTDB taxonomy): Bacteria > Pseudomonadota > Gammaproteobacteria > Burkholderiales > Burkholderiaceae_B > Bordetella_A. The sequence goes on from NZ_NEVQ01000017.1 coordinate 269,813, forward strand.
TCTCCCCCGATGCGATCCTGGCCTCGAATACATCCGGATTATCGATCGGCGAACTGGCCGACGCCTTGCCCGAAAATCTGCGCGCCCGCTTCTGCGGCGTGCATTTTTTTAATCCGCCGCGCTACATGCGCCTGGTCGAGATCATTGCCACGCGCCACACGCAACGCGAGATCGTCGATCATCTGGAAAGCTGGCTGACCAGCCAATTGGGCAAAGGCGTCATCCGCGCATTGGATACGCCCAACTTCATCGCCAATCGTATCGGCGTGTTTTCGATTTTGGCCGCACTGCATCACACCGAACGGCTCGGCCTGGGCTTTGACGAAGTCGATGCCTTGACCGGCCCCAAGATCGGCCGTCCCAAAAGCGCCACCTATCGTACCGCCGACGTCGTGGGCCTGGACACGCTCGCCCACGTCGTGGCCACCATGCGCGACAAGCTGCCCTCGGATCCCTGGCACCCGCATTTTCAATTGCCTGCATGGCTCAATGCTCTCATCGAACGCGGCGCGTTGGGCCAGAAAAGCGGCATCGGCGTGTATCGCAAAGTCGGCAAAGAGATCCAGGTACTGGATCCCGCCGCGGGCGACTATCGGCCCTCGGCCGGTGTCATCGCTGACGAAGTCGATGCGATCCTGAAACAACGCGATCCGGCGCAACGCTTTGCGGCATTGCGCGCGAGCAAACATCCTCAGGCGCAATTTCTGTGGAGCTTATTCCGCGATATTTTTCATTACAGCGCCACACAGCTCGAACATATCGCCGACAACGCTCGTGATATCGACTTGGCGATGCGCTGGGGATTCGGCTGGGCGCAAGGTCCCTTTGAAACCTGGCAAGCGGCCGGTTGGGCCGACATCGCCGATGCCATCGCGGCCGATATCGCCGCTGGCGCAGCGATGAGCACGGCTCCCCTGCCGGGCTGGGTGCAAGAAAACGGCCGCGAAGGTGTGCACAACGCGCAGGGCTCCTATTCCGCGCGCGACGGCAAACAGCAACCGCGCTCTACGCTGCCCGTATATACACGCCAGTTGTTCCCCGAACGCCTGGTCGGCGAAGCCTCCATTCCCCGGGGCGCCACGCTTTGGGAAAACGCAGGGGTGCGTTTGTGGCATCTGCCCGAATTGGACCCAGGCGTCGGCATCCTGTCGTTCACATCGAAGATGCACACCATCGGCGACGAAGTCCTCGACGGCGTACTGCATGCAGTGGCGCACAGCGAACAGCAATTGGACGCGTTGGTCGTCTGGCATGATGCCCCGTTTGCCGTTGGCGCGAACCTATCGCAAGTCGTACAGGCCTGCGTCGCCGGTCAATTCGACATGCTGGAGGCGACCGTAGAAAAATTCCAGCGCGCCTCGCTGTCCTTGCGTTATGCACGTGTGCCGACCGTTGCTGCGGTACAAGGGATGGCGCTGGGCGGAGGATGCGAGTTTCTCATGCATTGCAGCCATCGGGTCCTGGCGTTGGAAAGCTATATCGGTCTGGTCGAGGCCGGCGTGGGCCTGGTGCCGGCGGGAGGCGGCAGCAAAGCCCTCGCCGCACGCGCCGCTGCATTGGCCGCGATGACGGCGACGCCCGCCGAGGTGTTTCCGTATCTGCAGCCGGTATTCCAGAACATTGCCACCGCACAAGTCTCAAAGAGCGCGTTGCAGGCCATCGACATGGGCTATGCCCAAGCCCACGACCAGATCGTGTTTCATCCTGACGAATTGCTGTGGGTCGCTATCAAGCAAGCACGCGCAGCCGCCGATGCCGGCCACACCCCGCCATTGCCCGTGACCAACATCCCCGTCGCAGGCCGCACTGGTATCGCGAACTTTGAAATGGTCCTCATCAACATGCGCGAGGGCGGCATGATCAGCGCCCATGATTATCGGGTCGCCCGCAGCGCCGCTGTCGCCCTGTGCGGCGGCGAAGTCGAAGCCGGCACACGCGTGAACGAAGACTGGCTGCTGGCCGTCGAACGCCGCGAATTCGTGGCCTTGTTGCGAACCAAGGAAACGCAAGCGCGTATCCAGCACACGCTGGAAACCGGCAAGCCACTGCGCAACTGACACCCGAAGGATTCCTGATGAGCAAACAAATTCAAGACGCCTATATCGTCGCCGCTACCCGCCTGCCCGTGGGCAAACGCAATGGCATTTATGCCACCACCCGCCCCGACGATATGCTGGCGGCCGCCCTGCGCGCCGCGCTGGCACAAGTCCCCGCTTTGGATCCCGCCCGCGTCGAAGACGTCATCGCGGGCTGCGCCATGCCCGAAGCCGAACAAGGTATGAACGTCGCCCGCATGAGCCTGCTGCTCGCGGGTCTGCCGGACAATGTCCCGGGCGTCACCGTCAATCGCTTTTGCGCCTCTGGTTTGCAGGCCGTCGCCGATGCTGCCGCGCGCATCCAGTTGGGCATGGCCGACGTCATGATTGCGGCCGGCACGGAATCGATGAGCGCCATGCCGCAAATCATGGGCAACAAGGTCGCCATCAATCCCGAGATTTTTGCGCGCGACGAAAACCTGGGCATGGCCTATGGCATGGGCCTGACCGGCGAGAAAGTCGCTGCCCAATGGAAGATCTCGCGCGAGGATCAGGATGCCTTTGCCTTGGCCTCGCATCAAAAAGCCTGCGCGGCCATCGCAGCAGGACACTTCAACGATGAGATCACGCCCTATCAGACTGTGACGCATCTGCCCGGCGACGCCGGGTCCGTGCGTACGGTGGAAAAACTGGCCGAGCACGACGAAGGCCCACGCCCCGACACAAACGCCGAGGCGCTCGCCAAACTGCGTCCTGTCTTTGCCGCACGCGGCTCCGTGACCGCAGGCAACAGCTCACAAATGTCCGATGGCGCCGCCGCCGTCGTGCTCGTGTCCGAGCGTATTCTGCGTGAACTCAATCTCACGCCGCTGGCGCGTGTGGTGGGTTTCTCGGTCGCGGGAGTTCCTCCCGAGATCATGGGCATCGGCCCCAAAATGGCCATCCCCAAAGCCCTCGCCCAGACCGGCATCGCACAGCAGGACCTGGACTGGATCGAGCTCAACGAAGCCTTTGCCGCACAATCATTGGCCGTCATGCGCGACTTGCAACTGGACCCGGCCAAGGTCAATCCGTTGGGCGGTGCGATTGCACTGGGCCATCCCTTGGGCGCGACGGGCGCTATCCGCACCGCCACCGTCGTGCATGGCCTGAGACGTACCGGCGGCAAATACGGCATGGTCACGATGTGTGTTGGCACCGGCATGGGTGCAGCCGGTATATTCGAGGCACTGTAGCTCGCATCGACTCAACATATGGAACGCATCTGGCTCGATCAATACCCGCCCGGCGTCCCTGCCGACATTGACACTACGCCCTACGAATCGCTGCTGACGATACTCGACGATAGCTGCCGGCGTTTTGCCGGCAACCCTGCCTACACGAGTCTTGGCACCACGATCACCTACGCCGAGTTCGATCGTCTGTCGCGCGATTTTGCCGCATGGCTGCAATCGCGCGGCCTGCGCCAGGGCGACCGTGTCGCGCTGATGCTGCCCAATCTGCTGCAATATCCCATCTGCCTGTTCGGGGCATTGCGCGCAGGCTGCGTCGTCGTGAACTGCAATCCGCTCTATACCGCCCACGAATTGGCGCACCAATTGGGTGATGCCGGCGCACAAGCCATCGTCATCGCGGAGAACTTTGCCCACACGCTGCAAAAAGCGCTGCCGCATACCGCCCTGCGCCACATCGTCGTCACCTCCATAGGCGAATTGCTGGGCCCGATCAAAGGGCGCGCGGTCGATCTGGCCGTGCGCCACATCAAGCGCAAAGTCCCGGCATGGTCGCTGCCCGGTACCGTACGCCTGCGTACCGCGCTGGCTGCCGGCCGCAGCCTATCGTTGCGTCCGCCCACTCTGACGCGCGCCGACCCCGCATTTCTACAATACACGGGCGGCACGACCGGTGTCGCCAAAGCCGCCGTGCTCAGTCACGGCAACATGCTGGCCAATCTGTGTCAGGCCCATGCCTGGATACGCGGCCATCTGCGCGAGGGTGAGGAATGCATCGTCACTGCTTTGCCGCTCTATCACGTGTTTGCCCTCACGGCCAATTGCCTGACCTTCATCAAGCTGGGCGCGCGCAACCTGCTGATTCCAGACCCTCGCGATCTGCCGGCCTTTATCAAGGCCCTGCGCAAAACACCCTTTAGCGCCCTCACCGGCGTCAACACCTTGTTTTGCGCATTGCTGAATCATCCCGACTTTGCCAAGCTGGATTTTTCCCGATTGCGCATCACACTCGGAGGCGGCATGGCCGTACAGCGTGCCGTCGCCCAACGCTGGCGCGAGGTGACCGGCGTCTCGCTGTGCCAGGCTTACGGACTCACAGAGACCTCCCCCGCCGTCACCTTGAATCCCCTGGACGTCAGCACCTTTACCGGCTCCATTGGCCTGCCGGTGCCCTCTACCGAGATATCCATCCGAGACGATGACGGCCGCGAACTGCCGCCAGGCGAAACCGGCGAACTCTGCGTCCGAGGTCCCCAAGTCATGTCGGGCTATTGGAAACAGCCCGCCGAAACCGCCCAGGTCTTTCATCCCGATGGCTTTCTGCGCACCGGCGACATGGGCTATGTCGACAAACGCGGCTACGTCTATCTGGTCGATCGTAAAAAAGACCTGATCCTGGTATCAGGCTTTAACGTCTATCCCAACGAAGTCGAAGATGCCGCCGCCCTGCACCCTGGCGTACGCGAGGTTGCCGCCGTCGGCGTACCCGATGAACGATCGGGCGAAACCGTCAAACTGTTCGTCATCCGCCGCGATCCATCACTGGATGCCGCCACTCTGATCGCCCATTGCCGCCAGCATTTGACCGGCTACAAAGTTCCGCGCCACGTTGAATTCCGCGATGAGCTTCCCCGCAGCGCTGTCGGCAAAATCTTGCGCCGCGAACTGAAACCCGGCTCGCGCTCGTAAAAAACACGCATCGGCATACCGAAATCGGCCGGGAATACGCGCGCACAGGGTCACAACGGCACCACCGCCGCCGGGCGGCAAGTTGCAGCCGGTCCAACACAGGCAGCCGAACAATCCGGCTCATTACAGCAACAGCCAGATACAACAACCTCGCTAGGCAAGCCTCTGCAGTTTTCCAAAGCCCCACTATAATCCGACAAAATTAATACAAATCATTATCACTATCGGATACGTTTTTCTAATTTGGGGATTCTGTTGAACCGCTATTTGCCTGCGACACCCGTGCGCAAGACGCCCGCCTTTACCTTGGCCCTATTGACCGCCAGTCTGGCCCCGTTTTTTGCCCATGCACAAGACACAGACACCGAAGCCGCGACCCTGCCAGCGGTACGCGTCACCGGCACCCAAGAAACTGCCACTAGCCCCGTCGAGGGCTATGTAGCGACGCGCAGCGCCACAGGCACAAAAACAGACACACCGCTGCTGGAAACGCCGCAAGCCATCACGGTGATCACGCGCGAACAATTCGTCGACCAGGGCGCGCAAAATGTCCAGGACGCGCTGAACTACGCCGCCGGCGTGCGCCCCAACGCCTACGGCGTCGACAATCGCGCTGACTACGTCCGCGTACGCGGCGTCGAGCCGGTGCAGTATCTGGACGGCTTGCGTCAGTTCTTCAGCTACAACAACCCGCGCACCGATATTTACGCGCTGGAACGGCTCGAAGTCCTGCGCGGACCATCATCCATGTTGTACGGCCAAGGCAGCACCGGCGGCGTGCTGAACCTGGTCAGCAAACGCCCCTTGGCCGAGGCCCAGCACGAAATCGGCGTCATCGTCGGCAATCACAATCGCAAAGAAATCCAGGCTGACCTGACCGGCCCGGTCACCGAAGACGGCGAATGGCTCTACCGCGTCGTCGCGGTCGCTCGGGACAGTGATACGCAAGTTCAACACGTCGGCGACGATCGGCTGATGCTTGCTCCGTCGCTCACGTGGCAACCCAGCGCCGCCACCTCGCTGACCCTGCAAGGTTATTTCCAGAAAGACAAAACCGGCACCACGCAATCGTTCCTGCCCTGGAGCGGCAGCGTCAGCGATAACCCCAACGGTCAAATTCCCACGCGCCGCTTTGCCAGCGAGCCGGGTTTCGATGCCTATGACACCGAGCAATTCAGCGTAGGCTGGCTGTTTGAACACAAGTTCAACGACCGCTGGACCGTGCGGCAGAGTTTCCGCAATACGATCAGCAAAGTCGACTACAAGTCGATGTATCCGGACTCGTATTCGAATCCCGAAGCTCCCTACATCGACCCCGAGCAAATGACGCTCAATCGCTACTATTACGTGCACAAGCCACGCATGCGTACGCTACTGGTCGATCAAAACGTAGAAGGCAAAGTGGATTGGGGCGCGACCCAGCATACGCTATTGTTTGGTGCTGATTACAGCCGCTATCGCGAAACGGGACAAGAAGCCACGGGCCTCGGCAGCCCGCTGAACATCTACCATCCTGTTTACGGCAACATCCCGGAATACGATCTCAGCGATACGCCCAAGACAAAACAACAGCAACTCGGTTTTTACGCGCAAGACCAGATGCGTTATCAAAACTGGATCTTTGTCGCCGGGATCCGCCACGATCGGGCCCAAACCGATATCGAAGGCAACGACCGCGAAGTCGACAACGCGACGACCAAACGATTCGGTTTGCTCTACGCTGCAGACAACGGCCTGTCGCCATACATCAGCTACAGCGAGTCATTCACCCCTATCGGTGGCACGGACTTCTATGGCAATCGCTGGAAGCCATTGCGCGGCAAGCAATGGGAGCTCGGCTTGAAATACATGCCGCCCGACTCCGGCCTGGAGTTCACCGCGGCAGCTTACGACCTGCGCGAGAAAAACCGCCAGGCTCCCGATCCGTCCAATCCGAACAATCAAATTCAGGCGGGCAAGACCGAGACACGTGGCATTGAATTAGAGCTGCGCGGCCGCGTGACCAAGCAACTGGACGTCATCGCCAACTATATCTACACCGACATCGACTCCGATCTGGAGCCCGTGCCGAAACACATGGCGTCGTTGTGGGGTAAATATCGTTTCGCCTTGGCCAGCATGCCTGGTTTTTCGGTCGGTGCGGGCGTGCGCTATCTAGGCTCGTTCACCGACGGCGCGGCGCCGGAAACGCCGTCGGTCACCCTATTCGATGCAATGGTCGCGTATGACAGCGGAGCGTGGCGTTATGCGCTCAACGTCAACAACATCGCAGACAAAAGCTACGAGGTCACGTGCCTGAGCCGCGGCGATTGCTTCTATGGGCAACGGCGCACGGTCACGGCAAGCGCGACGTATCGGTTCTGACAGCGAGAAATCCTCACGGCCGTGAGGATTTCTGCCAAAAACGTCGATTTACGCACAAGAATCCTTACGTTCGTGAGGATTTTTGTGCCAACCCAGCTGACGCGAAAGCTGCGTCAATCAGAATAAAACCAAGAAAAAAGGGTCTCCGCGATGGAGACCCTTTCTAAATTTGGCGCGCCCGGCAGGATTCGAACCCACGACCCCTTGGTTCGTAGCCAAGTACTCTATCCAACTGAGCTACGGGCGCTGATAAAGAGGCGAAATTATAACTGATATTTTTAGCTTGTCCAGCCGCTATTTAGCGCGCCGCTTTTTACCCTCGATATCCGGCAGCAAAAACGCCACTATCCCCAGCAACGGCAGATACGCGCAGACCTCATAGACGTAGGTAATGTTGGTCGCATCCGCCAATTTGCCTAATGCGGCGGCACCCAGCCCGCCCATCCCGAACGCGAATCCGAAAAACAATCCAGCGATCATTCCCACCTTGCCCGGGACCAGTTCCTGGGCATACACCACGATGGCGGAGAACGCGGAGGCCAGGATCACACCGATGATCACGACGAGCACGCCCGTCCAGAACAGGTTGGCATACGGCAACATCAACGTGAATGGCGCCACGCCCAGGATGGATACCCAGATCACAATCTTGCGGCCGACGCGATCGCCCACTGGCCCGCCAGCCACGGTACCGAATGCCACGGCGGCCAGGAATAAGAACAAATACAACTGCGCAGTCCGCACGGGCATATCGAACTTGTCCATCAAATAGAACGTGAAATAGCTGTTCAGGCTGGCCATGTAGAAGTATTTGGAAAAAATCAGCAGGCCCAGCACCCCCAACGCCCCCAGCACCTGATTACGCGTCAACGTCGTGCCGCCACTGGCCGCCTTTGCCTTGGGCTTGAGCAGCGCCCGGTTCGCGCCGTACCAACGCCCTATTCCCACCAGCACGATCATGCCGAACAACGCGGCGAGCGAAAACCACGCGACGCTGGTCTGGCCGTGAGGGATGATGACCAGCGCGGCCAATAAAGGACCCAGCGCCGACCCCACATTGCCGCCGACTTGAAACAAGGACTGCGCCAGACCATGCCGCCCACCCGACGCCATGCGCGCCACGCGGGATGATTCCGGATGAAATATCGATGAGCCCGTTCCGACCAAGGCTGCGGCGACCAACAGATAGGGTAGCGACGGCGCATAAGCCAACAGCAGCAACCCCACCAGCGTAAATCCCATACCGATCGGCAGAGAATACGTCGTCGGCCGTTTATCGGTGTACAAGCCAATGCCAGGCTGCAGCAACGACGCCGCGATCTGATAGGTCAGCGTGATCAAGCCGATTTCCGAAAAACTCAGATTGAATGAGTCTTTCAACATGGGATAGATGGCCAACAGGATCGATTGGATCATGTCGTTCATCATGTGGGCCACGCTGATCGCACCCAGGACCTTGAACGAAGTCGACGATGGCGCCACCGGCGCAGCGCAGGCCTGGGATGCAGCAGGTCCCGCAGAGGCCTGCTCGGCATGGCCCGTCGTGGCTGCATTGAAAGCAGGCTCGACCAAGCCCGCGCCCGCTGGGGCAGACATAACGGAGGCGGAACCAGAATTGGCTGTGGATGAAGAAGTCATAGATATCAATCAGCAAATCGCGTAAGAAATCAGAGCCCGAACGGCAGTTCGCCGGGAAGTAAGGGCCGGACAACCAATCGTCCCCCACCCGAAACGCGGGGACGATTACCGCAAACAAACAGTGTATAAAGTCCCTAACACGCAAACATGCCAACTTTCATCGCGAAAGTGACAGAGTCATCATCATGCCCTCACGCTCCATTCCACCGCTGGACCCGACCCGTAGCCGCAATGCAGACGACTACCAACATGTGCCGCGCCTCATCACCGCCATGGCCAAGTCCTTTATGTCCAACGCGACCACCGGACCACACAGCCACCCGCGCGGCCAGCTGGTATATGCGATCGATGGCGCGATGCGCGTGAGCACGCCGGATGGCTTCTGGACTTTGCCGCCGCTGCGCGCGCTGTGGGTACCCCCGGGCATCATCCACGGCATCGAGATGGTGGGCACGGTACAGATGCGCACCTTGTATGTGCGCGCCGATGCCGCCGAAGCCCTATCGAAACACTGTCAGGTCATCGAAGTCTCGGGCCTGTTGCGGGAATTGATCCTGGCCTTGGCGGCCGAGCCCATTGAATACGAGCTGGACGGCCGGGGCGGCCAGATTGCCGCGTTATTGCTGACGGAATTGCAGGCCGCACCGGCGATTCCTATCCAGATCCCCTGGCCTAAAGACCGGCGTCTGCAGACTGTCTGCCGTGCCATTCTGGCTCAGCCGGCCCTGAACCGCACGATAGACGATTGGGGCGACGAGGTCGGCGCCAGCGGCCGTACCCTCATCCGGCTGTTTCAGGCGGAACTGGGACTGAATTATCGGCAATGGGTGCAGCAGGTACGGCTGGCCGATGCCTTGCATCGTCTGTCGCTCGGCCAGCCTGTCACGCGCGTGGCCGCCGAACTCGGCTATCACAGCCCCAGCGCGTTCAGCGCCATGTTCCGACGGGCGCTGGGCGCACCACCGCAAGCCTATCTGCGCGAAGCCTGACCGCACTATTCGCGATTGCTAGCTGGGCGGCCTGCGGATCGTCAATTTCCCGCATATTGATATATCTAGATTTACAGATTTATAATTCGACAAAACCCGATATACTAAATCCATACGACATGGACATTGATCTCATCATCAAAGCGCTGGCCAATCCGGTGCGCCGCGAAATTCTGCAGTGGCTCAAAACGCCCGAAAAGCATTTCTCCACCCAGGAACATCCCCTGGACATCGGGGTATGTGCGGGTCAATTCGAGCGCTGTGGGCTGTCTCAATCCACCATGTCCACGCATCTGGCTGTGTTGCAGCGCGCCGACCTGGTCACTACGCGCCGCATCGGCCAGTGGATTTTCTACAAACGCAACGAGGACACGATCTCGGCCTTTCTACGTGAACTTGGCCAAGACCTTTAGGGCCCTCGCCCCTATCGACGTACCACTTCCCTCACCCGCCACTCATTACACGACCCGAATCATGCCTACCCTTTTCGACCCCATCGCCGCAGGCGACCTGCAACTGTCCAACCGCATCGTCATGGCGCCTCTCACCCGCAACCGCGCGCCAGGCGCCGTCCCGACCGCCGACATGGTGACGTATTACACGCAGCGCGCGACCGCGGGCCTCATCATCACCGAAGCCACTGCGATCACCCATCAGGGCCAGGGCTACGCGCAGGTCCCGGGCCTGTACTCGGCCGAACAGCTTGCAGGCTGGAAGCGCGTCACGGATTCCGTCCATCAAGCGGGCGGCAAAATCGTTGTGCAGTTGTGGCACGTGGGCCGTATTTCGCACAACGTGCTGCAGCCGAACCACGGCGCGCCCGTCGCCCCCTCGGCCGTGCAAGCCAAATCCAAGACCTATCTGGTGCACGATGACGGCACGGGCGAATTCGTCCCCACCTCTGAACCGCGCGCCCTGGAACTGAGTGAGCTGCCGGGCATTGTCGAAGATTACCGCCGTGCCGCTCGCGCGGCGATCGAGGCAGGCTTTGACGGTGTGGAAATCCATGCCGCCAACGGCTATCTGCTGGATCAATTCCTGCGCAGCGGCAGCAACCTGCGTACCGACGAATACGGCGGCAGCATCGAAAACCGCGCTCGCTTGCTGAGCGAGGTCGTCCAGGCGATCACCGAGGAAATCGGCGCCGGCCGCACCGGCATCCGTATTTCTCCCGTTACGCCCGCCAACGATGCCAGCGATCCCAACCCGCAGCCCTTGTTCGAGCATGTCGCACGCATCCTGGCAGGCTACAAATTGGCCTACGTGCACGTCATTGAGGGCGCCACGGGCGGCGATCGTCATTTCCAACAAGGCGACACTCCGTTCGATTACGCAGCCCTGCGGCAAACGTATGAAAAGGCCGGCGGTCAAGCCGCCTGGATGGCCAATAATGGTTACGACGGCAAGCTCGCAGAAGACGTTGTCGAATCCGGACAGGCCGACCTGATTGCCTTTGGCAAGCCGTTCATCGCCAATCCCGATCTGGTACGCCGTCTGCGCGAAGGCGCAGCGTTGAATACGCCGGACAACACGACGTTTTATGGCGGCGGCGTCAAAGGCTATCTCGACTACCCCGTGTTGGCCTGACCCTGACCGGAAAACACAGGATCAGTGCGCCATATCGATTTGATGGCCCGGAGCTGGCTGGCACATGGCCAGCTCCGCACTGCGCTACCCGAGCGTGTCAAACGACCTGAGTATCCACCATACCTGGTACACCAAGGTCAGCACCACCAGACCCGCGTGATAGCGGGGACTCTTCACGACAATTGCCAGCAGGCAGGCAATGACAAAAATCGGCGTACGTATCATGTACTCGTTGCCGAACCGGGCAAAATGCGCCTCCCCTTTTAGCAGGGTATCAACCACATCGAATACATAGGTCGCGGCCAGCAATCCAAAAAACCAGGCCCGGCGCGCATAGAAAAAATCCCTGTAACTCTCGTAGCCGTGCATCGAATCGGGAAACAACAACGCACTCAGCAGAAACAAAGCGATGGCGTAGCCGATGATGAAGAGGTATTTGTCGAACGTCCAGTGCGACACCTCGTACAGGCCGAACTCCCACCACCAGAAATGAACCAGCATCAGCAGGACTGACGCTACCCACGCCAGATGAATCGCATACAGCCTGTATTGCGTGGGATGCTGGACAATGCGCGCGACGCCGGACAACAAACGCGTCACACCTAGACCAATCACCATCCCCATCACAATGCGGATGTGCGGATAGATATCGTGTACCGAATAGACCTGCGTCTCCACCTTTCTGGCGCTCCTCACGAGTGGCGAATCTTGTCCATCACGTATCGCCGGGGTTAATCAAACCCTCTTTATACATGTAAGAGTTTGTCGAGAGCCGACATGTCGCGAGATCGAGCGTTTACGATATCCACCTCGGTTCGATCAGACCGAACACTCGCCTCACAACGACCCTCGCCTCACTCATGACAGGAGCTCGCCCTGTCTCATTCAAGGAGCAGACGATGAAGTACGTGGAAGGTTTTCTATTGGCAGTCCCCGCCGCCAACAAAGAGTCCTATCTGAAACATGCTGCCGACGCCGCCCCGCTTTTCAAGGAGTTCGGAGTCACGCGTATGGTGGAATGTTGGGGAGACGATATCCCTGATGGCAAACTCACCGACTTTCGCAAAGCCGTCATGGCCAAAGACGACGAAGTCGTCGTGTTTTCGTGGTTCGAATATCCGTCTAAAGAAGTGCGCGATGCGGCCAATGAAAAAATAATGAGCGACCCGCGCATGAAAAACATGGGCGAAACAATGCCGTTCGACGGCAAGCGTATGATTTTCGGCGGATTTGTCCCCATACTGGATGTCTGAAACGACGGGGCTGACACAAGTAGGGTTGGCGCAACACGGTTGCAACACCAAGCGCAGATTCTGCACAATGAAAAAAGGGTCTCCGCAATGGAGACCCTTTTAAATTTGGCGCGCCCGGCAGGATTCGAACCCACGACCCCTTGGTTCGTAGCCAAGTACTCTATCCAACTGAGCTACGGGCGCTGCAAGAAAAAGACTATAGCACGTTTTTTGATGATTGCGCAACACGCAACACCACGGTCACAACGCTGTGCGCAGCCAGTCCATGAACACGCTCGCCTCCGGGCTGAGCGCTCGCCCTTGGGCCGGCAAAGCCATCAATGGTTCCGGAAAGGTCACAAACCCGTACGGAGCGACCAGTGCCGCTTCTTCCAGTTCCTGGCGCACCAACCGCTGCTCGACCAGGGCCACCCCCAAACGCGACACCGCCGCCTCGATACACAGGTGAGTATGGGGAAAGGTGATCTCGCTCGTCAGTTTCAGGTCTCGTCCAGACAATTGGTGCCACTGAGTCCAGGCGCTGGTGGTGAAATCGTGGGCGATACGGACCGTGGGTTTGCGCGCCCCCTTGCGGCCTGGCGCGTGTACGGGGCCGAACGCCACCGGCGCCAGTGGTACCGCTGAGGCCAGATCTGCCTGCGAATAGGCCGAGCCGCTGAGATCCCAGGCAATCAGCAGATCCGCGCCCTCGCTGCGCAGCTCGCGCGCCGAGGTCATGGACAGACGAATGCGTATATCGGGATGCTGACGGTAAAAATCCGCCAGATGCGGCACCAACCAGCGCATGGCGAAGGTCGCGCTGCATGCCACATGCAAGCCGGGATGACGGGCACGGCGCAATAGGCTCTCGTAACCCGTTTCCAGTTGATCGAACAAAGGGCGAATCAAGGCATATAGCTCAGCACCATGGGCGTTCAGGCGCAGACCATTGCCCTGTTTATCAAATAGCGCGATGCCTGCGTGCTCTTGCAACATCCGCAATTGGCGGCTCACTGCGCCGTGCGTGCGATGCAGTTCGTCTGCGGCAGCTGTCACTGAGCCGGTGCGGGCAATGGCCTCAAAAACCTTCAGGGCCGATAAAGGGGGAAGCGATCTCATACGCCCAGTATGTGAGAAAAACTGACGTACCGCAAAGAATAATTCGATATCCTCGCATGCGGTGAATGCGTACGATTTCAGCCATTCCCACTCATCGCTGACGAAAGCCTATCGCTATGAAGCAAGCACTCTGGAATGATGTAGACGATTATTTTGAAGAGATATTGCACCTCAATGACCCAGCCTTGGAGCATGCGCTAAACCGTGCTCGCGACGCCGGACTGCCAGCTCATGATGTGGCGCCAAACCAAGGCCGTTTACTGCAAATTTTTGCACAGATGGTCCAAGCCAGACGCATCCTGGAAGTCGGCACGCTCGGCGGCTACAGCACGATCTGGCTGGCCCGCGCCTTGCCCGCATCGGGCAAGCTGATCTCACTGGAGCGCAATGCGGCCTATGCCGACGTGGCGCGCGCCAATCTGGCCGCCACCGGACTCGCAGACTGCACGGAAATCGTCGTGGGCGATGCACGCGACATTCTGCAGCAGTGGGCGGTTTCGGATATCGAGCCCTTTGACATGATTTTTCTCGATGCCGACAAGGCCGACAATCCGCGCTATCTGGAGCTGGCATTGCACCTGGCCCGCGATGGCACCATCATTGTGGGCGACAACATCGTTCGTGGCGGACGTATCGCAGATCCCGAGGCGATAGAACAGGCCGATGTCCTGGGCGCCCGCCGTTTTCTGGAAACATTGGGCCACGATCTGCGGCTGACATCGACAGCGATCCAGACGGTAGGGATCAAAGGATGGGATGGCTTTTCGCTGGCGCGCGTATCCCGTTAGCAGGCGGCGCACTGTCGTGCGCCACCTGCTGGCCCCGCGCGGCACGAATGATGGTTCCTGCTTCGCACGCTCACGAGCGCACGAACCCCGCGCATCAGCCCTGATGCCCACCTGCAACGTACATTACTTGACCGGTGATGTAGGACGCCTCTGGCGCGGCCATAAAGCAAATAGCGGCAGCCACCTCGTCCGCCGTTCCTACGCGATGCATCGGTGTTCCGGCCAGACAGTCTTCGTACATCTCGCGTGTCCACGCCAGATCCTGATCGGAGGGCTGCTCGGTATTGCGCGGAATGGCCCGCACGCCATTATCCAGGGCTCCCGGTGAAACGCAGTTCACCCGCACGCCGCTGCCGGCCAGCTCCAATGCCATGCATACCGTCGCAGCATGCACGCCACCTTTAGACGCCGAATACGGCACACGGTAAATACCTCGTGTCGCATTGGACCCTACGTTGACGATCGCGCCGCTGCCTTGTTTGCGCATGACAGGCACAACCTCCCGGCAAGACCATAGCGTCGGCCACAACGAGCGGTTGATCTCCCGTTGCATCTGTTCCGGTGTGTATTCCCAGAACGGTTTCATCCAGATGGTGCCGCCGACGTTATGCACTGACACGTCGATACGGCCGTGAGTGTCCAATGCGTACTGCACCATCCGCTGCGCACCCGCATGGGTTTCCAGATCGGCGTCAATGAATGACGCCTGTCCGCCTTGCGCACGAATCTCCTCCACGACCGAGAGGCCTTGCTCGATCGCGCGATCCACGAGGACCAGGGTGGCCCCTTCGGCAGCCAGGCGTTTGGCCGTGGCGCGACCCACTCCCTGAGCCGCACCGGTGACCAGAGCAATCTGTTTTTCAAAACGATTCATAGCGATATTCTCGAACTCAGTGCGCACTCGACAGATTACCGGCGCCAGGCTCGGGCGCTTTGATCTCTACGGCCAGCACTGCCAGCAACGCACCAAGCAGGGGAACTGCCAGCGCCATGAAAAAGCCTGAGGGGCCGAGCAACGTCAGCACGCTGCCGCCAATCGCCGAGCCAATAATGGCGCCCGCGCGACCAATACCGATCGACCAGCCTGTCGCCGTCGCACGCAAAGCCGTAGGATAGGCGCCGATGATGAGATAGTTCAGCGCCAGCTGCTGACCGCCGACACCGAGACCGGCTGCACCCACCAGGATGAAGACCAGCGTCCAATTCGATCCTGCGTAGCCCAGACCCAAGGCGACCGCGATACCCAGAACGAACAACACGATCAGCAGCGAGCGGGTCGACACACGCGGCATCACCGCCGACAACGGAATCGCGCAAATGATGAACACCAGGTTCACGGCAAAAGTGCCCATGGGCGCCTGGTCTGCTGGCAATCCCGCGGCCTTCAGTACGGTGGGCAGCCACGACAGCAACATGAACCAGGCCACCCAGTTCAGCAGATACACCGTCCAGATGGACAGCGTCTTGCGTGCATAGCCGTCCGAGAACAGCGCCTTGACGCTGGCGCGCACCTTGGCGTCCTCCGGCACGGAAAACTTGGTACCGGACGCCACGGGTTGCGTTGTGATTTTCGCCAGGATTCGGCGCACATAATCCTGCCCGGCAGCGTCGCCACGCATGGCCTTGAACTGCAGCGACTCGGGCAATAGCGCTACCAAGGCCACCAGCAAGATCAGCGGCGCGACCCCGCCCACAATGAAAATGCCTTCCCAGCCGATGACGGGCAACATGCGCGCAGCCAGCAGGCCACCCAACATGGCCCCTGCGGGCAACCCCAACAGCACACCGGTAATCACAGTCCCACGCAGCCGGGCCGGCACATACTCGGCCGCCAGCGCCAACACGATAGGTGTACATCCGCCCATACCCAGGCCAGCAATAAAGCGCAAGACCAGAATGTGCCAGGTTTCCGTCGCCGCGGCCGTCAAGAGCGTTGCAATCGCAAAGACGGCGACACCGAGCATGGCGGCAGGCCGGCGGCCGATACGATCGCCGATCAACCCCAGCGACATGGCACCAACCGCCATACCGACAATGCCTGCCGTCAGAATGGGAGCGAGTTCTCCGGACTGCAGATTAAAGGCGGCCAGGATTGCGGGCCCAGTGAATGCCATCGCCTGCGTATCAAACCCATCGAACAAGGCGATGAGAAAACAGAGGATCAGCACGCGCCATTGAAAGGCGCTGACTCGCTCCTGATCTATCAGGGCGGGAATGGAAAGCGTTGCGGCCATGAGTGTCTCCTCGCGCCGTAGGCGCGAGTGTTATGGATGTAATGTGTTGAGGTTGCCGTCAGAAAGGCTTATGCCGTAACGGCTGCGCGCAGGCGATGAACAAGCTGGTTGTCCTTGCCTTGCACGAGGCTGGTCAACGCAAAGTTGAACTCGATTTCCTTGTAGGCGTTGTCTTTCAAGCCCAACGCTGCGCCACCGGTTTTCTCCACGACAGGAGGAATCAGTTCTTCGCGCGTCGCATAGGCAAAGTCGTCCCAAATCAAGGGATCGCCCTCGATATTGAACTGCGTGGTGAGCTTGCGATGGCTATCGGCGCTGACAAAAAAGTGCACGTGCGCGGGACGATTGCCATGCCGGCCGATTTCATCGAGCAGCTGCTGCGTCGCACCTTGCGGCGGACAGCCGTAGCCTACAGGCATCAGAGTGCGGAACTCATACTTGCCGTCGGCGCCGGTTTTGACTGCGCCGCGCAGGTTGAATTCGGTTTGCGCGCCCGTCGGGTCGAAGTGTGAGTAAAAGCCTTTCGAATTGGCATGCCAGCATTCGACGATCGCGCCTGCGAGGGGCTTGCCATCCGTGTCCGTCACCACGCCGCGAATCACAAGCGGACCTGCGTCTTGATCAGGATCGATGTCGATTCTCGACATTCCGTCGCGCACCGGCGCGCCTGCCACGTACAAGGGCCCTTCGATGGTGCGAGGCGTGCCGCCCTCGATACCGGCCAGCTTGTCTGCATGATCCATACGGATATCGAGATACTTTTCCAGGCCCAGACCGGCTGCCAGCAAAGCGGCTTCGCCATCGCGCCCGAGCTGGTTGATATAGTTCACGCCAGCCCAGACTTCATCGGGCGTGATGTCCAGATCATCGATGGCCTTGAACAAATCGCTCAGCAAGCGATGCAGGATCTGCTTGAAACGCGCATTGCCCTCTTGGCCGGCAATATTCGTGGCCGCGGTCAACAGGTCCTGGACTTCTTTGGTGTCGAATACTTCTGCATTCATGATTCTGTCTCTCCAATAAATAATCAGTCAGCGTGAACGGATATCGCTCAGTGCCGAGCGTCAGTGGTCTTGGTCAGCCCCTCACGGGTGAACCGTTTGATCTTCGCTTCATCCAGCTCTATCCCCAAACCAGGACCGCGAGGAACGGTCAACGCGAAATCGCTATAGTCCAAAGGCTGGGTCAAAATTTCTTCGGTAATGAGCAACGGGCCAAACAGCTCAGTGCCCCATTGCAGATGGGCAAAGCTGGCAAATAGATGAGCCGAGGCGATCGTGCTGACCGCGCCTTCGAGCATGGTGCCGCCGTACAGCTCGATGCCGGCCGCGTCCGCAATGGCGGCCACCCGCTGAGCGGCGAACAAGCCGCCGTTCTGCTCGATCTTGATGGCAAAGACATCCGCGCCATGTTGCTTGGCAATCTCGAATGCGCTTTCGGGTCCTTGCAAGACTTCGTCGGCCATCAAAGCAACCGGGAAACGGCGCATCAATCGCGTCATGGCCGCAACGCTGGCGACGGGCTGCTCCACCAGTTCGCAGCCCGCATCGGCCAGCGCCGGAATGGCCCAGGCGGCCTGCGTTTCGCTCCAG
The DNA here is from genome assembly GCF_002261185.1 of Bordetella genomosp. 4. Taxonomy (GTDB): domain Bacteria; phylum Pseudomonadota; class Gammaproteobacteria; order Burkholderiales; family Burkholderiaceae_B; genus Bordetella_A. Next base: position 288,313 of record NZ_NEVQ01000017.1, read on the forward strand.
GCCATGTTGACGTCCACGCGTACCGCGCCACGATCGCCCAATACCTTTTTGATCTCTGCCACGTGCTTGATGTCGACTTCGGGTGACTTGGCGCCGATCTTCAATTTAAAAATTCGATGGCGGCGCCTGTCGAGCATTTCCTCGGCTTCGGCAATATCGCGCGCGGTGTCGCCAGAGGCCAATGTCCACGCGACGGGCAGACGCTCGCGGCGCCGGCCGCCGAGCAGTTCGCTGACGGGCACACCCAGGCGTTTGCCCTGCGCATCGAGCAAAGCCGTCTCCAATGCGCTCTTGGCAAAGTGATTGACCTTGACCAGCTTGCCCAGATGCGCCATCAACGCCTGAATGGACGAAGCATCCTGGCCTATCATGGCAGGCGCAAAATAGGTATCGATGGACAGTTTCATGGCTTCCGGACTTTCCGGGCCGTAGGCCATACCGGCAATCGTCGTGCCTTCGCCAATGCCCACGACACCATCACTGCAGTAGATTTTCACCAGCATCAGCGTCTGGCCATACATCGTGGCCACCGACAGCTTGTGCGGCCTGATGGTAGGCAGATCCACCAGAGAAGTTTCGACGCGTTCGATTGTTGCTACGGGCATTTTTGAGGCTGTGGAGTTGAATCACAGCCTGCTTTATAAGATCGGCGCAGTTTCAGGTCCAATACTTTATGGATCACTTCCATACCTTAAAGGTATGAAACGTTTCTTTCCAATGTCACCCGACAGACCGCGTCGTCGGCACTCAATCTTCCCCCTGCACGGCGAAGTACTTTGTATGGTGCCCGGCAGGTCCTCCCCCTGCGTCGCATTGAGTAGAATCAATTCACCCGCAGCCCGAGAGCAGAGCAACCCCGCAGCCTTGGCACCGAGGAGCTCCGCTCTCCCCCGACATCGCTCGAATGCCGGTGTTTTCTTGGAGCCTCAGTTGAATATCTCCACACTCGCCCCTGCCGATCCGCCATTGGAAATCTTGCCGCGCGATCTGTCCGCGTATCGCCAAGGCAATATCGGAATCCCTTATGTTCATCGGTTTGAGTCCGGACAGCCTGGCCCTCATGTACTGATCAACGCTATCACCCATGGCAATGAGATCTGTGGCATGGTTGCCGCGACGCATCTGCTGGACAACCATATCCGGCCAAAAATCGGCACACTGACGATCAGCTTTGCACATATCGAGGCCTATGAGGCCTTTGATATCGAAGACCCCTATGCCAACCGGCAATTGGTTCACAATTTGAACCGCATCTGGACGGCCAACATGCTGGATGCCGAGGATGGCAGCCCCGAGGTCCGTCGGGCACGGGAATTGCGGCCCGTCCTGGACGCCGCCGACTTCGTGCTCGATATCCATTCGACGAGTACGCCTGTGCAGCCGTTCTGGGTCTATAACGAGGCCGATCGCAATACGGCATTGGCCTCGGCCGTAGGCGCGCCGATCGTGCATCTGGTGATGTCCCCGGACAAATTCCCCGGGACCCCCGTGATCGGCTACGGTCGCCATGGAGATCCCGCAGCTCAGTATGGCGGTTCGCTGGTGGTCGAATGTGGTCAGCATTTTTCCAGATCCGCGGCTGAATTGGCGACTGACGTTTCGCTCCGATTCCTGGCGCACCTGGGGTTGATCGACCCGCGCCCGGGTATGGACAAACCGCCGATCCCGCAGCGCTATCGATTGCTGGAAACGCATGTCGTGAAGTCGGAGAACTTTAGTTTCACACGCCCAGTCATCGGGTTTGAGACGTTCGACAAAGGCGAATTGATCGCCATGAATGGCTCGGAAGAGATTCGCTCGCCCTGCGATCAGTGCACGATATTCATGCCGACGCGATTACCGATTGTGGGACGGGAGGCGGTCTACCTGACGAAGTCGATTTGAATGCCGATGCTTCGAAGGAGGATGCAATGGATCAGCGCATCAGACACCATGCGATTCCGATAGCCGGGATCAACACCTTCTATCGTGAGGCTGGCGCGCCGGACGCGCCGGCCATTCTGTTGCCGCACGGCTATCCTTGCTCTTCCTTCGTACATGGACGCCCCTGGTTTGCCAAGCCTTCACTTCTTGATGACGCCACGGTAGGGATTGCACCCGTACATTCGGACTTGCTGTGCAACACCCGCTGCACGGTCCCTGATGGGTAATCCGC